>CAVRLE010000018.1:0-27058 GCA_963721825.1 uncultured Acidobacteriota bacterium | reverse complement strand
TGGAGGCGGGGGGAGTCGAACCCCCGTCCGAAAAGCCTTGCAACTCGAAGACTACATGCTTGTCCCGTTCCGATTGTTTCACCAGGAGAGCTCAGAGCGGGCAAGACGCGCTCCCGGCTAGTCCGATGATCTTACCGCCGCATTACGGACCGAAACGCGACGGCCAGCCTACTGTGTGACGCCTCATCTCAACCGCGTAGGCGACGGTTAAGGAGACGCGCTAGCTAGTTTTATCTAGGCAGCGAGAGCCAACTGTGAGTTGCCAGTTGTGTTGTTCCACCCGATAGCGGGCAGGTGGGGCCCGGCATGCCTTCGAGCCGCGACAGCTTCCGTCGAAACCGTGTCGCCCCCGTTGGAGTGTCTATTTTAACATTTCCCGACAATCTCTGCTGGCTCTGCTGGCGGGTGCGGCCCAGTCGCTAATGGTCTGAAAACAAATGGCTTCGTTTGATTTCTTTTCAACTGTGCTTTTTCTGAGAGCAATGCTGTACGCTCAGGAACGCCTCGACCCGAATGCCAGTTGACACTCCTCGCAACCGTTTTCATAATCGCAGATAGGCGGTCATCTCATTGAAAGAGCGGCAAAAATCGCTCGAAAGAGCGCTGGAAGAAGCGGTTTCGCGCGCGTTGCGCGATAATCTGGCTCCATTGCAGCGTACCGCTGACGAACTTCATCAGGCTTACGCGGATCTGGTCGCTGCATGCTCCTCCAGTCGTCCAAGTAACGCGCTCCCTGCGATGCTGCGCGCTCAAACGTCCGCATCGGCTCTCGCCGCGGGGCTTTCCGTGCTCTCGAATTTCGTGGCCGTCGCGCTCAAGCCGCGCGATGCCAATGACGAGGGTTATGGCGAACATGCTGCCGCCGCGGAAATCGCCAGTGCGCATGCTTCGGCCACTGCGGTAGAAGAAGTCGATGAAGAAGGCGCGCCTGAGCCGGTTTACGAGGAGTCACCGTCCCTGCGGCGCGCTTTGAAACAGAAGTCATTCCCGTCGAGGAAAAAGCTGCGCAAGCGGAAGTTGTCGCCGACCAGGCCGCCGTTGTGGAATCGCAGGCGTTCAATGTGGCGAGCCTGCCGCCCGAAATTCAGGATCTCCACCGCCGCGCGAATCGAGTAGCCAAAGTGGCCATGCAGGACATCAAACTATTGCGGCCGAAAGATGTGAAAGCGGCTCGCGAACACAAGGACATCTGTATTCGGTTGCGCAGTGACCTCGATAAAGCCCGTAAAGAATACGACCGCCGTTTCCGCGCGATTCTGGAGCAGCCAGTGGATTACTTCCATCACTGGATGGTGGAAATTCTGGCCGAGGGCGATACCGAAGCCCTCGGAGAATATCCGTATCCCTCGCCCGTCCTTCGGCACTAAAATCGACGCGCGCGCTGAAACCACCGAGCCCGCTGCTCGGCGTTGCCGCGGTATTGCTTATTTTCGTCGCGATCTGCCAAAGCCCCATCAGCGAGCAAGCGCCCGCACATAAGAGCGAGCGCGCACGCGGCACGACTGCGCCGAAGCCTGCGGCCTCATCTGCAACGGCGAAACGCCTCGAAGATCTTTCGCGCGCGCTGAAAAAAAAAAATCCGGCGAGCGCCTACGAAAAGCTCAGCGCTTTTGCGAATGAGAATTCGTCGAGAATCTTATGGCACGCGAGCGGCTCTCGCTCTCGGCTATTACGACTACTCCAAAACAAATTTCGGACTCGCCGCCAAATGGCTCGTCCGCGCGCAATCTGACCCGCTCCTTCGCGACTACGCGCTCTATTGGAGCGCCGAGACAAATATCGCGCTGAGCAAACAGGCCGACGCACTGACGCAATTGAAACAGCTGCGCGCCGATTTTCCCGATTCAGTGATGACCGACCAGGCACTCGAATCTCTTGCTGGAGCCGCCATCGCGCTCAACCAGCCGAACCAAGCGCTCGAAGCTCTGGACGCTTACCCCGCGACGAAGAGCAAGCCGGCACTTCTTTTTTTGCGGGGCGAAGCTCGCGAACACGCAGGACGGCCGCTTGAGGCGGTCGAGGATTATCAGTCGCTCTACCTCCGCTACCCAATCACCGAGCAGGCAAGGCAGGCAAATGCGAAGCTTGATTTTCTTCGCAGCACATTGAAATCCGGGTATCAGGAAATGCCGCTTGAGGAACGCGTCGTTCATGCGGGTGCCCTTTTTAATGGCAGGCTCTGGAGCGAAGCGCGAACCGAATATGCGCAACTTCTGCCGCAGCTTTCGGGCGCGGATAAGGAGCGCGCGGAATTGCGGATTCTCGAATGCGGCGTTGCGCTCGGCGGCGGAATTTCTGCCATCGGTGCGCTCCGAGTCGCCGATCCTGATGTTGACGCCGAGAGATTTTTTACGCTGGCTCAGTATTACCGCACCGTCTCGCCGGATTCGCAGATGCCGCAGGCCGTCGAATCCGCTGCGACGCGCGCGCCGCAGAGCCGCTGGGCCGAGCAGGCGCTGTTCCTTGCTGGAAATTACTATTGGGTGCAACTCGATCGCGACCGCGCCTCCGGCTACTACAAACGCGTCGCGGATAATTTTTCCACGTCGCCCGATGCCATTCCAGCGCAGTGGCGCGTTGCGTGGACCGCTGTTCTGAAGCGCACACCCGATGCTGCGAACCTGATCACCGAGCATCTACGCCGTTTTCCCGGCTCGCAGTTCACGCCGGATGCGCTGTACTGGCTCGGTCGTCTCGCCGAGGAAGCGCACAATCCCGCGCTGGCGCGTGCCTACTACGGAAAACTGCAGACCCGCTACCCGCAGAATTATTTCGAAAGCCTCGCAGTAGTGCGAAATGCCGGTCTAGGCAGTGGTGGTCTCGAGAATCCCAGTGTGCTCGACACGATTCCCGCCGTTCCACCGGCGGCGCCTTTGGGCGACACGATTCCGGCCGCCGCCGCCGATCGCCAGGCGCGTGCCGACGCGCTGCGCACGATCGCGTTCGATTCCTCCGCCGAACTCGAGCTGCGGGCTGCCTACGCCGCCACGGGCGAGCCGCGCCTGCTGCTCGAAGTGGCGCAGGAGGCGATCGCCGCCGGCCACTGCGGAGTCGCCATCGTTGCTGTACGGCAGATTTTTACTCAGCTTGAATCCCGCCCTTTCGATACGGTTCCGCGCGAAGTCTGGCTCGCTGCGTACCCCATGCCGTTCGCGGGGCCAATTCATGAATGGTCGGCGCATGTGGGCCTTGCCCCGTCGCTCACCGCCGGTTTGATTCGGCAGGAATCGGCGTTCGATCCTGACGCGCGCTCCGGAGCGAACGCTTACGGCTTGATGCAGCTGCTGTCCAAAACCGCGAAGCGGCTGGCCCGCAGCGCAAAGGTCGGATACTCGCGCGGACGCCTTGTGGACCCTGATTACAACGTGCGCCTCGGTACGCTCTATCTCTCAGGACTGCAAAAGGATTTCGGAAGTGTGGAATCCGCGCTGGCCGCGTACAATGCGGGAGAAGAGCGCGTGGCGCAATGGAACGAAGGGCAGCACTACCGCGAAATCGCGGAATTTGTGGATTCGATTCCGTTCACTGAAACTCGCGAGTACGTCGAAATCGTCACGCGCAACGCCGGCATTTACCGCAAACTCTACGGAGCGCAGCCGCAGAATGAACCCCATCAAAGCAGAACGCGCCATCGCCACTAGCGAGCGCCTTTCCGCCAAAGCCGCGCAGTTCACCGAATCCGTGATTCGCGAAATGACGCGCCTTGCCCTGCAGTACAGCGCCGTGAATCTTTCGCAAGGGTTCCCTGATTTCGCCGCACCGGCCGAGATCAAGCGCGCCGCTCAGGAAGCGATCGAAGCGGATATCAATCAGTACGCCATCACATGGGGAGCAAAATCGTTGCGCAATGCCATCGCCGAGAAATTCGAGCGCACCGGCGGCTTTGCCATTGCTCCCGAGCGCGAAATCACGGTTTGCTGCGGTTCCACCGAAGCGATGATGTCGTCGATGATGGCCATCATCAATCCGGGCGATGAAGTTGTTGTCTTCGAGCCGTTCTATGAGAACTACGGCCCGGACGCGATTCTCTCGGGCGCGAAGCCGCGATTTGTAAAGCTTCACGCACCGGACTGGACATTCGATCCGGATGAATTGGCAGCGGCCTTCACGCCCGCCACCAAAGCGATCATCCTCAACACCCCAAACAATCCCACGGGAAAGGTTTTCACTCGCAGTGAACTCGAAGAAATTCGAGATCTGTGCGTGCGGTGGAGCGCTTTCGCAATAACCGACGAAATATACGAGCACATGCTTTATGACGGCGCAAAGCACATCTCCATGGCCACTCTAGACGGCATGCGCGAACGCACCATCACAATCAACGCACTCTCGAAAACATACAGCGTCACCGGCTGGCGCGTCGGCTGGGCCATCGCGCCGGCCGAAATTACTTCGGTGATTCGCAAAGTGCACGATTTTCTCACCGTAGGTGCGGCCGCTCCGCTGCAGGCAGCGGGGGCCGTGGCGCTCCAGTCGCCCCCGACCTACTACGAAAATCTCGCCAAGGATTATCTCGCCCGCCGCGATCGCCTCCTCGGCATCCTCACCGGCGCGGGATTCCAATGCTTCAAGCCGCACGGCGCCTACTACATCATGACGGACATTAGCGCCTTCGGCTTCACGGACGACGTCGCGTTCGCAAAATACCTGGTGAAAGATATCGGCGTCGCTGCTGTTCCCGGCTCGAGTTTCTATCGCGATCCTACGGATGGTCGCACGCACCTGCGTTTCACATTCTGCAAGACGGAAAAAACATTCCAGGCCGCCGCCGAGCGCCTGGCCAAGCTCAAAGCCAGCTAACCCGCCTTGCTTTCCGCGTCCGCCAGACACCTATGCTAAAATCCGCGAGGTTTCATCGAGGAGACGACTGCATGGCGATGGAGTTCGATCTGATTCGACCCGGCACGAAGCTCACTGCCAATGGGGAAGGCGAAGCGCACGAAATCAGTTCGAGCGCCACGCGCACCTTCATGTGCTGGATTGAAATTAGCGACCAGATCGAACAGGAGTCCGTGGACATCTCGATTTACGGTTCTGAAGATGGACAGGCATGGGGAAAAATGCCGCTATTGAAAATGCCGCAACGGTTTTATCGTGGCGATACACGCCAGATTCTCGATGTCTCCATGAAACCTGAGATTCGCTTCCTGCGGGCCAAGTGGGAACTTGCACGTTGGGGACGTGTAGCCCCACATCCGATGTTCGTTATGGGTTTCCGTCTTACGGAAGTCCCTGCATTTGTTCAGCAAGCCGCAACTCACTAGCAGCATCCCGTCATCGGGTCATTTCGGCGCGCCATTCTCCGATACTACTTTCTCGCCCCGAATCTTCTGAATCACCTCCGCGCGCATTTCTTTCGCGTGGGCGCCTGCCGGGCCATCGGGATTGATCTTCAAATACGCATCAATATCATCGAGTAGCGCTGGATAATCCTTCTCGCGCATGTGGATGTTCGCCAGCAGCCGGTAAACGATCGCGGCATTAGGCATCAACGACCGCGCCTGTTCGCCCGCTTTTTTTGCGTCCACAAGATTATTCTCCGCAAGACAAGCCCGGCCCAGTTCGTAGTAACCAAGCCAGAAATTCCGATTGAGTTCCAGTCCGCGCCGGATCATCTTTTCGCCGCCTGCATTATCGGCTTTGTCGAGCAGCATCGTTCCCATTCCAATCACTGGTTCGCCGTACGTGTTCTTGCTTAACTGCACCGATTTACGAAAATTGTTCTCGGCGTCATCGCGCTTCGCGAGTTCAAGATACGTCATGCCGATCTGGTAGTACGCTTCGTAATAATCAGGCGCGATAACAACTGCATCTTGAAAATCCTTGAGGCCGCCGTCCAGATTCTTTGCGTAGTAAACCTTTTGTTTGCCCGAGTACACCAGGTCCCGCGCCTTTTTCGGCATCGAAAGCTCGTGTGCCGACACAGTTGAACCGCTGGAGGTTTCCTGGCTTGGAGGCACACGTTTCAGATAGATCGTCATACCCTGGCTCTCGCCCCCGCCGACATTGACAGCAGCGCTATACGGCTGATAACCGCTCATCGTGGCTTCAATCTGGTAGTCGCCGCGCGCGAGATTGCCGAAGTCGAATCTGCCGGATTCGTTGGTCACCACCTGCGCTTGCATCATCCCACCTGCGCCGCGCAAGGTGACTTCCACCCGGCTCAAAATCTGTTGTGTCTGCTCGTCGTAGGCCCTGCCGGAAATTCCGGAGAGATCTCTCCCGAATTGGAACCCGCTGGCACAACGAGGAACGGTAAATGGCATGATGCAGAGACACCAGCAGAAAAGCACAAAAAAGCGGTTGCTGAGCCGTTGCATGGCCCACCTCCGCGCAAATGGATTTGCGCGGAATAGTACACCCGCTGTCAAGTAGATTTGAATTAATTCTAATTTCGAAGTGTGAGTGGCCGGCGGTTACATCGGGTTCAGGTCGAATGTTTGCAGATAGGCTGGGATCGTCACCGGCCATTTGAATTGCGCTGTCACCGCGTCGCGCAGGGAATTGAGCGCCATGGGTTCGCCGTGCACTAGAAAAGTCTGGCGGGGAGGAGCGGAAAATCCCGAGAGCCATCGCAGCAATTCGCTTTTGCCGGCGTGTGCTGAAAGCTGCCCCATCGAAACCACTTGAGCGCGCACCGGCACCTGTTGGCCGAACAAAGTGATGAACTTCGCTCCATCCTGCAGCGCCCGGCCTTTGGTTCCGTCCGCCTGATAGCCCACGAGCAGCACGGTGTTACGCGGGTCTGGCAATCGCTTTGCCAGATGATGGAGCACGCGTCCGCCCGTAGCCATGCCACTGGCGGAAACGATGATGCATGAGGTCGTTACGTTGTTGATCCTCTTTGAGTCATCCACCGTGCGCGTCAGATGAACGAGCTTCATATTGAGCGGATCGCCCAGCCCGTGCTGCTCTTCATTTGTGTAGTTGGAATCGTGATCTTCGGGATGACGCATGTATAGGTCCGTCACGTTGATGGCCATGGGACTATCCACGTAAACCGGCAGCACGGGAATCCGTTTCTGGTCTACGAGTTCGCGCAAGTAGTACATGAGCATTTGCGTGCGATCCACAGCGAAGGCGGGAATCACGATCACTCCGCCACGTTTCACCGTGTCGTTGATAACGCTCGCAAGCTCGTCCGCAACCGAGCCGGTCGGGTGATCCCGGTCGCCATACGTCGATTCGCAAAGCAGGTAATCGGCGCGGCTCGGCGGCTCCGGGTCTTTCAGAATGGGTTGGTTGTAGCGGCCTATGTCGCCTGAAAACACTACGAGAATTTGCTTCCCGTTCTCCGTGATTGTCAGCTCGAGCCAGGATGAGCCGAGAATGTGCCCCGCGTCGTGCGGCTTCACGGAAAATTGCGGGCTGATTGTGAACGGCTGCGCGCGCGGAATTTCGCTGAACTGTTTCAGCGCCGCTTGCGATTCCGCAACAGTGTAAAGCGGAAGCGGCGGCTTGTGCTGGCTGTAGCCTTTTTTCGCGATGTACTGCGCGTCCTCTTCCTGCAGGTGGGCCGAGTCGGGAAGCAGGAGTTGGCACAGTTCGTTGGTCGCTGCGTTGGAATAGAAAGGCCCTCGGTAGCCGAGGTGCACCAGCCTCGGCACGTAACCGGTGTGATCGATGTGCGCATGCGTCAGCACCACCCAATCGATCGTCGCGGGATCAACGGGCGGGTTGTTCCAGTTTCGCTGCTCGAGCTCGTTCGAACCCTGAAACAAGCCGCAGTCCACCAGTAAGCGCTTGCCCTCCGCTTCCACGAGGTACTTAGACCCTGTAACGGTGCCGGCCGCGCCAAGAAAAGTAATTTTCGCCATGGGGCACGTATTCTAAGCCGACACAGGCAGAAATCCTTCGTGATTCTTCAGTAGGCCACTCGATCCGCTCGTTTATTCTCGACCAACGTGCGCGCCGACGGCACAACGCTTGACCGGTTCACGCACCTGCCTTACCCTCTCTGATTCGTCATCAACCGCACAGCCAGCGAGGCCACATGAAAATTTCGATCGTCGCAATGTTGACTCTCCTCATCACATCGGCGGCGGCCGCGCAAGGTATGCCCTCATCTTCCCTTACGCGCGGCACTTGGGAACTGGGGGTCTTCGCTGGCGGTGGCGACGGCCTCGGTAAGTCTGACAATACGCAGTTTCTAGTCGCCGGTGGCCGTGGCGGCCTGGTTCTCACGGGAGAACACCTGCCGGGAATCCTGCGGGGCAATTTCGAATGGGCCGTCGAAGTGATACCTGTCTACATTGTTTTTACGCCCAATCGCGGCATCTACGGCGGCAGCATCAAGCCTTTCCTCTGGGAATGGAACTTCACGTACTTCCAAAAAGTCTCGCCGTTCTTTGGAGTGGCCGGTGGCGCCCTCTTCACCCGCGCCAATATTCCGCCGGGCGATACGTCGACCATCAACTTCACGCCGCAGATCGATCTCGGCTTTCACCTCTTCACGCGCCAAAGCCGCGCCGTCACGTTCGAAATGGACATTGTCCATCACTCCAACGCCAGCATTGGCAACCAAAACCCCGGCTACAATGCCTCGGTTTTCTTCACCCTCGGCTACGTCTGGTACAAGACTCGCAAGTAGCGCGATTGTTTTCGTGCTTTCAGAACCGGGATGCTATAAAATTATTCAACCAAGCTGAAACGTGGGGCCGTAGCGCAGTTGGGAGCGCGCCTCGATGGCATCGAGGAGGTCACGGGTTCGAACCCCGTCGGCTCCACCAAAAGAAGTTCAGCTCTCCGCCGTTTTTTTCAACAATCACTCTTTCTTCACCCTCAAGAGAGTCTTAAGCAGTGGCACCAAGGTAGGCGCGGCGAACGTGGTCGCTGGATCGAAGCTCTTCACTCGGCCCTTCGAGCGTGATGCGGCCCCATTCCATCACGTAGGTGCGTTGGGAAATTTCCAGCGCGTAATCCGCGTTCTGTGCAGCGACCAGAATCGTGACGCCTTCCTTCGCAATTCTTTGCACCAGCTGAAAGACTTGATCGACCATGATGGGCGCCAGCCCCAGCGACGGCTCGTCCAACAGCAGGAGCAGCGGTTCAGCCATCAACCCCCGCCCGATCGCGCACATCTGCTGCTCGCCCCCTGAAAGGGTTCCCGCGAGCTGTTTGCGGCGCTCTTTCAGCCTCGGAAAGAGTTCGTAGATCCGTTCCAAATTCGAGTGAGCCTTCGAACGGAGATGCGATGGAAATCCTCCCATCAGGAGATTTTCTTCCACCGTCATGCGCGCCCACAATTGGCGGCCCTCCGGAACGAGTGAGAGATGGTGTTGCACGCGTTCATGCGCCGGCTCGGACGAGACGTCCTTTCCGTCGAAGATGATTTTTCCTTTTCGTGCAGGCAGCAATCCCGCGAGCGCCTTGAGCAGTGTCGTCTTGCCGGCGCCGTTTGGCCCGATGAGGCTGACGACTTGCCGACGGTCGACTTCCAGGCTAACCTCCCAAACAACGCGAGTCGCTCCGTAACCCACGTCCAAGTTTTCAACTTTGAGCAATCGCTCCGGATTTTGAGGTTCTGCCATCTATTTGTGCGCCGCCTTGCCGATATAAGCTTCGATCACCGCGGGGTTATTCTGCACGGCCTCGGGAGGCCCCTCGGCGAGCTTCTGCCCGGAATTCATCACGATCACGCGATCGCAGATCGACATGATGGCTTTGAGATTGTGTTCAACATAAAGGATGGATGTGCCGGCGCGGCGGATGTCGCACAAAAGTTCCAGGATCGACGCCGCTTCCGTCTGCGTGAGTCCGCTGCACACTTCGTCGCACAGCAAAAGGCTCGGGCGCGCCGCAAGGGTTCGCGCCAATTCCAGCCGCTTCATATCGCCCACCGACAGCGCCGAAGCAGGCATGAGATAAAGGTGAGCCAGTGCCACCCGCTCTAGAAATTCCATCGCGGTTTTCTTTTCATCCACCGATCGTTTGCTGCGGCCAAAACGGAGCCCCACTTCCACGTTTTCGAGCACTGAAAGCCCTCGAAAAGGTTTCGGAATTTGATGCGTTCGCACAATTCCGGCGCGGACGGCGTGATAAGGCTTCGCTCCCGATACTTCGTGTCCCCGAAACACGATCGATCCGGACGTGGGTTGGATCGAGCCTGCGATGATGCTCAGCAGAGTCGTCTTGCCGGCTCCGTTCGGCCCGATGAGGCCGAACAGCCCTCCTTCTTCCACTTCGAAACTCACATCCTTCACGGCGGCGAGTCCGGCAAAGTTTTTCGAAAGGCGATCGAGTTTAAGTATGGGCGCCAACGCCGGTCCTCGCTTTCACGAAGCGGAATAATTGGTGGATCAATCCAAGCACTCCGCCGGGCTCAAACAAAATAATCAGAATCAGTAGTGCGCCGTAAAGCAGAAGGTGAAATTGAGGAAACGAAGCAATCAACTCCTCCTGCACCAGACCATATACGACGGCGCCGATCACGGGTCCCCAGACAGTTCCTATCCCTCCGATGATGGGCATCAGGAGGATCGCGACGCTGATGTCAAATCCAAAAACGCCGTTCGGATGAACGAACGCCGAGTATCCGGCATAAACGCCGCCCGCTGCGGCCGCGAGAGCGGCGGCGAGCGCATGAGCCAGCAGCTTCGTTCCGTAGGGATTCACGCCGAGATCGGAAGCTGCATCTTCGTCTTCGCGAATAGAGATCAGCGCGAGGCCAAGCTTGGAGTGTCTGATTAGCATCGATATGGCCACAGCTCCTGCAGCAAGGCCCAGCGCCATATAGAAATGCAGATGCTGATTGAAGGCGCCTTTTTCGGCAATACGGTAACCGCTTGCACCGCCGGTCACGGCAAGATTTGTCATCACCACACGCACAGCTTCGCTTACACCAATGGTCGCAATCGCAAAGTACGGCCCTCGCAGCCGAAATGTAGGCAGACCTACCAGGAGCGAAATGATCGCGCCCACGAACGCTGCCAACGCCAGGGAGGATAGGCGGTCCACCCCCGCATTGAGTGAGATCGCCGTGGCGTAGGCACCGAGACCGTAAAACACCGCAAAGCCGAACGAAACTTGCCCTGCGAAGCCACCCAGAATATTCCATGCGACGCTGGCGGTAATCCACACCAGCGAGATAAACATCAGCCGAATGGTGTTAGGCCCAGGGTCAACCAGCGGAACCAAGGCCAAAACGAGAAGAAGAACAAGAGGCGGGGCGATTGCCACGAACCTCGAAACGGAAGGCTTATTCCCAGCCGCATTCTGCTTCATGCCAAGCGCTGCCGCTTCTTCCAGAGTCCAGCCACTCCATCTGGAAGTATCACCAGCGCAAGCACAAGCAGAGAAAATGAAATCGCCGGTTGGTATCCGGACGGAATTACCAAAATACTAAAAGTTTCCACAAGCGCCAGAATTAATGCGCCCACGGCCACGCCCGCGAAGGATTCAAGCCCTCCTAGAACGATAATGACAAACGCACGAAGCAGAAACGACCCTCCAAAATCCGGCGTGAAGGAGTACATCATGGCCAGCAGTCCTCCGGCAGCTCCGGCGAAAGCGATGCCGATGCCGAAAGCTACTTGCGCCGTGCGGTCCACGTTTACGCCGGCGATGCGTCCCGCGTCACTATTCTGCATCAGCGCGCGAATCGCCCTGCCGAACCACGTTCGATGCAAAGCAAATTCCAGGCCCGCCAGTGAAGCGACTGCTGCTCCGAAAACCACCAGCCGCACTGTCGGAAAAACAATTGGGCCGATTTGAAGAGTGGAGAAAGTTCTCGGCGTCAGAATCGCATGATCGCCATTGCCCCAGATCAAGTACCCCAAATTTTGAAGCACGAGCCAAAGCCCGAAGAGAAGAAGAAGTGAGGCCAAGGTGGGCTGATCCGACCGCGGGATGCGGCGCACCAAAAGCCAGTAGACCGCAACTCCAATCAAGAAAAATACGGGAAACGCAAGAATCACTCCGAGCAAGGGATCGACGTTAAACCGGGTATACAGCTCATAAACAAAATAGGCGCCCAGCATCAGGAATCCCGCGTGTGCAAGATTCACGATCTTCAGGACGCCGTAGATGATGGTCATCCCTACCGACATCGCGGCGTATACGCCGGCTAGCAGCACCGCTGCCACCAGCAGATTCAGAAAATCGACGATGTTCATCGTGGGGCTGAACTACTTCCGGGGCTTCGGAGCGACTGCTTCTCCCGTGGCCGCGTCCTTCGGATAAACGATGTCGGACTTGTCGTCCGGCTTGTTCTGCACTATAACGAACGGCAATTCCACCTGCCCCGTCTTCCCGAAGCGAAGCACTTGGCCCGGCATCAGCGAATCTTTCAGCTCAACGTTCTTCAGTGCATCGCGGATGGCCGTCTTGTTGAGGCTACCTGCCTGCTCGATAGCCATAGCGAGGGCTCGCATCGCGTCATAGGCCGGGGCCGGGTAGTATGAATCCGGCTCGTGCCCCGCAAATGCTTGGTAATCGGCGTCGAACTTCTTCACTTGCGGATAGGGCAATTTCTTTGACCACCATAGCCCGGCGAAAATGTAATTCGTCGCGTCGCCCAGAGCCTTTCGCGCATCTTGGTCAGGCCCTCGCGCCCCATAGCTGATCATTTGGTGATACATCCCGCTCTGGATGTACTGCCGCTCCATGGTGATGTAATCCTGCAAGTGAGCATCAGCCAGGAAGATATCCGCTTTGGAGCCTTTCACTTTCTGCAGAAGACCTGAAAAGTCGGTTCCGCCCAGATCAAATTTCTCACTGAAAACAACGTGAAAGTATCCCTGGTGCTCCTGACTCCAGCGCTGGATGCCCTCCCCGTATTCGACGCCGTGGTCGGTGTTCTCAAGTGCCAGAGCGACGGCAAGATCCTTCTTGAGCTTGCCTGCGTCCATGAGGCTACCCAGAAATTCTCCGGTCGTATAGCCAAGGAGTTCGGTAGAGCTCAGTGTGCCGAACGTATACGTGTAGCCCCGGCTGAAGATGTGCGCTGCTGCTGCTCCTGGCGTAATCCAGGGCGTCTGATAACGGTCCGGCATTACCGATTCGGCTTCGCCAAGAGCGGTCGAGTATCCGCCAATCACCGCCGTCACCTCGTCGGTGGTCATCGCGCGCTCCACGAGCCCGGCGGACTTCGCCTGGTCCGAGGCGTCGTCATAGAAAACTTCCTTCACCGGAAGCTTTTTCCCTTTTTCCTTCACCATGATTCCGCCGCTGTCGTTGATCTGTTTGATAGCCAGTTCGATGCCCTCGCGCTGATATTGTCCGGGCTTCGCTTCCCGGCCCGTGATAGGCATCACGACGCCGACGCGGATCTCATTGCCGGACTTTCCGCCTTTCCCACATCCAGCAATGGTGAAGGCGCATATCGCAACAAGCAGCAAATTCAGGGAACGCATGCAAAGCGGAATTGACCGGTTGATGGAGAAGTGTGTCACGGCTGTGACCTCCGGGTTTAGGTTCGCCTAAGTTGGATTTTGGCCGAAAGGGTGTCACGTGTAGCAATTGCTCGCTGGTAGCGAATCCTGTAGCAAACGGAGGCAAAGGTCAACGGTCTTTCGCTGTCCTCTCGGTGGTGGCAGAAATCGTCGTACGCGTGAAAGTCCTGCGCTTACATCCCACGTAACAAAGCGCGCGAGTGGCGAGCAATTTGTTGGTCTTCCTGGCTCGGGACGATGCGGACGCTGACCGTGCTTTCTTTAGTCGAAATCGTGCTCGCGTTTGATTGGTTGCCGGCATCGTCGATCGCAACGCCCAGGAAGCCAAGGCCATTACAAACGTTGCTGCGAACAGGCGCGCTATGTTCGCCGATACCGCCAGAGAAGACGAGCATGTCGAGACCGCCCAGCACCGCCGCGTAAGCGGCGATCACTTTGCGAATCCCGGTGCAAAATATTTCAATCGCTATTTGTGCCTTCTGATCTCCGCCGGCTGCGGCGGATTCCAGATCGCGCATGTCGCTTTTGCCTGCGGAAATTCCCGTAAGTCCCGATTCGCGGTTCAGCATGTGCTCGAGCGAATCGGCGTTCATTTTCTTCACGCGCAGCAAGTAGAGAAGTATGCCTGGGTCGAGATCGCCACTGCGCGTCGCCATCGGAATTCCGCCTGTTGGCGTGAGTCCCATGCTGGTGTCCACCGAACGCCCGTCCTTCACGGCTGCAAGGCTCGCACCGTTACCGAGATGCGCGATGACGGTTCGGCTGGGCAATTCGGCCCCCAATTGACGCACGATGGATTCATAAGAGAGCCCATGAAAGCCGTAGCGGTGAATGCCCTCGTCGAATAGCGGCCGTGGAAGCGCGAAGCGCGACCCCGCCCCGGGAATCGTCGTGTGAAAAGCCGTATCGAAACATGCGAATTGCGGAAGCTGTGGATAAGCCTTTTCGGCTGCTGTGATAAGTCGTAGAGCTGTAGGAATATGCAGCGGCGCGAAATGAACGCAGCTCTGTAGCTCCGCCAGCACCGCCGGCGTGATCAACTGGTGAGCCACAAGATGTGGGCCGCCATGCACCACACGATGCCCAACTGCGACAGGCTTCAGTTCTGAGATCTCCGCCAACCAGCGCGCGGCGTGGCTTAGTGCCTCGTCCTCGGATGCGAAGCGCACACTCTCGGAGCGCAGCGTTCGGCTCTGCGCGTCTTTCAATTCCAGCTTCCCGCTGTCGCGTCCGATGCCGTCGGCCAATCCGTCGAGCACCCCCTGCTCCTCACCATCGCGCTGGACGTAAAGCCCGAATTTCAGGGACGACGACCCGCTATTGATAACGAGAATCGGTTCGTCAGCCATGATGGAAGCCGCTTTCACTTCGAATCTGTTTTACCCATCTCCGACCGCCGCGTGTAGGCAGAAGGGTTCGCTGATTCATATCTGCCACTTTTACATACCAGACATAAAAGATGTGCGAAAATTGCGTGTCTGCATTCGGCGGAAAAATCGAGCCAGTTTCGCAGAATCGAGATCGCGCCCAACGATCTTGCCGAAGGAGCATTCCCATGACGCCCCCTCAGACGAGCAAAGTGAAAACCGCTCCACGGCAGCAGGTTCTTTCAGCCGACGAGCTTCGCAAAATGGATGCCTACTGGCGCGCTTGCAACTACCTCTGCGCCGGCATGATCTACCTCCGCGATAACCCGCTGCTCCGGAAGCCGCTCCTTCTGGAGCATTTCAAGAATCGCCTGCTGGGACATTGGGGCTCCGATCCGGGGCAGACCTTCGCATGGGTCCACCTGAACCGCGTGATTCGCAAGTACGACCTCGACATGATCTACATCTCAGGTCCCGGGCACGGCGCGCCCGCGATGATTTCGAATTGCTACCTCGAAGGCAGGTATTCAGAAGTTTATCCGGAGAAAAGCCAGGACGAAGCGGGCATGCTCAAACTCTTCCGCGCCTTTTCGTTCCCCGGGCAGCTCGGCAGTCATTGCACTCCCGAAGTTCCTGGTTCGATTCACGAGGGCGGCGAGCTTGGCTACAGCATCTCTCATGCGTTTGGAGCCGCCTTCGACAATCCGGATCTGATCGTCAGCGTGGTGGTTGGAGACGGCGAAGCGGAAACGGGGCCGCTAGCCACCTCATGGCACTCGAATAAATTCCTGAACCCGATTCGCGACGGGGCAGTGCTTCCGATTCTTCACCTGAACGGCTACAAGATCGCCAATCCCACTATCCTCGCTCGCATCACATCAGAAGAACTCAAAAATCTTCTCCTCGGATACGGCTGGACGCCACATGTAGTCGAGGCCGAGGGAGACGATCCCGAGGTGATGCATCAGACGATGGCGGCGGCTGTCGAAACCTGCGTCCAGGAAATTCGCGCCATTCAAAAAAAGGCGCGCAGCACTGGCAAGCCCGACCGTCCCCGCTGGCCGATGATCATCCTCCGCTCGCCCAAGGGCTGGACCGGCCCGAAAGAAGTGGACGGGCACCGCGTGGAAGGCTTCTGGCGAGCCCACCAGGTACCCGTGTCCGAAGTGAAAACGAATCCGGAGCATCTGCGCATCGTCGAGCGGTGGATGCGTAGCTACAAGCCCGAAGAACTATTCGATGAGCGTGGCACGCTGATTCCGGAGCTTCGCGAACTAGCGCCCAAAGGTGACCGCCGCATGACGCGCTAATCCTCACGCCGACGGTGGGAAGCTGCGCAAGTCTCTTACTCTTCCCGATTTTCGCGATTACGCGATTCAAATTGAAAGTCCTGGCACGAAGGAAGTCTCACCGACCGAAACACTCGGCAAATTTCTGCGCGACGTAATGCGCAGAAACATGAGCTGCTTCCGGGTGTTCAGCCCGGACGAAAACGCGTCCAATCGCCTGCAAGACATCTACGAAGCCACGCTGAAAACGTGGCTCGCCGAAATCAAGCCAGAGGACACCGACGGCACGGACATCGCTCCCGACGGCCGCGTGATGGAAATGCTCAGCGAACACACGCTCGAAGGCTGGCTCGAAGGCTACATCCTGACCGGCCGGCACGGCCTGCTGAATACGTACGAAGCGTTCGTCCACATCATCGATTCCATGTACAACCAGCACGCCAAATGGCTCGAAAAGGCTAAGCTCGAAATCGACTGGCGCGCTCCTATTTCATCTCTGAATCTGTTGATCACGTCGCTTGTCTGGCGGCAGGACCACAACGGCTTCACGCACGAAGATCCCGGCTTTCTCGACGTGGTAAGCAACAAGAGCGCGAACATTACGCGGATTTATCTGCCGCCGGACGCGAACTGCGCTGCTCAGCGTTGCGGACCACTGCCTGCGCAGCCAGGATTACGTCAACGTCATCGTTTCCGATAAGCAGCCGCACCTGGTCTATCTCGATATGGATGCGGCCGTGGTGCATTGCACGAAGGGAATTGGAATCTGGGATTGGGCTAGCACCGACGACGGCGCGGAACCCGATGTCGTGATGGCCTGCGCAGGTGATATTCCGACTCAGGAGGCTCTCGCCGCCACAGCGATTCTTCGAAAGCATTTCGCCGATCTGAAGCTTCGCTTCGTCAACGTGGTGGATTTGTACCGGCTTCAACCCGACACCGAGCATCCGCACGGCCTTTCGGACCGCGACTTCGATTCGCTCTTCACCATTGATAAACCGGTGATCTTCAATTTTCACGGCTACCCGTGGCTCGTTCACAAATTCACGTACCGCAGAACGAACCACTCAAATATCCATGTCCGTGGATACAAAGAGAAAGGCAACATCAACACTCCTCTCGAGCTAGCGATTCGCAATCAGATCGACCGCTTCACGCTCGCGATCGATGTAATCGACCGCGTTCCTCGCCTGCAAGCCCCGGGCGCCCACCTCAAGGAGTGGCTCAAAGCGCAGATCATCGAAAGCATCAACTATGCGTACACCGAAGGCATAGACAAACCCGAAATCCAACACTGGAACTGGCCGCAAGCGTAACCCACAACTACAAGCCCGGTTTAGTCTTGCGAAAATCAAACCAACGGATCATGTCTGGTGCGCGCACGCTGATCGCACCGCCCGAATAACCTCACTCCGCGATTTTCTGCCTGCTGTTGTGGTACCTTGTCGCTTCCGATTCACAGACCTCAGGCTCATAGTCTTCGCAATTCCGTCAGGAGGCGCTCGATGGACCATCGTCAGCTTTCGAATACGTTGCGTTTCGCGCTCTCCGTAGCGGTCGTCGCCCTGCTGTGCTGCGGCGCCATCGGATCGGGCCGCCGCCAGCAATCGCAGTCCAAATCCGTCTCCACCGCCGCGCCGCCGCAACAGATCAGCCCCGAAAGCCGGGCGACCTTGCAGGCCATCGTTCAAACGGGCAATCTCCCCGACCTTCGCTGGCCCAATTTCAGCGATTACACCAAGCACCTGCAGAAATTTTACGATTCTTATGGTTACGCGCTGCCATGGGTTCGTGGCATGCAACCGTCGCCGCAGGCGCTGCAGATCATCGCCCTGATCCAACAGGCCGAAGAGAAGGGCCTCACGCCAGACGATTACGATGGCCCACGCTGGAGCGCCCGCCTCGCACGATTAAAGCCTGCTGCGGCGCAGCCCACCGAAGCCGACGCCCTGCGATTCGACGTCGCATTAACCATCTGCGTGATGCGATATATTTCCGATCTTCATATCGGCAAAGTGAACCCCAAGCATTTCGACTTCGGGCTGGACGTCGAGACCAAGAAGTACGACTTGCCCGATTTCCTGAAGGACCACGTAGTCGACGGTGCAGACGTGACCGCCGCTCTAGCTCAAGTCGAACCGCCCTACCCCGGCTACAGGCGCACCCTCGAAGCCCTCCACTCTTACCTTGCACTCGCTAAACAATCCGACGACAGCAAGCTCCCCATTCCTAAAAAGACGATCGCACCCGGTGACGCCTATGCCGGCATTTCTCAACTCGCTCAAAAGCTCCGCCTCGTAGGTGACCTTCCGGCCAACGCCGTGATTCCGCCTGACGCCACGATCTATCAAGGTCCGCTCGTTGAAGCCATCAAGAATTTTCAGCAGCGCCACGGCCGCGAGCCCGATGGCCGAATCGGCGCGCAAACCCTCGCCGATCTGAATGTGCCGCTCAGCGTGCGAGTCCGGCAGATGCAACTGACTCTCGAGCGCTGGCGCTGGCTTCCTGTCTCCTACGGTGCGTCGCCGATCGTCGCGAATATCCCCGAGTTTCGCCTTCGCGCCTACGACGAGAAATTCAAAGTCGCCGTCACAATGAACGTTGTTGTAGGCAAAGCCTACGACCACGACACGCCCATTTTCGTCGACAGGATGGAGTACCTCGTCTTCCGTCCTTACTGGAGCGTTCCTTTCTCGATCGCTCGCGCCGAATTCTTTTCACGCATCGCTCGCGACCCCGACTATCTCGAAAAAAAAGGCTTCGAAGTGGTTGACAGTCGGCAGCAGGTCGTCGCCTCGGGAGCCGTATCGAGCGATGTGCTCGAGCAGTTGCGCGCCGGCAAACTCTTCATCCGTCAAAAGCCGGGTCCCAAGAATTCGCTCGGCCTCGTGAAATTTATCTTCCCGAATAATTTCAACATCTACATGCATGACACTCCCGAGCAGGAATTCTTCTCCCGCTCCCGCCGCGATTTCAGCCACGGTTGCATTCGCCTCGAGCGGCCTGCCGATCTAGCAGCGTTCGTCTTACGCAATAATTCCGGCTGGGATATGGATCGCGTTCGCGCAGCGATGAAGGGGGATGCCACCCAGCAGGTAAATCTCGCGCACCCGATTCCTGTGCTAATTCTGTATGGCACAGTCATCGTGCCGGAGGATGGGCTCGTCCATTTTTACGACGACATCTATGGGCACGATGCGGCCCTCGACCTGGTTTTGCAGCAAGGGTATCCGTATCCGGGTTAGCAGGCAGGCGGAGCGTTCTTCAATAATCGGTTTTCAAGCGAAACCGTGATGCGCCGTAGCTCAGGTCCCTCCCGATCGATTTTGGATCGGGATTCACCTGAAGATGACCTGAGGCTTTTGACCTCGACTCAATCTCCATTAATCAAACTGGTAGGACAATCAAAGCACCATTGCCGCACGCGCCCGGTATCCACGTGGATGAAATCCGAATGTGGATAATAACCAACGCCGCCGCGCGCCAAAGCCAGCGCCGCCTTACGCAGCTTTAACGTATTCACCCCGGGCATTCGCAAATCAATCGCCTCTGCCTGAATGTGAAGGCTGTTTTTCGCCACGCCAATGGTATGCTCGCGAAGCGCCGCGTTCGTAGAAGTAGTCCGGTACCCGCACACAATATCAATCTCGCCGCCCGGATGCCCCACCGACGCAGTCAGGTCAGACAGAATATCGTAAAGACGCGGATCAAAATGCCGCACCTCATTCGTGTTGTGGTCGCGCAGAAAATAATCCAGCTTCGCCAGCGCGCTCTGTATGTATTGATCCCCGCGCCGGTAAACGATATCGATTTTCTCGTTGGTGTGTGTGTTGTAAAGCTGCAGAGAATGTTCTGCCGCCGTTCTAGACGACGCGTCAGATGCCTGGAGGCGCGCACCGCTCGCCGCAATCGAGAAAAGCATCGCGCCCGCCACCCACATGCACAGATAATTCCGTCTCAACGCCGGCATCCATTACTCTCCACGTCAATTTTAACATGAACGTTCGCCCATTCGACTGGCCCTGCGCGAAACAAACACCACCCCTAAATCTTCAGCGCCTGCGCTAGCTCGCGCACAAATAATTCCGCATCCGTTACTAACCCCAGCGCCTGAAACGTTCCCCGATCCGCCAGCTTCGTCACCACTGCAGGATTGATGTCCACCGCCACCACTTTCACCGAAGCCGGCAACAGATTCCCCGTAGCAATCGAGTGCAACATTGTCGAAATCATCAGCGCCATCGTCACGCCCTTCACCGCCTCGCGCATCCGGCGCTGCGCTTCAGCCATATCCATGATCACGTCGGGGAGCGGCCCATCGTCGCGCACCGAACCCGCCAGCACCAGCTCCACATCGTTCTTAATGCACTCGTACATGATTCCTTCGCGCAAAATTCCGTCCTCAACCGCCCTCCGCAGCGAACCCGCCCTCCGGATCGCGTTGATCGCCTGCATATGATGACGATGCCCTCCCTCTACCGGCTGCCCGTTGCGCAACGCCATCCCCAAAGACGTCCCCAGCAGCACGCTTTCCACGTCATGCGTCGCAATAGCATTTCCGCCGAACAGCACTTGCACGAATCCCGCGCGAATCATCGCCGCCAGACGAGGCCCCGCGCCGCTGTGAACGATCGCCGGCCCCGCCACCACCAGAATTTTTCCGCCTCGCGCCCGCGTCTCCTGCATCTGCCGCGCGATCTCCTCGATCACCAGCAGCTTCGGCCGCTCGGAGGAAACATCATTCGCCATGAACGAAAAAATCTCGCGCTCCCTCGGCCGCTCGAGCGGCATCACCCGGATGCCTTCATGTCCCACCACCACTGCGTCGCCCTTTCGCACATCGGCCATCGGAACCATTCGCGCGCCCGCCTTCGCCCGATCCACCAGGATCACGAGATCCATTTCCGTTCCCGCCGCTGGCACCCATTTCCCGTTCAGCCGCACTTCGGTCGGCATATGCGTCGTCGAATAAAAGCCGTCTGGCAAAGCGCCGTCACAAGGCGCCGGTTCCGTCCGCACGTCATTACGCGAAACCAGCACCGCGCCGAACTGCTGCAGCGCCGTCAGGATGCTGTCGAGTTGCGTTTCGCTCGCAGCCATCACCTTCAAGCGCGCAAACGAAGTCTCATCCTTCTTCCGGCCCACTCGAATTTCCTCCAAGTCGAACGAGCCGCCCAAATCCATCACCGCGTCAAACACTTTCGGCAGCGTCCACGAGTCGATGATGTGACCCTCGAGCGTCACCTCTTCGCTGATTTCCTTCATCTGCTGCTCTCCCTGGGCCCCGAATCTCTAAACTTCGTTCAATCCCGCCGCCCTCTCTCCTGTCATCCCGCCCGCCCTGAGAAACGAAGGGACCGAAGTGGGGGGCTCTCTCTTAGTCTTTCTTAGCGGCGCCGCGTCACCATCGCACTAAAAAACATGCCCCAACTCAAAAAACCATTTCGCATGCCCCGTGTCGCCCACACTTCCGCCAGGAAACCGAGCGCCGCATCGTTCGGAAACTTGCTGGCATTCGGAGCGTTGTACATCTTTCCAAACTCATACGCCCCAATCACGTACACATCCTTTCCCACGAACGGCGGCAAGGTCAGAACGTCGTGCAAATAGCCGGCCCGGAAATAGTAGTACTGATTGCCGAAGAGCTCGTTCGTTCCGTAAGCGCTCAAGCGCGACGGCCCTCCCAGGAAGAATTGCGGTACGCCAATGTTATTCGACCCAAAAGTGGTGCCGCCCTGAGCGATGACGAAAATCGATCCCGCTTTCGTGATGGGCTCGAAGTATTCGGCCTGCGCTTCCATCACCGGAAACGCGTCGCGCGCGCCCGGATTCGTGTCGTACCAGCGGAATGTCGCCTGCACGCTATAACCGCGCCGCGGAGCAATGAAATCGTCGCGACGATCGGTGACAAAGCGAAGGCGCGTATCTCCAAAGCGGCCATTGTTGCGGGGGAAAAGTTGCGCGCCAATCCGCAGATCGGGATTGAAATACCCCACTTCGTATCCTGCACGGATTTCCGTAAACCGGCTGAAACCGTAGCCCACGTCGATTCCTGCATCGTCGCGGAAGAAGCGGTAAATCGCTTGTGGAGTGCTCCGGTGAAACACCTTAAATGAAGTGTCCGTAGCTTCTCCGCGCGGGGCGAAAAACCATTTGCTGCTTGCCGTAAACGGCCGATAGAGCTCGGTCTCGATTCCGTACTCGTTTCCGAACTGCAGATCGGTGCGCCATTCCGAGCGATAGCCCCACACATCCATGAATGTAATGCGCGCGAGCTGCGTGTAGGTCACATCGTCGCCTTCTGTGCCGTCGATCGCAAAGCCGAGCTGCAGAATGGGCGGAGTGTAGCTGTATTCGTGAACCGTAACGACCAGGCCGCTCTGGCCATCGCGCGTCACAAAGCCAAAATCCGCTGACGCATACTTGCCGATTCCCGTGAGCCGGGTCAAAAGCTGGTTCAGTTCGCCATTGTCGATGGGATGCCCCACCAGCCGGTTCAGGAATCGCTCGATCTGTTGCGCGGCGCGAGGAGTGGTCCCTTGGACCTCGACAAACTGCGGTGTGGGCACTTCCGTTCGAATCCGTGCGTTTTTGGCCGCCACGTAAGCGTTCCATTCGGCGTCACTGACGGAAAAGCGTGACAGCACCACCTTTTCTTCTTCCGCCGCCTGTACGCCTTCCTGGATGATCGCCGGCGCCTTGTCGTATTGGAAGCCGTTGTATTTCTGGAGAGGCACGGTGACGATGATGTTTGCCTTTTGCAGACCGCGAAGCTCGCTCTCGAGGACCACAACGTCCACAGACCGTCCCAGCACGCTGAAGAGTGACTGAATCTCTTTGGGATCGGCTGGCGCCACTTCCAAGTGAATTGCGATCACGATGTCCGCGCCCATTTTTTTAACCACGTCCGTGGGCAGGTTTCCGACGAGGCCGCCGTCCACCAAGACTTTATCGCCATCTCGAACGGGAGAAAAAACTCCGGGAATCGACATCGTTGCGCGCAGAGCTTGTTGCAACGATCCGCTCGAAAAGACCACTTCTTTGCCGGAAACGAGATCGGTCGCCACGCAACGGAAGGGAATCGGAAGATGGTCAAATGATTCCAGATTCGGATAGGACACCGTCTCGCGGTCGATTAGAAGAGAAATTTCGGTTCCAGAATTCAGCCCCGAAGCTGTCGAGAGCCCATGCTTCAGTCCCAGCTTCAGAGAATTCTGGATGTAGCGCAGATCTTCTTTGCGCCGGTACGATAAGTCCTGGTAGGGAATGTCACCGCCGATGATGATGTCCCAATTTTGCGCAGCGACGATTTCCTTGAGTTCCTCAGGGCTCCTGCCCGTGGCATACAAGCCGCCCACCAATCCGCCCATGCTCGTCCCAGCAATATAGTCGATCGGGATGTGATGATCCTCGAACCACTGCAGCACTCCGATATGCGCCAAGCCCAGCGCCCCGCCACCTTCCAGCGCAACTCCGATCTTTGGCCGCGATGTCCCAGGCTGAATCTTCGGCCCTGGCTCTGGATTCTGCGTCCCAGACTGCGCCGCAGCGGCAGGCGAAGTTTTCTCTTCTTGCGGTGCTTGCGCCCGCGCGGGAAGCGCTACGTTGCTGAGTGCAATGACAGTCGCGATGACCCAGCAGAAAAAAAAACGGCGAGAAAGCTTCGAAGACCAATGGCTCTTCATAGAAGGGGGCTCCCAGGATTCTTCTTTTCGTAGCTTTTTGATTACGGCAGGAAAGTGTCACGCAGTTCAGAGGTTCGAGCAAGCCATTCGACAGCAGAGCCTTGTGGGTCGCCCCTTTAGGCGACATAAGATAAATCCAAAAATGAGGGGCTTTAGGCCCTGAGGTTCCCCAATGCTTATAACAATCTTAACGATGCCTTGCGCCAGGGCACCTACCTCGCTCTGAGATAGCTGGTTCTATAAAAGGGGATGTCAACAAAAAAGCTTCTCCTTCGGCTGGTAGCCGAGAAGTTTTTTGTCTCGATATCCAGCCCACTGTTTGCAGATATGGCCCTCGATCGCTCGAGAGGTTCTTCTCTGGATTGCTCTTCCGTTCCCTCGGTTTCATTGTCTCGTGGTGACAGCGCCGTCGATTCTTGAAACTTGGCAAGCGATTCGATTTCGTGGCAACCATGGTTCTATCCGAGGCTCGTAGCCTATCGCTATTTCTGGTTCTCCGAGGGGGCATAGCGTGAGAACGGTGACTCGGTGCCGAAGCACACAGGGTCGAACCAGCTATCTGATACTCCCCTCGAACCGAGCGTCTCAAGAACCGACCACCACCCAGGAAAATGGAACGAGCTCTCTGCCAGAGACGCTCAAGCTGCTTGCCGATGTAATTCGTTGGCGTCGAAACACACTCCTTTCTTCCAAATCGTCAAAGTGATCGCTGCAATCTTCCGTGCCAGGGTGAGACGCGCCATCGCCGGCCTCCTCCCTTTAGCCAGAAGCCCGGCGTAAAACTCCTGGAACGGTCCTGGTCGAGTGCTGGCGGATATCGCGGCACTCTTGAAGATATTTTTCAGATCGTGATTGTGGTTCTGGTTCAGGCCTAGCACGGTGACTCGCTCCCGGTTTCGTCGCAGTTGCCCTTTCACAAAGCGGTATTCGCCGCTGTCGTGAGTCTCGAGTCCGAATCCGCTATAGGCCCACAGCTGTCGCTTGGTGCGAAAACGATGCGGTGTCTCCAGCAGCGCAACCAGCAAGGCGGAACGAATCGGACCCAGATAAGGAATCTGACGCAGTAATTTCACCGCATGATGTTTGCGGCTCTCCACCAGCAGATCGCGTCGCGCTCCCTGCCGCAACGGCTCCAGCGCATCCAGTTGCTGGTAGAGCCGCTCGGCTCGCAGGCGAACTCCCGGTTCTACGATCTTGGCTAACCATTCCGCACGATGGCGCGGTCGATACACGGCTGCCCCGGCACAGGGAATGGCCCAGCTTCGGTACACGGCCTTGATTCGACTCATCACCCGCGTCAGATCTTTGGTGATCGTCAGATAGCTGCGCGCCAGCTCCTTCAAAGTGCGTACCCCGTTCTCTCCGTGGTAGATCGGGGAGAGATGGTTGCCGCGCAAGAGTTCGGCCAGTTTCCGAGCATCGATACGGTCACTCTTGCTGCCATCCTTTAATAGAGCATTTTTTCGAGGATCGCAGACTAGGACATTTGCGACGTGAGGCTTGAGCAGGTCATACAACCAGGCGGCAGAAGTTCCTTCTTCGAAAGTCACCAGCAAGCTGCCGCACAGCCCGCCGATGAACTGCAGAATCGTGGCCGCTTTCGTTTCGAGGATGGACTCCAGGATCAACTTACCGGCGGAATCCATGACGGCAACTGAGATCGTTGCCTGGTGAACGTCCATGCCAATATACTTTGCTTGGTTCATAACGGCGCTCCTTTCGGTAGGTGGTGATGCGAACGATCAAAACCTACCGCAAAGTGGGCGCCTTTTATATTGCGTGCGAAGAGGAGTGGCTGTTGAAAAACTCGCCCGCTGGCAGGAGTTTTGATCTGGGGTGATTTTCCTGCGGGGTATCGCTTTCTTTTTTCTATCTCAGATCGGCACCGTGGCTGATTCTAGAGATCTGGATCTTAGGAAACGAGCCAGTCGTTTCAGGTTCTGGGCTGTAGCCGCGAGAAAGAACTGTTCGCGAACATGCTTCATTCTCCTCAAACGCACCCTGCGCAGTCCGATCTGGTTCTTCAACTCCGCAAAGAGTGCTTCTACTTTCCGGCGTTGGCGTTGCGCTGCCGCGAAAGCCGGAACGGTCGTTCGCTCTCGTGCCCGTTGTCGCGCCGCTTCGTGAACATGGATCGCGATCTGCCGATAGTGGCCGGTGGTGCACTGCGATTTCTGCGAGCACTCCCGACACCGTTTTCGCGTTGCCCTGTAGATATGGTTTCGGTTGCGCGGATTCACCCCAAGGTACGTTAGTCGCTTTCCTTCCGGACATTGATAGCTGTTCGTCTCGGCAACGTAGATGAACTTTTCGATCCCATACAAGTTGGTTTTGGGAGCAGGACTCTCTTTCACGCGAATATAGGGAGTGATGTTTCGTTCCTCAAACCAAGCCAAAAGCTCACCGTTCCCATAAGTCGTGTCGGCGGCAACCGACTGTGGGAAGCGCCCGCGTCTCTCCGCTGACCGTGTGATCATCTCGCGAGCCGCCGCACTTTCCTGGCTCAGTCGAGCGGATGTGGCCTGAACGCCAACAATTACGCAACTCTTGTTGTCGATCAGATAGTTGTTGAAGTACCCCAGCTCCGCCCGACGATCGCCCTTGGTTGAATAGGTTGAATCCGGATCCGTCGTCGATACCTGGTCTTGTTGATGGGCCGGCTCTTCGATCGGGTTTTCTTGCTCGAGGTCCGCCAAGTACTCGCGCACCGTGCCCTTCACGTGGGCCACTTCCGTCAACTGCTCCCGCGGGATGCGGCTCGACCGGCTGGCATTCGCGGGAATGAAGCTGCCATCCACGGACAGGTGCTCGCCCTCGACCAACCCAGCTTCCAAGCAGCGATCCACAATCTCTTCAAAGAGCCGCTGAAAGAGGTTCGACTCCTGAAAGCGTCCATGACGGTTCTTGGAAAACGTGGAGTGATGGGGAATCTCCTGATCGAAGCTGAGTCCGGTAAACCAGCGCCAGGCCAGATGCATCTGCAACTCCTCGACTAGCTTGCGCTCGCTGGTGACGCCATAGAGATAGCCGATCAGCAGGATGCGCAATAGAAGTTCCGGATCGATCGAAGGTCTGCCCGTATCGCTGTAGGAGTCCTTCAGCTTCTCACGAACGAAATCGAAGCTGATGTGTCGGTCCAGGAGACGCAGTAGGTGGTTTTCAGGAACCTGATCTTCAATGCGAAAGTAGTAGAACAGCGACTCGGAACGGGAGTGTTGTCCCATCATAATCCGCAAGCCTCCGTGAATGGCGATGAAGAAGAGCATCGGCAGAACGCTTGCTCATATAGACGTTGCTGCAACAGTTCCGTTCATTCACGAAGACTT
>CAVRLE010000017.1:0-21600 GCA_963721825.1 uncultured Acidobacteriota bacterium | reverse complement strand
TGGTTTTCCGATTTACGTCCTCCGTATTTCATCCCGCTGTGTTATATGATCCCGCACCGATCCTTCGCCGCGATGTGGATGGCACCGAGCCGTATATCAATCGCGAAGGATACCAGGAGGAGAAAAAAATTGCCTTCCTCGCGATCCATTTTGAAATCCCTTGCTGTCCTGACGATCCTTCTCAGTGCCGCCAGCGTAAAAGCGCAGCAGATGCCAAATCCTTACGGGCCACCGATCTCCCTCGAAAACGCGAAGAAGGCCGCTGCAGCTGCGATCGCGGAAGCCCGAAAGAATAATTGGACAATGGCTCTCGCCGTGGTGGATCCCAACGGCACTCTGGTTTATTACGAGAAGATCGACAACACGCAGATCGGCAGCGCCCAGTTTGCCATCAGCAAGGCGCGCTCGGCGGCGCTCTTCAAACGGCCGACGAAATGGTTTCAGGACCAGGTTTCCAAGGGCGGCGACGGGCTCAGGTATTTGGGCCTCGAAGGCGCGACGCCGCTGGAGGGAGGCATTCCTATCGTGATAGAGGGCAAAATTGTTGGCGCCATTGCGCTGTCCGGTGGCACTTCCGCGCAAGACGCGCAATGCGCACAAATCGGTGCCGACGCGCTGAAGTAGTCCGCGCGGTTTTCGTTCTCACGCGGAGCGATAGTGCCAACTCCGCAAGAGAAATTAGATTCTCACTTCAGTTTGTAAATGGGAGATAACCCGATGGGAAGGTTTGCTTTGTGGGTGGTCGTGCTGATGATCTTCGTGGCTGCGTTGCCGATTCGTGCGATTGCGCAGACCAAGGACGACACGCCGAGCAAGCCCGACTCCGCAAAAGACTCCGCAAAACCGGAGCAATTCAAGCCGGAGCAGCAAGCAAGTAAAGGCTCCGTCACAGTGGGGGGCAGTGTCGTCAACTACGACGCATATGCTGGCACACTCGTTGTCCACACGAAGGATTGGGATGACGTCCCTCAGAACAAAGATCCAAACGACAAGAGCCAGACGCCCGAAGCCAGCATGTTCTACGTCGCGTATTTCAAGTCCGATAACAAAGGTGCGCCTCGTCCAGTCACGTTCCTCTATAACGGCGGCCCGGGTTCGTCGACGGTATGGCTGCACATGGGGGCGTTTGGACCGAAGCGCGTCGTCACCATGGACGATTCTCATACGCCGGCCGCGCCATATCCGGTAGTGAATAACGATTACAGCTTGCTCGACGTGAGCGATCTGGTTTTCGTTGATGCACCCGGGACGGGCTTCAGTCGCATCAGCGGCAAGGATCGGGAGAAGGCCTTTTACGGCGTCGATCAGGATGCAGCGGCGTTTGCAGATTTCATCGTGCAGTTTCTGGGTAAATATGGGCGCTGGAACTCGCCTAAATTTATGTTCGGCGAAAGTTACGGCACCACGCGATCCGCAGTGCTGGCTAATGTGCTCGAAACGCAACGCGTTGTGGACTTCAACGGCGTTATTCTTTTGTCGCAAATATTGAATTTTAATTTAAGCGCAGACGGCCCGCAGTTTAATCCCGGAGTCGAACTCCCCTACCAGGTTGCGTTGCCAACTTACGCCGCATCCGCCTGGTACCACCACAAACTGCCAGATACGCATCAGGAACTCGCGCCGCTGGTGGCGGAGGTCGAGCGATTTGCAATGAACGATTACGCACAAGCGCTCGCGGCTGGATCGACGCTCGCGCCGGAGCAGCGCAAGGCAATCGCGCAAAAGCTGCATCAGTACACGGGCCTCCCGGTGGAATACATTGAGAAAGCAGATCTGCGCATTAACGGCGGAGAATTTGAAAAGACACTTCAGGACGACACGGATACGACGACCGGCCGGCTCGATACCCGCTTTTCCGGGCCCACATTGGATCCGCTCAGCAAAGAGGCGGAATACGATCCTCAATCGGCGGCGATCGGATCGGCGTACGTTTCGGCTTTCAACGACTACGTGCGCAAAGAATTAAAGTTTGGCGAGAACAAGATTTTCAAGCCGGAAATCGAGATATGGAAGACGTGGAATTTTCTGCATCAGCCTCCGGGATCTTCTCTACCGCTGCCGATGGCGACGAACGTGATGCCTGACCTGGCGATGGCGATGAAATATAACCCGGACCTCAAAATACAGTTGAACGCCGGCTATTTCGATCTCGCTACGCCGTTTTACGAAGGAGTCTACGAAATGCAGCACCTGGCCATTCCCGCTAAGTTGCAGAAGAACATCGAATTTCAGTTCTACGAGTCTGGGCACATGGTTTATGCACGCTCGGCCTCGCTGAAAGCGCTGCACGACAATGTGGCGGCCTTCATCCTCAAGGCGGAGAGTGCCAAAACCAACTAAGGCACGGCGACCTTAAATTCCTGGGCGGCTGTTGTTTTTAGGAGGAAGGCTCGATCAGGATTTTCTTGTGTGGGCTTTCGCGTGAAATTTTGCCGGTTCGACGATCGCTCGATAGACGCGCCCGCGGCCAATCACGTGTTCGCCGGCGATGGCTTCCACCTCGAAAATCATGAAGCGTCCCTTGTGTTCCACTAGCCGCGCCGTGGCTCGAACGGATGTTCCTTCCGGCACCCCTTTCAAATGCTCCACTTCAATTCGCGTTCCAACGGTAATTGCTCCGGCCGGCAGGTCTGCCTGAACCGCCTGGGCCGCCGCTATTTCCATCATTCCGATCATCGCAGGCGTTGAAAGTACCGCCGGCAGTTGTGGATTGAAATGAGCGAGAGTCCATTCGCGAGGAATGACTTTCTCGATCGCGGCTTCCAGGCCTATGCGTGGGCGGTGTTCCTGCGTCGACATCAGGAAGGTTCGCGCGTCGCGGCTTCTGCGGGGCCACGAACGCAGCGCGGGTCGAGAAAACTGTGCGCGAATTCAGCCATCGTAATCCCAAGCTGGCTCCACAGCCGCTGCTTCAGTCCACGATATTCCTGCGAGCCGCTGAAAATATCGCGCATCAAGTCGCGAAACGTTGGAGAGTAATTAATCAGCTGAACCATGCGAGTGGTGATCGCGCCGCCAAGGAAGGTGCCGCGAAACACTCTGCGAGCGATGTTTGCTGCAAACTCCAAGTCCGCGGAAAACGCGGCGCGCAATCGTTCCGGATACTGCTGAGGCTGCCCGTCCACAATCGCTTGCGCGAGCAAGTCGCCGGACCGTAGCGCATAGTAGAGCCCTTCGCCCGTAATCGGGTCAACGCAAGCAGCGGCATCACCCGCGAGCGCCCAATTTCTTCCGGCAATCCTGCGGCCGCGAATCGTCTGTGCCTGGGGCGACGGCAACACGTGGCTGTACAGCTGCGCACCTTCCATGGGAATATTTTCTTTGGAAATAAAATCTTCGAGATGCCGCCGCAATTCCTGACTGGAGGTTTGATCCAGCTTTGCGCAAATTCCCACCGAAATGTGATCCGCGCGCGGAAACGACCAGAGGTAACCTTCGAACTGTCTCAGAAACTTCACTTTAAGGATCTCTTCGTCGGTAGGAACAAAATAGCCGAGCGTCATTTCGAGATCGCGTGGGCCGAGTGCGGTCGTCTCCGGAAGCAATTGATTGCGTGCGCCCGCTGCAAGCACCGCGAAATCGGCTTCGGCCTCCGTTCCACCCGCGATGGACAGTTTCACATTCGCGCCATTGGTATCAATTTCAGTGATGCGGGAACAAATTGCGGTGCATCCGGCCGCTACGGCTCGATCGAGTAAAAGCCCGTTCAAAACCTTCCGCGCATAAATGACGATCGGATTGTTCATTTCGAACCGGGCTCGATGGCCACGGCTCGAAATCAGCTCCGCCGTGCGAATAATTTTCTTCGGATGCGGGGTGTCGAGCAGAAAAGGGTAAGCTTCGATGGCTTTATGCGTTAAGCCGCCGCCGCACGGCTTCTCCCACGCCAACCGCTCATCGAAAATGGTTACTTCAAATCCCGCAGTCGCCAGCCGCTCGCCACAGAGCGCACCGGCAGGACCGCCTCCGACAATTGCGATTTTTTTCATTCCGCGGGTCAGGTTAGTGGGAACACCGACGCAATCAACCAGGCGCCGAGTATAGCACCAAAGAGTGCCGCGGCCGGGACGGAGCCTGTGCGCCTTCGTAACGCATCGGTACCGAGCCTCTGCAATATAGAAAATATCGCGAGAGCGGTCACCAGAAGCAGAATCAACACTTGTCCGCTCACCAGTTCGTAGTACGCAAATGCGCAAACGAGCCAGAGTTCCAGGCGCAGCGCCACCGCAAACACAAATCGAATCGCCCGCCGCCAGCCCGAATTCACCGGCCCCAGCACTACTTCCTCCGCGTAGGCAAAAATCCACAGCACCGGCAGCAGTGCGCAGAACCGCAGCCATCGTGGCGCGTTCATCCAACCGTCCGTCAGCTGCCAATTCAGCCAAGCGCCGACTGCGAGAATCGTGCCGATGCCCAGTATCGCGGTTGCGAGTTTCGTCGCGAGATCTAGCGAAAATGCCGCGCGCGCGTTCGCATGGTTCAAAATAAGCAGCAGCGCTCCATAGATCAGAAGCAGCGATGCGAGATAGTCGCCCGAGTATATGTGCAGGAATTTCAGAGGGACGAAGACCATTAATGTGAGCACACCAATCAGTGCGCAGATAATTCCCTCGAACAGGACCAGCGCGCGGCCGGGCACGCGATTAGATGAATCGATCTGCGAGTCGTCATGGAGATCGGTCGTCCGTGCAGAATCTGCTCGGTTCCCAACAGTTCGAAATGTCCGAAAAATTTGAACGACAATGCTGGCAGCGAGCGGAAAAATCAGAACGAGCCCAATCAACCCGAGCACAGCTCCCGCGAGACGTCGCCGGCCAAAATTGAACGTTTCGTAGGTCGCCAAATCGACATTTAAAGCGAGGGTCTCGGTAGCGACGTTCGGAAACAATGCTCGCATCGCCCATAGCTCTGACCGATGAGCCACGCGGCGATCGAGCAGCAAGCTCGTGTGCGTCGCAAACGGAATTCGCTCCAAATCAAACGCGCGCAACTGCGCGAAATCCTCTGGCGCAAGTCGGTCGCCTCCGGCACTCGCCTCCAAATCTTTCGCTTCTTTCGCAAGCGGTGGAATATCAAATTGCGCCGTGAATACGAGCAGATTCGCAGGCATTCGTGACGGCAGTTTCATAGGCGCCGGGGATATCGCGATCGTTGCGAGCACCGGCTCGCGATCGGCCATGCGAATCGCAATCGCCGCGCCCATCGAATGGCCCACGAGCGCTGTCGTTCGGGGATCGATCCTGCCCGCGCGAATCAAAGCTTCCACCGCAGCCGTTGCGCACAGCTGCGCGCGCGGAAATGTAAACGCCTCGCGATTGTCGCCATGGCCGGAAAGATCCAATGCGTAAGTCCTCAGGCCATGCCCCGCAAAGTCTTCGCTCAGGTAGGTCATTACCCTGCGATTCGCGGAAAGCCCGTGAAGCACGACCGCAGATCCGGCGGGATTCACACCCGCCGGCGGGTCATACTCGGTGACTGGAACGCGGCAGCCGCCTGCCTCGAGCACGAAATCCTTTCTGGGCAGCTCCCCGCGCCGAATCCACGCCGCTCCCAGTAGCAGGCAAATTGCTCCTCCGATCGCGAGTCCAAGTTCCCAGAGCTTCATCGCTTGGGGCCTGCTGTTTTTGAGCGCATGTTAGAATAGTGTGTTTGCAACCGAGCGTCGTAGTGAATGGGGAGAGTGGGGATTTGGGCTGCGTAATTTCTCAAGATGAATTAATTCTCCGACGCAGCGAGTGGAAACGCAACGGCAAGCGCATTGTGTTCGCAAGTGGCGCCTTCGACCTGTTGCATCCGGGCCATGTTCGGCTGCTCGAGCAAGCTCGCTCATTCGGAGATATCGTCGTAGTAGGAATCGAGAGTGATGCGGGCTCGCGCGATCGCCACGTTTCCCTGCCCGAGCTGTCCGGTCGACCGATAACACCGTCCACCGAACGCTCCGAAATCATTGCCGCTCTCGCCTCTGTGGATTTCGCCGTCGAAATCGGTTCCGAATCCTTGCCCTCTTTCGCCGACCGGCTTGCCCCCGATGTGATCGTTAAAGGCGGCAACCCCGGCCTCGATAAAGCAGCTACCCAGAACGACGAATCGTCTGTATCGGTACCAAGCAAAGTGATTCGCATCCCTCTCGAGCCCGGCCATTCGACCGCGCGCTTGATTGAACGCATCAAAAATCTCAACGCATGATTCTTTCTCTGGTATCTGAGCTTCTCGCTCGGGTGGGTCGCCGGCCCGTCGTCGAGGAAGCGGTGGACACGCTGCGCCGCAGCGGCGGATTCGTCCGCCTCGACGGCCTTACCGACCCCGCCAAAACTCTCGTCGCAACTCTCGCCGCCACTGAACTTGGCCGCCCCGCCATCTTCATCGTCGAATCGAACCAACGCGCCGAAGCACTCGTCGAACCGCTCCGCTGGTTTTATCGCGCGGTTACCGGCAAGCCGGGCCACCGCGTCGTCCATCTTCCTGCGCTCGAAGTGCTGCCCTACGAGGGCCGGTCGCCGCACGCCGAAATTTCCGAAGATCGGGCCGTTGCGCTCTGGCGATTTGCCAATGGTGACGCCGACCTGATGATAGCGCCCATACAGGCTGTGCTTTGGCGCATGCGTGAGTCCGAGTTCTACCGCCATCTCGCCCGCACCATTGAGCGCGACCAAGAAATTCCTCATCGCGAGCTTCTCGATTTCCTTGCGAGTGCCGGCTACGACAAACAAACCACCTGCGAAATGCCCGGCCAATTTTCCGTCCGCGGCGGCATCATAGATGTTTTTTCGCCGGAAGCGCCACAACCCGTCCGCATCGAGCTGCTCGGCGATACGATCGAATCCATTCGCGCTTTCGATCCGAATACGCAGCGCTCGACAAATCCAATGGAACGCGCCACGCTGTTGCCGCTCACCGAGTTTCCGCGGCGCGCCGAAGTATTGCAAAGTTTGCGTGTCCCCACAGCATCCGGCCGCGAGGATGACGAAGCTCCAGCCGGCTTCTATCCGGGCTGGGAATTTCAGGAAATCCTGCTCGAAGATCGCAAGTCTACGCTCTTCGATCTCGCCGGCGACCCGCTCGTAATTGAAGATGAACCGTCGCTTTTGAAAGCCGCCATCGAACAGTATCGCGAAAAATTGCGCGAATCCTTCGAAGCGTTCGAAAGCCCAGTCAGCGAACCTCCCAATCGCTTCCTTTTTGACGAAGAAGAATGGTCGCTCGCTTTGCAACTTGCGCCGCGATTGGGAGTGGAACATCTCGGCGTCGCAGCAGAAGACACCCCGCAACGCACGCTGCAAGCTCAGCCCACTACCCGCTACCACGGCAACGTCGCCGCATTCATGTCCGAAGTACGAGAAAAGCTCTCCACCGGCGAACAGGTGATGGTTTCAGCCGCCAGCACCGGCGAGCTCGAACGTCTCGCCGATATCTGCCACGAATACGAAGTTCCCTACCGCCTCGGCGAACTCGAAGAAAATGTCACCGTCAGCCGCCTCGCTGAAGAGTCCCACGGCGGCAATGTTCCCGGCATGATCCTGATCAAAGCGCCCATCAGCGAAGGTGTCGTGATTCCCGAAGTAAATCTCACTATCTATGGCAACACCGATCTCTTCGAAACGCTCCCTCCGCCCTCCCAGCGCGCCCGGTCGCGCCCAAAATCCGCCAGCTTCTTCAGCGATTTCTCCGATCTCAAGCCCGGCGATTTTGTCGTCCATGTGGACCATGGCATCGGCCAGTTCGACGGTCTTCGCCAGGTAGCCGTCGAAGGGGCCAACGGCGAATTCATGCTTCTGCGCTATGCCGACGAGGCCAAACTCTACGTCCCGCTCGCGCGTCTTGACCTCATTCAGAAATACAACGCGCTCGGCGGCGCCACGCCCGCCCTCGATCGCCTCGGCACCACCATCTGGGAAGCGCGCAAGACGCGCGTTCGCAAGTCCGTCAGCGACATGGCCGAAAAGCTTCTCGAACTTTACGCCGAACGCAAGATGGCCGCCGGCCACGCCTTCCCGCCTGATTCCAATTGGCAGCGCGAATTCGAAGACGCTTTCGAATTCGAAGAAACCACCGATCAGCAGAAGGCCATCGACGACGTGAAGCGCGACATGGAATCCACGCTGCCGATGGATCGCCTTCTATGCGGTGACGTCGGCTACGGCAAGACGGAAGTTGCCATGCGCGCCACCTTCAAAACCATCGCCGATTCGAAACAAGCCGCTATCCTCGCGCCCACCACCGTGCTCGCATTTCAACACTATGAAACCTTCCGTCGCCGCTTCGCCGCCTTCCCCGCCCGGATCGAAATGCTCAGCCGCTTTCGTTCCGAGAAAGAACAGAAGAAGGTGCTCGAAGAAGTCGAACAAGGCAAAGTGGACATCGTGATCGGCACTCACCGCCTGCTCTCGAAGGATGTGAAGTTTCAGGATCTCGGCCTGCTCGTCGTCGACGAAGAGCAACGCTTCGGCGTAGCCCACAAAGAACGCCTGAAAGAAATGCGCAAGAATGTAGACGTCCTTACCATGTCCGCGACTCCAATTCCTCGCACGCTGCACATGTCGCTTGTCGGCTTGCGCGACATGAGCGTCATCGAAACTCCGCCGAAGGATCGCCTCGCTATCCAGACCACCGTGGCTCCGTTCAGCGAAACGCTCGTCCAACGCGTGGTCCAGGAAGAGCTCGCCCGCGACGGACAAGTCTTCTTCGTCCACAACCGCGTCGAATCAATCGAATCACTCGCCGCCATGATCACCCGACTCGTTCCGAAAGCTCGCGTGGTGATCGGACACGGCCAGATGCGCGAAAACGAACTCGAAAAAGTAATGCTGAAATTCATCCGCGGCGAGGCGGACGTTCTCCTCTCCACCACCATCATCGAGAACGGCCTCGACATCCCCCGCGCGAACACGATCATCATTAACCGCGCCGACCGCTTCGGCCTCTCCGAGCTGTATCAATTGCGGGGCCGCGTCGGCCGCTCCAACCAGCGCGCCTACGCTTACCTGCTAATCCCAACGGAAACGGCCCTCACCTCCATCGCCCGCCAACGGCTCGCCGCGCTCAAAGAATTCAGCGACCTGGGCACAGGCTTCCGTATCGCCGCACTCGATCTTGAACTTCGCGGCGCGGGAAATCTTCTCGGCAGCGAGCAACACGGTCACATCGAAGCGGTCGGCTTTGACATGTACTGCCAGATGATGGAGCGCGCCGTCGCCGAGCGGAAAGGTGAAGCGCTTCCCGCGGAACGCCGCGCCACACTCAACCTTGGACAAGAAATCCGCATCCCACCTGAGTACATCGAGAGCGAGAATTTGCGCCTGCGCATCTACAAGCGAATTGCCGGGGTCACGTCGGACGCGGAGCGCGTGGAAGTCCGGCGCGAGCTTGCCGACCGCTTCGGCCCTCCGCCGCCCGCTGTCGAAAATCTACTCGAATATGCCGTGCTGAAAGCGCTGGCGGAAAAAATGCTCGTCGCTACGATTGACCGCAAGCAAGACCAAATCGCGATCAAGTTCTACGACGACACGCCGCTGGGACCCGAGCGCCTCGTGAAATTGGTGCGAAAACGCCGCGGAATGCGCCTCGATCCCACGGGAGTACTCTGGTTCGACTGGAAAGGTGATGCCGGTGGCCCGCTGGTGGCTGCCAGAAACGTATTGCAACAACTACAATCGTAGGTCTACACTTTTGCCTATAAGGAATAAAATGAGACTTCGCACTTTGCAGTTCTGGCAAGTTCTCGCGCTTACCATTCTCGCGCTGGCGCTTCCCTTCTCACTTTTCGCCCAACAACAGCCATCCACCGTCATCAAGCCTCCGCCTCCTCCGGCGACGATGCCAACTCCAGGTCCAGCTGCCGGCACCGCAGCTCCCGTCCATCACGGAGTGATCGCAGAAGAAATCGTGGCCCGCGTCAACAACGACATCATCACCCTCAGCGATTATGAAAAAGCTGAACAAGCGCTTCGCCACGACGTGACAGAAGAATGCCAGGGCTGCTCGCCCGAGCGCGTTGAAACGATGTACAAGGATAAGCAGAAGGACCTGCTGCGCGACTTGATCGATCAGCAACTTCTGTCACAACGCGGCAAAGATGAGGGCATCAGCGTCGAGGCCGAGGTAATCAAGCAACTGGACGAAGTCCGCAAGCAAAATAATTTGGCGTCGCTGGACGATCTAGAAAAGGCGGTTGAAGGCGAAGGATTATCCTGGGACGAATACAAGTCCCAGTTTCGCAATCGCCTGTTAACGCAGGAAGTGATTCACCGTGAAATGGGAAGCCGCATCATCATCGGCCACGACGAAGTAAAACAATATTACGACGCGCATCAGAAAGACTTCGTAAAGCCGGAGCAGGTGGAGCTTGCGGAGATTTTCTTGGATACCAAAGACAAGTCCCCGCAGGAGATCGAAGCCATCGAGCAAAAGGCCAATGACTACCGCAATCGCGTCTTGAAAGGTGAAGAGTTCAGCGAAATCGCCAAGCGTTATTCGGAAGGCAGCACAAAAGACAAAGGCGGCACCCTCGGAACGTTTGAGCCCGGTCAGCTGTCCAAGCAACTCGAAGATATCGTCTTTAAAATGGATAAAGGTCAGATTACCGAAGTCATCCAGACAAAAACCGGCTTCGAGATCCTCAAAGTGGTCGATCACTTCCAAGCTGGTCTGCAGCCCGTTGCCAAGGTAGAAAACGAAATCATGAACCGGATCTACCTGCAAAAAATGCAGCCGCAGATGCGTGAATATCTCGCGCAGCTGCGTGAAGAAAGCTACGTCACGGTGAAGCCCGGATTCACCGACTCAGCCGCCGTCCCGGGAGCAAGCGTGATTCAGGAGGTTGCGCCTACGCCTGACGCTCAGCAGAAAAATAATGGCAAAAAGAAGATGAAGCCTAAGCTGAACACCTGATGAAGAGCCTTTACGTATCCAGCCTTCAGGATGGTCAGGCGGTCACTTCCCTCTTTCTCGTGCGTGAAAAGGAGATTCGCACTTCTCCCCGCACTGGTTCGTCGTGGCTTCAGCTCGAACTTTCCGACCGCACCGGAACCATTTCCGCGAAGATGTGGGAAAACTTTACGCCGATCGTAAGCACCTTTGAACGCGACGACGTGGTGCAGATTCGCGGCCGTGTAAAACTCTACAACGGCGAAAAAGAGCTCACCCTCGAAGCGGTAATCCCCTCCTCTGAACAAGATTACGAAATAGCCGACTTCCTTCCCCACACCAAGTACGACGTGGAAATGCTCTATTCGAAGCTGCGCGCCGCTGTCGCACAGATAAAAAATAATTATTTGCAGCAACTCCTCAACAAGTTCATCGATGACCCCGTGATCGCGGCCAAATTGAAGCGTGCTCCTGCTGCCATGACCATGCATCACGCGTTCATCGGCGGCCTGCTCGAGCATATCGTCAGCCTCACGGGTCTCGCGCGAGCCGTTTCCGAGCACTATCCCGAACTCGATGGCGATCTGCTTCTGACAGGTGTCGTCTTGCACGACATCGGAAAAACTGAAGAGTTGCGTTATGCGCGCGGCATTGAATACTCCACCGAAGGCCGCCTGCTCGGCCACATCATGATTGGCGCTGGAATGGTCCGCGATCGAATCAAAGCGATTCCCCGATTCCCTGCCGCCCTCGCCGTTCTCGTGGAACACCTGATTCTCAGCCACCACGGCACGCACGAGTTCGGTTCTCCCGCTCTGCCCCAAACGCGCGAAGCTGTCGCACTCCATTTCATCGACGATCTCGATTCCAAGATGGCGGCCATGGGAGCGACGATCGATTCCCTATCGGGTGATGATGAATGGACCGGACGCAACCCATCGCTTCGCCGCGCGTTGCTTCATGGAGCAAAGTATTTAGGCAAGAGCATCGCAAATTTTGTTACCGTTGACGACGCAGCGAAAAAAACTTGATCACGAAAAGCGATTGCCTGTGACTGACGCCGTTCCCAAAATTCATTCTCCGCGCCGTTCCGTTCTCGATCTCGCGCCGCTCGAGCTCGACTGCATGAATACGCTATGGCCCATGGGCGAAGGAACCGTACGCGAAATTCGCGATCGCCTCGCCGAGCGCCGCCCCCGCGCCTACACCACGATCATGACGATCATGGACCGCCTTGCTCGCAAAGGCGTAGTGGAGCGGCGAAAGGTTGGTCGCGCCTACACCTATCGAGCAAACGTTTCGGCGGACGAGGCCCGCGCGCAAGCGCTCGGCCAGGTGGTAGATAATTTCTTTGGCGGCTCGAAGGAAGCTCTGATCGCACAGCTCAATGGAGTCTTGCCAGCTGCGCGCGTCGAACCCGCGTATCCTGCCGCTCCACGCGCCCGTGCGGCTGCGGCGGCTTCGCACAGCGGGATTGTTTCGTCGGATGCAATCGCGGCACCCGCATCATCTCCGCGTTCCGCCGTCCCGGCCTCGGCACACCGGCCAGCGGAACGCCGAGTTCGCGTTGGGAGCACACCGGACAGCGAACCGATCGACGACACTCTCCTCTAGCCATGTTTCCCCCGGAATTCACAATTCGGAATCGCGCCATTCGCCCCGCCACGATTCTCGCGCCCATGGCTGGCGTCACAGACACCGTTTTTCGCCGCGTAATCCGCGGCCTCGGTGGCTGCGGCCTCATCATGACCGAATTCACCAGCGCCGAAGGCCTCACGCGCAATTCGGCCCACACGCTCCACTATCTCTATTTCGACGATGACGAGCATCCCATCGCCGCGCAAATCTTCGGGTCCGATCCCAAGGTGATGGCCTCCGCCGCCGCGCTCACCGAGGATCTCGGCTTTGACCACGTCGACATCAATCTCGGCTGCCCGGTGAAAAAAGTCGTCAAGTGCGGCGGCTCCGGCCTTCTGCGCGACCTTCCTCACCTTGACGTTCTGTTCCGCGCCATTCGCGCCGCTGTCTGCATCCCTCTCACGATCAAGATTCGCTCAGGATGGGACGAGAACAATATCGTCGCTGTTGACGTGGCCCGCATAGCCGAACAAGCCGGCATCGAAGCAATCGCCATTCATCCCCGCACCCGCATGCAAGGCTATAGCGGCGCAGCGGATTGGAGCGTAATCCGAGATGTGAAACAGGCCGTGCGCATCCTCGTCATCGGCAATGGCGACATTCGCACTCCGCAAGATGCCGTCCGCATGATCGCCGAAACAGGATGTGACGCCGTCATGATCGGCCGCTCCGCATCCTCAAACCCATGGATCTTCTGCCAGATTGCGCAATACATTGCGACGCAGCGCTACGACGAGCCCACCGAGCTCGACCGCTACAATCTGCTGTCGGGATATTTCCGCAGCCTCATAGCAGCCGAAATGCCCGACGCCGTAGGCAAAATGAAACAGTTCGCCAGCCTTTTCACTCACGGCGTTCGCAACGGCTCCGAACTCCGCCACTCCGTCCATCACGCCCAATCCGCCGCCGAAATCCTGGATCGCGTAGACGCCTTCTTCGCAAATCTCACCGCATCTTCAGCCTGACTTTACGGTTTCGCTTTTCAGTGGCACAGGCACTCCTGCTGTGCGCCGTTGCCAAGCCCCAATCTTACGACCTTGGCTCCGCCACCGCATCGCACTCAATAAACGCCAAAGGGCCGCCGAAAGCTTCTCCCGGGTGAAACCACCACCATACAAAATGTGAAATTTCAATTCGAACAAATATTCCGATCCCAGTCTGCGCGAATTTTCTTCAACAAAGCCGGATAGATGATCCATCTTCGAAACGGATCGATTAAGCCCATGTACAAAGGCGTGATCCAGGTTCTCGGTCGCACATAAACCACGAAGTAGAATCGATAGCCCTCGACTTTTTCAACGAGAGCACTTAGCGCGGCAGCGTGAACGGTTCGATTATGTATTTCAACCAGCTGTTCGTTTTCGAAGCGATAAACTATACGAAACAGTCCCTCCGGCGTTCCCGGTTCGACAATAGAACGAGCGCGATCCTCGGCCGTCAGCCGGTTTCCAAACGATGCTACCGTGGCATCCTTCGGTTCAGCCTCAAGCCCCAAAATGCGCCCCAGAAAAAACCGAAGCCCGAAAAGTGCTCTTGCGACGAGCGGAAATCTATTGATCTCAGTGTCGGCTTTATCGGATTTGTTTTCACGCGCCCGGCGGAGAAATTCGGAAAGGGTTACGCCGTCGCTGTGCGCAGGAAGGTCAACCGCCCAGACGTCGTGCAGTGGAATGTCCGCAAGGAACGTATGCACGCGAAACGGCAGCGCGTAAAACTCCGCTGGAGAAATCTGCGGCATCGCTTGTTTTTAGTGCCAGTCCATCGAGCCCAACTCGAAATTCGCTTCTACGCTTCATCTCGCGTAATCAAAAGCTGCTTATAAGCTTCGCGCCGCGTCAACCCGCGCTCCCGCGCCGCCACCTTCAACGCCGACTTCGTATCCACGCCGCGCTCCAACGCGATTTCCTCCACGCGTCTCGCGAGCGGCACCACCGAAGCCGAATTTCCCGCTCCCGCTTCCGCATGCGACGCCTCCTCATCCGGAGGCGCAATCAACAGCGTGATTTCCCCGCGCGGCGCTTTCTTCCTCAGATCCTCCAGCAGTGTCTCGATCCGTCCGCGCATGAACTCCTCATACAGCTTCGTCACCTCGCGCGCCACCACCACTTGCCGGTTGCCTAGAATCTCCAGCGCATCTTCAAGAGTGTCGAGCAACCTGTGAGGCGCTTCATACAGCACAAGAGTCCGCTGCCCACTCGCCAATTCCCGCAACGACTTTCGCCGCTCGGTCTGCTTCGACGGCAAAAATCCGATAAACGCAAACTCCTCAATCGGCATTCCCGACGCGGCAAGCGCCGCCACAAACGCCGACGCCCCCGGCACCGGCACCACCTGAATCCCATGCCGTAGGCACAGACTCACCAGATGATGCCCAGGATCAGAAACCACCGGCGTTCCCGCATCGCTCACCAGCGCCACCTTCGCGCCTTGCTCCAAATCAATCACAATCTCGGCCGCTCTCGTAATCTCGTTGTGCTCGTGATAACTCACCAGCCGCTTCTGAATATCGAAGTGCGCCAGCAACTTCATCGTCTCCCGCGTGTCCTCGCACGCAATCAGATCCACTTCTTTCAGGATGCGGAGCGCCCGCAGCGTTATGTCCTCAAGGTTTCCGATAGGCGTCGCCACCAGATACAGGCAGCCCGCCCCCGGCTCATCAATTTTTGTCGTCTTGGCCATTTTATCCGTCTGACGAGACTATGCTCACGCGCGCCATCTTGCAAGCGGTGGCCAAATTACCCCACTGCAAGCATGTCGTGCTGATCTTCTAGTTGCAGTTGCGCGCCGTTTGCACAGGAACCGTAACAAACATGCTAAAATTTTCTCTTAAGTTGCATAGTTGGGGGGAGGAACTCCGTTTTGCCTTTATACGAGTACAAGTGCGACAAGTGCGGCCATCGCTTTGAGAAAATCGAGAAGCACTCGGCCTCGGAAATTAAGAAGTGCCCTAAATGCGGCGCCAATGCTCCGCGGCAGATCTCCGCGGCCGGCATCCAGTTCAAAGGCTCCGGCTGGTACGTCACTGACTACGCGGGCAAAGGTTCCTCGTCGTCCACGAGCGAAGGTGACGGCGCTTCATCGAAGACAGATAAGCAGGAAAAATCCGGTAAGTCAGAAAAATCGGAGAGCAAATCGAGCGAGACCAAATCGTCCGAGAAATCTTCGAGCGAAAGATCCTCGTCCAAAAAGGACAAAAAGTAGCGGCCTTCGCTTCACGCAATCGCTATAGCTTCAATCCCTGCAAATACGACCGAAACTCAGCCCCGAACTGCGGATTCTTCAACGCAATCTCCACCGTCGCTTTCAAAAATCCCATCTTGTCGCCAGCATCGTGTGTCTTGCCGTCATAAATCCAGGCGTACAGCCCTTGCTTCCTTTTACCCGCCAGCTTGCGCAATCCATCCGTCAGCTGAATCTCGCCCCCTGCACCCGGCTCGGTCTTCTCCAGATATTCAAAAATTTCCGGCGGCAACACATAGCGCCCCGTGACGCCCAGATTCGAAGGCGCCTTCTCTGGCTCCGGCTTCTCGACCAGATCCTTGATCCGCAGCAATCGCTCGCCCCACCGATTTTTCTTCTTTTCCCGCGCCGCATCCACGATCCCATAAAAATGCAATCGCTCCCGCGGCACTTCCTCCACCGCGATCGCGCCCACGCCCGTCTCTTCGTAAATCTCAACGAGCGAGCGTGTCGCCGGAACCTTCCCGTCCATGATCACGTCGCCTAGCAATACCGCAAAGGGTTCATCGCCCACCAGCTCGCGCGCCGTCAGCACCGCATGCCCTAATCCGAGCGCCTCGCTCTGCCGCGTATAGCTGAAATGCAGCCCGCCGCTGATCTCGCGCACCATCTTCGCCTGCTTCGCCTTCCCACGCTCCTCCAAAAATTGCTCCAGCTCCGGCACCGAATCAAAGTGATCTTCAATCGCGTTCTTCCGCCGCCCCGTTACGAAAATAATATTCTCGATTCCCGAATCGATGCACTCTTCTACCGCGTACTGAATCAGCGGCTTGTCCACCACTGGCAGCATTTCCTTTGGCATCGCCTTCGTCGCGGGCAGAAATCGAGTCCCGAGCCCTGCCACCGGCAGCACCGCCTTGCGTACTCGCTTCGGCTTTCCCGTCATCATTCAGTTCCTCTTTGATTGGCTTGGGAAGAATCCAACGCGCCGATGGCCGCGAAATCGGGATGCGCGTTTCAGTTTCGACGTTCCATCTTACCGAAGCTCGTGCGCTCGCGAAAGCCGTGGAATCCTGTATGTTACGATAATGAATCGGCAGCTTCTGAGGAAGGAATCGCATTGGACGCGCGCGAAAAACTGATCCTCGGCATCGAATCCTCCTGCGACGAAACGGCCGCCGCTGTCGTCGCCGACGGCCGCCGCATCCTCTCGAGCATCGTTTCCTCACAGATCGACATCCACCGCAAATACGGCGGCGTAGTTCCCGAACTAGCCTCTCGCGAGCACCTTCGCAAAATCGTGCCTGTCGTGCGTGAAGCGCTCGACCAGGCAAAAATCGTGCTCACCGATCTCGACGCCGTCGCCGTCACCCAGGGTCCCGGCCTCACCGGCGCCCTCCTCGTCGGCATGACCTACGGCAAGGTTCTCGCCCTCGCGCTCAACAAGCCGCTCATCGCCGTAAATCACCTCGAAGGCCATGTTCACGCCGTAATTCTCGAAGCGCACCTCGCCTCGCGCCATCCGCAAATGCCCGCCGTCTGCCTCATCGTCTCCGGAGGCCACACAGTTCTCTACCATGTCACCTCCACCTCATCGAATGGCGACGCAAGCCGCGCCAAATTTTCATACGCCCGTATCGGTGGCACGCGCGACGATGCCGCCGGCGAAGCCTACGATAAAGTCGCCCGCATGCTCGCGCTCGGCTATCCGGGCGGACCCATTCTCGATCAGCTCGCCGCGCATGGCGATCCGAAAGCTGTCCGTTTCGGCGAACCAAAAATGAAAAGCAATCCCCACGATTTCAGCTTCAGCGGCATCAAGACGGCCATGCTCTACCATCTCCGCCGTCATCCCGAGCTGCAACCCGAAATCGACGCCCGCCAGCAAGCCCTCGCCCGCGGTGAACGCACCGCCGACGCCCTCCGCCAGCTTTCCTCCCCCGCCACGCTCGATCTCGTCGCCAGCTTCCAGCGCGCCGTCGTCGACGATCTCACCACGCGCACACTAGCCGCCGCCGAACAACACAACGCGCACACCGTCCTCGTCTCCGGTGGCGTCGCTGCCAATCGCGAACTCCGCGCCACCTTCGAATCCGAGGCCAGCCGCCGCGGCATCAGTGTCTACTTCCCCAGCCGCGCCCTCTCCACCGACAACGCCGCCATGATCGCCGCCGCCGCCTACCCCCGTTACCTCAACGCAGACTTCGCCGACGCCACTCTAAACGCCGAGCCAAATCTAGCCCTCGCCTGATGCTTCCCTTGTAACGCCCGGCATCCTGCCGGCTCTCTTGAATTTGCCCGTCATCCCGAGCGCAGTCGAGGGATCTCTTCTTCTTTCCGTCCTCGCGAGGCCACAAAATCATTTGGTGCAATGCCCCAACTCTGCTAAATCAATCCCCAGGAGATCTATGCCATGCCCGAACTTCGCTCATCCACCACCCCGGCCGCCGCCCAAATGAACATCGCCCTACTCCTCATCCGCATCGCCAGCGCTCTCGCCTTCCTCTACCACGGCAGCGCCATCCTCTTCGGCGCATTCGGAGGCCCCGGCCCCCACGGCTTCGCCGCCTACATGCACGCGCCCGATATCATCGGCTACCTCGTCGGACTCGCTCAATTCGCGGGCGGCATCGCCATTCTCACCGGCATTCTGATTCGCGTCGGCGCAGCCTGCGTCATCATCGTAATGCTCGGCGCCATTTTCCTTGTTCACATGCAGCACGGCTTCAACATCAGCGCCGGCGGCGCCGAATACGCCATCACGCAACTCCTCGTCGCCACAGCGATGCTCATAACAGGCGCCGGCGCCTATTCGCTAGCCGGTGCGCTGCCGCCCGCACTCCGCAAGCTATAATCCATTACAAGTGTCGCCTTCCACTCTGGCGCGGCCGGATTCCAGTGTATAATCCCCCGCATTCGCATCCCGCGAGGCGCTAATGGCGGCCGACCAATCTTCTAAAGTGTGGGTACCGGTATGTTGCGGACGCGCCATGCGCTGCAATATGTTCAGACAGGCGGATGGCGGCACTTACGCTGCGCTCGTTTGCACGCAGTGCAACAAGAACATCACGCTCGAACAGGAACCTCTTGCGGCTGCGGATTCATTCGGAGAAGGCTCGAGCGTTCTGAGCTTGATTGCATCGCCCAAACCACCCAAAACGGAAAGAAAAAAATCGTTCGCCGAAGCCGGGCCCGACGATCAAACGATGTAGTCCAAATTGCGGCTCGCCCAAGACCCTGCCTGCCCATGATTGGTCCCACACAACGGTTGGCCAGAAAATGATTGGCCAGACGATTTCGCACTATCGCATCGTCGAGCAACTCGGCTCCGGCGGCATGGGCGTCGTATTCAAAGCTCAGGATAGCCGCCTCGAACGCGCCGTAGCGCTGAAATTCCTTCCTGAAAAACTCGCACAGCAACCTCAGGCGCTCGACCGCTTCCGTCGCGAAGCACGCGCCGCATCCGCCCTCAACCATCCCGGCATTTGCACTATCTACGACATCGGCGAGCAAGACGGCCGCGCTTTCATCGCCATGGAGTTCATGGACGGCGAAACGCTGCGCAGCCATATCCATGGCAAGCCGCTTCCCCTCGACGAACTGCTCGAGCTGGGCATCGAAATAGCCGAAGCTCTCGATGCGGCTCACGCGGAAGGAATCATTCACCGCGATATCAAGCCAGCAAATATTTTTGTCACCAAGCGCGGACGAGCCAAGGTCCTCGATTTCGGTCTCGCAAAACTTGTTCCCAAAGGAATCACCACCACCGGCGCAGATTCCGAAGGCGACCAATCGGATTCCAATTCCATCGTCGGAATCATAAGCGGCACTCCTTCCTACATGTCGCCAGAGCAGGTCCGGGGAGACGGCCTCGACTCGCGCACGGACATCTTCTCGCTCGGTCTCGTGCTCTACGAAATGGCAACAGGCCGCCAGGCATTCGGCGGTGGCACAGGCGGCATGATTATCGAAGCGGTTTTGACGCGCCCTCCGGCCCCGGTGCGAAGCATCAATCCCGCGATTCCCCCCAGGCTCGAAGAAATCATCGGCAAAACCCTGCACAAAGATAGAGACCAGCGTTACCAACACGTTTCCGAGCTGTGTGCGGAATTGCGAGGCTTAAAACGTGAATTAGATTCGGGCAGTCGAGCCGCGGGCGAAATCTCACAATCCTCCGCAATATCAAACGCCAGCCCGCTATCTTCCTCCGGCGAGCACACATCGACAGACGACAGCCGCGCACTCCGCGCACGCCGTGCGTCAAAAACCATCGACTCGCTCGCAGTTTTGCCCTTCGACAACGCCAGCCGCGACCCCGAGCACGAATACCTCAGCGATGGCATCACCGCGAGCCTCATCAATATCCTCGCCACCGTTCCAAAACTCCGCGTCATGGCGCAGAGCACCGTATTCCGTTTCAAGGGCCGTCCGATTGACCCGCAAGCCACCGGCCGCGATCTCAACGTGCGCGCCGTCCTCACCGGACGCGTGATGCAGAGCGGCGGCTCGTTGCGAATCGGGGCCGAGCTGGTGGACGTACCTACAGGCTCCCGATTGTGGGGCGCGCAATACGACCGCAAGTCCGGCGACATCTTCGCAATCCAGGACGACATTTCCAACGAGATAGCGGAAAAATTGAAGCTGCAGCTGACCCACGCGCAGAAAAAAAAGCTCACCCGGCACCACACCGAAGATCCCGAAGCCTACCGCATCTATCTAAAAGGCCGTCATCACTGGAATCGCTGGACCGAGGAAGGTTTTTACAAAGCGATCGAATATTTTCAGCAGGCGATTGCGAAGGATCCAGCCTACGCACTCGCTCATGCAGGCGTCGCCGATTCCTACGTCCTCCTCGGATGGAACAGCTACCTCCCTCCCAAGGACGCCTTCCCTAAAGCCAAAACCGCCGCGTTAACGGCCCTCCAATTCGATCCCGATCTCGGCGAAGCTCACACGCCGCTCGCAGCAGTGCTCTGGCTTTACGACTGGCAGTGGCCAGAGGCCGAGAAAGAATTCAAACACAGCCTCGAACTCAATCCCACTTACCCCACCGCCAATCACTGGCACGCCGAGTACGTCATGACGATGGGCCGCCACGCAGAAGCCATCGCCCAAATGAAAAACAGCCAGGCTCTCGATCCACTCTCTCTTATCATCAATGTTGCAATCGGCTGGGCCCACTACATGGCCCGGCGTTACGACGAAGCCATCGAACACCTGCTGCAAACCGTTGACCTCGATCCCAACTACCCCGTCACCTACTGGATTCTCGGCCTCGTTTACAGAACAACAGGTCGCTACGACTTGGCGATCACCGAAGGTGAGAAGGGTGTGAAGCTTTCAGGCGGCAGCCCTCTAGTGCGTGCGTCGCTCGCGCATTCCTACGGCGAAGCTGGACGAAAACAAGAAGCGCTGCAAATCCTCGACGACCTCACCAGCCTCGCCAAGTGCAAGTACGTCGCGCCCCACTTCTTCGCCGGAATCCACATCGGCCTCGGAGAAAACGACCGCGCCCTCGATTACCTCGAGAAATCCTACGAAGACCACTCCCACTGGCTCATCTACCTCCACATAGATCCCGTCATGGACGATCTACGCAACGAGCCTCGTTTCCAGGATTTGTTGAAGCGCGTCGGCCTACCCGCAGCGAACGCCTCCTAGCATCGCGCTCGCGCTAAAAAGAAACGCCTGGAGCCCGTGATCCATTCGCGGATATACGCTGGGCAATTAGGCAATCACGGCGTTGCCGATTTCGAGGCTTGCATTCTCGTGAAGCGCAGCGGCTTTTCGAGTCCCTTGCAGTAAATCAGAAGAAAAGGATCCTTCCACTCGAAACGCTCGGCTGCCTGGAGAGCATCAAGGTATTTCGTCTCCTGACTCATCACCGCCTCTGGGCAACTCATTCGCGTCGAGCCTAGA
>CAVRLE010000016.1:0-43718 GCA_963721825.1 uncultured Acidobacteriota bacterium | reverse complement strand
GGACCCAATTTGATAGCGCTTCCACTAATCTCTGCGGGACCAAAAAAGCGGTTGCACGAACCCTTCCCGGCAGTTTTCCCCGCTTCCGGGAAAGTGAGCGTTGCTTGAACGTTGTCTATCACTCCAGCACCAGCCAAATCTTCCAGCAGCCACTCAGTGCCTGCGAGGTTGAAAGGAACCGTCTTCGCTGATTCTGATTGGCTCGTAGCCTTCACTTCCTTTATCGAGGAGACGACAAGTACGAGCCGCTCGCCCGTCTCCACTCCTTTGCGATGAGAAAGCGTGCCGGTGGCCTTGACGTGCTTGTCCGCCAGTTTTTCCAATCTTTCGCTGTTGGAATAATCGACCTCGATAGAATCCACGCGCTTCCCGTCGATGCTCGTTTCCGAGTCAAGTTGAATAGCCCAACCCGTCGATTCTCCGCCTATCCCCATCACGCGGCCGAGCGTGCCAGTCACAGTAGTCTGTCGTTCCGGTGTTTGCGCCTGCAAGTGAACGCCAAAAATCGCCAGAATCAGCCCCATAGAAACTCTTCCGAGCATTTTCGCGCCACCTCCCTTCTTCAGGTCCCCGCGATTCTACGCCGGAATCCGATTCGATTTGACCATGAATCCGGAACCTATCTCTTCTTCCTCAGGTATTCGTCGATCGCCAGCGGCCCTGAGCCTCCTAATACCAGCGCGACAAGGCAAGCAAGATACAGCAGGTCACACTCGTACCCCGGCGGCCCGAACTGCGGCCGGCCCGCGACGACACTCATCAGCTTGATCGATGCGAACCCGTAGGGCAGATGCACAGTAAAAATCGCCACCAACAAAAGCATGGCCAGCGGCAAACTGATGATGGACACGAAGGCGCCCAAAAGTATTGCCAAGCCACCCAGCAGCTCGGTGGTTATGGTGGCCCATGCCATGAAGTGTGGCGCAGGCACAGCTAGAGCCTGCAGGATACCGGCAAATACCTCGGGGCCCTTGGCCAGCTTGGCGAAGCCATGCTGCATGAATCCAAAGCCAACAATCAGGCGCAATGGAATCGGAGCCCAGCGCGCAATTGGGAAACTTCCCGGCAAGTCAAAAACAATGTTCCGCAAAAATGCTTTGGGTTCACTTGCAGCACTAGAAATAGTGTTCATATTCGATTCTCCTCAAATCTAACCGTGGTTTGAAGCAAACTTGGCGTCAACGTGCAGGCTACCGCCACCGGTAGAAACTTTTGCCCCCGGCGAAATAACGCGCATCTCGCGACGTGGAGGCGGAACAGTTTCTCCTCGCACCCGCATCGAAGCGGCGGGCGTCTTACCGCGTCTGCCCGCCAAACCCACAGCGAATCCCGCCAAAATCACAGCGAGTACGAGCAGCGCTATCGCGCTCAGGCGATAGTCGCGCTGCCGAATATATGCGACGAGCATCACAATCACGCGAGCCACTGGCAGAAGAATGAACAGCGCGATGCCCATCGTGGCGATGCGCATGTCGCGCAAGATCGCGAGCCTCGGTGCGCCAAATCGTGCACCAATCATTGCCAGTCCTAATCCGAGACAGACGACCGCAGACGCCATCAAGGTCCCGTAGTACAGCGTGCCTGCCAATAGCCATTCCAAAGGGGCGACTCTCTGGGCGTTGCGATTCATAGCCGGCCACCTAAGAAGTGGACACCGAAAGCCTGCAACAGCATCTGCGCGGCAAGTAAAACGAGCACTACGACGAAGAGCAGCCGAATGCTCGTGTTGGACGCACGCATAAGCGTCCGCGCGCCGAGCACCGCACCCACCACTGAACCAAGCGCAACAGGCGCAGCTACAGAAGTAACAATGTCCCCGCGCATGAAATAGGCGCCCGCACTTGCTGCGGCGGTTACGCCAATCATGAAATTCGACGTCGCTGAAGAAACCTTGATCGGCAGGCGCAGCGCAGCGTCCATGGCCGGAATTTTTAGGACGCCGCTGCCGATGCCCAATAGCGCCGAAATCAGACCGGCTCCAAACATCAACGTCATCCCCATCGGCAAGCGCTGCACGCGATAAGCGATGTCTCGCCCGAGGGCGCGCTCTGGATAGCTCGAATCCAGGCGTAGGGCATCGGTCCATTGCTCAGTCTCCGCGGCACTGGGAGAGTCGAGCGGCTCGCCGCGGCGGGCCATCATCTGCTGCGCCGACAGCAACAAGATCGCAGCAAACAGAAAAAACAGATACGAAGTGGGAATGATGCCGAATAAAAATATCCCGCTCAGGGCTCCCATCGTCGTAGCAGTTTCCAGAGTGATAGCGAGCCGTATATTTGTCAGGCCGCCGCGAAGGAACGGTGCGGCGCCACCGCACGAACAGGCAATTACTGAAACAATGCTGGCGCCAATCGCCACGTGAATGTCCACGTGGCCGAAAATCGCCAGGATAGGCACGATAAAAATCCCGCCCGCCATGCCAAGCATCCCACCCAACGCGCTGGCACCGAGAGATACGGCGAACAGCCAGATCGCGAATCCGCTATCCATCCTGCCTGTCTCCTGTTCCCGATCCGGCAGTGGTTCGTCGCGTCAGCCGGGTCACGAACCGAATTTGATCGCCGCGGTAGTAAAGCTTTTCGTGATCGATCGGCCGTCGGCCTGTCGTGTACGACGTTCGTTCGATTAAGAAAATTGGGTTGCCCACGCTGATTTCGAGTGCCCGAGCCACGGCCGTATTTGCCGATACGGCTTCCAGGCGGTAATCCGCCTCCACCAATGGCGTGCTGTACCTTTGTTCGAGCAATGAAAAGATTGGTTCGATTTCCAGATCGTGTTCCACGATCTTCTCGCCGATTTCTCGCGGCAAATAAGTTTCGTCGAACGACAAGGGCATGTTGTCGGCGAGCCGCACACGTTGAATCCGAACCACGAGAGTGCCCACCGCGAGCCCAAGCCCTCGCGCAACGCTCTCATCAGCTGGGACGATCTGCTGATCGATCAGCCGCGCCGAAGCATGACGACCAAGCACCCGCATGTCCTCCACAAAGCCGGTCAGCTCCGTCAGTTCTTGCGAGATTTTCGGCAGAGTGACAAAGGTTCCCTTGCCGCGCCTAATCTCAACCAATCCCCGCCTGATCAAATTCTGAATCGCCTGCCGGATCGTCGCACGGCTAACGGCAAACCGTTCAGTTAAGTTCTGCTCGGCGGGAAGCCGTGCACCTGGCAGAAGCGTGCCATTGGCGATGTCCGAGGCGAGGACATCTTCGACTCGTGCATAGAGCGGCGCTGACGTTATCTCTTTCACGAACGACATTATGACATCATGACGTCCTAATGGCAAGCTGATGGTTCCCCGGTGCCTTTCGGGAGAGTGATCGAGTTAGGTTGGCAGGGGAGGTACAACAACTCCAATTGCGGTCAGAAGCGTTCTGGCAGTCGGTCGCAAACCTCCCGGAGCGCCGACTACAGAACTCGAATCCCGGTCAAACTCACAAGTCAAGACGCCGGGGGCGGTTGTCAGACAAAAAAGAACAGCTCTGCGTAGTGTTTTCGGATATTCAAATCGCCCGAGGCGTGCTACCATTGCCTGTTTTTGTATGATGACGCAGACGACACTATCGGCCGCCACACCGGCCAGCCCCGAACCACGAAGGGCGGCCCTGAGAGAATCGGGATTCGTCCCATCCGTCAAGAACCTCGAAGCTCGCCACGATGCGGGTTCAGTGGCACGGGCACTCTTGCCTGTGCGCTGTTGCTCCGCCGATGATGAAGAACTAACACATACTGCGGCCTCGCTGAAGATTGAAATTCTAATCGCAAATTTGGAATTAGAATTTCAACCAACTCATAGAAAACTCAGCCCACTAAGAATTTCTAATCGCAAATATTCGCGGGTTTCGCGTTCGCCGAGGGCCCGCAAGGAGACCCGAAGGGTGCCGGCCCTCTCGTGCAAGCCTTTCTGGGTCGCAAGCCACTCGCCGCTAGTCACTCAACACTCGCCACTTACTTGCCCAGAGGAGGATCACCGCCGACGAAGGGCCACTGCGTTTCTAATCTACGGTAGCGCGATTAAAACTGCTGCTAACCCACAGGGATTCAACAATGTACGATTTTCTAATCGGCGGTAAACGGGGGCTGAGATGCAGAGCCAAAATTCAAAAGAGCCGGCAGGATGCCGGCCCCACAAGGGCAAAACATAGCGTGCCGGGCGAGGACGCTGCGCGGCCCCTCTGGGGAGCGCGACGCCCTCACACCGCACTTCGTCGGGGTGAACCTCTACAAATCTGTAAAGCCCCAATGCTTACAGCGAATTCAGAAATGCGGTCAGGTCGGACATTTCTTCTTGCGTCAGGTTCATCTGGAAACGCTGGTTGTAGAAATTCAGCAGCTCGGTGAGGTTCTGCGCGGCGCCGTTGTGAAAATACGGGGCGCGCGCGGGGAGGCCCCGTAGGATGGGCCCCTTGACGCGGTTCATGTCGCTGCAGAGGCCGGTGACGAGGCCTTTGCCGGGATCGGTGGTGTAGAACACGTAGGGCGCCGATGATGGCGACGTGGCGAATGGATTCGGGCAGCCGCTGATTTCGTAGACGGGAACGTCGGGGAAATCGAGCTGCGAGAGAGCGTTGGCGATGAGCGGATCGGACTCGTTGGTGGCGTCGTGGCCGGTGCCGATATCGAGCGGCAGCGGGAGAGAGTGGTCGCCGACGTTGGGCGCGTCATGACACGTCGTGCAGGTGCCCTGGAACGGGCCGATGGGGACGGTGCCGAGCGCGGCATTGTCGTTGAGTCCGCGGACGTTGGAAATGGTTAGCGCTCGGGTGTTGAAGAGCGTTTCACCGGCGGCGATTTTTTTGCGGGCTGCGATGCGGAATTGCTCGAAGGGATTGTGGGATGGCTGCAGATTCGCCCACGGCTCGAACATGGTGAGCGCGGTGGGATTGAATGGGTTGCCATCGGGATCTTTGCCGAGCGAATCGTTGGTGCCGGGATAGTAGGCTTGCTGCGAGAGGTTGTAGGCGCCGCCTTGCGCGCCGTCGGTGTTGAGCAGGCCGGCTTGGAAATCGGCGGCCTGCGCGCTGAAGAGGCCGAGTTCGAAATTCACGATTCCCTGCTGCTGCGCGAGGGTGGGCGGTTCGGCGGCTTGCGCGTGGCCGTTGGTGGCGTCGATCGATTGCTGCATCAGGTCGGCGGTAAGATTGGCCATGAAGGTGGATTCGTTGTTTAGCGGGAACTTGATGGATTCGCGGCCGTCGAACATGATGGTGCTGAGGAAGCGCAGGTTGGCGGTGGGCAGCGGGCGGCGGTAGATGGAGACGGTTTGCTGGCCCGTAGCGGGATCGGTGACGATGGCGCAGCCGTATGGGTCGCGAACGGCTTTGATGGTGAACTGCGCGTTGGGCGGTACCGCGAGAAAGATGCGGATCAGGCCGCTCTTGAGGAGCAGGCTGTGGTCAGCGGGATTGCTGGGCGAACCGGTGGGGCAATTCGCGCCGTCGATCGCTGCGAAGAGCGGATCTCTGCCGCGCGTCTGGACAAAACGGGCACGGATATTTTGAACGCCGAGGCCCATGGCGTCGCTGGCCTGGTGGCAGGTGCCGCAGGAGCGGCCGTTGGTGCCGAGGCTTTGGAAGAATGGGCCGTCTTCGCGGATCGGGCCGTTGGTGTTGTAGGTGGAGACGACGCCGCTGGGATCGAAGAACGGGAAGAGATTCGGAATCACTGTGGCCGAAAGAGCGCCGGCGAGCGAGAGAAATACCGCAATCACAATCGACTTTCGCGCGCCGATTCTTGCAGCAAACTTCAAGACGGGACTGGGAGTCAAAGTCAAAGGGCACCTCTCATCGCTTAGACTGCGCGGCTGTTCTCTGCCTCGGCAAATTTTCGAGAGCCGATTGGAAACCCACACCGAGAGCTTCCGCTTACCTATTAATGCGGAAAGCGCAGGCAGAGTGGCTCACGCATTTTTGAGGGGGCCTGAACCACGCTGCCTGTGTGCTGCGTTTGGAGCGAGCCTGCCGTCATCCGGAATTGCGAGCGGCTGCGAGTTGCCGGACTGACTTGTCCTTCTCTTTTACCGGCGACGCGATGGCACGGGCTGGGACGACTGCGCGAGACGCGCGAACTTGGTGAGCTTGGGCGGCGTTGCAACCGGTTCGCTTGGTGTCTGCTGCCGTTTGCGCTTGAGAACAGGAGCTCGCACTTACAGCGCCGCCGGTTCGATTGGCGGCGACGGGTTGGGTAGCTGTTGCAGGACGGATTATCGAGGAGGAGGACGGAGCTTCGTCGTAGTGATCTGGATTTATTTCCGCCTGGGCCCGGCAGGGTCGCGCTGTAATGCACGCGAGGCCGAGACCGAACATGACGATCGAAATGCGGGAAAGCCTCAATGCGTTCATGTTTTGTTCACCTTGGGATCAGATTCGGCGCTCGGTCTGATTCAGAATTAGCCCGCACACTGCTTCTAATGGGAGATGCGGAAAAGACACTTGAATCAGCTCATGGAAATTCCGTCCTGCATGCCTCGATATTTAATAAATGGCTGATAGTTACATTGACTCTAAATCAAGAAACGGCTTATCCTGCGGGACAAATTTGGTGTTGATGGTTTTGATGTCGACTCTGTGTTGAGATCGGTGTTGAGGCCCTGGGCGTGGTCCAACTTCCATCACAGCCGGTGACGGAGCTGCTGGTCAAGTGGAGAGGCGGGGACCAGGAAGCGCTGCAGGCGCTCCTGCCCCTCGTTTATAAGGAACTTCGCGATATCGCGCATCGCCAACTCCGGCGCGAGCGTTCAGGCCACACCCTACAAAGCACGGCGCTGGTTCACGAGGCGTATCTGCGCCTGATGGATCAGGGCGCGCCAGAAACGCAGAATCGAGCCCATTTTGTCGCCGTGGCGGCGCGACTGATGCGGCAGATTCTGATCGACTACGCGCGTTCACGCGGCGCACAGAAACGCGGCGCGAATCTGCGGGTGGAGTTGGAGCAAGGAGACGATCCCGCCGCAATGTCGCCGAAACAGGAAGCGGACATCATCGCGCTCGACGACGCGCTGAAAAATCTTTCAGAACGAGACGGACAACAAGCGCAAATCGTCGAGATGCGGTACTTCGGCGGACTGACGATTGAAGAAACGGCAGAAGTGCTGAAGATTTCTCCGGCAACCGTGAAACGCGACTGGAGCATGGCCAGAGCGTGGCTGGCGCGAGAGATGCAGAAAGGCATCCGTGGAGAATCGGGAAAAACGCGAGCAGTGGAAGAACCTTAAGGAATTGTTTGGCGCGGTTCTTGCATGTGAGCCGGAGCGGCGAAGCGAATTCCTGCAACGAGCCTGCGGTTCCGACGGAGCGCTGCGCGGCGAGCTCGAGTCTCTTCTTTCTGCTTACGAGAACTCATCCGAACTTTCGCAATCCCCGTGGTTGGTTGATGCTGCGGAAGCGGCGGCACCTCAGTTCGTAGGCCCCTATCATCTGCTCGAAAAACTCGGTGAAGGCGGGATGGGTCAGGTGTGGCTCGCAGAACAGAGCGCGCCAGTACGCCGTCGCGTTGCGCTGAAACTAATTCGCACCGGGATCTACGACAATGCTTTGCTGCAGCGATTCCAGGCCGAGCGGCAGTCTCTGGCGATCATGGATCACCCGGCGATTGCCAAAGTCTTTGACGCGGGCACGACGGAAGCGGGCCAGCCTTATTTCGTGATGGAGTATGTCCCCGGCCTGCCGATTACCGAATATTGCGACAGCAAGAAATTAAGCATCCGGCAGCGCATCGAGCTCTTCATTCAGGTGTGCGAGGGAGTGCAGCACGCGCATCAGAAAGCCATCATTCACCGCGACATCAAGCCTGCGAACGTTCTGGTGGTGGAAGTGGACGGCAAGGCAAGGCCCAAGATTATCGATTTTGGCATAGCCAAAGCGGTCGCTTCGAAGGCATCCGGAGAAACTCTCTTCACGCAAGCCGGCGCATTTCTGGGAACTCCCGGTTACATGAGTCCCGAACAAGCCGATCCCGGAGTACAGGACATTGACACGCGAACGGATGTTTATTCGCTCGGCGTGGTGCTTTATGTATTGCTCACTGGTTGCGAACCGTTTGATGCGGCATCGTTGAAGAAGCTGCCGTTCCATGAAGTGTTGCGGCGGCTGCGTGAAGAAGACGCTCCGACACCGAGCACGAGAGTGAGTTCGGCGCACGAGGTGTCCGGACCTGCCGCAAGCGCTCGCGGCACTGAGCCGCGGCAGCTCGTGAATCAGCTGCGAGGCGATCTCGACTGGATCACGATGAAAGCGGTAGAGAAGGATCGGAACCGCCGCTACGGCACTCCCACCGAACTGGCCGCTGATCTTCGGCGATACCTGGAGAACGAACCGGTGGTGGCGCGACCCGCCAGTGCCGGTTACCGGGTGCAGAAATATGTGCGGCGGCATCGGGTGGCCGTAGCCTTTACGACCGTCATCGGGGCGCTGCTCGTGTCGTTCGGCGTAGTTCAAGCAATGCAATTGCGGCGCATCACGCGGGAACGCGATCGGGCGAATCGTATATCGGCGTTTATGACCAATATGTTCAAGCTTTCGGATCCGACTGAAGTGCACGCGAGCAATGTCTCGACGCGGGACGTTCTGGACAAAGCGTCAAGGGATATCGAGACGAGCCTTTCGGGCGATCCGGAGATGCAAGGGCAATTGATGCGCGTGATGGGAAACGCATACATGAACATGGGGGTGAACGATCGAGCGAAGTCGCTGCTCGAACAGGCTGTCCAAGTGGACCGTGGAAGTTTTGGCGCATCCAATGCGGAGACGCTAGCCGCTATGACCGATCTGGCATGGACGCTAACTCAGGAAGGCAGAATCCCGGAAGCAGAGAAATTGGAACGAGAAGCTCTGCAGATCGAAGAACAGAAATTAGGCGCGGAGGATCCGACCACACTGGGAACAAAAATGGCACTGGCAGTGACTCTCGATCAGGAGGGCCGGCACGCGGAAGCCGAAAAACTGGCTCGCGAGACGCTTGACGGACGCCTGCGCGTGCTGGGGCCTGAAGACACCAACACGCTCGCCAATATGGAAAATCTCGCCGCGATGCTGGGCAATCAGGGCAAGTTTGCGGAAGCTGAGAAACTGCAGCGAGAGACATTCGATCTCGAACGGCGCGTGCTGGGGCCGGAGAATCTGAAAACGATAAGTGCGGCGGACAATCTTGCCGAAACACTTGTCTACGAGCGGCATGACGAAGAGGCCGAACAAATTCTTCGCGGCAATCTTGTGACGGTGGTGCGAGTGTTCGGACCAGGCCATCCCGAGCTCGCGGGTATTCGCTATAGTCTTGGATGCATCGCGCTTCACCGTGGCCAGCGCGATGAAGCAATCGATTTGTTTCGGAGCGCCGTAGAACATGGATTTACGCCTCAGCAGTCTCTGGAGTTAGAGAAAGATCGCGAACTCAAACCGATTTACGGCGACCCTCGGTTCAAGCAAATTGTAGCCATCGCGCACAAACAGGCCGATGTAGCGAAGAATGCGAAATTGGGGCCCTAGATTCGCTACTTGGCACTTAAGCAGGAACGGTGAGTGGCGCGTGCGGCTAGCGATTGGCTACAATAGAAGAATATGACACAGAAGCGGCATAGGACTGTGGGCGTGAAGGTGGGCAACGTCCAGGTGGGCGGAGGCGCGCCGATCGTCGTGCAGTCGATGACGAATACCGATACGGCTGACATCGCTTCGACGGCGCAGCAGTGTTTTGAATTGGCGCAGGCGGGGTCGGAGCTGGTGCGGATCACCGTGAACGTGCCGGAAGCGGCCGCGGCTGTGAGCGAAATCAAGAAACGATTGCTGGATGCCGGATGCAATGTGCCGATCATCGGTGATTTTCATTACAACGGGCATGTACTACTGACGAAATTTCCGGATTGTGCCGCGGCGCTCGATAAATACCGGATTAATCCCGGCAATGTGGGGCATGGGCAGAGGCGCGACGAGCAGTTTGCGACGATCTGCAAAGTGGCGCGCGATCACAATAAGCCGGTGCGCATTGGGGTGAATGGCGGGTCGCTGAATCAAGAGCTGGTGATGCAGAAGATGCAGGAGAATACGGACGACGATCTCGGCAAGACGTCTGAAGAAATCATCAACGAGTGCATGGTGCTTTCAGCGTTGCAATCTACGGAGCTCGCGCTCGAATGCGGCTTGCGCAAGGATCAGATTATTATTTCGTGCAAGGTTTCACGGCCGCACGATTTGATCGAAATTTATCGCGATCTGGCGCGGAAGACGGAGCAGCCGCTGCATCTTGGGTTGACGGAAGCGGGGATGGGGGCGAAGGGGCTAGTGTGGTCGGCGGCGTCGATGGGAATTTTGCTGGGCGAAGGAATTGGCGACACGGTGCGCATTTCGCTGACGCCACGGCCGGGAGGCGACCGTCGCGAGGAAGTGTACGCGGCGTGCGAATTGCTGCAATCGCTCGGGCTGCGAACGTTTGCGCCGAGCGTGACGGCCTGTCCTGGATGCGGCCGGACTACGAGCACGACTTTTCAGGAGCTGGCGGAAAGTATTCAGGGTTACATTCGCGACAAGATGCCGGAATGGAAGCGCGAGTTTGAGGGCGTGGAAGAATTGAAGCTCGCGGTGATGGGCTGCATCGTAAATGGGCCGGGTGAATCGAAGGCGTCGAATATCGGAATCAGTTTGCCGGGGACGGGCGAGGCGCCGCGCTGCCCGGTTTATATTGATGGGCAGCATTTCACGACGCTCGAGGGGACCTACGACGAATTGTCGAGTGCGTTTCAGGCGCTTGTGGATGATTACGTTTCGACGAAGTATCGCAGGCGCGAGACGCCGCTGCCTGTGGCGGCGGGGATGGGCGATGCGGCTGCGCGGAAGACGCCTGCGCTTCGCGTGATTGCCTGAAAAACAAATTAAAAGAATTACTCTGCTATGACTGATGCTGTGGCGAACGCGACGCCCGAGTCGGCTGTTTCGCCGCGGCTCCGCGACACACCTTCTGCTCTCCCGCCGAATTGGCAGCGCGGATTTTGGGCGCTAATCGTCACGCAGTTTCAGAACGCGTTTAACGACAACGCGATCAAATTCCTCGTCATTTACATCATCGTGGCGATGAATTTCCCTGAGGGCCAGCGGGATTTCCTGGTGCTGGTGGTTGGCGCGCTGTTTGCGCTGCCGTTTATTTTCTTCTCGATGACGGGCGGATATTTCGCTGACCATTACAGCAAGCGCAGCGTGGTGATTGGCACGAAGCTGATGGAAATTGGCGTGATGGCCGTCGCGATTGCGGGACTCGCGATGCGGAGTCTTCCGATCGAATGCGCGGCTGTGTTTTTGATCAGCACGCAGTCCGCGCTATTTGGCCCCTCGAAGTACGGACTGCTTCCTGAATTGCTGCCGGAGCAAAGGCTTTCCTGGGGAAACGGAATCATCGAACTTGGCACGTTTCTTGGCAGCATTTCGGCGGTGATGGCTGCTGGATTTTTGGCGGCGCATTATCGCGGGCGGCAGGAAATGTCGGGCGTGATTCTTCTGGGATGCACGCTCATCGGACTGACCACAAGTTTCGCAATCTCGCGCGTACCGGCAGCTGATCCTACAAAGCGCTTTCGCTGGAATCCGCTCGGCGACCTTTTTTCGAATCTTAAGATTATCCGCGCCGATCGCGTTCTCAGCTGGGCGGTGGTGGGCAACACCTACCTGTGGTTTCTTGCGGCGCTGCTGCAATTTACGATCGTGATTTATGGACACGATGTGCTGCACGTGGATGAGGCGCACATCAGTCTGCTGCAGGCAGCTGTTGGAATCGGCATCGGCGTGGGAAGTTTTGCGGCCGGCTACCTATCAGGCGGAAAAATCGAGTACGGGCTGATTCCGATTGGCGCGATTGGCATGACGGTTTTCGGCGCGCTGCTTTACAACCCGGGCCATTCACTGCAATCCGCAGCGTGGCATCTTGGGCTGCTGGGGTTCTTTGGGGGATTTTTCGCTGTGCCTTTGAACGCGCTGATCCAGCATCGGCCGCGGCGCGAGGAAAAAGGCGGCGTGATTGCCGCAGCCAATTTGCTTTCATTCGTGGGCGTATTTCTTGCGGCGGGTGCATATTACCTGTTCGCGAGTGGACTTCACCAAACAGCGCGGGGAATTTTCCTGGACGGCGCCATTCTTACGGCGGTGATGACGATTTATGCCGTGTATCTGCTGCCGGATTCGCTTTTGCGGCTGGTGCTTTGGATGGTGACGCATTCGATTTACCGGATTCGCGTGGAGGGGCGCGAGAACATTCCGGAGACGGGCGGAGCGCTTTTCGTTGCCAATCATATGTCGCTCGTGGATGCATTGCTGCTGCTCGCGTCGACGGACCGGCCGATTCGATTCTTGATGTACAAGGGGATTTACGATCTGCCATTTGTGAAGCCGGGCGCGAAGATGATTCGCGCGATTCCGATTTCGTCGGAGTTGCGGCCGCGCGAGATGCTGCAATCGTTGCGTGAAGCGAGCAATGCGATTCGGGCAGGCGAAGTGGTTTGCATTTTTGCCGAAGGGCAGATTACACGCATCGGGCAACTGCTTCCCTTCCGGCGCGGGATGGAGCGGATTATGAAGGGCGTCGATGCGCCGATCGTGCCCGTGAATCTGGATGGCGTGTGGGGCAGTATTTTCAGTTTCGAGCGCGGGAGATTTTTGTGGAAGATGCCGCGTTCGATTCCCTACCCGGTGACGGTGAGTTTCGGCAAGCCGATGCCGGCAACTTCGACGCCATTTGAAGTGCGCGAGGCGGTGCAGCAACTGCAGACGGACGCGTACCGCTATCACAAGAAACGGATGCACACGCTTCCGCGCGCGCTTGTTCGCACTGTGCATGGTTCGCCTTTTCGCTTCGCGATGGGCGACAAGCGGCGGGCGCGGATGAGTTGGGGAATGGTGCTGCTGAGCACGATTTTGCTCGCGCGACGGTTGCGCAGCACGTGGGCGGGGCAGGAAATGGTTGGAATTTTGCTGCCACCGTCGGTGCCGGGTGCGCTGCTGAATTTTGCAGTGGTGCTGTCGGGAAAAATCCCCGTGAATTTGAACTACACCTCGTCGAACGAGACGCTCGAATCATGCGCGCAGCAGTGCAAGCTTGAGACGGTGATTACGACGAAGCTTCTGCTGGAGCGCATTCCGCTAAAGGTGCCCACGAAAACAGTTTTGCTCGAAGAGGCTGCTGCTGCGCCGCGCATCGGCGAGAAAATCGCAGCGCTGCTGCTGTGGTTCCTGCCGGGATATTGGCTTGAGCGGATTCTGAGCCGCGCGAAACCGAAGACGCTGGACGATCTTGCTACCGTGATTTTTTCGAGCGGCAGCACTGGCGAGCCGAAGGGCGTGATGTTGACGCATTACAACATCGCGTCGAATATCGAGCAGATGGGGCAGACGTTCATGCTGGAGCATAAGGACGTGCTGCTTGGCGTGCTGCCGTTTTTCCATTCTTTCGGATTCACGGTGACGCTCTGGCTGCCGGCAGTGCTCGGCTGCGGCGTTGCATATCATCCGAGCCCACTGGATCTAACTGCGGTAAGTGAGTTGGTTCGCGACTATCGGGTGACATTCTTGCTGGCGACTCCGACTTTTCTCCAAGCGTACCTTCGACGGTGCTCGCCGGAGGACTTCGGCAGTTTGCAGTTCGTGGTTGTTGGCGCGGAGAAACTGCCGGAGCGGCTGGCGCTGGCGTTCGAGGATCGCTTCGGCATACGGCCGCTCGAAGGGTATGGCGCGACGGAATGCTCACCGGTGATTGCGGTGAACACGCGCGATTTTCGCGCGCCCGGATTCCGGCAGGTGGGAGCGAAGCGTGGGCACATCGGCCATCCCTTGCCGGGCATCAGCGTGCGGATTGTCGATCCGGAAACGCACGAGCGATTACCAGTCGGAGCGCCAGGTCTCTTGCTGGTACGCGGACCCAATGTGATGAAGGGCTATCTCGGCAAGCCGGAAAAAACGGCGGAAGTGCTGCAGGATGGCTGGTACGTCACGGGAGATATTGCGGCGGAAGATGAAGACGGCTTCCTCACCATCACCGACCGGCTCAGCCGCTTCAGCAAAATTGGCGGCGAAATGGTGCCACACATCAAAATCGAGGAAAAGCTTCATGAGCTCGCGGGCGCGACCGAGCAGAAATTTGTTGTAACAGGGGTTCCCGATGGGAAGAAAGGCGAGCGGCTCGTGGTGCTGCACACGCTATCGCCGGACGAACTGAAGGCCCTCCTCGATCGCATGCCCGAAACGGGCTTGCCTAATCTGTGGACGCCGCGCGCGAATCAATTCTTTCACGTCGAGGAGTTGCCGCATCTCGGGAGCGGCAAGCTGGATCTGCGCCGTGTTCACGAACTAGCGGTCGACCTGTCTCCAGCCGAAGCGTAAGGCACAACAACACCTCCGTGGAAGCGAACTCATATTGGTGTGAGTTACTCTTCGCGTAGCGCGCGCATCGGATCGACCTTTGTTGCGCGGTACGCTGGAATGATGCTCGCGACGAGCGCAACCATCGCGAGCAGCGCCGAGACGCTCAGGAACGTGAGCGGATCGGATTCGCTGACCCCGAATATCAGGCTTGATATGGCGCGCTTGAGAGCGAAAGCTCCCGCGAGCCCGAGAGCCACCCCGATTAACGCCGGACGCATTCCTTCGGCAATAACCATGCGCAGCACGTCGTTGAGCTGGGCGCCGAGAGCGATGCGGATTCCGATTTCGCGCTGACGCTGCCGCACCGCGTATGCGAGCACGCTGTAAATCCCTACGGCCGCCAGGACGAGCGCAAGACCGGCAAACGAAGCGAGCAAGAGCATGCTGAAGCGTTGCTGCGAGAGCGAATCGGCTAGGATGTCGTCCATCGTGCGTACGTCGCGCAACGGTTGGTCGGAATCCTGTTGATGGACGGCAGCGGCCATGGCGGATGCCGCACTTGCCGGGTCGCCGGAGGTTCGCACGACCATTGCTTGATTCCAGAAGGTGATTTGCGCCAGGGGGACGTACACAGTTGCGAGCGATTTGCGCGAGTCGAGGCCTCGAAACTTCACGTCGCCAACGACACCTATAACCTCGCGGACTTTCTCTGGGTAAAACGAAAGAGTCAGACGCTTTCCAATCGGATTTTCATTCGGCCAAAACTCGCGGGCCATGGACTCGCTGATGACAATGGCCGCAGGGCGGTCAAGCGAATCCGCTTCGGTAAAATCTCGTCCGGCAAAAAGCGGTATCCGCAATGCACGCAGGTATCCCGGAGAAATAGTTCGCACGGCGACTTCCGGCTGCATCGCGAACTCGACGGCGGGACGCCCTTCGATGGCTACCGGTTGTGTTGAACCGTCATTTGAAAAAGGAAGCGCATCGATCGTTCCCGCAGATTCGACACCTGGTAGCGAGGTCACGCGCTCGACGAGGTGTTTGTAGAAGTTGAGTTGCTGTTCGGGCTTAGGATATTTTTCTCGCGGTAGGGTTACGCGAAATGTGAGCACATTGTGAGGATCGACGCCGGGTTTAACGTTGTGGAGCGCCCACAGGGTTCGAATCATCAGGCCTGCGCCAACGAGGAGCACGAGCGACATCCCCACTTCGCAAACAACCAAAATATTGCGCGTTACGCGCCCGCCGGAATCTGCGTCCGTGCGACCGGTGCCCTGCTTTAATGCTTCGTTCACGTTGGTGCGTGCCAGCCGCCATGCTGGGGCGAGCCCTGCGATCAGGCCGGCGAGGATCGAAATCCCGAAGGTGAAACCCAACACCTTGGTGTCCAGACCCACCGCGCCGGTTTGCGGAAGCTTGTCTCCGAAGAATGCGACGATCAGCGCAATACCGCCATGCGCCACGAGCAATCCGAGCGCGCCGCCAGTTACCGCGAGAAGCAGCGTTTCTGCAAGCATCTGCTGCATCACGCGCCGCCAGCCCGCTCCGAGCGCGGTGCGGATCGCAATTTCCTTACGCCGCCCGAGTGTCTTCGCGAGTACCAGGTTGGCCACATTGGCGCACGCGATGAGCAGTACGAACGCCACTGCGCCGAGCAAAACGAGAAGAGCAGGCCGTACGTCCCCGACGAGATCTTCGCGCAGCGGTACGATCGTCGCGCCCCAGCCTTTGTCGTCCTCGGGATATGCCTGCTCGAGCCGCGCGGAAATCGTATTCATTTCGGCTTGGGCTTGCTGCAGGCTCACTCCGCGCTTCAGACGCGCGATCACAAGATAATTGTGGTTGTTGCGGACCGCGCGATCTTTGTCCGTCCAGCCGAGGGGAACAAAATACTGACCCTGGTCCGGAAAGTGAAAAAGCGCCGGCATCACGCCGATGATCGAATACGGCTGTCCGTTGAAGGCAACGTTCTTGCCGACCACGTTCGGATCGGCGCCAAAGTGGTTTTGCCAAAACGGATAACTCAGCACGACGACGTGTCCGTGGCCATCCGTATCTTCTTCAGGTGTGAAGGTGCGGCCCATGAGCGGCGCGGCACCGAACACCTTGAAAAATTCAGACGACACAACCAGGCCCGGTACCGCTTCCGGTTGGTCCTTGCCGGTTATCGTCATCGTAGTGCCGTGGAGGATGGACATCCCATCGAAGACGCTGCTCTGGCTCTTCCAGTCAAGATAATTCGCCGGCGAGACGGCGAAGATTTTCATGCCCGGGAAGCTTTTCTGCGGGGGGACGTGGTAGAGCACCGCGATGCGTTCGGGATCGGTGTAAGGCAGCGGCCGCAGCAGCACCGCATTGACGACGCTGAAGATCGCGCTGTTGGCACCGATTCCGAGCGCCAGGACGATGATCGCGCCCAGTGCAAACGCCGGATTCTTGCGCAGCACGCGGAAGGCGTATTTCAGGTCTTGCCAGATGTTGTGCATTCAGGCCTCTATCGTGCGCGGTTTCACGCGCAGGGTTGGGCGGTCACAGATGTAACGAAGGCGGGGCACGTTTTGTTCCAGGGATTTGGAACGGAAGCTGCTGAAAACACGCGTCATACCGTTCTGAGTCGTCGCATCATCAACTTCGACTGTTCATTCGCGGGATGCTTTGTTCGCGCACGGGCAGAGCTCCTCTCACGCGTCGCACACTTCCGGACGCCCTTTGCCGTACAGATACTGCTGTTCGCCGGGGATTTTCCTCTGTTCAACGATTTCGTATTGAGACGGAATCGCTCGTCGCGTAAAATAGTGCACGCTGGAGAACTTTTCGGTATGCAGAGACGAACCCACAACTCGTTGCTTGAATCAGCGTTTCTAACGCTTGTCTGGGACTGCATCCGAACGGCGTCCAGTCCTTCTCGGTAGTTAGATCGCCTGATTCATTCCAAGCAACCACAACCGATTCGGGCACAGCTCTTTTTTGTGCGTCCGAAATCCAGTCAGGCGCCTGCGATATTTAATCCGGCGGCAGGCCGAAATATTTTTCTTGCGAACGGGAGTGACGGAAAGGAGGTGCCCATGGTCATCATTGTTGCAGCCGTTGTTTACTGGGTGATTCGAGTCGCACTGCCTCTCATTCGTACCTGGGTTGCGCGGCGAAAGGCGGAGCCTGCGATGATCGCGCTTCGAATTCCGATTGCGCGTCCGGTGAAAACGCAGCCAGACACGCTCTGCAACTACTGCGTATATGCGCACATCGTGCGCGGGTATGGCATGGGCGAAGAGTTGATCGCGTGCGGTTACATCTTCCCCGCGAGAGAAGTTCTCTTTCGGGTGCATGAATGCACCGACTACAGACCGAAGCGTGAACGCAAGCGCGTGGAAATCGCGACCGAGAGAGCAGTGTGTATCCTGCCTCTCGATGAAACGGCAACTGATCTCCACGCGGTAGCTGCCGAACGCGACGGGGAGGGCGAAGTTGAATCGTCCTATCACTAAGCGAACCGGGCAGGGCCGCGATTTAGATAATTTGCAAAATCGTGGCCCTGATCCGGGAAAACCTGCCGGTCTTAAGACCGGCGCTACAGAAGCGTCTTAGAAGATCGCTAGCTTCACGTGCAGAAATTTCTTCGGATTTTGGCGGAAGTCGCTGACCATCAGGCGCATATCGCCGGCGAGGCCACTGAAATTGTCATAGAATGCGGGGTCGCCGAAGAATTTGCCAATCGTGCCTTCATTTGCGTTCATTTTGGCGGTCGCTTCGCTGAAGTTAGCGGACGCATCTTTCAGATTTGTATACAGCGCGTCGTCCGTCGTGAGCTTGCCGAGAGTGCCTTTGCCGGCGCGAACGTCGGCGAGCAGCGCATTACCGTTGTCCATCAGCTTTTTCGTGTTGTCGTACATCGCCGGATCGTAGACGAGTTTTCCGAGAGTGCCCTGTCCCCCACGCACAGCAGCGATCACGTTTTGAGCGTCGCCGATTGAGGCATTCACGCGATTGTAGAGTTCGTCCGACTTCAGAAGCTTTCCGGCGGTTCCCTCGCCACGTTGGATGCCTGCGACGAGATCATCTACTTTTGCGATCGTATCGTTCGCATGATCATAGACACCCGGATCGTTGAGCAGCTTGGAGAGCGTGCCCTGGCCATCATTCACTTTTGTCAGGATCGCGCTGACTTGTGTAGAGAGATCGCCGAATTTTTGGACAAGGTCGCTCATCTGTGGCTGCTGCCCGCCGGGCAGGATGCCGTTGTTCGGGATCTGGGTGCCAGTGAGACCGCGCTTCACGGTTACGTAGCGATTTCCGAGCAGACCTTCGGTGATGAGGCTGGCGCTTGAATCCGTGCGGACGTCCCGCTGGAACTTTTTCTCGATCCGTAGGACGAGCGTGATGTTGTGCTGGTGATCCTGGGGCTGCGGCGTCAACTGAATCGACTGCACGCTGCCAATCTCGACGCCGTCGAGGCGAACCGGTGCGCCTACCTGCAGACCCTCAACTTCGGGTAGATAGGTGATCACGCGATATTTCGGTCCGAGAATTCCGGCGCCGGTCACGTAAAAGATCGCCACTGCGAGAATGAATAGTCCCGCGAGCACGAAGAGTCCTACGCGAAGTTCTGTCCAGGTAAGTTGCTTCCGTTGCACCATTGCTGTTCCTCCGTTATTGCCGCCCTGCTGATCTTTCTATTCCGCCGATGCCAGATATTTTTTCAGATACTCGTCCGACGAGTGCAGCATCTCATCGGCCGGACCTTCGAAATAAACTTTTCCGTCGCGCAGCACGATCACGTTGGTTGCGTTCGATTTAGTTCGTGTTCCGTTTCCGCTGAGGCGCTCGACGCGGTTGTTCGCCTTATCGAAGCGGAAATTCGCGAGGCCAAAAGCGTCCTGCACGCGATGCGTCGCAAGAAGCGATGTGACGTTCTGCGTATCGCGATCACGCAGGATCAGCGTGATGATCGTTTGCGACGTTACGGGATCAAGGCCGGCGGTCGGCGAGTCGTAAAACACGATTGGCGGCCGGTCGACGAGAGCTCGCGCCATTGACACGCGGCGGCGCATGCCGCCCGAAAGCTCCGCTGGATATTTCTCGATCGCTTCTTCCATTTCTACGAAGCGCAACGTCTCGCGGACCCGCTTGTCGATCTCTTCTTCGGCGACGTTCTCTTCGCGCAGCCGGAAAGCAACATTCTCCTCGACCGTGAGTGAGTCGAAGAGAGCGCTCTCCTGGAATACGAATCCGATGCGGCGCCGAAAGTCGAGAAGCTCATTCTCGGTCATTCCGGTTATTTCCTGCCCGGTGACCAAAATCTGCCCGGAATCAGCGCGCATTAGGCCCGCGGCGAGCTTCATGATAAGGGTTTTGCCGGAACCGCTTTCGCCCAGGAGAACTTTTGTTTCGCCGGACCATACTTGAAACGAAATCCCGTCGAGAACGTTCCCTTCATCGAAACCGATACTCACATCCTTGAAGACTATCAGCGGCTCGCCAGGACGCGCCTCCGTCATCGCCGCCATCCTGACGGGCACCCGAACTTGCAATTCATACCTCGGAAGATGGATAGAGACGATGCGGTGCTGATGACGGAAATGCTGCCTGCGCAGACGTTCTCGGGAAGGCCCCCGACGATCATTCGAAGATTATAGATGCAAATTGGTCGGATTCGGAGTGCGGGATTCCGCAGGCCCACTATTTGTGAAACAAGAACAACAACAATCGCGACAGGAAGAAATCTCCCACAAGGACGAGTACCGATGAAATCACGACTGCGGATGTTGTGGCGCGGCCGACACCTTGCGTTCCGCCGCGAACGCGCAAGCCCTGGTAGCAGCCGACCGACGCGATGATCAGCGCGAACACCACCGGCTTCGCAAAGCCCTGAACCAAATCGCCAAAATCGAGCGCGTCGATCGCGCGCGTCCAGAATTGCACGGGCCCGAGGCGCAACGTGAAGTATGCGACGATGAATCCCCCGATCAGACCCACAAAATCGGAAATTGCCGTAAGCAGCGGCAGCATCGTAACGGTTGCAATCACGCGCGGCGTCATCAGCTTGCGAATCGGATCGGTGCCCAGCGCGCGCATCGCGTCCACCTGCTCAGTGACGACCATCGAACCGAGCTCGGACGCCATGCCGGAAGCATTGCGACCCGCTACAAGCAAAGCCGTGATGGCCGGCCCAAGTTCGCGGACGAGAGCGAGCGAAACCGCATCGCCAGTGAGCGCCGTTTCACCGAACCGCTCGAATTGCGATGCAGTTTGCAGCACCATCACACCGCCGATAAAAAAGCCCGTCAGGACAACGATCGGCAGTGATCCGACGCCAATGAGATCCATCTGCTCGAGCGCATCAAACCAATAGTGCGGCGGCGTAAGAATGTTGGTGAGTGACTGAAAGGTGAGAAGCGAATAGTCCTGCACCGCGAAGACTAGGCGCTTGAGCGCCTCCCCGATGATCGAGGGGAGTGACTGCGTTTCACTGGCTTCGAGCATCGTGTCTGGACGCGGCGAAACAAGCGCGTCCGCGGCTATCGAAGCGTAGCGTCGTGAAGGATTCGCGTCAAGCAATCATCGGCGGCAGCCGGAATTGCTGCGGCATTGCTTTACGCGCGTGAATGCGTCCGGTAGAATTGCGAGTTTGCCCGGTGTGACGGGCAGGATGTGGGGAGCATGCTTCGATTCGTCAGCGCGGGGGAATCACACGGGCAGGCTCTGATTGCGTGGATCTCCGGACTGCCCTTAGGCGTTCCCGTCGATACTGATTTCATCCAGCGCGAATTGCATCGGCGCCAGCTAGGCTATGGGCGTGGTGGGCGGCAGCGAATTGAGAAAGATCAGGCGGATATTCTCGCTGGAGTGCGGCACGGAAAGACCATTGGCGCACCGATCGCGGTTCGCATCGAAAATCGAGATTGGGCGAATTGGGAGAAGGCACTGCCGGTTGAGGACACTGAAGGCGCGGATTCAACATCGGCTGGAGCAAAAGGCACTCAGCGGCCCCTTACGGCGCCTCGACCGGGCCACGCTGATCTTGCAGGCGCGCTGAAATTCAATCTCCATGACGCGCGCTACATTCTCGAGCGCGCTTCGGCTCGAGAAACTGCTGCGCGAGTGGCAGCGGGCGCGTTTGCAAAGCTGTTGTTGCATCAATTTGGTGCGACGGTGCTTAGCCACACAATTGCCGTCGGCCATGCGCGGCTTGAGCGCGATGCGGAGTGGGAAGAGATTGAAGCGGTTTGCGACAATCTGGATTCGCCACTCCGTTGCGTCGATGGTGAGACCGAAGCGCGGATGAAAGCGGAAGTGGACCAGGTGCTTCGCGCGGGCGACTCAGTGGGGGGTGTTTTCGAAGTGGTTGCTCGCGGAATTCCGCCCGGCCTCGGCAGCCACGCGCAATGGGACGAGAAACTCGATGCTCGCATCGCGCGCGCGGTGATGTCGATCCAAGCGGTGAAGGCCGTCGAAATTGGCACGGGCATAGCGAATGCCGGCAGCTACGGCTCCGAAGTGCAGGATGAAATTCGCTACGAGACTTCGCGGAAACGATTCGATCGCTCTTCGAATCGCGCCGGTGGAATAGAGGGCGGCATTACGAATGGCGAAGATGTGGTGGTACGCGGATACCTGAAGCCGATTTCGACTCTAAGGCGCCCGCTGCTCACCGCCGATCTGAACACGAAAGAAGCCGTGAAGGCGGCGTACGAGCGCTCCGATGTTTGCGTGGTGCCGGCTGCAGGAGTGGCTGGAGAAGCGATGGTCGCTCTAGAGCTGGCTTCGGCATTTCTCGAGAAATTCGGCGGCGACTCGCTCGACGAAACGCGACGGAATTTCGAAGGCTACCAGCGTCAACTGGATAATTTCTGATCCCGAACCGAAATTGAGGAACAATTCGAGATGATTCATCCGATCGTGAAATACGGCGACCCGGTGCTGGAAACGCCGACAAAACGAATCGACAAATTCGACGACGAGATCCAAAAGCTTGTCGCGGACATGTTCGAATCCATGTATGCAGCTTCCGGCGTGGGTCTCGCGGCGCCGCAAATCGGAATCGGACTGCGGATCGCCGTGATTGATGTCTCGAATGGAAAAAAACCCGAAGCCAAGCTCGTCTGCGCGAACCCGGAAATCATTCACGCAGAGGGCGAACAGCGCGAAGAGGAAGGCTGTCTCTCGCTACCGGGGTTTCGCGGCCACGTGGCGCGCCCGCAGTACGTGACCGTGCGCGCACAGGATGCGTCAGGCACTGAATTCGAAATGCGCGGCGAAGGATTGCTCGCTCGCGCGTTCTGCCACGAAATCGATCATCTAAACGGAACGCTTTTCATCATGCACCTCGGCATGCTCAAACGCGACATGATCAAACGAAAAATTCGCAAGATGAAAAAAGCGGGCGAGTGGTAGCGCCGCCGTGCCGCTGAAGCTGGTATTTTGCGGCACACCTGCCTTCGCAGTGCCCTCCCTCCGCGCACTGCTCTCGGATTCGTATTTCCAGGTCGTCGGCGTCATCACGCAACCGGATCGCCCACGCGGTCGGGGCAAGAAAACGGCGAGTTCGCCGGTGAAGGACGCGGCGCTCGAAGCCGGCGTCCCCGTCTATCAGCCTGAGAAAATCAGGTCCGAGTCATCGCTCGACTATTTCAAGCGTCTCACGCCGGACGTCGTTGTGATCATTGCCTACGGCCAAATCATTCCCGCGGCGCTGATCGCAATTCCCCGGCTCGGTTGGATTAATCTCCACGGCTCCCTTCTGCCGAAATACCGTGGTGCCGCTCCGATCAACTGGGCGATCATCAACGGCGAAAAAGTGACGGGCCTTACCACGACGCAGATTGATGCAGGGCTCGACACCGGCCCCATGCTGTTGAAATACCAAACCGGAATCGGCCCCGACGAAACCGCGCCGGATCTTTATGGCCAGCTAGCGGAAGCCGGCGCCCCGCTGATAGTGGAAACCTTGAAGAAGCTTGACCAAGGCGAAATTACGCCGGCGCCGCAAGACAATTCACAAGCCACCCTCGCTCCGCCATTGAAAAAGGAAGATGGCCGAATCGATTGGTTTCTGCCGGCGCCAACAATTCATAACCGCATCCGCGGACTGCAACCCTGGCCCGGAGCTTTCACCACGTTTCGTGGCGCGACGTGCCGTATCTGGGGCAAGCCGTTAAAGCCGGTCGCAGCGGGCGGCATGCCAGGCATCATCCTGCCGACGCAAGAGGATGGCCTGCTCGTAATCTGCGGAGCCTCAACAGTGCTGCACGTGGAGCAAGTCCAGATCGAAGGGCGGAATCGCATCAGCGACCGCGAATTCATGAACGGCGCGCGCATAGCGCCCGGCGAGCACTTCGGGAGTTAAGCTCTAGTGCCTGTCTGGTCTCTTTTCGCTCTGTCACGGATGTGATTTTATAGTTCCGTGCCCATCAGCCCAGCGCGAACGATCGCATTTGAAGTACTGCGCCGCGTCGAAGCCGAAGGCGCGTATGCAAGCGATGTGCTCCACGCCGAGCTTGGCTCACGCGTCACACCAGAAAACGCCGCGCTCGCCACTGAAATCACTTTCGGCGTGCTCCGCTGGCGCGGGCTGCTCGATTTCCTACTCGATCGTCAGCTAAAAAAATCCGTCGCCCAGCTCGATCTTCCCGTCGCTCTGGCTCTTCGCATGGGTCTTTACCAGCTTCGCTTCCTCGAACGCGTTCCAGCCCGCGCCGCTGTGAACGAATCTGTAGAGCTTGTGAAACGCGCGCGCAAATCCTCAGCCGCATCTCTCGTGAACGCTGTTCTCCGCCGCGCGTCAGGCGAAAATCCTGAGGCACCTGCCGCGGCGGACGCGGACCGAATCGAGCGGCTGATTCCGGCCGATTTGCCGCTCGCTGACCGGCTCGGCATTCTGCATTCGCACCCCACATGGCTCGTCGAGCGGTGGATTAAGAACTTCGGCGCGCCGAGCACCGCAGCCCTGCTCGAAGCGAACAACCGAACTCCGAATCTAAGTTGCACACTTCATGACCCCGCGCAGCGTGACGAAGTTCTTGCCGCGCTAAAAAGGGCTGGCCTGCGCATCGAGCCGGGGCAACTTCTCCGCTCAGCATTTGTGGCGAGCGGCGGCAGTCCCGCGCGTAGTGACTCGTTCCGCCGAGGCTTGATCTCGATTCAGGATGAAGCATCGCAAGCAATTCCACTGCTGCTCGGCGTTCAATTGCAAGATACCGTCCTCGACCTTTGTGCCGCTCCCGGCGGCAAGACCCCGCCCCTCGTCCGCGGCGCCGGCTCAGAAGGAACGGTGGTCGCTACGGACCGTCACGCGCATCGTCTTCGCGCAATGCGAAATCAGTTCGAGCGCCTCGGCCTAGGGAGCGTGCAGATCGTCGAACTCGATGCCGCGCACGACCTTCCCTTCGGCCGCCAGTTCGATCGCATCCTTGTCGACGCGCCCTGCTCCGGCACCGGAACGCTAGCACGCCATCCAGAAATACGCTGGCGCCTTCGCCCCGAACAGTTCTCTGAATTCCACCAGCTACAAGTAGGAATTCTCGCCTCGGCGATCAAACAGCTTGCACCAGGAGGTCGCATCGTCTATTCGACGTGCTCGATGGAGCCGGAAGAAAACGAGGAAGTCGTATCCGAGGCGTTAGCCAACGCGCCGTCTATCAAGCCCGTGGCGCGAGATGAAGTCGCGAAATCGCTTGTACCACACGTCGTACCCGGTCTCGACGCACGAAGTCTAGTCGACGCCACCGGCGAATTCCGCACATCACCCGCCGCGCAACGCACTGACGGCTTTTTCGCCGCAGTCCTGGAAAAGCCGAGCGCTATAAAACCGTAACACTCCTCGCGATTTCCCCTTTCCTGTTTTCGCTTTCCCCGCTAGGCTCATCGTCTGGAGCAGAGCAGACGCATGACCTTCCGCGAGCGCCTTGAATGGATTTTTCGCATGGCGCTAATGCTTTTCATACTGGCGTCAGTGGCGTTTCTGAGCGCTCTACTTGCCGTTCGCTTCACGATTCAGGGGCGCGAAGTTGCGGTGCCCGATGTCGTCGGGAAAAAAGCCATCGAAGCCCAGCAGATGCTGCAGGGCCGCGGGATCAACATCAAAATCGAAGATCATATCTACAATCCCCTTCCCGTTGACGAAGTCGTCCGCCAGAGCCCGCCAGCTGGTTCGAAAGTAAAGGTTGGCCAATACGCTCACGTGGTGCTCAGCCTCGGTCCGCAAAAGGCGACGATTCCACTCCTCGAAGAACGCAGCCTGCGCGCCGCAAGAATTGAGTTAATGAGGACCGGAATGCAAATCGGCGAAATTTCCTCTCTCTATCTTCCCGGCACGTCGAATGACGAAACAGTTCTTCGCCAGGATCCTGCGCCGGGAAAGACTGACATCACCAGTCCCCACGTGAATCTTCTCGTGTCACGCGGCCCACGTCCGGAGTCGTACATCATGCCGGAGTTTGCTGGTCTCACTCTCGCTGAGGCCGAAGCGAGAATGTCAGGAGCAGGACTTAAGCTGGGCAAACTCACCTTCGTGCCTACGCTCGGCGCGCAACACGGCATCGTGATCGCGCAGCCTCTGCCACGAGGCTCTCGCGTGCAAGCCGGTACTTCCGTTGATCTACAGCTATCCCAATAGCCTGCAATCTCCTGTGCTAAACTTCCCGCTGCCGTCATGAGCTACTCGCGTATAGAAATTGCCCCTTCAATCCTCGCCTCCAATTTCGCGAAGCTCGGCGACGAAATTCGCACGGTCGAGCAGGGTGGCGCGGATGTCCTTCACGTCGATGTGATGGACGGCCACTTCGTGCCGAACATCTCCATCGGAATCCCCGTTGTCGAATCCTTGCGCAAAGCAACCCGCCTGCCCCTCGACGTGCATCTCATGATCGAGAATCCGGAGGAATACATCGAGGAGTTCGTCCGCGCCGGTGCCAATCGGGTTCTGGTCCATGAGGAAGCCACTGTTCACTTGGACCGTGCACTTGCAATGATTCGGGAGCAGGGAGCAGAAGCGGGAGCGGTTATTAACCCGGCCACGCCCGTTGTGATGCTCTCAGAAGTCCTCGATAAGGTGGATACAGTGCTGGTGATGTCCGTGAATCCGGGATTCGGCGGCCAGAAATTCATTCCCGGGGCGTTCGAGAAAATTCGTCACCTCAGTGAATGGCGCGCGCGATATAATGGCAAGTTCCGGATTGAAGTGGACGGGGGAGTCGATCTGGAAAATATAGCCGAGCTTGCAAAAGCCGGAGCCAACACATTCGTTGCCGGGACATCCGTTTTCCATACCTCTGATCCGTCGGCTTCCGTGCGCCAATTGCGTCAGCTCGCAAACAATGCTCTTAGCCAAAAGGCTTGAGCTGAGATAGCTTGACCCAGATACCAATCAGCGGCGGGGGATAATGAAAAAGCAGCGATTTCTTACAGCACTCCTAGGATTGGCGATCTCTTGCGGGATCAGTTCCGGCATCAACGCCCAAGTCATCAAGAAACCAACAAAGAAAAAGCAGCCTGCCAAGACGAGCGACACGGACCTCACCTCTTCGGCCCAGCCTGACAAAATTCTTTACGATCGCGCGCTCGAAGACATCAAGCACGGGCGCTTTACCGAAGGCCGGCTTTCACTCCAGACTTTAATCAACACCTATCCCGACAGCGAATATCTCGCTAAGGCGAAGCTGGCAGTCGCGGATTCTTATTACAAAGAGAACGGCACGTCGAACCTTACGCAGGCGGTAGCCGAGTATAAGGACTTCATCACATTCTTCCCGTTCCTCGAAGAAGCCGCGTATGCCCAGATGCAAGTCGGAATGGCGCACTACAAGATGATGGAAAAGTCCGACCGCGACAGCTCGCAGGCACAAATGGCCGAGGACGAGTTCCAGGCAATGCTTCTAAAATATCCGCAAAGCCCGCTCGCGCCGCAGGCCGAACAGCGCCTGCGCGAAGTGCAGGAAGTCCTCGCCGACGGCGAATACAAGATCGCGCACTTCTACTACACCAAGCAGGATTATCGCGCCTCCGCCGCGCGCATTCTGGAAGTCGTCAATCGTTACCCGTTGTACAGCCAGAGCGATGAAGCTCTATGGATGCTCGGCGACATTTACACGCGCGTTAAGATAGGCTCGAAAAACGAAGACCAGCGCAACTATTGGAACGCTTTGTCCGGCAAAGTGTACGCGCAGATAGTTGAGCAATATCCGCTTTCGCCACGCGCGCAGGAGGCGAAGGGTCGGCTGAAACAGATGGGACTTCCGGTGCCGGCATCGAATCCAGACGCCGTCATACGGATGCAAAAGGAACGCGACTACGAGAAACAACACCATGAGAGCGCGCTGCTCAAGGCCCCCAAGAACATGATTCATACCGCGCCCGACGTTTCTCTCGCTGCTCACGTGGGCCCGCCGAATCTGAATCCGCCGGACGACGCGGTGGCTGCCAGCGAAGTGTTGAAGCCAAACTCGGGCGGTGCGTCGAATTTCAGTTTGTCGGGATCGGCTTCTTCTGGCGGCTCTACGGACACCTCGAGTACGGGCATTTCCGCCGGTCCGACGAAGCAAGAGGACGCTGCGACCTCGCAAACCACCGTCGAGTCAGGTCCCGGAGGCGGCACTATACTTGGCGTTCAGATCATCCAGCCCCGCGACGCTAATGCCACCAATGGAGCCAATCCTCCAGCTGCTGGAACCGACCAGACCGCTCCCGCAGCAGCGCCGGCTCAGCCTGCCGCAAATCCTGCGGATTCGGCATCGTCCACCACTGCGCCAAGCGGGACTACATCAAGCGCGCCTGCGGCCGATAATGGCCAGCCAGGGGGCACTCAAGCGCCCGCCCAGACGGATCAGTCCTCGACTGACTCGACCAGCTCCGGCCAAACTGCAACATCATCGCAAAACAGCTCTTCCGACGACTCCAAGGACTCCACCAGCAAGAAGAAAAAGGGCGCCCGCAAGCTAATCCCCTGGTAACGCCCCTGTTAACCGCCTGCTAACATCTCAGGCACGCCTGTACTTCGTGTCCGTTGACGCCCCCCATGAGGGGTGCTGCAATAGGGTAGCGAAAGGCGTCGGCGTGTCGCCGTGCGGGTGCGCCGCGAGGTGGTTCAAGTGCCCAGAATTCTGGTCGCGGACGACAATACCAACATCCAGAAGATGGTCGTGTTGGCGTTTGAAGAGCGTGGTGTTGATGTAGTTGCCGTCGGCAACGGCGAAGCAGCGGTGCGCCGCATTCCTGATGCGAACCCCGATCTGGTTCTTGCTGATGTCTTCATGCCTGTGCGCAACGGTTATGAGGTCTGCGAATTCGTCAAGAAAGACACCCGCTTCGCTCACGTTCCCGTGATTCTCTTGGTCGGTGCATTTGATCCTCTCGACGAAAAAGAAGCGCGCCGCGTCGGCGCCGATGGCGTTCTGAAAAAGCCTTTCGTTCCTCCGGATCCGTTGATCGCTATGGTAATGTCCGCGCTCGAAAAAAATCCCAAGGTCGCGGCAGAACTCGCCAAGGCGCGCGAAACTCCCCCGGAACCGCCCCCGCCGCCTGTGATGGAAATTGCAGCGAAGGCCGAACCGAAGCCGCTTCCCGACTTCCCCGAGCCATCGCCGGAAGAAGCTGCCGCCATCTACGGTTTTGGCAAGGGCGTCCGCTCGCTCGATGACGAGCCCGAGACAGAAGAAAGAAAAACACCGAAAGCTCCCGTCGAGAAAGCAAAGGACAACGACGAGGACGAGGACGACGGCGCCGCTATAGCCACCGATTGGCGCCGCACCGGCGGAATGGATTTCGAGATTCCCGAAAACACCGCCGTCGATCCGGCATATTCCTACGGCAAAGATTTAGCTCCGATCACGTTCCCGTCGGAAAAAGAAGTTCCGCCGAAACGTATTCACGTCCGCGACGATGAACTTGACAATGACCTCGACAACGAACCTGTCGCGCCTCTAGCTCCTCTCGGGCAGCAGCTCGCCCCGAAACCGATCGAAACAACGCCTGCAACCGAGGAAGAGAAAACTCAGTCGTTCGCGCCCTACGGCATGCGGCTTTCTGCTGATCCGGCAACGCCCGAGAACGACGCTCCCGCGCCTTGGCATGAGAGCCCTGCGTTTCAGTCCGCGGTGAACAATCCCGCGGCGGCTGAAGAAGAACCCCCGGCACAGGCAGCCACGCCGAAGAAAGAGGAAATCCCGGCCGTGATCGAGATGAAGCAACCTGCGCCCGCGCCGGTCGCAACCAAGACTTCCCAGTCATCCACTCCTTGGACGGATTTGGCCGCACCGCCTTCGGAATATCCCGAAGGCAGCTGGATGACGGAATCAAGCTCAGCTCGTGCGCCTCATGTTTCTGCGCCCGAACCCGAACACGCATCGGAGCCGGCCGCTTCAGCTCCAGCATGGCGAATGGAACCTGCGATTGCGCCGCCCGCATCTTCAGAGTCGTCGTGGCGTTCACCGCTTGAATCGCGACCTGCGCACGAGCATCACACCGAAGAAGCGTCGGCGCATGAAGAGACGCGCCCACGCAAGAAATCCTGGTTCGCAGACGCCATTGAAGCCGTCCGCGAAGTCGTTCAAGGTGGCTCGCCTGCTCAGGAAGAACAGCCTGTCAGCACAGCACACGCGGAAGCCAACGTATCAGAAGCGGTTTCCGAGCGGATGTCCGAGCCTGTCCTCAGCACTGCGTTAGTAGCGCCCGTTCGTGAAGAGGTCCACGAGCAGGTCCATCAAGAACCTGTCGCTGCGGAAACTGCCGAAGTTCCACCGCACTTCAGCGAGCACCCGAGTTTTGAAACGAAGTCCGACACCGAGATCGTCAGCACGCCCGTCGACAGCGCGCCCTCGCACAAAGATCCCGCGCTCGAGATGCCACCCGCTGCGCACGTCACTCCCGAACCTTTGCTGGTTCGTGACGAACAACCGGCATTCTCATCGTACGAAGATCATCACGAGCACACCGCGCCGCTTCAATCGTTCCCGTTCCCGGGCGAACCCGAGCCCACGAATGGCGAACCGGCCGCCGATGCCATCGTGGCCTCGCAGGAGGAAGCGCCCGCGCCGATCTTTGCTGCCCCATCCGAAGAATCAGCCACTGGCGAATCTGAGCACATCGATTTTAGCGAACGCATCCGGACCGTGCCTCCGCCAAATCGCGAAGCTCTCGCGGGCATTCCGTTCCTCATGCCCTCAGCGGCTGCTCTCGAACAAGTGAATTCGCCTCAGTCACCGGCGGCCCAAGCAAACATCGACGATGTCGTCCAAAGGGTTCTCGAGCGCCTCGAGCCTCAGCTTCACGAGCTGCTCTCGAAGAACCTTCTGAAGCCTCTTGTCGAGAACATGCTCCAAGCCGAACTCGCTAAAAAAGACAACAGGTAACGGATCCGCAAGCATCTCTATAGCCGACCTTTCCAATAACCGTAGCTCAGGTCCCGTCGTGGCGTCAGGCCGCGACTGACCTGAGGCCGTTCCGCAGACGACCCCGCTGTCCCCGATTTGACGCTCCCTACTCGCCGCCCGTATATTAATTGTTTCTCCTGCTCCCAAAATTTCAAGCAGGCGCGCGAAGGAACCAATGCCCCGCGAAATACCCAAAGCCTACGAGCCCCAGGAAATCGAAGCCCGCTGGGCCAAAGCCTGGTTCGAAGAAAACCTCTTCCGCGCCGAAAATTCTGGCACCCCCAGCGGCCCCAAATTCTCCATCGCCCTCCCGCCCCCCAACGTCACCGGCTCCATCCACATGGGCCACATGCTCGAGCACACCCAGATCGACATGCTCGTCCGCTGGCACCGCATGCGCGGCGAACGCACCCTCTGGCTCCCAGGTATGGACCACGCCGGCATCGCCACTCAATTCGTCGTCGAGCGCATGCTCGCAAAGGAAGGAATCAAGCGCCAGGATCTCGGCCGCGATGAATTCGAGCGCCGCGTCTGGCAGTGGAAAGCGGAAAGCGGCGGCGTAATCAAGGGCCAGATGATCCGCCTCGGCGCGTCCTGCGATTGGACGCGCGAAAAATTCACGCTCGAGCCCGCGCTCTACCGCTCGGTGCTCGAAGCGTTCCTGCGCCTCTATCGCGAAGGCCTCATCTACCGTGGCCGCTACATGGTCAATTGGTGCCCGCGCTGCCAGACCGCTATCAGCGACCTCGAAGTAGTCCACAACGAGCGCACCGGCCAGCTCTGGTACATCCGTTACCCGCTCGTCGGCGCTGATGGACATCTCATCGTCGCCACCACGCGCCCGGAAACCATGCTCGGCGACACCGCCCTAGCCATCCATCCCGACGACGATCGCTACAAACACCTCATCGGCAAAAAAGTAACGCTGCCGCTGATGAATCGAGAAGTCCCGATCATCGCGGACACCTACGTCGATCGCGAATTCGGCACCGGCGTCGTGAAAATCACGCCCGCACACGATCCCAACGACTTCGAAGTCGGCAAGCGCCACAATCTCCCGGAAATTGACGTGATGACCGACGACGCCCACATGAGCGAAGCCGCCGGAAAATATGCCGGCCTCGAACGCTTCATCGCCCGCGCCCGCATCGTCGCCGACCTCGAAGAGCTCGCCCTCATCGACCGGATCACCGAGCACACGCACTCCGTCGGCACCTGCGACCGCTGCAAGGCTATCGTCGAGCCGCGCCTCTCGACGCAATGGTTCATGAAAATGAAGCCGCTCGCCGAGCCCGCAAAAAAAGTCGTCCTCGAAGGCCTCATCGAAGTCGTCCCCGATAATCAGCGCACCATCCTGCTCAACTGGCTCGAAAATATTCGCGACTGGTGCATCTCGCGCCAACTCTGGTGGGGCCATCGCATCCCCATCTGGCATTGCGCCGATTGCAAGGAAATGATCCCCGCGCTCGATTCGCGCGTCGAAATCATCGACGGCCACGCCCGCGCCGCAAGCGCCCCCACGAAATGCCCGAAATGCGGCGGCTCAAAACTCACCCAGGACAAAGACGTCCTCGACACGTGGTTCAGCTCCGGCCTCTGGCCTTTCTCCACTCTCGGCTGGCCCGACGACACCCCCGACCTCCGCACCTATTACCCGACTAGCCTACTGATCAGCGGCTACGACATCCTGTTCTTCTGGGACGCCCGCATGATCATGATGGGCCTACACCTCAGCGGCACGCGATTGGGAGATGGTTCACGTCAGGGCACGGCTTCAGCCGTGCAGAACGCTGTTGGTTTTGCGGGTGCACTTGATTTTCCGGGTGCCCCATCCTTCGCGTCGTCTGCGAAGGGTGGGGATTTTGATTCGAGGGCTTCCGCCCCTGAAGGAAATCTCGCCTCTACAATCCCCTTCCACCGCCTCTACCTCCACTCCCTCGTTCGCACCGCCGAAGGCGCCAAAATGTCCAAAACAAAAGGCACCGGCGTCGACCCCCTCCAACTCACCGACCAATACGGCACCGACGCCATGCGCTACATGCTCGCGAGCATGTCCGCCCCCGGCACCGACATCATCCTCAGCGAAGACCGCATCCTCGGCGCCCGCGCCTTCGCCAACAAAATCTGGAACGCCGCCCGCTTCCTCTTCTTCAACCTCGAGAAAATCGAAGCTCAGGGCGTCACTCTCGAAGATTTGGCCGCACCCGATATCCGCGCCAAAGCTCCCTATCTCACAAGAAACGAAGGCGATCTCGTCCATCGCTGGATGTTCTCTCGTCTCTCGGCGGTCGCCGAGGAAGCGAACAAAGCCCTCGAGGACTTCCGTTTCCACGAAGCCTGCCACATCATCTACCAATTTTTCTGGGGGGATTTCTGCGACTGGTACATCGAGTGGGTCAAGCCTCAGCTAACAGACGAAAATCGCGACGTAGCGATCGCCGCCTGGCGCAACATCTTCGCCGCCTTCGACGCCGCCCTGCGCCTCCTGCATCCAATAATGCCCTTCCTCACCGAAGAGTTGTGGCACCGTCTGCCACAACCAGCCGGCGCGCGTTCCATGGCCCTCGACAAATTTCCCGAACCGCGCGCCCACTGGACCGACGCCGCAGCCGAGCGCGATATGGCCACCCTTCAGGAAATCATCATCGCCGCCCGCAACATCCGTGCCGAAATGAAAATTGACCAGAAAAAGAAAATCGCCGCCGATTTTTCATCGTCCGATCCCGCGATCCGCAAGCTCGTCGAACAAAATCTCGATCCCCTGCTCCGGCTCGCAAGCCTCTCCGCGCTCCAAATCTCAGCCGGCCGCCTCGATTCCGCCGGCGCCGCCCTCCGCTCTACCGCCCAATTCGACCTGCGCATCGCCTACGGTGAATCAATCGACAAGCAAGCCGAAATCGCGCGCCTCAAAAAAGAAGCCGAGCGCCTATCAAGAGACATCGAGTCCAAGAAGGCCCGCCTCGCCGACGAAACCTTTCTCAGCAAAGCCCCAGCCAAAATCATCGACGACCTGAAAGCAACTCTCGCGTCCCGCATCATCGAGCACCAAAAACTCCTCGACCGCCTGGCCCAACTCGAATAATTGGCCGCACCCGGTTGCCGGAATAACGAAGAGAGTGTTACCGTCCGGGGCGCGACCTGTTTCCATTCGTATTCACCGGAGCAACCAATTGCCCTTTCCCGACGAACTCGTCGCAAGCCTCCTCACCAATAAAGACAAAATCCTCCGCTATGCCTTCATCGCCCAGGCAATCGGCGCACTGATTTTCCTGGCGCTCGGCTACTACATGGGCAAAGACCACTTCCATCTCATTCGTGAAGGAGTCCGCACGCAGGGAAGAGTTGTCGGTTACAAGCAGAAGAACTTCAGAGACACCGAAGGAACTCGATCGTACACGGATGCGGCTTTCATGCCCCTGGTCGAATTCCAGGCTCGCGACCACGTAGTTCGTTTCCAGGATTGGAAGGGCTCATCGTCAACGGGAGTTCTAAACGGTCCGGTGACGGTCCTCTACGATCCCGCCGCTCCATCCCTGGCCATGATTGACCGCCCAGTTTGGAACTGGATTCCCTGGGCTCCGACGTTTCTGATGGGCCTGTTCCTCGCTCTTGTGGCAATCAAGGGTTGGTTCCGCTCGCTCATCTGAGGCTCGCGTTGACCTCGCCGGAGGAATTCCGGCTATGTGAGAAGTACGAGAGTCTAAGGCGTCACCTCCGTCAGCAACTCCACCGAAACCAATCGCTCCGGCGAATCCGATTTTGCCTCAAACAACTTCCGCCACTGCGCATTCGCATTCTCAAACGCCGTTCGCGCCCCATACGCAGCCATATCCTCGTACTCAATCACCAGAATCACTTCGCCCGTATCCGGCCCAGGCACCGCGCTGCGAAAAACTCGCACCCCCTTCGGCATCGCCTCCATGCCGCACACCGCTTGAATCGCAGGCCCCTCCACGGGCATCACTTAAGTGTGGAGGTGGCAGCATGCGATTCGCCAGGATCGTCTTCACAGTAGCCGGAATGTACGGCATCGTAGTCCTCTTTCCCCCACTCTTCCTCGAATCAAAATTCGGCCGCGATTACCCGCCGCCAGTCACCCATCCGGAATTTTTCTACGGCTTCTTCGCAGGGGCAATCGCCTGGCAGGTCCTATTCCTAATTCTCGCCACCGATCCAATCAAGTACCGCGCCATGATGATTCCCTCCATGCTCGAAAAAATAGGCTACCCCGTCGCCCTGATCCTCCTGCATCTCCAAAATCGCATCGCCCCACGCATGTTCGCCCTCGGCAGCCTCGAGTGGCTGTTCCTAATCCTCTTCGCCATCGCCTACGCTAAAACCGGTCCCGAAGCAGCCAATTTTCATGTACAACTAGCCTCAACCCGCCGCCCCTGACGTTCAGTAGCGTAGGCTTCAGCCTGCGCCAACGCCACAAAACGCCACGCAAGAATCGAACTTGCCTCGTTCGCGCGTTCGTTCTTGTTGCCTTTTGCCGCTCCCTTTCGCCTCTAAGTATCCTGAGAGTAATCGCGACCCGAACCTCGAATTCGATGGTAGGACGCCGCACTTCCGTCACGCCGGCGTCTCGCCGGCTCTTTTGAATTTTGCAGTCGCCTTTCGCTTATCCCCGCTTCCTCTTCCGCCACCAAGCCCCGCAATGCCCAGCCCGAGGTTCACGCCCCGTTGTATAATCCCCAGCCAACACGTCGTAAAAATAGAATCCCATCAGGAGCCCACATGCGAATCCTCCGCCCCCTCGCACTCGTCCTAATCGCATTCGTCGCGCGCCCAGCCTTCCCCCAAGACGCCCCCGCCAAGCGCCTCACCAATCAAGACATCATCGAAATGACCAGCCTCAACCTCTCCGACGACGTCATCATCGCCAAAATCCGCAGCGCCACCGGCGCCGACGCCTCCAAATTCGACACCACCGTCGACGGCCTCAAAGCCCTCAAAGCCGCCAACGTCTCCGACGCCGTCATCAAAGTGATGATCAACCCCGCTCCCCCGCCTCCGCCCGTAGTCACCACCGCCGCCCCCATGACCCTCGACCCGAATTTTCCGCCACCCGAAGTCGGCGTCTATTGGAAAGACGGTCCCACCTTCGTCTTCATCCAAGGCGCCGCCCTCTCCCGCACCAAAGCCGGCGGACGCGCTGCCAGCTTCGCCACAGACGGCATTCGCGGCCAGCACTGGGACGCAGTCCTCGAAGGCCCCGCCTCGAAAAATCATGTGAAGGATCGCCGCCCGATTTTTTATCTGTATGTTCCGGATGGCTCGAGCGCCGCCGACTACGCCCTGATCAAACTCCAGAAAAAAGGCGACCGCCGCGAATTTCAGGTAGGCTCTTTCGGCGGCATCGGCGGCGGCAAATCCGGCGTGAAGAAAGACAAGGAAGTTTCTTGCAGCTCCGAACACGTCGGCATCAGAATGTACAAAATCACCCTCAACGAAGACCTCAAACCCGGCGAATACGCCTTCTTCATGGGCACAGGCTCCCAGGCCAACATGTCCTCAGGCCGCGTCTCCTCCTCCTCAGGAGGCGCAGCCAGCGGCCGCGTCTTCGACTTCAACATCCCCGAGTAGCCGCTTACTGCACGCTCTTCGTCGGTGGCGGAACGACAAATGGGGGCACCGCGTTTCCGAATCGGATTGTTCCGAATATCCTCAGCACGAGTTCCTGCTGAATGGACGTAAGGTCTTGGCCGAACAGAGAGAGTTTATTTGAGCCAAAGGCTCTTGGGAAATAGATGCCGGTGACTCCGTGGCCCGGCAGCTTCGGGTTAACTATTTTGGCGGAAAGCCCTCCGACCGACTTATAAACGACGACATACGCAGGTTCCTTCTCTTCCTGTAAAGGGTTCGAGTATCTGCCAAAATCAAACTTGAGGACGATGCCGTCGCCAGTAAACTCCCCGACGTAAGAGTCAATGCCCTGTAACTGGCGAAACTGCCAGCTCGAAGGAGCAAAGACAGAGAAGGCTACTGCGTCGACCTTGCTCCAACCGCTCGGAACCGCGGCATCAGTAGCCTGTTGCTCGTGTGCGTGATAAGCACAGGCCACAGTAAGCGTGCCGATAAGCAGTACGGCACAAATGGAAGTGGACAATCGCATTCTTGTGTCTTTCCGTTACTTAAGATTCCTACTTGGGCGGCCCAACCCTATCCGCTCCATCTTCGTGGTTTCCACAATTGACCGAGCACGGAATGGATTATACCACTCAGGTAATTTGCCTCGAATCCGCTCTTGGCTTTGGCCGGGGGTGCCCACCCTTCTGCGAAGGGTGGGACGGGGTTGACTTGATCTCGAAGCCGAACTCGTAAGCGAGCTATTGGATTACGAATCTCCAATTCATCACCTTCGGTAATCGGACTGGTAGAATACCCAACGTTTATGAATCCAGGTTGTCAATTGGCACGTCTACTTTGTGGACGCGGAGGCTCTTAGCTGTCAGTCAATACTTAGTCTTACGGATTTGGAGGTGTAACCAATGGTTGGGTCTTCCGATCTGCGAATGACGAGAATTCCGTTCAGCCACGGAGCCGGCCATATCCCCGCACTCGGCTTTGGCACTCTGATTCCCGACCCAGCCGTGACGATCACTGCCACCAGAGACGCCCTCGAAGCCGGATTCCGCCACTTCGATTGCGCGGAACGGTACGGCAACGAGCGGGAGGCAGGCAGCGCATTGCAGGCAGCACTTGCCGCGGGAGCGATCGCGCGCGAAGACATTTTTGTCACGACAAAGCTGTGGAATTCCAATCACCGGCCCGAGCGCGTCGAACCGGCTTTCGAGGCGAGTCTGGATAGACTCGGGCTCCAGTATCTCGATCTCTACCTCATTCACACTCCCTATGCATTTCAACCCGGGGACAATCAGGATCCGCGGGATCAAAACGGCAATGTGATTTACGACCACGACGTGACTTTGTTCGACACCTGGAAAGCGCTGGAGACTCTCGTGGACCACGGCAAGTGCCGGGCCATCGGGCTTTCGGACGTAAGTTTGAACGAACTGCAACCCATCTATGAATCAGCGAGAATCAAGCCCGCCGTGGTCCAGGTAGAATCACATCCGTACCTTCCGGAAACGGAGCTATTGGAATTCTGCAAAGAGACGGACGTTGTGTTTTTGGCTTTTGCACCGTTAGGACATGGAACGCACCCGGGGCCGCTCGAAGATCCAGTCATTTTGGCTATCGCCGCGCGAGTTGGAAAGACGCCGGCCCAGGTGCTGCTGGCTTGGGCCGTGCAGCGCGGCACAGCCTTACTTACCACGCCAAAGAGTGCGGCCCGAGCGCGAGAGAATTTCGACATCTCCGCACTTCCGCAAGACGCGCTTGACGAAATCAATCGAATCCAAACCAGACAGCGACTGAATACAGTGGTAAAAACCGGCGTGCCGGGTTTCATTCCACAAGGGAGATGAACAAGCCAGATGAACACGAACGCGAAACCGCAACTAGATAGTGCGAGGTGCCAATGACGAAACTGACGAGCTTTCAAGCCGACATTCGCCCCCTGTTTACGGAGCGAGACATTGAAGGCATGAAAACGGGGTTCAACCTGGCCAGCTATGATGACGTCAAAGCGCACGCGCCCGCCATCTACGACCGCATCCGGGGAATCGGTGGCGCGTTAATGCCGCCGCCACCGCCAAGAGGAGAAGGTCGCTGGCCTCAATCTCGCATCGACCTATTCGCAAAATGGATGGCAGACGGATACCAACCGTAGGCGAAGCCATCTGATAATTACGCGGCTACCACATCCTTCGCCGGTCCCGCCAGGGGTGGGGACGGGTTTGCCTTGCTGCCCCGACCTGAGGCTCTAGTCACCCACGGTAGAATACCCAACACTCATGAATCCGGATTCAATCGCGATCGTCGATTGTCACGTCCACTTTGTGGACGCGCAAGCTCTCAGCTATCAGATCTTCCAGCAACGAAGCGCCAGCTTCGAGGCCATAGTCGGCGACTACAGCGCTCTACCCAGACGCTATCTTCCTGAGGACTACCTGAACGACACCCGCGGCTTTAACGTCGCCAAAATCGTTTGCGCTGAGTTTATGTCCGACGATCCCATCGGTGAGGTTAGGTGGGCACTAGCTCTCTCCAACGAGCACGGCTATCCGCAGGGGATGATCGCGCAGGCCGACTTCCTCAGCCCCGACGTCGCTAGAGTGATCGACTCCTACGGCTCTATTCCGCGCCTCCGCGCCGTTCGCCAACATCTCGCTTTAGATCCGCAACCGATGCAAAGCAGCTTGCCGCGCGGCCGGACGTCCTGGCTGACGATGTTTGGCGAGAACGGCTCGCATTGCTGCGCAAGTATGATCTGCGATGCGAGATAGAGCTCCGCTCTCCCCAGCTACCGGGTTTTGCGGCCGCGGCCAGGTCCTATCCGGACATGCAGTTCATTCTTCCTCTGATGGGCTGGCCAATCGATGTCACGAATGCAGGATACCGCGCATGGAAGCGCGACATGAAAATGCTGAGCGGCTGCAAAAATGTCGCGGTCAAGATATTCGGGATGGAATGCATATTCGGTCTGCAATGGACGATCGACCAGGTCCGTCCCTGGATCCTCCACACAATCGATTCCTTCGGCCCAGAACGCTGCATGTTCGCCAGTCACATGCCCATCGCCAAACTCTCTCGCAGCTTCCAAGACCTCTACGGCGCCTACTTCGACGTCGTTTCAGATTTCACCGGCTCAGACAAGCAAAAGCTATTTCACGACACAGCCTCCACGATCTACGGGCTGTAGACGGGTTGATCTGACAACCCGCGCCTACAAACCCCTGCTCGCAGACCCGAGCAGGGTTTTGGCTTGCGCTAGCTCGGGGCGATCGGAGCGGATGCCTTCGCAATTCTTCAGCAGTTGGGTGTAGTAGCTGCTCGCTTTCTCTTTTTGCTGCACCTGCGCGGCGGCTTGCGCAGCGCCGTAGAGACCGTTGAAGCGATTGGGGTCGGTGCGCAGAGAAATTTCGTATTCGGTCAGCGCTTCTTGCGGACGCTTCAGGTCGAGCAGCATGTCGGCAAGCATTTCGCGGGCGGGCAGTTCAGTTTCGGCTTTGCCGGATTTGTCCTGGTGATCGGCAACGGCTCGCAGCCGTCGAACCGCATCCTCGGAGTTGCCCGCAGCGTAAGCCGCCCACGCCCGCACCAGTTCGTGCTCGTCCTTCAGGCCCTCGACGAGGTAGGGTCGAGGACCTTTGCGCGTGGCTTCCAGAAGTTCGTCGTAATGCTTCAGCGCATCTTGTGCGGCGGCTGCATCGTGAAGATGCCCGGCGGCAATGGCGCGTCCCCAGTATGTGACGAGCTGAACCTGGGACGGTGCGCCGGCGATGGGTTGCAGGGCTAGCGCTTCTTTCCACTGGCGGCGATCGAGAGCGTACTTCGCGGGTCCCTCCGTCTGACGCGCCAGCAAATAATTCTCAAATTCGTGATCCATTTGTTCGGGCCGAATCGCTGCGACCTGCTCCATAGTCGCCTTGGCGCTGGCGTCGTCGCCAATTTGCATGTACGCGTATTCGAGGAAGTCCAGGGAATGCACTTTGTGGTGCATCACGTGATGATGCTCGGCCATACCATCGGCGACGCGAATCGCGGCAAGGTTGGAGTTGATGTCGTCCTGCCAAAGCCCCAGGCGCGCGAAGATGTGCGAAGGCATGTGCACGGCGTGAGGGGACGACGGCGCGATGCTGGCATATTTGCGGGCTGCAGAAAGCGCCAGACTGGCCATCGCTGGATTGTCACAGCTATGGATGATGTAGTGCGCGATGCCCGGATGATTTGGGTGCTCGTCGTAGAGCTTGTTTAGGATTGCAACGGCGGCTTTGGCGTTGGTGAGATTGGGATCGCGCTCGGGACCTGAGGCCAGAAGCGAGAGCGCATAGAAGATGGCAGCTTCCTGGTCGTTGGGATTACGCTCTTGCACGCCTTGCATCGCTTTCGCGTAAGCGTCGGCGCGCTGATTGTGGTCGAGTTTATCCGTCTCAGAGTAAAAGACGGTAAGCGCCAGGATGTAGTCGCGTTCGCGGGCGGTTGGCGGCTGGAGGGAACGCGCTTTAGCAAGAAGCTCGGCGCCTTGCGCGAGGTCAGCTTTGTCGGGGCGACCCCACAGCTCGTGATACAAAGTCATTGCCTGTCCCCAGTAAGCCATAGCGCAGCGCGGATCTTTTTTGGCCACCTCCTCGAATTGCGCATCGGCGATTTCGTACTCAAAGGAATGCAGCAGTGCGACACCACGCTCGAATTGCGACCGAACTTCGGGAACGCAGGAAGTGGCAAATGAGACGCTGCCGACTCTTTCGTCGACGTCGTGATGGTGCTGCGGCTCCTGAGCAGCGAGCGAAAGTGGTGCGAGCGCCAGAGTGCCAATGAGAGCGCGAAGAGCGAATTTTACGGCCTTCATGATGACCCCAATGTGAGACTTAGAAGCGTATTCACGGCAACAGGGGATGTCAACGCGTGGCCCCGATTCGGCGGCTGGGCCACCCGCCAACATCTATCCGGTTCGGTCCCAGTTCGGGCTCGAGTTCTGACAGTTTGGCAGGATGGCGCATACCTTTTTCTGCATCTTCCATCTGAAACAGTCATCGGATGTTGAGTGTCACATTAGATTCCACTTACACGCGGAATGACGACGAATCCATCATCTATACCAAGATCTAATTTCAATCATTTCGGTGATGTGACGTTTTTCACCATTCACAACATGAGGCATGAAGTAGAACCATGAGAGTTGAACTCTTTCCTCCCGACTCTGACACAGCGCCGCGTCATTGGCTACGGCATGATCAGGCTTTCGCAATGATGTTGCGGCCTGGCTCAATTGAGTGGGGCTCGAAGCGTTCCGCGCTGGAAAAGTTCGACTACGCGGCGGGCGACCTAGCACTGTGTCATCGTCATGTGGGCGAGTGGGTTGGACTCATGAACGTGCCGCACCTGCAGCTCGGCATTTCCGATGCGGCTCTGATGGCCAGCTCTGACGGAGCCTACGGCGAAGTAGAACTGCACCCTTCACACAAGTTTGCGGACCCGCGCCTGAGTGCGATGGTTGCGGCCGTTGAAGTAGAAATGTCAGCCGGCTTTCCGAGCGGGCGGCTTTTTCTGGATTCTGTCGAACAGGCAATGGCCGTAGCGCTCGTCAAGGGCCATGCGGTAAGGCACCGTCCTATACAGATGTACAAAGGCGGACTAGGCTCAGCGCGCTTACGAAGGATTAAAGAGTTGGTCCATGCGAAGATGGAAAACGATTTGAGTCTCGACGACATGGCGCAATCGGTAGGATTGAGCACAGCTCATTTCGCACGGATGTTTCGCAAGTCAACAGGCCACACCCCGCATCAATTTGTTCTGCGCCAAAGGCTTGAACGTGCTAAAGCAATGTTGCTCGATCCCGATGCGCGAGTATTGGACGTGGCCGTGGCCTGTGGCTTCAAGACCCAGCAGCACTTTGCGCAGGTTTTTCGTGATGTTTGGGGGATTAGCCCGACAGAGTATCGCCAGAATCTCGTCGGCTCGCACGCTGAACTTCACTCGCACGTTGCCGTTTAACGTCCAGCCTAGTCCGGAATTCGTAACCCGTCGCTCCTTGCACCCGCGTCAGCGCTGTATCCTGCGGCAATAATTCTCACCCGGCCAATCCTGTAGTTCATTCGGACCCGCCCCGTTCCTTCAAGACAAACCCCACACCAACTCGTAAGTCGTTGGACTTCTCTCTCGCGAAGCATGAATTCAGCAGGATTCCGACCATCCCAGCACAAATCCGCACAAGTCCATTCCCGATCTGCAATTTACTCACAGTTGTGAGCAGAGGTCGATCAACCGGCCGGGACTAAATCAACAAAGGAGGGACAGTCAAATGGAAGCAATCGGATTGTTAGTCACGCTCGAAGCGCTCGCAGGTAAGGAGGCTGATGCCGAGGCATTTCTGAGGTCAGCGCAACCACTCGCGCTGGATGAAAAGGCGACATTGAAATGGTATGCGATCAAGCTCGGGCCGGGAAAGTTCGGTATCTTCGACACCTTCGCAAATGAAGCGGGCCGCAATGCCCACTTGACTGGTGAGATAGCGAAAGAGTTGACGGCGCGGGCCAGCGAATTATTTGCGGTTCCTCCTCACGTGGAAAGAATAGGTCCTTGCAAACACACCCTTAAAAGGCTGAGTGCGAGGTTCTACGGTCGATGCGAACTGGATGCTAAAAGGAGCTTAGAAATGGCAAATACGACAAAGACAGCAATTGTTACTGGTGCCTCGCAAGGCATCGGAAAAGGGACTCGTCGAAGCGTTCCTGAAACGAGGTTACAGCGTAGTCGCAAACTCGCGAAACATTACCAGAGCAAATCCATTCCCGGCGACCGCGAATGTTGCACTCGTCGACGGCGACATCGGCGACCCTCGCACGGCCGCAAAGATTGTGGATGCTGCCGTATCCCGATTCGGCCGGATCGATGTGCTGATAAACAACGCGGGTATTTTTATTCCGAAGCCTTTCATAGAATACACAACCGAAGACTTCAACACTTTAGTCTCCACGACGCTCGCAGGCTTTCTCTACGCCTCACAGCTCTCCATAAAACAAATGTTGCGGCAGAGATCCGGCAGCATCGTCAATGTTTCAACCACCCTGGTTGACCAACCGATCGCAGGTGTAGGAGCGGCCGTTCAAATCATGGTGAAGGGTGCATTGCACGCGGTGACGCGCGCCCTCGCCATTGAATACGCGAAGGAAGGCATTCGTGTGAACACGGTAGCGCTGGGAGTGATCGATACCCCCATGCATAAACCGGAAACCCATGACTTTCTCAAAGGCCTGCACCCGGTTGGCAGAATCGGTGAAGTCAAAGAAGTCGTCGATGCGATTTTGTTTCTCACCGACGCCACGTTCACCTCGGGCGAAATACTGCACGTCGATGGCGCGCGCGCACGCGGGCAAATGGTGACCGGAAATGGCCGTTAAGCTGGCGGGCTCAGACACCTGGGTTAACGCGCAATAAAGGAAAGGCGGAGCGAGATCGA
>CAVRLE010000015.1:0-24584 GCA_963721825.1 uncultured Acidobacteriota bacterium | reverse complement strand
AGACCGATGCTCTACCAGCTGAGCTACGCTCACCGCAGTGTCGTTAGAATACCATGTGTCGCGCGATGGTTGAACCTGTGGGTTGGTTTGAGCCGAGTCGCTTGTGGGAGCCTGCGACTGAGTGATTCTGAGTCTAGGATGTGGTTTTTTGTGTTTTACGGGCGCGCTTCGCCGCACGCCGTTGACGGGCACTTAGGGGAACGTCGCCCGGTGCATCCTGCCCAGTTCGCGCAGCAGGCAATTTGGACGAGCCACTGATTTGACCGGCGGTGTCGCTCAAGGTGTCCGAAGTAGTGGGGTTGTCAGTCGTGGCGTGTCGCGGTGCCGCAGGCGCCTGAATACGATCGCTCAGTCGGTCAAAGGCCTTGTGAATCGCGGTTTGCAACTCAGCGTCGATAAACTCTCGTATCCGCACGATCTCTTGCGCCACCGCTTCCGCGGTGAACATTTTCACCATTTCCATGATAGAAGCCGAACCGTCCAACGTGTTGGCCGCGGAATTCACTTGAGCAGCGACGACCGGGCGCTCTTCCGGTAGCGATAGCGTCTCGGTGGCGCACGCTGATGAAATTAGCGCGTTCGCCGGCTCATCGGATGAGCGTCCGGAGTTCTTGACGTCAGCCACCGAAGCGCTCAGCACAAATTGATTCGGATGCGCGATATTTTCCTCGCTCGAAACCGGAATCACCAGTTCTTCATCTTCGGGGCAGGCGAACCAGTCCCCCTGGCGGCAACGCGATATCCCACACGTTTCCAGGAACTTCGAATTCGATCCCTACATGATAGAGCGTGCGGTAAGCCTGAGGACGTCGCACCCAGATGACTCGCGCCGGAACCACGCGCGGAAGCCGCCGATGGTCGCCGCGGCTCACCTCCAGCATGATGGAGGAATTCGGAGCAGGGTAACGGATACCCTGATACTGGCAGCCGTAGCAATTCACCATAACCGTCTTCGTAGACTCCCGAAAGAACTGGCCAAGCGTGTCGGTTCCTTTAATCGTGATCGAGGCGGAATACATCACGCGTGTGCTGCGGCGCTTCTCTGCGCCACCCCCGTTTGAGTCGAGATTCTCCGCCACGTCGGCCTCCGGCCGGAACCTGATTTTCGAAGGTACCCGGGTGGATGGGTCTGGTCAATGGAACGGAGATACAAGTAGTAAGCAGGTACGTTTGACAATCGGCTTGCGGGCTGTGGGTCTAGCCCGGGCGGCGGAACGGAATCGGAGGAGAGTGCCTGGGGCGGCCACCATACTGTTTCAGCCGGGCGCGAGCCTGATCAGCCCAAGGACCTGAGGGAGCGTAGCGAAGATAGAGGAGCCACTGCTCTCGCGCGAATCGGCGTTCACCACGTTTCTCATAGGCTAGCGCCAGGTTGAAATGGACATCGGCATGTGCTGGCATCGCCCGCGCTGCGCGGCGCAGATGTTCGACGGCTTCGTCCACTTCACCTATTTCTTCCAGCGTGCAGCCAAGGTTGTAACGGGCGATTCCGTTGAGCGGATCGAGTTCCACTGCAACGCGAAATGCGTCACGGGCGCTCGAGATTTGGCCGGTCTGGTAGTAAGCGACACCAAGGTTGATGTGAGCTTCGATCCAATCGGGCGCCAAGTTGACTATCCGCTCGTAGGTCTCAATCGCCTCGGGAATTGTTTCTGGGCTCGCCTCATAATCCAGCGCTACTTCGAAAAGTTGTTCGGGGGTTCGCCCCACCATGGAGCGCAGCTTCGCCGGTACTTCGGATGACTCAAACGGAAACACCCACTGCTTCCGAATCGGATTGAACGGCATTGGCGTACCAGGCGGGACGACAAGCACTTCACGGCCGTGTTGCTGGATACAATGTTCCTGCAATGGACGCGGCTCAGCCCCGAATTGTTGCTCGGTGAGCGAAACTGCGAGACGAACGCGGCGCGCCGGGATTTTACATTCGGTGAGTCGTTTGACGGTGCGGAGCGCTACGAGATCGCCGAAGCTGTAAAACCGCTCACCCCAGCGAGCGCGCGGTCGAACCAACTGCAACCGTTCCCAGTAGCGAAGACGGCTCGGCTCAACTCCCAAAATGCGCCCTGCTTCTCTGCGCGTGTAGCGTTGAGTCAAGCCCGGCGTTCCCCTGCGTTTTGAAGAATGGTGTCGAATGATTATGCACCCTCTGTCAACCGGATGCGGTCACCTTTGCTGTGGAAATGTGTGGAAGAGCCACCGGATCGACATGCCGGCAATAACCAGATGATTACACTGGGTTGCGCACCTCTGCCGGCTTGCTAGACTTTTAGGGGTACTTGCCCGCCACGATGCCTCTCGACAGCGCCGAACGTCTATATATCGAACGCCAGGTCACCCTGGCGCGGGCCATCCTGGTCGCGCTGGCTCTGGTGGCTTTACTAGAGACGGCGCCTGCGCCGGTGAAACGGTCGGCAGTTATTTTTCTATCGTTTTATCTGGCCGTATCGCTCGGAATAGCCCTGACGGAGCAATTCTTCAGCGACTGGCGTTTGCGAATCCCTCTCGTGGCAGATGCGGTGGCGCTGGGTGTGTTTTTATTTTTGACGCCTTCAGTCTCCGCCTTTTGGTTCCTGCTTCTGTTCTCCGTGTTCGCTCTTAGTTCGCTGGGGAATTCGCGGACAATGCTCGTCCTTGTGGCTGCCGCGACGATCGGCGTAATCGTTCGCGTTGCAAATTCGGTTCCTGAACCGCTCGAGTGGCACAGTCTGCTTCATTGGCTGATCCTTGGAGCTGGAACGCTCATCTCCGGGCTGGGCATGGGATACCTTGGGGCGCGAGAACGCGAGCACCTCGCGCGACAACAGTTTTTGGAGAAAGTTACCAGACTGCTTCAGTTCGACCGCGGCCTTGCGGAATCGATCCGTCAGGCACTCGGCGAAATTGCGGTGTCGTTCCGGTGTGAGCAGGCTTGCCTTGCCATACGCGAGGAAGACCTCGAACGGCTGTTTGTATGGAAGGTTCGCCCTAGCGAACGCGAACCCAATTCGCCGGAAATGCTACCCCTTTCAAGGTCCGACACTTTTTTGGCAGACAGCCTGGAGGTCAGCCTGTGCTGGGAATTCAGGAACGGCAGCGGCGAAGGCTTTGGTTGGGACCGCCGCAGCGCCCAGTTGTTCCGTGATGTTCCCATGCCGCCCAACGCCACGCGCGACGAGTTTAGTGCCAAATCTTTGATGGCGGTTACAATCGAAGCCGGAGGGCGGCCGGCTGGGAGGGTCTTGCTGGTCAATCCGACCGCGCCGAATGGGGCGCCGAGCCGATTTTCTAAGGGCGATCTTCGATGGCTGGAGCAGATCGTCCGGCATTTGGGGCCTCCGCTTGAAAATGTTTTCCTTCTGCGTCACCTCAGGGCGCGGGCCGTGGAGGCCGAGCGGAGCCGCATCTCGCGCGATCTGCACGACGGCATCTTGCAAACTCTCTTGAGCCTGAATATTCAGCTCGGGGTGCTACGGCAGAAGACGACGCAGACTCCGGAACAAGCCTGCGCCGAGCTTGGGAGCCTGCAGAAGACGGTCCAGCAGGAAAGTGAGGAGTTGCGGCGGTTTGTCACCGATTTGCGGCCCTTGCGCGTGGAAAGCGCCGATATGCGGGAACTGATGGTGGGATTTGCCGAGCGTTTTCGCAACGAGCAGGGCATGGGAGTGGACCTTTTCATCGAAGATCGCAATTTGACGCTGCCCGACCGCATTTGCCGGGAGTTGTTCCAGATTTACAGAGAGTCACTACACAACGTAAAAAAGCATGCGAATGCGAGTCACGTCGTGGTAAAACTAGGTCAAGACGAGGCGAAGGTCTTCCTCGTTATAGACGACAACGGCCGAGGGTTTAGCTTTTCTGGGCGATACACAAGCGAAGAGCTTGATCGGCTGCGTCTCGGCCCGATTTCGATTAAAGAACGAACAAGAGGCGTCGGGGGAACGCTTACGGTGGAGTCGAATCCCGGGCACGGAGCACGCCTAACCGTTGAAATCCCATTGAGTTGAGATGACGAAAGCAAAACAGGTGATTCGGATCCTGGTGGCGGACGACCATGCCATCTTCCGGGAAGGTCTTCGCAAGCTGCTCGATGCGGCCGAGGAAATTCAGATTGTCGGCGAAGCGTCGAACGGCGTGGAGTGCATCAAGATGCTGGCGAAATACAAGCCGGATATCTTGCTGCTCGATCTGCGCATGCCGGAGAAGGACGGTCTTGGTGTGCTCGAAGAGATCAATTTTGACTCGATGCCGACGCGCGTGATCGTTCTGACCGCTGCGGAAGATGATCGCGATGTGGTTCGAGCGATGCGGTTGGGCGCACGTGGAGTGGTCCTGAAGCAATCGGCGAGCGATCTGCTCGTGAAAAGTATCCGCAAAGTGTCCGACGGCGAAATCTGGCTCGATAACCGGATGACGGCGGAAGTGATCGACGCATTCAAGAAATCTGCAGAATCGGGGCAGCGACGCGAAAAACCGCTATTGAGCGATCGCGAGAAAGAGATCGTGCAGCTTGTTGCGCAGGGATTTCGCAATCGTGAAATCGGCGAGAAATTATTCATCAGCGAGCAGACCGTAAAGAATCATCTCCACAATATTTTTGACAAGCTTGGTGTTTCCGACCGGCTCGAACTCGCGCTATACGCAATTCACCACCGGCTGATCGATCAATCCTGACCACCGGCGAGATTTCTGGAGATTTTGACCACCTTACCCTTCGCTCGTTCGATGCGGTATTCTATTCTTCGGAACAACGAACGTAATGGCTTCTCCGACAGGTATTTCTTCCAACCCGGCTGGCCCCGGAAAATATTCTCGCGAGATTGTTCTCCTTACGACCTTGCTGCTGCTTCTTGTTTTCGTGATATTCACCGCTTTCGCCGCCCGCATGTATCACAAGAAATATCACGTGCTCGGAGATGAGTGGTTCGCACGGGGCGATCAAGATTTTCATTCTGGAGATGCCGCGGCGGCGCTCAGTGACTATCGCAATGCTCTGCTTTACTCGCCCGGCAACACAAATTTTCAATTCCACCTCGCGAAGGCGTTGGCGGCCACCGGACGGTTCGACGAAGCCCGGGCTTATCTCGTAGCCCTGCTTTCGGATTCTCCGGGGAGCGGCGATACGAATCTCGAGCTGGCCCGAATAGCCGCGCATGGCGGGCCGAAAATGATGCCCGACGCACTCCGCTATTACCATGCCGCGATTTACGGGGTCTGGGACACGGATCCGATCGCCATGCGCTGGCAGGTTCGCAAAGAGTTTTGCGAGTACCTGCTGGATAACAATGCAATGAATCAAGCCGAAGCTGAAATCATTGCCCTCGCTGACAATACGAGCCCGGAAGATGTTGGAGGGCAGAAAACCGCCGGGAACCTGCTGCTTCGCGCTCGGATGTGGGGCCGCGCGTTGCAAGAGTTTCAAACTTTGTTGTCGCACGACCGGCGCGATGAGGATGCCCTTGCAGGTGCAGCGACCGCTGCATTTCAGCTCGCCCAATATTCGCAGGCGGAGGAATATCTGGAGCGTTTGCCACGCGAAAAGCTCGCTGACCCCGAACTCGCGAGAATGCACGAGATTTCGAGGAGTGTTCTCTCCCTGAATCCGTTCGCGCCCGGCCTTTCCACAGACGAGAAGGCGAAGCGAACGGCTGAGGCCATCGTGCTCGCCCAAGCGCGCGCTAGTGCTTGTGAACGGCAAAACGGCAGCACGTCGTCACCAGGCGCGTCGAGATCGGCCCTAGCGTCCGCGATGGCGACAAGCAATCAAAACGCAGCCGATTGGACGGTGCGAAATCTTCGCAAATATCCTGAACGCATTGGGCCCGCCATGTCTTCTGTCTTTCAGATGGAGGACGCGGCCGCAGGTCAATGCGGAGAGGCACAAGGCGCTGACTACGCGCTGTGGCTAATCGGGCGCAGTCGGGCTGGTAACTCGAAATGAGTTTGACCAACCTGCCGCCGCTGCCCCCCGACACCAAACCCGAACCAATTCCCCGGAGCTCGCGCCAGTCCATTCGAAATCTGGGGGCCACCTGGAGGTCCTGGAGCAACCGCATCCTTTCGTTACGCGAGGACCAGTTGTTTATGTTCCTCGCTGTACTGATTGGGATCTTTTCGGGACTGGCCGTCGTTTGCTTTCGAATAGCGATTGAATGGGTGCACCTGGTTTCTCTCGGTTCGTCCATGTTCCCACCTGTGCCACGCGTTCTGATTGTTCCTGTCGTAGGAGGACTCATTGTCGCCCTCCTCGTGATCTACGCTTTTCCCGCCGCGCGCGGCAGCGGAGTGAACCAGACGAAGGCGGCCGTATACATTTCGAACGGTTACATTCCATTCAACACGGTCGTCGGAAAATTCGTGATCTGCGCCCTCGGTATTGGCACGGGCCAGTCGCTTGGTCCTGAAGATCCGTCACTTCAAATAGGCGCAGGAATCGCCTCACATCTCGGCAGGCGTCTCAACCTTTCACAGGAAAAAGTGCGGTTGATCGCTCCCGTAGGTGCTGCGGCGGGCCTCGCGGCTGCCTTCAACGCGCCTATCTCTTCGGTGATTTTCGTAATCGAGGAAGTGATCGGCACTTGGAGTGCCGGTGTCCTGGGAGCGATTGTGCTGGCTGCAGTGTCGGCCGTCATCACGATGCGCGTATTCATGGGGTCGGAGTCGCTGTTCCGGGTCCCGCCCGTCCGCCTTGCGAATGCTGGAGAACTTCTCGCATACGTTGTTCTCGGCGTTATCGGTGGTGGTGCATCGTTGGCTTTCCTGAAGTGGCTGGCATATGCACGCCCGCGAATCCAACAATGGCCCAACTGGACTCGCTATTTGCAGCCTGCCGCCGCCGGATTGGTGGTGGGTTTCATTGGCATACGGTTTCCGCAGGTAATGGGAGCCGGGTATTCGGTAATCGATCAAGCGCTACACGGCCAGTTCAGCTGGAAACTCCTCTTGGTCCTGGCGGCTCTCAAGATTTTCGCCACCGGAATCTCATTCCTGAGCGGAACGCCCGGCGGAATGTTCGCGCCAACCCTCTTTATCGGGGCCATGCTGGGCGGCGCCGTCGGGAGCGTTGAGCACCACCTTTTCCCCAGCTTGACAGGAACCGTCGGCACCTATGCACTGGTCGGTATGGGAGTGTTTTTTGCGGGTTTTCTCCGTACGCCAATTACGTCGGTTTTCATGGTAATCGAGCTTACCGGCAGCTACACGGCGATACTCCCGATCATGGTTGCGAACCTTGTTGCCTATTTCATTTCCCGGACCTATCAGAAAGTGCCCCTATTCGACTTCCTGGCTCGCCAGGACGGCTTCGTTCTTCCCTCGATCGAAGAGCAGCGAGAGCAGGTCCCGCTTACGGTCGAAGTAGCGATGAAGACGGACGGCTCCGTCGTGGCATTGCCGGACGAATTGGCCGCCGATCTCGCGTGTCGCGCCGAAGAGCAGAAAGACGCCCTAATCCTAGTCCGGATGAGTCCGGGCCAGTGGTTGCTGCTCGATCGCGAGGAACTCCACCGCCTCGCGGCCGACGGCACCATGACCACCAAAGCCGCCGAAGCGAAACCGAGAGGCCCTCTACCGATCCTCTTTCGCGATCAATCGCTCGAAGACGCGCTGCATGCAGTGGGCGACTGGCCCGCTGTGCCGGTCGTGAGCCGCGCCGATCTCAGCAAGCTCGAAGGGATCGTGACCCTCGCCGATATTCTCCGCGCGTTTCGAAACGCCTCGCTCGAATAGCTCCGTTTCTCGATTCCCTTTAAAAACCGGGGCAGTTTTTCTCGCCGTAACGCTCCGCTCCTAGTACTTCTGTACCGAAATCGACCTACCGAATTGAGGCCTTAGGCCTATTGGCCCGGAAGCTCCTAACCCTCATTCTAGACAGGAACTTAAGAGGCAGGTGTCCTGTGTCATCGAAAGAACGACGTGCAACGCGCCGTTTCCTTATGCGGTTGCCCCTGGTGGTCCGCTGGACCGACGAAAGCGTGGTCGGCGAGGCCTCTACGGAATCGAGGGAAGTGAGCTCCAGGGGGCTCTATTTTCACTTACCCAAGGGTTTGAAGAGCGGCGCACCGGTCGAAATCGTCATGACCCTGCCGCACGAGTTGACTCAGGCGGGCCCCGTCAGGGTGCGCTGCCTGGGACGCGTGCTACGCAGCAGCCCGGAGCATTCAGGCGAGGTGGGAGTGGCTGCCGCGATCGAACGTTACGAATTCATGCGGAACGGCGAAGCCGCCGGATAGTAGCCGCATAACAAGTTCTTACCCAGACCCTGCGGAGATGGGTGAGAAAATGCCGGGCGGTTCGGGTCCCTCAGCCGGTGCCGCCCGGCTATTATTTTGAGATATCGGCGTCTTGCCAAGTGAACCTGGGCTACACCAGGGCGAAGCTGCTTTTTGGTGCAACATACTTGCTGCAGTTGCGGCGACAATTTTTGTCACCAATGCACGCTGAGGCTGCTTGCCGAACTTCAAAACTCCCGCTTCGGCGGCGTCTGCTCCGCGCCCACGCGTCCCATTGTGATTTCAGCCTTGAAATAATTCTCCGCCCGAATAGACGCGCCCGCGATTCCGCGAAGCATCGCAATCTGGCCCACATGCGTCAGCGCGTCGGCCACAGGGCCTTGGAACAATCTGTCGGCGGAAGCATCTAGCGGCGCATCCGAAGCCAGGTAATCGTCAAACGATTGCAATGCTGCAAAGAACCGCTTCGCTCCCTCGTCCCACGATTTCAGTGGCGAGTCGTGCCACTCCTGCTTTCCCTTCGCCATCGAGAGCGCCCAATCGATCAGATCGCTCAGGTGAGCCAGAATCTGCCCCGGCGTGCGCGTTTTTTCTGACGCCTTGAAATCACTGAATCCCTCCGGCGCGCCGCGAATTGCTTTTCCGCCTCGATAAGCCAGCGTAGCAATGCAATGACGCAGAAGTTCTCGCGCGGTACTTTCTTTCTTTTCTTCCGGCTTCGAGCTCATGGCTCCCTCCACGAAAAATGCGGGCAGGAATTGGGGAATTTGAGGTTCGGTTAATGCGTCGCGATTATAACAAGCGCATGAAAAAAGATAACAATCGTCGTTATCGGGAGTGAGCTTGGTACCGCTCTGCGCACTTCTATGGAGAGTGTCTGTCGAACTCCGTAGAAGTACGGTCAAGATTGCCAATAAAAATCTTCATCGTGGCTCCGTAAGCATAGACCCCAGCGCATTCTAAAACTATACTTCGCAGATGGTTTCGCAAACTGAACTGCGTGGCGCGCTCCGGCGTTTCTGGGGCTACGACTCTTTCCGCCCCCTGCAGGAGAAAGTGGTGCGCAGTTTGATTGGTGGGCACGATACCTGCGCGGTGATGCCGACCGGCTTCGGAAAATCGCTTTGCTACCAACTGCCCGCGGCAATGCTCTCGAACGAAACGGTGGTCGTAGTCTCCCCGCTAATCGCGTTGATGCAGGATCAAGTGGCGCAGCTCACGCAAATGGGAATCCCGTCCGCTCTGCTCAATAGCTCACTCTCAAAACCCAGGCAAGCACAAGTAATCAACGAAGCCACGGAGGGAAAGTATCGCCTGTTGTATCTTTCTCCCGAACGACTCGCCACTGCGGACACATCTCAATGGCTGCGGCGTGTGCCGGTCTCATTTTTTGCCATTGACGAAGCACATTGCATCTCGGAATGGGGCCACGAATTCCGGCCCGAATATCGCCAGCTGAGCCGCTTGCGAGCTGAGTTTCCCGAGCGACGCATCGCCGCATTCACTGCGAGCGCCACGCGCCGCGTGCGTCACGACATCATCGAGCAGCTTGGTCTGAGCGACCCGCACAAATACATCGCCAGTTTCTACCGTCCCAATTTGCGGTACTTCACCGTCGAATGCGATGAAGAGATGCAGCAGAAAATGCTGCTGTCTGCCCTCCGCTACTATTCCGGAGAGAACGTGATCGTCTACGCGCCGACTATCTCCAAGGTGGGCGCAACGGTCGAATTTCTCGAAAAGAACAAGATCCCGGCTCTTCCGTATCACGGCAAGATGGAATCTGACGCCCGCCGTCAGAATCAGGAGCGCTGGATGTCGGACGAGGTCCGCGTCCTCGTCGGCACGATTGCCTTCGGTCTCGGCATCAACAAGGCCGCCGTGCGCGCCGTGATCCATCTCGCGTTGCCGAAATCGATCGAGCAGTATTACCAGGAAGCCGGCCGTGCCGGTCGTGACGGGCTTCCCGCCGATTGCGTTTTGCTTTGGCGCAGACGCGATGCGGGCCTTCTGGCGTATTTCATCGGCCTGCTGACCGACCAGGCGGAAAAGGAGCGAGGCTGGCAGCGCTATCGCGAGATTCTGGGTTATGCCGAATCGAAAACCTGCAAGCATCTTCAGATTTGCAGGCATTTCGGCGAGATTCCGAAATGGAAATCGTGCGATGCGTGTGATGCTTGCGGCTTCGAACTCGCGTGGTCACCGTCGAGCCCGAGGGTCCAAAAGCAGAAGAGCCCTGAACCCGCACCGCTTTCCGTGGTGGCGCCTTCTCGATCCGAACCGCCGGTGAAGCAGCCCGCGGCGGAAGTTGATCCTGCTTTGCGCGAGTATATGCGGCAGTGGCGGCAAGAAACAGCCAAGCAGAGTGGCATGGCCGCCTTCATCATCATGCACGACACGTCGCTCGATGAACTCTGCCGCCTCCGGCCCCGCACGCTCGCCGAGCTACGCAAAGTTTCTGGGTTCGGCGAGCGCAAAACCGAGTTGTACGGCCAACAAATCCTCGACGCGTTGAAGCGCTTCCAAGACGGCGCGCGGGCGTCCACGCTTCCGCCCAAAATTAGAATTCGAAAGAAGAGGCCGTGGGGCGAGGTCCGGCGATCCGCTACTTAATCGCACCCACTGTAAATCCGGCGATGAAGCGATCGAGAAACAAGTTGTAGAGCAGCGCGATCGGAAGGCTCGTGATCAGACACGCGGCCATGAGTGAGCCCCAGAAGTAGACGTCGCCACGCACCAGGAAAATCGGAATCCCCACGCCCACCATCTGCTGCGACTCCGGCGAGATGAACGTCAACGCGTAAACGAATTCCTGCGTCACCAGCGTGAACGTGAAGATTACGACGGTCAGTATTCCTGAAATCGAGATGGGCACTACGAGACGGAAGAACGCCCCGAAACGCGTCAACCCATCTACCATCGCAGCGTCTTCCAATTCTCTCGGGATTGACTTGAAGAATCCCATCAGGAGCCAAACGGAAAAGGGAATCGTAAAGCTCGGATAGACCAGCACCAGCGACCAGATCGTGTCCTGCAATCCCAGCGTCGCCACAATGCGCGAGAGAGGAATAAAAAGCAGCGTGGGTGGAATCAGATAGGTAAGAAAAATCGCGATGCCGATCCGCTGTCCCCAGCGGCCGGTAAGCCGCGCCAACGCGTATGCTGCCGGCAAAGAAAAAGCCAGTGTGATAAAAACGACAAGGACTCCCACCAGCGCCGTATTGCCGAGCCATCTCACATAGCGCGTTTCATTGAAGAGCAGCTTCAAGTGGTCGAGTGTGGGCGGCAGGTTGAATTTGAACGGATTGTTTTCAACGTTGTAGAGGTCGATGTTCTGTTTGAAGGTGGCGACAAACATCCAGTAGAAGGGAAACGCCAGCAATACGACAAACACCGCGAGCACCGCATATCGCAGCGCTTCGGTCCCGATTTTTCGCCCGTCGCCGCCCGGCATCAGGCCACCTCCGCGCGGTGCGCTGCTCGGAGCATAAAATAAGCAATCAGAATTAGAACAGGAACGAGAAATAGCGAAATCGCCGCGCCCGCAGCTAGGTCGCTTCCCTGGATTCCCGTTGCGAACGCGAGTGAAGGCAGCACTTGCGTGGAATCGAACGGACCCCCGGCCGTCAAAATGTAAACCACGGTCATATCCGTAAACGTGAAAATCGTCCCGAACAGAACCGCCACGCTGATGATTGGCATCATCATTGGGATATTGATCAGAAACTCGGTGCGCCAGAAGCCCGCGCCGTCAATCGCTGCTGCCTCCGGGATTTCCTTAGGAATCGAAGTCCGTCCGGCCAGCATGATCACCGTCGAAAAGGGAATCAGCCGCCAGGAGTGAACTAGCACTACCGAAGCCATCGCCAGAGTGGGTTCACCGAGCCACATCGGCGCGCCGTAGGGTTTGAATACGTGCGCCCAAACAAGCACCCAGGTGATCACGCTGTAGATCGAATCCAGAATCCACTTCCATCCGATCGCGCCCAGCGAAATCGGCGCCACCCAGGGCAACAAGATCAGCAACCGCACGAACCAACGGCCATGAAATGCGGGCTCGAGGGCGATGGAAAGAATGCTGGAGGCCACAATCACGATGATCTGCGCGGATACGGTGAACACTACCGAATTGCGCAGCGCGGCGCGGAAGCTCGGGCTCTGCAGAATGCTGCGAAAATTCTCAAGGCCTACAAAATGGAAACCCATCGTTCCGATCCGCGCGTCGCTGAACGCGTACAGAACCGCGAGAAGCAGCGGAGCGCCAATCAGCAGCGCGATGTAAGCGACCGCCGGTAGAAACATGAACACGCCGACTTTGCGATCGTCTACTGCCACGGAAAAGGCCTCGGCGGGATCCGCTTGCCGGTCTTAGCGTCGAAAAATCTCAGTTCGTGCTCCGGCACTGCGAAGTCGTAGGTAGTGTTCGGCGTGTACGTTTCAAGAACGCTCGATGAAACCCGCGCCCACACAGGCTTATCGCGGAATCGGGTTTCTGCAAGTTTTCCGTAAAGCACTCGCTCGGAACCGAGATATTCAGAATGCTCCACAAGCAGCCGCAGCGGAATTCGTTGTCCAGTGCCCAGCAAATCCGCAGGGAGAAGATTCTCGTGCTTAAGGGTTTTGGCCACCTCGTCCATGGGCGCCCAAGGCGCAATGAGACCGGCGGGAAGAAACCGCTCGGGACGGAATCCTACGATCACATCATCGGTTTCGAGCAGGTTCATCGGCGGCGAACCTAGAAACGTGGCCACAAATGTGTCAGCGGGATCGTCATAGACTTCCTGTGGTGTTCCGATCTGGCGGACCTCGCCTTGATGGAGCACCACGATGCGTTCTCCCAAGGCCATCGCTTCCACCTGATCGTGTGTGACGTAGATCGTGGTCGTTTTGATTCGCTGGTGGAACTCATCAAGCTCTTCACGCGCGGAAGTTCGCAGCTTGGCGTCGAGATTCGACAGCGGTTCATCGAGCAGGAACACTCGCGGCTCGCGCACGATGGCGCGCGCCAGCGCCACACGCTGCCGTTCGCCACCAGAAAGCTGGCGCGGCTTGCGGTCGAGAAGCTTTTCGATTCCAAGCAAGCCCGCCGCCCATTCCACCTTTTGCTTGTGCTGTTCCTTCGGGACTTTCTGCGCCTTGAGAGGGAAGGCGATGTTCTCGCGAACGCTCAGGTGGGGATAGAGCGCATAGCTCTGGAACACCATCGCGATTCCGCGGTCGCGTGGCGTCAGATTATTAACGACATTGCCGCCGATAAGAATTTCGCCGGAGGTGGGTGCTTCGAGGCCCGCGATCATCCGCAACAGCGTGGTTTTGCCCGAGCCGGACGGGCCGAGGAGGACGAGGAACTCGCCCTCCTTTGTTTCCAGATTGATGTTGTTTACTGCTCCCGGTGTTCCTGCCTTAAATACCTTGGTCAGATTCCTGATCTGAACGACGGCCATCGAGCCCCCAAACAGCTGTCATCGTTTGCGTCATTTATTCCATCGCGCAAAGATGCGTTTGTATTCCGCTTCGGCCGCCTTCACCGCATCCTCGGGTGATTCATCGCCGCGCGCCACCTTGGCAAACATTGTGGGTATCACCCACGTTTTGAAAGCCTCGTCAATCGCAGCAGTAGCATAACCCGGATACCCCACGTTGGTCGCCCATTCGAGCACGTTTCCGAGCACTTTGTATTTGTCGGTGGGATTGGCTCGGGGATCGTTCGAAATTGCCTTCTTCAGATCGGGCACGAGGGTAGGGAAGCACGGGAAATTATAGAATTGACCGGCCTCGAAGCCATCGTGGAAGTGATCCATGTAATCCACCAGGAACTGCTGTGCGCCTTCCTTGTTCTCTGCGAAATTCCAGATGACGTAGCAGTTCATCACGTGTTCAGCGGCGATGCGGCGCGCGGGGCCCTTGAGAGCCGGGCTGATCATGATTTTCGAATCGATCGGAAGATGCTCGCGTTCAGCCTGGCGCGTGATGGAGATTGCGTTCATCACGAAAGAGACGCGGCCCGCCAGCATCGCTTGGTTGTTGGATGGCGGAGTCCAGGTGAACACCTCGGGTGTCTCCGTCTCTTGAAACAAAGCTTTCACATACTTGAGCGCTTCGACGGTCTCCTTCGAATTGATCGTGACGTTCCCCGCCTCATCCTGCTCGGCGCCTCCAAACGACCAGAGAATCGCCCGCATGGCCATGCTTGTGTCTAGTTCCTGCGCGAGCCCGACGCCGCAAGGGTGCCCACTCTTGTCACGAATCTTTTTTCCGCCCACCCGCAAGTCCTCGTAGGTGTCAGGTCCGTTGGGGTAACCGGCTTCAGTCCACCAATCCTTGTGCCAGTTTCCTGGATCGGGGGTGTAGGCATCGGAGAAAGCGAAATATCGCTTTGTCTTCGGGTTGTAAGTGGACTTGTGCGCTAGCTCAATTTTCTTGCCGTGCTTCTTCTCCACTTCCTGGTACACGTGCGACATATCGATCGTCACGTTTTCGTACGCCGCGGGTGGCGAAAGAAACATGAAAAGGTCATGCCCCTTCTGTGCCGATACTTCCGATGCAGCGCGGGTCCCCAGATCCACGAGATTGATGTTGTCCACCACCACGTTCGTATTGTTCTTCTGTCCCCATTCCTTCGTGAACGTGCCATTGAACCAGGTGTCATAGGCCGGCACGAAGTGGCTCCACTGCAGAATCTTCAGCGTCTTCTGTTGCGCTTGCGCGCGCCCCGGAAAAAGAAAAGCCGGTCCCGCGCCTGCTGCCAGCGCACCAGTTCCCGCCAGCTTGACGAATTCTCGCCGAGAAATTCCACGGCCTCGCTTTTTCGACATCGCAGTCCTCCTATTGGGCTATTGGGCGGAATACGACCGCACCTCGAATTACATGCCTATAAAAGTGGTGACGTTCCGTTAGTCAACTTCTCCCCCGATATTTTTTGACGCGACGAATCGTCGATAAACGCGAAACGAGTTTTAATCCGCGGGCGATCGAGCCGGTTGCCCTCCGGCCACTTCGTCCCAGATCTTTACGCCGTGCGTCTCCTTCAGCAGCAGGCTCCCCACGATGAACGTTATTCCCGCAACAATCATCGGGTAGTACAACCCGGCATAAATATTCCCCGTCGCGGCGCATAACGAAAGCCCAATGAGCGGCAGCATTCCTCCGAACACGCCGTTGCCTATGTGATAAGGCAGCGAAAGCGACGTGTATCGCACCTTGGCAGAGAACGACTCCACCAGAAACGCCGCGATTGGCCCGTACACCATGCACACAAAGATCACCTGAATGAAAACAAGCAGCCCCAGCATGAATTTGTCAGGATTCGCGGCTTCCTTTGCTGGCACGCGATTTCCTGTCGCGTCCACCGTCATCGCCGTCAGGCTGATCGCGCCCGTCACCTTATTGGTGGTCGATTGAATGCCGACGATGTTATTTCCCGCCGCCCGCTCCATCGCGTGATAAATCGGAATATACGCGATCACGGCGATCAGGCATCCCGCCATCATAATTTTCTTCCGCCCGATCTTGTCCGAAAGCGCGCCGAATACCACGAAGAACGGCATCGAGAGGAGCAGCGCGACCGCAATGATCTTGTTTGCCATCGTGGGATTGATCTTCAGCACCGTCTGCATATAGAACAGCGCGTAAAATTGCCCCGTATACCACACCACGCCCTGCCCTGCCGTCGCTCCGAACAGCGTAATCAGCACCTGCTTCAAGTTCGGCCACTTCGTGAACGCGTCCTTAAGCGGCTGCATCGACGTTCTTCCCGCGCTCTTCATCGACGCGAAAATCGGCGACTCCTTCAGCTTCAGCCGGATGTACAACGAAATCGCCACCAGGAAAATCGAAATCAAAAACGGAATCCTCCAGCCCCATGCGGAGAACTCTTCTTTGCTCATCGATTGCTGCGTCACCAGAATCACAATCAAAGAAACGAACAGTCCCAGCGTAGCTGTGATTTGTATGAAGCTCGTGTAATATCCCCGCTTCCCGTCCGGCGAGTGCTCGCCGACGTACACAGCCGCCCCGCCATACTCGCCGCCCAGCGCCAATCCTTGGAGCACGCGGATTCCGATCAGCGTAATGGGCGCGAACCATCCGGCTGTCTTGTATGTAGGCAGCAGGCCAATAATCGCCGTGGACAGACCCATTACCGACAGCGTAACCAGGAACGCATACTTCCGCCCGATCAGGTCGCCAATCCGCCCGAAGAAGATCGCTCCAAAGGGCCGCACCAGAAATCCCACCGCAAACGTCGCGAGATAGGCGATATAGGCAAACGTATCATTGCCGGGCGGATAGAATTTCAGCGACAGAACCGCCGCCAAGCTCCCAAAAATGTAAAAGTCATACCACTCAATCATCGTCCCCACTGACGACGCCGTAATCACCAGCGGCAGACTCTGCTCTGCCTGCCGTTCCATCCCAAGTTCCTGCCCTCGCGTGACCATGAAGTGCCTCCTCATTTTGGGACGGTACAGGTCGCCCCTTGCCTGTGTCGCCGATTCAGAAACTCAGAACGGATGAGACGCAACCGCTGCGAAAAACCTGCGGAGCCGCCGGATGACGGCTCCACAGGCCGCAGGTTAAATTAGGTTAAGCTCAGAACGTAACGTCAGAACGTTACGATCGTCCCGAACTCGTTGCGCCAATCGTGAGCCGTGCGTGCATCCACGCCGCGGAAAAGTTTCTTAACCTCATTCACCGTGGTCGTGTCATACCACGTGGTCTCGTTCACGATTGATGCCCACTTGTTGATCTTGTAACGCAAGGTCGAAGCAACGTAATCGGTTCGCTGCAGGCCGTTGGCGCCCGTCCGCGCTACGTCCTCCGCCTTCGTGCGATCCAAGCCTCCCGTAAGCGAATAGGTCCAGCCCGAATTGTGGCCTTCCGGATCCGCATGGAAGATTCGCGAGAGCGGGAAGCTCACTTGTAGAAAGCCGCCCTGATCGCGAACCGGTCTCAGTTGCGCAAACACCGCGGAACCATCGATGTTCACGAACGGAATGTTGTCACCCGAATCGGCGATTCCGTTTGCGATCACTTTCTGGCCCAGTGTGTCGGCGAACGTAGAGTTGGTGTTGCCGAAGAAGAACCGCGTATCGCCGCCGTGGTAGTACTTACCCACAACGGTAACCACCGGAGTCGGCAACTGAAACTCCGCTGTCCAGATGTTCTGCGGGATATTGAATCGGAAGCCCTGCGGGAAGAACTGTGCAACCGTGCACTCCCCCGTCACTGGATCGGGAGTGGCGCATGCAGTGAGCCCCGGTATGAGCACGTCGGTTTGCGACCCGGCGGTTGCCAGCGTTCCATGCAGGACGATTTCCGAGCCGTTGGCGTGATGCCCGCTGAAAATAAGTTGCGCGGGTGCCACGCCCGCCCGCCGGAACAGTGGGTACTGAAACACGATCCGTCCTTCGACGGCTGGCTGGCCGCTGTCTGAGCCAATCCGGGCGCCGAAACGCTCATTCAGCTGCTCCGCTACGCTGTTCGCGGGAACCGATATTCCCGGCGGCGTGTTCGCTAGGTTAGCATCGCCGAAAGCCGACATCAGCACGGCGACTTCTGGTTGAATTTTGAAATCTCCCACGTGGAATTGCACGCCCGCTTTGATCTGCGGGAGCCGCTCATAGATATTGCCGAAGAACGCCATCAGCTGTGTCGTTTCAATGATGTCGGGCATCGTGGACGACGCTAGCAACGTCCAGTCCTGCCCGAACTCTGCGAAAACCGGAAGTCCGCCGATGTGCGTATCCATTCGAACCCACGCTTGCCGAAGGCTGACTTGTGAGGAACGGAGAGAGCTGACGTTGCGGTTGTTGACGACGGTGTAGTCGCCTTCAAAGTCCATCTCGATTCTGCCCGTCATCACCAGGTCCCGGTTGGGCATCGGCCAGTAGAAGTTTGAACCGAACCGCGTACTGCGCACTTTGCCGTGGAATTGGGATCCGCTATCCGGCCCGGTATCGCCCAACAGGAGCGGAAGAGGGAAGTCGTTGTTGCCGAACGTAGTGCCGCCGCTGTTGGTCGAATCGTAGATCATCGTCGCCTTGATGAACCCGAATGGCGTCAATGTCGCGCCGCTTCCGAGCTTCAGATCGCCGATACCGGTCGGTTTCGGAACATCAATCGGCAGAAGGCGAACGGGAGCGACTGCGGGAATGATTGTTCCCTCGGCCGGCGCCCCGAATGTGAATACATCGGAAGTGGCTGGCGGCGCGGAATCCTTGGAAACGTGAAGCAGCGCGTTCATGTAGTGGCCTCCTGAAGCCTTATCGCTTACAGGCTCAGTGGACCCCACTGTGTGATCGTAATCCTCACGACTGATCAGACCCTTCGCTACAAGTATATTCGCCAACCGCGCGTTCGCCTCATCGGCGCTCCCAGCTTGACTCAGCTGAGCTGCTTCATCCGAAGAAAGAATTCCCTTCGACTGAAGCAATTGAACGAGCGGTGGCGTTGCTTGCTTATCCTGCCCTTGAGCGGCGGCAGGCATGGTCATCCCCACGGCTACGACGGCCATGAGGAGATACACCCGTATTAAGTTCATGTATCCACCCTCCAACGAGATTTGCGATGCGGAGCCCCGACACTCACTTCTGGACCTCCGAACAACCCCCGAAAGACAGACGAAATTGCAGCAGAGATACGCGCTTAGTCGTTGAATGTCAAGCAATTCCACATGGTGCGCCATTCAAAACTCGAGGCTGCCGATAATCGCCAGCCTCGTTTCTCAAAAAGCTTGGCGGTTCGAGAGAATTTCTAGCGGGAACGTCAGGAGAAGCCTGTAGTGGACTGGGGGACGAACGTGGATTCGGAGCTTTTCCTGTTTTGCGAAGTCCTGAGACAGGCACTCGCTGTATGCGAAGCCGACGCTGCGTTCTACATCATCGCGTGCTTCTTGAGCGGATTCAGAATAGTGGACAGCGACAGGCCGGAGTTCGTCCCGACAGCAGGGATGGAAAAAGGACCGGACGGGTGGATTTGGAGATGCCCGCACCACAAAGATCCTAGTAAGGAGGCGACTGTGCGAGCCTTGATCAAGTTTGGATTGCTTGGAGGGTCGAAACCATGAGCAGCGAGCACGGCGCCAGTTCTCCGCGAAAATTTACGCAGTAAGTGAGCCTGTCCATCGATGAACGGTCCGCTCAAGCCTGGATACTTTCCGCTTGGTTCCGTCGAATCGAGAGTGATGGCTCGCGCACAACTAGAATGTGCGGAACGGGAACCCAAACAAGTGTTGAGAATTCGGGTCATTCATGTCGGACTCGACAGCAAAGAGCCATTGCCCCAACGCCAGAAGCTTTCGTGGCAGGGTGGCGTAACGGAAATAACCCACGTCGCGGGTAGTAGTTCGTGAGACCAGGGGACTATCCGATTAGCTCACCGACGTCGCGGGCAGCAGCGCGACTGCAACTTGCTCACTGGAATTCCAGCCGTAAACGCGTCAGGCTCGGGTGCAGTGTTCCTCGACCCGGAGTAGACAATTCTCGGTTGCATTTCGGCGAGTGGCAGAAGTGTCAGGACGGAAACCTTTTTCAGATAGCCTATGTCCCGCACGTTTGGATGAAACCTGGAGAGGCGGTTCCGGTCTGTCCGGATTGCAGTACTCCCTTCAAGAAAACCCACGAATATCGCGGAACGGTGGGCTTCGAAGCGAATTGCATGAACGAGCATGACCCCGAACTCATCTCACTCTGAGATAGCTGGTTCTATAAAAGGGGATGTCAACAAAAAAGCTTCTCCTTCGGCTGGTAGCCGAGAAGTTTTTTGTCTCGATATCCAGCCCACTGTTTGCAGATATGGCCCTCGATCGCTCGAGAGGTTCTTCTCTGGCTTGCTCTTCCGTTCCCTCGGTTTCATTGTCTCGTGGTGACAGCGCCGTCGATTCTTGAAACTTGGCAAGCGATTCGATTTCGTGGCAACCATGGTTCTATCCGAGGCTCGTAGCCTATCGCTATTTCTGGTTCTCCGAGGGGGCATAGCGTGAGAACGGTGACTCGGTGCCGAAGCACACAGGGTCGAACCAGCTATCTGATACTCCCCTCGAACCGAGCGTCTCAAGAACCGACCACCACCCAGGAAAATGGAACGAGCTCTCTGCCAGAGACGCTCAAGCTGCTTGCCGATGTAATTCGTTGGCGTCGAAACACACTCCTTTCTTCCAAATCGTCAAAGTGATCGCTGCAATCTTCCGTGCCAGGGTGAGACGCGCCATCGCCGGCCTCCTCCCTTTAGCCAGAAGCCCGGCGTAAAACTCCTGGAACGGTCCTGGTCGAGTGCTGGCGGATATCGCGGCACTCTTGAAGATATTTTTCAGATCGTGATTGTGGTTCTGGTTCAGGCCTAGCACGGTGACTCGCTCCCGGTTTCGTCGCAGTTGCCCTTTCACAAAGCGGTATTCGCCGCTGTCGTGAGTCTCGAGTCCGAATCCGCTATAGGCCCACAGCTGTCGCTTGGTGCGAAAACGATGCGGTGTCTCCAGCAGCGCAACCAGCAAGGCGGAACGAATCGGACCCAGATAAGGAATCTGACGCAGTAATTTCACCGCATGATGTTTGCGGCTCTCCACCAGCAGATCGCGTCGCGCTCCCTGCCGCAACGGCTCCAGCGCATCCAGTTGCTGGTAGAGCCGCTCGGCTCGCAGGCGAACTCCCGGTTCTACGATCTTGGCTAACCATTCCGCACGATGGCGCGGTCGATACACGGCTGCCCCGGCACAGGGAATGGCCCAGCTTCGGTACACGGCCTTGATTCGACTCATCACCCGCGTCAGATCTTTGGTGATCGTCAGATAGCTGCGGGCCAGCTCCTTCAAAGTGCGTACCCCGTTCTCTCCGTGGTAGATCGGGGAGAGATGGTTGCCGCGCAAGAGTTCGGCCAGTTTCCGAGCATCGATACGGTCACTCTTGCTGCCATCCTTTAATAGAGCATTTTTTCGAGGATCGCAGACTAGGACATTTGCGACGTGAGGCTTGAGCAGGTCATACAACCAGGCGGCAGAAGTTCCTTCTTCGAAAGTCACCAGCAAGCTGCCGCACAGCCCGCCGATGAACTGCAGAATCGTGGCCGCTTTCGTTTCGAGGATGGACTCCAGGATCAACTTACCGGCGGAATCCATGACGGCAACTGAGATCGTTGCCTGGTGAACGTCCATGCCAATATACTTTGCTTGGTTCATAACGGCGCTCCTTTCGGTAGGTGGTGATGCGAACGATCAAAACCTACCGCAAAGTGGGCGCCTTTTATATTGCGTGCGAATCCCTGCTCTCGACATCTATCCGAAGGTGAGTGAAAAGCGGGGAACCCACTATATAGCATCCGGAATGGAACTCGCCGCTCGCTTTCAGTCGACAGTTCCGCCTGCGGATTGCTGAGCGATTTATTTTTTGACGAAGATTGACTTCGGGATCATGCAGTGCACGCCCTTGCGGATGTCCACCATTTGCGTGACGCGGCAATCGCCCGCCATGGAGACTAATGCATAGGCTTCGTATCGGTCCATCGGGACCATTTTCTGCGCGCTCAGAAAATCGATGGCATTTCGAACTGCGATCTTCGTTGCCTCCGTCAAATCTTCGTCGAATCCTATGAAAATCCAATAGTTTTTGTTTTCCGCCCAGGGCCACTCTGTCTGGAGGTCTTTGCGCACGATGGGCTGGATTTCTATCTCCTTGTATGCGCATTCGAGCGCCTCGAGATTCACCTCCCCGTTGCCCTGGCGGCAGTGCGCGTCGCCGATCCAGATCAGCCCGCCCTTCTGGAAAACGGGGAGGTAGAGCGTTGCCCCGGCTTGAAGCTCATTGAGGTCCATATTCGAACCGTTCTTCCAGGGCCGAAGAGTGCTGGTGCGGCCCTTGTCGTCTTTGATGGGCGGACCTGCTTTTTCCTTTGGCTCGTTGGGATCTACGCCGGCGGCGATGATCCCGGGAAAGGGCTTCAGGTCCAGCATGATTCCCGGTTTGAATTCGGTCTCGTTCTTGACCAGGTCGAGCTTGTAATAGCGCACGAAACCTTCGGGAAATTCCTTCGGAAAGAGCCCGGTGGGGAACTCTTTGCCGGGAAGATTGAAGTTTTGGCCGTATTCCTTGGGAACGATCTTGAGGATGCGAATCTCCAGCGTGTCGCCAGGTTCAGCACTATTCACCCAAATCGGACCTGTAATCGAATGCGGGCCGCCGCCGTCGTTCTCTTTGCGCAGGCGCGCGAGGTCGCCCATCGACGGGCCATTCAAAGTGTGATCCTCTGAAGTGGGCTTGACCTGATTGAGAGCGTGATACCAAGTCTCGACCGAAACTGTATCGCCGGAATTGACCGTGAGCTTAGGTTTCTCGTTCACATCAAACCACCCCCATTGGACGTTTTCAGGTGTTGCCGGCAATTTATAAAACTTTCCCGCATCTTTCTCCGGTCCTCCCGGCTTGGGCTTTGGATTTTGCTGAGCCGAAACTGAGAAGGCCGCGACGAGAGAGAGCGCCAGCATAACGACGGTCCTCAGTATAGAATTCATGGAGACTCTCCTTTCGAACCTCAGGACTGCATTTTGGGCAGCAATATAACTCGGATGCCTTCGTCGCAACCAGGATTCTGCTGGGTAGTTTTATGATTCTTTAAGCGGCATTGGCTAAAACTACCGGCGCGCAACGTGACCATCACCCGCCGTTCTGGTCTGAGCGACATGGACAAGAAGATTCTTGATGCAGTCGCAAAGTGGAAGTACAAGCCGGTGTCCTCTTCGCACCACCTATCTCAGACTGAGATAGCTAGTGATAAACCCTGTTCGCGACATCTATCTGAGAACCTTGGTTTCACAGTAACCCCGGTTAGTTGTGATAACGCTTGTGGCTGTTGAAAAAGTCTTCGTGAATGAACGGAACTGTTGCAGCAACGTCTATATGAGCAAGCGTTCTGCCGATGCTCTTCTTCATCGCCATTCACGGAGGCTTGCGGATTATGATGGGACAACACTCCCGTTCCGAGTCGCTGTTCTACTACTTTCGCATTGAAGATCAGGTTCCTGAAAACCACCTACTGCGTCTCCTGGACCGACACATCAGCTTCGATTTCGTTCGTGAGAAGCTGAAGGACTCCTACAGCGATACGGGCAGACCTTCGATCGATCCGGAACTTTTATTGCGCATCCTGCTGATCGGCTATCTCTATGGCGTCACCAGCGAGCGCAAGCTAGTCGAGGAGTTGCAGATGCATCTGGCCTGGCGCTGGTTTACCGGACTCAGCTTCGATCAGGAGATTCCCCATCACTCCACGTTTTCCAAGAACCGTCATGGACGCTTTCAGGAGTCGAACCTCTTTCAGCGGCTCTTTGAAGAGATTGTGGATCGCTGCTTGGAAGCTGGGTTGGTCGAGGGCGAGCACCTGTCCGTGGATGGCAGCTTCATTCCCGCGAATGCCAGCCGGTCGAGCCGCATCCCGCGGGAGCAGTTGACGGAAGTGGCCCACGTGAAGGGCACGGTGCGCGAGTACTTGGCGGACCTCGAGCAAGAAAACCCGATCGAAGAGCCGGCCCATCAACAAGACCAGGTATCGACGACGGATCCGGATTCAACCTATTCAACCAAGGGCGATCGTCGGGCGGAGCTGGGGTACTTCAACAACTATCTGATCGACAACAAGAGTTGCGTAATTGTTGGCGTTCAGGCCACATCCGCTCGACTGAGCCAGGAAAGTGCGGCGGCTCGCGAGATGATCACACGGTCAGCGGAGAGACGCGGGCGCTTCCCACAGTCGGTTGCCGCCGACACGACTTATGGGAACGGTGAGCTTTTGGCTTGGTTTGAGGAACGAAACATCACTCCCTATATTCGCGTGAAAGAGAGTCCTGCTCCCAAAACCAACTTGTATGGGATCGAAAAGTTCATCTACGTTGCCGAGACGAACAGCTATCAATGTCCGGAAGGAAAGCGACTAACGTACCTTGGGGTGAATCCGCGCAACCGAAACCATATCTACAGGGCAACGCGAAAACGGTGTCGGGAGTGCTCGCAGAAATCGCAGTGCACCACCGGCCACTATCGGCAGATCGCGATCCATGTTCACGAAGCGGCGCGACAACGGGCACGAGAGCGAACGACCGTTCCGGCTTTCGCGGCAGCGCAACGCCAACGCCGGAAAGTAGAAGCACTCTTTGCGGAGTTGAAGAACCAGATCGGACTGCGCAGGGTGCGTTTGAGGAGAATGAAGCATGTTCGCGAACAGTTCTTTCTCGCGGCTACAGCCCAGAACCTGAAACGACTGGCTCGTTTCCTAAGATCCAGATCTCTAGAATCAGCCACGGTGCCGATCTGAGATAGAAAAAAGAAAGCGATACCCCGCAGGAAAATCACCCCAGATCAAAACTCCTGCCAGCGGGCGAGTTTTTCAACA
>CAVRLE010000014.1:0-92307 GCA_963721825.1 uncultured Acidobacteriota bacterium | reverse complement strand
TAGCTTCAGGAGCTAGTTCTCGCAAGGGAGTGGAGGTTCGAGTCCTCTCTTGGGCACCATTCAGTGGACTTGCAGTCGGGCATTCCGGACGGGCCATACCACGTGGACGCACATCGAAGGCGACGCCGTGTACATCCCGGCCGCGCAAGCTGCCCCTCAGCAGTGCGTGGAAGACCTCATAAACGGTTCCACACAGGACGCAAGCGTGTACTTGTATGCCTGCCCACCGGTTGCATTGAAAATTTCTCTGTCTAGAGGATTTGACTATAGTGAGGTTAGTCGTGACACCGGAACTGAAACTGGATCCGCTACTCAGCGGGGTAATTTTGGCGTTTTCGATTCCGGCTTGGGCACAGGTGGTTTGGAAATCGGCTCCGCGCCCCAAGCTATGGAAGCCGCTTTCTCTTGTTACATTGAGCCTGCTTGAGGGTTGTCGTGGACCTTCACGGCGCGCTGCAGAAACTCACCACTGATTCGTTGCTGTTTGAAGCGGTAGTCGCGCTCGGCAGTGACAAGGATTTGCCCGCGCAGATTGGAAAATTTGAACAGGGAGTGACTGATCTAATCGACGCAGAAGGAATTACACTTCTGGTGCTGCGGCCCGACGGGTACATAGGGCTGCGGGCCGACCGAGACCATTTAGACGCGCTCGAGCGCTACGGCGTTCTAATCAGCGCAGGGCGTGACTCATCGCCGATGGGCTCGTCTGCTACCGGGTCCGCCTGATAACAGGAGAAATGCATGGCTGAGGGTGAGCGTGCGATCACGTATCGCGGAGTGGTGAAGGCCGAGCATTGCGATCATATGGGGCATATGAACGTGATGTGGTACGTGGGGAAATTTGACGAGGCGAGCTGGCAGATGTTTGCGGCGATGGGGCTGACGCGGTCGCGGATGGAGAAGGAGAAACGCGGGGTTGCGGGTGTGGAGCAGCGCATCGAATACAAACGCGAGCTACGCGCGGGCGATGTAATCACGGTGCGATCTGCGGTGGATGAGGTGAAAGACAAAGTGGTGCGGCTGACGCATGTGATGACGAACGATGACACGGGCGAAGTGGCGGCTATCATGCATCTCGTCGCCGTCTACTTTGATACAGAAGCTCGAAAATCGTTGCCGCTGCCGGCGGAGTTGCGCGAGCGGGCGAGCCGGATGATCGTGGCGGCTGAGCCGAAATAGCTGGCGCAAATTCCGGGATTCCAGGACAAAAGCCTCACCTCTAAAGAGGTGAGCTACATCTACAGCCCGCATTAATCCGCCGGCAGCAAGCGGGCACAAACGTGAATTCAAGAGCCGCGCAGGGCGGTGAGGAGTGCGGAGCCGTTTGGGGTGCCGAGGCCGGTGCAGGCGTCCCAGCCACGGCCGGCGGAATAGGTGCCATTGTTTCCGGCGGTGATGTCGTGAAAGGTGGCTTCGGCTTTCGCGGAATATAGAAGTGGGTTCACGTAGCCTACGTTTGCTCCCAGTGATTCATTGATGAGCGCGAAGAGGCCTGCCCAGAGCGGGGCGACGGCGCTTGTTCCGCCGATCACGGATTGCTGTCCATCTACTACGATGTTGTAGCCCGTTGCGGGATCGGCGTCGCCTGAGACGTCGGGGACTCCGCGGCCTGCGAATCCGTTTGGAGCTTTCGGGACATTTGCGCTTTGCTGGAAACTTGGGAGCGCAAATGCCTCGCTTACGCCGCCGCCCGTGGCGCCTTCGTTCGCTGAAAGCTCGTTCCAGGTTTGCTCGCTGCTGATTGAAGTGCCGGAGAGAGTTAGTTTTGTTCCGCCGCAGCCGACGAGGAACGGGCTCGATGCGGGAAAATCCACGGTGGGATTTCCGCTGGTGCTGCCGTCGGTCGAGCCGTTATCGCCCGATGCTGCGAGGACTGTGACGCCCATGGTTGATGCGTCCTGGCACGCGGAGTTCAGAGCGTTGCGCGATTGGGCCGTCCAGGTATCTTCGGGGCCGCCCCAGCTGATGGAAATGATGGAAGGCTTCAGCTTCATGTCGTGGACGGCGGTGGTAATTGCGTCGATGAAGCCTTGATCTGTGTTCGGCGCGAAATAGACCGCGATCTGGGCCGCTGGTGCGATTGCACCGGCGACTTCTATGTCGAGTTCCACTTCACCGTCGGGGCCGCTGGCGTCGCCGGTGGGAGAATTTTTGGCGCCATCAACGGAAACTGAGGTGACTTTTGGCGCGGAAATTCCGAGGTTGCTGAAAAACTGGGTGAGATCGGGCGCGTTGTATCCGCCGCCGAGTTCGATCAGGGCGATGCATTGGCCGGAGCCGGTTGCGCCGGACGGGAAAGCGTAGGCTTTCGCGACTTGAAGAGGCGAATAGGAAACGTCGGTGGCACTGGGTTGCGCGCTGGGATTGTTCTTGCGCAGACGGAAATGCGGCTTGGCTTGGGGGCGATTGTCGAGACCGAGAACGCTTTCGATGATGCCGTCGAGATCGGCGGGGATCGTGAGCGCGCCGGTGCGGCAGCGATATGTGCCGGAAGCGTGTTCGTAACGGCGGAGGCTCGCTCCGAAAGCGTCATTGAAGGCTTGAACGGTGCCGGTGAGTTTTACGGTGCGGCTGGCGGGATCTTCGCTCGCGACTTTCAAATTATATTGCGTGGCGAACGCACGAACTTTTTCTATATCTGCCGGCGACGCGCCGTATTGTTTGGCGAAATCTTCGCGGGTGAGATATTTGCGGTCGCGAGGGAGACGGGAACCCATTTGATCGGCGGCGGGAAAATCGCCAGGCTTCGATCCGCGGCGCAGGAGGACGCTTACTTCGATCTGTTGGTTTGGATCCGCGGGGCCGGCATCTTGTCCGCTTGGAAATGCGGCTCGCGCGCTGCCTTTTAGTTCTACCCGATCCTGTCGCGTTGCCATGGAACGCCTCCAGGGGAATTGACCGGGGAGGAAATTATAGCGCGGACGGAGGAACGTGGCGGAATGAGGACGAAGAATCAAGTTGAGGTTTTTCGCCCCGTGAGAATCCGGGACGCTTAACCCGCGCTGCGCTCAGAGTGGCAGTCGAGTGGGAAAAAGCGAAATTCAAAAGAGCCGGCAGGATGCCGGCGCTACAAGGGACGAGGCGACGACGTGAGCCGCGTTAATGTCGGTAGCGGGCCGAATGGTTTTAGTGAGACGAATCGGGATACTTCACTGAGCAGCCGTAGGGACGCGTTGTGGGCGTCGCCACTGGCTTACCTGCCATGGATTGCTCGAGAGCGAGCGAGACGTAATTCGTTGCGCCGGGGACGTCCGCGAGATCGGTGGTGGGCTTGTCATCGATCGCGCCATCGTAGATGACGACGCCCTGGGGATTGATTACCACCATTTGCGGCGACGTCTTTGCGTCGTAGAGATGGCCGATCTCGCCGCTCGGGTCGAGCAGCGCAGCGGTGGGCGCGGCTTGCATTTTTGCTATGTACGCGTTTTCGTCGTTCGCGGTGACGAATCCCTGCTTGCCGGGCGCGGAGGAGAGAACCGTGAACCAGACTACGCCTTTGCTCGCCCACTGCTTCTGGAGCTTTTGCATGTTGCCGCTGTTGTATTGTTTGCCGACGTAGGGGCAGCCGTTGTTGTGCCACTCGAGGACGACATATTTCCCGCGATAGTCACCGAGCTTGTAGGTTTTGCCGTCGCTGGCGGTGGCCGTGAACGTGGGCGCCGGCTCGCCGACTTTCGCCGCCGCGAGAAGCAGCGTGGAAGCGCACAGAATCATTGTTAGTGGAATCATGGCAGCTAGTATTGGGTAAGAAGTTGAACGCTTCATGTCCGTCGGTCCTCCTTCAGAAATTGTACTGCGTGAAATCCAATTCTGTGGTGATTCGGTTGGGTATTTATCCCGAGCCTTTTGCGCTTGTCCTGGTGGACTTGCCGATGGGGACGTCGATCGAGTAGGGTTGTTCACCCGAAAGCACAAGGATTCCCTTGAGCCGCGCGATCGGTTTGAGAAGCTGATCGGACTTCCGCAGCGTGAGAGTAAAACCCGTGGCTGTGGGCACGAAGGCTTGCGGAGCCGCGTTTGATATTTGCGACTCGGCTAGTGGAAAGAAAATTGCGTCGGTGATTTCATGGCCGAGGTTCGCCGTCAGCACAAACGAGTCGTTCGTTTGGGCGACGGCAAAGTTCCAGCTTGCAGGAGCGGGGCGCGGCCAGGCTTTGCGCGCTTCTGTAAAGAAATGAGTGTTTTGCGAGTTCGCAGGAGGCGGCTGCGATTTTACCGGTAGCGCGAGCGAAACTTGCGCTTTGCCTGGAATGCACATTTCGCGGCAAACGAGAACTTTGACGTTCGCAGAAATCTGAGCCGGATTTTTCGACGAGAGGGTCGCGTCCGCGCGCATTGGAACGATTAGTGTGACCGTGTCCTCGTAGCCGTAGTCCACGATCGTAGGCGTTCCGAGACGCCGCGGCGCGGGCCATTCGATGGCGCCAGCCTTAATACCGGCGGGCAAATCCCATGTCACGCGAGGAGGCTCGCCCGAGTCGCCTGGATTTACCCAGTAGACGTGCCAACCGTTTTCGAGTTCGAAGCGCAATGCGACATTGAACGGATGCCCTGCCGTGATCCAATCTTTTTCGGCGATAAGTTCCAATATTCCGTGAGGGATCGGCGTACCTGTGGCCTGCGCGCGGCTGCAGCAAACCGCCAACAGGGCGGCGCTTAGAATAGCGGCACGACGAAAGGCGGCGCGGGTTGTGCGCCTTGTCATGTCTTGTTAGACGATGAACCGTGCAAGTTAGGTTCAGTCCCCAGGCTATTTTGGAGAGGCCTTCAGTTTGGCCCATAGATGGCTCGGCGGAATAAATGCACTCCTTTGGTCGCTTGAGACATCCAATTGTGCGGCGTAGAGGCATCATCAAGAAGGCGGATCGGCAATTTGGAATTACTTCGGAAATCTGTCGTTTCAGGAGGCAGCAAATGGTGAAGGTCGCATTGTTCGTACGGCTGGAGGCGAAACCGGGGAAAGAAAAGGACGTGGCAAAATTTCTGGAAGCTGGACTTGGCATGGCCAATCAAGAGACTACAACTCCCGTGTGGTTCGCGCTGCAATTGAGTCCCTCGGTTTTTGGAATCTTCGACGCTTTCGACGATGAAAGCGGGCGGGAGGCTCATCTGAGCGGGCCGATTGCGAAAGCGTTGATGGCCAAGGCCGGCGAACTGCTGTCGAAACCACCCGCGATCGAGAAGGTGGATGTGTTGGGCGCAAAGCTCCCCGGAAAATAATTTTGATCGCTTTGATTTCTGGGCCGGATGCCGGTTGAGCAATCGCGCTCAGTCGCGCGCCTCAACCGGTGCACGCGCTACGGCTTGCGCTGATAGGTATTCTTAAGGTCGTCCTGAATCACGTAGGCTTTGCCGCCGACGTTCTGGATGACGAGATCTTCATCGAGCGTGCGCGTGCGGTATTTCCAGCCGTGGGGCAATTTGAGCCGGTCGGCCAAAGTGAGAAGGCCCGCGTCGTTTAATTGCTTATCTACTTCCTGCGAATAGCTTTGCATCACGTAAACGCGGCCATCGGGCGCAAGAAGTTCGTAAACATTCTTGCCGCGCTCGTAGACGTAGCGGTTTTGACGCTGCACACCGTTTTCCGTGTACGGCTGGCGCTTGCTCGAATGGATTTTTATTTCCAGCTCGGCTAGAAGGCGGGCGTCGAGCCCGTCGAAGGATTCAACTTTGCCGGGATTCTCGATTGCGTTGCGATCCATTATGAAATAGCGCGGGCCGTTGAGAACCATGGCGGTTACGTTCCATTCCTTCTTCAATTTAGCTGTGTCGAGCGACGCCCATTTTTCTGCGGGGCAATCGTTCAAGCCCAATGTGTTGTAAACGTCCGCGGTGGTGGAAAAGAAATGCTTCCTGACGACAAAGACTTCGCAGTAGCGCACGTTGCGAAGGTGATCCTTTTCCCTCATGCCGTTCGGGGCGGGCCCGGTCTGGGCCGACGCGGCTGCTATTTCGAAAAGAAGGATCAAAACCGCAAGGCGGCAGAAGATGTCGCGCATTTTCTTTCCGTTCATCCAATCCTCTCCTGGGTGCCTGCAACTTAGGGTGTGCGCTTAATGATAATGGCGGTGAGATCGTCTTTCTGCTCGGTGCCGCCCGAAAACTCCAGGACGGCGCGATACAAATTGGCAATGATTTCGCTCGGCGGCTTTTCTTTGGATGCGCGAATCTTTTCCTCCATTCGCTCGGCGCCGAACTGCTCGCCTTGCGCATTGGCCCATTCGAAGAATCCATCGGTGGCGAGGACGAGCATATCGCCGTGCTCGAGGTCGAGGCACAGGGACGGATCGGAATCGAAACTGGCAGATATTCCGAGCGGCAGACCTTGCGCATTCATTTTCTCGAAACAATCGTGCTTTAGCAGATACAGAAACAACGGACCATGTCCGGCTGAAAGCAATTCCACCCGCGGGCTTCTGGGAGTGCACACAGCTGCGACGAAGGTGACGAAGCGACCTTCCTTCAAATCGGCAGCGAGCGCGGCATTCACTTTACCCATCGCCGGGAAGAGCCCGTTGTCCACGCTGAAGTTGGCTCTTGCGTAGGCGCGGCACACGGCTGCAAGCAGAGCGGGGCCGATTCCATGGCCCGTGACGTCGGCTAGAGCCACCAGAACTTTTCCATCGGAGAGAGGCTGCCAATCGAAAAAATCGCCGCCGGTCTCGTCGGCAGGCTGATTCCAGGCAGCGATCTCGAAACCTTCGATGACCGGCATCGAAGTGGGGAGCAAGGATTGTTGAATCGAGCGCGCGACTTCCAGGTCGTGCTCCAGACGCTCCACTTGGCGTTTTGTTTCGGCCTCGTCGAGCGCAGCTTCCGCTTGTTTTTTTATTTCTCCTGCAACAGCGCCCGCAACAAATCCCGCTACCAGTAGTGTGATCGCGTAGGCGGTGACAATCTTGGCGGGCGCCATAACCGACTCAGCTGCGGAGAATGATGGCCTCCACCCGACATATAGAGCGGCTGCGAGATAGCTTGCCGCTGCAACGATTCCCGAAAGCCGGCTGGCGGACGGATTCAAATGCAGCGTGGAGAGAATGATAAAAACGAAGAATACGAGGATAGCCGGGTTCGCCAACGGCTTATAAGCAGGCTCGATCTCGTTGCCGGAAAAGAACGCGATGACGAACGCGGGCAGAGACGTCTCCAAAATAATATTCGCAATCCAGGTTGCACGGGACAACGTCCGGCCAGACTGAAGAGCGCGGTCGACGGCGCGCAACATCAGCCATTCATACAAGACGACCATGGCCAGACACGCGCTTGTGATCATCCAGAGGTGAACGTTTCCGCTGTTGTAATAAAGAACGGTGCGGAAGGAGCGCACCACAAAAACTAACCCGATCACCGAGAGCAAAATCAGAATACGGAGGCGCTCGCTCTTGAGGCGGGCCAGCTGGAAGGCAGTGGATCTGTCGCAGTATTCGTTCATTGTGTTGGAAGCGCACAGCATAGCCCTGACCCGCTTGGTTTGCTACAGTCATCGGGATCCGGAGGTAATCCCGAAATCGCAAACTCTTTTCAGAACCCCGCTCCACACCATGCGCGCGCGAATTTCGTGATCCATGCTGCGTTTGCGGCGGCTGGAATTGTTACTGTGCTGCTGGGGCCGATTCTGCCGATTCTCATCAGCCGTTGGTCGTTGAGTGATGAGCAGGCCGGGCTTTTCTTTACGACTCAATTTTGCGGGCAGCTGGCAGGCTGCCTTTCGACGGGCGTGCTGATTCCGCTGCGCGGGCGCGGCTACAGGCTTACGTTTGCCATTGGATTTGCATTCATCGCACTGGGCGTGGCGGCGCTCGGATTGGGCGATGCCCGCGCCGGGCTCGCGGGAACGGCGCTCTACGGATATGGACTCGGGCTGGCGTTGACGGGCGGAAATTTGTGGGTGGCCGAGATTTTTCCGCAGCGGCGGGCGACGGCGGTGAGCATCCTCAACGTCACGTGGACGATCGGTGCGATCGCTTGCGGACCGCTTGTGATGCTGGCTGAGGCTCTGCACATGCTGTCGAAATTTTTGGTGGGAGTGGCGTTGTTTCACGCGATGTGCGCGCTGCTAATTGGCGTTTGGGAAATCGAGCCGCTCGAACAGGGGACGGATGAACTCGATGCGGGCGGCGCTGCGCCGCGAACCCGTCTGATTGGCGCGGCAGCTTTTGCATTGGGCGGACTTTTCTTTTTGTACGTGGGTACTGAGAGCGCGGTTGGCGGCTGGGTGGCGGCATACGCGAATCGAGTGGAATCTATTTCTGCGGTGATGGCGGCGCTGACTCCGGCTTTTTTCTGGTGCGGGCTGATGATTGGGCGAGCGCTCGCGCCTGCTGCACTTCGCGCTCTCGCGGGGAGGAAAGAGCGAGAGAAAATTCTGCTGGGATGCGGCGTGAGTTTGGCGGCGCTGGCCAGCGGAGCTTTGCTTTTCGCTCCAACGTATCGGATAGCTTTATTGTGCGCGACACTGGTCGGCCTGGGTCTCGCGTGCGTGTACCCGATACTTGTCGGGTGGCTCGTTCGAATCTATGGTGCGCAGGCGCGGCGATTTGGCAGCGTTGTGTTTGCAGCAGGTAGCCTCGGCGGTGCTACGCTCCCGTGGCTTGTGGGAGCCGTATCGACCCACTCGGGCGCGCTACGCACTGGTTTGGTGGTTCCCATTGCGGCGTGCGTGGCGATGTTCCTAGTGAATGGATTTTTTCCTGGACGGCGCGAGGCTTAGCCTCGGCAGGAGTTCAACAATCCCTCGGCGTAAAGCGCGCCCTCCGCAGTTTCTTCGTGTTTGAAGTACGTGAACACGTCACCTGAGGGCAGCAGTTTTTTGACTCTTTCTGCGATTTCATTGCGGGCCTTGGGCGAATAGCTTTCGTTGCGGAGACGGAGATAAGAAAAATCTGCGGTAGAGACCTGTGGGGTGATGAGATTTTCGCTTTCCGCCTGGCAGAGCGCGGCATTCGCTTTGCGAAGAGCAGAGAATACTTCATCGTTGAACCAGGAATCGTGGCGAAACTCGAATGCCGCGCGAATTTCTCTTGGCATGCCAGCCAGAAAATCCTCGAGCAGTTTCAGGTCGAGTTTCAGCTGCGGAGGCAGCTGGAAAAGAATCGGCCCTAGTTTCTTTGCTCTTTGCATCGGTTCTAGGGCGCCGACGAAGTCCAATGTCTGCCCGGCCGCGCCGCGAAGCCGCATGAAATGTGTGATTCTCTGATTTGCTTTGAATGCAAATTTGAACTCCGGTGGAGTTGAATCGACCCAACCCTGAAGCAATTTCTGCGAAGGAAAGCGGCGAAACGTGTAGTTCACCTCGACCGAATTTAGCCGGTTGGAGTAGTAGCTCAGGAACTTGGCGGCAGGCAGCTTCGCTGGATAGAAATCCAGCTTCCAACTGGCGTATGCCCATCCCGATGTGCCTGCATAGACCTGTGCCATATGGCCGCAAGTGTACTGCGACTTACGCTCCGAGCGCTGCGATGAGATTTAGTTTCACGCGCCGCGGGGAGCCGCAGCTCTCTTTGCAGCCGACGGGCGGATGGGGCCAGTGCCGGCTCCCGTGCGTTCAATCGCGGCCGCAATTTCTGTGAGGTCTTGGTCGGTAAGTTCCAGCGAGGCTGCGCCGATCCAGCCTTCGACTTGCTTCGGAGTTCGCGCACCCACGATTGCGGCGGTGGCGCCGGGCCACGCGAGCGTCCAGGCAATTGCTACGGACGAGACCGAAGTGTTGTGGCGCTGTGCGATAGGCTGCAGGGAGTCTCGCAGCGCGAGATTGCAGCTGATATTCGGCTCTTGAAAGTAAGTGGAGCGTCGCCGCCAATCATCCTGAGCGAGATTTGCGATTCGTTCGCGCGAGAAGCTGTCTGTCAGCAGACCGGATTGCATCGGGCTATAGCAAATCACGCCGGTGTGGTGGCTTGCGCACCAGGGAATCTCGCTGGCAGCGATAGCGCGATTGATCAGCGAGAACGGAGGCTGCAACGAATCGACGTGCCGGACCTTTTCGCAGCGTTCGAGCAGGTTCACGTCGAAATTCGATACGCCGCCCGCGTGTACTTTGCCTTCCTCGATCAACTGCATCATCGTGGCCCAGGAATCCTCAATGGGCGTGCCGGTTTCGTCCGGCCAATGAAATTGATACAGATCAATTCTTTCCACGCCCAAGCGGCGCAGAGAGGCTTCGCATTCGCGGCGTATGGAATCGGGCTTCAAGGTTCGCTGGGGCTCAGCCATGCGATCCTCTTCGAACGCCATGCCGCACTTGGTGAAAATAAGGGGACGCTGCGATTGGGGAATATCGCGTAGAAGCCGGCCCACCACTTCTTCCGAATGGCCCAGCCCATAAATCGCGGCGGTATCAATCCAGTTGACGCCCAAATCGATCGCGTGCCGCATCGTGGCGATCGACTCGTTGTCGTCCTGAGGTCCCCAACCGTAGGACCAGCCGCCTCCGCCAATTGCCCAAGAACCGAATCCGACCGTCGTGATCTGTAACCCACTCGAACCGAGAGAACGTTTCGTCAGTGCCATCAGGAATCTCCTTCACACTCGGGGTGTCGAATCGATGAGGGGCTGAGCTCGGGCCAAGTTAACCCGATCATGCAAACTTCAGATCCACCACAATCAGATTATTCTGTAGGTCGAAAGGTGGCAAGAGATTAGCCATCAAAAAGCTATTCGCAATTTGCAATCGTGCTGTTGGTTGCTTCTATGGCCGGTGCGCAAACCCAGCGCTGAGATTGTTTTCGCCGCCGCTCCGGGCGGAGTAAGATACACGGCCAGCCCGTAACATGGCTGTAACACTTCGGCTGTACTCTCGCGCGCCTCAGGGATTTTATGAACAGCAATGCAGTACCGGACCCGCAAAACATCTTCAATCGGCATCTTTCCTGGATGCAGTTCAATGACCGAGTCCTGGAAGAAGCGTGTGACGAGGCGAATCCGGTTCTCGAGCGCGTAAAATTTCTTGCCATCACAGCGAGCAATCTCGACGAGTTTGTGGAAGTGCGCGTGGCCGGCTTGCTGCAGCAAGTGGAGCATGGAATTCGCGAGCCCGGACCGGATGGGAAGATACCTGAAGAGGTCCTGAGAGAGCTGGCGGCAAAAATTCACGAGTTTGTCGGGCGGCAATACGAATGCTGGCGCGACACAATAGTGCCGGCCCTTGCGGAAGAATCCATTCGAGTGCTGAGCCGGGCGGAGTTGGCTCCGGCGGCGCGCGAATATATCGAGAACTTCTACACCAAAAGCGTTGAGCCGCTGCTTACGCCTGTAACGGTCGATCCGGCGCATCCCTTCCCGCACGTATTGAACAAGGCGCTATGCGTGGCGTTTCTACTGAAGAAAAAGCGGCGCAGCTCGCAGACATTCCTCGGTGTCGTTACGGTGCCGCGTGCGCTGCCGCGCCTGGTTTTATTGCCTTCAGCGGAAGGCAAAGTGGAGTATGTGTTTCTCCATGATGTGGTCCACGCTTTCGCCGAACGGCTCTACCACGGATACGAGGTGCTCTCCGCGGCCCCGTTTCGAGTGACCCGCAACAGCAACCTTTATCTGGAAGAAGAAGAATCGCGCAGTCTTCTCGACTCCGTCGATACGCAGCTTCACCGGCGCCGCAAAGGCGCGGCCGTGCGAATGGAAATTGAAGCGGGAGCGAATCGCGAGATCGTCGATCGCTTGCAGGCAAATTTCCGGCTCGATCCCTGGCAAATGTTCCACGTGAACGGCCCTCCGAACCTTTCGCGGCTGTTTCACATGTACGACCAGACGCCGCGTCCGGATTTGAAGTTCAAGCCGTTCGTGTCGCGCGAGCTTGTCCTCAAGAAGGGCGCGTCGTCGATTTTCGAGTCGATTCGAAAGCGTAGCGTGCTGCTGCATCACCCCTATGATTCGTATTCGGCCGTGGTGCGTTTCATTGAGAGCGCGGCGCAGGATCCGGACGTGCTGTCGATGAAGCAGACGCTGTATCGCACGAGTGAAAATTCGCCGATCGTGCGCGCGCTGATCGACGCAGCCGCGAAGAAAGAAGTGGCGGTGGTGGTGGAGCTGAAAGCGCGGTTCGACGAAGCATCGAACATCCGCTGGGCGCGAAATTTGCAGGAAGCAGGCGTACAGGTGTTTCACGGAGTGGTTGGGCTGAAGACGCATTGCAAACTGGCGCTCGTCGCGCGGCGGGAATCGAACGGGCAGATTCGCCGGTACGCGCATCTGGGCACCGGGAATTACAATCCTTCGACCGCGCGCTTTTACACCGATTTGAGCCTACTGACGGCGGATCCGCACATCACTGCGTCCGTGCACCACGTGTTTAACTACCTGACGGCGTATTCCGAACGCGCCACTTACTCGCCGCTGTTCGTTGCGCCACTCAATTTGGGCAAAAGTTGCCTGACGCTTATCAAGCGCGAGGCCGCGCATGCACGCGCAGGACGTCCGGCATTTATCTTCGCGAAAGTGAACGCGCTGCTCGATGAAAGAATTATCGAGGCGCTGTATCGCGCGTCGCAGGCGGGCGTGCAGATCGAGTTGGTAGTACGCGGGGCCTGTGCCTTGCGACCGGGGTTGCGCGGGATCAGCAGCCGGATTCGCGTGCGAAGCGTGATCGGCCGCTTTCTCGAGCACAGCCGCGTATTTGTATTTGGCAACGGTGGTAAAACGGAAACGTACCTTGGCAGCGCGGACTGGATGCATCGCAATATTTACGAGCGCGTGGAGGTGATGTATCACCTGCGCGATCCGGAGCTGGCCCGCCAGATTTTCGCAGAAGTGATCCAGCCTTATTTAGCCGATACGGCGAAGACGCGGTTTCTTTTGCCCGATGGAAAATACATACGCTCCCGTGAAGCGACGAAGCTGCTCCACATGCGCAACGGTTTCGCTTTCAACGCTCAAGAGTTTTTGATCGGGGTTGCAGAGGGCCGCGATAATCTCCAAGCTGTTCCTCCCGTCGAGCGGCCCTTTAAAGCGGCCGGCCTCGTAGCACACGCATTGAAACCGGTTTAAATTCCGCAAATTTCGAACCTGCCGTAGACTGAAACGGGATGTTTCAGTCGAAAACATACGAGCACTCGTTCGAACGGCCGACTGGAATCGAGCGCCTGCAGCATGCTGTGAGCTGGCTGCTTGGGCCCGAGCCGATCAGCGAGACGCGTCCCGGTCACCTATGGCCGCGATGGATTTTCCTGCGCGCGCTGGGGCTGATCTATTTGTCCGCATTTTATTCGCTTCTATTTCAAGTAGAGGGACTCATCGGCGCGAACGGCCTGCTTCCCGCCAAGGACTATCTTCAGGCGGTCACATCGGCAGTTCCGGGGGTGTTGAGATTCTGGTATGCGCCGACGATGCTGTGGATCGTTTCCAGCAATCGCATGCTGATGGCGATCTGCTGGATCGGACTGATTGCGTCAGTGATTTTGATCTTCAATGCGTGGCCGCGTGGGATGCTCCTTGTTTGTTTCGTGTGTTATTTGTCGTTTGTAGCGGCGGCGCAGGATTTTTCCGGGTATCAATCGGATGGAATGCTTCTTGAAGCGGGATTCATCTCACTGTTTTTTGCGCCGCCGGGATTCTGGCCGGGATTGGGGCGAGCCAATCCTCCGTCGCGGGCGAGCATGTTCCTGCTGCAATGGGAGTGGTTTCGGATCTATTTCGAATCGGGTGTCGCAAAGATTCGAAGCGGCGATCCTACATGGCGCAACTTCACGGCGATGGACAATTATTATCAGAATGGTCCGCTGCCGACATGGATTGGATGGTACGTGCAGCATTTCCCCCACTGGTTTCACGCGGGGGCGGTTGCGCTCACGCTTGGAATTGAGCTTGTGCTGGTGTGGATGCTTTTTCTGCCGCGCCGATTCCGGATTATCTGTTTTTGCATTGTCACGCCATTTGAACTCGTAATCATTTTGACGGCGAACTACACGTTCTTGAATTACCTTGTCCTCTCACTGGGATTCCTGCTGCTTGATGACCGGTTCATTGAATGGATCTTGCCACAGAAAGTGCGAGACGTTTTCAACGCGACGGTAATGGTCGGAGCTCGAAGTGAACCGGTCACTGGGTCAGTCGAGAAAGGCGTCAGCTGGCGCCGGGTTTGGCATGAGCGGCTCCGTCCTCTTCGAATGGCGATCGCCGGAGCTTTCCTGGGCGTCGTCTCTTATGCAACGACGGCGCAGCTTGTCTGGATGTTTCTGCCGACGCTGCCTCTGCCGATGTCGCCTGTATCGGCGCTGGAACCATTTCGCATTGCGAATCGCTACGGCTTATTCGCGGTAATGACGCCCGAGCGCCTCGAAATTGAATTTCAAGGATCGAGCGATGGAAAAACGTGGATTCCATATCCGTTCCGTTACAAGCCGCAAGATCTGAAGAAGGCGCCGGGGATTTACGCGCCGTATCAGCCACGCTTCGATTGGAATCTGTGGTTCGCGTCGCTGGGCGGCTGGCGCGAGAATCGATTCGTGTTGTGGGCGGAGGAACGGTTGCTTCAAAACGATGCTGATGTGCTTCACTTGTTCGCCGGCAATCCGTTTGCTGGAGGGCCGCAGCCCATCGCGGTTCGCGCGGTCATCTATCAATACTGGTTTACAGACGACAAGACGAAGCGCGAAACGGGCGACTGGTGGCGGCGTGAATTGTTGGGAGCTTATGCGCCAGCTCTCGAGCGGCAGCCGGATGGCAGGATTGGAATTGTCGACCTACCGATCGCGCGTCAATCTCAGGATTAGCGGCGCAGGCTTAACGGCGAAGGACTATCGCCAGAACAAACCGTGAGGATGTTGCGCGTCCATGCGTCGCTAACACTCTTTGCCAGCCAGCTTGAATTCCGCTAGCCTGTGCGTGGCACTTCTCGCCAATTATGAAGCATCCTCGAAAATATAAAGGCACCAAGGACTCGGAGAAGGAACCACATCCGAGCCACGTTAGCGAAGAGCAAGTGATTTCTTACCTATCGTCTATCTCGCAGCCAGAGAGCATCCGGCAGATAGCGCACGGCATGGAGTTGCAACATCACGGGCGCAGGTTTTTGCCTCGAATCATTCAATATTTGAAGAGCCGGGGTGATGTGGAAGAAATTCGCGGGGGCCAATATCGGCTGGCGGAGAGCAAGCAGTCGTCACGTGCCGCCGCAAAAGGAAAGAAGTCCGCGGCAACAGGAGGCCAGAAGCTTCCAGATGCGGGCCCCGCGTCAGCTGGCGGGGCAGACGCGGCCCGTAAAAGTGCCGATCCGAATTTGGTTTCCGGACGAATGGTGGCGCACCGCGATGGATACGGTTTTTTGGTGCCAGATAAGCCGATTCCTCGCGTCGAAGGCGATCTCTTCATCGGGCGCGATGGCATGGCGGACGCAATGCATGGTGATCGTGTGCTGGCGCGCGTCGAGAGACGAAAAGCGGATGGCCGCGCAGAAGGTCGCATCGTGCAGGTTCTCGAGCGCGAGAATCCGACGGTCGTCGGTCTTTTCCGCTACGGTCCCCACGGAAACGTTGTGTTTCCGTACGACACGCGAATTCAGCACGAGGTGACAATTCCGCCGGGCGACGAATTGACTCCGGATTTGCGCGAGAAAGTGGACTCGACGCAAGCGGGCAGCGGTGTGGCCAGCCATCGACGATTGCGGCTGCCGGAGCTGGATGGCGCGGCGGTGAACGTAGAGATTACGCGCTATCCGAAGGGCGGCCTTGCGCCGGCCGGCCGCGTGATTGAAATTCTCGGCCGGCCGGGTGACATCGGTGTCGACGTCGAGGTCATTATCCGGAAGCATCATCTGCCGCACATTTTCCCTGCCGAAGTAGTGACGGAAGCGAAGTCTGAGCCGCAGCGGGTTTCCGAGACAGATCTGCGAGGCCGGCGCGACTTCCGTGATCTTCCGATCGTGACGATCGATGGGGAGACCGCGCGTGATTTTGACGATGCGGTTCATGTGACCGAATTGCCGAGCGGGCACTATGAGCTGCAAGTGCACATTGCGGACGTGGCGCATTATGTGGAACGCAATTCGCCGCTCGATCGTGAGGCGCACCTGCGCGGGACGTCGGTGTATTTTCCGAATCGCGCCGTACCGATGCTGCCCGAGGAGCTTTCGAACGGGATCTGCTCGCTTAATCCAAAAGTAGACCGGCTCGTAATGAGCGCGATTATGGAAATCGACGCGAGCGGAAACACGGTGCGCGCCGAATTCACTCCGGGCGTGATTCGCTCCGCGGAGCGGATGACATATACCAACGTGCACAAAATTCTCGAAGATGATGCGGAAATGACCGAGCGCTACGCGCCGCTCGTCGGGAATTTCAGGCGTATGAAGAAACTGGCGCTGCTGTTGAACAAGAAACGCGTTACGCGCGGGTCGATTGACTTCGATCTTCCCGAACCGATCATCGAGTTCGACGACCAGGGGAGGATGCTCAGCATTGTCCGCAGCGTGCGTAACATCGCGCACCGAATCATCGAGGAGTTCATGCTCGCGGCGAACGAGGCTGTGGCCCAATATCTCGAAGAGCGCGGTATTGCGTCGCTGCATCGCGTGCACGAAAAGCCGGATCCGAAGAAGGTGATCGAGTTCGAGGAGTTGGCGCATGCGTTCGGCTACTCGCTGGGAGTGGAAGATCTTACGGAGCGCCGCATCGCGGTTCGTCATGGGCGGGCGCAGCCGGCTGCTCGGGGGCGAGGAGGGCGCGACGCGAGTCGAGGACGGACGCGTCCGATGAGCGTCACGGTGCCAGGCGCCGAGGAAGTGGATATTCGACCGCAGCACTACCAGCGGCTAACAGAAAAAATTGCGGGGAAGCCTGAGGAGCGGATTCTTTCCTATTTGATGCTGCGTTCATTGAAGCAGGCGCGCTACGCCGTCGAAGTGCTCGGGCATTTCGCGCTGGCGACTAAGGAGTACACGCACTTTACCTCGCCGATCCGGCGCTATCCGGACCTGATCGTTCATCGCGCACTGAAATGGGCACTCGCGAATCCAGACGTGAAGCCCATGCGCGCGAAGATCTCTGACCCGAAGCCGGGGAAAGAAGTTGAGAGTGTTGCAATGCTCGGCCCGTATCGCCGTGTCGAATTGGAGGAGATCGCCTCGGAAAGCTCGGAAGCCGAGCGCCGCGCTGAAGCAGCGGAGCGCGAACTGATGGAATGGAAGACGGCTCAATTCATGGAGGGCCATCTCGGCGAAGAGTATGAGGCGCTGATTATCTCCGTGCAAAAGTTTGGATTTTTTGTGGAGTTGGTTGAAATTTTCGTCGAAGGGCTGGTGAGTATCGATCGGCTGGAAGAAGTTACCGGGATGCGCTGCACATTTCGCGAACGAGATCACGTGATTGTCGCGGAGCCTTACCGCGGCGGGTCGCGAGGGACCAAAACGCAACGAATTTTCCGCCTCGGCGATCGCGTGCGCGTGAGGGCGGAACGAATCGATCCGATGCGGCACCGCGTGGAATTTTCGCTGATCTAGCTGGATCTGTTCTGCGCGACGAGGGTAGCGTATGTTGCAGTTGAATCCTGGAGGTGCTTGTGGCAGCTCGCGTTTGTCCTGATTGCCTGCAAAGCGTTCCTGTGGGCAAAGTGCTTGCGTATTCGAACGATCTGGTCTGCCCGAACTGCGCCAAGCCGCTCGAGATTTCGTTGCTGAGCCGGTATCTCTCGGTTTTTGCAGGGCTAATCGCGGCTGTCGCGGTGTGGTGGGCCGCTTCGAAACACTACGCGAATGATTCGTGGGCGCTGGCCTGGGTACTACCCGTTGTTTTCAGTTATTTCGCCCTCAGCATTGTTGCTCCGATCGTGCTGGCGCTCACCGCCGACTTACAGCTCCGAAGCATCGAAGCACCATCCGTCCAACATGAGGTGGCTGCTCCTTCGCATCACCTCCCTCACTAACCGGCCAAAACTTCCCAGTTTATCTTCGGTACAGTTTAAGTTGCACGTATAGTAAACTGCCGTACCATTGACCCTTCGCACAAGCACAAGCTGAAATGGTTATTCGATGAGCCGCTATGTTTCATTTATGGGAAAGCGTGTGGAAGCCAGATATCGCGTCGCGGATATTCATCAGAAATCCGTGGGGACGCTTGTGGCCGACACGGGCAGGTGCATCGTGATTGAAGAACATCTTCTGCAAGGGGAAAGAAAAAAAACGATGCGCGTGGAGATTCCCTACGAGTACGTAATACGCCTTGCCGAGGTGCCACGAAATCCTGATGAGACAATCACTGTTCACCCCGTACCACCGCAAGCCCGCCGTTAGACCCTCCCGAGGTTTTCTTCTGGCCAGCCCGCGTCGTTGAAACTTTCTTGACGATTCCGCGCTGCGCCACGCATATATTGATATTGCGATGTCAATGAGGGGGACAAATGAAACCGACGGTCGGATTTATCGGATTGGGGCTGATGGGAATGCCGATGGCGGGCAACCTGCTGAAGGCGGGCTTTCCCTTGGTCGTTTGGAACCGAACGAAGGATCGAGCGAATGAACTAGTGAGAGAAGGCGCGAAATTTGGCGTGAATCCTCGCGAAACGGCGGCACAGGTGGATGTGCTGATTTCGATCGTGAGCGACCCGCCTGCAGTCGAGGAGATTTTATGGGGCCCGGATGGCGCGCTGGCAGGGTTGCGTCGCGGCAGCACGTACATAGATTCGAGCACCGTTTCTCCCGAACTCGCGCGACGTGCCGCCGCCGCTTGCGCCGAAAAGGGCGCGGATTATATGGACGCGCCGGTAACGGGAGGGGACTGGGGAGCGAAGAAGGGCGAGCTGGTTTTCATGATCGGCGGAAAGCCGGAGGTGTTCGAGCGCGTAAAGCCGATTTTCGAAGTGATGGGCAAAAAATTCTTTCTGCTGGGCCCAAATGGCGCGGGGCAGACCGTGAAGCTCGCCATGAATTTGATCCTTGCGCTCGAAGTGGAAGCGTTGGCCGAAGCCCTGGCGCTGGTTACGAGGGCAGGCATTGCCGGTGAGAAACTGGTGGAAGTGATGCAGTCGAGCATGGCGCGCGCGGGAGTGTTGGATGTGAAGGCGCCGACTATGTTGAAGAACGAGTATCCGGCGAGCTTTCCGTTACGCCTGATGCACAAGGATATCCGTCTCGCCCTCGAACTAGCCAGGAAAGAAGGGCTCGATTTGCCTGCCGCCACCGCTGCGTTCGCCACTTATAGCGCTGTGAAGGATACATCGAAGGACGACCCGGATTATGCCGCGGTGGCACGATTCTGGAATAAATCGGGGCTGGCGGCAACTACGGCGGGGAAACCGGAGGGAAAAAGCTGAGTGGCAGATCGCGAGCGGTGCGCAGACCGGATTGCGCGGCGAGGATAGAAGGAATCGCGTTGACGACCACCGCGGCGGTGGCCACGTCGCCATGCGTACCCCCGGGAATTGTCAGCGCCAGATTCGGCTCGCCTTTGAGCTCGATCCAATCGGCTGGGTCTTTCGCACCCACAAACATCTTGAGCTCCATGTAGATTTTCTCTTTCCCGCCGTCCGTTCCACGCGCGATTTGATGCACGCCGGCCACCTCGCCGGGTGCAACTTCCAGGAATTCGGTTTTTACCGATTCTTCTGCGATCACCGGCTCAATCGTTTCTGAAATATCATCGAGCTCGAACCCCAAGCCATCGGCTACCATCGCGATAGATTCCGGCAGGCCGTGATGCTTGATAACGCCGGCGCTCACCTGGGCGCGAAATTCTTCGGGGGTCATTCCGGCGCCAATTTTCTTTTGCAACGGCAGCCGGCGCTTCGATGCGTCAACGATGCGTACCGCTTTAGCCCATTCGACGCGCTGCGAAACGGAGCTCAACGTAAGAACGAGCTTGTCCATCACGAACCCGGGATTCACGCCCGCGCCCACCAAAGCGACGCCTTCTTCTTTTGCAGCGGCGTCAAGTTGTGCGGAAAGATCGGGATGCTTGCGATAGGGATAGGCAAGTTCCTCGCATGTGGAAACAACGCAGCAGCCTGCACCGAGGCATTCGAGCAGTTGCTCCACCACACTCGGTAAATACGAAGAAGTCGAGTGGATCACCACGTCTACCGGTTTTGCGAGTAGCTGGGCGGAGTCGGCGGCAATGGTCACGCCCCATGGAGCATCCGTAGCGCCCACGACTTCGCCCAGATCGCGCCCTGCTTTGGCGGGATCCTTATCGATTGCGCCGACAATTTCGAGCGCCGCTTTCTGGCGCATCAGCCGGACGATCGAAGCACCAATTGGTCCGACACCGTACTGCAACACACGAATTTTCTTCTTCAACTTGGCCTCGAATCGGGATGAACGACTTCAGGACAGCTCCGAAGTTCTCCCAGTCAGATCGCGCAATACGAAAACGAGTGGACTACGTTAATGGGTTATTCCCTCGGCTGCAACCGCATTTCCAGAGCTTGTGGCGTGAACCGCCGCACCGCATAATGTGCCGACCACTTCCCGTGAAATCTCCATCTGACACGCGAACCTCCGGAAAAACTTGGATGCGGGCCGCGCTTCAGGCGCTCTTGCATTATGGCGGCAGCGCCTTGGTTCTTTTCCTGCTATTCCGTTTTCTTTCAGGCCGACGGATCTTGCACACACTCGGAACGCTCCCGACATATTTGTGGATTTTCGTGATCATCGGTTATCTGACAACGCACTGCATCGGAGTGACGAAGTGGCGGCTCATGGTGGCGGTGGCTGGTTCCCGCATGACGTGGATACAGGCCGCACGCTGTTATTTTGCGGGACTTTTTGGCTCGCTGTTTCTCCCGTCGCTGATCGGCGGGGACCTTGTTCGCGCCGGCATGGCCATGCGCATTGGCCGCAGCAAAGCGGGAGTTCTACTTGGCAGTTTGGTTGACCGATGCGTTGATCTGGCGGCGCTGGGGCTTTTAGCTGCCGCCGGTGCGTTACTTGTGCCTGGCTCGCTCGATCCGAAGGACCGGAGGATTTTTCTCGCACTCGCTGGGATTGGGCTGGCCGGAATCGTGATGGCGGCGGCCATAGCTGCGTTTCTCCCAGCGCATCGATTTTCCTATCGTATGCGGCGAAGATTCGTGCGGGTGAGAATCGCAGTTCGTTCCATGACACGACGCCCGGGCGCGATACTCACCGCGCTCGTCCTCGCTCTATCGGCGCAGATCGTATTCATCGTTTTGAATACGATTCTGGCGGAGGCATGCGGATTGCACTTAGGATTTCGAATATGGTTGTTTGCCTGGCCCCTGGCGAAGCTTTCGGCGGCAATTCCGCTCACCCAAGGAGGAATCGGTTTGCGCGAAGCGGCACTTGCTGCTCTGCTACGGCCATTTGGAGCGTCTGCGGTTCTATCAGTCGCGGCAGGAATTGCTTGGGAGGTCATCGTTATTGGCGGTGGCCTCGTTGCAGGGTCTACCTCATTCCTGATGACTCGATTCAGTTCCCGGCAGAACTAAACGACAATCCAGCGAAAAGAGAAAATCCCCGAAACTGTATCGCAGCTCCGGGGATTATGAATGCTAGTACGCGCTAGTGCTTTAGATGCGCGAACGAGTAGCGCGAAGGAACTCACGCAACGACGAGACGTTCGGTCCATAGGAACCCACGCGGCCTGCATCTACTGGGAGTCCTAGGATTTCGGCCTGCTCGATGCTCATGCCGGCATCGTCAAGCTCAGCAAGGCTATATCCTTCTGCGGGCGTCAGACGACGGCCCGAACGATCCAGCGGCCGCGGTGGCCGGTGGGTGTGCCAGCGCTTTCTCACGATGTCAAAGAAGTCGTCCCAATCTCTACGATTCCACATGAAGTTCCTCCCGAACGCCCCGGGTTCAGAGATATGGATGCATCACCTGCGCCTTCGGTCGCTTCCCATTTTCAACAGGCCCGAGTATTCGCTCCGGGGACAGGAGCGCTGCCGATATTAACCCCGCATGTAGTGGAAAGTCTCGCGTCAACACGAATTGTATCCAGGAAGTTATCACTTTTTAGGCGCAAGGACGCCATCAGGGATTCCCCGTACTCCACTCAACAAGCTGCTTGATTTGGTGCGATGCTAGACCCTATGAAAATCGCTGCTATACTTCGTGAAACGCTCAAAAGGCAGGTGAAATCTGTCTCTGGAATGTTACTCGTGCGCTGCTCTACGGCAAAAGTTTAAATAATGAGCAATCCGGTCATCGTCGTTCATTACCACGAATTGTGGCTCAAAGGCCGCAACCGCCGATTTTTTCTGGGTAAGCTGTTCACGGCGCTTCGCAAGGCACTTGAAGGAGTCCCCGTTCGCAGAATCGAGCAACCGGGCGATCGCTTTATCGTGCGTCTAGGTGACGGCGCCTCGCTCGAAGAAGCGACGTCGCGAGTCAGCCGGGTTCTCGGAATCGCATTCTACGCAGTGGCAAAACCCGTCGAGCGCAGTTTGGAAGCACTATGTCGAGCAGCTTGGGACGAAGTTGAGCCCCTGCAATTTGCAAATTTCGCTGTCAGGGCTAAACGCAGCGACAAGTCATTCCCTCACACCTCCATGGAAATCGATGCGACGATTGGCCGCTACCTGCTCGATCGGTTTCGCGAGCGCGGGCGCGACGTGCGCGTCAAGCTTACCGATCCGGAGCTGACCTGCTACGTGGAAATCACGCCCGGCCCAGCGCTCGTTTACGCTCGAAGAATTCCCGGAACGGGCGGACTGCCTGCCAATACGGCTGGGCGGATGATGTGCTTGCTTTCGGGCGGTTACGATTCTGCAGTTGCGGCATATCAGATGATGAAGCGCGGCGCGCATTTGAGCTTCGCGCACTTCTACGGTACCGGAGCGCGTCCGGGCGAATCTTCTCTTCACGTTGCGGGCGAACTTGTACGCCGGCTCGTTCCGTACCAGTTTCACGCGAAACTCTATCGCGTCCCGTTCGAAGCGATTCAGCGAGAGATCGTTCGATATGCGCCTGAAGACTACCGCGTGCTGCTGTATCGGCGGATGATGTTGCGGATTGCGCAGGCTTTGGCGAAGGGCGCTCGCTCGCTGGCGCTCGTTACGGGTGACAGCCTTGGTCAGGTTGCGTCGCAAACGCTTCGAAATCTGATCGCCGTCGAAGCAGCCGCGCGGATGCCCGTGTTCCGGCCGCTGATTGGCACCGACAAGATGGAAATTCTCGCCACGGCGCGCAAGATCGGCACGTACGAGACTTCCTCCGAGCCCTTCCACGATTGTTGCCCCGTCTTCATGCCGCGAACTCCGGCGCTCTACGCCAGCGCGGAGGAACTCGATGAAGCGGAATCGAAGCTGGATGTTCGCGCGTTGGTTGCGCAAGGCGTGCACGAAACTACCGTGGAGCGTTTCTACTACCGCGGCGGGAAAGTTGAAGTGGTTCCGCCCAAGCCTCGTACCGCGAAGGCGAAGCGGGAGCGCACTGCGATTGCTTGATCTCAGGGACGCCGCATCTGCGCATACATATTCCTCTGCGCCTGTTCGATGCGCGCGAATTTTCTGCGCTCACAAATTTTAGAGCGAATCAACTGAGGAAAATCTAGCGGTCGCGTCCGCCGTAACCGCCGCGATCCCCGCCGCGTCCGCCACCCCCGTGGCCACCGCGTCCACCGCCACCGCCTCGTCCACCGCCCCCACCACCGTGTCCGCCGCGATCCCCGCCTCGCCCGCCACCGCCGCCGCCACCACCGCCTTCTCTTTGGGGACGAGCTTCATTCACCACCAGCGCGCGGCCAAGAAAGTCTTTGCCGTTGAGAGCTGCAATCGCCTTCTCCGCTGCGCCGTCGTCGTGAATTTCAGCGAAACCGAAGCCGCGCGGCTGTCCTGTAAAACGGTCACGGAGCAGCGTCAGCGAATCCGGTTGCACGCCGATTTCAGCAAACAGCGCTTGCACCTGCTCTTCTGTTGCCTTAAACGAGAGGTTCCCAACGTACAATTTCTTCACGGCCGTTCTCCTGGTCCCCGCCAGCATGGGACACATCAGCGCAACTGAGGAATGCAGACCTTGCTCATGTCCAGGCCATAAAAAGCAGCCTTTCCACAGACCGGCAAGGCTATCCCCGGGAACGCACGAGCATCTTGCGGCAACTACCCCCCGCAGTCAACCACCGCGTCGGTCGAAACGACTCCAACGACAAAAAGGTCCGGAGCGAGCCAGAATTACTTCCTTGTTCGGTTCCTCAAAAGGCGTCGACAGCCGACCCCAGGGCAAATCGGTGGTACGATGCGCTCAAGCTCTCCGGAGATTTCCATGCTTGGAACTATGATGGACTTTCCGCTCACGCTCGTGCCGATTCTCGAGCGTGCGGGAAAACTTTACGGACAAGTGGAAATCGTTTCGCGGAGGCCCGACCGCACGATCGCACGCACGAACTATGGCGCGATCTATCGACGCGCTCGACGCTTGGCTCGCGCGCTGGAGTTGGCCGGACTTGCACGAGGCGACCGGGTCGCCACTCTGATGTGGAATCATTCGTCGCATCTCGAAGCATACCTCGGCATACCGGCTTCGGGTGGCGTGCTCCACACGCTGAATCTTCGGCTGCACGCCAACGAGCTAGCTTACATCGCTAACCACGCTCGCGATCGCTATCTGATCGTTGACGACGTTCTCCTTCCCATCTACGAATCGATCCGCTCTCAGGTTCATTTTGAGCGCGTGTTTGTTGTACCGTTCAGCGGCCAACCGGTTCCGCGACAGTACGAAAACTATGAAGATTTGCTCAGCGCGGCCGACGATACCTTTGAATATCCAGTGCTTGACGAGAATGAAGCGGCGGCGATGTGTTTCACGTCCGGTACGACGGGCAAATCGAAAGGAGTGGTCTATTCGCATCGCGCGCTTGTGCTCCACAGCTTTGCGCAGTGCCTGGAAGATGCATTCGCAATAAGCCACAAGGAGGTAGTGCTTCCTGCGTCCTCGATGTTTCACGCAAATGCGTGGGGCGTTCCGTTTACCGCGACGATGGTCGGCGCGAAGCTTGTCTTCCCCGGGCCTCACCTCGATGCTGAAAGCCTGCTCGATTTGATCGAACAGGAAAAAGTCACGATCGCGACGGCTGTGCCCACCGTGTGGTTCGGTGTGCTTTTGGCGCTTGAAAAGGACCCGGGGCGCTGGAAGATCAATCATCCCGTCCGCATCACGTGCGGCGGATCGGCCGTGCCGGAAACGCTGCTTCGGCGCATGGACAAATTTGGCTTCCGCATCACGCATCTCTGGGGCATGACGGAAACAACTCCGTTTGCGACCACCGGTACTCTCAAGTCCACACTGGCTCATGGCTCCGAGGACGAAAAGTACAAGATTCGCGCGAAGCAAGGATTGCCGGCGCCGTTTGTCGAAGTCCGCGTGATGCGGCTGGAGGGCGAAGCGCCTCGCGACGGAGTGACGTTTGGCGAACTCGAAATTCGCGGGCCGTGGGTGGCAGCGAGTTATTTTGAAGCGCCGGAGACCGCGGATCGCTGGACCCGCGACGGCTGGTTCAAGACGGGGGACATCGCGACGATTGATTCCGAGGGCTACGTCAAAATTGTGGATCGCAGCAAAGATCTCATTAAATCAGGCGGCGAGTGGATCAGCTCGGTAGACTTAGAAAACGAGTTGATGGGACATCCGAGCGTGCGCGATGCGGCTGTGATTGGTGTTGCGCATCCAAAATGGCAGGAGCGGCCGCTTGCAGTCGTGGTGATGAAGGAGGGCGCGCAAGTGACGCCGGAAGAATTGCGCGAATTTCTCGCTGCAAAATTTGCCAAGTGGCAGCTTCCGGATGCCTTTGTTTTTAGTGACGAGCTTCCGCGGACGTCGATTGGCAAGCTGCTGAAGCTGAAGCTGCGCGAGACGTATGCGGACTGGAATTGGGAGCGCTAGCTTAACGAGCTACGTTCGGTAGCTCGCATTGATGTTGACGTACTCGCCGGTAAAATCGCAGGTCCACACGCGCGCGGTACCCTTGCCGGAGTGCATATCTACGATGATAGGCACGTATTTCGCGAGCATCTTTTTGTGCGCCACACGCTCAGAAAATGAATGCTCTCCGCCTCGACGACAGACGAGAATTCCCGCGAGCTTGATGTCAACGAGCTCGAAGTCGAACGGTATGCCGGCCCGTCCTGCTGCCGCGAGGATACGGCCCCAATTGGGATCGGCGCCGGCTAGAGCCGTTTTTACGAGGGGCGAGTTTGCGATCGTGCGCGCGATTTGAGTGGCGGCGCGATCTGACGGCGCTCCTCGCACTTCGATTTCGATGACGCGTTGAGCGCCCTCGCCATCTTCGACGATTTTTAGTGCGAGTGTGCGACAGACCTTTTCTAGCGCGGCGCAGAAGGTTTTGAAATCGGCGTTATCGCTCGTGATCCTTCGCGTGCCGCTTTCGCCGTTTGCAAGAATTGCTACTGTATCGTTCGTTGAGGTGTCGCCATCCACCGTGATCGCATTGAACGTGCCTGTAACAGCGCTACCTAGCGCCCGCGAAAGCAGCGACGGCGACATCGCGGCGTCCGTCGCAAGGAAGGCCAGCATCGTGGCCATGTTCGGCTGAATCATCCCTGCGCCCTTGCAGCAGCCGAGAATCCGCACATTTTTTCCGCCGATACTACAGGTGGCCGCCGCCCACTTGGGACGAGTATCGGTGGTCATGATCGCCCGCGTGAATTGCGCGAAGGCTTCAGCTTTACCGCTTCGCGCGCGGACCAAGTCTGGCACCGCCTTCAGGATCTTCTCGACGCGCAGCGGCAGGCCAATCACTCCGGTTGAGCACACCAGAACCTGCGAAGGATCGAGCGCCGCCAACTCCTGCGACACTTTCAGAGAAGTCACTTTCGAAGCCGCGTATCCATCCGAGCCGGTGCAGCAATTCGCGTTGCCGGAATTGACGACAACCGCTCGCATGTTTCTGCGCGACCGCCGCAGATGGCTTTGCGACAGACGAACCGGGGCAGCCTGCACGCGATTGGTCGTGAACATCGCGGCGGCCACCGCTGGGGTTTCGCTCACCAGAAGCCCGAGATCGAGCCCCGATTTCTTCAATCCACAGGCGGTGGAGGAAAACGAGAAACCGCGGGGAATTTGCGACGATGCTACGGAGAGAGTCATGCTGCCGAAATGGGAGTGGCCGAATTAGCGAGAATCGGCAGGGCGACGTGTTCGGGAATCACGGTCGCGATCACCGCAACCAACTGGCAGGAACGCCGCTTCGGGCACCCGCGGCAATCCCGTTCTACTTTTTTCGTCAGTGCGTGTCGCGACGTGGGCTCAAATCCCTGGCGCACAAAGAATTCCGGCGCATGCGTTACAGCGAAAACGCGTGCGATCCCGCAACGTCGCGCTTCTGCGAGCGCAAACTCCAGCAACTTCGTGCCAGCGCGCCGCCCGCGAAGCTCCGGATTGACCGCGAGCGAGCGGATTTCCGCTAGATCTGTGTCGTAGCATTCAAGGGCCACGCAACTCACGACACGCTTTTTATCCTCGTGCACAAGGAAATGGCTTATATTTTTCTGAATTTCATCTTCAGCGCGAGGCAGCAGCAACCCTTGCTGGGCGTACCCGGCGATCAATTCAAAGATCGCGCGGGCGTCTGAAGATCTGGCTCGTCGCGCCTTCATTGGCCGTCCTCGATTTTCTCAAGCCGCGCCTTGAATTCGCCGAGGGCGGCGCGAACTGCTGCCGGCGCGGTTCCTCCGGCCACTGCTCGGCGTGCGAGCGCCGACTCCAGCGTGAGCACGGTTGATAAATCGCGGCCGAACGCCGGAGAAAATTCCTTCAGTCTTTCGATCGGCATCTCGCGAATCGATTTGCCTTCATGCTCCGCCGCGCGCAGCACTTTGCCCACCACCTCATGTGCCTCGCGAAACGGAACGCCAAACGCCACAAGGTAATCCGCCAATTCGGTCGCGACAAGTGCCGGATCCTGTGCGGCTTCGCGTAGACGCGTTTCGTTGAATTTCGTGGCCGCGAGCGTACGTGCGGCGATCTGCGTCATGGCCAGTGTCTGATCGTGCGCTGCAAAAATCGTTTCTTTATCTTCCTGCAGGTCGCGTTGATAACTCGAAGGCAGTCCTTTGCACGTTGTGAGCAATGCGAATAATGAGCCGTAAATCCGCCCTGTTTTCCCGCGAATGAGCTCCCACGCGTCGGGGTTTTTCTTTTGAGGCATCAGGCTGCTTCCGGTCGAAAACTCATCGGGTAACTCAATGAAGCCAAATTCGGGCGTGGCAAAAAGCACCATGTCCTCAGCCAAGCGCGAGAGGTGCATGGCCAGCGTGCTGATCGCGAAGAGAAATTCCAGCGCGAAATCGCGATCGCTTACCGCGTCTAAGCTGTTGGCGGTTATGCCCGAGAATCCCAAGTCACGAGCTAGCGCTTTTCGGTCGAGTGGAAACGCGCAGCCAGCTAGCGCCCCCGATCCAAGTGGACACAAGTTCGCGCGCACTGCGGCATTTTTGAGGCGCTCTGCATCGCGAAGGAACGCTTCGCCGTGGGCGAGCAGCCAGTGCGAGAGGAGAAGCGGTTGCGCGTGCTGCATGTGCGTAGTGCCCGGCATTGGCACGCCCAGATTCTTTTCAGCTTGCCCAGCCGTAGCGCGAGCGAGAACCGTGATCGCCTGCTGAATTTCGAGAGCGGCATCTTTCACGTACATACGGAACTCAGTTGCAACCATTTCGTTGCGACTGCGGCCGGTGTGCAACTTCGCTCCGAGCGGGCCCAGCTTTTCGATGAGCGCGCTTTCGGCAAAATGGTGCACATCTTCCGCCTTCGAAGCGTCAAGCCACGCAGGTTCAGATTTTGCACGGCTCTCGATATCGTCGAGCGCGCGGACGATTTGCGCACATTCTTCATCATTCAGAATACCGGCTGCTGCGATCGCGCGGGCCCACGCGCGGTCAAGCGCAAGCTCTTGCGGCAGCAGCCGACGGTCGAACTGCCACGAACGCTCAAACTCGTAAAAAGAAGCGTCCGGCCCGCGCTCGAAGCGGCCGCCCCACATCTTCTGTTCTTTTTTCTGCTCGCCTGCGCTGCTCATCCAGCCTCGGCTTTGCGGTGAATCTCCGCTTCTTGCGGCACGGTTATCGGCAGCGCGAAGAGGTTGATGAAGCCTTCCGCATCTTTCGGGTTATAGCCGGTCATCGTGAAACTCGCCAGGTTCGTGCGATACAGCGAGAATGGCGAACGCCGCGACGCCACGCTCAGATTGCCCTTGAAAAGCGTCAAGGCCACGCTACCGGTTACACGTTCCTGCGATTTCGCGAAGAAGGCGTCAAGCGATTCACGCAAAGGCGTGAACCACATTCCGTAATAGACCATTTCGGCGTAGCGTAAGGCGAGCATCTGCTGATAGTGCGCCGTCTCGCGATCGAGGCAAAGCGACTCGAGCTCGCGGTGCGCAGCGATCAGAAGAGTGCCGCCCGGCGTTTCGTATGCTCCCCGCGACTTGATTCCTACGAGCCTGTTTTCGACCATCTCCATTCGTCCCACGCCATTCGCCGCCGCGATCTCATTCAATTGCTCGATCAGCGCGACCGCACCGAGCTTCTTGCCGTTCACGAAAACCGGAACTCCGGCGTCGAAACTGATTTCCACTGTCGTTGGGTGGTCGGGAGCCTTGGCCGGCGAAACTACCCATTGCCACATCGATTCTTCTGGCGCGTTCGCCGGATCTTCGAGCACTCCGCCTTCGTGGCTCAAGTGCCAGATGTTGCGATCTCGGCTATAAATATTCTTGGTCGTTTGCTCCACGGGAACACTGTGCTCGCGAGCGTAGGCGATGGCGTCTTCACGCGAGTTGATTTTCCATTCGCGCCACGGTGCGATGATTTTCAATTCCGGTGCGAGGGCCTTGGCCGCAAGCTCAAAGCGAACCTGGTCGTTGCCTTTCCCCGTGCAGCCGTGCGCCAACGCGTCGGCACCCAACTTTTTTGCCAATTCCACCTGGCGCTGCGCGAGCAATGGTCTCGCGAAGGACGTTCCGAGCAGGTACTTGTGCTCGTATACAGCACCCGCACGCAATGTCGGCCAGATAAATCTGGTTATGAATTCTTCGCGCAAATCTTCCACGAATGCTGCGCTTGCACCGGTTGCGAGCGCTTTTTTGCGCGCACCTTCCAAATCCTCGCGCTGGCCCAGATCGCCGATCATGGCGATCACTTCGCAGCCGTACGTTTCCTTCAGCCAAGGAATAATGATGGAGGTATCGAGCCCTCCGGAATACGCCAACGCAACTTTTTTCGGCAATTCTTTCTCCTCGCGCGGTTGCGACCGCGAATTTGTTAATTCAGCAGAGTGAGCAAAATCGCTTTCTGCACGTGCAGCCTGTTTTCTGATTGATCGAACACGATTGAGCGTTCCGAATCGATTACGCCTTCTGTGACCTCTGAACCACGATGTGCCGGCAGGCAATGCATGAAGACGGCGTCCGGAGCGGCCTGCGACAATAAACCTTCATTCACCTGGTAACCGGCAAACGCGAGTTCGCGTGCCGCCGATTCTTCTTCTTGTCCCATGCTCGCCCACACGTCTGTATAAATCGCCTGCGCGTCTGAGACTGCATCCTCGGCAGAATGAATGATTTCAATTTTTCCCCGGGTCTCGCGCGCCACTCGTTTCGCTTCGGCTACAACCGCTGCGTCTGGCTGGTACCCGGCCGGCGTCGCCACGCGAATGTGCGCTCCGACGCGTGCCGCAATCGTAAGCAGCGAATGGCACACATTGTTGCCGTCGCCAACATAAGCAAATTTCAGGCCGCGCAGACCGCCGAAGCGTTCCTCGAGAGTGAAAAAGTCCGACAGCGCCTGACACGGATGAAAGCGATCGGAAAGCGCGTTGATCACGGGAATGCGGCCGTGTTCCGCCAGGCCATCCAACGACTCCTGTGAAAATACGCGCGCGACGATTCCGTGAACCATCCGCTCGAGGTTCTTTGCTACGTCGCGAATGGATTCGCGCGCCCCAAGCCGTGTTGCCGTGTGGTCAAGAAACACCGACGCGCCGCCCAAGCTTGCGATTCCCACCTCGAACGTCACGCGGGTGCGCAGCGACGGTTTTTCGAAAATCATCGCGAGAAATCTTCCTTCAAGCGCGCCGCGATAACGATCCGGCCGCGCTTTGATGTCCGCCGCCAGGTGGAAGAGTTCGCGCACCTGCGCGGGACCCCACTCCATTCCGGTCAGGAGATCGTTTGTGAGTGTTAGCGTTGTTGCGGTTGCGTTCATTTTTACCTCGCTGCAGCCACAGTCATCGGCCGCGCATGCGTTTCAGTTTTTTGTGTTTTTGATCGAGACTTCTCCAATGACTTCGCTGTTCGCGCCAGCACTGCTTCGAATTTCACGAGAAACTCGGCCACATCACGCCGTTTAATAATGAAGGCGGGAAGCAGCCGCAAAATATGCTCGTGCGTGCAATTCATGATCAGCCCGCTTCGCAGTGCTTCCGCAATAAAGGGCGCGCCGTCCACGGACAGGTCAACGCCCAGCATCAATCCCTCGCCGCGGACTTCGCGGATGAAATCGAATTTGCCGGCAAGCTTTTCAATACCTGCGCGGAGTTCAGCGCCGCGTTCGCGAATATTCTCCAGCAGCCCCTCTTCTTCTACGACGGTGAGGAATTCGAGCGCTGCAGCACAAACAAGCGGGCCACCTCCGAAGGTGGTGCCGTGCATTCCTGGGGTAAACGCTGCCGCAAATTTCTCGTTCGCGATAAAACCGCCCAGCGGCAACCCGCCTGCCAGCGGTTTCGCTACGGCGACCACATCGGGGAGCGAACCGAGCGCCTGATATGCGAAGTATCGGCCGGTGCGGCCAAGGCCGCACTGAATCTCGTCGGCGATCAACGCAGCATCGTGCTGCGTAGCGAGTTCGCGCGCGCGCTGCCAGAATTCCTGGCTGACTGGGAAAATTCCGCCTTCGCCTTGGATCGTCTCCACGACGAGCGCGCAAACCGAATCATCAAACTTGCGCTCGAGATCGGCTACATCGTTGAATTTGACGAATTCTGCTCCGGGAACGAGCGGAGCAAAGGGTTCGCGATATTTTGCCGGGTACGTGATTGAGACGGCGCCGAACGTGCGACCGTGAAACGAATTCTCTAGCGCGAGAATCCGCGTCTTCTTCGCGGCGATGCCACTGCCGCCCGCGCTGTCCTTTGCGTTCGCATACGCTCGCGCGAGCTTGAGAGCTCCGTCAATGGCTTCTGTCCCGCTATTTGTGAAGAAAACGCGGTCGAGGCCTGACCACTTCGCAAGCTTTTTCGCGAGAGGCCCTTGAAAAGAATTGTGAAATAGGTTCGACGTGTGAATCGCACGCCCCGCTTCGCGCCGAATCGTGCGCACCAGCCGAGGATGCGCATGTCCGAGCGCATTCACCGCGATACCGGCAAGAAAATCCAGATACTCGCGCCCAGACGAGTCGTACACGCGACAGCCGCGGCCTCGCGTGAATACGATCGGCGGTCGCTTATAGGTATTCATCAAATGGCGCGCTTCATCTGCACGCGCGCGCGACGCCGATAACCCGCCCTTCGCCGCTATTTTAGTTTTAGCCATTTCTAACGCGCCGTTCCTTGTGCGGCTTTTGCCGACGAGGCCTTCAACACCGGCAGAACGCGGGTCCCCGAACAGTGCACAGCATTCGCAGCATTCAAGAGAGCGCGCGGTGCAGTGCCACCTACAATTCGCACTTCCGTCACGCCAGCCGACAGCGCCCGTTTCGCTGCTTCAAGCTTCAGAATCATCCCGCCCGAAACTTTGTTGCGCCGGATCATGTCTTCGATTTCACCGCCACGCAGCGCGCGTAGCACTTTGTCGCCATCGAGCACACCCGCTACATCCGTCAGAAAAATCAACCGATCCGCGCGAATGAATTCGGCGGCTGCCGCAGCCATATGGTCGGCGTTGATGTTGTAAATTTCGCCATCTGCTGCCAGTCCCAGGCACGAAGCTACAGGCACAACGCCGGCACGCCACTGCGCACGCAGAAAATCGAGATTCACGCCCGTCAGGTAACCAACAAACCCCAGGCGCCCCTCGTTTTCATCAATTTGCATCGGCTCAGCCAGAAAGCACGCAGCATCGGACGCGGAGATTCCAACCGCCGGCTGACCCGCGAGCGAAATCGCCCCGGCCAGCCGCTTATTGAGTAGCCCGCCAAAAACCATGACTGCCACGTCGCGGGTATCGCGATCTGTCACGCGCAAACCGTTCACGAAGCGGCTTTCAATTCCCATGCGGGCCAGAGTCGACGTAAAAATTTTCCCGCCACCGTGTACGACCAGCATCTCGTGGCCTGCGCGCGCGAGCTCTGCGATCTGCCGCGCAATTTCTTGTACGTTGTCTTCACGCTCGAGCAGCGCGCCCGCAACTTTTATCAACAGTCTCATATCAGTCCCGCCGTTTCGGGATATCCGAACATCCCGTTTAGGTTTTGTACCGCCTGCCCCGCCGCACCTTTTCCAAGGTTGTCGAGGCACGACACAATCACTAACCGCTCACCTTTTGATTCCAGCGCGAATCCTACATCGCAAAAATTTGTATGCGCCACATGTTGCAGCTCGGGCAAACGCCCTGCCGGCAACACTCGCACCATCGGCCGCTCTGCATAAAATGTTTGGTAGAGCTCTTCAACCTCCTCCGCATTGCGTGACGGCTTCATCCACACATACAACGTGGATAGAATCCCCCGCTCGACCGGCAGCAAGTGGGTGGTGAAAACGAAATCTCGCTCCGCGAGCTCCAGGTGTTCCGCAACTTCCGGTGTGTGTCGGTGCGTGAACAAGCCATACGCGCGAAAGTTTTCGTTCACCTCAACGAAATGCGTCTCCCGCTTCGGCTCTTTTCCTGCGCCGCTTACGCCCGATTTACAATCGCAAACGATCCCGCGCGCCGTGTCGATCCAGCCGGCTTCGATAAGCGGCCGCAGTCCAAGAATCACAGAGGTCGGGTAGCACCCAGGATTGGCAACCAGCCGGGCTTCCGGCAATGACTTCGCATACAGTTCGGGAAGCCCATACACGGCTTCTTCAAGAATTTCTTTTGCAGCAGGCGCGAGTTTGTACCAACTCTCAAACGTCTCGGACTCGTGAAAACGGAACGCGCCGCTCAAATCCACGATCCGCAGTTTCGGATTTGCCGCGAGCAACTCCGGTACGAGCTCCAGCGATGCTTCGTGCGGCGTCGAAAGAAACGCCACATCCGCGCCACTCTTCGCAATTGCCGCGACCGATAGTGGTTTGCACGGCGCTTCACCCCAGCCGCGCAGTTGCGGGTAGAGCTCCGTCAGGCAGCGCACGTTGGCGTTCCCGTCGCGCAGATAGAATGTCGGCTTGTCGATTTTCGGGTGCCGAAGAAGGAGCCGGGCCAGCTCGTATCCCGCGTAGCCCGTAGCTCCGACGACGGCGACCCCTAACGGGTCGTTCATCGGAGCAATTCCTCCACGCGCTTTTGCACTGCCGCCCGAGCGCCTCGGGAAGGAGTAATCAGAAGAACCGTGTCGTCGCCCGCGAGTGTGCCCGCAATTTCTTTCCAGCGTTCGGAGTCCACCGCCGCGGCCAATGGCTGTGCGCCGCCAGGAGGAGTCTTCAGCACGAGCATGTTTTGTGCCGGACGAATGTCGAGCAGAAATTCCTTCAGCGCCCGCGCCAGCGTGGCCTGTGGCGCGGATTCTTCCGCTGCCGCCGAGGAAAGGGGGCGATAGCCTTCGGTGGTCTTAACCAGCCGCAATTCGCGCAAGTCGCGTGAGAGCGTCGCCTGCGTCACGCGCATGCCGATATGCCCGAGGTGGCGGCGCAGTTCGTCCTGGCTCGCCACGGCGTGAGCCGCGAGCAGCTTCAGAATCTGTCCTTGCCGGTATCGTTTCTGTACGCTCATTCAACCTTGTGCGTGATTATGCAACGCACTGTATAATCATACAGTCGCTGCGTCGTGTGTCAAGGGAAAATCAAATTAGGCGATGCAACGAATTAACTTTGTGAATTGTCATGAGCGCTTCCTCCCGATGGAGATACAATGCGCGGCGCGCGTTTCTGGTCCTGGCCTTAACGAGGGGCGCAATGGCGCAATAGGGAGGATTGAATGAAGCGGTTCGTAATTTTGTTTTGCTTTCTAGTTTTAGCCGCTGGCGCGACACGCTCGCAGGAACCAAAGCATAGCGCACCAGCGTCCGTTGCTGTCCACGCGGGCAAAATCCTCGACGTGCGCACCGGAACCTACGCGTCCGACCAGCTCATCTGGATTCAAGACGGCAAGATCAAAGCTGTAGGCAAGCCTGCTGACATCAATAAACAGCTGCCTGCTGGCACCAAGACCATCGACCTCTCGAATCTCACGCTGCTTCCAGGATTGATCGATTGCCACACCCACCTGAATTTTGTTCCGTGGTTAGCGGGTCCGCGCGGCCTCCACACTTCCTACCCTCGCTCCGCGCTGTACGGTGCACACAATGCGCGCGTCACGCTGGAAGCTGGTTTCACAACGGTTCGCAACGTGGGTGCGGGAGGATATGCGGATATCGCCCTCCGTGATGCCATCAATGATGGCGACGTTCCTGGCCCGCGCATGCTCGCTTCTGGCCCTCCGCTTAGCATCACAGGCGGCCACGGTGACGAAAATTTCCTCGCGCCGCAATTCAACTACTCCGACGAAGGCGTGGCCAATGGAGTAGACGGCGTCATGACCAAGGTGCGCGAGAACATCAAGTACGGCGCGGACCTCATCAAGTTTATGGCTACCGGTGGCGTGCTTTCAGAAGGCGACAACCCCGCTCTGGAGCAGTTCAGCCCCGAAGAGATGAAGGCCATCGTCGACACCGCGCACGGTCTTGGCCGCAGAGTCGCTGCACATGCGCACGGCGCTCTCGGAATCAAAAACGCAGTCCTCGCCGGAGTCGACTCCATCGAACACGGCAGCTATATCAATGACGAAGACATCGCCCTCATGAAGCAGCGCGGCACGTATCTGGTTCCCACAGTTTTTCTGGAGGATTGGCTGTTGGCCAATTACCAGCATCTCGGTTTCACGCAGAGCATGACGGACAAAATGAATATGGTGCTGCCTATTGCGAAACAGAATCTCTCACACGCATTTAAGGAAGGGGTTAAAGTCGCCTTCGGCACGGATGCGGCCGTTTACCCGCACGGAATGAACGCTGGCGAGTTCGCCACAATGGTGAAGATGGGACTGCCGCCCCTCGTTGCAATCCAGGCTGCCACAGTGAACGCCGCTGATCTCCTGGGCTGGTCCGATCGTGTCGGCACGCTCGAGCCCGGGAAATTTGCGGACATCGTCGCCGTAAATGGCGATCCCATCGCCGACGTTTCCACACTCGAGCACGTTCGCTTTGTGATGAAGGGCGGTGAGATAATCAAGAATCAGCCGTGAAACGATCGCGCGCCTTCGATCACCGGGATTTTCGCAACGCTTTAGGCCAATTTGCCACTGGCGTCGCGATCGTAACCGGGCGCACCAAGCGGGGCCGATGCATCGGGCTCACCGTAAATTCATTCACATCTGTCTCACTCGTTCCTCCGCTTGTGCTGTGGAGTTTGGGAAGAGCGTCAACCGAGTATTCGGATTTCACTAAGGCACGCCATTTTGCGATTAATGTCCTTGCGGCAGATCAACACCATCTGTCACGCCGGTTTGCAGCGCAGCTTCCGGATCGGTTCGCCGAAGTCGATTGCAGCGACAACATCGAAGGTTGCCCGCTTCTAAAAGGCGCCACGGCTCACTTCGTCTGCCGCGTGGTTCGTAAATTCGGCGGAGGCGATCACGTCATTTTCCTCGGTGAAGTGATTCACTACCGCTGGCGGCAAGGTGAACCGCTCATCTTTCATTCAGGTCAATACCACGTGAAGACCCACCATCCAGATTTACCAGACTCATAATCCGAGTCCTATCTTTTTTGGATATTATATTCTTTTCAAGATACCTGCTCGATTATAGTATCGTCACATACCTGACCGCCGGGAAAAGACCCCGATGCCCTCCATAAAAGTCTTGGCCATTGACGGAGGCGGAATTCGCGGAATCATACCGGCCATGATTCTCGCCGAGATACAAACTCGTCTGGGCATGGATCTCTTCAAAGCCTTTGACCTGATCTCAGGAACATCCACCGGCGGTATCATCGCTCTGGGAATAGGCGCTGTCTGCAAAGACTCTGGCCCGTACTCCCCGGGTGAGCTTCTCGACCTCTATGTCCAAAATGGGCCTGCAATCTTCCGGAAAAATATTCTGACGCCCGAGCGCCAGTTGTTTCTGCCGAAATATTCTCCCGATGCCCTGGAATCTGCGCTCGAGCAATTCTTCGGCGACGCAGAATTTAAATCCGCCCTCACTCCGCTCTTGATTTCCAGCTATGATTTGCAAGGGCAGATTCCGTTCTTCTTCAAGAGCCACAAGATCGCATCGGATCCCACCTACAACTGGCGTCTGACCGAAATTGCGAGAGCCACTTCAGCCGCGCCCACCTTCTTCCCTCCGTTCCATTTGACGAGGGGCGCCGAGGATTACGCGCTAGTCGATGGCGGCGTGTTCGCCAACAATCCTTCCATGGCGGCTTACGCAGAAGCGCGCTCGCTTTATCCCGAGGCACTCGCATTCACTGTCGTTTCTGTTGGAACCGGCGACCGGCAGGATCAGATCACGTATGCTTCAGCCAAGGATTGGGGCCTGATCGGCTGGGCGAAAGAAATTGTCCCGGTGCTGATGGACAGTGTCTCCGAGGCAGTTGATTTTGAATTGCGAGCCTTGCCCGGCTGCACCTATTACCGTTTTCAGGTTCCACACCTGCGAAATGCGTCCAGCAACATGGACGATGCCGACCCCGAAAATCTAAGAGAGCTTCAGGAAGTAGCAGGTGAGTACGTGGCTTCCATTTCCGATCAACTGGCCGGGGTTTGCGCGGAACTTCAAAGTGGTCGCGGCAGCGACATGCCGGGCATCGGCCGTGTGCCCGCAGTGCCTCATCCTTAACCAGAGGTGGAGCAAGCAGTCCTAAGTCAGACCCTCCGCCACAGGCAGCCACACTTGAAACCGTGTGTCACCGGGTTTCGAGGTCACTTGAATACTGCCTCTGTGCTTCTTCACGATACGCTGAACAGTGTCGAGCCCGAGGCCAGTGCCTTCGCCAACTCCCTTGGTGGTAAAGAAAGGTTCGAAGATATGCGGCTGTACTTCCGGAGAAATTCCCGGTCCGTTATCGGCGATTTCAACTACTACACAATTGTCTTCGCGATGCGTTCGGACTCGAAGCCTGCCCTCGCCTCTCATAGCATCGATGGCATTGTCGATGATATTCGTCCAAACCTGATTGAGTTCGCTGCCAAATGAATTTACAAGAAGCGGGATTTTTTGGTATTCGCGCTCGACGGCGACTCCGTGTTTGAGCTTGTGATTCAAAATGGTAAGAGTGGTTTCCAGGCTCTTCACGATGTCGACGTTTTGCAACGGGGTCTGGTCCATGTACGTATATTCTTTAATTGCACGGACCAAGTCGGAGATGCGTGATGTGCCGCTCTCGATTTCGTTCAGCAGAGTTGCCACCTCAACTGACGCCGCGATCCTGACCAGAGCGGCGCGGGCGGTGTCTGCATCAAGGGTGGCGAATAAAGATTCTAGCGCTTCCGCTTTAACGTTTTTTCGCGCCAGATCTGCTGCCATCTGCCACAAGTCATTCTGGCCGTGGCTCCGCAATAAGGAATCGATCTGCTCTTCGAGATCGCTGATGGCCAGCGGATCCGGCGGTATCTCGTTGCTCTGGACGAATGCAGTTTCCAGTTTTTCGATTTCAGCTTTCTGCGCCGCGGTCAAATCACGGCTGCCCAGTTCGTGGCTGGCGTCGCGGATTTTCTTCAGGACATCGCGCAACTGGCTCGTGGCACGTTTCGCAGCCGACGCTGGATTATTGAGTTCATGCGCGAGCCCTGCTGAAAGCTTTCCCAGGGACGCCAACCTGTCCCGCTGCTGTTCGACGCGCGTGGTTTCTCGAACCCGGTCGGACAGATACCCTACCAGGCGTGCGGTCAATTCCGGCATTTTCTGTACAAGCTCCGGGAACAAGGAAGCCGGGAATTTCAGGAGCCGCCCTGCGCTGAGCGCTCGAAAAGTTACGCTGAACCGTTTCATCCGAGAGAAGGGTAAGATCCCGGTGACGTCGCCGGCCTTCGCTGGATATGTGACGGTATCCCCGCCCAACTCACCCCGCCACTGAAACTGGCCTTCGAGAATCACGAACATCCAGTCAGCGGGATCGCCCTGGCGGATGTAGGTATCCCCTACCGCCACATGAAGCTCTTGCGAATTGCCGAGGAACCAGTCGAGTTGATCGTCGGGCAGATCAGCGAATGCCGGCACGCGACGGAGGTCAGCTTTTTCGACCATTTAGACCTTGCTCAAATATTGATGGATAAATTGAACGGCGACCGATCCCTCACCGACTCCAGAGGCTACGCGCTTCACCGAGCCGTGGCGCACGTCACCAACCGCAAATAATCCGGGGACATTCGTCTCCAGCAGGAAGGGATCTCTGTCGAGCTTCCAGCCCTTCGGTCGCTGGCCGTCTCGTATTAGATCGGGGCCCGTCAGGATGAACCCCCGTTCGTCCCGCTCGACGACACCAGCTAGCCAGTCTGTCCTCGGTAGCGCTCCAATAAAAATGAACATCGCAGTTGCCGGCACACGCTCAATCTTATTTGTATCCGAACATAGAAATGAGATCTCTTCGAGATGCGTTGCACCGTGCGCCTCGGCGACGCTCGCGTTCGCCCACAGCTGAATATTGGGCACTTCTTTGATTTGGTCGATCAGATATTGTGACATCGTGCTCGACAGCGAGCTTCCGCGTACGACGATAACCACTTTTTCGGCGTACTTCGCAAAATTCATCGCTGCCTGCCCCGCCGAGTTCGCGCCGCCGATCACATAAACGATCTCACCCTTGCAAGACAAGGCTTCCGTGGCGCCTCCACCGTAGTAGATGCCTGCCCCTTGCAAACGATCGACACCTGGCGCTTCGAGTCGCCGCCACTGCACGCCGGTCGCGATCATCAGTGCATGACAGGAAATCTCGCTTCCATCCGCTAATTTAATTATTCGGTAGGACCCTTCGGTGCGTATGCCAACGGCTTCTTGAGGCGACAGAATCTCTACGCCAAACCGCTGCGCCTGCACCACGGCGCGACGAGCGAGATCGCCGCCACTCAGTCCCGTAGGAAACCCCAGATAATTTTCGATGCGTGAACTCATTCCGGCTTGCCCACCGGGAGCCTCGCGTTCGATCATCACCGTGTGCAGGCCCTCTGACGCTCCATAGACTGCCGCAGCCAAACCCGCCGGTCCTCCACCCACGATGGCCAAATCATAAAAATTCGTTTGCGCGCGAGTTTTTAAACCGACTCTTTGGGCCACTTGCGCTGGGACACTCTCAAGAAGTTTCGTGCCATCCGGGAAAAGTACAACGGGAAGACTGGAGGCTTCCGGTCCCAAGACTTCCAGCAGGCGCTTCGTTTCCGGGTCATTGGCGGAAGTTTCGATGTCTATCCACTGATATGGAACGCGATTCCGCGCAAGGAAATCCCGCAATTCATAGGATTTCGCCGACCAGCGCGTTCCCAGCACTCGTATCCCCTCAAATTTTGGCCGGTACGACGCTTGCCAATCGTCAAGCAGATCATCCAATTGCGGATAAAGGTGCTCGCTGGGAGGATCCCACGGCTTCAAGAAGAAGTAGTTGATGCTGGCCTGATTGATCGCGTCAATCGCTGCGTTCGTATCGGCGTAGGCTGTGAGCAAAGCCCGCTTCGCTTCAGGGAACACGTGCATCGCTTCCTGCAGAAACGCGACGCCGTCCATGTGAGGCATTCGTTGATCGGCAATAAGTAATGCCACGCTGTCATTACGCAGCTTCAGCTGTTTCAGCAGCGTGAGTGCCGCTTCGGGAGAGTCACTTCCTATCACACGGAATTCACTTCCATATTTCGTTCGCAAGTCGCGCTCGATCGCGCGCAGAACGTCGGGGTCGTCATCGACACTAAGCAAGATTGGTTTTGCCATGTTCGGTCCTGGCCTTGGCGCCCATTCCAACTTTAGATTCCAGCATGAATCGTATCACGGCGATGTACCCCCCTTTTACCGCCGATTAGAATTTTGCAACTTGCTGATTCGTGGTCGTTTGCGGGAAGTTTTGATCGCGGAACCGTGTATTAACTTTACTGGTTGCCGAGAGGGATTCTCGGCTGGCGAAGGTTGCGCGGTGGAACAGGCAGCGCAAGAGGTGGCGGTCCTGCTGCGAGTGCTATGGTGTGAATTTACCTGGCTGATTGGCCTGGTGGCTCTCGGGGTCATTTTGGGGTTGTCCTTTTGTGGGTGCTTTTCGGGATTCGCGGGCCGCAGGACGCGGGCGCGTGTGTTGGGAGGTGGGAATGGCTTGGATTTTCGCGAGCCGGGCTTCGTTTTGGCGAAGGGGCCGGTCGGTTTTACCAATGCCTCCTTGGGGCCGTTTTTAACGCGGCCGACAACACTATAAGAGTAGACGCCGCGCGGGCAGAAGAGGTTGTCTCGGGGTTAAGGATTTGGATCCGAAGATCCCACCCTTAGGAGCCAAAGGGTGGGGCACCGGCAAGTCCAACCCATCCCACCCTTCGCAAAGACCGCGAAGAGTTGATTGGATAAGAGCGAAGGCTCCCTTTCGGACCCGGGTATTCTTTAGTTTGGAGGACCAAGAACCCTGGGAAGGAAGAAGGAGCCTTCGATGATCATTATAGGCTGCGATTTTCATCCCAGCTGGCAACAGATTTGTTGGTTGGATCAGGGAACGGGAGAGACGGCTGAGGAGAAGTTGGTGCATGCGTCGGGAGATGCGCAGAAGTTTTATCAGCAGCTGGCAGCACCGGCATTGATCGGCATGGAAGCGACCGGGAACTGCCAGTGGTTTGTGGAGATGGTGAAAGCTGCGGGGCACGAAGTGTGGATCGGAGATGCGGCGCGGATTCGGGCCAGCGACGTGCGGCAGCAGAAGCATGACCGGCGGGACGCGGCGTTGCTGTTGCAGTTGTTGCTGGAAGGAAGATTTCCGAGGATCTGGGCGCCTTCGAGCGAACAACGCGACCTGCGGCAGTTGCTGATTCACCGTTACAAGCTGGTGCGATTGCGAGCGCAAGCGAAGAACGGGTTGCAGCACCTGGCGATGAACCAGGGACTGCAGAAGAAAAGCAGGCTGTGGAGTGAAGCGGGGCAGAAGTTGCTGCGTGCCCTTCCCTTGAAGCCATGGGCCAGCCGACGGCGAGACGATCTGTTCGGGGTGATGGAGATGCTCGACCAGAAGATCGCATCGCTGGATCTGGCAGTAAAAGAAGCGGCGGAGAAGGATCCCAACGCACGGTTGTTGATGACGCAGCCGGGCGTGGGGCCGGTAACTTCACTGGCGTTCGTGCTGACGATGGGAGACGTGACTCGCTTTGCGCGGGGCAAGCAGGTGGCGAGTTATCTGGGACTGATTCCGCGCGAGTATAGTTCGGGCGGACATCAGCGGCTGGGATCGATCAGCAAGCAAGGGAACCGGTTTATGAGGATGCTGTTGGTGGAAGCGGCGCAAGTCGCGGTGCGCTGCGATCCGCAGATGAGGCAGGAATATTTGCATCGCTGTCACCAAAAGCCGAAGGGAGTGGCGAAGGTGGCCGCGGCGCGCAAGTTGGCCCTACGACTCTACTGGATGCTGCGCACGCAAAAGCGGTATCCGGAGATCGTTTCGATCGAGAGCAGCTCGCGGGTGCCCCTGGTCGTCCGCCACAGCGGATAGACCGAAGAGTTGATTGGGCGCTCTCGCCCCGATACGGATCGGGGTTCGGATAGAAGAATCATGGCCGAGGTTAGGGCCGTATCGATGGTTGGTGAAACGATTTGTTCACCGCGAGATGATTCACCGTGAGATTTCCAGAGTCTTGGTCCTCCACCATCTCTGGTTAACCACGCGGTGCTCGAAGCACTGCACCGAACAACTGTGCCTTGACAACGCCTTCGCTCTTATCGAGGGGCACCCGCAAAATCTAAGACTCAACTCCAAAGCGGCTTGCTTGAGAGAAATCATCCGTAAGTTGCGATACCGCAGACAGAGCAAAGAAGGGAGGGCTGCCCGCCCTCTGGGAATCGAAGCATGGGGCACCCGGCTCCTGGCTTTCCAGGAACATAAGCGGAACGCACTTTGCTCGGCAGTCAGATTCCTCGGCGCACCGGTCAGTTTGGAATACCAGTAATCTTGTGAAGACGTTTTGCAAGATTGCGCGGGAAGGTATTCGTCTCAAATGAGACGGTCTGGTCGTCTAGGTAGCCATATCGCCCGAACTTGTCGACGAACAGCGAGCCGATCTCATGACCTTGAGGATCATAGAAAAACACCCCCCAGCGAAGGTCCGGCGTATGGTTGTCCGTTTTGACTGATACACCCGACAATAGCGAGTCGAACTTCTCCGCAATTTCATCACTGAAGTCCTGAGTGGAAGTCGCGATAGAATGCAGGGCGTCTTTGCTTACGGCTACACGCGTCAACATCGAATCGTGTACGTGCAACACCGTAACTTTCCCGACCGTCCCATGCTTCAGGAGCGCAGCCAGCTTCTCTAGGTCAACTTGTGGGTCACGCCGCGAAGAGGTCTGGGCTGCCATCAGTACCGGAACGACCAAAATAAAAATCGTTCTATGTATTCGCTTCATAATTTTCAATCCTATTTGGCCGGGTGGCTCACCCTTGCGTTTGTGTTCGTCGTTTCCACGATTGTTGGTGCTTGGGTGAGGATGATACCACTCAGGTAGGTCACTTCGAGGTTTAGTCTTAGTTCTTACGGGTGCCCTATCCTTCGCTGGGTTTGCGAAGGGTGGGAAGGGGTTGACTTGCTTTCGCTGCCGGAGGTCTACACCTACCGAGCCCGGCTCATCTAGGCTTGGCTGTCGAAAACCTCTCGCAATTGGTGACGAATGGTGACGAGTTACACCAAACGAGCGAGGAGGTGCTGGCTGCCGCTGAGTAAAACCAGTGACATGGATGGTAGGCCCGTGCGGGCTCGAACCGCAGACCTCTACCGTGTCAATTTGGCGACCGCATGATTACCGACTGCTACTGAAAGCGACCAAGTGCAAATGCGTCAAGAAGATGGCTTCGCTTTGGCACTCCCATGATAGTCAGTCGCACGTGGTCAATTTCGGTGCTAAAACTCGTTCTATGTTGAACTGTGTGTTTAACTCTGTGGCGCACAGATGTGGCCGTCCACCCGGTCGCAGGCGATTGATTTCTCGTTGGGCAGAGCGTATTCCTCTTCTTGACTCCAACTATTTCTCGGCTCCCAACACGTCTTTAGCTCGGCTGATAGCTTGATCGAATGCGTGATCCAGCTTGGCGTTTACGCCTCGACAACCGTCGACCACCCGTTCGCTCCATGTCAAGTAATCGCGTCGACGGCGGAGCGACCAATCTGCTGGAGGGCTAGCCGTGATGTCGCGAATGTTACAAATCTTGTCTGCGACTTTCAGTTGTTTCGCTCGACTTGAGGACTTTGGCGCGTGTTCAATCTGAAGCAACTTCCGCTGCGCTTTCTCCAGGGACTTGTCGTCCGTCAACTCGCGCACCAAACTGGTTATTTCTGAGCCGAACCGTTCCTCAATCTCCCCGAAAGTGGTTTGCGTGTCCTCGACTGTATCGTGTAGGGCTGCAGCTATGAGCGTTACCTCGTCAGACACATCACCCTCGGCCGCCAGGACAGTGGCGACAGCAATCGGATGATTGATATATGGAGATGCTTCAGCGTCCTTACGACGTTGGTGCCGATGCTTATCGGCGGCAAATGCGATTGCGTTTAGAAGTTGTGTGGGATCCAATTCCGTGGAACCTCCCTTATGCAACGCTGCCCTGCGATTCACGGACGGCAGTCAGATTTTATGCCCAGCCACGCCCCATGTCTTCCGGTTGTGAGACTTTTCGCCTTCAACCTATATTCCTTCCTCTAGACGTACCGAACTGGTATCCTCGTGGCACGAAATCTTTTTGGGGTCAACAACGTATCGAATGCGCCGGTGGGTGACACCGGAGGGCAGTGACGATGGTTTTGTGGATCGCTGTTTTGGCGGCGGTGCTGGCGGGCGTTGCGGCGCTGTTTGCGTTTCTGGCATTCACTCGCGGTAGCAGGCGGGAAGCCGGGGATGAGGTAACTGCCGAGCAGGTATCGCAGCTCCTTCGAAATGAATCAGACCGGATTAGGCAGGCTGGCGACGAACACGCGCGAGCTTTGAGGACAGGAGCTTGCTGATAACCTCAGGGGATTTCAGGAGACAACCCTCAGGGTGTTCCGCGAAGTTCGGTGACTCTCTCGGTGCCGACGTCAAGGAATTTGGCGACCGCCTGGACAAGGGCGTAAAGACCATCGATGAGCGCGCTGCCGCGATCGGCGCCAAATTGGATCAGGATATGACGCGGATGGGCGAGGAGGCTACGAAAAACCGCGACGCTCTGAGACAAACCATCGAAGCCAAGCTCGATGGCGCCGCTACGAAGCAAACAGGAGCCGCGAAGGACCTACGGGAGGAGATGACGGGCAGCTTTCAAAGCGCTGGGGCGTACGGTGTCTGAGACGCTGACTCAGCTTGGAGAGCAACAGAAGAGAGCGGCTTGAGACCATGTGACGACTGCCCTGTCGGCGCTTGTCCGATAAGCAGGAGCGTGCGCAGGAGGCGCTGAAACAAACGGTCGAAGGCCGACTCGACGCGATCAGGAGTGAAAGCGCAACCAAACTCGAAGAGATGCGAAAGACCGTCGATGAAAAGCTGCAATCGACCCTGGAGACACGTCTCGGAGAATCATTCAATCGGGTTGTCGAGCAGCTTGAACGGGTCCACAAGGGTATCGGCGAAATGCAGACGCTGGCCGCCGGCGTGGGCGACCTCAAGAGAGTGCTCTCCAACGTTCGGGTCCGGGGCACGTTCGGCGAAGTTCAACTGGCGATGATTCTGGAGCAGTTTCTGTCGCCCGAACAATATATGAAAAATGCTCAGGTCAAGGACGGCAGTCAGGAACGAGTGGAATTCGCGATCAAATTGCCAGGGCGCGACGTCGATGGTGAGCTTCTTCTTCCTGTTGATGCAAAGTTTCCGCAGGAAGATTACGAAAGGCTTCTGGCAGCTGCCGAGTTGGGTGACGGCGAAGCGGTCGCGGAAGCGGCCAAGGAACTAGAGAATCGAATCAAGCTGTTCGCGAAAACTATCCGGGACAAATACATCGCTCACGCCGCGAACAACCGATTTCGCGATTTTGTACCTGCCGACCGAAGGCCTCTACGCCGAGGTTCTCCGGCGCCCAGGACTGTTCGAGCAGCTCCAGCGGGAATATCACGTGACTCTCACGGGGCCGACGACCTTCACCGCCCTGCTGAATGCGTCTGCAGATGGGCTTCCGTTCGCTTGCGATTGAAAAGCGGTCAAGCGAGGTGTGGCAAATTCTTGGCGCGGTGAGGGGTGAATTCGGCAAATACAACGAGGTTGTGGACAAACTGTCGAAGCAGTTGAGCACTGCTGCCAAGTCAGTTGAAAGTCTCGGCATCCGGACGCGTGCCATGAACCGCAAGCTGCGCGATGTCGAAAAGTTGCCGGAAGCGACAGCAGAAATTCTCCTCGGGCCAGCGATAGAGGATATTGAGGATATAGAGAGTGAAGAAGATGCACCAGCGCAAGAGTAGGTTCGTCTGTTCTCATCGGCGGCTTCCGACAATGGGCGTGGGATGAGTTACGCGCTTGCGCCGAGGCCGTCCACAGGGGGGTAAGCTCATGAGTTTGGCGCCGCTGGATTTGGTTTCCGCCCATCCGTGGCGGCAAGTCGCCTTCACGACTTATACCTGGCTTGGGGAGTGCTGTTTTCGACGACAACTAGGCAATCCGCCCCTGCATAGCTCGATTGCATATATTATTTAGTTCTGCTCAGAATCTTTTCTTCTTTCAGTTGGCGTGGGTGCACCCATGGACTTGGATTCTTTGCGCATCGGACGCGATCGATTGTCGCGCGTCTTTCAATACCTCGAAGCGCTGAACCAGCATCGCAACCCGCCGAAGCGTCAGATTCGCGAACAACTCTGGACCCTCTGGCTCAAGGATCTTCCCGATCATCCGGCAATTCAACGAGGACTGCCATGTAATACCGAGGAAAACGGGTCAGAGCAACTGCCGATGCCTCAAGTACACGCGAAGACGAGGATTTCATTCTCAAGGTCGCGCGTCCGAGGCTCACGTGCCCTCCCGAGCCACCCGACGAACTCAAATCCTGGCTGGAGATCGGATGGGAAGACCCTGCGAAGGAATTGACCGTCAGAAGAACCAAGAACCAGCAAAGCACAAGAGGCGGGACTGTTCTGGTTCGATTCGAAGATGACGCAAATCGAACCACTGCATTTGACGCATGGAAACCGAGGCGTGAAGAATGGGCCAAGAAACGAGAGGCCAGCAAGAGCTGCGGGCAGAGTCTTCGAAGCGCTGTATGAACTGTATGGACGAACGGAACGCGAAGCTGAGCGGGTCGAGTTGGTTCTCGGGGATGGGATTCTTGCTTGGCGAAGGCCTGAAGGCGGCGTCTATCATCCCGTGCTGCTCCAGCGTCTGCAGATGACGTTTGACCCAGCTACGCCGGAATTCCGCATAACCGAAACTGAGCATCCGGTTGAACTTTATTCCGCGCTTTTCCAGTCCATGCCCGATGTCGATGGTCGCTCGATTGGCCGTTGCCGCGACGAGCTCGAACATGGCAATTACCATCCGTTGAGCGATCGCGACACGGCGGGCTTTCTAAAACGCTTAGTGGTGCAGTTGTCCTCGCGAGGAGATTTCCAGGACTCGGGTGCGCCCGAGGGCGAAAAAGACGACCCGCGAATCGGGCGATCACCTCTAATTTTCTTGCGATCTCGGACCCTTGGCTTTGCGGCTGCGATCGAAGCCATACTCGAAGATTTACGAAGTCGAGAAGATCTCCCCTGGTCTCTTTTGAATGTCGTGGGCTTGAATCTCCCGTCGCAAGTCCGGAACCGAATTCAAAGGCTCAATCTTCGATCGAGGATCCTCAAGACGTTCTCCTGAGCAAACCTGCTAATCCGGAACAGATCCGCATTGCTCAATACACGCGAACTATTGGCGGAATCCTCGTACAGGGACCGCCCGGCACCGGAAAGACACACACGATTGGGAACCTCATCGGCCACCTTCTCGCTCAAGGGAAGAGCGTGTTGGTGACAAGCCATACGACAAAGGCGCTTCGTATGGTGCGCTCGCAGGTGGTGTCCAAATTGAGGTCGCTTTGCGTGAGTGTTCTGGAAAGTGACCTGGACAGTCGCAAGCAACTCGAAAGCGCCGTGGGAACGATTGCAGAAAGATTGTCGCAGGCGGACAGCAACACCCTTGAAATCGAAGCCGAGCGTCTTTCGAGGCAGAGAGCAGACTTGCAAGAGAAACTGGCCCGCTTGCGCGAGCGCCTTGCGAATGCGCGCGCAGATGAGTACCGCGACGTTGTCGTGGCTGGAAAATCGTGGTCACCTTCAGAGGCAGCCCGATGGGTCGTCGAAGGAGACAAATCGGTCCGCCTGGGTACCAAGTCCCGTCGTGATCGGAGCGGCCATGCCCGTTTCGGAAGGGGAAATCACCGAACTCTATTCGACTAATCGTTCCGTTCCCCCGGATGCGGAACGCGAACTCTCCCAACCCCTTCCCGACGCAGCGCAATTACCAAGCCCAGCGGAATTTGATGCACTTGCAAAGACGAGAGCCCATCTCGGCAAGACGGACCGGGCATATCGATGGGATCTTTGGCTACCAGCAACATCCACGCTGACGCCCGAATCACTATCGGCCATCGTCACAAAGGTACAACAGGCGATCGAACCTTTGACTGGCGGCGAGCGCTGGAAATTGGCCGCTGTCTATGCCGGGAAGAACGGCGGGCCTCACCGTGAATCATGGGACAACCTGGTAGCCTTCATCGAGCAAGTTCACCTTGAGGTTGCTAAATCGCAGGAAGTCTTGTTCCGGCATGCGCCCAACCTAAATTCCACGGGCTCCTTTGAGGACCAGGAAAAAACGGCCCTCGAGATTCATGCGCATTTGCGGGAAAACGGCAATCTTGGCTTTGTGACTCTGCTCACTCACCAGAGCTGGAAGCAATTAGTCCAAACCGTGACCGTCAACGGTGCTCAGCCCAAGCTTCCAGAGCACTTTCTGGCGATCAGTAAGTTTTGCCGGGTGAAATTCCTCCGGCGTGACCTCTCCGCCCGATGGGACCGACAGATGGCCCCCCTCGGAGCTGCTCCTGCACGAGGTCTCGGTGACGAAATCGAAAAAAGCGCCGTGCAATATTGCGCGCCGATTCGCGACTGTCTCACTTGGAGCTCTCGCACCTGGGGACCGATTGAAAAAGAGCTCAAGCAGGCGGGATTCCTGTGGGAAAAGTTCATGGCCGAGCAGCCGCCCGGCGTCGGAGCGGAGGGCGAACTTCGTAGGCTTCAGCAAGCCGTGACCAGTAATTTGCTCCCGATTTTAAGCGCACGCGTGAACTCGTTACTTTGGGAACGGAACGAAATGTTGCTCGGTAGCCTCCGCGAAATGCTCTCCCTCTCGAAAAGAGTCGCCACCGATTCAATCGCGGTCGCACATCTCTATGACGCCGTTTCAGACTGCGATCCGGAATCTTACCGTGCCGGTTATGCACGTTTGCTGGAGCTTCAGTCCCTGAGAAACGAGCTCGCACGCCGCAAGGAGTTGCTCGCTCGTCTCGAAACAACCGCACCCGCTTGGGCTGCCGCCATTCGAACACGCGCTGGAGTACACGCCGCGCCTCCGAACCCGGCAATCCAGCTCGATGCTTGGACGTGGCGGCAGCTACACGATGAGTTGGAAAACCGGGCGAGTATATCTCTCGAGGAGATTCAAGCCTCCATCGACCGATGCACCGAAGAGCTCCGCACCATTACCGTTGAACTGATTGACCGCAGGGCTTGGGCCTTCCAAGCTAAACGGACGTCCCTAACACAACGGCAAGCTTTAATTGGCTGGCTCGATACGATCCGAAAGATTGGCAAAGGCACGGGCATTCGCGCTCCGCGCCTCCGCGCAGAAGCCGCTCGCAAAATGGTGGAATGCCGAGGCGCCGTTCCCGTATGGGTTATGCCGTTGTCGAGAGTCGTTGAAAATTTCGACCCGCGCACATCACGCTTTGACGTCGTAATTATCGACGAAGCGAGCCAGAGCGACGTCATGGCGTTGGTAGCTTTATATCTCGGTGCTAGCGTCGTGGTCGTGGGTGACCACGAACAAGTCAGTCCCTCCGCCGTCGGCCAAGAGATTGCCGTTGTGCAGAATTTGATCGATCAATTCCTGCAAGGAATTCCAAATGCCCACCTGTACGACGGCCAGACCTCGGTTTATGACCTCGCGCGGCAATCGTTTGGTGGAACGATTCGCCTGGTCGAACACTTCCGCTGCGTCACCGACATCATCCAGTTCAGCAACAACCTATCCTACGAAGGCGATATCAAGCCTTTGCGGGATGCAAGCCGAATCGTTCTGAAGCCCCATACGGTGGCCTACAGAGTTCAAGGCTCAACGCGCGATGGGAAAGTTAATCATCAAGAGGCCGAAATCGTGGCGTCGCTCGCGGCTGCGGCGCTTGAGCAGCCCGAGTATCAGAAGAACGAATTTGGAGACCGCACGAGTTTCGGCGTTGTGTCCCTGGTAGGGGAGGAACAGGCACTCGAAATCGACCGTCTCCTCCGAGCCCACATTCCGCCGGACTTGTACGAGCGCCATCGTTTCTTGTGCGGAACACCAGCGCAATTTCAGGGCGACGAGCGCGACGTAGTGTTTCTGTCCATTGTCGATACGCCGACGGGTACCCCGCTGCCCTTCCGTGACCAGCAGATGTTCAAGCAGCGTTACAACGTCGCCGCGAGCCGGGCGCGAGACCAAATGTGGATAGTCCACTCTTTGAATGTTCAGACCGATCTCCGCCCCGGAGACTTGCGCCGGCGTTTGATCGAGCATGCGCAAGATCCAGGAGCACTTTTGCGGATACTTGAGGAGAAAGAGAAAAGAACCGAGTCTCCATTTGAACGAGATGTGTTGAAGAGATTGCTCGCAGCGGGTTATCGAGTCACGCCGCAGTGGAAAGTAGGCTCGCGGAGAATTGACTTGGTCGTAGAAGGAAACGCGCGACGCCTAGCTGTTGAGTGCGACGGTGATCGCTATCATCCTCTCGAGAAACTCGGAGAAGACATGGAACGTCAGGCGATTCTCGAGCGACTCGGCTGGGTGTTTGTGCGTATTCGTGGGAGCGTATTCTTTCGCGACCCGAATCGGGCGATGAGACCCGTACTCGAGAAACTGTGCGATCTCGAGATTGAGCCCTGCCCTGAACCGACGCAGTTGCCATCAGATGTGTCTGTGGTCGAACTGACCGGCCGAGTCTCCCGCCGGGCAGAACAAATTCGAAATGAATGGAATCCCAAGGATTCTGGCGAAGCCGCAGCAACAGAGTAGGCACGACCGTCGCCGAGTATTTGAGATATCGGCTTGTCTAACCGTAGCAGCGTAAATCAGACCAATCTCACTGAACCTTACATACTTATAGAAATGACGGACGCACTCTTCATCGAACCCATGCCCTGCCTCGCGGTAAAGGAATTACCGGAAGGTGAAGCATGGCAGTACGAGTTGAAGCTGGACGGGTATCGAGCGTTGGCGGTAAAGCGCGAACGACGGGTGACGCTGTTTTCCCGCAACGGGAAACGGGACTAGGGCGAGCAACGTCCAAAGCGGGATTCTTTGCCATCATTCGCAACGCGTGTCGAAGATCCTGTGCGGGGGCTCCCATCTTCGTTCCCTACTCGTGTCGCAACGCCATCATGGGATCGACGGACATGGCCCGCCGCGCCGGCAAATAGCAGGCTGCGAACGCAACGATGAGCAATGCAAAGGCGACGGCGAGGTACGTCATCGGGTCGTGAGCGCTGATCCCGAAGATCATCTTGACCATCAGCCTCGTTAGCACAACCGCCGTGATCAATCCCGCACCTACACCAATGGCCGCGAGCTTCGCGCCCTCACCCAGCACCAACCGCATCACGTCCTTGCGCTGCGCTCCCAGGGCCATGCGCACGCCAATTTCGTGAATGCGCTGCCCCATCACGTAAGAGACCACGCCGTAGATACCTATTGCCGAGAGCAGCAGCGCCAGTCCCGCAAAACCCCCCAGCAGAATCATGGCGAATCGCCGCGACGCGAGCGAATCATTGATGATGTTTTGCATCGGCATCATGTCGTACATGACTATCTGGCTGTTCAGTTTTTCCAGGGCCTGCCGGATCGCGCCGGTCTGCGCAAGCGGAGAACCTTGCGTGCGCACCGCGAACCCACCCCCTCGTGCGATCAGCGGCATAAATCGGTCGGGAACCTGCGAGAGCGGAAAGTAGAACTGTGCCTGGATCGTATTGGTTGCATCCCGGTCGAGTCCCCACTGCTTCACGTGCCCCGCGACGCCCACGATTTCGGCCGTAATGTTCAGGATGTCGAAGTTGACGCGCTTTCCGATGGGATCCTGTCCGCCGAAATAAAGATTCTCGAACTGCTCATCGATCACGATCACCAGCGGCGCATGCTCGTTGTCCTCCCGCGTCAGGAAACGCCCCCGCTTCAACGGGGTTTTCATGATGTTCAGGTAGTCCGGCTGAACGAAGTAAAAGAGCGCGGATTTCATATCACCCTGGCTCTGAGGCTTGGGCTGGCCTTCCAGCCAGAAGTTCAGCTCGGAATCGCCCGCCATCGGCACCGAGCCGCCCAGCATGGAGGCTCCTCGCACGCCCGGCACAGCGGCCACCACATCGTGGACTTGCTGCATGGAGGCCCGTACCGCATCGGGTGTCGAACCCATCGCTGCGGGAAAGGAAATACTGAAAGTCAGGATGTTACGGGGATCGAATCCTGGATTCACGTTCCACAGCAGCACCAGGCTGCGGATCATCAGGCCAGCCCCGATTAGCAGCACAAAAGCCAGCCCCATTTCGACGACTACGAAGACGCTCTGCGCCCGATGCCGCGTGCCGCTCCCGCCACGGCCTCCTTCCTTCAAAGTTTCCTGCAGGTCGGGACGAAGCATCTTCATGGCCGGCACCAGACCGAACAAGATCCCCGTGAGCACCGATAGGCCCAGAGTAAAAAATAGGATCCGCGGGTCGACATGAATCTCTTCCGCCCGCGGCAGCGCTTCGGGAAGGACTTTCAGTGCCACCTGCGTGCCCGCTGTCGCGATGATGGCGCCCAGAATGCCTCCGGCCAGAGCCAGCAGGACGCTTTCCGTAAGAAGCTGGCGGACCATCCGCCGACGCGTGGCTCCGAGCGCGACGCGAATTGCCAGCTCACGCGTCCGGCTCGTGGCGCGCGCCAGCAGCAGGTTCGCCACGTTGACGCAGGCAATCAGTAATACGAATCCGACCGCGGCGAGCAGCACCAGCAGGTACGGACGAATGTCGCCGACAACATCTTCTTTGAGAGGCGTAAGCGCGGCGCTGATCGCCTTGTCGATGTCCGGGTAGGTCTGTGCCAGGTTCTGCGACACCAACTCCATGTCCGCCCGGGCTTGTTCGAGCGTCACGCCGGGCTTCAGCCTGCCGACCCCGTCCATACCCATGCCCGCGCGGCGGTCGCGGAACGTCGAATCGTTCCACTGGCCGATCGGAACGTAGACGTCGCTGGTCTGGAAGTTGCCGCTGTGGTAGCTGAAGCTCGCCGGGATCACGCCCACGATGGTGTACGACGTGTCGTTCATCGTCAGCGTCTTTCCGATTACATCCGGCGACGATCCGAATTTTCTTTTCCAGAATCCGCCGCTGATTTCCACCACCGGCTGCGCACCGACCTGGTCTTCTTCGATTCGAAAATGCCGCCCGAGAACGGGCTGCACACCGAGAATGGGGAAAAATTCCGCGGAAACCATTTCTGCCTTGAGACGCTCCGGCTCGCCGGCGCCAGTAAACGTGAAAACATCCTCGCGAAAAGCCGCTATGGCGGTAAACGAGTGGTTCATCCTTCGCCAGTCGAGGAAATTGGGGTAGGAAATCGACGAATGCTCGAAATCGGGCTGGCGTTCATAGAGCGCCACGAGCCGTTCCGGCTGCCGGTAGCGGAGCGGCGAGAGCAACACGGTATTCACCACGCTGAAGATAGCCGTATTCGCGCCGATGCCCAGCGCGAGTGTGAGAACCGCAACAATCGTGAAGCCCGGATTCTTCACCAGCATTCGCAATGCGTATCGAATGTCCTGTGACAGCGTTCCCATTGCATTTCCCCTCGTCTAACCTTCGGTTTCCAATCTCCGCTCTTACTCGTGTCTATCAAACTACGAACGACGGGGCTGAAATGTTCCCGCTTGCCTCAACTGCACCCGGTCGAAACCTGCCTCTGACCGACATTCTCCGAGAGAATCACGGTGTCACTCGGCCCTTCTCGGTCTGTAGCAGTGGACCGCCTTCTATGGCAGTGTAAATATACTTACAACAACGAGCCTGCTAGAGACTGACATGGGGGTGTCGTGCCACAGCGAAAAATCATCGTCAATATTGCGACGAGCGCGGACGGCTACGTGGCTCGACCCGATGGCAATCTCGATTGGCTGACGGAACGGCCAGCTCCAAAGGGTTTCTACGGTCTCCCGGAATTCGAGCGCTCCACCGATGCCAAGATCCTCGGCCGCAAGACCTTCGACCGTAGTCTGCAGATGGGCGCGCGCTTCCGTGCAGATGCCGTGCACTATGTGTTCTCTCGGCGGCCGCCGCCCGCTTCCGTGCCCGCCGGCGTCAACTTCGTCACCGAGTCGATCAGTGTCTTTGCCGAAGGCCTTCGCACGCAAGCTGGCAAGAACGTCTGGATGATGGGCGGAGGCGAGATCATCGGGTCTTTCCTAGACGAGGCCGCGATTGACGAGTTCATCATCACCATCGTGCCAACCTTCATCGGGAAAGGTATTCCACTTCTTGCACCTAGGCATCGTGAGGTGGCGCTCCGCTTGCTCGCTGTAAAACAATTTCCGGACGGCGTCGTTCAGCTGCATTACGAGGTGCAGCGGTCAAGCGTCTGAGCCAGCCAATATGAGCGAAGCACACTTCATCGAGCCCATGCCGTGCCTCGCGGTAAAGAAATTACCGGAGGGCGAAGCCTGGGTATACGAACTGAAGCTGGACGGGTATCGAGCGTTGGCGATAAAGCATGACGGACGGGTGACCCTGTTTTCCCGCAACAGAAAACGGTTTAATGACCGCTTCCCTGCTATCGCCGCGGCTTTCGCAAGATTGCCAGATAACACAATCATTGACGGTGAGATCGTCGCAATCGACGAATCCGGTCGTCCTTCGTTCACCCGCCTGCAGAATTTCTCGGCGAATGCCAATGCCGTTACTTTCTACGCTTTCGACATGCCGATGTGGAACGGAGAGGATTTGCGGAGGCAGCCGCTCGAAAGGCGTCGTGAATTGCTGCTTACGAAGGCGATGCCGAAACTGCCAGCGATTCATTTCTCAGATAGCTTTCCCGCCGACGCAGAAAAGATGATTTCAGCCGTCAGGGCGCAGGGGCTTGAGGGCATTGTCGCAAAACGCCGCGATAGCTTGTACGAACCTAGCCGCCGGAATGGCGCCTGGGTGAAAATGCGGATCGGCGGCGGTCAGGAATTTGTTATTGGCGGTTACACGCCGAGCCCGAGAAACTTCGATGCCATCCTCGTTGGATATTTCCGGGGGAACAAGCTCATGTTTGCAGCGCGCGTGCGTAACGGCTTTGTCCCGGCGTTGCGAACCGCTGTCTTCCGAGAGTTCAAAGGCCTCGAAAGCCGCAGATGCCCGTTCGATAACTTGCCGGAAAGCGAGAAAGGGCGTTGGGGTGAAGGCTGCGCGACACGCTGGTTCATTTTTGGGGCGGCAGAGCACGCCGAATGCAATCTTTGTGCACAACTCGGCCACCGACCTCGAAAGAACTCCAATTTATTCGCGAATGGACGGAGAGAAAAGACTCCTCCTCACGCGCCCCGCACATCATGTCTGCATAACCAGCAAACTGCTCGTGTTGGGAACGCAGCGTGCGGCGCTCAAATACCGGCTTCGCCATAAATCTGTTCCGCCATAGCGAGGACTCTTGCCCTAGGGTCGCAGCGAGTTTATAAAATCCTTACGATTTATTTATGCTTTCCTAAGGCCTGAGGGACTAGCCTTTAGTCGGCTTGAATGCCTACCTGCCTGCTAAGGCAGCCGAGTCGAGGAGATGGCGATCGTGGCAGTAGTTCTCACCGTTTTTTGCCTCCTGGCATGCGTGTTTTTCATTTATATTTTCGTTCAATTCTGCCGGGAGACAGCGCGCCTTAAGAAAGGCCGAGGAAGGTCCTCATGAGAGAGTGCAGAGTTCCGGTCAAACTGTTGAGGCCAACCCACCTCATATTGGTCATCGCGGTGTTGGTCGTGACGTGGGTCGGGCTAGGCAATGCGGTAGGGCAAAAGGCATCAGTGCCGAAACCGCAGGATAACCTGGCACTCGGAGAAGACGAAGTTAAGAAATTGCTGCTTTTGATGGACACCGACAAGAATGGAAAAGTCTCCAAACAGACTTTCATGAAGTTCATGGAAGAAGAGTTCGACCGGCTGGATAAGAATAAGATTGGAGAACTAGATGCGAAGGAGCTAAACCGATCGACCCCACACGCGAAGCATGTGGGTAAGTAACGGAGGCTCTGCCATTAGCCGGACATCGCTGGGTCATCGGGCGCTTGCCCCGCGCCTTACCAAGCTCCGTTCACAACGCGACATCAACTTGTGGCGGATTCCGCTGCAGCTCTCACTCGCCGCAGTTGCGCTGTTCGGTATTACTCTGATTCCGGACGTCCTCGACAAGTACGGTCTCATTCATATCCCGTCGTGGTTGACGATGGGCAGCATCGACGACGCGCGCGCAATCCTATCGTCGATGATGGGCGCAGTCGCGACGGTTCTCGCTCTAATCTTCTCTGTAGCGCTGCTGGTGCTGTCGATGGTCTCCACGCTGTTCGGCCCGCGCCTGCTTTACCGCTTCCTGCAGGACTGGGTTACCCAGACCACGATCGGCCTGTTCATGGGCACGTTCGTGTATATCTGCCTGGTCTTTCTCGTCACCCACCAGGATCCAAGCTCGTCGTTCATCCCGCAGATCTCACTGATCACGAGCTGGGTGCTTGTTGTGTTCAGCTTCGGGTTTCTCGTCTACTACAGTCACCGAGTTGCGAGATCGATCCAGAACCCGGACATGATCGGCGCGATCGTCGACGATTTGTACGCAGCGGCCGGGAGCGCCCACGTATCGGCCCCTGGCGAGGGCACAGGCGCGACGCCTGACGACGACGCAATTCAACGCCAGACCGAGACCGGCTCGACCGTATCGTGCGCGAAGAGCGGCTACCTGCAGCACGTCGATCACGGCACGCTGGTCGCGGCTGCTCGCGGGGCGGACGCCCTGATTGTGCTGAGATTCCGCCCGGGGCAGTTCGTGCTGCGCGGCGAACCACTCGCAGCGGTCGTCCCAGCGGGCAAGCTCTGCGCGCTTGAGGCCGCGATTGATCGCGGAATTCGCATCGGCCGGCACCGTACGCTCACCCAAGACAGCGAGTTCGGCATCGCGCAAGTCGTCGAGATCGCGATCCGCGCGCTATCCCCTGCGATCAACGATACGTTCACCGGCGTTGCCTGCGTTGACTGGCTCGCCGAAGCGCTGCTCACGCTGGCTGAGCGCCCCCCGCTCGAAGGGAACTGGTACGACACTGGCGGCCAGCTGCGGGTATGGATGCCATCCGTGCGGCTGGAACGCCTCACCAAGCTCGCGTTCGATCAGATCCGCCAGGCCGCCGCGACGACGCCCGCTGTTCTGATCCGCCAGCTCGACGCGATCCGGCGGCTGGCACCGCGACTTCCGGACGCTTGCAGTCGAGCGCTGTCAGATCAAGCGGACGCAATCCTTGAAAGTGCGAGTGCACTAGTCGCACTTGATCGCCGCGATCTCGATGCGGCGTGGCGTCGGGCACATACCGCTCTGGAAACGAGTCGCGGGCCCCAGAAATCAACTTGCGTGCAGTGACTTTCGATGCTGCGGATGACATCGCCGTCCGTAACGTCGGATCTTATTCGGAGCAGCCTCTATGAACTTCGTAATCATGTGATGAGGCATGTTCGCTGCTCTGCTCGTTGCTACGCCGTGATCGTCGGGGAGCTCAGCTTCCCACCTGCGCTCACGTTAGGGTCCATTCTTGAATATTTGACCGGCAGGTAACCATGAGCACCACGTTCTTGTAAGCACGCTCGCACATTTGTTTCTATCCCGAATGTCTGTTGGGATGCTGCATTCAGCTGCTGAGCCCTAGATCGACTACGCCGTCCCCGGAATCAGGCCAGCACGCGGACAAAGATCTGTCCGGTTCGACTGGCCTTTCAGCTTTCGCGAGCAATAGAAATCTTTATAAAAACCTTATGCTTCCCTTATGCCTTCCTGATGTCTAGAGGATTAGCCTTTTTTCTCAGTAAGCTTTCTACCGTTCGAGTGACACCCGGCGTTGGGCGAAGGAGGCGGAAATGCTCGCCGTAACATTTGTGGTCAGCTGCCTCTCGGTATGCGGATTTTACGTGTATGTGCTCGTGCAGTTCCGGCGCGAGCAGAAGCGTGGAGACGCTCACAAGAAGCACTTGCCCCAGCATTTGTACGAAATGGAGTCCGAGCATCACCAAAACGACGCTGAGAATCCTGAGGATCCCTATTTCTTACGTCCGGGTCCGACCAGTCCTTGGAATTCCCCAGTAGAAGTTTTACGGCGGGAGACAATTCTTGGCGTCGGTCTCGCAGCAACCGGCTTGGTGGCGCTCTTTGCTGGAATCGAACTCTTCAATTCACTGGTGACCTGGCTTCACTGGTAATGAGAAATTCACAACAAAAGCACGAATAGGGGCGTTTCACAAACGTTCGTGAGAAACGTTACATTGCGCGCGGCGGGACACGTCCCTTACAAATCGGGTTTCTGCTGAGGCAAAGAAACACGGTATGGAAGATAAAAGCGGCATCGATTGAATAAGGAGCGAGCGAAACGATCCGGAGTGGAGGCGAGGTTCATGACGAAATTTCTGACGCAAAACAGATGGCGTGCCGCTTTGTGCGGGCTTGTTTTCACAGTCATGCAATTTCCTTGCTTCGCGCAGACTGCGAGCGAGGCGGAGAATCAGCCAGCCAGCGCAGCCGAACAGCCGATATCGCCGGCAATATTGAAAGAGCTGGAGGCGATGCGGCACCGGATCGATGAACTGGAAGCCGAACTGAAGGCTCAAAGAACTGAGCAGACGTCCACGGAGAAGCCGGGACTAGTAACGGCCGCCTTCCCAGTAAAAACGGTGGAACCGGATGCCGTGAAAGACTCGTCCGTAAGCTCGTCGCGACAGGAAGCAGCCATGGCTTCCAATCAAAAGGCGCCATTAATCCCCGCCAAGCAGGAGCCGTTCTCAGACGCAGACTGGACCTGGCTAAACGGTAATCCCCGCACCAAAGAGATATTTTGGGACACGAACTTCTTCACGCCCGAAATCAGAGCCGACATGAACTATGTGGTGGATTTCAATCATCCGACCGACCATTCGATCGGCGGATCGAGCGAACTCTTCCGCTCCAGTGAAGTGCATCTCGAGCAGTTCGGAGTGGGCGGCGACTTTCATTACGACAACGTTCGTGCGCGGTTGATGACGCAGTTCGGCATGTATTCTGCGACCACTCCACGAAACGACCCCAGTCCAGGTCACGGGCAATGGGATGTAGTCAGCGCCTATCGGTACGTTGCTGAAGCCTACGGCGGATACCACTTTGATGTGTTGCACGGTGTGAACGTGGATGCGGGAATCTTCCTCTCCTACATCGGCCTGTTCAGTTACTACAACTTCGACAATTGGGCCTACCAACCGTCTTATGTCTCTTCGAATACGCCATGGTTCTTCAACGGCGTGCGGGTACAGATTTTCCCGACGGCTCATCTGAAGATTGAGCCGTGGTTCATCAACGGATGGCAGGCCTACTTCTCCGCCAATCACAGGCCCGGCCTCGGCGGACAGATCAAATGGACTCCGCGACCATGGATCAACATCATCTCGAACAACTACGGGCTAGGCCGGGACGACCTTTTCATACCCAATCGCAGGCGTATCCACACCGACGACAGCATCGAGGTGAAATATTTCGACCGGCCCGACAACACTCTGGACAAGATGGCATTTTCGCTGACCGCTGACGCAGGATGCGAGTACGGGGGCGGTGTGAGCTGCTACGGCAACAAAGCAGGCGGTCCAAAGCAGAGCTTCCTCGGATTCATGTTGTACAACCGGTTCTGGTTCCACCGGGACTTGTTCGGCTTAACGGTCGGCGGCGGAAAGATCAACAATCCGGGACGGTACCTGGTGCTGCTGCCACCTATCAATGGCGAAACCGCCGTTACGGCCGCGACGAATTCACCGTACTTCACGGAGAATCGCGGCGATCCATATAAGGCCTGGGACACCTCCATCACGTTTGACTACATGCCCAAGCAGTACATCACCTTCCGCTGGGAGTATGACTATCGCCACGCGAATGTCCCTTATTGGACTGGCCGCGGCGGGATAACTCCTCCCGGCGGCAACACTGGTTTCCCGACGCAGTTCGTTTGTCAAAGCGGAGTGACGTCGGGAGAGACGAGCCTGCCTGCGGCACAAACCGCTTGTACTGCGATCGGATCAACCGTGTGGTCACCGGACCTTCGCAGGAACGAGTCGTTCATCGATATGTCGATCATGGTGAAGTTCTAAGGTGATTTCATGCGAGATATAGCGTTCTTCATTTGCACGGTCGGATTTTTCGTTTTGGCGATCGTGTACGTGTGGGCTTGTGAGCGATTGAAGTAAGGAGCAGCGAACATGCTGGGCAATATTTTACTTCTGGGAGTTTCTGCGTTGCTGCTGGTGTATCTGCTGGCGGCGCTTTTGTGGCCGGAGAGGTTTTAGCAATGACAGCGAACGGATGGTTTCAAATCGGTTTGTACCTAATTTTGTTGCTGGCGATCACGAAACCGATGGGCGTGTATATGGCGCGTGTGTTCAGCGGCGAAAAGACGTTCATGGATCCGCTGATGAGGCCCATCGAGCGACTACTGTATCGCATGACAGGTGTGGACGAAACTCACGAGATGCGCTGGACAGAGTACGCGGTTGCAATGCTGCTGCTGAGCGTCGCGTCGATGGTTCTCCTGTACGTGATTATGCGCGCGCAGCAGTGGCTTCCATGGAATCCGCAGCACTTCGGAGCGGTGGCGCCGGATCTGGCACTTAACACGGCTGCTTCATTCACGACGAACACGAATTGGCAGGTGTATTCCGGCGAATCGACGATGAGTTATTTCACGCAAATGGCCGGGCTTGCGTATCACAACTTCATGTCGGCAGCGGTGGGAATTGCGCTGGCGATCGCCGTGATTCGCGGAATCGCACGGAAGGAGATGCAAACACTCGGAAACTTCTGGGTCGACCTGACGCGGACGATTCTGTGGGTACTGTTGCCGGCCTGCATTGTCGTGGCGCTTTTCCTTGTTTCGCAGGGGACTGTGCAGAGCCTGAAGCCTTATGTGACTGCAAAGCTGGTCGATCCTCAAACTGTGCAGGTGACGGGGACCGACGGAAAAACGACCACACAGCATGTGACCGAGCAATCCATTACGCTCGGACCGGTGGCGTCGCAGGAAGCAATCAAAATGTACGGCACGAACGGCGGCGGCTTTTTCAACGCTAACAGCGCGCATCCTTTCGAGAATCCCACGCCCCTGACAAACTTCGTGCAGATACTCCTGATTTTCTCGATCGGGTCGGGACTGACCTACACGCTTGGGCGCATGACCGGCTCGCAAAAGCACGGCTGGGCTGTATGGGCAGCCATGGCGTCGCTTTTCCTGACAGGCGTCTTCTTCGCTTACAAGGCCGAAGCACGGGGCAATCCCGAATTGCATGGTCTCGATCAGCACGTGAGTGCGACGCAGTCCGGCGGAAACATGGAAGGCAAGGAGGTTCGATTCGGAATTGCTGACTCGGCCCTTTTTGCAACGATTACGACCGATGCGAGCTGCGGCGCGGTGAATGGCGTACACGATTCCTACACGCCGCTCGGCGGAATGATTCCTATGATCAACATGATGCTGGGAGAAGTCGTGTTTGGCGGCGTCGGGGCGGGCATGTACGGAATCATTGTGTTCATCATTCTAACGGTATTCATCGCTGGGCTGATGGTGGGGAGAACACCGGAATATCTTGGCAAGAAAATCGAAGCCTATGACGTGAAGATGGCGATGCTGGCGGTGCTGATCTTTTCGTTCTTAATCTTAACGTTCACGGCGATGGGATCGGTGACCCCGGACGGAAAAGCTGGAATCACGAATCCTGGGCCGCATGGCCTGTCACAAATTTTGTACGCGTACACATCAGGCGCGGCCAACAACGGCTCGGCCTTCGCAGGATTAAGCGCCAACACACTTTGGTACAACGTAACGATGGCGTTCGACATGCTGTTCGGCAGATTTTTTATGGTGCTCCCCGTGCTGGCGATTGCCGGCAACCTGGCGAAGAAGAAAATCGCGCCGGAAACGGCTGGCACGTTTCCAGTGACTACGCCGCTCTTCGCTATGCTCCTTGTTTCGGTGATCTTGATTGTGGGAGCGCTGACGTTTTTCCCGGCGCTGAGCCTGGGGCCAATTCTGGAACACCTGCTGCTGCATGCGGGGAAAGTATTCGGAGGATAGGCGATGAGTGCGGGGATGACGATGACTTCTGAAGCGATCAAGATACCCGGCGCGGGGAGCGACAGCCCGAAGCGGCCGAAGAAATCGCTATGGACCGGCGGGATTGTCAGCGGAGCATTGTGGGATTCTGTGAAGAAGCTGAATCCGCGCACGCTGATGAAGAATCCGGTGATGTTTGTTGTGGAAGTGGGCGCGGCAGTGACGACTGTGGACCTGTTGCGGGAGATTCCTCACCACTCGAATGAATTCGGGTTTGCGCTGCAGATTACGCTTTGGCTGTGGTTCACGGTGCTGTTTGCAAATTTCGCGGAAGCGATGGCAGAGGGTCGCGGAAAAGCGCAGGCCGAAACGTTGCGCAAAGCGCGGTCGGAAACGCATGCGCGCCGAATGAAAGCGGACGGCACGTTTGAGGATGTGCCGGGATCGAAACTGCGCGCAGAGGACGTGGTGGTGGTGAGGGCCGGGGAGTTCATTCCCGGCGATGGCGAAGTGGTGGTGGGCGTTGCGTCGGTGGATGAATCGGCGATTACGGGCGAATCGGCGCCGGTGATTCGCGAATCAGGCGGCGACCGTTCGGCAGTGACAGGCGGGACGCGCGTGCTGTCCGACGAAATCACGGTGAAGATCACATCCAACCCGGGCGAAACGTTTCTCGACCGGATGATCAAGCTGGTGGAGGGAGCAGAGCGGCAGAAAACGCCGAATGAAATCGCGCTGAATATTCTGCTTGCCGGTCTGACGATTATTTTTCTACTCGCGGTGGTCACGCTGCAGCCGATGGCGATTTATTCCGGCGCGCCGCAGTCGATTTATGTGTTGATCTCGCTGCTGGTGTGCCTGATTCCGACGACGATCGGCGGATTACTTTCTGCGATTGGCATTGCGGGAATGGATCGAGTGGTGCAGCGAAATGTGCTGGCGATGTCGGGGCGCGCGGTGGAAGCGGCGGGTGATGTGGACACGTTGCTGCTCGACAAGACTGGAACGATTACGTTGGGCAATCGGCGCGCGACGGAATTTATTGCCGCGCCCGGCGTCGCAGAAGGAGATTTGGCAGACGCGGCACAGCTTGCTTCGCTTGCGGACGAGACGCCCGAGGGGCGGTCGATCGTGGTGCTGGCGAAAGAGAAGTACGGATTGCGCGGGCGGGAGCTTGCATCGGTGGCGACGAATTTCATTCCGTTTTCTGCGATGACACGCATGTCCGGCGTCGATCTGGACGGGCGCGAAATTCGGAAGGGCGCGTTCGACGCGATTGTCCGGTACGCGGCCGACGGAGGCAATCGGGTGCCGTCCGAAGTGGAAGATGCTGTGAAAGCGATCGCCAGTGCTGGAGGTACGCCGTTGCTGGTTGCGGAGGATCGGCGCGTGCTCGGAACGATTTATTTGAAGGATATCGTAAAGGGAGGTATGCGCGAGCGTTTCGATCAGCTGCGCGCGATGGGCATTCGGACCGTGATGATCACGGGCGATAATCCGTTGACGGCGGCGGCGATTGCGCGCGAGGCGGGCGTCGATGATTTTCTGGCGCAGGCGAAACCCGAAGATAAACTTGCGTTGATCCGCCGCGAACAGGCCAAGGGAAAACTCGTTGCGATGACGGGGGACGGAACGAACGACGCTCCCGCGCTGGCGCAGGCGGATGTGGGCGTGGCGATGAATGCCGGCACTCAGGCGGCGAAAGAGGCCGGCAACATGGTGGATCTGGATTCCAATCCGACCAAGCTCATCGAGATCGTTGAGATTGGGAAACAACTGCTGATTACGCGGGGGTCTTTGACCACATTTTCAGTGGCGAACGACGTGGCGAAGTATTTTGCGATTATTCCGGCGATGTTTGCGGCGGCGTTTCCGCAGCTCGAGCTACTCAACATCATGCACTTGAAGACGCCGCATTCGGCGGTGCTGTCGGCAGTAATTTTCAACGCGCTGATTATCATCGCGCTGGTGCCGCTGGCGTTACGTGGCGTGCGATATCGCCCTCTTGGCGCGGAGGCGCTGTTGCGCCGCAATCTACTGATTTATGGATTCGGAGGAATCATCGCGCCATTTCTTGGAATCAAGCTGATCGACATGATTATTACGCGCATTGGTTTGGCGTGAGGACACCATGAGGCGAAACTTTTTGATTTCAATTTGGATGACGTTGGCTACCACAGTGCTGCTGGGGATTGTCTATCCGCTTGTGGTCACGGGACTGGCGCAATTGCTTTATCCACGGCAGGCAAACGGCGAACTGATTCGGAGGCCGGACGGAACAGTGGTGGGATCGAGCCTGCTGGGCCAACCGTTTACGTCCCCGGGATATTTTCATGCTAGGCCATCCGCTGCCGGGCCCGCTGGTTATGATCCGATGGCTTCGGGCGGATCGAATCTTGGGCCGACGAACAAGGGACTGGTGGATCGCGTCGCCGGCAGCGTGCAATCGCTTTCGGCGGAAAATCCGGGCGCCCCGATACCGGTAGACCTTGCAACCGCGTCCGGGTCAGGACTCGACCCGCACATTTCTCCTGCATCGGCGGAATTTCAAATCCCGCGGGTGGCGCGCGAACGAGGTATGAAAGAAGACGAAGTGCGCGCGCTGGTGGCAAAACATACCGAACAGCGGCAGCTCGGATTTCTCGGCGAGCCGCGCGTGAATGTGATGCGACTTAATCTCGAACTGAATGCCATTCATCCCTTACAGTGACGCGAACGAAGACAAGGTTACAACTGGACTCCAAGCTTTCGTATTTCAGTGCAAAACAGGCGATTGGCGCATGCGTTGGAATCTCGCCAAGCTCCATGCGACTACGCCCCTGGTCTACGACTGCGGTCGGCGACTACCGTGACTTGAAGATCTTGCGCCAACCGGACAATGTTCTCTGCGAAGTTTTTCCCGCGCAGGCGTTGTTTCAGACGAGTCTGTGAGTGAGTCACAAAGATTTGCGTGACTTGGTTGTGGCGCGCGAATTCCACCACAGCCTTTGCCACGTCGCTGCCACCAACAATGCGCGTTTCGATCTGCAGTCCCCGAGCGAAACGAAGGTGTTTTTCGACTGCCTCACGCTCGTCAGCTGGCAGCTGCGACACTTCGGCCGTCCGGTGAACAAAGAGTGCCATGCAGTCTGCATGCAGGTAGTCTGCCACGCGGCGTCCCCGCCGAATGAGTATGGCACTAGAAGGGTCCGCAGTGATGTGGATGAGAATTCGCTCGTTCTGTTGGTTGTCCGCCACCGCGTCAGGAAGTGCCTCGAAAATCCGCGGGGCTCGAAAACCGCTCGTTTCGTCGTAAGCAAATTGCTGGAAGTCCACTTCATGGGCCGCTTGACGAAGGGTGAGCTCGCGTAAAGCGCCCAAATTGGATCCCTTGAAAAACCCTTCAAGGGCTTTTTGCACCATTTCCGGCTTGTAAATCGCACCACGTTTGAGGCGGTTTAGTAGCGCTTCCGGCGTCACATCCACTGCCACAATTTCTGCTGCTTGTCGTACTACCCAGTCCGGCACGGTTTCGCGCACATGGATTCCAGTTATCTGCCAGATCTGGTCGTTGAGGCTCTCGATGTGCTGGACATTCATCGTTGTCCAGACTTCAATCCCCGCGTCGAGCAATACCTGAACGTCTTCCCAACGCTTAAGACGTTCAGAACTGGGGATGTTCGTGTGGGCCAATTCGTCCACAAGAGCGATCCGGGGCTTGCGCCTTAAAATTGCCTCAGTGTTCATCTCCCTAAACGCGTGGTCACGGTAGTGGATTTTGCGATCAGGCAGGATCTCGAATCCTTGGACCTGGGCGATGGTGTCCGCACGGGCATGCGGTTCAAAGTAGGCAACCACGACGTCGAGACCGCGTTGCGCTGCCAGCTGGCCGTCCGCCAGCATCTGGAACGTCTTGCCTACCCCTGCAGCGTAGCCCAGATAGATTTTCAGCTTGCCGCGTAGGATGTTTTCAGCCGTACGCATCGTTGAAGATCAGTGCGGAAAAACTCGCACGTCGATACCTTCGGTGGCACGAATGAGTCGTAAAACCGGGTCGCCGAAGAGCCGATCGCGCCAGTTATCTCGAGAGCGATGGCCGATAAAAATCTGAGTGATTCGATTCTTGCGGGCGAATTCGGTGATCGCTTCTATTGGATCGTTGCTCTGCAGTATTTCGGTCGTGGCACCAGCCTCGCTTGCCGACGCCAAGTGGGCCTTAATCCCAGCGTTTTCGATGCCCGTGAGATCCGGCCGCTGAACATAGACAACGAACAGCTCCCCTTGGAATCGCTCCTTGTTGCGTTTGCCACTTTCAATCATGACCCTTGCATTGCACTCGGGCGTAATGCACACCAGGAAGCGCTCGTGAGTACCGAAGACAGGCTCAATACCGTGCGCGGCAACATAGGATTCCAGTTGCGCATCCACGACTTCCGCTGTCAACAAAAGCGCCAGTTCGCGAAGTTCCGAGAGCTGACGTTCCTGGGAGTTACTGATTCCCGTCGGGGTAAGCTTTTCGCCGAGACGCCACAAGCAAAGATCCGGCGGCACATCCACGATGACGATGTCATCCGCGGCAAGAAGAAAGGACTTCGGAATTGTTTCTGTGGTCTGTTTCCCGGTAATCGCTTGAACCTTGTCCCTATATTCTTCAACATGAAGCAAGTTCACACTCGTTAGGACAGAGACACCACTGCGCATCAACTCCTGCACATCCTGCCAACGGTAAGGGTTCCGGCTTCCTGGAGGGTTCTCTTCGGCGAGAGGATCGACGACGCATACTTGGGGGGCGCGTCCGAGAATAGCGTCGAGGTTCATTGCTAGGCCGCTGGGCGTTTGTAGCGGCTCAATCACTTCCAGTTTTCGCAAAAGGGCCTGGAGTTCCTCGGATTGTTGCTGCTGCGCGGCACCGACGACAACATCTTCCCCGCGATCGCGCCGCCGCCGGGCTTCATCGAGCATGCGATAGGACTTTCCAACGCCCGGGGCATAGCCGAGAAAGATTTTCAGCCGCGCACCCCAACGCTTGTTCTCTTCGGCTTGCGCCTGTTTGAGGAGCCGTTCGGGGCTTGGCCTTGGGAGTTCAGATATACGCATCGTTTGAGTCTTCTGGCGGCAGTGTAGACCGCAAGGGGGCGACCCGCAACGAATCTATTCCGTCTGCCGGGTTGAGAATAGAGCGAATAAGTAGGTTGCATAACGCACGACCCAATGCGCCAGGATAATTACTGGGTTCCATAAGTCGGGCGTAAGATTGGTGACGTTTGCCACCATTAAAATTCCATGGGATCTTTAGGGGTTGGATAAGGTAACGGGTTCCACGGCTCGACCCGTTTTGCGCCAAAGACGCGGTTCCCGGCAGCGGCCGGCCCGGAATTCAGGTCCGAATTCAAAAGCACCGATTGCATGTGACGCTGCGTCTAAGTACGATGCCAAGGAAAGGAGTTTAGGGGTGCATATCTCCCGCCGTACAGCACAGAGGCTGTTTGCCGTTCTCGTGGCTGTGGCGGTGTTGTCTTTCGGCCTGCAGGCCGCGGGACACTGGCACAGCCGAACATTTGAAGACCAGCACTGCCGCGTGTGCCATTTCGCACATTCGGTTACGGTCGATTTCTCTCACGGCAACGCGTTACCTTTGCCGGAAGTTGTTAACCGGCTGGCTGTAAATCCTTCCTTCGAACCTGCGCTTGAAGTCGTCGTTCACCGGCTTTCCTCTCGCGGTCCTCCATCCGCGTAGTTTTGCAAAAACTGATTGGCTCGTTGTGTTGATCTCGCTTTGACGTCGATTTGAGATCAGCGCCGCCGCTTTTATTCGCGGCCCTATCCACGCAGCCGACCTGCCCACATGGCTGGGCCCTTAACGGGACGGAGGAGAAATGCACAGGAATTTCGTATTCCGGCTATTTTCATTTTTGAGCTTGGGTGTTTTTCTGCATGCAGGCGTTCTTTTCGCGCAGTCGGGCAATTCCGGCACGATCAATGGAGTGGTGAAGGATCCTTCCGGCGCTGTCGTAACCGGAGCAACTGTCTCGATTCACAATCCGGTAAGCGGCTACGATCGCTCAACTACCACCGACAGTACGGGCAGCTTCACTTTTTCTAACATCCCGCTGAATCCCTATCATCTATCCGTCGAAGCGAAGGGATTCGGAACGTTCGCGCAGGATGTTGATGTCCGGTCGTCGGTTCCAGTGCCGGTCAACGTGGCTCTCACGGTGGCAGGTTCTTCCTCCACCGTCACGGTGGAGGGCGGTGGAGACTTGATCGAGAACGATTCGACTTTTCACACCGATGTGGATCGTGCGCTCTTCGATAAGCTTCCGCTCGAGAGCCAATCTTCATCGGTCAGCTCGCTCGTAACGCTATCCACACCTGGCGTCGCCGCGGATTCGAATGGCCTTTTCCATGGAATGGGCGATCACGCGGAGAATTCGTTTTCGGTGGATGGCCAGCCCATCACTGACCAGCAGAGCAAAGTGTTCTCGAATCAGATTCCGCTCGATTCGATCCAGTCACTCGAAGTGATTTCCGGCGCGCCACCGGCCGAATACGGCGACAAGACAAGCCTGGTGATCAACGTAACGACGCGCTCGGGCCTTGGCGAAAAGACGCCGCATGGCAGCGTAACCGGCTCGTATGGTTCGTTTGGATCGGCGACCGGCGGCTTCGATCTCGGCTATGGAAATGACAAGTGGGGAAACTTCATCGCCGTCGGCGGGCTCAACAGCGGCCGTTTCCTCGATCCGCCCGAGTTCAGCGTGATGCACGACAAAGGCAACGAGGAGAATTTCTTTGATCGCGTGGACTATCAACTTTCCACCTCAGACTCGCTGCATTTGAACGCGGGCTATACGCGTTCCTGGTTTCAGACGCCCAATTCGTTTGACGCGCAAAATGCGACGCCGTGGAACGGAGTCGTGGTGGCGAATGGCGGTCTCGATCCCAACGGCAACATAGTCGGCCCCACGGATCAGCGCTCAAAAATCGGCACGTTCAACATCGCGCCCACGTGGAATCACCTGTTTAGCTCTACTACCGTGTTGACCGCAGGCTTCTTCGTGCGGCGCGACGCGTACAACTACTATCCGAGCGGCGATCCGTTCGCGGATCTCGGGCCCTCGAACCTTCAGCAGGAAACCGTGAGCCAGGATCGCTCGCTGACGAATGCGGGCGCTCGCGCCAACGTGTCGTACGTGAAGGGTATTCACAACGTGAAAGCCGGAGCGGTGTACGAGCAGACGTTTCTCACCGAAAACGATCACTTCGGAATTGTCGATCCCACGCTCAACGCGCCGTGTGTCGATGCAAACGGAGTTCCCGTGTTTGTCGGCAATCCGGGGCTCAACGATCCGAATCAATGCGGCACCGCGCTTTCAACGAATCCCGCGCTGTATCCGACTCCGTTCGCGGCGAATGCCAGCTTCGTTCCGATTCTCGGTTGCATCGATCTCACGCGACCGACGCCATCCGCTGCGGATGGCTGCGCCGCTGCTTCGAGCGCCACGCACTTTTTTCACGGCCACACCGATGTGAAGCAGTTCGCTCTCTACATCCAGGACACGATCACGGTGAAGAACTGGTCCTTCAATGTGGGAATTCGAGGCGACATCTACAACGGCCTATCGAAAGCCACGCAGGCGGAGCCTCGCCTCGGCGTTGCTTACAACATCAAGCAAAGCAATACCGTGCTGCGTATTTCCTATGCGCGAACTCTTGAGTCTCCGTTCAACGAGAACCTCGTCCTTTCCAGCCGAGGATGTCTCGACGCGGTAGTAGCGAATCTATTTGCAGCTACTGGCGAAGGCTGCACCAACGCGACCACCGGCGCCGTAAACATTGCTCCCAGCACTCTGCCTCCCGGCTACCGCAACGAGTTTCATGCCGGCTTGCAGCAGGCCTTCGGGAAATATCTCGTTGTGGATGGCGAGTACATCTGGAAGTACACGCACAACGCCTACGATTTCAGCATCCTGGGTGCGACGCCGATCACGTTTCCAATCGCCTGGAACAATTCGAAGATCCCCGGCTACGCGATTCGCGCGAATGTCCCGAACTATCATGGATTGACGGCGCTTGTCGTGATGTCCAGCGTGGCCGCGCGATTCTTTACGCCTCAAATCGGCGGCGTAGGTGCGGTGCCCATCACTTCGGCCGTGCCTACACCCTTCCGCATTGATCACGACGAAAAATTCAATCTGACTGCGCACTTGCAATATCAGTTCGCCAAACGCGGGCCGTGGGTCGGATTCAACTGGCGCTACGATAGCGGACTCGTTGCCGGTCAGGTGCCGTGCGCCGGCGGAAATTGCAGCAACGGTCCGCTTGGTAGCGATGCAGTCGTGGACGCGTCGATCTTGACGCCCGACCAGCAATTTCAGGCCGGGCTCTTCTGCACCGTCAGCGGCACGAAGGTCTTTGCCACGCCTACGACTCCTATCACCCCTAATTCCGTGTGCCCTGCGGCGGACTACGGTTCTTCGAAGTTGAAGATACCCGCTCCCGGAACCGAAGATGACGATCGCAACCCGCCGCGCGTGCAAGCGCGCAATTTGTTCGACGTCGCCATCGGGCACGACAACTTGTTCAACGGCGATCGCTACAAGTGGAGCATCCGGCTCACCGCCATCAACATCGCCAATAAGGACGCCGTGTATAACTTCCTCTCAACCTTCAGTGGCACGCACTACGTGACTCCGCGCGCGCTGACGGCCGAGGTCGGATTTCATTTCTAACACCGATTCAAGCCAAACGGAAAACGCGTTTGCACCCAAGGTTCTTCGCAAACTGCGACAATTGTAGGAATGCTCGAGGGGACAAGATGAGAGGGCTCTCGGCAGCGCGGGTTCGAAAAATCCGAAAGGAGTTGAATTTTACGCGGGAGCAATTCGCTAGTGTTCTGTGGGTAGCGTTGAAAACGGTGGACGAGTGGGAGTCCGGGGGACGCAAGCCAGCAGGCGCGCACCGGCGGCTACTGCTGCTACTTGAGCATGGACTGACCACTCCATCGTTCCGAACAGCGCTTCGCGATCCGCGCGCCGACGATCCTCTATTCCTATTGTATGGTCTTCTCGAGCCGCTGTATCAAACGTCTTGATGGGCCGGATGATTCTTTGAGCTCATTTGGGAAAATTGATCTAGTCGCAACAAAGCGGAGGGGTACCTCGTGGCGCGTATAACGCCGAGTCGCATTCAAAAAATTCGCAAAGCGCTCGGGATGTCGCAGGATGATTTCGCGCGAGTTCTTTGGGTGACGTATTCGACCCTAAGCCGCTGGGAACGCGGGTACGCAGTGCCTTTTGGTTTGCACCTTCGCATTCTGGAACAACTCGAGAATCAGGTAACTCGCCCGGCTTTTAAGAAGACCCTGAGAGATCCGCGCGCGGATGATCCCCTTTTCCTGCTGTACCGTCTCCTCAAGCCACTCTACCGATTGAGCAAGGGCAATCTTTGAAGCGAAGATCGAGCGATTCCCTCAGAAAGTTGACCACATGAACCGTAGAAGCGCGTCGTAGTCAAGGCGGGTCAAGCCGACAGCCAGAGCCATTATCAACGCGCCGCCAATTGACAGGATCGCGAACGCGCTAAGAACAACAGCAACAAATCTGATGTCGATTGTCCGCGCTCTCTGTTTAGACATACGACTTGCTATACTATACTCCCTTACAGTATAGTCGCTCCATGGCTCACACAACCAAAGATAAGGAAAAACTTCTGACTCGCGTCCGGCGCATTCGAGGGCAGGTCGACGCCATCGAGCGTGCACTCGAATCGGAGCAGGAATGCGCTGGTGTGTTGCAACTCATGGCTGCTTGTCGTGGGGCGCTGAATGGTTTGATGGCTGAAGTTATGGAGGGGCACGTCCGGTTTCATGTGCTCTCCCCGAACAATGACAGGAACTCTCCCCAAGCACAGGCTGCTGAAGAATTGATCGATGTCGTTCGCGCCTATTTGAAATGACGTCCGCGAATTGTGGTGACTGGCGCTCAGCAGAGGACAAAATAAATGAACCAGACGCATCTCAAAGAACCAGAAATCAAGGCGGTTGGAGTCCCTCAGGAAACTGCATCGTCAAGCCAAACCGACCTCGACGATGATCACGACCACGGACATGCTCTGAGTTGGCGTGACATCAACCGGGTATTGTTCGTCGCTGCGGCAGCCGGGGCCATCTGGTTTCTTGGCGGCGGGTCAAATCGCTACATCACAGCTATCGGCGTGGTATGCACTCTGGTCGGCGGCTTTCCGATTTTTCACGAGGCATACGAAAACATCATCCAGCGGCGCATGACGATGGAACTTTCGATGACTATCGCCATCGTTGCCGCGCTCACGATTCGCGAAGTTTTTACCGCCCTCGTGATCACTCTTTTTGTCCTTGGTGCAGAAATCTTAGAAGGCCTCACAGTTGGTCGAGGCCGCCGAGCGATTCAACGTCTGATTGATCTTCTTCCCAGGACCGCAACCGTGCGCGAGCGCGGGGAATGGAAAGACGTCGGCACTGGTCAAATTTCCGTTGGTGATGAGGTCCTCGTTCGACCGGGTGCACGCGTCCCAGTTGATGGCGAAGTTGTCGGCGGCCATTCCTTTGTTGATCAAGCGCCCATAACCGGCGAATCCATGCCAGTCGAAAAGGCCGTCGGTGCCCTCGTGTATGCGGGGACGATCAATCAGTCCGGAGCGCTGGAAGTTCGGGTTGAGCACCTCGGTCGTGACACGACATTTGGCAAAATCATTGAAGCGGTTGAGCGTGCCGAGAAGTCACGCGCGCCGATTCAAGGGATTGCGGACCGGCTTGCCGGATACCTTGTATATTTCGCACTGGCGGCGGCCGCCATCACATTTCTCATTACACACAACACACGCTCAACCATCTCCGTCGTAATTGTTGCGGGGGCCTGCGGAATCGCGGCCGGAACCCCGCTCGCAATCCTGGGTGCCATAGGGCGGGCCGCGCAAGACGGCGCGATTATCAAGGGCGGCCTATACCTCGAAAAACTTGCTGATGTCGATACGATTCTCCTCGACAAAACAGGAACTCTGACTTACGGAACACCCGAGGTCATGGAGATTCGTCCCGCTACGGGCGTCACCACGGAATCCTTGCTCAAAGCTGCAGCGATTGCGGAATCTCAATCCGAGCATCCTGTTGCAAAGGCGATTTTGAGTAAGGCATCGCAGATGGGCATTCATTTTCGCAACCCGGACCGATTCGATTACACACCAGGAAGGGGGATTATCGCGGAGATCGACGGTGAAGAGATCGCAGTCGGTAATTGGATGCACCTCCAGGATGAGGGGCTCACGGGTGCGGCGGCAATGCAGAGCAGCACATCCGACGGCGCCGTGCTTGTGACCCGCGGGGGACATTTGCTCGGTTCGATCCGTGTTGCCGATCTTCTGCGACCCGAAGCTAAGGCCGCTATTCGGAATCTCAAATCAATGGGACTCAAGACCATTCTACTCACAGGCGATTCAAGGAAAGTTGCGGAGCCTGTTGGAAAGGGCCTCGGAGTCGACGAAATCCTTGCGGAACTCTTGCCCGAGCAGAAACTTCAGCGTGTGGAAGAGCTGATGGCTCAAGGTAGGAAGGTGGTGATGGTAGGAGACGGAATCAATGATGCACCAGCTTTGGCGCAGGCGACTGTTGGAGTGGCGATGGGCTCAGGAACCGATGTGGCGCGGGAAAGTGCCGATATCGTATTGATTGGTTCGGACCTCACGAAACTCGTGGAAACTGTTCGCATCGCACGACGCTGCCATCGGACGATCATGCAGAACTTTGTCGGTACTCTTGTCGTTGACAGTATTGGCGTCGGTTTGGCTGCCTTCGGATTTCTCAATCCTCTTCTGGCAGCATTCATTCACGTCTCCTCTGAAATGACTTTCATTTTGAATTCCGCAAGGCTCCTTCCGCCCGTATCGTCGGCCAACAAATTTGTTCGGGGGCTTCTGGCCCATTCACCGGCAGCCACCAATTAGGGAGCTAACATGGCACTGTTGTGTATGCGTAGCGCTTCGTCTCCGACGGAAAAGACATGGATAAGTTTGCGCTCACGACGAAGCGACTGGTGCTCGGGCAGGTCAGCGTGTGTCAAGGCTGTTGCTGCGGAAACACTGCCAATGGCAAGCCTGCCGTTCCGGTTGAATGGCTGAAGAAGGAATGGCGCGCCAGGGGTCTATTGAAGCGAATTCAACTGTCCATCAGCGGATGCTTGGGACCCTGTGATATCCCTAATGTCGTCACGATTTCAAACGAGAGCGGCACGCAATGGTTGGGGGGAATCACTGAATTCAATCAATACCGCGCTTTGCTCGATTGGGCCGTTTCTTCAAGAGATGCTGGTGAGCTCCTGCCTCTTCCTAAGGAGTTTCGCGATCACACGCTGCATCCATTTCGTAACCCCGATTCCGGCATTTGCTTGCCTCTATTCTCGCCAAACAATCCAGGCGCCGCAGGATAGGTATTGATAAACGCACCCAGCCGCTGCCGGCCTCCGCTGGAGTGTTCGCTCGGGATTCATGCCAATGTAACTGGCCAGTGCTTTCCCATCGCTGAACCGTAGTGGATCGCCCAGGAACACTTCGGTGGCTAAGGCGGTGATCGGTCCCACTCCCGGGTGCGTCATTAACCGCCGCGCCTGAGGATGTTGCCGGACCTCTTCGCAGACTTCTTTGTCGAGTTCCTCAATCGATCCCTGCAAGCGAGGATACAAGGTCAGCAGTGCCGCTCGTCGCTCGCTGGCATAGGGAGCTAGAGGCAACGTCCCCAGCGCGTGCTGGCCCTCTTGGTTCCATAGCGCGGGCCCTCTCCTGAGACCATGGTTGAGTGCTATCGATTGCAGCGTGTGCTGGACTCGAGATCGCAGGCGCACCCACTGATGACGGTGACGTAGCAACGTGCGCAGATCGCGTTGCTCGGTCGAGGGCATCCAGATCGTTGGAAAGCGATTCTCGGCGAGCAATGTCAGCAACAATCGCGCATCCCGCCGATCATGCTTTTGCTTCCGCGTCTCCGCTTTGCGGATCTTCTGGGGATGACCGACGCGGCATTCGATTCCCAGCTCTTCCATCAACTCCAGGAACCACTGCATCGAGCCGGTCGCTTCGATCCCCACCAGAATCGGACCAGGCAGTGCGGAATAAAACTCCCGGACGGTCTCGCCTTCATGTTCGAGGGTCTTCTCCTCCAGCTCGCCGGTGTCGCTATCCAACATCGCGATCGTCTGTTGTCGAGCGTGTAGATCGCATCCTATAATTTTCATCTCGGCCTCCTTCGATCCGAGCTCTGTGCGTTAGACGCCGCACAGTTTACTCGGCTCGTTGTGAGGCCGACTTCGTTATGTCATCACCTATCTAGAAGTCTACCTTTTGCGCACATGAAAAGGGTCAGTTCCGAAGTGGCCCGTGATCCACGCGCATCGTACGAAATGATGCACGAATTCAGTCGAGCCTGCGTTAGATCTTGCAGGGCTTTTGAATTGCGGGATGGGACTATAATTCGGGAATGGCAGCTACAGGGCAAAGCATCGAGGAGCTTCGGCAGGCGCAAGAGCGATCGCAGGAAGCATTGAGAAGCGCATTCGAGGAGATCCGGAACTCGGAAGCGAGACTCCGGAAGATTATCGACACGATCCCGACACTCGCTTGGTGTAGCTTGCCGGACGGTACGGGAATATTCTGGAACCGGCGATGGATCGAATATACGGGCGTTACTCTTGAAGCCGCTCGGGGCTGGGGATGGCAAGATGCCATTCACCCGGAGGACTTGAAGGACATAACAGATAAGTGGCTCGGATTTCTGGCCGCTGGGCAGCCGGGTGAAGTCGAAGGAAGGCTGCGCCGGTTCGACGGGGTATATCGATGGTTTTTGTTTCGCGCTGAGCCATTGCGCGACGAATCGGGCAACATTGTCAACTGGTATGGAACGGATACCGACATCGATGACCTCAAGCGCGCCCAGGCCAAGCTTCGTCAAGATGAAGAAGAGCTTCGGCAACTGATAGATCTCCTTCCTCAGCATGTTGTTGTCCTAGACAAAGACGGCACCTTGCTTCAGGCCAACAAAACGCTCCTTGACTATAAGGGCCTCACCTTGGAAGAAATGAAAGGTGCGGGGACGCGGGAGCGGATCAGCAGGGACGTTCATCCAGAGGATCTCGAGAGATTTGAAAAGGAACGAAGCGCAGGTCTCTCAAACGGAAGGCCCTTCGAGATGGAGAAGCGGCTGCGCGGAAAAGACGGGCGGCATCGCTGGTTCCTCGTTCGCTGCAACCCGGTGCTCGGTGACGACGGAGGCGTTGTCCGGTGGTTCGCGACGGCGACGGACATTGAAGATCGTAAACAGGCTGAAAATCGGGTGCGAAACGAGAACGTCGCGTTGCGCGAGGAGATCGAACATTCTTCGATGTTTGAAGAGATCGTTGGCTCCTCCGAAGCTCTGCGGCGAGTGCTGGCGCAGGTGTCGAAAGTTGCGCCAACGGATTCGACAGTACTGATTTCGGGAGAAACTGGAACGGGAAAAGAGCTGATCGCTCGTGCCATACATGGCCGGTCTACTCGCTCGACGCGAGCCTTCATTCGAGTAAATTGCGCGGCGATTTCGCCTTCACTCATTGCGTCGGAACTGTTCGGACATGAAAGGGGTTCCTTCACGGGGGCACATCAGCGGCGTCTCGGACGCTTTGAATCGGCCGACGGAGGAACGATTTTTCTGGATGAGGTTGGTGAAATACCGCCAGAGACGCAAGTTGCTTTGCTACGAGTTCTCCAGGAGCACGAATTCGAACGATTAGGCGGGAACCAAACAGTTCGGGTTGATGTGCGAGTGCTCGCGGCGACAAATAAAGATCTGCGCGTGGCCGTAGCTGACGGCGCGTTCCGTCAGGATTTGTTCTACCGCCTAGACGTTTTCCCGATTCAAGTACCGGCACTTCGTGATCGGGTTGATGACATCCCGTTGTTAGTGGAGTACCTGGTGGACCGCTACGCCAAGAAGGCCGGTAAGCGAATTCGAAGTGTGAGCAAGAACGCCCTCGATTTGTTCCAAGGCTACGACTGGCCCGGTAACATTCGAGAATTGCAGAACGTCGTCGAACGCGCCGTGGTGCTTTGTGAAGGTGAGATATTTTGTGTCGATCCAAGCTGGCTCGCGCCGAGTCCGACGTCCCCAAATCCGACTGCGCAAACCATTCCCTTGGTCGCAGACCTTGCAGAACGGGAGAGGGCGATGATCGAAAGCGCACTGCGCGAGGCTGAGGGCCTGATTTCGGGTCCCACCGGCGCTGCGTCGAAACTAGGCATACCGAGACAGACGCTTGAATCCAAGATCAAGAAACTCGGAATTAACCGGCGTCGCTTCAGAACGTCGTAACCCCCGCCTGGCCTTCAGGCCTCGTTTCGATTAGAAGCGGTTTCGAGACTCCTCTCAGAATCCCATGTTATCGCGCCTCTTCGATGCGCCCGCCGCGGCGGAATTTTGCAGCACGCAGTCCCCAAAGACGATGCTGAATTTTCAGCAAACGCTGAAATTGCGGCATGGCTTCTGAAGCTAAAGACAAATATTTCAGCTGGTTACGATTGGCGCTGATATTGCCGTTCTGTGATGCGTGAATCGTCCACCAGGTCGAACGTGACCTTTAAGATTGAAAAGTACAGCGATGAGCACGGCCCGACTATTCGACTCATAGGCCGGATGCATGCGGAGCACTTATCCGAGTTGGAGAAGGAGATAAGCGGGAGCGAAGCGAGAGTCGTACTGGATTTGGAGGAACTGGACTTGATCGACGTAGAAGCAGTTCGCTACCTCGGGATCTGTGAGAAACAAGGGGTCACACTGCTCAACTGTTCACCCTATATACGTGACTGGATCGGAAAAGAGCAGGTCAAAGGATAGGAGAAAAACGATGCTCAGAAGACTGGAAGGAAAGGTTGCACTCGTTACGGGCGCTCTGACCGGCATCGGTCGCGCCGCTGCAATGACCTTCGCGCAGGAAGGGGCAAAGCTTGTCGTGTCAGGTCGCCGAGAAAAAGAAGGACAAGAGTTGGCTTCCGAACTCCAGGCGCTCGGAGCAGAAGCCATTTTTGTTCGTAGTGACGTCCGCAACGATGAGGACGTGCGCAACCTTGTGGACCAAACGATCAAACGTTTCGGGCGCCTGGATGTGGCCGTCAACAACGCCGGCACCGAAGGCGCGCCTGGTCCCGTGACGGAACAAACCGCCGAAAGCTTCGCCGCCACCTTCGACACCAATGTGCTCGGCACGCTGCTGAGCATGAAGCACGAACTGCGCGCAATGCTGCCGCAGGGGAGCGGGAGCATCGTGAATATCTCGTCGTCCTATGGAAGCGTCGGCGCCGCTTACGCATCCGTTTATGTGGCCAGCAAGCATGCGGTAGAAGGGCTCACCAAATCCGCGGCACTCGAAGTCGCGCGAACCGGGGTCCGGGTAAATGTAGTCGCTCCAGGCACCACGGATACCGGCATGCTCACACGCTTCAACAAGACAGATGAGAACAAAGCAGCGCTCGTCTCGACGGTGCCCCTCAAACGTATGGCAACGCCGGAGGAAATCGCTCACGTGATCGCTTTTGTTGCCTCACCAGATGCTTCCTACATGACTGGCGCCTCGATCCCAGTGGATGGAGGAATGATCGCCGACTAAGTCGCTGCTGTATGTGTGAGTGCCGAGGTACTGCGGCGCACAGTGCGTCGAGACTTTGCAGAAGAAGAGGTTGAGATCATGACTACACTTCAAGGAAAAACCGCGCTGGTAACAGGAGCATCACGCGGAATCGGCCGCGCAACAGCATTCGCACTTGCGGAGGCTGGTGCGCATATCCTGGTTCACTACGGTCGTTCCGCACAGGATGCGGAATCTCTTGTCTCCGAGATCCAAGCCAAAGGCGGTCGCGCAAATGCAATTTCGGCGGATCTGGGAATTCCAGACGGAGCTGCACTGCTAGCGAAACAGGCGCGCTCAATCGCACGCGATGGATTGGATGTGCTTGTGCTCAATGCCGGAATCAGCAAGGCGGCGCGCATCGCGGATTATACGGTCGAGGATTTTGACAATCTCTTTGCAACGAATGTACGGAGTCCGTTTTTCCTGGTGCAGCAGCTTCTGCCCGTCCTCGGTGAAGGCTCAAGCATCATTGTGATCTCTTCGCTCGGGGCGCACGCCGTAGTTGGGAAGCCTGGCTTGGATAACCCTTCGCTCCTTGCCTACACTTCGACCAAAGGAGCATTGGAGACTCTTGTTAAGAACTGGGCTGCCATTCTAGGTCCACTGGGCATCCGCGTGAACGCAGTCGCACCAGGGGTGATCGACACTGACATGTCAAATTTTACGAAGACCGAGACAGGTCGGGAAACGGTGCTTGGAATGCAAGCTTTGAAACGAATCGGCAAGCCAGAGGATGTTGCGGACGTCGTCGCGTTCCTGGCGTCGGACGCGGCGCGATGGATCACGGGAGCGAGTATTCCAGTCGACGGCGGGTCGAAGCTCTGAGATTTTGTGGAATCTACTCGTCCAAGGAGAATCCGGTGAAGAACACAGCAGAAGAGAACAACAAGAGGCTCGTCCTCGAGGCTTTTGACACGCTATTTAACAAGCGCGACTACGCGGCGGCCGAACGTTATTGGTCTCCCGATTACATTCAACACAGCGCTCATATCGCGCCGGGCCGCGAGGGTCTTTTCAATCTCATCAAGAGCCTCCCGCCCGCGCTGAAGTATGAGCCGGGAACGATCGTAGCCGAAGGCGATTTCGTTATCGCGCACGGACGGTATTCTGGCTTGGGCCTGCCGGCGAACTGGATCGTAGCGGATGTTCTTCGCATCGAAAACGGTATCCTGTTGGAACACTGGGATGTGATCCAGGATGAGGCCACGCGTGCTTCATCCAAGAGCGGCCGGCCTATGTTCGGCGAGAAATTCGCGAGCTAGTGAATGGACGATTGAAAAGCCGACTAAAAAACAGATACCTTGCATTGTCTTAGGGGAGGTTGAAGCGCATGCGAGCGGATATTGCAGTGGGCGCAGTATTTCCTGATTACGAGCTGGCCGACCACACGGGAAAACATCGCAAGCTTTCAGAACTGCAGGGGCCGGATCCGATGATCCTGGTGCTCAGCCGTGGAGGATTCTGCCCGAAGGATCGGCGCCAGGCCGAAGGCTTGGTCCAGCTTCACCACGAGATGGAAGTCGGCTACTCGCGGCTCGTCACGATCAGCGCCGACAACATGGTTCTGACTAACGAGTACCGCACCGGAGTGGGCGCTCACTGGACCTTCTTATCAGATCCGGGAAGAAAAGTTCAGAAGGATCTCGACATCGCCGAGTACACGGATGCCGATCACAATCCGATGATCCCGCACGTGATCGTCCTGGAACCGGGTCTGGTGATATTCAAGGTTTACAACGGCTACTGGTTTTTTGGCCGGCCGACGATTGAAGAGCTTCGACAGGATTTGCGTGCTGTGCTGAAGAAATGCCGACCGGACTGGGACATCACCAGGCCCGAACTGAAAGCTGCCTGGGAGCGCGGAGAACGTGATGGGTTTTATCCGTATCGCGGGAAAACCTACGGGCAGGTGTTTCGGGAACAAGAGTAAACGACCACAGGTCCCACACCTCTCCGGAGCCACCAATGACCTCTGCACCATACGAAACGATTCGGATTGTGGGGCCGCTCGGAGCCAACCTCCTCTTGACCCAGCAGAAAATTGGATAGATGTTGAGAAATCCTGTGGCTGTTGAAAAAGTCTTCGTGAATGAACGGAACTGTTGCAGCAACGTCTATATGAGCAAGCGTTCTGCCGATGCTCTTCTTCATCGCCATTCACGGAGGCTTGCGGATTATGATGGGACAACACTCCCGTTCCGAGTCGCTGTTCTACTACTTTCGCATTGAAGATCAGGTTCCTGAAAACCACCTACTGCGTCTCCTGGACCGACACATCAGCTTCGATTTCGTTCGTGAGAAGCTGAAGGACTCCTACAGCGATACGGGCAGACCTTCGATCGATCCGGAACTTTTATTGCGCATCCTGCTGATCGGCTATCTCTATGGCGTCACCAGCGAGCGCAAGCTAGTCGAGGAGTTGCAGATGCATCTGGCCTGGCGCTGGTTTACCGGACTCAGCTTCGATCAGGAGATTCCCCATCACTCCACGTTTTCCAAGAACCGTCATGGACGCTTTCCAGGAGTCGAACCTCTTTCAGCGGCTCTTTGAAGAGATTGTGGATCGCTGCTTGGAAGCTGGGTTGGTCGAGGGCGAGCACCTGTCCGTGGATGGCAGCTTCATTCAAGCGAATGCCAGCCGGTCGAGCCGCATCCCGCGGGAGCAGTTGACGGAAGTGGCCCACGTGAAGGGCACGGTGCGCGAGTACTTGGTGGACCTCGAGCAAGAAAACCCGATCGAAGAGCCGGCCCATCAACAAGACCAGGTATCGACGACGGATCCGGATTCAACCTATTCAACCAAGGGCGATCGTCGGGCGGAGCTGGGGTACTTCAACAACTATCTGATCGACAACAAGAGTTGCGTAATTGTTGGCGTTCAGGCCACATCCGCTCGACTGAGCCAGGAAAGTGCGGCGGCTCGCGAGATGATCACACGGTCAGCGGAGAGACGCGGGCGCTTCCCACAGTCGGTTGCCGCCGACACGACTTATGGGAACGGTGAGCTTTTGGCTTGGTTTGAGGAACGAAACATCACTCCCTATATTCGCGTGAAAGAGAGTCCTGCTCCCAAAACCAACTTGTATGGGATCGAAAAGTTCATCTACGTTGCCGAGACGAACAGCTATCAATGTCCGGAAGGAAAGCGACTAACGTACCTTGGGGTGAATCCGCGCAACCGAAACCATATCTACAGGGCAACGCGAAAACGGTGTCGGGAGTGCTCGCAGAAATCGCAGTGCACCACCGGCCACTATCGGCAGATCGCGATCCATGTTCACGAAGCGGCGCGACAACGGGCACGAGAGCGAACGACCGTTCCGGCTTTCGCGGCAGCGCAACGCCAACGCCGGAAAGTAGAAGCACTCTTTGCGGAGTTGAAGAACCAGATCGGACTGCGCAGGGTGCGTTTGAGGAGAATGAAGCATGTTCGCGAACAGTTCTTTCTCGCGGCTACAGCCCAGAACCTGAAACGACTGGCTCGTTTCCTAAGATCCAGATCTCTAGAATCAGCCACGGTGCCGATCTGAGATAGAAAAAAGAAAGCGATACCCCGCAGGAAAATCACCCCAGATCAAAACTCCTGCCAGCGGGCGAGTTTTTCAACAGCCACTCCTGTTCGCGACACCTATCTCTGGACCGCGCCAATTTGCTAGTCACCGCTCAAGCGCGGGCACGACCGGTCGTCCCCACAACTGTTAGTTCTTGCTGCCGGTTGACGTTCCAGCAAACCAGCCAGAGGGTACCGCTCCTGGCGTGTTGACCTGCCCCGAGAAGTTCGTGCGGAAGGACTTCGTCAACTGTCCCAAGTGGTAGGCTACGCCGCTCAAAGTGAATGTTTCCACGTTTGTGACGGTGTTGGTATGCACGGTCAAGAAGGTGTTGGTGAGTGTGTTAAGAATCACCTGCTGGCGGAAATCCGACACCTGAATGGGCATACCTTGGCTGAAGGTGCCGGGATCGCTGAAGTCCGATGGTCCATTGTTGAGGTAAATGGTGGTCGTACCGGTACGGTCAATGATTCTGAATGGTCCGTGATTCACCACTTGGAACGTTGTCGCGTTCGTCACAAAGGTGAACAGAGCTGTAGTTTCGTTCTTAACCGTGGTGCTGCTGAAGGCGTTATCCAGCCCTGTGACGCTGGAGAGATACCCATATTGCTGGTTGGCCGAACCGCTGTTGTTAAACTCACCGATCAATTCGTAAACAACCTGCTGCTCGGTGATCGGAATGGTGGTCTGCGCCGAGGCGCTCCCTAACGTAATGAGAACCAGGGCTGTTGCCAACAAAACACCGTGCCGCTGCACTTGCATAGTGAATCTCCTTTTGAGGGTGCTTTTTCTTTGCTCAGAACCCCGCGACGCCCATGTAGCGCGATCTGGGAATCACTGCAATGGAGCCTTCCTCAATTTTGAATTAAGTTTGGGTAGAGAATCGTAAGTAGCTGTAAACAAGGAAAATTGCTCATCGAACTGCAATGCTCGGTTAGAATGCCGCAGGTTCTTGGGGAGGTTATTCGAATTGTCTGAAGCTCCGGACCAGACCGATGTTGTAGAGCTTGACTTGCGCCGCTACGAGTTGCGCCGCGGGACCAGTGTGCTCAAGCTGGAAAAAATTCCTATGGAGCTTCTGATCCTGCTGGTTGAGCGACGAGACCAGCTAGTCGGCCGCGAAGAAATCATCGCTCGCTTATGGGGGAAGGACGTTTTTCTCGACACCGAACAAGGCATCAACACTGCAATCCGCAAGATTCGCCTGATCTTGGGCGACGACCCAAATGAGCCCCGTTTTCTGCAAACGGTTGTCGGCAAAGGCTATCGCTTCGTAGGCCCAATAACCATCGTCAGTGCTGCCCCGGCGGCCGCGCAGCCTTCCGCTGCGGTTTCGGAGACCCAAGAAGGGACGTCAGTTGGTGAAGCTAAACCGGCGCCTCGTTGGAACTTGAAGGTGTCCGTTGCAGTCTTGGTGTTTCTCGGTGCACTAGCAGTCGTGTTCAGGTACTTCGACTTGGGTCGCTGGCTGACACGTCCAGCTGTGCATTCCATTGCAGTGTTGCCACTGAAGAACCTTTCTGGCAATCCTGCCGACGAGTACTTCACGGATGGAATGACAGATGAGTTGATCACTAATCTTGCGAAGGTTTCGGCATTACGAGTTACGTCCTACACCTCGGTGTCGAAATACAAAACGACTTCTAGGCCTTTGCCGCAGGTTGCACAGGAACTGCAAGTGGATGCAATTGTCGAAGGGTCGGTGTTGCGTTCCGGAGATCAAGTCCGCATTACGGCGCAGTTGATTTACGCACCTCGTGACCAGCATTTGTGGGCGGAAGAGTATCAACGCTATGTTCGCGACATCCTTTATCTGCAACGTGAAGTTGCGCGCGACATTGCTGAGCAGGTTCGAGTCACGCTCACTCCTAACGAACGAAATCGCTTGGCTACCGCCGGTGCAGTGGATCCCGCGGCTTATGAGAGCTACCTTCGCGGACGATCGTTCTGGAATCAGCGGAGCGAGGCCAGCTTGCTCAAAGCAATCGACCAATTCCACAAGGCAATTGAGGTGGATGCCGGGTACGCACCCGCCTACTCGGGACTGGCCGACTGCTATACCACCCTCGGCTACTTGAGTTACCTCGACCCGCTCGATGCCTTCCCTCGCGCCCGCGACGCCGCCACGAAAGCGCTTGAACTCGATCCCAGTCTGGCCGAGGCACATACGTCGCTCGCTTACTACAACCTCTACCACGCCTGGAACTGGGCGGAAGCCGAGAACGAATTCAAGAAAGCGATTGAACTCAATCCAAACTACGCGACCGCTCACGACTGGTATAGCTACTACCTGATGGCCATTGGACGATTCGACGAGGCTTGGAAAGAGGTGAATCGGGCGCACGAATTGGATCCTTTGTCGGTCACTATATCCACCGATATCGGCTTCAACTATTTTTATCGCCGCAATTATGACGAAGCGATTAATCAACTCCGCGCCACGCTGGCCATTAGCCCCAACTTCCCACTGGCGCACCTATGGCTTGGCCGCGCTTATCAGCAGAAGAAGATGTACTCGGAGGCGATCGATGAATTCAACAAGACTGACAGTGCCCTGCCGGGATGGGTGGTAACGATCGCAGGAATGGGAAACGCTTACGGTGAATGGGGACACCGAGCGGAAGCGGAACAGGTGTTGACCCGTCTAAATGAGCTGGCCCGTGCGAAATATGTCACGCCTTACGGAATTGCTCTCGTGTACGCGGGATTCGACGACAGGGATCGTGCGTTTGACTGGCTCAACAAAGCCATAGCTGGGCGCAGTCATTGGCTGGTTTGGCTGAACCGCGATCCGCGCTGGGATGCGCTGCGCTCCGATCCCCGATTTGCCGATCTTAGGAAACGGGTTGGGTTGCCGCAATCGTAAATCGTGGCAGGAGATTCCAGGATGACAACCACGCGACGACATATTCTATTTTATTCAGCTCTTGTGCCATTCCTGTCTCGGTTCCCTTCGGGACAAAATTCGCAAACAACGTCAAGTACCGCAGCTGTCTTCAATAAGCACATGGGCTGGATGGAACAACAGTTCGTTCCTGCGGCCGAAGCTATGCCGGAAGACAAATTCTTCTGGGCGCCGACGAATGGGGAGTTTCACGGGGTTCGCAACTTCGCTGAGCAACTCATCCACGTGGCAGAAGTCAATTTTGCGCTTTCTGCGGCAATTCTGGGGGAAAGCCCAACGAAAGGCAGCCCAGTAGAAGGGCTGAAGACTCGATCGGCCGTCCTTCAATACCTCAAAGACTCTTTTGCCAACACTCACCGAGCTTTTTCCTCAATCACCGAGCAAAATGCGAAATTAACAATGCAAGCATCCCCTGTTCGATATTATTACGACCCGGATGGGCCTCGCGATCGTATCGATTGCACATCCCTTTGATCACTACGGCCAAATGGTTGAGTACCTGCGGATGAATAATATTCTTCCGCCTGCAAGTCGCAATTGAGCAAACACTAGTAAGCAAATTCTCCATTGGATCAGGTCACGCTGTCACGTGGGACTGTCCTTGGCCTACACGATGTGTCTACGCACTCCCCTCACATTGAGGCTCAAGTCACCGGCAGAAGTGGGGCCCAAACGAGGAGGATTCACTTCCAAAACAACGTACAAAAGAGTTGTGCCGCCGCTTTGCTTGCTGTTGAACTGGATTTTTGATTTTCCTATATGTCGAGACGACCTGCGGCAATCTTTCGCGGCCATCGAGCAAGCGGGGGACGGCACGAGGGCTGAAGCAAGATGGGAAGCCGAAATCATACGATCCGGCTTCCCATTGTTGTGGTTGTTGTCGTTTCTCGGCTGTTTGCCACTTCTGCCCGAGTTTCAGGACAGAAACTCGACGTGACAGCACGACTGAGTTACGGTCTCGCAGCAGCCGGTTGCAGTGCCAGCGCAATTTCGGTTCTCCGTTCTTCGCGTGCAATCTCCTTCTCACGGTTGGACCTAGATAGTTGGTGCCCTTGGGATCCTGTCCAAATCTGATCGAGGAAATAGGTTTCGCCATAACGGTGGAAGACCAGCATTGGACTCGGGTTTCCATTGCGAGTCTCAACCGATATCGTAAGCACGTTCATCACAGCTCTGCCATCTACCTGGCGAAGTCTCTGAACTGTTCCTGTTCCACCGATTAGGGACCTCACAAGATATTCTCCAGCTGGCATTGAGTGATTCCCTACTTGGAACGCAAAAGGAATCTTTACAGCCAACTCGGCCTGCTGCGCGTAGCAGGTGCCAGTTGCTACCGCGGAGAACACTAACGTCAAAGCTACCGCAAACAGTTTCGTTTTCATCGGATTCCTCCTCTCTTTCCATTTTCCTTGCGGACGGCGGTGAAATTCACTCCCGTCGACCCATGAACATTCAGCTTGAAGCTCACAGGCTGATGGCACTCTTGCGCGGGCGGGTTCAAACATCAATTGTTTGTCATTTGAAGATAAAACGGGAAGTCACAGGGTCTACAAGCGTTTAATGCGTTGTACCGAAGCTGGGCCATTCCTTTTGCCAGGCCAGCCGGCCGCTGTAAAGGTGGAAGTTCCGAGGCGGATTTGAGCAGTCATCTATGAATGATACCTTATCGAATATGGACAACGAGACGAAGATCAGAATCTTCCAATCAGCAAAAGCCGAATTGATGCGTCATACGTGGGATACCTTCGTGCACGATCCACCATCGGTCGCGGCCGGAGGCAACGGGCGTTCTCATCCCGGATGCCCGGCTTGCCGCAAGCGCATCAATACGAACGATCAATATCTTCGGCACCTATCGGACGACGTGCTGCCGATCATTTTGCGGAAGGCTTTCGAGATTGCCGGCGTCTCGATTTCATAATAATCGGCTTCTTACGAGGCAGCCCAACACTCGGAAGAGACGGATCGCCCGGACAGGCCGGCGTACAATAGCCAAAGGCGCCGGCGTACGAAGGGCACTAGGAAGGTGAGTTATGTCGCACCATTATTCTGGGCCTAAACTTGGGTTTGCGCATGGGGATGCGCGGCTGGATCTTACCGATTTGTATGCTTTTCCTAAGCCGGGAGATAGTGGCAAGTCGATTTTGATTATGGATGTACACCCGTCGTTCGGCTACAACCCTCCGGGGCCGACTACCGCTGTGCCGTTTGCGACCGAGGCGCTGTACGAGCTAAAGATTGACACGAACGGCGATGCCGTCGCCGATATCGCCTACCGGGTGCGTTTTTTGGCGTCCGCGGACGGGGCGCAGAGCGCGACGCTGCGGCGCGTTGAGGGTGCGGAGGCCGCGGGCACCGGCGAGGGCGGGCAGATTATCGTTTCGGGGGTGCCGGTATCGACGCGTCAAGAGCCACAGGTGACGGAGGCCGGCGATTACCGCTTTTTCGCGGGCTGGCGCAGTGATCCCTTCTTCTTCGACACACAGGGCGCCGTCAATAACTTGCAGTTCACCGGGCACGACTTCTTCGCCGACGCCAACGTGTGCTCGATTGTGCTGGAAGTGCCGAACGCTGCACTGGGGACGAAGAAAGTCGGGTTGTGGGCGCGGACGCTGGACGGCGCGGGCGGGAAATGGGTGCAGGCGGATCGCGGCGCGCGGCCGGGGCAGGCTGTGTTCCTTGTCGGCGACGAGATAGGCGCTTACGGTGCGGGCGAACCGGTGGACGATGCGCGCTTCGTTGCGGTGTTCGCGCACTCGCTGGAGCATGCGGGCGGATATTCGCCGGAAGAAGCGACGCGGGTGGCGAAGACGTTGCTGCCGGATATTTTGATGTTTGATCCGACGCGGCCGGCGTCGTTCGGTGAGAATGGCCGGGCGCTGACCGATGATGCGGCCGATGCATTTGTGTGGATCCTGACGAATGGGAAAGTGATAGGAGATGGAGTAGGGCCGCACCACGATTTGCTAGCTGAGTTTCCGTATCTGGGGGCGCCGCACAAAGCCTTCCAGATGGCTGGAGCATAGCTTCGCCGTGTCTCGGGTGGTCAGATCATAATCGGACTACCGATTATTTTGCGGAAGGTCTTCGAGATTGCCGCGTTTCGACTTCGAAATAGGCGTGCGCTCAAATACCAGTCTACCGCTTCAGTTGCAAGGTTGTGAAAAGAATTAAACAGGTATCTGCGACAGGGCGTTTCCCAAGTTAAAGTGCGCCTCCGCATAATCCGGCCGGATCGGTCCGGCGAACTGAGCGTGCTTCCGCGGTGGCTAAAACTTGAACAGGATCTTGCCGCTGCGATTCGATTTCAAAGATTGCCTGAATGCTTCCTTGAACTGGTCGAGCGGGTACACATGCTCCACTGCGGCGGAGAGCGATCCATCAGCTACGAGGTCTCCCAGCTTCTGGTATATCTCTTCGATCTCTGTGCGCGGCGCGTTGCGTATCCAATTGATGAGCCAGAATCCGTGGAGGCTAAGACCACGGTAGATGAACTCTTTGGGCGGCATCGCTGGGAACTGCCCACCTTGAATGCCGTACACGACAACCGAGCCGCCAGGTTTAAGCGATTTGGCCAACTCGCCCACGGCAGCTCCACCCACGGTATCGAGGACGAGGCTAAGTTTCTTCCCGTCGAGAGCCTTCTCAATATCCTTGTGTAGGTTATCCTCTTGGAGGACTACGCGGTCACCTCTCCACTGCCGCACCTGTTCGGCAGCTTCTGCCCGCCGGACGACATTCAACGTCTTGACTCCTGCAAGCTTCGCGAGTGCAATGATGTACTGCCCCATGGCCGCGTTGGCTGCGGTTTGACCGATCCAGTCGCCAGGCATCAGGGAAACGTATCGGTTCAGCAAGAGATAGGCGGTAGCAGGGTTGATTCCGATCATTGAGAGCTGCAGGGGATCTGCTTCGTCGCTCATTGGCACGAGGTTGCTCACTGGGGCGACAACTTGGTCTGCCCAGGTGCCCTGCTCGTAGGTCGGGATAATCAGGACTCGCTTGCCCCGCAGAGCAACATCAACCTTCGATCCGATCTTTGCAACTCGGCCAACACCCTCCGCGCCTACCGAGGATGGGAAGGACGGCCGGACGCCGTACATGCCGCGGACAAACAGGAAGTCTGATGGATTGAGTGGGGCCGCTTCCATCGAGATGAGAACATCCTCCTGACCAAGAGCCGGTTCGGAGACCGTGTTGAGTTCGATGACATCTGAAGGTTCGCCGTGGGCTATTAGTTGCAGTTGCTGCATAAGAAAACTCCTTTCATTCGAAACAGTTTACGGTTTGGCCGTGCACCATCCGTGCCTCTAGACTCAACTAAGCGTTCCCGCCGGTTCGGCTCAATCCGTGTCTCCCGCGAGAGGCCCTACGCCTTCGGTCGCGCCAGCATCGCCTGCCCTACGTGATACGACATGTGCGCCGTCCGACCTAGGAGCACGGTGAATTTGCTCCGGTTCGGTTCCCGCTTGAACTCTTCCTCCGAAACGGCGGTATGCCGCCCCGCCCAATCCGCCGGCGAGAACTTCGAAAACCCTTCCCAGAGCTTCTGGTTGATCTTGTCCCATGCCGACTTGAGAGATTGAGCCGTCTCCGTAAGTTCGACGGATCCATCCGGTTTCGAAATGAACATTGCGTCGAGTTCCGGGTAAAGCCGTTCGGCAATGCCTAGGAGCGGCAAGAGCCCGTCGTTCACCGCTGCAAGATGTCCCCACAGATAGACCAGGCGGTTTTTCCCGGGAGTGACTTGCTGCTCCAGTTGTTCCGGCGAAAGAGTGCCGAATAACTTGTCGACGCGCTCTACGTTTGACTTCCATCCGCGAAGTGCCGCATCGATGAGTGAGTTTTCCGTGCTCATTGTCATTTTCCTCTTTCAACTGCCTATCGAGGCATATGTCGAATTCTTGTCGATTTCCGGAATGGCTGCGTTCAGCTCAGGTTCAAGCGCCTCCGCGCGCAGCCGTGCCGCGCTGAAGCCGACAACTTCAAACTAAACCGGTCGGTTCCAGGCGATGCCGCCTGGCCCTAACTGGTGACAGCCTCCTGTGAAGCAATCATGGTGTCGCTCGTTTCATGGATACAACGGCGCTTGCGCTCCAGCCACCACCTAAGGAACGATACAGTCCAACGAGATCGGTAGTGACAGTCGTCTGACTTTGCACGAGCTGGTCTTCGTTCGCATAAAGATCCCGCTGCGCATCCAGCACCGACAAGAAATCGACTAGGCCCGCCTTGTATTGCTCCCTAGCGAGATCCACCGCCAACTGGTTGTGTGATACCGCCTCGTTCAGCCGGTCGCGACGTTCCTGTTCCTGCGAATTAGCTGACTAGGGCGTTCTCGACCTCCTCGACGGTCGTCACGTGTCATGGCAATCGCCACCTCACGCACAGGCCGGAACCTAATGGCGGCGGGCTCCGATGATGAAAGAAGCCAGGGTGGCCGGCACGTCCCCAACGACGCGCCAACGATGCCGAGTTCCGTTCTCGATCAGGACATCGCCTGGAGACAGCACCACCTCCTCGCCATCGTCGAGCTCGAGTGCCATGTTGCCGGAGAGAAGGACCCCGAAATCCGTCGTGTCGGTCCTGTGAAAGCCGTCGTTAGCTCCGCCGGGTTCGTCGCCATCCTCGAGGTGCATCTCGGGAGTGGGTTCTGGTGCAATCACGCCGGGCAAGTACGTCCCTATGATGTAGCGGATGCCACCTACGGGTGGGAATATACCGGGCGCCGCCGGATTGTTCCCCGCGTTCGGGTAGCTTGCGGGCTCATCGGCATTCCAGAGGAAGGCAAGCTCTCCTAAGCCAGGGATGGGCGTCCCATCGACTTGCTCGTCTCGCACAAAAACAGCCCGGCCCTTGGCGTCATGGCCGGTGACAACCGTGCGTACCTTCATTCCCTGTCTCTTCTCTTCCGGCTTGTTCATGGTCACGTTCTTGGATACTTGTAATTTCGTTTTCATTTCTAAATTTCCTTTCGTGTTGTTGAAGTCTCCACTCTCTACAACGAGATTCAGGCGCCCACGCCCGAAATGGCCGTGACCCCGCCGTCGATCAAGAAGTCTGCCCCGACGACGTACGCAGAATCGTCCGACGCGAGGTAAACTGCCAGCTTCGCGATTTCCAACGGATCGGCCATCCGCTTGCTTGGATTGTTGGTTCGGAGGACGCCCTTAACCGCCTCGCCCTGCTCTTCGCCCGGGAAGCGACCGAACATCGCCGTGTCCGTAGGGCCCGGGCTTAGGGTATTCACGCGAATACCGCGGTCCACGAGTTCGGCGCTGAGGATGTGAGCCAGATGGACCACTGCTGCCTTGCAGGTCGAGACGGTCGAGGTTGTCGGCCACCCCTTGCGCGCGCCAACGGACGCATTGATGATTACAGACGAGCCTTGCCTGAGTAGCGGCAAGGCCTTTTGAATCGTGAAGTAAACCCCTTTGAAATTGACGGCTATCACCCTGTCGAAGCTTTGCTCGGTCAC
>CAVRLE010000013.1:0-421159 GCA_963721825.1 uncultured Acidobacteriota bacterium | reverse complement strand
TTGGTCGCGCCGTCCAGGCCCGCGAGCGCCTGCGCGGCGTCGCCACCCCGGACCGTGCGGCGGCCCTCGCCGTCGTGCACGTCGAGTTCGGTCTCCGTCTCGGCCTCGTCCGGGTCGAATCCCTCGCCGGCCAGATCCCGCCGCCCGGCCGCCGCCATGTCGGCGGCCGCGGCGACGACCGCGTCGCGGCCCGGCTCGGCGGTCACGCCGAGGCTGCGCTCGTAGACGTGCACGACGTCGGACACCGCCGAACCGAACGCGGACAGCACCGGGCCGAGCCCGAAGACCCGCGCGCTGGCGATGCTGAGGCGCTCCGCGACCGGGGCGGCGAACAGCGCGCCGTTGCCGCCGTAGGCGAACAGGACCGCCTCGCCCGGATCGATCCCGGCGCGCGCCAGGGTCGAGCCGACCAGCTCGGCGACCGTACCGACGGCGGCGTCGGCGATCCTGCGGGCCGCGTCGTCGACCGAGATGCCGAACGGCCCGGCGATCCGCCGCTCCAGGGCCGCTCGCGCCTGGCCGACGTCGAGCCTGCGGCGCCCGTCGAGGAACCCGTCCGGGTCCAGGTAGCCGAGCACGAGAAGCGCGTCGGTCAGCGTCGCCTCGTCCCCGCCGAGCCCGTAGCAGGCAGGCCCTGGTGCCGCGCCCATGCTCTCCGGGCCCAGCCGCACCCCGCCCCCACCGTCAGGCCGGACGATGCTCCCGCCGCCCAGCGGCGTCGACCGCAGCATGGCCAAAGGAATGGAGACCGGGATGCCGAACACGCTGCCGTCGCGGGTGTAGCGGGGCTCGCCGCCCTGCACCACGCTGGCCTTGGCGGTGGTCCCGCCGACGTCGAGGCACAGACCCGGTCCAGTCCGTACTGCCGGGCGTACCACGCGGCGGCATGCGTGCCGAAGACAGGTCCGGACTCGATCGTGTCGACGGCCTTGGTCTTGCCGACCCGCGCGACGCCGCCGTTGGTGTGGCCGACCAGGAGGGCGCCGGTCCAGCCCTCGTCGTAGCGGAGCATGTCCTCGGCCTTGAACAGCGAGGTCGCCAGCTGGCTGTGCACATAGGCGTTGATCAGCGCGCAGTGCGTCCGGGTCTGCCCGTCGTCGACCTGGGCCATGTCGCTGGCCAGCAGGACGGGCACGGAGCCCAGGTAGTGGTCGCGGTACTGCGACTCGACGATCCGCTTGACCGCCTGCTCCTGCCGCGTCTCCGGGAAGCTATCCAGGCTGACGCAGATGCGGCGGGCGCCGTCCTCCAGCAGCCTGCGGACCGCGTCGAGCACGCCCTGTCCGTCGGCGCTCTGTCCGTCGACGTCGGCGTCGACGCCGATCACGTTGCGCTCGGCGACGAGGGTGCCGACCGCGGGCGACGGGCCGTCGCCGTAGAGGCTGCGCTCGCTGCCCGGCCGGACGAGCAGCCCCAGCTTGGCGCCCTTACGCTCACCCAGGGTGTTGGAGGTGATCGTCGATGACCAGCGGATCAGGGACACCTCGTCGAGGAAGGCGCCGAGGTCGCTGCCGAACCCGAGCTGGCGGGCTGCCTCCCCGAGGAGCTCGCGGAACGACACGGTGAGATCGTGCGGCGTGGTGTCCACCTTGACGGTGACCATGGTCGTGCCGTCCCACACGAGCCCATCGGTCATCGTCCCGCCGGTGTCGATGTCGACGGTGTACATGTCCCTCCCTCGGCTCCCTCGACGACGGACTTGGCAAGCAGCCTCGCCCGCGTTCTCAGCTCGTTCCATGTGTCACCACCACACACTTCCGGCCAAGCCGTTGTTACGATGCCCCAAGGCGCTGTCTACCAAGGGGGCGCAGGTGCGGGTCGAAGCCGAGGAACGCCGGGTCCACGCGCTGATGCAGGTCGGCCGGGCGATGGCCTCGACCGCCGACTACGAGCAGGCGCTGGCCGCCCTGATCAGGACGATCAGTGAGCTGCTCAACGTCGAGAGCGCCGGTTTCATGCTGTACGACCCGGAACGCTCGGAGCTGGTGCTCCAGCAGCCCGCGTTCGGGTTCGACGACCCGGAGCGGATCGCCGCCTACCACGTGCCGCTGCGAGACGGGGGCAACGCGGTCAAGGTGTTCCTGTCTGGCCGTCCGTACCTGACCAACGACGCCGCGGGCGACCCGCGGCTGATCCGGCGGTTCGTCGACCTGTTCGACGCCCGCACGAGCCTGACGGTCCCGCTGATCGTCGAGGACCAGGCCATCGGCGTGTGCCACGCGATCAACAAACGCGGCGGCCCGTTCACCGACGAGGACCTGGAGTTGCTTAACCTGATCGCCCCGCTGCTGGCCGTCAGCGTGCAATCAGCCCACCTGTTCCGCCAGGTGCGCGCTCAAGAACGTCAGCTGGAGCGGGCGATTTTCCTGCAGCGTGAGCTGTCGCGGACCGCGTTCGACGCGCCGGGCATGGGACCGCTGGCCGAGCGCCTCGCTGACCTGGTGAACCGGCCGGTGATGGTCCTCGACCCGGCGCTGCGGCCGCTCGCCACCAGCCGCTGGCCTGAAGAGCTGCGGCCGGACGAGCACTGGCTCGACCATGGCCAGCGCGAGGTCTGGTGGCGGCGGGGGCAGGACCGGAACGGCCGACCGGTGCTCGCGCCGATCGCCGTGGGCAGCCACTTCGGCGGGTACTTGGCCGTCTGGGACGGTGCCGCCGCACTCGACGAGATCGATGCTCGGGCGATCGAGCACGCCGCGACCATCTTTGCCCTGGAGATGCTGCACGAGCGCACCTCCTACGAGCTCGAGCTCCGGCTCAAGGGAGATCTGCTGCGGGACCTTTCGACCGGCGAGCACCGCGACGACCGGGACGTCAGCCGGATGCTGGCCGACCTCGGCTACACGATCGCCGGACCGTGGCGGTTCGCTCAGGTGCACGCGAGCTGGCGTCGGCCGGCCAGCCCCCTGAGCGTCCGCTGGCGCGACGAGGTCCAGGTGCCCCAAGCACGGCTTTACCCGGCGGTGCGGGGCATCTGCCTGCAGGTCGTCGGTGCCGCCGCGGTCGTCCCGTGGCGATCCGGCTTCCTGATGCTGCTGCCCGCGGCTCCGGACAACCTGGCCCGAGACCTGGACGTCGCTGCGGACCTGCTCGACCGGATCCATGCCGCCGCCGAGCACGTCGGGCCGGGCGCGCGCGTCCACCTGGCCGTCAGCTCTCCCGTGCGCACCGCGCGAGAGCTGGGCCACGGGCTGCACGAAGCCGAGCAGGCCCTGGAGCTGGCGCGCAGGCTCGATATCGCCGACCGTCCGCTGGCCTTCGAGCACCTCGGCGTCTACCGCATCCTGCTCGACGGCGGCGGATCGCAGCACCGGCACGACTTCGTCGAAGACGCCCTGGGTCCGCTCGGCCGCTACGACGCCGAACACGGTACTGCGCTGGTCACGACGCTCCGGGCCTACGTCGAGGCCGACTACAACGCCAATGAGACCGCGCGGCGGCTCTACGTCCATGCCAACACCCTCGCCTACCGCCTGCGGACCATCCGACGCCTGCTCGGCGGCGATCCCGCCCGCGGTGACCTGCGCCTGACGGTCGAGCTCGCGCTCAAGCTCAAGGACCTTCCCCGGCTGTCGACGGCGTCCGGCGCCGACGGGCCGAATGGGCGGCCAGGGTAATTTCGCCCCTGGCCATGAGGGCTGGCGCCGGGTCCTCCGCTTTACCCTCGGCCCAGGTGCATATCCGCCCGCATGGGCTGACCCGCGCTGTCGGTCAGTTCGAGGGCTGGCTGCCCGGACTACTTGGTCCACGCTTCCGGCGCCCCCCACCGGGGCCCCTAGGATGGCTGAATGCCTGTCCTGGGCACCAAGCTGCACGTCCCCGCGATGCGACGGCGGCTCGTTCCCCGCCCGCGGCTTACACGCGCGCAAGGGGAAATGCATCTCGCGGAGCGATGTAACTGAGGTATCCGAGCGTCGTATAGGAGTCGGCGAGTCCTGAGTAGGCTTCCCCATAGTCCGGTTCGAGGGCGATTGCCTGCTTGAAGAACTCGATGCCCTCAAAAAGCGCGGCTTCGCCGCGTTTGTTCCACGCATAACGACCCTTCAAGTAGGCTTCGTAGGCGGCGGGTTGAATTTTGCGGTTGACCGGAGGATGCCCGGACGCCACTTTCGTCTGAACCTGGCGCGCGATTGATGATGCCACTTCGCTTTCGAGCCCCAGGATGTCCGGCAGCTCCCTCTCGAACGTGTCGGCCCACAAATGCCGGTCGTCGGAAGCGCGAATCAACTGCGCGCGGATGCGAATGCGGTCGCCAGCACGCTCAATCGTCCCTTCGACAATCGCGTCGACGCCCAGCTCCTTGGCGATCTCGGGCAGCGGCTTGCGCGTGCCCTTGTATCGCATCACCGATGTGCGCGAGATCACACGCAGATTGACGTTCTGCGCCAGATCTGTAATCAACTCATCCGTCATGCCATCCGCGAAGAATTCCTGAGACTTGTCACCGGACAGACTTTCGAGGGGGATGACTGCGAGCGAGCTTATTTGTCCGGTGGCCGCTCTACCGAGAAGCCGATCGCGCAGGCCTCCCAGGTTCGCGAGAATTACGATTCCAATCAGCAACGCCACTACAATCGCAGTTGCCCACAACCAAAGCCTTGGATTGGCGGTCCCCTCGGACTTTGCGGTGGCCGGTGCACCAGTCGGCTCCCTCGCGGCGGGTACCGGCTCAGGTTCGCACGTCTTGACAGCCGCGCTGAACCGGTAGCCCTTGCCGACTACCGTTTTTACGAATCGCGGATTATCGGGATCGTCCTCGAGAGCCTGCCGGATTTTTCGGACGGCGGTGTTGACGCTGTGTTCGGCCTCGATGAAGACGTTCTTGCCCCAGAGTTTCTCAACGATTTCTTCGCGGGAAACCAGATCACCGTTCTGACCGAGAAGCAGAATCAGAAGCTCCATGGGAATCCGTTCGAGCTTTAGGACTTGGCCGTTGCGACGGAGTTCGAATCGTTTCAGATCAAGTTCGAAACCCTCAAACTGATAGGACGAGGCGGGCAAGTGGCAACTCCCAACCGCTGACGTGGACGGAATAATACCTGTCCTCTCCTTCTTTTGCTACCCGTAGGTTCTTCATGTGAGGGCCTAGGGCCCTTCACCTAAGGTTCAGCCATCCTTCAGGCGCCCTGCATTGTGATTCCTCGGTGGTTCTGCGAAACCAGCGCATCGAGCTCGGACACGAGAGAGCCGGGCTATCCGAGGAGGAAAGACAATGAAGTACAAAATTGGTTCGCTGACGATCAGAGTGTTGATTGCCCTATCGTTTCTAACTACAGTCTGTGACATTGTTTCGGCACAGAATCTTCTGTTCCAGACGCAGCAGAACGAAGCCCTGTTTGAGTTCGTGGGCCAAGTAAAGAACTTTCCGCCGGCTGGCCCGGGACTGCCCCCAACTTCCGTGCAGTACGGTTACTTGAGCCACATTCAGAATCTCGGCGACTCGCAAATCTACCTTCCGGGAACTCGCCAGGACGAAACAACGGCTGTTTTCACGTTCTACAACGATTCGGTCACCGAAAAAGTAACCAATCACGGGAGTTTAAAGATCGTCATCCGAGAGGGAACGACAACGATCTACTACAATCCGATGGCGGGCGGCGATTTGACCACGCCCGATCCAGATTCTTTCCGCAAAGGAACGCCTGTCCTGACAACGACATGGCGACATCAGGTGATCTTTGACGCGAACCCGAGTCCCGATCCCTCAGCACCGCCGCGCACGAGCCTGTTCTTCGTGATCTGGTGGCACACGATTACTTCGTCGAAGCTGGTGAACCTAGGAGCGCAGCGTGTGCTCTTGGGCAGCGCTGGGAGCACGTTCCGGCAGCACCTAGTTGGCGGCGTGGACTTCACCGGGACAGTCAACGGGAAGTTTGCTGGCTACTCGGACTCGTTCGTGCCAGTCGTTTCCTTCCGCCTGAAATAGAGGTCGGAACCGCGTCCATGTCACCAGGAAACGGGCGACTACCCGAGGGTTGCCGGGCCCGGTTCCTGTGACGATGGGAGGAGTTTTTCAACGCTACCTGGCAAGCGAGCTCACTGTCCAGTAGCGGAACCCCCCTCCTGTAGTCGCGCATTCTCCTGTAGACCATTGATGGGTGGTCGGAAACTGGCGCTGAGATAGATGATGGCATAACGAAGTCGGCCTCACGACGAGCCGAGTAAACTGTGCGGTGTCCAACGTAACAGAGCTCGGATCGAAGGAGGCCGAGATGCGAATTATAGGATGCGATCTACACGCTCGACAACAGACGATCGCGATGTTGGATACCGACACCGGAGAGCTGGAAGAGAAGACCCTCGAACATGAAGGCGAGACCGTGCGGGAGTTTTATTCCGCACTGTCTGGTCCGATTCTGGTGGGGATCGAAGCGACCGGCTCGATGCAGTGGTTCCTGGAAATGATGGAAGAGCTGGGGATCGAATGCCGCGTCGGTCATCCGGCGAAAATCCGCAAGGCAGAAACACGCAAACAAAAACATGATCGGCGGGATGCGCGATTGTTGCTGACGTTGCTCGCCGAGAATCGCTTTCCCACGATCTGGATGCCCTCGACCGAGCAACGAGATCTGCGCACGTTGCTACGTCACCGTCATCAGTGGGTGCGCCTGCGATCCCGAGTCCAGCACACGCTGCAATCGATGGCACTCAACCATGGTCTCAGGCGAGGCCGCTCGCTATGGAGCCAAGCGGGCCAGCACGAACTGCGGGCGTTGCCTCTGGCTCCCCATGCCAGCGAGCGACGGAACAGCACTGCTGACGTTGTACCCTCGCTTGCAGGAATCGATCGACGAGCTCGACAAAGAAGTCAGCGAAGAGGTTCAGCAGCATCCCCAGGCACGGCGATTGCTAACGCATCCGGGAGTGGGGCCGATCACCGCGTTAGCCACCGAAGTGTTCCTGGGCGATCCGATGCGGTTCAGCGATGGGAAAGCGCTGGCCAGTTACATCGGCATGATCCCGAGCGAACACTCCAGCGGAGGCCGGCAGCGGCTGGGTGCGATGAGCAAACAAGGGAACACACTGCTGCGTTATCTGTGGTGCGAAGCGGCGATGCACGCGGTCGAGCGGGATCCGGAGTTGAAACGCTTCTATCGGCGGAAACTAGTGCAGAAGGGACTGGGGAAAGCGAGAGTCGCAGCAGCCAGGAAACTCGGGAATCCGACTCTGGATCATGATGCGTGACCAGATCGATTACCAAGAGTTCTGCCGTCGCGGAAAGGCGCGGCAGGAAAGCGGTAGTGTCCGTGCGGGGATGCCTGATCTCAACAGTGGTCCTGCAGCAGCAGTGACCGGATCAAGTGAATAGGCTACCCGCCTCCCCCGATTGCGGGGAGTTCGAATACATCATCATGGTCGCACGTGATCGGAGAGATGTCTGGTGGGCAACACCGAGACGATGAAGTGACACGAACCGAGCCCGTAGGTTGGACAGGGACAACAACCCGAGAATTGCGGCGCAGCGCCCGCCAGAGAAAACAACGGGACTGCACAACTGTAGGAGTGTGTGCGAAAGGAATAAAAAAAGAGTTAAACACTCTTGACGCGGCCGACTTCGTTAGAGATGTTGAGAACAGGGATTATCACTACCTATCTCAAAACGAGACGTTCTTCCTGTGGGAGCGTTGAATTGCACTGACTATACGCCGCCGATGGTGGGAAACGGCTCAGAGAAATGGTGGGGCTGGGGAGAGTCGAACTCCCGACCAAGCGGTTAGGAACCGCTTGCTCTATCCATCTGAGCTACAGCCCCAAAGACAACAGACTACTACGTTTTTACTACAATCGCCCGCCCGCTCGAATCTCAGCGCTCCGATCTGCTCATCTAACATCTTGAATTTCAAAGAGTAAACTCAGCTCAAGGATTATGGCCTTGGTCTGGGTCAGAAGTTTAGGAAACCGCTGCTCTATCCATCTGAGCTACAGGCCCAACGTATGAATCTACCGCAGTTAGTTTACTAGCGTCGCCTGCCACGTTGAAAGGTCGTTGAAAGTTAGGCCTTTTTGCAATGTCGCGTGCAAGTCTCCATCGGATCCATGCGTGACTCAGGCGGGTTTTGATATATGCAGCTCGAGTAGTACGCTACGTCGCTGTGCCGTAAGATCGCCTGCGTAGCTTTGCCGTCAATTCCGAGCCGATGCAGCATTGTAGGAGTCCGCGTCTGAATGCGTGCCACCCGTGCCTCATCGGAAGCGCTTCGTTCCGTTTGCATTCGTGACTGTCGTCCGCTCTATGTTCGCTCGGTATTTTGTCTCAAAACGCGCGCGTCTCTAGTGCCGGAATAGTCGCGCGCCTTGCCAAATTGTCGACGTTTAGAGGCTCGCCGTTGCCAGCTTGGAATATGGGGGCATCGGTGCTGCCAATCGGCCAGCGCGTTGCCGATGCTGCTCTAGCGCGTCTGCCAGCGTCTTTGCGAGTGGCACAAGCTCGTGACTGCTAGCATTCTTGGTCGCGTTCATTCGCTGTTCCAAACGCTACGGTATACGCTGAGTTCCTTCCGTCGAAGTCTTGCCACCGCAAGAGAGGCCATCATCAAAGAGTGGTGCCGGGCGTGTACAAACTCTTTGCGTGGAAGGTTGACAGCTTCGTTGCAAAGAATTCAGAAATCCAGTTTTTCCCGCGAACGAGCAAATATCGTCCCGACAAGCCATCACGAAAATGCGCCGAACCAAACCGGGACAGACGAAGGAGCGTAACACTTCACGGAGGTCCGTGACTGAGATTACTCAGCGATGCATACGTCAGGAGTCTGGGAACGGTAGGTGTTTGCTCGATATCTATCGTGACGCGATGACGACTACGTTGCTCTGGACACTGCCCGCATGAGGTTGAGCTTTTTGTTTTGAAGACGGATAATCGAAAAAGACCGTGACGTCGTCGAGTGCTATGCGGAGTGCACATAGAACAGGACACTGGTTTTGAAGTGGAGATTCAGTGGGAGAACTATGAAACCACCAGCCGGAAAGAAGAAGATCGTTCGGAGCTCCAAGGTGCAGGACAATGAAAAAAAACTTCGAGAGGAAGTGATTGCGCTTGGAGACGAGATGGTGCAGTCAGTACGATTCGCGCTGCGGCACGAACTGGATGGGCGTTTGGCCTATGAGCTATTGAAAGATTTCGGCGTAATTCAGCCATGGGCGCAAGTGCACTCGAACGACCAGAGTCAGGTAACAGAAGAACAGTTTGAGAAGAACCTGACGGGAGAATGGATGATGAAGCTTGATCTGATGGCTTTGGAGAAAAGCCGGGTGTATGGAACGGCGCTACCAGAAGGTCTAGAAGAAAGAGTCAGGGGGTACCTTCAGTCTCAACCGGATCGTTGCCCCGTGCAGAATGTCCACCGTCTTGCGGCCGAACCTAAGCAACGCCGATCAACAACAGACTCGTAGGATAGAGGCCCATGACTTGCCGACAGTGCTACACCGGATGAATACAAATTGACAGTCAATGATCGTCGGGAGTGCCGTTGTCCCCCTGGGCGAATTCCTTGCAATCAGCCGCGGCTTATCAACCGCGGTATTACCTGTTCCGCCCGCTCGGTTTGAAACGATTTCGGTGGATGTCATTGTGGCAATCAGCACAAAGCGTGATCAGATTTTCGTCTGCGTCGTCACCTTGTCGGCTTCGCGAGCGAATGTGGTGGACCTGAAGACGATTGGAACTGCCGCACGACTGGCATCGCCAGCCGTCACGCTCGCGGAAATAAGCTGCCAGGGCATTCTCGAAGCAGCGACCGAAGATCATCGAGGCTCGATCTTCCTTTTCGCGCCAACCGTCGAGGTATCGATAGCGATACTTCCGCGGACATTGCAGGTACTGGCTAATCTGCGTGAAGCTGTAGGTCATTCGACCCTCCTGCCACGACCCCTTCGCGAGCATCCTTTGAGATGAATTCCCATTCGGTGGCCGGCGCAAATCCTTCGAGGTTGACAAAAGTGCGGCCCAGAAAGCTTTTTCTCGTAGTGCGCAACACGCCAATGAGGCCGAGCAAAGCTTTTTCATCCACCTCATCGCGGCCGAGCAGATCCATGTCATAGCCGAAGTCCCGAAGAAACCAGTTCAGTTTCCAGAGCGACTTCTGGGTGCAGTAGAGTCGTCCGGAAACTTTGCGTGAGGTGAGATTGCTGGGCTCGAGGATCGCAAAGCTGAGAATGAAGAAAGGCTTTTGCGGATGCCAGCGATAGTAAGCTCGATCGACCCGAACCAGGAACACACCTTCCAGAACTCCATCGCCGCGTGATGCCTCTGCATGCAAACCAGGGAAATGTCGCTTCATGACTTCACCTCCGCCGGCTGGTTATAGCTGTTCAACTTGCAAATCAGAGCGGCATGATCCTTGGCGGCTTCTTCAGCCAGTGTGGAAATGAAGGCCTCGACCAGGTCTCGGCTGGCGTCGCGGAGAACTTCGGCACCGCAGAAATCAGCTGCGTAGCGCTTCACGAGGGTGGGATCAAGTTCGTATTTGCGGATCAGTAGGCAAAGCTTGTCGCGGAGCCTGGGTTGGCCGGTGCCGGAGCCGTTTCCATTCGAATGACTGGAACTGATCCCTTTCCCATGGACCGCCCCAGCCGACGAAGAGGGATATGCAAGTTCTTCGACCGAGCAAATACCAATGCCATAGGCCTTACGGAGAGCCCGATTAACGGCCCTCGTCTCAGCGACGCGCATCTCAGCCCCGCGGACTATTGGAGAAACGTTTGAGGGATCTGCGTCGCCGTAGCCGACGAAGCCACGGGACCGAGCAGATTTGTATACCGTGGCCCTGAAGATCCAACGTTTCGCTGATGGATCAGATAGTCGACTGACGAGAGCCGATCTAATGCCACAGCAGTTCTTGGATCGGGCTATTCGGAGTAGGCCGGCGTGCGTTACATACCACCGGCCGTCCAGAAGCTGTAGATCTCCGCGCGATACCAATAGACTATATTCTTCTGTTAGAGTCCTGAGTGTTCGAATTGCACTTCGGGACAGTTCACCCCAAGTAGCTCTGGCCACCTTGCTATTTGAACGGAAAATGTTGCAACAGGCTTTCATGTTGTCCTTGTGGAACCCAATGTCACCCATATTGTGACACTGGGTGCCATATCTGTCAAGGGCTGCGAATGTTCAAACGTACGTGAGAGGATGGTAGAATCCGCGACGCATGCGAAAAGACACTAGACTCTCGTTCCGAGTTCGATCAGACCTTAAGAAGAAGCTCGAAGCCATCGCATCGACCGAAGGTCGAAGCGTTGCTCAGGTGTGCGAAGCATTCTTAAGCGCCGGCGCCAACAATTATAAAAGCGAGGGCGCAGCCTTCCTCCAGCGCCTCATTACGAGATCCCGACGAGGGAACAAGGGATTAGGATCGTCATAATATCTTCGAGATCCCTGGTCATGGGCTGTACACGTCTACTTGCTAATCGGACTTCCGATTTGTTCATCTCTCTCGCCGTATCCCATCCCCGTGATATTCAGCGGAATGCTGTAGACCGCTGAATTCGCCAGCTGAGAGAATTTGATATGATCCAGGAAGATTTTGTGCGGCGCATAGGCGTCGATCAGGATATTTTGCTTTGAATTACTCAGGAATTCGAAAAATCGGTCGAGTGGTTAATGCCGGGAAAGAAGAAACCTGTCGAGCCATTTAGGAATGTAACCGTGGGAATGTTCGTCGCGTAACGTTCAAAGTTGGTTTTTGGACGCGTCATCTGCGCAACGCGAAGTCTCATCCGGACATTACGGCTGCTGATATGAAATGTAAGTGCCGGAATTTAGCGCTGGGGAACGCTAAATTCCGGCCGGTGTGTACGGAAAGGATCAAAAACAAAATGCAATTGCTACTGGACAGGCTTTTTTGGCTGCGTCAATCTCCCGAATCCGTCGGATTTAGGATCCGTTCCAGCATCGCCCCGTCCTTTATGTAGTATTTCGTAAACTTCTCTTTTCGTAGGAACCGCGCCGACGTCCCTCAGAATTTCAAGGCCTAGCCGGCCATCTTTCCCCTCTTTTAGCTGGTGCTGAACTGCATCAACGGCGTCCGCTCCCACACCAAAAATTTTGCCTCGCAACAGCAAAATAACTTCCTGCATGTCGGGGCCTTGCACAATGTTTTTAACTGTCTCGCGATCCCGGTGTTCTTCGCGAGAAATTTTGCGAATACTCTCACCGCTGACAAAACGGCTGGCTATCCGTGCTGCCTGCGGCGGGGGAACGCTCGTTCGGGGCTGTTTTGGCTGGTTTTGGCTGGTTTTGGTGGTACTCGACAATTTTCTTTGAGACATCTTGAACTCCGTCCAACAAAAGTGAGCTCCTGAACCGGCGTCCTAGTCTGTCTCAGTGTGCCCCGGCCGACGTTCGGCGGGCACAGAAGAAGGATACTCGTCGCATTCTGAGTTTGTCAAATCACAAGCCCTCGTCCGGAACGCTGCCCGTTCTCAGAAACCAGTCTCGCTCTGCGACGATTCGCATTTTGGGCTGAGGCGATAGTAATGCCAGATCACATTTGTGAAGCGTTAGCCTCGACACGAGAGGAAACGAATCCAAACGAGTAGGTGTCCCCCTCGGAATGACAAGGCTGCCTTAATCGCCAGGTGTCATAGCAAGAGAGAATAACAGTCCTCCCTGCTTAGATCACGCGAGAGATTGTTACGTAAAGTGTTAAGTAGAACTGTTCAGATGAAATACCATGAGATCGACAATCAGTGGCTCATCAGGTTTACGAAAACATCTTCGAACCTTGCGACGTCGACCTTCGTCTCGACGTTCGCGGGACGCAACTGTTCAGGCGGCGTCAGATGGTCCTGCCATTTTGCGTCATCGCGCGGGCGTGGACCGCTGTAGGGCAGGAAAAACGCAGGGATTTCTTCGGGCTGTTTCCACACGACCGTGTCGCCATACTTCGGCCCGTGCTCGATATCCACGTCGAGATACATCCTCTCAGATTCCTGAATCACCGATGGGTCGATGAGGGCGGCGACTAAAAGTTCGTCCCACATCGCCGACCAGAGCGTGGTCCCGGCCGACGGTTGGAAGTCGATGTAAAGCTGCTTTACGTGGTTCGCGAGCGGGCCGCCTGCGTCCACAATCCGTTGCATGAGCTGCTTGCTTGACCAGACCTGGCCTCCCGCTTCAGCCGGACTGACCACAATTTCCTTCCACGGCTCGCGCATTACGATGGCAGCAGCTTCGGGATCCCACCACCAGTTCAGCTCAAAACCACCGCGTGAGCTGCCGCCCATGATGTAAATCGCTTTTGTCAGCGCAACAATTCCGGGATCCATTCGAACCGCGAGCGCGATGTTTGTCAGCGGACCCGCGCAATACAGGACGACTTCGCCGGGATTCGCGCGAATCGTGGCGATGATGAAATCCGCGGCGCGGCCCGGCCTCGCCTTTACCTTGGGATACCCGCCCGGCGGCTCCCACGTCTCGCTGGGAGGCGGTGCGTCGGGATTGAAAGAACCATGCCATGTTGGATGGGAGACGTAGAGCTTCTCGAGCAGTTCCTGTTCGCGCTGAGTATGAAGGAGCGGCATTTCCGCGCCTTTGACCACTGGAACGTCCGTGCGCCCGGCTTGCTCTGTGGCCCAGAGCGCAAATACTGTGGCTGGATCAACCCATTGATCGCCGCTGATCGTCGTGATGCCAAGGAGATCGATTTGCGGAGCGCGGAGTAGCATGAGCAATGAAAGAAAGTTGGTGCCCTGCGGGCCGGCGCTGTCCTGGTCAGCAATCACTTTGATTTTCTTCTGCACGGCAGTTGCATGCTGCTCAGCCGACGCAACGGGAATCGTGAGTATCCACAGAATCGCGCTGCCTAATAGAAAGAAGCGTTTCATTTGGCCTCGTCTTTGCTTTTGCTCAACCTGCATGACCTCTAACATTGCGCCGCCTACGTGCGGAATTCATAACTGAAAAAGCGGGATTGTACACGAGCGGGACCGCGAAATTGCATTGTGAAAATGTCGCTTTCGAAACAATCGTTCCGGGGAACTCTGTGGCGCTATGGCATAATTGAAGCTTGGCTAAACACGAAATTGGCATGCTGTTTTCGTGGGACCGGCTAAGCTCGTGAAGATGGCGAAACTTACAAAGAAAATCCGACGCAAGGCTCTGGCTGTTCATCGCAGGCTGCGGTCGATTCGCATGATCGCGAAGGGACTTATTTCGACGCGCCACCCGCTGCTGGTGCATATCATTCCTACGCGGCGTTGTAATCTCGCGTGCACCTACTGCAACGAGTTTGACGATGTTTCGAGTCCGGTTCCAACGGAGGAAATGTTCCGTAGAATCGACCGGCTCGGCGAAATGGGGACGGGCGTAGTCACGATCAGTGGCGGCGAGCCTTTGCTCCATCCCGACCTGGACGCCATCATCGCAAGGATTCGCAAGAACGGAATCATTGCGGGGCTGATTACGAACGGCTATTTGCTGGTAGCCGATCGCATCGAACGGCTGAATCGTGCCGGGCTCGAGTATTTGCAAATCAGCATCGACAATGTGATGCCGGACGATGTTTCGAAGAAAAGCCTGAAGGTGCTCGACCAAAAGCTCGCGCTGCTAGCCGAACATGCTGACTTTCACGTCAACATCAATTCCGTGTTGGGCAGCGGGGTATGCAGTCCGGAAGATGCTCTGCGAGTGGCACATCGCGCGATCGATTTGGGATTCACCTCCACGGTGGGAATTATTCATGACGGCAATGGACAGCTCCAGCCGCTGGGCGAACGTGAGCAGCAAGTTTTCGAAGAGATTATGTCGCTGGGGAAAAGATCATTCTCCCGCCTGAACTATTTCCAGCATAACATCGCGAAGGGACGCGAGAACAACTGGCGTTGCCGGGCTGGTTCTCGCTATCTCTATATCTGCGAGGACGGCCTCGTTCATTATTGCTCGCAGCAGCGCGGGTACCCTGGCGTTCCGCTCGAAAATTACTCCGACGAGCAACGGCAGCGCGAGTTTCTGACAAAAAAGGGCTGCGCCCCTCGCTGCACAGTTTCGTGCGTGCACCAGATCGCGGTAATAGACTTCTGGCGTGCACCACAAACAATAGACGCCGCACCGCCGTCGGCGCCAGAAGCTCTCGTTCAACTGACCGGTTCGACGAGCCAAAACTAGATCAAGCTTGTAGGCATTTCGGGCCCTTCTCACTTCCGACACTCCTTCACATTCTTGCCGAACCTTCCTTCAGGGTTGTTTGAACCAGTACGGCAAATTGCGAAAAGTTTCCTATTGCAAACAGTAAGGGCGTGGATTACAAGTCCCCCATCACCGGTTCAATTCAGGCTCCGTTCAGGTAGAAGCGGATCTCCTGTGTCTCTCACGACCATTGCGTGAACGAGGGCACATCAGTGATCCAATTTCAGCGCGGTAAGTTCCGGGAGGATATAGCGATGCCCTTTGGGAAATCCGTATTCGTGGTGCTGCTGCTCGCGGGTCTATTTCTGTCGACGTCCATCCGTATCGAGGCACAGGTAAATACGGTCAATTTGTCGGGAACGGTTTTTGACCCGCAGCAACTTACCGTCAAAGACGCCAAGATCACGCTGAGGAATACCGCGAACGGTGCCGAGCGAGAGGCGACTAGCGACTCGAACGGGCGCTACGAGATTATCGGAATCCCCCCAGGAACTTACTCGCTGACAGTGCAGGCGCCTGGCTTCGCGGCGATGAAAGACGAATCTCTGACACTCGCGCTCGGAACGACTCCCGAATATAACCCGCACTTACAGCTCAAGACGACCAACGAGACCATCAGCGTGGTGGCCGCGCCTGATCTCGTCGAGACGACAAAGACTGACGTATCCACTACGATTAGCCAGACCCAGATAGACAATCTTCCGATCAATGGCCGCAACTATATCAATTTCACGCTATTAAATTCCCAGGCAGCGCGAGACGACACTCCTTCCATCGGCGCTGCGCCTACCAGCGGACTGAATTTTGGAGGTCAGCGGGCCAGGTCGAACGAGGTTTCAGTAGACGGCGCGGATGCCGTAGACAACTCCGTCAATGGTGTGCGAGCAACTGTGTCGCAGGAAGCCGTGCAGGAGTTTCAAGTGATCACAAGCAACTACATGCCGGAGTACGGACGCGCGATGGGAGGTGTCGTCAATATCGTAACCAAGTCCGGCTCGAATCAGGTTCACGGCGACGTCTTCGGATTTCTGCGCAACGGAGCGATTCAGGCGCGCAACCCGTTTTCGGTGAACGTTGTGCCCGACGGGACCACCGGATTTGAAGCAATTCCGGTGAAGCAGTCATATACACGCGTCCAAGGCGGCGCAACCATCGGCGGACCAATTCAGAAGGATAAAACGTTCTACTTTTTCAGCTACGAAATAACGCGGCGGCAAGAAACCGGTTTCTCTAGTATCGGCCAGAACAACTTCGGATTCGAGAGTATCTCTGCGCCAGCCCCGTGTTTTCCCGGACAAACGTCGGGCCTAGTGACTCCTGATCAGGCCGCATTTATTGCCGCGAATCCCAGTGCATTGGGCGCGCAATATTTCTGTGCTGCTTCGCTGAGTGCCCAGACCGCGGTATTTGGAAACACGGGTGCACTGCCGCCGCCGTTAAATATCTTCCCATCTAGCAATGCGCCGGTGCCTGTTTCGTACGTCGGACTCGCTTCAACTATTGGGAATTTCCCGACGTCGGAAGGCACGAGCCTCTGGTCACTGAGACTTGACCACATCTGGAATCCAAAAAACAGCTCGTCTATTCGAGCCAGCGTTTCTCCGTCTACGATTACCGGAATCGAGGTGAACGCCGAGAACCAGAACTTCGGGCAGAACGCAGGATCGCGCACCTCGGTGCAGCAAACCCGCGACCTTGCTATCATCGGCCAACACACCACTTCGATTAGCAGCAATTTGTTCAACGAATTCCGCTTTCAATACGCGCGCCGAGGCCTGCACTACGGATTCTCACCGCTTCCCGGCGGAGATCTGCCGGCCGTGAACATTACGGGCTTCGCATTCTTCGGCCGTGAGCCGTTTTCGACCGAGGATCGCATCGAAAGGCGCTTTCAATGGACCGACAACCTCACGTGGATTAAAGGCGCACACACTCTGAAATTTGGCGCCGACACGAATTTAGTTCAGTTGAGATCTTCGAAATCGCAAATCTTCACGTTAAATTACGGCGGCGTCTATTCGTTCGGTGGACTCGACGCCGGCTCCATCAGTGACGCGTTCGGCGCTGCGGGCGCTCCAGGATTCTCTGCTGTTCAAGCGTACGGTTTTGGATTGCCAACCTCGTTTATCCAAGGAATTGGTCAATCGGACCGGCCTTTTAGCGTTAAGACCCTCGGTGTTTTCGCGCAAGACAGCTGGAAGATAAACCGCAAACTTACTTTGAATTATGGATTGCGCTATGACATCGAATGGATGCCAATTTTCAAACCCACAACAGCCTTGAATGCCGCTGGTGAGAAGGCTTTCCGCGTCGTCGAGGGAATTCCTACGGATACGAACAACGTCGCGCCCAGGATCGGCGTCGCGTGGGATCCGTGGGGCAATGGCAAAACCGTTATACGCGCGGGATATGGATTCTTCTATGACCACCCGGCGCTGGCTCTCGCATTTCTGGCAACTGCCGAGGACGGTGCCACTTCAGCGCTTCTTGAAACCGCTGGAGGCGCACCGTGCTCCGGGGCAAGTTGTTTCGCGGACTTGAATCCCTTCGCGCTCAACGCGACAAATATTTTTCAGGGCTTGCTAACCAGCACGGGAGGTGCGTTGACCGGTTGCACCCCAATCCCGCCTGCTCTTCCTTTCGTGATGTGCTATCAGCCGGATCAGCAGAGATTCAATCCATTTCAGGCGAATTCTATTTTTACGAATCAGAATTTCCTGACCGCAGGTTTCCCGCTGACATTGCTACCGTTTACGATTCCAGTAACCAAGAATTTTCAGTACGCGCTCGCGCAGCAGGCCAACCTGACGATTGAGCGGGAGATAACTAAAGATTGGAAGATCAGCCTTGGCTACAACTATACTCATGGCACGCATCTTGATCGCACCATCAACCTCAGCGTGGCCGAGCCGCGGCTGCTTACGAGCAATGACAACAACGCTATTCTCGCCGGTCTTGTCACACCCGGAACGAATCCTCAAGGCATCCAAGTGCCGGGTACAGCAGACATCAACACTGCATGCCCGGGCGCACTTCCCGCTGTGAACACGACCGGAGGTGGGAGCATTGCCTTTGGGACGCCAGCTGGTCCACTCGCGCCGAGCATTTTGGGTTTCGGTTTTACGGGTCCCAATTGCGGTGGCACCCCAGTAGGCTTCATTGGCAGTGCCGCTGTTTTTAATTTCTTCCGGCCCTCGGGACCGAACCCGTCGTTTGGGCCTTTGGTTCCTGGCGGATACAACACGCTCGTGGCTCTCGCTGGCGCTGCCGGGTTCCCAACCGGTTTCCCCGGCACCCAAATTCCATGGAGCGACGTAAATCCGCAAACTTCAACGGGAAATTCGCTATATAACGCATTCACCTTCACGGTGACCAAGCGCTTCTCGCACGGCATCGAACTGCTTTCCAGCTGGACGTACTCGCACACGATCGACGATTCCACAGACCTATCGACCTTGCTCAATCCACAGGACAACAGCTTTCCGAATCTCGACCGTGGCAATTCCGATTTCGATCAGCGTCATCGCTGGATCACCAGTGCCGTTTTCCAAAGTCCTTATCATCAAAGCGATTCCGGCTTCTGGAAGAAATTCCTTGCGAACTTCACTGTCTCGCCGGTCGTTGAGCTTGCTTCAGGTCGGCCCTATAACGTGCTGATCGGCTCGGATCCCAACCTCGACTTCGGCACAGCCACGAATCGTCCATCATTTATCAAAACGAACTCACCGCCGCCGGGATCGGTCACGTCACCTTTCATCAAGGGCTTCGCGTTTGTTCCCCCAGACCGCTGCATCGGCAGCGATGGCACGCCGTTTTCGTTTCCCGATGTTCCGTCTCCATTCTTCGGCTGCACCGGCACACTCGGACGCAATGCCTTCGCTCGCCCCGGATTCTTTCAAATTGACCTGCGCATTTCACGAACAATTCCGATCACGGAACGCATTAACCTGCAAATCATCGCGGATGGATTCAACATGTTGAACCGTTTCAATGCGAGCGACGTCAACCCGCTCTGCGACCCGATTTCAGGCACGTGCTCCGCTGGACAGCCCACAGCGGCCTACGATCCGAGGACGTTTCAGTTCGCGCTGAAAATCAACTTCTAGATTTCAGTTCGCGTGCGCTACAAGCGCGCAGCCTTGCAACATCCACGCATCGTGTTACCCTGAATCTTTCGCGTAACATTTGCGTTATTGAGAAAGGCGTTCCCATCATGAGTCCAATCGTATGGCTCATTTTTGGCATCCTCGCAATGGTAGTGGTCGTGGCGATGTTGTGGTCCGCCACACGACGTGCGGACGTCCAGCTCTCCGCGGTCCGCCAGGAAATGCAGACTTCGCTCACAACCCAGTCGCAAACCGTCCTGGCGCAAATGAACAGTCTCATGCAGTCAGTCACGCAGCAGCTCGGGCAGGTGAGACAAGAGCTGCAAAGCGGCGTAGCATCCTCCGGCCAACTCGCAAGCGCCGCGCAGGCATCGATGGCGCAGCAGCTGCAAGCCTCGAACGAAGCGATTCGCAAGCTAAGCACACAACTCGCGGAAGTACAGCAGGCCGGACGCGATCTTTCGCAATCGGCGCAAACGCTACACAACGTCCTCGGCGGTGCGAAAACGCGAGGCCTACTTGGAGAAGTGGCTCTCGAGCGCCTCCTCGAAGACGCACTTCCTCGCAGCGCCTACGAAATGCAGTTTCGCTTTGCATCCACCGGCGCGATCGTCGACGCTATCGTTCGCACCGGCGAACGCCTGCTTCCCATCGATTCCAAATTTCCGCTCGACGCATACCGCAGGCTCGCTGAGACGGGTGATGATGCTCGCCGCGAGTTCTGTACGGCAGTGCGCAAACACGCCGACTCGATCGCGGAAAAATACATTCTGCCTGACGAGCATACCTTCGATTACGCGCTCATGTTCGTTCCCTCAGAAGGCGTCTACTACGAACTCTTGATGAGCGAGGACTCACGATTCGGACAAATGGACGGGTACTGCCGCAGCAAGCACGTATTTCCGGTCTCGCCGAACACGTTCTACGCTTGCCTTAGCGCCATTGCGAGCAACTTACAAGGACAGAAAATTGCCGAGAACGTCCGCCACTTGGTGGCCAACCTCGAAGGTCTTAAAAAGCAGCTAGAGTCGTTCGGCGACATATACGATAAACTCGGCAATCACCTTCGGCACGCTCAACAAAGTTACGAAGAAGCTGATAGTCGGCTTAGCCGGACTCGGAACACACTCGAACAAATGTCGCAGGGCGCCCTGCCAGAAGGAATTGCCAAAATCCTGGAACCTGCCTCGAGTGAGTAACTGGAAATTAGATTGCTGCTTGCGCTGCTTCTAATAGCACTCGGAAGTGGCCCGCGATCGTGGTAGAAATCAATTTTGCAAGATCCTGTCGCACCTTTTCCCGATCCTTGGGATGCGTCGCAAGCCGGCTGGCTGCTTCATTCACACGGTGCTGCAGTGCCTTCGGTGCCAGCGGCGCTGCGGCTCGAAGATATCGCACCGCCGCGGGAAGATCAGGTGAAGGAATCAATCTTGCGCTAAAGGAATAGTCGCCCGAGCGAATCGCGCCAATCTGCACCTGCGCGACATTGCGGCTTCCACCAGTCGTTCGCACTTCCTGCGTGTCCCCCTTTAGAAATTCCAGTACTCCAGGCGTTTCGTTTTGAATCGTCACGTTAAGCGGCGCGTCTGAACCCTCCACATGCATGGTTAGCTCGCTTCTCTGCCCCGGCACCGGTGCAGTCTGAGGCGCTTCGAATTGGAGCGAGACGAGAGTAGTTGTGGCGTTCCGATCACTGCCGGGCGAATTGACGGTCAATTTCGCAGCGCCCGGCGTCGCTCTGGGACTCGGGAGCACAACGAGGCATTCAGGCGAAGAAGCCACCACGAGAGCACGGTCGCCGTTCATCGTCACGCGATTTGCATCCGCGTCGCCGCGAAATCCTCCGCCGCAAATCGTGAAACGATCTTTGAGCGAAATCTCAGCAGCCACCGCTAATTCTCCCTTCGCAGTCTGCGCGCCGGGAACGGGACTTTCCTCTAGCAGGGTAACCGCTGAAGCCCCAGACGCTTCCGCGAACAGGACGCCCGGTGTCGCAGGCGCTGTGAAGGACGCACGGCCTGTCGCATCTGTCTTCACACTCTGGCCCTCATCGATCAGCACGCTTACATTAGGCGCCAGGCGGCCATCTGCGCCGAAGATCGCGAGCGTTGCAGGATGCCCAGCGATCACTTTTGGCGGCAGAACGATCGTCACATACCATGTGGTCGAAGGCGCTCTTTGAGCGTTTGCCGGATAAGGCGCAGAAATCAGCCCGATAGCGAGAAAAGCGTAGAAGGCAATTCTACGAAGGGAAGCTGACATTCTCTTGGAGACTTTGGCTTGCCGGCAATCGCTAAGCATGAACCTCAAGACGAACTCGCCTCTCGTTCATACACTCGCGCCTCGCGAAACAAGCGGAACAATTCGGAGTCGATTTCTTTCGCTCGAACGCAGTCGTCGAGAATCCCCAGCGCGCGATCAGTCGCGACGGCACGCTTGTAGGGTCGATCCGCTGCCGTCAGCGCGTCAAAAATATCGCATATCGTCATCATTTTGGTTGGCAGCGGAATTTGATCGCCTCGCAGCTTGTAGGGGTAACCGCTACCGTTCAATTTCTCGTGATGCGCACGCGCTATCTCCGGAACCTTTTTCAGTTCGCTGGTCCAGGGAATCCGGCTCAGGAAGTTATACGTATGCACCACGTGCGATTCTATTTGCAGCCGCTCTGCCGCATTCAAGCTCCCTTTCGGAATCGAAAGAAGCCCCACTTCGTCCGCTTTCAAGTACGGCGCTTCCACGCCCTTCGGATCGAGAAACAGGTGCTTCGCGATTTCCTGCAGCCTTCGCGAATGGGAATGCTCCAAAAGCGTCGGCTCGTTTGCTTCAATAATGAGTTCAACATACTCGGCGATCATTTTTTGCCGTTGGTCGAAATCTTCGCTCAAGCGCGCTATTTCCTGAAGGGCATCGCCGCGGTCGCGTTCGAGGTACACCTGAAGCTTTCGTCGCACGTTGCTCGCTTCGAGTTCCTTGCGTATATAGTCAAACCGCTGGCGAACCAGCTCCATCTGAAGCGGATAAAGCTTCTTCGCCTTGACGAGCACTTCTTCTCGCACCCCTACCTTGCCAAAATCATGCAACAGCGCTGCATAGCGAATCTCTTTCATCTGCTCGTGATCGAAATGAGTCTCGGCATAAGAGCCGTTGGGCGCTGCATTCACTGCCTCCGCGAGTGCCTGTGTGTAGGTGGCGACGCGGAGGGAGTGGCCCGAAGTCGTGGGGTCGCGCTGTTCAATGGCCGTCACTGCCGCGCTCACAAATCCCTCGAATAATGTCTCGATGTCGTTGTAGAGCTTTCGATTCTCGTACGCCACGGCTGCTTGCGATGCCAGCGAAAGGGCCAATCCCACGGATCGCTCCCGAAACGGTTGCACGTATTCCGCAACGTCGTCGGCGTTTCTGAGCCGCAGGGCCCGATCGCGTTTAGAATTGATTAGCTGCAACACCCCGATCACTTCGCCCTTCGCATTCTTCATTGGTAGAGAAAGGAGCGAGCGCGTGTGGTAGCCGGATTCACGGTCGTAGCGGTCGTTAAATCGAAACGGCAAGTCCGAGGGAATCTTGTAAGCATCCGCGAAATTTAGCACCCTGCCCCTCAAGGCGGTGTACCCTGCCATCGAATCCTCCGTCAGCGGCAGCGTGAACTCCTGGAACGGAAATTCAATACTGTCGTTCTGGGTCAGCTTGAAGCGAAGATGACGGCCATCATTGGCGTCCGCTTCGACAAGGTAAAGCGAACCCGCATCAGCGCCCGTGATGTCGCGAGCTTTCTTGAGGATAAGAGTGAGCAGTACGCCTATGTTGCGCTGCGAGGAAAGCGCAACACCGATTTCATTCAGTTGCTCACGCTCGCGTTCCGCCACCTTCAGCAATTGGCGCGTGACGCGTAACTGACTCGCAAGCCTTTCGGCCTTAGAGCCCGTTTCACGGAGAAGTTTTTTCTTCGTAGGCATTCGTTTGAAGGTCGGTTCTTGTATTACTACGAAAACGCGTCACAGTATAGCGGAAGCGAAGCGGCGGGGCACGTGCACGCGTTCGCCGAACTGTCTCGCGGTTAGCCTTGAATCCAACGCAGTCGTTTGCTAGCCTTGCGCCGATTCGCTCCTCTTAATTAGTCACAGGTGGATTCAGGTTAGTATGCCCAACCGCTTCGGCCAACGACTTGCAAAGATCCTGCGTCAATGGTGGAACCACAGAGGTTCGCTAACGATCAGCCTGATCGTGACGCTCGCCGCTCTGGCCGTCTATTACGTGACTTTCTTGGGAGAGCGGCCCATGCCGCTATTCGATTCCATCTACCGGCTGGAGCTCAGCAGCCTCGATTATCGTTTTCAGATGCGCGGACGCACGAAAATAGATCCCCGCATCGTGATCGTTGATATTGATCAGCAGTCGCAGGAAGCTCTCGGTCACTGGCCCTTCCCGCGCTTCCATTTCGCTCGCTTGCTCGACAACATCCGTGAGGATGGCGGCAAGGTAGTCGCCTTCGACATCACCTTCAGCAAACCCGATGAAACTGCCAAACCCCTTGACGATCTATCATCGCAATTAGAGGAGCAGGAAAAGAAAGGTACGCCGCCAAATCCAGCACTCACCGCACGAATCGAAGCCCTTCGAAAAGAATACGACTACGATCAGCAGTTCGCGGGCGCGATTAAGCGATTCGGCCACGTTGTGCTTGGAAACTATTTCCTCTATACGCAAACCGACTTGCAGGGGGTATCACAAGATGCGCTTCGCACGTACGCAGAGTCCATTGCTTTTTTTACTTTTCCAGAGTTTCGGCCACTGCCCTCATATCGGGTGAAAGGGGAAGAGGGGAGGGTCCAACTCATCGATAAGTACGAACAACTCGGACTCGTCCCGAAGGGGGCGGAAGCCAATAGTAAATTGCTGACCGCTGCTGTGAGCTCCGAGCTTGGTGGAACCGGTTACTTCAACGTTGTAATCGACGCCGACGGTGTGGTTCGGCGTGTGGCACTTGCGACCCCATACGGCCTTGATCCCGACCGTGCAAACTGGGACATGTACGCGTCGATCGATGTACAAGCACTTCGGCTGTATCTAGGTGCAAAGGACAAGACTGTGCTGTGGTACGGCACGAATGGAGTTGCGTCAGTTGAATTTGGACCAGGGTTGATAGTACATCCGGACGACGTGAGTCGAGTGCTGGTCAATTTTCATGGCCCTGCTCGGACGTACCCATATGTTTCGTTTGCCAACGCCGCAAAGAAACAATTTCCTCCAGGCACATTCAAGGACAAGATCGTTCTTGTCGGCGCCTCGGCCACCGGCATTGGTGATCTGCGCGTCACGCCGTTCGGTGGGCTCGATTTTCCCGGCGTCGAAGTGCACGCGAATCTGATCGACAACATTCTCAATCGCCAATTCCTCAAGCGCGGCGCCAAAGAGGTGCTAACAGACCTATTTTTCATCCTGCTGTTTGGTATTCCGCTCGGAATCTGGCTCGCCGTAGCACAGCCGCGCTGGATGCCTCTGGGACTGGCCCTGCTGCTTCCCTTTGCGGGAATCGTCTACTTCGCCTTCCTGCATGGATCCTGGCTCAACTTCATCGTTCCGGCGCTTTTCACCCTCGTCCCCAACGTCAGTCTCGTCGCCCTCTACCGCGTGCTGATTGAAGAGCAGGAGAAACGCAAAGTCCGCAGCAGATTCCAGCAATACGTTCCGCCCGAAGTGGTTCGCCGTTTGCTCGACGATCCCGAGCGCGTCAAGCCCCGCAAGTCCGAAATTACTGTCCTCTTCAGCGACATCCGAGGTTTCACTTCAATCTCCGAATCGCTCGATGCCCAGGAACTCGCTGACCTGCTTAACGGCTACCTGACAGAGATGACCCGGATCGTCTTTCGCTACCAAGGCACCTTGGATAAATATATCGGCGATGCGGTGATGGGTTTTTGGGGCGCGCCCTATGAGGAACCCGATCACGCAACGCGAGCCTGCAACGCAGCACTCAGCATGCTCGCTCGTCTCGCCGAGTTGCAAAAAGATTGGCGCGCGCAAGGGCAGCCCGTCTTGGATATCGGAATTGGACTAAATACCGGTGTCGCTTCGGTAGGCAACATGGGGTCGTCCATGCGCCTCGCATATACGGCTATGGGCGACGCGGTGAATTTGGCATCGCGCCTGGAGGGCCTGAATAAGGAATACGGCACGCGAATCATCATCAGCGAATCCACTTACAAAGTGCTGCAGAGCGATCGAGTTCTGGTGCGTGAACTCGACATGATCCGCGTGAAAGGCAAGCTTCTTCCCGTCACAATTTACGAAGTGCTCGACGCCGAAGCGCTCGGAGGTGAAGGCAAAGAGCTCGTGGAGCTTTTTGCCGGCGGCCAGAAAGCGTACAAGCAGCGCGATTGGCGTGCCGCTGGACAAGTTTTCGAACAGGTTCTCGATCGCTGGCCCGATGACGGACCCGCGCGCATATTTTTGCGTCGCTGCGAAGAGTATCTCGCCGAAGAACCGGAAGCTGATTGGGACGGCGTATACGTGATGAAACACAAGTAGCTGATCGGGCAAATAAGTGAGATTAAGCAAATAACTCGCGGTAATGGAGCCCTAATTGTCGAGGCGCACGACGAAGGTAGTGAACTGCTCGGTGTTATGGAGTTGCTCGGCGAGCGATCGCGCCGCCTCCTCACTCGCCAGCCGGCCGATCCGAACGCGATAGAAGGTTCCATTTGGCGATTCGAATGGCACCACGCTCACCGGCGGATATCGCGATTCGAGTTGCGCCTTCAGCCTTGCGGCGTTCTCCTGCACCAGAAACGCTCCGACCTGTACTCCGAAGTAACCCACTGACGGGTTCGGCCCAGAAATCACCTCAAGGCGCACGTGGGCCGTTCCCGGTCCGACCATCTCGATGGCTTGCGCCGCAGACAGAGATAAATCGATTACTCGGTTCGCGACGAATGGTCCTCGATCATTAATGCGCACTTCCGTTTGTTTGCCATTGGTTAGGTTCGTCACGCGAACCATCGCGTTAAACGGCAGTGTACGATGCGCCGCGGTGAATTCGTGCATATCGTAAATTTCGCCGTTGGACGTCCGGCGTCCTTGAAAAGGATAGCCGTACCATGATGCGACGCCTTCTTCCGCCCATCCGTTGGCCGGCGCCTGCTGACCGCGTGCAGGCGGAGTAGGTGTCGTGGGCTGCGATCGCGGAATTTGCTGAGGCACCGGCGTCGGCGCTGGAGGACTTTGTGTCTGTCGTGGCCTATGATTACAACCTGCAGCGAAAAATAACAGCGATACAAACGTGAGTGCCAAAAATAGGAACCGCTTAGCGCGAATGCTGCCGCGAAACTGATTCGATTCAGCGGCCGATTTGCACCGCCCTTCCCGGAATTTCACGCGCTAACCCGATTCACTTGTTTCGTCTCATTTTCGGTATTATAGGAACGCACTCACAATCGCGCAAGGAAGCGTATCGTACTTGAATCACTCCTTCACCGTAGACTGGATCGGATTCGTGAACATCGGATTCATAAACAAATGAGCGGCTTTTTCGGCGGCGGAAAGCAGGGACGCCCCCAACTCTGCCCTTCCTGCGGCACCTTGGTCGGCGCAAACGCCACACGCTGCCATCAATGCGGCGCGAACCTCACATTTTCGATGGCCGCCGCGAGCCGCTCGCTCGGAAACCTCCTCCCCGCCACAGCCCCGGCCACTTACGGCATTCTCGGCTTCAGTTGTCTCCTCTACATCGTCAGCCTCCTCGCCACGATTCGCACAAACGGTCTTCAGCCCCCAGGCGGTGGCGGAGTCTTCGCTCTCCTTGGTATAGGCGGCATCGACGGCAATGTGCTGCAAAGATTCGGTGCATCGCTACCTCTGCCTTATGACGTCGCACAGCCGTGGCGCCTTGTCATGGCTGTATTTCTTCATGGCAGCTTGATGCACATTATCTTCAATATGTGGGTGCTGATGGACATTGGCCCCCAGATTGAAGAGCTTTACGGCTCAGCACGGTTTTTCTTCATTTATGTGCTAACCGGAATAGCCGGCTACATCTTGAGCAGTCTCAGAGGGCACTTCAGCGTAGGCGGATCTGGCGCGCTGCTCGGATTGATCGGCGTGCTCCTCGCAATCACCACGGGCCGAAAGAGCGCGGGCATGCAAATGCTCCGCAGCCAGATTATTCGATGGCTCATTTACATCGCGATTTGGGGATTTCTATTTCCCGGAATTGACAATTATGCGCATTTCGGCGGATTGGTCGCAGGATTCGGCCTGGGGAAAATCATGGCCGACCGAGCTCCAGCGTCACCGGAAGAACGCAATCGCGCGAATGCTCTAGGCTGGGCAACCGCAGTCGTCGTAATCGCCAGCGTTGCGTTCATGATGAAGGGTCTCGTTCAGGGCGGCGGCTAGAGTCCGATCCGATTTCAACTGGATGAATCAGTTTCAAACCCCAGCGTGAAGCTGCCGCGAAACCACAATGCTGTAATGCAATCCCGAAATCGCCAGACACACAGCCACCAGATAAGTGCATGTGTAACGCACAACCCATAAGAAATGGTTGTCCCAAATCGCCAGCACCAGAACCAGCACGACAAGCAGTATCTCGAAAAATGTTGTCGCTTTTCCCCAAATGCTCGGCGGAAACGGCCGGTAGCCCACGGTAATCAAAATCACTGCGCACGCCACCAAAATCAACACGTCACGCCCCAGCACCAGAATCGTCAGCCACCAAGCAATCTTCCCCTTCAGTGCCAAAATAAAATAAGACGACGAAAGCAGCAGCTTATCGGCGATGGGATCCAAATACGCTCCAAGCGGTGTTCTCTGATTCAACCCGCGCGCAAGCAATCCATCCAGCGCATCGCTCACACCGGCCGCCACCAGAATTCCCAGCGCCAGGTCGTACCGCTCGTACTCGATCGCAATCAGAAACACCGGCAAGAAAGCCAGGCGCAGAAATGTGAGCTGGTTTGGAACCGTCAGGATTCGACTGGTCATGAAATGGACCTGGGCGTAGAAATCCGCGTCAACTTCCGCATCACGCAAACTGCGCGAGATAATCCGGCAGCGAGCGCCCTACTTTTTTGGCAAATACTTCAGCCAATGAAGGAATCGAGCCGCGCGCCTCGTCGAGCGCGATCCTCTCGATGCGCAGCATCGGAAAAAACAAAGTGGGCAACCCCATTCGATCGCCATCCGGATGCAGTATTTGGCTCACGAAATCATCAAACGAGCTCAAATCGATCCCGCGTAAAGTCACTCCGGCATTTGAAATATCCACAAGCTCGCCCCACAGCTTTTCCTTCGGCGAGTGCAGACTAATCACCACAATCGAATGAGGCTGCATTCACTCTCCTCGGAATCCGTTGCGCGTATGGTATCGCAGGTAGTGGACGGTCAACAGGTCACAAAACGTATACGCCGTAATCCTTTCGCGCAGCGCAGCGCGGCGGGATCGCCGATCGCGCCTCACACCGCCATCGTCTTCAGATCAGGCGAACGCAAGAGCTTCGGCTCAGTCACCTTCTGCACGTCCTCAGGAGTCACGCCGGCCGCTACTTCGCGCAGCACTAGCCCCTCAGCCGTCACATCGATCACCGCAAGCTCCGTCACAATCATATCTACCACGCCAACGCCCGTGAGGGGCAGGCTGCACGTCTTCACAATTTTCGGTTCGCCATCTTTCGTTGCGTGCTCCATCGCAATGATCACGCGCTTCGCCCCCGCCACCAGATCCATCGCGCCGCCCATGCCTTTCAACATCTTCCCTGGAATTGCCCAGTTCGCGAGATTTCCTTTTTCGTCCACTTGCAACGCACCCAACACAGTCACGTTGATTCGTCCCCCGCGAATCATTCCAAACGATTCCGCGCTCGAAAAATAAGCGCACCCCGGAATTTCCGTGATTGTCTCCTTGCCCGCGTTGATCAGGTCCGCGTCCTCTTCGCCTTCGTAAGGATACGCGCCGATTCCCAGCATCCCATTCTCAGACTGCAGCACTACCTCCATCCCCGGCGGCAGATAACTCGGAATCAGCGTCGGCAATCCTATGCCGAGATTCACGTAGTATCCATCGCGCAACTCACGCGCCACGCGCCGTGCGATCACTTCCCTCTTGTCGATTTCACTGGTTCGTTCCGCCATTCCCCTCCTGCTATGACCGTTTGCGGATCGTACGCCGCTCGATCCGTTTTTCGTATTGTGTGCCCTGAAAAATCGCATCAACAAAAATCCCCGGCGTGTGAATGCAATCCGGGTTCAGGTCGCCAAGTTCGACGAGTTCTTCCACCTCCGCAATCGTGTAATCCGCCGCCGTCGCCATCACCGCATTGTAATTTCGCGCCGTTTTCCGATAGACCAGATTTCCCCAGCGGTCGCCTTTCCACGCTTTAATAAACGCGAAATCGCCGCGCAGCGAAGGAACCAGCACGTGCGGACGCCCGTTGAAGTCGCGCACCTCTTTTCCTTCCGCCGCCATTGTCCCGTAACCGGTTGGGGTAAAAAACGCGGGAATCCCCGCTCCACCGCAGCGAATGCGCTCGGCCAGCGTTCCCTGCGGATTCAACTCCACATCAATTTGCTTTTTCAGCGCGAGCTGCTCGAAAGTTTTATTTTCGCCCACATAGCTCGCAATCATTTTCTTCACTTGCTTCGTCTGCAACAGCAGGCCAATCCCGAAATTGTCAATGCCGGCGTTATTTGACACCAGCGTCAGGTGTTTCGAGCCTTTACGCTGCAATGCGGCGATCAGATTTTCCGGAATGCCGCAGAGACCGAAACCGCCAAGCAAAATCGTTGCGCCATCTTGAATTTTGGCGATCGCCGTGTCGGCGTTCGCCACTCGCTTGTCCATTCACCTCTCCTGAGGGCCTGCTATTAAGGCGGGTTTAGCATTTCAAACTCTCAAGGCTATTTTCGCGCGGTTCATCTTAGTACATAGGGCACGGAGTGCAAGTGCGTGGGATGACAAAGTATTCTGTGGCTTTAGGGTGCTCCTGACTTCTAGCTTCCCTCGACGCCACGCTGGCTAATGCCTTCACGCGCCGCCCGTTTCAGTACGCGAATTCGTTCCGCCACAGCTTCTGCAGCAGCCTCAGACGACGCAGCCTTCTCAATTTCGGCCACGAGCACCGATCCGACCACGGCGGCATCGGCAATCCCGCCCAGCACAGTCACGTGCGTCGGCAACGAAATCCCGAAACCGACCGCGATCGGAAGCGTCGTGAATTTTCGAACCCTGCGCGCCATCCCCGGAAGCTCCGGAGGAAGTGCTTCTCGCGCCCCAGTCACGCCCGCGCGCGAAATCAAATAAAGAAACCCGCTCGAAGCACGCGCAATCTTCTCAATCCGCTCGTCCGTCGACGTGGGAGCCACCAGAAAAATCGTGTCGAGCCCATTTGCGTGCATCACAGCTCGATACTCATCAGCCTCTTCGAGCGTCAAGTCCGTCGCAAGAACTCCATCTGCGCCGGCTGCTGCGGCAGCTACCGCAAACGTTTCAAGCCCCATCTGCAAAATTGGATTGAAATAACTGAAAAGCACCAGCGGCACATCCGTCCTCAAACGAATCCGCCGGACGAGATCGACCACGCCCGCAAGCGTAGTTCCCGCCCGCAAAGCCCGTTCGCTCGCCCGTTGAATCGTTGGCCCGTCCGCAACAGGATCGCTGAACGGCACGCCCAGTTCGATGACGTCCGCGCCCGCTCCCGCGGCCCCAAAAACAATCTTTTCGGTCGTGTCGAGTGAAGGATCGCCTGCGGTGATGTATGCAACAAGCCCGAGCTCGCCTTTTTCAGCGAGCTCGCGGAATTTCCTGGAAATTCGTCCGCCTGCAACCGGCTCTCTTCCCGCCTCTGCGGCCGCCTTCGAAATGGCGGGATCAGACATACCGCGAGAGCGTCTCCATGTCTTTATCGCCGCGCCCGGAGACATTCAGTATCACAATCTCGTCTTTCTTCATTTTTGGGGCGCGCTTGATAAGTTCTGCGATGGCGTGCGCCGATTCGAGCGCAGGAATGATTCCTTCGAGTCGAGCGAGCATCTTCGCAGCATCAATCGCTTCCTCATCACTCACCGCCGTGTATTCGGCACGCCGCTGATCCGCAAGCCATGCGTGCTGCGGCCCAATCGCCGGGTAATCGAGCCCGGCCGAGACGGAATGCGTCGTAGAAATCTGCCCGTCTGCCGTCTGCAGCACGTACGTGTATGTTCCTTGCAGCACGCCGGGACGCGCTCCCGTGAATCCTTCAGCTGCAGCCAGGCGTGACGCGTGTTCTCCCAGAGATTTGCCGCGCCCGCCCGCTTCGACGCCTAGAAGTCTTACACTCTTGTCGCCAAGAAACGCGTTGAAGAGTCCAATCGCATTCGACCCGCCGCCCACACAGGCCACCAGCAAATCGGGCAGCCGTTCCTCCGCCTGCTGAATCTGCACGCGCGCTTCTTCACCAATCACCTTATGGAAATCGCGCACCATTTGCGGATATGGATGTGCGCCGAGAACGGACCCGAGAAGATAGTGCGACGTCGCGATATTCGTCACCCAGTCGCGCATCGCTTCGTTGATTGCATCTTTCAGCGTACGGCTGCCAGAATCCACCCCGATCACTTCGGCGCCAAGAAGCCTCATCCGAATCACATTCAGGCGCTGCCGCTCCATGTCCTCCGTGCCCATATATACGGTGCATGTGAGTCCAAGACGCGCCGCAACTGTGGCTGTCGCAACGCCATGCTGCCCGGCGCCCGTTTCTGCCACAACCCGCCGCTTTCCCATCCGCACAGCCAGCAGGCCCTGTCCTATGCAGTTGTTGATTTTGTGCGCGCCCGTGTGGAGCAGGTCTTCGCGCTTCAGGTAAATCCGAAGCCCGCCGAGATGCTCGCTCAGCCGCGAAGCAAACTGAAGCGGCGTCGGACGCCCCGCGAAATTACGAAGAAGCGAATCGAGCTCGGTTTGAAATTTCGGATCCTTTCGCGCCTCGGCATACGCTTGCTCGAGCTCTTCGAGCGGAGCTACCAGCGTTTCCGGAACGTAGCGGCCCCCATAAGGACCAAAACGCCCCTGCGCATCGGGCATCGCTTGTGGAACAGAACTCACTTTTGCTTGGCCTCCGCAGCCTTCACCGCCCACATCAAGGCGACGATTCGCGCAGGATCCTTTCTTCCCGGACGCGCTTCGACGCCGCTGCATACGTCCACCGCGTACGGACGCGCCACACGGATTGCTTCGGCAACGTTCTCCGGTGTCAAACCCCCCGCAAGAAAGATGCGCCGCGAGCCATTCGAACCTCGAGCCAATCTCCAGTTGAACGTCTTTCCAGTCCCACCGTGGCGGTGAGCATCGAAACCGTCCAGAAGAATCGCCGACGCACGCCCAAAAGAGTCCAATTGCTTTTGCCGAAATGAATCGCGGACTCGAATCGCTTTGATCACTGCAATTTCTCGCCTTAGGCGAGCCACCTGCTCCGGCGGCTCGTCGCCGTGCAGCTGTAGGTAATCGAGACCCACTCGCCACGCAATCGCTAGCATGTTTGCTTCAGATTCATTTACGAACACGCCCACCGCCGCAATACCGTTCGGCAGGCGCCGAATGATTCGTCGCGCGGCGGCCGGCTGAATATAACGCGGGCTTGGCCGGTAAAAATTGAAACCAAGGAATTGCGCGCCGGCTTCCACGGCCCTCCGCGCATCGGTCCAATTCGTGATTCCGCAGATTTTCACTTTCACCTTGGCCATTCGAATCTCAATCGGGCTTTTTCTCCGTGCTCGAATCCCCGCGCAATGCTCGAAGGCCCGAACCCGGGTCAGCCTCTTTCATCAGATGTTCGCCGATCAGAAACGCGTCAAAACCGGCGCGCCGCAGCCGCTTGATGTCTTCGTGAGTGCGCAACCCGGACTCACTGACAGCAATGCAATCATCCGGAATCATCTCGATCAAGGACAGCGACGTCTCGATATGGACTTGAAAATCGCGAAGGTCGCGATTATTCACGCCGATAATCTTCGCACCCGCCGAGATCACGCGGTCAAGCTCTTCACGCTGGTGCACTTCTACAAGCGGTTCCATTTTCAGCGTGCGGCTAAGCGCCAGCAGTTCTCCGAGAGTACTATCGCTGAGAATCGCAGCGATCAGCAGAAAGGAATCGGCACCCGCCGCCCGTGCTTCCCACACCTGCCAGGGATCAATGATGAAATCCTTTCGCAGGATCGGAATCTTCGTCACCCGGCTGGCTTCCTTCAGGTCGCCGAGTGAGCCCTGAAAGAAATCCTCCTCCGTCAGCACCGAAAGCGCCGCAGCACCCGCTGATTCCAAGCCCGATGCGAGAACAGCCGGGGCGTACTCCTCCCGCAGCAGGCCCTTCGAAGGCGAAGCTTTCTTCAGTTCGGCGATGATGTTGATGCCCTTGCGGGTAAGTGCGGATGCAAAATCTCGCGGTGGCGGAATCTTCCTCTCAACCGCAATTTTGAGGGCCACGTCGGGAAGCACGCGTTTGCGATGCGCCACCGATTCGCGGCGTGCTTCCACAATTCGATCCAGAATATTTTTCGAACGCGTTCCGGTTTCCATGGACTGCGGAGCTTTCAACCCCGCAAGGACGCACACACCCCAGGCTCGGCCTGAGGAAAAATCGCTAAAACCATGCTAGCCGCGCGGGTTGACGAAGTCAATTTGAAGGGCGGTGTTACCGCTCGCTATTGGCCGAGCAGCGGTTGCGAAAGACGAATCGGGATCCCAAAATTCGACCCGCCAAATCCTTTCAGCACGGCATACGTCACGCCGATCACTTTCCCCTGCTGGTTGAAAAGCGGGCCACCGGATCCCCCTGAAGTCGTTTGCGCGTCGAACACGATTTTGTCCGGCAACACATCGCCGATGTGACCCTGCGTGATGAGCGGCCGAATCAGGCTGCGGCGCGCCAGTTCGTCCAGAATTTGCCCCACATCGCCGCTCCCGTGCGACAGAATCTGCTGCGCCGTCTCTTCATCGGTCCGCGCGAGAATGGCGGCAAGGCCAGTGGCGTATCCCATCAACACGATCGGTTGCCCGCTCGTTGCCGCGGCCTTACTCGCATCCACGGAAAGCACCGAGCGCTTTAAGTCCTGCACATCCACGCGCACCGTCGCCAGGTCGGTGTCCTTAGAGATTTCTTGTATCTCAGCGCGAAAGGCGCGGGGATCGCCAGGAAAATATGCGCGAATCAAAGAAATCTGAGGCTGGAATCCCTGGTTTGTCAATTCATTGAGCTCGTCGTTTTTCCACCAGGGCTCGGCGACGTGACGGTTTGTCAGGACGCGTCCCCCCGCAGCCACCAGAAACCCCGTCCCGAAAATATCAAACTTCACCTCCGGCCCGTGTCCTTCAAGCGTGAGGATTGGATTTCCTTGACTGTCCTGCAGTGGCTCACCTTGAGGATTCAATCCGGCATACCGCAGTCGCTGCCCGCTCTGTTTTTGATTGAATGCAACCGACACGTGAAGCAGGCATACGCTCTGAACGTCGATCGGGATCAGGTTTTGAGCGGCGGAGCCTTCTTTCTCGATTCGCTTCAGGCGCTCGTTTGTCGCTTGCAGTTGCTGTTGCAACGAGGCCATATCCGTCGAGCTCGCACCAGCCATTTTGGATTTCAGCTCATCGGCCTGGCGCTTAAGGTCGTCCTTTCCGACCGGAATCGTGGCGGCTTCGGCGCTCCCTTGTCCGCGAAGCTTACGAGCCTCTGCGATTAGGTCCTGCTGGTGGACTAGTCCGCCTTCAAGCTTCGCGATGGTGGCATTCGCTCTTATCGTTTCCTTCTGCGCGGTACGGGCGAAACCAAAGTAGATGGCCGCCATGATAGCGGCGAGTACGAACACAGCGCCGAATCCAATCTTCAGCCGGCGATCGAGCGTGAATGCATCGCTCGTCATTTTCTCCGTCACCGCGAGGGCTTCGAACGCCGTATGCGCAATCTGCTGCCCTTCTTCAGCGATTCGAGCTTTCGCGCGGAGAGCTGCTTCGGCGCGCTGCGCGCGCAACTGGGCTCGGACTCGCGCCAGAAGCTCACTCGATTCGAAAGGTCTCGAAATCGCGTCATCCGCACCAAGGTCAATCGCAGCAGCGCGTTCTTCGGCGCTCGATCCGACCAGAAGAATCACGCGAAGCGCCTCGGTGGCCACCGATCCGCGAATCGTCGCCAGAGCCTCACGAGCATTCAGGTCGGACATTCGCGAATCCAGTAAAAGCAAATCCGCCCCAGTCGCGTGTATCGTGTCGAGGCCTTCTTGGAAGATCGCAAACGCAGTCGCATCGTAGCCCGCGCCTTGCATACCTGTTTGGAGCGCGTCGCGAGTTGCCACATCCGACTCGATGACTACGATTCTTTCACGTGCATTCGCCATGGAAGGGGGCTCCGGGAACCTAAGGTGCTAATCCTAGCGGAAAGTCCGCAAACAGCAAGCCTTTCGCATCAATCGAGACAAGCGCATATTCGGTCGTCCACCATTACAATTCTAATATACGGTGCTGCGATTAGAAATTTTAGTAAGTCATTTAAAAGCAGACAATTAGCTAATTTTGATCGGTAGAAAAATCGCGTTTTCGGCCGTTTCGCCCTGCCGCGTTTTCGGTCAAACGCTCCGTTCGCAGCGTCCATTTGAGCCGGCAACCTTTGATGTGCGAAGCAGCGCTCTGGTTTCGTGATAGCGTCTTTTGCGGAAGCATGTGACGAAACTGGATCAATTGAACGCCGAAATCGTCCGATGCCGGAAATGTCCGCGGCTCGTGGAATACCGCGAAAAGGTAGCGAGCGAGAAACGTTTCGCCTTTCGCGCATGCAACTATTGGGGCAAGCCTGTTCCCGGCTTTGGCGATCCTCACGCAGAGCTGCTAATTCTCGGACTCGCTCCCGCTGCGCACGGCGGCAATCGCACGGGTCGCGTCTTCACCGGTGACCGTTCTGGAGATTTTCTGTACGCCGCGCTCTATCAAGCCGGATTCGCGAACCAGCCAACGTCAACCTACCGCGACGATGGGCTCGTGCTGAAGAATGCCTATGTGGCTGCTGCTGTTCGCTGCGCGCCGCCTGATAACAAACCGCTGCCATCGGAGCAGGCGAATTGCCGTCAGTACTTCGAGATCGAGCTGGAAATATTGCGCCCGCGCGCTTTGTTGGCTCTCGGCGGCATCGCGATGCGCACTTATCTAGGGCTGCTAAAAGATCGCGGAATGATTAAGGGTTTCGCTGCGTATCCATTTCGGCATGGCGCGAGCTATGAGCTGCCTGAGGAATCGCCGCGCTTATTCGCGTCGTATCATCCGAGCCAGCAAAATACCTTTACGGGCAAGTTGACGCCGGCGATGCTGGCAAAAGTTCTGCGCGACATCCGGAAATTCCTCGAACGGAAGGAATCGCGCGCGTAGTCTTCTTCAACTCCTGTTCAGGATTCACGTGCCAAGATCAGTGCGAGACGTGCGGACGCCGCATGATGAGCAGATAAATCACGAATGACGCGCCGAAGCCTACGAACCACGCATACTGATACAACCCGTGCAACACAGGAACCACAAGACCAATCAGCGCGACGAAAATTCCAGCCGCCAGTGCCGCTACAGCTCGCCAGTTGAAACCGCCAGAGAATTCGTATTCGCCCCCGCGCTTGAACAGCTCTTCAGGATCCAACCTGCGCTTCCGCACCACGTAATAATCCGCAATCATCACGCCGGCGATAGGGCCAAGAAAACTTGAGTAACCGACGAGCCAGCCCATCACGTACGTGCCATGACTTGAGAGCCAGCGCCATGGCTGCATCAGTAAGCCGACAAAACAGGTGATGATGCCGCCGATTTTAAAGCTGATCCGGCGCGGATACAGATTCGAGAAATCATTGGCGGGCGAAACGACATTCGCGGCTACGTTGACGTTGAGTGTGGCGAGAAGCAGCGCGAGCATGGCGATTACGACTGCGATCGGATTGCCGAGACGACTGAGCACAACGACCGGATCCCAAATGGCCTGCCCAAAGACGATCACCGTCGCCGACGTGACTGCGATTCCGATGAATGAGTAAAACGTCATTGTCGTCGGAAGCCCAAGCGCCTGACCGAGCATTTGTTCGCGCTGACCTTTGGCGTAACGAGTGAAATCGGGAATATTCAATGCGACCGTGGCCCAGAACGCAACAACACCCGTGAGCGACGGAATGAAGAACGAAAAGAATTCTCCGAAGGTTTGGAATTTCGACGGGGCGGAAAGCATTGGCCCTAGGCCGCCGGCGTTCGAGTAAGCCCACCAGAGCATCGCTAATCCGAGAATCAACAGCGCGGGCGCGGAGATTCCCTGTAGGAAGCGAATCGTGCTGATTCCGCGCAGGATTACGACCGCGTTTAGTGCCCAGAACAAGAAGAAGCAGAGCCAGACGTGATTCCAGCCGGGAATCACCGCTGCGAGTAATGTGTTGATCGCTTCGCCGCCGATCCAAGTTTGAATCCCAAACCAACCGCAAGCGACCAGAGCTCGAAACATCGCGGGAATATTTGCGCCGAGCACTCCGAACGAGGAGCGCGCGAAGACGGGAAACGGAATGCCGTATTCCGCGCCAGCGTGCGCGTTGAGCAGCATTGGAATCAAAACGATGACATTGCCCAGAAAAACGGTGAAAAGCGCCTGTTTCCAATTCATGCCTCCGGCGATCATCGCGCTGGCCATCAGATAGGTGGGGATGTTGACGCTCATGGCGACCCAGAGCGCCGCGTAGTTGTAGGTGCCCCACGTGCGGTGATCGAGAGGAATCGGCGCGAGATCTTTGTTCCACAGCGAGCCGGATGCGCCGGCGGGAGAAACGCCGGCGGTTACGCTAGTGGCTCCATCTTTGGCCATCAAGTTGTGACCTTCCGGAACGCAAGAGTTCGCGCCGCTTATACCTTTGGCAGCAATTCAGAGCAAGTCCTTTTCTCAGGTTCGTGCAGGATGGTGAGGATTGGCGCGCTGGATGTGTTAGCCTCGTGTCCAGCGCGCCAGTTTCTTTCGCGCACGCCGCGCATGACTCCCCGAACGCCCAGCGAATCTGACCGCGAACCTGCGATCGAATTTCGCCACGTCCATTACACCCTAAGCAATCGCGAACTACTAAATGATGTGAGTTTCTCTGTGGCACGCGGAGAAACGCTGGTGCTACTTGGGCGGAGCGGCGCCGGAAAGACGACAGCTCTCAAAATGATTAACCGGTTGCTCGTGCCAACATCAGGTGAAGTGCTCGTGGAAGGCAAGCTGACAATCGAGTGGGATCCAATCGCGTTACGGCGAAAAATCGGATATGTGATCCAGGATATCGGACTGTTTCCTCATTACACCGTGTCGCAAAATATCTCGCTGATTCCGCGACTCGAACGCTGGCCCACCGATCGCGTGCGAGAACGCGTAAAGGAGATGCTCGAAACCGTGGGATTGCACGGTAAGACTTTCGAGCATCGCTACCCACATCAACTTTCCGGCGGACAGCGCCAGCGGGTGGGTGTGGCGCGGGCGCTCGCAGCCGATCCCGATATTCTGCTGATGGACGAGCCGTTCGGAGCGCTCGACCCAATGACTCGCGGAGAAATGCAGAATGAATTCAAGACGCTCGAGCGGCAACTCGGAAAGACAGTGGTGATCGTGACGCATGATGTAGGCGAAGCTCTTCTTCTGGGAACGCGAATCGGATTAATGGAGGCGGGGAAACTTGCCCACGTGTATTCGCCACATGAGTTCGTTCATGCGTCCGACCCGATGGCGGCGGCGTACATGGCGCAATTGCGGGTGTACGACGAAGCCAAGGGGGGAAAATGAGCCCAGTTCAATTTTTCCTGCGGCACTACCAAGAAATTGTACAGGCAACACTGGAGCACATCTGGCTCGTAGGATTGACGATGATTTTTGCGATCGCCATCGGTGTGCCTCTTGGAATTCTGGTCACGCGGAAACCTTGGCTTTCCAAGCCAATCCTGGGCGGCGCGAATATTGCGGAGACGATTCCGAGTCTCGCGCTATTCGGATTTCTGCTGCCGGTGCCTTGGCTGGGCGGACGCGCCGACAGACTCGCTATCGCGGCGCTTACGCTTTATGCGCTGCTTCCGATCATCCGCAACACTTCAGCTGGAATTACGGGGGTGGATCGCGCAGTTCGCGAAGCGGCGCGCGGCATGGGGATGACGGACCGGCAGATTCTCTTCCAGGTGGAGTTGCCGCTATCATTTTCCACGATGCTGGCTGGAATAAGAATCGCTACGGTGCTGACGATTGGAATTGCGACCATTGCGGCGGCTGTCGGCGCTGGCGGCTTGGGCGAATTTATCTTTCGCGGGCTTGCGATGGTGAACGATCAGTTGATTCTTGCCGGAGCGATTCCCGCTGCACTGCTGGCGCTAGCGGCTGATTTTGTGCTTGGCGTGCTGGAGCGGCGGTTACGGCCAGTACGATGAGATTGGTCTGTGCTGCATCTGCTTTTCTGCTGCTTTGGTTGGCGGCATTTCTGATGTCGTGCGATAGCGAGCGCAATACAATCGTTGTCGGCTCAAAGAATTTCTCGGAGCAAGCGCTGCTGGGTGAAATCGTGGCGCAGCACATCGAAGCGCGAACGCATCTTCCGGTGACGCGGCGATTCTACCTGGCCGGCTCCTACATATGCCAGCAGGCGCTTCTCGCGGGGCGAATTGACACCTATGTGGAATATACGGGAACCGCGCTGACGGCCATTCTGCACGATCCGATTGAAAAAGATCCCTCCGCGGTGTTTGGACGCGTGAAGAGCGAGTATCAACAGCGATTCGGGCTCGATGTGCTGCCTTCTCTCGGCTTCAACAACACGTTCGCGATTGTGATCCGCGGCGAAGATGCGCGGCGTCTGAACCTGAAGACGATTTCCGATGCCGCATCCCATGCGTCGCAATGGCGAGCTGGTTTTGGATATGAGTTCATGGAGCGGCCGGATGGATACGACGGCCTCGCGCGCGTTTACGGGCTGCACTTCGCGGAAGCACCGCGAATCCTCGATCTGGGTTTGCTGTATCGCGCGTTGCTTGAAAAGCAGGCGGATTTCGTTGCGGGAAATTCCACGGATGGACTGCTTTCCGCGCGCGACCTTGTGATCCTCGCAGACGATAATCACTACTTTCCACCCTATGAGGCGGTGCCAATTATTCGCAGTCAGACAGAGACACGGCATCCGGAAGTGCGCGGGGCGATCGCTGAGTTGGCGGGAAGGATTTCGGATCAGGAAATGCGGCAAATGAACTTTGCGGTTGATGGGCAACATCGTGACGCGGCGGATGTTGCGCGAGAGTTCTTGCACTCAAAAGGGCTGGATTGAATCGCGGCCGTGATGATGAACCGGCGACGATGAGGCGGCGCTGTGCCTATGGGCGAGCGTGCACGGCATGCCGTGTCCCTACTGAGGCTTCTTCATCTTGACGAACGATCAGTCAGTGGTTGAAGTCTTTGATGGAGGCGCGGGGAGCGTAGGGTCGTCGCGAAATGTGTATTCATTCTTCAGGTCAGAGAACGACTTTCCGTCGAGCTCGGCATAGGGATAAACGAAATAATTTAGCGGGTCGCCCTTTTGAGCCGGTTTCAAGCGGATATCGCGGCCCATACTGAACATCACGCGGTTCTGGTCCGTGGCGCCGAAGTAATAGTCGCGTTTTTCCTTGTTTTTCCATCCTTCCGAAGCGTCAACGGGAATCCATCCAACGCCATTCACATAAAATTGGGCCCAACAATGGTAGCTCGATATCACACCGGCTTTTGCATTCGTGGGCAGCGAAAACCCGATTTCGAAGCGAGCTGGAATTCCAGCAGCACGCGCCATCCCAATAAAAAGTGAATGAAAATCGGTGCAGTTGCCGTGTTTCGAATTACACGCCCACGCGGCATCGCCGCGGCCCCAGCCCGTACCGTCATGGTCATAGTGCATGGTCGCGATCACATAGTCATAGATGCGACGCGCTTTATCGATTGGTTGAGTTGCGTCTTTCGTTTGCTGGTCGGAAAGCTCCCCGATCACGCCATCAATCGGAACGAGACGATCGGGGAGCAGGAAGCGATCTGGGGAAACCAGCGGTTGCCCGAGAGGTTCGACCAAAGGTGTGAAGGAGACGTGATGCTCGAAGCGTTCGGCGTGAAATGAGATCTTGATGTCGAAAGGCCTTGGTGCGTCCTCTGCTTGGACAACGACATAAACGTAGCTGTCGCCATACTCCTTGTCCCGCTGAATTTTATAGCGAAAAGGAGATTCGATCTTAAGGTGCGAAATGCCTTGGGCGCGATCTTCATAAGGAAGCGGAAGCCAGATTCTGAGCTCTCTTGAACCAGGAGGCATCGCCGGAACATGAGTGATGCACGTGAATACGAAATTCCGAGAGACAGAGGAAGGATCGTCCGATGCAGATATGGATGAGGAAGTCGCCGCCACCGAAATCAGGAGAATGGCGGGAATCACCCTCGAAAGAAGCCGAAGCTGCATATTTAGATTTTAGCCGCCAAGGTGCTAAAGCTGACGACAAAATTTGACTCAGCGAACGAGAACACAACAGAGGCTTGATCGGAGCGGATGGCTATCGGAGAGAACGACCAGAAGAGTCAGGATTTTGCAGTGATCAGTTTCTCAAATTCTTCGGCCATCTCCTCTTCGCTTACGATTCCCTTGCGCAGAAGGATGCGAAGAATCGATTCGAGGACTTCCTGCGTGGATGGCGCGACTTGCGAAGCCCGTTTGCTTCCCCGTGCACCGTTGGATGGAACTGCAGCTACGGCTGCGGCCGGCCGCGGATTCGGGTGGTCTCGTTCGCTATACTGCTCCGCGGTCGGGGCGATCTCGCGCAGTTTTTCGAAATCCTCCGGACTAATCGCAGTAAACGCGATTCCCATTCCCATGCCCGTTTGTGCGGCGACCACTTTTCCCCGCGCGTGAATTGCTCCTTGGGAAGTATCCAGGGTGAGCTCGACGGAAGAATTGACCGGAAGCGGCGCCAGCATTTCAACGTAACAACCACCGAAAGAAATGTCCGTCACTTTCACCGGTAGATTCATCGCGCTGAGTTCGTCGAGGACGTCTGCTTCGATTCGGCATGCAACGCGTGGGAAACGCCGGCGCTCGATATTCGGGGGCGGAGCGATTAGACATTCGATTGCATGGACGGCCGCCTGCTTCTGTGGCCCAACCTTGTCAGGATCGTACGTGTCGGGCGTCCATTCGGCAAGTGGAACACCCCAAATGTAATTGCCGGGCTCAAGGCATTTGACGCCGGCGTGCCCGGAGCGCGGCGTGCCGATTTTGCCGATCCATTGAACCCTGTACATCGCTTTGCGGCCCTGATGTTCAATTTCAATTTTCGAGCCAACGTCGGCGATGCCTTTCAAACCGTTGAGCGATGCTCCGGTGGCGGTGATATCGTGCGTTTGCGCGGTGATTGTGAACGAACTTCCACGACTGTCCTTTCCGCGGACGAGAATCGGAACACGCAAAGCGATTCGCTGTTCGCTGCGGCGCCCCACACGACCTCCAAAGATGCGCCTAGCTTATGCAAACCGTCTGTCACTGAGAGGTATATTCAGCGTAGCGTTGGGCTACTGATGGGTCAAGAAGGACGGTCTGGGATTTGCATAGGAGTTAACAGCAAGGGACTTTTACCGGAAAACGATTCAGAAACTATTCCGATTCCTGCTGAAGTTTAAAGTGTGCCTCGAGTGCGGCGCAATATTGATGTTCGGCTTGCAGTTCAGCTTCGAGTTTTTTTACGAGCAGTTCGAGGCGACGGATTTCGTGTCGCAATTTTTGGCTTTCTGCTGGCGTTGCTGCGGCTGGCCGCGAAAGCGTCGCAGGAGCGGATGCAGGCGGAGCGCTCGGACGTGGTGCTGAAGCGACGAGCGGCGTTTCGGGGCGCGTCATTGACAGAGTGGCAACTCCAAAAGGCGTGGGAGTCGCTGAAAAGAGATTGTTAAGCACCCGAGCGGCGTGCTGATCAGAATTCTGTGTCGGGTCGCCGATTGCTTGCGATGTGCTCGTTTTTGGATGAAGCAAATTTTTGACGCGCGTGATCAGATCCTGCGGTTGAAAAGGCTTGCGGATTAAATCGTCGGCTTTCACTGCGGTGGCGCGTTCGGCGACGGTGCGATTGACGACGCCGGACATTAGAATCACGGGGATTTTTGCGAGCTGTTCGTGCTGCTTGATGAATTCGCAGACTTCATAGCCGTCCTTGTCCGGCATGATGACGTCAGTAATGACGGCATCCGGTGCCGCTTCTCCAAATTGGGCGAGCGCCGAACTCGCGTCGGTGCAGGTAATCACGTGGATATTTTCCTTGCGGAAGGCAATCTTAATCACTTCGCGCATGGTGGCGCTATCGTCAATGAAATAGACAGTGGGAATGCGCGCCGCCGTGAGAGTCTCGGTTTCGCTCATGTGGACTCCTTTTCAACGCTGTGATGCTCAGCCCCTTCAGGCTCCGGATTCTCGTGCGCTGGAATCCCGTTCTCGTTTTGGTGTTCCGTGTTCTGATTTTCCTGATCGTGGCCATCCCGCTCGCCTTCGTCGAATTCGCGCATGGCATCCAGCAGCAGGTCGGTAGCTGAACGAAGCACGGTGCGTTGCGTGGCGGCGGCGCCGTAAACAAACTTATAAACGCCTTTGTCGGAGGAGTGGCAACTCCTGACGATTTGAGTAACAGCTTCGTCGCCGAAGAATGTGCCGCACTCCGCGTGGACGATCTCACCGCCGCCAAAAAAAATGACGCCATCGGTTTCGCCCGCGTTGATGTGCAGCGCGCCGGTCTGGCGGGCTTGTCCGAGCATCTGAATCACACCCGGAAGATCGAGATGTGAGAGGGTGCCGCTGAGAGCCGTTTCGGAGGTGGGGAGCATCTGCGTGGGCTGGAATCCTTCCTGACGGCTCACGAGAAAACTGCGCACGTGCGCGGCGATATCGGAAGGAGTGCGCCGGCGATCGACGAAATCGTCGCATCCCGCGCCATATGCTTCAAGTAACGCTCTGGCGTCGCCGCCGCCGATTGCGATCAGTGGAATACTCGCGGTTTTGGGATCGGCGCGCAGAATCGGAGCCATTTCGAGTGCGCCCATTTCGCGTAGATTCGTGGCGCAAAGAATTGCACTGGGTGCGTTCCATTCGAGCATCGTGAGTGCGTAGGCGGCTTGCGCGCTGACGGTCACTTCGAAACCTTGTTGTTGCAGGGCGTCGCTGACGCGTTTTGAAAAATAGACGTTGCTATCGATCAGCAGAATGCGTGGAGCGCCCGGGGATGGAAAGCTCATGACTGAGCCTCTGTGTGGGGCGGTCCGTTGTGTTTTGCGGAGTGGTTTGTAAGAAGCGCTTCGAAATTCAGCACTTCGATTGACTCGTCGTCCACGAGAAGGCGCCCGGAAATATGAGGCAGAGTGCTTTCACTGGCCTCCTGCAGCTCCGCGGTGACAAGTTCGCACTCGCCGCTCACTGGAATTGCGCTGCTCTCAGGCCCGTCGGGAAAATTACGGCGAGCGATCAGGTAGAAACGATGAACGGGCGAGGTGCGGCCCAGCAATATACTCGCGACATCGTAGACCGGCACGATGCGACCGCGGCGTACAATTACTCCGGATACCAGCGATGAGGTGTGGGGAAACGTGTGAAGCCGGACGGGCGGTGCAAGTTCTGAGACAATTGCCGAAGGCAACGCGAAACGACGGTTGGCCAGCTGAAGCAGCACATAAGTGTTCGCGTCCGAGTTCTGAATTTCGGCGATCATGCCTGGAAGGCTCCTTCCAGGTCACGCGATGCTGAGATGGAGTTGATGGCGCGATCGAGGCGGCGAAACTCGTCGATCGTCAAAAAGCCCGAGGGCTGAATCACGGGAATTACATGATCGTCGATGTATGTGAGGCCGCGATACCAGCGTCGTTCTTGTCCCGCAAATGCGAGCGGAAGCACGTGAATCGCAGCAATCTCCGCCATCCGTTCGATGCGGTCCACGAGCACGGCAACGCGCAACTGGCGCAGAATTAACACGAGAGTCGGACGCGTGACAGGCAGACCGAAATGCGCGCCGGCGTTCACGACGTAATAAATTTGATGGCTGCGTTCCAGCGTGTGGCGCACTTTTGGAATCTCGGAATGTTCGATTTCATTTGCCGAAACCGCCAGGCTATCCGTACTTCGAATCTCCTGGACTGCCGCAGCAGCGATTGCGAACATGCGATTCGCAACAGCGAAGAGAATCATCTGCTCGGAATGGCGCGAACGCTTCGTTTTTCCTTTTTCTTGGGCTGCGATCTTCATCGCGCCTCCACCGGAACCAATCGCGCCAGCTTTGCTACACGCTTTTCAATGGCCGCGCTGATTGTCTCGAGGCCGAGGACTTCGTTGACGACGCCGGTCTTGATCGCTTCCGCCGGCATACCAAAAATCACGGAGCTTGCTTCGTCCTGAGCGATCACGTATCCGGCCGCCGCCTTGATTGCTTTTACACCTTTCGCACCGTCGTTGCTCATTCCTGTCAGTACCACCCCAACTGCGAATCCACGCGCATAAGCGGCAACGGATTCGAATGCTACATCGGCACACGGGCGATACCCATCTATCCGCGGGCCGGCGTCCAGTAGGATTTTGCCGGTGGAAGATAGCCGCAAGTGATGCGAACCTGGACACAAATAAATCACCCCAGGTTGCGTCGCCTCATTTGACTCCGCCTCTTTCACAGGAAGCGGTGCAATCTCGGCCAGCTGCACAGTAAACTGCTTCGTGAATGCGGCCGGCATATGCAGCACGAGAAATATGGCGCCAGGGAAATCCTTCGGCAGCCCCGCCACCACGCGCATCACCGCAGCGGGGCCACCGGTAGAGGCGGCGATTACGACAATGGGGAATTTGCCGCCGTTCTGTGCAGCAATCGCTGATGCTGATGCATAGCTGGACGAAACCGGAACCGGCGGATGAGGCTCTGGCAGCTTGGAGCGAGTCGCAGTCCTCACGACGCGTACCTTCGCCGCCATTTTTAGTTTTCGCGTGAGTTCTTCTCCCACCTTCTTCATGTCGAGATCGACGCCACTCGAAGGCTTGGGAACAAAGTCGATTGCGCCTAGCTCGAGCGCGCGCAAAGTGGTGGAAGCTCCCTCGCGCGATTCCGAACTGACAATCACGATAGGCCGCGGATTTTGCGACATGATAAGTTCAGTGGCTTGGAGGCCGTCCACGTGCGGCATGTTGATGTCCATAGTAATTACGTCGGGGCGTAGCGATTCCGCGAGCGCTACGGCATCGCGTCCATCACGAGCTTGCCCTGCCACTTCAAGTTGCGGATCGGCATTGATAATTTCGTTGAGGACTTTGCACATATACGCGGAGTCGTCCACAACGAGCACTCGAAGTTTTTTCTCTGCGCTTTTCGTCATTTCAATTCTGCCGTACCGGTGCAAGCACGCTCTGCCGCTCTTCGGCTGCTTCCATCAGGCTCGTCACTGTGGCAATCAACTGATCTTCCTGTACCGGCTTCGTCAGGAATCCCGCCGCCCCTTCTTTCAACGCACGTTCGCGGTGCTTCGCTCCTGCGCGAGATGTAACCACCAGGACCGGAATCCGGCGGGTGGCTGGGGCTTGCCGAAGATGCGCGAGCAATTCGTAACCGTTCATTCGCGGCATTTCGAGGTCGGTGATGATCAGGTGGCATCCCACCTGCGCGACGATTTCCGAAGCTTCGAGACCATCGGATGCGAGCTTCACGCGATAGCCAGCCTTTTCCAGCATTCGGCCGACGAACTTGCGTACGCTGATGGAATCGTCGGCAACCACTACGACACGATCGTTGGCAACTGTGTCGACCGCCTCCGCCGGAATGCTGCCAGCCGCCACAGCTTCTGCTCCGGGCGCAAACACTCTTGCGGCAGGAGAGGAGGAAGGCAACGCGTGCCGTTCAGCTGTATCAGCCGAAACCAAGCGATTCAGGTCGATCAAGAGAATCAGGCTGCCGTCAGGCGCAATTGTCGTACCGGGAAAGAGTTTCACGCGGCGCAGGTAATCGCCCAGGTTCTTGATGACGATTTCGTCCTTGCCGAGGACTTCTTCCACGACGATGCCGACATGTTTGCCGGCCACCTTCACGATGACCATGTGGAAGTAACCGTTTAACGGCTCAAGGGGAGGCAACGCGAGTTGTAGGTCCAGGCGCACTACTTCCGTAACCGCGCCGCGAACACGCGTTAGAAGCTTTCCGCCGACATCTTCGATTTCTTCCGGCCGCAGGCGGCGAATCTCTTCTACAAACGCGAGCGGCAGCGCAAATGTAGACGTCCCGCAACGAACGAAGAGCGCCTGCGAAATAATCAAAGTCAACGGGACTTTTACGGTGAAGCACGCACCGTGTCCCACTTCCGATCGAACTTCAATTTCGCCATTCAACGCGTGCACGTTGGAGCGCACCACGTCGAGCCCTACTCCACGGCCCGCCAATTCGGTCATCGAAGCGGCCGTCGAAAAACCAGGCCGGAATAGATATTCGCGGAGCTCGCGCTCGGAAAGCTCACCCGCAGCTACGGGTGATAACTCGCCGGCTTGGATTACGCCTTGTCGCACCCGCTCGTAGTCGATTCCGCGGCCGTCGTCTTCGACCTCAATAAAAATGTGATTCCCGCGATGGTAGGCGCGAACCGCAATGTGACCTTTGTTGGGTTTGCCTGCGGATTGGCGAAGTTCGGAACCTTCGACACCGTGCGCAACGGCGTTTCGCACCAAGTGTATCAGTGGGTCGGATATATGTTGAATGATGTTGTTGTCGAGCTCGGTCTCCGCGCCCTCGAGTATCAGCTCAACGGGCTTTCCTGACGCCTTCGCAGCGTCCCGGACCGTGCGCGAAAGGCGCGTATACAGATTGCCGATGGGCACCATCCGCGCTGCAGTGATTTCATCTTGGAGGTGGTGCGCGAGCTTTGTGAATTCGTCGATATCGGAATCCACGCGGCCCATAAAACTTTCAAGTTGCGTTAGAACTTCCGTAACGTCCGCGGAAATTTCTGTAAGCGATCGTGAAAGGATATTCACGTCGTCGTAGCGATCCATCTCGAGTTCGCTGAACTCGAGCAAATCGTTCGACATAATCGCCGGTTTGGACTTGAAGCTGCCGCCAAACGTATCCATTTGCGGAGCATGGCTTCCTGGCACCAATCCCACATGCAAACGGGTGAATTCATGCTTCTCTTGAAATTCCGAGACTTTATTGGCGAGCCGCCCCTTCGAAAATGTGAGGACTTCCACCAGTTTTGAAAGTTCTGACAATCGTCCGAGCATCCTTGTGCGATTAATGACGAGTTCACCGACGGCATTCATCATTCGATCGAGGCGCTCAAGAGAAATGCGGACAGACTTGGCTTGCGGCAAAGCTTGTGAAGCGGGCGCCCGTGGCGCTGTGGTTTTGGCGGAAGACTCCTGTGCGCCCTTTTCAGTAGTAGCGACCGCTGTTTCGGCAAATCCCTCGTCGACTGCTTCCGGAACAAGCTCCGACACTCGCGCCAACAGAGGATCTATCGCGGCGGCCATTTCGGCCGCGCTCGTCCATTGACGGTGCAGCAGCTTTTTCAGCACGTCCACCGATTCGAGACATATATCCACGATTTCCGCGCTCGGCTGCAAAACGCCGTCGCGAAGTTGACCGATAAGATCTTCCACGCGGTGCGCCACCGCTGAGAGGCGGTGCAGACCGACCTGCGCCGCCGAACCTTTCACCGTGTGCATAGAGCGGAACAGGCGATGAATCTCTTCTGCGTTGGGAGCTGCTTCGAGGGTCAGCAAGCATTCCGTTACTGCCTGAAGGTGTTCTTCTGCTTCGGGAATGAAAAACTCCAGAACCTCTTCCGGAACTTCGCTGTCCTCAGGCAAACGATCCACGAATGACGGAACCTCATAGATGTCGCGACTTGCTGCGCCGTTAACCTCTGCGTTCGCGGAAGCTTCGTCCGCCGACTCGTGAGCTGGCGCTGCCGGAAATGCGAATGCATACCGCTGTTTGAACGCGGCGATATCCTCTGCCGTCTCAGTCCCTCCGGAGCTGATCTGAAGCAAATCGAATTCGAGTACGGAAATTGCGTCGGAAATGAACTCCGTTAATGGCCCATGCATGTCCGGCGTAAGCGCCGCATTCATCGCGTAGTGAAAGACGTGTGCGGCCTTAGCAGCCACCTCGGAAAATTGCGGATAGCCATAACTCGCCGACGTGCCGGCCAAACTGTGCGCCGCGATGTACAGCTTTTCGAGATCCTCGGGTTTCGTCTGTGGCTCTTGCAGCAAACCGGAATACTCGCGCAAGTACTGGAGGTTCTCCGAAGCCTCTTGAAAGAACAGCTCCAGCGATTCCTGGTTGGGCCCCTTCACAGGCTTCCCTCCACCAGGGCCGGCGTGCGCCGCAGATCCACCGACGCCGCAGTCGGCTTTCGGTAGATCAGGCAATCGCCCAACAAGATTGATTCGAATTTCATCGGCACGTTCGAAAGAGTCTCCGAATGGCCGAGCAGGAAATATCCGCCTGGCTCGAGCGCATCGTAAAAACGCCGCAAAATCGCAAGCCGCCGTTCCGCCGAGAAATACATCAGTACGTTCATGCAAAAGATGCAGTCAAGCTTGCCGACATAGAAAGAATCCACCAGGTTCATCTGCGCGAATGAGATCAATCGCCGGATGCGCGGCCTCACTTGATATCCGTGCTTGGTCGGCGAGAAATAAGCTTCCACCTGATGCAAGGAGACTTCGCCCAGGCTGCGCCGCGAATACGCTCCGCGCTCTGCATGGCGCAATGCTCGACGACTCACGTCGGTGGCCAGGATTTCAATTTTCCAGGCCTCTGGAAACTTCAAAGCATCGCTCACCGTGACCGCAATGGAATAGGGCTCTTCGCCCGTCGAGCAGCCGGCACTCCAGATCCGCAACGAGCGCGGACTTTCCCAGAATTTCCGTTCTTGAATCTCCGGCAGAATACGTTTCTCGAGTGCGTCGTATACAGCCGGGTAGCGAAAAAATGAGGTCTCCTGCGTCAAAAGGCGCTCAAGTAGAGCCTCATACTCAATGCTTGAACCGCGCACAAGTTTCAGTAGCTCCGTGCCGTCGCCAAGATTTTTCTCCTCCAGGTGCTCGCGGACTCGGGTCGAGAAAAAACGTTCGCGCGAAGCATCGAAAAGGATGGCCGAGCGCTGTTCGATGAGCGCACGGATTTCGTCGAGCTCAGGCTCGGTGAGTTTTGCGGTGGTGGCTGGATGCTGTTTCATGTTCGGCACACGTCAGCTGCCGGCACTCGAAGCGCCGGCGGTGAACACCAGCCTGAACTAACGAACGCCTACCGGCGCCGGCCGTGAATCGTCAGTCGCTTCCGCCTGTCGCGACGGCTGAGCTTGCGAGCGGAATTGCGCGAGCGCCTCATTCAACTGCTCAGAGAGTTTCACCATGTTGCCAACGGTCGAAGCGGTTTGCCGCGCGCCTTGCGTGGTCTGCCGTGTGATACCGGAGATAATCTGCATTGCGTTCGCGACACCTTCCGTGCCGCGCACCTGCTGTTTCGACGCAAGCGAAATCTCCTGCACCAGCTCAGCCGACTGCCGTACGACACTCGAAATCGCTTCAAGCGCTTTACCGGCCTGATCCGCAAGCCCTGCTCCCACTTCCACTTCGCGCGTGCCTTCCTCCATGACTACCACGGCTTCGTTCGTCTCGGCCTGAATCGCTTTGATGAGCGCTGCAATGTCTTTCGTCGCGCTTCGCGAGTGTTCGGCCAGCTTTCGAACTTCGTCAGCGACGACCGCGAAGCCGCGCCCGGCATCTCCAGCGCGGGCCGCCTCGATGGCCGCGTTCAACGCCAGCAAGTTCGTCTGCTCGGTAATATCGTTAATCACGTTGATGATTTCCGAAATTTCGAGGGAACGATCGCCGAGCGATTTGATTTTCTTTGCGGTCGCTTGCACCGAGGCACGAATGCGCTGCATGCCTTCCAGCGTGTCGCGCACCGCACGGTTACCTTGTTCGGCGGCGTCGAGGGCGCGACGAGCGGCTTCGGCGCTCGCTTCCGCGTTGTTCGACACCTGTTTCATCGAAACCGTAAGCTCTTCGACGGCCGACGAGGTGTTCGTGATTTCCTGGTCTTGCTGCGTAGCGCCGGCGGTCATGTCGTCGGCGGCGTCAAGGATCTGATTGGCACTCGCACTCACGTCGATGGCAGCTTTGCGAACGCGCTCAAGAACCTTCGTGAAATTGTCGAGCATGAAGTTCACGGAATCTACGACGTTGCCGAGCGCGTCGTTCGTTACTTTTCCGCGAATCGTCAAATCGCCGCGAGCAACTTCTTTGATCGTGTTCAATAGGTCGGTGATGCTGCGTTGGAGGGAATCCTGCGCCTGCTGGTTCGTGATGGCGTGGGCAACTTTCGCGGCGCTGCGGTTGAAATTCTCGGCGATGAACTCAAATTCGTCCCCGGACTCAATCTCAGCACGCGCGCGTACATCACCCGCAACAATCCGCTCGGAAAATTTCGCAAGCTCGTCCACCGGCTTCAGTACGCGCTTGCTAAGCACCCAAACTACGGAAATGCACGCAAGGATCGCGAGTGCGCCTGCCCCAAACAACGCGGCACTCGAGTTTCCGCTCGAGGAAGCGGCATCCGCCGACTGCGCGCCGGAATGCATGCCGGCGTAATAGGCGAGCCCCAAGACACCGAATACCGCGGCGCTGATCCAAAAGACCAGCAGCCACACTGTGGAACTCAAACGAGCTTTCATGACTTCCTCCCAAGCACCTAAAACTTGCGCGACCCCTCGCGCCTTAAATCACAGGAACCGGAAATACGTCAGTCAAACGCCGCAAATCAACAACCAGCGCGAGCCGATCGTCGTGGCGCAACATTCCGCGACAGTGCGGCACATCGTTAGGCGCCTGGTCGAGCAGCGCTTCCTCCGTGGCCGAGTAAGTGCCGATCACCTCATCGGACGCGATGCCGACTCTCAAATCGTCGCGCTGTGCATCGCCCTTGAGCGCCGCCACCACTACATGCTTTGGCAGCAGCCCCGGCCGCCGTCCCTCTGTGAACGCGATATCCACGAGCGGAACAATCGTGCCGCGGAGATTAAAAACTCCCATCAAAAACGCGGGAGCCAGCGGAATCTTCGTCACAATCGGCCAATCCACCACTTCTTCGACTTCGAGCACCGAAAGACAGAAGCGTTCGCGGCCGGCGCGGAAAACGCAGTACTGCCGCTCGGGCAGCCGTTCCTCAGAAAGCGTTTCGCTTTCGAGAAACTCTCCCCCAACGAGCTCGAGTGGCAGCCCTGCGCTTTCTCGCATCTCTTCAGGCTTACCGGCCATCAAGCAAACCTTTTCACCGCGCTGATCAATTCTTCCGGCGTGAACGGCTTCGCGACATAACCGTTTGCGCCCTGTTGTTCGCCCCAGTAGCGATCGCTCGGGGCCGTCTTTGACGTCACGAGAATTACCGGAATCTGCGAGTAGGGCTCTGCGCTCTTCAGATCTCGACATGCCTGGAAACCATTGCGTTGCGGCATTACCACGTCGAGCAGGATCACGCTGGGTCTCTCTTCCTCGATTGTTTCCTCGATTTTTGTCGGATCGGAAATCCCCACCGAGTGAAAGCCCCCTTGCTGCAGGAACGACTGCATCAAACTGATTTCCGCCTGCGAGTCGTCCACCACCAACACCTTCTTCAGCACGTGCGCACCTCCGCAGAGTTATCCTCGCTAAGACAATTGCAACTTGAACGCCACGCTCGGGGGTCGGTTCGCATCCTGCGAACGGAACGCAAACGCTTTAGTTTTCTGCGCTTACATCACCCCAATCGCATCTCATCGCCGCACTACATGGCCCTGCGCAATGAAGTCCGTCTCAGCCTGAGACTCTTTCTCACCGGCGCGCAGTTCAGCAGCCAGTGATGAGAATCGCTGCATTACCTCGTTTAAGCGCAGCGCCATCGCATGGATCGTGCGGATTTGTTCGCGGCAGCCGGGCGAAAGTTGGCCCGGCTCGAGTAACAGCAGATCCGCATTGCCGATGGCGGAGGTGAGAGCATTGTTTATTCCTGGCCGCATTTCGAGCATGTATCGGCCGAGCAAGGCGTGGCGTTGTGCTTCGAGCGCGATTCGCTCCGCACGTTGCGCGCGACTGAGTGCATTCACTCGACGAAGCGCTTCGCTGGAAACCAGGATAAGAGCTTCCATCCAGCTGTCGCGTTTGGGGATCAAGAGCGCATGTGGATATCGTTTGCGCAAGCCGGCGAGCTCATTTTCATTTTCAGGAATACAGACCACCGCCGTAGAAGGACTTGCGTCGAGAGAAGAGAGAATGGAAGCGGACTTTCCGTGCCCGACGGGGCCTACGATTACGAGGTCATAACCGGTTCCGCTCGAAGCGTGCCATAGATCGCTTGTTACGAGCGTAACCTCAGGGCTGTGGGCTTCCGACTGCCAGCGCGCCGCGGCTGTGCGAGCGAATTCGGTGTCGTCTGAGACGATGAGGACACTGGCTTGACTCAAGAGACGCCTACCCCCTTGCTCAAAGCTAAAGTTTTTCCGCTTCCTCGATCGTAGACAGAAGTCTCTTCGTGCTGATTCCCAAGTTGACGGCTGCTTCCGTGTTCTTCGAGCGTTTTGCCGTTTCCACACGGCCCTGGAAGTAAGAAACTTCTCCGCGGGCGTGCAGCAAAGCTGATGCAAGCGCGTTTTCCTCGCCGGACCGCTTTCGGCCATCCATTGCCACGGAAAGAAGGGCGCGCGCGACAACTGCTCGCCGCAAATCCTCAGCCTCCTGGTCTCCTTGTGCCACGAACGCGGCAACTTCCCAGGAAGAAAGCAACACTTTGGTATCCTGCAAGATGACCGTAGACATCGAGCGGCCGCGCGACGGTGGCGCCGCAATAAGTTGCTCCCAAATCGCTTCGAGACACTTCTCGACGTCGGCTGCGTCGGTTGGCAGAACGTTAGTTTCGGACGCGGATTTTGCCGGCTTGCTCGGAGCGGTATTTGAAGCCGCCGCTGTCCGTACGGGCGCAGGTTCACCGATACCGGCGAGGTCCAACGGCGTATGCGGCGATGGACTTCTAGGTGCCACCCTCGCCTCAATTTCACCCACCTTGGTAGGCGCAGCTAGGTCTGGCCTTGCAGAGGTTTTCGACGGAGTTACCGAGCCAACAGCCTGACTCGAACCGTCGTGCGTTCTGGCCACCGCTTCTTCCAAGTCGGCGCGAAGAGCTAGTAACTGCTCGAATGCGCGGCTGACGGAGCTTTCTGTGTAGTCCTTATGAAACGGCTGCCGCCAGTTCTCAGAGTAGTATCGAAGCCTTGCAGTGGTTTCCGCGGCCGAAAAACCAGCCCGGCGACAATCCACGCTTTTCGCTCCCGCCGATTCGAGAACATCTACGGCGGTTTTCACAGCGTTCAGATCTGCGTGCAGCATGCGAATAAATGCGCGACGCAGGGAGAAGTTAAACCGGCAGAAAGCCACCAAGGCCGCCGGGTCGTAGAACATGTCACCGGCGGAATCCTTTAGCAGGCGGCCTTGTTCGAGCAGGCCGTGCTCCATCATGTCGCGAAGGCTGTGACAATCTTCCAGCGTTTTCAAAATTTGTTCGAGAGGTTCGCACCAATCAAGGTTTGACGCATCGGCTTCGATTAGGACTGGCTGCAGAACGCGAGCGACGTCAGCCAGTTTTATTTCCTCGCGGTAAAGCGCTTCGGGCGCACAAAGTGCGAAGTACTGCACCAGCAGCAAATCGATCTTGTCACGATCCGCATTTGTCTTTCCCGACCGTTTTAGGAGGCGCTGAATAAATGCTCTAAGCGCTTCTTCGCTGGCATTCAGAACTTCGGGAGGCAGCTGACGGATCTGGAAGGCGCGGACCTTCTCGTCGATTGCGTCGAACCATTGCAGGTCGCGATCGAACACGTCTCGCGTCGGCCGCGTAGGAGGTAGTTCGCCCGCGGGATAAGGAACGAGCGCAAGCTCAAATTGCGTTGCGAGCGCCGCATACAGCGGGTACGCAAGCCGCGCCTCAGTCCATCGCGCGGCGAACTCCGCGGACCCACCGCTGCCAGGTTTGTGTGCACCTTCGGTGTCGGTGATAGCAGTGCTTGGCGTTTTTGGCGTCATGGCTTGATAATCCAGTTTCCGACGTTGCCGACGAAACGCGTCGCCACTGCCTTTCGGCCATCGTGATAGCGCACTGCAACCACTTTCGCGCCCGCGTCGAGCGAACCATCGGAATTTAGAATTCGTACTCGATCCTCGAATTCGAGCGGCAACGTCGAAGCAAACAACACTTCGTGCGCCGTCCCGAACTCGATCACCGTAGACTCCTCCAGATGCTTTTGCCCGCTCCCGAGCGCTATCACCTGCACCGGCAATCGCACAGGCGATGCATTCGGGAAAAGTCGGGCCAATTTCTCCACACATGTCTGTGCTGCTGCAATCGGCTCAACCGCCGCTTCGTGTGACACTGAACCTCCTACAAATTCTCGGGGCCGCGTGAGCTACCAAGACTTAAGACTAAGCACACCCAAACAAGCGGACTGCCCGTGAGGAGGATTGCAAGTCCGCGGCCAAAGATTCTCGGTTTTAGATTCGCTAACCTTCTTAGAATTAGAGGTTTGAAAGAAGGACGTTTGATAAGTCGTCTCACCCTGACACAAGTCGTCTCACATGAATCGACGCCTTGAGCCAGCGGCGCTTGCCCGCGAGGGAAAGGGAAATCGAGTTTATTTTACGGTTACAGTTTCGACAGGGAGTTTCGAGGCGGAACGCGATGGGATCTGATACCGCTTCAGCTTGCGATAGAGGGTTGCGCGACTGATTCCCAACATTTTTCCGGCAAGCAATTTATCCCCTCCTGCTTGCTCGAAAACACGAAGGATGGTCATTCGCTCGAGATCTGCCAGCGCGGTGGTGGAAAGCGCCGACGAGTCTCCGCTAGAACCGGCACTCTCGTCAGCCTTGCCAATAGCGGGCGGTAGATCGTTCACGTCGATCGTGCGGTGGTCACCGAGAGCGATAGCGCGCGCAATACAATTCTCAAGCTCACGAACGTTGCCAGGCCACTCGTATTGCAGAAAGCTCTTCATCACAGCGGGGGCAATCTGAATATTCTCTCCGGGCGCATACCGGTCGAGAAAACAGTGCACGAGCTGTGGGATATCCGAACGCCGCTCGCGCAAGCCAGGAAGATGAACTGTCACCACGTTTAGCCGGAAGTAGAGATCTTTGCGAAATGTTCCCGCCCGATAGGCCGCTTCCAAATCGCGGTTCGTGGCGGCAATCACGCGAACATCCACAGGATTCTTTTCGTTGCTTCCCACCGGCCGCACTTCTTTTTCCTGCAGCACTCGCAGAAGCTTGGCTTGCATCTCAAGCGGCAATTCACCGATTTCATCGAGGAAAATCGTGCCGCCATTGGCCGCGTGAAACAATCCGGGCTTTGACTTCAACGCGCCGGTAAACGATCCTTTTTCGTGCCCAAACAGCTCGCTCTCCATAAGCGTTGGCACCAGTGAACCGCAATCCACCGCGATAAACGGCATCTGCGCCAGCGGCCCGCGATAGTGCATCGCGCGGGCAACCAACTCTTTTCCCGTGCCGCTTTCTCCTGTGACCAGCACGGGTGTCCGCGTGTCCTTGAGCCGCGATACCATCCTCATTACATCCTGAATTTTTGCGGACGTTCCGGTGATTCCGTCGAGCTGCGTCTCGGTATTGACACGCTCTCGCAGAAACTGGTTCTCGTTAACCAGCCGGACTTTTTCCGCCATCCTTTGCAGCAATTGCCTCAGTTTCTCCACGCGAAATGGCTTTTCGATGTAGTCGTACGCGCCCTGGCGCATGGCCTCCACGGCCGATTCGATCGAGCCGTGTCCCGTCATGATCGCCACTTCTGTGCGCGGCAGCTGCTCTTTGATTTTACGAAGCAACTCGACACCTGTGAGATTGGGCAGCTTCAAGTCAGTCACGATAATGTCGGGCAGCACCGCCTCAAGCGATTCGAGTGCCCCCTCGGCGGTTTCCGCTTCCGCACATTCAAATCCCAGGCCTTGGCCCACCGTCATACACAGCCGGCGAATGCTTTGCTCATCGTCCACAATCACAAAACGGATTTTCTGCTCGTTCGTCATGGTTTCCCGATTGTTTTTTCTACCGCAGCCATCAGTTGATGGACTCGGAAGGGTTTTTCAACGCAGGGAGTGCCCGCTTGCGCAAGCAGAGCAATGGTTTCATCGCTCGCCGTATCGCCCGTAATGAAAATGATTCGTGAGGCCAGTTCGGGCCGGTGACGCTCGAGCCAGTCATGGACATCGACTCCCGTAATACCGCCGGGCGTGCGAAAATCCGAAATCACACCGCGAAAATCGCCGGTGGCCAGAAGCTGCAGTCCTTCCACGGCTGAAGCGGATGCCACCACTTGATACCCGCGCCGCTCGAGCGCGATTCGCAAGAACGCCGCCACGGACGGCTCATCCTCGATCAACAGGATTCGCCCGCGCGCCACGGCTGCAGTCCCGCTCGTAGTCATCATTGGCCGGCCTTTGCCACGCCCAGTTCTGCGGTTTGCGTCCCCACGGGCAGCCGCACGATGAACGTGCACCCGACGCCGTCTTGATTATTTCGAGCCGTGATTTCTCCACGGTGTGCCCGCACGATCCCGTAGCAGATGCTGAGGCCAAGCCCCGTGCCCTTCCCCACTTCCTTCGTCGTAAAGAACGGATCAAAAATCCGCTCCGGCTGCAGAATTCCCGGCCCATTGTCGCGGATTAGAACTTCAAGTTCGTTCGCGCGCTGCATCGTCAACACTTCGATTCTTCCAGGCCGTCGCGTCTCTTGAATCGCGTCATAGGCGTTGTTCAAGATATTGAGAAACACCTGCTGCAGTTGGTGCGGATCTCCCACAACCACTGGCAAGTCCTCTTCATATCGCTCGACGAGCTCGACGCCGTGATTCGAAAAATCATACGCGCGAAGCTTGAGCGTTTGCCGCAGAACGTTGTTCACCTGCACGGGTTCACGTTGTGCCGGCATCTGTCGGGCAAAGCTAAGCAAGTTTTGAACGATGACCCGAGTGCGCTGCGCCTCTTGAAGAACCACGCGCAGCTCTTCTTTTGCCGCCTCGGGAACTTGCGGATTCTCCAGCAGCAAATCAGTGAAACCGACGATAGCCGCCAAAGGATTGTTCACCTCATGCGCCACACCGGAAACGAGCTGGCCGAGCGCCGCCATTTTTTCCGTGTGCATCAGTTTCGATTGCAAATCTGCGGCATCGGTCACGTCCGTCATCACCACAACGATGCTATTGATGTCGCCCTGCTCATCCCGCATCGGACTCAAGCTAATCGAAAACTGTCCGGCAGTTCCATTCCCGCGCACCACCGGCATCTCGAGATTGTCGACCGCGGCCCCATGCAGCGCCCGCTCAAGCGTCTCCTTGAGCACAGGCCTTCGAGCCGGCGGAATAATGTCCGTGAGCGAATGCCCCAACAGATCCGACTGCTGATATCCAGCCTCAAAACAGCGGCGGTTCGCGTAGCTGATCAGTCCAGCCGTGTCCAGCACCAGAATCATACTTTGCGTGTTATTGAGAATGTTCTTGTTGAAATCGCGCTCGCGCCGATACCGACGCTCCGCCTCGCGGCGGTCACTGATGTCTTTCGCCACATGAATCGTGCGGAGCTCGTCATTGTGCCCGCTATGAATGCGCGATGCAGACACCAGGTACGACCGGTCAGCCACCGGAAAAATAAACTCTTCGTGTAGCGCAGCCGGATTCCGGCAAAATGGGCATCGTCCCGCCTGCACGCTCGACCCGAGCAGCTCGAGCTTTCCCATATCCCGACCAACCGCCTCGGCCGGCTTTACCTTCAACAAATCCGCGAGCGCGCGATTAAGCCGCAGCACTCGATTGTCCGCGTCATGCACGATTATGAGATCCGAGATCGCATCAAAATCCTCCACCCACTGTTTCCGCGACCGCTCGATTCGCGAGAATAACCGCACATTCTCCAGGGCCACCGACGCGTGTCCCACCAGCGCACCGAGTAGCTGTCTGTCGGTCTCCGTCATCCGGCGCAAATCCACCAGGCAAAGCACGCCAAGCAGTTCGTTTTCGCTCCCCCTCAGCGGCGCGAGCACTGCCTCACGCCAACCCAATGCATCCGCCACCTCCCGGCCAAAGAGCACCGCCGCGGGCCCAGTGCGCAAGTCTGCGGCAGGTACCGTCGCCTGCTCCGCTAAGGCGGCCGCCAAACGCTGCTGAATCTTCGCATCCCAGCTCTGTGCAGGACCGCTCAAACCTGCGATCGACCATTCCGAATCCCGCACTACTGCAAGCACCGCTGCCCGTGCCCCAAGCATTTGCGCAGTCCGCGCTGTCAGGCGTCGCGCGAACTCCGAAGTCCCTAGCGATGGATTTAATTCGAGAGTCGTGGCGGAGAACTGGCTCAGCAGGCTCTCCAAAGAGCCGTCGAGGTCTGAAGACACATCCCGGGTTCGTCGCAATGCACGCATGGAGTTCGAGGGGCTGCGCGTTTCTGTTGCGCAATGACGTTACGTTCTTATCTCAATTTGAGTCAAGGCAGGTCGCGCTCGGTGTTGCCGAAAGGTGCAATCTGAGACTGTCGCATTATGAGACCAGAATAAGTGTTTCCTACGCCCAATGAGACGATTGCCCTGCCAATCAAGCTGCTCTCAGGAACTCCAATTTCTGTACATGTTATTGATTACAGACGTTTTAATTAGATATTTGCCTGATACAGCGCTCGCAGAAAGACGTCCACTTACATGGCATTCCCATTGCAATTTCTATTACTGGAGCTTTGTCTGCCCGGGTAGGGGGTCGGCATGAAGCTAAGAGTTCGTTCAATCGGGTTGTTCGTCGCGCTGGTCCTGTCGACATCTGCGGCGATCGTTCCAAAGGCCTTGGCACAGGGCACTCCCGTCGACACTGCCAAGCGCAAGGTCAAGACGAGGGTCGTTCCAGATTTTCCGATCCTCGCCAAGCAAATGAACGTTACTGGCAAGGTCAAAATCGAAGTAACGATTTCGCCAGATGGCCGAGTAACCGGTTCGAAGGTGGTCGGGGGCAGCCCGCTGCTAGTCGGTTCTGCGCTGGACGCGATCAAGAAGTGGCGCTTTGAGTCGGCTCCCAAAGAAAGCAGCGAGATTATCGAATTCGATTTCAATTAGACGGCATGGGCAATTCTCCGGTGGGGGAGAAGGTATCGGTGGGCATGCAGTGGAGGCGTAAGTCATGACGATCCGCAGAAAGCTCTATTTCGGATTCGGCGCCATTCTGGCGATTATGCTGGCGCTGTTCGTGGTCAATATGTTCACGGTGGTGCGGGAGCACGCCGCGCGCTCGGCCGCAGCGGCCACGCTGAGCGATGTAGAAATCATCGAGAATGTACGTTTTCAGATGATGGAAAACCGCCTCTTCCTCGAAAACTATCTATTGAGCGGCGACTTGCGTGACGAGGAGAAAACGAACAAGGGAATTTCCAATCTTCTCGGGCTTCTGAAAGACGGCGAGGGGAAAGGGAACGACTCCAATCTTCGAGCCGCCTTGGGACAAGTGGAAGACAACGAACACAACTGGGCCGAGAATTTCGCCAAACAGATGATCGCGAAGCGCCATCAGGTGGATGCCGGCGATGCGACCGTCTCCGATCTACAGATTTATTACCTGCAGCACGATCCGGCTTCGTGGACGACGAAATCAGCCAGCGTCCTCAACGACGCAAGCACGGGTATCCGCAAGACGCTCCAAGACTCCAACGCTTCCGCAGCGTCGGCAACCACGTGGAGCACCATCATTACCACTGCCGGTACGCTGGTTGCGATTCTTCTCGGCGTCTGCATCGCTTTCTTCACCGCGAAAACGATTCGCGAGCCCGTCAATCAACTGATCGAAGTGGCGCAACGGATCGGAGAAACCGGCGATCTCGAACAAACGATTGATATCCATCGCGCAGACGAAGTAGGCATGCTTGCCAAGAATTTCAACAAGATGATTGTTCACCTCAAAGAGATGGCCGATGTGTCGGCTGCAATCGCGGAAGGGCAGCTCTCCGTAAGCGTGACGCCGCGTTCTCAGCAGGACACGATGGCAAAAGCATTCGCTCGGATGACGCAGGGCCTTCGCGACCTCGTCCGCCAGGTACGCGATAGCGCGGCCCAGGTTGCCAGCGGCGCGGGACAGATGGCCAGCGCATCCGATGAATCGGCGAAGGTAAGCGTGCAAGCCGCGTCTGCGATCGATGAAGTCACCAGCACCATGCACGAGATGAGCATCAACGTGCAAAACGTAGTCAAGAACACGCAGGTGCAGGGTTCGAGCGTCGCGGAAACTTCCGCGTCCATCGATCAGATGGTCACTTCGATTCAGCGAGTCGCAGATACCGCGAAGCTGCTTGTCGATATCTCGCACCGCTCTCGCGACGAAGTCCAAACCGGCATGGTCACCATGGAAAAAGCTACTCAGGGCTTGAACCGTACGAGCCACGCAATCCAATCGTCTGCGGAGATCATCGACGTGCTTGGCCGTCGCGCGGACGACATCGGCAAAATTATCGAAGTGATCGACGACCTCGCGGAACAGACCAACCTTCTCGCGCTCAATGCTGCCATTGAAGCCGCGCGAGCCGGTGAGCATGGCTTGGGTTTCGCAGTAGTTGCTGAAGAAGTCCGCAAGCTCGCGGAAAAATCCACTCAGTCCACTAAAGAAATCTCGGAGCTCATCGAAGGTATTCAGAAAGAAGCTCGCGAAGCCGTGGACAACATGGAAAAGAGCACCTCCATGGTCCAAGAGGGTTTGGTTCTCAACAAGGAGCTAAGCGGCGCGCTCGAGAAGATTTCAGCCGTGGTTTCCGAAGTTTACAAGTTCTCGCAGGAAATTGGCGCTGCCACCACCGAGCAGTCGAGCGGCTCTTCGCAGATCGCCAAGGCCACGAACCGCCTCACGGAAATCACTCAGGAGATTACTTCTTCCGTCGAAGAACAGGCGTCTGGCGCACAGGGCGTCGTCCGCGCCATGGAAAAGATGCGGGAGCTCGTGCAGCAATCCACTTCGAGTTCGACGGAACTTGCTGCCGCCGCCGAGCAGATGTCCAAGCTTTCGCGCAATCTCCTTGATTCCATGGACCGGTTCGTTATCGATGATGGCCATTCCGACAGCCGTCGATTTCCACCACGGCTATCCGGGCCGGGCTCGGAGCGCCAGAGTGGCGCGCGCGAATATGCGGAGATGGCTCGTACCTGAGCGGCGAGAAAATTATGGACAAGGAAATCCAGGTCGTCGGATTTCGGATCGGCCGCGAGACCTTCGGCCTGCCTATCTCCATTGTTCGCGAGATTGTGCGCGTGCCGGAAATCACGTCTGTACCAAACGCTCCCGATTACATCGAAGGCGTCATCAACCTCCGCGGCCGGATCATCCCCGTAATAGACCTGCGCAAGCGTTTCAACGAAAAATTCACCGAGCCCGGCAAGAAAAATCGGGTCGTCGTCGTTGAGATGGAAGGACGCCGCATCGGCCTGATGGTGAATTCCGCTTCCGAGGTTCTGCGCATTCCACCCTCGGAGATTGAAGCGCCTCACTCCGTTTTTCAGGAAGGTGAGCTCGACTACATTACGGGCGTCGGAAAATTGAAGGGTCGGCTCGTGATTCTGCTCGACCTCCACAAGATCTTGCAGCGCGGCGAGCTGCGGCGGCTGGAGGAATTTTCCGAACCTGCCGCTGTTCCTGTTGGCAGCGTCACACGAAATTAGTCGTCGATCGGTAAGGCAATTTCGACGAGGAGCGAATGTCCACACTCACCACTGAAGTTCCACTCACAGATCCTGAGCTCAAGCTCCTGCAGACTCTGGTCTATCAGGAATGTGGCATGTACTTTGACGAACGCCGCACCCATTTTCTGCGCGATCGTCTGCAACGCCGTCTGAAGGCCTGCCAGATGGATTCGTTCTATAGCTACTACCGTTTGCTCACCAGCCGCGAAGGAAAACAGGAGCTCACGGCTCTCCTTGAGAACCTCACTGTCAATGAGACGAGTTTCTTTCGCATTCGCCCGCAGCTCGACCTTTTCCAGAAAGTCGTGCTCGAAGAAATTCTGAAACGCAAGCAGGAGCGCCGGGATTGGACACTGCGGATTTGGAGCGCCGGCTGCTCTACGGGACAAGAACCCTACACACTCGCGATTCTAGTCTGCGACGCGCTGGCCTACTACTACCTGCGCAATCCCTTGCCCTTCGAGATGCCCACGCCTAAGCCTCTGATTCCACCGCCGTGGAAGGTGGAGATTCTCGCTTCGGACATCAACTACTCCGCGCTACTCACGGCGCAACAGGGCATTTACACCGAGGCACAGATGGAAACCGTGGATTACACCTGCCGCCTTCGCTATTTCGATAAAGTTGCTGACAAATACGTCGTCAAGACCGCGCTCAAGAATCTGGTCCAATTCGATTTCCACAATTTAAAGACTGAGTACCTCCCGCAGCGCAACGATGTGATCTTCTGCCGCAACGTAATGATCTATTTCGATGAAGCCGAACAGAAGCGGCTCGTCGAAAAGTTTTACCGCTGCCTGAATTCCGAGGGCTATCTGTTTGTCGGCCATGCGGAGAGCCTTTTTGGCCTCACGAAGTCGTTTCACATGATTCATCAGAACAACGCTACGGTCTATCAACGCGTCGAGGGCGCCCAGTGACATTTTTCCCCGACGAGCGCGCTGCGGAGCTCCGCGATCTCTTCTTCGAGAGCGCCGCGGAGATTCTCCAGGCCATGAACGAGGCCGGACTCGCGCTCGAAGACCGCCCGGGCGACAAAGAAAACCTCCGTAGTGTGCGTCGTGCCGTTCACACCCTCAAAGGCGATTCGGCCGCCTGCGGCTTCCGCGAACTGAGCGAACTCGCTCATGAACTCGAAGATGTGCTAACTCCGGAGCTTGCTCAGCAACACGCGGGATTGATCCCGGAAGTAGTGCTGGCCGCGGCTGACACATTCCACGAGATGCTGGCGGCATACAGAAATAATCTGCAGCCGCCGGCGGGTGGCGCGCTGCGCGAGCACATTCAACGCCTGCTTACAAAGCCCGTCGTGCAGCCGAAAAAGGTTACCCGCGAAGCCACATTTGAATGGACCGAATACGAGCGCCTGGTGATCGCGGAAGCGCTCCGCCGTGGCGACCACATCTATAACATCGCGCTGTACCTCGACTCCGAATCGCTCCCAGCAGCGGCGTTCGAGCTGGTTCGCAAGGCGCTTGAAGGAGCCGGAAAAGTACTCGCCCAGCGTCCCGAGAAGGCGGCAGACCTCCAGCAATCCGGCGTCATCGAAGCGGCGCTCTCAACACCAAAGTCTGCCGACTGGATTCGGAAACGCTGCCAGGTGCCATCCGTCGTCGCACGCATTTCCGTCGACGAGATAAAGGAACAGCAGACGGAGCCACGCGACCTTCTCGACATACTTCTCGAATCGGAAGCCGCTGCGATTTCTGCTGGAGTCAGCGGCTCCGAACATGTAGCACCCGGACACTTGGATGATCCGCACGCCGGCAGCACGCCGGGAGGTATTTCGCAAGCGGCCGAGAATTCTCTCCGCGTCGATGCCACGCGTATCGAAACGGTGATGAATCTGGTCGGCGAATTGATTATTGGCAAATCAATGTTGCAGCGCACCATCAATGAATTCGAGCGCAACCATTCGAAAGATCCGCTGCGTGGAAAATTCTCTGATGCGCTGGCTTTTCAATCGCGCGTACTCGGCGAACTTCAGAAATCCGTAATGAAAATCCGCATGGTTCCTGTCGACCAACTCTTCCGCCGCTTCCCTCGAATCGTGCGCGATGTGGCCAAGCAGCAGAACAAGGACATCGTACTTGAAGTGTCGGGTCAGAATACGGATCTCGATAAAGGCATCCTTGACGCGCTGGCCGAACCACTCGCTCACTTGGTTCGAAACGCCGCGGATCACGGCATTGAATCCGCCGCTGAGCGCCAGGCCGCCGGAAAACCGGCGCGCGGCACGATTCGCCTCGATTCCTACCACGAAGGCGATCAAGTAGTCATTGAAGTATCAGATGACGGCCAGGGACTCGATCGCCAGAAAATCGTCGATCGCACTATCGAGCGCGGCATCCTTACTTCCGAAGAAGCCTCCAAGCTCACTGACTCCGAAGCGCTTCACCTGATATTCACGCCGGGGCTCAGCACGGCCGATCACATCACAGAAATTTCCGGCCGTGGCGTGGGTCTTGACGTGGTACAGGCCGCTCTCTCCAGCTTGAAAGGCGCAATTGAGCTCGAAAGCGAGCCTGGGAAAGGAACCACATTTCGCCTGCTGGTCCCGTTAACTCTCGCCAGCATCCAGGCACTTCTGTTTCGCGTCGCCGGCCGTCTCTACGCCGTTCCGATCACTTCCGTAGTTGAAATCACCCGGATTGCCGACGATGAAATCCACCACGTCGACGAGCACGAAGTTTTTCAATTGCGCGAGCAGGTTCTCACGCTCGTCCGCCTCGACCGCCTTGAGTCGAAACCCAGGGCGGAGCGTTCGAAGCGCGTTTTCGTCGTCGTCATCGGTGCGGGCAATCGCAAATTCGGCCTCATTGTCGACAGCTTGATGGGTGAAGAAGAGCTGGTCATCAAAGCGCTCGAAGATCGCCTTGTCACCTCCGCACTTGTCAGCGGCGCTTCGATTCTTGGTGACGGCACGGTCGTCCTCATTCTTAACGTTCCCGCGGTAATTTCGCATCTTTCGCGAATCCCAGCGGTGGGAGCCACGGCATGAGCGAACGAATTCGCGTCCTCGTGGTTGACGATTCCGCGCTCATGCGCAAGCTGATTCCCCAGGCGCTCGTGCACGATACTTCGATTGAAGTGGTGGGAACGGCGATGGACGGCGAGCTTGGTCTGAAAAAAATCACCGAACTTCGCCCGAATGTCGTAACGCTCGATCTGGACATGCCCCGCATGGACGGCATCGAAATGCTCCGCCAGATCACGCGCAAGCATCGCGTTCCCGTCATCGTCGTCAGCTCGCAAACAGATCGCGGCGCCACCTTAACTCTGAAAGCTCTCGCTCTCGGCGCATTCGATTTTGTCGCCAAGCCACAGGACGCCGCCGTCGGCCGCATCGATCAGATCGCTGCCGAACTCGCCATCAAGATCAAAGTCGCCGCGGGATCCGGTGCCCCCAAAATGATCATCACGATTCCTTCAGCGAGACGGAAGGAATCAGGCCGTTCGTCGATGCCTCATTGGCCTTCTCGCATCGTTGCTATTGGTGTTTCTACCGGCGGTCCGAACGCCCTCCAATATCTTTTTTCGCAGCTTCCGGAGGATTTTCCCGGCTGCCTTCTCGTCGTGCAGCATATGCCCGAGGGCTTCACGCAAATGTTCGCGCAGCGTCTCAACGAATCTTCCGCCATCGAAGTAAAAGAAGCGCAGTCAGGCGATCTCTTGCTCGCAGGCCGCGCGCTCATTTGTCCCGGCAACCGGCACATGAAAGTGCGTCGGATGGAACACGGCAATGTTGCAATTCTCGTCGACGCTCCGCGCGTCAACGGCCATCGCCCATCAGTCGATGTTCTGTTCCATTCGGTAGCACAGGAATTCAAAAATAATTCACTCGCCATTTTGATGACTGGCATGGGCGACGATGGCGCTGCCGGCATGTCCGCGGTCCGTTCCGCCGGCGGAATTACGATCGCCCAGAGCCCGGAAACGTGCGTCGTGGACAGCATGCCTCGCGCTGCCATCGAGCGCGGTTTTGCCGATCGTGTAGTTTCCCTTTCGAATTTAGCCGGTGTGATGCAATCGAAATGCTTGCCGGAGTACTCGACGGCCACCCCAGCCACCGCAGATCGCGAGATTTCTCGAAGGAGATAGTTATGAAACAGTTCGAAGCCCTAACGCGAAAGAAAGACAACCAGGCAGCTCGCTACCTCATCGTCGACGACTCCGTCTTCGCCCGCAAGAGCCTCGCGAAGATGGTCGAATCGTTCGGTGGCCAGGTCGCTGGCGAAGCGGGTGACGGCTGCACCGCCATCACCGAATACGCCCGCACAAATCCGGACATCGTCCTGATGGACATCACCATGCCTCAAATGGAAGGCATCGAAGCCGTCGAGCGCATCGTCCAGGAACATCCCGACGCCCGCATCGTCATGGTCTCTTCCGTCGGTTATCAGGACAACATCCTGGCCGCACTCCAAAAGGGCGCGCGCCACTTCGTCCAAAAGCCGGTAAAGCCCGACGCGCTCTACGAAATCATCCGCTACGTGCTCAATGACGACGGCGTCGCATCACCCGTTCACGCCGGAGGAGAGAGAGACCGATGAGAATGGATCTGATTCAGCCCTTCATCGGCTCGCTTGACGCAGTTCTTGCCGAAATGATGAAGACCGCCCCCCGCATCGTCGACCTCACGATGGAAGAGGAAGGCTATCGCCGCAAAGGCCTCGCCGCTTCCGTCAGCTTCAAAGGGGAGATTCAGGGTCGCGTGATTCTCGACATGGATCCGCAAGCTGCCACGCAGGTTGCGAGTTACCTCGCGGGAGAAGAAGTCGATTCATCGCAGCCCATGGTCCGTGAAGCCGTCTGTGAACTCGCCAACATGGTGATCGGAAACGCCGTCACGCAGCTCAACGATCGCGGCTTTCAATTCAAAGTGTTTCCTCCCGAAGTGCTCACCGAGGAACAATGCGCCGCCGCCGGCCAGGACTCCGAAGCCACGATTCTGTGCTTCGAGACGCCTTCAGGCAATGTGCACCTCGACATCTCGATGCAATATCACCGCCGCCGCTCTCGCGAACGCTCAACGGTGGCAGTCTGACGATCTATCGTCGGCACGATATCAAATCGTTGCTCGCCAGAAACACGAACGCCTCGCCGGGGCTCGTTCGGCGAGGCGTTCCTTGTCCGCGCAAAATTTCTACTGCTAAGTTTTACGAAATCGGCAGACGCTCCATCCGCCCAGTCTGTGTAGCGGCATTCGTATCCAGGTAAAGCAGCACGTTCAACTGCCGCACGTACACCGCTTCGAGTCTCCGCCCGTCATGCGATTTCCGCACCAGCACCGTGCTGTGGTTCGCTGCAGGATTCCCAGTCAGTTCCTGCGCGCGGATATTCATCGTTTCGCCGTTCCGGGCAATCGTCACCACACGACCCGTCCCTTCCGACTTGACCGACAGCGAATACTGTCCAGACTTCAGGCTCTTACCCTTGCAGCGCACTTCGTACGGCAGCGCGAAGCGTCCCTGAAAATCGGCTGGCTTCGCCGTGTTGGCCGCTGCTAGCAGCTGGTTTTGCGCCGCAATCGTCTCGGTGCTAACAGCCTCATAGACGTCAGGCGAGACGTCCGCTTGCGCATGCGTTGTTACCGGCAGCAAGCACGCTAGTCCCACCGCTGCTGCAAAAATCGAACCCTTCACCACTGTCGTAATTTTCATCTCTTTCTCCTTTCTCCCTCGAATCTCTGTTTTTGAATCCATCGATTTCGAATTCATCGTTTTGTCCCTCGATCTGCACGCAATTTATTCCTTCTCGTGATTTGCTTCAATGCAACGAAGCTCATTTGTCGGTAAAGCCGAGGTAAATCGTTTAGTTACTGAAACTAGGTGACTTAGGTGTCTGTTGCCGTATAGACCTCTTGAGTTTCAGCGCTACCAGTCGTACACTTACGCCTCCCAGTCCTTCCGCTATGCCGGATGTAAACCCATTTCAAGGCCAAGTCCGCTTCGGCGCCTATCACGTCGACATGCGTACGGGCGAGTTGCGCAAACACGGCCACAAAGTTCGCCTCGCCGGCCGTCCCTTTCAAATCCTCGCAATGCTTCTCGAACAGCCCGGCGAATTGTTGACGCGCAAAGAGCTCCAATCCAAGCTCTGGCCTGCCGATACCTTCGTGGATTTCGAGCACGGTGTGAATGCCGCGATGCAGACGCTGCGTCGCGCTCTTTGCGACTCACATAAGCGGCCGCGTTATATCGAAACCCTGCCGCGTCGCGGTTATAGGTTTATCGCCACCGTTGACGGTACAGATTTTTCCTCGCCGACTCGTCCACCAGCCGGCACAAGGCCTCACGCCTCGCCGGCCCCCGCATGGATCGGGCAAGTTGCTACGATCTGCGATGAAACAGGACGCAACTACGTGCTACTGCCGGCCACGGAGGAAATCCTGGAAGAAATGCGCTCTTGCGAAGCAGCGCAGGACGATCTGGGGATTTCTCTATTGGTCGCTGACGAAAAACTTCTTTTGGTAAGCTGCGGAACAAAGGTAAAAATTCTCGAAGCCGCTAATCCTGCGGGAGGCTGCAAGGTTCGCATTCTCGGCGGTCAGTTCGTCGGCGAGAAGGCATTTGCGCCTCGCGCCTACCTTTCAGGCCTCGCCTAATCTCTTAACTTCCCCGGCCCAACTTACATTCCAATCCTAATCTGCGTGACTATTGCCCGCTCGCCCCTGTCCTTCGCCGGTATTCCGTTCCGTGCCGGAACAACCCGGCCTTCGGCATCTCCTCCGAATAAATAATCCGTGCCGGCAGAAAAATGTTCGCCGAATCCGGCGCATACGGCACCGCTACATCGATCGACGCATCCGCATCGAACCGTCGCTTGCTTCGAAAGCACATCCCGACCGGCGAAATATCCTCGCAGACCGCGAGCTCATCATCCGCCCCCGCCTGGCGAATACAAGCTGTCAGGCGCGTCTTCATTCGCATTCGCTGGCGCTCCCGCTGTTCTCCGCCTTCTGGCAAAGTATCTTTCTGATCGCGTCGTGACCGCGCTCGCGTCAGCTTCTTTTCATCCTCGTGCGGCGCCTGCGTCCAGATGCTCGGAACGCCGCACGCCTTGCAATGCCGCGCAATCCCGCGATTCGTTTCGAATCCGCGCAAGTCCAATTCGTTCAAATACACCACTTCCCTGGCTCGGCAATAACTGCATTCAAGCAGCATCCGCGCCACGGCTTCCTCCGATGTCGCAATCGGCGGAAACTCCACTCCCCACAAATCATTTTGCCCGGGGAGAATCTCGATTCCGTACAGAAACCCGTCTTTTTCACGTCCGAATTGGCCCACCACCCGGACGTGACCCTCGCGATGCGACTCGCCAGGCGATTTTCGCTTGAGGTGAATCTGCTGATCAGTATTTAGCTCGCAGTCGAGCACGACAACTGCGCCCGTTAGGTTGATTTGTAACGTGCGGGTAGGAACCGCGAACGGGTGACCGTGGCTGTCTGTACCCGATGCGTCCAACAGCAAAGTTAGCGAAACCCGATCGCTGCGCCGGACCGGTCCGGTCGATGCCATTCGAATTCCCCTCAGTTGAAAAGGATATCTTCCATTGAGACTACCACAACGTCGGCATAACTTCGGCCCAGCGCCCGTTGCTGCTCAACAAAGTTGCTGACGTTAAACGCCTTTGACCTTTAAAATCAATGCTTTATCCGTAGGAACGCCCCCTTGCAACCAGCGCTTGAACTCCTCCCTTACTTCACATTTAATGGATGCCCCAGTATGCGCATCTCATTAAATCGGTGGAGATAGGTGTCGCGGTCGTGACCAGCCTGGCCACAAATTCGAGTTTGCGATCGCCGCTTTCCCCGGTTCGACGGCGAATCTGGCTCCGCCTACTCATCGCGATTGCATTTCTCCTTTCGATAGTTACGGCAACCCACGCGCAGACATTCCGCGTAGAAGGCGCAGTACGAGATTCAAGCGGCGCTTCAATCGCTGGCGCGCAAGTCGATCTGCACGCCGGATCGTACACAGCCTCAACGACAACCGATTCCTCCGGAGAATTCGCATTTGAGCGCGTTTCCGGAGTCTCCGGCACGGTCATCGTGAATGCGCGAGGTTTCGATCCGTTGGAAAAGGCGTGGACTGCGGCAACAAACAACCTCGCTCGGCTCGAAATCACTCTGGCCCCTTCGGCTGTGAATCAGAGCGTGATCGTCACCGCAACCCGCAGCCAAACGCTCCTCAGTGATGTCCCTTTGAGCGACATTCAATTGACACGCGTTGAGGTGCAGGCGATTCCAGCCCTCACCCTCGACGACACGCTGCGCCAGATTCCGGGGTTCAGCCTCTTCCGCCGCTCCAGCAGCCGCACCGCCAATCCGACGGCGCAAGGCGTTTCACTGCGCGGACTCGGCGCCAGCGGTTCCAGTCGTGCTCTGGTTCTCGAGGATGGCATTCCGCTCAACGATCCGTTCGGTGCGTGGATCTATTGGGATCGCGTCCCTCGCGAATCCATCTCCGACATCGAGGTTGCACAGGAAGCCTCCTCCAGCCTCTACGGCAGCGATGCCCTCGGCGGAGTGATCCAGGTTCTCACGCGCACTCCAGAGCCAGCCGGCATCTCGCTCGAAACTTCCTACGGAAACCAGAATTCTCCTGAGCTTTCCCTTTGGGGGGGCGCACAAAAGCACGGATGGGAAACCACATTCGGCGGCCAGGTTTTCAACACCGACGGCTACACCCTCATTCCCAAAAATCAGCGCGGCAGCGTCGATATTCCGGCAGGTGTTACCGATGCCACCGCCGATCTCATGGTCGGCCGCAAGATCGGCCAGGACAGCCTGATTTTCGCGCGAGGCTGGTATTTCAATGAGACGCGCGGCAACGGCACTCCCGTCCAGATCAATAACACTCGCATCGTTGAAGGCGCGCTCGGCGCAAATCTCAATCTGGGTGGTGCTGGTTCGCTAACACTTCGTGCTTACGGAGAGGCTGAACGCTACAACCAGACCTTCTCATCCGTCGCGACCGATCGAAATAGCGAATCGCTCACCGACGTGCAGGGAGTTCCCTCCCAGGGAATCGGAGGCTCTGCCGTCTGGTCTCGCGCTGTTGGAAAGCGCCAAACGCTGGTTGCCGGCGTAGACGATCACCAGGAAATCGGCCATAGCAACGAGGTGATTTTCAATTCAGGCAAGAATCTACGGGACACCTTCACCGGCGGGCACCAAAACACTGTCGGAGTCTTCGGCGAGGACCTGATCCAGATCGCGCCGCGCTGGTTACTCTCCGTCAGCGCTCGCTACGACCACTGGAGCAACACGAACGCATTTTTCTTGTGCAACCCAATTGCAGGAACCTGTCCCGCAAATACAATCTTCCCCGATCGCACCTACGACGCCTTCAGCCCGCGCCTGACGCTGCAGCATCAGATCACCTCGAACGTTTCGTGGAACGCTTCGATCTACCGCGCCTTTCGCGCTCCCACGTTGAACGAGCTCTATCGCTCCTTCCGCCAGGGCAACACGCTCACGCAATCAAATCCTAATCTTCGCTCCGAAGAACTCACAGGTGGAGACGCGAGCCTTGCCGTAAACGGCTTCCAGCACAAACTCGAAGCCCGCGGAACATTCTTCTTCAACGAAATCATCGACCCGGTTGCGAACGTCACCCTAACCTCCACTCCCACACTCATCACCCGACAGCGCCAAAACCTCGGCCGCACCCGCGCGCCCGGATTTGAAATTGACGCCACGGCGCATTTCACACACGAGCTCAGTTTGTCGGTCGGATACCAATATGTCGATGCGGTTGTCAGCAGCTTTCCCAACGCCATGCCCTCCCTCGTCGGATTGTGGGTCGCGCAAGTTCCGCACAACGTGCTCACATTCCAGGGACGCTACCTGAACCCCTCCCGCATCAACGTTTCCGTAAACGGCCGCATGGTCGGCAAACAATACGACGACGACCAGAACACGTTTCCCCTCGGCCGCTTCTTCGTCCTCGATGCCATGGCCTGGCGTTCCATCGGCCACGGCGTCGAGCTCTTCACCGCCGCCGAAAATCTCTTCAACGTGAAATATGCTACCGCCGCCACGCCCGTCACCCAGCTAGGCCTGCCAATCACCGCCCGTTTTGGCCTGCGTTTCGAATGGCCCCGCCGCTAATCCAGCGAACATCCTTATACATCGCGCTGCATTCTGCAGCCATCACGCCCTACGTTGTCATCCTGAGCGCAGCGAAGGATCTCAGCCCTGCAACTGGCAAGACATGAGCAAGCAACGTCGCCGCAGACCTCGCATCTCCAACGATTGGTCTGCTTTCTCGGATCAGCTAGAATTCAAGTCGAAACTGACGCCACCAATGAGCTTCCAACCGATCGAGAACTACGGGGTGATTGGCAATATGCGCTCGATTGCCCTCGTGGGTGTAAACGGTTCAATCGACTTTCTCTGCTACCCGAATTTCGACTCTCCCAGCGTGTTTGCAGCCCTGCTTGATGATCAAAGAGGTGGCTGTTTTCAGATTCAGCCTCAACTCGGAAAAGGGCGGGTGCGACAACTCTATTTGCCAGACACGAACATTCTGCTCACGCGATTTCTTGCGGACGAAGGTGTGGCCGAGCTGACTGACTACATGCCTATTGCGACTGACGGCGAGCAACCGAATGAGATTATCCGCACCGTAGCCGTCATCAGAGGCGAGGTCAATTTCAGGATGCGGTGCCAGCCGCGATTTGATTATGCCAGGTGCAAGCACGCTGTAAATATCCAGGACCGGTTCGCGGTTTTTTCGCCGGCGAGCGATGCTTGCCCCCCGATGGCACTGTACTCCACCGTTGCCCTGCGACAAGAATCCGCGGATGTCATCTCCGAGTTCACTCTCCGAGCCGGCGAGAGTGCCACGTTTGTCTTTGGCGGAGTTCGCGCACAAGGAGAACAACCGGAGATGGAATTCGTGGAGCAGCGCTTCCACGAGACAGCCCGTTTCTGGAAGACTTGGATTGCGAAGTCAAAGTACAGGGGCCGATGGCGTGAAATGGTCAACCGTTCGGCCCTGATGTTGAAGCTGCTGATCAGTCGCGAGCATGGATCGCTGATCGCAGCTCCCACTTTTTCCCTGCCAGAAGAAATTGGCGGCGTGCGCAATTGGGATTATCGCTTCACATGGTTGCGAGATGCGGCATTCACGCTCTATGCCCTGATCCGCCTCGGTTTTGTTGATGAAGCTGAAGGGTTCATCGACTGGCTGAAGGACCGGCTCATTGACGATGCAGAGCGGGGACCTCTACAAGTGCTGTATGGGATTGATGGCACGCAGAAGCTCGATGAGCTGACGCTGGATCATCTGCAGGGCTACGAACATTCGCGGCCCGTACGTATCGGAAACGCAGCCTATCAACAGTTGCAGCTCGATATTTATGGCGAAATGATGGATTCCATCTATCTCGCCAACAAATACGGAGATCCAATTTCGTACGCGGGCTGGCAAGGGGTTCAGCGCATCTTGGAGTGGCTGGCCAAGAACTGGCAACGGCCCGACGAAGGGATATGGGAGGTTCGTGGTGGAGCTCGAGAATTTCTTCACTCCCGTCTCATGTGCTGGGTGGCATTCGACCGGGCATTGCGCCTTGCCCAAAAACGCTCGCTCTCGGGTCCTCTGGATGCCTGGCAACATACCCGCGACGCGATTCGACAGGACATCTTTGCGAACTTTTGGGATGACGAATTGCAGTCGTTTGTGCAGTCCAAGGGGACCAAGGATCTGGATGCGTCCGTGCTACTCATGCCACTCATGCGGTTCATCAGCCCAGTCGATCCGATGTGGCGCTCCACGATGAAAGCGATCGAAGCACGCTTGGTTGAAGATACCCTTGTCCGTCGCTACGAAGTGGAACGCACGCATGTGGACGGGATTCCAGGTGTTGAGGGTAGCTTCACTGCATGCTCGTTTTGGTACATCGAATGCCTGGCGCGCGCCGGCGAGTTGGAAAAGGCTCAGTTGTTGTTCGAAAAGCTCTTGGGATACACCAACCATCTTGGGCTCTACTCAGAGCAAATTGGTCCAAGCGGCCAACATCTCGGCAACTTCCCACAGGCCTTCACGCACCTCGCCCTGATCAGCACCGCAACATATCTTGACAGGGTCCTCTCGGGCAAAGAAGACTCCGTATGGCGCTAGCATTTTGGAGAATAGCCCCATCAGTGCAACCACGAAATCCCAGGAGCTCAGGATGACCTGAGGCCTTATCCCCGATAAATCCGATATGAAGCAAGTTCAATTGACCTCCCGAACCGCCTTACTCTGCTGTCTCAGCCGCAAATCGGGCTGTTACCGTATTTTCTTTGGCCTTTCACCGTCTTATGCAGTAGTCATGCCTGGAGCCCCTTCAGCAGGAGGAAACACGCTGTTCGTTATCTGGGCTGCGGGGCTCGCCTGCTGTTTCGTTGGTATCGCTTTCTTGTACAAGGCAGTGACGTGCAAAAGGTTTCGTGAAACCACTTCAGGGGAAGGCAAGAAGAGAGTGTCCCCGATTTGGGAGGGAAGAATCATTTCAGGTTTTCTTGGGTTAATGGGTTTGGGGATGGGAATATTTATCATCATCAGAATTTTGGCAGGTCCGCACTGAGTGGGAATTGATTATGGATATCGCCAGCATCATTGAACTGTTCGACGACCTCAGAGGAATTCTGGTTCGGTCCCTTGAGGCTCAGGAACACCAACAGCATGAAGTTGCAACGCGCTTGTTAGAGGAAGCTAAAGACAAAATCGACAACGCGAAAAAACTCTTGAAGACTTCAACGCCTGATGGCGGGTCCCAGTTACAATGATTCAAAATCCAGTCGTCGCGTCGTTCTCCGCCGTGACGCAGCTGCTGAAAAGCTGCTTTACGTTCTCTGGAGCTCGCGCACGACTGGTGCCCCGTCTTTTGTGCTTCGAAAGGTTGGGCCTTCGCTCGGGTGCGTGGCCCACCCGTCCGCTCCCAACGTAGCTCACCTCTCTGCACGACTCGCCTGACACCGGAAACGGGCCGGGCGCCTATGTCGTTCACCTAACAGTACAGGAAACACCCGATGCCTGTGAGTTGCTGCTGTGTGTCACCGTCACCGGACGCAGCCTCCGACGTTGTTCGTCGAGGCGATCTCGATGGTAAAGATTCTCATCGCAGACGATAGTGAACTGGTACGGTCAAAACTGGCGGACGCTCTCTCCACACACGCTGATTGGAGTATTTGCGGCCAAGCTGCCAACGGCCGGAAGGCGGTGCTTCAGGCCCTCGATCTAAGCCCGGATTTAATCCTCCTAGATTTTTTCCATGCCGATGCTTTCTGGCTTACAAGCGGCTGAAGAAATCCTGAAACTGATGCCGTTTGTTCCGGTCGTGCTTTACACCGTATACGACGACCCGCAAATGGAGGCCGAAGCAAAGAAAATAGGCATCTGCAAAGTCATCTCAAAATCCAGATCAGAGAATCTTGTCGCCGAACTGGAAGCAATTCTGGGTAGACCCACGTGAGATCGGGCCGCTGCGTGTAAGCGACGAATACAGACTCGAACCTCGATTACGCGCAATCGTCTAGTACGAAATTTCCAATGGCTCTGTCATCCCCGCCTGCACTGAGGAACGAAGTGACTGCAGTGGAGGGATCTCTCTTGGTCCGCACCTCGGCGCTTTCAAGTTTGAAATTCTCTTTCAGGAGATTTTCCGACTCCGACAGCAAGTCCAACCCATCCCACCCTTCACAAAGACAGCGAAGAGTTGCCAGGCTAAGCCCTTCGGCAAGGCAGCGATTCCCCCAGCGGAAACTTCCAATGAACCTTGGAGTAAAGCGGTGAGACTACAGGCAGGAAATAGATTGTGACACCGTTAGGATTTTTGTCCGACTGGCTGTTCGGCAGCGCTTTGACTTTGCGAAGTGGCTGCTGGCTTTTCCTTTCGCAAAGCAACGTACCTGTCTAGAATTTCGTCGAGTTCTTGAGCGTGAATCGGTTTTGTGAGGTACCCATCCATGCCTGCGGCCAGACACCGTTCTTGATCGCCTTTCATGGCGTGCGCCGTCAGTGCGATAACTGCTTGATGTGCTCCGGTTTCCTTCTCGGCCTGGCGGATCATGCTGGTCGCCTCCAGGCCATCCATCTCAGGCATTTGGACGTCCATCAACACCAGGTCATAAGCCTGCTTTTCGAGCGCTGTTAAAGCCTCCCGTCCGGTAGCTGCCAGGCTGACGCGATGACCGCGCTTTTCGAGAAGGCGTGTTGCGAGCCTTTGATTAACGAGGTTGTCCTCTGCCAGTAAAATAGACAAGATCTCCGAGGGGTCGCGAGCATCCTGCAACGAATATCGTGTAATAAGCGGAATCGCGCCGGCTTGTTCCCGCGCGCCCAAGACACGCGCGATGGCTTCGCGCAGCTCGGATTGCCGAACAGGCTTCAACAAATATGCAGCAACTCCCCATGTTTTGCAGCGTTCAGCGTCTCCCCGGTGGCCAGCCGAGGTAAGCATCATGATGGTGGCTGTCGATAGGCTGGGGGACTGACGGATTCGTTCGATCAAGGTGAATCCATCCATGTCCGGCATGTGCATGTCAGTCAAGACAAGCCGATAGGGTTTACCGGCATCCCGGGCCGTCGCCAGCTCGGCCAGGGCCTGGGCTCCGCCTTCCACGGATACCGGCTTCATCTCCCAGCGTTTCAACATGCCCTCTAAGATTCGGCGATTCGTACGGTTGTCGTCGACAATCAAGACAGCGACGCCCCGCAGGATTTCGGGCGGAGCAATAGTTCCTACTTCCACTTTCTTTCCTGAAGTTTTGAGCCTCGCGGTGAAGTGGAATCGCGTCCCTGAGCCCACCTGACCCTCAACCCAGATTCTCCCACCCATGACGTTCACGAGGCGGGCGGAGATGGTCAGCCCAAGTCCGGTCCCACCGTACTTTCGTGTTGTTGAAATCGGCCTGCGAAAAGGGATCGAAAATCAATTTCTGCTTCTCGGCAGGAACGCCGATTCCTGTGTCGGAAACGGTGAAGTGCAGCACGCGGTCCTCACCGTCGGCGGTCTCCTCTGCAACCTTTAAGGCGACTTCGCCTGCGTGAGTGAATTTGATGGCGTTCCCCACCAGATTCACGATGATTTGTCGAAGACGGCTCGAATCGCCTTGCAGCACGTCCGGCACTTCGGAGGCTATTTCGCAGAGGAGTTCCAACCCCTTCTCGTCCGCTCGCAGGGCCAAGGTCTTGAGCGTGGTCTCCAGGCAATCGCGCAAGTTGAAGTCCGCTTTGTCCAACTCGATCTTTCCTGCCTCAATCTTCGAGAAGTCAAGTATGTCGTTAATTACCGAGAGTAATGAGTCTGCGGAAAGCTTCACCGTATCGAGGTATTCCTTCTGCTCCGCGCTAAGTTCTGTCTCGAGTGCCAAATCGGTCATACCGATCACGCCGTTCAGCGGCGTCCGGATTTCATGGCTCATATTGGCAAGGAACTCGCTTTTTGCGCGGCTGGAGGCCTCTGCCGCGTGAGTCGCCGTGCGCAGTTGTTCTTCCACCCGCGAGCGTTCCAAAGATTCTCGCTGCAATGCGTCCAATGTCTGATTCAGGGAGCGGCCCATTTCACCGATTTCGTCCCGCGAACTGACTACCACTCGCGGAGTTAAATCGCCACCTTCGACCTTTCTAAATACAGCGACCGTCTCACGTAGAGACCGCGTTACGGTGCCTGAAATCCATAAAGCGCTCAGTAGCCCCAAGGCCAGCGATGCGATGCCCACCTCAACTCCAAGCCAACGGGCTCGCGCCGTTTGAGACAGGCTATGTTTTTGAAGGTCGCTTTCCATCGTGGCCCGGACATTGTTCATCGTGGCCTGAAGATCCGCATAGCTTGTTTCGAGCTTGCGCCCTTCCTCCTTGGAGCTCGCAAAGGATACGGCCAGCACCACTCGGCCGGTCTTCTGACCGTTCTGAAGCGCATCTGCGGCAACGAAGCCCGTGCCTTCGTTGGTCGTCCCCGGTCGTCCCGGACGAGATTTCTTGTCCGAAGCAATCTGTTTTCCTTGCGGATCGAAAAAAATGCAGCTCTCGCTATCAGGATCTCTCGTTGCCTGCTTACAGAGCGCGATCAGTGCATTCGTATCGAAGGTGAGCAAGGCACTTGGCGCGAGATCGGCGAGCAGCCGTGCCAAACTGCGCGCCTTGGTCTGCAACTCCGCCTCGCTTGACTGGATTTCATCCGCGAGCGCGGTTTGGAGAGCGGCGCTCTGTTGGTCGGCGGCGGAACGCGCCAGCCTCGAATTCTCGGCAGCGAGCTTTGACAGCGCGGCTCGCTGGGACTGTACGAGCAACCAGCTCATCCCAAGGACGAGTGCAATAACAACCGCCGCGAAGCAGAGCACAATGCGCAGTCGAAGTGTCAACGAGGGCAGGGTCATTGTTTCCGTTCAGGCATCCTCACGGTTTTACCGCTACAGGGATGTAGCTCAACTTGCTGATAATCGCCTGGCCCTCTGGCCCACAGAAGAAATCGATAAGGTCTCGAACGGATCCTTGCGCTTCAGCTTTGGTGACCAGCATCAGCGGTCTGGAAAACCGGTAAATACCGGACTGCACGTTGGCAATAGTGGGTTCGACGTCATCGAGTTGCAGCAACCGGAGGTGTGCACCCCTCTTGACAACCTGCATCGCCTGACCGATCGAGACATAGCCGATCGCGTTTGGAGTGGTGATGATCTCGGCAAGCACTTGACGATTGTCTTCCATGACCTTCGGTGCCCCATGTGTCTTGAAACGACCAACGTGGTCTCCAGCCATCTGTATCCTTCCTCGCTGTATAAGCTATGCCGGTCTTCCGAGGATGCGAGCCCCATCCGGGTGGGCAATGACGTGGTCATGCATACGGATCGTCAGCTGCAGGACTATCTGCTGTGCCCGCGTTGTGAAGACATTCTGAACAAGGGCGGAGAAACATGGACGATTCCGAAGCTTGCAACGGTCCGGCATAACTTTCCGTTGTACGACAGCTTGACGAAGTGCCCGCCGGCGGGAGGGGACAAGGGTGGTGCACTGTATTCGACAGCGAACAATCCGGAGATTGATGTGGAGAGATTGACGCACTTCGCGATGGGGATTTTCTGGAAGGCGTCTGTGCACCCATGGAAGGACAGGGAAAAGAGCCCCATGATTCAGCTTGGCCCCTACTCAGACGGAATTCGCTTATGGCTGCGCGGGGAACTCGCGTTTCCGAAGAATGTTTGCCTTGGCGTTATGCTTTCAAGACCGGAGCGGTCTCTGATCGCGTTGTCAGGACCCGTAGAGACCTACCAGAAGGGCTGGAGGGCTTTCCTTCTCTATGTTCCGGGTGCTGCCTTCACGCTCTATGTGGGTAAGCTCATTGATCCCCTAATGAGAGAGACCTGTTTTCATGAAGGTCCCTTACATCTCATTGTTGTATCGGATGAGGTGACGGACTTGGTCTGGCAGAAGCTTGACGCGCAATACCACGAGTCCCGAAAAACGAAGCGATATTTGGCGGCAAAAGCAGCACGTTCTCTTAAGCGGGGCGATTCAACGTAAGCGCTACGTGCGGCTTTCTCTGCATCCGCATTCCCCATTCTTCTCCGCAAACGTGCGTCCCCTCATTCGGTACATGCATCCGTTGATTTTGTTGTGCGGGTACCACGAGTGGCCGCATCGGGCAGAGGAGTTCGGATTTCAGTCCGGATTTGCGGTCTTCGACGATTCGAACCGACCGTGGGATTTATTAAATCATCGAACTATGGCACCATCCGTCAATTCGCCTGTGCGGAACCTACTGCAGCTCGCGTGGAATCGTTTGACTTCACACCCTGAAGAAATCGTGTGGGCGGCGATTTTTGCCTTCGTTATTTGGATGATAGTGGACCCGTGGGGCAGTGATTCGCGAATCCGAGCGCTCATTCGGCATATCAAGAATAAGCTATCCGAACAGTCGGCGGTACGGTTGCGCAAGCGTATCGCGGAACTGCAAAAAGCCCGCGAGGTGATCGCGGTCTACCTTACATCCGACAAGGCCCTGTATCTGACTCAATTTCGGATGGTGATGGTCGTGCTACTGCTCATTTGTGTGGGAGCGGCACTCGGGTTATTGGGTCAATTCGTTCGGTCGCCAGATTTTGGAATGCTGGGAATCGCCGTGTATGGCTTTGCCGTGATCTTGGTATTGTTTGGCATTCAGTTTTCTTTGTTGGACACGCGGCAGAAGGTCGCGGAACTCCTTGCGAAGCGTGACGAGGAAATTGCGGACCTCCAACGAAAGCTGGAGGCAATGACAAAGTAAACTCTATTTCCGCTGCCGCTTGCACTCACCACCCCTCAATTCATAGGAGAGGTTATGCCAGTCCAGCTGTGCCCAATGTGTCAGACAACAAAGGAAGTGATTTCTAGCCATCTGATTCCTGCAGCCCTGTACAAGGAATGTCATCTTCCGGGCGGATTTCCCATTATCTACAATAGCAAACTTGCGTACGAGGGGTCACACCAGATGCAAGCACCTCTGCTTTGCGTGGATTGCGAAGACATTCTGAATAAGGGCGGCGAGAACTGGATGATACCGCTGTTCGCAAAATCGGACGGCTCTTTCGGCTTTCATGCCTTGCTGACGTCTGTTCCGCCGGCTGCGGTCGTTGACGATGCGCGCGTATTTTTTGCGGCGAATAGCCCACTGGTCCTATGTGAGAAGGTGATCCATTTTGCCATGGGAGTGTTTTGGAAAGCGGCGGTTCACCCTTGGAATCCGGGTAAGAACGAACCCCTCATTGATTTGAGGGAGTACGCGGAGCCGATTCGGAGATACTTGAGAAGTGAAGGGCCCTACCCCGATGACATGATATTGAACGTGGGAATTCTGCCGGTGCCCGTAAAGCATCTGGCGATTAGCGCTCCCTACCAAGGCTCAAATGCAAAAGTAACGAATTTCCTGTTCTACGCGGTGGGGATCGAGTTCACGATATTGGTTGGGAAAGGAATCACGGACGAAGAAAAGCAGGGATCGTTTATCCGCAATCCCGGGCGCCCGATCATTGAGGTTGATTTTAGCCCTATGCTTCGTTCGATCACAGCGGACGTAATGAAGACAGCCCATAAGGCAAAGAACATTCAAAAGTATTTGAAAAAACCTTAGGACCGGCGTTCCCTGCATCCGGCAGGTGGCCCACCCTTAAACTGCGGCAAAGTCTGGATTTAGCTTTTTCAGAGTGCCCCATCCTTCGCGTTCTTTGCGAAGGGTGGGGTTTCTTCGGAAGGCCAAATCACGCCGCTACCGCTCAAAATCCCACCCACTAGGTCAATGCACTTGACCGTTTTAATGTCGTTTTTTCGGCCCTGCGGAGGGTTGGATTTTCAGTGACGCGAGACTAAATCCGGCGGCGGGTATTCAGGCAGCTTCGCATTCTTCGCATCCGTGCGCTTCACTTCAATCTCGTCGAATAATATCGACGGGCTGATCACCGTCATCGGAATTTGCCCTTCGCGGTTGCTCACCAGAGCGTCGTTGCCCACCGCGATCAAATCGTTGCGCAGAGCTCGCGTGTCCAGCTCGTTGAATTCCGCGCCGCGCACGAGTTCTTCGCGCCCATCCTTCTCATACACGCGATACAAAAGGCGCGGGCTGTATCCTGCGAGCGTGTCCACTCGATAGCCGTACGGTTTATTTTCCTGGCGGCAGATCTCGATCAGTTTTTTCTTGATGTCGTCGGGCGAGAGCGCTTGCTTGGACGACACGATCAGATTGCCCATGTTCGGCGTTGGCGCCTGTGCCGGCGCAGCGCGACCGTGCCCGTTGGACTCGGGAAAATCGCGAATCGGCTCGCGGCCCACAAGATAATTCACCAGCTCGCCGTTTTGTATCACCGAAACTTTTTCGGCGCGCACGCCCTCGTCGTCAATTTCATAGCTGCCGATCAGGGTTTTACCGTCGAAAACTTTCAGCGTAGGATCGTCGATCACCGAAATTGTGTTTGGCAGCACCCGGCTCTTGTAGCTCGACGCAAACTCGCCCTCCGTGCGCGATGAGTCACCGGGCTTCGGCCTTCTCCCCAGCACGTTCTCACCGATCATCCCGTAGAACACGTCGCTCGCCGCGTCGTTCGAGAAAAGCACCGGCCCGCGATACTCCTCGTCCACCATCGGCGCTTCACGTAGCGCCTTCAGAGTTGCCACCATCTGCACCGCGTCAGCCTGAAACACCTCCGCCGTCGGCAATTCTTTCAACGTGCCGGTCGAGTAGTAGGGCGAGCGCTCAAGCCGCATTCCGTCGTCCGCTTGTGTGGCACCGGATAGATTCATGAAATAAACCGTGTACCCTCTGCGCGTCACTGTCCCTTCTGTGTTGACGAAATACCGGTTCACTGCGCGGAACCGCAACTGCGAAGTGAGCGACTGCATTTTGGGATCGGTGCGGAAAAGATCGGTCGCCTTCTCGAGCATCGCGTTCCAGGGAGCGGGATCGAAATCAAGCTTCGCCCAGGGGCCAATGGATTGCAGCGCCGGGGCTGCAGCAAAATCATCGAATGGCTGCCCGGAACTGAACTGGCTGAACACAGCTTTCTTAGCCGCGAGCGCCTGGCTGGCCGCCTTGTATGCCTGATCTGTTGCGAGCCACAACTGGTGCCGAAGCGCGGTGGCATCATCCTCAAGCGGCGCCAGATCGACAAACCCGGTTCCGGGGCCGTAATAGCTATCCAGCTTGTAGTCCCCCACTCGAACGACTACGCGTGCCGACCGGCCATGCGAGCGCTGCTTCTGGCGAAGCGCTCCGAATGCAGCTTCAGCGTTGTACTCGTCCAAATCGAGAACGGAATACTCGATGTAGTAGGGCGCCGCGATGTTCTCCATCTTCAGGTGCGCCTTCGAACGTTCCAGTTCCTCGCGCATCGCCGCAAGCACGGGATCAGAAGCGGCAGCAGCCGCCGACGCGGACAGTGCTTTTTCGCTCTTGTCCTGCGCCGAGGCCGGCATCGCACACAACGCCGCCATTCCCAGGGCAAAAATAAACATCAGCGTGAAACGAGAATCACGAAGCCGGAACGAATGCCGGACCGAATGCCGGAACGAACGCCGGAACGAATGAAAGATCGCGCTCATGGTTTCGCCTTACCCTCAGCCTGCGACTCGGCCTTCGATTGCGCCTTCACCGCGGCCTTTTCCGTCAGCGGTGCAGGATTCTGATCTGCCCCCGGCGGCTGCATCAGCGGCGGACGATCCGTGCCTTTATTTTTCTTCTGCACTTCGATCTCGGAAAAAAGCATCGCAGGCGCAGCAGCCGACACGGGTACCTGCCCCGATTCCGCGCCGCAGACTCCGTTGAACACCTGAAGTCTGTCGCCGGTGAGAATAATGTTGTTCAGCGAAAGCAGCGGCGTACCGACAATATCCACACCGCGCACCAGTTCGTCAGGACGCCCATCCGCATACACGCGCCACACCATCACCGGAATCACCTGAAACGCCTGCGGCAGCGCGCGCTGCGTGAGAGTGAAGCCGCCTTGAATATCTTCGAAATATAATCCGTAGGGCTTTCCCTGCTTTTTAATCTCTTCGACGAATTTCGCGCGCAACTCGGTCTCACTTACGGATTTTGTTGACGTGATAATCAAATTTCCCTGCCGGCCCGTAGGCATCAGCCCGGGCTGCCGCCGGCCATGCCCATTCGAATGGCTGAAATTCGTAATCGGCATCCGCGACATCAGAAAATTCTTCAGCACGCCATTTTCAACGGCGACGACGCGCTCAGCCGGAACTCCCTCATCGTCAAAATCATAAGTTCCCGCCAGCCCCGTCCCGTTAAGTTCCTTCAGCGTAGGATCATCCGTAACGCTAAGAAATTCCGGCAACACCCTCTGGTTCACTTTCTTCGTGAACGTCTGCCCCTCGCTCTGATCCTTCTGTCGATGCCCCTCAAGTCGGTGCCCCAAAACCTCATGAAAGAAAACCGCCGATGCCCGACCCGACAGCATCGCCGGCCCCGCGTAGGGTTCGGCGGCTGGGGCTTTTCTTAGGGCTCTCAGATCCGACGCAATCCGGTCCACTTTGGCCCTCAGCTCTGCGTCAGACGGGAGCTGGCCTGGAGTTGCAGCCTGGAAGGTTTCGACGCGCAGCAGTTCCATTCCATCGTCGGCGCGGGTCTCGCCTTGGATTACCAGGCGGCTTATCTCTGAGGGGTGGACCAGCGCGGTGCCTTCACTTGTCGCTAGATAGGAACGCGTGGCTGATACCTGTAGATACACGACTGAACTGTAGATTTCGGGATACTTCAGGAAGGCGCCGGAGACGGTCCGGATGCGATTCTCCCAGGCTTTTTGGTCCATTGAAACTTTTGCCTGGGCATAGCTGAGGTGATTCTTGGCTGGCTCCTCGGAGAAATCGGGCGACTTGTCTTCTTCCTCCGACTGCACCGCCGTGTTGGTTTTCACCTTCAGAAAGGCGGCTGAGGCCTGCTCGTACTCGCGATCGGTGAGTTGCCAGAGCACGCGGCCTATGGCGTCCGCATTGTCGCTAAGCGGCAGGGTGCTGGACATAATTCCGGAACCGCGGCTTTTGCTGTGGGTGTTATCGAGCGCGGACGAACCCACGCGCATAATCACATCTGCCTGGCGCCTTTGAATACTGTTGGAAACCGCGATGCTTCCGCTGATGCCAAAAATCACGGTGGCATTGATATCGGCTGCCGTGTAGCTGATGTAGTAGGGAGCCGGATTCGCTTTTGCGAGCGCAGCAGTGGCGCGCTGTAACTCGCGCTGCATGGAGGTGAGTAGGACGTCCGGCTGGGACGCGGATGAAAATTGACCAAGCGGGACACCAAGAGAAATTGCGAGCAGAAAGATTGCGGGCCGAAGAAATCTTCGATTCATGCTTATATTTGCCGCCTTTTTTGGTGAACGAGCCAATCTAACATACTTGGCACGTATCGCCAGCATTCAGCCGAAGTGCGGTTGCTTGCTGTTCAACAGTACTTGCGAAAACCGTTAGAAGCACGATGACGAGTGCGGCGTTGCCCTAGGTTTGCAAATTGGCTGCGTCCTCAGCCTGCGATGAGCGGATAGTTGAAACTAAGAGATTTTCGGGGGAGGTTGCGATGCAGCCTCAGGAGCAGGGGGCAGCAGAGAGTAAAGATAGAGAACGATACCTACAAAAGTGAGGGCGCCTCCGACGCCCACGAACAGCAAGAAGGCAAGCGGCTTTTCCCAGAGCAGGCTGATGATCTCAATGACAATTCCGAGGATCAAAAGCACTCCGGACATGCGCATGGCTCGTTCGATTTGGATTTCTTTCATGGCTATTGCCCCGGCGTCCAGAATTTTACTTTCGACTGCTCTTTCACATTGTGGACCGTATAGTGGCAACCGCTTGATATGCAGGACATCTCGTTGCTGATGAGCTGGTCCCTCATTGCGGCATGTACCGCGTTACCCTCAAAGGAGCGAGCGCCGGCGTGACAGTGCAGGCATTCGCGATTGTTGTAGGGCTTATAGAGCTGGATATCTTCAGGCCGCGGCGGCGTACCAAAATATTGGTTGTAGATGTGCCGCAGGCCTCCGAGCTTGGCGCGAACTCCTCCATAAAGGCCATAGTCAGTGTGACAGGTGTAGCAGGCTTCATCGGGTGGGACGCGATGGTTCTGAAAATGGGCGGCAGGGATGTAGGTAGGGTCGTCCACGTACAGGCTTTTGCCGTAAGGCTCCATGATGTGGCAGGAAAGACAAAATTTGGTTTGCTTGGAACGTTCGATGTAGGTAGACGCCGCCATGGAGCCGCACAGAACCGGCAGCACACAGAAGGCAACGAACGCCAGCATCTTTCCCGTAGCAGAAACTGTTATCGAGGGACGGGCGACGATGATGGCGATGAGAACCGCTGTGATCACCAGCAACGCGTACAGCAAGGTTTCAGGCGATGGCAAATTCAATGCATGTCCCCGCACGCTCCCAGCACCGAGGCTCAGTACGTATGAGCCAAATGTTGGAGAGCATGACTACTTCTTTTTGCCGAGCTCCCGGATATAACCGACAAGCTCTTTGATTTGATCGTCGGTCAGCTTGCCTTTATAGGCGGGCATTTTCTTGCCTTTGCCATTTGTGGTGGAATCGATCAATTGCGCGTCGGTCTGTTTTTGCACGTCGTCGGAACGCAAGTCGGGCGCCGAGAGAGCCTTGCCTGTTGCTGAATTGCCGCTACCGTCTGCGGCGTGGCACGTGGCGCACTTGGCTTTGAAAAGGGCCGCAGGATCGTCCGCCGCACGCGTTGACGGAGTGAGGCTCAGAACAGGCACGATCAGCAGCAAGACCGCGAGAACCGACCGAAATGCCCAAAGTTTCATCGCATCCTCCTGGTGAAGATGGTGAAGCATATATCACACGCGCGACTGACTGGCAGCCAAAACGGTTCAAAATGCATAGCGGAAAGCGAATGTGGCTGTGCTGCCGTTAAAGTCCGGGTTGCCGATCGGAGCGAAGGTGATTGGGTTAGCCGGCCCTTTCGCGTTGTAGCCGTAATAATTCCAATAGACGCGGTAGCTGAGACCCTTGTAGATGTCGATGAAAAGAGAGGCTGTGGGCTTCACGTAATTGAAATCGAGCGTTCCGGGCGGCGTACTGGGGTCAGGCACGATTCGCGCCAGCGCGGGCACTGGCGGGGCGGCAACGAACTGGGGCTGATTGAAGTAGATGGATGTGCCGCGAGTGAAGCTGCCGGAATAACCTATCATCGCAGTCACACGCTTATAGGGCTTCCAGATGACGTTGCCGTAGGCGAAATGGGTGGTGCTCTGGTAGCGATTTGTGGCGCCCAAAGGCGAAGCCCCGTCAATGATGGGGCAAGGAGTGGTAACACCCGCGACAGTGGTTCCGGCGTAACAGATGTCGATGGTGGAAAAAAAGTCGAGATATGTGTAGCCAAAGTCCACGGAGAGTCTTGACTGGGGCGTGAGCATTGCCGAAAAGCTGTAGGAACGGTCGTGTTCCAGGTTGTCGACCGTCAAGACGTTGTCGCGATTTTCGCGAATGTTAATTGAGCCATCGAGCGACGCCCACGGCTGCGGCTTGTAATTGACGTGAAGCTTGTAGTTCTGAATCTGGCGCGGGCTGATGCGGGTGAAGGATGCGTCGTTGTAACCGATGGACATGTCGCCGTTGATGCGCAGTTTGTCGATGGGCCGAGCGGTGATACCCAGCAGAAGAGCATTTTCGTTGATGGTGGTGATGTTGCGCGAAGTGTCGTTGTCTGCTTCCGGGCCAATTTCGGTGATCGAACCATTTGGATTCAGGGTGCATTCAGCGGGTAGAACACCGGCCGTCGCGGCGCAGTCCGCGCGGGCGGCGAGGAAAAAGTTACCCGCATTACCGGTGGCGCCGCCGGGCAGGTAGATTTCCGCGATGTCGGTGGAAGCGTTGAAATTTGCGATTTTGCGATTGGTGTATTGGTACCCGACGCGCCAGTTCAAACGGCGATTGAAGTCGTATTCCACTTGGAAAGTGTTGGATTTCAAATTCTGCCCGAGGAATCGCGTGAAGAGTTGGTCTTCCATATCAGCGAGTGAACTCGATGAATGCTGCGGACATCCGGGCTGGTTGAAAGGCGCCGTAGGGCAGTTCGCGGCAAGGGTGGCCGGTGTGACCGTGGAAATGGGCAGCGTCAAGCCCGATTGGCCGATTCCTGGAGGAGTACCAAAGAGATTTTGTGCCAACTCTTCCCACTGGCCGGGAATACGCCAGTTGTCGTAGCGGAAGAAATCGACAAGCCGGAGTTTGTCGGTAAGGTTATAGATCGCGGAAAAGTCGCCGTTGACGGATACGCGCTTGGCGCGGGCCGGGCCGCCCTCGATGCTTCCGCGAGTGGCTGTGCGACTGGCCCACCCGTCCACGATTTCCTGGAAGTCGTTGATCTTGGTGTCGCCCGAGCTGTAACCAAAAGCGCAGCTTACTTGAAGCTTCTGGAAATAGTTGGATTGGAAGGACACGCGCTCGGTGGGCATAAAGTTCCGCGGTGTGGCGAAGCGCGAATAACCAGGGAGAGGCAAGCCATTAAAAGTGCCGTCAATGAAGCCATTACAATTCGACTTCACCGTAGGAGGAACGGTGCCAGCGTTGGTGATGGGAGCTCCGCAAGGAGTGCCACCGACGGCAGTGGTGTTCCATACGATACCGAGATCTACGGGAGTTCCGTTGGCAAGCTGGTATTGGTTAAATCCTGGCGGAAACAGCGGGAAATTGTTGGGTATGGCGTCGAACGTAAAGGTGTCGTCCTTGAAATACTTCAAGAACTGATCGTAGGAAATCGTGGTGCGCGGCAGAACGCGGTAGTCAACACCTGCGTGATACTGGTTTGTGGTGACTCGGTAGTTCTGATTCAGGAGAGGTTCGGTGCCGCCATCGAGCGTGGTGAAAGACGGCCCTTCATCCACATTGCGGGAATAGCCGAGCCGGAAGCGCAGACGCGACTGGGGGAAAAGGGTGAGGTCATAATCCTGCATGCGGCGGACGAGATCCAGAGTGTGCGGCGAGAACGGAATCGGATTCACTACGGTGGAAGCCGCTGAATTCAACGGGTTGGCAAGGAGAGGCCAGTCCCAGAAATTTCGGTCACGGCGGAACTGCAGCCGAAAATCGTAAATTTTATTTTTCTGGACACGGAGCCGTGTGACGTCGACGGGATCGCCGCCATAACCGAAATTCGAGAAGCTGAGTGTATCGAAAAATATCCCGTTGTGATCGAGCGAGCGCATTTCGAGGGAGTAATCGAGGAGGCGTACGCCTTCGGCGAGATGGACGAAGGTATTGTAGGTATCCTGGTTTCCGTTCACCCAATTCGCGCGATAGCCAGCCTCAATCGACTGACGAATGTTGTAGTTCCCTGAATCAATTCCCTTTTCATCAGGACTCTGAGCGGAGCAAACGGGCACGAGAGCCAGCGCGCCCAGAAGAAGAGGAATCAGCGACCATTTCTTTCTCAACAACTCTGGGGTGAACGGCTTGGTTTTCGGATTGGGTGTCATGGTCGGCTCCTACTTGAAGAAAAACGGATCGAAGTTCGAGCCGTGAATGTTGGTATGGCACAGCGTGCATGCCTGGAACTGGGTTGTTTGGTTGTGGAAGGAAGGGGCGCTCGGCGCGGCGCTGAATGTGGAGTTCGTGTGGCACTGGAAGCAGAGCAGGTTCACCGTGCTCAGACGCAGCATGTGGGGGTTTGGTCCGCCGTGCGGGACATGGCACGACTGGCAGCCCTCCGTCTTGATGGGATCGTGCTCGAAAACGAAGGGGCCTTGCTTATCCGCGTGGCACTTAAAGCAGACGGCGTCCTGCTGCGCGGAGGTGCGCACCTGGTGCGGTTTGACGGTGCCGTGAGGGTTGTGGCAATCCGTGCAGTTGATAAGCCCTTCGTTCACGCGATGGTGAAAGGGCATTTCAAATTGCGCCTTTTGAGCCTGGTGGCAAGTGACGCAGAGCTGAGGTTGAGGTCTGGCCAGCAGAAACTCCCTTCCCTCTGCGTGGTGCGATGAATGGCAAGAGACGCAACTGACGTCGGCCTGACGATGCAGGGAGTTGATGGCTTTGAGGTGCTGGGTCCCGCTTGCGTGGCAAGTTTCGCAGCGAGCGTTGATGTCTTTAGAGGAAGCCTTGCCGAAGAGGAGGAGCATGGAAGTGTTGGACGGGTCAGCGACGTGCGCTGCCGCGGCGCCGTGGCAATCTTCGCAGCCGTGTTTGGCAATGCCGCCCTCTTTTAGCGTCTGCTTCCAGTGCGGACCTTTTTCCCAACCGTTGTAGATTGCTTCGTGACAGGTCTTGCAGGTTTCCGATCCGGCATATTCGGAAGGGATTGCCGCAGACTTGTTTGCAGGGGTCGTTTCTTGTTTCGCAGGAACAGATTTATCGGTGGGTTTTTCTTGAGCGTACGCAACAGGGTTATTTAGAAATAAGGTCAGTAAGCCAAACAGCCCAAAGATTCTTGGAATCCCAAAATGTGGCATCGCCCCCCCACACTTGCAGCAGCTGACTATTTGTATCGGCTGGCGGGGATATTACTTCAAAGGCAATAAAATCCTGGTGACAACCGTCACCGCCGTTTGTGATGAACATCACAGAAGGCGGAGAATGCGGGCAGCCCAACTATTCGCGAGAATCTATAACGTTTTCGAGGGCGGACTTGTTGCGGATAATGAGCGTGGAACCTTTGATCTGCAAAAAATTCCTCTTCTTAAAAGACGTAAGAAGCCGGGTAACCGTCTCACGCGATGCGCCAATCATTTGTGCGATCTCCTCGTGAGTCAAGGTCAGTTTGGCGCGGATCTCGCCTGTGCCGTTCACGTGATGAACGCACCAATCAAGAAGGAACCGGGCCAGTTTTGCTCCCGCCGACCGCGAGAGGCCAATCGAACGCATTTCTGTGATGGCGGCCTGATAGGATTCGCCCAATTGCTGAGCCACGCGCAGAGAAACCTCGCCGTGATCGCGGAGAAAACCAAGAAAATCCGCCCGCGATATAAAATTCGCCTGCGTAGGCTCGATTACATCTGCGGTGAGCTCGTAGGGCGCACCAGTGATGGTGGCCGGAAGTCCCAGCACTTCTCCTGGTTCGGAAATCCTTACGATCAGCGTTCTCCCGTCGTTCGAAGACGTGGAAAGTTTCACGCGACCGGCCCACAGGATGTAGACGCCTCTGGGCGACTGCCCTTCCACGAAGAGAGTAACCCCTTTGGGATAGGACGATGCGGAAGTGATTTCCGAGAGCCGCCGCACGCCAGCAGGTGAGAGATTGCAAAAGAGCCGGTCTTCCCGGTGCGGGCAGGTTACGCTGTTCTTAGTTATTTCGAGGCCATACGCAACGCGCACGGCGTACGTAGCCGCTATTCCACTTCCTTTTCCATTTGGAACGATCTTGAAGCTGACGGGCATGTTTTCCGCCTCTGGTCGGATGTTTTTCTGTTCCGATGTGAGTTTGTCCCAAATCTTCCGAGGGGAGAGTGACCGAACCCACGGTGCAGCGTGATCGCCGTCACAGCGTGTGGCTGCAAGAGCGGATAAGTTGGTTAAATGAATTAAGGAGGCGGCCGTGCAAAAAGATGATCGAGATCTGTTGGATGTCCTGAAGTTCGAGCTGAAAGTTCTGGAGCGAGGCGGTTATGGCAGCTCGCCTCGGGAGCCATGGCGGCAACATCTAGCCTTCGAGGATTCGCCCAGCTGCATGAACTACGACACGAGAGAGAATCCAGCGCCATGTGAAGAATGCGTGCTGATGCAACTGGTTCCACCTGACCAGCGCGGAACAAAGATTCCGTGCCGCCACATCCCTCTCACAAAAGAAGGTGAGACATTGGAGTATCTTTACAGCTGCGGAACGCAAGAAGAGATCGAAGATGCGATGCGGAATTGGTTGCGGGGCACCATACAGCAGATCGAATCGCAGAGAGCTGGAGCGTGACGGTTCGCAGTTAAATTCGAATCGAGATCCGAGCGAGCGTGATTCACTTCGATGCGGAAGGCTGCGGCATTGGGGGAGCGGTTGGGAGCTTTCTGTCGGCTGGGTTCCAATCCTCCGGTGGGAAGGTGATTCTCCAGAATCTCGGCGCGGGCTCTGAAAATTCGAGGCCCACTTCCGTCTTGCCTTCGGTGAACTTGCCGATCCAGGCGACGGTACAGGCTTGTTCTTCGGCACTTTTGGAGTTGGTGATGTGAATTTGCTGGCCTTGGTCCAGTGGCACAGCAAGAAGCGCGAGACATCCGTGCGCATTGACTACAACGGTTTCTGTGGTTTCTTCGTAAAACGACGCGTTCGCTCTCGGAATCCTTACGGTGATTGGTATTGTGATCTTGACGCGTTGCGTCCGGCGACGGGTCGATCCGTGCGGGTCAGCAAGCTTGGCTACCGATCCTTTCGTCGTATCTGACATGGGGTTCCCTCCTCTCTCAGACATATCTGACGCATCTGGAAACCTTCAATCATGTTGGCGGGGATCATTCAGCCCTCGATGATGAGTGGAAGGAGAAACTCCTGCAGCCTTCCGCTCTCGTCTGTCCGCAACAGATTGAATTGAATTCCCATTTGATGCTCGCCTACGGTTCTCATCACAGCTCCCGTACCGAGAAGAGGTTTGGCGCCGTTGGGCATGTCGAGGGTGAGACGAACGCGAGAACCGGCAGGAACAGTGCGGGGGGATTGGACCATCATGCCGTTCAGGCTGAGGTCGATTGTTTCGCAGTCAAGTTCGCCCTGATCAGAGCTGAGGCGAACTTTGGAGCGAACCGGGACGCGGCGAAAGCGGCGCTTTTCCTGTTCGACGGCGCCTTGCGTGACACGAATCAGTCTTTGCAGGCGCGTCATGTCGATGGGCTTGTAGAGGAAGAAGCTGGCACCGGCGTCGAATCCCTCGGAAACGGCGGATGGGCGCTGATCGTCGCTAATCATAATGATGGGCGTTCGCTGGTTGAATCCAGAACCACGCGCCTGCTGCGCGAGCTCGATTCCGCTCGGAGCAGGCATCGAAAAATCCAGCAGCACGACATCAAATTTTTCGTCGCGTAGATAGCCGGCGGCGTCTGCGCTTTTCGTCAGGGTCAAAGAATCCAAGCCGGACGAGGTCAGCACACCCTGAATCAACTGGCACACGGCCGGTTCATCGTCAACGATCAGAGCTCGCCTTGGCATACGTTTCTTGACCTCCGCGAACGGCATCCGGTCTGGTACATCGGAATTACGGAAGCGGGATACGTCCGGATCGGGGATTCGCGACGGACGCCCGCGCTTTATCCAGTACTTCGTAATAATGAATCTCGACTCCGTTGCCGGCTTTCGGTTGCGACAGACTGTGCGGTTGCATGCGAACGACGCGTCCTGTGCAGCGCCACAGCCGCGAGTCTTTTCCCGCAATTTCCATCGGCATGGTGAGGAACATCTCGACCCTGGCGCCGATGTTGAGCGGCAGGTCTGTCGAGAAGTAGACGCCCCGAGCGGAAATGTTTGATGATTCGACCTGCTGCTCAGTGAGATCCGGGGAATCGAGGTTGCGAATTTTCATCTGGACTCTCATGTCGAAACGCTGCCTGAAACGCCTGTCATTTTCTTGCATTGCGCCCCCATACCATTTGCGAACACCAATCCTTCAGGTGAAGTATCGGCAGGTGCAGGGCGGGCCTTGAGGTGATCCCGCGGCAGCGGGCCGAGAGGCTAGAAGCGAATTGCGTGGTTAAGTGGATTGCATTGTGCGGGGTGGAGAGGGTAAAATTTGATTCTACTCGACGTTTGGTTGCCGTTCGGCCCAATTCCCCTGACAAAGCGACTGACCGCGGTATGCAAGCGGGTCTTCGCGGGCCGAAAACGGGGAAGTTCCGGTGCCTGATGACATAAAGGGCAATTCGGACGCGAGCGCGGAGCAACAGCTTGTTTCGCGTGCTAGAGTCACCGTTCAAATCGGTGCTGACTGACGAAAGAGCTTAGAAAACGAGGAGAGGATATGAGGATTGCAGTTCTTGGGGGCGACGGGTATTGCGGTTGGGCTACGGCTCTCTATCTTTCGAGCAAGGGGCACTCCGTCGCAATCGTTGACAACTTCCTCCGCCGCCAGTGGGACCACGAACTCGGAGCGCAATCTCTCACCCCGATCCGACCGCTTTCCGAAAGGCTGAAGGTGTGGCAGGAGCTCACCGGAAACACGATTGAGATGTATGTGGGCGATGTGACCGACTACGACTTCCTTTCTTCCACGGTGAAGACATTTGAACCGGATGCGGTGGTGCATTTCGCCGAACAGCGTTCGGCGCCGTATTCGATGATTGACCGCAAGCACGCTTCGTTTACTCAGATGAACAACGTGGTGGGGACGCTGAACCTTCTGTTCGCGATTCGCGAATTGCGTCCGGATTGCCATTTGGTGAAGCTCGGGACGATGGGCGAGTACGGTACTCCGAACATCGACATCGAAGAAGGCTACATCACGATCGAACACAACGGCCGGAAGGACGTGCTTCCCTATCCGAAGCAGCCGGGATCGTTCTACCACCTGTCGAAGGTGCACGACAGCCACAACATCATGTTTGCATGCAAGATTTGGGGATTGCGCGCAACGGACTTAAACCAGGGCGTTGTGTACGGAACGCTGACAGATGAAGTGGCGCTCGATGAAGCGCTGATTAATCGGTTTGATTACGATGAAGTGTTCGGCACTGTGCTGAACCGCTTCTGCATCGAAGCAGCGATCGGCCATCCGCTCACCGTGTACGGCAAGGGCGGGCAGACGCGCGGCTTCCTAGATATTCGAGACACCGTACGGTGTATCGAGCTCGCCTGTATGCAACCCGCGGCGCGAGGCGAATGCCGGGTGTTCAACCAGTTCACCGAACAATTCTCGATTCTGGAGCTCGCGCAACTGGTGCAGAAGGCAGCGCGGAAAATGCGGTTGAAAGTTGAAATTGAGAATCTACCGGACCCGCGGGTGGAAGCCGAAGAGCATTATTACAATGCGAAGCATTCGAAACTGATCGACCTGGGATTGAAGCCGCACTGGCTGTCGGACTCGCTGCTCGATTCGTTGATGAATATCGCGGTGAAATACCGCGATCGAGTGGATCCGTCGTTGATCATGCCCAAGGTGAATTGGCGGAATGCTTCAAACGACCGCCACGCCCAGCAGCCGGCTCAGGCGGCGGCCGCCTCGGCGGGTTCGTCGCACTCTGGTACAGCGGTTTTGATGGAAAAGCCAGCGCGCAGCGCTCGTTCGGCAATTCGGGGTTCGAAGCGCCGGTAATTTTAAAGCGGTGGAAGCGAAGTACGCAGTTGCGATGCGAAAGGTTCAGTTGGCAGGTTTTTCGGCAACGTAGAGAAGTCGCAAAAGCCTGCGCTCTCGGGTGAGTTTTTCGACCGCTGCCAAAAACTTCTGCAGTCCCTCGAAATTCACCCGGCCTTCGATCGCCGCTAGCGCTTCGCCGTGTTTCTCCCGCGCGTTGCGCCATCGCTCTGAAATCTCTGCGGCGCTCGCCGTCGTGTCCACCACTTCGATGCGCGGAAAACCCGCGTCTCGCAGCAGGCGCTCGTTTTCTCCAGGAGGGCTGAAAAGGTAGTAGCCGATGGCGCTGCGCGCAGCCACCTCTTCATGCGAGATCATGCCACCAATCACGAGCGCGTCGCTGAACAGAAACCTCCCGCCCGGCTTCAGGACTCGGAAGATTTCTCGCAGTAGCGCCAACCGTCCGTGAACGTGGCACAGAACGTCATTCGAAAAAACGGCGTCAAACGCGGCATCGTCAAACGCGAGCGGCTGCGAAACATCTGCCACCTGGAACTTCACTTGTGAGGACAAATTTTGCGCCGCAGCCAGATGATTCGCATTCGCGACGCCGGCCGCATTGATGTCCACACCCAGGATGTAGCAGCCCACCTGACCGGCAATCTGGAGGGCATACCGTCCGGAGCCGCACCCGATCTCCAGCACATTCGAACTCGAACTCAGCTGCAGCCTTTGCGGAATTTCCTCTGACTCTTGCGTCGTCGTCCAACCCGTCTGCCCCAGATCCTTGCCGTAGGTACTCGCCCGCACCAGCCGGTACACCTCGGCCTCATAATGCCCGTACGCGTTATTGTAGAGATCGACCGTCCCACTCACGGTTGCCACTCTACAGGATTGCCGACCGCGGTTGAACGGCTAAGAATTGAGTAAAATTGGGGACGAGTAGGGACGAAACCTGCGAAATCTCTAGCAAATGTTGGTAGCGATACCGGGACTCGAACCCGGATTTGAGCCTTGAGAGGGCTCCGTCCTAACCTTTAGACGATATCGCCAGAAAGCAGCTGATTCTTTCCTGCCGGTAGGGCAATTCTAACATTCTTAGCGGACGGGACGAAACGGGATTGGTATTTACCTCGCCGACCCGCGACCACACGGGTCAGGTGATTCGCAATATTTCAGGGCGCAATAAGCTCAGGCGCAATAAGTTCAGAAAAAAACCCGGCTGGCTCATTCGAGCCAGCCGGGCAAGGTCAACTTTGCTTGGGGGGTGCGCCTCAAGCGGGGAGCCTTTGGCGGCCAAGCGAAGGTTAATGTAGGGGCAACGTAAACTTACAGCAATACTGTAAAACCATTAGACATCTGGTGACGGAGCGGGCGGAAAAGCCAGGTAATGCGGGTTAAGAAATATTGACGAGCCCGTTGCGGATGGCATAGACCACGAGTTCGGCTGTTTTGTGGATGCCAAGAGTTTCCATGATGTTGGCACGATGAACCGCAACCGTGTTGACGCTAAGCTTTAAATCGTCGGCAATTTCCTTGTTGGACTTGCCGTTCACGATGAGCTGCAGGATTTCGAGTTCGCGGGCGGTGAGACGTGCGTTTCGCTCGCCACGAAGAGTGGCCGGTCGAGCCAATTGTGCGTCGAGCACCACTTCACCGGCGGCTACGCGCCGAATGGCGGTCGCCAGTTCCAGGTCGACGGCGTTCTTGAGGATATAACCACGAGCCCCGGCGTCCAGCGCCTGGCGCACAAGCGTATCTTCCGAATGCATGCTAAGCATCAAGATCGCCTTAGGCGGCGCCGTTTCGAGAATCTTGCGTGTGGCAGCCAATCCGCTTGTGCCGGGCAACGCGCAGTCCATCACGATCACCTGCGGCGCAAGCTCGCGCGCTAACCGCACGGCTTCATCTCCGTTGCTGGCTTCCCCGATCACTACAATATCCGCCTCGTCTTCCAGCATGCGGCGGAATCCGCGGCGTACGAGGTTGTGATCGTCCACCAGGAGAACTTTGATTTTAGTTGGCATCGGAATGCAGTTTGCGGCGCGGGACACTTAGCCTCACCAACGTGCCGCGCTGCGGCCGCTGCGAAATTTCGATGGCCGCCTCCAGCAACTGGGCACGTTCACGCATGGCGACGAGGCCGATGCCGGGCTTCAATTTTTGGGTCTCGAAGCCCGTGCCATGATCTTCCACGTCGAGTTCCAATTGGTTAGCAAGAAAGCGCAGGCGAACCCAGGCTTCGCGCGAGCCGGAATGCCGAACGATGTTGTTCAGCGCCTCCTGCAAAATTCGATATACATGAATTCCAGCGCCGCCATCGATCGGGAATGACGCGCCTGATTTTTCGTAATGCACTGTGATGCCAGTCTGTCTCTCTATCATGGGGAGGTACCAATCGACAGTGCTCTCAAAGCCGGTTTCATCCAGCATGACGGGATGAAGCGACTGCGAAAGGCTACGCACATTTTCGAGGGTATGCTGCGCAATGTCACGCACTTCGCGCAATTCTTCGCGCACGGCGGAGCCATCGGGCATCTGTTTTTCGGCGCGACTGAGCAACGCACCCACGGCCGTCAGGGTCTGGCCGAATTCGTCGTGGAGCTCCCTGGAAATATGACGCAGGGTGGATTCCTGGGTGGCGATCAACTGCCGCGCGAGTTCGCTGCGCTGACCGGAGAGCGACGCGAGCTGCTCGAACAGCCGGCGATTCGAATGAATTAGATAGAGGCCGGTGGCTAGGATCGCGGCGAGCGTTGCAGCAAGAAAAAAGTAGACCTGGCGCTGAACACGATCGTAGATCTGCAGCACCTGGGCCGATGCTCTTGCCTCGCTTTCATAATTTTCGACCAGCAGCCGGGCGACCGCGTTAGTCAGGGATGCCTGGCGCGGTTGCAGAGCAAGCCGGACTTGATTGCGAGCCGCGTTGACATCTCCGCCTCGCGCGAGCGAAAACGCTCCGTTGGCCGCGTCCCAAAACTGAGCGAATGAATTTGCAAGATACTGGCGCTGCTCGGGCGTGCGAGCGGCCACCGCCAGCTGGGCTTCGAGGCGAAGCGCATCGTCGAGATCGGCGTGAATGCGGTCAAATTCCGCTGACCAGGCTGCCAGCGGGCGCTGTACGTCAGCATCGAGCATATCGCGCATCGCGAGGCCGAGGGAATTCAAGTCATTCTGGATGCGCAGCAATTGGAGCGAGTCCTTGCGGTTGCGCTCGGCAAATTCATTTTGCAATTTTCGCAGGCCGGAGATTTGAGCGGTGGTGTACCAGGCGTAGGCCACGACTGCCGCGACGGTAATCGCGAGTCCGAGGATCAAACCGAGAGTTGGCGACCGGGCGCTGGAACGTTGCATGTCCGGAGGATATACCGCAGAGCGTCGCTGATCCAAACTGCCTGAGTTTTTATCCACTGACGTTACTTTGGGCCGTAATACAAAAAGATTAGAGACGCGCCTCGAAGCGCAGTGTAGATTGCGGGTCATTCGATGCCTGAAGCGAAGAAAACCAATATTCGTTGGAAAGTTCTGGCGAGAGTCGCTCTAGCTTTCGTCGGGCTTTATGCCGTGCTGACGACGGTGCTGTTTAGCGTTATGCTGCAATCGCCGGATCGCTTTGCGGCGACAATGAAACACGTTCCCTGGCCGGCGTTTGTGGCTCTGCCATTTAAGCCTCTCTGGCAAGTGGCACGCACGGGTAATGTGAATGTTGGCGCTATGGCACCGGACTTTTCGCTCGAGAGCCCCGACCACAAGTCGAGCTTTAGATTGTCGTCTTTGCGCGGCGAGAAGCCTGTGGTCCTCGTGTTCGGAAGCTACACGTGACCTCCCTTTCGGCGGGAGGTTCCCGCTCTCAATAAACTCTACGAGCAGTATGGCGATCGAGTGGCGTTCTACGTGGTTTACATTCGCGAAGCGCACACGAGCGATGTGTGGCAGGATCCCGACAATTTGGATGACCACGTTGTATTTGCGAGCCCGAAGAGTTTCGACGAACGCAGCGAGATGGGGCAGCTGTGCGTGGTGAAGCTTGGTATCAAGTTTCCCGCCGTCGTCGATAACTTCGACAATGTGACCGAGCGCGCCTACACGGGATGGCCCGATCGCCTTTACGTGATCGACCGCGACGGACGGGTAAGCTATAAGTCGGGGCCCGGCCCGTTTGGTTTCAAGCCGCAAGGAGTGGAAGACGCGCTTCGGCGCCTAGTTCCCGACGCGGCGCATTAGGCCATGACTTCTCGCTTCGACGACGACCAGCATTAAAGAAAAAAGGGCGCTCCTTTCGGGAGCGCCCTTCTTCAAGCCGATTCAAACTTCTGAACTGCAACTCTTGCTCGACCACCTACGGGCGCGACAACCTACGGGAGGTAGTAGCGGAACGAGGTGAAGACCATGTTGTCGATGGCATGCGGCGTGAAGGAGCCTTCGCCTGACGAATCTGTGCCCCTCCACGTGCTCTTAACCGCGTACGAGTACTGAAGTCCGTACTGCAGGCGGCCTTTCGGTCCCTGGTAGAAGCGATACCAGAATCCGAGAGTTCCCTCGATGATGTTGCGGATGTCCCCCTGGCAGTTCGCCGGTGTGACGGCGCCGCTTGTGGTATTCGTGCCTGCAGGCGTGTTCTGGTTCACGGGAGATAACTCAACGCTGCAGCCATCGTTGCGGAGAAGCGGCGAACCGTAGCCCACGCCCTTCCCGTTGGCGTCAACGTAGGCAGCGCGCCCGTCGTATTCGCCACCGACATAGGCATAGATATCAAGCTTGGGAGTCGCGTGGAATTCCAACGATCCGAGAGCCTGATATGAACGCAGCCCAACGAGGGTCCCGTCGGGGTGCGCGGTCACGTCGGCGAGAGTGACGTTGCCGTACCGGCCGACGCCCGAGCCACCGAGGAAGTGAATGCCAGCGTCAACCTTATGATGGAAGAGTGGCACGCGGGCATTAGCGCCGATTCCGCCCGCTGTTATGCTCTGGTTATTGGCCAAAGAACCCGAAATCGTGGAGTCGTTGATGGGGCACGGCGCCGCAGCGGTTGCTCCTGCGCAGGGGAAGATTCTCGCGCGGAACGATCCTACCACGCCGAAAATTTCGTAGTGACCCCACCCTGGATCGAGAGCTGCCTTGAAGACAAAATCCGGGTTCTTGTTAAAGGAATAGTTTGCTTCGTTGTTGTAGAGACCAGCCAAATCGCCGGGTGCAGCAATCAAGGTGTTCTGGGTCTGGAGTTTGCCGCCGAAAGTGGTCTGCGCGTCTTCCACGGACAGAGCGACAGTCAGCTTGTTGTCCGCGAAAGCTTTCGAGATTCGAAAACCGAACTGCCGGGCCCAACTGAAGCCGACGTTATACTGCGCGTCAATCGTCATTGGACGGGCTTCCGTCAGTGGCTCAGTTCCCTTCTTGGTTTCGGTAACCAAGCTCCACATCTGGCCGCCGGTAATGGTCCAGCCGCTTTCAAACGCGGCTTGCGCCCAGAATTGACGCTGGCGGAAGGTGTAGCTATTGGTCTGGTTGTTGTTAGAGGTGACGCCCGCGGACAAAAAGTCACCCTCGAAATAGCCACCGACCTTGACGTCGCCGAGCTTGCCTTGAACGCGGGCATTGATCTGAGACTGGCGTCCGGAAAAGTTCAAGTCATTGACGTGGGCGATGGAGGCACCGACGAAGGGAATTCCCTTGAAGTCGGTGTTCACGTCATTCGTGATGGCACGCTGGCGGTAAACACCTTCAGCCGCCATGAAGCCGCCGGGGGTAATGGTGATTCCCTTGAAGCGAATTTGATACGCATCCGGCTTGTCTTCATCCGGCGAAGCAACGAAACCGGCTGACAGTGCGGGCTGGGCGGCTACGCTGGACGCAGGCGACGCGCCCTCATTCACAAGCGGAGCATTCACAGCCCTCAAGTTATTCTGCATCACTTCCATTTCATGGCGCTGTTCCTTCAACGCATCGTTCTGCTCCTGAAGCTGTTTCGACTGCGCTTCGAGCAGTTCGCGAAGTTGTTGAAGTTCATTCTCCACGGTCGGAGAGGCCGGTTTTGCTGGCGCATCCGACTTGGAGGAAGCCGCCGGCGTCTTATTGTCCGTTGCGGCTTTCGCAGCATCCGCCTTCTTGGCAGCGGTTGAATCCTTGTCATCCCCCGTTCTAGCGGCTCGTGCCATCGCCGGAGATGCGGCGATGCCAAACGCCAGAGTCCATAGTGCAAGTACTCGCATTCCCTTCCTCCTTGAATTTAACTTCCGAACCTACTCACCGGCGCCAGCTCCGGGTTCAGCGAAGCCCATGGCCCACCAACCCATACGCTCGCCGTCCGGTTGCCGCGAATCCGGCTTCCACCTACATCCAGTCTGGTGATGGTGCCGGCCTAACGGAGATGAAAAGCAACGCAAAGAGTTGCAGCTATTTCGCACCCGCGCGGAGAGAGACTACTCGACTTGCAGCCGCGCCTTCCCCCTGGGCCGAATACGGGGACGGCAAACCTTATGTGCCCGCCTTGAACCACCCGTGACGGGAATGTTAATTGTGCGTTACAACGGCCGGAAGGCGTCGAGATGAGGATTCTTGGCCCAAGGGCGGCGGAAGAGGTGAAAACTAGGTCGATTTAAGTCCAGAAACGGGCGAGGCCGGAGTTGGTTCGTCACCGCTGAGTGTTCCGGAACTGCGACTCGTCGAAGGCACAATCCGACGAAAAGACAGGACACTAAAAAACCGCCGCCGGCACAGAGCGCAGCGGTAGGCGCGAATACCGAGCCGGCGCTTTACAGAGAGGACGGTTCCATCCTCGACACGCTCACGGGAAATCCGTTCAAGATCAAAGTTTCCGCACTTGGAGCAGTGAGCGTAACGACTAAACGTGTATGCAACGCGTCGAGCGTAGAAACGCCTGTCGCACGTGTGGCATCGCCAGGGCTTGAGACCTATGAAAGTGGCGAGTAAATCTGAGACTCCATCCCGATGCGAGCGGTAGCAGTCTGAACTGCGACACTGCGGACATATCATGCCTGTACCCAGTCTCCTAACTGGTCTGGGCGCCCCATTTCCCCGAGGATACTCAAAATATCCCGGGCGGGCAAGATGTGATGAATCGGGCGTGGAGTGTAGAATCTATAACCGTTAGAATTGCTTTCAGAGGAGAGAATGGCCCAATACACCGATGCTCACTCAAAGGCGGGAATTGATGCCCGCTTGCCCAAGCTGGAGACGTGGCCCAACCACTTCCCCGGCTACGAGATCACAATTCAATTTCCGGAATACACATCCGTGTGCCCGAAGACTGGACTGCCCGACTACGGCAAGATCACGATCCAGTACGAACCGCGCAAAGTTTGCCTCGAGTTGAAGGCTCTGAAGATGTACCTGCTTGCATACCGAAATCTCGGAATTTTCTATGAGAACGCCGTGAATCGCATGCTTCGCGATATTGTTGACGCGAGCCGGCCGATCAGTTGCCGCGTCACCGGCGAATTCACGCCGCGAGGCGGCCTTACGACCACAGTGGAAGCGGCTTGGCCCCGTCGCGGAGGAAACAATCGCCGTCGCAAGGCATAGACAACTTCTTGCGCCTCAGCCATAATTCCGCACATCGAAAGAATAAGGCGGCCAAGCCGCCGGAAGGAGATCTATGAGTTTGAGTTCTACGCCGCTGCCCCATCCCCAGCCTGAAGAACCGGTGGCAGAAGTGGCGGCCCTGCCTCGATGGGTCGTCCTGCTGTTTGTAGTTGCCTTTGTGCTCGTTGGATATCTGTTGTTCGCAAGCTACGCAGAAAGACAGGCAATGAGAAAGGGTCTTGATGACGCGGACAAAAAGAGTCGCGTCCTGGGCTCAGAGCTGGAAAAAACAAATACGCAGCTGGCTGACCTGAAGGGCCAGCTGGAAGTGACGTCGCAAAAGCTTGGGCTTACACAGGACGAGCTAGCGCGTGCGCGGTCACTCTCGGCCTCTCTAAAACGGCAGCAGGAGACGAATAACGCGAAACTGCGCGAGCAAATCGGTGCCGTGGAACAGGACACGTCCGCGAAACTAGGCCAGGTGGCTACGGATATCAGCGGGACGAAGAGCGACGTTGCTGCAACCAAGGCCGATCTGGAAGCGACCAAAAGCAAACTTCAGAGCACCGTCGGCGACCTTGGCGTGCAAAGCGGACTGATCGCGCGTAACCACGATGAGGTGGAAGAACTCAAGCGGCTCAACGAGCGCGACATCTTCGAATTTGACGTCAACAAGCAACAAGGCATCCAGCATGTCGGTCCCATCCAGGTGAAGCTGAGCAAAGTGGACACCAAGCGTTTCAAGTACACGATGAACGTGGTGGCTGACGACAAAGCAATCGAAAAAAAGGATAAGACCGTCGGTGAACCTGTTCAGTTCTACGTTCGAGGCGCACGATCGCCTTATGAAATCGTCGTCTTTGAAGTCTCGAAAGATCATGCGAAGGGTTACCTGAGTACTCCCAAGGGCGGAGGATCTCCCGCCGCTTCTGCGGCTGCAAAACCAGCGCCGGGGAACTGAGGCTCGGAGCGTTGGGCGCTGTCGTAAGGTGAAGGCAAAGCCGCGGAGGTGGCGCATTTGAATACGATTCTGACGTTAACCCGCGGTGTGCGCCGATTTCGTGCAATTGTCCCGCTTGTTCTGATCATTGCAACGGGTCGCAGTGTACTTGCGCAAACCCCCTCCCTTTCTGACCGATTGCCTGCGAGCACCGTATTCTTCGCCTATTGGCACGGCATGGGAGCCGTGACGAGCGGGGAAAAGACGAACCACGTGGTGCAGCTGTTTGAAGACCCGCAGTTCGTACACGCTCGCGATTTGCTTTTTAAAGGCTTGCGCGAAAACATCGCCAAGAATGGGCCTGCCACTTCAGACCGCGATCAAGCGGAGGTGCTTTCGCTTTTCGATAACCCTGCTGTCGTGGGAGTTGTTCTGAATCCGAAGTTAGAAAAGAAATCCACAGCCGATTCTGCGCCGCCTCCGGTCACCGGATTTTTTGTGGTTTACGATGCGCACGGAAAAACGGCCATTGTCGAAAAGTTGCGTGCTGCGAATCGTGCCACGGGCAAGGAAGTGCCTACCGTGATGAGCTACGATTTTCGGGGGACGAAAATCGAAGCGCGCGCCACCGGCACGGATGTGTCTTACACCGCTCTTACGCCGAAATACTACTTTCTCGCCGATCAAAAGTCCGTGATCGAGGAACTTATCGCTCGATTTGGCGGCGCAGAGAAACCGGCTGATTCTGTGACGCAACTCCCCGAGTACGCGTCGATGCGTCCGTTCATCGGCGCCGACTCGGCCCTTGAATTTTTTGCTCGCTTCCCGAACCTGACAAAAACTTTGACTCCGGCACAATTAGAGAAACCGGCTACGAAGTTCGCAGTGAATCTGCGCCTCGATCGAATCAGCGTGTTCGGCGGAAGCGTCAGCTTTGCCGGAGAGGCAATGCGATTTCACGGGGCGATGATCGGTGAGGCAGATGCGGGTGGGGTGTTTGACTTTGCGGGCACGAGCGGCACTTCGTTCGTTACCGCGCCAGCCGTAAACTCCGGACCTGTGTTCAGTATCTCGAGATTTAATTTCGGCGCGATTTATCAAATGCTCCGAGCCGCGGCCGAGCCTCTTTTGACATCGCAGCAAACAGCGGCGATGGACATGTACGAAAAGATGGCGCAGGGATTTCTGGGCATGCCGGTGCCGGATGCGCTTCAGCTCTTTACCGGGGAAATTGCATCCGAAACATCGTTCGCTGACGACGGTTCGTCTCAGAGAACCTACGCGATCTCGATTCAGAAGCCCCAGGACGTGCTTCGCATTCTGCGCGCCGCTGGAGGGAGTTTTACAGTCGGCGAGGATACGTCAGGAACTACCACCTACCTTGATCTTGTCTTTCCAAGTGCGGATCCGAAGACGGGAGCCAAAAAGCGGGAGTTCTATTACGTCGCGGTGACGCCCACAATGCTTTTTGCGGCGCCGCGTAAGGCGCTTATCCGCCCGGCTGTGGCACGGTTGAACGTTAAGCCCGATGCCGCTCCCGCCGCCGGCGCCGGTATTCTGAGCGGCGCAGAGCTTGCTCATCAACGTTCCCTTCTGCCTGAAAAACTATCCGGATTAAGCGCTGCCGATATTGTCCAAATCCCATGGGACAAGGTGATAGCCCACCTCGCTGACGAGATGGCAAAGGCAGCCAAGGATTCGACCACGCCGCCCCCTTCTACCGACTGGCTGCAGGCGGTAAAACCTGAGGTCCTTACGCGCCACATTCACACCGGAATCAGCGGCTGGTGGAAGGATTCGCACGGCATCTACTTTGATTCGTACATTCAGTAGGCTTCGCGGTCGCCGATTTTTTCCAGCAATTTCTTTCGCGGCGGCGATCTTTCTTTTTTGCTTTGTGCTCGCCTTGCATGCTCAGGAGACCGGACGCACTCCGCAAGCTGGAATTCAAGCCACAACCGAGATCGTCAAAATTGACGTGAGCGTGCTCGATCGCCAGGGCAAATTTGTGGCGGGTCTGGCACAAGACCGGTTTCGGGTTCTAGATAATGGCATCGAGCAACCCGTCGCGTTCTTTGCGCCGATCGAGGCTCCCGCCCAGGTGCTGGTAATGCTCGAGACGAGCCCCGCAGTTTATTTGATCCATGCCGAACACCTCACCGCCGCCTATGCGCTTCTTGACGGCCTTGCTCCGGACGACGAGGTCGCGCTCGTTTCATACTCTCAGGCACCGCAGGCAATTCTTCCATTCACACCTGATAAATCCGCGCTGGCGGCTGCCTTGGGTCAGGTTCAATACACGCTCGGGATGGGCAATCTCAACTTTTACGATTCCGTCTCGACAGTTCTCGATTGGATTGCGCCGCTTCACGGGAAGAAAGCAATCGTGTTGCTCACCACCGGCCTCGATTCTTCGCCGCCGGAGCGGTGGGATGCGCTGGTGCAAAAGCTTAAGTCGGACGATGCCGTCCTGTTCGCGGTCGCCCTGGGCGGTTCTCTGCGGCACCCGCCGAATACAAAGAAAAAGAAATCGAAAGCCGCGCCAAAAACCGACACGGCAGAGGAGCCAGCGAACCCATTGACCTTTGCGAAGGCCGATTCGGCGCTTTCGTCGCTCGCGAAAATCACTGGCGGGCGCGCTTATTTTCCAGAGTCGCCAAATGATTTCGTTACGATCTATCGTGAGATTGCTTCCGCTTTAAGGCATCAATACGTCCTGGGCATTGCGCCTCAACATGATGGAAAATTCCATGCACTCACCGTGGAGATTCCGAAAGCTAGCCGCCGATCCAGCGCGGCGCCGGCAAAATCGCCCGAGTTTCAGATTTTTGCTCGCGAAGGATATTTCGCTCCGCTTCGGTAACCGTATAATCGGAATGTTGTGGCTGTACGTGCAAAACAGAAGGAACACGAAGCGACATCATGCGTCTCATGCTTAGCGGCTTCGGAGCTATCGTTGCAATATTCCTTGGCTTTGGCTTCCATCCGAATTCGTCCGCGAATTCACAGACGATAGCGCAGCAGACCGCAACTCCAGCGCCTGCGCGCTTCGCATTCGGCGGAAATGCGGCAGAGGTTCCGGCCGAATTTGTTGGAAACCTTATTTTTGTTCCGGTAGACATCAACAAGAGCCAGCCATCGCTCTTCGTGCTGGATTCCACCGCCCCAGCGTCGTCTGTCAGTCCTACCCGCGCTGCGGATCTCGGGCTGAGCAATCTCAAAGACTCGATATTGAATTTCCCTGGCGTGGATATACCTTTTATGAATCTTCCAACTATCGATAAGCAGGATTTTTCGCAGGAGGTGGGACGCCCGTATCAAGGAACGCTGGGCGCCGATTTTTTCAGCCGAGTGGTCGTAGAAATAGATTACGGCCGCCAGACACTTCGGCTCTACGATCCGGCTGCATACAAGTACACGGGAAAGGGAGCCGTCATCCCGTTGACGTTCAACGGAGCTGCCCCCCTCATCAAAGCGGGTTTTAAATTGGCAGGGCTAAAAACTCGTGAAGACGATTTTGTGGTGAACACGGCGCTAGACGCTTCGGTGATGATTTCCGATCGTTTTAGCGAGGTGCACCGGATTTTTTCTTCGCATGTGAAGACGATTAATGCTTCCGATCCGCAAATAGAAGGGGGCGCAACGGTCGCTCTTGGCCGGCTGACGGATCTTGAAATCGGCCGATACGAAATTCGAGGGCCGGTCGCGGCATTCGTTCATCCAGCGGCGAATTCGAGCCTCGACAATAATCGCGCGGGCATGATTGGCGGCGGAATACTTCGGCGCTTTACGGTTATTTTTGATTATGCGCACCAGCAACTCATTCTCGATCCCAACAACCATTTCGAGGATTATGAACAAGAAGACAAGAGCGGGATTGCGGTGGTCGCCAAGGGGCCGGGACTTCTCACCTTCGAAGTCGCGTCGGTGCAGCCTAGAACCCCGGGAACAGAAGCGGGAGTTCTGAAAGGGGACATTATTGCAGGAATTGACGACGAACCCGCAGCGGACCTGACGCTCACTTCGATTCGCGCGCTCTTCCGGCAGGTGGGACACAAATACAAGCTACTGATTCAGCGCAACGGGCAATCGGTTCAAGTCACGGTTCAAATGCGGCGCTTGATTTGAAGTTTTGCGGCGGCTACTTCTCGAACCTTCGCAGTGTGTCAGCCATCTCACGCAGGCGCGAATCAACCTCAGCAAAAACAGATCCCGGCTCAAATTTTCCGGCCTTGCCGCGTTTGCCTGCGCGAACGCCGGTGAGAATCTCAATTCCCTGCTCGATGGTCGCCACCGGATATATGTGAAATTTTTTCTTGGCGACGGCGTCGATCACTTCGTCGCGAAGCATCAAATCTTCCACGTTTTCGGCAGGGATCAGAACGCCTTGCGTCCCCGTGAGGCCCTTCAGCTTGCAAACATCGTAAAATCCCTCGATTTTCTGATTCACGCCGCCGATCGGCTGAACATCTCCTTGCTGGTTCACGGAGCCGGTTACCGACAGTTCCTGCTTGATCGGAATCTCCGAAAGTGCTGAAAGAATCGCGTAGATTTCCGTGGAACTCGCGCTATCGCCGTCCACGCCGGAGTAGGATTGCTCGAAGCACACGCTCGCCGATAACGACAGCGGCTTATCCTGCGCGAAAGTACGACGCAAATATCCCGAAATGATTTGTACACCCTTGTCGTGAAACCGGCCGCTTAGATTCGATTCCCGCTCCACGTTAATAATTCCTAGTTTTCCCAACGCAACCGCGGCCGTAATGCGCACAGGCTTGCCAAATGCGTAGCCGCCGATTTCAAGCACACTTAACCCATTGACCTGACCCGCGCGAGCGCCGGTGGTATCGATAAACAGCAGGTTCTGCTCCACCATCTCCCGGATTTTTGTTTCCGTCAGATTGTGACGATCGATTTGGGCTTCTTGCGCTTTTCTCACATGCTCGCCTGTCACCACCGCCGCTTTTTCATGCTTTGCCACATACGACGCTTCGCGAGCCAAATCCGCGAGATCAAAAAATCGCGCCGTAATTTTTCCTCTCCGGCCGGCTCGACGCACACCGTGCTCGAGAAGCACAGCTACGGCAGTCCGGTCGAAGGGGCAGAGATGCTCGTCGTCGCTCAATTTGCGCAAGCGGCCCGCGTACTGGCGAATCACCTCTTCGCTCCAGGCCATCTCTTCATCGAATTCCACGCGGACTTTGAAAATCTTCTTGAAGTCGTCTTCGTAGTCGTAGAGAAGCTCGTACATGTCGCGATCGCCGATGAGAATGATCTTCACTTGAATCTCGATCGGTTCGGGCTTAAGCGCCGCGGTGCTGAAGGGAAAAAATACGTCGACGGGCTGAATTTCGAGTTTGCCGTGATTCAAAGTCCGCTTAAGCGTCCGCCACACGCCGGCTTCTGTGAGCGTGTCCAGCGCATACATCACAAGGAAGCCGCCGTCCGCGCGCAGCAGCGAGCCGCCGCGCAAATCCATGAAATCCGAATTCCAGCCGCCGCGCGTGTCGTAGCTGCGGTGAATTGTGCCGAAGAGATTCGCGTATGTGGGAATCGTCTCGAAGATAACAGGAACTTTTTCCTGTTCGCCATGCGCGAGAATCACATTCACGCCGTACACGCGGAACGGGTCGCGGTCCGTGCGCTCAGGCCGCTGGCCTCCGCCGCCTTCCGAAGGCGGCTGCTCGTCCTCGCCTTCCCGCTCTTTGAATGGGTCGAGATTGTCCAAAATATGGTGGCGCACTTCTTCGAGATATTCGGAAATTTGCGGGTTCGGATATTTTTCTTTCAGCTCTTCGATCACTCCATCGACGAGCACGGAAGCCGCTTCCTGCTCCAGATAACTCATTTCGCTCGCGAGTTCGCGCGAAAGCGAAAGCGTCTTGCGATACACAACTGTAAATTCCTGCCGGAACTGGTCGTACTTACGCTCCAGATCCTCAGCAGCCACGCTCTCGAGCTTGCCCTCCTGCACCATCTTGGGGATTTCTTCTATGGGCACCATCTGCCCTTCGAGCACAGGAAAAATCTCAGGCAGCGCGACCGCGCCCACCTGCATGCGTCCCAGAGCGAATTGTTCGCGAGCGATGCGCCGGGTGAAATCGTCCATCAATTCTTTCTCGCGTACAGTGAACCGCTCGACAATCCGTGTCTTCTGCCGTTGGAAAGGCTCACCCTCGAAAACCTGCGGAATGCGGCGGCGCAGAAAATCGATGCCCGATTCCACTTCTTTCTTGAATGCATTCGCCTGGCCGCGCGGAAGAGTGAGCAGCCGAGGCCGGTCCGCATTTTTAAAGTTATTCACATAGCAGCGGTCGGGAGCAGTCTCAGTCTCGAGATGCATCTCTTCGACCATGCGCACGATCATCCCGCCGCGGCTTGTCCCGGAAAGCCCGCACACGAAAAGGTTGTAACCCGATGCTTTCAGCTCCACGCCCATGCGCAGAGCGCGCATTGCCCGGTCTTGCCCCATATCATTTACGGTCGGTTCTACCTCCGCGGTCGTCTGGAACGGGATGCGGGCTGGATCGCAGTGCCAGCGCAGTTTTTCGGGCGGCAGGCTGGTGACGTGTTTTGAGTTGGAGTTTTTACTCATTGCGAATTCCGAAGCGCGCTACTCTAGCACGCCATGCCTTTCGCTCCCACTCGCTTCGAGCGAGCGGTTTCTAGCAGCGCTCGGAGCGTATAAATCAAGCAGCCCGGCCGCCAACGCTACTACAATCGGCCCAAGCACGACCCCCAACATCCCAAAAACTGCGATACCGCCCAAAACGCTGATAAAAACCACGAGTCCACCCATCTCCGCCCGCCCGCTGATGAGCCAGGGACGAATAATGTTGTCGATCATTCCGACGATGACGCTGCAAATGAGCGCGAGGATGATGCCGCGTAGGATGTGTCCTTCGAGCATCAGGCTGATCGAGGCCGGAACCCAGATCAACGCGGAGCCTACAACGGGAACGAGCGAGAAAAATCCCATCATCACTCCCCAGAAAATCGGCGCTGCGATTCCCGTTAATCCAAACGCCACTCCGCCGAGCAAGCCGTGCGCGGCAGCCGCTACAATGCTCGACGTCACGCTGGCGAAAATCAGATCGCGCGAATCACGAATCATTCGATCCCGATAATGTCCCTCGAAGGGCAGCACCTCGCGCAGGCGGTCAACCAGCGAAGGTCCATCGCGAAAAAGATAGAACATAGCCAGAATCGTCACCGAAAGCTGAAATGCAAACCCGGCCGTGTGGCGCAATACCGTGCCAACCTGACTGGCCACATACGCAGCAATCTTTTCGGCATAGCCGCGGAGGGTGCTTGCCAGATCGGTGGCCTCAACCTCAGGAAAGCGCCCCTGAAGGCGCATCCACAGATCGTTCATCCAGCGGAAGTGGCCGGACGCAACCTGCAGCTGAATGGACTGTACCGCTTCGTATCCCTGGCGGACGAACGCGATCATGATGAAAATCGCCGGAACAATGAGGATCAGCGTGACGCCAATCGTGCTCGCGACGGCTGCCGTCGTCATTCCCCACTTTCTCGCCAACCGCTCGTACATCGGAAAAAAGAGAACCACTAAAATCACCGCCCACGCCAGCGACGCAAGGAAGGGTTCAAAAACGCGAAATGCAAGATAGGCGAGAATTGCGACAATTCCGTAAAAAAGCGCGCTGCCAAGCTTTTCTTGCGTGGTCGTTCCGGGGCTCACAGTGTCTCCGCTTTCAGACTCAAAACCAGACTGACTGATAGTTGCAATCTGCTCGTTTGTCAACCGCGCGTTCTATTCTGAGGGGTGAGGCGCGATGCTACAATGCAGTTAGATTTGCACTGAAACTGCGATGACGAATCCACCGAATGCCTCCTGCCAACACACCCGAACGCGCTTGATCGCCAAAGACGACGATTCGCAGTACGTTGAATGCCTCGACTGCGGTGAGATCCTCGAAGCCGGCGAACTGAACGACACCACGAATTTCGGCGAATCGCTTTCGGACGCGTAGCGAACACATTTACGATACAAATCCGCATCCCTCCGTCGTGAACGGGCGTACAATCCGCTTAATCCGAAACAGGAGGCCTCGATGTGGACGCGCATCCTTGTTCTTATAGCTTCGTTGACCCTCGCGTTTTCTTGTCGCGCTCAACAAGGTCAAAGCAGCCCCGCTGCTGAGACGAAGCCGTCTTCTCAGTCCGCCGCCGCAAAGATTCCGCCGGAAGCGCTTAAGGTGGTTAACCCCGTGAAGCCAACTGCAGCCTCGCTGGCGGTGGCAAAAAAGAAATATGGCTATGATTGCGCGATGTGCCATGGAGTCGACGGAGACGGCAAAGGGGATTTGGCTATCGACATGAAGCTCAAGATGCCGGATTATCGCGATCCCGCCGCTCTGAAATCAGTCAGCGATGGCGAAATGTTTTATGTAATCAAGAATGGTAACGGCAGCGAAATGCCCTCCGAGGCGGATCGCCTGAAGGACGAAGACATTTGGAACCTGGTGAACTACATCCGCAGCATCCCGAAGAATTCGAAACCACCCGCGGCTGAAAAAGCGAAGGCTGACACTCCTTAAATCGCATCGTTACGGATTCACAGCCGCATTATGTGTCCCTCTGACGATTGATCTCCGCGCAGCCGCAACAAAAAGAACGCTCTCCCCCAGCCTCGATCATCGTCTAACTCGCAACAGCCGACAATCAGTCGATTCCAGCGCGGAAACCATATTCAGGAGAACGACTATGAATTTCTGGGCCCGAAACGTGTGCCGGGTCATAGTGGTCTTCGCAATTGGGATTGCCGGGGCTGGCAATCTCCAAGCGCAATCAACCACTCCCGAGCAAACTGCGGCCGATGGCTACTACAACGCAAAGGATTGGCAGAAAGCTGCGCCAGCGTACGAGGCCCTTGCAAAAGCAAACCCGGCAAGTGGTCAGAATTGGTATCGCTGGGGCGTCGCACTGGCCGGAATCGGACAGTATCAAAAAGCCATCGAGTGCTACGACAAAGCCGGCAGCCTTGGTTTCCATCAATTCTCCGTTCTCTTGCGAACAGCGAAAGCCTATGCGCGCATGGGTGACCGGGAAAAAGCCTTTGCCAAGATCGATGAGATTCTTAATACCGGATACGGCCCTGGAGGAATCTTCTCATCCGACCCCGATCTCATCCTGCTGAAGGATGACCCGCGTTTCGCAAAAGATCTCGACAAGGCCGACCACAATGCGTTCCCCTGCAAGTACAGCCCGGAACACAAGCAATTCGATTTCTGGGTTGGCGAGTGGACGGTAAAGCAGACCGGAGCTGACCAGGTGGTCGGGTCAAGCAGTATCCAGAAGATTCTCGACGAGTGCGTGGTACTCGAGAACTGGACAGGCGGGCGTGGCAATACCGGAAAGAGTTTTAACATCTACGATTCCAATACAAAGAAGTGGGAGCAATACTGGGTGGACAGCAACGGTGGAAGAATATTCTTCTCCGGGCATCTCAACGGAACCACGATGGATTATTACGCCGACACGGATGAAGACGGAAAGAAGGCCACGCGCCATCTACAATTCTTTAACGTCGGGCCGGACGAGGTCAGACAATTCAGCCAGCGATCCGAAGACGGCGGGAAGACATGGTCGATGGAATACGATTTCACCTACTACCGCAAAAAGGGCGCGGACTAGAGTTGTCGCAGGTTTATTTTATGCCGAGCTTTTCGATAATGCGGAGAACGTCAGAAGCGGAAACATCGTAGAGCGCGTGCTCGTCTTCCTGTTCGAGTCGCTCGCGCAAATACTCGGCGGCGATATAGCTCGCTTCGCGATCCGTTAAATTGCGCCCCGAGCGTGTGCGGAATTCCACGAAGCCAGGATGTGCGAGCCCCAGCACCACGCCTTTCCCGTCCACGAAAAACTTGCAATCCATCGTGTCCGCATGCCGCGTGGCGATTCCGTTCCAGCAGTGAGAAAATCGGCAGCGATAGACGATGTCCGTCACTTTCGACGGGACATCAAAAGCGCCGATGAACTCGCTCATGGCGCCTGCATTCGGAATCGTCGGAAACGCTGTTTTTGCCATTGATCCTTCTAGCGCTCCTACCTTCGAGCCCCGACGGCTGCGGGCTGGCTCGATTGCTGATAGCTTCGCACCGCCGCGGCGACGCCGGCCCCTGCCGGCACCCGAAAATCATGATCGAGCAGCACTTTTTCAAACGCCGCAAGAAACAGCAACACGTTAGTCTTCTGGCTCGAGTACCCCATCAACCCAACCCGCCAGAGCTTGCCTTTGATCGGGCCGAAGCCGCCTGCGATTTCGATGTTAAATTCGTCCAGCAATTGCTGCCTTACGCGACCGTCATTCACTCCTGCTGGAACCTTTACTCCGGTCACCGTGACTAACCGCTCCGCGGGATTCTCCACGAATAGCTCGAGGCCCATCGCTTCGATTCCGGCGACCAGCGCTCGTTGATTCTGGGAGTGGCGCTCCCAGCGCGCTTCGAGCCCTTCTTCGAGCACAAGACGCAATGCTTCGCGCATTCCGTAGATCAGCGAAATCGGCGGCGTGTGGTGATAGGTACGTTCGCTTCCCCACATCGTCATAATCGGGGTGAGATCGAAATACCAGCTTCCCACAGGAGTCTTGCGCGCGCGCATCACATCTTCCATGCGCGCGTTCACGGTAATGGGTGCCATTCCAGGAGGCGCGCTGATTGCTTTTTGTGAGCCGCTGAAGCAAATATCGATGCGCTGGCGGTCAATATCCATCGGGACGCCGGCCAGCGTAGCGACCGCGTCCACAACAAGCATCGCCCCTAATTCATCCGCAACCTTGCGAAAATCGTCGAGGCGCTGAATAACTCCTGTCGACGTCTCGCCATGCGCGAGCCCGACGAATTTTATTTTCTTTCCCTTGCCCGCGCGGCGCACATCGTCAAGATCAACCGTGCGTCCATAAGGCGCTTCCACGCGAATCACTTTTGCGGGGCTGCGCTCGGCAATGATCGCCATGCGCTCGGAAAACCAGCCATTCACGCAGACGATGCACTCGTCGCCCTCTTCCAGCGGATTCAAAACAGCCGCTTCAATTCCACCCGAGCCAGAGGCAGATATGGGGAAAGTGATGCGGTTCTGAGTCTGGAAAACCTTGCGCAAGAGTGCTTGAACATCGTTCATCATGTTGACGAACCACGGATCCATGTGGCCCACCAACGGGGTGGCCAGGGCGCGGTAAACCCGCGGGTCCATGCAGGACGGGCCGGGCGTGAGCATAATTCGTGTCGGTGGAAGGAGTTCCCCAATTGATTCATTCATGACTGTGCCTCGCTACGAGTTCTGGATCGGCCTTTGCAGGCGGCTATGCCTCGATACAGCTGACCACGGGACGAAAAATGGGGCCAATTCGCTTGTCTAGTCTCCCTAAACTGGACGCCTGCGGTCAACTTCCAAAATGGCTCCAAGATGGCTCCGATAGGTCTGGTCAGTTGGCCCGTCCAGCCCGGTTGGCTCAGCTCATGATAGGCCTGAAGCCCTTCGGCTCCACCCGTAAGTTACGAGAAAACATGGTGCTTTCTTGCTGTTAGCGGTTTCGCATCCTGTTCACCGGCCAAGTTGAAAGGCCTATATCCCTATGCTAGATTGCAAAACTGGCCCCAAATCGCCATGATAACCGGAAAAATCTCGGCGGCTGAGAAGCCAAAGACTTCTCGTGTGGAGGTGTACTGGCACACGGTGAGATATCGCACCGTTGTGCTGGTCGTCGTCCTGTTTGTTGGCGCGGTATTCGCAGCCTTCCACTTCGCGTTTCCCCAGATGGCTGCCAGCATGATTGGCAAGATTTCCGATTCCATTGCGGCGCCGTCGACGAACGAGAGTTCGACAGCCGCAGCGCGCCAGGCGCGCTTCGTCAATCTCGACGGCAAAGTCCAGGTGAAAAAAAACAACTCAGTGCAATGGATGAACGCCGACTACCAGCTCTCGCTCGACAAGGGCGATCTGATTCAAACCGGCGGTGAAGGCGTGGCTCGCATTCAGTTTGCGGACGGAACTACATACACTGTGAAAGGCGACACGCTTGTCACCGTCGAAGACAACGTGGTGCAACAGGACCACGCATCGAAAGTTGGCGTGCATATTTCCTCCGGCCAGGTAGACCTCGCGACGGGCTCCTGGGAAATTCCCGGATCGAAGGCGGAAGTATCTTTTGAAAACGCAGTGGCCTCGGTGCGAGCGAACAGCCGCGCGGCTGTACGCAGCGATCCCACGACGAACCAGCAGGAAATCACTGTTGATAACGGAAGCGCAGAACTGAATCGCGGTGGCCAACATCTTGATATCGGCCAGTGGGAACGCGCGTCGTTCCCGACCGGCGGCCCGATTACGAAGAGTCAAGTGCTGGCTCCCCCGCAATTAGACAAGCCGATCAATCTAGCAGCTGTGATCGTTGCTGACCCCAAGCGCGATCCGATTCAGTTCACATGGAAGCCGGTAACGACGGCAAAGTCCTACGAACTGCAGGTGAGCACTACTTCGATGTTCAACAAGGTGGTCATGGAGCGGAAGACGGTTGGCTCCAGCGCGGAAGTCGCCGGATTGCCTCCCGGCGATTACTTCTGGCGAGTGCGGGCGATTGATGAGAAGAATAACACGAGCGACCAAAGCGACCCGTTCAAGTTCATGCTTGTTGTTGCAGGTAAAGAACAGGAAATGCTGCTCGAGGTGGACGACACGGAACTCCACGGCAACAACGTCGAGGTGATCGGCCGCACTGAACCCGGCGCCGCGCTTATCATCAATGGCGAACAGGTGGCCGATATACGTCCCGACGGGCATTTCCGCTATTTCACGCGGCCGATGGAGCGCGGAAGCCATACGATCGTAATCACTGGCCAGAATCGGCGGGGTGGTACAGCTATCAAAAAAGTCGACGTCGTGGTGCCATAGATATCGTGCCGTAGCACTAGGTGGGCATAAACTTGCGACCGAAAGATTCAAGCTGACTTGCACGCGCTGCCGCAGCAGCGCTCAAGCGGATCCTGGGGGAAGCGTTACGTGACGAAAAACAGTTACAACATGCGGTCGGTCTTCAGCCTGTTCTCTTCCGATCTGGCTATCGACCTGGGAACCGCCAACACATTGGTCTTTGCACGCGGAAAAGGAATTGTAGTCAACGAGCCTTCGATCGTCGCCATCAATAAAAACAGTGGCGAAGTGGTAGCTGTAGGCCGCGAAGCCAAGGAAATGCTCGGCCGCACGCCCGGAAACGTGGTCGCGATCAAGCCGATGAAAGACGGCGTGATCGCCGATTTCAAGGTCACCGAACGGATGCTCACTTATTTTATTCAGAAGGCGCACAACCGCCGCGTTCTGGTGCATCCGCGGATCGTCATCGGAGTTCCCAGCGAGATCACACCCGTTGAAAAGCGCGCCGTGCAGGACTCCGCTTATCGCGCGCGAGCCAGCGAAGTGTATTTGGTCGAGCAGGCGATGGCTGCCGCGATTGGCGCCGGCCTGCCGATCGAAGAGCCGTCAGGAAACATGGTAGTGGATATCGGCGGAGGCACCACGGACATCGCCGTGATCTCCATGAGCGGAATCGTCTATTCGCGCTCCGTGCGCGTGGCCGGCAATGAAATGGACGAAGCCGTGATGCACTACTTGAAGCGCAAATACAATTTGCTGGTCGGCGAACGCACCGCCGAGCAAATCAAAATCGAAATCGGCTCGGCCTATCCGCTCGAGAAGCCGCTCACTCTCGAGGTGAAAGGCCGCAACCTGATTGAAGGCGTTCCGCGCACGGTGACGATCGACGATAGCGAAATTCGCGAAGCTCTGTCCGAGTGCATCGCGACGATTCTCAACGCGATTCGCGTAGCTCTGGAGCGCACGCCGCCCGAGTTGTCCGCCGACATCAGCGATCGCGGCATTGTGCTGACCGGCGGCGGCGCGCTCATCAAAAATCTCGACAAGCGCATTCGCGAAGAGACCGGCTTGCCGGTCTCGATTGCGGACGATCCGCTCGCTTCCGTCGTCTTGGGCACCGGGAAAATGTTGAGCGATTTCCGCCTGCTGCGGCTCGTTTCGATCGATTGAAGCTGAACGGTCGCGCAAAGCGCCTTGATTCTGAGCATTTGAATATCGACATTCGAATATGTCTGACACGATCATCTCGCGCCATCGCCCGCTGAGCTTGCTTGCCGCGTTGATTCTCGCTCAGGTGCTGCTGCTGGCGTTCCAGATTAAGCGCGAGAATAACGTCCGGCTGGTTCGTTACTGGACCGTGCAAACGTTCACCCCTGTCGAGCGCGCGGGAACCTGGTCATTTTCGAGGATCGGCGGCTTGTGGAGCGGCTACATCGGCCTTCGCAACGCTCGCACCGAGAATGCGCGTTTGCAGAAGGATCTCGATGAGCTTCGGATGCGCAACCGCGAGCTCGAAAGCCAGGCGGCCGAAGGCCAGCGTCTCGCGAATCTCTTGAATTTCCGCACCGCTCATCCCGAAGCGTCCATGCTGGCAGCGGAAGTGATTGGAGCCAGCGCCGACCCCACCTCGCACACTCTGTTCATCAATCGTGGCGAGCGAGACCACGTGCGCCGCAACGTGGCTGTCATCACTCCCGAAGGCATCGTCGGAAAAATCGTCGAAGTCTTCCCCACTTCTTCGCAAGTTCTGCTGATTAACGACAGAGACAGCGGCGTCGGCGCACTCTTCGCCGGCACTCGCACGCACGGAGTGGTGAAAGGGAGCGGAGACCCGAATCCGCGCATGGACTACATCGTCAACGATGAAAAAGTGCAGGTCGGCGACAAAATCCTCACCTCTGGCGAAGATCACATTTTCCCCAAGGATTTGCCGGTCGGAAAAGTTGAAAGCGCCAAGGCCGCAGCGCCATTTCAGGTGATTTCGATTGCTCCCGCGGCACGGCTCGATCGGCTTGAAGATGTTCTCGTTCTACTCACGCAGCAGGAACTAACGCCCAAGAAGACAGAAGAATCGCCCGCTCCAAGCACGCCGAATCCCGCCGCTGCGAAGAGTCAGCCAGCAGTCGCCCCTCACGCGCAGAATTGACATGGACACCATGCTGAGCGCCGGCGCCCGATCGGAATCAAATATCGAGGTTCACAAATACTATAGTGGCGCGGTTCCACTCGTCTGTTTTCTCGCGCTTGTCCTGCAAGCTTTCCTTCACAAATATGGCCGCTTTGCGGAACTGGTCGACCTGCCCTTACTCGTCACGATCTACTTCGGCGTCAGCCGCCGCAACCCGGTAAGCGGCATGTTCCTCGGTGCGGCCATCGGCATCGCGCAGGACGCGCTCAGCCACGACAATCCGATCGGCATGTACGGGATCGCCAAAACCTGCGTAGGCTATGTCGCCTCATCCGTAGGCGCGCGAATCGACACAGAGCATCCGATCAGCCGCTTCGGCCTCATATTCGTCCTCTTCCATTTCCATCAGGTGGTGCTGGCCATCACCGAACGCGCCCTGCTAGCCCATAGCATGCCGATGTTTACGCTCCGCCTTTTGCTTGATTCCGTCGTTACTGCCGGAGTCGGTGTAGTGCTCTTCGCCCTTCTCGATCGCCTGCGCAGAAGGCAGTAGCGCCTTTTCCACCGCTCCTGTCCCTCGGGCCAGCTACCTTCCGCCTCTGATTTTAGGCACAATACATTGACCGAAAGGACATAGCTGGCTTGCGGGCGCACTTTGCCGGTGTTAGGTTTAGATGCCGCTTCGGGTTCCGCCCGATTTTGTGTGTCAGGGCGCATCAGGGCCGAATGCAGTCCGGCCAAGTAAGACCCCCGCGCAGGAGTTCCATTGCCGTCGTGGAGCGTTAACGACCAGAAGGTGCCCCAGGAACGGCTGGCGCTCGTCTCCTACGCTTCCGTAGTTTTTGTAGTGCTGTTGTTAGTCGGTTTTTGGAAGCTGCAAGTCGTCCAGTCGGGGCATTTCGCCGATCTCGCCGAACGCAATCGGGTGCGCTCCATCCCGATTATCGCGCCGCGTGGTGCGATGCTCGATCGCGAAGGCCGCGTGCTCGTTGATAGCTATCCCTCCTTCAGCATCCTGCTGCTGCGCGAGGACATGAAGGCGATCGAGAAGAGCATCCCTCAAATCATCGACGGCCTGGGAATCAGCCGGCAAGATATTCAGCAGACCCTCGACGCATCGAAGAACGAGCCGAAATTCCAGCCCGTTGTAATCAAACCGGCTGCAAGCCTTGCGGACATCGCCTTCGTCGAATCGCACCGCGCCGATATTCCCGTCCTCGAATTGTTGATGGTCCAGCGCCGCCGCTATCCCCACGGTGAAATGCTCGCGAATACGATCGGCTACGTCGGCGAAGTCTCACCGCAGCAGATGGACCAGAGCGACGGCCACTACCGCCCCGGCGACATCGTCGGCAAAGCCGGCCTCGAGCGCCAGTACAACGAAACCCTCGAAGGCACGGACGGTATGCGCCGCGTCGTCGTGAACAGCGTCGGTAAAGCGATGCGCACTCTCGACAACGTCGAAGCGATTCCCGGCAAGCCGATTCAGTTGACAATCGATTACGACTTGCAAGCCATCGCCGAACACGACATGCAAGACAAGGAAGGCGCCGTCGTCGCGATGGACGCGCGCACTGGCGAAATTTTGGCCATGGTCAGCCGCCCCACATTTGACCCGAATGATTTCGCCGTTCGAATTCCCTCAGAAGAATGGGCAAAGCTCAATACCGACAAAGCAACTCCGCTGCTGAATCGCGCGATTCAAGGGCAGCTAGCGCCGGGCTCAGTCTTCAAAATCGTCATGGCTGCGGCGATGCTCGATTCCAAAGCCGTGCCCGAAAGCACCACGGTATATTGCCCCGGCTTCGCGAATTTTTACGGCCGGACGTTTCATTGCTGGCGGCCGCAAGGGCATGGCTCGGTCGATCTTCACAAAGCGATCGTCGATTCCTGTGACGTGTTTTTCTACACCATCGGCAAACAACTCGGCATCGATCGCATCCACGATTACGCAGCAGGCCTTGGGCTTGGCCGTAGAACGGGTGTTGATCTACCCGGCGAGGAAGCGGGAAATATGCCTTCCGAGGAGTGGGTGGAGCGTGTGTTCCACCATAAGTGGTACGCGGGCGAGACAATCTCCGTCTCGGTGGGACAAGGCGCCGTCACCGTCACGCCTATTCAGCTAGCGCGCATGGCCGCGGCCGTCGCTAGCGCAGGGACGCTTGTGCAACCTCACTTCTTGAAAAATATGCCGGACCTGAAAACCACTCAGTTCCCTCTCTCCGAGAATGCAGTCGAACAGGTTACGCAGGGATTGTACGGCGTGGTCAACGAAGGAGGCGGCACAGGCTACCACTTGCGCTTGCAGAACATCGATCTCTGCGGAAAATCCGGCACCGCGCAACTGATGAGCTACAACGCCGCCAACCGCATCGGAAACAAGAAAATGGACGGCTGGTTCGTCGGATTCGCGCCGCGGAGAAATCCCGAAATCGTCGTCGCAGCCATTGTCCAAAATACATTGGAACACGGCGGCGAAGCGGCCGGCCCTGTAGTTCGCGACGTTGTGAAGGCCTTCTACGACAAGAAAACTGCCGGCACGCAGCAAACTGCCGGCGTCACTCCCCCGCCCCCCGCTCCAGTTCGTCCTCTGGTCGCGACCGTCGGTGGAGCGAGCCGGTGAAAGCTCTAGAGTTATGCCATTAAGGTATTGAACCTGTGAAAGACCGTCCGCGCACTCAAGACTTCGACTGGGCCCTGCTCGCCATCGTTGCAGCGATCAGCACCATCGGCGTCCTCGAAATTTACTCCTCCACGCATGCCGCCGCCAACATGGCTGGCCTGCAATGGAGACAGCTCACCTGGATCGGCATCGGCGTGGTGGGCATGTTCCTGATGTCGCGAATCGATTACCACACCTTGATGGATCAGGCGCCGGCGTTGTACATGTTCGGCCTGGCAATTCTTCTCGTCGTGCTGGCCATTGGCCATTCCCGCTTCGGCGCCCGCAGATGGGTGGCTTTGGGGGGTGGCGTCAATTTGCAAGTGTCAGAACTAATGAAGTTGATTATAATCATAGTATTGGCGCGCTTCTTTGCGGAGGTGCGCACGGATCGGCTCACGCTGACTGATTTGTTGAAAGTAGCAGTGCTTACTGGCGTACCCGTGGGCCTGATTTTGATTCAGCCGGATTTGGGCACCGCGATGGTGCTGGTGCCGGTCGCGGTGGTAGGAGCGTTTCTCGCTGGAATCGAATGGAAGCATTTGGCAATTGGTGCGGTACTTGTGGCGCTGATGATTCCGATTGGCTGGAACATGCGGCGCCACCTGAAGCCTTATCAGCAACAGCGTATTGAAACTTTCCTCCATCCAGAGGAGAATCCACGCGGCGCTGGTTACCAGATTCTGCAGTCGGAGATTGCGGTTGGCTCTGGCGGCTTCTGGGGCAAGGGCTTCGGCAAAGGCAGCCAGAATCAGTTGGGCTTCGTGCCAGTGCGTTATTCGGATTTCATCTTGGCAGCGTTGGCTGAAGAGCAGGGCTTTATAGGAGTTTGCGTTGTTTTATTGCTGTATCTGGGCTTGATTCTGCGGCTCGTGGATAATGCGCAGAAGGCGAAAGATCGGGCCGGGATGTTTGTGGTTATGGGCGTCACTGCAATTTTGGGCTTTCATGTCCTGGTGAACGCCTCGATGGTGATCGGCTATGTGCCCGTCACCGGCATTCCGTTGCCACTGATGAGTTATGGCGGATCGTCTACCGCTTTTGTTTTTTTGGCTTTGGGCCTGGTGATGAACGTCCGGATGCGGCGTTTCGTCAATTGAGGCTGGTTTGAACTTGGTTTGAAATTTGAAAGATGTACCCGGACTGCGCGCACGTTTTACAGCCGGATTTCGAATTTACTTTAGGATTGCATCGGGTGAAGACGGTAGTTATCCATCCACACGGCACGTCCGTCCTGGGCGGCCTGTCATGGTTACAACTAAATCCATCCTTGCGCCAAGCTGGCCGAGCCCGTGTGCTCGCTGTGCCTGCCGGCGCGACCGCCCCCACTCGATGCTCATTGAGGAGTTTTCATGTCGAAGGAAATGGTTATCTCGGCGAACCCCCACGAGACACGGGTCGCCATTTTGGAAGAAGGACAGCTTTGTGAATTTTACGTCGAGCGGGAAAAAGAATTTGCGTTAGTTGGAAGCATCTACAAAGGCCGCGTCACTCGCGTGCTCCCGGGCATGCAATCGGCCTTCGTTGAAATCGGGCTCGATAGCGACGCGTTCCTCTACGTCAGCGACTTCCTCGAAGACCTCGAAGAATTCGACCACATCGTAACCACCGCCGAGGAAAAAGTTCAGAAGATGCAGGACCAGGGCGGCCAGGTGTTCAGCACCGCCGCTCCGTCCACACCGGCGCTCGAGCCGGTTGATGTGGAATCGGCGCCGCCAGCTTCGAGCGAGCCTGCAACCGCTGCTCACATGGGCGCGCACGACGAATCCGCCGAAGCGCCAGACGCGCACGCTCCGTCGGGCAATGTAGCTCCAAGCTACAATCCGCCCCCCGCGAGTCGTCCTCGCTATGAAAATCGCCCCGAAGGCCGCCCGAATCGAGGAGGAGGTCGCGATTTTCGTGGTGGACGCGGCGGCGGTCGCCGTGGTGGCCGTCCGAATCGAGGAGGTGGTAGCGGTGGTGGACGCGGGGGCGATCGCCGCTATGGCCGCGAATTGCCGCAGTCGAAATACGCCTCGCACCGCCCGTACGAGGATCCTTCCACCGAATCTGCGCCACCACCGGACGGTTACGTCCCGACGATCCTTCCCGGCGAATCATTGGCAAAATACAAAGCCCCTGCTTCGGCACCGGTCGTAGCTCCGCCGGAATCGGCTCCGCCGCTGACGCCCGCAAGTTTCCCGCCCGAGCCCACGCGCGAATCGCTTTCGCCCGCGCCACCACCTGACTCCGTTCAATCGGAGCAGGCTTCGGCGCCGATGCACACGCCGTCTTATTCTTCACCTGCGCCTGTTCGCTCAGCATCGTCTTACCCAACGTCGTCTCCCTCATCGTCGGCAGGCTTCGAGCCTCTGCCGGGCGAGTCAATCGCCAAGTGGAAAACGCGCGAACCCATTCACGAAGAGCCTGGCACTGAACGCAGTACTGAACAGCCTTCGCAGCCAAGCGCCTCAGCTTCCGAGGGGACCGAATCAGGCGCGGATGCCAGCTACGAAGCGCACGAGACTTTCGCTGCTCGCGATGATGCCGAGACGGAAATCGCCCATTTCGAGTCGGAGGCGGAAGCCGAACCTCTCGCCGGCCACGCTGATGCTGGGCACCACGAACTTACGGAAGAAGAAACCGCAGCTCTCACCGAGCACGTCGCCGAAGCCCAAAGCGAAGCAGCCGCGCTCCACTCCGAAGAAGACCACATCACGCCGTTCAGTGGCCTTAGATCTGTCGACGAGGATGTTCACGACCATCACGAATCGGAAGAGGTGGTCGAAGACACTGTAATCGACGTCGAAGAGCACGAAATCGACGAAGACGACGAGCCCGAATCCGACCTCGACGCCGAAGCCGACGAAGCCCACGACGCAGCGCATGCCGAAGTCGAAGCCCAGCAAACCGGCTCGGAAGCGCTAGAGGCGTCGCACGAAAGCTCAGATCCTTCTTCCGCCGAAGCCGGATCACCCGGAAATAGCTATCCGGTCGCGTCCGAAAATCAGCCGCCCCAGGAAAAACAGCCCTGGAACGCGCGCGTCCAGAACGATTACCGCTCGCGCATGCAGCACCCCTCCCGCCGCGGAGGGCGCGACCGCGGAGGCCGTCACGATCGCGGAGGGCGTCCCGACCGTGGCCGCCGCCCGCAGCATGGCCCCGGAGGCCATAGCCATGGACACCGCACGCAGCCGCGCCGCACACAACTCATTTCCGACCTGCTGAAGCAAGGCCAGGAAATCATCGTCCAGATCGCCAAGGAGCCGCTCGGCAAAAAAGGCGCGCGCATCACCAGCCACGTCGCCCTTCCCGGCCGCTATCTCGTCTACATGCCGACGCTCGACCACACCGGCGTCTCGCGCAAAATCGCCTCCGCCGAAGATCGCGCTCGCCTGCGTCATCTCGTCAATGAAGCCAAAGGGCAGGGTGGCGGCGGATTCATTGTTCGCACCGCCGCAGGCAGCGCAACCGCCGACGAAGTAAAAACCGACGTCGAATTCCTGATGCGCACGTGGCAGGAAATCAAGTCGCGCTCCGAGCAGCGCAAAGCCCCGTCGCTTCTCCATCGTGATTTGAATCTCGTCGAACGCATCCTCCGCGATTACATGACTCCGGATTTCGGCGCCATCTGGGTCGACTCGGAAGAAGAGTTCGCGAAAGTCGCCGAGTTCATGAGCCGCTTCCAACCCGCGCTTGTGAATCGCGTGAAGCTCTACACCAAGGAAACGCCGGTCTTCGAAGAATTTGGCATCCAGCAGGAAATCGACAAGGGTTTGCGGCCGAAGGTCTGGCTGAAATCCGGCGGCTACATCGTCATCAACCACACCGAAGCGCTCGTCGCCATCGACGTCAACACCGGCAAATTCGTCGGCAAAGGCTCGAATCGCCTTGAGGACACCATCGTCCGCACCAACCTCGAAGCCGTGAAGGAAGTCGTCCGCCAGATGCGCCTTCGCGATCTTGGCGGCATCATCATCATCGACTTCATCGACATGGAAGAGCGCCGCAATCGCGAAAAAGTGATGGCCGCGCTCGAAGACGCCCTTCGCGCCGATCGCGCTCCATCAAAAGTGTTGCGCTTCAACGAATTCGGCCTCGTCGCCATCACCCGCAAGCGCACCAAGCAGGCTCTCGAGCGCACCCTCTGCCAGCCCTGCCCCTATTGCACCGGCTCAGGCATGGTGAAATCCATCCCCACGCTCTGCTACGAAATTCAAGCCGAAGCGCGCAAGATGGCGCCCGACGTCGACTCCGGCAGCCTAACGCTGCGCCTCCACCCGGAAATCGCGAAAGCACTGAAGACGCGCGAGTCCTCGCTAATCGAAGAGCTCGAACGCTGGACCAAGAAAAGCATCATCATCCAGGCCGACCCAACGCTGCACTGGGAGCAATACGACATCTATTAAGTTTGCAGGGGTAACTTAACTCCTGGATTTAACCGCAGCTTAACCACGCATCCGTAGCTCACGTCCCGACCGTGCGAGTCTCTCGCACGGCCTGACGTGAGGCCTCTCTTCCTTGCAGTGTACGCTTACACTTCCTGCGCTTACTTCTTCGCTGGCTGCGGCGCCGCAGGCGGCCGTTCGCTGCTCGGCGGCACGATGCCCTTTATCCGCATGTAGGTGACCAGGTTGCCGTAATGCTCCATGTTATGCATGTTGTTGACCATCAGCGCGCTCATCCGCGGCGCGTCGTTTCCAAACAGCTTGATGGTCTGCGTAGCAGAAGCGTCGGTCATGCTGTCGTAAGCCTTGTCGCAGTAGGCGAACGCGGTATTGAGCGCCGCGATGAGATCAGCTTTAGAGGTTTTGGTGTGCTCGATGTCCAGCCCCGGGCTTTTCTCGCCCAGCGCCATGGAACAGAACTCGTACTGCGCATCCGCCAGGTGTCCCACGATCTGCCCATAGCTGCGCACCGTGTCGACAGGCTTAAAGCTGTAATTCTCCTCGGGCATCTTTTCAGCGGACCTACCCAAGATGCTCTTCAATCGCGCATAGGCTATCTTGTCCCACGAACTCAGGGGATTCTCCGCCGTCACCGCGGGTTTCTCTTGCGCCGGTTTGTCCTGAGCAAGGGCCACCCCGGCGGGCACCACAACGCACAGCACTAGCATTCGCATAAATATTTTCATGGGTTCTCCTCCCCATAAGCATTACGCACTGCCCGGAGAGAAGTTACACACTTTCGCAGAAATGAAAAGTTGTTTGTAGCGGCGGGCCTTCAGACGAGCCCTAACACCCAAAGATGGGGCGCGTCACCTCTTCTTTGATCCGTTGCCGTTCCAGAGAATCAGCAGTCTCGCAAAGCCGCTCCGCTAGTGCAAAAAATTCAGCCTCGTCCTCACTCACTTGCCGCTCGTCACTCATCACTCGTCACTCGTCACCCATCACTCGTCACTCGCACGATCAGTCCGTATCGAATCGCTGCTCTTTAAACGGATCCCCATAAATGTGATATCCATTCTGCTCCCAGAACCCCGGCGCATCCTTCTCCATGAATTCCAATCCCCGCACCCATTTCACGCTCTTCCACGCATACAGCTCCGGCACCACAAGCCGCACCGGATACCCGTGCTCCGCCGGCAACGGCTCGCCATTGTGCTTCAACGCGAAAAGCGTCGTCGGATGCATCAAATTTTCGAGCGGCACATTCGCCGTATAACCCTGCTCGGCCAGCACCATCACATATTTCGCTTCCGGCTTCGCGTCAATCAATTTCATCACTTCCGTAAACGGCACGCCTTCCCACCGCACGTTAAACCGGCTCCATCGCGTCACGCAGTGCATGTCCGCAGTCACCCGCTTCATCGGCAGCCGCGTAAACTCATCCCAACTCAGCCGCAGCGGTTTATTCACCAGCCCCGTCACGCGAAAATCCCAAGTCTTCGGATCGAATCGCGGCACACTCCCTTCGTGCAGCACCGGCCACTTCAGCGTCAAAGATTGCCCCGGCGGCAATCGCCCCGCCTCGCGCATCGCCCGCTCCTGAATCTTTCGCTCGCTTCCTTCGCTAATCACCATCTCCTCCGACCTCACTACAGTGCTCGTCCTCTTGCAACCTGCCCCTTCATAAGAAATGTCTTCGGGAACTTGCCTTCACCGCAAATCTTGAACGAACCGAAATCCTTATACCACTCGCCTTCCGGCGCATCTGGTTCAGACTCCCGCCAGACCTTCAGTTGATAGAGATCTTCAGCGGTGATCTGACGCTCGACGAACCGGTTGAAGAGGTGGTCCCGCAAGGCTGGCGGAAGATTCATCCATTGAATCTTGGGCACTATTCACCGAACGTCATGCGGGCCAGTTCTTTTTTGAGGCGCTCACGTTCACTCGGCTCGGTTGCTTCCGAGAGCCGGTTTGCCAGGGCGAAAAACCGCTCCTTCTCGTTTTCCTTCGATTCGAGCCCTGCCTCAATCAAATCTACGAGTACGCGATTGGCGCTGGTCTTTCGCACCTTGGCAATCGCGTGCACGTGTTTGGCAATACGATGCGGAAGCGAAATACTTTGCCGAATGGATTTTTCTGTCTTAGCCATAGGCTTCTTATTCTACACCATGATGCACCACTCCGCACCACATTCCAGCACAACGTCTCAGGTAAGCGATAGAATGATTCTCACGCCTTCTGCATCATTTTGTCTTCGAATCCGTATGCTATTATCGCCTTCTGCGTCTAAATAAGTCGTATCGGAGAGCCCAGATTGGCCGCTCGCATCCTCAACGGCAACGCCATCCGCGACCAAATCTACTCGGAGCTCACCGGCGAAATCTCCGCCCTCCGCGACGCCGGCATCCGCCCCGGCCTGGTCGCCGTCCTCGTCGGTGAAAACCCCGCCTCCAAAATCTACGTCTCCAGCAAAATCGCAGCCAGCGAAAAACTCGGCCTCGCCAGTTTCAACCTCACGCCGCCCGCTACAATCAGCACCAGCGAGCTGCTCGCCATCGTCGAGGATCTGAATCGCCGCGACGACGTCGACGGCATTCTCGTCCAGCTTCCACTTCCCGCACAAATTGACGCAAAGAAAATTCTCGAAGCAGTCGACCCCGCCAAAGATGTCGATGGCTTCCATCCCCTCAATGTCGGCCGCCTCGTCGCCGGACGCCCCAATCTCGTCGCGTGCACTCCTCTCGGCGTGATGGAAATCCTCCGCCGCGGCGAAATTCCAATCGAAGGTGCGAACGCAGCCGTCCTCGGCCGCAGCGATATCGTCGGCAAGCCCATGGCTCTTCTCCTCATGCACGCGAACGCCACCGTCACCGTCTGCCATTCGAAAACGCGCAATCTGCCCGAAACTGTCCGCCGCGCCGATATCGTCGTCGCCGCCATGGGACGCACCGCCATGGTCACTCCCGATTACATCGCGCCCGGCGCCACCGTAATTGACGTCGGCATCAATCGCATCACCGCCGCAGCACAAGCCGAAATCATATTCGCGCATGTCCCGGAGCGCCTCGCGTCGTTTCGCGCGAAAGGCTCCGCCGTCGTGGGTGACGTGCATCCCGACGTCGCAAATATCGCAGGAGCCATGACGCCCGTTCCCGGCGGCGTCGGTCCGCTTACGATCGCCATGCTCATGAGCAACACGGTGCGCGCCGCGCGTCTACGCCGCGGCGCCCGAATCTCCGCAGCTGCCCGCAACTAAGCGAAATGGCGCGCTGCCTCCACGAATATGCTTAAAGTCGGACTCACCGGCGGCATCGCCTCTGGCAAATCCACCGTCGCCTCCCTGCTCCGCGACCAGGATTGCATGGTCCTCGAAATGGACCCTCTCGGCCACGAGTTGCTCGAGCCCGGCCAATCCGCCTACGACGAAGTCGTGCGCGCATTTGGCGATTCGATTCTCGGCCCGGGCGATGCAGTCGATCGCGCCAAACTCGGCGCCATCGTTTTCGCCGACGCCGCAAAACGCGCCCGCCTCAACCAGATCCTCCACCCGCGCATCCTCGACGTCGTCCTCAAATGGTTTGCCGCGCTCGATCGCCCCGGCGGCCCGGAATTCGCCGTCGTCGAAGCCGCGCTCATCGTTGAGTCTGGTTTCCACAAGCAGCTCGATAACTTGATCGTCTGCTGGGCCACTCCCCAGCAGCAATTGGAGCGCCTCATCGCGCGCGGCCTCACCCGCGAGCAAGCCCAGCTTCGCATCTCCTCGCAAATGCCCGCGGAAGAAAAGCGCGGGCTCGCCGACGAAGTGATCGACTGTTCAGGCTCAATGGAAGAAACCGAGCGCCAGGTGAAAAACTTGGTCGAGCATCTCAAGCAATTGTCCGCATCCTGAAGAAACTTTCTCCCGCTTCAGCGCGTACCAATTCGAGACGGCCACTCGCATCAAGCCGAAAATGTGTGAGATGATTCGGGCTACGATTCGCGCGCGGCTGAAGGCCGAACTGAAGGTTGATTCATGACCACCGGAAAAAATGATCGAAGCGCCATCCGACTCCTCGCCATTGGCCTGATCATAGGGCTCGGCGCCTATTGGCTTGGTTCCCGCTATGGCAAGCCGTCTCCGCGCTCCGTCGATGCGCTGCATCTCAACGCCACTCCGTCCGACAATGCGCTCGATGCCTTCGAAGCGGAGAATGTCCGCATCTACCGCCAGGCTTCGCCCGCTGTCGCCAACGTGGTCACGCGCACCGTCGAATATGATTTCTTCTTCAATCCAGTGCCCGTCGAAGGCGCCGGCTCGGGTTTCGTGATTGACACGGACGGCCACATCCTCACCAACTACCATGTGATTCAAGGCGCGCAGACCATTGAAGTCACTCTCGGCGATCGTTCGCGCTTCAAAGCGAAACTCATCGGCGTCGATACGCGCAACGATCTCGCGCTGGTCAAGATTGATCCCGCCGGACGCAAACTCACCACCCTCCCGCTCGGCGATTCGCGTAATCTGCTCGTCGGCCAGCGCGTCCTTGCCATCGGCAATCCCTTCGGCTTTCAAAGCACGCTCACCACGGGCGTCGTCAGCTCGCTTGGTCGCACAGTCCAAACCGGCGAAAACACTTTTATCGACGAAGCGATTCAGACGGATGCTGCAATCAATCGAGGAAACTCAGGCGGACCGTTGCTGAATTCACACGGCGAAGTAATCGGCATCAATAGCGCAATTTATGCGCCCACAGGCACCACAGCCGGAATCGGCTTCGCGATCCCCGTGAACACCGCGCGTCGCGTCGCCGAAGATCTGATAAAAACCGGCCGCGTCCGCCGCGCGACTCTAGGTATCGAAGGCCGCGGCTTGTGGCCGGGTCTAGCAGAGGCATTGCATCTTTCCGTGCCGCAGGGAATTCTCGTCGAGCGTGTCACGCCCGGCGGCCCCGCCGCGCAAGCGGGCATCCGCGGTGGCACTCATTCGATGGTGGCGGGCCTGCAGGAACTGCGCACCGGCGGCGATGTACTCGTAGCCTGGGACGATAAGCCACTAGCCACTCAAACAGACTTGAACCTTCTGCTGAATCGCGCCTGGCCTGGCGACTCCGTGACCCTCAGCCTTATCCGCGACGGAAAGAAAATCACAGTCCCCGTAAAACTAGGCGAAGGCCACGACACCCTCACGCAATAGCCTGAGTAGCGTAGGCTTCAGCCTGCGCCAACTCACCATGCGCTACAAATCACGCCACTCCAGCAACCGCAAGCCAGAGACTGTTTGCCTCTTGTCTCTCACTAACGTACCGCCAACTCACCCGTAGCTCAGGTCCCATTCTGGCCCGCCCTTGGCCAGAATTGACCCAAGGCCTTCAGCGCGACAGAAGCAAAAACCGCGCCGATAAAATACGATTCACGGCCTGGCCGCGCTGGATGGTTGGCTTTCCCCTGGTCGAACTCTTACTACGCTTCGCCGGTCACTCCACTCCTCGCGCAAACGGTCCTGCTCGTCTGAACTCAAACTGAACCACGATTCCGCCGCGTCTCGCACGCGCTCGAGCGCACTTTGCATTTCTCGCTGCTTCGCATGAATCACTTCGCTATCCGCATCAACCGGCACATAAATCGGCGGCGCCACAAACATCACGGCCGGCGAAAACGGATAAGGAATCTGAAACAGGTCCCAGGATTTCTTAAACGTATGCGCCCGCTTGAGCCCCACGTGAAAAACCGATATCGGTCTTCCCGTCCGTCGCGCCAGGATCACAGGTCCCGGCTTCGCCACATAGCGCGGCCCGCGCGGCCCGTCAATCGTGAATGCCACATGCTTCCCTTCCTCAAGCCGCTGCGCCATCACCGTCAGACCTTCAATCGCGCCGCGCGACGAGCTTCCCTGCGCTGTCCCGAATCCCAGCCTCTCGATTACCCGCCGCGTCCACTGCCCGTCAAAGTTCACCGTGTTCATCACCACGATCCCGCGATTCCGCCAAATCCAGATCGCCGGGAAAATACTGCGATGCCAGAACGCGCCGATTGCCTGTTCGCCCGAATTGCGAATCTGCACGGCGTTTTGTACTCCCAGCATTTCGAGTCGCAGCGTCGGACCTAGCAGCCTGACCAACCAATACGCGGCCCACGCAATCACAGGAATTTGCATTCGTCGCCAGCGCGAGAGTTTCGGCATCTCAATAGCGGAAACGACGTTCGAATTTGGCGCCATCTCGGCAGGGGCGGATTTCGTGGCGTTATTCACTGCTGTATAGTATAGGCGACCTGGAAGATGGCCGGTGCTCACTGAGTTCCAATTCGCTCGCACGATAATGCCCGCGCACTGTTACGCTCATCGGTGCCTGCCGCTGTTCTTCCTGCTGCTCGCTTGTCTCGTTCCTTGCCTCACGCCGACCAAGGCTCAACAAGCGCCTCCCGGCGCGATTGGCCGCGTGGAAGGCAATGACGTTTCGGTCGAAGGCGGCTCCGCTGCCTCGAACGGAACTCCGACGAGCGCACCGAGCATGTTCGTTGTGAACGGCAGCGTCATCACCGTCCACTCAGGCCAAGCCCGCATGACTCTTGCCGGCGGAGGCCAGATCGATATCTGCGGCCCCGCGAAATTTACTCTGCTTCAATCCGGTCCGGCCGTTACGCTGGCATTGAATTTCGGCCGCATGCGCGTGCAACTCCCCGCCGCCGCGCAACTCCGAATCTTTACGCCCACCATCGTCGCCACACCCATCGATATAGGCGGCGCGCCGCGCGATTTCACCGTCGGGCTCGATTTGAGCGATTCACTCTGCGTCGTCGCAACGAGCGGCGCGCTTCGCCTCGAACATCAATTCACCGGCGAAGGCCTCATCGTGCCGCAGTCGGGCGAATTCTTTCTCGCTGCTGGAAAACTTCTGCCGGTTGCGGGAGTGGCCGGCAGTTGCCAATGTGCATCACTGCAGGCTCGAAACGCGGCGTCGGCGCCGCCGTCGCAGCCGCTCCCTCGATCGCCGGAAATGGGCCTCACGTCAAAACCGCAACCTGAACCGCCGGCTGTTCCCGAGGTCGCTTCAAATCCCCCGGCGCTGCCGCAGGCCGAGCCGCCGCCTCCTGCTGAAGTTCATGCCGCGCCTCCCGCAATTCAAATCCGGCAGCTCGCCGACGCCAATCAGCTTCATCCCAATGCGCCGGCACCAGCGAACGAGGTTCCAGACGCGCCGGCCGTCTCGATTCCGATCTATAAAGTTGTGATGCCGCCGCTTACCTTTTCGGCCAATGGACCCGCTCCTCCCGGCGAACCTTCCACCGACATGATTCTTCTCGTGCGCATCGCGCATGTGGAACCCGAATGGCAGTTCAAAGGCCGCGTCGAAGCTCCTCAACTCGAGCAGGTCTCCGCGCGCGAGCCGAGCCGAAGCCCCTCGGCGCCGCACGGCTCGCAGAAGAAGAAGGGCGGATTCTGGGCCGCCCTCAAACGTGCGTTCGGCGGCGGTGGTGACGAAACCCGGAACTGATCGTTGCGACCTTCGGCGCAAGTGCGGCGTCCCCATTGAACGGAATTTATCCCAGCGCTTTCGCTTTTGAATTCCCGCCCCTATAATTCACGCGGCGCCACGGCGTCTTGCGCCGCTTTCGATGCACTTCGCAACCACACTGGCGGCGTTTCTCGCGGCTGCCACAATCTACGGCGGCAGTCACGGTCGCGCTCGCGCGACAGTAACGGACCGCGCGCCGCGCGCTCCGTTCGCGCGGCTTGCGATGCGACGGCCAGAGTCCTTGGCAAGCACGGCGAGCCTTAAAACATCGCTCGACGACGAAACGGATACTGAAAGGCTCGTCGCGAAATCGCACGACCTGACGAACCTCACCGCGATTGGCAGCGCGCCTTTCATCCTTCACGCGTCGCTATTCTTCAACGACCCGAGCGGCGATCCTCGCGTTCCTCCCGCGCGAGGCAACTACGTGTTGACATGGCAGTCTGCCGACAAATGGCGCGAGGATGCCGAACTGCTGCACCTGAAGCAAACCGAGATCGCCAATGGCAATACGCTGTGGACGAAGCGCAACGCGCCCTTTCCCTCCTTCAGTTATTGGTGGACGCACAATGCGATGGAGATTACGCGCGGCGTCGTCTATCACTTCGACTCACGGACTCGCATCGAGATTGCGCAGGTGAGCGGACGCAACGTGGTGTGCGCCAGAAACGGCGGCGTGCGTGTGACGCAGGAGCTGTGCCTCGACACGAGGACCGGCTTGCCGTTGCTGCAATACGATTCGACGCTGCACATTCAGTATCTATTTGCTGACTGGGCGCAATGGGGGAATCACTGGTATCCGCGGAGGATCAAAGGGCTCTCGGGAACAGAAGCGGTGATGCAGATCGAGATCGCGAACGTGGGCAGCGCGCCGCCGGAAGCGAAATGGATTGCGCCGCCGGCTGATGCAACGCGGCGCGAATGGTGCGCTGATATGAGACCAGCACAACCGAGCGATGCGATCGAGAACGCAGCGCTTCCTGATCCGACCGCGCCGGCCGGAACGACGCCGATCATTGGAGCGATTGTTTACGGAGTGATCGGGAAGGATGGTTTCTGGAGCGACCTGAGCGTGCTCGAGAGCTCGGATTTCAAAGCGGCGTTTTTGATGCTTGATAAATTGAGTGCGTTTCGAAATCAGCCTGCTACTTGCCGCGGCGTGCCCGTGCAATCGGAAACGATTTTTCGAATTTCGCCGCCGCCTCGTTAATTTCCAATCATCACAAGAATTTTTAAAATCGCGATGCGTGACCGGCACTCGCGGTTTACATGCCTTCGTAGTTGGGGCCGCCGCCACCTTCGGGCGGGACCCAATTGATGATCTGGTAGGGGTCGGCGATGTCGCACGTCTTGCAGTGAACGCAATTCGAGAAATTGATTTTGAGTTTGGGCTGATCTTTTTCCATCGCCATTTCGTAAACCGCAGCGGGGCAGAAATACTGGCAGGGGTTGCCGTATTCGCGTACGCAGCGGTCGACACAAATACTGGGATCGAGAACGATGAGATGGCACGGCTGATCTTCTTCATGGCGCGTGCCGGAGTGATATACGTCGGTGAGGCGATCGAAGGTGATTTTGCCATCGCCTTTGAATCGCGTGGACTGATCGACCAGAACGCGATCGCGATTTAGCTTGTGATATTCCTTGTAGCCGGCCTCGGAATGCATAGGATCGACGAGGCCGCGGCCTCCGGTAACGAACTGTAAGCCCGCTTGCACCAAGCCGGGATAGAGGCCACCGTGAAATGCCTGGTGGAAATTTCGCACGGCCCACAATTCTTTTTTGATCCAGCTCTCGTCGAGTTTCTGCTGGTAGCCGGCGAGTTTCGCGGCTGAGGTGTCGCCTGCGCAGAGCGCTTCGTAGATTGTTTCGGCGGCGAGCATGCCGCTTTTGATCGCTGTGTGAATGCCTTTGAGGCGCTGCGAATTCAGCAGGCTGGCGGAATCACCGATAATCAGGCCGCCGTCGATGAAGCTCTTCGGCATCGAATACCAGCCGCCGTAGGGGACGGTCTTTGCGCCGTAGCGGACGAGTTTGCCGCCTTCGAGAATTTTCTTAACGTAGGGATGCGTTTTGAATTTCTGAAATACGGCGTGTGGATCGAAGAGCGGATCGTGATATTCGAGCGCAACAACCATGCCGAGCGACACGCGATTATTCTGCATGCCGTATATCCAACCGCCGCCGTAGAGATCGGAGCTGAGCGGCCAGCCGAGCGTATGCGCCACGTATCCGGTGTCGATTCGTCCCGGTTGCACATCCCAGAGTTCCTTGATTCCGATGCCGTAGACTTGCGGGTTGAGCCCGTCGAGCTTGAGGCGGTTGACAAGCTCTTTGGTCAATGAGCCGCGCGGGCCTTCGGCGAGCACGGTGACTTTTGCGCGCAATTCGTAACCGGGCGTGAAGTTATCTTTCGGCTTGCCGAATTTGTCTACGCCTTTATCCTCGGTGAGGACGCCGGCGATTCCGTTTTTGTCGTAGAGCAGTTCCCTGCCGGCGAATTGAGTGAAGACGTTGACGCCCTTTTTTTCGACGAGGCCGCCAAGCCATTTCACGATTTTGTTGAGCGATACGATGTAGTTTCCGTGATTCGCGAGAGGCGGAGGCGTGATCGGCAGTTTATGCGCGCTGGATTCGGTGAAATAGTAGGCGGCGTCACCTGTGACGGGCGTATCGAGCGGCGCGGATTTCAGAAAATCGGGAACCAATTCGGCGATGCCGCGCGGATCCATGATCGCGCCGGACAATTGGTGCGCGCCCAGCTCGCGGGCCTTTTCGAGCACGTAGATATTTTCGGTGGAGAGAGCGGGAGTTTTGCTCGCAGCGGTGTGCTTCTCAATCAGGTTGGCGAGGTGCAGCGCGCATGCGAGGCCTCCGGGGCCTGCGCCGATGATGAGGACGTCGGCTTCGAGCTGTTCGCGTTCGATTGGCACGCGTTATCCTATCCGAACCGCAGGTGAAACAGGCCTGTAGGCTTCGGCGCCAAGGGGCCGTTTACCGCCGATTAGAAAATTATATGTCATTGATTTTAGGCAGCTTAGGAGAAGTTTGAATCGCGGAACCGTAGATTAAAAAGCCAGAGGTGTGACCAGCTAGAAGGCGAGGCTCGGGGTCTATCCTCTTTGAGGTCTCACTGCGCGTCTTGTAGCTAGTCTTCATAGCTCCGTGGTCACGGTAGCATGGAAAGTCGGTTGATTTCAATCCATATCGCGGCTTCGTAGTTGGTCGTCTCCGGACAACGTCGCGCTAATCATTGAACTTTGCTTTTTGAGTTCAACGCCGAGGTTCTCAGTGAGGCAGGAAAAAGCCCGCAGAAGGCGCAAAGTTGTGCGTCATTGGCCCAACTATTCTCGAAGTAATGGCGGGCCAACGAGCTTCATGCCATGTCTTTCGAACCGACCCGGGTCATCGACCTTTGCATCCGGCTTGCTCGCTTCCTCGAAGAAACTCTCAATGCGCGCCGCCGGCGTGAAGGCGAATAGCATCCGCCCTGGCTGCAGACCGAGGTATGCCCACACGTGCGGGACGTTTCTTGGGGCCAAAACCGAATCGCCTGGTTTCAGCCGCAACTTCGTTTCGCCGACCTCCATCAGCACTTCGTCGCTACCCTCGACGAAATAAAACCACTCCTCCTGCTCGTAGTGAATGTGTCGCGGTGGTCCGCCGCGGACCATATCGCGGTTCTCCATGATGAACAGAGCGCCGTTGGTCTCATGGGTGAGGACTTTGAAGTCCAAATGGCTGTTGGCACGTGCGGCCTTGTGCGGCTGCCCTGTGCGATCAGTACCTGCTTCGACGAAGTGAACGGTGCTCTTTTTGTCGTCCGCAATGGCAGAATAAGGACCCAACGAAAGGGCAGCGACTACTTTGAGCATCGAACGACGGTCGAGCTCATGCATAGAGGAGTTCCTCCCAACGAAGGTTGCAATGCCAGTCGACCACAGCTGTAAGAAAGGGTCAATTGGTGAAAAATCTCGATAGCACTCACAATCCTCGGTCCGGCCACTTGGTGGATTGTCGGCTATACGGAAGTTATCTCGAGACCGCGTTCGAGGTAGTAATCGAACCAAACCGTCGCGGCACTTGGACGATTAACGCGGTTATCGGAAACCGACCCACTACCCGCGGCTTGATAGCGGTGCGGGTTGAATCCCTTTTATCGCGACGGAGCGATCGTGACCTGCTTGGCTGAAAGCCACGCCGCCGCGGCCAAGCAGAGTGTGATCACGATTGAGAAGGCGATGGGAAGGATAAAGAGGAACCGCCAGCTCACAATTGTGATAGCCGCAAAGCAGAGGGCGAAGGCCCATGCTGTGCCGCGCATGAGCGCCAGGCTTGCTGCTGGAAGGCCGCCTAGCTGCCAGGCCAGAATCGCCGCGAATAGATAAAACACGCCGACGGAGAATCCGGCCGCTTGAAAGAGGTCCCAATAGCTGCGGTTGAAGCCCTGCACGTCAAAGTGAATTGAGCGCATGGAGGCGAGGAGCGCATCAACTCCCCATGCGGGGTCCGATTGGCGAAAGCCTAGTGTGTGTCCTGCCGCGAAGAGGAGAAGGAGAACGGCAGCGATTCGGTAGAAGATAGATGCTCGCATTTTGTGCCTCCTGGGATGGCGGCAGCGGGCATCGCGGTGCTGCCGCGCGGATGCAATGTACCATCAGCTGCGGGTTAGACGACAGGAGAGGTGTTTTCAGCGCGCGGTTGGTCGTGAGCGCGATGGTGAGTGGTCGGGTGGCGCGGGGGCGCGGTGGTGCGCGATGGCTAAGCGGGAGAAGGCCTCAGGTCAATTCCGGCCGAGACCGGCCGGAATGGGACTGAGCTACGGAGCTTCGGGCCCGACTCGCCGGAATGGGGCACGAGTGAGCCACTGGGATCTCGGAGTGAGTCGGTAGAAGAGCCGTAGATGTGAAGTCGAGAAAGAGGCGGCACGATGCGCCGCGCCCCGGCAAGCCGGGGCGTAACAAAGCGGAGGCAAGCCTCCGCACTCCACAGCACTCCACATGAGGGTTCGTTGACTTGATTGCTGGCGCGCCCTAAGATGTGCTGCGCGTGCCCAGCTTCGATCCGCTTGTTGGCCAGACGATATCGCATTTTCGCATTGTCGAAAAACTCGGCGGTGGCGGGATGGGTGTGGTCTACAAGGCGGAGGACGTAAAGCTGCACCGCTTTGTGGCTTTGAAGTTCCTGCCTGACGAGATTTCCAAAGACGCGCAAGCCCTGAGCCGCTTCGAACGTGAAGCGCAGGCGGCTTCGGCCCTGAATCATCCCAATATCTGCACCATCTACGAAATTGACGATCACAATGATGCGGCGTTCATTGCCATGGAATTTCTCGATGGGCTCACGCTGAAGCATCGTATTGCGGGAGCGCCTGTCGAGACGGACGTCCTGCTGGATTTGGCGATTGAAATCGCCGATGGGCTTGACGCGGCTCACGCGGAAGGAATCGTCCACCGCGATATCAAGCCGGCGAACATCTTCGTGACCAAGCGCAATCACGCCAAGATTCTGGATTTCGGTTTGGCGAAGCAAGCTAGAGCTGGAGCGGATGGCGATGCGACGATGACGCAGGAAGCGCAACAGTTGAGTACGCCGGGCGCGGCGATGGGCACGCTGGCGTATATGTCGCCGGAGCAGGCGCGAGGGAAAGAACTGGATGCGCGCACGGATATTTTTTCTTTCGGTTTGGTGCTCTATGAAATGGCGACAGGAAAGCAGACATTTTCGGGGAGCAGTTCGGCGGAAATATTCGATGCCATTCTGAACCGCACGCCCGTCGCTCCGGTACGGCTGAATCCGGAAGTTCCTTCAAAACTCGAAGACATTATCAGCAAGGCGCTGGAGAAAGACCGCAACCTACGCTATCAGCACGCTTCAGAGATGCGCACCGATTTGCAGCGCCTGAAACGCGATAGGGAATCGAGACGCACCGCAGTGGCTGTGGAGGCCGAGCCGGTGTCCGCAAGTTCGGTTAGCGCGGCTTCTCCCGCAACGACGCCGCTTGCCGGAAAGGCTGCCGCAGTTTCGGTTGCCACGGCAAAGACTCATGCTGTGAGGTGGCCGATATTGGCAGGCGTTGCTGCGGTGGCCGTCGTGTTGGGCGTGGGCGCGTGGCTTTATTTTGCCCGCAAGGCGCAGGCGCTTACGGAGAAAGACACCATCGTTCTCGCCGATTTCGTCAACAGCACGGGCGATGCGGTGTTCGACGACGCGCTCAAGACGGCGCTCAGCGTCTCTTTGAACCAGTCGCCGTTTCTGAATGTGCTTTCCGATAACAAGGTCGCGGCAACATTGAAACTGATGGCGCACCCCCGCGATACCAAGCTCACGCCCGACGTCGCGCGGGAACTTTGCCAGCGGGCGGGCAGCAAAGCCTACCTTGCCGGAACGATTGGCAGTCTGGGCAGCCAATATGTGCTGGGATTAAAGGCGGTAAATTGCCGGAGCGGAGACACGCTGGCCGAGGAGCAGGTGACGGCGGCCTCCAAGGAGAAGGTGCTGGACACGCTGGGCCATGCGGCATCGAAGCTGCGAGGCGAACTGGGCGAATCGCTGGCTACAGTGCAGAAGTTAGATGTACCGCTCGAACAGGCCACTACGTCGTCGCTCGAAGCTCTGCAAGCGTACAGCCTTGGAGTGAAGGCGGGTAATGAGAAAGGCCCCGCCGCAGCCCTGCCTTACAATCAACGTGCCATCGAGCTTGATCCAAATTTTGCCGTGGGCTACTTGGCAGTGGGCAGCGACTACCGTAACCTCGCCGAGGTAGGGCGGGCGAGCGAGTACTACACCAAGGCATTCCAATTGCGGGAACACGCCAGCGAGCGGGAAAGGCTGGGCATCGCGGCCTCCTACTATGTGTTTGTAACCGGAGAGCTGGATAAAGCGGGGCAGACGTATCAGGAGTCCATTGAGAGCTACCCCAAGAGAACCGGAGGGTACGTCGGTTTGAGCCTCGTGTACGGCGCACAGGGGCAGTATGAAAAAGCTGCGGAGATCACGAAGCAAGCCTTGCGCATCGCTCCAGATCAAATGTATCTCTACGAAAATCTTGCCAACTTCGCCCTTACCTTGCAACGTTTCGACGAAACGCGTCAGATCGTCCGAGATGCGCAGTCGCGAAAAATGGATGACAACACATTCCACGATGTTCTCTACATTCTTGCCTTTATTGGGGCGGACTCCGCCGCGATGGCGGAGCAGCAGCAGTGGTATGCGGGCAAGCCCGAATATGAGGGCGAGGGCCTTGCGTTGGCATCCGACACCGAGGCGTACGGCGGGCATCTGGGCAAAGCGCGGGAACTGACCAAGCGGGCGGTGGGCTCCGCCATCCGCGCTGACAGCAAGGAAAATGGGGCTTTCTGGCAAGCGAATTCCGCTCTGCAACAAGCGGCTTACGGCAATGCCACAGAAGCCCGGCAGTCAGCGGCAGAGGCTTTGAAGCTCGCTCCCGCAAGTCAGGGCGTCGAGGTCGAATCCGCGCTTGCGTTTGCCATGGCGGGCGATTCAGCGCGAGCCGAGTCCTTGGCACAAGACTTAGGAAAACGCTACCCGCTGGACACACAGGTGCGGTCGCTTTGGCTGCCTGCGATTCAGGCGCAGGTGGCGCTGAATAAAAAGAATCCGGCTTCGGCCTTGGATAGCCTGCAAGCTGCTTCAGGCATTGAGTTGGGGCAAATTGGATTCGTCGCCAATATTTCCTGCCTCTATCCTGTGTATGTACGCGGAGAGGCATACCTGGCGGCCGGACAGGGCGACGCTGCCGCCTCCGAGTTTCAGAAGATTCTCGACCACAGCGGCATTGTGTGGAACTGCTGGACGGGAGCGCTGGCGCGTTTGGGCGTGGCGCGTGCGAATGCCTTGCAGGCTAAAACCTCGCAGGGCGCGGACGCCGATGCTGCGCGCGTGCGGGCGCTCGCTGCTTACAAAGATTTTCTCACGCTGTGGAAGGATGCTGACCCCGGCATACCCATCCTGAAGGAAGCAAAAGCGGAGTACGCGAAGCTGCAATAACCATCGGAGAAGGCCCACGACGAGAGAGGCGTCGTCGTGGTACCTGACCGGACGAGCCCGACACTCCATTCTGCATGCTGGGCGGCGCACCTCTTACGGGTGCGGACGCGGATGTGACATTGGGGGCATGGGATTGGGTGAGGGAGATGGTGACTGGCCCGGCATACTGCCGCCCATGCCTACACCCGGCATGTTGTGGGTTGCGCCGCAAGAAAGAAGGGTGAATGTAGCGGCGAGCAATACGGCTAACGCGATATTCCGGCAGATCATTTCTGACCTCCATTGAAGGAGGCTGGGACTCTCTGGGGAACTTGATGCAAATGTTACTAGGCGGGTTGCCGAGCTGCGGAAACTGTTTACCAGAGGATTGAGTGGGCGATCCTGGTCCAGTACGGCAGGTTGTGGATGACGGTGGACATCACGATTGTTTGGCCGACGATGAACGCAGGCAGGACGTAAAAATAAATCCGGTGCACTCTGCCGTTGACGATCATGTCGCGGACGATGCCGAGGAGAATCAGGATGTCGACGCCGGCGTAAAAAAACTCGTGAGAAAGCAGGCGGTGCGGAAAGCGGCCGAAAGACGCAGCGGTCAAGGCGCAAGTGGCGATGAACATCAGGCGGCGATGGAACTCCGGTTTCTTCCGCCAGTAAATAGCGAGCGCGAAGGTGCTGGAGAAGCAGACCATATCAAAGAGCGGAATCATCAAGAAAGACTCCGCGTTCTTGGCATGCATTTGCAAGGTATTGAAGCGTCCCATGGTGACGGCGGTAGAGACGCCGACCACGAGAACCAGCGCCGCTAGCGCGGCTCCGAACCAGCCGATGCGGCGATGCAATCGCACGTTGTGGGTGCGCACCAGCGCGGACTGCAGAATGAAAAAGAGCAGCCAACCGGAAAAGACAGCCGCATGAAGATACAGAATCGGGGGCGGCGGAATCGCCGGGTGAATCAACCTCTTGCCCACGGTGAAGCTGAAGCCGTAGACCACCACTGCGGGAATCAGCAGCGACATGAAGAAGTAGAAATATTGGTCGAGCAGACCGCCGCGACGTTTCGTTGTTACGGCGGTGGCCTGAAGAAGCCCCGAATTGGAAGCGGTTACCGTTGATTTCTCGTGTGGCGCGATACTACTACATCTGGTCCGACCTACGTCCTACTATTCGACGCGGGAAGCCAGGCGTGAATGGACCTACAGGTTGCGCTGTATTCCCGAAAAGCGCTAAGTGCGCGATCATTTATCTATCGCGATCGCGAAAAGCAAGCTTGGCGCAAATTGTTACATGACAATAAATATGACTGCTCATTTCAATCGGGCTACCAGATTCGCCAATCGGGCTATTAGATTGGCGATAGACGCGAGGATCGCGCTTAGCGCAATGCTTGGCCGGGCGTCGCGAGGAATATCGCGAGTAGTCGAAACTGAAAGAAAAAGGGCAGAAAGATTCATGGCGATGGCGCCACGGCCATTCAGGCCATTCAAACCAATCAAACTAGAAAGCCTGTACTCGTATATTCACAGAAGTATAATGTCTCGCCGCCGGTCCGAAGCGCATAATTCGCGGGCCGATGGGCGGTACAGCCTTACCGCTCGACGATCAGAGGAAGTCTTAGCCGAGCCCAGCATGAAACGACCTGCCGGAGTGACAATCATCGCGATCGCGACGTTTGTGGGAGCTGCGATTCTCGCTGTGGGTTCCTGCGTTTTCTTCTTTATTGCGGTGATGGCGATTGGCGGCGGAGACGGAGGCGATCCGGTTTCCGCGTCGATCGCGGGGATGGGAGTGGCCGGAGGATTTTCGCTCTTGGTGCTGGCGGGAGTGGCGGGTTGCCTTGCGCTGGGAGTGCTGCAATTGTGCGAATGGGCGCGAATTCTGGCGATCAGCTGTATAGGAATTGGAATTTTGTGCACGGTGATCAGCATTCTTACTTTTATCGGATACCCCGTAGTTCCGCTTGCCCCGATGATTTTTGTTCACTCGCTGGTGATTGGCGCGGCGGGCTGGTGTATCGCCTATCTCGCAAAGCCCGATGTGAAGCAGGCGTTTTCGAGCGGGCTGACCCTGCATCGATCCAACTAACTGTCAAATTAGTCAGAGACGGCTCGCGTGTTTTTTTCTCGCGGCTCAGCTTAGAGAATATTTACGGCGCGAGCTGCTAGCAACGCTAGGATCGTCAGCGAAATGATTGATTGCACCATCATGCCTAGTTTGGCCCAACGCGAAAGGACCGCTGTGTCCGTGGGCGAGAAGGCAGTGCTCGTGTTGAAGGCGAGAAACAGATAATCGAGGAATTGCGGCGACCACATTTCTTCGGGCTCGTCGCGGATGAGCATCTGCGGGAACAGGAATGAGCTGTCGAAATCGCCGCGTGCTTTGTCGCGGCCGAGCGGCCCGCCGGCGTCGAGTTTCCAATACCAGAGAGCGAAGACAATCACGTTGGTGATCCAGAGGGCGACCGCGGAGCGAAGAAGTGTTTGCGGCGGATCGAGGTGCTTGGGAATACCCGATATCAGAAGGGCCAGCGAAGCGATCATGGCGCCCGTGATTAAGGCGGTGGCAGTAAAAGTGAGGATGCGGGAGACGTTGTAGTGACCGCGGTGGTAGGAAAATATCATTGGAATCAGTAAGACGATGGTGATGCTGAGCAGGCCCCAGCTGGGCCCTACGGAGAGGCGTTCGGGTAAGGATTGATGGACGAGTCCGGTGGCGAATATCGCGACGAATGCGGGCCAGCGCGGCTCGCGGAAAACTTTTATGGGTTTGGCCATTAGGTCCGTTTCGGCAGGGCGGAGCGAGCGAACGTGGCGCCACGAATGCCGGCCGAATCGCTCGTTATCCTATCAGTTTTGGCGTTGTACTGGCACAGCGCTGCGGCGCCTACTCAAATTTCGAGTGCAGCGGCCGCGTCGAGGAACCGGATGAGGGTTGAGATTTCGTCCGGTTTGAGAAGCTTGCGAAGCTTTTCATCCACGGCGCGGCGCTCTTTGATCAAGTACTCGCGATACTTATTTCCTTTGGCTGTGAGATGAAGCAAGAGCGCTCTGCCGGAATCAGCTTTCCGCTCTGTGAGCAAACCCTCCTTGATCATTCCTTTGATGGCACGGTGCACTACGGTGCGATCGAAACCGAGGAGCTTCGCGATTTGATTTTGGTTGAGTGCTGCGCCGCCGCGCAGGGTGGATAGAATGAAGCCGCGTGTCGCCGAGCATCCGGTTTTTTGCTCAAGCCTCTTGGCGATCGAAAAGTAGGCTTGAGCGATATGAGCAATCGCTGAATCTCTTAGAATGTCGGGCGGAATTGGTCTCTTGTCGACGGAAATCATAGAACCTGCACAGTCGCGTGGAGCGGGCGTCGCCATTGCGGCTGGTCCACGTGGCGCGAAGATTTTTTCCCGATCGCGATGACCAATACGATCTCATGGTAGCGTGCCGAGAGGCCCAAGAATTTCGAGAGCCTTCGGCCGTCAAACCCCTCCATCGGACATGTATTCAGCCCCAATGCTTCGGCAGCGATCATCAGGTTTTCGCAAGCGAGCGAGGTGTTCTTCGTGGCCCATTTGAACATTCCCTGGCGGGCGACGGGAGGAGCGCCGAGGATCGTCCACATATTCACGAGCCGACAGATCACCCATTTCAGCGCTCCGAGGATGCCGCACCACCCCTGGATGAAAAACCACTTCGCCCATTTGGATTTCTGCTCGGATTCGTCGATTTTCTCGAGGGAAAATCCTGCGCCGCGCATCCATTCGAGGTGAGCCTGGGTCGTCGATTGCCATGACCCGAGGTCCGCGACGGCTACGACCAGAGCCGATGCGGTGGCCGCGGGGGATTGATTCATGCACAGCCTGGCGGCTTCGCGGCGGGTGTCCGGGGTTTCAATCCAATAGAAACGGTAGGGTTGGATGTTGAAGCTGGACGGGGCCAGGCGGGCGGCTTCCAGGATCTGTTCGCGGATTTCAGGTGGAATTTCCACGGGGTCAAAAACTTTCACAGCTCTTCTTTGGAAAATCGCGTCGAGGATGTGGGTCATCACTGCCTCCATGTTGTCATTACAACATATCAATGTTGCGCATGCAACATGCATTTCGCAGGGGGGGGCGGAGCCGATACTGCGGAAGCAGGGGTGGTCCCGCTGAACGCCTACTCGTAGCGCAGCGCGATGATGGGATCGACGCGGGTTGCGCGTCGAGCGGGAATGTAGCAGGCGAGCAGAGCGACGCCCATCAGCAAAGCGGGCACGGCGATAAATGTAATGGGATCAGTGGGCTGAACGCCAAAGAGAAGGCTCGTCATCAATCGTGTTACTGCAAACGCGGCGATGAACCCTAGTACCACACCGAGCAGCGCAAGGCGGGCGCCGTGACCGAGCACCATCGAAAACACGTTGTGCGGCTGGGCGCCGAGGGCGAGGCGGATGCCAAATTCCTGGGTGCGTTGCGCGACGGCATAGGAAATCACGCCGTAGATTCCAATTGAGGCGAGCAGCAGCGCAAGGGCGGCGAATACCGCGAGGAGCAGCATCGAGAAGCGAGGTTGGGTCATGGAGTCGTCGACGAGGCTTGCCAGGGTGGACACTTTGGCGATGGGCAGCGTGCGATCCACGGAACGAATCGCTTCGCGGGCGCTGCCGATGATGGCACGGGGGTCGGCTTGCGTACGCAGCGCGACTTGCATAGTGAGCATGTCGGGATACGGCTTTTGCGTGTAGACGACGTAGAACTCGGGGCCGGTGGATTCGCGCACGGTGAAGTGCTTTACATCTGCGGCGATTCCGACGATGGTCAGCGCGGGGAATTTGGCTGGGGGAAGCTTGATTGATTTGCCGATGGGGTCTTCGCCCGGGTAGAACTGATCCGCGAGAGTCTTGCTAATGATTGCGACGGGTTGCGAATCGGCGGTGTCGGAGTCGAGAAAAGGACGGCCGCGGAGAATGGGCGTGCCGATCGCGGCGAAGTAACCGGGCGAGGCGATCGTGTAAGACGCAATCGGATTGCGGCCGGAGCTTGTGTCGAAAGTGCGGCCGGGGATTGCGAATGCGGAGGACTCTTGTCCGCCGCTCATCGGCATGGGGCTACCGAGGCCGGCGGCCTGGACGCCGGGAATGTCGTTCAGGTGGTTGAGGACCTTCCGATAGACGCCTGCAAGGCTGTCTTTGTCCGGATAGCGCGCGCCGGGAAGGGTAAGTTCGAACATGAGGACGCGGGTGGTATTGAAGCCGGGATCGACTTTGAGCAGGTGGAAAAATGTGCGGACGAGCAGGCCGGCGGCGATGACTAGAACGAGCGCGAGGGCAACTTCGGAGACGAGCAAGGCGCTGCGAATTTTCTGGCGAGCCGGTCCGGAGCCGGAGCGCTGCCCGCCTTCTTTTAGAGTTTCGACGAGATTTTCGCGCGTGGCGCCGAGCGCCGGAGCAAGACCAAAAAGCAGGCCGGTGAGAAGAGTGATGGCAAGCGTGAACGCAAACACGCCCGGATCGAGCCGGATTTCATGGAGACGGGGAATATTCAGCGGGCCGAAAGTTTTTACGAAATGAATCGCAAGCTGGCCGAAAAGAAGTCCGGCGACCCCGCCAAGGAAAGCGAGGAGCACGCTCTCCGTGAGAAGCTGGCGAATGAGCCTGTCTTGCGCGGCACCGAGCGCGGCACGAAGCGTGAATTCCCTGCGACGCCCTAGCGAGCGCGCGAGGAGAAGATTGGCAACGTTCGCGCAGGCGATGAGAAGGACCACCCCGACGGCACCGAGAAGAAGCAGCAGTGGGCGGCGCGTATCGCCGACAACTTGCGAGGCGAGAGGCGTGATTTTGGAGTTAAACCAGCCAGCGCCCTGCGGAATCTTTTCCCATTCCTTCGCCAGTACGTTGACTTCCGACTGGGATTGGCCGACGGAGACGCCGGGCTTGAGGCGTGCGATGACTGCGAACTCGTCCGGGGCGGTGGATTCTGCCGGAATATCTGTGATCGCGGGGACCCACATTTCCGGCAGGCGCGGGAATTGAAAACTGCCGGGCATCTCTTCGCCACGAGGAAACGCGAAGCCATTGGGCATCACGCCGACGACGGCGTAGGACTCGCCGTTCAATTCGAGAGTGCGGCCGACAACGCCGGGATCGCCGCCGAATTTTCTTTGCCACAGGCCGTAGCCGAGGATCACTTCGCGGTCATGTCCTGGGTGGTCTTCTTCATCTAGAAACGTGCGGCCGAGAAGCGGCGCAACTCCCATCGTGCGGAAAAATCCGGCAGAGGCGCGGACACCATCAATGCGAACCGGATCGCCCGTGCCCGTGAGATTAAATCCGGCGGCTTCGAATATGCCGACATCCTGGAAACCCTTCGCGTCGCGCTGAAAATCCTGAAATGTACGCGCGCCCCAGGGAATTTCGTTGTAGCCGAGGTCGATGCCGGGCGGCGTCTGGCGCCAGGGAAAGACGATGCGCTCGGCGTGCGGATACGGGAGCGGCTTGAGCAGCACAGCGTTGACGATGCTGAAGACCGCAGTGCTGGCGCCGATGCCAAGCGCAAGGGTGAGCACCGCGACGATCGTGAAACCCGGCGATTTTGCAAGCATTCGCAGGCCATACTTCAAATCCTGAAGCAGCGTTTGCATCGACATGTTCTCCGAACGAAATTGCGCCGATTTCTTAGACTGTGGATTCGCGGTTTCGATAGACAGAACTTGACGAGCCTCGCGAATTTATTCGTAGCGCAACGCGACTATCGGATCGACGCGCATTGCCCTGCGAGCCGGCAGATAACATGCGAGCATCGCGACTGCGGCGAGCACCAGCGACGTGACGGCGAGTACGAATGGGTCCGTGGGCGCCACTTCGAAGAGAAGGCCGGACAGGATGCGGGTCAACGCGAGCGCGCCGACGAGCCCCGCGGCGACACCCACGAGCACCATCCACAGTCCACGCCCTACAACCAGACGGAACACTGTGTTCCGCTGGGCACCAAGCGCGAGGCGTATACCGATTTCGTGCGTTCGCTGCGTCACCGCGTACGCCATCACACCGTAGATGCCGATAGCCGCGAGCACGAGAGCGAGCGTAGCGAAGAGCGCCAGCAACAGGGTATATGAGCGAGTCTCGGCCGTATCTTCGCGCATGCGTTGCGATATCGTCGCGATGTTGTACACAGGCACGTCCGGATCGATTTTTTGAATTGCCGTCCGAAGCGTATCGATCATCGATTCAGGAGCGGAGCGAGTGCGCACGATAACGCTCATATTGATGATTACTTCGCTCTGCAGCAGTGGGCCATAAAAGACGGGCTGGGCGTCGGCGTTCTGGCGCAATGACTTGAACTTGATGTTGCCGACCACACCGACGATTTCCATCCAAGGGTTTTTCGAATCGGCAGAACCGTACTTAATGCGTTTCCCGATCGGGTTTTCGCCTGGATAGAATTTTCGGCCGAAAGCCTCGCTGATTATCAAGACGCGGGGCTTATCGAGGCCGTCAGCCATCGTGAAATCACGTCCGGAGAGAATCGGGATACCCATCGTTCGAAAATAGTTCGAGCCGATTTCCTGGTAAGTGGTGGAGTCCTCTTCGGCGGCGGAGGGAACCGAATGATTCTCGAGAGTGAAGCCACGCGAAAAACCGCCCCAGACGAACGGGTCGATGAAGGTAACGGCAGCGGATTCCACGCCAGGAACCGTTGCGATTTGTTGCGCGAGCGCGGGGCCGAAACGATTGCGCTCATCGCCCTTGTAATCGTGAGCGGGAACGTAGAAACGCATCGTTAGCAACTGGTCGGGTCGGAAACCGGGATTTGCATTCAGGAGTCGATCGAAACTTTTCAGTAGCAACCCTGCACCCGCGAGAAGCACGACTGCGAGCGCAATCTCAGAAATGACCAGCGTAGAGCCGATTCTGCTGCCGCGAAGACCAGCGCTCCCTTTGGTACCCTCCTTGAGTGTTTCGGTGAGATCATCTCGACCAGCCGTCAGCGCAGGAAGCAACCCGATCAAAACGCCGGCGGCAACCATCAGTGAACAGGTAAAAATGAGGACTCCGGCGTCGAGCCGCACGTGCGTAAATGTCGGAAACGTAACCGGCAAAGCTGCGACCAACAGATTCAATCCCCATTCTGCGAGGACAAATCCAAGAAGGGCCCCGACCGTTGAAAGCAGCAAACCCTCTGTAACGAATTGGCGGATGAGACGGGAGCGGCCTGCTCCGAGGGTAAGCCGAATGGCCATTTCACGTTCACGAGAGACAGTGCGGCTGAGCACGAGATTTGCGACATTGGCGCAGCCGATCAATAAAACGAATCCAACTGCCGCCAGCAGAATATAAAGCGGTGAGCGGAACGAGCCGGTGAATTCCTCTTTGGCAAACTTTACGACCGCGCCGCGATCGCGATTTTCTTCGGGATACTCGGCAGCGAGGCGGCCGGCGATGGTGCTCATTTCCGTCTGCGCCTGCGCGATTGACACTTCCGGTTTCAGAGTCGCAATTCCTCTGAGCCAATGGACGCCACGATTATGGAGGAAATCAAATTTTGAGGATGCAGGCCATGCGGCATCGCGGGCCATAACCGGAATCCAAACTTCAGACTGATCCGAAAATCCGAGAAACCCTTTTGGCAGCACGCCGACGATTGTGAATTTCGCGTTATTCAGGGTGATCGTCTTGCCTACGATGCCGGGGTCAGAACCGAAACGGCGTTGCCATAAGCCTTCGCCGATCATCGCGACCATGTCCTTCATTGGCGTCTGATTCTCTTCGGGAAGGAAGATGCGCCCTTTTTCAGCAGGGACACCAAGCATTTCGAAATAGCCGTTCGTTACTTCTTCACCGTAAATGCGTTCAGAACTCGTATCGCCGCTGACGATGAACTCGGCGTCGCTGTATGCGGCCATCTGACTGAACACGTGATTCTGTTGTTGCCAGTCCTGAAAATTCGCGAAGGCTACCGACTCCGCGCCGTGGTCTTTCACATCTTCGTGAAGCACAACCAGGCGGTCGGCATTTTTGAATGGGAGCGAATGCAAGAGGACGGCTCTTACGACGCTGAATATGGCCGTGTTTGCGCCGATGCCGAGGGCGAGGGTGAGAACTGCAACGGCCGTGAAGCCAGGCGCTCGCGCGAGCATTCGTGCGCCATACTTCAAATCCTGCAGCAGCGTTTGCATCGGAGACCCTCCTTCCTCACACGGCTTCCTGCTTGGCGAGGCGAAAATACACCCCGGCGTACAAATTCCTTCAGCCCCGCACTTCCATTGCCAGTGAGATCCACCGGTAAGTATCGCCAGGAGAGGTCATTGCGGGGGGGAACCGCGAGTATCGTTCGCCTTGATGCCCGAATGTGGGAGCGAGGATTTCGAAAGCGGACACCGCGGCGGTGGTTACTTCGTTTTTTCGAGTTCCTCGATGATGGCGGGGACGATTTCGAAAAGGTCGCCGACGATTCCGTAGTCGGCTACCTCGAAGATGGGGGCGTTCTGGTCCTTGTTGATGGCGGCGATGGTGCGCGAGCCCTTCATGCCTACGACGTGTTGAATGGCGCCGCTGATTCCTAGCGCGAAGTAGAGCTTGGGCGCGACTGTCTGGCCGGAGCTGCCGATCTGGCGCTCCATTGGGAGCCAACCTTCGTCGCAGATCGGGCGCGAGGCGCAGATTTCGCCGCCTAGAAGCTTGGCGAGCTTTTCGGCCATGGGAATATTTTCGGGGGCTTTGATGCCGCGGCCGATGGAGACGAGGATGGGGGCTTGCGTTAAGTCGACGGCTTGTTTGGCCTCGCGAAATAATTCGAGCGGCTTGGTGCGGATTTGCTCGGGTTTTAGGTCGACGCTGACAGGTTTCACCGGCGCTTTTCCGCTGGCATGTTTCGCGACGAGGTCGGCACGAAATGCGCTGGCTTGAAATGATGCGATCCATGGTGGATCGCCCGCGAACACGACGTCCGCTGCGGTGCGGCCTTGAAACATTTGGCGCACGAAGATGAGTTTGCCGTTCTCGTAGCGATAGCCGATGCAATCGCCAATCATTCCCTTGCCCATCGAGGCGGCGAGCTTGGGAGCGAAGTCGCGAACTTGGTATGTGTGCGGAAACAGGACGAGGTCAGGCTGCGTGCTTTCGATTACTTGACGCAGGGCGAGCGAGAATCCGTCCGGAGTGTATTTTTCGAGCAGGTCGTGTTCGACGAGCAGCACTTCGTCGAGTTGTGAGGCGGCGAGCTCGTCGGCCAGCGTTGCGACTCCCTTACCGATGACGAGGCCGGTGAGAGAGCCCTTCGTGTGTTGGACAATTTGTTGCGCGGCGGCGAGCGTCTCGAAGCTGACTTTGTTGAACTTGCCTTCGCGCTGTTCGGTGATGAGGAGAATTTTCATTTAGAGTACCCGCGCTTCGTGCTTGAGCTTTTCGATGAGCTTTGCTGCGATTTCCTTTGCCTGCCCGGTGATGAATTCGGTTTGCTTGGCTTTGTGTGGGACGTAGATGCGTTCCACGTGCTGCGTGGGAGCATCGGACACGCCGAGGGACGCGCGCTGGACTGCGGCGATTTCTTTTTTCTTTGCGGCCATGATGCCTTTCAGCGTGGCATAGCGCGGCTTATTGATGCCCGATTGAATCGAAAGGACGGCGGGAAGGGGCAACTCGACCCATTGGAACCAGCCTGCTTCGAGTTCGCGTTTTAGTTTCATGCGCGAGTCGATCACTTCGATCGCCATGATGATCGTGGCATGCGGGCGGCCCAGCAATTCGGCGAGGAGGACGCCGGTCTGTCCGAATCCCTGGTCATCACTTTGGAGGCCGGTGAGGATTAGGTCGAAATTTTCTGCTTTGAGCGCGGCGGCCATCGAGCGGGCGGAGCCGAGCGGATCGAGCTTGTAGAATTGATCGTCGGACACGTGAATGCCCCGATCGGCGCCTTTCGCTAGCGCTTCTTTGATTGTTTGCTTGGCGCGCTCGGGGCCCATCGAAATCGCGACCACCTCGCCGCCGTGTTTTTCTTTCAGGCGCAGCGCTTCTTCGAGGGCGTAGCTATCGGGCTCGTTGGTTTCGAATCCGATGTCGGATTCGCGAATCCACGCGCCGCCTTCGACGATGGCGAGAGGGGCATCTTTGGCGGGAACTTGTTTGACGCAAACTCCGATTTTCATTGTGCCTCTTTCAAACGCGGGCTTGCCAGCGCGCAGAAGCTTCAGGTCTAAAGACCTGAGCTACATTACTTTTCATTCCAACGCTTAAAAATCAGGGATGCGTTTGTGCCGCCGAAGCCGAACGAATTCGAGAGCGCATACTCGACGGCCGTTTTGCGCGCTTGATTGGGGACGTAGTCCAGATCGCACTCCGGATCGGGATTCTCGTAGTTCACTGTGGGCGGCAGAATCTGATCGCGCAACGCTAGAACGCTGATGCCGGCTTCAAGACCTCCTGCGCCGCCGAGCAAATGGCCGGTCATAGATTTCGTCGAGCTGATGGGAACCTTTTTTGCGCGTTCGCCGAAGACGCGCTTCAACGCAGTGGTTTCAATTGCGTCGCCGATTGGGGTCGAAGTGCCGTGAGCATTCACGTAGCTCACATCATCCGCTGAAATCTTCGCATCCTTCAACGCGGCCATGGTGACGCGGTAGCCGCCATCGCCGCCTTCGGCCGGTTGCGTGATGTGATACGCGTCGCCGGACATTCCGTAGCCGACAATCTCCGCGAAGATCGGCGCTCCACGCTTTTGCGCGAATTCGAGCGATTCGAGAATCAGCACGCCCGCGCCTTCGCCCACGATGAAGCCGTCGCGCTGCGCATCGAATGGACGGCTGGCGCGCTCGGGTTCGTCGTTGCGCGTGGAAAGCGCGCGCATGGCGGCAAAGCCGCCCACGCCCATCGGAGTTATCGCCGCTTCCGAGCCACCTGCAATCATTACGTCGGCGGCGCCGCGCTGGATGATCTTGTAGGCATCGCCAATCGAATGCGCGGAGGCCGAGCACGCAGTGGCCGTCGCGCTATTGGGGCCTTTTGCGCCATAACGAATCGACACATGCCCGGACGCCAGATTGACGATCGAAGCGGGAATGAAAAAGGGAGAAATCTTGCTGGGTCCGCCCTGCAGATATTTCGAATGCTCGCGTTCGATCACGTCGAATCCGCCGATACCGGAGGCGATATAGACGCCGGCAGCATCCGCAGTTTCCGGCTTCAATTCGAGGCGCGCCATCTGCATCGCAAATTCGGAAGCCGCGAGAGCCAGTTGAATGAACCGGCCCATTTTTTTCAGTTCCTTTTTCTCTACCCAGACGAGCGGATCGAAATTGCGGACTTCACCGGCGATGCGGCAGTCAAAAGCGGTTGCGTCAAAATGGGTAATTGGGCCGATACCACTTTTGCCGGCCAGCAGGTTGCGCCAGACCTCATCGGTCCCAATGCCGCACCCGCAGACCAGCCCTACGCCCGTCACGACAACTCGGCGGTTCAAACCTGCATTCTCCTGTTCGGAATGGGACGGCCGGGCGGACTACTTACTAGCCTTGGCGTGCTTCTCGATGTAGTCAACGGCGTCTTTTACCGTGGCGATTTTTTCGGCGTCTTCGTCCGGGATCTCGATGCCGAATGATTCCTCGAAAGCCATGACCAGCTCGACTGTGTCGAGCGAATCGGCGCCCAGGTCGTCCACAAACGAGGCCGTCGGAGTGACTTCGCCTTCGTCCACACCGAGCTGCTCGACAATAATCTGCTTCACGCGTTCTTCGACGCTGGCCATTCTGATTTTTCCTCCGGTATCGGTAGTAGTATCTCGCCCTTGAGCCGCCACGACGGCCGGGGCAGCGCCCAAAAATGTACCGCCCATTCTATGCGCGGCCCAATGCTGGGGTCAACCTTTGTGGGACCTGAACTCTATTTTCCACCGCTTACGCATAACTGCAAAGTACACGCTGACGCGTGCCCTAGCCCATGTGCAAGCCGCCATTTACTTCCAGCACGTGTCCGGTGATGTAGCTTGCCTCGTCGCTTGCGAGGAAGACGATCGCGGCGGCGATATCTTTATCCGAGCCAAAGCGCCCGAGCGGAATCATCGCTTTCATTTTGTCTTTGATTTCTTGCGACAGGACGTCGGTCATCGGTGTGGCAATAAATCCCGGCGCGACGGCGTTCACGGTGATGTTGCGCGACGCTACTTCGACAGCAATCGCGCGCGTAAGGCCAATCAGGCCCGCTTTCGACGCGACGTAGTTTGCCTGGCCGGCATTGCCAGTCTGCGCGACGACCGATGAAAGATTGATGATGCGGCCTGAGCGTTGCTTCAGCATCGCGCCCAGCGCTTGCTGAATGCACAGGTGCGCGCCGGTTAGATTCGTTCGCAATACTGCGTCCCAGTCTTCAAGTTTCATGCGAAGGGCGAGCGTGTCGCGGGTGATCGCCGCATTGTTGACGAGAATATCGAGCCGGCCGAATTTCGCGAGAACCTGCTGAAAACCTGCCTTCACCTGTGCCGCGTCAGCGACGTCCATCGGCACGGCCAACGCTGTGCCACCCGCGGCTTCGATCTCCGCAACGAGCGAAGCCAGCTTGTCAGCACTTCTCGCCGCCACGCCAACCTTCGAACCTGCCTCGGCCAGCGACAGGGCGGTGGCCCGTCCGATTCCTTGCGACGCACCGGTGACGAGGGCTACTTTATCTTTGAGTGAAAACATCCGGTCGGCTTACCCTTCTGCCGCTTCCGCGCGGGCGTGCGCGATTTTTTCGATCGCGGCTTCGAGGCTGGCTGAATCCTCGACGTTGAAAGCACGAATAGAGCGATCGATCTGGCGCAAAAGGCCGCTGAGGACTTTCCCTGGCCCGACCTCGACAAAAACCGTGACGCCCGCCTCGATCATTTCGTGAATTGAATCGAGCCAGCGGACTGGATGTGTCACCTGGCGAATCAGCGCGTCGCGCGCTTCATCACCCGTTGTGACAGCTTCTGCATCTACGTTGGTGATCACCGGAAACTTGAGTGCGTGGAATGTCGCGGCGCGGAGGTCCGCTTCGAGCCGCTCCTGCGCGGGAGCCATCATCGCGCAATGAAACGGAGCGGAAACGGGAAGCATCACCGCTCGCTTTGCGCCGCTCTGCGACGCAATTTCAACGGCTCGCTTCACGGCCGCGGCGCTTCCTGAAATCACGGTTTGTTCGGGCGAATTCAAGTTCGCGGGCGATACAACCTCGTGATTCGCGGCCTTCTTGCAGACTTCAGCCACTTCCGACGGCGGCAGGCCGAGGATCGCAGCCATCGCACCTTCGCCGGCCGGCACTGCTTCCTGCATGTAGCGCCCACGGCCACGCACGATTTTCACTGCAGCCGGAAAATCGAGTCCGCCCGCAGCGACCACCGCGGAATATTCGCCAAGGCTATGCCCCGCTGCGAAATCGGGCGTGACGCCGCGCTTCTCGAGCGCGCGGTAGGCCGCAATGGAGACGGTCAGAATGGCGGGCTGCGTGTTTTCCGTCTGCTTCAGCGCTTCTTCAGTGCCTTCGCAGCAGAGCTTGAAGAGCGAAAAGCCCAGCGCGGCATCCGCCTCGTCGAAGACGGCGCGCGATTCCGGATATTTTTCGGCGAGGTCGCGTCCCATGCCGGGATATTGCGACGCCTGTCCGGGAAATAGAAATGCAAGTTTACCCATGTCGTGCGGTGTCCGCAGTCCTCAACCGCGCGCAACGTTGGCGGCGGTAACGACTGCGGAAAGCTCCTGATCGATTTTCTCGTTGACGCGATTGCGGTAAAGCTCGGCGGCGACGCGCATCGCATTCTTGATGGTGACAGGATTTGAACGCCCGTGGCCAATCACGGTAATCCCTCGAACGCCGAGCAGCGGCGCACCACCCACTTCCGAGTAGTTCGTGCGGCTGCGGAAATCGTCGAACGCTTCTTTTGAAAGCGCATAGCCAATTTGAGATTTGAGGCTGCTCTTGATCGCTTTCTTCAGCGTGCCTCCGATGTACTCGACCAAACCTTCGCTGATCTTCAGCGCGATATTCCCGATGAAACCGTCACAGACGATCACGTCCACATCGCCGCGAAACACGTCGCGCCCCTCGACGTTCCCCGTGAAGTGGAGTGTCGACTGCTTCAAAATATTGAACGTTTCACGCGTCACTTCATTGCCCTTTATCTCTTCTTCGCCAATCGATAGCAACGCCACGCGCGGGCGCTTGGTGCCAAAAATGGTGCGATGATAAATCTCGCCCATCACCGCAAACTGTGCGATCTGCTCCGCCTTTGAGTCAACGTTCGCGCCCACATCCAGAATCACGCAGAACTTTTCCTTCATGTTCGGAAACGCGCCCGCCAGCGCCGGACGATCCACCGATGGCAGCGTTCCCAGCACGAATCGCGCTACGGTCATCACCGCACCCGTATTGCCCGTGCTGACTAGAGCATCCGCTTTGCCGTCGCGCACAAGCCTTGCGGCCACGTGCAAGGAGCTGTCTTTCTTCCGGCGGAACGCATGCGCCGGAGAGTCGCTCATCGTCACCACTTCCGTGGCGTTGACGATCTCGATTGGCAGCCCGCGATGCCGGTGACGGCCCAATTCCTGTTTTAAGGTGGCCTCAATGCCTACCAGAAAAATCCGCGTTCCTAACTCGCGCGCGGCCAGTACCGCGCCTTCCACTTCCGCGCGAGGCGCGTGGTCTCCTCCCATTGCATCCAGAGCGATGGTAGTCATCAATGTGCCAGCTTGGAAATACAGGCGAGGGAAACTTAGGCTGTCTTGCTCTTAGTGTCAATCACTTCACGGCCTTTGTAATAACCGCAGGCGCGGCACAGATGATGGGGCAACTTCTTTTCGTGGCAGTTCGGACACTCCGTGAGCGGCAGCTTGTGCAGATAATCGTGTGCGCGCCGATTGCTCGTGCGCCGCTTCGAATGACGTCGTTTCGGATTCGGCATTACAACTCCTCTTGGCAGGCCGCGACCAAAGGCGGCCCAAAATGGAAAGTGATAGTGTAGCGTTTTATTGCTTTTTGAACCAGTCCTGCTTGAGGCGGGCGAGGGGCGCAAGCCTGGGATCAGACCCGTGCTTTTCGCAGCGGCATTCCTCGTTGTTGAGGTTGGCGCCACAGTGCGGGCAAAGGCCGCGGCAATCGCTGCGGCAGATGATCTTCATGGGAATCGCGAGATTCACTTGCTCAGCCAGCACGTCGGCGAGAAAAAGCCCGTCGCCCTCGAAGAACGCGATTTCGGTATCGTCGAGATTCAGGTGAAATTCATCGTCGGCTGCAATCGAGGTCATCGGCCGGTAGTACAGATCGAAGTCACGGCTGATTTCTTCCACCACCGTGTCCAGGCATCGGGCGCACACTAACTCCACACGAGTGTGTAAGTTACCGTAGGCTCGGATCTGCCCTTCCACCAACTCGGCCGTCGCTCGCACCTCGAGCGGCTCCACCTGTCGGAACTCCCCGGAGTGAAAATCAAGCGTACCCGGTGAATAGCTCTTGCGGATTCGGGTCTTACGGAGGGCGAGTTCGTTAACGTCCAAAAACATCGTTTTCCCCGCAAAAATGCAGCGAAATTCCATTATATGTCCGGCAGGCACGATGTCAAGGAAGCCCCCTGTGGAAGATTCTAAGTTTGATGCGTAACGGACAATGACGCTCTTGCTCTGGGCTTACGGAGCGGGCGTGGCGGACGTGATTGGAGTACCAAGGAGTTCGTGGCATTGGCGTAGCAGGAAGTGGTCCGTCATGCCGGCAACGTAGTCGCATACAACGACATGCGGCGGTTCTTCTTTTGCCAGGCGCGCATAGTGCTGCGGCAAGCGCTCAGGATGTTCCAAGAAGAACCGGAACAGCTCGTCAAGTGCCGCAATGGAGCGGCTGCGGTCGTCTGCGATGGCGGGGTGAGAGTAGAGGTGTGAGAAAAGGAATCGCTTCAAGCGTCCATTCTGTTCAGCTACTTGTGGAGAGAACGATACGAGGCGCTTCGGCAAGCGGCGTATGTCGTCCACGGATTTCGCGCCGTTTTCTTCTAATTGCGAGCGCGTGTGCTCGATTAGATCCGTGGCGAGCCGGTCGAGCACGCGCTTCAAAGCCTCATTGAATTTCAGTTTCTGCAATCCGTTTGGATGTGTGCGGTCCACCTCGCGATAGGCCGCTTCGAAGACCGGCACTTCCCCGCGTAGTTGATCGAGATCGAGCAGGCGCGCTTCAAAACCGTCATCGAGATCGGCTGTGTTGTAGGCGATCTCGTCCACAAGATCGATGAGCTGGGCTTCGAGGGGAGGCCTCTCTTCGAGTAGATATTCCGCCAGCTCCGGGAATTCCGCCGCAGAATAATCTCGCGAGTGTTTGATGATGCCTTCGCGCACCTCGAAAGTGAGATTCAGGCCGGGATGATCCAGGTAGCGCTGTTCGAACTGCTCAACGATGCGCAGTGCGTGCAGATTGTGGTTGAACCGGCCGCCGTGCTCGCGCATTCGTTTGTCGAGTTGCTTTTCGCCCGCATGGCCGAAGGGCGGATGTCCGATATCGTGGACCAGTGCCAGCGCTTCGGTGAGATCTGTATTCAGTGCCAGCGCACCGGCCACTGTGCGAGCGATCTGCGTAACTTCCAGTGTGTGCGTGAGGCGATTGCGAAAATGATCGGAAAAGCGCGTGGTGAAAACCTGCGTCTTTGCCTCGAGCCGGCGGAAAGCTCGGGAATGGACAACGCGATCGCGATCGCGCGCGTAATCGTTGCGATAGGAATGCGACGTCTCCGGGTAGCGCCGCCCGCGCGAGCGGCCCACATCCATCGCATAAGGAGCAAGCTGCATTACGCACAGTTTAGCGTGTCAGGTTGGGTTGTGAAAGAACGCGGGGGCCTGGGTCAGCCGGGAGATCGATTAAGACTTGCCGGGAAGTAGCGCCAGTTCCTGGTCCGCTTCATTTGCAATCGGAGTGTCCGGATACTCGGACTTAATCTGCGCGTAAAGCTTGGCTGCTTCGGCGGGATTCTTCTGGCTGTAGTGCTCGGCAAGCGCCAACATCACCACCGGCTTCGGAACGAGCACGCCGGGCTTAGCGATCAATTGCTGAAAGAGGCTCACGGCTTCGTCGCCCTGGCCATTGCGATCTGCCAATTGCGCCAACTCGAATTTTGCCATTCTCGCGAAATCGGAATCGCCGTCCGCGAGGCCTTTGAGCCATTTCTTGGCATCGTCATTCTTGCTCAGCTTTTCGAGGCTGAGCGCGGCGTAGTAAGCCGAGAGCTGCCCCGGCCGCGTATGCGGGTACTTCGTCGCCACATCCTGAAATTTCTTGGCCGCGTCGGTGTATTTGTTTTTCTCATCGACGTAGCTCACTTCGTTCGGTTCCTGTGGCTCGCCCGGCGCCCGCACTCGCGCTTGAAAAACCTTCATCGCGTCGTTATAAGCCGCGGCAGCTTTCACCGTTTGCCGCTCGGTATAGGACCGCCAGCCAAAAAAGCCTAGCGCAATCACTGCCGCCGCTATCACGATGTAGAGCGTGAGACTCTGATGGGAGAGCACCGCTTCGGCTCCCTGCGCCAGTGTGTCGCGCAGTTCATCTTTCTTCAGTTCTTTCCGCGAAATATGCGCCAAAGCCGCTCCTTAACTCGCTGAATTCCGGAAAAAGAATGGTATCACAAAGACCCTCGCGTATTCTTCGCAGCCTGCGTGTTGAGCGGGCGATTACAGCCTAGCGGAAGCTACGTAGCGCGGTGTCTTCGTCGGACTGCACGTCAAAAACCGTGAACAGCCGGGTGATCTGCAGCAGATCGTGCACGCGTTTCGTCAGGTGAAGAAGCTTCAGCTCGCCTTCCGCATTACGCACCGTGGTATAGCCGCTGACGAGCTCGCCGATTCCCGAGCTATCGATGTAGTCCACGTCGTAGAGATTGAGAACGATTTTGCGGTGGCCCTTGTCGATCAATTCTTTAATGGTGCGGCGAAGTGTGGAGCTGCCCTCGCCCAAAGTGATCTTTCCGCTGAAGTCTATGATTGCTACGTCATTAATCTCACGGCAAGTGCCTTGTAGGGCCACGGTAGAACCTCGTTGCTTTAATTCTACTCCGGTTCTCAGCTTCCGTTGCCGGAAACCGGTTCGGGGAGTTTCTTCACCATCACCAGCTCAGCACCGCCTCCGGGGGCGGTGTGCACGTTGAATTCGTCCATGAACGCGCGCATCAGAAACAGGCCGCGCCCCGAGGTACGCAACAGATTCTCTTCGGCCAACGGATCGGGCACCTCGGTGAGTTCGAATCCCTTGCCTTGATCGAGGACGCGGACGATCATCTTGTCGGGTTCGAGCTCCACCGTCATGAAAATCTTTTTGTCGCGAATCTGCTGATTTCCGTAGTTATATGCGTTGATTACGCCCTCGCGGACGGCCATTCCCATTTTGTGAATGTCTTCTTCGGTGAAACCTGCGGCTTCCGCGATGCGCATCACAATCACTTCGGCGAGATCCACGCTCTCGAGCAGCGTCTCCAGCGTAATCTCGATTCGTTGGGTTTTGGCCGCCATCCGACGCCGAGGGGCACCTTAAAAGAGCAGTATGCGTAACACACCGCGCGCGCACAAGTCAATCCGTCGCGCCCGTGCATCACCACAACCTACTATTGAAGCACAATCGGTCGAACCTATTTCCCCTCTAAACTGCTCTATGCCCAATACGTTCGGTCCAGGGTGCGATGCTGAATCGCTTCGCTTAAATGCTTGGGTTGGATGCACTCGGCGCCCTCGAGATCCGCGATCGTGCGTGATACCTTCAAGATACGATCATGAGCACGCGCCGATAGGCCGAGCCGCTGGATGGCCGTTTCGAGCAGCTTTTCGCCGTCTGCCGAAATCGCGCAGTGCTTCCTGAGCAAGCGCGAAGGCATCTGCGAATTCGCATACAAACCTTTTTCGACACGGTAGCGATCCAGTTGCACTTCCCGCGCGCGCAAGACACGTTCTCGCACCGCGCCTGAACATTCCACCTCCGCATTCCCGCGAAGCTCTTTGTACTTCACCGCCGGAACTTCGATGTGAATGTCGATGCGATCGAGCAGCGGCCCGGAAATTTTCGACACGTAGCGTTGAATTTGCACTGGCGAGCAATGGCATTCGCGCGTGGGATCGCCGAAAAATCCACAAGGGCACGGATTCATTGCCGCCGCGAGCATGAAACGCGATGGGAAACTGACGGAGAGCGCCGCGCGCGCAATCGTCACGCACCCGTCTTCGAGCGGCTGCCGCATCACTTCCAGCACGTTGCGCTGGAATTCGGGCAACTCGTCGAGAAACAGCACGCCGTTATGTCCCAGCGACACTTCTCCCGGCCGTGGAATCGCACCGCCGCCAATCAAGCCTGCGTCACTGATCGTATGATGCGGCGAGCGGAACGGCCTCGTTCCGATCAATCCGCGCTTGTCTTCGAGAATTCCCGCCACGCTGTGAATTCGCGTGGTTTCGATCGCCTCCTCGAGCGACATCGGAGGCAGTACGGTGGGAATCCGTTTCGCAAGCATCGTCTTGCCTGCCCCGGGAGGCCCGATCAGCAGAATGTTGTGGCTGCCCGCGCACGCCACTTCGAGCGCGCGTTTCGCTGCAAGCTGTCCGCGGACATCACGCAGGTCCACCCCATATTGGCTAGCTTCCGCGAGCATCTGCTTTGTATCCACTTCGATCGGATGAAACGATTCCGGCGAGTTCATCAAATCGACTGCTTGCGGAAGCGACTTCACCGCGAACACTTTCACCCCTTCCACCACGGCTGCCTCGCGCGCATTTGCTTCCGGAACCACCACGTTCTGAATGCCTCGCTCTCGTGCCGCCAGCGCCGCCGAAAGCGCGCCGCGCACGGAACGGACGCTTCCGTCCAGAGACAACTCGCCCAGAAACACATGCGAATCGAGAATCTTGCCGAAGAACGTACCCTGGCAGCCGAGAACTCCAAGCGCCATCGGCAGGTCGAACGCGGAACCTTCCTTTCGAATGTCCGCGGGGGCGAGATTTACAGTAACAATTTGAGTGAAGGGAAAATCGAAACCGCAGTTTCGCACGGCGGACTTGATACGTTCGCGGCTCTCTTTTACGGCGATATCGGGCAGTCCGACAACGCTAAAACAGCCCTGAAAGCCCGGACCGATATCAACCTCGACTTCGACGAGGTATGCGTCGATGCCGAATACCGCTGCGCTGAATGTTTTGAAAAGCATCCCAAGTGGCTGGAAGGGGTCCATTCCACTTGTGCGCCTTGTGAGCCGTTAGCGTAACTGAAATCAGACCTTAACACTAGCGATACTCGCGCGTCTTCGCCGGTCATCCTTTTGACTGTGCTATGCTTTCGGCGGCTTCTCGGAGGGCGGGGGTTGAAGACGACGTCGATTTGCGGCGGCTTTCTGCTGCTTTTCGCAATTGTTTCGCCTGCGTCACCCCATCCTTTTCAGTCCCAATCGCAGGTCGCCACCCACAATCAGGCGGTCGAATTCAATAATCGCGGCCTCGAATTCTACAAAGCGGGCAAAATCGACGAGGCCATCAAGCAGTTCCGCCAGGCGCTCGCCACCGATCCAAACTTCCCGGAAGCCGACAGCAACCTCGGCCTCGCTCTCGATGCCAAGGGCGAAGATGACGAGGCCATCGCCTATTTCAACAAGGCCCTCGCACTGAAGCCCACCGACGCGATCACCGAAAGCAATCTGGGCCTCGCGTTTTTCCACAAGGGCAAGCTCGACGAATCGCTCGCCGCCTATCGGAAAGCTCTCGAGTTCCAGCCCACTTTCCCGCAAGCCTACAATGGCATGGGAGTTGTGCTTTTTACCCAAGGCCACGCCGACGACGCAATCGAGGCCTACCGCAAAGCCATCGCCCTCGCGCCAAATTACGTCGACGCGATGAACAATCTCGCTTCCGCTCTTGCCTCGAAAAAAGATTGGGATGGCGCGATCAAGATTTTCGAGCCGGCGCTTGTTCTCGAACCGAAAGCCTCCGATGTCCGAGCTAACTACGCTTCAGCCCTTCAGAATGCCGGCCGCACCGATGACGCGATTGCCGCCTACCGCCAGGTTGTCGCCGATAATCCCAAGGACGCCCACGCCTGGTTCGAACTCGGCCACCTGCTGCACGGCCAAAATAAATTCGACGAAGCCATTACCAGCCTGCAGAAGAGCCTCGAGCTGAAGCCTGACCAAGCCGAAGCAGAATTCAATCTCGCAAGCTCTTACCAGGAACAGCAGAGATTCCCTGAAGCAATCGCTGCATACGAAAAAGGCCTCGCGCTGAATCCCAAGGATGCGCACGCTCTCTATAATTTGGGCAATGCCTACATGAGCCAGAAAGACTCGAAGCGCGCGACTGACAGCTACACGAAAGCGCTCGCTGTGCAGCCCGGTTTAATCGAAGCGCAGATTGCCCTCGGCGCGGCGCTTTTGCATTCCGGTGATGCCGAGGCTTCGGAAGCTACCTATCGAAAAGTAATCGCCTCGCAGCCGGACAACGCCGACGCTTACTTCAATCTCGGCAATGCGCTTTTCGCCAAACGCCAGTTCGCTCCTGCCGCGGATGCGTATCGCGAATCCATTCGCCTCCGACCGGATTCAGCGCGCGCGCATTACAATCTCGCAATTTGCCTCCAGTGGCTCAATGACGAGGAGGCAGCGGCCGAATTCAAAGAGGCCGAGCGCCTCGACCCCAGCCTCAAACCCCCGAAATAGTAATGCTCGCGAAAGCCCGCGCCACGCTATGCGCTTTACTCCATCTCCGTCCCGCCGTATCCTGAGCCGCAAGGATCGCGGCCGAAAGCCGGTTCCAGCCATTCCGGGAGGCGCGCAATGCTGATCGCTGCCGCTGTAATTCTAGTGCTGCTGGTCTTCTTCATTGTGGCCATGTACAACGGCCTCGTCAGTCTGAAAGTCCAGTGCGACAACGCGTGGTCTGACATCGATGTGCAACTAAAGCGCCGCTACGACCTGATCCCCAACCTCATTGAAACCGTGAAGGGCTATGCGGCTCACGAAAAAGGAACACTGGAAGGCGTCGTCGCTGCCCGCAACCGCGCAATGAGCAGCGAGGGTCCCGCAGCGAAGGCCGAAGCAGAAGGCGCTCTCACCGCAGCGCTGCGCCAGGTTTTCGCGCTGGCCGAAGCGTACCCGCAGTTGCGAGCCGTGGAAAGCTTTAACCAGCTCCAAGCGACGCTCAATCAAATCGAAGACAGTATTCAGAACGCCCGCCGCTACTACAACGCCGTCGTCCGCGACCTGAATACGAAAATTGCGCAGTTCCCTTCCAACATCATCGCCGGCATGTTCAATTTCAAGCCGCGCGAATTTTTCGAAATCAGCGCGCCTGTTGAACGCGAGGTTCCGAAGGTCAGTTTCGGCGGCGCCACATCCTAGGGCGCTCGGCCGTCATGCTTCTCCCTAGCCGTAGATTTCTGCTCTGCCTGCTCGCATTTATCACCACGCTGTTTCTCGCGACTCTAACGACCCAGGCGCGCGATCTCACTATTCAACGCTTCGATGAAACCGTCACCGTCAATCCCAATGGCACTATCGAAGTCACAGAAATCATCGAAGCACGCTTCACCGGTTTCTGGCACGGAATCTATCGCACGATTCCCGTCGAATACGACACGCAGCAGCACCTCAACTATTCGCTGCTCCTCGAACCGCTCTCCGTCACCGATGACGATGGCCATCCGCTGAAATATGAGCAGAAACGTGAGGCCCGCAACCTGAAATTCAAGATCTCGGTCCCCGGCGCGCAGGACACGACGAAGACCGTCCTGATTCACTATCGCGTTCTCAACGCGATTCGATTCTTCGAAGATCACGACGAGCTCTACTGGAATGTCACCGGCGCCGAATGGGACGCTCCAATCCGCACTGTTTCAGCGAAAATCGAATTGCCAGACGGCGTCACTGGCTTGCACGCGATCGCCTTCACTGGCGCCTACGGATCGCGCGCGACCGACGCCCAGGTGGAAGCGAACGGCAACATCGTCCAGGTCAGTACCAATCATCCACTGTCGTATCGCGAAGGTCTCACAGTCGTGGCTGGCTGGGACAAGGGATTCGTTCATCCGGCTTCCACTGGGGCGAAAATTGCGTTATTCCTTCGCAGCAATTGGCCCCTGTTTATTCCCGTCGTCGCATTTCTCCTCATGCTGTGGCTGTGGTGGACGCGCGGCCGCGACCCCGAGCGCAGCTCCGTCGCCGTGCAATACGAGCCGCCCGATAAGCTCACTCCCGGTGAATGTGGCACGCTCGTGGACAACGAAGCCGCGATGCGTGACATCACCGCGACGCTCGTCGACCTGGCAGTGAAGGGATACGTAACCATCGAGCAAAAGGACGAAAGCCATCTCCTCGGCCTCACGCACAGCAAAGAATATATTTTCCACCTCAAGCGGCCGCCCACCGAGTGGAGCGCCGTCCGCCCGCACGAACTCGAAATGCTCTCCGCGCTTTTTGACGATGGTTCGCTCACGTCTGTGAAGCTCTCCGAACTGCAGAATCATTTCTATACGCATTTGCCCGCCATCCGCACCCGCATTTTCGATGCTCTGATGGCCGACGGCTACTATCTCCATCGCCCGGACACGGTTCGCCAGAGCTACATCGGCGCCGGCATCGTGATTGGAATCATGATGTTTATTTTTGGCGGAGCGCTGGGGGCCGCTACTGGCGTAGCTCATCTCACTTGGGTCATTGCGGCGATCCTTACCGCTGTGGTGATCTGCATTTTCGGCTGGTTCATGCCTGCGCGAACCCTCAGCGGTGCACGCACATTCGAAAAAGTTCTCGGCTTTGAACAGTTCCTCGAACGCGTCGAAAGCGACCGCCTCGAACGCATTGTTAAAACACCGGAAATGTTTGAGAAATTCCTGCCCTATGCGATGGCGCTACGTTGCGAAAAGAAATGGGTGGCAGCCTTCGCCGGTATCGCAATGCAACCGCCCCAATGGTATTCAGGGCCTTATGGCAGCGGATTCGTGCCATATATGTTCGTCAACGATCTCAACGTGATGTCTGCCCAGGCAAGCAACGTGATGGCGTCAGCTCCACGCAGCAGCTCCGGAGGCTCAGGCTTCGGCGGGGGCGGATTCTCAGGCGGCGGCTTCGGCGGCGGTGGTGGCGGCGGCTGGTAGGTTCGCCGGCGTCGAGTTAGTAGGTTGTGATGCAAGCACAGCCGAACTGAGAAGATCCCGTTCCTACGAGCAATGATGCACTTCCGTGACGCCGGCTCGTCCTGAGCGTCGAAAACCTGAGCCGCAAAGTGCGTTTCGCCGGCTCTTTGCCCCAATCGCATGCAATGCAAGCCCAACCTACTTAATCGACCGAGCTATCGCCGGACTCTTCAGACCTCCGCGAAACTTCCGAAACCACCCATGCTCGCGCACACCCTCTTCATGCATCTGCCGCGTCCAAGCGCTCAAAATGCTCGTTCGATTCAAGTATCCGACCATTCGCTCCGGCTCTTCCCGGCTCACCACCGGCAGCCGGCCGATATCGCGCTTCAGCATCCTGAATAGCGCTTCGTAAACGAGCTCATCGGGGAACGCAACAACCGGGTTCAGTGTTCCCGCTTCACTCACCGCCATTCGCCCCGCGGGATCCTCTTCGAGCGCGCGCAACAAATCTCCCTGCGTCACAATTCCCACAAGCCGTCCGTCATCACTTGCGATTGGCAACCCTTCCGTGATGTCGTATCCCGCCTCGCGCTGCGCCATTCGCTCGGCCATTTCTCCCACCGTCATTTCGGGAGGAATCGCTTGCACATCTTTTCGCATCACTTCGCTCACTCGCACCACGTTCAGCACGCCCGCTTCGTAAAACTCCGGCACCGAAAGCCCACGGCGCGCCAGTTTCTTCGTCATGATCGAACTCGGCAGGTAACGCAGCGCGATCATGTCCGCGATCACGCAGCCGAGCATCAGCGGCAGTATCGCGTTGTAGTCGCGCGTGATTTCAAACGCGAAAACAATGAACGCAAACGTTGCGCGCGACGCCGCGCCGAACACCGCCGCCATCGCTACCAGCGCATATGCACCCGGCGAAAGATGTGCGGATGGAAAAATCATGTTCACCACAATCGCAAACGCCCCGCCCATCGCCGCGCTCGACATGAACATCGGTGCGAGCAACCCCCCGGACGTCCCGGAGCCCAGCGAGATCACCAGCGCCAGCGCTTTGAACACCGCCACCAGCAGCAGTAGTTTCAATGCCAGATTATTGTTGAGGATGTCTGAGATCGTGTCGTAGCCCACGCCCAGCACGCGCGGCACGAAGTATCCGATAATTCCAAGACCCAGCGCCCCAATCGCCGGATGCCATAAATCGTCAATCGGCATGCGATCGAATTGGTCTTCCACCCAGTACAGCAATTTCGTAAATCCGATCGCTGCGATTCCGGATAGAGCGCCCAATAGAACGTAGAAAGGCAAACCGCGCAGCGCATCGAAATTCACGTTGCCCATCGAAAACATCGACTTCTGTCCCAGCAGAACTGAGCGAACGCTTGTCGCGAGCGTGCACGCAATCACCAGCGGGATAAACGAGCGCGACCGAAATTCGAAGAGCAACAGTTCGATCGCGAGAATCACGCCCGCAATCGGCGTGTTGAACGTCGCTGCCATTCCCGCCCCAGCGCCGCACGCGAGCAGCACCTTGCGCTCGGCGGCCGTCGTGGAAATAAATTGGCCCACCAACGAACCAAACGCACCGCCCGTCTGAATGATGGGGCCCTCCGCGCCGAACGGGCCGCCCGTTCCAATCGCAATCGCCGCCGAAAGCGGCTTCAGAATCGCCACTTTCGCTTCGATTCGGCTGCGCGAAGTCAATACCGCTTCCATCGCCTCAGGAATCCCATGTCCCTTGATTTTTTCCGAGCCGTACTTGGCCATGAATCCCACGATCAATCCGCCGATTACAGGCGTCACGATGATCCACAGGCCGAGGTGAGTGTTTTCGGGACTCCGGAAATGAAATGACCATTCGTGGTAATAAGCAAGATTCGTGAAAAGCCCGATCAAGTCGTACAAGACGTATGCGATCAGCCCGGCAAGAATTCCAATCAGCGCGGCAAGCAGTGAAATAAATCCTAACCGAAAGCCCTCCAGCGGCTCTAAAAACGCAGTGGCCATTCCCTCTGCTGAGCCATCACCTCCCACAAATTTTCTCTCTTTCGCCATTTCTCGACCCCTAGGTCCGTCTCCGGATGGCTCGTCGGCTGTTGGTCGAACTTGAGCGTCCTTGCGCTAAGACCCCGTTCAGAGACCGCAACAGTACAGGTCCCGCAGAGCGAAGCTCAGCCCGGTGTACCAGCGTGAGATCTGCCAGCGCAATTTCGCCGCGCCTGGCCAACGATAGAATCACCTCGCGCCTGTCCGCCCCATTTCGGGAGCGTCGAATTAATTCTTTCTTTTCGAGGCGATTCACCAACTCCACCGCAGTGTGATGCTGCACCTGAAGTCGTTCCGCAAGCAATCCGATCGTCGCCTTTTGATTCGGTATCAAACCCTTGATTGCCAATAACGCCTGATGTTGATGGGGCTCGATTCCCGCTTCACGCGCCGCCTGCTCGCTGAAATTCAAGAATCGGCGAATTTCATAACGGAAATCCGCGAGCGCACGGTAGTCGATTGCCTGTTGTTTATCGTTTCGCATCGGCACTGCTATTATATCGTATTACGATACTTTAAGGAATGGCGAAATTGAGCAGCGTGGAGTTTCACTTGAAGATTAAGAGGAAACTAGCTAGAACAACCGGGGAAATACCGCTGGAACGCGCGACGCGTACTCGTCAAATTTTGGACCGAAAGTTTCGCGCAAAAGCTTCTCTTCGCTGCGAATCCGAATCTCGTTCCCGATAAGAAACACCAAAATACCCGCCAGCAACGCTTGCCAGCGGCTTATCGTAAGCCCGGTCACCACCAGCATGCCAAACATTGCCAGATAAATCGGATTGCGCACGTGTGAATACGGACCGCTAGTAATCAGTTCGTGATCATCGACAACGCGCGCCACGAGCGCCCATTGCTTGCCAAGCGCGCGAGCCGCCGCGTAGCAAATGCCAATCGATATCACTCCCATCGCTGCAATCACAGCGGACAAAAGCAACTCGGTCACCTTCGGCATTGGCACAATGGGCGACAAATCAAGCCGGGGAAATGCAAAACAGATCGCGTAACCGAGGAGTTGGAGCACAAATCCCAGGTGCGAAATCGGGCTGCGCTTCGCATCGGCCTTCGTGGCTCCGCGCTTCCCGATCACGAGAATCACGCCGAATCCCACCCAGCAGGCAGCCAGCACGCAGACATCAAACAGCGCCGGCCCGTCCATCTTGAATTGCATTAGAAACGGATTCGGCATCGTGCTTATAATTTTTTCCGAAATGACTTTTGCGTCTTCGTGTGCTCGTAACCCTGCCGTTCGTAGAATGCATGCGCTCGTTCGCGGATCACATTCGACCGTAAACTGGTCGCGCTGAATCCCTTTTCGCGCGCCCACGTTTCCGCGCGATCCAGCAGAAATCGCCCCACTGCCTGCGAGCGAAATCGCTCATCCACCACCAGCCCGCTGATTTCCACGCGCGCATCCGCTTCCACGCACCGATACACAAAAGCGCCAATCCACCCCGCGATAGTTCCATCCGCTAATTGCGCCACGAACACAACGTGCTCGCCGGTCGTAATAAATCCTGCAAGCCGCCGCGCGATATCGTCCGGGCTCGAAGGGTATCCGAGCTGCGCGGCCAGTTCCGACATGCGCGAATAATCGTTCGGCCGCGCTAGACGAATCTCGCCAGTAAACGGCCGTGCTGCAGTGCTCATGTCCTGTTGCGCTCCGTTAGCCAAGTGCCTTTTTCAAAATCGCAATCTGCCCGCCGTGATACAGGTCGTGCTGCACCACACCGTGCAACGTTGCATAACGTGACCACTCGGTCCCAGCCGGCGGAGCCAACAATTCCTCATCCCGTACTTGCGCCACCGCAGCGCGAAACTGCGCACGGCTTTCGCGCAAATTCTCGAGCGACCGCCGCCATTCCACCTCGCTCACTTCCCACACCGGCGGCCAATCCATCTCTGGCGTCACGTCCACCGGAGTTCCCGCAAATCGCCGGTGCACGATCCGGTTCCAGGCTGCAAGATGATTCACAATTTCCCAAATCGAATGCGCGCCACGCACAGGATGCATCGAAGCCCGTTCAGCCGTAATCCCCTCAAGCAATTGATTCAACGCCGGCCCATGCCACGCCTCTCCAGCCATTGCTCGATCCATCTGGTCCAATATCCTAGAAATTTCGCTCATTTACCGTACCCCGCATCGCCTCAAGTGGCACAGGCACTCCTGCCTGTGCGCCGTTCCCTCGCAGCAACCATTCGACACTGCCAAAAACCCGGCCTCGCGAAAGCCACCACTCAGGCAATCTAGATTTTCTTATGCCTCTAGCACTCCAAGCATCAAGAGAAATGTAGCTCAGGTCCCGTAGCGGCCACAGGCCGCGACTGACCTGAGGCTCGCACGAAATCAAATTAAAACACCTTGTCCGAATCGAGCAAAATCGTCACCGGCCCATCATTCACAAGCTCCACCGTCATATGCGCCTGAAATACTCCTGTCTCAACTCGCACGCCAAGTTTCTCCAGCGCCCGCACAAATTCCTCATAAAGCGCCTTCCCCAATTCGGGTGGCCCCGCCTGAATAAAACTCGGCCGCCTCTGCCCCCGCGCATCGCCATACAACGTAAACTGCGAAATCGCCAGCGCCGCCCCACCCGTGTCAAGCAGCGAACGATTCATCTTGCCGGTATCATCTCCAAAAATCCGCAGATTCGCTACTTTCTCAGCCATCGCGCTAGCCGTCGCTGACGTATCTTCCTTCCCCACCGCAACAAGAATCACGAGCCCCGGCCCAATCTCGCCGGTAGCCTTCCCATCCACGCTCACCCTAGCTCGACTCACCCGCTGCACCACGGCTCGCATCGCAATTATTGCGCCGCGGCGCTCGGATTCGCCGGCTTCCGCGGCAAGAGCTCCGGCAGTTCCGCCAGGTTATACGCCACCGCAGCCATCACCTGCGCGCCCTCCACCAAATCCGCCTCATGCGCCTGATCAAACGTATCGGCCTGCGAATGGTGCGTCTCGAAATACTGCGCCGGATCCTGCAAACAAAAAAATCCCGGCACTCCCGCCTCATCGAACGGCACGTGATCGCTTCCCGTCATCCACCGCTCCGTCAATTCCAGCAGGCCCAGCGAACGAAGCGGCGCCACCACCGTATCCATCACCTCGCGCGATGCATAATTCCGCATCAAGCTGATGCTTGTCACGCGCCCGGTACCCGTATCGTGAATCAGCGCCGCCGAAACTCGCGGCATCTCGTCGCGATGCGCCTCCACGTAGGCGCGCGATCCGTTCAACCCCTGCTCTTCACCTGAGAAAAGTGCAAATCGAATCGTTCGCTTCGGTTTCAGGCCTGACTTTTGCAGCGCCCGCGCCGCCTCCAGCACCACCATCGAACCAGTTCCATTGTCCGTCGTCCCGGTGCCCAGATCCCACGAATCCAAATGCGCACCGAGTACCACGATTTCATCCGGCTTTTCGCTTCCGCGAATTTCGGCAATCGTGTTGTAAACAGTCGCAGGCCCATCCGCAATTGTGCTCTTGATATCCATCTCCACTTCCACGGGCCCGCGTTTCATCAACCGCCAAATCAAACTGTAGCCTTCCGACGTAACGAACGCCGCCGGAATTGGCGCGATCGCATATTGCCTTCCGCCCAGGCTCGTCATATTCAGTAGCCCGTCAGGCTTCCCCGAATCGGTCAAGCCCGCCAGCACTCCTTCCTTCTTGAAAAATTCATTGCGCGCCATGATAAGTTTGCGAAACGCCGGATCGAACTCGCGCGGCTTCTCCCCCGGCCGCAACGGCCGCATCAGCAAGAACGAATCGCCATAAGGAACCAGCACAGGATTCATCGCCGGTTCGTCGGGCGCCGGCAACGGGAGCGGTTCGCCCGTGATCACAATCGCGCCTTTCAATTTCCCCTTATACTGATCGAGATCCTCCAGCTTTTCCGCTTTCACATACACCACCGGCCCGCGCACCGGCTTCTCCGTATTCGCCGCCCATCCATACGACGCAATCGTGAGAGGATGCTCCGCCGGTGCCACAATCCGCGCAGTCGCCGTTCCGCGCGTCCAGACGTGCGCGATCGTCCACGATTCCAAGTGCGGATTCCCGAGTCCATAGTCGTTGAATTTCTGTTTCGTCCACTCATTCGCCTTCTTCAAATTCTCCGACCCCGTCAATCGCTGCCCGATCATGTCCGAAAGATATTCCAGGTTCGACATAATCTCGTTGTGGTCATGCACCTCCGCCAGAATTTTTTCGTCCGCCGCAGCAAATGGGTTTTTCGCAGGCGGCGCACCCTGTTGCGCCCGCAACACCGCCCCGCCGCCCCACACAATCATTGCCGCCATCACAATCGCCACAAATGCGCTTACGCGACGCGCTTTCATCGTCTTCGAGTCCTCCGCCCCGTAAGGGCCTCATTTGAAAACATCCGATTCTACGCTAGACGTGCCACCACTCATCCTCGTTTCCAAACTGTTCTCACACCCACAAAGTGTGCTAGAAGAAGATGGTCATCATCGCGCCGCCAACAAAATGAAACTTGCCCTCATCGGTACTCACGGGGTAGGCAAGACCACCCTCGCCTACGAAATCTGCTCGCTCCTGAAAAAATCCGCCTACAACGTCGAACTCGTTACCGAAGTCGCGCGCCAATCTCCCTTCCCCGTCAACGCCGCCACCACTCTCGAAGGCCAGCTCTGGATTCTCCACGCTCAAATTGTCGCGGAACTCGACGCCGCCCGCCGCGCCCCCCACGTCATCTGCGATCGCGCCGTCCTCGACAATTATTGCTACCTCGTCAACAAATTCGGCCGCCAGGCACACCTCGAACCCTGGCTCGCCTGGTGGATGAACTCCTATTCGTTTCTCGTCGGCGTCCCGCCCGTCGCTTTCGAAATTCCCTCCGACGGCTTTCGCTCGGAAGATCGCGCCTTCCAGCAGCGCATCCACGATTTGCTCAACGAACTTCTCGCCGCGCCACCATTCAACTATCTGCGCGCCCCCATCCTCTGGCTCGACCCCAGCGAGCGCCGCTTCTGGGCCGAGCGCATCTTCGCCGCCGCTCTGCCGTTACTCGAATCCGCAGCCACCCGCGACGCCGCCGCGCGCTAATCCTGCCTCGAACGCAAAATTCGATGGCTGAAAAAACAAATCCGGCGCCTCACTCAAAACGCTGGCTCACCCGCGGCGTCCTCGGCATCGGCCTCGCCAGCCTTTTCTCTGACTGGGGCCACGAAGCGGCCACCGCCATCCTCCCCGCATTCCTCGCCAGCCTCGGCGCGCCCGCCTATGCGCTCGGCATCATCGAAGGCGTTTCCGACGGCCTCTCAAGCTTCGCAAAATTAGCGGGCGGCTGGATCGCCGATCGCCCCGCGCTGCGCAAACCCGTGGGCATCATCGGCTATCTCGCCACAGGACTTTCCACCTTCGCCTACGCCTTTGCGCACACCTGGCCAGCGGTTCTCATCATCCGCGCTCTCGGCTGGATCGGACGCGGCGGCCGTGGCCCATCGCGCGACGCACTTCTCGCCGACGCCGTCGCAACTGGCACCGAAGGCCGCGCCTTCGGCTTCGAGCGCGCCATGGACACGATCGGCGCCGTCCTGGGCCCCCTCTGCGCCACAGCGCTAATCGGCATCGTCGGCATGCGCGGCGTTCTGCTCTGGTCGCTTGCTCCCGGCCTCGCGGCCGCCGTCGCGTTCGCCGCTCTCGCGCCATCTTCCAAAAACGAAGAACCGCACCACGCGCGAAATTTAATCGCCAGCTTCCGCGATCTCCCGAAAAATTTCTGGCATTTTCTCGCCGGCGTCTTCGCCCACGGCATCGGAGATTTCGCGCCCACGCTACTGATTCTTCGCGCCTCCCAGATTCTCGCACCGCGCGTCGGCGCCGGACGCGCCGCAGCAATCTCGGTCGGCCTCTACACCTTTTACAACGTCATGAACGCAGCCGCGTCATATCCAGCAGGCGCACTCGGCGATCGCATCGGCAAACGCGGCCTCCTTGCCGCCGGCTACCTCGTCGCCACGATCACCTTCGCCGCCTTCATCCTCGAGCCGCCCACGCTCCACGTCCTCATCGTTCTTTTCGGTCTCGCAGGCATTCACTCCGGGGTGCAGCAATCCCTCGAAAAATCTCTCGCCGCAGAATTCCTCCCCCAGCGCATTCGAGGCTCAGGCTTCGGCGTACTCGCCACAGTCAACGGCATCGGCGACCTCGTCTCCAGCATCGTAGTCGGCGCACTCTGGTCAGCCGTCAGCCCAGCCGCCGGTTTCCTCTACGCCGACATCTTCACCGGCATCGGCGCCGCCCTCATCTATTTCTTCACACCCCAGCCCTCAGTGAAATAAGATGTACCTCGGCGGTTAGAAAAAACATCACCCGTAGCTCATGTCCCATTCCGGCCGCCTTCAGGACGGAATTGACCTGAGGCCCTTAGTAACGATTCGCGAAACTTCGCACGGAAGGATGAAAATGCCCAAAGCCTATTGGATCGTCGCTTATCGCTCAGTCTCGGATCCCGCCGCACTCGCGTCCTACGCAAAAATATCTCTTCCGGCCATCTCAGCCGGCGGCGGCAAAATCCTCGTGCGTGGCACACCGGCCAAAACTTTTGAGAACGGATTGAACGAGCGAACGGTGGTCGTCGAATTCGATAGCATCGGTGCCGCGATAGCCACCTACGAAAGCGACGCCTACAAGGCCGCCCTTAAAGTCCTGGGCAACGCCGCCGACCGCGACCTAAGAATCGTAGAAGGTGTCCAGTAGCACAGGCATTCCTGCCTGTGCCCCGCGTAACTCTCAAGGAAGGAAGCCGAATCCATCCTGCAAGCATTAGAAATACGTTCTTTATTCTTTGTTTCCGTTTTTCAACGCTTCCTCTTCACCCGCGGCGCCCTCTGGCACCTCGGACAAAAAAAACTACTCCTCCCCGCCACAATCGCCCTCCGTATCACCCCGCCACATCGAAAACATTTCTTCCCCTCGCGCTGATACACGCGATGCCGCAACTGAAACTCTCCCCGCTGCCCATCCGAATCCACATAATCCGACACCGACGACCCGCGCGACCGGATCGCCTCCCTCAACACGCTATGAATGGCCTTATACAACGCCTTCACTTCACGCTCGCTCAATTTCGTTCCCAGCCGCCTCGGATGAATCTTCGCGCGCCACAAACTCTCATCCGTATAAATATTCCCCATCCCACGAAGCACGCACTGGTCCATCAACAGCGCCTTAATCTGTGCGCTCCTGCTCGTGATCGTTTGCCGAAAATCTTTCTCGCTCATCTCCAGCGGATCGAGTCCCAACCGGCCAATCAGTGCCTCGCGATCGCCATCAAGCAGAATCCGGATCCTGCCGAATCGCCGAATATCCGTGTAACGAAGCTCGCGCCCATCATCCAGCGCAAGAAACATATGCGTATGCGGCGGAACCGGAGCTTCCGCAGGAGTCACCACAATCTGCCCGGTCATGCCCAGGTGCATCAGCAACGCAATTTCCCCGCCGTCTTTTCCGCGCCCTTCCCGATCGAGCCCCCCTTCTCGCTCGAGCCCAATGACCATGAATTTGCCGAATCGTTCGATGCCCGTAACCCGCGTCCCCGGCAATTCCCTCTCGAGCGACGCGGGATCATCAATGAAATCCGTCTTCGCACTCAAACGCACGCCGGTGATCCGTCGCCCCGGCAGCACCAGCCGCAAGCCGCGCACCACAGTCTCCACTTCAGGTAATTCCGGCATCTCGTACACAAAGGTAGCACACACAAATCCTGTCGCGGCAGCGCCCTCGCCTTGTGCTAGACTCCCGCCGTTTTAGAATCACTCTTATATTCTTACGTCAGGGCACGGCTTTTTACCCTGAGCTTGCGAAGGGCAGCCGTGCCGCAAAAAGGCAACACGCAAATGCGGCTTCTGCCGCTGAGGGCTTTAGCAACAAAACCAAGGAGAATCGCATGCGTCGATTCGCAGTACTTCTCGCAATTCTGTTCGCATTCCCCCTCTGCGCCCAAACCGTCGCCATCCGCGCCGGCCACGTCATCGATCCCGCCACAGGAAAAGTCGCCACAAATCAAATCATCCTGGTAAAAGATCAGAAAATCGCCGAGATAGGTCCCAGTGTCTCCATTCCTTCCGGCGCCCAGGTGATTGACCTCTCAAACGAATGGCTCATGCCGGGCGTGATGGATACCCACACCCACGTCACCTTCCTCGAGCACGATCTCCAACACACTCTCGAAACCAATTACCTCATCGAAGGAAAAGGCACTCGCGTCCTCTTCGGCCTGAAGACGTCACAAATTCTTCTCAACGCCGGCATCACCACCGTTCGCGATGTCGGAAATGAAGCGGAATACGCCTCGGTCGACGTCCGCAACGCAATCAATCGCGGATGGTTCACCGGCCCCACGATTCTCACCTCAGGAAAAATCATCGCTCCGTTCGGCGGACAGGGAAAAAATATCCCCCCGGAAGTCGGACGAGTCTGGCGCTATGAATACATCGACGCCGATGGCCCCGAAGAAATTCGCAAAGCCGTTCGCGAAAATATTTTCTACGGCGCGGACCTCATCAAGCTCGTCGCCGACAATACCGGCGCCTATTACTACTCCGAGGAGGAAATCCGAGCCGCTACTAATGAAGCCCACAGCGCCAATCGCGCCGTAGCCGTCCACGTTCTCGGTGGACAAGCCGCTCGCAACGTCATCATGGGCGGCGCCGATTCGATCGAACACGGCTGGACCCTCGATGACGATCTTCTCCGCCTGATGAAGGAAAAAGGAGTGTTTCTCGCGGGCACCGATTTCCCGGCAATCCATCTCAAAGCGGCTGGCTACCACAATGCCGACAAAATCGGCGCCAACATCATCGATCGCCTCACCCGCGCCTACAAAATCGGCGTGAAGCTCACCTTCTCCACAGACACCGTCACCGAAATGCCCAATGAAACGCGTGCCGATATGGCCTGGGACTATCTCGCTGTCTGGCGTGCGGCCGGCGTACCGCCCAATGAAATTCTTAGAGCAATGACGACAAACGCCGCCGAACTCCTTCGCATCCAAAAAGAGCGCGGCGCCATCGCCACCGGTCTCTACGCGGACATCATCGCCACGCCCTCGAGCCCTCTCGATGACATCGAGTCCATGCGCAAAATAAATTTCGTAATGAAAAACGGCGCCGTAATCCGCAACGACGCACCCAAGAATTCAAAATAATTAGCTTTTCAGTAGCGTAGGCTTCAGCCTGCGCCACAAGTAACTGACAACTCAGATCGACAAACTTGGTTCCGCCGCGATGCCGTTCTCCTGGCATTGCGGCCGTCCGTCCAAACGCGACATCCCACAACTACTAAAAGCGTGCCCTCAGCCCCTGAAGTCTCGGCGCGTTCCATTCGCGCACCCACTCCCCGAATTTCTAGGTGCAATTCAAAAAGCCCAACCTGATACTTACCCTGTATTTGCCTGATCTTCACCCTAGGCGGATGGTGACCAATGACCCTCTTTCAAATCCTCGTGTTGTTGATGTTGGCGTACGTCTGTTACCGGCTGACCGTTCTCGGCTCCACGTCATTTCTCAAAGCCTTGGCGACATACCTGATCTTCGGCCTCGAGAACGGATTGCGTCACGAAATCGCGTCCGCCGTGGGCTCCTACCGGTCAGACGGCGATTATCAACTTGGAATGCACGAGCAACTGGTGGCTGCACTGAAGAAAGTAAAAGGAATGCCCTGAAATGAATCGGTCAGAACTAAACTAGAGGGCATTTCAGGACAGTCGTGCTGAACGCGGAAATCATAACCAAACTCTGCTTGTGTTTTACTTCGCTCGCCCCTTCACCTGCCGTAAACGCCCGTCCAATCCCCAAACATCACCCGCCCGCGTCCCATAAAAAATCACGAACAGAAATAGCAGCGGAATATGATCCAGATTCGCGCCAAAATATTGCCAAACCGGCGCGCCATGCCCGGGCGCAAACCAGGTCGAAAGAATGAAATTAATCATCAAGGTCACGCCGCCAATCGCCGCCGGCCGCACCAACAAGCCGAGAATCAAGCTGACCGCAATCCCCAACTCGCCCCATGCCACCAGCCGCGCGCAAAGCACCGGGTGCCCCAACGCGATATTCACCAGAACAGGTTTGTAAAATCCCACCACTTGCCCCTGCTCCACCCAGCCGCGAACCCACCGCTCAAAACCAGCCGGTGTAAATTCGCTTCCCGCAATTTTGTATTCCGCAAACAAGAAAAAGATAAACCCGGTCGCAATCCGCGCGCACGCAATTGCCTTCTCGCCAACGCCAGTCTGATTCCCGTTTGCTGCCGCTCGCACCATCGTCGCGCTCACTTCGGCGGCAGCACCGCAAACACGCGGCAAGGCCCTCCCGATCCTCCTTCGAGCTTGATCGGCGCCGCAATAATATACGCGCCCGATTCCGGCAGATATTCCGTGTGCGCCAGATTCTCCAGGTTGTACAAACCCGCCGGCAAATCCACGCGATGCACCTCGTAATTCTTCGAAGCTCCGTAATCAATGCTCAGCGTGTCGATTCCCAACCCCACCACCCCGCGCTCGATCAGCAATTTAGCCGACTCCACCGAATACCCCGGAAAATGCATCACCTTGTTCGCGTCCATGTTCCGGTAGCTCGCCGCGTTCGACGCTCGCCCGCCCCACGACGTCCTCAGCACCGCAATCGCCCCGCGCGGAATCTCCCCGTGCTCCGCTTCCCATTTCTTCACTCGCACCACCGTCAGCCGATAATCCGCGTTCTTCTCTACCTCGTCTCGAACGTCAATCACCACCGCTGGCCCAAAAAAATGCGCCTCCGGAATCTGATCGAGGGTAATTTTCCCCGGTGGAAAATGCGCCGGCGCATCCATATGCGTCCCGTAATGCTCCAGCATCCAGAAGCTGCGCGTGAAGTAACCATCCTTCTCCACGGTCGCATTGGCTTTCGCCTCAAACACATGATCGTCCCCGGGCCACGCCGGAAATTTCTCGCTCACCGGATACGTCATGTCCACGACAAGATTCCGCCCGTCGCTCACCCCTTCAATCCAGTTCCCTTCCGCCGCCTTGTGCTTCTGCGCCACAGCCGATCCCGAATACACAGGCATCATCACAGCACCCAATACCAGCAACGTCGCCGCGAAAATAATTGTTCGCATCAAAGATCCTCCAACCCGGCGCACATTCTACCCGAGTTCCCTTTTCAATTTTCTTTTTTCGATTTTCGAGCCAGGTAATCTAAGGAAGCGGAATCCCAGGCGACGCCACCACGCCCGCCATCCGTAAAATCTCAGCGTACTCTTCATCCGTCAGTGGACAAATCGTCAGCCGCGTATTTTTCATGAATTTGATCTTCCGCAGCTGCCGGTTGTCGCGCATCTCCACCAGCGACACCTGCCGCGGCAGCCGCTCAATTGCGCGCAGGTCCATTACCATTTTCTTCGTATCGGTTTCGTGCGGATCGGGGTACGGGTCGCGGCTCACTTCCGCCAGCGCATACAGCGCGTGCTCCGCCTTCCCGTGGTACAGCAACGCGCGGTCGCCCTTGTGCACCTGCTTCAACTGCCGCAGCGTGTCCGGACGGCTCCCCGCGTGCCGCCACATTTCCTTCCCCTTCACAAAAAGGGTGTCCCAGTGATAGACCCGAGGGTCGACGGCCAGGAGCCATCGCCTTGGTTTAGCCGGAGGTTGGTTCATTCGTCGAATTCGTCGCGCGCACTATACACGGAAGCGCCCAAAAGTGGAAAATTTTTGCAGCCCCGCCAATCCCGCCGAGCCTATCACCTGAGCTCGGGTCCCATTCCGGCCGCCCCGGCCGGACGAATTTACCTGAATGGACCTGAGGCCCTTTGATTTTCGGATTGTGCTGCTACGGAAGCTCAACCAATATCGACGAAAATATCCTCGCCGCGCACTTCCACAGGGTAGGTCTCAACTCCGACGGTAGGATTCGTCACCAACTTGCCGCTGCACACGTTGTATTGCCACCCATGCCAAGGGCACGTCACCACATCGCCAGCCAGCTCGCCCTCAGCCAGCGGCCCGCCACGATGAAGGCATACACTATTGATAGCGCAGACTTTACCGCCCACATTCGAGATGGCCAGCGTCTTCCCCTCCAGCTGGAACTCGCGAATCGTCCCATCCGGCACTTCAGCCTTCTTCAAAGTCCGCAAAAAAGCCATCCACCCGCCTCCATACGCAGCCGCATGTTCCGCTGACTGGCCATCGCGCCAATCTTACAAGCTGTCATCCCGAGCGAAGTCGAGGGATCTCTGTTCGCCTCGCGCGTCGGGCTCGCGCGCTGCCGCTTGCGCCCTACCGTGGCTCCGGCGTCTGCGCCACCATCACACCGCGCTTGAACTCTTCCACCATCCGCGGCTCCAGCCGCACTTCCGTCGGCCGCTTCGCCAGCGTCATCTGGTCAATCTTGTCCTGCAGCTTCAGCAGCGCGTAGAAAAGTCCTTCGGGCCGCGGCGGACACCCAATCACATACACATCCACCGGCACAATCCGGTCCACGCCCTGCAGCACCGAGTACACATTGAACGGCCCGCCCACACTCGAGCACGCCCCCATCGATATGCACCACTTCGGGTCCGGCATCTGGTCCCACACCCGCTTCAGCACCGGCGACATCTTCAGCGTCACCGTCCCCGCCACAATCATCAAATCCGCCTGCCGTGGCGACGGCCTGAACACCTCCGCCCCAAATCGCGCAATATCAAATCGCGATGTCGTCGACGCAATCATCTCGATCGCGCAGCACGCCAGCCCAAACGTCAGCGGCCAGATCGCGCTCTTCCGCGCCCAGTTAAACACATAGTCCACCGTCGACAGCACATAGCTACGTTCAAACCGATTATCAATTACGCCCATTCTTCTATCTTACCCCGCAGTTGCTTCCGCCACGCAATTGTAGCGCCGGTCTTCAGACCGGCATCTTCGCCTTTCGATCCCACCCCTGTCATCCCGCCTGTCTACCCTCAGGTACGAAGGACCCGCCTTGAGCCGGGAAGGGAGCGCAGTCGGGGGGCTCTCTCTTCGCCTGCCCGCTGAGCTCGACGGTGCGCGAGTATATCAAAAGCCTGCAGAGACTCGAACCCGAGAGACACTTATTTCTGGCTCATCAGATACAGGTCGGCGTGGCCGCTGACGCGCGCGTACACGATGTTCGAGAGATCGCGCGAATAATCGTACGCGTTGCCGCCAGCCAGCAGAGGAAATGCAAAGGGAAGCTTCAGCGCCACCTGCGGCTGGCCGATCAGTTTTCCGTCCCGCCAGCCTTGGCGGTAAAACGTAACGTCGCGCTGCGACGGGACGGCATAGGTGAATGACTTGCCATCGGGAGCGAACGAAAGTCCGAACGTTACGACGCCGGGCAAAAGCGAAGTGCACTTCTTGTCCGCAAGCGAGACCTCGTAAATTCCATTCCGTTCTCCGGCGCCGACTAGAGTCAGCAGATACTTTCCACCGGGCGCTACGTCGAAAGCAAAACCGCAAGCCTCAACCAGCTTCTCCGCTGGCGAACCATCAGCGCTCTCCCTCCAGATCGACCCCACCTTGGCACCCTTCTCAGCGCTGTTGATGAATACGGATTTCTGATCCTCGCTCCAAAGTACGGCTTGGATGCTCCCGCCAGACCATTGAAGCTCGTGAAGACCGCTGCCATCGGCTCCCACGACATACGGTTTGTTGTGCGATCCAGCTACCTCCTCGACGAAAGCCACATGAGAATTGTCGGCCGCCCAAAAGCCCGTGGAAATCGATTCCGCCGTGGCGATTTTCACCTTGTTGCTGCCATCAATGTTCGACACCCAGAGCTCGACCCGGCCCTGCGAGGGGATCGTGATATACATCACGCGCTTGCCATCGCGCGACACCACCGGCTGCGTGGCGTTCTGCGACGCGATGTCCGTGGATTGCTTTGAATGCACATTGTAAACGGTGAGCAACCCGGACGCTTTTCCGTTCACGAAGTAAATTCCTTTTCCTCCCGGGTCTGGCATGGGCGAAGTGTCCGGCCCCGTCCCGAGAGTCACCTGCGTCAACGCCTTGTCGCCCAGGCTGTACTTCCAGATATTCGTCAGCCCGGTTACTGTGCGGCTGAACATTACGGTCTTACCAGCTTCGGCCCACACCACACTGGCCGGATCTCCCGGCATCGGTCCTAAATCAACGGACGCTCGCTTCGACAGATCTATTTCGTAAGCTTCGCCACCTTCCAGGAAGGTAACTGTGTCCTGACACACCGCCAACAGGCGGTTGCCATCGGGGAACGGCAAGATCCGCCGTATCGGATTCACACCTGCACCAAAGCGAAAGACTTCTTCCTCACCCAGTCCGGATCTGTTTGCTCGAAAGATAGCACCCAACTTTGAATAGAAGATGGACGCGCCATCTGCGGACGGAGCCACGTAGGCGCCGGAAACGACACGAGTCGGTTTTCCGCCGAGCGTGGGAACGCTCCAGCCCTCGCTTTTCCCCAGAAACCTGCCGTAATAAATTTCGGTCCCGTCGGTGGAAAAGCTGCTCACAATTTTGTCGCCGCCGTCATTTGTAAGTTGCAGCGGTTCGCCGCCAGAGCTCAGCATGACGAACACCTGTTCGATGCCGCCTACCGGCGAGCTGAACGCCACGGTGTGGCCATCCGGAGAAAGCCGAGCGCCGTCCATCGGTTTGTCCCAGTGGCTGATCTGGGTGATTTTTGCAGGGCCACTCGGCGCGGTCGGCGCGCTCTTGAAGTGATACATCGCGAACGCCGCCGCTGCGAACATCGCCACCGCGCCCGCTGCAATATATTTCGTGCGCGCCGACTTCGTCGCCGGCGGCGAAGTGGGCTGCACCGCCGTCGCGCTCACCGAACTGCTGCTGCTGCTCGCCGCATCGGACGCTGGCCCCAGCGCTTGCTCCTGCGTCGTCCGCGTTCCCGTCGACGACGAAACTCGCCCCGAGTCCGTATCCCGCCGCAGCCGCTTCAAATCCGTGCGAATGTCCGACGCGGCCTGATACCGCATCTCGCGGTCCTTATCGAGCGCCTTGTTGATGATGTCTTCGAGCTTCGCAGGAAGATCCGGATTCAACCGCACCGGTGCCACCGGCGCTCGATTCAAAATCGCGTCGGTAATCACGCCCGACGTTTCCCCGCGAAACGGCAGCGCCCCCGTCGCCATCTCGTACAGCACCACGCCAAACGAAAACAGATCCGTCCGCCCGTCGAGTTCCTTCCCCCGCACCTGCTCCGGCGACATATACGCCACCGTCCCCACCGCCGTGCCAGGGCTCGTGAGATCGGCCACGCTCACTCCCGCCACGCCCTGCGCCGTGCGCGTCATATCTTGCGTCATCGTATGAATCGCAGCGCGCGCCACCTGCTTGGCCAGCCCGAAATCCAGAATCTTGGCGTGCCCCCGCTCGGTCACGAAAATATTCGCCGGCTTGATGTCGCGGTGAACGATCCCCTTGCTGTGCGCCGCTTCCAGCGCGTCTGCAATTTCCACGCTGATGTCCAGCAGCAGCTCCAAATCCATAGGACGTCCAGCAATCCGATGCTTCAACGTGGACCCTTCGAGGAATTCCATCGCCAGGTAGGTCTGCCCGCCGTCTTCGCCAATTTCGTAAATCGTGCAGATATTCGGATGGTTCAACGCCGACGCCGCACGCGCCTCACGCCGGAATCGCTCGAGCGCCTGCGCATCCGACGCCAATTCATCAGGAAGGAATTTCAGCGCCACATGCCGGCCAAGGTTCGTGTCCTCAGCCTTGTACACCACACCCATCCCACCGCCACCAAGCTTCTCGATCACGCGGTAATGCGAGATGGTACGGCCAATAGGCGACTGAGACTCAGGCATGCTGGGCGCCCATCTTAGGTCGCCCACAGGTGCAAGTCAACGCGCAGCAGCGCCGTTGGTCCTCAACGCAGCTCAAAAACGCAGCTCAAAATGTAGGCCCGTAGAGCGCCGGAGGCGCGGCAGAAGTTAGCCCAGTCCCGTACGGGCTGGGTAAGCTCTGAGATGTGAGCCGTACAGCGCTGGAGGCGCGATAGAAGTTAGCCCAGTCCCGTAAGGGCTGGGTAAACTCGAGAGCTAGCAGCATTCGGGAAGTTAGCGCCGTAGGTGCGACACCCTAGCCGAACACAAATTTCGGATCGAATTCCACATTGTGCTTCTTCAATAGGGCGAGAAATTCCGTTTCGAAGTTCATTTTCTTGTGATGGGATTCCTGGTTGCGGATGTATCGGACGACCGCAGGAATGTTGGAAGCGCTTACGCCGTCGCCCTTTCCCTTGTAGCGCCGGCATCCTGCCGGCTCTTTGCGTTGTCGGGTTGCCCGTCGCCCTTGCCTGTCATCCCGAGCGCAGTCGAGGGACCTCCCTTCGGCCACTCGCATCTCGACGGTGCCGAGTATGCCAAATCGCCCGCCATTGTCTCCTCTCACTTTCGCTTGGCCTTTCATGGTGCGCCGCTGCGCCACTTGAAGGACCTTTTCTCTCCGGCAGCTTGGCTGCTGTCCGTAAACTCCGTGTCGAGCGCCTGGGCCCTCAGGACGAGCAGGCCGCCGTGCAGGTCACGTCCCGGTGGCCATTAACGGGAGTCCTCCGTCGCCGTGTGCTTTTGCTTTCATGGTTTGCATAACTGAGTTCATCTCAGCGTTCCAGAATTCGCTCCAAAGTGTTCCGATCAATTTCATATCTATCATCCAGATCAATTATTGAAGCCTTTCGGATTATCCTACGATCGACTAATCGCTTGATATGAATCTCGGCTAACCGCTCCGCCAGAGGAGGACTCAGTGACGAGGACCGTCTTAGAATCTTGCAGACATCATCGAGTAGTCGGTCGGCGAACCAGCGTCGCGTCAGCGTACCGCTATTTCCGGCCGCGTCTTTCCGCTTCCTGAGTTGTAGCATCATTCGCAAGTGATAAGAGAAATCCGTTGAAGGCTTTTGGAATGAACGCGCATATTCAAGTTTTCCAAATTCCCAAGCATCGGCAGTCCTCTGTCCTTGATAAAACAACTCTTGGCAGAAGGATTTGAAAGCCTGCAACAAACCTCCGTCAGACATAAGTTCGTCGGCGCGGTTCTTCTCGTCCCGTTCTCGCTTCCAAGTGATAACAAAATACATTCCAGAGAAAAGAAGGCCAGTCCACATCAGGTACGGGAACGCTCTCAGTCGCATTAAGGCGCAAGAATCAAATTGTCTTTCAACTTATCACTCAATGCGATAATTCCGCAAAAGATGCCGCTCAATATCCCAGACGTAAATCTTGGCAGCACGTAGTGTTCATTGACTTCGCGCCGAGAATCGTTGAGAAATTGCGTCTGCTCCACTATTGAGTCCTGTTTTCTCGTGGCTGCTAACGCCGTTTCAACGGTGGTCCTTACAATCTCGGTGATATGGGCAATTGGAACGAGGCTGCTGTTCGCGTGGACTTGCTTCTCAACAAAAGCGATTGCATCGTCTAGTCTATGGTATCGGTTGGCTTCTGCATCGCTTGAGAACGTTCCGCCGTTCTTGTCCGGATGTAACTCGGCTCGTTTGGACTTGAGCTCAAGTATTATTGAATCCAACTCTGAAATGGAAGTAGTAAGGCGAAACTCGGCGACGACCTCGACTACCGAACCCCAACTGCTAGCAGGCATAGTCCATTTCTCCATCGGTGAAAACTCACCTTGCGCTTCCACCAACTCGTTCGCTAGTTATTTTTGAGCGGGGCTCAAAGTCCGCGTCTTAACTCCGAGCAATAACGTAAACATTGAGCACCCCTTGGTCCTACGATAAGCTCGGTCACAATTATAGGAAGTTTTCTCGACGCTGTCTTGAGACGAGGAGTAGAGAACGTGGATACGCATACAGAGATTCGATTTGTTTCAAATAATCCTTACAAGATTGCGGAGGCCAAACAGATTCTTGGAGAACAAAGGATCGCCGTCCGAGAGTCCAAGCTTAAGATTGAAGAACTGCAAACTACGGACACTCATGCGCTTGTGCGGGATAAGTTATTAAAAGCATATCAAGCGATTGGCCGACCGCTTTTTGTCGAACACACCGGCCTTTACCTCGCGCAACTAAATGGACTGCCTGGAGGCCTGACTCAAATTTTTTGGGACACACTTAGAGCCGAACGCTTTGCTGAACTTTTTGGTAACTCAGCAGTCAGCAATGCCGTAACGGCACGAACATATATCGGTTACTGCGACGGTCGAAGGATATATGACTTTGAAGGTGAGATTGCCGGCCAGATTACCTCATCGCCGCGAGGTTCGCGCGACTTTCAGTGGGACTGTGTTTTTGAACCCATCCATTACTCAGAAACTTTCGCCGAAATGGGCGAGCGGAAAAACAATATTTCCATGAGGCGCAAAGCACTGGAAAAGTTGGCGGCTCATTTGGCAAAGGATATAACGCGATGAACGACCGGCTTGTCGATGCTGTGAGGACTAAGCAGGCGATGCTTTTTGTAGGTGCCGGCGTATCAAAGTGCCTGGGTCTCCCCTCATGGAGTGAATTGATAAAGGAAATGGCTGTTCGTCTTGATTACGACCCGTCTGTCTTCGACGGCTATGGTGACTACCTTGAGCTCGCCGAATTTTATCAGCTAAAGAGTCTCACGATGGGTTCACTACGGAGCTGGATGGACCGGTCATGGCACACGGACGAGACAAAGGTCGACAAATCGAGGATTCATCAGGCGATCGTTAACCTTAGGTGTCCGATTATCTATACCACGAACTATGACCGCTGGCTTGAGATCGCCTTCAGGAGGCGCGACAAAGACGCTCTTAGAATTTCAAATGTAAGTGACTTCACAAAAATTCGCGAAGGCGTTACTCAGATAGTGAAGTTGCACGGCGACTTCGAAGACGATAGCTCCCTGGTGCTCACTGAGAGCAGTTACTTCGAGCGTTTATCATTCGAGTCTCCGTTAGATATTAAGCTACGTTCGGACAGCATAGGGAGGACCATTCTATTTGTTGGCTATGGCCTCACGGATATCAACGTACGTTATCTCCTATACAAGCTTTTTCGCTTATGGGATAGGTCGCCATTCGCCGGGGCAAGACCAAAATCCTTTATGTTTCTGGCCAAGCCAAATCCTGTGCAGGAGGCAATCCTGGAGCAGCGCGGGATCGAGCCGATTGTATCAGAGGCCGACGACCCTACGGATGGCCTCGGCGAATTCTTGGAACGACTTGCACGAGAGGCGTTTGGCACGACGGTGTAACATCAATCGGCACCTCATTCAGACGCCGGTCGCGCACCCCTCAAGAACTTGGCGGTAAAGTTCCTGTAATTCGTGCGCGGAAGCAAGGTTGAGGTTTGAAGTATCGTATCGTAGGACGTTTATGTCTCGCGCCGAGGCAAAGTAATCCTCATAAGCACCTCGTACTGAATCAAGGTAGAGGGGCTCAATCGATACCTCGTAGCTACGATTGCGGAGCCGAATTCGCCGCATAAGCACATCGTTTTCAGCGTCAAGATAAACGACCAAGTCAGGCGCCGTTAAGCCTGTCTTTAGGCTGGAAGCTATTTTTTCGTACAGGCGCAACTCCCGATTGCGCAGGAGCGTGCGGGCAAAGATACCATCCTTAGCGTAAGTGTAGTCTGCAACCACAGGTTGGGGTCGAGGCGATACGACGTTCACCAATTGCTCATGCCGAGAAATCAGGAACGACAATTGCATGCCGAGTGACCATCGATGGCGATCATCATAGAAATCGGACAGGAACTCGTTACTGTCTAGATCTTCAAGAATTAGGGTCGCGTCGAGGTGCGCCGATAACATCTGCGCGAGGGTTGTTTTTCCAGCACCTATGGGCCCTTCAAACCCTATGTATGGTGGGCCGATCATTAGTCAATGGAGCTCAATTGGCGGGTCGGCCCCGGCATCAGCGACATCCCTGAAAGCTGCCCGCTATTGGACATTCTTAAGTTATTGGCTCTGATCATTTCACCCTGGATGAGTATCTCCCTATCCCCTGCCGTTTCCTTCGCTACAGCTCGGCGTAGTTAATACATACTTACATACGGCCCAAATCATCCTTCTATTCGCAGTTTCATATAATGACGCAGCAGTTACTATTGGCCGCAGACTGCGGCCTCTTCGTTCCCCCCGGGCCAGGCGGGATGACGCGTCCCTTGCGTGTAGGCGGGTCAGTTTCCCCGGGTTTCGCCGCGGAGGATCATCAGCTCCTAGGAACTTTAGGGCATCGCCTTCGCACAGAGACATGTGTCGCGCCTACGGCGCTTCGGAAGATTTGTATATCACGGACCCACTCCTTGTGGAGTGGGCTAACTTCTGCCGCGCCTCCGGCGCTGAAGCTAGAAATCTTCGCGGTTTCAGTCTTCTCGGTGTTCGCCGCGTAGGATTATTAGCTCCTTCAGGAACTTTACGGCGTCGCCTTCGCGCAGCTTGACGCACATGCGGCTCAGCGTTTCCTGCTCGCGTCCGTCGAGGACTCTCATTTCCGCCTTCACCACCTTGGCATGCACCGGGAAGACGTAGCGGATCAGGCTTTCGCCCATTTTCGTGAGGCGCACCACGACAAGCCGCGCGTCCGGACGGTGGCCCTGCGACGTGCCCGTTCCGCTCACGCTCGGCTTTGACGCGCGGCACAGTTCCACGCAGCCCCGCCGTTCCAGGCTGTGGATGATGCGCGAGACGTTCTGACGCGAGCACTGAAACTGGTTGGCGATCGCCCTCTCATACTGTGGGCCGTTGTGCAGAAGCGTGGCCAGCAGGCGAAACTGGAAGGTGGACATGCCGAAGGTGGCCAGCTGCCCGCGCATCTGCTCGGTGAGGTACTCGGCAGCCTCGCAGAGATCGACGTAGGCGGCGAAAGCCCGCTCCGTCTTGCCTTTGGCGGTGATGTGGCGGTGCGCAATCCGCCCGCGCCTGCGAACCGGCGAAATCTGCCTCCGATAGCGCATAATTCTGAGCTCGATGGCCCCCAATCAGCCCTGAAAACACCCTCGATCTGCAACCTAGGTGACAATCTTAGAGCAGGAATTTCAGGGCGCAATTCGTACAACTGCGTACAACCTGTGGATTTCTTCCGCGGGAAATGTAGCTCACCTCTTTCGCGCTTCTTGCGTCCCGCAAACTGTGCGGGGAGAGGTGAGGCCGTCGCTTTTCTAGTAGCGCTGGCCTCCGGCCGGCGTTTTTGACTTTCGCATTCGGCGTGCGATTATTTCCACAAAGCGCCGGAGGCGCAACATGTGGAGTGCGAGAGCTTGCTCTCGCTTTCATAGGGACGCGCCCTCGCGGCCCTAAGCTTTCAGTGGCGCAGACACTCCTGTCTGCGCTCTGCGGGTCAGCACGGGAATAAGGCCCCGACGATTTCATCCGGTTGCGTTTCGAGCGCGAAACGACCTTTTTTTCAGGCCTTCGCCGCCTGGCTGCGAAATTCCGCCGCATTCTCAGTGAGAAATTGATCGAGCGTGGCGGGCGATCGGCCGAGGATGTCGGCGACGGTGCGATCCGTCGCGCCGCCTTGGCCGTTGATGTAGTAGTGCTGGAGGTCGATCAGGGCGGTCACCTGCCAGTCGGGCATTTTCTGGTCGAGCATGGCTTTGCGCTGCGCTTCGAGCGGGATATCGACGTAGCGCGCAACAACACTAGTGCGATCGGTGATTTTTTGCGCGACCTGTTCGCAGGTGAGCGCTTCTGGACCGTTCAATTCGAGGGTTTTGCCGTCGAGCGCGTTGCTCGTCAGCGCTTTCGCTGCGATTGCGGCGAGATCGCGCACGTCGATGTAGCTGATGCGCACGTTGTTGCCATAAGAACCGTAGAACGCGCCTTGCGTGCGAATCGTCGGCGCGTAGTAGGTGACGATGTTCTGCATGAAACTATTGGGGCGCAAAATTACGTGTGCGATTTTTGTGGCTTTCAGTTTGTCTTCCACTTTGCGGTGCCAGCTTGGAAATGATTTGGGGAAGTCGGCGGCGCCGAGCGCGGAATTCAGGACGATGCGGCGGACGCCCGCTGCCTGGGACGCTTCGATCACATTGCTTTCGAGATCGACGAGCTGCGGAATCGGCGAGCAGACGAGGTAGACGCTTTCGACGCCGTGGAGCGCCGAGGCGAGACTCGGCCTGTCGGAGAAATCTGCGATGACGGTTTGCGTTCCCGCCGGGGCTTTGGCTGCTTCATCCTTCGAGCGGTACATCGCGCGGTGGGCGGCTCCCGTCTTCGCGACTTCGCGCAGAACTGCTTTTCCTACTGTGCCGCTGGCGCCTGTGATGAGAATCATGGCTGAATCTCCTTCGTAAGATTTGTTGAAAATTGCCGGTTCGAATTTTTCATCGGTACCTTGCGATGGTATAACCGTTAGAGGGGCTGCCGGAAGTACGCACAAATTTGTAAGTCTGGTGACTAGGAAAAATAACCATGAAAAGTAATTTTGGCTGTCCGGTGCAAGGAACGATCAACGTGCTCGCCGGCAAGTGGAAAGTGCTGGCGATCTGGCATCTGGGATTCGGGCCGAAGCGGTTTGCCGAGCTGCGCAAATTGCTGCCTGGCATCAGCGAGAAAGTTCTTACGGCGCAACTGCGCGAGCTCGAGTCGGACGGAATCGTGGGGCGGCAGGTGAAGCGCGCTTCGCCGCCGCAGGTGACGTATTCACTGACGAGCGCCGGCGAAGAATTGATTGAGCCGATGAGCGTGCTGTGCAAGTGGGGCACGGAGCACCTGGGCATTCCGCCGATTCTGCCGCGCTATCCGCAGACCCAGAATGGCCGGCGATGAGCAACCGCCGCAAATCACTTTGCGCATTAGCTCTCACAACGGCAGTTTTAGTTGCGGCTGAGGTTCGGCGACTTTGGTAACGTCGGCAACATCGACAACGTTGGCTAGTTCCAGATAGCGGCATAGAGCGTTCGCCAGTTTCATTTGCCGAGGATTCCGGCACTCTGGCTCGAATAGCCGCGGGCTCCCGACCAGAATTACGTTGGACATCGCTCTTGAGGTTGCAACATTCAATCGGTTGAGGCTGTAGAGGAATTCCATGCCGCGCGGGGCGTCTTCTGGCGAGGATGTGGTGAGCGAATAAATGACGACCGGCGCTTCCTGCCCTTGAAATTTATCGACGGTCCCGATTTGTACATCAGGTATGCGCGCGGTGAGGTCGGCAACTTGCGCGTTGAATGGCGCGACGATCAAGATGTCGTTTGTGGTGAGGCGCCGAAGGTTTCCTTCGCCGCGGCTCCACTTCACTTCCGGCCGCAGTAGACTCTCGACAATACGAGCAATCACCTCGATTTCCTCGGCTGAGGAATTGCGATTGGCTTGATGGTCGACCGGGACGAACCACAAGCCTGCTCCGTTCAACCAGGGATGGCCGGAGATTTCGCGATTGCGGTTGAAAGTCCTCGGGCTCAGGCGTCCCTCGTAGAAAAGTTCCGAAGTGAAAGTGCAAATTCCTGGATGAAGTCTCCACGTTTCCGGCAACAGCAATCCCATCGAGTCAGGAATCGTTTGGTGGTCACCCAATAGGTGCTGCAGAGCTGAGCTTTCAGCGCCCGGCGGATGGCTTCCCTTCAACGGGCGGTCGAGTTGCTGCGGGTCGCCAATCAGCACAACATTCTTGGCCGACCTGCTGACGGCCACGACATCCGCCAACGCCATCTGTCCAGCTTCGTCAATGAACAGCACATCTACCGCATCCGAATATTCGGGACGCGTCCAAAGCCACGATGTGCCGCCTACCACGTTGGCCGCGCCCGAAATTAACGCGCTTAGTGGAGCGTTGTTGTCGGTTGTGATCTTCACTTCACGCGCTTCGTCATCGGCTTCTTCGACTTTTACCTTCTGCAGGCAGCCCAATCCCTGGAGTTTTGCTTCTTCCGCGGCGTCGACGACTTCATCCAACAGTTTGCGGATAACCTTGTGACTGAGCGCCGTGATTCCAATTTTCTTTCCCCGTTTTACTAGCTCGCAAATCATTCGCGCGCCGGTGTACGTCTTCCCGGCGCCGGGTGGGCCCTGGATCGCGAACACGGATGCGTCCAAGGCGCAGACAATTCTGCAGGCGGTGTTCTTGGGCTCCTCTCCTAACTTTGCGGAAATGGTTTCTCTGCGCAAGAGCCGAGGCGGCCTTCGCAGCAATAGATCCCGAGCTGCCCTAAACCTGCCGGGCGCGTCGTTGCCCGTGTCCATGCCGTTGTCTCTTACCCACTCGCCGAGTTCGAGTAAGGAATCCGCATGGTTATTCACGTTCATCGGCCGGTCCCAGACATACAACGCGGGTGGATGAACTTCCGCGGTCTTCGTTGTTTTCTTAATGTCGATTGTTCTGGCGAGAATGTCGATTGCTGCAACCTCGCCAAATTTTTGGTTTTGACAGTAAACGTCCTTGCCGGCTCGGACTTCCGTTTCCTGCTTTTCAAACGCGTAGCGGTCTACTGGAATCGCTCGCTCGATGCTGATCCGTTTCATGAAACGCAGTCCTGCCAGGCCTGCTCTTTCCTCCATTAAATCTTCGTCGTCGAGATCCGCCAGGCGATAGCCTTCCCACCAACTCGCCTTGTTTTCGCGTCGATGCCAATCGAGGAGTTGGGCGAGCATCCAGCGGGCAGACTGCTCATCGGATCTTTCGGCAGGGTTGAAAGGAATGTCCGCGGTGAGTTGAGCGACCAAGGCAGCAACTTTCTTCTGCCGCTCGTCGAGTTCTTCGGACGGAGCGCCATCGCCAACCTCCGGCCTTGGAATTGTCTGGCCGGTGTCCACCAGTTTTTGGCGTTCACCTTCGAGCCATTCGCGCAATGCGGCTGTGGAATAGCAGTCTTCGGCGTTGTAACCTTCCAGCGGCAGTTTGAATTCGTCGGGAATGTCTTCTGTGCGACCGAGTTCGAGCCCATGCTCGACGTATCTCATCGCCGCGCGCGATTCTGACAATGGCGTGCGCCTGAGGAAGTGAGTGAGACTCTCGAGGGCTTTCAGCGAATACTCTTCGACGCTGGCTCGGACCGCTTGCTTGAATATGGTGTGGAGGTCAACGAAGATTTTGGCGCGGAGCATGCGATCGATTTCATCTTCGCGGGTTGTATAGGCGCCCATCAGGCGTTTGAAGGCTGAGGTCTCGTACGATCCGAAATGGTAGACGTGCATTGCGGGATTCGCCTTCCAACGCCGGATCATCTCGTCCACTAGCCATTCGAAACCAAGTTTTTCCTGTTCGGGGGTGAGCGCCCAGCGTTTCTCGTAGGTCAAACCCTGTTCTTGCGCGCGTGCGACAAAACCGAACAAATACTCTTGTCCGCAGCTGCCTACGAACGGATCGCCCTCGAGGTCGACAAACATGTCTCCGGCTGAAGGCGCCGGCAATCTGCAAAAACCAGTGTTTTCTGCAATCGCGAGCAGTTCGTGAACAGCCTTGCTGCGCAATCGCCCATCTACCTGGACGCGCGCTTGTTCGCGCACTCGCTCATGCGACTCACGTGATCCGTGGAGCGGCTTTTGCTTAAGTGGAATCGGAAATACCGCGAGACTCGCCACGCTGCCTGCGTCCCACACAACGAACTGATTCCGTTGCAAGCGCGAGATTCCCGCGACGAGCGAGAGATGGTCATCGGCTCTTCGCGTCGCATCACACTCCTTGTACCAGCGACAGATATCACAATGGGCACACGGTTCGGGATACGTTGGTCCTGCTTCACCGCGATCGCAGGATTTCTCGAGGCGCGCTTTGACATGACGGAAATAGGCGGCGTAGTCGGCGATTCGGTGAGCCTCTTCTACGAAGTCGATCGCGGGAGGTACAACGTGCATGAACTCAGGAGCCTGCCCCTGCACGGTAGCCAGTAAGTCCGAGTAAAGAGCTAATTGAAGGATCGTGGTTGCTTTTGTCTCGCGGGCCAGTTTGCAATCGTAAACTTCGTACGACCAATCGCCGAAGACGGAAGGCTTTGGAACTTTGCGCAGGAGATCGGGACGCCCAAACCATCTGCCGACTGCCAAGGTTCCCTGCGCAATTACGTCGACACCGTTCTCCATACGCGCCCGTGTTTCGGCTGCGGCCGTCTCGTCATTTCGAAAACCGCGAAGGTCGGCGACTGAGAAACCGCGCTTCGTGAGTGATGCAAGATAGGCAGCCTCGTGTCTGAGTCCCAGCTCTTGTATGACTCGGAGATCTGGGGAGCTGAAACCGGGAGAGGGTTTTGTGCCACGCGCGACCTGAAGATCGAGAACGGTGAGATGGCGGCAGGCCAGGTGGTTGCTTAAATCGGTGGCGGAAAGGCGAATTTGTTCTGAGCAGACGATCATCGCTGTTTGAGTAACGGAGCCATTGATTCTACGCTTAGACAGAAGAATTCTATCCGAGATGAGGTCAGACATGTGTCGCGCCTACGGCGCTCGGAAGATTTATGTATCGCGGACCCAGCCCTCACGGGGCTGGGCTAACTTCTGCCGCGCCTCCGGCGCTGAATCGGAGCTGGGCTGAAAACCACCAAGCATGAAAGCGCAACCTCACCTCTGAAGAGTGAGCACATGTGGGGAGTGCAAGCTAGATCTTTGCGCTGAGCAGGCGGTTAACGGCTGGTGTCGAGGAATTCAACGATGGCGTTGGAGTCGTCGCGGCTGTAGGCGTCGGCGCTGGGCGAACATAAGACGGCGTCGGTCAGGTTTTTTTTGTGCCGTGGATTAGGAGGGCGCCTATGGCGCGGAATTCGGCTAGTTGTTTGGCGTCGCGGAACCAGCGGCCTGTGTAGACTTCGGGGTTGGGGGTGGGGTCGGGGATCCGGCTATGGGCGACATCTTGGAAGCCGGCATCGCGGAAGAGTTGGGCCCATTCTTCGGCTGAGAGTAGGTGCGTGGGGATTTCGAGTTTTTCGGCCCATTGATGGCTGTGGGGATTGTCGCGGTAGAAATTGATCAGGATCCAGGCTGAGCCGCGCTCGGCCAGGACGCGATAGATTTCGCGGAGGCCTTTTGCGGGGTCGGGCCAGTAGTAGGACGACTCGACGGAGATTGCCTTGGTGAAAAAATTTTGCTCCCAGGGAATTTCGGCTACTTCACCTACGACGAAAACCACATTCGCGTAATCCACGCTGGCCTGGCGGGCGTGGCGAATCATTTCGTCGGAGATGTCCATGCCGACAACTCGGCCTTGGGGAACGCCTTTGGCGAGAGTGCGCGAGAGCCAGCCGGAACCGCAGCCGACGTCGAGGATGTTTTCGTCGGGGGCGATTTGCATGAGATCGAGGACCGGCTTGGTGATGGGCCAGTGCTCGTGCTCCATGGATTCGCCTTTGCCGGTGTCGGCCCAGCGGTTGAATTCTTCGCGGAGGTGTTGTTGGGGTTTTGCGTCGGGCATGGAATTGATTTTAGCAGGGTTGGCGCGCAGAGGAATTCGTTGGCGCGCGTGTTGAACTGTGGGTTGTCTTAGCTACGCCGCATTCGGGCACGGCATGCCGTGCCCCTACAGTACGAAATTTCGAGGCCTTCAGTTGGAGATTAGACGCTACTTCGCGGCGGCTTGTTGGGGTTGGGCTTCGTCTGCTGATGGGCCGTAGAGGCCGGGCACTGGGACATCGTTCAGGCGATAGTAGACGGTGAGTTGGGCGCGATGGTGGATGAGGTGGTTCATGATCATGCCGCGGAGGACGGCGGCTCGCGGCATGGTGAAGATGGGCTGGCCGTTTTGCAGCAGCGCCCACGGTTTCATGAGTTGCTCGTCGGTGGAATTGGCGAGGCCGGCGCGAGCTTGCTTGGCACCTTCGTCAAAGATGGCGAGGATTTCTTTGCGGTTCTTGCCGTTGGGCATTTCAACTTGCTTGCCGCCTGGGGCGACGTCGAAATTATCGGTTTGGAACATAGAGGCGGCCCAGCCGGGCATCATGGCGATGTGGTTGGCGAGCCAGCCCATCGTGCCGGACTTGGCGTGGGGCTTGTAGTCCCACTTGTCGTCGGGGACGCGCTCGAGGGTTTTGCGGGTGTTGGCACACTCCTGATCGAATTCAGCTAGGAATGCTTGGTTCATAGGCATGGTGTTGCCCTCCTTTAAGGTGATTTGAAGCGTTGCGTAGTTTCGCTTTTTATTCGCCCATTGTCAACGGCTTCGTTTGTGCGTTCCCTCGCGCACGATCCCGGGTCCTCACACGCACTAACAAAGGCAGAAGCCTCACCTCTAAAGAGGTGAGCTACATTACCGTCCGGAGGCGCCACATTCCGGAGCCTTAGACGAATTGCACAAACCATACAAACAGACGCGCGGTGCGCGAATCCGTTAGGACGAGGCGGTTGAAGATTTTGCCGCGGGTTGCGCCTGGCCTGCTGCCGGGACTTCGAGCTTGACGAGCGTGGGCTCGACTTTTGTGAGGAGCTGGGCGAATTTTTCTTCGCGGTCCTTTTGGTCGTGGCCCTGGTAGATGTCGGCGATTTGCGTTGCGTTCATCGAGCAGAATTTCGGGCCGCACATGCTGCAGAACTTTGCTTCCTTGTAAAAATCGTCGGGCAAAGTTTCGTCGTGCATGGCGCGAGCGGTTTCGGGATCGAGCGAGAGCTCAAACTGTTTGTTCCAATCGAAGAGGAAGCGGGCGTAGCTGAGAGCGTCGTCGCGATCGCGTGCGCCGGGACGATGGCGGGCGACGTCGGCTGCGTGCGCGGCGATTTTGTAGGCAATCACGCCCTGGCGAACGTCGTCCGCGTTGGGCAGACCGAGGTGTTCTTTGGGCGTGACGTAGCAGAGCATTGACGCGCCGTGCCAGCCGATCATGGCGGCGCCGATGGCGCTGGTGATGTGGTCGTAGCCGGGAGCTATGTCCGTGACGAGCGGGCCGAGAGTGTAGAAGGGAGCTTCGTAGCAAAGCTCGTTTTCTTTTTTCACTTGCAGCTCGATCTGGTCGAGGGGGATGTGGCCGGGGCCTTCGATCATCGTCTGCACGTCGTATTCCCAGGCTTTTTGGGTGAGCTCGCCGAGGACTTTCAGTTCGGCGAATTGGGCTTCGTCGCTGGCGTCGGCGAGGCAGCCGGGACGGAGACCGTCGCCGAGGGAGAAGCTGACGTCGTGCTTCTGGAAAATTTTGCAGATGGCGTCGAAATTCTCGTAGAGGAAATTTTGCTGCTTATGGGCGCTCATCCATTGCGCGAGAAGCGCGCCGCCACGGCTGACGATTCCCGTAATGCGATTGCGGACGAGCGGGAGAAACTCGCGGAGGACACCGGCGTGGATCGTCATGTAGTCAACGCCCTGCTCGGCTTGCTCTTCGATCACTTCGAGCATTACGTTGATATTCAAATCTTCGGCGCGGCGCACGCGGGAGATGGCTTCGTAAATCGGTACGGTGCCGATGGGAACCGGGGATGCGTCAATGATCGCTTTGCGAATGCCGGGGATATCGCCGCCGGTGGAAAGGTCCATCACCGTGTCAGAGCCGTAGTGGACGGCGCGATGGAGCTTTTCGAGTTCGTCGCCGACATTCGAGGTGGTGGCGGAATTTCCGATGTTGGCGTTGATTTTGCAGAAGAAGGCGACGCCGATGCCCATGGGTTCGAGATTGCGATGGTGAATATTGGCGGGGATGATGGCGCGGCCGCGGGCGACTTCGCTGCGGATTAATTCAGGCTCGAGTTTTTCGCGGCGGGCGACGTATTCCATTTCTTCGGTGATGACGCCGTTGCGCGCGTAGTGCATCTGCGAGAAATTTCTTGTGCCACCATTTGTGGCAACTGTCCGTTTTTCAATCCAAGCATCCCTCATCGCCATGGCATCCCCCGTTCGCGATTCAGCTGATTCGAGGCTGATCGGAATCACTTATTATGTCACCGGGGCGTGAGGCCAGCAACTTCAACAGTAGGGGCTAACGGAAGAATGAAAGCTTCGTCTATCCGGGTCATACAATGTGCGGGATTTGAAACCGGGGCGTGGTTCCGCGCGGGAGGCGATCCGTGCGCACAATACTCGCAATCGGGCTCCTGACTGGCATTCTCCTCAGCATCCATTCTACTGCGTTTGCGCAAACTGAAAAACCGAAGGCGACCTACGACTTTTCGTTGCCGCGAGAAGAAAAAATCAAGCTGGCGGAGAGCGCCGCGCCGCCGGAAATTTCGGGGAAGGCGACAGTATACATTCTGGAGCGCAGCGGCTACGTGAGAGTGCGCGATGGTTCAAATGGATTTTCGTGCTTTGTGGACAGGCAAAACCCGCTGAATCTGGAGCCGACTTGTTTTGACGCCGAGGGAAGCGCGACGACCCTGCAGTCGAGATTTCTGGCGGAAGAGCTGCGCGGGAAGTGCAAAAGCGAGGATGAGGTGACTGCCGCGATTGCGGAAGGCTACAAATCCGGTAAATTTCACGCGCCGCAGAAGCCTGGGATTGTGTACATGATGTCCGATGCCGGATATCTTTACATCGAGCAGATGAACAAGATGGTTCATTTGCCGCCGCACTTGATGTTTTACGATCCGTATGCGACGGACAAGGATATCGGCGAACCTCCCGCCGCAGCGAACATGCCGCGTCTGATCCGTGCAGGACAACCGGATGCAGTGATCATCGTGATACCGCCGCCCGCGAAGAAACCCGCGAGCTAACAAAACGAAAAAGTATGGCGAGTCAGTATTACGGGGCAGCGGCGAGAGGCCGAAAGTCCGGTACGACTTCGAGGGTGCTTTCCTGGGTGAGCATTGCGTCGGCTTGCACTGACCCAGGCGAACCCGAGTACACAAAACGGGCTGAGCTTATTGAGTCAGCGGAGATGTTCAGATCCGTACCCGGGCCGACGAGCTTGATTACGACTTGACGGGCGGGAATTGTGAAGGTGATTGTAACGGGGCTGAACGAGCTTCCTTCTTTCGGAGTGATTGTGAGTTGGCCACTCACGTCGCCATCGGTGAGATTCTTGAAGCTGTAGGATTCTTTGCGGACTTGCAACTGTTGGCCGGCGCCGACGCTGAAGAGCTGAAAATTGCTGAAAGAGTGAGTGCGGAAGAAAGCTTTATTGTCACGCGATATGAGCAAATCCGCATGGGAGGGGAGCCAGAGCTGCACGTCGCGAGAGCGAAATTGCACCGGAGCGTAATCGATGGAGACGCGTTCGCGCAGGAGATGAATTTCCGGCATGGGTTTGACGAGTTCGAATTCGAGACGCGCGAGCTGATACGTGGCGGCGTCAATCCACGCGCGCCCTTTGAGCGGAACCGAATGATAGTTCCCGGCGATCACGTAGGCGTGAATGCGGCTGGGGCGGTCGGGCTTTTGCTGAAAATGAACCTGCCATGCAGGACTGCCTGAAACCTGGCCCATACCTTCGCAAACGAAATTGAAATCGGAACTCATTTGGGGATGGAAGACCAGAGCCATGGCCGGCAGGCCGTTCGTGGCGATTGATGCTGGAAACTGGGAAGGATCGAGGCTGCCGTTTCGGTATTCGTCGAGTGCGATGAGTCCATGCGGGAGCTGTTTCACCGAAACTACGTATTCGAAAGAACGGATTTCCGGGGCGCGAAGATCGCCTTGCCTGGTAACCGTGAAATGGTTCACGCGCTCGGTGGCGCTGAATTTTTCGAGCGACGACATCAATTCTTCAACTTGCTTTCCTACTCGTCTAATAACCTGGGATGAGGAGCAGGATACATTTGGCGAAACGCTCGGCACAGAGTCGTCGATTCCAGGCTGCGCCCACACGGAGTCTTTCGACGGAGCGACGCCGACACTCAAGTCGGCTATTAGGACGAAGCGTTGAGTGTCGCTGATCGCGAGAGGCATCGCGGTGAGCTCGTCTTTTTGCCGCTCGTGGACAAGATCGAGGGCTGCGCGGGCTTTTGCGGAGTAGGGATTTGCCGGATCATCGTGAATGAATGCTTGGAGCGACGTGTCTGCAGCGTCGAATTGCCGGAGATCGATCAGCGCCTGAGCTTGCAACAAATGCGCGATACCTGCAGACGCTTTTCCGAGAGCGATGGCGCGGTCGGCTTGCGCGAGAGCTTTGTGTGGCTCGTTGGTTTTCAGGTAAGCGACGCCGAGAGCCCAGTGCGATCTCCACGAGCCATCTTGAAGGGCGACGGCCTTTTCCAGCAGAGGGATGGCGTCTTTGCCTCGATCCTGCTGGTTGTAGAGTTCGCCGAGTAATTGAAGCGAACGGGCGTGATTGGGATAGATCTGAATCGCTTTTTCAAGATGCTGATCCGCCGCGGCGAAATTTTTTTCCTGCGCTTCGAGCGCGCCCATTAGGAATTGAACGTCGGGATTGCCAGGAGCCATGGCGAGGGCGTTTTCGAAATGCTTTCGAGCCAGAACCAGGTTCGATTTTTCAAAGGCTTCGAGACCTTTTTGAACCTCCTTGCGGGCGTTCGGCGCCAGAATGGGTGCGGCTGACGTACTTTCTTTTTTAGGCAAGCCCATCTCGTCCGGCTTCATTATCAGCGCGATTGCTACAAGGCTCCATCGCATCTCGAGATGAACTTCTTCTCTAACCGCGAGATAGCCGGCAGCGCTCCCTTCCACGATGTAGTTTCCCGGCGGAAGATCGTAGATGGTCGCCTTGCCCGACATATCCGTTGTATTTTCCGCAAGTTCCGGTCCACCCTGAGTCAAGATGCGCACCCGCCCGAGTCCACTGAACTGAGACCCGTCAGCTAGGCGCAAGTGAACTTCAATGATGCCGTGAGGGGCGTTGTCTTGTTGCGCCGGATACGCGGAAAGCGCTTGGGCTTTGACGAGACAGAGGAAGGCCAGGGCGAGGATCAGCGAAGAGCGGATGGCAACCGTGGCTTTAAAGCGAATCGGACATCCGCGGCGCTCTGAGGCGGCGGCTCGGAAGGCACAAAGGCACGAAAGACCAACTTGGGGCGCCTGTTGGACAAGTCGGGCCAAGAACGGGCTCCGTCTGGTCGAGTACGAACAGAAACTTGCCAACTATACTCCCAAAAATATTCTGTGGCGCAATTCTATTTTGGCGGTGGAACGGCCCACGACGATGGGAGGCGTCGTCGTGTCTGACAAGATTTAGTGGGTGCTTACCGCGCAAGCGGGTTCATCCTGATACTGACCGCTTCCGACGATTGCAGCGAGGGAATGCGAGCAGGTGAGAATCTGCTGGAATAGCGGGTCGCTGTTCATATCCTCGGGCGACATGTATTGAAGGGTTTTGCGCGCCGCAATGAGCTGATCGCTCCACTTCTGCATGTTGTTGTTTTCGTTGGTGAGCAGTTGAAGGGCGGCGCGATCCGTAGCCGTGACGGCGGCAACGGCAGCTTGGCGCAGGCTGTCATTGGCTTGCCTTTGGAAGGCGGACACCCATGTATCAGTGACGGAGATGGAGTTCTGAATCGCAGTGGCGATTCCGATTCGCCATTCTCTGACGGCCGCTATCGACTCAATCGCGGCGGAGAGAAATTCCTTAGAAAAACCAGGAGGCGTGGCTTGGCTTGATGCGCCGGAACCCGATCCGGATGCGGGGACATTCAGGGTGATTTGGTTGTCCTTGAAGGCGACGGTGCCGTTCGCAATTTGCGCGAGGGCTTCGACGTCGACATAGGAGCGGCCGTTGACCTGGACGACGGTGGTCTTGCCGGCCTGGCCGTTGACGACGAGGGTTTGAGGATGCGGCGCGGACTGCGCGGAGATGAGGACGGGCAAGGCAAGAACGACTGGCAGGGCAAACCAGGGGTTGAAGGGCTTTGTTCCCATCACGGAGTCTCCTATGAGGACTTCGTCAGTGTATAGCATTACGGTCGTCGTGTTGGCCCGCAAAAATGAAGCCCATAATTCTTATATCGGGAACGGGGATTCGATGTGGGCACGCGGTTTGCGGATTCAGGTGAGCAATGCGAGAATGCCTGTCTATGAAAAATACAAACAAAATTGCGGCAATTTTTTGCGTAGCGGCTATCTTGACGATTGGAAGCGCGCAGGCTCAGCAGGCTGCGCCATCCAGTTCGAATAAGACGCCGGCGGCGAATGGTCAACAGACGCCCGCACCGAAAACAGGGACTGCTCCCGCAACGAAGCCCGGCCAGGCGGCAGCTGCCAAGAGTCCGGATGGCTTTGAGCTCAAGACTGACAAAGACAAGGCTAGTTATGCGATTGGAATGAACATTGGGCAGAACCTGAAAAGGCAAAGCGAAGTGATTGACGCCACCGTGGTGGAGCGCGGAATGAAGGATGCGCTGGCCGGCGACAAAACGCTGATGACGGAGGATGAAGCGAAGGCCGCTTTGGTGACCCTCCAGGCGAATATGCGGAAGAAACAGGAGGAGCAAGTGCAGCAAATGGCGGAGACGAATAAGAAGGAAGGCGATGCGTTCCTGGCCGAGAACAAAACGAAGGCGGGAGTGGTTACGCTGCCGAGTGGATTGCAGTACAAGATTCTGAGCGAAGGCACTGGGCCAAAACCGACGGCTGCGGATTCGGTGATCTGCAATTATAAGGGAACGCTGCTCGACGGAACAGAGTTCGACAGTTCGACAAAGCATGGAGGGCCGGCGACGTTTCCGGTAAGTGGAGTGATCAAGGGCTGGACTGAGGCACTGCAATTGATGCCGGTGGGATCGAAGTGGCAGCTATTTGTGCCGTCGGATTTGGCGTACGGCGCACGCGGGGCGGGCGGTGGAATTGCGCCGAATTCGACATTGGTCTTTGAGGTGGAATTGGTTTCGATTAAGAGCAGCGACGCGGTGCAACCGGGCGTGAAGGCACCGCCTCCGGCGGCCGGCGCAGAACCTGGAGCAGTTGATAAGGCAGCTCCGCCCAAGGATCCGAGCAAGGATAAGTAACGTCTCCTTGGGCGGATTTTTGGGTGACGCCGTTTCACACCTTAAACCGACCCCTGCTGGTCTGAAGACCAGCGCTACAAAAGCCAAAGAGGACTAGCGATTCGAGCTTGCTGAGGTGGCGGCGACATCTAGGAGCAAGGATTTGAGTTTGGCGGGATCTGTGACTGGCGGGTGGCAGGTGGTTTCGACGCAGACGAGGGCTTGCGGCTTGGTGGTGTCGAGGTGTGGAAGTGTGTCGCGCAGGGCCGGTGGCAGCGATTCTACGGATGCGATTCTTTCCGGCGTGACGCGGAGCATAGATTTGCCGAAGCGATAGATTTCGTTGGCGGCGCGCTTGAGTGCAGCGGCGTGCGGATCGCCGATCGCGCCAGTGATCACTATTTGTAGCGTGTGGCGTTCGTGGAGCAGCGCGGCGAGGCCGTAGGTGGCGGCGAAGAGCCCGAATTGCGGAACGAGTCCTGCGAAGGCCTCTAGAGTTTTTTCGGCCCAGTCGCGATAGAGTTTTTCTCCCGTTGAGCCGTAGAGGCGATCGAGAACAATTGCGGCGACGGAATTTGCGGCGGGCGTGGGCGAATCCTGAATTGGTTTGCGGCGAACTTCGAGGCCGCCCATCGGAGCGGCGTCTTTCGCGCGATCGAAGAAGCCGCCTGCTTCCGGATCGCCGAAGAGCTCGATGGCTTTGCGCATCAGGTGCTCGGCTTTGCGGTGGTATTCCTGCTGCTGCGTCAATTCCCAGGCGTCGAGAAGGGCGCCGCTGAAAAATACGAGGTCGTCGAGCGAACCATCGAGGCGTGGGCCGCCCACGCGATGCAATACGCCGATCTTTTCATCCCAGGCTTCCGCGAGAACGCGATCGAGAGTTTTCAGGGCGAAAGCGGCGCAGTCGTCGCGACGAAGGACGCGCGCTGCTTCGAGATATGCGGAGATGAACATCGCGTTCCAGGCAACGTAAAGAGTGGTGTCGATGGCTGGAACAGGGCGGCGCTCGCGGCGAGCGGCGAGAAGTTTGCCTTTGGCGCGGGCCAACAGGATGCGAGTGGCGGCTTCGTCGAGATTCAGTTTCGCCGCAAGATCTTCAATCGTGGACGCGACCCAGAGCACGTTTTTCGCCGGGTTGTGGTGCATTTCGCCGCGGGACTGCACGTCGTAGTAGATTTCGATCGCGCGTGATTCCTCGGGCGAGAGTACCGCGCGAACTTCGTCGAGGGTCCATGTGAAATAGTCGCCATCGTCATCGAGCGTCTGATCGGCGTCCTGGCTGCCGTAAAACCCGCCGTTCTCTTGATCCGAGAGAACTTCGTTGACCCAAGCAATGATTCCTTCGGCGGTTTCGCGGAAGAGCGCGTGGTCCGTCACCTGATAGCCGTGCAGGTAATTTTTCAGCAGCTCGGAATTGTCGTACGACATTTTCTCGAAGTGCGGGACGCACCAGCGCTCGTCAACCGAGTAGCGGTGAAAGCCGCCGGCGAGTTGATCGTAAACGCCGCCGAGGGCCATACCTTCGAGGGTGCGTTCGGCAACGTGCAGGAGCCGAGGATCGCGGGTTGATTGGTAGCGTTCGAGGATCAGATCAACCGCGCTCGCGTGGGGAAATTTCGGGGCGGTGCCGAAGCCGCCGTGCTGATCGTCGAAGAGACGCAGCGCGGATTCAATGACCGAGTCGACGATACCCGGATCGAGCGAACCGCGCGCGGAGTGGTGCAATTCAGCTTTGGCGACAGCTTCTTCGAGAGCGCGAGCGGAGTTGTCGACATCGGCGCGTTTGTTGCGAAAGGCTTCGGAAACGCCGAGCAGAATGCGCTTGAAGCCCGGGCGGCCCATGGCGTCTTCGGGCGGAAAATAGGTGCCGCCGAAAAACGGCTTTCCGTCGGGCGTGAGGAACGCGGTGAGTGGCCAGCCGCCCTGCCCTGAGATGGCACTGATCGCGGATTGATAGCGCGCGTCGACGTCGGGGCGCTCGTCACGATCCACTTTCACCGGGATGTAGAGCTGATTGATCATCGCCGCGATTTCGGGGTTCTCGTAGCTCTCGCGGTCGATTACGTGGCACCAGTGGCACCAGACGGCGCCGATGTCGAGAAGGATCGGTTTGCCGGCGGCGCGAGCGGCTTCGAATGCCTGCGGGCTCCATTCGTACCAGTCGATGGGCTGGTGGGCGGCGGAACGGAGATAAGGGCTCGCGGAATCTTTCAGGCGATTTTCGGATTCGCTCACAGGATATTCAGGCTCGCATGAGCGGCGGCGAGATGCAAGAAGACCTTGGCTTTGGTCGGGCGCCGATCCTACCAGACGGCCTTACCGTCGTTTGAAAGAGGCGGTGGAAGCAAGGAGCGGCCGCTTTTCAGGTCCACAGAAAAATGGGACTCGTGCGTGATCGAGTTAGTGGGGTCATATCCTATGCCCTCCACAGTATCGCGAGATACTCGAAGGATTTTCAGTCCGTCCCAGCAGACTCTTGGGCTTCGCCAGATTAAACCGCTATTTCCACAAGCGGCTAATCTCGTGAAATCCGACAGGATCAGAAGGTTATCTCCCGGGATCGACTGGACATCAAGGACGGGCATCAGCGGAATCTCTTCCCAAATCCCGGGATCGTCCACTTTGACGATGAACGCCGCCCCCTGCGATAGAACGCACGCCCGGTTCGGATCGGGGGAAGTGACAACACGTGAAAAGGCGGGAGGCGATTGGTAACCGAATTTAAATACCCCTATCCAAGTCAGACCAGTCGCTGCCCGGAATTTCAACCACAAACCATCGTGCTCCGGCCTAGTTTTCGGCGACGGGAAATAAATGACTTGGACATCGAATCCACCGGAACCCGGTATCTCACTCATTTCTTCGACTTCGTACGAGTGCGCGAAAGTCAAATCAATGTCGAGCATATCGTTGTTGAGCTTGCGAAACCTTTCAGACAATTTTCTGATAGCACACGAGAGGTTCAGGCTCCCATGAGCCGGGGCGAGATGCAAGTGGCGGCTTTTGTTTTCGATTCGCTGGTGGGTGTAATCTTACTTTGAGCGACGAAGCGTCTGAAAACCTGGGCGATGAGCGTTTCGAATTTCTTTTCGCGTTCAGCCCGCGCGCTCACACCTTGGGAGGCACACCATGACGGACTCGGCACCCGATACGTCTCACTCCGGACCACCGGTGAAAATCTACGGCAAGGTGGGGTGTTCTCGAGCGTATGCGATCCGGGATTTTCTCCAGCGCAATGATGTGCCGTTCGAATGGATCGAGTTGCGCACGAACGAGCAGTGCCGCGCGATCGGAATCGAACCGACGGAGGATATGCGAACGCCGGTGTGCTTCTTCCCGGATGGCACGCGGATGGAATGTCCCACGGTGCGGCAAATCATTGAGAAGCTGGGATGGTTCCACAATCCCAGGCTGGCGGAATACGATCTGGCAATTTATGGGGCTGGCCCGGCGGGGCTGAGCGCTGCCGTGTACGCCGCGTCGGAAGGGTTGAAGACGGTGCTGATCGAGCGCTTGGCAATCGGCGGGCAAGCCGGCAGCAGTCCCAAGATTGAAAACTATCTCGGATTTCCGGGCGGCATCGCCGGCGCCGACCTTGCCGAGCGCGCGCGCCACCAGGCGAGTAAATTCGGAGCCGAAATTCTCCTGGGTCGCGACGGAGTGCGCGGCGAATTTACCACCGCCAAGCGCGTGGGCTATCTCGCCGACGGCACGAAAATTATCGCTCGCGCGGCTATCTGCGCTACGGGAATCGACTACCGAAAGCTGGGCCTCGCGAATGAAGACAAATTCTACGGTCAGGGCGTTTACTACGGAGCCGGCGCGAGTGAAGCGGAACTCTGCGGGGGCGAGCACGTCTTCATGGTGGGCGGCGGCAATTCAGCGGGACAGGCGAGCCTCTACTTTGCGAAATACGCGAAGAAAGTGACGATCGTGGTGCGTGGGGAGTCGCTGAAGGCGACGCTTTCGAACTATCTGATCGATCGAATCCAGTCCACGCCGAATATGGAAGTGCTTACCGAAACCGAGGTGACAGCTCTTCACGGCGACAGAGTGTTGGAAGCGATCACGATGAAAAATCGCGTCACGGACCAGGAGCAAACGTGCAAGACGAAATGGCTATTCGTCTGCATCGGCGGAGACCCGCGCACGGATTGGGCGGAGGAAGCGGGAATCGTGCGGGACGATGCGGGCTACCTGGTCACCGGCCCCGACCTGATGCAGAACGGCAAGCCGCCGGAGGGATGGCCCTTGAGACGGAGTCCTTATTACCTGGAGACAAATGTGCCGGGGATGTTTGCGGCGGGAGATGTGCGGCACGGCTCGGTGAAGCGCTGCGCGTCGGCGGTGGGCGAAGGCGCGATGTCGGTGATGTTCGTTCACCGGTATCTGGCGGAGGGGTAGCTCGTGATTGTTTCTTAGCGGCGGCTGTCAGGCCTGCAGCTTTCGGTTAGGAATTGGCGATTGTAGGTGCGCAGTTCGGGAATTCTCTTTTCAGGCCGATTCTTTCAAACAAACTGCATGCCCGAAAAGCCTCGAGAGGACGAAAATCAGGCTATGGATCATCATTCCTACCTCAGCAAGTTCAGATTCGTGAGGAATTACTGTACGGGGTTCGAGTAGCCGGCGTCGCGGGGGTCGATTGGTTTGCGGCCCGCGAAGCCTTCGTCCTGGCGGTGGTAGAAGCGGATGCGGTCCTCGCCAAGTTTCCAGCAGAGATAGACTTCGTCGCCATCGATGCGCGCGGGAAAATCGAGCAGGCCCACGTTGAGGTCTTTCACCACGCAGCCGGTTTCCTGGATTCGATCGAGGGCGGACTGGACGCTTTGCTGCAGGCGATTGAATTCCAGGCGAATCTTGGCGACCTTTTCGTAGTGGATGAGCATGCCGCCGGAACGCGAAATGCGTTCCGCAATGTCGCGCAACTGCTCCTCAACCTCTTCCATCTTGCGGCGGGATTCCATGGCTTCGATGAGGACTGGCTCGAGTTGGGCGCGGAGCCGTTCGGCTTCGGTTAACGAGAAAATTTTCTGTTCGTCATCTGCCATGTCGAACTGACTCCCAAATCCAATGTTTTGCTTATGGATATTGTGCGCGAGTGGGCTGCGGAGGGCAAATTAAAAGCGCGCGGGCAAGAGCGACAGTGCTAACTAACCGCCGATGAAGACCATGGTGCGTGAGGGGGGCACGAAACCGGGATCGTTGATGCGATGGCCTTTTTCCTTTTGCATGACGATCGAGCGGATTTCATCGGCAATGTCTTCGTCGCTAGCGCCGCCGCGCAGCAGGAACTTCAGGTCGTGATCGTCTTTGCTGAATAGGCAGGTACGGAGCTTGCCGTCAGCCGTGATGCGGATGCGCGAACAGTGACCGCAGAAAGGCTGCGTTACTGGCGCGATCAGACCGATTTCGCCGGGGCCGTCGACGAATTTGTATTTGCGCGCGGTTTCGCTGCGCTCGTGCTCGATCTCGACGAGCGGCCAGCGCGCGTGAATGCGGCGATGGACTTCGGCGGCGGGAACCATCGTGTCGCGAGTCCAGGCGCGGTCGGCGTCGAGCGGCATGAATTCGATGAAGCGCATGATCAGATCGCGCTCACGGGCAAATTCCGCGAAGGCTTCCACTTCGTCGTCGTTCAGGCCGCGCACGAGCACGGCGTTCACTTTTACGGGGCGCAGGCGTGAGGCTTGCGCGGCATCGATACCTGCCATTACCTGATCGAAGGTTTTTGTGCGCGTGACGCGCTCGAATTTCTCTCGGTCGAGCGAATCGAGGCTGATGTTGATGCGGTCGAGGCCGGCGGCGAGCAGCGCGTCGAGGCGCTCGGTGAGCAAGTGGCCATTCGTTGTGATCGAGAGATCGCGGACACCGATCGCTTTGAGCCGCGCGATGAAATCTTCAACGCCCGGCCGCACGAGCGGTTCGCCGCCTGTGACGCGCACTTTGCGAATGCCCATGCCGACGAGAATGCGGGCGAGGCGCTCGAACTCGTTCCATTCGAGCAGTTCGTGGTGTGGCATGTGGTTATCGGGATCGGCCGAGCGGCAGTAGACGCAACGGAAGTTGCAGCGGTCGGTAACCGAGATGCGCAGGTCAGTGATTTGGCGGCCGAATTTGTCGAAGAGGGACATTGTTCAGTGAACGCGGCTCGCGTTCGTCATGCGCGGCGACGCGTTACATTGAGACCCTACGTCGGGCTGAACGGCGCCCTCCTCAGGATGACAACCGTTACGTGTTGCCGAAAACAAAAAGCCCAAATCCGCGATTGGATTTGGGCGAAAGGCTGAGGCCGCTCACAGCGAGCCTCGAACCGTCTCCTTTCCAAAACGCGGAGGCATTCAAATTCCGCGAAGGGAGGCGCATGCGTTTCCGCTCGCACCCTCGCCCTCTGCAATCGCAGAGAACTCGTCCGCGGAGCCTTAGGGTTTCTCTCCTTTAGGCTTCGAGGATCGGAGCAACAAGGTGATTCTACCGCTACCGGCTTGGTCGGGGCAAATAGTTAAGCTAAACGAAACTGCTGTTATCCAGTGTCCCTTTAGGTTGTATTGGTTGTGATAAAGTGGCGCACCGATGCGCATCTTTGTTCTGGGGGCGGGCGGCACCGGCTCACTGCTGGCCCATCTGCTGACGCGCCAGGGGCACACCGTCTGGTGCGGCGATCGCGACATCACCCGCGCGCAACGTTTCCTTGGCAAAAAGAGCACGATCGAAGTCGTCGAGACGAACGCGCGGAACCTGTGGTCTATCGTGCGCGCGGCGCGTGGCGCCAACCTGATCGTCAACGCCTCCCCGGCCGTCTTCAACGAAATTATTCTGCGTGCGGCTCTGCGCCTGGGCATCCATTACATGGATTTGAACGCGCATCTCACGCGTTCACCGTTCAAGCCCGAGCAGTACCGCTATCACAAGCGCTTCGTCGCGAAGAATCGCACGGCGCTGATCTGCGCCGGAGTGGCCCCGGGTCTTACGAACCTGCTCGCAAAGCGCGGCAGCGAGCTGCTCGATAGCTCCGAGGAGATTCATTTCCGCCTCTTCGAAAGCACGGAGAGCAAAGATCCGATTTCCACCTGGTCGGCAGACGGCGTGTACGACGCGGCGATTTCGAATCCGCGCATCTATCGCCATGGAAAATTCGCAATGGTGCGGCGTTTCGCCGAGCGCGAGAAATTCCGTTTCCCTCCCCCGATTGGCGAGACCACCGTGTACCTAGCAGCCCAGGACGAAGTCTGTCTCATGCCCCGCGATACTCATGTGCGTGACGTAGACGCGAAAATAGGCGGCAACGATTTCGACCGCTTGTACCGCTGGTTCCGGCAAGGGCGGCTCAACCGCTCGCAGGGAATGGTGCACAAGAGATTTCCGAAAGTGCCCACGCCGAAAGCGGTAGCGAAATTAATTCGCCGCGGGATTTTGGAGAACGCGCGGTTCGCAGCGGCGGTGCTGGTACGCGGGGCCAAAGACGACGAGCCGCTGCTGGTCCGCTGGGATGCGAGCTTCCCAACGCTGTATCAAATCCGGCAGCGCGGCATGATTTCGACGCCGATTTCGTATGCCACCGCGCACATGGCAGCGCTCTTCGTGAAACATTTCCCGCGCGATTCGGCGGGTGTGATCAGCCCATCGGCGCTGCCACTGGAAAAACGCCGCGCGATTCTCGCCGCCGTAAAATCACAGGATATCCGGCTCTCCCTCAAGATCACGCGATTGAAGAAAAGAGATGAGGACGAAGAATTCTAGCACTTGCCGTACGTAGCGCCGGTCTTCAGACCGGCAGGGGTAGCTTGGGGCACGAAGACGAAACCGTTCGCTCCACCGATGAAAGGGACGAGCTTCTAGACTTCCGGCGAAAATCGATCCGGCTTCCAATCGAACGCTACTGCGGCCTGAAGCGGGTCTTTCTTACGTTCTGCTGTGAGCGTCGCCATCCGTATTTTTCCCACGCCACCTCCGCCGAATGGATGCTGCAGAAATTCTTAGAGCGAGCACAGGTGCACTCGTCGCTGGCGCACGCATGGTGCGTGATGCCGGATCATATGCATGTCTTCATCGAGGGAATCTCAGAAACCTGCGACGCGCTGCGGTTTGCGCACGATTTCAAACAGCGAACCGGTTTCGAGTGGAAATCAAAACACAAGAACCGGCTGTGGCAGCCGCGATTCTACGACCACATTGTGCGTTCTTCAGTGGCCACCGAGAGAATCGTCTTTTATATCTGGTCGAACCCGGTACGGAAGGGAATGTGCACAAATTTTCTCGAGTACCCGTATTCAGGCTCGGCGACTGTGCCGTTCAAGCGGCCGGCCAGCGTGACGGCTTGGGTTCCTCCGTGGCGGGACGAGGCAACCCCCAAGTCAACCCCTGCCGGTCTGAAGGCCGGCGCTACGAAAACATAGAATCATCAGAACGGATTGGCCAGCGGCTTTAAAAGGCCGAAATCGATCAGCCCGTTCGCCACAAACTGCACTGCGAGCGCTACCAGCAACAGACCCATCATGCGTGTCAGGATGCGGATTCCCGTCTGGCCCATGTAACGCTGCACGCTTCCAGCGGCGCTCAGAATCAGGAACGACGCAAACGCGGTGGCAACAATAGTCGAATAGATGACCACATGCTGCCAAATCGAATGCGATTCGCCGACCAGCACCATCACTGTCGAGATAGCTCCCGGCCCCGCCAGCATCGGCATCCCGAGGGGAATGATGCTTGCGTCGCGCTTGTTCACGCTTTCCTCGGCTTCAGCGGGCGTGGCTTTCGTGCTCGACTGGCGCGCCTGCAGCATGTCTAGGCCGATTTGCAGCAGTATGATTCCGCCCGCGATTTTGAAAGCGGGAAGCGTGATGCCGAACATCTTGAAGATCAAGCTCCCAGCCACCGCAAACGTTGCAAGAACGATCGCGCAGGTCCACGCGGAACGTCGTGCGATCCAGCGGCGCTCTTGCGGCGGCGAATCGGAAGTGACAGCGAGAAAAAGCGGAATTACGGTGAACGGATCGACGAGAAAAAAAATTGAGGTAGCCGCGAGCAGAGCGAATTCAAGAACATGGGTTACGGATACGGGCATGTGCGGCATGAGGACGCAAACTTAACACGATTGCCCACTCGAGGCACCGTTGGAAGTGGTAGTAAAATAAGCTGCGAGGTGCCCCATGGGCCTAGCGGACGTGCCGATTGCACGAGAGGGTTTCTACGTTACGCACTTTTTAACGGTGAAAGACCAGGCGAAATCGAGGGACTTTTACGTGAAGGTGCTGGGTGGCAAAGTGGTGAGGCCTGAAAATCCCTGCTACATCAAGCTGGCCAATTCGTGGCTCATCCTGAATTCCGGCGGCGGCCCCACGCCCGACAAACCCGAAGTGATCCTGGAAACGCCGCCCGATCTAAACAGAATGAGCAGCTTCCTGAACCTGCGAGTGGCGGATATCTGGGGCTGCTACAAAGATTGGAGCGCCAAGGGCGCCCATTTCATCACCGAACCGCTCGATAATCACGGCCACGAGTGGCGATGCTACATGCGCGATCCGGATGGCTACCTCATCGAAGTGGGCCAGTACACGCCAGCGGCAATCGAGCGGTTTGCAACTTTCACCGACTAGCGCAAATTCTTCTGCTAACAATGCCGCGGCCTCTCTCGTCCATAGAGCAATAGAACAATCGCGTCTGCCGCATCACGGGGCGCGCACCGGTGAGGCACCCGTGCTCTCATTTGTCCAAGACCTGCGCTACGCGCTCCGAATGTTGCTCAAAAGCCCCGGGTTCACAATTGTCGCGGTGCTGACACTGGCGCTGGGAATTGGCGCCAATGTCGCGACTTTCAGCGTGGTCTATGCCGTCCTGCTGCGACCGTTGCCATTTCCGCATTCTGAGCAGCTCGTCCGCGTCTTCGACGACCTTCGCGGCCCGAACGAGCAGGATGTAGGCATGTCTGCCCCGGAGCTGTGGGATTTGCAGGATCGCTCTGGCGTGTTTCAGGAAATTTCGGCTGTGGCGCCAAGTAATTCGGCTGTCGGTGGCGGAGATCGGACGGTCCGCGCCGAAAGCCTCGTCACGAGCCCCGATTACTTCACCTTGCTTGGAGTGAGGCAACAACTCGGCCGGGTCTTTACATCGCAGGATGCCGCTCCGGGATTCCTGGAGCCTGTCGTTATCAGTGATGGATTTTGGCGCCGGAATTATGGTTCGGACCCGAATATCATCGGCCGCAAAATGCGCCTCGATAGCGACCTCTACACAATCGTCGGGGTGATGCCGCCGGGCTTTCGCCATCCGGGCCGAACGCTAAACACCGACGTGGACGTCTGGGCCGCTACTGGATTCAACGGTCTTCCGTTTCCTGTTCCACCGGTGCGATTACAAAGAATAATTCCGGGCGCCATCGCACGCTTGAGGGCCGGACTGACCGTAGCGCAGGCGCAATCGCAGCTCGATGCCTACATATCGCGACTCAGCCGGGAATTTCCGGCCGAGTACCCTGCTGCCGCCATGTGGGCTGTGCGGCTTGTCCCGGTAAAAGAAGATCTGGTAGGCCCACAGCGGACGGAGTTGCTCATCCTTTTCGGGGCCGTGGGATTTGTGCTCCTTATCGCGTGCGCGAATATAGCCAACCTGCTTCTCGCGCGATCTTCCGGACGTCGCCGCGAAATTGCGATTCGGTTGGTGATGGGCGCAAGTCGCGCACGCCTGGCGGCACAGCTTTTGACCGAGAGCACGTTGTTGTCAGTAATTTCGGGTGCAGTCGCAATAGTCACAGTTCTCTTCTTAAAGAATGCGATCGTAAGCCTCGCCCCGGCGGATATTCCCCGGCTCAACGAGATTGACGTCAGCGGTAGGGTTTTATTTTTCGCTTTCCTGATTTCGATACTCACTGGCGTCCTCTTCGGCTTGGCACCGGCGCTTCAAACTACGAATCCGAACCAGATTGAGAATCTGAGGGAAGGCGGTCGCGGGTCAGGCACGGGCAGGCGCCATACTCGACTGTCGCGTGCCCTCGTGGTGTCAGAAATAGCCTTCTCGATTGTCTTGCTCGCGGGCGCGGGGTTGCTGCTACGGAGTTTCTGGCGCGTGCTCGAAGTGCGTCCCGGATTCAATCCCAGCCATCTGACGACGGTGCAGATCTGGATTCCCGTTTCAAACGATCCAGCCAATGACCCTTACGCCGCCGAAGAGAAACGCGCCGCTTTTCTTCAAGAGGTCTATCGCCGCGTCTCAGTGCTGCCGGGCGTTGAACAGTCCACGATTTCCGGCAACGACACTCTGCCCATGAACTCCGGCAGAAATTATTCTCCCTTTTCCATTCAAGGCCGCCCTGAAGATTCCGAGCGCAACCCAACCGCAGACATCGCGGTAGTCGATACGCAATATTTTCGCACCATGGAAGTTCCCCTGATCGCCGGGCGAAATTTTACCGCCTCAGATACGAACAAAACTGCCGAGACGGTTGGCGTGATAGATCAAACTCTCGCGCGGCGCTACTGGCCGGATCAGAATCCACTGGGACAACAAATTAAGTTTGGATTTGGAGCAGGCATTCAGGGAGTGAAGATTGTCGGCGTCGTAGGCGATATCAAGTCGGATGGTTTCGACGCGCCGAGCGTTCCGCACATTTATGTTCCTCTGGGGCAGTTCGCGCCGGTCAACGCGGTGGTTTTTCTCCGCAGCCGCGGCGACGTGGAACATCTCGGCGAAGCGGTCCGGCAAGTGGTGGAAAGCGTCGATCCCAATGTTCCGGTGCACAGCATCAGCTCGATGGATGAAATCATCGCCCGATCCCTGGCTGATCGGCGTTTTGCTCTCGAACTCTTGGGTGTGTTCGCGGCGGTCGCGCTCCTTCTCGCCGCCGTCGGCATTTACGGCGTGATGGCCTATTCCTTCAGCCAGCGCACGCACGAAGTGGGGATTCGCATGGCTCTCGGCGCACAGCGACTGGATATTCTCCGCATGGCATTGGGAGAAGGCATGCGAATCATTGTAATCGGATTGGCTTCAGGTCTTGCGGGAGCGGCGATAGTGACGCGAATTTTTCGCTCCATGCTCTTCAACGTTGCACCCGCTGATCCAATTACCTACTTTGCTGTTTCAGCCATTCTTGCCGGCGTCGCACTTTTCGCCTGCTATATCCCGGCACGCCGAGCAACCCGCGTGGATCCTCTCGTCGCGCTGCGCGAAGAATGAAACGCGCTGACCCTGTCTACTAAAACTCTCTAACCCGACACCGCCACGCTTGATCATCGGGCGATTGGCTTGAAGGTGGGGCCGAGTCTTTGCTACAAAGGATGAGGAGCCCCCACCCTCTTCTGCGGATGAACGGCGCTCATGCTTCACATCGCGTCGAAGCCACCAAGCCGAGCAACATTCTGCCTCAATCTTCATTGAGCTAAATCTTAAGGGACCTACCGCCCGAGGAGACATTCATGGCTGAAGCTGAGCGTTACGACGCACTCATCATCGGAAGCGGCGAAGCTGGAAAGCACATTGGATGGACGATGGCCCAGATGGGTCATCGTACGGCAGTAGTCGAGCGCAAACTAATCGGCGGCTCATGCCCGAATATCGCCTGCCTGCCCAGTAAGAACATCGTCCACAGCGCGAAAGTGGCATCGTTCGCTCGCCGCGCGGCTGAATTCGGCCTTGAACTGGGATCGTTCAGAACCGACATGGCCGGCGTCCAGCGCCGCAAACGGAAAATGGTCGAGGAGGAGATTCAGGGGCATCTCAATCTTTACAAGGCGAGCGGCGCAGAGCTGATCATGGGATCGGCCCGCTTCATAGCTCCTCGAACGGTAGAGGTTTCTCTCAACGACGGAGGCACGCGCGCGATCGCCGGCGACCGCGTATTCCTCAATTTAGGCTCGCGCGCGGTTATCCCTGATGTGCCCGGAGCAGCAGCAGCAAAACCGATGACGCACATTCAGCTCCTGGACCTTGACCGTCTGCCGGAGCACCTCGTCGTGATCGGCGGCGGTTATGTCGGCCTCGAACTGTCGCAAGCCATCCGGCGTTTCGGTTCGCGAGTCACGTTAATCGAAAGAAGCCCTCAGATCGCCAGCCAGGAGGACGCCGACGTAAGCGCCGCGATGCTGGAGCTTTTCCACGACGAGGGAATCGAAGTGCTGCTCGGAACTGAACTGATCCGCGTCGAAGGGCTTTCCGGCCAGCAGGTACGAGTTCACGTGAAAGACGCCAAGGGCGAGCGCGTGATCGAAGGGAGCGATCTACTCGTCGCTGTTGGCCGGGTCCCCAACACGCAGGAAATCGGGCTCGATCAAACCGGCCTGCAGCTCGATAGCCGCGGCTATATAAAAGTTAACGAGCGCCTGGAAACGACGGCTCCGAGCATCTGGGCGGTAGGCGATTGTGCCGGCAGTCCACAATTCACTCACGTGGCCTTCGATGATTTCCGCGTGATTCGCGATAACCTCGACGGAGGAAATCGCACCACTCTGAATCGATTGATCCCCTACTGCATCTTCACGGATCCGGAGCTCGCGCGCGTCGGATTGAACGAGACGCAGGCGAAAAGTCGCGGCGTCGAATATCGCGTCGTGAAGATACCTATGGCCATAGTCTTCCGCGCGGAGACTCTATCCGAACCGCGCGGCTTTCTGAAGATGCTGATCGATAAAGATAGCGATCGCATTCTTGGAATCACGGTGTTCGGTGTAGAGGCCAGCGAGCCGATGGCAACGGTTCAAACCGCAATGTTGGCAGGCCTCCCATACACCGCGCTTCGCGATGCGATCTTTGCTCATCCTACGGCGGCTGAAGGTCTGGTACGTCTGCTGGCAAGCGCCCCCGCAAGAGCATCGCACCAGGCCGCCTGAAAAATTCGAGGCCACGACGACTTAACCTCGGCGAGCAGCTTACCGGGGTTCTCGCATCTTCAGGTCGAGGACAAGACGGACCTCATTGATCTGCTGCGGAGTTTCATAGCGCGGGCCGGAATAATCGAGGCCGGAAGTGGAACCGTCAGCAACCCGCTTGCGAGGCTTCGTCTCGACCACGTTGCCGGTGCAAACGGCGCCGTGATAATCGCGCATGCTCACCGAGTAATTCGGCGTGTAGCACTTGCGATCCTCCACCAGCGTCGGCCACACTGAGTTCGACAGCCAAAACCGCATAGCGGGCAAGTCCTCGAGCGGGATTTTGCCGCGACCTGTAATTTCCATCCAGCCCACTTTCTGGCCGTAGGCAATCTCCGATGGAGACTTCTCTAAGGTGAAGGTGACCGTGCGCGTGGCGCTCTTGCTCACCGGAGTGATCACAGTGGGTCCGCTGTAGGCGATGTTCCAATCCGAAGGCCCTTCACGTTCGACGTACGTGATATTGACATCGCCGGTCAGCTGGAGTTCGCCGCTTTGATCGCGGAGGGCGGACTGCGACTGGAAGCTCATGACGGTGTAACGGGAAAGCGCAGCATAAGCGCCGGCGCGGAGCGTGCCGTGAGGTTCGAGCAGCGCATCGCCCTGGTCGGCCGGGATTATATTGAGCTGCAGCAAGAGCTTAGACGGATCGGCGGAGTCAAACTCCATGGTGCCGGCGGCGATGGCCACAGCTACATTGATACCGGGATCGGTGTCACCGGACTGCGCGAGGAAGATGCTGGCAGTAGAATGGCCCGCGTCAATTTGCCATTTCGCGGTCTGCGCAGAGGCGCTCGCCGCGGCGAGAGCCAGCAGGAGCGGCAATCGCGACGCGGATTTCATCGGAACTTCCGATTCGATTTCTGAATCTGATGGTACGCCTGGCGCACACTCGACACAACGAAGTTGGGCGCTTAACTAGCTGGCCCGTGACTTCTTCTGTTCCTTGTTCGGCTTAGCTACCGTTCGCAGGAGATCTCGTTTCGAAGATTCCCTCGAAAGGCTCGTCTTCAACGCGGACATCAGATCGACGACGTTCTCGCGTTTCACGCGCGGCATCACCGCCAGCTTCTTCCCACTCCGCTTTGCTTCGATCAACCGCTCTAGCTCCTGCCTGTAAGTGTCAACGTACTGGCTCGGTTCAAATGGAGCCGCCAGCGTATCGATCAGTTGCATGGCCAGCTTCGACTCCGCATCCTTGAGTTCAGGCTTCCGTGGTTTTTCGCCGGCAGCCCGCACCTCATTTTCGTAGAACATCGTGTGCAGCGTGAAACCGCTCTCCAGCGCGCGGATGATGACGATATTTTCGCGCCCGAACATCGTCACTTTGGCGATCGCGGCGTATCCAGTCTTCCTCATCGCGTCGAGCAGCAGATCATAGGCTCGCACGCCACTTTCATCAGGCTTGGCGTAGTAAGAGCTTTCGAAGTAGACAGGATCAATCTCCTCGCTCTTCACAAAACTGAGGATTTCCATCGTCCGCGCCGACTCGGGCTCGATCTCCTCCAGCTCCTCTTTCGTGAACAGGAGGTATTGACCCTTTTCGTGCTCGTAGCCTTTCACAACCTCCGAGCGATCCACAAACTTTTCGCACGTGGGGCAATACGTCGGCTGCTTGATGCGGCTCCCACACGGCGAGTGAATCTGATTGAAGCTGATTCTTTCGGACCGCGCCGCAGGCTCGAGAGAAATCGGAATGGACACAAGTCCGAAAGCAAGAAAACCCTTCCACGCAGCAGCCATCTATGCGCCTCCAAAGACGGTCATCATAGTTCAGAGCAATCTCAACCAAAAGCGATTTCCTGTCAAAAAACGAGCCTCCCCGTCTCTTCTGGCAACCCTTGTCGGCGGAATACAATCTCAGCCGCAGCACCTTCACGCCAGAGGTTCTGATGCTGTCACCGACAAATTTCTGGATGTGCGTTATCGGGCTTGTCTACCTTGTCGTCGGCGTTTTTGTGCTTCGGAAGGAAATCAGCGCGGCTCGCGGCTGGGAGAAGCTCATCACCCTGGGCTGCGTCTTCTTTACCGTTCCACTCGCTGTATTCGCGCCCGAGCATTTCCGCGGCCCCGAGTTTGTCAAGGATTCGGTCCCATCCTGGATGCCGGTGCGCTGGTTCTGGCCGTATTTTGTCGGATGCGTGCTCCTCGCGGCAGCCACCAGTCTTACTTTGAGGAAGTTCGTACGTTTGTCGTCCACCCTGCTCGCATTGATGTTCTCTCTATTCGTCTGCCTGATTTACATACCGTCTGCGCTGGAGAACCCCACACAACGATTCTCTTGGTCACTCCTGCTGAGAGACCTCTCTTTTGCAGCAGGCGCATGGTCTCTCGCCGGACTCTATAGTCGCGCCTCCTCGCCGAAACAATCGAAATGGATGATCTTATTTGGGCGCATCGCCATAGCGATTGCTGCCATCTTCTTCGGCGTACAACATTTTCTTCATCCGGACTTTGCGCCCGGCGTTCCTTTGCCCAAGATGACGCCATCGTGGGTTCCATTCCAAAGCCTATGGGCATACCTCGCAGGAGCAATCCTGCTGGCCGCTGGCATCGCCTTGGCCCTGAACAAGAAACCGCGAATGGCCGCAACCTCGATTGGCGCGTTAATGACCACCCTCACCCTATTCCTATATCTGCCTATCTTGTTCCTCGCCCACTCCGCATCACCGCCGGAGTTCAATGGAGCGTTAAATTACGTCGCGGACACATTGCTGTACGCCGGTGCGGCATTCCTCTTGGCGTCGGCATTGCCGCCCGATGCCGATCGCGCGGACAAAACATAGCTTCGACGTCAATCCTCCTATCACCAGCGATCTCACCATTAGTTGTGATAACCCAGCCCAAGCTATTATTCCGAAATGCGACCGCAATGGTGAACACACGCATCAAGGCTCTGCTTGCAAGCGGCTTCCTACGATCCTTTATTCGATGGCTTGTCATCGGCGTGGTTCTTCTTTGGTCGCTTGCCGCGCTGACCCTTCTTGCCACCCGCTGGATCGATCCGCCGACAACCGCGGTGCACATCCAGCGCCGCTTCCAGGCATGGATTCACCACACGCCGTATCGAGAACGCTACAAATTTATTCCGCTCGCCCAAATCTCGCCCGATCTCCAACACGCTGTAATCGCCGCAGAGGACTCGCACTTCTACCAGCACCATGGATTCGATTGGCACGAGATCCAAATCGCTGCCGAAGACGATTTGGAAGGCGATCGCACTCGCGGAGCCTCCACCATTACGCAGCAACTCGTAAAGAACCTATTTTTCGGAACGGGCCGCTCTTTCCTCCGCAAGGGCGCAGAGGCCACACTGGTACCGGTGGCCGAATTCTTCCTCGGAAAAAAGCGCATTTTGGAGATATACCTCAACGTGGTCGAATGGGGCCCAGGTATCTACGGTGCAGACGCGGCGTGTCGTTACTACGACGAAACCGCAGCCCTGAATATCGGCCGGCAACAGGCGGCCCGGCTCGCTGCAGTCCTACCGGCTCCCCTGAAGCGACGACCCCAGCGCATGAATAGCTACAGCGCGATTATTCTCAACCGGATGAGCCAAATGGGTTGGTAATCGTGGCTAACATTCTACCAATGCGGCGGCTTTTATTATTCTCGCGCCGGTTGGATTCGCTCCGCTGTACCCTTGCGCTTTGACGATCCAAGTTGAAATCCTGTCGACAGTCCTATGTTGACGGAGGTCTACTACGCCGTCGCGCAAGACAAATCTGTTCGTCGAGCCGGCCGGCCCCAACTCCAAAAGTCGCCCAGCTCATCGCCCAGGCGAAATAGCCGACTCCTCCTCATGGCCATTGCCAGTCCTATTCGAACTCTTGAATCGCTATTGATAAACCCTCTGTTCTGCATCTCTGATCTTTGCCCTTGAGTTGTGCCAAAGCTGGCACGCAAATTTTCGCCTTCGTTGACTTGCCTCGGAGCACAACCTAAGATGTGCGCCACGTGCCAGCCACCGACTCGCTGATCGGCCAAACCATCTCGCATTACCGCATCGTCGAAAAACTCGGCGGTGGCGGGATGGGTGTCGTCTACAAGGCCGAGGACACCCGCCTTCATCGCTTCGTGGCGCTGAAATTCTTGCCGCACGAAGTTGCCCGCGACCCGCTGGCGCTCGAACGGTTCCGCCGAGAAGCGGAGTCGGCTTCCGCGCTCAATCACCCCAACATCTGCACAATTCATGACATTGGTGAGGAAAACGGTCAGGCGTATATCGTGATGGAGTTCTTGGACGGTGTCACGCTGAAGCACCGGATTACCGGACGACCGCTGGACACGGACATAGTGCTGTCTATCGCCATCGAGATTGCTGATGCGCTCGATGCTGCCCACGCCGAGGGTATCGTCCACCGCGACATCAAACCCGCGAATATCTTTGTGACCAAGCGCGGCCATGCCAAGATTTTGGATTTCGGGCTGGCGAAGGTTACGCCGGTTGGCAGCAGAGTGGTAGAAGTGGCCGGAGCAACGGCTGAGGTGACGGCACTGGGCGAGGAGCACTTGACTAGTCCAGGAACGGCGCTGGGCACGGTAGCCTACATGTCGCCGGAGCAGGCGCGTGCGAAGGAGTTGGACGCACGTACAGACCTGTTCTCGTTTGGTGCAGTGCTGTACGAGATGGCGACCGGCGCGTTGCCCTTTCGCGGAGAAAGTACCGCGACTATATTCGAGGCCATTCTGAACCGAGCTACGGTAACTCCAGTGCGGCTGAATCCCGACCTGCCGCCGGAATTGGAACGCATCATCAACCGTGCGCTGGAGAAAGACCGAGAACTGCGTTATCAACACGCCTCCGAAATGCGTTCCGAACTGATGCGCCTGAAGCGGGGTACAGAATCCGGGCGGTCGGCTTCCGTGAGTTCGGGGTCGTCGGCCGTGGCGCAGGATTCCGGCTCGCAATTCAGCCGGCAGCCATCGCCGTCGTCACCTTCCGAGCCTGCCGTATCTTCGTCATCGAGGGCAGTGAAAGTTGCCGACGTTCCTGTAGCGGTCAAGAGACTCTGGAAGCTTCTGGTTCCCGCTGCCGTAGTTGTGGTCGCCGCCTTGGTCGCTGGTGGTCTCTACTTCCGGTCGCGTCACGCAGCGCCTTTGACGGAGAAAGACACCATCGTGCTTGCCGATTTCGCCAACACAACGGGTGACTCGGTATTTGACGACACGCTCAAGCAGGCCCTAGCGGTTGACCTGGGGCAGTCGCCTTTCCTGAACATTCTTTCCGAGGATAAGATTCGCCAGACGCTGCGGCAGATGACGCGCTCGCCCGGCGACGATTGACGCAGGACTTGGCGCGGGAAGTGTGCCAGCGTGCAGGGAGCAAGGCGTATCTGGCAGGCTCGATTGCGGCGCTGGGAACGCAGTACGTGATTGGCCTGGAGGCCCTGAACTGTGCGAGCGGGGACGTGCTGGCACGCGAGCAGGTGACCGCTGCGGGAAAGGAGCAAGTCCTTCCGGCACTGGGCCAGGCCGCAGCGAAGCTTCGCAATGAGGTAGGCGAATCGCTCAGCTCGGTCCAGAAGTTCGACGTTCCGCTGGCGCAGGCCACCACGAATTCTCTGGAAGCCCTCAGGGCCTACACCGCAGGTGTAAAAGCCGGCGCGAAAAGGAGATGTCGAGTCCATTCCGTTCTCCAAGCGCGCCATCGAACTCGACCCCAACTTTGCGATGGCGTATCGCGTTCTGGGAATCGACTACTCAAATCTGAATCAGCCTATCCTGGCCGCCGATTACCTGAAGAAAGCCTTCGACCTGCGCGACCGCGTCACCGAACGAGAGAAGTTCCACATCACTTCGTCCTACTACCAACTAGTCACGGGCGAGCTGGAAAAATCGAATCACACGTACGAACTGTGGATACAAGCTTATTCGCGGGATGATGGGGCTTATGGCAATCTGGGCAGCAACTACATGATTCTGGGACAATATGAGAAGGCCGCCACAGAAACCCGTGAATCGATTCGCCTGGAGCCGAACCAGGTGGTGTCATATGAGAATCTGGGCGAGATTTACCTAGCCCTGAACCGTTTCGATGAAGCAAGGACCACAACCGAAGAGGCGCAGGGGCGCAAGCTTGAGGATATTCCGTTGCACCTGAACCTGTATGCCCTGGCCTTCTTCCACGGCAACGCAGCAGCCATGAAGCAGCAGGCGGATTGGGCTATTGGAAAACCGAGTGCGGAAGACCGGATGCTTTCGCTCGAATCCGATACCGAAGCCTGGTCTGGGAGACTCGGGAAAGCCCGTGAGCTATCCCGGCAAGCTGTCGAAAGCGCTCGCCGCAGCGATGAAAAAGAACCCGCCGCCTTATGGCAAGCGAACGCGGCGATACGCGAAGCGCTGTTCGGCAACGCGGAGGCCGCCCGCCAGAATGCTGCCGCAGCAGTAGCGCTCGCGCCAGGGAGCCGTGATGCGGAGGCGCAGGCGGCGCTGGCCTATGCGTTGGCGGGCGATGCGGCTCATGCCCAGTCACTTGCGGATGACCTCGCCAAGCGCTTCCCGCAGGATACAGTCGTGCAGTCGGTCTGGCTTCCTACGATTCGCGCGCAGGTAGAAACAGGCCGCAGGAATTCTGCGCGGAGCATCGAACTCCTTCAGGCGGCAGCACCCTATGAGCTGGGCATGCTAAGTGGGAGCGCTCTTAACTCCTGTTTGTATCCCGTGTACGTTCGAGCCGAGGCTTACCTGAGCGCCCAAAAGGGGCCGGCCGCTGCAGCCGAATTCCAGAAAATCCTCGACCATCGCGGTCTGTTGTGGAATTGTGCGACAGGAGCGCTCGCGCATCTCGGCATTGCGCGCGCCTACGCCCTGCAGGGCGACACTGCCAAAGCCCGTGCCGCGTATCAGGATTTCTTCGCGCTTTGGAAAGATGCGGATGCAGATATCCCCGTGCTCAGCGCTGCGAAAGCGGAGTATGCGAAGCTGCAATAACTGTTAGAACTTGGGCCTCAAGTGGGACCGAGCCGATAGATGTTGCGAAATCCGCTTCGCACTAGCTATCTCAAAACCAGATAAGTAGTGATAATCCCTGCTCTCGACACCTATCCGGCGTCTCTGATTTTCAACCTCTCCTCGCGTGCCCAAGGCTAGGCACGCAAATCATCTGGCTTCGTTGACTTGATTCCTTTCGCACCCTAAGATGTGCTCCACGTGCCAGCCATCGACTCGCTAATCGGCCAAACCGTTGCGCACTATCGCATCGTAGAGAAGCTCGGCGGCGGTGGCATGGGCGTGGTCTATAAAGCGAAGGACGCGCGGTTGGACCGCGCCGTCGCCTTGAAATTCCTGCCGCAAGACGTAGCGAATGACCCCCAGGCCCTCGAACGGTTTAAGCGGGAAGCAAAAGCGGCTTCCGCGCTGAATCATCCCAACATCTGCACGATTCATGATATCGGCGAGGAAAACGGTCAGGCGTATATCGTGATGGAGTTCTTGGACGGTGTGACGCTGAAGCATCGCATTGCTGGCCGACCGATGGAAATAGAAACCGTTCTTGATTTGGCCATCCAGATTGCGGAAGGACTTGATGCGGCTCACGGGGAAGGCATCGTTCACCGTGACATCAAACCAGCCAACATCTTCGTAACAAAACGAGGGCACGCGAAGGTGCTGGATTTCGGTTTGGCGAAACTGGCACCGAAGCGGGAAGCTGTGGCCTCGGGGGCCACACTCGCCGCGAATGCGACGGCAGGGGTGAGCGAAGAACACCTTACAAGCCCAGGGACCGCTGTGGGTACGGTGGCGTACATGTCACCCGAACAGTTGCGCGCCAAGGACTTAGACGCCCGCACAGACTTATTCTCCTTTGGTGTAGTTCTCTACGAAATGGCTACGGGAACATTACCGTTTCGTGGGGAAAGCTCCGCCGTCATTACGGAAGCCATTTTGAACCGCACTCCATTGGCTGCCATTCGTCTCAACCCCGACCTCCCGCCGAAACTGGAAGATGTCATCAACAGGGCGCTGGAAAAAGACCGCAATCTGCGTTATCAGGGCGCGGCCGAAATGCGCTCCGAGCTGATGCGCCTGAAGCGAGATACAGAATCCGGGCGGTCTGCGTCCGTGAGTTCGGGGACGGTAGCCGTCGCAGCGGCAAGCGGCTCTCAGGTCGCTCAGCCGCAGTCGCCAGCATCCGGTTCTACCCCTGCGATTGGTCCATCTTCGTCATCGAGCGCTGTGAGAGTTGCCGAAGTTCCTGTAGCGGGCAGGAAACTCTGGAAGATTCTGGTTCCCGCTGCTGTCGTTGTAGTCGCCGCTTTAGTCGCTGGTGGTCTCTACTTCCGGTCGCGTCACGCAGCGCCTTTGACGGAGAAAGACACCATCGTTCTCGCCGACTTTACGAACACGACCGGCGACCCAGTTTTTGACGGCACGCTGCGGCAGGGGCTGTCGTCGCAACTGGAGCAGTCGCCGTTTCTGAACTTGCTCTCCGATGAGCGCGTGGCACAAACGCTCGCCCTCATGGCCCAGCCTAAGGACGCGCGGTTCACGCGCGAGTTGGCCCGCGAAGTCTGCCAGCGCACCGCCAGTGCTGCCAGCATCGAAGGCTCAATTTCAAGTCTGGGCAGCCAGTATGTCGTGGGGCTGAAGGCGGTGAACTGCCGCAGCGGCGATGTACTGGCGAACGAGCAAGCCACAGCCAGCGGCAAGGAGCAGGTGCTGAAAACGCTGGGCGAGGCGGCGACCAAGATGCGCGTGAAGTTGGGCGAATCCCTGGCTTCCGTGCAAAAGTATGACGCCCCGGCGGAGAACGTGACCACACCGTCGCTTGAAGCCCTTCAGGCTTACAGCCTGGGCTATCAGGCGCAGATTGTGAGGAATGATGGTGCTGCCGCCATCCCGTTGTTCCAGCGGGCCATCAGCCTGGACTCTAATTTCGCAATGGCCTACGCGCGGCTAGGGACGAATTACGGAAATCTCGGCGAAACCGCTCGTGCCGCCGAAAACACCCGCAAGGCCTACGACCTGCGGGAACGGGTGAGCGAGCGCGAAAAGTTTTACATCACCTCGCACTATGAGCAGTTCGTCACCGGGAACCTCGAAGCAACGCGCAAGGCTTATGAGTTGTGGGAGCGGACCTACCCGCGCGACGACATCCCACCCGGCAATCTGAGCGCCACCTATGTCACTTTGGGCGACTACGATAAGTCCCTCGCTGAGAGCCAAGAGGCGCTGCAACTCAATCCCGGAAGCGGAGTCAACTACTTGAACCTCGTTAGCGGCTATTTGACTGCTAACCGTCTGGACGAAGCCAGGGCGACAGCGCAGGAGGCACAGGTCCACAATCTGGATGGTCCTTCAAATCACCAAGTCCTTTACCTCATTGATTTCCTGCAACATGATGCAGCAGGAATGCAGCGTGAGGCGGCAACGTTGATGGGGAAGCCAGGATTCGAAGACCTTATTCTCTACAACGAATCAGACACGGCCGCGTACGCCGGACAGTTTGCCAAAGCACGGGAACTGACGCGGCGCGCGTCCGAATCGGCGCAACGCGCTGATGAAAAAGAAACGGCGGCGGCCTACGAGGCTGAAGCTGCAATGCGCGAGGCGCTCGTGGGCAACATGAGCCAGGCAAAGCAGCAAGCGCAGGCCGCGCTGGCTCTCTCGACCGGCAGAGATGTTGAAGCTATATCGGCCAGCGCGCTGGGTCTAGCGGGTGATGCAGCTCAAGCTGCTCGGCTTGCCGCCGACCTGGCCAAACGTTTTCCGCAAAGCACAATTGTGCAGTTCAACTATCTGCCCACAATCCACGCAGCCGCTGCTCTCCAAGGGGGCAGCCCCACAAAGGCAATCGAAGCGCTCGTCCCGGCTGCTCCGTACGAACTCGGTTCTGTCGGTCAAACACTCAGCTTCGCTCTCTATCCCGTTTACCTGCGTGGTGAAGCGTATTTGGCAGCGCACCAGGGCAGCGCAGCCGCAGTCGAGTTTCAGAAGATTCTCGACCGTCCTGGCGTCGCCGGGAACGAGCCAATCGGCGCGCTGGCACACCTTGGACTCGCACGCGCCTACGCGCTATCGGGTGAGAACGTCAAGAGCCGCACCGCTTACCAAGACTTTCTTAAGGTGTGGAAAGACGCCGACCCCGACATTCCCATCCTGAAGGAAGCCAAAACGGAGTACGCGAAGCTGCAATAACTGTCACAACTTGGGCCTCAAAAAAATGGGGCCGACCAACCCGTCGAACCGAAGCAGCCACGACATTACAACCATGGTTGCAAAGTACAGTTCTAAAACTAACTGTCTGTGACCTGCATCTCTGACCAGTAAAATTTTTTTGCCCTTCGTGCTACCGTCGATCATGTATTACGAAATAAAATTCGAGTTTCAAATCGCAGCTGGGAATCGAGCCTCCGGCGATCAAACTCCATCGGTTTGCTCGCTCGCAGCGAAACAGCTGCCGCAAGGCTCGACCTTCTTCGTCACCCGCACCGACCCAACCCCTTCCGATCCCCGCGATGGTGCGGCTTTCACGCCAAACACGCCACGGGCCGCGAGTCACGGATTTCTAATCGTTACACCGCGATTAGAATTCCCCGCAACCGTAACAAAACAAAGCCCCGGCCGCATTTCTAATCGTTACAAAATCGCTGTTTTCTCTTCGGGATTTCCCGCTCCGGATCGAAATCGGCAGGAGCCATCGCCTCGTGAGTTAAACATTTCGAAATCAGTAAAGTACAAATTTCTAATCGCGAATAGATCGCACTTTTTGTGGCGAAAACGCACCTCATCTGGAAGCGATTCAGCGTCTCCTCAAAGCACCGGCACACAAACGCGGTGCGTTTCGCTCGCTCCTATCCCCTATTCCCGACCTCTATTGCCTGATTTTGGTGCGGCTGCTAGACTAACGTCGCAAGAGTTGATTTGCGGCTCCTGCCACACTTTCCATAGAAGGTTAGATCATGTCTGGACACTCAAAATGGGCCACGATCAAACATAAGAAGGCGGCTACGGACGCCAAGCGTGGCAAAGTTTTCACGAAGATTATCCGCGAGCTCACGATTGCCGCGCGCACCGGTGGCGGCGATCCTGTCACCAATCCGCGGCTGCGCACCGCAATCAGCGCCGCCAAGAACGAGAACATGCCCAATGACAATATCGAACGCGCCATCCTGCGCGGCACAGGGCAACTCGAAGGCGAAACGTTCGACGAGGTGATGTTCGAGGGCTACGGCCCGGGCGGCGTTGGCGTTCTGATTCAGGTAGTGACCAGCAACCGCAACCGTATTGTCAGCGAGATTCGCCACATGATGGCCAAGAATGGCGGCAACATGGCGGAGAACGGCGCCGTGGGCTGGATGTTCCATCGCAAGGGCGACATCGTGGTGCCGAAAGAGCTGGCCGACGAAGACAAAATGATGGGCATCGTGCTCGACGCAGGCGCGGAAGATTTGCGCGACGATGGCTCAGCGTGGGAAGTCACCACTCCTCCCGAGGTGATGGAAAAAGTACGCGAAGCGCTCGTCGCCAATGGAATCACCCCGGCAACTGCAGAGGTGGCCTGGATTCCACAGAACTACGTGAAATTGAGCGGCGCTCAGGCGCAACAGATGCTGCGCATGGTGGAAACGCTTGAGGATCACGACGACGTGCAGCACGTCTACGCGAATTTCGACATTGACGAGAAGGAAATTCAGGCGGCCGTCGCCAGTTAGCGGCTCCGGTTCTCTTTGGGACCACTCGTGCCGCAAATGCAGCCTCGATATTGACGCAACACCCGCCCCAAAAAACACTATCGCTCGTTTGAGCGCAGCACTAAACTAGTGCGCGCCCAATGACTTCTCGCGCCACAATTCCCGCACAACAACAAGTCGGCGTGCCCCCGAAGACGCACCGTTTCCGCGTGCTCGGAGTTGATCCTGCCGTGGCCGGCGCTACTGGCTACGGCGTCGTCGAGTTCGAGGGTTCGACGGCGCACATGCTTCGCTTCGGCGCGCTCAAGCTGCCTGCGCGAGCGTCATTCGATTCGCGGCTCCGCGATATTCATCAGCTGATCGCACGCCTTGTGGAAGAGTTTTCGCCCGATGCCGTTGCAGTGGAATCCGTATTCACGGCGCTAAACGTTCGAACGGCATTGAAGCTGGCCGAGGTTCGCGGAGTGGTGCTGCTTGCGGCGGCGCAAGCACAGGTTCCCTCTCACAGTTATTCGCCACGCGAAGTGAAAGTGACCGTCGCGGGCTACGGCGGCGCTTCGAAACAGCAAATGCAGCAGATGGTAAGCTCCGCCCTTGGGCTCACCAGCTATCCCGAACCAGCCGACGCCGCTGACGCCCTCGCGGTCGCCCTTTGTCACGCGCACCTGTCGCACGCGCGCGAACGCATGAAACGAGCGATGGGAATTGAACCCGCAACGATTGCCACAGGGAACCGGAAGCGACCGATTCGCATCCAAATTCTGCAATGATCCTGTCGCCAATGAACAGCGCCAGATTCAGGTGCACTGCCTTTCGAAAGATTGCCCGGATCAGTGTCGCCCCGCTCTTATTCGTTCTGTTTTTCGCAGCGTCAGCCTTCGCCGGCGCTCCTGCAGACGGCCCGACCATCATTTATCGCAAGGTGTTCAAATCCAGCTACCCGGAATATGTCCAGATTAAGGTGAGCCAGAACGGCGCAGCCACCTACGACCTTCGCCAGCTCGACGAGGAATCTGACCCTGTAGCATTTGAAATCAATCCGCCCCTGGTGCAGCGCATCTTCGATCTCGCCTCGAAACTCCATAACTTTCAGGGCGTCGATCTGGACATCCATCGGCGCATCGCAAACCTCGGCGAAAAGACCTTCCAGTACACAAAGGGCGCAGAAAGCCACGAAGTAAAGTTCAATTACACCCTGGACGAAAACGCGACCCAGCTACTCAATATTTTCGAAGGCTTGGCGCGACAGGAGTCCGACCTCTCGAATCTGCAAAGAGTGATGCGATACGATCGCCTCGGCGTAAATGACGCCCTGTTTCAAATCGAAGCCGACTACAACAGTAAGACATTTCCCGAGCCGGAACGCCTGCTCGGCGCCCTCGATCAAGTCTCCGCGGATGATAAATTTATCGATATCGCTCGGCAGCGCGCCCGAACGCTCGCCAGCCGCATCCGAAATTCACGTTGAGATTCGAAGCCAGTTGTTATTACATTGAGACAGCGTTTTAGTTCCCGACAACCAAGGTTTGTGCTACGGCCAATCCTCAAGTCGGATAGTACCCAGTCCGCCAAATATTTACTTTTCGGCCTAACTAACAACCATCTTATTTGCCCTTTCGGGGCATCAGAGATACTCATAAAAACCATGCGATACCCAAAAACCACCCCCAAATTGTTCGCACTCCTTGCTTTCCTCTCGGTCGGCGCGCTCGCTACGCCGGCACAAACCAACCAAGCGCGTTCAATGGTTACGCAGCCCGTCAACGAAAGCCAGATGGTCATGCGTTCCGGCAGCACGCATCCCCTCGCTCGCGCGGAATTCGATCGCGGCCTCGCGCCCGATAGCCTGCCCATGGACAACATGATGCTCGGCCTGAAGCGCACTCCCGAGCAAGACGCCGCGCTCGCCGCCCTGCTGCGCGAGCAGCAGGACCCAACCTCGGCGAATTACCACAAGTGGATCACGCCGCAGGAATTCGGCGCCCGCTTCGGCCCTTCGGATCATGACGTGCAAGCCGTCACATCCTGGCTGCAGTCGCACGGTTTCCAGGGCGTCGAAGTTTCCCCCTCGCGCACCGTCATCCATTTCTCCGGCACTGCCGCGCAAGTTCATGACGCTTTTCGCACCGCCATCCACCGCTACGTCGTCAATGGTGAAGAGCACTGGGCCAACTCGACCGAGCAGCAGATTCCCGCCGCGCTCTCAGGCGTCGTCGCCGGTGTCGGCACTCTGCACAATTTCGCTCCGAAGCGCGCCAGCCATTCCCGCGGCACCTTCACCAGAACCGCGGACGGAAAAGTGAAGCCGTTGCACCCGCTGTTCACCTTTCCAGTCCAGGGCAATTGCGGAGAAGTCGCTGGCAACTGCTTCGCGCTAGGGCCCGAGGATTTCGCCATAATTTACAACGTGCTCCCGCTGTGGAATGCGGGCATTGACGGCACCGGCCAGACGATCGCTGTCGTCGGCGACAGCAACATCAACATGCAAGACGTCGTCAACTTCCGAAAAATGTTCGGGCTGCCGGCCAAGAACCCCACCATCACCATTCCAACGGGCTCCACTGATCCGGGAATCACTCCCGATGAAATTGAGTCCGACTTGGACGTACAGTGGGCCGGCGCAATCGCCAAGAACGCCACAATTAATTTCGTAATCGCGGCCAATACGAACTCCACGGCGGGCGTAGATGCTGCCGCACAGTTCATCGTCGACAACAAACTGGCTCCCGTGCTCAGCGAAAGCTTTGGCGATTGCGAGCAAGACCTCGGCACCGTGGTAAATGGAATGGTCAATACTCGCTGGATGCAGGGCGCAACAGAAGGCATCACCATCGTCGTTTCTACGGGAGACAACGGCTCAGCGGGATGTGATTTTGATAACCCGAATGTTTCCACCGAGCAGCCAGCCACGGGCGGTCTCGCTGTCAGCGGCCTCGCCAGCACACCGTTCAATGTCGCCGTCGGTGGCACGGATTTCAATCAACTCACCAACGCCACCTCTTTCTGGAGTACCAACAATTTGACCAGCAGCCAGGGTTCAGCTCTGGGTTACATTCCCGAAACCACCTGGAACGACTCCTGCACGAATGCTCTTTTCGGTCAGGTTGGCTTCAGCACCACGCCGGAAGCCAACTGCAATAACACTGCAAATCTGGCGAGTGCGATTGGTCCCATCGGTGGCAGCGGTGGCACCAGCACGTGCGCGGTCCTCACCGGGTCGCCCCCGAAATGCTCATCTGGCTTCCCCCGACCAATCTGGCAAACAGGACCTGGAGTTCCCGGCGGCAGCACCCGCCTGATCCCGGATGTCTCGTTCTTTGCAGGTGACGGACTCGTAGGAAGCTTCTACATCATTTGCCAGCAAGACACGAACACTAACAATACCCCGTGCAGCTTGGGCTCGGATAAAAATGGCAACTCATTTTTTGAAGGTGTTGGCGGGACCTCCGTTTCCACTCAAGTGATGGGCGCGATTTTCTCGCTTCTCGTCCAGAAGACGGGCGGAAACCTCGGCCTCCCCAATCCAACGCTTTATTCGCTAGCCGCCCAGCAGAATGCCGCCACGTGCAACACAGCTTCGCCAGCGAGTTCGTGCATCTTCAACGACGTCACAGTCGGCACGATTTCCACACCGTGCGTCAAAGGATCACCGGATTGCAACGTGGCAACGCAAGGCGATGCCAACGGAATCCTCACTGGCTTTAGCGCTGGCACGGCCTACGACCTGGCCACCGGCCTCGGCTCGGTGAACGTCTGCAACCTGGCGAACAATTTCGCGATCACAAATCCGGGTGGCGCTGCTGACTTCGCGCTATCCAATTGCGTAGCAATCGTCAGTGTGCCGTCTGCCGGTGGTTCGGGCACTCTCAACTTAACCGTTACCGCCATCAACGGCTTCACCGGAACATTCAATTTCACTTCGTCATCGTGTACAGGCCTTCCCACAGGCGCGAGCTGCAGTTTCAACCCGGCTTCGGTAACTCTCGATCCCACTCACCAATCTGCGTCCACTGTTGTGACCATCACAACCACGGCAAGTGTGCCGCCAATCATCGGCACTCCACCGAATGGAAGCGCACGCTGGTACGTGACCGCAGCCACCGCTCTTGCCGCGATGGTCGGCATGGCCTTCCTTCTCTTCGGCGGGAAACTCAAGCAATTGCGATGGAACCTCAGTCTGGCAGCGGGGCTTATCGCTCTCGCTTTCGCCATCGGAATTGCCGGATGTAGCGGCAGCAATAACGGCGGAGGTGGAGGAGGCGGCGGAGGCGGCGGAGGCGGGGAACCGGCACCGGCACGAGCACCAATGCCATGATTACAGCCACGTCGAACGCTACTACCCACTCGATGACCTTTACCGTGAACGTGTTTTAGTAAGTGTTCTAATCAGAACTCGCAAGCCCTATCGGAAAACGCCGGCATCGTGCTTCAACGAATCACGATGCCGGCGTAACCCACCACACGCTCCCGGTCGCCGTTGATATCTCCTGACGTCGCATACTGCACCAGTTCCGCTTCGCTCGCACCCAAATCGCGCGCGGCTATTAGCATCACCACCGCCGCTGCGAATCCGCACATCGTAATCCCCTCCGCGCGCACCGTGTCGTAAAGGCCTTGAGGATCAAGCGCAAGCACGCGCGCGATCGCATGCTCATCCTTCACGCGTGTAATCGCATCGCTCTCGTAATGATTCATGTCTGAGCTCGCCACCACCAGCACTGGTTCGCCCTGTCCGGCCACAACTTTCGCCACCGCGTGGCCCAATTCTTCAAGCACGCCGTACCGGTCCGTTCCCAGCACGATGGGAACAAATTGAAAATCACCGCGAAGCCTCTGCAGAAACGGAATCTGTACTTCGAGCGAATGTTCCCGCTCGTGAGCCACCGCGTCTTCCCGCAGCCTAGGGAATTCGTGTTTCAATTCTGCCGCAAGGATGGAGTCAATCTCCGCCTCACCCAGCGGCGACGCCCAGCTTCCTTCCGATAGAATCGCGAGTGATTCGCCGCGAGGATAGTGCCGCGGGCCAATAAGTATCAGCCGCGCAGATATCTCGATTGAGGAGTAGACGGCGCCCGCCACGTGCCCGGAATAGATGTAACCCGCGTGCGGCACCACGCATCCGAGGGCGCGATTCTTTTCTGCCCGCGGCGACAGAAACGCATCTACGTTTTGCGCGAGTTCGTTTGGATTTGACGGGTAAAAATGGCCGGCAACAGCAGGAGGGCGAATCATTGAACCTTCAAAAACGCGTTCCAGATTTCAGCGAAGCAGTTGCGATGCAATCCCGTGACGCCCGACGAGATCAAAGCGGCTTCGAAGGGCCTCCGCGAATGTCGAGCGCCTCGGTCTTCCCGGGCATATAGCGTATCTGGATCTTGTCGCCATACTGATAACCGCCCGCTTCGAGCACCGCCTGTATCTTCTCCCGCGCTTTATCTGAATAGCTAAACGTGTGAATGCTCAGCCCGTTGTCTTCTTCGCGCACCAAAAGCGAAAGCTGATCGGCGTGAATCACTTCCGCTTTCAGCCAGACAGGCTTTGCAGCTTTCTGCTTCACAACGATCGGAGAAGTCGTAGTTAGCGGAGTGGCTTGGTCACTCTGTGCTTTTGCAGGCGCAGACGTAAGCGCGATGCCCGCGGCGAGAACCGCTAGCGCGGCGAAAATTCTAAGCGTCTTCATCGAAGGATATTTTGAGCGACTTCAGAAATTTGATGTCCTGCGCCGTCATTTCCAACTTCGACTGCACCGGCTCTTCTTCGAGCGAATGCTCGTCCACCTGGATGTGTAGCGACTCCAGGAAGCGCCGGTCCTGGGTCGTCATTTTCGCGTCCGAAGCCTGGCGGCGCGCCAGGCCGATCGTCGCGTCCAGCTTCAGCACGATATCGAATCCAGCTGCGCGAACGCTGGAGATGGCTTCGGCGATCCGCTCCGAATCCGAAACGCTGTCGTTGATCGCGTGGCCCAGTTCCCGAAGCAACTGCTTCATGCGGTCGTCGAGTTGCAAAGCGGTTACCTCCTACCCCAGCTGTTTCCTACACTAATTTTAGGCCGCACACAACACCGAAACAAGCCCATGCTACACCACACGATTCAAGTCGGTAACCTGTCCCCCAGGCCAATCTTTCCGGCTCTCGGCGCGGCCCATGTGGAGTGCGGCGGCTTGCCGCCGCTTTGTTAAGCCCCGGCTCGCCGGGGTGCTTTGATTCGCCTAAAGCCTCAAATCCCAACTTCGCTTTGTGTGTTTTTCCCCGATTCACCCACGCAACCTGCATGCCTTACGCGCATCGCTTGTACTACAATCTCTCCATGCCCGCGAACATGCTTCCAGCCCTCTGGCGCTCCTCTGGTGTAACCTTCCGCGCTCTATCGCGCGTCGCCCGCCAGGTATTCCACGAATTCGCCGGCGCAATGTTCATCGTTTTCGCAGTTTATGGCGTCATGGCGGCCTGGCGCCAATGGAAGACGCGCCCCGTCCTCTGGCTAATCGGCTTCGCAATCGTTTACGCTCTGATGATGACGATCTTCGGCCTCGTATCCTTCCGCCGCGCCCGACGCGTCAGATAAATCAATATGGCTGACGGCACAAAAAAACTCCCCGACCTCAAAGCCCGCAAACTCGCCTCGCCCACTGGCCTCCCGATGGAAGCGGTCGTTACTCCCGACGCGCTCGACGGCTGGGACCCGGAAACCGAGCTCGCCTACCCGGGCCAGTTCCCTTTCACCCGCGGCGTCTACCCGACGATGTATCGCGGCCGCCTCTGGACCACCCGCCAATACGCCGGCTTCGGCACCGCCGTCGAATCGAACCAGCGTTATCGCTATCTCCTGGCGCAAGGCGTTCACGGCCTCTCCGTAGCCTTCGACCTCCCTACGCAGATCGGCATGGATTCCGACCACCCCCTCGCCCAGGGCGAAGTCGGAAAAGTCGGCGTCGCCATCGATTCCCTCGAAGACATGCAAACCCTCTTCGACGGTATCCCCCTCGAGCATGTCTCCACCTCGATGACCATCAATTCCACCGCCGCGATTCTTCTCGCCCTCTACGTCGCCGTCGCCAAACAACAGGGCGCAAATCTCCAGCGCCTCGCTGGTACTGTCCAGAACGACATTCTCAAGGAATACATCGCTCGCGGCACGTACATCTATCCGCTTCGCCCGGCAATGCGCATTGTCACCGATATTTTTGCCTGGTGCCGCCGCGAACTTCCCAATTGGAACGCGATCTCGATTTCTGGCTACCACATTCGCGAAGCCGGCTCCACGGACGTCCAGGAAGTAGCCTTCACCTTGGCGAATGGAATTGCCTACGTCCAAGCGGCAATCGACGCAGGCCTCGCGGTCGACGATTTCGCGCCGCAGCTTTCCTTCTTCTTCAACTCGCATAACGAATTTCTGATGCAAATTGCCAAGTTTCGCGCCGCACGCCGCCTCTGGGCCCGCACAATGCGCGACCGCTTCCACGCCCGCGATCCGCGATCGATGATGCTCCGTTTCCACGCGCAAACCGCCGGCTCCTCGCTTACCGCACAACAGCCCGAAAACAATCTGGTGCGCGTCTCACTTCAGGCCCTTTCAGCGGTACTGGGAGGCTGCCAATCGCTCCATGCCAACGCCCTAGACGAAGCGCTCGCCCTCCCCACCGAGCAATCCGCGCTTCTCGCTCTGCGCACGCAGCAAATCATCGCCAACGAAAGCGGAGTAGTGAACACAGTCGATCCCGTCGCAGGTTCCTACGCGATCGAAAAACTTACGAACGAAATCGAGTCAGGCGCCGAGGAATACATCACGAAAATTGACGCCATGGGCGGCATGCTTCGCGCCGTCGAAGCCGGCTTCGTCCAGCAGGAAATTCAAAAGGCAGCGTACGAGTATCAACAGGCCGTCGATAGCGGCGAACAGGTGGTTGTAGGAGTGAACCGTTTCCAAGCCGACGAAGAACGCCCAATTCCCACGCTTCAGATCGATCCCGCAGTCGAAGCCGCCCAGGTCGCGCGTCTCAACGCCCTTCGCGCCCGCCGCGACACCGCAAAAACCAAATCCGCCCTAGCCGAAATCGAGCGCCGCGCCCGCACCACCGAAAATCTAATGCCCGCCATCCTCCAAGCCGTCGAATCCTACGCCACAGTAGGCGAAATCTCCGACGCCCTACGCCGCGCCTTCGGCGAATACCAAGAATCCGTAATCATCTAAGCCGACACCAAAGCCTTGCATGGCAAGTTTTCCAATATTCAAGCCTCGCCCGCGATAGGCCTCACCTTACCGATTCGCAACGCCGCACTTCCGTACCGCCGGGGTCCCGCCGGCTCCTTTCTGCACACGCGCCTCCGCTGCGCCAACTGCGCGAATAAATTGTCGGCTTTCCCGCAGAAGCGTAAAATCTAACTAATCGTGCGACCACCGATGACCGAAAAAGACATCGATTCCGTAAAACCGTTCGGACGCTACGGCGTCGGCGCAATCACCGAACATCCCGCCGGTTTGTTGGTCATAGCCGCAGTGATTCTCTTGACCCTCGAAACGATCCCCGAGGCCCGCTGGTTCCTGACCGCCACGCTCGTTGCCGGAGCCTCTTTCGGATTCGTCCTCTGGCTGCGGCACCGCTAGAGAAATATTGCTTCCCCCCGCAGCCCCTGTGTTCTCTGCGTCCTCTGTGCTAATTTTTTAAAGCACCCATGAAGAAACTCATCCTCGCCTCCTCGTCCCCGCGCCGCGCCGAAGTCCTGCGCAACGCCGGAATCGAATTCGAAGTCCGCCCCGCGGACATCGATGAAACGCGCCGCCCGGGCGAACCAGCCGACGACTACGTCCGACGCCTCGCACTCGAAAAAGCCCGCGCGGCCGCCAACTCGGAAACCAGCAACGAAGACGTCATCGTAGTCGGTGCGGATACGGTAGTCGTCGACCGAGGAGAAATTCTACTGAAGCCGGATTCCGCCGACGAAGCGAGCAGAATGCTGCGCCAATTGAGCGGTGGCGTTCACGAAGTTCACACCGGTCTCGCGGTAATCCTTATGCCCCAAAAAATCGAGCGCGTAATCGAAGAAGTCACCAGCGTGCATTTCGCCAAGCTCTCCGACGCCGAAATCGACGCCTACATCGCCACCGGCGAGCCCTTCGACAAAGCCGGCGCCTACGGAATCCAAAGCCTCGGCGGCCGCTACGTAACCCGCGTCGAAGGATGCTATTTCAACGTAATGGGTATGCCGCTAGGACGTCTCTGGGCCACCCTAAAAGACCTCGGCTGGTCACCCAATGGACCGTCGGCCATGGACCGCTAGCATCAATGGACCGTTAGCCAATGGACCGCCACCTAATGGACCGGTCGGGCAGGCCAATTGTTGCGATTAGGCCAAATTTCTAATCGTTACACAGTAAATTAAAACTCCGCGTAACCTCAGGAAAATAAAGCCTCTAGCAAATTCCTAATCGTTACAAAACGCCGTTTTGTAGTTCTCGCTTTCGAATCCAGAAAAAACTCAAATTTCACAGATTTTCGACGCTCAGCGTCACATCTGCATCCTTCCAAGCAGCCTCGTACTGGCTCTTCGCCCAAGCCGCGTCCGTCATCTTCTTCTGCGCCGCCAGACTCTGCCACAACCCAAACAAAGACCGGCCATTCCGCGGATTGCGAACCATATCCTCGCGAAAAACTCTCTCTGCTTCGACCGCATTACCCGCGCGAAGCAGCGCGCCGCCGAGTGATTCACGCACAGGGAAAAACCAGTCGGGCGGCTCGTCGTAAGCAAGCGCATCCTGCGCGGCAACCGCTTTCTTCAGCGCATCAATCGCCATAGCCGAATTCCCGCGCGCCTCCGCGATCCTCGCCTCCAGAACCGCGCCGGAAATCAGCATGATCGCCGCCGCTTTCGTAAACCCGAAACCTTGCTCTTTCGGAATCTTCGCTACGGCTGCATCAAAAGCCTTCTGCTCGGACTCGGCATCGGGAGTCTTGCCGGTCGACGCGAGCGCCATGCCGCGCGCGAAATGCCAGAACGCCACGTTCGCCAAGAGTCCAGCATCTGGCTGAGGCATCGCCAGCACATCCGCCCACTGCCGGAATCGCACGCGCACCGCGACCGGATAAATAAGGAATCCCTCCGTCATGCCCGGTGGCATGCCCTGCGCGCGAGTGCGGATATTTTCCGCCAGCGTCTGGGCGGCTTTGCGCGCTTCAACGGACTTTCCCGCCTGCATTGCAGCGTACGCGAGAAAGTGCAGATTATGGCTGTAGTACATCGCCGGATACATTCCGGTCGCGCCAGTCGCCGCGATGTAATTGCGATCCACTTCGGCAGCGGCGGCGTTGCTCTTGATCGCGGCCGCGTTGTCACCCACGCGTGCGTAAATGTGAGAAGGCATGTGCACCAAATGGCCGGCGCTGGGAACCAGCGTGTTCAGCCGATCCGCGCTCTCGAGCGCCCAGGCGGCGTGCGGCGAAGCCTCCACAGCGTGAATGTAATAGTGATTTGCGCCAACGTGATCCGGATAGCGTGCCTGCACCGATTCCAGAACGGTGATGATCTCAAGCGTCCCCTCGGCGGGCGTGCCGTCCGGATTCCACAAACCCCACGGCCGCAAATCCATCATGCTCTCGGCATAAATCGTCGCCGCGTCGGGATCATCCGGATAGCGCTTCGCAAGATCGCCCATGGCGCTCGAATACTCGTGCGCAAGTTTCTTCAGATCGGCGTTTGGGTCGCTCGAATAACGCAGTGAGAGAGTTTCGATATATGCGCGTTCGCTGGCAGGGCCGGTGGCGGCCAACGATTTTGCTTTCTGTACCGCGTCATACGCAGCCTTCTCTTTTTCGGGATCGCCGGGATCGTTGTAGTTCGGACCGAGCGCGAGAGCCACGCCCCACCACGGCATCGCCGCACTGGGATCAAGCTCAGCAGCTCGCCGGAATGAACGAATGGCCTCATCGTGATTGAACGCGTAGACCAGCGTCAATCCCTGATCGAAGAAACGCTGTGTTTCCGGGTTCGAAGTCGCGATCGCGTGATGCAGCGAGCCCATCCCCGGAAGAATCGTGGCAGGAGCAGAATCAGCCGGGCTCGGACTATGCTGGGCGAAGTTTGCGGGCGCGCTCGCAAGACAAGCCAGCAGAAATGCCAACGAGATTCCTGCAATCCGGCTTTTCACGTGAGTCCCTCCAGGAAAGACGCTCGGCAGATTTTAGGCAGACCAAGACGTGCGGTCAATCATTCGGTGAGCAGAATACAGCTATCGAATCGCAGGCGAGGTTCAAAAACTGCAACGAAAACGGCGCGGACAGTCTCGCGCTACTTCTTTTCTTCGGTTGGGGCTTGAGTTGTGGTTGAGGGCGGCGTATTCGTCGGAGGATTCGGATTCGGTTGGTCGCCCCGCATGCCATCTTTGAACTCACGCACACCCTGGCCCAGGCCGCGCATCACTTCGGGAATCTTGCGGCCGCCAAAGAGCACGAGCACCACGATGGCGATAATCAGCAAATGCATTGGGCTGTCCCACATCACTCACCTACCTTTCTGGCCACACAACTTCGGAGCAGCAGCCAGTCCGACCGTTTACACTCGCTACAGTATAACACGCTCGTCACCCACGCGGCGCGTCACGCGTTCCCGATCGAGGTATTCAAGCAGCGGAATGGCGTATTTTCGCGTGATACCCGTAAGCTCTTTAAACACAGGGATTGGCAGCTTGTTCCCGCGCTCTTTGCGGTATTTGGCGAGCATGTCCCGCAGTTGCGCGACAGCTGCGCGGTGAAAAATCAGCTCGTCTGTCACCTTGATGAGCACTTTCTCGCGCAGCAGCATTTGCAGAATTTTCTGCGCGCGCTTCGATTCGACTGGCAGCTTTTCGAGCACAGCTGCGAAGCTCGGAACCGTGAGACCCGCGCGCTCGAATTCTTTCTCGATAAGTTCTTTTGCTTTTGCTTCATCAGCGGAGAGTGCGATCTCGCGGCCGGCGCGCTGGACGAGGTCACCCGAGACGGTGATGATTCCAGCTCTCACCAAATCATCGAGAGCTGCAGCAAATATTTCCGCGCTCGTTTTCCCGGCCCGACCGCGCAGGTCTTGCTTCGGAATTCCCGGCAACAGTGGATTAGCTTGGTGAAATTTTTCGAGAGCTATGCGAAGGCTAGCCGCGTAAGCGGCCACTGCTTTGGCGGAAGCGATCGTGAACGGCTGGTCACCGATTACTCGTACACGCTTGGCAGCCACCAAGTTCTTAACGATCTGCTGGATTTCAGAATCGCTCCAACCGGTGCGCGCGGTTAGTTGCAAAAGGCTCAGGCCTTGCGGAACCGCCTCTGCGAAAGCTGCAAGAATCTCTTCGCGGTTGCCGCGCTCGAGCGTTTCAAGAAAGGGCGCGACCGACGAATCGCCACGCTTGTGACGCGGTGCCTGCACATCGAGAGCTGTGCCGCCGCCGATCGTGACGACCGGAGAAAACTGGCGCAGGATGAAGCGGTCGCCCGGAAGCAGGAGAACCGGTTGATCGAGACGCAATTGCGCCAGAGCAGATTGCCCCGGAGCCAATTCGTTGCTGGCGATCAAGACAACGTCAGCAATCGCTTCTGCCGTGCCCTGATGAAAATGAACTCGGGCGCGATTTTTCAGTGGCCGCGCTGACGCAAGGAGTGTGATACGCGCATCGAGGCGCTTAGTCGGCTCGAAAACGCCGGGCGGCCCGAGGACCATCCCGCGCTGAATTTCTTCGCGCTCGATTCCAGCTAAGTTGACAGCGGTGCGCTGACCTGCATTCGCCATGGGCACTGCTCTCCCGCCCGAATGCAGCCCGCGCACGCGAACTGGTTTGCGCAGCGGATACAGTTCTGCTTCATCCTCGGCTTGCAGCGAACCTGAAACGAGCGTGCCCGTGACCACCGTGCCGAAGCCTTTCATCGAAAATGCGCGGTCAATCGGGAGGCGAAAGTGCTGGGTGGCATCTTTTGCGGGGACGCTGCCAGCGACGCGCAGCAATTCTTTCTTGATCGCGTCGAGGCCGGCACCTGTGGTCGCGCTGACGGGCACGACTGGCGCACCTTCCAAGAACGAGCCACGTACGAACTCGTCAATTTCGAGACGCACGAGGCCGAGAACGTCGTCATCTACGAGATCGGACTTGGTGATCGCTACGATTCCACGCGGGATTCCTAGAAGGCGGCAGATATCGAAGTGCTCGCGGGTTTGCGGTTTGATGGATTCGTCGGCGGCAATCACCAGGACAACGAGATCGATTCCGCCCACGCCTGCGAGCATGTTGCGCACGAACTTTTCATGGCCTGGGACGTCAACGAAACCGAAACGCACATCCCCCAAATCGAGGAAGGCGAAGCCGAGATCGATGGTAATACCGCGGCGTTTTTCTTCTTCGAGACGGTCGGGATTCGTGCCGGTGAGCGCTTCGACCAGCGTGGATTTGCCGTGGTCGATGTGGCCGGCGGTGCCGAGGATGACGTGCTTGGTGGTTTCCATCAGCAGGATTCGATGCGATGGACGATGCTAGCGGACGCGTGGCGGCGGGTCAAATTGGCCGTGCGCGTCAAAGGCCCACGAGGAGGAGTGCGTTGAGTGTTGTGGTCCGGGGGCGAATTCAGCGCGAAGTGGACAATCCACGACGAAGAATGCGTCGTCGTGGCTACCGAGAAGCGTGCGCGTTATTTCGAGAGCCTTTCGGTGGGAGCCCCTTGCTTCAGCGAGGAGGAGATGGACTTTAGTCCAGCGGAAACGCGATTGCTACTTACGAAGGGCTTTAGCCCTGGAAGCGCAAGGCCCGGCGCTAAAGCGCGGCTCTAAAACTAGCGTTCTTCTCGGAGCGCTGAAGCGCTCCTTCCCCCGCATGAATGCGGGGGCTCCCACCGAGGACCGCGGCCAAACCACCGAGGACCCTACCGAACCGCTCCCACCAAGGGCTCCCGTCGACCGATGCCGCTGACGTGCGGAGCTAAAATGTGAAGAAGGAAGCGGCGCTATGCGCCGCGCCCCGGCGAGCCGGGGCGTAACAAAGCGGCGGCAAGCCGCCGCACTCCACATTTCGCTACTCTACTGGCCTGTGCCCTTTTGCTGCAGAGGCGGGGCTGTGGTGGAGCCTTTGTATTTTGGCTTCCCTAATTTTGTGATCCAGATGCCGGAATTGATGTCGTTGAAGAAGATCAGGCCGTTGGCCGGTTGCGCGCCCCAGGCCCATTGCACGTTGGGGCGAAAGCCGCCGGGATCGCCGGTCCAGAGGCGCGCGATTTCGCGCCCTTCCGCATAAAGGTTGCCGCGAAGCTCGCCGGAAATATCGACAACGCGCCCGCCTCCGGCGTAATCACCTAGCACCAGCATGTCATCCAGCGCCCATACGTTATGAACGCCGCCTTCGGGAACTTCGTAGTAGGCGACTTCGCGAGGGTGCTCGATGTCGCTCACGTCCATCACGTGGCAGATGCCGCGCACCGGGACGCGTTCTTTGCTATCGATATCGAACATGGCGGGAAAAACTTCGTCGCCGATGAAGACGTAATTCTTGTAGCGAAACGCGGTGTGCGTGCCAGCGAGCCAGTCGTTTCCATAGAGTTCGAAGTGATTGTACTTAAATTGCGAAACAAGCTGCGGATGCTCGGGGCTGCCGCCTTTGATTCCATTGCCGACGTCGAGAATGATCATGCCGTCGCGCCAGTAGGCGAGATAGGCGAGACCGTCGAGCACGTAGAGATCGTGAAGATAGCGGCCGGTTTCCGTGGGCCCCAGCGGCCCGCCGATCGTTTGCGCGGTGGCGTTTTCGGTTTGCCATCGCGCCACTTCCTTCGGATGCGCTACATCCTGGAAATCAATGATGCGGAGCGAACCGGTCGCGTCGTCCGTGATGTAGACGTAGTGCGAATTGATGAAGGCGCTGTGGACGCCGCCGGTGACGGTTTCGGTGTATTCCGACAGCACTTTCAGATGCGCGGGATCAGACGCGTCAAAGAACACGATGCCATTCTTGCGGTTCGAGGCGCCTTCGCGGGTAAACACACCGACTTTTTCATCCGGCGTCGTGCTCACGTCGTTGACGAGGCGGGCGTCCACCTTCATCGAATCGAGCGCCTTGGGATTCGCAGGATCGGAGATGTCGTAGGAATAGACGCGATCGGCGATCGTTGAAACGTAGAGATGTTTGCCTACGATCCATTGTTCGGATGTCTGAAGAACCGTGCCGTCAGTGGGATTCTTCGACGGAATGTGCGCCACCACTTCGATGTTGCGCTCGGCATTGCGGGGCGCGACGGTGACTGACGCGACCGCATCATGCCGGCCCATGGAAGCTCTCACCAGATACGTTCCAGGCCTAACCGCTACAAAACCGCCATCCGCATAAATCGTAGCGCCGGCGCCTGAGATGCTCCAACTCGTAAGCATGTCCTTCACGGCGCCTTTTGCGCCTTTAGCCGCGACGGTGAAATGCACCACGTCGCCGGTTTTGGCATTCGTGTCAGCGGGCGACACGGTGATGGATTGCACTGGGTCTGCAACGACGTGCAGGCTCGTTTCAGCGCTGGCCGGCCCGGCAGTCGCCTGGAATTTCGCGGTGCCCGGAGCGACAGCAGTCACCAAGCCGGATGCGTCAACCTTCGCGATTGCCGGTGTGCTCGATTTCCATTGAATCGGTACGTCGGTGCGCGGATCGCCATTCGACGAACGCGCCGTGGCGGAGAGAACGGTGGAACCACCCACGGCCAGCGCCATCGAGACGGGCGCGATGTCGATTTTCGCGACGGGCGGAGTGACCACGGTGACGTGAGCAATCCCGGGCTTTTCGTTGATCACGACGCCGACCGTCACGATGCCGGGCGCATGGAAGACGACGACGCCCTTATCGTCGGCGCCGGCTACGTCGAACGGAGCGGCAAACCAGACCGTGGGCTTCACGTCCATCACTTTGCCGGACGCATCTTTCGCTACGGCTTTGAATTGGACTTTGTCGCCGACGTGAACTTCGGTGCCGTTGGGCGTGACTTCGATCGTGGCCGGCTTTGGTGCTTCGGGGGGTTTCGGCGCCTCGGCCGGCTTCGGTGTTTCGGCAGGTTTTGTGTCCTGCGCGCGCACCACCACTGGCACCAACACAATCGCGGCGATCGTGAGCACACCTGCCGCACACTTCTTGGCGAAGTTCATGTACTACTCCTTCCGGGTGGAAATGCTAGCCGCACAAAGTGACTGCTAGACGGGAAATTGTCAAGGGGAACGCGAGCGTCAGCGGTTCTGCGCTGAAGCGGTTGCAATTTCATTCGCGACGGCGATAGCGGCCGAACGCGGATTGGGCGCGGCCGTTATCGGGCGGCCGACGACGAGGTAATCGGCGCCAGCGCGGATGGCTTCGGATGGTGTGGCAACTCTCGATTGGTCGTTTGCGGAAGTTGCAGCCGGGCGAATGCCGGGAACCACGATCAGAAATTTCGGGCCGCAGGCTTGCCGAATGGCTTTCACTTCTTGTGCCGAAGCTACAACGCCGTCCATTCCGGCACGTTTGGCGAGCTGCGCGAGGGCGGTGGCTCGGCCAGCGGGCGACCCCGACATTCCGATGGCGCGCAAAGCTTTCGCGTCGAGGCTCGTCAAAATCGTGACGGCTAGCAGCTTGGGACGAGATTTCCGCGTGCCAGCAGCTTCCCGGGCTGCGCGCATCATCTCGACGCCACCTGAAGCATGCACATTGACCAGCCGGACCCTCGGCAACTTGGAAGCGGCAGCGACAGCACCGGCCACGGTATTGGGAATGTCGTGGAATTTCAGGTCGAGGAAGATATCAAAACCAAGGCCCGCGAGCTTTTGAACTGCGCGCGGGCCTTCGGTGGTGAAAAGCTGGCTGCCGATTTTGAACATCCCGGCTATGCCCCGTAACCTCCGGGCCAAAGCCAAAGCTGGCCCCAGACGGTCGTAGTCCAGGGCGACGATCAGTCGGCGCGTTCCATGGTTCGTTGGCGTGCGGGCACCTCGAGAAGTTCCAGCCGAACCTTTGCCACTCCGTGCTGGTCAAATCCAAGCCGCCTTGCCACTTCGTACGAGACGTCCAGCTCGCGGCCTTCGACATAGGGACCGCGGTCGTTGATGCGAACAACCTGGCTGCGGTGGTTGCGCGGGTTTACGACCCGCACGATGGACCCGAGAGGAAGCGTCGGGTGAGCCGCAGTGGCGGCATACATATCATAGGTCTCGCCATTGGCGGTAGGCTGACCGTCGAAATCGTCTCCGTACCAACTAGAGGTGCATTCCCACACCGCAAGTGGCTTTCGGTTCGAGGCGCTGCGAAGCTTGGCCGAGTTGAACGTGTTTCGGGAGGAAGCCGTCGATCCGTCGCTCGGCTTGCCAGATGCAGTTGGGTTGATCGTGGGGACGAAGACGAGAAGTCCCATCCCTAAGAACGCCGACTGCATGACTACGAAAAGCTTAGCTCTCATTTTCACCTTAACTTTATTTGAATCAGCAATTATACCTTTTCAGGAGCCTTCCCGGCAACCGCTCTATGTCCTTAGTGCTCCTCGTAAGCTGCTGATTTCAAATACACTTTCGTCCCGGCACCACATTTCGAGGCCGCCCACTAACTTCTCTGAAGCCCGTGGGTCCACAAAATGGGCCGTTCCGATCTCAACCGCAGAAGAGCCAGCTAGCATATATTCGACTACATCGGCCGGGCTCTCAATACCGCCAAGCCCTATAATCGGTATGTGAATCACGCGATGTAGGTCATGCACCATCCTTATGGTTATAGGTTTTATAGCCGCGCCCGACAACCCTCCCGTCGTACTGCCGAGGCGGGACCTCCGATTGTGTGCGTCTATACACAGTGCGGGGTAGGTGTTGGCAACAACGAGAGCATCGGCACCCTCGGCCTCGGCTGCCTTTGCTGTAAGTGCAATTATTCCAATACTTGGAGACAGCTTGACCCACAGTGTGCGCTTTGCTGCCTTGCGGGCGGCGGCGACGACGGCTGAGGTCAGCTTGGGGTCAGTACTATATTCGATGCCTCCAGACTCGACATTTGGGCAGGAGATGTTGAGTTCGTAGGCGGCCAGCCCTTCCGCATCCTCAAGGATTCGAATCACTTCGACGTATTCGGAGATAGTTTTGCCGAAGACGTTGGCGACGATAGCCGTTTTGAAACGCCGGAGCTCTGGGAGTTTTTCGGACACGAAGGCTCGGACGCCAATGTTCTGGAGCCCGATTGCGTTGACCATGCCTCCCGTGGTTTCGCAGATCCGTGGGGAGGGGGCGCCGACCATGGGTTCGAGGGAGAGGCCCTTTACGACGAGGCCACCGAGGCGGTTCAGGTCGACGATGGGGGCGAACTCGACGCCGTAACCGAAGGTTCCGCTGGCGGCGATGATTGGGTTCTTGAGAGCAACGGTACCGATGTTGACGCGGAGGTCGACACCAGTGGGCTGGCTGGGCTCGGTGGGCCGAGGGGCGCTGACAGCCTCGGGCGAACTCATGAGGGGAAGTCTAGCATGCCGGGCCAAGAACGCACCGGTCGATAAAATCGTCAAAAATCATCGTCGGCGGTTGCGTCGTCGGCTGCGATTGCGGGGGCTGTATGTTAGGATGTCGCGCGATGCGCGTCGTCGAAAAACGGCAATTGCTCTCCGCGGAAGAAATCGGGCGGACGCTTCAGCGGCTGGCTCATGAAATCGTGGAAAAGAGCGGCGGGACGAAAGACCTCGCACTGATCGGCGTGCGGCGGCGCGGTGTGCCGCTCTCGCAGCGGATTGCGGCGATTATCAAGACGGCCGCGGGCGTCAGCGTGCCAGTGGGGACGCTCGACATCACGCTGTATCGCGACGACCTCTCGACCGTGGCGCAGCAGCCGGTGGTTCACTCGAATGAGATTGATTTCCCCGTGGACGACCGGGACATCGTGCTCGTCGACGACGTCTTGTATACGGGACGCACTGTGCGCGCGGCGATGAATGGGCTCTTCGATCTTGGACGACCACGGCGGATTCGGCTGTGCGTCCTGGTGGATCGAGGGCATCGGGAATTGCCGGTGGAAGCGTCGTTCATCGGGCGGCTTGTGGAAACGAGCGATACCGAGATTGTGGAAGTGCGCCTCCGGGAAATTGACGGAGAGGAGCGTGTGATGCTGGTGGATCGCGTTACCTGAATCCTCGGCGATCGTTCCGGAGGCATTCGCCAAAAGGGAAAAAGTGCTGCAGCGATTGGAACACCTGCTCGGAATTGAGCCTCTTACCCGCGAACAAATCACTTTTATTCTCGATCAAGCAGCGCCCTTCCAGGAATTTCAGAAACACTCCCTCAAAAAATTAGCCACCCTGCGCGGGAAGACGATCGCGCTCGCATTTTTCGAGGCGTCCACGCGCACGAGGATCAGTTTTGCCACCGCCGCGTCGCGACTGGGCGCCGACCAGATGAATCTGCAGGCGGAAGCCTCCAGCTTGAAGAAAGGCGAGTCGCTGATCGATACGGTGCGCACGCTCGAGGCGATGCGGCCGGATGGAATCGTGATGCGGCACAGCGCTTCAGGCGCGGCGGATTTTGTCGCGCGGCGCATCGAAATTCCGGTGCTGAATGCGGGGGACGGCACGCACGAACATCCTACGCAGGCGCTGCTTGACGCGCTCACGATTCGCGATCGCATCGGCAGGCTCGACGATTTGCGAGTGACGATTCTAGGCGACATTCTTCATAGCCGCGTGGCGCGCTCGAACATTCATCTGCTCAGCAAATTCGGGGCGTCGATTACTTTGTGCGGGCCCGCGATGTGGCTGCCGCGCGAGTTTGAAGATCTGGCGCCCAATGTGCGGCGCGTGACTCGAATTGAAGATGCGCTCGACGGAGCCGACGCGATCATCGTGCTGCGAGTGCAGACTGAGCGCATCCATGAGCCGGCGATAGCGGCCGAGGAATATATTTTGGGCTATCAGCTCACGCCGGAGCGGCTGCGCCTGGCGAAACCGGATGCGATCGTGCTGCATCCCGGGCCGATGATTCGCGGGCTGGAAATCGATCCGAGTGTGGCGGACGGCCCGCAATCGTGCGTGCTGGAGCAGGTGACGAACGGCCTCGCTGTGCGGATGGCGCTGCTCTACCATCTCGTGGGCGGTGCGCCCACAGATGCGCCGCATCCGGCGGGTTCCGACGCGGTGTCAAAGTCCAGTCCAAGTTCCAGCTCCAGCGCCGGGGCCGCGAAGGGGAGTGCCAATGCTGCTGGTTAAGAATGGACGCGTGATCGATCCCGCAAGCGGCACCGACGGGGTGGTGGATGTGTTGCTCGACGGCGCGCTCATTTCAAAGGTCGGCGCGAATCTTCCGGCGAATGGCGTAGAGGTTCTTGATGCGAAGGGGTTGATCGTCGCGCCTGGCTTCATTGATCTTCATTGCCATCTGCGCGAGCCCGGCCAGGAAATGTCCGAGACAATCGAGACGGGCACACGCGCTGCGGCGCGGGGCGGATTCACAGCCGTTTGCACCATGCCGAATACCCAACCGGTGAACGACAGCGCGTCGGTAACGCGCGGAATTGTCGAACGCGCCGCTGCAGCTGCGAGCGTGCGGGTGTGGCCGATCGGCGCGGCGTCGGTAGGAAGCAAAGGCGAAGCGCTCGCGGAAATAGCCGCGATGAAAAATGCAGGAATCGTCGCGGTGAGTGATGACGGCAAACCCATCGCGAGCGCGCGGCTGATGCGTCAGGTGATGGATTATTGCCGCGCGCTCGATCTTCCCGTGATTGATCACTGCGAGGATGCGTCGCTCTTCGCCGGCGGAGTGATGCGCGAAGGGCCGCAATCAATCAAGCTCGGATTGAAAGGAATCCCGTCGCAATCGGAATCCATTTGCGTGGGGCGGGACGTGGAAGTGGCAGCGCTCACCGGCGCGCGGCTGCATATAGCCCATATGTCGACAAAGGCTTCGCTCGAATACGTGCGGTGGGCGAAAAAGATGGGGCTGCAAGTCACATGTGAAGTGACGCCTCATCACTTCACGCTTACTGACGAGGACGTGCAGTACGACACACACTACAAGATGAACCCGCCGATCGCGTCACGCGCCGATCGCGACGCGCTCATCGAAGGCCTGGTTGATGGAAGCGTCGACGCAATCGCCACGGACCACGCGCCGCATCACCCGGCAAGCAAGGATGTGGAATTCGACCGCGCGCCTTTCGGAATCACAGGCTTCGAGACGGCGCTCGGATTAGGGCTGAGTGAGCTTGTGCATCCGGGGAAAATTTCTCTCGCTCGCCTGGTTGAGCTATTTACTACAGGCCCCGCACGCGTTCTGGGCATCGAGCGAAAAATCGCAGCCGATGAGCCGGCCGATTTGACGATTTTCTCCACCGAGCACAAGTGGATGTTCCGCGCGGCCGATTCGCCGAGCAAATCACGCAACACACCATTCGATGGCCGGACATTTCGGGGCGCACCGATGGCGACGATCGTCGCCGGCCGTATCGTATATCGCCGAGAAGCAGCAGCCACCGCAAAATAACGCCGCGCCTTCCGTTTCCAATTTCGATTTTCTATTTTCTGCTTCTAGTGTGCGGCGGGTTCTGATGCAGGATGCATGCCGTGTTGCGGCACTTCATGAATTCCGCGGGCGGGCGCTTCCTGGTGGAAGCGATAGAGCTGGTTCAGTGGACCTGCACCCTTTCCAATCGCATACGATTTCTCAATCGCCTTCGTCACATAAGCCTTCGCCAAAATCACCGCTTCCCGAAGTTGCTGCCCGGAAGCGAGCTGTGCGGCAATCGCAGCAGAAAACGTGCAGCCCGAACCATGCGTATTGGGGCTTTTCACATGATCCCCGCCGAACGTCTCGACTTCGCCTCCGGCTTCACACAACACATCGATCGGCTTATCGAGGTGTCCGCCGGTGACGACCACTGCCTTCGCGCCCATCTCGATCAGTTTCTGCGCGGCCGCTTTCATGCTATTCAAATCTTTCACTTCGATGCCGGTAAGAAATTCCGCCTCGGGAATGTTCGGCGTAATCACGCTCACGCGCTTCAGAAGTTCATCGCGAACGAATTTCAGGCCCGCGGTATCGAGCAACTCTTCGTTCCCAGCCGTGGGCCGAAAAACGGGATCGAGCACCACGTGCGCGAATTTGTGCTTGTCGAGAAATTCCGTGACCACCGCGGCATTGCCGCGATTCGCCAGCATTCCGATTTTCACTGCAGCGATACTAACGTCGTCCACCAACTCCTCAATCTGCGCACGCAATTGCGCTGCAGGCGTCGGGTGAACCGACTTCACGCCTTGCGTGGATTGCACAGTAAGCGCCGTAATCGAGGCCACTCCGTAGCAATTGTGCGCCGCAAATGTTTTCAAATCTGCGGCCACACCGGCGCCACACGACGGGTCAAATCCGGCAATCGTGAGAAGAATTGGGGGAGCGTGGTTCGTATGATTATTCAAATCGACGTGCCCTCCGCGCGAGGCACAAAAGCCGGTCCGCTCATTTTTCGGGCGGGCCGGCAAAGGAAAATGTACGCGTGTTGCGGCACCACGCGCAAGAGTAAATTTCAGCTAACGCATCGTTTGAGAGTTTGGAAACGAAACGATAGGCGCAGCGCTAGTGCCTGAACGAAACTGTGATAGGGTTTGCAGGTTTCAGAACGAATGCGGCCCTCGCGTATAATAGTCGGAGAATGATAAGTACGGTTCCGGCCAAAGGCCGGGCGGCTCTCCCGGAAGAAACGACGAAGTCGGCTATGAGCCGTATCCTTGCGATCGATTACGGCCGTAGACGAATCGGGCTGGCGCTGTCCGACGAACTCGGAGCGACGGCTCAGCCGCTGCTGACGATACAGCGCACGAATCGCCGCGACGTGATTCGCCGCCTGCGCGAAATTTGTATGAAGCACGCAGTAGCGCAGATCATTGTCGGTCATCCGCTGCACATGACGGGCGAAGCTGGTGAAATGGCCGCCGAAGCCGCATCCTTTGCGATGCGGCTCACGAAAGAGCTCGGAATCGAAACAGAACTTGTCGATGAACGCTTGACTACCTGGGAGGCAAGGCAGACGATGACAGAAACAAAATCGCGTCGCAAAGGCGAACCTATCGACGCGGTTGCCGCTGCTGTTCTGCTGCGAGACTATCTCGAGACTCACTCGGAGAAAATGAGCCACAACAATCGGAGAAAGCGCAACGAATCATGAAGCGGCTTGGCCTAGTAGCGCTTCTGGTGATCGCAGCGATGGGAGCCGCAGCAGGCTGGCTCGATTCGCAAATCGTGCGTCCCTATACGGGACACCGGCCAGCAAAAGCTTTTGTCGAAATCCCACATGGAACCTCGCGCTGGGGTGTCTCCGGCATCCTGAAAAAAGACGACATCATCCGCAACCGGATGGCTTTCGAGCTTTTCAGCCTCTGGCACATTCGACATCCTTTACAGGCCGGCGAATATCTAGTCGACCAGCCGCTTAATTCGAAACAGGTCTTCTGGAAAATCGCGCAGGGCAGAATTTTCCTGCACTACGTGACCATTCCAGAGGGGTGGTCGATGTTCGACATCGCTGCAGAGCTCGATCGCCAGGGCGTTTGCTCATTGGAAAGCTTTCTTGCCGCTGCCCGTGATCCCGCCCCGATTTCGGACATCGCCCCGCACGCCAAGTCGCTGGAAGGATTTTTGTTCCCGTCGACATACCAGTTCAAGCGGCGGACGACGTGCGCGCAAGTGGCTGAATCAATGACGTCGCATTTTCGCACCGTCTGGAACGAATTGAATCCCTCGGGCACCACCAGCTTTCCCGGCGGCCTTGACGCGATCCAAACTGTCACACTCGCCTCTCTCGTGGAGCGCGAGACACCTCGGCCCGAAGAACGTCCGTTGGTCGCGGGAGTGTTCTACAATCGTCTACGCCTCGGCACGCCGTTGCAATGCGACCCCACAGTTCAATATGCATTGCAGCTCGCGGGGCGACCGGAACAAAATGTGCGGCCAGAACACCTGCGCATCGATTCGCCATACAACACGTATGCGCATAAGGGCCTGCCCCCGGGTCCCATCGCAAATCCTGGCGAGGCTTCGATCCGCGCGACGCTGAATCCCGCTCCAACGGATTACTTGTATTTCGTGGCCAACGATCAAGGCGGCCATTTCTTCAGCAAGACTCTGGCCGAGCACAATCGCAACGTGGCCCGCTACCGCCAGCTACTAAGGGGCGACGCAGCCGCGGATCCCGCATCTAAAAATCCTGGTCATCGAGGCGGCTTGTGAGCCAAGCCAAGTCACACGCGGCAGACGCAGGCGAATCGCGCACCAAGAAAGCACTGATTCTCGAAGTGGCGCGCGAACTGGCGAAGCCACGTTATACGCCGGCTGAAATTGAGCAGATTCGCCGGAAGCTGATCGCCAATCTCGGCGCGCACGGAAAAACATCGGTGGAATATATCGTCAGCGTGCTTCAAGAGGCCGGCCTGCGCGTAGTGATGTCCACAAAATCGGATACCGAAGGCCTCTATGAAGAAGAGTTCAGCGATCTTCTTCACTTCTCCACTCTCGACGAAGCGGAAATGTGCCTTGTCCGGCTGGATGAGCTGCTGCGAAAATTTCTCGCCGAAGGGGAAAACGCAGGCGCCGAACGCGTTCGCGAAGTAGCCCGATTAGGGCGTCGCCGCGCGGAAATGATCGCTCGCAATCACAAGGTGGACGCGACGAAACGCGCTGAGAAGGAAGAGATCGCGCAATGGTTCGGGATCTGGCTCAATACGCCCGACGCCTTTTTCGATTGGCTCGAAGTCCGCAAGCAATCGCCGGATTTCCAATCCAGATTTCCGCAGCTGCCGGAAGAAGAGGCGTAGGTTGCGTTACCTGCTCGACGTCGAGCCGCTCGATTTGGGCGCGGATGTGCGAGCGGTCGGTCTCGAGTTGGTGGAAGCAGACGAAAATCGCGAACCTGTTCGTGGCCAGGACGCCGCAAAGATTTGGAGCCGCGTCCTCACTGCCGCTGCCGCCACCACACCGTGGGCACTCGATTTTTTCAGTCACCTCGATCGCGTGAAGGATTATTGCCAGCGCCACGAGATCGTTTTTCGTGAAGCCAGCCATCGCTCGCTCGTGATTCCCGCGCCTGAGCTAAACGTGCTGGAACCGCTGGTCGACCGCTTTCAAAGTGAGACGTTCGGCGCGCGCGCCGGCGACCTTGTCAAAACCGGTGACCCTCAAGTCGAAGGCGAACTGGCGCGTCGCGGCGTTGACGGTTATCACAAGACTTTTGCGAAATATTTTTTCTGCGCTGTTTGCAATTTCGAAGATGGCTCCCTCGTTTTACTGAGCGAAAAACTCTGGGCCAGCGAAGTGATCCGGCGGGTTCGCCCGGTGCTCGAAGGCCTGGAAGTAGACGTTCGCCTGCCCGCCTAGCAGGCGAAAACCTGCCGAAGGGGAGAGGTTTCTAGTCTGAAACCTTGGTACGTCTGTACCATTTCCCTAATCGTTCGTTCTAGTACACTAATTCTAGAGACCAAACAGATGGCACCGCTGCCGCGTGAGTTAACCGTGTCCGATTCGACGCTCGCGAGTGCCCGGACGTTCGTGCGCAGCCTGAACGTGCTGCTTAAGTACTCCCGCCTCTATGGCTTAGAACATACTCGCTCAGTCGAAGGGTTTAAATCCGCATGGAAGGAACTCGAAGCCGCGGTTTTAGCTGCAGGCGAAAGAGGACTTCTGATGGGCGCGTCCGGCTCGCAGCTTTTGCTTGACGGAGTGCCGCTCGAATCGACTCCCGCCGAACGCAAGTTTGCCGACTTACTCACGGACGCAGGCGTGGCAAGCGTTTCCTTCAGCCCGCATGTGAGCCGCGAAGATCTTCTCGCCTTCGTGCGCTCTTTTATGGAATCCGCGATCAAGACGTCTACCCTTGCCCAACGCCTGGAAGCAAATCTCGGCGGCCGCTCCGGAATTCGACTCAATGAAATTCGTTTCGTGGCGGAAGATGCCGCATATTCAGATGCGCGCGTTGCTGCTCAGCTCACAGTAAAAACTTTGGGCGGCGATGCGGGGACGGTTACGGACTGGCTCAGCAGTCCGGAGAAAATGATTCAGCTGATCGCGGCTGCGGAAGGATCTCACGGCGGACCTGGCGGACCAGAAACGGGAGGGCCGGGAATTGGACTGGGTGCGGGATTAGGAACGGGCGGTGGCGCAGCATCAGGGAGCGGCATCGGTACGGGAGGCGGCGGCCCATACCCTTCTGGCTCAGGAGACGCAGCACCAGGTAGCGGCACGGGAATGGGCGGTCCGTATGCGGCAGGATCCGGCGGTGCGGCCGAAGGCAGCGGCTCGGGAACCGGCAGTCCGTACGCGGCAGGATCGGGCGGTACAGCTGCAAGCAGCGGCAGCGGGATCGGGGGCCCGCACGCAGCAGGATCGGGAGGTACAGCTGCCGGCAGCGGCAGCGGGATCGGCGGCCCGCACGCAACAGGATCGGGAGGTACAGCTGCCGGCAGCGGCTCGGGAACCGGCGGCTCGTACGCAGCAGGGTCGGGCGGCGCAGGTTCTGGCGGCACAGCTGTTGGTGGTGCGGGGGCAGTCGGCGCCGGAGTAGGTGGCACCGGAACCGGTGGCGGTATTGGCGGCGGAGTCGGCTCAGCAGTTGGCGCGGGAGCGGTTCCCGGCGGAGTTGGCACCGGCACTGGCGGAGTACTCGGGGGCAGCTATGTCTCCGGAGCTCCAATCGCGAACCAGGCTGCAATTTCCAAACTTGAAGAAGCCGATCTACAAAGTCTGCTGCGACTCCTCGTGCAGTTCGGCGAGGCACAACACGCGAAAACTCCTCAGCAAAATCCAGACATCTGGAAGCAGCGCATGTCGGCCCTGCCTCCCAACGCGCAGATCACTTTGCGCCAAGCGCTCGCCGGCGTAGCAGCTACGTCTCCGTCCGCGAAAATGGACGAGGCCACGATGTTGCGTCTCGCAGAAGACCTCGCCATTAAATTTGCGCTCGATCGCTTTCAACGCGGCGAAGTTCGCGTGAATGCCGTGCGCCAGATGCTCGACCGCATGGGCCACGAGCTCGGGACGCTTCGCAAACTGCTGAAAGCGCGCGAAGAAAAATTGGCAAACGCAGGCGTGAATCTCGAATCGCATGCGGACGTGCTAGATCGCCAATTCTGGGCAGCTGTTCCGGAATCCGGCAAGCGCCAGGTGCTCATGTCTGGAGAGGCCTGGTGCATTCCACCGCGCAACGTGCAGCAGTACGTCGAAGAACTGCTTGGCCGCGGCGAATCGGATGCTGCCGGCGACATCCTGCTGCAATACGCTTCGTGCGTTCGCAATAAAGACGCCGGGGCGCGCAAGAAAGCCGCCATCGGTTTGGGTCAACTCGCCGAGCTTTACAGCAAGGCAGCGAGCCAGCGGCTGCAAGATGCTCTGGTGCAAATTGGCCAGCAGATGGCGGAGGAAAGGGACGTCGAGCTGCAAACGCTGCTCAGCGCTGCGTTCGTTCGTCTCAGCCAGGAATCCGCCGCGCGCCGTTACTACCGCGCGATGCAGCAGGCGCTCGATTCGATCGCCGAGCTCGAAAATTCAAAACCAAGCTGGGCGGCGAGTTTGCGGCCGCGGCTGGGTGTCGAGAATCGTGTCGCTGACTTCATCGAAGAAGCGCTCACCGCAGAGACGATGCCTGAGGGCCTCATCGGCGTGCTGATGCGCATTCCGCAGGCGTCAGCTGAGCAATTGGGCGTTCGAATCTCGCGCTGCGCGCGACGCACCGAGCGCGAATCAATCGTTGACCTCGCAAAGTCTGTCGGCGCTCCGTGCGCACGCCATCTCAGAGAAACGTTAAAGAACGAGCCACTCCCGAAAGCAGCCGCCGCCGTCGGATTACTCAGCCGCCTAGATGCTTTCGCGGTTGACGAAGTTCTTCCCGTGCGCTTGAAGGAAGGCCAGCGCAGCTTCCACGACGCCGTTGTGCGGCAGCTTTCCACAGCGGGAGCGCCAGAGCGCGGTCAGGTACTTGCAAACTGTATCGAACTGATCGATCCGATGATTTTGCCTCTGGCTCTCGATGAAATCGGAATGTGCGGCGATCCGGCAACTGCTTCAAAGCTCCTGAGGTTGGCGGAAGGAGATCTTCTGCCCGAAACTTCCGACTACCTTCGCGTGAAGGCCATCGAAGCACTCGGCCGCATGCGTGCGCCGGCAGCTGCGGGTCACCTGCGGCATTTCGTCGAAGCCCGCAAAACTTTTGGCTGGGTTTATCCCGAAGAGATTCGCATGGCGGCTGCGCAAGCTCTTATGAAACTCGACCCCGCATGGATGCAGGCTTTCCTGCCGCAGTGCGGCTTGGACGCGTCCGTGATGGCCCTCGCGCCTCTCGACGCCATCCCCGAACGCGATTTCGTGCGCCATCGCCGCTACCGCCGCGTAAGGCTGCCGCGCAATGTGCCGGCAGTGATTACTTCCGCGCGCGGAAAATATTCATCTGCAATCAGTGTGCTCAGTTTGGAGGGCGGCCTCTTAAGCGGTGATATACAAATACCTGTCGGGACCGAGGCGACTCTGAAAATTCCCGCAGGCCTCCGCTCCATCAGTATGCGCGCGGTCGTCCGTTTCGTGCGTTCGCATCAAGCCGGCTTCGAGATGGTCGGCATGAATCTCGAAGATCGCTCAAAGCTTCGCCGTCTTCTCGTATCGCTCGGTGATGATCGTCCGGCCCGCCCGAACGCTTTAACCGATCCCACTATTTCTGAATAACGCCGCAGGCTATGCGGGCGCCGGAATTCCCCGCCGGGTCGGTCTTGTAATCGTCCTCTTTTTCGTGGATCACAATCGCCGTCCCGCCATCATGGAAAACTGAATTCGTCCCGTCGCTCAGAGCCACCATCGTATCGAGCAATGTGGCTTTTGCCGTTCCGTCGGCCTTTACTTCAAGATTCAAGAGATCGCCGGCATGCGGCCCTTCCGGATTGTCTTTGCCGTGTTTCTTCGTATCAGGGTTCAAGTGTCCACCCGCGGTCGTGAAAGCCGGTGCGTCGCACTTCCCCACCGCGTGAACATGAATCCCGTGTTTGCCTGGCGGCAACTGCGAAACGCTCACTTCAATTTTGACGCCTTTTTTCGCGGGCAGTATCTTGGCAGTGCCGATCTTCTGCCCCTGTGCGTTGACGATATCTGCGTGCGCCGATTTCGGCGCCCCTTGCCCAAATACCACAGAGGAGCAAAGCAACGCCGGGAGGAAAACGAATACGAGCTTGCTGTAAGACATCTGGGGATCTCCTCAAACGTGAAGTTGATGCAGGGCCGGCCCTACGTACAACGAGAATACACCCAGTTGGATGCTGCAGCCTTGCAGTGGAATGCTTGAAATCCTTTGCCGGGTCCAAAATCAAGATTAATTGTTCGTAGTTGACTTGGCTTCGGTTTTTGCCGGAGGCTTTGCGTCTGCGGTTTGCACGGCCTTCCCGTTATAGATTTGTTGGAGCCATGGCTCTAAAATTTGTGCGGCAACAGCGCCGCCGCTCTCCGACCAGTGGCCGTCGCATAGCGAATATGCGAGAAAATCGCCGCCTGACATCGCATCCATTTCCGGCAGCAAGTCCTTCACCGGGACATTGCGTTGTTCTCCCCATTTTTCAACCACCGGGCCCAATGGGTTCGTCCCCGTATTGTGCACGCGCTGGAAATCGATGGCGTGTGGTATCAGGACCACGGCCATCTTCGCGCCGCGCGCGTCGGCGGTAGACTTGATGTCGTCGAGTGATTTTTCGAGACGCGCAATATCCGTACTGTTGTAGTCGTGGTACCCCGAATAAGGACTGAGCTGCCACCAATACAACCGTGAATTAACGAAGAGGCCTATATGATAGGAGGCGAGATAGGCTCGCAGAATCGCCTTGGTGTGATCCGAAAAACTTTCTCCGGCATTCGGATCGAAATGACCGGTGTAAAAAACAGAAAAATCATCCGCGTAAAATGGTCGATACTCGCCGTTTTGTCCGTGTGCCTTCCAGTAGGCAATATCCATGTCGTGGAAATCATTGTCCGGTACGACGCCTACCAGCACAAAATTGTGGTCGAATTTCGAAGCCAACGTCTTGTAGCTGAGCGCATATTGCAATGGCCCAAAGCTTCCGCTTCCGAAGTTGAGGTATTCGCGGCCGGTGTCCTTCTCAAGGATATTCGTCAGTCGCTTATCAGCTGGCTGCCCAACGCCCTCGATCATGGAATCTCCAAGGACGACTGTGCGAGGAGCCGACGAACGCACGCTGCGCTCCACATCGCGCGCTCCGTAGCTGTTGGTATCGTACGCAACGCTGTAACAACCTGACTTATGAATGAAATGGCCGTTCGCCCGGTGCCACATGCCGAACGAAGGGTTGTTATCAACCCAAAACTCGTTGTATTCCACGGAATAGCTGGGCTTGCTTCCGGGCCACTTCGTCACATTGATGTAAATCAGAGACGCCAATTCGGTGAGAACCGCGAAAATTGCGAAATTGATTGCGAAGAGCCGCAGCCCCGATAAGATCTTCTTTAGAAAAGGACGCCGCTGGGAAGCGACAGCAACCGAGGGAATCGCCGCAACCGTTTGCGGATTAACTCCTAGGCCGGGCGGCGGCGTGCTGGATGTTTCTGACTTGCCCATTGCACCTCTCAAAGAAAGTTTAGGCCCGAAACACTATCAGAATTGTATCGCATCTTGTTAACCGCCTCGTTAGGCCGCGCTTACGGGCATCGTCGGGATTGTAAGCGTCTCGACTGCCCTACTTCGCCTCTTCGTTGACTCGCTTCCGAGCGGCTGGTACCCTCGAATATTTGCTGTGTATGGAGGCTAAGTCTCTGTTCGAAGGGCGGCCAATTCAGGCGGCGCAAAGGCATGGAACCACTCTGCCTTTCACTGCCTCTCTTGCGCTCGCTGCAACTGCTTGGCTTCTCGTTTCCGGCTGCTCGATAAGTCACGAGACCGTCGTCAAGCCCTCCCAGGCCCCCGCCGCGCTTCAAACCGCCACGAAAGCTCAGCTCCTTGATAAATACAACCTCCAGGCCGGCTCAATCCACTCCGTGAATCTCTCTGTGCAGATGAAACTGATTGGCGGCTCCAACTATTCCGGCGTCATCGAGCAATACCATGAAGTGGACGGTTTTATGTTCGCCGCAAACCCAGCGAATATCCGTGTGATAGGCCAGGCCCCCGTGGTGAAAAAAAACATCTTCGACATGGTCAGCAACGGCGAAGAATTTCACGTATTTATCCCGTCGAAAAACGATTTCATCGTGGGGCCCACGAACTTGCAGCGTCCGTCAAAAAAGCCGATCGAAAATCTGCGGCCCCAACATCTAGTAGACGCACTCCTCTGGGCTCCCGTTTCCGATCGCGTTCCCGTCCTTTTCGAGCAGGCGAACGAAACCCAGGCGCGATTCTACGTGCTCACCGTACTGCGCCGCGCGTCACCCTCGAACGCCGATGCTTCGAACTCGAATCAGTCTCCAGCCGACGAGTTCGAAATCGCGCTAAAAATCTGGTTCAATCGCGCTGACTTGAACGTCTCGCGAATTGAAACCTACGCCCCGGGCGGCGTGCTTGCTTCTGATGACCGTTACAGCAACTGGGACGCGTTCGGCGAGCTTCACTACGCCAGGCAGATCGACGTCGCCCGCCCCGGCGACGACTATCAATTGCAGATTTCGGTCGTAAAGGCCACCTTCAATGAACCGATCGCCCCGGATCGCTTTATACTTCCCCAGCCGCCTGGCACGGAGCTGGTCCGCGTCGGCGAGGAGTCCAAGGAGTCTCAGCCCTGATCGGCTACATGATTTCACAGAACGTGCTGCACCGGCCGCTCCGCACCTTCATCACCGTGCTCGCGGTCGCCGTCGAAGTCACCCTCGTCATCATTGTCGTCGGCCTGACGAGCGGTTTGCTCCTCGAATCCGCCAAGCGCACCGAAGGCGTAGGCGCAGACATCATGGTCCAGCCCCCTTCCGCGTCCGTTTTCATGGCCTTCGGCGGGGCGCCAATGCCAATCACCATCGGCGACAAATTGCGCCAACTCGAATACGTACAGGCCGTGGCGCCGGTGCTCGTTCAATTCAATTCGGTCAATGGTCTCGACATCGTGTACGGAATCGATCCCGAGACTTTCCGCGCCGTCTCAGGTGGTTTCGTTTTTCATTCCGGTCATGACTTGCAGAATCCCAACGACATTCTGATCGACGACGTCTATTCCCGCTCCAAGAAAGTGAAAGTCGATCAAACCCTTCACATTCTCGAACACGATTTTCACGTGGCTGGAATCGTCGAGCACGGCAAGGGTGCCCGCCTCTTTGTTCTAATGCCAACGCTGCAAGAAATGGCCGGCGCCCGCGACAAAGCGTCCATCTTCTACGTGAAGTGTGACCGCCCGGACCATACCCCCGCTGTCGCCGACGAAATTCGCGACCTGCTCCCGAAATACGAAGTCCGGCCGCTCAAGGACTTCCTCACCCTGATGACTTCGTCGAATTTGCCCGGCCTCGCCGCTTTTATCAATGTGATGATCGGCATTGCCGTAGCCATCGGTTTTCTCGTGATTTTTCTTTCGATGTACACCACGATCATCGAGCGCACCCGCGAAATCGGCGTTCTGAAATCGCTCGGAGCATCCAAAGGCTACATCGTTCAAATCGTGCTGAGTGAAACTACGTTACTCTGCCTGGCAGGCGTCGTGGGTGGAGTGGCCCTCAGCTACCTGATGCGCGCCATATTTATCCGCCTGTTTCCCAGCCTCACCATTCTCATTACTCCGGGCTGGATCGCGCGCGCTGGATTGATTGCGATTCTCGGCGGACTGCTCGGCGCGTCCTATCCCGCCTGGATGGCGAGCCGCAAAGATCCAGTGGAAGCACTATCCTACGAGTGAAGCGTGCGATTGCATGCGCGCTAGCCAGACGGATGAATCGCGTCTAGAATCGAATCACAGCATATTTTATCGACGTTCGCACGGGGGCCTGGTAGTTGGAGCCAATACTTAAGACCGAAAACTTGTGGAAAATTTATCGCACGGGCAAGGTGGACGTGCCCGCCCTGCGTGGCGTCGATATCGAAATCCTTCCCGGCGAATTTGTCTCCATCATGGGCCCCTCCGGTTGCGGAAAATCCACAATGCTCCACGTGATTGGCGGCCTGGCCCAAGCCACGCGCGGGAAAGTCCTTCTCGACGGCAACGATCTCACCACAATGACCGACGCTGCCCGCACCATGTTGCGCCGTCACAAAGTTGGCTTCGTTTTTCAGCGCTTCAATCTTTTGCCCACGCTCGACGCCTACCACAACATCGTTCTCGCCCAGCACATTCGCGCTGACGGATTCGATCCGCACCGCTTCGATGTTGTCGCCGATCTTCTCGGAATCACCTCACGCTTGAAACACAAGCCATCGGAAATGTCCGGCGGTGAACAACAGCGAGTCGCCATCGCGCGCGCAATTGTCTGCGAACCCAAGATCGTCCTCGCCGATGAGCCCACCGGAAATCTGGATACCAAAAGCTCCGAGGCAGTTTTAAAATTGTTGGCTTCGCTGAATAAAGATCTCGGCCAGACCATCGTGATGATCACCCACAATCCCGAGGCCGCCGCCTACGGTCATCGCGTCCTCCACATGCGCGACGGGCTCGTCGTGGACGGCGCCACCGTTCACTAGCATGCGAAAGTTCTGGCGCGGCTTCGTCAACACGATTTTCTGGTCGTATGAGCGCGGCAGTTGGCCCTACGACGTGATGGTTATCATCATCGTCATTTTCGTCCTGCTCTCGCCGCGCCGCTGGTTTCAAGATCAATCGCAGTCGATCTCTCTCGCCAGTTCCGATATCCAACTGGTTCAAGAAGACCCTGAAAGCCAAACCCGCACGTACCGGCTCGACGCTCATGCTCTCCCCGCCGAAAAGCGCGCCGCACATCCCACGCCGGAACTCGAACGTGAAACGCACGACATCCTCGGTCGCACCGTGGACGACCTCAAAGGCCACACGTTCCAGGTCCAGCGCATCGATCCGGTTCGCTCCGGTGACGGTCCCGTCCTTTATTACGATGTAACGGTTCATCCCTGAATTTCTGCCTGAGCCTTAACCGTAAAGCTTACCGCTAGTAACAACTGGAACCGCGCGTGCCTGCGGCGCATCTCATTCCCTATGCTATGATGTCGCGATTTCTTCATAGGCCAACCACATCGGCGGGGGATTCTTTGACCGTTAGGCGTTTTGCATCGCTATTATTTATTTTTGCGACAATTTTTGGACTCTCAGTAGCTCTCGCTACTGCCAACTCCTCCCAGAATCACAGTCCGCTGACGCTCGACAATGTTTTGGCGCACCTGGACGACTCGGCTAGAAACTTTCATAGCCTTTCCGCCGATGTCGAACGCACAAAGGTCACGGTTGTCGTAAACGATCGTTCGACGGAGGCGGGCGCGATTCTTGTCCGCGGCGATCGAATGCTTCTCGATCTGAAAACTCCCGACCCCCGCACGATTCTTCGCAACGGCGACAATCTTTTTATTTACGAACCCGGCCTGAAACGCGTGGAGGAATTCAACCTAGGCAAAAATCGCGGCCTAGTAGACCAGTTCCTGCTGCTCGGTTTCGGCACGGGAGGAAAAGAACTGCGCAGAGGTTACGGAGTCACTCTCGTCGGCGAAACTCCCATTGACGACAGAAAAACTGTGGAGCTCGAACTAGCTCCCAAATCCGAAGATGTCCTCAAGCAATTTTCCAAAATCCAAATCTGGTTCGACCCATCGAGCTGGCTCCCCGTCCAGCAGCAATTATTCGAAGCTGGTTCCGGCGACTACATGATCGTCCACTACTCCAAAATGGTCCGCAATCCGAATATCCCCGAGTCCGCTTTCAAGCCCCGCTGGCCCAAAGGCACAGAAAAAATCAAGCATTAGACTTGGCTTCGTCGTCCTTCGGAAGCTCGCTTGCCGTCCTTTGCCCCGGGCCCGTCGGTGTTATACTGTCGGCGCTCAGCAACAGGCCCTTTTCGATTGCGAGGATTTTGAAAAACAACTACCGCATATTAAGGTGACATATGACTCTACCCCGCGTCTTACTGGTTCTTCTTCTTTTCGCCTGTTTCACTTGGTTTGTCGCCGATCATCATCAGCTTGTATCTCCCAGCCCTGATAACGAGAGCGCTTTTCTAAAAACGTATACGCCCGCAAACGTAATTGACCGGTTCAAAGCTGCTCCATTTTCCGAGCAGTCTGTTGGCTCCAGCAGTGGCGCCGAGCGGGAATTTGCCACTCATCGGGCGGACTTCGAACCCACCCTTGTAATCAAAACCGGAGACTGGGCCGCATTGATGCAGGCTTTGCGCGACGATGTCGCTTCCAGACTAACCGCCCTGAAATGTCAAATCGTGGAAGAATCCGGCAGCCCTGCCGACGGATTTAAAATCAGGTACGCCATCGAAAAATCTCAGGGGACGGTCATTCTCGATCCCGTCAGGAGCGCGCCCAATTCGCTCCCATCCGCCGCACCCGGCTCGGATCAATCCGCGGTGAAACTTCGCATCCAGATCAATGAAAAATGGTTCAAAGGGGACACTCACCCGATCACCGCTCACCTCAGAGCCGATTCTTTTTAGCTAACGACTGGCGCTGCATCTCGCCCGCGCACAGCATAGAGTTTTTGCAGCAACGAATCGCGCGAGAACGGCTTTTGCAGCAACTCCGCCCCCGCCAAAAAAGCATCGTCGGAGTTGTGCTCCAAATACCCGGACATATAAACCACCTGAATGTCCGGGTGAGCCCGCCTCAATCGCATCGCAAGTTCCGTTCCCCGCATTCGCGGCATCACCACGTCCGTCACCAGCACATCGATCGATTTCTTTCGCTGCTCGGCGAGCTCCAGCGCTTCAATCCCATCCTTCGCAACGATCACTTCATATCCACTCGCACTCAAAAATTCGCATGCCAACTCGCGCACCGCTTCCTCATCCTCCGCCAGCAGCACTGTCCCAACTCCGCGATTCATTTGCCTGAACGCTTCTTTCTGCTCGCTCACCGAAACTGCCTCCGTCGTCTGCGGCAGAAATATTTCGAAGCGCGTCCCCTGATTCACGGCGCTGTCCACCCAGATATATCCGCCGCTCTGCTTCACGATTCCGTACACCGTTGAAAGACCGAGCCCAGTCCCCTTCCCCATCTCCTTGGTCGTGAAAAATGGCTCGAAGATTCTCGACTTCGTCCGCTCGTCCATCCCATGCCCGGTATCCGCCACCACGATCAGCACATATTTCCCCGCGATCACCGGCGGATGCGTGCGCGCATATTTTTCGTCGAGCACCACGTTTTGAGTCGTCACCGTGAGCTTCCCGCTCTTGCTCATCGCGTCGCGCGCATTCACAGCCAGGTTCACGAGCACCTGTTCGATCTGCGACGGGTCCGCCTTAATATGAGCAAGCGGCTCGCCCGGAAGAAATTTGTATTCGATCTCTTCGCCCAGCAGCACCGGCATCATCTTGTTCACATCCGCGATCACGGCATTCAGGTCCAGCACATGCGGCTGCAGCACCTGCATGCGGCTGAACGCCAGCAGTTGCCGCGTCAGCGCCGTCGCCCGATCCGCCGCCTTTTTCACTTGCATCACGCTGTGTTGAACGGGACTCAAGCTCCCAAGTTTCAGCTCCAGCAAATCGCTGTGCCCCTTTATCACCGTCAGCAAATTATTGAAGTCGTGCGCCACGCCGCCCGCCAGCCGTCCCACCGCCTCCATCTTTTGCGAATGCCGCAGCTGCTCGCTGAGCGTCCGATTCTGTTCTTCATTGGTGCGCAGCGTCGAGCGCATTCGCTCGAATGCAGCAGTCACCTGCGACACTTCATCGCCCGTATCCGCCCCCAACGGATAAACGAAATCTCCTTCTTCCAGCGCGTGCACGCCTCCCACAAGCCGCTCAAGTGGACGAGTAAACGTGCTTGAAATCAAAAAAACGATCACGCCTCCGATCACCACCGCTGCCACGCCCAGCAGAATCAGATGCTGATTCAATTGGCTGATGTAAGCGAACGCTTCGTCATACGGTTTGAAAACGGTGAGCGTCAGACTCGGATGCAGCGTCGGCGTCAAATCCACCGAGCTGAAGAGATACCGCTTATCTCCAATTTCAAATTTTCCAGACGCAGCGCGCGGCGAAATCCCCTCCGCCACACTCCGCTCATCCAGCGGCGAAAACGAACTAACCACCGGATCGTTTCCATATCGAAATGCAATCTGGCAAAGCGCGATCCGCCCCACTTCGCGCGCCACCTTCGAATCAATCTCGCGCCCGACGATCACCGTCCCCAGATGCATCTGCGTCGGCGGATCCCGCAGATCAATCGGCCTCATCGCCGCCTGATAAAGATGACCGTGCCCGAACCACCACGCACCCTGCTCGCCCGCTCCACGCGACTGCTCGAACATCTCCTGCGCCGCGCTGACCGGAAACCCGCCCGACGAAGTGTGCAGCGCGATAATTTTTCCCGTCCAATCCGCCAGCGCCAGCAGATCAAAATTCTTCGAATGCCAGATCCCCTCAAACGCCTCGTCCAACCCCGCGCCTTGAGGATCGGCCATCAGCGCCTTCATCGCCGGCAGCGTCGACATCAACTCCGCACTGCGCGCCAGCTCCAGCTGCCGTTCCGCCCGCATATTCTCAAAAGTAAGGACAGAATTCCGCGTGTCCTGCTCGATCGCCTTCTGCACCTGCTCTTCAGCCGCGCGCCCAACGATCAGCAAAGTTGAAAACGTCAGCGCCGCAATCACCAGCACCAGCGAAAGCAAAAATTTAGTCCGCAGCCGCAACCGTCCCGAAGTGGGCGCGTGCCTCCGCAGCCAGTCCACCAAGGGCGCGAAACGCTCCTGAATCTCACTCAATCCAGGCAATTTACAGGCTCCAAATCCAGCTCGGATAACAGGTGTTTCAATCTAGCACCCGCCATCAAAGCCAGGAATGGGCCTTCGGTACCATTCGCACCCAAATGGTCAATGCTCGCCGTTGCCTTTCGTACCGCCGGCGTCTCGCCGGTTCTTTTTGTCTCGCCTTTGCCCCCCTTTTACCGCCGATTAGAATTTTTCAAGCTGCTGACCGGTCATGGGTTGCCGTACTTTTTAATCACGGAACCGTAGATTAACTTTGCGGCGCGCTGGGCATCCGTCTCGCGCGACGTGAGCTGCGAGGCTGCGGTCGTCATATGGATTTTGTAGCGGACGCGGCCCTGTGCGTCTGGCTCCGACATCTCCTGATTCGGATAGCCCGGGTGTGGGTGCCATATGAGGCCGTCGGCATCGGGCTTTGGTTTTTGAGGGGCGGCCGGTTGCGCGGATATTGCGGCGCAATCGGTGCGGTCGGAAAGCGACCGGTCATTCGGATTCTGGCCGCGAATAACCTCTCGCGGCAATGCTTGCGCAGGTGAATCAGCGCAAGCGGTAGCCGTCCCATGTCGACCGCGATGGTTTGAATTTAGCGGCACCACAGATTGCGCGGCGGCGGTCTCTTCGAGACTGTCGGCCTCCGATTTATTTTTTGGGTCATTGCTGTCGTCGGGATCGTCATCTGAGTAGTCTTCGCCGTTCGAGTCCGCGGATAGAGAGGTTACGAACTCTTCGAGGGCGTTTTCTGCGTCTTCTTCTGATTCTTCGTCATCGTCGGGGCCCCTTGAAGGTCGGGGTGAAGATGCGCAAGTGCGGGGTGCTTGATTTGAGTATTTGCGGATGACGTTGAGGACGTCGAGAGCGGTGACGCGCTCTTCGGGCGCGTTTTCTGCGTTTTCTTCTGGCTCTTCGTCGTCATCGTCGGAACTAGGAACGTTCAAGGCTTGCGCGGGTGAAGTTGCGCAAGTGGTGGCATCGCTCCGCGATGCGTTGTTTGAATTTTTAGGGACGACATCTAGGGTGTCGGAGTGGAGGCTTGAAGCGGCGTTCGATCTGACGCTCGGCCCGACATTCGAAGTGCGGGGGCTCGATTGCGGTCGGTGGGCGTCGTTGGAAGTGGAGAATTGGACTTGGGTGGGGATTTCGGTCCAGCGGCCGTGGCTGTCGATGCAGCTGTAGGCGCGCATGGCGCGGAGGATCGTGTCGCCGGTGAAGGTTACATCGTCGACGGATTCGACGAAGGCGTCGAGGGCGGAGTGCAGACGTTCGCGACGCTGCAGGAGCAGGCCGGCGGCGCGAGCGTGGCGGTAGACGGTGCGGTAGTCGGCAAGCTTGTAGTCCTGGGAGAGCTTCCAGGGGGTGCGCCAGTGGACGAATTCCTCTTCGATGGCTTCGCGTTCGGGATGGTGGCAGATGATGCAGCGGCGGCTGTGGCGTTCGAGGAGAAGCGCTTGCAGCTGCTTTTGCAGGCGGCGTTGACGGTTGATTCGGTCGGGCTTCTTCACAGAATGCTTTAGGGAATGCGTCCGGGACTGCTGTTGGGAGTTCTTTCTCTTGGTTGTCGGGCTGCTGGTTCTTGGGCTGGTGGCTTTCGTGGCCGTTTTCGAGGTCATGGTGGGTTGTCCTTTTTTGGATTCGCGACCGCAGGACGCGGGCGCGGGTGGTGAGGCGGGAGATCGTTCGGTTTTCGTCAACCGGCTGGCGCCGGCCGACTTTCGTTCAGTCGCCTCCTTGGCGTCTTTTCCAACGACGCCAATCCTATATAGATGGACGCTTTTAAACGGAAGGAGGTTGTCTGGCTCTTAGTAATTGGGGGACTACGTAGTTTTACGGTTAACTAAGTCAGAATTGTTCTAGAACTACTAGTACTGAGCAGACTGAAGATAAAGGGGTTGCAAGGCAGATCAAGTCGGATCGGCCCTATATCGTAGCCAGCCAAAAAGCCGCCACCGGTACGATACAATTCTGCGGAGAATGTATTCTGGGCTCCGCAGACTAAGCTCGCGTTCGATCTCTATCCGTAGCCTCTGTAAGTCGGTGGCGTCGATCTCTAAGGTTATATCACCTCCGTATAAACGGAGACCGGGGCTCCTTTGAAGTACAAAGTTGACGCACCTTAAAGTAAACACCATCATTGGCGTCGCAAACCAGTTTCCCGTATTTCTTCTTCGGGTCAAAATGTAATCGCCCAGAATCATCCAGATATAGATCGCCGCGTGGGGAAACACTGTCACCAACCGTTCTCCTAGGACCGACCAACCTCCGACAGTAATTCCAATATCGTTGAATAGCGTGATCTGGCGGTCGCACCTTGCCTTTAACGCGGGATGCACCATCATCCAATTCGTAAAAACCCGCCTCCTTGCTTCAAAATTTGAGAAGGGACCGTTGAGTTGAGCATATTCTTCGTAGATCGTTTCTCTATCTTCGTTAGCTGATTCCTGTGCAACTTTGTCAAGAAAACTGAGTCTTCTGTTTTGTTTCAGCTCGTAGTAGATCACCCACGCCACGGCCAATTCCGCGAGAACGCCGAAGAGCGCGATCTTGTCGGAGCGGGTTAAGAGAGGGTGAGCGAGAGGGCAGGACATCGACGGGTTTGTGTATAAGCCTGACTTGACGAGTAGATTAAAAAAGCGCATACGATAGTCAAACTTAGTGCAAACTATCAGTGAAATCAAGCGAGCCCCTGAACGAATATGATTAACGATCTCGGTGATGCCTCGATGTCCGACGAGCGAGAAACGGACCGAGGGAATCAGCCCGATTGTTCTCAAAATGGACCATCGACGCCTGGCCCTACAAACCAGACCGACAACACAACTGTTGATAAAGAGGCCATATCTGTCAAAAAAACTTCTCTTGAGGGCAGGATTCTTGAACAGCAGCTGTCGCAGTCGTATGCCGTGCGTGAGTGGCTCAAAGCCCTCACGGGATTAGCGGCTGTTGCAGCTCTTCTAGCGGCCTTGTTTCAACTTCAACAAAACTATTATCAGCGTGCTGAGGATCGTCTTGAGCGAGCTGTAACCCGTTTGAGTAGTTCGAGTGTAAATGAACGACTTGCCGGTGTTAGTACGCTTCGGATTGTCCTTGAGGAAGGGCCACGCAGCCAAAAGAAGGTAGCGCTATTCGCGCTGACTGACTCGGTTGCCGCGGAGACTGACCCTGTTGTGTCGGCGGCGATCCTAGATCTTCTCCGGTTTACCGATGTCGATTCACAGAACAGTGTCCTGGAGGAACTTGCTAACGGAAGTCGAGGATTGCTGTCGTCTGCCATTAAGAAAAACCCTCGTCTCGGGTACTCCCGCCTAATCGTCGACCAAAATGATTTCGGCCGCTTGGCGGATATCGAGCGCTGGATAGTAGGACTCCTGCACAAAGGTGCGCGAACAACCAATTTAAGAGGAATTTATTGCGTTCAGTGCGATCTCGAAGGACTCGATCTAAGTGGCATCGACTTTAGTGGCTCGGTTCTCAGCAGTTCAAGCTTTGATAACGCGGTATTGGAGAGAAGTTCTTTCGAGCACGCGGTGTTGCTTGAGACGAGCTTTGCGTCAGCCGATTTGCGAGAAGCTAAATTTACGCTCAGCACTGAGAATTCTGCTTTTGCAGCCGGGGTGATTGAAGCCGGAGGCGACATAGCGTGGGGCCCGGATTTTACCTGCGCGAATTTGGAGCGGGCAGATTTCTCGAGGCAGGAATTGTTAAGCTTTGTTGAAGACGGAGGACTGGGTTTCGTAAATCCGGGCAGCTACTTCACAGCCAAGTTTGTGAATGCGAATTTAGCACATGCTGATTTTCGCTCGATCGGCATTTATGGAGCGATGATGCCGAAGTCAGCCATCAATTCCCAACCTGGCGCGGAGCTTAAATTTATGAGAGCGGAATTTCCGCTTCCAATGGATTGGTTCGGGGTATCCGAGAAACCGAAAGAAACTGACGTCGCAACCATGAATGGCCACTCAAGAACGCGGTATCTCTTCTTTCAGGGGACTGTAAATCCATCGGCACCCCTTGGCAGCGACCTAAAGAAGTTTGCGACTAGCCTCAACCGTATAGCCGAGGCGTTCGCAGGTTCGAATTGGTACGATGCCGAACTTCCGACCTCATTGCGTCAGTGGTTGGATCAGTCGCATGTGGAAGGTTCGCGGTCGGGCCCGTGTGCACGCGCTCCCCGCTAAGCCGTGGCAATGAGGTGTTTGGTTCGGAGCTCTCGGGCCTCTACAAGGAAAGTCCTCCGTGATTAAAAAGTACAGCAACTCATGACCAATCAGCGATTTAAAAATTTCTAATCGGCGGTAAAAGGGGGGTATAAGATTCGCATTCGCGTTGCGGATAAAACAGAACAAGGGCATCCGCGAAGGAACGCAGGCAAGAGTGCCTGCGCCACTGGAAGCAACGGCAAAAGGGGAAAATTCGATGAGTGAAGCTGGGGCAAGTTACGGAGCGGCGGGGGCTGAAACGGTGCGGCATGAATTTGCCGACGTGAATGGGGTGCGACTTCACTATGCGATTGCGCGGCCGCTGAGCGAGGACGATGAGGAGCCCGCTGAGCGCGAAGGCGAGCGGAAGCTTATTGTGTTCCTGCACGGGTTCCCGGAATTTTGGTATGCGTGGCGCAGGCAGCTTGACGAATTTGCCCGGGACTTGATTGCTGTGGCGCCGGATATGCGCGGGTACAACCTTTCGTCGAAGCCGGCGGCGGTGGAGGAGTATGACATCGGGAAGCTGGTGGGCGACGTGCGCGAGCTCGTAAAGCATTTGGCCGCTCGGCAGCATCTTCGAGCTGCGCGGTGCGTTCTGGTTGGCCACGACTGGGGCGGGATCGTGGCGTGGGCGACGGCGATGGCGTGCCCGGAAATTGTGGAGCGGCTGGTGATCGTCAATGCGCCGCATCCTAAGATTTTCGAGCGCGAGTTGCGCGACAATCCGAAGCAGCAGGAGGCGAGCCAGTACATGGTGGTGTTTCGCAGCCCGCAGGCGGAAGCGATGCTGTCGGCCAACAATTTCGCGATGATGCAGGAGACGATTCTCGGCGACGGGATCCGGCAAGGCTATATTTCCGAGGACGACCTGAAGGCGTACTTGGAAGCGTGGTCGCAGCCCGGCGCGTTGACGGGCGGGTTGAACTATTATCGCGCGGCGAAACTGGGGCCGCCGGGTGGCGGCGGGCCAGCTGGTGGCGCGCTTGACGCGTTCAAGATGAAGCATCCCGCTGCGTCGTTTGAAGTGAAGATGCCGACGCTGGTGATCTGGGGCGAGAAGGATCCTTATTTATTGATCGGCAATTTGAACGGGCTCAATCAGTACGTGCCGAAATTGACCGTGGAGCGGATTCCTGATGCGACGCACTGGGTGGTGCACGAGAAGCCGGCGTACGTGAATGAGCTGATTCGCGATTTTTTGGAGACGGGCTCGAAATAAATTTCGAGTGCTCAGGTTAGCGCCCAGCCAATGAAGAAAACATCAAAGCAGCCTGCGAAGAAATCGAGCGCCGCCCGCCCGGGGGCGATTCCGGCGGTGCCGATCGAGGCGGTGTTCAGCTTCTTGAGGGGCACGAAGGGAACGTCGAGCTGGACGAAGCAGGATTTCGCGGGGACGTTGAAGATCAGCGTGGGGGACGCGGCGAAGATACTGCCCGTGATTCAGATGCAAGGCTACATCAATCCTTATCATGATGAGTGGGTGACGACGACGGCCGGCGAGGATGTGTCCGGAGCGCGGCCGCCGCGATTCTCGCCTGAAAAAGTGGAGGAGGCGCTGGGGGAGCTGCGGGCACGGATCAAGGCTACGAATCAGAATTCGAAGTCGCCTTACAAGATTATCGAGGCGGTGGCGTTTGGAGATTTTCTTCAGCAGAAAGCTCGGGTCCAAGCTGCTGAGGTGGGGATTCGACTGGAGCCGCGGAAGGTGAAGCGCGGGGAATCTCCGGCGAAACAGCATGCGGCGGAGCGGGCGTTTCTCAGGCAACTGCGCGAGAAGGCGGCGACGGTGAATACTTTACCGTACGCGGAGTGGATGAGCGCGAGGACGCATCGGAGGCTTTTGTAGCTTAGCGTGTTGCGCGGCTTACATGAGCATCACAGACTGCCAGTGAATTCCGAAGCGGCGCTGAAATTACGGCGCTTAGTCGCCGGCGAGCGCTGCGGATGCTGGGCGCTCTTGAGCGATTGAGTCGGCCAAGGTGCGGCGAAGTGGAGCGATGACCGCAGCTGGGACAGCGCGTTCGCGGGGGATTTCAATTTCCGCGAATTTGCGCGGGTACTCTTTGCGGCGGTCGAAGCCGAGGCCGGATTCCTGGAGAAGATCGCCGGCGACGGCTGGATCGTCGGAATGCTCGACGCTCCAGAAGCGGAGGCGCTCTTCGTTCTTCTGGAGGATGCGCAGGGATTCCTCGAGCTTCTTCATCGCGGCATTGAACGACGACGCGAGGAAATAGATAGGCAGCGACCAGGCGCCGCGCCCGAAAGCTGCGCGGACACGGACGTTGTACTTGCCGTTCTGGGTCTTTTCGATGGAGCAGAGGTACTCGTTCGCGGACGAACTGGATTTTGCCGACATTCGCTCCCTCAGCCTTTCACTGGATACTGGTACTCGCTGCCGACGCGTGCGCCTTGCTCGTCTGACGGCGAGCGAAGCACCCGAATGAGCCCGTGACCTTTTGGCGGACATAGCGCGCTCCTGTGTTTCATTTCAGTTTTGCCGAGCAGTAGTCAGGTCGGGGAATCCTGATCAGGTCGCACCTCGCTGGCTTCGAGGTTAGGCTCTGCGGATAGAAGATTCTAGCGAAAGGGGCGTTCTGTAGGCAAGGAGGAGATTGTTAAATTATAAAGCTTTTGTAATCAGCACTTTACGAATGGATAGCGCTTGGAACAGCGGTCGACGCAATGCTTCATGCGCCTTGGAAAAGCAGCTCTCTGCTAGCTGGTCTTGCTGAGGCGCTTCAGGGCGTCGTTGTTGATGGTGAGCTTGCCTTCCTTCTTCAGGCGGTCTTCGAGAGCGGTGCGGAAGGCGTCGAAAGCGGCGTCTTGCTTCGCTTGGAGGAGTTGCTGTTCGATCTGATCCTTCTGCTTGACGAGATCTTCGGGGAGCACTGGTTGATGAGCGACGATTTTGTAGACGACCCATGCGCTTCCGAGTTGCGTGGGAGCGCTGACCTGGCCCACGGGCAGGCTGAAGGCGGACTCGAGTTGATGGCCCGAGCCGAGATCGGGGATTGAACCGGTGCGCGCGAAGGCTTCGGGAGTTTTCAGGTCGATGCCGAGCGACTTGGCGACTTTATCGAATGGTTCGCCGGCTGCGGTGCGCTTTGCCAAGTCGTCCGCTTTGCTGCGGGCGAGCTGGACCGAACGCTCCTGCTGGTAATCGGAGAGCACGCGGTCGCGAACTTCGGCGAGCGTGCCTTGATGGCCGGGCTGAACATCCTTGATCGTGAGGATAACGAAGCCCTTATCGGACTGCAGGGGCGCGCTCAGTTCGCCGGGGCGAAGCTGGAAAAGAACCTGGTGGAGGTCGGGCGAATTGCCCAAGTCGCCGACGGGTTCGGTGTAGGAGGCGGGGGCGGTGTCGCCAAGCTCGAGCTTGAATTTCTTTGCGAGATCGTCGAGCGACTGGCGATTTGACTGGCGAACGGCGGCTGCCATTTGGTTGGAGATGTCGTTCGCGTACTGGCGGACCTTCTCATCCAAGACGATGGGGACAATCGTGTCGCGAACCTCTTCGAAGCTCTTGGTGTGGGCGGTTTCGCGATCGAGAACCTTGATGATGTGGAAGCCGTATTGAGTCTTGACGAGATCTGAGACGGAGCCTTTTGGCTGGCTGAAAGCAGCCTGCTGAAATTCTGGGACGGTTTGGCCTTCGACGATCCAGCCGAGGTCGCCGCCTTTGGGCTTGGTGGCGTCGTCTTCGGAATACTTCTTGGCGAGATCTTCGAAATTCGCGCCCTTTTTGGCCTGCTTCTGGACGTCTTCCGCCTTCTGGCGGATTTCGGCGATTTCGGCGTCGGTTTTACCGATCGTCTTAAAAAGGATGTGCTCGACGTGGACGCGATTTTCGACTTTGTACTGATCGATGTGGGCGTTGTAATAGGCGCGCAGAACGTCATCACCGACCTGCGTATGGGCGCGGAGCTTATCGACATCGAGGAGTGCGTATCGGGCGGAGCGTTTCTCCGGCACCTGATATTTCGAGGCGTTCTTCTGGAAATAGGAGGAAAGCTCCGCTTCCGACGGGCGAATCGTGGGAGCGAGATCCTCCGGCTTGATGGCGGCGTATTGAATCTGGACCTTTTCGTTGCGGCGGCGGAATTCCTGCTCGACTTCAGCCGGGCTGACGGTGATGCCGTCGGTGACGAGCTCGCGGAATCTTTCCAGCAGCATTTGATTGCGCAGGAATTCTTCGAACTGGCTGACGCTCATTCCTCCGGTGCGCATCTGGACTTCGGCGGCGTAACGGTCTTTGAGCCAAGTGTCACCGGAAAAGACGGTGGGGAGAATCTGCTTGATGCGATCGGTCATTTCTTCGGGGGTGACAGGAAAGCCGAGGCGCTGTGCTTCGAGTTCAAGGGCGTGTTGAAAGACCATCTGATCGAGAACTTGTTTGGTGTACATGCCCTTGAGCATGGGAGGAATATTCTGGCCGCGCGTGGCTTGGTTCAGCTCGCGCTGGACGTCGGCGGCGCTGATGTCGATGTTGCCGACTTTCGCGACTGCGTCGGGGCTGCCGTTGGCGGACATGTTCGTCAGACCGGGGATCAGGTACGTGAGCATACTGAGGCTGATGAGGACCAGAAGCACCGTCATGGTGATTTTGATCCAACGGTTACGCTCGAGATCTCGCTGCTGAATACCTTTCAACATAGCTCTAGGCGACCCTCTACTGACTCCGAAACCTTGCAATTATAGAGCGTCTGAGCAAATCTCTCAAGTCGTATGGTTCGTGCGACGCTTTTCGCTGATTGCCACGAGCACTCGCGGCGGCGCTACCCGGAGCGAAAGAATTCTTGAATGTCGGCGCAGATATGATACAAGGCTGCTGTCCCTGCCAGGTACCAGGTGCCCCTTTCGGTTCGAATGACCGATCAGCTACGTACCAAGCCATCGAGAAATCTGAAGGAGAAATCAGATGACGAACGTCGAAAAGTTGCAAGCGGCCAACATTCTGCCCACTCCGAGCAGGCTATCTTCCGCCGACGAGGACCTGATCAACGATCTGGATTCTGAAGAGGTGGATGCGATGGTTAGTATCAAATCTCAACTCGGCGATGACTTCATTCAGAGAAATACTTCGTTAATCCTGTAGAAGCTCCGCGGGTGAAACCTATGAGCCACAGCCGCCGCCTCCGCGAGAAAATTGAGTTGGTGGCTCCGAGCATGCATCGGGCGATTGATGCTTTCTGGGCGCACCCGCGCCTGCCAGAGATTTTCCCGGAGTTCTTGTTTACAACGTATTGCGTCGGCCGGACAACGGTTCCTCTCCTGGAGACGGCGTTAGCCGCTGCCAGCGCCCGGCGTGGCGCCCACGCGGTTTCGGGGGCCGTGGCCGATTATTGCGCGCGACATATCCCGGAGGAGCGCCATCACGATGAGGGCGTGCTCGACGATCTGGGCGTGCTTGGCGTTTCGCGTGAATCGGTGCTGAGAAGAATCCCGTCTCCCGCCATGGCGGCTCTTATTGGCGCGCAATATTACTGGATTCTGAACGTTCACCCAGTGGCCCTATTAGGCTACCTGGAAGTGCTGGAAGGCGAACCTCCGGTATCAGGGCACCTCGAAGAGGTAATTCAGAGGACCGGTCTTCCACGCAAGGCTTTCCGAACGTATTTTCAACACGCTGATGTCGATCGAAAACACCGAGACGACTTGCATGAGGCTCTAGATCGTATGCAGCTTTCCCGGGAACACGAAAGCATACTCGCGATTAGCGCTTTTCAAACGGTCGGCCTTGTTCGCCAGATCTTCGAGGAACTCGTCACACGTGTGCCTCTAGAAACCGCTTTGAAGGCTTCCGCGAGCTAGGACCGCGACTCCAGCAATTCAGTCCGACAGCGGGTCAGACAATTCGTCCTCAATTCAAACCTGCATGATGCAGTAAATCTTGAAACCTCAGCTCCGATCGCAAGGGATCCCATGTCGGGTCAACTTTCAAAAACGCGATAATTTCTTCGCGATTACTGAAGGCTTGTTGCAGGGAATCCAGGGCTTTGGCTTTATCGTTCAAGCCGACATATACGGCCGCAATCTGATAGCGCGGGACGTACACTTTATGGGACTTCTGCTCCAGTTCTTGCAGGGCTTTCAGCGCCCTTTCCTTATTGCCCGAGCGGGCACTCGCGTAGGCAAGATAGGCAAGAGGATAGGGACTGGAATCGAGGTGAGTGGCGCGGTCCAGCGACTGGATTGCCTCGTCGTATTTTCCGGTTTCGGCCTCGGCCCAGCCGAGGAGGAAATGTCCCCACCAGAAATCGGGTTCGGCTTCGATCATCTCCCGCGATTGCTGGAGGCTTTGATCGTATTGACGCGAGAATAAGAAGCTCACTGAGAGCAGAAGGCTGACGGTATCGGAGAGCGGATCGAGTTCTCTGGCTTTGGTGAGCTCATCGAGAGCTTCTTGCTGTTGGCCCGTCGCAATCAAGAAATAGCCACGCCACTGATGAGCTGACGCCGAACCAGGGTCGAGTTCGACGCCCCGTTTGAACTCCGCGCCGGCGCTGGGGAAATCGTATTCGTAGAACGCGTTGACCATGGCGAGCATGGTGTGCGCTTCGGCGAGGGATTCGTCGAGTTGCAGAGCTTTCGTCGCGGCATCCTTCACTTTCGGCATGGCTTCACGAGGAGGGACGAATTGGCTGGAGAGCAGGAAATAAGCGTCTGCGATGCCGACATAGGCGAGAGCGTAATGGGGGTCGCGGCTAATGGCTTGATGAAAATATTCGACTCCGCGCTGAACGCCTGCGACTGTGGCTTGATCGGAATAAAAACGTCCTTTGAGGTAAAGCTGGAAGGCCTCGGCGTTGCTGGTGTACTGCTTGGGGAGCGCAGAGTCTTCCTTTCCGCTCAATCGTTTTCGAAGGTTTTCATTAATTTTTTTGGAGATCTTTTGCTGGATGGCGAGGAGATCGGTCATTTTCACGTTGTACTGCTCGCCCCACATGTGCCGATTGTCTCGCGTGTCAATCAGTTCGGTGCTAATGGACAGATCATCGCCGCGCTCAACGATACGGCCTGTCAGAATGGCACGCGCGGAGAGTTCGCGGCCGACGACGCCGGGATCGACAGTCTTGCCCTTGTAACGGAAGACGGAACTGCGCGCAATGACCTTGAGATTGGGCAGTTGCGAGATGCTGTTAATCAGGCTTTCGGTAAGTCCGTCGCTGAGATATTCCGCATCGGGGTTGGCACCGGCATTTTCGAATGGCAAGAATCGCCAGGGAGTCGATGGGCTCGTTGGCGCCAGTGAAGCGATGACGTACGAGAAAGTACGCACCGATTGCGACGAGAACAACTGCGAGAGCCACGACAATTTGCCAGCGGCGGACTTTTCTCCCGTGGTTCGACGGGATGGACAACTCCTGTGGTGGGCGCATGCAGGCGCCTAAGGTCTACCACCAATTCCTTCGCCGACTGATAGCGGTTTCCGGGCTCCTTCTCGAGACACTTGAGGATGATTTCTTCCAGCCTGGCCGAGAGACTGTGACGCAGGGATGCCGGCCGAGGGGGTTGTTTGTAGATGATGTCGTTGGAGAGAGCGGTGGAGACTTTATCTTCAAACGGGCGCGAGCCGGTGGCCATTTCAAACAGGACTGTGCCGACTGAGTAGATGTCGCTGCGCGTGTCCGCGGGCTTTCCCAATAGCTGCTCGGGCGCCATGTAGGGAAGCGTTCCCGAAATACCGGTAACGTCGGAATCGCTGAGCGTGATGTCGGCTGCTTGGTCGGGCTTCAGGAGCACGGCCAGGCCGAAGTCCAGAATCTTTATCTGATTTTTGGACGTCAGGAAGATGTTGCTTGGCTTCAAATCGCGATGGACGATGCCGTGCTCGTGGGCTTCTTCGAGCGCAGATGCTATTTGCAACCCAAGCGAGAGGACTTCTTTTTCCGACAATCCGTCGCTGCGGAGCTTGTGCGAGAGAGTGGTTCCGGTGATGAATTCCATCACGAGGAAATCGACGCCGTCTTGCGAATCGAAATCGTGAATTGTGGCGATATTGGGATGGTTTAGTTTCGAGAGGGCGAGGGCTTCTTTGCGAAATCTTTTGCGGGCGGTTTCATCGCGGAAAATACCGGGAGGCAGGACTTTTAGAGCTACGTCGCGTTCCAGCCGCTCGTCACGGGCGCGATAGACGACGCCCATTCCTCCGGCGCCGATTTTTTCGAGAATGAGGTAGCGGCTGACCCGCTGGCCAATCATGTATGGGCCGGGCTCCGGCGCCATCTTAGGCGCCTGCTCTGAGGCAAGTCAATGATCGCACTGTTGCTTGCGAACGAAGTTGCAATCGAGAGGACTGGTCCGGCGAGTCTCGTGACCCGGAATTTCCTATTGTGGAGTAGAATCCCGCAACCGAACGAGCGAATCCGTTTGGAGCGAGCCTCGCGGGGACGAGTTTCAGTGGACATCCTCTTTGCTGTCTTACCGTTTTCTGACCTTGGGCGCCCTGCCCTGGGCGTGAGCCTGCTCGACGCGCATCTGCAGAGGCGGGGCGTGTCTTCACTGATCCGCTACTTCAATCTGGATCTTGCGGAGCGAATCGGGACGCGGCTTTACAGCTGGTTTTCTCAGTGCACACCCGATCAGGACCTGCTCTCTGCGGTGGCACCCTCGGAGTATCTCGCCGGCGAATGGTTTTTTGCGGACGTTGTGTTTCCCGGGAAGATCCCGAGTGAAAGCGAGTACATCGCGAGATTTTTCGAGCCGCACCCGGGAATGAGGAAACTGATCCCGGAAATATTGGAGGCGCGGCGCCACCGGCAGGATTTTATTGACCATTGTGCGCGCGAGATTGAGCGGCACAAAACGCGGCTCGTCGGTTTCACAACTACTTTTCATCAGACGTGCGCGTGCCTGGCTGTGGCGCAGCGCTTGAAGCAGATGGCGAATCCTCCGATGGTGATTTTTGGAGGGGCCAATTGCGAAGGCGCGATGGGGTTCGAACTGATCAAATGTTTTCCGTGGATCGATTATGTTTGCACCGGCGAGGGGGACGAAGTTGTACCGCAATTTCTCGATGAGCTCGTTCAGACAGGCGTAGCGCCCTCCGTTCCGGGAATTCTGAAGCAGGGAAATTGCGAATCGCTTACGACGCCTGCGCCTGTGCGGCGAATGGATTCTCTTCCGGTTCCGAATTATTCGTCTTATTTCGAGGCGCTGAATTCTTCGACGATTGGCTCGAGCATTCAGCCGCGTCTGCTGATTGAGACGGCACGAGGCTGCTGGTGGGGCGAGAAGCAGCATTGCACATTTTGCGGTCTGAATGGCCAGACCATGGGATATCGGAGCAAGTCGGCGGAAAGAGCGAACGAGGAGCTTTCGTATCTTTCGAAAAGCTATGGAATCGAGCAGATCGAATTTGTCGATAACATCCTGGATTTGAAATATATCGATACGCTGTTTCCGGATCTGGCGCGCGCCGGCTCGAAGCTGGAATTTTTTCTGGAGACGAAATCAAATTTACGCTTCGAGCAGCTTCGGACGCTTCGGCGGGGAGGAGTGCGCGCGATTCAACCTGGGATAGAAAGCTTCAGTAATCAAGTTCTGCAGTTGATGCGAAAAGGATGCACCGGGCTGCAAAACATTCAGCTATTGAGGTGGTGCGAGGAACTTGGCATTACGGTGTTTTGGAATCTTTTGTACGGTTTTCCGGATGAATCGGTGGCGGAGTATGCGCGCATGGCGGAGTTGATTCCGTTGCTCTCGCATTTGCAGAAGCCCGGCTACTGCGGAAGAATTCATGTGGATCGCTTTAGTCCTTTATTCACGAATGCGGGGCTTGGTGTGGCTGAGCCGCGTCCTGCGGCTGCTTATTCCTATTTGTATCCTCTCGCGGCGGAACAACTGGGAAACTTAGCGTATTTTTTTGAATTTGAGTACGCCGATCATCGGGAGCCTACCAAGTATGCGGGCGCGTTAGGAGAAGAAGTTGCGCGGTGGCCTGAATGGACGGACGAGAAGCGGCCGAGACTTGACCTTTTCCAGACAGGCTCGATCGTTCTTATCACTGACACACGCGCGTGCACGCAAAAGCCGAGTTTTGTCTTAACGGGCCTCGACGCCAAAATCTATCTCGGCTGCGACTCAGCGCAAACAGTGCGCAGTATTGCACATAAACTCAGCCATTCCTTATCTGAAGAGGAGATTCGCGTGAGGCTCGAGATCTTGCGAGGTGCGCGGTTGATGGCAGAGATGGATGGACACTATCTCAGTCTGGCTGTATGGCGCAATCGTGCGGCGCAAGAGCCAGTGGTGAATGCGGGTGTGACACAAGTTCTTCCGCAATCCCGATCGCTCCTCAATGTGAGGTGAATCGGTCTGCCGCGGTCACCGTTACATGTAACTCCACTAAACGGATGCCGCTCACCGATTACGCAAAGAAAAGGTGGGGCTTACGTTCTTGACGCTGTTCATATTTTGTTACATTCTCCGCAAGATTGGGCCCGAGCTGATGTCGGAAGACGTGCATGAGCGATACTGTAGATTGCCGGAAACCGAAGTTCTGGGTCGATTTGTGGAACGCGGGAGTTTCTTATGACCAACAGCGTCCTCGAGGTGAAGGCGCGCAAATTTGCAGAGATAAACTCGCTCAAGCAGTGGATGTCCGAGAGAACGTCGGGCGTATTCATCCTCATGCTGGCGAAGATTTTAGCGGCGAATCAGGACGATCCCCTGGCGGCCTCGGCAGACAATAAATCAGCGACGACGCGCGGAGGAAGGAAAAGACTCGCCACGGAGAAGCAGCGGTTCTACATGATCGGATGCTTGGTAGACCAAATGTTCTCTCGATTCGAGTCTGCGTTTACGTTTTTGAAACGGCTGAAAGTTAATGGGAATTCGGACCTGAACACGCACAGAACAGAATTATTAAGATTTCAATTAACTCAAGATGAAATAGACTGCGTGCTCCAGGCGCGGACGCTAAGGGGCGCGGCAAAAAGGTTCGTCGCAAAAAGTCTGAGGATCAGTCTCTCGACCGTCAATAGTTGTTACTCGAGATATAAAGCGTCGAAATCTAAACGCACGCTCCGCTAGCACAGTCCCCTAGGTCCCTCCTCAACGTTGCCAAAAACTCCTGTTTGCAAGGCTGAAGTTTGCAAAATTGCTAAATACGCTTACTTCTCGTGGAAATCACCCTTTGGGGAGAATACCTTAGATATCGAAACATATCTTTTAAACAGAGGAACTAATAATGAACCCAACGATAACAATGCTCCCGATGACGCCCCGGTCGGTGACGAGATAGTGCGCCGAAGTGATTACGATGGAACTGAGCCTCTGGACGATCCGGCCGATGAAGCGATTGCGAAATTTTTCGCCGCTCCAAGCCAATTCCGAGAATTCGAGTCCGTCAGTGCTCTCGCCGAGCATTTGCGTATTTCGCGAATGACCGCGTATCGGCGAGCAAAAAACGACGATGTGATACAACGCATTAAGTGGCTTCTCCGGAAAAGCATGCAAGGCGGCGATCTAGCTGCATGCCGTGAGTGGCCTGGCATCGTCCAAGCCCAAGTCAAGGCGGCGCTCGCTGGAGACCTTCGGGCTGCGATGTTTTGCCAGAACCGCGCGTGGCACCAAAGCTTGGATTGGTTCGGAGTCGAGACGATCGCGCCCGCGGTCGGGGGCGCGGATGCAATCACGCTCTGGCAAGAAAAAACCGAACAATCTGAGGCAGAAGAAGGGGAAGCAGGCAAAGATAATCCGGAAACGGAAGGCGAGAACCCGACCGAATGAGAGCGCCCCTGCGGTCGGCGAATTGGCCGGAGGTGCTTTCCGACATTACGCGGGCCCTCCGGCATCGCTCGAAGTTACCTGGAAAGGTCGCTTGTCTTGCACATCTGCCATAGATGTAATACGCTCGTTTCATGAAGACTCTCACGGTACGACTGCCTGAGCCACTGGTAGCGGACATTGAGGCGGAATCGCGCGGGCGCAGGATCTCGAAGTCGGATGTAGTTCGCGAACGGCTTGAGCGTGCGCCCCGGAAGCGCCGCCATACGGCCTCCCTCGATGCCATCGCCGACCTCATCGGATCAGTAGATGGCTTGCCGACAGACCTGACCACGAGAAAGAAGAAATATTTGCGCGCCACACGTTATGGCCAGACACGTACTCGTTGATGCTGGATTTGTTGTTGCGTTGCTTAGTAACCGTGACGCTCACCACAAATGGGCCGTGACGCAGGCGTCCGAGAAGCCTCCACCTTGGACTACGTGCGAAGCTGTTCTGTCGGAGGCGTTTCATCTTCTCGGCGGGCGTGGTGCCCCCAACCTCGGCGCACTACTTCGCCGCCGCGCCCTGCTCGTCGCCTTCGCGCTTGCCGAGAGCGTGGAGCCAGTCATGAAACTGATCGAGAAGTATTCCAACGTTCCGATGGGATTCGCCGATGCTTGCCTGGTTCGCATGACTGAAATGCTTGCCGATCCTTTCATTCTCACGACCGACCAGGATTTTCGAGTCTACCGTCGGCACAGCCGGCTGGCAGTTCCTTGTGCGACTCCCGAGTGATGTGCAAACTCGTTTGGCAGGGGGGCAGGTCGCCAGCCGAAATCAGGATCTCGTTGTTCACCACATAAGACGGCGCAGCGCACTCGGAGAGGAGCTGGAAACCAAGCTGATTACCCTCTGTCGGAAATGTCACCAAATGCTGCGCGGTTCCGCCCCAACCTGGAATTCTTCTCTCAGTGAAAGGGCATTTTAGACGCCAGGGTTTTGTCGCAGCAACTTCATCGAACCGATGCCATGCCTCGCGGTTAAGAAATTGCAGAAGACGACGCCTGGGAATACGAGCTGAAACTGGATGGTTATCGAGCGTTGGCGGTGAAGTATGCCAGCGTTCGTGAATAAGGCGGGAGAAATTACTGAGCAGCAGGGCATCACCCGGATACAGACTTACCGAAAGCGATTTCATTCTCGCCGCGAAAATCGACAAGCTGAAATGAGCTGGCAAAGCGACTGCGCATAAAAAAGAAAGCCCGGCGTGCCTCGCGCCGGGCTTGTAAGAATCACGGGAGATTCTAAGAGATGGGAGCCGAGTGCTTCGCGTGCCGCCGCCAGGCGCCGAGCGCAAGCACGCCCGAGCCGAGCAGGAACAAACTTGCTGGCTCAGGAGCACTCACGGGATCCTTGCCAAAATCCTTGTTGTCCGAGTGGTTCAGCCACCAAATCCATTCTGCTGTGTTGGGCACGCCCGGATGAAAGTCATGTAGCGGGCGGATAAAATCAGAGTTCGCGCCCTCGAAATGATCATGATCGAAGACCGAAAACTTGTCCACGTCGACGTGGACATCAGCGGTGACCGGGTCCTTGTTAGAATCCTTGATGTCCGAGTGGTTCAGCCACCAAATCCATTCTGCTGTATTGGGTACGCCCGAATAAAAGTCATGTAGCGGGTGGACGTCGACGTGGACATCGTGCCCGTGGTAAGGCGCTGCGTCAGCGTCCCATTCGTGAATTAAGTCAGCATTGGCGGGCGCTGCAGCCAAGAGCGTGGCAACAAGACCAAGGAAAGCTAAGCTCGAGATTTTATGCAGCATGAGGCCCCCAAAACGTCCCCTAAATTGATACAGACTGCTCCAGATTACGGCAACGTTACTTGCACGTTAGGAGCCAACATGCGCTATCTCCCAACTTAATGAAAATAAATGCCTTGAAACTTGTATCAAGATGAGAACTACAAGAGTCGTGGAAGAGACTGGTTCTTGAGGCAAATTATGTGAAAACATTTACACGTTTACAGATGTTTCATGGAGGTTCAAAACAGCTTAGCTTGCCGGACGAGTCCCGGACTCGGGCGTAGTTAAGAGCAACGCGAAGATGCAGCGAGGATTTTGCTCAGACGTTCACCGCGGCATCACGACGAATGCGGAGGTCGCTACAGTCGCCTGAAAATCGAGTCGACGATTGCTTGAGAAGTCCTGTGAGCCCTTTCATTTCCGCTTGCCGCGCGCACTTCTTGCCCGCTCCGATTCGTCTGTCTCGCTGGTCTTCCCTTCGCGGATACATCGATCCAAGAGAAACTCAATGTGGTCCCACAAACGGCAAGCACATACTCGAGACACGCCCTGTCCGACAGCCTACCAATGACTTGAAGAATGCCCCCAAATGACTATAATGACTATAGGGACTATTTGGGGGCAGTGCATGGCCAAATCAACTCGAACCTGGGCAGTGGCAAGGGCCAAGGCACACCTCAGCGCAGTAATCGACCATGCGCTCGCCGAAGGTCCGCAGACGATTACTCGGCGAGGCCGCAAGGCCGCCGTCGTAGTGTCGGCGGAGGAATGGGAACGGAAGATGGAACGCAAGGGTAATCTCGCTGAGTTCTTTGCCTCCTCTCCCCTGCGTGGCGCGCGAGTCCGCATTAAACGATCCAATCGCAAACCGCGCAAGATCGAGCTTTGAATTTCCTCCTCGATACCAATGTAGTCTCGGAGTGGGTCAAGCCCCGACCGAATGCGAACGTCGTGCGGTGGCTTGCTGAAACAGATGAGGATCGCGTGTTCCTGAGTGTCATCACGTTTGCGGAAATTCGGCTTGGGGTCGATGAGATGGTGGCAGGATGGCGGCGGGATGGGCTCACGCGGTGGCTGCAGGTCGACCTTCCCGCAAGGTTCGAAGGGCGCATTCTCGGCGTAGATCTGGCTGTCGCCGAGGGTTGGGGGGACTTGATGGCACGCGGCAGCAAGATCGGTCTCAATCTAAGTGTTATGGATGCGTTCTTTGCTGCTACGGCCGGGGCTCATGGGCTCACGTTGGTTACCCGGAATACCAAGCACTTCGAAAGACTGGGCGCTAGTCTGATCAATCCTTGGCTCGAGCGTCGGTAAACCGGAACTCTGTGCTTCGCAAGCTGGTTGATAATGCGGCATCCACTCGCCCGTGAGATTCCGTGTTTTTTCGCTACCTGCGCCGGCGAGATTCCCGGCAGCTGGTCACGCACGATTTGCTCTCTGTCAATTTCTCGTGGAGCATGGCCAATTCGATGCCCCTCCAGCTTGGTCCGACGTGTTCCGACTCGCACCCGCTCGACGATTGCATTCCTCTCGACTTGAACAATCACCCCCGCCCTCCGCACCTTGTTCCGCTCGTTCGACCGTGATGTTGAGGCGCTCCTTTTCTCATTTCTTTTCCTGGTTCGCTCACGTTAGACGGCGGGTCTCGTTCGGCTCTCGCCGCGGGCAACTTCCAGAAGATGGACTATCGCAACGTGGTCTCAATGGACGACGACTGGCGGGGTTGGACTGAAACCGGCTTCCCTACTATTGAGGATTAGCTGTCCTATCCCCTGCGTATCCGCCCGAGCCATCTCGATCATCCCAAAATACCTAGAGGCGTTTGGGCATATGACTGGCCGGGTTAGGTGTGGCATAGGTCATAGCGTGTTCCGGAACGTTCACCATGTTCACCATGTTCACCGCATTCATCATTCTCTTGGATCGATTGGGCACGCTAACAGCTCTGCTAGAGTAATCTGCCTCTTTAGGTAATTATCTGATTCTATGGGGATAGTTACAGGCTTCGCGCACGGCGCGTTTTTAAGTTTCTCTGGGAGCCCGAAGGCCTCGCATGAGGGGCACGTGGTTGAATGCTGCACAAAATCCCAGTTCGGTACATACCTGTTATCGTGCGCTTTCATCAATTGGTGACACCGACCCAGGGTAAAGGAATCGAGCCACAGGATCCAACCGGGCTTCGTTCGATGCGTGCTGCGGAAGCCCTGGACGAGAGCATCCTGCCGACTTTCGTGCGGCAACAGTCGACTCTGGCTAGAGTTCCTGCCCGCCTATGTGCCGGAACTGAATCCGGTGGAGTATCTGTGGTCGCACTGGAAGCAGCACCTTGGCCTTCAGTGAGTTTGATTCGGCCCCCTACACCAAGCAAACCACGTCAGGGTGTTAGGAAGCTTCGGTTTTCTTCTTCTCCTTGGCCCAACGCGCGATGCTGGCTTTCCGGGCGATCTCGCGTCGCTTCTCAGCAGAAAGGGCTGCCGCGCGTGCGTTGCCGCCCTTCTTGGCTCCAAGTTGAGATAGTGCGACTGCGTGGGGGTTCTTTTCCTTCGCCATAGAACCGTGGCTCTTATGCCTGAATGTAAAAAAAAATGCAACTGGCTACTTGACATCCATGCCCGAGCAAGCATATCCTTGCTCGTGCAAGCATAGGGGTCAGCTCCGATGACTCGACAATCAAGCGCAATCAGGATTAACGCGAAATTCGCCCAGGAAACCTGGGGCAAACTTCCGCAGATCGCACTAAGGGGGCTGGAGGAACTCACGAGCAACTATTTCCTATCGGTCGCCTCAGGTGATCTGCTCTATCTGGATCGCAAATGGTACGTCACGCATCCGGGTCTTCTGCGCGTGGCCCAGCGGAGTCGCTGTGCTGGTATCCGGGTTGAGCCGGTTCGTGAGTTTTGCGATTCCTTGTCCTGCCGCTGGGTTTTCAAGGCCATCGTCTATAAAACGCCAGGTTCGAAGGGATTCGTCGGCTACGGCGACGCCGATCCGTCCAACACTTCTCCTCTAGTCCGTGGCTGCGAAATGCGTGTTGCCGAGACGCGAGCCGTCAACCGAGCCCTCAGAAAGGCTTACGGAATCGGCCTCTGCAGTGTCGAGGAGCTCAGTTCGTTCTCCGCTCCGCAAATGCCCCTCGCGGCCGAGCCGCGTTCGAATGGTCACGCAGGATCGAACGGCTCGAGCAACGGCCAGCCTCGATTGCGTGACCAGCTGTGCCTGTTGATTCGTCAGCACAATCTCGATCCAACGCTCGTGAAGGCCTACGCCGCGGATTTCTGCGGCACCGCAACCCTGAAAGACGCCAGCCGCGACCTGGTCGAATCGTTCATCACGCAGCTTGCGACAGCCGCGAAGAAGGATCGAGCCGCACTCATCTGCAAATTGAATTCCTACGCTCAACCTGTGGAGGCAAAGCCATGAAGCGACACATTCCCGGTCTCCATTCGCGACAGCAAGATCATGAAAATCTTCTCGAAGGCCTGTTCCTCGTTCGAGTCGATGCCGCTTCCTATCGCTGGCATCCGCAAAAGCCGTTTCTGTCGATCCGATTTGTCGTTCTTGAGCCCGAAGCGTTTGCTGGACGATCATTTTCAGGCGGCTCTACTGCACCGAACGAGCCCTCTGGAAGTTGAATTGGTTTTTGCGTGATTTTGGCTATGACTCCGACCTGCTCAACCGAAGATCAGATTGATGATAAGGCTTTGCTGAAACTCCGCGGAGTCGTCCGGACATCCTATGTCACGCTGAACGGTCGATCCTTTCAAAACCTCGAAGCCTTTGCACCGCACGCCGGAGTGGGAAGAGCTTTCCTGCGAAACCGTCGGCGGGGAGCACGGGCAGGGGAGCGGCGATGATCTTTAGCCACACCCAAATCAGCCAGTATCTTCGTTGCCCCAGGAGCTACCGCTATCGCTATCTCGACGGCTGGCGGGAAAAGGAAACGCGCGCTGCGATGGCGTTTGGCCGCTGTTTCGAAAAGGCTCTGGCCGCCTACTTCTCCGGCGAGGATTGCTCGGCTGCGCTATTCAAGGAATGGGGCGCTTTCCGCGACGTTCCGTTCGAATACAAGAAGAGGAGAATCCTGGGATCGTCTCGTTCACCAGGGTGTCCATTTGCTCCAGCGATTCGCACAGGATGATCGCGTCAAGATTCCTCGTCCGGAGCAGGATCTGCAGGTGAAGATGGTCCGCAGTCTGCCAGGTGACAATGAATTCGTCGCTTATATCGATGCCCTCGGAGAACTCGATGGTGCGCAATGCCTAATCGACTGGAAAACTACGACTAGCCGCTATTCCGAAGAACCGGAAGGACTTGTTGTCACTCGATCCCCAGATGATTTGTTATTCCTGGATCAGCGGAATTCCGGATGTCGCGGTCGTCGTCTTCGTTCGAAAAAGCGTACCTGAGATTCAGTACTTGAAGACCTCAATAACGGACGAGCAACGGAGCGAATATGGTCATCTGGTTGAAGCCACGGTCGGTCAGATCCAATCGGGACACTTCCCTGCTCATAGCGGCATCCGCTTCCCGCAAAACGGGTGTGTGAGCTGCTCGCATCTCGGACTCTGCCTCGATCGTCCCGAAATAGTCGCCGCGAACCTAATCCGAAAGCCAGGAGCAAGCGATCTTGATTGGCTGTGCGAACTTGTGGATTGACGGACGGACCGTGGTGTCTCCCGAACTCAATCGCCGGCGGGCCCTTATCGTTCTCGGGAAGATCGATGAGATTTTGGCCTGGGAACAAACAAAGGAGCATGAGCGCGATGAGCGATTCGTCGAACTGGGGCAGTATCTCTGCGAGGTACGAGCCGGACAATACTGGCGGCTCGAAAATTTGAAGTCGTTCGACGAATTCCTCGAGAAACGATTCCCCGAATCTCGCCGAAAGGCATACTACCTGCTGGCGATTCACGAGCATTTAACCCGAGTGCCGAAGCGGCAACTTCGCGAAGTGGGCTGGACGAAGGCACGAGAACTGGTAAAGGTGGCGCGTCGCGATGGAACCGAATTCGACTGTGCACCCTGGGTGCACAAGGCGAAGGAGCTTCCGAAGGAAGAGTTTAGGCAGGCAGTTGATCGCTATCTGACCGGGAAGGAAACGGAGGCTTGGGAGATCATCTACTTTAGGTTGTACAAGAGCCAACTATCCGTGGTCGAACGCGCCCTTGAAATCGCAGCCCTCATGCTCGGCAGTGACAAATCTCGAGGCTATTCGCTGGAGATGATTTGCGCGGATTTTTTAGCGGGTGCCGCGTTGGAAACGGACACTCCCGTAGACCCTCCCGAACGTTCAGTATCCGTCGGATGTCCAGCCGCACATCGGCCGTCGGATCTTACAGAATAAGCGAGATGAGCGACTCTATCTTACAAAAGAGGCCGCGAATTCGATTCGTCTGTCTCGCTGGTCTTCCCTTCGCGGATACATCGATCAAGGAGAAACTCAACGTAGTCCCACAAACGGCAAGCACATACTCGAGACACGCCCTGTCCGACGGCCTACCAATGCCTTGAAGAATGCCCCAAATGACTATAATGACTGTAGGGACTATATGGGGGCAGTGCATGGCCAAATCAACTCGAACCTGGGCAGTGGCAAGAGCCAAGGCACACCTGAGCGCAGTAATCGACCATGCGCTCGCCGAAGGTCCGCAGACGATTACTCGGCGAGGCCGCAAGGCCGCCGTCGTAGTGTCGGCGGAAGAATGGGAACGGAAGATGGAACGCAAGGGTAATCTCGCTGAGTTCTTTGCCTCCTCTCCCCTCCGTGGCGCGCGGGTCCGCATTAAACGATCCAATCGCAAAGCGCGCAAGATCGAGCTTTGAATTTCCTCCTCGATACCAATGTAGTCTCGGAGTGGGTCAAGCCCCCGACCGAATGCGAACGTCGTGCGGTGGCTTGCTGAAACAGATGAGGATCGCGTCTTCCTGAGTGTCATCACCTTTGCGGAAATTCGGCTTGGGGTCGAAGAGATGGTGGCAGGATGGCGGCGGGATGGGCTCACGGGAATGGGACCGCGACACTAAGTGGGACGCCAGCGGCAGGGACTGGTGGGACCTACACGTTCACTATCACAGCCAGCAATGGACTGGGCACGCCTGCCCGTCAGGTTTTCACACTGAAAGTGAACAAGCGCAGTCACTGATGGAAATCAACCGCCATCATAAGATCCAACCCATTCTCCCGAGGGATGCGGCGCGACGTTCATGGTTCACCTAACATAAAAATTTTGCGGACACTCAGTCGCAGTTGGAACAACCCGCCCCTCGTTTTTGCACCCCTCGACCCCCGAAAAAGTGGCCATCGTCGAGGACCTAATTCGCTGAATTCTTCCGAAATGGCCTTGGTCCTGAGCGCAATGTCGCATTTTGAGATAGCTAGTGATAAAAGGATTTCCCAATACCTATCCAACTTTCCGCTAGGAATCGCGTGAACGGCGTGCGCTGGGGCGGACGCAGAAAAAGTCTTCGCCAAAGCCGAACCGTTCCTACTACTTGAAGAAATGTCCGAAAAGCAATCGAATCGCTCCCGCGACCGCTACCGTCGCAAGAAGCATGATGGCCACGAATGCTTTCCTTCTCGCGGCCGACGAAGTGCTTGAACGTTCGTACGAATGCACGAGGGAAACGCGGCTTGGCCAGAAATAAATGAATCCGAGTAACACCACAAAGATCCAGTAGCCAACAAAGAACGTCGGGCCGATGCGCACCACCGCGATGTGCGCCACCACCCTGGAGGGTAAGCCGATGTGCGCCAGCACCCTGGTGAGTAAGCCGATGTGCGCCACCACCCTGGAGACTAAGGTGGGGAAAAATAGAATCGCCACATAGGCTACCCACTTCATCCACCCGGGGAGACGCAAAATCGCATTCCACCTGGGGCCACGAAAAATCGCATTCTTGATGGTCAACTGACGATGGTCAAATATCGCCTCAAGTTTGGCGTGGACGGCCCAACATTCCTGCTGCCCCAGAGAATAGAGCCTAATCTGCGGCTCTAAATGGCGCCTCAATTGAACACTATTAAAGAGCGACCGCGACCCGACGCTGATCTGAAAATCTGTGGCGCTGCCGCCCTGAGTTCGAAGATCGTCGATGGAATCCATCTCCCAATCACCGGCGCGATAGACAACCTTGGCTTCCTCGCGGAACCTAGTGACCACTGGTGCGGTAGCTTCGAGAAGGATGTTCGTGATCTCCTGTACGTCCTCGAGGTAGAGATGGGCGTGCGGCAACGTGTCGGGGATTTTGGCGCGGATTTTGTCGCCGATTTTGGGAATCTTTCGGATTACCATTGACGGGTCATGCGGAACAGGCGTCCGACAGCCGAAACAGGGTGTATGTGCCGCATAGTGGCGGAACCACCATACGCTGTCAACAACAAAAGCGCGTACCGTAAGTACTGTTTTTATTGCGGCCAAGCCCATCTCTTAGCGTCTTCATTGGCATTCGGATAAGTGTCGCGAACAGGATTTTCACTAGCTATCTCAAAGTGCGACGAGTCACCCGGTGGGAGCGCCCAGCTCCTCTTAAACTAGCCCCAACCAGCTTAACTGTAACCCCGAAAACCTTTTCCCTCAAAATGTCAGGCGACAGCACTGTGCTTCGCGTTTACTATCGCAGACTGGGAATTTGGGAGCCATTTTTTCCTTCTCTAGTTGCACCCATTCCTACACGCAAGTCGACGGCCACGACGAATTTCTAGGAAGGCATCCCCGGGATCGCACATAGGAAACGCGGAGACTCTCAGTGTGTATTCTCGCCATCTGAGACCCCTCATGGAATGATTCTCATCCCGAGTGAAAACTACGCACTGAAGGTACGTCTTTATTCGGCCTATGCGGGAAGACGGTGGTCCTGAGCCTTACATGGCTTGTCTTGCACATCTGCCATAGATGTAATACACTCATTTCATGAAGACTCTCACGGTACGACTGCCTGAGCCATTGGTAGCGGACATTGAGGCGGAATCGCGCGGGCGCAAGATCTCGAAGTCGGATGTGGTTCGCGAACGGCTCGAGCGTGCGCCCCGGAAGCGCCGCCACACTTCCTCCCTCGATGCCATCGCCGACCTCATCGGATCAGTAGATGGCTTGCCGACAGACCTAACTACGCGAAAGAAGGAATATTTGCACGCCACGCGTTATGGCCAGAAACGTACTCGTTGACGCTGGATTTGTTGTTGCGTTGCTCAGCAGCCGTGACGCTCACCACCAGTGGGCCGTGACGCAGGCGTCCGAGATGCCTCCGCCTTGGTCCACGTGCGAAGCCGTTCTGTCGGAGGCCTTTCATCTTCTCGGAGAGCGTGGTGCCCCCAATCTCGGCGCACTACTTCGCCGCCGCGCCCTGCTCGTCGCCTTCGCGCTTCCGAGAACGTGGAGCCAGTCGTGAAACTGATCGAGAAGTATTCCAACGTTCCTATGGGCTTGGCCGACGCTTGCCTCGTTCGCATGACCGAAACGCTTGCAGATCCCATCATCCTCACGACCGACCAGGATTTCCGAGTCTACCGTCGGCACAGCCGCCAGGTAGTTCCTTGTGCGACTCCCGAATGATGTGCAAACTCGTTTCGCACGGGGGCAGGTCGCCAGCCGAAATCAGTCGGATTCTGGCAGATGTGGAAGGTTAGGCACATAGCCAACCCCGTCACCCAGTAATCGCAAAGCGCGCAAGATCGAGCTTTGAATTTCCTCCTCGATACCAATGTAGTCTCGGAGTCGGTCAAGCCCCGACCGAATGCGAACGTCGTGCGGTGGCTTGCTGAAACAGATGAGGATCGCGTCTTCCTGAGTGTCATCACCTTTGCGGAAATTCGGCTTGGGGTCGAAGTGATGGTGGCAGGATGGCGGCGGGACGGGCTCACGCGGTGGCTGCAGGTCGAGCTTCCCGCAAGGTTCGAAGGGCACATTCTCGGCGTAGATCTGGTTGTCGCCGAGGGTTGGGGGGACTTGATGGCACGCGGCAGCAAGATCGGTCTCAATCTAAGTGTTATGGATGCGTTCTTTCTGCTACGGTCGGGGCTCATGGGCTCACGTTGGTTACCCGGAATACCAAGCACTTCGAAAGACTGGGCGCTAGTCTGATCAATCCTTGGCACGAGCGTCGGTAAATCGGAACTCTGTCCTTCGCAAGCTGGTTGATAATGCGGCATCTACGCGGTGCTTTCGATGATCCCTCCCGTTTGACGAGCCCGTAAGGCCTCAGAAGGAATGCAGCCTTTGGGCAGTGAAAACTGCCTGTATGGCCCGCGACGATGGTTTGGCGAGTCTTGGTATACATCTCCGGCTGTCGAACCTTTCGGCGATTATAGAAAACGAGCAGCGCGGACAGAATTCCGATCCAGAACATCGCTCGCCAGGCGATTGCCGGCGACAGCCAAGAGAACAGCAGTGCACAACGTGCCGCGAGTCCTCAGCCCATCGCCCATCCTGCCTGCACCGTGCCCACGGTCTTTCCGCGGTGATGCCGCATCGTGTCCCGTGCGTCAACCAATCCTGAATCGGAAAGGAATGCTTTGAACAAAGCGAGTTTCCTGTTAAGAGACACCAGAGACAAGGTTCGTCTCAACGTCGAGGAAGCTCACTTTCAAAGCATTCCCTCTGCGAATGCTGGTCGCGAAAACCTCGAAGTCGAACTCGTACTGACAAAAGATATCACTGCGCGCTCACAAGCATTTGCTCTCCGCATCAGATGGGCATTTCTGGAGCAAGAGATGTGGCTTTATTCTGTATTCCTCAATAAGAGGCAGACATTCAGCGCAATTTTGTGACCGTGCCGGAGAACGTGGTTACACTGGATTGCGGTAATGCGTAGGCGAAGCTGTCCCCGTTGACTGGAACAGGAGCCTGAACCGCTAGCGACAAATGTTCTGACGTGATCCAAGGAGTTACGGAGCGCGTTGAAAATCCCTTCAGTGAAAACGTTTGCAGCACCTGCTTGACGCCAGGATTTACCACGACAATTGCGTATGATTCATCGCTTAGGCTCTTGAAAGCCGTGATCCGGAGAGGGCCAAAGTAATAACTCACTCCGATCCTAGACCAGCCTGGCCGAACGAACTTGCTCCACTGTCCAGTGACGTAAGCGCGCTTGGGGTAATGGCCGCTTATGTCCGTCAGCGCGGCATTGTCGGTCCCTTCGCCCTGGCGCGGCATGTCGGTCAGAAACCACCATACCCATGCGTTCACATTTGCAACCGCAAGATAGTCGTGGATTTTCACTGCCCAGCCCAAGCCGTCGGTCATGCTGCCGTCATAAGTCGGTGATTGGCTACTGTCCTCCGTTTGCCACAATCGCGTCCTCCCGGTGCGATATGGCTGGATTTTGCCCGCGTAACCATGGGCCGCGAGGATACCGACTTCTGACGCCACCTTTGGATCTGCCATCGCAGTTGAGGTTAAGGCCAATGCCCACGCCGATTGCTCCGCAATCATGATCTTCGTCGATCCTGCTCCGGCAGAATGAAGCGCCGAATATAAGTAAGGGATGAAATCGTGTATTTCCTGCCCGGTGTACCTGCAGGACCCGTAGTTTATGGTTATGTCCGGTTCATTCTGAACGCTCACTGCATATAGCGGCACGCCGTTATTCGCCATCATGGTGACGTAGCTTGCGATATCCCTCGCCCAGTCGGAATAGTGCGCAGAAAGCAAGGAGCCGCCGTTTTTGAAAGAACCATTACTTTTGTAAGCGCCTGGAGGGCTCCAAGGCGTACTAAAGACTGTAGCGCCGCGAGCTACTGCCAATTGTGCTGTGGCCAGTTCACCATTCAGAATCTGGCCGTTCGAATTACTACAGGCGCCGTCACGAAACTCGGCATTGCATGTTGCCAGGTCGGGTATGATCTGAGTGCGTAGGATGGACAAGCCAATACCGGCGTCGGTGAAGAAGAAATCTGCTTGCGCGTTCGTCAAGCTGTCGAGGAAATCGGCAGACGAACCTCCAAATCCGTCTATGGTCTGATGAACATCAGTCCAATTTATAGTAGCGGTCTTGACGGTGAGTCGGCGTCCAAACCAAACGCAGGCGGCAAACAGTAGCATCAATCCCAGAAGTGTTCTTGCTTTATTCACCGCGACATCCAGGCAAGTAGGCTGACCGATTCCCGTTCCGCTCGACTTTGCACAAAAAGGGGGCGAGTGAGTCGTTCAACGTTTGCGCACCACAGGTGAGCCATCTTGGTGAGACGCCCGTGCACTCGCACCAGCAAGAACACCAGCACATTGCAAATCCAGTTTTGGGGCAGACTATGACTACCGCTCGATCTGTACGGGGCTAGCAGGCGGTTGGCCAGCGCGTTGGGGTGGGGGTCAACGGGACTCAGTCCATATTTTAGTGGATTGGTCCCATAGTCGGGCAGGCCCTCCTCCACCAGGTCGAGCGGAATGCCCATCCGAGGAAAATCATCGGCTACAATGTAACCACCATCCGGATAAATTGGGGCTGTGCCCTCATGAGTGATGAGGTATGCTTCGCCAGCGGCCAGCATGATTGCCATGATCCCGGCGTTGAATAGGATCGCTCGGGGCCAGCTCTCATGGACGTGGAAGGTGGCGGCGAAGAGGACTGCAGCCCAACTAAGCCAGACCCAGAAGAACGGCGCGGGTGCGAATTTCAGGATAAAAAGCGAAGCAGCAACCACACAGAATAACGTGGAGACTAGAAAGAGTCGTGCCTGCGCTCCTCGCTTACTGCCTGAAACCCCGGAAGGGTTGGCACTTATGCCGGCCTGTCCGGCCAAACATGGAATTTCAATTTTGGTTTTCAATGGCACAGTAGGAAATATCTCCCTGCCGCTGCCGAGCAAGTCCTAGCCAACCCAGAAGGCGCCGCCGACCGGCTTACTGGGGCTGACTTCATGACCTATCCCGAGCGGCGCCCACTCCCTGAACTTCTCGAGGAGCGTTCTTTCGCAGGAGGCTCATGTGTAAAATCAAATTTGCTGGAGGCCGCCTTAAAATGAGCAGTTATGTCTCCGCGAACAATTTGGCCTTTATCAAATCTGACATTCATCTTGGACCGGTTCATCAATCTTCCAGCATGCGCGTCACTACCGATCACGACCGAGGCTCCGGAGAGAAGCAGAGGAAGGAGAAGAGGAATGTTGTTAAGTTCAAGACCAGAGGTCGCGATTCCAACGTACCCAACCCCCTTTCTTAGGCTCTCCGCTAGGCTGACCTACTCCATATCGCCGGATTCGATAGCACCTCTTCCCCAATGCTTCAAGACTGCCAAACACTCTATTAGCATACCGGTGCTCCGGCTTTTGGCAGGGCATACACAAAACAACGTCTCTGGATTTTTGAACATTCTGGTATCTTTTCCGTCAAAATGTCAAGCTACCGTGGCCTTTCTGTGCTCGTCCATATGATTAGTGACGCTCGGTTTTCTCTGGTTGAGATCAACTGCTCGATGAATTCGACCTAGCTGTAGCAGCAAATTTGCGCTTCCAACTACGAAGTTGGGGATCGTCCGCGAACTGATCTTTTCCGTTGTGCTACGAGTCGCGCGCGGCAGCCATATATTATTCACCCTTAAAGAAAAGCACGAGGCAACGTTATCCGCGGAATCACGACGAATGCGGAGATCGCGACAGCCGTCTGAAAATTTCGTCGAGGATTGGTTGAGAAGTCCCGAGAGTCCCTTCACTTCCTCTTGCCGCGCGCACTTCTCGCCCTCTCCGATTCGTCGGTCTCGCCGGTTTTTCCTTCTGTGACACATCGATCAAGAAGAAATTCGATCTGTTTGTTTAGTGATCGGTGCTCTCGCTCTGCGAGCTCAGTCAACGTTGCTTTAAGTTTTGCAGGAATGCGTAAAAGTACTCGGACTCTTGATTCGCTCATCGGCTCGGACATGGCACCAACGAAAATCCCCCGCTTGACATAAGCGGTCAAAGTGATATCATTCTGTAGTCACAAAGACCACAACAACGGGAGGACTTCTCCGTGAAAAAAGCAACTGAGGCTAACCTAGTACGTCAGAATTTCCGCCTAGTCAAGAATCTTTATCCCGACTTGACGCAAGGCGATCTTCGCCGTTTGCGTGAGTTGACGCAAGCGCATCTACTTTTAGTCTCAAACGGCGAGATTTCGTGCATCGATGGGAAATGGTACGTGACGCACGCGGGTCTGCTCCGAATAGCTCTTCGAGCGCGATGCTTCGGAATCCGGAGTACTCTGCAAGAGCGACAGTCCGATCCTATCGCCTGCCGCTGGGTCTTCCGCGCAACAGTTTTCAAGTCTCGGCGGTCGAAGGGGTTTGTTGGATACGGTGACGCCGATCCGTCCAACACATCTCCCCTCGTCCGTGGCGCGGAGATGCGTGTCGCAGAGACGCGAGCCGTCAACCGAGCTCTCCGAAAAGCCTACGGAATCGGACTCTGCAGCGTCGAGGAGCTCGGTTCGTTCTCCGCTCCGCAAATGCCCGTCGCGGCCGGGCCGCATTCGAATGGTCATCGTGGAGCAAACGGCTCGGGCAATGGCCAGCCTCGATTGCGTGACCAGCTGTGCCTGCTGATTCGTCAGCACGATCTCGATCCAACGCTCGTGAAGGCATACGCCGCTGATTTCTGCGGCACCGCGACCCTGAAAGATGCCAGCCGTGACCTGATCGAATCGTTCATCACTCAGCTTGCGGTCTTAGCGAAAACGGATCGAGATGGTCTCCTGTGCAAATTGAATTCCTACGCCCCGCCTACGGAGGCAACCCTATGAAGCGACACATTCCCGGTCTCCATTCGCGGCAGCAGGATCGCGAAAATCTTCTTGAAGGCCTGTTCCTCGTTCAAGTCGATGCCGACTCCTACCGCTGGCATCCGCAAAAGCCGTTCCTGTCTATTCGTTTTGTCATTCTCGAACCCGAAGCGTTTGCGGAACGATTATTTTCAGGCCGGCTCTACTGCACCGAACGAGCCCTCTGGAAGTTGAATTGGTTTTTGCGTGATTTTGGCTATGACTCCGACCTGCTCAACCAAGATCAGATTGATGATAAGGCTCTGATCGGGCTCCGCGGAGTCGTTCGGACTTCCTATGTCACTCTGAACGGCCGATCCTTTCAAAACCTCGAAGCCTTTGCTCCGGCGACGGAGTGGGAAGAGCTTTCGTGCGAAACCGTCAGCGGGAAGCACGGGCAGGGAAACGGCGATGATCTTTAGCCACACGCAGATTTCCCAATATCTTCGCTGTCCCAGGAGCTATCGCTATCGTTATCTCGATGGCTGGCGGGAGAAGGAAACGCGCGCTGCGATGGCGTTTGGTCGCTGTTTCGAAAAAGCTCTTGCTGCCTACTTCTCTGGCGAGGATTGCTCGGCTGCGCTATTCAAGGAGTGGGGCGCTTTCCGCGACGTTCCCTTCGAATACAAGAAAGGAGAATCGTGGGATCGCCTGGTTCATCAGGGTGTCCACTTGCTCCAGCGTTTCGCACAGGACGATCGCGTCAAGATTCACCGACCGGAGCAGGATCTGCAGGTGAAGATGGTCCGCAGTCTGCCAGGCGACAACGAATTCGTCGCTTATATCGACGCCGTCGGCGAACTCGATGGGACGCAATGTCTCATCGACTGGAAAACTACAACCAGTCGCTACTCGGAAGAGCCGACGGGACTTTTGTCGCTAGATCCTCAAATGATTTGCTACTCCTGGATCAGCGGAACTCCGGATGTCGCGGTTGTTGTCTTCGTGCGAAAAAGAATTCCTGAAATTCAGTATCTCAAAGCATCCATCACGGACGAGCAGCGACGCGAATACGGTCGTCTGGTTGAGGCTACGGTCGCTCAGATTCGATCGGGCCTGTTCCCGACGCACAGCGGTATCCGTTTCCCGCAAAACGGATGTGTGAGCTGCTCTCATCTTGGACTCTGCCTCGATCGTCCCGATCTAGTCGCGTCGAACCTAATCCGAAAGCCAGGAGCAAGCACCCTTGATTGGCTGGACGAACTTGTGGATTGACGGACGGACCGTGGTGTCTCCCGAACTCAACCGCCGGCGGGCCCTGATCGTTCTCGAGAAGATCGATGAGATTTTGGCCTGGGAGCAGACGAAGGAGCATGAGCGCGATGAGCGGTTCGTCGAGCTGGGTCAGTATCTCTGTGAAGTGCGAGCCGGGCAATATTGGCGGCTCGAAAATTTGAGGTCGTTCGACGAATTCCTTGAGAAGCGATTCCCCGAATCGCGCCGAAAGGCTTATTACCTGCTGGCGATTCACGAGCATCTGACCCGAGTACCGAAGCAGCAACTTCGCGAAGTGGGCTGGACGAAGGCGCGTGAGCTGGTAAAGGTCGCACGTCGCGATGGAACCGAGTTCGACTGTGCACCCTGGGTGCACAAAGCGAAGGAGCTACCGAAGGAAGAGTTCAAGCGGGAAGTGGATCGGTACCTGACCGGCAAAGAAACGGAGCCTTGGGAGATCATCTATTTCAAGCTGTACAAGGGCCAGTTGTCCGTGGTCGAGCGGGCGCTTGAAATTGCTGCACTGATGCTCGGCAGTGACAAATCTCGCGGATATTCTCTGGAAATGATTTGCGCGGATTTTTTGGCGGGGGCCGCCTTGGAAACGGAGAATTCCTTAGAAGGTCCAGAATGCTCAGCATCCATCGGTTGCTCAGCCGCAACGTGTGGGCCGTCGGATCCTGCAGAAAAAGCGAGATGAGCGACCCCATCTTGCGAAAGAGGCCTCGAATTCAAGTAGCGTCCGTCTCGTATCCGAGGCTGCGTAAAGAAATCTTGGTGCGTGACAACTGGCGCTGTCAGGTATGTGGCTGCCTCAAGAATCTCGATGTTCACCACCTGAGACGGCGTAGCGCACTTGGTGACGACATCGAGCCTAATCTGATTACGCTTTGCAGGGAATGCCACCAAGCAATGCATCAACCGGCCAAATAACTGATCCACTTGAGCGTCTGCACGATCGGGACGCCACACACCTTTGTAGCCAGCGAGGCGAAGCTATGCAACCCCCAACAGCCTTAGCAATTGACGATCTTTTCGCGATTCTGTTTCACGCGGCGGGTGGCATTGCGCGTGTCAACGACAAGCTTGGCATCGCGGGCGATGGCGTCATAGTCGTAACTGGAATGATCGGTGGCGATCAAGACGCAATCGTAGCTTGCGAGGCGCTCGGGCGAGAGGGCGACCGAGCGCATGTTGGAAAAATCATAGTGGCGCATCTTGAAAAGCATGGGAAAGAAGGGATCGTTGTAGTCGAGTATGGCGCCGCGGCCGGTGAGCAATTCGAGGAGCTTCAGGGAAGGAGATTCGCGGAGATCGTCAACGTCTTTTTTATAGGCCATACCGAGTATCAGGATTTTCGAACCCTTAATTGATTTCTTGCGATCGTTGAGGGCCGAGGCAACCGCGTCTACGACGTGGTAGGGCATAGCGGTATTCACTTCACCCGCGAGCTCAATGAAGCGCGTGGCGAAATCGTATTCGCGAGCTTTCCAGGACAAATAGTACGGATCGACGGGAATGCAGTGACCGCCGAGGCCAGGGCCGGGATAAAAGGGCATGAAGCCAAACGGTTTTGTGGCAGCGCTATCGATAATTTCGAAAATGTCGAGGTTCATGCGCAAGCAAAGCTGCTTCAGTTCATTTACGAGCGCGATATTCACGCAGCGAAAAATATTTTCGAGCAGTTTCACCATTTCGGCGGCGCGCGTGGAGCTGACGGGAATCACTTTGGAGACAATCTGCGCGTAGAGTCCCGCGGCAGCGCGTCCGCTTGGGGGATTTACGCCACCGACTACCTTGGGAATCTGAGCGAGGCCGAACTGTTTGTTGCCCGGATCTTCCCGCTCCGGCGAGAAGGCGAGATAAAAATCGGTAGCGATGTCTTTGCTGCCGTCGCCATTTGTGATGGGGCAACGCAAGCCGCCCTTTTCGAGAATGGGAAGGACCAACTCTTCGGTTGTGCCAGGATAGGTGGTGCTTTCGAGAACGATGAGCTGATTGCGTTGCAAGTTGGGGGCGATGTCTCGGGCGGTGTTCTCGACATAGCTCAGGTCCGGCTCGCGCCGCTCGCCGAGGGGCGTGGGGACGCAGATGAGGACTGCGTCCATTTCGCGAAGGCGGGTGAAATCGGATGTCGCATCGAATAGTTTTGCAGCCACGTGAGCTTTGATTTTTTCGGCGGGAATGTGCTGGATGTAGGATTGGCCGGCATTCAGCTTTTCAATTTTCGATTGATCGAGGTCAAATCCCGTGACGCGCTGGCCGACGTCGGCAAAGCGGAGCGCGAGAGGAAGTCCTACGTACCCGCAGCCGATAATCCCGATCTTGATGCCCGTATCCGCAAAAAACTCTGGTTTGCGCTCCACACTTATTCTCCTAGCATCTTATTTTATCAGTTAGATGTAGATCCGAAAAAAAAGCATTAATGGCAGAGCCAGGGACCGAGACGCCAGCGCCCGGGTTCTGAGAAATGATGTCAATACAGAATCAGAGGTTTAGCAATTCTCAAGATAGAAGACAAAACTGAGTTCTCTACTCCGCAAGAATCTTTCGGATTTTGTCTGCCTCGGAGTAATTCGGACTGATCTGCAATGCTTGTTCGAGTTCTTTTTTTGCCAGGGTGTGGTTGTTAGCTTTTTCGTAAGCCATGCCGAGGTGATAATGAAAAGTAGCGCTGTCGGGAGTTTGCTTAACGGCTTCTCGCAGCGTGTCGATCGCAGAAGAATACGCGCCCTGGTTATAATAGGCCCAACCGAGGGTGTCGGCGGTGCTAGGAAGATCAGGCAAACCTTTGCGGGCGGTTTGGGCAAGCGTGAGTGCGACGCTTACGTCACCTCCATGTTCGAGCATCAGGTAGGAAAGATTGTTTGCTGCAACTGGGTAGTCCGGTTGAATTGCGAGTGCCTTTTTGTAGAGATCTTCCGCTTGCTGCCAATCGCCGCGGGTTTCAAGAAGACCCGCTAAAGAAATATAGATGCGCACGTCGCGAGGGTTGGCTTGCATGGCGCGCTGGTATCCGGCGATGGCTTGGTCCACTGAGCCTTTGGCGACCTGGCTACGCGCGAGCATGAGAAATGCGGGGACGTTGTTCTTATCGAGATCAACGGCCTTCGAAAAAGCTACCTCGGCCTTGTCATTTTGCTGATTCTTAAGTTCGAGCTGACCAAGGAGCAAATAGAGCTGGCTGTTATTCGGAACCTTGCCGATCTGATCCTGGACGCGGCGAAGCGCATTCGCCGGTTGCTTTCGGACCAGGTCAATGTTGACCAGACCGGTGAGAGCGTCTACCGCCGAAGGATTACGTTGCAGCGCCTCGGAGTAGAGCTTTTCAGCTTCGTCGTAGCGCTTCTGATACATGCGGAGGTCGCCCAATCGCGCGTAAGGAGCAGAAGTCCCGGGTGCAACTTCAATCGCTTTCTTCAAATCCGCTTCGGCGCCGGCGGCATCGTTCTGACGCATAAGCGCTTGCGCGTGGTAGATATAGCCTTCAGGCGAACGGGGCTCTACTTGGATCATCTGCTGGCTCAATTGCGACAAGGTTGGGGTGTCGCCGCGGCGCATTGCGAGGGCAGCGAGCGCACGCAGCGCCTCAAGTAGATTCGGGCGTAGATGCAGGGCCTGTTTCCATTCGGTTTCCGCCTGACCAAGATTCGCATTCGCAGCATATGCAACGCCGAGTTGATAGTGCGCGGCGGCGTCATTCGGAGCGTCTTTGGTGGCTTTTTCGAGGACGTGAATCGCGTCTTCGGGTTTGTCTTGACGAATGAGTAGCTCACCCCGAAGAACCTGGACGTCGGGATCCGACGGAGCGATTTTCAGCGTGGCGGCGTTGACTTTAACGGCTTCCTCGACGCGGTTTTCGGCGATCAACAGCTGGGTGTACATTTTTGCGGTAGTAACGTCCTTGGGATGTTCAGAATAAAGAGCCGTAAACTCGGCCAGCGCTTTCTCGGATTGGTTCGTAGCGACATAAAATTCCCCCAGCATCCGATAGCCGTTCGGATCGTCCTTCAATGCGGTTTTGGCGTCGCGCAAGACTTGCTCGGCCATGTCACGCTGACCTTCATTCAGATACAGCCCTGCAAGAGTTGCGCGCGGCGCCGGATTCTGTGGATTGACAGCAATCGCAGCCTGAAACTGTTTTCCGGCTTCGACCCAGCGTCTTTGGCGCTCGTAAAACGCACCAAGGGCCATTAGAGCTGTGGTGGTTTTGGGATCAAGCGAGACAGCTTTCTTGAAACTTTCTTCGGCGGCGGGTAGATCTTTGTTTTTTTCCTGAATGACAGCTACGTTCAGGTAGGATTGCGCGCGGCCAGGATCCATTTGCACTGCTGCGTGCGCCTCATCAAGCGCTTTCGAATTGTTTCCGAGGGCGGCGTCCGCATTCGCCAGCAGCAACTGTGCCTGTGGATTATTCGGGTCGCCCTGCAGGATTGTCTGGGCGCGGTCGTGGGCTTGCTGATACTGGCGGCCGGCCAGAAGAATGTTTCCTAAATCGAGCTGTGCTTTCCAGTTGCTAGGATCGAATTCGACCGTGCGTGTCAGCTCCTGATATGCGTGCGACCAATCGCCCTGCTTCATAAGTGATTGGGCGAGGCGATAGTGGGCGTCTGCGAATTTCGGGTCAACCTGGATGGCGTTCTCGAACTCGATGTTGGCTTCGCGATACTGTCCCTTCCCGAAGTAGGCGCTACCCCTGTCCAGAAATTTCTTTTTTCTGACCTCTGGATTGCGAGAGCAGGCCGCTAGCAAGGATGCAGCGAGCAACAGGGAAACTACGAACGATCGAATACTGATGCTTCGAATTTCAACCATTCGCGCCCTCGATTCCGATGGGTCAGCCACACAGCGGTCCCCAAGGAGCCTATGCAATCCGGCGCCCGTCCGAAGCGGGAGCGCCAAGCATGTCAAATGATTAGCTAGGGGGCAGAAAATAAATGGCTTAAAGAAATATCGAGCAGACGAATGGGCGCCAAAGGAAAACCCAGCGCGGACACCTGTCCCCGCATCCAAACTGAAAAGTGGAAGTAATCTTCCACTTTTATGCCTTGAACTACCCCTGAATTCCCTGCCCTCATGGTGGACAAGCGGCGGTCACGGGTTATAATCTTGAATAAGCCCTTTGTTTCCAGCCTCTTTGGGATTGGAGGATAAGTGATTTCTCTTCTCGTGGAAGATACTCGGGGCTAAACGATAACCGTTTGGCGGCCAGGGCAACGAGCTCTTATTTTAAGTGCCTGATTCTCAAGTAGCTTAATAACATATTGGGATTTGAGCCGCGCACTGGCAGCCGCATTGCACTTGTAATTCAAGGAGATCACCGCTCTCAGAGCAGACTACTGGCGATGAGGAATAATGCGCTCTTCTAACGTAGAAAACGTGATGGCGACTCCGGCAGTAAAACTAGCAGGACGAGATATCGCCGCGGACGGTTTCGTCCGTGGGATGAGTCCCGCGATGTCAACACTTGAAAGTGTACTCCAGGAAATCGCAACGACGAATATCCCAGTGCTTCTGGTAGGAGAGTGTGGCACGGGCAAGCAGACGTTTGCTCATCGGATTCACTTGTTATCGAACCGATCATCGGAACGGTTGATAAAAATCTCCTGCGCAGCGGCGAGGGCCGAATCCCTCGCAACTGAGCTCGGGTTGGAACCCGGGAACCGGGAAGATGGCCATCACGAAGTGGGGGGGACGGCGTTCTTCGACGAAATCAGCGAACTCGAACCGTTGTGTCAGCGGACCCTGTTGTGCGCGCTGCCCGACGGAGAAGCGAGTCCGCGACACGGAATTCTGAGGGCACGGTTAATCTCCACGACGAGCGTAAATCTGGATGAGGAGATGCAAGCGGGGCGTTTTCGAAGGGAGCTGTATTACCGGATTAACGGGGTTTGTCTTCGACTGCCGGCATTGCGTGAGCGAAAAGAGGATATTCCATTGCTCGCGGATGTTTTCCTGTTGAAGCATACGGTGCAGTTCGGCCGAGCGCATCGATCTCTGAGCGCAAGGACCCTCGACACGTTCATGGAATACTCCTGGCCGGGCAACATTCGCGAGCTCGAAAATGTCGTGAAAAGGATTGTGGCGCTGAACGATGAAGTATTGGCGATTTCGGAGCTGTACCGAACTCGGATCGTGCCTACAGCGCCGAGAGTTGAGATACGGACCCCCTCGTTGAAGGTGGCTGCGAGGTCAGCATCGCGCGAAGCGGAACGAGGACTGATTTTGAATGCCTTGGCTAGGACTCGGTGGAATCGCAAGAGAGCTGCACAGGAATTACAGATCAGCTACAAGTCCCTGCTGTACAAGCTGAAACAGATCGGGCAGCAAGATGGCGAATCGAACTAGCGAGGCGGTGAAGTCAATGATGAAACGAGCTGAACTTTGGGGGGCTGTTTGTTTTCTAGCGGTAGCGTTTTCAGCGACAGCACAGGAAGCCACGAGCAAGAAACAGCCTGCCGAGGCCCCTGCCGGATCGGTCGTAAGTGATCCGGTCAAGAAGGCCGCTACAGATAATCCTAATTACTTGATAGGAGCACAGGACGTCCTTGATATCAGTGTATGGAAGGAACCTGAATTGACGCGCTCAGTTCCTGTGAGGCCCGACGGAAAGATTTCAATGCCGCTCCTGAACGACGTTCAGGCCGCTGGATTGACGCCGATTCAACTGGCTGCAAACATTACAGCGGGGCTGAAGAAATTCGTGACCGATCCGCAGGTGACGATCATCGTTACGCAAATCAACAGCCAGCGTGTCTATATTCTCGGTGAGGTTACCCGAGCGGGCGCTTATCCGCTGTTGCCGAATATGACCGTCCTGCAAGCACTCTCACACGGTGGCGGCTTCACTCAATTCGCTAACCTCAAGAAGATCTATGTGCTTCGAGTAGAGAATGGAAAGCAGGAAAAGCACTCCTTCAATTATAAGGACGTAGTTGCTGGGAAGGCAGCCGATCAGAATATTTTTTTGAAGGCTGGCGACACGATCGTCGTGCCGTAGGGAGAACTGATGAGCAGGTTGTCGCATCGTTTGTGGCTGGCATTGGTTAGCATCGCGATTACTGCGCCCACAGCTTTGGCTCAGCAACAAGATCAAAACCAATCCGAGCCGCCAATACCTGCATACCATTCGCCGCTTGCAGGTGTGGACAGCGGCGCCGATGACAATTCCACCGCTAGCGATCAACAGCTCGCACCCGACACTCAGCCTTTAGCGGGCGCGCAGAATCTCTCTCTCGGTGTTCCCCCGGTAACTCACAGCTACTGGCAACCGCGTGCCGACATCACAGGGATTTTCGATTCGAACCCACTGTCCGGCAATACGAGCGGCGGTTGGGCGGCATATGTAACGCCTATCGGCGGAATCGATTTACATCGAGTGTCAGGTAACTCGAATCTGACGTTAACCTACGTTGGAGGCGGAACCCTCTCGAACAACGCGACTGTAGGGAACTCGGTCATACAGGAATTGGAGGTCAGTGAGAAGCTTTCCTTTCATCGGTCGGTGCTTTCTCTTTTTGAAGCACTGTCATACATTCCGGAAACTTCATTCGGCTACGGTGGAATTGCTGGAATCTCTCTGCCTGGCGGCGGATCTATTGGTGGATCGCAGGGCCCAGGCCTTCCTGGCCAGACAATTTTAACCGTGCGTGGCCAACGTCTCTCGAATAGCTCCATTGCACAAGATGATATTCACCTGACATCGAAATCCTCGCTCACCTTTTTCGGGGGGTACGCCCTACTCCATTTCTTCGACAATCCCCTGCTCGATTTCGGAAACATAATCTTCCAAGGCGGATACAATCGCACCCTTACAAGAAAAGATACGATTGCTGTGTTCTACCGGTTCAGGGGTTATCGCTACAACAATTTCGACCAATCTATTAATGGAAACGCTATCCTGTTTTCCTATGGTCGAAGAGTTACTGGCAGGCTGGCGTTTCAGGTTGAAGGCGGACCCGAAGTAGCCTTTTCGAAAATACCCATCACGTCCGGAGCGGGCGGAACAACAACAAACTCGACTACACAGATTTACTTCACAGTGAGTACCTCGTTGACCTACCGGTTTGAGCGAACCGGACTTCATCTGGCGTACGACCACGGTCTGAGTAGTGGCGCAGGAGTCCTGGCGGGCTCCAAACTCGATACCGTGAGAAGTACAGTTACGCGACAATTCTCGCGGAACTTCTCAGGCAGTTGGGATGCGGGATATGCACGAAACACAGGGCCCCTAGTGGTTGTGGGTACACCGGCGACGACAATCCAAAATTACGATTACTGGTTCACAGGCGTGCAGCTCAGCCATCCGGTGGGCCGGACTATCCACTTGTTCCTGAGGTATCAGTTACAGTACCAGACTTCGAATGCGTCATCTTGTCCGGGAAGCACCTGCCCGAACAATGTGGCGCGTAATCAGATTTCATTGGGCCTTGCCTGGCACGGGCAGCCGATCCCATTCTGAGGACGGCGGTCGCAGCAGGATTCGGAGAGAGCGAAAGGGGATGGAATGACAGAACGAGAACTGACAGCTGCAGATTACATCGCGATGCTGCGCCGAAGGTGGGTGCTAATAGTTGTTCTCGCAGTCCTAGGTGGCCCGATTTCGTACATGGTTTCGCGATTTCTGCCTGACCGTTATAAGTCGCAGACGCTTGTGTTGGTGGAGCAGCCCTCCGTGCCGTCGGATATTGTGAGATCGCTGGACACCGCGGATATCACCCAACGCCTTTCGAGCATGCAGCAGCAGATCTTGAGCCGATCGCGACTGGAGCCGATCATTCGTCAATTTGGGCTCTACTCTAGCGACATCAATCGAGTTTCGATGGAAGAACTTGTTGGGCGCCTGCAGAAGGGGATTGACGTGACACCGGTTCTGCCGATGGCCCAAACGACTTCCCGGCAGCTGCCAGGCTTCTACATCAACGTGACAATGGGCAGCGCGCGCACCGCGCAGCAGGTGTGTGGCGCAGTAACATCAATGTTCATCGAGGAAAACCTTCGATTACGCCAGCAGCATTCCGAAGACACCACACAGTTTCTAGTGCAACAGCTGGCCGAGGCGAAAACGAAGCTTGATGAGCAAGACGCAAAGCTGGCTGCGTTTAAGAGCCACTATCTCGGGTCGCTTCCCGATCAGGAACAGACGAACCTAAATTTGCTGACGGGGTTGACGTCCCAGCTCGATGCCGCCACACAGGCACTCGCTCGTGCGCAACAGGATAAGACCTTCGCCGAGTCTATGCTGAGCCAGCAAATTGCCGCCTGGCAAGCCACCCAGACTGGCCGCAATCCCGAGACTCTCGATCAGCAGCTTTCAGCCCTGCAGACACAGCTGGCAAACCTGCAGGCGAGATACACGGATGACTACCCCGACGTCGTCAAGGTGAAAAACGATATCGCGGCCTTGAAAAAGCAAATTGCGCAGAGCGATGCGCAGAAAGTGGTATCCGAGGCGAGTAAGACTCAGAAAAGTACCCTGGAGCCGTCACAGATCGCACAGTTGCGCGCGCAAGTCCACAACCTGGATCAAGTAATTGTCGAAAAAGCGAGAGAACAAGAGCAGATTAAGCAGCAGATCAGGCTTTACCAGGACCGAGTGCAATCGAGCCCAGCGGTCGAGCAACAGTTCAAGGAACTCATTCGCGGCTATCAGACAGCGTTAGATTCCTTCAACGAATTGCAGAAGAAAAGGGACGAATCTGCGATGGCAGCTGATCTGGAGCGAAAACAGCAAGGAGAACAATTCCGGGTGCTCGATCCGGCGAATCTTCCGGGCAAGCCGTCTTTTCCAAATCGCCCGCTGTTTGCGGCGGGAGGATTCGGAGGCGGGCTCGCATTGGGCTTAGGCATTGCTTTCCTACTGGAGATGCGAGATTCATCTCTGAAGACGGAACGGGACGTCGAGTTCACGCTCCGCCTCCCGGTGCTCGCGATGATTCCTGAGATTGAGCCGGTTTCGGCACAGCAGCCTTTAGAAAAGGAGACCCCGGTATTGGCAGGAGCCGGCGCGGGAGCAGGCGAGAGAAAGTCCTAAGGAGATTATGTACCAGAAATTCTTTGGCTTACGCGAAAGCCCGTTCAACGTCAATCCCGACCCGCGTTATCTTTTCCTGACAAGGCAAATTCAGGAAGCGCTGGCGGGTCTGACGTATGGAATTCAGAACAGGAAGGGCTTCATCCTGCTGACGGGGGAAGTAGGCACGGGCAAGACCACGCTGCTCAACCGACTGCTGGACTGGCTGCACGGGCAGCGGGTGGCCACCGCGTTCATCTTCAATTCGCGACTGAATGTCAGTCAGCTGTTCGATTTCATTGTCGCAGAGTTTGAAGTACCTTGTGAATCGCGCGAGAAGAGCCAAGTACTTTTGCGGCTCAATCAATGGTTGCTGGAGCGCTATCGGGCCGGCGAGACTGCGGTGTTAATCATAGACGAGGCCCAGAACTTATCTTCTGAAGTGCTTGAAGAAGTCCGGCTTCTAACCAATCTCGAGACGTCTACCGAGAAACTGCTTCAGATCGTTTTGACGGGACAACCGGAACTTGAAGAGAAGCTGAAGATGGTCGAATTGCGGCAGTTGCGGCAACGTATCACTCTGCGGTGCCGCACTGCAGCGCTAACGCTCGAGGAAACCTTTGGTTACATTGCGGAGCGTTTGCGCATCGCGGGAGCGAACGGAGAACCGATTTTCTCAAAAGAAGCGATTCAGTCGGTGCACATGTATTCCCAAGGAATTCCGCGCGTGGTCAACCTGTTGTGCGAACACTCACTCATTAACGCGTATGTTGATCACCTGCGCCCCGTCCCGGCGCACCTGGTGGAAGAAGTGGTGCGGGAATTCCAACTTGACGAAATCGAGCCGACTGCCCAGGCAAGACTAGGAGCCCCAACCGAACAGGCAACGGATACACAGGCGTTGCTGCAGAACCTGGACGAGCTACTCGGACGTTTGCGCCAGTCGCACGCAGTGTTGTCGTCATCCCGAGAAAGGAAGCCATGAGCCGTATTCATGAAGCTCTGAAGAAAGCTGAGCAGGAGCGCGCCGCCGTTGTGACGGCGGAGGAGATTCAGATTCCCTCGCCAGCGGATTCGCCAAGCACAGCACCGGGCCCAACCCATGAAGTGCCTGCGCGCGACAAAGACATACTGGCTCGGACGACCGTGGCCGCCCCTCTATCGGGTGACTACTTGCGATTCGAAGATCTGCGCGCCCGCTGTTCGCATCCGCAGTGGCATCTCGACCCCAATGTGAATGTCTTCATCAATCCCCAATTGAGCGCTCACGGAGCGGAGCAGTTCCGGACCTTGCGGTCTCGGCTCTATCAAATGCGCAACAACCAGCCGCTTCGGACCCTCTTGGTCACTAGCTCGATCCCTACCGAAGGAAAGACCTTTGTGACAAATAATCTGGCACAAGCGATCGTGAGGCAACCTGACCGCCGCGCACTCATCATCGACGTAGATTTGCGACGTTCACGATTGCACGTTCCGCTTGGTGCGCCTTCGGGCCCGGGAATAACGGACTATCTTCGCGGCGAAGCGGATGCAATCTCGATCGTTCAGCAGGGCCCGGGAGACAACTTATTTTTCATTCCGGGCGGCAAAGAAGTGACGAATCCGAGCGAATTGCTCGCGAATGGCCGGTTGAAACTCTTACTCGACCGTGTGAAGCCGATTTTCGACTGGGTCATCCTCGATTCACCACCCTGCTTGCTGGTGGCCGACGCAAGCGTTCTCGCTGATATCTGCGATGGAATCCTACTAGTGACCCGAGCCGGTGTAACTCCGGCGGCAACAGCCCAGCGAGCCTCCCAAGAACTCCGAGGGAGGAACGTCGTTGGAGTCATACTTAACGCCGTCAAAGCATCTCATGCGAACAGCTCAGACTATTACTATGACTATAACCATGTATACGGTGAACCTAACGATCAGGAATAGTAAAGCTGGGCGTAACGAGATGGACTCAAATAACTCTCTTGGCCGGTCTCGCCCCGGGAGCCTTTCGATTGTGCCGAGGCTAAGGCGTGCAGCTTGCAATCTTCTTCAGCTCGGCCTGATGGCCCGGCCAATTTCGATAAATCGTCTCCCTACTTCCAGGTCTATCTAAGTGTCTGTTACGAGACCTCTTGCACCTTAAGAGCATCGCTGCCTTGCAGGTGAATGTCGGCAGGGAGGGCCAATCTGAAAGTAGTTGGGGTTAGAGACGTTTAAGTGGGCCGAACCTGCTGACGAAAACGTTGGTTGGGGCCACAGGGTTGCACCAGCGGTGGGCACATAGTCGAGCGGACCACCGGGTTGTCCCGCGCCGTAGGATTTTTGCACACCGAATTGTGACGAAAATAGATCACAAATCGCAAGGAGGTGTGCATGACCAAGGAGGGAGAACCCGAGAGCCGAAGGTGATCACCTCGTTCGTGTTCGGCAGGACAAACCCGAAATTCTTCTCAAAATACTGGCATTCTCAGCCTTAAGTCTCAATGTGAGAATGCTCTGAGAGCATCTTGTGGCCGGATCCCATCCGCGCTCAACAAGTTATTGTTCCCGTCATCGAATTTATTTTGTCTGCTAAGAAGAGCTGCCTAGGTGTCGATTGGTTCTGTAACGTACTAAATCCATTACAAATAAGTTGCGTTTATGACGTACAGCCAATGCTTGCCGGGGAAACGTCTTGGCAAATGATGGCAAGAGTTTTCACATTTTGCAACTCGATATCGGTGATGTTTTTGATACCTCGGGATGGAAGGGCTGAAATGGATCTCTAAGCCCTTTTGTGTCAGTCGATTGCGTTCCATTTGATCTGGCTGATTCTTTTTGATTTAAGACCGAGTCTGGCAGGTCAGTTGCGATAGGTTCACCACGGCACAACGCATTAATGGCGGTAGCCTAGGCGAAACGTGTGCCAACGTCTCGAAAGCCGAACCTCTGAAGGGAGCCACTAATTCATGACGAGCCCGGGAGCAGACAATCAACGATGGTTTGCCCTCCAGGTCAGGACTCGCTGGGAGAGCTCCACGGCGGTGCTTCTTTCGGGCAAGGGTTATCAGACTCTTCTCCCGACTTATCAGACGAAGAAACGCTGGAATGGAAGAGTTAAACAGCTAGAGTCTCCGCTGTTCCCAGGCTATGTATTCTGTCAGTTTGACGCACTGAAGCGCTTGCCAATCCTTGTAACACCCGGTGTGATTGCGGTCGTCGGACGGGGCCGGGTTCCGTTCCCGGTAGACGATGTTGAGATCGCTGCCATTCAAACGGTTGTTTCATCGGGCTTACGCGCCGAACCGTGGCCCTATCTTGAAATCGGTCAGAAGATTCGGATCGAGAGTGACGCCTTAAGCGGCCTGGAAGGTATTCTGATTAATTTCAAAGGCAATCGTCGCATCGTGGTTTCAGTTTCGCTGCTCCGTCGTTCCGTCTCTTTGGAGATCGACCGGACTTGTGTGAGCCCCGTTGCACCTAGGCGCACGGCAGTTATCGACCCGGTCACTTCTCATCCGTTACTGCAGGGAGTTGTTGCCTAGGTCCGAGTAAGGTCTCAGAGATTTGCGTCAGTATTTTGTGATGGTTTCGGGATTTTCATACGGAATCAATTCTGCAGTGATGTCGAATGGAAAGTTAGAACACGAAAATGCCAATGACCGGTAGCAACCCAAAGGCATTCCCTCTCAGAGAACAAGCCCCGCAGCCGGGAAATGGTCGCAAGGTCCTTGCACGCTTCGGCCACATGCCGGCCGGTACCGAAGGAATTCTCCAAGAAGAGACTCTCCACGCCATGCTAACTCACGAACGCAGGCGAGCCGAGCGATCTCGCAAACCATTCGTCCTTATGTTGCTTGAGTCACCCGTCGCCCACAAGAATGGGGACGGCACCAATTTTCTGGAACGACTCATTACCGTGATTTCCGGTGCGACTCGAGAGACCGACCTAATCGGCTGGTACGAGGACGGCCGGGTCCTGGCCGTTATATTTACGGAAATCAGTCTCGAAGAAAAGACTCCTATCGCCGAACTCCTGCGTTCCAAAGTTGTGACAGCTCTGTCGAACGGTCTCGGTCACAACCTCGCGTCGAAGCTCATCGTTACAGTCCACATCTTTCCGGAGAATTGGGATCAGAACCGTCCCGATCGAGTAGCCGATTTCAAGTTATACCCGGACCTTTCGGGAAAGGTTTCGAAGAAGCGTATGCCGGTGGTCCTGAAGCGCGGGATCGACATTCTGGGTAGCGGCCTATTGCTGTTGGTCCTCTCGCCTCTTCTAGCCGTGATCGCTCTAGCAGTCAAGTTGACGTCGAAGGGGTCGGTCGTTTTCGAGCAGGAGCGTTTGGGACAATTCGGAACAAAGTTCAAGTGCTTGAAGTTTCGCACAATGTACACGAACAACGATCCGAAGATTCATCGTGAATATGTTCATCGGTTCATTGCCGGCGAAACGAAGAACGAAAAGGACAACGGAACCGAGCCGATCATTTACAAAATCACGGATGACCCACGCGTAACTCCCATCGGGAAGTTTCTGCGCAAGACCAGTTTCGACGAGTTTCCTCAGTTCTGGAACGTCTTGCGCGGCGAAATGTCCCTAGTTGGACCGCGCCCCCCGGTGCCTTACGAGTTCGAAATGTACGACTTTTGGCACCGGCGCAGGGTTCTCGAAGTGAAGCCCGGCGTAACAGGACTGTGGCAGGTAAATGGTCGGAGCCGCACTTGCTTTGATGATATGGTGCGCTTGGACCTTCGGTATTCGCAGACCTGGTCGCTCTGGTTGGACCTCAAGATCCTGCTGGCTACTCCGCTTGCAGTTTTCGCGGGCGACGGCGCCCACTAAGCTCCAAGGCACCGGTCAAATTTCAATGCTGCCTCTTCAAGCCCGCTTTCGACGACGATAAGGAAGTCATGATACGAATCGGTGTCATCGGCTACGGATATTGGGGACCCAATATCGTCCGGAATCTACAGAAACTAGACTCGACGCGGACGGAAATGATTTGCGACCGCAGCCCAGCGGCACAGGCACGTGCGCGGAAAGCTTATCCGAGCGTTCGGATTGTTTCGGATGCCAATGAAATTTTGCGTTCACCCGACATTGATGCTGTCGCGGTGATCACACCCGTTTGGACTCATCACGAATTGACCAAGGCGGCTCTCGAAAATGGGAAGCACGTCTTCATTGAGAAGCCATTTACGTCGAATTCGGCACAGGCGCAAGAGCTCATTGAACTGGCTGCTCGGAAGAATCTGACAATCATGGTGGACCACACATTCTTGTTCACCGGTGCCGTGCGCAAAATCCGCGAGCTCACCGAAAGCGGTGCTCTCGGCGATTTGTACTACTACGATTCCCTGCGCGTGAACCTGGGGCTGTTCCAACACGACGTCAGCGTGATCTGGGATCTGGCGCCGCATGACCTAGCAATCATGGATTACATCATCACGGGAGATCCGGAGGCCATCGTTGCAACTGGTGAGAAACACCTGAATGGAGTGGAGGATGTGGCGTACATGACGATCTATTTTCCACGAAACGTCATTGCGCACATCAATGTGAACTGGCTTTCGCCGGTGAAGATTCGGACTACGTTGATCGGCGGCCAAAAGAAAATGGTCGTCTGGAACGATCTCGTGGCAGATGAAAAAATCCGCGTCTACGACAAGGGCGTCCAAATCACTTCGGGAGAGGGAATTCGAGATCTGTTGGTGAGCTATCGTACGGGGGATATGTGGGCGCCTCAGGTAGAACAGCTCGAAGCGCTCCACGTGGAACTGGATTATTTTGCCGACTGCGTCATGAAAAGCAAGACTCCCTTAAACGACGGCCATGCGGGCTTGCGCGTGGTGCGAATGCTAGAAGCTGCCGAGGCTTCGATCCAGAAGAGAGGAGAGTTTGTCCGCCTATGAACGGCGCTCGTAGATATTAGAATATACGGGATCCACAATCTCTAATGTAAGTAATGTAATGCTTCAATTAAGCTTGGCCCGCCGCCCCTAAGATTTCGTTCACTCTAGTCGCTTCAATCAAAACATCTTTGACACAAGCATTCTCGTCGGGAGTCGATACGTCTCCGCAACCATTCGTCGAAGCTGTTCCTGTTCAGAAGCGGATTGACGGTCATGCGGATCGTTGTGGCTCTCAAGTTGACATCACCGCGCTGAAGATTTTGGCACTGCGTTCGCTCGCCTCGCTGTTTCACGAAGAAGAAAAGCTCTTCTATCGACGCGTGACTTTGACGGACGACGGGATCCTCCAAGAACGGACATCACGCAAACAGACGATCATCGCACTCTTGGGTTTGCAGCGTCTCGCAGAGCTCGGAGGACCACAACCGTTTGACGTCGCTTCAATTCGGGACGTGGTCTTGGCAGACTCAGGGTGGGTGAGGAGCATCGGAGACCTAGGACTACTAATTTGGTTCACAGCCGAGTGTGCACCGGAGCGGCTTGGAAAACTTCTCAAGGACTTCGATTTCGAGAACTCGCTCGAATCGTTTTCGGATGGTCGGCAAGGCCGCACCGAAGGGTTAGCGTATTTTCTGGCGGGCATAGCGCACGCACGACTCGCGTGTCCTGAAATACTTCCGGATCTGACAGACATTGCCGTAGATACCTACCGCTTGCTCCAGGAAAACCAAAGCGACGGCGGAATTTTCGGAAACACAGCGGTTCCCGGCCTTATTCAGCAAACCTTCTGCAACCGCTTTGGAACGTTCGCCGATCAAATGTGCGCCATTTATTCGCTCACGACTTTCGCACGAGCGTTTCAGATTGAGGAACCACTTGAGTCCGCGTTGAGTTGTGCGAATTCAGTTCGTACGCTCCAAGGAGAAATGGGGCAATGGTGGTTTCTCTATGACAAGCGTACATGCCGCGTGGTGAATCGATACCCTGTGTGTTCCCGACATCAGGACGGAACGGCACCTGTTGCCCTCCTTGCCTTGGGAGCAGCCACTGGCCAGAGCTTTCACGAACCGATATCGAAGGGATTGTCCTGGATTGTTGGCGCAAATGAACTTGGGGTTGACCTTCGGAATCTGGACCGAGGGCTCATTTGGGATTCAATCGGACCGAAGAGGCAGATAACGAACATTAGGGAGGCTGCGCTCAGCTTTATGAACCTTTCACGCCGGCCGCAGCAAGACAGGGTCAAAATTCGCTATGAGGCCCGGCCCGATCACTTCGGCTGGTTACTCTACGCCTTCAGCAGCATTGGCCTGCCGAAAGCGGTGGTCGCTGTCAAAGCTGCCACAACACACTAGGGAACGCCCCGATGCACTCAATATAGGAGATTGTAAGATTATCATTGACCGCCTGAAGTTCATGCCGTCCTTACGTGTACGACCCAATCGACGGCGCACGGGCAAGGCCAAGGCTGGGATGCAAAACACGGGATGTCCATCCCCGAAGCTGCGGGGTCAACTCTCGGCTCTCGATCCACTGGTTACGTACAAGTCACCTTGGGCTCTTTGAAAGGTCGATTGTTGTCGTGGAAGAAACATCCGGGACAACAAGGAAAATTAACCCTCGAATTGAACGGCAAAACATGGTAAAAGCTCCCTGCTATTTCACGACTCTTTGGCAGCTAACCTATGTATTTTCAGTCAATTGAGAAACGGTTTTGACGCGTCTGGCTTCTTATAGGTCCGTGGGAGTTTGGCAGTCTGTTGCCCCGATCGCCTGCGCTGTATGAACCGGTTACTAATCATAAGTAATTTATTTGCATCTATTTAGTTTCATGCGAAGCAAGGGATGTCCTCCAAGGTTGTTGATGGCGGTAGCTCGCCCCCAACTGTGCGCGCTAACTTCAAGGCTCAATCCTTCGAGTCGTGCACACGCTGGAAGCAGCTAATCGTTCTATCCAAAAGGAAAGGAGAGTTTGTGCGCCTGTGAATGAATACTGCTCGATTGCGCCAGACGTGAAATTGGCTCCTGGAGTAAAGCTTTCTAAATTCATCAACCTTTACGGCTGCCAAATTGGAGAGGACACAAAAATCGGAGCATTCGTTGAAATCCAGAAAAACGTAACAGTCGGGAAGAATTGCAAAGTCTCCAGCCATAGCTTTATTTGTGAAGGCGTTACGATCGAGGACAACGTGTTCATCGGTCATGGCGTTACTTTTATTAATGATTCCTACCCACGCGCAACTACACGCCATGGCGAGCTACAAACGGAAAAAGACTGGAGAGTAGAGCACACGGTGATCAAAAAGGGCGCGTCCATCGGTTCGGGGGCTACGCTGCTGTCGAAAGTGACGGTGGGAGAGAATGCAATCGTTGGTGCAGGCAGTGTCGTTACGCGCGATGTGCCCTCCAATGCGATCGTTGCCGGAAATCCGGCCAAACTGCTGAGATACATTCAAAATGGTATCGAGGTGACAGAATGACCGGCAACCATAAAGTTCCCTTTCTAGATTTAGTCACACCTCACGTCGAGCTTGAGGAGGAACTGCTCGCGGTAGTCCGCACCGCTCTGCGCACCGCCGGATTTGTTGGTGGTCCCATGGTTGAGAGTTTCGAGCACGATTTTGCTGAGTTTTGCGATTCGCGCTTCTGCATCGGCGTGAACAGCGGCACCGATGCTGTCCGGTTTGCGTTGATTGCTGCCGGGATTCAGCCGGGCGATACGGTAATCACAGTCCCCAATACATTCATCGCGACCACCGAAGCGATCTCGCAATCCGGGGCACGGCCGGATTTTGTTGACATCAATGAGCAGACTTACAGCATGGATCCGCCGAAACTTCGAGAGTATATCGAAACCAAGTGCTATCTAGATCTTGAGACGGGAAAACCGTTTCACCGAACAACGCATAGTCCCATAACTGCGGTTGTCCCTGTTCAGTTGTATGGTCAGATGGCAGACATGGATCCGATCTTGGAGATCGCTCGCCGATACAATTTGATCGTTATCGAAGATGCTTGCCAGGCCCACGGCGCTGAGTACCTCTCAAAGAAGGAAAATCGCTGGCGGAAGGCCGGCTCGATGGGCCATGCGGCTGCTTTCAGTTTTTACCCTGGAAAGAACTTGGGTGCATGTGGCGAAGGTGGAGCCGTCACAACGAACGATGAAGAGATTTCGGAAAGGGTTCGCATGCTTCGTGACCATGGTCAGACCAAGAGGTATCACCACGATAGCGAAGGCTATAATGGAAGACTGGATTCAATTCAAGCAGGGATCCTCCACGCCAAGCTTCGGTACCTTCCCGAATGGAATGAGAAGCGCCGAAAAATTGCGAAGCTGTATCGAGAGCTTTTTGCCTCGGCCAATGGTTCACTTACCCTTCCACAAGAACCAGCCTGGTCGCGTGCTGTTCATCATCTTTACGTCGTCCGCGTGCCGAACCGTGACGACCTGCGAAAGCACCTCGATGAATTAAGCGTCGCAACTGGGATCCACTACCCTATCCCACTGCATCTCCAGAGGGCCTATCAGCATATTGGCTACAAACAGGGAGACTTTCCAGTCGCGGAGAAGGTCTCATCAGAAATTGTTTCTTTGCCCATGTTCCCACAGTTGACGGCGAACCAAGTGAATCAGATCGCCCAGGGAGTCTTGGAGTTCTTAGCGCTGAGTTCCACTGCAGGCCGTTCGGAAGCTCGCGCTGTCGACGTTACGCGCTGATGGCTCTGTGATGATGAAAAATTGCTAGACGCTGCGTCTCTATCGACATTCCCATGATAAGGCAATGATGGTAATTCTTGCAGCGGGATTTGACGATTAGTTATGTACAGAATGCGGTGGCAAGAGACGCGAAATCCACAAACCGGACCTGCCCAAGTCGTGTCGTTTATAGAGAATTTGGGTCCCCGCCAGGGTGTAGAAACGAATCACGGGCCGGTGCGTGGCGAATTTTCCGTGAACGTCTTTGCGGCGGTTCGACTAGCGCCGCGCTCAGCCCGACCACTTGTTTCCTTTAATCACACGGAAAAGCTTCGAGGATGACAGAATTCAGCAGGGCGAGTGTTTCGTTTACGAGAACCCGAAATAGGTGAAGCCGAGGATATTACGCATGAATTTTTGTGGTAGAGAGATTCGGGTACGAGGGCGACTCTGTCGTATTGCACACCTCGACGGTGACGAATACAAGTTCCTGGACGACCTCGAGCCGGTAATTGCTGGCCTGCGGAGATCCAAAATGCGGATCGACCTCTTTACGTTCATGCAGAAATTGCCTGAGACGTCACCGCAATATGCCTATCCGATGGAGTGGGACAATATGGCCGTCCTTCCTGTCTCCACGTTTGAGCACTGGTGGACAGAGCAGATCGGATTCAAGGCACGGAACAAGGCCAAACAAGCACAAAAGAAGGGCCTTGTGGTTCGAGAAGTGCCGTTTGACGATGTCCTCGTTCGGGGAATCTGGGAGATCTACAACGAGTGTCCCGTTCGGCAAGAAAGGCGGTTTCCTCATTATGGCAAGAGCCTCGAGAAAGTTCGCGAAATGAGTGCGACATTTCTCGATTCAAGTGTCTTCATCGGAGCGTTTGATGCCGACAAGCTAGTCGGTTTCATCAAGCTTACGGCTGACGACACTTGGACTCAAGCCGGGCTGATGCACATACTTTCAATGATCCATTACAGAGATAAGGCAGTAACGAACGCGCTAATTGCGCAAGCGGTTCGATCTTGCGCCGATCGGAGAATTCGATATCTCGTATATGCAAATTTCGCGTATGGGAAAAAGCTGCGGAGCAGCCTCAGCGATTTTAAGGAACGTAATGGGTTCCAGCGCGTTGATATACCCCGCTACTACGTTCCCCTAACTCGCTGGGGCAAGCTCGCTCTGGCTTTGGGGCTTCACCGTCGATTTGCGCAAATGGTGCCTGAGCCCGTGGCTGCGAAACTGCGCGAACTGCGCAGTGTCTGGTACCAACGCAAATATCAATCAACGACGGAATCTCTCTAGGAGAGGTGAATTGCCAGGAATTGTCGGACTGATCACCAAGCTACCGCGGGCGAGAGCCGAAGGCGAACTGATCAAAATGGTGGAGTCGCTCCGGCACGAGCCATTTTACACAAGTGGCACCTGGATTGACCCCGAACAAGGCATTTACTTGGGGTGGGTGGCGCGACAGGGATCATTTGCTGAGCGCATGCCGCTACGCAATGAGCGTGGGGACGTAACTTTGGTTTTTTCCGGTGAGGAGTTCCCCGAACCGGGAATGGTTGCGGGACTTCGGGCTCGGGGACATTCCTTTGAGGCGGATGGACCGTCATACCTGGTGCACCTATATGAAGAGGAGCGAGAGTTTCCCAAGCAACTGAATGGACGGTTTCAAGGTTTGGTCGCCGACCGGACGCGGGGAACAGCGATCCTCTTTAATGACCGGTTCGGGCTGCAGCGAATCTATTACCATGAAGGTAAAGACGCTTTTTATTTCGCGGCGGAAGCGAAAGCAATCCTAAAGGTACAGCCGACGTTGCGCGAGTTTGACGTGCGCGGCCTTGGCGAGTTCATCGTTTGTGGCTGCGTGCTTGAGAACCGGACTATTTTTTCGGGGATCCATGTTTTACCGCCAGGAGCGGCATGGCGCTTCTGCGGCGGCGTCCTAGAGAAGAAGGCCGCCTACTTCGAGCCGCGTGAATGGGAAAACCAAGAGCCGCTCAAGCCAGAAGCCTACGACAGCCAACTGCGCGACACATTTGTGCGGAATCTGCCGCGCTATTTTAATGGACGTGAGCGGGTAGGCGTCTCGCTAACCGGTGGCCTGGACACGCGCATCATCATGGCCTGGCGAAAGGAGTTGTTCGGATCGTTGCCGTGCTATACGTTCGGTAGCATGTATCGAGACAATCAGGACGTGCGTCTAGCGCGTCGTATTGCAAATATCTGCGGCCAGCCGCACCAAGTCATCACCGTCGGAAGGGAGTTCCTCTCACAATTTGCGCACTATGCAGAGCGCTCGATCTATCTCACGGACGCTTGTGTGGACCTCAGTCGCTCCCCAGATCTCTATGTGAACGAGAGGGCTCGAGAGATAGCCCCAGTGCGGGTCGTCGGGACGTATGGGAGCGAAATCCTTTTGCACGCGTTAATGTTCAAGGCGGTCGAGCCTGCTGCAGGGCTGTACCAGCCTGAGGTGTTGCCACAGATTCATGCGGCTAAAGAGACTTTCGATGCAATTCGCCACGGCCATCCGGTTACGTTTGTCGCTTTCCGCCAGTCGCCTTGGCACCACTACGGGGTGCTTATGTTGGAGCAGACCCAGGTGGCCGTCCGCACGCCCTATTTGGATAATGATTTAGTCAGAACCGTGTACAAGGCGCCCGGCTCAGTCGCGGCGAACGGGGAAGCTAGACTGCGGCTCATCCGGGAGGGTAACGTGGCCCTCGCTAGGCTGCGCACCGATCGCGGCATTGGCGGCCCCAATAGCGCCCTCACCCGTGGCTACCTAGAGTTCCTCTTCAAGGCCGAATACGCCTACGACTACGGCATGCCTCAGTGGGTTGCCCAAGTGGACCATTTCTTTGCTCCGATGCACCTAGAGAGGCTTTGGCTCGGCCGCCACAAGGTGTTTCACTTTCGCGTTTGGTATCGCGACGCGCTGGCAAATTATGTTCGCGAGATGCTACTCGACCCACGCTCTCTCTCTCGTCCGTACCTCAGACCGGAGACAGTCCGAAGCATTGTCAACGGCCATCTCAAGGGGAATCGCAATTACACGACCGAGATACATAGGCTGTTGACCCTGGAACTTGCCCACCGACTTTTTCTGGATCCGAGATGACCTGCAGTTCTACACCGACCTCGTCCCAGCGAGATGATAACTAACCGATTCGGCTCTACAGTGCTAGGAGTGGCGGTGGCATGAAATCAAGAGGATTTGATGAATTCACAGGCAAAATCCGAGGTTCACTTTAGGACGCAATCGGAATCAAGTCTACTGCCAGCCGAGAAAACTCTGGCAGCTATTTCCCAATTTATCGAATGGCTCGATCACTACGGAGAGGTCTCTTATGATTATCAGAGTTATTTCTCGAGTGATCTTGGGCGAAGTGCAAAGGCTCTTTACTATAGAAAGCCGCTGCTGGGAACAATGGCTGTCTTTCCAATGGTCTTTAGCGAGGCATTCGTTCCTTCAGCTAGAAGGCTCTTTTGGAAACCCCAACGATTCCCGATAGCCGATGCACACTATGCCATGGGATTCGCTTTCCTCGCGCAAGGCTCTAAACAGCAGCAATACCAGCAATACCACAGGCGAGCCGTCCATTTTCTTGAGGTTCTCCAGGAGACAAGGTGTCCCGGCTATGACAACTACTGCTGGGGCTACCCATTCAATTGGGAAACAGTATGCGGAACAATCAGATCAGGGACGCCACTCATCACAACGGTTCCTTACGTATACGAGGCGTTTAAACAAGTCTATCAGATCGATAGGCATCCAAAGTGGCTTCAGATCATGGAATCGATCGCCCAGCATGCCCTGCGGGACTATAAGGATTTCGAAACTTCCCCTGGCGCGTCTTCCTGTTCCTATACGCCTTTTCCTGAGAACTCAGTGGGTGTCATAAACGCGAACGCTTATCGAGCGTTTCTCCTGATGAGTGCAACACTGGACTTCTCTGAGGAGGAATACCGCACAGTTGCTGAAAGAAATCTGAATTTTGTCCTTGAGTGTCAAAATCCAGACGGCTCCTGGTACTACGCCAACGATGGCAAAAGAGATTTTGTCGATCATTTTCATACTTGCTTTGTCCTCAAAGCACTTACAAAAATCGAGGCACTTACCGGACACATCGGATGTACCAAGGCGATTGAACGCGGAGTTGGCTACTACACCGAGCATTTGTTTGATGGACGAGGTGTGCCCCGACCGTTCTCCCGTGCCCCTCGTCTGACAGTATATCGGCGAGAACTGTACGATTATGCTGAGTGCATCAACTTGGCCGTACTTTTGAGAGGCCGTTTCCCACGATTGGACGATCTCCTGTCGATCGTTCTCCAGCAGATCCTGGCTCGTTGGCAAAAACCGGACGGCTCTTTCAGAAGCCGTCAGCTTCACCTTGGCTGGGACAACACCCCCATGCACCGGTGGGCTCAATCGCAGATGTTTAGGAGTCTTTGTTTTCTGCTCTATCGAAACACTCAGAACTCAGGAGTCAAATCCGAGGGCTCTGCAGTGTCGTCAGCCGGGAGAGCGCTTTAATTTTCATGAAAAAGATCGCACTGGTAACGGGCGCAGAAGGGTTTATCGGGTCTCATATGATCAAGTTCCTGCACGCCAGGGGTTGGAATGTTATCGGGTCATATCTCCGGGACAGCTCTGCCGCGTTTCCGACGTTGCCGAATCTACATTTCACGCAATGTGATTTGCGGAATGGTCAGCGCGTTACGCAACTTCTAGCTCGGTATCAGCCGACGCATATATTTCACCTCGGTGCGCAGAGCCTGCCGACTGTGTCCTGGGCGGATCCGGTCGGGACCTTCGAGTCTAATATCCTAGGCTCGTTGTACCTGTTCGAGGCAGTGCGTCATTTGAAGCGAGCTCCCGTAGTCGTTTCGGCTTGTTCGAGTGCCGAATATGGATACGTGCCAGCATCAGCCATTCCGGTTACTGAAGAGCAACCACTTCGGCCGCTGCATCCGTACGGCATCAGCAAGGTCTGTCTTGACCTGTTGGCGCGGGAGTATTTCCTGGACTACAAGACTCCAGCAGTCAATTTGCGGCTCTTCAACACTACCGGCCCGGGGAAGACAAATGATGCACCGTCGGATTTCGTGCGCCAGTTGATTCGGATCAAGAAGGGTCTCCAGCCTCCGGTCATAGAAGTAGGAAATCTCAAACCGCGTCGCGCATTCCTGGATGTAAATGACACGGTACGCGGCTTTTACCTCGCTGCCCTGAAAGGAAAACACGGCGAGGCATATAATCTATGCGCAACCTCGACGCATGAAATCGGTGAGCTGTTGCGCACTGCGATCCGCTTGTCCGGCGTACGTGCGGAGGTTCGAGCCGTCCCGCGGTTGATGCGTCCCTCGGATGAGAGAATTATCTTCGGTAGCAGTCACAAGATCCGCAAGGACACTGGCTGGAAACCAATGAAGTCGATCGAGCAAACACTGACGTCGATGTTGGAATATTGGAGCGAGGTCCTGTGACGTCAGGAGCCGCTGACTCTAGACTAACTGAAATGAATTTGAGCACCCACAGTGAACTCTAAGGCAAACGTTCCTGCTGAACCGGATGCGGCGCGGGAAGACATCCCTGCCATTCTTCTCGTCGGTGGGATGGGAACGCGTTTGCAAACGGTACTGTCATCTAAACCCAAACCGCTGGCTCCGGTGGGAGACATTCCTTTTCTTCAGCTATTGGTTATGCAACTTCGATCGCAAGGCATCCGCCGCATGATTATGTGTACAGGCCATCTTGCGGAGCAGATCGAACAGGCGTTCGGCGATGGTCATCAATGGGGCGTTGAGATTGGTTATTCGAAGGAACCGCAACCCCTCGGAACTGCCGGCGCGGTGAAATTCGCAGAGCGCTGTCTCAAGCGGGATTCTGAGTTTCTGGTCGTGAATGGTGACTCGTTTCTGGAACTTGAAATCCGCGAATTCGTTCGCTTTCATCACGAACGAGGTGGGTTCATCAGCATGGCGGTTCGCAGGGTTCCGGATGCAGCGCGGTATGGCACGGTGCATCTGGACGCGTTCAATCGCGTCGTTGGCTTTAGTGAGAAGACCGGAAAGTCAGAGCCGGGCATCATCAATGCCGGCGTGTACGTTTTCAATCGCGCGGTGCTGCAACGCATTCCACAGGGCCCAGCCAGTCTCGAAAAGGATTTGTTTCCGGATTTAGTCCAACAAGGGATGTACGCACTCGAACAGCACGGAATCTTTATCGACATCGGGACACCCGAAGATTACGCGCGTGCGAAAGCGCTTTTTCGAAGCCTCTACCAGGCTGCTGTCGCCGAGCCGCAGCTGGAGCCACACAATCGCCGAGTCTGCTAGGGAAGATTTTTGGATCTCACATGGCTAAAGCGGTTTTTTTGGATCGCGACGGTGTAATCAATCGAAAGCCCGCGGAAGGCGACTACGTGACCTCCTGGGATCAATTCCACATTCTTCCGGGAGTGGCGGAAGGAGTTTCTCTGCTGAACCGGGCTGGCTTTAGCGTGATCGTTGTTACCAATCAGCGCTCCATCGCGAAAGGGCTGCTAACAATCGCTAACCTCGAGAAGATGCATGAGCGGATGTCCGAGTGTCTTGCGCGAGCTGGAGCGATCATCGATGGAATTTATTACTGCCCGCACGATTACGCGCCACCTTGCAATTGTCGTAAGCCTGCGCCCGGCATGCTGCTAGAAGCCGCTCGTTCGCGCGGCATTGACCTGGCGGCGTCGTGGATGATCGGCGATTCCGATGTCGATATGGAAGCTGGCAAGAACGCTGGATGCAAGACCGTGCGTGTGTTGCCCACAAAGGAAAAGCTCGATGTGTATGGGATCGACGCCAGTAGATCGAATCTCGTTGAGGGTGTCGCCTCATCGCTTCTCGATGCTGCTCGCCAAGTATTGCAATGGGAGGCGGCCGCTGCGGACTCGTTCACGAGAAATTCTGCGGCCACATAATTTCAAAGCGCAGCGCAAGGCAAAGGCTCGACGCAGCAGACATACGAAGACCACGCAGGCGTCGTCAGAAAAAGGACACCAAGCGCATGATAATAACTCGTACCCCCCTTCGCATCTCTTTTTTTGGCGGCGGAACCGACTATCCGATTTGGTTTCGTGAGTTCGGCGGTTCTGTGCTGTCTACCACGATTGATAAGTGCTGCTATATCACGTGTCGACGACTCCCCCCTTTTTTCGAATACCACAGCCGCGTGTCGTATTCGAAGATCGAAAACGTCAACGATAACGCGTCGTTTCAGCATCCTTCTGTGCGAGGGTGCCTGAAGTATCTGGGGATTGCCGATGGCGTCGAGATTCACCACGTTGCGGATCTGCCGGCGCGAACCGGCCTGGGCACGAGTTCTGCGTTTACAGTCGGGCTTTTGCTGGGACTCTATGCTCTGAATGATCAAATGCGCAACAAGCATGCGCTCGCCGCAGATGCGATTCATGTCGAGCAGAACGTAATTGGCGAGGCGGTGGGTTCACAAGACCAGGTTAGCGCCGCCTACGGCGGCTTTAATCGGATTAGCTTCAACACGGACGGCAGCTTCCAAGCGAAACAGGTGATCGCCTCGCCCGATCGCTTGGCTCGGCTTCAGGATCATCTCGCGCTGTATTTCACAGGCTTTGCGCGGACCGCTTCCGAAATCGCGCAAGAGCAGATCAAAATGACTCCCCACAAGAGGGATGAGCTCGAGACGATGTACAAAATGGTGGACGAAGCCGAGGACATCGTTACGAATCCGAATCGATCGCTCGATGAATTCGGCCATCTGCTTCACGAATGCTGGAAGGTAAAGCGAACGCTCACAGGAAGTATAACCAATTCCAACCTCGACGAGATTTATGAAGCAGGGCGTAGCGCCGGTGCTCTTGGCGGCAAACTTCTCGGAGCGGGTGGCGGCGGCTTCATGCTGTTCTTCGTGCCGCCCGAGCGGCGGAAGGAATTGCGGATGCGGCTTAAGAATCTATTGTGCGTCCCATTTGGATTTTCGAACCGAGGTAGCCACGTCGTCGTGTATGAACCTGAAGAGATGTACGACGAGTCGCTTACTGCTGAGCGATCGGAAGTTTACTCGCAACAATCATCTGGGAAAGTCGGCTAGTAAAATGATGAATTCAGGTCGAACACCCGGCTACTTTAATGGAGAGGCCAGGTCCGATCGACGACGTCGACTCGAATCGACCATGATGCCGAGGAACGGTGTCTTAGATCATATGAAGTATGTCCTCGTCACTCCCGCTCGCAATGAGGAGAAGTTTATCGACAAGCTCATCCAGTCGGTGGTCGCGCAAACTGTCCTGCCGTCCAAGTGGGTAATCGTGAATGACGGTTCGACCGATGATACCGCAAACATCGTGGGCCGATACCTCGCGAAGTACGATTGGATGGAATTGGTGGATCTGCCGGTCCGTCGTGATCGAAGTTTCGCCGCGAAGGTGCATGCGTTCAACGCAGGTTTTGATAGAGTCAAGAATCTTGAGTTTGAAGTCATTGGGAACTTGGATTCAGATCTATCATTTGATGCGGACTACTGCGAGTTTCTGTTAAGCAAGTTCCAACAAGACACTTGTCTTGGAGTCGCAGGAACCATCTTCCGGGAAGAGGGCTATAGTTCGGCAACTGACAGTTTTGAGGGTCAGCACCACGTCGCGGGTGGATGCCAACTTTTTCGGCGCCGGTGCTTTGAGGAAATTGGCGGATATATTCCGAACAGAACAGGAGGTATCGATTGGATTGCGGTCACAACCGCTCGAATGATGGGTTGGAAGACACGATCCTTTCGGGAGAAATCATTTTTTCACTACAGGAGTTTGGGGACGGCTGAACGTTCGCTCCTGGCTTCGACGTTTTCCTACGGCGAGAAAGATTACTTTCTGGGCGGGCATCCATTATGGGAAATCTTCAGAGTTGCGTATCGAGCAACCAAGAAACCATACGTCGTAGGTGGCATTGCGCTGTATTCGGGATACTTGTCCGCATTGCTGCGCCGAACGAAAAGACCTGTCTCCGACGAGTTGATGCGATTCCATCGTAAAGAACAGATGCAAAAGTTAAAAGCGATATTCAAATCGATGCTCAGGTTTAAGCGGATCGATAGCTTCGAAGTTAAGCCAAGTTAGTCAAACCGTTTGGCGGGTGAGCAAGAATAAGAGCATAGAACTTGTATTCCTGGAGCCGAATTAGGCAATCCTATGTGTGGAATTTGCGGACAATTTAATTTCGGAAACCTGGCGCCCGTTCAGCGGCGGGACATCGAAGCGATGACCAAGAGCATCGTCCATCGAGGCCCGGATGACGAGGGGTACTACGTCACCGGGCCGCTCGGGTTCGGTTTTCGCAGGCTCTCGATCATCGATCTTGCGGGCGGTCATCAGCCCATGTCAGATCAGGAAGAATCCGTTTGGGTGATCTTCAATGGTGAAATCTACAACTTCCTTGAGCTCAGGCGGGAACTCGAAGGCTACGGCCACATCTTCCGCACGAAATCAGACACAGAGGTCATCATCCATGGATACAAGCAATGGGGCGACGAGGTGCTCAATCGCCTCAATGGCATGTTTGGGCTGGCGATCTGGGATGTGCGACAAAAACGGCTGGTTCTCGCCCGGGATGCATTCGGAATCAAGCTGCTCTACTACAGAATCGATGGGGATTGTCTGTATTTCGGCTCGGAGATGCGTGCGATTCGCGCAACAATGCCGGAAAAGATGGAACTCGATGCGACCTCGTTGAATCTCTTCCTGCGCTATCGCTTTACGCCCTCCCCTTACACGATACTCAAGGACGTTCGCAAACTCGCCCCGGGAACCAAGCTAGTCGCCCAAAACGGCTCCTACGAGTTGAGTCGATGGTACAGTTTCAAGCCCACACCCTTTGCGCCAGTTAAGTCACCCGGCGAGGCCGCGGAAGAGTTGCTGGCGCTCTACAAACAGGCGGTGCGCAGACAGCTCATCAGCGACGTGCCAGTTGGCTTGCTTTTGAGCGGTGGCATCGATTCCGGACTACTGCTTGCGCTGATGAACCTTAACGGGAGTTCGTGGCCGACCTACACTGTAGGGTACGGCTCGTCCTTCGCCGACGACGAATTGGCAGATGCCGCAGAAACCGCTCATGTACTGGGATCGAAGCACACCGGCGTCACGATTACGAAATCGATCTTCGAGGATGCGCTGCCAAAGATTGTCGCTGCATTGGAAGAACCGATCGCAGCTTCCTCGATTGTTCCGATGTATTTCGTCTGTGAACGAGCGCGCCAGGACGTCAAAGTAGCTTTGGTAGGTCAGGGGCCGGATGAATTGTTTGGCGGTTATCGTCGTCACCTTGGCGTCCGCTATGGCACGCTCTGGTCACGATTGCCGAGCTGGACTCGCGTCGCGATCTCTTCGACTGTTGCCGCCCTGCCAAGAAATGAAACCCTGAAGCGGGGAGTTTATTCTCTGGCGATACCAGATCGGATGCGTAGGTATCAGCACGTTCTGTCAATCCTGCCAGGAGACCAAGTCGATGACCTATTCCAGGCGGGTCTATTGGAACCCAATTCCGGCGACGCCATCTTAGAATGCTGGGCAAACATGGCGGATCTGATGTCTGAGACCGACGAGCTTGGCGGACTCCAGTTCCTGGAGGTGCGATCCACCCTTCCCGACGAACTTCTCATGTACGCAGATAAGCTTTCAATGGCCCACGGTCTCGAACTTCGAGTCCCTTTTCTGGATAAAGAGATTGTGGAATATGTCGAGCGATTGCCGGCGAGCTTCAAAGTGAGGAATGGCTCCCGGAAATGGCTGCACCGTCAGGTCTGTCGGACCTTTCTTCCTGATTCGATTTTGAAGCGGCCGAAGCGGGGGTTCGCTGTCAATGTCGTCGATGATTGGTTCCGCGGTGCCATCGACAACAGGATGGCCGAAACGCTCCTTGACAACGGCTCCAGAGTGTATCAATACCTTCGCCCGACCGCCGTGCGCGAACTCTTCGAGCAGCACGCCTCTGGTCGGCACGATAATCACAAAATCCTTTTCAGCCTCGTCGTTCTTGAAGAATGGCTCCGCTTGCACGAGGAACCCGTGGCGGCACTGTAATTGGAGAATCACGCCTGACCAGCCCTCACCGCTCTGCGCGCTACCTCGCGATGTGGCTGTGAATGAAGGATATTTATATGTGTGTTGCGTCTGAGGCCAGGGATGAATAACAACTTCGATTCCCCCATAGTTTCACCGGATGATCCGATCCTGATAACTGGGGCCGCAGGCTTCATTGGATCGCGCGTTGTAGAGGGTCTGCTCGATCGTGGGTTTCGTAACCTGGTGTGTTTTGCCAGACCCTCCGGCAACCTGGCCAGGATCGACGCCACACTCAAGCGCCGACCGCACGGAGCGCAAATCAATGTGACGAGAGGGAATCTTCTTTCCCGCCAGGATTGCGAGGCCGCAAGCAAGGATGTGACCCTTATCTATCATCTAGCCGCTGGGACCGGGGAGAAGTCCTTTCCTGATGCGTTTATGAACTCCGTCGTTACCACGCGCAACCTGCTCGACGCCAGTCTGCGGTATGCGCGTCTGCGACGATTCGTCCTTGTGAGCTCATTCTCCGTCTACACGAATCGCCAGAAGCCTCGCCGGAGGGTTTTGGACGAATCGTGCCCGATCGAAGAGCATGCCGAACTTCGTGGGGAAGCTTACTGTTTCGCGAAGGTCCAGCAGGAGAAAATCGTCGCCGAGTATGGCAGCAATTTCGGAGTCCCATACGTGCTGGTCAGACCTAGTAATGTTTACGGTGCAGGTAAACATGAAATCGCCGGCCGCGTCGGCATCAGTCCCTTCGGACTCTTTCTGCATCTGGGGGGCTCCAACACCCTACCGCTCACCTACGTCGACAACTGCGCAGAGGCGATCATCCTGGCTGGCCTTGTCAAAGGAGTTGAGGGCGAGATCTTCAACGTCGTTGACGATGACCTTCCGACTAGTCGCCAGTTCTTACGGTTGTACAAGAAGAACGTAAGACACTTCAGATCAGTCTATGTGCCCCATGTGGTTAGCCATGGGCTCTGCTACTTCTGGGAGAAATACTCGGAATGGTCGCGGGGACAATTGCCACCGGCGTTCAACCGGGCGAGATGGCACGCCAATTGGAAGAAGACTCGTTATAGCAACGAGAAATTAAGGATCAGGTTAGGCTGGGCGCCAAAGGTACCCACTGCGGAGGGATTGCGGCGCTATTTCCAAAGTTCCGTGCAGGGTGGGCGGCATGCTTAGAGTCGCCATTGTGGGATGCGGCAAGATCGCTGATGCTCACGCATCGGTGATCCAGAGGATTGAGGATTGCGAAATTGTCGGTGTGTGCGATCGTGAGCCGCTCATGGCCAAGCAACTCTACGAACGATTCCCAGTCAAACGGTACTTTACGGATCTGACAGCAATGCTGAGTGATGCCCGACCCGACGTTGTCCACATTACGACGCCACCGGAGAGTCACTTCGATATTGCCAGACTCTGCCTCGAGCAGGGGTGTCACGTATATGTTGAGAAACCCTTTACCGTCGACGCTGAGCAAGCGCAGACCCTGATAGAACTGACGAAAAAAATAGGGCTCAAGCTAACGGTCGGACACAACGAGCAATTTAGCCACGTGGCGCGACGAATGAGGGCGCTGGTCAAGACCGGCTACTTGGGCTCCGTCCCAGTACACATGGAAAGCTACCACGGCTACGACCTCGGAGATCCGAGTTACGCTAGAGCGCTGTTGGGGGACAAGCAGCATTGGGTTCGCAAGTTACCCGGTCAATTGCTACATAACATCATCAGCCACGGGATCGCTAGAATCGCAGAATTCCTGAGCAGCGATGCACCTCGCGTGATCGCATACGGCTTTTCGAGCCCGCTCCTAAAGGAGATAAACGAAGCTGAGATCGTCGATGAACTTCGGGTTATCATCTGCGAAGAGGAGTGCACGACAGCCTATTTTACTTTCTCGACGAGGATGAAACCTTCGATACACCAGTTTCGAATTTACGGCTCGCAAAACGGTCTGGTTCTCGACCAGGATCACGAAATCTTGATCAGGCTTCGCGGCCGGAAATTCAAGAGCTACGCCGATATGTTCGTCCCTCCTGTGCTGTTTGCGAAGCAGCATGTCGGAAACCTAATCACAAACGTTGGGCTATTCCTAGGCAGGGATTTTCACATGGATTCCGGCATGAAGTATCTAATCGAGTCCTTCTACCACTCGATCCGCCAGGAAGTTCTTGTACCGATCCCTTATCGAGAAATTCTACTCACTGCCAGAATCATGGACGCCATCTTTAATCAGCTCGAGACCGGACGGTCGCAGAGTCATTCCAAATTTCAAGCGGAGGATAATGTGCCACTGCATATCAGTCGACGGTTAGAGCAATGAGCATCAAGGGACGTGTAGTCAAAACGCTGAGCGAAATAGGCATTGCTGCCCCTTGGCGTTCTGCAGTAGAAGGAGCCCTCGTTTCCCTAGGTCATAAGTACCCAACGAGCCGGACCGTCCTAAGCTTTTGTCGTCATTTTGGGTCCAAACTCATAGAACATGAAGGAAATGAATTTGAAAGAGTTGCTATCTTTGAAACTGGCGGGAAAATGTCCTGTGGAGGGGAAAGAACACTTGCCGAGCTAAGTCTTTTCTACTATTTCTGTGGAACAATTACCGGCCAACATGAAGACGAGCGACGTGTTGTCCGACTCCTTAGGCAACTAGTTAGGAATGGCGATGTCTTCTTTGATCTTGGCGCCAATTTTGGATTCTACTCTTGTTATGTTCTTCCCTTGTGTGGGATGTCTGGAGCAGTGCATGCGTTCGAGGCTAATCCGGGTTTGATTCCACATTTGCGTCGTTCAATTGACCTGAATAGAGGATATGGCAACATCAACCTGAATCCGGTGGCAGTCGGAAGCGACTCAGGAACCTATCTTCCGCTGTACGGTACAGATCGGATTGGTTGCTCTTCGCTTTATCCTCACGAGTGGCTCGATCGCGATTCGACAATCGAAGTGCCGGTTGTGACTATCGATGAATACATCCGTGAAAAGCGCATAAAGCGCCTTGACGTGATGAAAATCGATATTGAAGGCGCTGAGTTAGACGCGCTTCAGGGTATGGAAGAAACATTTCGAACATGTCCCCCAAGGGCGATTATCTGTGAGTTGACCGTGTTGCCCGAAGAAAGCAGTCCCGGACGGGATCACCCGGAGATTCGGCGGCGCGCTGCGACCGCCGCGGATCCCTATCAGCTGGCCGATTTCCTAAGACAAAAGGGCTATCAGCTTTGCTACATCGACGATGACGGTCGACTCCGTGCGGCGCAGGCTCTGGAGCCAACCGACGACTTTGCACTGAAGGTGACCAACGTTGCTTTTGTTCTTCCCGACCTGCAACGCTCTCGGCGGGAGGTATTCGTTTCTCAATAGCAGCGAGACCCGTGTTTCTTGTGCGCGAGAACGTCGGCATGTAACCCGGGGGGGAGATAACAATTCTCCGGACAAGGCGAAGATTTCCCATGCATGTTCGACCCGCTCCGGGTCTAGGGTTCACCGTCGAAACTAGACACTTAACTAGAGGTGTTAGCAAGAGCGATGCCCCCATCTTTGGCACTGTTGATATGGCTTATCCTTTTCGTGGCGCTACTGTCTTTCGACCCCGCCAAGGACTTAGGAGTCTCGGCAGCTTTGTGGGTGCCTTTGATCTGGATGTTCATCTTAGGCTCGCGGCTGCCTTCGCAATGGCTTGGCCAGACGGAGACGTGGGGATCTGCGGCTTATCAGGAGGGAAACCCACTGGACCGAGGTATCTTTTTCGCTTTGATCCTGCTGGCAATCGGCGTCCTGATATCGCGGTCCTTCCGATGGCGCAATTTCTTCGCCCGCAACATTGCCCTAATGACATTTCTTGCTTTCGCCCTTGTGAGCGTCCTCTGGTCCGACTTTCCATTTATCTCCTTGAAACGGTGGTTTCGCGACCTCGGCAATTACCTTGTGATTCTTGTCGCTCTTTCCGATCCTTGCCCCCTGGAAGAAGCTCTCCGTACTCTGCTCCGACGCCTTTCCTATCTGCTAATCCCGCTTTCTATCCTACTCATCAAGTACTATCCACAAATCGGCAGAAGCTACTCCGAATGGACAGGTGCGGCCGCATACTCAGGAGTTACAACGAGCAAGGACATGCTTGGCGTCGTGTGTCTGATCAGCGGGATCTTCTTCTTCTGGGATACGGTGACGCGCTGGTCCGATCGCAGGGCACGCCGGACGAAACGGATCATCTCCGTGAACTTCGCGTTTATCGGAATGACGCTATGGCTGCTGAATCTCGCCGACTGCGCAACCTGCAAGGTTTGTCTGGCGCTCGGGTGTCTGGTGATCGCAGCGGCTCACAGCAGGGCAGTTAGGCGCCGTCCCGGCCCACTCAAGTTTCTGATTCCGTTAAGTGTCTGTTTGTGTTTTTTTCTGCTATTTTTTGATATGGATATCAAAGCTTCGCTCGCCGGAGCTGTCGGGCGTGATCCGACCTTTACCGACCGAACCCTCTTGTGGTCCGACCTTCTCAATATGAAGATCAATCCAGTCGTCGGTACAGGCTACGAAAGCTTCTGGCTAGGTCCTCGGCTTGAACAGATCTGGTCGAGGTGGGCCTTTCAACCGAACCAGTCACACAATGGTTATCTCGAGGTCTACCTCAACCTAGGCTTAATCGGGTTCTTCCTTCTTTGTGTTTTCCTAATTGCCAGTTACCGCACCATTTGCAAAAAGCTCGCACCGCCGTCCAATCTTGCCTCACTCAGTTTGGCCCTGTGGACCATTCTGCTCGTCGACAATGTCACGTCAGCAAGCTTCGGCAAGGGCGACCTCCTTTGGGTCACGTTCCTGCTGGTAGCAATTGCAGCCCCGGAGCGCGCCGAGGATCGCGCGCGCAGTGCGGCTGCGTTCGACAACGCAGGCGCCCCAAACCGCTTCCCCAGGCTTCCCCTAGAAACGGCAAATCGGCGGCGGTAATTACACTCGCGATCGACCATGCGCTGAAATCGGCTCTCGGAACACACTTTCAATTTCAGCGAGGAACGTCAGCGGTCAGTTGACCACGACCGTTACATTTGTCGGGGGTGCGGGCGCGGAAGAGTTTCCCGAAACGGTTAGAGGATGCGGGTACGTGTATGGCGTGTAGTACACAGTCCATGTGTTCGCGGCTGAGCACTGGTAGAGTGTGTTCGTATCGGTGGCCCAGTAAGCCACGTAAGGCGTGCAAGTGGATGGACGTGCTGCAAGCAGTCCGCTGCCAACTCCGCTCGTACCGTTAAAGTTGGAAGTGAAGAGGTAATAATCGCGATTCTGCACAATGTTGGGAGTTTCGGCTGACCAGAAACTTCCATATCCGGGAGAAGTCCACGAGTCGTTCCACTCGTACACTGGTTCGATTGCTTGATGTGGCCAACTAATCGTCTTGGTAACGCTGTTTACTTTATTCGGGAATAGACCAGTGAGCTCGTCACCCTTGCCTCGGCCAATTTGGTCAATGCAAGCATAGCCAGCTGAATCGTTGTTTTGGTCCCATCCGCTCGGGCCATGCGCGGTTCCACAAAATCCCCATCCGTTCGGCGGAGCGGCTGACCCTACGTTTGCACTTTGGCGGTCAGTCCAAACCGTACCTACGCCTGCAAAATTCGTGATAGTGTTGCCCCAAAACAGTCCGGTGCCGCCACGAAGGAAGGTCGCGGAGGCTTGGTCTCCATTAGTTCCTGACCAAGTGAACGTGTTCTTGTACAGCTCAAACATTCGCGGTCCACGGTCATCAATGGTCTGGTCGTGCACCTGAAAATAACAGTTGTTCATCGCATTATAGCGAAAGACAAGGTGTGAGCCGTTGTCGGCGTCATTTGAGTAGCCGGCGCTATTCGGGCAGTTGAATGTATTGTTTTCCGCATAGATAGCTTTGTTCGTCCCAAAATATGCCAGGTCAGACCATGAGCCATTACCGTGAACATCGTTGTTCCAATTCGCGTGTTCGACGCGAATGCCGTTGTTCGCTCCGGTCAAATCGAACAGGGAATGGTCGACGACCCCATATTCCCACTGGTCCATGTTGAGTGCCAGGTCGCTCAAGTTCTGAAAATGAGAATGGTCAACACGAACGGACTGCGAGAATCCCTTAACCACAACCGCCCCATTGAAACCTTGTCCAGTCGTCCCGCCCTTGAACGTGATTCCGGTCAAGCGAAATGAGGCGCCATTGATGGTGTTTACTACTAGCATGGCATTGCCTGTCGGAACATTCTGTATGAGGACGGTCACATCGCCGCCACCGACCGTCGTTTGGCTTCCCGCGCCTTGAATGGTCAGCGAACCGACCACAGTATACGTGACCGTTGATGTCCACGCGCAAGTCCCTGCCGGGATTGCCACGGTATCGCCGTCAGCAACGGATTTAAGCGCCGTTTGGACATCTGTTTGAGAACAACTCGCGGCTGTGATCGTGGCAGCCTGCCCCTTTGCGCTGAAAATCGCATTCAAAAGAATGGCGAATAAGAGCCATTTTATAGTTCTAGACATTGGTACCTCTCCTTATCCCGGGATACCCCATTTTCGGACGCTCTCCATATATTGGTTGGAAACGACAGCAACAGCAACTGTACCGGCGGACAGTCTTCGGACAGCTGCCACTCACCTTTCCCGAGCGCGTCATGTCCTTCTACTTGACGGTCGCTCACGGACTTTGCTGACCGCGTACTGAGAAGCTCTTTCTATCATGCTAGGGTGTCAGGTTTGCAGGTAGGTCGGGAACGTTCATGGGTTTCCCGAGACCGTGTTCAACCACAACAGCCGCACTTACGATATCTTCTCGATATCGAATGGAATGGCTGTGATTGCTCGGCGGTCGCATTTGACCATGCGTCTTACCATCCAAGTTCCAGCAGGTCGTTTTCATTCACAAACTTGTCAGTCGGATTAGATATCTGTATCGCTGACACGAAGTGAAACTAACAATTGAAAGTTGCGCATTTAAAGCGTTCACAATTCTTTGTCGGTTTGGCCAAGGCCCTACGGGGACTGATAGGTGACGCGCGCGGGCTTGTTTGGGTTGTCAAACGACGTGGCAAAATCGCGGGTTACCTGAGATCTCATGCAGTGAAAAAGCTCCAGCTCGGAACCGGCAATAACGTTCTTGAAGGATGGCTGAATACCGACATGTTTCCCATTCACGACTCGGTCGTCTATTTGGATGGGACAAAACACCTTCCGTTCGACGACAATACGTTCGACTACGTTGTGGCCGAGCACATGATTGAGCACGTCGAATACCAAGCGGCACATGTCATGCTGAAGGAATGTTTTCGAGTACTGAAGCCGGGAGGACGCGTGCGATTTGCTACTCCGGTTCTAAGCGTTATACTGGCGCTGCATTCGAGAGAAAATACGGACGCTCAAATAAATTACATCGACTGGGCTGTCGCACGATACATGCCAGAAGTCCAAGAGTGTAAAAACGTTTTTGTGATTAACAACTTCTTCCGGGCCTGGGGGACACTGTTTTCTGTATGACGCAGAGACGCTAAACGTTAGGATTCAGTGAGATAAGTTGCACAAGCCCGGGATCAGTGAAGATCCGAATCTTCAGAACCTAGAATCACACGGAAAGGAGCTGAAGGCCGAGGATATTAATCAGTTCGAAACTATAGTCGTCGAAGGTCGCAAGGAGAGATAGCCCGACCCCGCATACAGAGAGATGCTTTTCAACTGAAGCTCGAAGGAGCCTTGTCGCGCGTAAAGTTGCCATGGAGATTTCAGGGAACCGAATCCCTTCACGCGACTTAGCGCATGGGTTGGTTGCAGCTTTCACTCGGCGCAAGTAGTTGGTGAGATGATTCGAAACGAATGTTCGGAATTTTGACGGGTGCCAGAATGAAGATGCCCTTGGTTTCAATTCTAATTCCCGCGTATAACGCCGAAGCGTGGATCTCCGAGTCGATCGAGTCCGCGATTGCCCAAACCTGGCAACGCAAGGAGATCATCGTCGTGGACGATGGTTCCACGGATCGGACGGCTAAAGTGGCGCGGCGATTTGCCTCGAAAGAGGTCGAAGTCGTGTCCACGGCGAACCAGGGCCTTTCGGGGGCTGTAAACCATGGCTTCCGGCTCTGCCAAGGTGACTACATCCAGGAGTTGGACTCTGACGATATTTTATCACCCGACAAGATCGAGAGACAGCTTGCGACGCTGCGGGAAGGTGACAGCAAGCGAATACTTCTTTCATCACCGTGGGCCCACTTCCATTATCGGACTCAGCGTGCGCGCTTCGTCGCAACCTCCCTTTGGCATGACCTATCGCCGGTGGAGTGGCTGCTAAGGGCGATGAACGAAAACCTCCACATGCAAAACGCAACCTGGCTGGTGAGCCGAGAACTGGCCGAAGCCGCAGGGCCCTGGGATGAACGCCTTGATTACGATCAAGACGGCGAGTATTTTGCTCGCGTGCTCGTGGCATCCGAAGGCACCCGCTTCGTACCCGAAGGCAGAATCTACTACAGATTAGGTAGTTCAAACCGAATCAGCTATATTGGCAGGTCGATTAAGAAGAAAACCTCACTGCTTCTTTCGATGACGCTGCGCATCCGGTACCTCCGCTCGCTTGAAGATAGCGAGCGAGTCCGAAAGGCTTGTTTGGCCTATTTGCAGAATTGGTACCATGTTTTCTACCCTGAACAACCGGAGATGGTTGCGGTGTTGCAAGATCTGGCTACTCAACTTCAGGGTCACCTGGAAGTGCCCCCCTTGCGCTGGAAATATGCCTGGATGAAACCAGTGTTCGGGTTGAAAGCAGCGGGAACGGTTCAAAGGGTGCTTCCTGAGATGAAGTACTGGTTGTTCAGGCATTGGGACAAGGCTATGTACAGGTTGGAGGCTCGCGAAGCGTTCCCTGAGCATGCCACCACCAGCCCTGTGAGTGAGCGTCACCCGAGTGGATTAGGATAGGCGGGTATGAACGTGGCAAATCCGACCCAACAGGAAGATAGGATCAAGGCCATCTGGGACGAACACCTGCAGGTTGCCAAGGCTCTTCCTACGCTTGCCTCAGCCGTATCCAGCGCCGTTGACCTTATCTATTCCTCCCTGGCTGCCGGCGGCCAGTTGCTCATCGCAGGGAACGGCGGGTCGGCGGCCGATGCGCAGCACATCGTTGCGGAACTCACGGGGCGCTTCTTGCGCGAGCGGCGTCCCTTCCGGGCCCTCGCCTTGCACGCCAATACGTCGGCACTCACGGCGGTTGGCAACGACTATGGATACGAATTCGTATTCGCTCGTGAACTCACCGCTCATGCCCGACCGGGCGATGTACTACTGGCGATCTCGACCAGCGGCAACAGCCCGAATATTCTGCGCGCAATTGAGGCGGCTCGCCAGTGCAGGGTCAGCGTCATCGGCCTAACGGGTGAAGCCGGGGGCCAGATGCGAGCCGCGTGCGATCTTTGTTTGTGCGTTCCCTGCACATCAACGCCGCGTATGCAGGAGATGCACATCACGATCGGCCACACGATCTGCGAGCTTCTGGAGGAGAGGCTGGCGGGGGTATGAAAGAAAACTTTCAAATTCATGACGACGATACAGGCTGCCAAAGCACTGACGGATTGCCTAATTCGACGGTGTCCGACACGATTCCTGAGATCGCAGTGGCCCTGCTAACCGGCGGTGGTGATCGTCCCTACGCATTCGGCCTGGCAATGGAGCTCATCTCAAAAGGGGCCGCACTGGACGTGATTGGCAGCGACGATCTGGATTGCCCGGAATTCCACGGCAAGCCCGGCGTGAACTTTATCAATCTGCGCGGCAATCAGCGCCCGGATGTCAGCTTCGTGAGAAAAGTGTTCAGGCTTTCGACGTACTATGCCAAGCTGATGCGCTATGCCGCAACCGCCAAGCCGAGAATCTTTCATATCCTCTGGAACAACAAATTAGAAGCCTTCGATCGCACGCTGCTCATGCTTTACTACAGGGTATTGGGTAAAAGGATCGTCCTCACAGTGCACAATGTGAATGCGGGCAGGCGGGATTCCATTGATACGTCCCTCAATCGGCTTACGTTGCGAATCCAATATCGGCTTGCCGACCATATCTTCGTTCATACGGAACAAATGAAGCGCGAACTCGTCCAAGAGTTCGGCGTACAAGAGGCCCGGGTCACCGTTATCCCTTTCGGGATCAACAACGCTGTTCCGAGCACATCTCTCACTCCAGCCATGGCAAGGCAGCGATTGGGTATCTCAGATCATGAAAGGACGATTCTGTTTTTCGGCAACATCGCACCTTACAAAGGGCTCGAATACCTGATCGCCGCATTTCAACAGATCGTGGTCCAGCGTGACGATTATCGCTTGATCATCGCCGGCAGGCCCAAGAACTGTGAGACATACTGGACTGCAATCCGGGAAGGGATCCATGAGGAAGTGCAGAGGGGACGAGTACTGCTCAGGGCGAACTTCATTCCAGATGACGAGACCGAGGTCTATTTCAAAGCGGCGGACGTTCTCGTGTTGCCATACAAGCAGATCTACCAGAGCGGCGTCTTGTTCCTCGGCTACAGTTTCGGCCTACCCGTTCTCGCAGCTGACGTGGGGTCCCTGAAAGATGAGATTGTCGAGGGCAAGACGGGGTTTGTATTTAGGCCTGAAGATCCGATTGACTTGGCGAGGGCCATCGAAAGGTACTTCGCAAGCGATCTATGCAGGGACTTAAACATGCGACGGCAGGAGATACGAGACTACGCGACAAAACAACATTCGTGGGACGTGGTCGGCCAAGTGACCACGCGCATATATGCCGGCTTCCTTCGAATACCCTATCCTGGGCAATTGTCGAATCGTGATGCATCGAGGGCTTCTCTTGACATCAAGGCCCCCTTATGAAGGCGTCAGAGTCAATCCTAGGCTCGCATTCAAGAACTGCTTACTCCTCATAGAGGGCATGAAACCCGTCTCAAGCAAAACGGGAGCCATGAGGAGACGGATGGGAGAGTGTCGCCAATTGGCGGGTGTCAGTTCCTGAGCCTGGGAATCGACACTTACTTGGCCCGGCCCTGACTGCAAAGGCATTTGGGCTGGTTGCGATCCACCAGAGTGCATATCGCTTTGATCTAGAGTTGAGTCTCCCAGACTCGATTAACGTCTCTACATGATTGCTGTTCTAAGAATTCCGGACAGGCATGGAACTGCCGCGTTCCTGATCAGTGAAGCGTATTGGCACGACTCAGGATCCCGGGCGCTCGGTCGAGGTTGCCAACCAGCCGAGACCAATGCGACGAAACCTTCTACATCTAAGCCGATCTATCGGTATCTAGACCGATCTATCCGTGCCAATTGATCCACGTCTCAAGGACCGTGCATGTCCCTCCAACAAGAACAAGAGTTGTTAGACGAACTTAGCACCGAACATTTGCAAGCAGACCTGAAAGGCCGGTCTGTTCGGGGGGGACTGCTCTCAATCGCGGCTCAGGGCGCCCAGTTTCTTCTGCAATCAATTTCGACGGTAGTGCTGGCGCGACTGCTGACTCCCGCTGATTTCGGAATAGTGGCAATGGTCACCGCCTTCACGGGAATGGCCGCTGGATTTGCAGACCTCGGCCTCACCGAGGCGACCATCCAGCGCAAGGAGATCAGCCATGATCAAGTTAGTACGCTCTTTTGGATCAATGTTGCAATCGGCCTGTTGCTCATGCTCCTCACGGCCGCCATGGCTCCCGTGTTGGCCTGGTTTTATAAGGAACCGGGACTCGTAGCAATCACGCTAGTAGTGTCTCTCACGTTCCTCATTGGCGGTTTGAGGGGGCAGCACGCTGCCCTTCTCAAACGCCAGATGCGCTTTTCGTCTATAGCAATTCGAGATGTGACTTCCTATACGATTGGTGTTTCTGTCGCCATCATTATGGCTTGGCAAGGAGCCGGATACTGGGCGATAGTTGCTCTCCCCCTGATAGTTAATTCTACTCAAATGGTGATTTCCTGGTTGATGGTCAATTGGAGGCCGGGTCTTCCCCGCCGCGACGCAGAAGTTGGATCCTTGGTCGGCTTCGGTGGTAACGTTGCAGCTTCCTACCTCATATTCAATTTGATTCGCAGTGCCGACAACGTCCTGATCGGCAGGTATTGGGGAGCCGGACCACTCGGATTGTATTCGAGGGCATACAATCTCCTTATGTTACCGGTGAGCCAACTCAACGCCCCGGCCGGCAGCGTCGCTATTCCCGCCTTCAGCAGAATCCAGGGCGATCCGGAGCTTTTTGCACGATATTATCTTCGCGTCGTTAACTTGATTATGTGGATCAGTGCTCCACTTTTTGGTTTTCTTTTCGTGGCTGCGAAACCGGTCATTGTCCTAATACTTGGGGATAAATGGCGGGAAGCTGCGCCCGTTTTCCAGATCCTTGTCATCTCTGCATTGGGGCAACTGCTTCTTGAGTCGATCGTCTGGTTGTTTGTGAGTCGGGGGCAATCAAAGCGGCTCCTCAAACTTTTGCTAGCCCTTTCTCCTCTCATAATCGGCAGCTTTGTTATCGGCCTGCCTTTCGGCATCAAGGGGGTGGCCCTATCCTTCTCCCTTGTTCTGCTTGCCACCCTCCCGTGGATACTTAAGTTCGCCTTTCGTGGCACGAACTTGACGTTGCAGCGTCTTGGGCAAGCCCTTCTGTGCCCCGTTTCTCTATGCCTCGTGGGCGTTTTGTTTGCAGAATTTACCATACACTTAATTACCCTACATCGTACACTTTCGCAGCTCCTGGTTGCTGCTCTGGGTTTCGCGGCGGCTTATTCGCTATCGGCACTTATACCTCAAGTACGAGCGGAGATTATGTCCTTTAGGAGATTATTGAGCGAATTGCGACTGTCCAGCTCAAAGATCGAGCCTGCTGCGTAGGCTTATCAATGTAGCGTTTTACGAGAATCTTGGGGCTCGAGGGCTGTCGTTTCCTAAGATTCTGACTCCCTTCATGCTGCGAATTCTGAGCCATCCGTCGATAGCGGGAAGGGACAAACCTCTCCCTTTGTGCTCCCGGGCGGTAAACCGGTGGACACGCACAAAGGACAATGTTGGAGTGTTGGAGACGTCACGAAGTCGAGACTTTTACTCAAAGCAGGTCATCCAAAGCCCGAAGCGGTTCGTTTTTCAGGAGTTTCGTGCCCTCGTTAAACGTATTGCGTAAGAAACTCCGGTCTTGCAGGTCGATGAGGCTGAGGCAGGAGAAGTGGCGGACTTCGGCGCGTTCGCCAGACAGACTACCGTGCTAGTCAGAACGGCTCCGAGACTTTTTGCCGACCGCAGCAGAACTCATCGAAGGCGACTCGCAATGCCAACAAGAGGGGACATCTACGGGAGCCTACGCGCATTGTCAGATTCTGGTAATAGACGATGTTTACCAGCAAACCTTTTGACCGAACGCCGCGAACCGTGCTGAGCAGATATGATGAATAATTAACCCCTGATAATATGGCCGATGCTTTTCGCCACGAATTGGCCCATACGGAATGCGCGAGGTATTACGATTAACATATGGCGGCAGCCATCCTCGAGGATCCTTGAGCGCAGACGCTTTATCTGAAGCTACGATCCAGCCCGAAAAGCGTTGGTTTGCATGCTGATCGCAGAATGGTTTGCGTCACGAAATCGTGTTGCTCACGGTTTAAAGGATTAAGCCGATTTTCGTGAGTTATCCGGCTCATGAATCTAATCTCCCTATTCTGAACTGGGTTGAAACACGTCGAGTGCGGAAAAGCTCCGCACGTCGTCTTGGGGTTCTACTGCGAGACTGGAGAGGAGTGTATCGTGAGAGTTAGCATCTTAGGTCTAGGTTATGTCGGTACGGTGTCTGCCGGATGCCTCGCGCGTGACAGGCATGAAGTTATAGGGGTAGATCCGATCCGGACAAAAGTCGACCTTATAAATGCTGGCCTGTCTCCCATCATCGAAGCCGATATAGGAGAGATCATTGCTGCAGCAGTCGCTGCAGGCCGGCTACGCGCAACGGACGACTTAGACCAAGCCATCCGCGAAACGGACCTGTCATTTGTTTGCGTGGGCACGCCGAGCCAGGCAAATGGGAACCTCGATTTGACGTATGTTAGAAACATTTGTGAGCAGATAGGCCGGACGCTCAAGGACAAATCGGCACACCACACCGTCGTGATCCGCAGCACGATCTTGCCTAGCACGATGCATCGGATCGTCATCCCCGTGTTAGAGGAGTACTCCGGAAAGAAGGCCGGAGTTGGCTTCGGCGTTTGCAACAATCCTGAGTTCCTTCGTGAAGGTTCGGCAGTCATGGACTTTGATTCCCCTCCCAAGACGGTGATCGGCGAATTGGACCGCGCCAGCGGTGAGAAGCTAGCTGAACTCTACGCACATTTCGATGCTCCCCTAATCAGGACGGATCTGGAAACGGCAGAGATGATCAAGTACATCGATAATATTTGGCACGCACTAAAGATTGGCTTCGCGAATGAGGTCGGGATTCTTTGCAAGTCTCTCTCCGTCGATGCACATAAGGCCATGGAGATTTTTTGTCAAGACAGGAAACTCAACATTTCTCCTGCTTACCTTTTGCCTGGTTTTGCCTTTGGAGGTTCGTGTTTGCCCAAGGACGTCCGAGCTCTGGCCTATACGGCCAAGTTGCACGATTTGGAATTGCCAATCATAAACTCGATTCTGCCAAGCAACGAATTACAAGTTATGAGGGGCCTGCAGCTCATCATGGAAAAGGGGCACAAACGCATCGGTATCTTGGGCTTTAGTTTTAAAGCGGGAACCGATGATCTGCGCGAAAGCCCCATGATCGAAATCATCGAACGACTCGCCGGTAAAGGCCATGACCTGCGCATCTATGACAAAAACGTGCATCTGGCCAGCCTGGTGGGTGCCAACCGAAATTTCATTCTAAATCGCATTCCACACATTTCTAGACTCATGGTCGAAAATATCGACTCAATTCTGAATCATGCTGAGACCATTGTGATCGGCAATAGGGATCCTGAGTTCCAAAGCGTGCCTGAGCGACTGCACGACGGTCAACGAGTGGTGGATTTTGTTCGCATTACGAATCTCAGAAGCGACAACGGCAAGTACGATGGCATCTGCTGGTAAGGGATCTGGCATTCGAGCATATCGTCTAGCTTGTCCGAATTGATTGGCCCAGCCGCTCGCTAACGGGAGCAGTATGACGATGCGATACCTTCGACTGTCTGGATCCAGCTTAACCATGGCCCCCACCCCGCCGCGTTGCAATGGGAACAGGTGACATTGCTTTGCGTGCTCGCCAGACCTTACAAACTGTTGTAAAGGAAAGAGGCGGTAGTCGTGAAAAAAAAAGTCCTAATCATTGTGGAAAACGCACCCGTTCCTTTCGACCCGCGCGTCTGGAAAGAGGCGTTATCACTACACAAGAATGGATACGACGTGACAGTATTGTCTCCCCGAGACAAGGGTTACGAGCAAGGTCACGAGGTTATTGATGGGATTCATATCTATCGGCACCCCATGCCCAAAGAAGGCGATAGCTTACTCGGGTATATGCGTGAATACAGCTGCGCGCTGTTTTGGGAGTTTTTTTACGCGTGGTGGATCTATCTGCGACGCGGATTCCATGTTATTCAAGGCTGTAATCCTCCCGACGATATTTTTTTGGTCGCGCTGCCGTTCAAACTCCTGGGGATTAAGTACATCTTCGATCACCACGACGCCAATCCGGAGCTATATTTTTCGAAATTCGGTAAGCAGGGAGTCTTTTACAAGTGCCAAGTTTGGCTTGAAAAGCTGACCTACCGCTTCAGCGACGTCGTGATAGCCACTAACCGAAGTTACAGCGATCTCGCGCTAACCCGAGGTGGGCTCGATCCGGCGGACGTATTCATTGTCCGTAATGGGCCCGATTTGAGAACATTCAATGCCGTTCCGCCGAAACTCGCTCTGAAGTACAACAAACCGTATCTTGTCGGTTACGTCGGAACAATGAGTATTCAAGAGGGCTTGGACATCCTTCTGGATGTTGCGCTGCACATGAAGAGCATAGGACGTTGCGACGTTCACTTCACGTGTATCGGTGGGGGCCCGGGACTGGCTGGCCTTCGCAAGCTGGCCCAGGACAAAGGTCTCGAAGACATGGTCAACTTCACCGGAAGGATCCCCGAGGAACAATTATTGGATATTCTCTCTACGGCCGACGTCTGCGTCAATCCTGACAAACCGTGCGAAATGAACGATATCTCTACAATGATCAAAATCATGGAATACATGGCCTTGGGCAAACCCATTGTCCAATTCGATTTGAGGGAAGGCAAAATCAGCGCCAAGGAAGCATCTTTGTACGCCAACAATCGGGACCAGGTTTCTGATTTCGCCGCCAAAATCCTCTGGTTGCTCGAAAATGAGGATGAAAGAAAAAGGATGGGGGAGTTCGGACGCAAAAGAGTTGAAGAAGAGCTGGCTTGGGACTATTCCGTCCAGAACTTGTTAGCAGCCTATCAGAGAGCTTTTAGCAAGGGGATGCAGCGATAGTCGTGCTGCCAATCCGCTTGTCGAGCTTCCCTACTGCTGACCTGCTCATGAATTGTCGGAAGAGTTCTCCCTCGACGACTATCAGATCGCCTTCCCGGGCATGGAGTCTTCACCGTCGATCGTGCGCCAGCCGGAAGGCAGTGGTTGCGTCGAGCCGTTCATCCGCCCTCTGGAGGAACTGTGTCGGACGTTTTAGAACGGGGAAGAGTTGCGGTGCGCGCTGGCGGAATTTCGCGAACGTTACAATCAACGCCGGATCGTCCAGCGCCTGGGCTACCTCACATCGCGCACGGGAGCAGTGAAAATTCACATCCTAGATCCACCTCCCTAAGAATTCCCAGCGAGCACAACGATGAGCAATTCAGTGCCAGCAGATAATATCCAGCCTATTTCTCACTTTTGTTGCCATCAACTTGAACCAACAAAAGACCCGCGATGGGCGGAGCTTGTGAAACGACATCCCAAGGCGTCCGTGTTCCACACGGTAGCCTGGCTCCAGGCACTTCGACGTACGTACGGGTACGAGCCGGTGGCCTTCACTACATCACCTCCGACCGGTGAGTTAAAGAATGGGCTGGTATTCTGTCGTATTAACAGCTGGCTTACGGGACGTCGGCTTGTATCGCTACCCTTTTCAGATCATTGCGAACCTCTTTGCGACTCCGCAGAAGATGTGAACTTCCTGATTCGCTATTTGCAAACTGCTTTGGAACATCAGGAATGGAGGTATCTTGAGGTTCGGCCAATCAATGAGAACTTAGGGCAAACAGGTGATGGGATCAGCTATCGGCCTGCGGCGACGTACTATCTGCATACCCTTAATCTGCGCCCAGACTTAGATGAAGTGTTCCAAAGTCTCGACAAAGATTCTGTGCAGCGCCGGGTTCAGCGGGCTCAGCAGGCCGGCTTAGTTGAAAAACGCGGAACCTCTGATGACCTGCTGAAGGACTTGTACCGCCTGCTCGTGATGACACGGCGCCGACATCGCGTCCCCCCTCCACCGTATGCCTGGTTTCGGAACCTGATCAGCTGCCAGGGGGAAGCGCTTGAGATTCGTTTGGCGTACCAAAATGCAACCCCCATCGCTGCAATTCTCACTTTGCGGTTCCGGGACATCGTCTACTATAAGTACGGGTGTTCGGATGCGCGGTTCAACAAGTTTGGGGTAATACCATGGCTCTTGTGGAATGCGATTACGGCTGCAAAATCGAATGGAGCAAATGAGTTTGACATGGGACGCACGGAAGTGGACAACGCGGGACTCCTTGCATTCAAGAATCATTGGGTCCCTAACCCGAGGCAATTGGTTTATTGGAGATTTCCTGAGGGTTCTCACTCTTTTGATTCAGCCGATGGCTGGAAATTAAAGATGGCAAAACGTGCTTTCTCTCACATGCCGAGCGGGTTATTGACGATCACTGGGAAATTGCTTTACCCCCACATCGGCTAGAAACCAGATCTTGCAGAGTAGGAAATCTCTTCGAGGGTCGGCCAAGGCTTTGAAAACGCAAACAGCTCGAAACAGCAAGTGGACTGGGCTCGCAGTCTGAGCAGTAGATCAGACGCGCCTTCAGAAGATCGCAAGATGTTGAATCCGGTTCTCTTCTTTGGCTGAGTTCGCGAAAGCAAAAAGGCGAGGCCGAATTAAACCATGATTCAAGCTCTCTCGGACTACTATCGCGTTCCGGAAGACTTGCTTGACCGCGCTGTAGTCTCCAATTCATCTGACGATGTCGGATTCTTTCGATTCGGGTCCAATGCGATCTGTTACGGGCGATGCGCATCGGGTGTTTCGACAAAAATCGAAAACTCCTCACTCTACGATGCTTCTCTGAGCGTGCTCCTCAATGAAACGGAGATTCGTCTGCCGTTCGATCCTGATCAAGTGATTGAAAATCTACGTCATGAGCGATATATAGAAAAGTTAGTGCCGGGCAGAGAGCGATTCGTCACACGGGAATGGATACGAAAAGCTTATTATTTCATTAGAACGCTTCTACCCGTTTCGTTTCGCCAACGCCTACAGAGAGTTTATTTCAGCGATTGGCGAAGCCGACCGTTCCCGACGTGGCCCGTGGATTTCACCGTAGACACGCTCCACGAGGAATTGTTGCGGCTGTCGATGCATGCGGTTGGCGTACGGCGGGTGCCATTCATCTGGTTTTGGCCTGATGGTGCTCCAAATTGCCTCATCATGACGCACGATGTAGAAACGCGAGCGGGCCGAGACTTCTCGACGCAATTGATGGACCTCGATGAATCCTACGGGATCAAAGCTTCATTCCAGGTTATTCCAGAAAATCGCTACGAAGTTCCCGATGGATATGTCCGGGAAATCCGAAAGCGCGGTTTTGAGTTCAATATCCATGATTTGAATCATGACGGGCGTTTGTACCAGAAGCGTAAGGAATTCCTCCGTCGTGCGAAAAAAATCAACGAGTATGGACATCGATATAACGCGCGAGGTTTTCGCGCAGGCGCCATGTATCGCATGCTTGATTGGTATGACTCGTACGAGTTTTCCTACGATATGTCAATGTCAAATGTTGCTCATTTGGAACCGAAACGCGGCGGCTGTTGCACGGTTTTCCCTTTCTTCGTCGGCAGGATTCTGGAACTTCCGTTGACCACCAGCCAGGATTACTCGGTCTTTTATATCTTGGGTGACTATTCGATTGGTCTCTGGAAGAAGCAACTCGATCTGATTCGGCAAAAAAATGGTCTGATGAGTTTCATCGCACATCCCGATTACTTGATTAATCATCGGGCACGCGAAGTGTACGAAACGTTGCTCGGGTATCTACGACAAATGGTGACCCGGGAGAAAACCTGGGCGGCATTGCCCGGAGAAGTCGATGATTGGTGGAGAGCCCGTCACCAAATGAAATTGGTTCAGAAAGGCGGTCGTTGGGAGATCGAAGGTTCGAAAGCGGAGAGGGCTCGGCTTGCCTTTGCTGTTATCGAAGGCGATCGTCTCGTATATGAAGTCACCCCTGTCCGGAATCGGGAAGGCGTACAGCTTTAACTTTCCATGAATTTTGGGAACAAAAGTATCGAATTGAGCAGCGTTCGTCCATCCGACACGAAGGTGTCGAATCTTCTCGTGCTGAGCTTTCTATTGTTGTGCGTGTTGCCGTGCGTGCTAGCGTGGGATTCAGTGAGGCTTCTATTTACGCTCGTACTATCGAGCGACACTTTTTCACAAATCCCTGTGATTCCACTCTTAAGCTTGTTCTTAATCTATGAGAACAGGAAGGCAATTTTTGCCGAGGTTTCCTTTGCCTGGCTTTTAGGCGCTGCCCTAATCACTTCAGGCATGATCTTGATCGTTGCGGCCCAGCTGAGATTGTGGCAGCTCGGCTCGACAAACCCACTGTCCCTTCTGGTACTCGCATTGGTTTTTGTTTGGTTAGGTGCGTTTGCTCTATTTTTTGGCACTCGTGCGTTTCGGGCTGCCTTATTCCCCCTCTTGTTTCTGCTATTCATGGTACCGATTCCTGAGCCGATTCTTTCGAAAATAATTTACGTTTTGCAAGCAGGTAGCTCTGAGTTGGCAGAAGCATTTTTCGGACTCGCGGGCGTTCCCTATCACCGCCAAGGGTTCGTCTTCGAGTTACCGGGAGTTGCGATTCGCGTGGCCGAAGAGTGCAGCGGCATACGGTCTACACTCGCGCTCATGATTACAACCGTCTTGGCCAGCTACATCCTCTTGAAGCGCCCCTGGAAAAGGTTAGTGCTTTGCCTTGCGGTAGTTCCAATTGCAATCCTTAAGAATGGATTGCGCATCGCAACGCTCTCCACGCTTGCCGTTTATGTGAACCCTGCATTCCTGGAGGGGAATCTCCACCGCCGCGGCGGAATCGTATTCTTCGTCATTGCGCTCGTCCCGCTGGCCCTGCTTCTGAGGCTGCTTCAGAACGAGAACGGCGACAATGAAATTCCGGCTGCGGTTAAGGATGGACGGAGATGATCCCCGGACTTTTCAGGATCAGCCGCGGGTGTGAGAGGAAACGGGCGCCGGCGATGTATCATGCCTATTCAATCTGTCACGATCGTAGGGACCGCACACGTCGCCGGGAAACCATTTTTCTCTCGCTCTATAACACCATGACGTCAACCATATGACGTTTCATGAAACGCAAATATCGGGGGTATTCGAGATTCACCTCGAACCTAAGGTGGACGAGCGGGGTTTCTTTGCGCGCAGTTGGTGTCGGAGGGAATTCGGAGATCACGGGTTGGACGCCAACCTGGTGCAATGTAGTATTTCGCATAGCACCCAGAGAGGAACCCTGCGCGGCATGCATTATCAGACGGCACCTTTTCCGGAGACCAAGATTGTACGTTGCACTCAGGGAGCGATCTACGATGTAGTACTCGATCTGCGTCCCGACTCGGCTACGTTTAGGGACTGGCTCGCGGTGATTCTGACGGCTGAAAACCGAAACATGGTTTACGTACCAAAAGGATGTGCCCACGGCTTTCTGACTTTGCAAGACGAAACCGAGGTTTTCTATCAAATGTCTGAATTCTATAATGAGGAATCGGCACGGGGAGTGCGGTGGGATGATCCCGCATTTCGGATTGGATGGCCCGAAAAAGTGGAAGTGATGTCGGAGCGAGATCGAACCTACCCGGACTTTGAATAAAGCTATGAGCTTACTGGAAAAAGTCGATCAGGCAGAAATCGGAAAGGAAATGCACCGATTGGCGGGTGAGCTCTATCCGATTTGCCGAAGCATCACCGGCGAGGGAATCCGGCAGACCTTGTCGATGATTGGGAGCCGGATTCCGCTGACAACCTTTCAGGTGCCAACCGGGACCGCTGTCTTCGATTGGACCGTACCAAAAGAGTGGAATATTCGAGATGCCTACATCAAAGGTCCTAACAAGAAGCGGGTTGTGGACTTCCAGAAGTGTAACCTGCACGTTTTGAATTACAGCACGCCGATCCGCGCGACGATGCCCCTGAGCGAACTCAAGCCACATCTGTTGACGATTCCGCAGAATCCCGATTGGATCCCTTACCGAACGTCATACTACAAAGAAGATTGGGGATTTTGTCTGTCCCACAATCAGATGCTGGCTCTCAAGGACGGCGAGTACGAAGTGTGTATCGATTCCACCCTCGAAGACGGGCACTTGACGTACGGCGAATGTTATTTTCCTGGCCAGTCAACCGACGAAGTTTTGATCTCCTGCCATGCCTGTCATCCGTCGCTCGCGAATGACAACCTTTCTGGTCTGGCGGTCGCGACGTTTCTGGCGCAGCTCTTGTCCGGACGGGATCGTCGATATTCCTATAGGTTTTTGTTTATTCCCGGCACGATCGGAGCCGTCACGTGGCTCGCGCGAAATCGAGAGGCAGTTGAACGCATCCGCCATGGGCTGGTGTTGACGGGCATCGGCGACAATAACCGATTTCATTATAAGAAGAGCCGCCGGGGAAATACCGAGATAGACCGGACAGTGGCGCATGTTCTCACTCACTATAGTGAATCGCCCGAGATTCTGGAGTTCTCGCCATACGGTTATGATGAGCGGCAGTACTGCTCCCCGGGCTTCAATCTCGCTGTGGGCTGTCTGATGCGCAGCGTCTCAGGGAGCTTTCCCGAGTACCACACTTCGGCTGACAATCTCGAATTCATCCATCCGCGACAACTCGCTGAGTCGCTTCGTGTGTGCGCTCTCATCCTGGACATGCTTGAAGACAATCGACGATATCGAAATCTAAAGCCGTACGGTGAACCCCAATTGGGACGGCGAAACCTTTACCGCTCGACTGGCGGCGAATCGATTGGAGCAGAGATTAACGCCCGCCTATGGGTACTGAATCTTTCCGATGGAGAACACTCGCTGCTGGACATTGCGGAGCGTTCCGATCTTCCATTCGTGGCAATTCGTGACGCGGCTGAGCTGTTGCTCGAGAACGGCTTGCTTTCGGTTGTCGCGGAAAGCTCTGCTAGAGAAACGGGGCCAAACGAGGCTCCGCCGCCTGATATCTCATCCGATCGGCAAAATATGGATCGGAGAAAAACTGCAGCCCACAGTCGAGAAGCTCGCTAGTTAAAACATTGATGTCCCCTTAATTTGCCTTGCCGTCTTCCATGTTTCAGCGTTGAGTTTCCCGAAGTGTTGCCAAGGAACAATTTTTTCCGTCCCTCATGAAGCGCTATTTCGCCATGGTAAGCTCAAGTCTGCCGTACACGAGAAACGCATGAGGATACTTTTGACGGGTCATAAGGGTTATATCGGCGCCGTTGCCGGACCCATGCTGCGTTCCGCCGGCCATGAGGTGGTCGGCCTGGACACAGATCTCTTCGCTGGCTGTGACTTTGGCGAAGTGCTCCCAGAAATTCCAGAAGTCCGCAAAGACCTTCGTGACATTGCCAAAGGGGATCTTAAAGGCTTCAATGCGGTCGTGCACCTGGCCGCGTTGTCGAACGATCCACTGGGAAACCTAGATTCAGCCCTCACCTACAATATCAACCACCTGGCTTCCGTTCGGCTGGCCGAATTGGCCAAGGCGGCGGGCGCGAAGCGATTTGTGTTTTCTTCCTCCTGCAGCACATACGGAGCGGCGGGCGATGCAATTCTCGACGAGACCGCCTCGCTCAACCCCGTCACGGCGTATGGCGAATCGAAGGTGTCAGTTGAACACGACATTGCGTGTCTCGCAGATGACGATTTCAGCCCAACGTACATGCGTAACGCGACTGCTTACGGCATGTCTCCACGGCTGCGGCTGGATGTTGTATTGAACGATCTTGTGGCATGGGCGCACACGACCGGCAAAGTCTATATCAAGAGCGATGGCACGCCTTGGCGTCCGATTGTGCATATACGCGACATCATCGGAGCAATTCTCAGCGTGCTCGAAGCGCCGCGAGCGGCCATCCACAACGAGACCTTCAACATAGGCCGGACGGAGGAAAATTTTCGCATCCGCGAGCTCGCTGCTATCGTGTCCGACATCGTTCCCGGATGCCACGTGGAATACGCTCCCGACGGTGGTCCCGACAAACGCTGTTACCGCGTCAACTGTGACAAGATTCGCCGCGCGATTCCGGCCTTTCGTCCGCTGTGGACCGCTCGCAAGGGCGCTCAGGAACTTTACGACGCCTATCGCGCTGCCGGACTTAAATTTGAAGATATTGAGAGCGGTCGTTATACTCGCTTGAATCGGATTTCGCGTCTGCTTAAATCTGGACAGTTGGACGCTTCCCTGCGTTGGACAGATTGCGGAGAAACTTTTCCCATGAAGACTCATAGCGAAGTCTATCCTGCGAAGGAATCTTCCTAGGATGCGCATCTGCGTAAGCACTTGCATTATTAGAAGGGCGTGGGCTTCATCTGACGTAGTTCAATCGCCCGCTAACGTAACAGTCTAGTAAGTTGGTTGCGGTGTTATTGCTTAGAACGAGTCAACCGACCGGTATTCTTTAATTATTGGTACGCCAGTTCGTCTGTGCCCTTGGAAAACCGGCCACGATCGAGTTTACGAAAGGCGCCACCAATTCTTGCCACCATGTGGCAACGGATCGAAAGGCCGGCTGGCCCTTCCGGCTCGATCCAGCAAGACACCGGACTACTACGGCGATCATTTTGTGATCTCCATTTCGAGAGAGAGTAGGAGCATATGGCTACGATAACTTTGTCGAACCACTCCCTGCGACAAAGTGCTACGAAATCCTGTCGATTCTGTGGCGGCAAACTTGCGAGAACTTTTGTCGACTTGGGGACGTCTCCTCTGTGCGAAACCTATCTGTCGACTGCCGATCTCAATCGCGGGGAAGTCCACTATCCGCTCCACGTATACGTCTGCGAAAGCTGTTTCCTGGTGCAACTGGAAGAATACGAGAGCGCGGAAAATATCTTTAGCGACTACGCGTACTTCTCCTCCTACTCCGACTCCTGGCTTAAACACGCCGAGAAGTATTGCGACAAAATGATGACCCAGTTCGGCCTCGGCGGACAGAGCTTTGTGGTCGAAGTCGCTAGTAATGATGGTTACCTACTCCAGTATTTTGTTCAGCGAATGGTGCCGGTGTTGGGCATCGAGCCGGCGGCGAACGTGGCGAAGGTAGCGGTCGAAAAGGGAGTTCCAACGCTGGTGCGGTTCTTCGGTGCACAGCTCGCGAATGAATTGGCAGCCGAAGGTCGGTGCGCAGACCTGGTTCTCGGAAATAACGTACTGGCGCAGGTCCCGGACCTCAACGATTTTGTGGAAGGGCTCAAGATCTTGCTGAAGCCTGAGGGAGTTCTGACGCTCGAATTCCCCCACCTGCTGCGGCTGATCGAACACAACGAGTTTGACACGATCTATCATGAGCACTTCTCGTACTTTTCGATGCTCACGGCTGCGCGCATCCTGGAGGCTCATGGGCTGAAAGTGTTCGACGTGGAAGAGTTGTCGACGCATGGCGGCTCGCTTCGCGTCTACGCCTGCAGGGCTGAGGCGCAAACGCATGACATCGCCGTGAGTGTCTCGAGACTGATCGCAGAGGAAGAAAAGGCTGGGCTGGCTTCGGTGGAAGGCTATGAGAGTTTTGCCTCGCAGGTGAAACAGACCAAGTTGGCGCTAGTCGAGTTTCTCCTGACGGCGGCGAGGCAGGGGAAACGAGTGGTAGGGTATGGAGCGCCAGGCAAGAGCGCGACGCTTCTGCATTACTGTGGGATCGGGAAGGATCTCATCGAATACACTGTGGATCGGAGCCCTTTCAAACAGGGCCGGTTTTTGCCGGGTAGCCGCATCCCGATCTATCATCCGGACCGAATCCGCGAGACCAAGCCCGACTATGTCGTAATTCTTCCCTGGAACCTGAAAGACGAAATCATGGAGCAATTGCAGTTCATCCGGGAGTGGGGCGGCCGCTTCGTGGTGCCGATTCCGAAAGTCACCGTCGAATGAGCAGAAAGACCAGAGGTGAGCTATGAAAGTGGTTCTCTTTTGCGGAGGGGCGGGCATGCGGCTGAGAGGGTATGCCGACGATGTCCCCAAGCCCATGGTGACGATCGGGACGCGGCCGATTATCTGGCACCTGATGAAATACTACGCTCACTTCGGACACAAGGATTTCATTCTCTGCCTCGGATACATGGGCAACTGCATTAAGGATTATTTCTTGCATTACGATGAATCCGTGTCCAACGATTTTGTCTGGTCGAACGGCGGCAAGAAAATCGACTTCCTGAACCGTGATATCGACGACTGGACGATCACTTTCGTCGAGACCGGCACCAACTCCAATATCGGCGAGCGGCTGAAAGCGGTAGAACCACACCTCAAGAGTGAAGAGATGTTTCTAGCCAACTATGGCGATGGCTTAAGCGATGTACCGCTCCCAGCCATGGTGGAGACATTTCGTCAGAGCAGCGCTGTCGTTTCGTTGCTGCTGGTGCAGCCGACCGCGAGTTTTGACATTGTCCACGTCGACTCGGAAAAGATGGTTTCGGATATTTCCGCATTGACGAACACCGACATCTGGATCAACGGTGGCTTTTTCGTGATGCGCAATGAAATCTTCCGATACATTCAGCCCGGTGAAGAGCTCGTGCGGGAACCATTTCAGCGCTTGATCAAGAAGCGGGCTTTATTGGCCTACAAATACGCGGGCTTCTGGCAGTGCATGGACACTTTCAAGGACAAGCAGCGCCTCGAGGAGTTAAACCGCGGAACGGCGCCGTGGAAAGTCTGGAATCAAGGCGGGAATTCGATCTCGAACCCGTCGGAGATGATGTCGGCCGGCCTATGATGCATCTGAACTTCCAACCTCGGGCAGGCGCGAAGTTGGAGATTCTGTGCCTAGGCTCCCACGCCGATGACATCGAAATTGGATGTGGCGGCACAATTCTCCGGCTAGCTGAACAGTACCCAGGCTGCGTGTTTCACTGGGTGGTGTTCAGCGCGATTGGGGTGCGCGAGGAAGAGGCGCGACGCGCAGCTTCTCTGTTCGTGGGGCCGTCCGCGTTGAGAGGGCCGCTGCTGAAGACCTTCCCAGACGGATTCATGCCATTTGTGGGCGCTGAGTTGAAAACGATCTTCGAGGAGTTGAAAAAGACAGTTTCTCCGGATCTCATCTTTACGCACTATCGCAAGGACGCGCATCAGGACCACCGCCAGGTAGCGGAGTTGACTTGGAATACGTTTCGCGACCACTTGATCCTGGAGTACGAGATCCCGAAATATGACGGTGACGTAGGCCAGCCGAACACGTTCATTCCACTCGAGCCGGAGACCTATCAGAAGAAAGTTCGTTACATCATGGATGCCTTTCGCTCACAGCACACCAAGCGCTGGTTTCAGCAGGAGACGTTCCTGTCCGTGATGCGGTTGCGCGGGATGGAATGTAACGCCCCCAGCGGTTACGCCGAGGCTTTCCACTGCCGGAAGATAGTGGTGTGATTTGAGGAATGGCGATTTGAATCATGAACTTCGCAGTTCGCTCGAGCTGTTACAGTCGGTAACGCCGGCGGCCGGCATCTCCGCAAGCGGTGGGAGGTAGCCACAATGGATCTAAAGCACCGAACGATCCGCGGTGGTTTCGCCAAAGTATGCGCCCAGGCGGCCAATTTTCTCCTTCGTATAGGCTCCCTAATGGTGTTGGCCCGACTCTTGAATCCGATAGATTTTGGATTAGTGGGTATGGTTACCGCTGTCATTGGGGTCCTAAATCTATTCAGAGATTTCGGACTTTCGACCGCAACGGTTCAGCGCCACAGCATCACCGAGGAGCAGCTTTCCACGCTCTTTTGGATCAACATTTTGGTCGGCGCGATACTCGCGCTTCTGGCGGTGGGAGTTGCACCGTACGTCGCACGTTTTTATCACGAGCCTCGACTCTTTTGGGTGACGGTGGTTTTGGCGCTGGGATTCCTAATCAATGCGGCAGGTGTGCAACACGGTGCGCTTCTCCAACGTGAGATGCGTTTTACGGCCTTGTCGGCGATAGACATTCTCAGCTTGGTGATAACTACCGTCGTTGGAATTGCCATGGCCCTCCGAGGTGCCGGATATTGGGCCCTCGTGGGGATGACTCTAGTCGGCCCTTTTGTTACTGCGATCGGACTGTGGGTGTGCACAGCGTGGATTCCGGGGAAGCCGCGGAAGCGGGTGGGAATTCGTTCGCTCATGCGTTTTGGCGGCACGATCACTTTGAATGGACTCGTTGTTTATGTTGCCTATAATCTTGAGAAAGTGCTTCTGGGTCGTTTTTGGGGAGCAGACGTGGTGGGGATCTATGGGAGGGCCTACCAGATCAGCAATATTCCCACCGACAACCTCAATTCATCAGTCGGCGGAGTAGCGTTTTCGGCCCTCTCGCGAGTCCAGGACGATCCCCACCGTCTCAGGAGCTATTTTCTGAAGGGTTACTCTCTGGTCTTAGCGCTCACTCTGCCGATCACGATTCTCAGTGCTCTCTTTGCAGTCGATGCGATCTCCGTACTCTTGGGTCCGAAGTGGAAAGAGGCGGCTCCGATTTTTCGGCTCCTGTCTCCGACGATCTTGTTTTTTGCGATGATCAATCCATTCTCGTGGCTGCTCTTCTCGATTGGAATGGTCGGTCGAAGCTTGAAAATCGCGCTGGTGATCGCCCCTCTCGTGATCGTCGGATACGTCATCGGCTTGCCGTATGGACCGAGGGGGGTTGCTCTCGGCTACTCGGTGGCGATGGCGTTGTGGGTCATACCGCATATTGTATGGTGCGTACGTGGGACGGCGATTTCCGTCCGAGACGTTTTTCTGACACTAAGTCGGCCGCTGCTTTCAGCCGTCGTGGCTACGGTACTCCCCTTTGCGTTGCAATTGTTCTGCGGCCACATGCTGTCTCCTTTGCTTAGAGTAGTAATCGGAGGGATCATCTTTCTCGGCGTCTATGTTGGGATGCTCCTGTACGTCATGGGACAGAAATCGTTTTACATTAATCTGCTTAGGGGATTACGGGGCCGTTCATCCGTCGAGGAAGAGACCTTGGCCTTGGCCTAGCAAGGACGACGGAATGAATACCTCATCGCAACCCTTGGTAAGCGTAGTGGTACCCGTTTACAACGGGGCGGAGTATCTCGCCGAATGCATTGAAAGCATTGTTGCCCAGACGTATCAGAATTGGGACTGCGTCATTGTCAACAACTGCAGCAGTGATGACTCTGCAGCGATTGCGCGCCGGTATGCTGCGAAAGAGTCCCGGATCCGAGTTCATGAAAATCAGCAGTTCCTGCGGGCGGTTCCTAACCACAACGTAGGGTTGCGTCAAGTATCCGCAGCGAGCAGGTACTGCAAGATTGTGTTTGCGGACGATTGGATTTTTCCGGAGTGCTTAGAACGCATGGTTGCTGTCGGAGAGCGGCACCCTTCAGTAGGTATCGTCGGTGCGTATGGTCTACAGGAACGTCAAGTGATGTGGGCGGGGCTGCCGTGTCCGAGTACGCTGGTCCCTGGTCGAGAGATCTGCCGCATGCTATACCTCGAGAATCTTTACGTGTTCGGTACAGGAACCTCGTTGCTTTATCGGGCTAGCCTCGTTCGGAATCGCGATCCCTTCTACAACGAGTCAAATCTGCACGCTGACTCTGAGGCATGCTTGGCCCTCCTGAGGACTTGTGACTTCGGTTTCGTCCATCAAATTCTCACCTTCACGAGAGTTCGGTCAGGATCTCTCACCTCGTTCGCTTACGACATGAATACCCTCATTGCCGGTCGGCTGCACGATCTGGTAACACACGGCCCGGATTATTTGACTCAGCAAGAGTATGAATCCTGTTTGGATCGACGGCTGTCCGAATATTACGAATTCCTGGCCAAGAGTTGGAGACGGAGCCGAGACAAAAAGTTCTGGAACTACCACAAGAAGAAACTGACTGATGCAGGTGTGGGATTTGACCGGACTCGTTTGGCCAGGGCGCTCTTGGCGTACTGGGCCACCGCCGCGCTCAATCCGAAGGCTACGGTCGAGAAGCATTTAAAGGGCAGAGGCGTTCCTCGTGACCCTTCGTTCCTCCCCGGCTTCCAAGAGAAGACGGAGGTGCGCCGAGACAGAAGATCTCGATCCGAAGAAGGTGCGAATGAGAAAGAGGATCGACAATGAGTGTCCAGGAATAACCTAGAAACGCTCAGAACGTTTTGTGTGGTAGGCCAAGAAGAGATTGCGACTCACGATGAAGGTCACTATCATTCTGTGCACGTATTACCGTTGGGAGAGTTTGTCGAAGGCCTGGAGAACCTTGCGGCCTCGACACTACCAAATTCTGTCGCATGGGAAGCCTTGGTGGTGGATTCAAACGATTAGACGCGCGAGGACGTCCTCGCTTTTACGGATGATGATGTGATGCCCAAAGGTTGTGCAAGCCGATACGGCAGTTTGGATTTGCGGGCAGGGGAGTGGGTCGAAGTCCGCAGTGAGGCGGAAATTTTGGCTTCCCTCGACGATCGTGGCTGCCTGGACAATATGCCATTCATGCCGGAGATGCTCCGATACTGCGGGCAGAAGCTCCGGGTTTCCAAGCGCGCCGATAAGACTTGCCAGTACATCGTTGGTTGGAGCATTCGTCGCGTAAAGGACTCAGTACACCTTGAGAATGTTCGGTGTGATGGAACCGGACATGGTGAATGCGAAGCCGGCTGTCTGATCTTCTGGAAGGAGGCCTGGCTCAAGCGCATCGAAAACGATGTTCCGTTTGCGGAGAGTTTACGCTGCAGACGTGCGGTCTTAGCTGGAGGGAGCGGCTCGTGCTCGATTGATAGTATCGTAGCGGCGAGTCATGCCACGAGGTCGCAAGGGGAGACAGTTTATTTCTGTCAGGCGACGGAAGTATATAAGTTCAGCTCTTACATGAGGATGTGGGACCCCCGCCAATACATTCGCGAGCTGCGCTCCGGCAATCTTGCGAGCGGGCTTGCAGGAGATTCCCGCGCTCAGCGATCTCTCGATATGGTGCTCAGCATCTTTCGGGTGCTCAGTGCGATCATCGTTAGCCTGTTTAACGAAGTGCAGACCAGACGCCACGGAGTCCTCTATCCATTCATTGCGGGCAAGTTGGAGAAGACACCCGCTGAAACGCTTGATCTCCGGCCCGGCGAGCTGGTCCAAGTACGGAGTAAAGAAGAGATCATGGCCACTCTCGATACCCAGAACCGTAACCGTGGCCTCCTGTTTGATTTTGAAATGCTGGCGTACTGCAGCGGAATTTACAGGGTGCTACGCCGAGTGAACCATACAATCGACGATAGAACTGGCAAGATGATGAACATGAAATTTCCTTGTATCGTCCTTGAGGGAGTAGTCTGCCGATCCGATTATCATGGGCTTTGCCCGAGAGCGATCTACTCCTACTGGCGCGAGAACTGGCTCATGCGGGCTTCTCCGAACCCCCTCCGGACACAGCAGCAAGAACGGGAAGTTGAAAGTTGTCAACAAGACTGTGCTGGCTAACTATCAAAGCAGCAAGTCCAGCCCCCTGGCCGGGCTTCTAGCCGTTGTGACCGGGGCGAGCGGCGGGATCGGGCGGGCCATCGCATTGGCATTGGCGCGTGAAAGCTCGCGGTTATGTGTTGTCGGAAGGGATCCGGTCTCGCTAGAGGAGACGGTTGCAGCGGCTAAACGGTTTTCACAAGTAACGAGCTTTCAAGTCGACCTAACTGTTGAAGAGAACCTCAAACCGCTGCTCCGGTATCTGGAGAGAAACGCCGACAGGCTTGACATTTTAATTCACAGTGCAGGCGTGATTCATCAGGACCCGATGGCATGCGCTCGCATTGAAGACTTTGACCACCAATATGCGACTAACGTCCGAGCACCTTATCTTATAACCCAGCGTCTGCTGCCGATGTTGACAACCGCGCGTGGGCAGATCGTTTTCGTCAACTCCAGCGTCGGGCTGATGGCAAAACGACCGGAGATAGGGCAATACAGCGCCACAAAACACGCCTTGAAAGCGATTGCCGATAGCGTACGTGAAGAGGTTAATCCGAAAGGAATTCGGGTACTCACGGTGTATCTGGGACGCACTGCAACACCGATGCAGGAGGCCCTCTACCAGCGTGAAAGAAAGGACTACCACCCGGAATCTCTCCTGCAACCGGAAGACATTGCGACTATGATAATCTCCGCCCTCAGTCTTCCGCGCACCGCTGAGGTTACGGATATCAGCATCAGACCGATGCAGAAATCTTACTAGCCGCTCCTCTCCGCACGGGGACGTCTTCGAACCATGGAGACCGTAGTGCCGTACCCACTCGTGCCGCTTTATTAGGCGATTGCCAAAGCAATGGAACAGCCCAGATCCGAACAAAGCTTTTGGCCTTTCTTTGCCGCCGCCACGGTCCTCGTGATTATTTTGGCGGCCATTCGCTGGTCGCTCGCTCATCCCTACGGCATCCATTGGGATGAGGCCCAGTACTTCAACGACGTCGGAATCGACGTCCAGCGGCTTCGGGCGGGAATGCTACTTAGACTGGGAGGAAGGATCCTCATAAATAGCCAGGGTCGTCCACCCGGCATACCGTCTGCTTGCTCTCCCATTCCTAGCACTGCTCGGATTCCACACGACGATCGCGCGATTGGTGTCACTGGCATGCTTCATTTTGAGCTCGTGGTTTATATACGGTGCCGCACGCCGCGTCGGAAGCGAGGTGGCTGGGGCATTTGCAGTCCTAATCTTTGCACTGTCTCCGGAAGTTGTATCGGCGAGCATCTTTTTTAGCACGGATGCTCCCTTATATTTAGCTACCTCCGCAATGCTCTATTACCTTTTCGTGAGCTGGAGCGACGAGTCAAAAAACCCCAAGAGCTGGATTGGCCTTGGACTGGCAATTGGCCTTGGATTCTTGTCCAAAGCCTCGTTCCTAGCGATTGCGCTACCTGTCTTCTTGTTTTGGTTTCTCATATCTCGTTACCGAAGCCTCGGCATTCCGAACCTAGCGTCGCGGTGGAAGACAGGTCTAATCGCCTTCTTACTCGCCGCGCCTTGGTGGCTGCTGAATATCAAAGCGGCAGCATTTACCGTACAATCGGCACGTGGTTTTTTTCGAGACTCCTTGGGGCCACCTTCCATCGCGACATGGCTGCATTGGCTCAGCACGGTGGTCCAGGGCCTGCTCGGACATGGGGTCAGCATTCTCATATTCTTGATTCTCATTACATTATTCGTAAAGGTCGTCATCAGGAAAGAGGTGATTCTCGATTCCTTCCAGAGAGTGTCACTTGGTACTTGTGCCTGTGCAGGAGGGCCGATCGTTATTGCACAATTATGCAGTACAAACCACTTACTGCGTCATATAACACCGGCGGTTATACCGTTAGCCATCGCCGTGGGCGTGCTTGCGGACAGGACAGGATGGGCTCGTTCTCGAGTGTCCGTAGCAGTTTCCGGCGCTCTTTTTTGCTGTCAGCTAGTCATGCTGGTGACCCCTGTCGTGTTACCGAACAACCATCCGGTGTACCTCGGGCTTCTCAATGGCGCACTTCCCTGGCGCGCTATGGTTCGCGTCGATCAATGGGACTGGAGACCAGTTCGAGATATTGGCGATAGCTGCGGCCTCGAGGCGCCGAAGATTTCATACTTGGGAGGCGCGAGGGTCTTTAATCCACCGCAGATCCAATACCCTTGGGTCGCGCGGGTTGCATCAACTCGCAGTGCAACGTTCAATTTGCCTGATGTGAAATGGTTGTGGCGGTATGAGGAGGGACCGCTCGATTGGCAAAAGGTGATGGATTTAGCCGGGTGGAGTGACTTGGTCATCACCGCTCCGCACTACATCGCAGAAGGAAAAAACAAAGAAGACGTCGATAATCAATATAATGCTGAATTCGAAGATCGCCTTTCCAAAGACCCGCGTTTCCGGGGACCCCTTCGTCTTGAAATGGGACGATTCGACCCAGTCGAGGTTGACATATTCTTGAATAAGTCGCTGATTTGCCAGTCAGGACAACAGCTTTCGACGAACAGTAGAAACCCGTTGCGTAGCCCGTGACTGGGCAATTGTCGTCGTGCTTCATGAAACGCGTCGAGTGCATTTCTGTGAAATCGCCACTGTGACGGCTCTTCAAAATGCGAAGGTGGTTGTCACTGGAGGATGCGGGTTCATCGGTTCCCACCTGATAGAAAGCCTCAGGCGGTGCCGGGCCCGCGTTCTCGCCATTGATAGCTTGGACTATGGAAGGCGGGAAAACCTCAGCCTTTCCGATCCACATATCCAAATCGAAAAACTCGAATTGCGCAGTGGAACTAGCGAACAACTCCGAAAACTACTGAACGGCGTTGACTTCATTTTTCACCTCGCAGCCGAAAAGCATAACCAGTCGATCAACTCTCCGGCCCGCGTCCTGGAGGCAAACGTGATGGGCACGTACGAACTCCTTAAGGCCGCTGTGGACGCCGGCGTGAAAAAAGTAGTATTCACATCTTCGCTTTATGCATACGGTCGCATGAACGCGCCGCCGATGTCCGAGGATGAGACACCCTCTCCGCACACAGTTTATGGGATCTCCAAGCTCAGCGGGGAGCATTTATGCCACCACTTCTACATACAGGCTGGAATCCCGGCAGTGTGTTTGCGACTTTTTTTTGTCTACGGTCCTCGCCAGTATGCCGGCCTGGGGTACAAATCGGTCATTGTTAAGAACTTTGATCGGATGATCAAGGGCCAAAAACCGATGATACATGGAGACGGAAATCAGGAGCTCGATTACATTTACGTCGACGACGTCATTTCGGCACTCCTTCTTGCAATGACTGGCGATGACAAGTTTAACGTGTTCAACGTCGGTAGCGGATCGGCTGTAAGCATCAATCACCTCACTAAGCTCATGATGGAGATCACCGGCGTAAAGATGGAGTGCGAGTACGGTCCGGCTGACTTTACAGCCCGCAGTTCACGTGTGGCAAACACCCTGAAGTTTGACCGCCATTTTGAACTGCAGACGAGGGTGCCGCTCTCAGACGGTCTCCGGCGCACTTTCGAATGGATGACTTCTACTCGGAGGGAAAACACGTGATTTGCGAGCTATCCGTCATCGCACCCTGCTACAACGAAGAAGGTAATCTGCGCGAATTAGTGAACCGCCTGCGAACCGCCTTCGAGACGAGGAGCATCGCGGGAGAAGTCGTTCTTGTGGACGACGGAAGTAAGGATGGCACCGGGGCACTCGTCGATCAATTGGCACAGGAACACCCGAACGTTGTCGCTGTCCACCATGACACGAATCGCGGCATGGTCGCAGGGTGGCAGTCCGGGCTTGAGGCATCCCACGGAGATTTGGTGTGCTTGATCGACGCCGACTTGCAGAACTTGCCCGAAGACGTCTGTCGTCTGTACCGAGAACTCCACGTCAGTGGGGCGGATGTCGTTCAAGGCTTTCGAAGTTCTGTCGGGCGTCTACGCGACTCTCGATACTTTCTAAGCAAAACACTAAATGCAATCCTAAACACATGTTTCGGCATGCGACTTCGGGACAACAAATCTGGGTTTATCATCTGCCGACGTGATGTCCTGGTAGATATTCTGAGACACCGTCTTAGATATTATTACTTCCAGTCGCTGATTATGGTGGCCGCCAAATCTAGGGGCTATACCATCCGAGAGATCGAGACCCTATTTGAGAGTCGTCTGGTCGGAAGATCTTTTATCCCGCGAGCCCCAATTTTCTTGATGTCCAAGGTTCTGATCGACGTTGTGAAGGCGGTCTATGAATACCGGATCTCCGACCAACGCACCACAATACTAGACGAATATTTGCTAAATCAACGAGCACTTGATCCTGCTAGGGAAACGATGTCTGGGTGGCGCCGGGCGCTGTTCGGTCTATACGTTTGGACGATGCCGCTACACGCCTGGCTGATCTCCCAAAATGTTCGGATCTACTATGAACAGCTGAAGCAAAGTCAATGGTTGACGCCAGAGCAAATACGGGACATTCAAGAGCGAAAACTCAGAGATTTGGTTCACCAGGCTTACTATCACGTCGGTTACTATCGGGATTTGTTCGATCGGCTCGGGCTGACTCCGTCCAACATACGAACCATCGAGGATTTGCAGAAGCTGCCGCTTTTGGACAAAAAGACGGTCCGCAAGCATCTTTATTTCGATCTTCTCTCTGATAACCACGATAAGAAGAAGATGCTCAAGATCACGACGAGCGGATCGACGGGCGAGCCATTTGTCCTGTACGCAGAAAAGTATCAATTGGAAATGCGCTGGGCCGCTACTCTCCGTAGCATGGAGTGGACCGGCTATCGGTTTGGAGATCGCCAGGCCCGGTTATGGCACCAGACCATAGGAATGAGTTGGGGACAGGTCATCCGAGAGCGCCTAGACGCGCTGTTTACCCGCCGGCTCTTTATACCGGCATACGAAATGTCCGACAGAAATCTGCCTGATTCAATGGCGAAGCTCAGGTCGTTTAAGCCTGTGCTGATAGACGGCTACGCTGAATCATTTAACTTTCTTGCGCACTACATCAAACACCGCGGGCTTCAAGGCGTAAGCTCTAAAGGAATCATCTCATCGGCACAGGCGCTGCCGGACCAGAGCCGGGAGATTATAGAAGCCGCTTTCGGATGCCGCGTCTTCGACAAATACGGGAGTCGGGAGTTCTCTGGCATTGCGTATGAATCGGACGGGCACGATGGCCATCTTGTGGTGGCTGAGAACTACATCGTGGAGATACTAAAGGAAGGACGCCCGGCACAACCGGGAGAACTCGGCGAGGTGATCATCACTGATTTGAACAATCGCTGCACGCCGTTTATTCGTTACCGGATCGGTGATCTGGCGGTAGCTATGGACACGCGCGCACCGAGCCCGTGCGGTCGCGGGCTGCCGCGGATCGGCCGCATCGAGGGACGCGCTCAAGCCGTCATCGTCGGTGCTAACGGCAACTATTTGCCGGGCACCTTCTTCATGCATTACTTCAAGGACTTCGATTATGTCGTCAGACAGTTTCAAATTATCCAGACGCGGCTGCGGCACTTGACAGTCAAAATTGTGAAGGCTGACCGTTTCAACGATCAACTCTTCGGGGAAATCGTCGAGGGTCTGCGCAGATATGTTGGAGCAGATATGGAAATAGACGTCGAATTCGTGGATTCCATACCCATGGTACGTACCGGAAAGCACCAAGCGACAATTAGTCAGATGAATCTCGATTTTCAGAAGTTGGACCAGCAGGAAGCGATCGGACGGTGACGCCATGCAGACGGTGTGCGTGACAGGAGCTGCGGGATTTATCGGTTTCCATCTATCCCGTCGGTTACTTAGTCTGGGCTGGGCCGTTACCGGGGTCGACAATCTCAGTAACTATTATGATGTCAAGCTCAAGCGAGATCGTCTTCAACGATTGAGTTCGTCAGTCCGATTTAAGTTTCATCACCTGGATATTTGCGACCATACCGCACTTGAAGCAATCTATTCGCGGGAGCGGTTCGACTATACGATTCATTTGGCCGCCCAGCCCGGAGTCCGGTACTCGCTTGAGAACCCTCGAGCATATACACAAAACAACGTCTCTGGCTTTTTGAACATTCTGGAGTGTTGCCGACTCTTCGGCAGCAAACACCTCGTATACGCCTCCTCAAGCTCCGTGTACGGATTCAACACTAAATTACCCTTTAGCGTACGCGACAGCGTTGATCACCCGGTGAGCATTTATGCCGCCACGAAGAAAGCAAACGAATTGATGGCCCATGTTTATGGCCACCTTTACTGTTTGCCTACAACCGGGCTCCGCTTTTTTACGGTGTATGGGCCATGGGGCCGTCCTGATATGGCCCCGTTTCTCTTCACGAAGTCGATTCTCGAGGGGACACCGATTGAAGTATTCAACCATGGCAAGCAGAAGCGAGACTTTACGTTCATCGACGATATCATTGATGGGGTTGTTCCCCTTATTGAGTGCATTCCAACGCCAGCGGCACAGCAAGAAGCGATGCCTGGCCCGGACCGGAGTTGGGCGCCCTATCGTATTTTCAATATTGGCAATCACCGACCAGTGGAATTGCTCTATTTCATTGAGCTGATTGAGCGCTACACAAACCGCAAAGCGATCCGTGTGCCCATGCCGATGCAACCGGGGGACGTTCCTATCACCTATGCCGATGTGGACGAGCTTGCTGACACCGTTGGATTTAGCCCCCGCACGTCCATAGAAGACGGACTTCGTGAATTCATAATCTGGTACCGAGATTACTACGGAGGCTGATCCGCACTTCGGGCGGCGCAAACTAATGGAAGCAGCCACAGTAGTTATGCCGTGAGTATCCAACAGCAGATCTTTGTCCGTTCTCTGGCGAATAAGCGCGTGCTTGCAATCACAATCGCGCTCGTGCTTTTGGTCCTTCTGCTTTCGCGCGAGATGAACGCCTGGCGCAGATTCGATTGGTCGGTTTTCTTCGCAAACGTCCGATATATAAGTTTGTTACGGGCCGTGACGGCAGTCGCACTCATCCACACTGGGCTTCTGTTGCGAGCCGTCCGCTGGAGCATACTTCTGCGCCGTTCCAAGGCCGTGTCGACAGCACGACTGATTAGCCCGACTTTTGTTGGTTTCACCGGGCTAGCACTTCTCGGGCGTTCTGGAGAATTGATTCGCCCGTATCTAATTGCGCGAAAAGAAGGCCTGAGTATCTCATCGCAGACGGCCGCGCTGACCTTGGAGCGCATATTTGATTCCGCATCCGCGGGGGTATTGGTTCTAGCGGCAATTGTTGCTTTCCCGAAGATGCGATCTTTGCCCTATGCCCAAGAATTTCATCGAGGAGCTTTCATGCTCATCGCACTGATGACACTTTTCACCGTGATTGTTCTCCTGCTTGCAAAGAACGGGGAAAGGCTCAGCTGGGTGCTGCAGCGGATTTTTTCACCGCTGTCGGCGGGCCTTGCCAAGAAAGCGGCTCAGGTAACTAGCACTTTTAGTGCTGACTTGAATATCATTCGGGATGCAAGGTCGCTGACGCAGATTGCGGTTCTGTCCCTCGCGATCTGGTTATCGGTAGGGTTCGCTTATTTCGAGACCATTCATGCTTTTGGTGACCTGAGGTGGATGTCACTGGGAGATGCTTTGCTTCTGATGGGATTCGGTCTTCTCGGATCGCTCGTCCAACTGCCTGGAGGCGGAACCCCGCAACTTATCGTTATCACCGCCCTGGTACAGGTTTTCGGGGTTTCACCAGAATTGGCTGTGAGCTGCGGTGTACTGGGTTGGTTAACTATCTACATGGCCCCAGTTCCGCTAGGTATCGCCTTGCTACTGCGTGAACACTCGTCCTTGCGCGCGCTTCTGCGAAATAGCGCGGACCATGGCGTGGCATAAGAATGAGCTACCCCGGTTCTTACGCTATAATTATGCTTACCGCTATACTATCTAATTCTCAAAACGCACGATTCTGAATTCAGCGCGGAAATTTACTTGCGCTCCGTCGTGAGCAATCGTCGTGTTTCTGGATACTTCACCCTACTCGTGCGACGTAATCACTGTGAATGCCCGAAGCCTGGATCGGACCATTGATCTGCCGGTTGATTGGTCCAAAGCGGATTTCCGGAGGTGCTGAGTTCGTCCCGGAATTTCGGCCACCAGTATGCGTCTACAGCGTACAATTCATCGTGCTTATCGACGCGGACTAGCGGGATCCTTTTGGAATTTGTTCATCAGATGGTTGAGCAGTATACGAACGCCTCCGACGTCGTTTGTGAACAGTGAATCGCCTGCTCCGGAGAGGGTGTTTAAAGATGCCAAGTGGTCCCGATAAGGTGGATATTGGGTCCGTTGACTCATCCCGATTGAGAGGATTCCTTGTCCCGCTTGAATCGAAGACCAGCGTGCAGCTTCTGCTGATCCTCCTAACAGCTGTCCTGTTGTGTCTTCCGTGCCTCTTCTATGGCCTTCCAGCCGGCTATAATGCGCCCACACACGTGAAGTACCAGCATCACTTCAGTCGCCAATTCTGGGACGGAGAAAGTTATCCGAGATGGCTAGCAGAAGAGAATAAGGGTTATGGCAGTCCGATTTTTCTCGTACAGTACCCGCTCCCTTATTACCTAACAGCACTGCTTCGTCCAATCACATCGTTTCCTTCCGCGAATCGCGAAAGTCGGGAGCTGGGGATTTTTTCTTGCGTGGCACTAGCCGCAGCGGGTTTAGCCGCTTGGTTTTGGTTGCGGAAATTTAGCAGTCCTTTGGCTGCGACACTAGCGGCAGTCGTGTACATGTCGATGCCCTACAATTTGGGGAACGGGATTTACTCCAGAAATGCCATCGGGGAACTATGTACCTTCATCTGGATGCCTGCGGCACTCTCAATTTGCGAATCAATGTACAACAGGCGGAGTGCAGTTTTCGCTCTTAGCGGGATCCTTGCGCTTTTAGCGGTAAGCAATTTGCTCTCTGCCATACTGTTTGCTCCGGTCCTTACGATATACGCCATATTACATGGAAAACGAACTGGGCCTTCTTTGTACAGGCGAGCCCAGTTGGTTTTCCTAGCACAGCTCCTGGGCGCAGGGATGGCAGGTATCTACCTAGTTCCCGTCCTCGCCTACCGGCGGTTGTTTGACTTACACCAAATGGAAACTGTTCTTCCCGGATATCAGTTCGGCTTGTACTTCCTGAACTTAACTTCAAGCAATCTAGTGGCACGCGTTATTGTTATCGCTATTGGAGGAGCTGTTCTTTTCGCAGGGACAGCTGGATGGTACATCTGGCATTCTGCCGCGGTCCCCCGGATTCGGATCTGTATGGCTCTAGCTCTGATTTTAGGAACTCTCACGTTGATACCGAATCTTGGTCGAACAATTATTCGCCTGAGTGGGTTTCAGCTGCGACCCGCACCTCCCAGTGTTCGCGACTTTATGGCGACAATGCTATTGGGAGTAATCTTTACCGTCGCCCTGGGCTTCCTAGCCTATTGCCGTATTGCAGAGAGCAGCCTAGGCACTCGAGAGCCGCTGCTGTTGTTTATCGCTGCGGTGTCCTTTTTTTTCATGCTGCCGTTTAGCGCTCCAATTTGGAAAGCTATCCCTGGAAGTTCGGTAATTCAGTTCCCGTTCCGGGTTGGAGGGGTTTTGTCCGTTGCCGTGGCCGGGTTGGTCTCCATGGCCTTTGATAACTGCCTCCTCGATCTCCCTGGCTCCCACCGCCGTCCGTCGCGTCTCGTGATTGCTCTGGCGGCTTTTGGGATGATCGCGGGGGGATTTTGCACGTGGAGAATGGATCGGGCGTTTCGCCATCCAAGGGTTACTGAGTTTGATGCAACGCAGGACGTCGATCCCATGTACAGGACATACGTTTCACTCCAGGAGTTGCAAGGGTTTGCAAGAAATCTCGGTACGACGCCCGATTCTTATGACGTGGAGCCTACATCTGGGGATGGCACGATTCGGACCGGATTAATCAATGGTGATTGCAACTTCAACGTTGATCGAAAAGGCCCGCGCGAGTTATTCGTATCCTCGGACTGCAGAGGAGAAGCCCTCCTCCGAATCGGACTGCTCTATTCTCCGTTGTGGAGGATCGTCCGGCTCCGGGGAATCCCTCGAAACGCGGCGGTTGGCGTTTCTGCCGATGGACTGGTAGAACTGTCTTTGATCCCTGGGAAACAAGACATGCGACTCGTCTTTGACATGGGATCTCCCGAGCGTTGGGGCATTATCTTGAGTGGGGCATCGCTGTTGATTGGGCTCGTTGGATTTGTGTGTCTCCACAGACGCCCGGCGCGGGAATTGCGGCGTGGTTCCGACGAAACGTCAGAGATTCTCTGAGCGATGGCGTCCGCTGCTCGGTGGCGCTACTTTTTTCTCTGTAGTACGAGGAGACTTGCGCTCCGATGTTCAACATAAATTTACGATTCCGCTGGGAATGGGCCGCCGTTGGATTGTTCCTTGGAGCCGTGCTGGCACTGAGCTCTGTTACTCGGTTTCGTCAAGGGCTCATCATAGCGCGATTGAAAGCTACTGGGTCCCTTCCGGATATAGGATGGATGGATCTCTACAGGATGGGCCGACCTGGAAGCCACTTTAACTTGCCAGAGCTCGCTGCGACGCCCAACCCGTACGCCGTAATTAGAAACCCATATACCTTCGCTGCGGACGTCGCGGTCGGGAGTGAACTTTTTCGGTCTCACTGTGCGACCTGCCACGGTGCTAACGGATCGGGAGGGGCAGGCGGGCCAGCCCTTCAGCATAGGGAAATGGTGCAAGGCAGTAGTGACTGGGCTATTTTTAGGACTACTTCGTTGGGCGTTCGCGGAACTGCGATGCCGGCCAGTGCTTTGCCCTGGCTCGACAAGTGGCGACTGGTGGCCTACGTAAAGTCGCTGATGTTGCGGGCAGAGGCTCCGATCAATTCAGTTCTAGACTCAGGGATCCGCAAGCTAGACCCGGTGCGCTATGAAGACATTCTTGCCGCAAATCAGATCCCGGATCGCTGGATCACGTACTCCGGTTCATACGATGGTCATCGATTTAGCTCTATTAGCCAGATCACGCCGGGCAATGCCGCTGGGCTGCGACTTTTATGGATGCGCCAATATAGCACTTCTCAGCCATCGGTTGAGACGAGCCCATTGGTTGTGGGTGGCTTCATGTTTGTGACTGTGCCACCCAATCGTGTCGAGGCGCTTGATGCCAAAACGGGAGCTTTGATATGGGCTTACGATCGACAACTGCCCGACCATCTGTCGCTGTGCTGCGGTTACGCGAACCGTGGTTTGGCTGTACTCGGCAACACGCTTTTTCTCGGCACACTGGATGCGCACTTAGTGGCTCTCGATATCGGAACCGGACAACTTCGCTGGGATGTTGAAATAGCGGATTACAGGACTGGTTATAGCATCACCGCTGCGCCGTTGGCGCTAAAGAACTTAGTCGTCACCGGCGTCGCGGGAGGTGAATTCGGAATTCGCGGATTTGTAGACGCTCGGGATGCAGCGACCGGAAAGCAGATATGGAGGTTTTATACTATTCCGCAGCCCGGTCAACCCGGCGCAGACAGCTGGGAGGGCGATTCCTGGACAACAGGTGGTGGCCCGACGTGGGTGACCGGTTCCTTCGATCCGCAAACGAATCTGATCTACTGGCCCACCGGCAATCCGAGTCCAAATTTCAATGGCGACACACGCACTGGAGACAACCTCTATACCAACAGCGTTGTAGCGCTGGATGCGGATCATGGAACTCTCCGCTGGTATTTTCAATTCATGCCGCATGACCAATTCGACTGGGATGCCACCGAGATCTTTGTACTGCTAGACCGAAACATCGCAGGGAAACGACAGCGCTATCTGGCCCAGGCAAATCGAAATGGTTTTTACTACCTACTGGATCGCGAGACGGGCCATTTTTGCCTGGCGCGGTCATTTGCACAACAGACATGGGCCGAGAGAATTGACAACAGAGGCCGCCCGATAGTCAATCCCGGGGCATCTCCGACAGAACGAGGAACGGCTGTTTATCCTGGTGTTGGTGGAGCGACGAACTGGGAGTCTCCTTCCTACAGTCCGCAGACGGGCTATTTCTATGTGCCCGCGTTGGAGTGGGGTGGAGTATTTTATAAAGGGAAGTCTCATTATCATGCTGGAGAGCTTTTCCCTGGCGGGTCCTTCCAATTCTATTCCAGTGTGAATCCCCAAGGTGCCGTTCGCGCTCTGGATGCCTTCACCGGTGAACAGAAGTGGGAGTACCTTAATCCTGCGTTTCACATAGGTGGGTTGCTGAGTACAGCGGGAGGGATTGTGTTCGGAAGTCAGCAGGATAACTTCTTTGCACTCGATGCGAAGACCGGTCGTGAGCTCTGGCGCGTTGCCACAAGTGGACGTATCGTCGCGGCTCCTATCACCTTTTTGCACGATGGCAAGCAGATGGTTACGATTGCCGCCGGCCACGACCTCCTCACCTTCGGCCTCTGAGAACCCAGCCGAAATGTGAGGCTGACGATGTGGTGTTTGACGTTGTGATGAAAACTCCGCCGGAAATCGCGGTTCAACAGCCTGCAACGAAGCCGCGGGTGCGGCAACCTGCCCTCCTACTGACCCTTTCCTTTAGTGTTGGTGCGGCTTCGCTTTTAATCCTGAAGGCCGCACCCGCACCGCTCTTCTGGATCGGGATTGTATGGGTGGTGGGACTCGTCGTGGCTATCTTTCTCGTCAATGGGTCATGGCTCCGCGCGATCTTCTTCAACATTGCCATTATGGTAAGCCTGGGAACAGCGGCCGAGGCATACCTTACCCTCCACGAATACACGCCCCCAATTTATCTGACACCGCTATACGTTCACGACGATCTGCTCGGATGGGCGCCGATTAAATCCCATCAGGCGCACGCGATCAAAGCCAATGCTTCGGGATTGTTTCACCATCCCGTTGGACTGCTCTTCGACACCACGTACACGATAGACTCTAATGGCCTTCGCCTTGCTCCCCCGTATCGCACGGGCGACCTCGCTGGCACGGCCCTATTCTTTGGCTGCTCCTTCACTTTCGGCGAAGGCCTCAAGGACGGCGAGACCTTGCCGTTTCAGGTCGGCAACCTGTCTGGAGGACGGTACCGCACCTTCAACTTCGGTTTTCAAGGATACAGCCCGGCCCAAATGTTAGCGGCTATCGAAGATGGCATCGTGCGCCGGGTGGTGGACACCACACCCCAGTATGCATTCTACGTAGCAATACCAACTCATGTTTACCGTGTGGCAGGGCGGGTCGGTTGGCGTGAACACGCGCCACGTTACGTGCTGGATCGCTACGGAGGGGTGCATCGAGAGGGGCATTTTGAGAATCGTAAAGACTTGGCCTTGGCCCAGGGCCTCGGCTTTCGTATAAGGGGGCAGTTGGCCAAATCGGCCATATGGCGAGTTCTTTCGACGCATGATTATTCCATAAACGACGATGACATCCGTCTTTATTTCGCTGTAGTTCAACGCGCACAAGAGCTGCTTACAGCACAGTACCCGGACATCCAGTTTCGTGTCATTTTATATCCGGCGATGGTTGGTGAGCCCGATCGACCTACTTACGAAAAGCTAAGGGACGGATTTCGACAAAGGGGCATTCCGGTCGATGCGGTGGAAGATATTTTGCCGGGCTACAAGAGGGACCGATCCGAGTACATCCTGAGTCCTCAGGACGCGCATCCTAGCGCGTTGGCAAACCGCCTGCTGGCGCAGTACCTACTGATCAAGATTCTGCGGCAGCAGTAGTCGTAATTTACCGGCCTAGAATCGACCGTTTATCCCGGGGTTGGCGGAGCGACGAACTGGGAGTCTCCTTCCTACAGTCCGCAGACGGGCCATTTCTATGTGCCCGCGTTGGAGTGGGGTGGAGTATTTTATAAAGGGAAGTCTCATTATCATGCTGGAGAGCTTTTTCCTGGCGGGTCCTTCCAATTCTATTCCGGTGTGAATCCCCAAGGTGCCGTTCGCGCGCTGGATGCCTTCACCGGTGAACAGAAGTGGGAGTACCTTAATCCTGCGTTTCACATAGGTGGGTTGCTGAGTACAGCGGGAGGGATTGTGTTCGGAAGTCAGCAGGATAACTTCTTTGCACTCGATGCGAAGACCGGTCGTGAGCTCTGGCGCGTTGCCACAAGTGTATCCCCAGGACAACATCTTTCGGCGTCGGAAGTTGCGACACAGGGTGGGACCGTTGCCGCTGTGGGACGGATTAGCTACTGGTGGCTTGGCGACTTTCACCGCCTACCTTTATCTCGGTGTGTCTAGCGACTATTGGTTAGCGCAGTGGACCTAGTCGCGGTGCAGAACGTCGACCGATTCACGATTCTTTCCTAGCAAGATAGCCATAGTGGTCCTACTGGTTGGCGTCCTGTTTCTGGACGTCTCGCTTTCGGCTTTCCGTGTATTCGAGCGAAAGAACGTCATCTACGAAAAAGCTGAAATAGTCCGCGTGTCAAAGCGCAGTATCAGACCGGCACAGGAAATGCGGAGGAGGGTTTTCTGTTTGCGAGCCCGTGTCGTATGATGGAGTTTGCCGCTTACCTCAACCATAAAAGAGGTAGGACCGCTGCGAAGGACGGCCCATCTTTGACGGATCAAAGGCTCATAGGTCACTCTGCTAGTAGATTCGATCCGGATAATTTTGTGATAATCCTGCCGGATGATGACGCTTCACTCACTGAGATGACTGCGTACAGGGATGGGGGGAGGGAACTACTCTTTTTGCATGAACCTCGTCCCCGCATTCCGCAATTGTTAGATCCTTTCGTCAGCCGTCTTCATGTCGTCTCGTACGCGTTCGCTCACCAGCAGCTTCCCGATCGCTGGCTTCGTGCGTCAGCAACTATGCGGAAATAGTGCAAGTGATGAACATCACTGTCATCGTGTGTACGTATAATCGCTGCTCGGAGTTGGTGAGCGCACTGAACAGCATTGCGGCCTCAAGGCTTCCCGAGTCAGTTGAATGGGAAGTTCTGGTGGTGGACAACAACTCGCACGACCAGACTCGGGAGGTGGTAGAAGACTTCTGCCGCCGGTACACCGGCCGGTTCCGCTACCTGTTTGAACCACGGCAGGGCAAATCCTACGCCCTCAACGCAGGAATTCGGGAGAGCCAGAGCGAGATTCTTGCGTTCACGGACGACGACGCCATGGCTGAGCCTGGCTGGCTGTGGAATCTAACTTCAGCACTGCACGATGGAGAATGGGCAGGGGCCGGAGGACGTATCATCCCGGTGTGGCCGAAGCCGATTCCTAGCTGGTTGTCCACCGACGATCCCGACACCATGGGACCGTTTGTGGCATTCGACCCGGGCACGGGAGCTGGGCCACTTACGCGTCCACCCTACGGGGCAAACATGGCCTTTCGCAAGAAAGTGTTCGAGAAGTATGGCGGTTTCCGAGTCGACCTCGGTCGCTCCGGCAACTTTCCAGGCCGCGAGGACATCGAGTTCGCGAACCGGCTGTTGGCCGGTGGCGAGCGGCTTTGGTACGAGCCCTGCGCTGTCGTACGTCACCCGGCGCCGGAGTACCGGATGAAGAAGAGGTATGTGCTGAATTGGTGGTTTCGGTACGGCTACTTGGAGGTTGCGGAATCGGGCCCCCCCTCCGACGCGAGGTGGCTTCTCGGCGGAGTTCCACTTGGTCATCTTCGCAGGTTGGTGAGGTGGACGCTGCAATGGATGAGCTCAATCGGGGCGCCGCGCCGATTTTCCTCTATGCGCAACGTGTGGTACCTAACCGGCACCATTCTGGCATGCTACCGGTGGCCACGGCGCCAAAACGCGCAGGGAGCCGCGGCGCGCGGGGCCCCCGGAGCACATTCGGAGCGGACGCCGCCACATGCCGGCACCCTAAGGTAACTCTCTCACGCGCTGCTTCCTTCACTGACAAAATCGATCCCGGAAACCATGCCGTTAGATCGCGCGCAAGACCGGCCCCCACTGGCCCTTGGCGGCCTACGATGCTTAGCAACGGGTGCTGATTGTCTTACGAGGATAGTCGAGTTCGCTGAAGCCAATCTCTCGGTCGGCATGGTGGGATCGTATTTGCTCGTCGGGCAGAAGGTGCTGTACGCGGGCTTGAATACGACAGAAAGTAATAAAGTGCGGTGAAATATGCCGCGACACATTGCTCGACGGTCTGTGTGTGCTTGGGGCCCCGACACCGCTGTTATATCGGGTTGACCTAGTAAGGCTTTCTACCCGAACACTAGTCCGCATACTGATACGACCGCATGTTACCAGTTGCTAGAGCATTCGGACTTCGGATTTGTTCACCAAGTCCTATAGTAACACGCGAATTCATCCCAACTCGCAGACGTCAAGGTGTATAAAGTTCGGAATCATTTACCTTGTGATGTTGAGTGATCTAGCCCGATTTGGGCCTAAGTATCTAAGTCAGATCCAACTCAGGCAACGGTTGACATTTTCCATGGATTCTTACTACCGCTCAATTGTGGCCATCCTCTTCGAACAGCTAAGGAACAAGAAATTCTGGGAGCAGCATAAGACTGCGTTATGGGAAATAGACTTCACATTTAGCCGGACAACGCTGCTAAAGACTGCTTGCTTGAAGGGACTAAGGTTATTGCTCAAGCCGAGCGTGGCTGTGAAAAGAGCCTTAGCGATCAGGAGGAACTCAGGAAAGATTGAAGCGCAGTATTATCGGCAAGGGAACTGATGGTGCAAACCGATGAACATCACAGCTATCGTGTGTACATATAACCGCTGCCAAAGCCTGGCGAATATGCTAGATAGTGTCGCCCGCTCAATCCTACCCGAGTCTGTAACGTGGGAGGTTCTGGTAGTGGACAACAATTCGAGCGATCAGACTCGTGAGGTAGTGGAGGACTTCTGTCGGCGACACCCGAATCGCTTCCGTTACATTTTTGAGCCACAACAGGGGAAATCGTATGCCCTCAACACGGGGGTTCGAGAAGCTAGGGGCGAAGTGCTTGCCTTCACGGATGACGACGTCATCGTTGACCCGCACTGGCTGCACAATCTGACAATGGCACTTCACAACAGTCAATGGGCTGGCGTTGGGGGGCGCGTATTTCGAAAGTGGACCTGCCCGCCGCCCCGCTGGCTGTCGCTCGGCCGCGGGTACGAGAAAGTGGGATGGGCTCTTGTGAGCTTTGACATAGGTGACGAGGCCGGTGAACTCACCCTCTCTCCCGTTGGTGCGAACATGGCTTTCCAAAAGGAAGTCTTTACGAGGCATGGTGTCTTTAGAACCGACCTGGGCCCCCAAGGGAGCGAAATGAGCTCTCCCTCTGAAGATAAGGTTGAGGCCAACCGAATAACTCGAGTCCATGAGGACGCCGAGTTTGGCCAACGATTATTTTTGGCGGGAGAGCGGCTTGGGTACGAACCCTCAGCCGTTGTCTATCACCCGGTGCCAGAGAATCGCCTCACAAAAAAGTATTTCCTTGCGTGGTGGTTTGGCCATGGGCGCGGGGAGATTCTGATCACTCCGACGCGACCTGCCCTTTGGGGAATCCCTCGGCGCTACGTTCGCATGGTGAGGATGACAACCATACTCCTAGGAAGAACTCTAGGATGGCTGCTAGCCTTCAAACCGTACCGGAGGTTCTACTATAAGGTTCTGGTTTGGGAGATGGCTGGGGCGATCATGGAGGGCTACCGGCAGTGGTTCGGCGCGGGCAGTCAGGCACGAGCAGGTCAAGCTGCTGATCTAAGGGATTGACGAGGAGTACGGTTGTGGGGTAACTGCACCCTGCGCATCCTAACGGGGGTGCAGGGCCTTTACTGGCGTGCCCTCTATGGCTGCTCAACATCACCTCCATTGGTAGTTCGCGACGAAGAACTCCGCTGCCCGCACTCCTGCTGAGGAACCCAGAAATTGGAGAAGCCACTGCTTCATTGTCGAATCCTGCCGCCAGCCCCGCGACAACAGAGACACAAAGAAGACGGAGTTGATATGAACTTTTTCGGGTCGCAACACCTTCAGGCGAGGAGCCACTTTGCCACGTTTGGAGCGAGCTGCACTTAAGCCGAGAAGACGTACCGCCCAGCCCATGGCTGTGATTTAGACTCTAGAACTGGTACAAGATCTCGAGCGGGTCAATTTCCGTTCAGTACGACAAAGGAGTCCGGCGAGTGGAATGCCCTACCGGCTGCCGCAGGACCGTCCTAGACTTCTCCCACAGCGCCTGATACCAACGATTGGGCACTTCTGTTACAAAGAGAGTAATTTTCGGCAAAGAATATAAAGAATATAACGGGGCTCTTTCCTTAGCCCTTTTTGTTTACACTCAGACTGCTGTGGGCGTAAGCGGATTACATAGTTGATCCACCTCGGGACAATATCCAGACAGTTCCGGCTCTCCGGGTGGCCTGCTCTGACGCACTGGGACGACAACACTTTGATGGGTCAGCTGCTACGCATGGAATCGCCGTTTTACTACTTCCGCTTGGGTTGCAACAACCGGCGCGGCAGCAATCGGCAGAGCGTAGGTCGTTCTTTTCTCTGTCAGGAAGGAATTGCCCGACGGCAGTGCAAGCACCCGATACTGCGCGGAGTTACATCACCGACTCGAACACCCGTCTTTCAGGGCACAGTGAGCGGAACATTCGGAAAAACGTGATTGGTCCAGTCGAGCATCGTGTCCTCAAAATACGACGTGTACCCACTGGCCGTGCCTCCCCCACTGTTTCCCAATTCCATAAATGCGAAAGTGCTTCCGGTCTTCTGCGCGACCGTCATTGTCGAACCGACTTGCGCGAAGCCGTTGCTCGGGTCATACAACGCCAGTTTAGACGTCCCTCCCACTTCGTCAAACAGCAGTGAATACGAGTACCGGTGCCCGGGAATAATTGCCGTGTTGTTGCTGTGGAGTATCCCATTGCCATCCGTTTCGATCCTCACACAGTAGCAGCCGCCCGCGCCATCGGCGTTGCCGTTGTTAAGCTGCAAATCAGCGTAATGACCGTTCGCGTCACTAAGAAGCACGTAATCAAAGTTTGCGGCACCGAACCCGGCATTGGGTGGACCGAACGTGATAAAACCATTGGCGACGACTGTTGAGAATCCTGTAACCATCGGGATCGCCTCAACCGTCCTTGGAAGGCTCTGCCCGTGGTCGAATGACATAGATTGCGTTGTAGTCCCCACCGGATAAGTCGTGCCCGCAACTGTGATCGAACCACCCATGCCGCCCTGACTGGCCGCAACGGTAAACCCGGTAATAGGATTCGGGCTCAGGTTCCACGCCATGGAGGCACCGACCGTCCCCGCGCTAAGGATGCTGGTCGTCAGCACAGTACCCGGTGAGGACGTGTTCATCTGAAGCCACTCGTCCATCGCTCCCCAGGTCGCCCCGCCACCCCCTCCTCCCGAACTTACCGTGAAGCTCACGCCGTTGCTGGCCACCCCACCTACCTTCACCACCACATTCCCCGTCGTCGCTCCACTAGGCACAGACGTCGCAATGCTCGTCGCACTCCAGCTCGTTACTGTCGCTGCCGTTCCGTTGAACGTGACTGTGCTTGTCCCCTGCGTGGACCCGAAGTTCGTCCCTGTGATCGTCACCGCCGTCCCCACCGGCCCAGAAGTCGGAGATAGGCTCGTGATGCTCGGTGTTGATGATACGGTGAAGCTCACGCCGTTGCTGGTCTTCCCACCCACCTTCACCACCACATTCCCCGTCGTCGCTCCACTAGGCACGGACGTCGCAATGCTCGTCGCACTCCAGCTCGTTATTGTCGCTGCCGTTCCGTTGAACGTGACTTTGCTTGTCCCCTGCGTGGACCCGAAGTTCGTCCCTGTAATCGTCACCGCCGTCCCCACCGGCCCAGAAGTCGGAGATAGGCTCGTGATGCTCGGTGCTGATGACACCGTGAAGCTCACGCCGTTGCTGGCCACCCCACCTACCTTCACCACCACATTCCCCGTCGTCGCTCCACTAGGCACAGACGTCGCAATGCTCGTCGCACTCCAGCTCGTTATTGTCGCTGCCGTTCCGTTGAACGTGACTGTGCTTGTCCCCTGCGTGGACCCGAAGTTCGTCCCTGTAATCGTCACCGCCGTCCCCACCGGCCCAGAAGTCGGAGATAGGCTCGTGATGCTCGGTGCTGATGACACCGTGAAGCTCACGCCGTTGCTGGCGACTCCGCCAACAGTCACCACCACATTCCCCGTCGTCGCTCCACTAGGCACGGACGTCGCAATGCTCGTCGCACTCCAGCTCGTTACTGTCGCTGCCGTTCCGTTGAACGTGACTGTGCTTGTCCCCTGCGTGGACCCGAAGTTCGTCCCTGTAATCGTCACCGCCGTCCCCACCGGCCCAGAAGTCGGAGACAGGCTCGTGATGCTCGGTGCTGATGACACCGTGAAGCTCACGCCGTTGCTGGCGACTCCGCCAACAGTCACCACCACATTCCCCGTCGTCGCTCCACTAGGCACGGATGTCGCAATGCTCGTCGCACTCCAGCTCGTTACTGTCGCTGCCGTTCCGTTGAACGTGACTGTGCTCGTCCCCTGCGTGGACCCGAAGTTCGTCCCTGTAATCGTCACCGCCGTCCCCACCGGCCCAGAAGTCGGAGATAGGCTCGTGATGCTCGGTGTTGATGACACCGTGAAGCTCACGCCGTTGCTGGCCACCCCACCTACCTTCACCACCACATTCCCCGTCGTCGCTCCACTAGGCACAGATGTCGCAATGCTCGTCGCACTCCAGCTCGTTACTGTCGCTGCCGTTCCGTTGAACGTGACTGTGCTTGTCCCCTGCGTGGACCCGAAGTTCGTCCCTGTAATCGTCACCGCCGTCCCCACCGGCCCAGAAGTCGGAGATAGGCTCGTGATGCTCGGTGTTGATGACACCGTGAAGCTCACGCCGTTGCTGGCCACCCCACCTACCTTCACCACCACATTCCCCGTCGTCGCTCCACTAGGCACAGACGTCGCAATGCTCGTCGCACTCCAGCTCGTTATTGTCGCTGCCGTTCCGTTGAACGTGACTGTGCTTGTCCCCTGCGTGGACCCGAAGTTCGCCCCTGTAATCGTCACCGCCGTCCCTACCGGCCCAGAGGTCGGAGACAGGCTCGTGATGCTCGGTGAGGTAACTCCTGTTTGCGGAACATTCGGAAAAACGTGATTGGTCCAGTCGAGCATCGTGTCCTCAAAATACGACGTGTACCCACTGGCCGTGCCTCCCCCACTGTTTCCCAATTCCATAAATGCGAAAGTGCTTCCGGTCTTCTGCGCGACCGTCATTGTCGAGCCAACTTGCGCGAAGCCGTTGCTCGGGTCATACAGCGCCAGTTTAGACGTCCCTCCCACTTCGTCAAACAGCAGTGAATACGAGTACCGGTGCCCGGGAGTAATTGCCGTGTTGTTGCTGTGGAGTATCCCATTGCCATCCGTTTCGATCCTCACACAGTAGCAGCTGCCCGCGCCATCGGCGTTGCCGTTGTTAAGCTGCAAATCAGCGTAATGACCGTTCGCGTCACTAAGAAGCACGTAATCAAAGTTTGCGGCACCGAACCCGGCATTGGGTGGACCGAACGTGATAAAACCATTGGCGACGACTGTTGAGAATCCCGTAACCGTCGGGATTGCCTCAACCGTCCTTGGAAGGCTCTGCCCGTGGTCGAATGACATAGATTGCGTTGTAGTCCCCACCGGATAAGTCGTGCCCGCAACTGTGATCGAACCACCCATGCCGCCCTGACTGGCCGCAACAGTAAACCCGGTAATAGGATTCGGGCTCAGGTTCCACGCCATGGAGGCACCGACCGTCCCCGCGCTAAGGATGCTGGTCGTCAGCACAGTACCTGGTGAGGACGTGTTCATCTGAAGCCACTCGTCCATCGCTCCCCAGGTCGCCCCGCCACCCCCTCCTCCCGAACTTACCGTGAAGCTCACGCCGTTGCTGGCCACCCCACCTACCTTCACCACCACATTCCCCGTCGTCGCTCCACTAGGCACAGACGTCGCAATGCTCGTCGCACTCCAGCTCGTTACTGTCGCTGCCGTTCCGTTGAACGTGACTGTGCTTGTCCCCTGCGTGGACCCGAAGTTCGTCCCTGTAATCGTCACCGCCGTCCCCACCGGCCCAGAAGTCGGAGATAGGCTCGTGATGCTCGGTGCTGATGACACCGTGAAGCTCACGCCGTTGCTGGCGACTCCGCCAACAGTCACCACCACATTCCCCGTCGTCGCTCCACTAGGCACGGACGTCGCAATGCTCGTCGCACTCCAGCTCGTTACTGTCGCTGCCGTTCCGTTGAACGTGACTGTGCTTGTCCCCTGCGTGGACCCGAAGTTCGTCCCTGTAATCGTCACCGCCGTCCCCACCGGCCCAGAAGTCGGAGACAGGCTCGTGATGCTCGGTGCTGATGACACCGTGAAGCTCACGCCGTTGCTGGCGACTCCGCCAACAGTCACCACCACATTCCCCGTCGTCGCTCCACTAGGCACGGACGTCGCAATGCTCGTCGCACTCCAGCTCGTTACTGTCGCTGCCGTTCCGTTGAACGTGACTGTGCTTGTCCCCTGCGTGGACCCGAAGTTCGTCCCTGTAATCGTCACCGCCGTCCCCACCGGCCCAGAAGTCGGAGACAGGCTCGTGATGCTCGGTGCTGATGACACCGTGAAGCTCACGCCGTTGCTGGCCACTCCGCCTACCTTCACCACCACATTCCCCGTCGTCGCTCCACTAGGCACAGATGTCGCAATGCTCGTCGCACTCCAGCTCGTTACTGTCGCTGCCGTTCCGTTGAACGTGACTGTGCTCGTCCCCTGCGTGGACCCGAAGTTCGTCCCTGTGATCGTCACCGCCGTCCCTACCGGCCCGGAGGTCGGAGACAGGCTCGTGATGCTCGGTGCTGATGACACCGTGAAGCTCACGCCGTTGCTGGCCACCCCGCCTACCTTCACCACCACATTCCCCGTCGTCGCTCCACTAGGCACAGATGTCGCAATGCTCGTCGCACTCCAGCTCGTTACTGTCGCTGCCGTTCCGTTGAACGTGACTGTGCTTGTCCCCTGCGTGGACCCGAAGTTCGTCCCTGTAATCGTCACCGCCGTCCCTACCGGCCCGGAGGTCGGAGACAGGCTCGTGATGCTCGGTGCTGATGACACCGTGAAGCTCACGCCATTGCTGGCCACCCCACCTACCTTCACCACCACATTCCCCGTCGTCGCTCCACTAGGCACAGACGTCGCAATGCTCGTCGCACTCCAGCTCGTTACTGTCGCTGCCGTTCCGTTGAACGTGACTGTGCTCGTCCCCTGCGTGGACCCAAAGTTCGCCCCTGTAATCGTCACCGCCGTCCCTACCGGCCCAGAGGTCGGAGACAGGCTCGTGATGCTCGGTGGGGTAACTCCCGTTTGCGGAACATTCGGAAAAACGTGATTGGTCCAGTCGAGCATCGTGTCCTCAAAATACGACGTGTACCCACTGGCCGTGCCTCCCCCACTGTTTCCCAATTCCATAAATGCGAAAGTGCTTCCGGTCTTCTGCGCGACCGTCATTGTCGAGCCAACTTGCGCGAAGCCGTTGCTCGGGTCATACAGCGCCAGTTTAGACGTCCCTCCCACTTCGTCAAACAGCAGTGAATACGAGTACCGGTGCCCGGGAGTAATTGCCGTGTTGTTGCTGTGGAGTATCCCATTGCCATCCGTTTCGATCCTCACACAGTAGCAGCTGCCCGCGCCATCGGCGTTGCCGTTGTTAAGCTGCAAATCAGCGTAATGACCGTTCGCGTCACTAAGAAGCACGTAATCAAAGTTTGCGGCACCGAACCCGGCATTGGGTGGACCGAACGTGATAAAACCATTGGCGACGACTGTTGAGAATCCCGTAACCGTCGGGATTGCCTCAACCGTCCTTGGAAGGCTCTGCCCGTGGTCGAATGACATAGATTGCGTTGTAGTCCCCACCGGATAAGTCGTGCCCGCAACTGTGATCGAACCACCCATGCCGCCCTGACTGGCCGCAACAGTAAACCCGGTAATAGGATTCGGGCTCAGGTTCCACGCCATGGAGGCACCGACCGTCCCCGCGCTAAGGATGCTGGTCGTCAGCACAGTACCTGGTGAGGACGTGTTCATCTGAAGCCACTCGTCCATCGTTCCCCAAGTCGCTCCGCCACCCCCTCCTCCTGAACTTACCGTGAAGCTCACGCCGTTGCTGGCCACCCCACCTACCTTCACCACCACATTCCCCGTCGTCGCTCCACTAGGCACGGATGTCGCAATGCTCGTCGCACTCCAGCTCGTTACTGTCGCTGCCGTTCCGTTGAACGTGACTGTGCTTGTCCCCTGCGTGGACCCGAAGTTCGTCCCTGTAATCGTCACCGCCGTCCCTACCGGCCCGGAGGTCGGAGACAGGCTCGTGATGCTCGGTGCTGATGACACCGTGAAGCTCACGCCATTGCTGGCCACCCCACCTACCTTCACCACCACATTCCCCGTCGTCGCTCCACTAGGCACGGATGTCGCAATGCTCGTCGCACTCCAGCTCGTTACTGTCGCTGCCGTTCCGTTGAACGTGACTGTGCTCGTCCCCTGCGTGGACCCGAAGTTCGTCCCTGTAATCGTCACAGCCGTCCCTACCGACCCAGAAGTCGGAGACAGGCTCGTGATCGATGGCGAACTCTGCAGAGTGTAAGTCGCGCTGGTTATTGGGCTATTTGTGAATCCTGTCTCGGTCCCAATCGCGTTTACGACTGTGGTCGTCGTTACTGCGAAGGGTGCGCTATATGTCTGCGAAGTAGGTGAGCCAGGAGGTGTGCTTCCATCCGTTGTGTAGGAAATAGTGGCTCCCGGCGTCGAATCGGTCATTGACACCGTCACTGAACCGGTGAATGTTTCTGATGTCGGACTAATCTGAGGTGCCGCTACCTGCGGAGGGCCCGAACCCAATTCGCCATAAACGCTTAATTGCCCTTCTGCACCTACATACACTTTCCCGTTGGTCACGATCGGGACTGCAAACTTAATCGCACCCCCCGGATTGTCCCGCGCGCTGTTCTGATTCGAGTTGTAGATGGCACCCGCTGCTAAGTCGCTGGCGTTGTAGGCGTACAGCACGGCTGGACCTCCGGGTCCACTGTTGCTGAACGCATGGGAGTTCAATGCCCACAGAATCCCGTTCGAAGTCCCGTTGGCAGAAATTGTTGGCACCGCTCCGGGAAAGCCAAAAGCGTCGCTGCCCTGATCGGTCGGTGAAGTCGAAAGCATTCCATTCGCAACTGTGAAAGCTTTTATGACGTCGCCGATGCCCGAGAAATAGACCTTCCCATTGAAATAAACCGGAGAACTGAAGAGTGCTTGCACTCCAAAAACAATTTCCTGCGCGATATTGTCAGTCGACGAGTTGAAATGGCCCATCTTGCCGTTATCACGGTTGACTACGTAGATGGTGCCAATTTTTCCTGCCTGCACGAGCAAATTAGGATTCGACCCGGCTTGGGTGGGGAGAAGTGCGATTCCCCCGGAACCCACATCCTCGTCCTCTCCGGCCAGAGTACCCTGATTCCACGGAGCGAAGTAGTCCTGCACCGTTGGACCCTTCGACAAATCGATCCGCAGGATTGAGTCGCCATAGTTCACTGGCGGCGTGATCGTCGTGTCAAACTCCCCATTTCCGACCGCCACGAATAAATTGGAACCCGTGTCCATCAACAGGCCCTGGCCACTCATCCAGATGCCGCCTCCCCATCCACCAACAGATGAAGGCTCGGTGCAAAATACGAACACTTGCGAGAAACTCGACCCGTTATACGAATACCCAAGAATCCAGCCACGGATGCTGTCTGTCCCGTCCCCGTGAGCGCCGAAAGCAGCATAGACGACACCGTTATAGAGTAGGAGACCCGTGCGCTGGTTTTCCCCCTCCGTGTAAAATGGCACAGCACTCTGTCCAGGCACGGTTACCGAAGCAGAAATCGCGATCGGACTCCCGGGCTTCTCCGCTCCAGTCGCGATGTCCAGCGCGTGAAGTTTCTTCACATAGCTCGTGCCGTTATTTTCGAACGTTTCGGCCACCACGTACAAAGTATTCGTAGTGAGGTCGATCACGGGTGTGCTGGTGATACCGATTTCCGGGATTATGTCAGTATAAATATTGGGGAGACTGGTGCTGGGGACGGTCGTCACACCAGGGGAGAGGAAGCTGGTTTGCCAGAGCGGCTGACCGTTCGCGCCCGTATTGGAGTCCGCGTCGAAGGCATACACACTGTCATGCTCGGTGGCAACGAAGACGATGTTGTGGACTGCTCCATTGATAGTCAGATTGGCTACGTACAGTGGTTGGGCGTAGACGTAGCCATCTACTGGTTGTGAAAATAGCTTTCCGAAATTGGTGGAGTTGACATTCGAAGGGGTGAGAATTGTTTCGTTACTATTCACCCCGGTCCGCTGGTTGTTGTACTGATAAGTTGTGACGTTCACTTGCGCGCCGACCGAACACGTGACGGTCAGGAGTACTGTCATTAGTATCGCGCCGCGCAATGTTCGACTAGTCCAACGTCGACGCCAGCAGCGGATGGTGTGAACTTCTTCCGACGGGATGATATTCACTCCCTTAAGACAAAGTTTCGACATGTGGCCGCTTATAGAATTGCAAGTTATTTGTTCCTTGATCCGTCACAAAATCATTGCTAGCGAGAATATCCAAGTAGCGACGAAGTCAAGGACGATTCGTCCTTTTTCCACAGAACGAAGGGCAGGAACTAAGAGTCCTATGACCGACGCCGGGCTTTCGAACAACGTTGGAACTTCGCGCCAAAGTGGTCTACACCAGGCGGTGTTCTTCCTGCAGGACTACTTCCAGGCCGTGCGTTAATCATTACACGCGGGAAATCGGGCATCTACCTCATAAATCGGCCTTTGTCTCTTGTTAGTCTCATTCCGAGACTATCGTTGCGACGCAATACTCGGGATAAAATCCAAAACTTTGCCCATAATGAGCAGGAATTTATCACTCGCAATCATGTAAACACCTAAGATGCTTATGCCGGACTTTCTCAGTCAGGTGGATACGAGCACGATCGTCAGCGCCCGAAACCGCGACCGATCGGTCCAACTGTCACGCAAAAAGTCCAAACAGCAGGCTCAATTCGCCTCGTTTGCTCGAAATCCTCAGCCGTGGGTGCTCCGCCACCTGACGTCGTCGTTCCTTACCACCTACGCTACACCAGGTCTCTCCATTCCCCAGCACTCCCGGTTCAGGAGCAACCGGATCTTGCAATATCCGTAGCGCATCCTTGCTTCTGCGATCTCACTAGTGCGCATGCGCAGCGCCGTCCACGGATTCTTTTGGCCGCCATAACGATACGTCCCACGGTTCTGGCGCGCGACTCGGCAAGCCCTGCCCTCGCTGATCCAGTAGCATTCGGTCAAATAGTCCAGAGGGCTTTAGAATTTTTTCCCGAGCACGCCCTGCAGCATCAGATCGGCTGCAATGCGCTTCAATCATGTTCTCTTCCGCTATCTTCAGCTGCCGGATCTGATCGATCTCCAGGTCACTATATTTCTTCTTATGCAGGTAGAAGATCTGTTCCGATACGCCTACCTCGCGGATCAGTTCGGCAATCGGTATTCCCAGTCTCCGTGCTTCAAGTGGTTGTTGCCGGAGCAGTCGCTGGAGAAGCAAGTTCTGAAGAACGTCTCAGAAGAAATCTTCTAAGCTCTGAGCGGCGACGTGGCGCGGTCAAGCATGCGCGCGCGAGAATTATCAAGTACCGGAGGGTTTTCTGCCGGCTGCTGGGGGCAGCGGAGAGGGACACAACGATACGAGGGGATATACCCAAGGGACGTCCGCTGTGCTGTGAGAGACTAGCGCTGCGGTGCCTTGATACTGCCGGCGGAACTCCCACCAAGCTCTTGTTGTACTTGGCGGGAGTAATACTGTCTGAATCGCTATAGAATCCGTGTTGAGGAAATCATCCATGAGGAACGGTCGTCGCCGGCATTTGCTTGCGCTGCTGATACTCGTTGCCGGAGTTACTTCTCCGCTCACGGCCCAGGAAAAACGCAAGGTGATTATTGACCAGGATTGCGCTGGGCCTGGAGGAACAGACATGCAGGCAATCCTCGCGCTGGTGAATTCACCGCACACGGAGGTTTTGGGCATCACCGTGGTCACCGGTGACGCATGGCGCGATGAGGAAGTACAACACACGCTGCGGCTCCTCGAAATCGTCGGGCGCACGGACATTCCGGTGGTGCCGGGCGCGGTCTTTCCGCTGGTAAACAGCAAGGAGACTACGGCGCGCTGGCAAACGCTCTATGGCCAAGTAATTTATCAGGGCGCGTGGAATTTCGGTCACCCGGTTCATGGGCCGTATGAGATTTTGCCGATGCCCGAGGGGGCTCCAGCGACGAAGCCTGCGAACGAGGATGCGGCGCATTTTCTGATTCGTACGGTACGCCAGTTTCCACATCAGGTGACAATCTACGAAGGCGGGCCGCTGACGAATCTGGCGGTGGCGCAGGCGATTGACCCGCAATTTGCCGCGCTCGCGAAGGAACTGATCCTGAGGGGCGGGAGCATTGCTCCGGTGACAGACGATCCTGAATTCTCCACGACGCCGCGAAGGGAATTTAATCTGTGGATGGATCCGGAAGCGGCATATCTCGTCCTGCACGCTCCATGGGCGCTGATTAACGTGACCACCGTGGACATTTCCGTGAGGACGCGCATGGACAAGAACTTGATCGCTCAGATTGCTAAGGGGACCACGCCTGCCGCGCAGTACGTGGCGAAATATGCGCGCGAAGGATTTCTGTGGGACGAATTGGCGGCGGTCGCGTGGCTCGACCCGACGATTATCAAGATGACCGCCAGTCTTTACTTCGACGTGTCGATCGATCACGGCGCGTCATACGGCGACACTCTCGTTTGGAGGCCCGGACGCCAGCCAGGCGCCGGGGAGCCGCGCGTAGTGGTGCAGCTCAATCTCGACAACGGACGATTCTATCAGGAATTCGTGGAATTAATGACCAGAGCGACGCCCGGCGCGCACCCGTAGCTGCAGCGATTAATAGATATTTGCGAGTAGGGATCGCCCGGTTTTCGAAGCGTATAGCTTGACGCCAAGAAAAGTTCCGAGTGTATTTGTGAAAAGATCGGTTGTGCCGGAGGATCGCTCAGGAATGTGTGACTGCAGAACTTCAATCGTCAGACTGACAGCAAATCCCAGCGCAACGGTGGTCAAAGTAGGATGCTTGATCGGCCGCACCGATGACCAGTACGCGACAAAAAAGAACCCCATAGGAATAAACCCGGCGATGTTTTCAACGACATCGCTCCAATAGCTCCTTCCAGGCTTATATTCCTTCCAGAAAGGCTCCAGAAGTTTCTGATGCAAGAGTGAGTAGCGCTCCGGGATAAATAGATCGATTCTGGGTTGGATGGAGTTGTGAACGATGATTCCGGCGCGTTCATCAAATAAATAGACCGCCGTCGCATCCTCGCTTTCGGAGATCTCTGGCCGCCCCTGGGTCGTCCAGGTTCCAAAGTGTTGGAGCACCTGCGCCGGAGTGAGCTCCATTTGATAAATCGCGAGACCCAATAACTGGCCGGACCACCGCGCATTTCCGACGGGAGATGTGCCGATTACAAGTTGACCGGTGCAATCCTTGCCAAGCCGAACCTCAGGAAATGATTTCGCCAGAGTCCCGTTAACGTACATCGAGGTTTTTTGCGCGCCTGAGGTTATGGATACAAATACAGGCTTGATCTGGCGGAACACTCCATCAATACCGATTGTCTGAGTTCGGCTCTGCTTATCCTGAACTTGGCGCTTGAGTATCAGACTTCCACGATACTGGTGCACTACGAACTGCAGCGGATTCTCCGGCGTGGAAAACGCGAGGATTGTAGTCGATGCGCTCGTCGAGCCGGGTTGCAACCAAATCTCAAGGCTGCACGACGGCTCATCTTGCGCGGCTGGTGTTTGAAATGCATCGGAACTCAAAATCGTTGCATATCCGCCAAAACGCAGACCATTCTTGTTTTCAATCCACGTCACGGCATTACGGGGTCGATGGAACGGCACAAGCCCGGCCACCAAAATGCCAGACAGTACCGCGGCACAAATCAGACCTGCGAGGATTTTTCTTATCATCTTATCTAGCTGGTTTGAGGATTTTCTGATGGAATCCATCAACCCGTCTGGACCAGTGGCGTCGTGGCCCGTCAGGTCTCAACGATCTGTCAGTCAGCTCCTCCTAGTTCCTGGCCGGTTTGCTCGCGTTGTCCAAACCCCCCTGCTCAATTGTTCGGGGATTCCGGCCTACCCTAGCATATAGGTCAGGCGCCTTTCGAATTCGAGGCCTTTTTTGCGGAGTAGAACAGTTCATATCGCATACCTGCAGCGGAGGCTGAGACTGTTTGCGAGGTAGACGGTTAGCATAATGGTCAGATCCGGTGACTCTGGACCGCTGGGACACAACCAGGTGGGATCGGTGGAAGCGAAGCACCAAAAACTTCCTCTCTATACCATTGGGCTTCACCTACAGTCAAAACGTGCGCGTCCCCAAACTGTTGGCACATCCTAAGTTTTTTAGATTCAATAAAGTATAGGCGAGCCGTCAGCTTCGATTGGAACTTGAATTGCCAAGGACTCCACAAGGCTCCATCCGTACGTGCTGGAACTTTCTTATGGAGACTCCAAATGAACAGATTTCCCGGCCATCTGTTTGCGCGCGTCTTCGTCTTCCTACTGACACTGGCACATCTCGCGCCCACGGCCCTCGCGCAGTCGTCTGGTCAGGGGGGATGGCAGACCCTTTCCTACACGATGCCCATAAATCCGGTCCATGTCGCGCTGCTCCACAACGGAAAAGTGTTGATCGTCTCGGGCTCCGGCAACGTCGCCGGCAACACGAATTTCCAGGCCGCTCTTTGGGATCCCCAGGCTGGCACCATCACGACGCAACCCGTCGCTTGGGACATGTTCTGCAATGGCATGGTCGTCCTTCCTAATGGCCGTCCCTTCGTGATGGGCGGCACGTTGCAGTACGATCCCTTCCACGGCGAATTGCGTACCTCCACCTACGACCCCGCCACCAACACCTTCGCCGACCAGCAATCCATGGCTCACGGCCGATGGTATCCCACCGGCACTGTTCTCAGCGACGGTCGTGTTATGGTTTTCTCCGGCCTCGACGAAACCGGCGGCACCAATACCTTCGTTGAGTTCTACAGCGCTAGCTCCGGCTGGAGCGCCGCCTTCTCCGCCCCGTGGACCCCGCCTCTTTACCCACGCATGCACCTGCTCCCCAACGGCAACGTCTTTTACTCGGGCTCGACCACTGGTTCCAGCCTTTTCAATCCCGCGACTCACACTTGGACCACCAACGTTGCCTTCACAAATTACACCGGCACGCGCACTTATGGCTCCTCCGTGCTCCTCCCCCTGACTCCCGCCAACAACTACACGCCCAAAGTGATGATTATGGGCGGTGGCAACCCTTCCACCAACACCACCGAAATCATTGACCTCTCCGCGGCCACGCCGAAATGGGCCTACGGTCCGAACATGTCGCAACCGCGCATCGAAATGAATGCCACCATTCTGCCCAACGGCAAAGTCCTCGCTCTCGGCGGCTCCCTCAACGACGAAGACAACAACACCGCCAGCCTCAACGCTGACCTCTACGATCCCGGTTTCAACACCTTCAGTCCCGCAGGCGCTGAGGTTTACGCGCGCCTCTATCACTCCGTCAGCTTGCTTCTCCCAGATGGCACTGTCTGGGTTGCGGGCGGCAACCCGCAGCGCGGCACGTACGAAACGCACATGGAAATCTATTCGCCTGCGTATCTTTTTAACGCCGACGGCACTCAGGCCACGCGTCCCACCATCACCGGCACCTCTTCCTCCGTTATCGGCTATGGCGGCGTCGTTCCAGGTGCAAACTCCCGACGCCGCCAACGTCTCCAGGGTCGTCCTGATGCGCAACGGCGCCGTCACTCACGCCTTCGACATGGACCAGCGCTACGTCGGTCTTTCCTTCACCTCAGGTGCAGGTCTCCTCAATGTCACTGGCCCACCGAGTGGCAACATCGCTCCCCCGGGCTACTACATGCTCTTCATTCTCAACAATGCCGGCGTTCCTTCCGTCGCCACAATGGTTCAGGTTTCTACGGCTAACGATGTGCCACCTACCGGCACCATCACCAGTCCTCCCTCGAACGTCACCATCTCCGCCGGCCAGTCCGTCTCCTATTCCGGCAGCGGCAGCGATCCCGACGGCACCATCAGCGCCTACTACTGGTCTTTCCCCGGCGGCAATCCCAACTTCAGCGGCCTTGCCAATCCAGGCAGCGTCACTTACGCCACTCCGGGTACCTACGTCACCACCTTTACAGTCACCGACAACGCCGGTCTTACCGACCCCAATCCCCCGACCCGCACCATTAACGTGCGGCCCGACTTCTCGCTTTCCACCTCGCCCTCCTCGCAAACCGTGGTGCAGGGCAGCCAAACCTCTTTCACCGCTACTGTCACCGCCGGCACTGGCTTTACCGGCACCGTCTCGCTCGCCATCAGCGGACTGCCTGTCGGCGCGACTGCTTCCTTTAGTCCCGCGTCCATCTCCACCTCCGGCTCTAGCACACTGAGCATTTCCACCAGCTCCTCGACCGCTCAAGGAAATTATCCGCTGACGATCACCGCCACCAGTGGCACTTTGACCCATACTGCCGGCGTCACGCTCATCGTAACTGCGGACTTCGGCATCTCCGTCACTCCGGCCAGCGCCAGCGTCGCGCGCGGCTCCAGCACGGGGTACGCTGTCACCATCACGCCTGGCAGTGGATTCAGCGGAACCGTCAGTCTGAGCGTCTCCGGTCTGCCGCGCCGAACCAGCGCCAGTTTCAATCCCACCTCCGTGAATACGTCAGGCTCGTCCAAATTGACCATCAGCACCAGTCACCCAACGCCGAGCGGCATCTTTACTCTAACCGTCACCGGCACAAGTGGTGGCTTGAAGCACAGCCAGCAGGTAACGCTAACCGTTCAATAGCACGAAACAGTAAGATATCCGCCAGCGTCGTCCGCATTTTGCGGACGACCCAGCTGGGTTTTGCATCTGCATGTTCATTGAGTTTTTGTTTTAGGCGTGGCGACTGCTCGTGGGCGCTATTGCATCGAGGAGGATCTCTATGTCCATCTCCCGCAGAAATCTTCTTCGCCACATCGGCGTCGGCGCCATGGTTAGAGCCACCGCCCCCGCCCTGCGCCGCTTTCCGCTTGCTCCGGCGACAGAAGCAGTGCTATGGGGAAACTCCGTGTCGGCGGCACAGCTGGCGGGCGCCGAGACTGCCGCGGACTCCATCCTTCTCTATCGCAACGAAAATCCCTACGGCTCATCCGAGAAAGTTCTCGCGGTCCTGCGCGAATCCGCCGCCAGCGGCAATCGCTATCCGCGCAACGAATACGACACGCTCACGGACAAGCTCGCCGCGGTGCACAATGTTAAGCGCGAGCAAATCGTGCTTGGCTGCGGCTCGCGTGAAATTCTGTGCATGGCCGCGCTCGCTTTCCTCAGGCCCGGCAGAAAACTCGTGCAAGCCGCGCCCACGTTTCCCGCGCTCGGAAACCTGGCGCACAGTGCCGGCGTCGAAGTCGCCGACGTTCCGCTCAACAAACGCTACGAACACGACCTCGGCGCGATGCTCGACCGCGCCCGCTCCTCCACAGGACTCGTCTACATCGTCAACCCCAACAATCCCACCGCCACCATCACGCCACGCAATGACATCGACGCGTTCATCAGCAAGCTGCCGCCGAACGTTCCCGTGCTCATCGACGAGGCCTATCATCACTTCGCCAGCCCCGGCGCATCCTCCGAGTCTTTCCTTGACGCGCCCATCGGCGACCCGCGCGTCATCGTCTCGCGCACCTTTTCCAAAGTTTACGGACTCGCCGGCATGCGCATCGGCTACGCCGTCGCCACGCCGGAAATCGCCAAGCGTCTCGCCGTCGGCTTCCCCAGCTGGAGCATCACCGTCGTCTCCGCCCGCGCCGCTTCCGCCGCGCTCGACGACGTCGACTATGTCCGCCTCAGCGTCAAGCGCAATGCCGACGACCGCCAGGAGTTCATGAACCAGGTCAACGGGCGCATGCTCCGCGCCATCGATTCGCAAACCAATTTCGTGATGTTCAATCCCATGCGTCCGCCCGACGAAGTCATCGAACACCTCAAGAAAAACAATATCCTTATCGGCCCCAAATATCCGGTTCTCGACAAATACATCCGCGTCTCCCTGGGCACCCCCGGCGAGATGCAAGCCTTCTGGCGCGCCTGGGACCTAATGCCGCCCACCGGCAAAATGGTCATGTAATGTAGGTCTCTCACAATCATTGCGCGTTTCTGAATCTTGAATTCTTCTGCGTTTTTGCGCGTAATTTCCGTCTTCTTTGTGTGCTCAGTGCCAAGTCCCAATGGTCATCGTGTACGAAGCAGCTACTGCAGATATTTCTCGGGTGATCCGTCGACTTGGGGGGCGGACTTGAACTTGGTCCCGAGTTTTCGAATGGGAAGAAACCAAATCACCTCCCACGAGGTAATCTGTGGCATTCCCTGCAAAGCGTGATCAGATTGGTCTCTCTGTCGTCACCGAGGGCGCTACGTCGTATCACATGTGGCGAATATCGAGATTCTTGGAGCATCCACATTTCTGACAGCGCCAACCATTCCGCTCCAAGATTTCTCTATGCAGCCTCGCATATAGCTTAGGCGCCTTTCGAATTCGAGGCCCTTTTTGCGAAGTAGAACTATTTTGATGTTGCCCGCTCTGTGTAAAAGCCCGCGTCTCAGAGGCTGCGGATGAATAACCATTGGATGCTGAGCACCCGAGATTTTGTTGGGATCTGCCCGTCTCCAAAACGGCACCCGCCAGGAAATCGGCGCAGATCATTTCGAGCGAATAACCCCGGGATTTGTCGCTCCCGAGCATGAGAGCCGCAATTTCAAGCGGCATGCCCGACGACCTATAACTGGCCCTTGCAGAGCTTGAAAAAGATGATCTCCCAGGCCTCCTTCTGTTTGCCGGTGAGATAGCGTTCCACCTCTCGCTTGCAGCTGTCACTAAGCACAACTCACTTTCAAACATTAGCTTTTTATGTACGAAGAATCAGCGGAGTCGCTTGCAAAAGTACCTGCTCGACGTCCGGGTAGATAACCATACGCGTCATAACATTAAGATTAATCGGGAATGTGGGATTCACTCACTCGAAAAAGTCTTGCAACTTCTGATGCAAACCTGATTGGATGCGAAATTTCGTAAGCACCTGAATCACAAGCCGGTAATTCTGATATCGGAGCTTCTTCGCTTTCGCAATTTAAAGTGGGGTTCTCCGAACTTTCATTTTGCGTGAATTCGTCTCCTACGGGAGAATGTACCGGAGATCAACATACTCGAGGAACGCATGGGCATTTTTCGGACTCCCGATTGCCACCGACCAAGGACTCCGTACAACGTAGGAAGACTGCGTTATGAACTGCAGCTTCCCGTGTTCCGGGCTCCCCCACAGCGTTTGTGTGAATCCAACCGTTGCTTCCTGAATCGCGCGGTTATTGGTGTTGGCAGAACCCGGGAATCCAAATCCGACGCAAGTGAACCCGGAAACACCGTTGCAACTGGGCGCAGGTTTCGCAGTCGATGCCAGAAGACCGAAGTTGCGCGCGAAGTAGGCACCGCTGTAGTAGGCGTCGATCAGGAACCGCGGATGCATCTGCCATTCGAAGCCTCCCACGCCGGAACCGGAATGCAGGGGAGAGATCGTGCCGTCGGGCTTTACGATGAGATCGGGCCCCAGCCCTCCGATGTAACGGCCGCCGCCTTCGCCATAGAATGTGTTGGCGATCAGCCGTAAATTTTTGAGAACTTCGAAATTCAGATTGACCGATCCGGATACGCCTGTGGCCATGGTGGTGTCGTTGGGCGTGACGAGATTGTTGAAGGCTTTGAAGCTGCGGATGAGGCCGGCGGCTTCGAGATGGAAGCGACGGTCGCCGAACTTCCAGTCGAAGGCGTTCTTGATCACGACGTCGGGATGCAGGTTGGGAATTGCGCCGTTGCTGGTGGCGCCCACCGCGTTTGTCGCGCTGCTGCCGTTGTCGAATTGTCCGGAGAAGAAGCCGGCAGCACCCGGGAAAACTACCGAACCCGGCACATACTGCTGCGCGTTTTCCAATGAGCCGCCGATTGTCCACCAGTCGGTGGCGTGGTAGACAGCGCGGAATCCGGCTTGTCGCGCATAGGTCAAGCCAGCGAGATAGTTGGTGTCCAAGCGGTAGGAAGTGAAGATATCCGCCGGCATCGGCGAGAGCCCGACGCGGTTCGGGGTAATGAGTGACCAGGACTGTCCAGCCAAAACTTCCCACTTGCCGTGACGGATGTCACCCCAGAAAAGCCGCAGGCGAAATGTGCTGCTGTTGGTGCTGATGTAGGCGTTGGGAGGCTGAAAGCCGTTGAAGTCGGATTCGACGTAGCCTCTGACGTGCGTCTCGTCACTGACCGGGATATTGACCAGCATCGAGAGGCGCGAGGTCTGCGCAGTGAAGCGAAGCTCGGTCAAAGCGGCTTGAGGGAGTGTGTTGTTGTAAGGAATCGAACCGAAACTTGTGCCGGTGCCGCTGCCGATGTTCGTGCTGCGGAAGATGGCGTTCAAATCCGCCCAACCCCCAGGGGTAAATTCGGCCGGCCCAAGCTTAAACGACAGCGGCGACCCCTTCGCCGTTTCCTGCGTCCCACCCGACTGCACGGCACGCGGCGCTGCGATGCCCGACGCTGAGAGCGTGGCAAATGAATCTTCAGCAGTGCCAGTGCTCGGCGTGGATTCGGAAACTGACTTTGCCGGTTGCGTCGAAACATGCAATTGCGCTTCGAGCTCAGCAATTCTGGCTTGTAGCCCATCAAGAGCCGCGCGATCAGCCTTTAGTTCTTCCCTCAACTGCGAAAGTTCGTTCTCCACCGCAGACGGGGCGGACCTTTCTTTGGTGCTGCCGTCCGCCGGGGCAATCGTGCCGACATCTGCCTTCGGACTACCGCTTGTAGTTTTCTCAGTGCCATCGGCCCAAGCCGCTCGACCTATCAAAGGGGAAAGCACCGTCGCCAGTGTGAGTGCCGTTGCAAGGAAAGCCTGTGTCTTGGACATCGAATCTCCTGTAGTTGTGTCGGCTGCAAACTTCCAGGAGACTGGTCAGTTGGTGGCAGCTCTGCGATCGATTTTCCTTCCCTCGGAAGGGTAGGAGACAGCGTGCTGGAAATTTCCTGAGATCTAGATGACCATCCTAATCATTGAAATTAACTCCATAGACTTACTAGACTTTCAACGGCGGTTACGTCTGCACGATGTGTGCCATACCGAGGCGGCCTGCTGGATTGCCACGCGACCCGTTGCTATCTCTATGATATGCAGACTCTTGCTGCGCGCTGGATGAGTTTGTACCTCATCCTTCCCGCCTGTCGAATGAAGGAAGGCTCGAGGTGAAATATTTCGCACTTTTGGAAAATCGTCTTCCTCTAGCTGCCGTGAGACCAATTAATTTGTAACGGCTCGCAATAATGGAGATTGAAGACCCCGCTCAACGAGTCTGTTCTGATGTGGTAACTTGAACGGCAGAAATTGAAAAATCGGCACTTTCAAGCATTACGACACAGGCCTTTAGAGTTCTCATCTTCTCGAACTTGTCGGAACGGCGCTTTTTTCGGGCGTGGAACCGGTTTTCCGGAAAGTACAAAATTTTTCGCTCTTCTTAGAGGGGAGAGAAATCAGGAATATAGGTGCCAAGAAAACAATTGAATTTTTGTTTGACCTAACTTACTGACGACAAAGGACATGTGGAGCCGCTAATAGCTTGACGCCTCTAGTAAATCCGTTTTATCCGAATTCTGGCATTAGGCGTGCCTACCCTACTTAGTCAGTAGACTTACTAGGATTAAGGTAGTAACGTCTAATGCATGAAGGTATCCCAAAAAGGCCTCTACGCACTGGAAGCTGTGATGTTGCTCGCACGTCGGTATCCCGAGGGCACCGTCAAGATCCGGGAAATTGCTGCAGACGAAGAGCTTCCGGAAAAATTCCTGGAGTTGATCCTGTTAGAGCTTAAACATGCGCGCATCGTCGAGAGCGTTCGCGGCGCCAAGGGTGGTTACCGACTCAAGCGGTCGCCCTCAAAGATTTTTCTTGGCGAGATCATACGCACGATTGACGGGCCATTAGCACCATTTGAGGACGCCGAATCGTTGCGCCGGCTCGTGGAGCACGACAAAAAACACAGCGCGCTATTCCGCGTTTTTCTTGCGGTAAGGAACGCAGCCTCCGACATTCTCGATCACACCTCCCTTGCCGATATTTGCCATGCCAAGAAATAACATGCTCAACGTTGAGAAACGCGAGGCAGCCGCTGACGCTAACGGCTCGGATCTTCAGAATTTTCGGGAGGCGGTATGGGCAGGGGAGCAAGAGCTTTTGCGTGAGTTCGTTCGCGCCTTGCGGACGATTCGCTATGGCTCGATCGTCCTCACCCTTCATGATGGTCGAATCGTAGAGATTCAGAAAACAGAAAGGATTCGGAGAAATGGAAACAAAAAAAACTCCGCTAACGCCATCCATGAATAGAAGGGGCAGTCGTCTTCTTGAGAGAGAGTCGAGAGATGGACTTTAGGATCTCAATCCTTGGGTTTGTGGTGGGCCTTCTGGTTGGTCTGACCGGAATGGGTGGTGGCGCTCTGATGACGCCAGCGTTGATCTTGCTCGGATTAGCCCGCCCCGCCATTGCTGTCGGCACAGACCTCGTCTGGGGAACGTTGACCAAAGCAGTCGGTGCATTCGTCCACTGTCGTCAGAAGACGGTCGATTTCACAATTGTAAAACGTCTCGCCATTGGAAGCATTCCCGGTGCCTTTGCGGGCTTGGCTCTCTTGGCTCACTTGCATAAGCACGGAGTCGAGACGATGGATCGAGTAATAGTTCGTTTGCTAGCGATCGCCTTGATGTGTGTGGCCCTGAGTTTGTTTTTCCGCGCTATGCGTGGTCGCGGTTCGCGAATTGAGGCTTCAAGCGAAGGCTCCATCCACAGGGCACCCGCCTGGTTGACTTCAGTGTTGGGTGCGGTGGTCGGCTTCTTGGTCAGCCTCACATCGGTTGGAAGCGGAAGCCTCATCGTAGCTTGCTTGGTGGTCTTGTATCCTACCTCGTCGATGAGGCGAATCGTCGGGTCAGATATTCTTCACGCGCTGCTTCTGGTGGGAATCTCTGCCTTAGGCCATCTTGGGATAGGCAGCATTAATGTTCCTTTGCTCGCCGCGCTTTTGGTAGGTTCGATACCTGGTGTTTGGATCGGAAGCAAAATGACCACAGTCGTTCCCGAACGGATCTTGCAACCTCTACTTGCGACGACCCTTTTCTTCCTCGGTTATAAACTGCTGTAAGATCCTCCTCTCTCGAGGCTTTCAGACACGAACGTTATGTTGGATTCGGTTTCCAGCCATATTTTGCTGAGTTCGTCCGTAAGTTATCTGCCGGATTAGTTTCCTTCCTGCCAGTCCTCTGCCCGGTTTGCTCGCGTGGTCCAAACCCACTGCTTCAATTGTTCAGAGATTCCGGACTATGGGACGGCCGCCCACGTCTTGCAAGCGCGTGGGTCTGATTCTTCGCCGCCTGTCAACTGCGCCGTCACTGCGAATAGATGTTTTCCCGACTCGAAGAGAAGCGGTTGGCTGTCTCCGGTGATGCGCTTGACCGGCCCGCGGGCACCCGGCGGCGCCGGAATCGAAAACAGTTTATAGGGCTTTCCCTGCCGAAATGTCGTAAACGACGAATTGAGCCACACATTTTTTTGTGACTTTGGGAGAGCACGCCTGAATGGCCGTGAAGTCGTAATCAAACGTCACCCTGATCGTGTGTTTGGCTGATTGCGTCTGGGCGAAAGCTGCGGCACTCATAACTGCGCCCGCGAGGATGATCGTCACTGTCAAAAAAGCACTGAATCCTCGATCGCCGTCGTCGGTATCACTTCGCGATTTGATCGCGGGTTTCATAAAGCGTCTTTACTCTGCCGCAGGAAGTAAGCTTGTCATTCCTGTGCAAAATTTGGCGGCACACCCGACAAAGCGTAATCAGATTCAGCCCTGGTCAAGGCTGCCAATCGTATCGCCTAAGTCGCCAATCCGATCCTTTTCCGACGACCGCTCCTACGAATCCTGCGGCAGGCTGGAGCGAGCAAACTGACCATTGTGCAGAATCTGCACTTTCCAATATCTCAGGCTTGCCAGGTGTGAGGGATACACTGAAACTGTCCAGAGGGATGTGTAGCCCCGCACCCCTGGCTTTGACATAAGCTTCCTTGCGCGTCCAGCAAAGGAAAAATCCTTCGGCGCGCGAATTCGATGGAAGCGCATGCCATTCGGCCAGTTCGCGCGGAGAGAAATAGCGCACGGCAATTTCATCGGTCGCAAAATTGAAGCGAATAAGCTCCAAGTCAATTCCAATTTCGCGGCCCAGACTGAATGCGAACACAGCGAGACCATGCGAGTGCGACAAATTGAAGCGAACGGACTGTTGGGTTTCCTCTACGTCGAGCGCCGGTTTTCCTAGCGCCCCGTACCGAAATCTCAGCTCTTCGGGCGCCCGCGACACATATCTGGCCAGCAGATCCCGTAAGATTCCTCGTCCTGCGATGAAATGATTCCGGTCGTTCTCAAACCGTAATCGTTGCGCGCGCTTTGTCTCATCCTCCGACAGGGTAGCTTCCATCCGCTTAAGCTTGGCAGGATCACACGCGAGTGACGCGCGCCAAACATGGAGTTCATCGGACTGCAGCCGGACTTCTGACGAAACTGGTTGCCAGGCTGAACCTCTTGCCTCCCGTCTCAGCGGCTTCCGCTGGGAAGCTTTCGTTGTGACCTTCATGTCGCAAGCGAAGCTGCCTGGAGTGTCCCGTCGCTAGCTGCTCTCAGAGCGTTGGCCAAGTGTTTCACGAACGGTTCGAGAAGCATCTCAGCAGCATATACCGCTGGCGTGACGATGGCACTCAGATGCATTGGCGAAGCCGGACAGGAATTGCGGCTGTCTCGGCGAGACTCGCAAGAATAAGCGTTTCTTAACCCTTTCGCTGCCACCTTCATCCGCCGCGGAAAACGACATGGTTACATTAGTATCCTCGTCGCCAGATTACGTTTGATCGATCAACTGGTGATGGATTGCATAAAGAGCCAGTTCAAGACGGTCGAAAACGCCAAGCTTGTCAAAAATATTGTGCAAGTGATTTTTAACTGTCTGCTCGCTGATAAACAGCTTCTTGCCGATCTCACGATTGCCGAGGCCCTGTGCAACTAGCTGCACGACCTGCTTTTCGCGGTCACTCAGCAGCGGCTTTTCGCGGCGTTGGCCCAATTCGGCAGACTTCTTGAACGCATCGATGACTTCCGCCGTCATGCGATTATCGAGACAGATTTCACCGTTGTAGACCATGCGGATACTTTTCACGAGCAAGTCGCTAGCAGACTGTTTTAGCACGACTCCGCGGGCGCCAAGCCTCATAGCGTGAATAACATCGCGGTTATCTTCCGCGGCCGTTAGCACAATTGTGCGAGTGGGTAAGGAATCGAAATCGACCTCTTCGAGGACACCCCAGCCGTCCTTCTCGGGCATTCGCAAATCAAGCAATAGAACGTCGGGCCGTAACTTTTCGAGCATTTTTACGCACTCAAGACCATTCGACGCTTCGCCAACTATCGAGATGTCATTGGCCCCTTCGAGAAGTTTACGGAGTCCACCTCGAAAGATCGCGTGGTCGTCTGCAATCAATATTCTGATCGCTGATCTGTCCTTGGCCATACCGACTCGGTACAAATATAACGTAAGGAAGCATCGTGTCTAGAATTCCTTGCGCCACATGGACCCAAGAGTAAGGCTCGAAACTGTTCTTTCGCTCGCTGCGGATCAACCGAAGCGAGACAGAACCACCGCAGTAAATCCGCAGCAGTTTTCGGTTCAGCAGGGCGCAGATCGACGGTCCGCTTCACTACAGGAATGGCAGTGGAGATATTTCATTTCATTGGCAGGAAAAGCGCCGCCTTGCTATTCTCCTCGGTCGCGGTAGTTGCGCTGGCAAACGGGCGGTGATGAATTTTCTCGCTGGTGTTCGCGGCCGCCCCTGCGACGCCTGATTGGTACTGGAGAATTCGTACTATTGGGGTTGGATGTGAATCTTTATAGAGTTGCCGGGCAGTGGCTGGAGCCAGCTGGGAATGGCTCTTCGTGCCGGAGAGCACTTCGACAGCTCTTTTCAGCGATCCGCCCTCGGAGGATGACTGTGTGGCGACCTATTTTACTTTTCGGGATTCTAATCGTATCGCCCGCTATCGGCTGGTGTGACACAGTGCAGTTTACGGTTCAGCCGTCGAATATTGGAACTCTTATCCAAGCGTCGTCTGTTGACCTCTTCTCCTCCGGGCTAAATGGAACTGTCCTCTCAGGCCAAAGTCTATCCTTGGATTTAGTGCTCAGCAATGACGTGCTCGCAAGACTGTTCCTGTCCGACCCGACGACGTTCGGAATAGGTCTGACGCTCGACACGAACGCAGGAACATTTCCCGGATTTGCTGGACCGACCACCGGGTTCCTGCTCGACCCCAGCGGGAACCAACTCGGCAGCTCTCAGGTTGCCGGAAGAGCAGACGGCAGCGACGGCAGTTTTAGCATGGGACTAGTTTCGTTCACGCGAGCCAATCTGAATGGCGCAGAGGTGATTGACATCAGTGGTTTGCAGTTGGATACCACGCTTCCGAACGACGGCGCTGTCATCACAAATGCCGACCTTCGTTTCAGCTTTAACGGTATCTCCGGTGTCGATGGTGTCGAATTCGGAACGGCACAGCAGTTGCCAGAGCCGTCGACATTGGGACTAACTCTAGTTGGCACGCTGGCGCTGGCTCTCGCAGCTGGGCGCAAGGTCTGAAACAGCTCTTCCACCTCCCCTTTTACGGCGGTTCTGCGCTGGCGCACGAGTCCGCCAATTGTTCGCCTCCTGCGTTTAATTTCACTTCGCTCGCCTTCTTCCTCTCTGGACGCTGTAACGTACAGCTAAAAAGCGGGTAGTAACTAGGAGATAATTCATAATCGCCGGAGAGATGATCTTGGTTACACTTGGGCTCAGCCAACTGCCCATGAAGGGCCGAGACCTAACGACATCAACCAAGTCGGAGCGGTCATGTTGCTGATCGTTGAGATCGGATTCCTGACAGATGCTCTTTTCTTCAGGCTTATTGAGAGACGCATCCCGCGAAAGTGGGGCTTGACGGTGGCGGCCTAAGATTCTCTGCTGTTCGTTTGATTGGCCGACTGGAGCAAAACGATGGATGAACAAGGTAGATTGTCGCGCCGCAGATTGCTCCAGGCCCTCACAACAGCAGCCATGGCGGGAGGTTTTGGAATGGCGACAAATCTGCTGGCCCAACGGCCCAACCGCTCCGGCGACGCACAATCGCTGCCCAGCTTCACCGGGCCTTCTTGGAACCCCTACTGGAATTCAGTTGGACCTGTGACCCAATACCCTCAGAAATTTCCATTGGTGCTACTGACAGACCGGCCCGTGCAACTCGAAACGCCGCGCCATTACTTCGAGACAGCCTTTACCCCTAACGGGGCCTTTTATGTGCGCTGGCACTTGGATGAAATACCAAACAGCGTGGATTTAGCGACCTGGCGTTTGAGTATCGAAGGAAGCGTGCAGCGCCAAATGAAATTTTCGCTCCGCGAACTGATCAGCAAATTCAAACCCGTGACCGTAGCCGCCGTGAATCAGTGTTCCGGCAATAGCCGCAGCAAAATGCAGCCCCGCGTTCCTGGTGGACAATGGGGCAATGGAGCGATGGGCAATGCGAAATGGACCGGCGTGCAGCTGCGAGCACTGCTCGAGGCCGCCAATTTGAAACCGGATGCGCTGGCCGTCCAGTTTCAGGGACTCGATCGAGGGAAAGGACCGGGAGGGCATGGCTCACACGATTTCCTGAAGTCACTGGATCTGAAGGATGCGGTAATCGACGATTGCATCGTCGCCTATGCGATGAATGACGAGCCCCTGCCGGTGTTGAACGGATTCCCGGTGCGCCTGATCGTGCCCGGTTATTTCGCTACCTACTGGGTGAAGAGTCTCAGTTGGATTCGCGCGCTCGATAAGCCGGACGATAATTTTTGGATGAAGACGGGTTATCGGATCCCTGACGCGCCACGTGGTAACACTACTCCCGAAGAAGTGAAAACCGGCAAGGTCAAGACCGTGCCAATCAATCGGATGCCGGTGCGTTCGTTCATCATCACACCCGATGGCGGGAGCAAACTCGTCGCCCAGTTACCAGTTCTGATTCGTGGCATCGCTTTCAGCGGATACGGCGCCGTCAATAAACTAGAGGTCTCCACTGACGACGGCAAGATGTGGAATCTCGCCGAGCTTGGCGAAGACTACGGTCCGTATTCCTTTCGGACATGGTCATTCGCTTGGACGCCCGCGAACCCAGGTCGGTACACTCTGACTGTCCGCGCCACGGACGCTAAAAACAATGTTCAACCGGATGAAGCAGTCTGGAATCCGGGCGGGTATTTGTGGAATCGGATTGAGCGCGAGGAAGTGGTCGTCGGTCGCGCCAGCTGAGAGGAAGCATGCGACGCACTAAGCCTTGGTTTTTCGCAGTTCTGGCTGGACTGGTGGCCATGGCCGGCGGGCTTGTATATGCGCAGTATGACGTTGGCTACTACTCGCAAGAAAATCCAGGAGCGATCACGCAGTCAGCACCACCAAAGGAAACGGACGGCGCCACCTACAGCGTGGCGGCCTATCCTCTTTATCCGCCAGCGCTCGCCTCCGGAGAAGGGCGCGAAGCCGTTGAATCCTATTGTTCAACATGCCACAGCACGCGTTACATCACCATGCAACCCCCACTTCCACCGGATGTCTGGGCCGCGGAGGTAAACAAAATGGTGAAAGTGATGGGCCAGCCAATTCCTGACGACGTCCAACCGATCATTATCAAGTATCTGCAGACACACTATACACTCGGAACGCGCAAGCGTTAGCCTTTCGCGTCCCGTGTACTGTTGCGTCAAAGTTGGACGCCAACACGATCATGCCCTTCGTGCTTCCCAGTAGAATCGAGAGGGGTGTGAGGGATCGATTTCCGGGACGGCTTTGTTCACAGCCTTTTCATATGACTCTAACAATCACCCAGTAGCTTGTAGTGACCCAGTTCAACTCTGGAATCCCAAGGAGGGCGGCAGAACTCCTCACAAAGCACTGAGACGAAGCCCGAGACGGAGACGACGAATCAGCGACCCATCGTCGCGCACATCCGAATGAAACTTATACCATGCGAAACTTCACGCAGCTAAAACAGCAAAATCACATGCTCAGTACAGTGATAAAAGTGAAGTCGCAGGCACGCGAAACACCGGGTGACCGGTCACTCGAAGACACCTTGGACGCAACGCGGGGATTCGCCTTAGGCATAATTCTCGGCTTGACGACATGGGTGGGGATCATAGCACTAGTTTGGCGTATCGCGAAATGAGCGGTGCATTTGCTGTGGCGCTTCGAATGCCTGTTCAGTGATTAGTTCAGTCCAATAAAGTCGTGACCTCGTACTCGACGAGTGGGCGCAAGGCCAGCGGCAGGTTCACCACGAGTAGGTACTTACAGAATCATCAGCCTTCACCACCGCCGTACCATCACGGCGTATACGGCTTCACCCTCCGGACAGCGCCGCCGCCCAGCGAGGGCAACGGAATCTCCTCGTACTCAGGCCGCACGACTGGTCCCTTATACTCGTAGACTTCCACTGCCTTTGTGCGCGGACTTTCGACGGGGAACGTTCTCACCAGTCGAAAGTCGCCGTCCGTGAGTGCTTGCCGCAGATACAACTGCGCCTGACTTTCCAGCGCTTGCTGCTTCTCCACGACCAAATACCGGCAGCCACACTCTGTTCGGATGCTATTCACGACCTCGGCCGCGGAGGCGACGAGCTCTGTCAGTCCGAACGCGGCGTCGATCTTTGTGGCGTAGAGTAGCTTGCTGGATCGAACCACGCCGCGTTGGATTCCAGGATCCTGTGCGCGGACGTAAAACGTGAACAGTAGCGGGTAGTAGCCGTCGTAGAACACCCATTCGTTCGGCGCCATCTGCTGAACCGCCAAGGCGATCTCCCGGACGCCGGTGACTTCCGGAACGTATACGCGGCGCGCCACCCCAATGTGGATCAGCAGCAGCGCAGCAAGGGCCCCCATGGTAAGCGCAGAGGAGCGCCCGGGCTGCGTCTTGAATAACCCCTGGATCGCGGCAACAAGCGTTACCGCTGCCAGCAGCAAGGCGGGCGGTACCAATAGCAGCGCATAACGGGTTTCTTTCACGCTGAACAGCGAATACCAGCCGTAGCAGATCACGAACCAGACATACACAAAGATCATTTCCTTGCGCCAGCGCCGCGAAAGAAAGAACACAACTGGGGAGACTGCTGCTAGGAGCAAGATTGGGAGCGTGACCATGTGGGGAAGTTCTTTCAGGTAGTATGCCCACGAGACCAATTTCCACGCCGGATAAGCGCCCTGCACAAGGCCCACCTGACGGTGCCCGGAATCCCATTTGAGCCAGATCGCAAACCACGGCACAAGTAGAACTCCACATAATGCCGCCACTGCCAGCGTGCGCCGCGTCAGCAGAAGAGAGAGCTTGCCGTCCGAAACCACCCAGCAAACCATCAGTAGGACGACGACGGCCGTAGTCATGTAGGTCAACGTGGCCAACAGTGCGAATGCCGCCGCCCAGTACAGATGACGCCCGGGTCCGGGTTCCTCTAACCAGCGCCGGCAGTGATAGAGGCCGGCCAATCCCAGAGCCATCGAAGGCAGGTTCAGCATGACAGCGTGTGACCATATGATGATGGCGGGCTGCAGCAACAGCAAGGCGGCGGCCCATCCCGCCTCCTCGGCGACATACCGGCGCAACCAGGCGAGCAAGTAAAGACTCCCCAACAAGGTGAAGCCGAGAACGAGTCCTTTGGCGATAAACGGTGAGTCTCCGAAGACAGCAAAGGCGGCCGCCTCGAGCAGATAGAAGACCGGCGGATATGAGATCGGGTTGATCGCCGGATACCGCGCGTAATAGCTCAGCGCAAATTCCTGTGGGTTGCCTGGAAGCTTCTTCAGAAAATCCATCCAGAAGACCCCGTTGAGAGCGTGCATCGGCGAGTCGCCCTGGTACCAGAGCCCATCGTTGTGCCAGTGCAGCACGACGACAAAGATCCAAACCGCTACCGTCGCCGCCACCTGCCAGACACGGGAGCGGCCGCTGGTTCCAGGCCCCTTCAGTGAGAGTGTCTGCTCGAGAGGGTTCACCATGAGCGGCCCGTTAACCCCAGAAGCGTTCGAATGCTAGGAATCGAGACCAGTGAAAGCATCAGCATCAGGGCCACACAGTAAAGGGCGTAAGCCAGAAACCAGGGCCGCTTAAAGAGCTTCTCAGGGTGCTGCACGATGCTGTCTGAATCAAACGAGAGCTTGGTCACGTATCCCATCAAGCCCATCAGGAAAGGCGCGCTTAGAATCAGCTCCGGGTGATACTTCGTAATTACCACCGCAAAAAAGAACATGAAGCCCGAGGCATACATAATCATCGAGATAACGAGGCGATCTTCCGTGTACCAGGCAAAAGACTTTCGATAGCGCGCGGCCGCGCCCGAGTTTTCCAACTCGCGGTACTCGGCCAGCCGCTTTCCCGCCATGAAAAAGGCGCCGAGCATCCAGTACGCTATCAGCATCGAGGAAGGAGGAAACGGTAGGGCGGAGACGGCGTACCAGCCCAGGAGGAAACGGATCGGGTTGTTCACTGCTTCCGAGAGCACGTCGATGATGGCCAGCTCTTTCGAGCGGATCGGCGGCACGTTGTAAATCAAACCCATGGTCCAAAGCCCCAGCCCGGAAAGAAAGAACGGCACGTTTATTCTCCAGGCAAGCAGGAGACCGATTGTGCCGATGGCGATCCACTGGACATAGGCCACGCGAGCGGAGATCAAACCGCTCGCTAGCGAGCGGTGACGCTTCTCCGGGTGCTCGCGATCGGACGGCGCGTCGAGGATTTCGTTCAGCACATAGTTGCTCGAAGCAATCAGGCACGTGGCCGCGAGTCCCAGTAGAATCGAGCGCGCCACACTCCACCGAAGATACCCGGGGTTGATGATAAACGCCGCGCCGGTGCCAAATAGCATGAAGACGTTCTTGATCCAGTGGTCGGGTCGCGCGATTGCCGAGTAACGGCGCAACTTGAGCGCAAACCCGACAACCGGGCGCCCGCTGGCCTGCTCGAGAGAAACGTTCATCGCTCCCTTATCTTGGCCGTTCATTTCGCGAACCCATTCACCGGCTTTGCGAAATAGACAAAGTCGTCTCGCAGGGTCATGGGCAGTCGCGGCCAGCGCACCCCTTCGAGCAATGGAACCACGCCCCGAAGGACTTTCCCGCCCGGGAGATTGGCCACAACGCGCGCCAGAACATAGCCGAGTGGCAGCCATCGCGAGTAAGGCTCGCGCACCTCCAAAGTTAATCCAGCGCGCCCCAACGCCGCGGCTAGAGTCTGCTGGGTGAAGTACCCAACATGCGCGGGCCGAAAGTGCCACCAGCGCCGCGCGAAGATTCTGGGTGCCCATGACCCCACATCCGGCGTAACGAGAACCAAAAGGCCGTTGGGGGCCAAGCGGCGACCGGCCGCAGCGAGGAATTCGATGGGATTGCTGATGTGCTCCACAACGTCGCGCATCGTGATCACATCAAACTGCTTTCCTTCGAGGTCCGGATGCGGGAAGTATCCCTGACGAAGCGACACTCCAAATCTCCGCTGCGCTTCCGCTACGGCCCACGCGCTGGGTTCAATGCCTTCAACGTGAAACCCGACGCGCTTTGCCTCCACGCAGAACTCACCCATCGCAGCACCCACGTCCAACAGTGTGCCGGCCTTGGGTTTGACCTCTTGGATACGTTGGAGTAGCTTTCGGTGCGAATACTTTCGCACCTCGGCCAGTTCTCCGTAAGTGGGGTCAGCCATATCCGCGTAGAGCTTTTCGATGGCCCGGGCCGAGTCCAGGTCCGCATAGATGAACCCGCACGCTGTGCACTGCAACAACCGGGCTGTGCAGCCGAAGTGCAAGTCAGAGATCTTCACGATGTCAGGCGTCATTTCCGCAGGCAACCGCTCCGCCAAGAACTCGTGGCTCTCCCTGCTGCCGCAGATCCAGCAACCTTCGCGCGGAGCCGCGGCACTGGCTGTTTCGCTCGTTCCCAGCATCGCTTCGAGCGCTTGCAGAGTTCTTATGCTGCCAGGCTTACGGCCCGGAAGCAGGGATGCATCGAGCAGAGCAAACGACATGCCCGCTGCGCGCGCGCCGGCACCATCCACCGAATCCCGATCGCCTACAAAGAGAAGTTCGGATGGCTTGAGCCGGAGTCGCCGGGCGGCTTCGAGAAAACCTTTCGGATGTGGCTTGAGGCTGTCCACCGTTGGTTCGCCGGATTCTACCAGGGCGTCGAACAATTCGAGTGGAAGCCCCAGGGCCTCGAGCTTGTTCTTCACTGGGTAGTCGGAATAGACGGCCAGGCGGTAGCCCCGCAGGCGGAGCCGCTCCATCATCTGTCGGAGCTCCGGGTCGCGGAGTTTCACCAGAACCTCCAGGGGCGCGTGGAACATCCAGTGCTCCACTGTTTTTTCGATCTCCTCCCTGGCTAACCCGCAGTGTCTAACGGCCATCTCGATCGTGTATGCGTCAATCCCCGGTCGCGGGGAGCTGCGCGCCTGCTCGCGCAACCGGCGGTAGGCACGCAGCGTGCGCAATTCCCGCCCTTTTAGGCGACCGCTTAGGTATTCTGCCATCAGCAGCTTCAGCATCCCAAGCCGCAGTTGTGAAGTCCGGTAAAGCGTTCCGTCAAGATCGAAGCATATTGCTTTGACGCCTGTCCATGCGTTGTCGGTCGTCAAATCATGTGGCATGCGAGTTCCTCTTGCTCGGCGACACTGATGAAACGCCAAAATGTGTTTCGTGCCAGGAGCATTGTGATGCCGTAACAATGGGTATTGCCAGAGCAGATGGGACACACTGTTAAGCCCATTCCTGAGACTATTTTACCGCGCTGGTGCGCAGACACTTCGCTGAGGATCTTAACCTCGGCTCCCGCTTTTCCGCGATTTCTTTCTCTGAGGGGAACGATGAATTTGTTAGCGGAATCAATCGCTTGCGTTTGTCCTCGCTTCTGAGGGAGAAGTTTCACCCGAACCGAGTCATCAGTCAAGTTCGACTCCGCAGTCTGCGGCAATCGAAGACCGACAAACACCGCTGCCGAGGTGGATTGGGTAATAGGAATAGTACGTTGCCAAATCGGAGAACATCAAATTGAAACCAGCAAAAAGGAAAGACGAGAGATCTTGCACTCAGTAAACGCAGCGCAAAGAGAAGATCGACTAACGATTATGACCGGACCACCGGGAATGATAATAAAACAGTGAAGCTTCATATAATCCGACATTAGGGTCCAGTCAGGATCCACTCTGTCGGAACGTCTGTACCCTCTGCTGTCCTTCAAAGACATAACAGGGCGGCTCGGTCCCGTCGCAAGCCCCCGTCAGGCTCGCACGATCTTGTTGTAAACCGCTCCGATCACGGAGCCTATTATGAAGCCGAGAACGAACATGTAGAAAAAGCCGATGAGACTCCCAAAGAAAGTGACTCGGTAGCCGGGAAGGAATACCGACAGCAGTGCAAGGTGAGCGCCAACGTGCTCGCCTCCCTTGAGTATGAGAAAGTTAGTCGCCAGGAACAGCATGGAACCAAACAGAATTCCCAGCACCGTGCCAAGAAGTTTCTCATTCAACACCATCACCGCGTGTTCGATGTGCTCCTGTTCGGTTTCCATGCATGCTCCCTACATACGATCGAGGAAGTCCGAGTACTGCTCCATCTCCGCGCGCGACCGAACGGTGGTCAGCCAAATCCACATAGCGGCATTGCGGATCAGGGCAAACCCGTAGCCAAGGACGAACCCCACGCCTGCTCCCCAAAGGAGTCCGATGAATATGCCACCAACGGAAACCCGGTAACCCCAAAAGAACTGGCTTAACAGATCGAATTCCAGCGGGGTAGGACCGCGCAGCACCAGGTACAAGGTCGCAAGAGCGAGCAACCCGCCGCACACGACTGCCCATGCGACTCCCATCGCGGTGCCATGCAGTGGCGCGATAGCCCGCAGCAACTGCGGCGGTATCGTATCGTCGGTGTGAGAGGCCCCTGGGCTGTACGAGACTGGTGGGATTCCGGGGGTCATTGCAGTGTTCTTCTCTCGGTGCACCGCAGCGTGCTGCCGACTCTGTCTGAGAATAGTGCCGCTCGGCAAGGAGCAGGCTGGAACCAAGGATACTCCCGTTCCAAGCCTGGCGGTAGACATCCTCCAGCCGTGCCGTTCTCTTCTCGAATTACAAGACGATTTATGCATTAGCAGCAAACACGCGGAAGCGGCAAGAGATCGCCTCTTTCCGAGACTCAACATCACTCGTCAGATCTGATTCCACGACGCCGGTAAGCAGTCGGACGAATCAATTTCTCTGCCGCCACCACGGCGAATGTGATCCCGCTGTAGAGGTAATAGGCCCAATGAGCGATGACAGACCTCGCCGCAAACCAAAGACCTCGCTTGCGCCAGAAGAACCGGTACACATCCCGGTTCAGAAACAGAAGCGCCACACAAATAATGGCAACCGCCGCTAACGCGGGCAGAAACAAATGTCGCCACCCGCTCACGAAGATCACCGGCACAGAGAGACCCAACACGGTCAAAAGTCCCACCAGCACGGAGCTGATCCGTGACGCGTAGCTCAGATTCAGATCGCGAGGTAGTTGTCCGGAGCTCAGAATCATCCGCGTCCATGGAACAGCACGGTCGAAGATATCGGCGCGTAGCAGGCTCGGCACGGTCCACCGCTTCAGGTGTTTCACGGTGAGCTGCTTGTCCAACCGGATGGTGTAGCCCCGCCTTGTGAGTTCAAGGCCAAGCGCTATGTCTTCGATGGAAGGAGCGGTGTACTTCGCATCATCGAATCCTCCGACCTCCTCGAAGACGCTTTTCCGCACCGCACCGCAGCCAGCCCAGAACGTGGTCGCCAACTCGCTCGAGGACTGGTGGACATAATGATGCATTAGGTTCTTGTACTGCGAGACGAACGTATCGCACTCAGGCTCGTCGTCGTAAGAGCCGAATACGGCCGCCAGTTTCGGGTCGTGCGAGAAGGCTTCCTCCATTAGGCAAAGCCCGTCCGGAGGAAGGACGACGTCGGCGTCGATAAAGGCCAGGATTCCCCCCCTCGCGTGCTTCGATCCCAGATTCCGCGCCCCGCCTGGCCCCATATTCCTCGAGGTCCGAATATATCGCATGCCATAGCGCTCTACGATTTGAGGCGTTGTGTCAGTCGAGCAGTCATCCACAACGATGACTTCGAAATTTAAGTAAGTCGAGCAGTTTAGGGCCTCGAGACAGCGTCCCAGGACTTGGCTGCCGTTGTACACTGGGACAATCACCGAGATGCGGAGCCCACGCCGAGCCTGCACTTCCCGCTCGCTCGGGGTGATTTCGGGTTCTCGACTTGGCATTACTGGAATCAAGAGGCTACCGTGCACACCTTTGCTTCTGCTCATACCGGCCAGCGTTGCAGCGACATTGTAGGCCATTCATTGCGGCACGTAGCGCCGCATCGTCATGCCCGAACTCCCACGAAGTCCATGATCTGATCACCCCGATTGACGGTGAGTGACTAGCCGGAACAAAGCTACTCCAGAATTACGGCAGTACGCGCTCCAGCCAGGTGTCGACTGCCCTCGCGAGAAGAAGACAAATCGCGCCTTTACCAGAAGTTTAATCCCTTGCGCATTCTCATGCGGCGTAGCCTTTTTTTTTGTTGCCCCTAAAACCTCAATTCAACATCCCGGCCAAGTACCGATATCGGCACCGGCAATGAACTCTCCGGGACCTTCGAAGGATTGGGGACGCGATAGACCAACAGTGAACCGCTCATTTGATGGTCTGAATCCGTCAGCGGCAGGACTCGCTCAAAGGATAGGAAGGGCAACGTTTCGGAGGAAAGCTCATCCCACGCTTGTGGACGGTCCGTCCGCTCCAGCACAACCGCATCTATCCCATATCGCGAGACGAACTCCCTAAGCTGCTCCGGGGCGAAGGTGTCTTCTGGCAGCTTGTCTCCCCTGATGACAATCGTCGAGAGTGTCGAGTCGTTCGCTCGAACGGCGAAGATAAAAGCCCCATTGGTACTACCCCCGCAGTAAAGAAGGCGGCGATGACCACCGTCGTGGAGAATTTTCGCGACCTCGGCCGGGCCCCGAAGATAGACCACGTGCGCGTTTACCAGACCGTGGGCCACAAGCAACAGGCACACGGCCGCTGCCACTACCCAGCGATATTGCGGCGACAAAAGACCGCCGACCCGCCGCAGCCCGTTATAAAGCAGCACCAGCACTGGCGGAATGCTGAAGAACATGTATCTCGGCGAATAGCCTGGCGCAGGCAGTAGAATCAGGACAGTTGCCAACATCCACGCGATGTAGAGCCGGTCCTTCGGGAAGTCGTCCCGGCCGCCTGGCAGTCTGTAGCTCAGCAGGCATAGCCCGACAAGCACCAGCCCCGGCAATCCATAATGCAGGTAGAAGTTCCAGTTATGCACCAGATGTTGCAACGCACTCTTCTTCGCCCAAGATTCATTGATGCCGTTCCATTGCAACTCCCTCGCCAACATCGCAAGCCCGATCCCCGAAGCCCCCACCACGAATATGTCGATCCAGAAATAGGATCTGCGTATCAGGTTCCACCTGCCCGATACCAAAATGTACAGAAAAGGCAGAGGGAGAAGGAACACCGTCTGCTTGGTCCAAATAGCAGCAGCAGCGAAGATCGCGAACCATAAGCTGCGCCGCGTTTGTAGAATCTCTTCGTCCGGGACGAGAAACAAAAAAGCGGCGAGAACAAAAACTAGCGCTGGAATTTCCAGCATGACAGTGTTGGAAAGCCTCTGCACGGTCGGCAGCGCAAAGAAAGAAACGGTAACCATCAACGCGAGCAACGGCGAGCCATGGCTCTTGCGCAACAGGCGGATCATAAGCAGGACCGCTACGGCTGCTGCGATGGCAACAGCCAATCGCGCACTGAACGGGCTGACACCGAGGATCGAGAAGATCAGCGCCTCGAAAACGGGAAACAGCGGCGGGTGATAAGGAAGCGACAACGCGGGCAGCCTACTGTAGTACCAGTATCCGTACTGCACCGGATGCGCCATCTTCCAGTGGCGAAACATATCCAGGATAAATGCTCCGTTCAATCCGTGGCGCCCCGAATCGTAATCAGCAATGCTGCTCCCGCTAATGCCGCGCAGGCTCCACAAACCGAAGAAGATCGCGAGCAGCAGCGGAGCCAGTGTTAGCAGGCGTTCCCAGCCCCGATGGAGCGCCGTGTCTCTCACCATCGCCCTAGCTGCGGCCATGCTTCACTGCTCCTTCCAACAGAATCACCCCAAGACTGATGGCGATGAGCGCCGCTGCGAAGATGTGCACTGATCCATCGCCCACGTTTCCCACGATCACCCCGATTGCCCATGCGATCGCGACTGTTGCAGCCACAATACCGTGCGAAAGCAGTAGTCTCCGCCGCGTGCCAGAAGATTTGGTTTTGGGCGTTACCATGTAGGTAAATGGCTTGTTGCGCACTACCAGCCAGAATGCCTTCCAGACAAATGGCCATTTCGCCACCCGAAGCAGTCCCGCCCTCCAATGTATGCCCGCCTCCACATCCGGCCGCAGATAGAAGCGCTGGCGGAACAGGTCGGATACGAACAGCACCGCGATCAGAACGGCCAGAGACGGGCTGGCGAGGTGCTCATAGGTCTTCTGACCAGTTCCAGCGGCCAACAAGGGTACCAACCATAGCAGCAGGCCGGCAGCAAGCAACCCATCCTGCAGATAACCAAAGCCCTGCAGGAACTCGATCAAGCTTTCACGCGAGAGCGAGCCCCTCGTTGCAGGCAGGTGGCGGAATTTGATGTCCAGCACCGAGCGCGCCCAGCGAATCTGTTGCGTCAGGTATTCCGACCATTCCTCAGGAGCCAGCCCGGTGGCCAGAACCCTTGGGACGTAGACTCCTTGCCATCCCCGCATTCGGTAATAGACGGTCTGCAGCAGGTCTTCTGCCGTATGGTCGGGAAACCCGCCAAACTCCCTCAGAGCCGAGAGCCGGTGCGCGTTATGGCTTCCTATCAGGACCGTCTGCCCAACTCCGTAGCTTGCCATCTGGGTCGAAGAGTAGTATGCGTACGTCTCCTCTGCCGCTCCGCGAGACACGAGACTCGCAGACTGGTTCCGGTAAACCTGCGGAGCCTGAACGTAGGCAACCTGCGGGCATTCGAAAAATCCCAGTACCGCGCTCGCGTACTCTGCGACGGGCACGTGGTCGGGATCAAATGCAATCAAGACATCGTAATTCTCAAAACCGATTTCCTGGAGCCACGCATTGTAGTTGCCGTGCTTGCTGCGCGATGCGAATGCGCCGCTCGCCGCCTGGTACGACGGCATGCCGTGGCGGCTGAAGTGGCGTACGCCAAAGGATCGACACAGATCTCGCAGCACCTCGCTATCACCCTCATCCAGTAGCCAGGTGTCATGTGGATAGTCCAGCGACACTAACGCCTCCAGCGTAGGCGCCAAAATCTCTGGAGGCTCCAGATCCGGAACGCAGGTGGTTACCGCTGCCACTCGCAAACCTCTGCGAGGCTCCATAGGAACAGGGCGCTTCATGAACGTCAGCGAAGCCCAGCGCAGTTGGTTTCCACCAAGCCCGATCACCAGTAACAAGGTAGCGCCCAGAAACATGAGTTTTTCTGCATGCCACCATCCGGCGGGGGTCAACCAATGCACCAGGAACCACGCCACAGCTGCAAGGCGCAGCACAGAAAGCACAACAAAGACGATGAGGTCTCCTGAGGTAAATACCTTTCGACTACGTACAGAATCGTGTGCCTGGCTGCCTCGAATGTCTGAGAACTCATTCTTCATTGGATGACTTCGCGATGAACTATTGGAGACGGTCCTAACCGGCGCTTTGGTTTGATGGTTGCTCAAGGAACCGTGAGCGACCCTCTCGGCGCCAAAGATATAAACATATCCGCAGGCACGCGCGAGATGCGGGATCACTCGATCTTAGTTTCCTAGGTCCTCAGGTCGACGGCACCCGCGACTCAATGTGTTCTCATAACCGAATTTAACACTACCTGCTCAGTACTACCAACCACATCGTAGATTCAGATCAAGCGCCAGCAACTCACGAAGCAGATCGATAAAGTATACGAACTACAATCAGTGTTGCATTCATCTGTGGCATTGCGTGAGGAGTGAGTTCAGGCAGGAGGAAGTTGTGTTTCCTCAGTTGATAAGCAATTGCGTGCTTTCTCGATGAAATTACAACGTTTGCCACCAGTTTGGCTCGCAGCCAGGCTAGTAAAGCCATCCAGCGGCTTGCTGGTGCCTCCCAAAAGGGCTGCTTCGAAGGCATGGGTGTACTCGTAATCGGTCTTGAATCTAATGGAAGCGATAACGAAACTGGCGGAGAACATCAACTATGTGAAGCAAACCTAGGGAGTCGGACAGCAGCCTGCCGACAAGGTGTTCCTGAAATTACGACCTCAAATTATATGGCGGTAGCATTTGACGCTTCGATTCATCGCGGTCCGATGCGAGAGCGGCGAATCGGAATGCGAAGTGGCTCGCCATACGCAGGGCGGCCGGCCCCCTTCTCCGGTAATGAAGGCTCTTTATGCGCCTGCTTCTCCTCGTAATAATCCGGCTCGGAATTGATGGCCCACAGATCGTACTTCGCTCCCATTATGTTCTTGGCCGCACACAGCGCAGTCATCATGGAATGGTCTTGGTTATTATACTTATGCATCCCGTTGCGACCGACAAGCTGCAAGTTGGGCAAGCATTCTTCCAAGTACTTCCGGATCGTAGCTACCTCCTTCGCCCACCCCCTGTCGTACATCGGATACGCCTTGGGCATCCGGACCACCGTGCCATCTTCGATTTCTTCCGGCCTGACTAGGCCCAACTCGGCGATCTCGCGTTTCGCCAGGTCGATCAGCTTATCGTCCGGACTCACCCAGAGGTCATCGTTCTCAAAGACAAAGTACTCCATGCCCAAACATGTCTTGTTGGGATCGGGGACCATGTCTGGCGACCAGTTCTTAAAGTTCTGGATTCGTCCCACGTGTACACTTGGCTCATGAATGTAAATCCAGTTGTCCGGAATCACCTCTTTGCGATTCACTATCAGGCTCACGATGAGAAAATCGCGGTAACGCAGTCGCGCGGCAGCCTGTTGGACTAGTTTCGGAGCAAATGGATCAAGAGCCTGAACCAACTCGCGAATCGGCATCGAGCTGATGAAGTCTGTGCCCGCGTGAGTCTCAACCCCGCTAGGCCCCATCGCCTCGAATGCCGTTACACCACTTCCATCGTGCAGGATCCGAGTAACCGGCCGCTCCAGCAGAATCGGGTAGCCTCGCTTCCGCAAAAGTTCGGTCATGCTCTCCCACATCTGTCCTGGCCCGCGCCTGGGGTAATGAAAACTATTGATGAGAGTCTTGACTTCTGTCTTTTGTGGTTTATAGAGAGCGTTGCGGACGGCTGTAATCAGCGAAAGACTTTGAACGCGCTGGGCTGCCCACTCCGCACGAATTTCCGTACAGGGCACGCCCCACACCTTTTCGGTATACGTCTTGAAGAAGATTTCGTACAGCCGCTTGCCGAATCGGTTCGAGACCCACTGCTCCAGGTTCTGCTCATTTTCGTAGTAGAAGAGCCGCGACTTCAAATAACTTAACACAACTTGGGTACTATCCACCACTCCAAGGCCGAAGAGTGCGTTCTTGGCTCGCAGCGGATAATTAAAAAACTTCTTGCGGTACAAGATTCGTGACAGCCTTGGTCGTTCGAGAAACTGCTCGCCCAGCACCTCTCGCCAGATTTGATTGACCTCGTGCCACTTGGTGAAGAACCGGTGCCCCCCAATGTCGAATAGATATCCCTTGTGGTTAACCGTTCGTGCAAGTCCTCCCACCGTATTATCGCGTTCGAGTACGACCGCCGGTACCCTGTGCTTGCTCAATTCATAAGCAGCGGTCAGCCCGGCAGGACCGGCGCCGATGATCACAACTTTGCGGTCAACTATTGATTCGGCGAGCATCAAAGTCCAGAGAAATGAGGGAGCGAGCTGTGATCATAGATCATACAACCAATCTCATGACTCCGCCAAAAACGTATTGTGAAAGTCACCGCATGCGGTGATTGGCTCAGTCTTCGAGACAAATAGGATAATCGACTTACTGCCTTACGCATTACGACGCGGCTGCTCAACAGTAACGAAGATCGAGTTTGGAAAGGCTGCAGTCCCGGAAGAGATTCAGTTTGAGTCTGCCGAGTTGGGAAGAGCGTTGACAGGTCGTCTACGGTGTCCCGTTGGGCTGGGATAAAGAGCCTCGCGCCTCCTGGAGAGGCGCGACTAAGAACGACAGTTAGCAGGCATTAGGGCACTTGCACATGTAAAATAAGACCGTTAACGAAGGCAGTACACATGCCTATCGAGTTCGGGGGGCTACATCGAACTGAGCCAATCAGCCGACACTTCGGCTATGATCGCGGCTTGCCCGTCGATCGGCACTACATCGAGCAGTTTCTCGGATGTTACCGAGGGGACATTACGGGCCGTGCGCTAGAGATCGGAGATGATTCGTACACGCCGACAGTTCGGCGGAGACAAAGTAACCATGCGCGACATCCTGCACGTTCACGAAGGAAATCCCAAGGCGACCATCATTGCTGACTTGTCTTCGAGCGAGGCCATTCTGCCCAACTTATTCGATTGCGCAATCATCACACAAACCCTCCATTGCATCTTTCACCCGGTTGACGCATTACGAACATTGCACCGGATCTTGAAGCCGGGGGGCGTGCTCCTGGCGACCGTTCCTGGCATCACTCCATTGAGTGTGGACGAATGGAGCACGACCTGGTATTGGTCGTTCACCAGGGCTTCGGTGCGTCGCATGTGCGCGTCCGTTTTTGGAGAGAAGGGAGTCCAAGTGGGGGCGTACGGGAACGTTTTCGCGGCAACGTGCTTCCTCGAAGGAATTGCCGTGGAAGACATTACCACGGCCGAACTGAACGTCCGTGACCCCCGTTACGATGTCCTGATCACCATCCGTGCTCAAAAGTCCCGTAACACATAGCGCGATCAATTCTGCGGCTGCGGCACTCCGCCGGGCGATCTCGCCCATGCGGCGCGGAAACGTGATTCTGATGTATCACCGCGTAACTCGCACGGATGTCGATCCATGGGCCCTCTGTGTTGATCCCAACAACTTCTCGCAGCAGATGAAAGCACTGAAGAGGATCGCAACCCCGATTCCTCTGACGGAACTGCCTGACGCTGACCCACAGCATCCCTCTGTCGCAATCACTTTCGATGACGGATACCTAGATAACCTCGAAATCGCCCACCCGATTCTCGGGCAGCACGGCATCCCGGCCACCATCTTTGTAAGTACCGGGTATGTAGATAGGCCCCACGGATATTGGTGGGACGAGTTGGAAGCCATTTTTCTTCATCCGGGTGTCCTTCCTCCGCGTCCTCTAAAATTGACAATTGGCGGGCAGAACTATAACTGGGAAATCGATCCCGCAGATCTGAAATATCAAGACGCGGACTGCGCAGCTCATCGCGCTTGGATTGCATGGAAGCAGCAGCCGCCTACAAGCCGCCACGCAGTTTTCTGCGCGGTCTGGAGCCTTTTGCGGGAAGCAGAGACGGCGCAACGTGAGGAGGGCATTTCGGCAAATTCGGCAATGGGCCGGGATGAGTGAACGGTACACTGCTGCTCGTTGTATGACATCGGAGGAACTGCGCAAAGTGAGCCGGGGACCTCTCCTCTCAGTAGGGGCGCACACCATCAGCCACTCACGGCTCTCCCGGCTTTCAGAGTCAAGTCAGTGGACCGAAAATCTCGGAGAGCAAGTCGATACTCGAACGGATACTCGGCCGGCC
>CAVRLE010000012.1:0-146672 GCA_963721825.1 uncultured Acidobacteriota bacterium | reverse complement strand
TGCCGAGCCGAGTAACCAACCTTGGATGATTCATTACCAGTTTAATTCGATGGCCGCAGCGTCGTGCCGTTTCTTGGGGCTCTCCTGATTGCCTGTTCCGTCCAAGGACTTGCGGGCATGCTATATTCGCGTTGCCAGACACTATGCGAACTTACCGAACTGCACTGCTGCTGCTGATTCTTTGTTTCGCGCTGCCTTGTATCGCGCAGGCACAGACCGCTCACTTAACTGCGGCAGAAGCTAAAAATCATGTGGGCGAGACCGCTACGGTCTGCGGAACTTGTTGCCAGCGTTCATTTTGCCGAGAAGGCGAAAGGTTTACCTACGTTTATGAACCTCGACATGCCATATCCGAAGCAGATATTCACAATTGTGATTTGGGGGACGGACAGATTAAAATTCGGAAACCCAGAACGTACCTACGGTCACAGGAACGTCTGCGTGAGCGGGAAGATAACCAGCCATCGAGGGATACCTGAAATCATTATTAGCACGCCTGCGCAGATTCAAATCCAAGAATAAGCGCTTCTAGCTATACTTCATCGGATGTGCCATCTTGCGCGCTGACGGCTACCGATGACAGTTGTTAGCGGAATAGTGCCCGTCCGCCGGTGCGACTCAGCATCTAGCGAAGCGGTGACCACGTCAGCGTTGGATAAATAAGTGCCCTGCGCTATATTTCGCGCCGTCTAATCCTCCGCCCAACTTGAAAATTAAGCGCGTCAAAGTGGTAGTTGATGATGCTAGTGTTAAGCGGCTGACCGAGCGTGAATCGCGTGGCGATGAGAAATACATCGCAGAAGGGCGGATGGTGCGCGATGAGTGTAAAGGCCGCCCTAAACACAAGCGCGCTAAATGACGGCGGTGTAGTGTGAACCGAAGCTGATGCTCTGTGGAAAACTTGCGGTTTAAGCTTGTGGCTCAAACCGCGCGGGTGTACAAACGAGACTCCCACTGAAGCCTTGCATCTCTTGCTGTTCAATGGCGGTTTCCTCGCTCCTTCAGCCGGAATGGGAGCCTTTATATGCCTACGATTCCCGCTTTTGACATCTTCAGCGGTCGCTTTGGTGAAAAGGGTGTACTTTGGCTTGCTGCTGTAGAAAGGCTCGGTGATGCGCGCGCTCGCATAATGAACCTTGCGGCGAAACAACCGGGAGCTTATTTTGTTTTTAACTCAGATAGCCAACTCATCGTAGCGGCGGTTGATACAAGTCCCCCGATGCACGCATCTGCACCAGTAAAGGCGAGGGACGCTGCTTTAGCGCGCATCATTTGATTTGAGCGCGTGCTCCAAAATGCCCGGCAGAACGTCTTCAGCAAGGTGTCGCAGGTACTGACCGTTAGTGTTAATGCGCTTACGGCTTCGCAGCCGGGCACGCCGACGCCCTTCCCACCTCCGGCAATTGAAGGCGGCTCATCCACAAAACTCGCATTAACTCTGCTAGATGGTGAAATATAGAGAGAACCATTCCTTAAAATCTGGAAAGCTAATCACCATAACGGATTCGCCAAATTCATCCGCAAGGTGTTGAAGGTGTAGTGGGAGTTCGCGTTTTTCTCCATACCAGATTTTGCAGGTATGGTCGAAAGGCCGAACCTTCAGATAGCCTTGTTTTATATCAATCGGTGGCCCCGATGTCGAAACCACCAAGCCGGTTTCAGCGATGTTGGAGTCAATAAAGCCCGCTATTCGAGCCTCGGCTCCTGACTGCGACACAAAGAATGCATGAAGCGGGACGTGCTGATTAGCAACTTGCTCATCAAATCTTCTGCGGCTAATAATGAGATTTCCGCCAATTTAGTCCGCCGTTCGCCGCTACGATATCCGTGGGACAGAGCTAGCGGCTTTGACTGCTCTAATCCCGTGGCGCTCTGGGAATGAAGAGCTTCCGTGACCAAGCCAAAGGTTTTTGGCTATCTGAACTCCATACAAAATTTATGCGCTGAATCGCTCCGTTGGCACAAAAATACAGGAAATCATTGGTGTGCGCTGTATTTGGAGATGCAGGACGGCTAACAAAACGAAGCACCGGATTCTTCGGGTTGTCCTTTTCGTTCTCTAGTACAAATGAGATATCCTCTCCACTCGAATGAACGATGCCCGAAGTTTGAACCTGTAAATCGAGGCCATCTATTTTAACGGTCATTGCTCACCATCCCTTACGGTCGCCCACAGTGTGAGCGTGGCGTGGTTCGGGCAAGGTTTGCAAGGTACTGTCGCCAATCAGATATCAGGCTTAGGAATTCGTGCGATGGTTTGAGATTCGGCTTGGTTCCGAATCGCTGCGAGCTTATGCGATGTTGGCGCTCTCCTACGAAACCCTGCTGAAGATGTTCCGCCGAGGATTTTGGGTCGCGCTGATGGTCACAAGTAATCAGAGGCGCTTTCGTAGGACGGTCGCTCCTCATTTATCGTCGTGGTCGTGCTTACCGTGTTTATCGTGCCCCCCGTCATGGTCTCGGTCGTGGTCCGCGTGGTGGTCGTGTTCAACACGGCCTCGATTTCCTTCCCAATAACCTGCATAGTACCGTTTGCCGTCGTGGTGCGGTCCAACCCAGCGAGCCCCTTCGTAGGGCGGTCGGGTCCAATAGCCTTCGTGCCACTTGTAATGGTTTCCTACAGGATACCAATAGCCCTCTACCCGACAGGAACGAGGAGCTGGCCTTTCTGGCACAACCACAGCCACCCGGACTGGCGGTGGGGGGGCAATCACGATTCCAACGGATATCTGCGCATTGATTACCGAGCCCGTGGCTAACAGCAGCGCAGCAAGCAGTATTGCTTTCAGTAAGCTCCTCATGTCGTTCAGCCTCCCAAACCCTATCGTACGCACAAAAAGAAGCAATACATTGGGCAGTGTGATTGTCGATTGCGAAAGATATAGCTGGCCGCACGTACAGGCGGTGCCACGGTTGCAGCATTGGGAGGACTCTAGGAAGCAATCGCTTTGGCGCTTTGAATTTTTAGACGAGGCGGCAGCAGCTTAGGCACGGTGTGCGGGATGTTAGCATCGCCTCCTACTTCCGCAGGAGATAGCCAAGTGCCAGCACCACGCAGGCCACCGATATCAGCAGCAACCGTAGCTCCTTCTTTGCAACCGCGCTCCACGTCCACACGGCTGCGATAACGAACCACGCGACTGCGAAGAATGTTCGTTCAGACATTGGCCGCAGCATGCGCTGTCCATTAGCAAAGAACAAGCTCGCTTCGCTAGCGAGTTGGGTTCTGTCGCGCAGCTTTCGCCGCCTGACGTACCTGATGTAATCTCCCCCCATGCAAATCGGAGCCAAACTACGTGAGCTGCGCGTCGCCAAGAATCTGAGCCAAGGTGATATTGAGAAACGAACGGGGCTCATACGCTGCTATACCAGTCGCGTAGAAAACGGCTACACCGTCCCAACGATAGAAACCCTTGAGAAGTATGCGAGCGCGCTGGAAGTTCCGTTGTACCGGTTCTTCACTGATGAAGTGACCGTGAAAGCGCCGAAGCTGCCAAAGTCCAAAAGCGACAACTCGTTGTGGGGTGCCCGTGGCAAGGAGCGCAGCGAACTTCAGTCGCTCGTTAGGGCGCTATCGCGAGTGGATGAGCAAGACCGAAAGCTGCTACTCAGCATGGCGCATGGTATGGCAAGACGTGGGGCGAAGCGTTAGCAAATCCCGGTCCGCCAAGCTACCGAACAATACCCATCTCTCTGGCGGCATCCTCGCAAACGCAAATTGGTTCAACCCCGTTCTCTTTGGAATTTCTGCCAACGCCTGTCCCAGTCAATCTTAGGTACGCAGCAGTTGAACGTTGACGGCACGGATTCTGGTCCGCCATTTCTGAGCCACACCCGGAACCGTGCTGGATGTTCACCGTCATTCGTGCAGGAGGTAGGTCTGCGCATTACTTCGCTCCATGGGCTCTGAGCGCCATATTTCGCTGCGAATGTTGCCTGTCGGAGTATGTCCGCGCCGTATCCCAGCAAACGGGGATATGGCGTTCGCTTGGCTGGAATGGGCGCAAGTGGCACTCCAAATGGGTCTTGAAGATTGTGCTGCAGTTAGCAAACAGGCTTTCGGCAGACAGAGCCATTCTATTTCCCGAGATGCGCAATGTTGTGCACATTTGCGCCCGACCGAACCCTTTGGTTCTGGTACGACGGTGTCGCAGTGTCCCTGAGAGAAATTATCCTTGCCCAATCCGGGAAGCGTCGGGGTCACGTGCTGCGTAATTTTCGTATGCATTTTCCGCTTCCACCACGTTGGCAGAAGCATTGCTAATAGAATCAGTCAGTTGAAGTTTCTGGTCAGGTCGTTCGGGTAGCCCGCCGCACGAAAGCCTTGGGTAAAACGATGTTCTGAAAGGAAGTCAGGAGCCGGGAGAAATTGACGTTATGACTCAACTTTGCACAATGAAGTGCCCGCACTGTGGAAGAACAGCGACTAAGGCAAAGCCCGACGAAAGTTTCAAATGTGAAGGCTGCGGCTGGAAACTGTGATTCAAGACGGGCGGCATAAATCACGCCTCCTTAGTATTAGAAAGCAAGCCTTCGACGAGCGCCTGCCACTCTTCATCAAGTGTGGTCCGATAAAATCCACGACCGGCGCGCTGGTACCAATATTCCGCGTTCGAAGCCTGTCCTTCCTTGCGATGCAGATAAGCGTGGACAGCCATGCCGTCAGTAGTCTCCAGCTCGTCAACCAATGCGTGCGCGCGAGCCCAATCCTGTTTGGCATCCCTCCATAGCGCCAGTAGCGGGGCTGACAAGCTGTCCGGTGGCTCACTCTGCGCAAGCGACGCTTTGAAATCCTCGCGGATCATTCGCGCCTTCCGTTTGTGCTAACTCGCGAGCCGCCCACGGACAATGTGAGGCGAGCGAGCTTTCTGCAAACGCTTCGGCAGCTCCTGGACGGACAATGAGTTCCACAATGCCGCGCTGGATTGAATACAGAAAGCAATCTCCCGAAGACTTGCGCGCCAGCTGTTTCAAGCGCTTCCTCGCCGGTCCGAGACGCTCGACGGTTTCTACGTACCGTGCGTGGCCGCCAGCAGTTGTGAAAATGTCGAAGGTGGAACGCATTTTGCCCCCCTTCGCACTGCTAACTTCACATCAATTTCGCAGGATGACTTGGGCCGCTGGCTACTCTGGCATTGTGAAGCTAGCAGGGATAGACGGATGCTAGGCTTCTCCACTTCGATTGTCAACTCAAGTCAAGCGAGACGAACTGAGGTACCAGAAAAATCTGCTCAGAACACCCTCCAACGGCGTGTATCGGAACCGCGAAGCATACCCTCATCGCGTTACGTTGCGCGACTTGACATACTCCGCGCACCGCGTCTAAATATCTGCTGCCGGAGAAAGTGAAGTCTCCAGTCCGGCGAACCCACCGTCTCCGGCAAATCCCTCCGAGGAGAAAAGGTATGTTGACTAATTCCAATCCCACAGAGAAATCCCCGCATCCCACGCGTGAGGAAATTGAGCTGCGCGCGTATCAAATCTTTATCGAACGCGGCGGCACTGACGGACATGATGTGGATGATTGGGTGCAGGCGGAACAGGAGCTAGCCGAGAAATACGCGAATATCGGGCGGGTGGCGAAGGCGGTGGGCAGGTAAGTCACTGACGAATCCGCGTAGCGCTGTCCACCCATCACGAAAGTGGTAGCGAACTGGCGTCGGTGAGCGCTTCCAAAATCTTAAGCACATACCTGCCTGAGGGCGTCAATTCGTAAAGCAAACTGATTTTCTGCGGCGCTCTGTCCAACGGCATTCGCGGACGTCTTTTGAGGACTCCGAAAGAATGAGCGTGCTCAATAAATACTAGAAACGCGATGGGTGGAATACCATGGATTTCAGGTACTCGCACTTTAGGCCGTTCTTCTACGTCGTCGCCTAGTGCGTCGTCAACCAGTTCACTTTCGGATTCATACGGAACGGGAACATCATCCACGTAACGCAGTGCGTCCAACATTCCCGCGAAGGACTTCAAGGGACTTCCACACAAAAACTCTGTAACTCGCTCGTCGCTGAGTTTCATGGAAAAAAGCGCCGGGCAATGTCTTATATGGGGTAAGTTCTTGCCCGGCGCTAGCCCCGCTGGGCTTATGTTTCGACCGTTTCTGTAACTTAGTTTGTACGAGCGGGTAGACCTGAAGCTATAGAGTCATTTCCTGATTTATGTTCGTGGAATTCCTGACAGCGTTTGAAGCGCGACTAAGCCCGGTACATCAGGTCAGTAGAGCCGTAATTTCCCACGGTCCCACAGCTAGGGCATTTGAGTACGGTTCCGTCCGGCAATTCAGGTTTGAACGGCCATAAGAAGCTCAAGTAACTGCCCTTGTCAGCAATGGTTGAGTGAACGAATTCCGATTTGCAGTTGCTGCACTGGACTACCCAACTGGGCATCTTTCACGACCTGATTTCAAGCTAACGCGTTGGACCGGACTGATGAAATACCCGGAAGTCCCTAATGGCCCGTTGGTTCCCTCCGAATCTGATGCCGTAGACAATAGTTCAGCCACCAGAGTTCGCAAAACCAGATGGCTCGTGAGATGATGTCGAGCCTTTCGTTCGAGGTATCAACGGAAGCGGACTCAAAACCTTGTACGAGCAACGGCCAAAGGAGAGCACCTTGGATACGGGAAGAATCGTAGCGGAACTGAAGAGGGAAAGAGACCGACTTAATCGAGCCATCGCAGCACTGGACGGCGATTCACCTCACTCCGCTGCAAGGACGAGTGCTGCTCCCAATCGAGCCACTCGCAGCAAAGTGAAGGGCGACCGTCTCACCCCAGCAGGTAGAAAGCGGCTGTCGGAGATGATGAAGAAACGTTGGGCGGAGCGAAGAAAGAAGGCTTCACAGAAGCGTTAAACCCGAAGTTACTCAGAGGATTTTTCTGGGGTGAATCTCGTGCCAGAACGAAGCTGAGAAGCGTTGATAGCTCGTGGTGCGCGCTCCTCGACGCGGCGCTTCTTCAAGTTCAACTTGTGGAACGTGCTCAAGTGCATCCCAATCCCCAGTTCTGCCGCACCTTTGGAGGCGTACAGACGCCGTCCCCTCGAGCGCCATGAGCACAACAAACACTGTGTTTCCCAACGCTCTAATCCCGGCGGGCTCGCAGCGAGGCGGCGCACCACGCCGTTCGTCTTCATTCCTCCGCCTCCTTGAAAGTCATCAACACCGTTTTCAAGGCGTCGAATTCCAACGTCGCTTGCTAAGCCCAAAAATGCAAAACGGGGAACTGAGAACAGCTCCCCGTTTGCTTAGTCCGTAGCCCGCAGCGAAGTTACAAGCGTCGCTGGCGGTAGCGCACCGCGAGAGCGGTGTGTCAACGGCCATCAAGAGTCTAGGCAGGGTGGAGTCATAGTCCGGTCACTTCCTCCTTGCACTAGCCACTTCAACTTGCGGTTTACTCTCGTGCAAAGCCGATTGCAAGCGGAAAGTATTGGGGGAAAAAACCGTACCACAGGGAACGGAGCTACCCTTGTGTCATGAACTACTTGTGCCGACGCTAGAATGTCCGCCCTCCGAATCCACGAACCGCGCCAGCAGACCGCCATAGTCCTGTTTCGTGGGCGGCATCGTGAACTGCACTCCTTTTGCGCCCATTTCCTTGTGGAACTCTTGCACATCGGGAACCGTGAAGCCCAGCTCAACGGTTCCTGCGGCATTCTTTTGAGACGCCGGATGCAGCGCGAGTGTCGTTTCCCCGGTTACGAATTCGCTCCAGCCGGGAGATTCGAACTTTAGCTGGAAGCCAAGCACATCGCGGTAGAACTTCACCGCACGGTTCATGTCACTGACAAACTCAATCACGTATCCGAGCTTCATGTTTTGTCCTTTGTCGTAGCGGCTTTCATTCGGAGACTGCTTTGCCGGATTGTACACCCCGAAACGAACAGCTATCGTTCCGGGGTTAGTTCTGTTTTATCTGCCGTACAGAGTCAGCTTCCCGTCCACCACAACCGCCACGTAGCGTCCTTCGCTAAGGAACTGCATCACTTTCTTGCCAGCGCGTGCCATTTGCGCCCAGCGGGATTGTGTGTCCGGGTTTTGCTCTAGGCCACGAATTTCGTTCCCGTCAAACACGAAATCCACCTGTCGCAAGCTTTTCCGGGGAGTGATGCGGACTGGATAGCGATTTCCATCCAGCTCAACCACGGTGGCGTTTTCGACAAGAACCTGCCGCCAGACATCAACTAGCGTTTGCTCGAAGGAAGCGTTCATTGCGCGTTCTGTATTGCGAGCGGGATTATAGTCCGGGCATCAGGAGGGAAGCGAAGAGAATGCGTTGCGCTAGAGAGAAAATCGGCGCAGCGCATCATCCCAACGCAGGGGTAGTTCGGAACCTTTGACCGTCCAGCGCACGAACTTCGTTTCGCCCATGTGCGGAGTGAGAGCGGTCATGATGCGTACGTGGGGCGGGTACTGAACGAAAGTTCGCAGCGCCGCGTCATCCTTCCAAGCGGACAGCGTCCAGAATTGCTTCGAGAGCGGGCGAGCGAGCACCGAATAGCCCAGCATGCCCTCCGCTGATGCCAATTGCTTAACCACTTGAGCTGTATAGAAGAAGAAACCGGGAACCCGCCAGTAGCTTTTCAGCGGAAGATAGGACAGTAAGGCGACGTACTCTCGCTCAGGTTCAGGAGACCCAAGTGTTCGCCACGGACTTGCAGGCATGATTCTGGGATTCTATCGCACCGCTTTAGCCATTTCGATTCGGAGAAGACGGCCAGAAACCATGTTGAGATTGCCAATGGTGATTTTTTTGCTTTTCGGAATGCTCGGCTGCAAGAGTGTCCAACCCAACGACCTCGTGGGAACATGGGTGATGAAGGATTCTTCGCGACAAATTTTACCAACTCAGTTGCAAAAGAATTCTGCGAACATCGTTCTGGCTGCAAACGGGACTTTCGTAGCGTCTGAAATGCCGGGACTATTCTACTTTCCTGGGCGTCGTACCGCCCGGCTGGAATCCGGCAGCGGCGTTTGGAAGCTTGTTTCACGCGAAGGCAAGCAGCAGGTACAGCTTGACTTTCACGTGATTGACGATTGGAAAGGAACCAGTCTTCCTTATGGCATGCAACTTGACGTATCACGAGGGTTCTCGGCGGCGAGCCTGTACTACTTCCTGGGCGATGCGGACGCGGGGCGACAAGTCGCGTTTGAAAAGAAATAACCAATCCTGACCGCAACCGATGCTTCGCTTGTTACCGCAGGTTATCAAACCGAGATATCCTGACCGACATGGACAAGGCAAAAATACTTCAGGCAGCGACTCACCCGGCGCAGGGCGCTCGCACGTATGCCCGCGCGAGTGGTACAGAAAGTGCGAGCGGCTTTGAACACAGCAAGGCAGGGGTTTGGTACCAAAATTCCAATGCATCGCGCTGAAAGCGCTCCCAGCACGTTCGAGCGTCGGGTTTCCGTGTTGCTTCTCGCGACTCTCCCGCACCACTGCTTGCGGTTCAGCGGATAATTAGCCCGTAGCCAGCAACGAAGAGGTAGCCTTCCATTCCGGCGGCATCTGTTCTCGCGGAAGCTGTTCTGTTCCTGCACCTGCTTTGGTGCGGTTGGGTTTCGCTGGGCAGGATGGGAACGCGCCGCCGCCCACGTCTGCGGACTTTGCACATCGCTTCACTTATCTACGCCATTGTGATTGAGTTAGTTCCTTGGCCGCCGTGCCCGCTCACCGTAGCTGAAACGTGGCTTGAGGCTCGCGCAGGCATCGAACCCGCACACGGACCGTTTCTCGTGCGAGTTCTGGATGCGGTTGTGTATCCAGACCTGCCAGAGTGGCTCGTGGTTGGCTGTGCGGTGCTAGTTTGCCTGGCGGTCCTGTGTGTGTATCTGTGGCGCTATCGTCACCGGACAGCGGACGGTGAGTGGTGAGATGGGACTGCCGATGAGGAAGGTTGAAGATGACCCTGAGCTGTGCCAGAACTGTGCCAGAACCCTATCTCATTTGTTCGTTGGGGTTAGCTTTTGAGCGAAAGCAGATGCCCCAAGTTAGTGAAAACACAGAGAACCGAACTAAAAGGAAGGAAGCGTTGGAGCGGCGGCATGTGCTTGCAAAGCAGGTGCTCTCCCAGCTGAGCTACACGCCCACTATATGTTCTCTCTGATTTTAAATTACTCTCCGACCGGCCGCCACTCTAATCCCTGCTCTTGCTCGCGGTTGGGCGACACTGCCATCACTCGCTTCATTTCCAGAAGCGCAAGACCGGTCGCAGCATCCGCAAATCGCTTTCCGCATAACGCATTCTCTGGTAGCATCACAAGTCACGCTACCCAAGCGAATTTTCCTTTTGGAGCAACCGTCAATGGCACTCGCATGTGAACTTTGCGGCAAGAAACCGAGCTTTGGCAATGTCATCAGCCACGCTCACAATGTTCGTCGCCGCCGCTGGAATCCCAATCTGCGCCGCGTCAAGACCGTAATTAAAGGCACGAGCAAACATATTCGCGTCTGTACCGCTTGCATCCGCGCTGGCAAGGTGAAAAAGGCCGCTTGAAAACCACCGCCCTTCCGCTGCAGCTCTGCTCGACTCCGAGAATCCTCTTACTTTCCGGCATTTTGCTATGCAGCATCGCGGCGGGATGTAAAAAGGAATCGGCTCCAGGGCCCGACGTCTGGGCCGTAGTAAATGGCAAGGAAATCTCCCGCGCCGAAGTGGAAAAATACTATCGCACCCGCGTGAATGCGGACGCGCCGGCGCCCTCGCAAGAAGAGTCGCTATCTCTAAAACTCAGCATCCTCGATGAGTTGATCAACAACGAAATTCTCATCGAACGCGCCAACAAGATGAATCTGGTCGCCAGCGATGCCGAAGTGGAAGATAAATTCACCGAATCGAAGAGCCCCTACACCGAGGAAGAATTTCAAAAGAAGCTGAAGGATACGAACCTCACGGTGGACGATCTGAAGAGCGACATTCGCCGCCAGCTATCCGTTCAGAAGCTTCTCAATCGCGAAGTAGTTGCAAAAATTTCAATCACCGATCAGGACGTCACAGACTTCTACCAGAAAAATCGTTCGCAGTTCAACGTGGCCGAGCCCCAATTCCACATCGCCCAGATTGTCGTCACCAGTCATCCGGATCCTTCTGTCCATAACCGCAAGAACGACAAAGCCACCACGGACGGCGAAGCCAAGCGCAAAATCGCAGTGCTCGAACAGAAGCTGAGTTCGGGCTCCGATTTCGGGCAGCTGGCGATGGACTACTCGGAAGATTCAACCGCCACCACAGGCGGCGATCTCGGTTTCGTTCCCGAGTCGGCGCTCAACAAATCGGATCCCGTCCTCAAGAAGACCGTGCTGGAGATGAAACCGGGCCAGGTTACGCCTCCGATCGGCGTGCCCAATCAAGGCTATCGAATCTTGAAACTGCTCGCGAAAGAGCCTGCCGGCCAGCGCGATCTCGCCGATCCGCAGGTGCAGCAGACCATCCGCGACACATTGCGCAACCGAAAGGAACAGCTGCTTCGCTCCGCCTATATGATCGAAGCGCGCGACGACTCACACGTTACGAACTATCTCGCGCGCCAGATCATCGAATCCGCCGGCAAACTTCCCGCCTCCAAGTAAGGTAGAAGTAGAGCAACGGATAATTCAGAGCAAGTGCCCGGAATTGCCGCACGCCGCCACGCGCATTAGACGATGATCGCGAGAGCTTCCCCGGCATTCACAGTTTGCCCTTCGGTGACGAGCAGCCGTTCCACTTTTCCGGATTTCGGCGACCGGATTTCGTTCTGCATCTTCATCGCTTCCACCACAAACAAGCCCTGTTTTGCGTCCACCGAATCGCCGCTTTCCACCAGGACTCGAACGATTTTCCCTGGCATCGGCGCGGAAACCTGCTGCCGACCCTCCGCTTCGGCCGCGCCACCTCGATTGCGTCGCCACTCGCGCGGATCGCGAATCTCCGCGCGCCACTCCCGATCCGCCACCGTAATCCGCAGTGCTCCGCCGTCTAACTCGACGCGAACTTCCAGCGATTCGCCACCAACCAAAATGGAATAAATTCCCGGCGCAATCTGCACCGCATCGGCCTCGAGTGGCACGCCGTCAATTGCACAGCGCAGGCGCTCGCCCACCTTGGCGAGTTCCACCTCGTGATTTTTTCCATCGAGCGCGATCTCAACTTTCATCCCAGACTGGCCTCCCGCGCCACAATGTGATCGTGCGTCATCGCGACGGCTCCCGATCCACCTGCTCGCGCCGCCCTTCCGCTTTCCAACGTGAAGGCGCGGACACTTCTGGGTTGGTTCCGTCCTCAGCGGGTTTGCTTTTGCCGGCGCGCCATAGCGCTGCCGCAAACAACGCTGCCGATTCCGCCCGCTTCGAATCAGCGCCCGTCCCGCTTGTATCGGATTTCAGGCCGTCCTGCAAAACGTCATCCAGCCAACGCGTGTAGATATCGCCGGCCTGAAAGGCTGGTGTCGCGAGGATCCTGCGAAACAGCGAAACGTTCGTCTTAATGCCGGTCGCGTAATATTCGTCGAGCGCGCGCTGCAATCGCGCGATCGCCTGGGCACGATCGCTTCCCCACGCAATTAATTTACCGAGCATCGGATCGTAGTCGTTGGGCACCGTCCAACCCGCATAGACGCCATCGTCAAGACGGATTCCCGGCCCGCTCGGCACCCGCCGCTCCAGGATCTTTCCAGGTGATGGAAAGAAATTGTTGTCGGGATCCTCGGCGTAGATGCGGCATTCAATGGCATGGCCGCTCAACGCCACATTCTCTTGTGCGAACGGCAGCCGCTCGCCCGCGGCGATTTGAATTTGCAGCTTCACCAGATCGCTCGCTGTCACCATCTCGGTAACCGGATGTTCCACCTGCAGCCGCGTGTTCATCTCCAGAAAATAGAAATTGCGCTCCGCATCCACCAGGAATTCCACCGTGCCCGCATTGGTGTATCCACCAGCGCGCGCCAGTTTCACAGCCGCCTCGCCCATTTGCCTCCGCAAATCCGCTGTCATAATTGGCGAAGGCGCTTCCTCGATCACTTTCTGGTGCCGCCGTTGCACTGAGCATTCGCGCTCTCCCAGATAAATAATGTTGCCGTGCTGGTCCGCGAGCACCTGAATCTCGATGTGCCGCGGCTTCAAGAGATACTTTTCGAGGTAAAGTCTACCGTCGCCAAAAGCGTTCCGCGCTTCAGACGACGCATCGCGCCACGCGCCCGCCAGTTCCGATTCGCGCTCTACTGACCGCATCCCCTTGCCGCCGCCTCCTGCCACTGCTTTCAGCACCACAGGAAATCCAGTCTTGCGCGCAATCGCAATCAATTCATCCACAGATTCAATCGGGTCCAGTGTTCCGGGCACCGTCGTCACATTCACTTCTCGCGCCACGTGCCGCGCTGCCGTCTTCGACCCAAGTTTTTCCATCGCTTCAGCGGTGGGCCCGATAAACGTGATTCCCGCCTCCGCGCAAGCACGAGCCAGCGCCGGATTCTCCGCGAGAAATCCATAACCAGGATGAATCGCGTCGCATCCGGCGTAACGCGCAGCACCGATGATCTTGTCTATCACCAGATAGCTTTCGCGCGAAGGCGCCGGCCCGATCGGATAGGCCTCATCAGCCAGCCGGACGTGCAGTGAAGCGCGGTCCACGTCGCTATACACCGCTACGGAGCGAACACCCATATCTCTGCAAGCCCGCGCAATGCGCACAGCGATCTCGCCCCGATTCGCAATCAGAATCTTCCGAAACATCTCTGCCTTTCCCAACCAATCGCACAACGCGTCAGTAGGGGCACGGCATGTCGAAGACCCGCCGAGGTGGGCCGTGCCCGAAGCTGCTAGCGCCTCAACCAAGCCATTAATCGAACATGGAACAACGCCGCCCGTTCACTCTAGCCTCGGCCGACGCCATCGCCGCCAGTTGGCAACCTCATACGCGACCGTCTATCATGGCCCCGCGCTTCAAAAGCCGCTTCGGAGGACCGATGGACGCGAGCCAGCAGAACCAGTACAAAAAGGAAGCCGCCCAAGCAGCAGCGCAGCTCGTCCAGAACGGCATGATCGTCGGCCTCGGCACCGGCACCACCGCCGCCTACCTCGTAAGCGAACTCGGCCGCCGCGTCGCGCAAGAAGGACTCCGTTTCACCGGCGTCCCCACGTCTGAACGCACCGCCGAACAAGCCCGCAGCCTCGGGATTCCGCTGATCACTCTCGCAGATATAAAAGGAATCGATCTCACCATCGACGGCGCCGACGAAGTGCAGCTCGGCACTCTGGCGCTGATTAAAGGTCACGGTGGGGCGCTGCTGCGCGAGAAAATCGTCGCCTCCGCAAGTAAACGAATGGCGGTGATTGTGGACGAGACGAAACTGGTGAAGCGTTTGGGCGGAACGCTCGCGGTTCCTGTGGAAGTGGTTCCTTTTGGCTGGGAGGCCACCGCACGAAAGCTGAGAGCCATTGGAGCGGGCGCCGAACTGCGGCCTGGGGTTGACGATAAGCCCTACGTTACGGACGGCGGGCACTACATTCTCGATTGCGCCTTCGGACCAATCGCAGATCCAAAAAAAGTAGCCCGTGAACTGGACGAAACCGTCGGCGTCGTCGAGCACGGGCTGTTTCTCGGGCTTGCGAAACAGGTCTTCGTCGGTGGGCCCGGCGGAGTAAAAATTCTGAAGCAAGGCGCGAATCGTGGACGCGGAAAGCCCAGCGCTAAGGGAAAGAAAAAATCGAAACGAGCGCGCCGGCGTTAGTGAAAGGAACCCGTCAGCCGCGACTAGAATCCGGGATAGTGCGACGATGTGCCGTGTTCGGACCCGTCGCTTGATTGCTTTTTCGACGATTGCTTCTTCGACGCGCAGCCTTCGGGATACACCGCATCCAGCGCGCCCCAGAGAGCCTTCAAACTGCGCTCCGCCGCGCACAGCACCGCAACCTCGTCGATATTCTGTTGTTGCGCGAGCCACTCGCGCCAGGCCGCGCGATGCCGCACGTCCGCTTCTTCGTGTACCGCAAAATATCGGAGCGAACGCGAATCGGTGATTCCGTAGAACTTGCGAAGCCCGGAAATTTTCTGCGTCGCGATTTCCGGCACCTGCGCTTCGTAGCTGTAGAACATGGCCACAGCCTGCGCCATCGAACCGTCGGTTGAAACTTCGTCGAAGGTGTCCAGCAGCGCTGCGATACCCGGAAGCGCGCGGCTCGAATCGAGCGCCACATCGCTCACTCCAAGCGACCCGGCAAACTCGCGCCACAGCATCGGGTGCGGAGCCGACGGCTCCACTTCTTCCGCCAGATTCTCGTTCACCAGCGTCTGCAAGTTGCCGTTCGTGCGCGCAGCAAGCTGCTTTAGATTCTCGGGAAACGCGCGCACGTGCTGGTAATACTGCGCGGCGTAAAGTTGCAGCGATTCCTTGGAAAGCGTGCCCGCGGTCCAAGCCTGATAAAAGGGATGCTTCAGTAGATGGTATCGCTCGATCAGCGAATCGATCGAATCGAGCAGCGTTTTCGGCGCATTCTTCGCGCCGTCCTTCTGGCCGGACCTGGGCATCAGAATCTCCTAGTGCAATCTCATCTGATAATAATGGCGCAAAACCCCGCAATCCTACAGAAATGGACTTTAAATGTCCAGTAAGCGACAACCCAAAGTTACAGGCCTGCAGGCCATTATGACTGGCAGTCGTTCCGGGCGGTCGAAGCCATGTCATAGCATTCTTCACTTTGGTCCCAAACGCAGCTGGATTATCGAATCACCGAATTCCGTATCACTTCCTTCATAGCTAGGAACGGGCATGGATATGTCCTGGATTTCCATTACCCGCCCGAATTGAATCATCTCGATCAGATCTTCTGTAAACTCCTCTCCCCAGGAGTGTTCGACGTCGAGAGCCACCGCGTAAGGAGTGTAGCGATCAAGCTGCTCTGGAGTAATCCCCACTTCGTTCGCACGATCCAATCGGTCGCTTTCGGCACGTGATAGAAATTCTCGGAAGCCCGTTAGGCCACGAATCAAGCGGCGACCTTGAGCCGTCGGCGCTTTGAGACCATTCTGGAATACAAGTGCCAGAAGGGTGCAGGCAACTACGAAAGCAGCAAAGCGAGGAGACGACGTCGAGGCGAGAAACCCAAAGGCCAATGCGGCAGTGGCAGTCAGCCACACGGGATGCAGGTCGATCCAGCTTAGAGGATGGCGCGGTCCCCTTGTCATAGGGACCCATGTAGCGATTCGCTTGAAGGTTGCCGGCCACGCCCGAGCAGCTGCGACCAGAGAGAGGCCGCCCAAGCCGCACCAAATGCTCAGGTATACAATCGACCCAAGGGTGGTCAAGTTTGTCGCGAATGACAGCGACGGCACGACTCGCAACACTAGGAACACAAGGCATGCGAGCCCAATCCACCAAATCGCCCGGTGTGGGGAGACCAACTTGGGCTCAGCAATTTTCTCGACTGCACCCTTGAATTTGTGGAATGCGACGCAGAGACGGAAATTTTCGCGCTCATCGAACTTATAGATATCGTTACCGTACGGGAAAAGTTCGGCAAGGGCGGTAGATTCTTCTGGGGCGAGGCGGTCGTCCGGTTCGCGCAAGCGCTTCAGTGTAAACCAATCTCCTCTTTGGCGAATTTCGAGATAGCCTTCAACGGCCAGCGCAGCAAGGGCCGCCGCAAATGCCCGCTCGCATCTGCCGTTTTCAAAGAGGTAGGCTGCGAGCGCAGGGGATGTGCCCGCTGGGGGTTCGTACGTCGTCGGAATTGGTCGGCGAGGTGCCCAGCGCCACAGAACCGCTGCAGCTAGGTAATAGAGAAACACGCCCCCAAGACCAACCCAGGCGGAAACATAGGTGGAATCGGAAGCGTCGGCGCCTGCCAATGTCATAGCGGGATGTTGCCGTGCTTTTTCTTGGGGTTGGTGTCGCGCTTGTTCTCGAGCGAGCGCAATGCGGTGATGAGTTTGGCGCGCGTTTGCGATGGTTCGATGATGGCGTCGATGTAGCCGCGCTCGGCTGCCACGTACGGGTTGGCAAACCGTTCGCGGAAGTCGTCGGTTTTTTCGCGGCGCAGCTTTTCGCGATCGGCTTCGGGGGCGCGATCAATCTCGCGCTTGTAGACGATATTGACCGCGCCTTCAGGCCCCATCACCGCAATTTCAGCAGTGGGCCAGGCGAAATTAATGTCGGTGCGAATGTGCTTCGAAGCCATCACGCAATACGCGCCACCATAAGCTTTGCGGGTGATTACCGTGATTTTTGGCACCGTGGCCTCAGCGAAAGCAAAGAGAAGTTTGGCTCCGTGCTTGATGATGCCGCCGAATTCCTGCTGCGTGCCGGGCAAAAATCCGGGCACGTCCTCGAAGGTGATGAGCGGAATGTTGAACGCGTCGCAGAAACGAACGAAGCGCGCGCCCTTCATCGACGAATTGATATCGAGCACGCCCGCAAGGAATGCAGGCTGATTGGCAACGATTCCGACCGAGCGTCCTTCGAGCCGCGCGAAGCCAACCACCAGGTTTTTCGCAAAGTGCTCATGAACCTCGAAAAATTCGCCCTCGTCCACGATTTCGTGAATCGCATCCTTGATGTCGTAAGGTTTTTGCGGATCTTCGGGGACTAGAGCGTTCAGAGCCGTCGAAGCACGATCCCAGGGATCGTTCGTCGACCGACGCGGCGGATCTTCGAGATTATTCGACGGCAAATAGCTGAACAACTCGCGAATCATCGCGAGGCACTCGGCATCATCGCGCGAAACGAAATGAGCGACACCGCTCTTCTCATTGTGCGTCATCGCTCCGCCCAGTTCCTGCTTCGTGACTTCTTCGTGCGTCACTGTCTTGATCACGTCGGGCCCAGTGACGAACATGTACGAGCTGTCGCGCGTCATGAAAATAAAATCCGTGATGGCAGGCGAATACACAGCGCCGCCGGCGCAAGGGCCCATGATCGCGCTGATCTGCGGCACCACACCGCTCGCCAGTGTGTTACGCAGAAAAATATCAGCGTAGCCCGCCAGCGACATCACGCCTTCCTGAATGCGCGCCCCGCCAGAATCGTTCAACCCAATCACAGGCGCGCCTTGCCTCATCGCCAGATCCATAATCTTCGTAATCTTCGAAGCATTCGCCTCCGAAAGCGACCCGCCAAACACAGTGAAGTCCTGCGCAAAAACATACACGAGACGGCCGTCGATGCGGCCGTAACCGGTGATGAAGCCGTCGCCCGCAGGGCGCTGGTCCTCCATGCCAAAATCGGTGCAATGGTGCCGCACAAATTTGTCGAGCTCCTCGAAGGAGCCTTCATCGAGCAGCAGATCCACCCGCTCACGCGCGCTGAGCTTGCCTTCTTTGTGCTGGCGGTCGCGGCGTTCGGGGCCGCCGCCTTCTTCGGCTTCGGCGTTGCGGCGGCGAAGCTCTTCGAGGCGGTCGAGATGTTTGCGGTGTTCGATTGGTTTTGGGGTGCTCATGTCGGCTCCCAATATCAGCTTTTTGCGCTGCCAAGGCAAGCGCAGCGCGATTTCTCAGGTACCCCTTTTACCGCCGATTAGAAAAAGCTATCAAATTGTTTCTAAACAGGTTAGCGGGAGTTTTAATCGCGGAACCGTGGATTAAAACCAACATCCCCGGCGGGCAGTTTGCTCGCGGTGAGGCGCGAGCAGATCAATGAAAGCTGCCAACCATTTGATGCGTTATTTTGCTGCTTTCGTTGCTTCGCGAACTGAGGAATCACCCGTCGCGCGAGGTTTCGGGCCAGGCTTTGTGTCTATGGGATTTCGATGATCACGAGAGACATGTCGTCGTCAGGCGGCCCGTGGCGGTACGCTGTTACGCGCTGGAGAATCTGTTCTTTCATTTCCTGCAGAGGCAACTTGGAGGTCTCGCGAACGATTTCGCTGAGCCCTTCGACGCCGAGCATATCGCGCTGCTGGTTGAAACTTTCGGTGAAGCCGTCGGTGTAAATCACGAGGCGATCGCCGGATTCGACGGGGACAATGACCGTGGCGTCCTTGCCTACGGCGTCTTCGATCAAGCCGAGAACGGCGCTGCCGGATTCGAGAAGGCGCGGGGCTTGTCCTGGTTGAACGATCATGGCGGGAGGGTGACCTGCGTTGGCAAATTCGAGGGTGCGATTGTCGCGATCGAGACGCGCGGCGACCATCGTGAAATAAAAAACCGACGATCCGATGTTGCGGAGCACGAAGCGATTGAGGTGGTGCATCATCGGGCCGAGCGCGACGCCGCGTTCGATTTGCGACATGGTTTCGGTGTAGATGCGATTGGCGACGAGGGCCGAGCCGATGCCGTGGCCGGAAACGTCGCAAACGAAGAGGCTAAGCGAATCTTGCCGCGGCGCGACCAATCCGAAATCGCCACCGATCGTGCGCACTGGCTGATAGTACGTGGCGACGTTGACGCCGCCCCAGGTGAGCCCGGTGGGCGCGAGGCTTTGTTGGACGCGGGCGGCGAGAAGCAGATCCTCCTCGATTTCCTGGTGGCGCTTTTCGAGCTGTACATTTGCTTCGCGCAGCGCGTTTTCAGCGCGCTTCTGTTCGGTGATGTCCGTGGCGGTAATCACGGCGAACACGTTGCCGTCGGGGTCTTCTATCTGACGCGCGGTGACGAGAACGGGCAGACGATTGCCGTTCGCCCGCGGGAGGTAGAACTCGTACTGGGTATGTCCTTCCGTTTGCCGCTGCTGGATGCGGCTACGCAGTATGGCCGCGTCTTCGGGCGGATACATATCCAAAATCTTCTGGCCGATTAGTTTTTCTTCCGGGATGCCGATCATCTTCTGGAAGAGGGCATTGGCGAAAACGATGTGGCTGCAATCGTCGTTGATGATGACGCCCTGATTGATGGTTTCCAGGACGCCGGCCATTTCGCTAACCCAGGGGAATTCGGTTTCTTGCACGGAATGCTCACTTTCGTGGGGCTTGAATAGGAAATTTGTCGAGCTGCAATTCTAACGCAGGGGGTGCGGGAAGTGGAAATGGGAGGAGATGATTGGCGGCGCTGAAAGCAGAGAAAAGTCCTCCGCTTCGGTCGAATGACGGGCTTGGGGGAGCGAGAGACCCACGACGAGGAAAGCGTCGTGGTGGCTACCTGAGTTGAGTAAGTTCGACAGCGCAGGCGACGGCGACGTCAAAAGAGCCGGCGAGACGCCAGCTACGGAAGTGCAGTGGGCGGCGGTTATTTTTTGCGGGGTCTGGGGCGATTGTGCCGGTGGGGTGAGCGGGCACGGCATGCCGTGCCCCTACTGAACGAGATATTACAGGTGGCAGGCGTCGGCGTTGGCGGTTGTGCTTGGTGTTGAGGCTGGCGGTGCTCCTGGCTGCGCGGTTCGGGCTGAGACTGGTATTGCGCTTGGCGGGGCTGGTGACGACGCGGTTGCTGATGCAGCTGGCGATGCGACTGGCAGGGGCGCGAGATTCGCTTTCGCCAGAGCGGAATTGACGGAGGGCAGGGTGTCAGAGTTTAGGGTGCGCCATGCGACGATGGATTTGTTGAGGGCGCTGCAGGATTCGTCGATTACTTCGAGCGCTGTGGGGGCTGGAGCGGCGTCACCGGATTCGATCATGAAGGAGGTGCGGGAGAGGTCGCGATTCACGCTGCCCACGCCGACTGAGCCATTGGCACCTTCGAGAATTTCGGCGATTTTTGCGTCGAGATTTTTGAGTGCTTCGGCGGCCTCTTTGACCGGAGGGGCGGCGGCTTCAGAAGCGGGTTGAGAATGTGCGCCACTCGCATTTGCGGCTGGCGCGCCTTTCAGAGCGGTGGCAGCTTCGCCTTTGGGCTTCAGAATTGCTTCGAGGCTTTCTTCCCGCTCGCCCACTGCTTTGCGCAGCGCGGCCACTTCCTGGAACGTGGCGTAGCTGGCGCGCAGGCCGCTATCGGCACGCTTTGCGGCTGAATATTGTGCGATGTAATCCGCTTGAGCGATGTGGACGCGCGGATCCGGAACGACGGTGAGATTCTGGCGGACGGTCTGGCCATTTGCGTTCAAGACGATTTCATATTGGCCCGGAGGAACGATCGGACCCAGGACTTGTTCGCGTGGCGTTTCACCGGGGATGGCGTGGTCGGAAAGCGTGTATTCGAGATATTTGAGCGGCTGGCCATAGTAGCTGTACTGCAAAGCCGGAGGTGGCTCGAAACGCAAATCCCAGGCGAAGCGATTCAGGCCGGAATTTTTGGGGAGGTGAGCTTGTGGGCCGAACCAGTAATCCGGCACATTTTTTACGACCGTATCGGGCGCAGGAGCAGCGCTGGTGAAGCGGCGAACGAGATTTCCCTGCGCGTCGTGAATTTCGAGTGTGATATCCGCGGCGGGAGCGGATTTGAGCGTGTAGTAGAAGATGGCACCGTCGGGCGGATTCTGCGCGGCGGGAAATTCCGGCGGAAGCGGAGTTTCCTGATCGTTGTCCCAGCGGATGCGAGTGACGGTGGCGGGGCGCAGAAGCGCGGCGTCGGAATTCGAGATTTGCGGGCTGGCCTGTCGCAGGGGCGAGAGGTCGTCGAGAATCCAGAGAGCGCGGCCGTAGGTGGCGACGACGAGATCGTTGTCGTGGATGACGAGGTCGCGGGCATCGCTGGTGGGAAGGTTCAGCTGGAGTGATTGCCAACGGTCGCCGTCGTCGAATGAAACGTAGACGCCATTGGAGACCGCGGCGTATAGCAAGCCTTTGCGCACGGTGTCTTCGCGAATCGCGCGCGCGATCCACCCGCCTGGCAGTCCCGCTGTGATTTTCTCCCACGTTCTTCCCGCATCGCGTGTGCGGTAAATATAGGGCGTGTCGTCGCGGCGATTTTCCACGGTGGCGAACGCGACATTCGTGTCGAAATGCGAAGCTTCGAGAATCACCACGTTGCTGTGCTCGTTGAGATCCGGTGGCGTCACATTTCGCCACGTCAAGCCGCCGTCTTGGGTGAGCTGAATCACGCCGTTGTTCGTGCCGGCCCAGATGAGGCCCGATTGCACGGGCGAGAGAGCGAGGGTGGAGATCGCGGACGGGCGGCGCGCGGATTGTTCGTCGCCAAAATCCTTTTCGTCATCGCCAAAAGGCGCGAGCGATGCCGATTCAGGTTCCGGCGAGTGGCCCGGACTGAGCGCGGAAGCGCGCTGAGTTTCTTCCTTGCTGGCTTCGAGAGGATTCGACTGCGATTGCGAGCGCGCGGGCTCTTCTGCGGTTTTTTTCTCCGATGATGGCGGGCGCGTGGTGAGATCGGGGCTGATCGCCTGCCAGCTTTTTCCTCCGTTGGCCGTGGTGAGAACCACCTGCGCGCCAAGATACAGAAGGCGCGGATCCTGCGGCGAGAACAGGAGCGGAGGCATGCTGGTGGTGCGGTGTTTCGAGCCGCGCACGAAGACGTGTGCGAATTGGCCAGTGGCGCGGTCGAAGCGGACGACGCTGCCATACCAGCCGCCGGAATAAACGATGTTGGGATTCAGAGGGTCGGGCGCGATGTAGCAGTATTCGAAGCCGGCGGAGGAAAACCAGTCGCGATAGGTGAGCGAACCGTAGTCGCCTCGGCTGGGAACTTCGGCGGAGCCGCTATCCTGCTGCGCGGCGTAGGCGACGTAGGGAAAATTTGTGTCGGTGGAGACGTGGTAGAACTGGCCGGTGGGCTGGTTGTACCAAGAAGTCCAGGTCCTGCCGCCATTGACGCTGATGATGCCGCCCTGGTCGACGCCGAGAATCATGCGCGCGGAATTCTGCGGATCGATCCACATGTTGTGGTAATCGTCGCCGCCGGGAGCGCCTTTGAAGGAGACGAACGTCTTGCCGCCGTCGGTGGAGCGGTAGAGAGACGTCTGCATCACGTAGACGAGGTCGGCGTTGCGCGGATCGACATAGACGCGCGCGAAGTAAGCATTGCCGATTACGCGCGTGTCTTCCGTGATCTGCTTCCACGTGGCGCCGGAATCGTCAGAGCGATAGAGGCCCTGCTGCAGGATCGCGAAAACGCGCTGGCCGTGATTGCCTGGCGCTACGGCGATACCGACGCGGTCCCACGGGCCCTTCGGGAAGCCGGTGTAGGTGAGTTCTTTCCAAGTGGCGCCTTCGTCGGTTGATTTGTAGATCGAGGAATTCGGTTTGTCGGGGCCATCTTCACCGGCGAAAAAATCGGTGGGATGCCAGAGCGCGGCGTAGAGGACGCGGGGATTTTGCGGGTCGGCCTCGAGATCGGCGACGCCGGTGAGATCGTCCTTGTAGAGAGTTTTCTTCCAGGTTTTGCCGCCGTCGGTGGTTTTGAAAACGCCGCGATCGGGGCTGGCAGGGGCGACGCTGAGGAGAGGATGGCCGAGGACGCCGACGATGATGACGTCCGGATTTTTGGGATCGACGATGATGGAGCTGATGTACTTCGTTTCTTTGAGGCCGATGTTGGTCCAGGTGGCGCCGGCGTCGGTGGATTTGTAGACGCCGTCGCCGGGAGTTTGCTCGCCGGTGCCGACGTAAATGATTTTGGGATTCGAGGGAGCGACGGCGATGGCGCCGATGGAGGCGACGTGCTGCTCGTCGAAAATTGGGAACCAGACTTCACCCGCGTCGGTGGTTTTCCAGACGCCGCCGCCCGGAGTGGCCATGTAGTAGGTGGACGGGTCGCCGGAGATGCCGGCTACGCCCGTGACGCGACCGGCGCGATGCGGGCCGATGAGGCGCCAGCGCATGGCGGAATAGAGGCTCGGATCGACAGGCTGCGATGATTGCTGGGCGGAGGCGGCGAGTGGTGTTGCGATTATTGCGAGGATTGCGAGTACTAGATGCAGTGGGCGAATGCGCATCGAGGGTGTTTTCTCCTGTACGAAACTTAAAAGTGTAGCACTACGTAGGTGTGTTAGAAACGCGGCTTGGCGTTCTAGCAGTGAGTCAGTTTGGCTTTTTTGGTGACTCGGCATTGAAGCGAACAGAGACCAGGGTACCCACCAAGTCATCGAGTTTCGAGGCATCGACGCTGGAGAAAATGAAAAGAAGGGCATAGCCCTTCTCAATTGTGACGGCTTCGATACAATGCGCAACCCGATTTTCCATGGAGAGATCGAACTTTACCTTCCAGAACGTCCTCCCAGCGGCGTCGAATCGCTCGGGAGTTCCCACGACCGAGAGCGCTTGCGACCTGTGTTGCCAGGCGGCGGCCACCGCTTTCGCAATTTCCTCACCCGATTGGTTATCCGGCACAAATCGTTTGTCCAAAGCTGCGATGTTGATCGAATTGAAGTTGCTGGATATGCCCTTTGCGGATTCCTGTCCGACAAAGAGGAGCGAGTGCATGTTTCTCGCAGCTACCTCCGCCACGTCAGACAATACCGGATCGCCGCTGGCCAAAATCGATCCGGCGACCCTGATGATTGCTTTGCTCCCTTCGGCCTCCAGGACAACCCACCGCCTTGGGAATTCGTACGAGAAACCGAAGAACGTGTTCGTATAGTTGTTTCCTGAAACAACGCCGTCCTCCGGTTTTGGCCCGGTGGAGCTCGAACCGCTGCTAGGAATTTCTGCCGGACGGCTCCTGTCAGCTACTGCAGAATAGAGGGGATTGCCCGCCTCGATACGTTTCGCCTCGCCGAATTGCATATCGGCACCGCTAGCGTCGCCCTTTTCTCGCAGGGCCACTCCAAGGAAGTAATGTGCCTCCGCGTCGTTCGGATTCGTCTCGAGAAACGTTGTCAGCTCCTTGACCGCACCATCGAAATCGCGCGTATGAACCAAGCAGCCACCCAAGTGCTTGTGAATAAGAGGAAGATTCACGGAGGCAAGTAGGGCTTTGCGCAGGACGGGGATCGCTTCCGCATACTGCCCGCTCCGTGCAAGACCGAAGCCGAGCATCACGAGCGCTGACTTGTGTTCGGGATCAATTCGGAGCGCCTCGCGGGCTTCGCGCACGGCTTCTGCGTCACGCCCCGCGGTGGCCAGCGCCGCCGCGAGTACGACGTATGCCTCCGCATCGTTTGGCCAGATTTCCAAAGAGCGGCGCGCCTGTGATTCGGCTTCCGGATACTGCTTCTGGAGGAGCAAGTAGCCTGCATATGACAAATGGAGACTTGCTGAACTGTCTGCCAATTGGAGCGCGCGCTTGTAGTCTACGTCGGCGGCTTTCGGTTGCCCTTCCCTTACATCGCTCAATGCAAGGGTCAGGCTGTTGTAGGCTCGGTCGCGATCGGGGGAAGGAACGTTGATCGTTTTCGGTTTGACTTTGCCGATTGTCGCCACCAAGGCTGGCTGCACACCATAGATTCGGAAAGTTTCGAGTGTTGCCGCGTCGGCGGTGAAATCAATTCCGCGTTGGCAAATTATCTTTTCTGCATAAGCCACATCGAAGTTATGCGAAACGAACGCCAGCAACTCTAGGCGACCGAACGGTCCTTCCGCGGGAGTCGCGCTCGGCACCACGTCGCAATCCGCTGCTACCGCATCCGCTGTAGGGCTTGGCGGTCTTACGTTGTAGTAAAAGACGAAACGAAGAGTGATTGGGGGATGCTTAAAAGTGACTGGGAGGGGTTGGAAGGGGCTCGCATCGCGAATTGCGTGGATTGCCGCCACGTCGAACACATTTTTTCCCGAACTCGTTTCGAGTACAACGCCTTCCGCATTTCCATTCGACTCGATCCGAAATTGAATGACCGCCTTGCCTTTCTCGCCCTTCAGAGCGGCTTCGGGCATCGAGGCATACCATTTGTTCCGGACATCCCTGACCAAAACGTTGAGGTACGGCCTGAAGTCCACTCCGTCCGTTGGCGTCAGAATCTCGACGGGGCTTTGCGGTGAATTCGTCTCCTGACGGGGGGCGCTGGTGCTCTCCTGATCCTGTGCGCGGCTTACCACTGCGCTGACAAAGGCTAATACAACGGTTATGGCAAGTATACCGACAGTCCGGCAGATCCTAAGGGATCTATGCATGGGAAGAAAATAGCTCTTATAAGGATGCTGTCAAGTTAGATCAATGTAAAGGTGTTTGCCGGGCGCCCGGGCAGCCAATTCGTTGATTGAACTCAGTGCAGGCCGGACCAGTCGTCTGCTAGCAGAATTGAGTTGCTGGGATTCGAGGGATCGTATTTTACGCTGGCGGTTTGGCCGACGGCGGCGCGCTTGAGGTGGAGGCGTTCTTCGAGGCCGGTGACGTCTTGCGCGGTTTCGTAGGTAACGCCGGAGATTGAGTACGTGTAATAGATGAGGCGCTGCGTTCCGTTGGTGGGCGCTGCTGCGGTTATCTTTGCGCCGCTGCTGGAACTCGGATTATATTTTGCGGGAGTTGAATGCTGCTTAGCGTCATCCGCCGGGAAAGCATTTTCGGAAATTTCGAGGATCTGGCCTTCGACGATGCGGCCGACCTTGTTGAGGTAGGCGCGGCGCTGGCGTTCAATTTCGGAAGCGTCGATGGGCTTGCGCCGCAGCCAGACAACGATGCCAATTGCGGCCATGACGATAAGGCCGGCAATCGGAAGCAGTTCGCTCCAATTCGAAAAAAGGTGTTTCAACGCCCGCCTTTACGCGCGCCGACCGGCTCGGAAATTTCGCCGAGCGTGTCGCGCGCTTTTTCCCAGTCTTTCAGGAACGATTCGAGGCCCCGGTCCGTGAGCGGATGCTTGAAGAGCATTTCGAAAACTTTGTATGGCATCGTTCCGATGTGCGCTCCCATTTTCGCGGCTTCGACCACGTGCATCGGATGGCGAAGGCTCGCGGCGAGCACCTGCGTCTTGTAATCATACGCGCGATAAATCTGGAGGATGTCGCGAAGAAGATCGAGGCTGTCCTGAGAGATATCATCGAGGCGGCCGAGAAACGGGCTGACGAAATAGGCTCCGGCTTTGGCGGCGAGAAGCGCCTGCGACGCGGAGAAGACGAGAGTGACGTTGACGCGGACGCCTTCTTTGGAGAGGACGCTGAGGGCGCGGACGCCGTCGGGCGTCATGGGAATTTTTGCGACGACATTGGGATGCCAGCTGACCACTTCGCGGGCTTCGCGGAGCATGCCGTCGTAATCGGTGGAGACGACTTCGGCGCTGATAGCGCCGTTTTTTACGATGTTGCAGATTTCGATGATGAGTTCGCGGAAGGGCTTTTTTTCTTTGGCGGCGAGGGTGGGGTTGGTGGTGATGCCGTCGATGACGCCGGAGGCTGCGCCCTGGCGGATTTCGTCGAGATTTGCGGTATCGAGGAAGAATTTCATTTTTTCACCTCTGTGATTGGTTCAAAAAACTTACTTCAGGGGCTAAAGCCCCTCGTCATAATGCAAGCCGATGTCGCGGTTAAAACCGCGACCTACAAAACTCTTGTTAGGCTAGGCAGAACCTAGTCGGCGAAGGCGACGACCGGGTTGCGAAGTGTGCCGATTCCGGTGACGCTTACTTCCACTACGTCGCCGTCGGCGAGGGTGCCGACTCCAGCTGGCGTTCCGGTTGCGATCACATCGCCGGGTTCGAGCGTCATCACCTCAGCTATCCAATGAATTATAACATCAACAGAAAAGATCATTTCCGAGACGCTGGCGGACTGTTTCCGAACGCCGTTGACGTAGGTCTCTACTCGCGTATCGGCAAGATTGACCTCGGACTCCAATAGCGGGCCGAAGGGGGAGAAGCTGTCGAAACTTTTGCCGCGGGTCCATTGGCCGTCGAGTTTCTGGAGATCGCGGGCGGTGACGTCGTTGTAGCAGGTGTAGCCGAGGATGTAGGGGCGGACGTCTTCGTTGGCGTCGAGCAGATGGCAGCGGCGGCCGATGATGATGGCGATTTCGCCTTCGTAGTCGACGCGTTGGGAGATGCGCGGGAGGATGATGGGTTCTTCGGGCGCGATGACGGCTGACGGAGGCTTCAGGAAAATTATCGGATTTTTCGGCGGAGGGCCGCCCATTTCGGCGGCGTGGTCGACGTAATTTTTGCCGACGCAGACAATTTTCGAGGGGATGGAGGGCGGGAGGAATTTTACGGAGTCGAGCGGCCATTTGTGGCCGGTGAGTTCGCGCGCGCCCCAGAGTTCGCCGCTGAATTCGTGGACGGTGTTGGCTTCAATGATGCCGTGGCGCACGTGCGGATGGGATTCGCGGGGCGCACGGGCGATGTCGGCGGCAGCGAATTCGAGCGGCTGGAAGCGACAAAGTTTCATGATTTTGGATTCACGGCGACGGCTTCATGGTTGTTGATGGAGATGATCCGTGCGGCGGCGGCGCGGGGCGACCGGGTGTTGGCGCGCCTCGAGACACATGCCGATCACCCAGGCGCCGACAGCGGCTACACCGTAGACGATGGTGCCTTCGATGAGAGCTTGAAATGGACTGCGCAAAGCCTGAAAAAGATTTGGGTAGAACATGCCGGTGACGTCGTAGGCAACGACGAATATCACCCAGCCGATCATGGCGGACGTGAACATCGGCATGGGCCGGTTGAAGTAGCGGGCGATTGGAATCAGCATGCAGATAAAAAATAGCGCGCAGAAGGCGGCGTTGCGTTCGAGGGCATAGCGCTCAGTGCCCGGGACACGATTGGCGATGAAGAGCGCGACAATCATGACCACGATCAAGGCAGCGCCCATATAAATGCCGGTTTGCAGCGTGGTACGGTGCGTGGAAGCCAGGACTTTACGGCCGACCTTCAGTGGATCGGGAATTAGATGTTCAGTCATTTCTGACCCTGATTTCTCTTTTCTATTGGTGATCGGGCGCCGGAGTGCTGCTTGAGGCCGGCGGGCTGGCCGGGCTTTCGTTTCCTGAGCGATCGACCGAAGTGACGGTATAAAAATAAGTACGGCCGGGCAAGGCATTCATATCGCGAAACGCGGGCGTAAGCAACAACTCGGAATTTAGGCGCATCCCCGGGCTGGAAGGCTCGTCAGTTCTATAGACGTTGTAACCCGCGATATCGGTTGCCGCGCTGATGGACCAGGAGAGATCGAGGTAAGCAGGCGTCCCGCCTGCGGCAGGAACAAAGGCCACGACTAGATCCTGCGGAGCTGGCGGCGGAAAAACGTCTTTCGGTGTGATCGTGGCGAAATTCGAATCGACCGACTCGAGCTGCACGCCCGGATACTGCGCCACGCTGCGGACTGAGTACACGTAGGTCTTGCCGAGCTCCGTCTGCGTATCGGTGTAGGGTGGAGATTCTGCTTCCGCAATGCGCGCGAAGGGAACTTTTGGATTCGCTGGTTCTCTGTTGCCGTTAGCGGCCGGATTCGCGCTGGCGCCGGAAGCCGATTCCATTTCTGATCTTTCCATTTCCGCTCTATAGACTCGATAGAACGCGATGTTGGGCGCGGTGCCGATCAGAGTCTTCTCGGGCGGCGTCCATGAAAGCGTGACGCCGGAGCGGCTGAATGCCGTCTGGAGGTCGGCAATTGCATTCGCGGGCGGATAGACAGTGAGAGCCGCGACGTTGGAGTTGGAAGAAAGTTTTTTTGGCGACACAAACGTGCGGACGAGGTAGACAGCCTCGCGGCCCGTCGGCGTGAAATCTTCAGCGCGAAGCGAATCGACGAATCGTACTCGCCCTTGCACCATGTAGCGATCCAGCATCGCGGGCGGAATCGTGAGCAGCAGAGTGGGATTCGCAGGCGGGGCGGCTGCCGGTGAATTCGCGGGAGGAACCGACTCGAAGTTCCGATACACATTAACGGACAGCGGCTTTAGAATTTCGCGTTTTTCCACGGAATCACGCGGAAGCGTGAAGGTGAGTGTCACGTCGTTGCCAGACTGAGAAGTGGCGAGGTCGGTGACGGGAGTGGGGGTGGGCGGCTTGCGCTCGATGGGTTCGCCAGGAGCGGCGCAGCCGTAGAGAATGAAAATGGAAAAGAGAAAATAGAACATTGGGAGGCGGGGGGCGTGAGAGTGAGGGGCGGGGCTGGGTGCGAAGTCCCCTTTTCGAATTTGCATGTTCTGATTTCTAGAGAATGTAGCGGCTCAGATCCTGGTCTTTCACGATGTTTGCGAGCTGCTTTTGAACGTAAGCAGCGTCGAGCTTGAAGGATTTCTTTTTCATCTCGGGAGCCTCGAAGGAAATCTCTTCGAGCACCTTTTCGAGAATCGTGTGCAGCCGGCGTGCCCCGATGTTTTCGGTGTGCTCATTCACTTTCGCAGCAAACCCAGCGATCGATGCGATCGCGTCCTCCGTGAATGAAAGCTTGAACCCTTCCGTGTCGAGGAGCGCCACATATTGTTTGATCAGCGCGTTTTTGGGCTCGGTGAGGATGCGGATGAAGTCGGCTTCGGAAAGCGAGCTGAGTTCGACGCGGATCGGAAAGCGGCCCTGCAATTCCGGGATAAGGTCAGATGGCTTCGTGGTGTGGAACGCGCCGGCGGCGATGAAAAGAATATGGTCAGTGCGCACCATGCCGTATCGCGTGTTCACGGTGGTGCCTTCGACAATAGGAAGAATATCGCGCTGAACGCCTTCGCGCGAGACGTCCGGGCCGTGCCCCGATTCGCGGCCTGCAATCTTGTCGATTTCATCGATGAAGAGAATTCCCATCTGCTCGACGCGATCGACAGCCATACGCGTAACCTGATCCATGTCAATCAGCCGGTTCTCTTCCTCCTGAATCAGGTAATCGAAAGCCTCGGCCACCGTCATCTTCCGTTTTTTCTTTTGCTGGCCGAACATGCCGGAAAGCATGTCCTTCACGTTGACGTCCATCTCTTCGACGCCCTGATTCGTGATGATTTCGAACGAAGGCATCGACCGTTCGCGAACTTCCACTTCCACCATGCGCTGGTCGAGTTTTCCTTCACGAAGCTGCGCTCGCAGCTTTTCGCGCGTGCGCTGCACCTGCTCGCGGCGCTGCGATTCGGAAGCCGGACTCGCGTCCGCAGGGACGGGCGAAGCAGGCAGGAGCAGGTCGAGGAGGCGCTCTTCCGCGGACTGCTCAGCGCGCTCGGCCACTTCATCAAGCTTCTCTTCGCGCACCATGTCGATCGAGGTTTCCACGAGATCGCGCACCATGGATTCAACATCGCGGCCCACGTAGCCCACTTCGGTGTACTTCGAAGCTTCCACTTTGACGAATGGGCAGCCCGCGAGCCGGGCAAGGCGGCGCGCAATTTCCGTCTTGCCGACGCCCGTAGGCCCGATCATCAGAATATTCTTGGGAAGGATGTCTTCGGCAAGTTCCGGAGTGAGTTTCTGGCGGCGAACGCGATTGCGAAGCGCGATGGCGACCGCCTTCTTGGCCGCATTCTGGCCCACGATGTACTTATCGAGCTCGACGACAATTTCGCGCGGCGTGAGCTCGTCAAACGATGGAAGCGGTTCCGGCTCCGAAGCCTGCGATTCTCCGGCCAAGTAGATCACCATATCTTTCTCCGATTTACCGGTCATAGTTCTTCGATGCTGAATTGCGCGTTCGTGAAGATGCAGATTTCGCTGGCGATGCGCATGGCTTCCTGAGCGATGTCTTTGGAATTCATCTTCGTGAATTTCAGCAGGGCACGCGCGGCGGCCAGAGCGTAGGGGCCTCCGGAGCCAATGGCCGTGATGCCATCATCCGGCTCGATTACGTCCCCATTGCCCGACAGCAGAAACGTGGATTTCGCGTCGGCTACAACCAAAAGCGCATCAAGATGGCGAAGCGAACGGTCGGTGCGCCAATCCTTGGCCAGCTCCACGGCCGCGCGCGACAGGTTTCCATGAAACTCCTGCAATTTGTTTTCGAAACGCTGGAAGAGCGAAAGCGCGTCGGCAGTGCTGCCGGCAAATCCAGCGAGGATCTTGTCGTTATAAAGGCGCCGCGTCTTTTTGGCGTTGTGCTTGATAACGCCCTCTCCGAGCGTCACCTGGCCATCGGCAGCCAGAACCACTTTGCTGTCGCGGCGCACGCAAAGCACCGTCGTGCTGTGTATCTGCGGAGATTTTCGCTTCCTGTGCATCACGCGATTATACCCCGCGAGGCGCAATTGGGCGAATTAGGCGGGTCTTATGTAGTGGGTTAGTTTCCGGCAATGCGCCTAGATCAGGAATTATCCTGATCAGGAGCTATCAAGGACCGAGCCAGCAGGCTAGTTGGTAATAAGAGGATTTCGCAACATCTATCCGGATCGGAGCGTCGCGACCCTCCTGCCAATTTTTGGGTTGCCTCCGCTTCTCGTCCTTCCATCCCCAATGAGCTACTAAACCGAAATTAAATAGATGGCCATGGCGATTCCGACGAGCGCCAGGAATGAGGCGAGAACGATAACGCCGTGCGATGGCCGAGCGAATGCCGTTTCGCCGCGATTCAGTTGATGGATGACGCGCACGTGAACTATCAACAGTAATCGATCAAGGCGAACCTTGGTATCGAGTCCTAATTATTGAATCACTCGATCCGCACGCTTGATGACTTCGGGCGGGATCGTGACACCGATTCCCTTGGCCGTCTTCTGGTTCACGATTAATTCATAGCGAATTACTTTTTCCACGGGCAAGTTGCCTGGCTTGGCTCCCTTCAGGATTTTGTCCACATAGGTTGCCATGCGGCGGATTGCTTCGGTTTGGCTGGTTCCATAGGAGAGCTGTCCACCCGCGCCGACACGGGACGGCGCAAACAGGGTGGGGAGTTTGTCCTTGGCCGCCAGGTCGGCAACCTGTGTCGCGTAGACTCCCAACACCGGTTCTTCCAACACTAGCAAGGCGTCGGCATTCTCCCTCTTCATTGCGGCGAAGGCTCCGTCGAGATCGGGATTGGGCCCAGCCACTCGAAGAACCTGCGGCTGAAGGCCCACAGCGCGCGCTTGCTCTTCGCCGGCCTTCATAAGAGCTTCGGATACGCCCTGATCCCCGAGGATGGCCACGCGCTTGAGATTCGGAATTACCTCTTTGAGGAGCTGGAACTGTTTTGTCGCTTGCCGCGGGTCAAAGCAGGTCACACCGGTAATGTTGCCGCCGGGGTGCTCCATGCTAGCGATTACGTTATCTGTCACGGGATCGACCACCACAGAGAACACAATCGGGATGTCTGTGGTAGCTTTTTGGGCCGCCCGAGCCGTCACGGCACCTGTCACGGCCAGAACATCCACTTTGAGACGGATCAGTTCGGCAAAAATTTCGGGGAACCGCTCGTAATGGCCTTCCGCGAAGCGCGATTCGATGATGATATTCTTGCCATCAGTGTAACCCAAATCGGCGAGACCTTTTTGGAACGCATCGAAGAGAGGCAGGGAACGTCCTTGGGGCGCGAGAAAACCAACCAGGGGGATTTTGGGCGTCTCTTGCGCCTCGCTCGCCGCAAGGACTAACGCCAGAGCCAAAGTCACGACCGCGCACACTCGGTGAAACATTCAAGGCTCCTTTCAAAACGACTTGAGACGAAACGAGTTGTGGCGAGTCAAGTCGCAGGGCATTTCCTCAGCTTGGGGAAACTCTAAGCCTGAATGCGGACTCTCGTCAATCAAGCGGTTTGACTATCTTGGGGTAATCGAACCATAGGTGTTGTTAACAGGGGTGGTCTCAAGGGGTCGATGCAACACTGGCTTGCAGTCTATCCGCTGGGGTTTCAAATCCCAATGTTTTTCGTGGCCGTTGATTGAGGCGCAGAGCGATCTCGTCCAGGTCCGACTGTGAGTAGCAGCACAGATCCGCCTTCTTCGGCAGGTATTGCCGCAGCAGCCCGTTCGTGTTTTCGTTCGAACCGCGCTGCCATGGGCTTTGGGGATCGCAGAAGTAAACCTGTACGTCCGTAGCCATCGTGAAGCTTTTGTGCTGGGCCATCTCCAACCCGCGGTCCCAGGTCAGCGAGCGCCGCAACGTCGCGGGCAGAGTGCGCACGTGCCGGCTCAGGGCGGCCACCACCGTAGTCGTGTCCTTGCCGGGCACCTTCACCAGCATGCAGAACCGCGAATGACGCTCCACCAGCGTGGCCACATGACTGTTGCGCGCCCCGCGTAACAGATCGCCTTCCCAATGACCGGGAATGGCCCGATCTTCGACTTCCGCAGGTCGCTCGCGGATAGAAATGGCATCGACGATCTTGCCTTGGGAGTGTCCATGAACGCTGGAATGCCGCGAGCGGCGGATCCGCCGCTGGGAGCGAAGGTGCTGAATCAGCTCCTTTTTCAGCGCTCCTCGCGCTTGAAGGAATAGGCTGCGATAAATGGTTTCGTGCGACACGCGCAGGCCCTCATCCTTGGGAAACTGCCACTTCAGCCATCCGGAAACTTGCTCGGGCGACCAGTCCTGCATCAGTTTACTCGCAACGATCTCCCGGAGCGTGGTGTGAGTGGCCAGCAGGCACGGCTTGGGCCGCAGGGCCGATTCCCAGGCCTGCTGATCGGCTTCATTGGCGCGGTACTGCGCGCGCCCGCCATGGCGTGCCACTTCCCGGCTGATCGTCGAGGCACAGCGGTGCAGGCCTTGGGCGATTCCGCGAATCGACGAGCCACAAGCGATTCCGCGGGAGATGTCTTCTCGTTCTGCCAGGGTGAGTGAACTCGGTGAACGGCGGCGGATGGGCGGCGCAATCCCACCATGGCGCTTCAACAGAAGGTGAATAACCACATTGTTCTTGCCTAGCGCTCGACCAATCGCATGTAACGACTCTCCTGCTTTCCAACGACGCCATACCTCAACTCTTTGCATCGCAGAAAGCCGCATACGTTTCTTTGGGATCATAAACACCACCTTTTAGAAAAAAGATTTATACCAGGTGGTGTTGCATCGACCGATTGAGCTGGCAGGGTTTATCACCAACTAATCGGCTGGTGCCGGGTTAGCGCCGTTACCGGAAGCTGACCACCACAGGATTGGCGCATGACATCGCGTCAGTTATTCTTGGCGTCTTTTTCAGCTTTCTTGCGCGCGCTCTTCCCGACTTTCTCCCAGCGCTCGTCGAGGGATTGCTTGGTAAAAAGTGAATCGGAGAGATTGGTGTTGTACTCGCACTTATCGAAGAAGACCTGATAAATTTTGATATGGTTGCGCTCGCGGGTGATCTGGAAAGGCGTCTGAACGCCGTTGAGGGGATGATAATTCGAGTAGTATTCCACCTCATCGGTTTTCATGCGTGTATTTGCATCGCGTGTGTCGACGATTTTTCGAACTGGAAGGTGAGTGGACTGCGCAATCGCGATTCGGATCGTCCGATTGTCGCTATCCACGATTTCCACCCAGTCCACCTGTTTCAAATCCACGATATCCGGGCCGGCATACCGGAAAACCATGTTGGGTTCCTTGATCCGGGTGCGGAGGATGTAGTCGAGATCCTTTTTGATGTCTTCCTCGAAATGGGCTACGTCGGCGCCCGACGCATCGGAAACGCCGCCGCGGTCCAGCGTCCAGCCTTTGTCGCCGTTCATGATCGTGATGAGGTTGCGTTTGGGAAGATTCTCAGTCCGATCCTTAAAAGGAGGAATGGTGTAGTCGACGAATTTTTCGAAGCCATTCAGCTCACCGGCGTGGCCAAACTGGCTGAGCCGGCCTTCGCAGGTGGCGTCTCGAAGATTGAGATATGCCGTGCCCCCCAGACCTTGAATCGCCTGTTGCAAAATCTCCTTTGCTTTGGCGGCGCTTTCCTCCGGCATCATGTCCTGAGGATTTTGAGCCAAGGCGCACGGTGAGAACTCTAGCCAAGCGCCGGTCAGTAAAATGCACAGAAGAAGAATGCGCGCGATTATCCGCACAGAACAGCGCCTCCATTTACGTTGATTACTTCGCCAGTCACGAAGGTTGCCAGGTCAGAAGCCGCGAACAGAATAGGGCCGGCAATTTCTTCCGCTGTGCCAGGCCGCTTCAGCGGAATTGCCGCGGCCGCCTGTTTGAGTCCGGCCTTATCGCGCAGCACAGAAGCTGACATGTCTGTATCCACCCAGCCGGGCGCTACACAGTTGACGAGAATATTGTGGCGTGCGAGTTCCGTGGCCAGACCCTTCACAAAACTGATGATCGCCCCTTTCGATGCGCCGTAGTGCGTATGAAAGGACTCGCCGCGCTGGCCCGCCGTGGAGCTGATGGCGATAATGCGGCCACTGCGCTGCGTGATCATGTGCGGCACGGAAAAGTGAATCACGGAGTAGACGCTCTTCACGTTCACGCGCATCATTTCGTCCCACTCACGCTCGCTGAGTTTTTCGATGGGAGCATCGGCTTCATTCCAGATGCCGGCATTGGCGACAAGGATGTCGATTCGGCCCAGGCGCTCTCGTGTGAATTCAACCAGTTTTTTGGCGTCGGCCATTTTGCCTAGGTCGGCTTTGAACGACTCGATTCGCGTCCCATTTTTGCGCGCTTCCTGTTCAAGCTGCGTAGCGGTTTCGCGGCTGCGGTGGTAATTGAACACCACATCGGCCCCCGCCTGCGCGAAAAGCCGGACCGTAGCCGCTCCAATGCCCCGTGAGCCGCCGGTTATGAGAGCCGCTTTGCCTGCCAGCGAAATCATGTATCCCCCAAAGTGATGTTTCGAAAAATGAAAAGCCAGGCAGATCTGCGGATGCCAAATCCACCGCCCTGCGCGATGCAATCGTGGTCGACTAACCTAAACACGCATTCATGCTTGCTTCACCGCCGCTTTACGCGCTACCTCGATCAAAGTTCCAAACAAACGCTGCGCGAGAAGATCCGATTCAGTCATCCGCTCCGGATGCCATTGGACGCCAGTGACCCAGTTCGAGTCCCCAGTCCACTCGACGGCTTCGACCACGCCGTCTGGAGCCCTGGCGGCAATCCGCAGGCTGCGGCCGGGATTGAGGATCGACTGATGGTGGGAGCTATTGATGCCGATTTCTTCGGCGCCAGCCAACTCCCGTAGACGAGAGCCGGCTTCAATTTTCGCAGCATGGAAGGGTTCCTGGGCGCCTTTGTCGCGGTTTGACCAGGGATGCTGGATCGGCGTGTGAAGCTCGCTGGGAATATCCTGGATCAGCGTCCCACCGAGAAAAACGTTCATGCTCTGCACGCCGTAGCAGATGGCGAGCACAGGTTTGTGCTCTGCAAAGGCATGTTCGAGGAGCGTAAAATCGGTGCGCTCACGGTCCGGGTCGGCTTCAGCGGATGCAGGATTTCGATCTGCGCGGTAGAGCGACGGATTTACGTCGGCTGGGCTGCCCGTGAGGACGACGGCATCGAGGGAGCCGGCCAATTCGCGGAGCTGGTTCGGCGGGAGGGCTAGCGAAACTTCGACCGGTTCGCCTCCGGCTCGGAGGACGGCTTGGCAGTAGATGTCGTACTTGCCGCGTTCGCCCTTAAGTTCTTCGTTTCGTGTACGGTACGGGATTCCGACGCGCGGCTTGGGAGACGTATCAGAGGCCATGAAGCGACAATCCTACCATCAGTGTTGCAGACCAGCAACTTGGATGCACGAGGCAGCGAGACTGCGGGCAGCCTTGCGGTCAATCCTGCAGGTGTCGCCGGGCAATGCTTCCGCCCAAATGGACGGGAGGCCACAGCCGGCTTACAGTCCCGCGGAGAGAGAAATCATTCGCTGAGACGCCACGGCACTCGATTTTCCTGAGGGAGTGGCTGGCTTCCTAGGCGGATTTGCTTTCAGCCAAAGCTCATAGTTCTGCCTCATTTCCTCGATGTGGTGCGGGATGTGGCGCTCCTGGATATCCACCCAATCTTCGAGGCGAAGAAGCCCGTCATCGGGTCGCTCGACGGCATTCGACCAGATCGGATCGGGCAATGAAGCGAGCAACTGATAAGTCATTTTGCGCAACCGGCGAATGATTTCGAGCGCCTCTCGCGTGCTCTGGTGAAAGTAACCAAGCGATCCGGCCCAGCGGGCTGCATCAAATTGCAGCACCGGGCTGCCCGGCTCGGCAATAAAGCGGCGGCAGCGGACGTAGCCACTGGCTTCGCTATCGGCGAGATGCAGAATCGTCTCGTGAATGCTCCACTTTTCGGCCGATGGCTTATAAAGCCACATTTTCTTCGGAAATTGCCGCAGCGCGCCGGCAAGTAGTACGGGCGCGTGGCCGAAAGATTCCAGTTTGCTTCGCCTTTCCTCACGTGTCATTAGGCCCTCCAACTATATTGCTTAGACGCTAGGTCGTGCAGATTGGGTACCAAGCCCCATCTAAATAAACGAACAAAAGGCGTTAATTGTTTCCGCACATTTGTAATTCCGTGTGCAGAAGATTTAGTTCCGTTCGAACCCGAGAAAAACTCGTCCGCGCTTGGGATGCATAAAGCCCCATTTGCAGATTCGGACTATGTGCGGTTCCGAGCCAAAATAGGGCTTTTGGCAGGCATTACAGGAAACTGGATTATTTATATGAGTTGCTGAATGTTGCCTTAGGACGCTCAGGGGCGCACGGGCGTCGCAAGTTTTCGATTGCGCCAGTGGGAGCGCAGATCGCCTACTAGATAGAGTGAACCGGTAACGAAAACGGCGTCGTTTTCGCGTGCCAATTCGAGTGCGTGATCTAAGGCCTGGAATGGGTCTCGAAGAATAGTCGGACGGTGCGATGCCAGATGCGCTGTCATTTCAGATAGCAGTGGGACTGAAATGGCGCGCGGTTGGCGAGGCTCGGTGAGGATCACCTCGTGCGCATGCGGAAACAAGATGCCCGCGATCTCGTCTACAGCTTTATCGCGCATCGCTCCGTAGATGAGAATGATTCGACGGCCGGCAAGATCGCGCTGCCAGAATTCGAGGAGTTCGCGAGCGCCGGAGGGGTTGTGGGCGCCATCGAGATAGATGGCGGGATTCTCGGAGAGGCGTTCCAGGCGGCCGGGCCATCGCACATTTGCGATACCGCGTTCGATGTCTTGATCTTCGAGACGGAATTTGCCGTTGTCCGAAAGAAGGCGAGCGGCGGTGGCGGCGGCCAGAGCGTTTCGAAGTTGGAAGCGGCCTGGGAGCGCCGGGGCGATGATGAGTTTTGCGCGTGAGTCTTTCGATCTAGCGACGGCTCGATGGAGGCCTTCGGACAACGGCATTTCTTCCAGGCGCCACTCATCGTCGATTTCTACTAGTCGTGCCTGCATTTCCGCGCACTTTTGCGCGACTACGGCGCGCGCTTCCGGACGCGTAACCGAGCTAACGACAGTCGCGCTGCGTTTGATGATGCCGGCCTTCTCTGCCGCAATTTCCGCAATGGAATGGCCGAGAAAATTTTCGTGGTCGAAATCAATAGGAGTGATGATGGCGACTTCGGGCGCGACAATATTCGTTGAGTCCAGCCGGCCGCCTAGGCCAACTTCGTAGATAGCGAAATCGATGCGCTGCTCGGCAAAAATCAAAAAAGCCATCGCTGTGATGCATTCGAAATAGGTGGGGTGTGCGGTCAGCTTTCCCGAGGCCATCAACGATTCGATCGAGGCGTGCACGCGCGTCCATGCAGCGGCGAAGATTTCGTCCGAAACCGGTTCGCCATTCGGGCGGATGCGTTCGTTGATGCTCTCAAGATGAGGCGAAGTGTAGAGCCCGGTGCGCAGACCGGCGGAGCGGAGGATTGACTCGAGGATGGCGGCAGTCGAGCCTTTGCCATTCGTGCCAGCAACGTGAGCGCAGGGGATGGCGCGATGCGGATTTCCTAGATCGGCCGAGAGCACGGAGATATTTTCGAGGCCGAATTTCTGGACGCGCGCTTGCTGCGGCGCTGCGAGTTCTCTGCCGAGTGCCAGAAGCGAGCGGACGGAATCTTCGTAATTCATCTTCGAGATTGGTCGTCGCGATACGAACTTCGTGATTTGGCCTTCGTGATTCGATCTATGAGTCGAGAAAAAACGTGAGCGCCTGACTGACGTAAGGCTTCAGTTCCTTGCGTGGGACGATCGCGTCGAGAAACCCGTGCTCGAGGAGAAACTCCGCGGTCTGAAAGCCTTCAGGAAGCTTCTGGCGGATCGTGTCTTCGATCACGCGCGGACCTGCGAAGCCGATCAGCGCTCCTGGTTCTGCGATATTCAAGTCGCCGAGCATCGCGTAGCTGGCCGTAACGCCACCGGTGGTGGGATCGGTGAGGATCGAAATGTAAGGTATGCGCGCATCGTCCAGGCGCGCGAGCGCAGCCGAGACTTTTGCCAGCTGCATCAGGCTGACGACACCCTCCATCATGCGCGCGCCGCCTGAGCAAGAAACGATCACCAGCGGATACTTCTTTTGAATCGAGCGTTCGATGGCGCGGGCAGCTTTTTCTCCCACCACCGCTCCCATCGAGCCACCGATAAAGCCAAACTCCATCGAGCAGCAGATCACCGGCCGTCCATCGATCAGGCCCTCGGCGGTCAGGATTGCATCTTTCATGCCCAGTTTGTGCTGCGCGTCTTTCAGCCGTTGGGCGTAGGGCTTCGTATCCGAGAAATGAAGCGGATCGCTCGAGGCGAGATCGGGGTCGAATTCGTCGTAGCGCTCGTCATCGAGCAGAAGCTCGAGGCGACGCCTGGCACCCAGCCGGAAATGGTGGTCACATTTCGGGCACACGTTCCAATTCGATTCCAAATCTTTTTTCCAGATAATGGCGCGGCACGAGCTGCACTTTGTCCACATACCCTCGGTGCGGACGCGCCGTTCTTCCACCGGCGTGGGGTTTTCAATCGACTTCTTTTCGCGTTTGAACCAGGTCATGACTAGTAGTCGATTCCCCTCTGCGCCAGGATGCCTTTCGTGTACGGGTGTTTTATTTCTCGCATTTCAGTCACAAGGTCGGCAGCCTCGACAAGCTTTGGGTGCGCGTTGCGTCCGGTGCAGATCACGTGAATGCGTTCAGGGCGCTTCATCAGCGCCTCGACCACACCGTCCGCGTCGAGCATTTTATAGCTGATTACGTAGTTGATTTCGTCGAGCACTACCAAATCGTACTTTTCTCCATAAATCTGCTCGCGCGCAAATTCCCAGGCCTGCTCGCTCATCCGGATGTCTTCGGGATCCGTGTCTGCCCCGCCCACTTTAACGAACCCCCGTCCCATCGGCCGGATTTCAAACTTATCATCACCTAGCATTTTCGCGGCGTCGAGTTCACCGTAGTGCCAGGAGCCTTTGATGAATTGAACCATCAGCACGCGAAGGCCCTGCCCTACAGCACGAAAAGCGGTGCCCAAAGCACAGGTGGTTTTGCCTTTGCCCGGCCCTGTGTAGACAATGAGAAGCCCTTTGCCTTCCGGCATTCGCTCGTGCTCCGCGTAGGTTCACAATAGTGGCCGCAAGCTGCATCAAACGTCAAGCAGCCACGTCTAATAAGCGATTTGCCGGTCCAGCCTTTCATGCTCTACTGATGGTCCAATTCAATATCGAAAGGAAGGAAGAAATCCATGTCATCACTTGCGCCCGCGGTTCCCACCTCGAAAGGAATGCTTTGGACGGGACGGATACTCAGCGGCCTGATCGTAGCGTTCATACTCTTGGTGGTGAGTTTCGGGTTTCTCAAGCCGGAGATGTCGCGGCAGGGGATGAGGGACATGGGGTATCCGGAGTCCCTCGGGACGCCTATCACGATTGTGTTTCTGGTATCCACCGTGCTCTATGCGATTCCTCGCACCAGCGTGTTAGGCGCAATTCTGCTGACTGGGTATTTTGGTGGAGCGATTGCGACGCATGTGCGGCTTGGACAACCGACGTTCGTAGTTGGATTGTCGATGGCAGTGTTGGCTTGGCTGGGAATTTATCTGCGCGACGCGCGGCTGCGCGCGTTGTTGCCATTGCGTACTTGACGCAGCGATTCGTATCGGAGTGCATCGCCCCGCGAGCAGCACCTGAAAAAGATTCAGCGAAACGGCCGCGCGCTTACGCGCTGCGCGCTAATTTTGACAGCCCTTTCAAAGTGGCGTCGTCAACTTTCACAGCCGCCGCTGCGACATTTTCTTCCAGGTGCTCCACGCGCGAAGTGCCGGGAATCGGTAGCATCACCGGCGAACGATGCAAAAGCCACGCGAGCGCAAGCTGCGATGGCGTGACCTTCAGCTTGGCTGCTGTTTGTTCGAGTGAGCTGCCCGACTTGGATACATCGCCTGACGCTAGAGGAAACCACGGAATGAATCCAATTTGTGTACGGTCGCAGTAGTCGACGACGTCCTCGGCCGCACGATCAACCACACTGTAGCGATTCTGCACGCTGACGATGGGAACGATGCTGCGTGCGTGTTCGATCTCTTTGACGCTGACTTCCGACAAACCAATGTGATTGATCTTTCCTTCCGATTGCAGAAGCTGCAGCGCGCCGAGCTGATCGTCCGCTGGAACTTTCGAATCGATACGATGAAGCTGGAAAAGCTCAATGCGGTCGAGGCGGAGCCGCTTGAGGCTGCCTTCGCAAGCCGCGCGCAAATGCTCAGGCCGGCCATTCGTCACCCATTTATTAGGACCGGGCCGCTCGAAGCCGGCCTTCGTCGCAATCACGAGGCCTGCGGGATATGGATAGAGCGCTTCGGCGATGAGTTCTTCAGCCACATGAGGCCCATAGGAATCTGCGGTGTCAATAAAATTGATTCCGAGTTCAACAGCGCGGCGCAGAACTCGAATTGCTTCGTTGTGGTCCTTCGGTGGCCCCAAAATTCCTTTTCCAGTCAGGCGCATGCTGCCGAAGCCGAGGCGGTTGACGATGAGATCGCCGCCGATTCGGAATTGGCCGGATTTGGCTGCCGGTAGCGATTGCCAATCAATCTTTGCCGGTGTTGTAGCCATTTATGTTCCCTCCTGATTGGCTGGTAGCTTTTCGATTTATGTTGATGTGATGTCGAGCGGGCCCTTTTAGACTCTCGGTAAAAATCTGGGCGGGAGGCGCTCGCGGTTTGACTCGCGGCACGCGGGCGGAGCAGAATCCAGAGTAGATTGAGTGCTGCGTATCTGGCAATTTATTTCCCGGTCAATTATTTCCCGGTCAAGGAGATGAGACAACATGAAGAGAATCTTGGCGCTGTGTGCGATGGCAGTGATGGCACTGACAGTTTTTGCGGCATCGAGCTGTGCGCAGCAAGAGAAGGGTGCGCGGCCGAGCCCGGCCGCGAAGGCGGAGTGCAAGCTAGGCGATGGCAAAACAATCACGATTGATTATTCGAGTCCGCGCATGAAAGGACGGAAGATTTTCGGCGAATTGGTTCCCTACGGAAAAGTCTGGCGCGCGGGCGCGAACGAAGCGACCACGTTCGTGACGACGGGAGACACGACCGTTGCCGGGACGACGGTGCCTGCGGGCAGCTACACCATCTTCGTGATTCCGACCGCGGACAAGTGGACGCTGGTGATCAGCAAGAAGACCGGCGAATGGGGCACCGCATATCCAGGAGAATCGAATGACCTGGCGCGCGTCGATATGGCCGTGTCAAAGACATCTGCGCCGGTGGAGAACTTCACGATCGACTTCGATCAGGCCGGCGGCGGATGCACGTTGCAGATGAAGTGGGAGAACACGCAAGCGTCAGTAAAAATCGCCGCGAAATAGCAGCAGGACGAGCGACCGGAGTCAGCGAGGAAATCGCCATCCGTTCTCGATTAGAAAACTTCAAGTGATTGCAACGAAATGGTTTACGCCGAATCTTAATCGCGCGTTGTCGATTAGAATTTGACCTCTAATCGCGACAATTGGCCTGCCGATACCGACCATTGATTTCGGGATCGCGAGAAGTACACCCGTTTGCCAAATTGATTCGGCATAGCTGGTTTGCTAACGTCGTCGTCATGTCCGAACGTTCCACCGAGCAGATACGCGAATTGCTCGACTCCCTTTATCGCGTGGATTCGGGACGAATCCTGGCGACTCTGATCCGCTTGCTCGGTGATTTTGATCTTGCCGAGGAGGCGATGCACGAAGCGTTTGCGGCTGCGCTGAGCGTGTGGCCGGGGAGTGGAGTACCCGAAAATCCGCGACCATGGTTGATTTCGACGGCTCGATTCAAAGCCATTGATACTCTGCGTCGCCGGGCGAGATTCGATGCGTCGCAAGACGAGCTGGTGCGCTATCTCGAAGCGCAATCGAGTTCGGCGGAAAAATCCAATGACGCGGACAGCCTTGAGGATGATGGTCTTGAAGATGACCGGCTGCGCCTGATTTTTACCTGCTGTCATCCATCTCTCGCGCCAGAAGCGCGCGTGGCGCTCACCTTGCGTGAGGTGTGCGGGCTGACAACCGAGGAGATAGCAAAGGCTTTCCTGACCACTCCAGCTACGCTGGCGCAGCGCATTGTGCGCGCAAAGGCAAAGATTCGCGACACGCCGATTCGCTACGAAGTGCCGTCGCCGCAGGAATTGCCGGAGCGACTGGACGCGGTGCTTCAGGTGGTCTATCTCGTCTTTAACGAGGGTTATTCTGCTGCGGCGGGAGCGGAAGTAACGCGGGCCGAGCTAACCGGCGAGGCGATTCGGCTGGGCCGGTTGCTGGCCGAACTTCAGCCCGAACCGGAAGCCACTGGGCTGCTTTCCCTGATGTTGCTGCAGGCATCTCGACACGCCGCGAGGACCTCGCCCACCGGAGAGATGATTCTGCTGGAGAACCAGGATCGCTCGCTGTGGAACCGGGAGCAGATCGCCGAGGGAGTGGCATTGCTCGAGAAAGCCCTGAAGTCCCGGCGCTTCGGCTCCTACACTCTTCAAGCTGCGATTGCGGCCGTGCATGCGGAGGCGGAATCGGTCGCTGTGACCGACTGGGGGCAGATTGTTGCGCTGTACGACCGATTGGCGCGAATTCAGCCTTCGCCCGTTGTACAGCTGAATCGTGCAGTGGCAATTGCCATGCGCGATGGTCCAGAAGCCGGTCTTACGCATATCGACGCGGTATTGGAACAGGGCGAACTGGCAAATTATTATCTGGCGCATTCCGCCCGCGCAGATATGTGCCGCAGGCTCGGCAGGACCGCTGAGGCTCGGTCCTCTTATGAGAAAGCTCTGGCCCTGACCCAACAGGAACCAGAGCGGCAATTCCTGCAAGAGCGGATTCGGCAGTTGAAATAAAAACAATGGAGTAGCTGACGATTTTCGGTCTCCCGACGACTGTCTGATGACGGAACATGAATTTATATTGGTTTCGCAACATAAGAAGAAAGCAGCAGCCCTAGTAGCACTGATCCAAAATAGACCGGGGGGAAATGATGATCGCGCGACATTGGAAGGGCTGGACAAAACGAGAGAATGCGGACGCGTACGAAGAGCTTTTAAGAGAGAAGGTCTTGCCAGACCTGAGAAAAGACTCTGACTATCGAGGTGGCTACGTTTTTCGCAGTGACGGCCCGGAAGAAACCGAATTCGTTGTCGTGAACTTATTCGATTCGATCGAAGCCGTGCGACGGTTCGCCGGCGACAACTACACGGTCGCCACCTTTGAGCCAGAGGCCAAGTTGCTTCTGTCGCGCATAGAACCGTCAGCTATGCACTATGAGGTGCGCGTAAGCCCAGCAACGTTCGACCGCCGTCAATGACTCAATCAGTCCGACTTCGATCCCGAGGCCCGAAAGAAGTTCGGCGACGCCGGCGCTGAGCTGGGCCAGCGGTAAAAAAGCTCTCCGCGAGCTGTCGATTTTTCGTCTCCTCAACGACTATAGGACGAGAGAACGATGAGCTACGGCTCCTGAGTGAACAGGAAACGAGTCATCGGGAACAAAACCACAGAAACCAAGGAGAAAAAGCGATGCCACAATACCTGGTTGCAAATTACCTGCCCGACAACTTCGACCCGTCCACCGTAACCGAAGCGATGATCGAAGAGATCCACGCGCTCAACCGCGAACTGATTGCTGCCGGCGTGAGGAAGTTCGCCTGCGGCATTTCCCCGGTCAGCAGCGCGAAGACGCTGCGGGTCCAGTCCGGCGGCAAGGTGCTTGTCACCGACGGACCGTACACCGAGACCAAGGAGCACATGGGCGGATTTTGGATATTGGAGTGCGCCGATATGGACGAGGCACTCGCGTGGGCGCGCAAAGGTGCCATCTTCTGCGATGCGGTGGGCGAGGTGCGCGAGCTTCTTTTCTTCCCGGATCCGGAACAAGAACCCGGCGGAAGCAAGTAAACACCCTGGCTACGGCGGCGTCGGAACATGCGCCCCAGTGACGCGATGAACGAGGCGCAAGGCATAGCTCTTAAGCGCCGAAGAAGCAAAATTTCTTGTGCGGCCTGTCGAATTCCGGCGCGGCCGTTCGACTAGTAGTGAAGGCAGGGCAACCGTCCCGCCAGAGAGTGTTTCCGGGCCATACGCTACGCGAAAAATCTGCAAATCGCGTGTCGATTCCTTATCACCCCGTTCGACTAGTAAGTAGAGCCGCACCGCACACCCGGCGCCTCGCAACTTTCCGGGCCCAGCGCGGTCCAAGCTCCTATATAAAAGTAGCGGCCCCTGATACGGTGTCCGCACAACACCCAAGGAGAACACCATGCGCTTCATGATGATCATGTTTCCAAAAGAATACGAAACCGCAAAAGCCGGCTTTGTACCCAATATGAAAGACATGGAGAAAATGGGCGCGTACAACGATGAACTGGGGAAAGCCGGAGTGCTGCTCGCGCTCGACGGACTGACCCCGCCCGCGACGATGAGCGCGCGCGTCACCTTCAAAAACGGAAAATCGACAGTTACCGACGGCCCGTTCACCGAAGTGAAGGAAGTGGTCGGCGGCTACTGGATCATCGAGGCGAAGTCGCGTGAAGAGGCTCTCGAATGGGCCTCGCGCATCCCCGGCCGGGATAACGAAATGGTCGAAGTTCGCCGCATGTTTGACGCATCCGATTTCGATCCCGAGACCCAAAAGAAGATCCACGAAAGGTTCGGCGAAGACGCCTTGAAATAAAAAAACAGCCCGCGCTTTTTCGATTGCCGGTCCGGCCGTTCGTCTATGTAGTGAAGGCGGGGCAACCGCCTGGCCCCAAGCCGTTACAGGAAAAGGAGGAATCATGCCGCGGTATTTAGTTGCGATTCACCACCCCAACGATTACGACAGCTCCCTCGAAAGCGAAGCAATGATGCGCGATATCGACGCGCTCAACGAAGAGATGGAGTCTGCCGGTGTCCGGGTTTTCGTAGGCGGCCTAACCCCCGTCCGCGAGGCGAAGTCGCTGCGGGCGCGGCCCGATGGGAAAGTGCTCACCACCGACGGGCCGTATCTGGAGACCAAGGAGCACATCGGCGGTTTTTGGGTGCTAGAGGTCGCTGGCCTGGACGAGGCGCTGACGTGGGGGCGCAAGGCGGTAGTCGCCTGCCGGGCGCCGGTGGAAGTGCGCGCGTTCGGCAAACCAACGTAAGCACCAACGTAAGTAATTGAGCGGCAGTGACAAACACCGCCGGCGATGCCGGCTAGCGTCGGGTGCCGCGAGCCGGTTCGGCATCCCCGCGTCAGGTGGCACTGCCTGGCTCATCGAAAACCGGGACTCGCGTGAATTAGACGAAGTCAGATAAACGAGGAATCGATGAAATTCATCTGTCTGGGATACATCGAGCCAGGTAAATTCGAAGGGATGACCGAGAACGAGCGGCACGCAGTGCTGGACGAATGCTTTGAGCACAACGACCATCTGCGCGCCAACGCGCATCTTGTTGCCGAAGTAGCTCTTCAGCCTCCGGAGACCGCGTTGACCGTGTACTGGAAAAACGGCAAAGTTGCGACGACCGACGGTCCGTATGCGGAAACCAAGGAACAGCTTGGCGGCATTCAAATCCTTGAGGCGCGAGACCTCAATCACGCCATTCAGCTCGTCTCACAGCTTCCAGGCTTTAAGTATGGACTGGGACCGATTGAGATACGGCCGGTTGCGGATTTGAACGAAATGATGAAGGAGAGCGAGCAGCGGCGACAGAAGAACACGGCACGTTGAGAGCTAGCCGCGGGAAGAATGACCAGGAACGTGGTTGCTGTTTGTCCTAGTTAGCTGGCACGGAGATTCAATCAGTTGCAGCCGCAACCGCCGCCACAGCACGCGCCGCCTGAGCCGGATGCGGGACCGGAGGAAGATCCGCCGCTCGCTTTGCTGCCGTTGGCGGGCGCGGCGAATACTGAGAGCTGAATCGTGTGCTTCGCGCTCTCGCACTTCGGACATGTGATGGATTGCTTCTGGCTCATGACGATGCGTTCGTAATGGGCGCCGCAATCGTCGCAGACGTATTCGTAGATTGGCATCTTGTCCTCGAGTCCTCATTCTACCAAAACAAAAAGCCGCCAGGAAAAGCAACAGCCCCGTTTGGCCGGGGCTGTTGGTGAAACTTCGATTGTGGCGCGAGGCTTAGTCGCCGGCGACGGCCGCTTCTGCTTCGGTGTTGGCTACTTTCGCTTCGCCATTGCCGTTCGCGTGACCGTTGCCATTGCCGTTGGCTGGGGCGATCTGGACTGGCTTTACCGTTGCGCCGGGGACGGCCATTTGAATCTGCTGAATTGAGCCGATCTGGACGACCGACTCTTGGGGCTTCTTCAGCACAAGTTCTTCATAGATGCGGCGAACCTTGGCCGCTTCTTCAGTGGCCTTGCGGCGACGGGCGCGGTCTTCTTCGGCTGCGGTGAGCGGAATGTCGTGCTCGAGGTGGCGAATGCGCGCCGCATCTTCCTTGTCAATTCGCAGCGAGTGCTCGTAGCTCGATAGATCGACGCTCTTGCCCTTGGCGAAGATGTCGTGCTTGCCGTGCGTCTTGTACCACTGCGCGACGGTCGCGTTCTTGTACATGTTCTCGATGATCTTCCGCCAGCCTACGCCAGTGTTGTAGGCGCAGAAGGAAATTTCACCCTGCTGTGTGGCGTAGGGAATGATGCACATTTCGGTGCGGCGAAAATCGTAGTTGAAAAGATCCTGGAACCACATGCCAGCGATGAAGAGGAAGTTCCAGGGATCTTCCTTGCGGCGCTTCATTGCGTCTTCGAAGGTGCGATCCGGGCTGGTGCGGCCGTACTTCTTGTCGGCGTTCTTTGAGAGAGCCCAGGTCTTGTCAAACTTGATCCACAAATCCTTCAACCTCAGGCTCGGCGGCGCCTGGAACGGGCTGTAATTCTTGAGAATGGCGAGCGCCATCATGAAGTTTGAGAATTTCTTGCTGCGGGCTGCGTCGGTGATGGCCGTAACGTCCTTCGTAAGCGAAGGCGCGTTGAGGAACCGCGGCACCGGCGCCCATTCTTTCGTTTCTTTGTTGATCATGAGCGCTGTTCCCACGCCGCAGTTCGGATGGCAGCCGCAGGAGAGCGAACCCCATTGCGAATCGGGGCCGTGCGAAAGATCGGAGAAGCCCGCGAATGTCGCGATGTAGGAAATCGGGAACCAGTCGCGCGTGGGCTCAACCTTTCCAACTTGCGCGCTGACGTCTTGCGCCAGGTGCGAAAGCGTGTAGCGCTGGCGGATGCGGCGCTCCGGAGTGATTTCCTCGTCGCGTCCGGTGAATGAAACCGGCTGGAACGACACGAAGGAAATTTTCTTCGGGTTTTCCATCGCGAACTTGACGATGGGGCCAACCTGATCGTTGTTCACGTTGTTGACGATCGTGGTGACAAGTACGATTTCGATTCCGGCTTCGTGCATGTTCTCGATGGCGCGAAGCTTCACGTCAAAGAGATTGCCTACCTGGCGGTGGCTGTTCGCGTCGTTGCCGATACCGTCGAATTGCAGGTACGCGTAGCGCATGCCCGCTTCGAAGGCTTTCTTGCAGAAGTCCTTGCTCTTGGCAAATTCGATTCCGTTCGTGGCGGCCTGCACGCTGTTGTATCCCACTTTGCGCGCGTAACGAACCGCGTCGAGGAAGTAAGGATGCATCGTCGGCTCGCCGCCCGAGAACTGCACGGACATCTGGCGGCGCGGCTTGATCTTGGTGGCGTTCTCGAGAATTTCCTGGATTTCTTCCCAGCTCAGCTCGTGGACGTAGCCGACCTGGTTCGCGTCCATGAAGCAAGGGTCGCACATCATGTTGCAGCGGTTCGTCAAGTCAACGGTGAGAACTGAACCGCGGCCATGGCGAACGGTGCTCGAGCCGTGGCGGTGCAAATCCTCATCGTTGTGTGCCGGAATGTCGCGGCCCGGGAAATTGCCCTCGATCCATTCAAGGAACTTTGAGTCGACGGCCATCAGGTCTTCGTACTTGCCGTGGATGGGGCACTCTTTCACCATCCAGACCTGGCCATCGCGCTCGATGATCTGCGCTTTGATTTCGCCGACCTTCTCGTGAACGAGGTCGGTCCAGTCCTTCTTGCCATTTAGGATCAGATCGCGCGCTTCCCGCACACAGTCCGGACAAAGCGAGTCCGTGGTGCGCGGCCAGCCGAGAGTGGGCTTGGACTTCTCCCACGACTTCAGCAGCGGTTTATCCGACCATTTCGGTGTGAATGAAGGGTTGGGATTGAACTTGTTGAAGTATTGAATCGTGTCGAAGGTTATCCCTGCCGTCTTGCACAGCGCCCAATCGAACGATTTCCAGAGCTTGTTAGAAACTGCGCTCGCCATGTCTCCTCCACCTTTTTGCTTAACCTGCCTGTAATGCAGCGGCCTCGTTGATTCCCCCGGAGGCCTGACCCGAGCTCAACCACGACGGGTAAACGACACCCGTAACTAGTTACAGTACTAAAGTTTGCGCCTCTCTGAACCAGCCGTCTAGCTTTGTGCGTCCAATCGCGCACCTTGGGGGTTAAACGGCGGCCATGTGCAGCCAATGGCACCCGCCAAAGGCGAGCCCAAACGCGGCACCATGCAGAATCTTCAGGCCTTACGACTATTATTCCTACGGGAACGGCAGAAAATTACGTTAACCCGCTTGTCTGCAGTAAATTAGAGCCGTTTTGATTGGTATAAGCCATGCACCTCGAAGTGAAGGATTCTGGGTATCGTTTTTGGCGATCGTCTGGAGTACAAAAGCGAGAGCAGAGATGAAAACTAAGAGAACAATCAGTTTAACTGCGGCTGCCCTGGGAATTTCGCTTCTAACCGGGCTGTCCGCTTACACAGCAACCAAGGCTTACACAAGGGCTTACACAAGGGCTTACACAAGGAAAGCTGATACACTCGTTCAGGCTGGCCAGAAAAGGGATTCGAAGTTTGAGACTTTCACCGGCACCATTGCCAAAAAAGGCGACCAGTTCATTCTGACGGACGATTCGAGCAAGATGTCCTATTCGCTGGATGACCAAGAGACGGCAGAAAAGTTTGCGGGGAAGAAAGTGCGGGTAAAAGGCATTCTTGACGCCGTCAACAACACCATCCGCGTGCAAATCATCGAAATCGTCGCTGCTTAACAGCGCCGAATTTCCAAAAATTTCGTAGCGAAGGGAACGCCGTGAGGCTCAGTCTACGGCTGATCATATTTCTCGTAGCAGGCATCAGTCTAGTCACGTTTGTCGTTGCCAGGAACCAGGTGCGCTCGGAAAAGCGTGCACTGCGAGCTGATCTGGGCTGGCGAGCTCAAACTCTTGCGGGAAGCCTGCAGGAAACCATCGAGCCGGCACTCGATAACGCCTCGCGCGATCAACTCCGTCGCATCGTGGACCGATTTGGGAACCGGGAAAAGCTTGCCGGCGTCGTGGTGTATGACGTACACGGCGGAGTGCTTGCCGAAAGCTCGAATTTAGTCTCGCGGTTTGACCCTGTACCGATCCCGGTGGAGCAAGTGAAACCGCACGATGACGGATTCGGCCAGTTCGTCAAATTGGGCGGCAAAGATATGCACGTCTACTTCTTGCCGCTTCATCGAAAAGGAACTCTAGCCGGCTTTCTGGCGATCTACCACGATGCCGGTTATGTGGAAGCGCAAAGCTTGCGCATCTGGCGCGACACTCTATGGCACGTAATCGCGCAGGTGCTTCTAATCGTTCTGATCACAGTCCTCATCGTGCAGTGGACAATCATCGGACCCATCTCGCGAACTGCGGAGTGGATGAGGCAAGTGCGGGTGGGTAAGACTAGCCCTCGCCCTGACCTTCCCAAGGGAGATTTTCTCGCGCCTTTTTCCGAAGAGGTTATGAACCTCACGCAAAGCCTCGCGGAAGCGCGCGCGGCCGCTGAGGAAGAGGCCCGCCTTCGCGAGACCGGGCAAGCAATGTGGACGCCCGAGCGCCTGCGAATCAGCATGCAGAGCAAGACGCTGCAAAGTCCGCTCGTGGTGATCTCAAACCGCGAGCCTTACATGCACGTGCACCGATCCAAAGGCACCGAGGCGATCGTTCCGGCAAGCGGGTTGGTCACTGCGCTCGAGCCGATTCTCCGTGCGTGTGATGGCACGTGGATCGCGTCGGGGTCGGGCGATGCGGATCGCGAAACGGTGGACGAACACGATCGCCTGCGCGTTCCGCCTGACAAGCCTGAGTACACGTTGAGACGCGTCTGGCTAACCAAGGAAGAAGAGGAAGGCTATTACTACGGATTTTCGAACGAGGGTCTCTGGCCGTTGTGCCACATCGCGTACACGCGACCCATCTTTCGCGCGTCAGACTGGAAAAGCTATCAGGACGCGAACCGGAAGTTTGCCGATGCGGTGCTTCAAGAAATCGAGACGGCCAAGCATCCGCTCGTCCTGGTGCAGGATTATCACTTTGCGCTGCTGCCACGCATGATTAAAGAAGCGCGCCCCGACGCGCGAGTGGCGATTTTCTGGCATATTCCGTGGCCGAATCCGGAAGCATTTGGAATCTGCCCGTGGCAGCGCGAAGTTCTCGACGGCTTGCTTGGCGCAGATCTCATCGGCTTTCACATCCAGGCCCACTGCAACAATTTCCTCGAGACCGTGAATCGCGCCCTGGAATCCCGGATCGAATGGGAGCGGTTTGCCGTGAAGCGCCACGGCCAGACGACGCTGGTTCGCCCCTTCCCAATCAGCGTGGACTTCCGCGAAGGCCAGGTGGAGGCTGCTGGTTCCGATTCTCCGTATGTTCGGCGCACGGAACTTTTGAAAAATCTGGGGATCGAAGCGAGTTTCATGGGCATTGGTGTCGACCGCATTGACTACACGAAAGGAATTATCGAACGGTTTCGCAGCGTCGAGCGCTTCCTCGAACGTTGGCCCTCTTATGTCGGGCAATTCACATTCGTTCAAATCGGCGCGCCGAGCCGCACGCACATTCCGCGGTATCACGATTTTGTGACGGAAGTGGAAGCCGAAGCCCTGCGCATCAATACAAGATTCCAAACGTCGAAGTGGAAACCGATTGTCCTGCTCGCCCGCCATCACGAGCACACTGAAATCCTGCCGTACTATCAGGCGGCGGATCTTTGCATGGTCACTTCGCTGCACGACGGTATGAACCTGGTGGCAAAAGAATTTGTTGCCGCTCGCGAAGACGAACAGGGCGCGCTAATCTTGAGCCGCTTCACGGGAGCAAGCCGCGAATTGCGCGACGCCATCATCGTGAACCCGTATGACATCGAACAACTCAGCGACGCCATCCGAATGGCTCTCGAGATGGACGCCACCGAACGCCATCGCCGGATGCAGCGAATGCGGCGCAACGTGAAAGAGCACAATGTGTATCGTTGGGCGGGAAATTTGATTACAGATTTGTCCGAAATCCGGATCGAAGAACCGCGGGCCGAAGACGGCCACGAACGCGAAGATAAAGAAGCGGGCAACCCCACGTCCCGACTGGCGATCGTTTCTAGAAAGGCAGGCACAGCCGGTGGCGACTAACGCTCAGGAGAAAAGTGTTGATGATTCCTCGCCGGCGCTGGTCTTAGTGCCGGGCAAGAGGCGATCCATACAGGGTTTGCGCCACTTGAGCGGTGCCTGGCCTGAAGCAATCGCGCGCATTCGCGATGCAGACCACCGGATTCTGTTTCTAGATTTCGACGGAACGCTGGTGGGTTTGCGTCGGCATCCCGACGACGTGCGGTTTTCGGAGCGCGGCAGAAAAATTCTGCGGCGGCTTGTCGGCCACGAAAATCTTACAATCGCGGTTGTGAGCGGCCGCGAATTGGAGAAAATTCAGGCGCTCGTCGGTGTGGAAGGCATACGCTACGTCGGCCTGCATGGGGCGGAGCGTGCCGGAGAAACCACGGTTCCGAGCATTGCGGCCAGGCAGATGGTCGAAGCCGCGCTAAAGGCCGCCCAGACCGGATTGGCGGGCCTTCGCGGAATCGAAATTGAAGATAAGCACCTCAGTTTTGCCGTCCACTATCGCGGAGCTCGCCAGCCAGCCACGGAAGCCGCCAGCCGCGTGGTAGGCGATATTGTTACGACGTCTAACGACAAGCTGCGGATTTTGTGCGGCAAGAAAGTGTGGGAAGTGCTGCCGCGTGAATTTCCAGGCAAAGGTGTTGCGGTTCTTGAGCTATTCGCGCGACTGCCGGAAAAGAAAATCGCCATCTATTTTGGAGACGATGAAACCGACGAGGAAGCCTTCTCTGTATTGCCCGGCCAAATCACGGTGAGCGTCGGAAGCGGAGTGAATTCCCACGCCTCGTTTTACGTGCAAAGCCCTTCCGAAGTATTGCAATTTCTCTCCCGGCTGGAAAAGCAACTGTAGTAATCCGCTAGGGGTTTTGCTGGATTGTCCCCTGTATTCGCCGGTTGGTACCCTCCCTGTTTGCTTCGTCAGGCCGCTTGTCGGAGCCGATCACATGCGCAGACGGAAGGATCCTTACTCGTTGGGCTCCCAGGAAACGAAAAGTGCTGAACCGTCGGGCACTCGCGGTGTGAGCCGGCGATCGTTTCTGACAAATGTAGCAACCGCCGGAATCGCCGCGACAGCCAGCCCGCTGCTACGTGCGGCGCCGCACGTCATTGAGTCACCGCAAGCTCCCGCAGTCTCGAATCCTGCTGGCACGGTTCCGGTCGAGCTGAAAATCAACGGACAAATCCACCAGTTGCAAATCGAATCGCGAGTGACGCTGCTCGACGCGCTGCGCGAAAATCTCGGCTTCTTTGGCACGAAGAAGGGTTGCGATCACGGGCAGTGTGGCGCCTGCACCGTGCATGTGAACGGACGGCGCATCAATTCCTGCCTCACGTTCGCGGTGATGCATCAGCAGGACGAAATCACCACCATCGAGGGCCTCGCGAAAGATGGCCAGCTTCATCCGATGCAGGCAGCTTTCCTCGAGCACGATGGCTTTCAGTGCGGCTACTGCACGTCGGGGCAAATCATGTCGGCCGTGGCGCTGTTGAAAGAGCCGTGCGAAGCAAATGACAACGCCATTCGCGAATGCATGAGCGGAAATATCTGCCGCTGCGGAGCGTACGAAAATATTGTGGCGGCGGTGCGTTCGGTGCGAGGCCGCGCTTAGCACAAAAATTGCCAGCAAGGAATCACGATGGACCCCTTCCAATACACGAAGCCGGCAACCGTTAACGACGCGATGACCAGCGCCGCTGCGAGCGGGGCGAAGTTCGTTGCGGGCGGGACCACACTGGTCGATCTAATGAAGTTGAACGTGGAGCGTCCCACCTCGCTCGTCGACATCAACATACTGCCGCTCGACCGCATCGAGCCGCAAGCCGAAGGTGGCCTGAAAATCGGCGCCATGGTTCGGAATAGCGATCTTGCGCACGATTCGCGCGTGCAGCAGATGTATCCGGTGCTGTCGGAAGCGTTGCTCTCCGGCGCTTCGCCGCAACTGCGCAACATGGCGACAACCGGAGGGAACCTGCTGCAGAGAACGCGCTGCTACTACTTTCGTGACACGAATTACGCCTGCAACAAACGCGAGCCGGGTTCGGGATGCCCTGCGATCGACGGCTACAACCGTATGCACGCGATTCTGGGAACCAGCGAACACTGCATCGCTACGCATCCGTCGGACATGGCGGTGGCAATGATGGCGCTAGGTGCCACGATTCATTTGAATAGTGCAGGCGGAGAGAGAAGCGTACCCATCGCTGAGTTCTATCTTCTGCCCGGGGCTACGCCGGATCGCGAGAACGTGTTGCGCAAAGGCGAAATCATCACGCACGTCACGCTCCCGGCCCTGCCCTCGAACGCGAAATCGCATTACTTGAAGCGCCGTGATCGTGCTTCGTATGAATTCGCGCTCGCTTCGGCAGCGGTGATTGTCGACATGAACGGCAATAAGATCCGGAAAGCACAGATTGCGTTCGGCGGAGTGGGTACCAGGCCGTGGCGTTCTCCGGAGGCGGAGCGGGAATTGGCGGGAGGTGATGTGAGCGAACGCACGTTCCGCAAAGCAGCCGAAGCTGCGCTTCACAGCGCGAAGACCTACCGCAATAACGGATTCAAGGTTGAATTAGCCAAGCGCACGCTGGTGCGCGCACTACAGACAGTCACTGCTTCTGCTTAGAACGAGCTCGAGCTGAGAGGTTCGCGTGCCGCAAGAATCGTCAATCATCGGAAAAGACATCACACGCGTCGATGGCGTGATGAAAGTCACCGGCGCGGCGAAGTATGGCGTCGAATATTCGCTCGACAATATGGCCTGGGGCGTCGGCGTCGGAAGCTCGATCGGCTCGGGAAAAATTGTCAGCATCGATTCGAGCGAAGCAGAAAAAATGCCCGGCGTTCTCGCGATTCTGCATCACGGAAATACGCAAAAGCTTTATCGCCCTGCGAACAGTTTTGAAGAGAACAGCCGGCCGGGAGAAAGCAGGCCGCCCTTCGAGGACGACCAGGTTTATTACTATGGACAATTCGTCGCGCTCGTTGTGGCGGATACATTCGAGCGCGCCCACGCGGCCGCCTCTCGCGTTGTCGTGAAATACGACGCGCGGACTCCGGACGTCTCGACCGATCAATTAACGCCGAAGGATCCTCCTTCCATTAAGAATGAGCGCGGCGATGTGGATTCAGCTCTGGGCAGCGGTGCTGTGAAATTGGACGTCACCTACACCACGCCGGTGGAAACGCACAACCCGATGGAAATGCACGCCACCATCGCGTCGTGGACGAAAGACAAGCTCACCCTCTACGAGACGTCGCAGGGCGTGGTGAATCACCGGAACTGTGCAGCAGAAGTACTCGCGATTCCGCTCGAGTCCATCGAAGTGATTTCGAGATTCATCGGCTCCGGCTTCGGATCAAAACTATTTCCCTGGCCGCATTCGTGGATGGCGGCACTGGCATCGAAGCAGCTCGGCCGCCCTGTAAAAGTTTCCGTACCCCGCACCATGATGTTCACCACAGTGGGTCATCGCCCGTTTACGCGGCAGCACATCCAGCTGGCGACAGACACGAATGGAAAGCTCACGGCCTTTCAGCATGAAATATTTCAGCCCACTTCGATGGTCGATGATTACGTTGAAAACTGCGCGCAAGTAACCTCGATGTTGTATAGCTGCCCGAACCTTCGCGCCGTCCAGTACCTGATTCACAAGAATATCGGCACTCCCACTCCGATGCGTGGCCCTGGTCGCACGCCGTCACTTTTTGCGATCGAATCGTCGCTGGATGAACTCGCTGTAAAACTGAACCTCGATCCGATTGACGTACGCCTGCGCAACTACGCCGAGACCGATGAGGGTTCGAAGAAGCCTTTCTCGAGCAAGCGTCTGCGCGAGGCTTACCAGACAGGCGCTGAAAAATTCGGATGGAGCAAGCGCAATCCAAAAGTGGGCTCGATGACGAAGGGAAACGAAATTCTCGGCTGGGGCATGGCAACATGCACCTGGCCCGCGGGGCGTCACAATGCCGACGTGCGCGTCTCGCTGCTAGCGGACGGAACGGCTCGCGCAGTTTGCGCCACGCAGGACATCGGCACCGGCACTTACACGGTTTTTGCCGCGGTAGTCTCTGACAGAACGGGAATCCCTCTCGATAAAATCCGGGTGCAATTGGGCGACACCGCGCTTCCCCCGGGTCCGACATCAGGCGGATCGGCCGTGACGGCCACGGTCATCCCTGCAATTATCAAGGCAACCGATCAAGCCGTAGGTGAGGTAATGAGGGTAGCGGCACTGACTGCTGGCTCGCCTTTCGAAAAAGCCGATCCTAAAACGCTGAAGATGACAGGCGGCCGCGTTCACCGCGAAGGTGAATCGCCCGAGAGCGGCGTACCTTTTCCAAATATTTTGCGCCTAAGGAGGCTCAGCGCCCTTGACGGCCAGGCAAGGACCGAAGAACCTCCCGAGGCCAAGGAATATTCGATGCACTCGTTCGGCGCGCATTTCTGCGAAGTGGCCTGGGATCCCGGAATCGCGCGCCTGCGCGTCTCGCGATGGCTTACCGTGCTTGATGGTGGCCGGATGATCAACCTCAAGACATCACGCAATCAAATTCTCGGCGCGGTGGTGATGGGAATCGGAATGGCGCTACTCGAGGAGACGATTTACGATCCTCGGAACGGTAAGCCGATCAACAACAATTTTGCCGACTATATGGTGTCTGTGAACGCGGACATTCCGGATATGGATTGCATCTTCCTCGACTTTCCAGACACGAAATTGAACGAATATGGCGCGCGAGGTATTGGGGAAATTGGATTGACAGGTTGCGCCTCGGCGGTGACGAACGCTACGTATCACGCTACGGGCGTGCGCGTCCGCGAGCTGCCTATTCGAATTGAAAACTTGCTGTAGAAGTTATCGCGTCCGCTGAAGAAGCCCCGAGATCGCCTGCTTCCGCCGAAAAGTGAGCCGGTTTAGTGCGTTCCGGCTACAATCCTGAGCCGATGGATTGGTCTCCGCTTTGGATTTCAATTGCGACCAGCGTGACGGCGACGGTCATCACGCTTTTCCTGGGGCTCGCGGCTGCCGCCTGGCGCGAAGGCCGCAAAGGCCCGGCGATGGCGCTTATTGACGGCGTTTTTCTTCTGCCTCTTGTGTTGCCTCCCACCGTGATTGGTTTCCTTCTACTCCTGCTTTTCGGGCGAAACGGGCCGCTTGGAAAATTGCTTCTGAAATTCGGCGCGACGATCGTGTTTTCTTGGCCGGCCACCGTGATTGCCGCAACGGTGGTGGCTTTTCCTCTGATGTATTTGACGGCGCGCGCCGCGCTCGAACAAGTAGATGCCAGCCTGCTGCAAGCGGCGCGGACGCTGGGCGCTTCGGAATGGCGTCTGTTCCGCGAAGTGGCATTGCCGCTCGCTTGGCCCGGCGTGCTAGCTGGAACAATTCTGTCGTTCGCGCGGGCGCTGGGCGAATTTGGCGCCACGTTGATGCTCGCCGCCAATATTCCGGGAAGAACCGAAACGATTCCCATCGCGATCTATTTCGCCGTCGAAGCAAACGACCTGTCGGTCGCGGCCACGTGGTGCCTGATCGACATTGGAATTTCGCTGACGCTGCTCGTCGGTCTTTATTACTGGACGCACTTGCAAGCGCCGGAGGGTGTGCGGTGGGCTCGGCGCTGATGTCACTTGAAGTTCAAATCGAAAAAAAGCTGCTCGACTTCACTCTCGATGTCTCCTTTCGCGCCGAGGCCGAGCCGCTGAGCATCCTGGGCGCGTCCGGCGCCGGAAAGACGATGCTCCTGCGATGTATTGCGGGACTTGAGCGGCCCGGTCGCGGAAGAATCAATCTGAACGATCGCGTGTTCTTCGATTCCGAATCGCGCGTAAATATTTCCGCAAGGCAGCGCCGCATAGGCATGTTGTTTCAGAACTACGCGATCTTTCCACATCGCACCGTGGCAGAAAATATCGGTTTTGGTTTGGAGGCATTGCCGCGGGATGAGCGCTCCAAGCGAGTGGCGGAATTGATCGGGCGGACTCACTTAGCCGGTCTCGAAGACCGCTATTCGCGCACTTTATCCGGCGGCGAGCAGCAGCGAGTAGCGTTGGCACGCGCGCTCGCGATCGAGCCCGAGGCGCTGCTGCTGGACGAACCACTGTCAGCGCTCGACACACACTTGCGCAGTCAGGTGGAGATACAGCTTCAGGAAACGTTTGCGGCGTATCGCCGGCCCACCCTGCTCGTCACGCACAACATGGAAGAAGCGTACCGGCTCGGGGCGCGGCTTCTGGTTTTATCGCGAGGACGGGTGGTCGCGTCGGGCGCCAAAGAAAGGATATTCCAGCGGCCGCCGTCGGTCGAAGTAGCGCGACTGACGGGCTGCAAAAATATTTCGCGCGCACGCACCATTTTGGATCACAGCGTCGAAGCACTCGATTGGGGCTGCACTCTGCGCCTGGCGCAACCCACCGCTCAAATCACCGCTCAACCCAGCGGCTTCGTCGGCATTCGCGCCCATCACATCGAATTTGTGGAAGCCGACGGAGCTTCTAGCGAAGACAATATCTTTCCCTGTTGGCTCGTTCGATCGTCGGAGACGCCATTCCGCATCACATTGTTCTTGAGTCTGCAGGAACATTCCTCACAATCGCCCGGGTCAGAATCGGCGCAATTGCAAGCCGAGGTCTACAAAGAAAAATGGCAGCGATTTCGCGACAAGCCGTTTCCCTGGCACGTCCGCCTGCGCACCGATTCGCTATTTTGGATGAAAGATTAATTGCAGCGAGGCAAATCTACTTGAAATGGCGCACGAAGCGCACCTCAAACGCATAAGTCCCGTTGATATCACGCACGAAAATCACTGACATATCGTGCCGGATCGCATATTCCACCTGGATCAGCTGATACTGGTTCGTGGTGGCGGCGTTCGTCGAGTAAGTCACCGTCAAATTGCGCGAAAACCGCTGCTGAATAGTCACGCGCGCCGCCGCGTTGGATTCCGTCGCCGTGCCGGCCAGAAACGGATCGACGCGAAAATGGCTGATACCAAAAAGCCGCTCGATTCGCCCGCCAAGTCCGCTCGAAATCGCTTCCGACAGCAGCGCCGTGGCGCCGTAGTTTTGCGAGCTCGAAGTTGACGATCGCAAGCCGCTCTCCTGCCCAGGGCTGCCAATCGCGAGAAGCGCGATAATATCCGAATCCGGCAGCGGCGGATCAGAGCGGTAACTCAGAGTTGGATGGCTCGCCTCTCCAGAAAAGTTAATCGTCACCTGATACTGCCCAATCGTAGAAGTCGCTTCAACGTTCAGCACTGGATCGAGCCGGAACGGGTTCGCGAAATTCACGTCCCCGCGCGTCAGCGTGTAGTTGTTGCCGCGAAACGCCATTTCACCGCCAAGCAGATGAATATGCCCAAGAAGCACGGGACGATCCCACGTACCGCGTAGCCGAATGTTGCCGTCCACCTCAAGTTGCGCCCCGCTCCACTCGATGCGCGCGCCAGGCATCGTTTGGCCTTCGATGTCGAACGTAAGATTTCGCATCAGCGTTGAACTGGACACCGGACTGGCGCTGGTCTCTGAAGCGGTTGTGAACAGTGAACCCAAATCCACGCCCTCCGCCAGCAGCAGCCGTTGAATCTGGATTTTGCCAGAAAGAATCGCAGCCGTACTCGAACCGGAAAGCTGCAGCGCACCGCTCGCCAGCCAGCTCATGCCCGCCGGATAGCGAATGCGAACCACCGTGGTGGACGCGGTTAATTCGTAGCGCAACGGCCCCTCACCGTAATTAACCGCTCCATTCAGCTGCAATTGCCCCCCGCCCGCCTGCGCTGTGATGGAATCGAACAGCATCCGGCTGCGGTCGAACACCAGATCGCCGCTCACATGGCTCAAGCCCATCGGAAAATCCGAATAAGTTGCCGACGCATCTTTCAGACTCGCGCGGCCCGTGATGCGCGGGCGCGACATCGTTCCTTCCACCGACACGTTCACGTCCGCGCGCCCCAGCGCAAAAAGCTCCGGAATCATACGATCGAGAAATCGAAGATTCAAACTGCCCGCCAGCGATAAATGCAGCGGACGATCGCGATCGAAGCGCGCCGACCCGCTGAACTGCAAATCGGTATTAGGGCCATGTAGACGCGCTTGATCGATCCGCACCTCATTGCGTCGATACGTAAGCCGCACCGGCCCATCATTCTTCAAATCCACCAAATCGTAGTTGAACGAAATCTGCTCGATGTTCGCGTTCATCTCGATGGTTTCCGGATGCCGCAGGCTTCCCGAAAGTGTGAACTGCCCGTCGACGCTGCTGTGTCCGGTCAGTTGTTTGAGGTGCAGCCCACTCATGATGAACGCATCCATCAGGAATTGTTTCACCGTCAGCTCGCCCGTCACTTGATTATCACCGTGCAGCCCGACAGATACTTCACCCTGCAGCCGGCCCTCATTGATTTCCGAGACGAGACGCATCGTCGCGTTTTCCCCGTCCGATTTTATCCGCCCGCGAAAATTTCCCTGCACATCCGTGCCCACCTGAAGGCCCACAAGCCGAACGTTGCCTTCCGCAACAGGCGATCGAATCGGCCCGCTGCCGCGAATGTTGAAATCGATCCGCCCGGAAATCGGGATGGACTGAGTCTGCAGCGCGGCGATCTTGTTCAGCGGGATGTTCGTGCCGGCAAGATTGAACTCAGCCTCTTGCACCATCGGCCGGTACAAAACATTTCCGGTTATCAGGCCCTGGCCGCTGCGGATCTCAGCATTGGACAGCCGGTACTGGTCGTGGTCCAAATGCAGCAAACCTGCCAGCCGGTCGAAGTGAATTCCCTTCGCGTCCGCATCATCGAGCGCGAAATTCGCATCGAACACCGGCGCAAGGCGCGTTCCCGATCCGTGAAAAGTCCCGCTCAGAACGCCTTTCACGGGATAATTCAGTCCGAAAAGTTCCTGCACGTCGCCAGTCGGTGTGTGCGCCAGCCGCGCGTCAAATGTCCATTTGCTCTGAGGCGAAAATCCCCAGCCGTCGAGCTCCAGTGACACATCCACGTCCGCGCTCGCTTGTCCGCGCCGAACCGTCGTTTTGCTGAGGCGAAAGTCGTCCGGCGAATATTCGAGATCGCCTCCGAGATATTCGAAATAAAAATTGTCGAATCGTGCGTCCGTCGCCTGCAAATGGCCGGTAAACGTCGGCCCGCCAAGCGGCCCTTCAATCTTTCCGCGAAAATTCAGCGCGCCCGCAATCCGGCTCGGCGTCGAATTCGCACCGCGTATCACGTTGATGAAATCATCCCATCCATACACATCATCTGTCCGCACGCTCAGATCGAGGTTGGAGTTTTTTGCTGTCAAAGAGCCGTTCATCTGAATATCAGTCTTCGGCGTCGAGATTTCGCTGGGGCCAAACGACACTCCGCGGCTATCTTCCGACGTGTCGTATTCGATGCGAGCCGTCACCGGAATCAATCCTGGAGCGAGCGTTTCCGGTGGCGACCAGCGGCACTCGCCCTTCGAGCGGAAATGCAGAAAATTCGCCGTCCAAGTGTTCACCGAATCGATGTCGATGCGCGCGTCCCAGTGCAGCGGAACCACGGGAAAACTCGGATTTTGAAGCGCGGCAAACGCTGTGCTAAGGCTCACGCCGCGAATCTGCGTTTCCGTCCGAAACGCCAGCGTGTCGGTGTCGATCTGCAAGCGGCCGGTAATGCTGCCGCCGAGCGCGCGAATATTCAGCTTTTGAACCACCAGGCGATTCTTCGCCATCTCGTAATCGCCCCACGTCTCCATTCCGCGCGCATGGAACCACTTGTACGTCATCAGGAAATCATGGCCCTGATAATGCCCGTTCGCGGTCCACTCGCCCGATGCATACCGCGCCTGCCCTGAAAAATCCCCAATACCATCCGGCGTGAGTGGTGAGCGGAAAATCGTGCGGACATCCGCCAGCGCCAGCCGTCCGCGATAGTGCAGATTCCAATCCGATCGCTCGAAGCTAGGAAGCTCGGCCCGCAGATTCAAATCCGAATGCGGCAGTTTCAAAACGAGGTCATCGAGCTCAAAAGAATCGGGATGCAAAGTGAATTTCGCCGAGATATCGAACAGGAATGGAAGGTCGCGCCCGGCAGCCAGCTGAATTTGCTGCCATTGCAGATTCCCAACGTACGATTCGGTTCCCGTGGATGATGCTCCGGCCAGACGCAGCTGGAACTGCAAGTTTTTCCCCAGCATGGCGAGCGGAGCACTGCGGTTGTTGAAAGTAACGCTGCCGTCGCGAAACTCGAGATGCCCGATCCGCAAACTGAAAAGAGTTTCGCGCCAGGGCCGCTTGCTTTGCGCTACGCGCGGCGTCGGTAAATTACTCTTGCCATTCTTGTCTACCCGCACTGCCAATTGCGGCTGATCGAACAGCAGCTCATCAATCGCGATTTCCTTCCCGGCCAACGACAGAATGTGAATATCTACATTCACGTGCGCCGCATGAAAAAGCGGAGGAGTTCCCGGCGCTTCAAGGCCGTGCAGCGTAAGGTCGTCGAGTTCTGCGCGAAGCTGCCAGATGTGTAGATGAAATCCGCCCAAATCAACGCGTGCGCCGGTGCTCTGTTCGATCTGGCTCACCACCACATGACGCACCCAGCGCTGCACGATCCCCGTTTCGATCAAAAGCAGCCCAACAACGCACAGCGCCGCCACCAAGAGAAGCACGAGCCCCAGCCAGCGCCGCCAGCGCACGCTCACGGTTTGGCCCCTTGATCCACGACGTCTATCTTCAGGTGCTCGCGCGTGTCGTCGAGCCACTTCGCCGCCCGATCGCTGATGGCGCGCTGGATCAGCACCTCGCGAATCGTGTCTTCCACATCTTCAATCGGCGGCACAGCCTGTTTCTTCGCCTCGAGTTGCGGCGCGAACTCCTTGTGGTAGAAATCCTCGATTTGCCCTTCGTCCACTTGCGCCGCAGGACGAAACCGGTAGTCGATGAATCGCGAGAGGAACAGTTGCTGCGCGAGAATGCGCCGTACCGCGGCGTCCGTCAGCCCCACAGCGGCGCAGCGCGCCTGAAATTCCTGCGGCGATGGAAACTGCTTCACAAACTCCTGATAAGCGCGATCCACGTCCGCGTGCGACGGAGCCGGAAAAGCCGCCAGTGCCGCCTCGCCTCGTACGATCCATTGGTCGGCCAGCTCCTTGATGATTTCGCTTCGCGGCTTCGGCTTGCCATCCACCAGTTCCTGAAACGCGCTCAGCTCGCGAACTTCACTTTCCGTGATGATGTCGTCCTCGATCCGAGCGGCGATGCCATCTACTGTCTGTTCCCTGGACGCATTACCGGCGCGCGAATCCGTGCCGCCTCCAGCAGATGGCGGCAAAGGTTCCGATGAGGAATGCGTTTGCGCAAAAATGCGATTCGATCCCGGGCCAGCCAGGCAGGCCGCCAATAGCAAGAAGAAGAGCAAGCGCCACATTAGAAAACAGGTCCAATGTTGAAAAAGAATTGAAAGTGCGGCAGCGCGAACTCCCGTGGAATCGGTTGCGCCGGCGGTGGCGGGAATTCTTCGCCTGCATAGTGCGGAGGATTCAACTGATATCCAAAGTCGACGCGAACCGGTCCCACCGGCGTCGGATAACGCACGCCGATGCCGATCGTATGTGAGAAGTAAGGCAGGTTGTTGTTGTTGGCCGGAGGTTTCCATGCGAACGAGATATGATTGATATCGGTGTACACGTTCCCTGCGTCGTAAAATACGGTACCGCCCAGCCTGTTTCCCACAAAAGGCAGCCTCATCGGAAAGCGAAGCTCCTGGTTAAACGCGAGCAGCGCCAGCCCTCCGATCGGAAACCCGGTCACCGGATCGCGAGGTCCCGCCTGGTTGAGCGAAAAGCCTCGTATCGACGTGCCGCCTCCGGCGAAGAATCGTTCCGGTAGCGGGACGTCCACCTCTAAGGTGCCAGGAAGCGTTTGCTCAACGCCGAAGCGCACCGAGCGCGCAAATACGAATGCACGTCCGAAAGTCGTGAACGTGGAATTCTGGAACGACCCGCGGAAAAAGCTTGCCGCTGAGCCGAGTGACTTCGAGGCGATGCTCGCGTCGATCGTGTTGAAGCTGCCGTGCTTCGCATCGGCCGCGTTATCGCGCCGGTCCCGCGCCCAGGTCACCCCGAAACCGGAAACCAACGTCGGTTGGCTCAGCAGTGGAATTTCCTCTTCTTCGATTTTCAAATTCGAGGCGTCCACGCGACGGAAAAAATACCGGTACGCAAAGTTAGTGCGCTGCGAAACGGTCTGCACCAGCTGCACGGCCCCTTCATAACGCACCGAGGTGAACGTATTGATGTCCTGCGTCTTGTCGGCGAACCCGGTCAGCTGCAGGCTTAATTTTCTATTGGCAAGAAAATTGTCGGCCGTATAGCTAACAACAGCGCGGTATTGCAGCGTACTCACTCGTACCTTGAACGACAGCGTTTGCGCTCTGCCGAACATGTTGGCGCGCGAAAGTTCGATGATTCCGCGCGGGCTGGCGCCGATGATCGTTCCGTTAGGATTGTTACTGCCCCCCGCGAGCCTCTGCACTTCGAATCCGCCGCCGTAGGCGAACGTGTACCGCTTTCCTTCCTCTGCGTCCACCACCACCACTTTCTCAGGGTCTGTTCCATTCGGATTCTGCGGCGCAATGGTCACACGACTGAACACGCCCAGGTTGTAAAGCCGCCTCTGCGTTTCCACCACCTCGCCTTCGCGCAGCGGTCCCGGCACGATTTTCACCTGGCGCGCGACGATTCCCGGACGCGTGAACTGATAGCCCGTCAACAGAACCCTCGATACTTCGATCTGGATTCCTTCGCTGATGTGGTACACGAGCTGAACGTGCTCCGGATCAGTCCCCGGCAATACTTGATCCTCGAAATGCGCCTCCGGATATCCTTCGTTGTAATACATCGCCAGAATATTGTTGCGGTCGCTTGCGACGCCGGCTTCTGAAAATGGCTGCCCTGGAGTGGAACCGGTGACCGCGAGGATCTTCTCTGTACTGAGCGCGTGATTGCCTTGCACTTCGAGTCCGCTCACCAATGTCTGCGGACCCTCTTCAATGTGGAATGCGACGAAAAGGCTTCCTTTCTTGCCGTGATAATTATCGTCCACCGCGGATGTCACTTGTGCGTCGCGAAAGCCGTTCGAAAGATACAGGCCTTTGATCGAATCGATGTCCGCGCGCACCAGTGATTGGCTGAAACGTCCGCTCGACGCGAACGAAGCGGTTTGAAGCTGTAGCCGTCCGTAAAGCAGCTCCCTGCTGAAGTATTTGTTTCCATCGAATGAGACGGCGGCCAGACGGAACTTGTCGCCCCGCGAAATCTCATAGCCGATGACGCGATCTTTGGTTTGGGCGTCTTCTCGCGAAGACACTTTCACATCGGCGTCGAAATATCCTTCGCGCTGGAAGAAATCGCGAATATTGCGGCGGCCTTCCTGAAGCAAGTCCTCATCCACCGCGCCCTCAGCATAAATGGGAAGCAGCTTGCGAAGGCGGCCTTTGCTTATGCGCGCGCCCGTCAACTCCACTCGCACGCGCGGACCGGCCGTCACGTCGATCGTGAGCGGCGTTCGATTCGCGGCCGGGTCATAAGCTCCGGGCGTGATAACCACTCCGGCGCCCAGATAACCCTGGTTCACCAGGTATTTCTTGATTCGCTGCGAGCCGCGAGTGAGCCGTCCGGACGTGAGCGCGTTCTTCGCCGAAATTTTTGACTGCTTGATGAGCTCCGCATCCGCGTAGCGGGTTTGATTCTTGACGGTAATATTTCCGACCAGCGAACGAGCGCCCGGATCGACATGCACCGCGATATCCATCTGCCGGGTATCGTCATGCGGGCCCAGGTCAAAGGTGATCTTTGCGAGGTACAGTCCTTCGCTTCGGAGCAGGTCTTGCAGGCGGCCAATTGCTTCATGCACTGCGCTTTCGCGGAATGGCTCACCAAGACTCAGGCGCAACGCGGCGAGTGCCGCTGGGTCCTTGGGCGGGTCTTTGAGTCCGTCGATGCGCACCACGTTGTTGTAGTAGTTGCGGCGAACGATGAAGTCCACGCGCACGCCGTCACCCACGCCTGACGCAGCCACGCGAATATCGGCAAAATCACCTGTGCGGTACAGCGTGCGAAGGCTTTCGCGCTCTTCTCCAAAATCGAATGGCTTTCCGACTTTGATCGCCAGCACCAGCGATTTCACGGTGACGTTCGCGCCATGCTCATCCACGATGCGAATATCCGTGATGCGCCTGCCTTCAAACGTTGTTTCCTCGAAAGTCGCTGCGAAACTGATTTCTGCGTATAGGAAAACCGCCAGCACGCACGCGAAACCGAACCAGATTCGCGGCCCCAACTCTGAATGCCATGTTTTCCATGGGAATCTCATGCGCCAGAAGAGTAAGAAGTCAGGTTAGCACAGCCCCGTTGCCTGCCGGACGCGAAAAGGCGCTATCATCACGTTTTGGCACGGAAGGAAGCGATGAATCGCGAAGAACGCGACAGGTATTCGCGGCAGATTCTTTTCGGCGGTATCGGCGAGGAAGGCCAGGAAAAGCTGCTGGCTTCGAGCGCCGTCCTCATTGGCTGCGGCGCCCTGGGCACCGTGACAGCGAATCTGCTGGTGCGCGCCGGGCTTGGCCGCCTCGCGATTATCGATCGCGATTTCGTGGAAGCCTCGAACTTGCAGCGCCAGACGCTTTTCGAAGAAGCCGACGCGCGCGACGCCATCCCGAAAGCGATCGCTGCCGAGCGTCGTCTGCGCTCCATCAACTCAAGCGTTCGGGTCGAAGGGATCGTCGCTGATTTGACGCCCGATAACGCGCTCGATCTGCTCAGCGGATTTCCGCTCATCCTCGATGGCACTGACAATTTCGAGACCCGCCTGCTCTTGAACGACGCCGCGATTTCGCTCGGCATTCCCTGGATCTATGCCGCGGCTATTGGCAGCTACGGCGTCACCATGACGATCCGGCCCGGCGAAACCGCATGCCTCGCATGCATGGTCGAAGGTGGAAACAATCATTCTGCGGTCGGCGCCGAAGATACGTGCGATACAGTTGGAGTCTTGAACGCGGCTGCAGGCGTGATCGCTTCTATTGAATCCGCCGAAGCGACGAAGTTTCTTGCCGGGCACCCGGAAGCGCTGAATCACAGGCTGGTTTCTTGCGACGTCTGGACCGGCAGGTTCCAGTCCATTCACGTAGCGCGCAATCCGGATTGCCGCGCCTGCGTGAGGCGCGAATTCGTTCACCTCGAAGGGCGCGCGCGGCCCCACGTGAGCATGTGTGGCCGCGACTCGGTGCAGATTCACGAACGCAGGCGCGCTCTTGATCTTGCCGAGCTGGGCCGCCGCGTCGCCGGCGCGTCAGCTTCCGAAGTCCGCAATAATCAGTTCCTCCTGCGCTTCCGCGTGGCGCCTTACGACATGACGGTATTTCCCGATGGGCGTGCGATCATCAAAGGAACGCAAGATCCTGCTGTTGCGCGTTCGCTCTATGCGCGCTACATCGGTTCGTAATTTCGTAATAAAAACTTTCAGGCAGCAACGTCGACCGAACTTCGCAAAGAGAATTTCGTATGGAGGAAACTTCGTGAGGAGAGCTTCGTAAGCGAACTTCGTAAGAAGAGCTTCGTGAAACTGCTTAGCCGACGAAGCGCCGCTGCGCCGATTGCCGCATCACCGCTCGGTCCAGATTTTCGCGCGTATTCATCAGCGTGAGAAGCGTGCTCAGGATTCGCGCCTTCAGTTCATCCGACATCGGGAAGCCGCTGGTCGCCACATGTACCATCGCCTCGCCTCGGTCCGCAATTTTGCCCATCAGCTCGTTCTGCCGCTCGTGACTATTTTTGCCCAGCGCCGATTCGCGCCGCATCTCCGCGCATTCTTGCTCGACAAAAAGCGTGTAATGAAGGACGCACAGGCGGTCACCGGCAAACCCGCCGGGGACAGTCATTTTGCATCCTTTTGACGTGCAGATTTCAGCCACAGCACACCCAGATAAAGCTCATACTTTTTGTAGCATCTCCGGAGGCCGATTTCCACAGGGCGGAAGCGGAGTGATACCAATCAGATAGCGGGACGGACGCCGACTCGCTAGGCCGATACGCTAAGCCGGAGTGATTTCCGAGGATTCCACTGCGACCGGCGCCGCAGCGACCTGCAACGCGCCCAAGAGCCCGAAGAAAGTTGTGAGGCTGGCGGTCACATGTAGCTCGCGCTGTTTAGTTTGCGGTGTTTATTGATTTCGGATCGGTTTGGCCGATGCGGAACCGCGTCCAGGGGCCCGCTTCCATGTCGCGCATCACCGGCGCCTGCCAATTGAATTCCGGATGCTCGCGAAGGAATTGCGCGGCATCAAATTTCGCCCCGCAGGGATGCCCAATGCGGGCGATGAAGCTCATGTTGCCGGCCATTTTGCTGTCCATCACTTTGCCTTGCACGGCGCCCATCGGATCGTGTGGTTGCATGTCCCAGGTGGGATCGCCATCGACGGACGCGTCGCCGTGACCGCAAAGCGTTCGATGATCCGCCATCGGTTTTTTCGTGTAGCTATCGTAGTGATCGGAGAGAAATGCCTGGGCCATGGCGATGTCGATCTGGCCTTTATTCTCATTCATCAGCTGATCCCATCGAACGTGTCGCGCATTGGGAGAGCTGGCCATATTTTTCGGATCGAAACTGGTGTCTTCGCGCATCACGCCGGGGTCGCTGACGAAATTCGAGCCGACAAAAACTCCATCCATCGTGCGATAGAGTTTCGTGCGCTGCAGTCCTTGCTCGAACTGCGCGATTTCGCCGGTCTTGCGATCGCCGAGCAGCCAGTCGTTTGCGTAGCCGCCGTTGTTGCCGTCCATGATGATTTTCACGTACTCATCGATCGAGCCTGCATACTGCATCGCTTTGCGAGCGCGCGCGAATTCGGGTTTGCCGTTGTAATCCCAGCCGTGAAAATTCGAAATGGTGGTTTCGGTGATCATCAGCCCGTCGGAATTGATTCCGAAGTCATCGTCGCTCGTGATGACGCCGGGAAAGCCGTCCATCAGCATGCGGTAACCCTGCTGCGGAACGATATCGAAAATAATGCGCCAGCGCTCGCCGTTGAGGTAGCTGGTCCAATTGTTGTGGGCCATCACGATCTGGTGGTCTTTCGTATAGCTTCCATTGGCGACGAACGCGCTGCAATTTTCCGGGCTGCTGATTTTTGGCGCGTTCTGCGCGTGAGTCTGTTCGTTGACCCACGGAACGTAGTAGCCAGGCAGCTCTTCGAAAGCATTGAAGGCGACGATGTCGTAGAGATCGAGTTTCACTTTGCGCGCTTCGAGTCCATCCACGATGCCTTTGAGCTCGGCTTGATATTCGGGATCGATTTTCGGCCACAGCATCTTGCGTGCGGCATCGCGGAAAAATTCCCAGTCGCGCTGCGTGACGTGAGTCATCTGCAGGCTGACGGCGGCGAATGCGTCGCCAATTTCCGGCGCGAGCAAGTAGCCATGCTGGTAGCCGACGTCGTGCGGCGAGCCTTCGAGGTGGACGTAAATCCAGCCTCCGCTTTCGAAGCGGTAAGCTTTCGCGAGGGGGGCGTCGTCAGCAGGCGCGGGCTTCGAGTTTTTCTGCGAGCTTGTGATGCCTGCGGGAGGTTGCGCTGCTGCTTCGACGATCGCGCGCCGGCTTGCAGCCAGAAGCTGGGCTGCGAAAACGGTAAGTCCCAGCAACATCAAAATGAATGGCAAACGATTGCGATTGGATCGCATCAGCAGAACTCCTTGGTGGAAGGGTTGCGAGACGCCATGTTAGGCGTGGCGGGGGCGCGATGCAAGAGGGGGCAGCGAGGCATGTCCAGTGGCGAGTGATCCTTCGTCGACCACAGGCCCTCCCAGGACAAGCGGGTGGAGAGATGAAAAGGCCATTTTTGTCTCGATTAGAAAATGAGAAGTGGCTTTGTCGTCTGTGAGTTGGGAGAGATTCTAATCGCGGTGCCTCGATTAGACTCTGGAGGCTCGAAGCTGGAGCCTGGCGGCTGGGAAAGGCCGCGCACGCCTCGCCATCGGTAACGAGTGTCAGTGCAAAAATCGCGAAAAATTTGCGATTAGAAAATTTCAGGTTGCTGATTCTTATGGGGCTTAGGTGGAATTCTAATTCCAGATTTGCGATTAGAAATTCGGGGGCGCGGGAGGTTTCGCGTCCCGCCTCGCTCTGTCCGCTTTGGCCGCTATTTCTCATAACTCAAGCGTTACGGTAGCATATTAGGAAGACCCATTTCAACAGATTTCTAGCGAGGATTTGGCGGCTGCCGATCGGAGGAAGTGACGCGGCGAATGATCCAACCAGACACAAAGAGAGCTGCACCTGTGAGAAAGACGCGGAATAGTGGCGGATCACTCCAGGAGTGGTCGAAATCCCTCCCGAGCTTGAGAAGAGGCCAAAGCAGAAACGAGCCGGTGCCGAAGTCTTGGACAACTTGAGCAGCTTGAGCCGGGATCGAGGGTAGATTCTTACCAAGGGACGGATCGGAGAGAGCAGCGATCTCCTGGTGCGAAAGCCCTAATCCCTCGGATGACTTGCGGAGGAGAAATATTCCCTTGAGAAGAAGGGTAAGACTGCCAAGAAGAACGACCAAAGGAACGACGGTGAATTTGGTCTCGTAAGCCGAGAAAATCCAAGAACAAAGCGCGGTAGCGCCCAAGGCTAGATACAGCACCGCGCGTCGTGGGTGATACTCCAAGTCACCTGCAAAGTTTTCCAAAAAGAATTCGCGAATTGCCACGGTGGGATTCTACGCTGACGATGAAAAGTGCATCTTTTTTTCTGGTATCGCTCAAACGTACTGCCGGGAAGCTTGTGCGGAGCTACCTTTTGAGGTAAGATAGTCTTACCATGCAGACTAAAGTGTCGACCAAGGGTCAGGTTGTGTTACCTGCTCCTGTTCGCCGCAAGCTTGGGCTTCGGCCTGGAGATCCTCTGGACGTTACGGCCGAAGAGGGGCGGATTGTGCTAACTCCCCGAAGAGCGCGTCGTCGGAAGGCCAGGATTCTGGTGGATCCGATTACCGGTCTGCCCGTTCTCAGTGCAGGTCCCGATGCTCCGCGATTAAGCAGTAAAGAAGTTGATGAGATTCTGTCGAACTTTCCATGATGTATCTTTTAGACGTGAATACCCTCGTTGCGCTGGGTGTCCTTGAGCACGAATTTCACAATCGGGCCGCCAAGTGGGTTCAACTTCTTGCCTCCAAGGGGATTCCGGAACTAGCGACTTGTTCGATCACGGAACTTGGCTATATCCGAGTCCTGCTGCAAGCGCCGCAATATAATTTCACTATTTCCGAGGCGCGTGCCCTATTGCTTCGAATCAAGATGGCGAATGGTGTGAAATTCACGTTTCTCACCGACGATCATGATCTCTCTCACATGCCCGCGTGGGTGAAGAGCGCGAAGCAAACGACAGACGGCCACCTCATGCAGCTCGCGAAAGCGAAAGGTGGGGTGCTGGCGACAATGGACCGAAATATACCGGGTGCGTTTCAGATTCCCGCAGATTCATGACACTGGGAACACACAGAGATATGCTCCGATCCCCCAGAACGACTCGTTGACAGGGTTTCGCCGCCTCGTATAGATTGGAAGTGCTGGCCTGTTCCTGCGGGGAAACGTAGCATGATCAATCGTTTAGGGATGGGTAGGCGTTAGGATTTCGAGCGGGGCTTCAGGGGGCTAAAGCCCGTTCGATGTTTGTCGCGGGTGCGTCGCGGTTGAAAGCGCGACCTACAAAGCCGCTTCAATCAACAAAGCGGTTCAAATTAACCGAGCTGCTTGAATTAAGTTTAGGTTCATCACCCCTTCCGGAGTAGGTGCAGCTTGACGTTTTTGTACATGATTGCGAGTTGGTTCGCGCCTGTGGCGAATCCTGTGTCGGATTATTGGCGGCGGAATACTGATCCGCTGTCGAACCCGTTCAAGGGGCTCTACCAGGTGAATTCGTTTGACCTGGTGGTGATGGCGCCGTACTTCGTGGTGATGGTGATTTTGGCGATGTACGGGATCCACCGCTACGTCCTGGTTTATTACTTTTTCAAGAATCGCAAAAAAATCGCGCCGCCTCCGCCGGAAATCAGCGAGTGGCCGCGCGTCACGGTGCAGCTGCCGATTTACAACGAGCGCTATGTGATCGAGCGGCTGGTGGATGCCGTGGCGCAATTCGATTACCCGCGCGAGTTGCTGGATATTCAGGTGCTGGACGACTCAACCGATGAGACGCAGGAAGTGGCGCGCAACTGCGTGGAGCGTTATCAGCAGCTAGGCCTGCCGATTTTCTATATTCATCGCAATAACCGCGAGGGATTCAAGGCTGGCGCCTTGCAGGAGGGGTTGAAGGTGGCGCGCGGCGAGCATGTCGCGATTTTCGATGCGGATTTTATTCCGCCGGCGGATTTTCTGCGCAACACGGTGCCGTATTTTGCGGATCCAAAGATGGCGATGGTGCAGACGCGCTGGAGTTACATCAACCGGAATTATTCGAAGCTGACGGAAGTGGAAGCGGTGCTGCTTGACGGGCATTTCGTGATCGAGCATTCGGCGCGCTACCGCACCGGGCTTTTCTTCAATTTCAACGGGACGGCGGGCATCTGGCGGCGCGCGGCGATTGACGATGCGGGCGGATGGCAGCACGACACGTTGACCGAGGACACGGATCTTTCCTATCGCGCGCAGCTTCGCGGCTGGCAGTTTATTTATTTGCCGGACATCGAGTGCCCGTCGGAATTGCCGGTGGAGATGAATGCGTTCAAGTCACAACAAGCGCGCTGGGCGAAGGGCTTGATGCAGACGGCGAAGAAAATCATGCCGCGCGTGCTGCGATCGAATGTTTCGGGCGCGGTGAAGGCGGAGGCGTTCTTTCACCTGACCGCCAATATCAGCTATCCGCTGATGGTGCTGCTCTCGATGATTCTGCTGCCGGCAATGATTGTGCGGTTTTATCAGGGGTGGTTTCAGGTGCTGGTGATCGACCTGCCGCTGTTTATCGCGTCGACGTGCTCGATTTCGTCATTTTACCTGGCGGCGGAGCGGGCGATTTTTCCGAAGACGTGGAAGCGGACGTTTCTCTATTTGCCGTTCATCATGGCGGTGGGAATCGGACTTTCGGTGCGCAACGCCGTGGATGTGCTGGAAGCGATTTTCGGAGTGAAATCGGAATTCGTGCGCACGCCGAAATATCGTGTGGAAGCGGGCGCGCACGGGTCGGACGCGTGGGCCAGGAAAAAGTATCGGAAGAAGGCGGGATGGATGCCGTGGGCCGAAGTTTTTCTCGGTCTCTATTTTGCGGCGGCGGTGGTGTACGCGATTGAGATGGAAAATTACGCTACGGTTCCGTTTCTGGTTCTGTTTGTGTGGGGGTATTTGTATACCGGGTTGATGTCGCTCGGGCAGACGTATATTGACCGGTTGCGGTTTGGAGTCGAGTCTGGCGAAGTGCGGCCTGCTTCGACGGGGGCACCGGGTTTTTAGCGTACTAGTGTTTTCCTACCTACCCTTTTATCATCGCGGTTCGTCTACTAGCATCGGAGGATCTGGTATGAAATTTCGGATGCTTGTGCTTCGCGGGACGATCGCGGCGCTGGCTTTGTCATTTGTGGCGGTGTTGGTACAAGCGCGATTTCCGCAGCCAGCCGCGGAGTATCAGGGGCGGCGCGCAAAATTGCGCGCGGAAGCGGACGGGCCGGTGGTGCTTTTCGGTTATACGAGCCGGAATGATGCAGGGGAAGTGGCGGTGTTTTTTCAGGATGAGGATTTTTATTACCTCACCGGCTATAGCGAACCGGATGCGGCGCTCGTTCTGATTCCTGATTCGGCGGCTGCGAAAACTTCTGGAGTGCCGACGGAAATTCTGTATTTGCCGCCGCGCGATCCGCGCGAAGCAATCTGGGGCGGCGCGCACCTTGGACCGAATGATCCGGGCGTTGCGGAGAAGACGGGATTTCAGGCGGTGCGGCCGTTTGCGGAATTGCGCGGCGATCTGGCTGCGCTGGCGAAGACGAATCCGAAGTTTTACGCGCTGCTGCCGAAAGGGCCGGAGAACGGCTACCCGCAGCTTCACACCTGGCATGAGTGGTTGAAGGATGCGCTGCCGCCGCAGTCGGAAATCGAGGATGTGCAGCCGACTCTGACGGAAATGCGCATGGTGAAATCGGCGGGAGAACTTGAGCTGTTGCAAAAGGCGGTGGATGCGTCCGTCGATGCGCAATTGGCGGCCATGAAAATGATGAAGCCGGGGCTGATGGAATATCAAGTGGCCGCGAAGATGGAAGAAATTCACAAATGGGAAGGGTGTTCGCGCGAAGCGTATGCTCCGATCGTGGGCGCGGGATTTTTCTCCACCGTGTTGCACTACGATGCGCTCGATAATCAGATCAAGGATGGGGACATGGTGGTGTTGGATGTGGCCGGTGAGTACGGCGGCTACGATGCGGACATTACGCGTACGGTGCCGGCAAACGGGAAATTCACGGCGAGGCAGCGCGAAATTTACGACATCGTGCTGGGCGCGCAGAATGCTGCGATTGCGGCCGTGAAGCCGGGTGTGTTTATGTATGGAGGGCCGGGTAGCTTGCATACCATCGCGGCTGATTACATCAGCACGCACGGCAAGGATAAGGACGGGAAGCCGCTTGGAAAATATTTCGTGCACGGGTTGGGGCATGGCATCGGGTTGAACGTTCACGACCCGACGGACTTCCGGCAGCCGTTGAGGGCCGGGATGACGATTACGATCGAGCCGGGGATTTATATTCGCGACGAAAATCTTGGCGTGCGGATTGAGGATGATGTGCTGGTGACGGCCGACGGGCACCGGGTGATGACGGAAAAGCTGCCGCGGAATGCGGATGAAGTGGAGAAGGTGATGGCGGAGGGCCGGGCGCATCCGCAGCCGTAACCGTCGCCGTCGCGAGTTATTCGCCGGGCTTTATAAAAATAACGCAGTAGTCGTTGCCCGACCAGTGATCGATCGTTTTTGCCACGCGAAATCCTGCTGCGATTAATTCACCGACCATAATTTTTTGCGGGATCCCGTGGCCGCCGCGATTGGCGGGGACGCCTTCGACCGGCGGCAGGCTGTTGTCCGGCGCGAAATCGATGATGGCGAGGCGGGCGCCGGGCTTCAGCGAGCGCAGGAGATTCTTGTCGAAGGTTTCGGGCGCGGTGATGTGGTGGTAGACGCGACGGAGGAAAATCGCGTCGCAACAGTCGGTGGGGAGCTTGGTGTCGTCGGCTGCGCTTTCCACGATCGTGACATTCGCGAGTTTTTGCTTGGCAACTTCGTCGCGAAGCGTGGCCAGCTTGGCGGCGTCAATTTCTGTGGCGTAGACGTGACCTGATGGGCCTACGATTTTCTCGGCGGCGAAACTGTAGCTTCCGTCTCCGGCGCCGATGTCCGCGATGGTCATGCCCGGCTTCCATTGCATCTCTTCGGCGAGGCGCGAGATTTCGGTTCGAGCGTTGGGATTCGCGGAGGCAATTGCGCGATGTGCGGCATTTTTCAAGAAGCCGTACGACGCCAGTGCGACCGCGATTGCCAGGATTGCATTGAGGTGGTTTCTGCGAGCCATAGTTACTTGATGCCTCTTTGGAGTCGAGCGAGTTTGCCGGGCTGTGATTCAGCACACGCTAGGCCGTCATTTTGTTTGACGCGAGCCGGAAGCGTTGGATTCCTGCGATTTTCACGGCCTAAAACGTTTCCAGATGTTTGACCCGATGCGCGAAGGGCCGCTATAATTGGTGTTTCGTCATAACGTGAATTTCTTGCTTGGCAGGCGCCGCTGCTTGCGACTCTGCAGGAAACACCCAGCGAAATCAGGAGCATCCGATGAGCGCCTTAAAGGCTACCCAACTGCGCGCAGGCATGATCATTCAGCACGAGGGCGACCTGTATCACGTATACAGCGTGGATCACCGCACGCCCGGCAACAAGCGCGCTGCCATGCAGACGAAGATGCGCAACCTGCGCACGGGGTCGATGACCGACTACCGGTTTCGCGCCGAGGAATTCGTCGAAAAAGTGATCGTGGATGAGATCGAATTCCAATACCTCTATAGCGACGGCGACGGCCACCACTTTATGAACACCGAGAACTACGAGCAACTGGCGCTGCAAAACGACATCGTGGGCGATACGAAGGACTACCTGATCGCGAATATGCCGGTGAAAATCGAGTATTACGATGAGAAGGCGATCGGCGTGCTGATTCCCGATACAGTGGATTTGATGGTCGTCGATACCGAGCCGAGCATCCAGAAGGCGACCGCCAGCTCAGTGATGAAACCGGCGAAACTCGAAACCGGCCTCGTGATCAACGTGCCGCCGTTTGTGGGAACCGGCGACAAGGTGAAGGTGGATACCTCGGAAGCCCGCTACATCCAGCGGGTGCAGTGACCAATCGGATTGCCCGCAGCTATTTCAAACCTTCGACCACATAAAGATCCGAAAGCGTTCGCTGGTAGGAATACACGTAGGATTTTGCATCGGGCGTGATGCTGATGCCGCCCAACGAAGCGGCTCCTGCGGCGTCGGCGGGGACGAGTTGCTTCCACGCAGAGCGCTTTCCCGTTGCGAGATCAATGCGCGTAATCGTGCATGGCAGTCCGGCGAAGTTATACACGAAGACGGATTTTCCGTCCGCTGTAAATCCGGCAGTGCGTTCATTGGTTTGAACGCCAGGAATTGGATGAGGCTCACCTTCGTGCACGGGGAAAAACCAGAGACTGCCATCCTCCCCGGGGCCCACAGCAAATCTCCCGTCCGGAGAAACCCGGGCGAATGATACTGCCGGTCCCTCCGGACTGATCGCCCGAGGCTTTCCGCCTTCCAGATCTTGTACGTAGAGCCGTGGGCCACGTCCGGGCTCGCTCCCGGTAAACGCCACTTGTTTTTCATCCGGCAACCATGCTGCCGTGAAGTGGTCGATAGCATCATTCGTTATCACGCGTGGCGCGCCGGCCTTGGTCGGTAGCAAAAATAGCTGCTCCGGCGTGTCGTGAGTGATTGCCAGCACCCATTTGCCGTCCGGCGAGAGTTCTTGCGGGTTTCCGTCGCCGAGGCGAACGGCTGGCGAGCCGTCTGTTCCGCGGATGTAAATCCCATAGGTGGCACCGCCTGCTTCCCCCACTTCGGCGAACAACAACGTCTTTCCGTCTGGTGACAACCCGGCGCCCAACGAATAATCAAACCAGGAGAGCTCTCGCCCTTTCGTATCACCGTTAATGAATGCTTTTATTTCCTGCCGATTTGCGTCTCGCTTCAGAAGCACACGTCCATCGCGAGCGATATCGAGCAAGGTAAGCGTGCCAGGAACGCGCGCAAGGAGCCGTTCCTTCCCGGACAAATCGACGGCATACAAAGCTCGGCCGAGCCCTTCGTGAGTAGCTGTGAACCAGATCTCTTCTCCGCTCGGAGACCACGCGAGCCCGTCCTCGCTGATCCAATTCTTTGTCAAGGTTTTACGAGTGCCGGTCAGGTCCAGAACCGCAACGCTTCCTCCGTCATCTGCAAACACCGGATGATCTAGGAAAGCAATTCGGTCGCCCTTCGGAGAAATTCTCGGGTCGCCGATCCACCCCGGAGTCTTGTACAGCACTTTGCCGATCGGAAACTCCAACTGCCTGAACCCACCCTGCAGCCGCACGATGGCCAAATTCGAGCCGTCCTTTGCCCAATCTGCCCAATTCACGTTGTTCAGCAGCTCACGCGGAGCTCCGCCGGCAATTGGCACTCGCGCCAGAGTACCAAACTGCTGAAACACGCCGGTGCGGCTGTTCAGTAACAAAGCAATCTCGCTAGTTGAGGAGACTCCCAGGAGATGTGTCCCCGCGTGGCCGAGCGACGCAGACTCCGGACTCCCTGTGCGCGTGGAAAAGAGTTCGGCGGGGTTTCCATCCCACGCGGCGCTGTAATAGACCGTCTGACCATCTGGTCCGAATCGTCCGCCATAGACGGTGCCTCGGCGGAATGTCACCTGGTGATAGAGCGGTTGCGATATGGCGTTCTGGCGCATCGCAAGAAACGCGCCGGCAGCCAGACCGGCAACGAGCGCAATCGCGCCGGCGAGTGCCGCAGCGATCCACGTGCGCCTGGTAGAAGTGGCTGGGGCGGCCGCAGGTTTTGCTCCCGGCGCTGCGAAACCTGTGCTCGTGCCCGAGCGGCTCGATTCCGTCTCGCGTTTCAGCCGCTTCAAGTCCGCGCGCAATTCTGCCGCCGTCTGGCAGCGCAACTCGCGATCCTTTTCCAGCGTCTTCGCAAGGATGATTTCGAATTCGCCCGGGAGATCGGGATTTACGCGGGTTGGCGGTGCAGGCGCGCGGTTCAGAATCGCTTCTGTAATCACACCGGCCGTGTTACCCGTGAATGCCTGGCGTCCCGTCGCCATTTCGTACAGCACCGTGCCAAAACTGAAGAGATCCGAGCGCGCATCGAGTTCTTCGCCGCGCACCTGCTCGGGCGACATGTAAGCAACCGTACCCACTGCCGTCCCCGGGCTCGTCAGCAGCATTTCCGATCCGACTGTGGGCAATGCAGAAGTGCCCGCGCCAACGCCCACATGCTCAGGTGCGAGTTTGGCCAGGCCGAAATCGAGCACTTTGGCTTGCCCGCGGCGCGTTACAAAAATATTGGCTGGCTTGATGTCGCGATGAATGATGCCTTTTGCATGGGCGGCATCGAGGGCATCGGAAATCTGAGTCCCCAGGTCAAGCACCTGGTCGAATGCAAGCGGCTTCTCGCCGATACGATGTTTCAGCGTTTGGCCTTCGAGCAATTCCATGGCGATGAAGGGGATGGTCTCGCCGCCGTCGTTGACCACATCGATTTCGTAAATCGTGCAGATGTTCGGGTGATTCAGCGCCGAGGCTGCGCGCGCTTCGCGCTGAAAGCGTTCGAGTGTGGCGCGATCTTTCGAGAATCCTTCCGGCAGGAATTTCAGCGCTACCTGGCGGCCCAGCTTGGTGTCTTCGGCCTTGTAGACCACACCCATGCCGCCGCCGCCGAGCTTTTCGAGGATCAAGTAGTGCGAAAGGGTTTTCCCGATCATTTTCCGAAGATGCAATCAGTTGAGTGCGCGCGATGTTAGGCTGCGCTCCCGCCGCAAGTCAAGCTGCGAGCTGTCAATCGGGAAGTTGTTCGCTCGCCGGTTCGCCCAGCCAAGCACTTCCGACCAAAGCCAACGCGCACGCCACAAGGGCGACTGTTCCAGATGAGTAGGCGAGTTGCACCGATGGTCCCGAACCCGGCATCACATTGGCGAGTTGAGTTGTCGCGAGCGCAGCAGAGGCGCCAATCGTTCTGCCTCCAAGATTCATTGCAAAACTTCCGCCGGTACCTCTTAAGTGCGTGGGATAGACGCGAGGCATGTAGTTACCCCAGAAGCTGTGCAGTCCGTTAAACAGCAGCGTCGCAAGAAAGACGCCGAAGCCGAGTTGAGCCAGCGTTCGCGTTGAGGCAAAGAAATAAAGCCACGCGAATACCACAAACGCCGGCACCAGAAAAACTCGCATACGGCGCCGCTCCGACGCGACGCGGATAAGCAGTAGCGCAAATATCACGCGCCCGGCTACGCCACCCAGTTCCTGCAGTACTTGTACGTGGCTCACGGTCTGTTCGATTTGTTTTGGAGGCAGGTTGCGAATGTCGGCGAGGCCGGGAACGATCCGGGCCGTGTGCTGAATTGCCCCAAACGCAAGGGCGCTTGTTGCGCCCATCAAGAGCGTTGTGATCAGGGTAGTCCGTCGCAAAGCTGGCTGGAACAGTTCCCGAAAGCTGGGGCGTTCTAATTTCCCCAGCGATTTCTTCTCACGCCATACGGGTGACTCGGGCAAAAACGGTCGAACTACAATAAGCGGAATCGCAGGAATCAGCCCCGCGAGCAACGTGTACCGCCACGCTTCGTGGACTCCATGGATCGCCGGAAGGCGTGCCGCCCAGGTGACGGCTGCATAATAGGCGCCGGCAGCCACGAAGCCGCCCAAGGGATAAAAAGCTTGGGCATAAGCAAGCACGGACTCTCTCTGCTTGGGATTCGAGAAAAGTTCCGCCAGCCACGTGATCGATGCCACATACTCCACGCAAACTCCGACCACTGTCGTGCAGCGAAAAAACATGATCTGATGCAGCGAAGTCGCGTAACTCGCTGCCAACGCGGAGAAAGCGTAAAGCAGTATGCTCCAGACCAGCACGCGGCGGCGGCCGAGAAGGTCAATCAAATAGCCGCCGAGGAGACCGAAAATGCCTCCGGTCGCCGTCGGAATGAAAAACAGCAAGCCCACCCATAAATTGAACGTCGGAGTGCCCGGCTTCAAGTGGCCCAGATCGGTCAGCAGCGGGCGCACGATCAGAGGCATCACTAGAAATTCGTAGAGATCAAACAGGAAGCCAAGGGAGGCGACAGCGCAGACAAGCCATTGAATAGGGGTCAGACGCGCGGCGTCGGTGGGTGGCGATGCCGCAACTGCTTCGCGTGGCATTTGTGAAATAGTGTTCGACGCCGGCTCGGCGTTACATCGAGATTGTCGGGAACGTCTCATTAATCGCAATCTGAGATTGGTGGTGCGAAGACGATTTCTCGACATCTATCCGAACTGGAACAGGGATTCAAGACGCGTTCACTTTGTTCGCAAATACTCACCGAACCAGCGAACCATTTCGTCAAGGTACTCTGGTAGATTCTTTGTGCTGGAAAAATCAGACCCGTGCCCAGCTCCCGGCACACGCAACAGTTTTACAGGCACCCCAGCGGCTTTGAGCCCTTGTTCCATTAATTCCGAGTGCCTGATGACGACCGTTGTGTCAGCTTCACCATGCACCAAGAGAAAGGGAGACGTATCCTTCGAGATCCAATAGACCGGTGAGGCGTCACGGTAAGTTTTGTACTCGACCGAGGTGGGAGGCAAAGATTGACCTATTGCGGACAGAGTGATCCCAAGGAAATCCGTTAACACGGGGCTAGGCGGCAAGCGAATCAGGTCAGTCGGCCCGAAGAATGAGACGACACATTGTACTTTCGCGCTCTCGCGGTTAACTGCATCTGGGTCTTGGGGATCGCCCTGCCCGCCCAAAACACCTAACATATCGGCAAGGTATCCTCCGGCTGATGCGCCAACGGCCCCGATGCGGTCCGAACGGATTCCATAGAGATCCCCGTTGTGTCGAATGTATCTTATCGCTCGCTGGACATCCTCAACAGCTGCCGGATAACGAAATCTGGGCGCAACCCGATAATTCGGAACAAACACTACATATCCGGCCTTCAGCAGTGGCGGCACGTAGATCGCAAGCTGGGAAGTTGCTTTGAGAGGAGGAGCGTCGTAGGACAGAGGAGCGTGGAATCCGGTTCCTGGAATGTAGACGATGCCGTAGCCATTCTTCGATTCCGGATAGTGTACGTCCATTAGCAGAGCCGCGCCGGAATACATTCCGTAGACGACGTTCGATTCCACTTTCAGTTCAGCTTGTTTGGGTGCCTGACCTGAGGCGAAAGATGCGAGTGAGGCTGCAAAGGCTAAAGCAAGCGCCAATTTTTCCATGCAGGATGCTCCCACTCGTTGAATTGGGATTTCTTTGCTGGTTGTTAGTTCAACTAAACCCTACCTCTGTGATATTGCTTAGGGCAATGGATTTGTCTGCGGAATAGACAACATCGCGACGCTGGCCGCCACACGCAATCCTTTTAGGCGCCCGCCACTACGCACTGAGTTTCGTCCGGCATTCGTCCGTTTGTGACAGAAAGTTGCGCTTGTATTGTACCCGTCAAGCGGCACGGCATCGCAATGGCAGCTCAGCGACAACGTGCTACGCTCATTTGATGAAAAGCACGGCCACTCGAAAGCTTCTGCTGGCTCTTTGGTTTGTTCTCTTCAGTGCTGGCGGCCCATGCTTCGCGCAATCCGCGCAGAAGATTGTGGATGAATACGTTCACGCTGAAGGTGGCGCGAAAGCTCTCGCGAAAATTCAAACCGCCAGCGTCACTGGAAGCTTGACTGACGATGCCACCGGGCAGTCCGGCACTTATTCGCTGATCACCAAGGCCCCTAACAAGTTCTACTCCGAAATTATTATCGGGCCGCGTCGCCTGACCGAGGGTTATAACGGGAAATCGGCTTGGGGCCAGGACACTTCAGGCCCGGATGACTCGGGCCGGGGGACGGGAGCCGATTCGTCTTCCGACTCGACGGGTGCCCCGCACACTCTGACCGGCGCCGTTGCTTCGGAGTGGGAAGCAGCAGGACGTTATCTGAACAGCAGGCTCGCCGACGCGAAGAAATCCAAATTCGGCTTGCAGCTGATCGGCACAGAGGAGGTAGGCGGACGCAAAGCCTACCACGTCCGCATTACGCTTTCTCCGCGCGTTTCCCGCGAACTGTTTTTCGACGCGCAAACTCACCTGATGATTCGCGAAATCATCCCTGCCGCGGTGAAGCAGCAAGCTGAATCAAAAAGTGCCGCCGCAGAGGAATTCGATTACGCCGACTACCGCCGCGTCGATGGCATCGAAGCGCCCTACCGGATCACGCTGCGTCGGGCTGGCCGCAGTTATAGCGTTTCAGTGTCGCGAATCGAGTGGAACGCGCCTGTGAACGATTCCGTGTTCGACTTTCCGAATAGCAAAGGCCGCCCGCTGCCGGACATCAAAGCGCTTCTTCTCGATGTAGCCAAGAATCAGAAAGCGATCGAAGAGTTGCAGAAGCAATACACCTGCCATGTGATTGCGGAAGAGGAGAAGTTCGGTTCAAAGGGAGACGTCACCTCGCGCGAGGTGAAGGAATACGACGTGTTTAACTGCGGCGGCGATGAAATCCGCCACCTGGTGAAAGACGATTCGAAGCCGCTCACCGCCGAACAGCAGCACAAAGAAGATGAGCGGTTCAACAAAGAGTTCAGCGAGTTTCAGAAAAAGCAGGCGGAGCTCGCGAGCGATCCCCAAAAACAGGAAAAAGAAGACGAACGCCAGCAGGCGCAGATTTCCGACTTTCTTCGCGCCGAAAGCTTTACGAATCCGCGCCGCGAGCGATTTCGCGGGCAGGATGTGATCGTCTTCGACTTTGGCCCGAATCCCGACTACAAGCCGCGCAAGCTGGTGGAGTCCATCGTTCAAAAATTGGTTGGCGTGGTGTGGATTGACGAGCAGGCTCGCGACGTGGCTCGGCTCGAAGCTCGCTTCAGTGAGACCGCGAAAATCGGCGGTGGCTTACTTGCTTCGCTCGACAAGGGAACGAACCTCGTCATCGAGCAAACTAAAATCAACGGCGAGGTTTGGTTGCCGTCTTATGCCGAAGTTCACGCCACCGCGCGCGTGGTCTTCGTCAGAGTGCGACAAAACGAAATCGACCGCTACAGCGACTACAAAAAATTCCGCGTCGAAACCAAAATCGGCCCGTCGACGCCGCTAGAAGACGTCCCGCAGCAACCGAATCCGCAAACGCCTCCGAAGCCGTAGCCGATTTCGATGGCGCCGATGCGCCACGCATTGACACGACCGTGCGCCCACTCTAGAGTGACAATTCTTTTTGGCGAATCGCGGAGGCCGCGTGCTCGAGCGCTACTTCAAACTGGCAGAAAATCAGACCACCATTCGCCAGGAAATGCTTGGCGGGCTGACCACGTTCATGACGATGGCATACGTCATCGTGGTGAATCCGCAGATTCTCGCGCAAGCGGGGATGCCGGAGGAAGGCGTTCTTTTCGCGACGTGCATTGCTTCCGCCGCGGCCACACTGGTGATGGGCCTTTACGCCAATTATCCCATCGCGCTGGCGCCCGGCATGTCACTCAATGCCTATTTCACGTACTCCGTTTGCCTAGGCATGCACATCCCGTGGCAGACGGCGCTCGGCGTCGTGTTCTTCTCCGGTATGCTGTTCATTCTTCTCACTGTTTCGCGCGTTCGCGAGCAGATCGTTAACGGTATTCCCGATTCGCTGAAGCATTCAACGGCTGCGGGTATCGGCATGTTCATCGCCTTCGTCGGCTTGAAAAACGCGAAAATCGTCGTCGCCAATCCGGCCACGCTGGTGAGTATCGGAAGCTTTTCCGACCGCGAAGTGCAGGCTGCATGTTTCGGCTTGGTGCTGATGCTGATTTTGATGGTGCGAAAAGTCAGAGGCGCGATGCTCATCGGCATTCTCGGCACCACGCTGTTGGGCATCCTGCGCGGGATGTCGCGCTGGCCCACCGCGCTGGTTTCGATTCCGCATCCGTCGCTTACATTTCTAAAATTCGATTTGCGTGGCGCGTTGCATCTCGGGCTTTTCGAGATCATGTTCATATTTCTTTTCGTCGATCTCCTGGACAACGTCGGCACGCTCGTCGCCGTTTGCGAGCAAGCAGGCTTCGTCAAGGACGGAAAAATTCCGCGAGTCGGCCGGGCCCTGCTCGCGGATGCCGTGGGAACGGTTTTCGGGTCGATGACCGGCACATCCACGGTCACGAGCTATATCGAAAGCGCCGCGGGAGTGTCCGCAGGCGCGCGCACCGGTTTGAGCAATGTTTTTGTCGCCGCGCTGTTTCTGGCAGCTGTATTTTTCTCGCCCGTCGCGACCGCGATTCCGGGTTTTGCCACAGCTCCCGCGCTGATTTTAGTCGGCGCGCTGATGATACAGTCGGTGGCGCGCGTCAACTGGGACGATTTCAGCGACGCTTTCCCGGCGTTCGTCACGGTACTGGCGACGCCGCTCACCTTCAGTATCGCCACAGGCCTGAGCCTCGGCGTGATGTCCTACACAGTGGTAAAAATCGGCGCGGGAAAATTTCGCGAGATCAGCTTGCTGCTCTGGATTCTCACCGCGCTTTTCATCCTGCGCTACATCTACCTCGCTGTGGCCTAAACTGACTTTCGTAGGCGCACGACTTCAATCGTGCAGCAAGATCGAAAAGAAATCGATGCGGCCTCAGCCGCTGGGGGACGCTCTTGTGAAGTTTTGGGCCGCTTCAAGTGGCGCGATTTGAAGGCTGGCGGTGTAGCGCGATTACATCGCGACGGAAGCTTTTGTGCCAAAGACACGCTGGAAAATCGCATCCACGGCGCGCAGCTGTCGCTGCAAGTCAAAAGTATGCGCGAGCGCTCTTCCATCGAGATACGTGCGAATGTTCGCGTCCGACGCGATTCGATCCCGGAAGCTCGTCTCCGATTCCCACGCCGCCATCGCATGGCTCTGCACCCATTTGTAAGCGTCTTCGCGCGGCGCGCCGTGTTCCACGAGATCCTGCAGCAGTTGCCCCGAAAACACGAGGCCCTTGGTGGCGTCGAGATTGCGGCGCATGCGATCAGGAAACACTTTCATGTTCGCGACGATTTCTGTGGTGCGATGCAGCAGGTAGTCGGTGAGAATCGTCGAATCCGGCAGAATCACGCGCTCCACCGAGCTGTGCGAAATGTCGCGCTCGTGCCACAGCGCGATATCTTCCAGCGCCGGCATCGCATTGGCGCGCACCACGCGAGCCAGCCCGCACACCTGCTCGCTCGACACCGGATTCCGCTTGTGCGGCATCGCTGAACTGCCGCGCTGCTCCCCGCCAAACGGCTCTTCCACCTCGCGGACTTCCGTCCGTTGCAGATGCCGTACCTCCTGCGCAATACGCTCCAGCGTTCCCGCCACAATCGCCAGCGTCGAAAGGTATTGCGCGTGCCGGTCGCGTTCGATTACCTGTGACGTGATTGGCGCCGTTGCCAGCCCCAGCCGCGCGCAAATCTTTTCTTCGATTTCAGGGCCCAGGTGCGTGCACGTTCCTACCGCGCCTGAAATCTTCCCCACCGCTATCTGCCGTGCTGCCACTTGAAACCGCGCCAGGTCACGGCGATTCTCCGAAAACCAGTTGGCAATTTTCAGCCCGAACGTAATCGGTTCGGCGTGCACGCCATGCGTCCGGCCAATCTGCGGCGTGTCTTTGAATTCCCACGCGCGCTGCTCCAGCACTTCGCCCATTCGCTCGAGCGCTTTCTCGATCTGCTGCGACGCTTCGCGCACCAGCAGTGCCTGCGCTGTGTCCACCACGTCGTTCGACGTAAGTCCGTGATGCAGCCAGCGCGCCGCTTCGGGATCGCCCACCGATTCCTGTACCGCCATCGTGAATGCAATCACGTCGTGGCGCACCTTGGCTTCCAGCTCATTGATGCGCGCTACGTCGACACGCCCGCGTTCGCGCAGCTTCAGCGCCGCTTCGCGGGGGACGATGCCCGCTTCCGCCAGCGTCTCCGCTGCGGCCAACTCTACTTCGAGCCATTTCTGAAATTTATTTTCGTCGCTCCAGACGCGGCCCATTTCCGCGCGTGTGTATCGCGGGATCAAATTGGAACCTCCTTTTTGGCGCAGCTATTTTTGACGCAACTTCTTGACGCGACTCTTTTAGCGCAACTCGTCAAGCTAGCTTGCAAACGGTGGGGAATTTCCCTGCTCCATCATACCTGTAAAACGGCCCAAACGATGGCATACCTGTAAATCGCGATGGAAGCGATGGCATGCCTGCAAACGCCGCCCAAAACGATTCGAAAACGACAGTTACCGCTTCGCAGGCCTGTAGCTGAAAAGTTTCTGGCATTCGCGCCGCAGAAATCCGCCAAAAACAGGAATGCGGTGATTGCCCTTCTCGAAAATCAGCCGGCACGGGATCAAACAAGCTCGCCACTTGTAATATTCGGTGCCGTGCTTGTTCCCATACGCGGCAATGTCTTCCTGCGACACGCCATACACCACCGCGCCAATTCGCGACCACACGCCGGCTCCGGCGCACATCGCACACGGCTCATGCGTCGAGTACAGGACGAAGTCAGGCAGATAGCGCCCATAGCCGCTCGACACATACTTGAGCGTTTCAAGCTCGACGTGCTTGATGCTCGACCCCGAAGTTTTCACCCGGTTGCCGGCGCTCGCAATCACTACTTCGCGCTTGCCGACCAGGCGTGTAATCACCGCGCCGATCGGATAGTCGCCGCGGTCACCGGCGCGTTTGGCTTCGGCAATAGCCAGCTCCATGAATTTCTTTTTGGGTTTGTAGGAAGGTGGAATCATGCGGACGGATTATATCTGTTTATAGCGAGGGTTTCTCAGGGACTATAAGATTGCATTGGAACTTTCAAACTGCCCATTCAAGCGAGGTAGTTGATAACTGGACGGTTCCAAGAATCTTCGGGAGTTGGGCACAGCGAGCCTCAACCGTTGCGGAGCAAAGCGGAACGTCCTCGAGCACAGCGGCAGCAATCGCGTGTTCAGGTTGGCCAGCCAAGCGATCGACTGCCAGGCCAAGTCCGTCGCTAACTTTTTGCGCAGTGAGCACGCTCTTCAAGAAATTGAGATTACCCTCTAGCCAACGGTGCTCGTACAGATGGCCTTGGAATTCCCAAAGCCCGGGAGGACCGCCGCCGCCGTTCGGTGTCCATGGAGCAAATATTGGGTTCTCAGTTTCCGAGTACATCAAACATGAAACGTACTGTGCAGCGGCAATCGCGCGTCCAGGTGTGTTTAGTAGCCACCATTGACTCCATAAATGCTCAATGTCTGGCAGGAGAACCCCATAGGTTGTCAATTCGCCGAACCAACGGTATGGTCTTGCTCTTGCCCCTTGAAAGGCGAGCCCACGCTGGTCGTCAATTTCCTCAAGAATCGTTTGTCGCATGAACTCCGATACAACCTGAGTTTGCTTGGGCTTCAAATGCAGGTCGAAAACATGACAGTCAGCTAGGACCGGGTAGAAGTGTTCGATAGCACCACCGTATCCGCTATGGAGCCTTCGTACGTCCTCGCGCCACACTTCCAAACATAACGGCAGAAGGTAAGCCAGAAGCGAACTCTGAATCTCGGTGTAGCGCAAGTCCTGGATATATTCGTAAATATCGTTGGGATCGGCTCGTTCATCGGGACGCAGTCGCACCAATCGCCGCAAATGGCGACCGTTACCTTCGAAAGCCTCTTGCGTGATATGTGTAGGAGCCTGCACTGCTCCCAAACCGCGTCTGAGTTTGGTTCGATCGTTGAGGCGTTCGTCAGGCATATCCGAGTGAAGATAACGCGTGGTTCGATGAGATTCAATTTATTGCAGGCAGAGAGGTCGCGTAATCGAAACGGTCACCGTCCACCGTGGTGCCAAGATCTGAAACCAACTTCTCTCCTTTCTATCAGTCGGCGGAAATTCCGCTGCCAGACGACATAGCTTCCAGTAGCACAAATTCAATCGAACAGGAGAAGGACAATGAAGCTATCGGTCGCATGGTTCAACGTAAACGATTTCGAGCAGGCCAAGAAGTTCTATGGCAGCGTGCTCGGCCTCAAGAAATCGTTCGAAATGGATGGCTGGGCGGAATTCAATGGCGGCGGCCAGGATGAAGCGGCCGTCGGCATCTCGACGGGGCAATACACGCCGAAAGAGCACGGAGCGACGATCGTTCTGCGCGTTGACGATATCGGACGCGAGCGTAAGCGTCTCGAATCGAGTGGCGTGAAATTCGAGGGCAAGACGGAAGAAATTCCCGGCATGGTGAAGCTCGCCATTTTTCGCGATCCTTCCGGCAATCGCCTGCAGCTTTGCCAGGTGCTGATGAAATCCTAGCGCGCGTTCGAGCAGCAGCGTGATCGACCGGAGAAAGTCTTGCGGGCCGTGGCAGATCGTCGGCTCTCGGTGGGAACCGATGTAAACTGTCGCGGCCCGAACCTCAAGGCGAAATCGCCAAGCGAGAAAGTATGATGACAGCTTATTCGCAGACGCCGCTTCCACACGATGACGAACTAAAACTCGTCGAACGCGCCCAGCAAGGCGATCGCGCTGCATTCGGCTCGCTCGTCGAACCCTGGCGCAAGCCGCTTTTCGGCTACATCTACCGCATGGTTACCTTGCGGCAGGATGCCGAGGATCTTCTGCAAGACGTTTTCATACGCGTGCTCGAAGATATCCGCAGCTATCGCGGCGAAGCGCGATTCAAGAGCTGGCTCTTTGGTATCGCCACGCACGCTTGTCTCGACCATTTGCGCCAGCGGAAACGCTGGCGCGTGGAAGCGCAGCGCATTGGCGAGCAGGAAACCACCGAGCATCCCGAACAGCTCGAAGGCCTGCGCGATTTGATGAGTTCGCCCGGCTTCGTCTATGAAATCCGCGAGCATATCGCATTCTGTTTTTCGTGTATTGCTCGTTCGCTCGAGCCTGAAGAGCAAGCAGCGGTGATGCTGAAAGAAGTTCTCGAATTTACGAACCAGGAAGCAGCGGCGATCCTGCGCGTGTCCGAGCCCGTCTTTCGGCATCGCCTTTCCGACGCGCGCACGAAAATGACGCAGGCCTTCGACGGCCTCTGCGCGCTGATCAACAAAACCGGCGTTTGCTACCAGTGCCAGGGCCTGCGCGAAATCGCCGGAGAAAAAAATCGCGGCCCGAACCTGGTTCAAATCGAAGTAGCGCCGGGTGTCGCGGTGAATCCAGAAAGCCTCTTCGACGCGCGCACCGCCATCGTCCGCAACGCCGACCTCGAAAGCGGCACCACCCGCCAGATGCACGACATGTTCTACCAGAATCTCTCGCGCCGCGAAGAAGCCCGTAGCTAACTTGATTTGCCCGTCCACTCAACCCCAACCTTCACCCTGTCATTCCGAGTGAAGCCGCGCGCGCTTCTGCCTTTCCCATCGCGCAGCGCGATTCGTGCGTCCCGGTTGTGTCCGCGGGGCGATGGGCGCGCGGCGTAGAGAGGAATCTGCAGTTTGATCTATCTGTAAGGGTAAGCTACAACTCAAACGGACCAAGCGGAGAATGTTGCGAAGCAATATGCAACGTGCCGCCAAACGCAAACAAAGGCGCCCGCCGCCCCAGCGCTTCTTCAGCGGAAATACGAGCCACAGAAGGATTATTATTCTGCTCAGAAAGATGCGCGAGAACGAGATGGCGCGCCAGCCCGTCAAACACTTCACAATCCGCCAAAAAGTCGCTCACCGTCGCATTCGACAAGTGCCCCGTCCGGCTCATCACTCGCTGCTTGATGTGCCACGGATACGGCCCCACCTTCAGCATTTCGAGATCGTGATTCGATTCCAGAATCAGGAAATCGGCTTCGCGCAGATGATGTTTCACAAGCTCCGGCAGATAGCCGAGGTCGGTAACGATCGCCACCTTGATTCCATTAGCCTTGAAGCAGTAGCCCACGGGATCGGATGCGTCGTGCGGAATCGCAAACGGCGTGACTTCAATATCGCCAATTTCGAATTTCTCGCCGGGATGCACGTACTGCACGTAATCGATCGTTTTCTTGATGCCCTGATCCTTGAGCATCTGCTGGATTACGCGATGCGTTGGCTCGGTAAGAAACGCCAGGCATTTCCACTCGCGTTGCAACTGGCCAAGGCCGTTCGAATGATCGGAGTGTTCGTGGGAAATCAGGATGCCGTCGAGGTGGTCGGGTTTCTGCCGGCCTAGCGCTTCAAAGCGCCGCAGCATTTCTTTCTTTCCAAGGCCGGCATCGATGAGGAGAGCGGTATGTTCGGTCTCAAGCAACGTGGAGTTGCCCGCACTACCCGAAGCTAGAATCGAAATGCGGAACGCGATGCGCTCTCTCCGTCCGCTGGGCGTGCCCCCGCAGCACCAGCTTCGCAATGGATGATGGCAAACTGCTGCCTTCAGGTCAACGGCAATGATGCGAATCAGTTAGAGGCTCTTAACGAATTCTGCCGTACCATTCGCGCAATTCGCCTCTGTTGCTCGGGTAGCCACGACGACGCTCTACTCGTCGTGGGCCTTTTTAAAGGGTAAGGTCCTCGCGGGTCAGTTCGAAGCCGTCGAGATTGCCCACAACGCTTGCGGCTATGCGCTCGGGCTGAAAGAATTCCGCGCGATTTTCTGAATGTCTTCAGGCGTTACTTTTTCGAGCAGCGCAATCAGCTCGGCGGGCGAGAAGTAGCGGTCGAAATACATGTGATAGCGCGCCAGGCTGTTCATGCGCTGGCCGGTGCCTTCCGACGCAAGCAGCGTGGCACCTTTCAGATGGTCCTTGGCGCGGCGCAATTCCTCTTCCGGAAGCGGCTCATCCTTGATCCGGCGGAATTCATCGAGCACCGAACGAACCACCTTCGAGACGTTCTCGAGCGATGTCCCCGCATACACCGAAAAAGATCCGGAATCTCGATACGAATTCATCTCGCTGAAAATCGCATACGCCAGGCCCTGCTTTTCGCGGATATTTTGAAACAGGCGCGACGACATGCCGCCGCCCAGCACGTTGTTCAGTGCGGAAACCACGAAGCGGCGTTCGTCCGTCATAGGCAGCGCCGGCACGCCGATACAGATGTGCACTTGCTCGAGTTCGTGTTTCGTGCGCTGGGTAATGTGTGGCGCGGCGACGGGTATGGAATCCGCAGCGCCGTTTGATGATGGCACAAGCTTGGCGAAACGCTCGGTGACCAGATCCACAAGCTGCTGATGGGTCAGGCGGCCGGCGGCGGTGATGACGAGATGATTCGGCGCGTACCAGTGGCGAAACCAGCTGTCGAGCGTCTCGCGCGTGAATGACGAAACTGTTTCCGGCGTGCCCAGGATCGGCTTTCCAAGCGCGTGCGGCGTCCAGAAATTCTGCGTGAAAAGCTCGTGGACCAGGTCTTCGGGATTGTCCTGCGTCATCCGGATTTCTTCGAGGATCACGGATTTTTCTTTGTCGATGTCTTCGTTGCGCGAATTTCGGTTCGAGCACCATGTCCGCAACCACGTCGAACGCTTTTGGAAGATGTTCATCCAGCACGCGCGTATTGAAGCAGACCATTTCTTTCGCGGTGAACGCGTCGAGCATTCCGCCCACGCTATCCACTTCCCGCGCAATATCTTCGGCCGTGCGCCGCGCGGTGCCCTTGAACACCATGTGCTCAATGAAATGCGAAATGCCGTTCAGCTCCGCCGGCTCGCGCCGCGAACCTGCGCGCAGCCAGATTCCCACCGATACGGAGTGCATGTGCTCCATAGGCTCGGTGATAATCACGAGTCCGTTCGGCAGCACTTCTTTTTGAACCGAGTTTTTTGCTTCAGCCATCAATTTTCCTGGAAGTTAGGAGCCAAATCTTCGCATGCGCACGCCGCGAAGTCACGGGCGGCACCTGAGCAAGTTTCCATTCAGCTTTCGGCGCCCAGAAACCTTAAAAACTGCTTTTTGCTGCAACCTCGTTGCTGCACTTGCGACGACAAAAACTGTCACTTTCGGTCTTTCGCACTACATCAATTTTTCATCCGGCGACAACTTTCCATACTCGCTCGAATAATGCAGCGGAACGTCAGCGTACGAGCCGCGCTCGACCGAATACACCTCGCAGCTCGCATACGGATAGGAATAGATATGAATGCTGGTCGCTTGCGCACTGAATTCGGGAAGGTTCAACACCTGATGCACAGGTTCTTCCGGCGACACAACGGCGGGATGGGTGGCGTCCATGTCATAGGAATCGGTGGGAATTAGTTTGCAGGCGCCATGCGCCGTATCGCGATTTTCCACGCGGAAATTTTGGACGCGCAGCCGGCCGATGGGCGTCACCATCCAGCAATTCTGGTCGCGATGATTGTGAATGCGGCTTACCTGACCGACGTTCCAGCAGATCGCGAGCACTTCGAACAATTCGCACTTGTAGATCAGATTCCGGGTGTAGTGGCTGTTCGCATAGAAAAGATAGGGCGCCAGCGTTTCCGGGCGAATCGCTTTCTCTTGCGTAAATTTCAGCACGCGCGGAATCGTGAAATCCTGCTTGGGAATGGCGCAAAGCTGCTTCGTCCATTCATCGATTGTCAGTTGTTCCATCATTACTTGTTCCATCGCGTCCACCTCCAGCGCGCACGAAGGACCATTCCAAACACTTCATTATATATCTGTGCGTTCGTGCCGGAGATAAAAATCGCGAATATGCGGCGTGCTATCATCAAAATTGAAGATGGCATCGCAGACTGCCGAATCCGCGCTCGCTGGTCCTTGCAACTTGCTGGGAAAATCCCCGGAAGAACTGCGCGCGTTTCTTGAATCGCTTGGTGAGCCCGCTTACCGCGGAGCACAAATTTATCATGCGCTTTACGCCGAGCGCCGCTTTGATTTTGCGGGCATGACGAATCTTCCGGCAAAATTGCGCGAACGTCTAGCACGCGGAGCTGTAATTGAATTGCCGCGAATCATTCGCAAGCACTGCTCGGACGACGGTACGATTCGCTATGTCCTTGCGCTAAATGCGGTCGCTGACGATTCTGCGGCCAAAGATTCAGGGAAGACCGCCCGCTCGCTCACGCCTGCGACCATCGAGGCCGTGTTCATGCCCGAAGAGAATCGCCAGACGATCTGCATCTCAACTCAGGCAGGCTGCGCGGTGGATTGCCATTTTTGCCTCACGGCTACGCTCGGCTTGATTCGCAACCTGACCGCCGGCGAAATCATTGGCCAGGTGCTTATCGCGCTCGATGAGAATCGTGCAACGCTTAAGCCGCAAACGAACGTCGTCCTGATGGGCCAGGGCGAGCCGCTTTTAAACTTCGATCCGGTGATGGCTGCGTTGCGCATCCTGCTCGATCCCAACGGCATGGCCATTTCGCCGAAGCATGTGACGCTTTCGACGAGCGGAATCGTTCCCGGCATCGAACGTCTCGCGCTAGAGAAAGTGCGTCCGAAGCTGGCCATTTCTTTGAATGCTTCTTCAGACAAGCAGCGCGACGAAATCATGCCGATCAATCGGAAATATCCGCTGGAGGCGCTGCTGGAGGCGTGCCGGCGTTATCCGCTGCGTCCGTGGGAGCACCTGACATTTGAATACGTGTTGCTTGGCGGATTCAACGATTCGCCCGATGATGCGCGGCGTGTAGTGAGACTGCTTGCGAATCTGCGCGCAAAAGTAAATCTGATTCCATGGAATCCCGGCGATCTGCCTTACTCGAAACCCGATCCCGCGCGCATTGAGGCTTTCCGCAAGATTCTTACCGACAAGGATGTGCGAGCGTTCGTGCGCTACTCGCGCGGCCAGGATGTGATGGCTGCGTGCGGGCAGTTGGCGCTAATAGAAATGGGAGCGTCAGCCTCAAATCTTACTCGGATCTCGCCGTAACAAAATCGAAGCTAGAAATTCTCCTAGCGAATGCCGATGGCGGCCATCATGCGGCCTGTGGTGCGTTCTTTGCGGAAGCTGAAAAAGAGATCGCTGCGGCACGCCGTGCACAGCCCAGAGGAAGAGATATTCCGCGCCGGAATCCCCGCCTGTTCGAGAATGCCGCGATTCGCGGCAATCAAATCAAGGTGCACGCGAGGCGGCGGTGGCGCATGGCCGGGAGGCTTCATCGTGAGCCAGGGAAGCCAGTTGGGATCGTTGTCGCTATCTGCGAGTCGGTCGAATGGGCCTTCGAACCATTCGCGCGCGTTGGGAAATTGTGCTTGGAATTCCGCGGCTACTTCGGTGCCTACTTCATAGCATGATTGGCCGATGCCGGGGCCGAGCGCCACGATCACATCTTCCGGCTTCGTGCTGAACTCCATTTGCATGCGGCCCAGCGCTTTTGCCGCAATGCGCCGAACCGTGCCGCGCCATCCGGAATGAATTGCAGCGATCGCACGGCGCTTAGGATCGGCGAGCAGGATTGGGACGCAGTCGGCGGTTTGAACTACGAGCAGGACGCCCGGCTCGCGCGTGATGAGGGCATCGCCTTGCGGGGCTGCGTCAGCCAGTGGGGTTCCAGGAGAATCGGTGTCACCGGCCGACTCATTTCCCGAATCAATTACATGGACGATGTCGGAATGAATCTGCCGCAGTGCGACCACGCGCATCTTGCCCGCGCTAATTGCGCGGAAGAATTTCTCCCGGTTATCACGAACACGCTCGCTCTTGTCCCAGTCCGTGAACCCCAGATTGAGCACTTTTTCGCAAGTGTCTTGGCCGCCGCGCGTCCTTATTAACTCACTCGCGCCGCCCAGTCTGGTGCTGAAGCCGTGGACAAGCCATTTGAGCCGCGCAAGCGCAGGAGCTTCGAGCACTTGCAGGCCGCCCACTCGACGCAGATTCCACTTCGGATCGGCCGTCGCCACAAGAATGTCGATATCGGGCGATTCAGTCCTCATTCGCATTCGTCAGTGCTTTAGAGTTCTTTCGAGACGGTTCAACGCTTCAAACCAAAAAACCTTCATCTTCGCGCATTCCTTCGAGTTGGGCAGTTTACCGTGGTCCACGGCCACTTGAGTTTTCTCCGGGCCTCGGCTGAAAAAGCCAACTGCGACTCGAGAATCCCCATCCCATTTCGCGCGCACATATTTTCCCGGCGTTGCTGACGTGATTTCGATTTTTGCATCCGGCAGCCAGCGGCTCCTCACCTTCTCATCCGTCCACGCCGCATAAGCCTTCGCCATCGGAACTGCCATCGTCCGGCTCCCTGAAGCGCTGAATTCTCCGTCGCACTTCTGAAATTTTTGCCGCAAACCGCGCTCATGCTCGTAGCCCACCGCCACCATCTGGCACCACCAGGCGGGCACTTTTTTCTTTTTGTAGAGAAACGCGGAAATTTCCTTGTGCGGCCACTTCTTCGCACCGGCCTTGTCGAGAATCTCGAACCACTCCGCCCACACTTTCCCCGTCTTGGCCTTTACCGCTTCATCGCTCGAACGTTTCGTCTCTTTCGGTCTCTTCGCGGGCATCGTCGCGCCACCTCACGCGGCGATTCTACCTCCAAGCCCCAGAAAATTCTCACTCCGCCATTCGCCCACGATCTGGTCGAGTGCTTCGCGGTAACTCGGGAATCGCGGCTGCCAGTCGAAATCCCGCCGGCATCGCGCATTCGAAGTCCGCGTGGACGCAGTCATCAGTTTCACCACCACAGGTCCCGCCAGAATTTTCGCGATCCATGCCGGAACGTGTCGCGGAGCGGGCGCGCCCAACCGCTGCGCAAATCCTGCCAAATACGCCCCGGCGCTCACGGGCTGATCGTCCGTCACATGCCACAGGCCTCCCCGTCCGGATTCCGCAACCGTTACAAAAGCGCTGGCCGCGTCGTCCACATGGATCCATTGCCACATGGCATCACCCTTACCGATGATCGGAAGTTTGCGCGCCAGAAGTTGCGCGCCGAAATAGCGAGTGTGAGCGGCGTCGGGCCCGTGAAACCAACCGCAACGCAATATCGCCGCCTTGAATCCTTCTTTGTTGGCCGCATCTCGCGCGATCGTTTCCATCTCCACCGTCGAGCGCGTAATGAAATCCGTATGCGGTGGCGAATCCTCGTCGAATGCCGACTGACTCTCCGGCCGCGCCACCCACGTGATGCTTTGTACCAGAAACTGTTTCGCGCCCACTCGCGCCGCAGCTTGCGCCAGCGCTCGCGTGCCATCGCGCCGGATGCGGTCGTTGGTCGTCCAATCCTCTGGCCGCGGCTTCGTCTTTGTAGGAATCGCAGTTGCCGCATGTACGATCACGTCCGCGCCTTCCGCAGCCCGCGCCAGCGAATCTGCGTCGAATAAATCCGCGTGCCGGCTCTCTCCGCCAAGTTGGCGAATCGTATTTTCGTTTTCGGTGCTGCGCGCCATTCCGATCGCACTGTGGCCCCGTTCTCGAAACTGCCGGATCAGACTTCTGCCCAGAACTCCGGTTGCGCCTGCGATGAAGACTTTCAAGGTAGTTCTCCCCAGGGTTTATAAATGGGCGGGTACTCATAGGATGAAGGATTTGCGGTCAGGATTTCAAAAAACTTCGAATGCCCGCCAGCATCCCAAGGCATTCGAAAAGAGCAAGAAGCACCGCAGAGACGTCAAAAATGTCTCGCATATCGAGTGAAATAGGCAGGTTGATGTGTGTCACGTGGTCGGGACCCGGCAGAATGAAGTGATAATATACGCCAAAAAACAGCGCGCCGGCCATCGAAAGAGCCAGTAGCGCCCCTCCCGCGCGCATCCTGCCTTTCCAAATCAGATAAGCCGCCCAAAACGGCGCAACCACAATCACCGCCGCAACGAAAGCCTTTTGAAAGGCATCGACGCCGATCGCCAGATGCGTGTGAGCAATCCCATGGGCCACATTGATCGCGAAATGGATCAGAACAATACTAATCGCGAATCCAACCAGCGCGCTGCGATTCGGAGCCGTCGCGTTTGTTCGAGGATTGCTTGTAGGCATCACTATTTCTGTTCCTGAGCCGTAGTCCAATTCACGGCGGTTCCATAACCGTATACCAACTGCGCGCCGCGATCGGCCCCAACCGTCAGAAGCACCGCGAGAACGGTCAGACCCAACAGCATCAATTTGCGAAGTTGTATTGTGAAATTCTTCCGCGCGAAGAATGCGAAAATGCACAGCGCCAGAGCCAGGCTCGTCGAAACGAGCATCAGCGTTTCGTGGATCCCCACGGCCCGCATCGCGTCGCCCGGCGGCACGGACTTCTCCGCCGCAAGCCCCGTGAGCACCGTCACGATCGCCCCAAGCGTCCCGAGATACAACATCCAGGCCGCCGTCCGCTGCATCTCATCGCTCGCTCGCCATAACGCGAGCACCTGGAACAAAAGCGCCGCAAGCCACAACACAATCGGAAAATGTACAAACATCGGATGGTAATTAAGCGCAGCTTTCAGGCCAGGAAGCATTCTAGGCACCTCTCGACGCCGAGGGTTTCGGTTTCGGTGGCGCAGGCACTCTTGCCTGTGCGCTTTAAAGCAGTCCAATTCGAATACCCGCGCCGCATTATCTGCCAACCCCTCGCCCCCGTAAACTGCGATAGAATCCGCCACACAAATTTAGCTGTCATCCAAAGCGCATGCCAGGAGCCGCCATGAAGTGGATTCTCCGCATTCTCGGAGTTATTGTTGCGATCGCACTACTCGTCGTCGTGATCGGCGCGCTTCTCCCGAAGCAGCACGTAGTGTCGCGCCAGGTCACCTATCACCAACCGCCCGAAGCAATTTGGCAAACAATCATGGACTACCAAAAATTCCCCACCTGGATTAAAGGCGTCGCGCGCGTAGAACCCTTCCAGTCTCTCAACGGCTATCCCGGCTGGACGGAAATCGAATCAAACGGTATGAAGATTCCATTGCAGGTAACCGAAGCGGTTCCGTCGCGTCGCCTCGTCACGCGCATCGCCGATCCCAATTTGCCCTGGGGCGGCACATGGACCACCGAAATCACGCCCGCGCCAGGCGGTTCCGTAATGCGCATCACGGAAGACGGCTACGTCAACAACCTGCTATTCCGGTTCATGGCCCGCTTCGTTTTTGGCTACACCAGCACGCTCGATTCCTACAAGAAATCGTTAGGTGAAAAATTCGGCGAGCAAGTCACACTTCAAAATTAAATCCATCTAGCTCTGTTGCGGCCCATTTGGAGTGCGGCTTGTCCTGAGCGGCGCCGAAGGGGGGCTTGCCCCCGCTTTCATAAGCCCCGGCTTGCCGGGGTGGTTTGGGTTCTAAGTTTGATACAGTTAACCGATGCCCAGCAAAACTTCCTCGAAACCGCGCCCACCCGAGCGTGATTATTCCCACCGCTCGCTACTCGACAAACTTGGCGTCAAACCAGGCCAGAAGATCCTGATCCTCGGAGTAACCGACGGCGCCTTTATCAACGACATCCAGCTATTCGATCCGGAATTTGCCGAACGCAAACCAGCCGCCGATATTGACCTCGTATTCTTCAACGCCGAACAGAAAAAAGATTTAGCCCGCCTCGCGCAACTGCGTAAATCAATCACCAAAAATGGCGGAATCTGGGTGATCTACCCCAAAGGCCGTCAGGACATACGCGAGCTCGATGTAATCACAGCCGGCAAAGCTGCCGGCCTAACCGACAACAAAGTCTGCAGCTTCTCGATCACGCACACCGCTCTTCGATTCGTCATCCCAATAGCCAACCGCTGACTGCCCAAAATCTTCACAATTCGCCACGCAAAACTTCGCCGCCGAACGCGCGCGCGTCCTATGATGTTGTTATGGTGACCGCGATTGGGACGAGACTCGACATTCGTGGACTCACAGTCGAGCTGCCCACCGAAACCGGATGGGTGCGCCCGGTGAACGACGTTTCGTTTTCGCTCGCTGAGGGCGAGACGCTCGGAATCGTAGGCGAATCGGGATCGGGCAAGACGATGCTATCCCTCGCCCTGATGGGCCTCGAGCCTCCCGGCGCGCGTCGCAGTGGGGAAGCTTGGCTTGAGACACGCGACGGCGAACGCATGAATCTCGTCACCGCCGCCCACGAAAACCTTCGCGAGATGCGCGGCCGCGATATCGCTATGATTTTTCAGGAGCCGATGACGGCTCTCGACCCTGTCATGCGGATCGGCTCACAAGTGGAAGAAGCAATTCGCGTCCATGACTCCTCAGCCAGCGCCACCGAAATCGGCCGAAGGGCGATCGACGCGTTGAAGCGCGCCGCTGTGCCAGAACCCGAGCGGCGGGCGCGGCAGTATCCGCATCAGCTTTCGGGCGGTCTGCGTCAGCGCGTGATGATCGCGATGGCCCTCGCGCCTGGTCCCCGGATTTTGATTGCGGACGAGCCGACGACGGCGCTCGACGTCACGGTGCAAAAGCAAATCCTGGAACTGCTCGCGCAATTGCGACGCGAGCTTCAACTCTCCATGCTCTTCATCACGCACGATCTGGGCGTCGTCTCGCAAATTGCCGATCGCGTGATGGTCATGTACGCCGGCCGCATCGTTGAAGAAGGCCCAACGGCAGAAGTCTTGCGCCACCCGCGCCACCCATACACCGAGGGCCTGCTGCGCGCGGCGTTGCGGCTGGAACGCGGGAAGCTCACGCCGATTCGCGGCGCAGTCCCGGGCCTTAACGCCCTGCCGCCGGGCTGCTCGTTCGGTCCCCGCTGCGACATTCATGTACCCGAGTGCGATTCGGCGGTGCCTGCGCTTCGAGAGGTGGGCAGGGCTGAACATCGGGCGCGGTGTATTCTTGCTGAGTAACACGAGTGATGGAGCTTAGTTGCGCTCAGCGAAAATGAGGCGAAGAAAAACGGACATTAAAACGGTCAAGTACCTTGACCTAGAGGCCCATCAGAATCGAGGCTAGAACGCGTTTTTCGCAAGACCGGGGCGGCTTGAATGGCAGATTTGGACCAACACCAGCAGCAAGCAATGGTACGCGACCGATTTACGCGCACCGCCGAGGTTTTTGGCAATGCGGTGATGCAGACGCGCGCCGTCGAAGCGGAAATCCTGGCCGAAATGGTCGCAGCGAAGAAAACTGATTGCGCCGTCGACCTTGCCTGCGGCACAGGAGCTCTTGCAGTCACGTTCGCGCAGCATGTCCGCTGGATCATGGGTCTCGATCTGACGCCGGCCATGCTCGCCGTGGCGCAGCGAACAGCGCGTGAAGCGAATGCCCGCAACATCGCGTTTGCACTCGGCAACGCGCAGGACATTCCGTTCCCGGATGCGTCGCTCGACCTCGCCCTCTCGAGTTACGCGTTGCACCACGTGCCCGAACCGGGGCGCGTGATCGGCGAAATGGCGCGCGTGCTGAAACGCGGCGGCAGGGCCGGAATCATCGACATTTTCGCGCAGGAAGATCCGCACAGCGCCGAAATGCACGACCGCATCGAGCGCGTTCGAGACCCTTCGCACGTGCGAACGCTGGCGAAGAGTGAGTTCGCTTCGCTCTTCGCAGCAAATCGGTTGCGCATCACCGGCGCGCACGTGGAAGAGCACGCGGCAACGTTCGATCAATGGATGCACAATGCCGGCCGCGAACCGGGCGATCCCGAGTACATCGAAACCCGCCGCCTGATGGAGGCAACGATTCCCGACGATCTCGCCGCATTCCACCCGCGCTACCGTTCCCCGCTCGCAGCCGGAAGCGAAGAGCTCCCCGAGATCGACATGGTCAACACGGTCGTCTTCTTCTCTGCAGAGAAAATCGGATGACGCCGCCCGCGCCTTCGACCGAAGCCGAAGTGATTCTCGAAGCCCGCAACCTGCGCAAACTGTATCCGGTGGCAAGCGGTGCGTTCCTGCAATCGTCGCATCGTACACTGGCAGTGGATGATGTGAGCTTTTCGGTGGCGCGCGGCGAGACGCTGGGGATCGTGGGCGAATCTGGTTGCGGCAAGACGACACTTGCGCGCATGTTGTTGCGGCTGATCGAACCGGATGCAGGGGAGATGCGTTTCCGAGGTGAAGACTGGCTGGCAGCGAGCGGCGCTGTTTTGCGTGGGCTGCGGCGGCGGATGCAGATGGTGTTTCAGGATCCGGTTGCGTCGTTGAATCCGCGGATGCGGGTGGGAGAAATCGTCGGTGAGCCGCTGGCGATTCATGAACCGGGGCTATCGCGCGCGAAGCGGCGGGAGAGCGCCATTGAAATTTTGCAGGCAGTGGGAATGGGCGCGGAGGCCTTCGACCGTTATCCTCACGAGTTTTCGGGCGGCCAGCGGCAGCGCATTGGGATCGCGCGGGCGCTGATTTTGCGTCCCGAGCTGGTGATCGCGGACGAGCCGGTTTCGGCGCTCGATGTTTCGGTGGGCGCGCAGATTCTGGAGCTGCTGGCGCGGCTGCAGCGCGAATTTTCGCTGACGCTGATTCTGATTTCGCACAGTTTGCCTGTAGTGGCGCAGCTGGCGACGCGGGTGGCGGTGATGCAGGCGGGGAAGTTCGTCGAAATTGGCGCGGCGGAAAAGGTGCTCAGGGAGCCGGAGCATCCTTACACGGTAGCGCTGCTAGCAGCTGTGCCGGAAATTCCGGCGTAGCCTGCATGAAAGGCGCACCGGTCGTAAGGAATACAAGTGAAACGCGGAACTAGGAGCGAAAACTGAAACCAGCACCAACACCGAAAAGCACTCACCCTTCGCAAAATCGGCGAAGGTTGGGGCACCCGGCATTGCGACACCACCTGACGGGCCTTATCCTTCGGCGGCTCGGCCATGCGCCGAGGACAGTTTTTTCAATTCCGGACCATGGGCAGCAAGGCGTTTGAAAAATTGGGGGGGATTGAACTTTGAAGAAACCCTACGCAACGAATCGAGTCTGAGTGCAGGCTGGACGGGAACAATGTCTCTAAGCAAGATAGCACATGCGACCTTAACGCCCTGGAGGTAAGAGCTAAACTCAAACTCTGTGATAGCAATACGCTCTCGATATAGCTCCCATATTTTGCTAGGGGACGCTGCGACAACATCGTCTACTACCGCAACGAGTTCGATATGTCCGCGTGGCAGTTTGCTATAAACCCAAACCCGCGTCCCCCGCTGAATTCGAAGCTGACGCCGACGCAACTCCGCAGTCTTAGAGCCATTCAACATCTTTATGACATAGTCATACTTGACGGAAATTAAAATATTTTCCGCTCCAATCATTAAGCCAGCCCCTCATCGATGATCTGAACCAGCTGTTCGGACGTCAATGGACGGGCAGTAACCAAATTTGCGCCATCAATAGCACCTAACGCACGCAATCTCTCGAGGCCTATCGGATTTCTAAAAACCATGATGTTGTCGATTGTCGTCGCCACAACGGTGTCCGCCAAACAAATGTTTTTCAGAACTTTCCTATCGAGCACACCGCGGCGGAGTAGCTCTTGGTTTGCGCCATCTTTCGAGACAACTTCCACCTTCACAATTCGGGCTGCAGCGGTTGCGCTCGCCCTCCCGCCCTTACGTGCTGACTCATAGAAGACGATCGGAATACCCTTCCTCAGAACCGTAGCCGTACGCGGATTGCTGAAGTACACGCGCTCTCGAAGCAAAACAGCTTCCGGCGGGAGGACCATAGAAAGCTGTTTCTCTCCACCAATGAGATCGGCGGCATAAACTCGCCTTATCGGCACAATCGCTCCTGGCCTGCCTGGAAGACAGAAAAGAGTCGGAGAAAGTAGAATCTCCAGTTCTTCAAGGGACACATCTACCTGTTGCCCCGTTTGGCCCTTAAGGAGGATGGTCTGCTCGAGTGAGTGATATGAAGGGATTGTATCTGGTAGTTCTATGCCCATCCGCTTTTTCAACTGAGCGGATACGTGTGGCCATTTCTTCGGAGTAACTCCTCGACCCAACACAATCTTTTGAAGGTAGGTGCTATTCGGCGGCTCGTTAGCTGAAGGCCTAAAGCCATGCGCGACCGCAATTCGCCTAGTCGTTACATGGCCGGGTAATAGTCGAAGGCTCAGCTGAGTCGGGTACTCGGAAAAAGATTCTCTGCTCAGCAAATCAAGTAGAAAATCACCAGCTAGTGTAACCGCGGGATGATCCTCATCGACGCAGATGAATGCCTCGACCTGTGGGCGAATTGCTGACGGAACCTCCCACGAACCAAACGCGACTATTTCACCGTCAAGTGTGACGATCACCCGGCGGTGGTGCCGCCCAAGACTGATCCTCATGGCGTCCTGCCCTATTTGTTGCGGGCACCTCATTTCTCGGCAAAATGCCTCAACCAGTAGGCGATCACTCTCTTTCGCCGGACGTCCTTGGAGGATTTGCGTGCCAGTCGAAGCCTGAACGTCGATTGTCTGTGCGGAAACTGAAGGCTCAACGGTGTCAGCAAATTCATTCGCGCCGACGACTTCCAACGAATATCTAGATTGAAGAATTGCACGAGCGCGAAGAATGGCCTTCTCTCCAGTGACGAAGCCGGAGGCCTTATGATAAATGGCTGTCACCAAGTGCACTAAGTCTGATTGATCTTGCGGTCTGAGGGTTCCAGCAGAAACTTCCGAAGGAAAAACAAGGGTTCCCAATTGAGCCACGATTTCAAAAAGTCTGTCTGCTGGTGGTCTTTGGAGTCTTGGAAGTTTCAAAGCCAATTCCAAGATTGGATCGGTGGGAGAAGGAATTGAAGTTCGTTCTAACTCTTTGATGAATTCCTCGGTGATGGCGAGACAAACAAGGTTGTTGAAGCTCGCACGGACTATGCGTCCCACGTCGTCTACGTTCGCCCTCTTTTTTGTAAGGTCGTACAGAATGTTCAAATCCAACACATAAATTGGCGACATATCGAATAGACGGGAAATCAGCTTCAAGTCCAGGGGAGATGACTGGGCCGGAACTGTTGCCAGGTTAAACAATCGTGGGCTATCCAGTTCTCGAACTCGAACGTTAATTCGCCGTCCTGTAGTCCGTCCACCTGTCTTGGTGCGCACCACTTCGAACGAGAGACGTTGCCAAAATTGATTTGCCGCAAGGTCGTCAGCGACTTTGGCGACAATGCTCATGAACTGCAAGCTCTCTGCCCTTCTGACGATCGCTTCGACCAGGCGACGACCAATGCCTTTGCGGCGGAATAGTGGGACGCAAAAGACTTGAAAGATTCTCGCTTGTGGGAATACGCCACCATGAAGTAGATGGCCAGCGAAAACCATATCACCGGCTTGCGGAATAACAGCGATCAGTAGCTTTCCCTGATCTGCGGCTTCTTTGTAGGCTTGTTCTGGGAGAAATCCTAACGAGTCTTTATCTGTATCGGATGCCGCCCGAGCCTGGTCTACGTAGACGGCGACCTCCTCAGGTTTGGACAAGATCCTAACGTCCCATCCCGGCGAACTCAAATTACACACACCTAACCCGGCTGGATGCACCAGCCTCCTGCTTCACGCGTCTGAATTCCGGAATCTCCGAAAAATCAGCTGGAGGTCGATTACTGTAGCCGATACGGTAACTGTAATATATACGTCTTCCGAACGGAAGTGAGACATGTGTCGCGCCTACGGCGCTTCGGGAGATTTATTATCACGGACCCACTCCTTGCGGAGTGGGCTAACGCCTGCCGCGCCTCCGGCGCTGAAGTCGGAAATCGCGCGGTTTCAGCCTTTCTTGGTTTTCTTTTCCCCGCGTCTTCTTGGTGTTCGCCGCAGAGGATCATCAGCTCCTTTAGGAACTTTACGCGCGTCGCCTTCGCGCAGCTTGTTCCTGTACTGACTCTGAGGTGTGGGCCGTGGAGCGCTGGAGGCGCGATAGAAGTTAGCCCAGTCCCGTAAGGGCTGGGTGAGCTCGAAAAGGAATTTCGGAAGCGCCGTAGGTGCGACACCCTAGCCGAAGACAAATTTCGGATCGAATTCCACATTGTGCTTTTTCAATAGGGCGAGAAATTCCGTTTCGAAGTTCATTTTCTTGTGATGGGATTTCTGGTTGCGGATGTATCGGACGACCGCAGGAATATTGGAAGCGCTTACGCTGAAGGCGGCGTAGCCCTTCTGCCATGCTAGCGGACAACCCTCCTCATTCGCCCATTTTGAGGAATTTGATTTCAAGGTGTTGACGGATTTGGCGAGGGCCAATGTTGCAGGAATTTGGATCAGGAAGTGAAGGTGATCTTCCATTCCGTCGATGGCGTGAACGAAGATTCCATCTTGCTTGCAGATGCCGGCGAGGTAGGAGCAGAGCCGGGATTTGAATTCTTTGGGGATCAGCTTGCGGCGATCTTTCGTGCTGAAGACGAGGTGGATCGTGTTTTGGGTGTAGGTGTGAGACATGTGTCGCGCCCACGGCGCTTGGGGAATTTATATATCACGGACCCACTCCTTGCGGGGTGGGCTAACTTCTGCCGCGCCTCCGGCGCTGAAGTCGGAAATCGCGCGGCGCCCGTCTCCAGCTTGGCGTGCCCGCGCCGCGTAACGCAGTGCCAACATCCAGGCGTTTTCCCCACAGCTCTGCGTAGTTCTAGGTTCACACCCGCCCAAAACCGTCACGCGCTGGCGCGAAAAGGGCGGCGTGGCAACCCGCACGCCGAAGGTATGTCACCCGTGATCGCCATTTTAATACACGGTAGCGCGATTAAACGTCAGGGCAATCCTTTTACAAACAGTAACTTGCGAATTTCTAATCGGCAGCAGAGCGGGGGTACGTCCGTGCCCTGTTTTGACGCTAATTCCGCGCGCTGTGCTATAAGGTTTGCGACGGAATCCCAATGAACAAGCTGAAACTCGTTTCTGCGTTTATCGTGTGTTTGCTTTTGGCTTCCGCGGCTGTTTTGCTCGCCAGCGATTCTGTTGCCCGGCCTGCGGGTGACGAGGTGTGGCCGACGAAAGGCTGGGCGACTGCCAGCCCGGGTAGTGTTGGGTTGGATGAGCAGGTTCTCCTCAGGTTGGACAAGGATATGGCCTCGGGGAAATATTCGCAGATGATGGACAGCTTTGCGGTTTTCCGGTGCGGCAAGAAGGTATTTGAACGCAGCTACGCGCACGACTACGCAAAGATTTATGGCAAGGAAGCCGGGGAACGAGGGCCGCTCAACGCTCGTCTTACGGGGCGGTACAACTATTTCGATTCGTACTGGCACCCCTATTATCACGGCACGGATTTGCACACCATGCAATCGGTGAGCAAGACGGTGACTTCGGTGATTATCGGGGCCGCCATGCAACGCGGCGACTTCAAAGCCGGCCTGGATACACCCGTCTTGAAATTCTTCGACACATCCAAAGTGAAAAACGTGGACGACCGCAAGCGCCGCATGACTTTGCGCGACTTGCTGACCATGACCGCGGGCTTGGAATGGCATGAGGATGATGTGCCGTACGACGACCCTCGCAACGATTCCAGCTTGATGGAAGCCACTGATGACTGGGTGCAGTACACGATCGACAAGCCCATGGCCGCCGAACCCGGCAAGGTGTGGAACTACAGCAGCGGCGTTACGGAACTGCTCGCGTATATTTTTCAGAAAGAAACTGGTCAGGATATCGACGACTACGGCCAGAAATATTTATTTGCACCGCTGGAGATCAGGCACGAATGGAAGCGCACGTATCTGGGAGTGGTGGACACGGAAGGTGGCTTGTACCTGAACGGGAGCGACCTGGCGAAGATCGGTTACTTGTATCTTCACGATGGGATGTGGGACGGCAAGCGGATCGTCTCGAGTGAATGGGTGAAGGAGTCTGTGACGCCCTACTTCCAGACCGACGAGCCGCGGTTTAAGTATGGCTTCAAGTGGTGGTTGTCCAAGCTGCCGGATTCTACAGAGTACGTCTGGATGTGCCGCGGATTCGGCGGGCAGAACCTGCTGGTGTTTCCAGAGGAAGGTCTGATTGTGACGTTTACGGGTTGGGACATTCTGCCTAACTCGACCGGGAAGGAGCCTGTCCCGTCCGACTTTCTACCTGCCGTGAAGGCGAAGACTTGCACAGGCGACGTCCACTGATGCGGCTGCCATCGGTTGGCAAACAGAATCGGCAGTGGCCAGGATCTACCCTGAAGTTCAGGCACAACACAACGCAATTTCGCCATGCCACTCGGCACGCGTGAAACCGCGCGACTTCGTCTTTGCGCGTCGCGGGAGCCTGACGCTGTAAATCGGTCTAGTTGGAACGCAAACTCGCTTCCATAATTGGCGCCTTTCCTCGTTCGGCGTTGAGCTGCGAGGTTTTTCGCCAGTTCACGTCACGGAGGTCCACGGTGTTCTCCTGCCCGTCGGGAAGGACGCAATTGAGGTGATCTCCGTCGATTCGGTATTTCGTTACATCGAAGACCAGGTTAGACGTAAGGGCAATGCGGGTGACCCTTTCCGAGCGAGCTTCGAGCGGAGGTTTCGATTGGACCGACGCCAACTGGGCGGTTGAAGCTGAAGCGGCCGGTACCGGTGCGACCGACGACAGAGCGGAACGTTCCCCAAAGAAATGCCAGCCCGGAGGGAGGACGATCGCCGTGCGCGGAAGAACGACGTCTTCCATGAGCCGCATAGTGAGCTGTTCTTCGCCCTTCAGCGTGGGTCGGGGACCGCGAGCGGGTAGCGAGACAACCTTCCAGGGCCAAAGCGGGGGAATCATCCACTCCACCACATCGCGCTTGGCATGGCCGTGACCCACGATGTCGCCTTGACGGTCGACCTTAAACCCATGCGCCTGGACGATCTTGCTGGGGATGGGCATATCTGTGCTAGGGAGGCCGATGCGGTCAAATTGAATTTGCAGGAATCCCTTTCCGAAAAAGTGGCCGGGCTCCTTGGCTGCTTCCAGATGACCCTGCAGGTAGCTGCCACGGGGGAAAATGGTTCGTCCAAATTGCTGAAGGCTGCGGAGATGGCACAAGACCGGATCGCCGACCGCGGCGGTCGCTGAGGAGAAATTGGGTTCGTCGAGTGTGCAGTGAAGAAGCGTTCCGGCCGGTACAACGACGTCCTGGGCCCTTGTACTCCCTTGAAGCAGGAAGATGAACAACGGCAAAACTAATGCATAAGTGCGCCACATGTCTGCCTCCTGATTAGCGGTCAGGGAGCGCAAACACTAAGAAGACGAATAAGAAAGAACGAATTTTTAACAGGAATAGTTGTTTGAGCCACCCCGCCGACAGAATTGATTTCGAGAAAATACTCTCAGGCGATTGTCCTTGGCAATAGAAAAATCACTTGGTGCCAAAGAATCGCTGCTAATCGTCGGCAAAGAGGTTGCCTGTTGCTCAACAAGCGAATGCTCACCTGCCCGCGGCGCTGACATAGAGCATTGCCGTGAACAGGACAAGGAACCCGACAAGATACATAAACGAAATGAAGAGAATGTGTTGTGGCTTGCTGGGGAGCCGCGAATGGTAGCTCACATCTGCCTCCTGAGTCCGCGGCTGGGCTTAGGACGACAGAATTCCGTACCTAGGAAGCTTATCCGTTGGCTGACAGGTTGGCCAGTACCCTATTTGCTGTAGGGGGAGGCGCTATCACCCTTGAGCCAGCGCTTCGACTTTTATTTGCTCTTTATTTGCCCTCCGCCGCGGTCGGCCTGGTTAGACGTTATAGAAGCTCCGCCTCGCGCCACCCTCCCTTCGGGGCGCACCTTCAGGCGACGACGTTTCACTATCGAATAAAATATTTATGCAGGGCCGAGAGTTAAAGTGGAATGGTGAAGAAGCACAGCAACAACTGAGGCAGATCTTTTCGCGGGTTAGCAATGGGAGGAGGAGTAGTCACATGGGTGAGACGAGGTTTCGTACGATCGAGCCGAAGATTCTTTATTTTGGAACTCCGGTGGCGCTGATCAGTTCGCTGAATGAAGACGGAGAAACGAACCTGGCTCCGATATCGTCATTCTGGACGCTGGGCTGGACGGTTCTGCTGGGGCTGCTCGACGAGACAAAGACAGCGGATAATTTGAGGCGGCACGGAGAGTGTGTGGTGAATTTGCCTGCTCCGGACATGTGGGAACACGTGGAGAAGCTTGCGCCGCTGACGGGAAAGAATCCGGTGCCGGAATTAAAGACGAAGCAGTTTCATTTCGAGCCGGAGAAATTCGACGCGGCGGGGCTAACGCCATTGGCGAGCGAATTGGTGAAGCCTGCGCGCGCGGAGGAGTGTCCCGTGCACATGGAGGCGCGAGTGCGAGCGATGCACAAGATGGGCGGGACGCGGCTGGAACAGCTCGGGGGAGGAGTGGCGGCGGAGGTGGAAGTGGTGCGCGTCCACGTGGCGAGCGAATTGGTGATCGAGGATCGATACATTGATGCCGCGAAGTGGTCGCCGCTGATTTACAACTTCCGGCATTACTACCGGCTGGCGGAAAGGGCATTGGGAAAGACTTTTCGAGCGGAGGTTTAAAGGTGCCCAAATTTCTGGAAAATTAGGCAAACTCATTAACTTGACTACCGAGTTCGACCAACCTAAATTCTGAAGGCGCAAGGTTTCCTCAGGAAAGTGTCGTGAAGACCACACTCAGGCTTGCTTGCATGGTCGCGCTTGTTCTAGCTGCTTCGTTGACTTCCATTGTGTGGCCTGTCACTAAACAACCCATCCGGGATCCGCGCAGTGCCCTCACGCCAGCAGAATTCCGCGACCATATGAAGCAGTTAGCAGATGCGTGGAACAAAGGAGATGCCCGCGTAGCTGCTGATCTCTTTGCTGAGGACGCTCTCTACAGCTCTCCTCCCAATTCGAGGATCCACGAAGGACGACAAGATCTGTTTGAATGGTTCGGGGGTGCCCATGGGCGTCCGAAGCCAATGCGAATGGAATGGCACCACCTCGTTTTCGACGAAGAACGGCAAATCGGAGCCGGGGAATACACCTTTACCTACTGGATACGAACACACGGAATGGTGTTGATTCGGTTCCGAGACCGGAAAATCGCAAATTGGCGTGAGTATGAGATTGAGTCACCGTTAGATTGGGACGAGATGGTGGGGAAGAATAATTTCTGATTCTTCCGACCCCGGCAGAAAGTCCGGGGCAATGTGATTCTGATAGATGTTCGGAGGCCTGTCCGGACTCGTACGAGGTTCAACGGATTGTCTTGAACGCATCTTTGACAGGCGCTTTGTCCGGTGCTACGTTTTCACTGCTCCTCTGGGATTCAACTTGGGGCGCATCCACTCCAAACAAGGTCGGAGGTGATATGAGAAGAGCTTTTTCTGTTGTGCTGTTTGTTGCTGCACTGCTGAGTGCGGCCACTGCTCACGCGCAAAATCCCAACTACAACGTCGGTCCCGTCTGGCGCGTAACTTATGTTCATATCAAGCCTGGGCAAGGAGATGCATTCTGGGGCGACGTACGCACGCATCTAAAGCCCATCTGGGAGGAACAGAAGAAACAGGGCTTGATCACGGAGTACAAGCTTTTTACCAACGCCACTACCAATTCACCAAATGATTGGAGCGTGGCAATCGCGATTCTTTATGCCAACTGGGCGGCGCTCGATCAGCTCGATGCTAAGGCACAATCGGTCGCTGTTCAGCACTACGGATCGCGTGAGGCGATGATGGACGCTGCGCGCAAACGCGCTGAGATCTCGGATCTTGTGGCAAGCCACCTTGCCCGCGAGATTGCGCTGAAATAACTCCGGTTCCGTGCATTTCCGTTTGCGAGACTCGCCCGCGCTGGGAACAGCGCGGGCGTTTGTTTTCCCCTCCCACTTTACACAGGCGTTTTTTGCGGCGGTGACTCAGCCTTTATCTCAAGACCATTTTCCCCGTCGCGGTAACTGACGATCTCTGTGACGCCATTTGGCACAAGGGAGCACTTGAAAGGCGATTCTGCCACTGCTGGGACACCAGAGAGCTGACCTACAGGAAAGACAGACTGTTACGAAATCCTGTCACCATTAGGCTTCGCCGTAATTCAGCGGCCCGTGACACGGACTGATCTTATTTCGGTTTGCGGGCGAGGGTTTCGGCGGTGAAAATTGCAAGCTTTCTGAAGAGCGGTTCGGCAAATGCCTCTCTTTTTTCGGCGGGCAGCTTCAAGTGCTGCTCGACTTCCGATTCCATATCATGAAGTTCTTCTGAGGGTACGATTTCCGCGAGCCGTCGGAAGAGCAGCTGGTGCGCTCGCTTGCGCTCCATCACTTCCAGTCCATCTAGAATCTGGCGATGCGAGGTTCCCTCCCAGATCGCGAGAATCATCGCTTCGCGCAGCCAGCGTTCCGCGCCGTATTCGGCCAAGACGCCCAGACCACCGTGCACTTCCATCGCCCATTTTGCGGTGTCTACTGCGAACTCGGCTGTCCAGTATTTCGCGAGATGTGCCACCAGCCGGAAGAGATGATAGCGATCGGAGTATGGGGTGCGCTCCATCCAGACTTCGTTCAGAAGCTGAACCGATTCCCACGCGAGCGCAAACGCCGATTGAAGCGCATTTAGCCGACACTCAAATTGATAGCGGAGCAGCGAGTGATCGAGAATCGGTTTGCCGAATGCAGCGCGGTGTTCGGCATACGAAAGCGCGTCTGCCATGGCGCGCTGTGCCAACGCGACGCTCACGACGCTATTCGCCACCCGCGAGAGATTCAAAACTTCGAGGATGAGATAAATCCCTGAGTCCGCCGAGCCGAGCAGGTAGCCTTCGCTGTCTTTCAGCTCTACTTCTCCGGTGGGAACGGAGCGGGTGGCGATTTTGTCTTTAAGGCGGCGGATGAAGTAGTTGAGCTCGCCATTTTCGTGATAGCGCGGCACGAGGAACAGCGCCAAGCCGCGCACACCTGCCGCGGCTCCCTCCGGGCGCGCAGCAACAACGGCTAGTTCTGCGCCGACATTACTGGTGAAATATTTTTCTCCTGTGAGCTGCCAGCGATCGCCGGCGGGCCGCGCGATTGTCTCGACTGCCGCTCCCAGGTCCGAGCCTCCTTTGATCTCCGTCATCCACGTGGCGCCTTGCCACACGGAGTCGTCTTTGCGCGAGAGTTGAGGCAGAAAACGAGACTGCAATTCGGTGCTGCCATACTTCGCAAGAGGCACCGCGGTGCCTAGTGACACAGTGTAAGGGCAGCAGATGCCTGGATCGTGAAACGAAATGTCGTACATCAAGAGATATGTGGGAATCAGAGACTTTTCATCGAGAGCGCGCCAGATGACGCCGGCCCGGTAGCCTCTTCTCAGAATGGTTTGATATTCGCGAGGATAGAGAATTTCGTCGACGCGTTGTCCGAGGCGATCGAACATCCGCAGCCACGGAGTTCCGGCGCGATCGATCGCGTCCGAAATCGCGACGCCTTCGTTTTTCCACCAAGCCTCTTCGGAGTCGAGAACCTCGCGATGCGGAATATCCTGAAGCCTACTCTGCAGAAAGTTGACCGGGGAACGAAGCGTGTCGAAGCTTTTCATTTCCCCGGCATGTTAGGTTGGCAACACGGACGCGTCAAGTTGACGCAACTAACGAGAAGCTGCCGTCCGGCACTGCGCTCAAGAAAATTCCGGACATGCGGGTTTGTCCGTCCGCATGTCCGGTCAGAGTGTGGAGGTTACATTCCGGTTCCGACGTAGCTGTCTTCGGCAGCGATCACGCCGATGTTCGGCATTTCCGTTTTTACTTTTACTCGCTCAAGAGTGGGCTTCTTTGCACCCTTGGCAAGAAATGTAAGCTCATATTGGTTCCTCAAGCTGAAGCTCACATCTTGTAAGTACGGTGCGATATCAATCGGGCTTCCGACACCGAGGTAATAGGTGGCACCGCCCGTTTTCTGCGCAATCATATCCAGGCCAGTTTGCCCCAGGTTGCCGCGGAAGAAACCGCGGCCCGCGCGTCCTGCTCCCGGCGTATAGATCGAATAGACGATGAACCCGCCGCGTTGCGCGCGGTCAATCGCTTCCTGGAGGTAGGGATTGGTGAATGGACCGCCGCCGAGAACATCGATTCCGCTGGTGATCATCAAAATCTCGCGGCGATCTCCGCTCACCGGCCACTTTTTCATCAGGTCCGAAAGTGACAGGTAAGGGCTCGTGTATGAAACTGCCCCGATCGGCAACCGCAGTGACTTTGCAGCCGCGGCATGGTCCTTCGTCAGGTTCTGGAGGGTAAGTACCGTGCCGTTCCGCATGTACCCTACGCCGATCGCGGTCGTTTCCGGCTGCTCCTGGATGAATTTTTCCAAGCTGCGAAACTGCAAACCAAGAGTGGCTCTCGAAGTATCATCGATCAAGATGAAAAGTTGCAGCCCTGCTCGGTCTCCTTGCAACGGCACCCAGCTTGTCACCGCATTCTGCTTGTCGCGTTGATACACCTTCACGTCGGCTGGTCCCACCGCTGGAACCTGGCCGCCGCTGTGCCGCGGCTTTACTGTCACCACCATACGCACGGGCACCTCGTTTGATGAGTCCGACTTTTTGTCGTCTGACGCCAGCGTTGGTGCAGAAATCAGACCCAGGAAAACGAGAATCACTGCCAGGCTTATCGAATAATTTCTTATGAATTTTTTTTCTATTAAGCTGCGCATCGTTTATCCTCCTTCTCAGAATCTGAGCCTTCTCAGAATCTGAGAGCTTCGACTGGCGCTGGCATCGCTCTTGCTGCTGCCTGCGTCGCCAGCCGAATCACAACGTTTCTCCCCTAATAATGAGACGCGCTCGTGGAGCTCTTGGATACGGCCATTGTGGCCGCTAAAATTAAGAATACAAACCACTTGCTGGAAATCTGCACCATGGCGCACGTCCCTCCAGCGATTTTTGGCGGATCGCGGCTGGTGGAAGAATTCACAAAAAGGCTAGCTAATAGTGGATGACGAATCAAAATGCCCGGTCAGCGGAAAGAGGAAGTACGCAACCGAGGGTGAAGCTCTCGCGACAGCCGCGCACCAGATCGCGACCGCCAACGCGCCAAAGGAGCTTCACGCCTATCGATGCGCCTGGTGTGACGCTTGGCACCTCACGAAAAATGCTGGACGCGACCGGAAGAATCAGCGACAGCCGGATAGTCGGAGACGACACAAATAAGAGGAGAGCTTGCATGAAGAAAAAGACGACTGCGTTCGTGATGGTGGCCGTTTTCGCTTTCGCCGGCTTCGCAGCACGCTCCGGGGTGAATGCATCTGTTAGCGCTTCTCCCGACGTGCGAGAACAGCTGGTGGGAAGTTGGAGTCTCGTTTCTCGCGTGTCGACGCTAACAAGCGGGGAAGTGTTGCCCGACCGCGGGCTCGCCGCAACACCGAAGGGCCTTCTTATCTATGATCGAACGGGGCACGTGGCGGCGCAGCTTTCGCGGCAGGGTCGAACTGTGGAAATGATTGCAGAAGAATGCAACGAGGCGGCAAAAGTTCGCGGAACGAATAACACCCAAACCGTGCTTGGATACGACGCCTACTTTGGGACGTTCACGGTGAATGAGAAGGAAGGCTTCGTGGTTCATCACGTGGAGAGCGCGCTGTTTCCCGGAGACGTGGGGAAGGATATTAAACGGAACTTCGTGATTTCCGGCGACAAGCTGACGATCAAATTCAACACGACGACGGCGGATGGCACTCCAGTCACAAGGACGGTGGTCTGGGAGCGCATGAAGTAAAGGCACAGGAAGCAGACTCACGCCTCAGATCAAAATACCTTGCCCGACGCCTCGCGACACTGGCCACCACCGCGTTCCTGATACACTTTCGCGGATGAATTTTGGATTCGAAATTCTGGCGACCGATCCCAGCGGTGCGCGGCTCGGCCGGCTGACTACGCCGCACGGAGTGATTGACACGCCGGCGTTCATGCCCGTGGGAACAGCGGCCACGGTGAAAGGACAGACGCAGGAAGATCTCGAAAATCTCGGCGTTCAGATACTGCTCTCGAATACCTACCATCTTTATCTCCGGCCTGGACATGAACTAATCCGCTCGATGGGAGGGCTGCATAAGTTCATGGCGTGGCCGCGCGCGATACTCACCGATTCGGGCGGCTACCAGGTGTTCAGCTTGAGCGAGCTGCGCAAGGTGACGGACGAGGGCGTGACCTTTCGCTCGCATCTCGATGGCTCCGAGCATTTTCTTTCGCCCGAGAAGGCACTCGAGATCGAGATCGCGCTGGGCGCGGACATCATCATGGTTCTCGATGAGTGCATCGAAGCGCCTTCCACTGAAGCGCGCACCCGCGAAGCCGCCGGACGCACACTCACTTGGGCGCGACGATCGCGAGATTATTTTCAGCAGCATGGCGACCCGGCGCGGCAGGCGCTTTTCGGAATCGTGCAGGGCGGCACGTACGCAGAGCTGCGGCGCGAAAATGCGGACGCGCTCGTCGCTCTGGATTTTCCAGGCTACGCGATTGGTGGACTTGCGGTGGGCGAGCCGCACGAGACAACATGCGCGATGACGCAAGCCGCGGCTTCGCGTTTGCCTGCAAGCAAGCCGCGCTATTTGATGGGAGTAGGCAAGCCGGAACAGCTTGCTGACTACGTGAGCCTAGGAATCGACATGATGGATTGCGTGCTGCCTACGCGCAGCGCGCGCCATGGATGCCTTTTCACTTCGCAAGGCCGCCTGCTCATCAAGAACACGCGCTACGCAAATGATCAGCGGCCCATAGACGAAAAATGTCAATGCGCCGTTTGCCGCCGGTATTCGCGTGCATATTTGCGGCACCTTTATTCCGCTGGCGAAGCGCTTGCGGGCATCTTGAACACCCACCACAACATCTACTTTTACCTTGACATCATGCGCCAAATTCGCGAGGCTATCCGTTTTGGAAAGCTCGAAAGATTCCGCTCTGACCTTCAGGCACGCCTCAAAGGGCAAAATTAAGGTGGGCTGGGCGCGGGAAGAAGCGGGGCAGCATCTTCTGTGAGCGAATGAGCCTGCCGGCCACGGCAGGTGACGACCCGCCTGGGCGGGAAAGGCGAAAATGATCGCGGAAGTCGGTGTGATGTGTTCGGGGACTCTGCTCCTCCTGGCGCAAGCCTCGGCGCAGCCCAGCGGAATAGCACTTTTTCTCCCATTAATCCTCATAATGGTGATTTTTTACTTCTTGATGATCATGCCCGCACAGCGGCGCCAGAAGAAGGTCGCCGAAATGCTTCGTAGTCTGAAGACTGGCGATAAAGTCATCACCAACGGCGGGATTTACGGGACGGTCGTGGGGCTGGACGATGACTCCGTCCAACTGCGCATCGCGGAACAAGTGAAAATTAAAGTATCGCGCGCCGCTATTGCAGGATTGCAAGCGGAACCTCCGAAGGAGACTTAACCAGCCAGCATGAGTTCCGATCTCAGGTGGAAGTTCATTCTCATAGCCATCATCATTTTGATCTGCATCTTCGGCGTTGTCGGGATGCCGGAATTTCCCACGTCTGCCAACCAGTTGAAACAGAATCTTGCCGATCGCATCAAGCTGGGACTGGATCTGAAAGGCGGCAGCCACCTGGTTCTTCAGGTGCAAGTGGATGAAGCGATCGGGCAGCGCTGCGACGAAACGATTGACGCCCTGTCAAAGCAGCTGCACGAAAAGAATGTCAACGTGGGTGAAACTCGCCGCGTGGACGACACGCACATTCTCGTGCGCAACATCGACTCGGCTACGTCGTCAACCTTCCGCGATATTATCGCGAACCAGTTTCCCGATTGGAGCATGTCTCCCGCGCCCGGCGAACAGAATGGCTACCTTTTGGCCCTGAAGCCTTCGATCGTGGCGGATATTCGTCGCAACGTGATGGATCAATCGTTGGACACGATTACGCGGCGCATTAACGCGCTGGGCCTGACGGAGCCGACGATTGCTTTTACCGGGCGGAGCGACAATGAAATTCTGGTTCAGCTTCCCGGCGAAGCGGATCCGACTCGCGCGAAATCCGTGATTCAGGCGACGGGGCAACTCTCGTTGAACCTTGTGGTCGACGAGCAGACATATCCATCTGAGGCGGCCGCACTCGCTGGGCACGGCGGCGTTCTACCACCGGGCACGGAAATTGTTCCGGGCAAATCGAGCGCTCAGCCCGGTCAACCGTCACAAACGGTGTATTACATTCTCAATCGCGCTCCCATCGTGACGGGACAGGACCTGCGCAGCGAGAGCATCAGCCCCGCCTCGAATTTTCCGGGGCAGTATCAAGTGGATTTCAAACTTTCTACCGCGGCGGCCAGCCGCTTCGGTCCTTTTACTGAAGCCAACCTACAACACCGGATGGCGATCGTCCTGAATCATCAGGTGTACTCAGCGCCGACGATCAACGGGCGCATCGACGATTCCGGAATGATCGAATCCTTTTCGCAAGATGCTGCGCAGGACCTGGTGCTTGTGCTGCGAGCCGGCGCGCTTCCAGCTTCGATTAAATATCTCGAAGAACGCACAGTAGGCCCATCGCTCGGCGCTGATTCGATCCGCCAGGGCGTTCGCGCGTCGATTGCGAGCCTGGTCGTGGTGATGATTTTTCTGGTGATCTATTACCGGCTGAGCGGTGTCAATGCAGTTGTGGCGTTGATACTGAACCTGATCATACTGATCGCTTTCATGGCCTACGCGGGGGCTGTCCTGACGCTTCCGGGCATTGCCGGCGTGATTTTGACTATCGGCATGGGCGTGGATTCGAACGTTCTTGTTTTTGAGCGCATACGAGAAGAGCTGCGGAACGGCAAGGCGCCGGCATCCGCTGTGGCGCTCGGCTTCGATCGCGCGTTTCTGACGATCATCGACACGCACGTAACGACCATCGTATCGGCCATCTTCCTGTTTCTGTTTGGAACCGGGCCGGTGCGAGGGTTTGCGGTGACGTTAGTTATAGGTTTGCTCGCCAACGTATTTACTTCGATTTACGTCTCGCGAGCCATTTTCGATTACCACCTGACGCACATGGAACGCCAGGCGGAACTAAGTATTTAGTGGTATTTGGGCCAAAGGCAAGCCGGGAAAGAATGGAACAATCCCCGGCAACACGGTGTCCAATAAACACGGATAGGACTCGATGGAATTTTTTAAGGGCGTAAACGTCGACTGGATGGGGAAGGCGAAGTACTTCGTCACCCTATCGCTGGTTCTCTTGGCGGTGGGATGGGCCTCGATTCTGAAGAATGGGGGACTGAGGTACGGAATCGACTTCCGTGGCGGCACGCTGGTGTATGTGCGGTTCGCAGGAGCGCCGCCGATCGATCAGATTCGAAAGGGATTGCAGTCAGCCGGTCTAGCCAATAGCACCATTCAATCGATCAGCGATATCGGGAACTCGGCCTCGCAGCGCGACGTGGTGATCGGCCTCGAGCAAAAGGGCACGGGCGATGAGTCGCTCGATGCGGGCAAGGATGCAATTCTCAGCGTACTGCACAAGACTTTTGGGACCGATACCTCCGGGAAACAAGATTTTAATTCCATCACCGCACCGGCGCTTGCGGATTACCTCGTCACGAAAGACCCGCTGACTCTGGGCACGAATGCCGGCGATCGTTACAAAGAGCTGGCCCAACGGCTGATAGATGCCCGCGATAAGGATCAGGGCGGCATCGTGACGAGCTTCGATGAATTGAAGAGCGCGCCAGGGGTTACCCCGCAGGTGGTGAATGCGTTGGCCAGCGGCTTCTCTCTGGGCAATTTCACGATCCGAAATGTGGAGATTGTCGGCCCCAAGGTCGGTGCTCAGCTACGGCGCCAGGCGGTGCTCGCTACGCTCTATGCGTTGCTGGGTATGTTGGTATATATTGCATTCAGGTTTGAGTGGATCTACGGAGCTGCCGCGGTAATCGCCGTCTTCCACGACGTGCTGATCACCCTGGGCTTCTTCTCACTTTTTCATTACGAGATTTCGCTGACGGTGATTGCGGCATTGCTCACCCTGGTCGGCTATTCGATGAACGACACGATCGTGATTTTCGACCGCGTGCGGGAAAATCTGCGGTTGATGCGGCGCGAACCGTTCGCGGCGATCGTGAATAAATCCATCAATCAAACTCTTTCTCGTACCATTCTAACGAGCGGCCTAACTTTCCTGACCGTGGTGGTTCTGTATCTCATGGGCGGGGAGGTGCTCCGTGCTTTCGCTTTTGCCATGGTGGTGGGAGTTGTGGTAGGAACGTACTCCAGTTTCGGAATCGCAGCCCCTATCGTTGTGGTTTGGAATAAGTACCGGGGTCAGGGAGCTGCCATTAGCGCCGGATCCGCAGCCGAAAAGCGCGTGGCGGCAGCCGCAAGGAGGTAGTTGTCATGTTTGACGATCTTGTAGTCTCCAGTGCGAATCCGAAGCAGACGAACACCTGGTGGACGGTGATGCTCTCCAGCGCCGTGCAGGTGGCGATCCTGATTGTGATGATTCTGATCCCTCTGATCTATACGGAAGCCCTACCGAAGGAAACGCTAACCACGTTCCTGGTAGCGCCGGCGCCGCCGCCGCCACCACCGCCCCCTGCACAGGTGATTCAGCGCGTGGTGAAGCCGGTGGTGCGGCTGATTCACAATGGGCAGATGATGGCTCCCACAGTGATCCCCAAGAAAGTGGCAATGATTAAGGAAGAAGAGTTGCCGCCGGATGTTGGTTCCGTGGGCGTCACGGGCGGCGTTCCTGGCGGAGTTGCGGGTGGTTCTGCTGGCGGCGTTCTCGGCGGAATTATCGGAGGCGTAGGCTCGAATATGCCGCCTCCACCGAAGGCGACCCCTGCGCGCATCCGCGTAGGCGGCAACGTGCAAGCCGCGAAGATGGTCCGGCAAATTATGCCGGTCTATCCTCCGATCGCGAAAATGGCGCACATCTCCGGCACAGTGGTTCTTCACGCCGTCATCGCCAAGGACGGCTCGATCGAAGATCTTCAGTATCGTTTCCGGTCCTCCGCTACTGATGAAGTCAGCGATGGATGCCGTGAAGCAGTGGCGGTATCAGCCAACGCAGCTGAATGGCGATCCGGTGGAAGTGGACACAACGATTTCCGTCGTATTTACATTAGGCGGTTAAGCAGGGCTCGGCTCAGCCCTGCGCTTGGGGGGACGGAGCCGGTTTGAAGAGAATTGACGACCGGCAGAATCTGGGCTGCCGTCGATCGTTGAGAGAAACGGAGGAGGAGCAACTCTATGTTTTCGACTTTACTGTGGGCAAATGCGTGTGATCTTTCAAGGCCAGCCGGAAGTAGGCTGGGATCTGGTGACCATGTGGCACAACATGGGCTACCCGGCTAAGACCGTCGTCGCAATTCTTTTCATCATGTCCGCATGGTCGGTGGGCATCATGATTGACCGTGCACTGATGTACAGCGCGGCGCGCAAGCAGTCCCGCGTATTCGTGCAGCAGGTGGCCGGCGCGCTGAAGGACAACAAGCTCGACGAAGCCATTTCGATTGCCGAGCGCAACAAGAAGAGCCACATCGCCAAGGTAGTCGCCACGGGACTCTCCGAGTTCCAGGCGGCGTCGGCGCAAGTGAGCGATGAGGAAGTGATCGAAGCGGCAAAGCGCGGTCTCGAGCGCTCGGTCGCCATCGTTCACGCCGAAATGAAGCGCGGCCTCTCCGGTCTCGCCACCATCGGTTCGACGGCTCCATTCGTCGGATTGTTCGGCACCGTGATGGGCATCATCAACGCGTTCAAAGGCATTTCGCGCATCGAAGGCTAACCGGTCTATCGGCGGTCGCCGGCGGTATCGCTGAAGCCCTGGTCACCACCGCTCTCGGTCTTCTCGTAGCCGTGCCGGCGGTGTGGACGTTCAACTATTTCACAAACAAAGTCGAAGCATTCGACGTGGAGATGGACAACTCCTCGATGGAGCTGATCAACTACTTCATTACTCGTCGAGGCGGAAAGAAGTAACACATGGCTTACAAACCCAAAGCACCTCCGGTGATGGCTGAGCCGAACGTGATTCCCATGGCGGACATCATGCTGGTGCTGCTCATCATCTTCATGGTCGTCACGCCCATGTTGCAGAAAGGCGTGTCGGTGGACATGGCCAAGGTGAATAACGCCGACAGACATGCAAAACGCCGACAAGGATGACGCGATCATCCTGGCTGTGACGCGCGACGGCAAAATGTATCTCGGGAGCAAGCAGATCGTCGCTCGTCCGAGATTACCAACTCACGTCAAAGACCTGATCTCCAATCGTCTGGATAAGACCGTGTTCGTTCGGTCCGATGCCCGCGCGAAATATGGCGATGTGGTGAAGGCCGTAGACGAAGTTCGCTCGGCTGGCGTCGATAACCTCGGTCTGCTGACCGAGAAGAATCCGCCAAAGAGCGGAGCGCCTCCTCCGCCGCCACCGGGCGCAGCCGGCGGCACGGACTAGCTGAGGGGCGTTCAAGGAGTTTCTCTATGGGGATGGCAGTTGGTGGAAAAAAAGGTGCGATGTCCGAACCGAACATCGTTCCTCTGATCGACGTGCTTCTCGTGCTCATCATCATTTTCATGGTGATCACGCCGACGACTCCGCACGGTCTCGACGCTCTCGTTCCTCAGCCGGCGCCGCCGAATACTCACGAAGCATCCGGCGTTGCTGGCGAAGACGATCGTCGTTCAGGTGACCGCGGGCGGAGACGTGATGATCAACCAGGATAAGACGTCCTGGGACGAGCTCGGTCCGCGCCTGGAAGATATTTTCAAGCAGCGCGCCGAGAAGGTGGCGTTCGTCAAGGGCGACGACGACGTCGAATTCGCCCAAGTCGCTCGCGCTATCGATATCATGCGCGGCTCGGGCATCGAGAAAGTCGGGCTCATCACTGCTAAGGTGGAAGCGGGCCAGTAGTTCGTTTCCTCGTGAACGTCTGAACGCCGGGCCAAGATTTCTCTGCCCGGCGCAGCCCATCGTCAAGGAGATAGGGATGCAGCGGAAGCCCCACACAGGGATTCTTTTGGCCGCCGCCGTTATTGCGGCGCTCGCCTCGGGAGCAGGTTGCGACAAGCTTCGCGCGCGAGACAAACTGAATAAAGGTGTACAAGCCTTCAAAGGCGGCCAATTCGATCTCGCCGTCGAAGATTTCAAGCAGGCCAAGGATCTCGATCCAAGCCTGACGAACGCCCGCCTATACCTGGCCACCGCCTACGCAAACCAGTACATTCCGGGCGCGCCTTCGGACGACAACGTCCGCATGGGCCAACAGGCGATTGCGGAATTTCAGCAGGTGCTGGACAAGGATGCCAACAATCTGTCTGCCATCGACGGTATCGGCTCGATTGTTTACAACATGGGCGGCACCCCGTTCGATGCGAAGAAGTTGGAAGAATCGAAGACATACCACCAGCGCCACATCGCTCTCAAGCCACAGGATCCAGAGCCTTACTACTGGATTGGCGTGATCGATTGGTCACTGGCCTACCGCGGCAACAAAGATATGCGGGAGGAGTACAACAAAACCGCGAAGAAACAGATCAAGGATACCGACCCGATGCCGCCCGCTCTGGCCGCACAGTTCCAGCAGAGATTTGGCGCCACCGTGGACGAGGGTATCAAGAACCTACAGATGGCAGTAGACCGGCGTCCGGAATACGACGACGCAATGGCCTATCTGAACCTGCTCTATCGCCAGAAAGCGGACATGGAGCCCACTGCTGACGCTCGCAACAACGATCTGAAAATGGCAGACGATCTGGTCGACAAGGTGAAGGCCATCAAGCAGAAGAAAATGACCGCGGCCCCGACTACGTAGCAGCGGTCGTTTTTCGAATCTTCGCCACCGGTAAGATAAACTAAACGGCGGGCTCCAAAAGCCCGCCGTATTTTTTTGCGGCACGGAGGCAAGTTAATGTCGGGCGAAAGAGGAGCACGATTCGCGAGTTTTCTAGGCATTGCCATGTTCCTCGCCGCGATGATTCTGGCAGCGGGATATTTCTCTGCACCTCTAACTGGCGCCGGTCGATCGATGATTGCAGCGTCGCCCGTTACATCCGATCCCTGGTCAGCGTCGCAAACGATTGAGCCCTCGGATCTCGTCAAAGAACTCGGCCTATCGAAAGGCGAATCCGGCGAATCAAAAAGCGCCGCGAAACCGATTGTCGTGTGCGTCGGTTTTCGCCCGCTTTATATGGGCGCTCACGTGCCGGGTGCGGTGTTTCATGGCGCCGCGCAGTCCGAGCAGGGACTCGCCGATCTGAAACGATGGGCGCAAGGCCTCCCGCGCAACACGAGCCTGGTCGTTTACTGCGGCTGCTGTCCGCTCGATCATTGCCCCAACCTTCGTCCGGCTTTCACCGCGCTTCGCGATTTGGGCTTTGCGAATTTGCGCGTTCTAGTTCTGCCGCATGACTTCGCGTCGGACTGGGTGGAGAAGGGCTACCCGGTGGAAAAAGGCGCTGAGAAATATTCGAATGCAAATCGGTAAGCGCCTACTCAATGATTCGAAGGTGCCGCGCACGTTCGATGCCCTGACATCTTTTCGCTTCGCGCCCGCATCCTTTAGACTGGGTGCGGCTGAGTTCACAGGCCGCGATATTAGAGATTCGCGATATTAGATATTAAGGGAACGAATGAAGCGCAACTCTAGTGAACTCCTAACCAAGACCCTGATCGCGGCCGGCTTCCTGGCGTGCGCCTGGATCGCCTCGCCCACATCCCTTCACGCGCAAGCTGCGCCGGGGCCGATTCATCGTCCCGCCTCAGATTCGCAATCGTCCGATGGCTCTTTAGCGCCGCCTCCTCCGCCGGTGAAGCAATATCCGCCGCAGAAGAAAGAAAATCTGGTCGGAGCGTGGAGAATTAATCCCGACGAAAGCGACGACGTTCACCAAAAAATCGAAGAGGCGCGGAATCGCAGCGCCAGCAACAATCCGAATGCAGGCAGCGGTGGAAACGGTCCCTATCCCGGCAATGGCGGTGGCAACGGTCCTTACGGCCGGCCCACCAATTCTCCATATCCCGGCGGTGGTTCGCCTTACCCGGGCAATGGACCGGGCAATGGAGGCAGCAACAGTCCCTCTGGGCGGCGCGGAGGCATGGGCGACCCGACCAACTACGAAGATCGCCAGCAGCTTCAGGATCTGATTGAGCCGGCCACGTCACTCAGCTTCGTGCAGAAGGAAGGTGAAGTGGACGTCACCGACGATCAGGGCCGCAAGCGCATCTACTTGACCGACAACCGCCACCCGCAAAAATCCAAGGATGCGAACTATCAGGAATCATCCGCGCACTGGGAAGGAGCGCGCCTCATCTCCGAAGAAAAAGGCCTGCACGGCGGCAGAATCACACGCACCTACGAACTCACGCCCGATGGCAAGCAACTCGACGAGAGCGTTCGCCTCGACAATAGCCACACGGGGCTCCTCACGGTGCGCTACGTTTTCGACGTCACCTCATCTTCGGCGCCGGCCATAGCGCCGGCCGCGAAATGATGCCGGCCTTCTCGAAGTTCAGTTGGGTTCGGTTTTTAGTTGGGTTCAGTTTGTCGAGCGATCGTCTGCGGTTCAGTCCGGAACCAGCGAAAGATAAGAGTTGCGGCGAAGCCTCCGCCGATTTGCGCCAGGATGAATCCCGGCACATCCTGCGGCCGGATGCCCGCAAATGTGTCGCTTAAAGCGCGGCCAATTGTCACCGCAGGATTCGCGAACGATGTCGACGCCGTGAACCAGTATGCTGCTGTGATGTACGCGCCCACCGCGAATGCCACCACATCCGGCCGCCGTTTCGCGCATCCCCAGATCACGCACATCAATCCGAACGTCGCTACGAATTCGCTGAAAATTTGTGCCGCTCCGCTTCGCGCATGTTGCGAGAGTGAAACGACTGGAAGAGCGAACATGCCGTGCGCGACCACCGCTCCGCCCATCGCTCCCAGCACTTGCGCCGCGATGTAGCCCGGCGTTTCCTTCCAGCGCATGCCGCCCTCGATAGCATCGCTCAGCGTCACCACTGGGTTGAAGTGCGCGCCCGATATCGGACCAAACGCCAATATCAGCGCCACAAGCGCCGCGCCTGTCGCAATCGTGTTCGCGAGCAATGCGATCGCCACGTTGCCGCCCGCCAGGCGTTCTCCCATGATTCCCGAGCCGACAACCGTCGCCACGAGAAATCCGGTTCCCAGAAATTCCGCCGCCAACCGCCGTCCGAACGACGCTTTCACTTTTGCCCGATCCGATCGATCTCTCGCTTGATTGCCAGCTTGTCGAGGCTCGCAAGCGGCAAGCTGAGGAACAATCCGATCCGCCGGTCGAGCGTTACGAATGCGTCGCGAAACGCGCGCTCCAGCTTCCCTTCGTCCTCCCCCGCATCTCCTGGATCGGGAATTCCCCAGTGCGCCGTCATCGGCTGGCCAGGCCACAACGGGCACGCCTCCTTGGCTGCCGAATCGCAAAGCGTGAACACGAAGGCCATTCTTGGCGCGCCGGGAGCCGCAAATTCGTCCCAGCTCTTGCTGCGAAATCCATCGGTTGAAATTCCGGCCTTCTGCAGCTGGCGTATCGCGAACGGATGGACGACGCCATGCGGATGGCTCCCGGCGCTATAAGCGGTGAACCGCGGCTTCCCTTTGTGATTCAAAATTCCTTCCGCCAGAATCGATCGCGCACGATTCCCCGTGCATAAGAAAAGTACATTGTAGTGTCCGGTCATTGTCAGTAGTCCTTGGTTATTAGTCCTTCGCTGCGCAACAGGATGACCCGCAGCACGGCTGTTCCGAACCGCTCTTTGCGATCGCTGGTTTTTTTGCTCGAATGAACGCGCTCGCGAACTTGCCTTCCACGTGCGGCGCGATTGCATCCACGTCGATCCCCTGCGTCGTAAGGAATTGCCGCGCATCCGCCACGCTGTAGACACGCGTCGGCTCGATCTCAATATCTGCGAATCCTGCCGCAGCGAGCTTCGTCCGGTATTCCGATTCGTCGAGGGCGCCGGCCACGCAACCCACCCACAACTCCACGCTCCGTCGAATCTCGGCGGGCACGGCTCCGCGCACCACCACGTCGGAAACCGCGAATCGTCCGCTCGGCCGCAGCACGCGGAATGCTTCTCGCAACACGCGGTCTTTGTCGCCCGATAAATTGATCACGCAATTCGAAATCACCACATCCACCGAATTTTCCGGCAGCGGTATGTTTTCGATCTCGCCCTTCAGGAATTCCACGTTCTCCACTCCCGCCTTCCGCTGGTTCTCTCGCGCCAGCGCCAGCATCTCGTCGGTCATGTCGAGACCGTATGCTTTTCCCCTTGGTCCCACCCGTTTCGCGGAAAGCAGCACGTCAATCCCGCCGCCCGATCCCAGATCGAGCACCGTCTCTCCAGCATTCAACTGCGCCAGCGCCGTGGGATTTCCGCATCCAAGCGAAGCAGCCACCGCATCGGCCGGCAACCCTGCCACCTGGTTGGTCGCGTAGAGATTGCCTGAGATCGGATCGCAGCAGGGAGTCGCAGCTGTTGAACACCCACACTCCGACGCTCCCTCCGCGGACTTGCCCCCGGAATTCTGTACCACACGCTTAGCCGCCTCGCCATATCTCGCTTTCACAACGTCCTTGATACTTTCATTCGCCATCGCTTCCTCCTCGGCTCATTGAATAGGTAGGATCCATTGAATATTGACGATATTCGATGTTATGCACGAAAAATATCCGCAAATGCCGTTCCTGGCTGGTTAAACATCCATGATTAGTCGTGCCGCGTTGGGGAACTCACCCAGGCAATTCCGGTTCACGCGGTAGTACATAAATGTCCCGCGCCGCTCCGACTGCACGAATCGCGTATCCCGCAAAATCTTCAAATGGTGCGATATCGTCGGCTGCCCGATCGGGAAATGCTTCACGATGTCGCACACGCACACCGCCCCGCGATTCGCCGCCAGCAGATTCAAAATCCGAATCCGCGTCGGGTCGGCCAGCGCCTTAAACCATCCCGCATACTCCCGCGCCCGCCCGCGGCTCAGCTTCGGCCCTGCATCTGTCCTGCAGCACTCCCCGCCGCCATTCGCACAATCTGTCGTGCAATTTGTCTTCTGCGCCATCGAATCGGTCGCCTCTCAATTCCTGCTCGCATTTGAGCCTACTTGATTCATCGACAAACGTCAATGAATGTTTGGTCCGGTAACGGCGCTTATGCGTTTGAGGCGGGTCGAGATCCTTATGCCTTGCTCGTATCGAAACGCTGTACTTCCGAGCAGGCGACGGCTAAACCGACCTAACCTATGCTGTAACTTGATACAACGCCTCATTAGGGGATTACATGGTCAGCAGTCGTCGATGGCAAATCTTGGCTTTGATAATGATGGCGCTAGTCGGTGTTGGTTTTGGAATTTGGCTCCTCCGAGCAGGCTTCACAGCTCTCGGTTGTTTCTGGATAGGCATATTTCTTTGGCGCGGACAGCAGTTCGCAGTTTGGTTCGTTGCTCCGGTCAGGGCTCCGTCAGATGTCACACCTCCCTTTACTTCAATAGGGCAACGACTTCTCCTTTTGATCATATGCCTTCTCGGTGCGTCGGTTTCCGCAATAGGTGCCTACATATGGCGGTTGTGGCCAGAGGAATGGCAAGCCGGCCTCGTCTTCGTTCTTTTCGGCTTGCTTGTATTGGCCCCAGTGACGATGAAGGAGATTCAAGTTCGTAGAAAGGCGCTGACGCACATCCAATCCCCGGCTACGAAATAGCCTGTCGATGGACTCCTAAATTTCTGGTCCAACCACGATCTACCCTAGACTCGAAATCGGCCTGCGGTGTCTATACATATGAGTGGCCGCACGCCAACTATAGGATGGTGTCGGATGAAGGGTTTTTCTTGGTTGTTCGCGCTCTTCATGGCTATCGGTGTCCCGAATCCGATTGTGTCTCAAGGCTCCGAAAAGACTCGAGTATTAGAAGTGGTTCTGACAACCCACGACGTCAGTCGGACAGAAACCCTAATCTACCTCCGGGTATTCTCAGACGGATCCGCTGAAGCACACCCGACGAGAAGAGTGGACTTTAGGAATTTGGTTCTCAAGCAGGCACAGATTCCGTCAGCAGAAGTGGTCAAACTCCAAGAGTTCCTTTCCCCTGTAAGAATGCAGAACTGGGATAGTAAGTACGAACGTTTCTAGGGAAACAAGGACTTTGGAAGCGAGTGGGCAATCACCGTCGGTCAAGGCACAGCGAAAAAGGAAATTATGCTGGTGAACTTTCAACCGTTCCTAGCCCGGCAGAAGAAGAAGCCTTATCCGATAGACATCGAGAAACTCGGTTGCACCATCTGGGAACTACGGGCAGAGGTAATCGGCGAGCCTCTCGAAAAAGACTATCTAGGAGGCTGCCGAACTTGGGGATATTGAATTCAGTACAGTGATCTTCGTGGCCGACAAGTTGTGGGGCGGATGGACTCCGTCGGCGTCCTGTTAGCGGACCTAGCCCGGCTAAAGGATAGGCAGGTACTAGTTCTTGAAAGCTGCGTTACATCTATGCTACCGTCACCATGGAGGTATCACGGAAGATGGCCGGACGCGACAGTGGGAAACGGCTCTTACCCGGCGACGAGCCACGAATTTCTAATCGTTACACCGCGATTAGAATTTGCCGTAAACCGCTGAAAACAAAAGGAGCAACCAATTTCTAATCGTTACAAAACGACGTTTTCGCAGCCGCTGCGTTTGCATCCCGCCGCGACAGTTCTAGTACGGAACTGCGCCACAAATCTGCCTCCAAACTCGAGCGACTCGATTAAAATAGCCCCAGATTAATCGGGCAATCACCTATGGAACCGGCCCCGAAATCGTCGATTTCCCCAGCCGCAAGGCGTACCGTCGATCTGCGCTTTGTCGAGCTGATGGACAAGGTGCGCCGGAACCGGCCCGGTGATGACCTCGAACTTCTTCGCCGCGCCTTTGATTTCGCCGCCGAGCAGCACAAGACGCAAACGCGGCTCTCGGGCGAGCCGTTCCTTTCGCATCCGGTCGAAGTAGCGCACCTGCTGGCGGATATGCGGCTTGATGTCACCGCATTGTGCGCCGCGTTGCTGCATGACGTCGTCGAAGACACCAAAATTCCGCTTTCGCAAATTGACGAAATGTTCGGGGCCGACGTTGCGCGGCTAGTGGAAGGCGCCACGAAAATCAGCCGGCTTGATCTTCTCGCTCCGGAAGCGCGGCAGGCCGAGAACGTCCGCAAGATGCTGCTCGCCATGGTCAATGACGTGCGCGTCGTGATGATCAAATTGGCCGACCGGCTTCACAACATGCGCACGCTGCAATTCCTCGATTCCGAAAAGCAGCAGCGCATCTCGCGCGAAACGCTCGATATCTATGCGCCTGTGGCCAACCGGCTTGGCATGGGCTTGATTCGCGGCGAACTCGAAGACCTGGCGTTCCGCTATCTCGAGCCCGAATCGTTTCTCGACATCCAGAAGAGAATCAGCACCAAGCAAAAAGTCTTCGACAAGTTTTTGCACGAAGTGCAGGACGCCGTCCGCAGCAAGATGATCGAAAGCGGCATCCCCGCCGAAGTGCAGGCGCGCATCAAGCGCCTCTATTCGCTGCACCTGAAAATTCAAAAGCAGCAACGCACACTCGACCAGGTGTTCGATCTGCTCGCGCTGCGCGTGATTACCGACACGGTGAAGAATTGCTACGCCGCTCTTGGTGTGATTCACCAGATCTGGCCGCCGGTTCCAGGCCGCTTCAAGGATTACATCGCGATGCCGCGGCCCAACCTGTATCAGTCGCTGCACACCACTGTGATCCACGCAGGCCAGCCCTTCGAAGTGCAGATTCGTACCCAGGAAATGCATCGCATCGCCGAGCAGGGCGTCGCAGCGCACTGGAAATACAAGGATGGCGGCGCGGCCTCACAGGCCGACGACCAGCGCATCGTCTGGATGCGCCAATTGATCGAGTGGGTGCAGGAAATGGAGGAACCAAGCGAATTTCTCTCGACGCTGCGTGTGGACCTCTATCCTGAAGAAGTTTATACGTTCTCGCCGAAAGGGCGCGTCGTCGTTCTGCCGCGCAGCGCGACGCCTGTCGATTTTGCATACGCGATTCACACGGAAGTCGGCAATCAGTGCAGCGGGGCCAAAGTGAATGGCGCGCTCGTGCCGTTGCGGCACGCGCTGGCCAATGGCGATGTGGTCGAGATTCTCACTCAAAAAGGACACGAGCCATCACGCGACTGGCTGACCTTCGTTCACACCTCGCGCGCCCGCAGCAAAATACGGCAGTGGATTAACCTGCATGAGCGCGAGCAAGCCACGGACGTTGGCCGCAGGCTTCTCGAAAAGGAAGCGCGTCAAGCGAATATCACGCTGAAGAAAATTTCCGATGAGGACTGGCAGCGCGTTGCGTCCGACTACGGCTGCGGGCGCGTAGAAGATCTCTACGCCGACCTCGGCTACGGAAAATGGTCCGCCCGCCAGGTGCTCGCCAAGGCTACCGGACAGCCAATCGCTGAGCCCGGCGAAGACAAACAGCCGAAGATCGTTTCGACCGTCAAGCGCATGCTGGGCATGAATGAAGGCGCGATCGTAGTGCGCGGCGGCCACGATGACTTGATGGTGTATCGCTCGAAGTGCTGCACGCCGATACCCGGTGACGACATCATCGGCTACGTGACGCGCGGCCGCGGCATTGCCGTGCACAGTAAGAGCTGTCCCAACGTGCAGAACCTCTTGTACGAAATCGAACGGCGGATTCCAGTGGAGTGGGCCGGCACCACGCAAGCGACGTTCCCGGTTCGCTTGCGGATTTTCACCGAGGACCGTCCCGGAATTCTCGCCAGTATCACCAGCGCAATCAGCGATACCGGCGCGAACATCCGCACCTTTGAGAGCGGCGGCGAAGCGCTGCACGCACGCATGGAAGTGGCGCTCGATGTTCACGACCGCAAGCAGCTCGAACGCATATTAAGCTCGATCAAGCGCATCCCGGGAGTTTTTGACATCGAGCGCGTCTACAATGTTTAAGCGGTCGTCGCTGCTTTGCCTCGTGGCCGCGCTTTCACTGATCGCAGCAGCCTGCAAGCATTTTCAGCCTCTCGACACGAAGCCTCTCGATGCGGCCGGCGTCGGTTACGCTTCGATCAAAAAACTCGAAGCTCTGAAAATCACGCCCGAAGAAATTCCGGAAATTTCCAAGATGCGCAGCGCAGGATTTTCTGACGACTCGTGCGTTAGCATCGTCGAGATTTATCATCAGCGCGGCAAACCGTTCGCAGCCGGCGAAGCAGTAGCCGGTCTCGTGAAGGCGGGAGTGCGCGAAAACACCATTCTCGAGCTTGCTCGAATGGACCAGCTCGGACTCGATGCCGGCGAATTTCAAGTGGTGCGGCTCGCCGGGCTTTCCGATGCAATCATTCTCGAAATGGCGAAGCATCAAGCGGCGGGCACGCCGTCACTTTCCGGCCTTTCGCTCGGCAAGCTGAAAAATTCGGGGCTCCGCGAATCTACGCTTCTCGAACTGGAACAGCGCGGCATTCCCGATTCAGCGACGAACCAAATTCTTGCGATGCGCAAGCATCGGGCTACCGACAAGGACATTCTTCGTAAGTTCGCCGGAACCTAACACCGGATGCGCGACGCGTTTCGGACTTCTCCAAACGCCATCCGCCCGTTAGAATCACTCATCTTGTCCCGCGCCGCATTCCATTCGCGCCTCGCGCCACTCGCAGCCATCGCAATTGTGATTTCGAGTGCCGCTTGCACGGTACCGCTTGCTCCCGGCTACGCCATCAGCAAAGAGTCGCGCGAAATACAATTCGTTTCCAGCGGAGCGCCGGAGCTGAAGATTCGCGGCCAGTTCACGCTGGTGAATTCCGGTGCGTCGAAACTGAATTTCATTGACGTGGTTGTTCCGGTGGAAAAGTTTGGCATGAACGATCTGCGTGTCGAGGTAAACGGACACGAAGTAAACGCGGTTCCGCTGCCAACGGAGCTTCAATACGATCATCCGCACACCCTTCGCATCCCGCTCGAATCCACGTGGGAGCAAAAGCAGAAACGCGACCTGCTGATCGAATATGTGTTGCGCTCGCCAGACGATTCAGGTTCTCGAATCACCTTGAGCCCAAAATCCTTCAGCCTTGGATTTGGCGGCTGGTTCGCGGTCCTTCAGCCGCCCGACCACGCGCTGTCGCCATTTCCAAAGCGCCCAGACCGCACACTCGTTACGGTTCGGACGCCCGCTAATTTTCTACTGCTCTCGCGAGGCAGGAAAGTTGGCGCAAAAAAGCTCCGCGATCAGATGGAAACTCGATACATGGTGCGCAGCAAAGACCTCGCACCGTTCGCGGTGGGCGGACAGTACGTTGAAGCATCTTCGTCGCAGCGCGGAAATAACTCAGTTGTGTTCTGGACGCTCGATCCACTTAAAAATGACACCGTCACAAGCGCTCAACGAATCGAAGCGGCATGGAACGTGATGCAAAATGATTTTGGCGCGCTCGACAAGAATATCAACGGCCCACACGTGTTGGAGTCACCAGAACTGCGCAATCATTTGAGCGGCGAGACAGGTCTGGCAGCCGCGGCGTTTCCTGGTGGAGCGCTGGTCAGCACCGCGGCGTTGGCGTTGGGAATCAACAGCGAGGAATTTGTCGATAAGGTGACGCACGCGATCGCGCACGATTGGTTCGGGCAGCAGATTTATCCCGCGCCGTTTGCCGCATTGGGCCTCGGCGAAGGGCTTCCCGAATACGCGACGATTGTTATCGACGAAGCGAGTAAAGGCGAAGCCGGTCGCCGCCAGCGCATCGTGGGATATTTGCGCGCGTATGATGAGGCCTCGAAGAAAGCAGTCGAAATTTCGCTTGGTACCGCGAAACTCACTGATCCACCCGAACAGCGCGCCATCAGCCTTGCGAAAGCGCCTCTGTTTTTCATCGCGCTCGAAGATAAATGCGGGGAAGCGCCGGTGCGCGCGGCGCTTAAGCGAATCGTTACTCTGCTTCGTGGCCAGCAGGTCGGATACAACGAAATCCGTTCTGCGATCGAGCAGGAAAGCGGCAAAGATTTGGCGGAGTTTTTCCGAACGTGGCTTTACGAATTGGGAATCCCGAAAGATTTTCGCGCAAGATATCAGCCCGCTAACGAATCGCGTCCTTAACCATCCAAGATTCTCTGATTCGTTCAACTAGGACAGGAGGCGCCGTGAGAGAAGTGATTTCCACTGACAAAGGCCCGAAAGCGATCGGTCCTTACTCGCAGGCGATCAGGGCGAACGGATTTATTTTTATTTCCGGGCAGGGCCCGGGCGATCCCGCCACAGGAAGTGTTGTCGATGGAGGAATAGCGGAGCAGACGGCGCGATGTCTCGAGAATGTAAAAGCAATCCTCGAAGCGGCGGGCTCGTCGCTGGACCGCGCGGTGCGCGTAGGCGTCTTCCTGAAAGACATGAGTGATTTCGAGGCGATGAATGAAGTTTATGCGCGCTATTTCCCAGCGAATCCGCCCGCGCGAACCACAATCGAAGCCGCCCGCCTGCCGCGCGATTTTCGCATCGAAATCGATATGATTGCGCTGGCCTAGCATCGTTCACGCGACGGACAGGTTCGAATGACCGAAGATACGAAGATAGGCGGAGCCAACGGACGATTTCCCGCTACGCATTGGTCCGCTGTGCTGGCCGCGCGCAGCGATGATCCGGCGGAGCGCTCGCGGGCACTCGAAGCGATTGCCGCCGCGTACTGGAAACCGATCTACAAATATGTGCGCATCCGCTGGGGCAAATCGAACGAAGACGCGAAGGATCTGACGCAAGATTTCTTTGCGAAGCTTTTTGAAAAGGAGTATCTGGACGATTTCGATCCGGCGAAAGCACGTCTGAAAACCTTCTTGCGCATCTGTGCCGACCGCTTTGTGGCCAACGAAGCGAAAGCTGCGAAGCGCCTCAAACGAGGTGGCGGAGCGGCTCATCTTTCGCTGGATTTCGACACAGCGGAAAATGAACTTCAACGAGCCGGCCCTCATCTGCAACTCGCCGCTTCGCCCGAATCAGTGGACGACTTCCTTGAGAAAGAGTTCATTCGCAGTCTCTTCGGAATCGCGGTTGACAAGCTGCGCAACGAATGCGAGAGCCTCGGGAAGCAGATTTATTTTCGTCTGTTTGAAATTTACGACCTGGAGGATGACGGCGCCCGCAAAGCGAGCTATGCCGAGCTTGCCAAGGAATTCCAAATTGCGCCGACCGACGTAACGAACTATCTCGCCTTTGCGCGCCGCGAATTTCGGCGCATCGCCCTCGATTGCCTTCGCGAAATGACAGCTTCAGATGATGAATTCCGCCGCGAAGCGCGCGCGCTGTTGGGAGTGGTTCCCGAATGAACTGGCTGTCCGATGACGCGATCGCGCGGCTCCAAACGGCGAGTGCGCTGCCTGATCTTGCGGGGACGCGTTATCGACTGATCGAGCGGGTGGGAGGCGGCGGGATGGGGACGGTTTACCTGGCCGAGGATTCCGTGCTGGGACGCCGCGTCGCGTTAAAGATTCTCGATTTGCCGGAACTGCGTTCGGATTTGAGCGCGCGTCTTCTCCGCGAAGCCCAGATTCTCGCGCGGCTCGAACACCCCGGAATCGTCCCGGTGCATGACGCGGGAACGCTGGCCGATGGACGCGTGTTCTATGCGATGAAATTCGTTGAAGGCGAACGGCTCGACATACTGGCGAAACGAATCGAGGCTCTGCCGGATCGCCTGCGGATATTTCAACGTATCTGCGAAGCAGTGGCTTTCGCTCACGCGCGTGGAATTCTGCACCGTGATTTGAAGCCGGAGAACATCATGGTGGGGCCATTCGGTGAAGTGCTGGTGATGGATTGGGGCGTAGCAAAGATTTTGCGCGAAGACCCGCCGCCGCGGGAAGATCGCGCTGAGACTCCTATGGAAAGCTCGCAAAATGTGCCGGCAGAAACGAAGCCATTGAAAACCGAGCATGGAACGGTTCTAGGCACGGCGGGATACATGGCGCCGGAACAAGCGCGGGGCGAAATTGATCGTCTGGACGAACGCGCAGACATTTATTCCCTTGGCGCAATTCTTCGGTTCCTTCTGGTTGGCAAGCAGCCGCCGGCTGGAGTGGAGCGATTAAAGAATGAGAGTGCGCCGCTTGCAGCGGCCGGCTCCGCTCCGAAAGCTGTTGCAGCGATATCACAAAAAGCTATGGCTGAAGATCGCGCCAATCGCTATGCGTCGGTGAGCGATCTTGCGAGCGATATCGCGCGATATCTGGACGGTTCCCCTGTTTCAGCCTATCCCGAGAACGTATTTCAAAAGGCGGGTCGCTGGGCGAACCGTTATCGAGTGGCAATTGGGCTGGTTCTGGCCTACTTGATCGTGCGAGCTTTACTACTTTTGTGGCTGCGGCGCTAAAGGAATTCGGCTGTGCGTTTAAAAGAAGGATGAGCGCGGAATGGGCGGCTAGGAGGCCAGAGATGAACAAAGTGGTATATGGATTGATCCTCGGCGGCGTGCTGGGAATTTTCGACGGGCTGACGGCTTGGTTTACGCCGGCAGCGCGTTCGCAGCTTCTCGGTATTGTTGTGGGCTCGACGACCAAGGGGATTATCGCGGGAATTCTGATCGGCTTTTTCGCGAGGAAAGTGCATTCACTTGCGCTCGGCATTCTGTTTGGACTCGGAGTGGGGCTGCTCCTGGCGTTCTTCGTGGCTCACATGCAGGGAGGGTACTACTTCCAGATCATGCTGCCGGGCGGGCTGGTCGGGTTGATCGTAGGCTATGCGACGCAGAAATATGGCGGCTCCGCAGGCACAATGGCGAAAGCCTAGCGATAGTCATAAATTCCGAATCGTTCGGTTGAGATCAAAATAAGAATCAAAAGGAGAATCTCGCATGAATCGCGTCGTTCATTTTGAACTTCCGGCAGACAATCCGGAGCGTGCCGTTGAATTCTATAAGAAGGCTTTCGGATGGCAGATTCAGAAATGGTCAGGGCCGCAGGACTACTGGCTGGTAACGACTGGCGCCGATGGCGAACGTGGGATCAACGGAGGCATTTTGCGGCGGCAGCATCCTGGCGCAGGGACGTGTAACACGGTGAGCGTTGCGTCAGTAGACGATGCTGTGGCGACGATCACGAAAAATGGCGGCAAGGTTGCGCTCGCAAAAATGGCCGTTCCTGGCGTCGGCTATCTGTCCTACTGCACGGACACGGAAGGAAACGTGTTCGGAGTGCTGCAGCCAGACGCGAACGCGAAATAGATTATCTGCTGCGTAAACTTGATTCAATTCGGGTTTCAACGAGGTTCCGCGTCGTTCCGGGCAGTATGGGCAGAGTGGAATTTGATACTGCCTGGAATGACACGGCGTTCAGTTTTTCTCGCCGCTCCGCGTTCACAATTCTGTAAGATATCCGTAGGAGAATTTCTTCCGGGCGCGCCTCGCCCACCCCTTCCCAAGAGGCGGTTTTCTCGAGATTTGTTCGCTGCGCGCGCATCCAAGCATCAATCATTGTGCGTAATTTTATTCGGAGATAGAGTAAACAACTCCTATGGGTGACCAAGACTTTGACTTAATAGTGATTGGAAGCGGTCCAGCCGGGCAAAAGGGCGCGATCTGTGCGGCGAAACTTCGCAAGCGCGTCGCTGTGATCGACCGCACGGTGATGATGGGCGGAGTGTGCGTCCACACCGGCACGATTCCGAGCAAGAGCGTGCGCGAGGCGATTTTTCAGCTAACAGGATCGGCGGTGAAATCGTTTTACGGCAATGCGTATCGTGGGAATGGCGATATTTCGGTGAAGGATCTCGCGTTTCGAGTGCAAAGCGTGGTGGCACGCGAGACCGACGTGATCCGCGCGCAACTGAAACGGAACGGGGTGTCTATTTACCAGGGCATGGGGCATTTCCTCGATCCGCACACAGTCGAAATTCAGGGTGAGAGCGACAAGACCGTTATTCGAGGCGAACACGTCCTGATCGCGTGCGGGACGCGGCCTGCGGGGAACACGGAAATTCCGTTTGACGGCAAGCGCGTGTTTGACACGGATCAAATCAACGGGCTGCAAGGCCTGCCGCGGGAATTAATTGTTGTGGGCGCGGGCGTGGTGGGCTTGGAATATACGTCGTTCATGGCGGCGATGGGCGTGGAGGTGACGCTTATTGATCAGCGGCCGCAGCTGCTCGATTTTGTGGACCGGGAAATTATCGAAGCGCTGGCCTACCATTTGCGGCAGATGGGGACGACGTTCCGGCTGGGCGATAAGGTGACGCGCGTGGGACTTGATGAGCAGCGCGATCGCGTGTTCGCGGAACTGGAGAGCGGCAAGAAAGTGCAGGCCAATGCGTTGCTCTATGCGGTGGGCCGGCAGGCGAATGGCGACCAGCTTGGGCTTGAAGCGGCAGGGCTGCAGCCTGACCCGCGAGGCAAAGTGATCGTCAATGCGGAATATCAGACTACTGTGCCGCACATTTATGCCGCGGGCGACGTGATCGGATTTCCGGCGCTGGCCAGCACTTCGATGGAGCAGGGACGCCTGGCGAGCTGCCATATGTTCGGCGCGCCTTCACAAAATATGTCGGCGCTGTTTCCGTACGGCATTTACACGATTCCGGAAATTTCGATGGTGGGGCAAACCGAGGAAAAGCTCACGGAGGCGAAGGTGCCGTACGAAGTGGGCATGGCGAAATACAAAGAACTCGCGAAGAGCATGATGCTGGGCGATGAGAGCGGAATGCTGAAGCTATTGTTCGATCGCAATACGCGCAAGCTGCTGGGCGTTCATGCTATTGGACAGCGCGCGACGGAAATTATTCACATCGGCCAGGCGGTGCTCGCGTATGGCGGCTCGATCGAATATTTCCGCGATACTGTGTTCAACTATCCGACGCTGGCAGAGGCTTACAAAGTCGCGGCGCTCGACGGCCTCAACAAACTGTAGGCACTCGCTGTTTCATTCTGCGGGGCCCAAATTTGCAGCCCAAAAGGTATTTGTGGGTGACGAATTCAGCTCTTCCGTCGAATCAGAGACGCTTTTTCGCAAAGGCTCTGCCCGAACCGGACTTGAGGTATTTTTCGAATGCGAAAGCGCGTTCCTTATCAGTGAAGGCGATATAGGTTTTGATGGTCCAGGGCGAGTATTTCGAGGCATGCGACACATTGCCTGCGTTGTGCTTTTGCAAGCGAGCGCGTAAGTCGGCTGTAACTCCGACATAGTGGCGTTCTGGATTTGCGGTGCTTTGAAGGATGTAGACGTAGGTCATAAAAATTCCGGCCTCGGCTGGCTCGCCGAGCCGAAGCTTGTGAGTGCGAGACCCGCCTCCGCATGAATCGCTCCGGCGCGGCAGCCTTCGCTCTGCTACGCTGAGCGAAGGCTGGTGGGCCTGGGTGGACTTGAACCACCGACCTCACCCTTATCAGTTGTCAACAGAGCGATTGCTACTGAGTGCCACCATGTATGATTCATGCCGTGTTTATTGGGGTTTTGTACTATCCGACGAATTCCCTGTCTGCTACTGAATACGATGGGATTTGATCTGGGTGTGAACCAAATTGTGCACCAAATTTTTTAGGTGTCAGAGCGAAGCGGGAACCCCATTGCGGAAGGTCGAACCCGCCTTGAATTTCACTCAACACAACACGGGAGTGGGATGCTGAGGTTTTTACAAATGCCGAATCGAGTTGATGCCCAAGCGGTTATCGAACCAAGCAGCGTGCCAATCTTAGACGCTTGGCTTGACGGCCCTGGAAAATGAGAACGCTATTGGGAACCATGCAACAGCGTAGGTGACTCACTCTCATATACACTTTGGACGCTTGCCAGGTAGAGGACGATTCGCGCAACTCCGGACGGCGTCAGTGCCTCGACAATTTCCGCAGGCTCATCTGCGCCCAGCGCATCAGCGCCAGCAATAACGGCACAGTGAGCAGCAGAAGCGTAGCAGGCTCCGGCGTCACTACCGGCACATCTCCGAAGTTAATCACATCTCCCGGCTGCCACAGCACCCCGTTCACATAGAACGCTACCGCCGCCCGGTCATCTATCGCTATCTGGGACTGAATGAACGGGTAAGGCGTGTTGATTGGGTCTGTTATCTCCGTTGGCCCCCCGGGCCATACCTCTAAGCTGATAGCTCGCAACACGGATTCAAAACTCAGCGTCAGCGAATCGGCCTCCACCAGAGCATACGGGGTTGACTCGTGCGCGTCCCAGATGTTCGTTGCCAGCTCCAAGGCTACCCCAGGAGCAAGAGGCAAGACGGAATCTTGGGTCAGCATCCCGGCGAGGTTGTCTATAATCGTATCCGCGTGGGTAGGTACTAGTCCTGTAAGTACTAGCACAAAAAGAGCAAATACTTTCACTTTTCACCTCAGTTCAAACCGTTTGGGGGCCTAACGTGGAGTCCCTTAAACCCCTGTGCAATTCACTCACCAATAACTAGCCCTTAGCAAAGGTGGAAAAGGCGCCTTCACAATTCCGGGTGACACATCTTCGGCAAGAGGCCGCAAGTACTAACTTTTGGTTCCGAATCACTCACGGCAGCCTCCACACTTTGGGGCTATGCTCGCCCGGCTGCACCATAACGGGCTGGAATGGATTCCAGGGCTCCTAGCCTTCAGGTATCTGCTAGAATCCCGCTAAATGAGAATCGAGGGCTTTCAACGCCGACCGAACAGGTCCGTGATCGCCTTTTTGACGATCTGCCACCGGATGTGCGCTGGCGTGCCGAGGGCTGGCTTGCAAAGTTTGTTCGAAGATGGCGAGGCAACCTCCCTTCTTGGCGATACGCGATCCTAATTGGGCAGGCACGGCGTCTCGCGTGGACTACGCCGGAGCAGCGCAGCCAGTGGGGCCGCAGAATGTTGGCAAGGCTCGCTGGACAGCGAACGCAGGAGCTCTACCGGGATCAGGGACGCACCGGGAGCAAACATCCCGCTCACAAGGCTGCGCGGGTCGGCGCCAATCGCCGCCGCTTGCGCAAGGAAGAAAAGCTGCGTGAGGCTATGGGCTTGCCGCCTAAGACGCGACATAAGTATTTGCCTCTATACTGAGGCATTCAAACGAGCGAGCCTGCGGAACGTACTCGTCAAAAGCAATTCGTGTATGTGAAATTGCCGATTCTTTGCGCTGTGCAATTCAATGGCGATTGCTGCACGTAAACCGCGGTCCGCTCGACAGTGACAGGTACAACTATCGATGGACGGGAATATCCAGCCTCGTTCAAGGCTTGGACTGCAATAGCGTACATCTGGTCACTAGTCCGCTGCAGCTGGAGTGCATAGGCGACAGTAGCTTTTGTCTTGGTGAGAAGCGAATTATATTTTTCCACTAACTCGTTATACCTGTTCACCAATTCGTTGTTGTGACTAACTACCTTTTCGAGCATATCGCTGGCGACTTTGACCGTGTCCCTGTGTTGATTTGCGAGCGCAGTCGTAATGGCATTACCTGCAAACGCCGCATCCACAACTGTTTTTAGCGTGTACCCGAAGCGGACGCCTGTTCCACCTAATCGCATACACGCGAAGGCGAGCAGGTTTAGTTCGTGAAGGCGGTCATCGGTTATAGATGTTATTAGCTCCGGCGTGGCAGAGCTGCCAAATGCGGAAGCAGTCGCTTCGCACTTCGCGACAGTCACGTGAACCATTTTGGCCGCTTGCTCTAGATCCTCGACTTTGGGCAGAGGCGATAGCTGGCTCTCAGTTTTCGGGGAGTCGCTCTGGGCAATAGCAGTAGGCACCGTACACCATGTCACAATCAGTGTGGCCGCGATTACCGGGAAGATCATCAGATTGCCGAGCGTCGTCCTCATTGTGTCCTCCTGTGGCCGCTATTCTAACCCCTCTACTATCGTCATGCGTCCTCCCCTTGGCTTCCCATTCTTTTCGAGCCATCCCCGGTAGTCCTCGCCGCACTTTGGGCGGATGAATCCCGGTAGTGTCTCAGTTTGCCAGAAGAACGATTTCTTCTAGGCTCCAAACCTGATCGGCCAATCCAGCGGCCATCGCTGGCGTAATCCTCAGCGTCTTATGAATCCGACCAAAGTTGTAGTACATAAAATGAATCGCTACCATCGCGCCATGATTCTCCACCTTTTTGCTGAACGCGTTAGTTAGCCGAGTCAAGCGCCGCATCCCCATGCGCATCGTAAGGTTCTGACGCTCAACGTAGCTGGTACTGACATGTTTGGGGTCAGGGTCGCCGCTTACTACTTTCATGTCGCAGCCGATGCAAACAGCCGGGGAGTGGCGCGTGTCCGGTTCATCCGAAGCGCCGTAAATCTTCTGCAATTGCGCATAGTCCACATCTGCGCCGATGCATCTTCCACCGCGTCCATATAGACCCTGTGACCGTCTGTCGTTATTTGAATGCGTCCTTTAACGCGGCTGGCGCAATCATTCATAAATTCACGTGCCCACCATGCGCCGCGTCCGCCAACTAGGTAGCTAACACAGAGCTTCGTATCCGCGTCGAGAGCGACCCAAGTCCACGTATCGCCCCATCCCTCGGCGCGACGTTCCGGCCTAACGTGCTTCTGTTTTGCGCGAACAAAGCTCCAGATTTCATCAGCTTGCAGACGGCGAACGCGAACATTTCGCACGTTCTCGTAATGGTATTCGGCACAGGCTGCGCCCAGATCGACAAGTAGCTTCGTAACGGTATTGATCGAAACATCGGCAAAGCGACTCGTTGCACGAAGGCTATTTCCCTCTACGAGCATACCGAGTATCTGCACGCGCTTGGAAAGGGGTAGTCGGTTCATGCTGCAACCATAAGGGCCATTCCATCATATGGCAAGCATACAGTTCAGTATGAATTATCCAAATGTAAATATGTACTTTACCTAGGTACAAATCTGGACTATATTGCGTCCAGCCCTAAAATGCCACAGCATTTGCGGGCACTCTAAAATTTACAGGCCCCTATGACAACTGAACATCCCGGACGGCTTTTACGGGGAAAAATGGAGGTACAAGGTTGGACGCAGGAAGAACTTGCGGCGATCACGGGCAGCAGTCGTCAGACCATCTACGCAATTATGTCTGGAAAGAGCAATATCAGCCCAGAGATGGCAGTTGCATTTGCCGCTGCCTTTGGCAACTCACCGGAAGAATGGCTGCATTGGGACAGTCTCTACCGGCTTTCGATTACGGACAGGGACACGTCCGATGTGAGCCTACTGGCGAAGTGCTACAGCATTGCTCCGATTAAAGACATGCTGAAAAGAGGGTGGATTCCCGAATTCCCCAATGCAACCGAATTGGAAAATTCACTGAAGGACTTCTTTGGCGAAGATTCCCTGGATGACGTGACACTCCATCTCGCTCCGCGCCGCACCGCCATCATTCCTGAATTAAATATCTCCGAAAAAGTATGGTGTTTCAGAGCGCGGCAATTGGCGTCGTCTCAGGCCGTAGCTCCATATTTGGCAAAGACCGTTAAGTCGGCGACAGCCAAATTGAGAAAGTTAGCTGCCTATTCCAAAGAGGCCCGTCACGTCCCGAAAATCTTGGCTGAATATGGCATTCGGTTCGTAGTTGTCGAACCAATTCCAGGGGTAAAGATCGACGGAGCCTCGTTCTGGCTTAACGATGGACCAGCTATTGCCATATCGCTGCGCCACGATCGAATTGACGGCTTCTGGTTCACCTTGATGCACGAAATGGCGCATATCGAGAATGGCGACGCGGCCGTTGATCCCGATCTTATTGATGGAACCAAGGGGATCGCAATCAGGCTGGTAGATAACGAAGCGGAACGTGCTGCGGATCGTCGGGCCGCTGATTCTCTTATCCCGATAGCCGAATTGAAATCGTTTATTCAACGAGTTGGACCGTTCTACCCAACCACGCGCATCGTTCAATTCGCCAACAGGATGAAAATTCACCCCGGCATCGTTGTCGGTCAACTACAGCATAGGCAGGAACTTCCCTATGCCCAACGAGAGACTTCCTCGTCAAGATTCGGGAAACCGTCATCCTGACCGCGATGACAGATGGCTGGAACCAAATCGTTGCACCAAATTTGTAGACAAGGAGCATTTATGGCGACCGCACCAACAAGAGCAGCAAGACATGGCAGTCGGAAAATGCAATTCCTGATCGACAAATATAAAGAAGACCATCCTGACGAACGTCCCGATCTTTCACCGGACAAGATTGCACAGTGGGCTATCGAGAAGCGTCTCTGGCGTCCAATACCGCTAACGCCAAGAGAACAATTGCGGAAACTGATAACGAGATGTTTCCGTGAAACATACCTAATTGACCCTCAGGGACGTGAGGTTCGCGCAAGTCTTCCGATTGTGGAAGAGGTAATGACCGAAAATGGTCTGAAGCATCGATCAAGATGGTTCCCGATCTTTTCCGCTCCGGCCAACGTGGCTCGCGCATCGTTTTCTCTTCGCAGAAAGGCGGCCCTGGCGGATGTAGCGCAGCTCCAATTTGACTTCATGTCTTGGAGCGAAAACAACCTTCACGGCGACAAGCTAGACGCGATGGATTACAACTTCAACAAGGACCTTGCGGAACTGGCAGAATCGACCGAGTACATTGATAATCCATTAGCCGAGGATGGTGAAGAAGATGACGATGACGAGGGAGAATTGGTCTAGCCCTTCCATCGTGCATTAGCGGCTCGTTTGGCAATGGCTTTGCGCCTGCGAGGGGAAAGGGAAGCAGCTCTTGCATTGCCACCCTTTAAGCCGCCCTTGCGCTTAGGAGAAGGCTTTTTCTTCGATTCGCTTACAGTATCGTCTAATTCGCCTGTAGCGATGTCCACGATCATTTTTGCGAGTTGGTTCGGATCGCGTGGGCGGTTTGGCACGGCCACATTATGCCACAGGCCCGCACGGCTTAGATGCGCTTCGCCTTTCAAACTGAGACACCACCCAGGAGGAGCAGTCTAAGCAATCTCGATAAACCGAATCACTTCTGCGAGACCTAAATTCAGGCGCTCACTGCGGCCTGCCAGCCGCCTCCCAGCGTTCGCGCCACTTCTGGTATTCTTTCCCGCACTTCGGCGGGTGAATCCTCACGCCGGGCTCGACCTCGTAGCATCCGGCACACTGCGGCGACCCGCACGCGGCAAACCGGACCTGTGGGTGCGTTTGCGATTCGCGTTCCAATGCCCGAGGTGTCCCATGCGGTGTCCAAACTCGTGCATCGCGTGGAACAGGCTTGCTCGCAGATAAGACGCTCAAAGCAAGTGCTTTAACGCTGATTGAAACCGACTGTCCCATTGTCCCACCCTTATGCCGTGGGACGGTGGGACACCTCGCCGTTCGTCCACCTTCCCCGAAGTCTTTGCGCTGTGGATTTCGACACGTTCAGTTCCTCCGCTACATCTCGGACAGACATTCCAGAAGAGAATAGCGCTGCCGCTTGTTGTGCGTTCATGTTTTCCAAGTCGTGGCAGGTCCAAATTGCCTGGCCGTCTGGTCCGCTCTCCATTCGCACCTCAAAGGGCTTCGCGGCCTCGCCAAGCATGGAGCGAGTCTTCTCGAAGTGAATCTCACAGCGCAGGCCCTCGCTAGGATTGTAGTCCGCCGGATGCTTTAACGTGATAACCGTGTCGAGCAAATCTTCGCGCCGCGACGTACCGCGCTGCGATTTGTTCTTGCCCGCGTGGTGCACGAAAAGCACCGATATTCCACGTCGCCTGAGTTGAAGCGCCCACTCCTGTACCGGAAGCCAGTCCTCGCCATCATTCTCGTTTCCGTACCGGCAAAGAGCCGAAAGATTATCGAGCACAATCAAATCAATCCCTGCGAGGTGCTGTTCCAGCAGCCTTTGCCCCTGAACTGTAGCCAAATCTGGGATCGGGCGCTCTTGGAAATCAGGCGTGATGATTTTCAGCGCCTCGGACGCGGGTTCGCCCCCGTCAATTCCGGCAACAATCATCGCGAGCCGCTCTTGTAGCGTCTTGACGGGCAGTTCTCCGTCCACGTAGAGCACTTGCCGTGGACGCGGCGCCGTCCAGCGCAGGAATCGCGCACCGCTGGCAACGGCAGTCGTAATTCCGAGTGCGAGGTACGTTTTCCCAACACCGCGATAGGAATAAAGCATCGCAAGGCCCTGCTCCGGCAGAATAGGATCGAGCAGCATTTCGCGGGGTCTGATTTCGCGCCCGAGCAACTGTTCAATCGTAACGGCTCGCAGGGCGCAGGACGCTAAAGCAGTGCCGGTTTGAGCGGCGGCCAGGTGTGCCATAGCGGCTTCACGATCACCGCGAAGGGCAGCCTCTCTGACTGCCTCTCCCGCAAAGGCCAGCCGTCGCAATTCCGCTTTTTCGCTGACGATTCGACCGTAGTGTTCGATGTTCGTCGCTCGCGGCAGGCCGTCTGGGAGCTGTGAAAGATAGGCAATTCCCCCTGCGGATTCGAGCCCGTTGTGGCCCTGCAGATCCTCCATCAAGCTGATCGTATCAATCGGCTGTTGTTTCTGCATGAGACGCACCATGCTCACGAAAATGTGCCGATGCTGTGGAAGGAAGAAGTCACCCGCATTCAACTTCTCGACCGCCCGGCTGAGCGCGGCATTGTCCAGCAGAATCGTACCAAGCACAGCACGCTCAGCTTCGAGATTACTGGGGAGCGGTC
>CAVRLE010000011.1:0-178081 GCA_963721825.1 uncultured Acidobacteriota bacterium | reverse complement strand
CCACGCCTTACTTCAATAGCCTTTGGGGGTGACCAATCAGATTGGGGTTTGTTCGAGAAACTCCTTCGTGGCAGTGCAGAACTTAACGAACAATCCACAGACAGATGCAGCCAAAATGGGGTCTGTGACCTGATACCTGACATGCGATGGTTCATTTTCAAACCCGCTGTGCTCGGCAAAGGGCAGCGATGTGCCCAACATTCTGCTCACGTATCGGGAAAAGAATACGAGTAGCTCGGTTCCGTTCTTGTCTTGCAGGCATTGAAGGAAGTGAACGCAGTGGCTTCCGTCCTTTCGATAAGAACCCGAAACTTCGCGCAAATCTCATCTGACATCCCCCAATGTTTAGGCAGCAATATCTGGCAGAAACGAATGATGAGTGAGGATTTGGCTTCAGTCGTTGAAGGCTTCCCAAAGCGCAACCACGAGAGCTAGATTCCCGAGCGAAAACCAGAGCGGCGAGTGCGTCGCCCAACGTCCAGCCCGATGATCATTCCGTGGTTCTCAAACAGATTTATGAACTGAGAACATGAAAAGGCTTGTCCAAGCCTCTCCGCAACTATCCCAGCTAAGTGTCAGGCGTTAGCTTCGGCATGTTTAGCCGTCAGCCCGCAGCATGGCACATGCGATGCAGTATGGCTAGAAGCGCTTATTTTCCGGATTCGAATCTGGCTTGGCTTGCCCGCAATGATTTGTGGTTTTCCTAAGTGACCTGTTATTGTGCCAGTGGCGCAAACATTTTTATCGCGGTAAGTACGTTCTGGAGTGCCAAATTTTGGTCTGTCCGTTCCCCAAATCACAATCGTGAATATCTGTTTCGGATAAGCCGCATCGGAGTGCAAACGTGGCATGCCTTTCTCTCTCTCTCCCGAAAGCAGCACTCGCAACATGTCCGCAGACGGTGGCCTTTTCGCCAAAGTGATTTTTAGCTTCTGCCGCAGTTAAATGAGCGGTCTGTGCCTGCGCGATACAAGGCAGCGCGAAGCAAAGAATCAGCAGCAGTGCAGTTCGGCAATTCCGCATAGTGTCTGGCAACGCGAATATAGCACGCCGTCGCGAGTCCATGGATGGGGACAAGGCGATGTGCGGCAGAGCCACAGAGCAGGTCACGACTCTAGCGTGCAATTGCGCCGCTAGCCTTCCAGCGCGCCGCATTTGGAATTTTGATACCAGCGCTCGTGTCTAGCATGCACAAACGAAAACAGAGCCTTATGTACCAACCGCACGTGCATATCCCGCGAGCGCCCTGCGCCGAGTTACCTCATTTTCGGCAGCTCCCCAGCTGAAAGCTGCTTTGAATTCGGCCTCCGTCACTCGCCACGCGCAGACGGGCTGGCAGAGAGCTTCATCCGGTATACCTAAGGTCAAGTAGTTCCATACTTCAAAAACAACGTCGGTAGCAGCCTTAATAGTGTCCCAAGCGCCAAATGCTTCAAGCTCGTCAAATAGCAGGTGGTCTGTTACTGCAGACAACAACGAATGGGGCTCCACGATTTGTGCTTGGTATCAACAGTGTCTTCAATCATGATTGGGCTCAGTGCTTGACCTATTTACACCGAAAAGCAAGCGAGCGAAAGGACTAAGAGTATTCCGCGCCCGCCGAAGGGTCGCAAGCTAACTAACCCGGAAGAGGTGGCCGTCGACAAAGCAATCCAGCGCCCGAACTTGCGTCCATCGGCGGTTCGACAGAATCGCGAGAGTATGCCAAGCGTCTTTCTCACGTTCGATGCCGCCAATGTCAGCAAGGTCGGTGCGTCGCGGCTGTATGGTGGGACATTCGCGCGGTTAATGAACTCAAAGACAAAGATTTTTCGGCTCGATGTCCTGATTGTGGGCATCAAGACGTATTTTTTGGCATCGAAGCTATCGAGATTTGTCACGGGGAGCTGTCAGCTATCGAGCGAATGGAGTTGGACGAAGAAGAGCTGCGGGAATTCGGGCTGGATGGAGAGGCTGAAAGTGAAGAATAAAATATTGCTCACCCGTCAAAACTGGTGAAGCGGTGCCATGAAAAATACCGAACAGCGATATCGGTGCGCTGCCCCTCAAGCTCTTGACCACGTCATTTTTATTTCGACTCAAGCGGGTTTCCGATATGACTGGCGCACCCGTCTCTCGTCATTCGGATTGCTGTTGCGGACTATCTGAAGAGGTTGCCCAAGAACTTCGTGGCATTCGAGATCTCCCTCAACGTACCGTAAACTTACCGCGTTGCAACCCACACGCTCGAAGCCAACTGGTACGCCAGACTCTGGGGGTCTAAAATAAAAAAGCATGGAAAATGAGACTCCCATGCTTCTTCATATCCTTCGTTAAGCGATTACTTAAGCAGCGGATGCCGCCATCTTCTTGCGTAGCCCCACCAAGCCGAGATCCAGCGCCTAGCAATAGGAGTGAGCTTGGCTCTGGGGCCGAGACAGGAGTGCCACTTTCGGCAGCGAAGCCAGTTACAATCGCTCCGTTGGCTGCATCGGCGGGGGAGGAGGTCACGAAATGTGAGCTCCGGCGTCGAACCCACCGCTGTTTCGGGTCATTACATTCGACGCACTCGCCCATGTGCCGCTGGTATCGGTCACTACGAACGAGATGCTATCCGATGAATTTGGAAATCCGTCGAACGAATTGATGGTCTGATTGAACACGCCAAACCCATCGACGTTACCACTACCTCCGTCCGAGTAAGGGCCAGGACTGAACCCCGTACCAGCGTTCGAACCTGTAATGGTGCCAGAGTGTCCAGCTAGTTGCGTTGATGTTTTCGTCCACAGAGCCGCCGTCACCAAACAAGTAGATATTGCCTGAGTTTGTTAGCGACGTGAACGTCATGGTGTGCCATCATGCTGCTCGTTAGGTCAACCGAAACTGTGCCAAACGGGCCTGTGAATCCCGAAAGAGCCAAGTTTCCTGTGTCCAACGTGGAGGTGAAAGTGTCTGCTTGAACGCCTGTCCCGAAAGCGAGAAACAGAGCGGTCAATGCGAGCACTATTTTGATAGTAGTATGCATAGGCCCCCCTTATTTGCACCTTAAGCCCTCGCTTACAGCATTTTCCTCTCCCAGGCGCAGATTTTCCCCCTTTTGGTGCAAGTCGCGTATCCAAAGGCTTTCAGGTTTGAAGAAAAGCTGGCAGTTGGCCTATGTGCAAAACTTTTATTTTTCATCATTCGTAACTACTTTCTCCTATTTGACAGGTTTATCAAGCGGCTATACACCTCTTGTGATTGATATTGGTCCCACCCACACGGAGAGGCTAGCGAGTAGCTTCAAAAATCCAGCAGAACGCATAAGGCTTGGCGCGTCAGGTATTGCGCGTTGGTGTTTATTCGTTTTCGACAGGTCGTACAGCGCGGTATTACGCCAACTCCGAACAAAATCTGGACTCCGGCTGGCGCGACAAAACACAATGAGCAACCTAGCTAGTTTTCCAGAGCTGGTATCTCATTAGCGACAGTACCTTGCAACCGCGCCCGAACCACGCCACGCTCACACTGTGGGCGACCGTAAGGGATGGTGAGCAATGACCGTTAAAATCGATGGCCTCGATTTACAGGTTCAAACTTCGGGCATCGTTCATTCGAGTGGAGAGGATATTTCATTTGTACTAGAGAACGAAAAGGACAATCCGAAGAATCTGAGTACTCGTTTTGTTCGCGTCCTGCATCTCCAAATGCAGCGCACACCAATGATTTCCTGTATTTTTGTGCCAACGGAGCGATTCAGCGCATAAATTTTGTTCCGAGTTGGACTCGTCAAAAACCTTTGGCTTCGTCGGGAAGCCCTTCATTCCGAGAGCGCCACGGATGGATCGCCCAAAGCCACTGGCTCTGACAATTCGGGAGTTTCTCGAATCTTAAAAATCCTGCTACGGAAAATCGCTCTCGCAAAAAAAGCAGGGGCCGCAACACCCCGGTCCTAAAGAAAAATTCCTATACAGGCAGAAAGCCAGAGTGAAGGACCCGTAAGATGGAGAATTGCCAGAAGGCTAATTCATCCAAGCTGTTGAAAGAATTTCGATTGCCCTATTTGGATAATCCATCATCACATGTCCGTCCGCATCACGAGCATACACTGGTAGATTCGTTTTAAACCCAGCCGAGATTAGGCGGCAATTTATCTCTTGAAGCAGTTCTGAACTACGCTTTTTCATCGGACTTGCCGTATACATCGGCTGGCGGCGTCACGAACAAAACAGCTTCCGCCCACGGTTTTTCCGCAATGCACCACTCCACCACTGCGTCCTGTGAAAGAATCCATTCCATGTTCTCAATCAAAAAGGATTCAACCGCGTCTTCGAGCGGCTGGCCCGTTTTGCGTAAATACCCGGTAATCAATTTGTCGCTCATGTGTAACTCGCTTGTGAAGCCCGCACTCTGGCACACACTCCTTTCGTGCGACTACCTGTTTAAAGGGGAGGTTCTTTACGATGCAACGACATTTTGCATTTCGTGAAACACCAAACCGAACAATCCATCTGCGTATGGAAACGATTGCGGACACTTCGCGTGGAAGGAGAAGTCGCGCTGCGTGAGCTGCAGTTCTTTCCCCATTGCAACGGCTTTGCAGGGGAGTAAACGGAAATTGAAGTGGCTAGTGCAAGGAGGGAAATCACCGGAGAAATAGCTTCACCCTGCCTAGACTCTTGGCATCCGTTTCACCACCGCTTTTGCGGTGCGCTACCGCCGGGCGATGGTCGTAATCTCGCCCCTGCGGGCTAGGACCGACGAAACGGGGAGCTGCCATCAGTTCCCGTTTTGCATTTTCTGGGCATAGCAAGCGACGCTGAAATCGATGCCTTGTAATCCGTGTTGAGTTGCAATGAGGCGGAGGAATGAAAGCGAACGGCGTGGTGCGTCGCCTCGTGTCGAATCCGCCGGGAATCGAGCGTTGGGAAGCACAGTGTTTGTTGTGCGCATGGCGCTCGCCGGGAACGGACGTATGCCTCCAAGAGCGCAGCAGAGCTGGGGATTGGGATGCACTTGAGGGTTATTCACAAGTTGAACCCGAAGAGGCGCTGGGTCGAAGAGCGCGCACCGTGAGCCGACAGCGCCTCTTTGCTTGGTTCTGGCACGCGATTCACTCCAGAGAAATCCTCCGAGTAACTTCGGGTTTTATTGACGCTTGGAACCTTTCTTTCTTCGCTCCGCCCATCGCTTCTTCATCATCTCCGACAGCCGCTTTCTACCTGCCGGGGTGAGACGGTCGCCCTTCGCTTTCTGCGGCGGCTAGGCTGGGAACAGCACTCGTCCTTCCACGACGGAGTGAGGTGAATGGCCAGTCCAGTGCCGCTATGGCTTTGCTGAGTCGGTCTCTTTCCCTCTTCAGTTCCGCTACGATTGTTCCTGTATCCAAGGTGCTCTCCTTTGGCGCTGCTCGTACAAGATTTTGAGTCCGCTTCCGTTGATACCTCAAACAAAGGCTCGACGTCGTCCCAAGCCGTCTGGTTTTGTGCATCGTACTTGCCGAGGAAATCCATGCAATAGATCTTCGAAATGAATGTCCGCGAGCCCTGGCGAACGTTTCGCCTGCGGTTCCACTTGCATACACAAACTAAAGGTTCAAAAAATTGCTGGGACTGGCCGGGTACGAAATACCCCCATCTGCTCCATTAAGGCATTCAACCGCTTGCGGCATAAAGAACCATAAAGAACAGCTACATGGCAGCTTTGAGAACACGGAGCCATCGTCAGGAGGACATCGTGCACTGTCCAGAATGTGGATGGCCGGGAATAGGCGAAATGCCAGCAGGAGTGCGCTTAGTGAAGCGAGCAAGAGTGTTCTCATCGGACAATTGTCGTTCATTCGCATGATGAACAGTGTGCTGTGTTCCGTCTCGCAGACATGAGGTGCGCGGGGTGCGGCTAGGCCGTGGTTTCTCCAAGCGCATGACGAATATCTTCGACCAAGTGAAGTTCAAAAAGCACATCTTGCATGGGATATGAAGAGAGAGTTCCAACAGCTTTGCTCGAATTACTCGCCTTCATTGTGCTCTCCGTCGTTCGTCAAATTTTAGCGGCACCGGGTGCAGCAGACGCTTTCCATCGGCGGTAGCGCTACACTGACCATTCAAAAACCGCGCAATCAGCGTTCAGCGAGCGGGTTCAGCGGCCCTAACGGTGTTCTCGGTAGCTTCGACATGCCAGTAGAGACTGGCTATAGCAACGGAGCTGGCGGCGCAGCTTTCGGAAATACGACCGAAGAGAAGCGAACAGTTGTGAACCCACCGCCGACCGTATCACTGACTCACCCCGGTGGAAATTACTTCGCGACCAGAACCGATTTATACCGACAAGGCACGCGCAAGCAGACGGAAGGGACCGTAATACTTCAAGTACGCTCTACCGCAATAGCCGAGTTGGTTCTATGGGCGCGACATTGTTCAGAAACTTCCCAACGGTCTTACTGATGCAGCCGTGAAGGCAGCTCGCGGCATTCGTTTCCACCCCGCCCTTGACAGTGACGGACAGGCAACGGATTTCACTGCGCAGGTTAGGGTCAACCTTTTGCCAGCCGAGTAACGAGCTGGCGGCTTGAACAAGGTCTCGGTTGGCCTGCGAAACGGTGAGCAGTAACCGACCAGTCATCTCTCGCAGTCCGCGAGATTCAGGGCTTTCCCATGAACCGCGAATACGACCTGTTCGAGCGTTTGCCAGATGGCTCCGCGCTCTGGCGTGGTGTCGCAGTCGGGGCGTTTGATGCTCATCTGCAATTGCGTGAGCTTGCAGAATCACAGCGAACGAGCTTTTTGCCATTGAAGTACTCACCGGGGAGGTGCTCGCTGGCGTCCAACACACCCCTCGATGCACGGCAGAGAAAAATGAGCCGGAATATTTCAAATCGCTTATGATGAAAAACTGCTTGCGATGAGAGCCAAACAGTTAACAGCGAATGGATACGAAATGACTTCAGAGTCATTCGTAACAAAGCCGCAGAAACCGTCCTTGGCTCCGGGCAAGACTCTAACGTTGGTCACGCAGCGCCAGAAGAAACCAGAATAGAAATGGTTGGCTGGCTGAAGATGAAATACCCGAAGGTAAGGATTCTCGCCCTGAACCCGCCTGATTGTGAGTGTTTGGACAGTAAGCTTCAACGTGCGCCAGAATGTCCCCGCTGAGTTGCTACCTACAGTCTCAGCAGCGCTCGTTGACCTTTGCGCGCCGGGTCAGAGCGTCCGCATTATTTGCGCAGCTTTCCTGTCCCAGCATGGAAATTCGCGTGCCATTTATCGAAGGCTTCCTTCTGCGTCACGAAATCGCGCTTGAAATTCGGCTCACCTTTGGAAATAATCGCCGAACCATGGAGATACCGCATCGAAAGATATTGCCGCTACTTCTTCGCCATGACGATTGCGCAGAATGGTTTTGCTCGTGGACATGAGCGCGTGCCCTTCCTGCCCAAATTTTAACAGGTAATTGACTCACTGAAGGCGAAGTGGTTTTCGTGTCGTTTTTCTCACAGAACAGTTTGTGTGGAACGGTCGGCGAGCACTTCGGCTGCTGGTGATTGACTTCTCGGCGTGGAGAAGCCTAGCATTCCGCTTATCCCTCCTACCCTCTGCAAGGAGACCAACATGAACAAAGTTCTGAAATGCAGACGACCTACACAATCCCGGTTGTACTTTTCAACAAGAAGAGGCAACACGGATGAGGATGTGCTTAAGAAGGCTGCCGAACACGCGAAGAAGGTTCACAAAATGCACGAGATTTGCCGGATGCTCTGGACAAGGCTCGAAGCGCCATCCGCGAAGAAGGCAGAGCGCGTGGACAAAAAGCGGGTTCGTAGAAGAAAAGAAGGAATCATTCGTGGTGGTGATGTTGACTCAGCGGAGGCAAAAAATGAGTCCCACCTTCGACATTTTCACAACTGTTGGCGGTCATGCACAGTACGTGGAAACGGTTAAAAATCTTGCCGCCGCAAGAAAGCGTTTGAAAGAGATAGCGTCCAAGTCTTCGGGAGATTGCTTCCTGTACTCAATCGAGAGCGGAATCGTCGAACTCATTGTTCGTCCAGAGTTACCGAAACGTTTGCAGAAAGCTCGCTCGCCTCACATTGTCCGTGGCAGGTAGCAAGTAGCACAAACGGAAGACGCGAATGAATCCCGAGGAATTGGAGAACGTTCCCTTGTCCACCAGGAGCCGCCGAACGGGTTGTCAGCTCCGCTAGCGGCGCTGTGGTGGGATGCAAAACAAGTGTTGACCCGCGCATGCACTGGTGGATGAGCTGGAGTCTACTGACGGCATGGCCGTCCATGCTTACCTGCATCGCAAAGGAGGACAAGCTTCAAACGCGAGCTATTGGCACAGCATGCTGGGGGCGAATTTAAGCGCCCCACACTGATGAAGAGTGGCGGGCGCTGATTAGCGGTTTGCTTTCCAACACTGATGAGGCGTGAGTACCCATTCTCGACTGAATCACAATTTCCAGCCGCAACCTTCACACTTGAATTGATGTTCGGGTTTTAGCTTGGTTGCCGTTCTCCCGCAGTGCAGAGCTCATCGTGCAAAGTTCAGTCATAACATCGATCTCTCCGGCTACCTGACTTCTTCCGGACATAGCTGAAAGTGTCCGATGAAGCTCGTTGCGGTCACGTGCTGACGTTTCATTGAGCATTTCTGGTTCCACGACGTTGCTGAGGGTTTCGCTGGATCAAATAAATAAGTGAAATTTTGGTCGCATGGTCGGACCCCGCTGCATGAAAACATGGGGTAATTCCTTTCAGCGATATTCCCGCCTGCCGTACCAGAACCAGAGGGCTCGGGGTCGGCCAAAAATGTGCATAATATTGGGGATGTCGGGAAATTGAATGGCGTTGCTGCCGAAACTCTTCTTGTTAAGTGCAGGATTTCAATCTTCACGACGTCTCTGGACTTCCATTTGCGTCCCATCCTTCCAAGTGAACGCCACCCTCGCTGGGGAACGACGACCACTCCAACAGGAACGCTCGCCGTGAAATAGGGCGGCCAGCCCGAGCAGTTCCTGCGCAGACCTACCTCCTGCACGAATGACGGTGAACATCCAGCACGATTTCGGTGTGGATGAAAAATGGCGGACCAGAATCCCGGGTTCCTTCAACATTCAACTGCTTGGTGCCAATGATTGACTGGGACGGGCGTTGGCAGGAAGAAGTAGAAAACGGGGTTGAACCAATTTGCTGTTTTTGCGAGGAATTCTCGCGAGAGATGGGCTTGGTCTCGTAGGTTCCGCTCAAGAAGAATTGCTGGGCAGAGCTAAGCCAAACGCAGACTGGCAAGCAACACCCCGAGTTGCGCCGCCGTTCTTGTCAGGCACAATAATCAATTCAAGCACCGTCACCGCAGAGAGTTCGACAGCGTCGTCCCTCTACCTCCCGTACTGACTCGGGCGGACTGAAATTCCACTGCTGGCACGATTTCTCGAAAAGAATTTCCATTATAAAAACCACGCAGAACAAACTCCTGCGTGCGCGCATTCTCGCTATCCTTGAAATCCAGCCGGATGCGTCTGAGATATTGTGGCTTTATCAAAATGTGGGCTAGTTTGCATTTACCTGAGTGCGCCGCCCGCCAGCCCTGAGTTTCTCCCCCCTTGCAGCGCGGATTCAATTGGATAGCCCGTTTTCTTCTGACGTGACTTCGACCAGAGCCGCGCTGTCCACATCCAGCCACGTTTGACCAGAAGGCGGGACACTCAGCGGAGTCGGCGAAATTTGGCGCTTACGCGGAACCTGAATTCTTATTTTACTCCTAGCTCTGCCCTAGTTGCTCTGAGATTCGAACAGCGGTTTTCAATTACAATGAGCGCAAGGTCTGCGGAAGGACACGTCATGACAAGGAGACACTGACGGAGGGTGTCATGGCAGAAGAGATTCGCGTGGTAGAGCACTATTCAGCGTCAATTCTCAATAAGGTCGAAGGAGCCCGCGTTCTGGCAGCGTTGCGTGACGCGGGCGTGAACCTTATCGCATTTTGGGGTTACAAGCATGGAGCGGGCCGAGCGCAGCTCGAATTCATTCCCGAAGACAGCGCAACTTTCGTTGCCGCCGCCAAACAAGCCAAGCTCAGGCTGCGCAAGAGTACGGCGCTTTATATCACCGGGAAGACCAGCCGATTATTGCCGATATCCTCGCAAAACTTGCGGGGAAGCTTATGGATGTGGCCGCAGTGCAAGGGGTGTGCAGTGGTGGGGGAAGCTGCAGGACGTCTGCTCCTTCGCGAGCAGGTCTAAAAGCTGCAACTGTTCTGGGTGCTCCGTAGCGCTCCGGGTCGTAGCCAGGTGGGCGCAACGGAATGCTGCCGAGTCCTAAAGGGTTCTACGCGATGTGTGGTATTGAACTGGCGCTTTAGTACCCCACGATATGTTCGTGGTGCTGCGAATGCTCCGGAGGAAGTACTGACCCCCGACCTGTGTCTTGGGATTAGACGAAGAACCCAACCGAGGGACTGGCCTACGAGAAAAACCGGACAAAATCAGAGGCGAAGTATTCAAGCGAATGTTTCCCGATGAAACCTTGGGACTGTGATGCGCGAAGGAGGTGCTTATGACGGCGCAAGAGCAGTATGACAACTCTGGACAGCGAGCACAGACGTGAACTCTTGCTGAAATTTGGCGAAACACCGAAGAAGCAAAAGTCGTTGACGTAGATACGTGGCGCTTGGCGGGTGGGTGAAGACCCGGCTCAAGAGATTCTGGAATAGGAACAACCCTAGCTACACGCAAAATGAGGTAAGCAGGTGCGAAATAGCAATACAACATGCAGAGAAAAAGGCGATTATGAGTGCCTGACAACTGAAACTTCATTTTCCGTCCTCAATATCGGATTCCCGCAGCCAACATTCCGATAGAGCTAGCGCTTTGCGCCGCGTCGCGCCATCCCCTGCGCCATGCTGAGCAGCAGCTTCCGGTCTTGCTCATCCATTCGCGGCAGCGCCTTCGCCAGCTTCTGAAATGCATCACGCTCTTTTGCCACGCGTACCCGAAAGAGCCGTCATCCTTGGGCCTGCCACAACTTCGGCGCGCTCTCCACTGATTCTTCGTCGATGAAAAGGCGATACAGAGGAATTTCGAGCGCATGGGCGTACTTTTTCAAGAGTTTCAATCGAAGGAACGGTGTGGCCGTGCTCAACGCGGAGGTGTAGCAGCGAAAGAGTCCCGTTCGTTTCTGAATATCACCTTGGCTCAGATTCTTGGCAAGACACAGCTCGCATAGTTAGCGCCGATTTCCATTGGTGGAAGACTACACCAGCGGGGCTTGGCGCGAAAGCTGCGCGATAGAACCTAACTCGCTAGCGAAACGAGCTTCTTCTTTGCTAATGGTACAGCGTATGCAGCGGCGATTGTGCGCGATTGCCGTTGAAGCCTTGCGGTAATACTCAAAGCTTTCTCCTTGTCGCCCAACTTTTCGTAAGTCTGCCCAACCATGCACTGAATGAAGGAGTGGTTCTTGTTCGGTTCGCCTTCAGGAAATCTTGAAGCGCGCCTTGTAGTCTGCGGCGTAAAACGCGACGTAACCCTCCAAGTATCGGAAAGAACGGCTGCTGCTCGGGATTGGTTCCCTTGTCAAGGACGGTCTTCGCCGCAGCGATATGCTTCTGCGCTTCGGCTTGATTCCCGCGTCGGGCGGCGATGCGGGCTTGCGCATGTTCCCAACGAAACTCCCAAAGGTCTTGCCGAGCGGGTTTGATGTCGGGTTCCTTCAATCCAGTTTCGTGGCCTGTCTTATACCATTCGTAGGCGCTGTCCAAATCGCCGGAGTCAATGCAAACGCGTGCTGCCTCATCGGCAATCTCACCCTGCCGAAAAAAGTCCTTTACGCTCCCGTAGTAGTTGAAGGCCGCCTGTTCGTGCTGGATCGTCTTCTTGCAATTTCCCTCGAAGGCATACGACATTGCCATAGCCCGTTGTGCCATTGCCTTGTGTTCGGGCGTGTCCGCGACTTGAATTGCCTTCCCAAGATACTGGCGGGCTTCCTCACCTTGACCCATCAAATCCAACACACTTCCTGCGGCCAAGTTCGCAGGCAAAGAATCCTGTGAAGTCTGGAGCGTCCGACGGTACAGCGCCAGTGCGGCATCCAACCTTTCCCTCGCGCATCAATTGCTGCCCCTGCTTGATGAACTCGGGCTGTTGCTGCTCGCTTCTGGGAACCTGCGCGAGTACGGGTGCGATAAAAACCGAGAGTAGGAGAAACGTTCGTAGAATTATGGCGACGGTCGCTTTCATTGGCGGGATTATCTCACAACGGCGGTCGCCTGCTAGTAGTGCTGAACTATGACCGTTTCCCGTGCGTCCAAAAGCGAAATCGGCGGCGGCATCATTGGTGCCCGACCGGAGCGAATTCTGCGCGGTGGAAGTTGCGCGGATGAAGGAATTTCGCTTCTACCGGGCGCACGCTGTACAGAATTGGACAGCGCACGTCAGTCGTACTGTTATGATTGGAACCCTATGAAAGGCCAGACACTGGAGCGGTGGCACGAACTCTGCGAGCAGACGCAATGACCAGCGAAACTGCTGAAGCTGATTGCGGAAATCAACCGAGCGTTCACATTGAGCGAATCAAGGCGGCAGCCCGGAGCAGCGCAAGGCGGAAAGCCTTAGCTAGAAAGTAAGTCTTCAACCGCGCAGACACCGTTCAGTCGCAATCGCACAGCGGACACTTACCACAGACGCTGCGCCCGCCATAAGAGGAAAGTAAACGTGACAGATGCTAGTAAAGCTGACTCGTTCACCGTCTTGACCCTAATTGCTGAACGCATGAAGCCGATTACGTTTCCAGACCTTACGCGTCCGCATTACCCAGCTGGGACGCCTGCTACAGTTGAGTTGGTGAACTGGGGCGCGCAGTTGTACTGCTACGCTTGGACGCGGCATGTTTGCACGCTGCTCAACGGCATTGTCACGCTTGCGAACGCCGGGAACATACCTTCTGTGCGCATAGTGGCGCGGTCTGTATATGAACTTAGCGCGCACATCTACTACCTGAAGAAGCATTTGAAACAGCACCTTGATGCGGGTGACGTGGGTGCCGCTTTTGATTTTCTGTTGCCGATTGGAACAGGCAGCCGTTACATCAAGGAGCAAAACCCTGAAGACAGTGAACTGTTTCCGTCTCCCCCGCATATTGCCAAGGCCATCAAATGTTTTCAGGAAAGGCTTCCCCCATACGCGCTGGAAAATTACAGCTATCTCAGCGAATTTTGTCACCCGAACCTGCTGACATTCATGCAGTACTACGAGTGGACCGACCCACATACCGCAACGTTTGCGGACAAGGAACCGATGGAAGGGGTATTCGGGCCAACCATAGGTGCTGTCATTCAAGGTCTGATGACGCTGAACGAACTGCTATGGCTGACGAAGGAAAAATCGGTGAATCATGCTGTTCTTCAACTCTTAGAAACCATCGGTGAAGAAACAAAAAAGCCACAGCCACCGAACGCTTAATTAAGCCGCAACCATAAACGCTTCCGCATACTGGGCTTCCGTCAGAGGTCTGTAAAGTACGCTGCTAGCTGGTCACAGCTGCACTTGCTACAGGGAAAGCAGATGTTGGGACGTTAGGCTATGGCTGTCTCGCTGATTAAAATCGTGGACGGCAACCCAGCGATAAGCGACACGCTTAGCATCGTGCTTCCCATCCGTCACTTCGGCTGCTTCTTCCCCTTATTTATCGAATTGATTATCCAATTGATGAGAAAGAGTATCGCTGCAATAAACCAAACGTCGAGAACATCCTTAGTCAAGGGCGTGATGAGATTTCCTGTTATCTTAAAGACAGTAAGACAGAAACCCACAATCCAAATTGCCAAGGGGATGCCGATTATCAGAGTCACAAACTTCTTGTTAATTTTCATGTAGCGTCCAAGTGTCCTTCGGCGAACTTTCGCCGCAGTCTAGCACAAGACGGGAAGTACGATTTGAATATGCTCGGTGATGAGTACTTTGCCCGCATGATTCGCACTCGGTGAGCCGCTTGACGCCAACGTAGTTAACAACGACTCTGGCGCGCTTAATCTTCAGGCGGGGGGGCTTCGGCACGGCGCGTCGGGAACAGCAGGCTTCTACGGCTTCCATTCAATTCTTAGTGCTCTCCAAGACTTTGCGTGCCTGTTCTATATCGCCTTCTGACCACATCCGAAAAGTTGACTTGGTTTGGGGGTCAAACAAGATGGGAGGCGCTTTAATTTTCCCCTGACGCATCAACAGCCGCAAATTTGACGGCTCAATTCCCAGAAGTTTAGCGACTTCCTCCGTGGTCATTTTCATTTTGTAGCTCATCGCTTTAATATACGCAGTACAGCGATAAACTCTGCACGTAATTAAGTTTCACTGGAACATTGGAGCAGTTTGAATCAAAGCCTTGTTGGTGTTGGTGCTAACGGCAGCCGCAGGCAGTGGATAGCAGCAGTCAGCACCTGCGATGTAGAATAGCACCTACGTCAGGCTGGTAACGAAGGCGCAAATGCTCCTCGACATCTCCCCGCTGTGCCTTTACCACAATATCCCGATGATTCCTGTTCAGGAAACCCTGCATCCGAGACAGTTTCTTGGGGAAACTTATCACTGGTTCGCCTGTTCTGTATATGGTTGCAATCAGCGTTATGACATAGAACGCGGTTATTATGTGATGAGGGAGGGCGCAGCCGAAGACGAAACAAACAAGCAACCCTGTCCTGAGTGTTCGCTCCATCTCTACTTGGCTAAGCGCGCTGCAACCTTGGCAGACTCGGTGTGGCTCTGCGCGAACGAGAATTGTCCATCTAATAAGCAGAAGACAAAAGCCGCGCCTTAGCTGTTCTTTTCAATGCTGCTACGTTCGTACCATTTGCGTACCATTGGCTTCGAGCATGTGGGTTGCAACGCCGCTAGTCTATGGAAAGTGCTGGACAAGGCTCTTCGGCAGGTTCTTCAGGTAGTCCGCAACAGCAATCCGAATAGGTGCCCGCGCCCCAGCTAGTCAGGGGAATGTTTGGGCGCAGTTCCTGACTTTGCCAACGGGCACGACAAAGAGCATCCCATAACAGCTACCTTTCTTCGTTGCTCAGCAGCAACCTTCATTAAACCCGCGCTATGATTATGGGCAAGCGCGAACGGCGGACGGCGACGCCACAAACAAGGCGTTTACGGGAGCCTTTTCAGGCAGGTTTGTGGGCAAGCTACGGACGGCGCGCTGCGCGGTTGTCCCGCAACTTCTGCTTGAGCGCTGCAGGGTCTTCAATCTGCGGTATCTTGTCTGGCATGATTTCTCGCGAATTCTATCACGCTGCTGGGTAACCTTGTCGGTCGTATCTGAACGTGATAGATAGTATATTCCGGCCTGCAGGGAGCCGAAGAGCCCAGCCTGTTTGACCGTTGCGATGGTGCCTCTATCCTGTCTAAATCCCGTGGCAAGTCGGAACGGATAACTGGAGGAGAATATGTCAACTGGAACAAAACTCATCACTCCTAAGAAAGGTGAGCATGTGAGAAGCACTCAGCACGAAGGCGTTTTTGAAATTGTTTTTGTCAACGCACTCATGCAGACGGCAAATATCAGATTGCTGGATGGAACTGGGCCTGTCGTTCCAAATGTGCCGTGGTCTGCATTGAAAGTTGTGGACAAAGGGTGAGCCGTTCGAATCGTGTCCTAATCGGTTGGACGTGTTGGGCGATTTTGGTTACTTAGGATATGTACGAAAGTAGCGCTGGGACTTAGCCCGTCCTGGTTTGCAAGGTGTACGTTGTGGACTAGCTCTTGTCGTTCGCTTCAGCCCACTGGAATCAATGGGATGCGAACGCTGTGGAACTGACCCTTGCGTACCAGCGGCTTTCTGATGATGACGGTTAATTATTCGAGTTAGAATTCATGCACGATGCTGCGCCCGTCTCTGATACCGCTTACTGCCGTTGTGTTTCTCTGCCTGATATTCGCGAGTTGCGGGCAGAATGCCAACCTGCACGACCGCATAATAGCGGCTGATACCTCAAAATACTGTCTCCCCGACGCATGCTTCAATCCGCATGTGCTGGCCGGGGAAACTGGTTACGACGTGACAACATTTCTTGGCTCCAAGCCCCAACATGCGCACGTCGCGGCCAAGGACCTTGCTAGGTACCTCCAAGCGCTTCCGATGCAAGTTTGGCCGCGTGGTCCTTCGATTGCCATCAGCCCAACAGATGTCGTTAGAGACCAGCATGCCGTCGAACAGAACTTCTATGCTGCCCAACAGGTTTGTCGCTCCATGGGGCTTGAGGTTCAAGTTCTACCGGGGGGATGAGAATGTGAAAAGCAAAGCGAAATGTAGGTGGAGGACCTGATTGCTCGCTCCCCTACGAGCATAGACTCCCCGCAAACTTAAAGCGCGGTTTGCGAGTGCCTCATGGACTGCGTGAGTGTTGGCATCACCGAAACGCCTGTCCTTGCGACCAGTGGCGTTCCAGCATACCGGGCTCTAATCTATTTCCCGGACACAAGAAACACCTCTCATCAGCCGAGCGAAACATACCGAGAAGTCCGGGAAGTCCGCTTGGCGAAAAGGAAACTCCTGTGACGGTCAAAAAGCGGCCGATGAGTGCGGATGGCAAGAGCGTAGAGCGACGGAAGACCCGCCGCTTTCCTGTGGTCGTTCCCATTGAGGTGAGCTGGCGCGGAACCGATGGCGTCGCGGTGAAGGAAGATGCTGTCGCGCGGCAAGTCAACGCCAATGGCGGCTTCCTGAAGATGTCCACTTATCCCGAAGCGGGCGCAAGAGTAACGCTGGCCAACTTTATTTCCGCGCAGACGGCGGAGGCGAGAGTACTCGCCGGACCAAGCGCGCGCGAAGGTGTCGCGAACGGCATCATCGTCGAGCTGATCGTGCCGAGCGAAAGCTTTTGGGGCGTGGACTTGCAGGTCAAGAAGACCATCGTCGAACTGGACAATCTGGAAAAGGCCCTGCAAGGCGAGGACATGGACATTCGCCTGGTGAAGGAATATCGCGACGCGGTGGAACATATCCGCACAGCGGCGGGAACGCTTGAGCAACTGCGAGAGGGTCAGTTCCGCGGGATGGATGACGCCGAATTACTTTCCGAGCTCGCTACTGTCCGGATTCGGCGCGCAATCAATCTGTGCGTGGAATTGACCGCCGACCTGGATGCCGGCCGAGTGAAACACGAATCCAAATCCGTCGACGAACTCTATCAAGCGCTTGAACGTCTACAGCAACGTCTGAGACAAGGCGGCAAGGTCCCGACAAGCGTTCGGTTGACTTGAGAGCTGGAAGCTTCCCAATCCCGGCTGAGCAGCAAATGGGGTAAATCACGCGGCGGTTTCCAGTTGCGGAGAGGCTTGCGGAACCTGAGCAATCCCTTGCATTTTGGTAGTGCCAGATTCCTTCACAAGCCTGCAGACGCTTGACGCGGGAAATGTGATGCCTTCTGCGCAACTTTCGTTAGCGACATTCCAGAGCGGCGGTCTTCCACGACCTGCTCTCTGTCAATATTCAGCGGAGCCCTTCCAATCCGTCGCCCTTCCAGTTTTGCCCGGCGCATCCCACTCTTTACGCGCTCAACAATCAGCGACCGTTCAAGTTCAGCAATCGCGCCAATAATGGTTAACATTGCTCGGCCCAGCGGACCGCCCGTGTCGATATTTTCCCGCAGGCTGATGAACTGGATGTCGAGATGGTTTAGCTCATCCAGCACCTCCAGGAAATGGCGAACGTTTCGAGCAATTCGGTCAAACGCAGCGACCAACACAACGTCGAACCGATGACGCCGAGCATCGGACATAAGTTGGTCAAGACCGGGTCGCTTCGATTTCGCGCCAGAAATTACGTCGGTGTACTCGCGCACGACTTCAAGTCCGCGCTGCTTCGCCAGTTCGCGCAGGTCCAGCAGCTGGGTTTCAAGATGCTGGTCTCCCGTGCTCACTCGGGAATAAAGTACTGCTCGCTTCGTCACTTCAGTTCCTTCTTTCTCGTTAACAAATAAACGTCAATGGCGCGGCGAACCAGTTCTGCGATAGGCGCGCCTGTCTTCTCGGATAGCGTTTGCAGCTTCTCCAACTGCTGCTCCTTCAGGAAAAGGGCTGTCCGCTTCATGAGCATATATAGTAGCAGATAGGCATACATATGTCTACGGCAAAAAATGTCGGTCGGCTGCCTGCACCAAAGTACAGTTAACTCCTTCCTTGCTCATTCTTCGCGAGAAGTGGCTTGCGCCGTGCGCGAAATGTTCTGATGTTCAGTAGCCGTCTGCCCGGACTGGAGCGAAGCAGGAGCGATGAGAACACGCTTTGTCACTTTCGTTCTGGGGTTTGCCTTGTTGGGCTTTGTGTCCTTACAGCCGTCCGCTTTCTCCCAAGAAACTAATCAAGAAGCAACCAAGCGAAAAGTTACGGCGAAGGTTCCTCCGAGATACCCCGCACTTGCGCGACAACTCAAATTGAGCGGGAAGGTGAGAGTGGAAGTGATTGTTTCTCCAGATGGCCGCGTAAAGGGTACGCGCGTAATCGGAGGCAACCCGCTATTGGCAGATGCTGCTTTGGATGCGATTAGAATGTGGAGATATGAAACCGGGGCAAAAGAGACAACTGAACTCGTTGAAATTGATTTCAAGGACCCAAATCAATAAGCGATAATTTGCCCATGCTAAACGGCGGGACCAATCATTCGGTGCCGCAACCGACCTAAGATTCGATTCAAGAGATGGCCGCGTCCAAGGCTGGACAGTATAGGAGGGCGACGTGCGTCGAGTCCAGTGCCCTGCGAATGCGTACGTCGCGGCCTGCGGAAATAAATCCCTTTCGAAGCGTTGCCATCGCTTCACCATCACGTCCTGCTTGGTGGTACACCTCGGCTAGGTTCAGGTAGGACTGAGCGTCGTACCACTTTATTTCGAGAGCTTCCCGACACAACTTTTCCCCAGCAAGATAACGCTTCTCAGCGACAGCGGAGAGCATGCCCACATACGAGAGAAAGAAAGGATTGTGCGGCTCCGCCTTAAGAGCGCGGCGGATGTGCGCGAGTGCGATGCCTTTGTGCTCATCATAAAGATGCTCTCAGGCACTCTGCGAATTCGGCGAGCCCTACACCAGTCGGCGCGTGCGGTCCCATCTCGTCTAACATGACGCTGTCCCCCTAAGACGAGTATTCGAGGTGAGTTTGGAGACTAACGTCCGAGTTACCGACCCACGTCATGTGTCTGGCACGGTCAAACTGTCCAAAGCTCTACTGTCCTTTGGGACAGGCGAAGGTGTTACTGAACGAAGTCCGCCTAAAGATGCAGACGCTGCAAAGCGCTGGGTTTCCGCAGCCTTTCACGGAAGTTTCTTGATTGGGGCACCCTTCAGCGACCAGTTGCCCTGATAACGTCCGCTTCGCCATGAGCCGGTGATTTCCTTCGTTGCCGTGCTTTTCAGCATCTCTGCCAAGGAGTCTGCATTTAAGCTCGCGGCATCGGCGGTCCAAGTCCCAGAGAGCAACTGTCCTTTCATAGGGCGAGCCGTCCACGTGCCCTGCCAGTGTTGGCCCGTTTTCTGCGCCGACCACGTCCCTCCCAGCAACACGTCACCAGCGTCGTTCACGAGCGTCCATGACCCAAGTGCTCGATTCGCATTGTGCAACGAAGTCTGCGCAGACCATGTGCCACGGAAAATCTGGTTCGGACCCGCAGTTGCCGTCCATGAGCCAAGCAAAACGGGTGAAACCTGTTGAGCGAGAGCGCAGAGGCCCACAAGCAGACCAAAAACGAAACTCCATGCCTTCATTCCGACACCAGCGATTCGTCCGAAAATGTTCGAATCTAAACACCCTTGGCTTTTGACTTTTCTGGCGTCTGGGGTTTCCCTGCCTCATCCAATTGCGCTGCAATTTCTTCTTTTGTCTCGTTAACTATTTCTTTGCCACGTTCGAGCAAGTCATCAGCCCGCTCACTCAGTTCGCGCGCCGTCTTCCGAGCTTGCTTCTTACCCTGATTTAATTTTTTCGATAGATATTTGCGGGTTCCCTCACCGGACTTCGGCGCAAAGAACATGCTAATTGCCGCTCCGACGACTAGCCCCGTCAAGAAATAGCCAGCGCTTGAATCAATCTTCTCGGTCATGGCTCACCTCCGATTTCATAGTCTTGCCGTTGAGAAATTCCTATGGATAAACTTACAAAAGTTCGCTTTCGGCGGCACGGCGATGGGTTTTATCCCTCTTAGTGGCGGTCATCGCGTTTTGGTTGCGGTCGGCTTCGTTGCCACTCGTTAATTTCGTTTCGTAACTCACTCTTTCTCGTTTCGTTCGTTTCTGTTGCCAGTTGTCGCTCAAGTTCCGCTATTCGCCCAGCCGCAAAATCTGGTCGGCCTGATTTCTTCGGTTTTTCAAATCGCATCGCCGTGACTCCTCTTTCAACAGTGTCTCACGATGATGGCTTTTACGGATGTGACATTCGACCATCGTGCATCGCGGAGACTGGAAGTCAAATGCTAACGCTTGACTGTCCCAGCCCAGAGGCACATCTTTAAGTCCTCCACAAACCTCTTAGTGTGAGGTGCTTCATGAACTCGAATTATGAGATTTTCAAACTCCGGTCTGACGGGTCTTTCGTGCGGATATCTGTCAAAAACATTGACCAAGCACAAACGGATTTGAAGAAATTAGTGTCGGCGGTACCGGGCGACTATCGTCTCTGGGATTCGTCTGCCCACAAGTTCGTTGCCCCCCGCAATCGTGACCGGGATAAATATTGAGCGCTGAGAAGGAGATTAGCATGCCAGCAGAAAAGCTCTCTCTTTACGAAAGACTTGGTGGCGTCTATAGCATCGCCACTGTCGTGGATGATTTCATCGACCGAATCATGGTTGACCCGAGACTAAATGCCAACCCTCAGGTGGACGAAGCGCACCATCGCGTGCCGCCCGCTGGATTCAAGTACCTTGTGACCGAGATGGTCTGTTGGGCTACGGGCGGACCGCAAAGGTATACGGGCAAGTCGATGGCGGAATCGCACAAGGATTTAAAGATTACGAGCAATGAGTGGGAATCATTCTTGGACGATTTTCAGCAGACGCTGGATAGATTCAAGGTGCCAGCTGAGGAGCAAGCCGAGCTACAAGCAATCGTGAACAGCACGCGGTCGGATATCGTTGTAGACTCCGCGCTCCGAGCGGATGCGGGCTCATAGCGTGGACGGGCTACGTGGCTGGTCTGGGAATCCCCAGAGGTTATCCGTCCGTGGGCGGGAGGGGACGGTTCGTTTGCCGGGTAGCCCGCATTTCTGTACTCGCAATTAAGAAGCCAAATCTCGCTGTCCACGCAATCGCCTGCCAGTACGCTGGATACGGTGCGAGTAAACCACTACCTCACGGACAAGGAATTTGGGAGCATGGCAAAGCTCTTTCCGGTAGTGTGCAAACTGATGCACAAAACATGAACTCCCAAACCGCTTCCAAATCTAGCGACCGGGCATCGCCGAACGTCAGGATGCAGCCTCGCGTTTCACCAATGGACCAATGGCTTCTGTCTGACGTGCTGCCAATAGTTCCTTTTCGGCAGCGAGCCAGTCTTCCATCGCAATGCCGTCTGCGTCGCCTCGTTTCAAATAGATTTCGTATGCTCGCAGTTCTATCTCTTCAAGAGTCGGTACCTTAATCTCCGTGTCTGACACGATGGCTCCTTGTCACCCTCATTTTTTATCTTTTCGTTTCCACTGCCTCAGCAGCGGCCAGCTTCCGGTCCAAATGCGGTTCGACGCGTAGGCCACCTGAATGCAGTTCACAAAGGTGCCCGGCTGCGGCACCGCAACTTGGGCAACGAACAGAGGACAATTGTTTTGGCGTTAGGTGTGTCATTCTCATGCAAATATTCTGCGATACTAGCCTGCCGTAAATCTGTTCCATGCGGAACAGTCACGTCATCGCCGCAGCGAAAATTGACGCGCAATCGGCGAGGTACACGGGCAAATTCAAATATAATGAATTGACTTTGTATAAAATACCGCGTACCGTGAGTCTTGCAGATTGGCAGAGCAACTAGGTAAGGAGCTTTGCTCCTCCCACTAGTCCTTTCCCCCAATTTTTACGGTGCCTTCGTTTTACTTTGTTCCAATTTGCCAAGCTCAGGCCAACTTTTTCGAAAATCTCAAGAAATAAGGAGACATAAATGAAGAGAACTTGGATGTGGTGTGTAATCGGTTTGCTTTCACTGGGGAGCGTAGCATGGGCGCAAGCCCAAAAGACCGGCGGGATTGAGAAGGCAGTAGCCGCACAAGAAGAACAGTGGCTCCAAGCCATGAAGACAAACAATCCTGACATGCTCACTAGCCTTCTGGCTGACAAATTCGTGAATACGGCTGGCGATGCGAAAGTCACGGATAAGACCGAGACGCTGGCACAGGCTAAATCGACGAAATGGGATAGTGTCGAGAACACAGACGTGAAGGTTACCGTTTTTGGCGACACGGCCATCGCGACCGGAGGTTTCAAAGCTAAGGGCACCGATGCGTCTGGAAAGGCTCTTGATATTAATGAGCGCTGGACAGACACGTGGGTGAAAATGCCCAACGGTCAATGGCAATGTGTTGCGAGTCAAGGGACGCCAGTAAAAATATAAGCAAACACACAACGCTGAATCAAATGGTCGCCTTCACATTGGCGACCATTTCTTTGCCCACACGTTCGGAGCCACAACCATTCCAAGGTAATCCTGCTTGCCACCCAGTCCGAATCCGCCAAGCAGTAGTGGGTCACGCGTAGTTCTTAGCCCGCGATATCCCTACCTCGTGAGTTAGCTTCCGGTTCTAGATGTCAGACACTACGCAGGTCCATGGCTCATCATCGCTTCAATTGCCGGTATCAGGTCTCTGGAGATAGAGCTTTTAGAAACGTAACCCCACGCACCCGACTCCGCAGCGGTTCGCGCTAGGTCCAGCGACTGATACACAGTGAGGATGAGAATTTCTGATGCCGGGACTTTTTCTCGAATTAGCCGACAGGCGCTGAGACCGTCGAGCTTGGGCATCTCAATGTCTAGCAATATTAAGTCCGGCTTCAGCTCAACAGCTTTCTGTACAGCCTCATCTCCATTTTTAGCCATGCCACAAACTGACCAGTCATCATGGTGTTCCAGCAGGCTCTTTAGAAAAGTTCTGAAGGGTTTATTGTCATCTGCAATTAGAATCCGAGCCATATCCGCTCCGATACAATTGGCACTGGCTGGAAGATAAAGTGAACCGCACACGCTGGATGTGAGAAGAAAACGCAAAAAAAAAGGGCGGCCCCGCTTCCCAGAGGAGCCACCCCAAGGCCCGTCCTGCGCAGCAACCTTACAAAAGGTGGCGGACGCCTCCAATAGTACGAATTCTCCAGTACCATTCAGGCTTAGTGAAGCAGGCCCGTGCCGAAATGACGCATTCGTTTAGGGTTTGGCGGACTCTCCTCGGCTGACTTGGTAGCTTTCAATGAGGGCACCAACGCCCGAGCGGCCCGAGTGACTCTCGCCAGTTTCCTCGACTCGAACCGCTCGTGCCGTCCCGCTGATATACGCCTGAGTGGCTCCCGTAATTTCCATCGGAAGAGCAATCGAAAACTCGAAACTTGTTCCTACCGTGAATTCTTGCGCGATGTTGAAATAGAAACCATGAATTGAAATATCCCGAGTCTTAACCGAGATTGACCCGAGCTCAGTCAGGGTGGGCACAAGCCTAATTTCGACCGGAAGGGCTAAATTGTATCGGGACGTTGCGCGACGTTCTTCCACTTGTCTTGCCGATTAGGCTAGCGGATTCACATCGGTCGGTCACGATGATTGCACCGTGGAGTTTCCAGAACGTCTCTCAGCGTCACACACATCAGCAATGTCGATGCTATCAACACTGCTGTTTCTGGAAACAACGACTGGCGGGATAGCTCCCATTTGGCGTCTCCCGCCAGCCGGGGCACTTCGAGGAACGATATAAGACTGAGTATACGCCTTCCGCCATCGCTCCCGCAATTTTGAGGCTCAGCTGCTAACGCAAGCACCGGCGGGGCGACGCGAATAGCAAGATGGCGCGGAGGCAAGCTATTGCGGTTTCTTTCGCACCAGCGGTACGTCCAAGTGCTGGAATCTCTTTCCAGATTGAGGGATATCGACAGCGTCTCGCCAAAAGCGCATAGAATACCGTGCGTGAGCGGGGGGCCTCGTTATTGGGCGGCAATCACTGCGCAAGTTGCGTTGCTAGCCTACTTCGAGCTGTGCGTCTTCGTTCCACTGGGCAGATGGAATGAGCAGCCCGGAAACACCACGCCATTTAGCTCCGGCAACATCATTTTGGGAGCTGCGGTCGGTGGTGCGCAGTTATTATTGCTGATAGGGACTGTCTGGCGCCTGAAGCCGTTGCTGTGGTTCGGCCTGCTTGGCGACACAGTTTGGCTTCTCCTACACTTCAAGAGCCTGTGGATACCTTACATTCGTGGCGCCTCGCCGGAGTACGCCACGATGTATGCGCGTGTCTTTGGCCGCACGACCAAGCTGCTGCCGAGCTTCGGTAATCACCTCGCGCCCGACGCTATGCACATCTTCATTGATGGATTGCTGATTGCAGTGATTGTCACGCTCGTATCGTATCTGCGTTCATGTTATCCGTCCGTGGGCGGGAGGGACGGTTCGTTTGCCGGGTAGCCCGCATTTCTGTACGCGCAATTAAAAAGCCAGAATCTCGCGGCTCGTGCAATCTGCTGCTAACAGGCTGGATATGTGCGAGCACACTAGCTCCGAACGAACGAGGAGCATGGGAGCGGATGGCAAACGTGTTTCCCATAATGTGCAAACTGATGCACAAACATTGACTTCATCTACCGTCTCCATGCTTGCCCTCCGTGTGGTATTTGCACGATGCCAGCAAACAGCTCCCGGTTACGCGTTAGCAGAGTCTACTTTTTGATTGAAACTGGAAATGGCTTGGGCTTCGTCTTCAACGCTAGGAATTACGTCCAGCAAGTGCACCGTCTCCAGAACTAGCCTCACATTTCCGCGTGGCCGCAGCAATTTCAGGCTCGCACCTCGATGCTTAAGGGTAGTAAAGGCTCGCACAATGGAAGCGATGCTCGAAGAATCCAACTGCGTGACATCGGTCAGATTTATCAACAGCTTGCTGGTTCCAACTTCAATCAGTTGTCGCAACTGGCTGTCTAAGAAATCGTTAGCGCGACCAATCGTCGCTCTTCCATGCAAGTCAACGATAACGACATCAGCGGCATGACGAACAGAGAGTTGGAGGCCCATAGCTGCACCACCGAGCACATTCCAATAAAGCTTCATCTCACGACGCGTGAATCGTGGAAACACGACTGGCGGGATAGCTCCCATTTGGCGTCTCCCGCCAGCCGGGCATTACGGGGAGCGATACAAGAGCGAGTATACGCTTTCCGCCATCGCTCCCGCAATTTCGGACGGCCTGAGACCCGGTCTCTCTTTCTCTTAGCCCAGCGAGCATTCTGCGCGGGCGGGCACCAATACCAACCGAGAAAAATCCCACGCGCAGACCGCGAGCGACGCGGATAGCAAGGCGGCGCACCTGCAACAATTTCGATTTACTTGTTGCGGTGACTGATGCGGGAGTGACCCCTGTCACAGCACAACGTGGCTCGCATCACTAATTTCTTAGCGGCGCGTGGAGTATGGTTTCTTTGAGGTGATGTCGTGGGATATAAACTAAAAGCTAACAGCAACGTAGCACGTCAGCTTCTGCCACGTTCAGAACACCAGCGAGAGCGGGATTCTTTGTTTCGGGAGACTCACGCCACGCCCCGACTACGATACGACCGGAACTTTATTTTGCGGGTTGCCGCAAGAATCGTGCTGAGTGTTGAATTCCTCACTGGACTGCTTTGGACTTTCCGCGAGCTTCGCGCCAAGGCTAAGACTGTGAAACAAGCTCGGGTCGTTTCTCGGTCATCCATGTAGAGAGAATTGCATTGGCGGCCTTTGCTAACAAAAGAGAATGGGCTTTGCAAGACAAGGCAACTAGAGGCCAGCGCCGACAGCGATGAAGCGAAGAGGCGGCAAGCAAACCAGCCGCTAAAATCCAGTGCCTACGCGCTCCGTTGCCCATACAACACCACAACACCGCGAGCGCTGGTGGTAAGATGTCGCTACATGAAAATTCATCGTGATTGCGATTGCTTATGCCATCGAGGGGGCACGGTTGTTCATTGTGTTCCGTGCTGCCCTTCGCCCGGTTCAAACACGCTTCTGAGAATGAGAGTTAAGTCGCTTCTGACTCACAGGAAGAAACTTAAGAAGTCAGCCTAATCCCATTTAAGAAATCCGTCTGGACATGGTCTTTCTGAAAAGCCGAGCAGGAATAACAATTGGCTACGATGTGCAAGCCATTTTAACAACGCAATCCAACGGCGCTAACACCCTTCAGTGCTATTTCCGCATGGTTTCGGAAGTAGTCATCGCGGTGTGGAGCGCACAGTAGCGACGCACACAAGGACGTGGAATGGCCCTTAAGGACTTGTCACCGCGTAATTTGTTTCTCTTTTTTGTGGGAATGGCGATTACGATGCTGTTCATCAAAGCGATGTTTTTGCTTCCGGCTGGTGCTTACGGTCGCGCGCTCATGTTGTCTGCGGAGTCAGCGCTGGGGTGGCATTTGCTTTCTTCCGGCGTCGGATGGTCATACTCGCAATAATCGCGTTGTCGTTCGTTCTGGTTACCTTTGGGATGACTGCTATTTTCCATCCCACGCTCCTGGGTACTCTTTGCAGCTCTGGCGCGGCTGCTGGTTTATATTTGATTGTTCGTTGGCACGCAGGAAAATATCCGCATCTCACAAGCAAGGATTGGCAGACGCTGTTTGACAATCATCCGAACGGAAAGCAGTGAGCAAGTTGGCGCCCGAAGTAACACCCGCGCGCACCACCTCGCCCACCTTCCGTAATTGGCGCGCAGCGCTGTCCCGGATTTCAGAAATTGCACTGGGCTCCAACGGCTTGTGGGATAGAATCCAGCGCGATTATGGCATTGAAAGATTCAGCTGCGGCGGAATAGTCCTTCATCGCTATCGAAGCAGCGCCAGCCGTAGCTTGGAAATAGATTGCCGCCTTTCTTTTTTGAGCTTCAAATACATCGCGATTCAAAACGTCAGGCTTTTTCATTTCCGGCAATAACCGTAGTGCGGTGAGCGCTCTCTCCCGTGCCCTTTTCGCGAGGTTGGGGTCACTGGACTTCATATTGTTGTACGCGATTGCCGCGTCTTGCAGGGCTGATAGTTGCACTGAAAGCTCTACTTTATTACCGAGGTCAGCGAGCTTGTCAGCGTATTCGATTACTTTCGAAAAATCCTGCAATTGCATGTGTGCCCGCAGAAATAGCGGGTATGCATATATCAGAAGGACGGACTCGGGATAATGCGCTTCGAAATCATCCAGTAGCATTACCAGCTTCGCCGGGTCAGTTTCCTGCTGGGCAGACATAAAAGTCTTGTATTCCGCAAACGTATATTGCTGTTGCGGGGAGTCCTGTTGAGTTTGTGCCTGCGACTGCGCGACGGACGCGCCACAGGTAAGGAGCAGCAGGAGGGCTGACAAGGAGATGCGTTTCATTTTTTAGCGTCCTCTCGCCGATGACAACAACTTTCGTTGCGCCGAGATTAATAGCGCTCACATTTTAGCTTGAGGTTGCTTCGATTCTTGGGCTTGGCACGGAGCCGCACCCAGATAGTTAGCGTTGGAAAGTCCGCTATCACCGGGCTCGAACGACGCTACACAATTCGTTCGTGCGCACTACCAAACTCACCGTCCGTATTGGCGCGCAGCGCTGGGCTGGATTAGTGGGGATAATTCTGTTATCGACAGCTATCTGCAAATGAAACGGCGAAAAGGGCGGTCCCGTCCCTCCCTTCTATTTACCTTCAGGTCTTCCTCGAAGTGACTTGTTGCGAAAAAGTGCAAGACCTGCGATGAACAGATTAAAAACTGTCAGCGTCCATGAGAGTACGACACCAGCATGGGCATCGAGCACCCTGAACGATACTGCGTAATGCAAACCCAAGAGTGTGAGCACAACAAAATATTCCACAATTACTAACACAATTATCCGCTTGTCGTTTTGATGGCAATCCGAGTATCTGCGAGCGTAATACATGAGCGGCGCCTGCATCACGATGACACCGCAAAAGACAAGAGATGGGAATACGAGGTCGCTGGCAGGCACATTCATAGAACAAATGAAAAAAACGTACATCCAAATAAAAATTGAGCGGTGAAAGTGTGGCGAAGACCGAACCCATTTCCAAAGACTCGGAAATACTCCTGCATCGCTCCCCGCTCGAAATACTGCCAATTGAAGCCAGAGATATTCAGGTTTTTAGCATGAAGGGCTGGATGAACGAAGGGTTACTTCGTGCAGGGTTCCAATGACGGCTTGCTTACCGGATACCATCGGTCACAGCAATCGCAACTGCCGCGTTATTCCGTGGGTCGGTCGCGTTATGGATGGGTGGGGCGATGCGAATGCACGTTCGTAGCAGTTATCTTGAAACACTCCAGTTTCCGACGATTTTTGTGAGGCCGAAGAGGCAGAACAGGAAGATTACGACAATCCAGATTGTTGCGGGCAGAGTCATCACGACATCCATAAAGCGAGGCCGCATTCCGTGCGCTGATTTTGCGAATCTCTTGCCACTAAACCACGCACAGGCAGCTGCAACAGCAATCGCGGTGCCCGCCATCACAAAGCTGAACCAGTTGTACTTGCCGGGCAGCCAAAAGAGCGCGTTGTTAGCCACAAATAACGCGAATAAGCTCAGCAGGAACAATAGCCATTTCATCGCATGTCTCCGCCAGCATTTCTCTCGAAGCGGAAGTATGAAGGTACACGACACCAAACCCAGCGGCAATCGCTCCGCTAGCGAGGGCGACTGCCGCGTTATTCCGTGGGTCGGTCGCATTCTGGATGGGTGGTGGCGAATGTCTGTTCTCGGCAGTTTCGGAGCGAACCGCCTGTTCTAGTTGATTCAGACCATCGCTCTCATAAGACGGAGGTCGGCTCTGCAACCCCGTTTGGAGCTTACTTGTTGACCACCAAGACGCAACTGAACTGTAAGACAGTTTCCCAAGAAAATGAGCAATGTTAGCCTGAATCACAAAATGACATCCTCATCGAAGCGCGGAATGAAAATAGTCTTCGCCGCCGTGGTTTTGATGTTAGGTCTGGCTTACGGCCAAACTTCCAAGGAAGAGAATCGCAGCCGCTTTGTGCTGCCAAACCCGACACTATTGAGATGCAAATCATCCGATTGCTATCAGGTGTGGTTAGAGAATTCCGCAGAAACAAACGCTGTATTCCCGAAGCAAGTGAGCATCGACATGAATCAGAGTTGCCTTTACGGCATGACGGCGCTATACGACAAATCCATTCCCCTCGAAGACCTCAGGGCAGCGATAGATGAGCGTTACGGGAAGTGGGCTGTCCCCGAGTTAGTAAATTCGCCATTAAGAGTCTGGCGCGTGGAGCCCGAGAAGTTTGCAATTCAATTGAGCACAGCCAGCAGGAAAGATGAAAAACAGAACATAGCCAAGGAGGGAAGCAAACTACTTATATACATAGCCTTTGGAGGAAGTTCCGCGTGCAACATCCCGTGAAGCGAATGGTTCTGCGGCTGACGCCATAACACAAACGATTAACCCGCCCCCTTCCTCCGCGTTGAGAAGTTATCACCATCAAGCGTCCATCTCGAAGGGTTCAGTTCGTACAGGGCTCCAAACGACGCCTTGCCAACTTGCGGCGGAATGCTACGCTAGCTATTGACCGCTCGAAGCACCGTCGCCCCTCCAAAAGAACGCCAAACGCAGTCGAACCCAGCAACACTGGATAATTTCATGAGCAGGAACTCTCCCTCTGTGTTGCCCCGTCCACGCAGATGCGACCGCCAGTCATTCGAAGAAATTGTTAACCAAAGACGGGCGAAGCAGGAAATTTGTTAAGCAAGCGAGCGAAGTCCCACCAGTAATTGACTCCAGCACAATCCCGCATCTGCACAGAAACGGCAATCGCATCGGAATCAATCAACGCATGCGAATCATGCAGAAATACGTCGTGGGCAAAACACAGACGGACATTGCGAAGGAAGAAAGTGTTGACCGCGAAAGCGTCCGACGAATAGTAAAAGCGCCTGAAATGGATGCCTACGTCGAAGCGAAAAGGGAGCTGTGGCGTGGTTTGTGTGACGATGCGCTCGAAGTGGTGCGACAGAAGCTGAAAGAAGGCGACAAGGAAGTAGCGCTACGAATTTTGGAGAGCAATGGTGTGATTCCCCCACCCGGTGCGACGTTTAACATTCAGGCTGCTGCGAAGCCTACCGGCGATGAACGCGTGCGGCAACTGATGGAAGCTTTTGCAGCGATGGCCGTGGAGCGCGCACGGGTCTTCAAAACCCCTTTCCCTGAACTCCAAGAGGTAGCAGATAAAATCGGGGTGAAGCTTGGATTCAGCCTCAACGGAGCTTGCGACGGTATGGCGGAACAGGAAGACAACGAAATCTGAAAGCTCTTCCCAGCGAATCGCCGTTGGTTAACCAAAAAACCGCCGCAGGATAAATCGAATCAAGAAAGCTTCACGTCAATCAAATCATTCGGTCCCGGAGGTTGTGATGGGGGCGGCGGCGATGCGTCGTAATCATCGGGAAGAGTCTCCAAGAATCTCAGCCGCCGCTGGGTGATGTTCAGAAATGTTAGAAAAAAGGCTATCCAACCAGACATGACCAAGATTTCCTTTACGGGATACACGAGCCAGAACGGTTCACCCGCAATCTTGATGTTTGGTCCAGCTGGGTCGTGCAGGATTCCAACAGCTGAATTGAGCGGATGGCGCATCAGCCAGTTGTTCGCAGTTGCCGAAGAGTCTGTGCTGCGGGTGCGGGCCATTCCCCAGCAAGGCAGGGGCTCCCGCTCATCACCGTAGATTGTGCCGGTGCGACATTGCTCGGCTGGAACGGCGAAGCGTACCTCGTACTCTATCCAGTAGTTCGTATGCCGCGTAAGGTTGCCGGGAATATCCTTGTTGGTCTTCACATCCTTTGCAACCACTACACCCTGCGCAACCGGCCAGCTATGCCGGGCATGAAATTCCGAAATCACCCGCGCACTGACCGAAAGACAGCCGAGTATCCCAATCGCTAGGAAAAGGCGTGCGACACCGCGCAGAAACCGAGTGCGCCCCCGATTCGGCATAATCTGTGCAAGAAACCCGAAGTCGTTTACAGGCTGGGGTGAGGGGACACTCGGGATATTGGCCGGGCTAGGAGTCATCTGGTGTAGGCAGCGTTTCCGAACTCTTCTGGATGCCAGGATACATAAGCAAAAAGCAAATCCGTAAGGTTGTTTGGGTAACCAAAAAATTCTTGGTCTAGAGTTTCTAGCTTCTCAAGGATTTCATCTGGGAAATCGGCTGCGCCTGAGCGAATAGCTTCCACCGTCGCAGGTAACCCAGATGGGAATGCCGTGGCTATCGCACGTCTGGCAGATGCTCGCAGTCTTTGGAGCGCCAATAGTTTCAAAGGCTTCCACAACGAACGACGCTGATTCCGCGCTACTGTTAATAAAATATTGTGAAAAGCCGTCGTTGTTGACTTCCGATTCGACCGCCCAAATGGTCGAGAAGACCTTTTGTGGGAGCGACTGTTCTGCGAATTCCTGCTTCCCAAATCCTGTCTGCTTGGACTCGGATAAGTCGATGAGGATTCTGTTTTTGTTCACGGTCTCGGACGCTAAACTTATCACACCGATTGGTGGCCGATAAGAGTAGCGGTGCATTTCAGGCACAATGGTTAACGAACAGATAAAACATCTCCTTGACCAAGCACTGGCTCGTGCGATTCCCGACTCTCGCGGTTGGACGCGAAGACAAACACCAGCCGATAGCCACGAATTTGAATATTGGGTGGAAGTTCGGTCACCAACACGACCAACTGTTCAGCGTCTTAGGATTCTTCTGCGGCACGACGGGGACATTCAGGTTGAGTATCACGATGCCCAAAAATCTGGAAGTCCGTTCGAACTACTTTTTATGCTCGAAGCAGGACACGAGGAAGAAGCAATCAAACGGGCGTCGCTCTTTGTCGCCGACGTTCTCGCGGAGCGGGTCGTTCTTGCGTACGGGAAAGGTCTATTTAAAGGCGGTCGGCGGTTCCTGATTCCCGCTTTGGCGGAAGCTAATCGCCATCATTTGAAATGGACTACCTCTTGGCTTGGCACGTATGACTGGCAGCTGTAATGCTTCTGGTGGTATCAAATCCTAAGTCAGTCGGATAAACCCTTCATTATCCGAACTGCGCCCTGAAGATAAATCCGTGCTCGCAGCAATCGCCGTGATTAACAAGAAGCGGCAGGTGAAGCGGAGGATTGGCAAAACAGTACTAATGGTACGCACTTTTGTTGTTGACAAGCATGGTGGTTCCCGCCACTATCCGCCGCACACAAACTTCAGGTGTTTCGATTCGTCTTTGATTAGCCACTGCCGGAAGATATTTGAAAGAACTTAGAGAGGGGAACGGATGTTCAACGACTTTTCAAAGAACGGACGGAAAGCAACAGTGTGGTCATTGGCGTTGGCGGCCATGCTTATATTCTCGGAGGCGGCGCGTGCCGACGTTTTAACGCCGGGTACCGGCGGGCAATTGCCCGATGTTTTCACCGGGTGCTCGGGCTGCACCTTACTTGCGACGCACGACACTGGACTTGTAACCAGTACCTTCAATGGTCTCACACTGACTTTCGACCTGGTTTCAGCGGTGTACTCTGACCCGTCAAACGTCTTCGGCGCTGGCGACCTGGATTTTATGTACCAGGTCACGAATGAAGCAAGTTCTACCGACTCGGTTGGTCGTGTCACTGGAACCGATTTCACTGGTTTCCAGACCGATGTTGGTTATAACACCGCAGGCTCCACGCTGGGCATGTCCCCATTCGCCACTGATGGCACCGTCGCTCCTGGCCTAGTAGACCGAAATACGGCCAGCACGGTCGTGGTTTGGTTTCACGGTCCCGCCGCTTTTCGCTTTAGTTCCACCTGGTAGCTCGTCAAATGTTCTGGAAATTAATACCGACGCGACTGCGTTCCAGCTCGGGCAATCGAGCGTCATTGACGGCAAGGCGACAACTGTAGATGCGTTCGAGCCAGCAAGCCCGGCACCCGTTCCCGAGCCAGGCAGTCTCGCCATGATGGGAGTGGGTCTTTTCGGCTTGGTCGGCTTTGCTCGCCGTCGCGCACTGACCTAGCTCGTTTGAATTACTCAGGTGGGGGTTCAGCGTATAGGTCACCGCCTTCCACGGGCTAGTTGAACGCAACGCTCGCCCGTGCAGCCCGCACACCACTGAGCGCCCACCGCTTCCAGCGCCGAACGTATTGCCCAATGCGCCGCAGGGGTTCCTTCCGGCGGGCGTCTTGAGGTAGTTCCCCAAATCAACCCGGATGCACAAGACTACGACGCGGTCACGGGTTGGTGCGCTACCGTGCCGACGCTCCGTTTACCCGGCACTACCATCGCTCGTGCCGCGTCTGTGCCTGCCTTATAGGAGCCACGTGAACCCCCAACTTCTTCAAGAAGCATTTTCCCTTCTCGACACTGACGTGACCTTCTGGAATGACGCGGCACACTATTACGAAAATATCGCGGCTACGCTAATTGGCTGGGAAGCTGCTGAATATGGGTTGATGGCTGGGATTTACCGTGAGAGAGCGCAACTCGTGAGCAACGCATTACGAACGAACCGTCCGCTGCCCCCCAGTAGCCGTTAGTGCTCTACCAAACTTTCCCTCTGCGCTTCGAAGAATGCGCCCACGTCCTCAATGTTCCGCTCATTCATTCATCGCATCGGGGCGCGACGTACCTGCATGCTCTGGATGTTTTTTGTCACGGATGCGCCTTGACGTGATATGCGTCGGTGCCCGGCGCTGAGGAATTATACCTCCCAAGCTTCCAAGCCCCATTCAGCCGGATTACCGGCACAGAACGCCGGACGTTGCGACTTGTTAACACCACGCACCCATTTCGGGTGGCTCGCTGATAGCAAAAGATTGCAGAATCGCGTGCTGAAGCATCCGAGGCAAATGCGATGCGAGTTCCTACAGAAGCAGACTGGGGCGATTATCAAGCCGACCTAGACCAGACGTACGCATACAAGTTGTTTGCTGGCCGTACAAATCAGGAGATGCTTCCTCATTTCCGAAGCAATGTAATTGAGAGAACCGATGAACTGCGATGGATGCCAGAAGTGCCCTTCCGATACTACGTGCTTGGCTTTCGGGATTTCGTGATGGCGGGACAATTTGACCAACTGGAAGCTTCCGACGCAGCAAGTTGCTTTCTCGGCCTTGTTTTGGAGAAGCTCGAAAAGCAACCGGGCTATATCCTACCTATCATGCCCCAGTACTTCCCGCCGTTCAGCACGTCGCTTTGAACCAAGCATCGTTTGATGCAAATGAACGCATTTATGGAAGCTTTCTGGAGAAGTTGGGGCGCATTGAAGCGCTGTACGAGACGCTCGCCAAATCGTGATGCGGCGCGTCACGTCCTGTCCAGATTTTGGCGTTAGACTATCGCTCGCCGCGCTCGCCAGCGCAATTTCGTATGAAGAGACTCCTCGTTTTGCTGTTCTGGTCTTCTGGAACGTTATTTGCCCAAAGCCCCTTTGATGGCACGTGGATTATCAATTCAGATACAGCGCAGCTCCCCGAGAAGCCAGAAGTGTATGTGTTGTCCAAAGGCATGTTTCGTTGTTTAACTTGTGTGCCAAAAATCGAAATCAAAGCCGATGGGCACGACCAGAACGTCACGGGGTCAAGTTACTTCGACACGGAGAGCGTTCGAGTCGTAGATGCTTACACGGTTGAATTCATCGCTAAGAAAGCCGGTCAAACAATGTTCACGGAAGTTGATACGATTTCTCCAGACGGAGGTACGCTAACCCAAACGCTTAAAGACACCACGGAAGCACAGCCGGTCACGATTGAGACAATCAGCCAACGAGTTGCCCGCGAACGGCCTGCCGGTTTTCACGCCCTTTCCGGCTCGTGGCGCGCATACAAAATCAATCGGTCTAAGAACGGTTCCACAATTAAGTACAAGTGCACAACGGAGGGATTCAGCGCAGAGACTCCCCTCGGCGAAAGGTTCGACGCAAAGTTCGATGGCAATTACTATCCCGTTGAGGATGACCCCGGTCACACAATGGTCTCCGTAAAGCTACTAAGCCCTGAGACCGTCGAAGTAACTTCCAAGCGCAACGGAAAAGTTGTCGGTATCCTACACATGTCAGTCGCTCCCGATGGTAAGTCCATTCATGTGAATTTCGAGAACAAGGAAGGCAACACCACAACGACATACGAAATGGAGAAACAGCTGTAGTGCAACGCAAATCAGAAAGCTAACGTGCTTGTTGCGAAAGGGCGTTGGCCGATTTGCTCGCCAGTCCCTTCCGGTAAAACGACCCCGCCCATCCTGCGGCTGTGAACGATGATGTACCGAGGTGAATGCGGGGCGATTCCATCACGCTCGACAGTATACCGAAGTGGGTTTGTGAGCTGATGCAGCGGAATGCTCATGGAAAATCTGTTAACAAAAACGTGGAGCGTGGAAACAGGATTTGTTAACACCAAGCATTCATTTCAGTCAGGTGTGGTTAACCCCATCGCGAAGCCACTGGCTACAAGCGCCGTGCTCACATTTCAGCCATCACACATCTGCACAGCTGGTTCGCAGGCTGCCAGAGCCTTCTGTACCACCGCAGCGAGCGCGCTACGAAGCGGTCACCTTGCACTGACGGTAGGCTCCGTACAGATGAGGACTACGCCCAAGGAATGCGTACACAACGCGCTTAGTAGTAGCACGACGCTCGAAAATAATGAGTCGAATTGGCCCCATCGATTTCATGTTCATACTCGCACTGCCCTTTGTCATTGATAGGGGCTCCAGTAGGATGACCCGAAACACCATGCACAGGACAAGTAGCCGATGGTCGCTGGGCATAAGCCAGTGACGCGAGACCGCCGAGAATTACAATTGTTGCTATCGCACGTTTGATTTTCATTTCTACGCCTGCCACGAACGAGTTTGTTGCCGACTTCCTTGCCGAATTGTGAACTCGTGGCGCAGACGTGCGAATGGTACCTTTTGCCCAATTTAGCAATACGAGTACAGGGATGAAAAATCGAACAGAGGAACCGCACACGCAGCACCTTTCGTGTGCTCCCTGCTGGCACCTTAAGTTTTGCGGTTTTGTTAGTTTTGTATGACGGCAGCACTTTGGAGCTTAATCCAGACTCCCCCCAGCGAAAACCATCAAAACTACAAAACTGGAAGACCCAGTCCTGTGATGAATTCTGCCGCGTGGCAGACCATCCTGTCGCCATATCCCCGTTGGCTCGCTCTCCCCGCTTGGACTTCTGGCGATACCTTCCTGAAGTGGCGGTCGGTAACTTTGGTTAACAAAGCTATAGCGGTCTGGAGCTACCACAATGGGGATTAAACCGGCTCCGTCAAACCACGTCATGCTCAACAATCCCAAGCCCCATCCCTCTCTCAATTCAATTCAACCTCCAATCAGGTTCTCTTCGGGTCTCACTTTTGACGTGGTTTCCTTCCTTCAATCCCATCATTTCGTTTTCCTAACCTTCTGCCCTCTCCCGCTTTTCCACATCATGCTGTTTGACCACCCCGTGATTCCTTTCCTTCTCTAATGAACTTTTCGTTGGCTCTCTACGGGAATTTTGGTTAGCAAGGATTCCTAACTTCCTTCCATGCAAGAGGCTATCAAAAAGGTTCTCAGGAGCGATTGAAAATGAAGGCGGGGCATTTGTTAACAACATTTAGCTGATTGGTGACCAGCTCACTTCCTGATTTCCCTCAAATTGTGAACTTCTTCGGCAGGCTGAACGCCACGACACCGATTCAACTGAGGTGAACACAGGGGGGGGTGAGAAAACCTGAGCATGTATGGGAATTTGAGCATCTATGGATATTTTTATTCTCATACATACTCATCTCTCCATAGATGCTCATCATTTTCCACCCACCCCCCCTGTGTTCAAAACTCATCCTGTCGGCGGCAGTTTCCAAAGCCAGATTCCTTCATCCCCGAATCCGTTGCGGACAGGTTTGACCTGCAGCGCAGTTTTGGCTCGACGGAGTGTGGAGAGGGAAATTTTTGAAGTGTGAGCATCGCTGAAGAGTTGGGTGACTTCTTGTGCCCCGTGCTCCAAGGACTCCCGCAGGAATGCTTTGGCATCTTCTAGTGCGGACGGCTTTTCGTGAACAGTTGCTGCACGGCCTGCAGCTTGGGATTGTTCACCGTGCCAGGCAATCTGTGGCATTCCCTCCTCCGCGTCCTCGTAATCAACACGCTCAACTCCGAAGAGCAACGGAGTTGGAGGCGTGGAAAGATTGGTCTTGATGGTGGAGAGAACACGCAGGCCGGGATTGCGGGGGTCTGGTGTTACAAGGAGAGCTGAACGAGCTGCTGCGATGATGCCAATTGAGCCACCGCCCCGGTACATTTTATTTTTTACATCCTCTTTTTTATTGGGATGGCGAATCAGAACGATGGCTACCCCAGTCGGCTCGGCAATCTGTGATGACAAGGCTGCCATTGCCCGGCGAATGTGTTGGTCATTCCAGCTATTAATGCGTTGCTCGAGATATGCAACAAGTGGGTCAATGATGACGAGAACCGGTTTGGATTCGTCAATTTTTTTCTTCAGGGCATCCATTTGACCGGGGATGATGAGCGTTTGCTGCCCGTCTTCCAAGGAAAAGTTTAGCCAGTGACATCGTTGGATGTCAGCTCCAGCAACTTCAAGACGTGGTTTCACGGTATCTTCTAGTCCATCCTCCGCATTCACGATGACCACGCTGCCCCGCTCGCAATACGAGCCGTCGGGCATGGGCAATCCCTTGGTTATACGAGCCGCAAGGTAGAGCGTGAGCAGTGATTTCCCCAGTCCGGGGTCGCCTTCTACCAGCGTTACCTTGCCTCTCGGAATCCATCCGCGCCAGAGCCATTCCACCGGATGAGATTGCACATCAGCAATGCAGACCGATGCACTGCCATGGTTTGGTGGTAAAGCTCTGCCGGAATCCCCACCGTATGTGGCCGTGCTGTTTTCGATGGCGATGCGGATGGTGTGCTCTCCGTAGGTATCACCCTCGGCGAAGTGTTTATCATCCCATTTTGGACGGAACCGTCCCGACTGGCGGAACAGCGTATCCATTCGCTCCGTATCGCATCCAGTCCAGAAGGCGAGCTGGCCGCACAAAGCGATATCGGCTTCTGATTTGGACGGATAGTTCTCCCATTTCCCCTCCCAGAGTTTTTGGAATTTTTCGCCATTTTCTGCGCTACGGGCTTTTTCGATAAGGGCGGCGTCATCATTGTTAGTGACCGCCGCTGCCGTCCGAATGGTGGATGAGCCGGACGGTTCTGAAGGGGCGAAAAAGCGGGTATGTAGTTGCGAGATAACATCCGAACGGCGCTCGATTTTCCGAGGCGTGCCACGCAGGTGGTCACCCGTAATCGCGAAGAACCATTCAGAATAGATTTCAAGGCTGCCTTTCCCGGCAGACCCCAGTCCTTCTGTTCGATGCTCGGGGTGCCGCCACCTTCCATCGATGAATATGCGAACACCTGTGCCGCTGGGCGTAACTTCGGAATAAGAATTCGCCTCAAGGATGATTTCGCGAGCCCACTGGTCAATTTTTCCAGTTGCGGGATTGCGGCAATTATCCAAATCGAGCCCAACGATGTTGTCCCAGTACATGAATGCATAGCCGACGCCGTCCGCATGGAAACGCGCACAACCGGCGATTGCTTCCTCCAAAGTGCCCCACGTCGCCGGGTCCTTGTAGCTCGCTCGTTGTCCGGTTTCGGGGTCAATCGGAACCTTTTTTGCTCGGTCCCGATTCGGTGCAGTTTGGAACTTGAAGCACAACCACGAATGAGCAGAACGCAGGTAGGCCGGCAACTTGCGCCGCAGCCGCGTCTTATGCTTTTCACTGAGTCCGCCCGAAATCCCATCCTTCTTCTTCATCAGGAGAATCTTTTGTCCTCTTCTTAAGCCCTTCACCGCCGACCCAACATGTCTCTTCATCTCTGCTCCTCTTTGTTCTTGACGGTCACGGGAGCGCGAGCAACAATAATTCATGCTCCGCTCCATGCGGGCACGCTAGCGTCCAACTAGCTGCTCCAGATTTTTCTTCATGACCACGGGCTACCACTTGGGTAGCCCTTTCCACGCTTCACTCCGTCTTAAGTCCCAATCGCTCCGCGCCGGAGCTTGACCAGACTCCGACGCTGGCGCGACCGTGTCGTGCATCAACCAAAACGTTCAATAGCTAGCGTTTTTTGCGGGTTCCGCTCTGTGCAAAGCGCTGAAGTTCCGTGCGCGCGATGTAATTCCGCCTTCCAACGCGCACAGTTTCCAGCACCTTTTGGGATATTAAATCGTCAATCTTTCGGAGAGAACAAGACAGCAGCTGAGCCGCTTCCAAGCGGGCGTAAAGAAATTTTTCCATGAACACACCTGCGGAAATTCAATTGAAGTACTAACCAGCGTGCCATCTGGCAGCTGAAGAAGAACTGCATCTACCAGAGTACTTGCATTGTCCCGCGCGCTCGAAGGGTAGTCAAGCATTTTGATGCGTGTGTTGCGTGCTTGCACGATGTCGTTGCTGCGGTTGGACGCAACCGCGCAACTTCGCGAGCGTGATTCGAAGTGGGTAGGAAGCGGGTCTGGGTTTCGCAGCTTCGTTACGAATCTGCCGGTTCAGTGTCTGACGGAGCCGTGACCGGAGCGCTTTGCAGGCCCAGTGCGAAATGGTACTGCTTTCCGGCGCGAGATGAAACCAGTCGCACTCGCGTTTGGCATAGCGCTGCGCGACCGACCGCTCACTGAGGCCCGAAGGGGCAGCCAGTTAGTAGAGTCTCCAGACTATACTAACCACCTTTCCATTAACGCAGTTGACAACATAAAACGGGGAGCCTCATAATTTCGAGCAGGAACAGAAGCATTCTTCTGGCCGTTGTGGCTGTTCTGGCCCGTTAAGATAGGGGGAATGGAAGTCCAAGAGCACTTGCCGCAAGCACCAAGCCATTCCCCGAAGGAATGGAAATAGTAGAAGAAGGCGCGTAGTGCAAAGGCGATGCAACCCGCTTATATAGCCAGAGGCCAGACAATTCGCTGCCACAGCGGAGCGCTCATCTTCTGCGTACGCTCTCTGCACATTAATCCGAGACTGCTCGGTAGGCAACGCGTAAGCCGCAGGCGGAAGAGCGCGACCGCCCAGAACGTCGAAGGGTGTCCACCAGCTGAACGGAAGCCTCGGTCGCTTTTGGAAATTCTTTCGGCAGAAGACACCGAGTTAATATTCGAAGAGCCTGCGTGGGGGAAGGCCGCTTGGGTAGTGGAAGAAGGCAGCCCCGTCAGCGCGTTTGTGCCGGCGGAGCAATCACAGCATTTTCTTCCAGAACCTTCTCCGAAGCAGAGTATCCAAAAGCACTCGGCGGCATTGCCGTGCCTCGAAACTGCGCCGTCAGGTTCCACGCTCCCAGCTCAACCCTTGTTCTGTCCGCGCTGCGGCGATACGATGCGCCCAGTTACGCCGACTCAGCGGAGAGGCAGAAGTATGTCCCGCCGCAGAGGGCAACGTGGTTACGTCGAACAAAAGGGCGATTGGTGGCACCTGCGTTACAGGTCGGATACATCAGAAGGGCGACCGCACAAGTCGCAGCCAATCTGCCTAGCAGTTGGGAAAGGGAAAGAGGACACAGTCGGAAGCGGAACGGCTTGGTGCGGAGTGGCTCGCCGAGCAAGGCATCAACACCGAGCTGAACTTGGCGAAGGCCATATCACCGACCGTGACGTTCCGCGAACAGTCCGACACTTGGCTAAGCTGGTTGCAGACCCGAAACAACAAACCTATACCGCCAACTTCGGTACCGTCGATTCGGTCGGCTCTCAAATGCTGGCTTCTGCCAGCGCTCGGGGACTTACCGTTGTCACTGGTTGATGAGTTGGCGCTGAACGGTCTGGTCAAGAAAATGATTGGGAAGCGTTCGCCAAAGACTATAACGACGTATATCAACCTAGCGAAGGAGGTGGTTGAATCTCAGCGCGATAGGAAAGGAAGACGGATTCCTCATCCACAGTGGGATAACGAAGCCATTGACCTTCCTGAAGTCAACAAGCGCGAGCAGCGTCGCCCGAAAGTAAATGGCGAAGGAATAAGCCAAATCATCGGTTTGAGCGAGAAAATGTGGGAACGAATGCTGTACATACTGTGTCCATCGGGGGGTCCGCGAATCGCGGAAGCTCTAGCTCTGGACATTGAGAAACATCTCTCAGCCGACCGAACCGTGGTTTACGTTCGCGGACAGGTGAAAGGCTCGAAGATAGTCGCATATCTGAAGACGGACGCGGCATATCGGGACATTGATTTATGCCCTGAAGTAGTCGCGCTGCTTGCCGAGTACATTGGTGACCGTACATCAGGGTTGCTGTTCCCGTCCGAGACGGGCATAACTCCGATGTCGTACTCCAACGTGCGAACCCGTTCGCTTCATCCAAAACTGGTGGAACTGAACCTCTACACTCCCGGCGCTGCTTTTCACATATTCCGCCGTTTCCGTTCTTCAGTGCTCGTGAAGAAAGGTTGTCCCGAGGATTTGAAGAAGTTTTGGCTGGCTCATGAGAACAAAGACATCAGCGCCGACTACGCTGAGCAGATACGGGAGGACGTGGAATGGCGACAGATGAAGGCGGCAGAAATCGGTGTCGGCTTTGAGTTGCCACCTTCACTTGTACCCAATGTACCCAAAAACGCGGAAGAAGAAGAACAGCTAGTTAGGTCGTAAATGGTTGCCAACGGAGAGGATGAGTGGCGCGCCCGGAGAGAGTCGAACTCCCGACCTTCTGGTTCGTAGCCAGACGCTCTATCCAGCTGAGCTACGGGCGCGCCGTTGTAAGTCCCTCCACTATACCGAGATGCGACACTAGGCTGCAACTATGCTCTCCTGATTTCGTATCGCACGTATCGCAATTAAAGCCCGACTCCGAAGCGATATCCTTGGGAATTTCGAAGCCGAGTCCGATTTTCTCAGCCCACTGCTTTCGGAACGCCACGTTTCTAAGAAGCTGCTCTCCGTAGCGCGTACTCATCTCGTTGTTCTCATGCCCCATCCAATAATCTATCAGCATTTGGCGGGCTTCGGACGCGAGCAATACGGCCTCCCGGAATCGGTGGGACGCATGGAACCGGACTCGGGTTCGTCCCATCTTCTTGAAAAGGCTCTCGAATCCGTCCCGGAACAGGTTTTCCGGGGACAGCATCGTTCCGTTCTCAGTTTGAAACAAGAACCCTTCCGTGCGGTCGCCGATGAAATTAGCCAACATCTTGGCAAGCCCGGAGTGCAAATCTATGTCCCGGAAGGTAGCTTCGGTCTTGAGCCTTTGCTTGGTGCCGCCCTTCTTGCGGCGTTGCTGGCGGATGTAAAGCGTCGTTCGGTCGTCGGAGATGTGCTTCTCGATTCGAAGTGCGAGAAGCTCCGAGATACGCACACTGGCTCCACCCGCATTGAGCGCGGCAACCATCCGGTACATGCCTCTCGTGTTCGCAACGATGTAGCTTATTTCTTCCGGGGTGAAAACCGGACGATGCTGCTTACGCTTGTTGACTTTGGGAACGCCAATAAACGGGAAGTTCCACGTGCGAGGATGCAATTGATTGCCATTCGCGTCCACCGCTGAGGCGATGACTTTCTGGTTGAATCATGGGCGTGAAATAGCGCCTCGTCCCGATGAGTCCGATGCTTTCAACTGCTGCAACGACGCGGTTCTGAGCGCGCAACGCGATGCGTCAAAGCGCTTGACAACTCTTCCACCGCGAACAAAAATGAGAGCATCTGGCAGATTGCAGTTCTTCTTCATCTGACCAGATGCACGAAGGTTAGGACTTCAATTTGGATTCCCGCACGTGTTGTTCATGGAAAAACTTTTGCATCCCCGCCTCGAAGTGGCGCAGCTTTTGTCCTTGTCGGTGCGAAAAGTTGATGAGCTGATTGCCACAAAAAAGCTGAAAACCGTTCGGATTGGCCGCAGAAATTTGGTGGCACACTCTGAACTAACTCGCTTCGTGCTGAAGGGAACCCGAAACAAATCGTAAAGCTTTCGTTGGACATTGTGTGCGCACTTGCTTGGCGATGACTGCCAGCGATGTGAGCAGTGCACGAGGACCTAAGGGCGGAGTTCAAATGACTTGTGAAAAGCGAAAACATAGATGAACGAAGAAGGACAGGGAGTCGAAGAGAGACAAACCGTTGGATGCATTGAGCCGTCAGCGCCGAACCAGCATCCTGCGGCAGCTAAAGCACCAGAGATGTCCACAACAAAGCCGTTGCTTAACCTTGCGAAGTATCGGGGGGCGACCAAGCTATTGGTTGACGGCGAAACATCCACTGGAACTCAGTCAAACATCCCCATCAAAAAGCCCGGAAACAAGATTTTCTTCCGGGTCCATCCCGACCCGAGCTACAGGTTGTACGATGTCCCGGTCTTTGAAGAAGAAGGCGGCGACATCTACCTCCCGGAGCTTGAGCTGCCGGACGATGTGCTGGAATTCGTAACCCACATGAATCTTTTCACCGCACTTTCACATCGCGGAAAAGCTTTTGTGTGGAAATTCAAGGCCACGGATACTTCATGGCTACATTCGAGTTTGCGTGTTGCTAAACGCGCAACGGAAGAATGGATTCGCATTAAAGCGGACTTCGAAACGGGTGGGTACAACATCTTCACCGCACCTGAACCGCTTCATAGCAAGAAGCCGAATTTCCCAACGATGTCTCCCGAGGAGATTTTCACGCTCGCGTTCGACAGTCGCCGAATCACCAGCGTGGAACATCCCCTTATCCGCAGTCTTCGCGGACTTGAATAATATGACTAACTGGCTCACGCCAATCACCGAACTCGGTATCAGGGACATCATTGTCCTTGATACCGAGTACGTTTCCCGCGATGTCCACAGCAGAGTCGCCAACAGGAAAAAGAAGGACAACAAAGTTTCTGATGGCAACCCTGTTATCCCTGTCTGCTTGTGCGCTAAATCTCTCATCACGGGGCAAGCATGGCGGGTATTTGCCGAACCCGGTGCGCCGAATCCTTTACCTATGGACACCGACATCCTTTACATCTGTTTCGCTGCACCTGCCGAGTGGTCGTACTTCCTAGCGATGGGTTGACAGCTGCCGCCAACGATTATTGATTTATATGCGGAACGCATGATGCAGACATGCGATGACGTAGAAAGAGAAGGTAAGCGCTGCGGGAAACGCTATCAACCTACGCTGCTTCGTTCGATGGCTATCTACGGGCTGGATGCCATGAGCGCCGTTGCGAAAGATGAGATGCGCAATCTCATTCGGCGAGGACACCCTTTCACCGACGACGAGCGCACTCGCATTCTGGATTACTGCATGGATGACGATGTGTCGAGCACCGGAGCGTTGTTCAAAGCTATGTTCGCTGGGATTAACCTCCCCTACGCCATCGGACGTGGAAATTTCACCCGCGTGTTGGCTTGGTGGGAATTCAACGGAATTCCGGCTGACGCGCTGGCATACGAACGCCTGATGCACCACCGTAACAAGCTAAAACATCGCCTCATCGCTTCCGTAGAGCAACGGTATGGCTACAGCGTGTACGTGCGCAAGCGAGACGGCACGATGAAGTGGGACAAGAAGGGATTCAACGCGCTAGTGCATCGTCTTGGATTGGAGGACGTCTGGCCGAAAACACCGTCAGGCAAAGATTTTGTCACGGCTGATGGTGATAGCCTGCCCAATGAAGAGAAAATCTTCAAAGAGATGGCGCTGCGGTGCCCCTATCTGGAGCCTTTGCGCCAAGTTCGCAAGTTCGTAACCACGTTACGTACGTTTGAATTATTTATCGGCAACGACAGCCGTTGCCGCGTGTACCCGAATCCTTGGTGGACGAACACCGGACGCGCTAACCCACATAACTCAAATTTCATTTTCACACTGCCGAAATGGGCGCGTCCGATGATGATAAAGCCGGGCATCGGTCAAGCTCTGGCGTATGTGGATTTGAAGTCCGCCGAAATCGGAATCGCCGCAGGTTTGAGCGGTGACCCGAATATGAAGAAATGCTACGTGGACGCTATGAACGGAGGCGACGTCTACGTCGGCTTCGCGAAATTGGCGGGAGCGATACCCTCGGAGGGCAACCGCTACACCCATCACAAGGAGCGGAAGTTATACAAAGTCGCGATGCTCGCGGCTCAGTATGGACAGATGCCTCCGGGTATGGCGAAGAGGAATGGGTTGCCGCTTTGGGTCGCACAAGACTTGCATAACAAACATAAATCCATTTACCGACGCTATTGGGCGTGGATTGAAAATGAGGTGCTCCACGCAGAAGTAACCGGCCACATGGATACGCTGCTTGGTTGGCGGCGTCCGATATCTGACAAAGTCGGCACCAACTCTCTTTTGAACTTTCCGATTCAAGCAGGGTGCGCAGAGATTTTGCGGCTTGCGACGGGGTTCATGCTGGATGAAGGGCTTGCGATTTGTGCCTGCGTTCACGACGCCGTGTTGATTGAAGCTCCAATCAGCGAAATCGAGGCTGCTGTGGCGACATGTCAGGAATGCTGGCGGCGTGCCAGTGGGGAATATTTGGGCGGATTCGAACTTGGCTCCGACGCCAAAATTATTCGCTACCCCGCACGTTGGGGTGACAATAGCGAAGAAGACGCTGAGGACATTGAGTTGTGGAAACGGATTCAAAAATTGCTTGATGAAATTGAAAACGAGGAGAAATCTCAACCCACTCGCCTACCAGACCCCACGCAAGGGGGTGTAGCAGACCCTTTAGGGGGTATCGCGGGGGGTGTAGGGTGTGTTGGGTAAATCTTTTGTTTGCAGCGCATTTTTTGCGAGGGATGCGAGGGTATGAAGGGAGGGTCGCGAGGGGTAAAGGGGGTAACAGGGGGCTGAACCCACCATATATAAGAAACAAAGATAACCCAAAACCTAAATACTTCTTTTATTCCGTTACATCCTCAAATGGCTCGGAGTGACGATTTATGATTGGTACGGCGGCTAGCTGACTTTTATTCGCCGGGTTCAGTTACTTCAGGAAAACACGGCGGCAGTACTTCGCTTGAAGGGAATTCCTCATCGCGGCACCACAGCAGCTTCTTTTTGCTCTCGCGCTCAGATACCTGCATCGCATACTGCCATTTCTCATTGACCCTTGCGATTTGAAGCTCTTCATGCACACCGCCGTCCCGCCATGTGATTTCAGCGGTGAACCGAGAATGTGGCAAATTGAAGGGTTTCCAGAACATTTGCTGCGCGAAGATACTTCCACGTCCCATAGGGTTCACTTCAGGCAGCGACCAAAGCGTCTGGTAGCTGTTGATGTCAGCCGGTGTGAACGAAGTTTGAGTACGTGCATAGTCCTTGCGGTCTTCGTCTACGAATAGCACCTGCACATTGAAACTAGATTTTGAACCCCGGTGATTAGCTATGAAGTCCCACGTGTCTCCGTTCAACAGCACACCGGGAGAGATATAAACAAAGCTGGGTCTCAGTCGCTCTATGATGTTTCGGTGAGCTAGCCATAAAAAAATGCATGCGCCCGTAAGTATTAACAAAATCTTTACCCAGCGTGGCGTTTTCAGTTGTTGCCAGAGTCCGACTAGGAAAAGCGTGACTGCCGAACCCCAAAGAAACCAACCGAAGTAGACAACTTTAGGGCTGTCTGTGTTAGGCACTACAATCGGAAAACCGAACGCAATGAAAGATAGTACGGCACTCCAAAACCATGATTGTCTTAGCAGGTGATGTGTCGTAGCCGCAGTGTTCGGCGCGTTTGCATTGCCGGGCACGTAATTTGATTTCTGAGGCTGCCGTCCGTTGGACTGACTCGGCTTATTGCGCCTCTTTTTGTGCTTTCCCATCCGCTTCCGCACACTAGGCGAGGAAGCGCAATTCTATCATCACGTCTGCCTCAGAATGTTGATTCAATCCACTCCCACAGGCGCATCAAACGCTGGGTCGCAGCTTTAGCAAGCGGTAATGCCCAGCCCCCATCCGCATCGCGATGCCCGCTTGGAGCTTGGTTATCAAACTTGTCCTCGAAGAAGGGCGGGTACAAGAAGCCAAAAACGCTTACCGAATCATCTTTGCCAGAAGAACTTCAGTGCGGTGGATACAATCGCACTCGTCGCACCAAACATGTAGAAGCTCCAATCCTCGAAGTTACTGCCGCGAACCACTGCGCTTTCGTGATGCTGGTCCCACCAAAATTCCTTTACTCCAGCAACCACGGCCAAAGTGCCGAATGCCCACCATGCGGAACCTGAACCGAACAGAACGATTGAGCCCCATATGACGGCAAGTCCACCAGCGAAGTGACCAAGCTGCGCTACCTCGTTAAACAATTCGGGTGATATCGAGTCGGAATTTTGTAGCTCTCGCAGGGATGTGGAAAGTTTTCTCATTGTTTGAATACCATTGCGTGCCCCTCGGGGTGTAGGTGGATTTTGCCACCGGAGATTCCGACGTGCAATCTCGTCGGTCGGGGGAAACACTACGTTCGCCATCCAACCTTTCCCGGAGAGTGAGTAGTCTAACTAATAAGAGCGCCACCATCATCACTTGCTCGCTCTTGCGACAGCCATCAGGAAGCCACCTAGCTGAATGAGCTGAGTTCTTCTCCCTAGCGCGTTTCCCAGCAGCAACTGGGTGGAGGGCGCAATCTAACAGGCTCAACCCCTGTTCGGCTCCGAAGAGTCGAGCAGGTGCAGTATGCACGGCTACAGTACAGACACCGACGAAAAGAGAGTCGTTACTCTTTTCCTTGCAGCGCTGGCGATTGCTCTCGCTTGGGTGTCGTCTAATCTGCTTGCTGCCATCCATTTGTCGATGCCGTGGTGGGCGGATGCTCCCTCCAGCATATTTTTCTATGGCGTGCTCTATGCCCTTTTCGACCGGCATCTCTGGCGGCTTCCCCTTATGCGCAAGCTCGGACTGGTGAAGACGCCGAATCTCACGGGCTGCTGGCGGGGTTACCTTACGTCCTCGTATGATAACCATGCTAAGCGCCACGAGTTGGCCGTGGACATCTTCCAGAGTTGGACGGAAATTTCAATATTTCTGACCACCGTCACCTCCGTCTCTCGGAGTTGCGTGGCAGTGATTCAGGTCTCCGACCCAGAGGGCATCGCGTTGATTTACCAATATGAGAACCAACCCCTCGCCGACGCGACGAGAACGATGCACATGCACTATGGCACTGCAATGCTAAGAATCTCGAATGGCAGCAGTCTAGGTGGAGACTATTACGCAGGACGCGACCGAGGTACCTTCGGTCGGATTTCGTGCCACAGACTGTAAACCAAGCCCGACTACAGTCTTGAAATGCCGCACCGCGTTACAGCTGCCAGTCATACGTGCCGAGCCAAGATGTGCTCCACTTCAAATGACGGCGACTAGCTTCCGCCAGAGGGGGAATGAGGAACCGCCGACCGCCTTTAAACACACCTTTGCTGTACACAAGAACGAGTTGCTCCGCGAGAATGTCAGCGACGAACTGCGAGGCGCGTTTGATTACTTCTTCCTCGTGTCCTGCTTTCAGCACGAAAAGTAGTTCGAACGGACTCCCAGATTTCTCAGCGATATGATATTCCACTTGGATATCCCCGTCGTGACGCAGGAGAATCGTAAGATGCTGAACAGCCGGTCGTGTTGGTGACCGAACTTCCACCGAATATTCAAATTCGTGGCTATCGGCTGGTGCTTGTCTTCGCGTCCAACCGCGAGAGTCGGGAATCGCACGAGTCAGTGCTTCGTCAAGGAGACGTTTTATATGTTCGTTAAGCATTGTGCCTGAAATGCACCGCTACTCTTATCGGCCACCAATCGGTGTGATAAGTTTAGCGTCCGGCGACCATGAATAAGAATCGAATCCTCATTGATTTGTCCGAGTCCAAGAAAACGGCATTCGGGAAGCAAGAGTTTGCCAAGCAGTCCTTCCAACAAAAGGTTTTCTCAGCGATTTGGGCGCTGGAATCTGAAGTCAATAATGGCGGCTTTTCACAATATTGTCTCAACAGTAGCGCGGAATCGGTGTCATTCGTTGTGGAAGCGCTTGAAACTATTGGCGCTCCAAAAACAGCGAGTATCTGCATTCGTGCCATTGCCACCGCATTTCCATATGGCTTACCTACAACGGTGGAAGCCATACGCTCAGTCGCAGCCGATTTCTCGGATGAGACTCTTAAAAAGTTAGAGCCGCTAGACCAAGAATTTGTTGCTTATCCCCACAACCTTACGGATTTGCTCTTTGCTTATGTATCCGAGCATCCAGAAGAGTTCGGAACGCTGCCTAAACCAGATGACGCCTAGCCCGGCCAATATCCCGAGCGTCCCCTCATCCCAGCCGGTGAACGACTCCGGTTTTCTTGTCACGCTTATGCCGAATCGGGGACGTACCCAGTTTCTGCGGGGTGTCGCACGGCTGTTCCTAGCGATTGGGATACTCGGCAGTATCTCTGTCGGTGCAAGTGTGTTTTCGGAATTTCATGCCCGGCATAGCTGGCCGGTTGCGCAGGGTGTGGTGGTTGCAGAGGATGTGAAGAGCAATAAGGACAGTCCCGGCAACCTCTCGCGGCCAACAAACTACTGGATACAGTACGAGGTACGCTTCGCCGTTCCCGCCGAGCAATGTCTGACCGGCTCAATCTACGGTGACGAGCGGGAACCCCTGCCTTGCTGGGGAATCGCCCGCACCCGCAGCACAGATTCCTCGGCAACTGCGTACGGCTGGCTGATGCGACATCCGCTCAATTCAGAAGTTGGAATCCTGCACGACCCAAATGGACCAAACATCAAGATTGCGGGTGAACCGTTCTGGCTCGTCTATCCCGTAAAAGGAATCTTAAGCATGTCTGGTTGGATGACTTTCTTTCTAACATTTCTCAACATCACGCAACGCCGACTGCAATTCTTGGAGACGCTTCCAGAAGACTACGACGCATCTCCGCCACCCGCATCAAAAACTCCGGGACCGAATGATTCAACTGAACTGAAGCTTTCTTGATTTGATTTATCCCAGCTGCGATTTTTGGTTAACCACCTCGATTTCGCTGCGAGAGACCGTTGAGATTTCGTGGTCTTCGTCTTCCGCCGCACCATCTTTTTGTTAACAAGTCTTATCTACCAATCTCTGCTCCTGTCAGTCCGCATGTGGTTCCGGCAAGCGGAAAATGCTCATTAGTGCGTCTTGGCGATGCTTTAAGGAGCTTTTCGTTAACAATGTGGGCAAGCTGACTCAGACGCGGCGCTCACCTGCAGAGACAGCTTTAGATAACAAAACTTCAGATGCAGCTTCGGCAACGTGAAATGCGTCTGGCGTTCAAGGAAGGCGACGTGCTTCGAGCGTTCAATAGCTAGCGTAACATTCGGCTGCCGGTTGGCAAGGCGCGATTCAAAGACCGGCTTGCGAATCACACTTCATTTCCCAAATCTTCCCCACGTATTAGCTCGGTGGCCGCGTGTATCAAACACCAGTCGGTTGAAGGTATGCAAAGAGTGATTTGTGCTGACACCTTTGATTTTCTTACTTCCTTCCGAGTCTGGCGATGGCTTCCACGACGCGCACGACAACATCCAGAAACCTTCCCATGAGGAATAGGTAAAAAAGGGAGCATGTGACACAGCAAACGAGCACGAGTGCGACGATTCTCCATCGTCTGAACATGGATTCCTAGCAACCCATCGCGCATTTTCCGACCCATTGCTGGGTGGGGCAGATTCCCATGACATAATAGCCATCGGCAACTCCCCCGATGATGCGTCTAAAAAAGGTCTCCCTGCTGCGCGACCGCGTCACTCACTGGGATGAATATCCATTCAACATTCAATCTATCGCAACGTTAGACGCAATTGAAATTACGAGCCGGGTCTGCTTCTTCGCGGGAGAAAACGGAACTGGCAAGTCCACCCTTTTAGAAGCTATCGCAGCGCACTACGGCTTCGGGCTCGAAGGGGGGAACCGTAACTTCTCCCCTAATACGACCAGCAGCGCACGCTCTGTAGAGCCCTTGGTTAGAGCGTTGCGGCTGTCGTTCACAAACCGAACAGGAGCGGGATTCTATCTAAGAGCCGAAAGTTTTTTCAACGTTGCGAGCTATGTGGATTCGGTCGCGGGCTGGGACGGCTATGGTGGGAAGAGTCTCCACGACCAGTCGCATGGAGAATCATTTATCTCGCTGCTGCAAAACCGCTTCAATCGTGCGGGCTTCTACCTTATGGACGAGCCCGAAGCAGCATTGTCTCCGCAGCGTCAACTGAGTTTTCTCGTCATACTGCACGATTTGCTCGCCGACACGAAAACATCCAATTCCTAATCGCAACCCATTCGCCAATCCTGTTGGCGTATCCGGGCGCTCAATTTCTTTCATTTGATGGCGGGGAGATTCATCCAATCGGCTATCAGGACAGCCAACCGTTCCAACTGGTGAGTCGTTTTCTGGCCGCTCCCGAACGATATATGAACGCTCTGTTTTCCAAGACCGCCAACACCGACCGCTAATCTCACTCTAGCTCAGCGCCGCGCGCCAACTACGGACGGTGACTTTTGGTAGTGCGCAACCATCGCGGCTACTGACGCAGCGACCAAAAAGATTTCCCAGCTCAGTGGTTGCAGTAAATCACATGTGTCGGGGCAACGACTTCAGGTAGCTCGCCGCAATCGGTTTGCGACCCAAACCAGTAACGCAGCCCACACGAAGCTACTGAGCATCAGCAACGTGCTTGCTGCCATCGCCCATTTGAGAGGAGTCGTACGCATGCCTCGTACTAGATAAAGTTCCGGCAATCCCGTCATTTGCAAAAAATATCCCGGAATCTGTGCCCAACCGGAACTGTAATTCGTCGCCGCACCTAGCAAGAGCGCTCCGATACGCACCACACCAATCAAACAAGCTACTCGCCACAAGACGTCCCATCCGTACCTTCGGCTCGTCGGGCGTAGGGCAATGCGCCAAAGCCAGTAGGCGACGACGAGCACGATAACGCATACAAAGGACAACACCATTGGATGTGGATTACGTGAGTTTTACCGAATTGTAGCGGAAGATAGGGGACGAGTGGTTTTAAGTTTTGGCCCAGATGTTTACCGGCTCATCGTCGCGCGAGATGGTTTCCGCTCGCCCTCGTCACACCGCGACTGCCGATGTCGGCTTGACTGACTGCTTCGCCGGAGCGAGCAAAATCAGGGGTACACCGATTGCGACAAGAACCACCGAGCCACCTAAAAAGCCTTCGCGTTCGTTCGCTTGCTTAGGTTGCAAGGCGAGCGCCGACATAACCACGGCGTGAGTAAAGCTTGACCACGCCGTAAAGGCAATCAGGCTGCGGTTAGCCGCCGGGTTGCGCACAGCTATCAGCAGGAAAATGCCGAGCACGAAATAGAGGCTGAGCATCATATCGTCGCCCGTATCTGACGGGTTCGCGTGCCATAAATCCATCGCCACGGGATAGATGCCAGCTAAGAAGAGCAGCCCCACCAATACCAACATAGTCTTTAGTGCTATTTCCCGAAGCATGGTGCCTTCCCACGAACGAATCTTAGCATGGCACCGCAGAGGTGCTATCCGCCTCGCTCGCGGTGCTTGCGTTGGCATCGGGGCGGTAGTACCAAGGATTGCGTGCCGTGCTCTGTTCGGCGTTACCATCGGAATCCCAAACTGCCTGCACCGGCACAACTTTTGCTCGCGGGGTGCTCATGAAAACCATGGCAATCACGATTCTGTTCTTCACCACTTGTTGTTGGGGAATTTCAGTGTGCGCTCAAACGCCCGACTCCTCCCCTGAAGCCGAGCTTCGCGCCACGATGGCCGAATGTCGCAACGCCGCTCTGGAGGGCGATTTAGAAAAAATTGCTGGCTGTCTGGCAGACCAGTATCTCCAAACTGATATCGCCGGGTACGTTCAAGACAAGACCGCTTGGCTAAATGAATATGCGAGACCCCTTGCCGACCTAATCAAGGCGGGGAAGTTCCGTTGGGAAATCTACGACCAGAAGGATGTTCAAATTCGTATGTACGGCGAAGCCGCGGTTGTAATCGGCAGTCTCGAACTGAAGGGCAGCGGTGCGCGTCCGACGCCGCAGCACAAATGGGTAGCCGACCCCGACGCGCACCCTAGCCTGACGCTGCGCTTCACCCGCGTTTATATCAAGCGAAATGGCAAATGGCTGTTGGCCGCGCTCCAAAACGCGGTGCCATTGCCCCCGGCCAAGTAGCGCCGCCTTACTAGCCTTCGGTGTGGTACGTATAGTCCAAGCATTACGCTGGCCTAATATCCGGCTGATAAGGTATTTCCTAGGTTTCCCAGCGCGGCAAGAATAATGAAGTCGCAATGCTCCTCAATGTTTCCCCTCTGTGCCTGTATCACAATCTGCCGATGACCCTTGTCGAGCAAACTCTACATCCAAGACGAGATTTTGAAGAGACCTATCACTGGTTTGCCTGTTCTGAAAGCGGCTGCAATCAGCGCTATGACATGGAACACGGCTACTACGTGATGAGGCAGGGCGCGGCAGAAGGTGCAACCAATAAACAACCTTGTGTCCAGTGCTCGCATTTCCTTTATCTGTCGAAGCGCGGCACAAACCTAGAAGACTCGGTGTGGCTGTGCGCAAACGAGGATTGTCCGTCTAACAAGCCGACGAGGTAGGCGCACCGTGGAGCTACAACTCTTAGTTAGCATAATGTCCGTCCTGATTTTCGTCGGGTCGTTTCTAGCGATTCTGGTTTCTGCTATCTTCGGCTTGGGTCTCGGGCGGCTACTCTACGTCGGTGGCCGCTGGTGCGTGGGGAAGATTCACCACGTGCACGCGGTAGGCGGTGCACTTCCAATCGTGCCCCATCACTCGCACTAGCAAATCCAAGCGATTATTTTCGCTGGCGTTCGCACCGACATTTGAAGCGCGACATACGAATCCCCCTTCCGGGCGTCGAAACTAGTCGCGAATCACCGTTACCGGCTCATCCCGTTCAATCCCGACAAGCGTCGTCTGCACCATGGCGCTCTCAAAGTCCCGTCCGCTCGCACGCGCGACAAGTTTCTTTCCTTTGCATTTGAAAGTTTCCAGCAAGCCGCTTGCTCGGTCTAGGACGACTCGCACCGAGTAACTGCCACCTTCCCTATTGAAGTAAGTCAACTCGCGGGTCGTCTTGGTCTCACAGAAATGTGGCGAGGGCAGGCTCGTAGCTGGCGGTGATTATTGCGACCACCCCGTTGTGCTCTGATTCTCTCGGGACAAATGCGTACACAATATTGAGCGGAAACCCCGCCAGCAGCGAACCCCACTTTTTGTCCCAGTCCGCTTCAATCTGCTGCGGAACACATGCGATGAAACTGCCGCTCGGGTGACTATGCTTGGGCATGGATGCATGCTCCTTTCGAACACATGCATCAAGGAGCCAGAAAAAACAAAAGCCGCCCAAGCATCAGGCGGCTAATCTCTCGGAGACTCGCTTCGGAATTTTTCATTCCGCGCATCTAGCGGACTATCCGCTAAAAGGCACCGTGGCGTCTCCAGCCCGGTTGCCGGGCTCGGAATTCACCGAGCCGCTCTGATGTTGGTGTCATTGTAACAGCATCGCTGGTAGGCGAACGGGGAGCGCTTGGGATTTTCTCCGCTGGTGGGTCCTACTCATCAGGACCCCTCCGACTCGCATGGTCCTTGTGACGTCGGCCTTGGAGAAATGACAACCGGCAAGGAGAGCCAACAAGATTACTACTGCGAGCAGGGCGACCGCTGGGAAGATGGGCATCGCAAATCGCTGAACCCGAAATTGGCTTTCGCCGTCGGGTGTTTAGCTCGAACGCAACAGGTTCTTGCTGTACGCTGCAATAAAATTCTGAACGTGAACGAGTAGGTGCGACAAGCTCTTCAGCTTGCCCTACGCAACTTTCCGGTGCTGCATGTAACTCCAAGAGTGGGGCCACAACCAGATGGGTCGGGTGGTTTGGAGTTCTTCTTTTTCCGGTGTGACGCACTCAAGGACAATCCCTTCTCCCTGCGAGTAAATAAAATACTCTCCCGCCACGATGAGAGCGTAGCCAGCTGTACGTTCCCTAGCTTCGTCCAGACTCGCAGCAGCTGAAATCCAGAAGGGATAATCGTTATCACGACGTTTGAAAATATCGTAGGTAGGCTCCGTTTCGCGCCCTTTGCGGAACGAGTTTGAGTCGTGGAAAATCATCTCAAATCTAGAGTTGCATTCTGCTTGCCACGCTGCGTTCAGAATACTCAACAAAATCATAGTGTTACGCGTACTCGCTTAAGCATTCAAGAACGTACAGAGTAGTTTTGGCGGGGGAATGCTCCGATGTTGCGTACTAGTGCTTTTTGCTAAGCCGATACTTTCGCCGTAGGCAGCTGGATTTTCCAACTGTTGGTGACGCTACTCCTCTGGTCCCCGACGACTTGCGTGGTCTTTGTGGCGGCGTCCTTGGAAGAAATGACACGCTGCGAGGAGTCCCAGCAGGATTACTAGCGCGAGTAGAGCGAGCGCTGGAACGATGGGCATGCCGAATCGTGGAGCGCAAAACCGTCCCCTACAATCGGGTGTTCACGTGATGCGCAAGGCGGGTCTTGCTGGACGCCCCGGCTCTGGGTTCGCTCGAAGAGAAGGGATACAATGGAGTCAACTAAACGAAGCGCATCGTGAAGCTTTATGGGAAATAGGCTCGGAGGGTGCAGCTATGAGCCTCCAACTCTTTGTCCGTCATGCCGCCGATGTCGTCATTTTGGACCTGCATGGAAGGGCCATGATTGGTCCCGCCAATGATATTTTAAACCACCAGTTACGACAGCTAGTTGAAGACGGAACCAGCAAGCTGTTGGTAAATCTGACCGATGTCACCCAGCTGGATTCTTCGAGCATCGGCACCATCGTGAACGCATTTGTCTCCCTCAAGCGTCGAGGTGCGAACCTGAAATTGCTCGGGCCGCGCGGAAATGTGAGGTTGGTACTGGAGACGGCACATCTGCTGGACGTAATTCCCAGCATTGATGATGAGACCGAAGCGATTGCGAGTTTCAACTAAACAACACTACGCTAGCATAGCGGCAAGTCCCGCACGGAGGGCAAGCATGGAGACTCTGACCCTGCCCGAGCAATATTCAGAGCAAATCAAAACAATATCGGGCTACCCGATTCGCGTCACTTCCTATCGGCTATGGGACACCTTCTACGCCAAAACCGAAGTTGCCCTCGATGGGATGGGTGGATGGTTTGCTAGGGCAGAGGGAAGCACGCAAGCTGGAGCCGAAGCAAGTGTGATTGCGGAAGCCGAATGGCTACTTGCGAGACGGCGTTAATGCGACAGAGTAACTCCTTGAGGAGCGCAAAAGAAAATCGTGAGTGAGCCCTACGCTTCGCCGCCCTCCTCTCCCGGCGGCAACGCACAGGAATGCCACTCTTCATCGTTGGCGTGGCTATCGCAGAACCACCGACCGCATCTCGAACAGCGAATCGTGGAGGGATGAGGGCACGGCTCGTCGTTACGCGATACGGCCTGACAGAAATGCTTCAGGTTCGCGCTTGCTAGTTCGTTCTCTCCCATCAGCAGGCTCTGACAGAAACTCGATTGGCAGGCTATCAACCACGCTCCCTCTGGCATCGCTGTTTTTGTTTCGTCGGTGAGAGCGCCACGTCTCACTCACGACTCTTTATCCAGATGCTCGGCGGGAACGTCGCGGCACCTCATGCGTGCGAACTTCCCCTCCGTCAGCGTCCTCGGCATCCTCCACGCCCTTCACCACGTCGGCCTCGAACGCGTTTCCTTCTTCGAGCAACTCGTCCACACTCTCTGAATCCGCACCTTCGACATTGGATAACCCCTGCAAATCTCCCGATTGCCCTCCCGACCGTGCTGCCCGTCCCTCCAGCGCGAATGCCACCGTGTCCACGCTCTGGCTTTTCCACTGTATATGTCTGCGATGTGCACTCGCTTTGTTCCCAGTTATTCTTTGCCCCCCAACCTTCGTCTCCGCTCTTTTGGTTGTCTTCTTCTTTGGCAATCTCTTCTTGGCTAGATTCGTCTTGCTCCCCTTTCTCATAGGCTGTCTCAACGATTGCGAGTGTCAACGAACTTGTGGGCAGACGAATCCCAGAGACGATAGTCGCCCGGTACCGCCGAAACTAATTTCTTCAAATCCGTTTTTGCTTGGTCAATATTTTTGACAGATTCAATCCGTATGAAAGACCCGCCAGACCGGAGTTTGAAAATCTCATAATTCGAATTCATGAAGCACCTCACACAAAGAGGTTCGTGGAGGACTTAAAGATGTGCCTCTGGGCTGGGATAGTCAAGCATTAGCATTTGACTTCCAGTCTTCGCGATGCGCGATGGTCGAATGTCACATCCGTAAAAGCCATCATCGTGAGACACTGTCGAAAGAGGAGTCACGGCGATGCGATTTGAAAAACCGAAGAAATCAGGCCGACCAGATTTTGCGGCTGGGCGAATAGCGGAACTTGAGCGACAACTGGCAACAGAAACGAACGAAACGAGAAAGAGTGAGTTACGAAACGAAATTAACGAGTGGCAACGAAGCCGACCGCAACCCAAGCGCGATGACCGCCACTAAGAGGCATAAAACCCATCGCCGCGTCGCCGAAAGCGAACTTTTGTGAGCTTATCCATAGGAATTTCTCAACGGCAAGACTGCTGAAATCGGAGGTGAGCCATGACTGAAAAGATTTATTCAAGCGCTGGCTATTTCTTGACGGGACTCGTCATCGGAGCGGCAATTAGCATGTTCTTTGCGCCGAAGTCCGGTGAGGGAACCCGCAAATATCTATCGAAACAATTAAATCAGGGTAAGAAACAAGCTCGGAAGACGGCGCGCGAACTGAGTGAGCGGGCTGATGACTTGCTCGAACGTGGCAAAGAAATAGTAACGAGACCAAAAGAAGAAATTGCAGCGCAATTGGATGAGGCAGGGAAACCCCAGACGCCAGAAAAGTCAAAAGCCAAGGGTGTTTAGATTCGAACATTTTCGGGCGAATCGTCGCCAGTTAATTGCGAACCACGTTTCTAGCTCGTTCGTGGCTTGTTATACCCTCGAATCAACCAGCCATCTTAGGTCGCCCCCAGCGGCAAGCCAACGCGATGGGAAGCAGTAGCGGCTTTTCCATCGCCCACGCCTGATGCTCATGGGCTCAGTGGATTTGCTGATTGAAGAGATAGGACGAGCCAATGCGGATACAATTTGAAATATGGAGGTGCAGTCGTGGCTCAACATTCCCACAGGTTTACGATTGCCGACGACGACGCGGTGCGAGTCCTCCTCGCCAAGCTCGTGAAGGGTGGTTCCAAACAGGTTCGGCGGGATAAATTGCTTCGCGCGCTTGACGATGCGGCTCGGCACTACAAAGACTCGAATCAAAAAGTGCGGCAGGCGTTCTTCCATGGGCTGTTGACGGGCTACGCAGTCGCACTCACACTCCGGTAAGACAACCTGGTTTTGCAATGAAGATATGGAGTTTGATTTTTGGTCTGATTGTGGGATTCTGCACTGTCGCTCAGCAGGTTTCACCAGTCCTGATTGGTTCATGGACGCCACAGCGGGTCCCAACCAAATTTTCCGTGGCACGTGGTCCGCGCAGGTTTCACTCCGTAGCCCCAATCGCGCCATCGGTTCATGGACACTTCTGAACGAGGCTGGTGACGTGTTGCTGGAGGGGACGTGGTCGGCGCAGAAAACGGGCAAAGGCTGGCAAGGCACGTGGACAGCTCGCCCCACGAAAGGACAGTTGCTTTCTGGGACTTGGACCGCCGATGCCGCGAGCTTAAATGCGGAATCCTTGGCAGAGATGCTGAAAAGCACGGCAACGAAGGAAATCAACGGCTCATGGCGAAGCGGACGGTACCAAGGCAATTGGTCGCTGAAGGGTTCCCCAACTAAGAAACTTCCGTGAAAGACTGCCAGACACCCAATCGCTTGGCAGCGTTCTGCATCTTGAGGCGCACTTCGTGCATTAACACCTTCGCCTGTCCCAAGGGACAGTAAAGCTTTGGACAGTTTGACCGTGCCGGACACGTGCCCCTCTCGACTGATGGCGTTAGTCTCCGAGCTTAGTTCGAATGCTCGTCTTAGGGGGACAAATTTCATGTTAGACGAGATGGGACCGGACGCGCCGATTGGTTTAGGGCTCGCGGCATTCGCGGAGTGTATAAGACACCTTCATGACGAACGCAAGGGCATAGCACTCGCTCACATTCGCCGCGCTCTTAAGGCGGAGCCGCACAATCCGTTCTTTCTCTCGTATGTAGGCATGCTCTCCGCTGTTGCTGAGAAGCGTTATCTTGCTGGAGAGAAGCTGTGCCGGGAAGCTCTAGAAATAAAGTGGAACCACGCCCAACTCTATTTAAATCTCGCCGAGGTATATCACCAAGCAGGACGTGATGGCGAAGCGATGGCAACGCTTCGAAGGGGATTTATTTCGGCAGGCCACGACATACGCATTCGTAGAGCACTGGAAAAAATTGACGGCCGCCGCCCCCCTATACTGTCAAGCCTCGGACGCGGCCATCTCTTAAATCGAATCTTAGGTCGGTTGCGGCACCGAATGATTGGACCCGCTGTTTAGGATAAGCACATTATTTGCTTCGGCTTTCGCGTACTCGGCTTTTGCCCCGCACAAAAGACCCACACACAGACATGAGATATCCGCGTTGCCCATTGTCCACATATCTGTTACACTATATAACAGAATGAAGACGTATTCGACACTCAAGGCAGCCCAGATGCTTGGGATTAGTAGAATGAGCCTCCAGCGGTACATCGCGGCTGGCAAGATAAGCGCACCGAAATCACGACGGATTGGGGGCGTGCTCGTCCGTCCGTGGACGAGTTCGGATGTAAGACGCGTTCGCAAAGAGCTTCCGGGTATCGCGAACGGACGGAAGAGGCGAACGAAGAAGTAATTGGCTCGATAAGAGGAGAGCACGAAGTGAAGCGCGCCGTACTGTATAGCAGAATCTCAACCGGAGACCAGCATCTTGAAACGCAATTGCTAGAGAGTACACCGACGTAATATCCGGCGCAAAAGCGAAGCGACCCGGTCTGGACCAACTTATGTCTGATGCCCGCAGGCATCGGTTTGACGTCGTTTTAGTTTCGGCCTTCGACCGGATTGCTAGGAACGTTCGGCATTTTCTTGATGTCTTGGATGAGCTAAGCCAACTCAATGTTCAGTTTATAAGCATGCGCGAGAATATTGATACGGGCGGACCGCTGGGTCGCGCGATGTTAACCATAATCGGCGCGATTTCCGAACTTGAGCGCAGCTTAATCGTTGAGCGCGTCAAAGCAGGTATGCGCAGGGCGAAACTGGAAGGAAGACGGATTGGACGAACGCCGCTGAACATCAACAGGGAAGAAGTCGTCAGCGACCGGCGGTCTGGAATGTCGTTGACAAAGGTTGCGCAGAGGCACCGTATCTCGCGGGCGTCGGTTTGCCGACTGGTGAAAGAAGCTGGCACTAGCCCAAAACATGTGATTGCTCAGCCTCCGCAGACTTCTACGGAACTCGAAACTGCCGCCTGATGGATTAGACGGAACCGTCTTATTTTCGTTCAATATCAAAATAGATGCGGGTTGTCACGCGGTATTCGGTGATTTTCTTCCCATCTAGTTGCATTTCGAAATCCGCCACGCGCCCCCACCCCATTCCGCGAACAGTCTTAGCTGCTTCGGCCACAGCGTTTTCGGCTGCTTTAGTAAAGCTTTCCTTGGAAGCCCCAACGATGTCTATGACTTTCTGTGCCATGCGTGTCTCCTTGGGCTGGAACTATATCGGTCTGTTGTGCCGCATTAATTGTTTCGTGGTCAACCGGCGTGAGCGGCTTTTCGTTTTTGGAATGCCTTGCACTGACAGAAAATGCGGTCGGTCGTTTTGGGGTCTGGATTAGGCCGCCAGCCGTTGCAGCCGTAAGTTCGGTGTAGCGACTGCGGATGTCCGCAAACGCATATCTCATCGCGTTGCATAGTGAACCTGCGCGGCGAGTGTATGCGTGTAAGGGTAGGGAACAATCGGGTATTCCCCTTACATTCGCTTTGTGGGTAGTTGCGGCTCTGCACCAACGCCTGATTCTCAGCCGCCCGGTAGAACCTGAACCTGAAGACCCATGGAGCGGCAAACCTGTTGGGCAGCATAGAAGTTCTGTTCGACGGCATGCTGGTCTGTAACGAGATCTGTTGGGCTGATGGCAATCGAAGGACCACGCGGCCAAACTTGCATCGGGAGCGCTTGTAGATATTTGGCAAGGTTCTTGGCTGGAACGTGCGCATGTTGGGGCTTGGAACCGAGAAATGTTGTGACTTCATAGCCATTTTCAACGGCCAGCACATGCGGATTAGAACATTCATCGGGAAGACGACAGTACTTTGAGGTATCGCCCACTACGATGCGGTCGCGGAGATTCGCACTCTCGCCGCAACTGGCGGAAATGAGGCAGAGGACTACGCCGAGTGTGAGTGGCATCAGACGTGGGCGCAGCACTGTGCGTGAATTCTAGCTTAAAATCCGCTCTGTAGTCCGCTCAGGGCACGCCATCGTCATCAGAAGGGGGCTGGTTCACAAGGGATGATTCCACAGCGCCTGCATCTTCTTGATTCTAGTGGACTGAAGCTGGCCGCTGAAGGTAGTCCGCAACGTACAGGTTGCGAACCACAGTTCCTCCAAAAACCTGCCCGAAAACGCTCCTCGGAAACGCTGCGTTTCTAGCACCAATTTTCGCAGTTTCCGCTTGCCCACAATAATCTGATTTTTGCTTACTCGCGCGGGGTGAACTCAAAGCGCCGTCGAGCTTACGCTCATATTTAGCAGTTCGTTACGTCGGTGTTAGACTCCGGGCCAAGTTTGCGGGGCAAACAGCTATGACTTTTCAACTAGGTCTTCAACTGGGAAAAACAGACAAGAGGCACCGATGAAAACGTCTTTCAGAGTGTGGTTCTTGATTATCGTTGCTTGTGCCGTGCTCAAACTGCCGATTTGGATGACAGTGGCGATTATCTTCGGGTACGAGATTGCCGAGTATTTTGACCAGCGGCAGGCGAAGAAGGTGCGACAAGAAATCCTTGATGACGTGATGTTAGGATGGGAGCCAAGCAAGGATGACCCAGAGTACGAAGCTAAAGGCGGACTGAGTCGTGTGCGATTAACTGGCAAAGACCAAATCCTTGCGGCGAGAATTGCAGAACTGCTCAGGATGCGTTGAACTGTGTCCTAATTCGCCGACAGGTCGCGGGGCGTCTGCGGTGTAGCGCCCGTCCGAGCCCAATCTTGCTCCGGCGAGCCACCACTTCTTTGGGTCAGTTCCCCAGTCGGCGTGAAGAATGTTAGCAGGAAGCATGAGGCCGTCGCATTGCAGCATCTTTCGATACTTGTGTTATCGATGTTCTCGGACTGCGAACCCATTTCGTGCTGCGTCAGGACCCTTTTCTTGTGTCGGGCGTGAAGTGAGTCTGCAAGTACAGGATGATTTCTTGCTTTGCGTCGTCGGGAATCGAGGCTCCGTACGTACTAATCATCTTGTTCACTTCTGCTGCCCACACGGCGGCTGGCAATGGAGGCTGCATCGTAATGTAACGAGGGCTGTGACAAGTATTGCAGTAGGCTTTCACATCTTGGATGCCCTCCCCTGAAGCGAAGCCTGGCGGGTAAATCGGGTAGACGCCTACCTCATAATTCCCGTCGGAAGAAAGCTTCGGCGGGGCTTCTTGGGCGAGACTGGGTGCGCCTGTGGGGGCGTAGTACCCAGACTGGAAATCTGCGTAGAGCGCTGCGGTCGCCAGCATTGCGAGCGCTAGCAGAATCAAGGCAACGGCTCTGCTCCAGCGGATTCGCATAATCACCTCTCTTTTTATGCCGCGCTTCCGACCACGAATTCTTGCCGCTCGATTCGGTTCCACAGATATCCGCCCGGATTCCAGACCGGCTCGTCGGGCTGCGTGTTTCCTTTCTCGTCCGTGGCACGGATGGCGACCTGATAGGTGCCGGGGCGTGATGGCGTCCATGCCATCTCCCACGTACGGAAGGAATACGCGCCGTAATCCTCGCCGAGCTTCGCCACGCGCCAGCTTCTAGCGCCGTCCTCCGACACTTCCACTTTGGTGACCCGGCCTGCGCCACTGAACGCGATTCCGCGCAGTGTGACCGGGAATTCCGAGGGAATCTTTGTCGAGCCATCCGGCGAAATCAGAAACGACCGCACGGGCATCCTGTTGATGGGCACCGTCTTCACTTTTCCTGTCTGCACGTCCTCAGGAGTTGTCGTGCCGCGTGGCGCGTCGGGAATCCGATAAGCTGTTTTCATCCAGAAATTATCGTCCGGCTTGTCGAGGGCACGAATCCAAGTGAGCGACTTCATCCAATAAGTCGCGAAGAATCCGGGGACGACGAGCCGCACCGGAAATCCGTTCAGCATCGGCAGGGGCTCGCTGTTCATCGAGTGGGCCACAATGCATTCATCTAGAACCGGATTATCCAAAGCTAGCGACTTCATGAATTTGTTCGAACCATAACCTTCCGGCCCCTTGCCCGTATCGAGTCCTTGAAACTGCACCTCTACAGAGCTGCTCTTCACGCCCGCCGCATTCAAGATGTCGCGGAGTTTAACGCCGGTCCAGAGCGCGTTGCCCATCGCGCCGTTTCCCCATTGTCCGCCCGCGACGCGTGGCTGCAAGCGGCTGCGGCTGTTGCCTGAGCACTGATTCACCGCAGCAACGGAAACAGAACGGAACTTTGTTAGCAGCTCCGGCAGGCTCAGCGTCAGTGGCTTTTGGACGCTTCCCTCAACGTGCAACCGCCATTCTTTCAAGTCCACCGCGTTCGGGATGCCGTCGAGATGCCAGCGGACATAGAACGCCTCATTGGGAGTGAATGGTGAAGAGAAATAATGCCGTGGCGTCTCCAGCTGTACGGGGCGGTCCGTCAAGAGAATCAACGGTGCTTTTTGAGGCTCGTTCACTACAGGCCCCACAGAATTCCAGAAGGAATTCGGCCCCGGACCCGTGAAAAGCGGAAAGTTGCGCCCTGTCCTTGGCTGCTGCGCGAATTCGTGTCCGCCACTCAACCATTTCGCCAATACCACACCAGCGCCTCCCGCGCCAATGCTTCTTAAGAGCGTGCGCCGGGAGACTGCAGTCATCTTAACTTCCATCGCTTGCCACCTCCCAACGCGGGAACTATCCATCATCCCTTTTCGAGCTGTCAACACTCACCTGCCCGTTTCCAGACGCGCACAAGGTGCCAGTGCCGAGGACTTCGCAGATTGGGCTTGGCGGTAGTTGAATGGCTTGTGGAAACACGCGAACAGCCCTGAGCTTCACGGTTTCGTACTCTGTGCATTCGCGCGTTCCCGCCAAAATGAGTTCTGCGAGATTGCATCCAATCCCCGTACCGACATCAAGTCGAAAACGCCGAGTCAGCGGCTTCGTGAGATAATCCGCCCATGAAAGCGACCATCCGCACGATTCCCACGGATTTGGTCTTCCTTTGGTTTTCTGCCGCCACATTATCTGCGCAGGCTCCCAGCAGTCAGAAGCAACAGCTTGAGTTTATCAAGCAGGGGCAGCAATTAATGCGTGAGGGAAAGTTGGATGACGCACTAGCGCTGTACCGCCAGACGCTGCAAATTTCCCCGGACTCTTTGGCGGCGAACGTCGCCGCAGGGAGTGTTCTGGATTTGATGGGGAGTGGCGAAGAAGCGCGTCAGTATTTTGCGAAGGCAATTCAAGTTGCGGACACGCCTGAACACAAGGCAACGGCACAACGGGCGATGGCGATGTCGTACGCTTTCGAAGGAAACTGCAAGAAGACAGTCCAGTGTGAACAGCTGGTGTTCAACTACTACGGGAGCGTGAAGGACTTTTTTCGGCAGGGCGAGATTGCCGATGAGGCTGCTCGCGTTTGCATTGACTCTGGCGACTTGGAGACTGCATACGATTGGTGTAAGACATGCCACGAGACTGGATTGAAGGAACCCGACATCAAACCCGCTCGGAAAGACCTATGGGAGTTTCGTCACGTCTTGCTCAGAGGAGCAAGGGGCTGGGTCGCAGAATAATCTAAAGAATCGCGTTGTCTAGTGATGCTCGTCGCGGTCATTGTCTGGATGGCTGTGGCAGCCAGTTCCAGTATTCCTGCTGTTCGCCGCTCTTTAACTTCGAGAAATCACGATATTCTCTGTGGTGCTCGTTCAAATAGTGCCTGTACTCGCGGTCCTCATTGTCGTTCCAATCATGGTAGTCCTTGTGTTCCTTATCGTAGTACCGCTTATCTTTGTCATGATGCTCTTCTTGTCGGTGTTCGTCGTGTCGTCTGGCGGCATCCAGTGGGCATGTGTCCTCCTTTGGACAAGACTGCGGTGTTGGGTCTTTTCTCAGCGATAATTCCGCCAAACCGGATGCAGTAGGGTGTTCTCCTCCGTACCGAGGGCAGCAAGAAAGCTGTTGCCGTCACCTCATTTTATTGCTTCGGCTTTTCCTCGGGTTTGCTCTGTCCTTTCGGAGCCGCTTCATGTTGTGGCTGTGACTTTGGTGCAGCTTCATGTTGTTGTGGCTGCGGTCGTGCGGCTTCGTGCTGTGGCTGCGGTCGTGCGGCTTCGTGCTGCGGCTGCGGTCGTGCGGCTTCGTGCTGCGGCTGCGGTCGTGCGGCTTCGTGCTGCGGCTGCGGTCGTGCGGCTTCGTGCTGCGGCTGCGGTCGTGCGGCTTCGTGCTGCGGCTGCGGTCGTGCGGCTTCGTGCTGCGGCTGCGGTCGTGCGGCTTCGTGCTGCGGCTGCGGTCGTGCGGCTTCGTGCTGCGGCTGCGGTCGTGCGGCTTCGTGCTGCGGCTGCGGTTTTGGAGCGGCTTCATGTTGCGGCTGTGGTTTTGGAGCAGCTTCGTGCTGCGGCTGCGGTCGTGCGGCTTCGTGCTGCGGCTGCGGTTTTGGAGCGGCTTCATGTTGCGGCTGTGGTTTTGGAGCAGCTTCGTGCTTTGGCTGTGGTCGCGGAGCGGCCTCATGCTGTGACTTTGGTTTCGGCGCAGTTTCATGTTGTGGCTGTGCTTTCGGAGCAGCCTCGTGCTTTGGCTGTGCTTTTGGAGTGCTCTCCGTTCGCGGCGTTGTGGGATGCGGTGGTGTCTTCTTAGGCGTGGTCTCTGTGTGGGCTGTGTTCCCATGTGCTGGCGGTTTCGCTCCGGCGCTTGTGGGCTTGTGTTCGCTTGTAGCACCCGCGTTTGTGTGTCCGGTGTTATGCTCTGATGCACTCGTACGTGCAGGAGCCTTGGTACCGCCATCGGCAGTGCTGGCACCAGCAGTCTTCGCGCCTCTAGCGTTTACTGCGCCTTTACCCGTTGCACCCTTGTACGGAGCGGCGGCCTTGGCTGGCACTACACCCGCCCCCTTGAAGTTCCCCGGTCTCGCCGTCGCCGCCACCGCTGGCTTCCCGTGGTTCACGGAAGCAAATTGACTGCGGTCGGAAGCCGCTGCGTGCTGGTGCTGGGTTTGTGCTGCGACCGGCCCTGTGTGTTGCTCGTGCGCGTAAGTTTGTTCGTGCGACGTCGGTTTCCGATTCACTCCCCCCGGACCGTTGAAGCTGGCGCGGTTAACCGACGTATAGTTGTTGACCACCGTTTTGTTATAAACATTGTGAATGACCGTCACGTTTACGTTATTCACGGTTCGGTTGTAGTAGAAATTGTCTCCCCGCCAATATCCGCCTTCATAACCTTCCCCCACATATCCATAGCCGTAATCTACCCCGCCATAGAAACCGATGTGCGGCCCCCAGTAACCCCCATTCCACACGTACACTCCGTCGTTCCATCCCCAATATCCGGGTGTCCACAGGTAGCCGGGCGTAGGCGCAAGCACCCATGTGCCGGGCACCCAGTAGTAATCTTCATCATCGTCGGTGTAAGCCCAGTAGCCGGGCGTCCAGATATAATTTGCGCCCGGACAAACGGGCTGCACGTAGACTGGCAGCGCGGGGGGCGCGACAACAATAGATATTCCAACGACTTGCCCGAACGACGGAGGTGGTATGAACAGCATCACGAGGGCTAACAATAGCCACTGAATAGAACGGATTGAGCGCCGCGTTTGCATGAGCATCACCTCACTAAATTTTCTTTCACTTGAGAAAAAGAGCTGAGCGTTGTGCATCGACCACCCGTACGATGCTGGTCTCCTGCCCCAGCCTCCATCCTAGCGGGGTTCTTCGCCGCCTGCTCATGCGCGTTCCGCAACTCAGAGTCAAAGCACGGCTCACACATTCCGCCTGTTTCGCCGCCATCGCCTTGCGGAAAACGGTGACTACAGGATGGACAGTGGAAAATCGCGTCCGTCGTCGAGTTACCCTTTGAGACGGCACTTGCTTCCGTCCCGCACCGGGCACACTTCTCACCGATAATTTGGTTACACTGGATGCAGAATCGTGTCATCTCCGCACCGAGCTAGGGAACGCTGGCGAGTGTCATGCGCGATTAGAACTTGCTTGGTCATCGGCTATTGAGCGACAAAAACTGTAATTCCCACGCTAGCAGCGAGTTCTAACGTGCGATATAAGGCGTTTACCCTACTTTCGGAACGGTTTTCTCACTGGCGGAGGGACAGTTAAAATGCGGGAGATAGAACGCTCTCTCGCATCGCCGTTTGAGCTTTGCCAATGCTGAGCGAAGCGTTTTGCTGCTCCACCTCCTCAGCATTACGATGGTTAGCACGGCAGAGGCTATGGCGCGACGCGGCGGAAAGCCGTAGCCAGCCATCTCAGACGGCGCTTCGGGGGTCTGGAAAATATCGGTGAGCTAGAGCTTATGCGAGTCCAACCAAGCGTAACCGGCCGAGGCGACGGTCGTCAGAAGAAACAAGAGGGCTCCCTTGTAGAAGCTCATGTACCAGAGAGACGCTCCTGGTGCCATACTCAGAGGACGCCAAAATCCGAGGGCGTTTAATCCTCTCCACAGTATGGCAATAGCGAAGCTGGTGATTCCCAGCCAGTAGCTCCAACGGGCTATCAACTTTTCCATGACTTTCTCTCCTAACGATGCATTTTAGGAAGGCAAAGGAACTGATGCTAAGCTGGATTCAGTGACCCAAGTACGACGCGGCTCGGCTTTAGTTTCTGAAGTAATCCCCTCTGTGAACAAAAGCTATTGTCACAGACACCTGTCTGAACATTTTCTTTGGACAACTCGTCCCACGATAAGTCTGTGTGCAGAAGCGAAACTAAGATACTCCGGCCTCCACAACGGGGGCAGTCATAGTCTATTTCCACGCTCCGCACGGGGCGTCCAACGACCAAGTTGTGTATCTCAGACCCGATTGGAAGAAGTTCATTGGCATCTCGGGAGAATCTGCTTCCGCAGAGCGGGCAAGTTATCGTGGCGGCGTTCTTGGTAGCAACCTGAATCGGGTCCATCACCCAGAGAACACCAAAACGTTTGGAGCAAATGACACAACTGGTGACAAATTGATAGCCCACGGGGCGCTCTCCTGCTCGGACTTCCGTTGACGCTAGAAGCCGAGCGGCAGCAACCCCCAGAAAAAGCTTGTCTGATGTTCAGGATTTTCCGCCTTGCCTGACGACAAATCGCAAGAGGTAGGTGGGAACAGCCTGCTTTGGCTGAAGGGCTTTCCGTAGCCCTCCGGCTGCTCCGAGGCTGGTCTGACTACAAGCACTACTCCCTTGCACGGAACACGTCAACACATATCTCGGCTGGTTGGAGCTGCGGCGGGCGGAAATACCGAGGACAGACGGTGTACGAGTCGGCGTAATAATAGCTTCGCGCATACAGGGGGAGCAACACTATGAAAAAAGTTCAAACGAGAAAATCTCCAAAAGTCCTAGTCATCGACGTGGGCGGCACAAATATCAAACTGCTAGCGACCGGGCAGAAAGACTCTCGCAAGATTGCCTCGGGTCCATCGATGACGGCCAGTAAAATGGTTCGCGAAGTTAAAAATTGCGCCAAAGATTGGATTTTCAACCGTGTGTCATTGGGATACCCCGGTCCCGTGATTAACGGGCATCCTCTTCGTGAACCGCATAATCTCGGAGGCGGTTGGATGAAATTTAACTTCCGCGAGGCATTTGGATGTCCAGTAAAGGTAATCAATGACGCCGCCATGCAGGCGCTTGGCAGCTATAAGGGGGGCCGCATGCTTTTTCTCGGGCTTGGCACTGGCCTCGGGTCGGCAATGATTGTGGATGGAACTCTGGAGCCGATGGAACTGGCACATCTAACCTATAAGAAAGGGAAAACCTACGAGGACTATCTTGGGCTGCGTGGCTTGAAACGGTTGGGAAAGAAAAAGTGGCGTCGGCAGGTGGCAAAAATAGCAGAGAAACTAAAAACCGCTCTCGAAGCCGATTATGTCGTCTTGGGAGGCGGAAATATCAAGAAATTAAAGAAGCTGCCGCCCGGGACACGATTTGGTAACAACCAAAACGCCTTCCTCGGCGGCTTCCGCATGTGGGCGGACTCTCAAACTGCGTCGGACCTCAAGAACGCCTGACGAGCACGTTCAGATAACCTTCGGGCTCGCACAACGTGCGCAGCACTACGTGGCACTCAGGACGCTCGCGGCTTTGCGGGCGGCGGCTTCTGGGAGGAACACGATTGTGCCGTAGCTGCCTCCTCCGCCGCACACCGCCTGCACCGCAACTACGTTGATGCGCGCCCCAGCAAGTTTCGCAAGGATATCTGCGATGGCACCGGGGCGGTCGTCGCCGTGAATGTAAAGCGCCGTACTTTTGCTCACCCTGAGCTTGGCTTGCTTTGCGGCAGCCACGAAAGTGGCGCTGTCTTCGGGGATGAATTCGAGCTGCGCTCGCTGTGCTCCGTGCTTGTAACCCCAGAATGCGATAAGGTTCACGCCCGCATCACGCAGCGCTCCGAGAACGCGGGCTCCTTCTCCTACCTTGTTGAGAATTGACGCTGAATAATGTTCAACCACGCGAACTTCTTCATCCATGACTCCCTCGTTCAGACGAATCTCTTCCGTCATGACGCCCTCCTTTCGCAGAACTTGCACTCATTGTCGCAAGATTTCGCGATAACCTTCGCACCGAGTACGGTTGGTAGCAAGGCGCAGCACAGCGGTAGCCCGCTATCTCCGCGATGGCTTTGCATTCAAAAAATGAGAGCTGAGCTGAGCTGAGGCGTTTACTCAGAAGGCTTCTTGGCGCGGCCAGAAGGCTTTCCGGGAACGTCAGGAAACATTCGCTTGAATGCTTCGCCTCTCGCCGTATCGGGGTCTTCCTGCGGCGAGTCTTTCGGTTGGGTTTCCTCGTTGTTAGCCGAAGATTCAGGTTCGGGAGGTTTCACTTCCTCAAGAATCATCGCAGCACCACACTGTCTATGAGCGGTGTCCCGATTCAGCCACTGAGAGCGGTAAGTAGAAAATAGCAACATCTGTGAGACCGGCGGAATCGGGAGTTTACTTGGTTCTGGTACGAAACGCGGCAACGTCACTGAAAAAATTACCTGCTCGGTGGGTGTCAGCGCTGCGTTTGAAACCCACGGTTTGTGACTTCAAACGATTCATTTTACTGGGCTAAGTCCACGACACGTCTTGTGGAATCGGACATGCAAATAAAGCGACGGCGGTCCCAATAGGTACGAATGAAACGTCGTTGGAGGACGCCGTTAATGGATTCTACCTTCGATGTCTTCAAAGTAAGTTCGGACGGCCCTCTCTGGGTAGAGGCAGTACGGGGTTTAGAGAGAGCTAAGGAACGGATGGCTCATCTCGCACTGACATCTCCCGGAGAATATTTTATTCATTCACAAGAAGAAGGCGTCATCGCCAAACAGACCGAAGCATCTTTGGAAGAATTAACATGATTCAGATTTGCACAATGAAATGCCCGCACTGCGGGAGCACAGCAACGAAGGCGAAGCCCGAGCAGCAATTTAAGTGTGAAGGTTGCGGCTGGAAATTGTGATTTCGGGCTGCCGAAAAACTTCAACGGAGGCAAGATGCGAGCGCCGTTCGATATTTTTACGGATTCTCCGGGGGCCCAACCAGTCTGGATAGAATCGGCTCAAGAACTTGAAGACGCAAGAGAGCGTTTAAGAGAGGTAGCTCACATCGCACCGCGCCGAGATTGCTTCATTTATTCAGACGAGCGGGGCATCCTGGAAATCATTGTCCACGCCGATTTTCAGGCACTCAGACGGCACATTAGTCTCACGTGATTTAGCCAAGCAATCCACAACGCCAGTAGCGGGGCTGACAAGCTGTCTGGTGGCTCACTCTGCGCAAGTAACGTTTTGAACTCTTCGCGGTTCATACCCACCTACGGTACTAACTCGCGAGCCGCCCGCCAACAATGTAAGGCGAGCGAGCTTTTTGCAAACGCTTCGGTAACTCTGGACGAACAATGAGTTCGACGATGCCGCTCGGGATTGAATACAGAAAGCAATCTCCCGAAGCTTTGCTTGCTAGCTGCTTCAAGCGCTTCCTCGCTGGTCCAAGATGTTCCACGGTTTCTACGTACCGTGCGTGACCGTCAGCAGTTGTGAAAATGTCGAAGGTGCAGTGCATTTGTCCCCTTCGCACCGCTAACTTCACATCAATTTCGCAGGATGACTTGGGCCGCTGGCTACTCTGGCATTGTGAAGCTAGCAGGGATAGTCGGATGCTGGGCTTCTCCACGTCGATTGTCAACTCAGTTAAGTCAGAAGAACTGTTAAGCGAACGGTGCTCAGAAAAATCTGCTCAGAACACCCTCCAACAGAGCGTATCGGAACAGCGAAGCACACCCTCATCGCGTTACGCTGCGCGACTTGACATACTCCGCGCACGGCGTCTAAATATCTGATGCCGGAGAATGACGTTCTCCAGTTCCGGCGAACCCACCATTCCCGGCAAATCCTTCCGAGGAGCAAAGATATGTTGACCAATTCGGTCCCCACAGAGAAATCCCCACACCCCACGCGTGAGGAAATTGAGCTGCGCGCGTATCAAATCTTTATCGAGCGCGGCGGCGCTGACGGACACGATGTAGCTGACTGGCTACAAGCGGAACACGAACTGTGCGAGAAATACGCGAACATCGGGCGGATAGCGAAAGGTGCAGGGGCGTAAATCGCTGACGACTACGCTGAGTGCTGTCCATCCATCATGAGAGTGGTAGCGAACTTGCGTCGGTGAGAGCTTCTAGAATTTTGACTACGTATCTGCCTGAAGCCGTCAATTCGTAAAAAACCACTCTGATATCTTGGGGCGCTTTATTATCCAACTCAGTTCGCGCGCGTCTCTCGACGATTTCGACGGAATGAGCGTATTCAGCAAATGCTAGTAGCTCGTTCGCGGGAATACCACGTATTTCAGGCACACTGAGCTTAGGCTTTTCTTCCGCATCGTTGCCTAAGGCTTCGTCGGGCAGCTCAACTTCTGCATCGTGAGGTATAGAAACGCCGTCCAAGTAACGCAGCGCGTCCAACATTGCTGCGAATGACTTCAAGGGACTGCCCGACAAAAACCCAACCACTTTCTCGTCGCTCAGTTTCATCTGGAAAAAGCGCCGGACAATTTCTTACATGGGGTAAGTTTTCTTGGCCGGGCGCTAGCCCCGCTGGGCTTACGTTTCGGCTGTCTCTGTATTTAGCTTGCACGTCGGGGCAGACCAAAACCTATAGAGTTATCTCCCGATTTGCGTTCGTAAAAATCCTGCCAAAACCGCTTGTCAGCACTGTAGGAAATCATCCATCGGTCGCGGTCCGCTACCTTGCGGTCGAACTGCGCTTCCGCAGCACAATACCTAGCGCAGCACACCATGCGGCGTTTCTTTCTTTGCGGTGCTGCCTATGCTTTTGGCTTCCGCAGTGCGCACATTGTCACGGTCTTGGTCGGGTCAACTGCCTCTGCGTCAACTTGCATGTCAACCACTTTCCCGTCCGTGTCAATTAGGTACGTGGCGCGGCGGGCAGCGGGAATCTTGATGTTGAATTTGTCGTATTCCTTGTAGAGGCCGTACTCCTGGACAACCTCTCCTCCGATATCACTTAGCAAGGGAAACATCACACTGTTCTGGTCCGCAAAAGCCTTGTTTGCAAAGGGACTGTCCATGCTTACACCCATGACCTGGGTGTTTGCGGCTTCCAGCTTTGTTACGTTCTCCTGGAAGCCCCGCATCTCCTTGGTTCAATTAGGTGAGAAAGCCCAGACATAGAAGGCAAGAGCCACACTGTTCTTGCCTCTGTAATCATGCAGCGAGTGCGGCTGGCCGTGCCCTTCATCGCTTCCCATTTCTCAAGCGCAATTCGTGGCAATAGTGCAAAGGCGGCGAGTTGGGCGGAGCGAAGAAAGAAAGGCTCCAAGCGCCAATAAAAGCCGAAGTTACTCAGAGGATTTCTCTGGAGTGAATCGCGTGCCGGAACCACGCAGAGAAGCTTTGATAGCTCGCGGTGCGCGCTCCTCGACCCGACGCTTCGTCAGGTTCAACTTATGAATCATGCTCAAATGCATCCCAATCCCTAGCTCCGCTGCGCCTTTGGAGGCGTACAGACGCCGTCCCCCCGAGCACCATGAGCACAACAAACACTGTGCTTCCCAACGCTCTAATCCCGGCGGGCTCGACATCAGGCGGCGCACCACGCCGTTCGTCTTCATTCCTCCGCCTCATTGCAACTCATCAATCGTGGACTGCTTTTAACTTCCCGTGACAAGCTGGGTGCTGCAGTCGTTATCGTAATGCGGCTCTGAGTTGCTCGCCTTCTGTAAGTGTACGTAGACGCGTTCTGGCGGAGTCGAGCTTGAATCTAGCAACACCCAGCGCGTTGGCGGCTTTCTCGCTTGGCGTCAGCCAACTTTGCGGAAGGGCGGGATTCGCACCGTGAATAACCCGAATGTTCGTTTCTGCCTCCGAAATGTAGAGCAGAGCCGCTCCCATGTACTCCGCCACAATGCCATCAACCCTGTCTGCGTTAACTATTGAACTGCTGAAGTTCGTAGGCCGAATTTCGATGACATCTGGCAATTGCGGATAGGAATCAGGACGTATTCTCGTCTGCCACTCGTCCACCATATGCACGGCAGCTTCGAGATTGAACCTTACGGTAGACAGGTCGATTTGCAGTTGTTGTTTATTTTGCTTCAGTAAGAGTTCAAGAGTCTGCTGCGCAATGTCGGCTTGTCGATTGGAAGCGGCCACTTGTTGACTGCTCGCATCTGCCTGACGTTTTCCGTGCCAAGCGTAATACGTAGTAATGGCTGCGAGTAGTAACACCATCACGACATTCGCGACGGCAGCGTATGCCATCACTTCGTTTACAGTAAGGCCGAACACGTGCTCGGTCATCCGGGAGGATTATAGCCTCAACCCGGCGTCCACATGTCTAAACAGGTCGCCCTCTTGCGTGCGGAATCATTGGAGGAGGTGTTAACAACTGAGCCGAGCTTTCAGCAGGGAAGTTACTTCCAATCGCCTCACACGACGCTGGGTAGTTGCACAGATAAGCATGCCGGTAGTACAAAAGGCTCTGGCAGCGTTGTAACCATCAGACAGGGGTTGCCGGTACCGGAATTGCCACTTCGGTGGCTGGGAAGGCTACCAACGCACATCTAATGTCGCAGCGTCGTGTCCCGTTTTGTGGCTTTCCCGCATCGTCCTTTCAGCCTTCCCGAGCCAAGCGCTCAGCTTGTTCCACTCGCTGTCGTCATAACCCAGTCGGTATGTTTGTTCACTGCGGGGACATTTCACCGTCTGCTGGTTTGGAAGCGTATCAATTTCAACGGCTCTGCCGTTCACGACTTTTGTTAGCGAAACCGCCATGCGTTGCTCCGAGCGAGCATGCCTACTGTGCCACACGCAAACCCCGAGCCACAGAAGTGGGCGTTAGTCGCGTCGGGAAGGTGGGCTTGTCGTTTGCATCGGGGGTTATGAGAGCGTGTCGCAAATCGTATCGCAGTTAGTGAGAGGGCTGCACAGGGGAACTTTAGCCAATTCAACGGCTTAGATTTTTATTGCTCTGGTTCGTAGCCAGACGCTCTATCCAGGTGAGCTACGGGCGCGCAGAAGTGCAAATACGGTGAAGATAGATTACGACAGGGGGCCGCGAAGTTCAACCAGACGAATTGCGTTCGCGGGCGTCAAAGAGGGCGAAGCGTGACAAACTATCTTCGGCACGGTCTAGTGAAAATCGTGCGATACAGTTTCAGCTCGCGTTATGGATAGCGGCCGAATCCGCGCAGCTTTCACGGAAATCACGTTGTCCTGATTTTGCAGCGGCCCTTCGATCAGCAAGAATTGCTGATGCACCACCACGACATGATCCTGCTCGAAAAGTTTCGGCGTGATGATGGCGTTTGAAATCCCCGTCTCATCCTCGATGCTGAGAAACACGAACCCCTTCGCGGTGCCAGGGCGTTGCCGCGCGATCACCGAGCCCGCAATACGCACCCAGGTACCATCGGGAATCGTGCCAAGCTCGTTTGCAGACCTTATCCCTTGCTTCCTTAATTCCGCACGATGGTAAGCCATTGGATGTGGTCCCACCGTCATTCCCGTGCCGTGAAAATCCGCGACCAGCCTTTCTTCTGCCGTCATCGGCTGCAAAGGAGAATCGCACACGCGCGAAGAAGAAATTCCCCTCGGCACAGTAGTGTCGGCGCGAACGTGAAGTTCCTGCTTCCCATGTGAACCGCTTCTAGCGCCATCTGCCCCGGAATTTTCCAGCGCCGCATCCTCTAATGCAGTTCGCTCGAGCAAAGGTCCCGCACGCCGCGAAGCTCGCTCGATCTGCCACAACGCATCACGCCGGTGAATTCCGCGCCACCGTCCTTCGTTCTCTGCGGAAATAAAATTCAGCGCGCCAATTGACGCAAGCGTTGCCATTTCGCTCTTCTGCAATCCAGGCGCACGCAATTTCAAATCCTCGATCGAAGCAAACGGTCGCATCGCACGCTGCTCCAGAAGCTCCATCGCTATCTCTTTCCGCAACCCTTTCACGTAGCGCAATCCAAGCCGCATAACCATCCGTCCGCCATCTCTTTCGAGCGTGCACAACCAGTCAGAGCAAGTCACATCGATCGGCCGGATTTTTAGCCCGTGCCGCTGCGCATCCTTCACCAATGTGGCGGCGTTATAAAATCCCATTGGCTGGTTGTTCAGCATTGCCGCCGTAAACGCCGCGAGATAATGGCACTTCAAATACGCGCTGGCATACGCAAGCAACGCAAAACTGGCCGCGTGCGATTCGGGAAATCCGTAGAGTGCAAATGACGTGATGGACTGAACGATTTTGTCCTGCGTCGCTCCAAGAATTCCGTTCTGCTCCATTCCGCGGCGAAGTTTTACCTCCACCTCTTTCATGCGTTTTTCCGAACGCTTGAATCCGAATGCCCGCCGCAATTCTTCCGCCTCGCCTCCGGTGAATCCCGCCGCAATCATGGCCATCCGCAGCAGCTGTTCCTGAAATAGCGGCACTCCCAATGTGCGCGAGAGCACCGGCTCGAGCGACGGATGCAAACATTCAGCCGGCTCGCGCCCCTGTCGCCGCTTCAAATACGGATTCACCATCTGACCGACGATCGGCCCCGGCCGTATGATCGCCACCTGCACCACAATGTCGTAAAAACAATTCGGCCTCAGCCGCGGCAAGCACGACATCTGCGCGCGACTCTCGATTTGAAACATCCCGACGGTATCGGCTTTACACAGCGTCTCGTAAACTGTCCGGTCATACGCCGGCAAACGCGCCAGATCCACTTCCTCGTCATAATCCTCACGTATAATTTTTAGCGAGTCTTCGAGCACAGCCATCATGCCCAGCCCGAGCAAATCGATTTTCACAATCCCCATGTCCGCGCAATCTTCTTTGTCCCATTGCACCACCACGCGCCCTGGCATCGTCGCCGGCTCAAGCGGCACTACGGAATCAAGCTGCCCCTGGCAAACCACCATGCCGCCCGAGTGCTGCCCCAGATGACGCGGCAAATCCTGCACCATTTGGCAAAGTTCGAAAAATTTGCGGATGCGCGGGTGCTTCGGATCAAGCCCGGCGTCATGAAACTGCCGCTCGAGCGTATCGCTTGCATCCTTGTATTCCCACGCGCCCACCAAACCAGCCAAGCGATCGAGCGTCTCAGTATCAAACGAAAGCGCCTTACCGATTTCGCGCGCCGCTGAACGCCCGCGATAGGTGATGACGTTCGCCGTCATCGCTGCGCCCAATTTCCCGTAACGCTCGTACACATATTGAATCGCGCGCTCGCGCTGATCTCCACTGGGCAAATCGAGATCAATATCCGGCCATTCGCCGCGCTCTTCGGATAGAAAGCGCTCGAAAAGCAGATCCATTCCCACCGGATCCACCGCTGTGATGCCAAGCGCGTAGCAAACCGCGCTATTCGCCGCCGAACCGCGTCCTTGCACAAGAATATTTTTCTCCTGGCAAAAGCGCACAATGTCCCACACGATCAGGAAATAACCTGCAAGCTTGAGCTTCTCGATCAGATGGAGTTCGCGTTCAATCTGCTTTCGCGCGCGTTCATCGTCCTTTCCATAGCGCGCCACCAAACCTTCCTGTGCCCGATCGCGCAAAAAACTCATCTCCGTCTCGCCGTCCGCCACCGGATAGCGCGGAAATTCATAGCCCAGATCGCTCATGGCGAATTGCAAACGCGATGAAAGCTCCTGCGTATTGGCAATCGCTTCGGGAAGATCGGCAAATAGCTCCGCCATCCCGCGCGGCGATTTCAGATGGCGCTCGGAATTGCGCTCCAGAAGTTTCCCGCCTGTCGCAAGATTGCGATGGTTGCGAATGCACGTAAACACATCGAGAATTTCCCGTTGCCGTGTCTCCGCGTAGCAGATGCCGTTCGTCGCCAGCAATGGCAGCTTTAATTTCTGCGCGATTTCAATGGCAGCGTGATTTCGCGCCTCTTCATCACGACAAAAATGCCGCTGCAATTCCACATAAACGTTCTCGCGACCAAACAGCCCACAAAGCCGCTGCACGCATTCTGTCCCGCCCGCAACGCCTCCCTGCGCCAACGCATAAGCAAGCGGCCCCTCATCGCCCCCCGTCAGGCAAATAAGCCCACGCGCTTTTTCGGACACTTCCTCCGGTGCAACACTGCCTTCACCTTTTCGCGCGCGCAATTTCATCCGCGTGATCAACCGGCACAGATTTTGATAACCCTCGCGCGACGCTACCAGCAACGGATACCGCCAGCCTTCCACCGACGTCACCTCCGCGCCAATGTGCGCCTGAATTGGAATTTTCTTCGCTGCCAGGTAAAAACGCGGCGCGCCATACACTCCGTCGCGATCGAGCACCGCCATCGCGCTCATTCCTTTTTCTTTGCACGCGGAAGCCAGTTCCTCCGGCAGCGCCGCACCTTCAAGAAAACTGAACGCCGACCGCGCGTGAAGCTCCGTATAGGCCGCTTTGCTCATCAGTCATACATCCCGCGCACAAACCAGCTGCCGCGCACCGAGTCGTAATAAACGCAATAAAGGCCGCGCTGTGCTGCAGGCTCGAAATCTCTCAACGAGAACAAATCCGAACGCGTGAGCGCTCCGCGATGACGTTTCATCGTGACCGGCTGCGCTGTACGGAGAGGTGTAAAAGGCAAACCGAAGCGAACATCAATATCCCACTCATCGTGCTCCCACACATCTTCCCGCCACCAATCTCCCGATGTTCGCCATGGACCCGACGTCGCCACCACATCGCCGCGCATGCCGTTGAATGAAATCCGCGCCAGTCGCCCATCGCGCATTTCGACGTTCGCCGTCAAAGAAGGCCTGAAAACGCGAAACGCCATTCGTATCCGATGAGCAGCCGCCAATGATTCGCAATCGTCTCCCGCCGCCGCATTCCGTAGTTCAGCCCCTGTCTTGTGATTCGCGCCGCGCGTTTTGCAAGCAGTTTCTGCCACAACTCGCGGCGCCACAAACTGTCGCATCTGAAACGCATCCGGCCGATGCGTGTCCGCAAGTTCAGGCGCGCCCACATTCCCATCGCCCACCAGATTTGCAAGCCGCGCAATCGTGAGTTCGAGCTTTTCCGGGTCAGGCGAACTCGGAAGAAACAATCCACCCTGTTCGATTCGCGGCTTCGCCGGATCGGCAGCCATAAATATTTTCAGCACGGCTGTCTGCGGCGGCTCCCCTTGCAATCGCAAACGAAGTAATTTCAGCAGCATCTTTGAATTTCGCGAGGGCACCGGCAGCGTTAGAATTTTCTCGTACGTGGGTAAGGCAGCTTTCCGCGGAACACTGTCATTCAGCGAGCGCACATTATTTTCAGACACCGGCTCCAACTCAAATCGCACGCGAATCGTCGAAGCCGCCAGCGCTCGCGCCGCAAGCCGCACGCACAATTGGTCGAGCAGCCGCCCCAACAAAAATGACAAAGGCTCCAGCTCCGGCACAGCATCCTCAAGCTCCATCTCCTCTTCGAAATGAACATCAGGCTCAGCCAGCACCATCGCACGCGAACTTGCCCCGCGCGCGAATTCATGCAGCCTGACTCCCTCCTGCCCCAGCCGCTCCGAAAGATCAAGCACCGGCAGCGCCGCAAGCGCCCCGCACGTGCGCACACCCCAGCTATCAAGCGTTTCGAGAGTTTCCGCAGCAGGTGAAAGCACTCCAACCGGCAATCCGCTCAGCGACTTCGCTTCCTCGCCCGCAGGAATCAAAGTCACTCCTGCAAAACCGCGCGCCGCATGAATCGTCGTTTCAAGATTCGACGAGATCGCCACGGGCGCCGTCAATCCCAGCAGTGAGGCGCGCTCAATCAATCGTTCCGCAATAATTTCCTCCGAGCCCAGCAGGGAACCGAGCCCCGCAAGATCGAGCACAATCGTGTCCGGCGCCGTATCCTCCACGCGCGGCGAAACCGACCACCCCAGATCCATCAGCGCCGCATGCGCCGTTTTTTCCAGCGCCAGCGAACGCAACCGAACCTGCACCGCGCAAAAATCCTCAGCCTGCGATTCCGTCATCCCCAGTTCAATCCCAGCTCGCAAAGCCGCGCGGTTCGCCGCCACCACCTTGCGCAATGGCGGCGTCCCCTCAAGAAGCGCAATCGCGCAATCGCGCAACCCAGGCTCCGCCCGCACCACCGCCTGCACCATAAAATCCGCAACGTAAATCGCAGCAAATCCCATTTTGAACTTGTCTTTCTCGGTTAGGCACAGCGAGCGCTTTTGCTCGTCGTGGGTATGCTCAAAATTTATAAAAAAGAAAGCGTGTCATCCTGAGCGAAGAGTCGGCCGCTTTTGCCTTCGTCCCGTCTTGCGGGACGGCCGACTAGAAGTCGAAGGATCTTAGCGTTGCCACACGCGCTCCGTGGCACATATCGCCGCCGTCTCAAAAAATCCCACACTCCCATCCACTCCCACCGCCCCACCTCCAATCGGCTGCACGCTCGACCTCACCACCTCCGCCCGCACCCCCACTCCCCCCAGCAAACAACCCAACGAATTCGCAACGCACAAATCTCCCACCCGATTCTCACTCACCGCCCCAACCCACCGCGCTCCCTCAAATCCAACCCTCAAAACCAGCGACGCACACGTCTTCGCATTCGGCTCCTGCTCGATCAGCATCAAAATCGTCGGCGTATCCTCCACAGCCCGCCGAAATCGAAACCAAGCATTCAACGGAACGTTCCGCACCGTCGCCGGCGGTATATCGCTGAGATCCACCGCAATCATCCCGAACCCGCCGCCCTGCAACAGCAAATCCGTCGACCGCAGCGCCTGCTCGATATTCCGGCACCGCACCCAAAGCAGTTGTTTCAACTCCACTCCCGCCACCGCCGCCCCGTGCGGATCGAAAGCGTCGCGCCCATCAACAAGCGCGCATACCTCGGCCTGCGCCGTTCTCGAAGCCAGCGCCGAAACCAGCAAACTCGTTCGCCCAGAACAGGGAGGCCCGCAAATTTCCGTCAGCCCGCCGCGCGGCAATCCTCCCGTAAGCGCATCAATCTCCGGAACGCCCGCGGACACCATCTCCACAAGTTTCCGGTCGCGATACGAAAAGGGCGCAGCAACGCGTCCGGCCAGCGCCGTTTCCACCTGCAATCGCAAAGCAGCAAGATTCCCAGGCATGACAATCAACGGCGAGGAGAAAGGTTCAGTAGGGGCACGGCATGTCGAAGATCCGCCGTGGCGGGCCGTGCCCGAACGCGATGCTTGGCACAATTGCGCCCAAGCAGTTTCGCTTTTTATTCGCCTACCTAAATTCTCTCTCCGTCATTCGCGCATGTCAAGCGATCGACCATCCGCCATACCGCCTACAACAACTCCCCGATTCCTTCCATCCCGCCCATCGCATTACGCTTCCACATGGCCAAACGCACCGCCACCCAACCCGCCCTTTCGTTATTTCCGCAAAACGCCTCTATTGAAGAGCTTCAAAAAGAAGCCGCCCACTGTAAAGCCTGCGATCTATGGAAGAACGCCACTCAAACCGTTTTCGGTGAAGGCGCCGGCGCAAAACCAAAAGTAATTTTCGTCGGTGAGCAACCTGGCGATCAGGAAGACATCGAGGGCAAGCCCTTCGTCGGTCCAGCAGGAAAACTTCTCGATAACGCGTTAGTCGAAGCAGGTATCGACAGAAAAAAAGTCTACGTAACAAACGCCGTGAAACATTTCAAATGGGAACCGCGCGGCAAACGCCGCATCCACAAAAAACCAAACGCGATCGAAATCGCCGCCTGCCGCCCCTGGCTCGACGCCGAAATCGCAGCCATCCGCCCCAACGTAATCGTCTGCCTAGGCGCCACGGCGGCCCAATCCCTGCTAGGCCGCGACTTCCGCGTCACCATGCACCGCGGTGAATTCCTAAAATCCGATCTAGCTCCGCACGTGATTGCCACAGTCCACCCTTCGTCGATTCTCCGCGCCCCAGACGAAGCCACCCGCCACGAAGAAACGAAGCGTTTCATAGCCGACCTAAAAAAAGTAGCCCACCACGTCTAACAGCCGTGGTAGCCACGACGACGCCTTCCTCGTCGTGGGCTTTTCAGTGGCACAGGCACTCTGCCTGTGCGCCTTTCTTTATGCGGCATCCTCACGATCTTGGCATTCGCACGATATCGCACTCGACGAACGCAAAGTGCCTTTCAGTAGCGTAGGCTTCAGCCTGCGCCCCAAGTCGCAAGGTGCAAAGCGTCGCGATGCCAAAGAGACGATGGCGGCGTTCCTTTTTTGAAGTTTGCTTCGAATGCATCTCACCTCTTCAGATTCGACCCTGACTCGCCCGTCAATCCCAATCACCCACTCACCGCGGCCGCGTCCTCAACCCAGCCTGCTTCCAAAGCTTCTCCCAATGCCACACGCCAGGCGTATCGTGCAGCACGCGATAGCCAAGTTGATGCGCCAGCATCAAAATCTGCCCGCGATGATGCGCCTCATGCGAAAACATGTAAGCAAACATAGTCCCTCCAGCGGGCCACGTTCGCGTCCAACTCCCCCGAGAGAACTTCGTAACGCGGCGATTCGGATCCGCAGAAAGAGCATCCGTCAACATCCGCAAACATTGCACAGCGCTTTTCCGATGCGCAGCCGCAGCCTGCTTCATCGTGCAGCGGTCAGGATCAAGCGGCGCCGGGCACTTCAGATGCGGCGCCGAATTCTTCAGCCACACAAGGCGGCAGTTGTGCAAATGCGCGAAGATCGTCGCAATGCTTCGCCCATTGCCTTTCTTACCAGGCGGCTCAGCTCGCCAAGCCCGAGGATCAAGGCTCGAAAGGATCACCTGGTTCATCCCATCATTACTCGCATAAGTTTCGAGCAGCGTGTCGCGAATCTCAGCGAGCACGGCATGCGATCCAAGCTCCATAAAAGCTCCGCCAAATTTATAACACGACCCGTCCAGCGAAACCTCGGTAGCCACGACGACGCACTCCTGGTCGTAGGTTTTTGCCTTTCAGTAGCGTAGGCTTCAGCCTGCGCTCCAAGTTGCCAGATGCGCTGCGCTTTGACATAAAGAAAACGCAGACGCCGTTGTTCAGTCGTCAGTTCCCCTAATTTCAATCTTCTCGTTTCCAATTCTTTCTCTCCAGCCTCTTACATAATTTTATAGATATTCAAACGATTAAATATGCGCTACCATGGTCCGTTTTCATATGACGACGAAAACTACGCTATCGGACGAAGAGATGGCCCAGCGAGGCACGCACTCGCGTTCGCTCAGGGCCGCGAGGGGCCGGTGCGCTTTTGCCGCGCCGAGGAGCCAAGGAATGTCGAATACCGTCCCATCGCGCGACACCGAATTCCTAATCGCAAATCTGGAATTAGAATTCAAGTTAAACCACAGAAAACAAAGCCTACTAGAAATTTCTAATCGCAAATATTTCGCGATTTTTTCTCTGGGTTCGCCGCCCTTTTCCGCTTCTACCCTAACGCAGCAAAACATATCTAATAGCTACATTCGACAATTCAAAAATTCCACTAAAACTAGTAGTTTCACCACTTACGCAACTCCTAATAGGCACAGAATCGCGCTTTTCGCGATTTGCTCCAACCCCGCTTTTCTCCTCGCAAAGGCACGTCCCGCGATATGATACCGGCGCTGGTGCCACTCCAATGACCACACCACATCCCGTTCACCTGCTCGGTCCACTCTTCACAACCGACGACATGCGCGAGATCTTTTCCGATCATCGCCGTCTGCAAGCCATGCTGAATTTCCAAGCCGCACTGGCACGAGCGCTGGCTCGCGAAGGCATCGCGTCCAAAGAAGCCGCCACTGCGATTGAGTCGCAATGCGACGCGAATCTGTTTTCGATTGAAAAGCTGGCACGAGAAGGCGCGCTTGCCGGCAACGTCGCAATCCCGATGGTCAAGCAGCTCACTTTACTCGTCGCCAAAAATGACGAGAAGGCTTCCGCCTTCGTTCACTACGGCGCCACGAGTCAGGATGCGATCGACACCGGCCTCGTGCTTCAGCTTCGCGAAGCTCTCGAGGAAATCGGCAACGGATTATCCAAAATTTCGAGCGCCCTGGTAAAGCTAGTCGAGGCCCACGAGGCGACGCTCCTCGTCGGCCGCACGTGGCTGCAACACGCTCCGCCCATCACTCTCGGATTGAAAGCTGCCGGTTGGCTCTCTGCAATCGAGCGGCATCATGCTCGCCTCAATCAAACGCAAAAAGATGTGCTGGTAGTTCAATTTGGAGGAGCAGTCGGCACGCTCGCGGCGCTCGGCGATCGAGGACCGGCGGTGGCTTCCGCGCTGGCCGATGATCTGAAGCTCGGTCTGCCTGATTTGCCCTGGCACACGCACCGCGACCGCTTCGTGGAAGTTGCGACCACGCTAGGTTTGCTAGTTGGCACCCTCGGAAAAATCGCGCGCGATATCTCGTTGATGGCCCAAACCGAAATCGCGGAAGTCGCCGAGCCCTCGGCGCCTGGCAAAGGCGGCTCCTCCACGATGCCGCACAAACAGAATCCGGTCGGCTGCGCGGTGATTCTGTCTGCGGCCATTCGAGTTCCGGCGCTCGTCTCTACGATGCTGACTAGCATGGTGCAGGAACACGAGCGAGGCTTGGGCGGCTGGCACGCCGAATGGGAAACGCTGCCGGAAATCTGCATGCTCGCGGGCGGGGCGGTCGCCCAGACGGCCACCGTGCTCGGTGGATTGCAGATTCACGACGATCGCATGACGGAAAATATCGAAGAAACGCGTGGCTTGATTTTTTCCGAAGCCGTGGCGATGGTTCTGCGCAAAAAGCTGGGCCGCTCGGAATCGCATCAACTGCTCGAGGACGCTAGTCGCCGTGCCATCGAGCAAAAACAATCGTTGCGAGATGTACTTCTCAACGACGCCAAAGTTCGCGAGCACCTTTCCGCCGAAGAAATCGCGCGCTTGATGGACCCCAAGAACTACATCGGCTCAGCCAGAGAAATGACCAGGAAAGTCCTATCCAGCCTGGATCGAAAACTCTAATGCCACAATTCGGAGAACGGTGAGCATGCCTCCCGTGGAATCAAATGTGGAATCAAACGGCGCGCGTTTGCATTATCGCCTCGATGGCCAAGCCGATGCACGCGTGCTCGTCCTTTCGAATTCCCTAGGCACGAATTTGTCGATGTGGGATCCGCAGATTCCGGCGCTGGCAGCTCAGTTTCGCGTCCTGCGCTACGACACGCGCGGCCACGGCCAGTCGTCCGTCACTGCGGGGCCTTACAGCATGTCTCAGCTGGGACGCGACGTTGTCGGGTTGCTCGACGCGGTCGGAATCGAGCGCGCGCATTTTTGCGGTCTGTCGATGAGCGGCGTTATCGGGATGTCGCTAGGTGTGTACGCTGCCGACCGCATCAACCGCCTCGTGCTGTGCAACACGGCTGCGAAAATTGGCGCAACCGAGACCTGGAACGCGCGGATCGAAATGGTACGAACGAAAGGCATGGGCCCGGTGGCTGAAACACAGGCGCAGCGCTGGTTCACCCCCGCGTTCATCGCCAAAGCGCCGGACGTGATTGCGGCCACGCGCCAGATGATCGCGAGCACTTCTCCCGAAGGGTACGCCGCGAATTGCGGCGCCATCCGCGATGCAGATCAGCGCGAAACAATTTCACGAATTCGGGCGCGCACTCTGGTGATTGCAGGGTTGCACGATCCCGTGATCCCAGCGGCAGATGTGCGCTACCTCGCGGACACGATTCCGGGGGCGAAGCTTGTGGAGCTTGATGCCTCACATCTCTCGAATGTGGAAGCTGCGGATGAATTCACGAAGGCGCTGCTCAACTTTCTAACTGAGCCGGAGGGGAAGTGATGCCCGGGAAAAATATGAGTGATCGCGAACGGCACGAAGCGGGAATGAAGGTGCGGCGCGCGGCGCTTGGCGATGCGCATGTCGATAGAGCGGAGAAGAACAAAACCGCCTTCAACGAGCCGTTCCAGGATCTCATCACGCGCTACGCTTGGGGGGAAATCTGGTCGCGTCCCGGGCTCCCGCGAAATACGCGCAGCCTGATAACGCTCGCGATGATGATCGCCCTCAATCGCAGCGATGAATTCCGCATGCACGTCCGAGCCGCCCTGAATAACAAAGTAACTCGCGACGAGATTCAGGAACTGCTGCTGCAAAGCGCGATTTACTGCGGCGTCCCGGCTGCCAACACAGCCTTCCACATCGCACAAGAAGTCTTTGCGGAAATAGACGGTAAAAAATGAACGCGCTCTCCGAAACTCGATGAAAATTACTCCCGTGCGAACCAATCCATGAATTTATCCGCCTCGAACGAAGTGGGGATGTCGGTCGCGCTATTTTTCGGCATTCTGTTCTGCTTGGAAATCGGTTTCCGGATCGGCCTGGCGAGCTCGAAAAGAAATCACGAACTGGCGTACGAAGGGACCGGGACGATCGATGCGGCCGTGTTTGCGCTGCTAGGTCTTCTTCTCGGTTTCAGTTTTGCGGGCGCGATGTCGCGCTTCGACGCCCGTCGCCAGCTCATCGTCAATGAAGCCAACACCATCGGCACCGCGTATCTGCGCATCGACATGCTTCCTTCTAACGATCAGCCGGAAATTCGCGCGCTTTTTCGCGAGTATCTCGACGCGAGGCTTAGCGCTTTCGAGGTACTGAGAAATAGGGATGAGGCTCGGCAGGAATTTGCGCGCGCCGGCGAAATTCAGCGGCAGATCTGGTCGCGCGCTCTGGCTGCGAGTAAGAACGACTCGACACAAAATTCGGCACGGCTCTTGATGCCCGCGATCAACGACATGACCGACGTCACCACCGCGCGAATGATTGCTGCAGGCAGCCGTCTTCCGGCGCTGATTTTCCTGCTGCTAGTGAGCGTCGCGCTCCTGAGCGGACTTCTGGCCGGCTATGCGATGGCAAAACGGAAAAGCCGAAGCTGGTTGCACATGATTCTTTACGCGACGGTAATTCCGATCACGATTTACGCCGTGCTGGATTTCGAAGATCCGCGGTCGGGACTCATCCGCGTCGACGCCGCCGACAAAGCTCTGATCCAACTGCGCGATTCGATTCGCTAGGGAATCACGAGCTTAATCACGTTGGGACGTGCGGCAGTTGCCAGTGCCGCCAAACGCTGATCAGACGAATCAGGAAGCAAGTGGCGCCTCCCAAGAGCGCCGACGGCGTATCGCCCATTCGCCATCTTCGCGCGATAATCATCACAGCCGAACCGATGAGCGCGGCGGTGGCGTAGACGTCGGCGCGCAGCACGTTCGGAATTTGCGCGAGAAAAACATCGCGAATCGTTCCGCCGCCGACCGCTGTGATTGTGCCGAGTAAAGCAGCGATGAACGGATGCATTTTGTATTTCAGGGCTTTCTCGGTTCCTGCCACTGCGAACAGAGCGAGCGGCGGCGTCGAGAACGATGAGAGGCCGCGTCGGAAGATTCTCAAAAAGTGGATGCAAAAAGAAAACAATCGCGGCGCCGGCGAAAGCCACGGTGGGGTAACGCCAATCACGCAGCGACTGCGGCGGCACCGCGCCGATCAGCAGATCGCGAGTGATTCCTCCCGCCAACGCCGTGGAGAATGCAAGGACCATCAGTCCCAGCAAATCGAGGTCGCCGGTGACGGCAGCGGTGGCCCCTTCGATTGCGAAGAGGAAGGTTCCGGCAATATCGGCCACCGACAGAAGCCGATCGTGGCGTATGGGCGCAGCTTGGCTTTCGTTGGTCGCTTGCGTCATCTATTTTTGTGCGGGCAGTGCAGAATCATCCTCGCGGGCTGCGCCGAAATCTCGATTCACGATCGACTGTCCGATAGACGGGCGATCACTTCGGGTGGCAGCGGGCGCGATTTCATTCGCTTCGGATCTTGCGGGTCGAGGCCGGCCCAGACGCGCGTCTCGATGCCTTCCACAGCGAGAACCTGATCCTTGAAATATTGATGGCGCAACACAAAGCTGCTGCGCCGAAATTCGATGACCGTAGATTCGGCGCGCAGTTCGTCGCCAAAGGTGGACGGCACGATAAATCGCGCCTTCACGTCGACGAGCGGAACACCCAAGACGCCGTGCGAACGGAACAGATTTTGAATGGGCAGGCCGGCTGCGAGGAAGAGCGCGGTGGTGCAATCGTCAAACCACGCGAGATAACGTGGGTAAAACACGATTCCAGCGGGGTCGCAGTCGCCCCACTCGACGAGCAGTCGTTTGTGGCTGACGAGCATTCGCGAAGCACTCCTTCGAAATGGATCGAATATTGCGGAGTGAGGCTACCGGAGATTGTTGAGAAGCGTCAAGCAGAAGCAAGACTTCGCATCTCCGCAGACCCAGCGGCGGTTCGCGGTATCAGATCTCTTAGACATCGAGGCCGATTGATCGCATAAGATCCAAAGCGTTGCTCGTCTGCACGATCCCCGGAATCAAATGGTAGTCGAAACGCAGTTTCCCGTTTTCCAGACGATCTTCGAAATGAAAGTTGCCGGCGCCGGGTCCAAGGGAATCAGCGATTTCCGCGAGCGCCAGATCATGCGTGGTTATCAACCCAATCGCACCGCGCTCAAACAAGCTCCGCGCAATCGCCTCCGCCCCGATCCGGCGATCGTGTGAATTTGTTCCTTGAAGCAACTCGTCAAGGAGGAAAAGGACCGGGGACGGCCCGCGCGTCAGGTCGACAATCAATTTCAAACGGGCGATCTCGGCATAGAACCTGGAGATTCCTCCTTGCAGGGAATCCAGGACGCAGACCGAGGCTGCCACGGTAAGGCTCGAGAGACGCAATCGCTTCGCGCGCACCGGCGCTCCGCATTGCGCGAGCACAGCGTTAATTCCAACGGACCGAAGGAAGGTACTCTTCCCGGCCATGTTAGGGCCGCTGACGATCATCAGGTGAAAGTCGCGGCCCAGCCGCAAATCATTTTGTACAGCGCGGCTCTCCGGTATCAATGGATGGGCGAATGCTTCCGCGTCAAAGCATGGAGCGTCTTCTGTGAACTCCGGGAAAACGTCAGCGGGATGCTCATAGGAGTAGCTTGCGAGTGAGGACAAAGCTTCCATTTCGCCGACGGCGGAAATCCAGCCACGTACCGCAGGACCAAATCTTTTGCGCCAGGCCTCAATTGCGAAAGCTAAATTGACGGTCCATAGCACAAATGGGTCGGCTACCTGCACGATTGGATTCCGCCTGGATATCAGAAGCTCAACCAGGCGACCTAAACGCGCAATCGAGCGGGAGGGAAGCGCTCCGCGAGCGTGAAGTCTTCCGTGCAAGTCAACCAGCTTTGCAGCCGAGAATTTCTCACGCTCCAGCCGCGCGAGTACTTTTGAGAGCAACGCGAGGTCTTGAGCTGATGCTTCGACTTTCGCAACGATCGTACGCACGTTCGCACGGTACATAAACCCGAAGGCGAGATTGATCGCGGTGCTAAGAAAAGCAACATATCGCAAGTCCCAAACGGCCCAAGCAACCAAGCTTGCAAGCCACAATAGCGAAAGCAAGAGCGAGGCGACGCGGCCCGCTCTTGATTGGAGTAGCAACTGGCCCTCGGCCCAGGCTACGAGCGAGTCCTGCCGCACCGCCGAACGGACGAGTTGTCCCAAAGTAGCCAAGTCCTCACGAAGGTCCAGGCGGTGTCGAAGGTCGGTGACTGCGTGGTTTCGTGAGAAAACTTCCTCAGAAGGCGCAGGCGAGAGTAGCCATTTCGCCAACGTTTCCTCGCCGACGCGCGTCCGTGCATCACAGAGCAGTTCGAAGAGCGAGCCCTTCCCGAACAGATCGAGGTCGCGAGCATAGGGATGAGAGGGATCGGAGAAACGTTCGCCTGTCTCTCCTTTTCCCATCCACTGATCGCCGATTCGGGCCAGTCCGCGCTCGTAGAAAAGAATAGCGCGCTCGCATTTCTTGAGAGCGCGGATTAAGTTCTCATGCATGACCGCCAGGAGAATGAAAAGGAATGCAGGAAGAAAAATCCAGAAAATTGAAGAGTTCCGGGTGGTCAAGAGCCAGAAGGCCATGGCTACGCCCAAGAGCAATAGAAAAAGCTTCGCGTACCCGAGTAACGTATCGCGCTCTTCGAACTTCACTTCACTCGCCCGAAGCAGCTCTAACCTGCGGTTGTACTCGTGTTCGGCATTCTGGATGGTTGAAGGGTGTGTCTGCATGCGATTAGCGCGTGCGGCGCAATTCAGTCAACCTAACAGAAATGCGGGTGAAAAGGTTTTGAATTGCCAGGCAGCGGTGAGAAACAGGGCGGCGGTGCAATCGCCGAAGTCCTCGGACGGATTTTGCGTGTTGCGGGAAGTGAGGCTACCGGAGATTGTCGAGAAGCGTCAAGCGTGAGCAAGAATTTACATCTTCGCAGACCGGGTGACCGTTCGCGGTATTAGAATGGTGGCGTGAAAAAACTCCGCACGCAGGTGGGAATCGTCGGCGCCGGTCCTGCCGGGCTGATGCTCTCGCACCTGTTACACCTGCAAGGAATCGAATCCATCGTCATTGAGAATCGCAGCCAACAGTACGTGGAAGAACGGGTGCGTGCGGGTGTGCTGGAGCAAGGGACTGTCGATCTGATGGTCGAGACTGGAGTCGGCGAGCGGTTGAAGAAAGAGGGGCTCGTCCATTATGGAGTGAACTTGCGATTCGGGCGGCGGACGCACCGGATCGACTTTGCAGAATTGACTGGAGGGAAGGGAATCACGATTTACGCGCAGCATGAGGTGATCAAGGACCTCAACGAGGCGCGACGCGAAGCCGGCGGCCAGATCTTTTACGAAGTAGAGGACGTAAGCGTCCACGACTTCGCGGATGCGGGTGCGGTAACGAAACCAAGCATTCGATTTCGAAGCCACGGGGAACCGTACGAGCTGAGCTGCGATTTCATTGCGGGTTGCGACGGATATCACGGAATCTGCCGGCCGAGCGTGCCGAGCGGTGTGCTCACGCTGTTCGATCGCACTTACCCGTTCGGGTGGCTCGGAATCCTGGCCGATGTAGCACCATCGTGCGATGAGCTGATTTACAGCTACCACGAACGCGGGTTCGCGCTGCTTAGCATGCGTTCGCCGCAAGTGAGCCGGTTGTATCTGCAATGCTCGCCGGACGAAGACATCAATGAGTGGCCGGATGCGAAAATCTGGGAGGAACTGCACCGGCGATTGGCGACCGACAACGGCTGGAAGCTGACGGAAGGGCCGATCACGCAGAAGGGTGTGACTGGAATGCGAAGCTTCGTCGTGGAGCCGATGCAATGCGGGAAGCTCTTTCTTGCGGGCGATGCGGCGCATATCGTTCCACCGACTGGCGCTAAAGGTCTGAATCTCGCGGTCGCGGACGTTCGGGTGCTGGCCCGGGCGCTCGAAGAATTTTACAAGTCGGGGAGCCGGCGCCGTCTTGAAGAGTATTCAGCGACTTGTCTGCGGCGCGTTTGGAAGGTGCAGCGGTTTTCGTGGTGGATGACTGCGATGCTGCATTTGTTTGATACTGACAATCAATTCGATCAACGGCGCCAGCTGGCTGAACTCGATTACGTGACGAGTTCTCGGGCCGCATCCCAGTCGCTGGCTGAAAATTATGTTGGATTGCCGATGGATTTTTGATCCCGCACTGATAAATTCGAACAAAACAAAATGGAGGCTAAAGAACATTGCCGCTGAATAGGTCTGAGGAAATCTTTTGGATCGGCCTGAGTTCATTGCTGGTTGTGATTTGCGCCGTATTTCTTGCAGCGCCTGGATGGACCTATCATCCGCCGCCGCGTCCCCACTCTGATATGGGGGACATGTCTCACATGTCCGGAATGGGAGATATGGCAGGCATGCCCGAGATGGATCACAGAGCGGTGATCGAGGAGACACCAGCGCAAAAGGCAAAGCACCTCGCGGACAAACGCGAGAGCGAATTCAATCATCATCTTGCCGGGGTACTGGTGATTCTGGCGGCGCTGTTTTTCTTGGGGCAGCCAGCATTGACGAAGCGCTGGCCCGCTGCGCGCTATGCATGGCCGATGTGTTTTTTGATTGCGGGCGTCTTCCTTCTTGTGTTCAGCGACACTGAAATCTGGCCATTCGGAAACCAGAGTTTTATTTACGCGATGATTCACAATCCCGAGGATGTGCAACATAAAACATTTGCGCTCATCCTGCTGGTGATGGGTGTGGTCGAAATGTTGCGGGCGAGCGGACGACTGAAGGCGGCGTGGAGCGCGTGGGTGTTCCCTGTGGTGGCATTAGGAGGATGCGTTCTGCTGCTATTCCATCATCATGGCGGGATGCATGGGCCGGACGCGATGAAGACGATGGTGAGCGTCCAGCATCAACACGCACATTTCGCGATTGCTGGGGCGGGAGCAGCGGTGGCGAAGGGTCTCGCCGAATCCAATTCGAAATGGTACGAGATTTTCAGCAAGGTGTGGCCGCTGTTCATGATCGTTCTTGGCGTGATGCTGGTGATGTATACCGAATAGCGTTTTGCCATCTAACGCTTCGCCTTATGGACCTTTTCCGGGGAAAACTGTTTTTTGTAGGCAGCGAGAGCGTTTTTGATAATGGGGTAGGCTTTGGAGGGCGGCAGGATCTCGTCCACAGCGACTTCTTTACCTTCTAATTGTTTGTAATCCTGAAAAAATCTTCGGATTATGGCCAACCGGTGCGGCGGGAGTTCGCCTGCTTCGTGATATCCGTTGAATTCGGGATCTTTGGTGGCGACGGCGATTATTTTGTGATCGGGATCCCCCGCATCGATCATAGTCATGAGGCCAATCACCCTGGCGTGCATAAGGGTGAGAGGAACCACCGATTCCTGGCAGAGCACCAGAACGTCGAGGGGATCGTGATCTTCGGCGAGCGTTTGAGGGATGAAGCCGTAGTTCGCGGGATAAAAGACGGCGGAGTAAAGAACACGATCCATGCGGATTATTCCACTGGCTTTGTCGAGCTCATACTTAACGTTCGAGTGCAGCGGGATTTCGATGACGGCGTCGAATTCGTAGGGAACCTTGTTACCGGGGCTGAGGTCATGCCAAGGATGAGTCATGGAAGCCTCTCAGGCCGCGATGAAATTTCTGGACAATTGTATTACGCCAGGCTGCGCTCAGGAGCCGGAACCCGGTGCTGCGTTTGAAGCGGCGGCGACGGGTTGATTCGTAAACACGACCTTGCCGCCGCTGCGAGCGAAAATATGCGCTGTTTTTGGGTCAATTCCTTTCAGGGCGTCTTCAACGAATGAATCTTCCGTGAACAGATAGACGCGGTTCGGCCCATTCCAAAGCTGCACGAAGGAATTCTGGTCTTCAAAGACGGGCGGAACATCGGGGAAGAGGGAGCCGAACCAGAGATCGGCGCGCCGCCCGTCAATTATGTGCACTCGTTGGCCTGTGTAGAAAACGATTGAGGCGCCGCTTTCGTAGTTGCGGTAGAAGACGATGGTTTGACCGGGCTGAAGATCTTTGCGAATCGCGAGGGCCAGGCTTTTCGATGAGATTTCGGGCGAGAAGATCACGAAGCCCTGATACACACAGAGGAGAATTGCGACCATCATGGCGGCGAGGGCAAGGTTGGCTTTGAGCGCCAAGCCGCGGCGGCGGAAAAACCAATTGAGCCCGGTTCCGAGCAACATTGCAGACCCAAACTCCCAGAGCTGAGCTCGAAACATGCCGAGAGCTTCGATGGTGAGGTCCTGCATGTGGCCAAGCGAGAGTTTGTAGTGTCCTGGATGCGCGGTGAGAACGTCGCCGATATCTGTGCCCGGCGGAAATGGATGCGACTGCGCAAAGATGCTCATGCAAGCGACAAACACGAGACAGCCTATGGCGAGAAGTACTCCAGACGCGATTCTGCCAGCGTGACGTTCGCGGCTATCGGCTGGCGAATTATTCTCGCGCTGAAGCCAGCCGGCAGTGAGCAATGCGAGGGCCGGAACCGCAGGGAGCGAGTAGTATTCCTGCCGGCTCGAGAAACTGAAGAAGCCGACGATCACCGCGATCCAGATGCCAAGAAGAAGATTGGCGCGGCCGCGTGCGTCCAAGCGATCCCGCCAACCGCGGAGTTTGATGGGAATTTCCTTCAGCGCCGGGAAAAAGAATGCGCACCAAGGAAGGACCCAGAGGAGAAGCAAGCCGTAAAAAAGCAGCAGCGGGACTTTGCCGTAGTCGTGGGGAATGCGCTTGTTGAGGAAGCGCATGAATTGTTCGTTGATGAAGTAGGACCACAGGAAGCCCTTTTCCGGACCTGTGGGTTGCGCGGGATTTCGGATTGCAGCGAGAGCGTGCCATGGGATAGCGACGGCGAGGAACACGAGAGTGCTCGATACAGGATGAAGCTTCCAGATTCTCTTCAGGTCGCCTGTGAGAAACAGGTACGCCAGCATGATTCCTACGGGGAATGCCAAGCCAATCAGGCTTTTGGTCAAAATGTTGAGCGCAACGGTGATGGCAATTCCCCAGCAGAGCCATCGGGACGGCTCTGGCTGTTCACATGCCACGAGGAAAAAATACAACCCCAGAGTGAGGAAGATTGCGACCATTACTTCCGGGATGAGAAAACGGGTGAACACGTAGAATCCCGGCGAGGTGACGGTGATAAGTGCCGCGTAAAATCCAGCTTCTTTGCTAAAAAATCGTCGCCCGAATATGTAGACACACCATGCCAAGATAAGGACGCTAATAGCTAATGGCAGACGCGTTTGCCATTCTGAAATTCCGAAAAGCTTATAGCTGATCGCCACCACCCAGTACATCAGCGGGGCTTTTGCGAGATAACGGATACCGTCTACGTACAGAGTGACCCAATCGTGGTTGAGGAGGATTTCGCGCGAAGCTTCGGCATGGACGGAGTCCGCGTCGTCGAGGAGCGAGGGGTGAAAAAGGCCGGGGATGTAAACGACAAGCCATGCACCTACGATGACGCAGAGCATCGACGCATTGGAGAGCAGGAAATTGGAGGAAGAGGGATGCTGGCCTTGGGCCGCGTCGAGTTTGTTCATAAAATCATTTAGCGAATAATTTTACCTGAGGTGGGGCGCTCGGCCTAATGCAGCGGCTCACCTCCTGAGGACTCTGTTTCCTTTACGTCGGACATTGGCGTATGTTCACCTGCTGTTTTTGTGCCGTTCTCATATCGAAAAGCATCGACGCGATTGCGTCGAGTTAAAAGGAAATGGCGAACATGAACGTGGATCTCAAGGGCTGTTTTAAGTGTGCCAAATACGCCGCGCTGGCCATGACCGTTGCGCTCGTTCTTTGGATGCCAGTTGGAATGACAGCGCGCACATTAGTGCGCCGGGCGTTCACAGGGCGCGATGCTGGGCCGGAGACGCAGAAGACTGCCGGTGAGGCTTTCAAGAATATTCAAGTGTTGGAAGATATCCCGGCGGGCGAATTGATGCCGTCGATGCGATATGTATCGGCTTCGCTCGGTGTGAGTTGCGACTATTGCCATGAGGCCGACCATTTCGACAGCGACGACAAGCCGACCAAGCAGCGGGCGCGCAACATGATGAAGATGATGTTTGCAATCAACCAAGATAATTTCAACGGGCGGCGAGAAGTAACATGCTACACGTGCCATCGGGGCGCCCCGAAGGCAGCTAATATTGCGCCGCTTTCGAGCGCGCCGAATGCCGCGGCTCAGGTGTCTGAAGCCGGCGAGCCGGGAGCGCCTTCTACTGGTGCATCGAGGTCGATGCCGAGCATGAATGAAATACTGGCGAAATATGTGGATGCGATTGGAGGAAGCGGCGCGATTCAGAAGAATCAGACGCGTGCGGAGCAAGGCAATGTAGAAGGGCCGCACGGTCTTCATGCGGCGATTGAAACCTACCGAACAGCGCCGGACAAGGCGTTCGCGATTGTACACAGGTCGAATGGCGATGTGATGGAAGGAGTGGACGGGAATTCTGGCTGGGGGAAGCGAGCGAATGGTGAGGTGGCGGAAGAATCGGGCGATGAACTGGCGCGCAGCCGGCAGTGGGCTGAATTCTACCCCGGCGAACATTTCGAGAAGGATTATGAGCGTTTTCAGGTGGGAGGAATCGAAAATGTGAACGGCCAGGATGCGTATGTGATGATGGCGTGGTGGAAGGGTGGCGGTGCGGATCGGATTTACTTTAATGTGCAGAGCGGCTTGCTGCTGCGAATAACGCATCGCATCGAAAGTCCGCTGGGAGCGCTTCCTCTTCAAACGGATTACGAGGACTATCGTAATGTGAACGGGCTGAAGATTCCGTTTACGGTGCGGGTGACGCGCGTGGACGGGACGACGACATATACGTGGCAGAAGATGGAGGCGAATGTGGCGATTGATCCCAGTCGATACGAAAAACCCGTGAAGAAGCCGGCGGCGGAAGAGCCGGTGAAACCAGAAGCGAAACCTTAATTCGATTTCGCGGGGGTGGCGGCGTCGGGAGTAGATGTAGAGGCGGAGTGCGGAGCAATGGTTGTGGGCGGCGCGGGCAGCTGCGCGCGAATTCCTCCGCCGCATTGAGCATCAACCTGGAGCTGCATCGCGTCGTCAAGCTGCAGGCCATTTCGCGAGGCTGCTGAGCAAACTTGGCTGGCGCTCAATCCGAGGGCGCCGTGCATGTCCGCGTAGTCCAGATTCGCACCCTGTAGATTCGCGCCATTCAAAACGGTTCCTTGAAAGTGTGCTCCATGCAAATCAGCATTGCGCAGGTCTGCGTCGATGAAAATTGCGGTGCTTAATTCCGCGTTGTCCAGGTGAGCGGAGGAAAGTTTGGCCGACCAGAGGTATGCCTGGTGCATCGCGGCGTGTTCGAGATTTGCAGACTCGAGATGAGCTTCGCGGAAATCAGCTTTGTCGAGATTGGCGCGGATGAGAGTTGCGCCGCTCATGCGAGCTGAATAAAGACTTGCTCCTTCTAACTGGGCATCGACGAGAGTTGCATTCGCTAGCGACGAGTAAGAGAGATTGGCGCCGCGGAGATCGGCCCGAGTCATGTTGGCGCCGTCGAGATTGCCGCGGTCGAGATTTGTGTGCGCCATTTGTGCGCGATCCAGGATGGCGAGGCGAAGAGTTGACTGGCCGAGGTCGGCGCCGCGCATGTCAGCTTCGGAGAGAAATGCGCCGGTGAAATCAGTGCGGAAAAGGTGGGCGCCGGCAAGAAAAACTCCGTAGGCTTGCGCGTAGCGGAACCTGGCACCGTTGAGGCGCGCGCCTTTTACGGAGCTGAGCTGGTCATCCGCGCCGGTCCAACCTGCGGGTTTTGTGGAGATCGCGGCTTCCGTTAGGTCGGCGTAGGGGTCGTAGCCAATAGACCAAAACACGCTCGGCGCCCAGCGGCGAATATCAGCGGCTGCAAACTGCGGCGCGCGGCCGACGTCGTGCGGCACACCTTTGATCGTGCCAAGCGAGAGAAAGAAAAGGATGACGACAACGGCGGCAATCAGGCGCGAAAAACTGACAGATTTCACCTTTTCGAGAATGCCCGCTGAAATCTTCTTCTCGGAGGCCCAGGCTTCTTCACGACGGCCCACGCGAGTGGTGGAATAGACGGCTACTCCAGTGGCGGCAGCGAAGAGAAACACGTGCAGGAGCGTGCCGTGCATGTCCTGTTGCGTGAGGTAGCGCCCCCAGAAACAGAGGATCGTGATCGGGACGAGCCAGTAGGCGAGCAGAATGGAAATTGCTTTTTCAATGAAGCGGGTAGACGGCGCGTCTTGATTCAACCACCGAAAGTGGGCGCGGAGCAAACCGGTAATGATCCATGGCTTGTGCTCGTCGAGCGAGCTGCCATCGGGGAAAATTGCGGGAAGCTCCAGGACTGCGTCCCACAGTCGCTGCAAATGATACTGGAAGGTGAGATAGACGGCGACCAGTACGGCCGGCATGATCAGGTAGATTTCTACCGTGGGGAATGCGCTTGCTGCGGCGGCTGAATGCAGGAACGGAAATATGGAGGAGTCGGAAATTAGTTGTACGTCCTTGGTCTTCAAGATCATCAGCCAGGAGAGCAGGCTGAGCGAAATCGTGGCGCTGAAAAACGAGACCACGGTGCGCGATGCGCGCGCAAAATCCGCCAGCCCTGTGAATTCTAGAATTTGCGGAGGCAGTGTGGCGTCGCGCAGGTTTGCGCCGGCAAGTTGACGCGGAACGAGGCCCATGGCTGTGGCGAGAGCCGCGCCTTCCATGTTGGCGCCTTCGAGATTCGCGCCGACGAGGCATGCCTCTTCCAGACTCGCGCGGGCGAGGCAGGTATCGCGAAGATCAGCGAGTAGAAGATCGGCGGCCTTCAGGTCCGCTTCTTGCAGATCGGCGTAGCGGAGATTGACGCCGACCAGTTCAGCTCCTTCGAGCTTGGCGCTGGCGAGGTCGATTTTTTGTCCTGAAAGACCCTGAGACTCAACCCATTCTTTGTGAATCGCTAGCTTTTCTTCGAAGGCCCAGTCGCTGGCGATCGCAGGGAACGCCGGCGCGATAGGCTCGGTCGCGTCCGAGAGTAGAGTTTCGGTAGTTTCAGCGGTTGGACTGGCCGTGAGTAGTTCGGGCAAAGCCTTGGCGGATAGAATGTTGACAGCGGTGCTGTCTGATTCGAGTTCTGCCGTGATCTTGTCGGATTCGCTTTCCTGGGCTTCTGCCGCAACGGCGGAGGACTCGCGGATCTCGGAAATAGCGGCGAGGTCCAGCGGTCCCGCGGTCATGGACTCCGGGACAGAGGTTGAGGCGGCAGAGTCTTCGGTAGCTACATTTTGAGATATGGCTTCTTCGCGTAGATCCTCGGCAACTTGTACACCTGTGCCTTCGGATTCTCCGCGCCGCGAGCCGAGCCGAAATCTCCACGCCATGAGACTAGGTGCTCCCGTTATGTGGGGATGAGCTGGGTTTACACGTGAACGTCAACGTCGAAGATGTGGAATCCCCAAGCATCAATTTTAGTCTGATTCGAGAATCGCCTTCGGGCATCGTACCCGAACGTTTCTGAAATCGCTCCTGTACGAAAGTGCAAGTCTCGTACAGCTGTTCAGGCGATTTCCTGGTTCGCCGTCCTTCATTCTGGTCATTTATATGTGTATATATGGCCATAAGCGACGAATCGGGCTGCGCGCCGTGCAATTCCGCAGTATTCTTTAGTGTTGTCGATCCTTTAAAGGGCGTTACGACAGAGGTTTGGAGGAATGAAAGTGGACGCGAATACGACGGTCGCTCCTAAGCCGCAAGTCCGGATCGAATCGGACAGCATGGGCAAAATAGAGGTTCCCAACGATCGTTATTATGGGGCGCAGACGGCGCGGTCATTGATCCATTTCGACATCGGGCTCGACAAGATGCCCCCCTCGTTGATCCGGGCGTTCGGCATTCTCAAGAAGGCGGCGGCGCTGGTGAATCAGGATCTAAAGAAGCTCTCGCCGGAGAAGACACACTTGATCGTTCAGGCCGCCGATGAAGTGATCGCCGGAAAGCTTGACGAGCATTTTCCTCTGCGAATTTGGCAAACCGGCAGCGGCACGCAGACGAATATGAACGCCAATGAAGTGATTTCAAACCGAGCGATTGAGATTGCCGGCGGCGAGATGGGCTCGAAGAAGCCGATCCATCCTAACGACGACGTGAACATGTCGCAATCGTCGAACGATACCTTTCCCACGGCGATGCATATCGCGGCTGCGACGCGAGTGGCGGAGGGGTTGATTCCCGCTGTGACCAGGCTGCGAGACGCTGTGGATGCGAAGGCACGTGAGTTTCAAGACGTGGTGAAGATTGGCCGGACACATTTGATGGACGCAACGCCGCTGACGGTGGGGCAAGAAATCTCTGGCTGGGTGAGCTTACTGGATCGCGATATCGAGCGGCTGAAGTTGGTGCTGCCGGGGTTGTACGATCTGGCGATCGGCGGCACCGCGGTGGGGACCGGATTGAACGCCCATCCGGAGTTTGCCGAGCGCGCGGCCAAGAAAATTGCCGAATTGACGGAGCTGCCATTCAAATCACACCCAAATAAGTTCGCGGCGCTCTCCGCACACGACGAGATCGTGTTTGCGAGCGGAGCGCTGAAAACGCTCGCCGCGTCATTGATGAAAATCGCCAATGACATTCGATGGCTTGCTTCCGGCCCGCGAGCGGGCTTCGGCGAAATCACGCTGCCTGAAAACGAGCCAGGCTCGTCGATCATGCCGGGCAAGGTGAACCCAACGCAATCGGAAGCAATGACGATGGTTGCCGTGCAGGTGTTCGGCAATGACGTAGCTATTGGATTCGCCGGTTCACAGGGGAATTTTCAGTTGAATGTTTACAAGCCTGTGATGATTCATAATTTTCTTAATTCTGTGCGATTGCTTTCCGACGCGTGCCGTTCGTTTACGGACCACTGTATCGTGGGAATGCAGCTGGATCATGCTCGCATTCGAGAAAATGTAGCGAACTCACTGATGCTGGTCACCGCATTAACCCCCAAAATCGGATATGACAAAGCCGCCGAGATTGCACATAAAGCGCATCACGATCACAGCAGCCTGCGAGCTGCGGCGTTGAAACTTGGATATCTCACAGAGAAAGAATTTGACGAGCTTGTGCGGCCAGAGAAAATGACGCATCCATGAGATTGTTCCACTGCGAAACTGGGTTTTCTTCAAACTGCCCCGCGAGCAGCGTGCGGGAGAGTTTGATGTTCCACAACGATACACCGTAATTACTTCTTCGAAAAATCTTAACGTTGATCGACGATTTGTTTTGACATCTTTGTGACTCTTCATTAGATTCACATCCCCCTTCAAGATTTTTCTTTGTGTTTTGTCCCCCTTTCACTGGAGTGCTTATGCGGTTGCTGGTGGCCGAAAACGATCCGGCTTTGGGAATATTTCTGCAGCGTGGTTTTGGCGCCGAGCAGTACACCGTTGACCTAACTCAGAACGGCGAACAGGCGCGAAGCCTGGTACAGCACAACGAGTACGATCTCGCCATTTTGGATTTGAGCCTGCCGAGGGAAGAGGGTGTGGCCGTGCTCCGGCACTTGCGCATCTCGCGGCAGTCGATGCCCGTACTGGTGCTTACGAATCGCAGCCAGATTACAGAACCCGCGGGCGAACTTGATATGGGGGCAGACGACTTTGTGGTGAAGCCGTTTGCCTTTTCTGAACTGTCGGCACGGGTACGAGCGCTCCTGAAAAGGGGCGCGCGTTCTCCGCAAAGCATGTTGCGCGTAGAAGACCTGGAGCTGAATCGCGTGGAGCATTCCGTGAGACGCGGCAGCCGCGCGATTGAGTTGACCCCCAAGGAGTACTCGCTTCTGGAGTTTCTGATGCGCAATGCCGGCCAGCGTGTGACCCGTTCTCAGATTATCGAACACGTTTGGAACCTATCGCATGACACGATGACGAACGTCGTGGACGTCTACATCAACTATTCCTCAGCGCAGGTGGATAAGCGAAGGGTGGGGCAGCTGGCTATCGCGATCCAAGTGGCCTTCCAGCAAATGGGAGTCTTCGACGCTTCGAACACGAAGCCGGAGGTGGCCAATTCTGAGCCGATGCCGTTTTCGAAGGTACAGATGGTGGAAAACCAGGAGCGGGTGCAGTCAATGGGCCGCTTGGTCAATGCCCCGCGCGGAGCGCTGGGAGAATCTCCCGATAAGCCCGACATGAATGAAATACAGAAACAACTTCAAACCGCTCTCGCAACGCAAATAGGAAAGCGCACTGTATCAGTGACGCCAACGAAGGAAGGTATCGTCGTGAGCCTGCGCGAGATGGGATTCTTTGACAGCGGCTCGACTTCCCTCCGGCCTGAAGCGGAACCAACCCTGAGGGACTTTGTCAACGTAATCGGACCGCGTCGGGTCCGAGTGCGGATTGAGGGACACACTGACGACGTGCCCATTCACAACAATCGATTTGCGTCCAACTGGGAGCTTTCGACGTCGCGAGCGACGGAAATTATAAAACTCTTGATTACAAGATATGGGATTGCGCCGTTGCGTCTCTCGGCGTCGGGATACTCGGAGTTTTATCCTGTGGCGTCGAATGCAACGCCGGAAGGGCGGGCGATGAACCGAAGAATCGATCTTGTGATTCTGAACTCGCAAACTGACAGTGCCCCACCTGTGCAGGTGAAGAATCCCGTGGCTTCTCCCGCCCAAGCGCCCAAGAGTCCCACTAAAAAAGCGCTCTTCATCCCTCGATTTGAAGGTAGAGAGCGTATCCGATGAGGCAACGTCATTCAGAATCGCTTTACGGGGTGAGCAAGAATTTTCGGCCTGTGCATTTTCCCGGAGTCACTGCATACGCCAAGACTGAGCGACGGGGAGCGCGTTAACCCACCGTAGTTAAACTGAATCCTCTTACGACACATCTTGAACACCGTTGCGTAATTCACTCGAAGTTCAATTAGTATCACCCTTGGTCGTGCGTCCCAGCCCCGCAAGGCCGTTTGGACAGTGCCGGTATGTCTCCGAACAGAGTGATCAAATCTAACTGGAGGGTTTTCGATGAAGAACCAGATTTTTCGATTGCTGATAGTGGCCGGTTTTGCTGCGGCCTTTGTAGCAGGTGCTGCGTCGCACCTAATTCCGGGTGCGAATAGTGTTACGACCGTGGCCGCGCAAGAGAAACACGAGGCATTGAGAGACGTGCATAGTGCTCGAGATTTGATGCAGCAGGCTCGCGGTCTCCTAGCGGCTGCACCTGGGTCATTCGGTGGTCATCGGGAGAAGGCGATGAAGTTCCTTGACGCTGCGCTTGGGGAAGCGAACCAAGCAATTGAGGTGAGGGAACACGAACACCACTAGAAAGGACGTTTCGGACTCGAATCGCTCGCAGAGCGTGCGATGAATTTGGGATCAAGCTCTGCGAGCGACATATTTTGCAGGGGAATCAGTTATTGGTGGCGGGTGCCGGCGGTGCTGTCGGCGATGGTGGAAGCGGTCCAGCATTCACAATATCTTGAATCACCTTTGCTGCGAGGCCTCGGCTCCGAACGCATGATGTATCGTTGATGCGACATTGAGCCAAGGTTAAGCGACATCCGCAAGTGCACCCTTCCGAATTGAGTTTTTTCAGTGCTACCTTTTTCTGCTCGGTGGACAGCCCGGAGAAATCGACATCGGGAAGCTCGGTGGCCCGTACCGCATTCTTCAGGAAGATTTGGCCGGTATCTTCAAAAGTTTCGACCTTCACGTTCACGGGTAAACCCATCAGCGCACGCACTTCCGTGTCATACACTTCAGGCGGGTACAAACCTTCATGCTTTTGGACGATGCGAGCATCTTTGTTTATCAGAAAAGTGGTGGGAAGAGCCGGAACGCCGCCATATTCGGAAACAAGCTCATGGCTCCACATCACGACTGGATAGTTCATATGAAATGCTTTCGCAAATTCCCGAACGTCATCCGGGGAGCCATCGTCGACAGAAACGCCCACGATGAGCAAGCTATCCTTATATTTCTTTGCGAGTTTAATGAGGATCGGAATCTCTTCGCGACAAGGCGGGCACCAGGTGGCCCAGAAATTCAAAATTACGACTTTACCCTGCCATTGCGCCGTTGAAACCACGTTGCCATTGAGGTCCTGCAGAAGAAAAGGCGGCACTGGCTGAGGATTGCTCGCAAAACGAATCACCGGGTCATCGTCGTCGCCGATCAAGGCGGTGATATCAGGCTGGGACTGTGCATTTGCCACCGGCTTGATGCTCGACGATTCCGCCGACTCATGGACGCGCGATGCGAGGGGGCGAGGGGTCAGATGGCGCCCGCGCGAAGCGGCCATACCGATAGCGAGGCCTGCCAAGCCGGCCACGATTGCGAGAATCGCGATGAATGGTCTTCTCATGATTTGAGCCGCGAGGTTCTCATTATGCAGCAGCGCGGAAGGTGGGACAAGTTCCGATCACACCTGTGCGCGAAAAGTGATGGAGGTGATGCGGCTGAACAAAGAGCGCAGCTAAGGAAAGTGCATGCGTGCCAGTCCGGGATGCCGCTTCCCGAATCGGAATTCGAGGGATGTATTGGATTCGAGCTTCTGCAACTAAGTCATTGAAAACAGGGGGGCGTCTGCCGCTAGCGACCTTCCGACGATGGGCCACGCATGTGCATGAGGGGAGGAGTGGGTCGCGTTCCAACACGATCCGCCCATCTGGTGAATGGGGAGGAAGGGGCCCAGACATCGGGAGGAACGGGTCGTTCCCACCTGCCTCTGAGAGGGAAGCTAGGATGGATGACCCCATGATTCGGTCACGCCTAGGTCGAATCAATGGAACGCGGCCTTTGGGGGCTCTCGATCCCAAGCGAGAGCCCCTCTTTTTTTGCGTACACTTCGCTTGATTCCTGCTCGTGGGGCAGTTTAACTGCGGGCGGCGTTGAGACGCTTCGCTTCGCTCAGCATGCCAATCGTTCACCTGCATGTTCCACAGCACGCGGACAGACTTGCGCTTTCCTAGGCTAGACTATCAGGAGTTTTCGACGCGACGGAGGACAGGGATCCGAGACTGACGCAGGACGTGCTCGACGACGGTTTCCCGGAGGCGCGAAGCGTCGTAGTCAAACATGAGGCGGTTGGTTTTCTCGTCGTAGCGGAATTTGTGCAGACCGTAAGTATTTGAGAATTCGCCGAGCGTGCGAAATTGCGCAGGACTGAGCTGGTCTTGGAGTTCGTAGGTGACGGTCATGAGTGTCATGCGCGAAATTATAGCATCCGTGCCTTCAACTGATGGCGAAAGCGTGACGCAATTGTTAAAGAGCGATGCGGCGCAGACGGAGCGCATTTGTGATCACCGAAACAGAGCTGAAGGTCATCGCGGCGCTGGCGAAAATCGGGCTGAGAAGCAGGCCGAAAAATGGGTAGAGGATTCCGGCAGCGATGGGAACGCCGAGGGCGTTATAGGCAAATGCGAAGAAGAGATTTTGGCGGATGTTGCGCATCGTCGCACGACTGAGAGCCCGAGCGCGGGCGATGCCGACGAGATCGCCTTTGAGGAGAGTGATCCCAGCGCTTTCAATTGCCACATCGGTTCCCGTGCCCATGGCGATTCCGACGTTCGCGGCGGCGAGAGCAGGAGCATCGTTCACGCCGTCGCCAGCCATCGCGACGATCCGGCCTTTCGCTTTCAACTGATTCACGATTTCAGCTTTTTGATTTGGCAAGATTTGAGCTTCTACAGAGTCGATTTTGAGTTTTCGCGCGACGGATTCTGCGGTGGCGCGGCTATCGCCGGTTAGCATCACGATCCGGATCCCGTTGCGATGGAGGCGGTCGATCGCTTCGGCAGTTGTGGCCTTGATTGGATCGGAGACTCCGATGATACCGATTGCTTTTCCGTCGGTGGCTACGAACATCACGGTTTGGCCATCTGCTTCGAGGGGTTTCGCGCGATCGTCAAGCGGACCAAGAGGAATCTGTAGGTCGGCCAACAGAGCGCGGTTCCCGAGTGCGGCCGTGTTCTCTCCGATGTGCCCCGTAATGCCTTTACCGGTGAGCGAATGAAAATCCGTAACGGTGCCAATTTCGATTCCACGATCCTTCGCGGCTGCGAGGATCGCAGCGGCAAGCGGATGCTCGCTCGCACGCTCGAGGCCGGCCGCGATTTTGAGCACATACGATTCGTCTACTCCTGCCGCCGCGAGCACTAGCGCGACGCGAGGCTTCCCCTCGGTGAGCGTGCCGGTTTTGTCGACTACGACTGTATCCACCTTCTCGAGAATTTCGAGCGATTCGGCATTTTTGATGAGGATGCCGGCGAGCGCTCCTCGGCCAGTGCCGACCATGATCGCCATCGGTGTCGCCAGTCCTAGTGCGCATGGGCAGGCGATGATAAGAACTGCAACGGCATTGAGGAGTCCATGCGCCATTTTCGGGGCTGGACCGAGAATTGCCCAAATAATGAATGTGAGCACTGCAATTGCGACCACGGCAGGGACGAAGTAAGCGGCGACCCGATCGGCGAGCTTCTGGACGGGAGCGCGGCTACGCTGGGCTTCGCTGACCATCCGAACGATTTGCGCGAGTAGTGTTTCGCTGCCAACCCGCTCAGCGCGCATGACGAAAGTGCCGGTGCCGTTCACCGTGCCACCCGTGACGCGACTTCCCTCCGTTTTTTCGACGGGGATTGGCTCGCCGGTCATCAGAGATTCGTCCACGGAACTGGAACCTTCGAGCACAACTCCATCGACCGGTACTCGTTCCCCGGGACGCACGCGAAGAGTATCGCCCGGCTGTACGTGCTCGACGGGGACGTCGATCTCAGTGCCGTCGGTGCGAACCAAGCGCGCGAATTTTGGGGATAGATTCAGCAACGCGCGAATCGCGGACGAAGTCCGGCTTCGTGCGCGAAGTTCGAGCACCTGGCCGAGGAGGACAAGAGTTGTAATCGCAGCTGCAGCTTCAAAATAAACCGGAACGACATCGGGCATTGTCTGGAATGACGGCGGAAAGATGCCGGGGAAAAGGACGGCGATCACGCTATAGATGTAGGCTGTGCCGGTGCCGAGCGCGATGAGCGTGAACATATTGAGGCTTCGATTGACGATCGAGGCCCAGCCGCGCTGAAAGAAAGGAAAACCTCCCCAGAGCACGACCGGAGTCGCGAGAAGGAGTTCGATCCAGCCGATTGCGCGCATCGAAAGGAATCGCTGCAGAGGCTGGCCAGGAACCAGATCAGACATACCGAGGACGAGAACGGGAATCGTCAGCGCGACGCCGATCCAGAAGCGGCGCGTCATGCTGGAGAGTTCGGGATTTTCTTCTTCGGATGCGCTGACGGTACGCGGCTCGAGGGCCATTCCACAAATCGGGCATGCGCCCGGTTCAGAGCGAACGATTTCCGGATGCATCGGGCAGGTGTATTCGATGAGCGCGGCGGAAGCGCTAGGCAGAGCGGGTTCGAGTGCCATGCCGCACTTCGGGCACGCGCCCGGCTTTTGTTCTTGGACTTCTGGATCCATCGGACAAACGTAAGGCGCTGAAGTCTTTGCGCGTTCTAGTGAGACTTTTGACTGCACGGCGTTAACCGACGATCGATTAAGGTCCCCAGATCGAAGGGCAGGCGTAGCGTACGTTGCTGCGGGCGGCCTTTGCTCCGAATTCAAGTATTTTGCGGGTTCCGCCGAGAATTTCTTCGCGCAGCCGTCAGAACAGAAAAAGTAGGCTTTGCTCTCGTGTTCCACGCGAGATTTAGCGCGGCTGGGTTCGACTTTCATCCCGCAGACTGGGTCACGGTCCATCACCATATCCTCAGCGCGCATGCTTGTAGATCAATTTCATGAGTTCGTCGTAGGTCGATTCTGCTTCTGCTGCGGTGCCTTTGCGAATTGCCTGAGAGGCGCAATGCTTAAGATGGTTGCGCATCAGAGCGCGGCCAACAGCGCGAAGAGCCTCCTGAACTGATGAAATCTGTACCATGATGTCGGGGCAGTACCGATCGGTCTCGACCATACGAGCGAGACCGCGAACTTGGCCTTCGATTCGACGGAGGCGTTTCAAATTGGCCGATTTGACACCAGGATCAACAGCGACGGCCTTGCGCGCAGCGGTTGAGGAAACTTCGCAGGCGCAGGCCGCACTTTGTTTCTTGACGACTTGCCTTGGTGCCATTTCAATATACCCCTAGGGGGTATATTACTTGAGATCAGTTTTCCCGTCAACTCGCTGCGAGCCGATGGTTAAACGCACGCTCTAGGTGAATTGCTCACTTCATGGTGACGATCACGAGCGTGCAATCATCGTCGAAGACGCCATTGCAGAAGGTCGTCACTTCGCGCCTCAGGATTTCGAGCATCTCGGCGGCGTTCAGTCGCAGGTTTTCGTTTCCAATGCGCGCAACATTGTGCTCGCCGAACTCTGCGCCGCTGGAGTTGCGAGCTTCGGTTAAACCGTCGGTGTAAAGCACGAGGCGATCGCCGGACTCGAGCTGCAGTTCGATGTTTTCATAAGACTGGTCGGGAAAAAGACCGAGCGGAGGTCCACCATCTTTGAGTGAGTGTGTCTGCCCGGAACGCCGGATGAGTACCGGAGGCCAGTGGCCGGCGCTGGCGTAGGTGAGAGTGCTTTTTGTCACGTCGAGGATACAGTAGCAAAAGGTAACGAATTTGTCAGAAGCAATGTTGTTGCAGATCACATCGTTCAACTTGCTGACCACCTTACCTGGCGATACCGGCTCGGACGCGAAGGCCCGGAAGCTGGCTTGCAGGTTAGCCATCAACAATGCCGCGCTGATTCCTTTGCCGACCACATCGCAGATGCAGACACCGATCTTCGTGTCGCCAAATTTTAGGACATCGAAATAATCGCCGCTGACAACGGCGGCTGGATTCCAAGCCCCAGCGATGTCTAAACCTTTGATTTGAGGGATTTGCTTGGGCAGAAGGCGTTCTTGAATCTCGCGCGCCTGGTCGAGGTCCTCTTCCTGTTTCCGCGATTGAGTCTTGCCGAGCTCGAGAGTGCGTTTTAATTCGAGGCTGGTGTGCTCGAGTTTAGCGCGAGTCAGATGGTAGAGATGAACGATCGTGCCGACGATTAGGACGACAACGACACCGAGCCGGCCCCCGCCCCGAAATTGAGAAGGGAATCGCGAAAGAGGTATGCGATACGCGGCCATGGTGATGGCCACCGCCGCTGCGGAACTGACGAAGGCGACGAGGGCCAGGCACGATTCGTAGGCAATCCAGTCATACGGGCTTCGAAACCTCGAAGACCACGGAGCGAGCCGATTCATCGCAGGGGAAACCAAGTTACCTGCGACGAGGGAGTAGAGGAGTATCGCTCCGAAATCCGCACCCGACCAATTTGTGAGACGCAGAATCGCGAAGAGCGCGAGAGCGACGACGAGGAACAGTCCCTGATTCGAGAGAAATGCACGAATGCGCACGAAGATGGGCGAGGGCTGTGCGCTGGGAGAAGACATGAGTTTTCCGCCAGAAATCGATCGGGGAACCCAGAGATGCAGGGATGTTAGGGGTGCGACGGGGCAAAGTCAACGGCACCGACTTCCGATTCGCCGAAACTACTTCGACTCTAGTACGGAATCAAGATAGGTCGTCAGTTCGGGGCTGGTCCAATCCTGCGGACCAATGATTTTTCGGTCGAGACGGCCTTTGCGGTCGATGATGTAGGTTTCTGGATACATTGTGGTGCCGTAATCGAGGGCAATTTTCTTCGACGGATCGCGGTAGTTGGGAAAGCCGAGTTGGTAGGTCTTCAGAAAATTGTCGTAGGCGGCTTGGTCTTCGTCGAGGCTGATGCCTAGGACTGTGCCGCCGCGCAGAGCAATCCGGCGCTGCAGGGCATTAAGCGACGGCGCCTCGTCCACGCAGGGCGGGCACCAGGTGGCCCAGAAATTCAGAAGGACCACTTGGCCACGAAAATCGGAAAGGCGGGCTGGTTTTCCGTCAACGGTGAGCGCGAAGTCTTTTTCTGGCTGGCCGCGGAGGCTTGGTTCGCCCTGGCGATAATCTGCGCGCGCGAACATGTAGAGAAGGCCGGCGATGAAGATCAGGACCAGGGCAGTGTTTAGTTTCCGTTTCAATGAGCGCTTCCAGCACATATAATAAGACATCCGCGTCGTGAATGCCGAATTTTGAGCCTCCGCGGAAGAAGCCCCACACGCTTTGGTCTCAGCCATCATTCCGGCACGAAATGAGGAAGTCTCAATTGCGCGAGCCGTTGAGTCCGTGGCGGCGCAACCGGAGGTTGGCGAGGTGATTGTGGTCGATGACGGATCGACGGATGGAACAGCAGCGATTCTAAAGGATCTTGCATCGCGGTTGCCGAAGCTGAGCGTTCTGCCGGCAGGTGAACTACCGGCCGGTTGGGTGGGCAAAAATCACGCCGCCGCCGTCGGGGCAGCTGCGGCGAAAGGCAACTGGCTGCTATTCACGGACGCCGACACTTTCCATTTGCCGGGAGCGATGCGGCGAGCTCTGACGGATGCGGTGGAACACGATGCGGCGCTGGTGTCGTATTCTCCGGAGCAGGAGATGGAAACTTGGTGGGAGCGAGCATTGATTCTGCAGATTTACTGGATGCTCTCAAGGAGATACACGTTCGAGAAAGTGAACGACCCAGCGCTTCCGGATGCAGCGGCGAATGGACAGTTCATTCTTGTGAGTCGGGACGTGTATGGCGCAGTCGGCGGGCACCTGGCGATCGCGAACGAGATGCTTGAAGACGTGGCGCTTGCGCGATTGGTGAAGCGTGCCGGGTCCCGATTGTACTTTGCGAGTGGGCTCGGGATTGTTCGGACGCGGATGTACCGAAGTTTTGGAGCGATGTGGGAGGGCTGGACAAAGAATCTCTACGCGTTGATTGGCGGTTCGCTTTTTAAGTTGATCGGTGAATTGATCGATTGGTTTGTGGTTTTGTCCTTGCTGGTGGTTTCATCGGGGAAGATTGTGCACCCGCTGGATTGGATGGTTGCCGGTGGATGTTTGGCGTGGTTAGCGATCCGCGTGGCGAACTTCGGCACATATTTGAGGCGGAATCGGTACCGGTTTTCGAACATCAAATATTTCGTGCCTGGGGTGTGCCTTTATTCGGCGGCGTTGATAGCATCGTGGTGGAAGAGCGTAACCGGAACGGTTGAATGGAAGGGCCGCCGATATGCTGCAAGATCAGAGCAGAGCTGAATTTTTGAGAGCCGACAAACGATGATACGGATTACGCGCAAAGTGGAGTTCTCGGCCGCGCACTTTTACCAGAACCCAAAGTTTTCGGCGGAAGAAAACGAGCGCGTCTTCGGCAAGTGCAGCAATACGCACGGACACGGGCACAACTACACGCTCGAAGTGACGATTGCGGGAGAGCCGGACCCGGCTACCGGAATGGTGCTGGATTTGAAGGAACTGAAGGATATTTTGCAGCGCGAAGTGGTCGAGCGGATGGATCATCGGCATTTGAACCACGAAGTTCCGGAGCTTGCCGGCAAGATTCCCACCTGCGAGAACGTCGCGGCTGTGATCTGGAATCTCCTTGAGCCGAAGATTCGCCGGGGAAAGCTGGACCGGGTGAGGCTGTATGAGTCGGAGGACCTGTTTGCCGATTGCACTGCCGAGGGGGAGGGCGGGAGGCGATGAGAATTTCGCTCACTCGTCGCTACCGGTTTGCTGCTTCGCATCGTCTGCACTCGCCAGCGTTGAGCGAAGTGGAGAATGAACGCATCTATGGCAAATGCAACAGCCCCTACGGCCATGGTCACAATTACAAGGTGGAAGTGACGATCACCGGGCCAGTGGATCGAGACACGGGAATGATCGCAAATCTAGGAGATCTTGATCCCTTCGTACAGCGAGAAGTGATTGAGGCGTTCGATTACAAATACTTAAACGAAGATGTGCCCGAGTTTCAAGCCATGGTTCCAACGACAGAAAACGTGTGCCGCGAAATTTACCGCCGTCTGACGAAGTTCTCGCCTGCGCGGATTGAGCGGGTGCGGATCGAAGAGACGAGCAAAAACAGTTTTGAATACACCGGAGAGTAGTCTGTATGAACAGCGGAGATAAAATGAGCGAAGCTACTGAAATCATAATTCCTGATGCGAAGGGTGAAGAAACGATTGCGGACCTGGTGCGCAAGATGCTCGCCCTGATCGGTGAAGATCCGAATCGCGAAGGACTGCGCCGGACGCCAGAGCGATTTGAGAAGGCATTCCGGTATTTAACGAGCGGCTACCGGCAAGACCCGGAAAAACTTCTTAATGGAGCAATGTTCAGCGTCTGTTACGACAACATGGTGGTCGTAAAGGACATTGAACTCTATAGCCTGTGCGAGCACCATTTGCTGCCGTTTTTTGGGAAGTGTCATGTCGCCTACATTCCGAACAAGAAAGTAGTGGGTTTAAGCAAAATTGCGCGGCTCGTGAATATGTACGCGCGGCGGTTGCAGATCCAAGAGCGATTAACCAGCCAGATTGCGAAAGCGATTCAGGAGAAGTTGTCGCCCGAAGGCGTAGGAGTTGTCGTCGAGGCGCGACATTTGTGCATGGTTATGCGCGGAGTCGAAAAACAGCACTCGGCGGCGATGACGAGCGCGATGCTCGGGGCCTTTCGGGAAAACAAACAGACCCGCGATGAGTTTCTGTCATTGATAAACCACGGCAAAAGCTGAGTCGCCCTAGTCGTTGCGAATTTTGGGTGCGAGGCATACAGTGGAGCCGCCCTCCCTCCTACAGGATTCACTGTAAAAGCGCTTTGTGGCTTGCAGACGATGTGTTACGATTTTTAGTGTCGAAAAGGAAATCGAAATAGAACAGGGAACGGTTTTTCAGAGGGGGAGGGGCGAGCTGATGGAAGCAAAGGCAGAGGTTATTGAGCAGTTCCGGACGCATACGAAGGACACTGGTTCGCCGGAAGTGCAGATTGCATTGTTGAGTGAGCGCATCAGCTACTTAACGACCCACCTCAAGTCCCACGCAAAGGATCACGCTTCCCGTCGCGGATTGATTATGATGGTCAATAAGCGCCGAAGGTTGCTGGACTATCTGAACCGCCGTGACCCGGATCGGTACCGCGAGATTGTGGAACGACTCAGCTTGCGTAAGTAGCGCTTTCCCAAGCGGTCTTGTAACGGCGCTTGTCCCACCGCAGACACCTCAAATTGAAGCGAAGTTTTCGAGACTCATGCGGGAGTATAGGATTGCGCCGTCGAAGTGTATCCCTGCCTTAGGTGCTTCTCTGACGATCTCCTTTTCGAATTTCCCACGAGAGTGGACTCTCGTATCTGAAACGGCGTACTCGAAGATTCGGGGCGCGAAGGATGTGATTAGATGTTTGAACAAGTAAGCGTCGAGGTTGGTGGACGCAAATTGACGTTTGAAACCGGCAAAATGGCGCGGCAGGCGCACGGTGCGGTTGTAGCACGGTACGGCGACACGGTAGTTCTATCCACCGCCTGCATGGACAATAAGGCAACTGACAAAGACTTTCTGCCACTCACGGTGGACTATCGCGAGTACACGTACTCGGCGGGCAAGATTCCCGGAGGATTCTTTAAACGTGAAGGGCGTCCTTCCGAGCGCGAGATTTTGACTTCACGGCTGACGGATCGGCCGCTGCGGCCCCTCTTTCCTGAAGGCTACTCGACGGAAACTCAGATTGTTTCCATGGTGCTATCGGCCGACAGCGAAAATGATCCGGATGTGATTGGATTGACGGCTGCCTCGGCGGCTCTATTTATTTCGAAGATCCCGTTCGAAACGCCGATTGCGGCGGTACGGGTCGGATTGATTGACGGGAAGCTTATGGCGAACCCGACGGTGGCCGAGCAGAAGACGAGCCTGCTGAATCTGGTGGTTGCTGGCTCAGACGAAGCGATCGTAATGGTCGAGTCCGGAGCACTCGAAGTATCCGAAGACACCGTGGTAGATGCGCTGGAGTTCGCGCACGCGGAAATTCGCAAGATCGTCGCTGCCATTCGAGAGCTGCACAAGCGCGTGAATCCCGAGAAGGCGAAGGTGACACCTCCTGCGTTCGACGAAGCGCTATACAGCGAGATCAAATCGAAGTACGGAGAGCGATTGCGCGACGCACTCGACACGGCGAAGCACCCCAAGAGCGAGAGCTACGGCTTGGTCGATGCGATTAAGGCCGAGATCATGGCGTCGATTCCAGAGGATGACGAAGCGCGCCACAAACTCGCGTACCGCGCATTCGAGCGGCTCCGTGAGCAGATTTTCCGCGACGATATGCTGTTGAGACGGCGTCGTCCGGATGCTCGGGCTTTCGATCAAATTCGGCAGATCACTTGTGAAGTAGGAGTTCTTCCTCGCGTTCACGGTTCGGCGCTATTTACTCGCGGAGAGACGCAGGCCCTTGCTACGGCGACCCTGGGCACCAAAGAGGACATGCAGCGGCTGGACTTGCTGTTCGAAGACGAGGCATTCAAGCGCTTTATGCTGCATTATAATTTCCCGCCATTTTCGGTGGGTGAAGTGAAATTCCTGCGCGGGCCGGGACGCAGGGAAATCGGACATGGTGCTCTCGCCGAACGGGCGCTTGTGAATCTCCTTCCACCGGAAGCGGATTTTCCGTATGCGATGCGAGTCGTCTCGGACATTATGGAATCCAACGGATCTTCCTCGATGGCAACGGTTTGCGGCGGGTCGCTGGCGCTGATGGACGCGGGCGTACCGCTCAAATCCGCGTGCGCGGGCATCGCGATGGGCTTGGTCGTGGAAGACGATAAGTACGCGATCCTTACCGACATAGCCGGTGCGGAGGATCATTACGGAGACATGGATTTCAAGGTAGCTGGAACGCGGCAGGGAATCACTGCGCTGCAAATGGACATCAAGGTATCGGGCGTGAGCGTTTCAATGATGCGTGAAGCGCTGGCACAGGCGAAGAAGGCGCGTCTGGAAATTCTTGACATCATGGACCAGACAATTTCAACCGGCCGCGCTGAAATTTCAACCTACGCTCCTCATCTTTACATGCTGCAGCATTCCAACCGACAAGATTCGCGATTTGATCGGGCCGGGCGGGAAGAAGATCCGGTCGATCATCGAAGCGACGGGCGTGAAAATCGATGTTATGGACGACGGGAAGGTCCACGTGTTTGCGGCGAACGGGCCCGCCGCAGAAGATGCGCTGAAGATGATTCGGGACGTAACCGCCACGGCCGAGATTGGCAAGACTTACCTCGGCAAGGTGGTGCGCATCGCCGAATTCGGCGCATTCGTCGAAATTTTCCCGGGAACCGATGGCTTGTTGCACATCAGCGAAATCGCAGAGGCGAGAATTCGTTCCGTTCGCGATGAGTTGAAGGAAGGCGACCAGATTCTTGTAAAAGTGCTGGCTATTGAGGGGAATAAGATCCGGTTGAGCCGCAAAGCTGTATTGCGCGAGCAGCGTGACAAGCAACAGCCACAACAAAAGTCTGAGGCTGCCGGCTAGTCCGTTTCAATCGGATGGTTTTGGATTCAGGGAGGCGAGCGATCGCCTCCCTTTTTATTTTGGCGCCGATGATTCGGATTCGGGCGCATCCTCGTCTTCGTACAGTTCAGTAGCTCGCTCGCCCTGGGGCGTGACAATTACGAAGCGATAGCTCACGCGATGCTCGCGCCAGACTTGGCGCGGAAGAGAGACGCGCAGTTCAGTGGAAGAGATGAACTGAGTTGGAAGCTTGGTCTTTTCGCCCTGGTCGGCACTCGCGACGATTGAATCATTGGGTCGAAAATTTGTGCCGATTACCGCGACTTCTTCGGCCGACACACCGCCAGCACTCATGACAGGCAACGGGCTCGGCGAAATTGCGACGATCGCTGCACGTGGTGGGGCGAGCGGAAGGTTGGGCGTAGGCAGAATCTGAACATCGCGGCGTTCTGATATTTGGAAACCGCTGGCTGCGTTTCGAACCCAAATTCGGATTGGTCCAGGCTTGCTGTATGCGAGGTCTAAAAATCTCAACTGAGATGCGGGTAGATGAATCTCAAGCGCTTCCGGCGATAGATATTTCGGTGGGATTACCAATGGCGGATTCCGCAAAACATTTTCTTCAAAGGGATCTCGTCCGACTAGCACCACGCTCGCAGGGGTAAAGCCACTTCCGTGAAGAACCACCTTGGCCTCGGCTCGATCCGAAGCGTCAGCGGATAGTTGCGGCGGATCGAGACGGGTGAGTACGGGGCTTGCCCCGCTAGCAACATAAATGATTTCTGTGGCTCCTCCGCCGACAGGAGTTTTCTGCTCGGTTCCGTTCAAAGGCAAGCCATTGTCTTGAGCCGCTTCGACTTCGTCAAGGTTAAACGGCCACAGAACGAGCTTGCGAGGAGATGCGAGGTATGACCACGCAATTGTGACGCGAATTCGATTGGCGTCGACATAGTCGTCAGCCACAAACTCCCAGGCTTTCCAGACATCTTTTTTCGGAGTTGGCTCTGCGAGCAGCACTTTGGTGCTCGACGTGAAAAATCGGCCGTCGAGATCAAGCGACATGGTCTCGGTACCCGCGCGAATGCGCACAGGGTCGGATGTGAATGATGGTGGGACGTCACCTGCAACCGCTACTGACTGGGCTTCTGTGTCGGGGTCACTGCAGCTGAGACCACAGGAACGGGGCGCATCCGGATCAATAAGAGTGAAATCGAGCCGCGAGGGAGTTGGCGCCGAGGTGTCAGCCCATGTGGCTTCGCCGGTTTTCGCTACCTTTACTGGAATCTTTGCGAGCAAATCGGGTCGATCCCAAATCTCGATGCGACCGGATGTAACTCCCGAGGTGCTAGGCACGATTCGATATCGAAGTTGAACCGTCGGGCCAATGGGATCTTTCTTGCGGCGGGGCTTCTGCGAGGGAGGTTTGGGATTTTCGATTTCAATCACGGGATGTGGGCCATTGAGCGATGCGCGCTGCGGGTCAGAAGACTTTTGCGCAAGCGCTATTGCAGGAAGCAAGATGGATAGGATGAACGCTCGCGCTACAACTTGTAATGCGGAAGCTCTCCGCCCAAAGCCCATCAGTTGACGCGCTCGATCCGTGCGCCAATTCCGCTGAGTTTCTCTTCGATGCGTTCGTAGCCGCGATCGATGTGATAGACACGATCGATGTAGGTTGTGTTCTCCGCCACAAGTGCCGCCAGCACTAGGGATGCGCTGGCGCGCAAATCGGATGCCGTGACGGGTGCGCCGCTGAGACGGGTTGGACCGGTCACGACCGCAAGATTGCCGTCCACAGCGATATTCGCCCCCATGCGCGACATCTCGCTGGCGTGAAGGTAGCGGTTCTCAAAAATAGTCTCGCGGATATGCGAGACGCCTTCGGCCTGCGTCGCAAGCGCCATAAACTGGGCTTGCATGTCCGTGGCAAAGCCGGGGTATTCCTCAGTAGTGACATCGGCAGCGACGAGTTTTTTCGCCGCTTTAACGCGCAGACTGTGGCTGCTTTCGCAGCGGATTTCGGCGCCGCACTCTCTGAGCTTTTCGATGATCGCGCCCAGGTGGCTCGGGTCGCAATTCTCGAGCAGCAGTTCGCCACCGGTGATTGCTCCAGCGACGAGAAACGTCCCGGCTTCGATTCGGTCGGGAATCACGGCGTGAGTGGCGCCCCCAAGGCGCTCGACGCCTTGAATACGCAAAGTTGAAGTGCCGCGGCCTTCGATTCTGGCGCCCATCTTACCGAGCAGATCGACGAGATCGGTGACTTCCGGCTCGAGGGCGCAGTTTTCGAGGACAGTTTCGCCATCGGCTAGCACGGCCGCAGTCAGGATGTTCTCGGTTCCGGTCACGGTAATTTTTGGAAAGCGAAACGTGCCGCCTCGGAGACGCTTGGCGCGAGCCTCGACGTACCCATGATCGACTGAAATCTCCGCGCCTAGTTGTGCGAGTCCTTGGATATGCAAGTCCACCGGACGAGCGCCGATCGCACAGCCGCCCGGCATCGAAACCCGGGCATAGCCAAATCGAGCAACAAGCGGGCCGAGAGTTAGTACAGAAGCGCGCATGGTTTTGACAAGTTCGTACGGTGCCTCGGCGTGCGAAACTGCTTCCGCCTGGATCGTGAATTGACTGGGCGGAATGTCAGGACTCTCAACACGGCAGCGCATGTGGGCGAGAAGCTTGGCCATCGTAATGATGTCGCGGACCTTGGGGATGTTATGGAGATGCATTGGCTCATCGGTGAGCAGCGCGGCTGCCATCGCGGGAAGGGCGGCATTCTTTGCGCCGCTGATATGCACTTTTCCTTCGAGCCTGCGTCCACCCTGGATTTTGAAGCGGTCCACTGTTACTTGCTCCTGCTCTTTGTTCGGATCCTCGGTGTTCGGATCCTCGGCGCTTGGGACGCTTCGAGCGCAGCGCGCACGCTACCGCTGGATTTCGCTAGAAGAGACTTAGCCTCGCGCGCGTTTGCTCCGGTTTTTAGCATGATAAGCGCAGCCGGCAGATTGTGTCCCGTTTGCCGCATCGCGTGTTCCGCAGTTGACGCGCTCACCCCTATGGCTTCCTCAAGGATCCGAGCCCCGCGCCGCCGCAACTTCTTGTTTGTGAGCGCCACGTAAATCATCCAGTTGTCATAGACGCGACCAAGGCGCGCCATCGCGGTTGTTGAAAGCAAGTTGAGTACCATTTTTTGGGCGGTGCCAGCTTTCAGGCGCGTGGAGCCGGCGATAACCTCCGGGCCCGTCTCTGGGGCGATCACGATTTTTGCCTTTCGAGCTAGCGGCGACCGGGGGTTCGACGTAACCCCGATCGTGACGCTTCCTCGCTGACGTGCGAACTCAATCGCGCCGAGAACATAAGGTGTCGTACCACTTGCGGCAAGTCCGACAACAACGTCCCGATGCGAGACGCCTGCAGCTGCTAGATCACGTGCGCCACTTGTTCCCGAATCCTCGGCTGCTTCGTTTGCCCCGCGCATCGTTCTTGCGCCACCGGCAATCAGCGCCTGAATCGACTCGGCGCGCGTACCGAACGTCGGGGGGCACTCAGCTGCATCCAGAGCTGCCAATCGGCCGCTTGTCCCCGCCCCCACATAGAAAAGCTTTCCACCGTTCGTGAGGCTGCACACGATGGCGTCAACCGCGCGAGCGATTTGCCGCAACTCCCGCCTAACAGCGATAGCCACGCTGGCGTCTTCGCGATTGATCATGCGAAGAATCTCAAGCGTCGATTTTTTATCGAGCTCACGCGAGCGCGGATTTCTCCGTTCGGTGCTGGCTAGCCTCAAGCCTATGCCTCAATGCGAACCTACAGTATACCGGTTCAGTCGCGTCGCGTATTCTCGACGGAAGACAAGTTGCGCGATGATGTAAGGAAGTTATCGAGCAGGCACCGGCGCCGAAGTAAAGCCTAAAGCTTCAAAAATCGCGTCATGCAGTTCGGGGCGCACCCGCCGTATCTTGATATTGTCCACGGACGGATTCACGCGATTCGTCAACAGAATGATGAAAAGGCTTCGGTCGGGATCAATCCATAGAGAAGTGCCGGTAAATCCGTAATGCCCAAAAGCGTGTGCGGAGAACAACCGCCCAGTGGCATTCGGGTCAAGGGGCACATCCCAACCGAGTGTGCGCGCGGAATTGCCAATCGTCTGATGTGTCGTGAATTCGGCGATCGTCGCGCGTGACACCACGCGATGATGTGCGTAAATACCACCGTTCAAAATCATCTGCGCGAAGATGGCTACGTCGCCGGCGGTTGAAAACAGACCCGCATCGCCTGCGATCCCGCCCATGGCCCAGGCATTCTGGTCGTGGACTTCGCCTTGAATGAGGCGTTTGCGATAACTCAGATCGTTCTCGGTTGGAGGAATTTGCGCTCGAAGAGAGCGCGGCGGATTAAATAACGAATGTTTCATTCCGAGTGGAGTGAAGATTTCCTTTTGCGCGAATACTGCGAGCGATTCACCGGTAAGGCGTTCCACGACTTCACCGAGCAACATGAATCCAAGATCGGAATATTCAATTTGCTTGCCAGGCTCATGAACGAGAGGTTCAGCGAGGACTCGCGCGAGAATCGCATCATGCCCTCTGGCTTCTTTATAGAAATCGCGATGCGCTGGAAGGCCAGAATCGTGGAGCAGAAGCATGCGCGGCGTGACGCGTGCGCGCCAGGCAGGATCTGGATCATTTTTTGCTGCAGCGCTCCATTCTGGTAGGAATCGTGAAAGTGGAGCGTCAAGATCGATCCGTTTTTGTTGCACGAGAATCATCAGGGAGGTTGTTGTTGCGATCGGTTTCGTAAGCGACGCAAGATCGTAAATTGTGCCTGCCTCAACCGGAGCTGCTTTTGTATCTCGCGTAAACTTCCCGAAAGCGTGTACGGCAAGCTGACCGTTCAGCCCAACCGCAAGAACTCCGCCGGGGAAGGCTCCACCGGACACGGCCCGATCGAGCAGCCCATAAACGGACGCAAGACGATTCGAGACTGCCTGAGAAGCCGGTTCGAGCGTCATCGGTTTCGCAGCTATTGGGATTCCGTCGCCGCGCTTCGCTGTATTCGGGACAGTTACTGGCATCCGCCCCCCGATTGAAGTTTGGCCGAACAGTGCGCGGACAGCGGCGCGCTGAGATACGTCGTTCGTCGAGAATTCGCCGATCCAGTTTTTCGCCGACGGAAAACTCGAAATCAAATAAGGGCTGCCGAAAGCAAGCACGACACATGGCTTTCCGCTAGCGAGCATTTGATTTACAAATGCCCGCTGATCGTCCGGAAAGCCGACATTGCCTTTGCGGTCAGCCACACGCACAAACAGCGCAGCGATCGCTACATCGTAGGAATCAACCGGAGGCAGCTTCAGCGTGCTGACATTGACAAATTGCGTATCAGCGCGAAGAGACTTGAGCGAATCCACCCGCCAGCGAACTTCGCTCTCAACCGTCGCACTGGGGTACGGATCCGGGTCGGCTGAGAGCGAGACAAGCAAGACGCGAAGCGGCCGAGAAGCATTCAATGGCACCAGATTTTCAGAATTGCGAAGAAGTGTCACACTGCGATCTGCGATAGTCTGTGCGTCGTCTGCGAATTTGGGGAGTCCGAATTTCTGATTCAGCCGCGGAATATCGACCAAACGATTCTTGTCGAGGCCGAGTCGTGCCTTAGCCTCGAGAATTCGTCGCACCGATTCGTCTATTCGCTTCTCTGAAAGCCTGCCCGACTTAACGGCCTTCTCAAGGCCCGCTAAAGCGGCGTTGGGCACTGGCGGCTGAAGCACGATGTCTGCTCCGGCCTCAACCGCGCGTATTGCAGCTTCGTCCGGAGGGTAGAGCGACGTTACGCCGCCCATGTCCATCGCATCCGTCACGACGAGGCCTCGAAATTTCATCTCATCGCGCAAAAGGCCGGTGAGGATGTTGCGGGAAAGCGATGCCGGGACGGCAATGTCCGGTTCGAGCGCCGGTACGCCGAGATGTCCGGGCATGATCGAACTGACGCCAGCCGAAATTGCGGCGCGGAAGGGAACGAGTTCATTATGCTCGAGTTCATTACGGTCATCTGGAACAACCGGGAGTGAGAGATGCGAATCAGTGCTCACATCGCCGTGGCCGGGAAAATGCTTTGCGGTCGCAAGCGCACCATTTTCCTCGATGCCGCGAATGAACTGCGTCGCGAAATCGGCCACCTTGTCCGGCTCCTCACCGAACGCGCGGATATTGATGATTGGGTTCGCGGGGTTGTCATTCACGTCGGCGTCGGGAGCAAAGATCCAGTGAACGCCGGCAGCGCGAGCTTCGAGCGCGGTATCTTTCCCTGCCGTGTATGCAAGTTTCGGATCATTCGTCGCACCAATTGCCATCGCCGAAGGGAAGTTCGTTCCTTCATCGAGACGCATGCCGGTACCACTCTCAAAATCAGCGCCAACCAGGAGCGGCACTTTGGAATATGCCTGGAGCGCGTTCATGATTACGGCTGTTGGATACACCTGGCTGCGTTCAATTCCAAGCGGGCCGCGAATCGTCCCGAGGATGAATCCCCCAACGTGATTCTCTCCAACCTGGTGAAGCAGGTCCCTATATGCCGGACTCTCTACCGACTCAAAAACTCCGAAGTAGTAGGGCATCAACATTTGCCCGAGCTTTTCGCGAATGGTCATTTTCTTCAGCGTGGATTCCACCCATGCGGAAGTGCCAGTGGAGACGCGATTCTTCTTGGGCGACGGCCTTTGGGATCGGGCGGAAGGTGTCATGAGAAGGAGCAACGCTATCAAGAAAAGCCCGAGTGTCTGCAGGGAAGCTCTTCGGGCGTTCCATGTTGACGACTGCATCCCGCGGCTGTATATAGCACACGGTTTCATGCGGCACAACCGAGCCTCCCAGCCGATGTTTCGTTTCCGTTTACTCCCATTCCTTTCACTGATCGCTGGCTTGGCACTCTTGATCGTTGGAGGCAGTTCAGAGAGAAAGACTGGCATTCCCGCGCAAACCTTCGGTGATGATGTCGGCAAGACGGGCGATCACACAAGAACGGGCATCGACGTATTGGAAACCGAGAAATTCGCGTCCCTGCGAGGCAAACGAGTGGGACTGATTACGAATCAGACGGGCCTTGACTCGTATGGCCACCGAACAATTAATCTCCTAGCGCGCGCGGAGGGCGTAAATCTAGTTGCCATATTCAGCCCTGAACACGGGATCGCCGGTGTGGCGGACACTACGGTTTCCAATCAGGCGGATGCCCCAACCGGACTGCCAATCTATAGCCTGTACGGTGCCACACGACGGCCAACGAGCGAGATGCTTCGCGGTATTGACGCACTCGTATTCGACATCCAAGACGCAGGAGTGCGGTTCTATACCTACATCACGACGATGGCATATTCGATGGAGGCGGCAGCGCAACAGCACATCGCCTTTTTCGTGCTCGATCGACCGAATCCACTCGGCGGCGAAATTATCGAAGGACCGGTACTCGATCGTGATCGAACATCCTTCGTCGGTTACTTTCCAATGCCTGTGCGTTACGCGATGACAATGGGTGAGCTGGCGCAGATGTTCAATTCTGAAAATAAAATCGGCGCTGACCTTCACGTGGTTGCGATGCAGGATTGGCACCGGCGTGACTTCTACGACATGACCGGGCTCGCTTGGATCCCCCCATCCCCGGCGCTACACTCTTTGCGAGAAACCTTCCATTACCCAGGAGTTGAAATCTTGCAAGCCGCAGGCGTCTCGGTTGGCAGGGGCACGCCAACTCCTTTCGAGCAATTCGGTGCGCCCTGGATTGACTCAGGAGTGTTACTGACTGAGCTGAGTCGCCGCGAGTTGAAAGGTGTGCGGTTTGCCGCAACACAGTTCACGCCGGCAAGCGGGCTGTACAGCGGAGTGTTGTGCAAGGGACTTTCGATCGATTTGCAGGATCGTGAAAAATTCCAGCCTATTATGCTGGGACTCGAAATTGCATCGGTTTTACATCATTTGTACCCGACAGAATTTCATGCCGAGAAAATGATAGAGCTCCTCGGCTCGCAGGCCACAGTGGATCGACTCGCGCGTGGCGATGATCCGAAGGAAATCGAGTCCGGATGGACTGGTGATCTCGATCGATTTCGAACGATGCGTGAGAAGTATCTCCTGTACCATTGAATTGTGCAGATCTGTTCACTCTTGCCGTCGGCGACAGAAATTCTTTTCGCGCTCGGCCTCGGCGATTCGGTTGTAGGCGTGACTCACGAGTGTGACTTTCCGCCGGAAGCAGCGAAGAAGCCGCCGCTAATTCGGCCGCGCGTCGATCCACAGGCATTACCCGCCGTGATCGATCGAGAAGTCACGGAGCTTGTTTCACGTGGCGAGAGCATCTATTCGGTGGACGCGGAACTGCTGGCATCACTGGCTCCTGACCTTATCATCACGCAGGATCTATGCCACGTGTGCGCGGCTTCGCCCGACGATCTCGCCACTGCCCTTGCACGCTTTTCGAAGCGGCCTACGATTATGTCTCTAACGCCTCACTCCCTCGCAGATGTTTGGGACGACATTCGCAAAATTGGCGAGGCAACCGGCAGGCGAAGAGATGCGCAGGGGCTGGCAATAACTCTCCAGCAGAAGGTTGCCGCAATCGAAATGAAAGTCGCGAATGCGCCCAGGCCTCGTGTCCTGTGCCTGGAATGGATGGATCCGTTTTACATCGCCGGCCATTGGGTCCCAGAAATGGTCGTGAAGGCGGGAGGCGAGGACGTATTAGGGCGTGCGGGTGAGCCGTCGTTTCCCGCGACGGCGGAGCAAATCGCAGAAACCGCCGCAGAAATCATCGTTGTGATGCCTTGCGGCTATAGCTCGCGGCGTGCCGCAGCGGAATTTAGTTTCAAAGACCTGCCGTCGAACTGGGATAGGCTGCCAGCGATACGCGATCAGCGCGTTTTCGCAGTTGATGCGAATAGTTATTTTTCGCGTCCCGGCCCGCGACTTTCAGATGGAGTCGAACTCCTTGCACATCTGTTTCATCCTCAGAGCGTGCGGCTAAGTATCCCAAACGAATCATTTCAAGAGCTTTAGCTCGCTGTGAGCGGCCACGACTATTCAGCCGTCCGCCTGCTCCAATACCGATAAAAAACTAAACCGGAACACATCAAAACCAGGCCAATTGATGAACGAACAGGCCGCTGAGCCCAAATGCTGATGGTGAGTGCCATCGCGCCAATCACAAAGACTAGCGGAACGATCGGGTAGCCCCAAGTCTTGTATGGACGCGGCATATTAGGTTCGGTGCGACGCAGGCGGAATAGTGCGACAACAGCTAAGCCGTAGAAGATCCATCCGGCGAAGATGAAGAGGGAAGTGAGGTCTTCGAATGTCCCGGTCAAGGCCATCAAGCTGGCAAGGCAGCATTGAAAAATCAGCGCATTTCCCGGAGTTCGAAATTTCGGATGAATGGCCGCCGCAAATCGGAAAAAGATTCCGTCTCGTGCCATAGCGTAATCTACACGAGCGCCGCTAAGAACGGACGAATTCAAAGTACCGAGCGCAGAAATCACCATCGCCAGTGTGACCCAGACGGCCGCACCGCGGCCCGCGAAGCTTTCCACGACGTCCGATGCGACGTGTTGTGATACTGCGACAACGTCGAACGGCAACGCGTAGAAGCAGACCGCGCTGAAAACGCTAAAGAGAACAATCACAAACGCAACACCGCCAATCAAAGCGCGAGGAATGTTCCGGCCAGGATCCCTGATTTCTGATCCGACCAAGTTCAGGTCCTCCCAACCGTCAAACACCCATAGCGCCGCGGCCAGAGCTGCGAGAAAACCCGTAGTTGTGGCCCAAGATAGTGAAGTTGGCCAAATGGGCTGAAAATTCGCTGCATGCCCGTGCGAGAGAAAGAACCCGAAGCCAATAATGGCGACGACCGAAGCGATTTTGATGATTGTCAGCGCGATCTGGACTTGGCCACCCAGCCGCACGCCGAGATAGTTGATGAAAGTCATCAGGATGAGCGCGAGAACGGCAAGCGGCTGCGCCCACGTAAAAGCAAACTCGGAATAATGGCTCGAGAAAAAAGGCAAGCGCAAGTGGAGCGTATAAATCGGCGCTGCGATAGCGGGGAACAAAAAACCAACGAATCGCATCAGGCCGGCAGCAATCGATGCGGTGGATGACGGACGGCCGACGATTGAGTGGGTCCAGCCAAATAAGAATCCCCACACGGGACCGAATCCGCGGCGCAGATAGGCGTACTCGCCACCAGCTTCCGGTATTTCCGCTCCGAGTTCGGCGAAGCTAAGTGCGCCAAACATCGACAGCACTCCGCCCACAATCCATGCCGCGAAGACGACCGCGGTCGATCCAGCTTCGCGGGCCATTTCCGCCGGCTTCAGGAAAATTCCGGTACCGATCATCGTGCCGACGACGATCGCAGCGGCAGCCCAGGCGCCGAGCCCGCGAATTAATTCGAGGCGTTGTGTCGGTTTCGTTTCCGGGGCAGTGGCGATAAAGTCTCCGTTGTCCTTGAAAAATTGAGGCCTAGCTTGACAACTAATTCATGTCGAACGTGTCCCGTTGTCGGCAGCGAGGCTCGCGAGCATACCGACCGAGAAAGTGACGATCGTCCCGACGAAAACGTACCATGTCCACGCCAAAGGCGTGAACCGTGCGACGCTAAGCATGAATGCCAGCCCTGCTACAAAACCCACAAGCGCTCCCGTCTCATTTGCACGCCGATCCCACATTCCGAGCAAAAATACGCCCAGCATAGCCCCGTACGTAATCGACGTAATTGTGAGGCCGGCGACTAGCACCGGTCCCCAATGAATTAGCCCCAGAAGCATGAGAACGATACCCCAGACAATCGTCATCATGCGCGAACGGCGCACCGGTTGCGTGTCCAAATCCATCCGTCGCTTTCCGAGGTCTATGATGCTCGACGAAGCAAGCGAGTTCAACGAACCACTAGCGTTCGACATCGCAATCGCAAAAATCGACGCCAAGACAAGTCCGGTGAGGCCTACCGGCAAGTAGTGAATGACGAATTGAGGATAAAGGCGATCGGGATCACCGCCGGGATTCTGGAGCGCTGCGTGCTGAGCGAAAACGAACAACATCACGCCCATCACAAGAAACAGCGCGAATTGGACAAATACGATCACACCGCTCGCAAGTAGCGCCGTTTTGCTGTCTCTCTCATTTCGCGCTGCGAGCAATCGCTGCACAAGTGTTTGATCCGTTCCATGGCTTGCCATCGTCAGAAAAGTGCCGCCAAGAATCCCAGCCCAGAATGTGTAGCTCTTTGTCAGGCTGAACACGAAATCAAAAATCGTGAGCTTGCCACCTACAGCAGCCGCGACGTGCGTGACCTCCGACCAGCCACCCGGAATCTTGTGCAGCAGCAGCAAGAATGCTGCAACCGAACCCGTAAGGTAGAGAGCGAACTGAATCACGTCGGTCCAAATCACAGCGCGCATGCCGCCTTCGAACGTATAAAACAAAGTGAGCAGCGCGATAATCAAGATTGAAACCCGTTCGCCTGTCCCGAAAGCGACGCTTACAACCTTGCCAACGGCCGATATTCGAACGCCTTCCGCCAGCGCCCTTGTTACAAGGAAAACCACCGCTGCCGCCGAACGCATTCGCGTCCCAAATCGCTTTTCGAGAAGCTGGTAAGCCGTGTAGAATTCGCCCTGGAAGTACTGCGGGATCAATACAACGCACAGAATCACGCGCGCGATAAGATAGCCCAACACAATTTGCAAGAATCCGAGGTTTCCGCCATAAGCAATACCGGGCGTGCTGATGATTGTTAGCGTCGAGGTTTCGGTGGCGACGATGGAACACGCAATCGCCCACCAGGGCGCCGTTCGGCCGCCGAGAAAATAATCGCGAAGACTGTTTTGACCGCGTCGGAAATACGCGCCGAAGAGCGTAATACCCGCAAGATAGAGAATGAGGATAGCGAGATCGATTGGGCTGATTTGCATCGCGCCCACGCCGTTTCTAAATGAAGGCTGGCGAGTCGCGCGATGCTAACTGCCGCCTTTGAAGCCTGTCAAGTACAGCGAGGATGAATGTCCGAAAAAAAGAACGCCTCTAACGCCGAATATTTCCTGGGCCTGGATGGCGGCGGAACGAAAACGGATTGCGTGCTGGTCGATGGTTCGGGCAGAACGCTCGCCCGCTCGACGGCAGGCCCATCGAATCCGATTCGTGCGGGCTACGCAAAAGCGTGGTTCACGCTCAGCGATGCAGCCGATGTGGTTCTAGAGCACCATCACATCAAGGCCGGAGACATTCGAGGGATTTACGCCGGAATTGGGGGTGCAGGGAGGGATGTAGTAGCGAGGCGAATTGGAACGTTCCTGGAAAATGCGTTTCCTCAGGCAGCTGTAACAGTCACGACAGATTTGGCCATCACACTGCAAGCGGCGGTAGGCGACGCTGAAGGCCTCGTGCTCATAATCAGCACTGGCTCTGCTGCATACGGTCGGGGAGCTAACGGCGAGACAGCTCGAGCAGGTGGCCGCGGCCCTTGGTTCAGCGATGAAGGCAGCGCTTTTGACATCGGGAGGCGCGCGCTTGCCGCTGTGGTTTGCGCGGAGGAAAATCGCGGCCCAGAGACGGAGCTTTCTGAACGGGTACTGAAGTGGCTGGGTTGCTCGGAATGGAACCGAGTTCTCGACTGGGTCGTAAAAGATCCGGATGATGTATTTCCCCGAATTTTTCCGTTGGTCACAGAACTAGGGGACAAAGGAGATCCGGTCTGTGAGTCGATTCTCTCGAACGCGGCTGAATCACTCACGGAACTCGTTGCCAGTATCCTGTCGCGCTTGAATTTGAACGATCGTGAGGTTCCGATCGCGAAGGCTGGTGGTGCCGTGGGCCGCAGCAGGTTTTTCGATGCCGCAATCGATGAGGGACTGAATCGTGTAGCGCCACGCGCAAGGTTGATACCGCTCGCGATGAAACCCGCCGAGGCTGCGGCTCAACTCGCGATCCGCTCGGGGCGACGTACGGCCCATGCCGGATGATGCCTCCCTGACCGCCACCCAGCACGCGCGGTCAGCCAGTGCCGACCAAATCAAGGTCCTCGTTCACGATGCCAACGAAGCGACTTTGCTCGCGCTAATCGAGAATCCCAGTTTCGAGGAACCCAACGTAATCCAGCTGCTCGAACGATTGGATCTCACTGCGAAACTTCTATCCGCTCTCGCCGATACCAGCCAATGGACTTCGAGTGAACGCGTTCGCTTGCGTCTCGCGGGGCATCCCCGCACCCCGAGGCGCATTGCTCTGGCACTCCTCCGCCAACTATTTCTCTTCGACTTAGTGAGTGTAAGCCTGCAGCCTTCCGCTCCTGCAGATATCCGGCGGGCGGCTGAGGGAATTATTCTCGCCCGAATCCCTCATCTGCCCGTAGGAGAAAAATTGACATTAGCCCGGCGCGGGCCGTCTAGAATTGCGGGCGCGGTTTTAGCGGAAGGACATCCGCAGGCAATCAAACTTGCACTCGGCAACGGCTTTCTTACTGAAAGCCAAGTGTTGAAGGTACTCGCAAAGCCAGACGTACCCGAGCGGGTTGTGATCGCAATTGCCCAGCACGCGAAATGGTCTTGCCGGTACAATGTTCGGCTTGGATTGATGCGAAACGCACATACACCGGCGCCCGTTGTATTGGCTATGCTTCCGAATCTTACCGAGGGTGATCTGAAGGAAATTGCAAAGCTCGAGCCCCTGGCGCCGCATCTGAAGAAATACGTTCAGCATGAATTGAAGCTGCGAGCGACGGGAGAGCGATAGCTTAGACTAAGCGCAAGGACCGGCTGCCCGGCGACAAAATGGCAAAGAAATCGACACAGATGCGGTGGATCATCGTGCTCGGCGGCATAGCTTTCTTCGGCGTACTCCTGTATTCCACTTTGCAGCAAACGCAAAAGGAATATGAAGTGTGCGTGAACTTCAAAGACCGCTCGCATTGCGCCATCGCCCGCGGTTCGACCGCTGAGGAAGCGATCCACAGCGCGAAAGACATCGATTGCGGATTAATCACCAATGGGCGCGACGAATTGATGGCGTGCAATGACGTTCAGCCGGCGAGCGTCCGCCAAACCAAATAATCGACCTCGGTGTCTCTATTTCCTGCCGAGCTTTAGCGCCACCGGCGTCCCAAGCATCCTCAAATAGGTCATAAGTTGAGCGCGATGATGAATCTCGTGCTCATTGATGCCGAACAACATCACGGCGACTTTACGGCGAAAACCAAGCTCGTCATGCGCTCGTTCCTCGTCAAGCGCAGATTCGGGCAAGTGCTCCACCGCTCGAACCGTTTCTGCGTGCACTCGTTCGATATTTTCCAATTCGTCTTCAAGCGAGCCAGGAGCGCCCATCACGGCATGCAATCCTTTTGGCACGCGAATCTCGTAATATTTGAAATCGCCCTCCAGCGCGCACCGCCGCACCCCTTCTTCCGATACCCACAAGTGCCGAAGCAATTCCCCGACACTTAGAGCCCCATTTTCCGGCTTCCAAGTCATATCCTCAGCTCGAATCATGGCAAATACGTCGCGGCTGCGGGCTCGTACTGCTTCTTTTTGCTTGAGAAAAAACTGCTGTAGCGTCATTTTCAGATTATACGTCAGCCCTCGCCGTGCTTTCCGGTGTCTAATTTTAGTGAGTAACTGTGCGTCCGAATTGACAGTTCACGGGGCACCGCTTAGCATGAATTCTAGTTGAAATCAGGCGCGGATATAAACATGACGCGGTGTTTGAACTGCGGGGCGGACCGGAACGCGGATGTTTGCGAAGCTTGTGGGCTGGGCTCGGCGGCTGCAGAGTTTTCGCTGCGCAGTAAATTATTGAATCGCACGGCACTCTTCCTTCTCGGTGCAATCGCGTTCGTCGCGGCAAGCGGGCGCTACCCTGCCCTCGATCTGGATGGAATCCTTATTTTCATAGGCGTCCTGTTCTTCCTTACGCTCGGTGTTGCTATTTGGGTGGAGCGCCGCGCTCTCCGGCACGCTGAGGTTGAAGCCTTAAAGCGGGTCTATTACGGGCTGATTCCGATTCCGTGGCTGCTCGCCTTATTACTCCTAGCCAATGGCGCGCTCGACCACACGCCTCCGCAGATTGAGACCGGCCGAGTGGTTGGCAAATTCGCTATGCGCGGACCTGTGCCGAGCCGCAGGCTCATCGTCAATTCCTGGCGCGAAGATCGGCGCTTTGAACGTGTCCCGGTAGATCCAGGTGATTTTGACCGTTTCGCGACCAGCGACGTCGTGGAAGTGCATGTTAACGGAGGGTTGGTCGGAATACCGTGGGTCTCGGGTGTTTCTCGGCCCTGAACTTGTAACAGGTAGTTAGCCCTCTAAATTCTGGCCGGATTTTCTCGTTTGATAAATTCGCCAGCGCCAGGCTTTCCAACGAACTTGCCGTTCTCGATGAGTGTACGGCCGCGCGAGAGCACGATTTTCGGCGCGCCCTTTACTCGTATGCCCTCGAACATCGAATAATCCACACGCATGTGGTGGGTTTTCGCGCTGATCACATGCTCCGCGTTCGGGTCGAATACGACTACGTCCGCATCCGATCCGATAGCTATTGTTCCTTTACGTGGGTAAAGGCCGAAGAGCTTCGCAGGCGCCGTGGAAACGAGCTGCACGAAACGGTTCGGCGAAAAGCGATTTCCGTGCACACCACCGCTATAAACCAGGCTCAGCCGATGCTCGATTCCAGGACCACCGTTCGGAATCTTGGTGAAATCATCTCTTCCCAGCTCCTTCTGTTCTTTGAAGCAGAATGGGCAATGATCGGTCGAAACCACTTGCAGGTCGTCCTGCGCGAGCCCCTGCCACAGCTTTTCCTGGTGCCATTTTTCGCGAAGCGGCGGAGTAAAGACGTATTTCGCGCCTTCGAATCCCGGCTCTTCCATATTCTCGAGCGAAAGGTAAAGATACTGGGGACACGTCTCCGCATAGGCCCGCAAGCCACGGTCCCTCGCTTCGCGAACTTTCTCGAGCGCGTCATTACACGACAGATGAACGATGTAAACCGGTGCCCCCGCCATCTCCGCAAGCGCAATGGCACGCGACGTCGCTTCCGCCTCGGCTGTCGTTGGTCGTGTCAGCGCGTGATACTTCGGCGCTCGTTTTCCTTCGGCCAATGCGCGCTGTACGATAACGTCGATTGCCCCTCCGTTTTCCGCGTGCATGCAGATCATGCCACCGAAATCTGCGGCGGCAGACATCGCGCGAAAAATCGAAGCATCGTCGAGCATGAACACACCGGGATAAGCCATGAATAGCTTGAACGTCGGTACGCCTTCATGAACGAGGGTCTTCATTTCCTTCAGCTGTGCGTCGGGCAAGTCCGTGATGATGCAGTGAAACGCGTAGTCAATCACAGCCTTACCATCAGCCTTTTTCATCCAGGCGTCAAAAGCCTGATGGAGCGTCTGGCCCTTATACTGAATAGCGAAGTCGATCAGGGTGGTTGTTCCGCCATGCGCCGCTGCTACGGTGCCCGATTCGAAGTCATCCGCGCTCTTTGTTCCACCGAACGGCATATCCAGATGTGTATGCACGTCGATGCCGCCGGGCATCACATAACAATTGGTGGCGTCGATGACCTTGCCACTATTTTCCGTGGGCAAATCTTTGGCGATCGCCACGATTCGGCCGCCAACTATGCCCACTTCGCCCGCGTAGGTATCTGTCGCCGTGACCACCGTGCCGCTGCGAATCACCGTATCGAAGCGCATGTGTTCTTGTCTCCTCGCATTTCCTGTAGGGCGCTTAGCTTACACCGCTTTCAGACTGGTTCGCAGCTTACAGAGACATGAATGCTTCGACGCACTGCCAGGAGGTCACTCCTTACTAGTCCGTATCCAGAGTCCGAAGGAACATGGAGACATCCTGGAGCAATCGCACTAGAATGACGTCTTTCCGAAAACTAAACATTGACCTGAAATAATCCTATGAACCTACACGAAACAGCTCCGCCTCTTTCGGCCGAGCAATACGAAAAGAATTTCGCTGAACTCGTGGCTCCGATGACGCCCAGCCAAGCGGCAATCGAGGCGGTTCGGTGCCTCTATTGTTTTGATGCGCCCTGCATCCACGCCTGTCCAACGCATATTGACGTGCCGACCTTCATTAAGAAGATCTACACCGGTAACCTGCGCGGCTCGGCGCGCGTGATCCTGGAAGCAAATATCTTAGGTGCGAGTTGCGGACGTGTTTGCCCCACAGAAGTGCTGTGCGAAGGCGCGTGCGTGATGCACGAAAAAGGGCAGAAGCCGATTGAGATAGGTCGCTTGCAGCGTCACGCCGTAGACTACGTCCTCGATCGCAAGATTCAGCTGTTCCATGCCGGCGCCCCGAATGGGAAACGTGTTGCCTGCATCGGCGCGGGGCCCGCTTCGCTCGCATGCGCAGCCGAGCTTGCGCAAGCGGGCTATCGGGTAACCATCTTCGATCGCAATGCAGTTCCCGGCGGCTTGAACACATACGGGATTGCTGCTTATAAGCTTCGAGCCGACGATTCCCTTCGCGAGGTTGAACAGGTACGCAAGTTGGGCGTTGAGTTTCAACAGAAAGTCGAAATCGGACGCGACGTGCCTTTCGCGAAGGTCGAAAACGATTACGATGCGATCTTCATTGGCGTTGGCTTGGGCGAAACGTGGGATCTCGCACTGCCCGGTGAAAACCTGGTCGGCGTCTGCGGCGCTATGGAATTTATTGAAGCCACCAAATTGCGCTCGTTCGCCGAAGTACAGGTGGGCCGAAGGATTGCCTGTATCGGAGCAGGGAACACAGCGATCGACGTCGTGACCGCTGCAAAGCGGCTCGGTTCGGATTCCGTTCACCTGATTTATAGGCGTGGCGAAAAAGAAATGCCGGCATTCCGTTACGAGTACGATCTTGCGAAACTCGATGGCGTTCTTTTTCACTGGTACACGCAGCCGGTTCGGATCATTGGCGAAGAAGGAAGAGTCACGGGCATCGAGTGCATGCGGACCCGGCTTGAGCAGGGCAATGGGCGGGAACGGGGAAAAGTTGTTCCAATTCCTGGCAGTGAACACACGATTCAGGTGGACATGGTCGTCCGCGCCATCGGGCAAATGCCAGTGACGGATCTCTTTCGCACCATTCCCGGCATCGAAGTCCGCGACAACGGAACAATTGGTATCAACGAGAAGTATCACACCGGCGCGCAAAAATACTTCGCGGGTGGTGATTGCACGAACGGCGGCGAAGAAGTTGTCGATGCAGTCGCGGAGGGCAAAGCGGCTGCTCAAAGCATCGATGCCTGGTTGGGCGCACCGCGTGCGAGAAATTGAGCGTCTGTGCAGCTTCCCGAGGCTCTGACGGATCACCTGCCCGCATTACAGACCCTGGAAAGCGATTGGGATCCGATTCCCCGATGGGCGCTGCTCGCTTGGTCAGGATTCTACCTTCTGTTTCTCTATCAAGCGGCCCGAGGCACCGGATTTTTACTATTGATGGACGGAGTTTTCGTCCCGATTCACGAAGGCGGACATCTGCTGTTCCGTTTCTTCGGAGAGTTTCTGAATATCGCCGGCGGCACGCTGCTTCAATTGGGCGTGCCGATTGTGCTGGCGATCTACTTTCTTTTCCAGCGGCAGGCGCAGGGAGTAGCTTTCTGCATGTTTTTCGTCTTCGAGCAATTTCTACCGATCGCCACGTATATGGCCGATGCTCGAGCGCAAGATTTGCCGCTGTTAACGATCGGCGACGGCGATTACGTAATTCACGATTGGAACTATCTCTTTAGCAAAGTGGGCCTGTTGCAGCATGATATCCAGATTGCTGCGGCGGTTCGCTTCATCGGCTGGTTAGGTATGCTATGTGTTGCGGGCTGGCTCATGTGGCGCGGTTTGAATGGCTCAGCCCGCTCGAAGCAAGCGCTTACGAGGTGAGAAATGGCTGATTTGCGTGTGAAGCTCTGTGGCGTCGAATCGCCGAATCCCTTTTGGCTCGCATCTGGGCCGCCCACAAATACAGGCGACCAGGTAATGCGCGCATTCGACGCGGGATGGGGCGGAGCCGTTTGGAAGACGATTGGTGAACCAATCCAAAACACATCCTCGCGCTACGCTTCAATCGATCTGAATGGCGTGAAGATGATGGGCTTGAATAACATCGAGCTCATCAGCGACCGCCCCATCGAAGTGAACCTGCGCGAAATCGCGGAAGTGAAAAAGCGCTATCCGAAGCACCTTGTGATCGCATCGCTCATGGTCGAATCGAAGCGCGAAACGTGGCACGACATCGTCCGCCGCGCCGAAGACGCCGGCTCCGACATGCTGGAACTGAATTTTGGCTGCCCACACGGGATGAGCGAGCGGGGAATGGGCGCGGCCGTCGGCCAAGTCCCGGAATACACAGAGATGATTACGTCGTGGGCCAAGGAAGTTGCAAAGACTCCAGTGATTTCAAAACTGACGCCCAACGTCACTGACATCACCCACATTGCGCTCGCGGCCCAGCGGGGTGGCGCGGATGCTGTAAGCCTGATCAACACGATCAATTCGCTGATGAGCGTAAATCTTGAAACATTTGCGCCCACTCCGAACGTGGCAGGCAAATCCTCGCACGGCGGCTATTGTGGCCCAGCGGTGAAACCCATCGCACTACATCTCGTTTCAAGCGTGGCGAAGAAAGTGAAGATTCCGATCGTTGGCATCGGCGGAATCGGTAACTGGACCGACGCCGCAGAACATATTGCGCTGGGGGCCTCGACCGTGCAGGTATGCACCGCAGCGATGCACTACGGTTTTCGCATTGTCGAGGATATGGCTGACGGTCTGAGCTCTTACATGGACGAACACGGCTATCGTTCCATAGAAGATTTCCGCGGCCGCGCCGCTGCTAACGTGTTGGACTGGGGCGACCTGGATCTCAACTACAAAATCGTCGCCAAGATTCACTCCGACCTTTGTATCGGCTGCCAACTCTGCTACGTAGCCTGCGAAGACGGCGCACACCAGTGCATCGAACGCGCGTCCTCCAAAAATGGAAACGGCAAACACAATGTGAACGGAATGGAAGTTCACGTTCCGCGGATTATCGAAGAGGAATGCGTTGGATGTAATTTGTGCGCGCTCGTCTGCCCGGTGGATGGCTGCATCACCATGCTGCAAGTTGACAATGGCCTGCCTCCGATGTCGTGGAAACAGAAGACGGCGGGCGCAGCTGGCCCCGTCGCGCCGCACGCCTGAAAACGTCAGTAGAAGGCTCGCAGGTCGCGCGGATGTGGCAGACTCAACTGAAGCTCACGCCCATAGTCGTTCAAAGTGAGCTTAATCAACTCCGCTGGACCAACGTCGCGCTCGGTCCAATTCTTGCTCGGAATCAATCGATCGCTCGTAAAAAGGTCTCCGCTTTCAAAATCAGCTCCTTGCGCTTGCAAATCACTCGGCAAGACTTGATATACGGTCTTAGCTTTAATATCCAGCGCAAGCCACCGATGCCCCAGAAGGATTAGCACGAGATTCGGTTTTTTTTGCGATTTATCCGGCTGATAAACAGCCGTCTTTAGCGGTTGTTTATCATCGAGCCGTACCTGGCCTCGATCGATTGGTTTCCAATGAATTCGTCCATCATCTTTGGCAGTTGCCGGAAACGCGAAACAGAAGATCAGGCAAACGAAACTAGACGTGCGCCACACTTGCCCGCCGGTCAGTAGATGCTCGATTCGCGTTTGCGTCCCGTGTAGTCGATATACACGATTTTTAGGTCCGTGTAGAAATCGAGCGCAGTGTGGCCCACTTCCTTCGGGCCAACGCTCGTCGCTTTGGTGCCACCAAACGGAACATGCGCCTCGCCACCAACGGTCGGCGAATTCACGTGCGTCATGCCAGTTTGAATCTTATCGACAAACTCGAAGATCTTATTTGAATCGGTTGAATAAATTGCACTCGTCAGTCCATATCGAACGGAATTAGCCACGTCCACGGCCTCGTCAAAATCTTTCACGCGAATCACGCTCAGCACCGGCCCAAAAATTTCATCCTGCCCGATGGCACTGTCCGGCCCTACATGATCAAACACAGTAGGCGAAACGAACCACCCCTTGTCGTACTTCGGCCCTTTCAATCGCTCACCACCGCAAACAAGCTTGCCTTCACTCTTCCCGATTTCGATGTAGCGGAGAACGGTGTTCATCTGCGATTCGTCAACCGATGGCCCCATCTCAACGCCGGGCTCGAGACCATCGCCGACTGAGAACTTCTTAGCGCGCTCAACTAGCATAGACACGAACTGGTCCGCGACCTTGTCTTCGATCACCACGCGGCTCGTAGCCGTACAACGCTGCCCGGTAGAAGCGAACGCGCCAAAAAGCGTCGATTCCATCGCGAGGTGCAGATCAGCGTCCGAAAGAACCACGATGGGATTCTTCCCGCCCATCTCACACTGGCACTTCTTGAGCTGAAGCGCACCGGTCGCATAGAGTTGGCTGCCCACTTCGTTCGAACCCGTAAATGAAAGCCCGTGAACATGAGGGTTCTGAACCAGCTCGTCACCAGTGTCGCGTCCCGAGCCCATCACCAGATTCAAAACGCCGGGCGGAAGGCCTGCCTGCTCGAAAATCTCTACAACCTTCATAGCCGTAAGCGGCGTCAAAGTCGCCGGCTTGAATACCACCGTATTGCCGCACACCAGCGCGGGCGCAATTTTCCAAACGGGAATCGCCACCGGAAAATTCCATGGTGTAATCGCGCCTACCACACCGAGCGGCTGGCGAATCGTATACGAGAAATTCTTTGGCAATTCGCTTGGCAGCGTTTCGCCGTTCAGGCGACGCGCTTCGCCTGCCATGAATTCGGTGATGTTGATAGACCGCTGCACCTCGCCGAGCGAATCTTTGAGCGCCTTGCCCTCTTCGCGCGTCAGCAGCCGGGCCAGCTCCTCTTTCTGGTCCTCCATGATTCGCACGGCTTTGAACAGTATCTTGCCGCGGGCAGGAGCAGGCGTATCCCTCCACGTGGGGAACGCCATTTTCGCCGCCGCGATTGCTTCCTTCATTTCTTGTCGTGTCGAAAGCGGAATGCGTGCGACCACTTCGTCAGTGTTTGCTGGATTGCGTCGCTCTACAATCTTCGGCGATTTCGACTCCACCCACTCGCCGTTAATGTAGTTCCTGCAAAGCGTCGTTACTTCTGTCGCAGTCGCCATGATCGCTTGTCCTCAAAACAATATTATATGCGCACTTCACTGAAACTCTTGTCGAGCAGTCGGATGCCTTCATCCACGTCAGCTTTTGAAATATTCATCGGCGGTGCCATGCGAATCGTATTACCCAACAGGCCTCCTTTGCCGATCAGAAGCCCGTTCTTGCGCGCCGCCTCCATCACCTGCGTGGCCTCCTGCGCGGCGGGTTCCTTCGTCTGGCGGTCTTTCACGAGTTCGAGAGCCTGCATCATGCCCATTCCTCGGACATCGCCAATCAAAGGATATTTTTCCTGCAACTCCTCGAGCTTTTTGCGGAAATAGCCACCCACAACAAAAGTATTCTCCCGCAGATTTTCTTCCTCAATCACTTCAATCACTGCGCGCACCGCCACCGACGTGACCGGGTTTCCACCAAAAGTCGAAATCGTGAGGCCCTGGAATTTATCGGCAAGCTCGGCCGTCGTGATCGTCAAACCAACTGGCACGCCATTTCCCATGCTTTTCGCAGACGTGATGATGTCAGGCGTCACTTCCCACTGCTCGATGCCCCACCATTTCTTGCCCGTACGGCCCCATCCGGTCTGCACTTCATCGGCGATGAACAGCCCGCCATAATTCTTCACGATGCGATACACGATCTTGAAATATTCCGGCGGAGGCGTGATGAATCCGCCGACGCCTTGAATCGGTTCGGCAATGAACGCCGCAATCGACCCGCCCGTCGTGGTCTGAATCGTACTTTCAACGTCGTTCGCGCAAGCCACGCCGCATTCGGGATACTTCAGGTGCAGCGGGCAACGATAGCAATAGGGATTCACAGCGTGCGACACACCCACGCTGATGACGCCCGATTTGCGCCAGGGCGCCTGCGCCGTAACGGACTTTGCCAGCGCCGATCCGCCCGAATACGCGTGGCGCAGAGATACAACGTCATAGCTCGGGCTAATCATGCGCGAAAGAAGAAGCGCCGCTTCATTCGCCTCGGTACCAGAGCTGGTGAAAAAACTCTTCTGCAATTTCCCCGGAGTGATCTGCGCCAGCTTTTCCGCTAGCGCAACCATGTGCTCGTTGGGAAATAGGGTAGAAGTGTGCTGGAGCTTGTCTACTTGCTCTTTGATTTTCGATGTGACCTTCGGATTGCAGTGACCGACGCCAATGGTCACAATGCCGCCAAAAAAGTCCAGGTACTTGTTGCCTTCGATGTCCCAAAGATATTGCATCGAAGCATGGTCCGCGACGAGCGGCTTCTGGTAATAGTTCGTGACCGCGGGCCAAATGAATTCTTTATGCTTGCGGACGATTTCGTCAGATCGCGTTTCAGTCATCTTGGGCGTGGTCGTCATTCAGTTTGTCCCATTCTCCATGTGCAACTCTCTGGAACGTTTCTCAGTTGGCCGCATCTGCGCGCGACGGCATTTGCGTGCGGGAAATCTCGCCATACGACTCTGGCCGGCGATCTCGAAAAAATTGCCAGGTGGCACGCACCTGTGCGATTTCATCAAGGTCAATGTCGTGCGTGAGTAGCTCGTCTTTGTCGCGGCTTGCCTGCGCAATAATCTTACCGCGCGGATTGCAGAAATAGCTTTTTCCGTAGAATTCCCCAATGTTCCAGGGCGCTTCTTTTCCCACGCGATTGATTGCGCCCACGAAATAACCGTTGGCAGCGGCGTGCGCGGGCTGTTCGAGCTCCCAAAGGTACTCACTCAGGCCAGCGACCGTGGCCGAGGGGTTGAATACAATTTCCGCGCCGTTCAGCCCGAGAATCCGCGCACCCTCAGGGAAATGACGGTCGTAGCAAATATAAACGCCCACCCGCGCAAATTTCGTATCGAAAACAACGTATCCGGTGTTGCCCGGCGTGAAATAAAACTTCTCCCAGAACCCCGGTGCCACCTGCGGAAGGTGGTGCTTGCGGTATTTCCCCAGATATTTGCCATCCGCGTCGATTACCGCGGCGGTGTTGAAGAAGAAGCCGGTCATCTCGCGCTCGTAAATCGGAACAACCATAACCATCCCGTGTTTCTTGGCCAGCGTCTTCATCCGCTCAGTTGTTGGACCGTCGGGAATCGGTTCGGTGAGCTCGTGCCATCGGATTTGCTGCTCAGCGCAAAAGTACGGGCCGTTGAAAAGTTCCTGGAGGCAAAGAACTTGAGTCTTCTTCTTGGCGGCAGCTTCGATCAGCTTCTCCGTCTTGTCCAGCATCTTCTTGCTGATGTCCTTAATCGAGTATTTCTCGGGCGACCACTCGCAGTGAGTTTGAATGAGTCCACAGCGTACGAGTCGAGCCATCAGCACCTCCCGCCAGTGTGCTTCACAAAGCCAAAATGAAATTCGAAGAGCAAGTTTACCCCGTGGTGTGCAACGCGGCAAGCAACAGCGCACCCATTCCCCTAAGCGGGAAAGAAACAAGCTTGGCAGATTCCGGCCACTAAAAAACAGCGCTCCGTCTCCTGCTTCCCGTATAATCCGGCGGGCGGACGAGTGGTGCGAATTCTGCAAAACACATTGCGCGGATTGGGGCGTATTTTCCCCGATTGCATCACGTTGAGCCAGGCGATCGCCTTCAACATGTTCCTAGCCTTTTTCCCGGTGTTGCTGTTTCTTCTCGGCGTCCTGAGCAGCACCGATTACTTTCACAACGCGGTTCGCGAAATTCCCCAAAGGCTTACAACAATCCTGCCGCCCGGCAGCGATCAAATCGTCGTGCAATATTTCGTTCGCAGAGGGCTCCACCCACTGAAGTGGATAACCCTCGGGCTCGCTGGCGCGTTGCTTGCTGGCTCTCAGGTTATGGTCGGTTTTATCGAGGGATTCCGCCTGATTGAAGGTGATCTTCTGCGCCTCTCGTTTTGGCGACTTTATATCCGCTCTACAATTCTGCTGAACCTGACGTCCGCTCCATTTCTCGCCGTGGTGGTCCTTACGGTTTTCGGCAAGCAAGCCCGCGGATGGCTTATCAAACGCATCGGGCTATCAACTCTGATTCACGCCCTCGGCTTCGCAGCCTATGTGGCAATCGTATTTCTCTTGGCCATGTGCGTCCTGGTAGTGATGTATCGTTTTGGGCGGCCGGGGGAGCGAAGCTATAGGGAGGTGCTGCCTGGCGCACTGGTAGCCACGGTACTCTGGTGGGCGGCCGACATCTCTTTCGGTTTTTACGTGCGAAAGATGCCGTACGACGCTGTGTACGGTGGCCTGGCCGCTGCGATTGGTTTGCTTCTATGGATGTACCTGACCGCGATCGTCGTGTTGGTGGGCGCAGCGTATAACGCGGAGGCACGAGAATCGCTGCGAGTGCATCATAAGGGATTGAGGATATGGGAGCGCGCAACTTGAGATCGCCTGCCGCAATCGCCCAATCGATACGCACCGACTTCCGACCGTTCAGGTACAAAATGCGATGACTGAAATGCGAGTCGAGTGCTATTCGGGCTATCGCGCTGACGAGCGGCCGCTTCGATTCGTTTTCCACGGGCACGAATACCAAGTCCAGGATTTGGACGGCCAGTGGTACGCGCCGGATGCAACCTATTTCCGAGTGCGCGCCCAAGATGGGAACTTCTATGTCCTTCGCCACGATATCGGACAAGATTCGTGGACGCTCGACGGCTTTCGCGCCGCTCGACACGACCCTGATTCATCCCCGCACTGACGCCAGATCGCCTCAGATTCAAGACAGCTCAGTCGACGTCCTCAGATCGAGAGGGTCTCCTCTCGTCGCTCGGTACGGCCCATTGGGAGTGGGGCGGCTTGCCGTCGCGCGGTTTGGATTCACCGGAAGCGTCCCGAAGCTGGCGGTCCTGGATATCCCGATTCGATGCAACTTTTGCACCGCGACGGGGTTCGTATTAAGGGATTCAATCGGGAGCTTCGTCTCCCAAGGGCACCTCGACCAATGATGGTAAGCCGACCATTTGACCGATTGCGGCATGCGCGTCCACGCATTGAAAGCGTGGCGGTGGGCACCCTATGTCTCGCTGCTGCAATGATTTTCACTGCAACAGCGCCTCAGTCCAGCGCCGACAAGGTAAAAAAAACCGCCACGCCTGCCGCGATACCGCTCGATAAGAAATTCAAAGGCGCCTTGCCAATCACCGAGCTCACGGCAGACCAAGCCACTATGCACGCGCTCAACCGCCTGGGATACGGCCCGCGTCCCGGTGACGTCGAACGAATCCGTCAAATGGGCCTCGAGAAATGGACTGACCAGCAGTTGCATCCGGAACGCATCGATGACGCAGCGCTCGACCAGCGACTCGGTCAGTATTCCACTTTGAACCAGTCATCAACGAAGCTCCTCGACGAGTTTCCCCCACCGGGACAAGCTGCAAAGCGCCAGGGCGAAACGAAGGATGAATACAAAGAAAAGATGGAGCAAAAGCGTCAGGACGCCCTGGCGCAAATGCTGCCGACGGGTAACGAAAATTTCGACCGCGCGAACGATCAACTCGCGAAAATCCAGGGACCAAATCGCATCGTCGCCGAGCTCTCCATGGCGAAAGTGGACCGCGCGGTTTACAGCCAAAAGCAGCTCGAAGCGGTAATGGAAGACTTCTGGTTCAACCATTTCAATGTCTTCGCGAACAAGGGCGCCGACAAATGGTTCGTTACCGCGTACGTGCGCGATACGATTCGCCCCCGCACGATGGGGAAGTTTCAAGATTTGCTCGTCGCGACGGCCAAGAGCCCGGCGATGCTCTTCTATCTAGACAACTGGATGAGCGCTGACCCGGTAGCTTTCAAGCGCATGCAGGCGGAAATGCAAGCACGGCGCCAGCGTTATCAAGGAATTTTCACGGGAGCGCAGGCGCCACCGCCCGGAACATTTCCAGGAAGGTCTCCCGTACCCGGCGGCAACGGCGCACCCCCGAAGAAAAAAGAGGACCGCGGTCTCAACGAAAATTATGGCCGCGAAGTGATGGAGCTACATACCGTAGGCGTCGATGCCGGTTACACACAACAAGATGTAATTGCGATGGCCGAGACACTCACCGGCTGGACTGTTCACGAGCTGCGCAAAGACCCGGAGTTCTTTTTCGACGAGCGCATCCACGCGCAGGGCAAGAAAGTTGTGATGCGTCGCACCTTCAACTACGGCGGAGAGAAGGACGGCGAAGAAGCGCTTAAGTTTCTAGCGAACCATTCCAGCACTGCGCGATTCATCTCCGCTGAACTCGCGCGCCATTTTGTCTCCGACAACCCACCGGACTCGCTGATCGACCGCATGACAAAAACCTACGAATCAACCGGAGGCGACATCCGAAGTGTGCTGAAGACCATGCTCTATTCGCCGGAATTCTGGTCGAAGGATGCATACCGCGCGAAGGTGAAGTCTCCCTTCGAGCTTGTGGCAAGCACCGCGCGCGCATTGGGCGCCGACGTGCCAGTTTCCTTGCCACTGGCGCAATGGGTGGGCCGTATGGGCGAGCCGCTATTTCTGTGCCAGCCGCCCACGGGCTACTCCGACAAGTCTGAAACTTGGGTCAACACCGGGGCTCTCCTCAACCGATTGAATTTTGCCTTGACGTTTGCAGGCGACAAAATGGCCGGCACCTCGGTCGACCTGAAAACCCTGCTCGGCCAGCCTTCATCATCGGATCCAGCCATCGCTCTCGAGCAGTCGATAGAAATGTTCCTGGCTGGCGACATCGCTGAATCAACGAGGAAGACTCTCGAATCGCGCCTGAGTGACCCGCAGATTTTGCAAGCGCGCCTCGACGATCCCGTAAAGCAAGTAAATGAAGGCTTGATCGCAGGTCTGGTTCTGGGCGCGCCGGAGTTTCAGCGGCGGTAACAGTGCAGGAGAAGGTGCCATGAATATTTCGCGGCGATATTTTATCAAGAACGGCGGCGTCGCAATGCTAGGAATGGCCGCCCTGCCGGCCTTCTTGCAGCGCGCCGTGGCAGCTAGCGCAACGCCGAACAAAAAGAAAATGGTCGTGCTATTTCAGCGTGGCGCGATGGACGGCCTCAACGTAGTCATCCCCTTCGGTGAACGCAACTACTACACTCTTCGTCCGACCATCGCGATTCCCGAGCCGCGCCGCAGCGGGGCCGATACAGTCATCGATTTGGACGGTTTCTTCGGATTGCATCCAAGCCTCGCTCCGCTGATGCCGATCTATCAGAGGCGCGAACTCGCGATCGTCCACGCTGTCGGCTCGCCCGATCCCACCCGCTCGCATTTCGACGCCCAGGATTTCATGGAATCAGGAACGCCCGGCAGGAAAGCAACCGACGACGGCTGGTTGAACCGCGCCATGCAATCGACGCCAGACGAAAAAGCAACTCCGTTTCGCGCTGTTGCATTTGGCCCCTACCTGCCGCGCACCTTACAAGGAACAGCCTCCGCCGTCGCCATTCCGGATCTGAAGCAATTCAAAATGTACGGCCCGCAGCAAACCGTCGAAGGCGGGTTCGAAGCGATGTACGCCCAGACCGTCGACCAAGCGCTGCGAGGTGTCGGCCACGAAACATTCGAAGCTGTCGATCAACTGAAGAAAATCAATCCAGATAAATACCAACCCGAAAATGGTGCCGCGTATCCCAAGAATCGCTTCGGTCAAAGTTTGATAGAAATTGCAGAGCTCTTCAAAGCGGACGTTGGCCTCGAAGTCGCTTTCCTCGATAGCGGCGGCTGGGACCATCACGTCAACGAGGGTGGCGCCCAGGGCCAGCTCGCGAATCTGCTCCGCGATTTGGGGCAGGGAATTGCGGCGTTTCACCAGGACATGGGTGACCGCATGAGCGACGTGGTCTTCGTCAGCATGTCAGAGTTCGGCCGCACAGCCCGCGAGAACGGCAATCGCGGCACCGACCACGGCCACGCGAACTGCATGTTCGTAATGGGCGGCGATATCAAAGGCGGACGAGTCTATTCGCGCTGGCCAGGAATGAGCGAAAGCCAACTGCACGATGGACGCGATCTCGCGGTTACCACGGACTACCGCTGCGTTCTCGGCGAGATTCTTTCAAGGCACATGCGCGACGACAACCTGAAAACAGTCTTCCCCGGATTCGCCAACGATCCGAAGCAGTTCCTAGGAGTCGTGAATAGCTAATCCACCCAGCGCCCGCGATTACTTACGAGACGCCACGACTGCTTTCGTTGTAGTGATAGCTTGTCCAACGTGTCGCTGCGTGTGCTCGGCAATATGAATGAGAAGGCCTCCGACGGTCGTGGGCAGTCGCTTTTTTCCCACCGCTCGCGATTCTTCAAGCTGAGTCACAACGAAGGCTCGCACGCGCGTAGCACCTTGCTCCAGCGCGCGTGTTAATTCTGCGAATAGTTCATCGCGACCCGCGCCAGGATCAAGCTCGCCGCGAAGCGCGCCCATCTGCGCATGGCTTAGTTCTTTGCCTTCCGCGTACGTAAGCAAGCGGTCGATACTGCGCGCAATGTGGCGGATATGAAATGCTACGGGCGCGAGGTCCCCCGGGCGAGCGTTCAGCTCAGTATCACTTAAATTGCCGCACCACTTTTCGAGGTCTTCCTTGGCAAGCTCAAGCGCGTGCAGCACTGCCCTCTGCACAACCGGAACATCGGCGAGAGTCCGACGCAACCAAGGTTCTGGAAGCTGAGTCTCAGCCATCGGAGTATGTAAGCGCTGAATTACGCCTTAATCCGCATTCCGAAGAATGACCGGTAGACAAACGTAAACGAGATGAGAAAGAACGCGGCTGCCAGAATCTCAGTGAGCAGCGCGTTCTGTGCGGTCAGCTCAACGGCCAGTTCCACCGCCAGCAGCCCGAACAGCGTGGTGAATTTGATCACCGGATTCAGCGCGACAGACGAAGTATCCTTGAACGGGTCACCAACCGTGTCGCCAACCACGGTTGCCGCATGCAATTCGGTGCCTTTCTGCTTAAGCTCAGTCTCGACGATCTTTTTCGCGTTATCCCAGGCCGCCCCGGCATTCGCCATGAAAATCGCCTGATAGAGTCCAAAAATTGCGATCGAAATCAGATAACCGACAAAAAAGAACGGATCCACAAACGCGAACGCGAGCGTTGCAAAAAACACCGCGATGAAAATATTCAGCATGCCCTTCTGCGCATACTTCGTGCAGATCGCCACCACCTTCTTGCTGTCTTCAACGGACGCCTTCTCCACCCCATCGAGACGAATGTTAGCCTTGATGAACTCGACGGCCCGATAGGCTCCGGTTGTGACCGCTTGCGTCGAAGCGCCGGTGAACCAGTAAATCATCGCTCCACCGGTGATAAGCCCGAGAAAGAATGGCGCGTGAAGCAAAGAAAGCTTGTCAACATTCACCGTAATGCCGTTGGTAAGCGCCATGATGATCGAGAAAATCATGGTGGTCGCGCCAACAACCGCCGTGCCGATCAGCACAGGCTTTGCAGTCGCCTTAAATGTATTCCCCGCGCCGTCGTTCTCCTCCAAAAGCTCCTTTGCGCGCTCGAAATGTACATCAACGTTGAAATCCCTCTTGAGCTCGCCTTCGATCCCCGGAATTTGCTCGATCAGCGAAAGCTCATAAACGGACTGCGCGTTGTCCGTAACGGGCCCATACGAGTCCACCGCAATCGTCACGGGCCCCATGCCAAGAAAACCAAACGCCACCAGACCAAACGCGAACACTGGCTCAGCAATCATCAACGCATGCAGCCCCATCTGGCTGAAGAAATACGCAATGCTCATCAGCGCGACCATCGTGAGTCCCAGGTAATAGCCGGAAAAGTTACCGGCCACGAAGCCCGAAAGAATTCCAAGCGACGCGCCGCCCTCTTCCGCCGAACTAACCACTTCGCGCACGTGCCGCGATTCAGTGGACGTAAATACCTTCACCAACTCCGGAATCACCGCTCCGGCCAGCGTCCCGCAGGAAATAATCGTCGCCAGCTTCCACCACTGCGTGCTGTCATTGCCGAGCGTAGGCACGATGAGGTAGGAGATCGCATAGGTAAGCGCGATAGAAACCACCGAGGTAATCCACACCAGCGAGGTCAGCGGTGACTCGAAATTCATCTTGTCCGCATTGCCATACTTCGCTTTGGCAATAGCGCTGTTGATGAAGTACGCTCCCGCGCTCGATACAAGCATCGCGATGCGCATCACGAAGATCCACACCAGCAACTGCACCTGCACCACCGGATCTTTCACGCCCAGTAGAATAAAAGTAATCAGCGCCACGCCGGTCACGCCGTAAGTCTCAAAGCCATCAGCGCTAGGCCCCACCGAGTCCCCAGCGTTGTCACCGGTACAATCCGCGATCACGCCAGGATTGCGCGCATCGTCTTCCTTGATTTTGAAAACAATCTTCATCAAATCCGAGCCAATATCCGCAATCTTCGTGAAGATGCCGCCGGCAATGCGCAGCGCCGCCGCGCCCAGAGATTCGCCAATCGCAAAACCGATGAAGCAAGGTCCAGCGTAATCGCGCGGAATGAAGAGCAGAATGATCAGCATCATCAGCAACTCGACGCTTATCAACATCATCCCAATGCTCATGCCCGCTTCGAGCGGGATGCGGTAGATCGGGTAAGGCTTGCCGCGCAAGCCTGCGAACGCAGTTCGCGAGTTGGCGAAAGTATTTACGCGGATTCCAAACCACGCCACTCCGTAGCTCCCCGCGATTCCCACCACGCTAAAAAGCAGGATGATGATCACGCGAACCGCCTCGTATTTCAGGAGCAGCCCGAAATACAGCACGATCACCACCGCGATGAAGCTCTCAAGAAGCAACAGAAACTTGCCCTGGGTTATGAGATACGTTTTACAGGTCTCATAAATGAGCTCGGAAATTTCGCGCATCGCGCGGTGCACCGGCAAATTCTTGAGCCGCGTATAAATCGTCAATCCGAAGATCAATCCAAATATGCAGAACGCAATGCCGAAAAGAAGCAGCGTATGACCGTCCACGCCGAGAAATTTCACCTGCGACAGATCAGGCAGTTTCAGGTTCGCTTCGCCACCAGGAGCCGCTCCCTCCTCCTGCCCAAACGCCGAAAATGCGCCGAGCATTACAAAAGCAGCGCCACCGCCGAGCGTCTTCGCAACCCGGCCGAGCTGCGCGCGCCAATCCTCCATCCGAGGTCGCCCGCTCAATCGACCGCTCACACCTGTGAGACAACATGCCCCTGCATCTGCCGACATTCTTCCTCCGGAATAGGACTCCACGAGCGGGAGTCTAAGGGTCGCGAGAACCTACAATTCCAAAACAACTTTTGTAGCAGGAATCGAGGCTTTCGTCAATAAACGAAGGCTCTGCCCGACTGAACGAATTGCGGAGCTGCGGCCGATTTCCCGTCAAGGCGTTCGGACGATCTTGGCAATCTCGCCACCGAATTGCTGGAAATGCTTAACGTTCCAAGTATAAAGAATCTGCGCCGAGGCCTTAAGGGCACAGTGCGCCAATAAGATGTCGTAGACGGTGCCACCGAAAACTCGCGCCTCCGCGGTTCTTTCGAGGACGGAAAAATAGTCTTCGGAGGAAAGTGAAATGACTGCGAGACGATCGCGAATGTTCTGAACCAGCAGTAACACCTGATCAGCGCTGATTCGATCCCGGCCGGGCAATCGCGTGACTACTGCATAGAACTCGATGAGGCTGTGAGCCGAACAACACCCACTCTTCTTATCAGCGCGCAGAAAGGCAGCCAGGCTGCGCTCATGATGCACATGCTCCTCAACAAATGCAGGTACCAACACCGACGTGTCAAAAGACCATTTCAACGCTTCTTTCCCAGAATCAATTCTTCGCGGTCGCGGCGAACTTCACGAATCGTTTTATCCACCGCATCCTGGGCCAAGGGTTGGCCGGCCTGAAAGACCCACACTCCGTGCTTCTTTTTGAGCGGAGAGGTCCCTCGAATCGGACGCAAAGTAATTTCCTCACCTTTCGTCTTCACTTCCAGCGAGTCTCCCGCCTCAAGTTGCAACTCATCGCGGAGCGGCTTGGGAAGAACGATTCGGCCTGCCTTATCGATCGTTAGTGTGCTTGTCATAACAAATGGCATTATACCATGCCATCTACCATTAAGATATGGCATTCTCCTTCATTTGAACACGTGCGGAGCGTTACTCTGCGGAGGCGTTGCGAAGCGGCACTTCAAAATACACAAGAGGCTCATTCCCCGGCGCAATCGAGACATCCGGCACGTAAAGGCTGGATCTTTTCACGATTGCAAATTCGTGGCTCACATCGAAGTACAGGAATCCGTGAATCGTACCCTTCGGCGGAATCACGTCGGCATCCAGCGAGAGCGGACGCAGCACCTCCGCCAGCTTTTCCGCCTTTTTGTCACCGATATTGATTGGCAGAGGTAGACGTTTTTGCCGCGGGTTGGCCGCACCGGCAGGATGCGCTATCAGTTTCGCTACCTCTTCCGCCCTGAGCCAGTCGACTTCCTGCCGCACCCCATTTTTGAGCGTAACCTCGAGCTGAACCGTCTCCAAGTTCACACGCATCGGCTGATCGGAGTCGTTACGCAGGAACACCTCGATGGGAAGAACACCCACATCGTGAGGGTTCGCTTTTCCGAATTTGTCCTTTGTGCGCGCAGCTTCAGTGTACGGATCCACCGACACCGTGAGCCCGCTGTGCTGATCGCTGGGCAAAGGAGCGGGAACAGTTGCTGCAGGTTTTGGATCAGGAGGTGACGAAGCGCTCTGACCAAATGCACACGCGCAAAAAACCAGGGAACTTGCCATGAATATGGCGATTCGCAGACGAGTTGACGTGCTGTGAAGTTCCGTGGACCTGTCCGGGCTCATCCGCAACCGGTGCTTCCATTTCATCGAGGATTCCTTGTTGTTCAGAAGCTCAGATGTATTCGTCGCGTGGGAAGTTGTGCGCGACTCCGACGCGTGCAACTATAATACCCGGCTCGCACTAAGAAAGGATTTGGGCGCCAGCGCGACGCTCCTCGAATGTATTTATTGTATCGTATCTTAACCGCTATAGGAATGCTATTTCTTGCGCCCTATTTTGCGCTACGCGGCCATAGGCGCGGCGAACCGGCCAGCGCGTTTCAAGAACGTCTCGGCATTATTCCGCGCGAGATCGCCACCAGAGCCGCGCTGACGGCAAGAGACGGCGGCTCAATCTGGATACACGCTGTATCGGTAGGGGAAGTGCTGGCAGCGCAGCCACTCCTGGCGGGATTGAAGCAAGAATTCCCCGGCCGGGCGGTATTTGTCTCTACCACCACTGAAACCGGCCAGCGCTTGGCCCGCACCCGCCAGCAATGCGCCGATGGCATATTTTATTTTCCGCTCGATTGGGTCGTGCCCGTACGAAAGGCGCTGACGTCGATTCAACCCGCTCTCGTCATCGTCATGGAGACCGAAATCTGGCCAAATTTCCTTCACGAGGCACAGCGGCGAGGCATTCCGGTGATTTTCGCCAACGCCCGAATCTCCGAGCGCTCCTTCGCTCGTTTCAATCAATGGAAATTTCTAATCGGTGACTTTTTCGCGCGCACTCTACAGGACGCCGCGCAATTTCTCGCTCAGACGCCCGAAGATGCGAAGCGGCTCGCCGAAATGGGTGCTCCCGAAGCCCTCATCGAAGTAACCGGCAATCTGAAATACGACGGCATGCCTCCTGACATCAGCCCGTTCGTGGCCTGGCTGAAGAACCAGATCGCAGCTCAAGAACGGTGGCCTGTCGTCGTGGCCGGAAGCGTGGTAGCCGAGGAGGAAGAAGCGGTGCTCGCCGCTTACGATATCGTGCAGCGGCACTGGCGCCGCGCCTTGCTCATATTAGCTCCGCGCAAGCCCGATCGCTTCACCACCGCAGCGGAAATCGTGTCGGCAGGAGGCTGGGAGGTAGTGCGCCGGAGCACCCTCGACCTGAATTCGACTCTTAGCGAGAACGCTGACGTTCTGCTACTCGATTCGATCGGCGAGCTCGCCGCGATCTACTCACTCGCAGATGCCGCATTCGTGGGCGGTTCGCTCGTGCCGGCCGGCGGTCACAATATTCTCGAACCGGCCTGGTTCTCCCGGCCACCGATTTTCGGCCCATCGATGGAAAATTTCCACGAGATGGCAGATCAGTTCCTCTCAGCGCGCGCCGGAATTCAAGTTTCCAGTGGAACTCAACTCGGCAAAGCCTGCGTGCAGTTGATCGAAGACGACGCGATTCGTGAACGGATGGGACGCGCGGCCTACGAAATTTCCCAACGAAATCGTGGCGCGACCGCTCGAACGCTCGAACGCGTAACCGCGATACTAAACAGCTCCCCTCAATCCCCATGACTCTGAAGGACTCACTTCTTTGGCCACTCACCGTTCCATACGGCGCCGTTTCGCATCTCCGCACCCGCGCCTATCGAACGGGCATCTTGAAACAACAACGCCTCGCCGGAAACGTGATCAGCGTAGGCAATCTCACCACAGGCGGCACCGGAAAGACGCCCATGGTGATTTGGATCGCCGAGCGGCTGGCTGCCGAGGGCGAGAGCGTTGGAATCCTCACGCGAGGTTACCGCGGCGAGACGGCTTCAAAGCCCCCAGCCTCCGACACCAACGCCCAACCAAAGGCAACCGGCTCAACATCAACAAGCGACGAAGTGCAGTTAATGCAAGCAAGGCTCGGAGACCGCGCTGCCTTCGGCGTAGGTACGGACCGCTTCGCTCGCGGTCAGGAACTAGCGAGTCGCGGCGTCAACTGGTTCATCCTCGACGACGGTTTCCAACATCTCCAGCTCGCGCGCGACGCGGACATCGTGATGATCGACGCCACGAACCCCTTTGGCGGCGGCCACTTGCTTCCAGCCGGCCGTCTGCGCGAGCCAAAGACGGCTCTAGCCAGAGCAGATCTCATTGTTGTCACGCGCAGTGCGCACTCTCCTGCTGTGGAAGCAGCGGTTCACAGAGAAACGAACGCCCCTATTTTCTATGCGCAACCGGAACTTGATTCCGTTTATTCGCCAAGTAACGCGCATCTAGAAAGTCACGATGCACGCGAACAAGACCTCTTCGCATTTTGCGGCATCGGTAATCCCGCCGCGTTCGTCGCCGATTTACGCAGCTGGGGATTCAAGGTTGTCGGGCACAAGTTTTTTCCCGATCACCACCGCTATACGCTGGCAGATATCCGCGAAATCGAAGCCGAGACACGAGCAGCCGGCGCGAGCGGTCTCATCTGCACGGAAAAAGACAGATTCAATTGCCCATGCGACTCGGTGGCGATGAATTTATGGGTCTGCGCGATATCGCTGCACATCGACCGCGAACAGGATTTCTGGCGCACAATGATGGCCACAATCGAGTCGCGCAAGTCTGGCATCACACGATAGCCACGAAGCGCGCTGCAATCCGCGGCGTAGCTGATTGCTGCCTTTGAGCGCGCTGTGATACGTTTCGGCGCGACGCATAGTTGAGCGACTTACCATGGCGGAGATTTCTTGAGTCCAAATCGAAAAACACGAAAGCAGCCGTCGCACAAAAACGACAAATCCACGCAGGATGCGACCGTAGATCTCACGCGCTTGCTCGACATCGTCGCCGCATTTCCAAAACAGACAATCTGCGTCGTCGGCGATTTCGTGCTCGATGAATTCGCTTCCTGCGAAATCTCCCGCATCTCCCGCGAAGCGCCAGTCCTGATTCTGCGTCACCACCGCACAGAAGCCTACCCGGGCGGCGCAGCCAATGCCGTTAACAACGTGGCAGACCTGGGTGCTCGCGTCGTTCCGGTCGGCGTCCTGGGAACAGATCCCGGCGGCCGCGCGTTGCTCGATCATTTTCGACGAAAGCGCATCAGCACGTCCGGCATAGTCACAGCCCGAAACTGGCTTACCGCCACGAAGACGCGCTTCCTCGCCGGCTGGACCCACACCACTGAGCAACAAGTCCTCCGCGTCGATCGCGAACCCGCGGCCACTTTATCCGACACGCTTCAATCAGCCGTAGAACGCAAAGCGCGCCGCCTGGCGAAGCAAGCCGACGCCGTCCTCGTCTCCGATTACGGCCTCGGCGCCGCCACACCCGCCCTCGTTCGCAAACTTCCAGCCAAGCGCATCATGCTCGATTCTCGGTACCGTCTCCGCGAATACGCTGCCTCAGGCGTCACAGCAGCCACGCCAAACGAGCCAGAGCTCGAGAGTGCTTATCAGGCGCAGATCGGCAACAACATCCGCCACCTTGACGAACTCGGCACACGCGCCATCCGCGAACTGGGCGTAGAAGCATTGGTCGTCACGCGCGGCAAAGACGGCATGGCCGTCTTCGAGAATGGCGCGCGCGGCAGTCAGCACGCGCGCCACATTCCAATTTACGGTTCCGATACACCCGTTGACGTGACAGGCGCGGGCGACACCGTGATCGCAGTGTTCACGCTTGCCGTCGCTGCGGGCGCCTCCTATTTCGAAGCAGCGCATCTCGCCAACTATGCGGGCGGCATCGTGGTAATGAAGCGTCGCACTGCCACCGTCACCCGTGCCGAACTCGAATCCGTCCTGCGCCGCGAAGCAACCGCACAGCGCTAAATCCATGGACACCCGCGAAAAAATCCTCTCCCGCGAAGGCCTCCACGCCGTCCTCGAAGAATACCGGCGCGCCGACCGTAAAATCGTCTTCGCAAATGGCGTCTTCGACCTGCTCCACGTCGGCCACATCCGCTATCTACAGGGCGCGAAGGCCGAAGGTGACGTCCTCGTCGTTGCCCTCAATTCCGATTCAAGCACGCAGCAGCGCAAAGGACCCGGCCGCCCAGTGATGACCGAACGAGCCCGCGCAACGGTCGTAGCAGCGCTGGCCGCGGTAGACTATGTGATCATTTTCGACGAACTCGACGTCAATCCTCTCCTTCGTGAATTTCAGCCCGATGTCCACGCAAAAGGAACCGACTACACGGTGGATACGGTTCCCGAGCGCGAACTCGCCATTCTCCTCGGCATCCGCACAGCAATTTGCGGCGATCCCAAAGATCACTCCACGCGCGACGTGATTGCGCGCATTCACCGCGAGCGCGATGCCTGATCGCAGCCTCGAAAATCCTACCGCCAGCCGCACTCAGCACCGATTTCTCCTCGTGCGCCTCAGCTCTCTCGGTGACGTCGTCCACGCACTCCCCGCCGCTTCCGCTTTGCGCGATGCGTTTCCCGAAGCGCGAATCGATTGGGTGATCGACGCGCGTTGGCAGCGCTTGCTCGGAGGCAATCCGGACCTCAACGAAGTGATTGCCTACGATCGCAAGCAAGCTGGCAGCCTTTCCTCATCCATTCGCAAATTGCGCGCAGCTCAATACACTTGCGCCATCGATTTTCAGGGGCTATACAAATCTGCGTTGCTGGCGTTCGCGTCGGGCGCCCCCCGCCGGATCGGCTTTCAAAGCAGCTACGCGCGCGAAGGCCTCGTCGCCATTCTGTACACGGACCGTGTCAATCCACTCGGCCCGCACAAGGTGGACCACAATCGCACCCTCGTCGCGCGCGCCGGAGCGAAGCTCGGTCCGCCAAGATTTCCTCTCGCCATTCGCTCCGAGGACGACGCCACCGTGACGCGCGAACTCAACAATCGTGGAATCACCGATTTCTACGTGTTGAATCCCGGCGGCGGCTGGCTCTCGAAATGCTGGCCGGCGGAACGTTACGGCGAACTCCATCGCGAACTCGCAGAACGCCACGGCTGGCGCGGCGTCGTCACAGTCGGGCCCGGCGAAGAAAACCTTGCACGTGATCTAATCCGCGCCGCCGGAGACTCGGCTCCCATCGCAATTCCGCTCGCGCTCGGCCCTCTCATGGCTCTTCTGCGCCGCGCGAGATTCATGGTCTCCGCCGACACAGGCCCTCTGCATATCGCCTCTGCGCTCGGCACGCCTGTCGTGGGTTTGTTCGGTCCCACCGATCCCGCCCGCAATGGTCCGTTTTCATCGGCCGATATTTCCGTCCGAAATCCGCGCCACTCGATAACGACTTACGCCCGCGGCGCATCACACTCTCCCGCGATGCTATCCATCACAGTCGACCAGGTTGTTGACGCCGTCGAACGCCGCATGGGCTGCCTTGATACGGGGCTCTGTTGATGGCGCACACGCAGCAAGCCAATCGCTTCTCAGCAGCCACTCAATCGCAGCCACGAAAATTCTGGATGCGCTGGCGCGTCCGCCTTGGCTACCCTGTCGCGATTATCTACTGGCTTCTCGCCACCCCCACGTGGCGCTCAATCGCTTACGGAACAATCGTCGCCGCATTGGGCCTGATGGTTCGTGCAGCGGCTGCAGGTTATCTGCGCAAAGACCGCGAACTCGCTGTCACAGGCCCATACGCGCTCACGCGCAATCCGCTCTATCTGGGAAGCGCGATTCTCGCAGCCGGATTCGTAGTGGCCTCTCATTCCTGGATCGCCGGTTCATTGGTGAGCTTGTACTTCGGAATTTTCTATTACGCCGTGATGCGCAACGAAGAAGAAGATCTCCGCATACGCTTTGGTGCAGATTTCAACGCCTACGCCTCCCGCGTACCGCTTTTCTTTCCGAATCCCTTCGCGAGCGGAAAATCTCAATCTCCGGCGCAGTCGGCAACGAACGTTGAAGCTAACGGCGGATTTTCGTGGGCGCAATACCGCCGCAATCGCGAATACCGAGCCCTGTTCGGCGCCATCGCAGCAATGGCAATGGTCTGCCTGCGAATGTACATTCGCTCTCGCTTCGGATATTGAGCGGCAAGCGAATCAGATATTGAACGGCAAGCGAATCGGATACCGGGTAGCGAATGCCAACACAAAAAGCCCCGTAGCTCAGGTCCCTCCCGATCGCTTTCGGGACCGGGACGATCTGAGGCCTTTGAATTTGAGGCGATTAATTGGGATGCTGAGCAGCGGAAGGGCTGACGACTCGCTATTGCAGGCGATACACGGCGTGCATCACGCGCTGAAACTTCGGCCGGTAAAGCAAATCGAACGCGCGCTCTTTCCCCGGAAACATCTCCAGCGCCACGCGCCGCGTAGCCGCCACCATCCCAGCCGCTTCTTCGGGCGTCAGATCGCCAGCCGCAATCGATTCGATCGTCAGCTGAACGAGGATTCGCAGCCTGCGGATACGCCGGCTTTCGTCGTCGATCTGCTCCTGTGTCGGGCGGGAAATATTTCCGTCTTCCGAAGTGGCCTGTGGCATTTCGCTAAATATTATGGACTTCGATGCGCGATTCGCGCAATAGTACTGGGGAGCGGGGAAACATGAGCCAGGGAGCGAAATCAGATCCGCATCACTCGCGAGAGAAAGTCGTCGTCGCGCACGTCGCAGGCAATTCCGAAGAAGCAATGGTGATCCGCGGCTTGCTCGCAAGCGCTGGAATTGATTCGCCCGGTTCTTCTTCCACCGATCCGTTTCCGATGAGCGAGCCTCTCGACGCCAGCCACGGCGTCGACGTCCTTGTGCTCGAATCCCAAGCCGATGAAGCGCGCCGGCTGATCGCAGAATACTTGAAGGACAACGCTGCGTCTTCCTCAGATTCCGACGACTCCTCAGACCAATAATCCCTCTGCGCAAGGGGCCCGCGAAATCGATTCTCAAATTCCCATTCAGTATTGTTAGTTCGGGTGTGATTCCGCAAAGGTTGTCACCGTCAGCGCCTGTCCGTCCGTAAGCGCGGTGACGGCGCCATCGCGGTCCGTGCGCAACAAACGCACGCCGGCCTGAGCATAGCGCTCGACAGTCCCCGGCGCCGGATGACCAAAAGGATTCGCTTCGCCCGCGGAAACCACCGCTACTTTCGGCGCCACGGCTGCAACGAAATCCGGCGTGGATGACGTCTTGCTGCCGTGATGCGGCACCTTGAGAAAATCAGCGCTAATCTCGGCGTCCTCTTTAACCAACCGCTGCTCCACTTTCTTCTGGATGTCTCCCGCGAGGAGGAATCGCACGCTGCCGTCTTTGAGCCGCAGCACAAGCGAATTGTCATTGGACGCCTCGTTAACCGGCGTCGGGTCAGCCGGCCAGAGCACATCGCCAGTCACGCCGTCCCAATCGAATTTGCTGCCACTCACTTCGTGCACCACACGCACGCCATGCTCGCGAGCTTCCTTCAGCAAGTCTTCGAATGCGTGCGTCTCCTCGTCGCGACCAATCCACAATTCTCCCACGCGGAAATTTTGCAATACGCTGTGCAATCCGTCGAGATGGTCGTGATGCGCGTGCGTGAGCGCCACCACATCCAGATGCTTGATTCCACGCGACCAGAGATACGGCGCCACCACTTGCTCGCCCACGTCGAGCCCTGATCGTTGACCGCCCACCCATTCCGATCCTGGCTGCCCGCCGCCGTCAATCAACATCGTCCGGCCATCAGGGAACGCGGCGAAGATCGAGTCACCCTGTCCCACGTCGAGCACGCTCACTTCCAGCTTGCCGCGATTCAGGATTGGAGCGAAGGGATGTGTCGCGACGAGCGCCGTCAGCGCGATGAGCGCAACGATGGCCGCCCATTCCAGCGGCCGAATCGGCGGCGCGAACTTGCGCCGCGCAAGGCGGTTGGCTCGAAGCGCTACCGCAGCGCGTGCAGCAACAGCTACGCAAATCAGCGCAACCAAGAAAGCTACGATTAGCCAAATCGGCGGCCCGGGAATACGATACGAAACCCGCGGCCAAGCGCCGACCCACTTCACGACAGCTAGAAGGGAAGTCGCAAGAAAGCCAAGCATGTTCGCGAGCACTAGAGACAATCGCGCCCAAACAAATGTCGCGAGGAGTGTGAGAAAACCCAGTGGCACGATCAACCCAGTGAGAATCACGGCGGGAATATTGCTCAGCGGCCCCGCAAGGCTCACGCGATGAAAATCCTGAGCCAGAATCGGCATCATGCCCCACTGAATCACTACCGAAAGCAGTACGATTTCCCAGAGCCGGAGTCCAGCGCTGACGGGAGCCGCGATCAGCGTGGACGCGCGCGAAGCAAAGCGCTTCGGCATTCGCGCGGCGAGCCAGTTCGCAGCCGCTCGCATTTCAATCCGAAATTGAATCACTTTCGGCGAGTGGACAATGTCGCGCGTCACGTCGCCGAGGTGCGCAAGGCCAGCGCGATAAGGCGCGCTCGTGCGATCCATCCACGGAAGCGCGAGAGCCGCAATGACCCCGGCGGCGAGAAATGAAAGCTCGAAGCTTGAATCCATCAGCAACGACGGCTTCCAGAACAGAATCACGAGCGCCGCGAGAGCAATCGTGTTGAGCAGGTCCACTCTCCGGAAGAACGGCCGCGCGCACAGATATAGCGCCACCATCAGCGCCGCGCGCAGAATCGGCGGGCGATCCTGCACCATTCCGACATAAGCGGCGAGCGCTAGAAGTGTCACGAGGCTCGCGGCGCCAACCGAAAATCGAAACTTGCGTCCGAGCCAAAAGAAAAACACGGCCAGCGCGCCGACGTGCAGCCCTGCAACTACAAGAACGTGATAGACCGCCGTCTTCTGAAATGCGGTCACTGTTTCCGAATCCACAAACGAGCGATCGCCCAGCAGCATCGCTCGCAAAACCGCTTCACGATCAGGCTGGCCAGCGAAGAGTGCATCCAGTCGCGCCAGGAGATTGCCTCGCGCTCGTGCCAGCCGTTGCAGCAGCGTTGGCGTTGGGCGGTCGACGAGACGCAGCAATTCGGCGCTCTTCAACGACCCGATCAAGTCGATTTTCTGCCGCGCGAGATAGCTGTGAATGTCGAACGCGCCCGGATCGAGAAAATTTCGTGGTGGCCGCGCGCGCACGAGCGCTTCGACTCGGTCGCCCGCGCGAAGCGTCTCGTCCACTACGATCGGCTGCCTTGGATTGTTGTAGATATTGGCGCGCAAGCCGCCGCTAGCCGCGATAATCTGGCCGCCCGATTCCACCTGCTCGATGTCGATTTCGTATCGACGGCCCCAGGGCATCACCAGCGGATCTTCGCGCAAGCGCCCGCGCCAGCGTAGCGGCTCGGTTAGGTCGATGCGACTCGCCGCGAGCAGGCGCGTGACGTGATTCGCGGGCACCGCCGTTTGCTCAATTCCGAATGCTAGTCCGCCGAGCGCCGTCCACGCTGCGACCGCGCAGATAGCAGACGCGAAAAGAAGCCGCCGCCAGATGAAAATGCTACCTGCGAGGATCGCCAGCGCGGCAACAGCCGCATACATCAGCGGCTGATGTGGCCATCGCGTGATTATGCCGATGCCCACTGCAAATGCTGCGGCGATCCACAGTGCGGGAAGCTTCATTCGCGCCGGCGAAGCCGGGTTACAGCCTCCATGTGAAATGTTTGCGGAAATAGATCGAAGAGATGCATGTCGACGATCTCGTAGCCGGCCGCCACCAAAACGGGGAGATCGCGCGCCAGCGTCGGCGGCTCGCAGGAAACATAAGCGATGCGAGCGGGCCGAATCCTTGCGAGACGGTCGAGCGCAGGGCGAGCCATGCCGTCGCGCGGCGGATCGAGCACCACGAATTCGGGTTTCTCCTTGAACCGCTCGAGGAAGCGCTCAACATCAGAGGCGCGCACCTCGATCGTGCCGCCGCGGGCATTCGTTTCCAGATCGCGCGCGGCAGCGGGGTTCGCCTCGACGGCAATCACGCGGTCGAATTTCTTCGCAAGCGCAGTCGCGAAAAGCCCTACACCCGCGAAGAGATCGAGCGCGAGGCGCCCGCCTTCGTCTCGATCGACGACGTCACGGACGAGCTCATCCACAAGCGAATTGTTAACCTGAAAGAAAGAAAAGTGGCCAACGCGAAATGCCTGGCCGCCCGCCTCGTATTCGATAAAGCCAGGGCCAAAAAGCTCCATTCGCTCTTTGCCGGGATCGTGGAAAAGCAGGCTCTCGATTTCCGGCACGAGCGCACGAATTTTCTCGGCGAGTTCGGCGGCGTGCGCAGGAAATCCCGCGAATGTAGCCGTGAGTAGCAGCTTGGAATCGGCTGAATTGCTGAAAGCTTCGAATTCGCGCAATTGGCGCGGCAGCGCGCCGGCCGCGAGCGCGTCGCGTAGCGTGAGCAGCGTCTTGAGAAGCAGCGGCGAAAGAATCGGGCAATCGCTTACCGTGCAGAGCGCAGTTGAATTGGCGCGGAAGTAGCCGATGCCGAGCTTGTCGAGATCAGCTGGCACCGCCTCGTCCGCAGAAGAATCCTTAAGCGGGCGGACTTTCCATTGCGCGCGATTGCGATAGCTCCAGGGTTTGGATGCGTGAACGGCAATCTCGCCGGGCCATTCAATGCGGCCGATGCGGCGAAGCGTCTCACGCAGAATTTCGGTTTTGTACTTGAGTTGCGCCTCGTAAGGAATGTGTTGATAGTCGCAGCCGCCGCAGACTCCGAAATGCGGGCAGCGCGGCTCGATCCGTTCCGGCGAAACATCAAGCACTCGGTCCAGCCGCGCGCGAATGAATTTCTTCTTCTGTTCGGTAGGCAAAATCGCGGCGCGTTCAGCTGGCAGCACGAATGGAACGAATACGGTCGAGCCTTCATGATGGGCGAGGCCTTCGCCGCCGTAGATGAGCTTTTCGATTGTGACGTCCATTGTCGGCATGAGTGTGTGCGCTGTGCGGCTACGTGAGATAAAAAAGGCTCAGCCGCGGAACCTCGAATAATTCGTACAAACGCTTCTGAATGTATTGGCGTTCCAGCTGAGCGAGCTGGTCAGCCGACATCTTACGCCGGTAAGGGGCTAGCGAGTGATCCATTTCGCGACGGATCGCGAGCATAGCTTCTTCGTCGGCGTCAGCGGAAAGCGCTGCGCTGAGCTTTTCTTCGAGCACCGTAAGGCGACGCTCGAGGTCTTCAAGATCGAGCGCCGAAGGCGATTCGAGCAGCGTGCGCGCTTCGTCGAGGCGTTTCGCGGTTTCGTCGAGACGAGTTGTCAATGCGGCGTGGGTAGCGCGCCGCTTCTCTGCGGCCGTGCGCAGACGCGCCGCGTTGCGCTCGAAGTATTTTTTCATTTCGGCGCGCGAAAAGGGCTCGGCGGCAGGTTGCGTTCGCTTGATCTCGGGGCCGGAACCTGCCGCCGCTTCGCTCGCTTCTTCGGCGGCATCGAGAACCGCGTCGACACAATAGGCGAGGCTTTTCAGCTGGCGCCCGCCGGCCGCACGGCGAGAACGCGACCAGCTCTCGAAGGCGCGATCGATTCCTTTCAGCACCGCTTCGAGAGGGACGCCCGCTTTCTGCCAGGTTTCGACGATGGCCCAATCGAGCGGTGAGACGAGGAGGTGCGCGCCGCGTTTGCGCCAAAAATATTCTTCAATTTCCGTGAAATAGTTGAAGTAGTTGAAAGTTTCCATGAAGGCCGCGAGGCCGGTCAGGTCCTCGTCAGATCCTCGTCAGGTCCTGGGGCGTAGCGTAGAGATTTTTTTCGGCGCTGCGGCGCCACTGCGTTCTTGCGTGCTGCCTTGGTTGCGTTCCCAGATGATGCGGAGTCCTTCGAGGGTGAGGTACTCGTCGACGGTTTCGATGTGGCGTGAGGCGCTGCCGATCAGGCTGGCCTGGCCGCCGGTGGCGATCACTTTTGTTTTTGCGCCCATTACTTCTTTCATGCGCTCAAGGATGCCGTCGACCATGTCGGTGTAGCCGTAGAAAAGGCCGGACTGCATCGAGGCGGCGGTGTTGGTGCCGATGATTTTGCCGGGATCTTTGATTTCGACACGGAAGAGGCGCGCGGCGCGGGCGAAGAGGGCGTCGGCGGAGATGCCGATGCCCGGGCAGAGGACACCGCCGAGATATTCGCCGCGAGCGGAGACGGCGTCGAAATTAATCGCGGTGCCGAAATCGACGACGATGCAAGGGCCGCCGTATTTGTCGAAGGCAGCGACACTGTTGACAATGCGGTCGGCGCCGACTTCCTGCGGGTTGTCGTATTGCACGGGCATGCCGGTCTTGATGCCGGGTTCGACGAAGAGAGCTTTTTTGCTGAAGTAACGCTCGGCCATTCCGGCGAGAGTGGAATTCAGAGGCGGGACGACGGAACTGATGATGACGCCGCCGATTTCGCGCGGCTCAAGATTGGCGAGAGTGAAGAGGTTGCGCGTGAGGATACCGTATTCGTCGATGGTTTGGTCGCGCGCGGTGGTGAGGCGCCAGTGCGCGACGAGTTCTATACCGCGGAAAACGCCGAGGACTGTGTTGGTGTTGCCGACGTCGAGAGTGAGAAGCATCAGGGGGCCTCGCTGACGTCGCCCGAGAGGATGAGTTCGATGCCGCGGGCGTCATCGCGCCTGTCGTCACGCCCGTTATCACGTTTGACGCGCAGGACGCCGCTCGGTTCGAGTCCGGCTGTGGTTCCGGTGAAAGTTTCGGTGGCGGTGGAGATTTTCACGTGCTTGCCTTTGAAGTATGTCGAGACTTCAGCGAAACGCCGGAGGATGGGCTCGGCTCCCTCGGCGATGAACTGATTGTAGTAGCGGTCGAGGTGACGCAGCAACCGAATCAAGAGCTGAAGGCGCGAATGGGGTTTGCCGGTTTCGATGCGAAGAGAAGTGCCAATGTCGGCAAGCTCGGAGGGCATTTTCGTCTGGTTCACATTGATGCCGATGCCGATGACGGCGTAGTGGACGCGGTCGGGCTCGGCGTGCATTTCGGTGAGAATGCCGGAACATTTTCGGCCACCGAAAAGAAGATCGTTGGGCCAGCGGATGTCGAGATTATGGACGGCATTGTTTTCTGGATCGGCGCTGCCGATTTCTTCCGCGCACGCATCGCGAGCGGCGAGGCCGGCGACGAGAGTGAGAAGCGGCGCGTAGGCGGGTGGAATTCGCGGGCGAAGCAGCACCGTGCAGTGAATGCCTGCGGATTTTTCGGAAAGCCATTTGCGTCCGGCGCGGCCGCGTCCGGCGGTTTGTTCTTCGGCGAGAACAACGGCGCCGTGTGGCTCGCCCGCTTCGCCGAGTTGCATGGCGACGTTGTTGGTCGAGTCGATTTTGAAGAAATGGTAGATGCGGCGCGCGAAAGCTGTGCCAGAGAGTTGGTTGCTGAGAAGCTGCGGCGCGAGAATGTCTGGAACGCGTTCGATGTGGTAGCCGGTGGCGGCGTGTCCTTTGACGCGGACGCCGAGAGCGCGCAGTTTTTCGATCCAGCGCCAGACCTGCTGGCGGGAGACGCCAATCTCCTGGGCGATTTTTGCGCCGCTGATGACGATGGTGGAATTTTCGGCGAGGAGGGCGAGCAGGGCGTCGATGCGGCGGTCGGTGGTGCCGGGAAGGGTGGCCATGCGCGCGGTGGGCATTGGGAGCAGGGAAGCATACTTGTTCTGGAGGCTGGATGCCAAGTCTGGAAGCTGGAAGATAGAGGCTCGAAGCTCGAAGAAGATGGCGGAGCCGCGGACGTCTTGCGGCGAAAAACGGCTTTGGAAAGTGCCGTTTTGTCTCGATTAGAATTTTGTACTGTGGTGTGTTTGTCGGGGTTACGAGAAATTTTAATCGCGGTGTCTCGATTAGGTGGGCAGTGATGAGTGAGCCTCCGCGGGCAACGAGCCTGCTCTCGGCAAGCGAGTGACGAGTGATGAGACGAGTCGATCCCAGACTCGGGAACCGGCAATGAAAAATCGCCGAAAATTTGCGATTAGAAAATTGCATGTAATTGGTTTTGCAGCCCGTTAGGTGGAATTCTAATTCCAGATTTGCGATTAGCCGTCTGCAAGATGGCGGCCAGGGGCTCTGGAGGCTTGGGGCTTGAGGCTCGAAGTTGGAAAAAGGCGAGAACGTGCGACGAGAAATCGCCATCTGTTCGCGATTAGAAATTTGCAACTGGCTGGAATCGTTGCTACTTAGCTTGGAATTTAATCGCGCATTCTCGATTAGGCGCCCGTGTCGCCGGGGTAGAGGTAAACCTCGGCTGATTCCCAATTTGGGAACGGTGCTACTGCCCGAGTTTTGACATGTTCGCATAACTCAGCGATGACGGTAGCATATTGATTAACAGGTTTCAAGGGGTTTTCAGACAACGTAGGTGGCGATCCGCACACAAGATAAAACATGCCTCAGTGGCGCTTCGGCAGAAAATTCCAGATCGCCGGATCCTCCTGCCCCAGAACCCAGGAGCAGAAACCCTGCAATCCATTTTTCTCAACGAGCTGATAGCGCTCTTTGAAGGTGTGCAAGTCGGTAAAGAAGATCCATTCGCGCATCTGGTCGCGGTAAAAATAAAAGTAAGCGGTGCGGTCCGCAGAATCCCACTGGATGGTGCCGTTGTACGCCTCGGCGAGTTGCAAAGCGTTGGGAGTGCCGATGTACTCCGCGGTGGGATTGGGTTTGTCGGGGCTAAGTTCCGTTTCTTTGGTGGGCGTCCCGGTGTACCAGTGATAACCATACAGTGGAATGCCGAGAGAGAGCTTTTCTTTGGGCACAACTTTCAGCGCGTAATTGAGATTCTCGACGGTCCAATCCCAGCCCGCCACCGGACCTGGCATGGTCCAACGGGTGTGCTGGTCGTAGGTCATCAAGCAAAGCAGGTCGACATATTTCGCAATGGCCGCGATGTCGTATGCGCCGCGCCAGTCTGTGTAAATCCATTTCGCGAACCCGCCCGCGCCGGGGTAACCGGGAGCATTGGGCACCGTGGCGATGGTCAATTGAAAGCCGGCTTTGTGCAACGCTTCGGCGGAGGTTTTTACCATGTCGGTCAATCGGTCGCGGTCGATCCAATCGATGTTCTCGAAATCGAACTGGAATCCGGTGTAGCCGTGCAGTTTACACTCGCGGATCATCGCCTCGTTCATTTGCGCCTGCGCGATGGTATTCCCTGCGAACAAGTGGAACTTCTTCTTGTCGAAGAGCGCAATGATCGGCATGACCGGCACCTTTTCCTCTTGCGCCCGCTTGAGCACTATGGGATCGGGAGCGCCGGTGACCAAGCCGTTCTCGTCTACCTGGTACCACGTGGGCACCAGCAGATCGATTTGCGAAGAATGCGCCAGGAAGGAACGAATGGAGTCTGGACTGCCGGTCATGTAGAAAAGCGCCACAGGCGGCGCCGCTTGTAAACCCGGCACAACTGCGAGAACAATCAGTATCAAAAGAAGGAATCGCTTCATTGAAGGGCCTCGATTGGATTTACGGCTAATCACACAACGCCACAGAATAGGGGCCTAAGGCGACGCTCGCAAATTCTTTCTCGGCGCCGGAGACACTATCCGGATAGATTTGGGAAATCCTCTTACCACCTATCTCAAAACGAGATAGGTGGTGATAATCCCTGTGGCTGTTGAAAAAGTCTTCGTGAATGAACGGAACTGTTGCAGCAACGTCTATATGAGCAAGCGTTCTGCCGATGCTCTTCTTCATCGCCATTCACGGAGGCTTGCGGATTATGATGGGACAACACTCCCGTTCCGAGTCGCTGTTCTACTACTTTCGCATTGAAGATCAGGTTCCTGAAAACCACCTACTGCGTCTCCTGGACCGACACATCAGCTTCGATTTCGTTCGTGAGAAGCTGAAGGACTCCTACAGCGATACGGGCAGACCTTCGATCGATCCGGAACTTTTATTGCGCATCCTGCTGATCGGCTATCTCTATGGCGTCACCAGCGAGCGCAAGCTAGTCGAGGAGTTGCAGATGCATCTGGCCTGGCGCTGGTTTACCGGACTCAGCTTCGATCAGGAGATTCCCCATCACTCCACGTTTTCCAAGAACCGTCATGGACGCTTTCAGGAGTCGAACCTCTTTCAGCGGCTCTTTGAAGAGATTGTGGATCGCTGCTTGGAAGCTGGGTTGGTCGAGGGCGAGCACCTGTCCGTGGATGGCAGCTTCATTCCCGCGAATGCCAGCCGGTCGAGCCGCATCCCGCGGGAGCAGTTGACGGAAGTGGCCCACGTGAAGGGCACGGTGCGCGAGTACTTGGCGGACCTCGAGCAAGAAAACCCGATCGAAGAGCCGGCCCATCAACAAGACCAGGTATCGACGACGGATCCGGATTCAACCTATTCAACCAAGGGCGATCGTCGGGCGGAGCTGGGGTACTTCAACAACTATCTGATCGACAACAAGAGTTGCGTAATTGTTGGCGTTCAGGCCACATCCGCTCGACTGAGCCAGGAAAGTGCGGCGGCTCGCGAGATGATCACACGGTCAGCGGAGAGACGCGGGCGCTTCCCACAGTCGGTTGCCGCCGACACGACTTATGGGAACGGTGAGCTTTTGGCTTGGTTTGAGGAACGAAACATCACTCCCTATATTCGCGTGAAAGAGAGTCCTGCTCCCAAAACCAACTTGTATGGGATCGAAAAGTTCATCTACGTTGCCGAGACGAACAGCTATCAATGTCCGGAAGGAAAGCGACTAACGTACCTTGGGGTGAATCCGCGCAACCGAAACCATATCTACAGGGCAACGCGAAAACGGTGTCGGGAGTGCTCGCAGAAATCGCAGTGCACCACCGGCCACTATCGGCAGATCGCGATCCATGTTCACGAAGCGGCGCGACAACGGGCACGAGAGCGAACGACCGTTCCGGCTTTCGCGGCAGCGCAACGCCAACGCCGGAAAGTAGAAGCACTCTTTGCGGAGTTGAAGAACCAGATCGGACTGCGCAGGGTGCGTTTGAGGAGAATGAAGCATGTTCGCGAACAGTTCTTTCTCGCGGCTACAGCCCAGAACCTGAAACGACTGGCTCGTTTCCTAAGATCCAGATCTCTAGAATCAGCCACGGTGCCGATCTGAGATAGAAAAAAGAAAGCGATACCCCGCAGGAAAATCACCCCAGATCAAAACTCCTGCCAGCGGGCGAGTTTTTCAACAGCCACCCCTGTTCGCGACAGTTATCCCGGCGCGAGGATTCGTTTAGCACATTAACCAGGCACGTGAGGTCCGGAAGCAACAGACAAACGCCTCGCGGGGTTATAATCACGGCCATTCATGCCTCTTGCTCCTGGGACACACCTCGGGCCCTATGAAATCTTGGCACCGCTTGGTGCGGGCGGCATGGGAGAAGTGTATCGCGCGCGTGACACGCGATTGGAGCGCACTGTCGCCGTAAAGATTCTTCCCGCACAGTTCGCCTCGGACCCAGTTCGCAAGCAGCGGTTTGAACGCGAAGCAAAAACCATCTCAAACCTGAATCACCCTAACATTTGCGTGCTGCATGACGTTGGCCACCAGGACGGGGTCGATTATCTCGTAATGGAATGCGTCGAAGGCGAGACGCTTACGAAACGGCTCGAAAAGGGGCCTCTACTACTCGAGCAAGTACTTGAGTTTGGAGTACAGATTGCTGACGCCGTGGATAAAGCGCATCGCCGTGGCGTGATTCATCGCGATTTGAAACCCAGCAACATCATGCTGACATCAGCGGGAGCGAAACTACTGGACTTCGGCTTGGCCAAGTCAGCTTCGCCCCTGGCCAGCGTCGCAACCTTGTCGGCTTTGCCGGCGTCTCCGGTGACGGAAGAAGGAACGATCGTTGGGACATATCAATACATGTCGCCGGAGCAAGTGGAAGGCAAGGACCTAGACGCGCGCAGCGACATCTTTTCCCTAGGCGCTGTGCTGTACGAGATGGTCACAGGAAAGCGAGCGTTTGAGGGGACAAGTCAGTTGACCGTGGCGTCGGCGATCCTGGAGAAGGAGCCGGTGCCGATCAGCGCGGTAAAACCGCTACTGCCGTTGGCGCTCGACCACGCGATTAAGAAGTGTCTCGCAAAAGTCCCCGATGATCGTTGGCAGAGTGCGAGTGATCTGGCGAGCGAATTGAAGTGGATAGCGGAGAGTGGTTCGCAGGCTGGAGAAGCGGTGCTGCTTCCAGCTGGGCGTAGAATGTGGGAGCGCGCAAGTTGGGTCCTGGCGGCAACTTTCTTTCTATTGCTGATCGCAGCCGCGTTGGCTGTGTGGAATGCGAGAAATAAGCACCGTCCCCCGATGTATTTCCACACCTCCGTTCCGTTTGCTGCAAATGACCTGGCGCTGTCTTCGGACGGATACACGCTGGCGATGGTCGCGTATTCCGCGGAAGCGAACAACTACGTGGTCTGGCTGTATGGAGTCGGCGCCCGCCGAACGAGTTGGCTGGCTGGGACGCAAGAAGCCTCCTATCCGTTTTGGTCACCTGACGGCAAATTCATCGGATTCTTCGCCGATGGCAAACTCAAGAAGGTGGATGTGGCAGGGGGGCAAGTCCAAGAGCTGTGTGATGCGCCCAATGGACGCGGCGGCACATGGAATCGGGATGGAGTGATTGTGTTTACCCCTGATTCATTCAAAGGATTGTCTCGAGTGCCGTCCTCGGGCGGCTCTCCTGTTGAAATAACCAAGACGGACCCGTCGCGACTTGAAACCAGCCACCGCTGGCCGATGTTCCTGCCGGACGGAAAACATTTTATTTATCTGGCAGCGAACTTCACGGGGCATGTAGAAAATAACGGAATCTTTATGGGTACCCTCGATTCGCAAGAAAAGCGCTTGGTGGTAAGCACGAGTGCAAACGCGGCGTACGCAGAGCCGGGGTATCTGCTGTATCTGCGGGACAAGACACTGGTGGCGCAACGGTTCGACAAGCGGAGCTACGTTCTAAGTGGCGAGCCTCACCCATTGAGCGACGAGGTTGTCTATACGCGTCTTGTAAACAAGGCAGTTTTCAGCGCCACGAGCGGAGATATTCTGGTCACCCAAACGGGAACGGGCGCGCTGCCTTCGCAACTGACATGGTTTGACCGAAGCGGAAAGGCGGTGGGAACGGTGGGAGGTCCGGGATCCTACGGCAACATACGCCTCTCGGCAGATGGACGCCGCGTTGCGGTAGACCGAAACACACCGGACGGACGGACCGTTGACATCTGGATCTTTGAACCTGATCGGGTTGAGCCAGCGCGGCTGACGTTTGACCCATCGGCGCATCAGACGCCGATTTGGAGTCCTGATAGCAAGCAGATCCTATTCAGTTGGAACCGACAACTCGGAGACCAGGTTTATCTGAAGAACGCCGATGGCTCAGGCTCAGCGGAACAGATCGCCGATCTCGGCGCCGGTTTCTCCGTGAATGCGTGGGACTGGTCGCGCGACGGCAAGTATGTGCTGGTCAGGAGGGGGAACGAACTCTGGTACCTAACCTGGCCCGACCGAGCGGCCAAGCCGTTGGTGCAGTCAAAGTGGAATGTACAGAACGCGCAGTTCTCTCCCGATGGCCGATGGGTGGCATACGCCTCGAACGAAACGGGAAGTATGGAGATTTACGTTTCTCCCTTCCCGAGTGCGGATGGGAAGTGGCAGGTTTCCACCGCGGGAGGACAGGAGCCGAGATGGCGGGAGGACGGCAAGGAGTTGTTCTACGTGTCGGCGGATGGAAAGATGATGGCAGAACCGGTGACGACGGGAGCCAATTTCAAATCCGGCTCTCCGGTCGCGCTGTTTCAGACCCAACGGCGGCAGCCGGTTTCGTCGTTTGCCGTTTTCTCTTACGATGTGAGGAGCGACGGCCTGAGGTTCCTGATTGCCACGAAGCGGGACGAGGCCACAGTCGCGCCTCCGTCCGTTCTTCTAAACTGGTCTTCCGACATCGAGAAATAAAGCTGTCCGTGCGGCAATCAGCGTTTGGGATAGATGTTGAGAAGTCCGCTTCGCACCATCTATCTCGAAATGAGATAGCTAGTGATAATCCTGTTCGCAACACTCATCCGAACGTCAATGAAGACGCTGAGGATGGGCTTGGTCTTCCACACGCCAGTTGAACGGTGGGTAAGAGCTTCGGCATCGAGATCAAGTCAACCCATCCCACCCTTCGCAGAACCGGCGAAGGATGGGGCACCCCGTCAGGACTAAGGCCGAGGCTGGATGCACAGCGCCGGGTGCCTTGGTGATCATCCGGACCGACGCCTCAATACCTACGATCGGGGTTACTACCAGCCAAAAGATAAATGACAGCCAGCAGCATCACCACGAGAGCATCGACAAAGAACCAGCCATATCCCAGCACGAAAATGTGACTTAGAAGTACGGCAGTCATATACGCAGCAGTGAGTCCCGCTCCCAATCTGGCTGTCTTAGGGATGAGGAGCAGAACCGCCACCACTGTCTCGAACACTCCTGACCCTAGCCTGAATACCGGCTGAGATACCAATCCGTGAACCGCTTGCAACATGTGCGTGAACAGGGTTACCGAATCTGGCACTCCTGCAAACTTAAGAAAGATGGCGGCATACAGAAGGTTTACAGACACCAACAGGCGAATTGTCAGTAGTGCGAGGTTTTTGCCCACAAGATATTGTTCCTTTGGCCATTTCGAACCGGCCAATGTTTCGCGAATGGCGGTGCTCATTTCTGCGTCTCCTTGAACTGACCTATAAGCGCGGCAAGTTGATCTGCTTTGGTATCAAAAGCGAAGTGTCCTGCGTCATTCTTGTTTCGCCTTATCGATTCCGAGTCTTGATGTGAGCCGGTTCTTATTCCGCCGGGCGTCATTACGCGGATACCTCAAGAATCAACTCCAGCTCGACTGGCACGCCGAGCGGAAGGCTGGCTACGCCGTGCACCAGCCGGCTCGGGTTTTTGTCTTTTCCGAAAACGTCCTGCAGCAACTCTGAAGCGCCGTCAGCGACTTTCGGCTGATCGCGGACATCACCGGAAGTGGCCACGAATACGCCGAGCCGGACGATCCGCGTAACTTCGTCGAGCGATCCCAAATGCTGCCGCGCGACGGCGAGGGCGTTGACCGCTGCCAGGCAAGCGGCCATACGCCCCGTTTTCACGTCGAGTTCCGCGCCGATGCGGCCGATGAATTTCGCTTCGCGGCCTACAGTGGGAAGCATTCCGGTGAGAAAGAGCAGGTTGCCCGTCTGCACCGCTTCCGCGTAGATGCCGAAGGGTTCGGGCGGCGCTGGAAGCTTGATGCCAAGTTGAGTCAACCGCCGCTCGGCAGTGACAAGACGAGAGCCATCACCGTTTAAGATTTTGTCTTTCGAATCCGTTTTCATCGATCTCGCTCCGCCTTTCCTTTATTGCGCGTTAACCCAGGTGTCTGAGCCCGCCAGCTTAACGGCCATTTCCGGTCACCATTTGCCCGCGTGCGCCGCGCCATCCACGTGCAATATTTCACCCGAGGTGAACGTGGCGTCGGTGAGAAACAAAATCGCATCGACGACTTCTTTGACTTCACCGATTCTGCCAACCGGGTGCAGGCCTTTGAGAAAGTCATGGGTTTCCGGTTTATGCATGGGGGTATCGATCACTCCCAGCGCTACCGTGTTCACACGAATGCCTTCCTTCGCGTATTCAATGGCGAGGGCGCGCGTCACCGCGTGCAATGCACCCTTCACCATGATTTGAACGGCCGCTCCTACACCTGCGATCGGTTGGTCAACCAGGGTGGTTGAAACATTGACGATGCTGCCGGATCTCTGCCGCAACATTTGTTTTATGGAGAGCTGTGAGGCGTAGAGAAAGCCTGCGAGCGTCGTGGAGACTAAAGTGTTGAAGTCTTCGGTTGTGTATTCTATGAAAGGCTTCGGAATAAAAATACCCGCGTTGTTTATCAGCACATCGATCCGGCCGAATCGGGATACGGCAGCATCCACAATCTTTGCGGCCGTGCGAGGGTCGCCGATGTCGCCGTCGACGAGTGCAACATTCGCGGTCGCCGGGAATGGATTTGCTCTGGTAATGTTTCGCGAGTTTGCGACTACGCTGTAACCTCGTTTCAGGAACGCTTCGACGAGTCCCTTTCCGATGCCTTGCTAGGCACCAGTAACAATTGCTGTCTTTGTCGTATTTGCCATTTCTAAGCTCCTTTTAGCATCCAGTTCGCATCGACCGTAGAACCTCGCACTCAGCCTTTTAAGGGTGTGTTTGCAAGGACCTCTACTTTTTCCACGTGAGGAGGAACCGCAAATAATTCGCTGGCCCGCGCCGTCAACTCTTTCGCTATCTCACCAGTCAAGTGGGCATTGCGGCCCGCTTCATTTGCGAAGGTGTCGAAGATACCGAACTTTCCCGGCCCGAGCTTGATCGCATACCATTTCAATGTCGCCTTTTCATCCAGCGCGAGTGGTTGAGCTGACCTCAGAAATGCCTCGGCATCAGCCTCCTTACCTGCGAGCGCTTCGAGCGTGACTAACAATCCGATTGCTTCCATTTGACTGTCCCTCCTTTGTTGATTTAGTCCCGGCCGGTTGATCGACCTCTGCTCACAACTGTGAGTAAATTGCAGATCGGGAATGGACTTGTGCGGATTTGTGCTGGGATGGTCGGAATCCTGCTGAATTCATGCTTCGCGAGAGAGAAGTCCAACGACTTACGAGTTGGTGTGGGGTTTGTCTTGAAGGAACGGGGCGGGTCCGAATGAACTACAGGATTGGCCGAGTAAGAATTATTGCCGCAGGATACAGCGCTGACGCGGGTGCAAGGAGCGACGGGTTACGAATTCCGGACTAGGCTGGACGTTAAACGGCAACGTGCGAGTGAAGTTCAGCGTGCGAGCCGACGAGATTCTGGCGATACTCTGTCGGGCTAATCCCCCAAACATCACGAAAAACCTGCGCAAAGTGCTGCTGGGTCTTGAAGCCACAGGCCACGGCCACGTCCAATACTCGCGCATCGGGATCGAGCAACATTGCTTTAGCACGTTCAAGCCTTTGGCGCAGAACAAATTGATGCGGGGTGTGGCCTGTTGACTTGCGAAACATCCGTGCGAAATGAGCTGTGCTCAATCCTACCGATTGCGCCATGTCGTCGAGACTCAAATCGTTTTCCATCTTCGCATGGACCAACTCTTTAATCCTTCGTAAGCGCGCTGAGCCTAGTCCGCCTTTGTACATCTGTATAGGACGGTGCCTTACCGCATGGCCCTTGACGAGCGCTACGGCCATTGCCTGTTCGACAGAATCCAGAAAAAGCCGCCCGCTCGGAAAGCCGGCTGACATTTCTACTTCAACGGCCGCAACCATCGCACTCAGGCGCGGGTCCGCAAACTTGTGTGAAGGGTGCAGTTCTACTTCGCCGTAGGCTCCGTCAGAGCTGGCCATCAGAGCCGCATCGGAAATGCCGAGCTGCAGGTGCGGCACGTTCATGAGTCCAACCCACTCGCCCACATGACGATGACACAGTGCTAGGTCGCCCGCCGCGTAGTCGAACTTTTCCAGCGCGGAACGCTTCGAGCCCCACTCAATTGAGCCAGGCCGCAACATCATTGCGAAAGCCTGATCATGCCGTAGCCAATGACGCGGCGCTGTGTCAGAGTCGGGAGGAAAGAGTTCAACTCTCATGGTTCTACTTCATGCCTCATGTTGTGAATGGTGAAAAACGTCACATCACCGAAATGATTGAAATTAGATCTTGGTATAGATGATGGATTCGTCGTCATTCCGCGTGTAAGTGGAATCTAATGTGACACTCAACATCCGATGACTGTTTCAGATGGAAGATGCAGAAAAAGGTATGCGCCATCCTGCCAAACTGTCAGAACTCGAGCCCGAACTGGGACCGAACCGGATAGATGTTGGCGGGTGGCCCAGCCGCCGAATCGGGGCCACGCGTTGACATCCCCTGTTGCCGTGAATACGCTTCTAAGTCTCACATTGGGGTCATCATGAAGGCCGTAAAATTCGCTCTTCGCGCTCTCATTGGCACTCTGGCGCTCGCACCACTTTCGCTCGCTGCTCAGGAGCCGCAGCACCATCACGACGTCGACGAAAGAGTCGGCAGCGTCTCATTTGCCACTTCCTGCGTTCCCGAAGTTCGGTCGCAATTCGAGCGTGGTGTCGCACTGCTGCATTCCTTTGAGTACGAAATCGCCGATGCGCAATTCGAGGAGGTGGCCAAAAAAGATCCGCGCTGCGCTATGGCTTACTGGGGACAGGCAATGACTTTGTATCACGAGCTGTGGGGTCGCCCCGACAAAGCTGACCTCGCGCAAGGCGCCGAGCTTCTTGCTAAAGCGCGTTCCCTCCAGCCGCCAACCGCCCGCGAACGCGACTACATCCTGGCGCTTACCGTCTTTTACTCTGAGACGGATAAACTCGACCACAATCAGCGCGCCGACGCTTACGCGAAAGCGATGCAAGGCGTGCAAGAGCGTAATCCCAACGACCAGGAAGCTGCCATCTTCTATGCGCTCTCGCTTCTGGCCTCAGGTCCCGAGCGCGATCCCAATCTCACCAACGCCAAAGCCGCCGTTGCAATCCTAAACAAGCTCTACGACGAGCACCCAAATCATCCGGGCATCGCGCACTACATCATCCATAGCTGTGACAATCCAGCGATGGCCAGTCTGGCGCTTTCTGCAGCCCGCAAATATGCCAGCATCGCGCCGTCGTCCCCTCACGCCGTGCACATGCCTTCGCACATCTTCGCGCGCCTGGGGCTTTGGCAGGACGACATCAACTCCAACCTTGCCGCGATTCGCGTCGCCGATGGTATGGCCGAGCATCATCACGTGATGCACCACAAAGTGCATTCCCTGGACTTCCTCGAATACGCGTACATGCAAATTGGCGACGACGCCAGCGCCAAGGCGACTATGGAGCAGGTCGCAGCGATTCGGCCCGAACAAATGGATCACGAATTTGAGAATTATTTGCTGGCGCGTCAGACGGAGGGACCCGCGAAGTACGCTCTCGATCGCCGCCAGTGGAAAGAAGCGCTAGCCCTGCAACCCATCGCCGGCGCACCGTCCCAGGTTCAGCTCGTCACATACTGGGGACGCGCCATTGCCGCCGGGCATCTTCACGATGCAGCCGCCGCACAAGATGCGCTGAAGCATTACGACGAACTTCTGGAAGCCACGCGCAAAGGTCCTCGACCCTACCTCGTCGAGGGCCTGAAGGACGAGCACGAACTGGTGCGGGCGTGGGCGGCTTACGCTGCGGGCAACTCCGAGGATGCGGTTCGACGGCTGCGAGCCGTTGCCGATCACCAGGACAAATCCGGCAAAGCCGAAACTGAACTGCCCGCCCGCGAAATGCTTGCCGACATGCTGCTCGACCTGAAGCGTCCGCAAGAAGCGCTGACCGAATACGAAATTTCTCTGCGCACCGACCCCAATCGCTTCAACGGTCTCTACGGCGCTGCGCAAGCCGCCGCGCAGGTGCAGCAAAAAGAGAAAGCGAGCAGCTACTACACCCAACTGCTGAAGAATTGCGAAGGCATCCGCTCCGATCGCCCCGAGCTAGCGCAAGCCAAAACCCTGCTCGGGTCTGCGAGCAGGGGTTTGTAGGCGCGGGTTGTCAGATCAACCCGTCTACAGCCCGTAGATCGTGGAGGCTGTGTCGTGAAATAGCTTTTGCTTGTCTGAGCCGGTGAAATCTGAAACGACGTCGAAGTAGGCGCCGTAGAGGTCTTGGAAGCTGCGAGAGAGTTTGGCGATGGGCATGTGACTGGCGAACATGCAGCGTTCTGGGCCGAAGGAATCGATTGTGTGGAGGATCCAGGGACGGACCTGGTCGATCGTCCATTGCAGACCGAATATGCATTCCATCCCGAATATCTTGACCGCGACATTTTTGCAGCCGCTCAGCATTTTCATGTCGCGCTTCCATGCGCGGTATCCTGCATTCGTGACATCGATTGGCCAGCCCATCAGAGGAAGAATGAACTGCATGTCCGGATAGGACCTGGCCGCGGCCGCAAAACCCGGTAGCTGGGGAGAGCGGAGCTCTATCTCGCATCGCAGATCATACTTGCGCAGCAATGCGAGCCGTTCTCGCCAAACATCGTCAGCCAGGACGTCCGGCCGCGCGGCAAGCTGCTTTGCATCGGTTGCGGATCTAAAGCGAGATGTTGGCGAACGGCGCGGAGGCGCGGAATAGAGCCGTAGGAGTCGATCACTCTAGCGACGTCGGGGCTGAGGAAGTCGGCCTGCGCGATCATCCCCTGCGGATAGCCGTGCTCGTTGGAGAGAGCTAGTGCCCACCTAACCTCACCGATGGGATCGTCGGACATAAACTCAGCGCAAACGATTTTGGCGACGTTAAAGCCGCGGGTGTCGTTCAGGTAGTCCTCAGGAAGATAGCGTCTGGGTAGAGCGCTGTAGTCGCCGACTATGGCCTCGAAGCTGGCGCTTCGTTGCTGGAAGATCTGATAGCTGAGAGCTTGCGCGTCCACAAAGTGGACGTGACAATCGACGATCGCGATTGAATCCGGATTCATGAGTGTTGGGTATTCTACCGTGGGTGACTAGAGCCTCAGGTCGGGGCAGCAAGGCAAACCCGTCCCCACCCCTGGCGGGACCGGCGAAGGATGTGGTAGCCGCGTAATTATCAGATGGCTTCGCCTACGGTTGGTATCCGTCTGCCATCCATTTTGCGAATAGGTCGATGCGAGATTGAGGCCAGCGACCTTCTCCTCTTGGCGGTGGCGGCGGCATTAACGCGCCACCGATTCCCCGGATGCGGTCGTAGATGGCGGGCGCGTGCGCTTTGACGTCATCATAGCTGGCCAGGTTGAACCCCGTTTTCATGCCTTCAATGTCTCGCTCCGTAAACAGGGGGCGAATGTCGGCTTGAAAGCTCGTCAGTTTCGTCATTGGCACCTCGCACTATCTAGTTGCGGTTTCGCGTTCGTGTTCATCTGGCTTGTTCATCTCCCTTGTGGAATGAAACCCGGCACGCCGGTTTTTACCACTGTATTCAGTCGCTGTCTGGTTTGGATTCGATTGATTTCGTCAAGCGCGTCTTGCGGAAGTGCGGAGATGTCGAAATTCTCTCGCGCTCGGGCCGCACTCTTTGGCGTGGTAAGTAAGGCTGTGCCGCGCTGCACGGCCCAAGCCAGCAGCACCTGGGCCGGCGTCTTTCCAACTCGCGCGGCGATAGCCAAAATGACTGGATCTTCGAGCGGCCCCGGGTGCGTTCCATGTCCTAACGGTGCAAAAGCCAAAAACACAACGTCCGTCTCTTTGCAGAATTCCAATAGCTCCGTTTCCGGAAGGTACGGATGTGATTCTACCTGGACCACGGCGGGCTTGATTCTCGCTGATTCATAGATGGGTTGCAGTTCGTTCAAACTTACGTCCGAAAGCCCGATGGCCCGGCACTTGCCGTGGTCCACGAGAGTCTCCAGCGCTTTCCAGGTGTCGAACAAAGTCACGTCGTGGTCGTAAATCACATTGCCGTTTTGATCCCGCGGATCCTGATTGTCCCCGGGTTGAAATGCATAGGGAGTGTGAATGAGGTAGAGATCGAGATACTGGAGCCCGAGTCTATCCAGACTCGCCTCGAAAGCCGGTTCGACGCGCTCGGGCCGGTGATTGGAATTCCACAGCTTTGTCGTGACAAAAATGTCTTCGCGCGCGATCGCTCCCGCGGCAAGTGCTGCCTGCAATGCGCTGCCTGCCTCCCGCTCGTTGCCGTACCGTTCCGCGCAATCGAAGTGGCGGAATCCGGCTTCGAGGGCGTCTCTGGTGGCAGTGATCGTCACGGCTCGGTCGGGAATCAGAGTGCCAAAGCCGAGTGCGGGGATATGGCCGGCTCCGTGGCTGAACGGAATTCTCGTCATTCGCAGATCGGAAGACCCAACCATTGGTTACACCTCCAAATCCGTAAGACTAAGTATTGACTGACAGCTAAGAGCCTCCGCGTCCACAAAGTAGACGTGCCAATTGACAACCTGGATTCATAAACGTTGGGTATTCTACCAGTCCGATTACCGAAGGTGATGAATTGGAGATTCGTAATCCAATAGCTCGCTTACGAGTTCGGCTTCGAGATCAAGTCAACCCCGTCCCACCCTTCGCAGAAGGGTGGGCACCCCCGGCCAAAGCCAAGAGCGGATTCGAGGCAAATTACCTGAGTGGTATAATCCATTCCGTGCTCGGTCAATTGTGGAAACCACGAAGATGGAGCGGATAGGGTTGGGCCGCCCAAGTAGGAATCTTAAGTAACGGAAAGACACAAGAATGCGATTGTCCACTTCCATTTGTGCCGTACTGCTTATCGGCACGCTTACTGTGGCCTGTGCTTATCACGCACACGAGCAACAGGCTACTGATGCCGCGGTTCCGAGCGGTTGGAGCAAGGTCGACGCAGTAGCCTTCTCTGTCTTTGCTCCTTCGAGCTGGCAGTTTCGCCAGTTACAGGGCATTGACTCTTACGTCGGGGAGTCACTGGCGACGGCATCGTCCTCAAGTTTGATTTTGGCAGATACTCGAACCCTTTACAGGAAGAGAAGGAACCTGCGTATGTCGTCGTTTATAAGTCGGTCGGAGGGCTTTCCGCCAAAATAGTTAACCCGAAGCTGCCGGGCCACGGAGTCACCGGCATCTATTTCCCAAGAGCCTTTGGCTCAAATAAACTCTCTCTGTTCGGCCAAGACCTTACGTCCATTCAGCAGGAACTCGTGCTGAGGATATTCGGAACAATCCGATTCGGAAACGCGGTGCCCCCATTTGTCGTTCCGCCACCGACGAAGAGCGTGCAGTAAGCGGCTACTCGGGGATGTTGAAGTCGAAGACGCGGCCGCTGGCTGCGCCTCCTGAGGAGGAGGAGACGCGGCCTGAGGACATGTTGGCCTGGGAGCCTGTGCCCATGAAGAAGGCGTATTCGCCGGGTTTGAGGTCTTCGTTGAGGGTAATTTTGTACATTCTGATGCCGACGTGTTCGGAGCTGCAAGAAACTTCCTTGTCTTTCTTCACGCCGGATTTGCCGCCGCCGATGCCGCCGAAAGAGCCTACCTGAAATTCGCGGCGGTCGCCTTTTTTCTGGAGTTTGATCAGGGCGTAGTCGGCGGCGCTCGAGCCATCCGGAACATACAGATAAAAAATCGGGCGGCGATCCTTCACATGATTTTTCGAGGCGGGGCCTTCGAGGACTGCGTCCCAGTGCTGGCCGCGAATGCCGTCTGTGGCGAAGCTGGCAGCGCGTCCGCCGGCTTTGGTGCGGGAGAGGGCGGCGCCTTGGATGAAGACGAAGGTGGGACCGTCTTTCCAATAGACGCCGACTTCGGGTGGCGGAAAATTCGGGTCGAGGGTCATGGGGGCGGCGGTGGTGACTACGGGCGGAGGCGGCGGGGAGCGGGGTTGATCATCACTTTGATGACGGCGTCGGAGACGTCGGCGGCTTTGAGGGCTTTGAGGCTGTCGACGGTGGTGTCGAATTTGGAGGCGTCGGCGCCGGTGGCGCTGCGGATTTTGGCGATGATGACGTCGTCGGAGAGGTTGAGGCTGGTCATTTCGATGATGTCTTGATTGGTGAGGCGCTTGGCGGGGGCGTCTTGGGGGAAGGCTGGGCGCGCGACGAATGCGATTAGGACGAGTGCGAGGGGGCGGAGGATTCGCATGTGGGCTCCTGATGGGATTCTATTTTTACGACGTGTTGGCTGGGGATTATACAACGGGGCGTGAACCTCGGGC
>CAVRLE010000010.1:0-138323 GCA_963721825.1 uncultured Acidobacteriota bacterium | reverse complement strand
CGAACACCAAAATCTTTAAGGGTCAGCTGGACATGAACGCGGACGGCTACTTGACCACGCACGACGGGCCGAAGACCAACGTGGAAGGCGTTTTCGCGGCGGGCGATGTGCAGGACCACCATTACCGGCAAGCGATCACGGCCGCAGGGTCGGGTTGCATGGCGGCGATGGATGCAGAGAAGTTTCTCGGAAAAAACAAGTTGTAACCATCGCTAGTGAAATCTTGGGGTTCACGGCATAATTCCCAGCGCATGAGAATCGCTGCATTATCCTCCCGCCGAAAGAAGCGCCTTTTCTGCTGATGCGCGCACTCCTTCTGAAACTTTCCGAAAGCAAGCGGCTCGCGCCGCTCATCATGAGCAATGGTGTGAGCCGGCGCGTGGCGCGGCGATTTGTGGCTGGGGAGACGCTTGACGATGCGATTGAAGCTGCGCGCGTGCTCAATGCGGCAGGACGTTCGGCAAGTCTCGATTTGCTCGGAGAAAACGTCTCTGATGAGGCGGGGGCCCGTGACGCTGCGGATGGATATATTGCGATGTTCAACCGTATTGCGCGCGAGAATTTGAACGCGAATGTGTCGCTGAAGCTGACGCAGCTGGGATTGGACTTGGGCGAATCGCTTTGCCAGGAACTCGTGGAAAGAATCGTGGCGCATGCGACAGACTTGGGAAACTTTGTGCGCATCGATATGGAAGGCTCAGCGTACACACAGCGCACTGTGGAATTGACGAAGCGGGTGCGGGCGAAATACACCGGCGTCGGCACAGTGATGCAGGCCTATCTTTACCGCGCTGAGAAGGACGTGCAGGATCTATTGCGCGTCGGCTGCCGGATGCGGCTTTGCAAAGGCGCGTATAAAGAGCCGCCGGAAATCGCGTTTCCCGAGAAAGCCGATGTGGACGCGAATTACGTGAAGCTGATGAAGCTGCTGCTGCCCAGCGGAATTTATCACGGGATTGCGACCCACGATCCCGCGATGATTCAGGCAACGAAGGATTTTGCGCGCGAAAAGAATATCGGGCGCGACCAGTTTGAGTTTCAGATGCTTTATGGGATTCGCACTGATTTGCAACAGCAACTGGTGCGCGAAGGTTACCGCTTGCGGATTTATATTCCGTTTGGCACGGACTGGTTTCCCTATTTTATGCGGCGGCTCGCGGAACGGCCTGCGAACCTGGCGTTCTTCTTGCGCAATTTGTTGCCGAAATCAACGAGTGATGCGGCTTAAAGCAAAAAGTCCCACGACGAGAACGGCGTCATCGTGGCCACTCGAGCGGGCGAGAATTGCCGCAGCAAATCGTTGTGATAATTGTGTGCCGGAATTAGAATAGGCAAGCGCGGTAGCCCAAACTTCTCCGCAGTTCATTTCGCTCGGCAAACTGAGGTGCAAAATGAGAACTGGCACAGCTGTCCGATGGCTCGTGATCGGCGTCCTGCTCGCGGTTGGCGGATGCAATAAATCAAATCCAAATTCCAGTTCCGGCAGCACTGGCGGCGCTCCCGCAGCGAACGCCCCAGCCGGCAATTCATCTGCCGCCAATTCGCCCGCCTCTGGCGCGCCTGCAGCGAACACCACGCCCAGCCAACCGGCGCAGCCACCAGCTCCTGCCCCGGTAGTGATTCCGGCAGGAACTCTCCTCACAGTGACGATCGACCAGACCGTCAGCTCGAAGACAAACAACAACGGCGATCCGTTCGCCGCATCGCTTGCTGCGCCGATTAGTGTGGACGGCGTGACCGTTCTACCGGCGGGCACCCGAGCGAAAGGAACGGTTGTGCACGCTGACTCGGCCGGTCGCGTGAAAGGCGGAGCCGTGCTGGCGCTGACGCTCGATTCGATCACCGTAAACGGACAGCCGTACTCGATTCAAACGTCTGAGTTCGAAGAGACCATCAAGGGCCGCGGCAAGCGCACAGCGATTGGCGCCGGCGGAGGCGCGGCGTTTGGCGCGATCGTCGGAGGATTGGCAGGAGGAGGAAAAGGCGCGGCGATTGGCGCGCTAGCAGGTGGAGGCGCGGGAACCGCGGGCACTGCGTTCACCGGAAAGCGCGATATCACAATTCCTGCCGAGACTCGGCTGCATTTCAAATTGACGGCGCCGCTCACAGTTCAACCGCCAACCCAATAAACAACCGGTCGCTGAGTACACTGACCCTGCTAATCAGGATTTGCGGCACACAGCTACGCCATCGCGCAGCGGTACGATGACGGGAAAAAGCTCGTCCGACGAATAGACCAGGCGATTGAATTGCTGAATCGAGCTCGTGCGGATGTCCTTCGTTTTCGCCGTGACGCGGCCGGACCAAAGAACGTTGTCAGTGATGAGAAGTCCGCCGCTCTTCAATCGCGCAACCGCTTTTTGCATCGCTTTGGGATATTGATGCTTGTCGACGTCAATGAAGATGAGGTCGAACGGGCCGCCGATTTCATCGAGAAGCATGAGCGCATCGCCCACAAGTATTTGAACGCGGTCGCTCACACCAGCACGATTTAGATTCTGTCCCGCGAGCTTCGCATTCTCCGCGCTGCCATCTGTGTAGTAAATCTCCGCACCCGGTCCTGCAGCTCGCGCAAGCCAGATTGTGGAATAACCAATGGCAGAGCCCATTTCGAAAATCCGTTTTGCGCCTGCGGTCTGCGCGAGGAGGTAGAGCAACCGCCCGCAAGCCGGCCCGATGATGGGCACGTCGTGTTTCCTGGCGTAACGCTCCATCTCGGTGAGGACGGCGTCGCGTTTGGGCAGCAGGGATTCGAGATATTTTTCGACGTTCGAATTCAGGATTTTGCCGGCCATTCGGTTCCTCCGGAGTGCGTCGCACGAACCGTGCGCCTTTGTCGCCGAGGTGCACGAATCGGGGAAAAGCTTCACCTCTAAATAGGTGGGCTACCTAAAGCCATAAAATCTATCTCGCGCTTGCGGATTTCTCTTCGCCTAGCGTTTCACCCGGCATCATTACGTGGTATTCCAGGCTGGGAACGTCGCGCGTGAGCTCGCGCAATGCATCCGGCGTGCCCGTGAGCGCTGGGAACGTGCCGAAGTGCATGGGAATTACGTGGCGGACGTTGAGCAGCCGGACGGCGAGCGCCGCTTCGCGCGGGCCCATTGTGTAGTGATCGCCTATGGGCAGCGTCGCGACGTCCGGCGCGTAAAGCTCGCCGATAATTTTCATGTCGCCAAAAACGGCGGTGTCGCCCGAGTGATATACGGTGAGCCCGCCGGGCAAACGAATGATGTAGCCGCAGGCTTCTCCGCCGTAAACGATCTTGTCGCCATCCTGAATGCCGCAGGAATGGAATGCGTGCACCATGGTGACTTCAATTTCACCAACTTTTTGCGTGCCGCCTTTGTTCATGCCCGAAGTATTGGAGACACCCTTGGACTCGAGCCAGACACATGTTTCATAAATGCCGACAACACGGGGTTTGAATTTCTTGCCAAGTTCGACGGCGTCAGCGATGTGATCGAAGTGGCCGTGCGTTATCAGCATTGTGTCGACGCGTTCGATTTTCTTGAGCGCCTCGGGAGTCATGGGATTCGATTGAATCCACGGATCAATCAAGATCACGTTGCCGGTAGGAGTGGTGATGCGAAACGCTGAATGGCCAAGCCACGTGACTTTATTTCCGCGAGTTTGAAGCATCGGAGACCTCCGAAGGGATGATTAGTGTGGCTGGACGAATTCCGAACCGAAGCCGCGGTCCGGTAGTAACTGGTAGCCTAGTGACCGCTTGCCTGCGCGCCTGAACTTGCCAGCACCTGGCGTATTCCTTCTTCAAATGAAGCGCGAGATTGCCCGCCGACGAAGTGGCCGATGATGTGCCCATCGCGCCCATAGAAAATTGTTTCTGGCATCGTGCCGGTCCAGGCCGGATTCACGCCGCGATAGAAAGCGTCCACATCGATTCCAGGCTTCTGGCGATAATTGGAAAAGCCGGGCTGATTGCGCGCGAGGAAGCGGCGCACGAGATTCATGTCGGCATCATCGTCGAGACTGACGCCAAAAATCGCGAGGCCCTGCGGCGCGTACTGTTTTTGCAGCTCGACGAGCAACGGAAATTCCTCGCGACAGGGTTCGCACCAGGTGGCCCAGAATGTCACGACGAGTGGCTTGCCGTGGTATTTCGCCAGCACCTGGTTGTAGCCGGCGAGGTCAATCAGTGGCAAGTCGGCTGTAGCGGGTTTGCCGGATTTAGGAGCGGGTTTAGCGGCGGCCGACTGCGCCGGAGTAGAATGCGAGACGCCTGCCGTTATAAGCGCGAGCACCACCACCAAAAGCACCACGAACGATTGCGACCATTTGAATGGCTTCGTCTTCACGTCAAACATTCTAGCGGGTTAGACGCCGCCACAGCAACTTCGGTAGTGCATTGCGCCACCTGATCGCCGCATATCGAAGGCTCTTCGCAGGACCTCGGAACCGAATTTCCGGCGCAAAACGGTAGCTGCGAGGCATACTTGTGCCTCTGTTGGAATGATGATATAAAAAATGTTTAGAGTACGGTGGGCAGGATGGCAGTGATTCTGTGAGGAAGACAGCCCTTATCCAGGAGAAAACGAAATGGCTTATGTAATCGCAGAGCCTTGCATCGGAACCAAGGACACGGCGTGCGTCGACGTTTGTCCGGTGGACTGCATCCACCCGCGCAAGGACGAGCCGGATTTCGAGGCGGAAACGCAGCTCTACATCAGCCCAGTGGAGTGTATTGACTGCGGCGCCTGCGTCCCGGTTTGCCCGGTGACCGCCATTTTCGCGCTGGAAGATTTGCCGGAGAAGTGGGCGAACTTTACGCCGATCAACGCGGACTGGTACACGAATAAGCAGGCGTAAGGTAAACGGCAGCGGGCGTTTCGTCCTGCAGCGGGGGAATTACAACGTTTTTTGGCGCGGCGAGTCGCGAGATTCGCCGCCCTTTTTATTTTCGGAGATGGATGCCTACGCTTCGGGCTCGATGCCGAGCGCTTTGCGGCCGGCTTCGCTGATCATCGCGGGATTCCAGGCCGGCTCCCAGACGATCTCGACATTCACGTCCCGAACTTCTTCAATCGCGGCAATGCGCTGCCGCACCTGCTCGGGGATGGCCTGCGCGGAAGGGCAGCCTTGCGACGTGAGCGTCATTTTCACTCTTACGTTTCCTTCAGGATCGTTTTGCACATCGTAAATCAGGCCAAGATCTACAATGTTGACGGGAATTTCTGGATCGAAGCATTGGCGCAGGGCATCTGTGATTTGTTCGCGCTCGAGAGGCATGATGGTCTCCTCAAGCAGCGTTCCATAGCTGGCTGGTGTGTGTCAACCAAACTGGAACGAGACCTCATGGAGCTGAGGGTTCCCTTTGTCCTGCCTCAGCTGGAAATGGAGAAAGCGTTCATCCGTTAACATAACGGAGCGAACACATGAAGAAGCAACGGAAGCACTACACGCCGGAAGAGAAGGTTGGGGACTCCAGCCAACCCGTTACACGGCCGCTCGCGAGATCCTTGGTTAACGAAACTCAGAATCAGCGTAGAGTTTTACAATCTCTAATCAGCCAAAGGTGCTCGCATGCGCAAAGTAGGATCGCGGATCGCTATCACCCTGACCCTATTCGCGATGACTCTGACGGTGTCGAGCCAGCAAGTCAACCGATCGATTGGGAGCGACGCACCTCGGATCCAACGTGCAGCACCAGCCGATGCAACCGCTCTTGCGACGCGCCAGCGCTTCTTAGAGATGTTTGCTCGGGCATACTTCCCGGGACGAAGCGGCCAACTCCTGATCGTGCCGCGCGAAGGCGACTTCATCACGCGGCCTGACATAGCGTACATGCATGGTTCGCCGTGGACGTATGACGTCGCGATTCCGCTGATGTTTGCGGGGCCCGCGGTGAAAACGGGAAGGTACTCGACTCCGGCCGTGCAGCAGGACGTTGCGCCAACCCTTGCGGCCGCGCTTGGCGTGCAGATGCCTCCCACGACGACGGGCCGTGTATTACCGGTTTTGCGCACAGGATTCGCTCGACCACGAGTGGTCATGCTGCTTGTCCTGGATGGCATGCGCCGGGATTACTTCGATCGCTACGGCGCATCCATGCCAACGCTCACCGCCCTGCGCCAGCGTAGTGCCTGGTTCACTCAAGCGCAGGTTAACTATCTTCCGAGCAACACAGCCGTTGGGCACTCGACGCTCTCGACCGGGGCCGACCCTCGCGTACACGGAATCACAGGTGTCAGCGTGTACGAGAGCGGGCAGCGCCGACGACACGATTTTTTCGCTGAAGGAATGCCGCAAGATCTGATGGCATTGACGCTGGCAGACGTCTGGCAATTCGCGACGGCTGGTCGCGCGATCATATTGGCACAGGGCAGCATTGACCGAGCGGCGACGCCGCTCGCGGGGCATGGAGCGTGTCAGTTGAATGGAACGGCAGTCGTGCTCGCCAGCTACGATCAACAGACTGGCAACTGGCACACCAACCCTAACTGTTTCCGGCTGCCTGCATATCTGAAGGATCGGAACGCTGGAACACTGTGGCCGGCGAGCGGAGAGTGGATGGGGCACAAAATCGACTCGACCGAGGCGGTGCGATATTCGGCTCTGTTTCCCGCATTCGAAGTCGATGCGATGGCCGCGATGATTGAGCGAGAGCCGCTCGGCGAAGACAACGTTCCAGATCTCATTCTGCTGAACTACAAAGGCGCGGATTTCGTGGGCCACAAGTACGGCCCGGATTCAGACGAGCTTCGCGTCACGCTCGGCGAGATGGATCGTCAGTTGAAGCGGATGCTGAGTGTGTTAGAGGCAAAGGTTGGGAATGACTATCTCCTTGCGGTGACCGTGGACCATGGCATGCCATCGGAGCCATCGTCGCCGGATCGTCGGCACTTTGCTCCATCGATCGTAGACCTGTTGCACGATAAGTTTGATCCATCGGCGAAGCAGCTAATTACATCCTTCGAGCCGGAAAACGGCCAGATCTTCGTCGATGAGGACCGGCTGTCTTATCTTGGTCTGACATTGCGTGACCTGGCTCATTTCCTCGAATCACAGCCGTTCCTTTTTGCGGTGTTCACAAACGACGATGTGCGCCGAGCCGCTAACGCGCTGAAGAATGCGACGCCAACGCCAGGGCACTCGAAGTACAAATAGAGTCGGCCTGGCAACGTGTTGCAACCGAGCACGGGTCCCGCGCTCCGCTGCCCTGCCTGCCCTCCTCCAGAGTAAGTATTCGAGCGGGGTCGTTCGGTCGGATGACGGGGTAACCGGAAGTTGAGACGGATGGGCATTGTGGAGCTACGTGGAGCTACAATGACCTTGCCGGGCGAAACGGAAGCGGGCTCTGCGGGGACGCAACCATGCTGAGGGATAGCTTGGTGGTCGTACCGATGCCTTGAAAATCTCCGCCCGAAGCGTGGAATTACTCACTAACGGAGAGCGTCCTCTTTCCATTTCAGGCCGAACCAACACACCTTCTTGACTTGAAGCACGTAAGCTCGCTTGCGGAGGCAATGTCTTGAAAATAAAAATTGGCCGCTGGATACTCGCGCTGCTTATTGCTCTCGTTGCGTGGCCATCATTCGTGCAGGCGCAAGAGAAACCTCCCGAGAAGCCACCGCGAATTGTTCAAGTGACCGCCAAGAATTTTGAGTTTGCCCCGCCCGTGATCCACATGAAGGCCGGCGAGAAGATTCAGCTGAAAGTGACTTCCGTCGATCGCACGCACGGAATTCACATCAATCCCTTTCCGGAGGGAGGCCAGCCGAATACGCCGCCGGGATTGTCGTTCACCTATGGGGATGATTGCCTGAAGTTGACGAGAGATATCACTGCGACGTTGGAATTTACGGCACAAGCGCCAGGAGCCTACGCATTTTCCTGTTGTAAAAAGTGCGGCAAGGGGCATGGGCGAATGAAAGGCCAGATTATCGTCGAACCTTAGTCCGCCGAGTCGAGTGCCGTTTGCTTGCGGCGGAGCGATGTTGCGCGGATTGTCCCGCCCGCCCGAGTTTTGGCAGTGCTTGTTCGCCGAGATCGTCGCCCATCCCCACAGCCCGGGCCCATCGCTTGGCGTTTTCCCGTAACTCGCCAATCGCTAGACCGCGATGATCGGCGGGGAAGCGCAACAACTTCACGATTCCTGCGGCCAGCAGTAACTCCACGCCCTCCGGGTTCCCACGCTGGCGGTGATGAAAGGCGGCGGTGACCTGAATCAGGCCCTGCAGGAAGGTTTTCTCGGGCTCAGATTCCACGAGCCATATTTCCTCCCAGAATTCGTGGGCTTCGAAGAATTTCTTTGCGTTGAAATGTGCAAGCCCCTCTTCGAATTTCTTTTCTCGCTCCGCGGATTTCATCGTGAGGTCGCTCAAATCTCGATAGAATCGTGGCTGTCTTGACGTGATAACGATATCAGCGCGGAGACGCGGACGAGAATGGAAATTCGGATTGAATTGCCGGGTGTGAAGCTGGGTGTGGTAGAGGCCGATGGACTGAGTGTCGTCCCGGTTGATATGGCGCTGGCGAAATTGATGGACGAAGTTTCGGAGCGGAAGCGCAACGAGTTCACAGTCGAAAGCCTCGCGGAGGCACCTGCCATTCGAGCAGTGCGGGCGATGTTTCGCGAATGGGGAATGGATCCATCGAAATACCGGCCGTCATCGGAAGCATTGCTGAGGCGCGTGGTGCAGGGCAGGGGACTCTACCGAGTTTCGAACGCCGTGGATATTTGTAATTTGGGCTCCATTGAAACAGGCTGGCCCTACGGTTGTTACGATCGAGCGCGCATTCGTGCGCCAATCGCGTTGCGGCATGGTGCGCCCGGCGAAATGTATGAAGGAATCGGGAAGAAGATGTGGCATCTCGAGGGCCGGCCGGTTTTAGCGGATCCCGACGGACCGTTTGGAAGCCCAATCAGCGACTCCACGCGAACCATGATCACGGAATCGGCGCGCGAAATTCTCGTTGTGATTTATGCGCCTGAAGGTGCGGCGGATTCTGGAGTTGAGGCAGCAATGGCGCGTCTGGGCGAGCGCTTTGCGCAGTTTGCGGGAGCGGGCGTGGCGCGGGCGCTAATAAGCCGACTTTAATCTCGGCTCATGTGGAGTGCGGCGGCTTGCCGCCGCTTTCATAAGCCCCGGCTTGCCGGGGCGGTTTGGATTCAGCAAAAATGTCGCGTAACGTGTCGGTGACGGGCATCTAGTGTGGCCGCTGTATGGAACTTCGCTCGAATCAGGTTATTCTGGAGTGGCTGCAGCGAGGTTCCGTCGGTGCCGAAATTCCAACTCACTCTTCTGATTCATGCGCACCAGCCGGTGGGAAATTTTGAAGACGTTCTCGAGCGGGCCTACGCGCAATCATACTTGCCATTCATCGAAGTCTTGTCGCGACATCCTTCCGTTCGCGTCGGCTTGCACTATACGGGATCGCTGCTCGAATGGATGGAACGCGCACACCCTGAATATTTCGACCGATTGCGCGGGCTCGTGGAACGCGGGCAAATCGAAATCGTGGGCGGCGGATATTACGAGCCGATCCTCATCGCCATTCCTCTGTCCGATCGGCAAAAGCAGATCACGCGGTTGGCCGATTATGTGGAGAAGCATTTTGGCGGGCGGCCGAAAGGGGCGTGGCTTGCGGAGCGCATTTGGGAGCCGCAGCTTCCATCTTCGCTCGCGCCTGCCGGCGTGAAATACACGCTCGTTGACGACAACCATTTTCTCGGAGCGGGCTTCGAGCTGAGCCAATTGTTTGGACACTACTGCGCGGAGGACCAGTGTTGCACTGTCGATGTTCTTCCAGGCCTGAAGACGTTGCGTTATCTGCTGCCGTTTCGTCCAGTAGGGGAAACGGTGGACTTTTTACGCCACGCCGCGAACGAGCATCCGGGCGGGTTTGCGGCGATGGGCGATGACCTGGAAAAGTTCGGCGTGTGGCCGGGCACAAACAAGCTCTGCTATACGGATGGCTGGCTTGAGAATTTATTTTGCGAATTGGAGAAAAACGCTGACTGGCTGGAGACATCCACTCCAGGCCATGCTGTAGCTTCTCATCCGTCATTCGGCCGTGCGGACCTACCGACGGCGTCCTATACAGAAATGATGGAGTGGGCGCTGCCGACCCCGGCGCGCGTGCGCTTTCACGCTCTGACAGAGGAGTTCGCTTCACGGCCGGAATCTCTTCCATTCCTGCGTGGCGGAATCTGGCGCAATTTCTTAACGAAGTATTGTGAATCGAACCTGCTGCAAAAAAAAGTAGTGAACGTTTCGGGTAAAGTGCAAAGGCTTGCTAAGAAGAACTCGCGCGACAAGGCATTTGTGCGTGCTGCTGAGGAAGCCGCATCGCTTTTATTGCGCAGCCAGTGCAATGATGCGTATTGGCATGGTGTGTTTGGCGGCCTTTACGCTCCGCATCTGCGCACCGCGCTATGGAATGCGGTGATTGGAGCGGAGGCGATTGCGGATCGTCTGTCGCACCGCGCGAAACAATATGCGGACGTGGCACAATTCGATTTTGATGCGGATGGTCGCGACGAGATTTATTTCACGTCCGATCGCTATGCTGCACTTTTGAGGCCTGATGACGGAGCGACGATCTGCGCGATCGATTGCCGCGAAACGAATGTCGCGCTCATCAATTCCCTCGAACGTCGCATGGAGGCGTACCACGCGAAACTGAAAAATCTGGGCTCAAAAAACTTTGAAGGTGCGAAATCGATTCACGAACAGATGCGCGTGAAAGAAGAAGGCTTGGAGCGCTGGCTGCATTATGACCGCTGGCCTCGGCACGCGTTCCGGCTGCTTCTCTTTAGTCCGACCAAAACCTATCAAGATTGCGCCACGGTGAGCTTGGAGGAAAATGCGGCGCTCGCCGGCGGACGATTTCGAGTGGTAGACGTCTCCAAGACTGGCGCTACGCTTGCGTCCGAGGAAAGCGTCGATTGGCCGGCCGAAAAGACGTTTACGTTCGCGCGAACCCCGAATGGTTTCGAGATCGGTTGTGACGTCTCAGTTCGAAGAACCGCTCCTGGCGCTGCGTCGGTTGTAATTGGAATCGAGGCCGTCGTGAATTTCCTGGCGCCTTCGGCTCCGGATCGCTACTTCGAATCGTCAGGACAGCGGTATCCTTTGCGATGGGCTTCGGCTGTCCCGGCCAGTTCGCTGTGCGTAGTGGATGAATGGCAGAAAACCCAAGTGGAATTCAAGGCGCCAGCCGCGCGCGATTTCTGGGTTTCGCCAATCGAAACCGTTTCGGAGTCAGAAGACGGATTCGAGCGAATTTATCAAGGCTCGCAGATTATCGCGATTTGGCCGGTAGAGTTGCAGTCAGGCGCGGAGTGGAAGGGAAATCTTACACTGGCAGTTTCAGGTGTTGACTGACAACGCGGACTGGAATGAAGATTGAATTGAAAGCGGATGTTCGCGAACGCTGGAGCAATTCAGGAGGTGGAAATGGCAGTGTCGCAGGAATTGCTTGATATTTTAGTTTGCCCGTTGGATAAGACCCCCGTAAAACTGACCCCCGATAAGAAGGGCCTGAAGTGTTCGCAGTGCCGCCGCGTGTACCCGATCCGCGATGACATCCCCGTAATGCTGGTAGATGAAGCGAAAATCGAAGCTCAGTAATTTGCTGGGCGTCTCGCTGCGGTTGATGCCGCTCCCGTTCGGAATTACGGCGGATAGCCAAGCGATTGATCCTTGAATTGAACCCACAGCCGAACTTCTTTGATTTTGTTTTCCTTTGCCGCATCGCCCCGAGAAGGAAAAGTCTCGTAGGGACTCACCTCAACCGTGACGATTACGCCGGACGGCGAATCCGATCCATGCTTCATTTCTTCGGCGTTTTCAATATGGAAACTTTTTACAGGCCCGTAATAGCTGTTGGGCCCCCAATCCTCCATAAAATCCTTGAATGAAAAACTCGGCGCCGGCTTCCACATCTGATAGGCCAAATCGAAATTGCCCGAGGCAACCGTGTTCAAAAAATTCTTGACGGTAGTCGTCTCCCGGTGGAAACGCAGCAAATACCAGCAGCCCAGCACGACAAGAATTACAAACGTCAGGCCGGTGATAATGTACCGGCGAATCTTCGAAGGCGGATGTTCTTCGGTACCGTCAAAAAGCGCCACGCAAACTCCTCAGGTTACAATTGCCGCTTGAACAGCGCGATGCTCGCGCCAATCATGATGGCAGAAAAAACGCATAAAATTAAGACGTCCTTGTAGATTCCTTCGAAGCCCGTGTTCTTGATGGTGAGATTTCGCAGCGCGTGCACCGTGTACGTAAACGGATCCACGATCGAAATCCATTTCAGCCAGCCCGGAAACGCCTCTATCGGATACACAGCGCCCGAAGGAAAAAACAGCAGCGTATTCAACACCCCGAAAATCGCGCGCGGCACAAGCGGATCGTCCACGCGCACCATCACGAGAAACATGAAGCTGATCATCGCCACCGAAGCGACGAGCACGACAATCGCGAGATAAAACAGCCGCACCGGGTCCCACAGCCGCGGAATTCCAGCAATCAGTCCGCCGATAATCGTGAGAATGAATCCGGCCATCAGTCCTTTGAGCGCCCCTGCGCCAATCAATCCCATCACCAGCTCGGTTTTCTGAATCGGAGTGACGAGATATCCCTCGTGCAGCCCGCGTGCTTTGTCGTCAATAAACGTGATGCCACCGCCGATCATGGCCACGATGAAAATCGACATCGCGATCGAACCCGCGAGCAAATATTTGATGTATTCGATGTACGGATACATTTCGACAACGTTCAAATCCACTTGGCTTGCTAGGCGAGGCTCCACGTCCGGCGTATTCAGCTCGTTCACCATTTGCTGCACGCGTTCGAGCAGGGAACTCGAAACGAACTGATCGGTGTTGTCTTCGGTGAAGGAAATGCGCGGACGGTTGCGCTGGTAGTAGCGCTGTGTGAAGTCGTAAGGAATATCGATCACCGCGGCGACGAATCCGGAACGGAGATCGTTGATCGCCTGTGGCAAAGATTTGTATTCGACGGTGCGAAATGTTTGCGGCCCCGCTGAAATGCCATTCATCATTTCGCGCAGGCGTCGCGATTGCACCGTCTGATCCTGATCCACGACCGCGACCACCGCGCCTTTGATCTTTCCGCCAAACGCGTAACCGAGAACGATCAGCTGCACCAGCGGAAACACCATCGAAGCCATCATCAGCGCAGGGCTGCGGAAAAATTTCCGCATGTCGCGCTCAATCAGGGCGTTGACGCGAAAGAGTTTCATGCGCGCGTCACCGAATTTTTAATACACGGTAGCGCGATTAAATGTCGCTGTAACTCGTCTCGATTCAGCTCTTTACGATTTTCTAATCGGCGGTAAAGTGCCCCCTCCCACAGGACGCGATCTGCCGCGAATAGCAGCGTTCTAGCGATAAAGGTGGCTGATGTCATAGCCCGCGCCTCCGTGCGCGGCGTCGCGCAATTCGCTCCCCGTGTAGTGCAGAAACACATCGTCGAGCGTGGTGCTGGTGACCGATACTTTTTTTACCGTCACGTGCCGCACTCGGGCCAAATCCATCAGCGCTGCCACCGTCGCAGGACCATCGTGCGATGCAATTCGCACCGCGCCAGCGTGAGTGGTTACTCCCGCGGATTGCGCGAGGTGCTGAAGCTGGTCGAGCCAGTCGGGCGGCGTATCCTCGAATTCCGCTTCCACCGAATCGGTGCCCGGCACGCTGTCCTTCAGTGCCGTTGGTGTGTCGAGCGCTGCCAGCTTTCCGTGATCGACGATGGCGATGCGATCGCAGAGCTTATCGGCTTCGTCCATGTAGTGCGTCGTAAGCAGAATCGTGAGCTTCGATTTGTCGCGCATGTTGCGAATCATTTCCCAAACATTTGTGCGCGAGACGGGATCGAGGCCAGTGGTGGGCTCGTCGAGAAAAAGAATTTTAGGCGAATGAACCAGCCCGCGCGCGATCTCGAGCCGGCGCCGCATGCCGCCGGAAAAAGTGCGCACCAGAGCATCTTGAAATTTCAGCAGATCCACCGATTCGAGCAGATCGTGAATCAGTTTGTCCCGCTGCTCGGACGGCACGCCGTAGAGCTTCGCGTGAATCAGCATGTTCTCGTTAGCCGTCAATTCCGGATCGGACGTGAACGCCTGCGGGATTACGCCGAGCGCGTGGCGCACGCCGTCCGCGTCGGTGCGAATGTCGTGCCCGGCGATCCGCGCGGTGCCGGAAGTTGGCGGGGTGAGCGTCGTCATCATCCGGATGAGTGTCGTTTTCCCGGCGCCGTTGGGCCCCAGCAGGCCAAAAATCTCCTGCTCGGCCACTTGAAAGCTGACGTCGTTGACGGCGACGAGATCGCCGAACTTTTTCGTAAGATGGTCGACTTCGATCGCGTTCATGGGTTCGTTTCCCGCTAGGTTCAGAGCCGCTCGAACCAGTTTTTCTTTTCCGGGCTGCGGCAGCAGCACTGTCGCCGTCATTCCCGTGAAAAGGCGATGCTCGGGATTGGGAACCGAAACCTTGATCGCAAAGGTTTTGATGTCCCGCTTTGTGCGGCTCACGTCGCGCTGCGTCGCGAAATCATTTTCGACGCCTTTGAAAATCACCGGCCCTTCGAGGATATTGCCGGAAGGCAGCCGCACGCGCATCTTCTGGCCGAACTGAATGGAGTCGATGTAGCTTTCCTCGACGTCCGCACGAACCCAGAGATGATCCATGTCAACAACGACGACGATGGGCGAGCCCTGCGCAACCACTTCACCCTGCTTCGCGACGCGCACCGAGACGATGCCGTCAATCGGCGCATAAATTTTCGTGTAAGCCAGTTGCGCCGCTAACCTGCGCTACGGCGGCGCGAGCCTGCTCGAGCTGCGCGATCGCGCTGGCCACCGCGCTCTTTCGCATGTCCACTTGCTTGCGATTCGCTTGCGCCACGCCAATGGCGGCCTTTTGCGCCTTCACCGCATCTTCGAGTGCCCTTACGTTGGCCTCCGACATTCTTACCGCGGCTTCGGCGTGATCACGATCCTGCGCCGATACTTCGTGCTTGTCATAGAGCAGCTGCATGCGTTTCAAATCGGATTGATCGCGCCAGAGCTGCGCTTTGGCCTGTTCGAGTTGCGCGTCCGATGAGGTCGTCATGGCTTGGGCCTGATCGAGCGAGGCGGAAGTCTGGTCACTCGTCCATGAGTAGTTGTGCTGCGCTTGAGTGACTGAATTCTCGAGCGTGCCTACATTTGCTTTCGCGGCTGCCAGGCCTGCTTCGAGTTCCGTGCGGTCGAGTTCGGCGATCAGGTCGCCCTTCTTAACCTGTGAGCCTTCATCCACGGTGAGATTGACGATGCGCCCAGTGATTTGAGGGCTAACGATCACCTCGTTGCCATCCACGACTCCGATCAGCGGGATGTCACTGCCTTTCGGCGTGGTGGTGAAATAGACGATGAGCGCAATCAGAAAAACCATTCCAATCACGACTATGAATTTTCGCCCTGTCATCGAGGCCTCGCTGGGGGATTCTTGTCGCTCCGCTTCGGATGCTCGCTGTAGAGGGCATGCTCGATGAAATCAAGCAATGCCAGGCGGCGCGCTTCGAGTGCGTTTGCCGCCAGCAGATCGTGCCCGACGATCGATCTCATTACCGGAGCGGAAGCAAAATAAAAGGCTGTTGCGCCGAGCATGGTGAATGCGGTCTGGTGCGGGTCGACTTCACGAAACTCGCCGGCCGACACACCGTCGGCGATCAAGCCGGTTAGGTGTTTGAAGAAAGGCTGAAAATAGTCGCGCGCGATCCATTCAATCTTGGGCGTGGCGTCCATCGCTTCGCGCTGAACCAAGCGCGGATAGTTCGGATGGGTCACAAGGAAATCGAAGTACCCGTTTACCCAAGCGCGCAGCCGATCACGGGGAGGGGCATCGGGGGCTGGTGGCGAATAGACGACCTTGCTGAGTTGGCGAAAGAGATTTTCAAGGACGGCGCGATGGAGGCGGCGCTTGTTCCCAAAGTAGTAGTAGAGCATCGCCTTATTGGCATGGGCCTCAGCAGCGATCTCGTCGGTGCGAGCGCCGGCCATACCCTGGGCGGCAAAATGACGCTCGGCGGCGGCGAGGATGCGCCGCGCCGTGGCGGGGTTCTCGACTTTTCTGCGTCCTAGTTTCATGCACGGATCCCGAGATGCGGTTTGTTCTACCGCACTCGCAAAGCCTTAATTATTTAACTAACCGGTTAGTTTAATAGATTCGAGGCGCATGGTCAAGATGCATGCCGTCGCGCGTTCTCTATCTAATACGGGCTGATTTCGATTTTGTTACTAGCCTTCGAGAGCGCCGGCGGCTCCGGCGGGAAGTTCGATGGAGTATTTTGTGCGGGCTTTTTCTTTGTGAAGTTCGAGGGCGAGTTCGATCAGGCGGTCGATCAGCTTGGTGTAGGGCAGGCCGGACGCTTCCCACAGCTTGGGATACATGCTGATGGAAGTGAAACCGGGAATCGTGTTGAGTTCATTGATGAAGATTTTTCCGTTCGTGCGGTCCAGGAAGAAATCGCAGCGCGCCATGCCGGTGCCGTCGATCGCGCGGAAGGAGCGAACCGCGTAATCCTGAAACGTGGCGACTTGTTTTTTGGTCAGCTGTGCGGGGATGACGAGTTGCGTGCCACCTTCGAGATACTTAGCCGCGTAATCGTAGATATTCGCGATGCGGCACGATTTCGCCGGGGATGGACGCGCGGATTTCTTCGTTGCCCAGCACCGAGACTTCGATTTCGCGGCCGTTCACTCCGCGCTCGACGATGATTTTCAGTCCAAACTCAGCGGCCAAGTCGATTGCCTTTTGCAGTTCGTGCTGCGCGTTTCACGCGCGTCATGCCCACGGACGATCCGAGTGTCGCGGGCTTCACGAAGATCGGGAAACGGAACTTCTTTTTGATTTCGCGCAGCACCTTAAGGCGATCGCGTTCCCATTGCCAGCGGTGAACAGCGAGAAACGGAACAATCGGCAGACCGGCTTGCTCGAAAAGGCGCTTCTGAACATCTTTATCCATTCCGACTGCCGAGGCGAGAACGCCTGCGCCGACGTAAGGGAGACCCGCCAACTCGAGCAGACCTTGCACGGTGCCGTCTTCACCGAATGTGCCATGAAGCACGGGGAAGACTACGTCGACCAGGACGCTCGGCTGACCAGTGGAGGCTCCGACGGGAACGAGCTGCGCAGCCGTGGGATCGGCAGGCAGCATCACGCGATCGCCGGACTTCAGACGTCGCGCAGCATTTTCACGGCGCCCGAGCCGACGAGCCAGCGGCCGTCTTTCGAAATGCCAATGGGAACTGCTTCGTATTTTTCGGGATCGAGGGCGCGAATCACTGAGGCCGCTGAAGCGAGCGACACTTCGTGCTCGCCTGAGCGTCCGCCGAAAACAACGCCGATGCGCAGCCGTTTTTTGATTGCGGTCATCGATTCACGTTCGCGATCTTGTATTTGGTGATCAAAGGATCTTCTTCCCGAGGCCCGAAAGGACAAGCTCGACGCCGAGCAACGCTGTCGTGTTGTGCTCATCAATCACGGGATTTATTTCGACCAATTCAAAGGAGACCATGCTTTCACTATCGGCAATCATTTCGAGAGCCAGATGCGCCTCGCGGTAGGTGACGCCGCCGCGCACAGGAGTGCCGACTCCAGGAGCATCGGTGGGATCGACGAAATCCATATCGAGGCTTACCACGACTCCGGCAGTGTCGTCTGCGGTGAAGCGTAGCGCTTCGGCCATCACTTCGCGCATGCCGCGCTCGTCGATATCGCGCATCGTGAAGACGTGCACACCGGATTCTTTCATCAGCCGGCGCTCTTTCGAGTCCAGGTCGCGAATGCCGACGAGCGCGACGCTGCGTGGCTCGACCATCGGAGTGATGCCAGCCAACTTCGTGAGTTCCGGCGGCCCGTAACCCATGATGGACGCGAGAGGCATTCCGTGTACGTTACCCGAAGGCGAAGAATCGGGCGTGTTCATGTCGCCGTGCGCGTCGAGCCAAATAACGCCGATGCGTTTCGATTTCTTGTTGAAATGGGCGGCAGCCCCGGCGGTGGTTCCGACAGCGATGGAGTGGTCGCCGCCTAGAACCAGCGGCACCAAGTCCTCGTCGAGGGTTTTCCCGACGATATCTGCGAGGCCTTTGCAGGCTTCGGCGATTTCGTCGAGATACTTGGCCTTTTTCTCGCCGTAGGGTTGTTCTTCGGGCTGGCGAACCTGAACGTTGCCGATATCTTCCACTTGCCGTCCGAGCTGCTTAAGGCGCGACTGAAGTCCCGCGACGCGCAGCGCGGAGGGTCCCATATCCACGCCTCGGCGGCTGGCGCCCAGGTCCATCGGCACCCCGATGATTCGGATTTTTTCTGGCATTTGGCGTTCTTTCAGCGGCCCGGACGGCAGGTCGATTTGAGCCGGTCGTTTAAGCCGGTCATTTTGAGCCGGTCAAGGATAAACGCGATAGAGCATCCGTGGGAAGGGGATGACCTCGCGAATGTGCTCAGTCCCGCAAATCCACGCGACGGTGCGCTCGAGGCCCAGGCCGAAGCCAGCGTGCGGCACGCTGCCGTAGCGGCGCAGATCGAGATACCACTGGAACGATTCCTCGGGCAGATTGTGTTCGCGCAGGCGCTGGAGGAGCGTTTCGTAACTGGAGAGGCGCTCGCCGCCGCCGATGATTTCGCCGTAGCCTTCGGGCGCGATCATGTCAAAGCTCAGCGAAAGCTCGGGCCGCTCGGGATCGGTGGCCATGTAAAAGGCTTTCATTTGGGTGGGATAGCGATGGATCACGACAGGCTTGTCGAATTCCTTCGAGATGATCGTTTCTTCGTCGCCACCGAAATCGTCGCCCCATTTCGCGGGATTGCCGGCCTTTTGTAGGACTTTAATCGCATCGTCATAGCTGATGCGCGGGAAGGGCGGCGTGATTTTTTCGAGCTTCGCGATGTCGCGTTCAAGCATAGCAAGTTCGCGCGCGCGATTTTTTACTACGGACTGCACCACCGCGCTGACAAGTCCTTCGCCGAGTTGCACCATATCTTCCAGGTGCGCGTACGAGGCTTCGGGCTCGAGCATCCAGAATTCGGTGAGGTGGCGGCGCGTTTTTGATTTTTCGGCGCGAAACGTGGGACCGAACGTGTAGACCTTGCCGAGCGCGGCGGCTGTGGCTTCGACATAGAGCTGGCCGGATTGTGTGAGATAGGCTTTTTGGTCGTCGATGTAGTTCACTTCGAAGAGCGTGCTGGTGCCTTCGCATGCGGCGGGAGTAAAGACCGGCGCATCGGTGAGCGTGTAGCCTTGCGAATCCATGTAGTTGCGCGCTGTGCGCTCTGCTTCTGCGCGGATGCGCAGAATGGCGGCTTGCCGTGGCGTGCGAATCCAGAGATGGCGCCTATCGAGCAGGAAATCTACGCCGTGCTCTTTAAGCTGGATCGGATACGGCTCGGAATCAGAAACGCGCTGGACCACTTCGATTCCGCTGATGTGAATTTCATAGCCGCCGGGGGCGCGAGGTTCGGCCTGGATTTTTCCTGTGACGATTACGCTTGATTCCTGCGGGAGTCCCTTCAGAGCTTCGAAGGCTTGCGGCTGCTCTTTGAGCGAGACCACGCCCTGTATGATTCCTGTGCCGTCGCGAAAAATGGGGAACAGAAGCTTGCCGGATTCGCGGAGGTTGTACAGCCAGCCGCGAATCGTCACCGTTTCCCCGGCGTGCTGACCGGTCTGGTCGATGGTGACGATTGGTGTGGAGTTAGGAGTGGGGGCTTGCGCTTGTTGGGTCATTCAGTCGTCCGTTTCATTGGCTCTGCAATTAAGATTTGGCGGCGCGGTCGCGCTTTGTATCCAGATTTTTCTCGAGCTTGTCGAACGTGGAGCGGATTTGATCGAGAGTCGGTGTTCCGTCCGGCTGCGCTTTTAGTTCGAGCACCATGGCGACTGGCTGGGGGGCGTTGGCAATTGAGCCGAGAGCAACGTCCCAATCGATCGTGCCGTTGTAGGGGAGCAAGTGCTCGTCCTTTTCGCCGTGATTGTCGTGGATGTGCGCGGTGACCAGCCGATCGCGCATTGCGTCAAAGGCAACCTCGACGGTGGCATCCATATGCGCGTGGCCTGTGTCCAGGCAGAGGCGGAGGTCGTGCAGATGCGTATCCACAATGAAATGTTGGAGCGACGCCGGCGTGCCAATCTCATTTGGCGTGTTTTCGAGGGCAATCGTCACGCCGCGAGCCTTCGCGAATACGGTGAGAATTTCAAGCGATGTAAACGCCGCATCGAGCTTGCGCTGGTCGGCGGAATCACGGCCATGTCCAATGTGCTGAACAAGATAGCGGAAGGGGATACGTTCGGCAACGTCTAGGGCCCGCTTCACTTCGTCGACGGCATCGAGGCGCCGGATCCGCTCGGTATCGGCAATCGAGATGGGGACGCCGCTTTCGCGGCCCGGCGCAAGGTCGCGCTCCGTAGGCGAATGCAGGGAGTGAAGCTCGAGATGATACTCGCCAAGCGCGTCAGCCAGCTCCCGAACCTTCTGCTCGTCGCGGTAGTTGAAATGGCTAGGGGCGGAAAAGACCTCAATTGCGTCGATTCCCGCGCGCGCAATTTCCGCCAAAAGTCCCGCCGCCACCGGTTGGTGGAGGTAGCGGTAGGTGGAGACGATGCGGCGCATTATGGCCTCGCGACGGCTGAGCGATGGAATTTTTGGCGATAACGCGAGCGTTTCATGACGGATTAGGGTAGCAGGTGCGGGCTGGATTGCAAACGTGTGTGCTCGGCAAATTTCGAGCAGACGATACTCGACATAGGAGGGACAGCGAATGCGGTGTAGCGAATTCCTAGAAACCTGTGGCGGCGCCGGGGCGGCGGGGTTCTGGAGCGCCGAGACGCTCGCCCGTTTTCGGATCGATGCCGATTGCTTCAACTAGGCCAATCCAGCCTGTTTTTTCGGCGAATTTGTAGCCGCGGGCTTCGAGATCTTTTGCGACGTCCGGTGGGAAATTGGGTTCGAGCAGGACTGTGTCGGGTAGCCACTGTTGATGAAAGCGCGGAGCGTTTATCGCGGCTTGCGCGTCTTCATCGAGACGCATCCAGTTCAGAATCGATAGCATCGTGCCGGAAATGATGCGCGGGCCGCCGCGGGCGCCGGTGACGAAGCTTAGCTGGCCGTCGCGGAGGAGAATCGTGGGCATCATGGAGCTGAGCGGGCGCTTGCCTGGGACAATTGCATTCGCTTCGGATTGAATGAGTCCGTACATATTCGGCGTGCCGGGGTGCGCGGTGAAATCGTCCATTTCATCGTTCAGGAAGTAACCATCGCCTGTGGCGACAGCGGAGCCATAGAGATTGTTGAGGGTGTAACTATTCGCGACGGCATTGCCGGCGGCATCGACGACGGAGAAGTGGGTCGTATTACCGTCGGTTGCGACGGCAGCGGAGTTGCGATTGGAAACATCACCTGTTTGTTCGGCGGCAGCCGTGCTCGAAATTTGCGGGCATGGGTCGGGCGAAATGCTTGCGTCTTCGAAAGCTGCGGGATTGCCCGCGTGGATTTTTTCGCTGGACGAGGCGCGCCGGGGATCGATAGTGCGGCGAAGCACGTCTGCGTAGCAGGCGGACACCATGCCGCGCAGCGGAATTTTTGTGAAAGCGGGATCGGCAAGATAGGTGGAGCGATCTGCGAAGGCGCGTCGCATCGCTTCAATTACCCAGTGGACGGACTGCGCGTCGTTCCAAGATTTCAATTCGATCGGAGCGAGAATATTGAGAGCTTCGATCGCGATGCTTCCGGAGCTGGGCGGCGGGCCCGTGATTACCTGCCAGGTGTGGCCATTCACTTTGTAATCGGATGTGAGTGGCTCACGTACTATCACTTTGTACTTCGCGAGGTCTTCCAGAGAAATTAGGCCACCTTCGCGCTTCATTTCGGCGGCTAGATTACGAGCTGTTTGGCCGCGATAAAATTCGCTGGGGCCGTTCTTAGCTATACGACGCAACGTGGTGACTAGCTCCGGCTGTCGAAAGATTTCATCGGGCTGATAGTACGCGCCGTTCTTGAGGAAAATCCGGCGGCTCGCGGGAAAATGATTGAGTTCCGTTTCCATTGAACGGAGCGACGCCGCGAGCTTCTCGCTCACGGGAAATCCTTCTTCAGCGAGGCGAATCGCCGGGGCCATCGCGTCAGCGAGACTCATCGTTCCGTAGGTTTTGAGAGCGAGCGCAAGTCCCGCGACAGTGCCGGGGACGGCGACTGCGCGATAGCCGAAGAGCGAGGCCTGCGAGTCAACCGTTCCGTCGGATTTCACATACATATTGCCCGAAGCTTTCGCGGGCGCCACTTCGCGATAATCAATGAAAGCCGTGCGGCCATTGGCCAGCCGAACGAGCATGAAACCGCCTCCGCCGATATTGCCAGCCTCAGGGCTGACGACGGCGAGGGCGAATCCGACGGCGACAGCTGCGTCAATCGCATTGCCACCGCGCTTCATGATTTCGGCGCCTACGTTCGATGCGAGCCTTTCGTCGCTCACCACCATCGCTTTTGCGCCGCGGACGGAATGCGCAGGCCAGTCGACCTGCTGAGCAGGAGGCGTCGGTGGCGACTGGGGATATTGGGCGGGAACGATCGTGGAAAAAATAGGCAGCAGCGAAGCAGCAAAAATGAATTTCGGGGCACGTTTCATTTGCGAACTGAATTTATGTGAATGGGATTCGCGCGTCAAGGTTGAGAAGCGATCAAATGCGGAGACACTAAGAATGTGTGAGGAAGGCGATTACAGAATTCGCTATCGGGCCAGAAAATAGACGAACGCGGAGGCGACGGTTGCGCCGGCTGCGACGGCAAATACCATCCAGATCGTCAGGCCGACATCGTGGCGCCGCAGACTCTGATCGTTATTGTGAATTGCCTGCTCGGCGAGAAGGGCTGCGTATTGGTTCGCGAAGGCGGTAGCTTCGGGTCTGGACCTTGGATCGTTTTCGGGTGTGATCTCGATGACGTCGCCGGGCATCGTTAGTTGATCGTAACGCGGGCGAGATACTAGTCCAGAATTGGTTCGAGGGAAAGTACAAAAAAGTAACGACGTTTCAGGCGCGGAAGGATTTCGCGACTTCCACGCAGAGACGAAGCTTCTCGATGGCCTCGTCCACCGTACGGGTCTTGAGGCCGCAGTCAGGATCGATCCAGACCTTTTCTTTTGGAAGGATGGTGAGAGCACTCTCCACGCGCCTGCGAACCGCTTCACGGCCTTCCATTTTGTGGGAATGCACGTCGACGACGCCGAAGCTGATGTCTTTCGTAAACGGATGGCGACGGAATATCTCGAGAAGATCCAGATCGCTATTGGACATTTCGAGATCGAAGTTATCGACGGCTAGATCGAGCATGCCGGGGTAGATATGCTCGAATTCGCCGTAACACGCGTGGGTGATGAAATACGCATCGAGGTCTTTCGTGGTGTGCTCCATGGCTTCGAGCGCAATGGGTAATTCTTCGGGGCGGACGGAGAGGGCGGGCTCGTCGATCTGAATGATTTTGCAACCGGCCGCGATTAGAGCCTCGACTTCTTTGCGGATTACGGCGGCGAGAGCCATGGCAGTGGAGCGGCGGCCGGGATAGTGCTCGTTGAAGCTCCAGTCCATGATCGTGTAGGCGCCGGTGAGCATTCCTTTTACCGGTTTTTTTGTGAGGCCCTGGGCGAATTGCCACGAGTCAACGGTCACAGGACCGGGCCAGGAGACTTCGCCCGTTATGATTGGCTTGTGATAGTAACGATTGCCGTACGCGCGGACGAGGCCGCCTTCCGTGAATCCCGGAAGACGCTCGGCAAAGTATGCGACCATGTCGCCGCGATACATCTCGCCGTCCACGAGAACGTCCACGCCCAGCTTTTCCTGGGTCTCAATCCAAAATGTCGTGGCTTTGCGCTCTAAGTCGCGAAGTTGATCCGCTGCGATTTTGCCCTTTGCGAAATCGGCGCGGGCGCGGGCGAGGTAGTCGGGTTTTGGGAAGCTGCCCACGGAAGTCGTAGGGAACAGAGGCAGTTGCAGACCAAGGTGTTTGAGTTTTTCGCGGCTCATGCGGAAAAGAGTCCTCTAGGCCATCACGGCCGCGCGAATTTTAGCGAGCAGCTCGAGCTTGGCAAAGGCACGATCGCGAGGCAGATACTCGAGACCGCAGGAAGGATTGAGATAAGCGCGTCCGCTTTGAATTTTTGGCAGCAGGCGATCGATCTGGCGGGCAACTTCGCCGGCATCCTCGAGTTTTGTGTTGCGTCCATCGACGAGACCGAGGCCGAGAGGCTTGGGAGAGCCGGCCGAAGCGACGAGGTCAACGAGTTTCGGGTTGTAAGTGAAATCAAGGCCGATGATATCAACTGGAACGGCGATGAGTTTTTCGTAGAGCGGCGCTGGGTCATGAAAATAAACATACAGCGCCAACTGGGGGCGGCTCCCTTCCGCAGCGGACTTGTCGCGCGCTGCAATGAGCTTCGCAACGGCTCTTTCGAAAATCTGGAAATCCTCTGGATATTTAATGATCGCGGGCTCGTCGATTTGAATCAATGAGGCTCCGATTTGTGCGAGCGCGACAACCTCAGCGGCAAGCGCTTCCGCATAAGCAAGAGTGCGCGCTTCGAGCGACGAGAAAGGATCTACAGCGCCGTTTCCAGTGTGAGCGGAAAGCGAAAACTTCGCCAATGTGTAAGGGCCGGTCAGGACTGGCTTGATGGAGAGCTTACCGGCGAGATTGTTCGGTGTTGGAAGATGTCCGAGCGCGTTGCGAGCGAAACTGAAATCTTTCGCGACGAGCGCGTCGCTCCACTTGGGTGTGCCGGTGATCACCGGCTGGCGAAAATAAAAGTTGGTGTCGAAATAGCGCTGCAAGCCGGCGATTCTGACGTTGGCGAGTTTGGACGCCAAGTGCGAGATCGGATCGTACCAACGAATTTGGCCATCGGTGATCACTTCGAGGCCGGCTTTCAGCTGGTCGGCGATAGCGCGGCGGATCATTTCGTCTTCGGCGTCGAGGAGGTCCGCGGTGTTGCGTTCGCCGCGATCGAGAGATGCGGTGGCGCGACGGAGAATCTGGAGTTCCGGGCCGTCGCCGATGCGCGGATAGCTGCCGGTATTCGCGAGGTGCAAACCAGGAAGCGTTGGATCATGCGACGAACTCATGCGCACGGCCTCTTAAAGGGATTCGGGATGACGTTAGACGAAACGGATGGGAGCGTCAAGGCGAGGGTGGATTTGCTCGTTGTGAGGGCTAAGGCGAGGACGGCGGGGAGTCGCATGCAACGGCCGTTTCGGCGGAGAACATGGGCATGATTTGAACGGCGTCGCTGATGGCGGCGGCAAGCGATGAGTAGGGATCGAATACGATCGAAAGATTGGTTTCCGTGTCGGGAAACACATTGAAAGAACCATCCGTAATGCGATCCGATGTAATCAGCAAATCGCGCGCTCCATTTTTTAGTGCCAGGGCGTGCGCACGGCCATTTGTGTCCACGACGCAGTTGAAGCCCGAACCGCCACATTCGTTGTGTTGGGGCAGCGGGTCACCAGGCATCGCCTGATCGGAGACGAGGCGCAGTCGAATCTGACGGTACACGCTGGCGCGAACTGCGGCCTTGCGAGTGAGACGAGACGGGCCGCACGAGGCGCCAGAAACGGTGATGGCCATGAGATCGATTTGAACCGGTTCGCTCGCGAGCTCAGGTGCGAGTTCCTGCCAATCAGCCGGGTCTTCGGCTGCAACAACATTAGGGTTCGCTTCGATTCCACGCAGAGTGATGAAAACGTGCTGAAGATTGGGCGACATCGAAGCAAGAGGCGAAGGACGGATCGAATTGATACCAACGATGATGGTGCCATTTCCGGCGCCGAGGTTACAGGTGGGCGGATTCGTGGTGGAAGTTGTATTCGGAAAAATGCCGGTGATGACGAAGCATGTATCGCCGCAACCGAAAAGTAGAAAACACAGAAGCAGGCCTAGAAACGAGAGTCGAATAAAACCTGCCTGCGTTTGTCTGAGCATCGGCGTGCCGCGGAAAAACATGGCGCTTGGGGTGCGCGACCAAGAGAAGTATCTACGCCCGGGACGGCCCGGTCAAATTCAAGGCGGGAGAACAAAATTCGAAGGCATTAAGGGAGAACTCTGGGCAAGGCTCTATTACTGGCCTGCAGCGACGATGTAGGCCCGCGGAGCGAAGACGTGCGCGGCGCCAGTAACCTCGACTTTGATAGGATGTACGGGAGGCGCCGTGGCGCTGGTGGACTTTGCGAAAGTGACGACGTACTGGGATCCGATGTCATTTGCAATTCCAGTTACCACGTCCTGAAAGTTTTTCTTCGATGTCCAATACGAACGTCCGCCAGTCTCGTCGGCAATGCGATTGACGTTCTGACGTCCCGCTGAATACTGCAAGTCATTCGAGCGAGCCAGATCTTGGTCATACTGGCGAGCATTACCGTCGTCCCCTCCGCCATGTGAGGGCATGTAGGTGGTGTTGGTTCTGAAACTCGAGGTGTCCGCTTTTGACAGCTGGTCATCCACGCCTATGGTGTAAAACGATATCCCCATCGATTGAGCCGTGAGAATCACGCGGTTGTGAGTATCCTCGCTGGCGTGAGTGACTTCAGAGCCATATCCAGGACTGTGCGCTACAGCAGATCGGAAAATAATAACAGCGCGACGAACCGGTCTAGGGTCGGTCTTCATCATCGCCCATATCACGCTATAAACGGAGAATCCGGTGCCCAAGTTATACGTTTGTAATGGAATGCCGTTGAACGCCCGCAGCGGTGGTTGAAAGTTGAAACGTAAACAGGTCCGGCAGCCCTTGGTTTTTGTCCAGGCCACGAATGGACGTGGCCACGGCGGAGGGGTCCGTGAGCCAAGCGATCTGTGAATTTGACCACGCCTTGTCTCCTCCAGCAGTGATCACAAATGCCCGGTCCACGCCGGGACGCAAGAGCTTTTGCGCCAAATCGATCGCAGAAGCTTGCTCCTGATCAAATTTTTTCTGGGACGCTAGCAATACGATTCCCAAGTCCAGAGGAAGGTCGGCAGCCTTCTGAACATCGATCATGCGAACGCTTTCTTTGCCGTCGTAGACCGTCACGGTTTCTCTGGAAATATTTTGGACAGGGTTTCCATGACTGTCCGTTGCGCCGATTGAGATCATCGCAGTCGCATCCGGCGGTATGGGTTCAGATTGCGCCGGTTTGTCTTGCGCATATACGAAAGGGGTAAACAGAGAAGCTGTCAATAGAAACGAAACGGCCGGTGTAGTGCGTTGCATGGAGCCTCCTGGGCCAAGGACGCCCGCAGAATTTAGAACCATTCGCGAGTAGGTTGATTATCCACCACAGTTTGACAAAGTCAAATCCGAGTTAGCTAACTAGTTGTCAAACACGGAACAGGGAACTGTCTTAGAGAGGCGATGAATCTCCACCCGCGCTGAAATAGGCGCAATCGGGATGATGAAAGACGAGGGCGCTGACGCTCGCTTCCGGGTCCATCATCATGCCCTCGGTAAGGTGAACTCCGATTTCCTCGGGACGCAGGAGGAGCCAGATACCTGATTGGTCTTCGAGATTCGGACAAGCGGGGTAGCCAAAACTGTAGCGCTTGCCGCGATAGCGCGATGTGAAGCGGTCGGCCATGGTGAGTGACGGAGGATCGGGGAAGCCCCAGTCTTCGCGAATGCGGCGGTGCAGCCATTCGGCGCATGCTTCGGCGGTTTCAATCGCGAGCGCTTGAAGACCGTGCGAGAAGAAATAGCGGCCTGCGGATTTCGCGGCCTCGGCGCGCTCACGAATACCGGCACCGGCGGTGACAACAAAAAGCGCGACGTGATCGCGGGAGCCGTTGGTCGCTGGGAGGACGTAATCACTGAGGCAGAGGTCGCCGGGTGGATTCTGGCGTTGGAAATGGAAAGTGTGAACCGGCGAGCCTGCATCCGGCGCGTAGAGCGCGATCAAATTACCGATGCGCTCGGCTTCGAAGAATTGCCAGGTAGCAGAAATTTTCATAAAGGTGGCGGCTTCGCGACGGACTTCTTCCATGTTGTTGAATAGTTCGAGGGCGCGCGGATCGCGTTCGGCGAGAGCTTTTTCGAAATTTCCGCGGAAGCCGAGATGGCGTCCGTAGATCATGAACGGATTTATGTAACTCCAGATTTCACTCAGATTCGGGACGGCGCGGATTTTGCGATCGAGATACGCGACGGATGGAATCGGGATGTCTGTGCGGATTCGCGGCGAGCGCGTGTTGCTTACGGGCGAAGCTGCTGTCACCGGGGCGGGCTCATCGAGAGCAAGCGTTTCGATGTGGGTGTGCGCTTGAATCGCGGCAGCGCGCTGCGAAGGATCGCTGAGCTGATTCATCAAGCGCAGCCCGGTCATGGCATCTTTGGCGTAGCAGACGGCTGTGCTGTATTGCGGCGCGATTTTCAGCTTTGTGAATTTTTCGGAGAGTGCGGCGCCACCGACGAGAAGCGGAACCCGGACTCCAGCTTCGCGAAGATCGGCGGCCGTGGTGACCATTTGTTGCGCGCTCTTCACCAGGAGGCCGGAAAGGCCGATCGCGTCGGGCTGATGTTCTTTGTGCGCGCGGATTAGATCTTCAGGGGGAACTTTGATGCCAAGGTTCACCACGTTATAGCCGTTGTTTTTCAGAATGATCTCGACGAGATTCTTGCCGATGTCGTGAACGTCGCCCTTCACAGTGGCGAGAATCACTTTGGCGCGGCGTTCGGTGGCGGACTTCTCCATGAATTGCTCGAGATGATTGACGGCAGTCTTCATCGCTTCGGCGGATTGCAGTACCTCGGCGACGATCAACTCGTTGTTATTGAACAGCCGACCGACTTCGGCCATTCCCGCCATCAGCGGACCGTTGACGACGTCGAGTGGAGCCACGCCTTCTGCTAATTTTTTATTGAGGTCGGCGACGAGGCCGTCCTTCGAGCCTTCGAGAATGTAATTCGCGAGGCGTTGATCGAGCGGTAGATCTTCGGGGCGCGCTTTTTTGCGCGAGCCGGCGGCGCGGAAATGTTCGGTGATGGCGGCTATGTGAAACTGATTGATGGTGGCTTTCTGCTCGCGCGATTGTTCGCGCCAGTCGGCCGGGGCGCCACGAATTGTTTCGGCTTGCGGATGCGCGTCCGGGATTTCAGTTGGGACGCGATTGAAGAGCAGATTTTCGGTCAGGGTGCGCTCGTACTCGGGGATCGAGGGGAAGCGCTCAATGCGTTCGGCGTTGACGATGGCGAGATCGAGGCCGGCTTTCGTGCAGTAGTAGAGAAAGACGGAGTTGACAACCTCGCGAGCTCCGGGCGGGAGGCCGAAGGACACGTTGGAAATTCCGAGCACCGTGCGGACGTGCGGAATGCCTTTTTTGATCAGGCGAATGCCTTCAATCGTTTCGACGGCGCCACCGATGTAGTTTTCATCGCCCGTGGCGCATGGGAAGACGAGCGGATCGAAAATTATATTTTCCGGGCGAATGCCATATTTTCCGGTGAGCAGCTGGTAGGAACGCTCGGCGATTTCGAGTTTTCGCTGGCGGGTAAATGCCTGAGCTTGATTGGGATCTTCGTCGATGCACCCGACGATGATCGCTGCGCCATAAGAGCGCGCGAGCGGGCAGACGCGCTCGAACTTTTCTTCGCCGTCTTCGAGATTGATCGAATTGATGATGCTTTTGCCCTGGCAATACGTGAGCGCGAGCTCGATTGCGGCTGCGTCCGTGGTATCGATCATAAGCGGCGCTTTGATTTTGCTGATGAGCTGATCGTAGAAAGGGGGAATGTCCTTTATCTCGTCGCGGTCGGTGCTTTGCAGGCAGACGTCGACGATATGGGCGCCGCTTTTCACCTGGCGTCGCGCGATTTCAGTGGCTTCTTCCCATTGTTCGGCAGCGACGAGATTCTTGAACGCGCGCGAACCGATCACGTTGGTGCGTTCGCCGACAATCAGGGTGCGCGTGCTTTCTTCGGCTTCAATCATCTCGATGCCGGAGTAGATGGCGCGATGTTTGTGTTCGGCGGGACGGCGCGGTGCTTTTCGTTCGGCCATTTGCGCGATTGCGCGGATGTGTTCCTCGGTTGTCCCGCAGCAGCCGCCGACAATGTTGAGCCAGCCTCGGTCCACGAACCGTTCGAGCTGCTCAGCGAGCGAGGTGGGCGTTTCTCCGTAGCGGCCTTCTTCGTTGGGCAATCCCGCATTTGGGTAGCACGAGACGTATCGGCTGGTGAGCGACTGCAAGGTGCGAACGTGATCGGTCATGAATTCGGGGCCAGTGGCACAGTTCAGGCCGAGCGAGAGTAATTCGACATGATCGAGCGATGCCCAGAGCGCTTCGATGCCTTGGCCGGCGAGCATCGTGCCCATGGCTTCGATTGTTGCGGAAATCATCAGTGGGATGGGGGCACCGATTTCGCGGCTGAGATCCTGAATCGCGAGGATGCCGGCTTTGATGTTGCGCGTGTCCTGGCAAGTTTCGAGGAGAAGCACATCGGCGCCGCCTTCGATGAGGCCGCGGGCTTGCTCGAGATAATTTTTATGGAGCTGCGAGAATGTCACGCCACCGGTGACGCTGATGGCTTTCGTCGTGGGACCCATCGAGCCTGCCACGAAGCGCGGCTTTGAGCCTTTTGAGAATTGGCTGACCGCTTGCGACGCCAGTTCCGCGGCGCGGCGGCTGATCTCTCGGGCGTGATCGCCGAGGCCATACTCGGCGAGGACGAGAGGCGTGCTGCCGAATGTATTTGTCTCGATGATGTCGGCGCCAGCTTCGAGGTACTTGCGGTGAATCCCGAGAACCACGTCGGGCCGCGTGATGTTGAGGTTTTCGTTGCAGCCTTCGAGATGGGCGCCCCCGAAATCCGCGGCGGTCAGGTTCGCCTGTTGCAGCATGGTTCCCATCGCGCCGTCCAGCACGAGGATGCGCTCGCGGAGAAGTTCGCGAAGGGCGAGGCCCTGTTGAATCAGGTTCTTCATGTCGCTAACTCAATCTTCTCATGGGTGCAGCGGAACGAGGGCGTGCTGTGAGACAGCGAGTGCGGAAGACAATCTCCGTTACGGCGAAGAATTCTATGCGGCGGCGTCGGAAAGAAACTCTACCTTGAAGGACGACGGAACTAGACCGATAGCTTTGCCTCGGTCCAGAAGTTCGCGAACGGCGCGACGTCCCTCTTCCCCGTAGTCGAGCGTCCAGCGATTCACGTACATGCCGATAAATTTATCGGCGAGGACCGGATCCATGTCGCGCGCGAACTGCAGCGCGTAGTTGAGCGCTGCGTCGCGATGCTCCAGAGCGTACGAAACGCTGTCGCGAATCACGCGCGCCACCTGCAGCCCAAGCTCTGGTCCCAGCGAGCGGCGAATCGCATTGGCGCCGAGCGGCAGCGGCAGTTGCGTGGTTTCCTGCCACCATTGGCCGAGATCCACCACGCGATGCAAGCCAATTTGCGAGAAAAGCAGCTGGCCCTCGTGAATAAGCAGGCCTGCCTCCACTTCTTTGGCCTGCACGGCATCCAGAATTTTGTCGAAAGGCATCGTGACCACTTCGACGTTGGGTTCGAAGAGCTTCAGAGCCAAATACGAAGTTGTCAGCGCGCCGGGAATCGCGATTTTGCGTCCCGCGAGGTCAGTTTTTTTAATTGGGTGCCATGAGACCACAATCGGCCCGTACCCTTCGCCAAAACTCGCGCCGCAATCCATTAAAATGTACTTGTCGGCCACAAACGTATAGCCGTAGAAACTCACCGCTGTAATGTCGTAGGTTTCCTTGCTGGCGGCCTGATTCAGCGATTCGATATCGGACAGAATATGCGTAAATTTCACGCCGGGAAGGCGCACTTTGCCGGTCGCCAGCGCGTAAAACATGAAAGCGTCGTCGCTATCGGGCGAATGTGCGAGGCGGAGCTCAGCAGTTTTGGGCAAAGCCGCCGATGTGGCCGTCATGGGATCCATCCTGGCGCTTTCACGAGACGCTCTTCACCACGCAGGGCTGAGATGACGCAGTGCAAGACCGTCGGACCCGCTGCAGTAGTTGCGTTCTTCGGAGTTAGCGCTGTTGTTTGCTGCGTCTCTTGAGGAAAGTAGATTACCACACTGACGAAAAGTCGTACAGCGGCCCCTCGTGTCCGGCAAGGCGATTCGAAACAAATCTAGAAGATTTCGTTCTATCATACGGAACATGCCGTCAATCGAATCATGTTTTACGGCCCTCGAATCGGCCGTACTTCGCGCGATTTGCGAAAAGGAATCGGTAGATCGAGATCGAACAGCTCTCGAATCTCAGCTTTCGACAGCCATTCTCGCGAGCCGAAAAAATACGGGTGCCGGTTTTTATACTTCTTTTGCCGTCGACCGCGGCTCGAATGCTTCGGTCGGGGGTGAGCGCCTGAGGAACGGGCCGGCGATGCGGATCGACGGTCTGCAGCATGGAATGGGTTTCATTCTTTGGCTGAAGGACGGATATGCGGAACTACTCGAAGCATATTCTTACGAGGAGAGCACTATCGAAATTGATTTTGAGCGAGCCGGCTTTGAAATCCTCAAATAGTAGGACAGCTACTGAACTGTCGAGCTTGTGGGCGCCGGAAGCGGAGACGCGTGATGGGCAACCAGGAGCCAGTCGTTGCCGGTTCGCACAAAAATGTTCGTCGCTTGGATTACGGCTTCGTCGAAACCGTCGGTGAAAGCGGTTGTAACGTGCTCGGTACAGGCCACCCAGCCGACATCGCCTTCAACCCGGATCCAAATTGAGCTGAGCGCAATGCGCACACGTTTCGTATTCGCAAAAATACGCGCCCAGCTGCCGCGCACTTCGTCCCAGCCGAGCAATAATTCTCCACCCGGCTGTACACATTCGACGTTGTCATCGTGTACCCAGGCACCTTCCATCTCAGCCATATCGAGCGATTCGAAAGCGGCGTAGAAACGCTGATTCGCGGAGCGGACGCGCTCTTCGGGAGACTGTTTTGCCGGTGTGCTAAGTGTGGCCATGGGTTTGAAATGGAAAACGAGAACTAGAAAATCCTACTGCACATGGTCATTCGACTCAAACTCAATAGGCTTGCTCGCGAACCGATATGCTACGCGTGTTTCCACGTCAATTCGACGCCCTGCATTACCGCCAATATCAGCGCTATCTTAATAATTTCGCCCGGTATGAACGGAAGCGCTCCCGCGTAAATTGCGCCATTCCAACCTAATCTCACTCCGAGCGCCAGCCACGCGCAGCCACCGGCAAAAATGATCGCTTCACCGGAAATGAGGGCACCGGTGAGCTGTACAGTTACAAAGCGCGAAAAGCGATGAGCAGCAATCCGTTCGACGAGCCCGCCCGTGACAAAGGCAGCCGACGGATACGCGAGCAAGTAACCTGCAGTAGGGCCGGCGAGCCGGAGCGGGCCTGCGGCACCAAGCGGTTGAAAAACGGGAAGGCCAGCCATGCCCTCGAGCAAGTAGAGAACACACGTCAGCATTCCGCGTCGCGAACCAAGAAGGACGGCGACGAGCAACACCCCAAACGTCTGACCGGTGACAGGAACCGGCGTGAACGGCAGCGGGATTGCGATGTGAGCGCAAAGGATAAGAAGGATATTTGCGGCGGCGACACGGAGAACGTCAATCGCAACGCTTTCGCCGCGAAGGATCCGATCTGCGATCAGTTTCGCGGGACTCGCCGATTGAGGTGCTGCCGCTTGGGACATTCGCGATCCTTCGAAAATATTTCTGGACTGCGCTCGTTCAAGCGCGTTACAGGCATTATACCTGAGGGCCCCGCAGCGTCACTCCGACTTTTCACCTGCAATGAGAGGATCTTCAGGCGTGGCCACAACGCCGTGTTTGTCATCGCCATGAACTCTTCCGTCGCTATCGAGAAAAAAGGAGCGATGCCCGTTCTGGCCATATTTCTCAGGAGTGGCGGCCAGTTCGAATTTCGTGTCGTTGCCGTTCTTGTCGGGATTGATTCGATAGCGGTACACGTAGCCGTTTTGTTTTCCGGCCGCAAGTTCGGCGCTGACCAAGGCGGCCTGCTCAGGTGAGATTTGTCCGGGCGGAGCCGGCTCAAGGTCGGAGAGCGCTTCGGGCAATTTGCCCCAGGCGCGATTGTAGGTCTGTATCGCGCCGGCGAGGTCGCGAAGCGTTTGCACGGCAGCCTCTTCGCGCGCGACGAGGTCGGACGCGTCCCACTGTTTCGCCAACTGAGGAATATCGAGAAGCACGAGACCGAGCGAGATAAGCCGCCACGCCCCATTCTCACGGACGAGGCCGAATTCCGTATTTTCCAAGTTGGGCACGGTCACCGGAATGAAGGCAAGATTCTCGTGGACCCGTGCGTCCCCGAAGCGATACTCCACCGTACCTTTCGTTGCTTCGCAGCGAAGCACTGTATGGTTCTGAGCATCAGTCGAGGCAAGCGGCTTGCCCGGATCGTCGGTAAGGGCGAAGCGCCTTACTAATGCGGTGCGCTGAGTTTCTGGAAGGGTGCGGAAGGCTGCGGCGCTGTCAGCCGTAAGATAATTTACGAACTGGGTTTCATTCGCGCGGCAGGCCGCTGATAGGGCCGCGGAAAGGGCAGAGGCCGCATCAGATGCAGCGTTATTCTGGGCTCGCGCGGCTACAGGCCAAAGCACGGCCGAAGCGGCCATCACAATCACCGCTGCTATCGTCTTTGAAACTGAACGAAAATTCATGAGGCTTGGGATTTCGCCCGGGTGAGGATGGTTGCCAGGTTCTGCGTGAATTGGGATCGAGGCATCACTTCAGGGCAGCCCGCTGCTCGCGCTTTCGCGGCAAGATCCGTCTGAACATGAGAAAGAAAGGCGACCATCGGAATCTCACGGGCGCCGGCCGGGAGCCGTTCGATAGCAGAAAGGGGCTCGGAGCGCGCATTCAAATCGACAACGATCAGCCCGGGAGCTTGCTGCCCGATTTCGGCGAGAAACGCGTCGGGCGTTCCACAGATGCGCACGTTGAGGCCAAGATGTTTCGCGGTCTCCATCACTTTCGCCTGAAAAAAAAGATCGTCCATCAGTGCCACCACGTCGGCCATTGCGTCTAAAACCTCGCATTCGGGTTTACCATGCGCGCGATTCAGGCACAAGCGGCGCTTAGCCCGACGAAGAATCCAAGAGGCTTCGACTACAGGCGCGCCGTTACGGTATAAAATGGTTTTGTCTATATTCGCGGCGACGGAGGGAATTGATGGCCGCTTCACCGAGTCCAGACGCGCTGCCAGGACTGGCAGTTCTGGAGCAAACGCCCATCATCATCGAAAAAATCATCTGGGCGGCGAACGAGGATCAATTGCATTGGAAGCCGGCGATGGACCGCTGGTCGATCAGCGAGGTGCTGGCACACTTGGCGGATGTGGAAGTGGTGGGATTCCGCGAGCGTGTTCAGAAAATGCTCGACGAGAAAAATCCCACTCTTCGCAACTACGATCAGAATGCTGCTTACAAAGCAGGCAAATATGCAGGCAAAGCCCGCGAGCACTTGAAACAGTTCTGTCATGAACGGGACCGCACACTTTCCTGGCTGCGTTATCTTCCAGCCGGTGCCGTCGGGCGGACCGGTGAGCACGAAGAAGCGGGAAGGGTCACGATAGGACAATTTCTGAATGAATGGGCGTGCCACGACCTTGGCCATATTCGTCAGATTGCGGAGCTTTACCGGGCGCGGGCGTTCTATCCTTTCATCGGAACTTTTCAGCGGTACTACAGCCTAAAACCGTAAGAGGTTAAGCTGCAGACAAGCTTGCGAATGGATCCCATCCAACAGCGCGTGCTCTCACTTTACGACCAACTGGAACGCGAGTCGCTCGACTTGCACACAATGTTCGAGTTCGTCGGTGGAAATGACCCTAAGCAAAGGGAGGCGGTTCTAGATACGGTGTCCACTCTGGTGAAAGGCGGATTACTTAACGAGGGGGAAAGCGATTTCTATGCCCGGACGGAAGACGGGCGGCTGGCGATCATTAATCCGCGCGAAATTACGCTGTACACGCGGGAGGGCTGCACGCTGTGCGAGGAAGCGCGCGTTGCGATCACGCCGCTGGCGCGAGAATTCAGCACGACATTGCGGGAAGTTGACATTGATGATGATCCTGTCCTTCATGAGCGCTACACAAACGACGTTCCTGTGGTTTTTCTGGGCTCGCGATTGGTTGCGCAACATCGAGTGAACGTGGCACAACTGCGGCGCCAGCTCGACCAGCTCCCCAAGTAGCCTTCTCTTCCCCCGTTTTCATTTCAGGTATCCCCAGCATCCGAAAATTGGAATTTTCCTAATTCTTATCAAGAAACTTCGTCCGCCCGAAAAACCTTTTCTCTTCTCGCGAATCAAAGTGTTTACCAGCGCGGACCAATCTAAATCGAGGAAATGCGATGCGAATAGCAGGAAGGTTGACTCACTACCGAAGCGTAGTGTTGGAAATGCTCCGTGGAGCGAATACGCATCCGACTGCGGCGGAAGTGTTTCGAACTGTAAGAAAACGCCGGCCGGGCGTGGCATACGCAACGATTTACAATTCACTGAACTGGCTCGAACGAAAAGGAATGATTGCGCGAGTGGACTTTGCGGACGAGGCGGCTCGATACGATCCGATCATTGAGCGTCATGACCACTTGATTTGCAACCACTGCGGCGCACTGCGTGATGTGACGATCAAACTGCCGGCGCATATCCTGGGACACGTCGCACGCGGCGTCGGCTTTCGCGTGGAGCGGTATCGCACTGAGTTCTTCGGTTTGTGCGGCAAGTGCGCGCGGACGAATGGCGCGAAGCCGCGCAATGGGAATGGGCACTCACAGGCAGGGCGTTTCGCGGCGCCAGCATGATGGTTGCAGGTGTACGGCCGGAAGGTGATCTGCTGTTGGTCAGCTAGTGCTCGACTTCCTCTTGCGCGCCGACAGTTTCGTCGGGATTGTCGCCAGGGCGGCCTTTCACCCGGTCGTAGACGCTGAGCTGGCAGGTTGAGCCGATCGCTTCGTTGTAATAGGTGGGCACGCCTAGCGCGGTGCGCAGCTCTTCATTGAATCTGCGCAGACTGGCAAGTTGTTGCACGAGCACCGGATACTTTTTCCCCTCGTTGGATAGCAGAAATTTCTGATAGCCCGCATCCCAGAGACGCGTGAATTGGCCGCACATCATGATCGTGGGAATCACGGTCATCTGATAGCGGCCTTCTGGCGTCTTCCGCAATTCCGCGCCGCAATCGTACTTCTCGATGCGCACAACACCGCCGGAACTGCGAACGAGGAAGCCTATCGCGGAAAGGGATTCCACCTGTGCCTGGTCGAAGAGATTGTTTACGTACCACATGGTCTGTCAGAATAAGAATTCGTCCCGCTGCTGTAAAGGCAAATATGTGCTTCGTGCTTGTGGCTCCACGCATCAAACCGGCATGGTTGAAGGCCTGAGGACGAGTGATAACCAAGGTCAGCATCTGCTAAACTCTTCTAAATTAGCGGAATACGGGCCGCTTCAAGTTGGTCTTCTGGCTCGAGGTGAGGCCTCGCATGGCGAATCGTTCGGAGCTGTAGGTCTATCGTGAGCGTAGCTAAAAAATCGGCAGCGTTATCGCAATCACGCGTGGCGGGGGGAGCGCGAATCGGTGAGGAGCTACTCGATCAGATCGGTCATACGCCACTATTGCGGATCGATCGGCTTGCGGCACAGTTCGCCCCTGCGATTCAAATTTTGGCCAAGGCGGAATGGTTTAATCCCGGCGGCTCGGTGAAGGATCGCGCGGCGTATTCGATGATTCGCGAGGGCGAACGCAAAGGCGACCTGCATCCCGGGAAGATCATTCTCGACGCGACGAGCGGCAACACGGGCATCGCCTATGCGATGGTGGGCACGGCTCGCGGTTATAAAGTGAAGCTGTGCTTGCCGTCGAGCGCCTCGCCTGAGCGGATCAAGATCTTGGAAGCATATGGGGTCGAGCTCGTGATGACTCCGGGCGAAGAAGGAACGGATGGAGCGATCCGTCGAGTTCGCGAAATCTACAAAGCTGAGCCGGACAAATATTTCTATCCCGACCAGTACAGCAACGCAGCAAACCCTGCCGCGCATTACAACGGGACGGCGGCTGAAATCTGGGAGCAGACGCGCGGCGAGATCACGCACTTTGTCGCGGGACTGGGGACCAGCGGCACGTTCGTCGGCACTACGCGGCGGTTGAAGGAATTCAATCCGAAGATTCGCTGCATCAGCATGCAGCCTGATTCGGGTTTTCATGGGCTCGAGGGCTTGAAGCACATGGCGACCGCAATCGTCCCCAAGATTTATGACCCGAAGCTCGCGGATGAAGATCTAGCCGTGCGCACAGAAGATGCCCAAGAAATGGTGAAGCGGCTGGCACGCGAAGAAGGCATTCTGGCCGGAGTCAGTTCCGGTGGCGCTTTGTGTGCTTGTTTTGATGTGGCGCGCAGATTGCCCGCTGGACAGAGCGCGGTGATCGTCACCGTGTTCCCCGATTCAGGCGAAAAATACTTGAGCGAAAGATTTTGGAGCGAGGATTAGATTGCCGTGAGCAATGCGCCGCTGAAAATTCGAGAGGCTTTGCTGCGGAGGATTCACGCGCACGGCGTCAAAACTTATCCGCACGAGTGTTGTGGCGCTTTGCTCGGCAGCGACGGCGAAGGCTCGCGCGAGGTCGTGGATCTCCTGCCGCTCGCGAATCGCCGCGATGATTCGCCGCGCAATCGCTTTGAACTGACGCCGGACGATGTGCGGCTGGCGGAGAAGACAGCGAGCGAGAAGCGCTTGGAGCTGATTGGCTGGTATCATTCGCATCCCGATGCGCCGGCGCAACCAAGTGCCTTCGACCGCGACCATGCGTGGCCGTGGTATAGCTATATTATCGTGAGCGTCGAGAAGGGCGAGCCGCGTGATACCACGTCGTGGCGGCTGCGCGACGATCGCTCCGGCTACCATGCCGAGACGATTGAATCGGAAGCGCGCTCGGCGTCATCTTAAAATCATCAGAAGCACGTGGAGGAGACTGAATGGCAGTGAAGGTGATTATCCCCACGCCGTTGCGCGCCTATGCGGAGAGGCAAGCGAGTGTCGAGCTACAGGCCGCCACCGTAGCGGAAGCCCTGGTTGCGCTGACCACAAAATTCGGCGACCTCAAAAAGCATCTGTATTCCGACGACGGGCGCTTGCGCAGCTTCGTCAATGTGTACGTAAACGACGAGGACATTCGCTACCTGCAGAAGGATCAAACTCGCTTGAATGAAGGCGACACGGTAAGCATCGTGCCCTCGATCGCAGGTGGAGCGCGCCACTAAAGGCGCACCGCAGAATTGAAGCAACGGAGTTTCCGATGGCATCCAAAACCGACGTTGAAGCGCCGAAACCAACGACAACCGCACAGCCTCCACTATCGCTGTCGAAAGAAGAAGTGCTGCGCTATAGCCGCCACCTGATCATGCCGGAAGTGGGCATGGACGGTCAGCTGAAGCTGAAGGCGGCAAAAGTGTTATGCATCGGCACCGGTGGCCTCGGTGCGCCGCTAGGACAATATCTCGCAGCGGCGGGAGTTGGCCGAATCGGGCTCGTTGATTTCGATAAAGTTGACCTCACCAATCTTCAGCGGCAAATTCTTTTCAGCACGAACGATGTGGGCCGCCCAAAAATCCAAGCGGCTGCGGAGCGGCTGCGCGGCTTGAATCCCGACATTCAGATCTACACATTTGAGACGATGCTGACGAGCGAAAATGCGCTCGACATCCTCAAAGACTACGACATCGTGGTGGACGGCACCGACAACTTCGCCACGCGCTACCTCGTGAACGACGCTTGCGTGCTGCTCGGCAAGCCCAACGTCTATGGCTCAATTTTCCGCTTCGAAGGGCAGGCCAGCGTTTTCGGATACCCGGACGGTCCGTGCTACCGCTGCTTATATCCGGAACCACCTCCGCCAGGTTTGGTCCCGTCGTGCGCCGAGGGAGGCGTTCTCGGAGTGCTCCCGGGAATTGTCGGTTCGATTCAGGCGGTCGAAACGCTGAAACTGATCATCGGTAAAGGCGAGCCCCTAGTGGGCCGGCTGCTGCTGTTCGATGCGCTGTCGATGCGATTCCGCGAACTGAAGTTGCGAAAGAATCCCGAGTGCCCGGTGTGCGGCGCTCATCCTACCATCACGAAGTTGATCGACTACGCCGAATTCTGCGGAGTGCGCGGCGAAGAAGCTCCGGCACCCGCCTCCACGGTTCCGGAAATTACTCCGCGCGAACTGAAAGCGCGACTCGATCGCGGCGACAATCTGTTTATTCTCGACGTGCGCGAGCCACACGAATATCAGATCTGCAACATTGGTGGCTATCTGATTCCGCTCGGCGATCTTTCGAAGCGCGTCAGCGAGCTAGATAGTTCCCGCGAGATCGTGGCGCATTGTCGCAGCGGCAAGCGTTCTGCGGAAGCCTCGGAATTCTTGCGGCAGGCAGGCTTTCGCAAGGTTTTGAACCTGAAGGGTGGTATTCTCGCCTGGTCTGATGAAGTGGACCCGTCGGTTCCAAAATATTGAGCGGTTCTCATTCGAAAATTTCGCCTTCTGATCTAGTAATTACGCGCGACACGGAGAAAATATGGCTCAGGTGAAAATCACGATCCGTCCGAATGGCCCCTATCGAGTGGAAGCCCCGGAAGGGACGATCGAGCTCGTAGACGCCGCCGGCAATAAGTTCGATCTCACCGGCAAGCCCGCCTTCTCTCTATGCCGTTGCGGCGGAAGCTTGAACAAGCCGTTCTGCGATGGCCAGCACTCCAAGATCGGTTTCATCGGCGCCGAATCCGCGGTCAAGAAAGCGGAAGAAGGTCAGCCCCCGCGGGGATAGGGGTTGCAGTGGCTCGTTTGGAGTGCGGAGGCTTGCCACCGCTTTCACAGTCCCGGCTTGCCGGGACGGTTCTCTCCAAGTCATCCCTTGGCTGTTCCATTCGCCGCCAGATGCTGGGTAGCCAAGGTGTCGGGCTGTAACAATTCTACTCATCGCCCAATGCTCAATCGCCGCCAAACCCAGGCCCTCAGGTCCCCCTCTCTAGAATAACCTGCTTTAAATCATTTGTTTAAGTAGTACTAAAACTGTGCTCCAAATCGGCACAAGAGTTGCTCGCTTCTTGAGGGGCACGTGTGGGCGACTTGGGGGCTTCGTGGCTGTTCCGGGCAAGGTTTGGGGCGTAATTCATCGATTTAGGATCGTCCTGCTCTGGGCGATTGCAATAACGGGTTACCTGATTTTTGTCTGGATCCTTCGCAACTCGCCATACATGGCGGATCCGCTTCTGGACACCTACCTCGAGATGTCAGGAAGCCTGATCGCCTTCACCTTTGCCGCTAACGCCCTGGTCCGCTTCCGAGGCACGCACGACCGCATCTCGCTGATTCTCGCATTCGGTTTCGTTCTGGCCGGACTGATCGAAGCCGGCACAAGCATGACCTTTTATCGCGGCATGCTGATTTCGAGATACGAGGGAACGCACATCTCTCTCGGCTGGCTGGCTGGTCGCACCCTACTGGGTTTGCTTCTGCTGGCTGCGCTCGCTGTCGAGCGAAGAATTCCCCTCGCGCGCGATCCAGCGAAGGAGTTGGCAGGCGCCACCCTAATCGTCGGCGCAATCGCATACCTCACGAGCGTTTTCTACTTCATGTTGCCGAATGCGCCGCTCATGCACCCGGGCGCAAGTGTGCCGCGAGCCTGGGATCTGGTGCCGGCTACAATATTTGTAGTCGCCACAGTTGGATACTGGTTGCGTTTGCGTCGTGCTGACGCGTCACTCGACCGGGCTCTTTTCGTTGCAGCGCTGCTCAACGTTTTCTGCCACGTCACCATGAGCCAATCGCAGCACGTTCTAGACGCGCCCGCCACGATGGCCCATGTGCTGATGGTGCTGAGCTATGTCGTCGTGCTGGGCGGCACACTTCTCGATAACGCACAGCTTTTCGACCAGGTAAGCCGTCTTGCCGCATCGGATTCGCTCACTGGACTTGCGAACCACCGGCGATTGCTCGAAGTGCTCGAGAACGAAATTCAGCGTTCGCGGCGCACCGGTCGCAGTTTCGCAGTCCTCCTTTTCGATCTGGATGGGCTGAAAAAGATCAATGACAAATACGGCCACCTGACGGGAAGTCGCGCCATCAAGCGCCTCGGCGTGGCGTTGCGTAACAGCAGCCGGACGATTGATACGCCAGCTCGCTATGGCGGCGATGAATTCGCTCTGATTTTACCCGAATCCGGCGAACAGGAAGCCAGGCAGGCCGCCCAGCGGATCTGCGAGGAATTGATGAATGATGGGCAAACGCCGTTGGTTTCCGCGAGCGTGGGAGTTTCTGTGTATCCCACGGACGGCACATCGATCGAGAAATTGTTGGGGGCGGCCGATCGGGCGCTCTACGGAATGAAAGGCCGCAGCGACAAGAAATTTCGGTTTCGTAACGTCGCCGCCTGTCTTTAAACAGGAGAGAGGACAAATGGCCTTTGGGCTGGGGGGCCCTAAGACTTTTACTGCCGCACGCCGGGAGTCCAGGACTCCTATGGAAGTTGGGGTGCAAATCATCGGCCATCCGGAACTACCCGGGACGGAAACTACTTTCACGGAAAACGTGAGCCCAAGGGGTGCGAGAGTATTGAGCGCGCGCCGCTGGAAGCAGAATGACCGGCTGACGATTGCAACCTTGACAGGCTCATTCCGTGCGCTTGCGCGAGTAGCCTACTGTCAACTCGTTCCGGAAGAAGGTTTTGCGGTTGGCTTGGAATTTATCGAGCCCAACGGCAAATGGGTAATCGCCGACTCGACCGGCTACTGAACTGGTTTCCTGGATTAGTTTCCTGGACTACTGAATAAAACCCACCTTCGGATCCGCATTGGGAACGGGATCTTCTGGCAGTGCCCCGAACTGTGCCTCGTAGCGCGAAACGTTTTCTTCGAGCGCCCGCATCAGGCGTTTTGCGTGCCGGGGATTCACGATCATACTCGCGATGAGCTTTCCTTGCGGCGCGGTGGGGAACATATAGACGAAATTTAGAGTGAATTCCTCTTGATTGTGATGCACAACCACAAGATTTGAATATTGGCCTAACAGCTCTTTTTCATCAGCTTTGATTTGCACTTGTTGTTGCTGCGGTTGTGGTTTCGGGGTTTCAGTCATTTCGTCGCTCCTCGCGGTCTCGTCCAACTATAGCAAACAGGGAACCGGTCTCGAAGATTTTTGCACTCAACTCGCAGCAAACAATTGACGGGCGGGCATGTTAAGCGTAGTTTATATCGATAGTTCAGCATGGTTAATATATGAATGATTCCTCCACTCCTACCGCGATTCCCAGCCTTCCCGGCCAGGTATCTGCCGGAGCGTCTGGCGGGATCGCAATTGACCAAGCGGCGTCAACAGCCAAAGCACCTTCGCTGCGCCGAGAGGCCTGGTGGTATCTGGGGCCGGCGTTTGTTGCCTCCGTCGCCTACATGGACCCGGGAAACTTCGCCACCAACATCGAAGGCGGAGCCCGATTTGGTTATCAACTCTTGTGGGTGCTGCTGTGGTCGAACGCGATGGCAATTCTCGTACAGTATCTGGCGGCGAAGCTCGGAATTTCCACAGGGAAGACGCTTCCGGAAAATTGCCGGGCCGAATTCTCGCGGCCGGTCACGCTGTGCTTGTGGTTTGCAGCCGAAATCGCGGCGATGGCAACCGATCTCGCCGAATTCCTGGGCGCCGCGCTGGGGTTCTACTTGTTGTTTGGAATCCCGATGTTGCCCGCGGCGATTTTGACGGGCGTCTGCGTGATGCTGATCCTTGCGATTGAACAGCTCGGGTTTCAGTGGCTCGAGCGGGTGATCATGTCCTTCGTCGGCGTCATCGGCATCGCCTACGCATTCGAAATGTTTCTGAGCAAGCCTGCATGGCAGCCGATCCTGAAACACGTTGTGGTTCCCGAAATTCATTCTTCTTCCATTTATATCGCCGTCTCGATGCTTGGAGCGACGGTGATGCCTCATGTGATTTATCTTCATTCCGCGCTCGTGCTGCCGCGGCGCGAGGCGCACGACCGCACCGAACATCATCACCGCAAGATGGAGCTGTTGGACGTCTTGTTGGCGATGAATGGAGCCTGGTTGATCAATTCCGCCATGGTGGTCATGGCGGCGGCTGTGTTTTTTGGAAGCGGCACCCACGTCTATTCAATTGAAGCAGCGCATCACACGCTCACACCCTTGCTGGGAAGATTCGCCAGCATTGCATTTGCAGTTGCGTTACTCGCTTCAGGATTGTCTTCATCCACCGTCGGCACGATGGCCGGGCAAGTGATCTTGCAGGGATTCTTAAACCTGCGAATCAGCATCTTTCTGCGTCGCGTCGTCACAATGATTCCCGCAATCATCGTCATTGCGGTCGGTCTTGATCCTCTGAAGACGCTGGTGCTGAGCCAGGCAGTTCTCAGCTTCTGCCTTCCGTTCGCCATGATTCCGCTGTTGATTTTGACTCAACGCCGTGAATTGATGGGCACCCATGCGAATCGTCCGATCACCAACTATCTGGCTGCGATTGCCACGGCCGTCATTCTGGGAATGAATGCTTGGCTCCTCTTTGCGATGTTCACCGGGAAATCGTGACCTTGGCGTGCGAGAATTCCTAAGCGACTCGCGTAACGTTGAGGATCCCGAAGAATGCCAGATCAAACCCCGCGACCAGAGAATCCGCAAAAATTCCTGGCGCCCGTTCTAGTAACTTTCCTGATCGTCGCGATCGCGGGCGGAATCGTGTTGTACTCGTTTACCGGATTTGGAGCGCGGGCTCGCGCGAGAAAATTGCAGAATCCGGTTCCCTCGACGCCTGAAGCAATCGCAGCCGCACGGCTCATTTACGAGAACCGCTGCGCGAATTGCCACGGGATAGACGGCGACGGCAAAGGACCGAAGGCCGAGGAATTGTCCATAGCGCCTGCGGATTTTCGCGATGCACGCGTTATGGCAGCCATCACCGACGGCGAGCTTTACTGGCAAATCACAAAAGGCGGCCGTCCAATGCCCAGCTTTGAATCGCTGCCCGAAGAAACGCGGTGGCAATTGGTGGACTACATCAGGACGTTCGCGCGCCGATCGTCGCCATAGCGCGATTTAGGTCAATGCCCCGCCTTACTTCACCTTCGCGAGCGCGTCGGCAACTTCCTTCAGATCAGGGACTACAGGAATATCATAATTCTTGAACCAGGCGACATTTCCCGAGCGATCGACGATCGCGATGGCGCGTCCCGTGATGCCCTTATCCGCAAGAAAAACGCCGAATTTATCGCCCACCGCTCCGCGCGGCTGAAAATCCGCGAGCAACGGATACTGGATCCCCATTTTTTCCGCATAAGCTTTGTGCGACCAGGCGCTGTCGACGCTGATACCCATCACTTGCGCGTCGAGCTGCTCGAATTTCTTCATGTCGTTCACGAAGCAGGCGTGCTCGTTCGTGCAGGTTGGGCTCCAATCGAGGGGATAGAACACGAGGACGACATTCTTCTTACCCTTGAAATCGGACAGCTTTACCTCTTTCTGGCTCTGATCCTTCAACGTGAAATCCGGCGCTGCCGTTCCCACCGAAATTGCCATGCTCTTTCCTCCGTCCTTCCAATGCGATTTTTTTTGCGCCGCGAGTATTGCTGGTGCAAATCAAACTGAGACATCCATCATATCCGAACGCGAGAGGGCAGACAAACGAGCGCGGTCGAAATTCCGTTTCTCGTTCTGTTACCATACGCGACGGAGCGGATCGAAGAAATTGGCGCAAGTTCCCTACGAAACGGCTTACCCGCGAGTTGAAATCCTCCCGAGCAGCCGGAATTGGTGGGCGAAGCTCAAAGGAACGGCGGCCGAATGCATCCACACGCGAGACGAGTGCGCATGGATTGCAGCACTGCTGCCGGATACGCTTTACCTTCGAGGTAAGCGAGCGCCGCGGCGGGAGCCGGTCCGCCCGGAAATTTCGCTTTGCCGGGAATGCCTGCTCGATACCATTCTTGGCGAGTTGGAGAAATTCGGCGGCCGCATAGTGGCGTTCGAACCAAACCCGGAAATCTTCACGCAATACTTTTTTGTGGCCACACCGGATTTCGAGGCGGCCGGGGTGACATCCGAAACTGCATCTGCAATCGAGCAACGGCTCACGCAAACTGGAGAGGCCTGCGCAGAATGCTCGCGGCCTGCGACTTGGCTGTGGATGTCGCGGGAACAGGTGGCGAGTCTCGATGAAACAGATAAGATACGCGGAGAACGTGGCGAATGGTTTTGCTCTACGCATGGAGCGCGGAAATTGGCGGACGCGTTCGAAAGAATCGCCGAGGCCAACGTGTTTTACATGAATCTTCCGTACGGCGAAGCGGGCGCGTACCTTTGGATCTGACATCCTGGAATTCTGGAAATGAGCGATGTCGTTGAGTGAACTGGTAAAGAAATATCTGGCGATTTCAGGAGGCTATGGGAAATTCATGGCCATTTCATCGTTAGGAGTGTCGCGGTCAGAGGCTGAGAAGGCCTTCGACATTCTCGATGAGGATTATCACATCAGCCGGTTTTTTCAGTTCCGCAACGAGAGCGGCGAAGCGTACGAGATCAATGGATTTCCACAGACGCACTTCGCGATTGATTCTGGAATTGAGTCGATTCTCTAGGAATGCATTCGGAATCTCTAGGAATGGCATTTGGAAACCAGCGGTTTACCGCCGATTAGGAATTCTTATCTGTCTCTTTCTTAATGACTTACGGGGATTTTTAATCGCGGAACAGTAGATTAGAAGCACTCTTCGCTGCAGCTACTCCAGCTATTGTATCACTTTATGGTCCTAGACAACCCAGGACTCGCGATTTGGTTCTGAGTGAAAAATAATCGAAGACGACAAAGACTCGGAGGTTGCGGACGATTTTCGAGGGTTGAGTTGGCGGAATGTTCGATGTATAAACAAATCGAGATGAATTGGGCCTGCCATACCCGCCACCGGTTCTGCCTGGCTCTGATCGTTTGCATGTTGTTCTGCGGCCTCTCGTCGAGCGAGATACCCGAACTCACCCGGCTCATCGACGACACGTCGAACGATTTCACTGTGCTTGTGACAGCGACGACGTCCGTTTCCGTTGCTACGAACGTGAATCCCATTTCTATCGTGAGTGTGGTTCAGCGGAATAACGATCGACTCGAATACCGATTACCCTCTTCCGTTTCAGTTCTTAACCAGCAAACTCCTGCCAGCTATTTGCAACTGCTGTGTGTTCATAGAACGTAGTCTCCTCTTCCAAGCCTAGTCGCGCTCGTCCATCTTTCTTTTCCACAACAAGACGAGGTGCCGAAGTTCCAGCAAGCGGATTGTTCCAATCCCGCGGCACCAATTGACGCCAAGGAGCTGAGGAGATGAAAAACATATGCAAGCGGACCTACGGAGTAGAAAGGTTCTGGAGGAGTTTCTTCAGGACTTGATCTGTGTAGTGTCAAGCCCGGAAGAAGTAGGCGCACTCGTTGAGGTTCTGATGGCGCTGCAGCATCCTGCACCGCCGGAAACAACGGGCATCCGGACGAACGTAGCCCGAGCTTAGATCGAGCCAGCATCAAAAGGGGGCGTTATGAACTGCAGCTACGATGTGCACGACACGTACGATATTTTCAAGAAGCTCCCCGACGAGGGCACCGTGTGGGTTGGTGCAGTAAAAGGGGGAGATCGCGTGCGTCAGGTGCTGGTGAGCCTTAAGTTGAGCTCAGGGCAAGCATTCTTCGCATTTAATTCCAGCGAAGGAACTGTCGTTGAGCTCTTGATTAATTGAGCCACTATTCGAAACGAAATTACTCACTTGGGAGCGACAGAAACGCGCTGCAGTCGCTCCGCAAGTGAGTTGTGTTCGGCTCGAATTTCCTCGGGCAGGCGCTTCCCAAATTTCTCGAAGAACTTTCCGGTTGAATCCAGTTCCTCGGCCCAATCGTTCGAATCAACCTTCAGCAGTTCGTCGATTGCGGCGCGAGAAATATTGAGGCCGTCGAGAGTTAGTGAGTCTGCCGTCGGGACATAGCCAATCGGCGTGTCGTTCGCAGCAGCGCGGCCTTCGATTCGATCGAGAATCCATTTGAGAACGCGTACATTCTCACCGTAGCCTGGCCAGAGAAATTTTCCGTCTGAATCCTTTCGGAACCAATTAACGTGAAAAATTCCCGGCGGATGCTTGAGCTTCGGTCCCATATCGAGCCAGTGGCGGAAATAATCGGCCATGTTGTAGCCGCAGAAGGGAAGCATAGCCATCGGGTCGCGGCGAGTGACGCCCACGGCTCCTGTGATAGCGGCTGTAGTCTCTGACGCCATGGTGGCTCCGACAAACACGCCGTGTTGCCAGTCGCGCGCCTGGTACACGAGCGGAGCGACGTGCGCGCGGCGGCCGCCAAAAATAAGCGCTGAGATTGGGACGCCTTGCGGATCTTCCCAATGAGACGAAATCGAGGGTGATTGCCTGGCTGCTACGGTGTATCGTGAATTGGGTTGAGCGGCAGGGCCCTTACTTGGGGTCCATCTCTCGCCTTTCCAATCTACGAGTCCCTGGGTTGGCGCGCCATCCATGCCTTCCCACCATGGTTCGCCGGCAGCGGTGATAGCCGTGTTCGTAAAGATCGAATCGTGATGCACGGCCTCGATCACATTCGGATTCGTCTTTTGGTTTGTGCCTGGCGCGACGCCGAAGAATCCCGCTTCCGGATTGATGGCGCGCAGAGTGCCATCGGAGCCCACATGCATCCAGGCAATGTCGTCACCCACGGTCCAAACCCGATAGCCTTTGTTTTCAAGCGCCGAGACCATCATCGCGAGATTCGTCTTTCCGCAGGCGCTGGGAAAAGCAGCGGCCATGTATGTGACTTTGCCGGACGGATCTTCAAGCCCGAGAATCAACATGTGCTCGGCCATCCAGCCCTGCTCGCGCGCCATCCAGCTAGCAATTCGCAGCGCAAAACATTTCTTACCCAGAAGCGCGTTACCGCCATAGCCGGACCCGATGCTCCAGATCAGTTTCTCCTCGGGAAAATGGAGAACGAAGCGCCGTTCCGGATTGAGATCGCCGAGCGAATGAAGTCCCGGAACAAAATCGGATGAGCCGCCGAGACGGTCGAGCGCCGCCTTGCCGATGCGAGACATGATTCGCATGCTGGCGACGACGTAGGAAGAATCGGTGAGCTCGACGCCGACCTTGCTGTAGGGAGACGTCTCAGGCCCCAAAATATAGGGCACTACGTACATCGTGCGGCCCTTCATAGCACCGTCGAAGAGAGGACGAACTTTGCTCTTGGCTTCGTCGGGAGCCATCCAGTTATTGGTTGGTCCCGCATCTTCTTTCTTATGAGTGCAGATAAACGTGATGCTTTCGGTGCGGGCTACGTCGTTCGGATTGCTGCGGTGAAGGTAGCTGCCAGGATAGGTTTTCTGATTCAGCTCTATAAACGTGCCATCCCGCAACATCTCGGCTGTCAAGCGGTCGATTTCACCCTGTGAACCGTCACACCAGACAATTTTGTCCGGTTTCGTAAGACGAGCACATTCTTCCACCCAGCTTTCTAATGGCGTCGACACCGAACCTCCATGGCATTTGCGCGGGGACACCGCCCGACCGGGCTCGAATTCAGAGGGTCTGGCGGAACAGGGGCGCTTTCCACCAAAAATTGTAGGGCACGGCTACCCCAAAATGCAACCAGACAGCCCCTGCGCGGAGGGCTATTCGTGCCCGATGTTATACTTCCGCCGAAATGTATGCGCAAAAGCTACAAGCGGAGGTGGTGATCGGCGGGAAGCGCGAGCCAATGCCCCTTGAGTGGCTGGATAGCTTCTGCATGCGAAATTTCACGGGTTCCGGGGAATTTGACGACACATTGCCGACCGGCGAAGGACGTCTAGAAGCTGGGTCGAGCGTGAATATAGAGCGTTTGGCCGCGGCGATGAGCGAGTGGCTTACGAAGCGGGGCAAGGGAAATGGACAGGCAGTAACCGTAGAAATCCGCGAAACCAAATGACCGAGATCGATTTTAGAGAGCAGGCAAGAAGCGAGTGGTGAGCGGATAAAAGGAAGAGCCGAACTCACCCTGCGTATGACTGGGGCGTTGCAGCGGTCATCGCAGAGCGGGTTCGGCCCCTCACCTCTAATTCGACGCGAGTGGGCTGTGATAGTTAGCAGCGTGCTGCCGAAGAAAAAATCACAATTCTTCCGAGGTCGGGCGGGTCAATCGAGCGCTAAGAAGACGCTCGCCGGCATGGGCCAACATGTGTTTGATTTTGGGAAGCGAGGCGTAGCAGGCATCTGCTCCCGCAGCAATGAGTTGCGGCGTCTTCACGAATTCATCCCACAGCACGTGATGAACGTCCGGTTCGATCAGCACGTCGCTGAGGCCCCGCCAGGGCTGGTTCGCCACCGTCTGAATAATCGAGAACGAACGGCTGATCACTTCGATCGTGTTCCGGGGCTTCGAGTCGAGTAGCCCAGGTTCCAGGTGAACGGAAATCACAAGTTCAGCACCGAGTTCGCGCACGGCCGGCGCGGGAACCTGTTCGGTGAGAAAGCCATCCACCAGGAAATGATTCTGATGTTCGACCGGAAGAAACAATCCAGGGTAGGCGCAAGAGGCGCGAAGCGCAGGGCTGATTTCACCGTGCGTGAAGTGAACCGATTCGCCGCTAATCAAATCGGTGGCGACTATACTAAGCGGAATTTTCATCTGACTGAAATTGCTCGCAGTCGTAAATCGGTGAAGGAAATCATCGAGCGGCGCATTAGAGGCCATTCCCATGCGCGAGAGTGTCCAACGCCCAAAATCCCGGAAGCGAGTGGCGCTGCCTTGCTCGGCCATGACGTCGAGTGGAGTTCCGCTCGCGTAGGCCGACGCAATCAGCGCGCCAACGCTGGTGCCGGCAATGAAATCAACCGGGATTTCGTTCTCTTCAAGAACGCGCAGAACGCCGATATGCGCGATACCGCGTGCGAAGCCGCCGCCGAGAGCAACGCCGACCTTGGGGCGTTGTCCGTCACTGTACGCGAAGGTACGCAATCCGCGTAGCGCGGTGCCGAGCCATTTGGTGACAGGACTCATCTTCTTGCTGCAAAACCCCTTACCACTGTACCGCAACTGGCGTATTGCCGTGTTTCCGGTTGACCGCTGGTTACTCGTTTTGTAACCTCGGTGGTCACCTTTCGTCTTCCGATGAAACCGACCTCATGAAACGAGTCCGATGAAAAAGAGAATCGAGAAGGTTGCGGTTCTGGGAGCCGGCACGATGGGTGCGCGCATCGCGGCGCATCTGGCGAACGCTGGTATCCCGGTTTTCTTGCTCGATATTGTGCCCACCGAGCTGACTCCCGATGAAAAGCGAAAAGGACTTACGCTCGAAAGCCCTGCGGTAAAGAACCGGATCGTCGTGGCCGGGCTCGAAGCAGCCAGGAAAGCGCGCCCGGCGGCGTTTTTCACTCCCGAAACAGCGCGACTCGTGACGCCCGGAAATCTGGACGACAATCTCGCATGGTGCGGACAGGTTGATTGGATTATCGAAGCGGTCGCCGAGAATCTTGAGATTAAGCGAAAATTGTTCGAGCGGGTCGAAAGTGTGCGCAAGCCGGGAACAATCGTGACCTCGAATACGTCCGGGCTTCCGATTCATTTGATCGCCGAGGGACGCTCGGAGGATTTCCAACAGCACTGGGCGGGAACGCATTTTTTCAATCCTCCGCGCTACATGAAGCTGGTGGAATTAATTCCCGGGCCGAAGACACTACCTGGCGTGCTGGCGACGCTCGACGAAATGTGCGATCTGCGGCTGGGCAAGGGAGTGGTGATCGCGAAGGATACGCCGAACTTCATCGCCAATCGGATCGGCACATACGCGATGCTGAACGTCCTGAAGCAAATGCAAGCGTTGGATATGACGATCGAAGAAGTGGACGCTTGCACGGGGCCGGCGATCGGGCAGCCGAAGTCGGCGACGTTTCGTACAGCCGACATCGTTGGTTTGGATGTGCTCGTTCATGTGGTGCGCAACATTTACGACAACATTCCCAACGATGAATCGCGCGAGATGTGGCGGGTTCCCGCTTTCGTCGAGGACATGATGAAGCGCGGCTGGCTGGGCGATAAAACGGGAAGCGGATTCTACAAGCGAGTGAAGAAGGGCGGCGATTCGGAAATTCTGACGCTCGATTGGCAGAAAATGGAGTATCGCCCGCGGATAAAAGCGAAATTCGGCTCCGTCGAAGCAGGGAAGCAGATCGAAGAGACGCGCGAGCGGATTCGCGCGCTTGTCGGGCCGGGAATGGACGGGAAGGGCGACAAAGCGAACCGTTTCCTCTGGTCTTGTTTGAGCGGAAACTGTTTGTACGCGGCGCGCCGGGTGCCGGAAATCGCAAACAGCGTGGTGGATGTGGACCGCGCGATGCGCTGGGGTTTTGCGTGGGAACTGGGACCGTTCGAAGTATGGGACGCGATTGGCGTGGCGCGAATGGCCGAGGCGCTGGGGCGCGAGGCGAAGCAGATTCCGCCCGTGGTGAACGACGTGCTCGCATCGCCGAAGAAATCGTTCTACGAAACGGAGAAGGGCAGCACGCGATATTTCGATATCGGTGCGAAGGCGATGAAGCCGGTTCCGGAGCCAGCCGGAATCATCATTCTGAAAGCGCTGAAAGATCGCAGCGGCGTGGTGCAGACGAATTCCGGCGCGAGCCTGATTGATATTGGCGACGGCGTGGTGTGCTGCGAATTTCACTCCAAGATGAATTCGATCGGCGGCGACATCGGAGCGATGATTCACGCCGGAGTGAAACGCCTTGGATCGGAATTCGATGCGATGGTGATCGCGAATCAGGCGCCGAATTTTTCCGTGGGCGCCAATTTGATGCTGTTGCTGGTGACGGCGCAAGAAGGCGAGTGGGACGATATTCACATGGCCGTGCGCCAGTTTCAGGGCGTGAACATGGCAATCAAATACGCGCCAGGGCCGGTGGTGGCCGCACCGCAGGGAATGGCGCTGGGGGGAGGCTGCGAAATTAGTCTTAGTTCGGCGCGAATCCATGCGGCCGCGGAAGCGTACATTGGGCTCGTGGAAACAGGAGTGGGACTGATTCCAGGCGGTGGCGGAACGAAGGAGATGTTGATTCGCGCAAACGAGCACGCGGGGGGAGGAGAAGATCTCGATCTATTTCACGCGCTCAAGCCAATCTTTGAAACGATCGCGATGGCGAAGGTATCCACCAGCGGCGAAGAGGGGCGATCGCTCGGATTTTTGCGTCGTTCGGATTTGATTGCGATGAATCGCGACCGGCAGGTGGCGGATGCGAAAGCGACGGCGCTGGCGCTCGTACGCGAGGGATATCATCCGCCGGCGCCAGCCGAAATCCGCGTGCTGGGAGAGGAATTTCTAGCCGGAGCGAAACTCGCGATCCATATGCTTGTGCGGGGCGAATTCGCCAGTGAGCACGACGCGGTTGTCGCTAGAAAGCTGGCATACATACTCGCCGGTGGCAGCGTTACGGCGCCGCAGACCGTTTCCGAGCAATACATTCTCGATTTGGAGCGCGAAGCTTTCGTTAGCTTGTGCGGAGAGCGCAAAACGCAGGAACGAATCGCCCACACGCTCAAAACCGGTAAGCCTCTGCGGAATTAAACGAACAGCCGATTCGCATCAATTATTTTGAGCCCCGATTTTGAACTCGGATTTTGGACTCGGCGCAACTTTTTGCCTTCCTGCGTGTAACTTGGAGCGGGGGTTTGTGCATCTAAGTAGCCGGTCGACGGTCCGGGTGGGCCGCTTGATTAAAACGTTCCGAACTGTCCGAAATTTTTGGGAACTTTGTGGACTTGTGCGAGTAAGGGTAAATGTCAGTGTGTCTAAGGAGAACGGAATGACCAGCTATGCCGTCCGAAAACTAATATTGAGTTGTTGCCTTGCAACGATTCTTTCGCCATTTATCACGAACGCGCAAACTACTACTAGCAGCTCCGCGATGGCGTCTCCCGCTTACGACCTGAATAAGGAAATCAAGATTGATGGAACCATAGACAAGATCGAAACGAATACGAACGGCGGCCCGATCGGAACACACCTGCTCGTGATTTCGGCGCAAGGCGTCGTCGATGTGCACCTGGGAGCGAGCATGGCGGTGACCGCTAAGAATCTCGGGCTGTCGGTGGGCGAGAGCATTCACGTGACGGGAATGATGGCGAACGTCGGGGGGAATTCCGTGCTTCTCGCGCGCATTCTCACCACTTCGAATCACATTTACATGCTGAGAAACGAGCACGGCGCGCCAATCCGTTCGCTGATGCCGCGAGGGGCGGCTTCGTCTGCGAATTCGCAGAAAGGAGCGCTCTGATGAAACAGCGGGCTCTTGCGTTCCTTGTGTTCGGCGTTGCCGTTGCGCTCGGTGTTGCGGGATGCGGTGGAGGAGGCGGCGGTTCGAATCCCAATACAACGATTTCTGTGGTGATTTATCCGGGAACAGCTTCGATTCCGGTGAGTGGCGTAATTAATTTCACAGCGGTTGTCTATAATTTCACTTCGAACAGCTCTGTGGACTGGACATCGAGCGCCGGTTCTTTTACCGGCAGCGTGTTTACGGCGCCGAGTGCTACGGGAAACGTCACTGTTACCGCTACGTCGCAGGAGGATAAATCGAAGTCCGCTACCGTTACGGTAATGGTTGGCGCGGCGCAGCCTGTCACGGTCTCTCCGGCGGCGGTTTCGATTCCTGCGCAGGGCACCCAGGCGTTCACAGCATCAGGAACTGGACCGTTTAATTGGACAGTAACCGCCACCTCTGGCGCGGACCCCGGAACGATCGACCAATCTGGAAATTACACCGCTCCGCGCACACCTCCGCCGGGCGGGACGGTCACAGTTTCGGCGCTCTCTACGGCTGGCTCGGGCACTGCGACGGTTACGATCGTGTTCTCAGCCGCAACGTTGTCCGGTCAATATACTTTTTCCTACGCAGGCGAGGATCCCGGCGGCTTTCTCGCTGTAGCCGGCACCTTCACGGTGAACGGATCCGGGCTCATTACCAGCGGAGTTGAAGATGTAAACAGCGCGAGCGGGATCCTTGAAAATCCGATCAACGGAGGAAGCTTTGCGGTAGGACCGGACGGCCGAGCGATTGCAACTGTCACGACAGGACAAGGCACCATAACGTGGCAGGTGACGCTCATATCTGAGCAGCACGCTTTGCTCGTGCGGTTCGATAGCACTGCGACCGGGAGCGGAACGATCGATAAAGCCAATCCTGCGGATTTCTCGGTGAGCGCGATCGCGAATAATTATTCGTTCGGGATCAGCGGAATCGATTCGAGCGGCTCGCCGATGGCAATTGCCGGGCGGTTTCTTTCCGACGGCGCCGGAACTTTTCCTGTCAATTTTGCGATTCAGGATGTGAACGATGCCGGGACGGTGACGCAGGCGGACGTCTCGCTGCACGGAAACATTCTTTCGCTTGACGGCGGAACGGGACGCGGCACGCTGGAGCTTATCAGCACGGTTCCGGGCACGGGCACGCTGACGTTTGCGTTCTACATCATTGATAACACCCATTTCAAATTGGTGGAGATTGACAATGGAGGCGCTCCCGTCCTGGCAGGAGACGCATTCAGCGCTCCGAACTCGATCACACTCGCGAGCCTCAAAGGGAGTTATGCATTCACGGTTGCGGGGGCGGAGAGCGGAGGGCCATACGCTGCCGGCGGTGTGTTCACCGCGTCCGGCACCGGGACGATTTCCGGCGGCGTACAGGACGTTAACGAGCAGGCGACCACGCTTCACTTGGCGGAGCAAATCTCGTCGTCGGGGTCGACCTACACGCTGAGTCCCGCGACAACTTCTAATCGCATTCTCCTGACACTCTCTGCTGGGGGCATCAACTTCATGTACGCGGTGTATCCAACGGCGACCAATTCGTTCGAGATGGTTGAGGTGGATTCGGTAGTTCTTGTCAGCAGCGGGATGGGATTCCTGCAATCGTCAACCAGCGCACCTTCGGGGACGTATGGAATCAACACGACGGGGCAGACGACCACCGGTGAGCAGGATATCAACGGATCAATCTCGTCGGCGGGAACAACCGGGCTTACCGGCTACCTCGACATCAATGAGACGGGGAGCATTTTCAGCAATATTCCCTTGTTCAACAGCACAATCGCGGCCCCTTCGAGCTTCGGACGGGCGACGCTGACGCTCGCGACAGCCAAACCGACTTCGGCGTCGTTCACGTTCGCTTACTACGTTGTCGACAACTCAACGGTTCTCGTGATCGAGATGGACAAAGTGGCGGTAACGCTCGGCGTGATGGATAAACAGTTCTAAAACGCGATGGGCAAGCAGTTCTAAAAAGTTGGACAACAGCTACTCTAATTCCCGAGGGCCCGCTTAGGTGGGCTCTCGGGACAAATTTCCCTAGCGGGACCACTTTCAGCCTAGCCAGATAGTCCCTTCCTCCTTCTTTGACGTGCTGGTACTTCGCTCCGAGCGCGGTCGTTTTCGCCTCATGTTTCCTTGTGCTTGGCCGATTAAGCAAATGTTCTGAGGCAGTACCAACGTACTATTGCCGCACTTTGTCACCCACGCCGAAAATCGGCATATATCAGGGAAACCATCTGCAGCCACATCCTTGGGGGGACGGCCTAACTGCCGGATAGAACGATGGCGCCACTTACAAAAGATTCGGTCGAAGCTGCAAGTCCCGTTGCCAGCACGCCGGGAGCGCAGGCGGGAGCGCAAACCAAGCCCACATCTTCACTTCGCGCCGATGCTCTGTCGCTTGAGGTTGCCGTCAAGGTGCATGGTTCTCGCGTGATCGAAGTCGCGCGCGGCACCGCGCCGCGGACCGAACCGTTTGAAGAGCAGACCGTAACGATGATCGTTTTTCCGCAGGGGGCGGTACTGAGGATGGCGACGGTCGTAAACGTCAGCCAGATGCTCGTCCTCACCAATATCAAAACGAAACAGGACTCCATTTGTCGCGTTTTGAAAGTTCGCCCAAATGCCAATCAGGGAAGCTATGTTGAGGTGGAGTTTACGCACCGGCAGCCCGGATATTGGGGCGTCCAATTTCCCTCCGAAGGGTCGGTCGCAACAAATTCAGTCGCGCCGCCGCAAGTGCATTTGGAATCGCAGAAAATTGCGCCGCCTTCGCCAATGCCAGCCACCAGGCCAACGGTCACCACGACTCCTCGCGAGTCAAAGCCGGCCTCTGTTGCGCCAACCGCTCCGTTTGTGCCACCCGCGAAGCCCGAGTCGTCCTTTATCTCGATTGGCTCACAGGAGAAAGTTCAGGAAGCCGCCTCCGCAACGGCGATCACGAAGCCGCTCTCTCCAGTCGAGATGAGACTGGAAGGCCTCACCGCTCCTTTTGCCAAAACGATTTCAGCTGTTGATCCTTTGCCTGCGGCGCCTTCCACTCCGCCTGCCGTCTCGATGGATGATCTCCGCGGAGATAGTGACTCCGTTTCCCCATCTACAGCGTCAACCGTCACCGAAGATCATTCGACCGCTGCCGCGTCGTCGGCGTCTCACGACGTAGCGGCAATCCTTGGCGACGCTGACTCGGATGCCTCTCAAACCTCTGCACCCGAAGCCTTCGGAGCGCGACTCGATTCAAGTTTCGGAAGCTCCGTGGCCCAGAGTTCCGGCACCAATCAAAACTGGATGTTGATTGCGGCATGCGTCGCGGTGCTTGTCGCTGGCTTAGGAGCCGGGATAGCTTATTTTCGACAGCATGCAGGGAATCCGAGCGCGTCGCGCACGGCACCTTCCGCTGCGGGCGCTGCCAGCACGACTCAGCCTGCCACCAACGATACGAACCAACTGCCCGCAATTACTTCCGCGGGTCAGCCGTACGTGACTACGGGTGCTGACGTAAACGCAACCGCACGACCGGGAGGCAGTGCGCCATCCGCTGCAGCAGCGCCGTCATCGAGTGCAAACAACGCAACAAAAGCGCCGGCACCGCCCGCTAACCACTCACCCGCACCCACGAAAACGACTCCAGGGGTGACCTCAGACATGGTGTCCACGGCACTCACTTCACGTCCTACCACTTGGACGCGCGGGAGCGAAGGCCAAGCCGATCAAGCTCCTGTTCTCGACGCGGCCTCAGCTTCAGGAACGAGTCCGCTGCCGGGAATCGCAGGACCGAACGCAGCGGCCCTACCGATGCCGGCACAGCCAGAAGGCTCGGCCAAAATCGGCGGTAACGTGAAGGAACCGAAGTTGATTAATTCGGTTGCTCCGGCCTACCCCCTTAGCGCGCGCTCGAGCGGCGTTCAGGGCGATGTGGTGATCGAGACCACCATCGACAAGTCCGGAAACGTGGTTCGGACGCATGTTGTATCAGGACCCGCGATGCTTCGCCCCTCCGCCCTTGAAGCGCTTAAACATTGGAAATACGATCCTTCGAGATTGGATGGTGAACCGGTCGAGGTACAGATGCAGGTAACGATCAGGTTCCGGCTGTAATAGACGAATCGCTTCGCCAACACTTGAAAGATCATCACAGCGCGGACACTCTCCGCGCTGTTGCTTTTTTGTCCTTCCTGGCATCCAATAGCTGAACCCTAACGAAGTGTTTTTACGCTCAGTTTTCCGACGAGGTGAGAAATGCGAGAAGCAGTGATTGTCAGCGCGGTTCGAACCGCAGTGGGCAAAGCGTCAAAAGGCGCGCTGCGCACCACGCGTCCCGATGACCTCGGCGCTGTGGTGATCAAAGAAGCCATTGCCCGCGCTGGCGGCCTCGACCCGAAAGAAATCGAGGACGTGATTCTCGGCTGCGCCATGCCCGAGGCTGAACAGGGAATGAACGTCGCGCGCATCTCGTCTCTACGCGCGGGCTTGCCCGTCGAATCCTCCGCAATGACCATCAACCGCTTCTGCTCATCCGGCCTGCAGTCCATTGCTATCGCCGCCCAGCGCATCATGGCGGGACAAGGAGAAGCGGCCGTCGCTGGCGGCACCGAATCAATGACCATGGTGCCCATGGGTGGCAACAAGGTTTCTCCCAATCCCTGGCTCATGGACAATTATCCGGACGCATACCTCGGAATGGGTCTGACCGCGGAAAATCTCGCCAGGAAATACGGCATCACGCGCGAGCAGGCGGACACCTTTTCGTATGAAAGTCACCAAAAAGCGATCGCTGCAATCGCCTCTGGAAAATTCAAGGACGAGATCGTTCCCGTGGATGTGAGTTACAGCGTTCTGGAAGCCAGCGCCAACGGTTCGCCCAATGGCTCGCGTCCCAAAGTCGTGAAAGCGAAGTTCGACACCGACGAAGGACCGCGCGCGGACACTTCTGTGGAAGTGCTCGGAAAACTGAAGCCCGTATTCCATGCGCGTGGCGTCGTCACGGCCGGGAACAGTTCGCAGATGAGTGACGGCGCTGCCGCCGCAGTTGTGATGAGCGCCGAAAAAGCTCGCGCGCTCGGCCTGAAACCGCTCGCGCGCTTCCTGGCCTTCGCCACAGCTGGATGCCCGCCTGAAGAAATGGGGATTGGCCCCGTGTTTGCGATTCCAAAAGCGCTGAAGATTGCAGGATTGACGCTCGACCAGATCGACGTGATCGAGCTGAACGAAGCGTTCGCCACGCAAGCGCTGAGCGTGATAAAGGCCGCGGGAATCGACCCCGCGAAGGTGAATCCCAATGGTGGCGCCATCGCGCTCGGTCATCCGCTCGGTTGTACGGGCGCGAAACTCACTGCTTCGATCCTGCGCGAACTAGAGCGCCGTAAGGCGCGCTACGGAATGGTAACGATGTGCGTCGGCGGAGGCATGGGCGCCGCGGGGATTTTCGAACGATTGTCGTGAGCTGTAGCGGTTCACGTGACGGCTGGTCGCTTTACGATTGCCGCCATCGCCAGCCCTGCGACGGCCCAAGTCAGGACGCCTCCCAATATATGCCCGATCGCGTAGTTTGCAGGGAATCCGTACCAATTCCAATACGGCAAGACGATATAGACTTCCGCGAGAAGTCCCATCAGCACGACGATCATTACGCGAGTACCGTACGTTGTGGCGCCTACCGTCGCTCCCAGGATCCACGCAGCGATGAAAGCGCCCACAAGCCCGATCAGGAATTGAGTCCCAAGGAGCTTCCCGAAATTCGAATCCTCGCCTCCTGGTTTGTATACCAGGATCCCCGTTGGACCCTGCTTGAATTTCGCCAGGTATCTCTCCTGTTCGGCCGTTTTCTGCTCTTTCGACATCGGAGACAGATTCGGCGCGGGAAAGAAATAGAAGCCCGCTTCGGGTATCGAATTACGCATCGCCAATAGCACGAGATCTTCGTTCGGTATCGCGCGAATCCCCACTTCCGCCAGTTTTGTTGATGAGTGGAGAATTCCGCTCACGACGAAAACAAGAACGCCTCCGGCTAAGCCGGCCAACACAATCCGCTTGCCCATTTCGCGCCTCCGAGTAAAGGCAGCACCGTGGAATTAACGCACTTTTACTCGCGAATTGCGGCTGTTGTCAACGTAAGTTCGTCATCCGCCCTGCCGCATCCGCGCGCTGCCACGATTTAGGTGTAAAATTCTCAGAGTGCCTTATCATCGCCCTCTGTAGGCGGTGGGAAACAGGACGCGACGAATGGCAGAGCGGTTCTTCAAAAAAGAAGTTCAGAAACTTTACCTCGGCCAAGGCCAGGAATTTCGCGGCGAAGGCATTCTCGCCGTCACCAAAGCCCTTCTGCAATCCGGCGTCTCCTATGTCGCCGGCTATCAAGGCGCTCCGATCTCGCACCTGATGGACGTGCTTACCGACGCGAACGACATCCTCGAAGAACTCGGCGTCCATTTCGAGCACAGCGCTTCCGAAGCCACCGCCGCCGCCACTCTCGCGGCCTCGGTCAACTATCCTCTTCGCGGTGCCGTCACCTTCAAATCCACCGTCGGCACCAACGTCGCCTCCGACGCTCTCGCGAATCTGGCGTCCGGCGGTGTCACAGGCGGCGCGCTGATTATTGTCGGCGAAGATTATGGCGATGGCTCCAGCATCATGCAGGAGCGTTCGCACGCATTCGCCATGAAATCGCAGATGTGGCTCCTCGATCCGCGGCCGAATCTCCCGTCTATCGTTCGCGCAGTGGAACAGGGTTTCGAGCTATCCGAAGCAACGCGCACTCCGGTCATGCTCGAATTGCGAATCCGCGCCTGCCACGTCCACGGCCGCTTCATCGCCAAGGACAACGTCCGGCCGAAATTCACCCTGAAAGACGCGATGGAAAACCCCGTCCGCGACGTGAGCCGGATCGTCCTCCCCCCGGCAAGCTTCCAGCACGAACAGGAAAAAATTCACCAGCGCTGGCCGGCCGCGCAGAAATATATTCACGAAAAGGGACTGAACGAAATCTTCGCCGAAGGCGCGCAGGATTTTGGAATCATCCTCCAGGGCGGCATGTACAACACCACAATCCGCTGCCTCGAATTGCTGGGCCTCTCGAACGCATTCGGCGATAGCAAAATCCCGCACTACGTTCTGAACGTCACCTATCCGCTGATCGAAGAAGAAGTCAAAAACTTTTGCCTGGGCAAGCGCGCGGTACTCGTCATAGAAGAAGGCCAGCCCGATTTCATCGAGCAAAATATCAATTCGATTCTGCGCAAGGCCGATATCCAGACGAAAGTTCACGGAAAAGACGTATTGCCTATGGCGGGAGAATACACCGCGGCCGCCGTCACCAAAGGCGTCCTAAAGTTCGTCGAGATGTACGCGCTGCAATTGATCGACCGCCAAAATCTTCCTACCGTTGCGCGCCCGGTCACCGAAAAGCCCCAAGCAATAAGAATCGTCGACAACGAAATTCATCCGCGCCCGCCCTCATTCTGTACGGGCTGCCCGGAGCGCCCGATTTTCTCCGCGTTGAAATTAGCCGAACGCAAGCTCGGTCCGCACCACGTGAGTGCCGATATCGGCTGCCATCTCTTCTCGATCCTTCCGCCGTTCAACATCGGCGCCACCACTATGGGTTACGGACTCGGCTGGGCAGGCGCCGCTGCGTTCAACACCAAAGAAACCAACAAGCGCACCATCAGCTTCATGGGGGATGGCGGTTTCTGGCACAACGGGCTCACCAGCGGCGTCGGCAACGCGGTTTTCAATCAAAGCGATAGCCTGCTCGTCGTCGTCGACAACAGCTACACAGCCGCAACCGGTGGCCAGGATATTTTGTCCTCCGCCGCGAGCAATCCGATTCGAACGACGAAGCTCTCGATCGCGGACGCCGTCCGCGGCGTAGGCGTGAAATGGGTGCGCACGATCACCCGCACCTATGACGTTGCCAAAATGCGCGACACCTTCATCGAAGCCCTCACCACGAAAGAACGCGGACCCAAAGTGATCGTCGCGCAAAGTGAATGCACCCTGAATAAGCAGCGCCGCGTAAAGCCCCTGATGGCAAAAATGGCCAAGGAAGGGAAGCGCGTAGTCCGCGAAAGGTTCGGCGTGGATGCGGACACCTGCACCGGCGATCATTCCTGCATTCGCTTGTCCGGCTGCCCGTCCCTCACCATCAAGCCCAATCAGGATCCCTTGCGAAAAGATCCGGTAGCCACGGTTCTCGATAGCTGTTCGGGATGCGGTTTGTGCGGCGAGGTTGCGCACGCAGCGGTTCTGTGCCCGTCATTTTTCCGGGCGGAAGTGATCACCAATCCGAACGCGTGGGATCGCACGAAATCAAAAGTTCGTCGGGCCGTGATCGGATTCTTGCAGAATCGGATCGAACGCCGTCTCGCGGGTATCCATGCCTGACGTGGACGCGAGGCTTTGATGGCGAAAGGTGCGGCCGCTCCGCCTGCATCGCTCCATACGCGAACTCCCAAAGCGATTACGATTGCAATCCTCGCGATGGGAGGAGAAGGCGGCGGTGTTCTCGCGGATTGGATCGTAGATCTCGCCGAACATTCCGGCTATCGCGCGCAAACTACGTCAGTGCCCGGAGTCGCGCAGCGCACCGGTTCGACAATCTACTATCTGGAAATTTTTCCGGAGGAAGAAGTCCAGGCCGCCTGCAAAGAGCCCATCCTGGCGCTGATGCCCGTCCCCGGAGAAGTTGATATTGTACTCGCATCAGAACTAATGGAAGCCGGCCGCGCGATTCAGCGTGGCTTGGTAACGCCGGATCGAACTACTTTGATCGCCTCGACGAATCGCGTCTATTCCATGACCGAAAAGACCGCCATCACTGACGGCCGCGTCGATTCCGCGAAAGTGATTGAAGCGAGCGGCGCGGCGGCGAAAACATTTGTCCACGGGGACTTCGCCCGGATAGCGGAAGACACACGCAGCGTCATCAGCGCTTCGCTTTTCGGCGCCCTCGCCGCAACCGCCGCATTGCCATTCCGCCGCGAACAATTTGAAGACGCGATTCGAAAGAGCGGCGTAGGCGTTGAAAGTAGCTTGGCTGCGTTCGATGCCGGATTTCGCGCGGCAGCAGAGCGGGCCTCAAGCGTGATCGGCAGAACGGAGCCGGCGAAGGCTAGAGTCGGGCCACGTCTTCAGTCGCTTGCCGCGAAAATCGAAAGCGAGTTTCCAGCGCCAAGCCGTGAGATTCTGTTGGCCGGCATTGAGCGGCTAGCGGATTATCAGGACGTCGCATACGCCGCCGACTATCTCAAGCGGCTCGAAGCGATTCGAGATATAGACGCGAAAATCGGTCGCGCTGATTCTGCGTTGCTCAACGAAACAGCACGCTACTTGGCTCTCTGGATGTCGTATGAAGACGCGCCGCGAGTCGCAGACCTGAAAATCCGGCGCACCCGCTTCGATCGTGTACATCAAGACGCGCGCGTCGAGCCGGAGCAGATGCTGCAGATCAAAGAATTCCTACATCCGCGCGTTCGGGAAATTGCTGATATGGTGCCCGCGCCCCTGGGCCGGCTACTCCTCCGCTCGACTCTGATGCGGCGGCTAACCGAAGCGATAACGGGCAACGGAAAAATCGTCGAGACGACGTCGCTGGGCGGATACTTGCAACTCTATATGGTCGCAGGCATGCGCCGATGGCGCCGAAAGTCGTTGCGCTTCGAAAGAGAACAGAAAGCCAGTGCGGACTGGCTTGCGTTAATCACGCGTGTAGCTCCGGAAGATTACGCCCTCGCTCTCGAGATTGCCGAATGCCCGCGCATGGTGAAGGGCTACGGCGACACCCACGCGCAAGGTGAAAAAAATTACGAAGCCATCATCGCAGCATTACCGGCGTTGCGCGGGAAGAGCGACGCAGCGCCGCGTCTGAAAGAGCTTCGCGAGGCCGCGCTGGCCGATGACACGGGCGAAAAGTTAGCCCGCGCCCTCGACGATGAGGGAGCGAGTCGACCAGCCAACGCACCGGTCAATGCACGGGTCAATGGCCCGGTATGACAGGCCAATTGTTGCGATTAGGTTTTTGAGTTCTAATCGGAACATTCGGAATATTAGGGTTCGGTTTATGTGCTTTAAAAGCAGCCAGATGCAAATTTCTGATAGGAACAAAAGCGGCTTTTGCACGCAGAGCATGTTTCGCGAGAAGAGAAGAATGGGTGCTCTGAGAGTTCGTGACTTGCTGGTAGGGGAGAGACAAGTAAGCGCATCGGGAGACAAGTAATGAGGATCGTTTGCCTCGGAGGCGGCCCCGCCGGCCTCTACTTTTCAATTCTCGCCAAGAAGGCCAACCCTTCCTGGGACATCACTGTCGTCGAACGCAATCGCCCTGATGACACTTTCGGCTGGGGCGTCGTGTTCTCCGACAAGACCATGGACGGATTCAAAGACGTCGACCCGGAAACGCATTCTGAAATCACCCGCGCGTTCCGCCACTGGGACGACATCGACGTTTTCTTCAAGGGGCAGAAAGTAACTTCCGGCGGCCACGGTTTTTGCGGAATCGGCCGAATCAAACTGCTGCAAATTCTTCAGAAGCGCGCCGCAGGCCTCGGCGCGAAGTTAATTTTCCAGACCGAGATCACGGACCCCGACTCATATGCCGCTGATTACGATCTCGTGATTGCGTCCGACGGTGGCTCCTCCATAACCCGGCGCAAGTACGAAAGTATTTTCAAGCCCAATATTCAGCCGCGCCAGAACCGCTTCATTTGGCTCGGCAGCAAAAAGAAACTCGACGCGTTTACTTTCGATTTTGCGAATACGGAATGGGGCTGGTTCAATTTGCACGCGTACCGCTTCGATGCCGATTGGTCGACGTTCATCGTCGAGACCCCGGAGAAGAATTGGTTGAAAGCCGGTATCGACAAAATGGAGCAGGAAGAATCGATCGCGCTCTGCGAAAAATTATTTGCCGACCGGCTCGACGGCAACGCGTTGGTCTCGAACGCGAAGCACTTGAAGGGCTCGGCTGTGTGGCTGAAATTCAATCGCGTGCTGTGCGAGAAATGGTTCCACAAAAATATCGTGCTGATTGGCGACGCGGCGCACACCGCGCATTTCAGCATCGGCTCCGGAACAAAACTCGCGATGGAAGACGCCATCGCGCTCACGCGAGTTCTCTCGCATCACGATGGCGACGTGACGAGTGCGCTGCAGAAATATCAGGAAGAGCGCGAAATCGAAGCGCTGAAATTGCAAAGCGCGGCGCGGAATCGGATGGAATGGTTCGAGCAGGTGGAGCGCTACGTTCACCTCGACCCGGAGCAGTTCACGTACAGTCTGCTAACGGGAAGCCAGCGCATCGGCCACGAAAATTTGAAGCTGCGCGATTCCGGTTACGTTGAAAAAGTCGAGAACTGGTTTGCCGCACGCAGCGGCGTGGATCACTCCGTTCCGCCGATGTTCACTCCGTTCACGGTTCGCGAGTTGTCGCTGAAAAATCGGGTGATCGTTTCGCCGATGGCGGTCTACATGGCCGAGGACGGCGTGCCGAACGATTTTCACCTTGTCCACATGGGCTCGCGCGCGATGGGCGGCGCGGCGATGGTTTTCACGGAGATGACCTGCGTTTCACCCGACGCGCGGATCACACCGGCATGCCTCGGAATGTGGAACGACGCGCAGCGTGATGCCTGGAAACGCATCGTGGATTACGTTCATACATATTCGGATGCGAAGATCGCTTTGCAGCTTGGCCATTCGGGGCGCAAGGGTTCGACGCGCCGCGGCTGGGAGGGGATCGACCAGCCGCTTCCGTCGGATAATTGGCCCCTCGTCTCTGCTTCGCCGCTGCAATACATTGCCGGGGTTTCGCAATTTCCGCGCGAAGCCACTCGCGAGGATTTGGATCGCATCAAAGTTGATTTCATCTCAGCTGCGGAGCGCGGCGTCGCGGCGGGATTCGATTGGCTCGAATTTCACTGTGCTCACGGCTATCTGATGTCGAGCTTCATTTCGCCGCTCACGAACTTGCGAAGAGACGAATATGGCGGCTCGCTTGAGAACCGCTGTCGGTACCCGCTGGAAGTTTTCAAGGCGATGCGCGCCGTGTGGCCACAGGACAAGCCGATGAGCGTGCGCATCTCGGCGCATGACTGGGTTCCCGGCGGCATTACGCCGGAGGATGCGGCAATTGTAGCTCGACTGTTCAAGTGCGCCGGGGCGGACATGATCGATTGCTCGTCGGGACAAGTAAGCAAAGAGGAGCGGCCTGTGTACGGCCGGATGTTTCAGGTTCCGTTTTCGGATCGCATTCGCAACGAAGTGGGAATTCCGACGATCGCGGTGGGAAATATTTTTGAAGGCGATCACGTGAACACAATTATCGCCGCTGGTCGCGCCGATCTCTGCGCGGTGGCGCGTCCGCATCTCGCCGATCCTGCGTGGACTTTGCACGAGGCGGCCAAGCAGGGCTACACAGATATGTGGTGGCCTGATCCCTACTTGAACGGCAAGGAGCAGCTGGAAAGAAATCTTGCTCGCGCGGCGCTCTTGAGGCTACAGGTGTGACCGAAGCTTCACGCGGTCAGAGTGCGCAACTTCTCTCCGGAAAACATGCGCTCGTCACGGGCGGTTCGCGCGGCATCGGCGCAGCCGTCGCGGAAATGTTGCTCGCGCACGGCGCGCGCGTCACGAGCGTGAGCCGCGCGGGCGCTTCGTCGAAAGAATCTGTCACTTCGGGATCGCGTGACGCACTTCACCACGTGAGTGCTGACGTCTCCGATCCGGAATCCGTAAAGAAGGCGTTTGATTCGGCGCGCGAACGCTTTGGCGAAATCGCAATTCTGGTGAACAATGCCGGGCAAGCCGCCTCGGCTCCGTTTTTGAAAACGGATCCCGCGCTCTGGCGCAGCATGATGGCGGTCAATCTGGACGGAACATTTCATTGCACACAAGCCGCCCTCGCAGGCATGCTTGCCGCAGGCTGGGGACGAATCGTTAACATCGCGAGTACCGCCGGCGTGACCGGCTACGGATACGTGACGGCGTACTGCGCGGCTAAGCATGGCGTGGTCGGCTTGACGCGCGCGCTCGCAGTCGAGGTTGCGACAAAGGGCATAACTGTGAACGCGGTATGTCCCGGGTTCACGGATACGGACATCGTAAAAGAAGCGGTCGCGAATATCGTCGCGAAGACGGGACGTACCGCGGAGCAAGCAGAGGCGGAACTAGCGTCGCGAAATCCGCAGAAGAGATTGGTGCGGCCTGAAGAAGTTGCAAATGCAGTCGCATGGCTTTGCCTGCCGGGAAGCGATGCCATCACGGGGCAGGCGATTGCCGTGGCCGGCGGCGAGTTGATGTAGCCGTGGTAACGAACGAGAGTTGGAGAGGGTGATGCGACATCTGCCGGGCGAGCCACACACGCTGCCGGGAAACCGAACGAGTCTCGCGAATTATGCAGCGCGGAATTTTCAATTCGAAGTTTCGCGCGCTGTAGCCACCATCACGCTGAACCGGCCTGAGCGAAAAAATCCGCTCACTTTCGAGTCGTACGCCGAGTTGCGCGATCTTTTTCGCACGATGACGCATGCGGACGACGTGAAAGCGGTGGTGCTGAACGGCGCGGGGGAAAACTTCTGCTCGGGCGGCGACGTGCATGAAATTATCGGGCCGCTCACCAAGCTGGACATGCCGGGGCTTCTGGCATTCACTCAGATGACAGGCGACTTGGTGAAGGCGATGCGGGCATGTCCGCAGCCGATCGTGGCGGCAATTGACGGAATCTGCGTGGGAGCGGGGGCGATTCTGGCGTTGGCGTCGGACATCCGATTCGGCACGGTGCGAAGCAAAACGGCTTTTCTTTTCACGCGCGTCGGACTGGCCGGGTGCGACATGGGGGCGTGTGCCATGCTTCCACGAGTAATCGGACAGGGGCGCGCATCCGAACTTCTTTATACGGGGCGCAACCTGCCCGGCGACGAAGCCGAGCGCTGGGGATTTTTCAATCGCCTGTGTGCGCCGGAAAGTCTGTTGAAGGACGCGCAGGCGCTGGCGGCTGAGTTGGCGGCTGGTCCCACGTTCGCGCACGGCATGACGAAAAAAATGATGCATCAGGAATGGAATATGGGCGTGGATGAGGCGATCGATGCAGAGGCGCAGGCGCAAGCGATCTGCATGGCGACGAACGATTTTCATCGTGCCTATCACGCATTTGTCGCGAAGCAGAAGCCCGAGTTCAAGGGAGATTGAGAATGGCAGACAGCAGCTTTCTCGATTGGCCCTTTTTCGAGGAACGCCACCGAAAGCTGGCGAGGGATTTGGAAGCTTGGGATTGCGCGCACTTAGCTGCGAGCCATGACGCAAATATCGATGAGGCTTGCCGGAAACTCGTACGCGAGTTGGGCAGCGGCGGCTGGCTTAAGTATGCGATCGGCGGCACTGCGTATGGCGCCGCAGCGGACAGCATCGATACGCGCGCGCTTTGCATCATTCGCGAGACACTTGCGCGGCATTCCGGACTGGCGGATTTTGCATTCGCGATGCAGGGGTTAGGCTCGGGCGCGATCACTCTCATTGGCACCGAGGCTCAGAAGCAAAAATATCTGACGCGCGTGGGGAGCGGAGCTTCTATTGCAGCTTTTGCGTTATCGGAACCCGAAGCTGGTTCAGATGCGGCCGCGATGCAGTGCGAAGCAACGCAGCGCGGCGATTCCTACGAGCTGAATGGCGAAAAGACTTTTATCTCCAACGGCGGAATCGCTGATTTCTACGTTGTGTTCGCGCGCACGACAGGATCAGCCGGATCACGTGGAATTACTGCATTTATTGTCGACGCGAAAACGCCGGGATTGGAAATTGCGGAACGAATTCAGGTAATGGCGCCGCATCCGCTGGCGCGTTTGAAATTCACAAATTGCCGGATTGCCGTTTCGCAACGGCTTGGCGAGCCGGATCAAGGGTTCAAGGTGGCGATGGCAACGCTGGATGTGTTTCGCACTTCCGTTGCAGCCGCTGCGGTTGGATTTGCGCGCCGGGCGCTCGAGGAAGCTTTGCGCCGCGCGACTTCGCGCAAAATGTTCGGTCAAAAGCTGGCGGATTTTCAGCTGACGCAAGCCAAACTCGCAGAGATGGCAACCGGAATTGATGCCGCGGCGCTGCTTACTTACCGCGCTGCATGGCTGCGTGACCAAGGACAGAACGTGACAGTGGCGGCGGCGATGGCAAAAATGACGGCTACGGAAACCGCGCAGAAAGTGATCGATGCTGCCGTGCAGATGTTCGGCGGCGAAGGTGTAGTGAGCGAAGAGCCAGTAGAGCGACTGTATCGCGAAATCCGGCCACTGCGCATTTATGAAGGCGCGACGGAGGTGCAGCAGTTGATCATTGCGCGCGGCATCATCAAGCGGTTTCAAGAGAGCGAGCTTTCGCAAGGGCAAGCGAAAGGCAGCGAAGTCACCCATCTTGCCGGAGAGCGCAAAGCATGAAGATTCTGCAGCCGCCGTCGTGGGCTCGCCCGAAAGGTTTTTCGAACGGAGTCGCCGCGAAAGGCGAGATGATTTTTGTGAGCGGGATGGTGGGCTGGGACGCTGATGGCAAGTTCGTCTCGAATGAATTTGTGGGGCAGGCGCGGCAGGCGCTGAAAAATATTGTCGAGGTTCTAGCCGAGGCGAAAGCGAAACCGGAACACATCACGCGGATGACCTGGTACGTGATCGACAAGAAAGAATACCTCGCAGCGTCAAAAGAACTGGGCGCCGTGTATCGCGAAATTATCGGCGGTCATTACCCGGCGATGACGGCTGTAGAGGTGGCGGGATTGATCGAAGACCAGGCAAAGGTCGAAATTGAAGTGACGGCAGTGGTTCCAGATTGAGCCAAATTGCCAACCCCCTAATTTCCTTGGTATTCCCTCTCGTTACAAGTCGTGTAAGTCCCTATTGCGACGTGATTTGCGCTGACGCTCCGAATGTCGTATGGTAACGCCACGATTTGGGGGGCAACCTGCTACTGGGTGCGGCGGGTCTACTTTTCGGGGGGTGGGTATGAATTTGTTCCGACTGTCTGTCTGCTTTGCCGTGCTGGTGTGTGTCTTTTCGCTCGCATCACCTGCACGCGGACAAGCCGTAACCGCATCGTTGCAAGGGCAGGTGCTTGACGCAAGCGGTAGCGGCGTACCGAAGGCAAAAGTTTCGGCGGTGAATACCGAAACCGCCTTCTCGCGCTCGACCGAAAGCGATTCGAGTGGCGAGTACAGCCTCCCGGCTATGCCTCCCGGGCGCTACACAGTTTCCGCGCAACTGGCAGGGTTCAAAACGGACACCGGAGAAATCACCCTTCAAGTAGGACAGGTAGCGACGCTTAATTTCAAGCTCGCCGTCGGCGAGGTGAGCGAAAAGGTGGAGGTGCAGGCGCAGTCGGAAGTGACGGAACCGACGCGGACGCAGATCAGCGACGTGATCACGCAGAACCAGATTCGCGATCTACCGGTGAACGGGCGCGAATTTATCGATTTTGCTTTGCTAGCTCCCGGCGTGCAGATCGGCGACACGACTTCTGGAAGCACGGACGTAATTGTGGAGCCGGTGACGAAGATCTCTTTCGCCGGACAAAATATTCACTTCAATTTCATTGCTGTGGACGGCGCGGATGATATTTCGACGGCATCGGGAATTCAGCGTGGCACGCCGCCGCAGGATTCCGTGCAGGAATTTCGCGTGATCAATACGGACTACAGCAGCGAATATGGCCGCGCGACGGCCGGCATTGTGAACATCATCACGAAGAGCGGAACGAACGACTGGCACGGTACGCTGTATGAATATTTCCGCAATAACAATCTCGACGCGAAGAGCATTCTTTCCGTGCCTGGTTTCAACGTGCTGCGGCAAAACCAGTTTGGCGCCGCGATTGGCGGACCGATTCAGAAGGACAAGACGTTTATATTCGCGAACTACGAAGGACAGCGGCGGGCAGAATCGCCGACGTACAATTCGGTGGTCCTTGCCAATATCGATGCCATCAATCAGGTGAAGACGGAGGTGTTTGGGCTTCCGGCTGAAAATCTCATCGTACTGCGCGACGCCAACACCGATAACGGTTTTGTACGGATCGATCACAACTTCAACAGCAAGAACTACCTCTTCGCGCGATATTTCATCAACGACGACCGGCTGACGAATCAATCGCCGCTAAACAACGGATTCGATTTGCCTTCGGCGTTCAAGAACAATTTCATTCGCGATCAATCGATTGCGGGGGGCTTGACCTCGACGCTGTCTCCTTCGTGGATCAACGAATTGCGGATGCAATACGCGCATCGGAATTTTGATTTTCCTGTGGTGTCGACGCAGCCACACCTGGAGGTTTCGAACACTTTCGCCGTCGGCGTGAATCGCGGCAACCCGGATATTTATACGGAGAGCCGTTTTGAGATCGTCGATAATGTGACGCACAACTTCGGGAATCACACGGTGAGCTTCGGCGGAAATTACGATCATGTGAATACTTACGAATCCTTCCCGCTTTTCTATCCGTTTGAAGCGGACTTTGCGAACCTACCCGCGTTTCTTGGAACGGACGGTGCTGCGCTCGGTTCTCCCGGTTGCGTGGGAGCGCAATGTCCGGACCCGTTCGTCGTGTTTTTCGAGCGGTTTGACGCTACGACTACGCCGCCCTTCAACGATACGACTGTGACGGGAGGAACGGCCGTCTATCAAGGCGGTCCCATATCGCAGGGTGTGAGGAGACAGGCTTCAGCAACGCTGAATCACACATACGAAGGACTCTTTATTCAGGACAAGTGGCGGGCCACGTCGCGCCTAACTCTGAACGGGGGACTGCGCTGGGAATTTGAGACTTGGCCGTCGGGCGTACTGAACACGCAATATCATAATTTCGATCCACGTGTTGGCTTGGCGTACAACCTTGGTACGAAGCGCAATGTGGTGTTTCGGGCGGGATTCGGTTTGTTTCACGGAATCCAGCCATCACCGCTGCTGATGTGCCAGGCGCCGTCGTGCGGCGGGCTTTCCACGTTTCCTGATCGCCCATTCGAGAACAGCCTGAACGCGAGAACCGGATTGTTCAGTTTTGCGAGCTCGCCGTTTATCAACAATGCGGCGCTCGGCGCGCTGTTGACGAGAGGAGAATTTCCGAACGGCGACACGACGGATGGTGCCGCACTTAAGTGTCCAGACGGCACTCTAGCGAGTTGCGGCTTTTTGCAGGATGCGACGATCGTACGTTTCAATCAGGACAGCAAAAACCCTTATGGAATACAGGCGAGCGCGTCGCTGGAATTTCAGCCGTTCAGGGATTCGGTGCTGAGTATTTCGGGGATTCATTTGCGCGGCGTCCATTTGGGCAGCTTTTACAATGTGAATCAACCGGACATTGATATTGCTGCGGCGCAGGGCGGCACTGTGCAAGTCTTTGATTCAAGCGGGCAGCCGGGTTGCAAAAACGTTTACTTCAACTTCGCGGCCGTGGGACTTGCTTCAACACAGTGCCCGAGCCGTTACCCGCCGGGATTCGTGATTCCCAATACGCCTCATATCAATGCGATTCCCGGGTTCCGCGATCCGCAGTTCAGCGTGTTCTTTGAGGCGACATCGAAGTGGGATTCGGTGTACGACGGGCTGCTGGTGAATTTCAATAAGCGGCTGTCGCACCATTTTTCGGTGGAAGCGAGCTATACGTTTGCTCACTCGATTGACGACGGGCCGAATCCGAGCTTCGTGCTCATTCCGCAGGACAGCAATGGTGGAAATTTCCGAGCAGAGCGAGCCAATTCTGCAGACGACATCCGGCACCGATTTGTTGCAAACGCTATCTTCACGAGCCCGGCAGAAAATAAATATCTGCGCGATTTCACATTCAGCACGATTATGACGTTTCAATCGCCGCCGTGGTTCACGAAATATGCGGGCTTCGATGCGAATGGCGATGTGTTCGGAAACAACGACCGGGTGGGTTCGGAGCCGCGCGATACGTTCCGAGGCGACAGCCTGCAAACGGTTGACATCCGCCTCGAGCGTACTTTTCCGATTCGGGAACGGTTCAAGCTGCAGCTGATGTTTGAAGCTTTCAATTTGATGAATACCGTGAATGTGCGCTACTTCAACACGAATTACGGCGCGGCGGATTTTTGCCCGTTCGATTCGGGAGCGCCAGGATGCGCGGGCGTGACGCAATTTTTCAAAGAAGGATCGCCGAATCCGTCGTACGGGACGCCGAGCGCGGTGTTTAATCCCCGGCAATTGCAGTTCGCGGCGCGGATTAATTTCTAGCGGCACAAGTCTTCAGTCTTCAGTTTGACCCAAAAACTTCAGCGGAGTTAGAGCGTGCGATTCGGTATTTATGCGGAAATGCAGACGCCTCCCAGTAAATCGCATTCGGCGATGACATGGGAGATTCTCCGGCAGATCGAGCATGCGGATCAGGTCGGTTTTGATGTGTACTCGGTGATCGATCATCATTTTTTCCAGAAGTTTTCGATTTCCGCGAATCCTCTGGCGCTTTTTGCCGCTGCCGCGCAACATACCGAACGGATTCGATTCCGCGTGGCGCTGTTTACGCTGCCGCTTGAAAACCCGATGCGGCTTGCGGGGCAGATTGCCGAGGCCGATATTTTGACGAGAGGGCGGCTGGAATGCGGACTGGGGCGCGGACATGCGTGGTTGTTTGCGCCGTCGGCGATGCCGCTCGAAGAGAGTCGGCCGCGTTATGAAGAGGCGATTGAGATTCTCGAGCGCGCGTGGACGACGGATCGGTTTTCGTATGACGGAAAGTTTTACAACGTGAAGGACGTAACTGTGGTGCCGAAGCCGGTTCAGAAGCCTTACCCTCCGCTTTACACCGGCGGAACGAGCGACATCACCTACCAGATGGCCGGTGAACGAGGGTGGGGAATTTTCGTGCCGCCGCTTTTGCCGTGGGGAGTGCTTGAAAAGCCGCTGGGGATTTACAAGAAGGCCTGCGCGGAACATGGGCACAAGCCGAATATTGTTTACATCCGGCCGGTTTATCTGGATGACGACGAGAAACAGATTCGAAAAGAAGTGGAAGGCGCGCTGCACAATTTTCTGGCGTTTAATGCTTCGCCGGTGGATTCGTTGCAGGACGAGGCGAAGAAGGCTGAGCTTCGCGCGAAGGGCTATGGATTTTATGCGAGCGGGGCGCTTGAATCGCTGACCAAGCTTACGTACGACGAGATCGTCGAACAGGAGATTGGATTTATCGGCACGCCGGAGAAAGTGGTGCGCCAAGTGCAGAATCTTCAGGATAAGGGCGGCATTGGTGAGCTGGCGATCGTTTCGAATTTTGGTGGAATCGAGCATTGGAAGTCGATCAAGACGCAGCAGCTTTTTGCCGAGCGCGTGATGCCAGCATTTCGGTCGAGTTCCGTTGGCGCGCACGCGTCGGCTTAAAATCCGCGATGCTACGCGCCTCAATCGCTAATCCGAAGCCGCGATGAGCACCCATGAGGAAGCAATCGGCTCGGGAGCCTCTGTAGCGCAAACCGCAGAGCGATTTGCGCCGCGCGGCGCGCGACGAATTTTTGTCATCGGCGGAATCGGTCTCATCCTCTGTGGAATGATCCTCGGCGATATTTTTGCCGCGTTTATCCTTCATCCCAACGCGAACAGAATCGGGGAGAACTTGCTTGCTGCCACGCGGGCGGTTGCTGCGCATGATCCTCGGGTGGCCGGCGCGGCATTTCAGAATATTGGAGCGTTGCTCGAGAATCGTGGCACCAAAGTGGACGCGCATTCGCACATGATTGGGTTTGGTTACATTGCGCTGTTGATCGCGCTGCTTCAACCGTATGTGGCGTTTTCTGAATCGATGAAGAAATTTCTGGCGAAGCTGTTTCTATTGGGAGCGATATTGCTGCCGGTGGGAGTATTTCTGATTCACTACGTGGGATTGGCGGGAAGCCCTTTTGCGGCGATCGGGTGGGCCAGCGTTTTCGCCGATCTCGGCGGATTCTTTGTTTGGATCGTGTGTGTCTGCGAATTGGCGGGCCTTGCAAAATGCTTTCGCTCGCGACGGCCGACGAGCGAGCCTGACGAGCTTCTAAGCGACCGCAGCTGGGGGGCTCGAGCTTTGCTTAGCGGCGGAACGCTTTTGGTTCTTATCGGTTTTCTTCATGGAAGCTATTACGCCGGCGCGCATCTCTTCACTTATGAAGCGAAAGACAGCGAATTGCTTTCGTCTATGACGACGCATGCCGCAGCAGGGGATCCAGCAGCGGCGCTTCAGGCGGTTGCCAACTATGGCCAACTGCAGGGCGCGAAGGCTGTGAACGTTGCGGCGCATGCGCACGTGATCGAGTTTGGAGTGCTCGCGATCCTTCTTGCGTTCTTTCAGCCATACGTTTTTCTCAGTGAGAAGTGGCGGCGAATTTGGGTGGTGGTGCTGCTGATCGGCTCGCTGGCGCTGCCTGTGTTTGTTCTGCTCGAGCTCCAGTGGGGCTTGGTGGCTGGCGGATTCGCGGATGTTGGCGGCTTGCTTGTGATTATCGCGCTCTTTGCAATGCTGGTAGGAATTTGGCGCTACACCGGGAAGCTGGATTCATTGGTGGCTGGTTCGTGACGATCTCGCGCAAAATTCTGATCTTTGGCGGGCTGGGGCTGGCGATTTGGGGAATGGGTTACGGCATCTGGTACGCCGTGTTCATCGAGCATCAGACTCTCGATGGGCTAGGCTCGGCGCTGGCGACGGGTTTTATGCGTGCTGCGGAGAATCGCATGGCGGAATCGCAGGCGGCTTTAAGCGACGCAGCATCGCGAAGTTTTGTATACGTCCGGCAGGTGGATGCGCACGGACACTGGATTGGTCTAGGTATTTTGCTCCTAATCCTGGGGATTGCGTTTGATCGCGTCGGATTTGGAGAGCGCATGCGGACATATCTTGCGACCGCGCTTCTTGCCGGCTCGGTAATTTTTCCTCTTGGTGTACTGCTTGAGACCTGGAACCGAGGCACAGGGCCGCAGGCTATTGCTGTGATTGGATCCGCGCTAGTAATAGTCGGCCTAGCGGGAACAGCCTTGGGATTCGCTCGCGGCAATTCTTAACGCGCCGCTGCTCAGTGCCCGCCGATTGAATCGCGAACTTTGCCGTACTGCGCGCCCCAGGAGTCTGTCATCTGATGCCGGATATCCCAGAGTTCGGGGAAAAATCGAACGCGCAGCCCTTCATTTAGCAACTCAACGGAACGTCCCTTCAAGGACTTTGAGCCCATGCCGATGGTTCGCTGGATCAATTGCAGGTGAACGAATCGGAAGCGCTGGAAGAGCTCATCAAATTCCGCGAGCGCTTCGGCCACCACGTATGCATCCGAATGAGAGTAATTTGAGTTATAGATCTGCTCGACCGTGAGATTGTGCTTGTCGAGGTAGTGCTCTTTGAACGATTGCCACATGTGCGGATGCATTTTCAGCAGGGTGCGAAAGCCGGGCGATTCCTGGCCGCTGCCGTTGCCGAGCTGCAGGCGGATTTCCTGATATTCCTTTGGGGACATAGTTTCGAGCAGGGCGAGCTGATCAATCAAGAGGCGCATGGCGATGTGAACGCGTTTGAAGAGTGTGACGACGCGATTGGTGTTTTCCTGCTGCAGGTAGTCATCAATATCGAGAAGCGTATAGCCGATCAGCTTCATCCAGAGTTCTTCCACCTGATGGACCAACTGGAACTGCAATTCGTCCGCGTTGCAAAAATCCTTGAAGTCTTTCTGGCAGGAAAGGAGCGCCTTAGTATTCAAGTAGATTTCGTAATCGAGCGTCCCTTCGCCATTCATGATGGAATAAAAATGCTCGCGATCCATCGTATTCCTCTCTTTCAGTGATCCTTCACGGCAACGGCGCCTTGAAATCGCCGCCTCTAAAGCGTCGAAATTTCCTGGCGGCGAGAGCGATGATACTCATGAAGCTTCGCGTTGGCGGAGGCTATCGTCTCGAGCTCATCCGCGACCCGCTCCAGATCTTTTCCCGGCACCATCGAGTACAGTTCGCCATCAGCCAGGTCCGTGTAGACTCGATTGCCGATGCATCCGGAACTGGTGACGGCTCCTTTCGCCATCGCTGCCGGGATTGCCATGCAGGTGGGGCGCCCGAGTATCGGAAATTGCGCCGTGCGCCCGGCGCGGTGAGCCGCTTCTTGCAGCAACATGATCTGCGCTGCCTGGCCGGCAAAAATCACAACGTCGGGATCGACCGGCGCGTCGCCGAGCGGCGAGTAGACCACTGCACCGGGCATCTTAGCGAGTTGCGGGATGCCGGGCACTTCTTCCATCTTGATGTAGCCGATGTCCGTCATGAAAGAGAGGGTTTGTTCGAGCTCTTTCGCGCGCTCCGGCGGCAGAGGAATATTGTGCGTGTGGCTTCCGACCGCACAAGTGTAGTGGTCGGAAGGCACGGTGTAGAAGGTTTTTCCAGAGGCCGCAATCCTCCAAAAACTGCAACCGGAAGGCTGCTCTCCTTCAAATTTCGTGACACCTTTTGGCGGAGTTTCCAAAAATTTCACCGCGACCGGACGTTTTTTCAAGCCCAGTGATTTTGAAATCTTCGTCTCCACGCTGCTGTACTGCTTCATCGCGGCTCCTATCGGCATCGGTGGTTGCAGCTTTTATCCTAACCTGAATTCGAAAAAGGCGAGATCGAATACGCGGAAAATCTTTGGGGCACAGCTTAGTGCAGAAGATGGAATTCTATGCTGATGTCCTCATCAGTTTCGATGGGCTCTCCATTTCGGAGAGCAGGTACGTAGCGCCAGTATTGAGCGGCACTAAGGGCAGCCGACGTGAGTGACGCTGGGCCGCTGATGACCCTGAGGTTCTTTACTCTCCCATCTTGTCCGACGGTAGCCCGAATTTCTACCGTGCCTTCCGCGCGCTGCTGCAACGCTTCCTTGGGGTAGAAAGGCTCCACGCGATAAATCAAATGCGCCGCTACGAGACGATCCGCAGGCGGTTGCGTTCGCGGTGCTGAATTCGAGGTCGGAATTACAGTCGCATGAGTTGAGGGTGCAGTGGCGCTTATCGGCGCTGCCGGGGGAGGTGTGACTGACGCTCCGCTCCCACTCGCATTCGTCATTGAAGGCATTTCCGAATTAGTTTGGACAGCGGGCTGATCTGGCTGTGCGTTGTCCGGCGGGTCATCGCTGCCGTTTTCAGTCGAATCCATGTGTTCGCCGCGAGATCGATCGGCTGCGGGCTTTTGGTGGGACGCTACGTCGAGCGGGGACGACCGCCCGTGGCTCAATTTCTGGTTGTGGTTCTGGCTCTTCTTCTGACCGGGCGATATCGCTGCATTTGGAACTGGCTGATTAGTTGGTGTGGCTTGTGCGGCAGCGTCATCACCGGAATTGGCATTGTTCGGCGAATGCATCGCCACACTTCGGCCCACAACAATGCCTAACCCGAGACACCCTGCGGACAACGATAGGCATAATGCCAATAGGCCCACAAAACTGCGCAGATTCCTACTGCGCTCTGACGGGGAAGCCTTGAACTCGTCTTTCGGCGCTTCCAATCGCGCAGTTGGCAGCCGAGACGATGTGCCAGGCCGGGTCACACTTGAAATGGATGTTTCGGCCGGCAGCACTGAAGTGGCAACCAAGCCGGACATAGGAGCCGCCACTAATGAATGCTCGTTCAGATTGTCTTTGGCGCGCCAAGCTGCTGTCGTTGCGGCGGAATTCAAAATTGAGGCGGCGCTGTCTTTAGGGCGCGGCCCAGTTCCCGGGAGGCTCTTGGGACCAAACAGTTCGCGCGTCTTTCTGACGAAATCTTCGCCATGGGCGGCGCTTGAGCCAGGCTCGAGCCGGTTTCGAGATCCGTTCGCGTTCTCGGTCTTGTTATCCCTCGGGGCGAACACGTCCGAACGCTGCATGGAGCTGAGCAGCTTGTCGCTCGGCAAACCAACGTCTGGATCGCGTCTACGATATTGCAGGTCGCCGTTTTCAGGAGAATTTGGAGAAAGAGGGCGCTCAGTCGGGCGCGCGGCGATCGAACTGGATTCCAAGCCAGGCTGTTTGCACTCGGTCTGAAGCCCCTCGGCTTTTCCAAAATCCGGCGCCGGTATATCTGTGGCTGGTTCGTCGCCCGCTAAGATTGCAGCCAAATCCACAGGTGCAATCCCTTCCTTGACAGGCTTGGATTCCATCGCCGTTCCCGGACGGGCGGCAGCTCGCGGGCTTTCTCCAGCGCGATCGATCCCTGCGGGAATTGATGCCCACTCCGAGACCAAGTTCGTCCACTTGTCCGGGCGAGTCTTCGCTTGCGTTGATGGCGGTTCGGGGGCCGAGGGTTGAGTCTGAAGACGCTGCTTTTCCCGGGCGATATAAAGCGGTTCCAGGTTTTCCAACGCGAGCCATTCTTTGATTTCCAGCCGGACTTCCTCAGGCAAGTCAATGAACTCAACGCCGGCTTCCTTCTTCGTATCGCTCATCCAGGCAACTTTGGCTCTAGTTTCGAGTCGCTTGCATGATTTGTGTAGTTGGAGCCGAAGGTCAACTGTAGGGTCGGATGGCAGGACGCTCACCGCATGGACGGCGAGGCCGCTCTCACTGATGTTCAAAACAATTCCGCCGTTATCGGCGCCGATATCCAGGTAGGCTAGCGACTTGACCTGATGGCGCACACACCGCCGCCTCTCGAGTCCGTCGAGCGAACTTCCTGTCTGTGTCGGCGTCATGGTTTGCACGTGCTGTGAGCCGGGCTTCCCTAATCGTGCCGGATGTTGCCTGATTCTACGTCTTTAGTGTCCCTACGTCACTGTACGTTTCGAGTAAAATGTGGTTTTTAATTATGTATTTCATTTGCTGGCGCTTACGGTCTTTCGTGTTACAGCGGACCCTGACCACATCCCCGCGAACCTTCCTGCAAATAAGCGCCCACTACGACAAATTTTGGCACTGGGGCCTAAAGTCTTATCGAAAGAACGTTTAAGGCGGCTTGCGTTTCTAATGGGGAAGTAGCCTAGCGAAGAGCGTCTCTAAACGGAGACAGATTCAACGCCTGTGGAATCAGCGAGGATACACTTTCGTAGCCGATTCGATTTGTTGGAGCGTAGCGGTGCGTTCTGTTGGTCTTGGTATCGACAGCTTTCCGGGCTGCTTGCTGACGAGCGGCGGTTACCACAAGGGCGAGCGAGAGACGTCGAAAAGGTGGCGCGCCCGGCCCGATTCGAACGGGCGACCCCCTGCTTAGAAGGGTCGCCGCGGCGACCTCTATCCAACTGTTCGGGCTGATTGTGGCAATCTCCGGCTGAGTTCGTCGCGACCTTTGCCGGTCTTCAGGTAACGCTCGCGGCCCACGGCCTCCGCCCGCGTTTGATACTCTTCCTGATAAACTAGGCGCCAGGGGCCGCGATGTTTTGTCGAGGCGCTTGTCGGTATTATGTTGAACGAGACGTGTTGGTAGGTCCGCGGTCGAACCTGCGTAGTACCCGCCCGTTGAAAGACTTTGCAGTACATAAACGAAATACATCCATGATAGTGGCGCGCCCGCCCCGATTCGAACGGGGGACCCTCTGCTTAGAAGGCAGATGCTCTATCCAACTGAGCTACGGGCGCATCCTAGACCGATTTTAAATCATTTATCACAGAAGAGAGCACGATTTCGTTGGGCTTAAGTCGAAAGATATCTCAGTTATCATCACTCGGGGTTACACAGGGAACGACCTGCCGGCTGTGGCGCCGGTAAGCTCGAAAATCTCGGTCAGTCGTGAGGATGACGGCATCCGCAAGCGTTTCGGTCATGCGAACGAGACAAGCATCGGCGAGCCCCATCGGAACGTTGGAATACTTCTCGAGCAGCTTCACGACTGCCTCCAGGTTTTCCGCAAGCGTGAAGAACATCAGCAGAGCACGGCGGCGAATGAATGCACCGAGGTTGGGGATACCGGGGTCGCCGAGAAGGTGGAAAGCCTCGGACAGAACAGCTTCGCAGGTGGACCAGGGCGGAGGTAGCTCGGAAGCCTGCGTCGCGGCCCATTGATGGTGCATGTCGCGGCTGCTGAGTAGCGCTACCAGGAAGCCAGCATCAACGAGGACGTTTCTTGCCATAACCGGTCGAGTGCAAGTAGTTCTTCTTGCGCGCGCTCAGGTCGGCCGGCAAGCCTTTCACAGACCCGACGAGATCGGCGATGGCGTCGAAGGAGGCGCGCCGCCTCCGGCGCGGAGCACGCTCTAGCCGTTCGCGAACCACGTCCGACTTCGAGAGCTTCCGCCCTCGAGATTCCGCCTCAATATCCGCCACCAGTGGCTCGGGCAGTCGTACCGTCAGGATTTTCATAAAAATAAGTGTATTACACAACCGGCAGGCTTGCAATACAAAAGGCAAGTTAGCCCAAGCACAAAACCACGGTTCGATCATTGCGCTGTGCGGCGCTGATTGACTAACTGGCCGAAGTCTATAGCCCGGTCTCCGCAGCGGTTCGAGCCGCAACGGGAATGATCGTGATCACGGCTCCATCGATCTTATTCTCCAGCGTGCGGCAAGGAAGAATTCGCACCAGGTAGCGATTCTTCTCTCTGTCCGCCAGCTCTTTGTTGATGGGCTTGAGGGTCGACATCACGTCCTTCACGAGCGCCTCAAAATCGGGAATTTCGACCGAGGGATGGATATTCAGAAGAGGGCGACCCACATCGGTTGAGATGAGTCCCAGGAATTTTTGGGCTTCCGGCGTAAAGCGGCGAACGGTCAAATCGCTGCCTATCATCACCACTGCAATCTCGATGCTGCCAAATAGATTTGTGAGATCGGTATTTACCTGCGTGATCTCCAAGTTTCGGCCGCGCAACTCGTCATTTACCGTAGTCAATTCTTCATTCGCGGACTGAAGTTCTTCCTTGGCCGTTTCCAGTTCTTCGTTTGTACTCTGAAGTTCCTCGTTGCTCGAAAGGATCTCTTCGTTCGCCGACTGTAGTTCCTCGTTCGTGGCTTCCTGTGTTTCTATCACCGACTGCAAATATTCCTTCGCGGCGGCAAGTTCCTGTTGAAGCTTTGTGATTTGAGCGGCGGACGTTTTGGAATCGGCACCCCGACGGTCCTTCCTCGGGAGTCCCCGCATTTGCTTCTCGCTCGTCCTGTCGTGAAACACAATCATGTAATAGCGTTCTTTCAGATTCGGCACGTTGATGGGCGTGACCTCAAATCCGGCCGATCGCGAGGACTGCCGGTCGGAGGAGGAACCGCCATCCTCGCCGACATCCCCCTCCTTAATTTGAACATTCTCTTTCCGCACCACGACGTTTTCTTTCTTCGCCCGGGCGATGGCATTGCGCAAGTCGAGCAAGAGTCCCTCTTGCGCCATTTTTAGTATGCTCAGGCTTGCCCGGCCGGGCATCAGCTTAAGAAAATGGTTTACGTTGCCCCTGGTATAGATGACTTCCAGATCGTCATTTACGAATACAGCGGCAGGCGAATACTGGCTCAATACCCGGCGATCGAACTCTTTTTGCACTTCCAGAAAGTTCCACGCTGAGTCCGTTGGCTTCAAAGACGTACGGATTGCGGTAGGCCCGCCGCGTCCGGACGGATGTTCGAGCGAAAAACTCACGACCTGACGCACTGCCGTTGTCTTCCTCGAAAAAATCTTTTGGGTACGATCCACAATCGTGAAAAGGTTGGCGGCTGGGCCGATACCCTCTGAAGTGCCAAGCACTAAGAATCCACCCGGCCGCGTAGCATAGTGAAACAGAGAAATCACCTTAGCCTGCAAGACCGGTTCGAGATAAATCAACAAATTCCGGCAGCAAATCAAATCCATCTGGGAGAATGGGGGGTCGTTCAAAATATTGTGCTGAGCGAAGATGCACATGTCCCGGATGCCTTTGCTGATCCTGTAACCGCCCTCAATCTTGCTGAAGAACCGGCGCAGCCGCTCGGGAGAGACATCAGCTTGAATATTATCCGGATATAAGCCGCTTCGCGCGCGACCCACGTTGCTTTCACTTACGTCTGTCCCGAAGAATTGAATCGAATTCGTGGAAGCCTTGACGCCCAAATATTCCAGCAGGGTGATGGCAACGGAGTAGGTTTCCTCGCCGGACGAACAAGCGGGGGTCCAGATTCGAATTGTGCGGTCAGTACTGGATCCTTTCAGAATCTCGGGAAAAACCTCCGCGCGCAGGGCCTCAAACAATCCGGGATTCCGGAAGAAACTTGTAACGTTGATCAGCATATCCTGATAAAGAGCTTTGATCTCAGGCGGATTCACCTGCAAAAACCGCACGTACTGTTCGAGGTTATCAATCTTGTGGACTACCATGCGTCGTTGGATCCGCCGCAAAATTGTGCTTTGCCGGTAATGCGTGAAATCGAGTCCGGTCGAACGGCGCAGCAATTGAAATATCGTTGCGAGTCCGTTCCCTTGGTGAGCGGGGACCTCTGCGGCCTCCGTTTTTGAGTTCGCCGTGTACGGGTGGCGCGCGATGCGGACCAACTCGCGGGCGATACTTCGCGGTGGAAGGACGTAATCTGCACAACCTGCGTCGATAACGCTTCGCGGCATGCTGTCGTATTTCGCCGAACCTTCATCCTGAGCGAACGTCACTCCGCCTTGTGCCTGAATTTCCGCCATGCCCAAAGTACCGTCGCTGCCCAATCCCGAGAGAATTATGCCGATCGCGCGATTCCCTTGCTGCTCGGCGAGCGATCGCATGAAGAGATCTACGGGCATGGGCGTCCCGCCCATGTCGATTCGTTTCTCGAGTTGCAACGAATGGTCTGAGACAGTCATCGTCGCGTTGGGAGGGATTACATACACGTGGTTCGGTTCGAGGCGCATGCCCTTCGTTACTTCCACGACAGGCATCGTGGACTTCTTGGCTAACAAAGCACTCAAAAGGCTTTCATGCTTCGGATCCAAATGCTGAATCAGCACGAAAGCCATTCCTGTATCCGACGGCAGATTCGTGAGTAGTTCGGTGAATGCTTCGACGCCGCCAGCAGAGGCACCCACGCCGGCAATCAAAAAGTCTGTTGGTCTGGGGGACGGCAGAAGGGAATCTTTTTTCCGGTTGTTCGACGATTTCGACTTGGGCCGCTTGGTTGCCATTTGTCGACCCCTCTCGCGCAAACCTCGTGGGCAGGGGGCGAACGCGCGATTCTAGTCCTAACGGTACGCGATAACAACTACAACGCCCTTTAGAGGCCGATTCTGACCCGCAAACAGCGCCGAGCTAAAGGGAATTGCGTATTGCCTGGGGCCGGTCTAGCTGTAGGATACTCCCATTCCCGAGCTCCTGTGCGAAAGAACTCCATGCGCGGATCCGGTGTGAGCCGGGCCCGTTCAAAGAAAATCCGCGGCGACGAAAGACTGCCCCGCGATTGGAACGGGCATGTCGGAAGCCCTCTGTCTTCACTGATGGACTCCCTCGCGTTGGGAGTGGCCATAGCAACCTATGACGGCAATCTACTATATACGAATAGTTATTTCCTGGAAATGTTTGGTCAACTGTCCCGCAAAGTTTCTTCCCGGCCGAACCTTAAGTCCTTCGTAGCAGCAGGTTCCTGGCCTCCCCTTCAGGAAGCGATGTTTCGAGGCGCGCTCGAAACGACGGATGGTGAGATTAAAGTTCCGGGTTCTGACAACGGCCTTCGGACGATACGCATTTCCTTTTCGCCTTTTATGGACGGGCCTGAGACGATAAAAATCACCGCCATTGACGTTACCGATCTCGCGAGCGCGCGGACCGCCTTAAAGCTGTCGAAAGATTCCATGAACTCTTTGAGTGCGCGAGTACTCGAATTGCAGGACGAAGAACGCCGCCGCTTGGCGCGCGACCTGCATGACACAGTTGGCCAGGAGATTGTTGTCGTCCTGATGACCCTGGACACAATCGCGCGCATGTGGGAGAAGCCCGACCCGAACGCCCGGAAGAATCTGCTCGAAGCTGTCGATTGGCTGCGCAAAGTGGAGTCCGAAATTCGTACATTTTCTTACCTCCTCCATCCGCCGCTCCTGGATGATATGGGCTTGGCGTCGGCGTTGAGCTGGTACATGGAGGGCTTTTCGAAACGCTCCGGCATCTCCGTGCAATTGTCAGTTCCGGACAATCTACCGCGCCTCTCGCTTCAGGCGGAGACCGCCTTATTTCGCATCACGCAGGAGAGCCTTTCCAATGTCATCCGGCATTCTAAGAGCAAGCAAGCATGGGTTCGAATAGCACTCGAGCCACACTGCTTGAAGTTGTCCGTTCGGGATGAAGGGCGAGGCTTCGACCAGACGGTTCGTAGTGGTTCGGCACCATCAGGCGTCGGCATCGAAGGAATGAGAGGACGCCTCAGATCCCTGGGCGGCACTTTGGATCTTCAATCGGGGCTACATGGCACTGAAATTGTCGCGAGCGTTCCACTGCGCGATGGCAACACCATTCGCTCGGACAGCGTCCGCGCGCGGCGCCACCCGGAACACGAAAGCGCGCAGGCGGCTTCCGGCCTCGCGAAGCGTATTCTTATTGTGGATGACCACGAAATAGCCCGGAAAGGCATACGCTTCCTGCTGAACGACGAAGATGATTTGGAAATTTGCGGGGAAGCACAGGATGGATTGGAGGCCTTTGAGAAGGTTCAGAGGCTCAACCCGGATTTAGTGATTCTCGACCTTAACATGCCGGGAGGCGGGGGCTTTTCCGCTGCGAATAGAATTCGCAACGCCGGCCTTACACCCAAGATTTTGATCTATACCACGCACACTTTCCCTGGATTGGAACGTATCGCCCGCGCGGCGGATTGCGATGGGTTCGTGGTGAAGGCGAACGCAACGCAGGATCTTATTCGCGGAATTCGGGCGGTGCTGCGAGGAGAAGAATTCTACAGCTCGCTCAATGCCAAAGCGCAAAACGCCTGATACTGCCGTTGGCGATGCACGGCGTATTGACCTCTCATTTGACCTTTGAGTTCCGATCGCCGGACGCCACCATAGGCTCTAGTTTTTGCAACTTTTCGACCAGCTCTTCCCTCAGGGTCGCCGTCAGATTCGTCTCCCCCAGATATTTCCTCGCCACTTCAACGGCCTTCTTAGCATGGTTGAGGTTGCGCTCGTGACGTTCTTCGTCATCTGTCGATTGAGAAATGCGGACAAATGTGAGCGCAAGATCGAGTTCCGCCGAGATGAACTGACGGCGCAGGGCGTCCCGGTCTCTTCTCAATGCCTCATATTGTGAGAGTTCTTCTTTTGAGAGTTTTTCCATGACTCACGCTCCGCGTTCGCGCCGCTTCGCGACGCCGCTATGGCTGTAGCTTGAACCAGGTTGGAAGTGGTTTGATTCGAATGATTCCTGTATTGCCCCGTGCGAGAACCTTGTATCTAACCGAGCCACCTTCGCCGGCCCGCACACCAGAAAAGAAACAATTCCGGTGGACACACCGGGCTATTCTCATGTCAAATTATGGATGTAGCACGAGGCAGTGTTATCTGGGGGTTTGGGCGATGCGACATGTTCTATTTCTCTTGGGAGTCGTGTTGTTTGTCACCGGCGCTTCGTACGCACAAAGCAGCACGGCGAATCCTCTCCTGCTAGCTGCTCCATTTACAATATCTTCCACGGGAGACGTGTCCACAGTTCCCGCGTCGCCCTCCCCGACCGCCATCTCACTCTCACCGGTATCGGTCGCACCCAGCCCCGGCGATTCTGTTGCAACCAATCCTTTTTCGAGTGCGCCCACGCCCAGTCCAGCGCCCGACCCGCAATATGTGCAGGGCGTCTTCATAAACTACAACTGGCAGGCCTATGTGGGCTACACCTATACCCATTTCAGCGCCAAAGGCGGCATCAGCCGCAACCAGAATGGTTTCAACCTGAGCATCGTGCGCTACTTCAATTCTTGGTTTGGAGTTGAGGGTGAGATGTTCGCGACGCACGATTCGCCTAATAACCAGAGCTCCTGGTTCTTGTTCGGCGGCGGCGGTCCTCGATTTCGGTGGCAAGCCCGAAGGGGAATCGAAGTATTTGCCCACGCGCTGGTGGGCTATTCCCATTTGACCCCGCAGACCGCGTTCGGAAAACAGGAAGCGTTCGGATATGAGTTGGGTGGTGGAGCAGATTTTCCCACTCCTTGGCGCAGGGTAGGACTCCGCGCCGGAGCCGACATGATTGGTACGCGGTATTTCGGCGACAATCAATTCAACCCGAAGGTTTACGGCGGAGTTTTCTTCAAATTCTAGGATCTACAATCAACGGGAAGAAATGTATGGTTTCCCGAACGCGTCGTCCTCAAAAATCTGCGGTCCCCAAAAAGCTCCGGACACCGGAACCAACGCCGGTCGTGGAGCCACCGAGCCTCGACGAGGAAGTCGACGAGGCTTCGCGGGAGTCTTTTCCGGCAAGCGATCCGCCGGCATGGACTGGAGGCCACGACGAGCCAGCGCCGAGCAAAAAGAAGCGCAAATAATTTCGCCACTTTACTGTCCTCTCTCACATCGAATACCTGCGACCGAATTCATCGCAGCGGCCGCTAGAAAAGCAAGGAGATCCGCATGGCTTCTAGTTCGAATGAAACCAAAATCTCGCTGCAGGTCGGATCTGAGCTTCGAATTAAGAACAATGGCGACATCGTGATCGACAATCCCGAGCTTGAGCTTGCGGCTGATGACCGCGCTGCGGACGCTGTATTGATTTACCGTTTCGACACAAAGGCCGGCGAGCATGTGCTGCGGCTGCTCGAACCGGTGGCCGATCATCGCCATGTGAAAGTTCATCGCCGCGATGACTGATCGTTCCCGCGCTAATGTGATCGGAGTTCCGAATACCGTTGGGCTTCACGGCAGAAAAGCTCCTTGCTATCCTTGCTTCGCCGCAACAACCATGACAGTGAGTTCCAGGGAGCTGCCCAATGCTCTTTGATAGCCTGCAGATTCGCGACGTCCCGCTTCGCAACCGGATTATTGTCTCGCCGATGTGCCAGTATTCGAGCACCGACGGTTTCGCCACTGATTGGCATCTCGTGCATCTCGGCAGTCGCGCGGTCGGAGGCGCTTCGCTCGTCTTCACTGAAGCAACTGCAGTGTTGCCTGAAGCGCGCATCAGTCCTCAAGACCTGGGGCTTTGGAAAGACGAGCACATCGAGATGCTCGCGCGCATTACGCGATTCATTCATAGCCAGGGTGCCGTAGCGGGAATTCAACTCGCCCATGCAGGCAGAAAAGGCAGCACCGCTCGTCCGTGGGAGGGCGGCAAAGAGATTCCCGTATCGCGGGGAGGATGGATTCCCGTCGCTCCGAGCGATGTGCGATTCGCGGACGACTATCCGAATCCAGTCGCTCTCGATGAACGGCAGATTCGTGCCACCGTGGAAGCATTCGCCGAAGCTGCGCGGCGCGCTTGCGATGCGGGATTCGACGTGATCGAAATCCATTCGGCGCATGGCTACCTGCTGCATGAATTTCTTTCGCCGCTTTCGAATTTTCGTTTCGATTCCTACGGCGGCTCGTTCGAAAACCGGACGAGCATCGTCCGCGAGGTGGTTACGGCCATTCGCGGCGTGATTCCGAAAGGCATGCCTCTTTTCATTCGTATTTCTGCCACGGACTGGATCGAAGGCGGCTGGGACATCGAACAATCAATCGCGCTCGCCAATGTAATCGGCCCGCTGGGCGTCGATCTCGTGGATTGTTCATCCGGCGGAATTTCTCCTGCTGCCAATGCCAAGATTCCGGCTGCGCCGAATTACCAGGTGCCGTTCGCGGAGGAGATTCGGCGCGAGACTGGAATTCTTACTGGCGCGATCGGAATGATCACGTCAATGAACCAGGCAGACGCGATTCTGCGAGAAGGCCGGGCCGATGTGATCCTGATGGCTCGCGAATTCTTGCGTGAACCATACTGGCCGCTGCATGCGGCGCATGTCGAAGGTTTCCAGACCTCGTGGCCGGCTCAATATCTACGGGCGGCACCGCAGGGTACGCCCGCGCGCGAGCCGTTGGAAGCACCCGAGTCCGCGCGTCGTGCATCGGTGCGAACCAGCGCCGCCGAATAAATCGCAGATTTTAGATTATTTCGGCGGAAACACTCGCGGCCAAGCCTCTAGTTCCGAAGCAACAAACCATCTACCATGTCGGTCGTGACGACCGGCACCCTTCATCGCCGCATCTTTGCGGCCACCGGAATCGTAATGGCGAGCGTCCTGCTCAGCCGTATTCTCGGTTTTTTTCGAGAGTGGACCGTCGCGCACCAGATGGGCTCGAATGCGGTCACTGACGCCTACTACGCCGCCTTCACCTTGCCGGATTTCTTGAATTACCTCATCGCAGGGGGTTCGCTGAGTGTCACGTTCATCCCGGTCTTCGCCAAATACGTCGCTGAGAAGTCTGAGGACGAGGGCTGGCGCGTTTTTTCGACGGTCATTAGCGTGATGGGCTTCGCGCTGGTCGCGCTCATAGTCATTGGCGAAATCTTTGCGCACAAACTCGTGCTCGTCATCGCTCCCGGTTTCAGCCCAGCAGAACGCGAGCGCGTGGTTTTTCTCACTCGGCTGATGCTCCCGGCGCAGTTCTGTTTTTATCAGGGTAGCATCCTCAGCGCCGTGCAGTATGCCAAAGGGCAGTTCGTGATTCCGTCGCTCGCTCCACTCGTCTACAACATCGGAATCATCCTCGGTGGCGTGCTGCTCTCTTCGCGAATCGGCATGACGGGATTTGCAGTGGGCGTCTTAGGCGGCGCTATTGCCGGTAACTTTCTGCTTCAAATTTACGGCGCGTATCGAGCCGGAGCGAAGTTCTCTCCTAACTTCAACGTGCGTCATCCTGGCTTCTGGCTTTTTCTGAAACTTTCCGTGCCGATCATGCTGGCAGTTTCGCTTTCTTTTACGGACGACTGGATCATCCGCTGGTTCGGCTCCTATCTTCAGCCTGCGTCAATCACGTGGCTCAGTTACGGCAAGACTCTGATGCGGGTGCCGCTCGGCATCGTGGGGCAAGGAGTGGGCGTCGCGTCGTTTCCGGTTCTCGCGCAGCTCTATTCGGAGAAAAAGTTCGATGAGCTCAACCGTGTTCTGAATTCAATTTTTAAAGGCATTGTGTTTCTGCTCGTTCCGATTTCCGCGCTGACAATCGCTCAGAGTCTGCCCCTCGTGCATCTTGTTTTTTCGCACACGCGACTGCGCGCGCCGGATATGCAGGCCACCGCCGTCACCCTCGCCTTTTTCTCAATTGGAATGTTTGCCTGGGGCGCTCAATACAACTTGGCGCGTGGCTTCTATGCCACTCGCGACACGATCACGCCAGCTATCGTCGGCACGGTGATGACCGCGCTGAATCTCCCGCTCTATTGGTGGCTCGTGCGACGCTCCCAGCATCTCGGCTTGGCGCTGGCAAGTTCGCTTGGCATCATCGCCTACACGGTGGTGCTGTTTGTCCTGCTCAACCGCCGCACTAAGAACTACGCGCAGGCCCGTCTTGCTTTCTTTTTCTGCAAGGTAACGGCTGCGTCTATCGCAGCAGGTTACGTTTGTTACAGAGTGGTGGCGTGGCTTGAAGTGCGCATGTCCTGGCAAGAGCCCTTAGGCGCATTGTTGCTTCTTGCGATCGCAACCACGATTGGAATCGTGGTGCTGGGATTGTCACTCAAAATTCTACGAGTGCCTGAGCTTGAGGCTTATCTCGAAAAGGCGCTCACACTCGCAGGTCGAGGAAGAGTGCGGAGACAGGTTGATATCACAAGTCCCGATTAAGGGCCGCCCACTACTGCAGGAGCCGCGCCAGACCTAGGAGTCGCAGAGAGCAGCCCCACACTTCCGTCGCCGGCATCTTGCCGGCTCTTTGAATTTCGGCTTCGTAACGCCGCCAACCATAGCTAGGGCTGAGTAGCCGATGAGGTCTGAAGCTCAAGCACAGGACGCAGCGCCACCTGGCTATCTCTCATCACCTCCAGATCGCGCTGCCAGTTCTTGCGCCCCTTCGCTTTGACAACCACGACATGCGACCCGGGCTGCACACTGATCGTCGCTGGCGTTTGTCCCACGAACTTCCCGTCGATGTAAATTTCCGCCCCGCTCGGTTCGGAGCTGAAACTCACCGTGCTCGCAGCGATATGCGCCGCTTCGAGACTGGCCTTCATCAGCGTCCCGGATTGTTCGCTGCCTAATTCGGCTCCGCTGTGTCCGCCGGGGGGCGGCAAAGGCGTTTTCGCATTCGCTTCAGAAACTTGTTCGAGCTGAAAAGTGAAATGGCCGCCTTTCAGCAGAAAGTAGTTTCCATGGCGCCGGCCCGTCACCGAAATCCACTGCAAAGGGCCGTCGGTTAGGGTGATCTGCTGCGGTGTGTAGCCTTCCTTGTGGACCTTGAGGATGAGCGCATGTTCCAGGCGAGAGCTGAACACCGTATGCGGCTTGTGAAAATAGGAGGACGGGTAGTCGATCGTGTAAGGCGTCACACCAATTGCAGCGCCGTCAATTTCGATCGTGGCGCCGGTTGGCACACTCGTTATGGTCAGGTGCTCGGCGAGCGTTGGCGGCGCTAGCACTGTGAATGCGGCCAATAAGATCAACGCGCATAAACAGAGGTGCCTGGGTGCTTGCATCTCCGGCCTCCCGGTGAATTAGAAATGGGCTGCCACTCTCACAGGAGACAAGGAGAGGTGTCAATCAGGGGAAATGCGCAGAAATACGGTCGGCATGCGTATTTACCGCAGCCAGCACTAGGAGCTGCCAAACGAATGGTTAGGTTACTGCAAATACTTCGCCAGCCAACCGAGGAAAGTGTTGTACCAGAGCTCACTATTTTGCGGCTTCAGCACCCAGTGACCCTCGTCGGGGAAGAGCAGCAGCTTTGAAGGCACTCCCTGGCGTTGCAGCGCGGTGAAAAACTCAAGATCCTGCGTGTAGGGAATGCGGAAATCCAGCTCGCCGCCGATCACGAGCGTCGGCGTCTTATATTTACCCAGCGCACCCGCATACTCGCTCGGCGAATATTTTTTGTACAGCTCCGGATGCGACCACGCAGGCCCACCGAACTCCCAGTCCATAAACCAAAGCTCTTCGGTCGCTCCGTACATGCTTACCATGTCGTACGAACCCGCATGGCTGATGAGGCATTTGAACCGGTCCGAATGCGTCGCAATCCAGTCCACCATATAGCCGCCGAACGAGCCTCCGGCCGCTGCAAGCCGCGTGCCGTCAATAAACGGATACTTCGCAACCGCGGCATCCGCGCCTTTCATAACGTCCTCGTAAACCTTTCCACCCCAGTCGCGACTGACATCGGCTTCGAATTTCTCGCCGTATCCGGGCGAACCGCGCGGGTTGACCATCACTACCACGTATCCCGGTGAAGCCATCATTTGCTGGTTCCAGCGGTAGCCCCAGGCGTCCGTCCAAGCCTGCTGCGGGCCGCCGTGAATCAGGAGCAGCATCGGATATTTCTTTGACGCGTCGAAATTCGGCGGCTTCACCATGAGGCCTTCCACCTGCGTCTTGCCGGCGCCGGCAAACCAGAACGGCTCCATCGGCGAAAGATCAAGTTGCGCGAGAATTGCTTCGTTCTGATGCGTGATCTGCCGCACGTCCTTTCCATCGGCGCCAGCAGTGAAAATTTCCATGGGCGTCGTCAGGCTCGTGCGGGTAAATACCAATACGCGACCATCCTTGCTGACTTCAACTTCATTGTTGAAACTGTCGCCCAGAACCAGTTTCGGCGCGCTGCCAGCGGCCGCAGCAATCGAAAAAACCGGCATTTCGGATTTTTCTTCTGTCGCAAAATAGATCGACTTGCTGTCGGTGCTCCACACAAACGACTCGATACTGCGATCAATATTCTCAGTCAAATTGATTGCTTCGGCCTTGGCGCGGTCATACAGCATCAATCTCCAGCGGTCGCTCTCCCAACCGGGATGCGTCTGCGCGCGATACGCGATCCATTTCCCATCGGGTGAATATGCGGAGCCCCAGTCGTTCGCCGGATTTGTCGTGATCCGCTTCGGCGTGGCTCCGCCAGCCACCGGAACGGTGAAGAGATCACCGTTCGTGCTGAGCGCCGCATCCGGATCGGTGTTTGCCGTGAAGCACAGCTCGCTGCTGTCAGGAGAAAACGCAATTGCGTCCGGATCGCCCAGATTGAATGGAGGCACGTCGTAGTCGGCGCCAGGTGTCAGATCGTGCGCCGCGCCTCCGCCAGCCGGCATTACGAAGAGGTGGCTGCGAGTGCCATCCCACCAGCCATTCCAATGGCGATAGAGCAAATGCTCGTAAATTCTCGCCTTCACCTTGCTTTTCTCGCGTTGCGCCTTCCGTTCCGCGTTGCAGGCCTCGTCCTTGCAATCGGGATAGACGCTCGAAACAAACGCGATCCATTTTCCGTCGGGCGACCACAACTCAGTGTCCGCACCACCGGAAAGCGAAGTCAGCCGATTCGCGTCGCCACCATCCAACGTAATCCAATAAACCTGCTGCTCGCCGTCGCGCGATGAGAGAAATGCGATTCGCTTGCCGTCGGGCGACCAGCGAGGACGCGTGTCGCTGCCGCCGCGCGTAATTTGCCGAGCTTTGCCGCCTTCCGCGGAAACCAGCCAGATGTCGCGCACCACACGATTCGCTTCGAGATTCGGCGTACCGGCTTCATAAGCGATCCATTTGCCATCCGGAGAAATCTGTGGACCGCTCAAGCGATGCATTGCAGCGAGGTCCTGAAAAGTTATCGGACGCTTCTGTTGCGCCGTTACCGGAACCGCTGCCGCGCAAATCAATAGAAACGTACCAAGCCCGCCCGCGCCCCTTCGCGAACTCATCCGTCCTCCTGAAGTCTTCTGTCTGTGACGCCGATTACAAATCTGTGTGATGATTGCACTTCCATCTTCGCTTTCCAAGCACTAGTCTGCCGGTTCGGCTTCGTGTAATTGGATACCAAGCCGCCGCAATTAACGATAGGATTACGGTCGTTGCCCGCACCTTTCCTGAGGGAGTTATGGAAGACGCGTTAACGATTCACCGCCTGCACTTTGCCTTCACCGTGACGTTTCACTACATTTTCCCTCAGCTGACGATGGGACTCGCGCTTCTGATTTTTATCCTTAAGACGGCCGCGCTTCGCACTGGCAACGAAACCTGGAATCATGCCGCCCGCTTTTGGGCCAAGATTTTTGGCATCAGCTTCGCTCTTGGCGTTGTCACTGGCATCCCCATGGAATTTCAGTTCGGCACCAACTGGGCGCAATTTTCGAAGTCTGCGGGCGGCGTGATCGGCCAGACGCTCGCCATGGAAGGAGTTTTCTCGTTCTTTCTCGAATCTTCATTCCTCGGACTTTTTCTCTTCGGCGAAAAGCGCCTCGGGCCACGTGCGCACTGGTTTAGTTCGCTTATGATGTTCATAGGCTCCTGGCTTTCCGGATATCTCATTGTTGCCACCGACGCATGGATGCAGCACCCCGTCGGTTACTCGCTGGGCGCCAACGGATCATACGACCTGCAAAGTTTTTGGGCGCTCCTCTTCAACCCCTGGGCGCTCTGGCAATATGCCCACACTATGATCGGCGCGGTACAAACGGGATGCTTCGTGATGGCGGCAGTCGGCGCGTATTACATTCTGCAAAATCTTCACATCGAATTTGGCAAAATGTTTCTACGCGTCGGCGTAACAGTCGGCGTCATCGCGGCGCTCCTGCAGCTTTATCCCACCGGCGACGGCCAGGGCGTTATGATCGCCAAGCACCAGAAGATAACTCTCGCCGCCATGGAAGGCCTGTTCCATTCGCAGGAAAATGCGCCGTTGGCAATTCTGGGCCAGCCAGACGTGCAGAATCAACGGCTCGATAACCCCCTGACAATTCCCAGCATGTTGAGTTTTCTCACATACAAAGAGTGGTCCGCCAAGGTAGATGGACTCGATCACTTCCCGCAGTCTGAGTGGCCCGATAATATTCCGCTGCTCTATTTCAGCTACCACATCATGGTGGGTCTCGGAACTCTCTTCATAGCCATCCTCGCAATCTCAGCGTGGCTTCTAATGCGCGGAAGGCTCTACGGATCCAGAATCATGCTTTGGACCCTGATGCTCGCGTTTCCGTTTCCATTCATTGCCAATACAGCGGGATGGATCACCGCCGAAGTCGGGCGCCAGCCCTGGATCATCTACGGCCTGATGCGAACCAGCGCCGGAGTTTCATCGAAAGTTTCGGCGGGAAACGCGTGGTTCACTCTTATTGGATTTCTCGGCATGTACACCATCCTCGGAATCCTTTTCCTTTTTCTCGTCTATCGTGAAATCGAAGCCGGCCCAGAACCGCGGGACCATTCGCGCGAAAATGAAGTGCTGTTCTCACCCGGAAGCTGAAAGAGGAGTTCGATGGGCACGATCTGGTTTTGTCTGGTCGCAGTCATGCTCGCCGGTTACGTGGTCCTCGACGGCTTCGATATCGGCGCCGGCATACTGCATCTTTGGATCGCTCGCACTGAAGCCGAACGCCGCGCCGTGCTTCGCTCGATTGGTTCGGTTTGGGACGGGAACGAAGTCTGGCTGCTGGCGGGCGGCGGCACTCTTTACTTTGCGTTTCCGGCGCTCTATGCCGCGAGCTTCAGCGGATTCTACCTGCCATTGATGATGGTGTTGTGGCTGCTGATCCTGCGCGGAATCTCGATCGAGTTTCGCAGCCACGTCGGCGGACGAATCTGGTCTGTCTTCTGGGACGGCACCTTTGCCCTGGCTAGCATTTTGCTGGCGGTATTCTTCGGCGCGGCTCTCGGCAATGTGGTCCGGGGCGTTCCTTTCGACGCGAGCGGCAATTTCTTCGAGCCTCTCTGGACGAACTTCATCCCAAACGGCAACACGGGGATTCTCGACTGGTACACAATACTCATCGGCGTCACCGGTCTGGCAGTTCTAGCTCTCCACGGTGCCACGTGGATCGCCTACAAGACGGAAGGGGCGCTCAACGAACGCGCCGTACAGTGGGCATCGTTGTTCTGGTGGCTGGTTGCAGCTCTAACAGTGATCGTCACGCTTACGAGTTTCCGTCTCTTGCCCCAACACATGCAGAGCTTTCGCATTCATCCTTGGGGCTTGGTATTTCCTGTTATAGCGATCGCCGGGCTCTTCGGAATTAAATGGTTCACGCGCACCAGGCGGGAGGGAAGTGCGTTCCTGGCTTCCTGCGCTTATATCGTAGGAATGCTGACCAGCGTTGCATTCAGTCTTTATCCTAACCTGCTTCCGGCCAGCACCAATCCAATGCTTGGCCTCACAATCGCCAATTCGAAAGCCGCTGATTACGGTCTGAAAATCGGTCTGATCTGGTGGTTGATCGGTATGGCGCTCGCAACGGGCTACACCATCCATGCCTATCGCAATGTTTCCGGAAAAGTCAGCGCTTCAGAAGGAGAAGGGAACCAACATTACTGACGCCAACGCGTACCACTCGTGGCCCGCAACTATCTGCGGCGCAAATCTGGATTCACCTGACTCAAAAACAGGGCAGCCCCACCAGCAACCACGAGAAGCACCCCAAGAATCTTCGGAATCTCAACCACTCTCCGCGTTTCCATGATCACCTTGTTGCCGGCAATCTCGAGTTCCTGTTTTTTCGCAGGCATCACCACATTCGGATGGGCCAAACCCGCAATTCCGAGCACGACGAACAGCACGCCGAAGATCGCCAGTGAGTTGAATTTCAACTCAACACTCCTTCAGCTTCCGCCATAGCCTCAAATTTGCCTCAGCCGTATCCGCGAGCTATTTGCGAGCTTCCTTCGCCTGAGCCAAAGGCTGAATAATTTCGCTCAAGTAGTCCGGACGCGATTTGTCGCGCTCGATATGCGGGTACTGAACACCGCCGTGATAATCCACGGACACGGTCTGATACTGAGCGCCATTCGCCACCAGCAACCGAATCGGCTCAGAGGATCCTTTCGCTGATTCGATCGCTTCTCGAATTCCGTCCGACGAGAACTGCCTTCCATTAACCGCTGCAATCTTCATCCCCGGTCCGATCCCCGCCGCGTACGCGGAGGCGCCATGAATCACATCACCCACCGTGCCGTCCTCAGCCACGGTCAAGCCAATGGAGAAAGCGAGATCGAGCCGCCCGGAAACCACGTCGTTGTTCGACTCCATCTCATTAGGTTCTTCGTTGTAAACGAGCTTCCAACCGTTGTTTTCGATGGCCTCGATCGGAGTTTTTGTCGCAACTCCGTCGAGGTGCGCCCGCAGAAAACCCGTCCAGTCATAAGGCGCGAGCCCATTCAAGGTCGCAACAACGTCCTCGAACGTATACGGTTTCAGCTCGGGTGCCCCGCTCGATCCGCCGTGAAAACTCCGGCAGAAATCATTGATCGACTTTTCATCCTTCGTCAGCCGGCGCAAAGTTCCGTCCACGGCCATCCACAGAAGTTCCCCCTCCTCGTAAAAATCCGTACCCCGGCGCCAGTTCGCCCAATCCGACGTAGCGTCGTATAGAAACGGCGCAGCGTCCGCGGTGTCCTGCAACGGCCGCCAGTCACGTCCCGGACGATGCTCGTAGGTCGCCACCTGCAATGCCATCGACTCGCGCCACTGTTCGGGCGTCAGCAATCCGCTCCGCGCGGTGAGCACATCGCCGAGATATTCTGTCAAGCCTTCGTACACCCAGAGCAGGTCGTCCTTCATTGGCTCCTGGTAATCGGGCGTCGCAAGACCCGCCGGCCGGCGATACTTTCCATTCCACGAGTGAACAAATTCGTGCGGCAGCAGCCCGGCAAAAGCAAGCCGCAGCGGTTCATCAATCAAGCTTCGCTCGTTCACGCGATCGTCGCTCGACTCATGATGCTCCAGCCCGAAGTGCGCCACGTCATCACTCAAAGTGACGAGAAAATGATAGTCGCGATAATGCCTCACTCCGAATAGCGCTCCCGTTTCCAGCACCAGTTGATGAAAATGCATCTCTTGATCCGGAGGCATCGCCAATGCCGCAGCGCTGTCTGCCGCAATATCCATCTCGTGCGACGGCTGCTGGCCGGGCGTCAGCTGAATCTTCCGAAAATACTTCCCCGAAATTACCGGTGAATCCACAAGCGTGTTCAGCGGAACTGGGTCGAAATCAATCGTATCGCCATTTTCTTTCGCACCCGGCAGAGCCGTGCCGTATTTCCAGCCAGCCGGCAGCTTCAGGCTCGGCGCAAACGTAATGTCCTTCGCGGCGTAGCCTTTCGGATACAGCAGCACTTGGTTCCAACTCAGAAGATCGAGCGATGCTGTCGCCGAAGCCCCAGCCGAAAATCCAGTCGCAGGCGCCGACAGCAAAAAATCAAGGTCTGCATCGAGTGACGTCACGCCCTGCGGAATATCCAGATGAATCGAAAACATTTCCACCAGATCCCGCCGCCACGGAATCGCTTTCCCGCCGGCGCTGAATTTCATCCCTGCCACTTCGATGATCGGTCCATCCGGCATATGCTCGCCGGGAATCCACTTCGGGTAGTACAAGGTAAACGGGCCGGCCTGAACCGGAATCTGCATATGAGCGTGCAGGATTTTCTGCGGCGCCTGACGCGCATCCACGGCCAGCCGGATCGTTCCCGGCATGGTTTCCGCCCTCACGACGGCGGGCGCAATTAAAGCTGCAAGCGCCAGCACAATCACTACGGCAATTCTTCTGTGCGCACAATCGTGCATCCCATTCCTCTCAGTCGTCTTGAGTATGATTTGCTTGTTTCTCCGCGGCCCACGCCCGGGACCGCGCACATCGGCATGCAAAACAAAAAACCTATGTAACCGGCGTCGCCATTTTTCGTGCCGGATTGAAAAAAGGCAGTTCGCGCGTCGTCGCACGCACTTTGTGACGCACCGCCTCCACAGTCAGTTCCATCTGCAGCTCGGTTCCCGCTGCCGCATGTTCGCGCTTGATGCTCGCCAGCGCGATCATTTTCTTCAGCGTGGGTGACCAAGTTGTTGAGGTCGCTTTTCCCACCTGTAACCCGCCGCGATATACCGGCACCGGGACGCGCGATGTCGTCCCCGGCACTTGCGGCGCAAGCCCGATCGCGTCGTAGAGCCGCTCCACATCGTCCCAATTAATATCCAGTCCCGTCAGAAGCCGCTTCGGCTTTAGACGATTCTCCTCTTCCAATGCCGCCCGCCCGATGAAATATTCTTTCTTCAAATCCACCAGCCGCCCGAGTCCGATTTCATAGGGCGAATATTTTTGCGACTCGATCAGCGCCTTCTTGCTGCTGAAATAATCCACTTCGATCAATATCAATCCGGCCTCCACGCGCGCCACGTCAAGCGCCAGCATCCCCGCCGCATGCAAGTCGAATTCGCCTCCCGCCTCCACTAGCGCGTCCCACACCTTCGGCGCATCATTCCAGGGAATCCAGATTTCATATCCCAGATCGCCCGTGTAGCCGGTTCGCGAGATGTCCACTTCCACACCCGCAATTTTTGCGTGCGTCACGCGAAAATATTTCAGATTCGTGATGTCAGCATCTGCAATCTTCTTCAAAAGCCGCCCGGACGTCGGCCCTTGCAGCGCCAGCGCGGCCACTTGGTCCGAAATATCCTCGATCTGCACGTCGAGCCCCAGCGCGTTCTGATGAAACCAGCGCATGCTCGGATCGGCCGCCGTCCACCGGTATACGTTCTCTTCCAGGCGCGAAATCGTCCCGTCGTCGATCACTTTCCCCTGTTCGTCGCACCAGCAGCAGTAAATCACCTGTCCCACGGCCACTTTGTTGATATCGCGCGTAATCACGCGGTTCACGAATTTCGTCGCATCCTTGCCGGTAATTCTGTACTTGAAGAGGGGAGTCACATCGATCAGCGCAGCCGCGTTGCGAATCGCATTGTACTCGTGCTCGTGATGCATTTCGTACACGCTGGCCGCGTAGTATCCCGACCATTCGCGAAAGTTCAGGCTTTCGCAAAGCTTGATCACTCTCTCGTGTACCGCTGTTCCTATTGGCAACGCGTCTCCTGCACGAGCAAAATGCTCGAAAATATCGGCTCGCGATTATAGTGTGCGCCGCGCTTCACTCGCAAGGCGAACTCCTCATCGCAGTTTCTTTTCGATGGGATTCTTGCATGCTCCTGGCGGTTTGCTGACTTCAGGTCAGCCCGGCTGCGCTTCTTCCTTGTGACGCTTCACCTGCACCTGTAAAATGCTTCGACTCTTTCGGCATTTGTTTTTCCCGCGGGGGACTCGGACAAATCCTCATGGCGAAGCGTTACGATGCAATTGTCATCGGTGGAGGCCACAATGGCCTCGTCAACGCGGCTTACCTCGCCCAGGCGGGGAAGAAAGTCCTGGTTCTCGAACGCCGCTACGTTCTCGGCGGCGCTGCCGTCACCGAAGAAATCGTTCCGGGCTTCAAGTTCTCCGTTTTTTCGTATGTCGTGTCGCTGCTTCGTCCGGAAATTATTCGCGACCTCGATCTCCCGCGCCACGGCCTCGAAATCCTCCCTCTCGACGGCACCCTCACGCCCATGCCCGATGGCGATCACCTCTGGCGCGTCAACGATCACTCCAAATCCCGTCGCGAAATCGAGCGCCACTCAAAACTCGACGCTGAAGCCTACGAAGAATTCGGCAAGTCCATGGTCGCGATGTGCCGCTTCGTGAAACCAATTCTGGGCATGATTCCGCCCGATCCCACCTCGCTCGATCCTCGCGACCTGAAGAAGCTCGCTTTCCTCGGCAAGCGCTTCCAAGATCTGCCTGCCGAAGACAAGTACAACCTCGTCCAGCTCATGACCATGAGCGCCGCGGATTTTCTCGATCAGTGGTTCGAAACCGATGTCCTCAAAGCGACGATGTCCGCCTCCGGAATCATCGGCACATTTCTCGGCATCCGCTCGCCAGGCACCGCCTACGTTCTGCTGCACCATTACATGGGCGAAATTGACGGCGCATTCCGCTCTTGGGGCTTCAGCCGAGGTGGCACCGGTGGTATTTCCAACGCCATCGGTAGCGCCGCCCGCGAAGCCGGTGCTGAAATCCGCATGGAAGCGCCCGTCTCGAAAATTCTGCTCAAAAATGGAACCGCGCACGGCGTGGTTCTCGAAAGCGGTGAAGAAATTCACGCAAGTATCGTTTCCTCCAGCCTCGATCCGAATCTCACTTTCCTGAAATTTATCGATTCCCGCGACCTGCCCGGCGATTTCCTCGAAGAAGTCCGCCGTTACAAATATCGTGGCTCATCCGGCAAGGTGAATCTCGCCCTCGACGCGCTCCCCGATTTCACCTGCATACCGGGTCCGGGCCGCCATCTGCGAGGCGCGATTTCCGTCTCGCCTTCGATGGATTACATGGAACGCGCCTACGATCAGGCCAAGTACGGCGAATATTCGCGCCGCCCGTACATTGACATGGTGATCCCCACGCTCACCGATCCCTCCGTCGCGCCACCCGGCAAGCACATCCTTTCCTGCTTCGTTCAATACGCACCGTACAAACTAAGCCACGGCACATGGGACGAGCAGCGCGAAGCGTTTGGCAACACCGTGATCGACACCATCGCCGAATACGCTCCAAACATAAAAAACATCATCATCGGCAAGCAGTTCATTACTCCGCTCGATATCGAACGCCAGACCGGTCTCACCGAAGGCAACATTTTCCAGGGTGAACTTTCCCTCGAGCAGCTTTTCTTTCTGCGACCCGTCGCTGGCTGGGCCCGCTATCGCACGCCAATTCGCAAGCTCTATATGTGCGGCTCCGCCACGCATCCCGGCGGCGGAATCATGGGCGCCCCCGGGCGTCTCGCGGCGCTCGAAATCTTGAAAGACGCAGGGCACAAATAGTGGCCGTCCAGCGCGATATCGTGATTCTCGGCGCCGGGCATAATGCCCTCGTCACCGCGTTTTATCTCGCGAAGAAAGGTTTCAGGCCCCTCGTCCTCGAACGCCGCTCGATTGTAGGCGGCGCGGCCATCACTGAGGAATTTCATCCCGGCTTCCGTTGTTCCACGCTCGCCCATGCCGGCGGCCCGCCGCTCGCCTCGATCGTAGAAGACATGCAACTCGCAAAATTCGGTCTTGAGCGACTTGAATCTCCAGTGCGGCTCTTCGCGCCTTCGCCCGATGGCCGCGTCCTCACGCTTTTCACCGACCCCGCCGCGTCCGCAAAAGAGATCGACAGGTTTTCGCAGAAGGATGCTGCCAGCTACGTCGAGCTGCACAATTCTTTGACGCGCCTCGGTGAAATCCTCAAACAGCTGCTTTCGCTCACCCCACCGATAATCGAAGACCCGTCCAATGAAGATCTCTGGAAGCTTCTGAAGCTCGGGAAGAAAGTCCGCGGCCTGGGCAAAAAAGAAATGATGCGACTCATCCGCTGGGGCCCCATGGCCGCCGCCGATTTCGTCGCGGAATTTTTTGAAACGGACCTGCTTCGTGCCGCCGTCGCCGCCCGCGGAATTTTTGGCGCCGCGCTCGGCCCCTGGTCGGCCGGCTCAACCACGCTCTTGCTTCTTCGCGCCGCCGCCGATCCCTATCCGGTCGGCAATTCCGCGATGCCGCGCGGAGGAATGGGCGCGCTCACAGCAGCGATGGCAGCATCCGCAAAACAGGCAGGCGCTGAAATTCGCACCAATGCCGATGTGCAGAGAATCCTGGTAAAAAATGGCGCTATCATCGGAATCGCGCTCGCAAACGGCGAAGAAATCGCCGCAAAGTGCGTCGTCTCCGGCGCCGACCCGCGACGTACTCTGCTCGGCCTTCTCGATCCCATCCACTTGCCGCCCAGCTTCGTCGTGAAGATGCAGCATTTCCGCGCGCAGGGAACTGCCGCAAAACTGAACCTCGCGCTCGACGGCCTGCCCACCTTCACCGCGCTCAAGCAATCATCCTCCGATCGTTCAGCGCTCAGTGGCCGCATCCACATCGGCCCGGGCATCGACTATCTCGAACGCGCGTTCGACGCCTCTAAATACGGCGAATTTTCGCCCGCTCCGTATCTCGATATTTCGATTCCCACAATTCTCGACCCTGCACTCTCGCCGGAAGGGAAGCACGTCATGTCCATCTACATGCAATTCGCCCCCTTCCACCTGAAAGCAGGCGATTGGGCACAACACAGTGACGCGCTGGCCGACACAATCGTAAAGACGGTCGCCGAATACGCCCCCGATCTTCAGTCAAAAATTCTAGGCGGCCACATCATCACCCCCAAAGATTTGGAAGAAACATACGGCCTAACCGGCGGCCACCCCTTCCACGGCGAGCTATCCCTCGACCAAATCTTCACCATGCGCCCGTTACTCGGCTGGGCCCGCTATGCCACCCCGGTCAGGGGTCTCTACCTCTGCAGCAACGGCACGCACCCCGGCAATGGCGTCACAGGAGCCTCCGGTGCCAACGCCGCCCGCGAAATCCTCCGCGACCTTAAGAAGTAAGCCACCAGAATTAAGCAAGCCTAAGGCAGATTTGCCCGAGGCGATGCTGCCATTCAGTAACGCCGGCTTGCCTGAACAAGTGAACGGGCGTCTCCCGTTGCCTTGCGGGTTGAACTCGGTCTAGGGAAGTGCTAGACTATCCCTAGGAGAACCCTATGGCCACGCTATACGTCGAAAATATCCCAGAGGAACGCTATGAGGCCCTTCGCCGCACCGCCAAGGAACGTGGTCACTCCATCGCGGCCGAAATTCTCTCTCTCTTGAAAACCAACTATCCTACTGAACGCGAATTGAGAAAACGGCGAGAGTTTCTCGAGTACGCCAGAAGTATGAATGCGCGACGGTCTCCGTCAGGTCACTTTCCTTCTACAGAAGAGATGATTCGTGAGGATCGAGAGCGTTGAAAAGCGCGGTAGTAGACGCGAGCGTCGCCGGCAAGTGGGTTCTCCCCTCTGCCGACGAGCCATATTCGAAACATGCGCTCGAGTTGCTCGATCGCTACGTTTTGAAAGAGATTCAGATCCTCGTTCCAGATCTCTTCTGGGCCGAAATCGCAAATGTGCTTTGGAAGGCTGCCCGGACTCAGCGAATCGCCACCGAGGATGCCAGGATTGGACTACTGAAAATCACCAACTGTAGCTTCCCGACGGTTCCGTCCTTTCCCTTGCTGAATCGTGCATTCGACATCGCAACCACGTTTGGGCGCAGTTTCTACGCTTGCCTCTACGTCGCTTTGGCTGAATCCTCCGAGACAGAGCTGATCACCGCTGATGAAAAACTTGTAAACGCTCTCGCCTTGCGATGTCCGGTAAAATGGCTAGGCGCGATATAAGTATGTGCACTGAATCGAATCCACCTCCAGGCCGCTACCCCTCCTTCCCGGCCACCACCTGCGCGTGCCCCAGAAACGCCACTAACGAAACCCCGCCAATGATATTCCCCAGCAGCGTCGGCACTAAAAACCGCCCCAAATAAAATCCCCAACTCTCCGCTCCCGTCGCGACGAGGAAAAACATCTTCGTCGAACCGGCGATCACGTGGTTGAAGCCTCCGAGCCCAATCAAACACTATCCCGGTAGGCAAACTATCTTCGACGAGTCTCTCATCAAAAGCCGCAATCCCATTAGGGAGAAGCTGTATACCGCATGCCTTCCACGAAAATGAAAATGGCCCGGAGATTTCCAAATCTCCGGGCCATTTATAACCGCTATTTCATGCCGATGGCACAGCGCCTAGGTCTGCTGCTACGCTCCGACTTGTTTCACCGCCGGCACATTCTTCACTTCGATCTTTCGTGGAAGCGCTGTCAGCGCCAACGGTGCCGTGATTTCCAGCACGCCGTTCTTGTACTCCGCCGTCAGTTTTTCCGTCACCACGCCCTCGGGCAATTCGATCGTCCGCTCGAACCGGCCGTACACGATCTCCTCATTCATCCACTCGACCCCGTTCGTCGTCCGAATCGTTTTCCTCTCGCCCTTCACCGTCAGCAGGTGCTCCACCAGCTGAATTTCCACTTCCTTCGCTTCGATTCCGGGAAGCGAAACGCGGCAGATGTATGTCTTCCCGTCTTTGTCGATATACGCCTCGACGGCCGGCAGAAATACCGCCTTCTTTGCCGGAATGAACTCCGCTGCCAACGGATTGCCCGTCAGAATATGGTTGAACAACTGATCGAAATCCCGCCTGAATTCAAATAGATTCGTGAATAGATTTTCTCGTGGAACTAGATTTGTCATCGCCTTTCTCCTTCGCATCACCGCCATAATTCCCATGGCCCGGGCGCGGAGTGTATCCGGTCCAAAAGGACCGACGCGTCGCATCACTGGGCGCTTTCTTCAGGCTTCGCTCCCGGCTGCTGGCACACTCTGAAGTTTTGGATTTCCCGCACTGGTCAAACCCCTGATCGCTGGGTGTAGCGCAAGGCCTCACCTCGTCATTTCGGGTTTCTTGGTCTTTGCGTCTCTCTTCCATCTGCGGCCTCCATCTCTTCTCTGCCGCTATTTGTAACTCCCCATTCTTGAAACTTCAGTGACCCACGTCGCCAGTCGCAGTGACCCCGGTCACGCCCCCAAACCGCCTGCTCTTGCCCGGGAAGGAAGTGCTGCATATTTGCACCCTGTTTGTTACACTTGCGCCGCCCGCAAAACTGAGGAGAACCAAATGAAACTGACTAGAATTCTTCTAGCCCTTATACTCACCGCTACGTTTGCCGTCTCCGCTCACGCGCAATCAAAAGAACAAGACCGCGTCGAAAGCGCTGGCACGGTCGTGAAAGAAATCATGGACATCCCCGACGACATCCCGCAGAACGTCATCGACAAAGCCGACTGCGTCGTCGTCCTGCCGTCCGTTCTCAAAGCCGCCTTCATCGTCGGCGCAAGCTACGGCCGCGGCGTTATGACCTGCCGCACTGGCGACAACATGCGCGGCCCCTGGGGCGCGCCCACCATGATGGCTCTCGAAGGCGGCAGCTTCGGACTTCAGCTCGGTGGCCAGGCCACCGACTTCGTTCTGCTCCTCATGAGCGAACGGTCCGCCAGCAGCATTCTCAGCAGCAAAGTGAAAATCGGAGGCGACGCTTCCGCCGCCGCCGGACCCGTGGGTCGAAACGCTTCCGCAGAAACCGACGTCACCTTCCGCGCAGAAATCCTCACCTATTCGCGCGCGCGCGGATTGTTCGCGGGTATTTCGCTAGCGGGTTCGACGCTTCGCCCCGACAATAACGCCAACCAGGCGCTCTACGGAAAACAGATCTCCGCCAAAGACATCGTGCTGAAGGGAGCAGTCCCGCCCCCACCGTCGGCCCAGCTCCTGCTGCAAACACTCAACGCGCATTCGCCGAAGCACTCCTAGAATCAGCGAAGACCAGCGGATCGCGTGAAATCGGCGAGCAACGACTCGCCCTAAAAAACAAAAAGCCCCACTCTCCGTTCCCGGAGAATGGGGCTTACTTTTGTGACCCGACGAGATAGCGAGCTAACTCACGCTGCCGCGAGATACTCCCACTTCCCATCCTTGGACTTCAATTGGTGCACTCGGCCTTCATCCGCATGGAGGAAATATGTCCCATCAGGAATCTGGCGTGCGTGCTGCGACTTCACCTGGCACTTCGCCCAGCGTGACTTGGCTACCGCGGGCGGCACTCCATGTTGCCGAACTTCCGGAACCAGTTCGATTCCATACACCACGCGGTACTCCACTCCAGTAGGCCGGGTCGGTACCAACCGCCCCTCACCTTTCAGTTTCTCGGCCATGCTTTCCTCCTCCTCCATTAGCGCTATGATCGCCCAAAGTGTCGGCACCGGTGAGGGCGCCCAACGGGCACTTAGCCTAACGATCTGTATTTGAAGCACTTTCCCGGAAGGCCTGGCACTGGACCAACGATCCCCCGGTATGATTTGCCCAAAAGCCCCAGTTACCCCGTGTTAGATGCTCGCAGGGTATCAAATCGTTTCTCTTATTTACGATTTGATGCCCTGATCTATTCTCCGACCTGCCGTTCGGCCAAAGCCCAAGCAGAGCCTGTCCCCGTGTTGCACTAAGTCTTTTACTTGCTTAAGTTACGGATGAAGACATCGAGAGAACGGCGGGCGATGTTCTCTAAATCTCTACTTCATCTACCACAGCGCAACCACAGCAGCATCAACGTGATAGGCATTATATCACAGTTTCGAGCCTGGAATCCTGCCATACGGGATATTAACCTAATTTTTACATACTTGACCGGATGCGCTAAACCGAAGGTACGGGCCTCGGAGCTTCGAACGACTACGACTCCGGCGTCATGGCCGTCACCTGCAACGGCTCTTTGCCCACAAACTCCAGCCCCGTCACAAATTGCCCCTGCCCCATCTGATCGCAATACGTCACCCGCGCCGCCGAAGTAAAATGCCCCGCCGGCAGCGACACCAGAATCGTGTCATCCGTATACCACTCGCTCGCCGAAATCACACGCACCCCGCGCGAACTCACGTTTTCCGTGATCGCGCGCTCCACTCCCAGCCTCCCATGCCGCCCAATCAAAAGCGCCGTCGTCTTCATCACCATCCGTGCTTCCACCCGCTGGGCCACAAAACTCTGCATATAAGCGCTCCTCGCACCTTGAGTTAGAACCGAACATGTCGAGCGATAGCTGAATTCGACCACCGCGGCGCAAGTGACTCAGCCCCTTCCAGAACACACCCCGGGCAAGCAAAGTACACCGCGAACTACGTACATCGTAATCGCTCGTTAGGAGCTCACAACTCAAATCCGCACCCCCGCTGTCGTAAACGTAACGCCCCCCTAGCTAGCTTCGCCTTTTCTTCCGACTCGATTTGCTTTCGCACCGCTACCTCGTCCCTGCAGCCAAATCTTTGTGGGTCGCCCCCTTCAGGGACGACGTAACACAAAACCTCGAGGCTGGGCTTTCGCCCCTGAAGTTCTTTTCCTCTCAGCGCACAAATCCCAAGATAGTTAAACGCTCTGCCCTTCCGCCGATATACCCTCTTCGCCGAGGTCGCACCCGATGCAAACGAAACTCTTTCTCTCACTCATTGTCTGCACCACCGCGATCGCAACAGCGCATCCAACCCAATCCCTCGCCCAGCAATCCCCCGCACCCGCCGCTACTCCCTTCGAAATTCGCGGCCACTTCATCGGCGAACCCGTCAAGCGCTTCTTCCGCCTCGACTTCGAAGCGCGCGGCGAAATGGAAGTCTGCCGCCAGAATCCCAACCGCCCCGCCTGCGGCCGCCTCCTTGACGCCATCGAGTACGGCAAACGCGCCGACATATCCACCACCGTCCCCGCCGACCCCGATCAGCCCGAAGGCGATCGCGAAACCACCAACTTCATCCTCGACGGCGGCAAGCTCGTCAAAATTTCGATGCTCGCAAACGCAGCCCCCGAAGAACTGAAATCACTCGGCCGCCCCACCAGCGAAAAATCCATCCCCTCCCACGACACCTCCGGCGCCAAATGGGAAAATCACCTCACCATCTGGGACACCCCCACCCTCTACGTCTCGCTCTACCTCGATAACAACCCATCGCTTCAAGATCACCGCCTTTCCCTCACCATCGAAGCCCCAACCGAACACGCCCGTGAAACTCCCGAAGCAACAGAATCACCCAAGCCGTCCTCAGCAGTAGTCGCACCCGCAGCAGCTGCCACCCCGCACTAATCAGCTAGCGATGGTTCGAGTGGCGCAGGCACTCTTGCCTGCGAGCTTTGCTTCAAGACGAGATCGCCGATGCTGCTGAATCCGCGCAGATAATCCCACTCGGTAAGCAAACCAGGCCCTAGTCCTCGTACTTCTACGGATTGCTGAGCATTCACGCTTGTGCTATCTGCTCGACTAGAATGAGTTTCTACAAGCGGCGTCTTCCGCACTGGCTGCCGGAAGAAAAGGCAATTTTCTTCACCTGGCGACTCTACGGCTCTCTTCCTCCTCAGCGATTTAGCAACTCAGAGCTCTCGGCAGGAGAGCGGTTCAAGGAGACCGAGAAAGTTCTCGACCGGCTTCGTTCCGGCCCTCTTTGGCTAAAGCATCCACTGATAGCGCAACTCGTAGTCGGAGCAATTCTCCGAGGGCATTCCGAACTACGACACTACAATCTGCATTCTTACTCGGTCATGCCGAATCATGTTCATCTGCTTCTGACTCCAGCACTCCAAGTTCGAAAGATTACGCGCGCGCTGAAAGGAGCCACAGCGCGAAAGGCGAACGAGATTCTCCAGCGGACAGGCCTTCCGTTTTGGCAGGACGAATCTTTCGATCACTGGGTTCGCGACGAGGGCGAATTCCGACGGCTCACGCACTACATCGAACGGAATCCCGTGAAAGCAGGCCTCGTTCGAACGCCGGAAGAATGGCCATGGTCAAGCGCGAGTCGAATGGTCTAGTGTCAAATTCATTTCGTTCATGAGGCGATAGGAACGGTGTACGGTGGCACAGGCACTCCTGCCTGTATGCTTTTCCGCGCTAGGCAGCTCCGAGTAGCAAAAGCACCGTAAAAGCTCACATTTGTAAAAATCTCGATCCAATTCATAAACATCTATCGCAAGAATGCGATAATCCCAGGGCTCACTGAAGGAGTTGGGGCTATGAAGCGGACCGTTAAGCGCGATAAACACAGTGAATTGGTAGAGCAGCGCGCACGTAAGAGCGCGAATTATCGGAAAGCCTTTTCGCAGACGTTGCAGCAGATTGATCTGGCTCTTCTTGTTCGAGAGATGCGTGAAGACGCCGGCTTCACCCAGTCCGAGCTGGCGCGAAAAGTCGGCACAACTCAATCCGTGATTGCTCGGCTCGAAGACGCAGAATACACAGGCCATTCACTCACGATGTTGGAGCGCATCGCAACAGCTTGCGGCGTCGCCCTGAGACTCCGCGCAGAAAAGAAGCCCCACTTCGACCGCGAAGTTGCCCTCGTCTAGCTGCAGACGGCCTCCCTTCGCTGCTCAATGGAAAAGTACAGTTCTAGGACCGGCAATCTTTTACTGGACTCACGAGCAGTTAGATTTTTCTCCGCCTCATGCTACCGTCATCGCTGAGCTATGAAGATCAGCGCAAAACGCGGCAGAAGGTGGCGGCTCTCGGAACGCCGGCGAATCGCGCGCAGTAGACCGCCTGCGCATTGCCCGTTCGTCACGCTGGGCACATTTCCAATCGGACAGACCTCTTCGCCGACTTACTCCTCGGAATTTCTAATCGCGAATCCGCGATTAAAATTTCCTCTAAGGCATTCAAAACAAAGAACCGGAGCCAAGTCTAATCGCGAACGGACGCGAGTTTTGCGTGCGCCGTGGCGTATGGCGATTTCTTGTCTCCCATTTTCGGCCCTCTCGGGTTTCGAACATCAAGCTGCCAGCCTCCACAATCCCTGGCCGCCGTGTCGTGGGCGGCTAATCGTTACACCGCGATTAGAATTTCGCGCAACTCGCACAAAACAAACCTCATCCTCAACTTCTAATCGTTACAAAATGCACTTTTCGCCTCCTCTTCAAGCGCCTCCCCGCTCGTGTGCTTCGATGCCTTGCTGTCTTGCTGCCGCTGGCCTCACACGTTACAATTCGGGTTCACACATCGAGGTGAACCAACCATGACAGCTTCTGCCACCACCAACACGGCCACGAAATCAGCCGAAGAACTGATTCGCTCGCGCGACGAATTTGTGAACGAGCCGTTCACCGATTTTTCGAAGCCTGAGAATCGCAAAGCGATGGAAGACGCGCTGCACCATGTGAAATCCATGTTCGGCCGCGAATATCCGCTGGTAATCGCGGGGCAGAATCTCGTCACCACCGACAAAATTAAGTCAACGAACCCGTCGAATCCGAAGGAAGTGATCGGCGTTTTCCAGAAGGCCACCGTGGAGATGGCGAACCAGGCTGTCGAAGGCGCTGCGAAAGCGTTCGAGCACTGGAAAAAAGTGCCGGCCGAGGAACGCGTCGCATGCGCGTATCGCGCGGCAGACATTTTGCGCAAGCGGCGCTTCGAGCTCGACGCGTGGCTTTGCTACGAAATCGGCAAGACGTGGCCGGAAGCCGACGCGGACATCGCCGAGCTGATCGATTTCTGCGAATACTACGGTCGCGAGGAGTTGCGTCTGGCAGCACCGCAGAAATTGACGCCACAGCGCGGTGAAAAAAATTACATGAAGTACATCCCGCTCGGCGTGGGCGTGGTTATTCCGCCGTGGAATTTCGCGGCGGCCATCATGGGCGGCATGACACTCGCGGCTATCGTCACCGGAAACACGGCGGTGGTGAAGCCGTCGAGCGATTCGCCGACAATCGCGGCAATTTTCGTCGAAATTTTGTACGAATCGGGCGTGCCGCGCGATGTGGTCAGCTTTTTCACCGGCCCAGGCGGAACGGCAGGCGAAGCGCTCGTCACGAATCCGAAGACGCGTTTCATCGCGTTCACCGGCTCGAAGGAAGCAGGCCTGCGCATCAGCGAACAAGCTGCGCGCAAGCAGCCGGGGCAAGTGTGGATCAAGCGCACCGTGCTCGAAATGGGTGGCAAGGACGCGATTGTCGTCGACGAGGAAGCCGATCTCGACGCGGCGGTGGAAGGCGTCGCGGTCTCGGCGTTCGGATACCAGGGGCAGAAATGCTCGGCGTGTTCGCGCGCGATCGTTTCGGAAAAAATTTACGATAAGTTCCTCGAGAAGCTGGTCGAGCGCGTGCGAAAAATTAAGGTCGGTCCGATCGAAGATCCGCAGAACTACATGGGCCCGGTGATCAACGAAGCGTCAATGAAATCGATTCTCGGCTACATCGACGCTGGGAAAAAAGAAGGCCGCCTCGTCGCAGGAGGGAAGCGCGCCGAAGGTGACGGCTATTTTATCGAGCCGACGGTGATCGCCGACGTCGATCGCAAAGCTCGAATTTTCCAGGAGGAAATTTTCGGGCCGGTGCTGGCCGTCTCGAAGGCAAAAGATTTTGACGACGCGCTAGCGATGGCCAACGACACAGAGTTTGGCCTCACCGGCGCGGTCTACTCGCAGAATCCCGCAAAAATCGAGCGCGCCGCCGAAGAATTCCACGTCGGCAACCTGTACATGAACCGCAAATGCACCGGCGCCATGGTCGGCGCGCACCCCTTCGGCGGATTCAATATGTCCGGCACAGACTCAAAATCCGGCGGCCAGGATTACCTGCTACTGTTCCTACAAGCAAAAACCATCGCAGAAAAAGAAGGCGCTACAAAATAAAGTGGCCCTTCTTTTGTAGCGCTGGCTTCCAGCCGGCGTCGTTGAATTTGCTTCTGTAGCGCTGGTCTTAAGACCAGCAGGGGTTCGATTTTGACGGCGCAAGAAAACCCCTGCCACCCTGAAGGGTGTCGCTACATAAGGCAAGCGAATTACGGCGCCGTTGTCGAATAACTTGATTCGGCCACGGGCTTCATCTTGAACACGCCGCGCAGAATCAAATACGCCGCGGTCCCGGATGCGAGCAGCCACGGCGCGTATTTCCAGACGTAATCTTCACTCTGCGCGATTTTCAGCGCGCACAAAATTACCGGAAAAATCAGAACGTAGGCGAGGCCGAGCGAGCCGCCGGGAATGCGGAAGCTGCGCGGCGCGTTCGGCAATTTCGCGCGCATCCGCCACGCCGCGAACAGTGTGAGAATCGTAGTCGCGATGCGCGTCCAGATGTAGATGTTCACCAAATCCTCCACCTGATATTTCGCGAGGATGCAGTAGACCAGCGCGGAGACGGCGATGGCGCGCGCGGGTGTGCGGTAGCGCGGATGGATTTTGCCGAGCCATGAGGGAAGGTAGCCGTCTTCGGCCATCGTGGCGGGGATGCGCGTGGTGTAGAGGATCGTGCTGTTCGAAAGCGACGCGGTGCCGATCATCGCGGCAATCAACATTGCGGCACCGAGCCAGGGGCCGCCGATGAGGCGCGACGCGGTGACGATGTAGTCCGTTCTCCATTCCTGCCAATTGCCGAGCGCGGCGAGAGCGAGCGTGGTGGGAAGAATGTAGGTGAGGACGTTGAGCGGCGTCATCCAGGTGAGGAGGCGGACGAAGGTGCGCTGCGAATCTTTCATCTCGCCGGTCATGCTGGAGAGCTGTTCGTAACCTGCGTAATTCCACATCGCGAGAGCGAGGCCTTTGCCGAAGACGCTGCCGAATGGCTGCCCGGGCGGACGGAAGGGAAGCACGGGATTGTGGTGCAGCTTGAAGAGCGAGACGATGCAGAGCCACACGACAGGAATCAGCACGGCGACGAGTAGCGCGACGGAAAGCCAGCCGGCGATTTGGATGCCGCGGGCGTTGAGGTATGAGAGAACGCAGAGCGCGAGGCACGCGCCGAGCCACTTCACGTTCCCTGTGATCCACGGGTAGTAGGAACTGAGGTAGTCCATCAGCAGCACGCCGTAGAGACTGTTCAGCAGAAACGTGCCGGTCCAGTTCCACCAGCCGCATTGAAATCCCCAGAAATCGCCGAACGCGGCGCGACTCCAGCGGTAGAAGCCGCCTTGCACGGGGAGAAGACTGTTGAGTTCGGCGGCGGCGAGCGAAATCGGAATGCTCCAGAAGAGCGGAACGAAGGTGAGGAAAACAAGCGCCATGCCAGGGCCGGAGCTGTGAAAAATTTCTTCGTAGCCGAACGGGCCGCCGGCGGTGTAGCCGTAAAAAAGGGCGAGGAGCGGAAGAAAGCCGATCTGGCGGAGGCGAGCGGAGGATTCAGCGGAGGGCGCGGGAATGTTTTCGGGCGGAGATTTTGGCATCGAGCTGCAGCGGAACGGGCGGCATGATATGGGACTGCTGGGGGCTTTTCAATTCAAAGTTTTGCTTGACGCGCAGAGGCGGGGCGCAAGAGAATGCAGGCCGTTCCCGCAGCATTTAACGCTTAAACAGGGGTCCCAGCCATGCGCATGGTGCGCGTTTCCATATTCATTATTCTTGCCGTGATTCTTGCCCTCATCGGAATTTCGCCGCGCAAGATGCTTGCGCAACAAGGTGCGTCGCAGACTACGCACCATGCACGGGGACACCGAGGCTCAGCCCAGAAGGGGCACATCGAGGTTAAGTCACTAAAGCCGGCCGTTACGCCGGGAGCAATGGGCCTCGTTGCGATTCCCATTTTTACCGACGACAAGCAGACTCCGAACACGGGCGGACCAAGCCTGACGATTCCCCTGTTCAACGCGTCGACGACCAACACGATCACAATTTCGGGCGTGACCTTGGATCCAACGACGACGGGAACATTCACAGTGACGACGAATTGCACAACCTTGACTCCAGGGGCGAGTTGCAATGTGGTCGTGAACTTCCTCGCCCCGACCGTCTGTGCCGATGCGAGCGGGCCGCTAGAAGGATTGATCGATGTGGCCAACAATGATCCCAATTTGGACGGAGCGCCGCTTCAAATCGATGTCGAAGGATGGGGCTCCGATGGAAACTTCCAGTTCAAGGATCTGACGGATACTACGCTGAGCGCCCAGCAGCTGGCGAATCAGCTCGTGGGGGGAGGAGTACAGATTAGCAACGTGAAGTATACTGGCGCCGCGGTCGCCGGAGGGACCTTCCACACCCAAACGAATATCATCGGTTTCACCGATGGAATTGTTCTGAGCACCGGGTCGATTCGAAGCGTTGTCGGGCCGAATTGCACGAGGGAAATTACCGGCGTGAACAATACGGCGGGAGATCCTGATCTGGACGTGATACTGGGTGCTCCAGCGCACGTTTCGAATGATGCTGCGGTGCTGGAATTCGATTTCATACCAAAGACGTCCACACTCACCTTCAGCTACGTCTTTGCATCAGACGAATATAATGAATTTGTCGGTTCGTTTAACGACGTATTTGCATTTTTTGTAAATAAAAACAACATTGCACTACTACCCGGTGTTACTCCCCCAACTCCCGTTTCAATTAACACGGTGAACCAGACCGCAAATCCACAATTTTTCATAAACAATGATATCCAGAGCCCGAATGTGGCGCCGGTAGATACCGAGATGGACGGACTAACGACCGTTCTGACGGCGACGGCCCAAGTAAACGCCAACCAGACGAACCACATGAAGCTGGCAATCGCTGATGCCGATGATTTCATTGTTGACTCGAATGTGTTCATCGAAGCGGGAAGCCTCTCGAGCTCTACCCTTACTTTCAAGCCGACCAGTGTGGATTTCGGAAATCAATCCGTAAATACCACGAGCGCCGCGCAGCCGATCGTGGTGACGAACGTTGGGACGGCGGTGGTGAACATCACGAGTATCATGGCGAGCGCCGGTTTCGGAGAGACTGACAATTGCATCGGGGCCTTGCCTGCGAACGGAACGTGCACCATTCAGGCGACTTTCACACCCACAACCGCGACGGCGTTCACCGGAACGATCATGGTGACCGACGATGCGGCTGATAGCCCCCAGTCCGTAACTCTGTCAGGTACAGGCACGAGTTCAGGACCGACATTCGTTTCGATTAAGGTGACGCCGACGACTGCGACAATTGCTGTTAATGCGACGCAGCCATTCACGGCGACGGGGACGTTCTCGGATAACTCCACGAAGGACGTGACGACGCAATCGGCATGGACATCTTCGAACACGGAAGTTGCGACCGTCGGCGCGGGGACGGGGATTGCGAAGGGCGTCGGAGTGGGTGGCCCTGTGACGATTACGGCTACGGACGCAGGAATTTCCGGAACCGCGCAGCTGACGGTTTCCAACGTCCCATTCACGCTGACGATCAATACACCTCCCGGCGGAGTCTTTGGCCCGGTCGCACCTGGAGGGACGCTTCCTGTAGGGGTGATACTGACCGCAATCCCGGGGACGACGGGCACGGTGACTTTCGGCTGCACGACATCGTCGCCGACGATCACGTGTTCGCCTCAGCCGTCATCCGTGGCGCTTTCGCCCAATGGACCGCTTCAGGTGGCGATTGTGGTGAATACCTTCTGCAAGGGACCGGTAACCACGGGGCACGTGGCTCCACCGGGCGGACTTGCCGGCGGCATCGGCCTTCTGTTGCTGTCGACGATGCTGGCGGGAACTGCGTGGATGTACCGGCGCAATCCGCGCTGGGCGGTATCGTTCGCGTTGTTCGTGTTGATCGCGCTCGGAGGCGTAGCTTGCAACTCGCTGCCGCGAAACCCGAACGGCGTGACGTTGCCCGGGAACTATCAGCTATTTATCACGGCGACGTTCAACGGGCAGACGGTGACCGCGCCGGCCGTTAACTTCGTCGTTAACTAGATGTGATTAGCAGGCGTATTCGCCGCGAGCGACGACGAATCACCGGCGCGGTGGGGTTTGGCTTGCAAGAGTAAGCCTGAGCGCATAGCTCAAAATCTTACGGCAATTAATCGTAAACGGCCCAAGCCTCATAGGATCAGTATGATAGGGGTTGGATAGCGGTCATTCTGCGTGGTTGCGGAATGAAACAATGTACTAATCATGAGCAAAGCTTTTCTTAACTACAGCCCGGTTCTAGCCGCTTACGCACGTAGTAATCGAATGTTTCCCACCATGCGTTCTGTCGGTTTACCCAATTGACGCCCGGCGAATTCAAATCATGAGAGGTCTCAAAATGCGAAGGCCCGCCCTCGTATTGCTTGGATTCTTGATGTTGTTTGCAATGACTGCGACGAAGGCGCAGACGCCGGGTGCGGCAAGCAAACCGGCAACGGGCGCTCCGAACTCCAGCGTGGCTCCGAAGCCTATTCACCTTCCGCTCTTCTTTGAGGCGAATCGGGGGCAGGCGGACTCGCGAGTTCAATTCATGGCGCGAGGCAAGGGCTACACGCTGTTGCTGACGCCGACGGAAACAGTCCTTGCGGAATCGCAGACGCAAGTTTCCGCGCGGTCCGGCGCGCTTGGGCCTTTCCAAAATTCGCTGATCGCAACGAAGACATATCACCGAGGCGTGATTCGAATGCAGCTGGTGGGAGCGAATTCCGCTCCTGCTATGACGGGACTCGAAGCGCTTCCCGGCAAAGTGAACTACCTTATCGGAAATGATCCCACGAAATGGCAGACGCAAGTTCCGCTTTATTCGCAAGCGCGCACGGAGCAGGTGTACCCGGGTGTGGATCTTCTTTTTCACGGCGACGAGAGACAACTGGAATACGACTTTGTGGTGGCGCCGGGAGCGGATCCTTCGAAGATCGCTTTCCGAATCCGCGGAGCCGCGCGTACGAAAATTGATGCACACGGCGATCTCGTGCTGCACACAACGGATTCTGATTTCGTGATGCATAAGCCGGTTGTCTACCAGATGATCGCGTCCGAGCGCCGTCCGATTGAAAGCAGCTTCGTGAAGAGAGGAAAAAACGAAGTTGCGTTTCGGCTTGGAGCGTACGACCACAGCCAGAGCTTGGTGATCGATCCGGCGATTGGTTTCTCGTCGTTCCTGGGCGGAGCCTCAGAGGACGTGTCTGGTGGCTTTGCAGTCGACGACAGCAGTCCCGGGAGCCCCAAGCTTTACCTAAGCGGATTCACCCTCGATTCCACAACGTTCCCGGAGAAGAATGGCGTAACTGTAATCGGTTCGAACACGTCCGGGAGTTCAATCCAGGAAGTAGGATTTGTGGCGAAGGTTGACCCGACGGCCTCTGGCGCGTCGTCGCTGGTATATCTGACCTTCATCGGCGGCAGTGTGCCGAGTTTATCTACGCTGAAAGGCTGCCTAAGCGGATTTGTGTGGCTGGCGCTGGACAAATCGCAAGGGGCCGCGAACATTGAGCCTGTGTTGGGAGGAGAAACGAACTGCGCTAACTTTCCGAGCGCAACCGTCCTCAATCCTGTGACCGATCCAAGCGGCACGAGCGACGGACTCGCCACCATGGCGGTACGACTGATGCCAAGCGGCGCAGCGATAGATAAAGCAGCGACTCTGGGTGGGAATAATGATTTGGGAGGAGGCTTTATTGCAGTTGGCACCGGCGGAAACGTAATTCTATCCGGTGAGACGCACGCGACGAACCTGCCGACGAAGAATGCCTACGTCAACGCCTTCGATAACGGCGCAACCCCTGCCCCATCCGATGACTGCTTTGTGACAATCCTAAATCGCGCTGATTTGAGCATAAGCTACCTAACTTACTTGAACGTTGGAGGGGGCAGCACGTCGGGGAAAGGCGCGGGATGCGGCGCCTTCGAAGATGCTTCGGGGAATATCCTGGCCGGGGGAAACACGGTTTCCGCGACCGCGTTCAACCTGGGGCCGGGCGGCACGAGCCTGGCGAATGGCTTCCAGACGGCCTTCGGCGGCACCCAAGACACGTTTGCGATAAAGCTGAACACGAGCCTGGTGGGAGTGAACCAGTTGTTGTATGCCACCTATTTCGGAGGCGGTGGAGCAACGCGGGCTGGGAACGGGTCCTTTGATCTTGGCAATGGTGTAGTGGCGATCGTGGGCGGGACCACCTCGAATTCAGCCAATGGGGACATTCCACTCAAGAACGCGTTTCAAACGAAAAACAACGCTACTGGTGACGGCGCGGTTGGCTTTCTGGTCCTCATCAATACGATGCAAACAGGAACCGCCAGCCTGCAGTGTGGGACGTACTTCGGTGGGAGCGGAGGAGACGATATTGTCAGCGCGGTGACGTATGACGCGGGCGATCCGACAAACTATCGGATCATTTTGGGCGGCCGAACAAACTCTGCTACCGATTTTCCAACGCTGAATCCCATTCAGCCGTATGTGGGAGCTGTGGTGGGAGGGGTGCAGAGCGCGGATGCGTTTCTCTCGATATTGAGAGTGCCGACCCCCAATCAGACAGCATTCAACGCCACGCTGGTGTTTTCGACGTACATCGGCGGAAGCAATCCTCCTGCCCAGGCAAACGCGGGGACCTCGGTAATTCTCGAGGAGGACGACCGGATCAACGCCGTCGCCGTGGATGCGAATCACACGGTCTATGCAGCCGGCGTATCAGACGCTCCGGGTGGGTTTTTCACCAATACGAATCCGACCACGACGGTAAACGGTTTCCAGACGACCTGCGCCAGCTGCAACGTCCAGAGTCCTCTATTTCCCGAGGACGATGTGGTTGTGTTCTCGATCGGTACGGGCGCAAACGCGACATTGCAATCGATTGCAGTGACGCCGACGACGGCGTCCATCGCGGTGGGACAGACGCAGCAATTTAGCGCCGTGGGAAATTTCAACGACGGAACGGAGAAGGACATCACGAGCCTGGTGACTTGGACTACGGTGCCCACGGGCTTTGCGACAATGAGCACAACGAGTCCGGGACTTGCCACGGGAACTGCTGTCGGTTCAACCGCGGTAACGCCGAACCTAGGCACCGCGACCGTGTTGAACACCGGGGCGTTGACGGTAACGGCTGGGGCGGGGGCGGACCTTGCGATCACGAAAACAGGACCGAGCAGCATAGCGTTGGGGGCCAACCTTCCGTACGTCATTACGGTAACGAACAACGGGCCGCAGGATGCGACTGGAGTGGTGATGACCGACCCGGTGCCGGGCAATCTCTCACCGAATATGGTTGTGGCGTCCGAGACATGCACCCGCATCGTTCAACTCGAAGGCCCGACCACGCTCTCGTGCGCGATCGGGGCGCTCGCCAACGGAGCTAGCACACAGATCAGCTATTTCGTGACGCCCACGGTAGCCGGGAGTTTGACGAACACCGCGACTGTAGCGGGAAGCTCGACGGATCCGAATATGGGGAATAATTCGGCGAGCGTGACCACGACTATCGGAGCTGGTACAGCGACACATTTTTCGGTGACGGCGCCCGGGACTGCAACGGCGGGGACTGCGTTCAGCGTTACGGTGACAGCGCTGGATGCGTCGAACGCGGTGGTGACGGGATATACAGGGACTGTTCATTTCACGAGCAGCGATGGGCAGGCGGTACTGCCGGCGAATTCGACTTTGACGAACGGCGTCGGGACATTTTCGGTGACGTTGAAGACGGCGGGGGCGCAGACGATTGCGGCGACGGATACGGTGACGGCGTCAATCACCGGAGTGTCGGGGACAATCACGGTGACGGGTCTTGGTCCGGCTGCGATGCTGGCCATATCAAAAACTCACACGGGAAACTTCACGCAAGGCCAGCACAGCGCACAGTACACTGTGACGGTTTCGAACGGCGCGAATGCGGCAGCGACTAGCGGAACAGTGACGGTGACGGACACTGCGTTGAGTGCCCTGGCTCAAGACTTTGCAGCCAGTTTTTCGGGGACTTCAAATCCGAACGGTGTTTGGAGCTACGGTCAGTTTGTGGAGTCGACTTCCACATTTACGCTCTTTCCTGGTCAAAATGCCGCTTCTCCTACATGCGGCCTTCCGTATTGGTCGGGCACAGGTTATCCGTATGTTGCCGCCAACAACAGCGGCTCACCTGTCACCTGCGGCACCCCCACTATACCGAATGACACTCTGTGGATGCATCCGATGAACATGGCGGGGACGGATAGTGATGTCCGTTTCACGGCACCTGCATCGGGAACTTACGAGATCACCGGAAGCTTTGTATCCTTGGATACGACAACTACGCTGGACAGCATTCTGGTGAACGGCACGCCCGTGTTTTCCACCTTTATCTGTAACCCGGGTAACGGGGAGACCTGCGCACCGACCAACACGCGCGCACCGTTTTCAGTGGTAAAGACGCTCAGTGCTGGGAATACGGTTGACTTCATCGTGAATTGCTGCTCTGGATCGGATCAGACATTTCTTTTCGACTCCACAGGACTCTCGGGCGCGATCGACTCAAATCTATCGGGTCTGTCACTCGTATCCATGTTCGGCGCAGGCTGGACCTGCGGGCCACCAAATCCGGCGAACACTTGCACGCGCAGTGATGTGCTCGCTCCCGGCGCGGCCTATCCGCCCATCACCGTCCTGGTCAACGTCGGGGTGAACGCTAGCTCGCCTCAAGTGAACACGGTGAGCGTTTCGGGGGGAGGTTCGGCCACGGCGAACGCTTCGGACTCGACCGTCATAACGCCCGCGCCTTCGGCGCAGCTCACGATTGCCAAGACGCACACTGGCAATTTCACGCAGGGCCAACAAGGCGCGCAATACAGCCTGACGATCGCGAATTCCCCCGGCACCACACCTACGACCGGCACGGTTACGGTTACTGAGACAGCTCCGAGTGGTCTTACCCTCGTGTCGATGGCGGGCACGGGTTGGACTTGCGGTGGCTCGAATGCGGCGAATGTTTGCACAAGGGCCGACGCTCTGGCGGGCGGTGCAAGCTACCCGGTGATAACAGTGAGCGTGAATGTCGCCGCAAATGCGACATCGCCTCAAGTGAACACAGCAGCTGTGAGCGGCGGAGGCTCGGCGCCAGCGAATGCCTCGGACTCTACCGTCATCGTGAGCGGGTCGATGGCGGCAACGCACTTCTCGGTGACCGCTCCTGCCACTGCGACACCTGGAACACCGATTAATTTCACGGTGACGGCGCTCGATGCGTCCAACGCGACAGCGACTGGATACACGGGTACCGTGCATTTCACGAGCAGCGACGGGAATGCTGCTCTGCCGGCGAACTCGACGCTGACAAACGGCGTAGGGACTTTCCAGGTGACGCTCAATACTGTGGGCAATCAGACGATCGCGGCGACGGATACCGTGACGGGGTCGATCACCGGCGTGTCCGGAAATATCAATGTGAGTACGGCTGCCACGGTGCAGTTGACTGTGCAAACTGCGGGGACCGGAACGGGAACTGTGACGGGGAATGGAATCAACTGCGTGAGCGGCTCCGCGAACGCATGCATGGCGAGTCTGCCGGCAGGTACCCAAGTGGTGTTGACGCAGGCGGTGACGAACGGTTCGACATTCGCGGGATGGAATGGCGCGCCGACTTCGTGCACGGTTGCTGGTGCTACTTGTTCGTTTACGATGCCAGGGTCGGCGGAGACCGTTACTGCGACATTTACGGCAGCAGCGGCGACGTTGAAGTCGATTGCTGTGACACCGGCGAATCCGACTGAGCCGATTAGTTCGTCGGTGCAATTCACGGCGACGGGCACTTTCTCGGACAACAGCACGAAGGACATCACCGCGACTGTTACCTGGGCGTCGTCCAACACCGAAGCGGCGACGATCAACGCTGCGGGACTGGTGACGGTAGGAGGCACGGCAGGTTTAACGACAACGATCTCAGCGACGCTGAACGAAGTGACGGGGTCAACTTTGCTGACGGTTTCGAGTTCGCCGATTTCGATTTCCGTGACGCCGCCCGCGGGTGGAACTTTCCCGCCGGTGCCGCCGGGAGGAACATTGGCGATCGGGATCGTGCTGACGTCTACGCCTGGCTTCAGCGGAACCGTAACTTTCGGATGCACGACGTCTTCTCCGACAATTACATGCGCGCCGGACCCAGCGACGGTGACTTTGACACCTACTGGACCGACGGATGTGGCGATCGTACTGAATACGTTCTGCAAAGGAACGACAACCACGGGATCGGTACCGATGCCCGGCGGATTCGGCGGGGGCTTCACGCTGCTATTGCTCAGCTTGACGCTGGGAGGCGTCTTGTGGATGTGGAGGCGGAGCCCGCGTTGGGCGGTGTCGTTTGCGATCCTCGTATTGATGGCAATTGGCGGAGCGTCTTGCGCCAGTCCACCAAAGGGACCGAACGGGGCCACGCAGCCGGGAAATTACACGGTGACGTTCAGCGCTACGGTGAACGGCGTGACTACAAGTACGGCACCGATTCCTTTCACGGTGGAATAAGTAACGACCAGCACTCTCGGCAGAATTTTTGTATCAGACGGGGGTGACGTCGAACAGGTGCGCATCGAACGCCTCGCGGCGAACGAAGAGGCCGATTGTGCGCAGCTCCTGGCCGGCTCGCGAGTAATGAACGTCGTGCAGCTCGTCGTAAAAATCATACTGAGTTGACGGTGAGATGCTCTCGTCCATTCGGACGCGACCTTGCGAGGCGGCACCGACAATATTTACAGCGATGATTTTCCAGGCTTTCGCAGATCTCCACTCGTAGACCGCCAGATTTCCGGCAGTATCGTCGCCTTCGCCAGCAACCGGGAGCAGCGACCAGTGACCGGTGTGAAATACTTCCTCGTTCGTGATTTTCAGGATCTTTTCGAAGAAGGCGCGGACCGCGGGATTGGCCGGCTCTTGCGTGACTCGCTGCAGCATGATGGGCAGGCGAATCTTTCGGCCATCGAGTTCGCCCTGATGGTAGAAGCGCATGCCGGGAAGTGTCCCGACCAGAGTTCCGGCTGCGATTAATCGTTCATTGGGAAAGACGACGGCGCAACGCTCTTCGTCGTGGTTCTCAAGGAAACGCGCGAGATGATTCTGATAGTCAACCGGGGCTGCAAGAATGCCGTGGACTGCTGGCGGATTTGCGCTGCGCATTGCGTCGTACAAGGGTTTGTCGTAGACGAACGAAAATCCCAATTCAAGCAAGCGCCCCTCCGTGCCCCAGTACGCCTCGGCGAGAAGAACGAGATCAGGGACCGTTGCATGTGCTTCCGTCCAGAATTCTTTTTCCGGCTGGGTAAGGGCGCCGATGGAGGGTCCCCAAACTTTTGCGAAAATATCATTGAGGAGAAGCATGGCCATGTCGCAGCGAATTCCGTCGCAGTGCGCTGCGATTGTGCGCAGAGTATCCAACTGTGCGGCGCGCTGAGCGGGCTGGAAATGATTCAACTGGGCAACGTCGTCCCAGGGCGGGAAGTAGGGATCCTTTCCGAAGGCCAGATATTTGACGCCAGCGGTTGTCTCGACTTGATAGAAGGCGGATGGATTCTGATCGTATTGCTCCTTGGTGCCCTGAATGTAGAATTCCGGGTGCTCGCAAGTCCAGGGACAATCGAGCGCTGTGTGATTGCCGACAAAATCGAGAAACAGCGCCATGCCTAGCGCATGAAGTTTCTGGCGAACAGCATCGAGAGAATCCCAGGTGCCGATGCGCGGGTCGGGAACGTATTGCACGATGGAGTAGGGAGAGCCGATCCCGTCAGTTGGCTTCCATCCGGGAAGCGCAGCTCCAAACTCAGGATGATTTTGGGGATTTTCGAGCTTAATGCGCCGCGATTCAGGGCTGCGTTGCCAGACGCCCATCAACCACACGATATTGAATCCCAGCTGTGCGAGCGAATCCCACTCTGCATCAGGCACTTCTGCGAGAGTGATTCGGCGGCCGAGGCGGGCGGAGAGTTCCTCGAGCCATTCCCAGGTGTTGATCTCGTAGAGGTGTGGGTGCGCGCGGATCGCGAAAGGAGAACGAGTGACGAAGCGCGCGGCCATGGACGGCAAGCAGCCTAAATTGCGGTGATTGCTATGTCAATAAAGCGGTGTGTCCGCTGTGAGACTTACCAGGAGCGGCTCACGCCGGTTCGTCTGTTATACTGCGCGGCCGAATGTTGGAAGGGAATGCCGGTATTGCGTAAGGTGAAGATTGCGCACGCCATGAAAATTCGATTTCTCCTCGCGATTTTAATCTTATCTGGGCTGCTGGCGAATGCGTCATTCGCGCAAGAGGTGGGACTGGGGCAAAAGTCTCCAGCGGCGCGTGCGCACCCGCGAAATCTGACGGTGGACGATTACCTTCGGATTAAAGATGTGGAAGACGCGCAGATAAGCCCGGATGGGAAGTGGGTCGCGTACGTGGTGACGACCCATGATGTGAAGGAAGATAAGGACAAGAAGCGGATTTGGATGACTGCGGTGGCGGGTGGCGATGCGATCGCGCTGACGAACGAAGATGTAAATTCGAGCCGCCCACGTTGGAGTCTCGACGGGAAATATCTTGGATTTCTGAGCGAACGCGGCAGCGAGAAAAAACAACTATGGCTGTTGCCGCGCGGGGGTGGCGAAGGGGAACAGCTGACGAATACGATTCAGGATGTGAATGCATTCGAGTGGTCACCGGCGGGCGACCGGGTGGTCCTGGTGCTGCAGGATGCGTCGCCTGAGGATTTGGAAGCAGCGAAAAAAAAAGAGCAGGGCAAGGCGGACGAAGAGCAAAAGGATAAGACACGAACACGGCCGTGGGTGATCGACCGCTTGCACTTCAAAGAGGACGAGATCGGATATCTCGATTGGCGGCGCACGCACCTGTATGTCTTCGATCTCGCGGATCGCAAGGTCAAGCAGATTACTTTTGGCGATTACGACGATTCCGAACCGGCGTGGTCGCCAGACGGAAAATCGATTGCGTTCACGAGCAATCGGACCGCCGAGCCCGACAGCAATTTCAATTCGGATATCTGGGTGGTGGCTGCCGACAGCGCCGATCCCGCGAAATCGCTCGTGCAGGTGACGACGAGTCCGGCCGAGGATTCGGCGCCGTCTTGGTCGCCTGACGGGAAAACGATTGCGTTCGTCACTCAGATCGATCCGAAGTTATTTTGGTACGCGACCTACCATCTTGCGGTGGTACCCGCGACTGGTGGCGAGCCGCGAATTTTGACGAAGAATCTGGACCGCGAGGTTTCTGCGCCACGTTTCTCGCCCGACGGACACTGGATTTATTTCATTGCGGAAGATGAAGGCACACAGAATCTTTTGCGTGTGGCGCCCAGCGGGGGCGACATCACTCGCCCAATCGGGGGACGCAGGAAGGTGGAGTTTTATTCCATCAGCCGGGACGGATCGGTGGCCGCAACGTTGTCCAGCTCGAGCGAACCCGACGAAGCTTATCTGCTGCCCGCGAATGGCGATCTTCGGCGGCTGAGCAAAGTGAATGACGAAGCAGTGGCGGGCATAGAGTTAGCGGCGGTGGAGTACGTTCATTTCAAAAGCAAGGATGGCACGGTGGTTGCAGCTTTCGTGGTCAAGCCGCCTGGTTACATAGCGGGCGTGAAGTATCCGACCATCCTGTGGCTGCACGGCGGGCCGACGCTCAGCCATCAGGCTGAATTTGATTTTCGCGCGCAAATTCTTGCGGCGAATGGTTATGTGGTGGTTCAGCCGAACCCACGAGGATCCGCCGGGTACGGCGAGGAGTTCTGCAAAGCGATTTTTGCGGACTGGGGCCACAAAGACTACGAAGACGACATGGCGGCGGTGGACTATGTCCTCACACAGGGAATTGCTGATCCGGAGCGGCTCGCGGTGGGCGGGCACTCGTACGGCGCGATTTCGACGAACTTTATCATCACGCAGACGCACCGATTTAAGGCGGCTATTTCGAATGCAGGCGAATTTCTGTATGTGGTGAACTATGGTGCCGATCTTTATTCGCGTCATTGGGAATACGAGCTGGGGCTCCCTTGGGAAAATCGCGCGTTATGGGAAAAGATGTCGCCGTTCAGCCGCGTGAAAGAAATCACGACGCCGACGCTGGTGCTGGGCGGCGATGTGGATTCAAACGTTCCAATCGTCAACGGTGAGTTGATGTATCAGAGCTTGAAGCGGCTGGGCGTGCCAACGATGCTGGTGGTTTATCCGGGCGAGTATCACGATTTCGTGCGGCCTTCGTTCATTAAGGATCTCTACGAGCGATATCTTTTTTGGTATGCGCATCACGTGAAGGGGGAAGGGCCTGCGAGCCCTCCCGAAGCGAAGAAGGCTGATTAAGAATTCACTGGGTGCTGGAACTCGGAGTGGAAGGCTGGGATGGAGCCGCTGGACATTCCGGAGGCACGAGCGTGAGCGTTATTTCCTTCGTATCGGCATCGGAACCATCGACCGCGACAGCAGCGGAATCCATGCGGGAAGGATCTTCGCAGGCATCGTCATTGCCATGACGGATGTTGCGGCGGGAAGGATCGAGGTCTTCCCAGGCCGAAATTGCGTACTTTGCTGATTCGAGCAGGGTGAATCCGTAGACGTCTTCGCCGACCTTTCGCGCGGCAGGATTTTCGCCGTCCGCCGCTTTCGCGGTAACGTACACTTCGCCGGGCGGACGGCCATTCTTCCACTTCAGCTTCACGCGAATCTCTCGCGTCGGGTAACCGTCGTCTTCCTTCAACCGAATGTCTGCTTTCAGGAGTTGCTGTCCATCCTTGAGAGTGATCGGCGCGGCGGTTGAAAGATCGGGCGCACCGGGATAGAAGGCACGGGGAAACGGCGAATTCGGATCCTTGCGATTGCCTCGATTGAAAACGAGAATGTATTCGCCAGGGCCGACGTGATCGAATTCGAAATTGCCCTTAGGTCCTTGAAAACCCCAGAGACCGGGACGCGAATCTTCATACGCGCCCGCGCGATATAGTTCTACCGACGCGTTCGCCAGCGGCTTTCCATTCGGGCCACGAACGCTGCCGTGAATTCGCCCGGTGGGTAACGCGTCCACGTTGTATTCGTAGCAGGCGCCGTTTGGAATCTTGAAAGTAGGTAGCGGGCCGTTGAGCGTCTTTTGCGTGAGTTCCATGCGCACGGGAAGATTGGCTGTGAATTGATACTGGCCGGCATGGACATCGTAGAAGGTGTAAATGCCGCTGCCGTCGGTGCTGGTGGCGAAGCGATCGTCCTTCGAGCGCAGTTTAAGTTTGATATTTGGGAGCGGATCTTCGGGGTCATCGGGCGGCGCAAGCATCGGGGGATCCGAGCGGCGCAAGACGCCGAAGACGGAAGCTACTTGGTTGCCGTTACGCATGGCGCGCAGCTGCGGAATTATCGCGCGTCCTTCGGAAGCCGAACGAGTGCCGCTGCAAATCGTTGCGAAAAGGCGGCCGTCGTCCGATTTGTTCGGGAATACGAGATACTGCTCGCCTTGCTTGAAGTAGAAGGCGCAGTCGCCATCTTCGCCACCCGCGAAAATATCGATCTCGCTTGTATTTTCGCCAGCGAAACGCTCGTTGATTCGAAAATGGAAACGAACGACTGCAGGAGCTGTGGGCGTGTTTGGGTCTTGCGCAACATTTTCGGCGGCCGTGACAGTACCGACGAACGCGACATCATCCTTTTGCAAGCCCGGACACATTCCAGGCGGCGCTTTCGAGCAAGTGCAGGCTCGTGCTACCGCGGGAGCGATGAGAAACAACAACAACAACACAACAACTCGGCCTCGAATCATCCGACGTATCCTACATCGTGGCGCTCGCTGAAATCGAGAGGCGATTGGAAGTTTTCGTGACGGGCGTTCCGTATTTCTTAACGCTCCCATTTGATAGAAGAATCATTCGGCCGGGCAAGTGTTTTTTGAATTAAGCGCGCCTTGTATGCACGCCCGTGCGGTTTTATACTCCCGACCATGCCATTACCAGGAAATAGTAAGCTGCTGCTAGCAGTGGCAGCCGGCGTTGTTTTGGCTGGATTCAGCTGTCTTCCGAGTTGGGGCCAGCAGCAGACCGCGGATTCCAACGGCCGGGAGGTGCTAGAGCAGGTCCTAAGTCAAACATATCAGCTTTCGATTGTGGGCAAGGGCATGATGGGAGTTGGTTCGGCGACGGCGATTCGACGGGCTGGGACAATTGTCTTGGTGCAAAAGCCGGGACTATACGCTTCCTTTGACCGCAATCAGATTGCTTCAAGCTCAATCCATGGAGACACGGCGACGCTTTACCACGGAAACAAGGATCTTGAAATTCCAGTCGGCGAGCGCTTTTATATTTTCAATATCGCCGTAGGCCAGGATAACGTCACGCTGGCTTTGCTTTCGGCGCAATTGATGAATGGTTCGAAAGGTTCGGGGCGAGTATGGGCGGCGGTGACATTCGATTTTCCCATAAAAACTCTTGTGAATGCGAAAAAGGACGAAGTGTTTCGCGCGATTGATCCCTGGGTGGCACCCGAGGGGCGTTATACGGGAAGCGTTGTCGGACAGGCCAGTGCCGTACAGAACAGTCCTCCGTCTACATCGGCCGGCGGAAACGCTTCTCCCGCAGCCACCCCAGTAAGACCTCCCGCCGAACTCGCTTTGGGAATGACGCGCGACGAAGTCGTCGCTGCAATGGGAGCTCCGGAACGCGAAACCAGTTTTCAGGAACGGGCTTGGCTGACGTATCCGAATATGGTTATCGTACTCGAGGATGGGAAGCTGAAATCGATCGATCAATCGGCGCCTGGGCCGGCCAAAGTGGCGGTTCATTCGAATCCTGACGGAGCAGAAATTTATCTGGATGGGCAGCTGATTGGTTCAACGCCGTCGACCGTCGAATTGCCTGCCGGGAATCATGAACTGAGCGTTCGACTTTCTGGCTATCAGGATTGGACGCGTAGCATGAGGGTTCTGTCGGGCAGCGAGATTAGTCTGAATGCAACACTCGAGAAGAAGTAGACGGGCGCGCGACTCTAGTCGTGACAACCTTGCTCTGCGTTCTCTCTTTTCAAAAATAGCTAGAGAAGATCCAGGGCTGACTTATTTTCGCGCTCGACCTGTTTCATGGTGCAGGATTCCGGCGCCTTCTCTGGCCGCCATCGCAGCAACTTCGTCCCGTGTCTGAAGCGGCCGCCCGTGAAATGATCGAATTGGACTTCGACGACGAGACGCGGGTCGAGCGGCTCCCATTCAAGCGAACGTTTTGTGCTCCAGCGGCTCAAGCCACCGGGAGCTTTTCCGGTAAACCCGGGCGCTTTGATCATTCCCTTCAGCTTTCTTGTGAGCGTTGCCCTGTCGTGATTGGCGATGGAAGAAGTAAAACCAACGTGATTCAACTTCCCCTGTTTGTCGTAGAGTCCCAAAAGTAACGAGCCGACTAGAGGTTTTTTCTCGAGATAGCGGAAACCGCCCACCACACAATCGGCGGTCCGTTGTTTCTTGATCTTTTGCATCCCGGTGCGCTCGCCGGTTTGATAGGGCATGTCGTCTCGCTTCGCGACGATCCCGTCGAGCCCAATTCCCATATGGAACCATTTTCGCGCGAGGGCGATATCTTTTGTCATTGGCGATAGCTGAACTGTCTCGTTCTTTGCGCCGAATTTCTTCATAAAAGCTTCCAATACGCGCCGGCGCTCACGCAGCACTAAATTTGCCAGGTTCTTTCCTGAGGCGTCGACAAGCAGGTCAAAGACAATGAATCGGCAGGGGCTTTCCTTGCTCAATTTTTCGATACGGCTGGCCGCTGGATGAATGCGCATCAGCAGATCGTCGAAAGATAGATTTCCATCCGACGGAATGACGATTTCTCCGTCCAGCACAAACTGTTTGGCACGAAAAGCGCGAAGCGCTTCGACGAGTTCAGGAAAATATCGCGTCAATGGCTTACCGGATTTGGATTCGAGATCAACTCGGTCGCCATCTCGAAATGCCAAGGAGCGAAAGCCATCCCATTTGGGCTCGTAATGCCATTCCGATCCCTTTGGCAGATCTTCGGCTGGCTGGGCCTCCATCGGCGCGTAGGTTTTGGAGAGCGGAAGAGTCATACGAATCTCGCGAGATTTGTGCGGCCTTTCTGTTCGAGCAGCGGTTTCCACAAGTCGCCGATTTTAGCGAGGCGCTGGGGCACGGTTTTCATGGTGAACTCGTTCATTTCGATGCCTCGTTCCACTTCCTGCCACGTAATCGGTGTTGACACGGTCGCTTCCGGTTTTGGCCGGACGGAATAGACTGACGCCAGAGTCCGATTCCATGCGTTCTGGTTGTAATCAACCAGTACGTGGTTGCGCGGACGCTTCGCCACACGGTATTCCGCTGTGACCAATTTTGGATGACGTCGCGCAAGTTCGACGGAAAGCGCCTTGGCAAACGACCAGACTTCTTTTTGCGTGGGGCCACGAACAATGGGAACGTAGACGTGAATCCCTCGAGAGCCGGTCGTCTTGGCGTAACTCGTGATGTCAATTTCGGTCAGCGCTTCTCGGACGACAAGAGCCGTTTCACGCACGAGAGCGAAGGAAGCGCCGGGTGTGGGATCGAGATCGAAATGCAGGTAGTCGGGCCGATCGGCATCATCGCAGCGCGCGTACCAAGGATTTAGGTCGATACATCCCAGGTTCACGATCCAGAGAAGCGTGGCAAGATTCTGAACCACGGGAAAATCGATCACGTTTCCCGAGTGATGTTCGATCGAGCAGACGGGAATTGAGCGAGGCCGCGACTCCGGGGCCCGTTTCATGAAGAAGAATTCTCCCGAAATTCCGTTCGGGTAACGTTTCATCACCATGGCCCGGTTCTGCACATGAGGCAGGAGCCACGGTGACACGTCCGCGTAGTACTGGAGCAGATCTCGTTTTGATAACTTGAGTTTTGGCCAGAATATTTTTTGAAGATTGGTGAGCTTTACTTCGGTGCCTTCGACTTCGATGGTGGCGTCATTTACATGCGTCGGGATAACCACTTCACGAGGCTTCGAGTTGGATGTTCTCCGAGCGCGCGGCGAACCTTTTCCTTCGATTTCATGCTTTCGGGTTACGGAGGATGGAGAACGGGCCACGGAAACCTCGCGAAGGTTAGCGACCGGACCAACATGATGTTATGAATGACGCCTTCAGCAAAATACAGCGATACCTCTATGAACGTAAGGCTTGCCATCCGAAGATAGGCCAGAATCATCCGACGCCATTGCTACTTCTTGGTTTTATCTTCGTCGCCGGAAACGAGCAAGAATTTCTGGATCCGTTTGGCGTTATCGACCTCGCCGGTGTACAGGTTCCCGTCCGAATCCGAGGCGATTTGGTGCACCATGTGGAATTGTCCGGCATTGCGACCGCTGTGACCAGCTTTGCCGACAACATCTCCGCTGTTGCGGTCGAGCATCCATAAGACGTTATTCTCGCCGTCAGCCACGATGAGCAACTTTTGCTCGGCGTCGCGCGAGAAGGCCAAGTCCCATGTCGACCCCTGGCCCAAGGTTTCTTTACGCACAAAGAATTCCTTCACGAACTTACCTTGCTTCGTGAAGATTTGAATCCGATTGTCGGTGCGATCGCAAACATACACAAACCCGTCGTTTGAGATATGAACGCAGTGAACAGGATTCCGAAATTGCTGATCGGGTGTTGCCGACGGGTTGTACGGTCCGGGATCGGCGTCGTTGGGCGGGTTTCCGTAAGCTCCCCATAGACGCTTGAACGCGCCGGTTTCGGAGTCAAAAACAATCACGCGCTTATTCATATATCCGTCGGAAATGAAAACTTCGCGCGCTTCATCGTCCACGGCAATTCCCGAGGAGCGCCCTAGCAAATCGTGGCTCGAGCTGTCAGCCGGCTGTGTTGCGGGAGCGGGGTGGCCAATTTGCATCAGAAATTTTCCATCGGGGCTGAATTTGAGCACCTGACGATCCACCGGTGCGTTTCCGGCTATCCAGATGTTCCCCTTCTTATCGATGTGAATGCCATGCTCAGAGATAGGCCAGTCATAGCCTTGGCCCGGGCCGCCGAGCGACCGCAGCAAGTTCCCTTGCGCGTCAAATTCAAGGATGGGCGGTGCGGCAATGCAGCACTCTGAACGCGCCGGTGTTTGCTCCGCCCCTAATTCGTCCACAGTGTCTGACTTGGGGCGCTGCAAAACCCAAATGTGATTTTCGCGGTCTACGGTGAGGCCGCCTACCTGCCCCATAATCCAGTTGTTTGGCAACTGCTTTGGCCACGAAGGATCCACTTTGTATTGCGGAGCGGTGGTCTGCGCGGAGACTCGTGGACCGGCGCCGAGCGAGAGACAGCAGAGAATCGAAAGGAGCAGAGCTGCTCTAATCTGACTATTCAGAATGTGCATGGAAACTTCTTCTCCCGTCAGTTCGTTGGCTAACGAATCCTGCGGAGCCTACCGCGAGAGCGGTTAGTTGAGAGTTGGGGTGAGCGACGGGGTTTGAACCCGCGACCCTCGGTGCCACAGAACGGCAACTTCGTTGCCGGGGACAGCAGTTTCAACAGTTTGGTGATGCGTCACCCGCCTGATTCGGGCGAATCTTGGCACATTCGGCCGCGAGTGTGCAATGAATTCCCAACGTCAGACGGGTCGCCGCAATCAGTAGCCCATAAGGTGCCTTCACCACCTGGCCGAAAACAAGGAGCAGCCAGATGCCGGAACGGTTTGACCACCACCACACCTGTCCGTTCTAGGGGACGGAGCGCATCACAGCCATGGTTTTTGCTTTGGAAACACCTGAACCGGAGGCCAGCTTGAGTGGAGTCCTTCGGGCTGGTACGATGAGCGTGGAGCATAGGATTCGAAAATGCTGCGACCTACCTGTGCATGAACCCCTTTGACTTACATACCATTCATTTCTTGAACTCATTTGCCCACCGTTCTTGGGTGTTTGATTCCCTAGTGGCGCAAGTTGAAATTTATGAGGTGCTCAAAGGCGGAGTCATCATGGCTCTGTTTTGGTCTGCGTGGATTCTCTACGGCAACGCACACCCTGAGAACAAGGGAAAGCTCCTTTTTGGTCTAATTTCTAGCCTTTTCGCCATGGTTCTTGCCCGAGTTCTTGCCTTGACATTTCCGTTCCGGGTGAGACCTCTGCTCAACATGCAGCTTAATTTTCGGCTCCCGTATGGGACCGACCCCAATAGGGTCATTGGCTGGAGTTCTTTCCCAAGCAACCACGCCGCTCTTTTCTTCTGCCTCGCCGTTAGCATATGGGTTGTATCTAGGCGACTGGGGTATTTTGCATTGTGGTACACCTTCTTGGTAATTTGTCTTCCCAGAATTTATCTAGGATTTCATTATCCGACAGACATCATCAGTGGCGCCTTGTTGGGTATAGGGGTAGCCTTGCTTTCCAAAGCCACGAGACTCAGGAGAAGTGTCACACTTCCTGCTTTGCAGTGGTTGGACCGGTATCCAGCGTCCTGCTATTCATTCTTATTTCTTTATACCTTTGAAATTGTGGAGCTATTCAGTTCTGTGCGAAATGTCGGCATCTCGGGTTACCACGGCATTGAAAGGGTGCTGACGGCAATTCGCTAGCCAGGTGCAACCCCTAATAGGTCACACTTGTCGGTGTCATAGCACTCCTGAATGACAACGGCACAAAAATCGGCTGCAAAGAGTCGAGACTACCGAAATCATTGTGCAACTCGGAAAGAATGCAGGTTGGGCTAAACCGCTAAAAAAATTGGGGTGAGCGACGGGGTTTGAACCCGCGACCCTCGGTGCCACAGACCGATGCTCTACCAGCTGAGCTACGCTCACCGCAGTGTCGTTAGAATACCATGTGTCGCGCGATGGTTGAACCTGTGGGTTGGTTTGAGCCGAGTCGCTTGTGGGAGCCTGCGACTGAGTGATTCTGAGTCTAGGATGTGGTTTTTTGTGTTTTACGGGCGCGCTTCGCCGCACGCCGCTGACGGGCACTTAGGGGAACGTCGCCCGGTGCATCCTGCCCAGTTCGCGCAGCAGGCAATTTGGACGAGCCACTGATTTGACCGGCGGTGTCGCTCAAGGTGTCCGAAGTAGTGGGGTTGTCAGTCGTGGCGTGTCGCGGTGCCGCAGGCGCCTGAATACGATCGCTCAGTCGGTCAAAGGCCTTGTGAATCGCGGTTTGCAACTCAGCGTCGATAAACTCTCGTATCCGCACGATCTCTTGCGCCACCGCTTCCGCGGTGAACATTTTCACCATTTCCATGATAGAAGCCGAACCGTCCAACGTGTTGGCCGCGGAATTCACTTGAGCAGCGACGACCGGGCGCTCTTCCGGTAGCAATAGCGTCTCGGTGGCGCACGCTGATGAAATTAGCGCGTTCGCCGGCTCATCGGATGAGCGTCCGGAGTTCTTGACGTCAGCCACCGAAGCGCTCAGCACAAATTGATTCGGATGCGCGATATTTTCCTCGCTCGAAACCGGAATCACCAGTTCTTCATCTTCGGGGCAGGCGAACCAGTCCCCTGGCGGCAACGCGATATCCCACACGTTTCCAGGAACTTCGAATTCGATCCCTACATGATAGAGCGTGCGGTAAGCCTGAGGACGTCGCACCCAGATGACTCGCGCCGGAACCACGCGCGGAAGCCGCCGATGGTCGCCGCGGCTCACCTCCAGCATGATGGAGGAATTCGGAGCAGGGTAACGGATACCCTGATACTGGCAGCCGTAGCAATTCACCATAACCGTCTTCGTAGACTCCCGAAAGAACTGGCCAAGCGTGTCGGTTCCTTTAATCGTGATCGAGGCGGAATACATCACGCGTGTGCTGCGGCGCTTCTCTGCGCCACCCCCGTTTGAGTCGAGATTCTCCGCCACGTCGGCCTCCGGCCGGAACCTGATTTTCGAAGGTACCCGGGTGGATGGGTCTGGTCAATGGAACGGAGATACAAGTAGTAAGCAGGTACGTTTGACAATCGGCTTGCGGGCTGTGGGTCTAGCCCGGGCGGCGGAACGGAATCGGAGGAGAGTGCCTGGGGCGGCCACCATACTGTTTCAGCCGGGCGCGAGCCTGATCAGCCCAAGGACCTGAGGGAGCGTAGCGAAGATAGAGGAGCCACTGCTCTCGCGCGAATCGGCGTTCACCACGTTTCTCATAGGCTAGCGCCAGGTTGAAATGGACATCGGCATGTGCCGGCATCGCCCGCGCTGCGCGGCGCAGATGTTCGACGGCTTCGTCCACTTCACCTATTTCTTCCAGCGTGCAGCCAAGGTTGTAACGGGCGATTCCGTTGAGCGGATCGAGTTCCACTGCAACGCGAAATGCGTCACGGGCGCTCGAGATTTGGCCGGTCTGGTAGTAAGCGACACCAAGGTTGATGTGAGCTTCGATCCAATCGGGCGCCAAGTTGACTATCCGCTCGTAGGTCTCAATCGCCTCGGGAATTGTTTCTGGGCTCGCCTCATAATCCAGCGCTACTTCGAAAAGTTGTTCGGGGGTTCGACCCACCATCGAGCGAAGTTTCGCCGGTACTTCGGATGGCTCAAACGGAAACACCCACTGCCGCCGAATCGGATTGAACGGCACCGGCGTACCAGGCGGGACGACAAGCACTTGACGGCCGTATTGCTGGATACAATGTTCCTGCAATGGACGCGGCTCAGCGCCGAATTGTTGCTCGGTAAGCGAAACTGCGAGACGAACGCGGCGCGCCGGGATTTTACATTCGGTGAGTCGTTTGACAGTACGGAGCGCTACGAGATCGCCGAAGCTGTAAAACCGTTCACCCCAGCGAGCGCGTGGTCGAACCAAGCTGCAACCGTTCCCAGTAGCGAAGACGGCTCGGCTCAACTCCCAAAATGCGCCCTGCTTCTCTGCGCGTGTAGCGTTGAGTCAAGCCCGGCGTTCCCCTGCGTTTTGAAGAATGTGTCGAACGATTATGCACCCTCTGTCAACCGGATGCGATCACCTTTGCTGTGGAAATGTGTGGAAAAGCCACCGGATCGACATGCCGGCAATAACCAGATGACGACACCGAGTTGCGCGCACTCCTGCCGGCTTGCTAGACTTTTAAGGGTACTTGCCCGCCACGATGCCTCTCGACAGCGCCGAACGTCTATATATCGAACGCCAGGTCACCCTGGCGCGGGCCATCCTGGTCGCGCTGGCTCTGGTGGCTTTACTAGAGACGGCGCCTGCGCCGGTGAAACGGTCGGCAGTTATTTTTCTATCGTTTTATCTGGCCGTATCGCTCGGAATAGCCCTGACGGAGCAATTCTTCAGCGACTGGCGTTTGCGAATTCCTCTCGTGGCAGATGCGGTGGCGCTGGGTGTGTTTCTATTCTTGACGCCTTCAGTCTCCGCCTTTTGGTTCCTGCTTCTGTTCTCCGTGTTCGCTCTTAGTTCGCTAGGAAATTCGAAGACGATGCTCGTCCTTGTGGCCGCCGCGACGATCGGCGTAATCGTTCGCGTTGCAAATTCGGTTCCTGAACCGCTCGAGTGGCACAGTCTGCTTCATTGGTTGATCCTTGGAGCTGGAACGCTCATCTCCGGGCTGGGCATGGGATACCTTGGGGCGCGAGAACGCGAGCACCTCGCGCGACAACAGTTTTTGGAGAAAGTTACCAGACTGCTTCAGTTCGACCGCGGCCTTGCGGAATCGATCCGTCAGGCACTCGGCGAAATTGCGGTGTCGTTCCGGTGTGAGCAGGCTTGCCTTGCCATACGCGAGGAAGACCTCGAACGGCTGTTTGTATGGAAAGTTCGCCCTAGCGAACGCGAACCCAATTCGCCGGAAATGCTACCCCTTTCAAGGTCCGACACTTTTCTGGCAGACAGCCTGGAGGTCAGCCTGTGCTGGGAATTCAGGAACGGCAACGGCGAAGGTTTTGGTTGGGACCGCCGCAGCGCCCAGTTGTTCCGTGATGTTCCCATGCCGCCGAACGCCACGCGCGACGAGTTTGGCGCCAAGTCTTTGATGGCGGTTACAATCGAAGCCGGAGGGCGGCCGGCTGGGAGGGTCTTGCTGGTCAATCCGACCGCGCCGAATGGGGCGCCCGGCCGATTTTCTAAGGGCGATCTTAGATGGCTGGAGCAGATCGTCCGGCATTTGGGGCCTCCGCTTGAAAATGTTTTCCTTCTGCGTCACCTCAGGGCGCGGGCCGTGGAGGCCGAGCGGAGCCGCATCTCGCGCGATCTGCACGACGGCATCTTGCAAACTCTCTGAGCCTCAATATTCAGCTCGGAGTGCTACGGCAGAAGACGACGCAGACCCCTGAACAAGCCTGCGCCGAGCTTGGGAGCCTGCAGAAGACGGTCCAGCAGGAAAGTGAGGAGTTGCGGCGGTTTGTCACCGATTTGCGGCCCTTGCGCGTGGAAAGCGCCGATATGCGGGAACTGATGGTGGGATTTGCCGAGCGTTTCGCAACGAGCAGGGCATGGGAGTGGACCTTTTCATCGAAGATCGCAATTTGACGCTGCCCGACCGCATTTGCCGGGAGTTGTTCCAGATTTACAGAGAGTCACTACACAACGTAAAAAAGCATGCGAATGCGAGTCACGTCGTGGTAAAACTAGGTCAAGACGAGGCGAAGGTCGTCCTCGTTATAGACGACAACGGCCGAGGGTTTAGCTTTCTGGGCGATACACAAGCGAAGAGCTTGATCGGCTGCGTCTCGGCCCGATTTCGATTAAAGAACGAACAAGAGGCGTCGGGGGAACGCTTACGGTGGAGTCGAATCCCGGGCACGGAGCACGCCTAACCGTTGAAATCCCATTGGTCGATGACGAAAGCAAAACAGGTGATTCGGATCCTGGTGGCGGACGACCATGCCATCTTCCGGGAAGGTCTTCGCAAGCTGCTCGATGCGGCCGAGGAAATTCAGATTGTCGGCGAAGCGTCGAACGGCGTGGAGTGCATCAAGATGCTGGCGAAATACAAGCCGGATATCTTGCTGCTCGATCTGCGCATGCCGGAGAAGGACGGTCTTGGTGTGCTCGAAGAGATCAATTTTGACTCGATGCCGACGCGCGTGATCGTTCTGACCGCTGCGGAAGATGATCGCGATGTGGTTCGAGCGATGCGGTTGGGCGCACGTGGAGTGGT
>CAVRLE010000009.1:0-279644 GCA_963721825.1 uncultured Acidobacteriota bacterium | reverse complement strand
TCGCCGACCGTTCCGCACAAACTGTTCTGTAAGAAAAACGACACGAAAACCACTTCGACCTCAGCGAGTCAATATTACCTGTTAAAATCTGGGTAAGAAGGATACGTGCTCATGCCCACGAACAAAACCGTTCTGCGCAATCGTGACGGTGCAGAGGTAGCGGCAATATCTTTCGATGAAGATTCCCATCGTTGGCGCATCATTTCCAAAGGTGAGCCGAATTTCAAGCGCGATTTCGCTACCCAGAAAGAAGCGTTCGATGCATGGCACGCCAATTTCCATGCAGAGACAGGAAAATTTCGCAGATGACGATATTTTGCTGCCGCGTCAAATTCCACATGCACCGCACGGCTTGACATCCTCTGTGCACGGCGTCTAAATGTCTGATGCCGGAGAAGTGTGAAGTTCTCCAGTTCAGCGAACCCACCATCCCCGGCAAATCCCTCCGAAAGGAACCAAGGATATGTCGAATCCCACAGAAAAATCTACTTTGGCGGGCAGTGAATCACTCACTACCGAAACCCATCCCACGCGTGAAGAAATCGAGCTGCGCGCATACCAAATCTATTTCGAGCGTGGCGGCGCTCATGGACACGATGTGGATGATTGGCTGGAAGCGGAGCGAGAGTTATACGAGAAATACGCGAACACTGGACGGATGGCGAAAGCGGCGACGGTGGGAACGACTGGCTGCCCAGAAATGCAAAACGGGGAACTGAGAGCAGCTCCCCGTTTGCTTAGTCCGTAGCCCGCCCGGCGAGGTTACGGGCATCGCAGGCGGTAGCGCACCGCGAGAGCGGTGTGTAAACGGATGTCAAGAGTCTAGGCAGGGTGGAGTCATTTGTCCGGTGATTTCCTCCTTGCACTAGCCACTTCAATTTCCGTTTACTCCCGTGCAAAGCCGATTGCAAGCGAAAAGTATTGGGAGGAAAATTGTAGGGCACGGAATGAAGCCGTCTAAGTATCCGAAGGCGGCGAAAGCGAAGCTGGAGAAAACCATGACCGAGCCTTTGCCAGAAAACCAAAAGACACTGTTGGTGCTTCGCGCTCCGTTGTCCGAGGATGGTTTCGTCTCCATCTATTTTTCGAGCCGAGATGGAAGGCCGATGAGTTTGTCCGAGTGGTCGCACCTAAAACAGTTCATCGAGTTGACGAGCAAAGTGTGCGTCAAGCATGAAGCGAACGCTCAGGCAGCTAGTGCGTGAGATTAGACCGGATTTAGCTGCAGGGAGAACTGAGAGCAAGAAGGAATCGGAACTTCTCATGTTATTCTGAGCCTTCGCGCCACCGGCTGAGGCGAGGTATCCACCGTGGAACATGGGCGCAAAAGGTTTCGTATTCAGCGCCAAAGGATTTCCGCAACGTCGGTTCCTCGTAAATAAGAACGAACAGGTGCATCGCTAGCCAGACAAATATTGCGTAGGCTAAAACGCGGATATTACCTAGCAACAGCCCTTGACCAAGAATCACCGATACGACCGCGACATACATTGGATTGCGGACGTAGCGGTAGAATCCTTTGACCACGAGATGTTGCGTGGGAAAGATGGGAGCGGGGGTGCCGATGCCCTGAAGCGCGAAACGTCCGAAGGATTCAAACAGAACCGGAATGCCTGCAGCTATGAGCAGAGCACCAATGACGCGAAAAGGGGCGAAGCCCAAGAACGGCACTTGCATGTGCCATCGGGAAATCCACCACGGCACGAGTCCTGCGACCGTTCCGGGAGCGAGCAAAAGAAAAACCGCTGTACCCCAAAACGGCGAACACGCGTCTAGGTTCCTGTCCTTTGCTCATCTGCCGTACAAAATTACCTTTCCATCCACGACATTCGCCACGTAGCGGCCTTCGCTCAAGAACTGCATCACCTTTTTGCCAGACCGCGCCAATTTTGCCCAACGTGATTTCGTGTCCGGGTTTTGTTCCAGCCCGCGAATCTCATTCCAGTCGTAAACGAAATCCAACTGTCGCAAGCCCTTCCGGGGAGTGATGCGAACTGAATAGCGTTTTCCGCCCAGCTTGACCACACTGGCTTTTTCGACAAGAACCTGTCGCCAGACTTCAACTAGCGTTTGCTCGAACGAGAGTTCTATCACGAATCCCGCAGCTCAAACGTGCTGCATGATAGATGCATACGCACAACGCGCAGAGGCTCGGGGTATCCTTGAATCGCGTCGTAAACTTCGCTAGCAGCATTCTTGTTTGCTGCGCCCAGAATTACTTCCCGCAAGACTAGCTCAGACCCGAAATCTGCAAAGTACAGAACGCGACCTGCACTTTCATTCCAAATCCCGTCTTCAAGGCGAAGAAACACCCGCCACTCTTTCTCGTATTTCCATGCCTCCGATTTCGTGCTTAGCAGCTTCCACGCGAAAGCCTCGTCGGGTGGCTCTGGAAAAGGAAACCTCTCTTCCACATACCGCACACGTCCGAATTTTCCTTCGCTTCCAGAAACGTCGAAACCGAGGCAAATTCCGTTGTGGCGGTCTGCGTAGTGCGCCCATTGCAGCACATCAGTTTTGTCTTCGCTGAAGCAAAGAACGCCATAGCGCCGAGCCATTTCGGCTTTGAAGCCTTCACACTTGTCCGTCCCATCAAATGCCTGTGCATGCAGTGGATTGCATAGATTCACGGATTTGAGTTCGAAGGGGTCATTCAAATCATCCAACTGGGCGATCTTCAGCCTTCGGTTGCGCAGATCGTCGAAGGCGTAGTTTGCTGAGGTGAAGTGATAAAGGCTGCGATTCACGGTAGATGCTCAACTACAGCGGCCTACGCATGGGTCATGGGTCTTTTTAACGTTGAAACCCTTGGCGTGGTTCGGAATTGCACTTCCCGTATTATGCACCTCACACGGCGCAGGGCGGTCGCGGATGTATGTATGCGGGCGGCGGTGTCGTGCCACGTTGCATCGCAAGCACACCTGTCCCTTTAAACAGGTAGTCGCACGATAGTAGGTGTGCCAGAGTGCCGTCATCAGCGAGGTCCAAATATGAGTGACAAATTCATTATGGGTTATTCGAGAGGCATGGGCCACCCGGTCGAAGACGCTCTTGAATCCTTCTTGATAGAAAACACGGAATGGATTCTTTCACAGGACGCGGTGGTGGAGTGGTGCATTGTCGAAAAGCCGTGGGCGCAAGCTGTTCTGTTCGTGACGCCGCCAGCCGATGTACACGGCGCGTCCGACGGAAAGCGTAGTTCAGAACTGCTCCAAGAGATAAATTGCCGCCTAATCTCGGCTGGGTTTAAAACGAATCTACCAGTGTATGCTCGTGATGCGGACGGGCATGTGATGATGGATTATCCAAATCGAGCAATCGAAATTCTTTCAACAGCTTGGATGAACTAGCCTTCTCGAACTTTCCCACCTGCAATGGGTCCTTCACTCTGGCTAGCAGAGGGCTATAAGAAAATTCCGTGTCCACCCGGACGTGCAACCGACAAGCACGTCTTTTTCTGACATGCTTTCAGCAGGAGCTGTCCACAATCGCCTCACTCGGCGCAGGGCGCTCGCAGACATGCGCGTGTGGGTAGTACAAAAGGCTCTGGTAGCGTTGTAACCATCAGACAAGGGCTGCACGGCACCAAAATTCCAGTGCGGCGCGCTGGGAAGGCTACCAGCACGTTCCAGCGTCGAGTTCTCGTGTCACTTCTCGCGACTCTCCCGCTCACCGCTTCCGATTCGGCGGATAATTAACCCGTAGCCCGGCGGCGAAGAGGTAGCCATCCATTCTTGCGGCATCTGTTCTCGCGGAAGCCGTTCTGTTCGTGCATCTGCTTTGGTGCGGCTGGGTGGTGATGGGCTGGATAGTGACGCGCTGCCGCCCTTTTCTGCGGACACTACATATCGCTTCGCTCGTTTACGCCATCGTCATTGAGTTAGTTCCGTGGCCGCCATGCCCGCTCACCGTAGCTGAAACGTGGCTCGAAGCTCGCGCTGGCATGGAACCCGGACACAGTCCGTTTCTCGTGCGCATCCTTGATGCGGTTGTGTACCCCGACCTGCCGGAGTGGCTCGTGGTTGGCTGCGCGGTGCTTGTTTGCGTGGTAGTACTCGGTGTGTATGTGCGGCGCTATCATCGCCGGACAGCGGACGGTGAGTGGTGATGGAAAGTACCGCCGGGAATGCCAAGGATAATGGGGATGCGGCTGGGATGATTTACGAATTTAACTGCAGCACCGCAGCGTCGTGCCGCTTCTTGTGGCTTTCGCGAACCGCCCGTTCAGCTTTCCCAAGCCAAGCGCTGACCTTGTTCCACTCACTGTCCGTATATGCGAATCTATATTCCTGCGCGCGCCTCGGGCATTTCGCCGTTTGCTGGTTCGGGAGCGTGTCACTGATTGCAGGCTTGCCGTCCACGATTTTGGTTAGCAGGACTGCCATGAGCTTCGCATTCTACTCGCCGAACAAGCTCATCATTGCAACTTCCGCCCGGCGACAGCGGCACAAGATTCGCCACGGGCGGCTCGTACCAAAGTTGCCAGCCGCCGATTCCGCGTTTGGACGAACGGGGATTGCATAGCGGGTCGCTCCACTCGTATCATCGTGCAGATGCCAAAGGCAGCAGGGCATCTGCAACCAATGGGTGCCAAACCGGAATTGTACCGAACGGGTGGGAGCGTTCCGGTTTTGGAGCACCTTCGGAGCAACTTCCAGTGGAGTTGTCGTGTTAAGCGCAGCCTGAACAACGACTTAGATTTAATTTCCCCCTGCTTTGCAAGCAGGGGGTCACCGGTTCGATCCCGGTCACGTCCACCAATTTCCTGAAGGAGCTGGGATTTTCAAGCTGCGATATTTATCGAAGGTGAATTCTTGCTAGCAAAGAGCGTCGTTCTATTTGCGATTGTGGGTTGGCTAGGATCGGTTGGACTACTGGTCCAAGCTTCGGGGCTTCCGGCTGGGGGACCGCAATGCGAGACACAAGGAACTAGTGAAGTCACGATTTCGTGTAGCTATTCGGCAACAGCTACGGCCCCAGGCGAAAATAGCACGCCTCGCGTAGTGCTCAATCGCTTTGTTATTTCGTTCAAGCCAGGGTCGGAAAGCCACATGCATGTGGAGTTGACGTTCACCAACGATTCAGACGCGAACATTGCCGAAAAGAGGACGATATACCTCGCTTTGGACGATGCGAAGGGCCAGAACCACATGCGCAGGCCGTTGCCGCATGTGGATTTCACGAAACTTGAGCCGGGCAAGCCGATGACGTTTGAGGAAAGGCTTCTGGCGCCTGCGTTTGAAGCTGGGATTTATTCGATTTCCCTGTGGATCCCGTCGAACGATGCGGCATTGAAATTCGACACTGCGCATAACTTTCTGCTGAGCGATGAGGGCGTTCCCGACATCGAATCGGGATTGAATCGGATTGCGAAATTCACTGCGACACCGCCGGTCCGGCGAACGAAGCCCTCGTCTTCTCCTGATTAGTTTTCTCCTGGTTATTCCGCTGCAAGCGGGTCATGGTGGAAAGCTTGAAGCGGCGAGTGCTGAGCAGGTCGACCAACGGGGCTACGTTGAATCGACGCCGAGGTCACGACACTAGCGGCGAGAGCTGGTCCCTTTTTGACGCAGTTGATCGATTATCTGCGTGTGCCTTTGGGCGCGCTCGCGGTAGACGGCGCCCATCAATTGCCATTCTTCCTTTGTGCCCAGACCGTGGTTTGCCGCGATTTGCTCGCACGTGAGCGCAGCTTGTTCCCACCAGCTTGCGTTTTGTTCGAGCAATTCAAAAACGGGATCAGTTGAAAAGTCCAAATGTTTCTCCCCAGTTGAGCTGCGACTGTCCATTTTCGCAGTTGATGTTCCTGATGCTGGATTCATGCCCGCTCCTTCTTCCCTCGACTTACCTGCCCACTGCATAACGCTTTGCTTGCCTTCAAACCTTGCGCGAGCGCGAGGCCGGAGGCGCAGCGCTAGCTTTCGGCTTGACCGTCTCGCCGCTCTCGGCAACATCTGTTTCAGGCGGGCCAGTTTGTCGCGCAAGCACTTTCTCGGCGATCACTCTTGGAACCTGTTCGAAATACGTTGCCGCTCTTTTCATGATGGAGGCTCCTTAACCGCCAAGAACGTATCAGGCCGGTTTCAATACGGGGAAACTCTTTAAGGAATCCTCGCTGAGGGCAAAGCATCGTTTTGCGTTACCGGCATGGCGTATAGCGAACCGATAGATGCGTTGTGTTTATCGCCACGTTTACGCTACGGTAGACGAAGACCGCGTTATTGTGACCATAGCCAAGCGTTTAAAAATCCTGTTGACACGATTAAATTCTACTGGATATGAGACAGCTGCGTTAGTGATACGTTAGGAGGTACATTATGAGTGCGGCTCGTGTACCCGCCCACTTCAAGACGGTGGCGCAACTGGACGTTCCTCATTCGCGGAACGGGAAGCATAAGAAGATTGTGACGATGATCCTTCGCGATCTCGAACAGCTCAAGGACGGCGCAGCGATTCGAGTGCCCCTTTCAGAGCTTGGGGATTCGAAAGAAAATGTTCGGTCTGCCCTGAACCGAGCAACGCGAAAGATCAAACGGAATGTGGCGACCGCAACGGACGACAATTTTCTTTATATCTGGAACGTGATAAACGCTTGAGCGGGAAGCGGGCTCGAGCGGGCAGCCCGTCCAGTCACACCCCTAAGACACCCTACAAACAGCCCGTATATCTTCAATTATTTCTGTTTCAAAGTGCCCGCTGTTTTCCTTCGAACGAATGCGCACGACTCCAACCGGGGGCTGGGCCGCCTAGGACCAAGCTCTCTGTCGCTACGGTAAGCACGCGCCCATCCATACACGCTTGCACTGATTGTCGCTTTCGAGACCAGGAATTAAGTTCTCGGACGCCGGAACTGTGTTGACTTCCCATGCGCAGGGGTGGGTCAAGCCTTTTTAAGTCCTCCGCTTTCGGATATTTCACCGACATGCTGGACCGGGCCGAATGCTGAAACAGGAGGTTTCACATGAATATCCCCTGGGAAATTTTGGTCGCTTCTTCCGATTTGGAGGGACGCCGGGCGTTGTCGAATATTCTGGCAAAGCTGGGAGTGGATCCGCTTACCAGCGCGACCGTTCGCGAATGCAAAGAACTCATCGCAACAGAACGGGTGGGGTTAATTTTCTGCGACCGGCTGCTCGCTGACGGGAATTGTCATGATTTATTGAGCGCGTCTCGGGGCGGAAGAACAAAAGCCAGGGTCGTGGTGATGTCTTCGACGGCCGACTGGGACGAGTTTCTCGAAGCGATGCGGCTGGGCGCATTCGACGTAATCGCCAGTCCGTGTCGCGCGACCGATGTGGAATGGATGATCATTCAAGCATTGCGTTATGAGCGGACAGAGTCAAGGCTGGCACTAAAAACCCAGGCAACCGCTGCTAGTTCCTCGCAGAATGCAGCATAACCGTATTCGCCGCGCAGAGGTCCAGGAGCGTGCCGGGGAACGGAGTTGATCACTGCGATTTTGAATAAGACCGCACCTCTCGCAATGGAAGGAAAGTACGAACGGTTCAAGACGACTCCCATCTTCGACTCCACCGCTGCACACCCCGAGTGGCTCGGCTACAACCCGCAGGCTTGAGCTTTGAGGTTGCTGCCGGCACCATCCAAAACAGTTCGATTAGCTAAAGAGATAAGCGCCGGGCGAATCCAGCATTTTTTGTTCGTTCCGGCCCACCAGAACCGCGTGCGTACAGTTTCGGATATCGCAACTCGGCACTACGTAAATCTTTCCTTTTGCTATAAATATGGCCATGCTTATCTGTTCTCTACTGTTCCGCAAGTGGCCTGTTTTTATGGGCTTGCAGTGTTTTCAACATGGAAGTGGACGTGCACTGCAATTCGCGGACACAGAGCGGATAAAGATAGGTAGTGGACGACAGGAGTACCGACGGATGAACGCCAAGCCCAGCGACGATGCGCAGCAATCACTCTCCAAGTGGCAAGAACGAATTCAGGCACTTCATAACGTTCCTCCTCTTTTTCGGATGGTGTGGGGATCGGCACCGAAACCAGTAGGCGCCAATGTTGCCTGCCGGATCATGGCGGGACTTGTGCCTCTCGCGATGTTGCGAGTGACGCAAGCAGTGATCGACGCGCTGTACGGTTTGAAGTCCCACGGCACGACGTTGCCGGGTTACTTCTGGTGGTTGATTGCCCTGGAATTTGCGCTGGCGGGCGCGGCGACGGTGTTGGCCCGCGTGATCGACTTCTGCGACAGCGTGATCGCCGATAAGTTTACGCGGCACATCGGCACAAGAATTATGGAGCATGCGTCGAGTCTCGATCTCACTCGATTTGAAGATCCCGTTTTTTGCGACAAGATGGAGCGGGCGCGATTGCAGGCCAATGACCGCGTGCTGACGATTCAGATGGCTGGCCGCCTGATTCAAGAAGTGATGACTACCGTCAGTTTGGCGGCCGGAATCCTTCTCTATTCGCCTTGGCTGCTGGTCTTCCTTTTTGCTTGCGTCGTACCTGCCTTTCTCGGGCAGACCCACTTCGCCTTCCTGGGTTATTCGCTGACGTATGAGCAGAGCACAAAGCGGCGAAAGATGGAGTACTTGCGCATACTGGGCGGAAGCAAGGAAAGCGCAAAGGAATTGAAGCTTTTCCGCCTCGGTCCGTTCCTGGTGGAGCGCTACAAAAAGATTTCTGATGAACTTCACGGTCAAAATGTCGAGCTGGCGAAGCGGAAACTTCTTTTTGGTTCGGTCCTGACCACGCTCGGCACATTCGGCTACTACGGGACGTACGCTTACGTCGTTTATGGCGCGGTGACAGGGACGCTCAGTCTGGCGAAGATGATCTTCCTGGCGGGCGCGATTGCCGGTGCCAGCACAAACATTCAGGCGCTCTTCTCTACGTTCTCCGGCATCGCGGACCAGGCTTTGTTCATGACTGACCTGCTGGACTTCTTCGCTGTGAAGCCGAGAATTGCTGCGAGGTCTGGAGCCATTTTGGCGCCGCGGCCGATTCGGCGCGGAATCGAGTTGCGAAATGTTTCCTTCGCGTACCCCGGAAACCCCAAGCCTGTTTTGCGAGGAATCAATCTAAAGATCGAACCGCACGAACGGATTGCTCTCGTGGGAGAAAACGGTCAGGGAAAAACGACGCTCGCCAAGCTTCTCACTCGACTCTACGATCCAACGGAAGGCGAAATTCTCCTCGATGGCATCGATCTTCGCGATTATGACCTGGACTCTCTGTGGAACGAGATCGGGGCCATCTTTCAGGATTTCATGCGCTATGACATGACGGCTGCCGAAAACATCGGTATGGGCCGGATTGAAGCCGCCAACAATATTTTCCAGATTCGCGCGGCCGCAATGAAGAGCTATGCGGAGAACCTGATCCGCAAACTGCCGAAAGGCTATGACCAACTCCTTGGATGCCGCTTCGAGGGTGGCATGGAGCTCTCCGGCGGCGAGTGGCAAAAAATAGCAATTGCTCGCGCGCATTTGCGCGATGCGCAGATATTGATCCTGGACGAGCCGACGGCCGCGCTCGACGCACGTTCCGAAAGCGAAGTGTTCCAACATTTCACGGAGCTGGCGCAGGGGAAAATGACATTCCTGATCTCTCACCGCTTCTCTACTGTTCGTATGGCAGATCGCATTCTCGTTCTGGAAAACGGCAGGATTGCTGAGCAAGGACCGCACGACCGGCTCGTCAAAAGTGGCGGGCGGTATGCAGAGATGTTTGAACTTCAAGCTGCTGGCTATCGCTGAGAGCGATCCTAACTAAAATGGCGACTACATATCACACTCCGTCCGATCTTCGGCTAATGCTTCCGGCGCCGAGCGGTCCATCGAATGGTTCGAACAAGGATGATGCAGCGACCCGTCTCGGACCGACCGCAGTTGAGCCAGCAACTAGTCCTGACAGGCCACGGATCACAATCGATGTGTCAGGCTGGAAGCTCGTGGATCGCCGCGACTCGCGCGTTTCGCTCGAAGCAAAGAGGAAGGCGATCGCCGCGCGCATCGATGCCGCGGCCGGCATGCTCAAGAAGGTCACGTCAACAGGGGTCTGCCTTACCGGAGACGCGAGAACACTGTCGGGAGCGCTCTCGGATATACAGTTGGCGCTTCTGGAATCCAAAGCTGCCATCCAGGTAACACCCAAACTCCCTCATGTGGGATGCCTGGACGAAAAGTCGGCGATTCCGCGTTCTTACGCTCTCGCGGCGAGCTTCCTCCATGCCGCTCAGTATGCCTTTGACGAGAGCAGCTTTGCGGAATTTACGATTGAAGTCCAAGAGGCCGTCGCGCTCGAGATGTTTGAAGTATGGAATTTGAGGGCGTTTCTGGAACTCGCAATTCTCGAGCAGATTTCAAATGCCCTTCCAGGCATTTCGCTCGATAAGCAGGATGAACTGCCTGCCCCGGACGTGGTGAGCGAGCCGCAAGAAAATGCGCCGTCTCCGTTCGCCTCGCTTGTGCGTTCCCTTCAAGAAGTTTCCGAATTGAACTGGAAGCTACTGTTTGAAGCGATCTCACAGACGGAACAGATTCTCCGCTCGGATCCCCAGGGCGCGCATGAGCGCATGGATTTCGAAACCCGGGAAGCATATCGGGCCGTGGTGACGGAATTCGCCAAGCACTCTCAGTCGACCGAGCCGAGTGTGGCAAGAACAGCGATCGCTTTAGCGCAGACCGCGTCGAAAGAAAAACTTCGCAATCACGGTGCCAGCGACCGAAGGACGCACGTCGGTTACTACCTGATGGATAAGGGTCGAACCGAATTGAAGAATTCGATCGGATATCGGTCATCCTTGAGCACGCGAATTCGAGAGACCGTGCTGAGGTCGCCTGATTACTTCTATTTGATTGGAATCGAAGTGATCACGCTGGGCGCCATTGTCGCGCTGCTAGCTTTGACACACGCGAGTGCTCCTGGCGTTCTGGCTGTCGCGCTATTTCTTGTGCCGGCTGTGGAATGCGCTGTAGCAACCATGAATCTCCTTGCGGCTGCGCTATTCAAGCCGAAGCGCCTTTCGAGACTGGATTTCTCGAGAGGAATACCAAAGGAGTGCGCCACGGTGGTTGCGGTTCCAACGCTGCTTTCGAGCGAGGAACAGGTCCGCCACGCGGTGCGCGGGCTGGAGATCCGATTTTTAGCGAATCGAGATGCCAACCTTCATTTTGCCTTGCTCACGGATTCGCTCGACTCCACCCAACAGTTCGACGGCAAAGACGATGCACTCGACGCTTTGTGTTCAGACCTTATCGAGAAGCTGAATCGAAAATACGCGCACGAGCAAAAGGGAACTTTTTCGCATTTTCACCGTCATCGAACTTACAACGCCGGCGAAGGCGTATGGATGGGTTGGGAACGAAAACGTGGCAAGCTGCTCGAGTTTAACCGCTTTTTGCTGAACGAAAAGGACGCGTTTCCGGTAAAAGCTGGAAATTGGGCAGCGCTCAAGAACGTACGTTACGTCATTACTCTCGATCTCGATACTCAGCTGCCTCGTGACGCCGCGCGCCGACTGGTCGGGACGCTGGCGCATCCGCTGAATCAAGCCGTTGTCGACACAGCCACCAACACCGTAGCCGAAGGCTATGGCATCCTGCAGCCGCGCGTGGACATAAGCGTGCGCTCGGCGAGGCGCTCGCGTTTCGCCTCGTTCCTCTCGGGCGATACCGGCTACGACATGTACACACGGGCGGTCTCGGATGTGTATCAAGATTTGTTTGGCGCGGGAATTTTTACCGGCAAAGGGATTTACGAAGTCCGGACCTTTCAGAAGGTGCTCGAACACCGCTTTCCGAACAACGCCATTCTCAGCCACGATCTAATCGAAGGCGAATATGCGCGCACGGGTCTAGTGTCCGATATCGAGGTTGTGGACGACTATCCTTCGCACTTGAGCGCTTTCACTCGAAGGAAACATCGCTGGATGCGTGGCGACTGGCAGATTGTTTTTGCATTGCTGCCCTTTGTCCGGAACTACTTCGGCGAAATCGTGCGCAATCCGCTGAGCCACGTATCTCGATGGAAAATCATCGATAATCTTCGTCGCAGCCTCACCGATTTTGCGATTTTCCTGCTTCTTCTCTGCGGTTGGTTTGCGGCGCCACCTGCAAGCGTCTATTGCACGTTGGCTGCCCTCGGGATATTGGCGTTTCCCACCTACTTCCAGTTCGTATTTTCGATCCTGACGGGCGGGAAGGCTCTGGTCACCAAAGCATTCTGGATCAATCTTGGTTCAGATTTTGTCGGTGCGCATACGACGATCATGTTCAGGATCGCTTTCCTGTGCCATCAGAGCCTGGTTGCCGTGGATGCTGTGGTCCGCACTTTGATTCGTATGAAATTTACGCGCCGAAAACTGCTCGAATGGGAAACAGCCAGTGACGCAGAGCAAGACGAGAACGATGGCAAGCATCTCGTCGACGCTTACCTGAAGTGGAGTCTTCCCCTGTCGCTCGGCATTTGCGCGATGATCGCCCAGGTGCAACCGTCGTCGTTGCTGCCCGCATTGCCGTTCCTGCTGTTGTGGGGATCGTCCAACTGGATCTGCAAATGGCTGAATAAGCCGCAGCACTCTGGTGAGAATACGGTCAGCGAAGACGATAATGCGCTTGTCCGGAATGTCGCGCTGCGCACATGGAGGTTCTTCCGCGAGTTTTGCAATGCAGAAGAGAATTGGTTAATTCCGGACATCGTACGGGAGAATCCCGCTCTTGTAGCTCATCACGTTTCGCCAACGAACCTTGGGCTTCTCCTAAATTCGCGCCTGGCGGCGCATGATCTTGGCTTTGCGACGCTGAAAGAGTTCATCCGGGATACGGAAAGAACCCTCGCGATCGCGGAGCGGCTGCCGAAATTCCGCGGCCATCTTTACAATTGGTATTCCACTCGAACGCTCAAACCTGTCGCGCCCCTTTTCGTCTCGACTGTGGACAACGGCAATCTCCTTTGCAGCCTCTGGACACTCAAGCAGGGGTGCCTCGATGCCATCAAGCAGCCCTTGTTTCGGCCCAATCTCTGGCAGGGAATCCTCGATAACGTTGATCTTCTGATCGAATTGCTTTCAGCCGAGAAGGATGGAGCGGAAGTTCTTCCCGCCGCTCGCGTGCTGCGGGAGCAGATTGTCGCGCTTGCAGGTCCGGAGTTGAAGCGGTTCGATCGCCTGTCTGCCCTTGAAGTCGATGTTGCGGTTTTTATCCAGGCGCTGTCGAAGAGCGACCCGTCGGGTGAAGTTGCGTCATGGGTTCGCGAGCTCTCGTCTCGCGTGTCGAATCTGACGGAGATGGTTTGGGATTTTGCGCCTTGGTTGCACGGGAAATTGAAAAGCTCGCTTTCATCGAATCCCAACGACGAGCGACTGGTGGCCGAATTGAGTTTGGGCTCAATCTCTCGTGCACACACCCGAATTGCCGAAAGGATTGACACAGCTACGCCAGCCCGAGAGAGTTCCTCAGAATGGGAGACTTCTTCGGCTCTACTTAGGGAAGCGTTGGAAAATTCCTCCCGCGTTTGTGACGAAACAACTAAGCGCCTCACCACGCTCGCAACAAGCATCCAGTCGATGATCGACGAGATGCACTTCGGGTTCCTATACAACGATAAGAAGAAGATGCTCTCGATTGGTTACGATGCCGGCGAAGGCCTTCTCAGTAAGTGCCACTACGACCTGCTGCCCTCGGAAGCTCGGGCGGCGGTGTTTGGCGCAATCGCGAAAAGCGACATCCCGGAAGAGAGCTGGTTTGAATTGCGGCGCATGTATGCGAAGTTCGAACACGAGCCGGTGCTTCGATCCTGGACGGGCACAGCATTCGAATACCTGATGCCCAACCTCTGGTTCAAAATGTATCCGGACACCGTGCTCGATTATGGCGCGAGAGCGGCTATTCGCGCACAACGGAAATTCGCTCGAAAGAATCATGTTCCATGGGGAATTTCTGAATGCTCGTGCAATGAAAATCTTCCCGATGGCCACTATCGCTACCACGCTTTCGGTGTGCCGGGCCTGGCACTCAATCATGACGGCGCTCCGGATGACCTCGTCATCTCGCCTTATTCCACATTTCTGGGGATGCTTGTCGATCGCACTCATGCGCTCGAAAATATTAGTAAAATGAAGCAACTGGGATGGCTCTCGCGGTACGGTTTCTACGAGGCCGCTGACTTCACTCCGTCGCGGGTAAGCGATGGCAAGAGCCACGAAATCGTCTGCAACTGGATGGCGCATCACCAGGGTATGATTCTCGTGGCGGCAGCCAACGTTCTATGCGATTCCTCAATTCAGCGTCGCTTCCATGCCGAGGCTTGCATCGCGGCCACGGAACGAATTCTGCAGGAGAAGCGGCCGCGTGTGATCACAATCGAGAAGGACGCCGACGCGATCCGCGAACAGCTTCCGCTTCCGAGGGGCGAATTCGGCAAAGCAATGCAGCACCCGGAATTTCGCGATCTCGTGCCCGGACTCCCGTGAACAACGGCAGCTCGCGGTGGCGGTGGCAGTGTCAAGCCTGCGCCTTATCTCTAGCTCTTCTTTTCGCATTCACTCCGATTGGCCCTTACGCTGAAGCATCACAACAGTCTTCTCAGCCAGCTTCCCAACAACCCGGACTTGAAGAAACAGTTGTCGTCGATCCAGCGGCCGCGGCGCATCCATTTCCGCACTATTGGGAGCAAATGTTCGGCTCAGGGCGGGCAATTCTAAGTCTCCGCGATTCGTACCGCCGCGACCTGCGCGACGTTAGGAGTGCTACCGACTTCAAATACATGCGATTCCACGCCATTTTCCACGACGAAGTCGGCGTATATGGAGAAGATTCGAGCGGCGCTCCGATCTACAATTTTTCCTACGTAGATCAAATTTACGACGGATTGCTGCAGAGTGGCGTTCGTCCCTTCATAGAACTGAGCTTCATGCCTCGCAAGCTGGCCGCTCAGGTGACCTACAATCCTTTCTGGTACCAACCGATCGTTTCTCCGCCCGCTAGCTATGAGAAGTGGGGCGAACTCGTCTCCCATTTCGCGCAGCATCTTATCGAGCGGTACGGAATCGACGAAGTTTCGCAGTGGTATTTTGAAGTCTGGAACGAACCGAATATCGACTTCTGGGCCGGCGATCCGAAAGAACAAACATACGACCACCTCTATGACGTGGCTGCCCAGTCGCTGAAGGCTGTGAATTCTCGTCTGCGAGTCGGCGGCCCGGCAACGGCGCAAGCAGCCTGGGTGGACCGCTTCATCCGGCACTGCGTCGAGAATCATGTCCCGGTGGATTTCGTCTCGACACACGTCTATGGAAACGATTCCTCGAAGGACGTCTTCGGAACGGACGAAACGATTCCCCGCACCCAAATGGTCTGTCGCGCTGTTCGAAAGGTGCACGACCAGGTAAAAGCTTCGTCGCTCCCGTCGCTCCCGCTCATATGGAGTGAATACAACGCAAGCTACAAAAATGAACCGGAGGTAACCGATTCCGTTTTTATGGGGCCTTACCTTGCCGACACGATCCGGCAGTGCGACGGACTCGTCGATATCCTTTCTTATTGGACTTTCTCGGATGTCTTCGAAGAACAAGGCGTGGTGAAACAGCCCTTCTATGGAGGCTACGGCCTAATCGCTGAGGATGGTCTTCCGAAGCCGTCTTTCAACGCATTCAAGTTGCTGCATCGCCTGGGCGTTGAGCGTCTCGCGAACGATTCCCAGTCAGCACTGGTAACCCGGCGAAGCGATGGCGCGCTTGTGATGGCGGTTTGGAATCTCTTTCTGCCCGAAGAAAAGGGAAGCGCAAAGACCGTCACGATAAAGTTCACAGGAAAATCGATTCGGCGCAAAGCCTTGATTTACCGTCTCGATTCGGCGAACGGCTCGTTGTTACCCGCCTATGAGACGATGGGCAGGCCCATCTACCCGACCCAGAAGCAAATTACGGAACTTCGGCACGCGGCCGAACTTCCCAAACCCGAAACCAAAGTGTTGCAGGGCGGCGAACTCAAACTAACCCTTCCTGCACAAACGCTCGCACTCATCGAATTTCGCTAATTTGAAACATTACGGATTTCCAGCAGGTTTCTCAGGCTGATAGGCCTTAAATCCGGCGCGGTCCATCCCTCGCTGCGCTTCCGGGTTTTTCATAAATGTTTTCCACACGTACCCGCTGCGCGCGTTTTCCGCCATAAGCATTGTGATTCCCGTATCGATGCCTACCACGTCCGTGTCGTACCAGTTCGTCAACGGATTAAACGCGTCTACAAATCCGTAACGAGTCCACGCGCGTTGGCCGTATCGATTCTTAATTGTCTGCAACACTCGAATCGTCGCTTGCGGAAGAAAAGGCAGCGATCCGCCCGTAGCGCACGGAACCACCGTTCCATCGATTGGACCCGTAGCCGGCGGGCCTCCCCAAATCACATACCCTCTTGCCGAGTCCGAAGCCGTGATGCCCCATAGATCGTCGCTGTAATCCGGAAATTGCGAAGCCAGATCGAGGCAGAAACGGCGATGCACGTCCGTGGCCGTGATGGAATTCTGATAATAGTCGGTGTACTGGTCGCGCTTATTGCGAAAATCAAACCATGCCTGCGAATACTGATGTACGAACAATGGAGCGAAAGAACCGATATAGCGGATTCCGTCGTATTCAAACGTAATGCGCTTCCAGGCCGTCCATGTTTCCACTGGCAGCGGATAAACCGAAGAACCCAGTCCCAGCAAATACATCATCATCATCTCGCTGTAATTGTCCCAGCGGTATTGCAGGAAGCCGTTTTCCGGGGTCCAGCCGTGCGGGAGAATCCGGGTATCCTCTGAAAGCCACGTCCAATCCACTCGATTGAAAATTTCCAACGCCAGCTGGCTGATCTCGGAGTGTTGAAAATGCGCGCGGCACATCAGAATCCCGCAAAGCAGTATGGCCGTGTCAACGGACGAAACTTCCGAGTCCCAAAGCCGTTCGCCACTATTTACGTTGGCCCAATGGTAGAAAAATCCTCGGTGACTCGGCAGTTTCTTCCACAAAAAACGCATCGTCGTCAGCGCCCGGTTCCGCGCTTCGATATGCGACACATAGCCTCGTTGGTCGCCAATGCAAAGCGCCGTCAATCCAAATCCCGTTGACGCAATGCTCCCCAGGTCGCTCTTGTCGGGATTATTGGCATTGCAACGGTCGCGGACGATGCCAGTCTCAGGGTTCGCCTGCTCCCAGAAGAAGTGGAAGTTCGCATTTTCCATCTCTTCGAGCAGTGCTTCGTCCACCTGAAAGAAGGGGGAGGGCGTCGGAGGAGCAGGTTGTTGAGGCTCCTGTTTGCCTTTTTTTTGCGGACCTCCGGGCATCGCCGAGGCTGCCCAAGGCAGCAAGACGCCCGCGCTAGCCGCCTGTGCCAAAAGTTCTCGGCGCGTGAAGCGCCTCCATTTCTCGCGCTCATGACGCATCCACAAATTATAGAGGGTCTCGCGATGCCGGTGAAGCGAGACGTGCTTATCGAACATCAGTCACACCGTCTCGTTATCCGTTTTGCTAAGATTGCGGGAGGATGAGATCCATCCGCAATACCGGAAAAATTAGGGTCTGGCTGCTTTCTCTCGCGGCCTTCGCTGTAATGCTCGCTGGAGTGCTTGCCGCTGTCGCGTGGCATTATATCAACAAGCCAATTTCACTCCGGGGAGCGGTTATTCAGCAGGACGAAGATCCCAAGAAGCAGTCGCCGATTATGGATGTTCAGATTGACGCGGACGGGAATGTAGCAAGTGCTCCGGTCAAATCAGACTTTTCCGGCTACTTTAAACTCACCTTGCGCCCCGGTGTGAAGCGCGACCACCCGATCACAATCCACTTCCGTAACCCGGATTTCCAACCGTTGGATTGGAAGGGCGTAGTTGGCGACAAGGTGTACGTAATTCGAATGATTCCACTTCATCACGACGACGTGGAAGAAAAGCCCAACCAACCGCAGGTTTTAGTCTCCAATATCTTCGTGCGCTATACCATCGAAACGACCGCATCGGTGAATATTGGAACAGGAGTGACTACGTTTCAGATTGTAAATAACGCGAATGTTCCCTGCGATCACACTACGCCTTGTTCTCCGGACAGCAAATGGAAGGCGGCCATCGGCGGAGCGTCGCTAGACGCCGGCCAGGGCAACGTATTCCAGAACGCGCGCGTTTCGTGTATTGCCGGCCCTTGCCCTTTCACAAGGATTGAATCCGACAATTTTTCTCATGGCGGCCGCGTGATCTCCGTGTCGGTGCGCGGCTGGGCTGATACGACCACGTTCCTGTTTCAAGCGGAAGTATTTCGTCAGGAAATCAGCGATATCGTTCGCGAATCTTATCCGGTGATCTTTGGCAGAGCCTTAAACTTCTCCTTGCCAGCCGCGGCCCAGGGTCCCACCCTCGAAGCCGAGATTGCCGGAACGAATATTATCTTCCCCCTGGGGCCCTCGCCTACCCTGAGCTGGGCAAACTGTAACGTAAAGGTCGGGAAGGATCAGTCCAAGAGCTATCGTTGCGAGCTTAAGCAAGGCTACCGATTTAGGTAGTAAAGAGCTCTTCGGGGCGGGGAACCGGGCACTGTTCGCTCTCAGCAGTCGCTCAAGTTGCTGTGAGTGGATATCGTAGAAGCTTCAGTGCCTTTCATTGCTGCTCAGTCGCGTTTATCCTAGGAGGGCAGGTGAGCACGTCATGAATCTTAGGTTCTGGCGCGTCTGCCCGTTATCATGGCTCCTGGCCACGGTTTTAGTCTTCACAATTCCTGCGGGCAGCGCGGTCGAAAGTCCGCCTTATGTGCGGTCTTCACAATCAACCACTGAGGCCTTCCAATCCTTGGCCGATCTGCTGCAGTACATTTCTGTCGATTGGGATCGTTTGACGCGATCGCTCGCTAGCTGCGCAACATACCCGGACAGCAAGGTAGAAGGAGAGCAAATCCTCTATCTTCCCGCTGATGCCCCCATGCCGAGCACCCTGGACCTAATACGTACGAAATGTGCCGTTCGAATCGAGCACCTGCCCGCGAAGATGCACATTTCAGAAATCCGCAAGCACGGACTTCTTTATCTGGAGCATCCATACGTCGTGCCCGGCGGGCAATTTAACGAAATGTACGGCTGGGACAGTTATTTCATCATCCGAGGTTTGCTTCGAGATAATCGCGCCGAGTTAGCGAAGGGAATGGTCGAAAACTTTTTCTATGAAATCGAGCACTATGGCGGAGTGCTCAATGCGAACCGGACCTACTACCTCGGCCGCTCGCAGCCGCCATTCCTCACGTCCATGATACTCGCCGTCCACCAATCGGGTCAGGCTGCTGGGAAAACCGATCTCACATGGCTTCGTCGGGCCTATCAGTATGCGCTCACCGACTATTCTCAATGGACGCACGCACCGCATCTCGCCGGTGACACCGGCCTATCCCGTTATTACGATGAAGCCGACGGTCCTGTGCCCGAAATCATGGGCGACCCCAGCGACTACTATCACGGCGTCGCGGAATACTTCTTGATGCACGAAGGCGAATCGAGTCCCCATCTCGTTCGGATTGACGAGCAGCATCCCCCGGCTTCGATCCTCGGCCCGATCTTTCCAGTGCGCGGTTGCTATTCCGACAAAGCAACGAATAGCAAAGTTGATTGCAAACCGGGAGACCGCATAGCACTCACCCCCGACTATTACAAAGGCGACCGCAGCATGCGCGAATCTGGCTTCGACGTTTCCTTTCGCTTTGGGCCTTACGGCGTCGAAACACACCATTACGCTCCTGTGTGCTTGAATAGCCTGCTCTACAAAACGGAGCGAGATTTAGCTGAGATGAGCCGCCTTCTCGGTCAGCTTGAGGATGCGGCGCAGTGGGAAGAGAAAGCCCGGCAGCGTCGGGATAAAATCATCAAACATTTGTGGAATCAAACTCGCGGCGAATTCTTCGACTACAACTTCGTGACCAGCGAACAGTCTTCTTATGAATATGCGACCACCTTCTATCCTGTGTGGGCCGGTCTCGCCTCGAAAGAACAGGCACGGGCGCTCGCTGCGAATCTTCCGCGGTTCGAACAGCCTGGCGGAATCGCCATGAGCCGTTATGAAAGCCAGGCCCAATGGGATTATCCTTATGGATGGGCCCCCATCCACCTCCTCGCCCTGGAAGGCCTGCGTCGCTATGGATACAATGCCGATTCCGATCGCATCACACTTAAATTCTTGACGATGATCCTGGAAAATTTTCGACGCGACCATACCATCCGAGAAAAATATAATGTCGTGACCCGATCATCGGAGACCCATATCGGCGTAGGATACGCTCAGAATGTAAATGGATTCGGTTGGACGAACGGCGTGTTTCTTGAGCTCTGGCATGAATCTCCTCCGGAAGTGATCGCTCAGATTCGCAAAGATTGATACATTGTCGCTGCTTAGGAGGATAGCCGTGCGCGACCACTGCGACGCTTCGCAACAGCAGGCCACAACGCTATGACCTCATCCGCCGCTCCCCACAGCACCGCTCCCGCTGATTCGGGCAGTCGCGCCTTTGTCTATCTTGCTGCTTCCTTTGCTGGGCTGGGCGGCTTGCTCTTCGGATACGACACCGGCGTTATCTCCGGCGCCGAACTCTTCTTCAAAAACGATTTTACCCTGTCTACTTTTGCGCTCGAAGTGATCGTCAGCGGTGTCCTCGCAGGCGCTGCCGTGGGAGCGCTAGGCGGCGGACGCCTTGCGGACATCTTCGGTCGGCGTCTTCTGCTGATCGTCACTGCCATCATTTTCGCCGCCGGCGCCTTGATCTGCGCCGCAGCCACTTCGCCCGCCGTGCTGATCGCCGGCCGCATCATCGTCGGTCTCGGCATCGGACTATCCTCGGGAACGGTCCCCGTTTATATCTCCGAGGTTTCTCCTGCCGACGCACGCGGCTGGACCGTCTCGCTTTTTCAGTTGGCCATCACGATTGGAATTCTGCTCGCCTATGTTGTCGATTACGCTTTCGCGAAGTCGGAAGCCTGGCGCTGGATGTTCGGCATTTCGCTTGTTCCTGCGACGATCTTTGCGATTGGAATGTATTTCTTGCCGGAATCTCCGCGCTGGCTCGTGCGTCACGGCGATCCTGCCCGTGCCCGCGCGATATTGGCTCGCATCCGCGGCACGTCCAATGTTGACGCCGAGCTCAAAGAAATCGAGCAAAGCTTTGCGCAGTCCCAGCAGCACGGAAATTGGCGCGATCTTCTTAGTCCTACTCTGCGGCCAGCGTTGACCGTCGGCATCGGCTTGGCAATCTTTCAACAAGTCACGGGCATCAACACGGTGATCTATTACGCGCCGCTCATCATTCAATCTGCTGGAGTCTCGTCTGCTTCCGGTGCAATTCTGGCTACGGCCGGAATCGGCGCCGTCAACGTCTTAATGACCATCGTATCGATGTGGCTTATCGATCGCATCGGCCGCCGGCCGTTACTGCTCACAGGCATTGCAGGAATGACCGTCACGTTAGGAGCACTCGGTTGGGCTTTCCACTCAAACGTTCGCTCCGAAGCGCTCTCCTGGCTTGCTGTCATCAGCATGATGCTGTATGTCGCGTCTTTTGCGATTAGTCTCGGGCCGATCTTCTGGCTGTTGATTGCCGAGATATATCCGCTGCAAGTACGTAGCTCCTCCGAAGGCCTGGCGGCCACTTTCAACTGGGGTTCAAACCTGCTCGTGAGCCTGACGTTTCTAACGCTCTTGCAGGGAATCGGAGCTCCGAAAACATTTTGGCTCTATGGGCTTTGCGCGATCGGTGCTTGGATTTTTTCCTACAGCCTTGTGCCCGAGACAAAAGGCCGTACTCTAGAGCAGATCGAACAGTTTTGGCGTAAGTAGGTTGGACCGGCAGCCTATCTGTTTCACGCCAGCACTGCCCGGTTCCGACAAGCCTAATCCTTCCGCCCCACCACTAACTCACCGTCTAAACTCCTTTTGCTTCGCGCCGATACAGCAAAAGGGAACACAAATGCATACAACAGCAAGTAGTACCATGCGCTCTCAACGGAGGGCGTTCTGATGCCCGACATCCGCGCACTCATCGTCGACGATTCCTCAGTCATGCGAAAAATCGTCGAACGCTCTCTTCGCCAAGCCGGAGTCAACCTCACGCAAGTACTCGAAGCGGGAAACGGCGCCGAAGCTCTTGCCGTATTAGAACAGAGCCATGTGAGATCACCCGTTCGCCGAAAGATCAGGGAAAACAACAGGGTAATTTGAAGACCTCGAGGTCGTTATCTCGTGAAAGGCCTCTGCTGATGCGAGTTACGGGACACTCGGGTCCCCACGCAATACGCAAACAGGGAATTAACAGGGAAATCTAGGCCTGCAGGGGGCTAACTCTATTCGAGGAATACTGCTGGTTTGATAAGAAGCCTCCCGGTGGCTGCCAAGAAGAGCAGGCCGTGCTTAAGTGTGGGGACTTTTCGGAGTGTCCGTTCCGGGTGAACAGACGGAATTTCACTTTTTGACTCGACCAAGAGCTGGGACCGCAACACACGATCCGCTGCGGCCCTATGTGACCAAAGGGTTGAGCGTGTTCCCCAGTTGTACATGCCATCTCATTTCTGAGGTTTTGGTAAAAATGCAGGCCTCACCAGCCGTAAGGGAACTTCACACTATTTAACACGTCTGTCCGATTTGGATGCTGGACGCGCGGCTGTGAGCCTGGAGGTGGCCATTGGGCCCCACACTGCGCACACCTGAGGCCGCCTGGAATATGCTGGCTCATGACTTCATTACATGAACATATTCTTGACTCGGGTAAGTTCGCGGCCTGCTGGGCAGCCATTCTCTTCTCTTGCTTCCACAACTCAAGTAGTCCGTATACCCCTCCTGAAGAGTTCTTGAACCAGTCGAGCGCTTGCGATGTTGAGTCGGCTTGATCGTCGTTCTTCCCCTTGGGGAATACCGTCAATTCGTGTATGTACTCTGCAAGCCAACATGCCTTGTCCGGCAGATGCACGAAACCGTTCTCAATCGTACTGGTCACCGAATGCATCCGCATGATCTTATCCATCGCTGGTTCGTAGCTTTTTATTGAATACATCCCCTCGCTAACCAATTCCTGAATCAGCTGCGTGCCCGATGCCCGGTCTTCGATCAGGATCGTTTGCGGATCAAACAGTTCTGCCTGCTCACGCACGGCCCGTTTCAATTCAGGATAGCCGAGACGTTTCCGAATGACCTGAAGCAGATAAAGATGCTTTTCCTTCACGCCCCAGGTGGTACAGACGCTGTAGTCCGCTAGTTCGGTAGGTTTATTAGCGGTGTCCCAAGATTGCAAAATCAGTTCGAACTTTTGAGGCACATCCACTGTGGTGTAGGTTTTAAACCACTCCGCTTTTACCAATCCGCCGCCCAGCGGTGCTGGAGACTGCAGGTATTGCGCGGCAAAATTGTATTCGCCCAAGGCTTCGCGAAGATGATTGAGTATCTCGAGCGGCTCGCGCGCGGGATGAAGAGGTTCGCCAGCTCGACGCTCAAATTTCCGCATTCCATAAGGTGTCTGAATCATATGCGTTTCGTCTTCTTCAGCAATGGCGGGGAACCGAATTACCTTCCAGGGTTCTATTCCCATAACATGGCCAACAAGGTCGTCCTCGTGCAGTCTCTGCGCGATTAAAATGATGCATCCATCTCTTTTGTTGTTAAGGCGACTGTACAGAGTGTGATCGAACCATTCATTACAGGCGTTTCGCTGCGAGCCGGACAGGGCCTCATCAGGCTTCAGCGCGTCGTCGATCACCAAGTAATCCGCGCCACGGCCTGTAAGCACTCCCCCTACAGAAGTGGCCATGCGAAAACCATTTTTCGTAGTACTGAACTCCTGCAGCGCCTGCCGGTGTGTTGACAAGCGAGTTGAAAATAAATCCTGGTAGAAGGAGCTCGCGAGAAGATTCCGACAATCGCTCGAGAGTTTATTGGCCAGTTCCCCTCCGTAGCTAACCGCGATGATTTGAGCACTCGGATCGTGACCAAGGAGCCAGGCTGGAAAGGCGATGGACGCGCAGAGCGATTTGAGCGAGCGCGGCGGAACATTAATGATCAGCCGCTTAGTTTCACCACGACGACACGCCTCGAGCTCTGCCGCAATCACTTGGACATGCCAGTTCGGCAGAAAGGGTGTTGTGGGATTCAATTCGTAAAAGCTGCGCTCGATGAATGCATTGAAATCCGAGCGTAGCAGCGCAAGATATTCATTCGGGGTCAGTTTCATTATTCTTCTCCTTAAGGGACTCTTGAAACCTCTTGAGAATGTTGGCCATGACCTTCTCGTCTGTCTCGGAGAGCTGCGTCGTGGGCTCGACGACGACGGACCGCTCTTCAGCCGATGTGACGAGTTGGCACAAGTAGCGGATAGCGTGCGCATCTCCGCACATTGCTTTGCTGACCAGTTGCGCGATAGCGGCTTCGAGCTTGCTGACCGTTTTTCGTTTGCCGTTCGCATCAATGACTACCTTCTCGCGCAATGTCCGGTTGAGCACAGTGGCCATGTTGAGCGCGCCTTTCGGACGGCCTCGAGGATTTCCGGACTGACCTGTCTTGAAACGGGTGTGTTTGGGCGGATTGCTGTAGCCCACCCGTTCAGTGTTCGGATTCCCCGTTTTAGTCCGATCATCCATGGCTCTCCTCCTCGATGTCGTTGAAGGCCCGTACTCATCTCAGAATATTGAAGGGAGCAGAAATTGGGGAGGCAACAAAAACGACTTCGTTCCGCTATTTTGTTTCCTGGTCGGAGACAAGCTTCCGCAGGCGAGGATCTAGAGAATTACGCCACAAAGGATTCTTTGACTTGAAATATGACAGGTTCTTGCGAACCTCCTCTTCGGTTACGACTTCCTTGAGATGGTTCCCATCCGCTTCAAATCCGGCAGTAACCAAACTCGCCACAGTTCTGTTGGTTACAGGACGCCGCAGTTCCGACTCGAGAAAGGAATGGCACTCGTAGAGAATCGAATGATCCCGATCTCGCCCGCGCCGTTTTGTCCCAAAGGCTTGTTTGCACCGTCCGAGTTCTTCCGAGAATTCATGTGCGAGCACACCAAGTAACGTCGCCCATCCCTCGTTGCCTCGATCCATTAGAAGATCGGTAGTTTCGCGAAGCCCCGCAATAGCAATTTTTAACCGCTTTCGGTGTCTTATCCCCCTGGCCTTAGTTTGCCCGTTCAAACAAAGAGTGCCCCGCTTATCTACATAGCTTCTTACTCTCGTTGCGCAGCGCTCTGACAACCGCTTGTTGCGCAAAATGGCCGAAATGGTGGCGTCTGAATTCGCGTAGTCTCTATTGAGAATCCCTATGAACTGACTGTTCCATTTTCTTTGATCCCCCTTGTCGGAAACCCAGCTAGGCTTTTGGGCACTCGGCACCGGGCTTTCCTTTCCTGTCGGTTCCTTTTCCATATCCACAGTACCTGCCCGACCCACCCTCAGTTCGGCGTGCGACGGGAGTGATCGCCACCATAAGGCGGTTGTTTGTTGTGCCTGCTGCAAGCACTGTACTGCTTTTCTTTATGAACAAATAAGTATAAAAAACTGTCGCCGCCACCGCACCTGTAGACACTGCGAATAGGTCTACGGTTTGTATTAGAAACCCGGTGAAGGATCAGCACTGTCGGTGCTACTCTATAAAACCCTACGCGGCTGATTTCTGCGGCTTTTGGCTTGGGTATCGCTTAGGCGTTATTATCTTCTCGTGTGAGAACTTTCTGCAAATAACGATGTCCCTCTCGGTCGTATTCCTCAACGCCAATCCTCAGAAGGAGTTCACAAATCTGAGAAAGGCTTCTCGCCTCTTGGTTCGAAAGTCGCTTTAGCTTTTTTTTGAGATCAGCCGGAATGCGAAAAGCTAGTGGCGCATCCTTTTTCATCGAGACGATTGTACGAGAAAGGCTTCGCTCTGCCAACAATTCGATTGACAATTCTCTTTGCATGTATTAGAATGTATGTGCTTCTACTACAGAAATGGAGGGAAGGATGGCCATATGAAACGAAGACCGATGAAGAACTTGCGTCGTCTGATTCGAGCGAACCAAGCACTCGCCAAGAAATTATGGCCTGGTCAGATGAGCAAGTTCCACCTAAAAGCCCTGGAAAACCTAACGCTAAGCTACAGAATATCAATAGGATCTGGCGATCTGCACCTTCTAGAAAACCAATGGTATGTCACCCATTCAGGACTTCTCAGCCTTGCAGAGCGGAAAGGATGCTCCGGCATCCGGGTCGAGCCGATTCGAAGCTTTTGTGACCATATGTCGAACCGCTGGGTATTTCGCGCGATCGTATTTAAGAGAGCAGGCTTAAAAGGCTTTGCTGGATTCGGCGATGCTGATCCCTCGAACGTTTCCCCATTGGTCCGCGGAGCCGAGATGCGTGTTGCTGAGACCCGTGCGGTCAATCGCGCTCTACGAAAGGCGTATGGAATCGGTCTTTGCTCAGTCGAGGAGTTGGGTTCAAATCCTCCTTCGCCAGAGCCTACGAAATATTCCGATCGCGCTGGCAGAAATACCCTTGCCAATGGCCAACCGCGACTCCGCGACAAACTCTGCTTGTTGATTCGAAGGTACGAGCTCGATCCCAACCTCGTGAAACGCTATGCGGCTGATTTTTGTGGGACAGAAACACTCCGCGATGCTAGCCGGGATCTGGTCGAAGCCTTCGTGTCGACTATAGCGAAGGAAGCTGCGAATGATCGCGCGGCACTGGTTTGTAAGTTGAACAGCTATTGCCAGCCTGAGGAGGTGCGAGCATGAAGCGCCAGTTTCCCGGTTTACATGCAGAGGCGTCTCGGGCCAGCGAAGTTGTTGAAGGTATCTTCCTGGTACGAGTGGACCGAGCCTACTATCGTTGGCACCCGCAAAAACCGTTCTTCGTTCTCAGCTTTTCAATTCTCGAGCCGAAGGACTTCGCCGCACGCAAGATCTCGGGACGACTGTATTGCACCCACAAATCGCTCTGGAAATTGAATTGGTTCCTGCGAGATTTCGGCTATGACCCGGACCTCCTTGGCAGAGATGAGGTCGACGAAAAAGCCTTGCTTGGGCTCACGGGCATTCTTCGAACCAACCGCAAGACGTTAACCGGGCGTCCGTTCCTCAACCTCGAAGCGTTTGCACCATCCACTGAATGGGAGTTCATCTCGAAGGATGCTCGCGAAGGTGTGATTGCTGGAGGCAACAATGACCTACAGCTTCACGCAGATTAGCCAATACCTTCGCTGCCCCAGACAATATCGTTACCGGTATCTCGACGGCTGGCGCGAAAAGGAGGATAGAGCCTCGATGATTTTCGGCCGCTGCTTCGAGAACGCTTTGTCCGCGTACTTCGCTCAGGAAGATTCGACTGCCGCGTTCTTCCTGGAATGGCGCAAATATCAGGACACCTCACTTACATACACCAAGAATGATTCCTGGGATCGGCTCTATCACCAAGGCATTCACCTGCTCGAACGGTTTGCTCAGGATGATCGAGTTCGGATACGGCGTCCGAATCAAGATCTCCAGGTGAAATTAACGCGTTCACTTAAGGATGGGGGTGATTTCGTCTCCTACATCGATGCGATCGGCGAGGTTGACGGTACGAAATGCATCATCGACTGGAAGACCACGACATCTCGATACGCCGAGCAGCCCCAGGGTCTTTTAGCGCTCGACCCGCAATTGATCTGTTATTCCTGGATGGCCGGAATTTCAGACGTTGCCCTCGTAGTCTTTGTGCGAAAAAGCGCACTCGAAGTTCAATACCTGAAAACGTCCATCGATGAAGAGCAACGTCGAGAGTTCGGCCAGCTCATTGAGACCACGGTCAATCAGATTGAATCCGGCCACTTCCTTCCTCATAGCGGAATCCGTTTCCCGCAGAACGGCTGTGTAAGCTGTCCTCATCTCGGAATCTGTTTGGGCGATCAACAGTTAGTGGATTCGAAACTCATTCGCCGCCCAGGAGCGAGCGACCTTGATTGGCTTGACCAATTTGAGGAGTAGCGGTGCTCTACTCATGACACCGAAGTTGAATCGCCGCAGGGCTCTATTTGTGCTCGGACGAATCGATGAGATTTTGTCCTGGGAACGAACCACAGAGCTGGAGCGGGACACTCGATTTGTGGAGTTGGGCCGCTATCTCTGCGAAGTTCGTGCCGGACAATATTGGCGAGTAGACAACCTGAAATCATTTGATGAGTTCCTCGAGAAGAAATTCCCGGAATCCCGCCGGAAGGCATATTACCTGATGGCGATTCACGAGCAGCTTCCCCGACAGACTCATCGCGACCTAAAGCAGGTCGGCTGGACGAAGGCCGCGGAGTTGGCTAAGGTCGCTCGCCGGGACGGCCGGACCTTCGACTGTGCAACCTGGTTGCACAAAGCGCGGGAGTTGCCGAAGGAAGAGTTCAGACGTGAGGTAGAGCGACACTTGACCGGTCAGGACGCGGAATCTTGGGAGATGCTTTATTTCAAAGTCTACAAGAGCCAATTGCAAGTTATTGAGCGGGCGCTCGAAACGGCCGCACTGATGCTCGGCTCTCAAAAGGCCCGTGGGTATTGCCTGGAGATGATTTGTGCAGACTTTCTGGCGGGCGCAAATTTGGGAGAGATGGATTCGGGTGCTTTTTCAGTGTCGGTGCGTCGGCTGATCGAGTTCCTTCCCGGACCTGAGAGAATTGAGCTGATTCAGCGTCTGAAAGAAACTGCATGAACACAATATTCCAAAAACGTAAGAGGGTTAAACTGGATCCCGAAGCTTACGCACAGCTTTGTCGCCAAGTCTTAGGGCGCGATAGCTGGAGGTGTCAAGACTGCGGTAGCGCAAGTCAGCTCCAAGTTCATCACCTTCGCTTTCGGAGCGCGCTCGGAGACGATGACATAGAAAACCTGATCACTCTATGTTTTTCCTGCCATGAAAGAATCCACAGGAATATCAGTTCCCGCACCGTCTAGGTCGAGAGATTCCCGGCGTCTTCGTCCGACCCCTACGGGACAGTTTCTCTCTATTTTAGTTCTCTTGCTGACCTGAGTCGGTTGGTATTGATTTACCCTGCTGTTTCTGGTACCTCCGTATTGGAAACCCAGATTGGGGGATCGAGGGATTGATCAGAAGAGGTTCCGGAATCGCGCTAGAATTCGGTCGTTAAGCGAAGGGCAAAGCTGCGAGATGGACCGATGGCGTTGCCTGAGAATAGCCCGCCGAAATCAATCACATTGAGCACATTCGTCAGGTTTTGGCCGTCGGCCTGAATGCGCATGTTGACGCGCTCTGACTTGTAGATATCGGCGCCTGCCGAAGCGTTCACTAGAAAGGCGGGATATATCCGGCCGCGATTAAAATTGATGCGATCGAGCACTTTTTGCCCGTATTGCTCCAGAACGGTTTCGGGATTGCCGTCAAACTCAAAAGGAAGCCCTGAGTCATATTGAATTCCAGCCGCGAGCCAAAAGCGCGGCTTCACCTGATAACGGACGCGACCGCGGACTGTGTTTCGCTGATCTTGGGTATTTGGAAAATGCCCATTCAGTTGCATAGCTTCATTCAGAGCGTCGGGGCCCAAGAAAAGGCCGCCCGTAACCGGGAACCAGACATTGCCCACGTTGTACGAATAGCTCAAGAATCCCGAAAAGCCTCGCCAGTCAGGAACTGAAAGCCGTGCTTCCGCTCCATAGATGACCGCGTTGCGAAAGGAAATCGGAAAGCTGATTGTCGTGTTCTGGATCTGGTCGTCGTCGGCGAAGTTGCTCACGAGGCGGCGGAAATAGTTGGCGTCGAGCCTTATTCTTCCGACAAAAGCTTTGGTCAGCCCTGCTTCGTAATAATTGCCTTGCGACGGCTTGACCGGCAAGCGCAGGAAATTTCCCGGATCGATCGATTCCACGTCGGCGGAACTTGAAAGCAGGAGATTCTCAAACGACGGCGTTTGGAACACGCGGTCATAGGAAAAATGTACGACGAGATCGGCTGAAGGAAAATAGCGCGAAACCGAAAAGCGCGGACCTATGGCCTGGCGGTTCACGAGAACTTGGTAGTGATCCCAGCGGAGCCCGGCGCTAATCGTCCAATTTCCAAGGCGAATCAGGTCTTGCACGAATGCGGATTGCTCGAGGTCCGGGCGGCGGCCCGCGTTCGGCTGAGCGGGAATCGGAAACATGAATGTCGGCGGCGTGTCCGGAGGAAATCGCGTCGGATCGGTGATGATGTAGCGAAAGTTTTCGTGCAGGAAGGTGTTGTCCGACTCGACTCCGAATTTCCATTCGTGACGTCCATGGTCGACGGTAACCGCACCTTTGAAATAGCCTTCGCGGAACCAATTGTGTTGAAACACTTCGATGGGGGTGGAGTTCGCGTTGGAGTTAAAATCATTGGAGTTGTCGCGAACCATTCCGCGGATATCCGCTACCACGTGCGTAGAGAGGATGTGCTGGTAGGAAGCGATGCCCATCGTCTCGATGTTGTCGGCCGTCTGGCGCTGGCCGGCTGCTTCTTGAATCATTTCATTCGGAATGTCATAGCGTGCGACTTCATGGCGAACGATGAAGCTCAGGCGATCGCTTGGCGTGAAATTCCGCTCGTAGCGCGAGGAAAAATCGCCAAGCGTACCGGTGTTCGAGAAATTCTGCGGGACCACCGGATTCAGATAATGGTCCGTCATGCTGCCGCTGGCGCTCACTCCGAAGGCGTTCTTGCCCCAGACGTACTGTGCCTGCCCGAAAGCCCCCGCTGAATTGTAACTGCCGCCGGAAAGGACAAACTGCCCATGAAGCCCCGGGGTGGGGTCTTGCAGCGTGTTGACTTCGATCACTCCTCCCATCTTCCGGCCATATTCAGCGGGGATTCCAGACGTATAGATGCTCATCGATTGCACGTCATCCGCTTCAATTTCCGGGCCGAAGCTGGGCGACCGATTGTCCGTGAGCGGAATGCCGTCCACCACGAACTGTGTCTGATATTCCGACCCGCGCGGATGCAGCACCGCATTGCCTTCATACAGCCAACCGGGCTGTGCATTCACCAGATCTTGCAGCGAGCGTCCCGGAACAGAGCTGACTCGGTTTTGGATCAAATCCGTTCCCACTTCGCTCACGGCTCGAGGCTGATCGGGATCGATCAACGTGTTGGCTGCATTCACATCGATCGACTGATTTACCGCCGGTAATTTGAGTTGAATGGCGAAGTCGGTGGGAAGCGACGAGCGAATTTCCACAGCTTCGGAGACCGGCGCGAACCCGGGGTAGTTGATGTCCACCCGATAGATGCCGTAGGGCAGGCGCGGTAGTCGCAGGCTTCCTTGATCGTTGGTCGTCTGCCCGGTGCGGTATTGATTCGCTTTACTGACGATTTGAACGAGGGTTTTCACGCCCAGACCGGAGGGATCGGTCACTTTCAGATGCAACTCGCCATAGTTGCTTTGGCCGAAGGAGGAAATCGCGACCATCAGTAACAAGAGAGCGAGACAGCCACATTTCGTCCTGGCTCGGGCGTGCGGGCGACGATTTCCTGACGAGGGTAGGCGAAACATACCCTAAAACGGTACACCAAAAGCAGCCTAAATTCCCCCGAAAGGAGGCTGGGAGATTCCTGGCGACACCGTTCTAGTTCCCTCCACCGACGACGGCACAGTAACTGGCGAGTGTTCCTCCAGATAGCGGAGCAGGAGGCTGTATAAATGCAGCAGGGTGCCCTGGCCCTGCGAAATTGAGTGTGTCCGGTCCGGATATTCCATGAAGTCTACCGGCTTATCGAGTTCGATCAGGCGATTGAGGAGCAGTTCGCTGCCGGCGTAGTGAACGTTGTCGTCGCCCGAGCCGTGGACCAAGAGCAAGTGGCCGCGCAAACCTTCGGCAAAATTTACGGCAGAGCTGTTGCGATAGCCTTCCACGTTTTCCAGCGGGAGCCCCATATACCGCTCCTGATAAATTGTGTCGTAGAGCCGGAGATCAGGGACAGGTGCGACGGACATACCCACTTTATAAAGATCCGGCGAGCGGAACATTAAATTCAGCGTGCTTGAGCCGCCACCACTCCAACCCCACACCGCGACACGCGCAGGATCGGCGAACGAGTGCGAAGCTAGAAGATTCCGCAGCGCTGCAGACTGCTCTTTGACAACCACCGGGTGAATCGAGCCATAAATCGCTTTGCGCCAGGCTCGTCCTTTGGGCGCGGGAGTGCCACGGTTGTCGAAGCTGACAACCACGTATCCGGCTGCGGCGGCTGCGCGAGCAAAATAAATATTTCCTGTTTCCCATGCGTCGAGAACCGTTTGCCCCGCTGGCTCGCCATACACATACACCAGAACCGGATATTTTTTCGTGGGATCAAAATGCGGCGGCTTCATGATGAACGCGTCGAGGGTAATTCCGTCGCGTATGTCGGTCTTAAAGAATTCGATTGGTGCTTCCAGCAGTACTGAAGCATTCGCACGCAGGACGGAATTATCTTCGAGCATTCGAGCTGAGCGGTGATTAGGCAGTTCGATGAGATCGGTGACGGGCGTCAGATCCGCGCGCGAGTAGGTGTGGAACGCCCAATGGGAATCTGGTGAGACGTCATACGTGTGCGTGCCGGGAGCATTCGCCGGGCTCACGCGTTCGGCTTCGGCACTTCCATCGAGGCGCGTGCGATAGAGATATCGCTGCGTCGCGTTGTCGGGAGAGGCGATGAAGTAGAGCCAGCCGCCCTTTTCGTCCGTGCCATCGATACCGACCACATCGTAGTTACCGCGTATGATGAGTTTGGCGCTGCCATCGGATCTGGAAACCCGGTAGGCATGACGCCAGCCGTCGCGTTCGCTGAGCCAAAGGAATTCGGCGCCGCCGCGGAGCCAGGTGATTTCGTTCATCACGTTGACCCAGGCTTTGTCGTCATCGAGAAAAACGGAACGCACCGTGCCGTTCGAGGCATCTGCGAGAAGGACATCGTTCCTGTTCTGCAGGCGGTTCAGGTGTTCGATGACGAGCTCGTTCGAATTTTCCGCCCATTCCATGCGGGCGATGTAGTTGTTGCGCGGATCACCGGGCACGTCGAGCCAGCGAGTGTCACCGCCAGATGCGTCAATCACACCCACGCGCACGGCGGAATTTGTGGTGCCGGGAATCGGGTACGCGATATTCAGCAGCGACGGATAAGCGCCGAGGCCGGGATAGGGAAAACCGGTGATGATTTCGCGCTGCGGGCCGAGATTGTAAATCAGCGAAAACATTTGAACGCCATTCGTGTCGAACTGCCAGTAAGCGATCCTCCGGCCGTCGGGGCTCCAGCGGAAACAGTCGCGCAGGGCGAGCTCTTCTTCGTAGACCCAATCGGAGGTGCCGTTGATGATGGTGGGGGAGCCGTCGCGAGTGAGCTGGGTGATTTTGCCGCCAGCGAGTTCTTCGACGTAGATGTTGTTCGCGCGCACGTAGGCCACTCTTGTGCCATCCGGGGAGAGTTTTGCGAAGAGCATTGACGACGCGGGCGCGTCGCCACCGAGCTTCTGGAGGGAGCCGGATTTCAGATCGAGGACCCAATAATCGCCGCGTGTATTGCGCCGCCATACCTGAGCGGTATTTGTGAAAATCAGGACGCGCGATTTGTCTTTCGACCAAGCGTAATCGTCAATCTTTAGCGGTGATTTTTCATTCGGTGGAACCAGCTTCGCCGCGGAAATCAGAACCTCGCGCTTGCCCGTGGCTGTTTCGTAGCGAACGACGTCCTTGGCGTCCTTCTCCTTGACGCTTTCCGAAGGTTCGACGGTAGTGTAGAACTCTCCTCCGTCCAGCCATCGTGCAGGACCGAACTTTTTTACTTCGAAGTCGGGGGAGGCGAAGAGGCGATGGAGAAGCTTGTCCGATTCCGGAGATATCTGCGCGCGAGCGGTGCTGACCACGGCCAACGTCGCGATGATCAACACTAGGGAGGTCAGCAAACCGCATTCCCGCAAGTCACGGGTTCGGGGGAACCTCATCGTCGGTAAGTTCATTTTGGAGAGTGTCATCGCACGCGAATCTATAATGGCGAAGCTCTGAGCGCAAGCTCTCGAGAGCTTCTGCTGCACTTTCGGGATGGCAGCCCTTACAAGTCGAACAAGAACATCAAATAACTCCGCCTAACGTCCAATTCGTTTTATCCTTCGAGGCTGATTCCGTGCGCCCCAATATATTGATCATCGTAAATCCTGCTTCTGGCGGCGGACGCGCGCGCGCTGCCGAACCGCTGGTTGCCAGCTATCTCGCCTCGCAATCCAAGTCCGTCCAATTTGTCCACTCCCGCAGCTCGGAAGACATCCGCGAGAAAGCTTCAAAGGCTGCAGCGGAGGGTTATCGTTATGTGGTCGCGCTGGGAGGCGATGGTGCGTTTCATCACGTCGTCGAGGGTATTCGCGGCACCGGCGCGATTGCAGGATTTTTCCCTGCTGGGAATGGCAACGATATCGCGCGAGACTTGGGAATTCCGGCGGATGCGGTGAGTGCGGCTGCGACCTTCTGCCATTCGGTTCCACGGGCCGTGGATCTGGTTCGCGCGCAGTTTCCCGATGGACGCACCGCTCATTTTATAGGAGCAGGTGGCATGGGACTCGACGCTGAAGCGGCGCACCTGGCGAATACGCGATTCAAGAGCTGGCCGGGCGTTGCACGCTATTTGGCGGGGGCGCTTAGAGCATTTTTTAGCGAGCCGGCATTCGAGCTTGCAGCGGAGTTGGACGGAACGCGTTGGACGGGGCGTGCGATTCTTGCGACGGTGGCGAATTCGAGCAGCTATGGATCAGGCGTGCGGATCGCGCCGGATGCCAAGATGGACGATGGGTGGCTTGACGTGGTGTTGGTACGTGACGTCGCGTGGACGCGACTTGTGGAGGCGATTCCAATCGTGCTGACCACGGGCGATCTGCGATTCGATGAGGTGAAGCGTTTTCGATGCCGTCGTGCTGTGCTGCGGGCAGATCGAGCGGTGAAAGTACACGGAGACGGAGAACTCCTGGGCGAATCGCCGGTGGAATTTGAAATTTTGCCGGCCGCAATCCGGGTAATGGTTCCGGCGACAGCGGCTGGACGATAGCGGCGCGGTGGGATTGCTTTGGGGCGGATAAGAGGATGAGATGAAGGCAGTGAGGGCAGAAATACGAGAACTGATGGAGCAAGCGACGGAGCGGGCTGCGCGATATATCGAGACGCTTGAGGCGCGGGGCGTGTTTCCGACCGTAGAAGCGGTGGGTCGGCTTCCGGAATTGGGTGGACCGCTTCCGGCGGGCGGAGCTGAACCGACGGAAGTGCTGCAGCTGCTGGACGAGATTGGATCGCCGGCTACCGTAGCGACCGCTGGGCCGCGTTATTTTGGATTCGTGACGGGAGGCGCGCTGCCTGCAACTCTGGCGGCAAACTGGCTGGCGGGAGCCTGGGACCAGTGTGCCGGTCTCGACGTGCTCTCACCAGTGAGTTCAGCCTTGGAGGAGATTTCGGCGCGGTGGCTTCTTGAGCTATTCGGATTGCCACCAAAATGCGGGGTCGGTTTCGTAACCGGCGCGACAATGGCGAATTTCACCGCGCTGGCCGCGGCGAGGAACGCGGTGCTCGAGCGCGCGGGTTGGGACGTGGAGGCGGATGGGTTGATCGGCGCACCGAAGATCACAGTGATCGGAAGCGAGGAAATTCATATCAGCGCGGTGAAGGCGCTGGGCATGCTTGGGCTCGGACGAAACCGAATCGTGCGCGTGCCCGCGGACTCGCAAGGGCGGATGCGAGCGGATTTGCTGCCGCGAATTGACGCGCCAACGATTGTCTGCATACAAGCTGGAAACGTAAACTCCGGCTCGTTCGATCCGGCGAGGGGAATTTGTGCGGTTGCGCATGCAGCAAGCGCGTGGGTACACGTGGACGCGGCTTTTGGATTATGGGCGGCAGCTACGCCGAGCCGCGCTCCTCTGGTGGCTGGCCTCGCAGACGCGGATTCGTGGGCCACTGACGCGCACAAATGGCTGAACGTGCCGTATGACAGCGGAATTGCATTTGTGCGCGATGACCGGCACTTGAAGGCGGCCATGTCCGCGAACGCAGCATATCTGGTGCGAGGAGAAAAGCGCGATCCGAATCTGTTTACGCCGGAATTGTCACGACGAGCTCGCGGCGTGGAGATTTGGGCGGCGTTGCGTTCGTTGGGACGTAATGGAGTAGCGGATCTAGTTGAGCGGAATTGCCGGACGGCGGAGCGCTTTACAGAAGGATTGAAAGCGGGTGGTTTCGAGATCCTGAACGGAGTGGTGTTGAATCAAGTGCTCGTGTCGTTTGGAGCGGATACGACGACTCGCGACGTGATCGCCGCACTTCAAGCCGAAAGGACGTGCTGGTGCGGCGGGACGACATGGCATGGACGAGCAGCGATGAGAATCGCGGTATCGTCCTGGGCGACGACGGATGAGGACGTGGAGCGAAGCCTCGAATCGATGCTGCGAGTGGCAAAGACAGTCAAGGGAAGACGGAAATAGCGTGGCACGCTCGTATTAACGGGCGGACTTCTTCTTTGTGAGCTTCAGTGGCATGTCGATATCGCTCCGTGAATCGAAGCTAGAAACGGTGCGGGTCGGCGATATCAAATCTTTTTGCTCGGCGTGAATTTCATAGTCGACGTTGGGGTCGAGACCGCTAAAACGGTACTGCCCCTTATCGTCGGCAATATACGTCTTGACTGCCTGCGATTTCACATTCTTCAGGTAAACAATAGCTGAAGGGACGGGGTTTTCGTCTTTATCGAGAACCGTGCCACGAACGACGCGCAGTTGCAGGTCGCCCTTCTTCTGTGCGCCGGCAGTGAACGCCACGAAAACGACGAACAACAGCGGAACGATGAAGCGACGCAGGGTGGGATTGCGCGTGCTGCACGTCGGGAAGGATGAAACGGATGGGACCGGCAGTAAATTCATTCGATCTCTTCTTCCTCTTCCTCCTTCTCGCCTTCCTTCTTCACGACGCCGGCCTCCTCGTCATCTTCCTCGTCTTCTTCGTCTTCGTCCTCATCGTCGGAGATCACGATGAGATGCACGGGGTGCGTCTGAGTGACTTCCAGTTCGACGTCACATTCCGGGCAGCTGAGGATTTCGCCTTCTTCCACTTCGTCTTCGTCAAGATCAAGTTCTGCATCGCATTCGGGGCATTTCGTCACGGCCGCACTCTCCTTCCTGGGGCGATCCTGCACTCTGAAGGGTATTATATAACGCCGCTGTCAAGCTTTGCGAAAACGGGAGCGACGTGAAAAGGTGACGGTGCGACGCGAATATCCGGAGCGGCCGCTCGTGGGCGTGGGAGGCGTGGTGATACGCGACGAGCGGACGCTACTGATCCGGCGAGGGAGCGCGCCACTTGAGGGTGAGTGGTCCATTCCTGGGGGGATGCTCGAACTTGGTGAAACGATTTTAGAGGGAGTGCAGCGCGAGCTTCTGGAAGAGACGGCGATCGAAGTGAGGGTTCTGGATTTGATTGAGGTGTTCGAGCGGGTGACCCGAGATGAAGCCGGTAGGCTAAAATATCATTTCGTGATTCTGGATTATTTGTGCGAAGCGGTGCGAGGAGAAGCGCAGGCCGGAAGCGATGTGACAGATGTGGCGTGGGCTCGTGAGTCGGAGCTGAGCAAATATTCTCTTACGCCAACTGCGACGCGAGTGATTCGAAAGGCGTTTGAAATAGCGCGAGGACGGACGGTTTAACTGGCAGCAGCTTCGGGAATGCGGCCGAAACGACGTTCGCGACCGAGGAAATCCTGGACGGCGGCGGCGAGGTCGCCGGCTTCGAATTCGGGCCACATACGAGGCGTGAAAAGTAACTCCGCATAAGCACATTCCCACAGCATGAAATCACTCAGGCGGCGCTCGCCACCCGTGCGAATCAGAAGATCGACGTCTGAGGCAGGGCCACCAGCGTGCGTCACGTCACCGAGACGCCGAGAGAATTCGCGTTCGGTGACCTCAAGGCTCGAAACCATCCAACATGCAGCGCGAAGAATTGCATCCCGGGCCGAATAGTCGAGCGCGATTCGCAATTCGAGGGCTCGCCCGGTGGCGGTGGCACGCTCGGCAAAATCAATCGCTTCGACGAGCGATCGGGGAATACGGTCGCGGCGACCGATGACGCGGAGGCGAATGCCTTCGGCGGAACAGGAAGCGGCGTCACTACGTAGAAAGTCTTCAAGCAGGCCAAAGAGCGAATTCACCTCGTTGCTCGGACGCGCCCAGTTATCCGAAGAGAATGCATAGAGCGTCAGCTTGGCGATGCCTAGCCCACCGGCAGAACGGACAATTCGGCGCACAGCTGCGACGCCGGCGCGGTGCCCCTCCGAGCGCGGAAGCCCGCGCATCGCGGCCCAGCGGCCGTTACCATCCAGCAAAATGGCGACGTGAAGGCCAGAGTTGTTGATCAATTTAGAAGTCATCGTTTTTGCCCGTTCGGGTCCCTTCATAAACAATTTGATTCAGCCCTCGCGCGTCGCCTGAATTAGAGCTTCCATATGATTCAGATATTTTTCCAGCGCCCGGCGGCCGGCGGTAGCAAGGCGATACTCTGTTTTAGGCACCCGACCTGCGAACGATTTCGTGCAGGCGATGCAGCCTGCGTCTTCAAGTTTCCGCGCATGAACGCTGAGATTTCCATCGCTTGCCCCAAGCAACTCTTTCAGCTCGCTGAATGTTAGTGAGGTGTTAACCGCAAGCGCGCTGATAATCGCGAGACGCGTGCGCTCGTGAATGAGCCGGTCAAGATTCGTAGCAGTTGATTCCTGCTGCCGAGTCCCCGGGGAAGTTCGTTTTGTCTTTTCCTCCCGCGCTTCGCGGAAGGCGCCTAGTTTAGCCGCCATAGTTCCTCGCAATTACTGCGCCAAAAAGTATGTGCAGCCCGCCAAAACCCGCTGCCAAAAATGCGTTGCCCCAGCTCCAAGGGCAGAAAAGCGCCACCGCGCCGAGCACGACGAAACAAAGCCCCATCAATGGAACCACGCGGATCGAAAACGCGCCCGCCGTGACAACCGCAGTTCCGTAGAGAAGCAGCCACATTCCAGGGATTGCTCCCATCGCGCCGAGGCGGAACATTACAGCAGTGAGCAGAGCGCCCGCGAGCATCGGGGGAGCAAAGCTATACGCGAAGCGGCGAGCGGGGCCGGTTAGGAGCGATGTGGCAGAACGACGCGCTTTCGAAAGCGTGGACCAGCCGGCAATCCCGATGGCGACGGCCAGTTCTCCAAGCCAGATCAACAGCCAATCGCGGGGGCGCGACATGCGGGAGGCGATCGTCGCAGCACCAAGCGCGGTGATCCCCAGTGCAACGCCGCCCCATCCGGGAACGGCTGTGAAAGATCCGGCACGCTCCATCGTTTCGCGAATGAAGCGGATATTGTCGCGAGCGCGGTCATCGAGCGCGACGGGAGCGGGCGGCCGGACGGGAAACGGTTGGCTCATCTCCCTGAGCCTACATGCACGACCAAGAATCTGTCAAGTACTTTGCATTGCAAAGTTTCGAGGGCAACACTTGTACCTGCGCCAGCGACAGATTATTCTCGCATTCGGATTAGGTAACAAGGGAGACGAAGCGATGAGGACAGCGATACTTGCCACGATGGCTTTCATGTTGATGCCCATAGCAGCGGCGGCTCAACAACCAACTGCCCCAGCGGCGGCCGGAGCACCAGAAATGAACCCCGTGTCGAATGCGGTGCGGAAGATCCTGGAGCGCCAGTCGAAGAACATTTTAGCGGCGGCTGAAGAGATGCCGGCGGATAAGTTTGGCTACAAACCAACGCCGACTCAGATGACGTTCGCCGCACTTGTGGAACACACGACAGGAACAAACAACTTCTTGTGTGCGCAAATTTCGGGCACGTCGTCTCCGCCGGAGGAGAAATTGAGCGAGAACGATCCGAAAGAGAAGCTTGTGAGCGCCCTGAAGGCGTCATTCGACTATTGCACGCAAGCTCTAGCCAAGGTCGACGATTCGAAACTTGGCGAGTCCATCCCATTCTTTGGCGGGCGTCAGGTGTCGCGCGCGGCGGGAATGATCACTCTCGGTACCGCTTTCGCAGACCATTACGGCATGGCGGCAATGTATTTGCGGTTGAATGGACTCGTACCACCGACGGCGAAACCAAAGGAATGAGATTGCTATTTCTCTGAGCGCCGAGCGGGATAGCGTCCGATCAGCCAATTCAGACGAATATAAACCAAATCCACGAACATAATCACGGAGTCCCGGACTACGTGGACTTTCGTGGCCGGATCGTGCGCCCAGCGGACGGGAATTTCCGCGGCACGAAGGCCGTGATGCTTCGCGAGAAATAGAATTTCAGGATCAAACCCGAATCCTTCGATGCGTTGTTGCTCGAAAACGATCTGCGAGCGCTCGCGCACAAACGCTTTGAAGCCGCACTGCGTATCGTGAAACGGCAAGCCGGTGAAGAGCCGGACGAAGCCGTTGAAAATCATTCCGGCTAGTTCGCGCAAACGGGCCTGGCGCACAAAGATCAGCGAACGGTCTATGGCCCGCGACCCGATTGCAACATCGTTGCCAGCTTCGATGGCGGCGAAGAGCTTGTCCGCCTCTTCGATCGGTGCAGACAGGTCGGCATCGGTGAATAGCGCAATGCGTCCGAGAGCCTCTAACATTCCGCGGCGAACGCTATAGCCCTTGCCATGGTTGAGTCCGTTTGAAATTAGGCGGAGCGAAGGAAACTCGCGCGACCATTCTTGCGTTACGGCTACGGTGCGATCCTGCGAGCCGTCGTCCACCACAATAATTTCCACCTGGGTGGGAGCAAGATTGCGGCGTACGAGATAGTCGCGAATTTTCGTGAGGCCGCGAGGAAGACGGCGTTCCTCGTTATAAGCCGGGATGATGATGGAAAGTTCCGGGACGATTGGGGCAATCATCCGCGGGATGGCTCCTGTGCGGAACCGGAAGACGGCCACCCAAAACGCCCGAGAAGCGGCACAAAGCGGCAAGCAAAGAGCGATTCTCGCGAAGGGCGTCCTTCCCGTTTAATGATTCGAAGAAGTTCCTGTTGCTTAGCAGGGCCCACCGGAATTACGAGGCGTCCGCCGTCTGTGAGTTGTTCGAGAAGCGGCGGCGGGACATACGGTGCGGCGGCTGTGACGAGGATTGCGTCATATGGTGCATCGAGCGGCCAACCTTGCGAGCCGTCACCGATTTCTACTCGAACGTTGTTATAACCGAGATGGGAGAGGCGCGCCCTCGCTGCTTCGGCTAATGACGGCTGGGATTCGATAGCGATCACTTCGCGGGCCAGCAGGGAGAGGACTGCTGCCTGATAGCCCGAGCCGGCTCCGATTTCGAGCACCTTCTCAGAACCCTCCAGTAAGAGCGCGTCTGCCATCGCTGCGACCATGAACGGCTGCGAAATCGTCTGGCCCACGCCAATCGGGAGCGGTGTATCGGCGTAGGCGTCGCCGATGTGTTCGGGAGGAACGAAAAGATGACGGGGAACCGAGTTCATCGCTTCGAGCACTCGGGGTGAGCGGATATCGCGCTTGCGAAGCTGGCGCTCGACCATGTCTCTGCGGGCCAATTCCTGCGTGCGTGAATCCGCACTGTATCCAGCACGGTTACCGGATTCTGCGTTCACGTCGTGGTTTGCTTCGTTCATGAGCCGGCGAGCGAAGAGGTCGGCAAGCTTCATCACCACTGAAACTATCACAGGCCGCAGAGGCGCTCCAGCCTTTGCCGCATGTTTCCCAAATTGCATCCAATAGAAGCGTTGGATAGGATGGCTAAGAGGCAGAATTTGATTTCAGTTCGGGGCAGGACGCGAGTTCGGGCCCGGAAACCAGGAGAATTAAGATGAAGATGCGAATGGCCCCGCTCGTTTTCACTTTTGTTACGGCGATTTTTGTGGCGAATCCGGTGCTGGCGCAATCCGGAGCGGATGGGGCACAGAAGGCGCCGGAACAGCATCAGCCTGGCGCAACGGCGAAGACTGCGCCAACGCCACAAGCGGACGCCCACGCTGGTGCGCGCGCGCAGTCGTCTGATGCAACAGCAAAGCTTGATCCCGCCAAAGAGGCAGCGATCCGCCACCTGATGGATATCACCGAAGTTTCCAATATGGGGCAAAACATACGGAACTATATTACGCAGCAGGTGCAGGACGTGGCAGGCCGAGCCGTCGGCACTGGAAAAGTGCAAAAATTTATGGACACGTTCTCCACGCAGTTCAGCGCAAATGCGTCGCCGAGTGCCGTAACAGATGCGATGGTAACGATCTATGCAAAGAACTTCTCGATGGAAGATATTCAGGGCTTGATTCAATTCTACGAAACGCCTCTCGGGAAGCGCGTGGTGAAGACGCTGCCGGAGGTGAGCCAGCAATCCCAGCGAATGGGAGTGGAGATGGAGCAAAATGCGGCGCTGACCGTGCTGCGCGGGATGTCGAACGAATACCCGGAGATCAAACCGATGTTGCCAGCGGACGACGGCAAACCGGCGGAAAACGCGCCGGCGCCCAATGCTGCTCCTGCTCCGAAGGCTGCGCCCGCGCCGGCAGCACCTGCTACTCCCAAGCCAGCTCCACAAAAGTAATAATGGGGCAGTTCTTGCGGAGGGGTGGCCCCGAACTTCCCACTGTCGCTGGCCTACTCGATGTTAAGCGGGGTGCGAAGCACTGCGATCGCGAAATGCGCCAGCAATGGCGCGTCATCGTCGAGCTGAATCCAACGAATCACGCAGTGTTCCTTGAGATATTGGGAGACTTTCGCTTCGTTGATTTCGAGGTGTTCGGCTAATTTCGCTTTCAGTCCGCTCGTGTCGGGATATCCACGGCCGCTTCCGCGCGGTGCTTTGCTGCCCCGCGAGCCTCGCACCAGATTCCCGATGCCGACGCGAAGAGTCTGGCAAGCCTCCACGTAATACGAAGTGATCTGATCGGAGTCCGACAGTAGAAAAACTCCCGGTCCTGCGGGCGCCTCTTCCGCTTGATCGAGGTTGTGCAGCGGGCTGGAGACCAGGCGACGCAACATGGATTCGAGGCGCGACAATCGCGAGGCAAGCGCCGGGTCACCGGCGCGGCCATGGGCTGTTCGCTCTGAAGGTAGCATCGGCGCAGCGTGATCAGCGCTCGACCTTCGCACAGAGGATATGGGGGCCGGGGTGCGTTGCGCTTCAGCGGAATTGGATTCCGAGGGCATTTCTTCTGCGTGGAATTCGGCTCGTTCCAGGCGCGGATCGAAGTGCGTTTCGACACGCGTTTCTGAGCGGGCGTCACCTCGGGAAGAGGGCAAACGTGATTCGCTGGGCGCAACGGAGTCGGCGAAGGCCTTACTCGGTAGCCCTGGAGAGGCCGCTCCTGCACCTTTGCGATGACGTCCCCGGCCACCCCGGCGGCCGCGGCGGCGCTTTTTCTTCACGCCGTCTTGAGTGGAATCCGAGCCGCCAGTTTCAGTTTCGGCGGCTGAACCGTTGGCGGTATCACCGCTTGCAACGGCTGAGAGATCGGAAATTTCACCGAGCACTGGGATTTGATCTCTGCTTTTGGTTTCCTCTCGATCCTCGTCGCGAGATCGTTCTGATGCTGACGGAGACGGTGGTTCAACCCCCGGCGCGGGAAGTTCGATTCCAAGACGTTCGAGTGCCTCCTGAGCTTTCTTCTTCCAGTCGGCGCGCCGGAATCGCTGCGCCGAAATAATGTACCAACGGCCCGCTTCTTCGTTGCGTCCGGCTTTCTCTTCGATCGCGCCAAGTTCCCACGCCACCATCGCGTCGCGCGTTCGCTGGTAAAGTTCGGAGAGTTTAGAGGAAGCGTCCGGGCTGTTTTTTGCCTTGCGGATGCGTGCTTGAATCTGTCGCCAATCTGCCATGTCGGAACATTGTAGCGCCTATGCCCACCAAGACCAATAAAGTAAAGTTCAAACGAGGCTATTTGTCCGAAGGCCGTGGCATGATGAGCGTATGACTCCTGCCGAACGCAGCCAATGGGTTTGCGAGCGAGCGCGTGCGCTGGGCTTCGATTTGTGCGGAGTTGTGTCGATTGCAGCAACGGAAATCACACATGATCCAGCGGGAACAGCTCTTGAAGAGCTGGCGCGATTGCCTGAATGGTTGGCGCGTGGCTATGCGGGAGAAATGAAGTACCTGAACGACCCGCGCCGCGTCGATCCCTCGCTGATTGTCGAAGGTGCGCGCAGCCTCATCGTCGTCGCGTTGAATTACAACACGGACTATCCATATTCAACAGACGTGCTGCCTGGCGCGATTTCTGCGGACGCGAACCCAGGAGGCTCCCACAATGATGCGCCACGCGGCTGGATCTCCCGCTATGCCTGGGGCGACGACTATCACGAAATCCTCGGCGAGAAATTATCTGTGCTCGCGGCTGCGATGCAAGCGCAATTCGGCGACACTTTCGATGCGCGCTCTTACGTTGATACCGGCCCGGTGATTGAGCGGATCGCCGCTAAGTACGCGGGACTTGGGTGGCTCGCCAAGAATACTTGCCTGATCAACGAGCGGCTCGGCTCGTGGCTTTTTTTGGGTGTGATTTTGACCACACTCGAACTCAAACCATCGCTCCTGCCGGACGAACCGGCCGCTCCCGATTTGTGCGGTAATTGCCGGCTGTGCCTCGACGCATGTCCCACGCAGGCATTTCCTGAACCATATGTCCTCGATGCTCGACGCTGTATTTCTTACCTCACGATTGAGCTTCGCGGTTCGATCCCGGAAGAACTGCGCGCGGATATGGGCCGAGCGGCTATCGGCTGCGATATCTGCCAGGATGTCTGCCCGTGGAATCGCAAAGCGCCAAATGCGCCGCTGGCTGAGTTTCTACCGCGAAAGATTGACGCGTCGGAGAATCGATGGGTTATAGCCAAGAACGGTGAGTCCTCGTTATTCTTGCCTGAGCTGGAATGGCTTGCATCGCTGACGCAGGAAGATTTCAGCAGAGTGTTTCGCGGCAGCGCTGTGAAGCGGGCGAAGTGGCGCGGGCTGGTGCGTAACGCTTGCGTGTCGCTCGGGAATTCGCAGGTGGCACCTGGGTCGCAAGCATATCGACGCATCTCGATGTTGCTCAGCAGCCTGGCGGATTCGGACGATGCTCTGATCGCGGAACACGCGCGCTGGGCGCTTATGCAGCTCGCCCTTCAGGGGCCCCTCGTTGGCTTTTAGGGCTGAACTCCGCTAAATTCACGTTCGGAGTCATCGAGCAGCCTTAGCTTCGTTACTCGGAGGTTTGCAATGGTCTGGCAGGTTTGCGCAATTATTTCTCACGGGCTCACACCACATTTTAGCTTTCCGCAAGGCGCCGCAACCGAACAGATTGCGCTGCGTTGGATGCACTTCATCGGAGGCTTCATCTGGATCGGTCTGTTGTACTTCTTCAATCTGGTGGGTTTTCCTACAATGAAGCAACTCGACGCATCGGTAAGAGGGAAAGTGTTTCCGGTACTGATGTCGCGTGCAATGGGCTGGTTCCGTTGGTCGGCCTTTTGGACGGTCGCAGCAGGCCTGCGTTACTTCTGGATGATTCTGGCCGCCGATGCGCAGAATGCCGGAAATAATCGCCTGGCTCTGCGCTGGTTCGGTGAGTGGCTTGTGATTTGGCTGGTGGCCTACGCTCTGATCTATCCGTTTCAACTTCCGAGTAAAGGCGTCCTTGACAATCCATGGGTGCGCACAATTGCGATCGCAGCGATCGTAATCGCGGCTTCGTGGATCGTGCTCGATTTAAACGGCGGGCCGCAATCCTCGAACAGCCACCTGTCGATCAGTGTCGGTGGAGGCCTCGGTCTGCTGATGCTGATGAATACCTGGGGCGTCGTGTGGCGCGCGCAAAAGCGGCTGATTGCATGGACGCGCGCGAGCGTCGAACAGGGCACGCCGATGCCAGCGGAAGCCGAGCGCCTGGCACGGTGGGCTTACATCGCGTCGCGCGTGGGATTTTGGCTGTCTTTCCCGATGCTCTTCTTCATGGGCGCCGCAGATCACTATCCTTTTCTCAGCGTCATTACAGATTGACCCGCGTGAAAGACTAGGATCGCCAGCGCAGCGTGACTAGGCCGTTCATCGGATGACGCATCGGCGCCCCCGTGCGTTGGGATTCCAGATATGCGGATTTCAGTTCGAAGTACCACCGTGCCTGGCGGTCTGCATCATCCACGAGCATCATTCGGTCACCGTACTGCAATCCCAGGGCCTGTTTCTCGATCACTTCCACATCCTGGCGAATGAATCGCGGCCCCAGCACATGAATAATGAACGAGACGACCGGAAACCATGGAAGAATATTCCACGCAGCGCAGAAATCGAGGCGGCAGAGATTTTGGCGGATGGGCGTAACCGTTGTGCGGCTCGATAACCAGTAGCGGCCGGCGCGAATCATTTCAAAACGCTGATTGGGCAAGACAAAATCAATCGTTGTTGTGGCGGGCTCGCCGGTGATCAGTTTCAGGATCTTGTATGGTGCGCTGTTCGCCGATGGCGCATGCGGGCTCATGCGAAATCCGTTCGTAATCGGCTCGAACTGCTTCGATTTTTCGCGGATGCTGCGGCGCGACCGCCACCACCAGGCCTGATGAACGAAAGGGCCGTGCGCAGGGTCCATCAATCCGATGATTCCGTGGTCCACTGTACACGGCAAATCGGCCCAGAGATGCGCGATCTTGTAGTGCTCGCTAAAGGTAGGGAGGCGAGGCGCATCAGGAAGTCTCGCCTGCTCGGCTGACACCGCGCGGCCTTCCGAATTCGTCATGAACGCCCAAATGTATCCGGCCCGCTCCGCACACGGAAAGCTTCCCGCGTGGATTCGCTCGCATTTCAGTTTCGAATCTTCTGTGAGCGACGGGATGACAAGGCATTCGCCGGTGTGTGCTTCAAACTGCCAGCCATGATAGGCGCATTCGACAGCCTTGCCATCGAATTGCCCAAAGGAAAGCGGAAACGCACGATGAGGGCAAACGTCGCGAAGAGCAAAGGGCTCGCCGGCAACATCGCGACCGAGGACAAGCGGGACATTGAGCAGCATCGCTCGCACAAGCTTGCGCCCCGTCACTTGTTCGCTGCGTAGAGCGGGATACCAGAATCCCCACAAAAATTCGCTGCCGATATCTGCTGAATTGAGTTTCGAGTTGGAACTCATTCTGAGGTCGACCGCAGCTCAGGCGATGACACTTTAAGCATAACGGCTCGTGCATCGTAGTATATCCCTCAAGATTCGCAAAGATTCAGGCGCATGTTCGCCGCTTGATTCCTTGACACTTCGCGGGACGAACCTTAGCATCGAATATTGCCCGCGTGCCGGCGTAGCTCAGTGGTAGAGCGAGGGTCTCATAATCCCTAGGCCGTGGGTTCGATTCCCCCCGCCGGCACCATGTTTTTTAAGGACTTAATTGAGTTCGCTTTCCACTGCGGTTGCACGAATGGTGCACAATGTTTCGACCTTTTCCATCGCTTTTAACGTAATCTCAGGCACCTCTTTGATGTAGTGCTTCTGCGTAGTGCTTACGCTGGCGTGCCGCAGCAAGCCTTTGGCCGCCATCGCATCTTTTTCCACGGCATTGACTAGTGTAGCGATACCACGTCGGAGTGAATACCAACCGTGCCACCGCAGACCGGCCACCATGAGTAGGGGTCGCACTGTGCGTTTGGCAAGATTATCGAGATTGAGAGGCTTTCCTAGCCGGCTGCGTAGGATGGGACCCGAGGCGGGATTGCCGTCAGCTTTACGGAGTTCAGTTAAAATAGAACGGAGCGGCTCAATTATCGGAACGGGCTTAAGGCTCTCGAATGTCTTTGGTTCAGTGATGTAGGTGCGCCATACCGACTGTCGCACGTTTATCCGCTTGCCATCAAAGTCTTCCCATCTTACGCCCCGAGCCTCTCCGGGTCGCAAACCGCCAAAGAACATCAGCGCGACGGCGGCACACGCCTTTTGTTTTCCGGCCTTCTCTAGGGCATTCATGATAGCGAGCACTTCATCAGGTGTTGCCGCATGCGTTTCCCCTGGAGCAGCGGCTCTCCGGGGGACCATCGCGTCTTGTACTGGGTTCACACCATCCAGCACCCCCTGATTCTTAGCGAATGTGAAGACGACGCTCAAAAATGCTTTGAGGTGCCGCAGTGTTGAACGACCGAGGCCATGCGTGCGGTGTATATCCGCTAGTATGTTTGCGGCGTCCACAGTACGAAAATCACGCAGGATGGTTCTTGTCAGGCGCGGCGCAAGATAGCTTTCCCACTGTGTTTTGTAGGCGGAGTAAGTCGAAGGTCTGCAATTCTCTTGCGCAAATGGTAGATAGTAACCCTGCACAAACTCGGCTACTGAGAGCGTGCTCTCTGGCCGAGCCTTCCCGTCATTGAGTGGCCGCAATACTTCCTCAAGCAGAGGTCTGACATCGCCCTCGGTTCGATAGCGGTCACAGTAAGGAGCGAGCCTGCGTGCTTTCTGCCGCCGTACAATGTGGCCGTCCATAAGTACATCCTCCCACCAACGCCCGAACCAGCTGCCGCCTTTCCGCCAGATGTATCCGTCTTGGTGCCTACGCATTGCCTTGCCCTCCTTGTTTTCGCTCCAGCCACTTTTCAATTTCCGGCCAATAGAACCTTAGATACTTGCCCATGCGAATGCAAGGCAAGGGGTCCGCGTTGCGACGGCCAGCCCGCTTGCGTGTATTCTCGTAAATAAACGAGACCTGCACCTGAAGTCGTTCTGCCAGCTGCTCCGGCGTCAGAATTTGCGCTGGGTCCAGACTCCCCGGCTGTATCGGCGCGTCCGCAATCTTGAAGGTCAAAACTGCCCCCTACACCGAAAGGTCAACAAGTAAAACGGCGGCCCGCCTTGCTCGTGTTCTATCCGCGTTGGTTGCTTCTTTTCCACGTCTGACCAATGCTTTTCCCCACCGCCTTGAGTTTCCGCCAGACCCGCAAGAACTTTTCCACAAGCTGGCTGAAGCGGTGCGATTGTCGGATTTCGACTTGGCTTCCCGTAACATATTCAAGTGCTTCCATTTCGATGCATCCGGCTGTCCCTTGCAGATACTCTTCAGCTGAAGCTCTGTCCGACTCTGCGAGAACGCGATATGCAGGATTCATTTTCAAGCCAACGATTCCAAGCAGCTTTGCATCGCGCGCTAAGTACGAATTGATGTCGGCTAGCCGCTGCGCGTCATTGCTCCAAACCCACTCGATGTGTCCCAATTCGAACACCATTGCCGCAACCGAGAACGCGGCGGCATATCTGTCCAGCTCCTGAAGTAATTCTCTGTCGCTCTTCATTTCTGAAACCTCCCTGAATTTGCAGTAGTCCGTCAAAAAGCACCAAAACCACAAAACCAGCTGTGACTACTCACGTGTTCCATCACGGCGGTACTCCACCCAATCGCCCGTGATTGGATGGACAAACTTGACGCGTTCCGATGCTGAATCTCTGAGCTTGTGAAAAAGCACTTCGGGGTCGGGCAGAAACGAACCCCCCGGCGCCGGAAGATAAAGCTTCAGGTTTGTACGTGCTGGTTGGTTCGCTCTGGAAATCGTTCCGGCGTCCATAGCCGAGCGAAGCAAGCTGTATGCTCGGTCGCCTGAGATGTTCAACTCTCGCGCTAAGTCAGTGGCAGAAACTGGCTGCCCGTCATTTCGGGCGCAGATGCGCTGTACGTTTTGTTGAGTTAGGAATTCCTGTTCGCTAACCTTGTCCAAACTCTTTGCAAATACAGGACCAAAAATCAGCGCTGCGATGGCGAAGTCGGTGAACTTGACCATGATTCTTCCTTGCTGCCGCAGTTGTTCCTCATCCCGTTTAAACGACCGAATCAAAGCCACCGTCTTGCAAGCCTGAAGGAATGCTGGAAAATAGCGCCGTACGCGAACGTCATCGTTTCGCACGGACTGCGATATGGGTCGGAACCACTCTGGGAAGGTAATGGGAAGTTCGGCTCTGTGTTGCAGTAAGCGCTGCGCTTGGTGCCAGACTTGAACCTCCTCATCGCTCAAACCACGTCGTTCTTCCAATGCTGCTTCCATAATTCTGGTGGTTTGCGCAGGGCTTTCGTCCACCCATATGCTGAGGTTCCGTGTTTCATCATCAACTTCAACTTTGTCTCGGGTGGTAGTTGAAATTGCGGCGATGGGTCCTTTGGTTATCCGTTTTTGTTCCACGAATTGTCCGTCCTGAAGCACCGTCACTGAATGTACGAGTTGCTTCTCACTAATGAGAAGTCTGACCGGATGAATGGGACCAGCATTTTCGTTGAGTTCCTTCAAATAGATAATCTTGTGCTCCAGCTGCTCGCCGAGATAATTCCAAGACCGTTTCGAAGAGGATGTCAGGCTGCGCCATTCAGATTCTGGAAACAAACCGAGCACTGTATCTGTAAGGTAGTTCTTACCCGCGCTGCTCGGACCTTTGACGAATAGACACAGAGGTTTATCCAATACGCGGGAAGTCCCCACGAGGAAAACTACCAGCTTGTTGTTCTCTTCGCCGACCAGTCCCATCCGGCGCGTTGCGGAGACCACTTGATTCAGGAAGTCTGGGGACTGAAGCAACTTCAAAGCTTCCTCTTCTGCCGCTGCACCTTTAACCTCTGGTGCTGGAGTCACCTGTTCGCCTTTATTAATGTGGTCAGCCCGCACCACGGCCTTGCGCTGCACGCGGGTGACCTTGGCTTTCGGTTTCCTACGTTTTGCTTTTCGCTTTGCCATATTCGTTTCCTCGACCGCTACTGCGCTTCCCCCTCCTTCGTCTTATCCTTACCGCGTAGAGAACTGGGCTTTTGCCACTGGGTCGCCCACTCGTTTAATGCAGCGATAACAATCTGGTTCATTTCTGCGAGCGGTGTCAGCAGCCGACGCACATTTGTGAAATGCCATTTGGAACGCAAGAGACGCAGCGTTGACCACAAACTGTTTCGACTCTTCGCCACCGCCTTCAGAATTTCAGTTTGTGTTTTGTGCGACAGGCGGCTGCGTTTCAACTGTTCGCGCAACTTTTTGCCATCGAGCGAGGCGAAGTAAACGTGTTTTCGTGGAAGAATCGTAGCAAGCTTTGCAAAATCAGAAGTGTGATTGATTCCATGCTGGCGGAGAAATCGGGAGTGTAATTGCAACTCGATGCGAAATCTCAATATTTCAATTTTTCCATACGACCTCACAACCTTGCTGCTTCGTGAGGTACCCCATTTCTCGTGGAGTGCGATTGGTCCGACGCGCATTCGCGTCTTGCCGCAGAGCAGGTGACGACGAACAAACCAAGGGTCTACAACCGAGCGGAGTGGAAAATCGAGCGATATTTCAATCAGCACTATTTTGAAGTGCGTCAGCAATTCAAGGATGAGACAGAGGTCTGCGAACAGCAGTCCAGTTTCGTCGCGTGGCTCAATGGTGATTCTAAATTTCGGCAACCATCCCGCGTTGGGGACGGACTCGATGATGATTTTACGGATGCTGTCAGCACCCAGAATTCGGTCTACAACGCTGTAAAGTTTTCTCCATAGCCGCCTCGGCGGTTTGGCTCGATAGCCGGGAATTGCGCACACGGCTTGGAGTGGCACTTCGCGCGCAGTAATAATGATGCGGTCGAGCTTGACGTCGCAGCGTACTGGTTCGTAGTTCCCATCTTGGCGAAGGTCGCGCCGTTCCTTTAGGTAGCGGCGTTGCAGGTCCTTTGCGGCTGCTTTCATTTTTGGTGTCGGCGGCATTTGCTCTCCATCTCCCCAGCCCGATATGGCTGTGAACTCACGCAAAATGTACTTGACGTGACGCTGGTCGTCAGTCGAGACTTGTGAGCATGAATAAAAGAGGGATTCGTCGGTACCGGCCAAGGACGGTTTTCCCGTTAATGCAGGGCAACCCTGAGGGGATTAAACTGCTGCTCCTATGCCTCAACGATGAAGATGAAATCTCCGCCGTGATTCGAGAAAGGGTCAGGAATATGAACGAGGTGGACCGCGCTATTGAGCGCAACGGCGGAACAAAAGCCCTTAACCTGTACCACACCATGGTGCAACCGGATAGGAAACAACGGAAAGAACTCCTCAAGCACGGGTTCGATGACAGTTTTATAAAGCTGATGACGGCAATACAGGGTGAGTGCTACGACGTTAGAATGCGCGCCAGCTATCCTGTTGAGGGCAGATGGCAGCTCGATTGGGGGTTCCCGTTGCCTGTAACGAGGCCAGCGGGGACGAACGGGTTTGTGCTCTCGGCGGCCCTTGCCATCATCCATGACCTAGCTGCGAAGGGGTTGTTGAGGCGGGTTCGTGAATGTGCGACGTGCGGTCGTTGGTTTTTTGCGTATCGACCGGGTGAACGCTACCGATTCTGTAGCGACGCTTGTAGGGACAAGCATTGGCGACAGACTCCACAAGGAAGAGCGAGGAGAGCCAAATACACCCGAGATTACCGCCGAAGATTGGAAGAAGCCGATAAAGCTTTCCAGAAGACCGCTGAACAGATTGCATTTCCCGTTGAGCGACCTCCAGCGGCGCAAGTGTACTGCCGAAATGTATACCTGTAAGGGCTCAATGCTCCCGAATCGGAATAGCTCCTCGGCCAGCTGAAGAGAGACGCTTTGAGTAAAACCATCCAAACTGCAAAACTAAAAATGTGGTCTGGTGATTAGTGTCATAAGAATAGGAAATCGATTAGGCTTGGCGCAATGGAAGCTTTTCCGTCACACAGAGAGATTCAGGTGCTGGCGATAAATCAGATTCTTCGCGAGGAATTGGTGGAATAAAGCTGGATTGAATTCCACACAAGAAAATCCTGCTGACCTAGCGAAAGATGGAAGGAAATCGCAAGGAGAATCACGTCATCGGTGGAGAACCAGAGTTGTTGTTATCAAATCGTGGCGGGAATGCGCTTAAAAAGGCAGGAAGCACCAGAAAAGGAGCGGGATTGGATGAGTTCACGTGAAAAGGATGGAAGCAGTCGGCGAAAAAGTGGAAGGTCAACCCGCAACAACAGAGACAGGGGAATGATAGTTAACAAGAAATTTCAGCTTATGGACTGAAGTTGCCAGCGAAAAGTTCCGGGTAGGAGAGGGAGAACAAGCTCATCGGAGCCAGTTGGGAAAAGGAAACAAGTGCTAACCAAGCGTGGGATGAAAGCCGGATGGATTAGGAGCGAACAAAGTAAAGGAAAGCCGGTACACCAGATGGGAATGGTGGCGTGGTAGGAAAATCAGAAGAAGCCCATCGGACCCAATTCGGAACAGGGGAACGATTGTTAACGAAACTTGGGATGAAAGCCGGATGGATTGAGAACGTACAAAATTGAAGGAAAGACCATCGCAAGCGATAAGGACGTGGTTAAAAATAAAACTCAGATGTGAAAGCGAAGCATGGAACGAAGTTAGGAATCCTTGTTATCCAAAATTCCCGTAGAGAACCCAAAGAGGACACTTCAGTAGGAAGGGAAGGAATCACGGGATGGTCAGACAGCATGATGTGGAGGATGGGGACAGGGAAGAAGATTAGGAAAAGAGAAGCGGAGGGATTGAAGAAAGGTCAGGAAAAACCACGTCAAAAGGGAAGAGTCGGAAAGAACGTGGTTGGGAGGTTGAATTGGATTGAGACGGGGATGGGGCTTGGGATTGTTGAGCATGACGTGGTTTAGATATTGAGGGAATCACATTAATCAGCTCCAGCCACCTTCCCAGCTTTTATTTCCTTCCCCTACTTTTCCCTAAATCTCTTCCTTCACTTCGATTCTAACTTTCCATCAGACTACTTTCCTCTTCCAATCAGCAAGCTTCCCCTTTCCAAGCAAGATTGATTGTGTTTATTTGTACTACTGTAGTTGCCCGCCACCGCTGTGACGAAGCCGCTTTCAATCCCGCTTGTGGTGGCTCCAGACCGCTGTAGTTTGTTAACAAGAGTTACCGACCGCCACTTCAGGAAGGCATCGGCAGAAGTCCCAAGCGGGGAAAGCGAGCCAACGGGATACGGCGACAGGATGGTCTGCTGCTGTATGGACTGCCACGCGGACAGAATTCATCAGAGGGCTGGGCCTTCCAGTTTTGTAGTTTTGATGGTTTTCGCTGGGGAGAGTCTGGATTAAGCCCCAAAGTTCTGGCGTCATGCAAAACTAACAAAACCACAAAACTAAAGGTGCATGTTCATAGAGCACCGACGCAAAATGCTGTTATCAATCTCTCCCCGCCCCACATCCGCAATCGCGATGCCCGCTTGGAGCTTGGTCATCGAATCTTGTCCCTGAAGAAGGGCGGGTACGGATTCGAAAAGGCGGGCTTGTGCTGTGGCAGGCTCCGGGATGACGCTGATACGAAAACTATCAAAGCCCGGTGTTTGATACTTTGGTACGTCAATGATAGGGCCAATTTTCGCTCCAGCTTCGCATCGCTCTTAATCACGCCCAAGTTCATACCCTACAGGCATTTGAGTTGTTTTGGGAACTACAAGAAACATTGTACGAAATGGTTTGCCTCAACGAACCAGTGCTTTTCCACGACGTCTGTAGTTCTCATTTTGATACAGCTGCAAGGCATTTATCTTCATAGAATTCTGCGGTAGCGTCTGCTGGCTCCTAACGTGCCCATAACCTCGTGTATTAGCTAGCAGTCTATTCGATTTAGGGGATGTTTCGGGGGCCTTATGCTGCATAGAATCTCGATTTTGGCCTTCCTCGGTCTTGCCGCCGCGCTGGTTGCAGCGCCCGCGAATGCCGATGGAGTGCCCGTACATCTGACCGGCGACCTTGAAAGGGACGCCGACGCGGCTCCTCACTACTGGCACCATGTCCACATCGGCGAGAACTCGAAGCTGGACGCGAACAGGTTTTCGACCTTCAAAGGGGATGTGTTTGAGGATGCGGATTTCGATTCTGACCATTCGAAGCATGGGTTCTCAGGTGCGCCCAATACTGCAGAATGGATTTGGTGGCTGAACCACTCGGACAAAGACAAAAAAGAATTTGGCAAGAACCCGGTGGGCGATGCGCCAATCGCTACTCCTGAACCGGCAAGTCTGTTCCTGCTCGGCTCGGGCGTGCTTGCGCTCGGCGTGTGGCGACGGCGCGCGAATCATTCGGCTTCAATCTCCTAGAATTTCCTTTGATTCTTAAGGCCCGGTGCGAGCAATGCACGCCGGCTTTTTCTCGGGAGAGCGTCAGAGCCAAAATTAGACTTCGTCATCCTCCGCTTCATCGGAAACTCCGTTGAGGGCAAACCCTACATTCACGCCGATTTTGTCTGCTACTTCCTGAAGTTCTGGGAAAGGCGTCTTGAAGACTCGTGCGCGCTCAATGGCAACGCCCGCGAAAGCTGCCATTAATTCCTTCACTCGCTCATCGCCGGTGGATTTTGGTGCGCTCGAAGAGCTGAAATTCTGAACTTGTCCCTGCGGCGCGACAATCCCATTCGACTCCAATACGCGGAACACAGTTTGCTTATCATCCTTCGCAATCAAACGGCACACCGATTCCACTGCTGAATCGCAAAGTCCACGCCATCGCTCCCGAATTTCCTCCGTGAATGCTTCCATCTCGGCGCTCTTAACAATCCTTCCGACAGTTTCTCTGTTTATTCCTTCCTGCCGCGCGATGGCTGTCTGGTTTTCTCCAGATACATACCGTTGCATAACACGAATTCGTTGCACTGGCGGTATTCGACTCCGCTTTTTCGCTGGCTTGTGCTGGATAGCGGCTTGGGCTGTTGCCGCTGGTCTTGTTAACTTTTCGGAGTGAACAGGATGGTTAACGTTGCCAACGTCAGGTTGTGATGCGGCTGGATGCACCAGCGGAGAAATTGCACGCATAGAGTGCCTCACTATTTCGTTGCTGGATGCGTCTGGCGTTCTGGGATGGGCGACAGTGCTTTTGAGCGGTCAATAGCTAGCGTAACAGTTCGCCACAAGTTGGCAAGGCGTTCGTTCAGAGCGCTGCAAAGTTTCGATGGTTGCTGAGCGCGCCCTTTCGCTCAGAACTGCTTTTCGACGATAACTCTTGTTTGGTTCCGCGACGTGCCACGCGTGTATGCGAGGAGAATTTCAGTGCCGGGACGGTAGTGAGCGATATCTACATAGAAGCGCTCTCCCGACTTCACGGCAACTCCGTTTAGCTGACTGATGACATCGCCGAGCTGCAACCCAGCCTGCGCGGCAGGACTGTTCGGGGCTATTTTCGCGATGACCACGTTGCCTGCGCCATCGTCTTTGGTATTTACACCTATCCAGCCCACATTCCTCGTTTCAGGCGCGAGCTGAGCGACAGTTCGGGGTTCCGTTGAAGGAGAATTCGATACGCTCACGAGCTTCGCGTTCAAGTTTACGGTTCCGCCCGAAACAGTGAGTTCCCGTTCCCAGTCCTGATAGCCATTCATCTTTGCTGTAACAACGTGTTTTCCGGGCTTCATTCTTAGTGACGCAGGGGAGTTTCCGACGAACTGGCCGTCCACATACACGTCAACGCCGTCAGGAGTCGAACCAATGCTTACAGTCGCGGCACCAGAATCGGCGGCGGGTGCAACCGTGGGTGCATTCGCCTCGGCTTCCTGCGTCGTTCCTTTGGTCACATTGGTAGTGACACCGACCGGGATGAACTCGCGCTCCTTCTCGGCGACAGAGACCGCAACCCCGGAGACACTCTGAAGCGCAACCAGAATTGCACGATAGTTATCTTTATCCGCTTGGAGCAGCATGCCGTCCTTTTTTCCGTTGGACGTCCACTCGATGCCGATGAAATGCAAACGGGTCTTATGAAGGAGACCGAACAGCGCAACGGGAGCAACGAGAATCGCCAGTGCTATCATCGTTCCGACGCGCCTGTGAGCTTCCTGTCCGTATGACAGCGTTGAAACATGTTTCGGGTCAATGTGCACTTCCTGCCCGTTTTTGAATCTAAATACGACTGCTTCTGAGGTGACGGTCAGATGGTTGCCCCAGTCTTTCGGGTCAACCGGATTTGATATGCTTCCACCGTTGTAACGAACTCGGTCAAATGTGTTTCCCTGCGAAGAAGCGAGAAGCGAGAGACAGAGAACTACAGCAAGGATTCGTGGCATGGCTGGGCGTCCTTTTGCTTTTCGTTCTAAGCATTATTTATTCGAAACTGAGAACAATTGCGCTGTTCCTGACTCACCCGAGCAACTACCTCCAGAAACAGCGTATGTGAGCCCGAATGATTTGTTGTGTCGCTCAAACGTCCCACTAAGGCCACGCACGATTTTCCACAGTTGTTCTCCTACTTCACAGTGAGACCCAGCATAACGCTGTGGGTGAGGGTGCCAGAAACTCCCGTAACGCTGACGGTGTAATTGCCCGCCGAAGTTCCCCCAGTTGGGTTCGAAGCACAGGCGCTCTCGAAGATTATGGATAGGAGAATCAACGCCAGCGGTACAGAAAGTACGAAACGACGACGGCGGTTCTGCGTCGCGAACGTGAGGAACAACATTGCAAGCATCAGGTACAACCAAACCGGAACGTGACGGAGAATTTTTGTTGAGGGTCGCCACGTTTCCGCGAAAGGCGGCACGGAGCCATGTTGGGTGGTGAAGACCCTGATAGTCGCATTGGTTCCCTGCGTTAAGGAACTGGGCAATGCGTCACACGTGCTCATCGGAGCGTTGGTCGAGCAACTTAAAACGACGGTGAAAGAGAAGCCATTCACGTCGGTCAAACTGACAGCGTTCTTGTAAATAGCAGTTTGCCCGGCAGTGATAGTGGCGTTCCCGCCTCCGGCTACGTTGAGTACAAAGTCTGACGTAGAGACTGAGAAGCTAGCCGCTGTCGAAGTACCCCCGCCGGGCGCGGGATTAAACACAGTCACAGAATCAGTGGCAGCCGTCGCGACATCCGTCGCAGGAATGGACGCCGTCAGCGCAGTCGCACTCGCAAACGTGGTGGATACGGCTTTCGCGTTGAAGTTGACCACGGAACTGGCGTTGAAGTTAGAGCCGCTGACTGAAAGCGTGAATGCTGGGCTGCCCACAGCGACACTCGTGGGAGAAATGCTGTTCAAAACAGGCGCTGGGTTGTTGACAGTGAAGATGGATTCCATTGAAGTACCACCGTTAGGCGCGGGGTTCGTAACGGTAACAGAAAAAGAACCGGCAGTAGCGACGCTTGAAGCTGAGATTGCCGCAGTCAGCGATGTGGAACTGACGAAAGTAGTCGGCTGAGGCGCGCCGTTGAAGTTGATAACAGAACCGGAGACGAAGTTGGAACCGCTGACGGACAGCGTAAACGCTGCGCCTCCCGCGAGGGCGCTTGTTGGTGAGATTGTGCTGATGCCGGGAGGAGGAGATGTCACTGTAAAAGTAACCGAATTGGTTGAATTTTGGCGCGATGGGTCTGTGACGGAGACTTGAGCGATACCCGGTGCTTGCAGGAGAGATGCAGGAATGGACGCTATGAGTTGTGATGCTGAAATGAAAGTTGTAGCCAACGGAGTTTGTACGCTGTTTTCAGTGAACTCAACTTGCGATTGGGCGCTGAAACCGCTGCCATTCACGGTTAACGATACCGCGCCGGTTCCTACGCTCGCGGAAGTGGGAGATATCGAGCTAATCGCAAAAGATGCCCCCGAAACCCAACTGTTAACCAAATTGGCCGCGTTGATGGTCCCGATTCCGGTTGCGAAATCCCATCCAGTATTAGTTCCGAAGGCTGGTTGGTACGCCGAGTTGGACGTGGAAAGCACCCCAAACATGCCCGATGGCAAGAAGCAGTTAAACGGAGTCCCCGCGAGAAAGACACAAGGCACGTCCATATCGCCATGGGTCACATCATAGAAAATACAGGTACTGGCCGCTGCATTTCCTAGCGAGGAATTGCAGTTGGCGTTGCCACTCGCGCCGTACTGAGCAGCCGCGAGTGAGTAGTAGGTCGGGTTCGGGTTACCCCAACGCTTCCCGGTTTTCTGATTTATCAGCGCCTGAATCCCGGCCACTATGGGCGTTGCGACCGACGTTCCGCCGAAGCGTGACCAAGCGTCAGGAGTTCCGGGGCTGCAGGCGCGGGCCCCGTTTTTGCTTTGAGACGGGTCAGACCAACAAACCACATAGGCATGCCCCCAAATTCCGTTTGCCGCGAACAGGGAGACATCAGGAAGGTCTCGGACGCCGTCGGTCGGGTTGCCAGGAACGGCCTGCCAGGACGGTTTAGGCGTCCCCTCGCAAGTGCCATTTGCGAGGGCACCCGTAGCGCAGGCGCTCGGACCGCCGCTGCCACCACTGGAATTCAGGAGCTGCGGATTTTGGATGACGGTACCACTGTTACAAAAGCCATTTGCGCCGTAGGTTGTTCCCGAGCCGCTCACGAAGATAGCAATCAGCACACTCGCGCAAGAGTTGTTCCAGGGAATTTCGGGAATATAGGATTTTGCCGAGCTAAATGTGGAAGTGTTAGATGAGTTCCAGTATGTGCTGTTTGTACGTGTGGATGTATCTTCGAAATCAGTACCGCCTACAGCCACGTTGAACTGCGTGGAAGCGAGGCCGTTAACGCTGATACCCAATGTTGCCGGCGGCGATTCTAAGAGTTGGTCTTGAGAGATTTGGTCGCACAGAGCTGCGCCTCCATCGCCAGCCGCGACAAAGACGGAGACACCCTCGGTTACGGCCTGTTGATAGGCGGAGTTATACGCCGCATTCGAAGGAGTCGTATTTTCCAGTTCGCAAGCCTCGTAACTGATGCTCATAATCGCCGGGGGTTGGCTGGCGGCGTTGATAAGATTCTGCAGCGCAATTAGAACCCCGGAAGTGGTGGTAACGCCCGGCTGCGGTGGTGGACTATCACTGCAAGAGGCCAGCACAATGGCCGCGTTTGGTGCGGCGGCGCTCGCCCACTCCGCATCCAAAATCGCTTCCCCTTCGGCGTCGTTGATTAGAGGGTCGTCACAGTTATTTGTGCCGCTACTAGCTGGATGCACCTGGACAAATGAGCCCGAGGTAAAGCTGGAGAGACCGAACGTTGAGCGGAAGGTAGTCCAATCTGCAGTGCTAAAGACGTCCGTGGGCTCGAGTACGACGATGGTCTGCCCCTGCCCCGAAATTCCGTTCGTGAACTGAGGGTTGAAATTGTAAATGGTGGCTAGGTCCGACGCTACAAGTGAATAGCAGGTACTGCTCAGGATGCTGCATGGACCCGGCGACGTGAGCGTTGGGCGCGGCCTAAAGTCATTCAGCGAGACGACGCCGACAACTGCTGGCGCAAGTGCTGCGGGAATTTGCGGGTCGCTCATATTGGCGATGTGCCGCGCACCTTTCACGTCGAGATAATGAATCTCGGTTTGAAATGCATTCCGTACCTGTCCAGCTGTGCCAGAGAAGTCAATCACTATGCCGTTGGGATATACCACGTTGACCGAGAAGCCGCGCGATTGGAGCCAACCGGTAATTGTGGTCAGGTCTTCTGCCGCCAGACCATACCTCTGTCCGAATTCTTGTGCTGTAAGCCAATGTTGGAAGTTTGGTGATTTAGGCTGGTGGAGTTGGTCAATCAACTGGGTGAGCACTCGCTCCTGTTCGGGAGAGCGTCGCAGTTGCAGAAGCATGTGCTCCATACGGAATCCATCTGGAACGGAACCACGGTCGTTCTTTTTGCTGGCTTCGGGACGCGTGCTTCCTCTCAGAACCACCAGCTTCGTTTCGTCCACGGCCTCCACGATGCGGCGAGGTGCGCTCTGCGCCCTAGCAGTTGGCAGCGATGGAACGAGCAAACCCAGCAGGAGCAGTCCGTTCAGAACTGTTGGGGTATGCGTGCGCATTTTAATCTCCCAAGACCAACGAATAGCGAGACATCGGCATAGGCGGTACCTCCGCCGATGGCTTACGCTCGAAATGTTACGGGGTCCTATTCAGCCGAACTTCGTTCGTGTGGGGATAGACGTGGGAATGGCTGAGTGGCGGAACGATACGCCCCGGTAAGCAGATTTGTCAAGTCACGTCGATTAAAACACGGCAGGCTACTTTCCCCATTCAGCTCAGAAGCACTTGGAGTACCAAATCCATGAAGTTAGAAGGTGATTAGAGCTGGATTTTGACGTCACCAGCTAGGTGATGACCACAAAAGGTGACGGCGCGGTTCCGTTGCAAGCGATTTGGGTTACAGGTTAACCGGAATTGCCGATTGTTCCGGCTAGCTATTCGCATCGCACGCGGTCTTGCGGTGGCAACAGAGTGGAAGACGCGGCAGGCTGCATCGGCCCGATTCGGATGGTATTCAAGATGCAGTAAGCACTGCTTGGGAACCGCACTGAAGGCTGCCGACGCAGAAAGTTGAGCCTCAAGTCGTGACATTACCCAACTGCTTTGCGAGAGACTGCAATAAGCCCCGGTTCATGGGGTACTACGTGTGCGCAGAACATTTTGTTTTTTACGCTGCAACGCGATACACCGAATCCATGGTTATCAAGGCTCCAATCGGATTCTGGTGTGTTCACCCGGAAGCGAATCGCAGCAGCTCCAGCCAGCTTGAACACGCCAAACCCGAGCCCGCAGAGTGCGAGAATACGGGGAAAGCAAAAAAAGCCTAGAGTCACGCGGCGACCCGAGCTTAGAACAACATCTGGTTTTGAGCTTGGTTATCCTCAGTCCGGCCTTTGTGCTGCTCGCAAATCTCCATGCACGGCAAGCTGACGAGGACTGGCACTCGAAAACCATCTACATCCCCTCAAGCATCTAAGCAAGGTGGACCCCTCTATATCGCAGAGCCTGACACGCCCAAGGCTTGGCAACGTGCAAAGAGACCCCTCTCACAGCCAAGCCCCCAGAGACCCTGTTATTAGGGCAGGGGTCCTCGCTCCGACCTCCCGCAGACGCTACTAACGCGAAAAAGGAGGCTGCTATGAGGCTACATCCAGAGCGTTCGTTGGTCGTGGTCGTATTCCTGATGAGCCTGAGCCCCACGTCCCTAGCGCAATACAAACCAACTCCGGCGCGCCCAAGGTCTTACCTAGAGAGTTGGCAGGGTCAACCTGATAAACCTGACAAAATCGACCATGCGTCTGTTAAGGAAGGAACAGTAATAGCGTGCATCGACGTAATGCCCCACCAAGAGGGCAGCACCTGTAACCTCAAGTATAAAAATGGTGGAGAAGAAATTCTGAAGCTGCAGGAGTCCACGACCGCCCCAAAAACAGATGTGGTTTACCTCAGTTGCGAAGCAACCCTACCGCGAAGGGCTTGTAAGGTGCTGCTCACCGTGCCGAAAGAACAAACGACTAGATAACAAGACCCGGAGATATCAGAGACGCTGTCTGCTTCGATAGTGCCCGCTGCCGGTGCTTGCGCTGGCAACAGGAGCGCGACGCGGGTACTGGAGAATTCGTACTATTGGAGGCGTCCGCCACCTTTTGTAAGGTTGCTGCGCAGGACGGGCCTTGGGGTGGCTCCTCTGGGAAGTGGGGTCACCCCGTTTGTTTGCTGCTCGAACTCGGTGTGCCCAGATAACCTTCCGCCGTGCTTGCGATGGATTTTTGTTCAACTGAAGCACGCCGAATCGGAACAGGTTTTCAAAACGTGTCCCCGACTTGGTCCGGTTTGCAGCAATTAACTCGTCACCCGTATCCCGAAAGTACCGTAAATTTCTAATGTAGGAGTCAATCATGTATGCCTACACATGCTGTCGCTGTTCGAATTGTGCCGCTCAGGTTGAGTTGGAAGAGCAGGGCGGCTCGAACAGCGGCGGGAGGCCGAGAACGAATACGAAGTAGGTGACACCATGAGCGACGAGACGTATTTGTTGCAGCGCATTATGGGTCTTGAAACTGAGCTTAGCTATTTTGCCGAAAATTCTCGGCAGCAGCAAATTCGCCACAACACCGAGATAAGTCGGCTTCAAAACGACAATCGAAAGCTGCAAGCTCGGTTCGGCGTTCTCCAAGCCGAGAATACTCTGCGAGTTCAGCTTGAGGCTGCTTTATCGGTGATTTCTTACTTAGAGCAGCGGCTCAAATTTCACTTGAAAATCTTTGCTAGAGCAAGAAAGTGTCACCGCTGGGACAACACATCGGTTGAGCAACGCGGCATGACTTCAGGCTATTCGCGCTTCGCTCGTGCTCTCACACTTTCGCGAACTTGCGTGCCGCATGTTCAGGCTGGCCCGAACTGCCGGAAGTCGCTTCGGACGGAAACACAGGGATTGCAGAATACGTGATGGGTTTGGCCTTGAGGGCTATCGATTCGGCGTATCGCGGTGCGGCATAACAAACAAAGTGCTCGACACACACGTAGTATTCCAAGAACCTCGGCTTACCGCAGTTTTTGCTGAAGCAAGTGAGCGTCACATTCATGACCTACTTTGGGACTACTCCCCGTTCAGCTCAGAAGCACTCGGAGTACCAAATCCATGAAGCTAGTGCTGATTAGAATAGGATTTGACGATTACCGGCTGCGCGATGGGCACAAAAGGTGACAGCGCGGTTCCGTTGCAAGCGATTTGGGATACAGGTTAACCGGAATTTCCGATTGTTCCGCCTTGCTATTCGCGTCGCTCCGCCGGTGCTTGCGTTGGCAACGGAGCGGCGGGCGACTGGATTTCTCGCGGCTGTGTTTGCGTCTGCCCCACTACGTCTGAAGGAAAATGCTTTGGACGGGCTCTACAGAAGATTTCGGTTTGTCCTCACGCTCATCCAATTTGGCGCTAGAACCAACGCTAGAACCACTTGGCGCGAAGCTCGCGCAGAGTCCACAGAAGACCAGCAAAGAATATTCCATAACGTTGCGAATCGTGCAGCCAAAGCCGGATGGTGGGATACCGATGCGGTGGTAAGCGTGAGCCTGAAGCTTCTTCAGTTCTCATGCTTCAACCATGGCGCATGATGACCCGATGAGGAATATTTTTCTTGAGGTGCTGTGCTTATGCTGGCAACGGAGCGACAGGCGGTCGGATTTCCTCGGCTGGTGCGAAGCATCAGTTTGCACACTTTAGGAAACATCTTTGCCATACGCGCAAGTTTGTCATCCCGAAGATAGCGCGCCACTCACACCGTATCCAGCGTGATGGCAGGAGATTGCGTGGACAGCGAGATTATGGCTTCTTAATTGCGAGTAGCAGGGATTGCGGGCTACCGGCAAACGAACCGTCCTCCCCCGCCCACGGACGGATAACCTCTGGGGATTCCCAGACCAGCCACGTAGCCCGTCCAAAGCACCGCCTTCAAATTCGTCCTTGCCTATTCACGTCGCTCGCGCTGCTTCCGCTAGCAACGGGGTGTGAGATACGAATCTTCTTCTGGGCGGGACTAAGAGCGAATGACTCTCACGTGTTCATCTTTTTCAATCCCGACTAGTGTCGTGTGCACCATGACGCTCTCAAAGTCCCGCCCGCTGGCACGCGCGACCAGTGTGTCACCTTTGTATTTGAAAGTTTCCAGCCGCCCGCTCTTTTTGTCTAGAACTACACGTACGGAGTAACTACCACCTTCCCTATTAAAGTAAGTCAACTCGCGGGTCGTCTTGGTCTCGCAGAACGTGGCGAGGGCAGGCTCGTAGCGGGCGGTGATTATTGCGAGTATCTTGCTCTGGTCTGACTCTATTCTCTGAACAAGCGTGTACACAATGTTTAGCGGAAGCCCAGCGAGCAGCGGACCCCACTTTTCATGCCAATCGGCTTCAATCTGGTGCGGAACACATGCTATGAAATCTCCATTTGAAAACTCATTCTTGCTCATCAATGCAAACTCCGTTGGGGTGGTTGCATCAAGGAGCCAGAAAAAGCAAAAGCCGCCCAAGCATCAGGCGGCTAATTTCTCGGAGACTTCGCTTCGGAACATTGTTCGTTCCGCGCATCTAGCGGACTATCCGCTAAAAGGCACCGTGCGTCTCCTGCCCGGTTGCCGGGCTCGGAATTATCCGAGCCGCTCCTGATGCTGGTGTGCATTATAGCAGCATCGCTGATAGGCGAGCGATGAGCGGCTGGATTTTCTCGGCTGGTGGGTCCTACTCATCAGGACCCCTCCGACTCGCATGGTCCTTGTGACGTCGGCCTTGGAAGAAATGACAACCGGCAAGGAGAGCCAACAAGATTACTACTGCGAGCAGGGCGACCGCTGGGAAGATGGGCATCGCAAATCGTTGAACCCGAAACTGGCTTTCGCCGTCGGGTGTTTAGCTCGAACGCAACAGGTTCTTGCTGTACGCTGCAATAAAATTCTGAACGTGCACGAGTAAGTGCGACAGGCTCTTCAGCTTGCCCTACGCAACTTTCCAGTGCTGCGCGTGATACCAAGATTGCGGCCACAACCAGATGGGTCGGTTACGCTGTAGGTGTCCTTTTTCTGGAGCGATGCACTCAAGGATAATCCCTTCTCGTTGCGCGTAGATGAAGTATTCACCCGGCACAATGAGAGCGTAGCCAGCTATGTGTTTCTTAGCCTCTTCGAGAGTCTCAGCTGCCGTAATCCAGAAAGGGTAATCACCGTCACGTCGTTTGAAAATATCGTAGCTAGGTTCGGCTTCGCGCCCTTTGCGAAACGAGTTTGAGTTGTGGAGAATCATTTGAAACTCACATGTGCATTCCGCTTGCCACCCTGCATTCAAGATACTCAAAATGGGGACGCTTATTAGGCTCGCGGCAAGCATTCAAGAGCTGTACAGAGTAGTTTTGGCGGAGAATGCTCCGATGTTACGTACTAGTTCTTTTTGTTAAGCCGATGCTTCACGGTGGGCAGTTGGACGTACGGATGGTTGCCGGTGCTATTCCTCTGGTCTCCGACGACTTGCATGTTGTGGCGGCGTCCTTGGAAGAAATGACACGCTGCGAGGAGTCCCAGCACGATTACTAGCGCGCAGAGCAAGCTGCCCGGCAGTGATAAGTACAGACGTAACTAGTAGCCCTTAGCTTTTCGCCATTGTCGTTCGAGTTGCGCTCTTCGGTGTGTCTTCCACAAGGTTTTCGCGGCGTACCACATCACCAGCATGACGCAGAGAATCACAACCGCACTGACGAGTCCGAGCATAAGGCTATAGTCTGTATGTTGGGCAACCGTATTCATATCTGTTCCTCGTTTGCACCGAATTTGGCGCAACGATTAGAACCAAACGACCGAACTAGCGAACCGAAATTGGCAATCGCTATTGCGGTTTTCTTCGTTAACCTTTTTAAGCTCGATTACCAACCGCAGGAATAGCTCACTGGTACTCCTTTTCTGGTACCGCCAACCCACTGGTCGCACGAGGATGTCCCGCGTCGTCTGAATCCTGTTCAACTATGTCAGGAGGCGTATACTCGGGTTGTATCGCTCCCCGATTGTCCGACTGGCGGGAGACGCCATGGGAGCTATCCCGCCAGTCGTTGTCTTCCAAAACAGCAGTGTTGATAGCATCGAAATTGCTGATGTGTGTGACGCTGAGACGCTCTGGAAACTCCACGAAGCGCAGTCATCGTGGCCGACAGATGTGAACCCGTGGAAGAACGTCGCGCAACTGCTCGATACAATCTAGCCCTTATGGTCGAACTTAGAGTTGCGTCCAACTTGGCTGCGGTAGAGACAGTCTTTGCCGAGACGCAATATATTTCAACTCACGGCTTCTATTTCAACATTGCGCAAAAATTCACGGTGGGAACACAGTTCGAGTTTTCAATCACTCTTCCGACTGAAACCACGGGAGCTACTCGGCTGAATATCAGCGGGAAAGCACGAGCGGTTCGAGTAGAGGAAATGCGCAAAGGACACACCGGCCACTTGGGCGTTGGTGTCCTCATCGAAAGTTACCAAGTGAGCCGGGGCGAGTTTGACTAGATTAAGGACTTAATCGGGCTTATACTCTCAGAGAATTCTCCAGATAACCTTCCGCCGAACTTTGCGACGGATTTTTGTCCAAACTGAAGCGCGCCGAACCGGAACTGGTTTTCAAGCGCGTCCCTTCGACTTGGTCCGGTTTGCAGCGGTTGACTCGTCACGCATATCACGACATTTCCGTAGTTCCCAACGCAGGAGTTCAGTCATGTATACCTACACATGCTGTCGCTGCACGAATTGTGCCGCCCAGATTGTCTTGGAAGAGCAGGGTGACTCGAACACTAATTCATTTCGTAGACCGGCTAGGCCACGCGCGGGGCGTGAAGCTTGTCCATACTGTCGGACGGTGTTCGTGCCAGAAACGTATTACGTCGCAGAAAATGAGACACCGCTTTTGCAGCGAGCCTAAACAGAACCTATGTGTAGAGTGAGCGTGATTTCCACGATTCACGCGTCCTGAGATGAAGTTTATTGGAATGGGCTCGGTGGGTGCGCTATGGGCCTTCAACTCTCTGTTCGTCATACCGCTGATGTCGTCATCGTTGACTTGCATGGAAAAGCGACGATTGGTCGCGCTAACGATTTTTTAGACAGCCAGCTGCGACAACTGATTGAAGTCGGAACCAGCAAGCTATTGTTAAATCTGACCGATGTCACGCAGCTGGATTCTTCGAGCATCGCTTCCATTGTGCGAGCGTTTACCACCCTTAAGCATCGAGGGGCGAGTCTGAAATTGTTGCGGCCACGCGGAAATGTGAGGCTGGTTCTGGAGACGGTGCACTTGCTGGACGTAATTCCCAGCGTTGAAGACGAAGCCCAAGCCATTTCCAGTTTCAATTAAAAAGTAGCCTCTGTTAACGCGTAACCGGACGCTGTTTGCTGGCATCGCGCAAGTACCACACGGAGGGCAAGCATGGAGACTGTGACTCTGCCCGAGCAGTATTCAGAACAAATCAAGACAATAGCGGGCTACCCGATTCGAGTCACTTCCTATCGGCTATGGGACACCTTCTACGCTAAAACCGAAGTTGCCCTCGACGGGATGGGCGGATGGTTTGCTAGGGCAGAAGGGAGCACGCAGGCAGGAGCCGAAGCGAGTGTGATTGCGGAAGCCGAATGGCTACTTGCGAAACGGCGATAGCTTGAGGAGCGCAAAAAAAAAGCTCGTGGGTGGGTGTCCTACGATTCGCCTCCCTCTTCTCCGGGCGACAATACGCATGAATGCCACTCCTCATCTTCGGCATGGGTATCGCAGAACCACCTACCGCACCTCGTACAACGAACCGTGGCCGGATGTTGGCACACGGCTCATCGTTAGGCGACACGGCCTGACAAAAGTGATTCTTCTCCCCGCTTTTTAGTTCTTCATCTCCCATCACTCTAAGCGCATTCATCCATAGGGTTAATAAATTCCTGACGCGACGAATCCCAAAGCTTGTATTCACCCGGCGCGGTCGAGCTTAGACTAATCAGACGCTTTTTAGCCGTGACGATATCCTCCACGGCTTCCAACCACACAACCGCGTTATCTGTTTTCTTGAAGATGTCATATTTGCAGTTCATAGACACCTCGACCAAGGGAGAGATGTGCGGAGACGATGAGATTGTAACATGCTCTCCTACTGTCAAGACCGCGTTGCACCGCAGGTGCGCGCAGGAAAATGTTCTACGGCAACTTCCGATTCGTCTTCGTTCTCATCCAGTTTCGTGCTCGCCACTTTGCGCGAAGCTCACGGAGAGTCCAAAGAAGCCCAGCGAGGAATATTCCGTAGCGTTGTGAACCGTGCAGCCAAATCTTGATGGGGGATACCGATGCGGTAAGCGTGAGTATGAAGCTTTTTCAGCCCTCATGCTTCAACCATGGCAGCCGAATAATCTCCCAACGTTACGTGGTTCGTATCAAGTAAAGACCCTATTTCCAGAAAACTTTTTATCGATAGCGATTGAAACAAGCAAATCACCCTGCGGCAGTCCTTGGGATGACAGGTGGCGGTAGATGAAGTCAATGATTGTGCAACAGATTGCACAATATAGGAAACCCTTTGCTACGCTCACAAGTTCCTCTTTCGTGAGATAGGTGCTTGCTCACACCGTATCCAGCGTGTTGGCAGGATATTGCACGAGCGCGAGATTTGGCTTCTTAATTGCGCGACAGACGAATTGCGGGCTACACCCGGCAACCGAACCGTCCGCATTCAGACGGTAACCACTGGGGATGCCCAGAACCGCCGCGTAGCCCGCCCCACGCGGACATGGACAGCAATATCCACGCATTGCGCGATACGTTGCTGATGCTGGTTATTCAACTTATTTTTCGGGCGATGCTGGTCTTGCGGCGGTGGAATTATTAATCCGAGATTTCCGTTTTGAGCTTCCCTTCGCCTGAAGCCTAAGAGTTCCGAAATTAAAGTCGTTTGTCCCAGAAGCCGGGCTTGCCGCGTCGGCGATTCTCCAGCCTCAATTCGCTAGGAGGCACATGGTCATGAGCAGTAAATCTCCACGGATTCTCAAATCACTGCCGGATTGGTCGTGAAGGGAAAGGACTCTCTTTGCTAGCCCGATTCATCACAGCGATGACGGCTAGTGTCGGCAAATGAACCACGCGAATCTCATTGGACGTTGTTGCGGCCAGTTTCCTTGATTGCTGGATTGCATTCTCATGCCCGCTGACCCGCATCCGCCACAGCAAATCCCCGTTGGGCAAATGCTCGAATAGGTCATACTCGCGTTCCATTGAACCACCATATCTGCCGAGGGCAGCGGCAGACAAGAGTGCCAGCGGGATTGTTTCGAAAGCGTACACTTCTACACCACTCCGGGGATGACGGGGCCGGACTACTGCGCCATTCCAGCATCAGCCAAAGCAAAAACTTCCGAGCGCTACACCTTTCACCGTATGGCAACCGAAATGCCCCGATGGAAAATACGCTCGGAATGCAGAGCAACAACCCAGCAGAAAAAACGAAACAGTGGGACTGTTTCATCTCTCACGCGAGTGAGGATAAGGAAGAAATTGCCAGACCACTGGCCGACCGGCTAAATTCCAAAGGCCTAATGGTTTGGTACGTAGACTATTCCTTGAAAATTGGCAGCAACTTGCGCGAATCAATTGATTACGGCTTAGCCCGTTCCAGATTTGGCATCGTGATTGTCAGTATTCACTTTTTAGAAAAAGATTGGCCTGAGGAAGAATTGAATGAACTTGCGACCCGTGAAGTGAATGGTAAGAAAGTAATACTGCCGGTCTGGCACAAAGTTGGATTCCAACAAGTATTAGAATACTCGCCGGTGCTGGCGGAGCGAGTTGCGATAACCACGGACAAGGGATTGGATTACGTCGTCCAAAGGATGTTGAAGGCAGCGGAATAGAATTTCCGTTAACGCCGCATCAAGTAGCGAGCGAAACCCATTCCTGCTAAGATTCGGCTCACAGTTGCTCTTTTCCTGACAGTCTCAGCAGCAATCATCGGCAAGAAGGTGTCATGGCTCACAAAGAGTCCATTCGCGTACTCGTGGCTGATGATTCAGCCGTGTATCGCAAACTCGTCGAACATGCGCTTCCAAGCGCGCTGTTCTCGGTGCTTCCAGCGAAGAACGGCCTTGAAGCCCTTAAGCTTTTCCACGAGCAGCGTCCCGAAATGGTGATAACGGATTGGGTGATGCCAGATATCACCGGCATAGAACTATGCAGACGAATCAGAGCGAGTTCTGAAGGTTCGTACACATACGTCATTATCGTGACCAGCGTCTCCGAGACAGAAAACGTGGTGAAAGGGCTCGGTGCTGGTGCAGATGATTATTTGACGAAACCATTCCATGCCGATGAATTACTAGCTCGGGCTCAAGTCGGTCAGCGAATAATCAGTTTGCAGCGACAGACTGAAGCCAAGAATCGGTTGCTCGAAGAGTTGGCGCTTACCGACGCGCTGACGGGTTTGCCGAACAGGCGTGCTGTTGAGGAATGGACCCGTCAGCAAATAAGCGGTGCGAGAAGGCATGGGTATTCGCTGTGCGTCGCGTTGGCTGACCTAGACAACTTCAAGCACGTCAACGATGCCTTCGGGCATGAAGCCGGTGATATGGTGCTGAAGAAGTTGGCTGAAATCTTAAGAAGCAATACCCGCCGCTCCAACATGTGCGGTCGCGTTGGGGGTGAAGAATTTCTTATCATTTTTACCCACGCTGATGCGAACCAAGCTCGTGTCGTGCTGGACCGCATACGGCTGGCACTTGAGGAACATGTGTTCGCGTTCGGCGACCGATGCATTAGCGTTACGGCAAGTTTCGGCGTATCCGGCTCCAGCGGGGAACTCGTGCCGGACTTCAACACGCTCCTGAATCAAGCTGACCGAGCGCTCTACTCGGCGAAGAATCTAGGACGGAACCAGGTAGCGATTCATGGCGATGGAGATTGAGAATGTCGCGCAACTGCTCGATACGATTTCATCGTTTTGGTTGAAATTAGGATTGCGCCAAACTGGCTGCCGTACGGCTCATCAACATTGAGCAAAAATTTAATGCCACTCCTCATGCTCGGTGTGAGTCTCGCAGAATCACCTGCCGTCGTACAAAGAACCGGGGCTGGATGCTGGCATGGCTCGTCGTCACGCGACACGGCCTGACAGAAGTGACTCTGCTCCGCGCTTCTTAGTTCTTTTTCTCCCATCAGGTTGTTAACCTTTTTAAATTCGTTTGTCCCAGAAGCCGGGCATCGGCATAACAAATTCAACCGCAACCTGCGTCTTACCCATGAAGCTGGGACCTAAGCTAGTGACTCGGCAGAGCAATTCCTCCCCCGAAGCTACGTTTTCTAGGCGGATAATCTGCTGCATCTCTACCGCAGCCGCGAGGAGTATAAGCGCTCCGTGGTTATTCACAATTATGGTGTGCGTTTTTTCGGATATCGAATGCTTGTCGGGAGTCTGGAATCGAACCACCACCGGAACGCGCGCTTTGAGACGCTTACTGCGTCGGCGATTCTCCGGCCTCAATTCTGTAGGAGGCACGATGGTCATGGGGAGAACCTAGCAAGTCTCCACGGGATTCTCAAGATGCGAACATTTCAGACCAACCGCGATGTTGCACAGGTGGTAGTGCCGGATTGCTTATACGCCGCTGGATTGTTTCTTGAGTAGTACGCAAGCGGGCGAGAGAATGTCTGCGAATGCGCAAAATGATTAAACTGCGGCTATGTTTTGTGGCGGCTCTATCCCTTGCATCCTTGACTACGTTGTTTTCAGTGGCTCAGCAGAAATCTGATGCTGCATCCAAGGTGCTCGCGCTTGAGGCTAAATGGAATGAAGCGTACAAGCGAAGCGACATCGCGACTATGAACTCCCTGCTAGCCGACGAATTCATTATCACCGTTGAGAACGGCAGTACATACAGCAAGGCTGGATACATTGCGCATACAGGTGGTGGCACGACAGCTGTAGAAATCTCTGAAATGTCGGACCTGAAAGTTCACAGCCATGGAAACACAGTTGTGGTAACTGGGGCATATCACGAGAAAGGGACAGTAAAAGGGAAGCCCTACGAATACCATGACCGACTGACTGACATCTGGATGAACATTGATGGCAGATGGCAGGTGATTGCGTCGCACTACAGCATTCCGGTTCAATGATGCCCCGATAAACCTACATCGTCTCATCGGTGCGAGATGTTTCGCGTCTGATGTGTGCGCCCGCCGTTTTCAGCGACGTGATAGCATCCGCGTGGTGTCGGAATGAAGATATGGAGTTTGATTTGTGGCCTGATTGTGGGCTTCTGCGTTCTCGCTCAGCAGGTTTCACCAGTCCTGCTTGGCTCATGGACGGCCACAGCGGGTCCCAACCAGATTTTTCGTGGCACATGGTCCGCGCAGATTTCACTTCGCAGCCCCAATCGCGCAATCGGTTCAAGGACGTTTGTGAACGACGCTGGTGACGTGTTGCTGGAGGGAACGTGGTCGGCGCAGAAAACGGGCCAACACTGGCAGGGCACGTGGACGGCTCGCCCAATGATAGGACAGTTGCTCTCTGGGACTTGGACCGCCGATGCCGCAAGCTTGAATGTGGAATCCTTGGCAGAGATGCTGAAAAGCACGGCAGCGAAAGAAGTCACCGGCTCATGGAGAAGCGGTCGCTTCCAAGGCAATTGGTCTCTGAAAGGTTCCCCAATCAAAAAACTTCCGTGAAAGGCTGCCAAAAACCCTGCACGTTGTGGCGTTCTGCATCTGGACGAATACTTCCTTCGCTAACACTTCGCCTGTCCTAAGGACAGTAGAGTTTTGAGCAAATTGACCGCACCGGACGCGTACCCCTCTCGACAGATGGCGTTAGTCTCCGAGCTTAGTTCGAATGCTCGTCTTAGGGGGACAGCGTCATGCTAGACGAGATGGGACCGCACGCGCCGACTGGTGTAGGGCTCGCAGAATTCGCAGAGTGCCTAAGACATCTTTATGATGAACACAAGGGCATCGCACTCGCGCACATCCGCCGCGCTCTTAAGGCTGAGCCGCAAAATCCTTTTTTTCTCTCGTATGTAGGCATGCTCTCGGCTGTGGCCGAGAAGCGTTATCTTGCTGGTGAGAAGCTGTGCCGGGAAGCTCTCGAAATAAAGTGGAACCACGCGCAGCTCTATTTGAACCTCGCCGAGGTATATCACCAAGCAGGACGTGATGGCGAAGCGATGTCAACGCTTCGAAGGGGATTTATTTCGGCAGGCCACGACATACGCATTCGCAAAGCACTGGAAAAAATCGACGGACGGCGTCCCCCTATACTGTCAAGCCTTGGACGCGGCCATGTTTTGAATCGAATCTTAGGCCGGTTGCGGCACCGAATGATTGGTCCCGCCGTCTAGATAGGCAAATTATTTAGTGCAGTTTCGCATACTCCGCTTTCGCTGCGATGAGAATCGGAATGTCGGGGTCGGCGTCTTTCCATAGCATGAGAAAATCTTTGTAGGCGGCCAGCGCCCGAACGCGGGCGGCATCGGCGTCCGCGCCCTGCGAGGTTTTCGCTTCGAGAGCATTCGCGCGAGCCACTCCGAGCCGCGCCAGCGCTCCGGTCCAGCAGTTCCAGACGATTCCGCTGTGGTCGAGAATCTTCTGAAACTCCGTGGCGGCAGCACTGCCTTGTCCGGCTGCCAAGTACGCTTCTCCGCGTACATATACGTGATAGAGGCAGGAAATATTGGTGACGAACTGAATTTGCCCCAACTCGATAGGGGAAGCAGCTTGTAGGGTATTCAGGGCGGCAGCCGGGTTCTTTTTGTTCAGTGCCAATTGCGCCTGAATCGCAGGCAGCCAAAGCGACTGCACCTGTGTGTCCAGCGGGTAGCGTTTCCCTAAATCTTGCGCTAGGGACTCGGCTCGTGCCGTGTCGCCTGCCATCGCAAAGGCAAGTGCGGATTCGCTCTCCACACCCTGACTCGCGGGAGCCAGCTTCCAAGCCTCTGCCGCCAGCTGCCGTGCTGTTGGGGCATTGCCGTAGGCGGCTTGTTCGAGAGCATCATTCGCCTGCCATGTGGCTCCAGTTTCCTTGCTGTCCGCCCGGATGGCGGAGTCCACAGCCCGCTTGGTCAGTTCCCGCGCCTTGCCCACATGACCAGCGTATGCCTCGGTAGCGGATGCGAGCGCCAGTCCAAAGTTCTCTTCAGGCTTGCCCGTAAACCACTGTTGCTGTTGCGCCATCGCCGCTGAGTCCAAAGCGAGAAAGGCAAGAGCGTAGAGAGCATTGTGCACTATGACATCCTCCAGTTTTCGCGTCTGCGCCTCGTGGATGGCCTGCCGCGTTTCTTCAAAACGCTGCAAGGCAAGGGTGAGGTTGGCGAGATTGCCATAGTTACTTTCATCCGGCGCAAGGCGCTCGGCTTGCCTAGTAACCTCCGCAGCTTTCTCATACTGCCCCTGTGCGGCGTACACGATGCCCAAATTGTTATACGCTCGGAAATCCCGCGGGTAGCTCTCAATCGCTTCCTGATACGTCTGGGCCGCTTTATCCAGTTCTCCGGTTACATTCCGATAGTAGTCGGCGGCGATACTCAGCTTTTCCCGCTGGCTGGCATGCTCCCGCAACTGAAATGCCTTGGTGTAGTACTCGCTGGCCCGCCCTAGCTCGCCGAGATTGTAGTAGTCATCGCCTACCGCGTTGTAGCCCAGGGCAAAATTCGGGTCAAGCTGGATAGCGCGTTGGTCGTAAGACAAGGCTGCGGAGTTGCCTTTCTGGTTGCTGGCCTTTACGGCAAGGCTGTACGCTTGCAGAGCTTCGAGCGACGAGGTAGTGGCCTGTTCGAGTGGTACATCTAGCTTCTGCACCGTAGCCAGCGATTCGCCCAGTTCGCCGCGCAGCTTCGATGCCGCTTCGCCCAGCGTGTCCAGCACCTTCTCCTTGGACGCCGCCGTCATCTGCTCCTGCGCCAGCATGTCTCCGCTCTGGCAATTCACCGCCTTCAACCCCAGCACGTATTGGCTGCCCAGACTGCCAATCGACCCCGCAAGGTAGGCTTTGCTGCCTGCCCGCTGGCAAAGCTCGCGTGCCACCCCGGGCGTAATTTTCATGTCAGCCGGACGGGTCATCTGCTGCAAGGTCTTCGCCACTTCGCTGTCGGAGAGCACATTGAGGAAAGGCGATTGCCGCAGGGAAACGTTGAGCGCCGTCTTCAGCGTGTCGTCGAAAATCGTGTCGCCCGTGGTATTGGTGAAGTCGGAGAGCACGATGGTGTCCTTTTCATTGAGCGCGTGCGCGTGGCGCGGGAGAAGCAACCACCCACCTAGTGCCGCTATGGCTCCTGCCGCAACCATTCCAAGCGCAAGTTTCTTCCTCCTTGCCTTGGAGTGCATTGCAGCCAACCTTCTCTGCGCCGTCCCCAGTTTCTGCGGCAACTCCGCATTGCCCACTTCGTCCGTGTACAGATTGTAGAGATGAACCCGTACTCCGTGCTTCACATCCGTTTCGCCCAAATCGTGCAGGGAGTCTTTCCAACTGCTCAGATGCCCCAGCATGTCGGCGACGCTTTGCGATGCGAGGATATGGCCCGCGTCGCCGCAATCCATCACCCGCTGAGCGATGTTGATGCCCTCGCCGGCAACGTTTTGATTCGCGTTTATATCCGCAACTCGATAGACCGAACCGCTATGCAATCCCATCCGCAGTGGAATCTCCGGGTGTGACTTCAGCCCCCGGCTTACTTCCACTGCGCATCGCGCCGCTGCCTCCGCATCCTCGAAAAAGACCAGGGCCATTCCGTCGCCCGTGGGAAGCCGAATCATTTCTTTGCTGGCTTGTGCCTGCAAAAACTCCGGGGTAGCAGCAACAAGTGCCTGAAGCGTGCGCAAGGCTGCCTCTTGGTGGTCCAACGGCAGTTTCGAGTAGCCCACGATGTCCATAAATAGGACGTGGGCTATCTCTAGTTTTGTTGCGCGTCCCTCCGTGTGGTCAGTCGCCGACATTGACTATTCCCGTCATCCGATTGGCACATGGAGCACATCTTAGGTCGCACAAGGAATCAAGTCAACGCGATGGCAAGTTTTGCAAGGGTTGGGGCGGAGCGCAACCCTTCTTTGTCTCTTGTAAACTTACTTAGCGTAATGTAAGATAGCAGTGTGCCGAGTAAGAACCCTAACGCTATGGCCTTAGGAAAGCTCGGGGGGAAGGCTCGGGCACGAAGCACGACACCCGAGCAACGCAGGGCATGGGCACGCTTGGGCGGGATGACAAGAGCCCGGAGGCACTCAAAGAAACAGCTATCAAAGTGGGCCAAACTCGGAGGACGGCCACCGAAGGGTGGCAGTAAAAATAAACGATGAAGCGCGCAGTACTGTATTCCAGGATTTCGACCGGAGACCAGCACCTAGAAACTCAGCTGCTGGACCTGCGCGAAATGGCGAAGCAGCGCGGGCTTGAAGTCGTGCGCGAGTACACCGACGTGATTTCTGGCGCGAAGGCCAAGCGACCCGGACTTGACCAACTCATGACCGACGCTCGGCGGCATCGCTTTGACGTTGTGTTAGTTGCTGCCTTCGACCGGATTGCTAGGAACGTGCGTCATTTCTTGGAAGTGCTGGATGAGCTGAACCACCTCGGCATCCAGTTCATCAGTCTGCGGGAGAATATCGACACGGGTGGTCCGCTAGGCCGAGCGCTGTTAACGATAATCGGAGCGATTTCCGAGTTAGAACGCAGTCTAATCGTCGAGCGCGTGAAGGCTGGCATGAGGAGAGCGAAGCTCGAAGGGCGGCGAATTGGACGCACGCCCCTGAATATTGATAGAGAGCAGGTCGTGGTAGACCGAAGGTCGGGAATGTCGTTAACAAAAGTTGCGAGCAAGCATCACATTTCCCGCGCAAGTGTGTGCAGGCTGATGCGGGAAGCTCGTGCCACCCCAACGCGAATGATTACTCAGGTTCCGCAGGTTTCTACGCAACTGGAAACTGCCGCGTGATATTGAATGGCTCTCCGGCTCTCAAGTCAACCGAACGCTTGTCTGGACCTTGCCGCCTTGTCTGAGACGTTGCTGTAGATGTTGGACCGCCTGCTGGAGTTCATCGACGCTTTGGGATTCCTGTCGCACGCGACCAGCATCGAGGTCAGCGACCACTTCCAAGCAGAGATTGATTGCGCGCCGAATCCGGTCAGTAGCCAGAACGGAGAGCAGTTCGCCGTCATCCGCCCCTCGAAAGTCGCGCTTCCGCAGTCGCTGAACCGTTTCTGTAGTCGTGCGGATATAGTCCACCGCGTTGCGGTATTCCCGCACCAGATGAAGGTCAATGTCCTCGCATTGCAGCGCCTTTTCGAGATTTTGCAGTTCGACGATGGCTTTGTTGACCTGCAAATCCACGCCCCAGAAGCTTTCGTTTGGAACGATTAGCTCGATGATGATGCCGTTCGCGACACCTTGGCGCGAATCAGGTGCGGCAAGCACCCTCGCCTCTGCTGTCTGCGCAGAAAGAAAGTTGGCTAGCGTAACCCTGCTACCCAACACGGGATAATTGGACATCTTCAGAAAGCCACCATTGGCATTGACTTGTCGGGCGACAGCATCCTCCTTGACCGCGATGCCGTCCGTTCCGCGCCAGCTCACCTCTATCGGAACGACCACAGGGAAGCGGCGCGTTTTCCGGCGCTCTACATCTGTGCCATCGGCAGTCATCGGGCGTTTCTTGACCGTCACAGGAGTTTCCTTTTCGCCAAGCGGACTTCCCGGACTTCTTGGCATGTTTCGCTTGGCTGATGAGAGGTGTTTCTTGTGTCCGGGAAATAGATTAGAGCCCGGTAATGCTGGAATGCTACTGGTCGCAAGGACAGGCGTTTCGGCGATGCCGACACTCACGCAGTCCATGAGGCGCTCGAAACCGCGCTTTGAGTTTGCGGGGAAGTCTATGCTCGTAGGGGGAGCGAGCAATCAGGTCTTCCACCTACATTTCGGTTTGCATTTCACATTCTCAGCCGCCCGGTAGAACTTGAACTTCAAGCCCCATGGAGCGGCATACCTGTTGAGCAGCAAGGAAGTTCTGGTCAATGGCATGCTGGTCTGTAACGTCATCTGTTGGGCTGATGGCAATTGACGGACCACGCGGCCAAACTTGAATAGGAAGCGCTTGGAGGTACTTAGCAAGGTCCTTGGCCGCGACGTGCGCATGTTGGGGCTTGGAGCCAAGAAATGTTGTCACGTCGTAACCAGTTTCCACGGCCAGCACATGCGGATTGAAGCATGCGTCGGGGAGACAGTATTTTGAGGTATCAGCCGCTATTATGCGGTCGTGGAGATTAGCTTTCTGCCCGCAAGTCGTGGAGGTGATGCACAGGACTACACCGAACATGAGTGGCATCAGAGGTGGGCGCGGCATTGCGCATGAATTCTAACTCGAACAATTAACCGTCATCATCAGAAAGCTGCTGGTACGCAAGGGCCAGTTCCACCGTGTTCGCATCCTATTGATTCGAGTAGGACTGAAGAGACCGACAACAGCTAGTCCGCAACGTACAGGTTGCGAAACACGGTTTGCTTTTCGAGGATTCGTCTCGCGGTCGAGCCGGAAGAGCAACACCCGAACGGCAGACAACTTGCCGTATTCCTTACGATTCAACTCTTCGTTTTAAGGCTTATCCTGACGGTCTCGGTTTTTTCAGAAGTATCGGAGCGGGCTTTTTGAAAGTCAGTAACAGCACGGACGTCTTGTTCCTAGGCGGATTTCAGTAGTCATCTGTTCTTGACCTGAGATTCACCGAGAAATTTGACGCTGACCTGTGCCTCGACAGTCGCTGCCGCATGTTGCCTGCTTTGAATCCCCGTGGGGGGTAAAACTTTACTGGCTGAAACTTGTACAGGCGCGGCAGCCGCTGCGTGAACCATTCTGTGCCCCGTGTACATGCCGCCCACTAAAAGCGCCGCGAGCGTCAAAGACAATCGAGGCCGCTTCGCCATGAGATGGAGACTTCCGCTGCCGATGAAATAATGCATGTCAGCAGCTCCCTTGGTATCACTGTAGGTCTACGAACTGCGCAATTGATGGAACGCCTGCTTTGCTCACCAGAAAGAGCATGTAGTATCCCGGTGGAAGGATGTTGTGGTTCGACGGCACCGTCACCAGAAGGCCGTTATCGGTTGTTTGAAAGACCAGACCGACAAGCCGTTGGTCTGAGTTGAAGGAATGCGTCGTGGCTCCCGGTCGGATAAGAACGACGGACGCGATGTCAGCCGGAGCCTGTAACAGCGTCGTAAATTGCGTTCCGTAGTTTACGATGGGCGTTGAATCCGAAGTTGTACCGGCGCCCTGGACGCCAGCAATTACGGGACGCGTGGCGAAGCTGCCATCCGCATTGAACAAATATGCCGGTTGATAAATTTCCATGTGTTGCTCGAACGAGATTGTTTGACCTAGGTCTGGCGGTACTTGGTTTCCAGCAAGCCACACGGTTGCGTCCGGTAAAAGCAAAGCCACAGAATGGTCCAAGTGAGCGTAGGCAGTGACTCCTGCCGGTGAAAACGTGTTCGTAGCAGGGTCGTACAGGTCCGCATTGAGGCTGGCTGAGGCTATGGCCTGTTGGTAGTTCACCCACTCTTCATCAATGACCGAGCCGCCCATCGCGAGAACTTTGCCATCAGGGAGCAGCACGGCGTTCATTCGAACCCTGCGCTGCGACATCTTGGGCCCCCATTGCCACGTTGGAGCGGACAAGCCAAGGTCGATAATTTCGGTGGTGTCAGTCGAGTTGGTAATGTCTCCGCCCAGAATCATGACGCGTGGGTCGTATCCGTTTTGCGGGGTGAGCGGTAGCAAGACCGACGAACCGTACGACCTGTCCACTTCATTCTTGGCTGTGCCGCCGTAGTTCGTGAAGGCAACATGAGTCCAGCCCGAGTTCGTGGTACTCGCGACTCCGGGGTCGAATATTCGGGTGTCGGTGTCTTGACCTGAGAAGAATACCTTTCCGTTGGGCAAAACATGCTGGCGCGGATAGAACGGAGGCACCGTCACACCGTCGCCGTCATTCCACATCATCGGAAATTCGGGTGACCAACCAACGCCTGGCGTGAAAATCTCGGTCGTGGCATTCATGGCGACCTGGTCATATCCAGAATCGGCCATGACGCGCCCGTCACCCAGCAACGTAAGGGTGTCGTACCAACGTCCGTGAGCCATCGGCTGCTGGTCTGTAAACATGTTCGTGTCCACGTCATATTCGGACGTATTGGAGATGCCGAGCTCCTGTCCCGGCGAGTTGATTGGGTCGTAGCGTGAACCACCAGCCAAGAATGGATTCCCGTTCGGAAGGATAGTCAGACCGGCACAGAACGAGTCATAGTCCATAGTTCCGATAGTGATTGTGGCGGCAGACAAATTCAGAATGGCCGAGTGATAGATGTGCTGGTTTTCATCGTCGCCGGAACCCGTAACGAGAAACACCTTGCCGACGGGCCCCACTCCTTCCGCCTGGTCCGACGAGAGTGGCTCGTGAATCAAGAATGCGTGAACTGGATTCGTTGTCATCAAATATGGCAGAGTGGTCCACACGCCATGAGGGTGCGCGGTCGTGGTCGTAGGCGGGGGCGTGATTCCTATTGGGGAAGACGAACCGCCGCCTCCGCAAGCCATCATGAAAGACAGACTTATGAATATCAGCAGAGCCAATAAAACGTGAGCTCTAGTATCTCGTATGTGCATGTTAGTAAGTTCCTTGGAAACGGCTGCGTACATTCCAGCCCTTCCGCCATTTGACATACACGCTGAATCCCCTAGCCTGTGCAAGCCCGTAGACCTACGTTCAAGAATATAGGAAGTGCCAAACTCCGCTCCGGGTGCCACCGTCATTCCTATGCCTGCGCCAGTGCGGCTAGTGCATTTGCAAAGCTCAAACTTTTTGACTTTGACCTGGTCACAGGTTCTTTTATGCCGCAAGCGGGCGAATCGGTTAATGGACCAATGGGGGCTATTTCGTACCTGCTAGTTCCGTCAATTTCTTGGGTCTTTAGTTTGGGACGGAAGTGGTACCCGTAGGTGGGGAGGCAGCACGTCTCTTTTCGCTATCTGAAGCATTGGCAATGAATTGTGCGGTCCCAGGGTAGGGGGTTGCCGTCCGGTCAGGCACACAAAGGCAAATACCGTTCCATTCGAAAATCAGGAAATCGGCTATTCCGAGAATCTCGACCTCGGTCGCTCCAAACCTGTGCATTGGGTGAAAGGCAGGCTGATAGAGAACAGGAACTCTGTTAGCTACGGCTTCTAAAGTTTTTTGGACGCGTTCATCTCGAGCCAATCCGCTTAAATCCAGATACGCGCCTAATGAAAAAGATGCTGCCGCTCGAACCTTTCTCCGATTCTGTGCAGGACTTCCTCATAAACGCTGGCTGCCCGCTCTGGCTCTCCCCGATGCCGGAGCCAGACGCGAAACTCGCACGGTGTTGGCCGGTGATGTCAGTCCGCCCGTTGCAACCGTCTTTTCAAGCAGGACTGGGCTCAACTCTTTTTAGAAGTCGTCGCAAAGAACGCCGCCCACTGCTGCTCAACCTTCGTGCCGCCACACTTTGGACATTTAACCTTGCTTTTGTCATGTTCGGTCACAGTTAAAATGGTGGAGAATTTCTTTTCGCAGGATTTACAGAGATACTCATATTGGGGCATGGCATCCTCCTCTGCTCCCAGATTCTTCCCTGAATGATAGCTTGCCCGATTTCCTCGAAGCAATCAGGGATAGGCGGGTATGTACGCTGTACCGTCAGCAAAGAAGAAGCTCGCTTCGCTAGCGAGTTAAGTTCTGTCGCGCAGCTTTCGCCACTGAGCCCCGCTGGTGTAGTCTTCCCTAATGGAAATCGGCGCAAAGCTGCGTGAAATGCGCGAAGCTAAGAATCTGAGCCAAGGTGACATTGAGAAACGGACGGGTTTCTTTCGCACTTACACTAGTCGCGTTGAAAATGGCTACACGGTTCCTTCGGTTGAAACTCTTGAAAAGTACGCCACCGCGCTGGAAGTCCCGCTCTATCGCTTCTTCACTGACGAGGAGTCAGTTGTAAAGCCGAAGCTTCCAAGGCGGGATGACAGCTCGTTGTGGGGCAGCCGTGGCAAGGAGCGCAGCGAACTTCAGTCGCTCGTTAGGGCGCTGTTGCGAATGGATGAGCGAGACCGGAAGCTGCTACTCAGCATGGCGCAGGGCATGGCGCGACGTGGCGCGAAGCGGTAGCTAGTTTCCGAGCGATTGCAGCAAAGTTCCGAATCGCTGGCGGTGCCAAGCAATCGTCACGTCTTGCTCAGAGGAGCAGCGGGCTGGGTCGCGGTAATCGAGAGAATCGCGTTGCCTGGTGATGCTCGTCGCGGTCGTTGTCTGGATGGCTGTAGCCCTTTTATTGCTTCGGCTTTTCCTCAGGTTTGCTCTGTCCTTTCGGAGCAGCTTCATGTTGCGGCTGCGACTTTGGTGCAGCTTCGTGTTGCAGCTGCGGTCTGGGTGCAGCCTCGTGTTGTGGCTCTTGTTTCGGAGCAGCTTCGCGCTGTGGCTGCGGTCGTGGAGCAGCTTCGTGCTGTGGCTCTGATTTCGGTGCAGCCTCGTGTTGCGGCTCTGGTTTCGGAGCAGCTTCGTGTTGTGGCTGCGGTTTCGGTGCGGCCTCGTGCTTTGGCTGCGCTTTTGGAGCGCTCTCTGTGCGGGTCGTATTCTCATCCGCTGGCGGTTTCGCTCCGGCGCTTGTGTTCTTGTGTTCACTTGTCGCACCGGGGTTTGTCTGTTTGGCGTTATGTTCGGGCGCAGTCGTACGTGCTGGAGCGCTGGTGCGGTTAGCGGTCGTGCTGCCACCAGCTGTGTTTGCGCCCTTAGCGTTTGCCGCGCCTTTACCTGTTGCGCCTTTGTATGGAGCGGCGGCCTTGGCTGGCACCACGCCCGCGCCCTTGAAGTTCCCCGGTTTTGCCGTCGCCGCGACCGCCGGTTTCCCGTGGTTCACGGAAGCAAATTGACTGCGGTCGGAAGCCGCTGCGTGCTGGTGTTCGGTTTGTGCTGCTGTCGCCCGTGTATGTTGCTCGTGCGCGTAAGTTTCTTCCTGCGGGGTCGGTTTCCGGTTCATTCCACCCGGACCGTTAAAGCTGGCACGGTTGACCGATGTATAGTTGTTGACCACCGTCTTGTTGTACACATTATGAATCTCGGTCACGTTCACGTTATTCACCGTTCGGTTGTAGTAGAAATTGTCTCCCCGCCAATATCCGCCTTCATAACCTTCTCCCACATATCCATAGCCGTAATCTACCCCGCCATAGAAACCGATACGCGGGCCCCAGTAACCGTCATTCCATAGGTACACGCCGTTGTTCCATCCCCAGTAACCGGGTGTCCACAAGAATCCGGGCGTAGGCGCAAGCACCCATGTGCCGGGAACCCAGTAATAATCTTCATCGTCTTCGCTGTAAGCCCAGTAGCCGGGCGTCCAGATATAATTTTCGCCGGGACAAACGGGCTGCACGTAGACCGGCAGCGATGGGGGCGCGACAGTAATAGATATTCCAACGACTTGCCCGAACGATAGAGGTGGTATGAACAGCATCACGACTGCTAAGAGCAGCCATCGAATAGAGCGCATTGAGCGCAGCGTCTGCATTGCATCACCTCGCTAAATCTTCTTTCAGTTGAGAAAGGGTTTTGTATTCACAATCCTTGCGATGAGAGTCTCCTGCCCAGAGGCTCGTCTTGGCTGGGTTCTTTGCCGCCTCCTCATGCGCGTTCCGCAACTCAGCGTCAAAGCACGGCTCGCACATTCCGCCTGTTGCGCCGCCATCGCCTTGCGGAAAACGGTGACTACAGGATGGACAATCGAAAACCGCGCCGGTCACTGCGTCGGCATTGGAGACGGCTATTACTTCTGTCCCGCACCGAACACACTTCTCACCGATGATTTGGTTACACCGGATGCAGAATCGGGTCATTCGCCTCCGCACCGAGCGGGACGAGCTGGGGGGCTGGCGACTGTCACACGCGAATTTCTTTTAGAAATCGCTATCGAGCGACCCTAAGCCATTGTTCGCATGCTAGCAGCCGGTTCTGGCGTGCGATATAAGGCGTTTACCCTACTTTCGGAACGGTTTTCTCACTGACGGAGGGAACAGTTAAATGCCGAGGTAGAGGTAAAACGCTTCATACCACTGTCGTGAAATTTAGCGATGCCGACGCGCCAAGCAACGCGACTCCACAGCTTCGCAACTTGTTCGATGGCTCTCCGGCATCGCCGTTGCCCGGTCCGTAGGCGTGCTACATTACCAGAAATGGTGAAGTGAGTGACGCAGACGCAATGTCCAAAGAGGGCCACATGCCAACCCCAGAAGCGTTGGAAAACTTGAGGCGGGCGGAAGAAGGAATGAAACTTGCGCAGCAGGAACTTTTAACGTACCTCGACCGACCTGACCGCCGATTTTCTGCCGAGGAAAGGGAAGAAAACCGCCGATTGCTTAAGAGGGTCAACCAATCGCTCGAAGAATACTTTCAAGCATTTGAACAGGCGTGTTAGTGCTAGTAGCGAGTTCTTCAAAAGGGACGCAAGACTAAGGACACTGCTTTCTGCTCTATGCTTTTCGCATGACGGAGACTTCGCACAGCCATCTCCGCCGCTATTCGAAAAGTGAAATCCGAGTAGCACTACGCGGCACTCAGGACGCCCGCACCCTTGCGAATAGCAGTTGGTGGAAGGAACACGACTGTGCCGTAGCCTCCCCCTCCACCGCAGACCGCCTGCAACGCCACCACACTGACGTGCGCCCTCGCAAGTTTCGCGAGGATATCGGCAATGGCGCCGGGGCGGTCGGCGCCGTAAATATAAAGCGCCGTGCTCTTCTTCAGTTTGAGCTTGGCGTTCTTCGCGGCGGCGACAAACGTCGCGCTGTCTTCGGGGATGAATTCGAGGTGGGCGCGCCGTGCTCCGTGCTTATAACCCCAGAATGCGATAAGGTTCACGCCCGCATCACGCAGCGCTCCCAGAACGCGGGCTCCTTCGCCGACGTTGTTAGCGATGGACGCAGAGTAGTGCTCGACGACGCGAATCTCTTCTGCCATCGCTCCTTCCTTCAGACGAATTTCTTCTGTCATGATGTCCTCCTTTCGCAGCCCAGCGTTCATTGTAATCGAGTCCATTGTTCAAATCGCTGAACAGCTGGATAGAGCTAGGAGTAAAGTGAGGAAATGAAATTTCACTTCAATGACGGCGGCAGAATCGCGGCTGGTTACAAGGGAAGCGCTGGAAACTGTGTGGTTCGCTCCGTAGCGATTGCGACTGGGCTGCCGTATCAGGAAATCTACGACCTTGTGAATAAGCTATCCGGTCGGGAACGTAGGGGCTAGCTACCCGGCACTATTTGCCGGTATTAACGAACTGGATGCACCGGCCTGGGCTGTTGAAACCGAAGGTCTGCCAGCCATCGTCCTTACATTGCTCGTTGCTAGTAGCTGGCGTCAAAAGAAAAGCACGAAACTCATCGTTAAGAACTCCGTAGCCCGCAATTTGCCCGTTGTTATTGATATCCATTCCCCAGCTTAATACCCAACCAGAAGCCGAAGGAATCAACGCATTCAAGTCGGTCATATTTCCGCCTTCGTAAAAGAAAGCGTGCGGTGCATATTGGACACATGGGACACCGGAACAAGTAGTTTCAAATGGCACAAATGTAGTCCCGGCAACTTGCTGCTGGTCGTTAATAGCAAAGGCAATTGTTTCTGGACTGTTTCGAGAGCCGAGGTCGGTAATGACACCGTTGCTGTAAAGAAAGCCGTGGAAAGCAGTTTGGTCCGCAGTAAGAAACTCTCCGACGACTTGGCCGCGATTATTGACACCTCTCGCGTCGCTTTCCGTTCCCAGGGGGAAAATACTTGTCGTGACGCCCTGGCTGTAGACAAACGCAGTTGCCGGACCGTTATTGGGAGACGCGAGGCCAACAATCACACCTTCATCATTGATAGCAAAGGCGACGCTATAACCCCCGAAAGAGTCGATGTCTGTCATCGTACCATCACTATACAGGAAGGCATGCCGGTCGATGGCGTCGATATAAGAATAGCCGACAGCATGACCGAGATTGTTAACGGAGGTAGCCACTCCATTAAAACCAAAGGAAGTAACACCGCCAAGAGAGCCCAGAAGAATAAGAGCGCCGGTCGTACTATCAAGTAGAGCGGGAGAGTAAATGCCACCAACAATGAGGCCACTCGCAATTTGACCGGAGTTGTTGATGCCAGTTGGCCCCACTGTCTGAATACTCTGGCTATTCAGGGGAAAGAGGTCAGTCATTCGACCGTTGCTGTAGAGAAACGAGTGAGTTGACACATCGCCTGCTGTGCTCGAACTTCCAACAACTTGCCCCAAACCGTTCAGGGCATAGGCAAAACTCTCTGTGCCGCCAAGGGTTCCAAGACCGGTGATGAAGTACCTATGAGTTGTGGCTGCGCCATCATCCGCGTGCGAACTGATTTTTTCTGCAGTGATGAAGGGGTTGTCGTTTGCTATTTGAGGTGTCGCATTTCGTGTGCCCATTTCGACGAGCAACCTGTGTCCCAATATCACCTCAGGGCTAGGGAAATCGAGAGGGCTGTCACCTGATTCTTGATGAAGAACTCCGTACATGGTGAGTACGTGACGGCCCAATGTGGAATTTGAATTTGCTACATCGGAGTTTGTGACGGTCTGGGCGTGAAGAGCCGAGCCGATACCAACGAACAGCAATGCCGCCAATAGCCCGACTCGGTGAAATAATAAGAAGTGTGTCATAGCGTTGTACTCCTCTCATCCGAGGAATCCCAGGGAATTGAAGGGCCGACCTGGGTCGTGCATTCGTAGCGGACTAAGCTAAGTGGTTCGGAATGCCGCTAATACATCAAAGTGAACCTACGACTGAAGGTCATGCGTAAGTCGGATAACTGGACATGTGCCGCTCCGGCAACCACCGCAACGTCTTCGAAATCGCTTGGACGCGAATCCACGCTTTTCGCAGTGTTGATTCAATTCTTCCAATCGGCACTCCTGCGGTTCCTGTGCGGGTTAGAACTCTCAACGCAAGAGGCTGGCCCGAAACAACGCGAGTGCGGCGGGTAAGCCGCCGAAGCTCCGGTATGCTGCTATTCAAGTGCCCTTCTTAGCAAGAACCGGTACGTATAAAACTGTGGAAAACTGTCGAAAACTGTGGAAAACGCCGTTGTCAGTTGCGCTGGTTGGCTTCGGCTTGGTCCTAAAACTCCAACGGAAGCGGACTCAAAATCTTGTACGAGTAGCGGCCAAAGGAGAGCACCTTGGATACAGGAGCAATCGTAGCGGAACTGAAGAGGGCAAGAGACCGACTTAATCTAGCCATAGCAGCATTGGACGGCCATTCACCAAATTCCGCTGCAAGGACGAGTGCTTTTCCCAATCGAGCCACTCGCAGCAAAAAGAAGGGTGACCGTCTCACCCCGGCGGGTAGAAAGCGGTTGTCACAACTGATGAAGAAACGGTGGGTGGAGCGAAGAAAGAAAGGTTCCAAAGCGTAAGCTGAAGCTAGCCCAAAAATGCAAAACGGGGAACTGAGAGCAGCTCCCCGTTTGCTTAGTCCGTAGCCCGCAGGCGAACTTACAAGCATCGCTGGCGGTAGCGCACCGCAAAAGCGGTGTGTAAACGGATGTCAAGAGTCTAGGCAGGGTGGAGCCATTGTCCGGTAACTTCCTCCTTGCACTAGCCACTTCAATTTCGGTTTACTCCCGTGCAAAGCCGATTGCAAGCGAAAAGAATTGGGAGAAAAAACTGTAGCGCAGGGCGCGGAGCTACGCTTGTGTCACGAACTACTTGTGCCGACGCTAGAATGTCCGCCCTCCGAATCCACGAACCGCGCTAGCAGACCTCCGTAATCCTGCTTCGTGGGCGGCATCGTGAACTGCACTCCTTTTGCACCCATCTCCTTGTGGAACTCTTGAACATCCGTAACTGTGAAACCCCAATTCAATGGTTCCAGCTGCATTCTTTTGAGAGGCCGGATGCAGGGCGAGCGTCGTTTCCCCCGTTACGAATTCGCTCCAGCCGGGAGATTCGAACTTTAGCTGGAAGCCAAGCACGTCCCGGTAGAATTTCACTGCACGATTCATGTCACTGACAAACTCAATTACATATGCGAGCTTCATGTTTCATCCTCTTTGGTGGCGGGTTTCATTCGGAGATTCCTTTGCCGGATTGTACCACCGCGAAAATGAAGAGCCGGGATTGTCCTGCTTCATTTGCCATACAGCGTCTGTTTTCCATCAACCACGTTCGCCACATACCGTCCTTCGCTCAGGAACTGCATCACTTTTTTGCCAGCCCGTGCCAGCTGCGCCCAACGTGATTTCGTATCCGGGTTTTGCTCCAGACCGCGAATTTCATTACCGTCGAACATGAAATCCACCTGTCGCAAGCTTTTCCGGGGAGTGATGCGGACTGGATAGCGATTTCCATCCAGCTCCACCACGTTGGCGTTTTCAATTAGAACCTGTCGCCATACATCAACCAACGTTTGCTCGAAGGAAGGCTTCATTGGCGCGTTCTGTTTCGCGAGCGGATTATAGTCCGGGCATTAGCTGGAGGTGGGCGCGAGAACGCACGCACGATAGCGTGCTGAACAACCTGAGGTTCACGATGCCCTTGCCCAAACTCAATCCCGCGCAGATTCAACGGGTCATTCAGCGGGTCACGGAATATATCGAACGGCAACGCCAGACTTACAGACCCAGTGCCCTAGCCTTAGACCCCAATAAACTGGCGGCAATGCGCCCATTCTTTCCGGCGTCCACGCTAGAAGCTGCGAGACTGGCAGTTCTTGTCGGGGATTGGGTCGGCAACCCACCCTTCTACGGGAAACTTGTGAGGATGGGGTTCGAAGCCGATTCGCTGCCGAACTTCGCGTTCATGACAGCAATCACGTTCGTGGACACGGTGGTCTCCCACGAGCCGTTCACGAACAGCGTTCTCTTTCACGAGTTGGTTCACGTGGTTCAGTACCAGAAGCTAGGATTGATTGAGTTCGCGGCCAAGTACGTCCGGGGCTTCCTTGGTGGTGGCTCTTATGAAGCCATCCCGCTGGAAATGAACGCATATGAACTGGAGGCACGGTTTGCGGCAAAGCCCACAAATTCTTTTTTGGTTGCCGATGAGGTTGAAAAGTGGATTGATTCGGATAAGTTCTAGTGCCGCTTGCTAAACAAAGACATGGAACGCGCAGAGGAAGGTTAACAACAGAGTTGTTCTCTTAGCAGGAAGCCGCCTCCCATCACGTCACTCCGGCGCAGGGCGCTCGCAGGTATCCCCGCGCCAGAAAATCTGCGCAGCGAGTCATCCCAACGCAGGGGCAATGACTAATCGCGTTGGGCGGGACTGTATGTTAGGCTCCAGCGCAAAGGAGTCCCTCGATGAAACAACTACTCTCTTTGCTGTGCCTACCGTTGTTGTTGGTGATGATTTGTCCGACCCGAACTTCGTCCCAGTCCTCCGACGAGGAAACTCTCAAAAAGCTGGAAATTGAAGGCGCGAAGCACGCCGGGACGAGCGACGCTGATATCGCGTTCGGAAAGAAGGTTAATTCGGAGCACGTGGTGAGCGTGGACCCGTTGGGTCACGTTAGCGACCAGACTCCGGCAGATATGGAGAAAATGACTCTAGGGGTTAGAAAGGCCGACCCGGACATCAAGGCGAGCGTCGAAATTCAGGACATCAAGGTGAGAATTTCTGGCGACACTGCCATCGTGACATATTCAGGTACATACAACGCCACCGGCCACAAAGATGCGCGTTATGACGTTCCGAACGCGAAATTTGTAGCGGTTGATACGTGGCAAAAGCAATCTGGAAAGTGGAAAATTTTGGCTCAGACATTCGTTGCGACTGAACCAATTCCTAGCGAGGTGTATAAGCTCCCACCTCCGCCGGGTGTGCAATAGCACCTATCTTTTCAACTTCACAACCGCGTCAGCTTTCAGCGGGGAGCCGCCTCCCATCGCCTCACTCGGCGAAGGGCGCTCGCAGATGTGCCTGTGCGGGTAGTCCAGAAATCGCGGGCAGCTTTGAACCCATCAAAACAGGGCAACCTCATGACCTACCTTGAAAGCCGCTACTCATTTGAGGCAATTAACCAAAGTAGTTGAACGGTCGGCACGAAAACCGCCGGAGTGTTTAATGCTATCTGTAAGCCTCCAGCGTCCGCTATCTCAGCGATGATTGCGTCACCGGAAATCCAAAACCCGTCATCATCAACGTGAGTGACAGTTCCCTGCAGAGTTCTGGAAAGACCATTTATCTTGATGATTACCGTTTTGCCCTGAAGGTGCTTCTTATCCACCATTGCTATCCCCCTTTAAACACCGCACTGTGGCGTCCCGCTTTGCATCCGCCATACACTTCGGGTGCTTTCCCTTCATTTCCTGATTTGTGTTCGTGGAATTCCCGCCAAAGGGACATGTTTGCACTGTAGGACATCATCCATCTGCTCCGCGCCCATAAGAAATTACTTTCCCGTCCACGACATTCGCGACGTAGCGACCGTCGTTGAGGAACTGCATCACTTCTTTGCCAGCCCGAGCCAGTTGTGCCCAACGTGATTTCGTGTTCGGGTTTTGCTCTAGGCCACGAATTTCGTTCCCGTCAAACACGAAATCCAACTGTCGCAAGCTTTTCCGGGGAGTGATGCGGACTGGATAGCGATTTCCATCCAGCTCCACCACGTTGGCGTTTTCAATTAGAACTTGTCGCCAGACTTCAACTAGCGTTTGCTCGAAAGAAGCATTCATTGCCCGTCCAGATTTGCGAGCGCATTATAGTGCGGGCATCAGGAGGGAAGCGAAGAGAAACGGGTTCACCGAGAGTTAGTTCAGCGGATTTGGAGGCGGTTTCACGCTTTCGCTTTTTTTCTTGTCGTACATCTCCCGCGTTGAAACATCTACCTTTGTCCAGCCGTGGGCACCGGGCTGCTCATCCATCTGGATGGTGTAGCTCGCAGTGAGCCAGAGTTTCTGGTGCCGTTCAAAGCTCGCACCATATACGTTGTGATATGGCAGGATGGTCTCGCTGGTCGGCTGTCCGTAAGTTGCTTTTAGACCACTGAAAACATCCGCAAATGACTTGCCTTGGTTGTTGTTCTCCATGTCAGGGCAACGAAGAGAATCTCGGCAGCCACAAACTCTCCGGCTACAAACATGTACGTCGTTGTCTTTGTCTCGTCGGTGCTGAGTTCGTATTTGTGGGTGTTGAAAAACTCGCCCGCTGGCAGGAGTTTTGATCTGGGGTGATTTTCCTGCGGGGTATCGCTTTCTTTTTTCTATCTCAGATCGGCACCGTGGCTGATTCTAGAGATCTGGATCTTAGGAAACGAGCCAGTCGTTTCAGGTTCTGGGCTGTAGCCGCGAGAAAGAACTGTTCGCGAACATGCTTCATTCTCCTCAAACGCACCCTGCGCAGTCCGATCTGGTTCTTCAACTCCGCAAAGAGTGCTTCTACTTTCCGGCGTTGGCGTTGCGCTGCCGCGAAAGCCGGAACGGTGGTTCGCTCTCGTGCCCGTTGTCGTGCCGCTTCGTGGACATGGATCGCGATCTGCCGATAGTGGCCGGTGGTGCACTGCGATTTCTGCGAGCACTCCCGACACCGTTTTCGCGTTGCCCTGTAGATATGGTTTCGGTTGCGCGGATTCACCCCAAGGTACGTTAGTCGCTTTCCTTCCGGACATTGATAGCTGTTCGTCTCGGCAACGTAGATGAACTTTTCAATCCCATACAAGTTGGTTTTGGGAGCAGGACTCTCTTTCACGCGAATATAGGGAGTGATGTTTCGTTCCTCAAACCAGGCCAAGAGCTCACCGTTCCCATAGGTCGTGTCGGCGGCAACCGACTGGGGGAAGCGCCCGCGTCTCTCCGCTGACCGTGTGATCATCTCGCGAGCCGCCGCACTTTCCTGGCTCAGTCGAGCGGATGTGGCCTGAACGCCAACAATTACGCAACTCTTGTTGTCGATCAGATAGTTGTTGAAGTACCCCAGCTCCGCCCGACGATCGCCCTTGGTTGAATAGGTTGAATCCGGATCCGTCGTCGATACCTGGTCTTGTTGATGGGCCGGCTCTTCGATCGGGTTTTCTTGCTCGAGGTCCGCCAAGTACTCGCGCACCGTGCCCTTCACGTGGGCCACTTCCGTCAACTGCTCCCGCGGGATGCGGCTCGACCGGCTGGCATTCGCGGGAATGAAGCTGCCATCCACGGACAGGTGCTCGCCCTCGACCAACCCAGCTTCCAAGCAGCGATCCACAATCTCTTCAAAGAGCCGCTGAAAGAGGTTCGACTCCTGAAAGCGTCCATGACGGTTCTTGGAAAACGTGGAGTGATGGGGAATCTCTTGATCGAAGCTGAGTCCGGTAAACCAGCGCCAGGCCAGATGCATCTGCAACTCCTCGACTAGCTTGCGCTCGCTGGTGACGCCATAGAGATAGCCGATCAGCAGGATGCGCAATAGAAGTTCCGGATCGATCGAGGGCCTGCCCGTATCGCTGTAGGAGTCCTTCAGCTTCTCACGAACGAAATCGAAGCTGATGTGCCGGTCAATGAGACGGAGCAAATGGTTTTCAGGAACCTGATCTTCAATGCGAAAGTAGTAGAACAGCGACTCGGAACGGGAGTGTTGTCCCATCATAATCCGCAAGCCTCCGTGAATGGCGATGAAGAAGAGCATCGGCAGAACGCTTGCTCATATAGACGTTGCTGCAACAGTTCCGTTCATATTCACGAAGACTTTTTCAACAGCCACCCCTGTTACCAACATCTATCCGGAGACAGGCGTTAGATGGCTGTTCCATCTAACGCCAGCCCCTGATCATGATGGAAGTATGCGACAAGAACTGCTCACTATGGCCTGACTTCACATCTAACAAATACAGATTGTCGCTACGATTCTCGCTGACGATCGTGCCAAAAAACAATCGGTTTGCATCAGGCGACCAAACAATCCTTCCAAATAACTCTTCTTTGAAGAACAGCATTGTGCGGGGAGCCTTGTCGAGGACTTTCTTTTCCTTCATGTCAACATTGATTGCGGCGATACCTTCGGAATCATAATAGGCGACTTGATCTGAGATCGGTGAAACAGCGGGTTGGCTGCCAATATCTAATACATGAGCTTCTCCGCCCCTGATGATCAACAGATTCGCTTGCTGGCTGTACGTTCCCGCCGTCCTAGTTGGAATATCTGTATTCAACTCAACCACCAAACCCCTGCCGTCGTGCAGCCACTGCATGGGATACCAAACCCAGAATTCAAATTCATGGTTTCCTATTTTCTCGGAAGGAAAAGCAAGTAGCACCCTCTTAACGTCATCCCGGACTGAGATGGCCGAGATTCCATTCTCGAAATATGCAATTTCAGCATCGTCCCACGACCACGATATTTCACCTGGATCATCCGATGTCTCTGTCAGTACCTTCTCCATCGAGGTTCGTATGTCGTGGATTACAATGCGGCAGCGACCTAGCGTTTCGCTGTTTGATACGAACGCCACACGCAGTCCGTCATGCGAGAGAGCTGGGTGGGGCCAACCACATTCATTACGGTTGGTTTTGCGATTGGAATCAATCCAGCCAACGCGCCCATCCTTCGCGTAGCCGATGAGGTAATCAGCCACTGTGAACAATATCGTGGAGTGCTCACTCGCCGTAAGCTGCGCGATTTTGTCGATCCCGAGCTTCTCATGTTCCAGAAGTGATTTGGTTCCGACTTCATTACCCCAAGCCGTCGGCGTCAGCAGAAAAACTGCAACTAGTAGATGATGAACGCGGTTGCTCATACGGTTTATTTATGTCTTGCCAACTCATATTGTAGATTAATCAGGCCGGTCCGGCTCGACGAAGCGACCGAAAAGTTCTAATCCTGATAGATGTTGATAAATCCTCTTCGCACGCAATATAAAAGGCGCCCACTTTGCGGTAGGTTTTGATCGTTCGCATCACCACCTACCGAAAGGAGCGCCGTTATGAACCAAGCAAAGTATATTGGCATGGACGTTCACCAGGCAACGATCTCAGTTGCCGTCATGGATTCCGCCGGTAAGTTGATCCTGGAGTCCATCCTCGAAACGAAAGCGGCCACGATTCTGCAGTTCATCGGCGGGCTGTGCGGCAGCTTGCTGGTGACTTTCGAAGAAGGAACTTCTGCCGCCTGGTTGTATGACCTGCTCAAGCCTCACGTCGCAAATGTCCTAGTCTGCGATCCTCGAAAAAATGCTCTATTAAAGGATGGCAGCAAGAGTGACCGTATCGATGCTCGGAAACTGGCCGAACTCTTGCGCGGCAACCATCTCTCCCCGATCTACCACGGAGAGAACGGGGTACGCACTTTGAAGGAGCTGGCCCGCAGCTATCTGACGATCACCAAAGATCTGACGCGGGTGATGAGTCGAATCAAGGCCGTGTACCGAAGCTGGGCTATACCTTGTGCCGGGGCAGCCGTGTATCGACCGCGCCATCGTGCGGAATGGTTAGCCAAGATCGTAGAACCGGGAGTTCGCCTGCGAGCCGAGCGGCTCTACCAGCAACTGGATGCGCTGGAGCCGTTGCGGCAGGGAGCGCGACGCGATCTGCTGGTGGAGAGCCGCAAACATCATGCGGTGAAATTACTGCGTCAGATTCCTTATCTGGGTCCGATTCGTTCCGCCTTGCTGGTTGCGCTGCTGGAGACACCGCATCGTTTTCGCACCAAGCGACAGCTGTGGGCCTATAGCGGATTCGGACTCGAGACTCACGACAGCGGCGAATACCGCTTTGTGAAAGGGCAACTGCGACGAAACCGGGAGCGAGTCACCGTGCTAGGCCTGAACCAGAACCACAATCACGATCTGAAAAATATCTTCAAGAGTGCCGCGATATCCGCCAGCACTCGACCAGGACCGTTCCAGGAGTTTTACGCCGGGCTTCTGGCTAAAGGGAGGAGGCCGGCGATGGCGCGTCTCACCCTGGCACGGAAGATTGCAGCGATCACTTTGACGATTTGGAAGAAAGGAGTGTGTTTCGACGCCAACGAATTACATCGGCAAGCAGCTTGAGCGTCTCTGGCAGAGAGCTCGTTCCATTTTCCTGGGTGGTGGTCGGTTCTTGAGACGCTCGGTTCGAGGGGAGTATCAGATAGCTGGTTCGACCCTGTGTGCTTCGGCACCGAGTCACCGTTCTCACGCTATGCCCCCTCGGAGAACCAGAAATAGCGATAGGCTACGAGCCTCGGATAGAACCATGGTTGCCACGAAATCGAATCGCTTGCCAAGTTTCAAGAATCGACGGCGCTGTCACCACGAGACAATGAAACCGAGGGAACGGAAGAGCAAGCCAGAGAAGAACCTCTCGAGCGATCGAGGGCCATATCTGCAAACAGTGGGCTGGATATCGAGACAAAAAACTTCTCGGCTACCAGCCGAAGGAGAAGCTTTTTTGTTGACATCCCCTTTTATAGAACCAGCTATCTCAGACTGAGATAGGTAGTGATAATCCCTGTGGCTGTTGAAAAACTCGCTCATCAAGAATTCGTAGAAATTGCTTCGCGTTAGGAAGCTCTGCAAACGATTTTTCTCAGTCTCCTGGACACTTTCTATCACCCGATTTTCTACTTTTTTCAGAAAAACCGACTTTTTCAACAGCCACGTATTTGTAATCACCACTTTCGCCGCCGACCATGCGCTGCCGAGTGTTTGACAGCGACCCACAATATTCCTTCGCTGTTTTCTTTATCGTGCGATTCACCTTCCCGAAGTCCTTGGTCGTGCAGGCGTTGAGCATCACTCCTTCCTTGCCCTCCGAGAAAAACTGTTCGGCAGGTTCCCCGAGCGAATGGCTTTCCACTTTCACCTGCACAGGAGCTGCTTGTGCGAGCGACAAGAGAGCCGCCAAGGTGAAACCCATTAGTTTTGTTGGCATCTTCGTTCGAATATTTGGCCGTCCGAACCGAAGTCTGGACGTTTCGCGTGGCTAGTGCATCCCGTGTTAGCCTACCGTAGTAACTGGCCTTTTGTGGGCGAGATTCGCGAAACGAGCAATGGTAGGCACCCGACAGAAGCTACGTCTCTGGTTAGTCCTTCTGATGATGTGTGCCGTATTCTTCGCTTTGGGTTACGGAACCCGCGTCCTCCATGAACGAGCCGGGCATTACGAGCTTCGTCGGCCAGAGGTGCCAACTGCGCCGGTAAGCGGCAGGCAGTCAGAAGCGGCAGCTGAGCCTACCCAGCCAGCGTCGCATGGCGCGTCTCTCATTCCGCACGGTTCCATTCTGTTGCAGGTGGCAGCTTCGCCGCGTGAGAGCGACGCTCTCACGATGGCAGATACGCTTCGGCAGAAGGGTTTTGCTGTGCTCGTTCTGGAACCTACTGCCGACAAGTTTTATCGCGTTGAAGTGGGACCGTATCCTGATGCCCAATCCGGGCACTTGGCTAAGCTGGCGCTCAACCACGAGGGCTTTCAAGTCATCGTGCGGCGCTACTGAATCCCACGTGCGACGTGGAGTGTATAGCTGGGGTTTAATTCTCAGGCAAGCTTCTGACTAGGGATGCCGAAATCGCCTCACTCGGCGCAGGGCGCTCGCAGATATGCGCGTGTGGGTGGTGCAAAAGGCTCTGGTAGCGTTGTAACCATCAGAAAAGGGCTGCGCGGCACGAAAATTCCAATCGGCGCGCTGGAAGGCTACCGGCGCAAATTGGGCAACGCAGCTTTTCCCCCAGTACTCTTCAGCGTAAATTGGGGACGGTCACAACTGAATGGCTGAGACCACATTCCCGTCCGGATTCCCGCCCGAACTCGTGGCACAGTCCTTCATAAAAGGGTCGGAGGCAGCATGGCCGCTGGACTCGGTGTCGGCGGTCGTTGAATAGTTAGGGCAGAATGGATTTGCGGTGCTTGGAACGGCGCTGTGGATAGTACGTGACGGCGGGATTCAGCCGGGAGTCTTCGTCAACGGCATACGCGAGATTCACGGTAACGCCATATCCCACATGCGAAATGAGAGTTCCTTTAGAGTTCTACCGGGCCTGCTTTCATTTCTCGGGAATGCACTTCAGAACGTTTGACTTCTGGACCGCCCTTAGCCTTCTCGAATAATGCTCTAGCCTCTTTTGCCACTTTCAAAGCCTCCCGTAGAAATCTGCGTTCTCCCGCTGTCTCAGCTACGCCTTCATGTAATAAAGCCCTTGTCGTAACAGAAACTCTGAACAAGCTCGTGTATCGGCAGCTCGCTTGCGTCCATGGCCGCAATTTCAATTTCATCCAGATATTCTCTGCGCGGGTCCACCCTGTTCCGGCGTGCATAGCTTTGATATTCGCTCTTGGGAATCGGAGCTCCGAGTCTCTGTAATCGCGCCATTTGATTTCGCCAACCGGGCCCGTGTCCACTTCTAGAAATTGCATGAGCCATTTCATGCAACAACGCCACTTTCATTTTTTCCGGTTTTTCATTCAGATAGATAGTTCGCTTGGCCTTGCAACAACGGCTTGTCGCATACTTATTAGAAATTTCGATGTTGTAGCGTGGCAGTTTCCCATCGAAATATTTGCGGTTGTAGCGTTCAAAGAGCTTCTGAACGTCCACGTCTTCTCCTTATAGAAAACCAATCCTTTATCGGAATACTCTGACCACGCTAATAGAGCGGGTAACCGCCGACCGGTCACTTCCGATGATTCCATTACCATAGCAATTCCAGCGCAGCAGCTTCGTGACCTTTCCTGTGGCTCTCCCGCATCGCTGATTCTGCATTTCGGGAGCCCGGCGGTGGCGCTTCTGTAGTTGCACAATCGGTTGCACAGAGCCCGCCGAAGCTGCCCAAACTTGCCAGTCAATGCCGACTTCGAGCCTATCTAACCTACTGAGAATACGAACGCCGACGTGAGACCCGTAGCCTCATAATCCCTAGGCCGTGGGTTCGATTCCCCCCGCCGGCACCATCCTTACCCTTTTTAGTTTCAAGAGGTTCCGACGATTTGGTCGTTCGGGCGGAACGCTTCAAAACGGATCACTGTAGTAAATTCGTAGTAGTTTTGGTGCTGACGACGCTCAAAATCCATCAGTAACTTCGTGCCCTGTCGGTTCAGCAAACCGGCAGTTCGTTGGCGGGTGAGAGCCACTCGGCTACTGCAGCTTCACATACTCCGCTTTGGCTTCCTTCAGTATGGGAATGTCGGGGTCGGCGTCTTTCCACAGCGCGAGGAAATCTTTGTAGGCGGCGAGCGCCCGGACGCGGGCCGCATCGGCATCCGCGCCCTGCGACGTTTTCGCTTGCAAAGCGTTCGCACGAGCCACTCCCAGATGCGCCAACGCTCCCGTCCAGCAGTTCCAGACGATTCCGCTGTGGTCGAGAATCTTCTGAAACTCGGTGGCGGCAGCATTGCCTTGTCCGGCTGCCAAGTATGCTTCTCCGCGCACATACACATGATAGAGGCAGGAAATATTGGCGATGAACGCCATTTGCCCCAACTCGATGGCTGAAGCGGCTTGCAGGGTATTCAGGGCGGCAGCCGGGTTCTTTTTGTTCAGCGCCACTTGCGCCTGAATCGCGGGCAGCCAAAGCGATTGCATCTGTGTATCCAGCGGGTAGCGTTTCCCTAAATCTTGAGCCAAGGATTCGGCTCGCGCCGTATCGCCCGCAATGGCAAACGCAAGCGCGGCTTCGACCCCGCCGCCCTGACTCGCGGGAGCGAGCTTCAAAGCCTCTGCCGCTGACTGCCGCGCTTCTGCGGCATTGCCGTAAGCGGCTTGTTGCAGAGCAGCATTCGCCTGCCATATGGCCCCAGTTTCCTTGCTGTCCACCCGGATGGCGGAGTCCACGGCCCGCTTCGTCAGTTCCCGCGCCTTGCCTAAATGACCCGAATACGCCTCGGTGTCGGATGCGAGCGCCAGTCCAAAGTTCTCGTAATCGGGCTTGCCCGCAAACCATTGTTGCTGTTCCGCCATCGCGGCGGAGTCCGCCCCCAAAAAGGCGAGAGCGTAGAGAGCAGCGCGAAGTATGAAATCATCCAGTTTTCGCGCCTGCGCCTCGTGAATAATCTGCCGTGCATCGTCGAACCGCCGCAAGGCAAGGGTGTAGTTGGCGAGATTATCGTACAGAGCTGCCACATCCGGAGCATGGCGCACGGCTTGCTTCATCATCTCCGTGGCTTTTTCATATTGTCCCTGTTCGCCGTACATGGTGCCCAAACTGTTGTGCGCTCCGGCATCCCGCGGGTAGCTCTCAATAAACTCCTGATACGTCTCGGCCGCTTTATCCAGTTCCCCGGTTACATTCGAATAGTAGGAGGCTGCAATCCCCAACTTTTCACGCTCGCTGGCATGCTCCCGCAACTGGAATGCCTTGGTGATGTACTCGCTGGCTCGCCCTGGCTCGACGAGACTGCCGTAGTCGTTGCCCACTCCCCCGTAGCCCATGGCAAAATTCGGATCAAGCTGGATGGCACGCTGATGGTAAGGCAAGGCTGCGGCGGGGCCTTTCTCGTTATCAGCCTTATTGCCGAGGCTGTACGCTTTCAGAGCTTCGAGCGACGATGTCGTGGCCTGTTCGAGCGGGACATCTAGCTTCTGCACCGTAGCCAGCGATTCGCCCAGTTCGCCGCGCAGCTTCGTTGCCGCCTCGCCCAGCGTGTCCAGCACCTTTTCCTTGGACGCCGCCGTCATCTGCTCCTGCGCCAGCATGTCTCCGCTCTGGCAATTCACCGCCTTCAATCCCAGCACGTATTGGCTGCCCAGACTGCCAATCGACCCCGCAAGGTAGGCTTTGCTACCTGCCCGCTGGCAAAGCTCGCGGGCCACCCCGGGCGTGATTTTCGTGTCAGCCGGGCGGGTCATCTGTTGCAAGGTCTTCGCCACTTCGCTGTCGGAGAGCACATTCAGGAAAGGCGATTGCCGCAGGGAAACGTTGAGCGCCGTCTTCAGCGTGTCGTCGAAAATCGCATCGCCCGTGGTGTTGGTGAAGTCGGAAAGCACAATGGTGTCCTTGTCGGTGAGGGCCTGCGCCTTGCGAGCAAAATAAAGCCACCCAGCTAGTGCCGCTATGGCTCCTGCCGCAACCATTCCAAGCGCAAGTTTCTTCCTCCTTGCCTTGGAGCGCATTGCCGCCAACCTTCTCTGCGCCGTCCCCAGTTTCTGCGGCAACTCCGCATTGCCCACTTCCTCCGTGTACAGATTGTAGAGATGAACCCGAACTCCGTGCTTAACGTCAGCTTCGCCCAAATCGTGCAGGGATTCTTTCCAACTGCTCAGATGCCCCAACATGTCGGCGACGCTTTGCGATGCGAGGATGTGGCCTGCGTCAGCGCAATCCATCACACGTTGAGCGATGTTGATACCTCCACCGGCAACGTTCTGATTCGCATTGATGTCCGCTACCCGATAAACCGGACCGCTATGCAATCCCATTCGCAGCAGAATTTCCGGGTATGGCTTCAGCGCTCGACTTACTTCCAGTGCGCATCGCGCCGCTGCTTCCGCATCCTCGAAAAAGACCAGGGCCATTCCGTCGCCCGTGGGAAGCCGAATTATTTCCTTGCTCGCTTGTGCCTCCAAAAACTCCGGGGCAGCGGAAACGACATCCTGAAGCGTGCGCAAGACTGCCTCTTGGTGGTCCAACGGCAGTTTCGAGTAGCCCACGATGTCCATAAATAGGACGTGGGCTATCTCTAGTTTTGTTGTGTGTCTCCCGATGTGGTCAGTCGCCGACATTGACTATTCCCGTCATCGATTGCCGTTTTCGGTGCTTACGGTGCAAGTTTAACGTGTAACGCTGGAATCGTTCGAGAGCGGCTAGTTCATCAGCAAGGACCTTGAGCGCCACGAATTGGTGCAGCTGAGTGTCTTCGGCTTCGTAAACCACGCCCATACCCCGCCGCCGAGCTTATCTACGATGCGATAGTGCGCAACGGTTTGGTCGATTAGCGAGTCGGTGGCTGGCACCTGGGGCACATCTTAGGTTGTGCTCCGAGGCAAGTCAACGAAGGCGAACTTTGCGTGCCAGCTTTGGCACAACATGAGACGCTAAAAATCAGAGACGCCGGTAGCGTCTCGGCGATTGTGTTCCCTCAAGCTCAATTCACCCAAGTGGTCGAAGTTGTTGAGGTGTTTTCGGCGGGAATCTTTGAAGTGATGAACGCCTCGAGCTTTGCAGCTGCGTCCCGTTTAAAATCATCATTCACTTTGGCGTAGGTATGAACCAGGCCACTGCCAGCATGACCCATCAGTAGTTCACGCCTGCGGGGCCACAAACGCGTTGCGCAGAAGATCCTGGTTGAGCGGTTGATCTGCGAGGATATGCGGGTAAATACGGGGTTTCGCGGAAAACGCGGTTTGTGCGCGGATTTCGCGAAATTATAGGCGGCAGGATTTCACTAGGATGAACTTCACACTCCGCTTGCCACGTAAACAATGTGCAAGACCATCTCAGCCTTCTTTTTAGTTCGTTCTCCTTTTTCCTTCATGCAAAACGTCTCGAGCGGAGATTTTCGCAAGTCCTAACACAATCCCGGAATTCGTCATCACAGCATCCGGCCATTTCTTTGCTGCAGCTTTCTTCAAATAGATTGAAATCCTCTGGCGACATCTTTACGTTGACCTGGACGGTCCGTTTCATAGCTCCTGTATCGGAGTTTCAGTCCCGCGATAGAAAACATTCGACTTAACCGCTCACAGAGGCTGTGTCTGGATGTACGCAGGTGTGGCCGGATGCTCGTAGGAGAAATCACTACATACGGTTCGCGAGGTGGCCGCATGATGCCAGGCAAGACAGCCAAGTTCATCGAAGACCGGAAAGTTAGCAATTCACTGAACTCAGTAAAAAAAAAGGGAAGGCGCAAAGACCGGAAGCCCCGGACCGAATCGCGCACGTTATGCGCCTCTTTTTGAAAAACAATCAAAGAAAAATCAAAGCCCAGGTCGGACGAAATTGTTAACAAAAACTAAGGTTTTCGCAGCGCGATATTCACTGAAGGCAGTGAATTAATGGGCCGTCCAAACAAAATGTTGGCCGCGCTGGGCGCGAGGGTGAGGTCGGACGTTTCGCGTGAATTTGCGTCGGCCGTTTTTGGACCGTCGAAACCGCTCAGTCCAGAGGAAGAACGTAAGCGCGAAGGTCGGAACTGCGCAACGGCCTAACGGATATGCAACGGTTGTTCTTGTTCGGGAAGCTAAGCGGCATGAACGACAAAGATGCGGCGATTGCAGCAGGTTATTCCGTGAGCGTGGCCGAGAACACAAAACAGAAAGTCTGGAAGACTCGTGTGCGCGCCGAATATGAGCGAATCATGCGGACGAAAGGGAATGCGCAATGAAGACTCCGAAGAAGGAGGCTGTGAAGGCTCCGACCATCGGGGACCGACTCCTAACGCTCCGGGAAGCAGCGGAAGTATTGCGCCTGAATCCCCGCACGGTGCGCGAATACGTTCAGCGCGGGGAGATCGAAGGGCGAATCATCGGCGGGCGGAAATTCAGACGTGCAGACCTTGACGCTTTCTTTGCAAATGCTCAGCGGCTTCGATTGAATGCGTCGGTTGTCCCAGGGTATGCCTGGAACATCGCTTGCGGCGCGCTGACTTGCCCGGGACCCTAGGTGAGAGTTTAAATCGCATCATTTTCTCGCTCGTGTGAGCAACCAGAAATAAAACGCCAACGTTGCCAAAAAGTATGCCGCGATGAAAGTCATCACGAAGAGTGCGATTTTCGCGAAGGGCACGCCCGGCTTTTCCGGAGGCCGTGCAACCCGGTACTCGTTTGGGCGGCCCGTTGGTTGCTCGTAGAACGCTGTGGGTTGCGTAGTGGGAGGACGTATCGCGGCCTCGGTTCGCTCCAGCAGCGTGGCCGCATCAAAGTCGGCGCCCAGTTCCTCCAGCCGGGCGATGCGTTCTTCAATCGGCGGGTGCGTCGCGATGCCCCTTTGCCACCAGGAACTTCTGCCTTTCACGGGGCTGACGATATAAAGGTGGTGCAGAGCGGGGTTCATCTCGAACGTGCCGCTCTGTGCCGCAGCGATCTTCGCTAACGCCCTCGCCAGCCCGCCAGGGTTGCGGGTCAGCAGAACCGCATCGGCATCCGCCAGAAACTCTCGCCGCCGAAGTACCGCCGAGCCAATGAGTCGGCCCAGCCCCGGCGCACCAATAAAGACATAAATCGGGAAAGGGACAAACAAGTAGATAGGACCAAGGCTGAGCATGAGGGACAGCACGAACGCTACAACGCCTGCTACTCCGCCCGTCTTGGACCACTCGGGAATAACTGCCACGAGAAAGAAGATCAGTTCGAACCCAGCCACAGTCCACAAGGGGATCAAAACGTACGCCGCCACCATCGCTTTATATACCCGGAGCGGGTCGTCGAGGTTTCTGGCAGCGGCTGCGGGCGGCAGCATTTTTTTAACCATCAAAAGTGGCAAGCGCAAGGTGGTGACGAACGCCGCTACCAGTGTGTTCAGGCGGCTGTCATGGTTTCCGATGTGGGACAACTCGTGGGCGATCACACCTTCGAGTTCCCGGCGGTCCAACAGGTTCAGAAGTCCGCGGGTGACAACAACCGACGCCTCCGCGGGTTCAAGGCCGATAGAACAGGCGTTGGGTGCGTTTGATTCCACCACATAGAGATTCGGCTGAGGCAGCCCTGCACCAATGCACAGGTTTTCGAGTGTGCGGCAAAGCTCCGGCTCCTTCTCCTTCTGAACTGGTTGAGCGCGTAGCATCCGCAGAACTAACGTGGACGCAGAATAGTAGCCAAACCATAGAACAACAAGGATAATCACGGGAAAGAAGCTCATAACGACGAGGAACGTCGGTGCCAGACCCTTCATTTCGTCGTTGCTCAGCAGCCGTAGGAAACGAAACTGCAAGAGGTGCATCATGAACATCGTCGCCTGGGCGGCAAAGGGTAGGAGAATAATCGCAAAAAGTGCCAGCAGGAATATGCTCCTGCGGCGATTCTGCGCGATGCGATCGTAAACCAGAACGGGTTGGGCGCGTATTCCGGACATCGAGCCTCTAGCCTCTTCCCTGGCCGAAGTCTACCTTGGTCACATGGCGCGTGGCCTCGTCAGATTCGAAAAACTCAGCGGGCTGGAAATCGAAGAGTCGAGCAATGAGATTCCGTGGGAAGGTGTTTACGCGAGTGTTGTAGTCGAGTACGTTGCGGTTATAGAACTGGCGGGCGTAGGCGATTTTCTCCTCGACGTCGGAAAGTTCCTGCTGGAGTTGGATGAAGTTTTCCGAAGCCCGCAACGCCGGATAGGCTTCTGATACGGCAAACAGCCGAGTCAGTCCCTCAGTCAGCTTCGCGTGGGCGTCAGTGGCCTGGGCGGGGCCTTGCGCCTGGTGCACGGCGATCCGCGCTCGAGTTACCCCTTCAAACGTTTGCCGCTCGTGGGCGGCGTAGCCTCTGACTGTCTCGACCAGGTTGGGCACCAGGTCGGCGCGCCGCTTGAGCTGCACGTCGATTCCCGACCAGGCTTCCCGGTTCCGCATTTGCGAACGGACCAGGCGGTTGTATGCCCACAAGACACTCAGAGCGACCAGCGCAGCGACGATCAACATGATGTTGACGGTGTCCACAATTCACCCCGCGCAGCCACGGCCAACAACTTCTCGTTTGCGACCCTTGATTGACTATTTTTTCTTCGAAACTTTGACCACCGCTAGGATGGACAGCGCGGCGACCGTGGAAATGGCAATGATTGCCACCAGCTTTCTCACATTCTCCATCAATTCGGGGAATTTCATCCAGTCGAGGATGTACAGGTTGATGAGAAGAGCACAAATGATGATTGCAATAACGGCGCCCAGTGCGAGGACCTGCTTAAACATGACGCACCACCACGAGCTTTCTGCTGTGTAGCCGCCTAATCGACAGGTCGTCGTAAGACAGCAGCCCACTCAATACTCGATCAGTCTATCCACGTAGGGTAGGGAAGACAAGCGGTAGCACTAAGCACCTATTCACGCTTCAGATGGAACAGAGTCTTGGGCAAGTTGCCCACGCGCGATTCCCAAGAACTTGGTTTTTGTCATTCCCTGCTCCCGAGCGAGAATCTGTAGTAACTCAACGTCACTCAATTGCTCCACTGTGCGACCGTCGAAGTCGTAATCAGTCGATGCCCGCTCCTGCATCTCCACGGCAACGCGCATAACGAGTTCCAAAAGACGGCTCATCTCCCTCACGCCCGCGAGTGCTGTACGGTAGTCTTTGGCCTGCTCTGCCTTCTGTTTCAGAGGCTCCGCCTCATCGGGCCCTGATGTAAACGCCAGGATGCGCGCTACTGGCGATTCAGATTCATTTCAACGTAGCCGACGGAGCCGGACAAATCACTGTAGTAAATTCGTAGTAGTTATCGGTTCAGAACGGTACAGAACGAAGACGAACGGATCAAATCTGGAGCGTTGTATCTGGTTGAGGAATATAATAGAGTCCGAAATTTTCAAAACCCGTCATAACAGGGCACTGTTCTCATAATCCCTAGGCCGTGGGTTCGATTCCCCCCGCCGGCACCATCCTTACCTTTTTTAGTTTCAAGAGGTTCCGACGATTTGGTCGTTCGGGCGGAACGCTTCAAAACGGATCACTGTAGTAAATTCGTAGTAGTTTTGGTGCTGACGACGCTCAAAATCCATCGGTGACTTCGTGCCCTGTCGCGTTCGGTAAACTGGCAAGTCGTTGGCGGGGGAAAGCCCAATCGGCTACTGCAGCTTCGCGTACTCCGCCTTGGCCTGCTTCAGGATGGGGATGTCGAGGTCGGCGCCCTTCCACAGTGCGAGAAAATCCTTGTAGGCGGCAAGCGCCCGGACACGAGCGGCGTCAGCATCCGCGCCCTGCGAAGTCTTCGCCTGCAGAACGTTCGCACGAGCCACTCCCAAACGCGCCAGCGCCCCCGTCCAGCAATTCCACACGATGCCGCTGTGGTCGAGAATCTTCTGAAACTCGGCGGCGGCAGCGCTGCCTTGTCCGGCTGCAAGGTATGCCTCTCCGCGCACATACACATGGTAGAGGCAAGAAATATTGGCGATGAACCCACCGATGGTACTGCTTCCATCCCAAACTAAAGGCCCAAAACATTGATGGAACTAGCAGATAAAAAATACCCCCATCTGCTCCATTAAGGCATTCACCCGCTTGCGGCATAAAAGAACCATGAGGAACGGCTCAAGGCAGCTTCGAGAACACGGAGCCGTCCTGAGGAGGGCGTCTTGCACTGTCCAGAATGTGGATGGCCGGGAATAGGTGAAATGCCAGCAGGAGTACGGTTGGTTAAGCAGATTGACAAGAGTGTTCTCATCGGACGCTTATCTTACATTCGCATGAACAGTGTGCTGTGTTCCGTTTGCGAAGACATGAAATCCGCGGTGGCGGCTAGGCCGTGGTTTCTCGGAGCGCACGGCGAATATCTTGACCAGGTCAAAGTCAAAAAGCACATCTTGGGTGGGGTGTGAGGGCAGTCGAAGACTTCTGTAGTCGCTTGCCACTAAGCGAAGGAGATCAAAAGTGAAACCAGTAATGGGTTTCATGTTTCTGGCACTACTGTTCGCGATTCCAAGAGTGGCGCAGGCCCAGGAGCCACCTACTCAGCTAGCGACCAACGTTCAAACGCCTGACAAAGTTCGGGAAACCCCCAGGGTCGAGTCTCCTGGGATCTCGGCCGAGGTTGAGGCCCTGCCGGAAGTTCAGAAGGCGTTAGATGCCGAACAACAGGCGGCCGACGATGCACCCTTCGTCGCGACTCTCGATAATCCATTTCCACCCGACGAAGTATTTCCAGATGAGCACATCGTGACGGCTGCACATTTGGAGCCCGTCCCCGAGAAGCCTCTAGTAATCCGGAAGATGAAATCGCAGCCGATCAAGGCTCGTCACATCGCCATCTTCAAACAACCCGCAGAAAAGGGAGCCAAGTCCTCCACCGCGGCTGCACAGGATGTCGCGAAAGGCGCGGATAGCATCTGCGGCGGTAAGGCGGCTTCAACCGATCATGTTGCGCGGCCGTGCGCACCCAAAGAAAAGCCATGAGAAGAATTATCGCAGCACTAGCTTTGATCTTGTTGTCCGCAATTGCAGCTAAGGCGCAGAACGAGAACGTCGTGCGCGTCCTGCCGTGGAACAATCATCGCGGGGCCGTGAGCCTGACGTTCGATGATGGACTTCCTGTTCAGTTGGTCTTTGCACTGCCAGCAATGAATGCTCGACACATGCGCGGTACGTTCTTCCTCTGTCCGGAGAATCTCAAATCTGTCGAGTCGTGGAAGGCTGCACTCGTCAACGATGAAATCGGAAATCACACCAATACACATCCGCACCTGACTCAGATTTCCGAGGACGACCGAATCATGGAGATTGCTTCGGCCAGAGCATACTTGGAAACTACCTTCGAACGTTCGGCAAGTTCGTTTGCATACCCATTTGAAGATTCCGATCCCGATGTGGAGGCTGACGCAAGACGCTTTTCTTTCATGGCGCGGGGCTATGCCAATCAGGTTTACATCACCCCCTCGTCTAAAGTTGACTGGTACAGGGTAGGTTCGCAGGTAGCAAGAAGTTCGTACGACTTCCAAATATACAAAGGCTGGATCAAGGAAGCTTTGCAGGCCCATGCGTGGGTAACATTCCAATACCACGGTTTTGCAGGCGTGGGCTACGAGCCTGTTCCCGTTCCTATCTTCGAACAGACGTTGGACTATCTCAACCAAGAGCCGGATGTGTGGGTTGCCCCATTCGGAGAAGTCGGCGCGTATCTCCGGGGCGCTCAGATCTTCGAATCCGCTGCCGTGAAACACAGCAACGGTGAGTACGTCTTCGACTGGACTTTGCCCACGGGATTTCCTCGCGGCGTAGTGCTCAAGGTTCGGCTGAACGGTCGCGGCCGAGTCTTCAAACATAAAAAGGAAATCTTTCCAAACAAGGGGGCGTACTCCGTGCCCTTGGACTGCGGTGAAATTTTTGTGGTGCTCGAAGATCGTCGTGAACCCCGGGAAATTAATAAAGCATATGCGCGGAACTCGGACTAACCATGAGACTTTGCGTCTTAATTCCTGCACGAAATGAGGCGATCGGGATTAGTGGAACAATTACGAGCCTTCTTCAAGCCGGCCTAGCGGCGTCGGACATCTACGTGATCGATGACGGATCAACAGACGGCACAGGAGATATGGCGCGGGGTGTGGGTGCGAACGTTCTTCGGAATGAGAAGAATCTGGGCAAGGCTACGGCCGTACGAAAGGCCACTACACATTTTAGCTTAGAAAAACGCTACGATTTGCTCAGCCTTATGGACGCCGACACCCGAGTCAATTCGGTCTACTTCAAAAAGATCGGAGAGACGTTCCAAATCAATCCGGATGCAGGATTGGTCTTCGGAAGAGTCAAGAATTACGCTCACAACTGGATCACGGCCTATCGCTGTCTATGCTACGCATACGGGCAGTGGGTATTCAAAGACTCGCAATCCAGATGGAACGTTGTAACGGTCGCGCCGGGATGCAGTTCCACGTATCGGACAGCTGCGTTCGCGAAGTTGGAGTGGAGCAAAGACACCATTACGGAGGATATGGACTGCACAATTCAGTTCAATCGAAAGAAACTTGGGAAGGTTCTCTACCAGAAGGACGCCATTGTCTACACTCAAGATCCGCAAACCTGGAGGGATTACATTCGCCAAATCTACAGGTGGGACACCGGGACTTGGCAGGTGGGCCGGAAACATCGCATGTGGCAGGGCGTGTCTCCGATAGATTGGGAATTCAAGTTGCTCATGGGCGAAGGAATCCTTTTCTCATTACTTTTCATGCTGCTCCCTTTGTGGATGTATCTATGGAAAGGCGCTGGATACGCGATTCCGATTGACATGGCTATACTCTTTATCGCGTCCCTCGTCTGCGCAGTCACGGAAGGCCGACCTGACGCAGCTATGTACGCGCCGCTTGCGATCCTGTTGCGTCTCACCGATTGCGCTGTCTTCCTCTATTCATTCGTAGAAACGGTAGTTCTTGGACGGAGAATTCACGGCTGGTTTGCTGTTAAACGCTACTCGGAAAGCCAATGAAATATTACCTCATATCAATTCTGCTCTTCGCATCTGCGGCTCACGCGCAGGACAACAAAATTATCCTACCTGAACGTACATTCGGGCCTTCGCCTGGCTCCACATGGATGATTGTCGGGCCACTCACTCCTATCGAGCCGGGCAATATAGACACGAATTTCCACTTCGAGCAAGGTCGAGTCGTTTTCCAACAGAACAAAGTCAACGTCGAGTTGTACGTCGCTGCCAGTCTGAATTTCGACACAAAGGGTTACGCGTGGAATAACAACATGGCCCTGCAAGGCGGCGTCAAGGCCAGCAGGAGCATCGAGTTCAAGCATTTGGAAGGCGTCATGACGGTCGGCGGTGCGGAAGCTTATGAAAATCGATGGAAGGCGAACTCGGCAGCGGCTCCCGCGATTTTTGTAGAAGATTGGTTTGGCTGGAATGCTGTTGAAGAAAAGGCTAGTCGGTTTCCGGGAGAGTCATGGGCCGTGGTAGGAAAGAATATTGCACCTGTTGAACGCGGCAACGTGATCGGAGTTGTATACATAGAGCAGGGCTACAAGTTGCCTTTGTATGCGCACGAGGCTCAAGGGCGGCGTATGGACTGGGCGCTCGTACCGTTTATTGAGGAAACATATTCTGCTGACAGGCTGCATTACGACTGGAACAACTTTTCTCGCACAGGCGCAGGACTGAAAGTTGCGATGGCACCAGGAATGGAGTTCGGCGCGAGCTATATCGACGAGCATCGCTTTCAATCGGGACTTCACGCCGCGGGCTTCAGCGTGTTCATAAAGTTGTGGAAGGGCTGGGATATACGATCTAAGTATCAAGGAAGTTACTAATACCAATGTACTTCTACTACGGAAGCGCATCACTTCATCTTATGGGGAAGCGTCCTAGATTGTCTCTGGCGCTCGCGGCAACAATTCTAGTGGGCGGCGGGTATATGGGAAGCCGCGTGACTCACGCCGCGGGCCATGTTGCGCTCACATTACAAGCGAAGAATTCGCACGCAGTCAAGAAGTAGAAAAACCGCGACGCCCGTCGCCTTCCAATGCCGTGCTCGTAAAGCTCATTGCCGCAAACCAAACTTACAACGGCTACGGCTGCCCCGAGCCAACTCTCAGCCTTACTCCAGCCTTGGGAAGCTCCCATCAGTTGGCGGTAAAGGTAAAGCTCTTGACGTACATGTAGCGCGTCACGCCCGCCGTGGCTAGTCCCCCAAAATTCGCATCGTTCGTGCCCCAATGGTTTATCATTGGATACGCAGCCTCGGTAGGAACGTTGGCAGTGGAGGTCGAAACCAATACGTCATCAATCAGGAATTGAACCTGACCTGCGCTCCAAATGAAGCTGTACTTGTGAAATCCGGCCTCGGGGTTTTGAATCTGAGCCGTCGCGTAAGAGCTTTCTAGGGTGTCTTTCCAAACGGTATATTGGATTTCGTTTGGTCTAACCCCCTCGATTTCCGGCGCGTCGATTTCGGTTGTGCTGTCATAGTCCGGGCCGTTCGCATCGACGGGCAGATAGTTGAACGTGGCAGAAATTTGCCCAGATACCGCGACGCCTGTGCCTGTGGGGGTTGGTGAGGTAGAGCTGGCGCGCATTACGTAATCGTAGCGTCCATATCCAAATAACGTCTTCAACTGAACTTCGCCGCCGATACTACCTTGCGTAGTGCCGTCCTGCGTGAGCTTGAGACGCAGCATCCCGGTGCTGACGTCAGCATACGCTGTGTCGAATTTTCCTCCGCCCGGTGCGGTCCAATGAGAGACAATCCAGTTGTCGAGGTTGGCAAAATTGTCCGAGAAGGTAGCCGGGGTTTCGACCGTCATCGTGAATGCAGCATGCTGCGTAGAACCATAGTTGCCCCAAATCGTCTCTATGAAGTTCGAAGTGACGGCTTTAGTCTGTATCGGGAAGCTCGCGCTGGTAGCTCCGGGCGGGACCGTAACGCTAGAGGGAATAACGCACGGATCGCTAGGGCTATTGAGGGCTAGAGTTACAATCGCCCCACCCGATGGGGCGCCCTTGATCAGGTGTACTGTGCCCGTTAGGGGGTTGCCGCCCGTTACGCTCGCGGCGCTGAAGCTGATCGAAGATAAAGACGAGATTCGGCGAGCGGCGTTATCTCCGTGTTGCGCGGAGATTCCGAAACCAGTAGCGATCAAAAAATAAAGAATGAGTGTTTTCATTGGCGGTTAGCTTACGAATAGATGCTTCCCACTGTCTCCAAACAGAATCCAGAGCTGCATCCTTAAGCCGGTCTCGCAGCTTCACTAGGCGACGTCATTAGTTCGAGACGTGCCTGACACCGGGCAGCGCATCGTACCCTTCTCCTGCCCTGGACACAACGAACTTGCCACAAGCGCACGCCCCGGCGAGATCACTGGGGTTCCGACGGCTCGTTTTTTAAACAGGTAGTCTTACGATAGGAGTGTGTGCCAGAGTGCGGGCTTCACCAGCGAGGCACACATGAGCGACAAATTTATTACGGGTTATTCAACCGAGACGGGCCATCCGCTCGAAGACGCTGTTGAATCCTTTTTGATTGAGAACATGGAATGGATTCTTTCATACGACGCACTGGTAGAGTGGTGTATTGTCGAAAAGCCGGGGGAAGAGGAATCGCAGGCAACTTCCTGCGGCAGGAATTTCAGCGCCACGAAGCGATGAAGGCGAGCGTCCTCGGCCTTGTAGACGACACCCATGCCACCGGTCTCATGCTTCGCTCATTTTCTTCTCTGCTAGCCTGTCTTCTCATTTTCCTTTTTTCACCACTCTTCGCATCTGCGCAGAAGCCTTTTACAGTCGGCACCGCTTCCGCTTCCCCGGGTGAGAAAGGCACGGGCTACCTTGAAGTCCCCGCCGGAATCGACGCCGCTACAAACATCCCCGTGGTCATCATCAACGGCGCTAAACCCGGCCCCGTCCTCGCTCTTGTGACGGGTGCCCATGGCACGGAATACGTTTCAATCATCGCCGTTGAAAAGCTGATAGGCGAGCTCGACCCGGCTAAAATCTCTGGAACGGTCATCCTCATTCCTCTAGTCAACATCTCCTCTTTCGAGCAAAAGGTTCCCCATGTCAATCCCATCGACAACAAGAGCATGAACCGCTTCTATCCTGGCCGAGCCGATGGCACACAGACCGAGCGCGCCTCCTTGATTATCACGAACCAAGTTGTTGACCGCTGCGATTATCTGATTGACTATCACGGTGGCGACCTCGACGAGAGTCTCCGTCCCTATGCTTACTGGGGTCCGACCGGCAAAGATGCCCAAGACCGCATCTCGAAGGAAATGGTTTTGGCCTTCGGTCTTGACCACATCATTATCTGGCGCGACCGCCCCACAGACCCGAACGCCACCCGCTATCTCGACAATACCGCCTCCATGCGTGGCAAACCGTCAATCGTCGTAGAAGCTGGTTACGCAGGAACGGTCGAGGCGAGTGACGTCGCACTTCTAGTCAACGGTACCTTAAGCACGATGCGCGCTCTGAAAATGCTCCCAGGTGAACCTCACCCGGTCGAGAATCCAGTCTGGCTCGAGAAAGTTGTCGATGTGTCGAGCGATGTCGAAGGCATCTTCTATCCTTTTGTCAAGCGCGGCACCTACGTTGAAGCCGGAATGAAGCTCGGCTATGTCACCGATTTCTTCGGCAAGACCATCTCTGAGCCCCGTGCACCAGCCGCTGGCGTCGTCCTCCATCTCGACGCAGTGCCCTCACTCAAGAAAGGCGACAATATCGCTGACATCGGGGTCGTCTCCTCGAAAGCTCCCTAGGCGAAGGCTATAGCCAACATTCGCCTGTCCGTTGTCAGTTGGTTCAAACAGCATTGCACTCCGTTACCTAATCCGATATCTACCAAAACGGTTAACGACCAACCGAACTGCTGGTTTAACTATGCGTTCCTCGTGTTTCCTTTCGATTCTGCACACGCAGCGCTGAACCATGTATCCAGTGCTTAGCATGCTCCGACTGGCCGGATTTGCACTCCTAACACGAGATTTGCACGAATTTGAGCCCAAACCAAACGTAGCTTGCTGATACCATTGCAGTTAAATGAGGATTTGTGGGTAGTCCCAGCATATTCCCCGAACCAGCCGCTTCTGGGTAACCTCTCAAGAGTCGGGATTTCAATTCGCTGACTACCGAAAAGCCTTTCAGCTCCACTGGTCAGGAGCAGCACTGTCGACGTCTATCTGGCCGCGTTGGTGCCATCTTGTGCTACCGACGCTATATCGGTCCGTTGCAACCCATTTAATCTATTGGTGGCTAACCGGCGTGAGCAGCTTTGCGTTTTTGGAATGCTTTGCACTGACAGAAAACGCGGCCGGTTTTCTTGGGGTCTGGATTTGGCAGCGTGCCATTGCAGCCGTAAGTTCTGTGCAGTGACTGCGGATGTCCGCACACGCACATTTCATCGCGGACCATGTGACCCTCACACCAAGTGTCATGCGTCGCCGGGATACGGGGGCAATCAGTTATTCGCCCTAAGCATTCGCTTTCACTCCGGCGGCCAACCGTACGACTCCGGGTCTAACTTGGGCTGCCGAAAGCCTTGATTGCGCTAGCCTCGTCCTCGTAAATCTCAAATATCTTACTCAATCTTGCGAATGCCAACCGTGCGTTCAACGTCTGACTCACACTCGCTAGTTTCAGCTGGCCCTGCTGTCCGCGAATTGCTTTGAGACTCGCTACCAATTCTCCAACCCCCGAGTTGTCGTGTTCCTTAACCCCTTCCAAGTTCAGGAGGATTTTCTTGTTCCCGTTTTCCACTAAATCCTTAACCAACTTACTGAGTAAGTGACCGCTCTTATCAGTTCTCGGCCAGAGGTTCCCGTTGAGATCCACAACGGTAATCCCTCCAACTTGTCGAGCAGCAACTTCAAGCGACATCGAAATGGTCCCTCACTCTTGCATTGCGTCAGCACAAGTCAGAAACCATCATTTCTGCCCTCGGCTTTAGATTTTGCCCGACTAGTTTGTGAACTCTACAAAAGCACTAGTACGAAGGATGGGCGTGTACCTTGCCAAAGTTACTCAGTGCAAATTTTGGAGTACTAGAAGCCTTTAGAGCGAACTCCACTAACTCGGTGATTCTATTGAGCAGTCCGACAGTGCGGATGGCAATTGGAATGCACAGTTATCACTTTGAAATGATTCTCCACGACTCAAACTCGTTTCGCAAGGGGCTCGAAATGGAGCCCACTTACGATATTTTCAAACGCCGTGACGACAGTTACCCGTTCTGGATTACAACCGTTGAGACTCTGAAAGAAGCCAGGGAACGCACAACTAGCTTCGCTCTCGTCGCGCCGGGGGAATACTTTATTTACTCGCAGGGAGAAGGGATTATCCTTGAGTGCGTCACCCCGAGGAAGGAAGAGCACCGAGCCTCACGCCTAATCTGGCTTATGCCGCAATCTTGGAATTCCATGCAGCACGGAACAGCCGCCTAGCGAATTGGCTGCTCCTCATTCAGCTGAAGTTGCCCGCCCTCAGGATAAAAGTTATGGACAATCCAAACACGCAGCGGAGGTCGATTGGTTTACTCGTGATTTTTGCCACTCTCCTGACATTGATAGCGGTTTGGAATCTACCCGAGACCGCTAGTACAGAAACTGCAGTCTCTGAATAACGAAACGAGCACGATTACTCGACCCTGAAAAGAGAAAACTTACGGGAGAGCGGTCGGAGGCTCTCCCGCCGGTCGGTGAGTTCGAGAAGAGATACAAGACGGAGCATACGCCTTAGCCCACTGTCGCGATTTCACACTTATCCCTTCTTTCTCTTCGCCCACCGAGCTTTCTGCGCCATCGAGATTCGTTTGCGACCTGCCGCCGATAACCTACCGCGACCTGTTGGTTTGGCACCGCGCTTCGCACCCTTCTCAAATGCATCAATCAGATGTTCAATTTTCGCCATCTCCGTCTTGAGATGGTGATATCTTTTGCGAAGTTCCTTTTCAAATTTGCTTACGAAGTCCACATTTTCTCCTGGAGTGTGTCTAAGTGCCCTGTAACTCTCGCTGATGCAAGCAAGTGATGCAAGACGGTTTCGTCAAGACAACTGCCGCACTTCTTACTTTCGCGACCGTCTCGTACACCGCCTATTCTCGGTATTTCCGAGCAGTCTGCGGTAGTTTCACACTAGAAACGGCGGAATATGCAGGAAATTGGGAAAATACCGCAGACGCAACGTACGCAGCTTCCGATTGTCGTGAGAGTTTGCTGCGGGCAGGACCGACTTGTCGGGAATCCGAGAAAAGTAAGCGGGGTAGGCGCAATCTACCCTGCTGCGCTCCAAAGGCTGGAACCCCAAACTTATCCGGGCGGATTACTTGTAGTATCGCGTACTCCGCCGGCGTCCTTACGGAGTCTGTCTTACGCCCCCTGCACTTTCGCACCACCCGGCACCTTTGCGGCCAGAATATCGAGCTTATGCACCTTCGGCTCCTGAATGAACAAATCCTGCGCCTTTCCGAACAGTGCCTTCGCAATTTCGCCGGTCAAGTGTGCTTCCCGTCCCGTCTCATCTGCAAAAGTGTCGAAAATTCCGAATTTCGCTCCGCCAAGCTTTACAGCGTACCAGGTGACTGTCCCCGGTTCCTTTTCCGCCAACGACTGCGCTGACTTCAAGAACTCTGCCACTGTTTGCTCTTTGCCCGGCTTCGCTTCCACCTCTGCCCAAATCGCAAGTTTCGACATAATCAGTACCTCCAACCTCTAAGATGCCAACGGCGAATATGAGTTTCGGATATTGTAGCCAATTCCGTGAGTATTGGAACTCAGCGGTTCTCACACGCCTTTTGCGCCCAGGCCCTCGTACACCACCTGTCCTCGGTATTTTCGACCAGTCTGCGGTGTTTTCACATTGGATTCGGCGGACTATGCAGGAAACTGTGAGAATGCCGGGAATCGAGTGGAATGCGATAAAACGATGCGACCGTTGTCGTCACCGCGCTCTCGATTCCTTGACCGAATTCTCGCCTCAGGATTACACTCCGCAATAGCCGGAGGTACCGATGTTGCCGGATATTTCATCCCCTGGCGGGTTTCTTCTAGGCGTTCTAAGCCTCGTTGGTGTTATTGCTTTGGTTTATGCGCTTTACCGCTCCATCGGCTCTCTCTCCATGCGGTCGAGAGGCACCGACAAACTGGCCCATGAACTCAGCCGCATCGCCACTGCACTTGAGCTCTTGGTACGTCAACGACAAGAACCACAGGCTGGAAGCCCTCGGGAGGCGAGCCAAACCGCGAGCGAAGGTGATTTGCATCCGGATGCACCACTCAATATTCCCACTTCGGTTCATCGACCTGACGAGGCGGAACAAGAGGAGCCAAAGGGAGAAGCTAAGAACTCCGGGACAATACCGCTCTCAATGTTCGGACGCGGACGGTAGAGAGTAAACCTGTAGCAATCAAATTCGCATCGCATTTCTCCATTCCGTATTTTCTGTATTTGCACGCAGTCTGATTGCAGCGAACTCAGGTCGATAGGATGGTCCGAGGAGGAAATGCTAATGAAACTCGCCTACGCGATTAAGTATGTTGCTGATATGAACCGCGCGGTGAAATTCTATCGAGACGTGCTTGGTTTGCAGTTGAAGTTCGAATCACCGGGATGGAGCGAATTCGCCACGGGCGAAACAACGCTTGCTTTGCATCCGGCTACCGCCAAGCATTCCCCAGGCGCGGTCGAATTGGGATTCACGCTAATCGATATTCAGAACTCTTACCAGGAGCTGAGCGTGAAAGGCGTCCGCTTTAGCATGCCGCCAACCAAACAGGATTTTGGCGGCGTTCTGGCACAGTTCGTGGACTCGGAGGGCGGGTATTGTAGCGTAGGCGGTCAGTAAGGTTTAGTATGTCGGGCAATATCCCTTTCTATTTCTAGAGGACTGCGCATGGCGGCTTGCACGGGCGAGGGGTTTTGTCCCTCTCAGTGGCGGTCTTGACTTTTACTTCCCTCATCGCGCCTTGGTTGTGGTCGGCTTCGTTGCCACTCGTTAATTTCGTTTCGTAACTCACTCTTTCTCGTTTCATTGGTTTCCGTTGCCAGCTGTCGCTCAAGTTCCGCTATTCGCCCAGCCGCAAAATCTGGTCGCCCTGATTTCTTCGGTTTTTCAAATCGCATCGTCATGGCTCCTCTTTCAATAGTGTCTCACGAGGATGGCTTTACCGGTGTTACGTCCGTGCAGTATTAGAAAGTTGGTTGGCTGAAGTAATTATCCCAATAAGGGCTCACTTCCGGTGCGATTCGACGTTTCACGGTTACAAAAAAACATCCGCGACACTTCTTCGAGTGCCGCTTCGAGATTCGCTGCAACAACTATCTAGGGCTTCTCTTTGGTTTGAGTAGTTATCCAGTTAGTTTCCCATGTCTTTCCGCCATCGGTAGAAAACGCCTGCTCAAAGTGTGGCGAACTAGTGGTGGTCTCTGTCCAGACGAATCGGGCAAAAATCGTCTTACCCTCATAAACTTGTTGGTTATAGAATTCGCCTCGTCCGTTTCTAAACTGTCCGACCATCGGGTTCGGCTCGAGGACTCCATCGGCCGCGTTGGCCCAATAAATGCTCCACTGGTGGGCACTCGGATTGTAAAGACGCAGCGCCAAGCCCTGGATATGTGCGTGATTCTCCGGGCTATCGACATTCATTTCCTCGACTCTCCACGACCGTCCAAGACCGTCCGACAGACCGTCGTCCCATCGAATTCGACCCATTTCGTCGAACCGACTAACCTGCCCTCCAATCGTTTCAAGTGGAACTTCCAGGAGCCAACGAGGAAGTCAAAATCGTGTTGTCCATCTCGTTCTGGTTTGAGCTGTTGAGCTTCGGGTTTCGCCACATTTGAATTCGTTTTGGCGAGCACGTGCAGCGAATGTGACGCGAAAATCAGAGAACCTAGCAATATACATGTCAGAGCGCTTCGCGACACTTGCATCTTGTCCCCTCCATTCTCAGTTGGGTTTCCATTGATTTGACTGAATCGTCCCGTACTGAAAGGCATGCTTCGGCGCGACGACTATAGACTCCGAATGCGCCCCAATATGCTGGTTTGGACGGTCCACCTTCTTTGCTGTTAGCGATACGCATCGAAGGGGTTGAAATCGGAGAGCGCGGCAGCATCAAGATTCAACGCTTGCACCTTTCAAGACGGTACGTGCCCGCTGAACGTCATCTTCGGACCACATGCGACCCGTTGAGTTAGTCCCGGAGCGGAGTACCCAGAAGTAACGATTCTTCTGGCGGTTCAGGCACTCGAAAACCACTTCCATCCGCCGAAGCATCTAAGTAGGTGAGGACCCCTCTTTATCGCAGAGCCTGACACGCCCAAGGCTTGGCAACGTGCCAAAGAGACCCCGCTCACGGCCAAGTCCCCAGAGACCCTGTATTAGAGAAGGGGTCCTCGACTAGGGCTGTCGGGCGGTGTGCCGCTCTGGAAACTTCACGATGGTGCAGTCACCGTGGCCGACCGAGGTTAATTCGCTAACCCCTTCGGCAAGACAAAGTGGAAGAGCGTCGCACAACTTCACGATACAATTTGACCCTTCCGGTCGAAATTAGAGTTGCGTCCAACCTGGCCGTGGAAGGGTCAATCTTGGTTAAGACACGGGATATTTCAACTCACGGCTTCTATTTCAACATCGCGCAGGAGTTTACGGTCGGGACTAAGTTCGAGTTTTCAATTGCTCTCCCGATTGAAATCACGGGACCTTCTCAAGCCCATATCAGCGGGACTGCACGAGCGGTTCGAGTCGAGGAACCTGGCGAGAGTCACGCGGGCCACTCGGGTGTTGGTGCCCTCATTGAAAAGTACCGAATCAGCCGAGTAGATTCCGTGAACCCTTGAACAAATGCTGCCTTACGGCATGGTCAACAGTGGCCGGAAGGCTCGATTCTGAGACGCTTGCCTGTCATCCCTTAAAAGCGCACGTAACGGCATGAATTTCTGTGGGCCTTACTTCATACGGCTCATTGGATTTGCTCGGCTAGTGTTCGTGCATTGGTTTGCACACTTTAGGAAACAGCTTTGCCAGACTCTCATGTTGTTCGTTCGGAAGGCAAAGGTCCGCCGCAGGGTATCCAGTGTTCTGGCAGCAGGTTGCGTGGATGCGAGATTATGGCTTCTTAATTGCGAGTCGCACGATTGCGGGCTACCCGGCAAACGAACCGTCCCTCCCGCCCACGGACGGATAACCCTGGGGATTCCCAGACCAGCCACGTAGCCCGTCCACGCCTAACCGTCCAATTATTCCGGCTCAGAACCTCCGCGCTGGCAGCGTCCGCATCTCTAGGCGGACTTCGTTCAAAAACACTTTCGCCTGTCCCAAAGGACAGTAAAGCTTTGGACAGTTTGACCGTGCCGGACACATGACGTGGGTTAGTAACTGGCGTTAGTCTCCGAATTGAAATTCGGAAGCTCGTCTCAGGGGGACAGCGTCATGTTAGACGAGATGGGGCCGCACTCGCTGACTGGAGTAGGGCTCGCGGAATTCGCAGAGTGTCTCAGACACCTTCATGACGGGCACAAGGGCATAGCACTCGCGCACATCCGCCGCGCTCTTAAGGCCGAGCCGCAAAATCCATTTTATCTTTCGTACGTAGGCATGCTCTGCGCTGTGGCTGAAAAACGTTACGTTGCTGGCGAGAAGTTGTGCCGCGAAGCTCTGGAAATAAAGTGCAATCATGCGCAACTGTATCTGAATCTCGCCGAGGTGTACCGCCAAGCCGGGCGTCATGGCGACGCGATGAAAACGCTGCAGAAGGGATTCGTTTCCACCGGCCGCGACCTGCGCATGCGCATGGCACTAGAAAAAATCGGTGGGCGTCGGTCCCCTATATTGTCCAGCCTTGGACGCTGCCACCCCTTGAACCGAATCTTAGGCCGATTGCGACACCGAATCATTGGACCTGCCGTTCAGGATGGTCAAATTACTTAATTCAGCTTCGCGTATTCGGCTTTCGCAGCGATAAGTACGGGGATATCGGCGTGGCAAGCGAAAAGGGCGAATCCTGCTCCCGATGACCCGCAGAGCCCGGACTGAGCACTGTAGTAAATTTGTAGTAGTTATCGGTTCAGGTCGGTTCAAAACAAGGACAAACGCTTCAACTCCGGCGGCTTGTAACTGATTGAGGAATATAATAGACTCCAAAATTTTCAAAACCAGTCATAACAGGGCACTGTTCTCATAATCCCTAGGCCGTGGGTTCGATTCCCCCCGCCGGCACCATCCCTTACCTTTTTAATTTCAAGAGGTTCCGACGATTTGGTCGTCCGGGCGGAACGCTTCAAAACGGACCACTGTAGTAAATTCGTAGTAGTTTTGAGCACAATCCCAAAGGTGACGCGGAGATTCAACGTCTTGCCTACCGGAGTGTGAGTGCGACTGCATAGCCCGTTAGCAGCCCATGGAAGAATGCCTGCCGCACCTTTTGATTCGAGTCTTTGTAGTGGCGAGCCGCATCGTCAAGCGCGCGAAGCAATTTATCCCGTCGACCCTGTTTCCCACCGCCCTTCACCAGCTTGGCCAAGAGAACTCGCACCGCGTCGTCGTCGGCAATCGTGAACCTATGCGAATGTTGAGCCATCATTGCACCTCCGTATTGCAAATTGTATTCGTATTGGCTTCTCCTATCTCATCAATCAGCAATCCACCCCAAAATTCACCGCTGCGACCGCTTCATTAGTCACCTATTCTCGGTATTCCCGAGCAGTCTGAGGTGTTTTTTGTCTGAAAGCGGCTAGGGATGCAAGGAAACGTGAAAATACCGGGAATCGATCGGCTAGTTGTTTAGCGAATCAGCGAGCTGGATTCAGCCATTTTCGCGGTTCTGTATGCCAATTCGATTCTCATAAAAACACGAGCGCCTCGCCGGGGCTCGTGTCGGCGAGGCGTTCTCTGTGTGCGCGAAAAACGTACTTATGAAATTGGCAGGCTCTCCGTCCTCCCCGACTCGGCGGCCACATTTGTATCCAAGAAAAGCAGAACGTTCAACTGCCGGACGTAAAGGGCTTCCAGCATCCGCCCGTTGGGCGATTTCCGCACCATCATTGCACTGTGACCCGCTGCACGATTTCCCGCCAGTTCCTGCGCGCGGATATTCATAGTTTCGCCATTGTGCGCCAGCGTCACAACGCGAGTCGTTCCTTCAGACTTCACCGACACCGAATACTGACCTGCCTTGAGGCTCTTTCCTTTGCAGCGCACTTCATAAGGCAGCGCGAAGCGTCCCTGAAAATCAGCCGGCTTCGTGGTGTTGGCCGCTACTTGCAGCTGGTGCTCCGCCGCAATCGTCTCAGTGCTAACAACCTCATAGACGTCAGGCGAGACCTCCGCTTGCGCATGCGTTGTTGTCGGCAGCAAGCACGCCAGTCCCAGCGCCGCTGCAAAAATTGAACCCTTCGCTACTGTCGTCATTTTCATTTTCGACTCCTTTTTCGTTTTGTTTTCTGATTTCGAATTCATCGTTGTTCTCTTTGTTGTGGGCGCAGTTTTATTCCTATTTCGCATTGGCTACAATGCAACGGACCTCAATTGTGGGTAAGGCCTAGATGAAGCGGCGAATGATTGCATCTAAACGGCTTACCCTGGCTTGAGTTCGGATTTTCACCAGTCGTCCGTTCAGTAGTAGAGACTGCCCCGAAGGACAGTAGCCTTCAGAGATGAACCTCGGGTAGTGTCAATGGGCACATTACGTTCCTAACTTGGTCAACTGGGGCGTGACTATGTCAATCCAACAACGACGCAGTGAAAGGCTCACCCTAGACGTGCCTCTTGTTATTAGAGGGGAAGCGGCCGACAGAAAGAAGTTTCAAGAAGAAAGATTTACGTTAATTGTGAATGCTCACGGCGCACTGTTGCCGCTGGGGACGAAAGTCTCCTTAGGACAAAAGCTCCTACTCCTGAACCCGACGAATTGGCATGAATGCCGGGTCAAGGTTGTCTATGTTGAAACACCTTCTGATGGTCTGGCAAGAGTAGGCGTCGAATTGGACCGACCTGTTCCTGAATTTTGGCAAGTCAGTTCTCCTCCTGCAGATTGGCGCCAGTCTTGAATAGTTTCATTCCCGATGGCCGCCAGAATGCCGTCCGTCGTATTAAGGCTGACCCGCATCGATGATTGGTTGCCGCGTCAGCGGAGGTGGCAATGAAAACCAACAATTGCAAGGTCACTATCGTTTTTGTTGCTCTTGCGTTCTCGCCGCTCTTCCCGATTCCCAGCTATGCACAACAGAAATCACAAAAACCACAGAAAGCCGCGGTGCTGACGCTGGATGACATTCTGGCCTGCACACGCAGTCCCACCATGCGATTCTTGAAAAGGAGCGTTGACGAGATTCGTGCGACTAGTACGGAGACCGTAGGTCAGACCAGTTATTATGACCGGCGAGTTGAGATTCATTGGTTGGACGCTGGTGACAACGCTGATATTTTTAGTTTTGCCGAAAGGAAATTTTGTAGCTTTGGGTCACTTGAATTCGTTGACCGTGCCACAGGGCCTCCAATCTGTCCGATACGCTAGCGCTATTCATCGGGACGCCGAACATTCCTATAGCCTGAGTGTGCAGCAAGTGTATTCCGGCAATCACATGTTCTTGCAAGAACATGGAGTTTTTTCCAATTCCGCAAAGCATTTTCTTACCATCACGATAGAACCGGTTCAATGCAATGCTCAGGCTGCTGGCGAAAGTGGTGAGCGCAGGAAAGCTACTAAGGTATGGAAGTCCGAAACTGGTGTATCGATTCAATGGCGAGAAGGGAAAAACAAAAACGACTGGGTCTTCTACCGAGCGATGTATGATTCGCCGGGTTGCGATTGAGAAATCTCGTTATCCCCTACAGTCGAATAGGCCCTCATAGAGCTTCGGCGGAATATGCAGGAAGTGTGGTGGGCTCAGCCGTTCAATGAAAGCTGTCAATCGCCTGGGTTTCGTCTTCCGTGGTGGGAACTATGTCCAACAAATGCACCGTCTCCAACACTAGCCTCACATTTCCACGAGGTCCCGTCAGTCTCAAACTCGCACCACGACGCTCAAGGGATTTGAATGCCCGTATGACGCTGCTGATGCTCGAAGAATCCATCTGCGTCACGTCGGCCAGATTGAGCAGAATCTTGTCATTTCCTTCGTCAATCAGCTGTCGAAGTTGGTTGTCTAGGAGGTCGTTAGCACAACCAATCGTCGCTTTTCCGCAGAGGTCAACAACTACAACGTCGGCTACATGACGCACGGAAAGTTGGAGACCGATATCTCTTACAAGATGAGCGCTAGCGTTCAACTTGCCTCCTTCGTCCGAATCGAATGACGTGACAGCTGCATAGTAGAAGGTCCCTGCACACTTCCATTAGACGCTCTCAGGCGCCTTTTAGCTTCTGCGGGTTTTCGATAAGGACCAAACTTCCAGAACACTTGTGCGAGCCCGAAGGTTATCTGAACGTGCTAGTCAGGCGTTTTTGAGGTCCGACGCAGTTTGAGAGTCCGCCCACATGCGGAAGCCGCCGAGGAAAGCGTTTTGATTGTTACCAAGTCGTGTCCCGGGCGGCAGCTTCTTTAATTTCTTGATATTTCCGCCTCCCAAGACGACATACTCGGCCTCGAGAGCGGTCTTTAGTTTCTCCACTATCTTTGCCACCTGCCGACGCCACTTTTTCTTTCCCAACCGTTTCAAGCCACGCAGCCCAAGATAGTCCTCGTAGGTTTTCCCTTTCTTATAGGTTAAATGTGCCAGTTCCATCGGCTCCAGAATTCCATTCACAATCATTGCCGACCCGAGGCCAGTGCCAAGCCCGAGAAAAAGCATGCGGCCGCCCTTGTAGCTGCCAATCGCCTGCATGGCGGCGTCATTGATTACCTTTACTGGACATCCAAATGCCTCACGGAAGTTAAATTTCATCCAGCCGCCTCCGAGATTATGCGGTTCACGAAGAGGATGCCCGTTAATTACAGGACCGGGGTATCCCAATGACACACGGTCGAAAATCCAATCTTTGGCGCAATTTTTAACTTCGCGGACCATTTTACTAGCCGTCATCGATGGACCGGATGCAATCTTGCGAGAGTCTCTCTGCCCGGTCGCTAGCAGTTTGATATTTGTGCCGCCTACGTCGATGACGAGGACTTTTGGAGATTGTCCCGTTTGAACTCTTTTCATCAGTGTTGCTCCCCTATATGCGCGAAGCTATTCTTACGCCGCCTCGTACACCGGTGCTAAGCTTACCAAGAGTTCGCTTTCGGCGGCAGGGGCGAGGGGTTTTGTCTTCTCAGTGGCGGTCTTGACTCTTACTTCTGTCATCGCGTTTTGGTTGCGGTCGGCTTCGTTGCCACTCATTAATCTCGGCTAGCAATTCACTCTTTCTCGTTTCATTGGTTTCCGTTGCCAGTTGTCGTTCAAGGACCGCTATTCGCCCAGCTACAAAATCCGGTCGTCCTGATTTCTTCTTTGGTTTTTCAAATCGCATCGCGATGACTCCTCCTTCGACAGTGTCTCACGTCTGGCGGAACAAAGTGGGGACGGGAACACTCAAACGAACCTCAATTCACCCATGTCGTCGAATTTGTAGGAGTGTTTTCGGTCGGAATCTTTGAGGACAAACGGTTCAAATCCGGCCCAATTCCAGCACTCGCTCTTATTCACGTCGCTCGGTAAGAACAAAGGCTCGCACTCGAAAACCCTCTACATCCCCTGAAGCATCTAAGTAGGTGAGGACTCCTCTTTATCGCAGAGCCTTACACGCCTCGTCTTGGCAACGTGCAAGCAGACCCCTCTCACGGCCAAGCCTCAGAGACTCTGTATTAGGGAAGGGGTCCTCTTAGTCCGACCCACGATGGTGCAGATACCGTGGCCGACCGACATGAGTTCGCTACCCAAGTGGCAAGACAAAGTGAAAGAACGTCGCGCAACTTCTCGATACAATTTAGTTCTCCCGGTCGAAATTAGTCTTGCGCTCATCCCCACTCTGGTTGGGTCAATCTTAGTCAAGACACGGGATATTTCAACTGACGGCTTCTATTTCAATATCGCGCAAAAGTTCACTGTAGGAACAAAGTTCGAGTTTTCAATTGCTCTTCCGACTGAAATCACTGGAGCCACTCAGGCCTATATCAGCGGGACGGCACGAGCGGTTCGAGTCGAGGAAACTGGTGAAAGTCACGCAGGCCGCTCGGGCGTTGGTGCCCTCATCGAAAAGTACCGAATCAGCCGAGGAGAGTCCGTAAAACCCTAAACGAAAGCTGCCTTTCGGCACGAACCTGCTCCACTACGCGTGATTGGTACTGGAGAATCGGTACTATTGGCGTCAGTCGCCAATCTTCATAAAGTTGCTAAGTAGGGCTGGGCAATAGGGGAGGCTCCTCTTGAGAAGAGGACCGCCCCTTTTTTTGTGCACGAAACCCGGCATTCCCGGCGTGTGCGGTTCATTTTATCTTCACCAATTCGGACTTGGCGATACTTACGATAGGTCTGTCACCATCGGGACACGGCTCTCCATCATGTCCGGCCAGCAGATGCCGAATCAAAGCATCAATCTGTGTTTCATTCACTATGTCCGAGGTATTTCCGAGCAGTCTGCGGTGTTTTCTCGCTAGAAACGGCGGAATATGCAGAAAACCGCGATGTGTGTGGGTTCAGTCGTTCACGACAGGCGTCAAGATTTAACGCCGTCACTTTGCAGGGCCGCACCTGCCTGCTGAACGTCATCTTCGGACCACATGCGGCCTGTTGAGTTAGTCCTGGGGTCAAATATGATTGGCGGGGCTTTAATCGTGCCTTTGCGCATCAACCGACGTAGAGTGCCTATGTCGATACCGAGAAGTTCGGCGACTTCCTGCGTAGTGATTCTTGCCTTCACCTTTTCAGTATAACGTCATCTGAGAAATCGAATGTAGCTCTGCATTCATCCGTGTCGATGAACAAACGGTGCTTCCGTTCAATTCGGTCTAGACGCCTTTCGCTTTCGATTTCTCCGGCGGGGAGTCTTCGCCGGCCTCTTCTAATTTCGCCGCAATTTGTTCTTTCGTCTCGTTAATCAATTCCTTTCCAGAATCAACCAAGTCTTCAGCGCGCCCCCTGAATTCCCGTGCCTTTTTCCGAGCGTGTTTACTCTCCTCTTTGACCTTCTTTGATAGGTAAGCGCGAGTTCCTTCACCGGATTTTGGTGCGAAGAAGATACCGATGAGCGAGCCGATAGTCAGTCCCGCTAGGAAATAGCCTGCGTTTGAGTCAAGTCTTTCGGTCATGGCTGACCTCCCAATTCAGAAGCCTATGGCAAATTTCTGGTTGAATGGATTCTGCTTAGTGGACTGAGTCTTTAGACCCAGCTTGCAACGCCGCAACGCACAGATGGTGAGCTGCGCTATGCCGTTGCCGATGCCGCCTTCGCCTTCACCTCCACCGTATAGACGACGACCGCCTTTTTTCCGCCCTTCGCGGCGGTAGCGCAGATTGAATTCAGATTGATGCCTTTGGCTTTCAATTTGTCTAGATATTGGGCCAGAGCACCGGGCTTGTTTGGGAGCTCATACTCTTCAGCTGTAGTCTCTTGGTAGGTCAACCCAGATTCGTCCAACGCCTTCTTTGCTCGTCTCGCATCGTCGACGACAAGCTGAACTGTGCCGCTCGTCTCTTCTGCCCTTCCCAAGAGCAAGAGTGAGAGAATATTCACCTTCTCGTTGCCAAGTGTTCTTGCGATTTCTGCAACCGCGCCGGGTCGATTCTGAACAGTAACGATAAACTGCTTCGTCTTAGCCATGTTGGCACCTCCTACCGTCGTAGCTGGGATTATACCCTTGGAAATTCGAGGATTTATTTCTGGCTCAGAAGATAGAGGTCGGCGTGGCCGCCGGGACGCGCATAGACGATGGTAGAAAGGTCCCTAGAAAAATCGTAGGCGATTGCCGTTACGGTAGAACACAGGAAAAGCAAAGGGAACTTTCACTGCGACCTGGGGCGCCCCGATGGTTTTGCCGTCGCTCCAAGGCTGACGGTAAATCGTGACTTCACCCACGGGAAGCAACTGCATACAAGAACGACTTGCCATCGCGAGCAAACAGTTGCACCGAGTGTTACGACGCCGGGAAGCAGCTGGATGCATTTCTTATCGGAGATGGACACCTCGTAGATTCCAGTCTTTTCTCCAAACGATACGAACCAAGCAGGTACTGCCCGCCGGGGTCAGCATCGTAAGCCTGGCAGCAGTTGTCCACGAACTTCTCCGGATTCGAACCGTCCACGTTCCATTTCCAAATGGTGGGTATCGGACTGCCTCCGCTCCTTAGCACTCACGTAAATGGATTTCTGGTCAGGACTCCAAACCGATGTAGATGGACGCACCTCCCATCCGTGGGAGACTTGACGAAGACCGCTGCCATCAGCCCCGACGATGTAGGCTTTGGCACTCTGGGCTGGCTCCTGCTCACAAAAAGAAGATGAAAATTGTCTGGTGCCCAACTCCCCGTATCCAGGACGTCTCTCCGGTGGCGATTTTCACTTTGTTGCCGCCGTCGATGTCCGACACCCAGAGTTCGTTCCTCTGGGGTGCGGGGAAGCGTGATGTACATCACGCGCTTTCCATCCGGCGAGATGCAGGGTTGAGTTGCGTCCTCCGAGACGATGTCCGTCGATTCCTTTGAATGAACGTGGTAAGCGGTCAGGAACCCGGAGGATTTGCCATTCACATAGTAAATCCCTTTTCCTCCCGGGTCTGGCATGGGCGAGATAGTCCGGTCCCGTTCCGAAAGTAATCTGCGTCAGACTCCGGTCCTTCAAGCTGTATTTCCAGATGTTCGTCAAGCCCGTTTACCGTCCGGCTGAATAGTATGGACTTCCCTGGTTCGGCCCACACAACGCGAAAACGGATCCTCCAGGAATTGCCGGACACCTCCCCCAAATCAACCGCCTCATGGCTGGTCAAATTTATTCTGTAAAAATGGACATTTGGCGAGAACTCGCCCTGGAAAACCGACAGCGAGCAGGTCGTTGCCGTCTGGGAATAGCTAGAAGCGGGACGAAAGACCAGGCCAGTGCCCTCAGACTTATACACTAATTCTTCGTTCAGCCCGGATTTCCCGCACGAAAAATTCCGGAGTTGTCGACTCTCCCATAATAAATGTAAGCGCCATCCGGCGACGGAACCGCAAAGTGGGCAGATGCCACACGGCGCGGACTGCCTCCGAGTGTAGGCACGGCCCAAACTTCATCTGCGACCGAGAGCCTCCCGTAATAGACTTCTTTGCCGTCAGGCGAAAATTGTTCACCAACTTGTCACCTTCATCGTTCGTGAGTTGAAGGGGCTCACCACCTGAAGTGAGCATCAGAAACACTTGCTGCGATGCCCGCAACTGGTGAGACAAACGCCACAGCGTGGCCGTCGGGAGAAAGCCTCGCACCTCTCATCGGTTTGTTCCACTGGCTGATTTGCGTAATCTTTGCGGGGCCGCTCGGAGTGTTCGATGCGAGGCCAGAAGTGATACGCCGCAAAGGCTGCCGCCAAGAGTGCGACGGCAAGCGGCCAGCGAGGATATATTTCTTGCGCGCTGGTTTCGCGGAAGGCTGGACGGCGACAGCGATGGTCCGAGCTGCTTGCGGTTTCCGGAGCAAGTCTCTGAACCGCCTCGCTCCCCGATGACGAAATTCGGCCCGAATCCGTATCCCGCCGCAGGCGCTTCAAGTCAGCGCGCATTTCCGAGGCGGACTGGTAACGCAAGTCGCGGTCTTTCTCCAGAGCCTTGTTGATGATTCGCTCTAACTCTGCTGGTACATTGGGATTCAGTCGCACCGGAGCGACCGGGTCGTCGATTCAGAATCGCGTCAGTAATCACTCCCGATGTGTCCCCACGAAAGGGGAGAGTGCCCGTCGCCATTTCGTAAAGGACCACACCAAACGAAAACAAATCAGTACGCGCATCCAACTCTTTTCCGCGCACCTGCTCCGGCGACATATAGGCGACTGTACCTACTGCCGTACCAGGGCTGGTAAGCAGTTCTTCCGCCGTGCCGTCGGCATTGCAGAAACACCGATGCCCGTCGCCACTGGAGTGAGCTTGGCAAGCCCAAAGTCGAGAATCTTCGCGTGGCCACGCTTCGTCACGAAAATGTTGGCTGGTTTGATGTCGCGGTGAACGATGCCTTCGGCGTGCGCTGCGTCCAGCCCATCCGCAATCTGGATAGCCAAGTCGAGAACGGTTTCGATTTCCATCGGTCGGCCAGCGATGCGGTGCTTCAACGTCTGCACCGTCCAGAAATTCCATGGCGATGAAGGCCTGCCCGTTCTCGCTCGCCAATGTCGTAAATCGTGCAAATGTTCGGGTGATTTAGTGCCGAGGCTGCTTGTGCCTCACGCTGGAACCGTTCAAGCGCCTGAGGGTCATGCGCAACATCTTCCGGAAGGAACTTCAGAGCGACGAAGCGGTGTAGGCGCGTGTCCTCAGCCTTGTAAACCACACCCATGCCCCCACCGCCGAGCTTCTCAAGGATGCGGTAGTGTGAGATGGTCTGTCCGATTCGAGGGGAGGAGTCCGGCGGCATTTCGCGGTCATCTTAGGTCGCGCCAACTGGCAAGTCAACGTGAGCGGAATATAGGTAAGCGCACACCTCTGAGCCAACGCGCCCGCCGCGTCAACCAAGACACCAGAACATATGTGTTGACTGGCTCGGTCGAAGAGCGTAGTGCTTGTAGTCAGACCAGCATTGCGCGTCACTCAACCAAGGCTGGCCATTCCCACCTACCTCCTCTTCTAGTTTCGTAAGGCAAGGCGGAAAAATCCTGGGCATCAGACAACTGACCGCTTGTGGGGCTGCCGTTCTACTTCTAGGTCAGCGGAAGTTTGGAAGGAGAGCGCCTGATGCCCTATCAATTTGTCACCAAGTGCGCCATTTGCGCCAAACAATTTGGCATTATCTGGGTGATGGACTTGACCCGATTTGGCCTTCAGACCGTCGCCAGGATAACTTGTCCGCTCTGCGGAAAGAGATTCCGCCAAGATGCCAAAGACCTTCTTCCAGTCGGCTCTCAGATACAGAACCTCGTCGTTGGTCGTCCCGTGCGGAGCGTGGAAGTAGACTATGATTGCCCCAATTGTCGCAAGCGTGGAATCTTGGTATCGCTTCTGCACACCGATTTATCGTGGGATGAATTGTCTAAAGAAAATGTTGAGGCCGCTGCCTGTAATAATGGTCTTTGTCCACAGAGGGGATTACTTCAAAAATTGAAGCCTAGCCGCGTTCTACTAGGCTCACTGAATCCAGCCTAGATATCGGTTTCTTTTGACCAGCGCGGGACAGCCGGACAGGGGCTATGAAATCCAAACACAAAGTCCAAAAAGTAGCCGAGTGGATGCTCCAAGAATTGAAACAACTCGGTAAACTCCACCAGGATACCGCCGTCTATGAGATAGCAGAAAAATTCGGGGGCCGGTCCACTTACGACAATGAGGACGGGAACTTAGCTATCCGAATCGACATTCTCGCCGCATTTAGGGAGCTAACCAAAGACTCTGTGGTTTGGGTTCAGGAAGACCGCTACTGGCGAATGCGCACGCCGGGCGACGAGCCGGGCAGACACCAGGCTTAAACTCCGATGAGCAACTAAACCTTCGAGCTTCGATTTGAAGGCTGCGGCCATACGATGAAGGTACCGCTGCAGCACAATGCGAACGACGAAAAATGCTACGTGTGCCATCCTGAGCTGCGAGATGTTCCAGCGCCCGGAAAGTGTCCGGCCTGTGTCAGCGCGGCGAAATTCAAGAGCAGGGGCGCGTAGGTACACACACAGCGACCGTGTAAGGAGACTCGAAGTTGCGCGTGAGCAGGTACTGGTCGGCTTCTTCTTTACTCTCGAAAGTCATCGGTAGCTTGCCAGAGAGACCTACATAAAGTTTGCCGTCCCAGTTGCGCCGCAAAACGTAAACTACTTTCGTTTTCTCGCGCATCTTCACGCTCCTCGCATCAATTCTCTTCGAGGCGAGGTGCGGAGCCAAGCGCGGATACGTTTAGGTGCTGCGAAAACGCAACGGGCAAGGCGGGGGTCTCTTCGGTGAGTCGTGTGCCGACACCGCAGGATGATTCGGCTACCTAACAGGGGTGGTCAAAGCAAGTCGGGAGCAGTCAAACGAACAGGTAGACGCCAGTTAATTCTTGGATTCATAATCCACCCAGATGGCGGCGTGGGATTCATCGCCGATGCTACGACAACTTGAAAAAGACGAGGTGTGCGAATTCTGTTACGCGCCAGCAGTTTCGGTCTGCATCCACTGCGGTACTGCCGTGTGCAAAGAGTGCTCAGAAACTAGAAATGGGCGGACGGTTTGCAATGATTGCCTCGAAGGCGAGGATTACGAGTTCGATGCTGGCGGCGAAAGCTAGTGTGTTGACCTGATTGGCTCGCGGATTTCCTGCGTGCCGCTCGCCAAGAAGAAGCTCGCCTCGTTAGCGAGCTAGGTTTGTCGCGCAGCTTCCGCCCCGAGCCCCACTGGTGTAGTCTTTCCCGAATGCAAATCGGTGCCAAACTACGTGAGCTGCGTGAAGCCAAGAATCTGAGCCAAGGCGATATTCAGAAACGGACGGGTCTCTTTCGCTGCTACACCAGTCGCGTTGAGCACGGCCACACCGTTCCTTCGATTGAAACTCTTGAAAAGTATGCCCATGCGCTCGAAATTCCTCTGTACCGGCTGTTCACTGAAGAGGACTCAGTGAAAATCCCGAAGTTGCGACAGCCCAACGATGACAGCTCATCGTGGGGTACTCGTGGCAAGGAGCGCGACACATTTCAGACGCTGGCGAAGGCGCTGGCACGAATGGATGAGCAAGACCAAAAGCTGCTGCTCAGTATGGCGCAGGGGATGGCGCGACGCGGCGCGAGGCGGTAGCTCTATCGGAACGTCGGCTGCGGGGAATCCGATATTGAGGACGGAAAATGAAGTTTCCGTTGTCAGGCACTCATAAATCGCCTTTATCTCTGCATGTTGTATCGCCTATTTCGCACCTGCTTACCTCTTTTTGCGTGTAGCTAGGGTCTGTTCCTGTTCCAGAATCTCTTGAGCCGGGTCTTCACCCACCCGCCAAGCGCCACGTAATCACGCTGACCTAATACTTGTGCCTCTTCAGGCGTTTCGCCAATTTTCAGCAGGAGTTCACGTCTCTGCTTGCTGTCCAGGTTGTCATACTGCTCTTGCGCCGTCATAAGTACCTCCTTTGCGCATCACAGTCCCAAAGGTTTCATCGTGAGCACAGAAATTCGCAGTTTATTAGTCGCCCTCAAGTCCGAGGCAAACCGTGTGAGCTGCACAGCCACTTTCGGTTCCATGCCGTAGTGAGCTTCTCCGAGGGCTTTTACTCAGGAGCCTTTCGGGAAACGTCGGGAAACATTCGCTTGAATACTTCGCCTCTAATTTTGTCCGGGTCTTCCTGCTGCGAGTCCTTCGGTTTGGTTTCGTTCTTATCCGAAGCACAGGGTCGGAAGGCTGAACGTCCTTGGGAAGCATCGCAACACCACTAAACATATCGTGGCAGACCAAATCGTCAGTTCAATACCCTACATCGCGTAGAACCCTTTAGAACTGCGGCAGCTCTACCCGGCAGCCAGAACCCTAGCGGCCTTGCGGGCAGCGGCTTCTGGCAGGAACACGATAGTTCCATAGCTTCCCCCACCACCGCAGACCCCTTGCACTGCAGCCACATTGATGCTCGCCTTCGCAAGTTTCCCAAGGATATCGGCGATGGCACCAGGGCGGTCGGTGCCGTGAATATAAAGCGCCGTACTTTTGCGCAGCCTGAGCTTGGCTTGCTTTGCGGCGCTGACGAAAGTGGCGCTGTCTTCGGGAATGAATTCGAGCTGTGCTCGCCCCTCACCGTGCTTGTAACCCCAGAATGCGATTAGGTTCACGCCCGCATCACGCAGCGCTGTCAGAATGCGGGCTCCTTCTCCGACCTTATTGAGAATTGACGCTGAATAATGCTCAACCACGCGAATCTCTTCTGCCATGACACCCTCCGTCAGACGAATTTCTTCTGTCATGACGTGCCTCCTTCGGCAGAACTTGCGTCTATTGTAATTGAGTTCGTTGTTCAAATCGCTGGGCAACGAGAGCAGAGCTTGGAGTAAAGTAAGGATTGAACTGCATCAGCGCCGGGCTTCTAATGTCCACGAACAAAACCGTTCTGCGCAATCGTGACGGTGCAGAGATAGCGGCAATATCTTTCGATGAAGATTCCCATCGTTGGCGCATCATTTCCAAAGGTGAGCCGAATTTCAAGCGCGATTTCGCTACCCAGAAAGAAGCGTTCGATGCATGGCACGCCAATTTCAACGCAGCGACAGGAAAACTTCGCAAATAACGCCGGACCTCGAACCTGCGGCTCAGGACCCGGATAATGCCGGGACGGAGTGAAATGTTCGGCACTCACTGCACGATTTTTCTATCAGAAATCCGCCACTACACTTCTCCTTGTCTCAGCGAGAAGGACTTCGCGGCGCGTCCGAGATAGCCAAGATGCTCTGACGACAATGCCGACACCTTCGTCACCCTCGAAACGTTCGAGTACACAGTCTTTAAAATGAACGTCAATGGTGTCCCGCGAAAGTTTTTCGCTACGTTCTAGCGCGACCGTAACTGTAGGAAGTTCAACCTTGTCTATAACAATGGTCAGCATTGTGGTTACTTCTGGGAGAAAAATCGTAAGCCACAAGCTTCAATGCAGAACCTTTCCACCTATTTAGAAGATTCACGAATTCATCTTGATTAATTTTGGTTCCGTGAATCCTCTTTACATCGGTCATGTTGGTATCCAAATTGGTGAAATGTTACGCCTTCGCTGCTTTTGCTTTGCGCGTCTTTGCCCACCGCGCCTTCTGTGCCAGCGAGATTTTTCTCCGCGCTGCTGCTGACAACCTACTCACCCCCTTTTTGGCACCACGCTTCGCACCCTTCTCAAATGCATCAATCAGGTGTTCAATTTTCGCCAACTCCGTTTTCAGATGGTGATACCTCTTGCGAAGTGCCTTTTCAAATTTGGTTACGAAGTCCACGTTGTCTCCCCTTAGCCGAGCTGAACTAACTTCGAGGGATGCTATCCTTTCGGACATAAGGAAACAACCCCGTGGCTGTAGGCTTCGACAAATTTGACGAAGAGAAGGAACGTGAGCGCCTTCGCAAGCTGAGTGATAGAGAGTTAATTCGGGAGGCCGCGAGATATATGTGTTCACCTGCTTATTTCGGAAGGCCGCCACGGGATGAATTCGTGATTGGACTACGGTTGTGTAAGGAAGAATGGCAACGAAGGCATCCGAAGGTTAATGATGCTAGGTGAGGTTCTTAGGCAAGCTTTTCAGATAGTCCGCAACAGCAAGAGGACCATACCGCTGAATGCTAGCTGAGTTCGGAAAGTCCAGTGCTGCGTCATTTCCAATGTGTACGTTGCATCGCAAGCACACCTGTCCCTTTAAACAGGTAGTCGCACGATAGTAGTGTGTGCCAGAGTGCCGTCATCAACGAGGTCCAACATGAGCGACAAATTCATTACGGGTTATTCAAGAAAGATGGGCTACCCGCTCGAAGACGCTCTTGAATCCTTCTTGATAGAAAACACGGAATGGATTCTTTCACAGGACGCGGTGGTGGAGTGGTGCATTGTCAAAGAACCGTGGGCGGAAGCTGTTCTGTTCGTGACGCCGCCAGCCGATGTATACGGCAAGCCCGATGAGGAGCGTAGTTCAGAACTGCTTCAAGAGATAAATTGCCGCTTAATCTCGGCTGGGTTTAAAACGAATCTACCAATGTATGCTCGCCATGCGGACGGGCATGTGATGATGGATTATCCAAATAGAGCAATCGAAATTCTTTCGACAGCTTGGGTGAACTAGCCTTCTGGAAATTCCCCACCTCCAAGAGGGTCCTACAGACCGGCGACCACATACATGCACTTGTCCAGCGAGGTTTTGAAAATCGGACAATTCAGGCTGAAATGAGTTACTTACGAGCCGAGAGACCCATTTTGAGGTGGACCTATCTCGGATAGGATAGGTCTCATTGCTGAAAGATTAGTACCAAACGAACGCTCTATTGCAACTCACCCGTACACAGGGGTAAGCATACAATCCACCCTTTTACCTTGGCACGCAGTTCCACGGGGGCGCTTTCGCTACATGGGGCGGTTGGACTGGCGCACAGTCCCGGCCGAAACCTCAAGGGGCAAAGTGCCCCCACCAAGGTTCCAAATAGGTCGCTACCTTTCGCGCTTCCCTTTCTTACCTAGCTTACTATCGCTCCTAAGTGGACAGCGACCGGACAAGACAAACAAGAACGGACAACAGGCGGGAAACAGGACCCATTTAATTAGCTGGGGCAGGTCAGCGTGGGAGGCAGACAAGTCAAGAGTTTCTAGTTAGGAGTCAGTCCGCCGAGTTCATGCCGGTGGAATAGAACGCACTGGCCAGCTAGGCCGTTGCGAAATGCTATCCCTTCGCCGCTTTCGCCTTACGAGTCTTAGCCCAACGAGCCTTCTGTGCGAGTGAGATTTTCTTACGGGCCGCTGCTGACAACCGACTCCGAACCACTTTGGCACCGCGTTTCGCACCCTTCTCAAATGCATCAATCAGATGCTCAATCTTCGCCACTTCTGTCATTAGCGAGTGATGCCGTTTGCGAAGTTCCTTTTCAAACTTGGTTACGAAGTCCACGTTGTCTCCTTGGCTTGAGTTGAACTCAGCGCGAGGAATGCTATCTTGTTGGCATGGACAAAGCAAAAATTCTTCACGAAGCACAGGCTGAATTACAACGTCACGTATGGGGCACTTATATTGACAAAGGCGTTTCGATAGCTTTGGGTGGGGACGGCATCGTTACACCCGGCTGCGAAGCATGTCGCAAGCGAATCAATACAAATTCTCAGTACCTGAGACAACTTGCTGAGGATGTTCTGCCGAGAATTTTGGAGAGCGTCGGCTCGCCGTAAGAACTAGGTTTTCTTGCGTTTCTTCTTTCTCGCCTCTCGCAGTTGCTTCTCAGCCGCGCGGCTTTCTATAAACCAGAGAGATGTGGTATTGCGCGGAGGCCGCTTCTTAATCATTGCCTCAGACGCTATCACATATTTCGGCCTTGATATGCCCGTTGGCGTACGCTGGCTTGAGGTATTTGGTTGGGCTGCCTGTAAAGCGCGTCTATGGGATTTGCTCAGGGAAGGTACTGGTCAAGGCTCTTGGGCAAGCTCTTCAGATAGTCCGCAACAGCAAACCGAATGAGCGTGGAGGTGGGTGTGCCAGTCATAATTGCAGCCCGTTTGAGTCGGGATAGCTGCTCGTCCGTCAGGAACGTCACGATTTGGTTTAAGTGTTCGTCCTTTTCCATGCCCCGATATTATCAAGGAACGATTGTTGCTAGCGGATGAAAACCCGAACCCGAACTATGCTAATGTCGCTGGATGAATCCGAACCAGATGAGTTTAAGTGACAAGGATGTCTTGCAAGTGGCGCTGTTTCTCGATTTCTCGCGTTCAACCAACGTTAAAGAAGTGCGGCATCATGTTGGGGAGCGATTCTATGATGGAAGCACTTTCTCATACGAGGATAGGCATAGGGTTTTAGACAAGCTCGCAGCAATCCAAGAGTTGTATCTCCCGCCATATCAGATTTAGCAAACCCCAGTTGGTCCCACAGGACCCTCTTCAGGTGGCTCAGATTATGCGGTGAAACAGTGATAGTTTTTCGCAAGACCCAAGTACATCACTCTTAGCTCCACCAGACTTTCACTTCCCAACGGAACCGAAGCGAGACGAATAGCGTTCCACCCATTGTCTTTGTTCTGCTGTATCTGGCACTCGACGCCCTCTAGCTTCTTCAATCACACGAAAGGCGGAATCTGCCGAAAGTCCGTTCCGAATAAGCGCACAAGCCGCAATCACTGAGGAGCGTCCAACCCCTCCCCAACAATGCACCACTACGGCTTTATCCTCGCGCAGATAGTCGGTCACGGAATCTATTAGCCCATCAAATTCACTGAGTGAAGTGGGAACGGACCTATCCTCGATAGGAAAGGACAAAAACTTCAAGTCGTTATCCTCGCAGCAGCGAGTTTCGTCACGGAGTCCCCACTCTTCAGTCTCGGCAGGAGTCAACGCTGACACGATTACATCCACTCCGGCGTGTCGCAAGGCACCGATGTCATCAGCGAGCCAGTCTTGACCTCTTGGCCGCGGAATTATGCCTAGCCGGAGTCCCTCATTTTTTATCCAATAAGGATTCATAGAACTCTCGACGGTTAGCTCGTTTTTCCCGAACTCATCCTGAATTACTGCTCACGAAAAAGTAGGAGACCGCCGGACCGAATCAGAGCGTCATTGTTCGAATCCCTGTGCAAATAGCGACCAGCCGGCAGCCCGATTGAGCACTGTAGTAAATTTGTAGTAGTTCCTTGCTCAGAACGGTTCAAAACGAAGACAAACGGTTCAACACTGCCAGATTGTAAGTGGTTGAGCGGTATAGCATAATCCAAAATCTTCAGAACCTGTCAAAACCGCCGCCTGTACTCATAATCCCTAGGCCGTGGGTTCGATTCCCCCCGCCGGCACCATGCTTACCCTTTTTAGTTTCAAGAGGTTCCGACGATTTGGTCGTTCGGGCGGAACGCTTCAAAACAGCCCACTGTAGTAAATTCGTAGTAATTCTAAGCGAAAATGAGGTATCTATTTTGTCATCGTCGGCGATTGAGGGATGGCCTGGTGGTCGTATCGATGCCTTGAAAATCCCCGCCCGAAGGGCGGAATTACTCACTAACGGAGAGCGCCGTCTTTCCATTTCAGGCTGAACCAACACACTTCCACTGCTAAATGCCTTCCTCTGGTAACACAGCATGGTTGCGTCCCCGCAGAGCCAGCTTCCGGTTAGCCCGTGAATCGGGAGCAATCGCGATCACTCCCTACAAGCCGACTTCTGAGGACTAATTCACCCATCGGCGAGTGGGTTGGCGATGTTCCATCAACGAGCATTTACCGGTTTGCCTTATGTTTACGAGACGTCTCGTCTGAAAACCGCAGGCTGCGGATCAGGGCATATTCGACGCAGCCGCCGTACCATCGGACCACTTGTCTGCCAGAACGAACAGAACTGTCACACGTTTCTCCGGGTCATTCGCCACCATGACAGGTGAGTTGGGATCATCGGCGGCCCAGCTCTTCGTCATGTCGCCGGGGGAAAAAAACATCGCATGCGAGACCCAGCTTTTATCCCGGTCGTTTAAGTACTGCTGCTTCGACATCATGTAAGCCATCGCGCCAGGCTCCAGGACGGGCAGCTCCTTATTGTCCAGTGCCGTCGCGATTGCGTGCGCGATTTCAGCCTTTGATTTTCCTGCCAGCACAAGCCTGGTCTTCATCAGATCGATGGGAGCAAAGCTCCTCGTGGCTTGCGCGTTGAAGCAATGGGGTGCACGCATCTTCGGATTCCAGAACTCCGTCTGATCCGTGCTCTGCGCCCACGACCTCTCTACGATGCAGAGAAAGCCGTTCTTGCCTTCGACCGCAGTTTCATAGCCATGCCTTCCGAGGACCATAACTGTGGCGTCCTGGGAAATGGATGGCGGAGCCGCGCTTCGAGCCAAGGCGATTTCGGCATTGCGGTCCATGAGGTACTGATCGAGCGGCGCCATGCTGGGATAGGGTGTTTTGCGATCTTGCGCCTGCATCTGGCATGGCGCTTCACAGGTGAGAGTCAGGGAGAAGATCAGAGAAGCAACAGCCGCTAATTTTGAGTTCATATGTCCCCTTCCGGAGCGGCCGTGCCCGATCCTGGTGATGGTTCCAAATGGCGAGATCAGATCTGCCACGTTTGACTGGCAGGACCCAAGAAAGGTTAGCGCGGGTGCATCCTCGATTCGTCGGGGTGGTTACTATTGATAAATCGCTGATTTCGGGAGCAACCGTTTTTTCCGGCCAGAGTGATGCCGCCCGCCAAATCCATGCCACAAGGCCTCGTGAGTTTCACGACGGGATTCGGCCATTAAACTTGCTAGTGCGCTCTCGAAAAGCTCTTTCTCGTCGGCGCGCCCGATAAACCAGAGCGCTTGCGCTAAGTAGGTCTAAAGGCGTATTCATATTTGCCCCGCAAAATATGGAGGAGCCCGAAATGATACGCCGCATTGCCATTCTAGCGATTTTCTTAATTCTGTTGCTGACCAGTGTCGCCGCGCAAAAGAGCCAACCACGCGCTACCCCGGAAAAAATAATTGCTATCCGTGCCGCGACGTTGATTGACGGCACCTCCGACCAGCCACGCCACAACGTGCTGATCGTGGTGAAGGGAAACAAGATTACTAGCGTGAGCGATGGCGGGCAGCCACCCTCGGGCGCTGATGTCATCAATTTTCCCGCCGGCGTAACTGTGCTTCCCGGCCTGATTGATACCCACACGCATATCTTTCTTCAGGGCGAGGATCCGGCAGAAGGCGGCTACGATATTCAGTTGCTGAAGTATCCCCCATCATTCCGTGCGGCGCGGGCCACAGTCGCTGCACGTCGCTGCCTGGAACAGGGCTTCACCACCATCCGCGACGTCGAGACTGAAGGCGCTGGATATGGTGACATCGGAATCAAGATGGCAATCAACGAAGGCTACATTCCGGGCCCCCGGATTCTTGCCTCGACCCGCGCAATCTCCGTGACCGGAGGATACCCACTCGAGGGTTACAATCCTGACATCGCGGTTCCCAAGGGCGCGCAATTGGGCGATGGGCCGGTGGAGTTACGCAAGATAGCCCGCGAGCAGCTCGAAAACGGTGCTGACTGGATCAAGGTTTACATGACGCATCGCTCATGGGTTGATAAGCAGGGCCATCTGGTTTCGCAGCCCACACTCACACTGGAAGAAATTAAGGCAGTCGTCGACGAAGCACACGGGCAGCAGCACAAAGTAGCGTGCCATTCTTATGGCGGGATTGGCATGCGCCGCGCCCTGGATGGCGGGTGCGATTCCATCGAGCACGGACTCGATCTCACAGATCAGGACATCGCGCAAATGGTGAAGCAGGGCACGTGGTACGTGCCGACTCTGGGGGTTTATTACAGGGACTGGGCGCCGGAAAATACACCTGATGGCCAGCGCGACCGTGCACGCGCTTCCACCCACGAAGTCTCCTTCAAAAAAGCGCTGAAGGCCGGCGTGAAGATTGCTTTTGGCACAGATATGGGCGGCATTCCGTGGAGCGATCCCATCGCCGAGGAGTTCAGCTACATGGTGAAGTTTGGCATGTCACCCATGGATGCAATCAAGGCGGCAACTTCCAAGGCTGCAGACCTACTAGAGATGAAAGGGGAACTGGGTGTAATCGTTCCCGGCGCTTCTGCCGATATTGTTGCCGTTCTCGGCGATCCCTTGAGCAATATTGAAGTGCTCAAGCAGGTCAATTTTGTGATGAAGGAGGGTGCTGTGTTCAAGGAGCCTTCACAATAGAAATGCAATTCAGAGGGAATAGAAATCTCATGCATGCCGTGGCCTTGGCGGTGAATCAAATGCATCGACCGCAGAGTCCAATGCCCCTGTCCTGTTAAGGCTCTCTATGAGATGAGTCTGAAATTCGGAGGGCGGCAATACGCCGGCGAGCTTCTCGTGGATGGCCGACCGTTCTGAGGCACAGGCGGGAAGTTAATTTTCCAGAACATTCCGGCCGAATGCGCAAATTCGATGCCCACTGTCCATTTGCCGTTCTTTACGGGCCCTACGTGCGCTACCCTGCATTCCTGCTATTCCCGCGTGCTCGTGTTCACTACTAACAGCCTTTGCCCCTTGCGTACTCTCGCAGCCAGGGCCACCGCTCCGCCGTGGGCGCTCACTGAGAATGTGCGTGCATGTTCTCGGAACGGTTCGCGGAAGGAGTCCTGCCCGTAGACCTGGACAGGCACAGCGAGCTTAAGCCTCTCGCTGCGTCGAAGAGTTCGCACAAGCCCGATATTCGGGTTAAGTGCATCCATTGCTTCGCAGGGTATGCCCAGTCACCGAATCCTAGCCATAGTACTTTCGGCCAGTATCCCTCTCGGTGCAGAGGCAACCGTTACCAACTTAGCGGTTTTCGACTTTAATTCACTTAAGTGGTCGAGGTTGTTGAGGTGTTTTCGGCGGGATTCTTTGAAGTGATGAACGCCTCGAGCTTTGCAGCCGCATCCCGTTTGAAGTCGGCATCCGCTTTGGCGTAGGTATGAACTAGGCCGCTGCCAGCATGACCCATCAGCAGTTCAATTAGGACTGGTTGTATTCCCGCAGCATACATGCGACTGCAAAACGTCGAGCGGAAGCGTCGTAAAAAGGCTACATACCCGTTGTGACCGCGTTGCAAACTCTAATGCGTCTGACCTATGATTCAAAGGTGAGCCACGAGACAACATCATTTCGTTTTGAGTGCGAGATGGTGAGACCCCTAGTGGCACTGCTGCCAAGTGTGTTTAGCCTGCAGGCAGGACAACGCGCCCGTCTTCTTCGCGAACAACCCATTGGCTCCGTTATTCCAGATTTGCTCCTCGGTATTTGGTCGGGAGAGCTGCCTCGCTATAGGGGACTCAATGGAATTTCACGTCACGTTCTCGCCTGGCTTTCAATGCGAAGAATTGCAGACAGCGAGGAGCAACTTCGCGAAGATTTGTTCCTTAGCCAGCACGCAGCCGATTCTGCCGTTTCGATTTTGAAACGCGTCGGCGCTATTGCCAAACGAGAGTCGGGTGAAGTAGAGCTGCTTCCCGAGTTCGACATTTCTGGTTCCATCAGACTAATTGCAATTGAGATGAAGTTAAAGCGATGGCGAGAGGCACTTGCACAGGCCATTGAGTACCGAAAATTCGCTGACGAGGCGTATGTGGTTCTCGACGGCACCCAGGCACGCATAAAAGACGAAGTTAGAAACGCATTTGCCGAGAATGGAATCGGGCTATTCCTTCAATGCGGCGGGAAGCTCGGTAGAGAGATTTCAGCGGAACAGCTAACGCCCACGCCGTCAGTGGACAGATTGCTGGCAGTTAGCAAGTTGGCCGATTCGGGTCCCTACTGTTTGGCATAGGTCCGCCATTCTTCAAACACATCTAACCAGACCCTCTGGTGGTTAGTCTCGGTAGCGGTTAGAATGACGTTCTTTTGCTTCAGTATTCCTATCAAGTTAACCGAATTCTTGAGCCAGTTGTGAACCCATTCGACTCGCTCCGCTGCGGTCATGCTTTCTAACGTGCGTCCCGTACTTGAGGCAATTTCTAGATAGTGTTCTTGGGCAGCAGCGCAGTTACCGAGGGTATGCTTCCATTGTGGTACGTCCGCAGGCGTCTTGCCTTTACTCAGCGCCGCGCGCAGAACAGCGTCTGCGGACGTCGGCGTCATGAGACTGTCTGCCAGCCCCGCCTGCCGAATGCGAGCCAGGTCCTCTTTCAATCCTATGTCCCCAGCCAAGGCGAGACTATAGTAACGTGGCCGTGCTCTGCCAGTTATGCCCTTGCGGCTGAAGCGACGCTGCGTTAAGTAGTAGCCGCTAGACCAAATGTCCGCCCCTACAGCTTTTGCGAGGAGACCGAATGTACCAAAATAATTGACGACTACTTTCTTGTTAGCTCCTCGTTGAAGGTCATCCACAAGAATGAGCAAAGACATGAGCGCGTCTTTAGAGGTCCAAAAATAGCCGTTTGGGTCGAACTGCTCAAAAACAATATAGGCTCCAGCTAGCCCGGCGCGAGTCGCGACCTGATTCGAGAGTGAATGTATTATCGGGTTCTTCAGGGCCGGTGCTTGCAGCACGTCTTCAGATATTGCAATTGTTGCGTAAACTGGACGCGTCACCTTGAGTTGCTCGCAAGCAGCCAGCCCTGCTTCAAGCCATGTAAGTTCCGCCTGCAAGGTTTGGTCGACCATTGTCGTGAGGGGAGCAGCGAGTACGATGCCGTTACACTCCATCTTCAGTTGGAATTCAACAGCCGCCCGGGCGGCTCTTTGTATTGCGGCTGTTTCGATGGGGACAGCACGCGTCCATTTCGATACCAGTGCGGGTTTGTGTGATTTCTTCCACGCTGTACGGTTAGAGTGTTCTCCCGATTTATACTTAGGAACATCATCCCCGTGAAACCAGGGATATGCCGCGAGTCTGGCGACGGTATCAGGGTCAAGAGCAGGGTCTAGACTCGCCATGTAAAGTTGCGGGTCTAGGTATTTGCTCCTGAAGTGCGGATGCTGTTGAAATTTTCGCTTTTGAAGGTCCACCGGATATATCGCCGAAGCTGCAATAATTGAGCCACAAATTTCAGGTGTAATCGCCGGGACCTTGAATCTAAATCTCGCATTGAAGTAATACACGTTTACCTCGCCTTTAAGAGTTGGTCGAATTTCTCCTGTAGTTGCGTCAGGGGCGTACGAAAAGGAGCTCTCACTTTCAGCATTCCATCAATGAGTTCGCGCAGGCCCGCATTCATGCCTGGAATTAACGTGTATGCCGACGGAGGTGACAAAGCGAGACGATGTTGGTCAAAGTTAGTGGGATGGTGACCAAGCAAGCATTCCAGCATCACGACACCAAGAGCAAAAACGTCGGACGCACTTGTTAACGCATGCTCCGCGCGGTACTGCTCAGGCGAAAAATATCCTACCGTGCCAAATGTTGCACCTGGTGCCGTAATCGTAGTGTTTTGCAGATGTCGTGCACCGCCTAGGTCGATTAAGACAGTTCTCCCGTTAGCCTTGACCATTATGTTTTTCGGCGTAATGTCGCGATGAACGATTTGCTTTGACCACAAAGCGGCAATTGCCGAAGCTACATCTGACCCGATTTGAATTGTCGCGGTTTCGGCGAGCGGACCCGTGGACAGTCTTGTGTCCAACGGCTCGCCATCAATGAAATCCCACGCAATGTAACGTGTACTCTTGTTGTCGATGACGATAGTTCCATCTTCCAAGAGGGTGGCAAGCATTGGATGGCGCAGATTTTTTGCAGCGTCGATTTCGCGCTCGACTCTTTCATCTTGTCTTGAATCTAAGTGAAGTTTCAGTGCTACATCGTTGTTGCAAGACCCGCCAGCCGTGTCACGAACACGAGTCGCTCGGTACACTACTCCCTGTCCACCGACGCGGAGTTCGGGACCCAGAACGTACCTTCCGTTCAAAGCCGACTCAATGTCCGCTTTTTTGAAAGGGTTTGTCGCCATGTTTGTCGCTACAACCTCGTCACCGTCGTCTTAAGTTGTGAACCTCTTGCGTTCTCAAGCGATTCTGCTCCCACAATGTGCAGGGTAACACATTTTCATATTCACGCTCTAGTATACCAGCTAACGAATAGGTTGCCCTCTCACGATTAGGAATGCATTTTGTCTATCGACAGGAGCCGACTGGACGAAGGGGTATCAGAGAATGACCTTGGAAAAGCGACTAGCAACTTACGGTCGGGTATCAGCGAATCCCGGGCAAAACCCGGAAATGCAAGTCGGGAATTGAAGGAGTACTGCAAGAATCGAGGCTGTTGTCGGGGAGTTCGTTGATAGCGGAAGTTCCAGTGCGACTATTTCACGGATTCATAGGTTTCACTTGACCCAAGCAATCTGCTTTAATTCACCCAAGAGGTTGGTGTTGTTGCGGTGTTTCCGGTGGGAATCTTTGAAGTGATGAACGCCTCGAGCTTTGCAGCCGCATCCCGTTTGAAGTCGTCATCCGCTTTGGCATAGGTATGAACTAGGCCGCTGCCAGCATGACCCATCAGCAGTTCAATTAGGACTGGTTGTATTCCCGCAGCATACATGCGACTGCAAAACGTCGCCCTGCAATCATAGAGACGGCGTTTTTCGATTCTTGCATCCTTTAGCGCACGCGCCCATGTTTTTGGAACGTGGAGCAAGTGCTTTGCTGTATTTCTGGGATGGAAGAAGACGAATTCAGAATTCCCAGTCAGCTTCTTCCAGCGGAGCAATTCAACCTTCAGACGGGTCGTCATTGGGACGGTTCTCAGCCCAGCAGGCGTCTTTGACGAGATTACGGTAATCATTCCGCGCTCAAAATCGACATCTTTCCACCTCAAGGGCAGCGCTTCTGCATTTGGCCGCAGCCCAGTGTCCAGAAGCAATATCAACAAGGGCTGGAGATAACCCCTTGCGACTGACAGCAGCCGTTGCTCTTCGTCCACCGTGAATGGCCTCGCTTGTATTTTTCCCTTTCGTTCATCCAGAAAATGGTCGCGGTCGGCGAGCGGATTTTTACCGATGAAGCCTTCCCGTCTGGCCTGGTCCAAAATTTGCCGAAGTAGGGACAAATCCCGGTTCACCCCAACTGGTCCAGTCGGTCCTTGGAGTCTCGCTTTCTTGTACATCTCGATTTGGTTGTCGGTGATGTCTGGAAGGCGAGTGGCAGAAAAGAATTTTTCGAGACATCTCCTCGAAACTTCGTACCGAGTGTGAGTATTCGGGTGAAGGTCTGTCCGCGATTTGACAACCAAACCGCACCCTTGGCAAACTGTTTGCGCGACAGGCGCTTTCGCAGACACTTTTACCTCCACGTTGGACACAGGCAACTCGGCGATTTCGGGGTTCACCGGCCCTTACGGAACGGTGTCGGTTGTATTAACGCCAAACAGGGCGGGTTCGACGCAGGGGCGCACATTTTCGTGACCTCCTCCCCCGCCAATGCAGCCAATGGCGCGATCGCGACCGGGTTTGCTGCCGAGAGTGGCGGTACCGTCTCAGCTCCAGAGCCAAGCTCAGTGTTGTTATTGGGTGTGGGGATCCTAGCCTTGGCGGTGGTGCGCAAGAAGACGATGGCTGCAGCCGCGTAAGTAAAACGCTTAACGAATGAATGAAGAAGCATGGGGAGGTAACTCTCCATGCTTTTTATTTTAGATTTACTTTGCTTCTACGCTTCGAACGCGCTCTACATTCATCACAAACCGTTTGACCTTCGACGATGTACTTCTCCTTGCCACATGTTTCACATTCAGTGAGAACCTTGATGCTTGCATCATTAACGATGGCTTTGGCACGTTTTATTTTGAGGTTAGGCGGGGCTCTAGCATGGGGCGGATACTACCATGCCCAGCGCGTCTGCATGAGGGAGTACAATACAAACAGGCCGCATTCGACGCTCGACTGCAGGTTTCATGGCCATAGACTCTCTCAACCGCTGGACTGGTCAGCGCAAGGAGGTCCAAATGCCAGTCACGCTTATGAAACATCGGGAGGTCCTCCCGCTCTGGCAATACCACACAGATAACAAGGAGCCCCGGACGGTAACCCACGACAGCATGGGTTTTCCCATGTTTTACTGCACCCGCCTTCGAGCGCTCGCCGAACGGGAAGCCACACTTATAGAGGTCAACAAGCGCACGGCTGAGATGGCGTCCCACGGGTTGTGGAATCCCGATGAAAATGTCTCCTGGAAGCACTGGGAGAAACAAAAATTGGTTTGGAATACCGAGGACAAATTCTCGCTGGAGTCTCAACTTGCTTTTTGCACTGACGAGCCCGTCTTTGGAGCGGACACAACCCTGCGCCGATTCGTTACCTGTGCCGACCTGATGCTCCGGTGGACAGACAAGATATATGCTGACTTCCGAACCCGATGCTCGGATGCTAGGCCTTAGAGCGAACAGGCCCAGATGTGTTACAAGACGCGCGTACCACTCTTAACTCCACCAGACTTTCACTTCCCAACGGAACCGAAGCGAGACGAATAGCGTTCCACCCATTGTCTCTGTTCTGCCGTGTCCGGCACTTGACGGCCCCTAGCTTCTTCAATCACACGAAAGGCGGAATCTGCCGAAAGTCCGTTCCGAATAAGCGCACAAGCCGCAATCACCGAGGAGCGTCCAATCCCTCCCCAACAGTGGACCACTACGGCTTTACCTTGGAGCAGATTCTCGGTCACGGAATCGAGTAGCTCATCAAATTCACTGACTGAAGTGGGAACGGACCTATCCTCGATAGGAAAGGACAAAAACTTCAAACCGTTATCCTCGCAGCAGCGACTTTCGTCACGGAGTCCCCACTCTTCAGTCTCGGCAGGAGTCAACGCTGACACGATTACATCCACTCCGGTGTGTCGCAAGGCACCGATGTCATCAGCGAGTCAGTCTTGACCTCTTGGCCGTGGAATTATGCCTAGCCGGAGTCCCTCATTTTTTATCCAATAAGATTCATAGAACACTCGACGGTCAGCTCGTTTTTCCCGAACTCATCCTCAATTACTGCTCACGAAAAAGTAGGAGACAGCCGGACCGAATCAGTTCATTGTTCGAATCCGTGTGAAAATAGCGGCCAGCCGACAACCCGACTAAGCACTGTAGTAAATTTGTAGTAGTTCTGAGCACAGGCAAGGGCTGTCGCAGCGATTCAGCATCCCGTTCCATTGTCCTCCCTAAGCATAATTCACCCAAGCGTTCGCGGTTAGGCCATCACGTATTTCACGTATACCCTTTCGCACTTGGTTCAATTCCTAGAAACAGATGCGAGCTGCGCGTCCGACGTTACCACGTACCGAACTTGCCCAACCTTGCTGACGGAACTATCCTGTCTCTCTCCAATAAGCGAAACGCAATTCCAGCGAGGCCTTGAAGACCTGCGTAGACGTTTGTCTGCAGCAGGTCTAAACATTCTAGAGCAGGAAGATTATTTTGACAGACAATCCGTATTCTTTAAGATTGGAAGCCCAGCGAACAACACCGACTTCTGGGTGTCTCGGAGATTTCTGTCGGATTTCCAACATTCAAAGGATTATGTTCAATCCACAAATGAATACATTGCAGCTGTGGCTGCCAAGTATAAATGTGACTCGCCTGAGCATTTTTACTGTTTGTCTGGACCCGCGATTCAAGTCTCTGTTAGATGGCCAATTCAAAGCGGAATCCACGAAAACCAATTAAAATCGTTGATTCTTCTTACCACTACGGACCTGGAGACGAGAAACGATTCAAAAAATTCCATCGAAGGTGGATTCTCAGTCGGTGGGAGGACCTTCTTCGATATCGTTGCGGCAGCCGTGAACACTATTCGAGCCGCTATTGATGCTGGTGAGCTTGATTTTGTCGACCCGAACACGTATCGGGAAGTCTGGAAACGAGTCGAGCGTCGACAGATTAGACCGCGCTCTCACGCCGAAACTGAAGACTTTCTCTGCGGCAAAGCATTCATGCTCGGTTTCATGGTTGCCCCTGCTCCACCCAGCGAAGTATGGGCGGTGGACCCGAATTCGGCTAGCTGACCTTTTCGGAAGGATTCTGGAAGGCTTCCGCGACCAGGACTCGGTCGCGCCCCGCTTTCTTTGCGCGCAAGAGAGCACCATCCGCTGCTGCAAGCAGTTCCTGCGCAGTCGTCCCGTGCTCGGGCAGTGCCGCGACTCCCACAGACAGAGTCACCTTACCCAATACGATATCTCTGTGTTTGATTGAGATTAGTCGAAACGATGAGCACAGTTCTTCCGCTCGGCACCACGTATCTTCCAGAGAAGATTCCGGAAGAATCAACGTGAACTCTTCCCCCCCATATCGACAGGCGAGGTCCCCGCGCCGAACGAATTTTGCCAAGTAGTCTCCCAGTTCTCTCAACACGGTATCACCCGCATCGTGGCCGAACATGTCGTTGAACTTCTTAAATCGGTCCACATCGAGCATGACAACACCCAGGCTGCGACTCTTGCGAATCGCATTGGGTAGCTCACGCTCCAGCGATTCATCCAAATAGCGTCGGTTGAATAGGCCAGTGAGGGGATCTCGAACGGATTGATAACGCAGCTTCTCGCGCAGCTTGAGGTTGGCAAAGGAAAGAGCAGCCTGCTCAGCTACGGAAATAGCCATTTTCTCGTTGAACTCTGAGGTGACAGCTATCGCTCCGGCAGATTCGTCTGGTTCCGCTACCAGGCACAAAATGCCGAGCGTCTCGCCCTGAGCCATGAGGGGCGTGCAAAGACTTGGCAGCCTAGAATCCGAACCGAAATGTGTGCAACGCACAGCGCCGTCGTCGCGGGAAGAGAGATGTAGGCGTCCTCGGCGCAAAGCCCAGCAGTCGTTCGGCCCAAAGACCCGTTCCACAGGGCAACTCTGGCCCCAAGTGACGACCGCTTCCAGAACATTTCGCGAAGCGCTGAACGCCAGCACGGCACCCGAGAATCCGTGGAACAGCTTCTGGGCCGAAGAGGCAATTACGCCCGAAGCCTCCTCAAGTGTGAAACACGATTGCAGCAGGTCCGCCATCTCGCTGAGCGTGCCAGCCTCGCGATTCCGCGACTCCAATTGCCCCATGGAGCTCTTGAGCCTCTCGTGCGCCCTCGACAACTCGTCTTGCGCCTGCCCGCGCTCCCTCATAAGCTTTGTGAGGTTATCAGCCATCACGTTGAAAGAACCGGCGAGTTCGCCAAGCTCGTCGTCGGAATGAATAGAAATTCTGGTGTCCATTTGCCCGCGGCCAAGCTCCAACGCAGCATCGCGAAGCCTCTGAATCGGAACGATGACCGCGCGAGAGACGACTGCGGCCAGAACAACGCAAACCGCCACGGCGAGAAGAACAACCAGAATGGTCTGCTTGTAGGAATCTCTCAGCGCGGTCTCGATGTTGTGCCGGTACTCCCCGGCTGCGCGATCGGTTTCGCTCGCCAGTTCCTGGACGATCTTTTCGACATGATTGCGTATTTCGGGCTCGAAGACCTTTTGGACGAACTCTCCCTCCGTTTGGGAAAAGCTATCTGACAGCTGAATGAATTTTTCGACGTTCGACGTGAGATCCGGAAGCGAATCACCTAGCTCTTTCAAGAGCTGCGTTTCGCGTTGATCGAAAGCATCAGGTGCTCGTGAGTTCCCTCCAGCCAACACCTCTTTCATCTGCTGGGCCTCAGACCGGGTGATGCTATCCAAATCCGCTTCATAAACGGCAATCCCTGAACGAAGTGCCGCGTTTGCCAATCTGCGTTGGCGTTCGGCATCCTCGTGTTGCCTGGGATCGAGTTGGATTCGGTAGGTTTCACTGAGTGATTCTTCCGCGCCCGATTCAATTGCACGTAGATCGCTTTGGAGCTTTTGAGCGGTCAGCCCCTGCCGCGCTTCGTATTCGTTCATGCGGATAGCAAAAGAAATTTGGGGATTGCCGATGAGCGCCACGTACGCCGCCATTGGCGGGAAGAGTGAAATCACTCCGAGCGCCAAGAGTAGTTCCGTCTTGATCTTCATGGTCCTCTTCTTGTAGCGGCCGAACCTTCGCTCCAGATGGTCCGGATTCTACACTTAATTACGGCCTTAGGTCATCGCGCAGCACGTATAGCCTCGAGGGACGATTTGGCCCAAGCACACAGTGACTTGGTCCTAACGCATACAAAATTCCAGGGGGATGTGTACTCATTGGGATGTTTCTTTCCGTAACTAATTGAGCGTATTCATTAGAATAATAAGATAGGCAATCAGATATTTAAATGCCAATGAGGTCCGTCCGGCGGCTCGGCAAAACCCGCCGACCTCGCGCGGTCGGCCCGAGGAGGACACATGTCTGACTCCGCCTCGTTCAAGGGCACGATTCTCGTCGCGGATGACATGGAAGCGAATCGTGAACTTCTGTCCGGGCTACTGACGGCGGAAGGCTTTAGAGTTGTTTGCGCGGAGGACGGTGATCGCGCACTGGACGCCGTGCGTCAAGGGGTTGTGGACTTGGCATTGCTCGACGTAAGAATGCCAGGCGCGACCGGGTTTTCCGCGTGTCTCGCCATAAAATCTCAGCCTGAGACTCGTTTGATTCCTGTTGTCCTCGTCACTAGCCTTACAAGCATGGATGATCGCATACAAGGGATCATGTGCGGCGCCGATGATTTCCTCAGCAAACCCGTGAACAAGCACGAGCTCTTGGCTCGCGTGCGCTCGCTCCTGCGCTTGAAGGAATTCACGGATGAGCTGGAGAACGCCGAAACTGTGGTCTTTAGTCTGGCGCTGGGTATTGAAGCCAAGGATCCTTACACCGAAGGTCACTGTGATCGCCTATCGAAATACTCTGTGGCTTTGGCAGAGCGTATGGGGTTGCCTGACGACATACGCGTGGCGCTACGTCGCGCCGGGACTGTCCATGACATCGGCAAGCTGGGAGTGCCGGAGAATATTCTGCTTAAACCGGGCCCCCTGACAGACGAAGAGTGGGTGATCATGAAGCAACACCCGGTGATTGGCGAGCGAATCTGTTCTCCGTTGAAGTCTTTTCGTCTGGTGTTGCCGATCATCCGTCACCACCATGAAAAACTGGACGGATCAGGATATCCGGATGGACTGAAGGGTGATGAAATCCCGCTCACCGCGCGCATTCTTCAAATCACGGATATCTATGACGCGTTAACCACCGAACGACCCTACCGGAATGCCCTGCGGCCCCAAGCAGCCTTTGCGGTGATGCGCGAGGAAGTGAAACGCGGGTGGTGGGACGCTATCCTCTTGGAGGAATTTGAAGCAGTCGTTCTTGGTTGCGCACCATTGCAACCCGTAAGGTCTGGCGGCTAGTCGCTCCTTCGGAATCTCCGCGGCAGGACGGAAAAACGATGCAATGGAAAATCGGAAGGCGGTTGATTTCCTGGGGATTCATGGTAGCAGCAACTATCCTGGTCTTCGCAGGGTGGAAATCCTATCGGAATACGACTCAGCTGATCCAAGCATCTGACCAGCAGAAAATCAGCTATGAACTCGTTCAGGCTCTCGACGAAGCGGAGACGCTGCTCGTGGATGCCGAAACTGGTCAACGCGGTTATCTTCTCACTGGGGATGAGACTTACCTAGACCCGTACCATGTAGCAATCAAGCAACTCGACCAAATCATGGCACGTCTAAAGGACCTAACGTCCAAAAACTCGAATCAGCAGACGCAAATACAGAATTTGGAGATCTTGGTCGAGCAAAAAACAACGGAACTCCAAAGAACAATCGACCTCCGTCGAAGCGGAGAAATTGTTGCTGCAAGTCAGATCGTCCTGCAAGGCTCCGGCAAGCGCTGGATGGACCAGATCCGGGGTGTAATCACAGATATGAAGAATGACGGGTACGAACTTCGTAGAATTCGTACTGAACAGATGCGTGAGAGTGCGGTGGGGACCGAGCGAACAATCCTCGTCGGCTACTTCTTGAGTTTTTCCATCCTGGCGTTCGTTTTTGTGCTGCTTGACCGCGAGTTGCGTCAGCGCAAACGGGCACAAGAGGCGCTGGGGAAAAGCGAAAAGTGGCTCTCAACAACCCTCGGCAGTATCGGTGACGCAGTGATCGCCACAGATATGAATGGCGCCGTGACGTTTATGAACTCTGTCGCGCAATCGCTCACGGGCCGGAGCCTGGCGGAAGCCCAGGGCAAATCCATGGACCTGGTCTTCGACATTGTCAATAAGGAGACCCGGCATCCGGTCGAGAATCCTGTCAAGAAAGTTTTTCGAGAGGGGAAAGTAGTAGGTCTCGCGGACCATACGTTGTTGATTTCAAAAAATGGCACAGAGTTTGAGATCGAGGATAGTGCTGCGCCGATCGTCACCAATTCTGGCGAAAAGTTAGGGGTCGTGCTGGTCTTCAGGGACGTAACTCAGCTCAATGAGACTCGCGAGGAACTGAACCGGTATTTCACCCTTTCGATCGAACTGCTGTGCATTGCCGGCGCTGACGGGTATTTTAAGCGTCTCAATCCTGCCTGGGAGAAAGTTCTCGGATACTCCACCGAAGAACTGATGGCAAGACCGTTCCTGGAGTTCATCCATCCCGACGACCGCCAGGCAACCGTTCAGGAGAGTGAAAAGCTTGGAAAAGGTCTGGATACGATTTCATTTGAGAATCGCTATCAGTGCAGGGATGGTTCATACAGATGGCTCTTGTGGAGTGCGACTCCTTTCTCCGAAAAGCATCTGATTTATGCCGTGGCGCGCGACATCACCGAGGTCAAGCGGGCCGAGCAGGAATTGCGTCTCTCGGAAGAGCGGAACCGCCTCCTGTTTGAAAGCAATCCCCATCCGGTATGGGTCTACGATCTTGAAACGCTTTCAATCATCGATGTGAACGAGGCGGCGATTCGGAATTACGGATATTCACGAGAGGAATTTCTCACCCTTACGATCAAGGACATTCGTCCCGCCGAGGACGTTCCGGCAGTCCTTGAGAGCGTTGCAGAATCCGGGATTGCGTTAGAGGAAAATCGCATCTGGCGGCACCGCAGGAAAAACGGGACTTTGCTAGATGTAGAAGTCACTTCACATCCGCTCGTTTATGCCGGTAGAAATGCCCGGTTGGTCGTCTCCACCGATGTCACTAAACGCAAACAAGCAGAAGAGGCACTGCGGCTGAGCGAGGAGCGATTTCGCATGCTGGTGTCAGGAGTCAAGGACTACGCGATCTTTGTGCTTGATCCGGATGGTCGGGTGGCCACTTGGAATGCTGGTGCGGAGCGATTCAAGGGTTACCAGGAACAGGAGATTGTTGGCCAGCCATTCTCACAGTTCTATACGCCCGAGGATAATGCTCGGATGAAGCCCGCAGAAGAACTCAGAGTGGCTGCGAAGGAAGGCCGAGCGGAAGACGAGGGCTGGCGGGTACGCAAAGATGGCTCACGCTTCTGGGCCAACGTCGTCATCACAGCCCTACGCGATTCACAAGGGAAGCTGCTCGGTTTCTCGAAAATCACCCAGGACATCACGGAGCGTAAACAAACGCAGGAAGCTCTAGTGAAGGCAAAAGAAGAAGCCGAGCGCTCCAACAAGTTCAAGGACCAATTCCTGTCCACGATGAGCCACGAGCTGCGAACTCCCCTGAACGCGGTGCTGGGCTTTTCGGATCTGCTTAGCGAAGAGCGTTACGGCCCTTTGAACGATCGACAGCAACGTTACGTTACTCACATTCATACGGGCGGCAAGCATCTTCTCCGATTGATCAACGACATTCTGGATCTTTCGAAAATCGAGGCCGGACGCCTTCAGTTGGCGATTGAAAGTGTATCGGTCGATGCCTCCTTTGCCGAAGTGACTGACACCTTGCGGCCCCTCGCCGACAAAAAATCCCAGTCCTTGACGGTGCATGGCACATCGGATCTGAGCGTCCGGGCCGATTCCACCCGGTTTAAGCAGATATTGATGAACCTGCTGGGGAACGCAATCAAGTTCACTCCCGAAGGGGGAACCATTGACCTGGCGGCTCAACAACTCGGCGATGTGGTTCGTGTGGAGGTTCGCGATTCCGGACCAGGCATTCCTTTGGAGGAACAACAGCGCATCTTTGAGGCTTTTCATCGCCTCTGGCAATCTGAAAAGGGTGTGGAGGGGACGGGACTGGGCCTCGCCATCACCCGCCGCTTAGTTGAGTTGCAAGGGGGTCATCTTAGTCTTGAAAGCGAACCGGGTTCCGGGAGCTGCTTCTACTTTACGTTACCGGTCGTCTCCACTCTTGAGAAGGAAGAGTGCCTCCAGAACGAAACAAGATTAGGCACCGGCACAGCCGTGCGCATCCTGGTTGTCGAGGATGATCCCGCAGCCGCGCACCTTCTTCAGTCGTACCTCCTATCCGCAGGTTATGACGTAACTTTGTGTGACCAACCCCAGCGCGCTGTGGAGATGGCGGTCGAGCTGAACCCCAATGCCATCACTCTGGATATCCTCATGAAACCGGTGAATGGATGGGAGGTTTTGTCGACCTTGAAGAGTGACCCCCGAACGTTCAAGATTCCCGTCATTGTGGTTACTGTGGTTGATCAGCCGACCACGGGTGCTCTGCTTCGTGCGGATGAATACGTTGTGAAGCCGGTGGACAAGGCAACGCTGCTGGCCGCTTTGAAGCGTTCGTTGAATCAACGCGGACGAACCAGGCAGGAGCGGCCCATTCTTGTCGTCGAAGACGATACTCCGACCCGTGAGTTCATCGCCGAATTGCTGTCCAAGAATGGGTATCTGGTGGGTACCGCCGCCGATGGCGCGGAGGCTCGCATCCGGGTGGCCGCTTCGCTGCCCGAACTCGTCATTCTAGATCTAATCCTGCCGGAAGTGAGCGGCCTTCAATTGCTCGCCGAATGGCGCGTCGATTCCCGGACCGCTGATCTTCCCATATTTGTCCTGACGAGCAAGGATCTAACGATCGAAGAAAGGGATTATATCTACAGAAATGCGGGGGCGCTTTTCCAGAAACAGGAACGATGGCAGGAAGCTTTGATCCGGCAGCTACAGCGAGCGGTGCCTCCCGTCCAGGCGGAGAAGACGTGAAACGCCGCATCCTGGTGGTCGAGGATAATCTGGCCAATCGAGAGCTTCTTTGTGACTGGTTGGAAGCAGAAGGTTTCGAAGTGCTGGCGGCTGAGAATTTGGAAGAATCCTTTCTGGCCTTCGACAACGAACCGCCGCATGCCGTCTTGCTCGACGTCCAACTTGGCTCCGAAGACGGTCTATCCCTGGCGAAATGGATTCGACAGCAACCGGAGCTGCAACGTATCCCCGTAATCGCCGTTACAGCGCACGCGATGGTGACGGATCAGGAGCGGGTCCTTCAAGCGGGCTGCAACGCATGCGTTTCTAAGCCTATCGACTTCAAATTGCTTGCTCGGGAGCTTGAGCGGTGGTTGGAATTGTCCGCAAAATTGTCATCGAGCACGAAGCCCTGAATTGTGGGCAAGTCGTGGGCCGAACCCCGTGGCTGCCCTAATAACTTGGCGAGCACGTCGCGAGTGCGAGCTGTCCACGTGCCCTGCCAGCGCTGGCCCGTTTTCTGCACCGACCAAGTCCCTTCCAGAACGACCTCACCTGCATCGTTGAGAAGTGTCCATGACCCAAATGCACGATTGGCATTATGAAGTAAGACCTGCGCGGACCATGCGCCACGGAAAATCTGGTTGGGACCCGTTGTCGCCGTCCATGAGCCAAGCAGGACGCGACTAAGCATTCCCGAATCGGCCCGCTCACCTCCATGTGCTGCCGTTCTCGCGTCGAACGGCCGTATAGTCGTCTCATTATGTTAATTTATGTGATAATCCAGTCGCGATGTTCCCAGTTATTCACCGCCATCGGCTGCAAAGGAGAATCGCACCTGGGATTCGCTTTGCTCTACGTGATGAAGGCGGACAGGATTTGGTTGAGTACAGTTTGCTTGTTGTGTTGGTGGCGCTAGTGGCTTTACCCGCTATCAGGACCATTGGCGAAAGGGCTTTCCAAGCGCTAGATAAAATGGAGCTCCCTCCGGTTTTGAAAAGATAACGAAGATTGTTGATTCATTGCCTCAAGGTCAAATCGCTTTCAATACTCCGGACTCCATGGAGATAGACAAGGAGTATACATTCTATCTTCGGCTCTCCCAACAAGAGCCGCCGCAAAAACTTGAAGAGGAACTGCAATCTCAGCTAAAGGGCCAGCAGGTTGAAGCGCATCAGGTCAAGATTGCCCCCGTGATGGAGGCCTCCCTGACGGGCGAGACACTTTCTATATCGCCTCAGGAGCCGACAACTCAGGTTATCGATCCCAAAATGACAGAATGGCGCTGGTATGTCACCCCGAAGCGTGGCGGAGAGCGCGAGCTGCACCTGACCCTGAGCGTTATTCTCGACATCGATGGCAAGGACCGCCGTCACACAATCAAGACGTTCGATAAGACATTCAAGGTGCATGTGGCTGCTTGGCGCAGGGTAAGAGACTCCGCGAAGGATAATTGGGAGTTTTTGGCCTTGGTCCCGACGTGTGTGTTGTGGGTCTGGCGCAGGGAAAGGAAAAAACTGAAAAAGCAGAAGCCGTGGGATGTTCCATAACAGGCGGAGTGCGAGTACTCTCTCCATGCCAGGTCAGCGGGCAAAAGAGTAGACGACTTCCGGTGACCCCCCACAGCCCGAACTGAGCACTGTAGTAAATTTGTAGTAGTTATTGGTTCAGGTCGGTTCAAAATGAGGAGAAACGGTTCAAATCCGGCCGCTTGTAACTGATTGAGGAATATAATAGAGTCCACAACTTTCAGAACCGGTCAAAACAGCCGCCTGTACTCATAATCCCTAGGCCGTGGGTTCGATTCCCCCCGCCGGCACCATACTTCCTACACAAAACCTGAGACGCCCTTCTTTCCTTACGTGCTGCGCATCTCTTAATGAAACAATGAAACGTCTTAGCCATTTCGAGGTAAGTATATGTACGCTGAAGGGTTACAGGAAGCAATCCCGCCCAGTAATGGTTTGCCCGGATGTTCAATATCTCGCTCGAACCCGTATCGTGTGGATGGTCACGACATTTGACCGAATCAACAAGGAGGAGTCATGCTCGCTGCTATCGCCGCTGTCTTGCTTGTGTTGTGGTTGCTCGGTTTCATCGCATTCCACGTGACGTTCGGAGCGATCCATCTGCTGCTCGTGATCGCAGTCGTTTTGTTCGTAGCCCATTTCCTGACCGGTCGAAGCGCGGCTGTTTAAGCAGAGAAGCCAATGTTTGGGTTCTCTTGCGGCCACCTAATCGTGGCTGTAATTATTGGATTGTGTAGCGGGGTTTCGTGGCGTTCGTCGCTTTAGGGATGTGTATCTCGCTTGTTTCGGTGCACGAACCGAGTTGGCACAACGAGCGTCGCAACGTCGGCCGTATCAAGGGGTTTGGGAACCTGACCCGTCACTCCCGGTTTTCGGGTCGCCGGCTCCTAAGAGCGCTTCAATCATTCCGACCATTGGAAAGGCATTTGTTTTGGACACAACGGATCGGATACCTACCTCTAGAGCGTGCCGTTCCAAGTCAGCGCTTGCGTGCTGCGTGAAAAGCACAACGGGAATGGCAGGTGCTATTTCGGCCATGCGGCGAGCTGTCTCGATTCCGTTAATCCCCGGCATCTGGAAATCAAGGATTACGATATTGGGCCGCAGTTCCTTGAACATCTCCACGGCCGAGACGCCATCCGCAGCTTCGCCACATATTTCCCAGTCCGGGTTGGCTTGCAAGACCATGCGCAGGGATCGCCGCACCAGGTCGCTATCGTCTACAATTAGGAACCGAGTGCGCATCTGAATCCTTGATGTAGCTTTGGTGGATCTCGAAATCACGCGCCGACCACCGCCATATTACCCACGGGAAGTGAAGCTGTGACAGTCGTACCGTTCCCATTCGATTGTATGTCAAGTGTACCGCCCAGCTCTCTCACACGTTCTCGCATCCCGCTTAGCCCCACACCGTGGTTGTTGCCTACCAGCATTGAGACGCGGTTGTCGAGAGGTATGCCCTTGCCCTCGTCGGAGACCTGTACAGTAAGCGATTTGTCGCGAGTAGGGCTGATCCGAATCAGAGCGGTCTTACTCTCGGAGTGGCGATAGACGTTGGTAAGGCACTCCTGCACGATCCGGAAAATCGAAATCTCCATGGTGGGCGCAAGTCTTCCGATCTCAGGCGAAAGTTCCACTGTGACTTTCACGTTGCTACGTTCGCCAAAGCCTTCCGCGAACATTCTGATAGCGGGCAAGAGGCCGATCTCGTCGAGAAGCGGCGGGTGCAGCAGATGCGAGATCGTACGCGTTTGCTTAGAGAGCTGTTCGATGAGCTCGGTATTCTGTCGCAGGGCCTCCACGGCTTGGATACCTAGTTTCTCCGCCTGTTGGTAAACCAAACCATTATTCATCGAAAGTGCCGCCAGTAGCGGCCCCACGCTATCGTGGAGATCGCGAGCTATGCGCCGCCTTTCTTCGTCCTGCGTCGTGATTAAGCGGGCAGAAAGAGTGCGCAAATCCCGGTTGAGCGTCTCGAGCTGGTACGTCTTGCGATGGAGATCGGCGAAAACGCGAACTTTTGCGCGCAGCAATTCGGGAACGATCGGAACCGCGATGTAATCCACCGCGCCGCGTTGATAGGCCTTGAGACGGTCAATATCGGTCAGGTGTACCGCAGATATAAAAATGATGGCGGTGTTTTGGAAGCGAGGGTGTTGGCGAATCATATCCGCCAGCTCGAAGCCATCGAGCTCGGGCATGCTAACGTCCATTAAGACGACAGCAACATTCGTTTTCAACAAATGGTCAAGAGCCTCTTTTCCTGAACGCGCCTGGATCAAATTCTCATCCAACTCGTTCAGTATGGCTTCGTACGTGACCAGCTTCCCCGGCTGATCGTCCACCATAAGAATGTTGACCTTCTGATGCTCAGCCATTCCTTCCCTCACTCCGCTCGTGCGAGATTTGACACAAGCTAAGATCCAGAACGAAATTTGCGATCAGGTTCCTATTCTAGCGATGGAACCACATTCGCAATGCCGAGAGCAGTTGCTCGGTATTCACCGGTTTTGCCAAATATTCTGACGCTCCGGCTTCAAGACATTTTTCGCGGTCGCCTTTCATCGCTTTCGCGGTCAAAGCCACTATCGGCAGTCGTCGGAACGAAGGATTCCGGCGGATAATCTGCATCGTCTCGTAGCCGTCCATGTCCGGCATCATGATGTCCATCAACACGATGGCGACATCGGAAGTGGACTCAAGCGTGGCAATTGCCTCTCTGCCGGTGCCCGCCGTCAGAACCGACATCCCCCGGCGCTCGAGCACGCTGCTAAGAGCGAAAATGTTTCGCACGTCGTCATCTACCACCAACACTTTTTTCCCGACAAGCGCTTCGTCGGAATGGTGCAAGAGGTCGAGCATCTTCTGCTTTTCGGCGGGCAGATCGGTGACCACGCGATGCAAGAAGAGCGCTGTTTCGTCGAGAAGCCTTTCCGGCGATTCGACGCCTTTCACAACCACGCTGCGTGCCAGCATATGGAGACGCGCATCTTCTTCCGGCGAGAGATCTTTCCCGGTGAAGACCACAACCGGCAAGTGACTGAGCATCGGGGTATCGCGGAAACGCTCCAATATTTCGAATCCCGACATGTCTGGCAGGCGAAGATCGAGCACCACGCAATCAAAGGGTTGCTCGCCAAGAGCTGCAAGCGCTTCAGAACCCGTCGCCGCCAACTCCACATCAATATCCTCGTAACCTAACAGTTCCCGAATGCTGAGTTGCTCGGCGGGATTGTCCTCCACAACCAGAAGCCTCTTGCGCCGAGGTGTCGTGTATTCCTTGATTCGCGATAAGGCCATCTCAAGCTGCTCGGGCGTCGCTGGTTTGGTCACATAGGAAAACGCTCCGCGCGCCAAACCGTGCTGCCTATCTTCATCGAGAGTCAACATCTGAATCGGGATATGCCGCGTGCGCGGATCCTGTTTTAAATGGTTAAGCACCGTCCAGCCCAGCATGTCTGGCAAAAAAACATCAAGGGAAACGGCCGTGGGATGAAATTCCTGGGCGAGAGCCAACGCTTCCGCACCACGAGTAGCCACCAGGACTTTGAATCCTTTTTCGCGAGCCAAGTCACACAACACGGTCGCAAAATAGGGATCATCTTCGACGATCAAGAGAGTCGAATCGTCCGGCTGCAGATTTTCACGATCGTCTCTCACGGCAATCTGTTCGATGGCGCGCTTCGAAGCAGAAGCGGCAGCCAATTGACCGGGGGTGGTGGTCATCACAGAAGCTTTGGCTTCGGCGCTTCCGGTACCGGTCGAGGGGCCAACATAGGTTTGAGGCAGGTAGAGCGTGAACGTGCTGCCCTCGTCAGGCGTGCTGCGCAATTGAATTTCACCGCCCAACAAGCCCGCGAGTTCGCGGCTAATCGCCAGGCCCAGGCCGGTACCGCCGTACTTGCGGCTCGTACCCGCATCCGCCTGCTGGAATGCTTCAAAGATGATGCGCTGTTTCTCCGGCGGGATCCCGATACCTGTGTCCGTAACCTCGAACGCAATCACCGGAGCTGACCTTCCGAGGACGGGGTGACCTTCACTCCAGCCGTTTTCGGCCGCGAACACGGACAGCCGTACGCCGCCTTTCTCCGTGAATTTGAAAGCGTTGGAGAGCAGATTCTTCAGCACTTGCTGCAGACGTTTCGAGTCTGTCACCAAGCTGCGGGTCAGATTCGGATCCATTTTCACATCGAAGTTCAGCCGACGGTTTTCTGCTTCATGGCGGAACGGACGGGCGATCATATCGAGCAAGCTGGCAAAGAAGATCTCCTCCGCCTGCACTGACACAGTCCCAGATTCGATCTTCGACAGATCCAGAATGTCGGTAATCAAGTTCAAAAGATCAGTTCCAGCACCGTGAATCGTGCGCGCGAACTCCACTTGTTTCGTCGTCAAGTTTTTGTCCGGATTGTCAGCCAATTGCTGGCCAAGAACCAGGATGCTATTGAGAGGCGTGCGCAACTCGTGCGACATGTTCGCGAGGAACTCCGACTTGTACTTTGAGGTGAGAGCCAGCTCCTTGGCTTTCTCTTCCACCGCGCGACGGGCCTGTTCGATTTCTTGATTCTTGCGTTCCACCTCCACGTTCTGTTCGGCCAACTGCTGCGCTTTTTGCGCCAGCTGTTCATTGGTCTGTTGCAGTTCAGTCTGCTGCGTCTGAAGTTCGGTAGCCAATTGCTGCGATTGCTTCAGCAGGCCTTCCGTCTGCATCGTGGCCTCAATGCTGTTGAGCACGATACCGATGCTGGAAGTCAATTGGTCGAGGAACGCGAGGTGAGAAGCCGTGAATACGCGCAGCGAAGCAAGTTCGATCACAGCTTTTACGCGGTCCTCGAACAAGATCGGAAGCACGATGATGCTTCTTGGCACCGACTGAAACAATCCAGAGCGGATCGGAATCGCGTCTGCCGGTACGTCGGTGATCAGCATGCGCTGTTTTTCGGCGGCGCATTGCCCCACGAGCCCCGTTCCCAAGCGCAGCCGGTGCGGATGCCCATCGGGGTCGCTATCGGCGAAGGCGGATAAGAGAACCATCGTTCCTGATTCTTCCGACTCCATCTGATAGATCACGCCCTGCTGGGCGCTAACGAGCGGCGCGAGCTCGGACAAGAGCATGCGTCCTACAGTCGTCAAATCGCGCTGGCCCTGCAACATGCCGGTGAACCGCGCGAGGTTTGTTTTGAGCCAATCTTGCTCGTTGTTGCGATCGGTGGTGAGGCGGAGGTTATCGATCATCGTGTTGATGTAGTCTTTTAGTTCGGCTACCTCACCGCTCGCTTCTACTTGAATTGACCGGGTCAGGTCGCCCTTCGTCACTGCGGTCGTCACTTCGGCAATTGCGCGGACCTGGTTCGTCAGGTTATCTGCCAGCAGGTTCACGTTTCCGGTGAGGTCTTTCCAGGTGCCGGCGGCGCCTGGCACGTTGGCTTGTCCACCCAAGCGGCCTTCCACGCCTACTTCTCGAGCTACGGTCGTCACTTGGTCGGCGAACGTAGCCAGCGTGTCCGTCATGTTGTTGATGGTGTCGGCCAGCGCTGCCACTTCACCTTTCGCGTTCACCGTAAGTTTCTTCGTCAGTTCTCCGTTTGCGACGGCTGTCACGACCTTCACAATTCCGCGCACCTGCTCGGTGAGGTTCGCAGCCATCACGTTGACGTTGTCGGTGAGATCCTTCCACGTACCGGCCACGCCGGGCACCTGCGCCTGGCCGCCCAGCTTTCCGTCGGTTCCAACTTCGCGAGCCACGCGGGTCACTTCGGCGGCAAACGCGTTGAGCTGGTCCACCATCGTGTTGATCGTATTCTTCAGCTCGAGAATTTCGCCCTTCACGTCCACCGTGATCTTACGCGAGAGGTCGCCCCTCGCCACCGCCGTGGTCACCTCGGCAATGTTACGAACCTGGCCTGTCAGGTTACCGGCCATCGCGTTCACCGAATCCGTCAGGTCTTTCCACGTGCCCGCCACGCCGGTGACGTTGGCTTGACCGCCGAGCCGTCCTTCGCTTCCGACCTCGCGCGCTACGCGAGTTACTTCGGCGGCGAACGAACGCAACTGCTCGACCATGGTGTTCAGCGTTTCTTTGAGCTGCAGGATTTCTCCGCGGACGTCTACCGTAATCTTGCGCGACAGGTCTCCGCTCGCGATGGCGGTCGCCACTTCCGCAATGTTTCGCACCTGACCGGTCAAGTTGCTAGCCATAAAGTTCACATTATCTGTCAGGTCCTTCCACGTACCGCCTACGCCGAACACCTGCGCCTGCCCGCCCAACTTTCCTTCGGTACCAACTTCGCGCGCCACACGAGTGACTTCTCCCGCGAACGCGTTGAGCTGGTCCACCATCGTGTTGATTGTGTTCTTCAACTCGAGAATTTCGCCTTTCACGTCCACCGTGATCTTGCGCGAGAGGTCGCCCCTCGCCACCGCCGTCGTCACTTCCGCGATGTTGCGCACTTGCGCGGTCAAGTTGCCGGCCATCGAGTTCACGGAGTCCGTCAGATCTTTCCAGGTACCCGCGACACCAGGCACGTTGGCCTGTCCGCCGAGCCTGCCCTCGCTGCCGACCTCTCGAGCCACGCGCGTCACTTCTCCGGCGAACGCGTTCAGCTGGTCCACCATCGTGTTGATGGTTTCTTTCAGCAGTAGAATTTCGCCGCTGACGTTCACGGTGATTTTCTTGGAGAGGTCACCGCTCGCGATGGCGGTCGACACCTCCGCGATGTTCCGCACCTGCCCCGTCAAATTGCTCGCCATCGAGTTCACGGAGTCGGTGAGGTCTTTCCAAGTGCCGCCCACGCCAGGCACCTGCGCTTGGCCGCCCAGCTTTCCATCGGTGCCAACCTCGCGAGCCACACGCGTCACTTCGGATGCGAAGGAGCGCAACTGATCCACCATCGTGTTAAGCGTGTCTTTCAGTTCGAGAATTTCACCCTTCACGTCCACCGTAATCTTGCGCGAGAGATCACCTCTCGCCACCGCGGTTGCCACTTCCGCAATGTTTCGCACCTGGCCGGTCAAGTTGCTGGCCATGAAGTTCACGTTGTCGGTCAAGTCCTTCCACGTGCCACCAACACCAGGCACTTCGGCCTGACCACCCAGCTTTCCTTCGGTGCCGACTTCGCGCGCCACGCGCGTCACTTCTCCAGCGAATGCGTTGAGCTGGTCCACCATCGTGTTGATCGTGTTCTTCAACTCGAGAATTTCGCCTTTCACATCCACCGTGATCTTGCGCGAGAGATCGCCTCTCGCCACCGCTGTGGTCACTTCCGCGATGTTACGTACTTGGCCGGTCAGGTTGCCGGCCATCGAGTTGACCGAATCGGTGAGGTCCTTCCACGTTCCGGCGACGCCAGGCACGTTGGCCTGTCCGCCCAGCCGGCCTTCGCTACCGACTTCGCGCGCCACGCGCGTTACTTCGCCGGCGAACCGGTTCAACTGGTCCACCATCGTGTTCAGCGTTTCTTTGAGCTGCAGGATTTCTCCGCGGACGTCCACCGTAATCTTGCGCGAGAGGTCACCAGTCGCGATGGCGGTCGCTACTTCGGCGATATTTCGCACTTGGCCGGTCAAGTTGCTGGCCATGAAGTTCACGTTATCCGTCAAGTCCTTCCACGTGCCGCCGACGCCGGGCACCTGCGCCTGGCCGCCCAACTTTCCTTCCGTACCGACTTCGCGCGCCACGCGCGTCACTTCTCCGGCGAACGCGTTGAGCTGGTCGACCATCGTGTTGATCGTGTCTTTCAACGCAAGAATTTCGCCCTTCACGTCCACGGTGATTTTGCGCGAGAGGTCGCCTCTCGCCACCGCCGTGGTCACCTCAGCGATGTTACGCACTTGCGCAGTCAAGTTACCCGCCATAGCGTTTACGGAGTCGGTGAGGTCCTTCCACGTTCCCGCCACGCCAGGCACGATCGCCTGTCCGCCCAGCTTTCCATCCGTGCCCACTTCGCGTGCCACGCGCGTTACTTCCGACGCAAAGGACCGCAGTTGGTCCACCATCGTGTTGATGGCTTCTTTCAGCTGGAGAATTTCACCCCGGACGTCCACGGTAATTTTTCGCGAAAGATCGCCGCTCGCCACCGCAGTAGCCACCTCGGCAATATTTCGGACTTGGCCCGTCAAGTTGCTCGCCATGGAGTTCACGGAGTCCGTGAGATCCTTCCACGTACCCGCCACGCCGGGCACCTGCGCTTGTCCGCCCAGTTTTCCATCCGTTCCCACTTCGCGCGCCACGCGCGTCACTTCCGAAGTGAAAACGCCGAGCTGTTGAATCATCGTGTTCACGATCGTGGCCGAGCGAAGGAACTCACCCTCGAGTGGCCGGCCATCGACATCGAGTTGAACCGTTTGCGTCAGGTTGCCTTTTGCCACAGCGGCGATCGCGCGCGTCACTTCAGTTGTCGGGCGCAGCAAATCGTCCACAAGCGTGTTGACGGAAACTTCCATCTCTCCCCAAGCAGCCTTGGGAAGATGAAAACGCATTCGCTCTCTAGTACGCCCTTCCTTACCCACCACTTGTCCCACGCGCTTTAGTTCCTTCGCCATCTGCTGGTTCGCGGCAACAATGTCGTTGAACGTGTCTGCGATCTTGCCTGGGAGCCCGGTCCAATTCCCCGGCAGTCGAACGGAAAAATCCCCGTCGCGCATAGTCTGGAGGCTTGCGAGAATCACGCTCATGTTGGCGGCGAAAAGTTCTTCGCCGGCCGTAGTCTGGCCATTGCTTTTTGCTCTTTTTGCTACAGGTTCAGCTTCCACTGTTGCGGTTGCCGCTGTCTTGGCAGGGTCAGTTCTTTTCATACTTCCTCTCCCAACTGAGGAACATTAGAAGTGATCTATTTTGATTTTTCGGTGCTGCAATGCGGTGGGTCATGAGTCATACACTTGATGTCTGCATTTGGCGTAGCCAGCCACTTGCTTGCAACTACGAGCGGAAGTCTCTCATTTCGATGTAGTAAGCCCGACCGCGCGAACTGTAGTTCTTATCACAAAGCTACCCGGACCTACCTACAGTGATTAGTGTATTTAGGAGCTTTCTGTTGGCTTTTTCGCGTCAGATCAGAAATGTGTGCGATTGAGGAACGATTCGGCACCCACAAGCGACCTGCAGTCATTTGTGACGCACCGATGCGCGGGCGATCAAATTCGGATTGTCGGAGGATGGATTCGGAGTCGCAGGGTCACAAAACAAAAAAAAGGAGGCTGTCGGCGAGCCTCCTCCTCGTCTATTGCGTTAGCTTGCACTGCCTGAAGATGTGCGCCGTACCTGTGGCTCGCCTGCCGGATAATCCGATGACGATTCTCCGGTTGAAGAAATGTCTTCCGCGCCCGTGCTCTTCATGATTTCCTTGGCTCGCTTGATCTCATCCGATGTATCGCAGTGAACCGACAAAAGGATTCCACCTTTCTGGATGCGCCCTTCGTAGCGTTTTGCTTCGTACTCTGGGATTCCGAGTCCAATTAGGGCGCCCGTAACCCCACCCACAGCTCCTCCGACTCCCACTCCCGCGAGAGCTGCCATGATCGGGCCGGCCGCGATAAACGGTCCCACGCCTGGTATCGCGATGGCGCCGATTCCGGCGAGCAGACCTAGCGCACCCCCTACCACGGCACCGGAACCACCGCCGACAGCCGCGCCTTCCGGAGCTTTAGTGGCTTTCTGGGTCCCAATTTCTTTGCCGCCGAGATTGTCGGGAAGCAATGCCGAAATGTCGGCCGCTGGAAATCCGGATTTTACGAATGTGTCTGTGGCATTATCTGCGCTCGGTAAGCTTGAATAAATTCCGAATACAGCCGTCTTTTTTCCTGACATGTCCATGACTCCTTTGTGGAATTGCCGTTGCGTTCAAACAGCTTTTCTTACTGCGACTGCTTTGGAGGAACCACTTCGAGCTGGTTTGTCACGTTATTCGCTCCTGCGATCGCCACCGCCTTTGATTCAATGCCGGCTTTCTCCTCCCCGGAACGAACCGGGCCCTTCAGAGTCGACTTTGCCGTCTTGCGTGATGATCTTGATGTTGTGCGCGTAAGTCGAAAGAGATTTGTCTTTAATGATGGAACTGCGAATTTCCTTGGTGATGTTGTGGTCGGCGGTGTTCATCTTCTGCTGGTCGGCCGTTGTAGCTCCTTTGTTGGCATCACCCCGATTATTCTTAGTGTTGTCCGGCGCGTTCTGCGCTTGTATCTGTGGGCTGGCGGCCAGCCACAAGCCGAGCACTAACCCCGCCAACAACGGAAAGTTCTTCGCTATTCTCGGTATGCAAATCATTTCGATTCAGCTCCTGTAATTACTCTTTTTTGTTGCTACCTCACTCTGGCTTGCTGCCTCGCGCCTGTGTTAGCCGTTCTTAGCTTCTCGGATTCGCCGTTTGGTCTTGGCTGCAAAGGAGGTTATTGCGAGTGACCTCATTTCCACCATACAAAGAAGGGCTTAGATTGCTGTCGAGTGCGCCGTAGAATTTTGTACGAGGGAACATGGAGGATTTCCGTATTTCGAACGCGATCCATTAACTGAAGGCCCTACAGGGAATCTTTCATCCCATTAGTCCTAAGAATGTATGGGCGCTTGAGTTGGGCTACTGCAGAATTCAGGTATTGAATAGACTTTCGCGCTGCGTGGCAACCTGAAGGAGGCACACTGTGAAACCGGCTTCACTTGCTGGACTCGTATTGATCGTGTTAGGCGTGATTGCGCTTGCCTACCAAGGGATTACCTACACAACGCACAAAAAAGTTTTGGATGTTGGGCCGATTCAAGCAACCAAGACAGAGCACAAAACGATTCCGCTGCCGCCGATTTTCGGTGGGATCGCCCTTGTCGGTGGAATCGTGCTCATGATGGTCGGAGCGAAAGAGACCTAGACGTCAGAGTTGAGCGCTATTGACTGCTCTAGACATCGTTCGCTAGCCCAACACGATGCGAATTCTATGTACTGCTCCATCGTCAACCAGCGGGATGTTGACTGATCCGGCCTGCAATTTCCCATCGAGTTCCGTAAGCGCCACCCCCCGACTAACGCCTGAAGGATTCTCTACTTTGATCTTGTAAACCGCCGAATGGTATTTGAATTCGACGGAGTAGGCCGGCCAGTTTCGGGGTATACAAGGATCCATTGAGAGCGTCATCCCACGCAAGCGGAATCCAAGAATCCATTCGACGCCTGCGCGATAAAGCCAGCCGGCCGAGCCCGTGTACCATGTCCATCCGCCGCGCCCCACATGCGGCGGCTCGGCATAAATATCGCCGGCCAGGACATACGGCTCAACCTTGTACCTCTGAACCCCCGCCCGCGAACTCGTGCGATGAATCGGGCTGATCATGCGGAAAAGTTCGGCGGCCTTGTCGCCATCGCTCAGTGCCGCGAACGCGATTAGCATCCACGTCGCTGCATGACTGTACTGCCCGCCATTTTCTCGAATCCCTGGCAAATACCCTTTGATATAGCCAGGATCATGGTCCGTGTGGTTGAAGGGCGGCGTTAGGAGAAGAATCAAGCTGTCCTTAGCTCGGACCAGTTGCTTGTCCGCAGCTGCCATTGCACGCGCGCCACGTCCCGGCTCAGCAGCGCCGCTCATGATCCCCCAGGTCTGGGCGATCGAATCGATTCGGCACTCCGTGTTTTGCGCAGAGCCAAGGGGCGTTCCGTCATCGAAATAGGCTCGCCGATACCATTCGCCGTCCCACCCTTCGCGTTCCAGCGCCGCTTTCAACGCGCTCACGTGCAACCGCCAGGCTTCCGCACGCTTGCCTTCGCCGCGTGCGTCCGCGATCTTGGCAAACTCCCAAAGAATCGTATGCAGAAACCAGCCGAGCCAGACACTTTCTCCCTTTCCGTCTTGACCGACGCGATTCATGCCATCGTTCCAATCGCCAGTGCCCATCAACGGCAGACCGTGCGCTCCAACCGAAAGTCTGCGATCGAGCGCCCGTGCGCAGTGCTCGAACAGAGTGGCGCGGGTCTCTGAGATGCGGGGTTCGAAGTACGATTCCTTTTGGCCTTCTGCCAAAGTGTCGCCTTCAAGAAACGGAACCATTTCCTCGAGGACGGCCATGTCGCCAGTCGTCTCAATGAACTGAATCACGGCGTAAGGAAGCCAAAGCAGATCGTCGGACATGCGTGTGCGAATTCCACGTCCCGAAGGTGGATGCCACCAGTGCTGGACATCGCCTTCCACAAATTGGCGCGATGCCGCGCGCAGCAAATGCTCGCGCGCCACACTTCGTTTCGCCACGCCAAGAGCCATCACGTCCTGAAGTTGATCGCGAAAACCGTATGCGCCGCTCAATTGATAAAACGCGGCACGCGCCCACACGCGGCAGCTCAGCGTCTGGTAAAGCAGCCAGCGATTGAGCATCAGATTCATGCCCGGATCGGGCGTCGCCACCTGGACGGTTCCGAGCAGATCGTCCCATCGGCGTGTAACATCACGCAAGATCTGATCCAAATCGGCACCGCGATAGCGTTTGATCAAGTCGCGCGCTTGATCCCGGCTTTCAGCTTGGCCTAACAGAAAAACAACTTCTGCGCGTTCCCCTGGCTTCAATTCAACGATGGTTTGAAGCGCAGCACACGGGTCAAAACCAGCGCCAACCCTTTGCGAAAGTGACCCACTTCGCTCGAGCGCGGCAGGACGGTCGGGCCCACCATTCCGCCCGAGAAATTCCGAGCGATCCCCTGTGTAGGAAATCTGCCGACCGCAGAGATCCGCAAAGGCGATGCGGCCGCCAAATTCGCCCGCCCACGCACTGCGTGCCATCAGAGCGCCCGTCGGCGCATCGATTTCGGTAATGATGTAGGGCGCTGTTGCGCTGCGTGAGCTTCCGAGCACCCACTCGGCATAAGCAGTGACCGAAAGACGCCGGGCGCGGCCTGAAGTATTTTGCAAAGTGAGCCGCGAAATCTTGATCGGATCATCGGGAGGGACAAATTGCACCAGTTCATGCGTGAGACCATGCGACGCATGCTGGAAACGCGTGTAACCCTGACCATGCCGCGCCACGTACGTGGCGTTATCGTCGCGAATCGGCAGCGCAGTTGGACTCCAAACCTCTCCGGTATTTTCGTCGCGGATATAAATCGCTTCGCCCGGCGTGTCGATGACGTGATCGTTGGACCACGGAGTGATCTGATTTTCGTGGCTGTTGACCGCCCACGTAAATCCGGCACCGGACTCTGACGCGATGAATCCAAACGTAGGATTCGCGATGACGTTGATCCACGGCTCCGGCGTTCGCAGCGCCGAATCGAGTACCGTCACATACTCACGGCCATCCTCGCTGAAGCCACCGAATCCATTGAAAAACTGCAGCCGTTCCCGCGGCGCAGGAGTCTCAACGTACTTGCTGGGACGGGTGATCCTGGTCGGCGAAAGAAGACCTGTCTCGCGTACTTGAGCTCTCGAAATCTGCTCGGCGAGGGTGCCGCGGCGGCTCAATAGCACCACGCGCGCGATTACTTGCAGCTGCGCGCGCGCCGCCGCAGTCAGCAAGTCTCCTCGCAATAAAAAAATCTTCCCGCTCGCTGAGCTCGTGTCAGGCGATAGCCGTAACTGGCTCCCCCGCACGAGCGCTTCGAGTGAGCCTTGCAATTCCTGCACGTACGACGCGGCCCTTTCATTAATTATCACCACGTCGGCCGACAGTTGTTTCATGCGCCAGTATTCGTGCGCCCGTAACAATTGTCGTATGAGGTCAAAATCCTCCGTATCGTCAATGCGCGCCAGCACGATCGGCAGGTCCCCTGAGATTCCCTGCGCCCACAATGTGGATCGTTCCAGAGGTGTCGCGCTCAATACGTCGGGAGGCGGTCGCAACGACGCATCGGAGTAAAGCACGGCATTCGCGAGCCTCTGGAAAAGATGAGCTTCGTCCGGACTTATTCCAAGGTGCTGAAGCTGTACTTGTGCCTGCGTCCAGGCCAGGGTTCGAGATCGTTCATAGGTCCTGGGGTCGCGATGCTTGTCAGCCAGAGCCAAGACCTCTTCGCGTGTGGAGGCAACGACCGTCGAATAGATGACGTGCGCGGTCTTGCCCGGCGGAATATGCACGGTCATCCTGAGCGATATCGCTGGGTCGAGCACTGGACCAACCGTATTCGAGAGTGGCCGGCCGTCGAGAACCGAAATCGGATCTCGTGAACCGCGCGTACGGCCAAGAAATTTTGCCCGGTCGGTCTCATACTGCAATTCGCCGATCGTCTCCGCTTCCGACGTAACCACATGCGCCACCCACACAGATGGCTCAACCTCCGAGCGCTTGCGACGCGTGGCGACAATTGCCGCCACGTCAGAGACAAACTCCGTTTCGACGAAAAGATTCGCAAATGCCGGATGCGCCACGTCGGCAGCCTGCGAGGTGAGCGACAATTCCGCGAATGAAGTCACCTGAATGTCGCGCGCACGCACACCCAGATTCGTGATGGACACCCGGCGGACTTCGGCATCGTCTTCTGACGATACGACAACCTCGAGCGATGTACTTAGAGCACGGTCACGCCGCTTAATCTCAGCGTGATCCTCGTGGAAGACCGCCTCGTAGGAATCCGGCTCCACTCCGCACGGCTGGTAGCCTGCGGACCAGACAGCCCCGGTCTGCTCGTCGCGAAGAAAGATATAAGTCCCCCAGCAATCGCGCGTCAGGTCCTCTCGCCAGCGAGTAATCGCAATATCGCGCCAGCGGCTGTATCCCGAACCGGCTGCTGTGAGCATCACAGAGTAGCGGCCATTCGAAAGTAGTTGCGTCCTCGGAGTCACGTCATGCGGCGTTCGGAACCGGCGCACGACGGGTGGAATCAGTTCGCGAACCTGTGCCGTTGCCGACACTTCTTCAGCGCGCGGCCGCGCCACGAGCACGTCACGCGGTGTGCGCTCCTGCAGCAATAGCTCCGTTGCCTGCACAATCGGCTCGAAATGGAAACGGCTCCGCATCACTCCGTCCCGCAGAGCATTTGCATATGCCACAAGCGACATTCCCTGATGGTGCGCCATGAAAGCTCGCACTACCCCGACGTCCTTCCCCTCCGGCAGCCGGCTACTCGTATAATCGAGCGCTTCATAGAAGCCGTAAGTGCCCAGTCCGCCGGCATGGGCGAGAACTGTCAGGTTCTCCACGGCCGCGTTTGGCTCAACCATTGCTGCGAGAGCGGTCGCGTACGGCGCAATCACGAGATCCTGGCTCAGACCGCGTTTGAGTCCCAGTCCAGGCACTCCAAAACTCGAATACTGATACGTGAAGTCGATGTCACGCGCATAGTAGGCAGACTCTGAAATCCCCCACGGAACCCCGCGCTCCGCTCCATATTCAATTTGCCGGAACACCACGTGCGCATCAGTCTGGCTGAGAATGCTTTCAGCCGGCGAACGCATCACAAGCCCTGGCATCAAGTACTCAAACATCGAACCCGACCATGAAACGAGCGCGGACCCGCGTCCCACCGGCGTCAGGGCGCGGCCAAGATGAAACCAGTGCGACGAAGGCACATCGCCCTTCGCAATGGCAATAAAGCTCGCCAAGCGAGCCTCTGAGGCAAGTAAATCGTAGCAACTGGAATCCAGGCTTCCTTCTCCGGCTCGATATCCGATGGAAAAAAGTTTGCGCGATGGATCGAAGAGAAAACTGAAGTCCATTTCGTCAAAGAATTTCTTGCACAGTGCAGCAATGTCTTGAAGCCGCTGGCAAAACTCCGCAGATTCAGCGGACGATTCCTCGAAGACGTCAACGAGTGCATCAATCCGGCCCATCACATTCGAATTCTTGTCCGCGTCGGACTCCATGCTTGCGCGAAGCGCCGCCAGTGCGCGAATGGAGGCCTGGAATCGTTCGGGCGAGGTTTCCAGGGTTGGAAGTACCTTAAAAAATGGCTCGATAGCGGCCCATATGGCCGCATCGTCCTGAAAGCGATGCGCCATGGCTACAATTTCCCTCGGCTCCAACCGGAGCCAGGGAATCAAGATCCTCGCATCTCGATAATGGCTTTCAACAGACGCGAATATAGCCGCAGCCCACGCTCGTAATTCCGAATCAGTCGGATCGCCCCGTTCTTGCACGAGCGTCTGCGCAATATCCGTGACGTTACGCGCCTGCTCGCGCAACTCAACGATCCGCGCAGCCCAGTCCCTGGCATCACTAGGAGGCTGGCCAACGAGCGGTACCAGAGCATCGACCGCATTGACGAGGTGCCTCTGCGTGACTGTCTGCGTGCGCCGAATATCAGTGCTCTTCGAAAGAGCCTCTCGCAAGAGAGCAAGCGAATCTTCCAATCCTTCCAGAAACCGCGCTTGAGACGAGGAGCTCTGGATCAATTCGCGGCACCCGTTGCCAAGCGCCAGCAAATGCCCGGCAATATTTCCGCTGTCAACGGTCGAAACATATTTGGGATCGAGTGGGCGGAGATCGCTTGTGTCGTACCAATTATAAAAATGGCCCCGAAATCGCTCCATCTCGCCCATCGTCTCGAGCGTTGCGTCCCATCGCTCTACAGAATCGCGTGCGCCAATCCAGCCGAAGTCGCATGCGGCAAGGGTGGACAGAAGATATAGGCCGACATTCGTGGGCGAAGTACGGTGGGCCACGACGCCCTTGGGATCCTCTTGAAAATTGTCCGGTGGAAGAAAATGATCGGCCGCTGAAACGAACGTCTCAAAGAATCGCCACGTTCTACGTGAAATGGCTCGGAGAGATTTCACCGCAATTTCCGAGAGCTCTTCTAATCGAGGCGGCTTCGGAGGAAGGCTGATCCACCAGGCCACGGCTGGCGCGGCAGCCCACACAATTATGAACGGCAGTGCAGCAGGAAGGGCGGAGCGGTGTACCAGCTCGACGATCGTGAAAGCACAGGCTGCAAGTATCACGCTGCCCTTCATGCGCACAAAAATTCCGAGAAGATTCAAATCCGCTGTACGCTTGGCCTGAGCGGCCGTCACCCATTCCAGAAGATGTTTTCGCGTGACGAACAAGCGGCCGAGGGTACGCACAATCGCGTCCAACATCAGCCAGGTCTGATAAGCGAGAAAGACAATCGTCAAAGCGGTTTGAGCGGCACCGAGCAAGAAATCGGAGAGGACATCGCGAAAATGGCTGCGTTTCGAGATTCCACCCAGCCGCGTGTTTAGTCCCGTCAAAAGCGGGATGAAAGCAGGAATTGAGATCGTCGCAAGGATGAATGCTGTCCAGATCCACGGCGAGACCTCGGGAATCAGCCAGCCTGCCAGGAGCGTCAGAAACATCGCAGGCGCCGAAAGCCTGCGGCGCAGATTGTCGATCATCTTCCAACGACCGAAGGCCGGGATGCGGACCTTGGCGCTTTTTTCGGCGGCCGCACTGCGAAGTCCGAGAATCCACGGCAGCAACTGCCAGTCGCCACGCGCCCAGCGATGATGCCGAGCCGCGGATGCCTCATAGTGCGACGGAAAATCGTCGAAAAGTTCTATGTCCGTCGCCAGCGCCGTCCTCGCAAAAATACCTTCGAAAAGATCGTGGCTCAACAGAGTGTTGTCGCGCACTTTTCCGGCTAGCGCCGCTTCGAACGCATCGATGTCGTAAATTCCCTTGCCGGTGTAGGAACCCTCTCGAAAAAGATCCTGATACACGTCGGAGACAGCCGATGCATAGGGGTCAATTCCGCTGGGCCCTGAAAAAATTCTCTGGAACAATGACCCTTCTCGTTTCGTCGGCAGCGATGGAGTGATTCGCGGCTGCACCAGCCCGTAACCATCTATCACCCGTCCGTCCGCCGGGCTGAACTGCGGGCGGTTTAACGGATGGGCCATCGTGCCAACCAAACGAGTCACGGCTCCGCGGGGCAGCCGTGTGTCTGCGTCCAGCGTAATCACGTAACGAACGCCCGGCACAATCTCGGGCGCCTGCCCGCCCACCGCGATGAACGACGTCCCGGTGGAACCGCGCAAAAATTGGTTCAGCTCATGCAGCTTCCCGCGTTTTCGCTCCCACCCCATCCATTTCTGCTCGCTCTCATTCCAGAGGCGCTTGCGATGAAACAAGAGAAAACGATTGCTCCCGCCCTCGAGCGGACCATACCGCTGATTCAATGCTGCGATTCCCTCGTACGCAGCCGCTAGCAGTTCTTCATCTCCCGGCTCAGTCTCGCTGGGGGCATCCGTCCAATCGGACAGCAGCGCAAATCGAAGATCGCCATCCGGATTCGCCAGATAGTGAATCTCCATTCGCTCCACTTGCTCTTTGATGAATTCCTGCGAGGTCAAGAGTGTTGGTACCACCACTATCGTGCGAAAGTCCGCCGGAACGCCTGCACGAAATTCCATGCGCGGCAGAGGGCGAGGGCCCAGCAAATCAGTGACAACCCGATTGATAAGGGCGATTGCCAGATCCGAAGCCGGAACAATTGCGAGCAGACCAAACAGCACAAGATATTTTGTGCTCAGGCCTAATTCCTGAGCGTGAATCACAGGAATAGCCGCGATAATTGCAGTCAACAGGGCGATAGTGCTTAGGTAACCAGGAACAGCCGCTCGCACGTATAGACGTAAAACCCAGCGTCTCCATGGCAGCGTGAAATTTAGCTCTCGCTCGAACGACAAGCGGCCTTGCGAGATGAGATAGAACCCTGGATCGGATTTCTTATTATCGCCAGGCTGGCCATTGTGCTGCGCCTCCGCGCTTCCAGTTTTCGCGCGTTGCACGGCACGACGGGCAACTTCGATCTCCGAAAAACGCGATCCGCGCGAAAGGTCTTCAATCGCATGGCGGTACTGATCCCGCGTTTCGAAATCCATCCCTCCGAAATTGCTTCCTTCTCGCAGGATTTCGTCCACCAGGCTGACGCTTTCAAAAAATGTCTGCCAATCGAATGCCGACGTCAGACGCATGCTCGTGATGATGTTGCGCACCGTCACGCTCATCGCGGCCTGCTCTTGATGTTCCGCGCGCACCACTTCGTCCGCTGAAGAGCCTTGCGCGGAGAGTCGCTCGTCGAGCCACAGCAGAATGGGTCCAACCCGCGGATCGAGGTCACGCAACCGCTGGACAAGCTGCACCGCAAAGGCTCGGTCCAATGGTTTGCTTTCGAGGCTTCGCAAGACGGCCGCAGGCGCTACCGGTGCGGGCCCACCGGTGCCCAGAAGGCTGTCCGCAATCCGGTCCGCTTCCTCACGCGCGGCGCGGCTCCGCACCATTCGCTCCGAGACTCGGCGGAGATTTTCTACTAACACCACGCGCAGCGTAATTGCCACCGCCCAGAGCTCGCCGATCGTTAGCGGTTGAACGCGCTGGTACGCAGCAATAAATCGCCCCAAAATTTCGGGATCGAATCGGCTGTCTGTATGCGCTACATACGCCCAAGCCACACCATAGACGCGCGGATAGCCCTCTAGAGGGCCAGCAGAAAGTTTAGGAAGTTTTCGATAGAACCCGGGAGGCAAATCGTCACGAATCTCGCGCAGCTGCTCTTCGACGATATAGAAATTGTCGACAAGCCATTCCGCGGCCGGAGTGATTGCTTGCTCGCGCGAAATCGCTTTAGCAGTTGCCTGATAGTATTCGAGCAGAACGCGGCCATTCTCCAATACGCGAGGAAGCAACAGACGGCCTTCACCTACGGTTGCCGTCACTGTCTGGGCAGCCGCCAGCGACTCGGCATGCTGCTCCAGCCGTTCTACGCTGAAAAGCTCGGCGCGAATCGGTTCCTCGTGCTCGGGAAACACTACTAGCGGCGACTGAGACATGATCTTTGCTTACTCCAAGTTACTTCGGTGTAAGAGAAAGAGCCAGTGCGTACGTTAAAATTGACGAAACATTCGTTTGCCTGGAAGAAGAGCACAGCGGTCCCCGCACACTTTCGCGGCTCACTAGGCCGCCGGCGCGCTCTATTTTTGCTCCTTGTGCTGGACGACGTGGCAAATTACAAGGAAGAGGGTGCTGATTGCAGCCAGAAGATCTGAGTCTGACCAAGACTGCGGAGTGCGCCAAACGTAAGTGGTCCGCGACGCGTTGCTGGTGCGGGCGCCCTACCCCGCTTTGCGCAAATCCGGTTGCACAACGCGTACGGGATCCTGCGCTCCTCGAACCGACAGACCGCGTTTCGAAATCGTCGCTCGCAGAATTCGCTCCAGATCTATCCTGCGATACGGGTGGCAAAGGAAATCAAAAGCTCGCAAATTCAATGCCGTCAGATAATCCTGATATTCCTGCGGACAAGATGGCGGGCACACCACAATCGCCGGAATCTCAGCCGGCTGCCGCTTCAGATGCCGTACCACGTCGCGGTAGGTCCCGTCGATCAGCCAGAAGCCACAAAAGCACGCGTCCACAGTCTCTCTGGAGAGTGCGGATCGCACTTCATTCACGCCACGCGCCCAAATCGTCCTTAGCGGATACGCCTCGAGGAGGTCGCGCATGCTGGCACTGATTGCGGGTTCTGCGGTCGCTACCAATATCGTCAGGGGAGCCAGGGATGATTCACCCATTTCGACCGCTTCGTGCCGCGACACACTTGTAGCATTGTCATTCGCGGCTTTCGGCTGATTCATGCGAACTGCCTTTCTGTTTGGACGAGAAGAAGGATGAAAATCGGCCCAGCCCTCCAACCTTGATTTTCACAAGGTCACCGAATCTCATCCTCCTTCCGTACCGCAATCATCGTGGAAATAAGTTCCTTCAACAATACAGATTAGGCGTTAGGAAAATTAGGAACTTCCTGTAGCGAGTCCTAAGGCCGGCCTGAACGAAAGGTTTTTTTGAAGTAGTGTCGCAATTGAACACACCAACCCACGTGAAGGTTTTGTCTACGAAATTATTCTTTTGCGCTCCGAGAGCGACCGAATTCAATTAGGCTTCGACAATTTGATTTCGCACAGCGTAACGGACCAGTTCGCTCACGGTGTGCAGCTGCAGCTTGCGCATGATGTTGGCGCGGTGTGTTTCCGCTGTTTTTACGCTGATGCAAAGCGACGACGCCACTTCCTTGCTGCTCTTTCCCTCCGCGAGCAATTGAACAATTTCTCGCTCCCGCGAAGTGAGCCGATCCCGCAAGGACGTCGGAAGTTCCGAGCGCATCCGCCCTTCCTTGAAATTGGTCAGCATTACTTCGGTTGCCCGTGGGGTCAAAAACGGTTTGTGATTCGCAAGCGTTTCAACCGCAATGATCAGATCTCGATCAGAGTCGGACTTCACAATGTAGCCGCGAACCCCAGCTTCCAAAATATCTCGAATCAGCTGGTCGGAGTAATGTACGGACAAAATCAAAATCTCGGTATTCGGCGATTCTTTGCGAATCCTGCGCGCAGCATCCACGCCATTTAGGTCAGGCATGCTGATATCGAGAATCGCGATATCCGGCTTCAATTCCTGGGCCTTGGTAACGGCTTCTCGTCCCGTATGCGCCTCTCCGCAAATTTCCCATCCCGGATGCGATTGCAACATCCCTTTAATACCGCGACGCATAAGATCATGATCGTCGGCGATTAGAATTCGGAGAGCTTTGGTCATGGTTTGCTCCTACAGCAAGATTACCTCTTAATTGTACAAGAGGTCGGCGATCAGGTTGAGCAAGCGAGTGAACCACAGCTGATCGCCCGCAGTAGCCAAGAAATCCGTACGTACCTTAGTCCGCTTCCGGTGCTCGGCCTATAGGAGGCATCCTTTAGTACTCCTAGGTAAAACCATGTAATTTTGACAGAATTTAAGCCACTTACGGGTTACTTAGAGACCCTACAGACTTATTCGACAGGAAGGCTTGAGATAATCGTCGTTCCGTCAGGCCGTGACTTGACTTGAAGCCAACCGCCCAGCTGCCTAATCCGCTCCCTCATTCCTCGAATGCCCACGCCCAGCTGGCCTCCGCTGCTGTTCAGCGCTGCCAACACGTCATCCGGGATTCCCTTGCCATTGTCTGCCACTTCCAAACGCACGATACCCGAGCGCCGGGTGATTCGGACACTGGCCGTATCGCTACCTGAGTGGCGAAATATGTTCGTCAGGCTTTCCTGTACGATTCGGAAGAGGGTTCTTTCCACGATTTCCGCGAGCCGTTCCTGGCCGATTGAGACGTCCAAATCGACTTTCACCTTGCTCCGTTGCGTGAAACCGTCGATGTACCACTCCAATGCAGATCTCAACCCCGCGTGGTCGAGCGTCGGGGGATACAAAAGATACGACAGCGTGCGAGTCTCGTCGGATGCTTTCTGGGAAAGATCGATCGCCTCACGCAGCATTTCTGCAGCGGTGGAATCGATTTCGGTAATTCTTGCGCTCACCGCTGAAAGATGAATCACCAGCGCCGCCAGGCTCTGCCCGGTGCTGTCGTGCAGTTCTCGCGCAATGCGCCGGCGTTCCTCATCTTGCAGTTGGAGCAAACGGCCGGAGAGATTGCGGAGAGCCTCTTCGGCATCCTTGCGCGAAGTGATGTCTCTGTTGATTTCGAGTACGCCGATCATGCGTCCCTTCTGATCGTGCTGCAGCACCTGGCGGCTTGCTACGTGGATTCGCCTTCCATCCTTCCTGAGGTGCACCAGCTCGCCTTCCCAAGAGCCGCGGCTAAGGAGCTTTTCGTGCCAATTCTCGAACGGCTCCGGAAACTGAGTACCGAGGAGTTGATGCGATATATTGCCGCAGGCTTCGGCAGGCGACCAACCGTAGGTTTCCTGCGCCCCGCGATTCCAGAACAAAATTACGTTATCCACATCGCGAACCATGATCGCATCATGGGCGAGTTGCAATAATTCTGTCTGCTTTCTTAGATCCTCGATTGTTCGGCGCTCTTCCGTTCGATCGTCGATGGCAAGAAGTATCCATCGTCCTGAGGTGTCTTGGCTCGCCACTTGTCGGGCATTAAAAACCAGATACTTCTGCCCCGTCCCCGCAAAGTCGTAACTGACCTTGTAATTTCTCAATTCGGTCTTTTGTTGAAGAACGTTCCTGAGCGACGATAGCAGCGCAGGTATGTTCCATTCCCCGCCACTGAATTCACTCAAAAGGCGGTTTTCGATCTCATGGCGCGTAACTCGGAATGTTTCCAGGAAGGCTCGATTTGCGGAAATTATTCGCAAGTCCTCATCGAGGACTATAACGGACTCCCTAATTGTTTCAGCCATCGTCTCCGCGTAGGCTCTGGATTCGATGGCCTTCACGTTTCGTTCATCGGTGTTCATCAGGATTCACAGCAGGCAGCCGCCTCCCAAATCGCTGCAATTGTCCCGGATGAGGATACCGTGCAAGCGGAGGAATTGGCTAGCGGGAGGGTAACATCTACCGGGCCGCCGATAGATTCTTGCCCCCGAAGAACGGCTTGTGTTGCCCGATCGCTTCCACGGCAGTCACAAGCCAATTCGCCTGGGATTTTAATAAGTAACCGCTGGCTCCCGCATTTCGAGCTTCGCGGATAATCTGAGAGGATTCGTGCTGCGTAAATATCAGTATTTCAGCGCTCGGGATGGCCTTCTTGATTTCCGGGGTGGCTGCCAACCCACTGAGTTCCGGTAAAGTTACATCCATGATCACCACATCTGGTTTCAACTCTTTCGCCTTACCAATAGCTTCGGCTCCGTCGGCGGCCTCGCCAACGACCACCCATTCCTCTCGCGTCCCCAACAGCCTTCCCAAGGCTGTTCGGATCGCTTTTTCGTCGTCGACAATCAAAATCCGCAGGCCCGCCATCATATCCTTCATGCTGATTCATTCTATCCCGTCTGTTCCAAGCCTTACTGCAACCTGATTGCCGTATTTCCCCATCGGGAAAGATGTAGTTACTGTCGGATTAGCGCCCTTAGGGCCGGCCGAGGGCTTAAAAGCCATAAGATACTGGAATAGAAGGACGTGGCGAGACGTGAACCGCAAGAACAAAGCCGCCACTAAGAAAACCTGGAAGCACACCTTTCAATCTTTGTGCCGGGGAGAAGGCTCCCCATCGGTCCTTCTCCCCTTGCATCAACCAGTGAATTAGCCAGTGAATTAGCGATTTGACCCCGCCTTGGCAGCCCGCTGCCTCGGTTTCATTTCGCCAGTCTCTTCACCAACTCCGCCCTGATATGCCTCGGAATTAATCTGCTTCGAAAGATCGGTCAGTTTCTGATCGGTCTCTTTTTCTTCTTCGAGCGTCTGTTCGAGCAACGACGCTGCATCGCTCTCGCCCATCAGCTCCGCATAGGCATGCACAGCCCCGTACGCCGCAATTTCATAATGCTCCACTCTTTGCGCGGCGGAAATGATCGCTGCATCCATCACGGCCCCTTCGTAGTCTTCCGACATCACTTCGGCGCCCTCCGCCACGATCCCTTCCATGCCCTTGCACTTCTTGCCCTTTACCGGCTCGCCCAACCCGCCGAAAATCTTTTCAATGCGGGCGGCATGCCCTTTCGTTTGCTCCAGATGCTCCTCGAAGCCTTTTCGCAGCTCTTCTGAATTGGCAGCCTTCGCCATTTTTGGTAATGCCTTGATCAACTGCTGCTCCGCGCTATACAGATCGCGTAGTTCATCCACAAAAACGGACTTCAAATTGGTTTCCGCCATGACAAAACTCCTGAAGGGTCGCGCCCTGGGATTTTTAAATCAGCGCTAGACTAGCTCAGCGTGTAACCCCAACCATCAAGCAATTCCTGTAACCATTAGACCCAGTTGCCTTAGCCATCCTTCGAGCACGGCGTAAAGGCACTCTGAGCCCCTGAAAACCTCGGCGCGCCACCATAATTTCCGCTCGCTAATTTCCGGACGCCGAAAATACGGCTCATCGTTATCCCACTTACACGGTGCGCTGTATTCCGTCGCAGCATCCTTTCTATGCATTATCAAAATGCTGTCATGTAACTACGGAGACCAAAATGAACTGGGACCAAATTCAAGGCAAGTGGAAGCAATCAGCCGGCAAGATCAAAGAAAAGTGGGGAAAACTCACCGACGACGATCTCACCACCATTAACGGCAAGAGAGAACAGCTCGTCGGCAAAATTCAAGAGCGGTACGGAATCGCCAAAGACGCAGCCGAAAAGCAGGTGGACGAATTTACAAGTTCTTATCGGCTGGACGATGCATCGAAAAGCGCCAAGAGCGGATACTGATCGTGAATCGGAGTTGTCTCTGAAAAATCAGCCACAAGGAGAAGCGTGATGGCTCGATACGGCAAAGCTGCGGGCAAGAGCGTGGAGAGCGCCATGCGCCGGGAAAAGCGCGGGACTCTCCGATCTGGAAAAGGCGGCAGAGGCGGTAAGGTAACCAGCCGCAAACAGGCGATCGCGATCGGACTTTCGGAAGCTCGCAAGAAGGGTGCCAAGGTCCCCAGGAAGAAGTCCTCGTCCTAATCGTCCGTCGTGCACCAAAAAAAAATGGCGAGGCGGCTGCCGATCAGCAGACGCCTCGCCCGTTTTGTTCTTACCACCAGCTAGTGCTTTTCCTTCGGCGCTGACTCTTGATGCCCTGATGCTTGATGCGCTGGCTGCTGTTTTTGTTGTAAATGCTGCTGCTGCTGTACGTGCTGTTGTTGCATTTTTTGCGTCTGCTGAGTGTGCTTCTGTTCGAGCTGCTGATTTCTCGCTTCGTTGGCGTTCTGCTTCGTGTACTGCTGATGCTCCCTATCTTGCTGCTGCTGAAGCTTCTGCCGCTGTTGATCCTGCTTCCTGGCCATATCTTCCTGCTGCTTCTGGTATTTTTGATCCGTCTTTGTATTTCCCGTATTCGGAGCTCCCTGACGTTGATATGCGGGCAAATCCTTCGGATGCACCGGATTGTTCGTGTGCCCCGAAGGCGTCTCGGCTCGCGTGGTTTCTCTGCCCGGCGCCGCTTCATGCCCGCTGAACTCGCCCGGACGCGACGTCGCAGTCACAGGCGGCCTCCCGTGATTCACGGAATTCTTTAGATCGCGATTTGAACGGGCCGCCTCTTCGTGACGGACTTGGTTTTGGTCGGCCGGTATATGCCGCTCGTGCTCGGCAGCCTCTTCCTCGCGGCTTGGTCGCGCCTCGATTCCACCTCTGCCGCCGTTATAGCTCACTCGAACATTTTCTCTTACGTTGACTCTTTCCTCGTACACGTTGCGAATCTCTGTTCTGTTTACGTGCCACACCGCGCTGTTATAGAAGAAGTGCCCTCCCTCCCAGCGTCCACCGGAAAAACCGTGGCCGAAATAGCCAAACCCATAATTAATTCCACCGTAGAAGCCGATCACCGGTCCCCAATACCCTGCGTGAAAAATAAAAGCAGAACCGCCCCAGCCCCAGTACGGCGGAGTCCAGAAGTAACCGACTTCCGGCGCCAGCACCCACGTGCCTGGCACCCAGTAGTAATCGTCTCCGTCCCAGGCCCAGTAGCCCGGCGTCCAGATGTAACCATCACCCGGGCAAATGGGCTGCTCGTACACCGGCAATTCGGGCGGTGCAATCGTGACGGAAACAGCGACTTGCGCGGAAGCCGCACCGGCGACGAATAGCATCGGCATTCCCAAAAGCAAAAAGCAAAGTACAAAACGAAGATAACGCATCAATCCTCCCCTTGAGCTGGATTCAACCGGTGGCCGTGACGCAACGTCCTGCGACTGCGTCAGTTGATGATTTCATGGGGAATAAATTCTCGATGAAGCCGAGAGCCCGGCGACGCAAGCTGGATCGAGGTCATACTACGTCAAATTCTACTGATTTCAGTATTCCCACCGCCATACCATCATGCCTGTACGAGCCTTCTTTGGTCCCCTGAATGCCCTAGGTTGGAAGCAACCTCCTCTTACGTTTGCTCCACGGGTTGCGCCGGTATTGCGGACATCTCCTGCACCTCGTGGACAAGTTCGGCCAGAGTACTAAACACGCGCGAGTCATCCTTCAAGGCGAGCCGCCGGCCGAGTTTCGTCGCGTCTCCAGAAAAATGCCACAAGCCAACGATTATTTTCTGTTTTGGATTCTGCCCGTGCATTCTGCCGTACAGCGCGCGTACCGCGGGTATCGCGAAAGGAGGTAGAGCCGAGATACATACGATGTCCGGTTTCTGCTTCGGAATCTGCTCCAGCATGTGCTCGGCGCTACCAACCTCCAAGCACTCGGCTTGATGTCCGGCCCGCTGCAGCAGCTGTGCCAGCATCGTGCCCACAATTTCGTCCGCTTCATCCCGCGCCGGAACGCAAAGAATGTTAAGCGACCGCATTATGTGCGGAGCGACAGGTCTCAGCGACGTTTCAGCTCGGACCCCCTCGGACTCGGGTGTAGTTTCACCGTTGCGGGGCTCCCACAATTCGTCGATCAACTCGCGCGTACTCTGGCTGATGAATCGTTCGTTCTCATCCTGCAACAGGTTTTGGTGCCGGTCCTGTTCCGCCAGCCCGAGCGCCGGGATCAGCACATTTTCATAGAGGTCCTCGAGGCTCATTTCGTTCAGACATTTTTGCAGCACCTCGCGCGCTTCTTCGTAATCCATCGCCAAGAGTCTTTGATAAAAACGCGACTCCGGCGTCAAAGGCGGTTCGTCGCCCAGCAATATGTGCAGAAAGCGCAGTGGAGGGACATGACGTCCAACCACAAGCAGGCAAACCGTGAGCGGCGTTGACAGTACGAGCCCAATCGGACCCCAGATCGCCGTCCAGAAAATTGCCGCCATCACAATCGCGAGAGAAGAAATTCCCGTGTGTGCTCCGTATAACATCGGCTCAACAAGATTCGATGTCGCCAGTTCGGTAACGACGAAAAGTCCCAGCACCAGCAGCGGTTTTGACCAACCGCCAAAAACAGCCATGGATAAAAGCAGCGGCATAATGCCGCCAAGTGGCGGTCCAACGTACGGAAGAAATCGCAAAATGCCGACAATCACGCCCCAAAGCAGCGCACCGGGTAGCCCGATAAAATAAAGCCCCATCCCGATAAAAATTCCGTAGCCGGTATTTACAAGGAACTGCATCAGCAGATATTTGCTGACGCGCGAACTGGCTTCGTCGAGGGTCTGAGTAATCAGATGGATGTGTCCGTGACCGATCAGCGAAATCAGACGGTTTCGCAGGTCCTCACGGCGAATCAGCATGAAAATCGTGAACACCACCACGATTAGCGCGCGGGCCAGCAGTCCAAGGATGCTTTGCATGGATTCGAGCGGGAGCGAAGGCGGCGATATCACTTGCACCGGAACAGGCTGCCTTGCGGTCGCCGGGCGACTATTTGTGGACTGCGTAGCTTCGAGCGATTGTGCAGAATCCGAAGACGATGGCGCGGGCTTCGCCGCCAGGTCCTTGCTGATTTCTGTTACCGTCTCGGATGCGTTGTGCAGGATGTGGCTCTCGGACCAATGCAGCGGGGCTAGCTTTGCCTTGATGTTCAGCTTGTACGACGGCAGCTGATTCACCACCTGCCCGAACTGCTTCGACACGCCCCAGCCCAAGCCGGCGCAGGTTCCAAGCGTGAGCAAAACCACCAGTAGGCTCGAAAACGCCCTGCCGAGATGAGCCCGTTCGAGCAGCCGTACCACCGGCGTGAGAATAAACGTGAAAAGAACGGCCAGCGCAAACGGTATTAAAACGACTCTGGCGAAGTAAAGTGCGGCAATCGTGACCACCGCCACCACCACGGCGAGCAGGTGATACACATCCTTCGCTGGATTTGATCGCGTCACGACCGTGTCGCTCGCGCGATCAGTCGTCACGCCCGGCTAACGAGACTCATCGCCAGCGAAACCACGAAGAGAACCAGAAACACGTAGAAAAGCAGTTTCGCGATTCCCGCGGCCGCCACCATCACTCCTGCAAACCCGAATATTCCCGCAACGATCGCAACAACCAGAAATCGCAAAGCCCATCGCAACATATAGAAATCTCCTCAATTGGTTTGTTTTTGCCCGAGCCTTGGTCCATGCTGCGCTCACGCAAGTTTTAATTCGTCGAACTGGCTTTCTGATTCTTCACCTGCAGCTCATTCACAACCTGCTGCACATTAGGCACGGAAGAGGCGATATGCGCCGCCTGGTTACGCCGGATTTCTGAATTCACGTTTCCCTTCAACGTCACCACTCCGTTCTTCACGTCATAACTGATGTCTCTGTTTAATTTGTTCTGAATCAGCGCGGCATCTAGATTCTTGTCGATCCCTTTATCCAGATCGCTGCTTACCGCTTTCGCATCACTTTCCGCGCCGGCGGGCAAAACCTGGATTTCGTCTGCAACAACCTGTCCGGCCGCCGTCGACTTCGCGATCGATTCCGCTTGTTGCTTAGCAGCATCCGAAGCGACGTGACCGCTGAGAGTCACCACACCCTTCTCGCGGTCTTGGCTCACCGAAACGTCCTTGTAATCGGGTTGATCCAGCGACTTTCGAATCTGATCCGCCACCGCCGGCGAACGCGTGTCGGTTCTCGAGCAGCCTGCAACCATTCCCGCAAGAAGCGCAGCACCGGCGATTAAATTCAACGCGCGTAACTTCATATTCTCGTCCCCTTTCACTTCGGCAGGTTCAAAATCCGTCTTGGGTCGGAATACAGCTTTCGAAAGCCTATAACTGGTGCTGACCGGAAAACATCAATGGAAGCCCTTAGTTGCCTTTTGAAGTTTCCGTACCGGTAAGCGCTGGCGGGTCAAAAACTTGCGCGCCGTTTACAGCAATACCTTGCTCCGAATCAAGCCTTATGCCGATAGCCCAGCCCAGCCACATGGGCCTAACTTTGCTACAAAGCCCACACCAGCCGCTTTGCTGCATGAAGTCTTTTTACCGTGTTGCCGGTGGTTGATAGCAAGCGGACCCCGGTGAGCACAAAGGTAGTTCCCGATGACGTTTCCTGTTCTCCTAAACCCGCTCATTCAAATGGCAGCTGCTTTCGTCCTTTTCTTTGCTGGTTTCATCACACTCTTTGCATTTTGTGCCCTATGCGTTGTGATCGGGTGGGCCCTCTATCGCTGCACCAATCGCCTCGCTATCCTCATTTCTCAATCTCGCGAAGGAGCCTCGCCCTTGCTCTCAAACGCCGATTCCTCGAACACCGTCACAGGAATCAGCCACCAACCCGTTCAATCGCGTCCACTCCCAGGTTAAAAATTAACTAACACAAAAAAACGCGGAGAACGCCGGCATCCTGCCGGCTCTTTTGATTTTCGCCTTAAGTGGCACAGGCACTCTTGCCTGTGCGCTTTTCGTTTTCGATAGAACCGTCCCCCGCCTCGCTCCCGGCCTCGCGTCCAACGCGCCCCGCCCGCCTTTCGCCCATTTCAGTGCCGGCTTGCCCTAAAAAACGAAGGGCATTCTACGGCTCTTTTGAATTAAGTCCCGGGAGATAAGTCTGGATTCGTCCGGCACCGCATGGCAGGAACGGCCTGGTTTGCGGTACGATTCAAACAGCAGGAGAGGACGATCTATGACGGACATCTGCTACACCCACTACGAAACTCCGCTGGGCAAGACATTGCTAGCCGCCGACGAACGCGGTCTCCGGCTAATCAGTTTCGCCGCAGGCAAACGTCCCGAGCGCCCAGAATCGAACTGGCGCAAAGACGCGGCGCCCTTCAAGGAAACCATCCGTCAGTTGCGCGCCTACTTTGCCGGCGAGCTAAGAGATTTCGACCTGCCGCTGTCGCTTATTGGCACGGATTTTCAGCTTCGCGTTTGGCAAATGCTTCAGACAATTCCGTACGGCGAAACCACTTCCTATGGCCAGCTGGCACGTCGGCTTGGAAACCCAAACGCCTCGAGAGCGGTGGGCTTGGCAAACGGATCGAATCCGATTCCCATCATCGTTCCGTGCCATCGCGTCATCGGCAGCAACGGCAGCTTGGTCGGTTATGGCGGCGGCCTTCCAAATAAGAAAGCCCTGCTCGCGCTCGAAAGCCGGCAGCGCCGTTTGCCTGTTTCCGAAGTTGAACTCACCCTAACAAGCAAGTGAATTGCGGTTCCGCTGATGAATGTGACGAACGTCTCTAGCTCGCAACACATCGCAGGTCGTTCGTCGGGCGCACTTCCGGCTATTTTCGCTGCTGGTTTGTTGGCGGGCGCGCTCGATATCACGGCCGCCTTCGTCACCTGGGCTCCACAAGGCGTTCCGCCGGTGAGAATCCTCCAGGGAATTGCGAGCGGGCTTCTCGGTCCGCAAGCGTTCAAAGAAGGGATACAGGCGGCGCTACTGGGCGGGGCGTTGCATTTTCTGATTGCGTTGTCAGCAGCGGCGGTTTTTTATGCGGCTAGCCGGAAAATTCGCTTCATGCCGCGCCGTCCCATTCTCTCCGGCGTGCTCTACGGCGTTTGCGTCTATCTCGTGATGTATTGGATCGTGATGCCGCTGGCGAAAATGCATCCGACGCACACACTCACACGCTCCATCGTCGCGATCGTCACCCACATGGTCTGCGTGGGCCTGCCGATTTCTTTGATGGTGCGCCGGTATTCGACGCCGCGCTAGCTACGCTGTTTTGCCGAAGCGGCTCAACGTCCGGTGCCGCACTTTACCGAGTGTTCGATTTAAGAGGTGGCTGCGCGTCAAAAACGGCAGCACCGGAGAACGCCGTTTTTCCACCCGGCTTCGCGCTCGCACCAATCGTGCGTCATTTCCAAAACGTGCCAATGCCGCATCGATTGCGTCCAGCGCCTTCTCCCGTCGTCCCGAGAGCGCGTAGACTTCCGCCAGATTTAGATGAAACTGGCATTCGTTGCGTCGTAACTGCACCGCGATTTCGCACAGCTCTGTCGCTCGATCCCATCGGCGCTCCGCACGCGCCACCGACAGGCCTAGAAATGAAATATAGAAAGGATTGTGTTTTTCGGATTCAAACGCCGTTCGCAAATGTACTAGGGCTTTCTGGGGATAACCGAGTTTCAACGCCTTTAAACCTTGTCGAAACTCACCGACGAGGTCGACTCCGGCTTTCACCATGGCACTCTCCGCGCTTAATCCGAGGTTCCTCGGAGATTTCAGATCTAACCGTCCAGGGCGGGTAGGACACTCTATAAGTACCAAAAGCCAAAAATCTACTGTCCTAAAGGACAGTTTTTGAATTTTTACCAAAGAATCCAGCCTCGGACTTAACCTCGGAAGATTTTCGTCGCCATCCGTAGCCCTTAAGGACAGACTGTCACAAAGTACTATTGGAGACTCCTCGGCATTCCGCAAAAATGGGGCGTCAGCTAAATTTCTTGTGAATCCGGCCTGCTGCTTCTTAGGCGCCGGACTTGGGGCACAGGATGAAGGCTCGAACCCTCGCGTTTCTGATTCTCGTTGTCGGCGCTACCTCTGCGCGCGCCGAAGCTGTCAGCTATGCGGTCTGCGGCACCTACGACGCTTACGTTCTGATCTACAAGACCACCGAGCGATTTGAGGAACTCGGCAAGCTGCGCTGCAGCGAAAAAGTTGAGATCCTGAACCAAAAGGGCAGCTTCGCTCAGATTCGAACCCAGGATGGACGGCTCGGCTGGGTGCGTTTCGCCGATTTGGCCGATGCGCCACCGCCGCCGCAACATGTATATACCTTTGGCCTTACGGAAGATTCCAAACCCGTCGAGCCCAGCGCGCCGAAACCGCCGGTCACTGCGTTGACCACCGACGATCTTCTGGCAATGCACGCCATGCATCCAGGCTCCGATTTCCTGCTGAAGAAAATTTCATCGAATCCTTGCGCTTTTGATATGACGCCTCCTTCGATTCAACGGCTTCGCGCCGCCGGTGTTTCCGACAAGGTAGTCCTTGCGATGCTGCAGGCGCCAGTCGCAACCGGTTTGCCGGCACAGAAGATTCCTGAGGGAGTTGACGTTAAAATTCCAGACGGCACCGCGTTCGAAGTCGAGCTGAAGGGCAATGTTTCCTCGGAAGAAGTGCAGGAAGGAACCATCGTCGAAATGGAAGCCGCCGAGGATCTCGTCGTGGACGGCGTTCCAATCGTCGTGCGCGGCTCGCAAGCCCGCGCGCGCGTGCTCGCAGTGCGGCCGGTCGGCACGCATGGCGGCTCAGGAGTTGTGGCTTGGTTTATGCAGGACATCATGGCCACCAACGGCGAACGTATCCCGCTGAACTTCGCGGTGAAGCAACCGGACAACGAGCACACAAAAAACTTTGAAGGCTATCCGTATTTCCTCACCGGATTTCACAAAGATACTCCGGCCATCAAGGCCAGCGACAAGCGATTCCGCGTCGTGGTTCACGGCGACACGATCTTGACCGTCAATCAATCTTTGACGGCTGCGGCAGTCCCGAAACGGAAGACGCAAACGATTCGTCATGTCGCCGCTCAACAACCTGCGCCTGCGCCGCAGCCAGAATCACCGGCGGCTCAGCCAGCATCGGCACCCGACGAAGCAAGACCCTAAGAATTCGAATTCACTCATATCGCAGCGCCACGAGTGGATCCGTTCGCATGGCGCGCCGCGCCGGAATGTAACAAGCCGAAGCGGCAACCGAGACGAGCAACACAGTAGCAACTGCGTATGCGATCGGGTCGATTGCCGCTGTATTCACCAGCAGGTTCGCCACAATCCGCGTAGCCGCTAAGGCGATCGCCAGCCCGGCGGCCAGTCCAATCACCACAAGCTTCAGACCTTGCACCATTACGAGACCGAGAATATTTTCGCGCTGCGCTCCCAGCGCCATCCGAATTCCAATCTCGTGAATCCGCTGGTTCACTGCGTAAGAGATCACTCCGTAGACGCCCACAACCGCGAGCAGCAATCCCAATCCGCCAAGCGCGCCCGCAAATTGAGCGGCCAGGCGCATCAACATGAAGCCGTTACCACCCTGAAGAGCATCGTGCATCGTCATTACGTCAAATACCGGCAGATCGGGCGCGAGCGAATGCACCTGGTCTTCGATTGCTCGCGTGAGCGTGACTGAAGAGACAGACGTGCGCACATGCAGCACACGAACCGACGAATAATCCTGCGTCAGCGGCACATAAAAGTATGGACGCGGATCCTCGGCGATGAAGTTGTACTTTCCGTCGCGCGCCACTCCCACCACTTCTACTTCCTGCGCCTGGCTCGAACCGTAACGGAAATGATGTCCGATGGGATTCTGTTCGTGCCAGAATTGCCGCGCCATCGTCTCGTTGATCACGGCTACTCGCGGCGAACGGCTCTGGTCATGCTCGTTGATCGGCCTTCCACTCAGAATCGAAATTCCCATTGTGGCGAAGTATCCAGAATCTATTTTGTTATGGGGGAACCGAGGCACGTCGCTCTCCGGCATTCCCTCCTGGCCTTCCTTCCACACTTCATTCCATTCGCTGTAATAACCCATGGGCACCGAGTAGGCGAAGCTCGCCGATGCCACTCCCGGAAGTGGACGAATACGCTCGCCGAGCTGGCGGTAGAAATTTTGCCCGCGAGTTTCATCGAGTCCGAGTTGCTGCACGTCCATCGTGAGATTCAGGACGTGATCGGGATTGAGTCCGATATCCAGCTTCTGTGCGTGTTCGAGGCTTCGTAGAAAAAGTCCGGCAATAATCAGCACAACCAGAGAACCCGCGGCTTGCGCAATCACAAGTGCATTCCGAATCCGCGTGTGGCCGGCGCCGCCGGTAAGCGACCGCCCGCTCTCGCGCAAGACTTCATTCAGGTCCAACCTCGAAGCGCGCCACGCCGGAGCAAGTCCTGCCAGCAGCCCGGCTGCGATCGCGATCGATGCCACATACGCAAACATCCGCCAATCGAATGGAAGGTCAGTGCGTAACGGAAAGTCTCCGGGAAGACGAATGGCTTCGATCCATCTCATCAGATAAAGACCGAGCGCAGCGCCGCCGAGTCCGCCAAAAATAGAGATCAGCACGCTCTCGCTGAGCAATTGGCGGAACATGCGGCCGCGGCCGGCGCCAAGCGCGGCGCGAATCGCCATTTCTTTCGAGCGCACGGAAGCGCGAGAGAGAAGGAGATTCATAACATTGACGCAGGTAACGAGTAGAATCAGGCCGACGAGCCCGAGAAAAACGGTGGCGATCAAGGGCCATGCGGCTGCACTCCCCGCTTCAGGACGCGCCAGCCTTTCCGAGATCACGTCCATCTGGATACCTTTATTCGTGTCCGGATATTCGGCACCGAGCCGGTCAGCAATTATTTGGAGTGAAGTGCGTGCCTGCGGGATGGTAATGCCGGGCTTCAAGTGTCCAAGCGCGCGCATCTGGCGCTCGTCGCGTCCGTGGAGAATTCGCTGGGATTCCGGACTATCGGTGATTGAAGCCAGCGGCGCGTAGGCATTGGATTCAACGATGAAGAACGTTCCGTGAAATCCCTTCGGCGTGACGCCTACAATCGTCACCGGGTGGCCGTCGAGATCAACCGTTTTGCCGATTACGCCGGGATCGCCGTTGAAACGCCGCATCCAGTACGCGTAGCCAAGAACAAGAATTGGATCCTTTCCCGGCGTCTGGCCTTCCGAAGGAAGGAAAACACGGCCCAGCAAAGGCTGGATACCAAGCGACGTGAAGTAATTTCCCTCTACATACGTGACGAGAACGCGTTCACTGCGGTGATCCGCGCTAAGCCCGCCGAACTGAATCAAATAGGCGGTCATGTCCGACAGGACATTGTTCTGCGCTTCGAGGTCTTTGAAATCCAGCTGCGAAATCTCATGAGGGTCTTGATCTTTCGTGCCGTGGCAGGCGATCACAACGAGGCGGTTCGGATCCCGAACCGGCAAGGGAGAAAACAAGAAGGAATTGATGACGCTGAACACGGCGGTGTTCGCGCCGATGCCCGCGGCGAGAGTGAGCACGGCCACGGCTGTGAAGCCGGGGCTCTTCGCAAGCATGCGGAATCCGTAGCGGACGTCCTGCCACAAATTTTTCATCGGTGCACCTCGGACGATGACAGATGTACGCAACGAAGCAGCGAAATGTTCAGTTCTGGCGGCCGGTGAAAACTAGCTGCCGAAGAAATTTCGAGCGAGGAAGAGCACGTTTGCGGGGCGCTCTGCTAAGCGCCGCATGAACCACGGATACCAGAACGTGCCGTAGGAAATCAGGACAGCGGAGCGATAGCCTTCTTGCGCGAGGCGCAATTGCTCGGCGCGTTGAATGCCGTAGAGCATTTGAAATTCGAGGCGGTTCTTCGGGACGCCCTGCGCGGCAGCCCAGTCAATAAGGCTCGCGATCAGTGCGCGATCGTGCGTAGCGATCGCGGCGCGTACGCCCGCTTTGCGGGCTTCCGGGCTTAACAGTCTTTTGGCCAGCTCCATATAGCTCGCATCGACATCGTTCTTGCGCGGATATGCGATTTCAGCGGGCTCGTTGTACGCGCCCTTTACCAAGCGAACCGCCGCACCGATTGCAATCAGCGAATCCAAGTCCTTCTGCGTGCGATACAAATACGCCTGTACGCAAACCCCGACATTCGCATACGCTTTGCGGGCGCGCAGATAGATTTCGAGCGTGGCGTCCACGTAGGGACTTTGTTCCATGTCGATCCAGAGCGTTTTGTCCGGCGGCGTGGCCTCGATGAGTTTTGCGAGATTCGCATAACAAAATTCGCGATCGAGATCGAGGCCGAGCTGCGTGAGCTTCACGGAAACTTCGGTCGGCAAATCAGCGGCGCTGATCCGCTGCAGAACGTCGAGATAGTGATTGGTGACCGATTCCGCTTCGGCACGGTTCTCGATGTTTTCGCCGAGTTGCGTGACCAGCGTAGCGATGCGCTTTTCAGCCAGTTGGCGCGCGGCCGCGAGAGCGTCGTCAATCGTTTCACCGGGCATGAAACGCGTGACGGTGCGCCGCAAGAATCCATAACGCGGCGCGTTCTTACGCATCCACGGGTTCGCGGAAGCCTTCAAGATCGCGGTGCGCATCAGGCTCATTGAGTTGTCGTCTCTCGTTGCATTCTTACCGGCACCGGAATTTATTGTCCCGAACTAAGGGCTTTCAAGAAGCGATAGTAGAAATCAACGCCGGCATAGAATGATGCCACTCGAATGCGTTCATCTTTACCATGCGAGCGGTCATCTTCCACATCTGTAAAGACTCCGACGATTCCATAGGTGGGCGTGCCGCGCGCGCGAAGGATTGAGCTGTCGCTCGCGCCAGCATCCATTTGCGGCACCACAGGAACACCGGGCCATAGCTCCGCGCTAATCTTTTCCAGCGGGCCCATCACGTCTGGCCGCAATGGCGAGGGCTTGGTGGCTTCCGATCCAGCTCCCTGCGAAACAATCGGAGTAACGGAAATATTGGGATCCTTCAGCGCTGCGACGAGCGCAGTTCTCGTCTCATCGGACGTGTGGCCCGGCAGGATGCGGCAATTGACGTTGGCTGTCGCGACGGCTGGTAATGCGTTTCTGGCGTGGCCACCATGGAGCATCGTCGGGACACAAGTGGTCCGGAAGCGCGCGTTGTAATACGGCATGGCGGAGAGGCGTGCGATCGCACCGGCATTCGGGGGATTCTGCAGGATCGCCTTCATGTCCGCGCCAAGCGAGCCGCCAAGGATATTGGCGGAACGCGAGAAATATTCGCGCGTAACTTCGTTCAGCTCGAACGGAAATTTAAAATGCTGCAGGCGCGCGAGGCCATCCGCCAGTTGATAGATCGCATTGTCCAAAGTAGGCAGAGAGCTATGGCCGCCGCGATTGGTCACCTTGAGCTCGAAATCCTGGTAAGTCTTTTCAGCAGCTTCGATCCCCACCAATTTTTTCTTGCCGTCTTGCAGCTCGAAAACACCGGCATCGGGATTCAGAGCAAAGTCCGCAGCGATCAGATCGGGATGGTTCTCGACGAGCCATGCGACGCCGTTTGATTGGCCGCCTTCTTCGTCGGCGGTGAGGGCGAGAATGATGTCACGATCCGGCTTGTAGCCTTCCTGCTTCATGCGAATCATAGCGGACATCAGAATCGCGTCGCCGTCCTTGATATCTTCGGTGCCGCGGCCGTAGAAGTAACCGTCCTTCTCGAGGAATTTAAAAGGGTCGACGGACCAATCTTCGCGGCGCGCTTCTACGACGTCCAGATGACAGATCATGAGGAGCGGTTTGCGGGCGCCGGTGCCATGAAGGCGAACGACCAGGTTTCCTTTTCGGGGGGTCGGACCGCCAAGGAAGATGTCGCTATCGGCGTAGCCGGCATCGCGCAGGCGTTTTGCCATCGCTTCGGCCGCAACGGTGGTATTGCCGACGGAATCGGTGGTGTTGATCTCGATGAGCTGTTTGAAAATGTCGTGCGCCAGTTGGTTTGTGGCGTCATTCGTTTGGGCTTTCGTCAAAGCAGCCGTTGCGAGGCACACGAAAACCGCGAAAGCCAGGAACTTCCGGGGTGTCATTGGGTCTCCTGAATTTAAGACAGGGGAGACTACCAAAGTGGAACGAGGGATGCCAACTACTGACGGCATTTGGGGTGCGAAAAGGGCATTTTTGTCTCGATTAGAAATTGGCAGTGAGCTTTGTTTTGTTGGAGTTGCGCAGAATTCTAATCGCGGTGTCTCGATTAGAAAAGCAGTGGCGATTGATGGGGGATGAGTGGCGAGCAAGCAGGGGAGGGAGGAAGGCGCGGGTTGAAACCTGCGTGCCCCCGGGGTAAACCCTTGGTTTCTCAGGGCAAGAAATCGCGAAAAATTTGCGATTAGAGATGTGGAGACTGCAGGACAGCGGCGAGAGATGAGCGCGTTGGGAGGGGTGACGGCGCTCGAGGAGAAGTTTTGGCGCGCAGATTTGCTTCTGGGTGGTGATTGATTCCTTCCGCGCGAGTTGTCTGCAAAGCTCACGACTGATGATAACGCACTGGTAACTAATTTACAAGTTTAAAAACAGTCCGCGGCTCAGGACGAGGCGGGACCTGAACTTGGAGATCGAGGTGCTGCGCCTGATTGCAATCAGCGTCTCACGTTCAGCTCTATTTCATATTGCTTCCCGCAGAATAGATGTGCAATAAGGTTGGGGCCGATGAGTTTTACGCCGCTCGACTGGTCCGCGATCATTTGTTACCTCGCAATTACTCTTGCCCTGGGTCTCTACTTTCGTCGAAGCTCTGGCAAAAGTTCAGAAGATTACTTCGTGTCCGGACGAACAGCCTCGTGGTGGCTGGCCGGCACTTCCATGGTGGCCACCACCTTCGCAGCTGACACTCCCCTCCTTGTCGCGGGCCTGGTTTACACGCAAGGAGTGGCCGGGAACTGGATTTGGTGGGCCTTCTTACCGTCCGGGATGATGACCGTGTTCCTTTTCGCCCGGTTGTGGCGCCGATCGGGCCTTATGACCGACGTGCAATTCGCTGAGATGAGATACTCCGGCAAGCCTGCCGCATTTCTTCGCGGTTTCCGCGCCATTTATCTTGGCTTGCTGATGAATTGCCTGATTCTCGGTTGGGTGACCAAAGCAATGATTAATATCGTGGGGACGACCCTCGGTCCCACGATGCAAAGCTGGCGCCTGCTCAGCGTTTCTTCCAGCGCGCTCACGCGAGTTTTTGGACCAGCATTTTCCGGAACGGATGGCAAGGCGCTGATTATCTGCATTTTCTTTCTCATTCCTTTTACAGGCGTCTACGTTTCTCTAGGCGGGCTTTCGGGTGTGTTGTGGACCGATATGTTTCAGTTTGTCTTGAAAATGGGAATCGTGATTGCGATCGCATACTACGCCGTTCGAGCTGTGGGCGGCATGCAATCAATGATCGATCAAATTGGCGCCCTGCGTGCGAGCAACGGAGGTTCCGATCCGCTGGCGTTTCTGCCTGATTTCTCGAAGGGCTTCGCCAGCGACACATTGTGGACACTCCCCGTCATCACCTTCGCCGTCTATTTGGGGGTCCAATGGTGGGCCTTCTGGTATCCCGGAGCCGAGCCGGGCGGCGGTGGCTACATCGCGCAGCGCATTTTCAGCGCGCGCGACGAGCGTCAGGGATTATTTTCCGTTCTGTGGTTCAATATCGCGCATTACGCGCTGCGTCCCTGGCCTTGGATTCTAACGGCCCTTGCGGCGATCGTTTTGTATCCCGGCCTTCAGCATCCCGAAACCAGCTACATGATGATCGTCAACGATCATGTCCCGCACGCCCTGCGCGGAATCATCGTGGCGGGCTTCCTGGCCGCGTTCATGTCCACAATAGCCACACAACTGAACTGGGGCACGTCCTATATCGTCGAGGATTTTTACCGCCGTTTTCTGGTTCGCCACGCTTCGGAGCGCCACTACGTTCATATTTCGCAGATCGTGACGATCCTATTGGTAATTTTGACCGGTTACGTTTCCGCGCAGCTAGCTTCGATTCGTTCAGGATGGCAGGTGGTGCTGCAGGTGGGGGCGGGAACGGGCAGCGTGTACATGCTGCGCTGGTATTGGTGGCGCATCAACGCGTGGAGTGAGATTTCCGCGATGAGCACCGCCCTGGTGCTGACGCTTGCTTTGCATTCGCAAGCCCTGGCAGAAGCGGTGGCGGGGCGCCCAACAATCTTCACCGGGTCCGATACAGTGCTGTTCGCGAAAGATGTTCTCACCACAACGCTCGTGACCACGATTGTGTGGATTACCGTCACCATCCTGACGAAGAGCGAGCCTGAAAGCATTTTGCTGTCGTTCTATCGAAAGGTGTGGCCGGACGTCACCGGCTGGAGCGCCATTGCCACCTTGGCTCCCGAAATTCCGAGAACGCACGACATAGGCCGCAATCTTTGGTGCTGGATTTTAGGCTGTACGATGGTTTACAGCGCGCTATTCGGCGTAGGCAAATTGCTGATGCACCACTGGTCGTTGGGAATTTTCCTGGTCCTGGCCGCCACGATATGCGCCTGGCAAATGGCTAAAGAATTAAACCGCGAGCAAGGCGAACCACAACTCGCCCCCACGGCAACCACCGAAGGCTGACCGTTTCAAAAACTCTTCTGTGAATTGATGATTTGCGACTCTAGATAAGACGAGCCGCCTATTAATTTCAAGGCGGCTCGTTAAGTGGGTTAATGAGATCGACTATCGTGCTCAGAAACGATATTTCAAAGCGAACTGTATGCTCCGCGCTCCTTGGGAAGTGAAGATCTCCCCGTAATTGGACGCTCCCGCGGTGTGCTGGCCGCTGAACTCTTGTCCGAAATTGAAGATCGGGGTGTTGGTAAAGTTCGACATATCCATCCTGAACTCCAATGACTGCCTTTCGGTGATCGAGAATTCTTTAGCCAGACTGAGGTCAGCAGACTTGTATCCGGGGCCATCGAACGCGCCGACCGGGCAATTGCCGAAAGTTCCAAGCGCCGGCGTGGTTACGGCGTCGGGATTCAGGTAGCTGACTCCGCCGTTTGCAGGATTGAACACCATCGGGACGCGTGCAGGCTTACCAGCAACGCAGTCCGCGCGGGTTGAAAACCCGCCGGTCCCCGATGTATCGCCGCTTGCAAAAATGGTTTGAGCAAATCCGGAGTGGAAAACGAAGCTCGAACTCACCCGCCACCCTCCGGCCACAGCGTTTACGAAGCCATTCACGTCGCTGCCAAACCTTCGACCGCGCCCGTAAGGGATCTCGTAAACCACATATCCGTTGAACAGGTTCTTATTATTTTGCGGGCACCGGCCGTAGTCACCGATCTGGTGGTAGGGATCCTGCGGGAAGGCCCAACCTGCAATTGTCTGCGATTCGGTGGAGACATTGTCGCCGAACTGGCCGTAGAATCCAGGCGTGTCGCTCAAGCACTTGGACCACGTGTAATTCAGTTGTGCTTGCAAGCCGTATTTCAAGCGTTGCTGAAGGATAATCTGCAACGCATTGTAGTTGCTGATGCCGTTTGAGGTTGAGAATCTCGCCTGTCCAACTTCACCGAGTAAAGTTGGATTGAGGAACGGGCTGGGAGAAATCGAACCGTCAGCATTCAATTGCTTCTGTTGCAACATGGTAATGTTGCTCAGATGTTGATTGTTCTCGCCAAGGTAGCCGACTTGAATGGTTGTCGAGTTTCCGAACTGCTTTTGGATATTCAAGTTCCATTGCTGCTGCACCGCCGGCCGTATGTTTACGTTAAAAGCGTGAATGTTCACGCCTTGAAAACAGACTGGATCGAAGACTACCGCCAGGGGCAGAGTACATCCCATGGGAAAACCGACGAACCCGTCGTCCAGAGTGCTGGGAGGCAGTGCGGTGGTGGGCGCGAAGGTGACGTTATGCGCCACCTCGAATGGCGGGTTTGCCGTCAGCAGGTTGTTCACTCCGTTGCTTTCATTGAAGCTGGAGACCCCGTAAGCGGCCCGAACTACGGTATTTTTTGCCCAATCCCAGCCCGGCTGCCAGGCTATGCCGATGCGCGGCTGGAAGTTCGTGATCCCGTTGTATTGTTTATAGAGAGCTTTGCCCAGACCCTGGTTATTTATCTGAGAGGTGATAAGGTCTCCCCCGAATAACTCGTAATTCACTGCGTTACCGTCCGCAGCGGCGCGGGGCGTGTTGAGCTCCCAGCGCAGACCGAGGTTCAACGTAAGATTTCGCCTCAGCCGCCAATTATCTTGCCCGTATACCGACCACAGATTATTCCGCACATGCCGATTGCCCACTCCCTCACCGATACCCAGGTTGTTGGGAAGACCAAGCATGAAATCTGCTAGCCCGGAACCTAGGGAAGAACCAGCGTTGCCGGTATACTGCCCGTTGAAGTTGAAAAACCCTGCCAGTCCTTCATTACCTGGATACAGAAAATTGTCCCGGTAGTTTTTGAACTGAAGCCCTACGTGAAACTCATGATTCCCGTGCGTTTTTACAATCGAGTCACCAATCTGAATCACAGTGTCATTAAATGTATTGAACGCTGACAGCGGATTACCGATGTTGGTAACACCACCGAATAGACCTTGAATTGAGGGAAGAAAGTTGCTCGGCGAAGGAATTCCAAAGGTCCCGGTTGGGCTACTAAAACCCTGGCTAACCGGGAAATAACTGAAGCCTACCCGGAAGTCGTTGGCGGTAGTCGGAGAAATCGTCCGGGTCCAACCAATAACTCCGTTCTTCAAAGGATACTTGAAGTCCGTAATGCCGTTCGGATTCAGGATGAACGTTGCGGTGGTCGGGTTCCGAACGGACTGTTGCGAATAACGCCCAAAGATACGGTCCTGTTCCGTCGGAGTCCAGTCAATCTTAACGTCGCCTTGATCGGCATTGTTTAGGATGCGCTGCGAAAATTGCAACCTGTTGTTGGCACTGTTAGCCGATGGATAAAACGGTGAGCCAACGATAGCTACGGCGGCTGGACTCAAGGTGAGCCCCGCCGCTGTCAGGTTGTTAAAGGGAATAGGCGTTCTGGCCCCGGGATTCACACCTGACTGCGGCATAAACAATTGAGTGTTCCCGGTGGCTGTGCTCGTGCAAATGCCACCTGCGGTAAATCCTGCTGGGCACAATTCACCGAAATTTCCCGCGCGCTCGTCCGCAGTCATCACTTGGACAGATTGTGTTGAGGGTGCGTCCTGGCGCTGTCCCTGGTAGTCCAAAAAGAAAAACAGCCGGTTTTTGATTATAGGCCCGCCAAAAGTGCCTCCGAATCGGTTGTAGCGAAGAGCCGGTTTGGGAACACCCGTCAGATTGTTGCTCCACTCGTTGGCGTTCAATGCGTCGTTTCGAAAGAATTCAAACGCGCTGCCATGGTAGGAATTCGTGCCCGACTTGATCGTCGTATTGACGATACCACCCAGAAAATTCCCAAACTCCGCCGAAGGAGTGTCGGTGATCAAATTGAACTCTTGGATGGCATCGACACTCGGCGAGTACGCGACTTCATTGTTGTCGCTCTGATTGTTGTCGATCCCGTCGAGGATATAGTTGTTTGTCTGCTCGCGATTACCGTTGATATAGGGACGGCCCACTTGAAACGTGTTTTGACCCGAAAGAAACGCCCCCGGATTCGTGGCTACGGCTCCGGGCGTTAGAAGAGTGAGCTTATTGTAGTTTCCAGTGATCAACGGAATGTTTTCCGTTACCACGTGATCGATATGAGTGCCAATGTCGGTGGTCTCCGTTTGAAGCAGAGGGGTGGCGCCGCTTACTTCCACGGTCTGCGACATGGCGCCTACGGTCATCTGCACGTCAACTCGTGCAACTTGATCCAGGACGAGCTCAAAGGGAGAGTGCAGCGCGGTTTGGAACCCCTTCGCTTCCACCTTCACTTGAAAAGTCCCGATCGGGACATGGGTGAGGTAGTACGCTCCGTCGGAATTGGTCTCTGCCGTATAATTTGTCCCGCGCGCGGTATCCGTAGCGGTGACCGTAGCGCCGGCAATGGGCGCTCCGCTCGGATCGGTAATCGTTCCATTAATGGCCGCTGTCACTTCCTGGGCCACGGCGCGCGGCGCCACAGCCAGCCATAGAGTGATTAAGCACACTGAGAGCACCGCCCCAAGACCGGTGGACCTGAAATGCAGCTTCATCGAAGCCTCCTGACTAATTGGATCGCACGGAGAGACGGAATCCATCGCCCACGTCGCTCCACCCCCGTACTTGGAAAAGAGCTATATAGCGCAAAGTATCGGTTGTCAAGAGAAAAAAGCCGTTGTATAAGTATTTCGCAGAATCTAGGAAGAAGCCCAGACAACCGCTCGATAGCGGTCACAGATAGCTCTATAGCGGGCTGCCTGCTCGTCTAGAGGGCGTTTTCGTAATGCGCGTGGCGATCGATGCGAATTAATCAGGCAGAAATATTGGACCGACAGACTCGCAGGAAATTTGCGGAGCCTTCATGACGCCTATTGGTCGAAACGGACAACCAACTTACAAGCGCATACAGAATGTGATTCGACGGCGGATTGAAACCGGGCATCTGAAGCCTGGCGACGTGGTTGATTCCGAGCGGGAACTCGCCAAGATGCACAAAGTCAGCCTGATGACTGCCCGCCATGCTCTTGCAGATCTTGCGCGCGAGGGAATCGTTGAGCGCAGGCGTGGCGCGGGAACCTTCGTCGCCCCGCCGAAAATTCATTTCAATAAGTTAATGAGTTACACGGAGCAAATGTCCAGCCGCGGTTTAATAGCTGAGTCCAAGATTGTATCCTCGGGCGTGCTCGACGATGAACCCGACATTGCGGCGCGTCTTTCACTTTCCGCAGCCAGTCACTTGACCATGATAGAGCGCGTGCGAAAAGCTGGCGACGAGCCCTTCGCACTGGAAAGTTGCTATCTTTCCGCTCAGGAATTCCCCGGTTTGGTTGCCGCATCGCTGGAACGCGGCTCGCTCTTTAGTACGCTTGAAAACCGATACGGAATTGAATTTGCTTACGCGGATGAAGAGATTGACGCCACGGCAGCGGATCTCAAAACCGCCGAGTTGTTGGCGGTCCCCCGAGGATCGCCGCTTCTTCGCATGCGTCAGCTCATTTACACAAACAAGGGCAAGGCCATCATCTACGTTTTGGGTCTATACCGATCGGGGCGCCACACTCTGTTGATTCGCCGGTTCCGTTAGTGCGCCCAACAGAATAAACACCATGCTTATATTGCTCGAACCGGACTTTGCTGCGTTGAGCCGCGAAGCCGCGCGTATTGTCGTGAGCGCGGTGAGGAGCAATCCTTCTCTCAATTTGGGACTCGCCACCGGGAGCACCACTCTCGGGATGTATGCGGAAATCATTCGTACCTACCGTGAGGAGTCTCTCGACTTCTCAGATGTAACTACTTTTAATCTCGATGAGTACCTCGGGATCGCGCCGGATCATCCGCAAAGCTTTCACTTTTTTATGCGCGAGAATTTCTTCCGCCATATCAACGTCCAACCGGCGAGAACTCACATTCCCGATGGAATGATTACCGGCAACTATGAAGAGTATTGCTCTTCGTACGAAGAGGAAATCCGGGCTGCGGGTGGCATCGACTTGCAGATTCTAGGTATCGGGCGTAATGGCCACATTGGATTCAACGAACCGGCGTCGAGCCTTGCTTCGAGGACGAGGCTGAAAGTTCTCACCAGGGAAACGATCGAGGACAATCGCAAATCCTTCATCCCCGGCGGAAAAATTCCCGAGTGTGCCATCACCATGGGGATTGGAACGATTCTGGATGCGCGGCGAATTCTCATCCTGGCCAGCGGCGACACAAAAGCTGACGCGGTCGCACAGGCTATAGAAGGCCCTATTTCCGCCTCCCTCACTGCTTCTTCCCTCCAGCTTCATCCTGATGTCACCTTTATTATCGACGAGCAAGCAGCCTCGCGCCTGAAACACCAGCAGTACTATCGGCGCGTGATGGAAATGACTGCCTTGCTAAATGAGAAGCCACAGCGCTGATTATTCAGCTCGCCGGACATATCGGCTGCAAAACGATTGAAGATCCGGATTTTCCCAGCGCTGCCCAGAGTTCTCCCTACGTACCCTTGACGCGTGGCGCTGACGAAAAGCGCCGGCGCATATAGACTGGAGTGAATGGCAACGAGCTCCAGGGGCGCGCGAGTCGGCACGCTGCCCATTTCTTACCGTCATCTTGTCGCGGCGCTGCTCTGCGGGCTTGCGCTGAGACTGTATTTCATCGTTCATTTTCCTTTTTATTCGGGCGACACGAAATTCTACGAAGAGCTCGCGCGCAATTGGCTCGACCACGGCGTGTACGGCCTGTTCGTCAACGGGCAATTGATGCCGGTGGATCAGCGAATGCCCGGGTATCCCGCATTTCTTGCCGCGATTTATTCCGTTTTTGGTCGCACTCGGATCGCGGTGATGCTCGCGCAAGCTGCCATTGATCTTGTCACCTGCATCTTCGCCGCGCTGATCGCGGGACGAATTGCACCCACGGCGAAGAAATCGCTGGCTGCAACAATTGCGTTGTGGCTGGCTGTGCTGTGTCCCTTCACCGCGAGCTACACAGCAGCGATCGTCACGGAAACTCTCGCGGCGTTCTTCATCACGCTTGCACTGCTCATGCTCGTTTGGATTTTCACAGGGCCCGCGCTCGACGGGTCGGGCGGTCAATGGCTCGATAAACAAAGCGGGTTCCGCTTCGCGGGATTGTTCGTGCTGGCGGGCTTTGTCACAGGAATCGGAACACTGGTGCGGCCTGAAACGCCGCTCGTGCTGGCTGCGGCAGCGGTTGTGATCTGCATTCGCTGGCGGCTCACGGTGGACTGGCCGAAGGTCGCCCTCGCAGGCGCGTGGATGACGCTTGGCCTGCTCGCCGCACTCACGCCGTGGGCGGCACGGAACGCGCGAACTCTCGGCCGCATCGAGTTTCTCGCGCCGCGCTATGCCCAAGCCGCGGGTGATTTCATGCCGCGCGGCTTTTACGCGTGGACTCTGACGTGGATGGTGCGCAACCGCGATGCGTACACTGTGACTTGGGCGCTCGGGAAGAACCCGATTCCGATCGCCGCAATCCCTGACGCTGCGTTTGATTCCGCGGCGGAACGGGCTCGCCTCGCGGATCTTCTCGCAGGCTACAACAGCGATCTGAAATTGACGCCATCGCTCGATCGCAAATTCGAAGCGCTGGCGCGCGAACGCGCCGCTGCGCATCCGATTCGCACCTTTGCGCTGATCCCCATCGAGCGCTCATTCGCGACGTGGTTCGCGCCTCGCGTCGACGTGCTGCGCTATTCGGGAAACCTTTGGCCGATCGGCGAGCAGTGGCGCGCGAACCCGGCGGCGTTTGGCGCCGCTGCGATTTTTGCGCTTCTGAATTTTGTGTACATTGGAATCGCAGCTGTTGGCGCGTGGCGCTATCGGTCGAATCCCGGATGCGCCGTGCTCGTTCTTTACCTCATGATTCGCACGGTGCTGCTCACGCAGTTGGCAACGATCGAGCCGCGCTACGTTGTGGTGTGCTTTCCAGCGGTGGCAGCGCTTGGCGCTCTCGCTTTCGTGAAATCGCAGCAGGATCGTTTGGCGGCTGCGCGCGAAGACTCGTTGGAGGCGAGCGCCGCGTATGTTCGCTGACGGGCTAGGCGACAAAGCGGTAGCCCACCCCGCGCACGGTAAGAAGGTGACGTGGCTTCGCCGGATTTTTCTCGATGTACTTGCGCAGGCGCACGATGAAGTTGTCGATGGCGCGCGTGTCCGTGTCTTCGGAAAGTCCCCAGACATCTTCGAGAATGGATTTGCGCGAGACGTTGCGCCCTTTGTTGTGAATCAGGTGTCGAAGCAGCTTTGCTTCCATCAGCGTCAACCGGATCGTGTTGCGCTCGGTGCGGAGTTCAAGCGTGCCGAAGTCGATTGTCTTTCCCTCGAAGGAAACCGTTTCGCGCTCGTTCGCAGAATTTGACGCGGCTTCCTTCGCAGTTCTTGGCGCGGCTGCTTTGCTGCTGCGCAACCACTCATTGCGGCGTAGCAGCCCTTGCAGGCGGGCGAGAAAAATGGGCAACTGAAAGGGCTTCGAAAGGTAGTCGTCGGCGCCGGCGCCGAACCCTTCAAGCACGTCCTCGGGGCGGCCGCGCGCGGTGAGAATCAAAACCGGAATGAAATTTTTGGCTTTGCGCAGCGATGAGACGACTTCGAAACCGTCAATCCCCGGCAACATCACGTCGAGGACGACGGCGTCGAAGCGGCCATTCGATTCGAGAAGACGCTTCAGTGCCGATTCGCCATCGCCGGTGACTTCGACAGCGTAGCCTTCGGCTTGCAGATTGAAGCGGAGGCCTTCGGCGAGGTGCGCTTCGTCTTCGACAACGAGCACGCGAGTCATTTTCCTGACGTCCTAACCGGACTGGTTTCTGCCGTCCTCGCCGGACTGGTTCCTGTCGTCATTACCCGCCGTGCTTCTGCCGTCCTTACCGGACTGGTCACGCGCGACTCCTTGGCAGTTCGAGCGTCACCGTGGTGCCGCGGCCTTCGCCTTCGCTTTCGGCGAAGACTTTGCCGCCGTGCGTTTTTGCGATTGAGCGCACTATGAAGAGACCGAGCCCCGTTCCTTTCACGCGGGCAGAGGTACGGCCGCGCACGCGGTAGAAGCGGCGGAAAATTCGTTTCAATTCGTCGGATGGAATGCCGACGCCTCGATCGCGCACTTTCAGCTCGACGTGTTTTTCGTCAGGCGTTTCGAGGCTGACGGAAACGTCCACGTTGCCGACGGAATATTTGATGGCATTGTCGAGAAGATTCGAGACCGCGGTGCGAAGTTCTTCGGGGTCGCCCTGGACTTTGATTCCGGCGCCATTCAGTTGCGGGCTCCCCTCGCCCACACCGTTGACGCCTGGCTCGTAGCGCAATCCCGTTGCATCGAGGTGGTGGCGCGAGCGCGCGAGGTCCATGCATTCGCGAACCAGATTTTCGAGATCAATGTCCGTGCGATACACCGCGGAAGATTTGTGGCCGCTTTGCCCTGCGGCGAGCACCTGCTCGACTGTGCCGAGCAGCCGGTCGGAATCGAGCAACATCAGCCGGTAAAATTTCTGGCGCTGCTCTTCGTCGAGCTCGCGGCGCTGGAGCGTTTCGAGATAGAGGCGGATCGAGGCGATCGGCGTTTTCAGTTCGTGCGTGACGGCATTGATGAAGCTGTCGTGCTGTTCGTTGCGGCGGATTTCGCGGACGAGGAAACTGGTGTTGACGATCATACCGCCGATAATCGCGGCGAAAAAAATCACGCCGAAGAAAAGCAGGACGGCTTCGCGGCGGTTGAGGATGATCCAGCCGACGTTGAGCGCGACGGCGATCGCGACGAGGCACACACCCAGCGCGACGAAAAACGCGATGGTCTTCCGGCGGCTAGCGATAGGCATGAGGCCTCGCGGGGATTGTACTGCGGAATGCGGCGCGGGTCGTTGTTCTCGACTCGTGATTCGCGGTGCCGGATCCTTGACTCGCGATTTGGGAGGTATAAAACGCGAGACGCGCGTTTTTGTTGCGGTTAGGAATTTGGTAAGGCGTGTGTTTGCAGTAAGTTGACCTAAATTCTGTAAAACGACTGTTGCGGTTAGGAATGTGCTGATAGATCGCTCTTCGGTGGATACAGCAGTTGTTAGGGCGGGCGAGAGGCGAGGAAAGTTCGGGCGATTGACTCGGATCGTTGAAATGCGGATCAAAAACTGCGATTTTTTTGCGATTAGGAAATCTTAGTGAGCCGCGTTTTGTATGACTTGGGAGGAATTCTAATTCCGGATTTGCGATTAGAAGGTTTGGTGGCAGTGGCTTGAGCAATGGTGATCGAAGGGAGAGATCCTTCGACTCCCGTTGGTCGCTCAGGATGACAATCCTGGTCGGATTGTCATTTGCGATTAGAAGTCTTGAGTGAAGCTTACGCAGTCGAGAAGTGCCGCGAGGCGAGCGTCGCGCTATGAAAGCGAGAGCAAGCTCTCGCACTCCAAATTTCCTGTGGCGCGCCTCTACCGATCTTTGCGCGTCAGTTGGCGGCGCGATTTGAGATTCGATTTTGCTGTCGTATGTCACAGGACACGGTAGCACGGAGGAGAAGAAAAATTCGACTGGCCACTGGGCGAGGGCAGAGACAGTTGGTCCTAGGACTGTACTTTTCTTTGTAACAAATTGCGGATTCGAGTCTCTGCCATGTCACGGGTGTGGCTGCGCAATGGCGTCGAAGTCTGGACCGGTTAGGACAAGATAGGTTCCAGCTTCAAGTTTCACGCTCTTCTTGGCCGACGTTATTGTGGTGGTCGAGGTGCCATCCGCGTAGGCGGTGAGAGAAAAATCGGGATAACCATAGACGCCGCGCGCATCGGCCTGCGACGCGCAAGCGGGCTGTGTCGTTTGCGGCTTTGTTGACAGGTCTTTGTCGCAGAAAGCGAGCCGCATCGAATCGAGCCGCGATGCCGGATCATCTTGGTCGCATCCGTTCCGGGCGACTTTGGGGTCGCACGGGAAGCGATCGACGATCACTAGAGACGGAGACCACGAAATCGCGGCGGGAGAAGCGACAGCTTGGATTTCAAGATGGAGAACCGGCTTTTGACCGGAACTGGGGTCGGGGTGAAGCGGTTCAAATCAAAGCGAGATTCTGGAGTCGCCGCTGTTTTTGTTCAGACCCGAAGCATCTATCACTCGCATGACGATTTGCGTGCAACAAGGAGTGGGCGGGAGCGAAGAAACGGGAGAAATCGAAGAACCGCCCTCGACGATGTAGGTTTCTCCGGCCTTTAGTTTGCTGGCATCAATCGTTTTGCGGAGGACCACGGCGATCGTCTTGTTTGTGGAAGCCGGCGGCGCGTTCGAGTTTTCGGTGGTCACCTCTAAAGGCGAGAGTTTGGGTTCGGCTTTGAGTTGCCCGCGGAGAGGCCGCGGACTGAATGCGACAACTAGCAGGAGCAAGATAAGAAGTTTTTTAGGCATGGCGGATATGCGAGAGGTTGAGTAGGCGTCCGGTAGTGTTGATGCATGTTCTTACTGGCGGGTTGGAGCACTGGCATTAGTGCGATGAAGCCAAAACCGTAAGGCTCGGCGAAACAGCCGCCGAGCGGTACGAAATCTCTTGCGGAGTTCTAATGTCACGGCTGAAGCCGTGACCTACAATTCATCAGCTTGATGGAAGCTAAAGCTTGAGTTCGGGGCTACGGCGATCCGCAAAGCGCTTCCACATCGCCTCTGCAGCGCGACTGAGTGCGTACCACCATAACGTCCCGACGACCACCATCCAGATCATGGCGAGTGCCGGGTGTTGCCAGGCCAGAATGAAGCCCACGATCGAAAACGGGAAATCGGCTATCCAGAGGAGTTCAAACACGATTGCCCACGGCTGCAGTGCCGGTATCACGAATCCAATCAGAGCCAGCGAACATACGCAGAGATGAAGAATCGGAAGTACATATACCCAGCGCGACTGGCGGGAGCGCGGCGGATGTGCCGTAGCCGTCGCGTCAAGCATTTCGCTCGGCTAGCTGTTGGCGGATTTTGCGGTGGCGCTTGCTGGCAACGCTGGGATGGCGCCGATTTGCTGGAGCATGGCGAATTTGTCCCATTGGTCCCAGGCTTCGACTAGCTGGCCGTTGGCGATTCTGGCGAGGCTCATGCCGCCGATGGCGACGGGTTTGTTGGTGGCGGCGATGCCGAGGCCGTCGCCGGTGTGGCGCATAGTGGCGGACCAGCGGATGAGGACTTTGTCTCCGTCGGAGATGGCGTCTTCGACTTTCAGTTTCATGTCGGGGAAGGCGTTGAGGAAGCGGTCGTAGAATGGAATGAATGCTCCGGGACCGATGAGGTCTGAGCCGTCTTCTGCGACGCCGTGGGAGATGCCGTTGGGCGCGAAAAGTTCGGTGATGGTGGCGGTGCGGCGTTGGTTCCAGACTTCTTCAAACCAGCGTTTTGCGATGGCGATGTTGGATTCGGGCATGGGTGCTCCTTATTTCGATTCTGCGGAATGTGAGAGGATGGTATCACTCGGGGTAGATGACGGAGAAGTTTATTTGGTTTGCGGCGATGGCCGTGGCGTCGCGTCGCACAAGAGCAAGTCAAAGGCTCGCGAGAAAATTCCGGAAGGAACCGTAAACTGGCCCGGAGACGCGACGGGCTCGTTAGTTTCCGGAGACCGGCTCGCGATCATCGGCGGTCTCACCGAGCTCCAAAAACGCTCGCAGCCATCCCAGCATTCTCGGCCAACCCCGGTAACTCTGAGCCACTTCAGGATGTGCAGCGAGACCGCTGTGGCGAATCCTGACGAGAGTACCTTGATTTGCCGGCTCCAACTCCCACCGGACGGTAGTCTGCACATCACCCGTCCAGCTCGCGATCCACGTGTAGGACAGCAGCCGTGGTGGATCGACTTTCAAATACTCGCCTGTGACTACGAACCTGCCGCCATCCGGCCCCAAGCCAGCGCAGCGCCATTTTCCTCCATCGCGCAAGTCGGCATCAAATTCCGTGCAGCGATAAACGCCACTTTGGCCCCACCATTTCACCACCTGTGCGGGATCAACGAGAGCTTGGAACACGCGGTCCGGTGGCGCGGCAATGTGGATCTCGCTGACAATTTCATCGGAATCGGGAGAGACTTTTGATGTAGCCATACTGAATCCTCCAGTCTATTTCTTCTTTTTCTTCTTCGTATGCAGCCAGGAATCCTCTTTTGCGTGCTCGGTTTCAACAAAGGATTTCAAGCCGGTGAGACTCATCTGCCAGAACATTCGATATTCGTTGAGCCAGGAATCAACCGATTTGAGCGGCCCGGGATTCAACCGGTACACGCGCTGCCGGCCCATCCGGCGCTCTTCTACCAGATGCGCGCGTCGCAGCAGACGCAGGTGTTTCGAAATAGCCGGACGGGAGACCGTAAAGGCTCCGGCAATCTGACCGGCGGGCTGGCTTCCATGCCGCAGCAAGTCAAGCACGGCGCGGCGGGTGGGGTCGGAGAGAGCGCGGAAAGTGGCCTGCCTGGAATATGTAACTGAACGGTGACGCATAATACGTAACTATACGGTTTCATATTCCAGCATGTCAAGTCGCCAATGGCCACAATCGACAGGGGCCGTCACATCGCTCGAACCTTATTCCGAGCATCCTATTAAGCTAGGATGGCGTGGGTTGCGCGCGAAACATATCTTCCATGGCTGATTTCCAAGTCCGGCTTGCTGAGCTTTCTGACATTCCTCAACTTTCGCGATTGCGCGAGGCGCTGTGGCCAGAATCTTCCGCTGAAGAGCACGCGGGCGAACTCGCTAAGATCCTTGCCGGCAAGGTTCCCGCCATTTTGCCCATGGTGATCTTCGTGGTCACCGCTCCGGAGGGCGCTCTTCTCGGCTTCCTTGAAGTTGGGATGCGCTCTCACGCCGATGGTTGCGACTGGTCTCACGCCGTGGGTTACGTGGAAGGGTGGTTCGTTTTGGAAAACGCCCGGCGGCGAGGTATCGGTGCCGCTTTGGTGCGCGCGGCCGAGGATTGGTCGCGCGCGCAAGGGTGCAAAGAAATTGCGTCTGACACGCAGATAGACAACGGCGTTTCGCAGAGCGCACACCGGCGCTTGGGTTCGAGGTAGCCGAACGCGCTGTGCTCTTCCGAAAATTTCTTTGAGCTGCGTGCGGGCATCGCAGGGCACGAAAGGTCCGAAGAACGCAATCGCGTGGGAGAGAAGCTTGGCGATTTTCTGGGTGGTTACGTGAGCGCAGGCTGAAGCCTACGCTACTGGGCGGCGGGGGCGTTGCTTGGCTGAGATGGATTTGATGATGAGTTGGCGGCGGGCTCTAGGGTTGATTGGGACTTTGGCGCGGTAGAGGGCGGTGTTGATTAGGTGGAGGATTTCGGGATCGTCGAGGACAGTGGGTGGAATGAGGCGGACGTGGCGGACCAGGTTGCCACTGCCTTTCAGGCGGCGATTGGGGTCGGGCAGACTGGCGCCTTGGAGGAAGCAGAGGGTGACGTGGTCGGGCATGAGCAGGATGGAACAAATTGCTAGCGAGGGTTTATCGTTGGGGCCGAAGCCGATTACGAGGCCGTTGTAATTGTCGTAGACCATTTCGGTGGAGCCCGGGAGGAGCTTGCGCATTTTGGCGAGGGCGCGGCGGGCTTGCGCGGCGATTTTTGGCGTGTATTTGGCTAGGAAGCGGGAGAGCTGTTGGGATGGCGTGGAGGCGCGGGGCATTTCGGCGGGATGATAGCACTGGTGCATGAGGGCAGGAACCTCGCTTCGTTCTGATCTTGGTGCGCTCTTGGCGCGAGTGTGTTTTATGTCACGGCTGGAGCCGTGACCTACAAAGATTGAAAGAGGCGATTTCAAACTGAAATTTTGAATTTGAAAGAGGAGATGAAAGAGGCCGACCCGCGATTGAAGGGCGGCATCGTCCCGAGTATGGCGTTCGGGCACGGCCCTCCTGCGGCGGGTCTTCGACATGCCGTGCCCCTACGGAGGAAGCTAATGGCTATACGGAGACGAGTTTGGATTCGGAGGCGGCTACGGCGATTGCGGCCGAGGCGGCTGACGCGACGGCTGGAGCGTTGGCTTCTGTGTGATTGGGCGCGGTGTACGTTTTCAGCGCGGAGAGCTTAACGCGGTAGATGTCGCGGGCGAGGCCGAATTTGTTCATGAGCCAGATGCCGTACCAATTGAAATCGATTTCGTACCAGCGGAGGCCGTGGCGCGCGGAGACTGGATGCGCGTGGTGATTATTGTGCCAGCCTTCGCCCCAGCTGAGGATGGCGACCCACCAGCTGTTTGTGGAAAGATCGCGCGTCTTGAAGCGGCGCGTGCCCCAGGTGTGCGTGGCGGAATTGACGAGCCAGGTGAAATGCAGGCCTGCGACGGTGCGCGCGAAAATTCCCCAGAGTACGAAAGGAAGTCCGCCGATGGCGAGAAGGATTACGCCGAGAACGCTGATTGGAACGTAATGGTATTTCGTGATCCAGACGTGAAATTTGTCTTTTGCGAGGTCGGGGACGTAACGCGAGAGCGTGGTCGTATCGTGGTGCATGGATTTGCCGACGAGAATCCAGCCCATGTGCGCCCACCATTTTCCGTCGATGGGAGAATGCGGATCGCCATCCTGGTCGGAATGCTGATGGTGGATGCGGTGCGTGGCTACCCAGAAAATCGGGCCGCCTTCGAGGGCGAGGGTGGCGCAGACCGTCATCGTGTATTCGAGCCACTTGGGAACTTTGTAGCCGCGATGCGTGAGCAGACGGTGGTAGCACATGCCGATGCCGACGCTGGTGGCCAGCCACCAGAAAAATGCGGCGACAAAAAAGGCTTTCCAGGTGAAGAAGAACAGGGCCGCGATGGCGCCGAGATGGAAAAGCATCATGAACGAAGCAGTGATCCAATTGACTTCGTTGTCGGCTGCCTGCTTCTTTTTTAAGTCTTCGAGTTGAATCGCCACGCGCTTCTCCTGTCTCTTCAATTGCCCCGGTGCACGATTAGACTATCAGGGAGGCGCGAATCTGTTTGTAATAGTTGTGTAATACCGGACAGAAACGCTGCGAATCGGTAATGAAGACGAAAATGGGCGATGGCGCGGACGATTTTGGGCATTTTTGACGCGAGTGCAGATTGGGGCGATGGGCGCGCGATGACAAATGCCGCGGTCTACGAAGCTATTGCAGCCGTTGCGTGGTGGAGTCGTGGCAGAGCAGATTTTCGAAAATGGCTAGAACGTGCTGGCGGTATTGGACGACGCGTTCCAGAACTGAACGAAGCTCGGGTTGGCGTTCGGATTCGCGATCCCACTTGGCGAGAACGGCGGCGGGGACGCGAATGTCGCGGCGCAGTTCGTCAGCGGAATGTCCACGCAGGAAAAGGCCATAGAAAAACGCGGCTTCGCGCTGCGGGAACTGGAAGTCCTGCAGGGCCTCGTCGAGCGGGTTGGGCGTAGTCGCCATGGGCGAAATCGCAGTTTACAGATTTCGGTGTCGGCGTCAAGTGGCGCGGGTGCGTAAGATGAAATATTGATTGGTAGGACGCTAAAATTTAACGTGAGGGGTGGTATGAAAGTTGCTGTGCGGCGGGTTTGGGGCGAGTGTGCCGCAGTAGCGCTTCCTGGCAGTTTCCCCGGCGGGCGGGCCTTCGATTTGCGCGCAACTTTTGGCGGCGGCAAGGGTTAGATGAGTGTAACGGGCCCGGCGCGTGATGGGACTCGCCTCGGGCTGATAGATGTAGGCGTACCCCGCTGCATCTGATGGAGGCTCGTCCGCACAACGGGCCTCCTTTTTTATTGGTGGCGACGCGATGGGATGGGAAACCTGCCGGCCTGAAGACCGGCGCTACAGAACCCATCGTTGCCGTCTCGCGGTGATCGAAGCGAGGCTGAGAAGTGGCGCGATCAGACTCATCATACAGTTTCAATTGAGCAAATCGCTTGTGCGGAACTGAAACTTTGGGATTGGCGAAACGTATTTATATGCAGGAGATTTTCGATGCTTAATAAAACGACGATAAAAACTGTACTCATTGCAGGTGCACTACTGATTGCAACGGCAGCGGGCGCGCAGGAACAGAGCCAGAAGAATCGCGAGCAGGGCGGCATGTCCGGGATGGATATGGGCAGCGGGGCGCAGAAGCAAGACGCCAGTCCGGAAGCGCGCGCGGCGAATGACGCGATGTCGGGCAACATGTCCGACCACGACATGGACATGGGCGCGCATATGTTCATGACGGATTTGCGTCCTGCGAATCCAGCGGATGAAAAGCGGGCGGCGGAAATTTTGACCGAGCTGCGCCCGGCGATCGAAAAATACCGCGATTACAAAGTGGCGCTGGCGGACGGCTTTCAGATCTTCCTGCCGAATGTGCCGCAGGAGCACTATCACTTCACGAATTACCGCTATGCGATCGAGGCGCGATTCGGCTTCAATGTGGAGCATCCGACGTCGCTGCTATATAAAAAGGTGGGCGGCGGCTACCAACTCGAAGGCGCGATGTACACAGCGCCGAAGGGAGCAACGGAAGAGGAGTTGAACGAGCGCGTGCCGTTGAGCGTGGGGCGTTGGCATAAGCACGTGAATCTGTGCATGCCGCAAGAGGGAACGGAATTGCAGCAAGTGAATTTGAAGCAGTTTGGATTCCGCGGGTCGATTTCAACGGAAGCCGCGTGCGAGCAGGCGGGAGGCATTTGGCGGCCGCAGGTTTTCGGGTGGATGGTGCACGTGTATCCGTTCGAGAGCGACCCGGCGAAGATCTGGGCGCACTAATGGCTAGTTCAGCGGGTGGGCTAGCTCTTCGGCGGACGGGACGGCGCGCGCGCCGAAGCCGCTGACGATTGCGGCGCCGAGCGCGAACAGTAGCCCAATCACGAAAACGAAGAATCCGAGCAGAGGAATTACTTCGAGCATCGAGAGCGTGAAAATTCCCGCGAGCGTCCCAGGCACCGCCTTGAAACCGGGGAATGCGACTCCCGCAACCAACCGTCCCAGCCCGGTGGCGCCCGCCGAACCGAGTACGGCCAAAATCAGAACGAGCAATGTGTTCGCGGGGACTTCCGCGCGCCCCAGATGCTCGCCCAGAGTTTCGAACCCCCAGGCGATAAAGAGCACGACGACCCCGGTGATCAGGACCATGTTGGTGCGATTCCAGATCGTCCAGCCGGTGTTGTTGACGCGTTTTTCGCGCAACAGCAGACATGCGAGGCCGACGCAAACGAGATTTGTGACGATTAGAAAAGCGATGCCAAGCGCGGTGGGCCGATATTGTCCCGGAACAATCGCGTAGGGCGTCGAAACAGATTCCCGGTCGATCTTGCCGCCGCCGGTTTGCGTCACGTAGCCGCCGATGGTCGCGGCGTGTCCTCGCAGCTCGCTGCCTGATTGTGATTCAATATGGCCGCCGACGGCCAGAGCGTTTCCGTCAACCGAGCCGGAAATATAAATACTGCCGCCGATCGTGAGAACGTCGCCGGTGACATGCCCGCGAATGTGAACGTTGCAACCGAAACATTGCACCACGTTCGCAGTGCCATTGGGACCGATGTTGATGTCGTGGAAGAACTGCGCTCGATCTTCGGGATTTCTTTGCGGTCGTTGCGCTGCGAGTGGAAAAGCGCAGAGAAACAAGAGCGGAATTAAAAGGATTCGCTTCCCGTGCAAACGTGGCTCCTTTTGGTGTGCCGCAGATAATGACAGACTCCCGCGAGCACATCCATAGTGAAGCCAGACCCGCCCCGGCAGAAATTCACCGGGGCGAATCCGCGATAGCAAATCGAGGCGCTGGCTTCGTGAGAGCTACTTTTTGGCGTGGGCGAAGTTTTCGGCTACTTGCGGCCAGTTGATCGTGTTCCACCAAGCCTCGATGTATTCGGGCCGGCGGTTTTGATACTTCAGGTAGTAGGCGTGCTCCCACACGTCGAGGCCGAAAAACGCCTTGCCGCCGTCCATGATGGGATTGTCCTGGTTGGCGCTTGACTCGATCACGAGCTTGCCATCGCGGAATAGCAGCCAAGCCCAGCCGGAACCGAAGCGGGTGGTGGCAGCTTGATTGAGCTTCGTTTTGAAGTCCGCGAAGCTGCCAAATGCTGAATTAATTGCGGTGGCCAGTTCGCCGGAAGGTTCGCCGCCGCCACCTTTCTTCATGATTTTCCAGAACATGGAATGGTTCATATGCCCGCCGCCGTTGTTGCGGACGGCCGTGCGAATGTTTTCGGGCACTTTGTTGATCTGAGCCAGCAATTCCTCAACGGAAAGCTTCTGAAGATCCGCCTGCCCTTCGAGAGCTTTGTTGAGATTGGTAACGTAAGCGCCGTGGTGCTTGTCGTGGTGAATCTCCATCGTTTTCGCGTCGATGTACGGCTCGAGCGCGTCGAAAGCGTACGGCAAAGGCGGCAACGTGAAAGTCATCTGGGGAGCAGCTCCTTGTCCAGAAGTGGTGGTCATTGAAACTACCTCCTGATTTTCCTATCCTGCCTCATAATTATACGCGCCTCTGCGGGCGCAACGGTACACGTCCTCATATTTAATCTTGATTCGATTTTGCGGGTATTTCGGGTTGCAGTGATTTCAGGCAGCAGGCATTTCAATTCGGCTAAGCGAAGGAGCGAAATTTGCCGGCCACCGAACATGTAGAGAAACATTTCACTGCCACGGCCGCCGTGCGCGACATCGTGATTGGAATGTCGGACGGGCTCACGGTGCCATTCGCGCTGGCTGCAGGACTCACGGGTGCTGCTGCGGTATTGGCGAAGGGCACTGGAATTATCGTCACAGCCGGACTCGCCGAAATTGCGGCAGGCTCGATTGCGATGGGATTGGGCGGTTACCTCGCTGCAAAAACGGATTCCGAGCATTACGCGTCCGAGCTCGATCGCGAATATCGTGAGACAGTGGAGCTACCCGAAATCGAAACGGAAGAAGTAGCGAAAGTTTTTCGCGAGTACGGTCTATCGCAAGCACAGATGGCGCCCGTGGTGGATGCAATCATTTCGAATCAGAAGCGCTGGGTGGATTTCATGATGCGCTTCGAGTTGGGCCTGGAAGCGCCGGACCCTGCGCGCGCGGCAAGGAGTGCGGGAACCATTGCGGCGTCATATATCGTCGGCGGGCTTGTGCCGCTCGCGCCCTACATATTGATGAAGGAAGTGATGCCGGCGCTGTGGGTGAGCGTGGTGGTGACGCTGGTGGCGCTTTTCGTTTTCGGCGCGATCAAGGGGCACTTCACGGGAGTGAAGCCGCTGCGCGGCGGATTGCAGACGGTGATTGTCGGCGGTTTGGCGGCAGCGGCGGCGTTTTTAATCGCGCGGCTGATCAGTTGAGGATTTACGTTCTTCCATAGCGGCGATAGCAAGTTCGCGAGTCACGCTTGGGTACTGCTCGAGAAATTCGTCTAGCGAAGCTCCGCCTTCTAAGTAATCGGTCAGCACCTTGAACGGAACCCGAGTTCCGCAAAAGACAGGTTCCCCACCAAGAATATTCGGATCTTTGATGACGACGCTCTGCATATTCAAGATCGCTTGTAAAACTGGAGTGTAGCAGCCCAAGACGCAGGCAGAAAGGCTGCCCTCCTATTGTTTGTCTTTTGTCGCCGAAACTGGTGCGGGTTTTGGCATCCAGTACGCGGGATCCTCGGCAGTGAAATCTCTCGGCATGTGGCTCAGGGAAGGATTGATGACGTAAATGTTCGTCTCGATCGAATCGTAAGCCGAGCGCGCGATTTCCTGTAGACGTTGCTGCACGGCTGCCCCGGCCGCTTCCATCGCAGCCGCGCGGCGTGCTGCCGCATCGTCTTCGTCCTTCAATGAATTGAGCGCCGTGAGCATCAAGTAACACGGCACAGGAGCGCCCGAGTGCACCGCATAAATCACCCACGCCGGGCTGCCCGCGACTTTCTCGTAAGCCGACGCGATGCTCTTCGCAGCTTCTGCGAACTCGCCTTCGTGGCCCGGGCGAATGTGGAAGACTGTCACCTGAAGCATGCGCATTTTTGCAAAATTGATCTCAGCGGCGTGAAAACCCAGAGCATCCTCTCGCTCGGCGATGAAGTTCGTGACGCTCGAGGTATTTTCCGTCAGCAAACGGTCTTGCAGACCGGCAAGCTCAGGATGAGCCGCTATACCCGCCGCGATGCCGGCCCCCATTTTTTCAAGATCGCCGAATGAGTCGCCAAAATTCAAGGAGAAGCCTTCGTCGGGGCCCGTTATCGACTTCATCTCAACCCAGTAGGCAGGAATGTTGAATCGCTCGTAATCGTCGCGAATGTTCGACAGCATGCCGTCGTAGGCTGCGTCTCGACCGGGCTTGAGCCTTTCGTGAACTACATTGATATAGCGGGGCGGCGATCCGGCTGAATGCGCGGTGGGCGCGTTTTCCTGCGCGGGGGCTTGCGCGCGCGCCGAAAACCACAAAGCCAGAGCCGCGACGATTGCGGCGGCACCGGCTCGAAGCGATCGATTCAGTTTCATGCGAACGCCCTCGCTGAAACCTACTTCAGGGGCTAAAGCCCATCTGCTCGCTTGGCTATCGAAATACCGCGGTTAAACCCGCGACCTACAAAGCTCCAAGGAATGCACGCTAGTTCTGATTCTCCGCGTCGCTTCCCAGGTTGCCGAAAGGCCACAGGCCAAAAAGCTTAAGGAACACGTCATCGTGCTTTTCGGTAAGCATCCGCGCAGTCCTTGCTTTCGGCCACGGGCTCGCAAAACGATCGGGGCGGTCGGCAATCCAGAAACCTGTGAGCGCCATCACGGTCGCGTTGCGGTCGAGCACATCCGCTTTCACCTTATCGAGCGTATCGACAGCAGAGTGGTGCGTGTATTTGTAATCCGGCGAATCCTGATTCAGGTTGATGCCGGGCAAGCCTTCCATGATGAATGGGCCTGTGTCGGTTCCAAATTCAACCTCGTCGTCCACTTCCAGGTTCCCAAACGCCTGCAGCGCTCCCGCGAATTTCTGCATCTCGGGAATCAAATCGTCGCGGCCGCCCATCTGGAAGCCCGTCACCGGCCCCTGCCCGAAATCGAGAACTACGGCCGCGATATGATTAGCCATCTCGCTCTGATGAGTCTTCGTGTAGGCGAGCGAACCGAGCAGCCCTTCTTCCTCACCGGTGAACAGCACGAAGCGAATCGTGCGGCGCGGTTTGAAGCCGGATTTCATGATGGCTTCGGCGGCACCCAGCGTGGTGGAAGACCCGCAGCCGTTATCGGTGGAACCGGATGCGAGATCCCAGGAATCAAGGTGGCCGCCCAGGACGACGATTTGCTCCGGATTCTGCGTGCCGCGAATTTCGCCTACTACATTCGCGGATTGCACCGGGCCGTCGCTGACGCGATTTTGAACGTTGATCTTGAGCCGCACCGTTTTCCCTCGATCGATGTAGCGCTCAATCTGATCCTGATCTTCGGCGGCCATGCTGACGACGGGAATTTCATAGTAAGTGTTGAACCCCAGCGCGCCGGTATGCGTCAGGTGCATTCCCTCGGATTTACGGCCGCCTTGTCCTCCAATCACCGCGACGGCGCCCGCTTGATGAGCTGTTTTCAGGAAATCGCCAAATCTTGCAAACGTTGCGAATCCGTTCTTCGGCTTCGGCCCCTTCTGAACCATCAGCAGAACTTTGCCGCGCCATTTACCGGCGTTGTCTTTCAACTCTTGATCGAGCTGGTAGTTGTTCACCTCCACCACGTCCGCTTCCGCGCCGCCTGCAGGTGTGGACCCGACCCAGCCCATCGCGTCAATCATCACGCGCCGATGAATCGGCGATTCGATCTCCGCGTCAGCGGAAATGCGCGTCCATCCGCGCGAGAGTTCCCACGGCTCCGTGTGGACGTTCTCGAGGCCGATGGCTTTCATCTTCTCAACGCCCCATTGGACCGCGCGGCCTGCTTCCGGCGAACCGGTGACGCGCGCGCCGATGTCGTCGCTCAGCTCTGAGAGATACTGATAGGTGTGCGTATCCATGGTGCCCGCGCCGGCCACGGCGGTGAGCGCCTTGAGGGTGCCGTCATTTGCTGGCGAGGAAACATCGGTCGAGCCCGTGGCAGATATGGCAGGCTGCACGGCAACAAACAGGAACGCACACAGGCCGGCAAGCGCAATCATTTTTCGAATCATTCGAAACAGCTCCTTTTCAAAAAACTCCATGTCCCGGACGGAGAGAATAGGACGGATTCAGACGGGGCCCAAGTACTTCTTTGACGCGCTGAAACGAGAATGGTTAGGGTCAGTTGACCGGGAGGACAGCGGGCCAGTAGACCCCCAGGGTAACTCGAAATGATGGGCCTGCATCATAGATAATGAGGGTGTTGGAAGTCGTCAGCGAACCTGCAGCGGTTCGACTCCAGGGGCATCCGTACGAAGCGTGAATTTCAATTCGCTCGCGTACCTCGCAAGGCGAAGCGCGCGCGAATTGTGTGTTTCGCTTCGTATTCGTGTGTTTGGAATAATTCTAATTAATGATTGCGCGCCCGGCGCGGGCGTGAATAACAATTTTCGGTGTGATGCGTCTAACTCCACTGTTATACTCGCGCGCGAAAGCGGGAGACAGCCCGGAGCGAGAGGAACTCGGTTGGAAAGATCAAAGGAGAAAGAAGAGATAGCCATGAAGAACGATACGATTCAAATTCGCCGATGGGCCGCAACGGTAATTCTTCTCGCGGCGCTGATAGGCGGAGGGCTCCTCGCGTCATCGCTCAAGAACTGGACGGGCCACGCTGTGGTAGGCGCGGCGCCGGTGACAGTGCCGATGGCCAAGGAAGCGCTGCCGATCAGTCTTGGTAGTTTCACGAATGGATTTTCTTCCGTGCTGAAGCCCGCGCTTCCCGCAGTGGTCAACATCCACACATCAAAGGTAGTGAAGCAGAAGCAGGGAATGAATCCCTTCGGCAACGATCCATTTTTCCGCCAATTTTTTGGCGATCAGTTCGGACAAGCACAGCCGCGGCCGGAACGTGAACAGAGCCTCGGCTCAGGCGTGATTCTTACCCCGGACGGCACGATTCTGACGAACAATCACGTGATTGACGGCGCTTCCGATATCAAGGTGCAGCTGAGCGACAAGCGCGAATTCCAGGCGAAGCTCGTCGGCACCGATCCGAAGACGGACGTCGCGGTGCTGAAGATCAACGCCAGCGGTTTGCCGACGCTTCCCCTCGGCGATTCGACCACTTTGCACGTCGGCGATCTCGTGTTTGCGATTGGCGATCCATTTGGAATCGGCGAAACAGCCACGATGGGAATCGTGAGCGCCACAGGACGCGGCGGACTGGGCATCGAGAACTATGAGGACTTCATCCAGACCGACGCTTCGATCAACCCCGGAAATTCGGGCGGCGCGATGATCGATCTGCACGGCAATCTGGTGGGAATCAACACCGCTATTCTCACAGGCGGTGGTGGCGGCAATCAGGGCGTCGGCTTCGCAATTCCGATCAGCCTGGCGAAGAACGTGATGGACCAGATCATGACGCACGGCAAAGTGGTGCGTGGTTATCTGGGCGTCTACATCCAGGACGTAACGCCGGAAATGGCGCGAGCCTTCGGTCTCGAGCAAGCGGGTGGCGCACTGGTCGGCGACGTTTCACCGAACACGCCAGCCGCGCGCGCGGGATTGAAGAAAGGCGACGTGATTCTGAAGCTCAATGGCGAGCCAGTGGATTCACGCAACCAGCTTACGTTGCGCGTTTCGCAGACCCAGCCGGGAACACCGGTGAACCTCACCGTCTGGCGCGATGGCAAGTCGCAAGACACGAAGATCACGCTGGGTGAATTGCCGGAAAAGTCCGCGAAAGAGGAAGGCGAGGAAGCCAAGGGCAACACTGCGCTCGAAGGAGTGAACGTGGAGAACGTTACTCCGGATATCGCGCAACAGTTGAATCTGCCCACCGGCACGCAGGGCGTGGTCGTGACGGACGTCGATCCCTCGAGTCCGGCAGCGACTACCGGCCTGAGTCGGGGCGACGTGATTCAGGAAGTGAATCACAAGCCCGTGCACAACGTGGAGGAGTACAACCAGGCGATCTCGAGCTCTGGGAAGAAGCCCGTGCTTCTGCTCATCAACAAAGGTGGGCGTACAAACTTCATCGTGGTCGAGCCAACGCAGTAGCGAAGTCTTACATCACACTTCCGGGGGCATGCCTACCCATAGCCGTGCCCTCGGATGAGTTCTTAAATCGCTCTAGTAATACCAGCCCCCTGCCCCCCTGGCGCTGGTAGGTTTTCCAACGTGGTTCTGGGTGGTTTCATGTATTCCGAGGGCGGGCCGATTACAGCATCATTCGAAGCTCATGTTATGCCACTACTTCGTCTTCCGGAATTTCATCGAATTCTCAACAAGGCAGGCTCTGCAACCAAACTCGGCAGCTGGGGTTTGATTCCGGCAATCGAGGAGTTGCCAAAAGCTATGCAAATTCCCAATCTGAGACGGGCAGGGCTTATCAGTACGCAAGCCCTACCCATTGGGTTATCGCTTTCAGCACGACTGGGGATAGAATGGTACTTCAGTCCCATTCCTCCCAGCCTCGTAGTCTAGTACTAAGTATAGACGCCGTTCTTCTGTCTCGGCGCATCCTAGTGGGGAAAGGTACTGGAGATAGTTATGGCGCGGGTCACACATCGAGCAGTATTCAACGAATCTCTACTTCCTGACGGCGAAGCTCGCTGGGGTTCTTTCGGTGCCGGTTTCGGCATAGAATGCCTGGCGCTGACGATCATACTTGTCATACCTCTCCTCCTGCCGCAGAAGATGGAGATGGTTCAGCGATATTGGACCACACCTATTGAAGCTCCCGTCGTAGAACCCTGGAAGCCTCAACCTAAGCCTGTCGAGAAGCCGGTGGTAAAGCCGGCTCCTGTGAAGGTGGCGAAGGTTGAACCGAAGCCCGAACCCGTCCCGGTCGAGGCTCCGAAACCCAAGATCATCAATCCGGTTTTTTCTTCGCCAGTCGCGAAGCCAGCTACTGCCAAAAAGAACACGAAAGCTCCCGATAGTCCGGACGTAGCCAAGGCTTATCCGGATCAGACCGTTCCGTCGATGGGCAGCTCTGCAATTCCGACTCTGCGCAAGCCGCGCGAAGAGGTTCAGACCGGCGGATTCGGCGACCCGAACGGCGTTCCTGCCAACGGAAACACCAGTCGCGCACCCAACATCGCCGCCAAGGGCGCTTATGATATGCCCACGGGCCCTGGTTACGGAAATGGCACCGGCGGCGCAAAAGGCGCCAAGGGAGTAGTGGCAAGCTCGGGCTTTGGTAACGGAGTTGCAACCGGTTCAGGCGGGGGCGGCAGCCACGGTCAGGTTCAGTCGTCGGGCTTCGCAGACCAGGCGACGGCCGCGCCAGCGCCCAAGGCGAAGCCGGTAGCATCAACCACAGCGAAGACGACACCTGTGGAAATCTTGTTCAAGCCGAAACCGGTCTACACGGACGAAGCCAAGAACAAGAAAATCGAAGGTGACGTTCTCTTGCAGGTTGTTTTCACCGCTGGCGGAAATGTTCAAATCCAGCGCATCGTTCAGGGGCTAGGTTACGGTCTCGATGATTCGGCTCAGGCTGCAGCGAAGCAGATTCGCTTCAAGCCGGCTCAGCAAGAGGGTCAAGCGGTAGATTTTCCGGCTATCGTCCACATCACTTTTGCATTGGCTTACTGAGAAGGAAGAGGGGGGAAGGCAATGCGCACGTCCAAGAAATTCATCCTGGCAACACTGCTCATGGGCGCGGTGGCAGGCGCAGCTTCGGCACAATCCGCTACACAGACCGCCGATCAGACTCGTCCACAAGCCGGCGCTACCACGGCAGGTCCGGTCACGACCGTGGATCAGGCGATCGACCGCGTGATTGCGCGCGAGCACGACGAGATGGCCACTATTCGCCGCTATAAGCCGATCATCGAAACGTACGTGCAGGACATGAAGCCCGACGACAAGATGGGCGCGATTCCGGTTCGCGACCACTATTTCCTCGGTCAAGCCGATCTCGCCAAGGGCGTCGTCGATAACTCGATGCTCGACAAGAGGAAGGGCAAGTTCGACAGCCTGAATCCTCTCGCGCACATGGGCGGCTAGTTCACGTCCTCGTATATTCCCGAAGGCTTCCTGCAGATGATTTACATCGATACCAACGGATTCGATCGGCAGCACTACCAGATTGACTACGTGCGCCGCGAATTTCTCGGCGATGTCCGCTGCGTCGTTTTCGATTTCACGCCGCTGCCGAAATCCGGCAAGGGCCGCTTCAAGGGCCGCATCTGGGCGGAAGATCAGAACTACACGATCGTGCGTTTCAACGGCGTCTACACTCCCGTCGCGGGAATCAACGGTTTCAACCTGCACTTCGATAGCTGGCGCTTGAACGTTCAGCCCGGCCTCTGGCTGCCCGCTTACGTCTTCAGCCAGGAATCGGACCTGAAGGATTTCCTCGGCAGCCATGTTCGATTCAAGTCGCAGACCCGTCTCTGGGGCTACAACCTCAAGAACATCGGCCGCCAAGAAGAATTCAGCGAGATGACGATTGAATCGCCCAACGCCGATTCAGGACCAGTCAGCGCAGTCAGCAGGATCGCTCGCCGATCGAAGCCGAGCGCGACTGGCAGCATCAGGCCGAAGATAAACGTGCTCGAGCGCTTGCAGCGCGTAGGATTGCTCTCGCCTCCGGGAGAAATGGACAAGGTTCTCGAAACGGTCGTCAACAACATCGAAGTCACCAACAACCTCGACATTCAGCCCGAAGTTCACTGCCGCGTGCTGCTCACCGGCACTCTCGAAATGTTCTCCATCGGCCACACCATCGTGATCAGCCGCGGCTTGCTCGACGTGCTGCCCGACGAAGCCAGCCTGGCCACGATGCTGGCGCAGGAAATGGCGGACATCATCGTCACCAAGCCTTCCACCGATCAGTGGGGCTTCAACGACACCACCAACGTCAGCACCGTCGAAGCGCTGAGTCATTTCTCCTTCCGCGACACTCCCGACCAAGTTCAGATGGCCAGCGAAAAAGCGCTCGAACTCCTGAAGAATTCGCCTTACAAAGATAAGCTCGGTAACGCCGGACTTTTCCTGAAGCAGCTGGACGCGGAGTCGAAGAATCTGCCGGCGCTGATTAACCCGCACCTCGGCAATCAAGTGTTCCTCGCCGGGGCGATGATGAGTTCGGCTCCGAATCTCGATCCTTCGAAGATCGACCAGATTGCGGCGCTTCCGATTGGCGCCGCGTGAAGCTCGATCCGTGGAGCGATCGCGTCGAACTGCTCAAGGCCAAAGCAATCCCGCTGCTGTCCGCTCGTGAAAAGATGCCATTCGAAGTCACGCCGTTTATGCCGTACCTCGTTCGTTACCAGAAGCCCGGCACAGGCATATCGGCAGACGCAGCCAAAGCAGACATGGCGAAACAGCAATCACAGCAGCAACAGCAGCAACAACAACAATAAGTTTCGCGTCAGCACTTTCGCTTCAATCAGAAAGCCCGGCGAGATCTCCCTCCCGCCGGGCTTTTTCTTTTCTTCCTATCCCTGATTTTAATTCCGCACGCCAGCAGACCTCAACGGGTGCCAGTATCCCGCATGCCATTCCGTACCGCCGGCGTCCCGCCGGCTCTTTTGATTCCCCTCGCATGCCAACTCCCGCCCCGCAAAAAGAAATCACCCGTCATCCTGAGCGGAGAGTCGGCCGCCTTTGCTTTTCGTCCCGCTCCACTCTTACATCTCCACACCCGCCAAAAACTTCGGCGCCTTCCGCACCCGCGTAGCCTGCTCAAACGCATAAGCAATCTTGATCAACGTCGGCTCACTCCAAGCCCGTCCAAAAAACGAAACCCCCACCGGCATCCCAAAAACAAATCCCGCCGGCACATTAATATTCGGATACCCCGCCACCGCCGCAAGCGACGAACTCCCTCCCGTATCATGGTCCCCCGTCACATGGTCCGTCAGCCATGACGGGCCGGCCGTCGGCGCCATCAGCGCGTCAAGCTTATGCTCATCCATCGCGCGATCAATTCCCTCCGCCCGCGAGAGCCGGTGATTCAATTCCAGCGCATCGCGATACGCCTGCTCCGTCAGAGGCCCTTTTGCTTCGGACTTGATCATGATGTCCTGCCCGAAAAACGGCATTTCCTTCTCGCGATTGCGCTCGTTGAATTCAATAATTTCCTTCAGCGAATGCACCGGCACTTTCCCGCCCGCGGCCGCAAGAAACGCATTCAAATCCGCCTTGAACTCATACAGCAGCACTTCCAGTTCCGTTTTGTCGAATTTCCCGATCGATGCGATCTCCACCGGATCCACGATCACCGCGCCTTCGTGCTTCATCACGTCGAGAAGCGATCCCATTAGCGGCCCGAGCGCGTCGTTGAAATCGAAAAATTTCCGGATCACTCCGATACGCGCTCCCCTCAACCCGCCGCGATCGAGAAAGTTCATGTAGTCCGTCTGCGCTTTCCCTCGCGAACCCTCCGTCGCAGAATCCGCTGCATCGATTCCAGCCATGGCAGTGAGCAAAATCGCCGCATCCGCCACCGTGCGGCAAATCGGCCCCGCCGTGTCCTGGCTATGCGCGATGGGAATAATTCCCGACCGGCTCACCAGTCCCAGTGTGGGCTTGATGCCCACTACTCCGTTCGCTGATGCAGGACACACGATCGACCCGTCTGTTTCTGAACCGACAGTGACGGCGCAAAGATTCGCAGCCACCGCCGCGCCGGACCCGGAGCTCGACCCGCAGGGATTGCGGTCGAGCGAATAAGGACTGCGCGTTTGCCCGCCGCGCCCGCTCCAACCACTCGACGAGTGATTCGAGCGAAAATTCGCCCACTCGCTCAGATTCGTCTTGCCCAGAATCACGGCTCCGGATTCGCGCAACCGCTGCGCCACGCCCGAATCCTTCTCCGGCGTAAAGCCGAGAAGCGCGAGCGAACCTGCCGTCGTCATCATCCGATCCGCCGTGCCGATGTTGTCTTTGATCAGCACCGGAACACCATGCATCGGCCCGCGCGGCCCCTTCGCTTTGCGCTCCGCGTCCATCGAATCGGCAATTGCCAGCGCATCCGGATTCAGCTCGATCACCGAATTCAACGCCGGCCCGCGCTTATCAATCGCCTCGATCCTCTCGAGATACTTCTCCACAATCGCCCGAGCCGTGAATTTCCCAGCCTTCATCACATCCTGCAATTCAGCCACGGTAATTTCGTCCAGCTCAAACGCCTTCACTTCCTGCGCGCCGGCGTCTCGCATCTCGGCAGCCAAAAGTCCCGGAATCGCAAGCGATGCCGCCCCAAGCGCCATCCCAGCCACGCCGCTCTCAAGAAATTTCCGCCGGCTCAGTTCGCTAGATTTAGGCATTTCATCAATTCCGCTCACAAGAATCTCCTCCACCGTTCTTCGCCTTTAAGTAGCACAGGCATTCCTGCCTGTGCCCCCGTAACAACGCATCGCGATCGCAATTGCTTGGCTCAAATCGCGACTTCGTTCTTTTCGCCGTATGCCCCGTCGCTAACTCCGCACTGCCCGCCGCCCACCCCTTAGACTCCCAAAGCCCGCGATTGTATCCCACCGCCATTCCCAAACCGTCCACGAATAAGCGACACTGGCGTCATGCCCCGCCAATCCCTCCTCGAATATTTCCGGCCCGATTCGCGCCCACCCCGCGAAATCGCCGTCGCCTGGCGCCGCGGCTACCGCACCATGCGCTGGACATACGCCGAACTCCTGCAAACCGCCCATCAATTCGCCAAAGACCTCACCTCCCAAGGCATCGCAAAAGGCAACCGTGTCCTAATCTGGGGCGAAAATTCCGGCGAGTGGCTCGCCGCATTCCTGGGCTGCCTGTTCGCAGGCGCGGTAGCGGTCCCGATGGACGCCATCGCCGACCCGAAATTTGCCACCCGCGTCGCGCACCAAGCCGGTGTCCGCGCAGCCACAATCAGCCATGAACTCGCCCGCGGAGCCGCGAAAGCTCTCGGCGTCCCCATCATCGAACTCGAAACCCTGCACCCCGCCCGCGCACATGAAGCGCCGCCCGAATTTTCCTCCCCGCCGATTCAACGAACCGATCCCATCGAAATTGTCTTCACCTCCGGCACCACGTCCGAACCCCGCGGCGTCGTCCTCACTCACGGCAACCTGCTAGCCAATCTCGAAACCCTCGAAAAAGAAATCAACCGCTACCGCCGCTGGGAACGCTTCTTTCACCCGCTGCGCTTTCTCGACCTTCTTCCGCTCAGCCATGTTTTCGGGCAACTTCTCGGAATTTTCCTTCCCCAGATTCTGGGCGGCACATCCGTGTTCCTCGATACGCTCAACCCCGCGGAAGTGATCCGCGCGATTCATGACGAGCGTGTGTCCGTGCTCGTTACCGTTCCGCGCCTCGTCGAATCGCTCCAGTATCAGATCGAGCGTGATCTCGCGGCCGGCGGCGATCTCGAAGAATTTCAGCGCGATTTCAAAACGGCCGAAGGCGAACATTTCCTCCGCCGCTGGTGGCGTTTCCGCGCCATTCACCGGCGCTTCGGTTGGAAATTCTGGGCCGTGATTTCCGGAGGCGCCGCGCTCCCCGCTGCCACCGAGAAATTCTGGGGACGCCTGGGCTACGCTGCCGTACAAGGCTACGGCCTCACCGAAACCACCTCGCTCGTCAGCGTGAATCACCCCTTCAAGCTAGGTGAAGGCTCCATCGGCAAAACTTTGCCGGGCCTTGAAGTAAAGCTCTCTGAAGCGGGAGAAATTCTGGTGCGCGGAGAAAATGTCTCATCTGGCTACTGGAAGGATTCGGGCATCGCGCCGGTCCTCGACGCAGACGGCTGGTTTCACACAGGCGACTTGGGCGAGCGCGACGCGAACGGCAACCTGTATTTCAAAGGCCGGCAAAAAAACGTAATCGTCACCCCGGCAGGCTTGAACATCTACCCCGAAGATCTCGAAGCCGAGCTGCGCAAAGAGCCAAGCGTCCGCGACTGCGTGGTGATAGGACTCGACCGCGACGGCAACGCCGAACCATGCGCCGTACTTCTCCTGCGCGCGGCCAACTCGGAGGATCTGTCGCCGCGCGCTCCTTTGCCCGTCCCGAAATCCGCGTCCGATTCGGACGCTTTACGTCAGGGCACGGCTTCAGCCGTGCCGAAAGGCGCCACCTATTTGGGGGCTTCAGCCCCTGAGGGTACGGACGCACAAACGAACACCGCCGTAAAAATTGTCTCCAACGCGAATTCCCGCCTCGCGGAATTTCAACGCATCCGTTCCTGGGTCATCTGGCGCGAGCCCGATTTTCCGCGCACGCCCACACAAAAACCGATTCTCGCCCGCATCCGCGAAGGCGCTCTCACTCAACTCACTGGACCCACACCCTCAAACTCCGGTACACAATCTGCCGCGCCCTCCACCGTCGCCGCAGTTCTGCAAACGATTGCGAACCGTTCCGCACCGCCGAACGCCGGGTCGGATCTGCAACTGACCTCCATCGAACGCGTGGAATTAATCAGCGCGCTCGAAGATCGTTATCAAGTGGATTTAAGCGAGACGGATTTTTCGAACACCACCTCCATGGCCGACCTCGAAAAGCTTGTGCAAAAAGCAGAACGAGGACAGCGGATCGACGATTCCGGCACCCGCGCCCCGGTATTCCGCTACCCCCGCTGGCCGCGCAGGTGGCCGATTCGATGGATTCGCGCACTCGCGTTCTACTGTCTGGTTCGCCCGGCCATGCTCCTGCTCGGCTGGCCACGCGTCCGCGGCCGCGAAAATCTCCGCGGCGTAAAAGGCCCGGTGATGATCGTCGCGAACCACGCCTCATACATCGACCCGGGATTCGTGCTGCACGCGCTGCCCGCGCGTCTCCGCTGGCGCACCGCGGTAGCAATGGGCGGAGAACGGCTCGCAGCTTTGCGAAATCCTCCGCCGGGCACGAATTTCTTCCGCGCGATCCTCGGACGCATCCAATACCCGCTGACAATCGCCCTCTTCCACGTGTTTCCGCTTCCCATGCACGCCGGATTCCGCAAAAGCTTTGAATTTACAGGCGAGCTAGTCGACCGCGGCTGGAGCGTCCTTATATTTCCCGAAGGCGAACTCACGCCGGACGGCGCAATCGCCCCATTTCGCGCAGGGATCGGACTCCTAGTCACCCGCCTGCGCATCCCCGTAATCCCCGTGCGCCTCGAAGGCCTCTACGATCTGCGCGAAGCCAACAAACATTGGACCAGCCCCGGCCACATCCGCGTCACAGCGGGCGCCCCTGTCACCTTCACAGAAACGGAAACCCCCGAAAACATCACGCAAGAGCTGGAGCGTCGCGTCAAAGACCTCAAGACAGATTAGTTACTCTCGATCTAAGAACTTTCGCCGATTCCTGCCTCTCTGTGTGATTTACCGATATCTAAACTCTCGCAAATGCGCTAACATGGATTGTTTTTGGGAGGAGGATTTTTTATGACTGAGGGCGGCAGCGTGAGAATAGGCGAGGCCTCGTGCCGAGGCTGACGCCCGCTCGCTTGCCCAGAAGACGGCCCGTGGCCGACGAAGGGTCACCCATGACTGCCCTTTTAATCCACGGTTCCGCGATTAAATCTCACGGTAAGCCATGGAGAATCAACTACTTACAATTTTCTAATCGGCGGTAAACGAGGGGTATAGGAAATTGCAATCGAGGCTAGTTGTTCATCGGAAGACGCAGCCGCGCTTCGCATCCGCGCTCAGTTTCGCGGTTCTCCAGCGTCAAAGTGCCGCCGTGCGCCTCGGCAATCTGCCGGCTCAGCACAAGCCCGATCCCCGAGCCTCCAGGTTTGGTGGTGAAGAACGGCACAAACAGGTTCGTCGGATTCGGGATGCCCGGGCCGTCGTCCTGCACCCACACGTCGATGTAGCCATCTTCGCGATTCCAACCAACCTGCACCCCGCCTCCGGTTTCAAGCGAAGCGTCCACCGCATTCCTCAGCAAGTTGATAAGGAGCTGATCGAGTTGATCGGGATCGGCCTGGATTCGCACTTCGGGGCCGGGTTGCAGCTTCACCTGCAGACGCGACTCGAGCCCGGTGACACGGCGAATCCATACACCCACGTCGACGCCCTGAAAAGTCGGCGGCGGCAATTTTGCGAGGCGCGCGTACGCGCTCATGAAACGCGCGAGGCCGTCGGTGCGAGCGGCGATGATGTTCAGGCCGCTGCGCATGTCGTCCGCCCAGTCGGGATCGCGGTCTTTGCGGGCAAGCATGCTGCCGAGATTTTCAGCGACGGATTTGATGGGCGCGAGCGAGTTGTTCAGCTCGTGGCCGAGCACGCGAATCAGGCGCTGCCATGCCTGGCGCTCTTCGTCGCGCAGCGCGCGGCTCAGGTCGGTGATGACGAGCAGTTGATGCGCGAGGCCCGCTTCGCGAAAATTGCCGCGATGAATTTCCCATCGGCCGGATTTCCCCGGGAAAGCGATCTGTTCGATGCGCGGCGTTTCGCCGGTGAGGTATTCGGCGAGGCCAAGTTCGGCCGCGTTTCCCCCCAGAAGCCGCTCTTCCGGCTGATTCAAAATGCGCTCGCCGGCGCGATTCACGAGCCGCAGCGCGCCGTTGCCGTCAATCGCGAAAACAGCAACGTCCACTTCCTCCATCACTTTGCGAAGAAGCGCAGTGGCTTCGAGAGCGCCGAGGCGCTGCTGGCGAAGCGTCTCGCCGAGAGCATTCACTTCGCGCAGCACTTCGCCGAGCGCATCGCCTTCATTGGCGCCGCGCGCGCGAATTGAAAAATCGCCTTCGCGCAACGCAGCGAGAAGATTCGAAAGCGTGCGAAGCGGAAATACCACGCGGCTTTGCGCCGTGAACGCGAAGCTCAGCCACGTGAGAATCATCAGCACGGTGAGCGTCCACTGCAGCTTCGAAGAATAGCCGCCGCTCCACAGAAGAATCAGAGCGACGACCGTGCTCGCCAGGCCGGCGCACAGGGCCAGGAGCAGAATGCGGCGTTCGTACAGGAGCGGTTTCAAAGGCTGTATTTTTGGAGACGGCGATAGAGAGCGCTGCGGCTCAAGCCCAGCGCTTTGCTTGCATGGCTTACGTTACCACCGAAACGCGCGAGCGCTTTTTGAATCAGGACGCGCTCCACGTCTTCGATGCTCATTTCATCCAATTTGATCGCGGCCTCGCGCGCGGGACGTAAGCCCAGATCGCTCGCGCGAATCTGCGAGCCCTCCGCCATCAGCACGGCGCGCTCGATCGAATGATCGAGTTCGCGAACGTTGCCCGGCCAAGGATGATCGAGAAGGAGCTGCAACGCGACCGGCTCGAAACCTTCGAGCTGCTTGCGATAGCGTTGCGCCGATTGCCGCAGGAAATGGTGCGCGAGGAGCGAAATATCTTCCTTGCGCTCGCGCAACGGCGGCAGGTGAATCTCGATCGTGTTCAGGCGGAACAAGAGATCTTCGCGGAAGCGTCCGCCGGTGACTTCGGCCTGCACGTCGGCGTTGGTGGCGGAAAGAATCCGCGCATCCACGCGACGCGTAGTCGACGAGCCGACGCGTTCGAGTTCGCCGGTTTCAAGCGCGCGCAGAAGCTTGGCTTGGAGATTCATCGGCACGTTGGCGATTTCGTCGAGGAAGAGCGTGCCGCCATCGGCCAGCTCGAAACGCCCAACGCGATCCGACTTCGCATCCGTGAACGCGCCTTTCACGTGGCCGAACAGTTCGCTCTCGAAAACGCCTTCAGGCAGTCCGCCGGCGTTCACAGTGACGAGCGGGCGTCCCGCGCGCGGCGAGAGAGCATAGAGCGTGCGCGCGATCACTTCTTTGCCGGTGCCGTGCTCGCCGGTGATGAGAACGTTGGCGTCGGAAGGACCGACGCGTGCGATCAAGTCCAGCACAGGACGCATCGCAGCGGATTCGGCGATGAGCGTCGGGCGTCCATCCGCGCGGAGAAGGCGATTCTCCGCTTCGAGACGCTGGCTCTTGCGCAGAGCTTGCGAAAGCTCGATTTGAGTTTTCAGGATCGCGAGAAGACGCGCGTTCTCCCAGGGCTTCTGGATGAAATCCTTGGCGCCGCGGCGCATCGCTTCGACGGCGAGTTCGAGGCTGCCCCACGCCGTCATGACGATGATGGGAAGCGTGCTGTCTTTCGACCGTATGTTCGAGAGCAAATCGAGGCCTTCCTGGCCGGAGGTGGTGTCGCGCGCGTAGTTCAAGTCCATCAACAGCCCGTCGAATTCGCGGGCTTCGAGCGCGGAGAGCACGGCGGCAGGAGATGCGACGGTTTCGACGTCGAATCCTTCGCCCTTCAGCAGCAAACGCAAAGCTTCGCGAATGTCCGGCTGATCGTCGGCGACCAAAATTCGCGTTCGGTTCGAATGTGGACTTGTCATGATGCGCGGAGCGTCTCCAGTCATTTTACCGCCATTATTGTCGCGAAGCGTTTCGGGTGTGTTGTTCATGGTTTTACTCGCTATTCGTAACGTAATGCAATCAACGGATCGACTTTCGTGGCGCGGCGCGCGGGCAAGTACGATGCGAGCAGGCCGACTGACACGAGTACAACTGCAACGGAAAAATAGGTGATTGGATCGAGCGCGCTTACGTCATAGAGAAAACTGCGGAGGACGCGCGTGAGCGCGAGCGAAGCCACGCAGCCGATACCGACTCCGAGCAGGGCGAGGCGCAGTCCCTGACCCGTGACGAGCTGGAAGACTTGACGCGGCTGAGCGCCGAGCGCGATGCGAATACCCATTTCGTGCACGCGCTGCGTGACGGAGTAAGACATCACGCCGTAGATTCCGATCGTCGAAAGCAGCAGCGCGAGAACTGCGAAAAGGCCGAGCAGCCAAGTGCGGAAACGCGGCTGGGCGACGGACGTGGCCATGCTGTCTTCCATGGTGCGGACGTTGACCAGCGGCTGATTCTTATTGATTTCATTGAGCGCGCCGCGCAGTGCGGACGTTTCGCTTTTGGGATCGAGCGTGGTGCGTAGGATCACGGAAAGCTGAAAGACGGGCAGGAGCGCATCGATCTGGCGATAAGGAATGTACATTTCGGCTTGCGGCTCGGTGCCGAGGCCGGGGCGAACGTCGCCTACAACGCCGACGACTTCCATCCATGGAATTTGGGGATCGGGCGGCGAACCGATCTGCATGCGTTTTCCGATCGGGGAGCGATCTGGAAAATATTGCTTGGCCATCGTTTGATTGATGATGACGACGTCCGGCGCTTTTTCGCGATCGTTCTCCGTGAACATGCGACCGGCGATGAGCGGGACGCCAATCGTCTCTAGATATTTTGGAGTGATAAAGCGAAAGCCGACGGCGGCGTACTCGCTGGCGTTTTTGGGCGGGCGATCCATGATATTGAAACGGATGAGGCCGCCGTTGCCGTTCATCGGGAGAAAAGATGAGGCGCCTGCGGAGCGGACACCCGGAAGTGTGCAAGTGCGTTCGAGTAATTGGTCAAAAAATTGGAAGCGCTGCTCGGGCTTTGGATATTCCGTTTGAGAAAGAGGAATATCAGCGGCGAGAAGATGATCCGTCTGAAAGCCGGGCGCGACAGATTGCATACGCTCAAAGCTGCGCAGCAGCAGACCCGCGCCAACGAGCAGCAACATCGCGAGCGCGATTTCGGTGACGACAAGAATCGAGCGAAGACTGTGGCTCGAAGCGCCGCCTGTGGAGCCGCGGCTGGATTCATTGAGCGTTTCGCGCAGGTCGAGCCTCGCGGTGCGCAGCGCCGGGACAAGTCCAAAGAGGATTCCGGTGAGAAGCGAAGCCGCGATCGTGAAAAAGAGGACCCAACGATCGATGCGCACGACTCCTACATCCGGGACGGTCCCAGCCGCGAGCCGCAAAAGCGGAGGTATGGAGATATTTGCGAGAAGGAGTCCCAGCGCACCGCCGAGCAGGGCGATAACAACACTTTCGGTGAGAAGCTGGCGAATCACACGTGTGCGCGAGGCGCCTAAGGCCGTGCGCACCGCGATTTCCTTCGAGCGCGAAGCGGCACGAGAGAGCAAGAGATTCGCCACGTTGGCGCAGGCAATGAGAAGGATGAAACCCACCGCACAGAGGAGAACGATCAGCGCGGGACGAACATTCTGAACCACCTGATCCTGCAGGTGAACTATGTCCGCACTGACGGCAGCATCCGCTTCGGGATATTGCTTGGCGAGTCGGGCTGTGATCGTCTTCATTTCGGCGCGCGCCTGGTCGACCGGAACCCCTTGTTTCAAGCGCGCCGTGGCAATTATCCCAGGATGCCAATCACGATCGTCGGGCAGCGTGTGGGCCCACGGCTCAAACGGGACAAAAATATCGGCAGCTTGAAGAAACTGGAAGCCCGAAGGCAGAACACCGATAAGTGTGTAGGATTGCGAATCGAGTGCGATGGTCTTGCCAATCCAATCCGGGGAACCGCCAAAGCGGCTCTGCCAGAGCGAGTAGCTGATCATGGCTACGGGCGCGCCGCCGACGCGGTCTTCCTCTGGAAGAAACGCGCGGCCAATTACGGGCGTGACGCCCAAAAGCGGAAGAAGACCGGAAGTGACGTACCTGCCCTTAAAGCGCTCCGGCTCGCCACGGCCGGTGAGGGTGAGATTTGTGAAGCAGGAAGCTTCCATCGATTCAAAGGAGCGGCTCTGATCGCGCCAGTCTTTATAGTTCTGGTATGAGGTGGTGATGGTAGCGAACATGGAGTTGCGTTCGACGACCAGCATGATGTGGGAGGGATCGCGATAGGCGAGCGGGCGAAGCAAGACGCCATTGACGACGGTAAAGATCGCGGTGTTCGCGCCAATGCCGAGAGCCAGCGTGAGTACCGCGACAATCGTGAAGCCCGGATTCTTGAGCAGCATCCGGACGCCATATTTCAGATCGTGCAAGAAGCTATCCACTTTGTGCCTTTCCCGCCCCAAACATCCAATCGACTAATCGTGCCGTAATGCCGAAATCGGATCGACGTTCGTGGCGCGCCTTGCCGGGATGTAGCACGCCGCGGCGGCCACCGCTGCCAGGCCCAAAACCACGCCTGTATATGTAAACGGATCGGTGGTCTTAATACCGTAGACCTGACTTTCGAGATAGCGCGACAGAAGCGCTGCCCCCACAACGCCGATGAGCAGGCCAACAACAGCGAGCTTCATTCCGTGGGTAACGACCATTTTGAGCACGTCGGAGGGTTGGGCACCGAGGGCCATGCGGACGCCGATTTCGTTGATGCGCAGGCTGACGATGTAGCTCATCACGCCGTAAATTCCGACGGCAGCGAGGATGAGCGCGAGCAGAGCGAAAGCGCCGAGCAGAATGGTCGAAAAACGACGAGGGGCGACTGTATCGGAGAGCAAGCCGTCGAGCGTCGTGACGTGGATGACGGGAAGATTCGGGTCGATTTTATGAATTTCTTCCGTGGCGGTGTGAGCGAGGGCAACCGGATCGGAGCTCGTGCGGATTACGAAGCTTGGGGTCCATCCTCCGGCGCTGTAAACGTCAAATGTGGGAGGAGAGTCGAGGCCAAACTGATGAATGTTGCTCACTATGCCGACAATCGGCAGCCAGCACGGCTGTGGATTGAGCGAGCACAAGTTGATGCGCTTGCCGATGGGATCAGCGCCGGGCCAGAATCGCTTGGCGAGCGCGTCATTGATGATGATGTTGGAACCGCCGAGGTCGGCAGGCGTGAAAAGGCGGCCTTTGACGAGGGGGATGCCCATCGCTTCGAAGTAGCCGAGATTCGTGCTGCGCGTTTGTGCGACGGGGCGCGCGCCGGCTTCGGGGACGGGCTGGCCCTCGACGAGAAAGCGGGAAGCGGATCGAAGCGCGGTGGCAAGGGGAAGCACGCTGATGCCACCGACGGCTCTGACGCCGGGCAGGCTCTGGATTCGGTTGGCCATCTGCTGAAATTGAATCGATTGCTTCCGAGCTAACTCGTTCTGCTGATCGCTGGACAGCTTATTCAGTTCGGCGAGAGTGATCGCGGGTTGCTGAACTTCCATTGTGAGGATGTGATCGGGTCGAAAGCCTGGATCGACGTTCAGCAGTCGATGGAAACTTCGAATCAGCAGGCCTGCGCCTATCAACGGGATCAGAGCGAGCGCGATTTGAGAAACGACGAGGGCGCTGCGTAACTTGCTACCGCCGGAAGTGGCGGAGGTGCGGCGGCCTTCTTTCAGGACGCCGTGAATATCCTGGTTCAATGTTTGAATGGCCGGGACGAGACCGCACACGATTCCACAGAAGAAACATACGGCGATTGTGAATGCGAGTACCTGGGCGTTGAGGCCTCCTGACTTCACAACCGCGAGCTCAGGCGGAGCGAGCGAGCCGAGTGTGCTGAGCCCGGCGGTTGCGAGGACAATTCCTCCGACGCCACCGAGCGCGGATAGTAGGACGCTTTCGGTCAGCAATTGCGCGACGAGACGCGGGCGGCTGGCGCCGAGCGCGATGCGAAGAGCAATTTCCTTCTGGCGGGCTGCGTTGCGCGCGAGGAGCAGGTTGACGATATTCGCGCAGGCGATGAGGAGAACCAGTCCTACAGCCGCGAACAACATGAAGAGAGCGACACGCAACTTGGCTGCGGATGGATCCTGCATGCGCTGAATGGCGATGCCCCAATTCTTGTGCGTGTCGGGGAAGGCTTGCTCTTCTTGGCGGTTCAGAGTGGCTAGCTCCGCCTTCGCTTGCTCGATTGTGACGCGAGGCTTCAGGCGCGCGAGAACGCTATATGGGTGATGTATGTGGCCGGTTAGATCGTCTTGATACTGTCCGACGGGCAGCCAGAAGTCAGCCCAGGGAGAGAGTTCGACGTTCGCGGGCAGAACGCCGAGGATTGTGTAGCCGCTGCCATCGAGCGTGAGGGTGCGGCCGACGACGGCGGGATCGGAACCGAAATGGCTTTGCCAGAAACGATGTGTGAGAAGCGCGGCCGGTGCGCTGTTTGGCTTGTCGTGTTCAGCTGAGAATGTGTGGCCCAGCGCCGGGAGAATTCCGAGCATCGGGAACAGGGTCGCATCGGCGTAGGCAGCTTGGATGCGCTCTGGCTCGCCGAGGCCAGTTAGATTGAAGCCTTGCGGAATATCGATGTACGCCGCCATTTCTGAAAAGCTATGCGCCTGGCGCCGGAAATCCTGAAAATCGCCGGGTGAAAGCCCGAGCTGCGGCCACGCGGGAAAATATGTGTTGAAAATTTGAACTAGAGATTCAGGTTGCTGATAGGGCGGCAGGCGAAGCAGGACTCGCTGCACAACGCTGAAGATCGCGGTGTTCGCGCCGATGCCGAGAGCGAGCGTCAGTACGGCGACAATCGTGAAGCCCGGATTCTTCATGAGCATCCGGATACCGTATTTTAGATCGTGCAAAAAGCTATCCACTCTGGTGCCTTTCTTGCCGTTTCCGTCTAAATGCGTGAATCACTAATCGTGCCTTAGCGCAGAAATCGGATCGACCTTCGTAGCGCGGCGGGCCGGGAAATAGCAGGCGGCAGCGGCGACGGCAGCGAGGCCCAGGGCTACTCCGGCATATGTGAAGGGATCGGTGGTCTTGATGCCGTAGAGCTGGCTTTCGAGATAGCGCGACAGGAGAGCTGCTCCCACGATGCCGATGAGCAGTCCAGCGACGGCGAGCTTCATTCCGTCGGTGACGACCATTCTGAGTACGTCGGAAGGCTCGGCGCCGAGGGCCATGCGAACTCCGATTTCGTGAAAGCGCTGCGTGACGCCATAAGCCATGACGCCGTAAATTCCGATGGCAGCAAGAATGGTGGCGATGGCGGCGAAGACCGCGAGCAAGAGCATATTGAGGCGGCGCTGCGAGACGGCCTGAGAAAGCATCTGATCCATCGTGTGAATTTCGGTGATGGGCTGACTCGGATCGATACTTGTAACGGCGCGACGAACCGCCGGAGCGATCGCGGAGGGATCTCCGCTGGTGCGGACGACAAGACGCATAATGCGCGAAGGATTCTGGGCGTAGGGCAGATAAAGCTGGCCGATTTTTTCTTCGCCCCACTCCCATTCGCGCACGTCGGCGACTATACCTATGACGGTGAGCATCGAATCGCGGGCGACGGGCTGCCAGGGAGTTTTCGTGGGCGGAAATTTCAGGCGCATTTGCTGGCCGATGGGATTTTGATCGGGCCAGTAACGATGGGCGAGCGCTTCGTTCAGAATTACGACGCCCTCGGCGTCGGGACCGTCGGAAGTGGCAAAATCGCGGCCGGATTTCACGTTGATGCCCATGGTGTGGAGGTAGCGCCAGTCGGCGACGCGGTATTGCGCCGTGTTGGGCTTGTCGGCGGGCGCGATGGGGCGCCCGGCAATATCGAAATTGCAGAAATCGCCCCAGCCGCTGAGGGGGAGAAAATTGACGGCGCTGGCTGATTTCACGCCGGGCAAAGCGCCGATGCGATCGATCGCTTGCTGGTAGAAATTCATGACGGGAGCGCCGGCCGGGTAATGCGATTCGGGGAGCCAGATTTGAGCGGTGAGCACGTTATCGGGATCGATGCCGAGATCTTCGGACATCAAGAGATAAAAGCTGCGAATCAACAGGCCGGAGCAGACCAGCAGGAGCAGCGAGAAGGCTACCTCAGCGATGACCAGCGCGGAGCGGGTGAATTGACTGCGGCGTCCGCCGATCGAGCCGTGGCTGCCTTCTTTGAGGGATTCGTACAGTTCGGCGCGCGAGATCTGAATTGCGGGAGCGAGCCCGAAGAGCATTCCGGTAAGAACGGAGACGATCAGCGTGAAGGCGAGAACCGTGCCGTCGATTCCAAGCCATTCCACATGCGGAACTTCGCCGTAGCCTCCTTCCTGAGGGAGAGCAAGCCGGAGAAGATGAAGCCCGCCGTAGGCAATAACGATTCCGAACAGGCCGCCGAGGAGAGCTAGAAGGGCGCTCTCCGTAAGCAGCTGGCGGATGATGCGGCCGCGGCCAGCGCCGAGCGTTGCGCGAAGCGTGATTTCACGCTCGCGGGTTGCGGAGCGCGCCAGGACGAGATTGGCAACGTTGACACAAGCGATCAACAGGACGAGAACAACCGCGCCAAACAGCACAGCCAAGGCTCTACTGAGCCCGCGCGAAACATCCTCGCGAAAACTGACGATGCGGACACCATTTTGTTGATCGACATCAGGATACTGTCGTTTCAGCCGCGCGATGATCGTTTCCATTTCCGCCTGCGCTTGGGCCCAGGTGACACCCTTGCGAAGGCGCCCAAAGACAATCACGGAATGATCTTCGCGGTGTAGTTGCGCGCGGTCGAGGGCCATTGGCATCCAGGCGTCGTACTGACGGCTCGTCCCGAAAAGCGAGAAGGCTCGAGGAAGAACACCGACAACGGTGAAGGGCTTCTCGTCCAGCGAAATGTTTTTGCCAACGATGCCAGGATCACCGCCGAAGCGCCGCTGCCATAACCCATAACTAATGATTGCTACCTGATCGTGGCCAACTTGATCTTCTTCGGGGATGAAGTCGCGGCCGAGGATGGGCTTGACGCCAAGCAGACGGAAGAAATTTGCGGAAGCGTGGACGCCGAAAATCTGTTCGGGTTCATTGGTGCCGGTGAGGCTGTAGAACCAGGTCCGCCAGGCGGAGAGCTCTTCGAAGGAATGATTCTGGTCGCGCCAATCGAGAAACTCAGCGGGTGAAGCGACGCCGCGCATGACGTTGCGGTTCGGGTCGGTGTCCCACACAAATACGATCCGCTGTGCGTAAGGAAATGGAAGCGGCCGCAGCAGGACGGTGTTGATCACGCTAAACATAGCGGCGTTCGCACCGATGCCGATGGCGAGCGTGAGGATAGCCACGAGCGAGAAGCCGGGGCTCCGCCGCAACATCCGCCAACCGTATTGCAGGTCCTGCCAAATGGTTCCCATAGACTCGCCCCTGAGGGATGGTGAGAAGAGCAGTTATATTACTGCTTAACTGCTTGTTGTCCACTTCCCAGGGCATTATTCGTAACGCAATGCAAACATCGTACCGGCACGCGTGGCTTGCCATGGCGGGACGTCGCATACGAGCAGCGCGGGTCATGGCCACCTAACTCGCGGCTGCCGCTTTCGGCTTGGGATTTTTTACGCCGGTCCTGAGTTTGTTCGTAACTTCGCGCAACACAATCGCGGGCAGCACATCTTTGCGAGCGGCTAGATATTCGCGGACGGCGCGCGGGTCGCGCTTGGCGAGCTCGCGCAAAGCCCAGGACATCGCTTTGGCGACCATCGGATCGCGGTCGCGTTCAAGTAGCCGGCAAATTTGCAGAGTGCGATAGGTGTCGCCCGCGCCGCCCTGCGATTTGCTGTTGAGTGGAACGGTGCTGACGAGCGCCGCGCGGCGCCACCAGCGGTCCGCCGAGCGTGCCCAGCCATGAATCAGGCTATTCGGAACGCGCCGATCGCGCCAAACGGGGCCTGCGAGGAAAACGGCGAAGCAATCCACCTCGCCCCAACTCGAGATGCCGCGGCCCAGCTGTTCGAGCTGCCAGGCGTTCAAGTGAGAAAGCCCGGCCGGATGATGATGGAGCAGTTCGTAGGCGATGAAACGATAGGCGCTCTGCGGCACATCGATTAGGAGACTGGCGAGCTCGATCACGACGTGGGGGGCCGCGTCCTTCAACCGATGAGTGAATTCGCGGCGCACCTGGCGCAACTCGGCTGTAGCCGCACCGCCGACAAGACTCGAGAGCCTCTCGTCAATTTCTTTAACCAGCGCCGGCACTCCAGCGGGGACCGGCTCTTCGGAATGCCGGTTGGACTCCTCCATTTTTCTTACCACCAGTGCCCCTTGCTGATTGAGCGCGAGGACGGTGCCCCGCGCCGATGAGTTTTTGGAAAGTTGACGAGCGCCCGCGCGATAATCATCGCGTGGCGCACAGGCACATCCCCGCAAACTTAGACGCGAATTCAACGACAACAGCGTGTCCGGTTCGAGAGTTACTGTTTTTCGTACTTCTCCCGAACGCAGGAAGCCGACTGAGGTCTCAGCTGCGGACTCGCGCGCGCCGGTGCGTTTGACGCCGAACAAGACACTCGACATCGATTCTGTCCAAGAGTTCAAATTACGCTGCGCCTGCTTGCGTTTGCCCGTCGACGATCCAGCCATCGGCTAACTGAATGATGCGATTACCGTAGGCGGCCCATGCGTCGTTGTGCGTCACTTGAATAATTGTGGTGCCGGCTTCATTGAGGCGCTTGAGTAGGTCCATGATCATTTTTCCCTGGCTGGAGTGCAGGCTGCCGGTGGGCTCATCAGCCAGAATCAGCTTGGGCTTGCCGATCACGGCGCGGGCGACGGCGACGAGTTGCTGCTGTCCGCCAGAAAGTTGGTTCGGATAGAGAGATTTTTTGCCGACGATCTGGAAGCGGTCGAGAATATCGGCCACCATTCCTTCGCGCTCGGCTTTCTTGATGTCGCGATAGGAGAGGGGCAGATCGAGATTTTCTGCGACGGTGAGATTATCCAGCAGGTGGTATTGCTGGAAAACGAAGCCGATATATTTTTTGTGCAATTCGACGCGGCGGCGATTGTCGAGCTTATGGACGGGATTTTCGAGAAGGTAATACTCGCCTTTCCAGGCGCCATCCAGCATCCCGACAATGCCCATGAGCGTGGATTTGCCCGCGCCCGATGGGCCCATGATGGTGATGAAGTCGCCTTCGGCAATATCGAGATTGATCCGGCGGAGCACCCAAGTCTTCCCCGCGCCGGATTCATAAGCTTTTTCCACATTCACTAACTTGATCACGTTGCCTCGCTCTCTTTCAATTCTGAGTGGCGCGCCTATTCGACGCTGAGCACGATCAGCGTCGCGTCATCTTCCCAATTGCCACCGCAGAACTGCTCGACTGTGCTGAATATTTTCTCCTGCGCGATCTGCGGATCCGCATCACGGCAATCTTGCAGAACTTCGATCAGGCGCGAATCTCCAAACTCGATGCCCGCGCCATCGCGTGCTTCCGTCACGCCGTCGGTATAAAGCATGATGCGGTCACCGGGCGCGAGCTGGAAACTCCCCGCTTCGAAAGATTGCTGTTTGAAAATGCCCAGCACTCCGCCGCCCGTATCGAGCCGCTCGTGCGTGCCGTCGCGATGGAGCACGATCGGGGCGTTGTGACCAGCGTTCGCATAAGAGAGCCGGCGAGACGGTCCGTGGAGATGGGCGTAGACAAAAGTTATGAACCGGTCCGCCGCGATATTCCGGCACACCAGCTTGTTCAATTTTTCGCACAGCGCGTCGGGCGATAGTGCAGGCGAAGCAAAGCCGCGAACACTGGCCTGAAAATTCGACATCAACATCGCCGCCGGCATTCCTTTGCCCGCCACATCCGCTATGCACAGCCCGACCGAGTCATCGTCAAACGGCAGAACGTCGTAGTAATCTCCGCCAACGATTCGCGCGGGTTGCCACGCTCCCGCGATTTGATAGCCGGGAATCTGTGGAATTTCCTGCGGCAAAAATCCCTGCTGGATCGCGCGGGCTTCTTCCACTTCGCGTTCACGGCGCTGCATCTTCTGCGCGGCTTCGTCGAGCGCGTGGCTTTTTTCCAGCGCCTGTTTTTTCGCCAGGCGCTTTTTCTCGCCGGCTTCGATCTGTTTCTTCAGAATTTCCAGCAGGCGCACGTTGGCCCACGGCTTTTCGACGAAGTCACCCACGCCGCGCTGCATGGCTTCCACCGCAAGCCCCACGCTGGCCCAGCCCGTCATCACGACAATCGGAGGCGTGCTTTCGTTGGCCTGCAACTGCGTGAGCAGATCGAGTCCTTCGCGGCCGGACGTGGTGTCACGCGCGTAGTTCAGATCCATGAGAATCAAATCAAATTCTTTTTTGGCGAGAGATTCGATCAGGGCGGAAGGCGATGTGACGGATTCGGTGGAGTAACCGTGGCCTTTTAGCAGGAGCCGCAAGGCTTCGAGCACGTCCGGCTGATCGTCGGCAATCAGAATTCGCGGCAGTCGCGTGTCGGTCCCGTTATTGAGTTCAAGCGCCATCGTAGCCATGGGTTGCGACTCCTGGCCTCAAACTCGAGGTCACATCGAATCGGAGTCTCCCAAATATGGGCAGGTCAGCTTCCAGCAGCCAAGGATTATAACACTATACCACTCAAAGAGTTACGAGCAATTCCAGGCATCGCAGGTACCCGCTTTGACCAGTTGCGGGAATGCCTGTCGCGAATTCGGACACCCTGATTTGAAGGCACTCGCTCCGGCCACTATTCATACCTCAATGCCACCATTGGGTCCACACGCATTGCGCGCCTGGCTGGGACGTAGCACGCCAAAAGGACCACGGCGAGCAGGGTCGCAACTACGGTTATGAAGGAAATTGGATCGGTGGCCGTCACCCCGAACAGCAAACTTGAGAGAAAATGCGTGAAAGCAAAGGCCGCGACCAGCCCTAATCCCACACCGAGGAGCGCGAGACGAACTCCCTGACCTACGACCAGGCGCATCATCTCGCCGGGTTGCGCTCCTAGAGCCATGCGAATGCCGATCTCGTGCGTTCGCTGCGCGACGGAGTACGAGATCACGCCGTAGAGCCCGATAGCCGTGAGAATAAGCGCGAGACCCGCAAAAATTCCGAGCAGCATGGTATTGAAGCGGGGAATGGCGATTGTTCCATCGAGATATTCCTCGACCGTCTTGACGTTATAGGTCGCGAGATCGGGATCGATGGAGTGGACCGCTTCTGCGAGAGGCCGCGCCAAACTGGAAGGATCGCCGGCGGTGCGAACGATGGCGGTCATACGGCCGATCGGAATCTGTGACTGGGGCACATAGGTCGTGGGCAGCCATTCCGATGTGAGGTCTTTGAACTTAACGTCGGCCACCACACCAACGATCTCCCGCATGCGGGAGCGCTTCTCGTCCACCGCAATGCCGGGACGAATGCGCTTACCTATCGGATTTTCGCCGGGGAAAAACTGCCGAGCGAGGGACTCGTTGACTATAACGACGGGGGGGGTGTCCAGGTCATCCTGCACGGTGAAGTCGCGTCCGTGCAGCAAGGCAATTTTCATCGTCCGAAAATAATCTGGCGTGACGGAGAAGATAGTAGCGTGCACCTCGTCGCTTTCCGGCACTGGGCGGCCTTCTATCTCGACGCTCGTTCGCATTTCGGCGCCCGTCATGGGCAGCGGAAAGACGCCGGCAACGGATTCTGCGCCAGGAAGAGCCGCAAGCTTCGGCATCAATTCGCGTGCGAACTGATCCTGCTTCGCAGCGGTGTATTTTTGGTCTGGCAAATCCACGTCTGCCGCCAGAACATTATGCGGGTCAAAGCCAGGATTCACGTTCTGCAGCCGCACGAGACTACGGATCAAAAGACCCGAACTTACCAGCAGAACGAGCGCGATCGCCATCTCGACAACCACAAGCGAGCTTCTGAGCTGATGACGGCCGCCTCCCGCCGTCATACTCAGCGACCCTTCCTTCAAGGCGTCCACCAAATTCGAGCGCGCGATTTGGAGCGCCGGCGCCAAACCGAAGACGAGCCCTGTGAGAAGCGAAACCCCTGCCGTAAAGGCGAGCACCCAGACGTCCGTCTGGATCTCGCCGGAGCGAGGGAGATCCCGCGGACTTAAGCGTGCTAGCAGCGTGCTGCCCCACCCTGCAATCAGCACGCCGAAAAAGCCGGCGAGCCCAGCCAGCAGCATGCTTTCAGTTAGAAGTTGGCGCACTAATCGCTTACGCCCGGCGCCCAATGCTGCGCGAATGGCAATTTCGCGTCCGCGAGTGGTGGCTCGCGCCAGAAGAAGATTCGCCACGTTGACGCAAGCGATGAGCAACACGAGTCCTACCGCCGCCATGAGCAAGAGCAGCGCCGGTCGAATCGCGCTCGTAATCCTGGCGCGTTCGGATTCCAGCTGGACTCCGAAGTATTTATCCGATTCGGGAAATTGCTTCGCAAGCCCGGCAGTGATGACGTCCATCGCCGCTTGAGCCTGAGCGATCGAGGTGCCGGGTTTCAAGCGCGCAATGACGTGGAGCCAGTGAGCGCCCCTCTGTTTCGTTATAGGAGGGGTGTTGTCGTCTGTTGACTGGTCAGCGGAAAATGTGGTCCACACGGAGACCGGCTTCCGTTGCAGTGGAAATTCGAAGCCGGCAGGCATCACTCCCACCACCGTATAGGCCCTGTTGTTGAGCGTGATCGCGCGGCCGATGATTCCCGGATCGCCACCAAACTGCTGCTGCCAGAATTGGTGCTCGAGAATCACAACATTGTGGCCGGCTTCATCTTCGGCCGGCAGAAATGTTCGGCCGAGTTTGGGCGTGACGCCGAGAAGGGTGAAGAGATCGGCGGAAACAACCTCGGCTTCGAGGTGAGCTGGGCTTTGCACGCCTGTCAGCGTGAGTTTGTTTTCGTAATAAGCGGCCATTTTCTCGAAAACCTGATTCTGCGAGCGCCAATCTGCAAAATCGGGGTAATCCGCGTTGCCGGACTTCCAACCGGTCCGCGAGTTGGTGACGCCGATGCTCACGAGCCTGCCCGGATCATGGAATGGAAGAGGGCGGAGCAGTTCGGCGTTTACCACCGAGAAAATCGCCTTGTTCGCGCCAATACCGAGCGCGAGCGTCAGCACGGCGATAGCGGTAAAGCCGGCGTTCTTCGTCAGCATGCGCGCGCCGTAGCGAATATCCTGCAACAGGGATTGCATTCACGCCTCCTGGGTCACTCGTATCGTAGTGCGACCATCGGATCCACGTTCATTGCGCGGCGCGCTGGGATGTAGCACGCCAGCAGTGCGACCAGAGCGAGTAGAGTAGACACCGTGATGTAGGTGATCGGATCTGTGGCGCTCACGATAAGGAATCGGCCCATCACGCGCGAAGCTGCGAGTACAGCCGCAAGCCCGATAGCCAAGCCGATGCCCACAATAAGCAAGCCCTGGCCAAAAATCATTTTCAGCACGTCCCAGCGCTGCGCCCCCAGCGCGATGCGAACGCCAATCTCGTGCGTTTTCTGGCTGGCCGCAAATGAGATCACGCCGTAAACCCCGACGAGCGCGAGAATCAACCCGAGGATTCCCAAAGCAGCCGCCAGAGTTGCACCAATTTGAAAGATCAGAAGCCCATTCAATGTGTTGAGAGCCTCCGTCATTGTTTTCACGTCGAAGACCGGTAGATCGGGCGCAATCGACTGAACCACTCGTTCAATCTCCGGGATCATGGCCTCTGGCGTGGCCGCCGTGCGCACCTGCAGCGCTGCGAATGTATTGGCTGCGAAGTGCTGCGAAAGGGGCACGTAGAAGTACGGGTTGATCGGGCCAGTCATGCCCTGATAGCGGGAGTCTTTCGCCACGCCAATCACACCGATCGAATGTCCAGGCTCGGCACCGATTTTGAAATGCCTTCCGATCGGATCTTCGTTCGGCCAATATTTTTTCACCATAGCCTCGTTCACGATCGCTACGAATTGCGCGTTCTGGTCATCCGCGTCAGTGAGCACACGCCCCTGAATGCTTGGGATACCCATAGTCTTGAAGTAATCGGGCGAGATCGCGGCGTAAAAGGAGACTGGTGTGGGCTGGCCAGCCGGCAGTTCATAGCCTTCCACGACAACGGTGTCGCCGTTGTTCGTGTAACCCAGAGGAATTGAGTTTGCCGTAGTCGCTGATACCACTCCGGGAAGAGCGCGGACACGAGCGAGGAGAGTCTTATAGAACGCGCGCCCCTGCGCTTCGTTGTAGCCGATCTCGTTGGGATCCATGAAAAAGTTCACAACGTGATTCGGATCGAAGCCGAGATTCGTTCGCTGAGCTTCGCCCAGGCTCCGCGTGAAAAGCCCTGCGATGATGAGCAGCATCAGCGAGCCAGCCACTTGAGCCACCACCAGCGCATTGCGCACCCGGTGCCGGCCTCCCACCACGCCGCGCCCGCCTTCATGCAGGATTTGCGCGAGATTTCCGCGTGACGCGCGGACTGCCGGCACGATTCCCACAATAATCCCGGTTAGTAGCGCCATTGAGAATGCAAATCCAAACACTCTCCAATCGAATCCAAAGTCCAAGCGCACGGGCAAGTCGGTCCCGAGGTTTAACTGCCCCAGCGACGAGCTGCCCCAATAGCCGAGCGCGATCCCCGCGAGACCGCCGCAAACTGCCAGCAGAATGCTCTCCGTCAGCAACTGACGAACTAACCGAATCCGCCCGGCGCCCAGGGCCGCTCGAATTGCCATTTCGCGTTTGCGCACGGTGGCGCGTACAAGCAAAATATTTCCTACATTGACGCAGGCGAGCAACAACACGAGTGCTGAGAGCCCCAGAAAAAGAGTTGAGATCACCACGATTGTGTTTTTCGGATCGGGATTCGGCCGGGATCGAAGTTCCGGGAAAACCAGGAGACTCATGTCTTTGTCATCTTTCGGATTTTCCTGCGAGAGCCTTTGCGCCACCACATCGAGCGAAGCTTGCGCCTGCTTCATGCTTACTCCCGGCCGCAACCGCCCAAACATTAAGTCGTTGCGGAATCCTCGATTCGTGGTGAAGTCGCTCGGATTGCCTGCTATGGTCGCCATGCCAAGCGGCAAATATCCCTGCATTTCTGCTAAGGGAAATAAACCGTGAAAGCCTTCGGGTGCAACTCCGACAACCGTCATCGGGTGACCGTTGATCGAGACTTTTGTGCCGACAATCTGCGGATCACCACCGAAACGAGTCATCCAGTACGAATGCCCAAGAACAAGGACTGGAGCTGCGGTTTCTTCTTCGGATGGCAAGATAAATCGTCCGACCGCAGGCTTGATTCCTAGCATGGAGAAGAAATTGCCGGCCACATAGTTCGTTACAATCCGCTCGGCTTTTCCGTTCACACTCAGGCCATCGAGGCTGATCTGGTAGATAAGCAAGTCCGAGAAGACGTTTCGGGTTTGCTCCCGGATATCGCGATAGTCGGGCACGGAAAAAATATTGATCAACTGCCCGCCCTTCAGTTGATAGGCGAGCGTCGTGATCTGCTGCGGATCTTTTACCGGCAGAGGACGCAGCAGGAAAGAATCCACCAGGCTGAAAATTGCGGTGTTCGCGCCGATGCCGAGCGCCAGCGTCAGGATCGCAACCGCGGTGAACCCTGGATTTTTTCGCAGTGTCCGTAAGCCGTACTGAATGTCCTGCAGCAGTGATCCCATTTCCGCTCCTTCACTTCAACTCTTGAAAGCTATGCCGGACAAGCAACCGCGGCTGAATTTCACTCGTAACGCAGCGCGACCATCGGATCGACGCTTGCCGCCTTCCGCGCAGGAAGCCAGCCAGCAAGCATCGCGACACTCGCGAGCGCCGCTGCTGCTGCAGCGAAAACCAGCGGGTCGCTCGCCTTCACTCCGAATAATTGCGATTCCACCAGCCGCCCCACGCCGTAAGCGAGCGGCAATCCGATCGCCAAGCCAATGCCCGACATCAGCACCACTTCGCGCAAAATCAGCCAGCCGACATTTTCCCGCGTCGCGCCGAGCGCCATACGGATGCCGATTTCGCGCGTGCGCCGCATCACTACGTAGGCCATTACGCCGTAGAGTCCCACTGCGGCCAGCAACGCAGCCAGCGAACCCAGGCACGCCGAGAAGAACATCAGCAATCGGTCGTCGAACTCCGTATCTGCGACTTGCGTGGCTAACGTTCTCACATCGAACACCGGCAGATTCGAATCCAGTCCGGCGACAACTGCCCTCACAGGATTGGCCAGCGTGTCAGGATCTTGTCCCGTGCGCGCGAAGAACGTCACGCTCCCTAGAGCTGGATCTTGCGTGTACGGCAAATACACCATGGGGCGAAGCTTCTCGTGCACGTCGGCGGTCTTGCTGTCCTTCACGAATCCCACAATTTCGATGTCCGGATGGTTCTTATCTTGTTTCGCTCCGATTCCAAGGTGCATGCCGACTGGATTGCGCCCGCCGAAAAATCGCCGTGCAACTCCTTCGCTGACGATCGCTACCTTGGGACTCGTCGCCGTGTCGCCGGCCGCGAATTCGCGCCCGGAAAGCAGCGGGATTCCCATCGTCGAGAAATAGCCTTCTCCGATCCAGTCTTCGTGAACATGCGTATCTTCCGATTCCTGCGGAACGTAACCCTCCGCCACCATGTCCGAGCCCGCGCTGTTACCGGCAAGAACCGCCATTCGAGAAACGCTCACCGAGCGAACGCCCGGCAGCACAGCCACCTGATCGCGAATCTTTTTCACGAGCGCAGCCGTTTGTGCCGGCGAATACAGATTCAGGTCCGGAGATACCGCAAACTGAAGCACATGGTCAGTGCGCAATCCGAGATCCTGATTTTTCAGGTTCACCAGGCTCTTCGTGAAAAATCCGGCTCCCGCCAGGAGAATCACCGTCAGCGCCACCTGCGAGACGAGCAGCCACTTTCGCAATCGCACGTTCGCAGTGCCTCCTGAAACATTCGCACCTTGTTCCTTCAGCGTGCCTTGCAGATCTGTGTGAGTGGCGCGCAGCGCAGGCGCCAATCCGAACAGCACTCCAGTCACGATCGTCAGCGCGATTGCAAAGCTCAGCACGCGATAATCAAGGTTCGCTTCGAGCCCGGAAATCCCCTCGCTCTTTGGAATCGATCCGACGAGCGCGCTCAAAGTCCAAGCCGCAAGCGCCAGGCCCGCCGCTCCTCCGGCGATCGATAGCATCAGGCTCTCGGTGAGCAACTGCTTCACCAGACGCCAACGGCTCGCACCCATCGTGAGCCGCACCGCGATTTCGCGCTGCCTCGCTTCCCCGCGCGCCACCAGCAAACTGGCCAGATTCACGCATGCAATCAACAGTACGAGCGCAACCATCGCCGTAAGGATCAGCAGCGGCTTTCCCGTACCCTGCTGGACGATCTGCCTGCCGTTCGACGCAGAATCAACCAGCAGCTTTTTCTCGAGAAATTTCTGCCGGCCCTTTTCCGTTCCCTGGATCAAATGAAGATCCGACTCGAGAATCGCGTGGTAGGTGGGACCGAGCGCCACCTGCGCCTTGGCTCGATTGAATCCCGGCTTCAACCGCCCGAGAATCGCGATCCAATAATCTTTGCGATCGTCGAGCCCGTTCCAGCCCGGCGTCATCTGCGCCTTCATCGTCATCGGAATGAAAAGGTCGGGGAGCTGTCCAATTTGAATTCCGGTGAAGCCCGCTCGCGCAACGCCCACGATCGTCAGCGAGGCGCCGTTCACCACAATCTGCTTGTTGAGAATGCCCGGATCGCTTCCGAAATGGCGCGCCCAGTAGCCGTAACTCAGCACCGCCAGCGTATTCGCGCCCGCTGCTGTTTCGTCGCTTGCGCTGAAGACGCGCCCCAGCGCCGGCTGCACTCCGAGCATCTCGAAATAATTGCCGGACACGAGTTCGGCCTGCGCCAGTTCCGTCGAGCCTTGCCCGGAAACGCTCACCGAAGTCGGGAATCGCGCCAGCAAATTGGAGAAAGCCTGGTTGCGGTCGCGCAGGTCCTTGTACACCAGATACGAAAACATCCCCGAATCGTCGGTGCTGTCGCTCCAGACGTGTCCCTGATTCGAGCCTGTGGTACGCAGAGCCACAAGTTGTTCCGGGTTTCGCACCGGCAAGCGCCGCAATAAAATCTGGTCGGTGAGTGAAAAGATAGCCGTGTTCGCGCCGATTCCAAGTGCCAGCGTAAGCACCGCAATGGCGCTAAATGCCGGATTGCGCGCCAGCATTCTCAATCCGTAGCGAATGTCTTGTAGAAGAGATCCCATCTTTTCCATCTCCTCACTCGTACCGCAAGGCCACCATCGGATCCACGCGCATCGCGCGCCGCGCCGGGATGTAGCAGGCCAACAGCGCAACTGCCACGAGGATGATCGCGACGCCCGTGAACGTGATTGGATCGGTCACGCTTACGCCGTAGAGTTGGCTCGCCATCAATCGCGTGAGACCGAGCGCCGCGACTATGCCGATGCCTGCGCCAATCGCCGCGAGCCGCGCGCCTTCGCCGATGATCATTCGCAGAACGTCTTTCCGCTGCGCGCCCAGCGCCATGCGAATGCCGATTTCATTCACGCGCTGGCCCACCAGGTAGGAAATCACTCCGTAAATTCCAATCGACGCAAGCAGCAGCGCGAGTAATGCGAATGCTCCGAGCAAAATCATCGAAAACCGCTGCGCGCGCATCGAACGCGTCACGATCTCATCCATCGTCATCGCGTCGTACATCACCTGCCGGCTATCGAGCTTCGAAACTTCTTCTCGAATCGCTCCAAGCGCTGCGGCCGGTGCGCCTTTCGTCCGGATGATCACCGTCGCACCATTTACCATCAGCGGCAGGAATTTGTCGCTCATCTGCATGAACGGCTGGTACATCTCCGCGTGAATCGGGCGAGTGCTTTCGTCAAGGCTCCAGTGTTTCACGTGCCCTACCACACCTACGATTTCCGGGCTGATGTTGAACGGGTCGATGTTCACGTGCTTACCGATCGGATTTTCGCCGCCGAAATATTGCTTCGCGAAGTCTTCGTCAATCACCATGACTGGCGGCGCTGTCTCGTTGTCTTGTGGGGCGAAATACCGGCCCCGCAAAAGGGGAATCCCCATCGCCTTCAGATAATCGGGCGTCGTCGTATACCAAAGAGCAAGGCTCATCTGGCTCTCGACCGCCGGCTTCGGCTGCCCTTCAAGCCAAAACGGCAAATCGGAATCACCACCTTTGAGAGGAAGCGCGCCGGCAAGAAGCGAAGCCGCCTCAACACTTGGCGTCGACTCGATCCCGTTGAGAAGCTGACGGTAGGTAGCGCGAATTTTCGCCGCTTCAGACGTTTTGTCGGGTGCGAGCGCGATGCTGAACTCGACGGTGTTGTGTGGATCGAATCCCGGCTTCACATGCCACAGTTGCGACACGCTGCGAATCATCAGCCCGGCGCCCACCAGCAGCACCAGCGCCAGCGCCATTTCCACCACCACCAGAACACCCTGTGCCCGATTGCGCGTGCGCACCACGCTGCGTCCGCCTTCTTTGAGCGACGCTTGCACGTCCGCCCGCGAAATCTTCAGCGCCGGCGCCAGACCGAAAAGGATTCCGGCGAGTAGCGATGCTCCGAAAGTGAATGCCAACACTCTCCCGTCCACGCCGATCTCATCCATTCGCGGAAGCGCCTCAGGCAGCAATTTCAACATCGCCCCGGTGCCCCACGCCGCTATCGCGAGGCCAAGTACACCGCCCGCAAGCGCCACGAGAATGCTTTCCGTCAGCAGCTGGCGAATGATCCTTCCCCGTGATGCTCCAAGCGCCAGGCGAATCGCGAGCTCCCGCGCGCGCCCGGTGGCGCGTGCGAGCAACAGGTTCGCCACATTCACGCACGCAATCAGCAGCACAAATCCCACCGCGCCGAGAAGTATCAAAAGGATTGGCTTGCGATTACCCACCAGATCTTGCAGCAAAGGAATCGTCGTGATGCCCATGCCCCCGTTGGATTTCGGATAGTCAATCGCCTGCTCCCGTGCCACAGAATCCATGTCCGCTCGCGCTTGCTCCACAGTCGCGCTAGGCCGCAGCCGCGCCACCACGTCCATGCCCATGCTGATCGTGCGGTCGCGAAATGTGGGATCGTTCCATTGCCCGATCGGCACGTATACCTGGCCGTCAGTGAAAATCTTGAAGTTGTCGCGAACGACGCCGATTACCGTGTAGCCGGTCCCGTTCAGCAGAATCGTTTTCCCCAGCACATCCGGCACGCCGCCGAATTTCCGCTTCCAAAATCCTTCTCCCAGTACAATCACGGGAGAAGCGCCGGGCCGGTCTTCATCGGCATTGAAGAACCGGCCCATCATCGGATTTTCACCGAGCACCTTGAAAAAATCTGCGGACACTTGCCCCACTGGCACTCGCTCAGCTTCGCCCATTCCAGTCAGGTTGTAATTATCTCCGCGATACGAAGCCATCGCCTCGGTGGTGCGATTCTGCTTTTGCCAATCCTGAAAGCTGAGATAAGGAACCGAACCTTGCTCGAAGCCGAATACTTTGCGATACATCGAGACGAGCCTGGTCGGCTGCGGATACGGCAGTGGATTCAGCATCACGCCATTCACAACGCTGAAAATTGCCGTGTTCGCGCCAATTCCAAGCGCCAGCGTGAGCACTGCGATGATCGTGAAGCCAGGATTTTTCGCCAGCATCCGGATCGCGTATCGAATGTCCTGTATTAAATTCCCCATCGTTTCATTTCCTTCGAGCCGGGTGGCGCTTCTTCACTTCCAACCCCTAATCTCTAACCTTTAGTTTCATTCGTGCCGGAGTGCGACGATCGGATCGACTTTGGCCGCGCGCCGCGCCGGCAAATAGCCGGCGAGAACCGCCACGCCCAGCAAAATAATCGTCGCTCCCGCAAGAGTCGCCGGATCTGACGGACTCATCCCGAAAAGCAGGCTCTCAATCCAGCGTTCGCCGGCAATCGCCACCGGAAGTCCGGCCACCAAACCAATTCCAACCAGCATGACCACTTCCCGCAGCACCATCCGCAGCACTTCCGGTTGCCCCGCTCCCAGCGCCATCCGAACTCCGATTTCATGGGTGCGCCTTACGACCGCGAACGACATAAGCCCGTAGATCCCGATACAAGCCAGAAATACGGAGAGAATCCCGAAGAAACCCGAAAGTTCAGCGACCAGCCGCTGCGATGCAACCGAATCGTCCACGCGCTCGGCAAGTGTCTGCACGCTTCGAATCGGTGCATTCGAGTTCACCTGGGCGATGGCATCTCGAACCGACTGCACGATGTTGGCCGGATTGCCCGCAAAGCGGACCTGGAAATTGGAGAGATAGAGTCCGATGCCCCAATCGGGAATGTACTGAGTGTATGGAAAGTAGGCGACCGCCCGGGGACCTTCATCGAGCTGGTAGTACTTGGAGTCCTGCACCACTCCAATGACCTCGATATCTTTGCTGTGCGCGACGTCGCCCATTCCGAATCTCTTTCCCACTGGCGAGCCTCCGCGGAAAAATCTTCGCGCCATCGTTTCGTTGATTACGGCGACTCGCGGTGAGGTCGCGGAGTCCTGCTCTCCAATCGACCTGCCATCCTGAATCGGCGAACCCATCGTGGCAAAATAGCCCGGTCCTACTGCGTTGTACCAAGCGGTGCGCTCCGCGGGCGGCGCGGCGGAATCACCTTCGGCCCAGGCCCGCTCACTCCATCCGCCTTGATTGAAGGCGAAGACGGAGAAGCTAACCGCCTTCACGCCTGGGATTCCACTCGTGCGCTCCTCTACTCGCCGGTAGAAATTCGCCAGCTGCGTTTCGTCCTTCAGGCCCGTCATAAAAGAGCCAACGCTGAACCACAAAACGTTTTGCCTCTGAAATCCTGTCTCCACACTGGTCAACTTGGTCAGGCTGCGCACGAACAGACCGGCGCTGATCAGAAGCACAAGCGCTAGAGACACCTGCGCAACTATCAGAGCCTTCCCGAGCACGCTGCTTCTTTCTCCCGCAGCTCCACTCCGGCCGCCGGAAAGCGATTCCCCCAGGGTAATGTCGGCAGTTTTCATCGCCGGAACAATCCCGAAAAGAACGACAGTCGCGAGGCACACAAGGAACGCAAAACAGAGCACGCGGTAATCGAGCGAAACGTCTAGATTGACGGTGTCGGGCCCTCGCGTCGCCACCCTGAACAGAGCGCCGCTAGCCCAAGATGCAAACAAGATTCCCAAGGCGCCGCCCATCCCGGCGAGCATCAGACTCTCGGTGAGTAATTGCCGGATCAATCTGGCGCGCCCGGCACCCAGCGCCACGCGAACAGCGACTTCCCGCTGCCGCATCGCTCCGCGCGCGAGCAACAGGTTTGCGATATTGGCGCACGCGATCAGCAGCACCAGCCCAACGAGCGCCATCAACATCCACAGGGGCTTGTCAAACTGTGCGCGCAGTAGCGATTTTCCTGTGCCTGCCGGCTCTAGCTCGATGTGTGCTTTCTGTATGTCCAATAGGTGTTCCTGCGACGGCTCCGCACCGGCCCAATCCTGCAGAATCCCTTTCAGGACCACGTTCACGTTTGCATTCGCCGACGCGCGGCTCACTCCGGACTTGAGCCGCGCGAAAATATCGAGGCTGCGATAAAGCTTGTCCTTGATCTTGTGAGGCCCGCGCACGATTTCATCCGCCATCTGGAGTGGAATCCACATGTCCTGTGATTCGCCCAGGGTCGTACCGAGAAATCCGGGTGAGGCGACGCCGACAATCGTGTAAATCGTGTCGCCGATCTTGAGCGTTTTCCCGATCGCCGAGCGATCACTGGAAAACCGGCTTGTCCACCAGTTGTAGCTGATCACCGCCAGTGGATGGCCTCCCAGCACTTGATCGTCGGCGTCTGTGAACACGCGACCGACCACGGGCTTCACACCCAGGACGTCGAAGTAAGTGCCCGACACAAGCTGGATATTCAGCGATTCCGCGTTGCTGCTATTGTCCACTGTTCCATATACGTTTACGTTGAAACTGTTCACAGCGGCGACGCCGGAAAACACCTGGTTCTTCTGCGCCATCTCCCGATAAATCGGATACGAAAACAGAGTCATGCTTCCATCCGGGAAGCCGTCGCTGTTTCCGGAGGAGTTGGCCGGTCCGAAAAAAACGAGCGCTTTTGGATCTTCGACAGGCAGCATTCTTAAGATCAGCGCGTCTACAAAGCTGAAGATCGCGGTGTTCGCGCCGATCCCCAACGCCAGCGACAAAATGGCTACCGCCGTTGTTACAGGGCTCCTTCGCATTCCGCGAAGGCCGTATCGAATGTCCTGTATCAAATTTCCCATCGTTTCATTTCCTTCGAGCCGGGCCACGCCACTTCACTTCCAACCTCCAGGTTCATTCGTGCCGGAGCGCGACCATTGGATCAACCGCCATCGCCCTTCGCGCCGGGATGAAGCAGGCGATCAGCGCGACCGCGCAAAGCGTGGCCATCACGACAACAAACGTGATTGGGTCGTTCGCTGTGACGCCATATAGGAGCGTGCCCAGCAAATGCATCGCCGCGAGTGCTACGATTAGTCCGAGGCCCACTCCGAGCAATGTGAGCCGCATTCCCTGTCCAATTACCAGCCCGAGTACATTTCGCTGATCGGCGCCCAGCGCCATGCGGATACCGATTTCATGTGAGCGCTGGCTCACTGAATAAGAGAGCACGCCATAGATTCCGATTGCCGCGAGCAAGAGGCCGAGACCGCCGAGCACTGCTGCGAGCGTTGCTGCTGTGCGGTAGGCGAAAAGCGAAACGGACAGCAAATTCGCTACGGAATCGCTTTCGAGAACGGCGACTCCGGAATCGAGCGCGCGAACCTGTTCGCGGACTTGCGGCAGGAACTTCAGCGGATCGCCCGTGGTTCGAATCAGGATGTTGGCATCGCCGCCCGTGTCCTGCCAGAACGGAAAATAGAGGAAAGGCTGGGGCGATTCGCTCAGGCTGTGATACTTCACGTCTTTCACCACGCCCGCGATCGTCCACTGGTGATTCCACGTGCCGACGTGCCGGCCGACCGGATTTTGGCCCGGCCAGAAGCGCTGAGCCATCGTCTGGTTCACGATGCAGACGAGCGGCGCGTCCTTACGGTCTTGCGCGGTGAATTCACGGCCAGAAAGAATTGGGATGCGCATCAACGAAAAATAATTCGGGCCGACCACATTGAGATCGATCAGATTCTGCTCGCCCGGCTTCGGCGTGTAGCCTTCGAGTTCGGGAATCGTGTAGCGGCGCCCTGTAAACCACAGTGGAACGTATTGTTCGAGACTCGCGCCTTCCACTCCCGGAACCGTTTTCAGCCGGTCGGTCAATTGCTCGAAGAAAGCGGCCGCCTTATCGTCGGAATACCCGTTGCCGCGAAGATCGAAGGCGGCTAGAAGCACGCCATCGGCGCTGAATCCCGGGCTCGACGCAGTCGCCGCCCGCAAGCTCCGCACCAGCAAACCCGCACCCGCGAGCAGCACGACGGCGAGAATCGTTTCCGTGACGACGAGGAGATTCCGCAGCCGATGCTGGCGCGCGCTGCTCGACGAAGTGCGGCCGCCATCCTTCAGCGACACAGTTCCGCTCGGGCGCGTGATCTGCAATGAGGGCGCAAGGCCGAAAATCATCGCAGTGAGAATCGACAATCCCAGCGTGAAGGCGAGAACTCTGCCGTCCACTCCGAGCGGAAAGCCAATCGGAAGATGCGCGGGCGGCGTAAAGACCGTCAGGAAATTTGCCGTCCAGAGACTGAGCAGAATTCCGGCAGCGCCTCCCAGCCCGGCCAGCAGCAGGCTCTCGATTAGCAATTGGCGGATCAGCCGGGCACGATCCGCGCCCAGCGCCGAGCGAATCGCAATTTCCTTCTCGCGCACCGTGGCTCGCGCAAGAAGCAGGTTCGCCACATTCGCGCACGCAATCAGCAGCACCAGAATCACCACCACCATGAGAAACGCGAGGACCGGCAGCAGGAACGACTGCAAACCGTAATGCGCCTGCCAGACTGGACAGACATAAGCGCCAACGTCTTTGGTCGTGTCCCGATACTGCTGCTCGAGTTGCCGCGCCATCGTGCTCATCTCGGCGCGAGCCTGTTCGAGCGTCACGCCCGGCTTCAGGCGGCCCATCATGTGAACGAAAGTCGGATTCCGAATCTCGAGGTCTTCACCCGGCAGCGCCTGTGGCTGCATCATCATCGGCAGAAAATATTCGGCGGCGATGCCCACGATCGTGCCGTTGAATCCGCGCGGAGCCACTCCGATCACTGTGAACGGGTGTTGGTTGATCTCGACGGACTTGCCCACTACTTTTGGATCCGCGCCAAATCTCCGCCGCCACAAGCCATCGCTCAAGACTATGTACGGATCCGAGTTGGGGCCGTGTGCGTCGTCCGCGCGAAACGTCCGGCCGCGCGCCGCCTTCACCCCGAGCAAATCGAAATAGTTCTCAGTGACGATCAAGCCCCAGTCGCGCTGCGGCTGCTGTTCCTTTTCGAGTTTCAGATTCGTGCCGATCAGCTCGAAACCGATCATCCCCGAAAAAACGTGATTGTGATCGCGGTAGTCTTTGTAATCGGGATAAGAACTCGTGTGATAAGAACCGTCGGGCATCACTGTTTCAACGGCGACGAGTTGCTCGGAATTTTGGACGAGCGAGAGTGGATGCAGAAGCACGGCTTCGAGCCAGCTGTATACCGTCGCGTTGCCGCCGATGCCTAACGCGAGCGAGAGAACTGCGACAGCTGTGAATCCCGGATTCTTCGTGAGCATCCGGATTCCGTAACGAATGTCCTGCAGCAGTGTTCCCATTTCGCCCCTTGCGTTTCGCTGCCGCGATTCGAATCTAGAAAATTCCAAACACACCCCCGCACAAAGCGCCGAATAGCTTCTTTGGCTTTTGTGCTGGGGAAATTATTAAATCGCGCCGCTAAACGGTCGCCGTTCGTGTGCCGATCGTTTCTTCCACGATGCGGCCGTCGAACAAGTGAATTGTGCGGTCGGCAATGCTCGCGTAGCGCGGATCGTGCGTCACCATGCAGATCGTCGCGCCCTCGCGATGCAGTTGCCGCAGCAAGTCCACCACGGCTTCGCTGTTCTTTGAGTCCAAGTTACCGGTCGGCTCGTCCGCCAGCAGGATCGAAGGCTGGCCGACCAGGGCGCGCGCCACTGCGACACGCTGTTGCTGACCGCCTGAGAGCTGCGAAGGATAGTGCTTCATGCGGTGCGCCATTCCAACGCGCTCGAGCACTTCCTGCACGCGCTTCTTGCGCTCCGCCGACGCCATGCTGCGGTACGTGAGTGGCAGCTCGACGTTCTCGAAAACTGTGAGATCGCCGATCAGGTTGAACGCCTGGAAAATGAAACCGATTTCGCGATTGCGTATGCGAGTGCGGTCGGAGAGCGAGAGATTCGCCACCGGCTGCTTGTTGATCCAGTAGTTGCCATCGGTCGGCGAATCGAGCAAGCCGAGAATCGAAAGCAAAGTGGACTTGCCGCAGCCCGACGGTCCGGCGATGGAGAGGAATTCGCCGTTCTTGATATCGAGGTGCACGCCACCGAGAGCATGGGTCTCCACCTCGTCGGTGTAGAAAACTTTCGTTACGCCTTCGAGGCGAATCAGGGATTGTGCGTCGCTATTCATTCTGTGCTCCTTCGCTATCAAACTACGAACGACAGGGCCGAAATGTTCCCGCTTACTTCAATTGCACCCGATCGAAATTGTCCCAGGCGGACATGTCGGAGAGAATCACCGTGTCGCCCACCTGCAAGCCCTTCCTGATCTCCACCGTATTTACCGACGTGCGGCCCAATTCCACCTGGACGCGCGCGGCATCTGCACCGTCGATTACTTTGAAAAGCCCCACGGTGCTATTCGCTTCGCCGTGCACAGGGCGGCCGACGTACAGCACGTCCGTCAAGCGCTCGATCTCAACTGTGCCTTCAACGCTCAGGTCAGGACGCGCGCCGGTGGGCAACTCGCCATCGAGCGCGACGTCCACCGTTACGGTGCCGTTCACTACAGCCGGATCGATGCGCATCACGTGGCCGGCGATTATGCCATTGTGCGTATCCACCGAGGCCTTCTGCCCGATTTGAATATCTTTTGCCTGCGTCTCTGCGATTTTCAACGCGGCCTTCAGGTGCGTGGGCTGCGCGACGCGTGCGAGCACGGTTCCTTGCGTCACCTTCTGTCCTACTTCGACAGTGAGGTCCTGCAGCACGCCGTCAATACCCGGCCGCACTTTCAATTGCTCAACCTGGGATTTCTTCAACTCGTACATCGCTCGCTTTTCGTCCACGTTGGCCTGCTGGACGGCGATCTGCGTGGCAATCGAATCGGAGAAAGTTTGCACCTGCTTCTCGGCAATTTCGTTTTGCTTCTCGAGCTCTTCGGCCTGCACTACCGAGGTCTTCACGACGACGTCTGCCACCAGCCCCAGGGAGTAAAGTTTCTCGTTGTTTGCCTTTTGCAGTGCGGCGGTGTGAAATGCGGAGCGAATCGCCGCGGCCTGCGCGCGCTTATCCATGAGCTGATTCTCGAGCTGCGCCTTTATATTGTTCAATGATGCTTCCGCGCCGCGCAGCTGGTATTCCGAATCAAGCGCCGTCTGCTGCAATTCCGGATTGCGCATGTCGAGAATTACTGTGTTGGCTTTGACGAGCGTGCCGGGAAGCAGATAGCGCGTCTCGACGGTTCCGTCAGTGATGGCTGGAATCAGACGAATCGTTTCCGGGACCAAAGTTCCGAGGCCTCGCACTTCACGCAGCATTGGACCGCGCTTTACCGTGTCGGTCCAGACCGTCGCGCGATCTACACTGGGCGCGGCAGGCTTCAACTTCGAGAGAGCGTATGTAACGAGCGGTATCAGTACCACGGCGACGGCGATATAAATCGTCCGGCGGATGCGCTTTTGTCGTTTAACTTCGGGGCGTGCTATGTCCACGGGAAACAACCTCGCATATATATATCGCAACTCAAATTCCGGTGCGAGCGCCGCGATAAGCAGTTTATATTGAATTGATTACGGATGATTCGAGGGCTTGGCAAGGGGCGATTTTGCCCGGAGTTGGGAATCGTTCGTCCCATGACCGAACAATCGGCCAGGCTCGGAAAAGCGGCTTTGGACATGACTAAGACGCCGCTTCGGCGCTGGCGCGGATTTCCTGCCAGCGCTTGGGGCGCCTTTTGGCGTCGAGGACTTTTTTGCGCAGGCGGATCGACTTCGGAGTGACTTCGACGTATTCGTCGTCGGCGATGAACTCGATGGCTTTTTCGAGCGTCATTTCGCGCGGAGGAATCAGGCGAATGGCTTCGTCGGCGGAGGACGAGCGCATGTTCGTCTGCTTTTTTTCTTTGGTGACGTTCACGTTCATGTCGTCTTCGCGCGCGTTTTCGCCGAGGATCATTCCTTCGTAAACTTCGATGCCCGGCCCGACGAACATTTCGCCGCGTTCCTGAATTCCCCAGATCGCGTAGGCGACCGAAACTCCGGGACGGTCGGCAACGAGCGCGCCGGTAAGACGCATGGCCATGTCGCCGGCGTAGTCGGTCCAGCCTTCGAGAATCGAATGGATCAGCGCGGTGCCGCGCGTATCGGTCATCAACTGGCTGCGCAATCCGATCAAGCCGCGCGAAGGAATGCTGAACTCCATGCGCACACGGCCGGAATGATGGTTCACCATTTTTTTCATTTCGCCGCGGCGGCTGCCGAGCAAGTTCCATCACGATGCCGATAAAATTCTCCGGGCAATCCACGATCAGCAATTCGAGCGGCTCAGCGCGGCGGCCGTTTTCGGTGCGCACCACGATTTCCGGCTTGCCGACCATCAGCTCGTAGCCTTCGCGCCGCATCGTTTCGATCAAGATCGCGAGCTGCAATTCGCCGCGGCCGAGAACGCGAAAGGAGTCGGTCGAGCCCATGTCTTCCACGCGCAGCGAGACGTTGGTGAGCAATTCCTTATCGAGGCGCGCGCGCAGGTCGCGCGACGTGACGTATTGGCCTTCTCTGCCTACGAACGGCGACGTATTGATGGTGAAGACCATCGTGAGAGTCGGCTCGTCAATCGTTGAGCGGTTCGAGCGGCGCGGGATTCGCGAGATCGGTGATGCTTTCGCCGATTTGAATGCCTTCGACGCCGGCGATCGCGACGATATCACCCGCGGCAACTTCGTCCGCTTCATCGCGCTCGAGGCCGCGAAACGTAAAAAGCTTGGTGATTTTTGTGGGCTGAATTGTTCCGTCGAGTTTCGAGATGCCGACTTCGGTGCCGCGATTGAGAGTTCCCTGGAAAACGCGAGTGATGGCGACGCGCCCGAGAAATTCGCTGTAATCGAGATTGGTCACCTGAATTTGCAGCGAGCCGCAGGGATCTCCCGACGGCGGCGGAATCGAAGCGACGATTTGCTCGAAGAGCGGCTGCAAGTTCGTCGAGTAATCGCCGATTTTGCGATGGGCGACGCCCGTCTTCGCATTCGTGTAGATGATCGGAAAATCGAGCTGGTCTTCGGTGGCGTCGAGGTCGATGAAGAGATCGTAAATTTCGTCGAGCACTGCGGCTGGACGCGCATCGGGACGGTCGATTTTATTGAGCACCATGATCGGAGGAAACTTTGCGGCGAGCGCTTTCTGCAGCACGTAGCGCGTCTGCGGCAACGGACCTTCGCTCGCGTCCACGAGAACGAGCACGCCATCCACCATGCGCAGCGCGCGTTCGACTTCGCCGCCGAAATCGCTGTGGCCGGGCGTGTCCACGATATTGATTTTTGTGTCGTGATAGGTGATCGCGGTGTTCTTGGCGAGAATCGTGATGCCGCGTTCGCGCTCGAGATCGTTCGAGTCCATCACGCGCTTGACGATTTCCTGGTTGGCGCGGAAGATGCCGCTCTGCCGGAGCATGGCGTCGACGAGGGTGGTCTTGCCGTGGTCGACGTGGGCGATGATAGCGATATTCCGGATGGGGGCAATCATGACCCCACCCTCGGCCGTTGGCCTGAATTCCGGATGAAAATTGAGTTAAAAAATCGCATTTTATTTGCGATTAGAACTACTCCCCACCGTTTATTTTGTTCAACTTACAGCGATTTCTAATTCCAGATTTGCGATTAGAAATCGCGCCTCTTTGCCGGTTGCGCCCGGCCAAAGAAAAAGGGCTGCATGTGCGACCCTGCAGCCCCGGCATAATTCCTGCCAATTTTCAGGAGCAACAACCGCGGACGAATTATACCACATTTTCGGAGTTTATTTTGAGGCCGATCGGCGGCGCTTTTGTCTGCCCCATTAGAAGGCAAGGTCAAAAGAGCCGGCGAGACGCCGGCGGTACGGAATGGCAGCTTCGGCGGAAATGCAGCCGCGGCCTGCGTCGATAGTCGGCTTTCGATTCGGCTAACAATCGGGACACCCTTTCTTACGGCTCGGGGGTGAAGGTGGCTTTGCCGGTCATGGGATCGAATGGGACTGAGACGTGTTCGTGGGCTACGCGCCAGGCGCCTTGCTGGCGCTGGTAGCACACCGTGACGCGGACCCAGCCGGCTGCGGCGTTTTCGTTTGTGTCGGCGTTGACGAGGCGCGTGATGCAATGCGATATGGCCAAATCACCGCCGATGGTGATTTCGACGTCGCGCTGCTGGACGCTGATGCGCGGCGGGAGATGCGGTAACATCTGTTCCCATGTGCGGCGGTAGGCCTCGACGCCTCTATGCTGATAGGGCGGAATGACATCGAAGAAAAGCACGTCGGGCGAATAGTGCTGGATTAATTTATCGAGATCGCGGTTGGCGAGGGCGCTGCGCCAATCTTCCATGAGTTGGCGGATTTGGGTTTCGTCGTTCGATCTTGCTGCTACGGGATTACTGGTCATTATGATTGCTCCTTTGCTTGTTTTGACATGCGGTCTCGGTCCGATCACGATGTTCGCCGATGGTTCGTTTACCGTCGTCGGAGCACAGGCAGGAGTGCCTGGGCCACTAAACCGGCGCTCCGCCGAAAAGCTGGGCGAGCGTGATTTTTCCGGATGGGCTATCGAAGACGTATTCTTTCTCGATTCGAACCCACGGTAATGCGCGTTGTTCTGCGTTGAGCTGATCGCGGGATTTGGTGAATGCCTTTTCCCTGGCGAGTAGAGCCTTGCGCACTTCGAGCCATTCGCTGCGCGAGACAACGGGATGCGATGCGAGGGAGTTCTTAGCGGCGCTGGCTTCTGTTTCGGTAGCGGATTTTGCAGCCGCGGCTTGATGGTCACTCATGATCAATCCTCCTTTACGAATTTTATTAGGGGAATGGTGCTCGGTCTAGCGTTCCTGCAAGATTTCTTGGTGGCGCCGAGGGCGACCTGCGTTTTTCTTGAAGGCGGCAGCAAAGGCCCACGCATTGCGAGGTGAGGGATAAAGCTTCGATGTTCAAGGGCTTTAGAGTGGAGGCACTGTGATATTCTCGCCGCGCTTTCAAACACATAGAGATTTGGCCTGGGGGAAAGGCGCGATGAAGCTTCGAGAAGCCGGCCGGACTTACTTGCCTGTGATTCTTGCTGGCGTGGCGATTTGTACGATTTTGGCGATGGTGGACGGCGAGAAGGTTTCAGCGCAGGGACAGCAAGGTGAGAAGGAAACGTTCGGTGCGATCTTCGTGAAAACCGACGCAATGATTCCGATGCGCGATGGCGTGAAGCTGCACACGGAAATCTATGCGCCGAAAAATGCAGCGGAGAAATTGCCGCTGTTCATCACGCGGACGCCGTACGGACTGGCCGATGATGACGCCGGCTATTCGCGCCTGCTGGGGCTTTATCGGGAGATGTTTGCGGACGGATATATTTTCGTGATGCAGGACATTCGCGGGCGTTACCTCTCGGAGGGGAAATTCGTGATGGGGCGAGCGCCGCGGGATCGCAAGGATCCGAAGTCGATCGATGAAGGAACGGACACCTACGACACGATCGAATGGCTGTTGAAAAACCTGCCGAACAATAACGGGCGCGCGGGCGAGGCGGGGATTTCGTACGGCGGATGGCTGACGGCGATGTCGCTGATCGAGCCGCATCCGGCGCTGAAGGCGGTGTCTGAGCAGGCGACGCCGGCGGATATGTTCCTCGGCGATGACTTTCATCACAACGGCGCGTTTCGGTTGAGCTACGGATTCGAATATGCGGCGATGATGGAGACGGGGAAGACGAATTTTCAATTTGAGTTCGACAAGTACGACACGTTTGAGTGGTATCTGGCGCTTGGTCCGCTATCGAATGCGAATAAATTGTATTTTCACGGGACGCTGCCGACGTGGAACGACTTCGTGGCGCATCCTAATTATGACGAATTCTGGCAGAAGCAGGCGTTTGCGTCGTACTTCAAGGATTTGACGCTCACGGTGCCGAACTTGAACGTGGCTGGATGGTGGGACCAGGAAGATTTCTTTGGCCCGATGAAGGTGTATGAGCTGCTCGAGAAGAATGATACGAAGCACAACAACTACGTGGCGGTGGGGCCATGGAATCATGGCGGATGGGCGCGGTCGGATGGGACCAAACTTGGCAACATTGATTTTGGGAGCAATACGAGCGCGTATTTCCGGAAGAACATTCAGGCGCCGTGGTTTGCTTATTGGCTGAAGGACAAGGGAACGCAGCCGGTGAAGGAAGCGATGACGTTTGAGACGGGGGCGAACGAGTGGAAGACGTGGGAGGCGTGGCCGCCGCGTGATGGCGTGACGCGCCGCAAACTTTATTTTCATGGCGACGCGAAACTTTTTTTTGACGCGCCTGTAGAGCGGCGCGGGGCTTCTGACACGCCTGAAGACAAGCGGGAGGGGTTCGATTCCTACGTTTCCGATCCAGTAAATCCGGTGCCTTACCGGACGCGTCCGGTGGAGGAAACGTATTCGGAGGGGAGCCGGTGGTTCACGTGGCTGCTCGAGGATCAGCGGTTCGTGCAACAGCGGCCGGACACGCTTTCGTGGGAGACGGAGCCGCTGGCCGAAAACGTGACGGTGGCTGGAGATATCGTGGCGCATTTATTCGCGTCAACGACAGGGACGGACAGCGATTGGATTGTGAAATTGATTGACGTGTATCCGGAGCGGTACGAGCAGGATCGCAAGATGGGCGGATATGAGCTGATGATTGCGGATGAGGTGTTTCGCGGGCGCTTTCGGAAGAGTTTCGAGAAGCCGGAAGCGATTGTGGCGGGGGAAGTGACGCCGTTTACGATTGATCTGCACACGAACGACCACGTGTTTAAAAAGGGGCACCGGATTATGGTGCAGGTGCAGAGCACGTGGTTTCCGGTGATCGACCGGAATCCGCAGAAGTTCGTGCCGAATATTTTTGAGGCGAAGGCTGAGGATTATCAGAAGGCGACGCAGAAAATCTGGCGAACGGCGGAATATCCGTCGAATGTGGAGATTCCCGTGGTGAAGTGAAGGGCGAGGAGCGATGGCAAATTTGATGTGGCGGAGGCAAGCACTTTGAGTCGAGAGTCTTCGTCCCGCTACAGCGTCCGGGACGCATAAAACGTGGTTCGCTCGGAAGGACAAGTTACGACGCGCGGCCGAAGGGGAGGGGGCGATGAACGTTAGCGTGAATATCAATATGGTGACGACGGCGTTCGAGTTGCCGGGCTATCGAGTGGTGAAAAATCTCGGGTTGGTGCGCGGAGTGACGGTGCGTTCGAGGAGTATCTTCGGGACGATCGGCGCTTCGCTCGAGACTTTGGTAGGCGGGAACATTACATTGTTTGAAGAGATGTGCGAGAAGACCCGCGAAGAGGCGCTGGAGTTGATGATGCAGCATGCGATCGAGCGCGGTGCGAACGCCGTGATTGGAGTGAGATACGACGCTACAGAAGTGATGCAGGGCGTGACGGAAGTGCTGGCGTACGGGTCGGCTGTGCAGGTGCAGCCTGCGTAACGATGGCGCGGGCTCTGCGAGCGGAATAGAATCGAAGATTGGGGCGAGGTGCAAGTTTCAGGAGGCGTGGATGAAGTTGCTGGAGGTCGCGGGCAAGGTCGGGATGAGAGCGCGAGCAAGGTGCCGGACCAGAATTGCTGTGGCAGTGGCGGTGGCGGGCCTATTCGCTTGCTCGGGTAGTATGGCGACTGAAAAGCCAAAAACCTCGACGGTACAGTTCAAGAGCGGAGACCAGACGCTCAGCGGGTTTCTGGCTTTGCCTGACGAAAATGGAAAGCATCCGGCAATGATCGTGATTCATGAGTCATGGGGGTTGAACGACTGGGTGAAGGAGCAGGCGGAAAAACTAGCGGAGCAGGGCTATGTGGCGCTAGCGGTGGATTTGTACCGGGGCAAGACACCGACCGATCTCGCAGAGGCACACGAACTGATACGTGCATTATCGCAAGAAAGTGTAATCAAGGATCTTAAAGCAGCGTTTGACTATGTTGCAGCGCGGCCAGACGTGAAGCCAGATAATATCGGCGTAATCGGGTGGGGCACTGGCGGGGCGTGGGCGATGCGACTGGCAGCGCACGAACCAAGATTGAAAGCGTGCGTGGTGAATTATGGAGCGCTGCCGACCGATCCGGGCGACCTGCAGAATATTGGCGCCGCGGTCCTGGGAAACTTCGGGGCACTCGATAAGGGGATCACTCCGGATGATGTGAAGGCGTTTCAAGTATCAATGACAAAACTTCAGAAATTCGTCAGCCTGAAAATCTACGATAACGCCGGACACGGATTTGAGAATCCAAACGATGCAAACGCGTACCGGCCGGAAGCTGCAGCGGATGCGTGGAAACGTACTTTGACGTTTTTGAAGGCGGTTGTGAAATAGATGGATGACGCTTTTTAGCGCCATTTGACACCTTCGCGCACCCCGTCCTTTGGTACAAGCTAACTCTGAGGGCAATCCAAGTTCGATTTAGCCGGGCCATCCTTGCCTCCTGCTGTCTACACGCGTACGCTTGAAGATGCATTTCAGGCGGCAGATTTGAACCAGACCTTCGACAACGGGCAAACCGACTCTTCGCGACTTGACAATCCTGCTCCGCTCACGCGGGCGCCGAGGATGAGCCATGGCTTGCGGCTGGCGATTTTTTCGTCGGCGCTTGCTTTGCCGCTGGCTTTTTTCCTGGCGTTGAAGCCGACTTCCGCGCGGGTGGTTTGGGAAGAATTTGCGCGAATGATTGAGCTGAAGGGCAGCGGCAGAATCGCAAACCCCGGGAAGCTGCCGGCGACGATGAATGTGAATTTGGCCGCTTTGCCGCCACAGGTTCAGGCCGAACTACTTCTAGAAGAGGCCATGAGCGACTACGACACGGCCGCCGTGCGACTCTCGTCCCGCATGGGCGGATGGCGGGGCCGATTGACGATGAGCCCGCGGATGACGAACTTGCTTGATTCCGGGCTTAACTCCCCTGATTTGCGTGTTCGTGCGGCAGCCATTGAGATGGAGCTGGTGGTTTACGATCTTCCAAAAACGCGAGAGAGTTCGGACCTTTTGATCGAGCGCATCGCGACGGATCCAGCTGGGCGTTCGTGGGCATTGTGGATGCTCGGCGCAATTGGAAATCGCGGCGTTCAGCCTGAGCAGGCGCTTCCGACGTTGATTCAGTATGCGCATGATCCGGATGAGAAAACGCGATTCTGGGCGGTGGAAGGATTGTCGCTGCTGGGGACTGATGCGTCAATTCAACCGCTCCTGGACATTTTTCGCAATGATCCTTCGCTCAAGGTTCGTGAACGGGCGGGATCTGCGCTGGCGCAGTCAGGCATGCTGACGAAACAACAGAGGCTCACAGCGGTGCCGGCGCTGATGATTTTCGGTGAAGATCCCTCGCTCGATTCCAACACTAGAAATTGGACGTATCAGGCTCTCCGCCAAATCACAGGCGCTCGTTACGGAACCAATCCGACCGATTGGCGCGAGTGGTGGGCAGAGAACGCGGCGCGGTAACCAACTCCTTTTCTTACGATTAACTCTCTCGAGTGATTTCTTACAATTAACTCTCTCCAGTGAGGCTTAGGACTAGTACTTTCCCGTTTGCATTTCGATACACAGGCGCCTGAACTTTGCTGACAAGTTTGCCAACATGAAACACCTTATTCAGTCGCGAACCGGAACTCAGAGGCCACAACGACAAATCGGGTTTTTTCTGCGAAGTAACGCGAATTGCTTCGACGGGCGAAGGGAGAACAATGGGGATTTCTCCGGGCATGCAGGGTGGAGGATTTGAGGCAGGTGCGGCCATCAGAGCGGCAACGTCAACGGTGAAAAAGCGCGGCGAGCATCAATTCCCCGGGAAGCTGTTTGTCGCGGAAGAGATCGACGGCTCGGGGAAATCGACGCAGTTGAGTTTGCTGCACAAATGGCTGCAATCGAGAGGTTATGGCGTCGTGTTCAGCGAATGGAATTCTTCGCCGCTGGTGAAGGACACGACGAAGCTTGGGAAAAAGAAAAAGCTGCTGACTCCCGCGACGTTTTCGTTAATCCATTCCACAGATTTTGCCGACCGGACGGAGCGCAGCATTCTGCCACTGCTGAAGGCGGGAGCTGTGGTGCTGTGCGACCGATATATGTACACGGCATTCGCGCGGGATGTGGCGCGGGGGATGGATGGCGAGTGGGTGCGCGATCTCTATGGATTCGCGGTGCAACCTACGGTGGCGTTCTACTTTCGCGTTCCGCTGGAGACGGCCATCGGGCGGCTGCTCGACGCGCGGGACGGATTCAAATTCTACGAAGCGGGAATGGACTTAGGGCTGAGTGATGATGCCGAAGAAAGTTTCCGCCTGTTTCAGGGCCGCATCATCGATGAATACGAAAAGATGATTCCCGAATTCGGGCTTACCGTGATCGACGCAACTCTACCGATCGAGATTCAACAGACGCGCGTGAGGCAGATCGTGAAGTCGCACATTGCCAACGCAGCGGAATTGAGGATGCAGCCATGAGAGAGACGTATGGAAAAATCCTACCCGGCATGGATCTTTCGCATGTGAGGGGGAAATTGATCGTAATCGAAGGAACCGACGGCGCGGGCCGCACGACGCAGATCGAGCTTCTGAAGCCGTGGCTCGAAGAGCTAGGGCATGCAGTGCTTGATACAGGCATGACGCGTTCGACGCTGGCCGGAGACGGGATTCGTCGCGCGAAAGAAGGAGTGAACCTGGGGCGCGTGACGCAAAGTCTCTTTTACGCGACCGATTTTGTGGACCGGTTCGAGAATGAAATCGTGCCGGCGCTGCGCGCGGGATTTATCGTGCTGACGGACCGTTACGTCTATTCGCTGATGGCGCGGGCAATGGTGCGTGGAGCAGATGCGCAATGGATTCGCAGCATCTATAGCGTGGCGCTGAAGCCGGACGCGGTGTTTTATTTGCGGCTGAGAATCGAGCAACTCGTACCACGCGTTGTCTTCACGCGCGGGTTCGATTATTGGGAGTCGGGAATGGATCTTTATCCCGGGCAGGATATGTATGAGAGCTTCTGCAATTATCAGGCGGCGCTGCTGGCGGAGTTCGATCGGTTGAGCGAAGAATTTAAATTTGAGACCGTGGATGCTTCGGCGGATGCCCGCAGCGTGTTTTCCCAACTGAAAGTGAAAATACTGGCGCTGCTCGAAAACGATTCGCGGAAACAATTCGTTTCGATGCTGGCAATGCGAACGAACGGCGGACTCATGCTGAAGAGCGAGGAAGACGCAATTGCTGCGGCTGCGCGAAAACATTCCGTCACGCGCGATTTGGAACTCGTTTCGCAACCCTTTGTAGTGCACCCACCGAACGGGAACGGAAATGGCCATGGAGCAATTGGACATTTGAAGCCATGAGCCGCGGAAGATCGAAGACTTAGCGCAAATAGCCCCAGTTGTGCAGGCGATCACTATCTTCCTCCCAGCGGTCGCCGATGTCAGTGCGGTAATACATGTTGGGAATCAACACGTTCTTGATACGCGAGTAGACCTGCGCCTGGGCTTGCTTCATGGTTTGGCCCGTGCCGATGACGATCAAGATCACGCCTGAAGTTCCCGCGATGAGCCACTGGCCGTTGATCTGCTTCACGTCTTCAATGTGAACTTCGTCCGCAGGCGGTTTCTTGAAGATGATGGCTGAATTTTTTGAGAATGAATCGAAGGTTTCGTCGTCGTCAAACGGAAACGGTGGAACCACAATGCGAACGCCAATCTGAAAGCCGCTGCGCACTTTGAGTTTTGGATCTGCGCCGTTGGCGAGATCCCAGAAAAATTGCCCGATGGGCGTAATCATACCGGCCTGTTGAATGCTGATCGTCGGGTATCCGAAGCGCGCGGTAAATTCGAGCGGATAAATGCCGTTGTTGTTGACGATGCAATTCAAGTCGATGTAGCCGACGTAGCCTTCCTCCGCGAGCTTGGGTTCCATCTTCAGAAGCGTCTGATTGAAAAGATGATTCGGGCCGCTCCAGAACATGGACGTGCCCATTTCGCCGGTGGGCGGACCTATATCGCCCGGGAATAACTTCTTGTGCTCGAAATTGATGTTGATCGGGCTGATGAAGTTCTTGCCATTGAAAAAAGCGCCTACGGCAACTTCCACTCCGATCATCCGGCGCTGGAGCTGAAAGACTTTAATCTCATCGGAAAATGCCCGCTTGTAGGCTTCGAGCATGCGGATTACGTCTTGCCCGTCCTCTTCCTCGCCGACAAACAGCCGGCGCTTCACGTTTTGCGCTTCGCCACTGGGCTTGATGACGTAACGCCCGGGATTCTGCGTCACGTGGTCGACTGCGTCGTCAAAAGATTCGAACTCGGCGTAGGGAATGATGTTGACGCCGGCCTTTTTGAGCTCCTCTTGACCAAACGAGCGGTCGTCTTCAAGTTTGTCGCTGTACGCGGTGCCGCCGATCACGGGCTTGCCTTCTTTACGCAGCGCCTGGGCTTTCTCGCCCTGGCCTAGCGTGTCGTCGAAGACAATGATGTCCGCCCATTCTTTATCTTTTTCCCAGTCTTTCGATTTGGCGACGAAGCCATCGGCAATGTCGCGCTCCTTCTTATCGCCGATGAAGTAGCGAACTTCGTGGCCTTCCTTCGAGACTTGCCAGGCGATGTCGCTGATCAGTCCGGTGAGCGAGACAAACAGGAAATTTTTCTTGTCCATCGAGCCTCATGTAGCGCGAATTTGGAGGGCAAGTTTACATGAGCCGGCGGCGAGAGGAATATTGATATTGGATTAAATTCGATGGCCGGCGGTGGGAGTGGCAAGCAAACGGTGACGGGAACGAACAGCCGCTTGAACTTACGGCCGCATCATCACTTCATTCGGTCCGGATGGCAAGGTGAACTTCGCGCCCCGCTCTTGATTGAGTTTCAGAGTCTCGGGAACGTCCAAGTCAGCAATTTGAATCTTTCGGGTCCACGATCCGCTGTTCCAATAGTCCGAGCTGGTGTATACGGTCGTACCCACGATTGTATATTTTCTGATTTCCTCTTCGTGCCCGTCGCGAAAGACGAGGACGGCGGGTGGAAGCTGGCTAGAAGGTTCCGCGCTTTGAGTCCGGCGGGGGTTGGCAGCAGGGACTGGAGAAGCCGGCCCGGATACGGGCTTCAACGCTGGCAGGCGGGATTGTTCACCGGTCTGCAAGTCGCTGTAATTTGTGAGTCGCACCCAACGATCGCCTTGCAGTTCGAGCACGAAGCCTGGCTTCGACACCGCTACCGTGGGGGCAGGCTGAGCGGTCGCCTCGACACTCTGGGGTGGCGGCTCGCTCGCCTCCGGCTCGGAATCGTAGTCGTCATAGAAATAGGGAATGTAGCCCGAACCTGTTGAGGAGTGGTGCGAACGGCGTAGGCGCGCTATCGGTATCCCACCGTGGCGTCCTGAGGGAGCCATTCCGGTTCGGCCAGCCGGAGGGGAAGAAAACGCGCTATGCGCTTGGGCATGTGCGGAAGACGCAAAGACCATCGCCCCGAGGATGGCGAGGGGCAGCTTAATCCGGCGATTAATCATGCGCTAATCTCGTTCTAAGCATGCAAATCTGCTGAGTTCTCTCTTCTGTATTATTTATAGGCGTCGTAACCCATCCAAGTCAAGTTGGACTGTTACTTGGTCGCACAGCGCAAAATCGGAATTCGATCGAACGTAAACCAAGTTGGGCACCAACCCGAAAATACGATAGAATCAAAATTGCCCAACTGATTGATCCCGCAAATGTAGGCCCGTAGCTCAGTTGGCTAGAGCGCTACCTTGACACGGTAGAGGTCTGCGGTTCGAGCCCGCACGGGCCTACCATATGTTTCTATGAGTTACGCAGTTCAACCGTATCGCCTACCAGCAGGTTAAACACAGAGTTCAACATAGAATTTAATTTACGCGCAAAATCGCTGGGGTGGGCTCGTGTTCAATGTTCGCCACCGGCGTGAGTCCGTCGACCGCTTTGCGCTTCGCCTCCGTGCGGACGTGGCTGTAATGCTCCATCATCTTTCGGGAGACGTGCCCAGCAATGCTCAGAACCGCTGCCTCGGGTGCGCCACCTTCAAGCAATTCCGTGATGCACTGATGCCGAAGATCGTGGAACCGAAGTCCCTTCAACCCAGCGGCTTTGGTGAGATTGCGCCATGCCGTACGCCACGTCTTTTGCGGGAGCATTCCATTGATACGTGAATGTTCACAGGCGGGGAAGACATAGTACTCCGGTCCCGCAATTCCCAATACATTTGCACGCTCAAGCAGAAGGCGGAAGCCTAGCATAGCGTCGCGGTTTAGCGGGATCCGTCGTTTGCCCGCCTCGCTCTTACTGCAGGAAATCGCCATCAGTCCTTCGAATATGTCTATGTCTACCCAACGAAGGCTCTTCAAATCCGCTCCTCGCGCCGTGGTGTTAGCGGCAATCAACGCCGCTGCGTACGCGACCATCCAATTCGGGATTGCTGCCCGCAACCTGAAAGAGCCGTTTCTTCTGTTCTGGCTGCAATACTCGAGCCACTGATTTGTTTTCTCGTTCGGAGAGCCGAGATACTTCATCCCGAATCCGTTGCCAGACCTTGGCAAACCGCAGGACACGCACCGTCGCTCCAAGCACGAGATTGTTGTACGTATTCTTGCAGCCATCATGCTTCATTGCTGCCTGCAATTGGCGGATGTGCGTTGGACCGATCTGTTCACACGCAACGCGTCCAAAAAGTTTCTTTGGGCGCACCAAGAAGAAGCGCTCCTTCCTGAGGCTGCTCGGGCGTACGCGCATCTCAGCCGCCTGCAGGTATTGCGTCGCCACCCGCTCAAATGGCCAGCGCGACATTTCTCCATGCGGTAAGCGGCCCTCCTCTTGTTCTTGAAGTGCCTTACTGCGCACGCGCTTCGCCTTCCCATAGTTGCTTGTCTTTGTCGAAATCCCACGCCAGCGGCCGTTTTCTTTCCGTTTGTAATACCAGAAACGGCTTTTAGGAATTTTGTGTAGTCCGTCTCCCCTCATGAATCATCTCCTGTTTCGCTGCTTGTCCTTGCCCTTTCCTCGCGGTCTGCCGCCCAACTTCCCCCACGCCCGCATCCGCCGAACAAATTCGCGCCGTCCCCATTTCTCGATTCGCGCTTGAGCACTTCGGCGACCCATCGCGCTCGCGGCCCGGCTCACGTCCGCCATGCGTCACATTATAACCTAACGTTAGGTTATTTACAATCGACCAACGACGGGCCCGCACTAATTCCGCAAGAAAACGCAGGAAAAGCGTAGCCACTGAGTGGCTCGCGTGATATGCAGTGTGAACAGAAATACGCATCCCGCGAACGGAGGCCACAGGTGAGTATAGTTTCCCAACTATACTAATAACCTACCGGTTATTCGGAAACCCACGAAGCGATTTGACAAGCTCGGTCGCTTTGCGCTAAACGTGGATACGGGCCCCCTGTATGCAGCGATCGGGTGCTCAGCGAAAGACGCAGGAGTTTGGGAGTCCTATGGCATGAGCGACGACATTTTCCAGGAGAAAATTGACTGGGCGCAGGTCATCCCGGAAATTGAAAAACACATTGCGAAATCCGATGCGGAATTCGAGGGAGAATGGGAAGGAAGCAACGGGGGCAAAACGCAGCTGAATCTCGCAAAAATGGACCAGCGCTTCCAAGGACACGTCGACAGCGCAAGCCGCTCTCGACAAGATTTTTAGCGACAAGCTCGTTAAGCGGAGGGCAAACGCAAATGGAGGATGAACTAGGCCGTGGGCAAAAGAGTAATCGCTTCGGCGAGCTTCGAGCATACAGTCGGAGCACCGAACGAGAAATCGGCCGCGAAGTTCTTCGTGGTCGCGATGATTTCGAAGCCCGCGCACGAGAGACTGCAGCGACGGTTCGGCAGGGACCCGTCCGAGATGGACGTCGTTATCCATTTCGTTCCCAGCGCTTCCACTATCAACAGAATTCCCACGACTGCTTCGGAACGGGCGCTCCTTGTCTCCGAGGTTGAAAAGTACGTAATCGAGGAAATCAAATATCGGCTTTCCCAAACCGACTTTGACCTCTTTCAGCAGCACCGCCTTGAGCCTCCAGACGAGGCTCTCCCCCGGATTTACGCCGCCATGGATAGCGTCATTTTCCAGGCAGCGCTGGCGGGGGGACCCACAATTCTCGTGGCGCCGGACATCCTGCAGCGCGTGACCGACTGGACGCTTGCAGGAGACACCGGTGCGCGCCGTTGGAAGCGGCTCGGGAACTGCTTTGCTCAGTTCACGCTAATGCCACAGGGCAAGAAGGGTTCTTTGGAAGGGTGGTGGGCGCGGTCGCGCTCAGACCTCATTAAGGAAACCAAAAAGCTGCAAAAGTCTCTGCGCGAAAGATTCCGAGAACGCAACGATATCCCCGCAGATTGGGTGCTGCACGATGCCGCTGTGGATACGGTCGAGGCTGAACGTGGCACGTTTCCTAAGCTGGGTCGGATCGAAGCTCCTCTCCAGCTCTTTCTCAGCGCCCAACCCGCGGCGCTTCGTAATCTGATCGCAGAAAGCCTCACTCCTATGCTTTTTACGGACCAATTGATCGGATGGTTACGAATTACGACCCTGACAGCGTCCGCCAAGTAATACATCGCCTTCTTCGCTAACGTCACGGATCCGCATCCTTCCGAGCATTCCCTGCCCATTTGTATATAAAAAAGGTCGTCCGTATACATACGTAAATTCCTGAAGCCCGTAGAATTCCAGCTGTAATTCGATGAGCCAACAGCTCACAGGAGGCTCCAACATGCGTGTGGATGAATCGGCAGATGCGATGACGGAATCGGAACTGGCCCGGAAAGCGAGTGTTTCCGTTGCGGTTCTGCGGAAGTGGCGGCGGGAGGGCCGAGGACCGCGTTTCTTGAAGCTGGGCAGACTGATCCGCTATTTGGCTGGCGACGTTGATATCTGGTTGCATAGCCATGCTTTCGGAGGCAGTCAGCAGCGCGGGAGCGAACGATGGCGAGAGTTAGTTCTTTTCTCTTCTTCTTCTTTCTTTCTTTTCTTCTTTTATTGGCGACAGAGGGAGGGGGAGGGAGGGGGTTCCAGAAGGAAAGGATTTAGCTTTTATTTACCACCGGAGAGTTGGTGGTGGGTCAAACGTGGGAGAAGGAACGACGAAACCTAGGTAAGAAAAAGGAGATGTGAATGGCAGAGCTTGAAGAAAAATCCATTTGTGAGCACCAATCGGCAGGTCAAGAAAACTCCAGACACGGAAGTGATTTTGGAGCCGGCAAAGGCATCGGCTGCCAAACCCAATGGGTCGCCAGCCACAACTAAAACGCAGAACAACGTGGGTGGCAGCATCTTCGATCCCGCTCGGTGGAAAACGCCTACCGACGCCAGGCTGGATCCGAAGGCTCCCATAAAGCCAACGGCTTTTTCGAAGCTTGAGATACGCAAGCCTCCAGCGGATCACTTTGTACACGTGCATCCCAACCCCGATTTTAACGGCGTCTTCCCACTCTATGGCGACAGCGAAGCCAAACGGTTCGACCCGTACTTGATCGCACCTGAGCTGATGGATTCCCTGCCACCGCAGGTTAAGGTCAATGTGAAATATTATCGATTGGCAGTAGCGATCACTGACACGGGGCGTCTTTTCCTGTACCACGTCGCACAGACGGGTTCGGATTGGCATGAATCTGGCGACGGTTGCATCCTGATTGCCATGGTGGAGTGGGCGAAGATCGTCCCGGACGCGAGTGGTTACCGCGTCGAGCGCCCGGAAGCCAGTCTTCCTGATCCCGTGTTCCCCGATTGGTCTTTTGGGGAATATCTGGCGCGCGCATTCAAGGATCGTTACATCGGCAGCTTAGACCACGAAATCGTGAAACGTTTGCGAGGCATACGATGAGTGAGACACTAACTGCCGCGGACCTTCCCGAAATTCTCGATTGTTTCGGGAGGGTCTACGTGATCGATACCGAATACCATCCTCAGCTCGACTTGCCCGACGGTCCGGTCGTGCCGGTTGCGCTCCAGGCTTATGAAGTGCGCTCAGGTACGTGGGTTTCCGCATTCTTCGAAGAAACGAACGCCTCATACGCAGATCCGCTCGACCCGGACGCGCTTTATTTGACGTTTAACGCTTCAGCCGAGTGGAATTTCTTTCTCCCGCCAACTGGGCGCTTCCGCGCAACTGTATTGATTTTTACGTTGAGTTCAAGAACTTGGTGTCAGGCTTCAGACCGCCGCCGCAGTTTCGGCAGCGGATATTTCCTGACAAATGGGACAGTTCGCTGCTCGGAGTGGTTCGGTGGTGCGGATTGCCGACCCGTGCCGTCGGGGACAAGAAAGCCGTGCGGGATGTGATCTTGCGTGGGCATCCGTACTCTGCTGACGAGCGCGAATTGATACTCCACTATTGTCGCGATGACGTCAGCGACACAGCTGCGGTAGGTAGGGTGATGCTGCCCCGTATCGGCAGCATCCCGCAAGCAATTTTTCGCGCTCACTTTATGCGCCCAACCGCCAAAATTCAGCGCGCAGGCATTCCAATCGACGTGGCATCGTACGACAAATTACTTGAGTACACGGAAGCTTTAAAGCTTGACCTCGTCTCACAGCTCGCGGGCACCGAAATGGACGTTTATGAGGGCGCGACACTCAAGTACCACAATCTGGAAGCACTCGTGCATTCGTTGGGTCTGGAGAATGACTGGCCGAAACCAAAACGAAAACGCTCGAAAAAACGGACAGAAATCGAAACTGCTCGATCGCGTAACCGGCGCGTGTTCTCAACTGAGGTGGAAGCCTTCGAAGCAATGGCTGGGTTACGTCCAGAATTGGCACTCCTCGCTTCGGTTGTGAAGCGCATGAAGGACTTGAAAGCCTTCGACCTAGCTATCGGCACAGATAGCTTCAGCCGTTATCCGCTTTTTCCATTCGATACGATCACAGGGCGCTGCACACCGTCTTCTAAACGGTTTCTGCTTGCGCAGTCCGCTTGGACCCGCGGCTTTGTCGCGCCGCCACCGGGGTGGGCTATTTCCTATTTGGATTACAGCGCAGCCGAAATTTTGATTGCCGCCGTTCTGTCGGGCGACCCGAGCCTGCTGGCTGATTACCTCAACGGAGATCCGTACACGAACTGCGCAATCCGAATGGGTCTCCACCTGAAGGGTCCACGAAGGAGAGCGTCGGCCCGCTACGCGATATTATGAAGGTCTGGCTCCTCAGCACCCTTTACGGTGCTTCTCCAAAGTCCCTGCACGACAAACTGCCCGGCTCGACTCTGCGGCAGGCTGAAGAATTCGTACGACAAAATCACACTTCATACGCGCGTTACTGGCATTGGTCAGATTTGCGTACAGAGATTTTTCTCTACGAGACTGGCGTCGAGAGCACAGCCTTGGGCTGGCAGCACCATCTGGATGCTTCTGATCGGTTCGATGATTATTTGTTTTCAGTTGCCAGAAACCGTTCCAGAAATTTTCCAATGCAAGGAACGTGCTCAGAAATCCTGCGCTGGGCATGTGTTCTGGCCTCCGATGACGGCATCACGATTCACGCGCCTCTCCACGATGCAGTCCTGATTGGAGCGGCGGACACGCAAATTGAAGACGCAGTAGCACGAATGCGGCTGCACATGATCGCCGCTAGCCGCTTGGTGCCTGGAGTGGATATGAAAGTTCCGGTGCGCACTATCATCCGCTACCCAGAGCGGATGCGAGAACGTCGCGGAGCAAAAATTTGGGACGAGATGATGCAACGACTGGAGAATCTGGAGCAAAAGGCCCGCGAAACTCGCCGTTCACCTCCGGACGCATGCGCCGTCGGCACAGAGCCCGATGTGAATCCGACGAACACATCGAAGTTTCCGACGAAGCCAAGGAACTTGCCGCGAGTGGAATGAAGTAGGGTTGAAATCACACCACAACAATTTCGGCAGCACAGCCGGAACAAAAGGAGATAGTACAGACATATGAACCTCGATAGAATCGCCACGGACCAAATCTTGCCAAACGTCAGAAAGGAGCTTGAAGAATACGGGGATATACGGAACGGTTGCCTCTGCTTAACAGGTTTTAGTCCTGCTGGAAGGCCTTCATTCGCTGCCGTGGACAACGTTCCGAGACCATCCGACTTCGAAAGAGAGAACAAGATTGCGCGCTTCCATCACGCCAGTAAGGTACTGCAAGTTTCAGATGCTTGGATGACGCACCCTTCGGGAGACGCGCCGCCACAAGGAACCCCGAGACCGTCTGCCTCTCTAAACCGTCAGGAAGCCATTTTAATTGACCTGATTCTGCCGGATGGCTCGGTAGAGTGGAGAATATTCCAAGCGTACAGGAGAAGCGGAAAGCGATTTACGTGGGACGAACCTAAAAAGATGGATGGCGGCTTTCAGAGTTTTCTTCCCGCTTGGGGTTCTCTGGGAGAGACGAAATAGCCGAGGCGGCCGAAAATGCTCCGGCACAGACACGGCGCACGAACATTGCAACCGTCCGTTCTGCAAGCACGGTGAAGACCCGGGTCGATCCCTCGTGATCTACCGCTGGGCCTCATGGAGCTATCGCTCGACTTTCCGCCGGACGAATCGGACGACTTTTAGGACGCCGGGTTTGTAATTCATAACCTTGCTCGAAGGATTTTCACAGATGACG
>CAVRLE010000008.1:0-151795 GCA_963721825.1 uncultured Acidobacteriota bacterium | reverse complement strand
TAAGGGCACAGCGTATTCGCCCAAGCCGACATTAGGGGGCTGGTCACCACAATACGGGGCAATTCGACCATCACTGCCGCTGAGAGGTCGCTAACACCCTGGATAAACTGCTGCTAGTAGTTGCAGGTACAAATGTTTGCCTTTGCTAGCTTGAGATTTAGCAGCCGGGGCCCATCAGGCCGTAAGTTGATGATGAAAAAGGCGATTATAGCAAAGTTGAAGAGAACGTCCGCCGCGCGCGGGCACCAGCGCAGCACCCTGTCGCCGAAAATTGGCAGAATTGCTTCCGGTTTGCCGACCGTACAGGGGAACTACCCAAGACCGTTTCTGACCCAAAGCATAAGCGCCGAAGGCGCCCAGATTACTTCCACTGCCGACTGACCCGATCTCGGCCCCGGCGAATGACTTCTGAGTGGTCGATAATATACCCGGAATATCTTGATTTTGAGTGAAACGTATCGACTCCGAATCTACACTAACCTAGGGATAGACTCCATCGGTCGCCGGATCAACCGCGTAGGGTGCAAGCTGTCCGGCGACGAGGAAGGAAGATTCCGATGGGACGTCAAGTAGTGACTCAAAAAGACTTGGACCAGGTTCCGAAGGAGCCAGCCGGAACGGCACAGAGCGCTCTGGGAGGAGGTGTCGCCGGCGTTGAAGAAGATAGAGCTAGTGATGCAACCAATCCGCCAACACATAGCGACAAACAGGATCAGTTCACTGACCGCTTGTTGAAGTACATTCCCGCTGAAGTCGTCGTAGTCTACGTATTTGTTGAGGGATTGATTCGCAATGCCCCAGCGGACGTGCCACGTGAAAAGGTCTTGTGGTGCGTGTTCTTTCTTCTTGCTGGCTGGTACCTGGGTTTATCTAACCCGCGTCCAGAAGGTAAGCAAGAAAACGCCATTGCTACGATCTCCACGTTCGCCTTCGCGGTGTGGGTCTTCTCACTGGGCGGGCCCTTTGTGTCATTTTCATGGTACAAGCCGTTCTATGGCACACTGCTTCTCCCCTTGTATACGTTCGGAATTTCTGCGATTAAGGCGGAGTCTCCGGCTCTCGCTCGCTGGCCCTTAGAAACCACGCACAGGAGCTTGACCAAACGAGAGTTTGAGCAATAAGTATGAGCGAGGTGCTGCAATGTGCTGACACAATTGGTGGTGACCTGATTCTCTGCTTCCCGCGTGCCGACTTAGCCGCCAGGGAGCTCGTTGGTCAGATCCGGCACGAAAAGATCGATCATGTCACCTGGGTGGAAAGCCTAGATCAAAGGCTGGAGCGGATGGGCTTGAAGTGTGAATGAAGGCTTCCCTTTTGAGATGCATTCCTAGTTCGAGTACCGAATGGATCGGAGGCATACAAGATCTCCTACCTCCAATTTTTCTACAAGCATGAGTTATTCCGTTTCTTGACACATGAGAAACCTGCACCTGAATTTGCAGAGGTGTTTAGCCGATCAGACTACCAATTTACTGTGATTCCTAACAGCTATCTGAGTACTTCCCGGGACGCCCACTCGACCTAAGCCATCATCGCGATGGCTGTGTCCCAAACCGGCGAAATGCACGGCTGGACACGAATCGTGCGGCCTCTCTCGTCTTCGACTTCATACCGCTCGAGGAATTTGATTTCGCGGTGAAGCATCGGGTCGTCCACATCGCGCGATTCCGCAAGCAGCGCGAAAATCGAATTCATCATCGCGGGATAGATCGTTCCCAGGCCTTCGCTGCGTTCGAGGCGATCCATCATCCATTTCCGCGCGCGAGCGAGGCACAACTTTCGAAACGGTTTCCAGGAAGAACGCTCATAGAGCTTCAAGCCGCGTTCGAGGGCAAGAAACGCATTGCGCCACGTGAAGACGCCTTTATCCCAGGTAAACGATGCCGGCCTTTGCCCGGGTACTTTAAATAGATCGGTGACCGTGACGTCTTCCGGCAATCGCCAGTCGGGTTTATTCGCGTAAACGATGGCGAGCGGCACAACGATCCCGCGCGTCCATGAGGACATCTCGTAGAGGTTCAGCGGGAACCAGTCCGGCAAAAGCATCATCTCGGGCGGAATCGAGGGCACCATGTCCCAACTAATAGCGCCGACCATCGCGAGATAGAACCGGACGTAAGAATTCGTGGCTTCGAGGCCGCCGAGGTCCAGTACTTTTTGCTTCGCGCGCTGCATATGAGCTGCTGTGGCGGCATCGCCGGCCAAGCGAAGCGCGACGTATGCCTTCACCGTCGCATTCAGCTCCGAAGGGCCGCCGTAGAAGATGTACCAGCCGCCGTCCTCGAGCTGCCGCTCGCGGATATAGCACGCTAGTTTGGCCGTCTTCTCGGATTTGAGCTGACCCAGGATGTGCAGGTAGAGAATATAGTCAGACTCGAGAGTGGTGTCGGCTTCAAGCTCGCCCCACCAGTAACCCTCTTGAGCCTGTGCGGCGAGCATCCAGTCGCGGCTGCGGGAAATCGCCTGTTCGACGAGAGATTCGAGGTTGCGGGTTTGAACAACCGCGGTGGCCTGACTCGATCCGCTGTGGGAGGTCTCTATACGCAGTCTTGCTTCCGGTGTCATCAATCCCTCAGATATATTGTCTGTCCTTATCGGCCCATTTGGAAATTGCAGCTGCAGCCCGGCCGCGCCTTCATGACCCAGAACGAATGGCGAGGCCTCTTACTTGCACTGTTTACTTCGCTGCCCTGCGGAGGGCATCAGAACCGGGCGCCCTATTGCTTGCCCGTTCTAACCGCCGCGTACCGCTTATCCGGCTTCCCCACTAGCCAGTCTATGGGACGTTTTATGAGCTGAAAACGCTCGGTAAAAACCCTTTGGCCTCATCACACAACTTCAACTGTTCCGTAACACTAACATTATGTTCGGCTTTGGCTTATCGGTCAACTGAATTTCCATGCCAAGTGTCCAAACTTATGATGCTGGGAGACGGGAAATGGTGCCGGACAAAAATTGCCCCAATTCGGGCGGCAGGGGCGATCCGAGTGGTTGAAAGAATCGCGGTTTCGCCATGGCTGTGAGAGATTGGAATCGCGGGTCTGAGTGGTCAAATGGCGAACGGAAGACGAAGGCATCGGCTAGCTCGAGATTTTCGCGGGCTGAATCCTTGAAATCGGGATTCGAGGGATCGAGCACCATAACGAACAGCGAAGGCTTCCAGAATCGCATTAGCGCGTCGCTTTCGATTACGGCGTGGTCGGCGTTTGCCAGTTCGGCCGCGAGGACTGGAAGCGCATCTTGAATTCGCTGCTCCTTCGTTTCGACCCACAAGGCTCGACGGGCGCCTGAAGCGAGGAAGCGCGAGCTGTCTGAGTTGCCGCTGCGGCTGGTTTCTTTGCGGATCGCGTACGGATGGTCTTGCGGCAAGCAATTGCACGAGGGGCCATTCACCGGGCAGCCGGATTCGGCGTAAGGAGTGATCTTGACGGCTGTCCAGTGCCGATTCGGGAAGGCTTGAATGATGTCTGCGACTAGCGTGGATTTCCCGACTTTGCGGCACTGGCCTCCTACGGCTAGCAGGAAGCTGCGAAATGGCGGCGGGGTGCGACTTGCGGTCATTATTTCGATCTTGTCGATCTGGTTTTGTCGGTTATCGTTTCGCCGATCATCGTCTCGTCGATCATCGATCCGACTTGGAGTAAGTTTGCTTGGCTGGCGACGCTGTTTCTAATTTGCGGATGCGCTCGACCAACTCCGGCAGACGCGCGAACCGGGCGTACTGTTCCTTGAACTTCTCGAGCGGGCGTGCCGGAGTGCCCCAGACGGTTTGACCGCTGCGGATTGTTTTGCCGGTGGGAATGCCAGCTTGCGCGCCGGCGATGGCGCCGTCCTCGAGCTTGCAGTGGTCGGCGATGCCGACTTGCCCGCCGATCACGGCGCGCTTCCCTATCGTGCTGCTGCCGGAAATTCCCGTTTGCGCGGCGATCACAGTGTGCTCGCCGATTTGGACGTTGTGGGCTACTTGCACGAGATTGTCAATTTTTACTCCGGCCGCGATTTTGGTGGTTTCGAGCGAGCCGCGATCGATGGTGGTATTTGCGCCGATTTCCACGTCGTCGGCAATTTCGATTCCGCCGACCTGTGGAAATTTCCAGTAGCGGCCTTCGCCGAAGACGTAGCCGAAGCCGTCGCTGCCGATGACGGCGCCGGAATGAACTTCAACGCGATCGCCGAGGTGCGCGCCGGCGTAGAGCGTCACGCGCGGGTGCAGGATGCAATTCGCGCCGATGTGTGAGGCTCGACCTATGAACGCGTGAGCGCCGATCGTGGTGCCTGCGCCGATGTCAGCTTCTTCTTCGATCACGGCGTACGGGCCGATGTATACATTTTCGGCGATGTTGACTGTCGGTGACACGATCGCGGTTGAGTGAATGCTGGATTTGGGCGTAGCGCGCGGCAAGAGCCACGCAGCGGCTTTCGCAAACGCAAATTTTGGGTCGGCGACTTCGAGGATTGTCTTGCCAGTTGCGCGAGTGTTGGGAGGAGCGAGAACGCAAATGGCCGTTGATTTTTCGATGCGCGGCGCAAATTTCGGAGCGTCGAGGTAGATGAGGTCGGTGGCTGTTGCGTATTCAGGGCTGGCGACGCCCGTGAGCGCGACGGTTCCGTCGCCCTGTAGGGTCGCGCCGAGATATTTTGCCAGATCAGCGGCTGTGCGATTCATGTGAACCTCTTTCGACTTTTGACTTGCGCGGAATTGTATCGCGCCGATGGTTTCAATCAGGCTTCGAAAAGCTAAAACGGATATATCGGCGGCTCTCCCGGCGGACGAGTCTTCCAGCGTTTGTGAACCCAGAGCCACTGGTCGGGGCGTTCGCGCACCCAGGCTTCAATCACGGCCATGAAGCGAGCGGTGTTCTCGCGCACGTCGGCATCTTCATCGCCCGTGCGTACGAGATCGAGAGCGCGGCCGAACTGCAGGCGATACTTCTTTTCGCGAGCGTCCCAGGCTAGAAACCCAGGGACCACGGCGGCATCCGTGCGCAGCGCGATTCTTGCAATGCCTGACGTGGTGCATGCCGGTTTGCCAAAAAAATCGACGAAGACGCCTTCATCGAGCGATGTGTTCGTGTCCGCTAATATGCCCACGGTGCCGCCATCGCCGAGCACTTTCAGAATAGCGCGCGCGGAGCGATTTTTTTCGATTGGCTGATTCCCGGAAAGGCAGCGATAGCGATTGATGAGCGCGTCGACGCGGAGATTGGCGATGGGACGCACGAGGAAATGCAGCGGGTGGCCGTAGAGGGCGTGCGCGAACGGCGCGAGTTCCCAGGCGCTCATGTGGCCGGTGAGGAAAAGGACACCTTTGCCGCGGCGCTGGGCACACTCGAAATTTTTGGCGCCGTCGATCGTCACGATCTGTGAAATGTTCGCGGCCGTGTATTTCGTGAACTGCGAAAATTCGCCGGCCATCCAGCCGATCTGGCGGACCATTCGGCGAACGATTCCTTTGCGCTCCGCATCGCTCATATCGGGAAAGGCGAGTTGAAGATTGAACATTGCCGCGCGCCTGAGGGGCGTGCGCACTTGATATGCGAGGGCGGCAAACGCGGCGCCCACTTGGCGAGCTGCGCTGCGTGGAAACAGGCCAAGCGCTTTGAGTCCCGTCCATGCCGCCGCGTATTCGAGCCATTCTCGCATCGCGCGTCATTATGCAAGAGGCTCTAGAGCCGATGCCAGCGATGTGTGATGAAAGAGTGTTTGCCTGGATGTTAGACTCGGCGGGCTTGCGAGAGCGAAGCGCGATGAACATACAATGAGCGAAGACTCGCTATCCCAGCAGCGCGCCAATTTCATTGCCTATGCGAGCGCCGGATTGATCGCGCTGGTGTGCCTCTTCGGCCATTTGGGGGCGATTGGATTTGTGGGGCCGGACGAGCCGCGTTATGCGTGGATTGCGCGCGCGATGGCGTCGAGCGGCGATTGGGTGACGCCGCGTCTTTATGGGCAGCCATGGTTCGAGAAGCCGGTGCTTTACTACTGGGCGGCTGCGCTGGGGTTCTTGATTCACTTGCCGGCAGAGTGGGCGGCTCGTCTGCCTTCCGCTTTTGCCGCACTTGTGGCAGCTATTGCAATCGGTTGGCTCGGTTGGAAATTCTACGGGGTGGAATCTTGGCCGTTCGGGTCGCCTTTCTTGCTTGCTCCTCTTATTTTCTCGACGTGCATTGCTGCGATTGGGTTCGCGCGAGCGGCAGGTCCGGACATGTTGTTCAGCGCCGCTCTCACCGTCGCGATGGCAAGCGGCGCGATTGCGCTAAGTTGTCGCGGGGCTTTGCGTTTTGAACGCGACAACCGGGCAGGCACTAGTCCTTCTGATCACTTTGCGCTAGCACTCTTCGGCGCGTCGCTTGGGCTTGCAGTTCTCGCCAAAGGTCCGGCGGGTATTCTGCTTGCGGTTGGCGCGATCGCAATTTGGGCTCTCACTACCTCGCGTTGGTACTCTGCTATTCGGCTGGCTCATCCAATCGCCATCGCCGCATTCTGCCTGGTCGCCCTTCCGTGGTACGTGCTTTGTGCGCTCCGCAATCTGGATTTTCTTCGGGTTTTTATCTTTCAACACAATTTCGAACGCTACCTCACTCCCCTCTTTCAGCATCGCCAGCCGTTTTGGTATTTTGTCCCAATCCTTCTCCTCGGGCTTCTCCCGTGGATTGCGTGCCTTTGGCCGGTGTTCGAAGAAGGACTGCAACTCTGGCGGCAGAAATCCTGGAGCAACTCGCCCGGATTCTTTATCGCTTGCTGGGCGATATTCCCTTTTCTATTTTTTAGCTTTTCACAATCGAAACTGCCGGGATATATCCTTCCCGCGATTCCTCCGCTCGCTTTGTTGATTGCGGTCGGAGTACAACGCCGGATTCTAACGTCACCTGTTTCCTCGGCGCGCTGTGTCCTGATCGCGGTCGGCGTCACATGGATCGTGATGGCGCTTTCCGCGGTTCACTGGGTAAACCGACTTCCCGCTGCCGCACGCGATGTTCCGGAAAAAATGATTTTGCAGGTTTCAATCATCGCGATTTCAGGCGGCATCGCGATTGTCGTGCTGGGCTTTCGTCGGGGCCGTGAGGCGTTGCTGCTTTCATTCTTTCTGGCAGCGCTCTGCGTCGAACTCGCCGGCGCGCGCGTTTTACCCGCGCTCGACCCGTTCCTTTCCGCAAGATTTCATGGCGAACTGCTTCGCAATCACCGCTACCCGAATCGCGTCTTCACATTTCATCTAACGCGTTCCTGGCAATACGGACTCAACTTCTACCTCGGGCGTGAACTCGCGGAATGGTCTGCGGATGACGTCGGCGCAGCGCTTGTCCTTACGACGCCACAAGGTTTAGACGAGATCAGAAAAGCGGCCCGTGTGCAGGGAGCGCTGGATGAGCCTTACGAAGGAATTCTGTACGTTCCGGTGCTGCCTGCTGCACGCTAGGGATTCGTTCGCGAAACGGGCGGCAGATTCTGCAGGAAGAAATTGACGATCTGATCTTCGTAGGCGTGGCGATCATCGTCGGTCATTTCGGAGTAGCTCAACCGGTCGCGCACGAGCTGCTTAGGCTCCGGCGCGCGTGAGAAGATCTTCCAGGTTTCGTCGGCGAGCTGAGGCCGGTCGTCCGATTGAATGAATAACTTTGGAATTCCCTGCGTTTTGGCCAGATGCAGCGAAATCGGTTGCTGGGAACGGAAGCGATAATTCATCAGCCGGAATCCCCAGTCGGAAAAGCGATTCACATAGGGAATCACCGCGAGTCCCGAGCGCTTTACTTCTATTTGCACCATGTCGCGCGGGTCGTCCCACGCGTTGTCAACAATCAAGGCGCCAACACGGGGATCGGTGGCGGCCACTTCCAGTGCAACGAAGCCTCCTAGATTCACGCCCCATAGGCCGAAGCGCTTCGGATCCACATCATTGCGGGTCGAAAGGGCCTGAACGGCAGCTTCCAGTTCGGCTGTTTCGTGATAGCCGAGAGTGGTAATACCGGGCGTCGACCCGTGCCCAAGGAAATCGAATACGAAGACGTTGAACTGATGATCCTGAAGTGACGATACGAGCGTCAGCACATCGGTGCGCTGCGACAAATACCCATGGCACACGACAATCGTGGGCGCGCCGCGCAGCCCCGGGAAAAACCAACCCTCCCGCTCTGGTTGGCCGGTGATGGGAAAGGAAAACGGGATGGGATGTCCCATCATCACGTTCAGGTCAGAGGAGGAGGCTGTGGAATGTGTGGGCTTCAGAATTTGATAAAGCAGAAAACCCGCTACTGTAGCGACCGACACAAAACCAAAGAGGATTATCGCCAGCAGCGCAGAAACAACTTTGGCGGGGCGCGTTGTGGGATAGCGTAGCTCTGAGAGGACGGCCATCCGTTGAGCGCGAGCGCGCAATTTCGCGCCTCGACGAAAGGAATGTTAGCACAATTCTTTCGGTATCCCCGTTCGACGCGTGCCAGCGTTTCTATCCGGGAGACGCGTTTGGGTTCTTTCGCTCGTCACGACTATAATGACTTACGGGAGTGGCGCGGGCCTTCATGCAGATTGTTGACCTCCGGCAGGTCCATTCGAAAACCCTTGACGTTTTGTTTCAAGAGGAAGCTCGCCACTGGCGCGATGAACTGCATTGGGACTATCGCCCCTCGATCGATCTGATTCGCAAGTTCATAGATTCCCGCTCGCTCAATGGTTTCCTTGCGCTCGATAACGGACGCCCCGCGGGTTACGGCTTCTACGTGCTCGAGGATCACAAAGGCTTGATCGGCGGCCTGTTTGTCTCCTCCGATTACGCGCAATCGGCGATTCCAAAAGAGATTCTCACCGAAATGCTGGCAGCGCTTCGCGCCACGCCGCGCCTGGAACGGATCGAGGCGCAGTTGATGCCATTCGGCATCGAGTTCGATCCGGCATTCCTTTCGAAGGAGATGCACCTTCACACGCGGCAATTCATGCTGCTTCGCCTTGCAGATTCGAAGTTGAGCGAAAAGCCTCTCTCGCCCGCTTTTCGCATGGAACCGTGGAGTGACCGTGCATTCGATTCCGCCGCCAAGTTGATTCAGCTTTCCTACGCCAATCACGTGGATGGAGAGATCAACGATCAATACCGGTCCGAAGCCGGCGGAATGAAATTCCTTCGCAACATCGTGATTCTGCCGGGATGCGGTCAGTTCTTGCCTGAAGCTTCCTTCCTCGTTCGTCCGGCAACGGGGGATCGGTTGGTCGGCATGGTTCTTACTTCGACGGTGAAAGAACGCGTGGGACATACGACGCAAGTGTGCGTGCTGCCCGGCTACCAGGGGCATCGCATCGGGCGCTCATTAATGGAAGCGTCGATTCACGCGCTGCTGCGCCGCAAGTACGAGTGGCTGTCGCTAACAGTCACGGCAGTGAATACCTCAGCAGTGCAGCTCTATGAGCATCTTGGATTCAAAACAATCAAGAAATTCGCCGCAGGCGTCTGGCAGGCGTAGGGGAGCTGAAATTATTTTTTCGCGCGATCCTTCAGCAGTCCTTTCAATTCATCCATAAATTCCTTCACATCCTTGAAATCGAGATACACGGACGCGAATCGCACATAAGCCACCTTGTCGAGTTTCTTCAAACTTTTCATCAGCAGCTCGCCGATTTCGGACGTGGTGCGTTCCCTTTCCGGGGCTTCGCTAACATACGCTTCCGCTTCGTCGACAATCGTCTCGAGCTTCCCTACCGGCACCGGACGCTTCTCGCAGGCCTTCAGCAATCCCTGCAAAATCTTCTGGCGGTCGAATTTCTCGCGGCGACCATCCTTCTTGATGACCATGTAAGGAATTTCGTCGATACGCTCGTAGGTGGTGAAGCGGCGGCTACACTTCAAACACTCGCGGCGGCGGCGAATCAGATCGCCGGTGCGCGCCTCGCGGGAATCCACCACTTTGTCATCCAGATGCGCGCAAAACGGGCACTTCACCGTGAACTCTCTTCCGGCCGCGTAGCTTGTTGTTGTTCAGCGTTCTCCAACAACACCGCCTCGCTCGCCCGCTCCTGCTCCTGAACCATCCGCCGCAAATCTCCCATCGACCAGCCTTCACTCAGCATCAGTGGAATACCCGCTAAACAAACAGTTGCAAACGCGATTAGCCACACAATCATCGAAGCGGCCACGGCCGGTTCATGTTCTACTCCAAAGATCAGCGTCAGCACAAGAATCGTACTGGCTTGCGCCCCGCCTCCCACACCCGGCAATTGCGCCACCGATCCCACCATCGCGAAGGCTAAAACGAGCAGGGCATCTGTAAAGCCGAGCCTTGCCAGCCGGCCGCCAAACGCATGCAGAACCCAAAGGTAAACAAACGCCACCAAAATCCAATGCAGAGCCGTGTACAGAGTCAGCAAGAAGAGATCGTTCCAGGTGCGAATTGCCTGCAGCCCCTCGCTGAATCCTTCTATGAGCACAACGATTTTCTCGCGCCATCCGGTACGCCACCGCGGGTTCCTCAAAAAGCCAGTAAGCAAACGCGCGCCATGAAACTTGAAATAGACCAGCATTGCGATGACCACAACCAACCCGTAGAGCAACGCCCGTCCTACCGACCGTGCGAAAACCAGCAGGTGCGCAGTGCGTTCATTCACCAATCCACTTTGCTGGAAGAGAGCCAGCGCAACTCCGGCCAGCACCGCCGTCGCGGCAATGTCTGAAATCCGCTCGAGAAAGTAAACGCCAAACATCCCCGCCACTGGCAGCGAATCCTTTTTAGCAATCAGCACCGGCCGAATCGGTTCCCCGGGACGCCCCAGCAAAAAAAGACAGGTGAATCCCATCAATGTCGCTTTATACACGTTCCAGAAGTGCGTCCGGCCAAGCGCGTGTGAAAATTGCATCCAGCGCAGCGCCCGAAGCGCGTAGCAGACGTAGATCGCCGCCACCGCCAGCAGCAAAAGAGAAAGATTTGCGTTACGAACCGACTCAGCTACCATGCGCCAATCGAAGTTTTTCAGCGCGCCGGAATGCCCGAGTTCGTAGACGATAAAAGCGAGAACAACCGCGACGATGACAAATGTGAGGTACTTCCGAAGCTTGGGCGGCATTCGTCGCAAAAGCTAACAGTTACATTCAGAAAGTTCAAGGCGGGCGTTCGCCGCAGTTTCTTCGGCCTCTGACGTGGCTTGTGTTCCTTCGCGCAGGACGGCTAAGATGCATCGCGATGGTGTGGAACTTTTCGACCCCATTTTGCGTTTCATGATTGAGGCCCGAAAGGTGATCCAACGCGCGAGGCTGAGGAAGATTGGAGCCCGACGCTCAACTGGTACAGCAATGTCTCCGGGGCGAAGGGCCGGCCTGGGAGGAACTCGTGCGCAGGCACGCGAGGCGCGTATACAACATATGCTATCGCTTCACGGGAAATGCAACCGACGCGCAGGATTTGAGCCAGGAGGTTTTTCTGCGCATCTATCGCACGCTGGCGAGTTATCGGCCGGCGTACGGAGCGTTTCCGACGTGGCTCACCAGCGTGACGCGCAATTTGCTGGTGGATCATTACCGGCGCACGCGCCACGAGCGAGTGACGGATTCGATCGACGATGCAATGCCCGTGCTCGAGGAAAAGCACTCGCAGGCGCGAACGCCCGACCGGCTTGCCGAAGCCTCCGAACTGAGCGCGCAATTGCAGCGCGGACTCGCCAGGCTTTCGCCCGAATTGCGCGAGGCGGTGATCTTGCGCGATTTGCAGGGTCTGGAATACAACGAGATTCAGACCGTGCTCGAAGTGCCCGAAGGCACCGTAAAATCGAGGATCAATCGCGGGCGCATCGAGCTGGCGCGGGTTCTGGAAGAGATGGGCGTGCGGCCGTCGTAGGGCAGGCATGATGGTTTTGGTTTTAGAGATTCGGAGTGAATGAAATGGACTGGAACTGCAAAATTTCGGACGAACGGCTCAGCGAATATCTCGACGGCAAACTTCCAGCCGCCGATGCCTCCGCGTTTGCGGTGCACACCGCCGGCTGCGCGGATTGCGCGCAATTGGTTGCCCGCGTTGGCAGACTCGTTGGCCAGATGCATCAGCTCGCCGAAATCGAAGAACCGCCGCAGCTCATCCGAAACATCGTCGACGCGACGATTGGCCCGCGCACCCAAAAAGAAGGCTGGAAGAACTGGTTCTCCTGGGTGCCGATGCTCTGGCAACCGCGGTTTGCAATGGGTATCGTGACGGTCGCAGCGTCACTCACTATAGTGATCCACTCCACCGGTATAACGCCGGGAAAGATCAAGCGCGCCGACTTGAGCCCCGCGAACCTCTTGCGCTCGGCGAATCGCCAGGTGCATCTCACCTACGCGCGCAGCGCAAAATTCGTGAATGACCTGCGAGTGGTTTACGAAATCCAATCGCGGCTGCAGCCCGGCCCCGAGCCCTCGCCCAATTCAGCGCCTGCGCCTGAGCAAAAGCAATCGCAGCCGGATCCTTCCACGCCGCAGCAAAAGTCGGATAAGAATCCGCCGCGCGACCGCAGCCAGGTTCACGGCGGCAACATGTTCGCAGTGCTGATACCTGCTACTTTTCCCGCTTCCACAATCGCAACGCTCACCAGGAGCCCTCAATGACATGTGCCGTGCACACCGATCGCGAAGCCACCGGCTACTGCCGCAATTGCGGCAAAGCGCTTTGCGCGGAGTGCACGCGCGAAGTGCGCGGCGCTCTTTATTGCGAGGACTGCCTCTCGAATCTGCTCGCAGCTCCGCTCGGCCCCGGAGGCCCCGGCGCAGCAGCAGGCGGCGCCCGCCCGGACGTGAATCCGGGCCTCGCTGCAACGCTCGGCTTTATTCCGGGACTCGGCGCGGTCTACAACGGCGAATACGTCAAAGCGCTCATCCAGGTTCTTGTCTTCGGCGGCCTTATCGCCGGAGTCAGCAGTGACATGCCCAGCGGATATATTGCGTTCCTCGGCATCGCCCTCGGCTGCTTCTATTGCTACATGCCGATCGACTCCTACCGTGTCGCGAAGGCGCGCCAGCTGGGACAAGCTGAGCCTGGCGCGATCGTCGAAGCAAAAAACGCGCGGCCCATTGGCGCATTTGTCCTGATTCTATTGGGCGTGCTTTTCCTTCTTTCGAATTTCGGTTTGCTGCAGGCCGACTGGTTCGAGAAAGCGTGGCCCATCGGCCTGATCGCGCTGGGCGGTTGGATCATCTGGGACCGCACGCGAAGGAACGCTTAGGAGCGCACGCATGCCGGACGAACTTAAAACTCGCTGCACCTGCCCCAACTGCCGCATTCGCGGATTGATGGGCCCCGTGATGCTCATCACCATCGGCGCTCTTTTCCTCCTCCGCCAATATACGCGCTTCAGCATCGGAGAACTTTGGCCGGTTCTGCTGATCGTCGCCGGCATCGTTCTCGTCGCCCAGGCCATGGCCTCTCGCGAAGGGCACATCGGTTCGTGAGGAGCGCGTGAGCAACGGCGAACTGCCCCAGCAACCGCAGCGAAGCTCCATCTTTGCCGGCTTGCTTCTGATTCTTCTCGGGGCTCTCTTCCTTCTGCATCGCTACATTCCAGAACTCGGCATCGGTCATCTGATCGCTCGCTACTGGCCGCTGTTGCTCATCATTTGGGGTATTGCGAAGTTGGTTGACCATCTTTCCGCGCAGCGCACGGGACACACTCGGCCTCGTGTCCTCTCTGGCGGCGAAGCGGTATTGCTTGTGCTGCTTGTCGTCGTACTCGGCTGGATTTGGGTGGTGGACTACATTCATATGAAGCATCCGGGACTCGAAGTGGATGGCATCGGCCTTTTCTCGCATCGACACTCGGACATGGAAGTGATTCCCCCGCAGTCCATTCCTGCTGGCGCGCAAGTCACCGTGCAGACCGGCCATGGCGATCTCACGATTCATGCCGGCGATGTGAATGAAATCCGGGTGGAAGTGAACAAGTCCGGATCGGCGCCGAATGAATCGTCGGCGCGCGAGCAAATGAAAGAAGTTCGAGTGGTGATCGAGCATTCTGGTGGCGCATATCTCGTTCACCCGGTGGACCAAGATCGAGCCGGTGGCAATATTTCAGTGGACCTCGATGTGGAGCTGCCGAAGAGTGTCTCGCTAACCGCGACGAGCGCTCGCGGCGATATCAAGATTTCCGGAATCGCTGGCACCGTCACCGCCACCACGCAAAATGGCGACATCGAGATTCACGACGCCGGTTCCGATGTGAATGTCCAGCTCCTGAAAGGCAATGTACGAATCTCCGATGCTCCCGGCAACGTGCGCATCAGCGGCAAAGGCAGCCAGATTGAGATTTCCGATGTGGGCGGTGACGCCTTACTCGAAGGCGATTTTTTCGGGCCGATTCGCGTTCGCAACGTGAAAAAGACCACCCACTACGCATCGCAGCGGAGCGATATCACGCTGTTGCACCTAACTGGCCAGCTCGAGCTCGATTCCGGCGACATCGAAATTTCCGACGTCGCTGGTTCCGCGAGGATTGCGACACACAATCAGGACATGGACATCGAGAATGTTGCTGGAAAGCTCGACGTTTCGAACGCGCACGGCGATATCAGAGTCCGCTACTCCGATCCCCCGCGCGAAGATATCAATGTGGTGAATGATTCGGGCGAAATCGATCTTACGCTTCCGTCGAATTCAAGCTTTCAGATTGCAGCCTCGTCGCGCTCTGGAGAAGTGCAGAGCGATTTCGAAGATGCCGCACTCAAACTCGCGAACGAAAGCGACACGGGGCGCCTGAACGGAACCGTTGGCTCACACGGCCCACGGATTACTCTCACAACGAGTTACGGCACCATCTACCTGCGCAAGTCGTCTTGAGTTCCTCACGCCCCGGCGCCGCGTAACCGCTCGAGCGTCTCGAAAAATTCCGGAAAAGAAACACCCACACATTCCGCGTCGCGCACTACTGTGTCACCCTCCGCGCCCAGAGCCGCCACCGAAAGCGCCATGGCGATGCGGTGATCGCCTTGCGGATCCACTTTCGCCCCGTGCAATTTCCCAGCCGAGCGGCCTGCCACTCGAAGCCCGTCCGGAAATTCTTCCACGTCCGCGCCCAACTGGCGTAACCCCGTCGCGAGCGTCGCAATCCGGTCGCTTTCCTTCACGCGTAATTCCGCTGCGTCGTGAATCTCAATTCCCTTCTCCGTGTACGGGCCGAGCGCCGCAAGCATCGGCAATTCGTCGATCATTTCAGCCACTTGCGCTCCAGCGATACTTCCACCTGAAAGCTGCGAATATCGCACGGACAAATCCCCGATGAGCTCGCCATCTTGCAATTGCACAGAAGCGAGATTGATTTGCGCTCCAATGGAAATCAGAAAATCGAGCACTTTCGCTCGCGTGGGATTCAGCCCCACGTTATGCAGCATAAGGGACGAATCGGGGAGAATAAGCGCGGCGCTTGCTAGAAATACCCCGCCGGAAAGATCGCCCGGCACCTTCAATTGTCGCGCGACGAGTTTTGGTCGCGGTTGAATGCGAATGGAATCTTTCACGGTCTCGACCGTCGCTCCAAACTCACGCAGCGCAAGCTCGGTATGGTCGCGCGTGCGAACAGGTTCACGCACCGCAGTCACACCGTCGGCGTACAAGCCGGCGAGCAATACTGCGGATTTCACCTGCGCGCTTGGTACCGGAAGCGCATAATCAATCGCGTGCAAGTTTCCGCCGCGGATTTCAAGCGGCGCCAGGTCTCCATCACTCCCCCGAATCTCCGCGCCCATTTGCCGCAACGGCTCAGCCACGCGCCTCATCGGCCGTTTTCGCAGCGAGCTATCGCCCGTAATGATCGAAGTAAATTTCTGGCCGGCCAGCACCCCCGAAAGCATTCGCATCGTGCTGCCGGAATTTTCCGCGTCGAGCGCCCGTTTCGGCGACTTCAGCCCGTCGAGACCGCGTCCAGTGATTCGGATTCGTTCCCGAGTCGCGTCAATTTCAGCGCCGAGCTTTCGCAAGCATTCGAGCGTGCTTCGGCAATCGGCCGCCGTGGCGTAATTGAATATTTCGCTGCGCCCTTCCGCCAGCGCCGCCAGGATCGCATACCGATGCGAAATAGACTTGTCGCCCGGTAATTCAACAACGCCGGTCACATTTCCGCCGGGAGAAATCGTTTTCTTACTCACCGCGCGATTCTAACACGCAGCTTTTGCGTTCCTGCTCTACCGCAACTTTATTCTCCGTCATAAAACTTGAGCGCCATCGCCCCATGCGTCGCTGCTCCTCCGGCTCGCAACGCTGCCGCGACAAATGCCGATTCGGCGATCTCTTCCCGCGTCGCTCCGGCCGCCTTTGCCGCTTTTGAATGCACCTCGATGCAGTAAGGACACTGTGTTGTGCATGCTACGGCGATGGCGATCAGTTCCCTGTATTTCTTGGGGATTTCTCCATTCTCGCTGCCGACAATATTGTTGAGCCCGAGCCATGCCTTGAAGTCCGTCGGTGCCAGCTTCCCCATTTCCTTGAGAAAATGAAGATCACTGGCATCGTGATAATGTTCGCTCACTGTAGGTTCCTCCCGGTTAGAGTCAGATGCCTGTTTTTGAATTTCGATTGGCAATATTTATAGCTGTGAACTGTAGTAGGGGTTCCAGCTGGCTTGCAGGAATCGAGGGCAAACAACCGTTTGCATAGCTTTTCGCATCTTGCTACCGTCATCCTTGGGCCATGAAATTGCATGCTGCAACTACTAGGCAGGGGTTGGTGGCGCGGAGCGAAGGCCTCCGCCAACTACCCATCGACTGCGAGCAGATGTCTAATAGTAACATTGTGCAATTCAGAAATTCGACTAAGTCCCACAGAATCATGGTTTACGTAATTTCTAATCGCAACAAAACCGGCACTGGCGCAGAGACCGCGTCGACGGGAAACTTGAGAAGTGGCACGGAAGTTCCCTCGTTTGCTTCTGGATTTGCCTCCGCGTATCATCGAGGTTCCATGATCATGCTTTTTAGAAGGCTGTGGATGGCGGCCCTTGCTGTCCTGTTTGTCTGCTCGCTTCCTCTTAACGCCGGCGATTCTCCTGAAATCATGCCCCTCAGCCAGATTCAGCCGGGCATGAAAGGCGTCGCTTACACGATTTTCGAGGGCGACCAGATCGAAAAAATGGATCTAGTAGTCCTCGGTACGCTGCACAATGCGCTCGGTCCGAAGCAGGACGTGATTCTAGTAAAGTTGGTCGGAGAGAAAGTCGAGCGCACCGGTGTGGTCGCCGGAATGAGCGGCAGCCCGGTCTACTTCGACGGAAAGCTCGCCGGAGCGCTTTCGCTGAAACTCGGTATCTTTACGAAAGAAGCGATCGGCGGCGTCACTCCGATCGAGAATATGCTGGACGTGGAAAAGGCAGCGGCCACTCCCGCGAGCCCGATGCCTGGCGCGACGCCCGCAAATCCCGCCTCGACCTCCGATGCGCGTATCCCTCTACCCGAAAATTATGCTCATCAGACCGGCGCTGGCGGCGGGCAGTTTCTCGTGCCGATTGAAACTCCGATGATTTCAACCGGCCTTTATCCTGAAACCCTCGCGCAATTCGGAAGACAGCTTTCTGCCTGGGGCATGACGGCAATGGCCGGCGGCACCGCGGCTCCGTCGCCCGAAGATGCCAACCTCAAACCGGGTGATATGGTTGGCATGGAACTCGTTCGCGGAGATCTTTCGATCGCTCCCGGATGCACGGTAACGCTGATAGATGCCGATCGAGTTTTCGCCTGCGGGCATCCGATTTTTGGATTCGGTGCGGTAGCCATGCCGCTCACACGCGGGCATGTGATTCTCACGCTGGCGTCATCAATGGCTTCGACGAAAGTGATGTCCACTGGCGGCACGATTGGCACGCTGACGCAGGATCGCCTCACGGCTGTGATGGGCAAAATCGGCCCGGGCCCTGCGATGATTCCGATGGACGTGCAACTTGCCACTCCGTCGGGTGAGAAGAATTTTCATTTCGAAGTGATCGAAAGCCCGCAATTGACGCCGCTGCTCGTGGCTATGGCGACCTTCAACGGAATTGTCGCCAGCCCGGCCTACAGCGAGGGATCCACGCTGTCGCTCGAAGGCTCGATCGACATCAAAGGCCACACGCCGGTGCGGCTCGAAGACCTCTTCGCTCCGACCGACGCGCCGGTTCCGACGGGATTCTTCGTAGCCACTTCCGTGCAGGGTGCTTTCGCACGCGTCTATTCGAACCCGTATGAGCTTCCGCATTTATCGCACATTCAGATTCGCGTCACCACCATGCCGGAACGCCGCGTCGCCACCATCGACAACGCCTGGATTGAAAAGAGCGAAGTGCGGCCGGGAGAAACCGTCGCAGTGAAAGTACAGCTGCGCCCCTACCGCGGCGCGCCGTTCATCAAGGAAATTCCGGTAACGATTCCGGCGCAATCGGCGCACGGCACTCTGCAGCTCGTGGTGAGCGATGCGGAAACTCTCAATCGCAACGTGCAAATGCTCGCCGGCAACTCGCAGACGCAGCTTCCCGGCCTCGAAGAACTTATCAATCTGATCAATCGTGAACGCCAGAACGACCGGCTCTACGCCACACTGTTCCAGTCAACGCCCACGCTTCTCGTCGAAGACAAGGAAATGCCCAACGCGCCTTCTTCCGCCATCAACGTCCTCGACCAGCGCCAGAGTTTCGGCGGCGCGCGGCTGCTCGGTCAATCCAAAGCCGGCGAATGGTCTGTCGAGATGCACCAGGTGATCGCCGGTGAGCGCTCGCTGACGATCACGGTCAAGTGATTTCCGGGCCAAAAGGAGATGTTGTTTTGAGACTACGGCGAACGATTCTCGTGTGCGCGCTGCTTGCTGGGCTGAACACAATGTCCGCGATTCCAGCGCGAGCCGAGCACACGCGCACCTGGCGTCAATCTGACTCCGGCGAATTCGAGAAAGGCACCGCGAAGGGCGTCGCGATTCGCAGCGACGGAAAGTTGATGCCGGCGCCGCGCTTCACTTCTTTCTCCGATCCAAATCTTGCTTATCTCTGGACGCTTCGCCTCGATTCCAAAAGCCGGCTCTACGCTGCAGGCGGCTCCGACGCGAGAGTGCTTCGCTTCGACGACGCCGGAAAACCGTCCACGGTTTTTGAATCTCCCGAGCTCGCGGCGCAAGCCATCGTTTTCGATTCCCACGACAATCTCTACGTTGGCACTTCGCCCGACGGCAAAGTATACAAAGTAACCCCCGACGGCCAGAAGAGCGTCTTCTTCGAGCCAAAGACAAAATACATTTGGGCGCTCGCGATCGATTCGAACGGTTCGCTGTTCGTCGCCACCGGCGATTCCGGCCAGATCTTCGTCGTCGGACCAGATGGCAAAGGCAAACCGTTCTACCAGAGCGACGAGCGGCACGCGCGCTCGCTGGCGTTTGATGCGAAAGGCAATCTGCTTGTCGGCACCGATCCCAACGGCCTCATCTTGCGGATCGAAGTCGCGCGCAAGAATGGCGCCGCTTTACCCGACGCAGGCGCGTCATTCGTCGTCTACGAAACCAGCAAGAAGGAAGTGACCAGCCTTCTGATGGATCCCGCCGGAAATCTTTACGCAAGCGCCATCGGTGAAAAAAATCGCCCGCCAACTCCCAGCGTTCCGGCCGTGATCCTGCCGCAGCCTGCGCAGCCGCAGATCACCACTCCGCAGCAATCCGGCATCTCCATCGCCCAGATTCAAGCGCAAACACAGAATCAAGCGCCGTTCTCGTTTTTTCCATCCACCTCCGGCGGGTCCGAAGTCATAAAAATTAGTTCCGACGGTTCGCCTGAGTCTCTTTGGACCTCGCGCGAAGAACTCGCTTTTTCAATGGCACTTTCACCAGCCGGAAAAATTCTGCTGGGCACGGGAAACAAAGGCGCCATCATCGAATTGGACAGCCAGAACATTTATTCGACCGTTGCAAAAACAGCTTCGGCGCAAGTGACCAGTCTCATCGCCGGAGCCGGCGGCAAGATTTTTGTCGCCACCGCAAACCCCGGAAAAATATTTACGATGGGCCCTGGATTTGAATCCGATGGAAGTTTTGAATCCGACACTTTCGACGCCAAGATTTTCTCGCACTGGGGCCGGCTCACCTGGTGGGGCGACAACGGCGCGACTTCCGGCAAAGTGGCCTTTTATGTGCGCTCAGGAAACACTTCCAGTCCCGAGAAGAATTGGAGCGCATGGTCAGGCCCTTACAAGAATGCCTCCGGAGAAACAATCAACTGCCCGCCTGCGCGCTTCGCCCAGTGGAAGGCCGTATTTCTAGACACCGACCACGGCGGTGCGCCGAATGTTTCCTGGGTGAGCCTCGCATATCAACCCAAGAACGTAGCGCCTGTAATTGACGACGCTGCCGTCCAGGACCCCGGCGTTCGCGTTCAAGGATTTGCGCAGCAGATCTCCGGTCCCGGAAGCCCGATTCCCGCTCAGGTGAAAATGCCGCAGCGCCAGGGCGTCGTAAATTTTGCTTCTCCTCCTCAGTTGCCGCAGAAGATCGATGTGCCGCCGCAGGGATTTCAGGATAGGGGCTATCAAAGCGTCATATGGACCGCGCACGACGACAACGACGACGATCTGGTCTTCTCGGTGTACTACCGCGGCGAAGGCGAGCAAAACTGGCGCTTGCTGAAGGACAAAATCACCCAGCACTTTTATTCCTGGGATACCACGACGATGCCGGACGGGGCCTATTACTTGAAGATTGTGGGCTCGGATTCGCCGTCAAATCCACCGGACCAGGCGCTGTCCAATGAACGCGAAGCGGACCGCTTCGAAATCGCAAACACTCCGCCGCGCATCGAAAATCTTCACGCGCAATCGAATTCACCCACAGCAACGGTCACCTTCGAAGCTGTCGGTTCATCGGCCGCGATCGAACATGCACAGTACAGCGTGGACGCAGGCGATTGGCTGGTAGTGTTTCCGACCGGACTTCTCTCAGACTCGCTGAAAGAAACCTACAAGATTCAACTCGGCGGTCTTGCACCAGGCGAGCACACCATCGCGGTGCAAGTCTCGGATCGCTTCGCCAACACAACCGTCGCCAAAATCACGTTCTCAGCAAGCGGCCATTCGAGTAAGTAGGCCGCGTCCCAGAACTTAATTATCCCAGGTCCGAAATCGCTGGAGCGGCTCAAACTGCTCGACGGACGCGCCGACTCCCGTCCATCCCCGCTCATCCGAGTACTGTTCGACATGCACGACGCGCGCGCTGCATCGCACCGGCTCGGGACTTCGCCCCGTCAATTCACGCGGCAGCGTGAAATAAAGCTCCATCGCCTCCCCGATTTTCACCTTCTGCGCAGTCTTGAAATAGATTCCACGCTCGGACAGATTCACCGTTTCGCCTTCCTGCATGTCGAGCACGCGAGCAGGTCTCGATCCTGCGGGAGCAGAGCTCATCTGACTGACTGCAACGGAACCGCCAGGTGCGATGTTGCTGCTGGTCACATTCCTGAAAGCCGTCGAGCCTGCCGCTACGGACAGAGATTCGGCTATGAGCGGCCGAATGCGGATTGGAATCGAGAAAACCTTTCGGGGTGCGATACGGCGTTCGCTGCTGGACATAGTGCCTCCTGGGCGCGGCAATTGAAATGTCAGAGGAATTTCTTCCAGAAGGGGTTTGCCGAGAATCGCACCGCCCCGCAAACGAGTCAAGGATTTTAATGTTTTTTCGCGCAGGAAATTGCGCGACGAGCATACGCGGAGCGTTTTTGCATCCGACGAGATGTGCCATAATGCACATGCTTGTACCATGGCGACACAGACTCAAATCCTCGTTCCCGATATCGAAGCGATCCGCGCTGCGCACCGCCGAATTTCGCCCCGAATCCATCGCACTCCCGTCCTCACCTCCACATCACTCGATGAAATCGCCGGGGCACGCCTTTATTTCAAATGCGAGAATCTGCAAAAAACCGGCTCGTTCAAAATACGCGGCGCAACAAATGCAGTCTTTTCGCTCACCGATGAAGAAGCTCGCAACGGGGTCGTGGCACCTTCGTCGGGCAACCACGCCGCAGCGTTGTCGCTGGCGGCGCGCTGGCGCGGAGTTCCAGCGTTCATCATCATGCCGTCAAACGCGCCCGCCACAAAAAAACGCGCCGTCGAAAGTTATGGCGGCAAAATCACAGAATGCGAGCCCACCCTTGCGTCGCGCGAAGCCACCGCGGCGCGCGTCATGAAGGAAACCGGCGCGCATCTCGTGCATCCCTACAACGACGTGCGCGTGATGGCCGGGCAAGGAACCGCCGCGCTCGAGTTGCTGGAGGAAATCCCTGATCTAGATGTGATCTGCACTCCGGTGAGCGGCGGAGGCCTGCTGAGCGGTACCGCGATTGCAGCGAAAAGCGTGCGCCCCAAAATTCGCGTCGCAGCGGGTGAACCCAGCAATGCCGACGACGCGTACCGTTCGCTCGCATCAGGGCGAATCGAAGCTGGCTCGCCAAACGAGACGATTGCTGACGGCTTGCGCGCGGTGCTCAGCCCGCTCACTTTTTCGGTGCTTCGCGAGCGCGTGGACCAGATCTGCCCGCTCACAGAAGAAGAAATTATTTCAGCGATGCTTCTCCTTTGGGAACGGATGAAATTGGTGGTCGAGCCTTCCGGCGCAGTAGCGGCTGGCCCAGCGCTTTTCCGCAAGCTGGGTGCGGAAGGCAAGAAGGTTGGAATTATTCTTTCAGGCGGGAATCTCGATCTAACGAAACTGCCGTTCTCTTCCTAGCTACTATCCCTAGCAGTGGGCTCCCTATCTCATTCCGCGCGGACAAGACGCGCAGACGCATTAAAAATCATCCGGCGGACGCCAATCGGCCGGCGGAAACGCAATCCCCCAGAAGTTCGGCTCCGTCGCGTCAAATTCCAGCGGTGTGTGAAATCCTTCCGGCATCTCTCGTGGCACGCGAGCTACTTTGCATGCCACCTGCCTTTTCGTGAGCGCGTGTTCGAGAACCAGCTGAGTATCGAGCGCCAGGCTGCGTGGCATTGCGATGAGCGCTCCGTGGTCATTCACGCTCAGCGTGGTCACTTCAAATGTGGAATGTTTGCCGCCGAGCGCAACATGGATATTCACCCGCACCCGCAGAAGCACGCGTTGGCTGCGCCGCCGCTCTTCGCCAGCCACCGCCTGCCGCACTCCCGCGGCGCCCTGCGCCGGTGCGATCGGGCCCGGATTCGGCTTGGGTGCAGCCCCGCCGGGCTTTACGGGCGCCCCCACAGTTTTCACCTGCGGCGTTCCTGGCTTTCCAGGCGCTAATTTCAGATTGTCAATTTTCAAAGCTCAACACCCCAGAACTCTAAATCGGCCGAAATGAACTCTACCCCCAGGTCCCAACCGTCCGGCCGCTGCATTCCCTTCCAAACCACCACCGCTTCCGATCTTTGGCTCGTGGCGAGATTCGTAACGCGGATTCTCTGCTGCAAGTCGAGTTCCTTTGGACTCACCAGCAGGCAGCCGTAGGAATTCACAACTCGCGTGTAGCTTGTTTCAAAATGGAGCGTTCCGCTTCCTCCGTTCCATTCCACCGCTATCGGCACGCGCGAATTCATCCGCGGTCCGCGTCGTTTGCGCCGGCTTCTGATATCTCGTGGTAGATCGAGTAGCGACATCCTGAAGTACTCCCCGCGCAATTGATACGAAACACGGGGCGAAAGCCCTCATTCCGAATCGTTTTGAATTCGAAAACGCATCGTAAAGGGCGAACCGAACGGGGTCAATGGTACGCAATGACAGGCGAAACTGTACCGAAAGTCGAGCGAAGTACAGCTCTTGAATTTTACGAATGAGCATCCAAAACAGATTCGTATCTATCGAAGAATTTCACGCTGGGGCAGCGTACCGAGCGGTTCACTTCCCGTTTTTGCGCAAGTTCCCGAACTGGCTCAAGAGAATTTAACCAGCGTCATCCCGCTGCGGCCTGATCCAGATACCAGACCACGCCTCGAGCGGGACGAATCCTGCCTGCCGGATATTTGCTCTGCACGTTTTGAGGTTCGCTTCGAAGCGCCGTCAGAATTTCACGTTTGTCTTCTCCGGCGACCAGGAAAAATGTGTTGAGTCCCTGATTCAAGACGACAGGAGTCAGAGTGAGCCGCTGCGGAGGCTCGGCAGGCGCCGTAACCGCCAGCACCCAGCGCCGCTGCTCGTCGAGAGCCGGCGAACCAGGAAATAAAGAAGCCGTATGTCCCTCGACGCCCAGTCCCAGCAGTTGAACATCGAATGCCGGTGCGCCTTCGCCGAAGAATTTACGCAGCTCCACTTCATAGGCTTCGGCCGCTTTTTCCGGTGAAGGAAAATTCGTCAGCATCGCATGTACGTTTTCCTTCGGAATCGGCACATGATCGATCAGTGTTTGCCGCGCCATTCGGTAATTGCTGAGAAGATCGTCTTCCGGCACGAATCGCTCGTCGCCGAAAAACAGATGCACGCGATCCCAGGGCGTCTCTGTCTTGTATTTTTCCGCCCAGAGTGCGTAGAGCTTCGCGGGCGTGTGGCCGCCAGACAGAGCTATTGAGAATCGGCCTCGTTTCGACACGGCGTCATTCACGATGCGCCGAATTTCATCGAGCGCCGATTCGCTCATCTCTTCGGTGGTTGGATAAATCCGGCTTTCGAAAAACATTGTTTATTTTGTACTCGCAGTCTTCACCGCGTGCCCGCCGAACTCGTGACGCATCATAGCGAGCAGCTTATTGGCGAACGGCTCTGGATCCTGCGACCGGAAACGCATGTCGAGCGCACCGGAAATCACCGGCACGGGGACGCCCAGCTCCACGCCTTCGATTACGGTCCAGCGTCCTTCGCCCGAATCGGTAACGTACCCCTCAATTCCGCTCAGCGTGGGATTCTTCGAGAGCGCGTCCACTGTAAGATCGAGCAGCCAGGAACGAATCACGCTGCCGAATTGCCAGATTTTGCCTACCTGTAAAAGATCCAGCGAAAATTCCTTCTTGTGACGCAGGAGATCCAGCCCTTCCGCATAGGCCTGCATGATTCCGTACTCGATTCCGTTGTGAACCATTTTCACAAAGTGCCCGGAGCCGGCGGGCCCCACGCGCCCCCATCCTTTATCGGGGCCGGGCGCGAGCGTCTCAAAAATTGGCGAGAGGCGCTTCACCACATCCGCATCACCTCCAACCATCATGCTGTAGCCTTCCGTGATTCCCCATACGCCGCCACTCGTGCCGCAATCCACGAAATTTATTTTCTTTGGCGCCAGCGCGGCCGCGCGTCGCATGGAATCCTTGTAGTACGAATTGCCGCCATCGATAATCGTGTCACCGGGGGCAAGGTGCGGCACGAGCGCGGCGATCGTTTGATCCACGGGATCGCCCGCGGGCACCATCAGCCAGATAGCGCGTGGCGGTTTTAGCTGCGAGATAATATTCTCGAGCGAATTCGCGCTGACCGCGCCCTTCTCGGCGAGCTTTTGAACCACCGCCGGATCGCGATCGAAACCAATCACTCGGTGGCCACCGCGAATCAACCGTTCCGACATGAATCCGCCCATCTTTCCCAAACCAATCATTCCGAGTTCCATCGCGATTCCTCCTGGCTAATTTTTGTCGGCCGTGACGCCGAGCTTCGCAAGATCTGCCTTGAGCTGTTCGAGGTTGTTTACCTGAATCGTTTGCAGGCCCAATTCACGCGCGCATTCGAGGTTCAGTTCCCGGTCATCGATCATCACGCATGCGGACGGCTGCCGTTGCATGATTTCCATCACGCGCCGGTAAATCTGAATATCCGGTTTGCGAACGCCGAGATAGCACGAACTGAAAAATACTTCGAAATAATTCTTCAGCTTGAACTGCTTGATGCGGTACTCGTTGATTTCACGCGACTCGTTGTTGAGTGCCGCCATGATGTATTTGCGTGAAGCCGAAATCTTGCCACAAAACTCGAGAGCCTCCGGAAATGGCTGCGATTGCGAGAACATGAAAGCCTTGAAGTCTTCCGGCTTGTAATCCCTCGGCCGGTAGAACACCGTGCGCTGTAGGTATTGATCGAGAGTTGCCTGCCCGGTCTCAAAAGCATTGAGCATCAGTTCGTGCCGGTCGGAGAAATCATCCCAGTCAAGATGAAACTTATCGGCCGCTCTTTTTCGCGCTTCGCGATCCCACCCGTTCGTGAGAATCACGCCGCCGTTGTCCCAGAACAGCGCCTCTATTTTATCCATGCCGTCTCATCCGGGTAATCCTCCACCTTCTCTCAATTCTTGGCATCCGAGCGCAGGATATCCATCTGGTCCCAGCCCCACGGCCTCCATTATCCTTATCCTGCGGCGATTGCTAAAGAACAAAAGGATGTCGCGGCTATCACAGGGATATGATGAGCTAGCGAGTATGCCGGAACGTTACAGAGCGAAGAAATTAGAAGTGTTCACGATCGGGCACTCCACAAGGCCGATCGAGCAATTCATTGACCTCTTGAAGGCGCATGGCGTCAAACGAGTGATTGACGTTCGCACGATTCCGCGCTCGCGCCACAATCCTCAATTCAATCGCGAGTCGCTTGCCGAATCGTTGCGCCGCTCAGGAATCGGATACACGCACCTCAAGAAACTCGGTGGCCTGCGACATCCTGCTAAAGACTCGATCAACCTGGGCTGGCGCAATTCAGGATTCCGCGGATTCGCGGACTACATGCAGACTCCCGAATTTGAGGCCGCGCTCGACCGCGCCACTAAGCTCGCAAAAACGAAACCGTGCGCGCTGATGTGCGCTGAAGCAGTTCCCTGGCGGTGCCATCGTTCACTTATCGCCGACGCGCTCTCGGTGCGAAAAATCCCCGTCAAACACATCGTCAGCGCCACACGCGCACAGCCTCACAAAATCACCCCATTTGCGTTTATTCGCGGCGCGCGGATTACGTATCCCAACGAGACGGTTCGACGCTCTCGATAACAAACTGCTCTGCACGATCCGATCCCGACGAGATGAGACACATGCAGGGCGTGTTCTTCAACGCGTGTTCCCGTGCGACGGCACAGAACCGTCGAAACCGACCGAAGCCGGAGTCTATTCTTTCCTCTGCAAATCGCGCAAAAGATATCGCTGAATTTTTCCGGTGACCGTCTTGGGAAGCTCCGCGACAAAATGAAATTCGCGCGGGCATTTGTAATGCACCAGCCTCGCCCGCACGGACTCCTGAATAGCATGCGCAATATCCGGATCCGGCCGGGTGCCCGCTGTCAGTACAACATAAGCGACCGGCTTCACAAGTCCAGCACCATCCGCCACGCCAACAACGGCCGCCTCCACGATGCGCTCGTCACCAAGTAGCGCATTCTCAACCTCAATCGGCGAAACCCACATCCCCGACACCTTCATCATGTCGTCGCTGCGTCCGCTGTAATGATAATAGCCGTCCGCATCGCAAAAGAATTTGTCCCCGGTCGCCACCCAGCCATCCGCCGACTTCACTCTCGCCGTATACTCCGGCTTCTGCCAGTATTCAGCCAGCGCACTCTCTCCCCTCACGAACAGATTCCCGATTTCGCCGGCTCCGCACGCCTGCCCAATATCGTCCGCGATTCGCACCTCGTAATTAGGAACAGGTGTTCCGCACGTCCCACCCCGCGCGCCCCCCGGCCGATTCGAAATAAAAATGTGCAGCATCTCCGTGGAACCAATCCCATCGAGAATCTCAATCCCGAATCGCTCTCGAAATTGCCCAAATACTTCCCCAGGCAACGGTTCGCCCGCAGAAACCGCCAGCCGCACCGACGACAAATCGACAGCCAACCCGCGGTTGAATTCTCCCAGCAACGCCGCGTAGAAAGTCGGCACCCCAAAGAAAATCGTCGGCCGATGTCGCGCAACAAGCTCCGCCACCCGCTCGACCCGCGTCTTCTCCGGATTCAGCACCATGCTCGCGCCAGCAAACAGCGGAAAATACATCCCATTGCCAAGCCCATAAGCGAAAAAAAGTTTCGACACCGAAAAGAAACGGTCATCCCCGCGAATCGCCAGCACGCCTTCCGCATAACTGCGCGTCGCAACAAGCATGTCCTTCTGCTGATGCACCGCCGCTTTCGGCCGCCCTCCGCTTCCCGAGGTGTACAAGAGAAAAGCCGGATCACTTGCCGCCGTCGCACACGTCAAAAGTTCAGCGGAAGCCAACGCAATCCACTTCGCCCACACTATCGGCGCACCATCAGCACCCGAGCTTTCCCCCACGACAACAACCCTCACCTTGATCGCCGCACCTAGAGCCGTAGCCGCCGCCGAAAATTCACCCAGCGCAGCCTCATCAACAATCGCAATCGAAGCTCCAGAATCCGAAATATAAAACGAATAATCGCCAGTTCGAGCGAAGGAATTAACCGGAACCGGAATCGCGCCAATTTTCGCTGCTCCAAAAAACGCCGCGATAAATTCCGCCGAATCGCGCAACACAATTAGCACACGATCGCCGCGCGCACACCCGCTGGCCAAAAGCGCATTCCCCACACGGTTCGCCAGCTCGCGAAGCTCCCCGTAACAAACCGCCCGCGGCTCGCCAAGAATCGCAATTCTTTCCGGATGCGCCTCCGCCGGACGGTCCAGAAACCACTCCGCAATATTGAATCGCGACGGAATCTCGTGCGCCCTGAAAGTCATCAGCAAACATCAGCGCGTCCCCACCGGATATCACACCCGCGCCGAGACTATTGCTCCTTGCCGCTCACCTTCGCAGCCATCTTCACCGGCACACTGTACATCCGCGCCGGCATCCACGGATGCACCGGCACTCCGCCCGCGATGCGCGTCTGAATTTCACCGCCGAAGAAAATATAAGGCTGCGCCGGCTCCAACGCGCTCGCTTCATCGAGCCGCTTTCGCAGATCAGTGGGAATCGCAAAATCGATCGACGCCAAATTGTCATCCAGCTGCGCCACCTTGGTCGCGCCCACAATCGTCGACGTGATTCCCGGTTGCGTCGCCACCCAGTTCAGCGCCACCTGTGCCGCCGGCTTGCCCAACTGCTTCGCCACTTCCATCAATGCATCGTGCACGCGCCAGTTACGTTCAGAGAATCGATTAAAAGGACTTCCCCCCGGCGTCGTCAGCCGCCCCTGCCCCTCTCCGTTGTGGCCGCTCGCCTCGCGTTTATATTTTCCGCTCAGAAATCCGCCTGCCAGCGGACTCCACGGACAAATCGCGAGCCCGAGTTCCTGCGCCGCTGGCACATGTTCGCGCTCGATCGTTCGCTCCACCAGCGAATATTCCAGTTGCAGCGCGATCAGCGGTTCCGTCGCCTCGCATTCAGCGAGCGTTTGCGCGCGCGCCACATACCACGCCGGCGTGTCCGAAAATCCGTAATGCCGGATTTTCCCCGCCCGCACCAGATCATTCATCGTCGAAATCACTTCTTCCACCGGCGTCACCGTGTCCCACGCATGCAGCCAGTAAAGATCAACGTAATCCGTCTTCAGCCGCCGCAGCGAGCCTTCCAGCGCGCGATAAATATTCTTGCGCCCGTTGCCGCCCGCATTCGGATTCCCCGGATCGGTGTTAAATGTAAATTTGGTCGCCAGCACCACGCGATCGCGCAGATGACGATCGACGATAAATTTCCCCGTCAACTCCTCGCTCTTCCCTGCCGTGTAGGCATCCGCCGTATCCACAAAGTTTCCGCCGAGTTCGATGTAGCGATCGAAAATCGCCCGCGAGACATTCTCATCAACGCCGAATCCCCATTCGGTGCCAAACGTCATCGCACCTAGGCAAAGCGGGCTCACCCGCAGGCCTGAACGTCCCAGCGTCACATACTCATACAAGCTCATAAGCGTTCCTCCGAAATATTCACAGCAGCACGGACTGCCAGTCTAACTGATGTTCGTATCTGAGCTTCGGATTCTGTGCCGGTAGACTTATCCTAGACTGGAAGCAGCGAAGGCATCTGGAAAGGAATGAAAATGCCAAACGTAATTACCGATAAGCACACCTTGGCGGTCGCCGACGGCAGTTCGATGCAAGCATTCGTCGCTCGTCCCGAAGAAAAGGGTTCGTTTCCCGGAATGCTCGTCTTCCAGGAAGCCTTCGGCGTCAACGCCCATATTCGCGATGTCGCTCAACGAATCGCTCGGGAAGGTTACGTCGCCATCGCCCCGGAACTTTTTCATCGCTCAGCTGCGCCAGGCCTGGAAGTGCGTTACGACGATTTTCCGTCAGCGATGCCCCACATGAAAGCTCTCACCGAGCAAGGACTTGCCGACGATGTCCGCGCCTCCTACGAATGGCTGCGCGATTCCAGCCACGTGGTGCCAGATCGCATCGGCAGCATCGGATTCTGCATGGGAGGACGCGTTTCGTTCCTCGCCAATGCCACTGTTACGTTGCGTGGCGCAATTTCGTTTTACGGCGGCGGCATCGCTCCAGCTTTACTTCCTCGCGCCGCGAATCTTCATGGCCCGATGCTTTTCTTCTGGGGCGGGCTCGACAAGCACATCCCCCAGGACCAAATCCGTTCCGTGATCGATGCGGTAAAAGCCGCGGGCAAGCCCCACATCAACGTCGACATCTCCGACGCCGATCACGGATTCTTCTGCGATGCACGCCCTTCCTACAATCCGGTCGCAGCGAAAGAAGCGTGGAGCCTGGTGACTAGTTTTCTCGAAGCGCACGTCAAGAAATCAGAGGAACGCACTCAGTCGGCCAGGTAAATCACACCATCGGAAATGGCTTTGTTGACATCCTAGTTCCAGACAGCTGTGCGCTCGGCGCGGCCCATATGGAGTGCGGCGGCTTGCCGCCGCTTTCTTAAGCCCCGGCTTGCCTGGGCGGTTTGGATTCGGCGAACACGTCACAACCCTGTCTCGGTCTCCGGCATCTTCTGACGGATGTCAACAAAGCAATCGGAAATCAGGAAGCAAGCTCAGTAATCAGCGCCGTCTGCAACCTCGCTTGTTGTTCCGGCCCGAGCTTCGCGCCGCCCGACGTGAGATAGAAAACGTCGATCGCCGTCTGACCTTCCGTATCAATCAGCGCGATTTCGATATTGCATTTCTCCCGCGCGAACTGCGAGCTGATGCGATAGAGCAAGCCGGGTTGGTCCTGCGCAATCACCTCCACAAGCGTGCTATGCGCCGAGCACGTATTGTCAAAGTGTGTCTGCGTCTCCACTTTCACTTTCGGCGCGCGATTTTGTTTCGCCCGCAGCCGATCGCGCAACATCCGCTCGAGATCAAGTTTCCCCAGCAGCCCGTCGTGAATGCTCACCTTGAACCGTTCCCACTCCGATAAATTCAGCTCCAGCGTGCGAAACGTGTCGGTGAAATAAAACGTGTCCACCACAATCCCCGCCTGATTCGAAAACGCCGACGCTTTCACAATATTCATTCCCCAGGCCGCGAGAATGCCGGTCATCGTGGCAAAAAGAAACGGACGGTCCGGCGTCACCAGAATCAATTCGTACCAATGACGGCCACGCCGCAAATCCACCTGCACGGGATCTTTGCTCAGCTTTGTGGCCATATCCGCGTGGGCGAACACGTCTCCGGCCGCATGCGTCAACAAGTAACGGCGCGGCAACCCCTCGAGAAAAGTTTCCACGTGCTTCCCGGTCGCCGGAGCCAGCGTGCGCAGGTGTTCCAGTACTTCGTCGTGCGCGTCCACGTGAAATCTTTGATCTAGGCTGCGGTTCAGGTGATTGGCAGTCGCGATGTAAAGCTGCCAGATGTTTTCCGCCTTCCACGGCGAAAGAGCCTCAGGATTCACAGCCTTGATGTCGGCGAACGTCAAAAGACACAGCATCTTCAGCCGTTCAGGAGTTTCCACCTTGGCGGCGAAAGCGCGCACCGTCTCGGGATCGAAAATGTCGCGGCGCAGCGCCGCGCTCATCTCCAAATGCCTCCCGACTAGAAAAATCACCGCCTCGCGATCGAGCACGTCGAGATCGAGCCGGTCGAGCGCAGCCTCGGCCAAGTCCAGGCTGGCGCGCACGTGATCGTTCGTCTTCGCAGCTTTTCCCGTGTCGTGCAAGAGAATCGCAAGATAGAGCAGATCGGGCTGTTCGAGCTCTTCGAGAAGTTCCGCATACCGCTGATCCCATTTCGCTTGCGATTGCCGCAGCGCGTGAAGATTCTCGATCGCCACGAACGTATGTTCGTCCACCGTGAACCGGTGCGAGTAATCCCGCACCACCAGCGAATCGATGCCCTCAAATTCCGGCAGCAGTGTGGTCAGCACGCCAAGCGAATGCATCGCACGCAGTGCGTCCGCCGCGTGTGGCCCGAGAAGAATCTCTTGCAGCACATGCCAGAGCTCGCTGCCCTCGGGCGGATCGGCAATGAGCGATGGCAATGCCTCCTCAATCTGCGCCTCCGTAACTGAGCTGAGCGAAAGGCCGTGCCTCGCTAGAAATCGAAACACGCGAAGAATCAGTTGCGGATCCGTCAGGTTTTCCGGCTGCCGCAGAAAAACCATGTCGTCCACCACGGAGAATTCCGCATTCGAAAGCCGCGAACGCATCGTCTGAAATTGCCGGTACAGCGATGGCCGCTCCGCGGGAATTTCAGAAAGAAGCTGCGTGCACACGCGATGCACCGTCCGCGCGTGACCGAAATAGATTCGCATCCAGTCGGACGCAGTAAGCTCGCCGCCCTTCGCAACGCCGATTCGCGCCTCCGCAGCCTCTGCCTGCGCGTCCCAGGCGAGCACGTTATCGTCACGCAAGTGGCGAAAATGAAGAAAGCAGCGCACCGACGTCAGAAATTCAAGCGGGCCTTCGAGCTTGTTCCGCTGCGTGGGTGCAAAGAAAGTCGGAGGGGCCGGCCACGCGTGCTGCTTCGCCATCGCGGAAATCAGTGCCAGCCAATATGCAACATTGTAGTCGCGCAAGCCTCCGGGGCCGTCCTTCACGCTCGGTTCGAGATGAAACAATGTTCCGCCGAATTTTGCGTGCCGGTTGCGCGCAAGTTCCGCAAGCCGCGTAAGAAATGTCTGCGACTCGCGCGCGACCAACTTCGGTATCACGCCATCGTGAAGCCGCGCAAAAAGTTGCCGATCACCGGCCAGATAGCGGCAATCCAGAAGCGAGATCGCAAATTCCAGATTGTCGGGATCCACGCGATCGCACTCCCCGAGCGTGCGGCTGGCAGGACTCAGCTTCAAGCGCAGATCCCAAAGCTCCTGCGAGAATCGGCGAATAGGTTCCTTGATTTTTGCTTCGGTCTTGTCCCCGGCGTGAAGGAACAAAAGATCGATATCGGAATACGGGAAAAGCCACCTTCTTCCATAACCACCGAGAGCAATGAGGACGAAATCTTTCGGTCCTTCACCATCGGGCGAGATGATTTCGCGCCACGCCCTTCGTGCGACAGAATCAACCAGCTCTGTTCGGCCCGCCAGGTATAAGCTGCCTTCTCGGTTGGCCGCGAAATTCTCCTTCAGACGCGCGGATTCCTTCGAGCAAAGCTCGCGAAGCTCACCGGCAAGTGTAGGATTCGTCGCCATCGCGGTGCATCCATATTTCTACAATCGGAGGTGCTTGTCTTGCGAGGAAATACCGACGAACTCGATTGGCCCCGACGTGCTTACAGGGCGCTCTCGCCCCGCTCATCGTTGCGAATTCGAATCGCGTCGTCTACACGAGTAAGGAATATTTTGCCGTCGCCAATTTTACCGGTGCGCGCCGCCGTCACGATTGCCTGCACGGATTTCTCCACCATGTCGTCCGCCAGCACCATTTCGATTTTTATCTTCGGAATCAGATCGACGGTATATTCGCGGCCTCTGTAGAACTCGGTGTGACCCTTCTGCCGGCCATGCCCGCGCACTTCGAGCACGGTCATACCCTCTATGCCAATCTCATGCAGCGCATCTTTTACTGCATCAAGCTTCGACGTCTGGATGATCGCTTCAACTTTTGTCATCGTCGTGTGTTTTTAATTCCCAATCATCGCGCCCAACAGTCGCGCCCAGTAAGCGCGCTAGGCGGACGTCTCCCAGTAATAGCCTTCTTCTCCGTGCTGTGAAAGATCGAGGCCCTGCGTTTCCTGGTCTTCCGTCACTCGCAGACCTACTACTTTGTCCACAATCGTAAGCAGAATGAGTGTTCCCACAATTCCAAGCACCCATGCGATTGCAACACCCACGAACTGATTCAGCAGCTGATGACCGTTGCCTTCGAACAAACCGGATGGAAGCACGTTACCTTTCGCATCCTTAAAAATCGGATTAATCACGCTCGAAGCAAAAATACCCGTAAGCAACGCGCCAATCGTCCCGCCCGCCCCGTGTACGCCGAATGCGTCGAGCGAATCATCGTAACCGAATCGCGATTTCACTTTCGTGACCATCCAGAAACAAAATACTCCCGCAATCAATCCGATAATCAACGCCGACATTGGACTCACAAATCCCGCAGCCGGTGTGATTGCCACAAGCCCTGCCACCGCTCCGGAAATTGCGCCAAGCGCACTGGGCTTTCCGTTGCCCAACCATTCCGCACCGCTCCAACCGATGGCCGCCGCAGCCGCGCCAAAATGCGTCGCGACGAATGCGCTGGTTGCCAATCCGCCAGCTGCGAGCGCGCTCCCTGCGTTGAATCCAAACCAACCGACCCACAGCAAGCACGCCCCGATGAAACTCAGCACCACGCTATGCGGCGGCATCGCAACTTTCGGATACCCGAGCCGCTTTCCAAGATACAGCGCGCAAACCAGCGCCGAAACTCCCGAACTCACGTGCACCACCGTGCCGCCGGCAAAATCGAGAGTCGGAAATCGTCCGCCAAGCGACGCGTTTAGCAACCCGCCCTTCCCCCACACCATGTGCGCCATCGGGTCGTAAACGAATAGCGACCACAAGATCAGGAACAGCAGCATCGCGCTGAATTTCATCCGCTCCGCAAATGCACCCGTGATCAGCGCAGGCGTGATGATGGCGAACATCAGCTGATAAACCATAAATGTCTGAAGAGGAATCGTCGCGGCGTAATCCACATCCGGTTGCAGTCCCACGCCCCGCAGAAATGCGTTATGGAATCCGCCTATGAATCCATTCCCTGTTCCAAATGCGAGGCTGTATCCCACAATCGCCCAAAGAACAGTGATCACAGCCATCATCGCGAAGCTTTGCATCATCGTGCCGAGCACATTTTTCTTTCGCACCAGCCCACCGTAAAAAAGCGCGAGGCCCGGACCCGTCATCATCAGCACTAGCGCCGAACTGGTGAGCATCCACGCATTGTCGGCGGAACTCTTCGCGTCGGCCGCCTGCTGTTCGAGAGCCGCGATGCGTTTCGATTGCGAGTCTGGTGCAGAGGAATTCTGTGCGAGCAAACTCAGCGGGGTAAAACCGGCCAGAATTAAGAGGAATACAATCCGCGGGATCAGGCGTCTTTCAATCAAAATCCGTCTATCTCCGCCGGCAACTCAGATCTCTAAAATCGGAACTCTACAGGCAGACGCGATGCGGCCCTAATTCGAAATATTTATCGGCAGTATTAACGATTGCTATGGACTCACGCTCGACGCAGCCCGGCCGACGCGCTCGATATCTTCAAGGTTCGCTCTGCGATTTCTTCCGCCGCCGTGGTTTCGAGGTGCCGCCAACCGGAACCACCGTCGCGGCAGCAGCCTGCAACAAACGAAGAAACGACTGCGCGTCTCCGCTGAGCGCTCTGTGGCGCGGATAGATCACGTCCAGATTGCGTCGCAACGGCTCCGCGTTAACGATTTCAATCGCCATAAGTTTGCGTCGCCGAAATTCCTCCGTCACGGAGATCTGCGGAAGGAAACTGAATCCAAGCTTGCGCTCCACCATCCTCTTCGCCGCTTCGATCGTTTCCACTTCCATCACCACATTCGGCAGAAGCCCCGCGCGCCGGAATAGGCCTTGCGTCAATGTCCAATCACTCGACCCCCGGTCGAAGAAAATCAGCGGCCACGATTCAAGTTCTTCCATTCGAACCCGCTGCGTGCGCGCCATCTTGTGCCCCGGATGCCCCACGAGAATCAACGGATCGTCTCGCAGCGAAGTGGTTTCCACCTCAGGATGCAAAAGCGAGCGCGCCACGCCGATGTCCGCCTCCCCATCCAGCACCATCTTCAAAACTTCCATCGAATTCCCCGAACGCAACGTGACCAGCACCTTGGGATTTGCCGCCTGGTAATCCTTCAAAACATCCGGCAGAAAATAAGTGCAAATCGAAAGCGCCGCCGCAATCCGCAACGAGCCCGCCGCAGAAGTCCTCTGCTCGTTCACAACTTGCCTCGCGAGCGCCACCTGCCGCAACAGCTGCTCAGCCTGCGGCCGCAGCGCCTTCCCAGCCGCCGACAGCATCAAGCTATTTCCGGCGCGGGAGAAAAGGGGGACGCCTAGGGACTCTTCTAACGCTTTAATCCGGGCACTTATGGCCGGCTGGCTTATGCGGAGGGCTTCGGCGGCTTTGTGGAAGCCGCCGTAAGTCAGGACGGCGAGGAACGTCTCAATTTGATCGAATTCCATCAATCCTCCAGACAAAGGTCGGCGAACTTTGTGGCGCAAAAGGGAATACAGATATCCCTTTATTCCAATTCTATGCTGATAATCTATTTCTATCAAGATGATAAGTTTAATCAGTTTGACTGATTGGCAGTTCTCGCCGACAATCGCTCCAACGTCGCGTCGCGGCATGTTCGCCGTGCGACGACAACGGCGAGCGGGCCTCACCAGCAGAAGCCGCCTCTGCCAGACGAAAAGTTCAACGGCAGTTCAAGGAGAAACACCCCATGGAAGGCTCGAATACAAGGACGTTTCCCCGAATGTTGCTGGACAAGCCGGTAGAAGTGCAAATCAACGGAGATACGATTCGCGTCGAGAATCCCACGAACAACTTGAGCGTCGGCGGACTCTTCCTGCACCGCTCCGGTCTTCCCGTGGGCGCAGCCGTGCGAGTGCGGATCTCGTCGCCCAAGCCTTTCGAGGCTGAAGGCCGAATCTTCAATTGCGGTAACGGCGAAGCTGGCGCCGGCATCGGGTTCGATTCCCTTTCGGGTGGAAACCGGGAAGCGCTGAACGACCTGATCGAAGACCTTACGCTCCGCGGACTCCCCGCAGCCTAAGGCGAATACAAAGCGAGACAAAACAGGCATTAACTCGGTCAAGTACATTGACCTAGAGGGCTCAATTTTGAGCCGTGGGAGAGGTGTTTTCAGCAGTTTTGGACAAGTTTCAACGAATTTGCAACAGGCGAACATCAGGCGAATAAACGACGAGAGGCAATAACATGGCAAACAATGTCGGGCACAACGGAAACGCTAACGGCAACGGACACAATGGCAACGGAAACGGGAAAGGCGCGAATGGCCTTTCGAAACTGGAGATGCAGTGGAAATCCGACCCGCGCTGGGAAGGCGTGACACGCCCCTACACGGCTGACGACGTCGATCGTCTGCGCGGCTCGGTGCACATCGAGCACTCGCTGGCTCGCCTCGGCGCCGAGCGGCTGTGGACTCTGTTGCACGGGCAGTCGTACGTGCAGGCGCTGGGCGCGGTGACGGGAAACCAGGCGGTGCAGCAAGTGAAGGCCGGTCTCTCTGCGATTTACGTGAGCGGCTGGCAAGTTGCGGCGGATGCAAATGGTGCCGCGCAAACCTATCCCGACCAGAGCCTCTACCCTGCCGATAGCGTTCCGAATCTTGTGCGCCGCATCAATCAGGCGCTGCTACGCGCTGACCAGATCGCTCACGCCGAAGGAAAAGACGAAACGTACTGGCTCGCGCCGATGGTGGCAGACGCTGAAGCCGGATTTGGCGGCAATCTGAACGCGTTCGAACTGATGAAGGGCATGATCGAAGCGGGCGCGGCATGTGTCCATTTCGAGGATCAGTTGTCGTCCGCGAAAAAGTGCGGACATCTTGGCGGCAAAGTGCTGGTGCCGACAGTCGAGGCGATTCAGAAACTCGTCGCAGCACGACTCGCGGCGGACGTGATGGGCGTGCCCACTTTGGTGATGGCGCGCACCGACGCGGACAGCGCAACCCTGATCACCAGCGACATTGACCCGCGCGACAAGGAGTTCTGCACCGGCGAGCGCACGCACGAAGGATTCTTCCAGGTTCGCGGCGGCCTGCCATCGGCAATCGCTCGCGGTATTGCCTACGCTCCGTACGCCGATCTCATCTGGTGCGAGACTTCGAAGCCCGATTTGGCGGAAGCGAAAGAATTTGCGGAAGGAGTGCTGCGAGAGTTTCCGAACAAGATGCTTTCGTACAACTGCTCGCCGTCGTTCAACTGGAAGAAGAATCTGGACGACGCCACGATCGCGAAATTCCAGCGCGAGCTGGGCGCGATGGGCTACAAGTTCCAGTTCATCACGCTGGCCGGCTTCCACTCGCTCAATTACGGAATGTTCGATCTGGCGCGCGAATACAAACAGAGCGGCATGACCGCGTATTGCAAGGTGCAGGAAGCGGAGTTCGCGTCCGAGAAGGACGGCTACGAAGCGGTGAAGCACCAGCGCTTCGTCGGCACCGGCTACTTCGACGCAGTGCAGCAGGCCATCACAAGCGGCAAGGCGTCAACGACGGCGCTCGACGGTTCGACCGAAGCGGCGCAGTTCCATGCGGCCGCTCCGAAGTCGAGCGAGAAGCTCAGCGCGCGGGTGGCAGCCGACTAAAGCTGCGTCATCGCAAAATTTGGAGTAGACGGGCGGGGCTGAGATTCAGCCCCGCCTTTTTTTTTGGTTGTGTTGGCGACTCAAAGAAGCAAAGGGCGCGAATTGCGGGCAATGGCGGTCAATCGCCGGCAATGCGTGATGAAACGCGCTTCGGTGTGCGGGTGAGGCGTGGCCGCTTGGCCGGTGCGACGGCGCGTCGTGATTTTACCTCCAAGCGCACACCCTCCGCCTTCTGCAAGTAGGCGATGATGTGGAACAGGTTGGTGGCGGTGGGATTTCCATTTTGTCCGAACATCTGATGGAGAGCTTTTACGTGAAGGCTGGTGCGGGCGGCGAGCTTTGGGAATCCTACGGTCGCGTTGATGTAATCGCGAAGCAGTTCCTTGCCGGCGGCGAGATCTCCTGACAGGAGGTTTTCCATTGCGTCGCTCAGCAGACCCTTTCTAAACGCGGGGTCCCGTTTGACGCGTGCCTGCACCGTTTCTCTAAAATCCCGGGTCAAAGCCATTTTCATTCCTCTCCTTTCTGCCGCTTCATTCGCTGCTTTTGCCCTGCGCTTCTCCGCTGCTTGTAGTCTTTCCACCGGTCGATGGCCAGCCCGATGTCGTTTTGTTGGCGTGCTTCGTGCCGCCACCGAGAAGAATCACAATCTGGTCGCCGTCCATTCCGTAATACACGCGGTAGCCGGGACCGAAATTGATTTTGCATTCGGAGACGCCAGCTCCCACGCTCTTAGCGTTGGAGTTCCCTTGCCCCAAGCGGAACAGAGCCGTGGTGACCTTCCGAGCAGCCTCTGCATTCAGCCGATCGAACCACTCGCGGAAGTGGCTGCGTCCGTCGGGTCCACGGTATTCGCGCAGATCCAGCATCGATTCGAATGGTAGTACGAATACTACCATGAAAATGGAAGGATGGCTACGAAGCGGTGAAGCACCAGCGCTTCGTCGGCACCGGCCACTTCGACGCGGTGCAGCAGGCAATCACGAGCGGCAAAGCCTCAACGACGGCGCTCGAAGGTTCGACGGAAGCGGCGCAGTTCCACGCGGCCGCTCCGAAGTCGAGCGAGAAGCGCAGCGCGCGGGTGGCAGCCGACTAAAACTGCGTCATCGCAAAGTTTGGAGCAGAGAGGCGGGGCTGATATTCAGCCCCGCCTTTTTTTTATTGGTTGTGATAGCGACCAAACAAACGAAAACCCAAAACACCCACCCTTCGCCAACGCCGCGAAGAGTAGGGCACCCGAAAAATCTACAGCTAGTTCGGAATTCAACGGGCGGGCCACCCGCCAGCGGAAAATATTCCTCTGAGTCTCAAAGCTGCGCGGGAACCCGTCGTTGGCTTCCCGCCGCTGGGGCCAACCGAATGAAATCGGAAAGGGGGGCGGGTGTTAAGGGGCCGGTGGCCCCAAAATAAATTGGACTGAATTCACGGTAAGGCCGCCTAGGGTATGACCCTCGAGGGAAATGACTCGACCGCGTCCGCCAACTTCAAAATGGGACACAACGCGAGGCCTCTTGAGATGAATCTCGAAATCGACTTCTAACTCTGCCAATTCAATGTCGATCGAGTCGATACTTAATTGACCTTCCGTGAATCGACGCGTTGCTTGGCACGAACGGGAATGAATGCCTTCCTCCAATGTCCCGGAAGGAAATGTCCGCATGCTTTCGTTGATCGCCTCGACGGTCCATTCATTCAAATATTGAAGAAAGTCAACGTTCGCTCCGTTGAGTAGCACATGGCTCTTAGGCAGGTCCAGCCGTTGTAATGTCTTCGATCCTTCGCTTCCCCGCCTCGTGAAGTTGAGGCGGACTCTCTGCGCCTGCTGAAAATTAAAATGGAATCCAAAAGGCACGATGGTGCTGACGGGATCATGCTCCGTCACGGTTCTCAACGTAATGCGCGGGTCTTTCCTTGCCTGCGATTCCGCGTCGGACGTAAAAGACTTCGCCACAAAGAATCCGTGCTGAGCACTACAAACGTCAATTTTCTCCGAAAACACAATTATTTCGTTCTTCCCAACTGCCTCTTCCCAATTCTTACACTCGAAAATGAAAACGGCCTTGTAGCCCGGCGCTATGTCAGTTGTCACGTAAAGATCAATTTCATTCCGCACCCCTCCGATCGCCACGATTTTCTTGCTTTCAATGAGGTGCCTTTTGTCCTTTGCGCTCGGAGAGTTTTCAAGTATGAGCCCTTCGATCGCGGCAACAACCGCCTCGAGCGCGTCTCCTTTTTGTCTGGGGGTAACCAAGATGTGGCCATTGTACACGAGGACGATGCGGCCCCCGCTACGTTGCGGGTGTGAGGCAACGACGATGAGAACGAAACTTCGACTCAGTATCAGACCCGCGCTCGCGGGTGGCCCACCCTCTTTGCTTTCCACTCGGCATCACAATTGACGGCTGATCCCGCTCGAGCAATTCACTCCGGAGTTGAGTCTTAGATTTTGCGGGTGGTCCACTCTTCGACCCGCCTTCGGCGGGAAGGGTGGGATGGGCTTGAGTTGCTGTCGGAGTCGGAAAATCTGCGGAAAGAGAATTTCAAAATCGAAGAGAGATCCCTCCGCTGCGGTCGGGATGACAGAGTGAGTGACGCTCCACCGCGTCACTTCGTTCCTCAGTGCAGGCGGGATGACAGGCGAGTGACGTAAGGCGAAAGGGCAAAGGGCAGGAGAAAGGAAGTGCTTGCGCGGGTCAGGCAGCGCAAGTGGAATCGCTGCGCGCCGTTCTGTGACCCAGGCCTTCCGGCCTGGGCTAAGTTGTGTCGCGCCTACGGCGCTGGGAGGGTCAAATTGCAGATCGCAAATTTCAAATTGGAAATTTCAGATTGAAAGCAAAAAATGCAGATCCCTCGACTGCGCTCGGGATGACAGATTCAGGGGCGCGGCGGCGAAAGACAAAGGAGCCGGCCGGAGGCCAGCGGTACGAAATTCGAAAGAAGCAAGGCACGGAAAAGAACAAGTCGAAAACACCCACCCTTCGCCGACAGCGCGAAGAGTTGGGGCACCCGAAAAATCTAAGGACGTCCGGAATTCGACGGGTGGGCCACCCGCCGGGCAGGAGACATCAACACGCCAGAGGCGGTTTCCTCGGTCGAGGAGCTAGAACGGTTGTTCCGGCTTGAGTGACTTAATGCAAATGCGCCACAGGGGGAAACCCTGCGGCGCATTGGGCAATACGCGCGGATGGGAACAGGGTGCGCAGGGTTCAACTAGCCTGTGGCAGGCGCTGACCTATACGTTTCCGCATCACAAACAGTAACCCGACCCCCAACAGCATGAGGGCGACTGAACTCGGCTCGGGCGCGGCTACGGCCGCGCGGGTGACTTCCCCAGGCCCGATGTCTTCGGGCGGGCGACCGGCGACGAGGAGTTCGCTGTCGTTGGTGATGATGCCTCCGGTAAATCCGACGAGTGAGCCCGCGGTCGGGTTTGTTGTGAAGAACAGTCCGATTACGTTTGATAGCGTTGCGTCCTTGGCGAAGAGGGCCCATTCGCCGGATGTGGCAAATGAAGAGTCGAGTATGGTGAAATCCGGGAGCCCGAATGCTGTTATGTCGACGCTGAGGATAGTGCCGCTCGTTACGTCCACCGAGAACGTGCCCCCGATGTCTCCCGGGGAGGCGGATACATCGAAGGTCTCGACGGAGTCGGCCAAGGCGGCCGGCGCTCCGATGGCCAGCAATAGCACCGCAAGGACAATCCAAAATGATTTTCGCATTTTTCAATGTCTCCTTGCAGCGGTTATGCGCCGCGTTCAATTGGCCTGGGGAACTCCCTGACCTATACGTTTCCGCATCACAAACACCAAGCCGACCCCGAGCAGCATGAGGGCGACTGAACTCGGCTCAGGCGCTGTGGTAACGGGTGTAAAAGTCAGATTGCCTGCGCCTATCGGGAAGGAAAAACTTGGTACGGGGCTGCTTGAGCTAGTAAAACTAAAATTAGTTTGATCAATGATGCCGATCTGTGCAGTACATGTGATAGGGATAGGGCAGAACACCGAGGAGTTCCAGATGTAGCTGTCTGTAGAGAGCGACGACGATGGAAGCGTGAGGGCAAACGCAACTCCTTGCCATGTTATATCGAGCGTAGGAGATGGGAAAGTGACGTCCAGCGCCGTTGGCGCCGGCGCCACGCCGACGGTGCCTGTAAACGTCACCGCGAACGAGTCTGCGTGTGCAGCAGGAGCACCGATTACCACAAGCAGTGCTAGCATAATCCACAAAGATTTTCGCATTCCCAGTATCTCCCGGCGGCGTTGCAATCAAAGACGCCCGAAACACCTTGATTTTTGTGAGCGGTGCATACTGGACGGCCTCACCAGGCTTGTCAACAACAATAGCGCGTACCACGAGTACCGTTTTTAGCAGCCAAGCCGCCATCTCTTAGCGCCTTCATTGACATCCGGATAAGTATCGCGCGCCTGCTTCGCTGGCGAGAACTCTTTGGAGGTGAACCATGAATTGGGGTAAGGTTTCGATCTACGCCGGCGTCGCGCTGCTGCTCGTGTCGTTGTGCGCGATCGCCGCCAGGCTCTTACGGCCGTGACGCGCATCGGCGACGTGCCCATGACGTGCCTGAGCTGCGGAGCGGTGTCTCGCTTGGACGAGTGCGTGCCGTGCGTGGGCGGGTGGCCCAACCTTTCTCGCGATTTGCATTCGTGGTTCCACAATTCACGGCATTCCCGCGCGAATCATACCACTCGACCCTTCTTCCGATTCCTGCCCCAGTCTTTGCGGGTGCCCCTCGATAAGAGCGAAGGCGTTGTCAAGGCACAGTTGTTCGGTGCAGTGCTTCGAGCACCGCGTGGTTAACCAGAGATGGTGGAGGACCAAGACTCTGGAAATCTCACGGTGAATCATCTCGCGGTGAACAAATCGTTTCACCAACCATCGATACGGCCCTAACCTCGGCCATGATTCTTCTATCCGAACCCCGATCCGTATCGGGGCGAGAGCGCCCAATCAACTCTTCGGTCTATCCGCTGTGGCGGACGACCAGGGGCACCCGCGAGCTGCTCTCGATCGAAACGATCTCCGGATACCGCTTTTGCGTGCGCAGCATCCAGTAGAGTCGTAGGGCCAACTTGCGCGCCGCGGCCACCTTCGCCACTCCCTTCGGCTTTTGGTGACAGCGATGCAAATATTCCTGCCTCATCTGCGGATCGCAGCGCACCGCGACTTGCGCCGCTTCCACCAACAGCATCCTCATAAACCGGTTCCCTTGCTTGCTGATCGATCCCAGCCGCTGATGTCCGCCCGAACTATACTCGCGCGGAATCAGTCCCAGATAACTCGCCACCTGCTTGCCCCGCGCAAAGCGAGTCACGTCTCCCATCGTCAGCACGAACGCCAGTGAAGTTACCGGCCCCACGCCCGGCTGCGTCATCAACAACCGTGCGTTGGGATCCTTCTCCGCCGCTTCTTTTACTGCCAGATCCAGCGATGCGATCTTCTGGTCGAGCATCTCCATCACCCCGAACAGATCGTCTCGCCGTCGGCTGGCCCATGGCTTCAAGGGAAGGGCACGCAGCAACTTCTGCCCCGCTTCACTCCACAGCCTGCTTTTCTTCTGCAGTCCCTGGTTCATCGCCAGGTGCTGCAACCCGTTCTTCGCTTGCGCTCGCAATCGCACCAGCTTGTAACGGTGAATCAGCAACTGCCGCAGGTCGCGTTGTTCGCTCGAAGGCGCCCAGATCCTCGGAAATCTTCCTTCCAGCAACAACTGCAACAGCAACGCCGCGTCCCGCCGGTCATGCTTCTGCTGCCGCACGTCGCTGGCCCGAATCCGCGCCGCATCTCCGATCCACACTTCGTGCCCCGCAGCTTTCACCATCTCCACAAACCACTGGCAGTTCCCGGTCGCTTCCATGCCGATCAATGCCGGTGCTGCCAGCTGCTGATAAAACTTCTGCGCATCTCCCGACGCATGCACCAACTTCTCCTCAGCCGTCTCTCCCGTTCCCTGATCCAACCAACAAATCTGTTGCCAGCTGGGATGAAAATCGCAGCCTATAATGATCATCGAAGGCTCCTTCTTCCTTCCCAGGGTTCTTGGTCCTCCAAACTAAAGAATACCCGGGTCCGAAAGGGAGCCTTCGCTCTTATCCAATCAATCCTTCGCCGTCTTTGCGAAGGGTGGGTGTTTTTGGTGTCGATTTCGCTCCTAGTTTTCGCGTTCCATCCCGCCTTTTGGTTCCCTAAGGCTGGTTCTTCTGATCCAAAATTCTAGGGCGGGTGGTCCACTCTTCGCCCCGCTTTCAACGGGAAGGGTGGGATGGGTTTGAGTTGGTGTCGGAGTCGAAAAATCTACGGGGAGAGAATCTCAAAATTGAACTTTAAAATTTCAGATTGTAGGGCACACGGAAAGGCCAAGAGAAAGGCGCGCCGGAGGCCAGCGTTACGAAAAGCACCGATTGCGGATTTTGAATTGGAATTGGCGGTGAGTGAGCCAGCAAAGGCGCACAGGCAAGAGTGCCTGTGCCACTAGAACTTCGAAACAACAGCAAAGACCCGGCCCCGCGAACACCATCGGGACGCGGACAGCGCGTAGGATGCCCTTCGTTCCTCAGGATAAACCGGCGCTACAAGGGAGCGAGCCACCCCTAAAGACCTCACCTCTGAAGAGGTGAGCTTGCATTGGGAGTGGGCGGGTGGGCCACCCGCCTAAAAAACGGTACTCACGGTACGGGCTTTAGTTGTTGACAGCGTGTGGTGGCTCCATCACCATGCTACGCACACTTCGATTAAGATAAAGACGCTGCCGGGAGGGTTTGGAAATGCGAAAATCATTGTGGATCATGCTTGCAATATTGGTTGTGATTGGCGCGCCCATTGCGCATGCGGATACCGTTACGTTTGACACTCCGCCGGGTAGCACTACTAGCGGCGGGCCGGTGGACGCTACGGCGACATTCACCACAGGGAATGGGACGCTGTCCATCACGCTGACAGATTTGCAGGCGAATCCCACGGATGTTGCTCAACTCCTCAGCGATCTCAGCTTTACCCTGAGCAACGGGGCGACAACGGGAACAATTTCTTCAAGCTCCGGGCAGGAGATTACCGTTAGTGGCAACGGGACGTTCACCATCGGCAGCACCGTGGATACAGGCTGGACTTTGAACAGCACCGCTACGGGCCTTCAACTTGACGTACTCGGGACGCCTACCGGACCCAGCCATTTGATCATTGGGCCGCCCGACGGAAGCAATGTATATAGCAATGCGAATGGCTCGATTGCTGGCAATGGCCCGCACAATCCGTTTCTCAATGGATCAGCTACATTCCTTCTCGACATTGCAGGCGTAACTGCCGATACGACTATAGACAGCGCTACGTTTTCCTTTGGGACGACGGAAGGCGCTGACCTCGTTCCCGGCACCCCTGGTACCCCAGTTCCGGAGCCAACCTCCTTGGCGCTGCTGGCAGCAGGGCTGCTTAGCGTTGTCTTCCTTCGCAGGAAGCGATTGGGCGGCCTGTCAGCGTGACAGCTGCTGCTGGGCGCGGCTAGCTGCTAGTCAGGTTCTCGAATTGAGTCTACCGCTGCGCTAGGGTGTGGACACTCGATGCGAAGCTCCCTGCCGCAAACCCTTGCGGAGTTAACCGTGACGGAACAACGCCTCTGAAGCCACCAATTAATTTGGATTTCCGAACTTCTTTGATCCCCATCTTTGCGGAGCGCTTGAAAACACTGCGCGCCATGGTTCCAGGACTCCGTGATTTGCCGGCGCCGGCGTTCGACGAACTTCAATCGCTCTTGGAAAGAGCGGAAGGCTTAATCCGGGAATCTGTCGGGCGAGTCCCGGAGGACTGAGTCGCAGGCTTCCATTCGCCCCGTCGCTTTTGAATAACTACAATAAGGCTGGCCCGCGCTATATCGAAACTAGCTTGATCCGTGGCTTCGGGCGTGGTGGTTGGCGGGTGGCCCGCCCTTATTTGCTCACCTTCTCACCGAGCGTGGGCGTTCACTTCCATCGCGAATCAGACTTGGCAGTACGTATGATTGGTCTCTCACCGTCGGGACATGGCTGTCCGTCGTGCCCGGCTAGCAGATGCTTAATCAGAGCGTCAATCCGTCTATATCCCTCGCAACTCAACTCAGCATCTTCGTGAAAGGACAGGTCTTTATATCTCCGAACCCGTTTAGCTTCGGCAAACGCCGCAATGGCACCAGCCTTGAGCTTGCTAAGTTCTTCGCACATGGTTTCGCCGTTATCACGAATAATAATTGTAAGAATCCGTGGTCGCCGGCGCAACCGTACGCCCGTACTATTCCCGTGTTTCGTGTTTCATTCACTCGCTGGTTTTAACTCGAGCAATTCACTCTGGAGTAGAAAGGCCTCACCTCTGAAGAGGTGAGCTACATTGGGAGCGGACGGGTGGGCGACCCGCGCGGTCCACTTCATCGATTAGAGTTCACGGCGCGATGTGCATCCAGGCTCATCGAAGCTGAATGGAGACCCGCTCAGGTTGGCCGTTGCGCACATCTGGGTTATCTATGATTAGCCGAAAATCAGATGCATTCTGGCCGAGTTTCGCTCTGTCCCGGACGCCGGCCAGCGAGGGGCTGACCGTGAATGTGTCGACCCATTCGGAAGGGTGGTGCCGATCTCCCGACACTACTCGCCCCCCGCCGGATTCAATCGTGTTGTTTGCCTTGTCCACGATTCGAACGCCCAGCAGCGTTTCATCAAGCGTCTTTCCAAACGGCGGGGTTTTGTTGTCGAGCATCCGATAGTAAACGCGAATTTCGAGGTTGGGACCCTCACTGGGATGGACAAGCTTCACGGACTCTTCTGTTCTCTCCACTTCAAACGAGAAGGGACCCATATTGATCGGTTGCTCCAAACGGTATTCCTGAGTCTTCTTCTCGCAACCGAGCGAGGCGAGCGAGGCGCAGAGTGCGAAAATAATTCCGATAACCTGGCTATCGCAAGCTTTCATAGATGTTCCTTGCCTCTTCCTTGCTTCGCCTAGCTGCTTTCGCGTCCACATCGTTTGGATATAGCAAAGCCCCCTGATAGCTGGTGTAAGCGTTCCAAATATGCACGTTCAGCCGATTCAAGGATTCGTCCTGCCATCTTTCTACCAAATTACGACCGCCCGCCTTCTTGATTAGCTCAGCAAGGTGATCGTATTGCGCGCGCGCTTCCGCTCTTGCTCTTTGGTCGCCTTTTAATACTCCGTCCATCTGGGCGTCCAGCTTGTCCATGCTGGCGATCATCTCAGCTGCGCATGGCAGGAACTCAGCCCGCGTGAGACCTTCTTCCTTGTAAACCAGGTTATCGCAAGCGGTTCCCCGGTGGCCGGGACAGGCGATCAACAGGATGGCAATAAACAAAGGAAAAACAGTTAACGGAGCGGCCGGGCGACTCATTCGGGTCTCCAAGAATTGAGCTTATTCTTACACTCGCTCCCGGCCGAAAGGAACCAATTTCGGGGACAAGAAACTCAGGAACACATTTAATGGGCGGAGCCGCCCGCCCTGTCGAAGAATTCGATCCGCTCAGCTATCCAGCTTTGAATGGTCAGGCACGCCTCGGCCGGGTGTTCGAAGAACGCAATGCCTGTCCCGATTCCCTTTTGAACGTGGGCGACGCGACCCCAAGTCTCAAAGATTTCTCCATCCCGTTCAATCCTGATGCGGATGATGGTGTTTGTGGGGAAGCGATCAAGTGATTCGACGAAGCAGCCTCTTAGGCTGATGTCGGAGGTTCTGCTGGAGAGTTCTGTGCGCGTGAGAGGTTCCAGGATTACCGCGGGTGCTGCAAAAGGGTATCGGGGTACTGATCGTTTTTGAGCGAAGCGCGCGCCGGCTTCCATATCGCCAGGCCGAATGGCGCGCGATCTGATAACTGGCTTCACGTATGGCTTCTTCATTTTGGCCCTCTTTGTAGTGACACCTGACCCCAATTCGTTTCATCATGTCTGCATTAGGTGAGATTCTAGGAAAGGCGCTGCGGTTACAATTTCATCTAAAGGTTATACCGGGAGGGTAATAGATCTGGACCCTACTGAAGATGTTCGCCCTCAGCTCCTTCTGCCAGACTTGACGCCGTCATCTAATCAGCCCTGCCGGACCCGAGCTGATGAGGGCGGAACATGGCCCTTCAGTCGCATGTAGACGGCGAGGTTGCCGTAATGCTCGTTATTGTGGGCGATGTTGTACATCAGCATGGCGCCCCGGACGGTATTGTTCGACCCCATGCCATCCACATGCGCAATCTGCACCGGCTGCATGAAGTTAGCGTCAGTGGTCGCTGCATATACGCGGTCGCAATAGACGAGCGAATCGTTCAAGGCCTTAACGAGTGCGGCCTTGGCAGTGATTTGCTCGTAGTCGGCGGTTGCTGGCGACTTTTCGCCCGCAACTTGCGAACAGAAGAAGAAGTTCGCATCGATCACGTGACCGATAATCTGACCGAAGGTCCGGATTTGCGGCGTCGGTCGAAAGGCGTACTCATCCGCAGGCATGTTCTCTGCCGCCTCCGCCAGATTTCGGCGAATCGCCGCGTGCATCGCCTTGGCGCCGCCCGCCAGCGAGGGCGACAACTCATCGGCATAGCCAGCGTCCGTGGTTTGAGCGGAGGCCGCCGGCAAAGTCACATACGCAAAGACACAACCCAAGATAAGCAGACGCAGCATCGGGTGGTCTCCCTTCACCGTGCCAATGGCGTTGGCCAGTGCGGCTCGCCTACAAACCGCGACAACAGAGTCTTCTCAAGTCTCCGACCAGCTCTGGCCGTAAGCATTCTGGGTCACGCCGATATTTGCGTGACCCAGAATGTCCGGCACAACCTCCGCCTGCGCCTTCGCGCAGCATGGGCTGGAATGCATGGTGCGGAAGCTCCGAAAATAGCCTTTATTGCTCGGATCGGACGAGTCCGAATCTCCGCAAGAGCTGTTTGTTAACATTCGCGGGCAAATTGGATTGCGGGTGTGTAGGTGCGACGTCTGCAACTGACGTGCCCACTCTTTCGTTTACAGGGGTTGCCAGAAAGGCGTGGATGTCGCCCTTATGCGGCCCCCTGAGCACTGTGGCCATGCCGGAGATTTGTCCGGTCTCGTTGATCTTGTTAGCCATGAGTGGGAAGAGGTTGGAACTGGCGGGAAACAGCGTGCTAAGGTCGGTCATCACGCCGTCCTGCCAGATGAAGGTACGGGCCCAGTTGAAGCCGGAGTCCAGGGTGCTTCCCACTATTTGGCCGCGGTTGTTGATGCCGGTGGCTATGGCGGCAAAATCTCCCGGCAGAGTGCCGAGGTTTTTGAGTGCGCCGTTCTGCCAAAGCGCGGCAAATTCGGTTGTGTTGTCAGCACTGCCCACTATCCCAGCAATTTGGCCCTGGTCGTTGATGCCCTGGGCGATAGCGCCCGTTCCGAAGTCTTGAAGCGGGATGGCGGTGCCGTTTTCCCACGATACGGCGTGAATCGCACCAGCGCAGATTCCCGTTTCGCCTACGACGTGGCCTAGACTGTTGATCGCGAATGCGATCCCGTCTGGATCGCCAGCCACCGTAGGAAGAGCTCGGACTTTGCCGCTTTCCCATATTACCGGCAATGCAGTCTGGGAAGGCTTGGAAGGTGAGCAACTGGAGTCAGAGACAGTGGTTTGCGCAGTTCCTACGATTTGCCCGAGGTTATTGATGTCGCTGGCCCCTCCGTTATTTCCGCCCAGCGTCGGGAGAGCGCTCATGTGGCCGAACTGCCAAAGAAACGGGCGGCACGTAAGGTGTGAGCCTAAGGTGCAAAAGTCTTCCCCATTCGGGTCCGGGACATCCGTTTCGGCCATACCCACGGCTTGGGCGAGGTCGTTGATCCCGCCCCAGTTCATCCAACTATTCTTTCCTCCAAGGGTGCCGAGGTCGATCTTGAGTTCGCCGATGTTTATCGACGCGTGGCCTGCTAAGACTGGTGCGCCGCTAAAATTCGAGACCGGATCCAGGACGCCATTCATGGTCATCGTCCAGCCGAAATTATTGAGGTCCATGGCACAACTGAGATTGTCTTTGCTGTTCACGACGCCCAAATCGATAACTTTGTAGCTCGTTTGAGCCACCGCATCACTGAAGCAACCCAGAACAATCATGGTAACCCACGGTATCCAGAAAATTCGCAACCGTCTTAGTGCACTCATATTTCTCCTTTTGGTTCGGGCAAAGTCTCCGTGCCGAGATGAATGCGATTTGCGTGTGGCGCCACTCGGCGCTCTGGCAGTTAGTGTGCAATTGAGAGCAGAATTGGCTCACAACTTCACAAATTCCTGCTGAGCCAGAATTGAGGGAGCAGGTGGTGTTCCACGTTCACGACGATTATGTGAGACAACCGGCCTGACACTTCAGAGTTCGAAAATGAGTGGCGGACTAACAGCTTCTTGGGACGACCCCGAAACGGCTGGAGCGACTGTTTCTCCAGCTTTTAATACACACTGGCGAAAGGTTACGAAATTCGAGAACTTCAGCAGCCAAAAGTCAGGCCGCTCGATTGTGATTGACTTTCAGGTGATTAACATACATACCGGTACGTATGTTATAGGAAGCGACCGGACGCACCATGGATTTTCATATTGTTTAGGGCGTGTTAGATCTTCCTTGACGCTCGGATTGTTACCATACATGCTGATTGGTATGTTGGCGGCACGCAAGAATCCGAAACGTAGAGCGACTAGGCTGCGTGATTCCGAGCGCACGCGGGAGCGCTTGCTGCAAGCGGCGGCTCGCGAGATCTACAGATCGGGTTTCCAGAGTGCAAGCTTGGACACAATTCTGGCTTCTGCCGGCGTCACCAAGGGAGCGCTGTACTACCACTTCAAAAACAAGGAAGCCTTGGGATATGCCGTTGTCGAAGAGATCATCTCCCCTGACACCCGCGGTATATGGGTGCGGCCTTTGCAGAGCGTCAAGGATCCTATCGGCGCTTTGATCGCCATTGTTCAACGTCTTTCCGTTCGGCCCGAGGATGTATGCGGCGGCTGTCGATTGAACAATCTTGCGCAGGAAATGTCTCCTCTTGACGCGGGATTCCGGAAGCGGCTGGAGACAATCTTCGATGCCTGGCGCGAGGCCACTGCCTCCGTTTTGCGACAGGGCCAGATTCACGGAAGCGTTCGCCGCAACGTGGAACCCAATGACGCCGCCGGTTTGCTGATTGCCATGGTCGAAGGCTATGGCTCGCTGGCAAAGAATGCTCAGGATCCGAAAGTGATAAAGGCGGGTATCAAGAATATTGTGGGCTGGCTGAGATCCCTGCGCGCGCCGGGCAACCGCAAGCGAGGTTGATCGCATCGGTGTCGCAAGGAGCAGTTGTGCACTGTTACATACCAACCGGTGCGTATGCTCGGACTAGTCAGCATCGCGATCGGGCGAAGCGCTTCAAACTACATCATGAAAAGGAGAACGAACAATGACAAGGATCGCCGTGTCACGCAGGAATTTGCTCGCAACCGGAGCCTGCGCGCTGGTCGGTGCCGTGAGCCTGCCGGGACTGGCAAGGGCCAGCGCATCGGGAGGACAGAACTTAACGACCGAGGAGGTAGTCCGAAACTGGTATGCAGGCTGGGGGCAGAAAGACTGGGGCCCACTGGATATCCTGCTCGCCGATGACTTCACCTTTTCAAGCGCGGCCGGCGACGACCACATCAGCAAGAGCGCTTTCAAAAAGCAATGCTGGGAAACACAAATCAATTTCATTGGGCATTTTGACCTGGAGCGAGTCGCCACTGGTCCGGATGATGCTTTTGTGAAATATCTTTGCTACACCACGAACGGTAAATCGCTCCGGAACGTTGAGTATCTCCGAATCAAGAACGGAAAGTTGCAATCCATCGAGTGTTATTTCGGCGCGCAATCCAGCTTTCCGTCAGCAGTGAGCACTGGGCAGAAGTAACCTGCGGGCCTGCGAGGAAAGCCGCAGGGTGCCGATCTGCCGAAATCACCGGTGATGCTGAACCCACAGTTCAGTGGCACTCCGGAACCAATCGACGTGTTTATCGTTCCCGTGGGCACCCGTCGGCAGGTGGTCAGACGGAGTTATGTAGGACCATTACGTCTGGAAGCAGTGCACTCGTCAATCTCACTTCGGGTAGCAGGAAGTCGAAACCAGTAAGTTGAAACAAAGCCCAAGGGGTTCCATCCATGAGCGCCCGCGAAATTCAGGATCAGAAGGCCATTGCGCGACAGGCGCCACGAATCGCGTTCAAGGCAAAGGGCAGCATCCTACTCTTGGATTTAGCCGACATCTCGGCAGTGCAAGCCGAAGGTAATTACGTTTCGTTGCAACACCAACCTGACCCCTATTTGGTGCACGAGTCCCTCTCGTCTATGGTGGAGAAGCTCAAACCCTACGGTTTTATTCGCATCCACCGCTCGGTCGTCGTGAATATTTCGGCCGTGGAGGAAATCCAACCTTTACCAACGGGGGAATACAGGCTGCGTGTAAGAGGTGGGAAGGAATACTTGGTAACGCGTACGTACAAACACAACCTCAGAGATCTGGCTCAACTGTGGGTGGGCTCAGAACGGCTTTGCGGCTAGCAGGCAGCAAGAGGTTTTACCGCGTTATTCCGTCGAAGCATTGCCGAAGCGGGAGATTTCTGCTCTTTGATACAGATAAGCAATCTTGTCGTTCGGCATTTTGGCCAGTGCCCCACTCTTTTGACGGGGAGGGTGGGATGGGGGTTGACTTGCTGTCGGAGTCGAAAAATATCCGGAAAGAGAATCTCAAATTCAGAATTGGAAATTTCAGATTGTAAGGCAACGCAAAGTCAAGAGAGAGGCGATGGCAAGATGCCCTTCGCGCCTCAGGCTAAACCGGCGGTACAAAATTCGAAAGGGGAGCCGCATCATGACCCCCTATGACAATACGCCGCGATTGGCGAACTGGGGTCGAGCGTTGTTCCTTGTCCTTGTCCTCCCGCCGAGCAACACAATTCCAAGCAAGCAACCGACGATCTCGAGCGCCAGAAGGACGAAGACACTTACGTCGAACGGAGCAGTCCAACCACCGGATGCCACCATGAAAACATTATTGGCCGATGCATGCAGGAAGTGTTCGTAGAGATCGGCACCTAAGGCAGCCAGAAAGAAAATCAATGACACCAGCCCAGCGATTTTATCGCTGAGCGTCCATAACGCAATGGACACGGCAAGATGCCCCAACGTGATCAAAGTTAGGGCCAGCCAACTAACTTGGTTGTTGGGGGCTGGCAGAACCTTTGCTGCGAAGAACAGGTGCCCGATTGCGACGATCCAGTGCGCGACAACAACCAATAGAGTGAGCGTACGTCGATTTGTCATAGTTTGATGCTTTCCTTGACGGGTCCTGCTAGTTTCTGTTTCTCTCTTCCCAGGTTGCCCCACTCTTCTTTATCTTTGCGAAGAGTGGAGTGGGTTTGACTTACTGTCGGAGTCGAAAAATCTTTGGGAAGAGAATTTCACATTGGAAATTGGCGGGGGCTTTTGCTGTTCCCGGCCGGCCTGCTGCGCCGCTGCCGGCCGACTTGCCGTCAGCGCAATCCCCGCAATCCCAAGCACTGCCAATACCATTCTAGCCGGTCCGGCAACAGAAGCCCGACGCAGCTCGCTTGTGCAGTTTGTCATCCTGGCTCCTTTCGCCCACAGAGCGCCGAATGTTAGCATTTTAATTGGCAGAGCCATATCGCTGGATTGAGCGTAGAATCGCGCCTGGATGGTAAAGGAGCGCCACAATGGGCCATAAGCCGCGAGATTCTGAGGATGCTCCCGAGAAACCTTCGATCACGCTTCCCGGAAAAGTGGAAAAAATCATACCGGGAGTTGTTTCAACGATGCCCGATAAAGCGCAGATTACAGTGGAAGGAGCGGATCATCTCTACAAAGAGATTCGCGTCGAAAATACTCTACAAGACGAGAATGGCAAGCCCGTATCGCTGAAGCCCGGAGCGGAAGTAGAGGTGACGATCGAAGCCGAAAAACAGGCCACAGAACCTAAAAAACCTCCAAATGAACCCGCCGATTCGCCCTCCAAGAAGTGAAGCGCGGACCTAAACCCCCAAACCTTACGTAGAAGACCCTATAGCTTGTCCTCGGTACGTGGGCAAAAGTATCAATTAACAGGCCAAGGTCAGTTTGCCCTCGCCTTCGCCCCGAGGGCAGGATGGCCAAACGCGTTCTGGTAGCAGACGATAATGCTCTAATTCGCCGCATGCTCTGCCAGCTTTTTGAGCGCGAAGAAGACTACGACATTTGCGCGGAAGCCACGAATGGCCAAGAAGCGATTGATCTGGCCTTGAAGCATCGCCCCGATCTGATAATTCTCGACTGGGCTATGCCTGTGGTGAATGGGTTAGTCGCGGCGCGCGAACTGAAAAAGATAATGCCCGATGTTCCGATAATTTTATTCAGTCAGCATGCCAATGCTCTAATTCGCATCGAAATGGGCGTTGACCGAGTAGTTCCGAAGACCGACGCCCTCACGCTCATGGAACACGTGAGAGCGCTAGCGCCAGTGTAGATAGTTGCGACACTCCGCTTGGACTTGCCGATCCGTAATGCTTCTCCGGGGCCACCCGACCGGTTCTAGTTATTCTGAATTTTTGTCTCATGGGTTAAGACGGATTTCCATCCCCCGCCCTTCCAAACCAACACGTCGGTTTGGCGCTCCGTAACGTCAAAGGGTTTACCCTGGAGCGTGCCCGAGGTTTGAACCTTCGTCGTCACCAGTGCGACATCTCCGTAGAGACGGACTCTGGGTTCCGAAATTTCGAATGTTTTTCGAGTCAAGAAACCCGACTTTATTCCATCGGCGAAGACAGACTTCCCTTCGGCTACGGCACCGGAGGTAGCAATGACGGCCCAGTCATCCGCCAGGGAGCGTGTAATTCCATCCGCATCATTATTTGCCATCGCCCGTGCGATTTCCTGTTCCGCTGCCAACGCATTCTCCGCAGTCGGTCCCCCGACGGGTTTTGCTTTAGATATGGCTACGGAGGTGAAGAGCAAACCGACCACGAGCCCAAGCACGAGCCCCGACACCGCCATGATCGAACCGACCCGCATCCCGGCACATCCATGCGATCGCATTATTAGCCTCCCGGTTTTATGGTGCTTCCGCAAAGTTTCAGCGGCTAGCAATTTTCAGACGGACTGAACCGGAAAAGGTCACCGATGGCGTCGTGTTATTTCGGAAGGGTGCTAAGGAAAGTAGACATTCAAGACCGGCTCGGAACAGGCGACCACGCGATTCCGTCCTTCTTTTTTGGCCTGGAACATTCTCTCGTCGGCCACGGCAAAAAGCTCTCTCTCGTCGCTTCCATCTTGTGGAAAGGTCGCCAATCCGGCGCTGATGGTCACTTGTACTTTCTCGTCGCCCCGAGACCGAGACAAGGCGAACGCCGTGGTCGCCACCAACTCGCGCAGCGATTCCACCTTTTGCCGCGCCGCTTCGATATCCGTTTCGGGCAGCAGCACCACAAATTCTTCACCGCCGTAACGCGCCGCGGTGTCCGACTGCCGGCAGGAATCCCGCAGCAGCTCGGCAATCTTGCGCAACACCATATCGCCGGCCGAGTGGCCATGATTGTCATTCAAGGACTTGAACCGGTCGGCATCGATCACCGCCAGCGTCAATGGGCGTCCGTAACGGCCGGAGCGGCTCAGCTCAATCGCGAATCGCTCCTCGAAGTAGCCGCGGTTGAAAAGACCCGTCAAGGTATCGCTCGTCGCCGCGAGCAACAGCTTCTGGCTGCGTGACACCAGCGCCAGGCTCAGCAAGGAAGCGGTGGCCATCATGATTAATCGCGCAATTTCATTGGACCAGCTGAACACACCATACGAATAGGGCGCATAGATCGCATTGTTGAGGTCCCAGTGGGTATCCGCGTAATAGACGATCGCGAAATATTCAACCAGCGCCAGGACCCCCGCGGTGATGCAGATGCGCTTGTCATAACGCAGACTGCTCGCACCGATTGCCAGAAAATAACCCTCGAACACAACCTTGCTGTTCACCGCGGTGTGCGGCTGGTTGAGAACCAGAAACAAGGCCAGCGCGCAACTGATTTGCGTCACATCATAGCTGCTGCTCGCAAAACGCAGCCATGACGGATTGTAGTTGCGAGAAATGAGAACGTACACCACCGCGGCCACAAGAAAGGTTCCCGCCGCTAGACTGAGGCCGACGAAGGTCTCCTTCGGATCTGCCGGAAAAAAGAAAATATCGATCAGCGGTATGAGTAAAAGCAGCGCCGCCAGCGACAACCGGATTTTTGCCACCAATAGCTCGCCCGCTACGGCGGCTTCCGCCATCACCGGGTCTGGCTGCGACCAAAGCGACTTCAAAAAGTGCGAAAGTTTGTGTTCGTTCATGAAGGGGTATCCGCGAACGCCAACCCGCGTTTGCCTCAGAACTTGGAATTGCGCGCGCCAGGAGTTGCGCGGACCAAGAATTGCGCGGGACTAAGTACAACAATCAGCGTAGGGGTAATCGCTGCAACTGTAACCAGAAATGCGCGGCAGCCGTTCTCAAAGCGGCAAGTACTATTTGACGGGCTCACCGAGCTGCGGTCTGGATTCAGGAGCGAAACCGGAAGAGTCCACAACCTGCATGATGCTGGCGCCGAGCGATTACAGGTTCTCTTGGATGAAGCGGGGACTCAAGTGCACGTCGACTTGTATCAGCGGAGAATCACCAAGCGCTTTGAAGCTATGGATCTCGCCAGCCTTGATGACGAAGATATCTCCCGCACCGCCCTCGAAGGTCTGGCCGTTCACCGTCCAAGCTCCGCGGCCTTCGCGAATGAATTGGATCTCATCATAAGGATGGCGATGCGGACCCGGCCCGGAGCCGGGCTTCCCATGGAACAGGAATACCGAAACACCGGTGTCACCTTGTACCGCGCCGACAAACTCATGCGAACTACCGACAAAAGGAAGGTTCTCTTGCCGCACGTGGAGCATCCTTGTCATCCTCCTGGGGGTTGGATGAGTGTAACTGGAGTAAGGCTTCGGGAATGTGATTTGTGGGCGCGCGGCGACGAGTACACTTCCACGGAGCAAGGATATCGAGCGAGCTGGGAGTGAACCATGCAAAAAGCTTTTTGTATTGCGGTGTTCGCCATTGCGCTTGCTGCATTTATTCCGCCGTTCACCACGCAGGTCACATCTGACGCGTTCTCAGAGGCGAAAACGCCAGGCATCTCCGCATCCTCGATCTATGTGAACTTTGCTCGGCCGCGGAAATTTACGGAAGTCGGCGCCGGGGAACAGACTGAGATAGCGGCCCGCGTCCGGCAAGAATTCCTACACGCCTGGAACGGGTACAAGCAGTACGCATGGGGCCACGATGAACTCAAACCCTTAAGCAAGACCTATCGTGATTGGTACAGCGTCTCGCTTTATATGACGCCCGTGGATGCGTTGGATACGATGATCGTGATGGGATTGGACGATGAAGCGGAGAAGACACGGGAATTCATAGCAAAGAATTTGTCATTTGATCAGGATATTTCCGTCAAGAACTTTGAAATCACGATCCGGATGCTGGGCGGCCTTCTCAGTAGTTATCAACTCACGGGTGACAAGCGTTTGTTGGCGCTAGCTGATGATCTAGGAAACCGTTTGTTGCCTGTATTCAATTCTCCGACAGGCATGCCCTATGTAGATGTGAATCTCAGGACTGGTGCCGTCAGCGGTGAGGAAACTAACCCGGCCGAAATTGGCACCCTTCTGATCGAGTTCGGGACGCTCAGCAAGCTGGTAGGAAAACCGATTTACTACAGTGAGGCAAAGCACGCACTGGTTGAACTTTACAATCGGCGGTCTTCAATTGGACTCGTCGGCTCTGCGATTAACATCAGAACGGGCGCATGGACGGACGAAACAAGCCACATCGGCGGTGGCATCGATTCCTACTACGAGTATTTGCTGAAGGGTTGGCTTCTTTTCGGAGACAAGGATTGTGAGCGGATGTGGAAATCAAGCATCAAGGCCTTGAACCACTATCTTGCCGACGATGCCTCCACTGGATTTTGGTACGGTCAAGCGAGCATGAATAGCGGAAAGCGGGTAGGCACGAATTTTGGCGCATTAGAGGCCTTTTTCCCTGGCGAGCTTGCTTTATCCGGTGACGTCGATCGCGCCAAGCGCCTGGAAGAATCCTGCTACAAGATGTGGACGAAATGGGGGATTGAACCGGAAGCTCTGAATTACTCCAACATGAAGATTGTCGAGAGAGGGTATGCGCTTCGTCCGGAGATTATCGAGTCGGCATACTACCTTTACCACTTCACGAAAGATCCCCGCTACCTCGATATGGGACAGACATTCTTCAACAGCGTTGTGAAATACTCCAGAACCGATGTCGGCTATGCAGCCTTGAGCGATGTGGAAAAGAAAACAAAGGCGGATCGCATGGAGAGTTTCTTTTTGGCTGAAACACTCAAGTACCTTTACCTGCTGTTTGCGCAACCCGATGCCCTCGACTTGACGAAGATGGTTTTTAATACTGAGGCTCATCCAATAACGAAGGCTTGGTAGCTCACCGGCGAAAGCCTGCCGGCCAGGTCGATATGATTGTTGCCGGGCGTGTTCAAGAGCTCGAGAAAATCTGCCCGAAGCGCTGGACTGCGGGATCGATCATTGTGCCGCTGTGCTTGACTCGCGCAACAACACGACGTTGGATTCGAGGTGGTCGCGCAGGACGCCGAGGGTTTTTCCGTCGGGGGAGTATTCGAACCAACTGAAGATATCGGATGTGAAATTTGTAATGCGGTGCCCGCCACCGCCGGGGCCTGCGCCGTCAATGGGCTGCACCCAGAAATTTTCGACGCCTTTTTCGCGTATCGCGTAGACGACGGCCTTGCCGTCGGGAGAGAAGATCGGCGGCTTGGATATGAGCGGGTTGGGGTCGAGCATGCGCCGCGGTGGCTTGGGGCCGGCATCGAGCGAGAGCAGCACGAGTTTTTGCTGGGATTCGGTGTCGGGGCCGGGGGTTGGTGAAATGGTTGCAAGGTAGGTGAGAGTCTTACCGTCAGGTGAGACATCGGCATAGGGTGCAGCGACAATGGCCCTCGGAATCTCGCTGCCCGGGAGTATCTCGGACTTGCCGCCATCCATTGAGATACGGTGGAAGCGATCTGTTTTTCCTTCATGGTAGTAAACCCATTTCCCGTCGCGCGAGCAGATAGGGCCGAAGTCGCTCGTTGTGTCGGAAATCTCTCGCGGATTGGAACCGTCGGCCTCTGCGCGCCACACACTTCGCCCATCGATTCCGGAGGCTGAGAAGTGGCCGGAAATAAATACGATCGGGTAAGGTTTCGGCGTCCCGGAACGATCGGCGCCGCAGCCGGTGGGCTCTGCTATGGACTTATTCATCAGCACAGCTCGGTTGCTGCCGTCCGGCGAGATCCGTACGAGCTTGCCAGCCTCGTTAAGGTAAAGATCTCCATTGGCGCTCCAACCGAATGCGTCGTATTCGCCTTCTTGCGCAAGGGCGGGGCTCGGAGGATTGCCCGTGAATCCCGCAGCGGGGAGAAGAAATAAGCTGCGATTGTCTTTGCGAAGGACGGCGGCGATGGTTTTGTTGTCGGCTGAAACGCTCAGGCCGCTGTAGTTGCTGAGGTCGTTGGTGATGGAGTGCATTTCGGCGCTGGGAAGCGAGACGAAAGCGAGCTGAGAACGGAAGTCGAGCGAATCGAGGCGCGTGACGTTGAGAAATACGCCAGAGCCGTCAGCTGTTGGGACGAGTTCATGCAGGAGAAGATCGTTAAACTTCGCGATCATTTTTGCTTCGCCGGTGGCGGCATCGAAAGACTCAATGCCGGCGAGCGAACCGCCTACCTGAATTGTCGTGCCGAGGATTGTTTTCCCTGGGGACATCCAGTGTATGAATCGGGGAATATCGCGGGCCTGGCCGCCGGCGAGTGGCTTTTCGTCGCTGCCATCGGGATTGGCCGTGAGCAATTGAAACTTGCCGACTTCGGGATCGTTGGCACGGCCGTAGGCGATGCGCTTGTGGTCGGGCGAAAAGGTGATGTTGGTATCGATATCGCGCACGACGATTTTAGGCGTGCCGCCGAGGACCGGGGCTCGGTAGAAATCGTGTACGTCCTCCACCGTGCCGGTGGGGCGGCGAAAATATAGATAACTTCCATCGGGAGAAAAAGTGAGCCGCGAGTAGCGAGTGGCTTCCGGCGGGACGACCTGCGTATCGCTGTTGGTTTCGACGTGGCGCAGCCAGAGGCTTTGCTTGCCGGCATCCGCGATTACGCTGAGGATATATTTTCCGTCGGGTGAAATTGCGGCGGCGACGGATTTACCATTGTCGGTGATTTTGGTGAGCGAAAAGCTACGGAATGGAACGGCTGCGGATTTTCCGTGAAGGAGAGAATAGACGCCGTAGCCCGCCGTGACCACCAGTAGCGCGACGATGACCGCACCTGCGATCAACTTACCTTTGTGCTCATGCGCGACTACAGAAACGGCGGAGCTGCCGGATTCGTGCAGGGGCACGCGCGCGACAGATGCCGCGCTCGCCGAAGATTCGGCTACGGCGGCCGCGCGGACGGCACCCGATTTTCCAGTGTCGGTGTCGCGCTTGAGGCGCTGTAAATCAGAACGCAGATCAGAAGCGTGCTGATAGCGCAGTTTGGCGTCTTTCTCGAGCGCTTTCGTGATAATGCGTTCGAGATCGATCGGAATGTCAGGAACCAGGCGCGTCGGAGGTACCGGATCGCGTTCCAGAATGCCCACAAAAATCACGCCCGAAGTATTTCCGCTGAATGCTTGCCTGCCTGTGGCCATCTCGTAGAGCACGAGTCCAAACGAAAACAGATCGGAGCGGGCATCCAGAGCTTCTCCGCGGACTTGCTCGGGCGACATGTAGGCGACAGTGCCGAGAGCGGTGCCGGGGCTGGTGAGATTTGGGTCGGTGCCCATAGTGGCGCCGCCCGCGGTCACAGTTTCGCCGACGTTTTTCGAAACCAGCTTCGCCAAACCAAAATCGAGGACTTTGGCCTGGCCGCGCTCCGTGACGAAAATATTGGCGGGCTTGATGTCGCGATGAATGATGCCTTCGGCGTGGGCGGCGTCGAGAGCGTCGGCGACATCGATGCCGATTTCGAGCAGCGCGTCGAGCTGCATCGGCTGGGCGTTGATGCGGTGCTTCAGCGTCATGCCCTTCAGCAACTCCATGGCGATGAAAGGCACGCCTGAGTCCCGGTCAACGTCGTAAATGGTGCAGATGCTGGGATGATTCAATGCGGAGGCCGCCTGCGCCTCGCGCTCGAATCGTTCAAGCGAAGCCTTGTCGGCCGAAGCGTCCTGCGGAAGGAATTTCAGCGCTACCTGGCGCCGGAGCTTGGTGTCCTCCGCACGGTAGACCACACCCATGCCACCCCCGCCGAGCTTCTCGATGATGCGGTAGTGCGAGACAGTGTGGCCGATGAGAGGCTGAGCATCTTGCATGGCTCGCGCATCTTAGGATGCATAGCGAGGCAAGTCAACGAAGACAGGTGCAAGCGTTGGAACTGCGGAAGAAACAACGAGTCGCAGCAACGCTTTCATCTTCGGTCCTTGTGATAGCTGCGCTCTGACAATCGAGAGGAACTCGCAGCCAACGAAGATCTGGCTGGGATTGGGTATCGGGTTCCTGTGCTAGTCCTGGCGCAGGGCGCTGATTGGATCGATGCGGCTTGCGCGCCTTGCAGGAACAAAACTGGCGAGGAGCGCGGCGGTGACAAGAACTGGGATCATGACGGCGAAACTACTGGGCTCGATTTGGCGCATGCCTTCGACCGAGTGTTCGAGCGAGCGTCCCGCTGCCAAAGCGGCAATCGTGCCGAAGCCAACACCACCCAAAATCATTGCGATGCTTTGCCGCATCACCAGCCACATCACATTTCCGGCGGTGGCTCCGAGCGCCATGCGCACGCCGATCTCGGGGACGCGCTGCGTCATCAGGTAGGCGAGCACGCCGTAAATTCCAATGCATGCGAGCAGCAAGGCAAGAGCTGCGAACACGAAAAAGATCACCAGGAGGAAGCGCTGCGTTGAAAGCGAGTCGCTCACGAGCTGTTCCATCGTGCGTACATCGTAGAGAACCTGGTCGTTCGCGACGCCGCGCAAGTTGCGCTGCAGCGATTCAACTAAGTTCAGTGGTGGCACATTCGTGCGAATAGCGATCGACATAAACGAAGAAAACAGATGCAGCAGCGGGTCCGGCACCTGCGCGAAAGGATAGTAGATTTGATCCCGCACCCGCGATTGGTCGTCGCCGGCGAGTCCCCAATGCCGCACATGGCCCACTACGCCCACGATTTGCACGGGATCGCTGCTGATTGAGGGAATCCAAAGCGGTTTGCCGACAGCGTCCTCCCGGCCAAAGGCATGTTGCGCCAGAAGTTCATCAATCACGACGACAAGCGGGTGCCCGATGCGATCGTCGTCGTTGAAGAACCGGCCGTGACGAAGCGGGATGCCCATCACGTTCAAGTAATCCGGCGTTACGCTTGATGCCAACGCGACCGGCGTTTGATTGTTCGGCGGCGGTACGGGACTAGCCCAGTAGGGCAGATTGTTTTCACCAACTCGCATGGGGACGATGTCGGTGAGTGCCACTGACTGGACGCCCGGTACGCTGCGCGCGCTATCCTGAACCTCCTGCCAAGCCGCACGCATCGTCGCAGCATCTTTAAGCGCCGCTGGCGACAGAGCCACTCGCGCCGTCAGCACATTGTCGACGCGAACTCCCGGATTCAGCGCTGCAAGGCGTAGAACAGTGCGTCCGAGCATTCCGGCGGAAACGAGCAGCACGACTGCAAGTCCAATTTCAGCTATTGCAAAACCACTGTGCAAACGCCGAGAGCTTCCCGCCACCGTGCGCATTCCGCCCTTGAGCGATTCCTCGAGTTGACGCGAAGGAGCGCGCAGAGCTGGTGCCAAGCCGAAAAGAAATCCGCAAAGCAGCGAGGTGCCAACTGCAAAAAGCAGCACGCGCCAATCGAGTTGGACGTCCTCTGCGCGCGGCAGACCGCCCGGCCACTTGGCTAGGAAAGGTTGCAGGCTAGCAAATGCGAACAGAACGCCGAGAACACCTCCTGCGAGCCCCAAGACTCCGCTCTCCGTAAGACACTGACGTATCAATCGGCCCCTGCCCGCTCCCAGGGCCACACGCAATGCGAGTTCACGCTCGCGCGACACGGCGCGCGCCAGCAACAAACTGGCAACATTCACGCACGCAATCAGCAGCACGAGGCTTACGGCACCGAGCAACAGCAAAAGAGTGGGCCGCGTCTCGCCGACCAAGTCCTGTTGCAGCGGATGGGTGACGACGCCGCGATCTGCATCAGCGTCCGGATATTCCTTCGCCAGACGGGTGGCAATCAGCGACAGCTGCGTCTCCGCTTGTGCGAGCGTAAGATCCGGTGCGAGGCGCGCTAACACATGAATGAAAGCGGCGCGGCGATTCTGAATTCTCGGTTCGATATTTTGACCAATGGGCGTGAAGACGTCCGCGTGGCCGTCGAGCAGGAAATTTGGAGGCGCGATTCCAACGATGGTGTAGGACTTTCCTTCGAGGGTGAGCGCTCCGCCGATCACGTCGGGGCGTCCTCCGTAGGCGCGCTGCCACAAAGCATAACTGATGATGGCGACAGGCGCGGCGTCACGCCGGTCTTCCTGGCGGGAGAAGGCGCGGCCACGAACGAGGGGTACGCCGAGCACCGAGAACAATTCGGACGAGATCTCGCGGCCTTCCACATACTCTGCTCCGGAGGCTTCGCTTATCGTGCCGCCTCCATATGTCCAGGCCGCCATCGGTCCCACCGACTGGCCTTGGCTCTGGTAGTCGAGAAAATCGGGATATGAAAATCCCCACGGCTCGCCGAACTGCTGTACTTTTCCGTGCAGTGCGACGAGCCGCTCCGGCTCAGGATAAGACAGCGGCTTGAGCAGCACGCCGTTGACGACCGTGAACATAACCGTGGTGGCGCCAGTGCCAAGCGCGAGCGTGAGCAATGCGACCGACGCAAAACCAGGATTTTTGCGGAGCATGCGCAGCGCATAGCGGAAGTCCTGAAGCAGATCCTCGAGCCAGCGGGTGCCGCGCGCGTCGCGGCACTGCTCTTTTACCTGCTCCGGGCCGCCGAGATCGAGCCGCGCGCGCCTGCGCGCTTCGTCGGGTTCGTAGCCCTGGGCAATCAGTTCGCTGGTGTGCTCTTCGAGGTGGAAGGCCAATTCCTTTTCGAGCTGCTCGTCGATTTGTTGTCGACGCCAAAACCGATTCCACCAGTTCATTGCGCGCCGCCTTCTGACATCTTGAGAATGAGTCCCACCGCTTCAGACAACCGGCGCCAGCTCGCGGCTTCTGTTTCGAGCTGTGCCCGCCCTTTGCGGGTGAGGCGATAGAATTTGGCCTCGCGCCCAGTCTCGGTCTCATTCCATTCGGACGCGAGAACACCGCGGTTTTCGAGCCGGTGCAACGCCGGATACAGCGAGCCCTGAGGAACCTGCACGACGTCGCGCGACACTTGTTGCAGCCGTTGTGCGATCGCGTAGCCGTGGACGGGGCCGAGCGCGACAATTTTCAGGATCAATAGATCCAGGGTGCCTTGCGGGAGATCGGATTTCGCCGGAATCATCACTATACCTCGTTCTTCTACATGTCTACCATAGAACGCCTAGAAGGGCAAGGCGTGGTGTAGTCGCGGCTCTCAACCGGGCGACAGGATTTACATGCCAGGCGGAAGCCTATCTTTTATAGGAAGTTGTACTCTTCGGCAGTTGCGCGCGGATGGCAATTGAAGTGTGCGGCGGGTGAGGCTCATGGACCACGCCGACGAAAATCGGATTCGAGAGAATCCACGGAACATTTACTTGTAACAGAGGATGCCCTACCAGAAATACTTCGACACGATAAACGCCTGCGGCGGCGTTCTCGAGGTCCAGATGATCTCCAACGATTTCACGTAGCGCCGCGCCATCTTTCTTCAGGACCAGTCGCGTCGACTGCTTGCCGGCTCGTGCGTTGACTTGTACTTCGACATGCACGTTGGAGTTCACAGGTGCATCGCTGCCGCTCGGAAACTTCTGAAAACCACGATTGGCAGAAAACTCAAATCGTTCAGGCTCGCCCGCGCCGCGGATGCAATTGAAGAAATCTCCGCTGCGGATGGCCGCTTCCGGGTCGGATCGATACTTTCTGTTAATTCCCATCCCGGCGAATGAGAACGTATCCGCGTACGAGGGCAGTCTTATCGAAAGCCACGGGCTGATGTGGAATCCGCCGTGGGCATCGGACGCTACAAAACCCCAGATCTTGTCGCGCTGCTGTAAGCCGTCCCAGTGGGCGATGGATTCCGCTGGAACTGCGATTTGCTTCAAAAAATAGTAGTGGGAAAAAGGATAGTACATCGCAAGCAGTAGCCGGTCAGTCAAGGACCCGCTGCGCAGGCTGGTAAATAAATTCAGGACTTCGATGCCGCCAGGCCTCAAATCACTGTTCCAGTAACGCCAGTGATATCGCGGGTCGTCGGGATAAGCCAGCACGGGAAACGCGCCCCATTCCTGGGCGTCGTCAATAGCTGCGGGGGGAAAGGATGACAAGCGGAATTGTGGAATTTTCTGTGCGCCAAAAAAGGTGAGCCGCCCATCGGGCAAATTAGCTTCGGAACCGCCAACGATCGTTACGCCATCGATGATCTCGTGAAAACTGGATGATGCCTGGTTCGGGCTGCCATGATCGGTGAGAAGGACCAAGCTGACCCCGGAGGCACGCGCCTGTTGTGCAATTTGCTCTGGCGACTGCAACCCATCCGACATGGTCGAGTGAACGTGATACACGCCCCAAAGATAAGCGTCGGAGCGGTGCGGGGAATACGACGCATAGTGCATTCCGATACATAGATAAAGGACGATCGCCATGCAGGCGATCGCAACCAGGCAGTGTTTTAAAAGCCTCATTCGCGGGTTTTCAAAAGTGACAGGATTGCCAGTCTATTTGGCATTTTCCACATTCTGTGAGGCAGGATTGCCCGCCGCGATGGAAACGAGAACGGTACATAGTAACCGAAGATTCGGTTTCAGAGATTCGAAGAGGAATTCTCGCGCCTGGATCAACTTTTGGCGAGAAGAGGATTCCAGTATCTGTCGGATCCGTCCTGAAGCCGGGATGTTATAAGAGTCGCTATGTTTAACCGTGAAGGGCCTCGGCGAGACGATCGGATTACTGTAATTGCCGCGTCGGTATTGGCCTGCGTTCTTCAGGACATCTTGCACGAAGGGTTGGGCCATGGGGTGACGGCATGGCTGAGTGGGGCGCAACAGGTAACTTTGAGCACAGTCGCGCTGCAGAGCGACATCGAGACGCGATGGGTGCCCGCGAACGGTAGTCTCGTCAATCTTTTTTTCGCCCTGATCTTTTGGCTCCTTCTGCTCAAGCCTGAGCGATACAGGCCGACCACACGCTATTTTCTCGTTCTTGCCATGGCCGGCAATCTCTTTACAGGTACAGGCTATTTTTTCTTTTCCGGCGTCACTAATTTCGGCGACTGGGCAGCGGTGATCCGAGGGTTGCAGCCGCATTGGGTGTGGCAGCTTGGGCTCATCGTCGTAGGAATGGCGTCGTACTACGCATCGATGTTGCTCGTGGCCGCACAACTGAAACCGTTCCAAGAAAAAAGCTTACCTTCACGACGCCTTCGCGTTCTCTGCTGGACGCCGTACTTCACAGACGGGATTCTCGCCGCCTTAGCAGGCTTGTTAAATCCCACAGGATTATTCTATGTATTAGCGTCGGCCCTGCCATCTACTTTGGGCGCGAACGCTGGACTTTTGAGCCTGCCTAGCATGATGCGCAGGATGAGTAGCAGTGATGCAGAGCAAGTGGGGCCAATTCGACGCGGCCCTGCATGGATCTCTGCAGCTGCTGTCGCCGCTCTGCTGTTTATCTTCGTGCTGGGCCGCGGAATCACCTGGTCGCGCTGATAGTTCGGCCCCTTAGAAGAGCTTTCCGTTACAGGCAGGGAGCTGGTCTAAAGGTCCAACTCGAAAAAATCTTTAGGATTAATGGTCGCGATTCGTCCAGGGTTACGTCGGCTTTCCGACCGAGTGCTTACTTTTCTTGAGGGCTCGCGTCAGACCTGGCAGGTTTGCTGAAGGCTCACTGCTCGGTTCTCGGAGAAACTCCAATTCTTGCGTGCGAGGTGATTCGATGCGACTACCTTCATTGGCTCTCGTGCTGTGCTTAATCCTGTGCTCGATGGGCGCTTTATCGGCGATTTTGCGAGCGTCTGCGCTGAGGGATCAGCCTCCAGAGCTGAAGAAACTCGACTTGTGGAGCGGCCAATGGACGACCAAAGGCAAACTCTACGACACCGCGCACAGCCACGCCGGTGAAATTACCATCACCATGACATGTGGGTGGTCTGCTTACGGCGGTTACATGATCTGCGACCACCTCATGAACGGCCCTGCCGGGCGGCGCAACGATCTCACGATCTATACCTACAATCAGGCGGACCAGTCATACAAATTTGTCGGATTGGACCAGACGGGCAAACCGCGTGCCACTCCCCTAACCATCGAAGGCAATGTGTGGAGCTACGATACGGACGAAGAAGAGAACGGAAAAAAGATCCATATCAAAACGATCAACGATTTTTCGAAACCGGAAATGGTCACCTGGAACACGAAGTTTACTGAAGATGGCGGCGCGCATTGGACTCTGATGAACGAAGGCGTGGACACGAAAGTTCGCTGACGATACGCGCGGCGGAAATGGCGGCCCACTCAAGAGGCCGCTCGAACACCGAGTTCATCGAGGTGGTTCAACAAATCGAACGGATCCTGATATACGCGATAAGCACCGGCACGCTTGAGTTCATCTTATCCGTAGCCGCCAGATAAAACTCCTACCCCGATTGCTTTGGCCCTTCGCGCGGCGAGCAAATCCCAGACGCTATCGCCGGGTACGAAAGCAAGCTATTACAGTGGGAGGCCTATGTTCCTGTTTAAGCCGGCACATAAATACCCGCAGACAAGCCGATGTTCTTGGTGAAGGCGGGGATAAGATAGAGTTGCAGTACGGAACTAAGGGAGGGAATCGTGGATGGCTCGGGCAAGATTGGAATTCTGACGGGCGGCGGAGACGTCCCGGGACTGAACTCTGTGATCAAGTCGGTGGTCTACCGCGCCAGCGAGATGGGACGCTCCGTGATTGGCATTCGCAGAGGCTGGGAGGGTCTGACGCACCTCGATCCGTCGCAGGAAATCGATGCGCGCTATATCCGGTTGCTCACACGCGAAAACACGAGCGCCATTGACCGCAGCGGTGGCACCGTGCTGCACACGTCGCGCACCAACCCTATGCGTGTCAAGAAGGGCAGCTTGCCCGCCCACATCGCGCAGTCAGAACTCCAGGCGCTCTCGAGAGACGGGAAGACGTTCGATTTCACGCCGATCGTACTCTGGAATCTCGAGAGACTCGGCATCGGTTGCCTGGTCGCGATCGGCGGCGATGACACTTTGGGGTTCGCTGCAATGCTGCACCGGACGGGATTTCCGCTGATTGGTATCCCCAAGACGATGGACAACGACGTGCGGGGGACAGAATATTGCGTTGGATTTTCAACGTCGATTACACGCGCGAAGGAGTTGGTGACCCGGCAACGGACGACGCTTGGCTCGCACGAACGTATCGGCATTTTCCGAATTTTCGGGCGCGATGCGGGCTTCACGGCCCTAACCACCGCTTACGTGACTTCTGCTCGCTGCCTGATTCCCGAATATCCTTTCGATCTCGATTTGCTCACAAACCTTCTGGCCGAAGACAAGCGCAATAATCCCAGCAACTATGCATTGGTAATTGCTTCAGAAGGCGCGGTGTGGACTGGGCACAAGGCCGAGGACTTCGGCGAGGCCGACGCGTACGGGCATCGCAAGAAGGTGGACATCGGCCATGCACTTGGGGAAATTCTCCATGAGCGCACCGGCGAAGAGACAATGACGAGCGACCTGACCTATGATCTGCGCAGCGGCGATCCGGACGCGGTGGATAAGGTGGTGGCCACAACGTTCGCAAATATTGCGCTGGACTTGATCGGTGACAACGTGTTCGGCCGGATGGTCGCGGTGCGCCAAGGCTGCTACGCGCATGCGCCGTTGCCCGATCCGGCGCTCGGGCCACGCACGGTGGACGTCGCCAAGCTGTACAACACCAAGCGGTACCGTCCGCACTACTCTGGCAAGCTGGGCGATCCGCTATTCCTCATCTCCGCGTAGATAGCTGTCCGAATTCTCAGGTTAATCAGATCGTCCGCACCGGTGGGATCGCTATTTGTCGAGGTAATACTGGACGGTGGTGACGATGCGGACGGTTTTCATCAGGCTGCTGTCGGCTCCGAAATCGCCGCCGGCCATTTCGCCGGGCTCGCTGGTGGCGCTGCCTTGATCGGCCGGCAGGATTGAGAAGACGCCCTGGTTGGCCTGGCGAATTGAGTCGACTTTGCTGCCGGAATCGAGAGCGAAGCGATCGGCTGCGGCGCGCGCGTTGCGAGTGGCTTCGGTGATCATGTCGGGCTTGATGGAGTTTAGTCCCGTGAATTTGTAGGCCAGACCTTGACCCGGGTTGCTGTTAAGCACGATTCCCTTCTGCAATAGCTGCAACGTCTTTTGCGCCGCTGCTGCTACCTGATCGACACGCGCGGTACGCACTGTGATCACCTGTTCGACGATGTAGCGATGGGGTGGACGATTGCCGCCGCCGTATTCATTGGCTTGAGTGTCTACAACGCGCAGAACGCCGAGCTCGATTTCGGATGTCTGGATTCCCTGCTGATCGAGGAATTGCATGATGGTTTTTTTGTCGGCTTCTGTTTTGGCGTAGATGAGCGAGAGGTCGTCGCCCGCTTCCTTGTAGCTCAGCGACCAGATTGCGAGATCGGATTTCACGGTGCGTTCGACGAGACCTTTCACGGTTACGTAGCGGTCGCTCAGGCGCGTCGCTTTGATCTGGGCGCCTAGCACCCAGCCGCCGATGATGAGGCCTAGCGCGAGCAGGGTTCCTAGCAGGGCAGTGCCGCGGCGGTCCGTTTGGGTTGTGGCATCCATCGATTTGTGAACTCCGATCTTCGTACGAACGCGCAACAGAGTTGGACGGTCGCTGGTTACACAGCAATTTCGTCGCCGACATTCTAGCTTGAAAACACGCGCCTTATGGGAGGTACGTCGGAATCAGAGCGGGTCCGATATTCCACACAGCGTGTTCACGCGTTCACAATCTTCACAAAGAGCGACATGCCAGCGGGTGCGGTGGTGTGGCACGTGCGTGCTGTTCGGATGTTCGGGCACGGCCCTCCGGCGGCGGGGCTGCGGCATGCCGTGCCTGTACTGAAGAATGGTGATGCAAAATTCGAGATGACCGCGCGTGGGGACGGGCCAGCGATTACGCTGGTTTGGCCGCGGCGAGAGGCCGCATCGCGTTATGCGGCTCGTCAAAGGTTTCCTCGATAGAAGGCTTCGAGCAGATTCCCGCGGCTTCGCCGATGCGTTGCGCTTCTCGTTGCTTCATCGTTTGCCACGTCGCAAAAATCACCTTTTCGCGGGCGATTTCGTCGAGATTGCGCTTGATGCGGTCTTGATACTGAGCGCTGATGCGCTCGAGTTCCGATTGTATGTGCGAATTCTCCGCGGCTTTGGCGGCCCAGTATTCCTCGAAGTGCTCCCACTGGTCGGACTCGTAGGAATTGATTGCGGATTGGCGCACGACGGCGTCGCGGAGCACTTCGTCGACTGAAATGCCGGCCGCATCGAGGGCCATGAGAACGGAGGCGCGCTTCATTTCGTCGGAGACGCCGCGGAGGTGATCGCTTGCGAGCATGTCCGCCACTTTGCGAATGCTGTAACCCATTCGCGGAGCGAGAATTCCTGCGGCGCGGTAGATATCGTCCATGGAGAGGAGATCGCCCGGCGAGTTGTGGGTCGAATTCGCGTCGGTGGCTGCTTCGGGGAGTGCGGCGGGATTCGAGTTCGATTTCGAATTTTCGAGGCGAGTACTCGCATCCGCCTGATGGCTCGAAGCGGACGTAGCCTGAGTGTTGGCAGCTGAGGCGTCACTTTCCTTAGCGGCTTGCTTCTGGCGCCAGGGTGCGAGATCTGACCATTTATTTGCCATGTTTTCCCTTCCCTCTGAATTTACGGATCGAGGCGATTGAGGTTCTAGAGTGGAGATTGTGTCCCGGCTGCGCATGACGGCGATCGAGGGCCGGGCCCGGACCGCTGGGGCGACAGCCGCATTTTGATGCCGGCTTGTCGATTCGGCCGGCTTGCGATCTTTTTCACTCAGTTCGTTACCGGTTTCCGCACGCGGTTCCTCGCGAGATTCGTCACGCACTTGCTCACGAGCTGCGGCGACGGCGTCGTTCCTTTGTGCGACAGCGGGTAGATTCGGGGCGACGCCATCCGTTAGAAACCGGTTTACATTTTTGTCTTTCTGAAGGCCGACAACAAAATCTCGGCGGTCGCTGCGGCAGTAGCGCGCGGTACCGGAGAAGCGTTCGCGATATGAGTTCACTTTCATAGACGAGCCAATGGCGACGGGAACTTTCACGCGAAGGCACGCGCCGGAGGGAGAAGTGTCTTCGACCTGGCTGAGGAAGTATGGCGTGTGCCGAATTGGTCCTCCCAGGAAACTTCGACGAGGGCCATCATGGCCGTTCTGGGCTCGGTTCGGATTGCGCTCATACTGTCTCTTTGTATCGGCAGGAATTGGAAGTGGTTCAGGGGTGTTTGGGGGGATTTGGAGGGTGGCGGATCGGGGGTGCGACGGCGGGTGGAAGCCTGGTTGGAAGTGTTGCAGGTCATAAGAGCGCACAGGCCCTTCGGTTCTCAGGGTAAACAAGAGTGCCTGTGCCCTTGAACGGGTGCCAAGCACTTGTGAAAAGCGTCGTCGTGGCTACCGGGGCAAATGGCGTAAGATTACAATGGCAGGTGGACGGGTCGAGGGAGGATTCGCATGAAAACTTGTACACATCTTGACCAGATTCGGGACGTAAAGCCGGGCACACCCAACGGATGCGAAGAGTGCTTGAAGATGGGTGACACCTGGGTGCATCTAAGATTGTGCCTGGAGTGCGGGCACGTGGGTTGTTGCGATTCGTCGAAGAATAAGCATGCCACGAAACACTTCCATCGGACGAAGCACCCGATCATGAAGTCGTTCGAGCCCGGCGAGAATTGGGGCTGGTGCTACGTCGACGAGGTCGAACTCGACTCTTCGTCAATGGCAGCAAGAGCGTAAACGGGTCGGCCGCGCGCAATGGCGGACGGCGAAATCCCAACGAGGGGCTAGATCGCGATCAGGCCCGATTTGATTGCAAGCAGCGATGCGATTGCGACTATCGCCCACAGCACGACGCCCTGCATGAGGGGTTTTGTTCCCACCTGCTTTAAGGTAGCTCTCGATAAGCCTGTACCAATCAAATAGAGGGTGACCGTGAGGCCGATTCTGCCTGCGCGGCTGAGGATTGCGTACGCGGGAGCGAATTGCGGGAGATATGTATTCGCGAACGCGGCGAAGCAGAACAGCAGGATAAACCACGGCCATTGCACATTACTTTTGCTTTTCAATTTGTAGGCGGTAAAGAGGGCGATCGGAAGAATCCAGAGGGCGCGCGCCAGCTTTACGGTGGTGCCGATCGCGAGGGCTTCATTGCCGTATTTTGCGGCTGCGCCGACGACGGAGCTGGTGTCATGAATTGCGAGCGCGGCCCAGAGGCCGAATTGAGGCTGGCTCATGTGCAGGGCATAGCCGATGGGCGGAAATAGCAGCAGGGCAACTGAGTTCAACACGAAGACTGTCCCCAGCGAGACGGCAATTTCCTCATCCGTGGCGTGAGCGATCGGCGCGACGGCTGCAATAGCGCTACCGCCACAAATCGCGGTTCCTACGGTGATCAAGAAGGACACTTTTCTGCGCACCGCGAGCGCACGACCCAAATAAATTCCCAGCAGCATCGTGGCGGCAATACCTACTGCGGTGTAGACGACGCCGGAACGTCCGGCGCGAACGATCTGATGCAGGTTCATGCCGAAGCCGAGCGCCACCACGGAAGCTTGCAGAAGATACTTCGAGAGCGCACGGCTTTGGGAAGCGTACGGATGGGCGAGAGTGAATCCGTAGAGGAGGCCGCCGAGAAGAGCGACGGGAGGCGAAATGAAACCAGAAGCGGCGAGAAGCAGGCCGGCAAAAAAGATTATCTTCGAGAATGTGAGCATCCAGCGATTTCGCCCCAAAATTATGAGGAGCGAAATATACCATCAAGCGACGGCGCTGGAAGAACTTGTAGGAGCCGGAGCTTCGCTGGCGTGGCCGGTTTCCTGCGCATGTTGATCCTGATCGGGACGGTGCCGACTGCGTATGCAGTGAACCACGCTGTGACGACGCAGCAGACTGCCGACTTCGTGGCCGTTTCGACGCAAACCGCAGACGCGATCAGCCATTATGTTTCGCCTTCCGCAGTGATCGGCGACTCGCGCGATGAAGTGACTGACTACATCCGGTCGAAGCAGTTCACACCGAACACGATGCTGGCGTTGCGTGAGTTGATCAACGGAATCGGCACGGAAATGGCGCAGTACAAACAATTGAAGGCGGTGCCGCAAGATCAGGTGCGCAACTTCCGCAACGACATGTACGTGGTGAGCGAAGCGCTCCGCTTAATGAAGAAATCGGGCGAACCGAAGTTCAGCGCGGCGGATTCGGCAGTGATCGCGAATTACAAAAAGCACATCGACAATGCGACCAAGTTCATTCCGACGTGGGTAAAGGTAGCGGTGGCGCTGGCGCTCGGGCTTGGAACGATGATCGGATGGAAGCGCATCGTCGTGACCGTCGGCGAGAAAATCGGGAAAGATCACCTGACTTACGCGCAGGGCGCGGCTGCTGAGATCACAGCCATGGCGACGATTGGGGCCGCGGACGCATTCGGCTTACCTGTGAGTACGACGCACGTGCTGTCGTCTGGCGTGGCGGGAACAATGGCGGCAAACCATTCCGGGCTGCAGTGGGATACGGTGCGGAATTTATTGATGGCGTGGGTGCTCACGCTGCCGGCATCGATCATGCTGGCTGGATTTTTGTTCTGGCTTTTCCGCAAGATGAGCGGCGCTTAAAGGCGGCTTCTCTTTCAATTCGCGCCGGATCGTTATCGCTGAGAGATCCGGCGCGAGTCATCGCATTCAAGCTGCACATCGATCCTGCATATCGATCCCGCACGTCGCAATTCGCCGGACGGCGATAGTTGCGGTACGAGTCATTCGGCACTACACTCCACCCATCCAAATGGGGGTGCAGGATGAGATTGGCGCGTCGCGAACTTTTGTCTAAGTGTATGGCGCTAGGAGTTCTGACCAGCACTGCGAATCTCTTGCCGTCCGCGCTTGCGGCAGCTTGGCAGGAGAAGGAAAAATCGCGACTGGCTCCGACGCCTGCTGCAGAACTGGGTCCGTTCTATAAGCGGCTCGCGCCGAGCAACAGCGCCATGCGTGCCCCGGGAGATCCCGGAATGCCGCTGGTGGTGACCGGCCAGGTGTTCAGTTCGCGCGGCGAGCTGATTCCGTCGGCAATCGTGGAAATCTGGCAGACGAATCACGAAGGGTTGTACGATCTCGACGGGTATCACTATCGCACCAAGTTGAAGACTCCCGCCGACGGCAAGTACGAATTTTCCTCCGTGATGCCGGGGCACTATCCTGCCCGAGTGTGCCAGCACATCCACTACGCCGTTACCGCTCCGGGCTATCGTCCGCTCGTCACTCAGCTTTATTTTGCGACGGATCCGGTGTTCGAAGGCGATCCGGACAAAAATTTCGTGCGCGACCCTCTGATAACCAGCCGCGAATTGGTGCGCCCGGTGACGCTCGTGGGCGACCCGAAAGACATTCACGCGGCGGTGAAATTTGAGCTCGTGCTGGAGGCAATGTGACGGGCGCGGCGCGATGGATTACTACGGCGGCCGTTGTGTTGATTTCTTCATTTGCACACCGGGCGATGGCGGAAGATCTGCGCAAACTGGTGACGATCTCAACGCCGGAGAAAATCAGCACTGTTTCGGTTTGCGGCACGACCGGCCTGGTCGCGGGAGCCGCGCACGACGGGGCGATCCACGTTTGGAAACTGCCGTCGGGTGAGCAGGTGGCGAGCTGGAAGAGCGGCGCTCCGGTAAGTGCGCTGGCGTGCTCGTTTGATGGAAAGTGGCTGGCAATCGGAGACGAGGACGGTGCGGTGAAGATCACCGATCCCGCTGGAAAATTGGTGAGGATGTTCGCCGTTGCCCATGCCGCAGTGGACAGCGTGGCATTCGCTCCGGACGGATCTCTGCTTGCGGTGGGCACGCACGAGAACCCGGTACAGCTGTGGAATCCGGGGACAGGATTGCGCGTTGCGGAGTTACACACGGATTTCAGCGGCAGCACGAGCGTGGATTTTGCGCCGGACAGCTCGCTCGTTGCCACGGCCGATGCCGATACAGCTGTAAGAATTTACGATCGGAAAGGAAAGTTGAAGGCAAGCTACACAGGATTTCTTCTCGAACCGTTTGCGATCAGCTTCCGGCCCAACGGGAAGGAGATTGTGGTGGGCGGAGCAGACTCGACGCTTTCGATTCTGTCTGCGGAAGACGGGCAATTGATCCGGCGCCTTCCAAAGTCTCCCGATCCGATTTTCAACGCGGTGGTGCTGCCGGACGGAGGCAGGGTGTTGAGTCTTCAAGTGGACGCCGCGACGGTTCGGAACTTTTCCGTCACATTGTGGAATCTCGGGACGAACGAGCGGCGTGATGTAGCGGTGGCAGGCAAGGATCTGATCGGTTACGGCGAGATTTCAAATCACCAGCCGGTGATGTTCACCGCAGACAGCGATTCGAGCCTTACCGCGTGGGCGATTCCCGACTGATCGGCAGCTGCCGTCTGATAGAAACTATCGAGCCGTGAGATTTCCGGGCGGTGGCGTAGATGGAAGTTTCGATCCGCAAAGCGGTTCCTGCCGATGTGCCTGAGCTGCGCCAATTGATTGATGCTTCCGTGCGCGGATTGCAAGCCGACGACTACAGCCCGACGCAAATTGAGAGTGCGCTGGCAACGGTGTTTGGTGTGGACAGCCAGCTGATCGCCGACGGCACTTATTTCATTGCCGAGGCGAAGCAGCATGACGGCGCCACGATTGCCGGGTGCGGCGGATGGAGCAAGCGCAAGACGCTTTACGGCAGCGATCATTGGACGGGGCGTGAGGACGAATTGCTCGATCCGCGGGTGGATGCGGCAAAGATTCGAGCATTCTTCGTTCATCCGAGCTGGGCTCGGCGGGGAGTGGGGAGCCTGATTCTGAAGGCATGCGAAGACGCCGCCGCGGCGGCCGGTTTCACGCGGTGCGAAATGGGAGCGACGCTTACTGGAGTGAAACTTTTTGGCACGAAGGGCTACGTTGCACTCGAGAATATTTCCGTGCTCCTGAAGAATGGCGAAGGGTTGCCGGTGGTGCGTATGGCGAAGCAGTTAGTGTAGCGGCCTTTCAGGGTTGCTTCTTGAGGACAGTTTCCCTCTCTGAATTTAGATCGTGCTCCAGGCAATCGCGGCAGAGACAGCGTCCTGATTGTGGCGGGGCGAGGCGTGGCGGTAGCTTCGCGCACCAACACTCGCCTTCCGGTTGGCAGGTCATCGGGGAGTTGCAGCGGGCGCAGCGAGTTTCCACAGAGTGGATTATTGCGCTGTGTCAGGTGGAATGGAAGCGAGTCCTAAAGGACTGCGAGAAACTGGATTAGCGCTGCGATGAATGCGTCGCTGCGCCAGCGGCCGCGGCGGAAGTGTTGGCAGCGGAGGACGATGCCGAGGCGGCTGCATCGGAACTGGGGCTAGTGCTGGCCGACGGCTCAGATGCCGGTTTCGGCGCAGCGGTCGGTGCTGACGTGGCTGGCGCGGTGCCGTTGGGCGAAGTCGAGCAGCATGACTTTCCTTGCGCGGGAGTTGGTGCCTTGGGCGCAGAGACGCCGGCGATGCCCGAGCCGAGGCCAAGCTTTTGCAGGCTCGTCGCGTCTAACTTGCCGCTGGGGTCGAGGCCATTGGCGGACTGAAACTTCTGCATTGCCGCAACTGTGTTGGAGTCCCATTTCCCGTTTGGGTCGCCCTGGTAATATCCGCCGCGCGCAAGAGACGACTGGATTTCAGAGATGCGCTCCGGTGTGGGAGCCTTTTGCGTCGGTTCGCGGCGAGAGCGGCGAGACTTTTTGCTACTCGATTTGTTTTTCTTCGGAGATGCAGGAGCAGAATGGCCGGACGATTTCGAAGCAGATTTCGAAGCTGACGAATTCGTAGCAACCACCGAACTGGCCTGCTGCGGTTGCGAGTAGCGAACTGCAAGCAACGGTGTTCGCGTAGCTTCCATCGCATGATGCTTCGGGCGACTATTGCGCATCGGATGAGACGGATGAGATTTGCGCGAATGCGCGGCCGGTTTATGCGAATGGGGAGTGGACTGCGCGGCGGACGCCGAACCGGACAACACGAGCAAGAAGCATGTGACCATCAACCATCGCACGGCAAGAGTCATCTTCATTCGACGCTCGAAATTCAGGATTTGATGCCCAGGGGCGAATTCACGCCATTCTAATTATCGGCCATTCGAAACGGAACTCAAGCCACCACGCTTGAGGCTGAGCTTAAATGACAACCAGTCAGAATGCAAGAATTGGCCGCGACGAATGTGCGACCTGAGGGCCCGGGCGAGCGCTATTCCCGTCGCGGAAGTCGGCGTTATTTAGCGATTAGCGACGGAACTGCACCCGCCAAGAACAAGGTGAGTACTCGGTCATTATCCGCATGCCGCGCCACTTTGAACAGCACGTCCTGCCCGGGCTTGAGCTGAGCGATTTCGCGTCGGTAGTCGGCAAGGCCATTGATCGGCACGTGGTTTACTTCGACGATCACGTCGCCCCGCGAAAATTCGATATCTTCGCCAAAGCTGGCTGGCTCCACTTGCGTGACCACCACACCGGTGAGTTTGCCCATGCCGAGCTTGCGCGCGATGTCAGGCGTGAGCTCTTCGACATGCAGCCCGAACTGGCCCGGCTCTTCACTCTGATCGGGCTCTTCTTCGGCATTCACGGCAGTTTGCGGGAATATCTTTGAGCGATCGGCCACGACCATGGAAACGTCCTTGGTCACTTTGTCGCGGACGTAGCGGACTTGGATGGACTGGCCAATCGTGGTTTGCGCGATCGGATTCACGAGATCGGCGCCTGTGTGAACCGCCGCCCCGTTGATATTCGTGATTACGTCTCCGGGTTTCAGGCCGGCTTTATCTGCCGGGCTTCCCGGCTCAATTGCCTCGACGACGATTCCGTATGGAGCGCCGAGTTCTCTGAGCAGCACGGGATTATTGCTGCGATCTTCCTGGAAGGTAATGCCGATTGAGCCGCGCGTGACTTTGCCGACGGTAATAAGCTGATTATAGACCGAGATTGCCGTGTTCGAGGGCAAAGCGAAGCCAACGCCTTCGAATCCGCGGCTGCCCGTGTAAATGGCAGTGTTGATGCCGATCACTTCTCCGGCCATGTTGACCAGCGGGCCGCCTGAATTTCCGGGATTGATCGCGGCGTCCGTCTGGACAAAACGCTGAAACTGGTGACCAACGTTGGAACGATTTTTGGCGCTTACAATTCCCGCAGTGACGGTGGAATTGAGGCCGAACGGGCTGCCAAATGCGAGGACCCAGTCGCCTACTTGCGTGCCATCGGAATTACCGAGTTTCGCAACTGCCAGCTCGTGATCAACATCAATCTTGACGACGGCGAGATCTGTGTCTTTGTCGGCGCCGACGAGGTGCGCGCTGTATTTGTGGGGGTCGCCGTCAATCGTCACTTGAATTTTCGTGGCCTGGTCGATTACGTGGTCGTTTGTGAGAATAAACCCTTTGTGGTCCACGATGACGCCCGAGCCCAGGCTGCGCTCGGCATCAGGACCGTTATCGGGCGAATCGAAAAAGCGATCGAAGAAATCCTGAAAAGGATCGTTGAGGTGATGCGGACGCTTCGTGCCGCCTTTGGGCTTCTCGATTACCTGCGTTGTGGAAATATTCACGACGGCGGGGCCGATTTTCTTGGAGATAGTCGAGAACGAAGTCGAGAGAGTGATCGGGTCTGGCACAGCCAGCAGCGAGGCTCCGCTCGCACCGTTCTGCCCATGGGTCGCAAGGGCGCGGCCCGAAATAGTCGTCCCGATTAGGATGCCGATACCCAGCGTGGCTGCAACGAGGAGGGAGGCGAAGACCTTGCGGCGTCGCGCCCAACTCACCAATTCGTAAAATTGAACGCCCATCCCCGTGCTCCCTTCCTGCCTATGACCGCGACAATTGCCGAAGAATAGCGATTATAACACCCATTTGATTCGCGCCATGGCAGGACAGTTTCACCGATGCTCACATAAATACGGTAGTGGCACGCCCGAGAGGAGATGGCGGAAGGGCGACGACCTCGACTACGCAGCCGTCGCTTGTCCCCGGATCGCGAACCGAGCATCGTTCAGAGGGAGCTATTGATTCCAGTAAGAAAAGGGCGAGGGGAGCCTGTGGTGTTTGCGGCCGCCAGCCGGCCAAATCGCCGCGAGGATGAGGATTAGGACTTAGACAACCTAGGGTCGAGGCCGAGCTCCGTATCAGTGGCGTCACCCGGCAAGCTCAGGTGGAAAGCTTCGTTTCCAGACGCGATATCGTCCCCTTCTACGCGGGGTTCCAGTTTCTTCTGAGCGCGGCGCTCCGCCTTCATGCGGGCTTTCTCCATGCGCTTCATTTCCTTTTGGCGCTTCTTGAATGTAGTCGTCATTTAATGGCTCCTTTTAAGGGATTAGATGCGGCCTCGCTGGAACAACCCTCCAGGCATCCCTACCTCACCGGACGAATCGCGCTCTAAAGCTGCTGATTCTATACACCATTACGGTGAAGCAAATCCAAACGGGTAAGGCCAGGCCGCCGTCCGCGCGCACCCACTCGAAAACAATAACCCCCGAGCGCGCATCCCTACTATAACACACGAGAGTTAAGAAACCGATGGGCGCCACACGCTTATGTTGCGGCGTGCGAGCCTTATTACTATTTTTGGTAGCGCAGGTCAGATCGGCGAGGGAATGTGACCGCAGACGCACCCCTCCTCGTCAGACACTGGATCGATTTTATTCCTCTATTGACGTGGCGGTCATCGAGGGAGGTAGAATCTGCCTAAACCCGCCCATGCAGAGCCCGGGGCACTTACACGGGCAGCTGAAAAAATACAAGGAGATGAATCATGGCAAAAGCCACGAATCCGATTCCCCAGGGATATCACACCATTACTCCGTCGCTCACCTGCCGCGATGCGGCGAAGGCGATCGACTTCTACAAGAAGGCATTTGGTGCGCAGGAACTCATGCGCATGCCATCACCAGACGGCAGCAAGGTTAGCCACGCAGAAATCAAAATTGGCGACTCGGTTGTTTTCGTCAGTGACGAATTTCCCGGCATGAGCGCCGCGCCTTCGCCAACCTCGACGCCCAGCTATAGCCTGTTCCTGTATGTCGAGGACGTTGACTCAATTTTCAACAAAGCACTTGCTGCAGGCGCCCGAGCCGACATGCCGATGCAGGACATGTTCTGGGGCGACCGCTTCGGCAAGGTGACCGACCCTTTCGGGCATCAATGGGGGCTCGCGATGCACATCGAAGACGTTGCGCCGGAAGAGATCGGGCGCCGCGCCAAGGAATTCTTCGCGAAAGCCGCGGCACAGAGTAAGTAGATTCTCGAAACCAGACTTAGCGGAGCAACCGACAGGCCGTTCGCTAACGCGCACGGCCTGTTTCATTTTCCACGATGCAGCACGCCCCACCTAATGTGAATCTCTCATGGCAGAATAGCGGGAGGCTGAGCATGAAGCGTAACGGCCTTTTACGTAAGGAGGGCGTAACACGTCCCGACCGAACGACAAGCAGAAAATCATCAAACACTACGATGTCATAAGCCCCTTCTATCGCTCCCTCTGGGGCGAGCATATTCATCACGGCTATTGGATTCGCGGCGATGAGTCAAAAGAAAAAGCCCAGCTTCAACTCGTCGAGCATCTCGCCCATCTCGCCAATGTGAAACCCGGATCCGATGTTCTTGATGTTGGTTGTGGCATCGGGGCCAGCAGCCTTCATTTGGCCAGAACCTATCATGCGAAGGCTACGGGGATCACCATTTCCCCGGTGCAGCTTGAAATGGCAAACCAGGCAGCGGCGATTGAGCGGCGGCTGCCTGTGAAATTCTTCTTGATGGACGCCGAAGCGATGGATTTCGAAAACCAATTCGATCTTCTATGGTGCGTCGAGTCCATTTCGCACTTAGAACGGCGCGAAGAGTTTTTCGCCTCCGCTGCCAGGCTTCTGAAACCCGGTGGGACCTTCGCAATCATCGACTGGTTCAAGAAACCGAACCTTACACCCACCGACATCCGAAAATACATCGCTCCCATCGAGAAAGGGATGCTGGCAAAACTGCAAACCATGGTTGAGTACGAATCATTTCTCGCTGCGAACAACCTGAAAATCGCGCATCGCCAGGTCATGAACAAAAATTGCGCTAAAACGTGGGATCTCTGCATCGACATCCTTCGAGACAAAGAATTATGGAAGATCGCTATGAAGCACGGTCCCGCTTTCGTTTCCCATCTCCGAGCGTTCCAGGCTATGCGCAGGGGCTTTGCTTCCGGTGCCTTCGTCTACGGTCTGTTAGTCGCGTCCACCTCCTAACATATCTTCTTGGCGCTCCTCTTGCTCTCACTATCTCGGCTTCTGCGGCCGACGCTGGGGATTTATAATGTAGCTATGAGGATCCTGCTATTCACAGGCAAGGGCGGCGTGGGAAAAACGAGTCTTGCCGCTGCCACAGGCGTGAAACTCGCTCAGCTTGGCCATCGAACGCTGGTTCTGAGCATCGATGCAGCCCATAGCCTGGGAGATTCCTTCGATCTGGACACCGATCTCTTCCATCTCCAAACCTCGGACCCGCTGCCTATCAACGATCGGCTCTCGATCATGGAACTGAATATTCAGAAGGAAATCAAACGTCATTGGAAGGAGATTTCTTCTTATATCACCGCCGTGCTGCGTACCACCGGGATCACTGGAGTCGAGGCCGAAGAACTTGCCATCCTGCCGGGAATGGAAGAACTCAGTGCGATGATGTACATCAACCAGTATTGGCGCGAGAGAAGTTACGACGTAATCGTGCTCGATGCCGCTCCGACGGCCGAATCCATGCGGTTCATCAGTATGCCCACAACTCTCGATTGGTACATGAAGCACATCTTTCCGTTCCAGCGCAATCTGCTGAGGGCCGTGCGGCCGATCGCAAACCGGGTCGCACCGTTCGAGCTGCCCACAGACAGCTACTTCCTCAACATTCGCGATCTCTTCGGCAAATTAGAAGGCGTGAACGAAATTTTGGAAGATCCGCAAGTCACCAGCGTGCGATTGGTTACGAATCCGGAGAAGATGGTCCTGCGCGAAACGCAGCGAGCGTTCGTATACTTCTCTCTTCACGGGCTGACGGTAGACACTGTGATCGTAAATCGGCTCCTTCCGGCGAGCGTGACGGATGGATGGTTTAAGGATTGGCACACGTCCCAGGAAAAGGTCCTCAACGAGATTGAAGAATATTTTGCGCCTGTCCCGGTGAAGCGCGTGCCGCTTTTCGAGCATGAAGTATTGGGAAAACGGCGGCTCGAAGATCTCGCACAGGTGCTGTATCCTGGACAACAGGATCCATCGGCAGTGACTCGCACGGAGAAATCCTACACGTTCGCAAAGCGAGATGGTGGCTACGAAGTGAGGATGCTCTTGCCGTTTGCCACGAAGGGCGAGGTTGCGCTATTCAAAAAAGGTGATGAACTTGTCGTTGAAATCGGCACACTCCGCCGTCACATTGGCCTTCCACGATCGATGGAAACATTGCTGCCAGGCAGAGCAAGGCTTGAGAATCAGGTCCTAACGATTGAAATGAAGGAGGCTCAATGAACGAACCAAATCCGAACCAGCAAACGGCCGGCGAACGCGGCCATCACCAGGGTTGCCTCTGCTGCGAGGTGTTGGATCATCTGCACGAATGCTTTCATGTTTCGCCTGCGGTACGAGAACACTTGGCGAATTCGCGAATTGAACTTCTCAAGGCGATTCGAGGAGTGATCGATTCGCGCATCGAGCGCCTGTCGCATTCGGGTCCGCGTGGCGCCAAGATTGCCGTCGAATAAATAGATCTGCTGAAAGCCTAATCGCTAGCCGGAAAAACTGCCCAGCTGCAAAAGGCGCAGATCACGGTCGCGGCGAAAAGGGCGGGCCGTCGCCTGCCCTCTAGCTACAACCTTTGATCCCAACTTACTGATTATTCTTTGCCACCTTCACGTCCGGTCGCATCTGCATCGATAGAACTAGATACTGCCGTTCCTTCTGATCACCTTCCGGATTCCGCAAATACATTTTGTCCTTCTCGATGCGGAACTGCACAGATTCTCCCACCGGAAGAAGCTGCGGATGCTTGTCGTCCTTCGGACGGATGCGATAGGTGAGCCGGTCGCCTTGCAGCACATATTCCTGGCAGAGGAGTTCTTGCGTCTTCTTGTGCGCCGAATCCGTTCCCAAAATCTCGCCAGTTACGGTCTTCCCGCCATTCTCCGACGTGCCGCACATCGTAGATTCCATCGAGAGTAGAACGCCTTTATCGTAGCTTGGCGGATCTTTCGCGAACAGTGAAGGCGCCGCGAACAGCACGAGACTGCAAAACGCAATCGTGATTTTCATTCCGATCTCCTCAAGTGACCGGACAGCGTATCGAAGAGTCTTAACCGAATCGCGCCGGCCGAAAATAAGGGATAAATGTATGCCTTCAATCCGTGGGTGCAATCGCAGAACCACGCCTGAAATCCTTGTCATGCAGTGAGATAACGAAGTTGCGGCCGAGCGAGGCTGCGGCAATGAAGGGAGAAAATGTAACCGTTTGAGACGCGGCGACACTAGCGGTTCGAGCGCCTCAATCAGCCCAGCGTGCCTCGAATTACTTGTTTGTCTTCGCACCAGCGCCTCAAACTCGGCGTGACCTTGGTGGGAGCAGGCCCCGAGTTCGTCGGCACTGCTGTGGGGCCGTGCGGCTAGGTGAATCAGCGCCTCATCGCATGAATCTTTCCAAGTGACGTGCGCAACCCTTGGACCAGCAAATCTCATCCGGCCCCAGGTCTGTGCTGGTACAGGCCGATTACGTTTCCTGCCGGATCGGCGAATCTCGCAGTAATCTCGGGCGCGTCCGCGCCGATTGGCTGCATGATTTTGCCGCCGCTGGCGACAATGAGGTCAAGGATCGCGGCCACATCGTCGACCATAACGTAGAAGAGCAACCCCGGTTTTGTTGCGGGCAGGCGCCCCAGCATCCATGAGCCGCTCACTTCACTGGTCGTGTCGTCGAAAACAGTGTGGCCATCACCCCGTTGCCTGATATTCCAGCCGAACACCCGCTTGTAAAAGTCAGCCGACCCCGCAATGTCCGTGGAGGGTATCTCGAGGTAGCAGATCTTGCCGTTGGCAAGCGTAGGAGGCATTCGTGTTCTCTCCGATCCGCGATTCTAACCGGCCATCATACCCGCGGCAATGCAAGTTTCGCCATCCGCGCGCTCGGTGTTCAGCGATCTATCTGTGTTTTTGGATTACTGTGATGTGGAGAAGATATAGACCATCACTGCGAAAAACGCCGCGAAGCCGATGAAGGCGGCAAAGACTATAACGGGAAGGTCGGCGCTCCGCGTGTGCTCGACGGGCATATGGCGGCGCCGTTCCAACTCGTAGGCCAAGCGCTGTTCTGGAAGTCGCATGTTACGTATGCAGTAAGAGTATCCGTGTTCATCAAATTGTCCAGTACCGAAATTGGTAAACGAAAGTACTACCCGCTCTTTTGAATTTTGTTTGCCCGACGACCCTCAGGCCGCTATTTCACCATTCTCAAATTGAGAAGCACCGACACGATCTGCTCGCTAGACCTTCGCTCTCATATATTGCGCAACAGACGGTCACGAAGGGAATAAAATAAGAGGTGCGCAGCGAATGCGTGTCGGCCCAGCCCCGAGGATTGGATGATACATTTGTAAAAGTGGGAGAATACGATTATGAGGCGTACCCGCATGAAAGCGACGGTTCTGGGCTTGGTGCTGTGGCTTGGCTTTGTCGCCGGCGCCCGCGCGCAGAACACGAATCAGGTGTTGGGTCAGATTAACTTTGAAGGCAAAACAAACATCGACAAAAGTTCGGGTGTCTGGGTCGATGGCCAGTACCTGGGTTATGTGGACGAGCTAAAGGGCAACAAGAAACTCTTACTCGTTCCCGGCAAACACGAAATCGCGGTCCGGCAGGTAGGTTACAAGGACATCAGGGAAACGATCGAAGTGAACCCCGGTGGCACAAATATCGTGACCGTGCGGATGGAGAAGGATCCCAACTCCGTCAATGCAAATGCGACCGGAGAAGTGAAACTCAAAGTAACGCCCGACCGGGCTGCGGTCTTCGTTGACGGCAACTATGCCGGATACGTGCACCAATTCGGTGGAGTGAAGCGGGCCATGCTAATCGCCCCGGGGAAGCACCACATCAAGATCGCACTGCCCGGCTATCGCGACTTCGAAACTGAAATTACCGTGCGGGCCAATCAAAAAGTGACGGTAAAGACCGAATTGACGCCTGCAAGCATCACGGCCGAAGCTCCCGAATTGAAATAGCCTCCGCTTAGGCCATGTCTTCCGATTAAGTAGCAGGGTTCCAGTCACCACATCGGAGAAGGCATCTGTGGGAATAAGAGACCTGTTCGGTAGGCGCGGCAAGGACGAAGTCGTTGGCGCGAAAATTCTCATTGCTAGTTTGGACTCTAAATTTGTTGAATGGTCGAGTGCTGATAACAATTGTTACGCGCCGTTTTATCGTCCTCCCACGGTAACGGTTTTCGATGATATCCGAACGCTCATGGAAACCATCGCAGAGGGATATGACGTCGTGCATCTTTTTTGTGACGTGTCGCCGGACGGAAATATAGTGGATGGCCACGGGACTAGAACTGCTGGCGCGATCCTCGTACAGACTTGCTGCGACTCTGACGTGAAGTTGCTCTGGGTAGCAAGCGAAAACAAGCCGGAGGGATATATCAAGGGCTTCAAAGCCGCTCGCTTGAACATGGTTATGACAATCGATCGCAAGGGATCAAGATTCGCACCATTTCTTGAGAAGTTGCTTTCTAAAATGTCAGCAGGCGAAACGATGCCCGTGGCGTGGGCTTCAATATCACCACAGAGGCCGAATGACCCGCGTCAACAGGATTGTCCTGGATGCATTTTTGCGGCTGGGCGTGGCGGAGTCAAACTGCGTTGAAAAGTGCTCCCCGGTACTCCGTTTCGACGTCGATTAAACATGGTGTAGACGGTGTTGTTGCGATGAGATCTTCGTTGGGATTTGTCATTTTTGTGGGTACCTCCCGATCCTTGCGGGTACGGTTATTGCAGTCGATTGGCGGCCGAGCCTCGGACTTGTTACAATGGTGGATGGCCGGAACGAAAAACTCCGGCCTGTGTGCCGGGGCAACTCCCCGCAGGTGAAAACTACCAACCGTATGGCTCCTCGTACCCTGTTTGAAAAAATCTGGGACGCGCATCTGGTGCGCGAGATTCCCGGGCAGCCGTCAATCATTTATATCGACCGACATCTGATTCATGAAGGAACTTCCCCGCAGGCGTTTGCCGGGCTGAAGGCCGCCAGGCGCAAGGTGCGGCGTCCTGAGTTGACGTTTGCCGTGATGGACCATTCGGTGTCAACGAAGAACCGGCTGCTGCCGGTGCTCGACGCCGATGCTGCCGGCCAATTCGAAGCGCTGGCTCGCAATTGCGAAGAGCACGGCGTGCACCTGTTTGACATGCACAGCAAGAATCAAGGAATCGTGCATATCATCGGACCCGAGCTCGGCATCACGCAGCCGGGCCAAACGATCGTCTGCGGCGACAGTCACACCTCGACTCACGGCGCTTTCGGCGCCCTCGCTTTCGGAATCGGAACCAGCGAAATCGAGCATGTGCTCGCCACCCAGTGCCTCTCGCAATTCAAATCGAAGACGATGGAAATTCGTTTCACCGGCAAAAAGCCGCGCGGCGTCACCTCTAAAGACATGATTCTCGCTGTGATCGGCAAAATGGGCATCGCGGGCGGAAACGGAAGCGTCGCCGAATACACCGGCGAAGCAGTCCGTGCCCTTTCGATGGAAGCGCGCATGACGATGTGCAATATGACGATCGAAGGCGGCGCCCGCGCGGGAATGGTGGCGCCTGATGACACCACGTTCGCATATCTCGAAGGCAGGCCATTCGTTCCGCGCGGCAAGGAATTTGATGAAGCCGTTAGCTACTGGAAGTCGCTCGTCACCGATCCGGATGCGAAATACGATTCCACCGTCACAATCGAGGCCGACAAACTCGCTCCGATGGTCACCTGGGGAACAAATCCCGGCATGGTCACGCAAGTAACCGACCGCGTCCCGGATCCGCATTCGTTCAAAGATCCGGTGGACCAGAAAGCAGCGGAGAGCGCGCTCGTTTACATGGATTTGAAACCGGGAATGCCCATGGAAGACATCGCGCTCGACCGCGTATTCATCGGCTCGTGCACCAATTCGCGAATCGAGGATTTGCGGCTCGCGGCGAAAGGTGGTCGCCGGAAAACACGTGTCGAAAGATTTGAAACAGGCGCTCGTGGTTCCAGGTTCGCGTCGCGTGAAAGCGGAGGCGGAGGCGGAAGGCCTCGACAAAGTTTTCACGCAAGCAGGATTCGAATGGCGCGATGCGGGCTGCAGCATGTGCATCGGCATGAATGACGATGTGCTGCAAAGCGGCGAGCGCTGCGCCAGCACATCAAACCGCAATTTCGAAGGCCGCCAGGGCAAGGGTGGACGCACGCATCTCGTGAGCCCGCTGATGGCTGCCGCCGCGGCAATCGAAGGGCACTTCGTCGATATCCGCAAATGGAAGAATGTGGACGGCGCCGAGTAGAGCCGCTGCGAGCATCACCGCGAAAAACTTAGACACACAGTACGCAAAGGAATCACGGAGAGTTCAGAGGAATGCAACCGTTTACGAAGCACACCGGGTTGGTGGCGCCGCTCGATCGCGTGAATGTCGATACGGATCAAATGGTGCCCAAGCAGTTTCTTGAAATTTCTCACTCGCGAAGGCTATGGCCGAGTGCTTTTCTACGACTGGCGCTACCTACCCGGTGAGAAACCGAATCCCGATTTCGTGCTGAATCATCCGCGGTACAAGGGCGCTTCGATTCTCCTCGCGCGCGCGAATTTCGGTTGCGGCTCAAGCCGCGAACATGCCCCGTGGGCGATCCTCGATTACGGTTTTCGTGCGATTCTGGCGCCGAGCTACGCGGACATTTTCTACAACAACTGCTTCAAGAACGGAATTTTGCCCGTCACGCTCTCGAACGAGCAGATGGACGAACTCTTCAAGCGCACGGAGCAGAACGAGGGCTACCGCCTAACGGTGGATCTCGAGAATCAGGTCGTGACTGACGAAAAGGGGCTGAAGTATTCGTTCACTGTCGACCCGTTCCGGCGCGAATGCCTTGTTGAAAGGCCTCGATGACATCGGCCTCACGCTCGTCCACGAAGAGCACATTTCCTCATTCGAGCAGAAGCATCTCCGCCATCCGAAAATGTACGAGCCGGTAGACGTGAAATTTCACAAGCAGCCGACTAACTAGCAGTCAATCGAAGCCAACGACAGAACTAAGTCACTCATATTGATTCGGTGCAACAATCGGCTCCGGCGATTCCGGCGCAATCAGCGCAGCGCCTTTTAGTTCCGCCAGCACAATTCCCAAAAGAATCAGCGCCGCACCAAAAAGCACTCGGCCGCCCAACCGTTCGTGCGCCACAATCCATGCCGTAATCACCGCAAACACAGGCTCGAGGCTGATAAAGATGGCCGTGTGCGTCGGCGTCGTGTACTGCTGCGCCCAGGTCTGAAACGAAAAACCAATCACAGTAGAGCCAATCGCCGTAATCAGCACGGCAAAAATAAGCTGCCCTGACCATACAAGCCGAGGCGCTTCCCATCCCGCCGCTGAAAGCAGCGGAACCGCAAACGTCGCAAGCGCAGCCGTCGTCGCCACCTGCAGAAAGCTCAGCGCGCCCACCGAATGCCGCTCCACGTACTGTCCAATGAAAATCACATGCAACGCGAACATCACCGCGCAACCGAGCGCGATCGCGTCCCCGCGATTCAAGCTGCCAAACCCTTCAGACGGAATCATCAGGAAGTAAAGTCCAGCCAGCGCGGAAAATGCCCCTAGCCAGATCCAGATATTGATACGCCGGCGGCCGAACGCCGCGAGAAAAACGGGCACGAGCACCACGCTTGATCCGGTGATGAACGCAGCCTTCGATGCGGTAGTAAATTTCAGTCCCGTCGTTTGAAATGCATAGCCGCCAAACATGAAAAAGCCGATCTGTACCCCCGCCCAAATCGTGTGCCGATTCAATTCTCGCAGCGCTCGCCAAAACAAGATCGCCATCACGGCGGCAGCAAGTGCAAAACGAATCGCGAGATAAGTGAAGATGGAAACGTCCGCCAGCGCGTCCTTCACTACGATGAACGTCCCGCCCCAGACCAGCGAGCAGAACAATAGAGCAAGATCAGCGCGGATTCGTCTACTCAAGATATTCCTCTGACTGCGCGACTAAATTCGATCCCGCTCGACATCTTCTCTCCGCTACGCCCCAAATGTGCAACGACGAGTCTAAGCACCCCGCGAACTTGTCGCAACGACGGACGCCGCATCAATCCTGCCGCCCACCGGCCATTATGTCCGAGTCCGAAACCGCGAGGTCCCGGTCGATTGACGCACTCAGCGGTATAGTAGACACTTCATCAATCGGTGCCACAACGTATGTCGCGACGAATAGCTGCGATTTTCTGCATTTGTGCCACGCTCTGGATACTGCCCAGCGCGCCAATGCGGGCTGCCAGGCACGACGCCTGGGTCGAAGTGCGCTCGCCGAATTTCATCATCGTCAGCAATGCCGGCGAAAAGCAGGCGCGCAGGACCGCAATCCAATTCGAACAGATTCACACCTTATTCCGCGATGGACTCGCCGTCGCACAGGGACATCCCAGCCCCGTAATCACTATCTTCGCCCTCAAGGACGAGAAATCGCTTGGCGACCTGCTCCCCGATTATTGGACCAGAGGCCACATGCATCCCTCAGGCGTATTCGCTTACCGCATGTATCAATACTATGCGGCCGTGAATCTCGAAGCGCAGGGCACCAATCCCTTTGCCACGATGTACCACGAGTATTACCACTCGCTGACGATGCCCTATTTCCCGGAATTGCCGATCTGGCTAAGCGAAGGACTCGCCGATTTCTTCGGTGAATCACAGGTGAACGGAAGCGTCGCAACGATGGGCGTGGCCGATCCCGCTCTGATCGAGGCACTGCGGCAGAATAAGCTCATCCCACTCGATGTACTCTTTCACGTGGACGCTTCTTCGCCCTACTACAACGAAGAAAATAAAGTTTCCGTTTTCTACGCGGAATCCTGGGCCCTAACTCATTACCTCATGATCGGTGACAAGCAAGCGCACCGCCAGATGCTCGTAGATTACGCTACTGCATTGTCATCGGGCTTAACTCCCGATCAGGCCGCCGCGAAGGCCTTCGGCGATCTGAAGAAGCTGCAGGACGATCTTTCGCGCTACATCGGCAAATTCTCGTTTTCCTATTTTCAGATGAAAGCCCCGGCCGAGCTGGCGCCGGCAGAACTTCACGTTCGTGAACTCAGTGACGCTGAGGAAGAGGCATACCGCGGAGGTTTCTTCGCAGTTCGCAGGCGCCCGGAGGCGAAGCAGATTCTTCAGAACGCCGTGAATCTCGACCCGAAGCTCGCACTCGCGCACCAGAATCTCGGCATCGAGGAATATCTGGAAGGCAACCGAGACTCGGCGTTAACCTCCATTTCCGAAGCGGTCAAGCTCGATCCGAAAAACGGCTTCGCCCGTTATCTTCGCGCCTATCTCACCTTCTTCGGCGCCGGCGGTTTTCCCCAGGATTCGCAGATCGAAGAAGATTTGCGCCAGGCTGTTGCGATGAAACCCGATTTCGCCCCGGCCAATGCCCTGCTCGGCCTCTATCTTTCAAGCCGCCGGCAAAACGCCGAGGAGGCGCTGGCGTACGCGAAGAAGGCAGTGAGCCTGGAACCCGGCAACACCGAATTCGTGTATGACTTGGCGCAAGTGCTCGCGCAGATGCAGCGGTTCGATGAAGCACAGTACGTCGCCGAACGTGCGCGCTCGAATTCGCAAAACGCAGAGTATCGCGCGAGAATCGACCAACTTATCGTTTATCTTCAAAACGCTCGCAGCATCGCCAGCCGCAACGCGAATCAAAACGCTGCGCCGAAACCACAGGCGATTCCGGAAGCTGCGGCCCACCCTTCGGTGGCGCAGGAGGAAGCTCCCAAAGAGGGGTTGGACAATTCGCGCGAAGTAACGGGCGTGGTGATGCAGGAAAGTTGCGCAGGCGGTTTGAAACTGCAAGTGGCGGTGGCCACCGAACTATTTACATTTCGCCTTCAATCGGGCGCGCACTCGGCGATTCACATGATGACAAAGCCCGCGCCAGACTTCGATATTTGCAAATCCCTGAAAGGCACGCAGGTCGCGGTGCGATTTACTCCCGATGACGCGAACAAAAATAGCGGTGCCATCCAGCTGTTGACGATTTTAGCCGCCGACTTGTCTCCTTCCGCCACTGTTCCGAAACAGTCGCCAACAGCAGCCTCGACCAGGAGACCTCTTCGCATTGGACCAGATGCTGACGGGGCGCAAACCATAAACGCAACTTTATCCGGCCGAGTGACCGCTGTAGCGTGCGATAAAAGCGAGATGCGGCTGACGCTGCTCGTGCGCGAATCCGAATTCGAACTGCACGCGCGAGACTATACGCGCGTCCATTTCGATCAGGCCGTGCCGTTTGACACCGGGGAATTCCAGCCCTGCGCCCAACTGAAGGATCGCGACGCAACGATCGCATACGTCGTAACCGAGAAAGAAAAGTACGACGGCGAAATTCAATCGGTCGAGGTAGGCAAGTAGGTTCGTCGCACTCGCGAGAGCTGGCTGCTGAAAACGTCCGGCATTCCAGTGGCACAGGCACTCCTGCCTGCCTGTGCGCCTTCCTTCTCACTGCCGCCGCTGCTCAAAAACAACCCGACCACCCGCAACCGTCATAGCGACATGTGCCGCGAGTAGTTCGCGCGGAGGAATGCGCGTGATGTCCACAGGAAACACCACAATGTCGGCGAGCATTCCCGGCGCAATCGTTCCCTTCCGCTTTTCTTCAAACTCTGCATAAGCGGAGCCCGCCGTGTAAGCACGCAGGCAATCGTCCATCGGAAGTTTTTCCTGCGGCTGCCAGCCCCCCTGCGGTCCACCATCCGGAAGTTCCCGCGTGACGCAGGCGTAAATTCCCCGCAGCGGGTTGATTGGTTCTACCGGATAATCCGTTCCGAACGCCAGATGCACGCCGTCTTCTTCCATCGTGTGCCACGCATACGCGCCTTTCACGCGCTCGGGGCCGAGCCGATCGGCAGCCCATCGTTCGTCGGTCAGCACATGCGACGGCTGCATGGACGCCACAACACCCTGAGAAGCAAACCGCGCAAAATCGGCCGGCGCCACCACTTGCGCGTGCTCCACTCGGTCGCGCCGATCGCGCGAGCCATTTGCGTTTGCGGCGGCGGCAAATGCGTCGAGGGCGATTTTGTTCCCGCGGTCGCCAATCGCGTGAAGCGCGATTTGGAATCCAGCGCGATCACGCTCCACCACCATCCGCATAAGAGCCGCCGGATCGAGGCGCAGAATTCCCGATGTACTCGGATCGTCAGAATAAGGTGCGAGTAGCGCTGCCGTCCGCGAACCGAGCGAACCGTCAACGAGGGCCTTCAGCGCGCCGGTTTTCAGCCACGGATCGGTTGTTTCGCCCGCGCGCCGCATCTCTTCGAGACGAGCCATAGGAAGTACGAAGGGAAGCCATTCCGTGATGCGGATCTTTTGTTTTCCGTCGCCTTTCAATTTCTGAAGCGCCAGGAAATTCTGCCAACCGTAGTTGTCGCGATCGTCCGCCGCTGTGACGGAATTGTCTTGAATCGAGGTGACGCCGTGTTCCGATGCCTCGTCCATCACAAGAGCGAATGCCCGCAAGCGCTGCGCTTCAGAAAAGGGCGGCACGCGATCGTAGACAAGGTTCATCGCCGCATCTTCTTCCAGCATTCCAGTTGGCTCGCCCGTGCCCGGATCGCGCTCGATATGCCCACCCGGCGGATCTGGCGTCTCACGAGTGATACCCGCTATTTTTAGCGCTTGTGAATTCACCACCGCGACGTGTCCGTCCACGCGCTGCGAAAATATCGGATGCTCGGTCGAGATCGCGTCAAGATCCTGCCGGCTCGGAAATTTCTTCACGGGCCACAGCGTGTGGTCCCATCCGGGAGCAATAATCCATTCTCCCGGCCCAAACTCTTTCAGCCTCGCGCGAATTCTCTGCTGAAACTCTTCTACGGATTTCGTACCTCTCAAATCCACTTCCAGCTTCACGTATGCGCCCGCCGCAAGATGGGCGTGAGCATCATTGAAGCCGGGCATCGCGAACTGGCCGTGCAGATCGATCACATGGGTCTTCGGCCCCACCCAGGATTTTATTTGTTCATCACTGTCGCTCCCTGTGCCTGCGATCGCTACAATCAACTCGCCGCGGACCGCCACGGCGCTGGCCCACGGCTGAGCAGCAAGGCCGGTGTAGATTTTCCCGTTGGTCAAAACAAGATGGGCGGGAGGCTGAAGCGGCGAGGGCTGTGCGGCCGATCGAGATAGCTGCGCCCGGCGCGGCGCAGCGAAACTTGTCTCAAACAGCGAGCGATGCAACGACAAAAGTCCTGCGCCGGCCAACACGCAAATGACAGCGAGTAGGAAGTATTCGAATTTCCGACGGGGCATCCTACGGTTGCACTCCGGCAAGGGCGATGGCGATGAGCAGCGCGCGCTTCAGTCCCAGTTCACGGCCCGTCGGGTCGTACCACTCAGCCAGCGTGTGCGAACCGCTTCCCTTCCCACCGCCGCCGATGGCTACGGCGGGAATCCCCTGCGAAAGCGGAATGTTCGCATCAGTGGAACTGCGTTCGAGGCGCGAACGCGTACCGAGAAAGCGATCCACGTTGCGCACCGTTTCAAGAAGCGGCGAATCCTCGGCCAGCTTCCCCGATGGCCTCGCTCCCAGAGAATTGATCTCCATTCGAAGTGAATCGCCACCCGAACGGCTTGCAGCGATTTCGTCCTTCATGCCTGCCTGCATCGAGTCTCGCAGCGTGTTTTCCAGCCTGTCCAATTCGGCTTCTTCTTCGGATCGAAGATCGATTTTTACCGTCGCGCGCGAAGGAATCGAATTCACCGAAGTACCGCCTTCGATCACGCCAAAATTGTAAGAGCTGCGCGGATCGTCCGGAACTTTGACCGAAGAAAATTTCACGATGCCGCGCGAAAGCGCCGCGATGGGATTTGGAGCGCCAAAATCCGACCAACTGTGGCCGCCAGGCCCAGTGATCGTCACCTCGAAACGGCGCGAGGCAATTCCCTGCGTGGTGACGTGTTCAATCGAAGGCCCGTCAATCGCGATCACGGCGGATAATCGCGGGCCGAAATCGTCCACCAGCGCGCGAATGCCGCGAAGATTTCCTTCGCCCTCTTCACCGACGTCGCCCGCGAACACCAGCGTCTTTGTTGTGCGGACGCGGCCTTCCGACAGAGCGCGCGAGACACCGATCAGTGCAGCGAGCCCCGCGCCGTTATCGGAAATGCCGGGAGCCTCCAGACGCGAAGCATTGCGCTTAACGGTTACATTTGTTCCAGTCGGAAACACGGTGTCCAGATGCGCGACCAGCAGTACCACATCCTTCGAACTCGAACCCGGACGCTCACCAATCACGTTGCCGATCTTGTCCACGCGGACGCGAAGACCATTGGCTTCGAATAATTTCCGCAGAGCATCACCACGTCGCGCTTCCTTGAATTCCGGCGCGGGAATTTCTGTCAGCCGAATCTGCTGGTCGGTCATCCAGGCGGCATTTTTGTCGATCCATTCGATGGCGCGGGCGCAGGTGGGATCCTGCGCGAGCTTCTCGATGGATTCGTCAGCGGCGCGGGCTGAGAGAGTGGCCATCACCAAAAAGATACAGCAGATGGAGGTGAGTTTCACGAGATTCGTTCGCGAATTTCTAGCGCCCCACACGCGCTCTGCGTGCCTGTGTGATGTAAACGCGCATTTGAGGGGATCAATTTGTCCGGGATTTCCCCGCCGCCATGGCGGGACCGATGAGAGCGATGATCTCGTCTTCGGTAAAAATGCGTTCGGATTTCTTGGCTGCGTCGAAAATCTTATCGACGAGCTCATCGGTAGCCGGGATGCCGCGTTTTTCGAGCCAGTAGATTACGTTGGAGCGGCCGCTGAGCGGACCGATTTCGATAATTTGTTCGAGGCCGAAGTGGTGTGAAGGCACACCGCTGTAAATCGAGTTGGCGAGCTCTTCGTCGCCTTTTTTGTAGGCTTTGACGATCGCGGCTGCGTGCACTCCCGTGGCGGTGCGGAACGCATCCCGACCAACGACTGGATAGTTCGGCGGTATCGGCGTGTGCGTCGCTTTCGAAACGGTGGTGGAATATTTTTTCAGATTCGAGAGATCTTGATCGATCAGGCCGAGCAGTTTCAGATTTACAAGCATCAGTTCCATGGGGGTGTTGCCGACGCGTTCACCGAGCGCGAGAGCGGCTGCATGCACCTGGTCGGCGCCGGCGGCAATCGCGGCAAGAGAATTTGCGACTGCGAGGCCGCGGTCGTTGTGCCCATGCCAATCGACGCGAATCTTTTCTCCGGACGGCTTCACCACTTCATCGATTGCGAATTTAACGAGATTGTAGGCGCCGCGAGGAGTGGCGTGCCCGACCGTGTCACATAGCACGATGGCGCGAGCACCCGAGCGAATCGCAGTGGAGTAAAGCGTGATGACCGTCGAGGGATCGGTGCGGATCGTGTCTTCGGTGACATACATCACGGGAAGCCCGGCGGAAGTGGCAAATTTCACCGCTTCTTCAGTGGTGCGCTGGAGATGATCCACGGTCCAGTCTTCTACAAGGCGGCGAATCGGGCTGGAACCGAGAAACGTGGCTGCTTCGAGAGGCATGCCCACTTTTTCTGAAATTTCGATGATGGGCTTGATGTCGTTTTTGTGCGTGCGCGCGGCGCAGTTTGGGCGAATTTTCATTTTGGACTGAACGATTTCGCGCGCGAGAGCTTCCGTGTCCGCATAGGCGCGGGGACCGGCGCCGGGGAGACCGATGTTCACGGTATCGATTCCGAGCGACTCCATCAGGTGAAGGATTTCAATTTTCTCGGCGATGCTCGGATCGTGGACCGACGGATTCTGGAGGCCGTCGCGAAGAGTCTCGTCATTCATCATCACTCGGCGGCCGGTGGGAATTTCGGCGCCGGTGAATGTGTTCCAGTCATGAATGAGTTCGCTTTTCATTTTTTGCGCGAGACTTTAGTAGCGCAGCGTGTAGCTGTGCGGCATCTTGGAGCGATCGGGTTTGTAAATCGTTTGGCAAAATTCGCAACGATAAATTTCCGCCTGCTTGCCGACTAGCGCTTCGATTTCTTTCGGGTAGTCATACCAGCGTTTTAGGTGGCCGCAGCAGAGCTTGCCTTTGGCATCTTTTTCATCGCAGGCGCGCTGCGTGGCTTTCTTCGGCTTCACTTTGGGCGGAGCGGGCGCTTCGGGTTCGGTGGCGACAGCTGTGGCTGTTGGCGCGGCAGCGGTTGACGCAGGGGCGGCTGGCGCGGGCGCGGGCGGTTTCGCCGCTGGAGCAGGAGTTGTCGCCGGAACCTTTGCCACCGGAGCAGCGGGAGTGTCCGTCGGCGAAGTCGCAGCTGCCGGCGGAGCTGAGGTGGGCGCTGCCGGTGTTGCGGCCGGAGCTTGCGGCTGCGACGGAGTTTCCGGTGCGTTTTCGTCTGGCATCAATTCGCTCCCCTTTTTATCAACCTCAATTGTGACAATTCAAATCCGCCGACGTCGAGACATCAGGCCGCGAGCGCCGCGCTTGCCCAGCATCGCTTGAAGCCGGCGCTTCCAGCTTGGCGAGAACATGAGCTCAACCACGCTGCCCGTGGCTGCGGCAAAATCCTCGCTGTAGCCGTACCACCAAGGTTTCGCGTATAGCGGCAACCGGTCCGCGTCCACGTATTTTACTTGAACCATTTCGAGCAGTCCAAGGCGCGAATGAGTGCGTCCCCAACCGCTGAAACCGGATCCGCCATGCGGCGCTTCGGAAATGCCGTAGTAACTCGCCACGTCGTTGATCATCACAGAGCCAGCGCGAATTCGCGACGCCAGTTCCCTGCCTCGGCGGGCGTTCCGTGTCCAGATGCTGGCGCTCAGGCCGAACTGCGAATCGTTCGCGAGGGTGACTGCTTCGTCGGCAGAAGTCACAGACCGAATTGCGAGCACCGGGCCAAATGTTTCTTCGCGCATGAGCCGCATCGAGTGGTCCACCTGAGCGACCACGGTGGGCTCAAGAAAATTTGGGCCGAGATCGGCACGACGGTTGCCGCCGGTGAGAATTCGCGCGCCGCGCTGTTCGGCGTCGCGCAATTGCTGCTCGACTCTTTCGAGTTGGCGCTCGCGAATCATTGGGCCGATGTCGGCTTCGGGATCGGCGGGCGAACCCAGGTGCAACTTCCTGGTCTTCTCAACGCAGAGCTGAGTGAACTTTTCGGCTACTGGTTGCTCGACGTAAATCCGCTCGACGGAGAGGCAGGCCTGCCCGCAATTCGTGAAACCGCCCCAGACTGCTGCACTGGATGTGACGTCCAGATCCGCGTCGGCGAGAACGATCATGGCGTCTTTGCCGCCGAGCTCGAGAACGGATGGAATCAGTTTGCTTGCGCATGCTTCCGCGATTCGGCGTCCGGTGGCAACGCTTCCGGTGAAGAACACCTTCGCCGGCCCCGCTTCGATGATCGCGGCGCCGACTTCGCCACAGCCTTGCAGGATCTGCACAAGACTTTTAGGAAATCCGGCGGCGTCCATTATTTCACCGACTAGCGCTCCGCTGGCAGGCGTCAGTTCCGAGGGCTTCAGAAGGACGGCATTGCCAGCAACGAGAGCTGGAATTAATTCCGTCATAGGAATTGCGAACGGAAAATTCCACGGAGAAATAATTGCGACGACACCTTGCGGATCGAATTCGAGCCAGCCGGATCTAACTTTCAGCGCGATGTTATGGTGCGGGACGCGCTCGGGACGCAGCCACCGCGGCGCTTGCCGGGCGAGGAAATCAGCAGTGTCGAGCGTGAGAAGTATTTCGGCGAGGATGGCTTCGGCGCGGGGCTTGCCGGTTTCGCGAGTAACGATGTTCGCGATGTCGTCGCGGCGCTGGAAGATTGCGTCGCGAAGCTTGCGAAGCATCGCGCAGCGTTCTCGGAGCGTCCGCGCTGACCATTCTCTCTGTGCGGCGCGAGCTGCTTCGAAGATTGCTGGAATTGCGCTCAGCGGCGTGGCTGGGATGCGCGATATCACCTCGCCCGTCGCCGGATTAACAGAATCTACGAAATTTTGACCAGCGACTGATTGGGTTCCAAGATCTTGGGAGGAGACTGCCATTTCTTTTTGGATTCTAACCGATTTACGCGGCTGGCGGACATTTTGCTGAGAGCTCACCGGTCGCATTTGGAGTCCACCGGCGGCCAAGAGTGAACCAACGAAAATGCTGGAATGTGCGGTTTTGTTCCCGTTAGAAAATACGTAAGTGTTGTTTCTGCGGCATTTAGGTGAATTTCTAATTGTGCGAATGTTCCTATTAGAAATTTCGGATTGAAACTCGACCGCGCACAGATGGAATGACAGGTCGTAAGTGAAAAACGTGATCCGTTCTCGATTAGACTTCGCGCGGATGCTTTGTTTTGTTAGGGATGCGAAGATTTCTAATCGCGGATTCGCGATTAGAAATCCGCCACCAGAGGCAAGCCTCGGCGGACGGGGAACATTGCGAGGCGCGGAAATGGAAGGAGTGTTAGGGCGCCGAGACCGACGGCCTTCGCCTCTCTGCTCTTGCGCCGAGTTGTGAACAGGGTGCACGACTGACGTTAACATGGAAGTAACGGGGTATCAAGCATGGAAACTGGGGCTTCAGGGGCTAAAGCCCCTGTTTCTCGCTTTGCTTTTGTGTCACCCCTGAAGGGGCGACACAAAAGGCTCTCGCCCTGACGTAAGACTGGGAGTCGCACAGAACCTAGGGCTATGGCGACTCACTGCAAGAGGAGCGGCAGCTTGGTGAGGCCCACGACGAGAAGAGTCGTCGTGGCTACCCGGTTAAATGCAACAGCGAGGAGGCGCCGCTGCGACTTAGGAGGAAGAGGTGCGGCGGCGGGAGGCGGAGTGGGCGCTGGGTGTGGAGGCGAGTGAGTCGGTGGGGTCGGGGTATTCGAGCGAGACTAGGTAGAGGCCTTCGGCGGGGACTGTGGGGCCCGAGCGCGAGCGGTCGCGGGCTTGGAAAATTTGGGCGATGTCGGCGGGCGCAAGCCTGCCCTTCCCTACCTCGATTAACGTGCCGACGATTTTGCGAACCATGTAACGGAGGAATGAGCGGCCGCGAACTATGTAGGCGAGTTCGTCGCGATCCGGCTCGCGGATGATTTCCGAGGAATAGATTCCGCGGATTACCTCGCGCTCGCGGTCGTCGTCTTCCGAGCCGGAGGAGGCGGAGAAGGATGTGAAATCGTGCTCGCCTTCGAATTCGCGCGCGGCTTGGGCCATGGCGGCTTCGTCGAGCGGGCCTGAATAGTGGAGCGCGTGCTGGTATTCGAATGGAGGCAGGACTTGGCCGCGCCAGATGCGGTAGCGGTAGGTTTTGCCCTGAGCTTGCCAGCGCGAATGGAAATCGGGGCCGACTTCTTCGGCGGCGACGATGCGGATTGCGGGCGGGAGTAGCGCGTTCAAGGCGCGCTGGAATTCGGCGGCGGGGAGGGCGGATTGCGTCTTGAAATGGGCGACCTGGCCGAGGGCGTGGACGCCGGCGTCGGTGCGGCTGGCGCCGTGGATGAAGATTTTTTCTTGAGTGATTTGGCTGGCGGCTTCGGCGATGGTGCCTTGGATGGTGGGTTGGCCGGGTTGGATTTGCCAGCCGTGGAAGGTGGCGCCGTCGTAGGCGATTGTGAGTTTGAGGTGGCGCATTGTGGATCGGTGGAATTATCGCATGGTGGGGTGGAGGCGGAGTACTTCAGGAACGGACTTCGCGGCGGAGTGTCCAGGGCTAAAGCCCCCGATCTATTTTGCGGCTGGGTTTCGCTGGACTGAAGTCCAGCTCCCCCTACTGAAGTAGGGGGCTCCCACCTGGGACGTGCTACTGGTTTAGGAGTGGGCGCGGGAGAAGCGGGAGCCTGGGCGGGTGGGCATGCCGCCGGCGCGGCATTGGGGGCATTCGTCGGGCTCGAAGCTAGGGACGTTGAGTTCGAGGAGGGCGCGGGAGGGGACGTTGAGTTCAATCGCGCCACCGCTGCGATCGATGAGCGCGCCGGCGGCTACGGCGAGACCGCCTTCCTGTTCTACGACGCCGATGGTTTCGCGCGTGGAGCCGCCTGTGGTCCAGACGTCTTCGATTACGAGGACGCGCTCGCCGGGCGTCAATTCGAAGCCACGGCGGAGGGCCATCTGGCCGGAGCGATCGCGTTCGACGAAGAGAGCGCGAACGCCGAGAGCGCGGGCAACTTCGTGCCCGATAATTACGCCGCCCAGGGCGGGCGACACTACACAGGCGAATTTGTGATCGCGGAAAATCTCGGCGAGGGCGCGCCCGAGTGAGTCGGCGTGCTGGGGGAATTGGAGCACGAGGGCGCACTGGATGTATGTGCCGCTGTGACGGCCGCTCGAGAGTTCGAAGTGGCCCTGGCGGATGGCGCCTACTTCTTCGAGGAGTTTTAGGATTTCGTCGCGTTTCATGGGGCGGCCAGTGCGGGTAGCCTAATGGCTGGTGGAGGGTAGTGTCAAGCAGGTGAGGTGGGGTCGGCTTGTGCGAACGGTCGAGCGTGCTGGGGTGGGAGGGTTGCCGTCAGGAACGGCGCACAGGCAGGAGTGCCTGTGCCACTCAAAGCGCGGCAGGCCCGTGTGCGGAGACGGCGGCGGGGGAAGTGTCAAGCAATGTGGGCGGCTGTCCTGCCAAGAGGATTCGTTGTGGCATACTTGGTCGTCGTGATCCTCAAACAAATCGGTGCGCGCATCATCATTGCCGGGCTGCTCTTCGGCGCGATCACGCGAGCGGTTGCATCTCCGAATACGCCCCTCGAGAAATATTGGCCTCTGATGGTGTTCTTCTGCCTCATCGTAGGCGCTGGCATTGGAGTACTTGGTTTCATCCAGGTCTCTATTGAAAAACATCGAGAAAGAGGTTCCCGCTAGGAACGCTCTAGAATGTTCGATTTGTGGGACAAATTGACAGGAATGCGCGGGTCGGATATTCTTTTTGTTTCCGATTACATTGCTAAGGAGCACTGAATGGCTCAGGGTGGGGCTGTAAAGCACAAGAAGAAGACGAAGTCGGTGTTGAAGAATATTCGGCAGGCGGAGCAGCGGCAGGTGGTGAATCAGATGAACCGGACGCGCGTGCGTTCGGCGATTCGGCGGCTGCGGACGGCGCTCAGCTCGGGCGATGTGGCCGCGGCGGAGAAACTGACGTCACCGACATTTTCGGCGTTGGATAAGGCGATTCGCAAAGGGACACTGACGGAGAATACGGCGAACCGGTACAAGTCGCGTTTGGCACTGGCGCTGAACGGGTTGCGAGCGAAAAAGAAAGCGTAACCGCGCCGCGATTCGATGTTTGAAGTTTGGTTTTCGAGAGGCGTCCTGAGTGATCGGGACGCCTTTTTTTATCGACGCGGGTAAGGGCTAGGCGGCGGAGGCGGTTGGCGAAGTTAGGCGCGCGATCAGAAATTCCAGGAAGGCGCGCGGATTTGGGTTGGAGGATTTCAGCTGGCTGTCTGCATCGGCTAGCGCCACCAAGCCGGCAAGCAGATCGGCTTTCGGGACGCGATGCGCGTTGCGAATCGCCGCTTCCGCATCGCTTGGGCCCATGCCCAAGTGGCGCGCGGCCTGGTAGCCGTTCATTGTGCGCGGCAATCCGCGGGCTTCCACGAGTTTGCGGTAGCGAAATGCGAGAGCGCCGACGAGGCGCACCGGCTCTTCACCCTCGCGCAGGAGATTATCGAGGAATTCGAGCGCTTTGGCCCGCTGTTTTACGGCCAGCATGTCGGCGAGCTGCCAGACGGTGTTTTTGCGCGCCGCTTTCACCAGGGCTTCGACGTCCGCGGTGGTGATGCGGCCGCGTTCGAGCGCGTATGCGGCGAGCTTGTCGATTTCCATGTGAATGCGAGCCGGTTCGAAATCCAAGCTTTCCGCCAAGAGTGATGCGGCCGCGCGATCGATGTCGATTTTTAGTTCCTTTGCCATCTGCGTGGCGAGCGCGGCGGCGGATTCCGGACCGATTGTTAATTCCACGAGAAGAGCCTTATCGGCGAGTAACTTGCGGAGCTTCTGACGGCCATCAAGCGCGGCGGCCTCGATCAGGAGCACGCTGAACGGGGCGGGCGAGTCGAGATAGGCGGTGAGGGCTTTGATGATTTCATCTCGCGATTCGTCGCCGAGTTTTTCGATTAGCTGCGCATCTTCGACGATGATCACCTGGCGCGGGGCGAGCATGGGCATGGTTTGTACTCGCTCGAGCGCTTCGTCCCAGCCCTGCGCGTCGCCGCGAATTCGAGCTACGGCCCAATCGCGCGCGGCTTCGGGGACGCAGGCTTCGATAATCTGCTTGCGGCAGAGATCGCCGAGGTAAGCATCGCTCCCGATCAAGACGATGGCGGGAACGGGCTTGCCGCTCGTGAGGCGCGCGACTAATTTTTCAGCCGAAACTTCTGCCATTTACAACCTCTCGGGCCGCGGCATCAGAAATTCTCTACCACGTTGGACACGAGTTTGGATGCAAAATCTTTGGCCATACGGCCTAGAGCGGGGCTCTGCTCGTCGAAAAAGCTCTGCACGTCGCTCGAGATTTGATACTCGTCGCGAAAAACCATGTCGTCACTTTCATACAGCGGCTTCGACGTTTTGCCATCAACGAGCAGCACTTTAGTGTGAATCGTGACGATCATCAACTCTACTTCGCCGGTGGTGGAGTTGAAAATTACGGGGCTCGTCTCAACCGAGCGAACTTCACCGTGCAAGACTCCGTCGGCAGCTTGCTCATTTTGGACAATGTGATATTTGGTGCGCTCGATGAATTCGCGAATTACCGCTTCGGTGAGCCGCTGCTCGATGCGATAGCGCGTGGTGTCGTTTTTGAATGCCGGAATTGCGATCGAACTCCAATCGGACGGAAGGCGCGAGGCGCGTCCCGCCACATGATAGCCGCAACCGGAGCAGGCAAGTCCGACGAGAACCGCGAGGCTCAGCGCGAATCTACCGATGCACGTGAGCGAGGGGCGAGGGAGCGCTCGGTCAGGCAGTAGCTTTCGCAAGCAGCTCCTCCGCGATGCGCACCGCGTTCGTGGTCGCAAGCCGCAAATTATCTGCAACTCCCCAGAGCCACACGCCAGCAGCGACGTTCGGATCCGATTGAATCGGAGCCAGCTGAATTTCGCTTTCACCTGCAACGCTGATGTTTGTCGGAGCAGGATCTTCCGGGCCGGCGATCTTCACTCCCAGATTCCGAAATGCGGCGGCCAGTTGTTCGAGCGAAGGTGGTGCGGCAAATTCCGCGTAGGCGGAGAAAGCGTAACCATAGAAAACCGGCGTCTGGATCAATTGAATCGCCGGTACCGGCGCGCGGCCCGCGAGATATTGAGCGACGTCGCGGGCGATTGCTGCTCGCGTGGATTCGAGGCTTGGCTTGCTTTCGTCACCATATCGGGAAAGAAGATTGAAGGCTACTTGCGTGTCGAAAATCGTCTCCTCGATGGGACGGAACGAAAGCAGGTTCGTTGTCTGCGTTTCGAGCTCGTCAATTCCCGCTTGGTCACGCTCAGAGACCGGTGGGAAGAGCATGGCGGCGATCGTTCGCGGCGAAAGCGTGGCGAGTCCTGCTGCGAGCGTGCAGGAAATCACGACCGGGGAAGCCGGCGAGGCATATGCGATTTTGTGTTGAGAGCCGTTAGCTCCAGGGCCCGGCTTCGGCGGAATCAGGGTGGTGAGTGACGGTATCCAGGAGGTCGCCTTGCCGCTCGCAGCGAGGACACCTGTGAGATCGATGACGGTGGCGCCAGCGGCCTGGGCTGCTTGCCAATTTCGCTCGATGTCGAGGGTGCTTCCGGCGAAAAATGCGAAGCGCACTTTGTCGAAACTATCCGCTTCGAGCTCGCGGATAAAGGTCGGTTCGCCACCGGCTTCCGTGAGGGTTCCAGCCATCACGCTCACGTCGAGCAGAATAATTTCATCGGCGGGAAAATTTCGCTCTTCGAGGACGAGCTTCAGCTCCTTACCTCGAAGAGAGGATGCACCGACAATCGCTACGCGGTTGGAATTCGGAAGGCCCGAAGGCATGGATCACGCAATTCTCGAAGCGGGACGATGACGCGCGAAGCGAACCACCTGAAGGACGATGCCGTGTAGGGTATAGGCGGTTGCGATTGCGAGCAGGGTTGGGCGGGAGAGAAAGACAACCGCTCCGATGAGAGCAGCCCAGAGGACAATGGCTAGCGACGGTTGCCGCCTGGTCCACTGAATATCTTTGAAGCTGTAATGCCGCAAGGAGCTCGACATCAGGATCCCGAGGGCAGCGATCAGGGCCAGCCAGAGCAAAGAAATGCGCGAATCGTCGATTGGGTTGCGAAACGCGTGGACGACCGCCGCGATCATGCCGGCCGCGGCTGGAGTGGGCATCCCAACGAAGTAGCGATTTCCACCCGACGCCATTCCTTTGATATTGAAACGCGCGAGGCGCCAGGCGCAGCAGCCGACGAAGAAAAATCCGATGAGCCAACCCAGTTCGGTGAGGTGCAGCGCCGGCGACGAATCTGCGGCAGCCATGGCGCGAACTCCCCAGGCGTAAGCGAGAACGGCAGGTGCGATGCCGAAGCTGACGACGTCGGCGAGCGAGTCAAATTCTTTTCCGAACTCGCTGTTGGTGCCCATCGCGCGGGCGATGCGTCCATCGAGGGAGTCGAAGAGGATGGCGAGGCCGATGGCGCCGGCGGCATGGTCGAAGTCAGTCACTTTGCCGTCGAGTGTGGCGAGAACGGCGTAGTAACCGCACAAAAGATTGGCGACGGTGAAAATGCTGGGGAGGATGTAGATGCCGCGGCGGAGGCGGTCTTTGCGAAACGGATTTCGCGGCCTTTCTTCGTTGCCGATCGGATCTAAGCCGTTGAATTCCATCGCGCCAGGATGCTTTCGCCGCCTTTCACTTTTTGCCCGCGTTGCGTCACAATCTGCGCCCCCGCGGGAAGCCAGAGGTCCACGCGCGAGCCGAAGCGAATCAGGCCCACGCGTTCGCCGAGCGCGACATTTTCGCCCGGTTGTTTCCAGCATATCACGCGGCGCGCGATGGCTCCGGCGATTTGTTTGAAAACCAAACGGCCTTTTGCCGTATCCATACTGATCACGTTCTGCTCGTTTTCTTCGGACGCGCGCGAGCGAAAAGCCGCCAGAAACTTCCCGGGACGATATTCTACTTTCGCGATGCTGCCTGCCACCGGCGCCCGTTGTACGTGGACATCCCACACCGCGAGGAAGATGGTTACACGTTTTCCGGGAACGGATGCGAAGGGTTCGTCCACAATTTCGACGACATGCCCGTCGGCGGGAGAAACGACGGCCGCTGGATCGGTTGGAATCGTGCGATTCGGATCGCGAAAGAAATAAAAGACGAACAGACCCAGAAAAATCAGCACTCCGCCCGGCCATTTCCACCCAAGGGCCACGCAAATGATTCCAGCGATGAGCGGCGGCAGAGCAAACCTGTAAGCGTCTTTCACCATGAATAGTTCTATCGGATCCTAAACGTAAATTTCAGCGGCACAAGTTCAGCGAAACTCCCCAGGAATTGTTCTCCCCGAGGACGCGCGAATATATCTTACGGGTACACCTGTAGTGTACGACAGAAACCGCGAGGACATTCCGCCGCTTATGTAGGCAGCGCGATTTGCTGTCTGCTGCGCGCGACGATCATTTCCATCTGATCTTTCAGGCGCAATTTGGTTTTTTTGAGGGTTGTTTCGAGGGTGAGGTCTTCAGAACTTAGGTACGGCTCAGTGAGGAGTTGCTTCAACTGCGTTTCACATCTGGAGTGCTCTTCTACTAGGGACCTGAATTCTACATCCGTTTCCAATAGGGTCTGCCGTACATCGCGTGTCGTAATCGGCATGCGTTTCCCTCCTGGTTGGAACATGGTGGTCACATAATCGTAACAATTACCATACTGCGGCGCTCCGCGCAAATGATGAATTCGAGCTTCGGTGGATAACCCGGGCAGGGAGATGGGCCCGCTTCCTTTTTGGCCGAAGCCAGCGGAAGGGACGCTGTAAACTGAGCCTTACTCAAGGGAGCCGAGAACATTCGGGCGGAGAACCAACCATGATGGCAGGCCATTTGGCCCTGATTGTTGCGGCTGTATTTTCTGGGGCGGCGGTTTACGTCAACCTTGTGGAGCAGCCGGCGCGACTCGGTCTCGGCGATCAAGCGCTGCTGGTGGAATGGAAACCATCATACAAGCGCGGATTCGCGATGCAGGCGCCGTTGGCGCTTGCGGGTTTTGCTTTAGGCCTGGTTGCGTGGTGGCAAACGCGCGATCTCTTATTTCTAGCCGGCGCTATCGCGATGCTCGCGAATTGGCCCTGGACGATCCTCATGATTAATCCAGTGAACGCGATCCTAAATGCCACCGAACCGGCACAAGCCGGCGCGCAAACGAGAGCATTGATTGCAAACTGGGGAAGGCTGCACGCTGTGCGGACGGCCTTGGGCTTCGTCGCGGTGATTGCTTTTTCTGTTGCTTGCCTTTGGCATTGACACCGAATGATGAGCGAATCGGGAAACAACCCAGCGAGAAACTTGGGCAGCTAAGTAATCTGTGCGCTTAGGACGAGCGCGTCTTCGATGGGGGCGGTGTAGTAGCGGGGGCGTCGGCCTGTCACCTGGAACTTGTGCTGCTCGTAGAATCGCAGCGCGGCGAGATTCGAGGCGCGCACTTCGAGAAACGCCTGCTCCGCGGAAAATGCGCTACCCCATCGCAAGGCCTCGCCCAAAAGTGCGGCGCCAATTCCCTGCCGGCGCGCGGTGGGCCTAACCGCAAAGTTGAGAATCTCCAAATCGTTGGCGATGCGGCGCGCCACGATAAATCCGGTGACCTCACCGCGTTCGTTTTCCGTTACCCAGCCGACCATCTCGCCGCGCGCGACGCGATCGTAATCCCACAGCGACCATTGCGCGATTTCCGGAGACGCCGCTTGAACTGCAAGCACGTCTTCAATATCGCGAAGCTCAAGCGGCCGGAGCACCAGGGCCGTCAGCTTTCTTTCCAATGAAGTTCGGCGTCAGTGCGGCGCACGTAATTTGCGTCGAGGGTGAGCGGATCAGCCAGTTCACCGCGCTGCGCCTGCTGGAATCCTAGCTGACCGATAAACGGCGTCAGCACGGACGACGCCGGTTCGATAGTGGCTTTTAGCGCCGCAATCTCGTCTCGCGATGCCACCCCTGAAAACAAATCAGGCTGAGGCGTCACGATCGCAAATTCGGCGCCTCCGGCCCGTTCACGAAGCGCCTCAAAAAACTCCTCGGGCGTCATCACATATTCCTCGCCATCGAGCACCAACCGGCCCTCGCCCGGCGCTCCGCCGGTAGCCCGCCGGTACAGCCCGAAATAAAGCTGACCCCGTCGCGCGTCCAGCACCGGCACAATCAGCCCGGCATTCGAGTGCGCCTGTACAGCCACGGCTTCGAGCGCACTGACCGCCGCAATCGGCTTCCTATAAACTTCCGCCCAGCCTTTCACCGCTGCCAGACCCACCCGCAGCCCCGTAAACGACCCAGGGCCCGCCGCCACCGCAAACAGCTCAAACTCCTCCATCCGCAGCGAAAGCTCGCTCAACAGGAACTCCAGCTCCCGAAACATCCTCGACGAATACACCTCGCCCGTAGCCGTGGAGACGACTCCAACGACTTTTTTATCGCGTAGTACTGCTAGGCTGCCGGAGGGCGAAGAGGTGTCTAAGGCCAGGACAAGCACGTGCACCATTATAGGGCAATTCGGGGGCCAATCTTGCGGAAAACATCTGTATTTTCAATCTCTTCTGCCCCTCGGTTATTAACGGGGATTTCCTTGACGTAGGCGTTGCATGTGTCTAAAATTTCAACAAGCTCGGGGAGGCTACTTCCACCTATGGAATTCAAGCTAGGCGAAAAAGTCGTATATCCGAACCATGGCGTAGGGGTAATTGAGCAGATCAGCTATGGGTACTTGAACGGTAGGTCAGAGCGGTATTACATGCTTAAGATCGTTTCCAGCGGATTGAAAGTGATGGTGCCGCAGTCGAATATCCTCAACGTTGGACTCAGGCCCATCATCCGTACAACCCAGGCCGGTGCGGTCCTTTCGTTCCTCGAGAAGGGACGTTCCGATTCGCACCATGATTGGAAACACCGTTTCAAGGAAAATTCGGATCGGATGCGGACGGGTTCGCTGATGGAAGTGGCCGCTGTTCTGAAAGGCCTCGTCGCCCTCAGTCGGACCAAGCCGCTTTCCTTCCGCGAGAAGAAAATGCTCGAGCGAGCAAAGTATCTTCTCGTCAGTGAGTTGGCTACCGTGCGCAATACCTCCGAGCAGGCAGTCGAAGTGAATATCGTTCGCGCACTCGCCAAAGCAAAGCTTCAGATGCCGGAGATGGCACCGCCGGCAGAGTAGAGTCCCAATCGTATTTGGTTTTCGCCGGGCACGATCTGAAGAGATTGTGCCCGGTGCTGTTTTAGGAGGGCCTTTCGGGCAATCGCGATGGGCGCCGCAGCTTCTACCGCTTTTCAATCCCCTGCTGCTATCGTTACTACGTCTGTAATCAAGCCGCCGTACCAGGAATTTCCGCCTTCGCCCAAATTCGCCGCGCACGTGGAATGCTTCTGGATGCACCGCACGGACGGACCTGTTCGCAATTTTCACGTGTTTCCCGATGGCTGCTCGGACATTATTTTTGAGCAGCCTGCGCGTGATTATGGCGGCCTCGCGATTATTGGCACTATGACGCGCACGCAAGCGTTCGACATTCCCGCCGGCCATCTAACCTTTGGCGTGCGATTCCGGCCGGGCATGGCGGCGCGGCTCTTGCGGATTCCGGGCTCGGTGGCCGTGGATCAATCCATTCCGCTCGCCGACGCGTGGAAAGCTGCAGCGGTTCGCGATCTTCTCGAGCAGTTGGCGAGCAGTCGTTCGCCGCGCGATGCAATCGCTCGGTTTGAGGCGTCGCTCGCTGAGCCGGCTCCGCTCGATCCGGTGGAGAAATCGCTCGCGTGGCTCGCGGAGTGCAGTGGACAGACTTCTATGGACGCGCTAGCCAATGCCGCAAGCCTGAGCCCGCGCCAGTTTCGCCGAATCTGCGTCGAGCGCACCGGCCTGAGCCCTAAGCACTTGGCGCGCGTACTGCGTTTCCGCCAGGCTGCGAAGTCTGCCAGCCGGCAGCATCCTGATTGGGCGGATGTTGCGGTCGCTTCCGGCTATTACGACCAAGCCCACCTCATCCACGAATTCAAAGAACTCGCCGGCGTTTCCCCCGCGCAGTTTTCGTCGCTTAGCGTTGCCTCTCACTTCCTTTCACAATCCTCCCTTTAGATTTCGTCCCAGAATGTCCGTTTTTTCCAATCATCGCCCTGCAGCTATTCGCTAGGATGCGGGCTATGAGAACACTGTTTGCTGTCGCACTGCTGACGACTGGCCTCCTATCCGGCCAAAACGCGCAACCTACAAAGGATGGCTTAAAAATGAAAATCACGGCGTTGATCTACGCACCGGCAATCGAACCGTCGCTGAAGTTCTGGATAGACCAGCTTGGCTTCACGAAGACGGTGGAGGTGCCGGACGGCGACAAACTCGGTTTCGTCATTCTCGTGAAGGGCGACGCCGAGCTGATGATTCAATCCACTGCGAGCATGGAGAAGGACAACAGCGAAATGGCGAAGTTCGCGCGACCGGCGGCGTGTCTGTATATCGAGGTGAGTGATTTTGACGATCTGCTCAAGCGCTTGGGTTCAGCGCCCGTAGTCGTGCCGGTACGCACCACGTTTTACGGGATGAAGGAAATTGGCGTGCGTGAGTCGGGGGGAAACATCGTTCTTTTCGCCGCGCCCGTGCCGAAGTAAATAGCACCGACGCCCTAGCCGCTCGTCACTGGCACGAAACCGGCACGACGAAGAAAAAGCCCACGACGATGACGGCGTCGTCGTGGCTACCGTTGGTTATCGTCGGGGAGTGCCGCTTTCGGATGACGCGACACCTGCGGGCGCGCGATCGTAGTGAAGCCCAGTCGGGCCAACATAGACCGATTGCGGCCGGATGAGTTTGCCTTCCGCAAGTTGCTCGAGGCAATGCGCCGACCAGCCAAGCACACGCCCGACGGCGAAAGTCGGAGTGAACAACTGAGTCGGCAATCCGATGCCGTGCAACAGCAGCGCAGTGTAAAACTCGACGTTGGTATCCAGCCGCCGCTCCGGCTTGTATTCGCGAAGCAGGCGCAGCGCAGTGGTTTCGACGCTTCGTGCGAGGCTATAGAGGCGCTTGTCGCCATCGCCCGAAAAAAATCGCTCGGCTGCTTTGGCCAGCACATCGGCGCGCGGATCGCGCACGCGGTAGACGCGATGCCCGAATCCCATGATCCGTTCACCGCGATCCAGTTTGGCGCGGATGAAAGCTTCGGCCCGCTCGGGGGTGCCGATTTCGAAGACCATATCGAGCGCAGGCCCCGGTGCCCCGCCATGCAGCGGCCCCTTCAGCGCGCCCACTGCGCCGGTGATCGCGGAGATTACGTCCGAGCGCGTCGAGATGATGACTCTAGCGGCGAACGTCGAGGCGTTGAGGCCGTGGTCGCAGATGGTGTTGAGATAGGTCTCGAGTGCGCGGGCGCGTTCGGGCGTTGGTTCGGTGCCGAACAACTGATGAAGATAATGAGCTGCCTGAGAAAGGTCAGTGCGGATAGCAACTGGAGTCTCACCGTTGAGAAGCCGCCAATAAGATCCAACGATCGTCGGAAACGACGCGATGGCAGTCATCGAGTCATCGAGAGGATCTTCCTTGCGGCCGAGGCTGAGAAGAGCCGTTGCCATCCGCAGCGCGTCGATCACCGGCACCTTCGCGGCTGCAGCCTCACGAAGAACTTCGAACGCTACCTTGGGCAATGCACGCCGTGCCGCCAAATCCCGCGCGAACGCAACGAGTTCCGCCGGTTCCGGCAAGCGGCCGTGCAGGAAAAGGTAAGCCACTTCCTCGAACGTGGCATGCGGCGCCAGATCTTCCACCGCGTATCCGGCGAGAATCAACTGCCCGGCTTCGCCGTCCACGTGGCTTAGTCGCGTAGAAGCAGCAACAACACCTTCCAGTCCCTGTTTCATGCCCTAATGCTGAGACGGCGGTTTTTAGTTGTCAACATTGATTGTGGAAAGCGCGCGCCACCGCGTGGGTAGCCACGACGACGCTCTCCTCGTCGTGGGTCTTGTCCGACCGAGCTTTCCGCCCGGCCGGCTGGATTTTAAAAAGGGCGCCGCGGTCGGGCCTACTTCGATTTCTTCGGCGCCAGAATCCGCTCGATCTGCGCAATGTGATTCAAATCGTGCCCTGCGAACATCCGCACGATGTGCTCCACGGTTTCTTCGCCGCGCTCCGAGTGCATCCCGTGATGCTTCCACTGTTCCGGCCTCAGCGATTTGTAGAGCGCCAGATTCGCTTCGCGCAGCACGCGGAACTGCTCCACCGCCTGCCGCGGATCGCGCTTGGCGTAGTGCGTCGCCGTCACCCACGCGTCCTGATCGAACGCTTGAATCGGCGTACCGGGCGCGCCTAAGATCGCGCGGATCCGCCAGCTCCCTACAATCTCTGTATCCGCCAAATGCGCAACGATTTCCTGCACGGACCATTTTTCCGGGCCCGGCCGCTTCTTTAACTTCGCCGCCGGCACTCCCTTGATTAATTTTTCGAGCTTCTTCGCCGTAGCTGCCTGTACCTTGGCCGGATTCTCGCCGCCGGCTGTGTAACCGAGCATCCGCTGAATATATTCCTGTGGCGTCTCTTTCATGGTGCCTCTTCTCCTTGTGGCGATCCGCCCCGAATCGTTTGGTCGCAGTAATGGTAGTAAAGATGTGCCAATTCTGAAAAAGGCGCAGGGGCGGAGTCAGGCCCACAGGGAATCCAATTTGGCGCGTCCTGCCCGACTATGAACGCCGCTCTGGGCCCGCCGCTTTGGTTTCAGGAGATAAGGACACCGAAAACCATATGGCGAACAAAAAGCGAATATGATATTTTCTCGCTATGGAGATCCGGTCTTGCCGCGTCACAATTGCTGACATGGACGGCGTCGCCCACACTGTCGAAGTCACTGCCGCGACGCTCTTCGAAGCCGTAGCACTCGGCCTCAAGCAGCTCCAAGGCAACGAATGGGTCGCAGGCATCGGCCGTCCGATGGATACGGTCACCGTTGCGGTGAAGAGCGTGCCCGTGGAGCATCACGTGCGAATCGGGGAATTCACCAAATGGCTCGAACGCAGCGGAACCACTCCGGCTGAAGTGATAAGGAAGAGAAAAGTGCGCGAAATTCTGGGCCTTCCCGCGCGAAACTCATAGCGGTGTAGATTGCAGTGGTAGCCACGACGACGCAGTTCTCGTCGTGGGCATTGTGCTGAGATTTCGCGACATTCTCCCGAGGCCACTCACATGCCTAAATCACCGAACAAAAAAGCGGACAAAGTTCTACAAGGCAAGATTGCGCTTGTCGCCGGAGCCACGCGCGGCGCTGGCCGTGGCATCGCCATAGCGCTCGGCGAAGCTGGTGCGACCGTTTACTGCACCGGCCGCAGTTCGCGGGTAAACGCCAAGGCACGTTCCGCAGCCAAGCCAGGCGTTTCGGAAACGATTGAAGAAACCGCCGAGTTCGTCACCGCCGCCAGCGGTTCAGGCATCCCTGTGCGAGTGGATCACACTGTTCCAGCGGAAGTGAAAAAGCTTGTCGCTCAGATCAAGCGGAAGCATAAGCACCTCGACATTCTCGTGAACGATATCTGGGGTGGCGACGCCCTCACCGAGTTCGGCAAGCCATTCTGGAAGGTAAATCTCGACAATGGGCTTCAAATGCTGAAGCAAGCCGTACATTCACACATCATCACGTCACACTATGCGGTGCCGCTAATGCTCGGGCGTTCGGGCGCAATCATCTTCGAAATCACCGACGGCGATGCTTTCTACTATCGCGGCAATATCTTCTACGATCTGGTGAAAATTTCCGTGATCCGGCTTGCCTTTGCCATGGCACGCGAATTACGCAAACGTGATATCGCCTCCGTCGCGCTTACGCCGGGGTTCCTGCGCTCAGAACGCGTGCTCGCGCATTTCAGAGTTACCGAAGCCAATTGGAAGGACGCAGGCAAACAAGGAAAAGCCAACGTGAACTCGAAAGATCAGAACGATGCGCCTGAAGATTTTATGATTTCCGAATCGCCGCGCTACATTGGCCGCGCAGTCGTGGCGCTGGCGGCGGATCGGGATGTGACAAAAAAGAGCGGACGTGTTTTCAGCTCGTGGGGGCTGGCTCGCGAATACGGATTTACTGACCTCGACGGAACTCAACCAGACTGGGGCGCCCACGCCAGGCAGAAATATGGCAAGTACAAGATCTGCGACGAAGAATTCTATTCCTATTGGACGCCCGGGCTAATCGACCTCATCTTCCCTGACTGGTTCTAGTTCGTCCCTTAGGCGGATTTGGTTCGGTGGGGTCGGCCCTAGGCCTTCGTTTCTGTAATTTCCCGGACCTGAATCATATCCGTGCGCCCGTCGAGAACACCTGTTACCAGCACATTCTTGCCAGCGAACTTTCCGGCCTGCTGCTGGTCGTCCAGGTGGTACCAGACGTCGTTTGCTTCATCTCGCAGAATAAACCGCTCGCCGTTTTGCGAAAGCACCTTGCCGGTGAAGGTTCTAACTTCGGGCGCCTTTTGATCCTGGCTGCTTTGCGCGCCGCCTTGCACAATGATTGGCGGAAGGGCGGAGGCCTTAAGAGTTTGGGTCTGGATGCCGCCGATGAAGAAGGGTGCACAGAATACGAACAGAAGCGCAATGCGTGAGCCCGATCCTTTGGTCATGAAAATCACCTCCCAAGGAAGTTGAGCCTGGCAGCTCAAATCGTAAAATAAGCCATCAGCCTTCCCCCTCGGGCGATCGCTGTAGCTGGACGGGACGAATTCCGTAGTACGGGATGGGAACGAAATGTGTCAGTGGCTGTAATACGCGATCACGCCGAGCCCGTCGGCCAAATTTCACGTTACCACAATCGAATTGGCCCGGCGGACTGGCCATTCGGTCAAAAAAAGAACAGGCGAAACTGACTGTACCGCGCAGGGTAGGAAGACAAACGGCGACTCGGATTCTTAGTTGCTGTGCACGATGCGCATCACACTTCGTAACAAATTGTCTGACGTTTGCACTCGGGCGTCCCGGCCTAGCGGGAGGCTGACGCCGAACCCATAAAACTCGGCGGAGCGGGCTTGCGCCGGGGCATGAAGCATTTCGCTCGCAGGTATCGGCCCCAGCATGACGTTTCCGTTACGCACGTTCAGCATGGAGACATTCAATTGCAAGCGCGCGCCGAACAGAGGCGCAATAGGCAGGCGCGATTCGGTTGCAAACGGCGTGTTCGTCACTTGAAGGGGGATGATCTCATGCTGCTCTTCGTCCGTACTATTCGCGAGACGGTGTTCATCCGAGTTCTTCGCTATGGTGCTTGCTGGCGATCGATTCGGAAGTATCGATACCGAAGAGAATGGAGTCCTAACTGAAGAGGTGCCCACGGCACGCGATGTTGCAGGCTTTGCGGCGGACATAATTTTGGACGAGGAGCGGTTCGACGAAGCGGACGTGAACAACTGTGCTCGCTGCGCGAGAGTAAGGGACGGAAAGCTAGCGAGTAAAACCACCAACGGTAAGAATCGTCCGCAGAAGGGCAACATCGGTGCCACCGCCAAACGAACTGAAAGGATGTTAGGCCCGACGCGCCCTTCTCCGCAATACAGGGCAATTCGTAGGTGTTTTCGTACTGGAACTGGCAAGGCGCGCCTCGACATGCCGGGGCCCAAATCAATATTTCTAATACACGGTTCCGCGATTAAGAATCGCTGCAAGTGATTGAAAACATGGAATCGAAGCAGTTTTAATCGGCGGTAAATCGGCTTTTCTCGAGCATCGCGGTACGCGAAGCTGCCGCTATTTTCTTTTCTGGAAACTGAAGGCACGTAGGCAAAACGCGAACTCCTTCGCACGCTACAATTGTTAACTGAGAAACGGCATGGCGCTGAAATCGCCCGAGGTTGCAGCGATTAAACCTGAAGAGCGGGAGCTTGCCCGCAAAGTGCTCGAGCAAACCACGCTGGAAACCGAGCTAACCGAACGCGAGTTGCGTACCGCAAACTTGCGGGCCGAGTTGGGCGCGTTCGAGCGACGATACTTGCACTTCGTCGGCGCGCGCTATGCGGAGCTCGACGAGCTGAAGGCGCGTATCGCCGAACAACTTGCCGGCGAGCAGCCCGACAACGATCGAGCCCAACAAGCCGCCCGTGATGCACGCGCACGCGCCAACGAAACCAAATCCGCTGCCGGTGAGCGCGCCGAGACGGCGCCACGCGCTTTCGAAGCTTCGCCGGAAATGAAGCGTCTTTACCGCACCGTCGCCAAACGCATCCATCCGGATTTGACCTCGGACCGCGAAGATCGCGCTAAACGCCAGCAGCTGATGAGCATGGCCAACGAAGCGTACGGGCTTGGCGACGAAATGCAGCTGGCCAGAATTCTTACGGAATACGAGCACAGCCCTGAGGCGGTGCAAGGTGAAGGCCCAGGGGTCGAACTCGTGCGAGTGATTCGGCGCATTTCTCAAATGCGCAGCCGCCTGGCGGAGATGGAAGCGGAGCTGCAAGAGTTGCTGCGATCGGATTTATTCCAGCTGAAATCGCGACTCGATGAAGCCCACGAGTTCGGCCGCGATGTGCTGCAGGAGATGGTCGCAAAGGTAGACGAACAGATCGAGCAAGCGCAGGAGCGATTGAAGAAGCCCAAAACGAGTGGCGAGCAGAGGTTCAGCTGACAAAACCGATGGGAGCTCACGACACATCGACGACCACGCAGATTGAGCGAACCGGAACCCGTGCCCTTGCCGTGCGTTCATCGGCGCTGGTGGCGCGTGGGTTGCGAGACCTAGCGCGGGATTCGAATTGGCTGATCAAGAAAGTTTTCACCGGGCGCTCCCAGCATCTCGCAATTTCGCCAGTAGGACAGGTCTGCGCAATTTCCGAGCACGTGCATCACGGCACTGCTCAAGTGGCGCTCTACGACATCGAACTGAGCGTGCCGACGATGACGATTGCTCCGCCCGCGGGAGAAGTTTCGAACTCGCCAGATTCAGGCGCAGTTTTCTCTTGGTCACCCAATGCGCGCTATCTGGCTGGCGCTTCGGGCGCGTGGCCGGCCGGGCTGCATCTGTTCGACCTGCAACGAAAACTCTACCTGGGGCGTATCGGCGCGTCAGACCTTGGCGCGACCAATCTGGCTTGGTCCGATTCAGGCGACTACTTTGTGGCAACTTCACGAGGAAAGCGAGCTGCGCTGCGCGTTTGGGCGCCGCGCGGCGGACCTCCGGGCGGCGACGCAGCCAGAGAACTCGCGACTCCCGATTGGCTCGAGCCTCAACAGGCCGGCGAGGAATTCGCAGAGGAAGGTTCGTTCGGCGGATATGGAAAAGCGGTCTTCAGCCCCAACGAAGAAGCTCTCGCCAGCGCGATTGAAATCAAGGGTGAGTGGGCGGACGACTCAATCATGGTGGCGGACGTGACGAAGCTATCGCGGCGCAAGGTGTTTGAGGCGCGAGGACACGTGACCGATCTCACCTGGACGCCCGACAGCGAGCAGATTATTTATTGCGCGGCGGGTCAGGCTTACCGGCTCGAGCCACAAAGCGTGAATTCAGAGCCTCTGCCGTTTGGCGCGGAGTTGTGCGTGTGCCATCCACACTTGCCGCTATGTGTGTGCTTCAGTTCCTGGCTGAAAAATTCGGCGAAGGGACGGCTGTTCCTGATGGATTTGAGCCGCTCGACTGCGTTCGACGAATATCCCGCGGAAGGTGTGGCCGATTTGAAATGGAGCGCGGATGGTTCGAGGGCTTATGCGGTTACGCGAGACGGAATGGCGTACATTTACGAGCCGCCGCTGATTTGATTGCCCGGTAGCCTACTAGTATTCAGGGCGACGCGCGGCGCTCGTTGTTTTGCCATTGCGCGGCGGCGGTATCACAGTGGCCATCTTGCGGATCATCGCAAGAACGAGTTTCTTGTCGTCGTCCGATAGAGTGGTGGAATATTTCTTAATATCGGCGAGAAATCGAATTTCTTCCTCGGACAATTCCCCCAGCACTTTGCGGGTTTCGCGATCCTGAGGCGTGTCGCTACCCGGGAAAAAATCGGCGAGGCTGATTTCCATGGCCTCTGCAATCTTCGCGAGCGTCTCGAGCGAGGGAACTGTGTGGCCGTTCTCGACGCGCGAGAGATAGCAACGCAGCAGTCCGGTACGGCGTTCGATGTCGCCCTGCGAAAGGCCTCGATCGCTGCGATACGACCGAATCACTTCACCAATATTTACCTTGGGCTTCTCTTTCGGCATAGTGGCAATCCTGACAACGGGCGTAGCATACGAGTAACCCCGTGGCGGCGCAAGAATATTTTTTGAGTCATGTTCCTGTGAGGAACATCCAGGTTGTTATGCGAAGAAACGGGTGACGAAGGGTCTGCCGAGTCCAGTTGCCGATGTTCCTAATCAAGACACCGACTGCGGCATTGCGGCCGAAATCGCGGGGCTAGCGATACGTTTTCCGGAACGCTTGTGTGCGTATAGCGCGTCGTCGGCGCGCTTGAGAAGTTCTGCCGGGGACTCGCCCGGTTTGTAGTCCGTGAATCCGCTTGAGAAATAGCAGCGGATTTTTTCCCCCTGATATTCCAGTTCGAGTCCTTCGACGCGGCCGAGAACGTGACGCACTTCATCCGCGCGGCATTCCGGCAGCAAGGCCATGAATTCATCTCCGCCGAGGCGAACTGCGAGATCGGAGCCGCGAATGGCGCGCTGCAGCCGCTCCGCGAATCCTTTTATGACGAGGTCGCCCGCCGCGTGACCATGCCTGTCATTTATCGCTTTCAATTCATTCAGGTCCAGAAGCAAGACCGTCAGGGGACGGCCGTGGCGCTGCGCGCGGCTGATCTCCTGTGCAAGCCTCTGCTCTCCGGAGCGGCGGTTGTAAAGGCCGGTGAGTTGATCGAGCGCAGCTAATTTGTACACTTCCGAAGCAAGGCTCTCTACTTTTGCCAAAGATTGAATCTGCTCGGCAAGCTGATTGCGCACGCGGTGAATCAGCACCTGCTGATACACCACGTACACGCTGAAGATCAATACCATCCCCACAAGCGCCCGCACAGACTGATTCAGAAAAAACGAGTAGGTGCCTTCGTCCCTGCTCAGCATAGCCGGGAACGCGAAGGAGGCCACGGCGAGCGTCAACAACAGGATGACGGCCACCGTGCTCGACCACAGCCACCACTGGCGCCGGTCGAGATGCTTCAAATGCGTCTGGATTTCTTCCGGGCGCGGAACAGAAGCCTCGGGAGGCGCTGCGTTTCGCATGTCAGTCATTTGTCAGGGCTAATGTGCCTGCAACAATGAATACAGGGCTTCGGTTGCAAACTCCATCCGTATATTCCGTAGCGGTGTCAATCCCGTTAACTGTCCTTTTACCGCGGCAAACAGACCTGATCCTTCGAGCGATTTTGTGACGATTCGCTAGCGTTTAGTGTTTGGAATCGCAGGGTCCCGTCGGAGTTCCGCGTGTGAATCCGCTCCACGCAGACGGCGCTGCTTAGTTTGCCGAGCATTTCCTTCCAATTCGTTATCCGCCTGAGCGCTTTCTTTATTTTCTTCCCGGCCCAAGGGCCAATTCCGCTTGGAGGGAAGAAAAATGAAGCAGGCCAACAGAATTATCCTGATCGCTATCGCTGCTATCGCTGTGCTGACGGCCCCGGCCACCAGCTTTGCAAAGAGCCCGTCGGCCTTCGCGCAGGGCTCTCACGCATCAACTAGTTCGCACATGGACGGCACCCACCCTATGCCGCCACCCTGTCTCAGCTAAAAGCAACGCTGACTCTTAGTTCTAAGGGGAGAACTTGGTTTCTCCCCTTGGAACTATGTTAGGATGTACGTCCATAGGAGGTATATGGGCACCTCGCTCCTATGGAGTGCCGGTATAGCGCTGGAGTCGGTGATTTTGTTCCGATTCCTCAAGCAGCGGCTCTACGCGCAATATCCTTTCTTTTTCGCTTACCTGCTGGTCGTGTGGTCATGGGAGATAGCCCTCTGGCCCATCTATCGGTTTTATTACGCTTCTTATTCTCAGTTCTTTTGGGCGGATCAGTTTCTTAACCTGCTGGCGGGCTTTGGAGTGCTTTTCGAAATTGTCCGGAAAAGCTTCCAAAGGTATCCAGGCGCCAGAACTTTTGCGACAGCTGTTGTAGGGGCTATGTTTGCGATTCTTTGCGGTTACTTCGTGTTTCGATTGCTGCCGTCGTCCGCATTTACCCAGGAAGGTTTTTCGGACCTGGAGCGGGACTTCCGTGCGATTCAAGCGCTGACTCTCTGTGGAGTCCTTGTCGTCATTTCCTATTATCGAATCGGGGTGGGAAGAAATCTGCTCGGCATCATAGCCGGACTCGGATTGTACGTGGGGAGCACAATCCTGAGCCATGCGCTCAAGGGCTATGTCGGGCCGGCGTTTAACGCCGCGTGGAGTGTCATTCAACCGCAGACGTATCTGCTTTCCCTAATCATCTGGGTTTTCTCGTTATGGTCGTATGCGCCTGCTGCTGCTCCTGAGGTGCCAGCGGAAATCGACGATGGCTACGAAGTGTTTGCGCGGCAGACACAACACGCTTTAGGAACGATGAAGGCGGCGGTGAGCAAGGCGGACCGGCCATGATGCAACTCGTCATTTTCCTCGCGGTTGCTCTCGGGCTCTTAGTTCTTTTGTTAATGGCAATGCGCCGCCAGCCTTCGCACGCCGCGGGAAGTGCCGGAGAACTGGTGACAGCCAAGAGGACATTGGAATCATTGCAGCTTGGATTACTCCCAGCCGAACTCGTTGACCAGATTTTTGGCGAGCGAGATCTAACCTACGTGGCGACCATTGGTTCAAACGAGATTCGCAGTCTCTTCCTATCGGAGAGAAAGCGTCTCGCCCTCACATGGATCCGCCGGGTTCGAAAGCAGGTTCGCGCGCTGAAAGACTTTCACGTGAGCCGCTCCCGGATGTTCACGCAGATGAGCCGCTGGAAGGAGTTGTCTCTAGCGCTTGATTTTGCAGGTCTTGAGGCCCGGTGCCGCGTTTTGCAACTTCTGCTGCTATGGCGCGGTCCGTACGCTGCGCCCAACTTTGCACGCCGGACAGCAGCGACTGCCGGGCGAGTATGTTCGACCTTGGATCAATCCTTGGCATTCTTGACCCCATCAATACCCGTATCGCTGGGAAATGAGTCAGACGCCGACGGGTCGATGGTATAGGTGGAAATGACCGCGAAAGCCAAACGACCGGATGTGCTGGCAGCTTCGGCAGACTTGCGGAAGCGCACCTTAACGCACACATCGGGTTCGCTTGACTGCATGATCTACCTCGCGTCGATGAGGGACTACAACACCGGGCTCTACGTGCATCAGGGCCTCGCTGCCCGGTTCTCCCCAGAAGCGGCCTCCGAGGCGCTCGCCGATTGTCACCGGGAATGTTTCCAGGAACTCATATCCCTAGAGTTAAAGGACTTAACGGAACAGTTGGATCTCTATATGCGATCCACTGGAAGTGCGCCAAACGATTTCTTGCGCGCATGGAAAGACCTTGAGCCGTATCGGGTAGCGGTTCCCGTAGGCACGGACTCGCTGATGGCGCAGTTTCTTTTCTCCAATCTCAAGATCGCTTTGGCAATCCTGGAACACCAAAACTTACGGGTTCCGGAGCCGACACCAGTCGCATAGCCACCGCCGTCACCTGCCCCACAATTTCTGCCTCATCCGGATAATTAAACTGACGAACTGAACAGGCTGAAAGTGGGTGCGGCAAGAGCGTCAGCTGCGAACCCGCCAAATCACACCAGGCGCAGGCATAACTATCCCGCATCTCAACGAAATAGATGGGCCGGTCAAATTCAGTTCGCCAGGCGGATGGCCGGATGCTCGAAATTTCGCTGTCAATTTGAACGAACGTCCCCGGTCGGAGCAGCGGGTACATGGTGAAATCGCACATACCGATGTAGCCATACTGGATATGGAGCAAGTCCAGCCGCTGGAATAAAGACGCAGGCACGTTTCCCCACACCTCCACAGCCCGAGATACCAGGTTGGTCTTTTCGAGGCTGAAGCTTCGATCCAGACGTATTGGAAACGTTACAGCGGCTGCGGGGTGAGCGGTTTCAAACGCGACCCGATGTGTATTCGCGAGGGGAACGTCCAGTTGGTATCGGGCGCTGCTTGCCAAATCAATTCCGAAGATGGCCAGGAGATCAGCAACCGTCGAACGATAGATAACACTCAAACTAAAGAGTTTATAGATACTGGGAACTGAATCCTTGTTTTCCAGCTGCGTGAGCCATGCGTTTGAAATGTAGTATTCCTCGTTGCCGGTTCTCTCCGCAAGCCTCCGACTAAGCTCTTCGACTTCCCTAGTCGTAACGCCGAGGCGATTGCGGAGTTCTCGCAGCTGATCTCCGGGACGGGGAGCACAGGCCATCGTATAGTCTCAGTCTCAGTTCGTGACGGTAACGCCGCACAGCCTAGAACGATTCGTCAAGTGAATCAACCGGTCCGACGATTATCTATAGGGTAATGTGGGTAGTGGGAACTTCGCAGGTTAAACTACGGCTGCGCCCTTGGGAGCAGCACTGTGGTTAGATGCTTAGTATTGAAAGCAAGGCTCGAACGCCATTCCCGATTTGGGAATATAGGGACCGCACAAATACGGATGCTCGACCGTCCTCGCGGACAGGGTGCCTTACGCGTCACAAGCGAGAAGCGAGTCTCGCCGGGGCGTGGTTGGTTGTGCCAAGCTGAACGAACACTGGAGCGTCGCGATGGGCGAAACGAGCGACCTGCCAATTGATGCGGGTCAATCTTATCGTGAAAAGAGAACGGTGCCGCGATACAGTTTTATCGCGCACGTTGAAGTAATCGAGCCAGCCAGTGATACGCACATCGCCGGCCGCGTATCGGAAATCAGCCGCAAAGGCTGTTACATCGACGTCATGATTACTTTGCCGCCCGGTACCCTGGTCCAACTTAACGTTCTGCGCGACCGAGGCACATTTTCAACGAAAGGGAAAATTATCTACGCGCAGGATTCAATGGGTATGGGCGTGGCATTCCTCGAAATTGCGGATGACGAATTGAAGACGCTCGATTGCTGGCTCGCTGAACTTGCCGCTTAGCATCTTCTCGTTTTGTTAGCGCCTGGAAGCTCTGTTTTTTCGTTTCATCGTCCCTTTTGACTTCGGTGCTGTGGCAGAAACGAGCCGATAACTGCCACGCACGAGGTCTTTGACCTCCGTCCAATTAAGCCGTGCCGCGTAAACTTTCAGTGTGACCCAGCCATGCTTCCCTATATAGGGCGTGCGGAAAAAACGCGGATCGTGCAGGAAAATTCCCTGCAGCTCCTTTTCAACTTTCACGCAGATTCCTAATTCGCCTTTATATTCTTCGAGTACGGCGAACATCTTGCCCTTCGCTCTAAATGTGGGATGGCCAAAAGTGGTGGTTTCGTCGACGTCCGCAAGAGCAAGACAAATCTTGCGAAGCCGCTCTAGAATTTGGGTTTCACTCAGCATTTAGGAAACGACGCGGCTTACGATAGAATATGCGACTCGAAGCGACCCAGGAGAGTTCATTGAGTTTTAGTGCTAGTACCCGGCAGGTAGGAGACATAACGATCGTCGACGTCAGCGGACGATTTACACTGATCGAAGGCGAGGCGGTCCACGAACTGCTTGGGGATCTTTTTCGAGACGGGCGGAAGCGCGTCTTGCTGAATCTTCGCAACGTGACGTATCTCGATAGCTCCGGAATTGGGCAACTGGTTCGGTCCGTTTTCACGGCGCGAAAAAATGATGCGGAACTGCGGGCCGTCGATTTGAGCAATCGCGCTCAGGAAATTTTGCGACTTACCAACCTTCACACCGTCTTTACGGACTTCTCGGACGAGCAGGAAGCCCTTCGCAGCTTTCAGGCCTAAGAGCCGCTAGGCACCTGCGGCTGCGCCGTTCGAAAATGAATCGATCGCCGCGGCTTCGTTATCTCTGATATCGAATACCGTATAGAGCTTCGTCATCCTCAGCAGATCGCTCACTTGCTTCACGGGATTGATGAGCTTCAAGGCCACTCCCTTCCCTCTCGCCGTAGTGAGCGCGCCGACAAGCTGGCCCACGCCGGAGCTATCCACATATTTCACGCCAGCGAGATTCAGGATCACCTTCTTGTGACCCTCTTCCGCTAAGCGGCGAATGGCGTCGGTAAGCACCAGATCGCTACCCGGCCCGAACGCGAGTGCTTCGCCCAAACTGAGGCGTCCTTTCAGGTCCATGATCGTCACGTCCTGAATATGGCGGATGTCGCATTCCATGGTCATTTGATCTCCTCCGTGCCAGGTCACTGCTTGCTGGGGCGTGCGGTGAGGAGAGTCTATATCCGCAATCGACGGAACACAACGAGCGTGCTCGAAGGAAGTAATTATGGCTTTTTGGGAAAGGAAACGGGTACCATGAGTACCACCCTGCCCACCATAGCCTTGGCCGAGGCAGGTACCATAGATTCCCGATGGATTCATAAGACACACTGGCTTAGCATTTTACGGTCGTCGTCATAATAACAATGCCGTAAGATGAGGGTGGCGTGAGCGGAAATCCATACGTTCGCTTTTTTAGTTTCTTCGGGCTCCAAGAGAATCCCTTCGCGGTAAGCCCTGATCCTCGCTACTTGTTCATGACTCCCAGGATTCAAGAAGCTTGGGAGGCGATCGAGTATGGGATTCGATCGCGCGAAGGAATTATTCTCCTCACCGGAGAAGCTGGCACCGGCAAGACCTCGTTGATCCGAAGATTGCTCGACTGGCTGCGCGAGAGCCGTACGCCAACCGCGTACATTTTCAATTCGCATCTGGAGTCCAAGCATCTCTACGATTTTATGTTGGCGGATTTTGGCGTGCGCCCGGACCCGCGATGGCGAGGCAACGCGTTGATGTGTCTGGGACAATGGCTTCCTGAACGTTGCCGCGAAGGACGAGTTCCAGTGCTGATCGTAGACGAGGCTCAGGGATTGCCGCTCCACGTTCTCGAAGAAATTCGCTTGCTGTTGAACCTGGAGACTCCTCAGGAAAAGTTATTGCAAATCGTACTGGCCGGGCAGCCAGAACTCGAAGAGAAGCTCAATCGACCCGAGACCCGCCAGCTGAAACAGCGAATTTCTCTGCGCTGCAAAACAGCGCCTCTCACGCCCAAAGAAGCACGAGACTATATCCAGGCACGCTTGGATGTGGCCGGGGCTGCCGGCAGGCCGATTTTCTCGCCTGACGCCGTTGACGCTGTTCATGCCTATTCGCGCGGTATCCCCCGCGTCATGAATCTCCTCTGCGAGCATGCGCTGATCGATGCGTATGCCGGGAATATGCGCATTGTACCGGCTAGGGTGATCGAAGACGTTGCTCGCGAGTTTCATTTCGACCGCGAGAGGTATGTGCCATCGATATATAGCAGGACCTCGGAGGCTCTGCCGTATACCACTCCGGATCTGATTGCGCCAACGCCTGTTATCGCCGAATCGTCAATGCCGGCTGTCCATGCTCAACTGCCTATCTCTGCCCCGCCTGAATCGTGGGTGCCGGATCTTCAGGCGACGGCTTTACCTATTTTCAATGCGAGTGAATCACCCGCCGCCCTTCCATTGTCCGGGGTAGTTGAACGGGTACCGACAATCGCCGCCCAGGACCAAGCGGACGCTCTGCCGCAGGCCGAAACACATGTGGTGACTGGTCCCGATGTTTCTGCAACGGTCCTAGACCCGTTGATCGCTCGGCAAACTATGAATAAAGGCGCGACAAGGATAAGAAAACGAAAATCGCCGCTAAATAGTCACGTACTTGCAACTCTTCGAGACAGTTGGCCCCAAAAACCTATCTCTCCGGCGTTGAAATCGCGACTGTTCAAACAGGGGCACGATTTCCGGCGAGCGCTTCATCGAATCTGGAGTGACGTGACTGACGAGCGCCGGTTGCGAAGAATCAAGGATGCCGTGGAATCGCGGAGCGAGAGTGGGTTGCGGCAGCTTTCTGCCGGATTTTCAAGGGCAAAGGTCGCTGCAGAAGATGGGTGGCGCGATGCGGCGCCTGTTTGGCAGCGGACGAAAGCGTCCTTGCTGCGCTGGTTCGAGCGGGCGCGGCACCTCCGACATGTATTACCTGAACCCGCCACGCAGTCAGCCCCCTCGGCCCGAGCGACATCTCCCAAGGTGGCATCCTGGCCTAGTGTGAATCGCGCGCAGACAAGATCACGGAAGCAGCCTCAGACTGTCCTACCTTTGAGTGAAGGCCGAATGAATGTAGTGGTGATGCGTTGGTTGCGCCAGCCATTCGGTGGCTCTTCTACTACTCGTTCGCCGCGCGCCGCCGCGGGCTCGCGGAACCGATAGAAGCGCCTGGAGACACAATTTAATTGTTGGAGTTCGCGCGGTAGATGCAGCTCGAGGCTACTGGCTCGCGCCGCCACTCTCGATGAACCGGAAGGCTTCCTCGACGGTCCGCGTAGGAGCGTGAGACTCCGTCTTCGTGAATTGCGGACGTTTCCGCGGTGAGAATTTCGCGGGGTCGAAGTTACCTCGTTGCATCTTGAAAACCCAAACGTATTCGTGACGCGATTTGTCGGCCTCGGACATCGGGACCAGCGCGGTGTCAATCATTGTCAACGGACTGAAATCCGAAAACCCGTTATGGTCCGTATGAACGGGGGTCGGCAGAGTGGAACCGAAGAAGTCTACGTCGTGCGTGAAGATGATGACGTAGTCGACCCTCGAGACGTCAGGCGCCGGGCAGATGCTGGAAAACTGTTTCTTGCGATTCTGCGCGATCCATTTCGCCTGCGCGGGTGAGATTCCGTAGGCAGAGAAAAACAGGTGGCAGGCTGGGTCGGCGCTGGCGTTTTCAGGTTGATAATCGGGATACTCGTCCGACTCCGTGGCAGCGACGGTGTGAACGCCCGCCACCTCGTGAGTGGGTTGCGGCTGGACGATCACAGCGGTCTCGACTGGCTTCGCCGGAGTTGGGACGGCGGGCGTCGGCACCGAGGGGGTCGGTGCCGGATGCGCGCCGCTCGGCTGCGGCGAGGCCGCAGCAGACTTGGTGTTCGCCATTTTTGGGGCTGGCGAAGAGGATCTTGTATTGCTGCTGGCCGAAGCAGACGTGAGAGCCGGCGCATGCGAGGCGGGCGCGGGCGGTTGCGGCTTGCTCGCAGGAGCCGGAGCAGGACTAGGTTTCCTGGCCGGGCTCGGCGTAGGGGTAGACTTTGCGCTCGCAGTTACCGCGGGAGCGGCTGACACGGGCGGTGACGCAACCGGCGCAGGCGCAGTTTCGGCGACCGTGCGCACGACGGGCGTCGGCGCGGGAGCAGGGCTGGCAACAACGGCGACGGCTGGCGCAGAAGCGGGAGTCGCTGCGGGCTGCGGACTCGACACGTTGCTGGCGCTAACCAGCGCGGCAGCAGCCGGGTGTGCTACTGCGCGAGGAGCGACTCGGTTCGCGATCGAAACGCCTGCCTGCGAGTCGTTGGGATCAACGAAAGGAGGCAAATCCGGGAAGGTGCTCTCTTGAACGTAGCCCTCTGTACCGTTCGCGGCGCGGATTTTTACGTACCCTTTTACCCGGCTCGTGATTTCCACGGTCTCGCCGCACTTGAGCTTGGCGGAGACATCAAAACTGTTGAGCGAATCGTAAACCCAGATGCGATCCTGAGTCGCATTGCACTTCATGGTGGCGCTATCGCCGGCAAATGCCGGGGTGGCGACAGATGCGCCTGCGAGGAGGAAGAGGACTCCCAGTCGGTTAGTCATGTTGTCTCCAGGAGGAGTGCGAGCGGGGCCAGCGGAACGAGCGAAAGCGGCGTTGCGAACGGTGCATGCCCCGAGCCCAAAGTTCGTGTCCCAAGTTTGTGGTTCAAGGCAATCAGTTTGCCGAACGTACCGGATCGGAACAACTGTACGATTGGGCAGAAAACGGGCAGGCGAAAGTTCCGCGTTGCGCGTACTAAAGTACTTGGTACTAAAATTCGAAGCCGATTCGATTCTTCTTCGCTTAGGAGGTTCGCAATGCATTACGACTTTCTTGTAGAGACATACGAGACCGAGCGGATCAAAGTGGTTAGCACATGGAGTGAATTTCGCGATGAGGAGATGCCGTTGCGTCCGAGAACCGGTGATCCGCGCGGCCGAAGCGTGCACGAACAGATGGTGCATCAGTGCGTAAGCGAGGATCTCTGGATGCGCACGATGCTTGGCGTCGATGTGAACGCGCCACCTCTTCCAAAACCCGAGACACGGCTCGAATTTATCCGACGTTATATGGAGGACAGCGGCAAGCGGCTCGATGTATTGCGCGCCAAAGACGAAGCCTGGTGGCAAGGGGAAACCAAATTTTTCGACGTGCCCCGTTCGCGCGCCTGGGTGATGACTCGCCGCATCGCGCACACCGCGCACCATCGAGGGCAGCAGATCGCAATGCTTCGGATGTTCGCCCACGATCTGCACAGCAATTATGGTCCGACGGCGGACACCGGGGGCCTGATGCAGAATCACGCACCAACCATCTACGCGTATTCTGATTTGCAGGCCTTGCTTGATGGTGAGTCAGCAGGCGGCCGCAAGTCGCGCCTGCCGGGTGGCGGATCAAATCCGGTAACCGAAAGACCGGGTGAAAAATAGGTCTAGCCGGATGCTTTAGCGGCCGTTTGGCTGAAGCGGGTGACTTCTCTTACTGCGCGATAGGCTTGGTCGATCGCGGAACTTGTGTAAGAGAATGCGCCAGCATCGGAATTGGCAATCGAAATTCTCCCGAAGGGCTGCCGTCCGATCACGCACGGGCGTTCATTCTCGGGCCAATTCGGATCGAAAAGTGAGTTGTATTCGTACGCGTAGCCGTGCGGCCAGCGGTTGACGGTGATGGCTTGAATATCGCGCGCCGGATCGAAGCCGCCCGGAGAAAGAACGCGCCCAAGTTGGGCACGGATGTTGCGCTCGAAGGTCGCAAATTGGGTGTGGTATAGCTCCATCCGCCCGGCAATCTGCTGATCCCGAGCGGTAGCTCCGGCACCACAGGGGATTTTTTCCAGATGTAAAACGCAAGGGTCGTCTGGGCTGGCCGGATACTTGTAATCACCCATGCTGACGGGATAATCCATCTCCACCGTCGCAAAGAAGCTGCCCGGGCATTTGATTCTTCTCACGCCGAGCTTTTCGAACGCGCGCGAATTGCGAATTTGTACGTTGGTGTACACGAGCGGCACTTTAACTCCGTACGCCAGCGCGTCTTTTTGTTTTCTCGACATTTCCGTGCACATGTAAGGAATCACCATGTTCCAGCAAGCGAGGATGCACACGTTCCCACGCACAGTGTGCGCGCGTTCGTCGCGAACGTAAGTAACTTCGGCTTCCTTCGCGTTCTCGGGCTCCCCCACGTTCGCCGCTTTCACCACCGTGCTGTTCAAGCGGAGACGCACGCGAGATTTGGGATCATCGAGAGCCGCATAATTCATTTTCGCGGTTACGATATCTTCCATCGTTGTACCGGAAGCGCTGCTAGGAATCAGCGCGCGAACTAACAAGCGCGCGATAGAAGCGTTGCCATCCGGAAAGTGATAGATATAAGGGGCGCGGTCGTCCCGCTGCGTTATCTCGGCGCCGAGCCCCGGTCCCGGCGGTCCGGAAAGATCCATTCCCGCGAAGCCGGGGTAGCTCAAGCCTGCTAAATCGCCCGCAGGGACTGCCTCGATTCCGACCCCGTAGGTTCCATAGGTTTGCGTCTGAAGATACGGTAGAGAGTCGGGGTGCAGTTTGACGTATTTGAGCAGAAAGTCTTTATAGCTTGTCTTGGCGAGGAGCACCTTTTTTTGCCGACTCGCAAGATGCGGCAAGTAGTCGACCTTCTCAGTGTAAAGGCGCGTCAAATCCTCTTTCACTTGATCGCTGAGCGGCGCCTTACCAAAGAACTCTGACCACGGCAATTTGCCGCGACCGGCTACGAGAACGTCCTCACCAAACGTTTTTTTGTCGAAAAAGACTGAATCCGACTCCGTTGGATCAGGGTCGAGAGCGCGGTTGAAATATCTCTCGAAACGCTGAACATCTACCCCGAGCTCACGGATCAGGCCCCGTGCGTGCCTGCTCCAGCGATCGGGAGAGTCAATCGACTGCGTTCCGCCGTAGCCAATGAGCAGTCGCTCCGGCGCGTGGTATTCGTTGCGCTTGGCATGGCCGCCGAAATCATCCAGATTCTCGAGGATCAGCACTCGCGCGTGCGGCCCGGCAATTTTGCGATAGAAGTAAGCCGCGGAAAGGCCGCTGATTCCTCCGCCAACGACGATTAGGTCGTAACGGTCCGGGTCTGGAGTGGCGTTTGCCCAGATTTTTCCGTCGCGAAGAGCGTGGCCCGCTTCCATGGCAGCGTCCGTGGTGCCGCGCATGCCGGTGAGAGTGGGCGGATAATACTCAGCGCTTTTCTCGGGCGCGACAGGAGACTGCGGTATTCCAAGCGTTTCGAGCCAAAGTAGATTCGGGGAGAATGCCGCGGCGCCAATCGCCACGCCGACTCCGTTCAGAAAATCGCGTCGCGCAATGCGGCGGTCCATGCCAAGTTCACGGTCCGACTTTCCATCCGTCACGTCTCCCCCGTCAGATTTGACCACCAGGACAGCAGGCCGCGCCAAACTACAAGGCGAGCCATTCTGGCTTTAGATTTTCAGCGGGAAAGCATACCGCGAGAGGCGACCTTCGATGGGAGAAAAAGGGCCGGGGACGTTCCTTGCTTGCTGCTGGCCACTGCGCGTAAGTTAGCCGCCGGGACGCTTTCGCATGTGCACTTCCGTTCCGCCGCGCTCGTAATGAATCTCATCCATAAACTGCTTCATCAGCAGGATGCCGCGCCCATGCTCAGCTCCAAGATTCTCGGGAGCCAGCGGGTCGGGCACAGCGGCGAGATCGAAGCCCGGGCCTTCGTCTCGAACCACCAGCGACACGCCCACGTCGCCGTCACACTCACAGCGAACATGGACTTTTTTCCCCGAATCTTCGCGGTTGCCATGAAGGACTGCATTCGCGAGCGCTTCACGAAGCGCCAGCTCGATCGCGAATTCGCTGCCAGGATCGCAATGATTTTCCCGAATCTTGAGCATTAATTCATCGACGAAAGGTGAGATAGCTTCGATTTCACTCTTCATCGAAAGCTCCAAGTGCAAGGTGAGCCGCCTCGAATCGAAAGTTGAGCAGCATATTACTGGTGCTGCGTCACAGATTCAAGCAGGCCATGTTTCGGGACGGATTGCAACGCGGACCTATTTCAGCCGCATTTCGTAATCACCGTCGTGGGGCTCGATTGTGATTTTGCTTTCGCGTGCGAGCCACCCGATTGCCATAAAAAACAGGCTCTCGGGCACTCCAATGGTTTCGATCAACAGCGCAAATGTAGTCGGCCCCTGATCGAAAAGCATATGCCACACAACTCCAGCTGTTTCTCCGATTGGACCCAATTCAGGGCTTCCGGAGATTGACCTCTCGCCGGCGGATCTATCGCGTATCACGGAAGAATTCGCGGCCGCGAGGCGGAGCAATTGGTCAAAAGCCTCTGAGGATAGAGGACTTACAGGGTCGGCGGATTTTGGTTGAGATGTTCCTATCACTTCGTCAGACTAGATGCTTACGATTACCGTTGAATGATCCAGCTGTGAATTCTGGCTAATTTTTCTGAGAATTGGCGCTGGACTTGTACTAGGCGAAGGGGCTAGAATCCGCCCTCTTCAATTTCAATTTCGGGCCCCTTCCTACGAGAGGTTACAAATGATCGCTGAAGCCAGTAAGGAGCAATACCGCGGTGTGCTTTGTATTCATTGCCGTCAGCCCATTCCGCTTTCGGCGTCGCAAGTTCGTAAAGAGAAGGAAATGAGAGAATCGGAAGCGAATGAGGCGACGGAACATCGCTCCAGCTCGTTCAATTTGCGATGCAGAGCTTGCCACGGCGAGGCAACGTATACTCCGGCCGATACGATTGATTGCGACGGAACGCCTCGAATGAGGAACACGGCACGGCGCAATCCCCTGCTGCGGCCTGAGCCGAAGAATCTATCCCGAGCCGCAAACGGCTAGGGACAATCTGTCAGCATCGTAACTAGCCATCGTCCGAAAGATCACTGCACTGTTACTGTGACCGTAGCTGTGGTGCGTCCAAACTGATTGGTCGCTGCTAGAGTGTATGTAGTGGTTTGAGACGGGCTTACCTTCACGCTATTCCCCCGCACTGCGCCGACGCTTGGCGAAATCACGATATACGAAGCGCCCGATACGGCCCAATTCAGCGCAACGGACGAACTCGCTGAAGTTGTTGAAGGCGTTGCCGTAAAGCTCGAAATGGAAGGCGAGGCGCCGGTCGGCACGTTTGACGACGTGTAAATCGGATTCATTTCTACGACTTCGAAATCGGACGCAGTCACGCTGCCGAGCGAATGCAGGTCGTCATTGCTCCAACGATCGTCCGGAGCGCCACTGATGTACATGGACGACCCGTTATCCGCCATGATTATTCCGTACTTCTTCATGGCATTCAGGATCACCTGATTGGTCGGAGAAAACGTGGAGACGCAACTGGACGAAAGTCCAAGAAGAGTGCAGGGTCAGAAAAAGGCTTCGGTAACGCGTACGCGGGTGTCCCTGTCAACTTTGCAACTACCGTGAAGATTGTACCAACCGGAAGAAAGGGCGAACCGCTCGCCTAAATTACTCGCCGGTCGCCTGTGATATCACTCACCCGTGCCCCTTCAATCCTAAGGAAACAAAGAGCTTTAGGTATTACGCCACTTGGCAAACGCATTGCACCACTCGTGTGTGAGCAGCGATGAAGCTCAGAAAGTGAATGAGAGCATAACGGCAGATGAATCACATGAGACATGAAGCCGATACCGAACAACTGATTCCCAGCATTTTCTTCCTCTTGAAAAAGTGGGAATCGATAACTTGGAACCGGGAGGCCGGCACAATGAATTGGGACCAACTAGAAGGAAAGTGGAAGCAGTACAAAGGCGAGGTCCGCGAAAAGTGGGGCAAATTGACGGACGACGACCTGCACGTCATCGCAGGACGGCGGGAACAATTGATCGGCCGCTTGCAGGAGCGTTACGGAATCGCCAAAGACGTTGCGGCCCGCGAAGCCGATGAATTCGTGAAAGCGCTCACAGCCGAAGAAGAGGTAGAACAGCGCGCAAATCGGGCCAAGGCTGCACGGCAAGGCTGACGGATTTTCTGTTTGTGGAGGGAAGCAGGCGTCGCGAGACAGGCCCGGAGCCCAGGACTCCGGGCCTGTTCCGCGACAAAGAGGAACGCGAAAGGAACCTAAACATGAAGCGCTCAGCGATACCCGGTCTTTTGTTGGCTCTGATTGGAATCGTTCTATTTGCCCATCAGGACATCGCGCGGGTCATGCATAAAAGAACCGAGTTGCACGCCACAAGAGTCCAGCGAAATGAGGCGGCGTTAAAGGCCGAGCAGGCATTTCCTCTCGCGTCATTGCTTGCCGGTTTTTTCTTCATGAGCGGCGTCGGGCTGGTGGCGGTGAGCGCGCATCCCGTGGTTATGCAACCACAGGAAGACAGCCAAGCTGAGTGATCGGTTGGTTTAATTCTGATTGCGATATTCTTCCGGGACGTCGTCTTCGGGCACTTCGTGCGTCTTTACTTCGGAAACATCAGGATCCGGCGCGTTCTCAACTCCGCTGATAATTCCCGCCTCGAAATCCTGTCCCTCTTCAGCAAGCTCTCGCACGCTTTCAGAATCGACGTCTTCAATGTCCGAGAGTGCCTGAGTGTCGCCTGACTGTCCGGCTTCAGCGGCCAATCCCACTCCCTGGCGAATTTGGGCGACTGGCTGCTCGGTCAACTGAGTGCTGCGGGAGCGACGCCTGCGGGGAGCAGCCTTTTTTGTTTTTGCAGAAACCTTCGCCCGGGAGGCTCGGGATGTGACTTTGGTCTTGCGCGCCGCCGGCTTGGCGGCTTTTGCTGTTTTCTTTTTGCGGGTGGTCTTTTTCTTGGCCATTCCCAAAGTCTAGCACCGCGCGCATAGCGACCGCAAAAGCCTTTCTGTCGATAGCCGTTGGGTCAAACGGCCCGTGGCCAGCATCAGAGTATAGTGGAATGGGTGCGCCACGAGATTCAATAGCCAGGGAACAGGACTGAAACGCCGAATGGACGCCGAACGCGGCCCTCGAGGTCGAAGCAAGCCTGAAAAATCGAAAGGCGCATGGAAGCTTCTGCCGGATGTCTGGGAGCTTATCGAGCCACGCAAAGCGGTTCTGGCAGTGGGCTTTGGCCTGATGCTTATCAACCGCGTTGCCGGTTTGGTCCTCCCCGGCTCGACAAAATTTCTGATCGACAACGTACTCGGCAAGCACCAGAGGCATCTCTTGGTGCCGATCATCCTCGCAGTAGTCTGCGCAACGCTCGTGCAGGGGGTGACGTCGTTTTCGTTGACGCAGTTGCTGTCGAAATCCTCGCAGCGAATGATCACCGACCTCCGTGTCAAAGTGCAGGCGCACATCGGCCGCTTGCCGGTGGCGTTTTACGATGCGAATAAAACTGGCGTGCTGGTGTCGCGCATTATGAGCGATGTGGAGGGCGTGCGGAACCTCATTGGCACCGGCTTGATCGAATTCGCTGGTGGAATCATGACTTCGATCTTCGCCCTGGTCGTGCTGTTGAGAATCAGTTCGAGCATGACGGCGGTGGCAGCGGTTGCGCTAATCGGATTCGCGTTCGCTCTGAACAAAGCATTCAAAACAATCCGTCCGCTCTTCCGCGCGAGGCCAAAATTGAATGCGGAAGTTACAGGTCGGCTCACGGAATCCTTGGGTGGCGTTCGGGTTGTGAAGGGCTATCACGCGGAAGAACGGGAAGGAAAAGTGTTCGCCGGTGGTGTCCATCGCCTGCTCGACAACGTGATTAAGACTCTCACGATGACGTCGCTGATGAGTCTCTCGTCCACGGTGCTTATGGGGCTGGTTAGTGCTGTGATTATGTTTCTCGGTGCGCAGAAAATTCTCGCCGGGACGATGACGCTCGGCACCTTCGTCACGTTCACAATTTTTCTCGGCATGTTGATCGCGCCGTTAGTGCAAATCGTCAGCATCGGACCCCAGCTCACGGAAGCGATCACAGGTCTCGAGCGTACCCGCGAAGTACTGAACGAGAAACCGGAGGATGAACAGCCTGAGCGTACCGTCGTTCTCGACCGAGTCATCGGCTCGGTCACCTTCGAGAATGTGGATTTTTCCTACGACACGGGCAAACCCGTGCTCCATGACATTAATTTTGATTCAGCTCCCGGCACCGTGACGGCCCTCGTGGGCCCATCCGGCGCGGGCAAGTCCACAATTATTGGCCTGATCGCTGCTTTTTACGTGCCTACGAGCGGACGCGTGCTCGTGGACGGTTACGACCTCGCGCATGTCCGGCTCGATTCCTACCGCACACAGCTGGGAGTCGTATTGCAGGACACATTTCTGTTCGACGGAACGATTCGCGAAAACGTCGCGTTTGCGCGTCCCGATGCCGCCGAGAATGAAATTCTGGAAGCCTGCCGCATCGCGCGCGTGGACGAATTCGCAGAAGGATTCGAGAACAAGTACGACACGGTGGTCGGCGAGCGCGGCGTGAAACTTTCCGGTGGGCAGAAGCAGCGCGTCTCGATTGCACGAGCGATTCTCGCCGATCCGCGAATTTTAATTCTGGACGAGGCGACCTCAAGCCTTGATTCAGAGTCGGAGGCCCTCATCCAAGAAGGCCTACGCTACTTGATGCGAGGGCGCACTACGTTTGTGATAGCTCACAGACTATCTACGGTGCGGCGCGCCGACCAGATTTTAGTGGTCGAAGCAGGGCGGATCGTGGAACGCGGCACTCACGAATCGCTTTATGCCGCGGGCGGGCGCTACTACGAGCTGTACACGAAGCAGCATGGCGTCGAAACCAATCTTTTTTTGGCGCCGGGCGAGGGTTCAGCGCCGGAGGAATCGGAAGTCGCAGAGAACGAATCTGCGTCAGCAGCCCAAGGCGAAAACGATCTTCCGAACGCGATTCGTCTTCTTCGCGGACCGGGCAACTAGAATCTGCATCTCCCGATCGAATTGCGTTGTAACCCTTCCATAAAAGAGTGGCGCGAGAGCCTGCGCCTGACCTCCCTCAACCGTTTACCCCATCGCTCGCTCGCTGTACAATCCCGCCTCCTCGCTAGCCTACAGGAACCGGAGGCCCCATGGTCGCACGCGTCACCCACTATCGCATTCGTCCCGGGAAGCTCGAAGAATTCACGGCTACCGTGCAATCTCTCACCGCCGCGATCGACAAGCTGAAAGGGTTTCGCGTTCTATTGGTGTTGCGAGGCGACGAATCATCGAGCCAGGAAGCCATGGCAATTTCGATCTGGGACTCTTCTGAGGACATGAAGGACAGCGACAGTGATTCGCTCTATTACCACGTGGTTTCCAAACTGATTGGCTGCTGCGAGAGTTTCTCGCCCATGCATGAACAGGAAGTCCTGGTCAGCAAATTCGCAAATTGCTGACCATGCCGCTGCCGATTCGTCCGCAGAAATTTAGCTCGATCGGTGATGCCTACGGAATATTTATCCACATCGAGGTACACTGCTCCGTGCGCTTGCGGCGGAGCTTCCGTCCGTGGGCAATAATTCCGGAGATTCAATCGAGTGTCAGGCCCTGGCGAGCTGTTGCGTCAAATCCCCGCCGAGTTCACGCTTCCCGCGGCCATCATCATTGGCTCTATCATTCTTGTGAGCCTGGTGCTTTTCCATGGAATGGGCGTTCATTGGGTTTCCACGATCCATAAACGTGGCGAACTCCGATTGCGCGCCGGGCGCCCTCACGTTTTCGCCGCGCTTCTTCTTTTCGGCACCGCGATCTTCCTTCTCCTGTCGCTTCACATTATCGGCGTTATCTGGTGGGCCATTGTGCTCACGCGTCTCGGCCTGATCCACACCGCGAAGGATGCCATCTACTTTTGCGCGAACGCCTACACCACGCTCGGCTATGGCCAGGTGGACCTCGACCCGCAGTACCGCATCATCAGCCCCATCATAGGAATTTCCGGATTATTTACGTTCGCGTGGACCACCAGCATGCTCGTCAACATCGTGCGGGATCACAACGCGCTTCTCGAAACCCTCGAGGTCGAGCGCGCCAAGGAGAAGCAACTTCGCCGAAATCTGAAGCTCGCTATTGGCAGCGCGCTAACTCAGGAGCGCACAAGCGAACGCGCTGCAAGCGCTTCTATCGCGGAGGAAAGCGCAGGCGCTTCGCTGGTGCGTCATTGGCAACTCTGGCGAGAGGAGCGCCAGAAACTCAAAGCTGTCCGCGAGGGTTTTTGCGCCGAAACGAAAGACCTGATCCGCCAGGAACAGGCTGCAGAAGAGAAACTCGGTTCGCCAAGCCCAGACGCAGCGAAGCCTGTCGCGAAGCAAACCCCCGCGCAGAAGCCGTAGGAGCCGCAATCGCAAAATCAAATTGAATCGGGGAACATCGAGGCAACTGATCAATGAAATGGTGCCGGAGGAGGGACTTGAACCCACACGGGCCGTTAAGCCCACCGGATTTTGAGTCCGGCGCGTCTGCCAGTTCCACCACTCCGGCACGTGTTGCGGAGACTCGGCGCCCTTCAGCGCCGCTTTCAGACTAGATTGAATGTATCGCTTGTGAATGGCGCCGGTCAAGCAGCGCGGCAATTTCCCGGAAAATCACAGCAGCTGGTTTTCCGATTTACGTCCTCCGTATTTCATCCCGCTGTGTTATATAGTCCCGCACCGATCCTTCGCCGCGATGTGGATGGCACCGAGCCGTATATCAATCGCGAAGGATACCAGGAGGAGAAAAAATCATGTCCTCGCGATCCATTTTGAAATCCCTTGCTGTCCTGACGATCCTTCTCAGTGCCGCCAGCGTAAAAGCGCAGCAGATGCCAAATCCTTACGGGCCACCGATCTCCCTCGAAAACGCGAAGAAGGCCGCTGCAGCTGCGATCGCGGAAGCCCGAAAGAATAATTGGACAATGGCTCTCGCCGTGGTGGATCCCAACGGCACTCTGGTTTATTACGAGAAGATCGACAACACGCAGATCGGCAGCGCCCAGTTTGCCATCAGCAAGGCGCGCTCGGCGGCGCTCTTCAAACGGCCGACGAAATGGTTTCAGGACCAGGTTTCCAAGGGCGGCGACGGGCTCAGGTATTTGGGCCTCGAAGGCGCGACGCCGCTGGAGGGAGGCATTCCTATCGTGATAGAGGGCAAAATTGTTGGCGCCATTGCGCTGTCCGGTGGCACTTCCGCGCAAGACGCGCAATGCGCACAAATCGGTGCCGACGCGCTGAAGTAGTCCGCGCGGTTTTCGTTCTCACGCGGAGCGATAGTGCCAACTCCGCAAGAGAAATTAGATTCTCACTTCAGTTTGTAAATGGGAGATAACCCGATGGGAAGGTTTGCTTTGTGGGTGGTCGTGCTGATGATCTTCGTGGCTGCGTTGCCGATTCGTGCGATTGCGCAGACCAAGGACGACACGCCGAGCAAGCCCGACTCCGCAAAAGACTCCGCAAAACCGGAGCAATTCAAGCCGGAGCAGCAAGCAAGTAAAGGCTCCGTCACAGTGGGGGGCAGTGTCGTCAACTACGACGCATATGCTGGCACACTCGTTGTCCACACGAAGGATTGGGATGACGTCCCTCAGAACAAAGATCCAAACGACAAGAGCCAGACGCCTGAAGCCAGCATGTTCTACGTCGCGTATTTCAAGTCCGATAACAAAGGTGCGCCTCGTCCAGTCACGTTCCTCTATAACGGCGGCCCGGGTTCGTCGACGGTATGGCTGCACATGGGGGCGTTTGGACCGAAGCGCGTCGTCACCATGGACGATTCTCATACGCCGGCCGCGCCATATCCGGTAGTGAATAACGATTACAGCTTGCTCGACGTGAGCGATCTGGTTTTCGTTGATGCACCCGGGACGGGCTTCAGTCGCATCAGCGGCAAGGATCGGGAGAAGGCCTTTTACGGCGTCGATCAGGATGCAGCGGCGTTTGCAGATTTCATCGTGCAGTTTCTGGGTAAATATGGGCGCTGGAACTCGCCTAAATTTATGTTCGGCGAAAGTTACGGCACCACGCGATCCGCAGTGCTGGCTAATGTGCTCGAAACGCAACGCGTTGTGGACTTCAACGGCGTTATTCTTTTGTCGCAAATATTGAATTTTAATTTAAGCGCAGACGGCCCGCAGTTTAATCCCGGAGTCGAACTCCCCTACCAGGTTGCGTTGCCAACTTACGCCGCATCCGCCTGGTACCACCACAAACTGCCAGATACGCATCAGGAACTCGCGCCGCTGGTGGCGGAGGTCGAGCGATTTGCAATGAACGATTACGCACAAGCGCTCGCGGCTGGATCGACGCTCGCGCCGGAGCAGCGCAAGGCAATCGCGCAAAAGCTGCATCAGTACACGGGCCTCCCGGTGGAATACATTGAGAAAGCAGATCTGCGCATTAACGGCGGAGAATTTGAAAAGACACTTCAGGACGACACGGATACGACGACCGGCCGGCTCGATACCCGCTTTTCCGGGCCCACATTGGATCCGCTCAGCAAAGAGGCGGAATACGATCCTCAATCGGCGGCGATCGGATCGGCGTACGTTTCGGCTTTCAACGACTACGTGCGCAAAGAATTAAAGTTTGGCGAGAACAAGATTTTCAAGCCGGAAATCGAGATATGGAAGACGTGGAATTTTCTGCATCAGCCTCCGGGATCTTCTCTACCGCTGCCGATGGCGACGAACGTGATGCCTGACCTGGCGATGGCGATGAAATATAACCCGGACCTCAAAATACAGTTGAACGCCGGCTATTTCGATCTCGCTACGCCGTTTTACGAAGGAGTCTACGAAATGCAGCACCTGGCCATTCCCGCTAAGTTGCAGAAGAACATCGAATTTCAGTTCTACGAGTCTGGGCACATGGTTTATGCACGCTCGGCCTCGCTGAAAGCGCTGCACGACAATGTGGCGGCCTTCATCCTCAAGGCGGAGAGTGCCAAAACCAACTAAGGCACGGCGACCTTAAATTCCTGGGCGGCTGTTGTTTTTAGGAGGAAGGCTCGATCAGGATTTTCTTGTGTGGGCTTTCGCGTGAAATTTTGCCGGTTCGACGATCGCTCGATAGACGCGCCCGCGGCCAATCACGTGTTCGCCGGCGATGGCTTCCACCTCGAAAATCATGAAGCGTCCCTTGTGTTCCACTAGCCGCGCCGTGGCTCGAACGGATGTTCCTTCCGGCACCCCTTTCAAATGCTCCACTTCAATTCGCGTTCCAACGGTAATTGCTCCGGCCGGCAGGTCTGCCTGAACCGCCTGGGCCGCCGCTATTTCCATCATTCCGATCATCGCAGGCGTTGAAAGTACCGCCGGCAGTTGTGGATTGAAATGAGCGAGAGTCCATTCGCGAGGAATGACTTTCTCGATCGCGGCTTCCAGGCCTATGCGTGGGCGGTGTTCCTGCGTCGACATCAGGAAGGTTCGCGCGTCGCGGCTTCTGCGGGGCCACGAACGCAGCGCGGGTCGAGAAAACTGTGCGCGAATTCAGCCATCGTAATCCCAAGCTGGCTCCACAGCCGCTGCTTCAGTCCACGATATTCCTGCGAGCCGCTGAAAATATCGCGCATCAAGTCGCGAAACGTTGGAGAGTAATTAATCAGCTGAACCATGCGAGTGGTGATCGCGCCGCCAAGGAAGGTGCCGCGAAACACTCTGCGAGCGATGTTTGCTGCAAACTCCAAGTCCGCGGAAAACGCGGCGCGCAATCGTTCCGGATACTGCTGAGGCTGCCCGTCCACAATCGCTTGCGCGAGCAAGTCGCCGGACCGTAGCGCATAGTAGAGCCCTTCGCCCGTAATCGGGTCAACGCAAGCAGCGGCATCACCCGCGAGCGCCCAATTTCTTCCGGCAATCCTGCGGCCGCGAATCGTCTGTGCCTGGGGCGACGGCAACACGTGGCTGTACAGCTGCGCACCTTCCATGGGAATATTTTCTTTGGAAATAAAATCTTCGAGATGCCGCCGCAATTCCTGACTGGAGGTTTGATCCAGCTTTGCGCAAATTCCCACCGAAATGTGATCCGCGCGCGGAAACGACCAGAGGTAACCTTCGAACTGTCTCAGAAACTTCACTTTAAGGATCTCTTCGTCGGTAGGAACAAAATAGCCGAGCGTCATTTCGAGATCGCGTGGGCCGAGTGCGGTCGTCTCCGGAAGCAATTGATTGCGTGCGCCCGCTGCAAGCACCGCGAAATCGGCTTCGGCCTCCGTTCCACCCGCGATGGACAGTTTCACATTCGCGCCATTGGTATCAATTTCAGTGATGCGGGAACAAATTGCGGTGCATCCGGCCGCTACAGCTCGATCGAGTAAAAGCCCGTTCAAAACCTTCCGCGCATAAATGACGATCGGATTGTTCATTTCGAACCGGGCTCGATGGCCACGGCTCGAAATCAGCTCCGCCGTGCGAATAATTTTCTTCGGATGCGGGGTGTCGAGCAGAAAAGGGTAAGCTTCGATGGCTTTATGCGTTAAGCCGCCGCCGCACGGCTTCTCCCACGCCAACCGCTCATCGAAAATGGTTACTTCAAATCCCGCAGTCGCCAGCCGCTCGCCACAGAGCGCACCAGCAGGACCGCCTCCGACGAATTGCGATTTTTTCATTCCGCGGGTCAGGTTAGTGGGAACACCGACGCAATCAACCAGGCGCCGAGTATGCACCAAAGAGTGCCGCGGCCGGGACGGAGCCTGTGCGCCTTCGTAACGCATCGGTACCGAGCCTCTGCAATATAGAAAATATCGCGAGAGCGGTCGCCAGAAGCAGAATCAACACTTGTCCGCTCACCAGTTCGTAGTACGCAAATGCGCAAACGAGCCAGAGTTCCAGGCGCAGCGCCACCGCAAACACAAATCGAATCGCCCGCCGCCAGCCCGAATTCACCGGCCCCAGCACTACTTCCCCGCGTAGGCAAAAATCCACAGCACCGGCAGCAGTGCGCAGAACCGCAGCCATCGTGGCGCGTTCATCCAACCGTCCGTCAGCTGCCAATTCAGCCAAGCGCCGACTGCGAGAATCGTGCCGATGCCCAGTATCGCGGTTGCGAGTTTCGTCGCGAGATCTAGCGAAAATGCCGCGCGCGCGTTCGCATGGTTCAAAATAAGCAGCAGCGCTCCATAGATCAGAAGCAAAGACGCGAGATAGTCGCCCGAGTAGATGTGCAGAAATTTCAGAGGAACGAACACAGTCAACATCAGCACACCAATCAGAGCGCAGATAATTCCCTCGACCAGAACCAGCGCGCGGCCGGGCACGCGATTAGATAAATCGATCTGCGAGTCGTCACCGAGATCGGTCGCCCATGCCGAATCCGCTCGTTTCCCAACAGCTCGAAATATCCGAAAAACATGAACGACAACGCTAGCAGCGAGCGGAAAAATCAGACCGAGCCCAATCAACCCGAGCACGGCTCCCCGCGAGACGTCGCCGGCCAAAAATCGAACGTTTCGTACGTCGCAAATCGACATTCAACGTGAGCGTTTCGGTCGCGACGTTCGGAAACAATGCTCGCATCGCCCAAAGCTCTGACCGATGAGCGACGCGGCGATCGAGCAGCAAGCTCGTGTGCGTCGCAAACGGAATCGCTCCAAATCAAACGCGCGCAACTGCGCGAAATCCTCGGCGCAGTCGGTCGCCTCCGGCACTGCCTCCAAATCTTTCGCTTCTTTCGCAAGCGGTGGAGATCAAATTGCGCCGTGAACACGAGCAGATTCGCAGGCATTCGCGACGGCAGATTCATCGGCGCCGGAGAATCGCGGATCGTCGCGAGCACCGGTTCGCGATCGGCCATGCGAATCGCAATCGCCGCGCCCATCGAATGGCCCACGAGCACCGTCGTGCGCGGATCGATCTTGCCGGCGCGAATCAAAGCTTCCACCGCAGCCGTTGCGCACAGCCGCGCGCGCGGAAATGTAAATGCGTCGCGATTGTCGCCATGGCCGGGAAGATCCAAGGCGTAAGTCCGCAGGCCATGCCCCGCGAAGTCTTCGCTCAGGTAGGTCATCACCCTGCGATTCGCGGAGAGCCCGTGAAGCACGATCGCAGATCCGGCAGGAGTCACATCCGCCGGCGGGTCATACTCGGTGACCGGAACGCGGCAGCCGCCCGCCTCGAGCACGAAATCCTTTCTCGGCAGTTCCCCGCGCCGAATCCACGCCGCTCCCAGCAGCAGGCAAATCGCTCCCCCGATCGCGAGTGCAAGCTCCCAGGCTTCATCGCTTCGAGCCTGCGTTTTTGAGCGCATGTTAGAATGGTGTGTTTGCAACCGAGTGTCGTAGTGAATGGGGAGAGAAGGATTTGGGCTGCGTAATTTCCCAAGATGAACTAATTCTCCGACGGAGCGAATGGAAACGCAACGGGAAGTGCGTGGTGTTCGCGAGTGACCCATTCGACCTGTTGCATCCGGGCCGACACACGCCTGCTCGAGCAAGCACGCGCAAACGGAGACATCGTGATAGTAGCAATCGAGAGTGATGGGGGCGCGCGAGAACGCCACGAACCCGGCCCAGATTCCGGACGACCGATAACACCCGCCACCGAACGCGCCGAGATCATCGCGGCACTCGCGGCAGTGGACTACGTGATCGAAAGCGATTCCGGGGCCGTCCCCGATTTGATCGCCCGGCTCGCCCCCGATGTGATCGTAAGGTGGCAACCCCGGCCCCGACGAAGCAGCTACCGAGAACGACGAAGCGGCCGTATCCGTACCGAAGCAAAGTGATGCGCATCCCACTTGAGCCCCGGCCACTCGACCACGCGCCTGATTGAGCGTATCAAAAACATCAACGCATGATTCTTTCCCTGGTATCTGAGCTTCTCGCTCGGGTGGGACGCCAGCCCGTCGTGGAGGAAGCGGTGGAGACGCTGCGCGAGCGGTGGCGAATTCGTCCGCCTCGACGGGCTTACCGACCCCGCCAAAACTCTCGTCTCCGCAACTCTCGCCGCCACAGAACTTGGCCGCCCCGCGATCTTCATCGTCGAATCGAACCAACGCGCCGAGGCGCTCGTCGAACCGCTGCGCTGGTTTTACCGCGCGATCACCGGCAAGCCGGGCCACCGCGTCGTGCATCTTCCGGCGCTCGAGGTGCTGCCCTACGACGGCCGCTCGCCACACGCCGAGATTTCCGAAGATCGCGCCGTTGCGCTCTGGCGATTTGCGAATGGCGACGCGGACCTGATGATAGCGCCCGTACAGGCCGTGCTCTGGCGGATGCGTGAGTCGGAATTCTACCGCCAGCTCGCCCGCACCATTGAACGCGACCAAGATATTCCCCATCGCGAGCTGCTCGATTACCTCGCGGGTGCCGGCTACGACAAACAAGCGACCTGCGAGATGCCCGGCCAATTTTCCGTGCGCGGTGGCATCATAGACGTATTCTCGCCGGAGGCGCCGCAACCCATCCGCATCGAGCTGCTCGGCGACACGATCGAATCGATTCGCGCTTTCGATCCGAATACGCAGCGCTCGACGAACCCCATGGAGCGCGCAACGCTGCTGCCGCTCACCGAATTTCCGCGCCGCGCCGAAGTACTGGAACGTCTGCGTGTGCCCGCTGCATCCGGCCGCGAGGATGACGAAGCTCCCGCCGGCTTCTACCCGGGCTGGGAATTCCAGGAAATCCTGCTCGAGGATCGCAAGTCGACGCTCTTCGATCTCGCCGGCGACCCGCTCGTGGTGGAGGACGAGCCGTCACTGCTGGCCGCGGCCATCGAAGAGTATCGCGAACACTTGCGCGAATCCTTCGAAGAGTACGAAAGCACCGTAGCGAACCACCGAATCGCTTCCTCTTCGACGACGAAGAGTGGTCGCTCGCACGGCAACTCGCGCCGAGACTGGGAGTCGAACATCTCGGCGTAGCAGCGACGAGACCACCGCAACGCACGCTGCACGCGCAACCGACGACCCGTTACCACGGCAATGTCGCGGCATTCATGACCGAAGTGCGAGACAAGCTCGCCACCGGCGAACACGTGATGGTTTCAGCCGCCAGCACCGGCGAGCTCGAGCGCCTCGCCGACATCTGCCACGAGTACGAAGTTGCGTACCGCCTCGGAGAGCTCGAGGAAAATGTCACCGTCAGCCGCCTCGCGGAAGAGTCGCACGGCGGCAATGTTCCCGGGATGATCCTGACGAAGCGCGACCAGCTGAAGGCGCTGCGATCCCCGAAATAAAGCTCACGATCTACGGAAACACCGATCTCTTCGAAACGCTCCCGCCGCCCACCCAGCGCGCGCGTTCCCGTCCGAAGTCCGCGAGCTTCTTCAGCGACTTCTCCGAACTGAAGCCTGGCGATTATGTCGTGCACGTGGACCACGGCATCGGCGAATTTGATGGCTTCGCCAACGCTGGAGAGCGAAGGCCGCAGCGGCGAATTCATGCGCCTGCGCTACGCCGACGATGCCCGCCTCTACGTCCCGCTCGAGCGCTTGGACCTGATTCAGACCTACCACGTGGTGGAAGGCGCGACGCCGGCGCTCGACCGCCTCGGCGGCACTGTCTGGGCCACGCGCAAGACGCGCGTTCGAAAGTCCGTCAGCGACATGGCGGACAAGCTCCTCGAACTCTACGCCGAACGCAAAGGCCACCGGCCACGGATTTCCGCCTGATTCCATTGGCAGCGTGAATTCGAAGACGCGTTCGAATTCGCCGAAACGCCCGACCAGTTGAAGGCGATCGACGACGTTAAGCGCGACATGGAACCACGCTGCCGATGGATCGCCTTCTGTGCGGTGACGTCGGCTACGGCAAGACGGAAGTCGCCATGCGCGCCGCCTTCAAAGCCGTCTGCCGATTCGAAACAGGTCGCGGTGCTCGCGCCCACCACCGTGCTCGCATTCCAACACTATGAAACATTCCAGCGGCGCTTGCCGCCTTCCCCGTCAAGATCGAAATGCTCAGCCGCTTCCGCACCCCGCGTCGAGCAAAGAAGAAGTCCTCGGCGAAGCTCGAAGGGGGGAACGTCGACATACTATCGGCACGCACCGCCTGCTCTCGAAGGACGTCCAGTTTCAGGACCTCGGGCTGCTCGTCGTCGACGAAGAGCAGCGCTTCGGCGTGGCCCACAAAGAGCGGCTGAAGGAGATGCGCACCGCAACGTGGATGTGCTGACGCTGCCGCCACTCCCATTCCGCGCACGCTGAACATGTCGCTGGCCGGCCTGCGTGACATGAGCGTGATCGAAACCCCGCCGAAGGACCGCCTCGCGATCCAGACCATCGTGGCGCCGTTCACCGAAGCGCTCGTGCGTCGCGGCGTCATGGAAGAGTTGGACCGCGGCGGCCAAGTCTTCCTCGTCCACAACCGCGTCGAGTCCATCGATTCCATCGCCGAACTGGTGACGAGGCTCGTCCCGAAGGCTCGCGTGGTGAGTCGGTCACGGCCAGATGGGAGAAAAAGAACTCGAAAAAGTGATGCTGAAGTTCATTCGCGACGAAGCGGACGTCCTCGCCTCTCCACCACCATCATCGAGAACGGCCTGGACATCCCGCGCGCTAACACGCTCCTGGTCAATCGCGCCGACCGCTTCGGCCTCTCCGAGCTGTACCAGCTTCGTGGCCGAGTCGGCCGTTCGAATCAGCGCGCCTACGCCTACACTGCTATCCCGCCCGGCGTCGTGTCCACACCTCTCGCCCAGCGGCGCCTTTCCGCCCTGCCAGGAATTCAGCGATCTTGGCGCCGGTTTTCGAATCGCCGCACTCGACCTGGAGTTGCGCGGCGCCGGCAATCTCCTTGGCCGCGAGCAGCACGGACACATCGCCGCCGTCGGCTTCGACATGTACTGCCAAATGCTCGAGCGCGCCGTCTCGAGCGGAAGGGCGAATCCGCCTCGCCCGAACGCCGCGCCACACTCAACCTCGGCCTAGACATCCGAATCCCACCGGACTACATCCCGAGCGAAAACTTGCGCCTGCGCACCTATAAACGAATCGCCGGGCGTCACGTCGACGCGGAGCGCGTCGCGAAGCCGTGCACCGCGAACTGGCCGACCGTTTCGGACCGCCTCCGCCCGCCGTCGAACAATCTACTCGACTATGCCGTCCTGAAAGCGCTGGCGGAAAAAATGCTCGTCGCTACGATTGACCGCAAGCAAGACCAAATCGCGATCAAGTTCTACGACGACACGCCGCTGGGACCCGAGCGCCGCGAAATTGGTGCGAAAACGCCGCGGAATGCGCCTCGATCCCACGGGAGTACTCTGGTTCGACTGGAAAGGTGATGCCGGTGGCCCGCTGGTGGCTGCCAGAAACGTATTGCAACAACTACAATCGTAGGTCTACACTTTTGCCTATAAGGAATAAAATGAGACTTCGCACTTTGCAGTTCTGCAAAAAATCCGCGCTTACCATTCTCGCGCTGGCGCTTCCCTTCTCACTTTTCGCCCAACAACAGCCATCCACCGTCATCAAGCCTCCGCCTCCTCCGGCGACGATGCCAACTCCAGGTCCAGCTGCCGGCACCGCAGCTCCCGTCCATCACGGAGTGATCGCAGAGAAATCGTGGCCCGCGTCAACAACGACATCATCACCCTCAGCGATTATGAAAAAGCTGAACAAGCGCTTCGCCACGACGTGACAGAAGAATGCCAGGGCTGCTCGCCCGAGCGCGTTGAAACGATGTACAAGGATAAGCAGAAGGACCTGCTGCGCGACTTGATCGATCAGCAACTTCTGTCACAACGCGGCAAAGATGAGGGCATCAGCGTCGAGGCCGAGGTAATCAAGCAACTGGACCAAGTCCGCAAGCAAAATAATTTGGCGTCGCTGGACGATCTAGAAAAGGCGGTTGAAGGCGAAGGATTATCCTGGGACGAATACAAGTCCCATTTTTCGCAATCGCCTGTTAACGCAGGAAGTGATTCACCGTGAAATGGGAAGCCGCATCATCATCGGCCACGACGAAGTAAAACAATATTACGACGCGCATCAGAAAGACTTCGTAAAGCCGGAGCAGGTGGAGCTTGCGGAGATTTTCTTGGATACCAAAGACAAGTCCCCGCAGGAGATCGAAGCCATCGAGCAAAAGGCCAATGACTACCGCAATCGCGTCTTGAAAGGTGAAGAGTTCAGCGAAATCGCCAAGCGTTATTCGGAAGGCAGCACAAAAGACAAAGGCGGCACCCTCGGAACGTTTGAGCCCGGTCAGCTGTCCAAGCAACTCGAAGATATCGTCTTTAAAATGGATAAAGGTCAGATTACCGAAGTCATCCAGACAAAAACCGGCTTCGAGATCCTCAAAGTGGTCGATCACTTCCAAGCTGGTCTGCAGCCCGTTGCCAAGGTAGAAAACGAAATCATGAACCGGATCTACCTGCAAAAAATGCAGCCGCAGATGCGAATATCTCGCGCAGCTGCGTGAAGAAAGCTACGTCACGGTGAAGCCCGGATTCACCGACTCAGCCGCCGTCCCGGGAGCAAGCGTGATTCAGGAGGTTGCGCCTACGCCTGACGCTCAGCAGAAAAATAATGGCAGAAAGAAGATGAAGCCTAAGCTGAACACCTGATGAAGAGCCTTTACGTATCCAGCCTTCAGGATGGTCAGGCGGTCACTTCCCTCTTTCTCGTGCGTGAAAAGGAGATTCGCACTTCTCCCCGCACTGGTTCGTCGTGGCTTCAGCTCGAACTTTCCGACCGCACCGGAACCATTTCCGCGAAGATGTGGGAAAACTTTACGCCGATCGTAAGCACCTTTGAACGCGACGACGTGGTGCAGATTCGCGGCCGTGTAAAACTCTACAACGGCGAAAAAGAGCTCACCCTCGAAGCGGTAATCCCCTCCTCGAACAAGATTACGAAATAGCCGACTTCCTTCCCCACACCAAGTACGACGTGGAAATGCTCTATTCGAAGCTGCGCGCCGCTGTCGCACAGATAAAAAATAATTATTTGCAGCAACTCCTCAACAAGTTCATCGATGACCCCGTGATCGCGGCCAAATTGAAGCGTGCTCCTGCTGCCATGACCATGCATCACGCGTTCATCGGCGGCCTGCTCGAGCAGATCGTCAGCCTCACGGGTCTCGCGCGAGCCGTTTCCGAGCACTATCCCGAACTCGATGGCGATCTGCTTCTGACAGGTGTCGTCTTGCACGACATCGGAAAAACTGAAGAGTTGCGTTATGCGCGCGGCATTGAATACTCCACCGAAGGCCGCCTGCTCGGCCACATCATGATTGGCGCTGGAATGGTCCGCGATCGAATCAAAGCGATTCCCCGATTCCCTGCCGCCCTCGCCGTTCTCGTGGAACACCTGATTCTCAGCCACCACGGCACGCACGAGTTCGGTTCTCCCGCTCTGCCCCAAACGCGCGAAGCTGTCGCACTCCATTTCATCGACGATCTCGATTCCAAGATGGCGGCCATGGGAGCGACGATCGATTCCCTATCGGGTGATGATGAATGGACCGGACGCAACCCATCGCTTCGCCGCGCGTTGCTTCATGGAGCAAAGTATTTAGGCAAGAGCATCGCAAATTTTGTTACCGTTGACGACGCAGCGAAAAAAACTTGATCACGAAAAGCGATTGCCTGTGACTGACGCCGTTCCCAAAATTCATTCTCCGCGCCGTTCCGTTCTCGATCTCGCGCCGCTCGAGCTCGACTGCATGAATACGCTATGGCCCATGGGCGAAGGAACCGTACGCGAAATTCGCGATCGCCTCGCCGAGCGCCGCCCCCGGCGCCTACACCACGATCATGACGATCATGGACCGCCTTGCTCGCAAAGGCGTAGTGGAGCGGCGAAAGGTTGGTCGCGCCTACACCTATCGAGCAAACGTTTCGGCGGACGAGGCCCGCGCGCAAGCGCTCGGCCAGGTGGTAGATAATTTCTTTGGCGGCTCGAAGGAAGCTCTGATCGCACAGCTCAATGGAGTCTTGCCAGCTGCGCGCGTCGAACCCGCGATCCGGCCCTGTCTCACGCGCCCGTGCGGCTGCGGCGGCTTCGCACAGCGGGATTGTTTCGTCGGATGCAATCGCGGCACCCGCATCATCTCCGCGTTCCGCCGTCCCGGCCTCGGCACACCGGCCAGCGGAACGCCGAGTTCGCGTTGGGAGCACACCGGACAGCGAACCGATCGACGACACTCTCCTCTAGCCATGTTTCCCCCGGAATTCACAATTCGGAATCGCGCCATTCGCCCCGCCACGATTCTCGCGCCCATGGCTGGCGTCACAGACACCGTTTTTCGCCGCGTAATCCGCGGCCTCGGTGGCTGCGGCCTCATCATGACCGAATTCACCAGCGCCGAAGGCCTCACGCGCAATTCGGCCCACACGCTCCACTATCTCTATTTCGACGATGACGAGCATCCCATCGCCGCGCAAATCTTCGGGTCCGATCCCAAGGTGATGGCCTCCGCCGCCGCGCTCACCGAGGATCTCGGCTTTGACCACGTCGACATCAATCTCGGCTGCCCGGTGAAAAAAGTCGTCAAGTGCGGCGGCTCCGGCCTTCTGCGCGACCTTCCTCACCTTGACGTTCTGTTCCGCGCCATTCGCGCCGCTGTCTGCATCCCTCTCACGATCAAGATTCGCTCAGGATGGGACGAGAACAATATCGTCGCTGTTGACGTGGCCCGCATAGCCGAACAAGCCGGCATCGAAGCAATCGCCATTCATCCCCGCACCCGCATGCAAGGCTATAGCGGCGCAGCGGATTGGAGCGTAATCCGAGATGTGAAACAGGCCGTGCGCATCCTCGTCATCGGCAATGGCGACATTCGCACTCCGCAAGATGCCGTCTGCATGATCGCCGAAACAGGATGTGACGCCGTCATGATCGGCCGCTCCGCATCCTCAAACCCATGGATCTTCTGCCAGATTGCGCAATACATTGCGACGCAGCGCTACGACGAGCCCACCGAGCTCGATCCGTCCTACAATCTGCTGTCGGGATATTTCCGCAGCCTCATAGCAGCCGAAATGCCCGACGCCGTAGGCAAAATGAAACAGTTCGCCAGCCTTTTCACTCACGGCGTTCGCAACGGCTCCGAACTCCGCCACTCCGTCCATCACGCCCAATCCGCCGCCGAAATCCTGGATCGCGTAGACGCCTTCTTCGCAAATCTCACCGCATCTTCAGCCTGACTTTACGGTTTCGCTTTTCAGTGGCACAGGCACTCCTGCTGTGCGCCGTTGCCAAGCCCCAATCTTACGACCTTGGCTCCGCCACCGCATCGCACTCAATAAACGCCAAAGGGCCGCCGAAAGCTTCTCCCGGGTGAAACCACCACCATACAAAATGTGAAATTTCAATTCGAACAAATATTCCGATCCCAGTGAATTTTCTTCAACAAAGCCGGATAGATGATCCATCTTCGAAACGGATCGATTAAGCCCATGTACAAAGGCGT
>CAVRLE010000007.1:0-792902 GCA_963721825.1 uncultured Acidobacteriota bacterium | reverse complement strand
ATGGTTTCGCTCGAAGAGGCGGGGATCGACCCATCGCATCCTGCTCTGGTTGCAGCGGAGCGCTGGGTGCTGAAGAATCAGATCCTTGGCCCCGGCGATTGGCAGGTGAAGAACAAGAGAGCTGCTCCGGGCGGCTGGGCCTTCGAGTTTCAGAATGACTACTATCCCGATGTGGACGACACCGCGTTCGTCCTGATGGCGCTCGGCCGCGTGGCCGATCCCGATTCCGCTCCGCTGCGCGGCGCTATCCGCCGCGGGCTTGCCTGGCTCGTCAGCATGCAGAATAGCGATGGCGGCTGGGGCGCGTTTGACCACGAAAACAATCTGCAATTCCTGAATCATATTCCGTTTGCCGACCACAACGCGATGCTCGATCCTTCAACGGCCGACGTGACGGCTCGCGTGCTCGAATGCCTCGGCCAGTTTGGATGGTCCGCGAATCATCCCGTCGTGGACCGGGCGCGTGATTTCATCAAGCACGATCAAACGCCTGACGGTTCCTGGTACGGCCGCTGGGGCGTGAATTATCTCTATGGGACGAGTGGTGTTCTACGCGCTCTTGAAACGATCGAGCTATCGTCCGATCCAGATTGTCTGCGCGCAGCGAATTGGCTGCGTTCGGTACAGAATCCCGATGGTGGCTTCGGCGAATCGATTCTTTCTTACTACGACCCGGCGCTGAAAGGGAAAGGCAAGAGCACCGCATCGCAAACGGCGTGGGCTCTGATTGGTCTTCTTGCAACGGTTGGCCCGAACAATCCGGCTTCCGAGCGTGCCGCTGCTTGGCTCACCGAGAATCAAAATGAAGACGGATCTTGGGACGAAGCGGAATTTACCGGCACGGGTTTCCCGTGCGTCTTTTATTTGAAATATCACCTCTACCGAAATTCGTTTCCGCTATACGCGCTCGCGCGCTTCGACAACATGCGCAAAGGCCGGCGCAAATCTTTCGCTTTGCAGATTCCCGCCGAGGAAATAAAGCATCTAATCAAAGACGGGGGTAATGGATGAGAGTTCCTTTAAGCCTCACTGCGAGCATGACGGGTTATCTCGCTCGCAAGAGCATCACCGGGGCGCAGAAGTTTCCGCTGACCATGATGCTCGAACCACTCCACGCTTGCAATCTCACTTGCACCGGCTGCGGTCGCATTCGTGAATACAAATCCACGATCAACGAAATGCTCACCGTCGAGCAGTGCCTGAAGGCGGTTGACGACTGCGGTGCCCCGATCGTTTCCATTTGCGGCGGCGAGCCGATGATTTACCCCGAGATCGGCCGCCTGACCAGCGAAATTCTCGCGCGCAAGAAGCACATCTACCTCTGTACCAATGGCATGTTTATCCGCAAGCATCTCAGCGAATTCACGCCTACCTCCCGCTTCTTCTTCAATGTGCATTTGGACGGCCTCGAAAAGACTCACGATATTTGCGTCGAGCGCGATGGTGTTTTCCGCGAGGCAGTGGAAGGTATCAAGGCCGCGAAGGCGGCTGGTTTTCTTGTCACTTCCAACACCACGATCTACAAAGAGACCGATATCGAAGAGATTGCCGATCTTTTCGCTTACCTGCAGGGTTTGGGCGTCGATGGTCACATGCTTTCACCTGCTTATTCCTACGCCGCGGTGATGACCAAGGAAATTTTCATGTCTCGCGAGGAAATCCGCGAGAAGTTCCGTCAGGCAAGCCAGCTTCTCGAGCGCTACAACATTGTTACTTCCCCCATCTACATGGAATACCTCCGCGGCGAACGAGAGTTGATGTGCACCGCCTGGGGAATGCCTACGTACAACCCGCGCGGTTGGAAAGGCCCGTGCTATCTGATGACGGACGCTCACCACGAGACGTTTAAAGATCTCATTGAGAAAACTCCTTGGGAGCAGTACGGGCGCGGTCGCGATCCGCGCTGCGAGGATTGCATGGTTCATGTCGGCTTCGAGGCCTCCGCAGTTCTCGGCGGCAACAAGAAGCTCGGTGATACCTGGAAGATGCTCAGCTGGACAGTTTCCGGAAAGATGGGCGGTCTTCTTGGCGAGCCAACCGAACGCGAGAAAAAAAGCAACGGCCATGGCAATGGCCATTCGAACGGCCACGGAAACGGCTCCGGCAACGGAAGCGCCGCGAAGCGCGTAATACCCGTGGCGCCTGCACAGCAGGGAGACGAAGTTTTCCGCATTTTATGACCACGCTCGTTACCGGAGCCACAGGGTTCGTGGGAAGCCACGTCGCCCGGTTGCTCGTTAACCAGGGACATACAGTCCGTATTTTCTGTCGAAAAGCCAGCAATGCGGACATTCTTGCAGATCTCTCGATCGAACACGCCGAAGGCGATTTGCGCGACGCAGCTTCAATCGAACGCGCGATGCGCGGCGTCCGCCGCGTCTTTCATGTGGCCGCCGATTACCGGCTCTGGTCGGCTCATCCTGAAGAAATCTACGAAAGCAACGTAGGAGGCACGCGCAAGCTGCTCGACGCGGCGCAGCGTGCTGGAGTTGAGAAGATCGTTTACACGAGCACCGTTGCAACCATCGCAGTTCCGCGCCACGGTTCGCTGCCAAACGAAGCAACTCAATCCGAACTGGGTGAAATGATCGGCCATTACAAGCGCTCGAAATTCATGGCTGAGCAGGAAGCGATTCGCGCCGCGCGTGAGGGCGTGCCGGTTGTCATCGTCAATCCCACCGCGCCGATTGGCCCAGGCGATTGGAAGCCGACCCCCACGGGGAAAATCATTCTCGATTTTCTGAACGGCAAAATGCCCGCATATGTGGACACGGGATTGAACGTAGTGGCCGTCGAAGACGTGGCCGCTGGCCATCTGCTGGCAGCCGAAAAAGGTCGCATCGGCGAACGCTATATTCTCGGCGCCCGCAATCTTACGCTAAAGCAGATATTGGACATGCTCTCAGCCATCGTCGGACGTCCTGCGCCGCGCCTGCGTTTGCCGCATGCCGTCGCACTCGCCGCCGGCTACGCCGACGAATTTTTCGCGCGCCTCCGCGGACGCGAACCCCAAATTCCAGTTGAAGGCGTGAAAATGTCGCGCCATCGCATGTTCGTCGAAAGCGACAAAGCTGAAAAGGAATTGGGCTACAAGCCAACGCCGGTCGAAGCCGCTCTCGAACGCGCCGTCCGCTGGTATGAGTCCCACGGCTACATCCGCGGCAAAGCAGCGAGCGTACCAACGGTACACGCCGCAGCGGCATAGACTTTCGGTTTACGATTTTGTAGCGCCGGTCTTCAGACCGGCAGGTTTCAGGTTCGGGCCGCACAGCCGTAAATGGAATCACGGTGAGAATATTGGTCACATTCGCCTTCGAAAACGAATTCGCCCCCTGGCGGACAATGCACAAATTCCGCGAGAGCACATGGGGCAAAGCCGATGTGTTCGCAACTGAAATTGGCGGTGCCGACGTTGCGGTTCTGCTTACTGGCGTAGGCCAACGGCCAGCGAAGCTAGCGCTTTCGAAAGTCGCTTGGGGCGGATCCGGAACGCTTGAGTACTGCATCTCCTCGGGCCTGGCCGGCGGTCTGCGGCCCGAATATTCGATCGCGCAGGTCGTTGCAGCTCGTGAAATAGCTTCCGAAGGCGCTCGGAATGAGAACGGAGATCCCAAGGTAACTACGGCCAGCGCTTCTCTTGTCTCCTTCGCCTCTGAATGCGGCGCCACAGTGGTGAAACGGTTTTACAGCGCCGAGCGAGCCATCGGGCGGCCTGACGAAAAAAAGCATCTTGGCAAGATTGCGGATGCGGTCGAGATGGAAAGCTTCGAAATTCTGGCCGCCGCTACAGATGCAGGGGTTCCTGCGGTTGCGGTTCGCGCCGTCAGCGACACGTCGGAAGAGCCCCTTCCGCTCGACATGAACGAAGTTTTCAGCGACGAGGGGCAGTTGAGCATCCCGCGCGTGGTAGGGCAGGTAGCGATGCACCCGCAAGCGCTTCCCGGTCTGGTGAAACTCGGCCAGCAAAGCAAAAAGGCGGCCGAAGCGCTAGCCCAGTTCCTGGACCGCTACATCGCACGCATCGCCGCTAGCGCCCAGCCGCTCGAACTAAAGGCGGCCACCCAATGAGAGTGGCGGAGCAAGAGACAATTGTTGCGATTAGAGCAGGCCAATGCCTAATTTCTAATCGCAAATCTGGAATTAGAATTGAGGTCAAGTAGCTGAAATAAAAGGACCTAAAAATTTCTAATCGCAAATAAAACGCGATTTTGACGACCAGAAAATGAGCCACACAACCACCCAAATCGACCCCGCGCACAGGCCAATTGGCTCCCTGAGCCAAATGCGGGCCGGCGTCTATCGCGGCAAAGGACGCGTCGTCGTAGAATCCGTCCCCGTCCCCGAAATCGGAGAAGGCGAAGTGCTGTTCCGCGTCGCGGCCTGCGGGATTTGCGGCACGGACATCAAGAAAATCGAGCACGGTTACGTTGCGCCGCCGCAGATTCTGGGTCACGAGCTCGCCGGTACCGTCGTAAAAGTGGGCGCGGGTGTGAAGAAATTCAAGGCCGGCGACCGCGTGATGAGCTTTCATCATGTTCCATGCGGCGCATGCTTCTATTGCGAGCGCAAGCTCTTCTCGCAGTGCGCGGGATACAAGAAGACTGGCCTCACCGCAGGATTTGATCCCAACGGCGGCGGCTTCGCCGAATATGTCCGCGCGATGCCGTGGGTCGTCGAGCGCGGAATGATCGCGCTGCCTCCCGACGTCACTTTCGAGGACGCCACCTTCATCGAGCCTGTGAACACTTGCCTCAAGGCCGTTCGCAAAGCGCGAGTCGCGCCCGGCGAAACTGTACTGGTGATCGGGCAAGGGCCCATCGGAATGCTGCTGATGCTCCTCGCAAGATATGAAGGAGCCGAAGTTTTCACGAGCGACCCGATGCCGGGCCGCCGCGCCGCGAGCAAGCGCTTTGGCGCTGCGGAATCCTTCGATCCCAATAGCGCAGATTTAATGGACGAGATGCGCCGCCGCACTTCCGGACGAGGGGCAGACGCCGTGCTGGTGGCAGTGCCCAACCCGTCATTAGTGCCCGAAGCGCTGGCTATCGCGCGGCCTGGCGGGCGCGTGTTACTGTTTGCTCATAACGACCCGGTGACGCAATTGGAGTTTCCTGCCGCTGCTGTCGGGGTGGAAGAAAAAGAAATACTTGGAAGTTACAGCGCTTCGGCAGACGACCAGGAAGAATCTGCGGCGCTGGTGTTCGAGCGGCGCTTGCCGATACGGGAGATGATCTCGCACCGGTTTCCACTGGAGCGCATCGCGGACGCGCTGGAGTTGGCGGCAAGGCCGCTGGATGGTACGCTGAAAGTAGTAATCACGCACCAATGAGACGGGAAAGAAACGGACACATGAACGCGGCCGTCCTGTACGGTCGGGAAGACATGAAGATCGAACGCGTGGATATTCCTCGCGTTGCAGACGATGAAGTACTTGTGCGCGTGGAAGTGGCGCTGACGTGCGGCACGGATTTGAAGGTATGGAAGCAGGGATTCCACGCCCGGATGATCAAGCCGCCCGCCCTTTTTGGGCATGAGCTGGCAGGCGTGATTGAAGAGCAGGGGCGCTCGGTGAACGGCGGCGTCCACAAAGGCATGCGTGTGCTGCCCGCGAATTCGGCGCCGTGCAACACGTGCTTCTTCTGCCGCAAGGGGCAGCCGAATCTCTGCGAAGATCTTCTCTTCAACAACGGAGCCTACGCCGAATACATCCGCATTCCCGGCAGGATCGTTCGGCAGAACATGCTCGAAATTCCCGAAGGCGTTTCGTTCGTGGACGCGGCCATGGCTGAGCCGCTGGCCTGCGTCTTGCGCGGCATTCACGAAACAGGCATTCGCCCCGCGGACACGGTTGTCGTGATCGGTTGCGGTCCGATTGGGCTGAAATTTATTCGCGTGCTTTCCACACGCGGCGTACGCGTCATCGCGCTGGGCAAGCGGAAAACGCAGACTCGCGCGGCGGAACGGCTGGGCGCGGTAGCGGCATTCGATATCAGCGAAATCGAAAATCCGGTAAGGCTTGTTCGCGAGTTGAGCGATGGCGGGCGCGGTGCTGATGCGGTGATCGAAGCAGTGGGCACAGCAACTACCTGGCAGTGGGCTGTACAGATGGCGCGCAAGGGCGGCACGGTGAATCTTTTTGGCGGCTGCCCGCGCGGCGCGCACGTGGAGTTCGATCCTGCGGCTCTGCACTATTCCGAGATCACCATCAAGTCGACGTTCCATCACACGCCGCAATTCATGCGTGAAGCCCTGGAAACGATTGCGCGCGGGGAAGTCCGCGCCAGCGATTTCATCACCGGGGAAGTGCCGCTCGCGGAGCTGCCGGCCGTGTTCGAGCATATGAAGCATCGCAACGGCCAGTTGAAGACTGCTATCATTCCTTAAGCCTTAAGCGATTTTGCCGCGCCACCGCGGCCCGATTTTTTATCCGCAAGCGTTCTGGTTGGTTCGAAACGGGGAACCAGAGCGAGTTCGTTCTGAATCAGTACGTAAAAGCGAAAGGCAAGCAAGCACCTCTCTGCGTCAGCTACCGTGTTAGCCACACCAGAACTCGAAATCGCGCGCCATCTTCCCGCCGAAGGCTGCAGCGCCGCCGAAGCCGAGCGCTACACGCGCTGGCTCGCCACGCATCACTACGAGAATTTCAACGTGGTCTCGTGGTTGCTCCCGAAGCGACTGCACCAGCATTTCTATAATCTCTACGCCTACTGCCGCTGGTCGGACGATCTTGGCGACGAGATCCCGCATCACCAGCGCTCTCTCGATCTGCTCGATGCGTGGGAAGACGAGTTGGGGCTGTGTTATTCGACAGAGCGCGGCCCGTCGCATCCGGTGCTGATTGCCTTGCGCGAAACTATTCGCGCCAAGGATATTCCGCAGAAGCCGTTCAGCGATCTGTTGCGAGCGTTTCGCCAAGACCAGCGGGTGCAGCGCTACGCCACCTGGGACGGCGTGGTCGATTACTGTGTGTACTCGGCGAATCCGGTGGGCCGGCTGGTGCTGTATCTCTGCGGCTATCGCGACGCCGAGCGGCAGAAGCTTTCCGATTACACCTGCACCGCATTGCAGCTGGCGAATTTCTGGCAAGACGTTGCGCGCGATCTCGAAAAGGGTCGCATATACATTCCGCTGGATGCGCTCGCGGAGCACGGGCTAACGGAGGCGGATATCGTCGAGCGGTGCTTCAGTCCGCGTTACGTGTCGCTAATGAAAGATTTGATCGGTCGCACTCGAGAACTGTTCGCAGCGGGAATGCCATTGGTCGATAGCGTCGAAGGGCCCGTTCGGGTTGATATCGAAATGTTCAGCCGCGGCGGCCTGGCGATTCTCGATGCGATCGAATCGTCGGGGTATGACACGCTCAATCACCGGCCTGCGCTCACGAAATGGACGCAGCTCCGTTTGCTCACGCACGCCTTGGCTGGCCGTGCAACGTCGAGGGATCGCGACGAGCGAGCGGTCACCCGCGAGGGAACACCTCGGCAGACGCTAAGTGAATCTGGCGCTTCGGCGACAGGTTCAGATGCGGCAGAAGGCGCCGCGATCACAGTTAGCGATTCTTACGCTGAGTGCAACAGGATTGCGCGAGGAGCGCACAGCAGCTTCTATCTCGCTTTCTTTGGCTTGCCGCGTGACAAGCGCAACGCGCTGTTTGCGCTCTATGCGTTCATGCGCCTGATCGACAATGTTTCGGATGAGCCCGGTGACCTCGAAGCGAAACGACGCGGCCTGGCGCGATGGCGCGGTATGCTTGATGAAGCGATCTCTGGCAAGACGAGCGGCCACGCAATTTTACCCGCGCTCGCGGATTCGATTGCGCGATTCAATATTCCGACGCGCTACTTCCACGATTTGATTTTGGGCGCGGAGATGGATTTAACCGTCGCGACCTATGCAACGTTCGACCAGCTTTCCGAGTATTGCTACCGCGTGGCGGGAACAGTGGGCCTCACGTGCCTGCACGTTTTCGGTTTCCGCGATCCGCGCGACCCCGATCTCGCCGAACGGCTGGGCCTCGCGTTTCAACTGACGAATATCATTCGCGACGTGAAAGCTGACCTCGAAATGGGCCGCGTGTATCTGCCGCAGGAAGATCTCGAGCGGTTCGGCTGCACCAAAAACGATTTGCAAGGACCGCTCACGCAAGGTGTGCAGGCGCTGCTCGAATTCGAAGCGGAACGCGCCTGGCGCTTTTACGAAGAAGGCGTCGCGCTTGTCGGGCAAATCGACCCGGACAGCCGCGCCACTTTGTGGGCGCTCGTGCGCACGTACAGCACGCTGCTGGCGCGGATGGAAGAGCGCAACTTCGACGTGTTCACTTCGCGCGTTTCGCTATCGAGCGCCGAAAAAGTTCAATATCTCCTCGCAGCAGGCCTCGCTGTAAAGAAGGCCAGTTGGTGGAAGGGTGATGCCCTCGCAAAGCGTCCTGGTAATCGGCGGCGGCCTGGCGGGCCTGTCCTCCGCCATCGCGCTGGCTGACGCAGGCTTTCGCGTTCAACTGCTCGAGAAGCGTCCCCACCTCGGCGGGCGGGCTACGTCATACACGCTGCCGGATGGCAGCGAAGTGGACAATTGCCAGCACGTGACGCTGGGCTGCTGCACGAACCTGGCCGATTTTTACCGTCGCGTGGGAGCGAGCGAGAAGATCCGGTTTTATGACCGGCTGTATTTCGTGGATCGCGAGGGAAGGCGTTCGGAAATTCAGGCGTCGCCGCTGCCGCCGCCGCTGCACATGGCACCGTCGTTTTTGCTTTTCGGCGCGCTGACGCTGGCGGACAAGCGTTCGATTGCGGAAGCGATGCTGGCCATCGCGCGCGCAGGAGGAAACCCGCCGCGCGCGGATGGCGCTTCGATGCTGGACTGGCTGCACTCGGTGCGCCAGACGACGGGAGCGATCGAGCGTTTCTGGCGCGTGGTGCTGGTGAGCGCGCTCGATGAAGAACTGGCGCGCACGGATGCGAAGTATGGGATTGAAGTTTTCTGGAAGGGTTTTCTGAGCAACGCGAGCGGATATCGAGTTGGAATTCCTGCGGTGCCACTGGCGGAACTGTACGAGGGCTGCCGGGAAGCCATTGCGAGGCGCGGGGGCGAAGTGCGGTTGCGCTGCGGAGTGCGGAGGCTGTGCGTGCAAGGCGACCGATTCGCAGGCGCGACTCTCGAGGACGGCACCGAGATAGAAGCGGATGCATGCATCGCAGCGGTGCCGCACGACGTCCTGCTCAGTCTGACGCCAAGAGATATGGCTGAGCCGCGAGCGCCGCTCGAAGGATTGCGGCACATCAAGACGTCGCCGATTACGAGCGTGCATTTCTGGTTTGATCGCACTGTCATGACGGAGCCGTTTCTGACGCTACTCGACCATACGACGCAATGGATTTTCAATCGGACGCTGCTTTCCAGCGGAGCCGAAACGAATGGCTCGAAGGCGCGTCCAACCGGGCATAACGAAGGAACCCCCGGGGGAGAAGTCCGTGCCGAAAGGCGCAGCGATGAAGAAGGGCAGTACTTGCAGCTGGTGATCAGCGCTTCTTACGACCTGGTCCCACGCTCGCGTGCGGAAATTATCGAGCTTTGCCGCCGCGAATTGGCGGACGTGCTGCCAGCTACGCGCGAGGCGAATATGCTGAAGGCTACGGTGATCAAAGAAGTGAACGCGACTTTTTCGCCCGAGCCTGGAGTGGACCGCTGGCGGCCGGCACAAACGACTCCGATCGCCAATTTGTTTTTGGCAGGTGATTGGACCCAGACCGGATGGCCTTCGACGATGGAAGGCGCCGTGCGCAGCGGATATCTCGCAGCTGAAGCTGCGCTCACGCATTTTGGCCAGCCGGCAGCGCTGCTTCAGCCGGATCTGCCCGTGGAAGGCTTGTGCAAGTATTGGGCGAGGCGATCCACGTCAGGCGTGAATTAAGGCCAATGTAGAAAACGATTACCTTTCCACACGTCTTGCGTGAAAGGGAATCGAAGCAAGAGCTTTGGGGGTATCATCAGACATCCCCCGGGAGGACCTTCATGGAGCGGAAGTATAGGCAGAGGGGTTATAGCGACGCGGAAGCGCGCGAAAAGAAGCGCGACCGCGCCGACCGGCCCGCTGAGCAGCAACAGCCGCGTCCGAAGCAGGACATGCTGGGGCCGCGGACACCGCGGATGGTTGGGACAGTGATGAGGGCGCGCTGCTCGAGTTGCGGGGCGGTTCTCGCGCCGGGATTCGATCAGAGCGGGGAATGCCCGCGCTGCCAGGCGGCGATGCATTCGTGCAAGCAGTGCGTGCACTTTGATACGGCGGCGCAGTTTGAATGTACGCAGCCGATTCCCGAGAGAATCGCGAACAAGCTGGCGAAAAATGATTGCACGTTTTTCGAATTTCGCATGACGGTGGAGAAGGATACCTCGCCGGTCACCTACGCCACCAAGACGTCGCCTGAAGCGCCCGCTTCGCGTCCGAATGATGCGCGGAAAGCTTTCGAAGACCTCTTCAAGAAGTAGATCCTAGAAGCACTCAAAGCGATCAAATTGTGAAATGCTGAATTTTACATTTGCAGATGTGTGTCTATTTGCGTTCACTAGTGCGATAGCTTGTGAAAGCCAAGTTTTTAGGGAATTGCCGTAACAACGGCGCACAGGCCCTTCGTTCCTCAGGGTAAACAGGAGTGCCTGTGCCACTGAAAGCGCCCGCCAGGTGATATTGCGTTGAATGGTTTTATGGCGCGGCTTACTGAGGGGCGAGGGGAAACAGCAGCGGTTCTTTTGGAGGTTCGGTGGCGATTGAGTCCAGCTGCGGATAGTGCTGGCGCAACTGTTCGGGGACTTTGACCTTTTCTTTTCGCAACAGGTGGATTAGCTGCAGCGCGTTGACGGCGGCTTTTCCTATGTAGTGGTTATTGCCTATCACGAAAGTATTCTCCGCGTGTTTCGCGACGTGTTCGACGCGCTTGGCCCACGGCTCGAGTTCTTCCTTGGAGTAGAGATAGTTGTAACGCTCGAAGCTGGGAACTTCGGGGTCGTCGGTGAACCACGTGTCGTATCGGCGTCCATGCAATCGGAAATAGCCGACGGGAGAGGTGGTTCGCTCCGTCGGCTTTAGCGATTTGCCGATCACGGGTTGGTCGATATTGCAGAAGCCGACGCCGCGTTCGTGTAGGAGCTCGTAGAATTCGGGCTGAGCCCAGGACGCATGGCGAACCTCGACGACCAGCGGATAGTCGCGAAAGGTCTGCAGCAGTTGCTTCAAGCGCGCCAGCGAATCCGGACTATGGTGGAACGAGAAAGGGAACTGCAACAGGACGGCGCCGAGTTTGCCCGCGTCGAATAGAGGGTCGAATCCAGCACGCACCAACTTTTGATCTTCGGCCGTAGCATCCGCTTCGTGCGTAAACTTCTGCCACATTTTGGCGGTGAACAGGAAACGCGGATTCTCCGCTGCCAGGCCGATCCAGTGCGTGGCGAGTTGCGGTCTCAGCGGCTGATAAAAGGAAGTGTTGATTTCAATCGTGTCGAAAAATTGCGCGAGGAATGTGACCTCATGAAAATCGCGAGGATGCGGTGAGGGATAGACGATTCCATTCCAGTCGTCATACGACCAGCCTGCCAAACCCACGCGGATGCGATGCGAGTGTGCGCCGGTGGTGGCTTTCTTGTGGGAGTCCATCGCCTGGCTGAGTCGCTACATTTCAGACTATGACGCGAATGCTGGCGTGTCAATAAAGTCCACGTGGTATTGAATCGCATGACGAGCGGAGCTATGCTGAGACTGCCTCCATGCGAAAGCCCCTTCCCTTGGCGAGCCAACTCGAAAGAGGGAGCTCCAATGAAACTTTTCTACAGCAATATCGAACCGGAACATCGCAAGGTAATCGATGGCGAAGCAGCGCATCACATTGAAAAACTAAACCGGCTGTTGAAGCGATACGATCCGGACCTGGTCGAGCTCCACTGGTCGATTGAAAAGATGCCGCGCAAAATTGAATATACCTGTTCGATGAATCTGCGGCTGCCGACAGGGAATCTGCACGCTTCGGGAACGGGGTCCGACGTTCTGGCCTGCGCGAAAATCGCGTTTTCCGAAATTGAATCGCAGGTGAAGAAGCACCAGGAAAAACTGCGCAAGGATTACCTGTGGAAGAGGAAGCGCGGCCGCGGAATCTCGGCGAAGAACGAAGCCGCCGACTGAAACGCTCTGCGCGTTGCTCTCTTCCACTCGCCCTACTGAGCCGCTGTGAGCCAAGTTGTTTTCATGTAAGATATTCAGACGCAATTCAGGGGCGTAGCTCAGTGGTAGAGCAGCGGCCTTTTAAGCCATCTTGGGTGTCACGCAGTACACCGCACCAAAATGCAGCACCGCGAAAACAGCCCGTGTTCATGAGGGTTTCCGGCGATCCAGTAGTGCGCACTCGCGCACGGCCGCGCACCAGACTGAAGAACCAACCGACACCAGAACCGACACCGAAAAACGAAACGCAGAAGGAAGGAACACTATGAAACAAATGGTGCTTTTCCTGGCAACATTGCTGCTGCTTGCGGTTCCTGTGCTCGCTCAGGACAACATTCCGGAGCCGACACAGAACCCAAATGCCTCCTATCGGCTCTTCAGAACCCAAAACATATACACGCTGCTTAAGTTGGACACGCGAACTGGTCAGGTTTGGCAAGTTCAATGGGGTGACGAGCAGCACAGATTCATTGTGCCGATCAGCCGCACCGTATTGCTGCCTCCCAGTTCGACCGAGCACCCCACCATCTTGGAGCCGGGCCGCTTCACCCTATCCCCGACCGCGAATATCCATACTTTTCTGCTGCTCGATCAAGAAGATGGAAGAACCTGGCAGATTCAGTGGGGAGGAGACGGCGAACGTTTTATTTTGCCCGTCGTGTAAGCAGCTCAATCGGTTGCTTTGAGAAACGACACCGTGTTTGGGGCCCTTACCGCTCATTCAGATGCGAGCGAGTAGCGGGCTGGACTTCCCCACTAGCAACGCTTCGGTTAGCAGTTGCTAGTCCCGAACTACACCTCTTAGTCTGGAATCGTCGCATTCTGAGATAGCTAGTGATAATCCCTGTGGCTGTTGAAAAACTCGCCCGCTGGCAGGAGTTTTGATCTGGGGTGATTTTCCTGCGGGGTATCGCTTTCTTTTTTCTATCTCAGATCGGCACCGTGGCTGATTCTAGAGATCTGGATCTTAGGAAACGAGCCAGTCGTTTCAGGTTCTGGGCTGTAGCCGCGAGAAAGAACTGTTCGCGAACATGCTTCATTCTCCTCAAACGCACCCTGCGCAGTCCGATCTGGTTCTTCAACTCCGCAAAGAGTGCTTCTACTTTCCGGCGTTGGCGTTGCGCTGCCGCGAAAGCCGGAACGGTCGTTCGCTCTCGTGCCCGTTGTCGCGCCGCTTCGTGAACATGGATCGCGATCTGCCGATAGTGGCCGGTGGTGCACTGCGATTTCTGCGAGCACTCCCGACACCGTTTTCGCGTTGCCCTGTAGATATGGTTTCGGTTGCGCGGATTCACCCCAAGGTACGTTAGTCGCTTTCCTTCCGGACATTGATAGCTGTTCGTCTCGGCAACGTAGATGAACTTTTCGATCCCATACAAGTTGGTTTTGGGAGCAGGACTCTCTTTCACGCGAATATAGGGAGTGATGTTTCGTTCCTCAAACCAAGCCAAAAGCTCACCGTTCCCATAAGTCGTGTCGGCGGCAACCGACTGTGGGAAGCGCCCGCGTCTCTCCGCTGACCGTGTGATCATCTCGCGAGCCGCCGCACTTTCCTGGCTCAGTCGAGCGGATGTGGCCTGAACGCCAACAATTACGCAACTCTTGTTGTCGATCAGATAGTTGTTGAAGTACCCCAGCTCCGCCCGACGATCGCCCTTGGTTGAATAGGTTGAATCCGGATCCGTCGTCGATACCTGGTCTTGTTGATGGGCCGGCTCTTCGATCGGGTTTTCTTGCTCGAGGTCCGCCAAGTACTCGCGCACCGTGCCCTTCACGTGGGCCACTTCCGTCAACTGCTCCCGCGGGATGCGGCTCGACCGGCTGGCATTCGCGGGAATGAAGCTGCCATCCACGGACAGGTGCTCGCCCTCGACCAACCCAGCTTCCAAGCAGCGATCCACAATCTCTTCAAAGAGCCGCTGAAAGAGGTTCGACTCCTGAAAGCGTCCATGACGGTTCTTGGAAAACGTGGAGTGATGGGGAATCTCCTGATCGAAGCTGAGTCCGGTAAACCAGCGCCAGGCCAGATGCATCTGCAACTCCTCGACTAGCTTGCGCTCGCTGGTGACGCCATAGAGATAGCCGATCAGCAGGATGCGCAATAAAAGTTCCGGATCGATCGAAGGTCTGCCCGTATCGCTGTAGGAGTCCTTCAGCTTCTCACGAACGAAATCGAAGCTGATGTGTCGGTCCAGGAGACGCAGTAGGTGGTTTTCAGGAACCTGATCTTCAATGCGAAAGTAGTAGAACAGCGACTCGGAACGGGAGTGTTGTCCCATCATAATCCGCAAGCCTCCGTGAATGGCGATGAAGAAGAGCATCGGCAGAACGCTTGCTCATATAGACGTTGCTGCAACAGTTCCGTTCATTCACGAAGACTTTTTCAACAGCCACCCCTGTTCGCAACACTTATCCGAAAGGAATGCTGTATGCGAGCGTTCATGAGGAGCTTCTGCACAGATTTCGGCAAGCGGAAAGGGGTAGAGATTGACTTCAAGAGCGACGGCTTGCCCAGCCGCGTGCCTGTCAGCTCCGATTCCATGCGTTCAACCGGGCTAGCTGACACAACTCAGTCGCTTTAAGCGTAAAATTTGTAAAGTCACAACCTAAACAAACCGCGAGGATTTCACAACGCCTATCCGCACCCAGTCGCGCTAAAGGCTCTTTGGCCAAGCGATTTTGTCACCCTGCTTATTTTGACAGTTCCAATAAGCTCCGGGCCGGAGTAACTTCTACGCGCGTGGGGGCGACTCGCCCCCGAGCAGGATAGACCGGCGGCGCTGCCAAAACCACCATGCAATCCCTCCTCCGATTTGCGGCCATTCGGAAGTCTAGAATTTGGCTTGAGCACGGAAGCCGCGTCGGGCGTCGCGTATGGATGGCCCTCAGGCCTTCTGGGGGGACCCCGGTCATGCTTCTTTTCTTTGCTTCGTGGTTTTTACTTCAGCAGTTGGCCTTCGCTCAGGTCAAGGAAACACGGCGTGTGCTCATACTTGACGACCTGGGCGACATTTCGTCGCCAGGTTTCGCAGAAGTTGATCAAGCAGTCTTCGATGCTCTACAAAAATCGAGATTCCAGATCGAGTTGTACCATGAGAGTCTGGAAATCACTTTGTTTCCAGGCAAATCTGACGAACGCCGGTTTCACGAGGAGTTTGTTCGGAAATACTCAGACCGCAGACCAGCCGTGATAATTGCCGCCGGGTCGGCATCCCTTAAGTTCCTCGCTGAGTTGAACGAGCAATCCCTTCAAGAGATCCCTGTCGTTTTCTGCGTGATTGTAGGCGAGGCTCCCGACCGGTCGAAGCAAACCGTCCACGTCACCGGGGTTCTGGGCAAGTTGCACCCCGAGGAGACTTTGGAAGTAGCGCTGCACTTGCTTCCCGACACCAAGCACGTTGTGGTCGTGGGTGGTACCGGTAAGTTTGATCAGCAGTTCGAAGCGGTCGCCAAGCAGGGCTTCCAGAAATATGAGTCGAAGCTTGAATTCACATACCTCGTTGATTTAACGATGCCCGCTTTGCTTGACCGGCTCAGGCATCTGCCGAGCAATACGATCGTTTATCACACGGCACTAACACAAGATGCGGCAGGGTCCCGCTTTATCGACTCGGCTCAGTCATTACCTTTGGTGACCCGGTCCTCGAACGCGCCTGTTTTCGTCATGGATGATGTCAATTTACGGTCGGGAACCGTGGGCGGCGACCTGGTGAATTGGGCCGACGACGGCCGCCTTGCTGGTGAGATGGCTGTACGAATCCTGAATGGTGAGAAGCCAGAAGATATCCCGATCGTTACCAGCAAGGACGCATACATGTTTGATTGGCGGGTCTTGCGCCGTTGGGGGCTGAAAGAAAGCGATCTGCCGCCAGGGAGTATCTTGCTAAATCGGCAACCAACACTTTGGGAGGCCTACAAAAGTTACATTTTGGCAGCCCTCTTCTTGCTCCTGGGACAGACAGCGATCATTGCTGCGCTCTCGTGGCAGCAAGGGAAAAGGAAACGCGCTGAAATTAGGCTACGCGAAAGCGAAAAGCGATTTCGCTTGGTCGCAAATTCGGCCCCTGTGATGATCTGGATGTCCGGTCCAGACAAGTTATGTACTTTCTTTAATCAGGGTTGGCTCGATTTCACCGGTCGCGCGGTGGAGGATGAATTAGGAAACGGCTGGGCCTCGGGGGTCCATCCGGAAGATCTAGAGCGCTGTCTGGAAGTCTACGCGCGAGCGTTCGACGGTCGCGTCGATTTCCAGATGGAATACCGCCTCCGGCGCCACGATGGACAATTCCGCTGGATCACGGATGTTGGCATCCCAAGATTTGGACCCGACGACAGCCTCCAGGGATACATCGGCTCCGCCATTGATATCACAGACCGGAAGCAATCCGAGGAAGCGCTGCTCGATATGAGCGGGCGCTTGATCACCGCGCACGAGGAAGAGCGGGCACGCATCGCCCGCGACTTACATGATGACCTGAGCCAACGAATGGCGCTCCTCCAGATCGGCCTTGAGGAGGTTGAACAGAAAACACACAGGCTTTCGCCAGAAGTCAAGCAGCGCCTTCACAACATCGCGGAGTTAGCCTCCGAAGTCTCGTCCGATATTCACAATTTGTCCCACGAGCTTCACCCGTCCAAGCTCGATTCTCTCGGGCTGGTCGCGTCCGTGGGAGGTTTTTGCAGGGAATTCTCAATGCAGCACGGGCTGCACGTTCGATTTACCCATCAACAAGTGGACGGACGGATTCCGAAGGATGTGAGTCTTTGTCTCTTTCGAGTCTTACAGGAAGCCTTGCGAAATGTCGTCAAGCACAGCGGGGCCGCGGAGGCCACGGTCGAACTTACTGGTTGTGGCGATCGAATCGATCTGTGCGTTTCTGACTCCGGGACGGGGTTTGATCCTGAATCTAGCAAGGGAATACCAGGCTTGGGTTTGATTAGTATGCGCGAGCGCCTCCGACTGGTGGGAGGGCACCTTTCGATTGAGTCGGAGCCGTCGCGTGGAACTCAAATTCGCGCTCGAGTCCCCCTGGGTGTGAAGGGCGAACGAGCCGGTGAGGACAAGAAATTTGGAGTTGAGTGAGACCAGTGTGGAACCGAGATTTGGCGTTCTCAAACGTTAAACTATAACGCCAGTTTTGAAGCTATGTCCGGTCAAGCCAAGATTCTCCTGCATCTGGGTAAACAAATATGAGGTTTACCCACGATCGGCTACCCTAACTGAGTCACAACTCCCGATATGCCCCCCGGTACGGATAGATGTTGATAAATCCTGTGGCTGTTGAAAAAGTCTTCGTGAATGAACGGAACTGTTGCAGCAACGTCTATATGAGCAAGCGTTCTGCCGATGCTCTTCTTCATCGCCATTCACGGAGGCTTGCGGATTATGATGGGACAACACTCCCGTTCCGAGTCGCTGTTCTACTACTTTCGCATTGAAGATCAGGTTCCTGAAAACCACCTACTGCGTCTCCTGGACCGACACATCAGCTTCGATTTCGTTCGTGAGAAGCTGAAGGACTCCTACAGCGATACGGGCAGACCTTCGATCGATCCGGAACTTCTATTGCGCATCCTGCTGATCGGCTATCTCTATGGCGTCACCAGCGAGCGCAAGCTAGTCGAGGAGTTGCAGATGCATCTGGCCTGGCGCTGGTTTACCGGACTCAGCTTCGATCAGGAGATTCCCCATCACTCCACGTTTTCCAAGAACCGTCATGGACGCTTTCAGGAGTCGAACCTCTTTCAGCGGCTCTTTGAAGAGATTGTGGATCGCTGCTTGGAAGCTGGGTTGGTCGAGGGCGAGCACCTGTCCGTGGATGGCAGCTTCATTCCCGCGAATGCCAGCCGGTCGAGCCGCATCCCGCGGGAGCAGTTGACGGAAGTGGCCCACGTGAAGGGCACGGTGCGCGAGTACTTGGCGGACCTCGAGCAAGAAAACCCGATCGAAGAGCCGGCCCATCAACAAGACCAGGTATCGACGACGGATCCGGATTCAACCTATTCAACCAAGGGCGATCGTCGGGCGGAGCTGGGGTACTTCAACAACTATCTGATCGACAACAAGAGTTGCGTAATTGTTGGCGTTCAGGCCACATCCGCTCGACTGAGCCAGGAAAGTGCGGCGGCTCGCGAGATGATCACACGGTCAGCGGAGAGACGCGGGCGCTTCCCACAGTCGGTTGCCGCCGACACGACTTATGGGAACGGTGAGCTTTTGGCTTGGTTTGAGGAACGAAACATCACTCCCTATATTCGCGTGAAAGAGAGTCCTGCTCCCAAAACCAACTTGTATGGGATCGAAAAGTTCATCTACGTTGCCGAGACGAACAGCTATCAATGTCCGGAAGGAAAGCGACTAACGTACCTTGGGGTGAATCCGCGCAACCGAAACCATATCTACAGGGCAACGCGAAAACGGTGTCGGGAGTGCTCGCAGAAATCGCAGTGCACCACCGGCCACTATCGGCAGATCGCGATCCATGTTCACGAAGCGGCGCGACAACGGGCACGAGAGCGAACGACCGTTCCGGCTTTCGCGGCAGCGCAACGCCAACGCCGGAAAGTAGAAGCACTCTTTGCGGAGTTGAAGAACCAGATCGGACTGCGCAGGGTGCGTTTGAGGAGAATGAAGCATGTTCGCGAACAGTTCTTTCTCGCGGCTACAGCCCAGAACCTGAAACGACTGGCTCGTTTCCTAAGATCCAGATCTCTAGAATCAGCCACGGTGCCGATCTGAGATAGAAAAAAGAAAGCGATACCCCGCAGGAAAATCACCCCAGATCAAAACTCCTGCCAGCGGGCGAGTTTTTCAACACCCACTCCGCTTCGCACCACCAATCTCAGAGTGAGATAGCTAGTGATAATCCCTGAGGGCTCAACCGGTCGATGCAACACCACCTGGTATAAATCTTTTTTCTAAAAGGTGGTGTTTATGATCCCAAAGAAACGTATACGGCTTTCTGCGATGCAAAGAGTTGAGGTATGGCGTCGTTGGAAAGCGGGAGAGTCGTTACATGCGATTGGTCGAGCGCTGGGCAAAAACAATGTGGTTATTCACCTTCTGTTGAAGCGCCATGGTGGGATTGCGCCGCCCATCCGCCGCCGTTCACCGAGTTCACTCACCCTGGCAGAACGAGAAGACATCTCCCGCGGAATCGCTTGTGGCTCGTCGATTCGCGGAATCGCCCAAGGCCTGCACCGCTGTGCCTCGACGATCAGCCGGGAAGTGGCACGCCATGGCGGGCGCGCGCAGTACCGCGCCAATGAAGCCGATCAGCAGGCCTGGGAATCGGCCCTGCGGCCCAAGCCGTGCCTGCTGGCCACTCACACCACGCTCCGGGAGATCGTTGCGAGTAAACTGATGCAGGACTGGTCGCCCGAGCAAGTTTCCGGATGGCTGAAGTGGCAGTTTCCCAAGGATGAGGGCCTGCGCGTGTCGCACGAAACCATTTATCGCAGCCTATTCCTTCAAGCGCGAGGAGCGCTGAAAAAGGAGCTGATTCAGCACCTTCGCTCCCAGCGGCGGATCCGCCGCTCGCGGCATTCCAGCGTTCACGGACACTCCCAAGGCAAGATCGTCGATGCCATTTCTATCCGCGAGCGACCTGCGGAAGTCGAAGATCGCGCCATTCCCGGTCATTGGGAAGGCGATCTGCTGCGCGGGGCGCGCAACAGTCATGTGGCCACGCTGGTGGAGCGTCATTCGCGGTTCTGCATGCTGGTGAAGGTGCCCGGCAAGGACACGACTACGGTGGTGGCCGCCCTGAGCCGGCACGTGCGCACTCTGCCCGCGACGTTGCGGCGCTCGCTGACCTGGGACCGCGGGTTGGAGATGGCCCAGCACAAAAGCTTCACGACGGCTACGGACGTACAGGTTTACTTCTGCGATCCCCAAAGCCCATGGCAGCGCGGTTCAAACGAAAACACGAACGGGCTGCTGCGGCAATACCTGCCGAAGAAGGCGGATCTGTCCTGCTACTCACAGTCGGATCTGGACGAGATCGCTCTGCGCCTCAATCAACGGCCACGAAAAACATTGGGATTTGAAACTCCGGCGGATAGACTGCAAGCCAGTGTTGCATCGACCCCTTGAGACCACCCCTGTTACCAACACTTATCACTTCATGTGGCTAGTGAATCTGTATAATTCGCCAAATAATGGCACTTTCCCTTGGTACGAAGCTGGGGCCCTATGAGATTGTTGCACCGCTTGGCGCGGGCGGGATGGGCGAAGTATATCGTGCGCGCGACACGCGGTTAAACCGCGATGTTGCGATTAAGATTCTGCCCGCCGCTTTCTCCGATGACGCCCAATGCCTCGACCGGTTTGAACGCGAGGCCCGCATTCTCAGCACGCTCAATCATCCCAATCTTTTGAGTATTTACGACGTCGGTTCGCAGAACAGCATTCACTATTTAGTGTCCGAATTACTCGACGGCGAAATGCTTCGCCATCGCATACAGGAAGGAAAAATTCCGGGACGCAAGGCGCTCGACTATGCGGTGCAGATTGCGAAAGGATTAGCGGCAGCTCACGAAAAAGGTGTCGTCCACCGTGACCTTAAACCGGAGAATATCTTTGTAACCGCCGACGGCCGCATCAAAATTCTCGACTTTGGGCTTGCCAAGCAGAACGTTCCCGGCGACTCAGAAAAGACAGCTTCGCGTGATTCCCTGACCGAACAAGGCACGGTGATGGGCACCGTGGGATATATGTCGCCAGAGCAGGTTCGGGGAAATACCGCGGATTCGCGCAGTGACATTTTCAGCTTTGGCGCAATCTTGTACGAGATGCTCATCGGCACGCGTGCTTTCAAGGGCAGTTCTTCCGTTGAGACCATGCACGCCATCCTAAGAGAAGAGCCGCCCGAAATTCCTACCGCGGACGGCAAGATTTCTCCGGGAACGGAACGGGTCATGCGTCGGTGTCTGGAAAAAGCATCCGACGAGCGCTTTCAATCGGCGCGCGATTTGGCATTCGCCCTGGAAGGTCTGTCAGGAAGCTCGAGAACGGACACGCTGGCGGAATCTCCCCGACTTGATACGAAGCGTCACTCTTGGGAGCGCAACTGGAAATTGTGGGCCTTTGCGACAGCGTTTCTTCTGATGGCACTCCTGGCCACGCTATGGCTGCGACAACCGACGCGAGCGGCAACGGAGTTCGTGCAACTCACAAACGATAGTCATTCTAAGGGCCGCTGGGGTTGGCCACCGCCTGTGACCAGTTCTCCATTATTTACCGATGGTTCGCGATTATACTTCACAGTAGAAGCAAGCCTCGGAGCGGGCCCTACCCCCGCGCAAGTTTCAGTAAACGGCGGCGAAACTGCCCCAATCCATTTGCCGCTACCTTATGCCGGATTCGAACTCATGGGCATTTCGCCCGACGGCTCCGAACTCTTGGTGGAGAGCTTCAATGGGGCGGAAGTCGAGGCACCGCAATGGATCGTTCCGGTCACCGGCGGATCGCCACGACGATTGGATGACCTAATGGCCCACGACGGTGCTTGGTCTCCAGATAAACGACTGGTTGCATTCGCCGCGGGGGACGGTCTCTTTCTGCTGGACAGCAACAATGAAAAACGAAAAATATTCACAGCCAGCGGTATCGTGTTGTGGCCGCGGTGGTCACCTGATGGCAAACGATTGCGTTTTACCGTGGAGGATTCGTCCACAGCGTCGAGTGCGCTATGGGAAATACGCGCTGATGGTATAGGCGCACACATTCTCCTACCGGGGTGGAACAAACCTTCCATAGAGTGCTGTGGCGAGTGGAGCCGAGACGGGCGTTACTACCTATTTCAGACTGGGACCTTCGCGCACTCCGACATCTGGGCCGTGGCAGAAGGTTTCTTTGGCACGTCACGGCCAATTCAGCTTACCGCCGGACCGCTTAGTTTCTCGTCGCCCTCGCCTTCGCTCGATGGCAAATGGCTCTATGCTGTCGGCACTCAATACCGATACGAAACGATTCGGCTCGATCCTTCATCTGGCCAGATCACCACGCTTACTTCCATGCCCTCTCTCGAATCGCTTGACTACTCCAGGGATGGCAAGTGGCTAGCGTATGTATCCTATCCAGACGGAATCCTATGGCGAAGCCGCGCGGATGGTTCCGACCGCTTGCAGCTTACATATCCGCCGATAATGGCCGCTGCGCCACAATGGTCGCCCGATGGCAAACAGATCGCCTTTACCCGAATCCGGGTTGGGGAGCCATTGCAGATTGACGTCGTTCCCGCCGAGGGTGGAACGCCGCAGTCAGTATTTCCAGAGGCGCGAAATCAGAGTAGTCCCGCATGGTCAGGGGACGGTCAGTCACTGATCTTCAGCAGGCTGCCGTGGTTGGAGAGTGGCAGAAACCTTCCCGTCTGGCTGGAGAAAGTCGATGTTCATTCTCACAAACTCTCGAAAATAGCGGGGTCGGAAGACATGCTCACACCTTCGGTCTCTCCGGACGGCAAATTTCTGTCTGCACTGCATACTGCTGCGGCCGAAGGACAACTTTCGATATACGATTTCAGCAGCGCGAAATGGAGCAAGCTAAGTTCAAGTACTGGATACCGTCCCGTCTGGACCCGTGATTCCAGCGCCCTTTATCTCATCACTCGCCAGGGAGAGCTGCAGCGCTACCGCTCCGCGACTGGGAAATTGGAATCCGTAGTGAAGATGCCAGGCCGTATGCCTTACTTCGGACTTGCTAACCAATCGCTGCAGGGACTTGGATTTCTCAGCATTGGACTCGATGGCGCTCCGCTTGTTGCTCGCGATCAAGGCTCGTCACAGATTTATGCCATCAAGTGGCAGAATTAGCTGGTTCCGGATAGATGTCGATAAATCCTCTTATCACTACCTATCTCAAAATGCGACGTACAGCCCCGTTAGAGAGCAGCCGGTGGTTAAATTTGATGGTCCAGGTCTTTCGACAACAGGACGTGGCCCATAGACCCACTCTACCGTCTCGGACGAAGCGCCATACCCGGACGCCATCGAGTTCTTCGCGGCCTCGTTGCGGCCTCACGTTCGGCATTCATTCTGAGATTCCACATGTGCATCGCGTTGTAATCGAGGTTTCCGGGGGTTGATGGAGTTGGTGCATCTGGCAGGAAAGGATTGCTGGCCACCAGTGTTGCAGCATTGGGCTTAGTTGGCACGAAATCGCGCAGCACGGTATCACCGATTTTGTATTCCACGGTTTTCCAACGGCGCTGCGTGCGCAGGAAGCCGCGTTCCCGCTGGTGTCGGGATTCTTCGCGGGCACGTCTTAGCCCCTCGAGTGTCGGTATTCCGTAACGTGACACCTCTCGAAGAAAATCGCTCTGGTCTCTCGATAGTGTCCGGGTGAGCTTCTGAATGTAGGTGTGACTGACGCCAAGCCATCGGGCCAGTGCTCGCCCTGAGCACCACGGCCCGCGACCCAGATGCCAATGCCACACGAAGGTGCGAATTAAACGAGACTCTGAATAGCTGCGCCAGGGACGCGGGGGATGCCAATTCGCTCGCGCTTTTTTGAGGTTTTCGCGTGATGATTCAGGTGACGGCATGAGGGAACACTTTAGCGGAGTTGCCAGGACTGTCGTTATCGGTTCTAAAGGGTTTAGCTTTAATAGGTACGCACCCTGGCAAATTATTTTTGCTTTGAGAATATGTGTCGAGAATCTCCTGCGCCTCTCGATGCCCTTTGCTGGCAAGAAGCTTCGCGATCTTGACCTGTATTCCTGACAAACTGCCGTGCTTTAGGACTCTTCTCATTTCTCTGAGGTTCTGAGTTATAGCGGACTCGGGTAGTAAATCGCGAGAAGCCCTGCCACACGGGACGCACTGCTTCTGTTCCTGGGTGGTCATGGGGCGATTCTCGCCGCTCGCACGGGCGGTAATTTCTCGCGCCTTCTTCTGGTATTCGTTCATCTGCCATTTGTCCAGCCGCTGAAAGTGGAAGCTGAGGAGCTGGTGCGAAGTGCCAGTCTCCCTCGCCAGCTCCCGGAGCGAGATCCTTTGGGATTCTGGCGTTTGCCTCCACGCCAGGAGTTTCGTGCGAATCTCTGCGGCACGAGATTTGCTGGCGGTCTTGCGCCCTCGCTTATCTTGCGCGCAGCCTACCAGGATTTCCGCTCTCTGCTCAGGCTTAGGGCGCATCGTCTCGCCGCCCGGTATCGTCTTGCCTGTTTTCCGCCTGTTCTCAGGCATCTGTGTGTTCCGGAGCGACAGGGATTATTTCACTGGGCAGGAACCGCACGCACGCTTGGTCTCGCCCCGAGTCGAGCAGCACGGTTGCTCGATCCGCAAAGACCTGGAGCAGCGTCCCCGACCCACTCGAAGTTCGCACCTTTCGCCCGATAAACGGAAACAGACGGGCGTGTGGCTGCCCAAAGCGTAGCTCGGAATCGAGGCTCTCGGCCCGCCAGGTTTCCAGTTTGTCAGTTTTTTGCAGTATAGGGTCTGGCAAACTGACAAACTGAATTTCGCGGGGCTGCCCTCGTTCCCGGAGATATTTGAGTACAGCGGCCTTATTCTCGCGCAGCCCGGCGATGGTTTCCTGGGCGGGTAGTCTGTCTGCAGGGGCTTCCAGTTTCAGTTTCTCGCCCTCGACTCTAAGGCGAACACCATCTTGCTCAAGTGCAGCCACGAGAGTCTCGGCTCTCACAGGCTTATACCTCGATCTCTACTCTAGTCGGGTCTGCAAGAGGAAAGAATCGTTTCGCGTTGTGAGAGCCGCGCTCAGAGCGCCAGAACTGGCCATCAAGCTGCGACAAGATTTCGCGGCCTTTGCCATGCGGAAGCCCGGATGCTTCGAGCAATTCACTCTGTGTTTGTCCCGGCTTGGCCCGGATCATTTCTGAGAGCCTCTGTGATTCCTCCCGCGCTGCCGTTTCTTCCGGTGCTTCCGTCACGACAAAATCACCCGAACCGGATAGGTCAGGCCGCAACGTGAGCGAAAACTCTTCGAGGAAGCGGCTCTTGAAACATTCGAGTTTCAAAACGCCAGCCTGCCTGTCACGCGACAAAGAGAAAGCGGTATCAACTCCGCCCAAAATGTCGCTGCTTCCGCGGTATCGGGATGTTTCGCTCTTCGCCCGATGATGCAGTAGCACGACCGTCGCCCCCGCGTTCGCCAGCTCGCGCCATTTCTGCATGACCTCCGCCATCTCCGTCGCCGAGTTTTCATCGGCGGTGTGAAACCGAATCATCGAATCGAAAATCACGAGAGGCTTGCGTTCGCACGTGAATTGTATCAGCCGCACATCCCCAATCAGCGGAGGCGCGTCAGGTAGCCAGCCGCCCCAGATTCTTGCGCTCCTAAGTGATTCCATCCCGAGCAGGCGAGCCGGTCGCGGACAACCGCCTGCGGATTCTCGCGGTCGAGATACAAGACGCTCTGATGCGCGCACTCACGCCCCAAGAATTTTCCATCGTTCGCGACCGCCCGAAGCAAAGCGAGCGCGAGCCAACTCTTGTAACTGCTTGGTTCTCCCGCAATCAGCGTCACAGAAGCTCGTGGAATGACCCTATCCACAATCCACTCGACCTTCGGAGCTTCCATCGTCGTCACATCCGGTATCTCGTCCCAAGCCCGAATAGTACACCGCTTGACTCCGCCGGTGTGCGCGTCCGTATTCAATGCCCCGAGCAATTCTGGCTCGGCCACGAGAAGGGCCTTGTATTGCCCGACACGGCGAGCCTCAGACTCGGCGAACGGGTCGCGTGGTTCGGTCATCGCATAATCTCCTGAAAATGTCGGCCGCCGCACCGACCGGTATAGACTCCGCCGCGTTCGAGTGCCTCGCGCAAGACGGTCTCACGCTCGGCGCCTCCCCGCAGATAGCGCAGGCGGTCGCGCAGCCGGGCGAAACTGATAACTGTGTACGCCGCGTCGGCGCGTTCTGCCTCGCGCAGGGTCATCTCCGCGAGTGTGCACTCTCCCGGGAATCGCTCACGGTCTCCGCTGCGGATTGCCTCGAGCCGTCTGTTGACGTTCTGCTGGATGCAGTCATATGCGGCACAGGTGTCCTGGGCCTTGCGCCAAGCGACGTGCTCTGCCTCTGCCAGCCTTTGCGCCTCGCGCTCGGCCTCTTCGCGCAGCACTCGTTCCGCATGCGCCAATTCGAGCCTCAGGGCTGCGATCTCGCGCACGTTAGCGGTCGGTATCGGCACGAGCCGGCTCCACCTTGGGTGATGGCTGGTCGGAACGGAGGAAGTTCTCCAACGCGCGCACCAAAACGACCGTTCTCCGGCCAATTTTCCGGGCCGGGAGCCTCTTTGCTTTTATGTAGTTTTCTAGAGTTCTGCGCGACACGGAGAGCATCGCGGATGCAGTTCGAAGATCAACAGCTAGTTTTTCGCTCTTGGAGGTTTCCATTGCGCGCAGTATCGCGCGCTATTGGGCAAGAAAAAATCAACTAGTTGTCTGCGAAGAATCACCTAATTTTGTCGCGGCCTGGCTCGATTTTAAGAAGCGCTCGTAATCGGCCTCGTGCTTTTCAAAGGACTTCCTGCCCCGCCGATACGCCTCAATTGCGGCGTCCAAGTCGCGGGGAAATTCAAGTCCGAATTGTTCCCGGAAGTGCTTCGCGGCTTTGGGTCTTTGCCAGTCTTCGGGCGAATGCAGGTCCGCCAGGCGGCACCATTGATAACAATCCCGGCAATACTTCCAGAGTTCCTGCCGAGCGCTCTCGGGCGCTCTTTTCCTCGCATGAGTGAGCGTATTCTCGAACCTCTTGTGTCTCGTCAGGCCTCGGAGAGCCTCAATCTTCCAGGCGCTTGCATATTCCTGCCGTCGCGGTCCTGGCTGGCCTCCCCTGCGTTCGAGCGCAGCCCGCACACGCAGCATTGTTCCCCTGTCGCCACGTGATTTGATCATTTCGACCCCCTTGAGCACATTCCACACGAGCGCCTCATACTGCGGGTCCGTGAAATCATTTTCGGACGCAGCGGTCTGCACATACACACGACCATACGGGATCATCGAGTTTGCAACGGGTCGCTTCAAGCGGTCGCCTAGTTCGCGCGTAGAACGTGCGACAAAAAGGCGTGAAGCATTGGAGAACGGACCGGGAATCTCGTTGAACACGGCGAACAAACCACGATTCGGCAGGTGAGTCAGCTTCATTTTCTTGCCCGGTGCTAGGTCGAGCCAGAACCCCTCGCGCCTGTCGTTATGCTTTGCATTACGCCCTGCGTATCGTTGTGCGTCCATGTGCGTATTCTAGCGCGCTGGTTCACGCTTGACAACTTAAACCTAAACGTTTAGGATATAAAACATGGAGAAGAGAGGGGCAAGCGAGGCAGCAAGTATGCTAGGCAGGAGAAGCTACCGAGTGCGCCTGGAAAGATTCGGTATCGAACGCATCCGCGAGATTGCGCGCGAGAACGGCAAGCTCGGCGGGCGCCCGTCGAAGAAGGAAGGCAAACGATGAACACTGACTTTGCGACACAGTTGCAGCCGAAAGCACAACGGAGCCGCGAGTCCGCCAAGGTTCGCGGAGTGTATGAGCGAGAGCCGGGCGTCTGGTATATACGCTATGTGGACAGCCAAGGACGCTACCGCCGGGAAAAGGCAGGCACCAAAGGCGCGGCAATTGATCTGTACCGGAAGCGCAAGACCGAAGCGCTCATGGGCAAGAAGCTACCCGAAAAGCTCCGCCGGGCGACCGTCACGTTTGCGGACATCGCGCATGATGCGCTGGCCTATTCCAAGGCGCACAAGCTTACCTACGGGGATGACGTTGCGAGGATGGAGCGAATTCTGAACTGGTTCCGCGACTGCTCCGCCGATTCCGTTACCCCGCAAGAGATTGAGCGCCGCTTCGAGGAATCCATCGAGCAAGAAGAATGGGCGCCTTCGACGGTGAATCACTATCGGTCGCTGCTTTCGCTGACGTACCGGCTTGCGATTCGCAACGGCAAGGCTTCCAGCAATCCGGCGCGGTCTACCCGACACCGCAGAGAGGATAACAGCCGCGTTCGGTACCTCACGCCGGAAGAAGACTTGAAACTGCGCAACGTTATCGCAGAGGAATGGGCGGAGCACATGCCCGAGCTAGACCTAGCTTTGCATACTGGAATGCGCTTGGGAGAAATGTACGGTTTGACGTGGGACAACGTGAACCTCGCTGGCCGGATACTGACTATTCCGCGCAGCAAGAACGGCGAGAGACGGCACGTGCGGTTAAATTCGGTTGCCGTCGCGGCTCTTGTAGCGTTTGCGGGGCGGGGAAGCGGGACTGGCCCAGTGATTCGCAACGCCCAGGGTGAACCGCTCTGCGGGCCACGCTATTGGTTTGAGAAGGCGATTCTGAAGGCAGGAATCGAAGGATTCCATTGGCACGATCTCCGTCACACGTTCGCTTCGCGGCTGACGATGGCTGGTGTCGGGTTGCGGGCGGTTCAGGACGCCTTGGGTCACAAGAGCGTTGCGATGACGGTGCGGTATTCTCACCTCGCGCCTGACTTCTTGCAAGATGTTGTGGACAAGTTAGTGCCTAAGCCAACCGAGGCTGACTCAGACCAACGAACCGACACCACTACCGACACCAGGGCCATTCCGCTAGTAGTCCCCCAGGCGGCGCATGTGCAATAAGTCTTTTTCGGGTAAGATGTTGTGAACAATTCTAGGGGCGTAGCTCAGTGGTAGAGCAGCGGCCTTTTAAGCCGAAGGTCGTGGGTTCGATCCCCACCGCCCCTACCAAACACCCGCTGATTCTGCTGTCTTTCCACGCCTGACTCCTGAAAATGAGGCATCTGAGCGCGGAGTTTTGCGCCCAAGTTGCGCCCAAATTCAGCGCTCAAATCGCAGTGCGAATAGGGCAAATAACCTAGGCCGTACATTCGGATCGGTTGAAAACACAGTTTTGACAGCCCGACCGTTCGCATGTTGAGCGGCGCGCTGGCGCCAAATCAGGAGATGAAAAATGCTACCACGCAGCGGTTTCCCGGGTCACAACGCCGTATTTGAAAAGTCGACGGGCGCCAATGGATTCGTAAAATGGAACGTCTTCGAATATGTCGAGGGCCTACAAGGGCGCAAGGTGCTGGTCGGGGAAATTCACATCAACGAGTACGGTTACGATAGCCCACTGCTTTTTGTTGCTCCTCACGGCGACCTGGATGACGAGTTGGATCCTGAAGCGGCGGAGTTTTTTACCTCACATATTGAATCGCGATTTATCTATCAGCTCGCGGACTTCATGCGGGAAACAGAAAAGCGGATGGTTGAGACTGGCTATGGCCACAAGCTCGTCGAGTAATCTTGCCGCAGCTCCCTGTGGCGGTTGGCTCACAGGGAGGTCAAATCGGCTGAATCGCTATGAACGCAACGGCAAACGTAACCGTGGAACAGCGTGCCTAGGCGAATGATGTGCTTCATCGGATTCTCCTGAGCTGGGAGACGCCGGGAGTGATCTACGAGATGGCCAAAAAGGAGGAGTAGGAAATCATGGAAATCCGAGCCACCGCAGAAGTGGTAGTCAATCTTCAGTTCTCAATCGACGTGACGCTGAAAGACCTGCTAGCCGAAAGCGGCATTGAGGAATTCACGGAGCGGGCGCGCAACACCCTAGAAGAGCAAATCCGGCCGCTCCTGGCGCTGTTGCCGAACGGCCCTGATCCTGACACGAATAAGCCTGAACCGGCGACAGTAACAGAGAAGCCGTCCGAGACGGTTCAGAGCCGCCGATGAGCCAGACGGTCACGTCGAAGGGTTGAAATGCCAAAGTTGGCCGCAACCCTTTTTCGGGGCAAAACGCAACCCGCAACCGACAGGGTTGACCCAAAGTAAATAAACATTGTTAACAGTGAATCGCAACCTGTGACAAATATGCCTGTCAGGGCAAAAATAAACTGTAGGAAGACCAGACGCTTTGACGGCGAGATGGTGAGGAATATCATCGTCCTGATTGGCTCTCTGACGAACCTCTCAGAAGACGCCTGCCATCAGGTAAGGGATGCCACCACTCCCGAAGTAGCCCGCAAGCGCTGGCTAAGCGAAGTCCGTGTCGAGGGTAGTGCCCAAGGTGTTCGTATCGCCGCTAGGGTCGTACCGACCGTCAAGACGGTTGGCGGGATGACACCGCTCAGTACGATGTGGGAGGGACTCGACCAGTGAGACCCCCGAAGCTAATGACGCCTCAAGAACGCGACGATCTCCGCCTGATCAACAAGCTCCAGCATCTAAACTGCTACGACGCTCTTGTGAAGCGATTGACCGAGGGATACTCCGCGCCAGAGGTCGCCCGCTGGGCCATGGAGCTGAAGGTCGAGGGCGCGCCCGGTGAGTGGTCGTTTTTTTACTGGCGCAAGCACATCTATGCGCTCGCGAAGCACGTCCGCGTCGTCAAAACAGAAATGCGCAAAGAGCATCATGGCCCCACTCCTAAGGTCGAGGCTATCATCGAACGGGTCGAATCACGCGTTGCGGATCTCCTGTGCAAGGACGTTGTTCCCGATACCGTGAAAGACATTTGGGTCAAAACAGAGAAGACGCTGCATCTGCTAACCTCCGAGCAAATGCTGAAAGTGCTCTACTATCGCCAGCTCCAACGCCTCGAAAGAATCATCGCGCTCGAAGAGAAAACGGGGACCGCGTTTGAGAACACGCACAGGGAAGTCGAAAAGCTAACGAACCTCGCTACCGCTGTGAGCAAGCTCGAACTCGGCCAGCAATTCCTGCGCGGCAAAGGTGGCAACGGGCCGTATCTGCCGCCCCCTTGTGAGATACAGCCAGGAGATCTGGCTCACATTGAAGAGGGCATGAGACAGTTTGACGAGGTTGACCGCAACCTAATCAGGCAGGCGACGCAAAGGTTGATCGACATGGTTCAGGAGGACGTCAATGGTAGCTTTGAAGCAGTGCGATTGGATGCTGTCTCCAGAGGAGAAGCGCATGCGTCGGGAGCGGGTCTACGAGGAGATCGTAGCTCGGATGTCGCCGAAGGCGCGTGAGTTCTTCCGTGGCGAAATCGGTGGCAGAGTACTAGCAACACCGGAGACCATGCCGGAGATTCCTGTTCGCCTGAGCAACGCCGACTATTTTTGGCAACCCGTTGACATCCGCACTTTCGTCGAAGACCCGAAGTACCTCGGTTCCGTCCTGCGCGGCAACATCTACGGGAAAGTCCTCGACGACCTGATAGAGCTATTCGATGATGACTACTCCGAAGTCTTGCTGACGGGAGCCATCGGCTGGGGCAAGACGACTATGGCCGAGGTCGGCATTTGCTACGACATCTACCGCGTGAGTTGCCTGCGGTCGCCAGCGGACGCCTACGGAATGCTGCCTGGCTCGAATCTGGCGTTCATCAACGTCTCTGTGAACAAGTCGCAGGCCACAAAGATTCTGTTCGGCGGTCTCGGCAACCTGATTCGCAACTCTCCGTACTTCAAAGAGAAATTCCCGTTCGCTCCGAACATCACAAGTGAGCTGCGATTCCCTCGCGGCGTCTTCGCGTATCCGGTCGCAGCCAGCGAGCAAGCGCTGCTCGGCGAAGGCGTGTTCTCGGCTGCCTTCGACGAAATGAACTTCTACGCTGTCGTCGAGAAGTCGAAACAGCATCCTGAAGGCGGACTGTACGATCAGGCGCTGCAACTGTACACAAAGATGAGCCGCCGGATTAAGAGCCGGATGAACAAGCGCGGAATGCTGCCCGGCCATCTGTGGATGGTCTCTTCGGCCAGATATCCGAACGATTTTACCGAGCGTAAGGCAGTCGAGGCCCTGACGGACAAGACGATCTTCGTCCGGCAATATTCAGCTTGGGAAACGAAGCCGCGATCAGACTTCATGGCCGAGACATTTGAAGTCGAAGTCGGCGACGTGACGCGCCGATCTCGCCTTCTCGACGGCACAGAGACAGACGTAAACCGCAGCCGCGTGATCACCGTCCCAATGGACTACAGGGCAGAATTCGAGAAGGACCCGGACGAATCGGTTCGCGACTTCGGCGGCGTGCCAGTCCTCAGCATCAGGCCATTCATCGGTCGCCGCGACATGATCACGGAGATGATGCAGAAGGGGCAAGCAGCTGGACTGCGCCATCCATTCACGAACTTCACCGTCACGCTGCAGGACGAGCATGACCATCTGCTGCCAGAGCATTTCGACTGGATTGTCGACAGAGACGGCAAAAAGAGAATCAACGACGGACCCTACTACGCGCACATTGATCTCGCGAAAGTGAACGACGCTGCCGGCTTTGCTGTTGCGCACATCGTCGGCAGTAGGCAGGTCAGCAGAGGCTTTGGCCGCGAGAAGAAGTTCGAGACGCGACCGCTGATACGCGTGGACCTAGCACTGGAGATCGTCGCGCCGCCGCGTGGCGAGATTCGAATATCAAGCGTCAGGGAGCTGCTTTACAAGCTGCGTGATATGGGACTGCAATTCCAAACGGTTAGCTATGACAGCTGGGGTTCGGAAGAAAGCATTCAAATTCTCAAGTCCGAAGGATTCAGCGCAGAAAACCTGTCGGTCGATAAGGACTCGGCGCCGTACGAATCCGTAAAAGAAGCAATCTACGACGGACGGCTGCTCTGCTACGACCATCCGCGACTCGCAATGCAGCTCGCGACAGTCAGGAAGGAGGACAAGACGGGAAAGATCGATCACCCTCCCCACGGACAAAAAGACATTTGCGATGCCGTAGCTGGCGCAGTGTGGCATGCAGAAAAAGCATTTGCTGGAGGCGTGACAGCGCAGTGGCAAGATGTGAGAACGATACAAACGGCAACTCGGCAGCCTGACGACAACGACGTACTTTGGGACAAAGTCTACAACAACGTACCACTCACAGAAGCTGAGATCGCGAGATTGAAATAGATGGACGTCGCACATCGCTGCTGGAAAAGGCCAAATGTACTTTTTTCGGCGGCCTTATTTCTTTATTCAACGGGCTTTGGCCTCTTGTACGTTGGGAAGGTGATGATCAGAATTTTCCTGGGCTTTTCCCAGACTTTCTTGTCAGCAGCCTTCGGATTCGGTTCTTGCTTTTCCATGCTTCTCTTCCGGAGCGATTCTACGTCACGCACCCGAATAGGGATGCCCCAGTTCCTTCGGGGCGCTGGCTATATTCTTTCCGATGGAGCTATCACTGTCTAGCAGAATGATGTGACTCTGCCGCCCCTGGGAGCAAGTGTTTAAGCATGTGATCTCTTCGCATTAGAGAGCCGCAAAGGTTTGCATTAGAACCTCTTTCGACTTGATAGCAGCCAACTTAGAGTCGGGATGGCAATAACGCATCGTGCTGGAAATAGCCGCATGGCCCAACTGCGTCTTGACGAGGAAAATGTTGTCCACTCGAGAAGCAAGGATTGTGGCAATCGTGTGTTTGATCGAATGAAAACGCATCGCGCTATCGGCGATCGGAGCCAAGCCACGAGCGACACGAGATTTTGATACCTGCTCGCAATAGCCACGAAACATGCGGCTAAGAGTCCAACGCTGCAAAGGACCTTTCTGCCCGGTAAACAGATTGCCCGAGCCGTCCTCAATGCGGACCTTTAGATAGGCTTTGGTCGCCGCCAGTTCGTTCAACGCGGGCCTCCCCCGCATTTCAACTAGAGGTTGCGTTGTAGTCATGCTGCTTTTCAGACGGCGAACGGTAAGAGTCCGGTCCTTCCAATTAATGCTCTCTGCCAAGCGAAGCTGCAAGACTTCGGTAACTCGAAGACCGTGATGAAATGCGATCGCCAGCATCGCCCAATCGCGTGCGTGGGTTTTGCGGGCCAATTCTAGGATCTCGAGCATTTCCGATTCGGTCAAATGCGTCCGTCGGTTAGCTGAAGTTGCCTGTTGACGTTCATTGGTTTCCAATAGCACTCCCTCCGTAGTCTTTATATTAACCTATACGCTTAGGTTAGTAAAGAGAGGGAATGCACGGTAGGAGTGTTTTGTGCATCCGGTTGCTTTCGTAAGTCGTTTGATTCCAGACAAAATCAGCGGTCTGGGATTGGTTGATCCAGAAAATGTCCCAAAACACTTCAATGTGACGAGAATTGCGATACCTAAACGGGTGGGTAAATAATACGTGCCCTCGGCGAGTAGGACGAAGCTCTAGAATGACCCGTTAACGAAGTGCTGTGCGTTTCTAGCGACTTTTGCGGATTGACCACACGAAGAGCTCAGGATTATAAAGACCACATGCCTAGTGAAGCTGCGATCAGCAAGATGGCACGGATTCTTGGGCATCGCGGCGGGTCCGCCAAGTCGAAGGCCAAAGCACGATCGAGCCGGGCCAACGGAAGGTTGGGCGGCCGACCTCGGCAGTTTCCCCGATGTCCACGCTACGGTGCGCATCGGTTTGATTCAAAGACCAAGCGATGTTCGTGCGGATACAAGCGGCCGCCATCCAAAGAATACCGATAACTTGCAAATTGCGCGCATACAGATCCGAGTCATGCGTCTGTGGCTCGTCGAAAATGAGCCGAATTGTCTGAGTCCCTGGGCTGCCCGCAAGCCGGCCTGGGTTTTCTGCCTCTACGAGCGCGGATTCAATCGGATAGCCGTTTTCTTCTGATGTGACCTCGACCAAAGCCCGATGCTCCACATCGAGCCAAGCTTGAGCAGAAGGTCCCAGAGAAATCGGCGAAATCTGACGCTTACGCATGTCAATCCTTACTTTACTTCTAGCCAGCGATTTGAGCCAAGAACATGCCTTACGACTTTTTCTATGTGGCCCGTCAGAAGCATGTCTTGTAATTCCAATCATGACCGCCTTGTACACCGCCTGTTCTCGGTATTTCCGAGCAGTCTGCGGTTTTGGAAGAACGACCAAATCTGCAGTAAGATGCCGCGCCTTCATCGAATCAGAGGCACGGGCATGGCCTGCGGTTCAAGTCCGCACTGGCCTACCCTTTCAAGTGTTCGCTTCATTCTCTAGCTGTGCTTGAACCCGACCTAACTGAAACAGTCAATCAGCTCAGCGACAGGACCCATGCGGCGGCGAAGCAGCCAGTACCAATGGCAACGCCGATAACAGGAATGCGAAACCAGTAGAGCAGAGCGAGAAGCAGATAGGCACAGCCTATCAGGGTCAACGCTGGCATGATGGCGACGGGAAGTCTGTTAATTCGGAACCCGGCCCAGATCGCTAGCGTGGCCAATAGCAGCAGACCAAGACTATGGCTGAAGTTGAAGCCAATCCAGGCTCGCCACATGTCCGTGCCACCACGCGACAGTCTGACGGCCGAGTTGGCCATGGCGTGCATAACTGAAGGATCGACAGGGACAAGTCGTCGCGGGTTGCGCAGATCCAACAGAGTGTAAATGGCGTGCAACCCACCCAGTACACCGAATACTGAGCCGCCGAGGATGAGCAGGATGGCGATCAGTGGGGATAGATTTTTCGGACTCATAGGGGAATTACCTCCGCTCAAGATTGTGCTTCCGTAACCAGACAGCACGCGCAGGTCGTCAGAGAGCAAGCTATTGGCGTGTTATCGAAACGATCTTTCATGGCCGGCTCGCGGGGGGTACGACCCCGTTCATCCGGAGGTATTCGACCATTTGCCCGTAATGGTCAAAAGCATGAATCATGGCCTCAACCGTCAGCGCGAGCCGAGTTGCCTCAGTACCTTTCAAAGGTGAAATCGGAGAAGACTTGACCGTGGCATTTTTGCTGCCGATCGCGTCGATCGCTCTGGCAAGGTGCTCGAATGACCCGTTCAGATAATCGAGAATCTCCGCCTTGGTCCGTACGGTTTCAGGCCCCATCTCGTCCCCCGCTCCGGTCGGGGGTTCCTCGCCCAGCGCCGCAGCAGCCAGCATATGGTTGGCCGCCGCCAGGTGCTTTACTTGTTGACCAAAGGTCCGGACACCCTTGAATTCGCCGTCGGTTGGCGCAAAGCCGTACTTATCGGCAGGCATCGCATCAGCGGCCGACACGATTAGCGTTTGTCCCAGCTTTAGAAAGACCTGTAGTGCGTGTTTTTCCCGCCGCGCATCGAGTTCGGCGGCGCCCTTATCGGCGCGCTCCTGAGCAGCCGGAATGGCGGTTTGTGCCACAAGAATAGCGCTGCTCGGTTTTTTCGTTTGCGCCGGTGCGGCATTGCTAGAAGTAAGTAAAAGCACAGATGCAGATATCCATTTCGTGTTCTTCATAATTGTCCTTTCTAGGCGCCCGGATTTGTGGTGCTTATCGGCGGCCTTTGAAGAGGCTACAACTTAAAGCCAACTTTAAGGCAAGAGGTATTTCATAAATATCTATCAATTCGAGGTGGGAATCGGAATGCAGCGGTATTAGAATGCAGCTATGCCGCAACTGACGATTTCCGAAGTGGCACAGCAGGTTGGACTGCAAGCTTCCGCGATTCGCTACTACGAGCGTATTGGATTGCTTCCCCCCGCCCTGAGGGTGAGCGGGCAGAGACGATACGACACCACAGCGCTTTATCGGCTGGCAATCATTCAGCGGGCAAGGCAACTCGGCTTTACGCTAGATGAAATCCGTCGACTGTTCTTCGGTTTTCGCAATGTCACTCGCGCCTCGGAACGCTGGCAAACGCTGTCTCGGAAAAAGCTGGCGGAGTTGGATCATCTGATGGATGGAATAAAAGCAGTACGACGAGTGCTCCAAACGTTGATGACGAAGTGCCGATGCAACACCTTGGATCAATGTGGCAAGCGCATATTTCAGAATATGAGCAGGGATGTTGTAGCTAAGCCCTCCCTGCAAGTCAATGACATCGGGAAAAAATATCCGACGAGTTTGCGAACCTGAGGCAGGCGGGCGCTCTAAGAATTGTCTCTTGGAATATGGGCCTTCGGCTGCGAGATCTGTGATTAATTCCCGAGTGACGGGCAAACCGGAACTATCGACTGTGCCATGCCAGTCGTGAGAGATAGGCAGGGGTCTTTAGGTGCGACTCTCTAGGATCTCCATTGCGGCATACGAAGTCGGATGGTTGCAGAGTTTGCGGAGGTGATTGAAAAGAAAAGAAAGTTTGGTTGCGGCGGCCTGCAACCATCCGAATTGTCTAGTGCTGCCCTTTAGATTGGATTTGACTCGGCCCGCAGCGTAGCCATCATGGGACTTAGCTAAGGTTGTAAGAGGTGATCAATGACGAAGACCGGCGCAGCGATGGTTACGCAAGCTGAAAAGGGACGAATCTTTCGCGCGCTCCATGAGCGTAATGGGGCGTTCATCATTCCCAATCCGTGGGACATAGGCACTGCGCGCCTATTGGCACACCTAGGATTTGAGGCGCTGGCCACCACAAGCATGGGTTATGCCTTCTCTGTCGGGCGGCGTGACAACACACTCGACCGCCAAGAGACGCTGGCATACGCGTCCGCGATCGTATCAGCGACTAACTTGCCTGTCAGCGCCGACCTTGAGAATGGCTTTGGCGACGCCCCGGAAATGGTTGCCGAAACGATCAGGCTTGCTGCGGCATCAGGCGTTGTCGGCGGGTCGATCGAAGACGCTACAGGTCGCCCCGACCACCCGATCTATGAAATAGAAGAGGCGACCGAGCGAGTGCGGGCGGCGGTAGCGGCGGCGCGTGCCCTTCCTTTTCCGTTCACCTTGACCGCACGTGCGGAGAATTACCTGCACGGACGGCCAGACCTCGGGGACACAATCAAGCGCCTACAGGTCTATCAAGAGGCGGGTGCCGATGTCCTGTATGCGCCTGGTCTAGCCGCTAAGGACGATATTGCTGCCGTCGTCCGGTCCCTAGACCGTCCCGTGAACGTGGTGATGGGACTGCAAGGGGCTCAACTGAGTCTAGATGAACTCTCCGTAATTGGAGTCAGGCGCGTCAGCGTGGGGAGCGCGCTCTGCCGAGCAGCTCTGGGTGGCTTTCTTCGAGGTGCCAGGGAGATGCGCGAACGCGGTACCTTTACTTTTGCAAGTGAAGCCGCAAGCCCGAGGGAGATCAGCGCCATTTTCACGACGTGACATCAGCTTGTTTCCGAGTGGGTCAAACCCGGACATTATCTTAGGTGCATCGGTTTTGAACTCGGAGCAGGAGACGAACTCTCGATATTCTTACCGACGAAAATCACGAATTCGGATAGTCGCAAGACTGGCCGGCCGAGCGATTGAAAGAGAGAAAGTTTGGTTGCGGCGGCCTGCAACGCACCGAACGCGCTTATCATTCCTTCCTTTTCAAATTGAATTGTTTTGGCCTGCTGCATAGTCCCATGTCTTCGAAAATTCATCATGTGCCGAAAAGAAAGCTTACTGAACGGTTCGGACGTGGGCCAGGCCTTGCTTACCAAGAATGAAGTCCACCGCCATCTGCGAATGCAGGAGCGTCGTGTCGAATAGCGGTACCCCAACATCCGCCGGTTTGATAATCAGAGGGAATTCGGTGCATCCCAGAACGATGCCTTGCGCTCCGCGTTGTCGCAGCTCTCCTATCTGATCGAGCACATATTTCTTGCTCTCGGCCTTGAAGATACCCCTGCTCAACTCTTGCTGAATAATTCGATGTAGTTCTTGCCGAGCAGGAGTGGAATTAGGCACAAGGGTTTCGATTCCGTAGTGCTCCTTCAACCAGTCCGTCATAAAACCATCTTCCATCGTGTACAGAGTTCCGATTAGCCCAACCTTTTTCAGACCACCACTTCGGATTGCAATTCCAGTAGCATCCCCAATATGGAGAATTGGCATGCCTGTCTTTCGCGCAACTTGTGCATAGACCTTATATGGTGTATTGGCGCAGAACAGGATTGCTTGTGCGCCGCCGGCATGCAGCCGCATCGCTGCCTCTGTGAGGAGTCCAGCAACCTCGTCCCATTGATTCTTTGCCTGGAGTTCGTGGATTTTTTGTTGGTTCATGTTGTAGAGAAGTAGCGGTGGGTTCGTACTGTCACCGTACGCGTCGTTTATGGCTTGGTTGATGTAGCGGTAGTAGTCAACAGTCGAATACCAGGAAGTGCCTCCGATCAGGCCGAGCGTTTTCATGTCAGAGGCCGGCGGAAGTTGAGCGGATTGTCCGCTGGTATTCACCTGCGCCGTCAAGGCGATAAAGAGCAATCCAACAAAAAAAGTCTTCATCCACCTCTCCTTATTACATTCGATTGTACGACGAGCGGCTAATTTGGCGCATTCTTCCTGTGAAGTCGGTTCCCGTCAAATGAGCGTCGTCCAGTGGCCGTATAAGGCGCTGCTCGGGAATTAGGTGTCCGAGGGTCAAAACCATGTGGTTTTCGCACGATGAAAACCGAACGAGGCTAGCGCTTCAAATCAATGGTTTCCGACGATGGCTTTCGGGAGCCTTTCAGCACACTCGCTGCGTGGTACATTGCGGCTAGATAGGCTGGGTTACTTCCGGGTTGCCCGTCACCTGGCAGGTGACAAGGCCGATCACATCTCCGATGAAATTGCATATTTCGACCATGGAATCTCGGCCGTCTCAGTCCGAGACGACGTTAAGAGGGTGCTGCTGGCTTTTCCTTTGAAGAAAATAGGAGACCATGAATTTGAATTCTGGGTTTGGTATCCCATGCAGTGGCTGCACGACGACAAGGGCTTGGTAGTTGAGTTGAATACAGATATTCCAACTAAACAGGTCGGAACGTACAGCAGGCAGGCGAATCTGTTGATTATCAGAGGCGGAGAACCTCATGTGCTAGACATTGGCAGCCAGCCAGCTGTTTCACCGATCTCAAATCAAATCGCCTATTATGATTCCGCAGGCATCGCTGCAATTGATGCTGATATAAAAGAAAAGAGAGCCCTCGACAAGGCTCCTCGCACAATGCTGTTCTTCAAAGAAGAATTATTCGGAAGTATCGTTTGGTCGCCGGATGCAAACCGATTGTTTTTTGGCACGATCGTCAGCGAGAACCGTAGCGACAATCTGTATTTGCTAGATGTGAAGTCAGGCCACAGTGAGCAGTTTTTATCGCATACTTCCATCACAATCAGGGGCTGGCGTTAAATGGAACAGCCATCTTTCACGCCTCCGCCGATCATATGTGTCAATGATCGTGTGCTTCTTCACTATGCGATCTTAAATGACACGGTCGGCTACAATCGCGGCCATGGTTTGATGTTTGTTGGCGACAAGGAAATAGGCAAAGTTCCTTGCCTGGCCATCTGCCAGGACAAAAAGTCCCCCCAGTTCACGCTTTACTACTGCGATAGCGATTGGGGTTATATCGGAAGTGGAAGTTACGATACCGTTCCCGCTGCCAAACGGAGAGCCGAGATTATCTATCCAGGGTCCTCCGTCTGTTGGATCGAGGCACAGTTTACCGAAGAAGATGCCAATCGTTATCTAGAGGCGAGGTTTTCCGACTCGCGGTGTAGCTTCTGCGGAAGAAGGTCTGACGAGACTCTTTCTGCGACTTTCGAGGGAGACGGAAAGGCCCGAATCTGTGGCGATTGCGTACGAGAATTCTACAGCGACCTTAAAGAGCGCCCAAGGACAGAAAGCTAATCCAGAAATATAAAGTACCGGGCCGGAAACCGGCGTTTCCGGATAACTGTTGCGAACAGGGATTATCACTAGCTATCTCAGTCTGAGATAGCTGGTTCTATAAAAGGGGATGTCAACAAAAAAGCTTCTCCTTCGGCTGGTAGCCGAGAAGTTTTTTGTCTCGATATCCAGCCCACTGTTTGCAGATATGGCCCTCGATCGCTCGAGAGGTTCTTCTCTGGATTGCTCTTCCGTTCCCTCGGTTTCATTGTCTCGTGGTGACAGCGCCGTCGATTCTTGAAACTTGGCAAGCGATTCGATTTCGTGGCAACCATGGTTCTATCCGAGGCTCGTAGCCTATCGCTATTTCTGGTTCTCCGAGGGGGCATAGCGTGAGAACGGTGACTCGGTGCCGAAGCACACAGGGTCGAACCAGCTATCTGATACTCCCCTCGAACCGAGCGTCTCAAGAACCGACCACCACCCAGGAAAATGGAACGAGCTCTCTGCCAGAGACGCTCAAGCTGCTTGCCGATGTAATTCGTTGGCGTCGAAACACACTCCTTTCTTCCAAATCGTCAAAGTGATCGCTGCAATCTTCCGTGCCAGGGTGAGACGCGCCATCGCCGGCCTCCTCCCTTTAGCCAGAAGCCCGGCGTAAAACTCCTGGAACGGTCCTGGTCGAGTGCTGGCGGATATCGCGGCACTCTTGAAGATATTTTTCAGATCGTGATTGTGGTTCTGGTTCAGGCCTAGCACGGTGACTCGCTCCCGGTTTCGTCGCAGTTGCCCTTTCACAAAGCGGTATTCGCCGCTGTCGTGAGTCTCGAGTCCGAATCCGCTATAGGCCCACAGCTGTCGCTTGGTGCGAAAACGATGCGGTGTCTCCAGCAGCGCAACCAGCAAGGCGGAACGAATCGGACCCAGATAAGGAATCTGACGCAGTAATTTCACCGCATGATGTTTGCGGCTCTCCACCAGCAGATCGCGTCGCGCTCCCTGCCGCAACGGCTCCAGCGCATCCAGTTGCTGGTAGAGCCGCTCGGCTCGCAGGCGAACTCCCGGTTCTACGATCTTGGCTAACCATTCCGCACGATGGCGCGGTCGATACACGGCTGCCCCGGCACAGGGAATGGCCCAGCTTCGGTACACGGCCTTGATTCGACTCATCACCCGCGTCAGATCTTTGGTGATCGTCAGATAGCTGCGGGCCAGCTCCTTCAAAGTGCGTACCCCGTTCTCTCCGTGGTAGATCGGGGAGAGATGGTTGCCGCGCAAGAGTTCGGCCAGTTTCCGAGCATCGATACGGTCACTCTTGCTGCCATCCTTTAATAGAGCATTTTTTCGAGGATCGCAGACTAGGACATTTGCGACGTGAGGCTTGAGCAGGTCATACAACCAGGCGGCAGAAGTTCCTTCTTCGAAAGTCACCAGCAAGCTGCCGCACAGCCCGCCGATGAACTGCAGAATCGTGGCCGCTTTCGTTTCGAGGATGGACTCCAGGATCAACTTACCGGCGGAATCCATGACGGCAACTGAGATCGTTGCCTGGTGAACGTCCATGCCAATATACTTTGCTTGGTTCATAACGGCGCTCCTTTCGGTAGGTGGTGATGCGAACGATCAAAACCTACCGCAAAGTGGGCGCCTTTTATATTGCGTGCGAAGAGGATTTCTCGACACCTATCCGATTTCAGACAGTCTTTCTAGCGCTGGTTATCGATCCCTCCTCAGTACGGCCAACAATTTGTTTTGGACAGCTCATTTAGTCGGTGCCTTCACGTTCTAGCCGTCATTCATCTTTGAGGCCGTCAGCTTTTCCTCAATGGCCTTCCGTTGAGCTTCCCACTCACCCTGCCACGGCGCGGGTAAGCCCATTGCGCGAGCGTAGGCGATGAGCTGTCCCATGTGCTCGTGCAGGTGGCATAAAGCTCGCATGTAGAGGCGGCGCACCGTCGTGCTCTCGCCACCGAACATTTCCGGCCTGTCCAGCTCGGTATCGGAAGCTTCCGTGAACGCTGTGCGAATACCGTCCAGCGATTTCCTCAGCAAAGCAAGAACCTCAGCCTTGTCCGTTATGCTTTTTCCCAGGCTCTCGTTTCTTTTGAACATCGCCCAGACCTTCGCCAAGCCCTCGCCTTCCAACTTGCCGTATAGATCTTGCGATGCATCCACGCCCAGAAGGGCCAGCAACGAACGGCCACCCGCTCCAATGTGCACCAGAACTTCGCTCACCGACCGCGCCGTTTCCGCCGGGCGCCACCCATAGCGTTCCGCAGGAAAAGCCTCCGCCAATGCAAGCACCTGCTTTTCAGCAATGTCAAGTTCCCACAGGTATTCGCCCTTGAAACCCGGAAGACGTGTCCTCATGCAAGAAAAAACCTCCCGTTGCGCGACATTATACTCCGTCAACCTGTTGAATCCTCTTCCGACTCGGAGCGGGTTAACGGGTCGCGCGATGGCGATTTTGGAACTCTCGGCTGACGATTATCACGCTATCTCACTCTGAGATAGGTGGTGATAAGCGGATTTATCAACAGTTACCGCCCTCAAGGTTTCCAATTAGGGGTTGGTGAAACGTTTCCAAGGTATCGATTGAACCCTTAGTCCAACGCCTGCGAAAAGGCTGGCCGGAGACGCAATAGGCGATGTGGATCGAGACTAACAGTTTGGATAATGACTTCTCGCATGGTGCAACCAATCTTACCGACGATTTTCAGGTGGAGGCATTGGCACTGGAAATATTAGCCGAGCAGGGGAATTTTAGCTTCAACTAGTGTTCCAGGTTCAGCGCGCGTTAGTGTTAAATCGCCACCGAATTGACGAACGCGCTCACGCATTCCGCTGATTCCCACGCCGAGATTGAACGTACCATACGAATTACCTTCTGGCGGGAGTCCCTTGCCGTAATCGCGAACACGCACTGTCACCCAATCAGACTGCTTCTCAATCTCCACCCGGGCGCTTTCAGCAGCAGCGTGGCGATAGACGTTAGTAAGTCCCTCCTGAATAATGCGAAAATCGTGGTCTCGATCTCTCGTGTGAGACGGGGGAAAATAGGTGGCTTTATAGTGAGAGATATCTGAATCCCACTCCTTTTTGCGAGCCCCTCTATGTACCAGTCCAGAGCAGACCGCAAGCCAGTCTCGTCAAGCAGGGGAGGATGCAGGAGGTAAGACAAACTACGCACCGATGTAGATGCACTATCTACAATCTCTGACATCTCTTTATCACCGCCTTTTTGGGCCAGCAGCATACTCAACGCGCTCAATTGCTGGCCTAAGTCATCGTGAAGTTCTCGCGCGATGCGTCGCCTTTCTTCATCCTGAATGTGCAGTAGCTGTCCGGATAGCTTTTGAAGCTCAACGGTTCTCAGCTCAATGACTCGCCGCGCTTCGTCAAGTTGTGAAACGCGCTGACGAAGCTCTCTATTTAGAGCCTGAATTTGCTCCTCTCCTTTTCTACGTTCCGTCAAATCTTGTGTGATCTTGGCAAAACCGGTAAGCGTGCCGTCCTCGGTTCGCAACGGCGTGATAATGACAGATGCCCAGAATGTTGAGCCATCCTTCCTCACACGCCAGCCCTCGTCTGCGAAGCGACCTTCCTTTATCGCAAGCGCAAGCTCGCGCCTTGGCCAGCCACTCTGCACAGCCTCTGGCAAATAGAACTTTGAGAAGTGTTGTCCCACAATCTCGTCCTTGGTGTAGCCCTTCATCGCTTGGGCACCGGGATTCCAAGTAAGGACGTTGCCGTCCGAGTCTAATATGAAAATAGCGTAGTCTTTTATGCTCTCAACTAGGAGGCGGAAGATATCCAACTGTCCGCCGCCCACGTCTCTACGTCGGTGAAGCGCCGCGCGGATTTCTGACAATACAGTACTCCAGGGTTGCAAACATATAGCCAATCCCAGTCGCGACAATACATGAACTCCTGTATCAGTGCCAGATGGTCCGGTGGGTATGCGAAACCCTAAGCAGCATGCGCTGCGGTATTTACACCTAAAACCTGATAGTTTCGGCCCAATTGCGGGAAGAGTCTTTAATTATGGGCCGGGAGGCTAGTCTGCCCTCGCCCTAAAACTTGAAGGCATCCATGGCCAAGCGCATCCTAGTAGCGGACGATAATCCCCTAATTCGCCAGATGCTCTGTAAATTGTTCGAAGTTGAGGAGGACTATGATATTTGCGCGGAAGCGGAGAATGGCCAGCAGGCAATTGATCTAGCTCTGAAGCACCGCCCCGACCTGATAATTCTCGATTTCGCTATGCCTATATTGAATGGACTTGAGACAGCGCGACAATTAAAGAAAATCATGCCTGACGTTCCGATAATTCTCTTTACTCAGCACGCGACAGGCATAACGCTGGCGAAGCCTGACGTCAATATTGACCAAGTGGTTTCGAAGGGCAATCCCGAGAGCCTCATGGGACACGTAAGGTCACTCGCCCCGGCGTAGTTTTCCTAATAGAAGATTGTGCGTAACTCTGTACAACAAAGTAGGAGTCTCAACATCCAAAGATTCACTTAACACCACGAATGTGCCACACTCCACCACAATGCCCAGGCCGCCAGAGTACCTGCCAATCAGTCCCATCACGTTGACCTGTCCCAAATGTCATGCCAAGGCGGGCGAGGACTGCGAAGGGTCCGCCGGTAGTCTTCCAATGGTGCACGTCGCAAGAATCAAAGCCGCCGCTAAATTGGGTATGGGAGTAAGAAAAAGCTAGCTTCCGCTTTCATTTAACGCGCTTGCGCTTTTGGGCCGCGGCCGCTTTCTTGCGCGCCTCAGACGGGCCTATTGCTATAACGAAATAATCTCAGGAGGACTTGGCCTTCGTTCTTGGTGGCTCACCTAAATCGTAAGAACGAGTAAATTCGTCAACCTGCCTCTCCGCAGCTTCCTTCGCAATTCCGTAACGTTCCTGAATCTTTCCAACAAGCTGATCTCTCTTGCCATTTATCGCGGTTAGATCATCATCCGTTAGTTTTCCCCACTTTTCCTTCGCTTTGCCCACTGACTGTTTCCACTTGCCTGCTATTTCGTCCCAGTTCATTGCAATCCTCCACGTTCGAGAGTCATCCTACGATCGAAATCAATGCACCATGCCAAGCAAGTACAACACCAACACAATTACGATGACCGTGCCAACTATCCCGAGTCCGCCGCCCGCACCCCATCGCGAATAGCCGTAATAACCACCGCCTCCCGCGAACAGGAGCGCTAGGATAATGATTAGCAACAGCATTCAGAGTCTCCTCTCATGTGAAATCGCATAACTGAAATGGAATTCCTACAGATCTCGCTATGTCCTTCAAGCTTATTGCTTAGGCCTTCGCAACATTCGAGGACGACTCTCCCGTTGAGGAAATGTCTTCCGCTCCGCTGTTCTTCATAATTTCCTTGGCTCGCTTGATCTCATCGGAGGTATCGCAGTGAACAGAGAGAAGGATGGCACCCTTTTGGAGGCGCCCTTCATAACGCTTCGCTTCATATTCGGGGATGCCAAGTCCGATCAGCGCGCCCGTGAATCCTCCCACCGCTCCGCCTACTCCCATCCCGGCCAAAGCAGCCATGATTGGTCCAGCTGCGATGAGCGGACCCACTCCCGGAATAGCCAGTGCGCCAATCCCGGCCAATAAGCCAAGCGTACCGCCGAGGACCGCGCCAGAGCCTGCTCCCGTAGCTGCACCTTCGGGAGCTTTCGTCGCCTTTTCGGTTCCTATTGGCCGCGTGCCGAGATTTTCGGGAAGCAGGGCCGAAACCTCCGCAGCTGAAAATCCTGATCTTACCAACTGATCGGTGGCTGAATCGGCTGCAGGAACTGTCGTATAGATACCGAACACTGCTGTCTTCTTATTTTCCATATGTCTCTCCTTTTACCGGATTGTGCGTTTTTCAATGGCCTCAGCCGCGGAAAACTTCCGGTCTACGTGTGGCCCTGAGCGCGGACCGCCTGAATGCAGCACGCAAGCCTCACCGGCAGCGGCACCACAGGTAGGACAAGGCACGACGGATATCTGTTCGGAGGTGAGTTCTTTCTTTTTCATTTCGACAGGATGCAAAAATATCGGGCGCGAAACAGTTCAATTTTGCACACTATTAGTATTAGCCCCTCTAGCTACAGGAGGACCGCTTCGTTTCCATATATAACGGCGATTGAATTTAGTCGTGCAAGACAACACTCAGGAGGGAATTATTTACGTGGATTGAGCCTTTGTACTGGATGAAGCCTAGTTTCCTGAATTTGTTCATGAAAAAATTGACCCGGGACCGCGTTGTGCCAATCATCTCCGCCAACATCTCTTGCGATACTTTGGGAAGTACCTTCTGAGGATCGCCCGGCGCGCCATAACGCGCGAGAAGCAGCAGAGTGCGCGCCAGTCGTTTCTCGCTGGAGTTGAAGAGCTGGTCTATCAAATCCTCCTCGACTCGGATGTTTCGCGTCAGCATGTACGCGATGAAGCGGTCGGAGAACTCGTGTTCCCCGTGGAGCACCCGAATCATCTCGTTCTTATCTATGACGAGTACGACGGTTGGCGCAACCGTAGTCGCAGTTGCCATCGTGACAGCCTGACCCGCAAGGCAACCTTCGCCAAAGAAATCACCGGGTCCCAAAATTGCTATAACGGCTTCTCTGCCGCTTGTGTTGACCACACTAAGCTTGACGCCGCCTTCTTGAATGTACATTACATTCTTTGCAGGATCGCCCTGTGCGAAGACGGTTTCCTTTGCTCGAAACTTGCCAACCTTTCTTCCCAGGCCGGTTGAGTCGAGAAACAACTTCACATCGAAGCCGGGGTTTTTCGACCTCGTTTTTTTCGGGAAGCGAACGACCTTGACGGATACACTTCGAACCGACGAAGAAGCCATACAACAGAATAGCCTGACGCAAGATTCCCAAACTGTTCAATAATGCACAGTTTTGGGGTAAGCCCGGCATCCGCTTGCCGCTAGAGTCGAACGTTCGCAGCTCTAGGTAACCTCCTAGCTCTGCCGCAATGGTCCGTCTACCCAACTCCTTATCACCGGCCAACGGGGGCGCGGACATCGTTCAGTCTGCTAAGCCATAGCGAAAGGAGTGCCCGCGCGTGCACCTCGTTGGTCGTGTGCGAAGATGAATGCAAAATAAGAATGTAATGTGTTCACAACGGTACAGATCTCCGCCGTATTTCTGTTTAATCTCACGTCTGTGCAGAGTTCTTCTGAAAAGGCAGCCACGCCAAGGGGTCGTCGATGGCTTTTGCTCCGTTTAATGCCGTACTGCCAGTGATCGCCGCCTTTGTGGTCTTTATTTTTGGCTACGTCGCGCTTTTTCTTTCTTTAATGATTTGTTTTTTCCTTTGTCTGGTTATCGCAAAAGGCATATATGAAGGCGTCGCGAAAAAAGTCCGGACGTACGCGGTGAGATCAGCCCCAGCAAAGACTTTCATCTCATCGGATGTCGCGCTGATCTCTGGATTGGACTCAGGGGGTTTGACTGCAATTAGGAGTAAATCATGAACTTAACAGATGCAAGCACGACACAAATCTCGATCGTCGTTGCTGTGGCGGTTATAGTAGTTGTCGGCATCCTCGCTTGGTTCTTCAATCGTAGACGCCGAACGGAAAGACTGCGCACCCAGTTTGGCAGTGTTGAGTATGCCCGCGCCGTGCAAGAAGGCGGGGGCCAACGGAAAGCAGAAGCGGTACTGGACGAGCGAGCTGACCGGGTGGAGGCCTTGCACATCCGAGAGCTGGCTCAGGGCGATCGTACGAGGTTTGTCGACTCTTGGACGAAAGTACAGGCGCGATTCGTTGACAGTCCCGGTGGCGCCGTAACGGATGCCGACCAATTACTGGGCGATGTGATGTCCACGCGAGGCTATCCGGTGGGAGACTTCGAACAGCGAGCCGCGGATATCTCGGTGGATCATCCGCTCGTTCTCGAAAATTACCGTGCAGCCCACAAGAGCGCGCTTCTTCAAACGCAGGGTAAGGCCAGCACGGAAGATTTGCGTCAGGCTATGATTCACTACCGCACATTGTTTGAGGAGCTGGTTAGAGAGCCAGAGATGGCGCGCGCAAAGGGCGCGTAATTGATACCCTTCGTCCAGTCGTTAGGATAATTGCATCATTCGTGGAGGACAACACTCAGAAGTGAGTTGTCGATCTGGAGGCCGCCGTTGTACTTGATGAAACCCAACTTCCGGAATTTGTTCATGAAAAAATTTACGCGGGAGCGCATGGTACCGACCATTTCCGCGAGCATCTCCTGCGAGACTTTGGGAAGAACCCGCTGGAGTTTGTCTTCCTTGCCGTAGCGCGCTAGGAGCAATAGCGTGCGCGCCAGCCGCTTCTCGCTGGAATTGAAAAGTTGGTCGACCAGGTCCTCCTCGATTCGAATGTTCCTCGCCAGCATGAACGAGATGAAATGATCGGAAAACTCGTGTTCCCTGTGTAGCGCGAATCATCTCGTTCTTGTCAATGATCAGCACGCTGACGGATGCAACGGCGGTCGCTGTCGCCATACAGGTAGACTGGCCCGCAATGCACCCTTCCCCCAAAAAGTCCCCCGGTCCGAGGATCGCCACCACGGCTTCTTTGCCGGTCTCATTGACCACACTAAGCTTCACACTACCTTCCTGAATATACATCACATGCTTTGCGGGTTCGCCCTGGGCGAAAACGATGTCCTTACTTCGAAACTTAACCACCTTTCTCCCCACACCGGCCGAGTCCAGAAACAATTTCACATCAAAAGAAGGGCCTTTTGAAATCACTTTTCGGGGAGAGCGGCGAACCTTGAAGGATCCACGTCGAGTGGCTGACGACGCCATACCTAAGAATAACACGGTTCGCTGTTTAATAATTGTACAGCCGTGCCGATCGGTGCAACGTCTATGGCCTGAAGCAGTTACTTCCAATAGGTTGTGAGGACTCAAAAGGGTTGAACCTAGCGGCTCCGGAGAACTTTCCGCAACGATTGGTGCACTTCCAGTCCGCCATCGTAGTTAATAAATCCCTGCTTCCGGAACCGATTCATGAACGTGTTGACCCGCGAGCGCGTGGTACCGACCATCTCCGCCAGAATTTGGTGACTTAAGACGGGAATCTCAACAACCGCCGGGCCATTCTTTTCCAGATGTGCTAGGCGCAGAAGTACGCGCGCGAGTCGTTGCTCGGCAGAGGAGGTCATCAGATCCATCACGTGATCCCGGTGTTTCTTGATGCTTGACAGCAAATAGGCCACCAGCGAATTTGACGTCTTATTCTTCGTGCGAAGCATTTGGAGCATCTTTTCTTTGTCGATGGTACGTATAGAACTGGCGATCAACGCGACCGCGGTGGACAGACGAAACGGATGCCCTGCCAGGCAAAGTTCGCCAAAAAAGTCATTGACGCCCACGATCACGGTAATTGCCGAACGTTGACGGTTCGCTCGGGTGGTGAGTCGTACCGCTCCTTCTTGAATGTAGAAAAGCGTGTCAGCCGGGGTACCTTCCGTGTAGATGTTTTCTTTGACTCGATAGTGCGAGACTTTGCCGCCTAGACTTGTCCCCGAAGAGAAACCAGCAAGGTGGGAAGCCATCCGGTTTATGTGTTTCATAAGTCGCTCGAGTCCTGACCAAAAGCGTTTCGTGGGGCCGGAATCCTAGGTAGCTTGCCGCTCCGCCGAGAAAGTTTGTCTTCGGGCAGGCGGCCAGCCTGTTCCCATTTGTGCCGAAGTCGCCATCTATCTCAGGGCTGAATTCCCCAACGGCCGACTAAAATAGCAGTGGTCGGCGAGCAGAATTCTTGGACTTCCTTTCTGCGCAACTGTACGGAATTTCGGCAGGGCGTGACTGTTCAAAATGGAACAGTTCCTCACAGGCTGATTTTGATTTAATTATGTCCGTCGCGATACTGGTAACCAGTCACAGCCAAGGACAGTTCAGAACGGATTACGGTCAGAGATTCTGCACTGATTCCGGATGTTGGACGAGAGTGTGCAGCTAGCAGGTTTTGATGTGTTAAAGAGGAGAACTACGATGCCCGCCTTATGTCCACGTTGTGAAAGCAAAGCAGTTCGCCGGTCGAAGCGAAGGGGGATGATCGAATCAACCTTACTGAGCCTGATACGTGTGCGTCCATTCCGGTGCATGGATTGCGATCGCCGGTTCTACGGCCTGGCCTTTCAAACAAGTTCGATTCAATCTAAGAGTCTAACCGCGCAGTAACCTACGGATAAGGCAGAGTTTCCACATCCGGGCGCCCGACTTTACATCCAGGAGCCCTGGGCAGGACTCTGGAGAGTCTGCGAAGTTCCAGCGTTTCTTGCAGCGTCAATCTGAGAGTTGTCCACGAGCAAAGATCAATTTATGAATTGTTTTAGCGGTGGGCTATCGCTCATTTCGTTTCTAGGCTTCTCGAAATTCTCCTTGTCCGTATTGCGTTGAAGAGCGATTGCTGCCAATTGGACCGCTCTGCCAATCAGCTGAAATTCTTGCCGCGTGGGCCGTCGTTGGTCGCAGCAGTAAAGTTGAAATGTTCCCAGGAGACTCTTGTCACGCGAAAGAATAGCTGTGGACGAAAAAACACTCAGGCCCACTTGCATGGCGCTCCTGGTGAGTGGGCCAAGTTGATTTTCTTCGCCGTTCGGCAGAACGACGAGCGACACCACGTTACACAACTGACGAACGATCCCGACTTGGAAGGCGAAGGCATCGTTGAGAACATTACCGGGAAAGTCCAGAAGAACATCGGCAGGATGTAAAAAGTCATTGAAAAACCCTAGCACCCGCTGCTTCTCCATAACCAAGCCGCGATGACTCCCGGGTTGGACTCAGCGATTTACTGCAATTCTGAGGCAGATCATGACCCTAACAGATGCAAGCAAACAGGAGGCAATCCAGTGGACGAAGCAAATAAAATAAAAGAAGAGACGACGGATGTAGAGCTGACGACTGCGACTTTGGCCGGTGTCGACGCGCGACCGATGGTGCGAGCTGTCGCTGGTTCAACCTTTGGCGTCGGCGGTGCTTCATCCGCCGGAGCCGCAACCGCTCCGGCTATTGACGAGCAGACGGCGCCGCTCTTTTCGCCCGAAGAAGCGAAGGATTTTCGCGCCCGGTGGGATACGATCCAAGTGAGTTTTGTTGATGATCCTCGACTGGCAGTAGGGCAGGCAGACAGTCTTGTCGCAGTGGCGATGAAGCGTCTGGCTGAAATGTTCGCGACTGAAAGAGCGAAACTCGAGAGCCAATGGGACCGCGGCGATAATATCTCGACCGAGGATCTCCGTCTTGCATTGCGCCGCTATAGGTCGTTTTTCGGCCGGCTTCTCTCAGTGTAGCAAGGCTGGGGCCGCGATTAGAGAGCAAGCTTTCGGCCTACGAAAGAGGCAAATCGAATGTTTCGTGGTTTGGCTCCACTCTTCGACGACATGGCACGATGCTGCGCAGTCTGAGCAAGGAAGTCGCGATCGAGTATGAAGAGTCAGGCCATGCCAGCAAATGGCAGACAAGTTGGCACGGGAAGAGGTATCCAGCTCAATATGGACGAGCAAACTACACGTCGATTGTTACCACGACGTGCGAGCGTGGAAAAACTCTTACATGACCGGACGGGCGAAGGTAGAGCGACCTTGATCTTTCGCACGAAGTAAGGCGGTGGGTAGCCGACAAAGTGAACGGAAACTCTTTCTCGGGCGCTCAGCATTAGCAGGAATGAAGAGTTGTTGCAGGTGAAAAATCAGAAGGCCAGTTCTTCACAGTAGCTTTCGGAACCGTTCAAGCCTACGGATATAGGCGACCACATTCAGGGTCGCTCCCTTTGACGTCGGTCAGCATCGTACCTACTCCCCAGGAGGACCGTTATGGACGACTCTCAAATCGAATTGCTGACGAAGAAAGAAAGGTTAGTTGAGGCAGAGATTACGCAATTACAGGAAACAGGATTAACCGCTCAGGCTGCCAGTAAACAGGCGGATCTGGATGAAATCCGTGCCGATCTGAAAAAACAATATCGAGAAATTTGGTGAAGATAAGAACACTGAAGAAACTTGGGAAAGCAACGGCTCGTCGAATTCGAGATGCGTACGGTCGTCCGTTTGACCTAAGCCCAAGCTCTGCCGGCGACGCGAGTAACTTCGACTAGCGAATCGGCGAATTCCAGCGTTTCCTTCGTGAGACGCACCAAACTGTCCAAGGCATCTTGGATTGCCTGTCCCTCCACGAGATCTATTGAGCTGATTCGCATTCCCTGCAAGCGCAAGAAGATGGCTGTTTCTGCCGCGTGAATTCGCTGAAGCAGTTGCTGTGGGTTTAACTCACTCAAGCTTTCCGGGGAATACGTTTGCTGTTCCGAGTGATTTAGGTCATTCATAGCTACTCCATCCGCCGCTTGTGGCATTGGGCCGCGCTTCGTGTTCGAGGAATGATGTTAGGCATTTTGATTTAGAATTGCCGTTCACTTGCGGAAACATTCTCAAGACGACGAAACAAAGAGAAACTTGCGGGGAAGCAACGGAGCGCCCAGACAAAAAGCTATAGAAAAGTTTCGATCCTAATCGCTCTCAGCTCCGATTGTATTGTAGTGTGCGCCAGTATTTTGAGACCTTTTGAACTTCACTGTCTCGTTTTTGAGAACACGCAAACCGTTGAGGGCATCTTCTATCGCTTGTGCTTCCAAGCGACTATCCGAACCAATTCGTATTTCCTGTAAGCGGGATAAGATTGCTGTTTCCGCTTCATTCACCCGCTGAACGAGCTTCTGCGGGTTTAGCTCCAATAACGCATCGTGGTAGGGCTTTTGCCACTCCGGGTAGCGTAGCTCGCTCACGGCTCTCCCTCCGACCTTTGTTATTTGAAGAGTGATTCTAGAGAATTACGTTCTCGAGCTACTGTTCACTTTTGCACACCTTTGGAAAGTGCCGAGCGCGTCGAACCTTTGAAAGAGGGTTAGTGGTGAATCACATAGTCGATGAAGATGGCAGAACCGACTATGCCCGTAAATCCGAGGACGGAAACACCCGCAAAGAATAGCAAATCAGGAATCAACTGAATTCGTTCTCGCCACTGGCGAATCATTCGTGCCTCCACTGCGCACGCCTGAATATGAGGTGCCGGGGACCGACCGTGGTCAATCGATCGAAGGGGGTTTCCGCTCAGCTTAATCCTGAACGCGACCACGGAATCGGTTCCCGGGCTTTGCGCAATACTTATAACGCGAGCGATTTTCTGTATCTGTTCGGTTTTGCACACTTTCAAAATCGGTTTTGAGTGGCTAACTTGCAATCGCTGATCGGAAAGTATTGTATGTCGTCAGAACGCTTATCTTGGCGGATCGGGTTTTTTCGCTCTTGGATGCGCGGCACGTGCGACTTAAACTCCTTGTCGCGTTCCGCCTCATACCGCTGCTTCATTTCTTGGAGTGTGCTGCCAACAAGAGGACCTGACGGATTGAACTTCCATGCGCACTCAGAGCAAGCCCAACCCCGAAATTGATCCCGATCGAGCCATGTCATTCTGCGCAGCATGAACAATTATATGTCGCGGATCACAGCCCGAATAATTGTCAGCAGGAGTCGGTTTTCAACTAGTCAAGCCCGAGTTTCTGCCCGCAAGCCTATCTTTCTCGCGGGAGTTCTTCTCGCTGAGCTTGCGAAGCCGGTTTTCACCGCCGGACACCTAATCACCGACAGGCGGACTTATATCTCGCAAGTGTGCAAAAGAGGACGGTATAGCTACCACCTCGACTGTCATGATGTGAGCATGCCCCATAAGAAAAGTAAGACACGATGCGATGACGCGACGCGTGTCAGCGTCACGAAGGAAATGGCAAAGCCGCGCATGGCTAGATCCGCGAAAATAGCGGAATTGAATCTGGATACTTCACGAATTCCAGAACAGCCAAGCACGACGATGCCGGGAACTGTAAACAAGATAATTCCGTCTCCACACACGAGCCAACCGGAAAAGGCGCAGATTGTTGTTGACGGAACCGATCAACGATATCGAAATCTCCGAATTGAAAATACTTTGACGGACGAACATGGCGATGACGTAAGGCTCAAAAAAGGCGCTCATGTTGACGTTACCGTCACAACCAAAGGCGTCAACCGCAATTAGTACCGGGCCGCCCGAATTCAGTATAGATTGGCCATGCCTGGGGTTCGGATTCCTTCCAAATTGACGCTCTTGCGTTCTGCAAGCACGCGGTCGGACGCATAAAGTTGGATTCCAAGAAGTATTTCAATACTCGTCGATACTGGCGGAGCGAGTTGCAGTAAGCACTGACAAAGGATTGGAATACGTCGTCCAAAGGATGTTGAAGGCGGCTAGCTTGTCAGGCTGCTTCTCTGGCCCCACCAGAACGAATTAACACCGAAGTGTGCCAAACGGGACAGCATTGCTTCGTGCAAAGCACGAGCATAGGGTGTGAATCGATTCACAGTGATCCGTTTAATACGCCCTTTCTGCCGGAATTCAGGTATCTAACCTCCGATCATCAATGACCATAAGAGTCATACGGATATGACGGAGCAGACGCCCAAAAGGGTCTGGCGCAGATGGATGGTGATTGTAGGGGCGGTTGTGGGGCTCGTTTGGTTAGCCCTTATCGCGGCGGGCTACGCCCTCAAGCCGACGATTCGCCGAATCGTTCGCCATCAGGTAGAGACATCGCTGCAGGCTCAATTTCAGAGCAGCGTCCAGTTTTCCGATTTCCACATCGTTCTGTTCCCACGCGTCCGCGTGGTCATCAGTGAGCTGATAATTCGCCACCATGGGAGGACGGACATCCCGCCGCTGATCGAGGTGCGTCAAGTAACCGTCAATGCCGGCCTTTCAGCTTTCCTGGGAAAGCGGCATGAAATCGGAAGGGTGCGATTGCAGGGGCTGCAGATTCACATGCCGCCGCGAGACTCAGGAGGCCCACCTCTGACCCATGGAACCGATGAAGACCTCACAAAAAAGTATCCGATCGTGATCGACGAAGTCGATGCCGATGAAGCGCTGGTTGTGATCTTGCGGAAACACGCGGGCGAGCCTCCCAATGAATTCGTGATCCACAAGCTCGTGATGAATAACGTGGATTTCGAACAGCCCGTCGCTTTTCACGCGCTCCTCACAAATCCAAAGCTTCTCGGCGAGATTCATTGCGATGGCCAATTTGGACCGTGGCAAGCCGAGCAGCCGAGCGAAACTCCGGGCTCGGGGAATTACGTGTTCCGCGATGCCGACCTTGGAGTGCTAAAGGGCATCAGCGGTACGTTGACCTCAGCGGGCACCTTCAGCGGTCCGCTCGATTACCTCAAGGTGGAAGGGGCGACCGATACGCCGAATTTCGCACTGCGCACGAGCGCACATCCGCTAGCGCTACACACAGATTTCTCGGCCATCGTCGATGGCACGAATGGAAATACGATTCTCACAAACGTTACTGCGAAGTTTCTGCACACGACGCTCGTGACGCATGGCGAAGTGGTGGGTCCTCGACCGAACGTCAAAGGCCCAACCATCGTTCTCGATGTGGTCTCGGACCATGCCCGGATTGAAGATTTGCTCTTACTCACCGTGAAAGTAAATCGGCCCGTTATGACCGGCTCGGCGCAGCTGAAAGCCAAGATCTTGTTTCCGGACGGAGACGAAGATCTGATGGAACGAATGCAGCTCGCCGGTCAATTCGGTCTCGGCGAGGTTCACTTTAGAAATTCCGTTGAGCAAAGAAAGGTGGATTCGCTCAGCCGCAGAGGACAGGGGAAACCAAAGGATTTGGATGTCTCCGATGAGGTGTCGGATCTCCAGGCGTATTTTAGGATGGAGAGGTGCAACCTCACTTTCTCGAATCTGACGTTTCATGTGGAAGGGGCGTCGGTAGCACTCGTCGGCACTTACAATCTCGACAGCGGCCAGATGGATTTCCACGGAAATTTGCGGCTACAGGCAAAGCTGTCGCAAACGACGACGGGATGGAGATCGGTCGTGCTGAAACCCTTCGACAGGCACTTTACGGACAATCATGGGGCCACCGAGATACCGATCAAAATTACCGGCACGCGCGAGAATCCGTCGTTCGGTTTTAAGGCCAACAGAAACAGGAAATAAAGACTAAGTAGAGTTCTATCGGTAGCCCATGCGGCCGACTCCCGATTGACGCATTAAACGGAAACTGGCCTTCTCGCAGATAACTATCGCGAATGGGGATTATCATCATTTAGCTCGGAAAGAGATCCGGCGTCAGCAGTCCTACCGAGACTCTTTGCCGGCATCCCGGTTGCACCCAGGTTGCAGTTTCTGCCGGACTTTTCCTTGCTTTGCAGGTTAAGTGGCACGGATCGTCTGCGGCGGCCTCGAACTTAGCTGCCGAGCATACTCACCATAGCGCTCGGGTCTCCGAGCCTGTGAGAGTCACTTTGCGGGGCTGGCCGCCAGTGCCGGACCAGAGGTCATCGCCTTCAATTGTTCTAATTGCTTCTGTACTTCCTGTAAGTCATCCGTGTCTTTCTTGTTTTCGACCGGAGCAGAGGCGTCGGAATAGAATTGCAGAATATTGTCTCGCAGGTCAGCAGACGTACGGTCAAATTTCCCGTCTGCTAATTTGGCTAGTAACTTGGCGTAGGTGCTGTCCGCTAATGAGTATTCCCCGCCCCCCGTTTCGTTGCCAGTATCGAAATCACGATTGGGGAGCACGAGTGTATCTGTGCCGACTTCCTTGAGATAAATGCGGTACTGATCTACAGAAGCATTGATGCTCTTGAAGTACAGGTCTTCTGTTGCGGGAGTCGGAATTTTAAAATTAAGGGACTTGAAGGGTCCAACCTTAGGAATGAAGCGAAAAATAATTGACCATACGCGCGTCCCGAAATCCGGCTTCGTGTAATCCTTTCCCCACTCTTTTTCATACTCGGACATTGAGAGACGATAGAGGAATTTCTTCTTGTTGAAGTCGGGATATTCTTTCACCATGTCTTTCTCGTGAAGTCGAAGAGCCACTTGAGTCATTTGTGGAATCATGCGACTGACCCCGAGGCGGTAGGAGCCGACTGCAAGGTCTTCGTGTGTCAGCACGTCCTTTAGCTCCACCCCGTACACAATCGGAAATGTTCTCTCAAGCAGGGGCTTGGATACTTTGAACCCGATGAAGTCATGGTACTGCTGCGAAGCGTAGCGGTTTTTCGATACCTGCACCATGTCAAATCCAAATTCAGTTTTGATGTGTTCTGTCTTGCCTTCCGCATATCGCACCGAACTGCCGTACTTGGCTCGCAGTTTCGGATATCCAATAGCAACGGACTGGTTCACTGCTGGATGGCCGTCAACATCCGAGGCATAGTGAGCCAGCGCGCCCAACGCGAAGGCGTATTCGTTAGCATCCTGGCTTTGGGCAATCAGCTCGCGAACGAAATCTCCGCTGCGCACGTAGTGCACCAGATCGCTGAATTGGATACTGCCGAAAGGGTAGTAGCCCAGATCTTGAATGACGGCGCCGCCGTAAGCATATGCGTGCGCCTCCTTGAGCTGATCCTCCGACAGTCCTGGATATCGTTTGAGCAGAAGAGGCTGGATATCGCCCTTCCAGAGGAGGTCAACGATTTCCTCATGCGTTAGCACGGAATACGCGAAAGCTCCACCGCCGCAGATCAACACAATAAGTAGAATCGCTAACAAGCGAAGGCATCGCAGCCGCCAAAATCCCCAAGTACTTCTTTGTAGTGATAATTTCCTAATCTGGTTTTCTGAGTTCATTTACAAGTTCCCTCGCTTCTAGTCCAGGACGATGGAACCTATCGGCCTGCAGAACGATCGCTTTTATCGATAGAACCTGCACAGACACCAGATTAATTAAAGAGAAGATGGAGGTCTGTCCGGTTGGGAACACTTTCGCCTACTTATTTCACCTTCAATCTTTCACGCGACTAGCCGAAAACGTGGCGCTTTTGTTGCCGCCAAATCGGCCAGTCACTCGACAAAACAATTTGTCGTTTGACACATCTGCCCGCGACAGCGCATCGTTCAACCACTCCCTTTAGTCCCTAAATCGCAGCGGGTATTTCAAATCGACCAACTTGTGCGGGTAGAGTTGTATCGAGTATTACGTCCTTGTGAAGAAAGCCGAGCGTATTTCAGGCGGAGTGGCGCACGCTGTCCACGTCAGAAGCAATACACTGCCCTTTACGTGCAGAAGAAGGGTGTGCTAGAAGATTTGCGAGACAAACTTTCCCTTCGAGCGTCGGCGAGAGGTTGCATTCGTGTTACAAACTCGCACAGATCGACTTTCAAGTGCTTAAGCAATTGCTGCGCGGGACCGCGAAGTCCAGGTAGGGTCGAAATTGAGGGCAACATGAGGGATCGGAAGTGAGAAGGGGCACAGAGCACAGGCGCGTAGTCGGTTGGATGGCGGAGAACCGATACTATCTGGTGCTTCTTTCTCTGGTGGTGACGGCATGGGCGATTCCTTGTTCATTACACGCACAGGAAGAAAAAGTTACCCCACCAAATCTAAGCGCGATTCTGGATTCCTTGGAACGAATCGGGGAGCAGAACCCAGCGCTGTCTCGTCCCTACGAAGTGACACGGGAATATAAAGTATTTCATGCCGACGACCCACACCCGATTTCGGCCGTCACGGCCCAAATCAGTTTTTCTCCTCCGGACACAAAAACATTCAAAATCACAGATGCACAGGGCAGCCCGAACGGTAAAAAGATCATAAGTGCCGTTTTGGAGCAGGAAGTAATTTCTGCTAAGGAAGGTCACCAGCGAGACATCAGCCGATCCAACTATGACTTCGTCTTTCTGCGCGAGCAAGACTTTGGCGTGGTTCCAGAGTACGTGCTGCACATCATTCCCAAACGCAAGGAAAAGGGACTGTTGCTTGGCGACATCTGGGTGGATGCCAAGACGTACCGCATCAGGCAGATCATTGGAATCCCGCTCAAGACTCCCTCTTTCTGGATTAAGAACATCCATATCACCGTGCAATTCGCCGCCGTGACCGGCATGTGGATGGCTGTTTCTGTGGACGCCATCGCCGCGGTCCGGTTTCTGGGCATTTACACCCTTGCGGGTCACAATTTGGCGCCGCCCGTCGCTGTTGCGAGCACGCCCAGCCGCTGATAATCCCTACGTTTCTCTGCAAGTGTGCTGTACAGGACATCTTTGCACGTGCGAAAGCACATAATGGAAGTTACCGTGATTGCGAAATCAGGAATCGCGGCCTGGAGACTACCTATATGTACTCTGCAAATCGTTTCGTGACAGCGCTATTCCTAACGGCGGCGCTTGCGACCAGTGGATCAATCGTGGCGGCGACACCCCAAGCGAGCGTTCAGGTGAGAGTCTATGACTCGCATCACCATGATTACCACAACTGGGATGAACGCGAAGACCGCGCCTACCGACGCTACCTAGCAAAACGACACGAGGAGTATCATGTGTACAGCACGTGGCACCACAAAGAGCAGCACAATTATTGGAATTGGCGCCATCACCATCCAGATTACGATTAACGAAAGCTTTCAGAGTTAAACCACAGAAGGTCACACCGTTTGCTTGGAGTCTCAGAGGAGCGGTGTGGCTCTGCTTCGGCAGCGATGTGAATGTTTGAGGTGACGTATGAGCGTGAAACGCCCCACGGGTGTGACAATCATCGCGGTTCTGACGTTCTGCGGAGCGGCGATTCTGGCTTTGAGCTCTTTCGGTTTCTTTCTCATCGCGGTGATGGGCACGACAAGTAAAGATGGAGGACAGCCGGTATCCGCTGCCATCGACGGAATGGGAGTCGCGGGAGGATTTTCGCTTCTGGTTCTCGCGAGCGTTGCCGCCTGTCTGGCGATTGGGGTGTTGAAATTGCGCGAATGGGCGCGGATCGTATCAATCGCATCCGTTGCCGCGGGTATTGGGTGCACGATTTTCAGCATTGTCGCTTTTTGGAGTTACAGATTGATTCCGATTGTCGCGATGATCGTTTTCCATCTGCTTGTGATGGCGACGGGTGCTTGGATGCTGACGTACTTGGTGCGCCCGCGAGTCAAGCAAGCCTTTCACGGTACGACCGCGTAAATGCGAAATAAAAAGGCGAAAGTGTGCACAACTGGACAGAAATACTACTCCTCAATGACTAAACTGGTTTCCGTGTAGTGTTCCCCGGCAAGCGAAGAGGCATCGCACGTTTCAGAAGAACCAGGTCTTCAGATGTTCTTGCGCCCGGAAGCAAGGAGATGAAAACATGCTTGGGATGATCGCCGCAGTTCTGATTGTATTATGGCTGTTAGGACTTTTCGCGTTTCACGTAACGACCGGTTTCATTCACGTCGCCCTAGTTGTGGGCGTGATCTTACTTGTGGTGCATTTCATGCGAGGCAGAACAGCAAGCGTGTAGAACCGCAGCCGACGACAGATCAATCACGCGCAACAAGTCGCGCCGAGCCTCCAGTTTGAGATCAGGCTCATCTGCATAGACACTCGAAAAAGACAGCCACGCCAAGAGGTCGCCAATGACTTTTGCTCCTTTTAATACGGTAGTACCAGTGATCGACGCCTTTGTGGTCTTTATTTTGTGCTACGTCGCGCTTTTTGTTTCTCTAATGATTTGTTTTTTCCTTTGTCTGGTTATCACAAAAGGCATATACGAGGGCGCGAAGAAAGTCCGGACGTACGCGATGCGATCGGCCCCCGCAAATACCTTCATTTCATCTGATGTCGACACTTCGGACCCTAGAAAGAGACCATTCCTTATACCGGCCTTGAGATGAAGACCTTGTCGAGCGTCCGATCGGCTGGGGGCCAGAATTTAGAAGATTCCACAGAAATCCAAAAGAAAATCGGCCAGACGGAAGAAGCTATCGAAAAACTGTATGGTCGCAACGGCTTCGCAAAATTGGGCTGCCACGAATCATGAATTTGAAGCCAAACAACCGAATCGAAACTGGAGGCAGATCATGGATCTATCAGCGATAAGCACCACGAATATAGCCCTTGCTGTTGCGGTGTTGATCGTCGTAGCTGTTGGCATTTGGCTTTTTGTTAGCAAACGCCGAACGGACAGACTGCGCACTCAGTTTGGAAGCGCTGAGTACGCCCGCGCAGTGAAAGAAGGCGGGGGCCAACGGAAAGCGGAAGCGGTATTGGACGAGCGAGCTGATCGGGTGGAGGCCTTGCACATCCGAGAGCTGGCTCAGGGAGATCGTACGAGGTTTGTCGACTCTTGGACGAAAGTACAGGCGCGATTCGTTGACAGTCCCGGTGGCGCCGTAACGGATGCCGACCAATTACTGGGCGATGTGATGTCCACGCGGGGCTATCCGGTGGGCGACTTCGAACAGCGAGCCGCGGATATCTCGGTGGATCATCCGCTCGTTCTCGAAAATTACCGTGCAGCCCACAAAAGCGCGCTTCTTGAAACGCAAGGTAAGGCCAGCACAGAGGATTTGCGCCAGGCTATGATTCACTACCGCACGCTGTTCGAAGAGCTGGTTAGAGAGCCAGAGATGGCGCGCGCAAAGGGCGCGTAATTGATGCCCTTTGCTCAGTCATTAAGATAATTACATCATTCGTGGAGGACGACGCTGAGGAGTGAATTGTCGATTTGTAGGCCGCCGTTGTACTTGATGAAACCCAACTTCCGGAACTTGTTCATGAAGAAATTTACGCGGGAGCGCGTGGTACCGACCATTTCCGCGAGCATCTCCTGCGAGACTTTGGGAAGAACCCGTTGGAGTTTGTCTTCCTTGCCATAGCGCGCGAGGAGCAACAGCGTGCGCGCCAGCCGCTTCTCGCTGGAATTGAAGAGTTGATCGACCAGGTCTTCCTCGATTCGGATATTCCTCGCCAGCATGAAGGTGATGAAGCGGTCGGAGAACTCATGTTCGGAGTGGAGGACGCGAACCATCTCGGATTTTTCGATCACGAGCGCGGTGGTTGGCGCAATGGCGGTCGCCGTTCCAATCCGAATCGGCTGACCCGCGAGGCATCCTTCGCCAACGAAATCCCCCGGGCCCAAGACGGCCACGACAGCCTCTTTGCCGGATTCATTGACGACGGAGAGCCTTACTCCGCCCTTCTGAATGTAGAAGACATTTCTGCAAGGATCGCCCTGCGAAAAGATCGTTTCCTTTTTCTTGAATTCCGTGACTTTCCGGGCCACACCGGCAGAATCAAGAAAATCCCGGGCATTGAACGCCTTCTTGGCATTACCTTTCGAACGATTTGATGCCTTGGGGCGCATGGCGTTCTCATCGTATCGTAGCACACATAAATGCCGACTTTGAAACAAGGCCATCCACTGAGCGAACCAAGTGATATCGTAGAACTAACGGGAGTCGAAACAAAATCAGTAGTCTGTCGCCAGGATAAGACGGGGTTTCGCCAATGGAATATCTGACCGTTGATCTCGGTAAAGCTAAGCCCGTATCCGAATCCTACGGAAAGACTTTCTGGTCTCCGAGCCCCGAACAAGCGACTCAGTTTGGCTCCCAAGGGGAAGCTGATGCTTGGAAAAAGGCCACATCGGACGCGACCGGAGTGACTGAAATCAACGATAGATGGTACGTCGTCAAAGAATAGACCAGGCGAAAACAGCAGTTTGATGCCAAGGATGACGGATCGAATCCCCAGCGAGTCCTTTCAGCTAGTCATCACCCCGGCCGCCGAAACCGCATGCCGCGCAAAGCAAGCGGAGATAAATTCTCTCATCGAACGGGCACGCACAAATCCTCAGTAGCCGACTTCTTATCCTTAGATCGTCACAGGGCCCTTGACTTCATTTCCTTTCAATGGCCTCAGCCGCGGAAAACTTCCGGTCTACGTGTGGCCCTGAGCGCGGACCGCCTGAATGCAGCACGCAAGTCTCACCGGCAGCGGCTCCACAGGTAGGACAGGGCACGACGGAAATCTGTTCGGAGGTGAGTTCTTTCTTTTTCATTGGGACAGAATGCGAAAATATCGGCCGCGAAACAGTTCAATTTTGCACACTATTCGTATCCGCCGCTGCCTATCGGTGCCACCCGGGAAGTACGGAGGCGCAGATTCCACACCGCCCACAGAAATTAGCCCTACGTCGCAGAGCTGTCCTCTTCTGCACAGATTCTCAGGCCCCTCTTTTGGTTCAATTGACATGGAATCTCAGCAGGGCATCGAGTTGCGAGTTCCGCCTCAAAAGCCAAATGAAGTTTAACCCACAGAATGCACGGCACTCCGATGCCGTCGAGGATTGACATGAGCGGGAAAAACTTTCGAGTCGCACAGGTGGGCGAACGAACCAACTCAGAAGGTAAGGAGGTAATCAACAAAGTACTGCTGGCAACGCCTGACAATGAATATGAGTTGATGCGTTCTGACTTGACGTATATCGACTTGCCGCATCATCTCAGCCTCCATGAGCCGACACAACGTATCGAATTTGTCTATTTTCCGAATCGAGGAATGGTTTCTCAAGTTGTTGTTACCAAAGACGGCCGGACCGTGGAAGTGGGTGTAGTGGGCAAAGAGGGCTACGTTGGGGGAGGATTGGCAGTGGGCGTGAGCAGAAGTTCAGTGCGAGAAGTCATCCAAATCGCCGGCAATGGCTTCCGAATGGTGGCGAGTGCGCTCGAACGCATTCTGCGGTTGGCCCCCCAGTTGCAGCTGATATTGAACAGGCATGCGGGGCTTCAAGGAATGCAAGTCGCACAGACCGCGGCGTGCAATCGCCTGCACGATATACAGCAGCGTCTCTCGAGGTGGCTGTTAATGACTCAGGATAGGGTGGATTCCGGAGTGCTTCCGATTACCCACGATTTCATCGCCACTATGATGGGTACGGACCGATCCACCGTGAGCTTGGCGGCGTCGTTAATGCAAAAAGAAGGAATCATAGAATACTTGCGAGGTGCAGTGAAGATTGTGAACCGCAGGAAACTCGAAAAATCCTCCTGTGAGTGCTACGGCGTCATTCAACAGTTCGAGGACGACCTCGGATTGAGGTAGCAATCCTTGCCAGCGTTGGATACCCCACAGACACCCGCCCTTTGCTATCGGTAATCTTCAGCCCTTGTGTCTTCAGTTCGGTTTTGAGGTGTGTTCAAAGAGCGGTCACTTGTGCAGAAGCGCGTCTAGGGCAAATAAAAAACGGCTTTTGTCATCGCAGTTGCGCTCGAAAAACGACACGCCGTTTTTAACAGGGCAATATCTGCACTAGATCGCAAGGTGTGTTAGGGAGGCCATGCTCCGCGAACTGAAATGGATCGAAAAACCCAATTTCTGGGGGTGGGGTTGCTCCGAATGCGACTGGGTGTTCAATGCTACCGGAACGCCCACCGGTGAATCAATCGACAAAATGGTGCAGAACTATAAGCAGCAGCGCGATAGAGATTTTGCAGGCCATGCTTGCGCCGAACACCCCGGAGCCAAGAAGACAAAAAGTTAAATAGTCTGGGCCGCGGCTCCACGGTCACATCGAAAGGAGGCCGCCCTAACACTAGTCAAGGATTTCTAGTGTGAAGCGCTTCCGCAACCTCATGCCCACCGCACTCAGGATCGTGCGGATGGCTTTTGCCGTGCGTCCTTGGCGTCCAATCACTTGCCCGAGGTCACTCTTGTGGACGCGCAACTCGAACACGGTAACCTGCTCGCCTTCAATCGCGCGGACCTGAACCTGGTCGGGATTATCCACAAGCGCCTTTGCGATCGCCTCCACTAGCTCCTTCACATGGTGCGCCTCGGCGCGCGCGACAGTTTCAGGTAGTCTGAACCTTGATTCCACTATACGCTTTCGGCGCCATAGCGCCGCCCGTGGAGTGCGGTTTTCGTTGGCGGCGCGGACATCGCCTTTTCCTGGGTGTAAGATATTGCGCACCAGTCCGAGATTTTCCCTATCGAGACCACGAAATCAGAAATGAACAGAAAAGATTTGGACCGATATAAGCGGGTGCTGCTAGGAAGACGGGGCGAAATGTCGGTCACAAGCGCCGAAGCCGAGAGTCCGATTCCAGCCGCCGGGGGCCAGCGGGGCGATCCCGTCGACCAAGCTAATGCGGATGCCGAAGCGGACCTTCAGATCTATCTGCATCAAGCTGACCTGCGGCTCCTCCGAGCAATCGAGGAGGCCCTCGCTCGAATCAGACGTGGAACGTTTGGCACCTGCGAAGCCTGCCGCAATCCAATCTCACGGGCACGCTTAGAAGCTGTACCTTGGACACGTCACTGTCGCGATTGCAAAGAGCGCGCACATTCCTGACGAAACAAACCAAAAACGCTACAAATAGCTTGGCCTGGTAATTTTATGTCCTCGAGGACACTTCACGTCCTTCCATACCCAAGTTCTAAGTTGCGCTAGCCTTTCATCAACGTCCATGGAGAGTGACGTTAACGCGAAGATCTGGAGAGGGGTTTCACAGGTTATCCGTTCACATCTGAGCGCTCCGACGCTCATCACACCGAAGGCCGATTCGGCGTCAACCGAGGTTGCGGTTCGATCGTAGTTAGGGGAGTGGTTGTCGAGTGAATAGCTGGAGACTAATTTGCATTGATCACACACGAGGCCCACTGAGTCCGCCTGCTCTTCTACAATTTCAACCGGTAACCACAGGCGGTTATTACAGCCGCGGCATCCAAACACGTAATGCCGTACCTGATTCACAGCTACGTGGATTATATGCCCACCGGAAAGACCCCGCCAGCTGTGTGCGGGCGTCGGGCTGATTGCCGAACGATGCCAACGCAGGTGGTGATAGTCCCCGTTCTCGACAGTTTCGGGAAGGAGACTCGCACAATTCCTTTCTCGTTACCGCATGGGCTGCCAGCGACCGGGCTCACGCCTGATGAGTCGGGAAATCGGAAGCGACGTATGGAAGACAGGCCGAGTCCAGCTCGGATAGATATTGAGAATCCCTTTATACAATCGAAAAATAGGTGGTGATAATCCCTAAAGGGAATTGCGATATTCGAGCCCGAAAAGAACTCCGGAAATCTTGCTACGACTTCTCCTTTTGTTTCTTGCCGCGACTGCCTTTCACTGCCCAGTGCCGCGTTGCCCTTTTCCTGCCGTCAAGTTGCAGTTGTTTCTGAATGCCACTAGCTCCATGATATTTTTGCGTCCCGGCAACTGAACCTTTCGATTGGGACTCGCCCTGTATTTTCGCCTGCGGGGTCTGTGTCATGAACGATCGAAAATTTAGGGGGTCTCTGAGATTTTGTAATTCCCGGTAATAATAGAGCGCAGTGGGCCGTTTTCCCTTGATCCTCAGCTTCTTTAGAAACTCAATTTCTTCCTCGGTCGCACCACCGCTCAGCGAAGCGTCACGAAGGAATTCTTTCAGCCCACGCTCTCCCTCAGCTTGGCCAGGTTCCCTTTCGACAAACTCAAATTTCATTGGGTCCCCTGGGGCCAGTCTCCCGTTTAACACAATTTCCATGTCAAAGGTCGCAAGATCGAAGTCCCATGATTCGATCAGCGGATCTAGGAAGGTAACGCAGTTCTCAACCGATAGGTTTAAGGCATCCGTGTCTAGGAACTCGAGGATACTGACTCGCATTTCTTCATAGCTTCGGCCGGTGAGCCGAGCCACTTGGTGGACCCACTTTTCACTTTCCAACTCTTCTTTGGCGACTCTCTTGCCAACGTCCAAGAGCTTTTGTATGACGATGCGTTCGACTTCACCGAAAGGCTGCTTCTCAAAAATGAGACGAAATTGTTTTTCTTTGTCGGGAGCGCACTTACGGAGCACCAACTCTCGAACTTCCCTAAATAGGGGCAGGGGTGCATCCCCTAAGGTTCTCTTCAATTCCTCCTTGCGTTCGTGGTCGGCTAGTTTCGAAAGCTCACCGGCCGGGAGTTTTAGGAATTCCCCCATTTTCTCGTAGATGTCTGTTCGGCCAGGCGCGGGGGGCAACTTCTTCCGAGTCAGCAGCTGGGAAATGTAAGACTCCGTAACTCCAGCGGCAGCCGCCAGATCCCTTTGTTCAAACCCCAGTTCTTCGAGCCGCTTCTTGATCACCAGACAAACGTCCACGAGGTGCCTCGCTTAACTTTGGGTATAAAACCAAATAAATAATCCCAGATTCTCCTTGACACGTCAAGTTAATTAACCTAGTGTAGTTAATTGACTGAGGGATTCGTCGGGTAATCTAAACTATAAAGGGTTATCTAGAATCGCCCCTTGGCCATGACAACCAAGGAGGTTGACATGTTTGCACGCAGAGTTTCCATGCAGCTGAAACCCAATAGCGTTGCGGAATTCACCCAGAGAATCGAAAAGGACGTTTTTCCCCTGCTTCGAAAACAGACCGGGTTCAAGGACGAAATCACGTTTATCGGCCCGGGCGAAACGAAAGCGTCCGGAATCAGTTTGTGGGATAACAAACAGAACGCCGAAGCCTACAACCGCGGAACGTATCCAGAAGTGACGAAGATCCTGGCGGGAGTCGTTGAGGGAACTCCTCAAGTTGAAACCTATGAGGTTGCCAACTCGACCTTCCACAAGATTGCAGCTGCCGTAGCAGTCTAGGGCCGACTGTTCTTTTCGTTCGGTGAGGGGCGGGCTCGGTCCGTCCCTCCCTCACTCCTCCACCGAAGGGAAAACCAGAAAGCACAGCAGATTTCCAACACTTACTTGAGCGAGACAACCAAGGAGGTTGCCATGAATACCATTACGCGTTGGGACCAGTCCCGCGGTTTGGCATCTTTACAAGATCAAGTCACTCATTTGTTCGAAGACAACTTTACTCGAGACCGCTCGGGTCCTGACGAACTGGCAACCTGGGCGCCACTAGTCGACATATATGAAACCGAGAACGAATTGGTCGTCAAGGCCGACCTGCCGGATCTCCAAGACAAAGACATTGACGTACGTGTCGAAAACAACACATTAACCATCTGTGGAGAGCGAGAATTCGAAAAGGACGTCAATGAGGACAATTATCTCCGAGTTGAACGCGCCCATGGTTCGTTCATGCGGAGCTTCACCCTGCCGAACACGGTCAGCTCCGAAAACATTCGGGCCGAGTATCGCAATGGGGTTTTGACCCTGCACATGGCGAAGCGTGAGGAGTCGAAGCCGAAGCAGATAACGATCAGCGTCTCAGCAAACAGCAAGTAACCCACATCTTACATGCGGAGGTCGGGGCTCCGGCCTCAGCACTGACAACCAAGGAGGTTGCTATGATCGGACGCAGAGAACCATCGAGAGAAGAGATCGCGTGCCGAGCTCATGAGCTGTATCTTCAGCGCGGCAACGAACAGGGAAAAGATGTCGAAGACTGGGTTAGAGCCGAAAAAGAGCTGAGCGACGAACCTGACGCTGGAACAATGAAAACGAAGGTCGCTCAAGCAGGCGATAGCTGGATTAATTGACGCCCCGGGTGTGAGTGCTCGTCCTGTCTCGCGAGTGGCGAGCGAGACATTAGACTCCGCGGTTTGTCGGCCCGGATTTCCCAAGCAGCCGGAAATGGATAGGCCTTTCGTTCGGGCGCGCGCCAGTCCGCCGCCGCACGCCTCTGGTGAAGGGTAACTGGACGGAGAAACGAGGTTACCAATGGTCACGAGAAGCCTGAAGTGGGGTTTCATCACGGCATTGTTCCTGGTGGTGCTATTGCGCTCCTCGGGAAGTCACCAACTATTGTTGGACCTTTTTGTCTGTGCGGGTGCCTTCATGGTTGTCCTAGCTCTATTCTTAAAAAACACGAGGGTCGGACTTCATTCAGTGGCAATAACAGATCGGACCCAGGAGAGCAAATCACTGTAAGGCTGTGAGCGTGGTGATCCCGAGCGCCACCGCAAACGCAAGCGAGACGCCAATGCCAGGCACAATCGAAACGGAAACCACCCTGATCGAAGAGGACGCCCTTATGGCGGAATCCTTGCGATTCGAAAGCGAGCCTTGGGCCCGTTTCTACATGGCTGGTGAAGTCATTCGAGCATCGCGGGAGGCGTCCGAAAAACAAAGCCATTACGCGAGCGAGGGCAATTCCGAGGCGCAAGTGATCGAGGAAACAGAGTGCAAGACGGTCGGCTGCGGCTCGGCAACTGGCGGCCCTTCCTTTGCCACTGAATTGGCCAAGGGCAAGATGTCGAGGAGACACTGGCCATCAAGAACATGGATATCGTCCGCGAATTCAGCCTTCCCCCAGTGCAATCCTGTCCGATGGCCTAAGACGCTCGCGTGAATGAAACAGTAAGATCACTGTAGACGTGGGGAGATTTCAAATGGCAGAGACAATCAAGGCGGGGACGATCCTTTTCAAGGATGGCACATTCTTGCCGGATGCGCTGCAGTTCGAAAGTGAGCCCTGTGCGACTGGTTGGAGATTAGTTAAGAATTTCGATGGGTATGGATTGGATCGCAAAATCCGCGATGCAGGATGGACGTTCTTCTGCATTGCGGGTGAAATCAAGGCGATCGTCTTGGGCTTCGAAGGGCAAAAGAGCGTTCTGAGGGCCGTCAAGCGACTGTCGGCGAGGCTGAAGTCGGAGAAATTCAATTCTTTGGAAATCACGCGAGTGGTCTCGAAACGCTTCCTGGGAGTGCCTTATGTGAGTGTCTCGGCCCGCTCAAGACATATCCAGGAAAGTTTGTTTCTATTGCGTGACAAGGACCTTCGAAAGTTGGGACCGAGCAAGATCGCCTGCCGCCCGGGCCAAAGTGTGGATCTGACGAGCAGCAAAGGGCTGCCGCAAGGAACAATGATACAAGCTGACGTGGTTCCGATCCGATCTTGAGGCTGTGACGGCGAGATGCTGCTCGTGAGGGAATAACAAAGAGAGATGGCGCGTGCTGCAACCCTCAATCAGAAGCGGTGACAACGGCGGTTCTCGGGGATGGAATTTCTCGATCAGCGCACGACAGCCGGACAGGGGCTATGAAATCCAAACACAAAGCCCAAAAAGTAGCCGAGTGGATGCTCAAAGAATTGAAACGGCAGGGTAAACTCCACCGGGATACCGCCGTCTACGAGATAGCAGAGAAATTCGGGAGCCGGTCCACAACTTACGACAATAAGGACGGGAACTTAGCTATCCGAATCGACATTCTCGCCGCATTTAGAGAGCTAACCAAAGACTCTGTAGTTTGGGTTCAAGAGGACCGCTACTGGCGAATGCGCACGCCGGGCGACGAGCCGGGCAGACACCAGACTTATACTCCGATGAGCAACGAAACCTTCGAGCTTGGATTTGAAGGCTGCGGCCATACGATGAAGGTATCGTTGCAGCACAGTGCGAACGACGAAAAATGCTACGTGTGCCATCCGGAGCTGCGAGATGTTCCAGCGCCTGGAAAATGTCCGGCTTGTGTAAGCGCGGCGAAATTCAAGAGCAGGGGCGCATAGAGTTCCGGTACGCCTTGCCCGTCTTGGATTTGATGATCTTTGTCGAGAATTTCCGGCAACACATCTTCAGTAAGCTGGCGCAAATACTGACTGTTCGTGTTTATGCGCTTGCGACAGGCTTGGCGCGACGCAAGAAGCCGTTCACTGAATCTCCTCGGAGGAAAGGATCACTCAGGTACGCGTGTACGAACGGGGTCACTGGAAGACAATTGTTTCTAAGACGAAGCAGACTTTGCGGAAGGGTTTACAAACTTGTGGAGTGAGGAATCCCAGAGATGGTAATCGCCAGGTTCCTTCGCGAACAGAATCTCCAAGCGTTGCTTCGCCGCCAGCACGTCCTCGACTGCCTCAATCCACTCAAAAGATCCATCAGATCGGAGTTTGAAGATTACGTACTTAGAAGTCATAAAGCCAAACTTGAAGAGAGGAGACCCCTAGCGTCTACCTACGCAGGATGATAGTCAACCTGATAGTTTGGAGCTCTCTACGTGTAGTTACCTTGGGTTTTTCTTGCGACAGTTACAGGAATCACCGTTTCGTGGCCAAGAGTAACAGTGTGCGAAGGCAGTCCGGGAACGATGGCAACTTCCATTATTGGTGTCACGAATTGAGTGTCGCTATTTCTTCGAAAGCTCGCCCTGGAAATGACTCTCAACTTCTTCATGACTCAGCGGATTTTTTGCTTTCGTCAATATGATCGAATAGACGACTTCATTCCCAGCAACCTGCGCGGTGATAAATGCTCCGGCTTTCGGCAGTTCTTGGTAGATGAATTTCACTTTTCTGCCGTCTTCGAGTTTCTTGATCCACTCTTCGTCGAGCATGCTGGTGGCTCCTCGGACGAGATCTGGGTTACTTTCTCACGCCGAGTCGGGTAGCTGTCTTCGTTAATTGCGATCCTTGGCTTTGGCTGTGACGGTAACGCCAACGTTAGCACCTTTTCTGACCCTTGCAGGCACATATCATTCCAGTTGGGCCACAACGCCCATCTTTCTCAAGTCCGTCGGGGACCGAGCAGCTTTTAGGCAGGTACAACATCCAACGAAGTCTGAGGTTAGGACGGACGAATCTCCTAATCGCTGAGTACGGTACCCGCGAGCGCATCCGCCAGATCGAAGCCAAGACACTGCGCAAGCTGCGCCACCATTCGCTCTCGCACGAGCTCCACGCCTTCCTCGATTGCGCCTAGCGAGAATAACTCTAAACCTGTCACTCCGCATCGCTCGGACAATAAAGAGGCCGCGGCGGGGTCTGGGGGATGCGGCTTGGTTGTTCGGAGCAGCGGATGTTTGACTCCGGCAGTTGCGTTATACTGATCGAAAGAAGAAGGGCACGATGGCGTACATCATCGCTGAAGCTTGTATCGGAACCAAGGACACCGCCTGTGTTGACGTGTGCCCGGTCGATTGTATCCATCCGGCGAAGGGCCGAGCCTATGAAGATGGCCGCCCGAGGTTCGACGAAGTGCCTCAGTTGTATATCGACCCTACTGAGTGCATTGATTGCGGCGCCTGTGTTCCGGTCTGTCCAGTGACAGCCATTTTCGCGCTGGATGATTTGCCGGAGAAGTGGCAATCGTATATCGAGATCAACAAGAATTACGTTGACGGCGGTAAGTTTCAGCCCGACAAGTATCAGAAAGCAAATACCTGACGGCCTTCCCGCCACTACGCTTGGCACGTATGAACACGCTGCGCGAAATCATTTATGAAGATGTTCGCGAGGGCGAACTGTACGAAAAGCTCGACCGCGACTGGGTGCGATGTTTTGCCTGCGGGCATTGTTGCAAGATTCCAGATGGCCAACCTGGAGTCTGCAAAGTTCGTTACAACCGCGGCGGAACCCTGTATGTACCCTGGGGCTATGTAGGCGCGATCCAATGCGACCCGATAGAGAAAAAGCCATTCCTCCATGCTTATCCAGGTGCGCTGGCTTACAGCTTCGGAATGCTCGGCTGTGATCTGCATTGTGGCTATTGCCAGAATTGGGTGACCTCGCAAGCCCTACGCGATCCCGCCGCCGTGGCTGGCCCGATGCGTGTCACGCCGGAAGACCTTGTTCTTAACGCCACGCGCCAGGGAGGCGGGGTCATCGTCAGCACGTATAACGAGCCCCTGATCACAAGTGAATGGGCCGTGGCTATCTTTAAAGAAGCGCGGGCGGCGGGGTTGGTCACCGGTTTTGTTTCCAATGGAAACGGTACTCCACAGGTACTCGAATACCTGCGGCCGTGGGTGGACCTTTACAAGGTTGACCTGAAGAGTTTCGATGACCGCCACTATCGTCAGCTCGGCGGGCGCTTACAGCCCATACTGGATACGATTCGTCTCTTGCATGAGCTGGGCCTCTGGCTGGAGATCGTTACGCTGGTCATTCCAGGGTTCAACGACTCCGACGACGAACTGAATCGACTGGCTGCGTTCTTAGCGGGCGTGTCGCCGGATATTCCGTGGCATGTGACCGCGTTTCACAAAGACTACAAAATGACTGATCCAGAGAATACCACTGCGGAGACTTTGATACGCGCGGCGGAGATTGGGAAGAAAGCCGGACTCCGCTACGTTTATGCAGGAAATCTGCCGGGCGAGGTCGGCGATCTGGAGAACACACGCTGCCCCGACTGCAAAACTCTGTTGATCGAGCGTTTTGGCTATCTGATTCTCGGCTACCACCTGACCCCGAACGGGTGTTGTCCATCATGCGGCAGCAGCATCCCCGGGAAATGGGCCCCGGCGTTTCAGGGCCAGATCACCGCGCGCCCCTTTGTGCCGCATACGCGCCCCCGATCAGATTTGCTTGTGCTGAACTCCTAGGGACCACGCGATGTCTCGGTCCTCGTGGCGATGGCACGCGTGGCGGGTGTTTTCCGATGGGCATAGAATCAACCTCGTTGTGAGTCATGTACGGCTTTACGTTTTTGGATGCCGCGGCTGTGAGCACCGCCTGTTGTTGCCGATTGAAAGCGTGGAGCAGGAGTCTGACTCGGTCGGCATCGTGTGTCGTCAATGCAAACGAGTCGCCAGCTACTATACGACATTGGCGCTTCTGGCCGCAGCGGCCCTACTGATGCTGCTGGGCCCGTTGCTCTTTGCGCAGCGCTCGCCGCTGGTGACGGGTGTAGATCCTTCGTCCGGCAAAGTGAATGACACCGTGACCGTGGCGGGAGAGAATCTGGGAAAAAGCACCGTTTCCGCAGTATTCCTCTCCGACGACAAAACCGATTACAAGGCCACGCTCGTAGAACAAGACGAGGAAAAGATCGTCATGAGGGTCCCTCACGTGAGACCCGGCCGCTACAACATTTCCGTTCAGACGGGCAATGCGATCTACATCCAGCCGGTTCGCTTCACCGTGCAGGAGTAGGGGCACGCGCCGCGACAGTCGATGGGAAAATGCGACAGACGAACGCGAGAAGAATGAGGTGTCTGAACAAATCCGCGAGTGGCAATCGTTTAGGCCAGAACGATCCGCACCTGCTGGCAATAGATGATAAAGGGATTACGTTTACGAGGTGGCCTGCGCGAGCTTCGCGATCATAAGCCGCACAAGCCCTTTGTCGCGCTCCTTCAGCTTCGTGAACTTCCGGCCCAGACTCTCGATCTCGCGCCGCTCGCTGAGGGACAGCTTCTGCCCGTCTAGGTCTACCCCTTTGATTTTCTTTGGGACCTCATCACCATCGTAAAAAAGTTGATAGAGCGGAATTTCGAGTGCCTGTGCGTACTTCGCAAGCGTCTCTATGCTCGGAACTGTGTGGCCGTTCTCTACGCGTGAGGTGTAGCAGCGCAGCATGCCCGTACGTTTTTCGATGTCACCCTGAGATAGGTTCTTTGATTCCCGGATTGTTCGCAGACGTTCGCCTATCATTAGCATTCGATCTGTCTCCTCGATCAGCCATTTGAGCGGATTCTAGCAGACGTTATTGACCAATCATAGGCTGCGAGCGTAACCTGCTGGCCGCAGAACGGGAATGACGTGCGAGGAGTCAAGATGCCACTGCTTCGATCCCTATTTCTCCTAACGATCGTCATCAGCTTCGGGCCAGTGATCCATGAACAAAAGGAGACGCCGTTTCCAACCGACGACGAAATCCAATTGCTGCTCACCCAAGCGGATCGTGCAATACAGCAATACAAGCCTTTGATTGATGAGGAAGAACGTCAGTTGGGAAAGAATGGCACCGATGCGGTCGCGAAAGACCGCCACGTTGTCCAAGCTGTGGAACTCGCAGTGAAGGCTTTCAAGAAACATCCCCAGGGTTTCAATGGCCCTCTCGGCTTTTCGTTCAACGAGTGGTTGGACGACGCAACGCGAAACGCACTCTTATGCTCGCAGACGGCAATGTCGCAATCAACTGTGTCGATGATGGCTGGGAAGACGAAAGATGCTCTCGAATTCGTGCAACTATCAAAGTCCTGCTTGGATGCCTCGAACTTGATTTATACGGTGAGTGAAAACGCCGGCGCACTCTACGAAAGATACGTCAAAGCTGAGGAGGAACTCGCCAACGAGGGTGCCGACGTAGCTCAAAAATGTACAGAGGCCTTGAAGAAGATGGATGCGGAGAAAAAGCAGTGAGAGATTGACGTCAATCTTCGCTGCTGCAAGGAAATTCAGATGAAGATCATGTTGGGTTTTGTAGCCTTAGTATTTTTCAGCACGAGTGCGTTGGCTCAAAGCGGCAAGCCTGTGCGGATCCTGGTCGTCTACGACAAGGCGGATCCAAGTTCGTCAGCCGTAGCTCCAATATTGGTGCGTCTTTTCGCGGCCCAACCAAAGCTCTTCACTGTGGTGAATGGAGACGAAAAGGATCTGGCTATCGTTACCGACTGTTACCGGGAAACACCCAACGATCCTTATTCGTGCTTCTACGTCGCGACCAAATGGATAGGATCAACGCAGGCACTTCTTGGCGCCGCAGTCGCTGTCCAGAAATCGGCGGAACAGGCGGCCAACTCACTATTCGCCGACATCCTCCAAGACGTCTTGGAAAGGTGGAACAGTACGGATCGTCGCATGCTAATTGGTGAGCTAGAAACCTGCCTCGCGTTGACGGAGTCCAGTTGCGCTGTGCCAGATCCGCTTATAGCGGAGTTAAAGACCAAAAGCATCAATCTATCGCAATACATGCGTAAGGGCGCGTTGAAGCCCTAGTCGCACCTCGAAGACCGACTGGAAGACGTTCATTGAAAACTTAGTTGAACGGATGATACATTGCTGTGCGGAGGCCCCAGTCCCCCCATGAATTCGCCTCGCTCGCTTGTCGCTACGTGTTTTCTATTTTCTCTGCTCGCATTCAGCGCCTCCGCACAAACCACTAAGATCACTGCAACTGAGGCAAAAGATCACGTTGGAGAAGTCCGAACCGTGTGCGGGAAGGTAGCGAGCACACACTTCGCCTCTAAGAGTAAAGGTGAGCCAACGTTTCTGAACCTCGACGAGCCGTATCCCAAGGAAGTTTTCACGGTCCTGATTTGGGGCAGCGATCGCGCGAAGTTCGGAACGCCCGAGGCAAAATACAAAGACGCTCAGGTTTGTGTTACGGGTAAGATCACGAGTCATCGGGAGAAGCCAGAGATTATTGCGACGGAGCCGAGTCAGATCGTTCAACAGAAGTAGCTACCGCGAAGGAGTCCCCACGATGAGAGCAGTTTCGAATCGCGGCATGAGCGTCCGCAGCAAATTCGCAGCTAGGTCCGTAGCGCTCGCGTTGCTTGCAATTCTCTCGAACGGTTGTTCGAAAACCGAGTCCAAGCCGCTTGCTCCTCCGGCCTCCGCGGTAACGATAACGCCAACCCCAACCCCAACCCCAACCCCAACCCCAACCCCAACCCACCCTAGAACAACAGCGGATGTGTGCTGATCAAGCGAAAAAGGCATTCGACGATTTTGACAAATCTCCCGAACCGGCCGGCTACAAGACTGTTATCCCGGCGAGCTACACAAATCACTTCGATGTAAGCACAACGACTTGTTACGTTGAAACGATTAAAAGTTGGACAACAGACCGCGGGGCAACGTTTTGTAACGGTAAGACGGTTTCCGATGCCTTCGAAGGCCACGTTTAACGCTTCGTATATTTGGTGTTCCGAAAAGAAGAAAAAATACTGGGAAGTCGCTCCGCTCATTTGCACGGTGAAGTCGCGGCAACTAGCTGAGACAAACTGTCGCTCCGGCGACGAATTTAACAAATTTGTTACTGAACACTTCGGAACCGAGGAGTAAATCCCAGATTCGTCGTACGCGGGACGGGGACGGGGGCAAGCCCAAATGAGGACGATCGCGATTACGATTTTGATCCTTGCTACGGCGCCGGCGTTCGCGCAGAAACTCAATGTGAAGATAGTCGCTCGCCAAGACAATGAAACCGAGTACACGTATGTCGTGGCCGGATACTCGTCATCGAACTCCCACACCGACGTAAACTGCTACGGCGACACCAACGTAACCTGCAACGGGTCAACACACACAACCGGAGAGAGCACGCCTGCCCATCAGGTCTCATTCAAGGTGCGAGGAGCAACGTATTCCCTTCTTTTGCCGGATGGTCGGGTCGCGGTCGTCAACTGTGAAAGCAAGTTTGCGGAGCACATGGCGGGACATGCGGGAAATCACCGGAGTTGTCGCATGCCACTGGTAGACGACATCGAGGTGGAGTTTAACGGCGACAAGGCGAAGCTGAGGTGGAATGTGAGCCTCGATGGAAAGAAAACTGCGTCGGAGACGTACAAGATTCTAGCTGTTCTCTCGAAGAATGATTCTCACTAACTTTGCTGGTTCAGTTTTGTTGATGGGGCTCTTTCAAATCCTTTACCCGTATTCTGCGCAAACGAGAGCCAGCATTGTCACTGAGTTTGCTGCGATCCTTGGAATGGTGCTCGGCACGGTAGGCTTTGTCATGAGCGTAATGAACTACCTGCGAGATCGGCCGAAAATCAAAGCTTTTGTGAACTGGCACATGGAGGAACTTCGTACGGAGGAGAAAATGGGAATCGTGACCGTAGCAAACGTCGGTCGCAGGCCGATTTTCATCAGTACTGCGGTCATGCTGGTACCGAAGGGTTTTGGGAAATGTACCCATTTCATTCTCATGGAGTCGGTGCGCGGTCAGAAACTATCCGAGGGAGACGCACCTACAAGAATCAAAGTCAACCACGAAGGAATGGAGCAGTACGCCAAAGTCTGGCGTAAGGTCCGGGTCTACGTAGAAGACAGCGCTGGCCGCAAATACTTCGCGAAGCCTGACCCACGCAAACCGCCGTGGGCAAAGTGAGTCATCTGTCAGCCATGGAAAAGAAAATTAGGGACATGACGCCCGAAGAGCTGCTGCAGAACGCTGACGAGTGCTTCACGGACATCGAAAAGTCTGGTTATTGGCAAGAACTGCACACCGCCAAGCTCATGCGCGCACAGGTTTTCATGGGTGAATTGGACCGAAGGGACAACGCGAGCGTTGCCGCGAGAGACCTCAAAATGGCTGGACGTTCCTATTTAATGGAGGTGTGGGTAATCATTCTCATCGGACTGGAACTCATTATCGCGTTGGTTGCCCTATGGTATGGCATTCACGAAGGTAATCAACAGGCGATCATACTGGGTCACATGGAGCAGAGCACAAGCGCAACTGCTGAGATATTAAAAGGGCAAGGAAAGATCCTCGTCACCATGAATCAGAACACGGCAGATACAGTGGCCGCGATGCAAAACCTACAGGCACAACAAAATGATTCGCTCACAGCACAGAAGAACTCCCTTGCAACACTCAAGAACACGTGAAGGGCACGGTGCGTGAGTACTTAGCGGACCTTGAGCAAGAGAACCCGGTCGAAGAGCCAGCCCCCCAACAAGACCAGGTATCGACGACGGATCCGGATTCGACCTATTCGACCAAGGGCGATCGTCCTGCGGAGCTGGGGTACTTCAACAACTATCTGATCGACAACCAGAGTTGCGTAATTGTAGGCGTTCAGGCTACGACAGCCCGGCTGAGCCAAGAAAGTGCGGCGGCTCGCGACATGATCACACGGTCAGCGGAAAGACGCGGGCACTTCCCACAGTCGGTTGCCGCCGACACAACCTATGGGAACGGTGAGCTTTTGGCCTGGTTTGAGGAACGAGACATCACTCCCTATATTCGCGTGAAAGAGAGTCCTGCTCCCAAAACCAATTTGTATGGGATCGAAAAATTCATCTACGATCCGGAAACGAACAGTTATCAGTGTCCCGCGGGAAAGCGACTCACCTACCTTGGGGTGAACCCGCGCAACCGAAACCATATCTATCGGGCGACGCGAAAACGGTGTCGGGAGTGTGCGCACAAAGCGCAGTGCACCACCGGCCACTATCGGCAAATTGCGATCCATGTTCACGAAGCGGCGCGACAACGGGCACGAGAGCGGGCGACCGTTCCGGCTTTCGCGGCAGCGCAACGCCAACGTCGGAAAGTAGAAGCACTTTTTGCGGAGTTGAAGAACCAGATCGGATTGCGCAGGGTGCGCTTACGAAGAATGAAGCATGTTCGCGAGCAGTTCTTTCTCGCGGCTACAGCGCAAAACTTGAAACGACTAGCTCGCTTCCTAAGATCAAGATCTCTAGAATCAGCCACGGTGCCGATCTGAGATAGAAAAAGAAAGCGCGATACCCCGCAGGAAAATCACCCCACCTCAAGACTCCCGCCAGTGGGCGAGTTTTTCAACAGCCACTCCTCTTCGCACCATCTATCTCAAAACGAGATAAGTAGTGATATTCCCTGTGGCTGTTGAAAAACTCGCTTCCGAAAAATCCGCAAAAATTAAAACGCGTCAGGAAGCTCCACAAACGATTTTTTCTAGTCGCCTAGACATTTTCTACCTCCCAATTTTTGCGTATTTTGAGAAAAGGGGACTTTTTCAACAGCCACCCCTGTTATCGACACCTATCTGAACTTCGGTTTCCGAGCAGTACGTTTAACCGCCATTCAGGCGATGCTGGCTGGGCTAACTCTCACCTAGACTAGTACGGACACGCTGTTTTATGAGATTTGATGCTTCGCTCGGGCGCGGGTATCACAAACTGTGCGCTCCCCTCTGGCCAACGCGGCAGCCCGCGCTTTCGGAATCAATTCGAGGGGCGTCAGCGGCTGCCCCCAATCCATTCGCCACCTCGCCATCAACTACGCCCTACGTGTTCTACACCACCGATCCCGGCAAAGGCCTCGTCACCGGCCTCTGCAGCGACATAAACCGCGTCAAAGGCCCCATCCTGCGAGGCCTCGCCGCCCGCGCCCCCTATTTTCACAACGGCGCCGCACAGAACCTCACCGAGCTGGTAAATTTTTACAACCAGCGTTTCCAGATGAACCTGATGCAAGAAGAAATGGATCGCATTCTTGAATTCGCTCTAAGAATTTCAGGTTGGCAGATTCGTAGAAGTTCACCCCTGACGCCAAGTCTTGCCAGACGTGGGGCGAAAGTTTCGCGCTTGCCTATTGGGCCAGGCCTACTCGTTGCAAAAGGCTCTGGAAGCGCGGATCCCCACGAAGCGGGTCATATACGGGATCTACCTTGAGCGATACTAATCCAGGTGAGTGTGCCGCGATTGATTTCTCAAGGTAGCTGAGAGCCTTATCCTTGTCCCCAACTCCGATGTAAGGCACCACGAATACCATAGGGTCGAGCGGCTCATGGCGCCCATAATCCAGTAATTTGTCCAGGGCCTCCTCTGCGTCCTTTTGCCGGCCTGCAAGACCATAGATGTAAGTCTGATAGTGCCAAATCCATATGCAGATGTGCTTCTCTTCGCGCGGGAATTTTGCCACATCGGCTAATGCTTCTTCGGTGCGTCCTTGCCGTGCGTACATGAGCCCAACCATGCCGGCACGAGAGAATCCGGGTTCAACCGCTTTAACCGCCTCCAACTGCGCAATGGCCCGGTCATATTGCCGCGCAAACAAGAGAGCCACCGCATGGTCCGTCTGGATAATCAATGAAAGTGGATCGAGTTGCCGTGCGCGCTCGAAATTTCGAAACGCCTCGTCAAACCGGCCCTGAAAAGCGAGGTGTTCCGCATACCAGTGCTGCCCGGTCGCATAGTTCGGGTCGAGCGCGATAGCCCGGCGGAACTCTTTGTCCGCTGTCTGCCAGTCCCAATCGTAATTCTGCGCGATCAGCGCCAGGGAAGTGTGGGCCTCCGCGAGACTTTCGTCTAATTCCAATGATTTGAGTGCCGCCGCGCGCGCCTTCGGGATTAGTTCGTTCTGTGGTGCAACGTAGTAAGCCGCCATCAACGCGTACGAATCGGCTAGCCCCGCGTAGGCACGGGCATACCCCGGGTCTTTCGCGATCGCCCGCTGAAAACAGTCGGTGGCCTTGTAAAAACCCTCTTGCGTTCGCTTATTCCAGAAGTATCGCCCCTGCAAGTAGAGGTCAAAGGCCTCGTAGGATTTCGGCGCCGGTGAAGAGGCAGCCAGGGCGGTCTGCGGTACACGTGGATTGCCGATGGTGAGTTCGATTGCGTCGGAAATCTCCTGCGCGATCTCTCCTTGCAGCGATAGCAAGCTGTCGGGCGTCCGTTCAAACTGATGCGACCAGACGTGCGACTGGTCGTTGGCTCGAATCAGTTGCGCTGTGATTCGTACCTTATCCGCCTCGCGCCGCACGCTCCCTTCCAACAGATACTCGGCTCCCAACTCCTTTCCGATCTGGTTCATCGGTTCTTGGGTATGCTTGTAATGCATCACCGACGTGCGCGCGATCACCCCGAGATGCTCGGGATCGGTGCGCCCCATTTGCGCGATCATTTCTTCCGTGAGCCCGTCGCTGAAATATTCCTGCGAAGCGTCGCCAGTCAAATTCTCGAATGGCAATACCGCGAGCATCCTTCTTCCGGCCGCAGCAGGCTCGGTGCGCCTCTGGATTCGTGACCAGTAGAAGTATCCGCCAGCTGCCAGTGCCGCAATCAGCGTTAGCGCGACCCCTAGCGCCCACGGGCCGCGGGCAGACTTTGTCTCGACGACTTCTTCCTCGCCCGCTTCCACAAGTTCAGGCTCCTCCGTCGCTGAAGACTCCCCACCGTCTGGTTGTGAAGCAGCTCCCGGCTCCGGTTGTAAATTGACGTCGCGAATCATACTGACCGGCCGCGCGACAACATCCACAAGTCCTATAAAGCGATAGCCGAGCTTCGGAAGCGTCTGTATGTAACGCGGGTGACTTGCACCGTCGCCCAGAACGGCGCGGAGCTCTTTTACCGCTGTATTCAATCCCTGCTCGAAATCGACAAACGTTTCGGAAGACCACAACTGCTCGCGCAGCGTTTCCCGGGTCACCACCTGGCCCGGATGGCTCAAAAGCACGTTCAGTAATTGGAGTGGCTGTGGGCGTACCTTGAGTTTCAAGCCGTGGCGGTAGAGTTCGCGGCTGGCTGGGCGCGATTCAAAGGGCCCGAATCGAAAGACCTGAATCGGCATACTCATAACGACAGGCAAGAATTGAAGCATTCTGGCCCGTAACAGCGAAACAGCGCAAGTTAAAACTTCTGTTATGTGGCGCTTGGGCCTTCAGTTTTTTACCAGCCTTTCTTCATACCGCCTACATTGACGTAACGCACCGGATCTGGAAGAACTCATCCACTGAGGAGGAGGAGAGGCGTACGATGCGCCCGAAATCGAGCCAAATCGGAAATCCCGCTCTAAACGGGTTTCTGTCGCCTCACTTTGCTCCCTGCAGGCGAGAGAGAACTTTTGCGTGGTCTGTTTCGTCTGAGGGCGAAATTGTCTCTCACCAGGAGAATGTCAGTGAAGAATGCTCACCGAGTTTATCAAGCGTTGACCCATCGCAAACGGCCGCCTTTGATGCGCTCAATTTCCGGAGTTGCCATCCTGCTCTGTTACTTGCTCTTCAGTGGCGCTGCGTTTGGCCAAACCTCCGTCTGGACCGGGGGCGATGGCAACTGGAATAACTCGGGGCAATGGACAGGCGGGGTGCCGACGAGTGTAAGCGTCGTATTCATTGACAATAACAATCCATTAGCATCGAGCGTCACGCTCAACACCCACGCCCAAGTGTCCGAGGTGATTACAACTTCCGGAGACAGTTTGACGATCGCTGGAGAGACGCTGATTAATCACTCGTCAGGCAGTCTCACGGTTGACGCAGCCCTGCTCAATGGCAACACATCCATTGGTGGCGGTGCTTCTCTTACCATCAACCAGGGTGCAATCAACAACGGGCAGTTGTCGCTTTCAACAGGCATCGCCAAGGGAATCGACGGCCTGCTCGGCGGCCTGATCGATGGCAACGGCATGCTGATCAACAACAGCCAGATCGTTGGTACCGGCACAATCGCAGTCAATGTGGATAACACCTCGGGGGTGTTCCTTGCAGACAGTAGCGGACGTGGGATCACATTGGATGGGGTGACGGTAACTGGCGGGGTACTTTCCGGCACCTTTACCGCTTTGAACGGGGCCACCATAAAGGATGCGACTCTTGGCCTGTCTTCAATGGATACCGTTCGCCTAACTGACGGTTCGACACTGGGGACTCAAGGAACGGTAACTTCCGTTGGAGTCTTGTTTCTGGGTAACAACTCGACAGTCGGAGTGCAGGGAACGTTGATCAACAATTTCAATATGTTTCTCTCGAACTCAACGATCAATGGCAGCGGAACCTTGGTTAACAGCGGCGCCCTTAGTGGCTCGGGCACAATTGCAGTGAATGTGAGCAATGGATTCATGGAGGGGGTCGATAGCGGCCTCACGTTGAATGGGGCGACGGTAACTGGTGGGACGCTCGACGGCACCTTTACGGCTTTGAACGGGGCCACCATAAAGGATGCGCAGCTCGGCTTTAAATCCGTAGGCATGAATTTGACCGACGGTTCGACGCTCGGTCTTGAAGGAACAGTGACAAATACGGCGCAGCTTACGCTGGGCAGTCTTGGATTCGGCCCCGGTCCCGGCCCCACGATCATTGGCAGTGGAACTCTGGTGAATAACAGCTTTGTTGGGGGGGCGGGGGTGATCGCCGTGAACGTGATTAACAACGGCTCGATTGTTTCCCAAGTGGATGGCCAGTCCTTGGTCATCCGAGGAAACATAAGCGGCAGCGGGAATGTAGGAGTGACGGGCGGCGGCACCTTGACGCTCGATAATGTCACTGTCCAAGCTACCAACTTAACCGTGAACGGTGGGAGCGCGCTGAACGGGAATGGTACGATTGCAGCATTTCTCGGCAATTCGGGAACGATTACTCCCGGCCTCGGTGGAACACCGGGCACGCTCAACGTCCTAGGCGACTTTCAGAATGATGGCACGCTGAATATTTTGTTGGGCGGCACCGGGGCAGGTGAGTTCAGCTCATTGTTGGTTAGCGGCAATATCTTTCTGAATGGGACTCTGGATGCTGATCTCCTGAACTCGATTCCTCTTCAAATTGGTGATTCCTTCATCTTCCTGACTTACGGCGGCACACGCGCAGGTACATTCAACTCGCTCGATCTTCCGACGCTCACTGGCAACATGTTTTGGACGCTGAACTATGATGATGCGGATCACGACGTGATGTTGGAAGTCAATGGAAACACGACTGCGACGCCTGAGCCCGGCACCGGAGTGCTCCTGCTTGGGGCCATCGCAACCATCTTTTGCGCTTCGCTGCTTCGCAAAAAGCTGCCGACACTACGCGCTTGAATGCGAAGAGCCAACGATCATCGAGCTTGACCCGGCCATTTTGAAAATGTTGTTGACGGAGCCACCCATGAAGAGAAATGCGAGAGGTTTCGCCCTTCTACAACTCGTTTGGGTTTTGGCGGGAGCGATGGTGATCGCCGCGGCGGCCTGGCATTTCGTCGATCGCCTGCGTGATCATGACGCTCAGTTTTCCACTCCCTATCAGGCGGTGCTGCTTACCAATGGCTCGGTTTACTTCGGTCACCTGCAAGGTTACGGAAGCCATCAACCCGTGTTGAGCGAAGTCTATTACGTAGTCACGCAGACGAATCCCGAGACCAAGCAATCGAGCAACATGCTCATCAAACGCGGCAAGGAGCTCCACGAGCCAGACCGCATGTACCTCAACCCTCAGCAGATCTTATTCGTCGAGCCCGTCGGCCCCAACTCTAAAGTCGCCCAGCTTATCGCCCAGGCAAAATAGTGACTCCCTCCTCTTGGCCTTTTGTCGGTCCTATTCGAACTGTTGAATAGATGTTGAGAAATCGGCTTACCACGCAATATAAAAGGCGCCCACTTTGCGGTAGGTTTTGATTGCTCGTATCACCACCTACCGAAAGGAGCGCCGTTGTGAACCAAGCAAAGTATATTGGCATGGACGTTCATCAGGCAACGATCTCGGTTGCGGTCATGGATTCCTCCGGCAAGCTGATCCTGGAGTCCATCCTCGAAACGAAAGATTCCACCATTCTGCAGTTCATCGGCGGGCTGTGCGGCAGCTTGCTGGTGACTTTCGAAGAAGGAACTTCTGCCGCCTGGTTGTATGACCTGCTCAAGCCTCGCGTTGCGAATGTCCTGGTCTGCGATCCCCGGAAAAATGCCCTGTTAAAGGATGGCAGCAAGAGCGATCGGATCGATGCTCGGAAACTGGCCGAACTCTTGCGCGGCAACCATCTCTCCCCGATCTACCATGGAGAGAACGGGGTACGCACTTTGAAGGAGCTGGCCCGCAGCTATCTGACGATCACCAAAGATCTGACGCGGGTGATGAGTCGAATCAAGGCCGTGTACCGAAGCTGGGCTATACCTTGTGCGGCCCAGCTGTGTATCGACCGCGTCATCGTGCGGAATGGTTGGCCAAGATCATAGAACCGGGAGTTCGCCTGCGAGCCGAGCGGCTCTACCAGCAGCTGGATGCGTTGGAGCCGTTGCGGCAGGGAGCGCGACGCGATCTACTGGCGGAGAGCCGGAAACATCGCGCGGTGAAATTGCTCTGCCAGATTCCTTATCTGGGTCCGATTCGTTCCGCGTTGCTGGTTGCGCTGCTCGAGACCCCGCATCGTTTTCGCACCAAGCGACAGCTGTGGGCCTATAGCGGATTCGGACTCGAGACTCACGACAGTGGCGAATACTATGTGAAAGGGCAACTGCGACGAAACCGGGAGCGAGTCACCGTGCTGGGCCTGAACGAAAACCACAATCACGATCTGAAAAATATCTTCAAGAGTGCCGCGATATCCGCCAGCACTCGACCAGGACCGTTCCAGGAGTTTTATGCTGGGCTTCTGGCAAAAGGAAGGAGACCGGCAATGGCGCGTCTCACCCTGGCACGGAAGATCGCAGCGATCACTTTGACGATCTGGAAGAAAGGAGTGTGCTTCGACGCCAACGAATTACATCGGCAAGCAGCTTGAGCGTCTCTGTCGTTCCATCCTCCTGAGTGGTGGTCGGTTCGGTTCTTGAGACGCTCGGTTCGAGGGGAGCATCAGATAGGTGGTCCGACCCTGTGTGCTTCGGCACCGAGTCACCGTTCTCACGCTATGCCCCCTCGGAGAACCAGAAATAGCGATAGGCTACGAGCCTCGGATAGAACCATGGTTGCCACGAAATCGAATCGCTTGCCAAGTTTCAAGAATCGACGGCGCTGTCACCACGAGACAATGAAACCGAGGGAACGGAAGAGCAAGCCACAGCCAAACCTCTCGAGCGATCGAGGGGCATATCTGCAAACAGTGGGCTGGATATCGAGACAAAAAACTTCTCGGCTACCGGCCGAAGGAGAAGCTTTTTTGTTGACATCCCCTTTTATAGAACCACCTATCTCGTTTTGAGACAGGTGATGGCATAACGAAGTCGGCCTCACGACGAGCCGAGTAAACTGTGCGGTGTCCAAACCTAACAGAGCTCGGATCGAAGGAGGCCGAGATGCGAATCATAGGATGCGGTTGAAAATCCAGATCCAGTGAGAGTGGGGGAGAGCGCCAGCAGCGATAAGTCACGGCCGCTGAAGTCAGCCACCCAGCCACCGGGATGAACTTCAAGATTCCTCCTAGGACTCCCAGCGCAATCGCATGGGAAAACGTCAGCAAAGCATGGCTGTTGAATAAAACATAAGCGAGCAGCCGCCGAGAATCACCTTGGCCCTGCTGTATTTCCTAAGCATGGTGTTCAGCTCGTCGGCGACTTCACGGACAGCTCGGTGATTGCATTCAGTAGAAGCGAGTTGGATCAAGGTGTCGGCTCCGCGTCCACCATCGGAAGATTGCTTTCCCCCGAATTGTTCTGTTCAATAAGAACCGTGCGCCGGATCGAGGTCAACCTATTGATTAATCCGGTCGTTAGAAGCCATGCGGGAGTATCTGCGGATGATCCTCGCAAAAGTTGTAGGCATTTCTAGAGAACGCCTTCTGACTCTTCGGGCTGAGGCCCAACGCACTTTTGAGCATGAGGCTGAAGCAAGCATCCCATTTTACAAAAAGTTGAGACGGGCGATCCTTGTGCGAATCGTCGCCTGGTACCAGGGAAGTGTCAACCGAGCATCGGGGCAGTACGCGGATCTGTTGGCCAAGGCTGCGGCATATCATAAGGGGTTCGGCCCGGAACAGCGACAAGCTATTGATGAAGAAGTCCAAGGCTTTGCTCGAGAGCAAATCGATCAAGGAGTGGTTCGCGACTGGTTGGGTCTTTTTTGGATGAACCGAAATGAGCCTGGTTTTGCCAAAATGGTCACGAAGGTGGTCACAGAACTCGCACGCCGGGAGTCTAGTTTGATTTCAGAGGCAAAAGCCAACCTTAACCGAGCGGCAACCATTTATGGCGAGGAGATCCGAGGTAGAAATGCTGAGGATGTCCCTGTGGCTCAGAAGGTGGCGGACCCGGCCCGCTATCCGATGTTGACTGTTGCTGAGACTCAGCAATACTTTCGCAAGGCACGGTCTACGATTTATCGATGGCTCGACGAGGGCAAGCTGAAGCGTGCCTCGCTGGGCCGGAGTGCAGGAAAAAGCGGCTCTTGCATGATTCTGACTGACTCCGTCAGGAGGCTTTTGGAAGAAAGCGCGGAATAAATCTCATCACTGTCCCACCATGTCCCACCTGTCCTAGACCTTAATTCGTAGAGTACTAAAATGGCCCCTCCAACGGAGATTTCCACCGTGGAGTTGAAGACGATATGGGCACCTGTATGTGGCGGATAAGGCGCGGGATTCTCGGTCTCCGTCAGCGCGATGTCGCTGACCGTGCTGAGATCAGCCAATCTAGATATTCGCTCTTGGAGAGGGGCGAAGTTGCACCGACCGCGAAGGAATCGGAGGCAATCAACCAGGTGCTGGAGCTTCCTGCCACGCTGAGAGAGGAATTATGGCGAGTGGCGGCCGGGCCACGGCAACCGGAGCCGTAAAAAAAGCTCGGCCTTACGAGCGCAGGGCAAGGGGAAAACTTGAAATCACACCAAGTGAAGCATGAGAGCAGCGCATACTTGGTCAAACTTGCGGCGTACGGGGACGATCTTCCAACAGACAGCCGTGCTCGTAGGGTCGCCACGTGATGGAGCGTTCCATAATCGATCCGCCCCTCCCTCATAGTCTGAGTGCGGAGCGCGCCATCATCGGGGCGATCTTGCTCGCGAGCGCTGGCGCCGTGCAGGTCGAGGAAGCGATAGGCTGTCTTGAGTCCACCGATTTCTTCTTGCCACAGCATCGAGTAATGTTTCGCCACTTGAAACGCCTGTATGAACAGAGCAAGCCGATAAACGATATGGTGGTGCTCTACGAGTCTCTCAGCGAGACAAACGAGCTTGAAGCGGCTGGAGGAAGCGCCTATCTCAGCTCGGTTCCGGATGAATTGCCGCGCGTCACCAACCTCAGGCACTACGTAGAGATCGTCAAGCTAAAAGCTCAGCTGCGGCGAAGGGCCTACATTGCCGAGACAATCCTTGGGAAGATTCTGAACGCCAACGGCAACGCCATCGAGGTCCTCCGCGAAGTCGCTGATCTTTCTGCCCCCCTTAGAGAAGAGGTTGGGCAGAAACGAATTCTCACCTTTAGATCGGGTGTCGAGTTTGCCGCGTCTACGGAGGGAAACATCGAATGGATCGCACCGGGGTACGTCGCCAAGGGTGCCATAACCGAGGTTGGGGCTAAGGTCAAAATGGGGAAAACGACTCTCATTCTGAATCTGGTTCGAGCGGCTGCCGAGGGTCTCAACTTCCTCGACAAGCCCACGCTGAAGACCTCAACGGTGTATTTGACCGAGCAGCCCGCCGTTTCGTTCCGCCAGGCGATGGAGAAAGCGGGGCTCCTCGGCCGGGATGACTTCCACGTGCTATTACACAGTGACGCCTGCGCCATGCCATGGTCGGTAATTGCTGCGGCAGCGGTTGACGAATGCAAGCGGGTTGGCGCCTTGCTCCTAGTTGTCGATACTTTGCCGCAGTTTGCCGGACTTATAGGAGACGCTGAGAACAATGCCGGCGACGCTCTGGCGGCGATGCACCCCTTGCAGCGGGCCGCAAGCGAAGGGATTGCTGTTGTTGTTGTTCGACATGAGCGAAAGTCAGGTGGTGATGTCGGAGATTCCGGGCGTGGCAGCTCGGCTTTCGCTGGCGCGGTCGATATCGTCGTCTCCATCCGGAAGCCTGAGGGCAACTCCAAAAGGTCAATGCGGGTACTACACGCATTGTCGCGCTTCTCAGAGACCCCAGGCGAACTTCTCGTAGAATTCAGAGAGAACGGATATGTTGCCCTTGGTGAGCCCCATGAAGTGGTTGTCAAAGAAGCCAAAGATTCGATTATCGCCATCGCTCCGAAGTCTGACTCGGAAGCGGTGGATCTGAAGAGCCTTATAGAGAGCGGTGAGGTCCCAAGGGCAACAGCTCAGCGCGCCATCGACGAACTTCTCACAGAGGGAAGACTGGCCAGAGTTGGCGAAGGCAAGAGGGGAAAACCATTCCGTTATTTCATACCGGAAATCCACTTCTGCCCAACCTCAGATTTAGACGCGCAGAAAGAAACGATTCCTCTATCGACTCCGGAGCCGGGCGAAGAGGGCGCCTGAAATGATGGCAGGCGTAGCACAATTCGGTTTGATTGGTTGTGAGCGTACGGTTACACTCCGCTGCGGGAAGGCAGCAGCGTCAGTGGGTCTCGAATCCGGAGGCTCAATGGCGCGACGCAGGTACCAGAAGGGCCGCGTGTTTCTACGCGGGATTAAGAAACGGGTATGGGTGGGACGTTGGCGCGAAGATCTGATATTGGCAGACGGCACCGTTCGGAGGGTCGAGCGGTCCGCGATCCTTGGGGACGAGCGCGAACTGAAAACAAAGCGGCTAGCTCAACGTCGGCTCGATTTGAGGCTCGCCCGCATCAATGCCCCAGAGTATCGGCCAGGTCGAGTAGCGTCCATCGCGGAGTTCGCGGAAAAGTGGCAAGCGGAGATTCTGATTCATCGCAAGCCTTCAACCGTGAAGGCCGCCAAATCGCATCTCAAAATCTATATCCTGCCGCAGCTGGGAAACATGCAGCTTGATGAACTTGGCAGGGAACTGCAGCAAACGTTCGCGACACGGCTGGTGAGCAAAGTCTCGAGGAAGACAGTGGTGAATATTCTCGGAACACTTTCAAGCATGCTCACAACCGCGAAGTCCTGGGGCTATGTCTCCGAATCGGTCAAGCTCGGGTCACTGGCACTTCCCGAATCACCGCTGCGTCCGGGTGCCAGATTCTTCAGCGGGGAAGAGGCCAAGAAAATCATCGCGGCGGCGAGAAATCCATATCGCACGATGTTTGCCGTCGCGGCGATGACCGGTCTTCGAGCTGGGGAGATTCTTGGTCTTATGCTTGACGACATCGACTTCGAACGGAAGGTTCTTCACGTTCGGCGTTCCGCGTATTGCGGACGTGTTCAGACCGTGAAGAGCAAGTCGAGTCGAGCCCCGCTTCCGATGCCTGAGGCGCTTGCCGGGATTCTTCGGCACCATCTCACCGCATGGCGTCCGAATCCGGCCAAGCTTCTTTTTGCCAACCGGCTCGGGCGTCCGTACAACGCGAACAAAGTCGTGCAGAAGGGACTGTGGCCAATCCTCGAGAAACTCGGGATCGAGCACTGCGGGCTCCACGCATTTCGTCATACGCACACGAGCTTGCTACTCGAAGTCGGTGCTTCGCCGAGTGTGGCTCAGGCCCAACTGCGGCACAGTGATGCCAGAATCACCCTGGGAGTCTACGGTCACGTAATCGGCGATTCTCAGCGCAACGCCGTCGAACGAGTGGCTCAGATTTTGCGCCCAGATGCGCCCGAGTTGGAGACGTCAGGTGAGTGGATTCAGTAACTTAACGTGCAGGGGTTGGGAGTTCGATCCCCACCGCCCCTACCAACCATCTTCCTGATTGGTAGGCACTTAGTCAAAAAGCGAGACGGGGCAAAAGGGGGCAAAAAGCCTCAATGATCCGGTTCGTGCGGGAATTTTCAGCGGCACGAGTGACAACCGGACGCGCTAATGTCAGAGTTCTGAGGCGGTGCGGGCAGCCTTGAAAACTGCAAGCGCTGATTCCTAATGGCTGCGGCCCTTGATCGCAAGACCGTTCAACCTCTGTTCGACGGACACGTCTCGTTCGCGCAGCGCCAGACTGTGGTTTCATTCAGTGCGCCGCGCGTCACCAAGTAAAGGCGGTTCGAGCAGTCGGGACATGGGGGCTTGTTCACTCCTTCCTCGCGTTTGCCCTTCACTATCGTGTAATAGCCATGCACCATATCGTAGTGCTGATTACAACCGGGCACGGAACAGAAAAACCAATAGTAAGTTTCCTCAAGAAACCTCCGCGGCTGTCGCGTCTCCTGAGTGGGGATCATTGAAAGATCGTGGTAAAGACACAATGGACGGATGCCGAGCGGCATTTTCAAATTCGGTGCGCGTAATGTCATTGGCTTGCACTCCAAAACAGAGTCGTCTGATTTTGCAAGAAGCCGGGGTAAACAACGGGGGGCACGGCAAGATGCTAGTGAGACAACTCGATGATACGCGTGTTACGCCGGGAGGGATATACAAACGGTTCTGCTTGTGCCGGGCGATTGGCTGTGGCTTTGCTTAGTCGTACAATCCACCACTGTTAGAAATCTTCAGGATACAAATGATTCAAGAAGGACACGTGCGAGTTGTATGGATCAGCTCAAACGATACAATTGCAACCCCGCGATACACAGTCACTTTCGCATGCTACGAACCTCCCGAGAATTCGATGCTCAGAAGTCCAAAGCCATTCTCGGTGAGGCAGAGCTACTGAGATTTTTGTACGTCATCAACATCGATGCAGACGACATGAAAATCGGATCACTCGTGTTACGGGAGCGTGGCTACGTGGAATTCGCCAATATCATTCTGTCGGATGAGCGGCTTGTGAATTTCGATTTAAGGTAGCAGGGGAGAAAAGTTCGCGTCGCGATGCCGTCAGACTGGAGTAGGCTGGGATAAGTAGCGATATTCTCAAATCAAAAGGGAGCAATCTGAATGGGATATGGTAGCCGCGACAAAGCAGAACGCAAATCAGGACGAGCCGGATTTGTAGATGCCCGACTGGCAGAGCTTAGGCGTCGGTGGGAAAATGCCACAGACGAGCGAGAGAAAAACGAACTGTCCGAACAAATTCGCGAGTGGCAATCATTTAGGCCAGAGCGACCGCAGTCCGGCAATAGACGATAACGATCCCACTGGCGTTTTACGAGGTAGCCTGCGCAAGCTTCGCGACCAGCATCCGCACAAGCCCTTTGTCACGTTCCTTCAGCTTCGTGAACTTCCGGCCGAGACTCTCGATCTCGCGCCGCTCACTGTTGGACAGCTGTGCTCCATCAAGATCTAGCCCTTTGATCTTCTTTGGCTCCGCTTCGCCATCGTAGAAAATTTGATAGAGCGGTATGTCGAGCGCCTGTGCAAATTTCGCAAGAGTTTCTATGCTCGGAACAGTGTGGCCGTTTTCGACGCGGGAAGTGTAGCAGCGGATTAAGCCAGTACGTTTTTCAATGTCGCCCTGCGAAAGGTTCTTTAATTCGCGAATTGTCCGCAGGCGTTCGCCTATCATCAGCATTGTTTGGTCTCCTCGATTCCTGAACGCGCGGATTATACCTCAATTGAAAGGTGCAGGATTCGCGTGGTCGTCCAATCCATAGGGCATCACGGATCCGAATGGGAACCCGTGCTGTTTACCTGAAAGTGTTTCGTTGTCCTGTCATCGCATAAAGATATCATTCGCGACTCGCCATGGCTGGCGCCCTGCGCGCTGTGGCGAGTCCGCCAGGCCACCAGTTCCAATCGCCTGCAATACGAAGGAGCGCGGGACCGATCACAATACGAACCAGCGTCGCGTCAATCAACACGGCAACCGCCAAGGTAAATCCGATCATCTTGACCACCAGGAAATCTCCGAAGGTGAATGCCGCAAATACCACGATCATGATCGCGGCGGCGCTCGTAATCAGGCCTGCGGTTCTAGCCAGCCCCTCCGGAATCGCATCCATTTCGCTTAGCCCGCTCCTTCTGGCTTCGAGAACCCGTGCGACCAGAAATACCTCGTAATCCATGCTTAATCCGAACACGATTGCGAACGCGACGATCGGAACGAGGGGGAATACGCTTCCGGTTCCCCCAGGAACTCCTAGGAACCTGCTTCCGTGTCCGTCCTGGATAACGAAAACCAATGCTCCGAAGGCCGCCGCCACCGAGAACAGGTTGAGTGCGATGGCCTTCACGGCGGCAAAGATCGATCGGAACCCGCAGAGCAGAGCAAAGAGCGTCCCGCCCACTACCAGGGCCATTACGGGCGGAAAGCGGTCTCTGATAATCGTTTCATAATCAGCGTTGAGTGCCGGGATGCCGCCAACGAGAAGCGTTGCGCCAGGCACGCCGGTAAGAGCTGGAGCGCCGGTCCTACGCAGCTCCCGCACCCAGTTGACCTGGTCGCGCAGGGAGAGCGAACTCGCAGGTAACACCTCAAGCAGCGCCGCTCGTCCGTCACTACTCAGGAACGTTCGACGCGTCTCCCGCGAGAGATCAGTAAGTGAAGATCGGTTGCCCTGCGCAAGCGTCGTGATAGAAATCACGCGGTCACAGCGAGGGTCACTCACGAGTCGTTTGGTAACACGATCCAGCGCATCCCACCCCGCGTCTGTTTGCGCGATGGAATCCGTTGGAAGCTCGACAATGACGCGCAACGATTCCACAACGCCGCCCCGATCCATCCGTTCAAGGGTGTGCAACGCATGGACTGATTCCGCCGCCTGCGGAAGCCAATCCCCTCGGGGGAGACTGGTATCCAGTCGTCTGACCTGCCAGGCGAGCAGAAGCAAAGGAGTACCTGCGACAAAGAGAGCAAGCCAGGGATGTGCGACAATCACCTTTCCCCATTGCCGCCAGCGATTTCCGGTACTTGCGGCACGTTGCTCATCCAACTTTGCAGTAAAGGGCATTCGGCCGAGATCAATTCGCGGACCGAGCAATACCAGCGCTGCCGGAACCAGGGTATTAGTGAGCAACACACTCATTCCCGTCACCAGGAATCCCGCGACACCGATCGAACGGATTTCGCTGATCGGAACCGTCAAGAGGGCTAGAAATCCGATGGCTACCGTTGCGGCTGAAATCAAGAGCGTGCGACCTGCCTGACGTGCAGCGATCGCCCCGGCCGTGGGTCCATCGTTCCCGGCGGCTATCGCTTCCCGGAAGCGGCTGATCATCAGGAGCGCGTAATCGATTCCCAGGCCCAGGCCAAGCATGGTGGCCAAATTCTGAACCAGAATGGACAAGTGCCAGCGCTGGGCCAGGAATGCCGTAATCGCCAGAGTGGTTGCAATCGCAAGCTGGCCAACCGCCAACGGAATCAGGGCCGCCATCAGGCTTCCAAACGCTACGAGCAGAAGCACGAGGGTCGCGGGGATCACCAGGCTTTCGCCGCGATGCACGTCGGCGGCACTCGCTTTCCGAATATCGAAATTCAGTGGAATCTCGCCTGTGAGTTCGAGCTTCACCGCCGGATAACGGCCCCGCAGTTGATTTTCAAGCGTGCTTGCCAGTTGGTGTAGCTCCGGAACAAGCGATTCGACTGGACCGTCGGTCGAAGTAAGTCCCACGAGAACAAACGTTCCGCCTCCGCGGCCCAGAAAAATTGGGTCGCGCAACTCGAGATAGGACACCACTCCTGAAACGCCGGGCTGCTCTCTCAGTCCTGCCACGATCGTTTCTAACGCTTGCCCGCCTTCCTCCGAATCCGCAGGTGGGAGTCCCTCGATCACCAGGACAACGCGGTCCACAAATGGCGACCTAAAACGACTGACCAGTTCTTCCCGGACAGTTTCAGCTTGGCTCCCTTCGACACGGGTTGCCGTCTCCAGGCGGCGCTCCGCGTGAAAAGAGAATGGAAGAAGTGCGATGGCTGCTGCGAGGACGATCCCTGACACCCAAAAACGGCGCACATACATGGCTATTATCATGTCATGTCACACAAGTTCGTCGTCACCAAAACTCTCCGCTGACGCCAAAGAACCACACGGACGAAGACGTGCTCCGTCCGGAGCCGGTTCCTACGTTTGCGCTCAGTTTCGCGAGTTTACATCTGCGCAACACTCACTTACGGAGCTATGTGAATCTGCTAGAACTTTGCCCCACCGATTAGGAGGATCAATTCGTACCTTACTTTTGGTCGTACTGCTTGCCACCATCCAATCTGGAGCCGGCAGACCCGCGCATTGGCTCTTGGACGCTCGTCTCGGCGCAGTCAAGTCTCGATCCTCCGAACCGGCTCTCCATAACACCTCTGCATGACGGAGTGCATGTAGTCATGTCCGGCGAAACCCACCTCGATTTCACAGCAAATTGGAACGGACACGATTCGTCCGCACCAGGCAATCTCGCATTCAATCAAATTGAGCTGCGCAGGATCGATAAGCGGCAGGCGGAGGTCAAGGAGGAAAAAGACGGAACTGTTGTGGCGACGGTTCGCGAAAAACTTTCGAATGATGGGAACGAGCTGACGACCACCACTGCGACCAAGGGCCACGCCGATCAGGTCACCGTGTGGACGCGAAGCGGAGGTAAAAAGGTCGCCAATGACCTCTTCGCAGGTGAATGGACGCAGGATCTCAGCAAGACCCGTTTGCGGCAAGGTCTGGTGCTCAAAATCGAGACGGACGGAAGCGGTATGATCCGTTTTCTGGGTGACTTCAGCTATACCGCCCGTTTTGACGGAAAGCAATACGATCTAAAGAACTCGCGCAACGATACCGTGACGCTTGAACTTGATCGATCCTCAGACGGTAGATGCGATCTACCGAAGGAACGATCAAGTCACTCAAACGGATAGGTGGGTGGTTTCCGCGGGAGGGCAGCAGATGACACTGTCCACCACAGGCACGTTGGAAACGGGCCAGCGGCTAACGGAGAAGCTCTTGTTTAAGAAGCAGTAGCGGAAATGGCATCTGTCCAGTCCACAAGCCCATCCCTCGGTGACACTACGTTGACCTCACGAGCCGCGACCGAAATGATCCCCTTGCGATACATGAATTTCAGAATGCCGTTGACCGTATCTTCCAGGGACGGATCTGCTTTACCCCACACGGAGGCATCGCGGGCCATTTGATAAGAAGAGCTGTCGTAGCGCTTGAACTCCATCGCAGAGATGTTGTCGACAGAACCCACCAGAAAATCCAGCAGCGGGAAGAGAAGATCTTCCTTCCGGCATCTGCGGATCAGCTCGGGAACGAAGTCGGGAAGCCTGAATGTTTCGAATTGGCGGCCAGTCGCTTTGGTAATAAGCCCGGTAATATCCATCATGTTCGAATAATCGTCCCGCGTGACATGGTAAGTCTTATTCGCTGTACCGCGAGTGGTAGAGATCGCAACGATGTTGTTCGCCACAATGTCCGCCGGAACAAAGCTGACCTGGTTGAGAGTATCAACGCCAATGCCGTGATTCACCATGAAGGCCACTAAGCGAACGGCGATATCGAAGTTGTTACCTCCGCCCGTGACGGAAGGACTCACGAGAGCAGGCCGGAAAATCCGCGCGGAAAGTCCCCGGCCGCGCGCGTCGACAACCACCTGTTCCGCCACCCATTTCGATTGGCTGTACCCAAAATCGAGCAGCTCCATATTCTCGTTCAGGTCGGTCTCATTCAGGACTGATTTGACCGCCCAGCCAAACACGAAGGTAGTCGAGACATAATTGAATTCTTTGGGCCTTCCCTCGAACGCCAGTCTTACGACCTCATTGGTTCCCAGCACGTTCGCGTCACGCATCAGGTCGTAGTTGAACAGGTAGTTCACGGTTGCACCGTTGTGGAATACCGTGTCGATTTCACTCGCCAGGAAATCCCACACGTCCTGCGTCAGGCCCAGCTTTGGCTGTCCAAGATCGCCACAGACGGCGGTCACCCGAGCTTCGAACATTCTCCATCAGATCTATCCCACAGGGTCCCATAGACTCCATCGCGGCTCTCAGCCTCTGCTTACCCTGCTCTTCGTCGGAAGACCTGACCAGAACATAAATCTTCGCCCGTGTCTGTTCCAGCAAGCTCTTCATGAGGAAGGGTCCGATGAAGCCGGTCCCGCCGGTGAGTAGCACGTGTTTCGGCATCGGTATCTCCGGCACGGCCAAAGGCGCCGCAGGCTCGAAGATGAGCTTCCTGTCGTTGCTCATCAGCTGCTTCTCAGCAGCCCGCTGCTCTTCACGGAAAGCCGCAAGGGAATGACGCAGATGAACGAGTGCCTCTTCGGGGGCCCGTTTCAACTTTTCGGCTAGTCCAAACAGCTCGGCTACGCCGACGCGCTGAATCACGCCAATATCTACCTGCCTCGCCAGCATCTCGGCGCCTTTATCTTTCAGGAGTTCCTTGAGCTCATGCACGAACACAACAAGATCCAGGGAATCCAGGCCGGCTTCGACGAGGTTGTACGATTCCTTACCAGTCAGGTTGTACCTGGCTTTCAATTCGGCGAAAGTGGAATGCATGTCGGAATCGCAGCAGGAGTTCCCAGCGTCTTTCTCCCGCGAAAACTCGGAAAGAACTGTGAACTCGCCTCGCAGCCACATCTGCTTGGTCTTATGGCGCATAATCTTCCCCGAACTCGTTCTCGGGATCGCACGCGGCGCGATGAGGCAAATTACCGCCACTTCCACGTTGAGATAATTCCGGACCGCGGCGGCAATCTTTCGTGCGTCGGGAAGCGCCTTGGGATTTTTGACCTCGGCGACGATTGCCAGCGCAGGTTCGCTGTCTTCCTGAATCTGGAACGCGGCGACGCAGTTGTGCCGGATCAGGGCAGATGATTTCTCTACAACATTCTCAATATCGTGCGGGTAATAGTTTTGCCCGCGCAGAATGATCATGTCCTTGATGCGACCGCAGACGTAGAGTTCGCCGGCGTGGAAGAATCCTATATCTCCGGTCCGCAAGTAGCCCTCGTCATAGGGAGTATCGTCCACGAGCCGCGCACGAAACTGCTTCAGAGTTAATTCGGGATTGTTCCAGTAACCTCGGCACTTACCGCCTCCGGCGACCCAGATTTCGCCGGTACGCTCTGGCTTCAGAGGGAAGTGCCCTTCCGGATCCACAATCTTAACGTCGAGACCCGGCAGCGGCGTTCCACAACTGACAATCTGCGTGGCCCCGTCGATTTCAGAGACCTCGGTAGTCATGCGGGCCGTCCCGAGAGAGAGGGCACGTTTGTTGACGGAAACGATGTTGCGACCGCCCAATGAGACCGCCAGAGTATTCTCAGCCAGCCCGTAGGCGACATAGAAGCTCTCGGACTTCAGTCCATAGGACTGAAACGCTTCCAGAAAACGTGTGTAGGTATCCGGCTTTACGGGTTCCGCGGCGCACATCAAAACGCGAAGCGAGCTGAGATCACACGCCTCCAGGCTCTCCTTGGAAAGCCTCCCGGCGCGCAGGCAATAGTCGTAGGCGAAGTTGGGCGCAGCCGTCGCTGTGGCGCAGTAGGCCGTCATCGCATCGAACCACAGGATCGGCCGCTGAATAAAGTCGGTGGGAGAGAACCCGTACGTTGTGCCACCCTTCAGTCGCTGGATATAGGTAGCACCCGATCAGTCCCATATCGTGATACTGCGGAAGCCAGGAAACGACGACCGGCGAGGGATGGTCGATCACCAGCGGACACGTATCCAGAATGTTTTCGTGCGTGACAATTACGCCCTTGGGCTCCATCGTCGAACCCGAGGTGTACTGGAGAAACAAGATCTTCGAATGATCAGCAGCTGGTCGATCCGTAATCGCATCCACGAAATCTTCCGTAGCGATCCACGGCAGACCGGAAATGTAATCTACGTCAATGCCGCACGCCGACACTCCACTTCTGGCGAGATTCGTCTTGAGAGATGCCTGGTAGTCTCTGCTCGTTAAGATCCCAGCCGCCTGGCAATCCTTTGCGATGTGGACCATCTTGTATAACGCGCTCTGGAAACCACGCGAACTGGGGGGATACACCGGCACAGGGATCAATCCGGCACCCACGCAGCCAAAGAATGCGCAGATCATTTCGAGCCCCGGTGGGTAGGCAAGCAGAAGCCGGTCGCCAGGCGCGAAACGACCCTCTTTCCACAAATATCCGGCGATCGCCTCCGTTCGGCGCATAAACGACGTGTAGGTGTAGGCTTCGATCGGATTCGCCGTTTACATCAAGATACGAATAAAGAAGTTTGTCCGGGTGCTCATCTGCCAACCTATCCAGGTGGCCTAAAATTGACGCCGCCATCAATCAGCGATCCTCCGATCTTGAATAGAACCCAAGCCTGTAAGCTAAACATCTCTCCCCATCGAGCTGATCCGTGATTGAGTTGGAAAGTGCTGCCCTGAAAGGTATGCCAACGGTGAGAATGGACGCCTATTTTCTCAGCATAAGCGTCGCTCGACGCCTTGGGGAACGGATGTTTTCCTTTTTGGTACACAAAGGCGCGAACGGGAATTTCGGAGCTCCGCCGAGCTTCTATGGTCCCTTCCAGGAAGCCCGGTTCATTGTGGTCCATTGAAGGTTATATATTAACAAAGCGTTATGGACAAAGCCATGCGTCATCACTCCTATTGTTCACACAACGCAACTAGGCATCGTCCGTTCCGAATGTCCTTGATTGTCGTTTACGGGCTCGCATTAAAATCGTGCTGCGAGGCTGTCGGCGGTGCGCCACCAAGTTCGCTGAGGGTCAGGGCCCCGGCTGCGGCGTACGGAACGCGTCGGGCCCAAGTAGCATGATCGCGGAGGCGCCGGTGACGTTCGGATCCGAAGTGTTGATCGCTCAAGATCCCGAGACTCCGGATCTTGTACCATCGGAATCCTCAGCGGCGTCCGATTGCCGAACCCGTCGGTGCCTCTTCCTTCCCGAAAGTCTTACGTCGCCGCCTGGATAAGTTTTTTTGCCGACCAGAACATTACCCACAAAGCGGACCGCACGATGTGGGTCAAGATCGCTGTGGGTCTGGCAGTCCTCGTGGGCGCCTGGATTGCTCTGTATACTCTGAAGCCCGATTCATGGAAGTTTGTTGCCCTCTACCTTTTAGGTGGCCTCGCGCAGACATTCCTTTTGCTGAACATCGCCCATGACAGCAATCACAACGCCATCTCGTCCCGGCCGCGCGTCAACAAAACGCTGAACTATGTATTCGATTTGTGCGGAATCAGCTCGTACATGTGGCGCATTCTCCATCATCGCGGCCATCACTCCTGCATCAATCTCCACGGCGAAGATGATGCGCTTTCGGGACGCGGCATCTTTCGCTTTACACCCTATGAAGCCCGAGCGCCATGGCACCGCTTCCAGCACATCTATGCGCTGTTCTTTTATGCAATGTTCTCTCTCGACTATGTGTTCTTCAGGGACTTCGAGAGCTTTTTCTTCCCGTCCCACGATTATCTGAAACGCGCCAATCATTCTCTGCGCGAATACGCCATTCTCTTTACCGGCAAGGCCTTCTACCTCACTTACATGCTTGTCTTGCCGGTGATGGTGCTGGGGAAATCACCTTTGCTCGTCGCCGGGGCGTTCCTCCTGGTTCATTTGTTCGTCGGTTTAGCGGTAACGCTTGTGTTCCAGACGACGCACACCATTGACACCACCTACTTTCCCACTGATCGTGGTGAGTTTGACAACGGCGTGTATCACATCTTCGCGACGACAGCCGACTACGCGACGGAAAACCCGCTCGTCGGTTGGCTCGCGGGCGGGCTCAACCATCACATCGTCCACCATCTTTGCCCTTTCGTGTGCCATACCCACTATGCTCCGCTGACCAGGATCGTGAAGCAGACCGCCGAAGAGTTTGGGGTCCCCTATCGGCAGCACTCCACCATGACTCAGGCAATCCGGCATCATCTGATACTCTTGAAGCAACTGGGGAATGGAAACTGATTTTGAGCATTTCATCTTTACCGATGGCCGCGCTACTAATTCCTACGAGTAACCTGAAATCACCTGCGGTTCCAGGCGAGTATCAGGATGGCTGGGTATGACCTCATCCACTCCTATGCCCGTTGTTTCCCGATTTCGCTGCTTTGCGGATTCTCGCGCGATGTTCCGCAATCCCGTGCAAGTTTTGTCCAGCTACACCGAAAACTTCGGCGACACATTCCGGATCTATTTAGGTGGCCTCAAAGAAGCGATCGTTACGATCGATCCCGCTGTCATTCAGCACGTGTTAAAGACCAATTCGGAGAACTACCAAAAATCCGAAATTCAAGTGAAGCGCATGGGCCACTTCCTGGGGAAAGGTCTTCTCACCACCCACGGAGAAGCCTGGCGCACACAGCGGCGTCTCATCCAGAAAGGCTTTGATCGAACGCAACTCGATGCGCTGTCCTCAATCATGCAAGACTCCCTTGCCGAGTCGCTCCGGGACTTCGACAGACAGGCCCGTAGCGGCCCCGTCGATATCTACCCCCAGCTGATGAAAATTACTTTCGCGATGGTCGCCCGATCGCTATTTGGCGCACGGTTGAAGGATGAAGACATCGATCTTGTCAGCCATACCATCTGCACCGTCCAGGAATTCATTGTTCGGCAAACCCTTCAGCCCTATCTGAATCCCTGGTTCGCCGTGTCGGGGGAACTGCGCAGGCACGAAGAAATGCGAACCCGCGCGGACGCCGTTCTGCTCGAATACATCAAGAAGCGGCGCAACGAACCGCCCGGACACGATCTGCTGCAGACTTTGATGGATGCGCGTTACAGCGATGGCGAAGGCATGAGCGATAAGCTCATCCTGAGTGAAAGTATGCAACTTCTGGTCGCCGGCCATGAAACATCATCGAATGCGCTATCGTGGCTTTTTTATCTTTTGAGCTCACGTCCGGATTGTCTCGAAAGGGTAAGGCACGAATTTGATACCGTCCTCGGCGAAGCACCTCTGAGCTACACCGACGTTCCCAAATTCGAATTTGTGACTCAGGTGATTCAGGAAGGGCTCCGCCTCTATCCGCCGTTTTGGATGATTGATCGCATGGCTGTCGCGGACGACCGCGTAGGCGACCTCGATATACCCGGCGGTTCCACGGTCATTGTGTATGTGTACGGTGCGCATCATGCTCCGCGCTACTGGCAGAATCCGGAGAATTTCGATACGGAGCGCTTCACCGAAGCGAACGACAAGCTGCGCACGCCCTTCACCTTCCTTCCCTTCGGGGGCGGACCGCGAGGCTGTATCGGTGGAAATTATGCGATGCTGCAGATCCTCATGATTTTGAGCGATCTGCTCAGAAAATACGATTTTCAGCTGGCGCCGGGCCAAACAATTGAAGCTCGTCCGATGGTCATTCTGCGCCCGAAGCACGGAATCCGGATGACGTTCACTAATACCACCGCGCCGGCACCTTGCATCGCCTAAGACGTAATCCGGTCGGAAACGAACTTGAGTTGTAACGCGTGAAACATTGAGACAGCATTTGCTATCTCATTGGTTCATCTTGGCTTGTTACAACGCCGTTTTTGGCGCCAATTGGACCCTAATGGACTCTAAATGGACTCTAAATGGACTCAAGTTTTGAGATGAACCCCCGTAAGTCAGACAAAAAATTAAGCACCCGTTGCAGCAATACTTCCGAGTTGCCCGTCATCGACCCGGAGTCAGGCGGAAGTGGCATCCATGACGCGATAAAATCCTGCAGCACGAAACTTCCCAACCGAAACTTCGTAGCTTCCGTAGGGAGGCAGGAGACTACCCGCCAGGTGTATCGCAAAACGACGTCGGAGCTAAAGGAATGGCTCTCGAAGGATGGGACGACATCTCGCCCGCGCGGTTACACGTCAGCGTTTGATCATTAACAAGCGTTTTCCACTTCTCTTAATTTTTCCACAGGCGCCGAGCTATTGACGCGGTCACCGTTGGTGCCCAGACTCAGCAATTAAGGGAGCTGACCGATGTCATATGACAAATGGGGCGTGGCTAAGGTAAAGGGGGTCGAGCCAGAACATTTCTTCGTTTTCTTACTTAGTCCGCAAGGCTTCAAAGGCCCATTCATGCGAACCTCGGATTTCCTGTCCGAAGGGGAATTGAGGGCCGATCTAAAAATCAAAGGCCGCACTGATGTTGAAATAGAAGCACTCTTTGAACGAGCGCGAGCGAATCCAGTTTAGAGTGAAGCTCTTGTGAACATCGTATCACTCATAACGTGCAACGCTCCGGGCCTCTCTTATGTCGGAGCTACGATCCCAGTACCGTCATTCTCTCGGCCGGTGTGGCGGTAGGTTCGTCGAACGTCCACGGTAGTGTTGCCTAAGGGCTCATAAATGTAGTGAGCCCGCGTGTTCGCGCTTGCATCTGTCAAATCTAGCGCGCGGCCCAGCGCGTCCGCGAGGAAGTTTGCGGCGCCTCATGAGTCGGTTCGCGTGAACACTTCATCGATCCCGCCGGATATTTATCTCTACGACGGGGCGAACGTTGTGCAGGATCTATCGGGCACAACGCCAACAGCGAGTCTCTTAAAGACAACAAACGACTTACGACTACAACACATTCCGCAGAGTTCCTTTAGATTCTGCGCCTTGATAAATTCGATCCCCACCGCCCCTACCAACAGCTTCTTGATCTTCTTGCAGCTGAAAAAACCTGAGGGAGCATCGAGCCTTTCCTTTCGTGTTCCTCAGGCTACTTACGCTGGGATCACCAACCGAACCACCTTGCTGTTTGCTTCGCGAACGCTCAGGGTTCGATTTTCGCAGGCGCCCTCGAGGTGGACTGCCGCACGATCAGTTCAGGCTCGACCGCGATCTCCTCGACATAGCTTGCGCGCTTCTCAATTTGATCGAGGAGGGTCCGCGCGGCGAGTTGACCCATTTCTTGCATTGGCTGGCGAACGGTTGTGAGGCTTGGCCTGGAATAGGAGGCGCCTGGAATGTCGTCAAATCCCACTACAGAGACGTCTTCGGGAACTCGAAGTCCGGCTTCGTCGAGCGCGCGAATCGCGCCAATCGCGCACAAATCGTTGTAGGCAAATAAGGCGGTGAAGCAGCGCGACTTCGCGAGAAGCTCCTTTGTAGCCTCGTAACCGGGCTCGGGCGTCGCGCCAATTTCCGTTTGGGGAGCAAACTGATACGCGATTTCAATTCCCAATTCGCCGGCGACTTCACAGATCGCCTGCCATCGCGCCTCCGTGTCAGCACTTGCCGGAGGTCCTTTCATGCATGCGAAGCGCTTATGCCCCAAGTCAACCAAATGACGAAGAGCCATACGGACGGCGAGGCGGTGATCAAGAATGATGTTAGTTACGCGGTCCATGCGCTTGTGACCGGCGATCGCGACGGTTGGCAATGATGGGTGGTGCTCGATGGATGTATCAACCGTAATGATTCCTTCCACGCCGCGTGAGACCAGCAACTGCGAATAGGATTGCAACAGTCGAGGATCGTGCCGTTGGATGACGGTGAGGAAAAAATAATTGCGTTCACGCAGATATTGCTCTACTCCGCTAATGACCATCGCTCCGTACACGTCGCCGATTTCTTGTGCGATGACGCCGATGGTATAGGTTCGTTTTACGCGCAAGGATCGCGCTAGAAAATTGGGCCTGTACTTGAGCTCCTGCGCCGCCGCAAGAATGCGTTTCTTGGTGCGTTCCGGAACCGAAGCAGAGGCGCGGGAATTATTTAGAACCGCTGAAACGGTTCCAGGAGTGAGTCCAACATGTGCCGCCAGCGCCTTGAGAGTTACAACCTGCGGCTTTTCATGTTCTGAATTTTCCTTGCGACCTGCCATACACAAGTCTCCGGGCTGGGAAGTATAGACCCAGATTGTTTAAATATCAGATATCATCGCGAAACTTTCGCTGAAATCAGGGCCAATCAGCCAAGCAGTTACGTACGGGAGCTACCGGTACGCCTCGAAATGCGAGAGTCAAATAATGGCGTACGCATGCTCCCGCTTGACGAAAGATTGAGGGTGCTCGTCATCCGCAGGACAAGGGCTGCTAGTTTCCGGCGATTCGGCTCTGCATCTGTTCGAGCGTAATTCCTTTGGTTTCCGGATACCACGCCAGAACGACGAAGAACTGAAGCACCATCATCGCGGCAAAGAAAACGAACGGGTAAGCGCCCGACGACTTGGCGAGGAGCGGAAAAGTCCCCGAAATAATCGCATTCGTCACCCAGTGCGCCGAGCTACCCAAGCTTTGGCCTTTAGCCCGCACCCGATTTGGAAACACCTCGCTGATATAGACCCAGATGACGGCGCCTTGCGAGACAGCGAAAAAAGCGATGTAGGCGATCAGCAACCAAACCAGGTAGGAGCGGTGACTCTGCGAAAAGAAAATGGCCGCAACGCCAGCGAGAGAAGCGGCTGTGCCGACCGAGCCGATGAGAAGAAGCGTCTTACGCCCGATCTTGTCGATCAACGTCATGGCCAATAGCGTTGCGCACAGGTTCATCGCGCCTACCATGACGGCTTGTAGATTCCCCGAGACTCGCGTAAAGCCAGCGGAGGCGAAAATATCGTTCATGTAGTAGAGAATAGCGTTGATACCGGAAAGCTGATTGAATATCCCGATGGATACTGCCAAGAAGATTGGCAAGCGATACTTCCGCGAAAACAGCGGCTCCGAAGCCTCGTCGCTGGACGACTGAATCGATTGGACGATTTCGCGCAGCTCGGTTTCCGGATCCTCGGAGCCGACCAACTGAAGGACCGCGCGCGCCTCGTCCACGCGGTTCTTTGTGGCAAGCCAGCGCGAACTGGGGGGGATGCCAAAGAGCATGATCAGAAATAGAAGCGAGGGGAGGGCTGCGACGCCGAATTCCCAGCGCCACTCGCTGGGGCCGAACCCTAGCCTTGAAATGCAGTAATTCGATAAATAGGCGAGCAGAATGCCGGCGACGACATTGATCTGAAACAATCCCACGAGCCGGCCGCGCCATTTTGCCGGAGCGACCTCGGCGATGTATACGGGGCCGAGTACGGATGAACCGCCAATTGCGAGGCCACCAATGAACCGGAAAAACAAGATCGCAGACCAACTCCAGGCGAACGCACATCCTAACGCCGATATCACATAGAAGACTGCTAGGACTCGAAGAGTTTCGCGGCCCCCAAATTTTTGCCCCGGAATTCCGGCGAAGATCGAACCGACGACAGTTCCCCAAAGCGCGATCGAAACAGTAAGGCCGAGTTCACCGGGCGAGAGTCCGAAGGCAATCGTGAGCCAATGGGTGGTGCCGGAGATTACGGCTGTGTCAAATCCGAAAAGGAGCCCTCCAAGGGCTCCCACAATTGCGCTTCGAATGACAATGGAATTTAGTTTCAACGAGCTTCCTTCGAAACTTGTGTCGCAGAAGAATTCGGGGTGCTACAAAGGGCAGTTGCTCCGATAACACCGGCGTCATCCGCATAGGAAGAAAGAATGATGGGGATCACTTGGGCTCGCGGATTGATGCAGGCACCCTGCCAACGGGCGTGAATTCCATCCAGATAAGGTGCGAGCATCGGAGCGACGCCTCCCCCGATGATGACGACGTCGGGCTCGATCAGGTCGACGATGTTACCCAGCCAGTAGGCGAGCATCTCAACGGCCTCATCAATCACGGTCAGCGCCAGGCGGTCACCATTTGCAGCTGCCTGAGCCACCAGTTCGGTGGTTACAGCTTCAACTTTACCGGCCGACAATTCCAGAAGCGTCGAATTCGGGTTAGCTTGAAGTTTTTGGCGCGCCCTGACGGCGATCGCCGGACCGGACGCAAACACCTCGATACAGCCGCGCTTGCCACAGTTGCAGCGCGGGCCACGCATATCAATTCCCATGTGCCCGCCTTCTCCGGCCGCACCGGAAACTCCGTGCAGGATACGCCCGTCGAATACTATGCCGGTCCCAATTCCGGTGCCGATTCCGACGTAAAAGACCGAGCGATAGGAGCGTCCGGCGCCCCACGTGGCCTCGGCCAGCGCTGCAGCGTTCGCGTCATTGTCGAGTTTCACTGGCATTTGAAAAATTCGCTCGACTTCGGCGACTAGCGGGTAATTCCGCCAGCATGGGACATTGGGCGGGTTGATCACAATTCCCGCCTCCGGGTTGAGCGGCCCTGGGGCACAGATACCAATTGCGCGAACGTCAGGAGCAAGCGCCGGCTCGCTAATCAGCTTGCGGACGATCGACGCTACTGCCTCCAGGCCGTCGGAGGCGGTTGCGTTCGCCACCATATTTGAACGGTTGCGAACGCGAATCTGGCCCGCCGAGTCCACCAGGGCGGCAGCGACCTTTGTTCCCCCAACATCGACGCCCACGACAAGAGAGTCATTCGATTTCGGCATGCTCAATTTGTCACTCTTCATGAACGACGGCAAAATCACAGGGTGCGTTCACTAAGACATCATCTGAACCCTAATCTCTGTGTCTTCGGGGGCATCGTGGACGTACAATCCGGCTTCGCTGCGAACGTGGCGCTAACTTATGCGACGCCTCGAGAGACAGGATTCAAAGCGCTGGAGATTAACATGTCGTTTGCAGAATCGCGGAGATTTTTCCTGCTTTGAGGTTCGTGCCGAACAGCATGCGAGGAGAACCTAGTTTCGATGACGACACCGAGCGTAAGCCAGCCCGTACCTGTTGGAACATTAACGTCAACCGATCGCACCGCTATGGCGATGGTCACAACTTTGTTTTTCATGTGGGGGCTGCTCACAAGCCTAAACGATATTTTGGTGCCGCATCTGAAATCGATTTTTGATCTGAACTACGCTGAAGTGATTCTGATCCAGTTTTGTTTTTTTTCTGCGTACTTCATTTTCGCGATTCCCTCCGGCAAGCTTATCGAGCATACCGGCTACAAACGATCGATGACGGCTGGCCTTCTGACGATGGCCCTCGGCGCTGCACTGTTTATTCCCGCTGCCAGCGTTCCATCTTTTCCCCTGTTTCTTGCGGCACTGATTGTGCTCGCAGCGGGGATGACGGTGCTGCAAGTCTCCGCGAATCCGTATGTTGCGGTTCTGGGTCCTCCGAAGACGGCCGCTAGCCGCTTAAATCTGGCCCAAGCGTTCAACTCACTTGGGACCACCATCGCGCCACTACTTGGCAGTCTGTTCATTTTGAGCAGCGCGCCGAAGACCTCCGAGGAAATGCGAGCGATGCCGCAGCTCGCCCGCGATGCGTACAGACTGCACGAGGCCTCGTCAGTAAAATTGCCATATTTGGGCCTGGCCCTGACGCTGCTTCTGTTAGGCGTGGCCATTTCCAAATTTAACCTGCCAGCCTTCGCCGCGGCTAGAAAGAGCGCATCGATCAGCGGCATCAGAGACAGCGTCTGGCACCATCGTCGCCTCGTTCTCGGAGCGATCGGAATCTTCGTGTATGTCGGGGCGGAAGTTGCGATCGGAAGTTTCCTTGTTAACTATCTCAGCCGGCCGGAAATTGGAGCGATGTCTGTTAAGACCGCTGCTCGATATGTTTCGCTCTACTGGGGAGGCGCAATGATTGGGCGCTTCATTGGGTCCAGCGTGCTGCAAAAAGTGCGCACGGGCATCGTGCTTGGCGCCGCGGCGATCGCGGCGTTTTTACTGGTCAGCACTTCTATGCTCAGTCTGGGCTCGGTCGCCGTTTGGAGCATCCTTGCGATTGGGTTTTTTAATTCGGTGATGTTCCCAAGTATCTTCACCCTGTCGATCGAAGGCCTCGGCCCCCTTACCGAGGCAGGTTCGGGAGTCTTGGTGGCGGCAATCGTCGGCGGCGCGATCATCCCCGAGCTACAAGGCGTATTCGCGGACCGGATCGGGCTTCACCATGCCTTCTTCCTACCGGCTCTTTGCTATATATACATCGCCTATTTCGCATTCTATGGCTCGCGAAGTGCGAGAACGGCGTCACTCGATACAGCTTAGTCAGTTATAGCGCTCGCACGTCGCATGCGAGCCGCACAACATGCGCGAATCTTCCAACAATCCGGATATTTTTCAATAAGTGTAAATATTCAGTTAGAAAATCGTTATTTTCACTTGACAAGGGGTAGGCACTTGTCGCTAAATTCGCATCCATTGAAGTAATCAGTCGAACTCGAAATGTTTATCAAGATGAAGAGGCTGTGTTTGCTGGTTAAGTAGCAAACTGTTAGACGGGTGGGCTTGTAAGCGACTAGGCGTTGCGACCTTAATGCCTTCTGGGGTGGGAGGATGAGGAAAATGCGCAATCTGAGTGCTCGTGGTTTTGTTGTGTCTTCGCTAGCTGTACTGCTTGTTTTCTGTTGGCTTGTTCCGTTCAGCGCTCCCGTCGCCGCACAATCGACTTTCGGTTCTATTTCCGGGTCGGTGACGGACGCTTCAGGTGCCGCGATGCCCGACGCGACCGCCACTCTGACGAACAGCGCCACCGAGACGAAGCAAACGGTGACGACCGGCCCGGACGGGTTGTACTCGTTCGTGAACCTGACTCCCGGTTCCTATGTTTTGGATGTGGAGAAGCAGGGGTTCAAGCACTTCAAACGAGATCCCGTCGTTGTGCAGGTGCAACAGGCGGTTCGCATCGACGTTCCAATGGAAGTAGGCGCGGTCACACAAACAGTTGAAATAACGGCAGAGACCCCCCTTCTAACTCCCACTACCACATCGCTCGGCCAAGTGGTCGATGAACGCAAGACCAATGAGATTCCTCTAAATGGCCGCAACGTTTTCACCCTGATCACGCTTTCACCGGCGGCCATTGCAGATGGCAATGGCTCGGGTACCTCGGCCGGCAACTCGCCAGTGGGCCCAAATCCTTTCAGCTGGGGCAATTACCAGGTAGGCGGTTCGTTCGGCAACCAGAGCGCCGAATATCTCGACGGACAGCCAGTCAACATCGGCTACATCAACCTGCCTGTTCTGCTTCCCGATCAGGACTCGATCTCTGAATTCAAGGTGCAGTACAACAACCTGGGGCCGGAATGGGGTAAGTTTTCCGGTGGGGTCGTCAACCTCAGCACGAAGGGTGGCACCAACCAATACCACGGCCAATTGTACGAATATTTCCGCAACAAAGTTCTCAATTCAAAGCCGTTTTTTTTGGCGACAAATCCTCCCTACGTGCAGAACCAGTACGGTGCCACAGTTGGCGGCCCAATTATCAAGGACAAGACGTTCTTTTTCTTCGCGTGGGACGCCTACCGTCAGCGGGCATCCTCAGTATTTACTACGACAGTGCCCACCGTGGACGAGCGGTCCGGCATCTTTCCAGCGGCGACTCATCCAATTTTCGATCCGCTCAGTGTGAGCGCGGCATGCGTCGCCACACGTACCGGTTGCGATCGGACGCAATTTCTCAACAATACGATCCCGATGGGAAGAATCAGCCCTGCGGCGCTGACGGAACTGAAATTCATTCCAATGCCCACCAACGACAATGACACGGCCAATTACACGGCGGCCGGAGCCTCAGGCGGAGATGCCAATCAATACGTCGCCCGTGTAGATCACAATCTGACCGCGAATCAGCATATTTTTGGCCGCTATAACTTTTGGAACCTTAAGGACTTACCATTAGATCCCTTCAAGACAGGGTTGTGCGCTGACAAATGTTCTGAAACGTATCAGACAAACGCCGCGGCGATCGACTACAACAACATCATCAGGCCGAATTTGATTCTAAACCTCAACTTCAGCGCCAGCCGCTTCCATTACCTGCGTTCTCCGACGAACTCGAGTTTCGATCTGACTCAATATGGCTGGCCATCGAGCTACAACGATGAAATTCTCGCCGCCGCTCGGTCACCGTTCACGCCATGCTTTACCCCTGAGGACCCGAACGTAAGTTGCTCGCAAGGCCAAAGCTTCATCACTGATCACGACACGCAGTTTGCCTTCTCGCCAAGTCTTACGTGGATCAAGGGACGTCACACATGGGTGTTTGGTGGCCAGCTTATTGAGACGTATGACAACTACGCCCAGACGAACATTGCCAGCGGCGCCTTCGCTTTTGATGGGCACTGGACGGCCGACAAGGCCCTTTCGCCCACGGCAGGCACCGGCATTTCCTTCGCCGATTTCCTGCTGGGATACGGACTGAACCAGTCGAGTGTGTTCAACCACAACTACGGTGAAGCGCAGGTCCCGACGGTGGTGGCGCAAAAGGAGACGTATCGGGGCTTTTATTTTGGAGATACGTGGAGAGCGACCCAAAAGCTAACTGTCACATACGGCCTGCGATACGATTTGCCAGGAAATTGGTCGGTCCGCCACGACCTCTCAACCTATTGGGACCCGGTTGCCTCGAATCGCACCGTGACGGGTTGCCAGCAAAATCCCGCCACTGGTCTTGGAGTTCCTGGCAGCCCATGCCCGGGCGATGTTTTCTTCGTTGGCACCGGCGTTAACCCAGGGCGGACCTCTGTCCCTCTGTACAAGAAGGAGGTAATGCCACGCTTGGGCGTTGCCTATAGTTGGGACCAGAAGACCGTCATCCGCGCGGGCTATGGCATTTTCTTTATTCCGAACTGGCTACTGTTCAATCTGAACCCGAGCAATGACCCGATTAACACGGCCTCGACCCTATGGGTCGCAACCACAAATGGCGGGCTCACCCCCAACAGCACGCTCACCGCAACCAACTGCATCTTCACAGCGGGTGCTCCCACCGGAACGCTGAATTGCCCGACGAATGGACCATTCGGTCCAAACGTCAATGTTCCGCTTACGAGGAATGGCAATGTTTCAGCCAATGACGCCGGCGCAAATCCTTTTGAAGGTCCCTACCGCGACTATAAGCCGGGTTATGTGCAGCAGTTCAACGTGGATCTCCAGAGAGAATTGCCGTGGGGCATTCTTCGTCGATGCTGCGTTCGCCGGGTCCCGAGGCGTGCATTTGTCGAATCCTAACAATGTTTCAATCAACAACATTCCCGACTCGTTTTATGCCCAGGCTGCACAACAGGAAGCAGCGAACCAGCCGGTGACGATCACTCAGCAGATCCCGAACCCGTTCGTCGGCATCACCACTGTAAGCGGCCTAAATCCGACGCAAAACCCGACAATTGCTGCGGGGCAGTTGGATCGTCCGTACCCCGAGTACAGCGGGCTGTCCTTAGTTGGGGACGGTTGCTGCGGCAGCAACTATAACTCGTTCCAACTCACGGTCACAAAGCGGTTTACAAGTGGCGGTTCGTTTCTTGCCGCCTACACGAATGCCAAACTCCTAAGCAACACGGACACGCTAACAACCTGGCTGGAAAGTGGCGTAGGCCAAGTTCAAGACTGGAACAACCTCAAAGGTGAGAGGTCGCTCTCCTCGCAGGATGTATCCCAGCGCTTAGTGATCAGCTATGTTTATGACCTGCCCTTCGGTCGCGGACAGAAGTACATGTCCGATGCTTCCGGCGTCGTGGGGAAGGTTGTTTCCGGCTGGGGCGTTGATGGTGTCACAACGTTTCAAAAGGGCTTTCCGCTGCCAATCTCGTTTGGCGGTTCCACGTCTCTTTCAAGCGCGGGCTTCTCCCAAAACTTTCAACTGCGGCCGGATTTTGTTGCGGGATGCAATAAGAGCACAGCGCACGTCCCTAGTCCCAACAACAACGGAATCAATTGGTTCAACCCCGACCTGCTTCTCGGCACCAGGGGATTGGGCATTCGGTAACGAGCCGCGTGTCGACGCCACACTCCGAGGCGCAGGGATCAATAACTGGGACATTGCGTTATACAAAACGACAAATTTCGGCCCGGACAATCGGCTTGGACTTCAGTTCCGAACCGAGTTTTTCAACGCGTTTAATCGCGTCCAATTTGGTCCCCCGAACACCTCTTGCTGCTTTGATCCAGCTACAAATAAGGGGAACCAGAGTTTTGGGGTTGTGAACAGCCAATTGAACAACCCGAGATTGATTCAGTTCGCATTGAAATTCCTGTTCTAGCAGGAAAGTGGAATGAAGGTGGGTGCCGTCCACCCCGGCACTCACTTCTTTCTCGCAGGAACCAGCTCTCCCTTCCGCAATCGCGTGTACGAGTCTGATTCTTGCGACGTCCAGCCAAAAGGCTCTCTATGCCGGGACGTCACTATGCACCGATTCAAATGGTGTGCGAGTTCTGCTAGGCTTGAACTCATAACCAAGAATGAGAAGAATCAGCCGACGAGATTTCATCCACAAACTTTCTCTGCTAGGCCTCGCCGTGCCGATCTTCGACGCAAAGCTTCCCCGCGGCCTCGATTTCAGTCATCTGAATTCACCGACCCGCCAGAAGTATCTGATCGAAACGATGGGAGGCGGCGTCGCCCTTCTCGATTACAACAACGATGGCCTGCTCGATATTTTTCTGGTGAACAGCGGCCGCCTTGCGGATCCCGTGCGAGGACCGGAGTTGTTCGACCGTCACGAATCGCAGTATTGGAATCGCCTGTATCGGCAAAATCCCGACGGCAGTTTCACCGATGTTACGGAAGCAGCAGGACTGGCGAATGCCGGTGATGGTAATTACGGAATGGGCGTGGCCGTGGGCGATTATGACAACGACGGGTATCCGGACCTATACGTCACAAACTATGGGAAAAACACTCTCTATCACAACAACGGTGACGGGACGTTCACTGACGCTACCGCGGAGGCGGGCGTAGCGGCTGGCGGATGGTCTTGTTCAGCGGGCTTCTTCGATTACGACAACGATGGGCACCTCGATTTGTTCGTCACGCGGTATATGGAATGGGACACACAACATAGCAAGATCTGCGGCGGTGAGTGGCAAACGTATTGTCCGCCGGCCGAGTTCCCATCTACTACGAATATCCTCTATCGCAATCGAGGTGACGGCACCTTCGAAGACGTGAGCCTTCGCTCCGGCATCGGATCGCTTAAGGGCCGCTCTCTGGGCGTCGCGTTTGCCGACTACGATGACGACGGATTTACTGACATATTCGTGGCGAACGACGGCATGCGTCAGTTTCTGTTTCACAACAACGGCAATGGAACGTTCCGCGAGTGCGGCCTGGAGGCGGGTGCCTCGCTCACAGCTGACGGCAAGCCGCTATCAGGCATGGGCACTGTGTTCCAGGACTATGACAATGATGGCAGACCGGACATTCTGGTGACGGTGCTTCCTAGGGAGGTCTACGCTCTCTTCCACAATGACGGTGGCGGCCTTTTCAGTTACAGGAGCCTCGAGTCGGGCCTCGGGCTGATTTCCGCGGCCAGTTCCGGATGGGGTGTGGGGCTCGAGGATTTCGACAACGATGGATGGAAGGATCTGTTCGTCGCACAGAGCCATGTGTTGGACAACGTCGAAGGAATTGACCACATGCTTCGGTACAAGCAGCCTCCTCTGCTGGCTCTGAACCACAAAGGAAGGTTCGAACGCGTCGATCCCGGGACCGAAACTCCGATCGCCGGCCGCGGCGCAGCCTTTGGTGATTTAAATAACGACGGATGGATGGACGCGGTCGTGACCTCGCTGGGCGGAAATCCGCTCGTGTTCTACAATCATGGCGGTTCCGGTCACTGGCTCTCAATCGCTTTGCGCGGCACACAGAGCAATCGTGACGGCATCGGTGCTCGCGTTCGGGTAAACGGCCAAACCCGATTCGCAACGACTGCGGGCAGCTACATTTCTGCAAGTGACAAGCGCCTTCATTTCGGTCTCGGCACCGCGGAAACGGCAAAGGTCGAAGTTCGATGGCCCTCGGGCACTCGCCAGGTGCTTGACGACGTGAAAGCGAATCAATTTCTCGAAGTCCGCGAGCCGGAGAAAGCATGATTGGCGTCGCGCTGGCCGTTTGCCTCGCCTTTCAGGCTCCATCATCCGAAGCTGTCCAGCATCTACATGCTGGAATCGAAGCGGACAAAAAAGGCCAGCTGGATTCGGCTGTCTTGGAGTTCAAAAAAGCTACCGAGCTCGATCCTACTCTTGCCTCAGCGTTTTTAGATCTCGGCCAGGCATACATCGAGCAGCGGGCTTACGCCTCCGCGGTCCCACCGCTTAAACGCGCGCTCGCGCTAAGCCCGAACATCGAGGGAGGCCACCAGCTACTGGGCTATGCGCTTCTCGCGCAAGGGTATGCCGTCGAAGCAATCCCGCACCTTGAGAAAGCCAAAGCAGAGGACGCGCTCGGCATCGCACTACTAGAAGCAGGAAGACTGCCTGAGGCTGTGTCCATTTTACAAAAGGCGCTCACGAGGCACCCGGATGATCCGGATCTGCTCTATTACTATGGGCGAGCATCGGGCCTTCTCTCTAAACAGGTTTTCGACGAGTTGGAAGCTCGTTTCCCCGATTCTGCGCGTGCCCACCAGATGATGGCTCAGGACTACGCAGCGCTCCGCGATCTGCCCAACGCGGAGAAGGAATTTCTTGAAGCGCTGCGTCTGCGTCCTCAGACAGCGAATCTGCATCTCGAACTCGGTGAGCTCTACGCTCGAGCTCAGCAATGGGATAAAGCTGAAGAACAGTTTCGCCTGGAAACTGAAGCGCAACCCGGTAGTGCGGAAGCAGCGTACCGCCTGGGTGAAGCGCTATTGCAGCTGGGCAAGTTCCATGATGCTCGCCTGGCGCTTGTTCGTTCTGACCAATTGAGGCAGGACATGCCGGAGACGCTTTACCAACTTGGCAAAGCCGCGTCGCTCGACGGTGATGACGCTCTGGCTGAGAAGTGCTGGATCCATGTTCTCAAATTGGAAAAAGACACTACACTCGCCGCGCAGGCACATTTCGGTCTAGCTGGCGTGTATCGAAAGCAGGGGAAGGCGGCGGAAGCGAGTCAGGAAATGGGATTTTTTCGCAGATTGCAAAAACCTGCCAGCCAAACTCAAGATTCCCAGAAATAAGCGAACGGGGTTGGATGCGGCACGACTGTAGCGGCAGGGGACTGTCGTCAGAGAGTTTTGAAGCCGAACTGGAGAGCCCATGAGAAAAGTGCCAATGACCCGATCACGTCCATTGCGCAGACCTGCTGTTGTGCTCGCGCTCGCCTTTGTATGGGCTGCGTGTGCCGGCGCACAGGCAACTCCTTCGGCGACAGACGCCGTTGAGCAACGCGTGAACGCCATACTTGGCCGGATGACACTCGAAGAGAAGGTTGACATGCTTGGCGGAATTAACGACATGTTCATCCGGCCTCTGCCCCGACTCGGTTTGCCCTCATTCAAGATGGCGGACGGGCCTCTTGGCGTTCGCAACTATGGACCCGCCACTGCCATGGCAGGCGGAGTCGGTTTGGCGGCGTCCTGGGATCCTGCGTTGGCCAGCCGTGTAGGAAAGGAAATTGGAAGAGACGCGCGGGCGAAGGGCGTTCACTTTATGCTCGGACCCGGCGTCAATATTTATCGCGCTCCAATGAACGGCCGCAACTTTGAATATCTGGGTGAGGATCCGTATCTCGCTTCGCAGATTGTCGTCGGGTACATCGAGGGAATGCAGAGCGAGGGCGTCAGCGCCACCGTGAAGCATTTTCTGGCAAATAATTCAGAGTTTGACCGCCACAATACCGACGCGATTGTCGACGAACGCACGATGCGCGAGATTTATCTTCCAGCATTCGAGGCTGCCGTGAAACAGGCTCACGTAGGTGCTGTTATGGATTCCTACAACCTGCTAAACGGGAGCCATCTCTCACAAAATAAACACGTCAACATCGACATCCTCAAGGAAGAGTGGGGTTTCAGGGGCATCCTCATGTCCGACTGGACGTCGACCTACGACGCCGTGGCCGCAGCCAACGGCGGGCTCGATCTTGAGATGCCCTCCGGGTTGTTCTTTAACCGCAAAAAACTGCTCCCAGCAATTCAGCAGGGTTTGATCACCGTCGTGACGATTGACGACAAAGTTCGCCGGATGCTTCGCACAGCAATCCAGTTCGGATGGCTCGACCGTGACCAGACCGATCTTTCGATCTCGCGCTATAACCGCGAAGGCGACCAAGTCGCGCTCGATGCCGCCTTGGAAGGTGCCGTGTTACTCAAGAACGAGAACAACTTGCTGCCGTTGAAGAAAGAAGGAGTCAAATCCGTTCTTGTCGTGGGCCCGGGCGCGTATCCCCCGGTCCCTGTTGGCGGCGGAAGCGCTCGTGTGGTGCCGTTTCAAGCGGTTAGCTTCGTGCAAGGAGTCAGCGACTACTTCGGAACCGCTGCACAAGTGTATTACAGCCCTGGCGTGCCCAGCCTGAATGAAATGGCCGACGCGACGTTCTTTACAACGGAAGCGGAGGATGGTGCGCCTGGGCTCAAAGCGGAATATTTCGCGACGCCGGACTTGCAAGGGCAAGCGATCATTTCGCGTAATGAGCTACACATCGATTTCGGTGCTCCCGCGAAAAATGTTCTTCCGGAGCAGCCTCTCTCGGCCCGATGGACCGGATATTTCACTGCTCGCGAAACGGGGGAATACGATCTATTCGTCGGCTCTTCTGGAGAAGATGGCGGCTACTATCGCGCCTACGTAGACGGCAAGCTTGTCCTGGACGATTGGAGCGATTCGAAGGAACTCGTGGGCAGTACAACCCTGTTCTTCGACGCGAGCCCCCACAAGGTGATCCTGGAACATCATGGTCAGTCGACATGGATTGGTGCTCATCTGCGCATGGGAATTGTGCGTCAGGGGGCATACGTCACTGCAGAAGCCAAGGCTCTAGCGGCAAAGGCCGATGTCGTCATCGTCGCAGCCGGCTTTGACCCCGAATCTGAGAGCGAAGGCGCGGATCGCACGTTTCGGCTGCCCCCTGGACAGGATGATCTCATTCAGCAAATGCTCGCGACGAACAAGAATACCGTCGTCGTGCTTACTTCCGGGGGCGGAGTGGACATGAATGCGTGGGTCGACCGCACACCCGCTCTGTTACAGGTGTGGTATCCGGGACAAGAAGGAGGAAAGGCTGCTGCAGAAATTCTTTTTGGCGACGCAAACCCGTCGGGCCGCCTCCCGGCAACGTTTGAGCGACGCTGGGAAGACAACCCGGTTCACGACAACTACTATCCTGCAGCTGGCACCAATCGCGTTGTATATAAGGAAGGCGTATTTGTCGGGTATCGCGGCTACGAGCACAATGGCACAAAGCCGCTCTTTCCCTTCGGCTATGGCCTTTGCTACACCACGTTCAGTTACAGCAACATGCGCGTGAAGTCGGTCAATACCAGCCCGTCCGGTGCAGCAGCGTCTGGGCCGCTCTACGAGGTAGCGTTCGACGTAACGAATTCCGGCACGCGGGAGGGCGCTGATGTGGCGCAGGTGTACATCGCTGAGGCCCATCCGAAGGTGCCGCGCCCGGCGAAGGAATTGAAGGGTTTCGTGCGAATCACCCTCAAGCCGGGCGAAACGAAAACAGCGACCGTTACTCTCGATCGACGCGCCTTCTCATACTACGACGCCGCTACAAGACAATGGCGCGCCGATCCAGGCGACTTCAACGTGTTGGTGGGACGGTCGAGCCAAGACATCGAGCTGCACAGCAGTGTGACGTTAGACGAATCAAGGGCAACCTCAGCGAGTACCAAGTAGCGCAGCCATCTGGCGCGCGCGCATAGGTTCTAGTGCATTGTTTCCGCAGCCGGAAACGCGTCGGTAAGCGATAAAACCTGCATCGACTGTTTAAGCTGAGCGAGCGAAGCGGATGTCTTTAGTCTGATCGTCACCGCTTCTCGTGGTAGAAGATCAAAATAGTTATCCGAAGCCCGTACGTCCAAATCGCCAAAAGAAACGTACACGCTCCTCGCGAGCATGGGAGAGCGAAGGGTCACGGAATAGCCCTCGCCGCTACCTTCCAAAGACGCATCCACGTGCGCCGTAGGTAGATCGATGTTGTGCATCGTGTCGAAGAAAAGCAGATTGTGCGAGGCCTTCTGTCCCGCAACCTCCCAATCGAACACCAGGAAGGTTTTCCTGGGATCCGCGTTCGCCAAAAGCTCCTTCTTCTCTAATGTAAAATACGGTGCGCTGGATTGAGCGGGTACTCGGACGTTCTGAGTCTTGTCCAGCAAAACCGCTCCGGAAAAATCGAGCAATCGTGTGCGGATTTGCGCGGCCAGCGGCTCCAACTTGTCCGATACAACGTAAACGTCTACCTTCCCATCGTGCTCGTACGGCGACACAATCGCATCGTCATAAAAGCGCCGCGCATAATATTGCAGCGCTTTCCAACGTCCGAAATAATCGATGCTTGCCCAAGACGCTACCGGCCAGCAATCATTTAGCTGCCAGTAAAGGGATCCCATCGTATTCGGCCGCTGTCTCCTCAAGTGCTCCGCGCCCACCTTGATGGCCTCAGCTTGCAGCACTTGGCTGAGGTATACAAACGAAGCAAAGTCCTTGGGCTCTGGATACCAACGAAGCATGTACGTCAAAATGCGTTCATTGCCGCCGTGGTTTTTCTGGTGGTCCTGCATCGTTGCGGAACGGATATCCAAATCCTCGGGTTTTGCAAAAGACCGAATCGTTCGCATCTCTGGAAAAGACTGGAATCCGTACTCCGACATAAATCGTGGAAACTGATGCGAATACTCTTCGATAGGAGCGAGGGAGTGCCACACCTTCCAGTAGTGCATGTCTCCGTTGGTTTGACTATCCGGCAGATCTTCGAAATCGGCGCTAGGCGAGCTCGGCCAGTAAGGTACTGGATCGCCATAGTGGCCGACGATGCCCGGCAAGATTCCATGGAATAGCACCACATAGTCCTGCCACACCTTCTCGCGGTTGGCCGGCGACACGGTTTCCTTGAAGGCTTGGCGATCTTCCCAGTGAACCCAGCCAGTTTCGATTTCGTTGTTGCCGCACCACAGCACGACGCTCGGATGATCTCGCAACCGCGTTACCTGCTCGATCGCTTCTTGCCTCACATTGTTTTGAAAGTCCACGCCACCGGGAACCATGTCGCCGCCGAACATGAATTCCTGCCAAACCATGATTCCGAGCTCGTCGCAGATATCGTAAAAGTCATCTGATTCGTAATACCCGCCGCCCCACTCGCGAACCATATTCATATGAGCTTCGCGGGCTGATTCTAGAATCTGACGGTGACTTTCCGCAGTCACGCGGTTCGGAAAGCTATCGAACGGAATCATATCGGCGCCCTTGGCGAAAATTGGAACGCCGTTTAAGACGAACTCAAAGCTCTTGCCTGCTTTCGTTACTTCCCGTCTCAATTCGACGGACCTCAATCCTGTTTTTAGAGCAGCCTCGGCCGCGAGGTCACGCCCCCGGCGCACCACCACCGAAAAACGGTACCTATCTTGCGCTCCGTAGCCTGTCGGATACCAGAGCTTTGGGTTCGGAATGCGAATCGGGACGGAAATTTGATTCGTTCCCGGATCAAGTTGGATGGTTTGTTTGATGACTGGCGTGGAAACGCCGTTGAGCTCGGCATAGCTGACCTCAACCGTTGCAGAAATCGGACGGGCCGCTTCGATTGCGACCTCCGCGGCGATGACAGCAATTTCTTTGTTAATCTTCAACTGGTGAACGTGAAAATTCTCAATGCGCAGGGCGTCCCACGTCTCCAAGCGGACCGGTTGCCAGATTCCTTCGGTCACAAAGCGCGGTCCCCAATCCCACCCGTATTGATAGGGCGCTTTCCTTGTATAAGGAGCGGTGGCGACGTCTTCTTCGTTACCGGTGTTGTGCGTTGAAATGGAGGGCAACTCGTACGGCAACGCTTTCACCTGGGGTATCATTGGCGTAATCGGGGAATGAAAAACCACTCGAAGAGTATTCGCACCAGTCTTCAGGATGTTTTTAGCCGATACGCGCCAGCTTCGGAACATATTGTCCGCATGAAGAATCTGTTTCTCATTCAAGTAGACATCCGCGTACGTGTCGAGCCCCTCAAAGACCAGGTCCAAATGCTCGTGCGACGCTGTTGCGGCGTCCACGTCAATCGTGGTTCGGTACTCCCAATCGGCGAGCCCGATCCATTGAAGTCGCGTGTCGTTGTCCTGGTAAAAAGGATCGGGGATCAGGCCATTGTTCAGCAGGTCCGTCTGGACAACGCCAGGTACCCGCGCAGGATGCCATTCCTTGACGTCCGCCCGGGTCGTTGCGCTCACGGCGCGGAACTCCCATCTCGCGTCCACGGGGCGTGAAGAAGGCGCTTGCCCGGGAGTCTGTAGCGGAAGGCCGAGAATGAAAAGGGCCCATACAGCGGAACGCGGAGACCTGAATGTGGCGAGTCGGGGCAAATTCATTCCCCTTTTCAATGCCTGGCAGTGGCAAGCAGAATATCGTTATGCTACAAGAGAATAGACAACGCTTTCTATCGACGCAAGCGGTTTTGGTTTTTGTTGAGTCTTGAGTCCACGCGAGGTCCCCTTGGAAGAACGATCGAGAACGAAGCCGCCACTGAAAGTTGCGCTGATGGGATATGGCTTTGCGGGCAAAACTTTTCATGCTCCTTTGCTCACCCACGTGCCGGGCCTGCAACTCACCCATATCGTTTCAAGCGACAGCACGAAAGTCAGGCAGGACCACGACGTCACCGTGCTCGCAAAGCCGGAGGATGCTTTCGCCCTTCCTGAAATCGATCTGATTGTCATCGCCACGCCGAACTCCACGCATTTCGACTTGGCAAGCAAAGGAATTTCGGCTGGTAAGCACGTGGTCGTCGATAAGCCGTTCACGGTTACATCCGAAGAAGCCGCCGAACTCATCACACTAGCCAAAAGGCATCAGCGTGTGCTTTCGGTGTTTCAGAGCCGGCGATGGGATGCGGACTTCCTCACTTTGCGTCAGATACTCATAGGGGGATCGCTTGGAGAAGTCATCCAATTTGAATCGCGCTACGATCGCTACCGGCCGCAACCACGCCAGCGATGGCGGGAACAAGCGGTGCCGGGAGCTGGAGTGTGGTTCGATCTCGGATCTCATCTAGTTGACCAAGCTTTACAGCTTTTTGGACCGCCCGACGCGATCTATGCTGATCTTGAATTGCAGCGGCGGGGCGCTCAGGCTGTGGACTACTTTCATGCTGTGCTCCGCTACGGGCGGACTCGCGCCATTCTCACCGCCGGATGCCTTGTTGTGTCTGAGACGCCTCGATTTGCTGTTCACGGCACGGTCGGCGGGTTCACAAAATTCGGCATGGACACGCAGGAGGAATCTCTCAAGCGCGGCGAAGTCCCAGGCAGCCCCGGATGGGGACACGATCCGCGAACGGGAACTCTTGTTACAGCCGAAGACGGCGAGATTAAAAGGCGGCAAGTGCCCAACATTCCTGGCAACTATCTGGCCTACTACGAAGCAATTCGCGACGCTATCACACTGGGAGCGCCAAACCCTGTCCCTCCAGAAGAGGGTTTAGCTGTCATCAAATTGCTAGAAGCCGGGATCCGAAGCGCGGCCACTCGCGCCGAACTTCCGTACCAGCAGGCTAGCAATCGATCGCGCGCGATCTGATACGATGTTGCAAAAAACAAGGCTGAATTTCGTTTGGCCCTCTTCGGTGCGAAAACACGATGACCATTGATCGCGATCTTGAAACGATTGTCCTCCAGGAAAAACGCCTGCAATTCAAACATTTTGATTCAGAATTGGCGTGGGCTTTGGGAAATAGCCTCAAAGGTGCCGCTGAAAAACGCAACGCCGCGGTTGCAATCGACATTCAACTCCATGGGCACCCGCTATTTTTCTTTGCGATGCGCGGCACAACCCCGAACAATATCGATTGGATTCGCCGCAAACGTAATGTCGTTCTGCGTTTTCACCGGAGTTCCTACGCCATCGGCTTAACATACGAGCGCGACCAGACCACGCTACAAGCAAAGACTGGCGCCGACTTGCGCGATTTCGCAACGCACGGAGGCGGCTTCCCAATCCTTCTCGAAGGCACGGGCTGCGTCGGGACGATCACCGTGTCGGGGTTGCCCCAACGCGAGGACCACATGCTAATCGTTTCTGTACTGCAAGAGTACTTCCACATCCCTGCCAGAAGAGCTGGCGCTCGATGTCGTACCGGATACCAATCGACAAAGTTCCTCTCGAAAGAGTTAGCGCCGCAATTAAAATAGTAGTGTCCAAGATTCCTCAGAGTGGGGAGCCCGGGCTCCTCACTCTCCACTAGGAAATGCAACGATGGCAACGACGATGTCGGAAGCGAGCGTCTCTACCAGGATACGAGCGGTGATGCTCGACTACGGCGAGGTCTTATGCTTTCTTCCCACGCCCGATGACATTGCGCGCATGGCTCGAATCTTCCGCATCGATCCCGGAGTCTTTCCTGCCGATTTACATTCAGAGCCGCGGCCCCTACGATCGGGGAGACCTTTTGCCTGAAGAATATTGGCACGCATTCGCATCCCAAGCTGGGGTCACACTCGGCCAGGATGTGATTGAAAACTTGCGGCACTGGGACATCGAGATGTGGAGTAGAACGAATGATTCTATGATTCGCTGGCTCGAAAGTCTCCGTTCCGCCGGAGTGAAAACCGCAATTCTGTCGAACATGCCGTCCGACATGGTGACGCACGTAAGGCAAAATTTCCCTTGGCTGAAGCACTTCGATCAGCAGATCTTTTCCGCCGATGTGCGACGGATTAAGCCAGAGCCTGCGATCTACGAGTACTCCCTGAAAGTACTTAATATGCCCGCCTCAGAGGTTTTGTTCGTCGACGACCGCGACGCGAATCTCGAACAAGCTCGCGCCGCCGGAATGCAGGTAATTCGATTCCAGTCGGTCAACCAGCTCCGCGAGGACCTTCATGCCCTCGGCTTCCACGTACTGCCGGGCTCGCCTTGAATCCGATCGGAGCTCGTGACGGGTTCCTTGGCTGGCACGCCGCTCCTCACCGTCGCAGATTGCTGGGAATTCGGGTCTGCGGGGTCCGATCCCCACCGTCCCAACCGACTTCCACGCTGTTGTTCTTTTCCAGCCCCTAAGGCGCGACCGCAATCGAGGGTTCGGGCGTCACTTCTGGAGAATTTTTATCTTTGCTACGAGGCTGACTTACGAATTCGTCTGCCTCGGCCCACGTCGTCTCCGGTAAACGCGAATTCTTGGGCGAGAGTATTTGCATTGTGACGATGACTGCTGGCACGAGGAGGATGATCGTTACGCAGATCCACATCAGGGACGCGGCGAGTTGCTGATCTTCGAGCGGCGGAATATTTAGAAGCCGGGGCGCGGAGATGTAAGAGACGTAGACGACGCGATCGCAGAAGGCGAGAAAACCAGAGAGCGCGTCGCAGGGCAACGTGGCGGCGAAAAGATACAAAGGCACGGACCATCGAGGCCAACGTGAGGTGCTCGGCCACGGCTGAAGTATGGGCCACCAAAACAAGAGCCCGGTGCCTAGAAAGCTGGCGTGCTCCAAATTGTGCAGCCAGTCGTTACGCAACGCCGCTTCAAACAACGTGGGAACGTGCCATGCGATCAACGCAAGCGTGGCCGCGAGCCAACAAATCGCAGGATTTGTGATCAGATGTCCGAACCTTCTAAGAGGCACCCATCTGAGAAATGGCCCTATGACCCTTCGAGCGATCAGCTGCGGAAGCCCTTGAAGCAACGGCAACGCTGGAGCCCCAAGGAGGACGAAGTAAGGGGCGATAGCCATGAGCAAGAGATGCTGCACCATGTGAACGGTGAGAGACACATCGTCAAACGCAGCTAAAGGCGAGCCGATGGCGATCCAAATCGAAATGATTCCAGTAAGGAATGCAGCAAGCCTCCACACCGAAAAGAGCTTCGGAAACGTGGCGTGCAAGCGAAGCCAACCCCGTACGTAGACAATGACGGTGAGGCCCAGAGCCAGGTTGACACCGAGTGGAGGGGACCACGATTGCAAAATGGCTTGGACGTCAGAGGTCATAGCAATTTCATTGATGGCTCGAAGACGGCGCGGCTGCACCCGGTTCGATTGCGAGGGCGCGCGAGGCGTTCCGTGCGGGCTGTTGTCCGGCGGGATGCAACGTCTCGAGAAAGGCGACCAGCGCGGTCGTCTCCGCCGGACTCAGATTCTTGCCATAGGCAGGCATATTGCCGCCACCTTGAATCACCTGCCGAATCAGTTGATCGTGAGTGAGGCGAACAGCCACGGCGTCTAGAGCCGGTCCGCGTTTTCCGCCTTGATCGCCGAGTGAGTGGCAGTTGTGGCACTGCTTGGCCTGAAAAACCAGTGCTCCCTGTCGTTCGAGTGCAGAGCGGCTTCTCAAGAAATTCGGGCGGAATCGGGTTTCCGCTCCACGCGTCCATGACGGGACTCCACGGCGTATGTTGCAGCCAAGTGCGTAAAGGTTGCCAAGTGCAACCGCCACCAACAGAATCATCAGAACCGCGATCGGTCTTCGCCTCCAGCTCTTCTCGCCTTCACCGAAAAGAAACGGCAGAACAGCAGGAGCGCCAGAATTGCGATGACAGGCCCGATGAGCAGAACTGGAGTCTCCATCGAGGGCGGCAAGAACGAAAGCACTGCATAAAGCCACAGGAAGAAAAAATCCGGTCGCGGAGCGGTTTGAATGATTGTCGGATCGGGCGGGCCAGACGGACCGAAAGGACCAAAGTAAGCGGCGCACACGCGCGATCGAAAGCACAATGAAGGCCGCAGAAAAACATATCCTTCCAGATCGCACCGGGTACGAACGGCACGCCGTCTCTTGTGTCAGCTCGTGATACTCCTTGAGATAGGTGGCCTTGCGAACAATACGGCCCGGCATCGGCCACTCGTTGATTCCGAGTTTCAAAACCATCAGAACGTGAACGGCCACAAAAGCGACCAGCAGTCCGGGAATGACGAAAACGTGCAATCGCGAAGAATCGCGAAAGCGTTGCGCCTGCGATGATGGGGCCGCCGAGCATCAGGTTGACGATCGCGGGGCCGATCACAGGAACCCGGCTTGCAATCGAAGCCCCAATTCCTAGACCCCAGTACGCGTCCTGATCGAAGCGCAACACTTGGCCCGTGAAAGCCATTCCGAGAGTGACGATCAGAAGGAAAGACGCCCACGATCCAGGTCAGCTCTCGCGGATACTTGTATGCGCCAAAGAGAAAAACCTGCACCATGTGAATCAAGACGATCGCGACCATGAAGTTCGAGCCCCAACCGTGGAGCGCTCGAATGAACCAACCGAGCGCCAACCTGATGATTAAGAGTTTGCAGGCTATTCCAGGCCTCGCCCGCGGAAGGCACATACACAAGCGCCAGCAGGATGCCGGTCACGATTTGAAGCAGGAACACAACGAAGGCAGCGCTGCCGAAAACGTAGAACCAGCTTGCAGTCTCGCGCGGCACAGGATGTTCCATCGGTCTCGCGGATCGGACGTGCCAACCTGAAGGCGCGCATCAAGCCACTCGCCGATGGATTCGATCAGACGCATGGCTGTATCTCCTTTACGATATTGGAAGCCCTGCTGCCAGGCGTGGGCATCTCGCCTGCTTGAATCAACAGTTTTCCGTCTTCAACCCTGTAGGGATACTCGAACAATCCGCGTTCAGGCGGGCCGGAGGCGCGGGAACCGTCCTGATAGTAAGCGCCGCCGTGACATGGGCACATAAAGAGACTCGATTGCGGGAACCAGCGAACCGGGCATCCGAGGTGCGCGCAATTGATCGCAAAGACCTGGAAAGTTTTGCCCGTCCACATTGCGAACCCAGCAGGCGATATCCGCGGTATCTCCATCCGTGGGATTCACGACCGGATTGCGATAAGTGGCCAGGCGAGTCTGGCCGGAAGGAAACTGTTCGAGATTGCCGAGAGGAACCCATGACTCGTAGCCTCCCTTCCGTTCGCGGGCAACGGGAGAGAGAAGATAGCGCACGATCGGCACGGCGAGAATTGCGGCGACGATGCCATTGAAGCAAGATTCCGATTTTCATTAGAACATCGCGTCTGGTGACGCCGCCTGGTAAGGTCATCGAACTTCTCCTGTCGTCTTTGGCAATATTCGGATAGGGCTGGCCGGGAAATTTCGGCCGCTGGGAGGCGAGCCAAGCCACCACGTCGGAGACATCCTGCGCCGACATCGGCTTCCCCGGAACATTGCCTCGCCAGTCGGGAGCGCCGAGTTCAGGACGTCCCACGATTACGATCGTCCGGAGTTCTTGATCGGTGAGCAGGGCGAGAAAGGATCCATCCACGATCGAGCTCGCCTTTTGTCCGCCTCGGCCGCCAGCGCCGTGGCAGGAAGAACAGTAGTTGGCGTAGACCTCCGATCCGCGCGAGGGATCGCCAGGCTCCGATGAAGAGTACGGCGGCGGGTTCGCGCCGCGCAAAACATCGGGCTTCGACCAGCGTTCGCGAATACCGCCGACGATCACATCGATCTGTTTGCCGGTGAGCATGCCGCCGGCGCTTTGCGCGAAAGCAGGCATCGCCGTTCCGGCGATTCCATTCGCCGCCGCGCGACGAACCACTGCGTCATCTGCAACCGCGAGATACACCGGATCGGCGAGAGCGATGGCAGCTCCACCTTTTCCTTCCGCGCCGTGGCAGCCCGAGCAATTCTGCGCAAAGAGAATCTTGAAATCTGAAATGTCGCCCGGAACGATCGGAACTTCGATTGTGGACGGCCTGCTGGGTACGCCGCTACATCCACACAAAACAAGAGCAGAGAGGCTCGCGATCCCGAGGGTGAGAAGCCGGAATCCTCATTTTGGTCCACCCGGGCCTGGCTTTTCCCTTGTCATTCCCGGAGCCTCAATGCCCGCACGCACTGAAAATGGCACAAACTGTTCAGTTGGTACGCGCTCTTGGCGCATCACTACCAAGCCAGCGACGATGCCAAAAGCAAACTGCGAAGCAACGAACCACACCCAGTCGATATGCTTGTTCAGCAATGGATTCAGCGAGCTCCAGAATGCTGTAGAGCAAACCGGTCCAAAGAATCGGCGCAATGATCCCTCCCAGAAGAATTGGCCGGCGCGGAAACATCGGCAGCATGGCTCCGTACAGCAGCCCGACCAACAGAGACGTGAGCAGATGGATGACGACCGCAATAGAAAAGCTACCCAAATGGAAAGTATCGAGTGAGGCGGTTCCGAACCGGAGGAATTCAGAATAGGCCGTCGCTGCCAGTAGATTGATCGGATACCAGATGCTTCCTTGTTTGAGCAATCCGTAGAGGCATGCGAGCACAGCCATGGCCACACTGCCAGCGAGGCCACCTTTGATTCCCGCTGAAACTGGATACGTTTCCAGTGGAAGCAGCGCACGGGAGAGTTCTGGCGCGATCGCGAGCCGTTCGACTTCGCGCCGGGAAGTGGCGACGACGGCTACTTCGGCGCTGACTCGAATCGTCTCCTCCTTCTCCTGAGGGAGTACATCACGGAACCAGCCAACGCACGCGGTCATCGCGAGGATCGCGCCGAGAATGCTGAGTGAAGCGTCAGTGACCAGGCCTGCGAACAGCAGCGTGATGCCGAATGCAAGAATGATGGGCCAGGCTGTCGGCGCCGGCAGTGTAATCGTGCCTGGCGCGGTGTCAGCTACTTCTGCTCGTGAATTAGAAGAAGCCATGTGACTCTGCTTCCTTCAGCGACCGATGAAATAAACCACCGTGAAAACGACCACCCAGACCGCATCAACGAAATGCCAATACATCGAAAAGACGTCAACGCGCTCGCTGTGCGCCGGTTCCACTTTGCCTAAGAGTGTAAAAATCATGGCAAGGACAATCCCAATCAATCCCACGGTGACGTGAAAAGCGTGCAGACCGACGAGCGAGTAATACGTCGTGCCAAAGAGATTCGCACTGATAGTCAGTCCCTTTTCGAAAATCAGGTGCTGCCATTCGCGACCCGTTCCAACCAGAAAAATAGTGCCGAGGACCATCGTGACGAACCACCACAATCCAAACGCGTTAACTCTTGCACTACGCAGCGCTCTCACAGCCAGATGAATCGTCAGACTGCTCGAGAGCAGGCAGATAGTGTTGAAGATGGGAATTTCGAGCACGTCCTTTGGCATCAGGCCCGGACAAGCTCTTGCCGATATAAAAAATGTACGCGACCACGAAAATCGTGAAGATCGCGCATTCAGCGACAATCAGTGAAACCATTCCCACTCGCCCGCGCGAGGGAAGAATCCACTCAGGCTCAGTCCTCGTTGGCGCAATCACTGCGGAGCTCAATCGCGTTCTCCTCTATTCGTATTTCCAATCCGGATCTTCCGGATGCTTAAGGTCCCAGAGCGGGCGGCGGCTCTGGACAACCGGAATCGTCGCGAAGTTGTAATCAGGCGGCGGCGAAGTTGTGGACCATTCCAGCGTCCACGCATCCCACGGATCGTTTCCGGCAGGCTCGCCCTTCGCAAAGTGACCAAAGCAGATTGAAAACGAAGACGAGCACTCCGGCTGCTTGAAAGACCACGCCGATTGTGACGATCAGGTTCCAGATTTCCCATCCACGCCCCGGTTCGTACGTGTAAATCCGGCGCGGCATACCTAAGATTCCCGGGATGTGCATGAAATCGAAAGTCAGATGGAAACCGATGAGGAAAAGCCAGAAGTGCCATTTGCGCAAGAGCTTCTCGTACATCCGGCCGCTCATCTTCGGGAACCAGTAGTAAAACGCGGCGAAGATCGCAAAAAGAATTCCGCCCACGATCACATAGTGAAAATGAGCAACGACGAAATAGGATCCGCTCAGTTGCCAGTCGAACGGAGCTGCAGCCAGCATGATTCCGGTGAGACCGGCAATCAGGAATTGAAACAGGAAGCCGATGCAGAAAAGCATCGGAGCCCGAAACTGAATCTTCCCGCCCCACATCGTGCCGAATCCAATTGAAGATCTTGATTCCAGTGGGAACGCCGACGAGCATGGTGGTGATCGTAAAGAAGCTGTTTGCCCGTAGGAGTTCATGCCAACCGTGAACATGTGATGAGCCCAGACGCTCAAGCTCACGAACCCAATGCACACCGTCGCCGCCACCATCACCGGATATCCGAAGATCGGTTTGCGCGAAAAAACCGGAATGATTTCCGATGCGAAGGCAAACGCGGGAATGATCAGGATGTAAACCTCCGGATGGCCGAAAATCCAGAAAAAGTGCATCCAGAGAACTGCCGAGCCTCCCGCCTGCGTGTCAAAGAAATGCCCGCCGAGATAGCGATCAATGCAAAGCATGATCTGAGCCGCCGTAAGTGGCGATACGGCCAGAATGACCATCCCGCCCATTACCAAGTTTAGCCACGCCAGCAGTGGCATTTTCCCAAGAGTCATTCCGGGGCATCGCATGCACAAAATCGTGGTGATGAAATTCACAGCGGTTCCGATGCTGCCGACACCGGACACGAGCAGGGCCAGCGTCCAGAAGTCGGTACTGTGCCCGACTGAGAATGCGCGAGACGTGAGTGGCGCATAAGCGAACCATCCGACATCGGGAGCATTCCCGGCGCCGTAAAGCCCGTTGCCGCCGACGAAGCTGAAGTAAAGGAGCAATCCTCCAAACGCCGTCATCCAGAAACTGAAGGCGTTCAGCCGCGGAAAGGCCATGTCTCGCGCGCCAATCATCAAGGGAATCAGATACGTGCCGAAGCCAAACAGGATGGGCATGGCCACGAAGAAAATCATCGTAGTGCCATGCATCGTGAACATGCGGTTGAAAACTTCGGGAGAAACGAAATGATTATGCGGAACGATCAGCTGTATCCGGATGATGGTGGCTTCAATGCCGCCAACCACCAGAAACACCAGCGAGTAGACGATGTAGAGAATACCCAGCTTCTTGTGATCGACAGTGACGATCCAATCGTGAAGCCGTTCGCTGATTGGCCGGCCAATCTCGGCGGCTCCGGTGATCGCAATTGTTTCAGAGGCCATCGCTACTCTCTTCTCGTCTCTCTGCTCATCGGAGCGTCTCAAGGTATGCGGTGAGCGCGTCCAGATCTCTTTCGCTCAGCTGCATTGCCGGCATCAACGAGCCCGGCTTGATCGCGTCGGGATTTCGGATCCACAGCTTGAGTTGTTCGGGAGTGTTCGGAGCGGCCCCGGAAGCGATCGTGTCTCGGCTCATCAGATGAGTGAGGTCCGGACCGAATCGGCCGTCCGCCACTGTTCCCGAGACGGCGTGACAGTTTACACAAGCCGTGGTTTCAAAAACCTGTCGGCCTTGCTCGGCAGAATTAGTAATAGCGGCAGGCCTTTTTTGTTCCTGAACCCACTGGTAAAATTGTTCTGGCGAATCAACGTATACGCGCAAAAGCATCTTGGCGTGTTGTATGCCGCAGTATTGAGCGCATTGACCGACATACACACCTGTTTCATGCGGCTCGATCCACATATGGTTGACGCGGTTGGGAATCAAATCCGTTTTTCCAGCGAGACGCGGCACCCAGAAGCTGTGGTCCGTATCCGCCGAACTCAGGGTCATGAAGGTCGGTGTGGGATGAAACGGGTTGCTCACAGGCACGTGCAGTTCATTTGCCGTGACCACGCCCAGGCCGGGATAACGGAATTCCCACCAGAACTGATGGCCGAGGGCGACAACTTCAATCGCACCGGGCGGCTGAGGAGCATCCTGGATTGAATGGATCACCCGCGCCGTCACGAGGAACAGCACTAACACTATCAGCACAGGAATCACCGTCCAGGCAAGTTCCACCTGATTGCTGCCGTAAACTTGCGGCGGCTCGCGACCGTCGTCATCGCCGCGCCTGCGATATTTTGAAATGGCATACACAAGCAAACTGAAGACAACTGCAAAAATCGCACCCGTAATTGTCAGCACCAGCATCGACAACCGAAAGATCGAATCCGCGGGCGTCGACTGCGGTCTGAATATGCTGGGAATCTGGGAAGGATTCGCTGGCCCACCAAAGCAAAGTGTTGCAGCGAGCAAAAAGCCGGCAATCAATACACCGATCCCCGCGATCTTGCTCACCAGTTCCCGAGTTTGCCCACCATATCTCATTGTGTGGAACGGCCGCTCTAATTCGGGTACGGCACACGGAGCAGGGTACCCGAGGTCGACGGCAAAACGTAGCGAACACCGAAATATACCATGCTGAGATGCGCGTTCTTGGGAGCGTCTGGAGCTACGAACCAGGGCGCGCGGGTCAAATACGAATACTGAATGTACGACTGCAGCGCTCCATACCTTGTGTCCTTCCAGAAGGTTTGCAGCCAATCAAAAGTGGCTTGCTGAATGGCGCGGTTGTTTGTGTTAGCCGAGCCGGATCCGCCATACCCGATAATCGTCCCGGGTTCCGCAGCCGCAGACGGTTGGTGTGCGGGTTCACGCTTTGATAGACGCCGGCAGCATCGTTGCCGCTGAAATCGCCCTCGACATAGGCGGTGATATCGTTGCCGCGATATTTGTCCTTGACCATCAGGTTGAGCCGCGAATACCGCGCTGTAGTTCGAAATTCGCTGATATTTCCCTGCGGTGTGTTGCTGTAGGGTATCGAGGCAAAAGACGTGACGATGTTGCTCTGCGTGTTGGTGGTGCGAAAAATATTCTCGAGGTCGACGAATCCTCCGGGAGTCAGGACTGCGTCGCCAATCTTGAACCCCTGGGCTGGCGACGCTGCCTTTTCTTGATCTTGCTGGCTGCTGCCGGACATAGGCCGTTGTCTGCCCTGAAGCAGGCTGAATTGAGGCTGATGCCGAATCAGAGGCGCTTGCTTCACCCTCCACTGGCGACGGTCGGTTCGAAGCCGAGAGCGAGCCGGCGTTCGATCGGGCTTTCAAAGTTTCAATTTCGCGCTGTTGGACAGCCACCTGCTTTTGCGTTTGTAATAAAGCTTCGCGGAGAGCTTTCACCTCGCCAGCCAATTTCTCCTTGTTCGTCGAGGAATCCAGATTCTCAGGGCTGCTCTGGGCCCAGATCACCGTTGGTGCTATCAATAATAAACACAGGGCGCGTAACAAAATCATTGTCAGGGTTCCCTCTCCCCGATAAGTATTCCTACAACCCGATGGAGAAACCATTTTTAAGCGTCAATTCACTTTTGCCTCAGCCGGCGGCAGTTCCTTCTCCGGCCATACAACCGCGAAAATCAGCGCGACAGCAATTCCCACGGAAACCTCAGCGAACCGATGAAACGCGATCTGCCATCCGGGTTCCGTCCGCGGCACTAACAGCACAATCGCCAGCGTAATTCCTCCAAACCGAAAGGCGCTTCGATCCGAACGAACGGCTGCGCTGAGCAGCCCCAGCACGAGCACGCAAGCGCCGAAAACGAGAGCGTGCGGTCCGAAGTAAATCGTCACAAGCGCGCCAAGTAGCGCCCCCAGTGCAGTTCCCACAAAACGCTGCCCGGAAACGGAGAGCGCCGCACCCAGCGATGACTGCGTAATCACGAGCGTCGTAATCGGCGCCCAGTATGCTTGTGGCAGCCGGAGCAACCGCGCGGCCAAGAGCGATGTCACAGCTGCAACTGCCGTTCGCGCAGAATGAACTACAACCGGCCACGCTTCCGACCCGACTCGAGAGCCCGCCTTTTCTATTGCCACTGTAGCAATCACCTCGAAGGCTGTTTTGCCACACGGACTCAAATTTGTCGACCGTCGATCTAGATCGCCTCCAACGCCCCGCCCATATGGCGAATATTGTTCTCTACCGTGTCCAGCACCTCGTCAATATGGCCGCCGAGCACGAGTTTCCCCAAGGTCAGTCCGAACCCCACAGCCATTTCCGGTACCACATGGGAAGGAATCGAAAGCGCATTTGGATCGGTCACCACATCAATTAACGCCGGACCAGAATGCTGAAGCGCCTTCTTGATTCCCGACGAGATATCCGCCGGGTTTTCGATTCTTACTCCCATGATGCCGATGGCCTCGGCGAATTTTGCGAAGTTAGGATTCTTCAAGTCCGTCTGATAGTCGGGTAATCCCGCCACCTCCATCTCGACTTTCACCATTCCAAGAGCGCCGTTGTTGAACACCACGAGCTTGATAGGGAGGTCGTACTGCGTGATCGTCAATATATCTCCCATGCTCATGGCAAATCCGCCGTCGCCGCATATTGCGATCACCTGTCTTCCGGGATAAGCGAATTGAGCGCCAATGGACTGGGGAAGTGCGTTCGCCATGGACCCGTGCGTGAAAGACCCGATCAGCCGCCGGTCTTTCGTTGGACGGATATAGCGCGAGGACCAGACGTTGCACATTCCGGTGTCGGCCGTAAAGATCGCATCGGGAGCCGCAGCTTCACTCAAAGCAGCCGCCACGGGCTCCGGGTGCATGGGTGTCCGTTTACTGATGTGGTCCACGTAAACATTCAATCCCCGAACTGCTTCTTTCTGTCGCGCGAGCATCGCGTCCAGGAACGTGCGATCTGATTTCGCAGACACCATCGGCAGAAGCGCGCGGAGCGTCTCGCCCACATCTCCCCACAATCCGAGGTCCAGTTTGCTCCGCCGGCCGAGATGGTCTACACGAATGTCCACTTGAACGATCTTGGGCTTCGTCGGCAGGAATTTGTCGTAAGGAAAATCCGTGCCCAGCATCAACAGAAGATCGCATTCGTGCATCGCGCGATAGGCTGCCCCATAGCCGAGCAATCCGCTCATTCCCACATCGAATGGATTGTCGTATTGCACGAACGACTTTCCTCGGTAGGAATGTCCGACCGGGGATTTCAACTTATCCGCGAGAGCCATCACCTCGTCGTGCGCGTCGGCGCACCCGAATCCGCAGAAAAGAACCACCTTCTTTGCGGAATTAATCATTTCCGCCAATTCCGCCAAGTCCTTTTCACTGGGACGAATGGTCGGCCGCTGCGAGACCACCGACCGACGCGATCCATCCACGGGCAGCTCGGCCCCGGCTACATCGCCCGGTAGCACGATCACTCCTACTCCGCCTTTTCCGAGTGCGCTCTGCATGGCGATGTGCAGCACGCGCTCAAACTGCTTTGGATTCCAGATCGCCTCACAATAGTGGCTGCACTCCTTAAAAAGGATTTCGGGGTGGGTTTCCTGGAAATACCCGGTGCCGACTTCGCTGCTGGGAATGTGCGACGCGATCGCAAGCACCGGAGCATTGCTGCGATGAGCGTCGAATAAGCCGTTGATTAAATGAAGGTTGCCGGGACCGCAGCTACCCCCGCATGCCCCAAGCTTGCCGGTCAATTGACCCTCGGCGCCGGCTGCATACGCGCCAGTTTCCTCATGGCGTACGTGGATCCATTTCACTTTGTTGTTCAGGCGCAGAGCATCGGTGACCGGATTCAAGCTGTCACCCACTACACCGTATATCCGCTCGACCCCCGCCTCTGCGAGCCTTCGAATCAACTCATCCGCAACTCTATGTGGTGCCATCGCCCAAATCCTCCTTAGGAGACTTAATCATTTCGCGCTATTCCCGCGTTGTGTTGAAGCCGGCCGAAAGCGAAACAACTGCAATCAACCGTTGGTGCACTCAATATTTATTTCAATGTTGTTTGTGGATGAGCGGCGCGTCCCGTCTCGCGAAGAAAGAAACTCACCACGATCGCTGCCGCACAACACGCTATCCAGAACATCGCGCCCTTTTGAAAGTGCTGGTTCAAATCTGGCGCTGTCCCAAAGTCTCTTCCCACATGACTTGCGAAGATCGGACCCAGGAAAGCTGTCAATGCGAAAACCAGGAAATTGATACCGCCGGTCGCACTACCCTTCACGTTATCCGGATTCACTTCCTTGATGATGCTGTAGGGAATCATCGCTGCGCCCGACCCAATCCCGAAGATGAACATTCCTACCTTCGCGGAAAGCGGGAGTGGTTTGAACGCGATTTGCGCCGCTGCCAGGATCATGACGACCGCGCTCCCTACAATCACGGGTTTTCGCCGTCCGATACGGTCAGAAAGCCAGCCGACTAATGGGCATCCCACAACCCAGCCGAGCGGGACCATGGAAGCGGTGACCACCGCGTTGTGGTAAGACAGCTGGAGATCCTTTTGAAATGCTGCGACTCCCCAAATCATGTCTCCAATCGTCGTGGGTGCAAAGAGAAGACCAGCCACGACTCCGCAAAGGTACGACTGAGGATTTGAGAAAACGATCTTGTACGGCTTCAGAAGCGCGCCGAAACCACCTTCCTGAATGTGCGCACCCAATTGCTCCCGAGGAGTCGCGACATACAAGAGAACCGCATTGGCCAGAATCAGTGCTCCAATCCCGACCCAGAAAACGTGAACGCTTAGTCCACGCTCCATCATCGGCCCCACGACAAACTGTCCAGCCGAGCCGCCGAGCATTCCGACACATTGCGTTACACCAATTGCGGTAGCTAGATAACGCGCGGGGAATCCGTGCGCCGCCAGGTAAACAGCCCCAGTGAAAGCGAATGCCGAACCGGCGCCCTGCAGCAGGCGCCCGGTGTTGCCTGCGACGACTGCCGGTACGCTGAACAGCAGGCATCCAATGCCCAAAACCAGCACCCCAATGGGAACTGTCCGTTTCGCGCCAAAGTGGTCAAGCGCAGCGCCTGCGACCAAGCTCATGGACGAATAGGTGTAGTAATACACGGCGAGAATCGCACTGATTCCTAATGCCGTCGTCGCAAACGAGGCCTCCAGCTCTGGAATCATGACGGAAGGACTCGACCTCACCGCATATTCGAGGAAATAAAAGATAACGGTGAACGCCCATGCGATGATGAATCCTCGCGTTTGAGCCTCGCTTTTTACCTGCGCTGCGAGAGTAGGTTTCGGTGAAGGGGATCTGCCTTCAGCAGCTGAAAGAGAATTGCCGGATGCCATCGCCATGCCTCCGGACTGGGTAAGTGCATTCCGCCGACCACTCGACGCTGTCTTTAGGTTGCTGAAGCAAAGCGGTTTATTTTCTCTTTGTGGTCCAGGATTCGAACGCGGGTGTCAGCATGCTCGCAACTGTGCAGATGCTGACAGGAGACAATTTGGGCAGGAACCGCTAATCGTAATGCGACGTAATTTGAAAACGTTTGAAAAACGGCCGGTCTATTGCGGCGTAATTCCCATCGCTTCCGTCATTTCATCGTGTGCCTGGATGTAACCGAGCTGAGCCTGCAGGAACGAGGTCTGCGCATCAAACTTCTGAGCGACAGCGTTCTCTGCTTGCGATTGCAGAGCTTCACCCTTCTCCAGTTGTTGCTCCGAGACCCGGCTCGACTCCGTTCGCAGCGTGAGCAGTTCCTTTGAGACATTCACCAGTTCCCGCGTACGCTGCAATTTGTTGTACGCAATCTGCACCTGCAGCTCCACGTCGTCCGTGACGCGAGCGAGGTTTTCCCGGGCTTGGGCAAGTTGCGCATTGCTCTCGGCAAGCTTTGCGCGACGCCGTCCTCCATCAAAGAGGTCATACGTGAACTCAACTCCGAACGAACCAAAGTTACGGGCGAGGAAAGGAACTTGATCCGAGTAGGTATAGCGAGCGAAGGCCGAAAGGTCCGGAATGTAGTCCGCCTTGCTCAATTTCACGCCAGCCGAAGCCTTCTGCAGCTCTTCACGCGCCGCGACGACTTCGGGATGCGATTCAAGAGCAATCTTTACGCATTCCTCTTGCTTGCAGCTATCCAGCTCCTCCGAAGGCACCGCTTCAAGCTCAAGGCGAGTCGTAAGGGGAAGCCCTACCACATCGTTAAGCTGCATGGTCAAGTTCGAGAGCAGCAACTCGGTCGTCAGCAATTCTTGCTTTGCCTGGAGATATTGTGCAGTGCTTTCGATCAGTTCCTGGTCGAGGGCGCTCCCGTACTTTACCTGTTGCACGCGTTCGCTCTTCATCGCTTCTGTCGCTTTGATCCTCGCCTCAGACGCGTTCTGGTGAAGCTGCGCGATCAAGACACTGTAGTAAATCTCATGGACTTTCAGCGCAATCTCATTCTCGGTTTGCTTGGCATTTGCACGGATCGCATCCAGGTCGGCGCGCGCGATCTCATTCGCGGGTTTAACTCTCGTGAACAGCTGTGTGATCGGCTGCACCAGGCCCGTTCCACTTGTTATGAACGTGCGGCCGCCTTGGCTAAGATTCACGGACTGTTCAGGAATCGGCGTGCCGGACACGGTACCCAGGCTACCGGCGGCAATCTGAATGAACTGGGTGTCGGTCACGTGGAGAACGGTGCTCTGGTTACGAATCGTAGGGAAATAGGAGCTTCTTGCCACGTCCTTCGCGTGCTGCTTCTCCTCAATCTTCATTTCTGAAATCCGAACCATGTGATTCTGCTTCAGCGCCATCTGCACCGCCTCGTGCAGAGTCAGGCGGCGGACGTTTTGCGCGCCAGTCTGGGCTCGAACCATGCTCGAAGTCCCGAAGAAAAAGAGACCGACTGCGACGATCTTGATACGCGCGTTCATGATTTTGTCTCCTGGGCTGCAGCCGATGGATGCTGGGCGGCGCTGAGCTCGCCGTAGCCCAACGGTGATCTGCGAAGAAGGGAAACGAGTAGAAGCGCAGTAACGCACGCCCACGCGATCAAATAGAATCCGTCAATAGTGCTCAGCGTGTAGGCCTGAAGACGAAGCCGCCCGCTCACGATTCCCACCGCACGGCCTGTGGCCGCAGCGATCCCCGAAGATTTCGTGTACACCCCGGCCGCAAGCTGGCGGATGTTCGCATCCGTAATCCAAGTTCCCGATTGCACGTGCAAGCCAAGCATGTTCGAGTGCAGCTTCTCTCGCTGAGCAATGAAATGAGTCATGCACGCTACGCCAAGCTCTCCGCCGAAGAGCCGCACTGTGTGAAAGAACGCGGAAAATGTGAGAATCCGCTGTGGCTTCGCCAGTCCGCCCGAAAAAACGCCCTGCAAAATAATCGTCGCCACCAAACCGATGAACGCAAACGACTGCCCAAGGCCCATCAGCAATTCAGTGCGGTAGTAGTTCGATGCAGACCATGCGCTGGTCAATTCCGCGTTCAGGTATGCCGCCAAAGCCATGAAGACAAAACCAAAGGCCATCAGCAGCCGCGAATCCAAGTTCTCGAGCAGCAGAAGTCCAGCCAGAAATGCGAGCAGAAGTAGCGGAATCGCGCTCCACACCACAGCCGGCCCAATCTGATCGGCCTCGAACCCGTGTATCGCCAGCGACTGTGGGATCAGGATGATCGTCCCCAACAAGCAAAATCGAAACAAGAAAAGCCCAATGCCGAGAATCAGCGTGTTCCACTGTCGCAGGTAGGGCGTGTCAACCAGAGGATTCGGACCGCGCAGGCGCCGGATCGTCGCCGCCACCAGAAAAAATGATCCACCGAAGAACAACGCGTTAAACACTCCCGAGCGCCACCAGTCGAGCCTTTCGCCCTGATCAAACGCGGCGAACAACATCGCGAATCCCAAGCTGCCATACAAAAAAGCTGCAAAACTCGGCGCCTCGGATTTCTTGGGCGGCGCGGAAGCAGGTATTCCGAAATAGATGCAGAGTGCCATCAGCGGCGTGATCACCGCGGAATTCCAGAACATCCAGTGCCAGGAAAGATGATCCCTGTACCAGCCGTACAGCGAGGGCGCGATGTTCACAGCTCCATCAACGAACGTCGCGTAGAGCGCGATCGTAAACGGGAGGAACCGCAGAGGAATATTCCGAAGCGCAAAGGTCAGCGTCAGAGGATAGAACGTGCCGGAAGCGAGCCCAGCCAGAACGAGCGCAACGATCAGCAAGCTGTAGCTATGAATAAGCGGAAGAAAAGCGCAGATCAGCGTAAACGATGTCGCTGCAGCGAATAGAATTTTGCGCGGGCCCATCAGGGCGCCCACGTAAACAGTAAAAGGGCCAATGAACATCAACGCGATGTTGTAAGAGCTGGCGATCCACGTTCCGTCATCATAGCTAATGCCGACGTGACCCTTCAGATCGGCAAGACCCAGCGTCAGCATCCGCCCCGTAAGCGTGACAATCCCCGCGCCCATAATAACGCCCAGGATTCCGAGCAGCGGGCTCTTTGAAAGTTCGGCGGGAACTCCTCCCGCAAGGCCCTGCGCAATGACTGATGGAGGCGGGAGACGTAAAGCCGTGGTTGAGGCAGCCATCGCGCGCTCCAATCAGTGTCTGGTGCGGACGGTGGCGATAACCGAGAGGCCTGGTTGCAACGAAGTCGCAACGCCCTGATCGTCGAACGCGATCTTCACGGGAATTCGCTGCACCACTTTCGTGTAGTTACCGGTGGCGTTGTCAGGCGGCAGAAGCGCAAATTGTGAGCCACTCGCCGGCGCAATTTCGATCACCTTGCCGCGGAAGGCTTTTCCGGGATATGCGTCGACGCGCATCTCCACGGGGTCGCCCACCTTCATGTTAGTGATCTGTGTCTCGCGATAATTGGCCTGCACCCATTTGATTTTGTCGACGAAGGGAATCACTTGTGTCCCGGGAGAAACCAACTGCCCGGGCCGGACTTGCCTTTCGCCCACCGTGCCATCCCCGGGCGCTTCGATCGTTGTGTAACCAAGGTTTACCTTCGCGGCGGTAAGTCCAGCCTCTTTGGCATGGAGGTCGGCGATGAGTTGCATATCCTGCGATTCCAACACCGCCTTGCCCCTCCGCTCCGCTTCGGCCGCCAATTCGTTGCTGCGTAGCATCGTCTTCGCCTGCTCGAGGTCTGCTTTGCGGCTTGCAGATTGAGCGGCAAACCGCTGCTCGTCGGCCACCGCCTGCTCTACCTTCTGCTGCGTAGTCGAACGCGTTTGAAAGAGACCCTCCTGTCGAGTGCGTTCGTCCTGCGTGCGCACCACATCCGCTTGCACCGCCGCAATTCCGGCCTCTGCCGCAGTGATCTGAGCGTGGGCCTGATCGATCCCCGCAAGTGCTCGCTCGATCTTCGAATCTTGAAGCTCGCGCTGGCGCCGATTATTTTCTATGGCGGCTTTCGCCGCCTCTACCGCCGCGCTTGCCTGCGCCGCCTGCGCCTTGAAGTCGTCGTCTTCCAGTTCAACAATCAGGTCCCCCTTATGCACCTGTTGGTAATCGGAAACTTTTACATTCCGAACGATTCCGGCGACTTTGGTGCTTAGTGGCGTAAGATTGCCGCGGACGTAAGCATCGTCCGTCACCTGCTCGATTCGGCCACCCTCCCAGGAATTCCAGTTTCGAGTAATCGTGAATACAACCGCAGCAGCCAGCAACACGACGAGCAGAGGTGTTCCGTACCTCTGCCAAGCCGGCTTGGGTGCCGGCGGGGGTGGACCGTGCTCAGGCTCCGCGGCTCTCGCCGGAGCCGGCGTACTCGCTGCCGCCGTCATAAATTCGCTTCTCCATTTCTAAGCTGCTGAACAACTACGGTATTCGTTCTGTAACAAACTCCCGCCGAAAGAGCAAGCGCGAACGGCTCCATTGAAAGCTTGCACCTGAGTGACCACCGCTGGCACGCGGCAAAAATGGGTTATCATCTTTGTTTGCAGCGGACTATTTGACAACAAATGACAGCGACTCTGTCAATCGGTGTGCAATTGTCAATTAGTGGGCACGCGGAGCCGCAAGAACATAGAGCCGCAAGAACATAGAGCCGCGAGAACATAGAGCCGCGAAAGGCTCTACTCTGAGAGCCTAGTGAGGAATCATGATCGAAATCAAACTCATCCTTTGCCCTCTTGATTTCTCGGAGTTCTCAATAAGAGCCTATCGGCACGCACTGTCGCTGGCCGAACACTATCGAGCCGAGTTAGTCGCGCAGCACATCGTAGAGGTATGGCGGCACCCTTCCGCCAGCTTTGCCGTTAGTGCGAATCTCTATGACGAGTATTCTCAGACGCTTCGCGGGAACGGCAAAGAGCAACTGCAGGAATTCGTGAAGAAGCACACATACAATGAAATTCAGCCGGAGCTCGTTGTGGACGAGGGAACCGCTGCGGACGCGATTCTATCGTTTGCACAAGAACGGCCAACGGATCTCATTGTCATGGGAACGCACGGCCTGCGAGGATTCGATCGCCTGATGCTGGGGTCGGTCACCGACCGGGTTATGCGCGCGGCTTCTTGTCCCGTGCTGGCTGTGCGTGAGCCACCTCATGATTTTGTTGCCGCGGGTCAAGAGAGGCACAACCCCCACCGCCTGAACCGAATCCTTGCTTGCACCGATTTCTCCGAAGATTCAGACTTGGCTTTGAACTATGCATTTTCTGCAGCGGAAGAATACGACGCAGAGCTTACCCTGCTCCACGTATTGGAGAAGGCGCCAAGTGGGGCAAAAGCCGACGAGGCGATAGCTGAGGCGGCAGAGCAGCTGGATAAGCAGATTCCACCCACGGGACGTAAGACCCTAAAGATCAAGACTGCGGTGCGTGTGGGGAAACCCTATCAGCAAATCATTCAATTCGCTCAGGAAGCGGAAATTGACCTACTGTGCATGGGAGTGCGTGGCCGAGGCGCCCTGGATATCGCGGTGTTTGGCTCAACCACCTATCGGGTTATGCAGCTGGGGCCCTGTCCTGTTCTTACCGTCGGCGAGACAAAAACCGCTCCAAAAAGAATATAAATCTCCACCATGGCTTCCGCCGCCCACGACTCCTCTGGGTCTAGCTGGCCTTCATCGAAGGCATTTCTAGACCCCAATCGCTTAAGGAGTATATGCTGAGGACAAAGGGCGTTACGAACAAGACGATATACTGACGTCGACCGCCGGTGTCGATGTGTTCTCATCTGCCCAGATGTGACAGCGCCAAACGGTTTCCACGAAGCTCCCAGCTCCAAAGAAAACACCCCGTTCAAAATCGCGTTTTCCACAGCCCTGAGTAGTTTTACGGCTATTCAACCGCACAAATCCGTGCTACCATTTCCCGTTTTTATATGATGACGCAAACGTTACTATCGGCCGTCACTCCGGCAAGATGGGGATATCCCCGCTTCGCCGCCCGCCTTAAGTGGCACAGGCCTGCCCGCCGTGGCGGGCACTCTTGCTTGTCCAGAGGCGGCCGACGGCAGCCGAAGGGCCTCTGCGCCGTTGCTAAGGCAGGGACCCAACCCATCGAGGACGTGACCTCGCTACCGTCGGAATCTTTCAAGCCATGCCACAAATTTCTAATCGCAAATCCGGAATTAGAATTCAAGCTAAGCTCCATAAGAATCAACGACCTAAAATTTTCTAATCGCAAATTTTTCGCGATTTTTTGCCCCCGGCCTTGCCGTGAGATACGAAGGGTTCGGCTCCCGCCACTAGGTTTCCGCCCGAAATTTCGAATCACTCATCACTCACCAGCCACAGAATTCCTAATCGAGACACCGCGATTAGAAATTCCCCCAACTCCAAGAAAACAAAGACCAGCCCTCAATTCTAATCGAGACAAGAACCGTCCTAAAAAGAATATAATCCCCACCATGGCTTCCGCCGCCCACGACTCCGATCGTCCCGGGTCGGCCCCGGACTTTCAGCGCCTCATCGATTCGGCTCCTGCCCTGATCCATACGAGTCTGCCTGACGGCTACCTCGATTTTTTCAATCAAAGCTGGCTGGGGTACGTCGGTCGCTCCCTTGAAGACTTGCAAGGCTGGAAATGGACTGAAGTAATTCATCCCGATGATGTCGAAGGAATCGTCGCGGTGTGGCGCGCGTCATTGGCCAGTGGAACACCCTTCCTCTACGAAGCACGCGTCCGCCGTGCTGATGGTGAATATCGCTGGATGTTGCACCACAAAGTCGCGATACGTGACGAACACGGAAATATCGTCAAGTGGCACGGCTCCAGTATCGATATTGAGGACCGCAAGCAGGCGGAAGAACAGGTTCGCCGCAACTCCCAGGACCTGCAAAGAAGCGAATTTTATCTCGCCGAAGGCCAGCGCCTTGGACACATGGGAAGCTGGGCCTTCGATGCCGAGGGCTTCTACTATTGGTCTCCCGAATTATTTCGAATGTACGGCCTCGATCCAGGGGGAAGGGCGCCTAGTGTTCAGGAATACTTGGATTGTATCCACCCACAAGACCGCCAGTCCATGGCAGACCTGATCAAGGGAATCTTGGCGAACGCTTCGCCCTTCGATGCTACCAAGCGCATCGTGCGTCCCGATGGTGAGGTCCGGTACATTCGCTGCGTCGGTGTTCCCCTTGTCGAAAACCAAAGCCTGAGTAAGTACGTTGGCAGCGCCATAGACGTTACGGAGCACGAGATACTGACTCAAGAACTCCGACGCCGCGAAGCTTACCTGGCCGAAGCCCAAAGACTCAGTCATACAGGCAGCTTCGGCTGCAAGCTTTCCACAGGCGAGATGTTCTGGTCGGAAGAAACCTTCCGAATCTATGGATACGACCGCTCCACGAAACCCGCGCTGGAACGCGTTCTCCAACGGGTTCACACGGAGGACAGGGCATTAGTTCAGGAACACATCGATCAGGCGAGCCGCGATGGAAAAGATTGTTATGTGGAATGCCGCCTTTTGTTGCCGGACGATTCGGTCAAGCACGTCCGTATTGAAGCTCATACCTCAAGAAATGAATCAGGGAACATCGAGTTTATTGGTGCGGTGACGGATGTCACGGCTACAAAGCAGGCGGAACAGGATCTGCGACGCAGCGAAGCGTACCTGACGGAGGCTCAGAGGCTCAGTCAGACGGGCAGCTTCGGGTGGAGGCCTGATACCGGAGAGATTGTCTGGTCAGACGAAACCTACCGTATCTTCGAGTATGACCGCTCCGTCAAGCCAACAATAGATTCAGTCGTGCAGCGCGTCCATCCCGAGGACTGCGCCGACGTCAAACAGGTCATTGAGCGCGCATCCGGCACCGGCACGGAGTTCGAACATGAGTATCGTCTGCTTCTGCCGAGCGGAGGAATCAAGCACGTCCGCGCCCTTGCCCAGCCATTTCAGGATGCATCGGGCAACCTCGAATTCGTGGGGGCCGTAACCGATATCAGCGAGCAACGCCGCGCAGAAGCGGTGATCAAAGAACAAGAAGCCGAGCTTCGGGAGGTGCTCGATTCCATTCCTGCGGTAGTTTGGAGCGCACTACCGGATGGCTCGAATTCTTACGCTAACAGGCGATCCGTAGAGTATTGCGGGATGACGCGAGAGCAAATCGCCGGATCGGGTTGGGAGGCCGGATTTCACCCCGATGATCTTGAGCGACACAAAGCGAAGTGGCTCGCGTGCATTGCCAGTGGCGAGCCTTGTGAAGATGAGGTGCGGTTCCGCCGCGCGGACGGGCAATATCGCTGGCATCTGCAGCGAGGCGTCCCCCTGCGAGATGCAGCTGGCAACATCGTCAAATGGTATGGCGTCCTAACCGACATCGAAGATCGCAAGACGGCAGAAGGAAAGATCCGGGAGCAAGAAGCAGAGCTCCGTCAGATCGTAGACCTCGCGCCCCAACTTATTGCGGTATACGGGCCTAATCTCGAACGCCTCTATGCAAACCGCACCGCGCTCGATTACCTCGGCATCAATCTCGACCAATGGCGGCACAAGACCTTCGCGGCCAGTGCTCATCCCGACGACGCGGAGCGGCTCAAGAGCTATACGGATCGCGCTTTATCAAGTGGCGCTGCTGACCAGTTGGAGTTGAGGCTACGCAAACGTGATGAAAGTTATCGCTGGTTCTTGGCGCGTCTTAACCCTTTGCGGGACGAACAGGGGCAGATTACCCGTTGGTATTTTACCGCGACAGACATAGAGGATCGGAAGCAGGCTGAGGACACACTTCGCCGCGAAAACGTCGCTCTGCGAGAAGAAATCGACAAAGCCTCGATGTTCGAAGAGATCGTCGGAACATCTCCGGCTTTGAGAAGCGTACTCTCGCGCATTTCCAAAGTCGCACCGACTGATTCTACTGTTCTCATCACCGGTGAAACAGGAACTGGCAAGGAGCTTGTCGCCCGCGCCATACACCGGCGATCGGGTCGTGCCTCGCGTGCATTCGTTAGTGTGAACTGTGCGGCAGTTCCACGCGACTTGATTGCCTCTGAGTTATTCGGCCATGAGAAGGGAGCTTTCACCGGGGCATTACAACGACGCATCGGACGCTTCGAACTTGCGGAAGGGGGCACGATCTTCCTCGACGAAGTCGGGGAACTCTCGGCGGAAACCCAGGTCGCGCTACTGCGTGTATTGCAAGAGAGGGAGTTTGAGCGTGTGGGTGGCAACCAGCTTATTCGAGCCAATGTCCGTGTGATTGCCGCCACAAATCGAGACCTGGAGGTCGCCATCGGCGCCGGCTCCTTTCGAAGGGATCTCTTTTACCGTCTCAGCGTATTCCCGATTGAGAGTCCGCCTCTGCGGGAGCGTAAAGTAGACATCCCCATGCTGGTCGAGTACTTCATCGACCGTTACGCAAGGAAAGTCGGCAAGCGGATACGGAATGTAGAAAAGAGCACAATGCAACTCCTCTCGGCATACTACTGGCCTGGCAATATTCGAGAGCTGCAAAATGTCATTGAACGTTCGGTCATACTCTGCGACGGCGAGACCATTTCCGTAGATCCAAGCTGGCTCTCTCTCGAATCTGCCCACGCGCAGCAGAAAAGCCAGCCATTCGGCAAGAAATCTGCCGCGCAAGAGAAGGACATGATCGAGGCTGCGTTAGCAAAAGCGGAAGGCAGAGTGTCCGGACCCTCGGGGGCCGCAGCCGCCCTGGGAATCCCCGCATCCACACTGGAGTCAAAAATCCGGTCGCTTGGGATCAACAAGTTTCGCTTCAAACACGCCAGCCATTAAAGTTCTTTCCTGAAAATCCCCCAGTTCTTCGCGAAAACTTCGCGAATTCGTGAAGTTCGCGAATTCATCAAACGAGCAAACCTCCGTTTTTCAGCGGTTTGCTGATGGTGTCCAAATTGCCCTCATCCGGGCACAGCTTGTGCGGACCAGAGAAAAACAATGCTGAAGATCAAACGATCGGCAAATGGAAAGATCGTCTTTACTCTCAGCGGCCGAATCGAACTCGATGACGTTGCCGAGTTGCAGCGGTTGCTCGCCTTGGAGTTAGCCGATCACAATCTGGCCCTGGATTTGGCGGATGTCACACTGGTAGACCGAGAAGCCGTGAAGTTCCTGGCGGATTGCGAAGCGGACAGCATCGAGCTGGAGAACTGTCCGCCCTATATTCGGGAGTGGATTCAGCGAGAAAAAGGCAAAAGCAGTCGGAGAAGACGGCAGTGAACGCTCAAAGCTGTTCGCTACAACGGACAGCCACTCGTAGCACTGGAGTCTTGTAATGAGCTTAAATAGTTTTGCTTTGCTCGATATTGATGAAGCGAACCCGGTACATTCAAAACGTAATCCAAGCTCTGTGAATCTGGAAATCCTGGAAGATGGCTTCCACGAAAACGAATTCGAAGGGATCGTCGGTCAGAGTGCAGCTCTTCGAGAGGTGCTGCAGCTCGTTGAAACGGTCGCAAACGGGAATTCAACCGTCCTCTTGCTGGGAGAGACCGGCACCGGAAAAGAGCTTGTCGCGCGCGCAATTCACAATCGCAGCAGGCGAAGGGACCGCGCATTCGTAAAGCTCAATTGTGCCGCCATTCCCGGCGGCCTGCTCGAGAGCGAGCTTTTTGGCCACGAGCGAGGCGCCTTCACAGGAGCGATCGCTCAAAAGATTGGCCGGCTCGAGCTTGCCGATAACGGCTCTTTCTTTCTTGATGAAATCGGAGATATCCCTCTCGACCTACAGCCAAAACTGCTGCGTGTCTTGCAAGAGCGGGAGTTCGAGCGTTTGGGAAGCACGCGAACGACGAAGGTCGACGTCCGAGTCGTCGCGGCAACCCATCGCAACCTGGAAGAGATGATCTCGAAAGGTCAATTTCGCAGCGATCTGTACTACCGCCTCAACGTGTTTCCTATCGTCATACCGCCACTACGCGAGCGGCCCGAAGATATACCCCTCCTCGTTCAACATTTTGTGGAAGTAGCGGCGCAAAAGATGGACAAGACGATCGAGACGATCCCGTCGAGAACGATGGACGCGCTGGCTGAATATCGATGGCCAGGAAACATACGCGAACTGGAGAACGTGATCGAACGCGCCGTAATTCTGTCCACGGGTTCTGTATTGCATGTGCCCTACCGCGATCTTCAGTCCCGGGTTACGCCCGGACACGACGGCGAGAAACCGCAAACTCTCGCAGACGTCGAGCGTGAGCACATTCGCACGATCCTGAAAGAGACCAGGTGGGTTCTCTCCGGGCCAAGGGGCGCAGCAACGCGTCTTGGGATGAACCGATCAACCCTTTACTTCCGGATGAAAAAGCTTGGAATCGTCCGCCCCTGGTCCTGACGCAAATTCCTAGAATCCCGATCCTCGTCCCCCTGGCGGTGGGCGCAATTCCTACCGTATCTACGATCCTTATCCATGCGCTTGCCGTAATGGCGACCGTAAGCTTTGTTCGCCGTGAAAGAAGGCTCGGTCGAGCGGGTGTAAACTTCTGGACTGATCTTCGGATTGTGACACTGGCGATATCATTCGCGCTCGCAGCGCACCTCGTCGACATCGCTTTGTGGGCAGTGTCGTTCAGAATCTGCGGAGAATTCCCTGGACTCGGAACCGCATACTATCACTCAGCGGTAAACTACACGACCTTGGGTTATGGCGACCTGCTTATGACACCGCCGTGGAGAATGCTGGGGCCACTCGAAGCGGCAGATGGAATGCTCATGTTCGGTGTTTCGACCGCCATCATTTTTGCTCTCACGCAACGCCTGCTTCAAGACAGGTTCGTGGATCTCAAGCAGTGACCCTATAGACTCGCCTTCATTTTCCTGTGCCACCCGGCAAAAGTCCTTAGGTAGCACACTCTCTTGACGCCCCATCCGGCCCTTGCTACCATCCGCGCCCATCACGGCAATTTGATATTCGATAGAGTCTCTGGTGCAGTACGGGGATGACGCGCTGGGGCGAGCGCACACAGAAATTTACGATCTGCGTTTGCGGAACCTTATTCGTTCCGGGTGTGCCCGAATCCATCGAGAGTTATCCGGTAGCGCTCCCACGCTGGGAAAGCAGGTGTCCCAGTGGATGAAGTCGCTCTCTGCAACGGGAGACGCGCCTGATTATTTTATGCAGCCTCGCATGTTTCCGATGCTGCTGCTGCCCTGGTGGATGGCCGAGAGCGGGGGGCGGAAGCTGGACCGCCGATTCCAATCCGACGTCGTATATTCAACGCTGAATGGCTACTACTATATCCGCTTGTTGGATAACCTGATGGACGGCCACGGCAGCGTCGAACTTGCGCTGCTGCCGGCAGCGGCCTTCTTCCACAGCGAATTTCTCCTGACGTACCAGAAATACTTTGACGCCAATCATCCGTTTTGGCCGGTTTTCCGGGCGGCGTGGTTTTCCTCGAGCGAGGCGATTGCGAGCGAAGCAGGCGTGGTGTGCTTTGACGAAGACGCCTTCCGGCGGATTTCCGTACAGAAGCTATGCGCTGCCCGGATTCCGCTGGCCGCTACCAGTTATTTTTATCGTGACACGGAAAGCCTCAAGCCGTGGCTGGAATTCACGGCGGCTCTGGCGGGCTGGTCACAGATGCTCGACGATTTGTTCGATTGGCATCGCGATTTGCGTGACAAGAAGGATTCTTACGTTCTGTCCCAGGCCCGGCGGCACAAACGGGAAGGGGAAACTATCGAGTCCTGGATGGCGCGAACAGGATTCGATTGGGGCATGGGTGTGCTTAGCAGGTGGCTGCCCGAATTGCGCCGTCTCGCCCAGCCGCTAGGGAGTGCCGCGCTGAATCGCTATCTCGATCTGCGCGAAAAGATGCTGGAAGAAGACAATGCCAAGCTTGGTGCCGGCCTGAAGGCCCTCGTGAAGATTTCCGCTGTGCTAAGCATTGAGAAGAACTATTCCGCCCGTCCGAACTGAAAGGAGAGTGCCATGACGCTTCAGCAATTGATCAACAAGGTCCTCAACGACCCAGCTTTCTTCAGCGCGCTTAAGAAAGACCCGGCCAAAGCTTTGCAAGGAACCGACGAGAAGCTCACGCCGGAGCAGATCAAGGCCCTGAAAGAACTGAACTATAAAGCCCTGGAGGATGTTGGTTCCGCATTCGCCGGGCCGAGTGCCATTACCTAAGTTTCGTATACAGGAGTACAGTCCCAGATGGCGTAGTCGCGGTAAATATGCGGTACCTATGAGGAGATTCGCGCCATGACATTGCAACAGTTGATCAACAAGGTTCTCAGCGATCCTAAATTCTGGAATGAGCTGAGAAAGGATCCAGGAAAGGCGTTACGTGACGCAGGAGAGGCGCCGACTCCGGAACAAATCAAGGCCCTCAAGGAAGTTAATTACAAGGCTCTACAAGACGTAGGCTCGGCGTTCGCTGGGAGCGGAACCATCACGTAGATCGCAGTACGCTGATAATCGAGCGTCGGTTCGTGATCGAGTGAGCGTCCCTCACTGCGCCAGTCCCACTTCGCTGCAAATCTCAACGAATGCTGGCTCGTGGCGCAGACCGTCGAACGCGGGCCGGACATTCAGCCAGATGAGATCGCATGCGCGAATCTCGCGCGCTTGCTTCAGGTAACGCAGAGCCTGATCCTTTTCTCCCAGCGCCAGCAGCAGGTGCGTGAACAACAACGGCGAGACATAGCCGGTGCGAGCCCGCTCCTCGAGTTCCTTGAGCCGGCGCACTGTTTCCTCCTTTTTGCCGGCGCCTGCATAGGCTACTCCCAGAGCAGCGACGGACTCGGAGCTGTAGCCCGCCAACGTTGCTGCCATTTTCAGCTCAGCAACTGCCTCGGTAAACATTTGCTTTTCCACGTAAACCTGGCCGAGGAAGAAGTGCGCCATCCCGAAATTCTCATCCAGTGCCACAACCTTTCGGAGGACTTCGATCGCCTCGTCGTGGCGCCTTTCCAGGAAGAACTGCAAGCCCACTGTCGTGCGGATGACGAGGGAGAGAGGTTCGAGATCGCATGCCAACTGCAACTCGGCGCGCGCTTGATCGAACCGTCTCAGGGGTAACAAACAATTAGTAGCGTACCAATGATGCGCGGTGGCGTAGCGAGGGCTAATTTCCGCGGCACGCTGAAATTCTTTCTGTGCACCTTGCCAGTCCCAATCATAAGCTGCGCGAACGCATCCCAAGGATGCATGCGCTTCCGCCAAGCGATCGTTGATGGCCAGTGCTTTCTGAGCTGCCTCGCGTGCTAGAGGAATCACGTTTGCCGGAGCCTCCGCTCCGTAAATCGCCTGAGTCGCATAGCAATCAGCCAGTCCCGCCAGAGCAGATGCAAAGTTTGGATCCAGGTCCGTCGCCTTCTTGAAACAAGCAATTCCTTTCTGCAAATCCTGCGCGGTTCGTTTGTTCCAGAAAAAGCGGCCCTGGAGATACAGATTGTAAGCGTCTGGATTGCTGGTGGGGCGGGGCGCTATGGATGCGTCGGCGGGGCCTCTTAGTGTGATTCTCAGGCCGGCCACAATCGCATGCGAGATCTCATCCTGAATGGCAAAGATGTCGGACATTTCGCGGTCGTACTTTGCGGACCACAAGCAAAACCCATCGGCCACGTTCACGAGACTCACCGTGATTCGCAGCTTGTTCCCCGACTTGCGAACACTCCCCTCGAGAATCGAACTCACCTTCAACTGCCGGCCTACGTCGCGAACATCGATTTCGGTGCCACGAAACCGGAAGGAAGATGTTCGGGCTGCGACTCTCAATCCATCCACTCCCATCAGCATGCTGATCAATTCTTCTGCCAGCCCGTCACCGAAGTAATCTGTGTCCGGACTGCCGCTGAGGTTTAACAGGGGCAGCACGGCGATCGACGAATCGGGTCTTGCGAGCGCGGCGCCGTTGCCGGAAGAACCGAAAGAAGACGTTGCCACGCCGCCGAAATTGCCGAAGTCGTCCAGGAGTTCCTGCGCGGTTGCGTAGCGCGCGCTCGGGTGTTTCGCCAGCATCTTGGAGAGAATCGCATTCCACGGGACTGGTGGTTGCGTCGAGGGTTGAGGCAAGGAAGGCAAAGCGTCGTTCAAAATGGCGCTCGCTATCTCAACCGGACTATTTCTGAGAAAAGGATGGGCTCCACTTAGCATTTCCCAGATCACGATGCCGAAAGAAAAGATGTCTGAGGTACTACCGACGGGCTCGCAGCGGAGTTGCTCGGGCGACATATAGAGCAAGGTGCCTACCAATGCGCCGGGGCTCGTTTGAACGAAACCATCGGAAGTGAGGGGGCTCGCAAGGATTGGATTCTGTTCTGTTAGTTTCACCAGCCCGAAGTCGAGCAATTTCACCAGGCCATTCTCGGTGACAAAGATGTTCTCGGGTTTGATGTCACGGTGGGTGATTCCCGTCGCATGAGCGGCAGCCAGGCCGCGTGCGATCTGCAAAGCGACATCTTGCACCCAACTCGACGGCATGGCCCCCGCGTAGAGCACATGTTTCAGGGTTTTTCCGACGAGAAGCTCGGTAACAAGAAAACGCCGGTCCCCGTGTTCGCCTATTTCGTGAACGGTGCAAATGTTGGGATGGTTGAGCGCGGACGCGGCGCGGGCTTCGCGCAGGAACCGGTCCACTGCCTCCGGGTCGCGGCTTCGCTCAGGCAGCAGGAACTTCAACGCTACATGACGGCCGAGGAGAAGATCCTCTGCTTCGTATACCTCGCCAATGCCGCCGCTGCCAATCTTCCGCAGCACGCGGTAGTGAGTAACCGTTGTTCCAATCACGCAGCGCGACCCACGGCGGCATAGTAGGCCGGGCGTTGAAGCTAAGTCAACGGACGGGAGAATCGCCTGTGCGTGACCGCCAGCGGGAGGCACTTCTCAGCGGCGAGCACTTGTGTGATCATACTCCGCCATGCTGACAGCGAACTGCGTGCACTTTGATGGCGCCGTCGTGGAAGTCAGCCCGTTTCGTCACTTCACGATTGAGAATTTCATTGACGAAGATCTTGCCTCCTCGTTGCTTCGATGGTTCGAGCAGGAAGCGGGCTGGAACGCCAAGTCCATTGCCGGATTGGGGACGCTGTCGAGCGTGGACCTGCACACGAGCAACCTGGGCCACCAGCTGGATTTCTTGACGGGCGAACCTTTCCTGTCGCACGTCCGACGGCACATGAGTGAGCTTTTTGGGACGAAACTCGAGGGCTTTGTGGATTTGACGGGCAACCGCATGACGCGAAGCCAGGAAATCGGATTGCACAACGACGTCAGCACTTTGCCTCCAGCTTTTCGATTCACGCATCGGCTCGTGATTTACCTGAACCATCACTATTCGGAGGAATATGGCGGCGCCCTGAGGCTTGCGAACACCCTTTACAAATCCCAGTCGGCTCCGGCTCAAAAGCGCATTCTTCCCCTGCATCGCAGTGCATTTGGATTTGAGATTTCCGAGTCGTCCTATCATGCAATCGAGCCCGTACGTACGGGCATACGCTACAATTTGAGCTTTACTTTCTATCCCGGTGTCGGCGGAACGAACATTGTCTAATAACGGCCCAATCCAGGTTGCGCAGAGCGCTCTCGCCAATGATGGTACAGAAGATTTTCCGACTAAGACCGTGACCCCCCGGAGCCCCTCTTGGGCGGCATATCTGTTTCCGTTTCTCTACCTGCTTCTCGCGCTTCTGTGTCTGCGGCAGTGGGGAACCGATCAACCCTGGTCAAGGCTGGATATATTTTCGGGAAGCTTCCTGGCACTGAGTGCCTTCTTGGTGCTGAGGCAGATTCAATTCAAGAGAACCATTTTGCAGTCACGCGAAGTTCTGCGCGAGGCCTCGGGGACGAACTACGATCCGGCCACGGTAAAGTGGGGAAGCCTGCAGGCCTTCGCCGAACTTGCCGTTTTCCTCGACTACGCCCACTGGCATCTCGTCCCCAGCCTCGAGAAGCCGGTATTGCAGGAGGTTGGCTTGGCGCTGTCTGTTCTTTCGATCACCTGGCTGCTGTGGGCTGACGCAATCCTGGTGAAACATTTCGATCGCGGATTGGATAACCGCGAGCTAATCACGCATGGGCCTTATCGTCTTGTTCGGCATCCTCGCTATGTCGGGCTCCTTGGCCTTAAGGCCGGCTTCGCTCTTACATTGGCCAGCGTACTCGGGTGGGTATCATTAGCGGTAGCAGTGGCGCTGGTGAGACGAAGGATTCAACTCGAGGAAAATCATCTGCGCGGCGTCTTTGGCCAGACGTACGAATCCTACATGCGACGCACGGCTCGGATGTTTCCCGGGTTTTACTGAACGTCAGTCGACCTCCAGGATTCGTCGCACCCAAGCACACGATTTTATTTCCTGCAAGCTGCCCATTAACATATTATTCGACGACCTCGATGCGTCTGCGCAACACAGGCGCATTCAGCCAAACACCAGCCCATGTCTCTTAACTTGCCACTCTCGGGAGAAGCAAGTCTCGGCAGTTTTTTGCCGCGAGTCCAACATCGTCTGATTGCTGCGGGGAGGACTCTGGCAAATGCTCCATTTGAAGAGCGCCGTTCCGGGGCGATCCTTCTGGTGGATGTCTCCGGATTCACCGAGCTCGCCGAGCGATTCACCGCTGGCGGAGAGGGAGGCGCCGAAGAACTCTCGAGGGTTCTGAATGCGTACTTCGGAGGTGTCTCCCGCATCGTCACCGGCCACTCCGGCGACGTCCTCGCATTCGCAGGCGATGCAGTCCTTGCTGTGTGGCTGGCCAACACGCCAGAAGAGATCGAAGCGTCGGCTTATCAAGCGATTCAATCCGCTAAAAAGATACAAAGCGAAATGACTGCGCTTCGGCTGCCCGGAAACGTGATTCTGCGTCAGCGAGCTTCGGTCGCGGTGGGAGATCTCACCGTGATGGAGCTTGGCGGGACCAACGGATCCTGGCAACTCATGGTAGCGGGCAAACCAATCGCCGTAGCGGGAGAGACCAACGCCCACGTTACTCCAGGAGAAGTGCTCGTACCGTCAGCGACCTGGGAACTTGTGAAATCGAAATGTCGAGGAACGACGCTGCCGTCCGGCGACGTTCGAATTGAAGAAGCACTCGATTCGGTGCCACCGCCGTCGCGGATTGCGAGTGACCCTGCATCAGCAGCCGCAGGCGTGTCAGATCGTGTGCCACCCGTCGTCGTCGATCGCATTCAAGCCGGCCAGGGAGCATGGCTGGCCGAGTTTCGCAATATCAGCGTGCTGTTCGTTCACCTCGAAGGCGTCGATGCGGCTCGGTTCGATACTTGCGAAAGCCTGCATGCAGCCGTTCAAACGATGCAGCGAACTCTGTTTCGCTATGGAGGCAGCGTCTATCAGTTCCTCATGGACGACAAGGGCATCGTCCTGATTGGCATTTTGGGCCTGCCGCCGCTGGCCCACGAAGACGATGCGGCTCGCGCGGTGCAATCGGCGCTTGCCATCCACCAAGATCTGAACCGCAGCGGTGTGCGCGCTTCCATCGGAATCACCACGGGCCGCGCATTCTGCGGCGTACTGGGAAATGAAGGGCGCCGGCAATATACAGCCGTAGGCACAGTCATGAACCTGTCTGCGCGGCTCATGCAAATGGCCGACGGACGCGTCGTTTGCGATCAACCCACATTCCAGTCCGCTCGAGCGCGGCCGGAGCTCAGCTTTGAGCCTCTGGGAGACATTCGCGTGAAAGGCAAGAGCGATCCTGTTGCCGCGTATTTGCCACGGAAGGTCGCCAGCAAGCAAGACTCCGGGGTGATCGATCGAGAAGCAGGCCGCTCGATGTTTTCGCGTGCGCTCGCCGCCCTCGTGCATCAGAGGCAGGGATCATGCATTGTTCTCGAGGGCGAACCGGGTATCGGCAAGTCGAGGCTGATTGAGTACCTGGTGGACAAGGCGCGCGCTCTGAATGTGCCCTGTTTGTTAGGAACCGGAGATCCCGTTGAGAATTCTGCGTCCTACTACGTCTGGCGCGGCATACTCCGCACGCTCTTCCGGTTGGACCTGGAATTCGGGGAAGCGACGGTTCTGCAAGAACGCATTGCCGCGCAGCTTCAAGATAAGCCTGAGCTACAAGAATTGATACCGCTGCTCGGAGCGGTACTGACAGTGGATATTCCCGATAATCACACCACCGCACAGATGAGCGGCGAGGCGAGATCGCACGCCACCCAGAATCTTCTAGTTCAGTTGCTGCAATCGGCGGCCTCTTCAGGTCCATATCTTCTCGTCTTGGAAGATGTTCACTGGTTCGATTCAGCTTCTCTCGCTGTGGCAGCTCTGGTGGCGCGGCAGGTGCAGTCGATGCTATTCGTGGTTACCTCGCGCCCGATTCCCGAGCCGGCGCCGCCGCAATTCCAGGATTTACTTACGGCGGCAGGCGAAGGCCGGCTGCGATTGGAGGTGATGGCCGTTGAAGACAGTCTAGAGCTTGCCCGGCTTCGCCTCGGAGTCGAATCGCTGCCGCCGACAGTGGCAGGATTTCTCGAGCGCCGCGCGGGTGGCCAACCGCTTTTCGTCCAGGAACTTGCCTACTCGTTGCGTGACACCGGCCTGATCGAGATTGAGCAGGGTAGATGCACTTTGGCAGCTCGATGCGGCGGTTCGCTAGCTGGCTTGGAGGCAGCCTTCGGCAAGCTGAACATTCCGAACACGATTCAGGGTGTGATCACCAGCCGCGTTGACCGCCTCCCGCCACCCCAACAACTCACGCTCAAGGTTGCAAGCGTAATCGGGCAGACCTTCCCGCTCTCCATTCTGCAGGATGTTTTCCCTGTAGCAGATGACAAGAAAGATATTCAGGATCACCTCGAGCATCTGGAAAAGCTGGGGCTCACGCGGCGCGTATCCTCCACGATGCACGAGTTTAAACATTCGCTCACGCAAACGGTGGTGTACAGTTTGGTCTCCTTCGCTCATCGGTCCGAACTCCACCGCGCCATCGCACAGTGGCACGAGAAACATTTTGCAGACGACCTCTCGCCCTACTACTCGTTGCTGGCGCATCACTGGAATCATGCAGAAGACACGGGGAAGGCAATCGAATACTCCGCTCGAGCGGGAGAGCAAGCGCTCAGCCGATTTGCAAACCAGGAGGCCATGCAGTTTCTTCAGCAAGTTCTTGAGTTGGACGCCACACAGGCGTCGCCGCCCTCGGCGCACCAAGCCCCGGCTTCCGATCTTCGTCGGGCGCAATGGCGGCTTTCGCTGGGCAAGGCTTTTGTAAATCTTTCGAACTACGGAGAAGCCCGCACCAATCTCGAACGAGGCCTCAAAGCATTGGGTCAACCCGTTCCCACAAGCATCCTTGGGGCTGCAGGTATTGTCGCAAGCCAACTGGCCCGCCAGGTATTGCACCGGCGGTGGCCGGCGCGCTACGTCGGCCTTCGCTCGCCACAGCGCGAGATTCTGCTGCAAGAGGCGAGTGCGTATGAGGCCCTGACGGAAAGCTACTACCTCGCAAGTCTCCCGTTGCACACCGTAGCTGCCGGAGTGAAGTCGCTGAACCTGGCTGAACTCGCCGGTCCCTCCCCCGAACTGGCTCGCGGTTATGCGTCGTTCGGAGCACTGATGGGCTTCGTCCCCTTACACGGGCTCGCCGAGAGCTATTCGCAACGCGCCATGCAGACCGCGGAGGCGTCGGACAACGTGGCAGCCCTCGCTTGGGTATCCATGATCAGGGGAATTTACGAAACGGGTATAGGAAAATGGGATAGCGCATCCACGCTCTTCGATAGCGTCGTGCGGACCAATACCCGCTTGGGCGATGAAAGACACGCCGGCGATGGAACGCAGTTGTTGGCCTCGGTGGCGTACTTTCGAGGGAATTTCGAGGAGAGCCTGCACCTCGTCGAGGGCCTCTATGGCTCGGCAGTTCGTCGTAACGACCGGCGAGTTCAAGCGGAAGCGCTGCGCTGGAAAGGGCACAATCTCCTGGCCCTGGGAAAGCTGCAAGAGCTCCAAACCTGTGTGAACGAATTGCAGAAACTGCGTAGTGCCGGAACCAGCGGAGATGTTTTCAATGAAACAGACGTTTTCGCTCTGCTCGCCGCCCTGCATACGCGGCGCGGAGAAAAGCAAAAAGCGCTCGACGCAATCGAGGAGGCCGCGCGGCGCGCGGTCAAAATGCCTAACTCCAGCAGCGAGATGATTCTGGAACGCGCCACCATCGCGGAAACCTATCTGCGCCTGTGGGAATTGCAGGGTGCTGAATTCAAGTCGCCCGCCGGTGTGAGTGCCAATGTGCCCGATAATGCTACGGTGGTTCTTCGCTGCCGTCAGGGAGCAAGCAAAGCTTGCAAGGCGCTCGGCAGCATCTCGCGCGTTTTTCCAATCGGTCAGCCGTTCACCTTGCTGTGGTCAGGCCTGTCCAGCCATCTGCAAGGCAACTCTGCCAAAGCGAATGCAGCCTGGACAAAAAGTTTGGCAGCCGCGAAGCAATTGCAGATGTTGTATGCCGAGGGTCTCGCCGAGTACGAACTCGGCCGGCATTTGCAAAGTCATGATCAGAATCGGAAAGCACGCTTGCAAACGGCCTCCGACATTTTTCGCCGGGTGGGAGCGGCCCGAGAGCTAAGCCAGGCGGAACAAGCGTTGCGCGCCGACTGACGGGCTTTCCTGCTCGATGTAACAGTGTTAGGATGCGCGCACCCTACAACCGCTCGGAGCTCGGCGCTGCAGAACTCCGAACCGTTCGCTGGGCCACCACCCAAAATACGATGCCATACAACTACGTAGTTTTATTTCCTTCCCAGGTTACGCTCCCTGACATTCTTGCGGTCGCCGGCGGCATCTTCTGGCTCATCGCCTACGTGCTGATGATCCGCAAGGGATTTCAAGACTCCACATATGGAATTCCCTTGCTGGCGATCATGCTCAATTTCACATGGGAGATCATCTACACCACGATTTACCCTCCGAGTGCACGGGGTGAATGGTGGATGCGGCTGATTTGGCTGCTAGCCGATGTCCCCAATGTTTGGCTGCTGGTCCGCTTTGGCAAAGCCAGCCAGAAAATTCCCTATATCCGCGCCCATTATTACGTTGCTCTCGTCGCGACCTTCGTTCTCTGCTTCGTCGGACATTTGTGCTATCGCGACGCCGGGGCATACATGGGAGGCACTCAGTCCGCATATATCATTAATTACGTTATGAATGTTTTGTTCGTATTCCTCTATTTCGACCGGCCGGACGCGAAGGGACTTTCCTACGGAGGCGCATGGACGAAGATGCTTGGAACCGCATGCATCTCGCTCGCAAATGTCCCGCTCTGGCCCCAGGACCCGCGAGCTCCCCGCTTCTTCCTCTATTACCTCTTCGCCGCATGTTTTCTTTTCGACGTGTTTTACATTTTCCTCTTGAGACAAGCGCGGCAATCGGCAGCCAAAAGCGTCTGATTCCTTGGATTCCACGGGCTGGGAACGGCGTATCATTTGTTCCACTGGAGCTTAGCTATGCCTTCTGCCCAAAAACTCGACACTCATCACAAAGCGCTCACCCTGAATCTCGATGCGTCCGTCTTCGGTTCTTTCGCCGAGATTGGCGCCGGACAGGAAGTGGCGCGCTGGTTTTTTGTAGTTGGCGGCGCGTCCGCCACGGTTGCCAAAACCATTTCCGCGTACGACAAGGAAGTGAGCGACGATCTCTACGGTTCCGGAACGCGCTACGTATCAAAACAGCGGCTCGAAGCGATGCTGGACGCGGAGTGGACCCAGCTTCTTGCGGAGTTAAGCAAAAGTCGTGGGCCGCAAACGCGCTTCTTCTCCTTTGTTGACACCGTCTCCGCGCGCAACTACGCCGGGACGAACGATCCGCACGGCTGGATCGGCCTCCGCTTTCAGTTGCAGCCCGGCGGCCCTCCTAACGACGTCGTGCTGCACGTGAATATGCTCGACCCTTCGAATCTACTTCAGCAGGAAGCCATCGGTATCCTGGGCGTTAATCTCATCCACACCGCGCTCTATGAACTGCAAACCAAGGAATCATTTCTGGCGGGCCTGGCGCAAGACGTGGTCAAAGAGCGAATCGAGATTGACTACGTGGATCTTCGCGGCCCGGCGTTTGAGAGTTGGGATCGCCGCACTCTGCCGGCCGATCTGGTGCATGGCGGATTTGCTGAAGCTGTATTGTTCACCGCAAAGAGCCCTGCCGTTCCGCCTACCGAAGCGCTTTACAAAAAAGCCGTGGTGCTTGCGCCTGGAATCTTTGGCCACGTGGATTCAGATCACGCGCAGGTTCACATGCGGTTGCTGTCTTCCGGTATCGAGGAACTTAAAAAAGAGCTGGGCGATACCAAAGCTGCTCCCGCCGGCTTTTTTTGCCTTACGGCGGCTTCAATCGTGCCCGGCGAACCGGTGCCGGAAATTCCTGATTTGCTTCGTCGTATCGATGCTCTTGTCGCTGCCGGCGGCGACGTGCTGCTTTTTCGCCAGGGCGAGCTTTACCATATGACAACTCTGGTTCACCGCTACACGCAGGCGCCGGTGCGCTTCGTCGCCGGCCTTTCTCTCACTATTCGAGCGTTTGAAGACATTTATGGCAATCTCGAAGGGCGGCTTCTCGAAGCTCTTGCGCGGCTCTTCGCGCAGAACGTCCGCATCTACGCGTATCCGATGGCGGCTACAGAACTGCGCGAAAGGCTGAAGGGTGTTTCCGCTGCCGGTTGGGAATGGAGCGAGACAAATGGAATGGTTTCCGCCGCCCAGTTGCGTCGCGCTCCACCTCTCGGCCACCTGTTCGACTATCTTCTCGCCAGCAACTTTCTTGTCCCTATGCAGGTTCCTGCGAGCTTAAAAGCCGACGCTTGAGCCGCCCGAAATTGTTCCGCAGGCCTCGCGCCAGAGAGCCTGGGCAGGATGCATCATTCAACTACCCTGCCAGCTACCCTGCGCCGTTCACGCCGCTCAAAAATCCGCCAAGATGGCCAGTCAGCACAACGATCAGTACGGCGAACGCTTCAATAACCAGGCGATACTTTGGCAAGGATTCCTGATCACGCCGCCGCGCGCGCCAGTGAATGAGGAACACCACCCAGATCAAGACACTCGATATGCATCCCAGCACCAGATGCATCAGGAGAATGCCCTTCAGCTTTTGCCCTTCGAGCGCCCATTGCCACGCCGCAAGCCCGGTCGCCACCACCGGCACCGTCGATATCGCCGCGAGCAGCAAATTGAAATATGCCGCCGAAGCCAGCGACCGATTCTTCGTCCGCTGCGCAACGTAGTCAAAAGCCACCGCCACGATAAAAAGCGCAATCGGAAAATGAATCAGCACCACGTGCTGCGCGTGCCGAGCCAGGAGCAGCGTCTTGATGTCGAACGGATTTACTCTCATCGCCGTCTCACTGCACCACGATCGTGCCGGTCATCTTCGGATGAATCGAGCAGAAGTAGGGATAGGTGCCCGCCTTGGTAAACGTGTAAGAGAACTTCTCGTCCGTATCCATCACCTTGGACTTAAACACCCCGTCCGTGCTGACAGCCGTATGCGGAATATCATCATGGTTGATCCAAGTAACCGTCGTTCCCACGGCCACCGTGAACGTCCCCGGCGCGAAACTGAAATTATCGATTGTTATCTCTACATTCTTTGCCGGCACCTGCTGCTGCGAGTTCGCCTTGACGGCTACCGAGCCGCCTAACAGCAGCGCGACAACGATCATCATCGGTACTATGAGGCCTACCTTCCACTCTCTGTTGCTCTTCATATCGCCGCCTTTTTCTGAATGTGATTCACAGCGCCTTGCATTTACTAGAACCGCGGCGAAGCCTGTCTTATTCCAGATTCGTTCGAAATAAATTCACGGAACCATTGGGAATAACGCGAACAGTGAGCCGGTCTAAGGAGAATGAACGGTCACATCGCAAAAAAGGAGCTGTTATGAAGAAAGCCGCTGTCGTTAAGAGTTTTCTCGCTGCTGCAATATTGCTTGCCTTCTTGATCGCCCTGCCCAACGTACGAGCCGATGAATGGAACCAAGCTACCTTGTTTACGTTCAGCGAGTCGGTTCAGATTCCCGGCCAGGTATTACCCGCCGGCACTTACGTATTCGAGATCGTCAACAACTTCAATCACGAAATTGTGCGGATCTCCAACGCAGACCGCACCAAGGTGATCGCCCTGATTCAGGCACGGCCCACCACACAGAAGGGCTTCACTGGTAAGGCCGCAATCGTCCTGGCTGAGCGAGGATCGTTACAGCCGCCGGCGGTTGTTGCATGGTCCTATGCAGGGCGCCTGGAGGGTCATCAGTTCCTGTATCCGAAGCAGATCCAGACAGAAGTCGCGAAGGATAAGCACGACACGTTTGTTTTCGGAGATTAATCCGGCTTAGCTGGCAAATATCAACCGGTCGGTGGTGAGGCTCAGATCCCGCCGGCCGGGTGATACAGCAGCCATCGAAGCGATGGAACGGTTTCTTCTCGACCTCGCCCGATATACAGGGTTGTACCGATTTCTTACAAATCCTAGAGAAAGGTGTTTAACCAAGTGCGGCTCTTCGAAATTCACGAACAGAAGTGGTTTCCGCAATTCCTCCGCGACGAATTCGTCGACGGGCTGCAGATGATCCTGGACGTTACAAATACCTATCAGCCAATCGCAAAACTCCTGCGAAAACGTCTGAAGCAGTGCGGTGCCGACCGCGTGCTGGACTTGTGCTCGGGGGCAGGCGGCCCCTGGCCATCTCTCGTGCGCGATTTCGAATTCAGTGGCGATAAGTTACCCGAAGTATTTTTAACGGACAAATATCCGTACACAAAAAGGATGGATAATAGTGAGTCTGCATCGGCGAGTAGAATTCATTTTTTACCGCACTCGGTCGATGCGAATCAAATCCCGGAGCACCTCGACGGATTCAGAACCCTTTTTTCCTCTTTCCATCATCTGAAGCCCGACGAAGCGCGCCGTCTTCTGCAAGACAGCGTTCGCAGACGAGAGGGCATCGCCATCTTTGAAGCGCCGGCGCGACGCGCGTTGACGTTGTTATCTCTTTTATTGATTCCCATTGCCACATGGCTTTTCGTCCCCTTTCGCCGGCCCTTCCGTTGGTCGCGGATCCTTTGGACCTATCTGATTCCGGTGATTCCTTTCGTTCTCTTCTTCGACGGACTGATTTCCTGCTTGCGTGCGTACTCGCCGGCAGAACTCCAAGAGATGACAAAGGGGCTTGCTACCGGCGACTACCGGTGGGAGATCGGTGAAAAGTCCGGAGGGCTGTTGCCACTGCGAATCACTTACTTGGTGGGCTGTCCCGGGAATGTATTTGCCGAATCAGGCGACTGAGTTGCGCAATCACCGAGGTGAGCGATGCGCGGAAGCGATGCGGGAATAAATCGGCTAGCAAAGTGATAAGCAACAGTATGAGGAGATCATCGACCGGTGAGAGGGGAAGTTTTGTGAAGCTGCCGCCGAGCGAAGCCGAAATTTCGTTGATAGTTGAGGCCGGAGGCGGAAAATATGTCGGCGTCCTGATGGCTATCCCCTACAAAATGGAATCGATCGTCCTGTTTATGTCGCCGCAGACCCGGACGACACTCGGTATTGCCATCTCGAAGTTAACTACCGAGGCTGTGCGCGAGGAGCTGGCTGAATCCAATGCGACATTCGCGGAACTCAGTTCACAATCGAGAAATCATAAGGACCCTCAATGAAGACAGTTGTTAGGCGTATCTTGCTGCCCGCCGCTGTCGCGACCGTTTTTGGGCTTGCGATATTTTATCCGGGCCCGGCGCCAGCGGTCGGGCAAAACGCCAAAGTTCAGACCATCGAAGTCACAGCTAAGAAGTACGAATACTCGCCCGCGCCTATTCATGTGAAGAACGGAACGAAAATTCAACTGAAGATTACCGCGACCGACCATGACCACGGTTTTTCGATTGCGACGGTTCCCGATGGCGCCGATTCGAACGCGCCGGCGGGGTTGGTATTCGATTCGGCTCAAGAATGCTGGCAACTCAAAAAAGGCGAAAGGACAACGATCGAATTTCTGGCGCGAACCCCCGGCACATATTCATTTAAATGCTGCCATACCTGTGGCCTCGGCCACCGCGGCATGAAAGGCCTGCTCGTCGTGGATCAATAGGCTCGAAAACTCGAAAACTCCAAATCGGAGCCGCCCGCGAAACTGGTGCCCCTCGTGCATTTAGGATCGAAGCCAGTTCGAAAGAAAGTGTACTGGCCCCGGAATAAAAGGCCTCCTCTTCCTGTCATTTTAAGTGAGAGGACCGGCAGCGCGCACGCCGATGGAGGACTTCAACCCCATGCCGCCTTACAAGGTAACTTTGCAAGCTCATAAGACCGTTTGTGCCGGCACTTCTGCGTTCTATTTTGCGAAGCCCGAAGGTTTCGAGTTCGAGGCGGGACAGTTCGTCAATTTTACTCTCCTCGGCCCGGGCGATACGGATCAGGGGGGCAATACTCGTACTCTCTCCATCGCCAGCGCGCCGCATGAACGAAATCTGATGGTCGCCATGCGCCTGCGCACCACCGCTTTCAAGCGCACTCTCAATTCGTTGCCGCTCAATACAGAACTTCTTCTCCAGGGCCCCTACGGTTCGTTGACTCTATCGCGGAACGGAACGCGCCCAGCGGTGTTCTTGGCCGGCGGAATCGGCATCACACCTTTCCGCAGCCTCATTTGGAACGCAACCGAATCGTTGTCCCCCCGCAGAATTTTCCTTTTCTATTCCGTTCGTGTCCCGGAGGAAGCGGCGTTCCTAGAAGAGTTGCGGGAAATGGAGCGATACAACAGGCGCTACAAATTCATATGCACGGTCACACAACCTCAGAAAGTGGGAATGCCTTGGCAGGGCGAGACGGGCCGAATTTCGATCGCAATGCTATCCAAGTGGATTCCGGATCTGAGTGCTCCGATCTACTACGTTGCTGGCCCTTCTGCCATGGTTACCGGCGTGCGCCAGATGCTCATCAGCTCAGGAATCTCTGAGGAAGACATCCGCGCGGAGGAATTCGCTGGGTATGAATAAGGTTCGATATTCTATGGCCGCTTCGCCAAAGAAACTCCTCTATTTCTGAAATCTCCTCTCGGCTGTTTCTCTCCGTGGCAGTGATTTGGATGGCAGGAAATTCGCACAAATTCCACGAACAGATTAACGGATCAGATGCGAAACGAGAACCCTGGAATAAGAAGCGTTAGCCAGCGGTCTTACTAGATGAAACGTGTTTGAGGACGGAAGGAGAAAGCAATGAACATAATTCACGAAGCAGTCGCAAGAGAACACATCTGCAATGCGCTAGTGCTTTTCGCGTTTGTTGCGGTAGCAGCACCCGGAGCCGACGCAAAGCATCGAGCGGCCACGCCCGCTGAGCAATCAGCGACAGTAGTCGCGCATGTACCGCTGGCGGGTTCTCCGACAAACGAAATGAATCTGCAGGAAAACGGCGGCAAGCAATACCTGTACGTCGGTGCGAATTCGAATCAGGGCCTCACGGTTGTTGACGTTACGAATCCGGGCCAGCCGCAAGTTATTAGGCGTTTGGCCTGGCCGAATCAAGCTTCGAGCGGCAGATTGCAATTGGTCAGCGGAGGACTTGCCCTTGCCGAAGCCCCGGACAGCGGCTCGATGGCAGCCGATCCCGCGCCTTCGACGAGAACAGTAAAGGTGCTCGACTTGAGTGATCCAGCAAATCCTAGGGCCATTCTAAGTTTTTCCGGGGTCACAAGCACTCTCAACGACGAAGCGCACAACCTCGTCTACATCACCAACAGCGAAGGGCTATGGATCGTGCGGAATAACCAGGCGCTCGGGGCGTTTGCGAGGCCCCATGCATGCACCTCAGACGACGCATACAACGACGTTGCGAGCTGTCAGTAATCGAACAACCAGAATTCGGGCGGCTCGCTATGAGCGAGCCGCTCAAGAATCGCAAGCGCAACTCAAATCTCTAGGAGGAAACAGCATGAGCGCAAATACAAGCAACAAGCTGTCGAAGGGCTTTTATCGGGCCGCCATTGCGGTAGCTGCAATCGGAATCGCCGCGGTAGGACCAGCCATTCAAGCCAAACCACACCCAAACAAGGGCGAAGACAAGCCCGCCAACGTGGTTGCTCACGTCCAGCTTTCCGGTGGTCCCGTCACTCGCATGCTGTTGGTAAAGAAAGAAGGGAAAGAGTATCTGCTCGTCGGGCTCAACTCCACCGCTAGCGTAGCGGTCTTCGATGTCAGCAACCCAGACCAGCCGCGTACCATCGATACCGCTTCGTCAGCCACTGGAGCGCCGTCCGCCGAAGTGAAGGTCGTTGCCGACACCCTCACTCTCTTTGGGTCCTCGGACGCAGGGACCGCTTCTTCGGCCAACTCAAGAGACATGCGCGGCTTCTCCGGCGTAACGGCCTCGATGAAAGACAAGGCCCGCGGCCTGATCTACGTCACCAATGGCGATGGCCTCTGGATCGTCAAGACAAAGCAAAAAGTCGAAGAAGAAGCGATCGTCGACAATTACGGCGGCTAAGCATCGTCTCGCACCTTGTAAAGAACTGTCTACAGGTGGCCCCGGCCTCAACCAACGAGGCCGGGGCCCTTTTTATTTTTGCTCTTGAAGTTCAGCAAACGACCGCGTCAGTAGGGGGGATTTTCCATGCAAGGATTCCTCGGGACTTGGGCGAGCTTTAGTGCCGACCTGAATCTTCTGATCCAAATCGCCATGGGAGTCGCCCTGCTCATCGGCGCCTTCTTGGCTCGGGCAAAGCGCTACACCGCCCATGGAATTTGCCAGGCTGCAGTGCTGATCCTCAACGTTCCGATGATTGCTCTGGTAATGTTACCGTCTTTAGATACGCGAGTATTGCCGAGACTCTCCAGTCATTTTTGGAAACAAACATACGTAATTGCTACGGTGCATGGTGCGTTGGGGGCCACAGCCGAGGTCCTGGGACTTTACATCCTGCTGGTCGCCGGAACAGATTTTCTTCCCCGTTCGTGGCGCTTTCAGCGCTGGAAGCTGTGGATGCGGATTGAGCTGATCCTCTGGTGGATTGTCCTGTTTTCAGGGTTCGCAACCTACTACGTTTGGTACGCGGCGTCACCGATTTCGCCGTAGAAAGATTCCACGCCGGGTTTTGAAGCAGATTTCTGCCGATTGTCGTTATTCGCCGCGCGATGCTCGGCGATTCTTCCCTTGTGCCTTACTTGCGCTAAGCCCGCGCTCGCGTTCGATTGCTCGGGAATCTACCTGTGGCGATTCTCTTGAGTCTTTTGCAGAAGAGAATTCGTCAGCGGGTTGATCTTTGTGCCTGCGTTAGAACGGCCGACGACCGCCGACGCCACTTTGGATAACGTACCGCTTCCATTGTCCGCGAGACCGCAACTTGTTCCGCCGATTTGGTAGCTAGTAGCAAGAGTCGCATATGTGGGGTCGGATGCCTGCGCAACGAAACCAATCGTTTGATCGGCGCTTTCCAAATCAAGAATGCTGCCGATGGCTGTGCCCGTGAGGTTGAGCATTGAGCAACCGCCGTTGGTGAGGCTGATATTTGCCTGGAGGTTGTTGAGGGCATCTTCTTGGATCGCAGCGAGCACGGTAATCACTCGACTGTTCACCGCCGACGTAAGTTGTCCCGAGTACGAACCCGTCGAATCGCCGAATTTCGTCGCCGCCCACGTGCCCGAATCCGATGACGCGCAATCGCCGGACGGCATTTTGTAGTTGCCGGCCATGCTCAGTCCGCTCTTGCTCACCGAGCCCGAAAACGACGTCGTTGGATGTCCGGTGCCGAAAGCCAGGGTGAAACTGATGCTGCTCGATTTGACGGTTCCTTGGATGAAATCAGTTCCGAAATCGCACGGTGAACTCGAGAGAATCACCGACTGCGCAGCCGATATTGCGCCGGTCGACTGCGAGAAGTTCGCTTCGAGATCCGCGTCGTTGCTCGAGCCGTGGCTCGACGTGAGGATGATCGACCATTTGCCCGACACGCTCGCGGGCGAGCCGCCACCGCCGCCTCCGAAGATGTCACCCGGACTCGGAAAGCACGCCGCAAGGGACGCAATGGCTGCAATCACGGCGACGGCCAGCACTGCTCGAAGAGTTCGCATGAAATCCATTTCTTTTTTGAACTCAGCGTGATTTTTCTGGCACGCGACCAGCACCGCAGGACAAGCAAGAGTGATGGCGGGAGCTTAATCCAATTGAAGTTACTCAGGGATTTTATTTTCGAATTTTATCTTCGATGTTCCTAAACGACATATGTAATAGCAGCCGATGTAATTTGATTTCCGCAGCGTGGTCAGGAAGCTTTCTCCTGGGCGTAGACGAGGTATTCGGAGTAGGGACCTTTGAAGTCTTCGATGCGGCCGGCTTCGAAGTGCCAGATGCGGGTGGCGACTTCGTCGATCACGTCATGGTCGTGCGTTACGAAGAGGACCGTGCCCAGATATTTTTGCAGTGAAATATTCAGCGCGTTGATGGATTCGAGATCGAGGTGGTTCGTGGGCTCGTCGAGGACGAGCACATTGGGCTTTTGCAGCATTAATTTGCAGAAGATCAGCCGCGCGGCTTCGCCTCCGGACAGCGCGCCGGTGGGCTTGAGCGCTTCTTCGCCGCTGAAAAGCATTTGACCGAGGACGCCGCGAAGCTGTTCCTGGGTGGCCATGGGATCGAATTCGTGGAGCCACTCGATCGCGGTGGTGCCCTTGCGAATGGTTTCGCTGTGGTCTTGCGCGAAGTAGCCGACGGCAACGTTGTGGCCCCAGCCAACTGTTCCGCCATTGATAGGGAACTGCTTCTCTTCATCGCTGATGAAACCTGGCGCATTTCGAACCAGGGATTTCAGAAGCGTAGTTTTTCCCGTACCGTTGCGGCCCATCAGCGCTATTTTTTCGCCACGGTCGATGCTGGCGCTGAACGGCTTGAAGACTCTTACGCCGTCGTATTCTTTCACCACGCTTTTGATTTCGAGCGGGTGTTTGCCGGAGTGCTGGTCCATCTGGAAGCGGATGAATGGCCGCGCGATGTTGGACCTTGCGAGCTCAGTGGTCTGCAGGCGTTCGACTTCCTTCTTGCGCGACGTTGCTTGCGCGGAACGCGTGCCGGCCGAGAAACGCGCGATGAATTCATTGAGCTGAGCAATCTTTTTTTCGCGTTGCGCATTTTCCGACTCGATTCGCGAACGAATCGAAGTCTTGGCGATGACCATGTCGTCGTAGCCACCGTTGTACATGATGATGGTTTGATAGTCGATGTCGGCTATGTGCGTGCAAACGCTGTTGAGAAAATGGCGGTCGTGAGAAATCACGATGAGCACGCCTTCGTACTCGCACAAATAATCCTGGAGCCAGTGAACGGAATCGAGGTCGAGGTGGTTGGTGGGCTCATCGAGCAGCAGCACTTGCGGATGTCCGAAAAGCGCCTGCGCGAGCAGCACGCGGACTTTTTGTCCGCCTTGCAGCTCTCGCATCTTGCGCTCGTGCAGCGGCTCTTCGAGGCCCAAGCCGTCGAGCAAGATTGCCGCGTCGGCTTCGGCGGTGTAGCCGTCTTCGTCGCCGACGATTCCTTCGAGTTCGCCCATGCGCATGCCGTCTTTGTCGGTGAGCTGGTCGTGCGGTTTTGCGTGCAGGGCCTCGCGTTCTTGCAGGGCCTTCCAAAGACGTCCGTTGCCCATGATGACGGTATCGATCACGCGATGTTCGTCAAAGGCGAATTGATCCTGGCGCAGGATGCCGAGTTTTTTGGGCCGCGTGACGTCACCCTTGGACGGCTCGAGTTCGCCCGTCAAGATCTTCATGAACGTGGATTTGCCTGCGCCGTTGGGCCCGGTGATGGCGTAGCGGCGGCCGGTGAAAAAGGTGGTGGTGACGTCCTCGAACAGTATTCGGGGGCCGAACCGCATCGTGATGTTGTTTACTGTGAGCAAAGGAGTCCAATTATACCGTGAAATTAAAAATGATGCAGAGGAGTGGTGAGGAGCAGGCAACGTGACCGGCGGGGACTGCCGGCGCAGACTGCGGCAAAATCGCGTATTTGTTGCGGTTAGAAATTGCGTAAGTATTGTTGTTAATGGAGTTAGGTAAAATCCTGTAAATCGACTGTTGCGGTTAGAAAAGAAGTGGCGAGTGATGAGTGACGGGTGACTGGCGGAAGACCGAGTGCAGCCAGTTGAAGAGTTGGGCTGAGAAAACGCCATCCGTTCTCGATTAGAAATTTTTAGTGGGCTGATTTTTGTGTGAGTTGCAGTGAGTTTTAATCGCGCGTTCGCGATTAGAAAATGGGTTATTGGTGAGGAGGTTTCGGTAGAGCGTGATGTGCTTCGAGGGAATTCGTCTTGGGCATGTGGCGGGTTGAGGATTGTTTGAGGCCGGACGATGCTGTGGCGCAGGGCAGAAGCACGTTGCGGCATTTCGAGTTGGAAAAGCGGACGGGGCGCGTGGCCGGGACGCGAGGGAATCGCGATGCGTGTTTTGCCTTGGTTCCTTTCGTGTTCGTTTTTGCCGTTGTTCGCCATATCCGACGGTAGCATGGGGAGAAGGGAAATTCCCCTGTACGCGTGTGCAGTTCGCAGACAGTTGGTTCTAGAACTGGACTTTCTATGGAGAAAGAAGCGGAAGAATTTCGGTATCGTGCGGATCAACGAAGTGAGCACGTGGTTGCGGCACGAAACATGTGTCGCGCCTACGGCGCTTGGCCTCTTCGATATATTGCGCACCCAGGGTTTCCACCCTGGGCTAGGTGTATGCCGCGCCTACGGCGCTGGTGCTCATCTCAATGAATGCGGAGTCTGGCGCGTTCTGTGCCAACGCGCAAAGGCGCGGGCAGGATGTCGGAGACGCGAAAAAGCGATGGGAAAGAGAAGGTGTTAGACTCGGGCAACGGAGCGGAGTAGAGGAAAAATGCGAACGTCGGTGATTTTGCAGCGGATGATTTTGGGTGTGATTGCGGCGGTAGCGTTGGTGTATGGGGGCGATTATCTTTGGGCTAGGCATTTGATGGCTGGCGGGAATTCTGCTGCGTTGGGGAGTGTGATGGTGCATCACGAGTGGGATATTCCGCGGAAGGATGGGCGGGTGGAGTTTGATATGGACCCGCCAGTGGCGGAGAGTTGTATTCATTCGATGTTTTCGCACTTTGGGTATATGCCTTGTTGGTATGCGGTGAGGCATACGACGGTGCAGAATTAGGGGTTGGGGTGGGGAGTGCGAGCGGCGGTGACGTCGGGAAAAAGTCAAAAGAGCCGGCGGGACGCCGGCGGTACGGAAGTGCGGTTTCGGCGCGGAGTGAGATGCGGGGTCTGGGGCGGTTTGAAGAACGATGTTGCGCTGGGTGCATGGCTAGGGCGATTTGTGCCGTGGGTTACTTGTGGCGCAGGCGTCATTTTCATGGGCCGCCTACCGGCGGCGCTACGCTACTGGAAGGCAGGTTCGGTTGAGCGCAGGAACCACGTGTCTAGGACAACGTGGCGGGGGAACCATTTTGTGGCTAGTAGGGCGCGGCCTAGAGAGCTCATGAGGCGAGGGGGGAGGCGGCGGCCGATTTGAACTGACCAATCGTCTTGTAGCGGGCCGAAGCGATTGGTGAGCAACGCGCGGTAGCGATTGAGATTTTCGCTGCGGTATGTGCCGCGTGCTTCTGTGATTGCTTTGGCGGCTAGGAGGCCGGATTCGATGGCGGGCCTTATTCCTTCGCCGCTTTGGGAGTAGGCCATGCCTGCGGCGTCACCGATTAGGAGGATTCCGTCGTCGACGATTTTGCGATTGCTTCTTCCGTATAGCAGGTAGGCGTGGCCGAAAAGCTTTGAGTGCAAATCGAAAGTGATTTTGTTTGTGCGGCGCAGGAATTCGATAAATGCGGTGATGTGCGCGCCGAGCGAATGCTTGTCCAACCTGCCGAGGCCTATATTGATGAAATTTCCTTTTCGGAAGCACCAGCCGTATCCGCGCATGTCCGCGCAGAAATAGAGTTCGGGAATTTCGGGGCGAATCGAGCAGCCGCTCTGTTGCTCAGGGTTCATTTCGAATTCGGTTTCCTGGGCGGCCACTGCGTTTTCGACCGTGGATTTTGAACCCATGAAACGGGCGACCGGGCAGAAGTGTCCTCCGGCGCCGACGATCAATTGAGTTTTGATTTGGCCGTTGACGAGCCAGTCATTTCCTGCTCGTGCGATGCTCGATAAGGCTGTGCCCTCGATGAGGCGGGCGCTCGAACGCTTCAGCAAGCAGTCGTCGAATTCGCTGCGGCGGATTCCGTAACTGATCGGCTTGCGGTAGTCGGTTTCGGTTTCGCGGTCGCCTATCATGCTGGTGCGAAATCCAGTGATGGGCTGGAGAACATTGGTGCGGGCGTAATCGTGGGCATCAATTTCGAGTTCGTCGAAGACCGGAAGAGTGATCCAGCCGCCGCAAACTTTGTTGCGAGGGAAGGTGGATTTGTCGAGGATGGCGACGTCAATTCCGGCGCGTCGCAATTGCCAGGCGCAGGAGGAGCCGGCCGGGCCGCCGCCTACGATCAAGACGCTGCATTCATCCATTTTGCTTCCTGCTCGGCGTCTTGCGGAAATTTTTCGTAGAGGTGCGCGCGGGTCCACGGAATCTGGCGGCATTCTGATCCGGCAAAGACAAGCTGGAACAGTTGCAGCGAGCCTGCTACAAAACCTGCCTCCGAGCCTGCGAGGTATAACCTCCAGAGGCGGACGAATTGTTCGCCGAACATTTGCGCAACGCGGTCGGTGGAGCGTTCAAAGCGATTACGCCAGTGGCGCAGAGTTTGGGCGTAATGCAGGCGGAGGTTTTCGACATCGAGCACCGAATAGTTTCCCGGCTCAAACAGCGGAGGCATCATTTGGCTCAGTGTGGGAGGATTTGCGCCCGGGAAGACTCGTTTTCTGATCCAAGCACTCAAAGGACGGGGTCGATTCATGCCGATGAAATGCAAGAGGCCGCGACCGGAATTGCCGACGGTGTTGTGGATCACCCTGCCAAGCGCGCGATAATTTTCCGTGCCGACGTGCTCAAGCATTCCGATAGAGACGAACACGTCGGACTTGCCGCGAATATTTCTGTAATCGTCTTCGATAAATTCCACGCGATCGGCAAGGCCGCGACGCTTCGCGGTGGCGCGAGCGTAGGCCAGCTGCTCTTGAGAAATGTTGAAGGCTTTCACCCGGACGCCATACTGTTCGGCCATGTAAAGCGCGAATGAGCCCCAGCCGCAGCCGGCTTCGACGACTCGTTCTCCGCGCTGAAGCTGAAGTTTGCGGCAGACGAGATCCATTTTGTCGATCTGGGCGGCTTCGAGCGGGACGGATGGCGATTCGAAGTAGGCGCAGGTGTAGAGCATTTCGGAATCGAGCCAGAGTTTGTAGAAGTCGGTGCTTAAATCATAGTGGCGGTGGATATGTTCGCGCGAGCCGTGCAAGGTGTTCGCCTGTGTCCACTCGAGCGATTTCGAACGCAGGCGCGCGAACCAGGAACCTGGATTTCGGCCGGAGAGGGCGCGGAAAACTGCCGCGAGCACTTCGACCAGGTCGCCTTCGATTTCTACGCGGCCTTCGGTGTAGGCGTCGCCGAATTCGATTTCGGGGCTAAGGATGATTCTGAGAAGCGTCCGGCGATCGTGGATGATCACGGTGCCTAACGGGGCTGAGTGATCGGGCGAGATTTCGGCGCCGCTCGGGAGAATGAGACGAACAGGGGCGTCGTGGATGACGTGACTGAGTTTTTGGAGCAGGAAATTCTCAAGGGATGAGGAGTTGAGCGAGAGATGCGTCATGGAGCCTGCCTCGAAGATGAGATGGGCCCAGAGTGCCAAATGGGAATACGGGTTAGGCTGCCACCGAATGCCCTAGGATGATCGTATCCCCCTTCCATTCAGTAGTATATCAAGTATTTCCTGCATAAGAGCGGCGGCAAAAATCTAAACCGCCCTGACGAGCCGGGACTATGAAAGCGGCGGCAAGCCGCCGCACTCCAAAGGTCATAAATTTGTGGCGCTGAGACTGAACAAAAGTAGGGCGAGCACAACCAAGGTGACAATGACATACATCCGGTCGCGTTCTTCGGCAAAGGCGAAGACCGAGAATGCAACGCGGGCAACGGGGGTTGCGATTAGGATTAGAATTCCTAGCTGAATGATGGCGGCGGGATCGAGAGCGATGCTCGATTTGATGATGCCGGAAATGTGGCGGAGGTGGTTGGGCTCGCTTCGAAAGATGTGATAGTCGGGTTTCGCGGAGCCGTGCTGGATGAGGTAGGGAATTCCTGCGGCGAAGACGACGATGGCAGCGATGGTGACTCCCGTGCGCAAGAGGATGCCGATGATTTCTTCGGCGCGCTTGTCGGACATTGCTCGCGCAGGCGCGTTCATTGTGTTCATTGGACGAACTTTCCGACGAAGCCGTTGTACATCATCTCGAGCCCTAGCAGTGCGACCACGATGCTGAATACGATTCTGAGAACTTTTACTTTGGCGCCGGCCAAGAGGCGAGCGCCTGTGAGCGATCCGGCCAGGACGCCGAGCATGACTGGCATCGCGAGGCCGGGGTCGATATAGCCGCGATTCAGATAGACGCCTGCGCTGGCAGCAGCGGTGACGCCGATCATGAAATTGCTGGTGGTGGTGGAAACTTTGAAAGGGAGTTTCATGGCGCGGTCCATGGCGAGAACTTTCACCGCGCCCGAGCCAATCCCTAAGACGCCGGACAGGGCGCCGGCTGTGAACATCAGGCTGAAGCCAGCGGGAACGTTGGTGACGTGATAGGGCTGCATGCCCTGCGAGGTGGGGAAGGAGCCGTCCATCCGAAGAATGGTGGCGAGGTGATCCGGTTGGCTGGGTCCTCGGGCATCACTGCGCGACTGAAGCGCCTCATACGCGGAATAGAGGAGCACGAGGCCGAAGATGATCGCGATCCACGATAGTTTCAAATATGCCGCGACGACGGCGCCAGCGATTGCGCCAATTGTTGTGGCGATCTCGAGAAACATTCCGACGCGGATGTTGGAGAAGCCTTCGCGGACGTAGGCCGCCGCTGCGCCGGAGGAAGTTGCGATGACGGAGACGAGCGAAGCGCCGATGGCGTAGCGAATGTCCACGCCGAATGCGAGGGTGAGGAGAGGGACGATAACTACGCCGCCGCCGAGGCCTGTGAGGGAACCGAGGAATCCGGCGAGCAGTGAGCCGATGAAGAGTAGGCCGGTGAGTTCGAAGGTGTTCAACGGGATTTCTGCTCCGATCTCGCAAAGCGATGCGAAAGACGGACGGCGTCAGCGACGCATTTTACATTGGAGCGGTTATTAGCGCATGGCGATTGTGTGGATTTGATGGATGCTTGGTTGCGGCGTGCGGCCTTGTCGGAATGAGGCAAAGGATTCATCATAGAGATTCGGCTTGGCGCGTTTATTGATGCTGTGGTGCGATTATCGGAGATGACGGTGAGCGAAGTTTTTATTTGCGATGCGGTGCGGACGCCGTTCGGGCGGTTTGGCGGCGCGCTCGCGACCGTGCGGGCCGATGATCTGGCGGCGATTCCGATTCGCGCGTTGATGGAGCGCAATGCGGGAGTGGATTGGCTGGCTGTGGATGATGTGATCTACGGGTGCGCGAATCAGGCTGGGGAAGATAATCGCAATGTGGCGCGCATGGCTTTGCTGCTCGCGGGAATGCCGAAGGAAGTTTCTGGGGCGACGGTGAACCGGTTGTGCGGATCGAGCATGGAGGCGGCGTCGATTGCGGCTCGGGCGATTAAAAGTGGCGAGGCGGAGATGATGATTGCGGGCGGCGTGGAGAGCATGACGCGGGCGCCGTTTGTGATGGGGAAGTCCGAGAAGGCTTTCGGCCGCGAGGCGCAGATTTACGACACGACGATCGGATGGCGGTTTGTGAATCCGCTGATGAAAAGCAAGTACGGCGTGGACTCGATGCCGGAGACGGCGGAAAACGTGGCGGAGGAATATCACGTTGGGCGGCAGGATCAGGATGCGTTTGCGATGCGGACGCAGCAGCGTTGGGCGCGGGCGCATGCGGCGGGATTTTTCAAGTGCGAGATTGTGGCGGTGCCGGTGGCGCAGGCGAAGGGCGAGCCGAAGGTTTTTGATACGGATGAGCAGCCGCGGCCGGACACGACGATGGAGGGTTTGCAGAAGTTGAAGCCGATTGTGAAGCCGGGGGGGACTGTTACTGCGGGAAACGCTTCGGGGATTAATGATGGGGCGTGCGCGTTGCTGCTTGCTTCGAGTGGGGCGGTTGAAAAATACCGGCTTACACCGCGGGCGAGAGTGCTTGCTACGGCCACGGCTGGAGTGGCGCCGCGCGAGATGGGATTTGCGCCATCGCCGGCTTCGCGCAAAGTGCTGGCGAAGACTGGATTGCAAATTTCGCAGATGGATGTGGTTGAGTTGAACGAGGCGTTTGCCGCGCAGGCGCTGGCGGTGACGCGCGATTTGGGGCTGCCTGACGACGCAGCACACGTGAATCCGAATGGCGGGGCGATTGCGATTGGTCATCCGCTGGGGGCGAGCGGGGCGCGTCTTCTGACTACCGCGATGTACCAACTGCAGAGTACCGGCGGGCGGTATGCGCTTTGTACGATGTGCATCGGGGTAGGCCAGGGAATAGCTACAATCATCGAACGCTGCTGAACTCCTTCTTTGTGCGGTCGCTTCTTCGTTATTCAGCTACGAATCTATTTCACAACACGCCTTTCGAGTGGCCTCTAAACTTGTTCCGTTTTCAACCGATAACTCCAAACAGAGCCATATGATATCGGAACTCGAGCAGCCGGAAATCCATCGAAAGATACTGGAGAGCCTTCAGACCGGAATTTATCTGGTTGATCACAACCAGAAAATTCTGTTCTGGAACGATGGGGCCGAGCGGATCACCGGGCATCTTCGCCAGGATGTGCTGGGGCGATTCTGCGTGGACGACTTATTGGGAAATCGCGACGGGCACGACAGTTTCGCAACCGATGCGGCGGATGCGATTGCGGCCGTTCTGCGCGACGGTAAACCTGTTGCTATCAACGTGTCGCTCTGTCACAAGGAAGGGCATCGTGTTTTGGTGCGACTCCGTGCGGTGGCGATTCGAGACAGTCATGGGACCGTGATCGGCGCGGCGGAGAGTTTCGAGGAAAGCCTGAGCGTTTCAAGTTGGGATCGCAGGCAAGGGAAACTCGCGGTCTTCGGTTGCATTGACGAGGAGTCCGGAGTATTCAACCGAGAATATATCCTCTTCCAGCTTCGAGAGTACCTCAGCACCTTCAATCGATACCGAATTCCGTTCAGCGTTCTATGCATACAGGTGGACCAGATCGAGCACTTTCAGGCGGCTCACGGCATTCGTGCGGTCGAGGCGATACAGCGCGCAGTGGCACAGACCCTAGGAAACAGCCTACGGCCCACCGATCTGCTGGGCCGACTCTCCGAGCGCACATTCATGGCTCTGCTTAGCGAGTGCAAGGGTGATGAAATCGAGAGTGTGGCGAAACGCCTGACGAAGATGGTGAGCTATACGGAAATTAAGTGGTGGGGAGACAAGGTTTCGGTGACAGCTTCGTTTGGCGGAACTGCTTCGGTAGCGGGTGATACGGCTGACTCGATGGTTAGCCGGGCCGAGAGGGCGCTTCGAGCCGGAACTTCGGCGAGCGGAAAAGGCATTAAGGTCCTTATCTGACAGCAGTGCACCTTTAGGAGGAATGGATCGCGATGTTCACGATTATTGGAATCGTCGTGGTCTTCGGGGCGGTGCTTGCCGGGTATTTGATGGAGCACGGCAACCTGAAGGTGCTCATCCAGCCGGCGGAGCTGGTGATTATCGGAGGCGCGGCGATCGGGACTGTTCTAATCGCAAACCCACTTCATATTTTGAAGAAAATCGCGGGGGGACTCGGCGCGGCGTTCGGAGGCACCAAGTTTAATAAGCAGCGCTACCTGGAAACTCTCAAGATGATGTACGAGCTTTTCAGCCGCGCGCGGAAAGATGGATTGATGGCGCTTGAAACGGATAGCGACGCGCCGGATCAGAGCCCGATCTTCTCGAAGTATCCGGCTTTTTTGAAAGACCACCATGCGCTGCCGTTTGTGTGCGATTCGATTCGGCTGGCATCGAGCGGCGGCGTGGATCCGTTTGACGCCGACCAGATGATCGAGCGGGATATGGACGTTCATCATCACGGCGCAACCCAACCGATTGCTGCCCTCGCCACAATGGCCGATTCGCTTCCAGGCCTCGGAATCGTCGCAGCAGTTTTGGGAGTGGTGATCACGATGGGAGCACTCGGAGGGCCGCCCGAGGAAATTGGGCACAAGGTGGCCGCTGCTCTTGTCGGCACGTTTCTCGGGATTTTGTTGTGCTACGGACTTGTAGGGCCGGTGGCTGCCAATATGGGCAAGGCAGCTGAAGACGAGCACGCCTATTACAACGTGCTGCGCGTTCTGATTATTTCATTCATGAAAGGAAATGCCCCGAGCACTGCCGTCGAGATAGGACGGCGCGCGATCCCGAGCCACGTGCGCCCTGATTTTCAGGAGACCGAGAAATTCATCAAGGATAAACGAGACGCACCCGCCGCTGTGGCTGCATAAAAGCGCTCTCGCACAATGACCGCGAAACCTCCCATCATCATTATCAAGAAAGGCGGCGACCATGGCGGGCATCACGGCGGCGCCTGGAAAGTTGCATACGCTGATTTTGTCACAGCGATGATGGCGCTTTTCATCGTGTTATGGCTGCTGAATTCGAGCAAAGAGATTCAGAAAGCTGTGGGCGGATATTTCAAGGATCCCACCGGTACGTCGACAAAAATCGGCAGCGGTATGGAGGGAACCGGCCAGAACTTCGTGGTTTCGAAAGACAATATGGCCGATCTGAAGAATGATTTGCAGAGAGCGATTCGAGAAGTTCCAAATATCGAGAAGCTGAAAAATCACATTGACATGACGGTGACCAACGAGGGACTACGAATCGAATTGATGGAATCAGCGAATGGTACCTTTTTCGAAAGTGGCAACGCCAAGCCCAACGGCGACGGGAACGACATACTCATCGCACTCGCTCGCGAGTTGGGCAAGCTTCCCAATAAGATCTACGTGGAGGGGCATACCGACGCCAAGCCGTACTCGCAGAATAGCAGCTACACGAATTGGGAATTATCGGCGGATCGTGCGAATGCCATCCGGCGATTGATTCAGGAAAATGGGGTGAAGCCCGATCAGGTTACGCAAGTGCGAGGGTTCGCCGATCAGAGTCTTCGGAAGCCTGACGCGCCATTAGACCCCGCGAATCGCCGCGTGTCGATGATCGTGCAATACCTGGCCAAAAAGCCGGAAGAAGATTCCGAACCGGCCGCGAAGGAAGGTGGCTCGGAAGCGAAACCTGCGGAGAGCCAGCCAGCGAAGCCAGGGCACTAGTTTTGTTTTGGCTCCAGATCCGCGGACGGTTGCAGTCTCTCGCTTCGCGGGCCGCATTCGCGATATTACCCGCTGCCTACCATTTGAAGATGCCTCGCCTTGTCACCGCTGAGTTGCTGGGATAGAGTAAGCGCCTTTCCTGCGGGGGCGCGTATCTATGGCGGGTACCGGGCAGCCTAAACTGAAAGTGTTAATTCGTCGCGCTGCGATTCAGAAGCGCGTTCGCGAAGTGGCGCAGCGAATCACGAAGGATTTCAAAGGCGAGCGCGTTCACATCATTGGCGTGCTGAAAGGCGCGTGCATTTTTCTGTCCGATCTCGTGCGCGAGGTCAGTCTCGATACTTCGATTGATTTCATCGCGGTCTCCAGCTATGGCAAAGGGAAGCAGAGCTCCGGGCAAGTACGCGTCCTGAAAGATCTTGATAGCAGCATCGAGGGACTAAATGTTGTCCTGGTTGAAGACATTCTCGACACTGGCCTCACGCTCAGCTATTTGATTCGCGTCCTACAGCAGCGCAAGCCGAAGACCCTGCATATCGCCGCGCTTCTCGATAAACCTTCGCGCCGGATCAAGGAAGTGAAAGCGAATTATGTGGGGTTCACGATTCCCAACGAATTTGTAGTCGGCTACGGACTCGACTATGCCGAACGTTACCGAAATTTGAAAGACGTCTGCGTCCTCAGCCTTCCCCCGGAATAATTCGTGGCTCGAAAAGTCCTAACCGTGCGGGAACTGGAATCTGTCGGGCAAGGCGGCGAACTGGTGGTCGCTTTTGGCACGATCGTCACGCCACTCGCTCGCGACGAGGCGGAGGCGCGCGGCATCACGATTCGATTCGAGGAGCCGAAACCGGCTGACGCCCAAGCCCCAGCGTCTGCTGCTTCGCGGGCGATTGCGATAGGCGCGGATCACGGAGGCTTCGACCTCAAAGAGGAATTGAAAGGCTATCTGCTCGCCTGGGGATATACGGTGCTCGATCAAGGCACCACGAACCGCGATGCGGTGGATTATCCCGATTTTGCGGAGGCGGTGGCCAACGCGGTGGTGCGCGGCGATGCGTCGCTTGGAATTGTGATCGACAGCGCAGGAATCGGATCCTCAATTGCGGCGAACAAGGTGCCGGGAGCCCGCGCGGCGCTATGCTATGATAGAGCCACCGCGCGCAACAGCCGTGAACACAATGACGCAAATATTCTTTCACTCGGCGCGCGCCTGATTCCCGCCGAAGTGGCGCGTGAAATTGTGGCGGCGTGGCTCGAAACGCCCTTTGCAGGCGGACGCCACCAGAAGCGCGTGGATAAGATTCGAGCGATCGAGAAGCGGCATCTGAAATCCTGAGCCGCGCGCCGGATTGACTTCGGCGGCTCGATGGATTGCACCACGGGAGTGCCGGGTGGATCAGCAGCAACTCGACAACGTCATCCAGGCCATCACCGAAGAAATCCTCGGATACCTCGGCAGCGAAAAATGCACTGACCTATGCGGGCTCGAAATTGACGAGCTTGTTTGCCCGGGCTGCGACGAACGCTGTGCGGAGAAGTGCGCGCGCAAAACGCGAAAAGTGGTCGAAGCTGGCGCGGCGCGAATCTCAGCCGGAGCTGCGGTTGGTCCAATCGAAGCCGACATCGCGCGTCTGATAGACCACACTCTGCTGAAGCCGGACGCGACACGCGACGAGATCGCCAAAATCTGTACCGAGGCCTTGAAATTCGGATTCGCATCGGTCTGCGTCAATCCCTGGAATGTGCCGCAAGCAGCGGAGATGCTACGAGGCAGCGAAGTGCGCGTCTGTACCGTGGTCGGATTTCCTCTAGGCGCCACGTTGCCGCAAGTGAAACGATTCGAGGCAGAGGAGTCCATCAAGCTGGGCGCACAGGAAATCGACATGGTGATCAACATTGGAGCGCTCAAATCGGGACTCGTTGAAGCTGTGGAAGCGGATATTCGCGGAGTGGCCGATGCCAGCCATCGCGGCGGCGCAATTTGCAAAGTGATTCTTGAGACGTCGCTGCTGACTACCGAAGAGAAGGTGCGAGGTTCGCTCGCGGCGAAGAATGCCGGCGCGGATTTCGTGAAAACATCAACCGGCTTTAGCACCGGCGGCGCCACAGCCGAAGATGTGCGCTTGATGCGCGCGGTGGTGGGCGACGGCCTGGGAGTGAAAGCTTCGGGCGGAGTTCGCAGCCTGGAAGACGTTCAGAAAATGGTGCAGGCCGGCGCCACTCGCATTGGCGCAAGTGCCAGCGTAAAGATTCTCGAGCAAGCGCGGGCCTCGTCGCCCGCGGAAGCCACTGCCACTTTGGCTCCGAGCGGAAATTATTAGCTTTGCAATTCGCGTCAATCTCGAAAAGACGCTCGTTCCCACCTGTTATAATATTCATTCCAACGAAAGAAGGCGTGCACGATACTCCGCGCGGCTTAGAGCGTAGGTCGAGAACCGTGTTCGCGCGAGCTGATTGATGGATTCGATTGGACTCAATTCGAAAGTGGAGCTTCCCGCCGAGACGCTGGCAATCCTGGCGGACATCAGCCAGGAAATCAACGCGTCGCTGAATCTCGATGAAGTGCTGGCCACAGCGGCCGCGCAAATCAAGCGCCTGATCGACTACGAAGTGTTCGCCGTCCTGCTTCCCGAGAAAAATTCAGATCAGTTGTATTTCCGCTTTGCCATCGGGCATCGCCCGGAAGTGGTGGAACATTGGCGCATTCCGATGGACGAAGGGATTATTGGTTCAGCAGCCGCTACGGGCCAGCCGATTCGCGTGAGCGATGTAACGAAGGACAAGCGCTATCTTAACGCGTTGGACGGCGTTCGCTCCGAACTCGCTGTGCCGCTGATTCACGGCGGGCGAGTGATCGGAGTGCTCGACATCGAGAGTAGCCAGCCGGATTACTTCACGCCCGACCAGCAAAACATATTGGTCTTGGTCGCGAGCCGCATCAGCACCGCCGTTGAAAACGCCCGCCTCTACGAGCATGAGCGCAATCAGGCCGAGACGTTGCTGTTGCTCAACGAAGTGGGCCGCGAAGCGAATTCAACTCTGCGCGTGGAAGAAGTCTTGCGGCGCGCGGCTGAACTCACGAAACGCGTGATTGATTACCAGATTTTCAGCATTTTACTGTACGAGGAGACGGAGCACGTCTTCCGTCATCGCGTGAACGTGAAATTCGGCCAGCGCGTTCAGGAAAAGAACGCGGTGCCCGCGCATGAAGGAATCGTCGGAGCGGCGGCTACGCTACGGCGGGCCGTGGTGGTGCCGGACGTTGCGCTCGATCCGCGCTATCTCATGGTGAATCCGGAAACGCGATCGGAACTTGCGGTGCCGATGCTGTATCAGGATCGCGTTATCGGCGTGATGGACCTGGAAAGCCCTCAGCTGAATTACTTCACGCCTGAGCATGTGCAGGTGCTCTCGATTCTTGCGGCGCAGTTTGCGGTGTCGCTCGAAAATGCGCGCCTCTATGAGCAGGTGGCGCGCGATGAAGCCCGCATGGAGCGCGATCTTACGGCCGCTCGCCGAATTCAGGGCGCGATGCTGCCGCGTCTGCCTGGGCCAGAGTACGGACTTGATATCGCAGCGCGAGTTGTCTCGTCGCGTGAGCTGAGCGGCGACCTTTACGATTTCTTGCGTTATGGGCCGCAGGAGCTGGCGATTGCGTTAGGAGACGTAAGCGGGAAGGGAAGCGCGGCTGCACTTTACGGAGCCGTCGGCATCGGCACGCTTCGCAGCCTGGCGCCCCAGAAGCACCGGCCGGCGGAAATGCTTCGAGCAATCAATGGGTTTCTGGGCGAGCGCATGATTGAGGGTCGCTTTATGACGCTGTGTTTTGCGACGTGGCACCGTGGGCGGCGAAAATTGCGAGTTGCAAATGCGGGGCAGGAGCAGCCGTTCCTATTTCACGGAGGACGCTGCGAAAAGATTCGCCTGGCCGGTTTTCCGCTCGGAATTTTCGAGGAAGCAACTTACGATCAGCGTAGCTTCATTCTCAACGCCGGTGACGTGGTCGTGTTTCACTCGGACGGAATCGGCGATACGCAGAATCCTGCGGGCGAATTCTTCGGCCACGATCGTGTTTGCAACTTGATTGCGGAGCATCACGAGGTAGCGCCTGACGCACTTGCCGACCGAATTCTTGAAGAGCTCGATCGCTTCTCCGGCGGCGCTCACCCGGCGGATGATCGCACTCTCGTCGTTCTCAAAGTGAAATAACTCTAAGCGGTCTCCCACTTCTGTCGGCGGTTAGCGTTCTCCCCAACGGAGCTTGCTGCGCAGCACTTCGAAGTAAGTTTTTCGCGGCGGGCGGACAAAAGTAACTTTGTTCTCCGATTTTGTGATCAGCACGCGGTCGGCTGGGCCCAGCTCAAATCCGATTTGCCCGTCGAGCGTCATATACACGGGTTCCTCGGAGGCTGAGAAATCAATTTCGGTGCGCGACGTGTCGGGAACGACGAGTGGGCGATTGGTCAGCATGTGCGGGCAGATGGGCGTGATCACGAACGCGTCGATGTTAGGTTGGATGATGGGGCCGCCGGCAGCCAGCGAGTAAGCCGTCGATCCCGTGGGAGTCGCGACGATTAATCCGTCAGCGCGATATCGAGCAACGTGGTCACTATCAACATACAAATCGAAATCGAGCATTCGCGATAGCGCGCCCTTGTTGACAACGGCATCGTTGAGGGCCGTTTGGTGTTCGGCAACTTTGCCGCGCCGGAGAATCTGCGCCTCGAGCATCAGTCGTTCGCTGGTGCGATGATTCCCTGCGAGCACTTGTTCGAGCATGGGATAGAGCTGATCGAGCGTAATCGTGGTGAGAAAACCGAGGCTGCCGAGATTTACGGCGAGAATCGGAACGTTGTGCGCTTTCAACGCGCGGGCGGCTGCCAGGAGCGTGCCGTCGCCGCCAAGGACGATCAGGAGGTCCACTTTCTCGCCCATCGCTTCGCGCGCGATGCACGGGACGTTGAGTTCGACGCAGCCCTGCGTTTCCACGTCGACATGGACCTCAATTTTGCGCTCGCGGAGCCAGGCAATCAGCGGCGGAACTACCGTCGCGACCATTTCCTTGATTGGCTTGCAAACGATTCCGGCGGCTCGAATCATGAGTGGAGCGCGAATTCTAACCTATCCGCTGCGACGGGCGTGGAGAAAAAACTCCTGATTTCCTTCGGTGCCGGTGATGCGGCTGGCGCGCACTCCCAAGATTTCCAGGCCCAGCGCAGCGGCTGCAGCAGCCACGTTAGCAACCGCTTTTTCCTGCAAGGCAGCGTCGCGCACGATTCCGCCCTTGCCGACCTGCCGCTTTTCGAGTTCGAATTGTGGCTTGATGAGAACAAGAAAGTACCCGCCGGCTTTTGCCAACGGCGCGATTGCGGGAAGCACTTTCGTCACAGAAATAAATGATACGTCCATCGTTACAAGGTCTACCAGCTCGCCCACATCTTCAGCCTTTAAATAACGCGCGTTGCGCTCGATTGCGACTACTCTTGCATCTTTCTGCAACTTCCAATCGAGTTGATTCACCGTTACGTCAACAGCATAGACCCGGCTCGCCCCGTGCTGTAGCAGGCAGTCCGTGAATCCGCCGTTCGAACTTCCTATATCGAGGCAGATCTTTTCCTGCGGCGTTACATTGAAATCTTCTAGCGCGCCTTCGAGTTTCAATCCACCGCGGCTCGAATAGCGCAGGTTGTCACCAGCTAACTCTAGGAGTACATCGGCCGCGAGGCGCGTACCCGGCTTATCCATGGGCTTGCCGTTCACGCGCACGTTCCCTGCGAGGAGCATGGCCTGCGCCCGCTCGCGTGAAGGGGCAAGCCCGCGTTCTACCATCAAAACGTCGAGGCGCGTCTTTTCAGTTTTGGGAGACATTTCCGAAGAACCAAGTCAGCAGACACTGAGATCGTGTGAACTAAGATCGCCGCGCTACGAGAAATTGCGCCAGCTCACGGAGCCGGGCTGCGCGTTCGCCGTAAAAATCAAGTTCGCTGAGCGCCTTCGCCGCCAGATCCGCTGCAATGTCGCGCGACTGCAAAATTCCATAAAGCGCGGGATAAGTCGCTTTCTGTTGCGCCTGATCTTTTCCGGCGGTCTTGCCCAGCACCGCGGATGATTCCTCGACGTCGAGAATGTCGTCCACCACCTGAAACGCCCAGCCGATATTTTCGCCGAAACATTTCAAGCGCTCGACGTCTTCGTTCGCGGCGCCACCAGCCATTCCGCCCGCTACAATCGAAGCCCGAATTAGCGCGGCTGTTTTCGAGCGGTGAATGTATTCGAGAGTGCCGACGTCGGGCGTCTTTTTTTCCGCTTCGAGGTCCGCCACTTGTCCGCCGATCATTCCGCGATCCGTGCCGGCGGCCTGAGCAATCGTCGCAAGGATATTCAAGCGGCGCTGCGGTTCTACTGGAACGAACGCCAAGGTCTGAAAGGCCAGCGTCAACAGTGCATCGCCCGCGAGAATGGCGATCGCCTCGCCGAACACTTTGTGGCACGTCGGCTTGCCGCGGCGAAAATCGTCGTTGTCGAGCGCAGGAAGATCGTCGTGAATCAGCGAATAGGTGTGAATGAATTCGAGCGCACAGCCGGTGGAAACGGCCGCGACCGGGTTCTCGCTGAACATCGCCGCCGCTTCCAGGCACAAAATCGGGCGAATACGCTTTCCGCCGGCAAACACGCTATACCGCATCGCTTTATGGATCGACGCGGGATGAGCTTCCTCCTTCGGCAGCAAGCGGTCGAGCGCCTCCTCGATTCCTGCGCGGTCTGACTCAAAGAATTGCGGGACGCTCATGGGCGATGCGCGGTGGGCGCCAAATCGAAATTGCTGCGTGCGCCTACGGTGCTAGGGCAACTAGGAGGATTCATCTTCGGGCTCGAACGGCTCCGCTACAAGTTTGCCATCCGCTTTCTTCAGCAGAATTTCCACGCGGCCTTCCGCCTCTTCCAGTTGTTTCTGGCAGTCGCGTGAAAGTTTCACGCCTTCTTCGAAGAGCTTCATCGCCTCGTCAAGCGAAAGCTCCACACTTTCGAGCCGCTTCACCACTTCTTCGAGGCGCGTGAGCGACTTCTCAAACTCTCCCTTGCGCGGGGCCTCTGTCGCCTTATTGCTCGCTGAATTCATCTTTTCCTGACGCTCCATCTATCGTTGGCAGCTTGTCTCCAAAAAGCCGAGCAGCCGCTTTGTTCGATCCGCCGCAACGCCCGACGGCATGCGCGACAGCTTTTCCCTTCGCGGTCATATACTCGCAATATACTTCCAAGTCCCTGAAACCACCATTGCGAGTCGCGAGAATCGGTGCGGGATTGCTGCAGCATTCTATCCCACGATGGAGAACGTCAACAATGGCCTTGTGCAGCGCAATAGCTCTGCTTACTCCGCAGGGGCAGCGCTTCCGCCCGCCGGCACGAGCGTCAAGCGATGTGCCCGTGTCTTTTCCTCGGCTGCTTCGCTGAAGGTCGCCGGAATACCGCGTCCGTGAAACCATTCCTGAAATTGGTCACGATAATATGGACTCGCCGCCTGTCCCGATTCGCCGGTCGTAATCTCCATCAACGAATTATCAAAATTCGCCAAATCCGAAACCATCCGCATCGCGGGCCCGTGTCCCACACCCATCGCTTTCACGGTATCCAGCGTTCCTCCATCTGCGTAAGGGCCGATGCTCAGCAGAGCGTGAAGCGTTCCTGTTCGGCCAAGTGGATGGGCCATATTCAGCGGATGGAAGCGGCCCCACTGCCAGCGCAACACGTCGCTTGTTCCCGTTTCTTTGGCCAGTGCAGCCACCGCGTCGTTCGCACTGGAAATTAACAGGACGTCGTAGTTGACGACACCCTTAGGAAGCCACTCCGGCGGCCTCTGCGTCAGAATATTTTCCAGGAACACCTTGTCGCGCCACCAAACGTCGTTATAAACGCTTCGCGGTTCCCATAGCTCATATTTTGAGGTTTCGTCGCCGAGATACGGCGAAAGCAAATTGTGAAACAAGGCATGCCGCGTCAATTCGACAAAAGTCGTTTCGATCGAATTGGCCGTCGCCTTCGCGTCCCACCCAACCAATCCCGCAATCAGTTTTTGAGTGCGCGGATCTTTCGGAGGCGTGGAATGTGCCGCGGTCAGGAGCTGGGACGCTAGAAATTTATTCGGGAGGCTCACAATGTCGTTCTGAATTGCATTCATATCGTCAGGCTTCAAATCGGTTCGACCAGAGAGTAATTGATAGATTCGCTCGGTACGAAATGGCCCGGCTTGCCGATCGCTCAAGAAATATTTGTAACCAGGCCCGACGGAGCGTGCATTGGCAGTCGCGATGATTCCGTCCGGCGGGTTCAGAATGCGCGGCAGCTCTTCAAACGGAATGTAGCCCTTCCAATCGAACTCATCTGTATCGCCCGCCACCGGTAGCGCGCCGTTCCCAGTGGCTCGAATCTGAATTCGAGCTGGAATGGTGAATCCGATGTTGCCGTCCACATCAGCGTAGATCGTATTCTGCCCCGGACCCGCGATATGCCGCGTCACCTCGATAAATTCGTTCCAATTGCTCGCGCGACCCAAAAGCGGAAATCCGAAATCAAGTCCGCCGGGCTCGAGAGCTGACCAGCGCAGCGCATACGCACGGCCGCCGTCATTCTCCGATTCCCGAAACACGATCGGTCCGTGTCGCGTCACGGTCACGTCGAGTTCGACATCCGCTTTTCCGCGAACAGGAATCTTTTCCTTTCGCACCTCCGCTGAAATCCACTTCCCATTCGCGCGATAGTTCAGCGGATTCTTCGAATCAAACGTCTCGGTATAAACGTCCTGGACATCCGCGTTGCTGTTCGTGAACCCCCAGGCGACTCGCTCGTTATGTCCAATGATCACCAGCGGCGCGCCCGGCAGCGCGAACCCTTCCACGTTCCATCCCGGCGCCGTCAGATGAACCGAATACCAGATGCAAGGAACGCTCAGCGCCAGATGAGTATCATTCGCCAGCAAAGGCTTGTGCGACGCTGTATGCGCTCCGCTCACAACGAAGTTGTTGCTGCCGATGATCTCGGATGATTCCTCTTCAAATTGCGCTAGGAAATCGATCGCCTCCCCGCCCGCGCGTTCTGCGAACGGAGCCGTTTCGCCGAGATGCAATTTGGGCAGGTTCAAGCTCAGTTTGCGCGGGGCTCGAGCGGTTCTGGGAGCCGCGCCAACTTCAGGTTGGCCAACGATGTAGTGATCGAGCGGCGAGTCTTCGACGAAAATCTGTGCCGCGCGCTCGGGTCCCACCTTCGCGGTCACCCATTGCCGGTTCAGTTTCGATTTCCATGTGGAAGTAAGCGTCTTCCACATATACAGATCGACCAGATACGTATCCGTCGGCGTCCACGGCTGCGGCGTGTAGCCCAACAAGGAAAATTCAATCGGCAGCCGGCCGTGCTGCTGCGCGATGTATTGGTTTACTCCCCGCGCGTACGATTCCAGCAGCGCGCGAATTTCCGGGCTCGAATCTTTCGCGGCGCGTTCAGCCGCCTGCCTCATCCCGAGGATCCGATTCTCCTCGTCAATTTTCAGCGCCGCCGGGCCCACAATCTCCGACAAATCGCCCGCTGCCGCCCGGCGCAGCAAATCCATTTGCCACAGACGATCCTGCGCCATTACGTATCCCTGCGCCATCACCAGATCTTCCGTAGATTTCGCGCGAATCCACGGCCGTCCCCACTGGTCCCGATCGACAATCACGCCGTCCCTCAATCCCGCCACCGTGATCTGTCCGTCCAACCGTGGCAAGGGCCGATGCACGAACCACCATCCACACAGCAACGCAATTCCCGCCAGCACCAGCAACGCCGCGACTACATTTCGTGCGATCCGCGATCCACGAGTCATCCAGCCGTCCTCAATTTCCCTAAGCCATCAAAAAGAGTGCGGAGTGTAGCCCAGCACTTCCAACCTCGCAACCGCTGTCCGCGACCCAAAACATTGCCTCCTTCGTCCGCCCCCGCTGCGGATTTCTCCTCTTGCGCCGTACAACTTGCTAAAATCGCACTCGATGGCCGCACTGTTGGTCCTCTCATCCGTCCGGCAGACAGCAGCTCAAATCGATGCTGCCGCGCGTGCGAGCGAGCAAGCGAGTAGCACGCGATGATCGTCCTCCATCTCTTCGCCGTCCTCTTCCTCGTCGGGATGAACGCTTTCTTCGCCGCTGCTGAATTTTCGCTCGTCGCTGTCCGCAGTTCGCGCGTGCGCCAGCTCGTCGAAGCCGGTGACCCCCGCGCAAAAATTGTGGAACTCCTTCTCGCCGATGTTGGTCGGATCGTCTCAGCTGTGCAGGTGGGTATCACGATCGCGAGCCTTCTCCTCGGTTATCTCGGCGAAGTTACCCTGTCCGCGATTCTCTCACCGCTGGTCGCTGCGATTTCGCGTCCATGGGCGGCAGTAATAGCGCACGGTGCTGCGCTAATTCTGGCCTTTGGGCTGCTCACCATGCTCCAGGTTGTGCTCGGCGAACTCGTGCCCAAGAGCCTCAGCCTTGCTCGTGCTGAGCGCGTCGCTCTTCTAATCGCGCGCCCGTTTCACTGGTTTCTGCAGACATTCAGCTGGGCCATCGATCTTCTCGACGGCATCGCTGAGAAAATTGTCGCGGCACTAGGAGTTGTCTCGCCGCACAGTCATACCCTTGTTCGTTCCACTGAAGAGCTGCAAGTGATGGTGCAACAGGCCCACGACCGCGGCCTGATTCCCGCCGCCCAGGTGAAATTCATTCAAAGCGCGATGGAACTGGGCCAGATCGAAGTCCGCGAAGTGATGCTGCCGCGGCCCGATGTTCATGCGCTTCCGGTCGACGCGACACTCGAAGACACGATGCGCATGTTCGCCACTACACAGCGCTCGCGCATTCCAGTTTACGAAGGCTCGCTCGACCACATCCTCGGCTTCGTTCATATCAAGGACATGATCTGGATTCTTCTCGATCGCGTCCGCGCCGCAGAGGAGCACCTGCCACCTCCCGATTTCAATTTGCGCTCGATGCTGCGCGACGCGCTCATCGTTCCCGAAACGAAACGCGCCAGCGAACTCCTTCTCGAATTTCGCTCACGCCGCACCGGCCTCGCCATGGTCGTCGACGAATTCGGCAGTATTCTCGGCCTGGCCACGCTCGAAGACATCCTCGAACAAATGGTAGGAGAGATTCACGACGAGTTTGATGTGGTCGAACGCCCGCTCACACTTCCGGATGGCTCGATGATCTTTGACGGCGCCACCAACGTCCGCGAACTCGAAAGCCAGTACAACATCAAGTTGCCCGAGGATAGTTCGTACGAGACGGTCGGCGGCTTTATTTTGAATCAGCTCGGCTTTATTCCGCGTGGCGGCGAGAGCTTCGAGGCCTACGGTTATCGTTTCACAGTTATGGACATGGATCACCGCCGCGTCTCGCGTGTAAAGATCAAATCCGTGAAGCCTGCCGAGACTTCCGCAAGCAAAAAGAAGGCGGAGGTGCCTGCGCCAGCCGAAGAAGACTCCGCTTCTCGTTCGGAGCAGAGCCCAGAGCCGCAACCGAGAAAGGAAATTGCGAAAGCGCGCCGCGCCGCCAGCGCATCCCACGTTCGCCGAGACAAATGAATCTCACCCACCGATCACAATCACTCGTTTGTCATTCCGAACGGAGCCGCGCGCGCCTTAGCTTTTCCCATCGCGCAGCGATGGGCGCGCGGCGCAGAGAGGAATCTGCATTTCGGTTCTTGCATATTCGGAAGGCCACTACTCTCAATGCTTAAATTCATTTCGTTGCGCCTCCTGTTCGCGCTCCCCGCGCTCTGGCTGATTTTCACGATGGTCTTTCTGCTCGCGCACGTCGTGCCAGGCGATCCGGTGCAGCAGATGCTAGGGGAAGGCGCTCGCGCTGAGGACTTGCAGCAACTCCGCCACGCGCTCGGCCTCGACCTTCCAATTTCAGTTCAGTACGGCCGCTATCTCTCCGGCATCGCGCACGGAAACCTTGGCGAATCGTTCCGCTTCCAACAGCCGGTGACGCGGATAATCTTGTCGCGATACCCCGCGACGCTCGAGCTCGCGATCTTTGCTCTTTTCGTGTGCGCCGCCATCGGAATTCCAGCCGGAACACTCGCGGCAGAGCGGCGCGGCCAAACCACCGATCACGCAGTGGGCGTGCTGACGCTTTTCGGCCTCTCGGTGCCAAACTTTGCACTCGGGCCGGTGCTCATTCTTATCTTTTCGGTGATTCTGGGATGGCTGCCCGTGTCAGGCCGCGGCGGCCCGCTGCATCTGATTCTCCCGGCCATCACTCTCGGTGCAGCGCTCGCGGCAATTCTCACGCGCATGGTTCGCACATCGGTGATTGAAGAACTTTCAAGCGACTACGTTCGCACCGCACGCGCAAAAGGCCTCTCAAATAGCGCCGTCCTTTTTCGTCACGCCTTTCGCAATGCGCTCATTCCGATCATCACAATTCTAGGTCTCCAGTTCGGCACGCTGCTTGCCGGCACAATCGTAACCGAATCAATTTTTTCGTGGCCCGGCGTCGGCCGCCTCGCCGTGCAAGCAATCGAAGCCCGCGACTACCCTCTGCTACAAGGCTGCATCCTGCTCATCGCGGTCTCCTACGTCCTCGTAAATCTCCTAACCGATCTCGTCTACGCAGCAGTAGATCCCAGGGTGCGCCTCGAATGAAGCGCTTTTCGACTCACGTATTCGAGTTGAGCGACCGTTCGATCCGAGGCGCTTCGCCTTCAGTGGCACAGGCACTCTTGCCTGTGCTCTTACGCCCTCGGCTTTCCTCGTATCATCACCTGCAGTCGGCGCGAACCGTGTCATTCGGAGATGCGCCCACCCGATGAACGCCATCCGCAACTTCCTCCGCCACAGCGCCCCCGGCCGCATCGGCCTCGCACTTACCTCAATCCTAGTCGTCGCAGCGCTCGCCGCTCCATGGCTCGCTCCCTACAATCCCATCGCACAAAATCTCCCCGTCCGCCTCGCAGCCCCCAGCTCTGGCCACTGGATGGGCACCGATCAACTCGGCCGCGACATCCTCTCCCGCATCCTCTTCGGCGCGCGCGTCTCAATGCTCGTCAGCATCAGCGTCGTGCTCGGCGCAGGATTAATCGGCCTCTCAATTGGTTCGGTAGCAGGTTACTTCGGCGGCTGGTTCGACCGCCTCGTCAACGTAGTCCTCATCAACGCCTTCCTCTCGTTTCCCGGAATCCTGCTCGCGATTGCATTCGCCGCCTTCCTCGGACCGGGCCTCGGCAAAGTGATTCTCGCCCTCGTCATCACCGGCTGGGCAGGCTACGCCCGCCTGGCCCGCGCGCAAATTCTGCAAGCGAAAGAAATGGAATACGTCCTCGCCGCCCGCTCGCTCGGTGCCTCGAACGCACGCATTCTGTTGCGTCATCTTCTCCCAAACATTCTGCAGCCCGTGCTGGTGCAAGCCACCATCGCCATGGCCGGCGCCATCCTCGCCGAATCCACCCTCAGTTTCCTCGGCGTAGGCGTCCTCGCGCCAATGCCCAGCTGGGGCGCCATGCTCAACGACGCCCGCAGCCACCTCTTCGACGCCCCTCACCTCGTAATTTTTCCCGCCCTAGCCGTAATGACCGCCGTCCTAGCCTTCAATCTCCTAGGCGACGCCCTCCGCGACTGGCTAGACCCCCGCATGCGCGCCTACCTAATCGTCACCACCCTCGCCCGTTAGACAGTCCCTTGTAGCGCCGGTCTTTAGACCGGCAGGTGTTGATTCGCTGACGCTGACAAACCACCGGACACCCCCTGCTCACAACGAAACCCTCCAACCGTCAAACTCCCTGAAAAAATTAAAGGAGGACTCAAATTGCGCCCGCAAAACCTCGGATTCGCCATGCTGTTTGTTCTACTCGCGCCATCCGTTCCGCTTCACGCCCAAACCACCTGCGATATGGACGCCCTCAAAGGACAACACCGCGACGTCGCAACAATTCAGCGCCTCGAAAACGCATGGTCAGTCGCCTACCTGAAGGCCGACACGAACTTCGAGCTATGTCTCTTGTCAAAGGACTTCACGGAGATCGTGCGAAGCGGCGAAGTCAAATTTCTATCAGACGAACTGGCATTCGCGCGGAAAAACGAAGGAAAGAATCTACCAATCCCCAAGCTTCCAGAACCAACTGTTCTGCTGCACGACAACGTAGCCGTTGCGTACGGCACTTCTCAATCGACGGCACCCGACGGCAAAATCAAAGAAACCCGCTACGCGGATTACTACGTCTGGGAGAACGGAAAGTGGCACGCATTCTTCGCACAGCAAACTTCCGTCGAGAAATAGGCACCGGACAAATCTGCGGTTCAGGTAGCCACGACGACGCCTTTCTCGTCGTGGGCTTTTCTCTTCAGAGTCGTATCTGTGGTGAGAACATAAATCGACTTTAAGCGGCGCTCACTTGCGGCCAAGATCGCGCTAACCCAGCTCCACCGTAACTTCCGCGCCGCGTCCCACCCCCAGCGTCCGCGCCGCGCTACCCTTGTTCACCGAAATCTCCAAATATCCGCTCGACCCCACCACGCCAAACGCCTCACCGGCCGCTCCCGACGCAAACGTCGGCAGCACCTTCTTCACCTCCGCATTCCCCACGCGAATCGCAAACTTCCCATCATTCGCCACCAGCGCCGGCGCGTCCTCCGCCTTCAAATTCGTCATCAGGTTGCCGAAATTATCCACCTTCAGCACCACAGCCTTGATCGTGTTCCCATTCACCTTCGGCTTCGGCAGCGCGAACCGCACGAAATCCTCCACCGGATCGCCAAACGCCGACGATTGCCACGATTTCGAAAGCCACGCCGCCACCGGCGCAAACACATCGCGCCCATGAAAGGTGTTGCTCACAGGCTGCCTGAAATAATGCTCGGACGTGATGTGCCACGCATACAGCGCCTCGGTCTGATCGTAGACCGACGACAACACGCCGTTATCCGGCGCCACAAAATAATGCTGATCGCTCGCCACCAGTAGCGGACGCCGCTGCGTCCCCACGCCCGGATCGACCACCACCACATGAATCGTGCGCGGCGGGAAGTAGTCGTACGCCTGCCCGATGGTCAGCGCTCCGTCCAAAATATCGTGCGCCAGCACGCTGTGCGTAATATCCACCACGCTCACTTCCGGATTAATACTGAGGATCACGCCCTTCATCACACCGACGAGGTGGTCACTCGTTCCGTAGTCGGTTGTAAGCGTGATGATCGGCCTATGTTGTGCCAAATTGTGCTCCGCAAACCATCAGATGAAACCAACGCGATTCATTGCCTGCCCTTCGACGCTAACGAACGGCCGAACAACTGTCAAGGTAGCTCGAACCAACGAGTAACGCTCGATTGTTTTTTTCTCTAGCCGGGCCACTGTACCATCCCCAGCCGAACGGCCACTTGCAATCCCCGCGCATCCTGCTAGCCTTGATGTGCAATATGAGCTCTATAAGAAACACTCGGATGCACTTGTGGCGGGACGAGAAGGCGCCCGCCAGCAGTCGGCATTTGTCGACTAGTGGCAGTGCCTCGGCCCAGATTCGGGGTCAATTTCTAATCGCAAATCTGGAATTAGAATTCAATCTAAGCACCTGCGAATCAAACACATACAATTTTCTAATCGCAAATAAAATGCGATTTTGCAATCCGCAGATCTCCGCTTTTCGATCTAACTCTTCCAGCCTCCAGCCTCGAGCCTCCAGCCTCTAGCACATGCGCGCTTATCTCGACTACAACGCCACGACCCCCGTGGACCCCGCGGTCCTCGAAGCGATGCTCCCGTTCCTCGCCGATAATTTCGGCAACGCCAGCTCCGTTCACTCTGCTGGTCAGCGAGCCCGCGCCGCAGTCGATCGCGCCCGCGATTCCGTAGCCGCTCTCCTCGGCGCGAAGCTCTCGGAAATAGTTTTCACCAGTGGCGGCACAGAATCCGACAATCTCGCAATTCTTGGCCTCGTCTCAAGTGTCGCTCCGAAGTCAGCCGCGAGCCGCAAGCACATCATCACCAGCGCCATGGAGCATCACGCCATTCTCCATTCCTGCCAGGCGCTCGAAAAGCAGGGAATCGAAGTAACCTACGTTCCAGTCGGGAGCACAGGCGTAATCGATCCCGATGAAATTCGCCGCGCGCTGCGCCCCAAAACAATTCTCATCAGCGTGATGCACACGAATAATGAGCTCGGCACCATTCAACCCATCGAAGAAATCGGCCGGATCGCCGCCGAAGCAGACGTGTACTTCCACTGCGACGCAGTGCAGTCAGCAGGCAAGCTCCCGCTCGATGTAAATCAACTCGGTGTAGATTTGCTCAGCATCTCCGCCCACAAAATCTACGGCCCAAAGGGCGCCGGCGCTCTCTACGTCCGCACCGGCACGCCACTCGCCCCGCAATTTCACGGCGGCCATCACGAACGCGACCGCCGACCCGGCACCGAAAACGTTCCCGGCATCGTCGGCCTCGGCAAAGCCGCCGAACTCGCTCGCGCAAATTTGGCCACGGAGCCACAGCGCATCGCCGCACTTCGCGACCGCCTGGAACGCGCCGTCCTCGATTCCATTTCGTTGGTACGCGTGAACGGAGACGCGTCCCGTCGCGTCCCGAATACGACGAACCTCTCGTTTGCAGCTGCCGGCGGCGAAGCAATGCTCATCGCCCTCGATCTGCTCGGCGTTGCATGTTCCACCGGCGCCGCCTGCTCGTCAGGCGCCGTAGAGCCCTCGCATGTTCTCCTCGCGATCGGCCTCTCCCCCGACGAGGCCCGCTCAAGCCTCCGCTTCAGCCTAGGCCGTCAAACCACCACGGAGGAAATTAACTACGCAATCTCTGCCATCCCCGAGGTTGTAGATCGTCTCCGCGCTCTCTCCCCACGCTCAGCCACAATGGTGACTACCCAATGAGCGCGACTTACCTAAAGCCACCAGCGACAACAATCGCGAATCCTTCAGCGAGCGCAGCGCCGTCGCCTTCAAGTGGCACAGGCACTCCTGCCTGTGCGCCTTTGCGCCACGAGACCGCGCTGCCGTCACTCTCCGAACGCGCTATCGCAACGAAGTCTGCTGCAAATTACACCGTCGCCGTCGCAATGAGCGGCGGCGTCGACAGCTCCACCGTCGCCGCAATCCTCCACGACCGCGGCCAACCCATGGTCGGCCTAACGATGCAACTCTGGAACCAGCGCCGCCTCCCACAAGAAGAAAGCGCCGCGCCCGCTCAGCACCGCTGCTGCTCGATCGACGACGTCTACGACGCCCGCCGCGTCGCCGAGCATCTAGGTGTTCCTTTCTATGTAGTGAACTTCGAGCGCGAATTCGAAAGCACCGTAATCCGCCCGTTCGTCAACGACTACCTCAAAGGCCGCACGCCAATCCCGTGCACCCTCTGCAACAATCACGTGAAGTTCGATCAGCTCCTCACCACCGCCCGGCAGATCGGCGCCGACCGCATCGCCACGGGCCACTACGCCCGTGTCCGCCACAATCCTGAATCCGGACGCTACGAACTCCTCCGCGCGGTGGACGAAACAAAAGATCAATCGTATTTTCTTTTCGGCCTCACGCAGGAACAGCTCGCGCGCACCGATTTTCCTCTCGGCGAACTGTCGAAGCAGGAAGTTCGCGACATCGCGCGCCGTCTTCGCGTTCCCGTCGCCGAAAAGCCGGAGAGCCAGGAAATTTGCTTCGTGCCAACGGGAAATTACGTGCGCTTCATCGAAGGCTACTTGCAGGAACAGGGAAGTCATCTCCCGGATGATTCAGGCGAAATCGTCACCACGACCGGCGAAGTTCTAGGCCGCCACACCGGCCTACACCAGTACACAGTCGGCCAGCGGAAGGGAATCGGAGTCGCCGCAGGCCGCCCACTCTACGTTGTCTCGCTCGACCGCGCCAGCAATCGACTCGTCGTCGGCGAGGACGGAGATCTTCGCAGCACGACGTGTGAAGTCCGCAATGTAAACTGGATTTCGATCGCGCCACCCATCGCTTCCGTGGAAGCAATGGTCCGAGTCCGCAATCGCCACGAACCAGCAGCCGCAGAGATCACACCGCTCGACGCCACCACCGCCCGCGTGATATTCCGCAACCCGCAACGCGCCATCACCCCAGGCCAAGCCGCCGTCTTTTACTCCGGCGAATTGGTTCTAGGCGGCGGATGGATCCGCTAAGTATTTTTCAATTGAAAGGAAATTCTGCGCGTGAGAATTGCTGATACTTTCGGGGTTTAAGTCAGATGAAGAGTTCTTCGTCCGCCGTCGCGGCATCCGGCTCCGGCCGCCGATTCTGCTGCCCGCGAAGCATATCGATCGCAACCTTCATGCCCTTCAAGATCGCCGAAGCCTGCTGAATGGGAGTCCACAGCGTCCGTTTGAATTTCGCCCCGGACTCTTCGACCACTTCCAGCGTTCCCGTCAGAATATGGTCCGCGCGAATGATCTGCACGCGCAACCGCTCCACCGCATCGGTGAACACGCGATCGATCTTCTGCGCCGAACCGCGAGCGACGCGGGTGATTTCCGCGGCGTCCCCCATGATGCTGGCCACTCGATCTTCGGAATCTTCGAGAATCCGGTTCGTACGCAGAAGAATGGGATCAATCCGGTTCTGCAGGTCCGTGGCGATTCGTGTGAACTGCTCGATCGCAGTCCGCACCTGAAAGAACATGCCCAGCAGGATTGCCATCTGAATCACGATGGCAACCGCCGCTATCACGATGAACGCTTGGATCCAGCCGGACATCTACATCTCCCTTATGAACTGGAACTGCGGGACCGAACCAGGAGAGCTATGAGACCTTCGATTCTCGCTTGTACGTCTCTTTCCCCGCTTCGACCGCCGCCGAAAGTCCGTCCTTCTGCCGCGACATGATTTCTTTGCTGCGTTCAATTAAATCTTCCGCGCGCTCGCGCAGCTCGCGGGCTTTGCGTTGTGCATAATCGCGCCCTTCATCGGCCTTGCCGGTTAAATATTCGCGTGTGTCTTCGCCCGATTTCGGCGCGAAAAGAAGACCTACCATCGCTCCAATGCCCAGGCCGACAAGGAAAAAGCTAGCCTTCGACCCAGCGTTGTTGTCACCCATCTTTTCACCTCCAAACGTCACAGTAGCACAGGCTTATAGGGGTAGCAAGCAATGCGCCCATGCATTTCGCGCAGATGATTTACCTTACGGTCGGCTCTGGAGAATTCGCCTCATGCAGTCCCGCGAATACTCGCTGGGCTTGGGCGCGCGGGACCTCGGCAGCGAGGTTTTCGACCGTCAATTCCCGCAGCCGCGCAACGCTTCCAAATTTGCGGAGGAGTTTGCGAGCGGTAATTTCGCCAACTCCGGGAATTTCGGTCAGCGAAGTGCGCAGCCGCCGGCTCGATCGACGCTGCCGGTGGAAGGTGATCGCAAACCGATGCGTTTCGTCGCGAATCTGCTGGATCAGCTGAAGCACAGGCGAGTGGCGGTCGAGAACGATGGGCTCATCCTCGCGCCCGAGGATGTAGAGAATTTCCTCTTTCTTCGCGATGCTGGCCATCGGTTGATTGATGACCTCTAGTTTTTCGAGTGCCTGCGCGGCCGCATGCAACTGGCCGATCCCTCCATCAATTAGAATCAAGCTGGGCAGCGGTTTACCTTCCTCCAGCAAGCGGCGATAGCGACGGCCAACCGCCTCGCGCATGCTGGAAAAATCGTCGCGCAGTAATCCGCCGGGCTGAGCAGCTTCGCCTTCCACGGCCGCTTCTCCTCGAATGATAAATTTTCGATAATCGGATTTCTTCATTCGCCCTGCTTCCCAAACCACCATGGATGCGACTGTCTCCGTGCCCTGCGTGTGTGAAATATCGAAGCTCTCGATCCGCTTCGGCGGCTCGAGCAGTCCAAGCGCCGCTTGCAGCGCCTCCGCAATCGCCTCAGACGAGGGTCGCAACACCCTGAAACGTTGAACGAAAGAATGCTGCGCATTCTTTTCGACTAGTTCGAGGAAGTGGTGCTTCTTGCCGCGCTGTGGATTCGAAATCTCCACGCGATGCTTGGCTTGCTCGCTGAGGACTTCTTCGAGCACCTCGCGCTCCTCGAAGTCAATCGGCGTGTGGATGCAGCGGGGAAGATACGCAGTGTCGAGGTACAGCTGTTTTAGCAAGGAAGGAAGAAACTCGGCCGGATTGAACTCTTCCTGATTTTCCCAGTAAAAGTCTCGCCGATCGACTACGCGTCCCCCGCGAATGTGAAACAGATTCACAGCCACCTGCGGCGGCTCGGCGTACCACGCGATCACGTCCGTGTCATCGCCCGACGCAGCTGCGATTTTCTGACGCTCTTCCATCTCCGCCAGCGTGCGCAGAAGGTCGCGATACCCGGCGGCTTCTTCGAAGCGTTCACCCTCGGACGCGTTCTTCATTCGCTGTTCCAGGCTGCGCGAAAGATCGTTGCGGCGCCCTTCGAGGAACAACCGAACGTCGCGCGCAGCTTCCACATAGCGCTCATCAGTCACCAATCCTTCGACGCAAGGGCCGAGACAGCGGTGAATGTAGTACTGAAGGCAGGGGCGCGGATGTTTACGCGTGAGATCCACCGTGCAAGACGGCACCAGGAAGTGTTTATGGATCAGATGAACCATGCGATACGCGAGATTCGCTGGGAAATACGGCCCAAAATAAATGGAGCCATCTTTCTTCAGGCGGCGTGTTACATAAACACGCGGATACTTTTCGTACGCCGTGTATTGAATGTATGGATACGTCTTATCGTCGCGAAGCAGGATGTTGAATTTTGGCTGATGCTTCTTGATGAGGTTGTTTTCGAGGGCGAGCGCTTCCTTCTCGTTGTCGACGACGATATATTCCAAATCGGCGATCTCGCGAACGAGCGATCCGGTCTTGGCGTCCTGCTGGCTTTTGTCTAGAAAATACGAGCGGACGCGGCTTCGCAGCGAGAGAGCCTTCCCCACATATAAAATTGCACCGCCCGCATCCTGGAACAGGTACACCCCGGGCTGCGTGGGTAGATTGGCGACTTTTTCACGAAGTTCCATCGATAGGCGCTACACTACTTAGCGACTTCGCCGTTCGCGGCTATTGAATCTTCACGATCGGGCCAAGACAACTTTCATGATACCAAACGGAATCTAACCGATACGAATCGCCATGATACGCCTCGCATTCATCGCCTCGCTGCTATTCGTTAGCGCAGCCGGTTTGCCCGCTCAGCAACAAGACGCGCAACAAAAAGACAAACAACAAAACCAGCAAGGCGACCAAAAGAGCCAGCAACAAGGGCAGCAACAGGGGCAGCAAGAGGGCCAGCAACAGTCTGAACAAAATCAGCAGGACTCCGACGCCCCGCCTGTACCTTCGGAATCCAGCTCAAAAAAGGCACGCGCAGAGAATGACAAAGGCGGTAAGGATGCTACTCCGGATCAACCGCCAGCAATTTCAACCGATGCGGAAAAGGCCAAAGCCGACGCTACTTACAATCCGCTACCGGCGCAGCAGGACATCGAAGTAGGAATGTTCTACCTTCACAAAGGCGATGTCGATGCCGCGATCGATCGTTTTCTGGATGCCATCCAGCGGCGTCCGAACTTCGCGAAGCCGCGTTTGCTGCTGGGAAAAGCCTACGAGAAGAAACACGACAATGAATCGGCTGTGAAATACTACAAGGAATATCTGCAGGTGCTGCCTGGCGCGCCCGACGCGAAAGAAGTCCAGAAAAAAATCGAAAAGCTCTCGAAAGAGTAGCGCCGTTCGAGCATCAGCGCCTAATACGACGGGAAAGTCTTTAGAAACCTCATCGCCCGGTCGTAATCCTGAAATTTCTTTTCTTCTGCGCGAAACTGTGGCGAGTGCGACTCTCGACGGCACCGCGCGAACCGCATCGGATGCTTCAGATGCAGCATTTCGTGATAGAGAACGTAGCTCACGACATATTCGGGCACATTCTTTCGGTCGAGCTGGCGGTTGATGACGATTTGCTCAAGCGCGGGATCAAAACAACCCAGCTGCGTCCGCCAAACGCGATTGCTCCAGCCCAGCCTTGGTTTCACGAGTAAATTCTCAAAATAGCGCGCATTCAAACGCTCGAACATCGGCCCGAGATCGTGATGCTTTCCAGCCGGACAATTTGCTACGCGTCGGGCCCGTCGCTGGCGAACGACCAACAATCTGCGCCGCGTGGAGTGCGCGTAAGTGTACTTACGATACGTCGCGAGAAAGTCTCCGGGCGGCTGGCGTCGATATAGGCGGCCCAGCAGTATTCCCGCTGCAGACTCGAAGACGTGCCGTGGCGCGTCTCGCAGCAAATCTGAAATGCGGACGTACGCAGTGTCCTCGCGCAACCGAATTGTGTGCGTGAGATCCGCATAGGGATGATACTCAACGACAAAGTGCGGCGGCCGACCTTCGCAGCCAATGCGGGTGTAGATTCGCTGGAAAATGCGCTCGCCACCGGGAACCAGGCGGGAGCGACCCTTCGAACGCTTCACGATTGTTTTCTCCGGACGGGCGGCGGAGCAGCGGTCTTCAGCGCGTTGTCAACGTCCGTCAGCGCATCCTTGGTGCCGTCGATCGCGTCGAGCAGCGTGTCCTTGTAGGTGTCCAGTTCCTGCCCTTTCTCCTGTAGCTTCTCCAAAATGTCGAGAAATTCGTTCCCCTTGGACTTCATCAACTTCAGCACGCCATGAATATCGGCCTGCCGCTCCTGTCCAACCGCAATCTGGTCGGCAGCATCGTCCATGCATCCGGTATAGGCATTCAGCATGTTGTTTAGCACTTCGGCGCGGCGCCGATCCTGCACCTTTCGATTTAGTTCGTACTGAAATTTCTTCAGGCGATCCTCGGCGAATTTCATGTACAAGGTGATGCGCTCTGCGGGTTCATAAGCATCGCGAATCTGATTGGCTTCGCCTTCGCTGAGATAATCCTTCCTTGTTTGAGGAGAAGCCGCCGAGCGCGCGTCCGGGCGGGCGACCGCAGGTGCGAGAAACGCTACGAGCAATCCAAGTGCGAGCGTCGTATTTCGCATGGCGCCTCCTATCGCTTCGGTTTCCCGGCTCCATCATTCGCCGGCTGCTTTGGAAACAACATATGAATCAGATGGCGATCGATTTCGTCGAGTTGGCCGCGAATCTCCACGAAAGGCTTGCGATCATCCTCATTGAGTCCAACGATCATCGCATCCAGCCTCCGCAGCGATCCGCGAAGCGAAATCTGAAGCTGCTTGTAACCGTTCGCGTGTTTTTCCGCGTCGGGAAATTTATCTTCGAGCGCTTTTTCGCTGGATTGCGCCTCGTTGAGATATTTCTTCAAAATGTCGAGGGCCTCAGCGGCTTTGTCATTTGCAAGCGCACTTTCCGCATCCTTGAACTCCGAATCCCCCAGCGGCAGCAGCACCTTCGCTTTGTGAACCGGATCTGCCTCGTGGTCAAATTTAGCCCGCCATTGCTCAGTAGTGTGATATTCCTGCGCCGCAATGCAAGCCGTTATCATCGCGAAAGCGAGCGCCAGCGTCGAAAGTTGAGCGAAGCGAAGCACGAGTTATCTTTTCTTCTCTTTGAGCTCACGAGCTAAGAAGCGGACGCGCGCGGTCGCCTCGAAATACATGTCGTTGTTCTCATCTTTGTTCAATTGCAGGAACTTCTGATACCAGTCGAGCGCTTGAGCCGCTTGTCCCAGTTTATCGTAACAAGTGGCGCGGATGAAAACCGTACCCGGCGGCAGTTCCTGTCGCTGCGACAAAAGATCGAGCGCCTTCAAGGCCGATTCGTAATTCTTGCCCAGATATTCCGCTGCGACAAGTTCTCCGAGCACGTCATTCGACTGTGGATTCATTTTGAAGGCGACAAGCAATTCCCGCGCTGCATCCGGATATGCGTGCTTTTCAAGATAGACGTGACCAATCTGCGCGGGGATGTCGGCGTCCTGTGGGGCAAGCTTCGCGGCTTTCTCCAGCACCGATATCGCGTCGTCGTAGCGTTTCAATTGGAACAGAATCTGCCCGCGAAGTTTTAGGGCCGAAAGAGATTCTTGCCCTGACCCGGCAGCGCGATCGAGTTCGGCAAGCGCATCCTCATTCTTGCCCAGCTTGGCCAGCGCGAGCGCGCGACTCAGGCGCGCCTCGGAATCATTTGGCTGCGCTTCGAGATATTTTCCAAGCTCCGCAGCGGCTTCCTCGGATTTTTTCTGGGCCGCAAGCGCCTGGGAAAGTCCCAGGTGCCCCTGCGCATTCGAAGGGTCGGAGGCTATGGCAGCGCGAAATTCGGTCTCCGCCTCCGCAGGTTGATTGGACGTGAGAAGTACTCTCCCCAGCGCAAAGTGAATATCGGAATTCTTCTCGTCAAGCTTCTCTGCGGCTCGATAGTGCTCAATCGCGAGCGGCGCTTTCCCGGATCGCTCGTAAGCCCAGCCTAATAGAAATTGCGGACGAGCCTCATTCGGCAGAAGAGCGGCAGCTTTTTGAAGCGGTTCGACCGCAGCCGCAGGGTCACTGTCCATCAGCGTGATTCCGAGATTCACGTAGGCTGCATCGAGTTTGGGATCGAGCGAAATGGCCTTTTCATACTCAGTCTTCGCGTCAGCCGCCTGTTTCAAACTCGCATACGCATTGCCTAAATCGAAATGCGCTTCCGCGTCATCGGGCTTCTTCGCGAGGTATTCCTTATACGACCGCACCGCTTCGGCGTAATCCTTGTGATCCATCGCAGCGCGCGCTGCAGCGAGCGCGGGATCAGCAGTGTCGTCCCCAACATGAATACGGGTCCTGGTTGTATGAGATTGTGCAGAAGCGGCGGGCGGATACCAGAAAGCAAAGCTGAGAAAAGTGAAGAGCGCAAACCGCATCCATCGAGAGTAGCGTGCAGCCGCTCGATGCTTCATTGCGCCGTAGAATTAGATTCTGATCCGTTGGTTTTTGGAGAAGCGCCGGAATTTCCGTGGTTGGTGCCGTTGACGTTCCGCCCATTCAGCGCGCGCGCCAGAAATTTCCCAGTATGCGATTGCAAGTTGCGCGCCACTTGCTCCGGCGTCCCCGCCGCCACCACATGCCCGCCTTCGTCTCCGCCTTCCGGCCCGAGGTCAATCATCCAATCGGCAGACTTAATCACATCCAGATTGTGCTCGATAATCAACACCGAAGCTCCGCCGTCAATCAATTTGCGAAACGCCGTCAGCAATTTCTGAATATCGTCAAAATGCAGGCCTGTAGTCGGCTCGTCAAAAATGTACAGAATTCCCGCGTTCTCCTGCCGCGTGAGATGCGCCGCCAGTTTCAAGCGTTGCGCCTCGCCGCCGGAAAGCGTGGTGCCAGATTGCCCCAGCCGCAAATAACCGAGACCCACTTCATCGAGCACGCGCAGCTTCGTCGTCACTTTCGGATACGCGGCGAAAAACGTGAGCGCCTCGCGCGCCGTCATCTGCAGCACCTGGTGAATGTTTTTCTCTTTGAACGTCACGTCGAGCACGCTGCTCTTATAGCGCGTTCCGCGGCACTCTTCGCACACAAGCTCCACGTCCGCGAGGAATCGCATCTCCACCGTCACCGTTCCATCGCCCTGGCACGCTTCGCAGCGGCCGCCGGGAATGTTAAATGAAAAATGTCCCGCCGTGAGCCCGCGCTTCTTTGCTTCCGGCATCGTTGCGAAAAGTTCGCGAATCGCATCGAACGCCTTCAAGTAAGTCGCTGGATTCGAGCGCGGCGTGCGTCCGATTGGCGACTGGTCCACCATCTCAATCGCAGCTAACGCCGAGTCGCCTTCCAGCCGATCGCAAAATTCGCGGTAATTTCCTCCGGTGCGTTTCGTTTCGAGCGCCTTGTACAACACATCGTAAACCAGTGTGGATTTTCCCGAACCGCTCACGCCCGTCACCGCCACAAGCACGCCCAGCGGGATCATCACATCGACGCTTTGCAAATTGTGGCTGTGCGCGCCGCTGATTTTCAGAAACTTTCCCTGCGGTTTCCGGCGCCGGGCCGGCACAGCGATTTTCAAATCGCCCCTCAGGTAACGCCCCGTAATCGAATCGGGGTCGGCCAGCAATTGTTGTCGCGAGCCGGCGAAGATCAACTTGCCGCCGTGCTCTCCCGCACCAGGCCCCAGATCGAGAATATGATCCGCGGCCAGAATCGTTTCGGGATCGTGCTCCACTACTACCAGCGTGTTGCCTAGATCGCGCAAGCCCTTCAAGATTCGAATTAGCCGGTCGGTATCGCGCGGGTGCAAGCCAATCGAAGGTTCGTCGAGCACATACAGCGCTCCCACGAGATGCGAGCCGAGCGATGTGGCAAGTTGGATTCGTTGCGCTTCGCCGCCCGACAGAGTCGATGTCAACCGGTCGAGCGTGAGATAATCAAGGCCCACTTCATCAAGGAACTGCAATCGCAGCTGAATCTCTTCGAGAACTTTGTCGGCAATCGTCGATTCCGCGGCGCTAAGCTGCAGGGCTTGGATGAACGGGCGCGCCTCTTTTACCGTCATCTGGCAAACTTCCGTAATCGACCGTCCCGCGATTTTCACCGCGCGAGCTTCGGCGCGCAGTCGCGTCCCGCGGCAGTCCGGGCAGAGCGCGTAGCCGCGATAACGGCTCAGAAAAACGCGCACGTGCAATTTATATTTCTTGCGCTCGAGCCAGCTGAAAAACCCCTTCACACCCGGGAAATCCGCCTTGCGGTCTCCTTCGATGATCGCATCGCGTTGCGCGGCGCTCAGTTGCCGGAACGGCGCGTCAAGCGGAATGCCCTTGTCGCGCGCGTACGAACGCATATCCATCGCCAGCTGCCGGTAACGCGGCTTCGTCCACGGTTCGATTGCGCCATCCGCCAGCGATTTGCTCTTGTCCGGCACCACGCGATCGAGATCGAAATCAATTGTGTTGCCGAAGCCCTGGCATCGCGGGCAGGCTCCATACGGATTGTTGAAGGAGAATAGACGCGGCTCCGGCTCCTGGTAGGCCGCTCCACATTTTTTGCAATCGAATCGCTCGTTGAAGACGAGCCGCTCCGGCGCCGCTGCGCCGTGCGGGGCGGGTTCACTCTCGCCCGCGCTTGTCCCTGTAGCAGCCGACGAATCCGGCTCTGAGGCTGAGGCCGGCGCCTCCGGCACGAATTCGAGAATGGCTTCGCCTCGCCCCTCGCGGTAGCAAATCTCGATCGAATCCATCAGTCGCGAACGAATTTCCGGCCCCAGAACCAGCCGATCCACCAGGACATACGCGGGCTTCGAGAAATCCATGTCCAGCAGATCTTCCGGCGTCGAAAATTCAAAGACGCGGCCGTCCTGATAAAGCCGATTGAACCCTCGCTTGCGCAAATTCACCAGCGCCTGGCGAATTGCTTCGGGGCCCGGACGAGCCTGCTTCTTAGCCTTCGTCCCAGGCGCAGGCGCCTCAGGGGTCAACTTGAGTTCGTACAGGACGTAAAATCGCCGGCCCGCGGGCAGCGCCAGCACGCGCGCCGCAATTTCGTCGAGCGTGTCCTTGCGCACTTCTTCGCCGCAGTTCAGGCAGAACGTATGCCCCACGCGTGCATACAGCAGCCGCAAGTAATCGTAGATTTCGGTCGCCGTCGCCACAGTCGAGCGCGGATTCCGCGTCGAATTTTTCTGCCGGATCGAGATGGCTGGCGCGATTCCGGTAATTTCGTCTACGTCCGGCTTCTCGATGCGCTCCAGAAACTGCCGCGCATAAGCCGAAAGCGATTCGATATACCGGCGCTGTCCTTCGGCATAAAGAGTGTCAAACGCCAGGCTGGACTTGCCTGAGCCCGAAACGCCCGTCACAACAGTGATGGCGTTGTGCGGAATCGTGAAATCGAGGTTCTTCAGGTTGTGAACTCGAGCGCCGCGGACACGGATCTCCTCGATATCGCCCGGAATCGTGGCAGGGCCCGCCGCCACCGCTGCCTCCGGTTCACGACGGAGCGCTTTTGCGAGTGCCACCTTGTCTGTAGGGTTCTTCGGCATGCGTGTAAACACGCAATTATACGCCGTCCAGTCAAGCCCGGCAAATGGGCCGAAATCCTGGTTGTGTCCTCATCTGGGCAACAATCTACTCGGCTCAGTGCGTCTGCTGCGCCTTGAATGGTAAAAACAGTACTCGTGGTACGCGCCATTGTTGTTGACAAGCATGGTGGGGTCGTCCAGTATGCACCGCTCACAAAATTCAAGGTGTTTCGGGGCGTCTTGATTAGGACGCCGCCGGGAGATACTGAAAATGCGAAAATCGTTGTGGATTATGCTTGCGGTTCTATTGGTGGCCATCGCCGCGCCCTATGCCAGCGCCGATACAGTCACGCTCGACATATCAGGAAGCCTAGTCCCCAACGACCCCAGTGTGTCGTGCTCGGCTTCGGGCTGCACGCTCGGTGGCGACATCGTAATAAACAACACCACCGGTATGGTCATCTCTGTAGACTTCACTGTGGCAGGCGCGTCGCCATCCGTGGGCCCGTTCAACCACTTCAGTGAGTTCGTCTCTATCGACTCGGACCTAGTAACCACTGACGGCGGCGTCATCGATTTCTCTTTCACTCTCTCTGGTAATCCCGGTACTCTGGTCGGTTACACAGGAGGCGCCATCACTGGAACCGCCGTCACTAGTGGCCCGGCGGGCCATATATTCGTTCAGGAAGGAGACGCCGCCCTCACAGAGGCGGTGACGCCTGCGCCTGAGCCGAGTTCCGTCGCCCTCATGCTGCTCGGGGTCGGGCTAGTGTTTGTGATGCGGAAGCGTGTAGGTCAGCGCCTTCCACAGGCCAGTTGAACGCAACGCACCCTGTTCCCATCCGCGCCACCGCTGGGTAACCACCGCTCCCAGCGTCGACCGTGTTGCCTAACGAATCGCTTTTCTAGGCGGAAGGCGCAACGCCGGTCACGCCTTGCTGCGTAAAATCCGCTCACGCATTAGCTCCTTTCACATCGGACACTACCGAAATCCGCCTCGCCGTCATCGAAACCGAAATTGCATCTCTTGCGTCTGATTAATCATTCGACAACTAAACTGATTCGGGAATATTGCAGGCGCTGAACACCGTATACTGAATCGCCGGTGCAAATCCCTGGAGGGCTTACACACGTGAAAATTCGCCACCTCGTTCCGTTACTCGCGCTGATGCTCGTTTCCACTTACTTCCGCGCCGCCAACGCTCAAACGCGAAAGCCGCTGACGAATCAAGACGTCGTTAATATGACAAAGGAAGCGCTCGCTCCGGCCATCATCATCAAAGCCGTCGAAGCCAACCAAACCGACTTCGACGTTTCCGCACAGGCGCTTCTCGATCTGAAGAATGCGGGAGTCGACGCGTCCGTGATGGAGGCGATGCTGTCCGCTCAGGGTGGCAAGCCATCGGGCTCCGTCGAGGCGCTTCACGGCGCGGCGGCGCTCCCAGACGACAGCACAAATCCCGACCCACTGAGGCGGGTGTGCAGCGCCGCGAGGGGCTGCCTGATTCGCGAGGGAACTGAGGTGCCGCTGAAATTTGCCAGCGATCTGAGCTCGAAGACAGCGGTCGAAAACGATCCCGTCGAATTCGTCCTCGATGACGACGTCAAGGTCGGTCAAACCGTCGTCGTGGCAAAAGGCACGCATGCAAAAGCGATCGTCTCTCACGCACACCGTGCGGGAATGATGGGCAAAGGCGGCGAACTCAATATTCAACTGGAGTATTTGGCCGTGGCCGACAACCATGTCCGACTTCGAGGCACGAAAGGCCGCGAAGGCGATAATAAAGTCGGCGCAACGGTCGCCCTCACTGTGCTTTTTGGTCCTATCGGATTAATCAAGCACGGCAAAGAAGTCCAAATTCCCGCGGGAACGCCTCTCACTGCCTATGTTGAGCAGGACATCTGGCTGCCACCCGCGCAGTAGAAACTTCCATTCCGAAGAAACTCGAAGCCTCGCATTTTGCTTCGGTTCTATGTTAGTTCTTAGACGAGGCCGCGATGACATCCGGAAGTCCGAGGTTTGACCGCGTTATTTGGATCGTGCTCGACAGCGTTGGCGTCGGTGAATTGCCGGACGCCAAGGACTACGGAGACGTTGGCCGCGACACGCTTGCCCATATCGCGCGCTCTCGCACACTGCGAATTCCGAATCTTCAGCGTCTCGGCATCGGCAATATCACCCCGCTCGAATTCATAACTCCGCCAGAGCATCCTGCCGCAAGTTACGGAAAAGGCGCGACGAAATCACCGGGGAAGGACACAACAACCGGCCATTGGGAAATGGCGGGCATTTGGCTCGACCAGGCTTTTCCGGTTTACCCGAATGGATTTCCCAAGTACATCATTTCCGAGTTTGAGCGCCAGATTGGCCGCCGCACGCTCGGCAACAAGCCGGCCTCGGGAACCGAAATCATCAAGGAGCTGGGCGTCGAGCACGTCACTACCGGCTTCCCGATTGTCTACACCTCGGGCGACAGCGTTTTTCAGGTCGCCGCACACGAGGATGTAATTCCCATCGAAGAGCTTTATCGCATGTGCGAAATCGCGCGAAAGATTCTGGATGGTCCCAACCGCGTAGGTCGCGTGATCGCGCGGCCTTTTGCCGGCCCGCCGAGTAATTTTCAACGCACCGAGCGTCGTCACGATTACGCCGTCGAGCCGCCAAAGCCGATGCTTCTCGATGTGCTCGCCGAACGCGGCACTCCGGTATTCGGCGTCGGCAAGATTCACGACATCTACAACGGTCGCGGTGTGCCCGATTACGTCACGACGAAGAATAATTCAGACGGCATGGCGAAGCTCACCGAAGCGATCGCCCAGCGCCCAAAAGGATTGATCTTCGCGAACTTGGTTGATTTCGACATGCTCTACGGCCATCGCAAAGATGTGGAGGGATTCGCGCGCTCGCTCGAGCAATTCGACGAACTGCTCGGGCCGTTTATCGATCTCTTAAAGCCTTCCGATTTGTTGATCATCACGGCGGATCACGGTTGCGATCCCGATCCCGTCAATCCCACCACAGATCACTCCCGCGAATACGTTCCGATCCTGGCTTACACTCCGCGATCCGCATACGGACGGAACCTGGGCACACGTTCGACGCTTGCGGACATGGGACAAACGGTCGCCGAAAATTTCGGGGGAGAAATTCCGCACGGCACGAGTTTTCTGGAATTGCTTTCGAGGTAATCGCGACGAAGAAACGCTGCGCCGTTGTTTTCTGCGGAGCTTTACTGACCTTGCGAAGCCTTCTGCGCGTAATAGCCGGCTCGCGTCCGGACCGCCAATTTTCCGTGGCCCTTCAACCCGAGCACCTGGACCTGCACCGTGCGGAAGGTGCCGTCCTTGGCGCTGTTGCTTGGATAGTAGCCCAGCTCATACTGGTTTCGAATGTCGCGCGCCACTTGCGCGCAGATCGCCTGCACCTGCTCGAGGTTGTCAGGGAAATACGCTAGCCCGCCGGTCGCCGCTGCGATCTCCGACAAAGTTTTTTTCGAGTGCCGCACCATGCCCTTACTGTGCTTGCGGTCGTCCTCACTGAAGACGCCGATCGCGTAGATAGCGGCATCCGATTGCTGAGCTACCTTAATCGTGTACTCAAAGGTTTTCCGGCTGGCATCATCGTCGCCGTCGGTGATCACGAGCAGCACGCGCTTGTCCTTGTGTCCCTTTTTCAGGTGGTCGAGCGATCCGATGATTGCGTCGTAGAGCGCGGTGCTTCCGCGCGAGTCGATGCGCGAGAGCGCTTCATTCAATTCTTTCTGGTCGCTGGTGAAATCTTCATTCAGATCGAGATAGTACTCGTCGTTGAAATTCACCACGAAGGCTTCATCGCGCGGGTTGCTCGTCTTGACGAAAGTAAGCGCCGCTTCATTCACCTGCGCGCGTTTTTCTCGCATGCTACCGCTGTTGTCGATCACGAGGCCCATGGTCACGGGAATGTCTTCGCGGGAGAAGAGCGAAATCTTCTGCTCCACCTTATCCTCGAAGACGCGAAAATTGTCCTGCTTCAGATCCCCGATGAATTGGCCCTTCTCGTCATCAACAGTCGCGTGCAATACCACCAAGTCGACATTTGCTTTGATGACGCCCTTCTGCTGTCCTGGGTTTTGGGGAGGCGGGGGACCGGGAATCGCGCCCTGCGCGCGAACGCGCGGCGCTATGAGGCAAAAACTCGCGAGCGCTAGAAAGAAAATTGCGAAGCGATGACTTCTAGTGGCCGGGCGCAAAATAGCCCGTCTTCGAATATACGGTGAGGGGAGGGAGTCCCTTTGGCGGATGCAGCTTGACCTTGATCTTGCGCCATCGGCCGTCATGCGCATGATCGCTCGGTCTGTATCCCACGACATATTGGTTACGCAACTCCATGCTGATTTTTGAAGCAATGTCCGGCAAATCCGCAATCTGGTTCACGACGAATGTCCGCCCACCCGTCATGGCCGTCAAATCGCTTAACAGGGAAGGCCCGCCTGCTTCTTCCGGCGTGCGGCCACCGTTAGGGTCATAAAGCCCGATGGCGAAAATCTGCACGTCCGCTTCTTTTATGAAGTTGCGAACGTCGTTCAGCGTGTACCTGCTGTGATTATCGCCTCCGTCGGATATGATGAGCAACGCCTTCTTTGTGTTGTGTGCTCCTTTCATCTGGCTGAGACCCAGGTAAATTCCATCGAACAGCGCCGTCTCGCCTTTTGCCGCTGTGAACATCAGCCGGTTTTGCAGTTCCTCGACGCTTGCAGTGAACGAACTCACCAATTCCGCGCGGTCGTTAAAGTCCACGAGGAAAAATTCGTCCTGCGGATTTGCTGTGCGGAAGAATTGGACGGCGGCCAGGCGCGATTTATCGATCTTGTCCGTCATGCTGCCGCTCATATCGAAAATCACGCCGATCGAGATGGGCACATCCTCGCTCGAGAAACGGACGATCTCCTGCTCGGTGTTGTCCTCGAAGATGCGGAAGGCGTCCTGCTCGAGCCCGGTGACCAGGCGGCCATACGGGTCCGTGATGGTCACGTTGACCAGGGTCATCTCGGTTTCAGTTTTGAGTTTTTTGCCGAGCTTTTCGGAAGTGTTGGGCTTGACCGGACCGGGCGCTTCGTTCTGAGCCCAAGTGGGTGTGGCGAAGAAGGAAGCCACGAAGAGAATTCCTACCGCACAAACCGACGCGAGCCCCCAGCTTGCTCCGGGCTGCGTTGCGCGGTATTTCAAGGTGCCCCCGAATGGCCTGTGCTGCTGGCAAATTGTATCACCATGTTTTACGAAAACAAGCGGCGAAATATGTATTTCCGACCGCCCGTCGTCCGGGCCGGTCGTCTTTTTCTGCCTTCCGCTTCTGCCTGCCGCGCACTTCATCGCATGGTGTTAGACTTGGTTTGATGAGAAAGGGTTGACGGTCGCCCACCGAATAGCCGACCAAATAGCCCACCAAATAGCCTATGACCACGCAAAATACCAGCTCGAACGTGAAGGTCTTTGCCGTAATCCCGGCCCGATACGCCTCTATCCGCCTGCCGGGGAAGCCTTTGGCTTCCATCGCCGGTCGCCCGATGATCCAGCATGTGGTAGAGCGGACACGCCAAGCCGCTCGCGTCGCCCGCGTGGTGGTCGCCACAGACGACGACCGCATCAAGAAGGCGGTCGAGGAGTTCGGCGGGGAGGCCGTCCTCACCCGGCGCGACCATCGCACCGGCACGGATCGCGTGGCCGAAATCGCGGCACACCTGGAAGCCGAAATCTACGTCGACATCCAGGGAGACGAGCCGCTCATCGACCCTGGCACCATTGACGCAGTTGTTGCCGAAATGCTCGAAGACGCTTCTATCCAGATTGCGACGTCCTGCACGGCGATTACGTTGGCGAATGACGTGATGGATCCGAACATCGTGAAAGTGGTGCGCGATTTTGACGGGAACTGCCTTTATTTTTCGCGGGCGCCGATTCCGTGGGTGCGCGATACGAAGGCAGCTGCGGCGCCGCATCATTGGAAGCATGTTGGCCTTTACGCGTTTCGTCGGGCGGCTTTGCTCGAATTTCCGACGCTACCTCCCGGCGAACTCGAGGCTGTGGAACAGCTTGAGCAGCTTCGGTGGCTCGAGAATGGTTTCCGGATTCGCGGCGTTGAAACGGATTACGACGCGATCAGCGTTGACGTGCCTGCGGACATCCAGCGCGTGGAAAAAATTCTGCAAGAGCGCGCTGCTTCCTGACGCCGTGATGTTCGCGCGCGGCGAAAATAATTTCTGAACGCGATTTGACACGCGGCGCGTTTCCGAACATAATGCCGAGTACGCCGATTCCAGCGGAGGAATTCGAGCGCTTTGCGGGCCGCCCCGAAATACATCTTTGTAACCGGCGGTGTAGTATCTTCCCTGGGCAAGGGCGTAGCGGCTGCCTCCATCGGTTGTCTCCTCGAAAGCCGCGGTCTTAAAGTCACCCTCCAGAAGTGCGATCCATACCTGAACGTTGATCCCGGCACGATGTCGCCATATCAGCACGGCGAAGTGTTTGTGACCGACGATGGCGCGGAGACCGATCTGGACCTGGGGCACTACGAACGCTTCACGAATTCGCATCTGACGCGCGACCATAATTGGACCACCGGCCGCCTGTACGAATCGATTATCGCGAAAGAACGGCGCGGCGATTATCTCGGGAAGACGGTACAGGTGATTCCGCACGTTACCGACGAGATTAAAGCTGCTTTCCGCAAGGTTGCGGATGCTGTCGACGTGGTGATCGTGGAAGTTGGAGGCACGGTCGGCGATATCGAGTCGCTTCCGTTCCTGGAAGCGATTCGGCAGATGCGCCTGGAGATGGGCGCGGAAAATGTTCTGTTCGTTCATCTCACGCTGGTGCCGTTTATCCCCACGGCCGGCGAACTGAAGACCAAGCCGACGCAGCACAGCGTGAAGGAATTGCTGAGCATCGGAATTCAGCCGGATATTCTGATTTGCCGCAGCGACCGGCAACTGGGCAGCGATTTGAAAGGCAAGATCGCGCTGTTCTGCAACGTGCATGAATCGTGCGTGATCTCTGCGCCGGATGTTGGAAATATTTATGAGGTGCCGATGTCGCTCGCAGCCGAGCGGCTCGACGAGCAGATTCTCCGATTGCTGCGCCTTGAAGCGCCGCCGCGCGATTTGAGCCGCTGGCTGGCGATGCTCGAGACGCTCGAGCATCCGCAGGGTGAAGTGCACATCTGCGTGGTGGGGAAGTACGTGCAGCTCGAAGACGCGTATAAGAGTTTGCGCGAAGCGCTGGTTCACGGCGGCCTGGCGAATCGGCAGCGCGTCGTGTTTGAGTGGATTGAAGCCGAGGATCTTGATTCGCCCGCCTCGGCGGACAGGTTGCTTCGGCACGCTGACGGGATTCTCGTTCCTGGCGGATTCGGCAAGCGCGGCATCGCGGGAATGGTTCAGGCGATTACCTATGCGCGCGAGAGGAAAATCCCGTTCTTTGGGATTTGTCTGGGCATGCAGTGTGCGACGATCGAGTATGCGCGGCAGGTTTCGCGAATTGAAAATGCGGACAGCACGGAGTTCGATCCCTCGACCACGAATCGCGTGATTTACAAATTGCGCGAGCTTCTAGGTGTGGACGAGATGGGCGGCACGATGCGTCTTGGCGCGTGGCCGTGCAAACTCGAGCCCGGCTCGTTTGCGCAAAAGGCTTACGGCGCGCTCGAAATCTCCGAGCGCCACCGCCATCGCTACGAATTTAATTGCGAGTACGAGCAGACGCTCACGCGCGCCGGTTTCCGCATCACCGGCCGAACGCCCGATGGCGTGTATGTCGAAATTGTCGAAGTGCCCGATCATCCGTGGTTCGTTGGGTGCCAGTTTCATCCTGAATTCAAATCGAAGCCTCTTGCCCCGCATCCGCTTTTTGCCGCGTTTGTTCGCGCTAGCCTGGAGAATCGGCGTGCGCGACTTGGAGTAGCCGCTGATAAGCGCGATCACTCCGAAGTTTAGCCTTAGCTCTTGCGGGTGCCCCATCCCTCGTGGGTTTCGCGAAGGGTGGGACAGCGTTGACTCGCTCCCAGGTCGTGGAATCTTACCTCCTTGCTCCAAGCTCTTGTCCTTCCCGTGCCCTCCGATCCAATTTCCAAGTCAGGCGACGAAAAAGACTGATTAGCAGCCATCAAACCGCCTTTTGCTGCAACCTAGTGGCCGCAGTTGCGACAGCATTTTGTTCGCTGTTTCTTCGCTGCGGGTGAATTTTGTTCAAATGGGAGGCCGCGCAAAAAACAAAAACGCGCCGGAGACGAAATCTCCAGCGCGTTTCTCATATCTATGAGCTGGCGCAAGCACCCGACTGGGCGATCAGGATCGGCGTTTACGTGCTCGCGTGTTCATCGCAGCGCGAAGTAGTTGGTTGATGCGCGTCTGGTAGCCCTGCCCCTGTGACCGGAGCCAGGCCAGCACATCCGCATCGACTCGAATCGTGAGCGACTTCTTGATCGGTCGATAGAATTTCCCCACAACGGCCCCACTCCAGTCGATGATCTCCGGAATGTCGGTCAGGTCGATCTCGCTGTCGGGCTTTGCTGCCAGCGCTTGCAGTTCCTTTTTCTGCTTCCTAGAAAGATTCTTCATAAAGCGTCCTTTCGCGCGCCGTGGCCTTTCGGGCGGAAATAATGCGAATCGATTCTTCACCATCCTCTTCGTGCCAGGTGTGAGCAACGAGAAGGATAAGAATTCCTCCTACGGAGCCTATCGTTTGCCATCGTTCTTCGCCCTCGACGAGGCGGTCCGGACGACTCTGTGCTTGCGGATCGTCAAATACGAGAGCCGCGGTTTCGAAGGAGATGCCATGTTTGGTCGTATTGCTGCGGTTCTTTCGTTCGTCCCATGTCACGCGCATCAGCGTTACTTCGAAACTGTAGTTACATTATCGCAGTTACATGCATTATCGTCAAGCTGCGCATGCTAGGCGGGTGCCCCATCCTTCGTTGGGTTTGCGAAGGGTGGGAGGAAGTTGACATTCTCTCGATGCCGAAGAACCTCAAACGCCGCTACGGGACCACGAAAGTGTGGCCCTGGAGCAGCTACCGACTTTATCAGCACGGGGAAGAGAGTTCGTGCACGCTGGATGGTTTGGAGGATTAGGAAGAGCGTAACGCACAACAAAGAGCCCAAAAGACCCACCCTTCGCCAACACCGCGAAGAGTTGATTGGATAAGAGCGAAGGCTCCCTTTCGGACCCGGGTATTCTTTAGTTTGGAGGACCAAGAACCCTGGGAAGGAAGAAGGAGCCTTCGATGATCATTATAGGCTGCGATTTTCATCCCAGCTGGCAACAGATTTGTTGGTTGGATCAGGGAACGGGAGAGACGGCTGAGGAGAAGTTGGTGCATGCGTCGGGAGATGCGCAGAAGTTTTATCAGCAGCTGGCAGCACCGGCATTGATCGGCATGGAAGCGACCGGGAACTGCCAGTGGTTTGTGGAGATGGTGAAAGCTGCGGGGCACGAAGTGTGGATCGGAGATGCGGCGCGGATTCGGGCCAGCGACGTGCGGCAGCAGAAGCATGACCGGCGGGACGCGGCGTTGCTGTTGCAGTTGTTGCTGGAAGGAAGATTTCCGAGGATCTGGGCGCCTTCGAGCGAACAACGCGACCTGCGGCAGTTGCTGATTCACCGTTACAAGCTGGTGCGATTGCGAGCGCAAGCGAAGAACGGGTTGCAGCACCTGGCGATGAACCAGGGACTGCAGAAGAAAAGCAGGCTGTGGAGTGAAGCGGGGCAGAAGTTGCTGCGTGCCCTTCCCTTGAAGCCATGGGCCAGCCGACGGCGAGACGATCTGTTCGGGGTGATGGAGATGCTCGACCAGAAGATCGCATCGCTGGATCTGGCAGTAAAAGAAGCGGCGGAGAAGGATCCCAACGCACGGTTGTTGATGACGCAGCCGGGCGTGGGGCCGGTAACTTCACTGGCGTTCGTGCTGACGATGGGAGACGTGACTCGCTTTGCGCGGGGCAAGCAGGTGGCGAGTTATCTGGGACTGATTCCGCGCGAGTATAGTTCGGGCGGACATCAGCGGCTGGGATCGATCAGCAAGCAAGGGAACCGGTTTATGAGGATGCTGTTGGTGGAAGCGGCGCAAGTCGCGGTGCGCTGCGATCCGCAGATGAGGCAGGAATATTTGCATCGCTGTCACCAAAAGCCGAAGGGAGTGGCGAAGGTGGCCGCGGCGCGCAAGTTGGCCCTACGACTCTACTGGATGCTGCGCACGCAAAAGCGGTATCCGGAGATCGTTTCGATCGAGAGCAGCTCGCGGGTGCCCCTGGTCGTCCGCCACAGCGGATAGACCGAAGAGTTGATTGGGCGCTCTCGCCCCGATACGGATCGGGGTTCGGATAGAAGAATCATGGCCGAGGTTAGGGCCGTATCGATGGTTGGTGAAACGATTTGTTCACCGCGAGATGATTCACCGTGAGATTTCCAGAGTCTTGGTCCTCCACCATCTCTGGTTAACCACGCGGTGCTCGAAGCACTGCACCGAACAACTGTGCCTTGACAACGCCTTCGCTCTTATCGAGGGGCACCCGCAAAAGCTAAGATGAGGTTCGCTTTTCTTCGAAAGTGGTATCGAGAGTTCCATAGAAAGTGGCCATACACAAATACCACCAGCTGAGTCAATCTAAAAGGGTGGCAGTTCAGTCTGATTCCGGAGGGGACGATGAACGCGTATCGGCGAAATGGAGTTCAAGCATTGTTTAGAATTGCTACCGCCGCAATTCAAAGGGGGGCATCGTGAGTATTCATCACCGTTCAGTCATGATCGCGCTGCTGAGTCTGTGTTTGGCAGCGCCTGGGACAGTTGGCCGCACAATCGCACCAGGATTCGGGCCCCGGGGGATGAATCAGACAGACAGTGCAGTCCCCGGTCTTCACGACTTCGACTTCCTGGTTGGTCAATGGCAGGCCCATCATCGAAAGCTGAAGCAGCGACTCGCCAATAATCACGAGTGGGTTGAATTCGAAGGCACGTTGTCGAATCAACCGCTTATGGGGAGTTACAGCAATGTGGACGATACAGTGCTCAGCGTTCCCGGTGCTCCCTATCGCGGTGTCGCTCTGCGGTCCTTCGACCCGAAGACCCAGCAGTGGTCAATCTGGTGGCTCGACAGCAGGACACCATCCGAACCATTGGATCCGCCCATGATTGGAGGCTTCCACAATGGCGTGGGCACTTTCTATGGGGATGATACGGTGAAGGGAAAGCGAGTTCGGGCGCGCTTCCTCTGGTCCAACATCACTCCGACATCGGGCCACTGGGAGCAAGCGGACTCGCCAGACGAGGGCAAGACCTGGGAGACAAACTGGGTGCAGGACATCACACGAGTTCGCTGATCGAGGGGATCGACAAATAGGAAAAATGGCATCGTGGACCCAAGCCAAAATTAAAACATTCGAGAATGGATGAGATCGGACTCAAGTTCCACCCGGATGTTGGCCAGTTCTTAGCCGACGCATCTCCACATAAGGAAACTGTCAACATAAGTGGCACGCTGAAGCCGTGCCCTGACGTATCGTGCGGGATAAACGAAAGCGAGGAGAAAAGCCCACGACGAGGAGGGCGTCGTTGTGGCTACCGGAATCAGATGGTGCGGGGGTGGAGGTGCATGCGGATGCCGGTTTTGGGGCGCAGGGTGACTGAGAATAGGGGAGCGATGGATTGGTGGGGGGCGAGCGTGAGGCGGAATTTTTGGGCGATTGTGGCTAGGAGTAGCGTGGCTTCCATCATGGCGAAGCCTGCGCCTACGCAGACTCTGGGGCCGCCGCCGAAGGGGAAATAGGAGAAGCGGGGGATTTTGCCTGTGCGGATGGGGTCGTGGCGCCAGCGCTCGGGGTCGAAGCGTTCGGGGTCGGGGAAGAAGCGGGGGTCGCGTTGGGTGACCCATTGGAGGAGGAAGAAATTGGTGCGCGCGGGGATGCGGTAGCCGTCGAGTTCGTAGTCGTGGATGGCGCGACGGCCTACGCCCCAGGCGGGTGGGTAGAGGCGCATCGATTCCTTGATGACCATTTCGGTGTAGGGGAGACGCGCGAGATCGGACGGCTCCGGCGCGCGATTTCCTAACACTTCGCGAAGTTCTGCTCCGAGAGCCTCGTCTGCTTTGGGATTTTGCGCGAGTAAATACCAGGTCCAGCTGAGGGTGTTGGCGGTGGTGTCGTGACCGGCGAGGAACAGCGTCATGATCTCATCGCGCAACTGCTCGTCGGTCATGCGGCCGCCGCCTTCGTCTTTTACTGCGAGCAAGTTGGTCAGCAGATCGCTGCCGGCGGTGGGGTCGTCGCCTACGGGGGCTTTTCGCCGATCGCGAATAAATTTATAAACCACATCGTTGAGATGTTTTATGGATTGGCGCAGGCGTCTGCTTTTGGGGATGGGGATGCGGTCGGGCAGCACGAAAGCCCAATTAGCTTGCGTGATAAAGAGATCCATCACGACGGTCATGGCGCGGCCGACGCCGAGCGCGTCTTCGGAAACGTCGGAGCCGAAGAGCGACTTGGCGACGATCTCAAGCGTGAGGGCCATCATGTCGGCGTGGACGTCGCGGAGTTCGCCGGGCTTCCATGCTGCGAGCATTGCTGCGGCGGCTTGGGTCATGACTTGGGCGTAGGTGACGATGTTTTCGTGGCGGAAGGCTGGCTGGATGAGTTTTCGCTGTGCTTGCCAGAATTCGCCTTCGCTGGTGAGCAGGCCATTGCCGAGGATGGGACGGAGGGCGCGGTAGTCGCGCGCCTTGAGGAAATTTGCCTGATCTTTGACGAGGATTTTCTCGATGCCGTCGGGATGCACGACGAGGCAGATGGGGACGTTGAGGAAGCGGAAGTAGATGACATCGCCATACTCGCGGGCGCAGCGGGAGAGGAAGCCGCTCCAGTCGTTGCCCATGGTGAAGGAGTTGCGGAGAAGCGTCAGGCCGCGGGGGCCGGGGGGCAGGTGGCGGGCTGGGGGTGGTGCGGTGTGGGCCTGGGGCATCGCGTAGACATTATACGCCGGGGGAGTTTATGAAGGGATGATCGGAGCAGAATCGGACGCCAGGGATTGCAAATGTGTCTCAACGTGCATAGGCTGGTGCGTTCGAATGGACGGTGAGCGGAGTTGATGGCAACGAGAGGACAGTTCGCGGTTGGCAAAGTGCAGTTTGGCGCGGGGGCGCCTCTGTTTCTGATTGCTGGGCCTTGCGTGATTGAGAGCGAGGGGCATGCGTTGATGATGGCGGAGAAATTGGGGGCGGTGGCGAGCGAGCTCGGCGTGCCGTATGTTTTTAAGGCTTCGTACGACAAGGCGAATCGAAGTTCGGTTTCGTCTTATCGCGGGCCGGGATTGAAGAGCGGGTTGAAAATTTTGGCGAAGATTAAAAAGCGGACTGGGTTGCCGATTCTTACCGACGTGCATCAGGCGTCGGAGGTGGAGGCGGCGGCTGAGGTGTGCGATATTTTGCAGATTCCGGCGTTTCTCTCGAGGCAGACGGATTTGCTGGTGGCGGCAGGAAAATCAGGGCGGGTGGTGAATATCAAGAAGGGGCAATTTCTTTCGCCTGCGGAGATGGGGAATGCGGCGGAGAAGGTGGCGAGCACGGGGAACGAGAAAATTATTCTGACGGAGCGCGGGAATTCGTTTGGGTATCAGAATCTCGTCGTGGATATGCGGTCGTTTCCGATTATGCGGAAATTTGGGTATCCGGTGGTGTTTGACGTGACGCATTCGGTGCAGCTTCCGGGCGGAGAGGGGAAATCGAGCGGAGGGCAGCCGGAGTTTATTGAGCCGCTGGTGCGGGCGGGAGTGGCGGCGGGCGTGGACGGAATTTTTCTCGAGGTGCATGACAATCCGGCGAAGGCGCTTTCGGATGGGTCGAATGCGTTGGCGCTGGGGCAATTTCGGGAGCTGATGGAAAAGATCGTGGCGCTTGGGGCGCTTGTGAGAAAGTGGGACGCTTGATGCCCAAGGCTAAAGCCCATTTGAGGGAGCTGCTTTTTCGCTGGACTAAAGTCCAGCTCCCCCTGCTGAAGCAGGGGGCTCCCACCTTGGGAAAAAACAAGGAAAAGTTCCAGATAGGCGACCATCCTTCGGGAAAAAATAGGGAGAAGATCCAAATAGGCAAACATGACGCGCGCGGCTAGCTCGATGAAGAAGGCGAAAACGGTGAATCGGTCCGGCGCGGCAGTTGCGGCGGCGAAGACGGCGGGGGGACAGGCGCGATCGGCGCTTGCGACGGCGAAGCGCGTCTTGCGGATTGAAGCGGAAGCGATTGCTGGGTTGATCGAGCGGCTTGACGGGCAATTTGAGAAAGCTGTGGAGCTTTTGTATGGGTGCAAGGGGCGCGTGGTTGTGACTGGGCTTGGCAAGTCTGGATTGATTGGGCGGAAAATATCGGCGACTTTTTCGAGCACTGGCACGCCTTCGATTTTTTTGCATGCGGCGGATGCGTTGCATGGTGATCTTGGGTGCGTTGACCTCGGACGACGTGATGCTGGCGATTTCGTACGAGCGGCGAGACGGAAGAGATTGTCGAGATTCTCGAGTCGGTGAAGCGGATGGGGATTCGGCTTATCGCGCTCACGGCGAAAACGCGTTCGAGCCTGGCGAGCGCGAGCGATGTGGTGCTGGATATCGCGGTGAAGGAAGAGGCGTGTTCGCTGAATCTGGCGCCAACGGCTTCGACTGCTGCGGCGCTGGCGATGGGGGACGCGCTGGCGATTTCGTTGCTGGACCGGCGGGGATTCAAGGAGGAGGATTTTGCGGCGCTTCACCCAGGTGGGCGGCTGGGGAAGAAATTGCGGCGCGTGGAAGCGTTGATGCATGCGGGGGAGAAGGCGCCACGCGTGCTGCCTAGTGCGAAGATGCCCGATGTGATTTATGAGATGAGCCGGAAGGGGCTGGGGCTTACGGCGGTGACGGAATCCAATGGGCGGCTGCTGGGTTTGATTACGGACGGAGATTTGCGGCGCGTGATGCAGAAGCGGCAGCAGAACGTGTTGGAGTTGACGGCGGCGGATTGCATGACGCGGGATCCGGTGACTTTGCCGCGGACGGAACTAGCGGCGAGCGCGCTGCGGTTGATGGAGGAGAGGAAGATTACGTCGGTGATTGTGGTGGATGGGGAGGGGCGGTTTGAGGGAGTGGTGCATATTCATGATTTGTGGACTTTGCAGTTGTTTTGAGGGTTGAGATTTTGATGGAGTTAAGGGCCCACGTCAAAGGCCCACGACGAGGACGGCGTCGTCGTGGGTACCTAGTCAAAGACAGAGGCGCGGTTGATGGCGATTCGCGAGATTAAATTTCCGGCGAAGGTGATGCGGCGGGCGAAGCCGATTCGCGTTTTACTGATGGACGTGGACGGGACGATGACGCCTGGGTGGGTGTGCCTGCAAACATTTCCGGATAACAGCGTGGCGGAGATGAAGATGTTCAACGCGCATGACGGCGCGGGGATTACGCTGGCGAGCATCATGGGAATTCGCACTGGATTTATTACCGGGCGCGATTCGCCGGCGAATGCGCGGAGGGCGCGCGAGTCGAGGATGGAATTTGTGATTCAGGGGCAGCCGAAGAAGCTGGAATCGTACAAGGCGAGTTCTGGTGCGGGCCGGTGTGACGGATGAGGAAGTGGCTTACGTGGGAGACGATCTTCCGGATTTGCCGATTCTGCAGCGCGCCGGACTGGCGGTGGCGGTGGGTGACGCGGTGGTGGAGGTGAAGCGGGCTGCACATTACGTCACTACAGTGAAGGGTGGGGAAGGGCGCGATCCGCGAGGTGGTGGAACTAATTTTGAAGGCTCAGGGGAAATGGAAGAAGGCGATTCCTCTGGCGATTGCGTAGGTTCGCGAGGTTGCGCGTGGCATGTACGTTGAGATCCTTCGCTGCGCTCAGGATGACGGGCGATCTTCTGCTATCGGGATCGTGAGCTTAGGATTCGCTCTCCGGCAGGACTTGTGGCGAATCGAGCAGGCGTTGGACACATTCCGCGAGGCTGTTGAAGCAGTCCGGCTTGGGTAACAGGGCATCGATGCCGATTGCGGTCATCAGTGATTTGTAACTCAAGACTTCGTCATACATCGTAAGGAGCACGATCCGCACCGCCGGCATCCGGGCCCTCAGCAGGGAAGCGACTTCCGCACCGTTCATGTGAGGCATTCGAAGATCTAGAAGGACCAAGCTTGGCTGAAGTTCGCTGGCCTTTTCGAGCACATCATTGCCATCGATTGCTTCGCCACAAACTTCAAAATTGTGTTGGGCAAGATAGGAACGAACGGCTTTTCGAAAGAGCCCACTATCATCCGCGATCAATATACCGTTGGGCACTTGGGGCCTGACAGCTACTGCGCTCCGAAAAATAGCATACTGCTGTACTCAGCGAAATCGGGTTTTATGTGTACCGAGATTGTAATCGCGCGAAGCCGATCATGCAATCGCCTCTTTGGACTTAGGGGTTGCGCTATCCCCGATTTTTGTGACATAACCTCAGTAATTTCCCATTGCTTTCCACAGCAGTTGCAAGTGGTGATATCGGATAAAGACCCGATGGCGAAATCGAGCAAGGAACTCTACGATTTCAACTAAGTACGCTCCCAGGGCCCGTGCTAAGAGCGCCTGTAGTCCCTACTGGTGCTTAATTGCCGCGCGCCATTCCCGGCAACGGCGGCAACACTGAGGACCACGCAAATTCGAAAATGTTCGGATGCCGCGTGATTTTTATTTCATTCGGTGAGTTTGCTTGAGTGAAGGAGAAAGACCGTGAAAATAAATCGTTCCATTTCATATTCTGAACCGAGGCTCGCGTTCCTCATCGTCACATTGTTCGCCGTCACATTGCTTCTTGCTGTGCCTGGCATTGCGCTGGCTCAGGACGTTGATCCCCCCAGCAGAGTGGCGCGATTGAATTTAATTGAGGGCTCTGTTTCGTTTCAGCCCGCTGGAGAATCGGAGTGGCTCGCAGCGAATCCGAATCGCCCGCTTACTACTGGAGATCAGCTTTGGGCAGACCGAGGCTCGCGGGGTGAATTGCATCTGGGGGGCGCGGTACTTCGGCTCTCATCGGAGACGGCCGTTTCGTTCCTGAATTTGACGGATGAAGCGGTTCAGATTCAGGTGGCGCAAGGCTCTGCGTCCCTACGCGTACGTCACTTGGAGAATAACGAAACCTACGAGATTGATACTCCGAATCTGGCGTTCTCAATTTTGCGGCCAGGCAAATATCGTGTTGATGTAAGCGCGGATGGCAGTACCAGCACGGTGTACGTTGAAGGCGGCGCGGCTGAAGTGACCGCGGGTGGCCAGGCTTACAACGCTGGGCCCGGCCAGCAATACACCTTCTCCGGAACGGATCAAGTGAGCTATGACGAGCAACCGCTTCCTCAACCCGATAACTTTGAGGAATGGGCGGTGGAACGCGACCGGCGTGAAGACAGGTTCGAATCGTCGCGGTATGTTTCGCCTGACGTCATCGGCTACGAGGATCTCGACGATCATGGTACATGGCGCGACGATCGGGAGTATGGCCATGTGTGGGTTCCGAACGGAGTCGCTGCGGATTGGGCGCCTTATCGCAATGGACATTGGGCGTACGTTGCTCCATGGGGCTGGACGTGGGTCGAAGACGAGCCCTGGGGATTTGCGCCATTCCATTATGGGCGCTGGGCTGTTGTGGCTGGCGGAGGTTGGGGTTGGGTGCCAGGCCCCGTTCCTGTCGTCGGCGTGGTCTACGAGCGGCCGGTCTATGCGCCGGCGCTGGTGGCGTTCGTTGGAGGAGGAGCAGTGGCGGCCTCGATCGAGCTTGGCGGTCCCGGCGGAGTTGGCGTGGCCTGGTTTCCTTTGGGCCCGCGAGACGTGTGGGTGCCTTCTTACCGCGCGAGCGAAGTGTATGTGTCACGGGTTAACGTAACGAATTCGCGAGTGATCAACCGGACGGAAGTGGTGAATGTCTACAACACCACGGTGGTGAATCGGACGACTGTGGTGAACCGCACCTACATGTACCAGAATTCGCCACAGGCAGTTACCGCGGTTTCGAGGAATACGTTCCAGAATGGTGAGCCTGTGGCCAGGGCTCACGTGCAAGTGAACCAGCAGCAGATTCAGCATGCTCGAGTGGTGGAGACCAAGGCAGTGGCTCCCACGCCCCGGGCTGTCGCGGGACCTAGTCCTGCTGCGAAGCCTTCGGCGCGTCCCCCGGAAAAGCTTGCAACCAGGCCAGTGGTAACAAAGATGGCGCCTTCGCCTCGGGCTATTCCCGTTGGCCAGACGAAACCCACACCGAGCGCGTTTCACACTGTGTCGAATGCGAGGCCCGCTCCAGCGCAGCCGACAAACAAAGCCGGAGCAGCGCCAGCCAATCGGCCACCGCAACCCTCAGCAGAAAAGCCGCCGACAGGGCAGCCGAATAGGCCGAATGCAGCACCACCTGAGAAACCAGCGGAACACGGCAATCAACCGCCAGCGCGGGCGAACGAGCCGGCTCCGGCGAATCGGACGGCGCCACCAGCTCACGAAAGTCAGCCTCCGGCGCGTGCGAATGAACCTCCGCCGAATCGGCCAGCGCAGCCACCCACGCGCGAAAATCAACCGCCAGCGCGCGCGAACGAGCCCGCTCCGGCGAATCGGACGGCGCCACCGGCTCGCGAAAATCAGCCACCGGCACGGGAAAATCAACCGCCAGCGCATCCGCCCAGCCGAGAGAATCAGCCTCCGGCGCGTGCGAATGAACCACCGCCGAATCGGCCAGCGCAGCCACCCACGCGCGAAAATCAGCCGCCGGCACGAGAAGCTCAACCTCCGGCTCACCCACCCGCGCGAGAGAATCAACCTCCGGCTCGTGAGAATCAGCCGCCAGCTCATCCGCCCGCTCGGGAGAACCAGCCGCCAGCTCGCGAGAACCAACCGCCGGCCCGAGAGTCTCGTCCGCCTGCCAGGGAGAACCAGCCACCGGCGCGCGAAAATCAACCACCGGCAAGGGAGAATCAACCACCAGCGCGAGAAAATCGTCCCCCAGCTCACGAAAATCAACCTCCGGCACGAGCGAACGAACCTCCGCCGAACAGGCAAGCGCCGCCGCCCAACCGGACTCAGCCTCCGCCGCACGAAAACGCACCGAAACAGACGCCGCCTCCAGAAACAAAAAAGTCGAACCCGCCACAGAAGGAGACGAAGCCGTCGAACGATCAAAAGAACAAGGAGAAGGAACCTAAGACCTAGGAACCTGACGGGACCGCGGTCGGTCAGTTGAGCCGAAGGCAGGGATCATGGGCACGGTGAAGGTCACGACCGACGTCGCCCTGTCGAGGCCCTGGCTGATAACGGATTCAAACCGGAAGGCGTAAGGAATCCACATAGAATCTGAATTGGAGCGGGAGAAGGGAATCGAACCCTCACCTCAAGCTTGGGAAGCTCGCGTTCTACCACTGAACTACTCCCGCTCGCGTGAGACGAGTTGATTCTATCACTTCGCGAAGCCTGCTTAAACTGCTTCCGATCGTGGTGCAATAGCTTTGGGTCGCAAACATATCGGCGACGGCCTACTTCCTCGAACTGTTAGCGATTTGTTTCTCGATTCGTTTCTTCAAGTCGCTTATTAGCCCTCGTGTCGCACTGTGATAGCCGCTATAGAGACTTCCCCATTTTTGCGAGGAGTTCCACAGGTGCTGGCCGGACTTGCCATCGATAATGATTAGGTATGTGTAATTTGCCTGCACCTCCGTTGTGTATGGTGGGTTGTTTGTGGCGTAGCTGGTGTATTCGCTCGTCGAGAACAAGAAGATCAAGTCCGCTTGCGTGCGATCGGAAACGAGCTGAAACCGACCCCACTTTGTAAGTTCCTCTCGCGCCTTGTCACCAACGCTAGCCTCTTCGCTTTGATTATCGATGTAAACGGTCTTCGCGATCATCACTTGTGCAGGAAGAGGCGCATAATTCTTTTCTTTTGCAAGGAGGGATGCTGAAAAAAGGAGGGAGGCCGCCAGAAGCATGGCCTGAACCTCTAGCAACGCTCTATGACCTGACCGAGGATTTGGCATCGCCAGCTTCTACGGTCAATAATAGCCCAACCCCGAGTAGCTGCAAGGCTCGTCGCATGGAGCCGTGTTAGAGTCGCAGGTCGGGCAAACGGTTCCAGGAGGCGAAGTGGCGTATCGAGACTTGCGCGATTTCCTGCGCACGCTGGAGAAGAAGGGCGAACTGAAGCGGATTTCTGAGGAGGTGGATCCGATCCTCGAAATTACGGAAATTACGGACCGTGTGGTGAAGGCCGAAGGGCCGGCGCTGCTTTTCGAAAGACCGCGCGGCTCGCGGGTTCCGGTGGTGACGAACCTGGTGGGGACCGAGCGGCGGATGAATTTGGCTTTGGAAGTGGAGTCACTCGACGAGGTGGCCGACCGGATTCATTCTTTTCTCGATATGCAATCTCCGCAGGGAATTTTCGAGAAGATGAAGATGTTGCCGAAGCTGGCGGAACTGGGATCGTTTTTCCCAAAGACGGTGCGCAGCGGGGAGTGCCAGGAGGTGGTTCGCGAGAAGGATTTTTCGCTTAGCTACTTTCCCATCTTGCAGTGCTGGCCGCAGGACGGCGGGCGTTACATCACGTGGCCCATGGTGATTACAAAAAACCCTGAAACGGGCAAGCGCAATGTGGGCTGCTATCGGATGCAGGTTTTCGACGAACGGACCACCGGCATGCACTGGCAGACGCAGAAGCACGGAGCGGAGCATTTTCGCAGCGCGCGAGCGAAGAACCGGGAAGGGAAGCTTGAGGTTGCGGTGGCGATTGGCGCCGATCCTGCGACGTGCCTGGCGGGAATCCTGCCGGTGCCGCCGGACATGGACGAATTTCTTTTTTCGGGATTTCTGCGACGCGATCCTGTGGAACTGGTGGCGTGTAAGACCGTGGATCTGGAAGTTCCCGCGAACGCGGAGATTGTGCTTGAGGGGTATGTGGAACTGGGAGAGATGCGCACGGAAGGACCGTTCGGCGATCACACTGGCTTCTACTCGCTGGAAGGGCGAGTTTCCCGTTTTCCATGTGACGTGCATCACGCACCGCAAGGATCCGATTTACCTGACGACGATTGTGGGGCCGCCGCCGCAAGAGGATTATTTCATCGGGCATGCTATCGAGCGGGTTTTTCTGCCTGTGATGAAGATGCAATATCCGGAAATTGTGGACGTGGCGATGCCGGCCGAAGGCATCTTTCAGAACCTGATGATCGTTGCGATCAAGAAGAGCTACCCAGGCCATGCGCGAAAGATCATGAACGCGATCTGGTCGCTGGGGCAGGCCATGTTCACGAAGGTGGTAGTGGTGGTGGATCACGACGTGAACGTGCAGGACTCGCGAGAGGTGGTGTGGAAGGCGCTTTGCGCGATAGACCCCGAGCGAGATATTCAATTCGTGCTGGGGCCAGTGGACACGTTGGATCACGCCGCTCGACGCACGGACTTCGGATCGAAGATGGGCATCGACGCTACCCGGAAATGGGTTGAAGAAGGTTTTACCGGGCGATGGCCAGACGAAATCAAGATGGATTCGGACACAAAACGGCGCGTAGACGAAATTTGGCGCCATCTAAAAATCGACACGCCGAACAAAAAGCAATAAAACGGCAAAGGCCTCCGCTGCAACCAACCCGCCTTTTCTCAGCAACTAACGCGTCATAAACCTGTACTTTACCTGTCCTTTTCGCCTACCTGTCCTTCCGGACAAGGTTTTTATCAAGAGCACACACGAGAACAACGTTTCTTGACACTTCGTGACGCGGATGCAATAAACGAATGAAAGCGGAGCGTACCGGGATTCACAGTACTTTGGTTCTCCGCGGCTGGCTCGAGTCAAATGGGGTTTTGGCTTGAGAGACCAGCAGTAAGTTTCCAGGCTCTCTTAGCGAAAGCGAAAGCAGTGAAGCAAAGGTGAAAGCTGGGGCCGCCCTGCGAAGCGGGACGGAGTGAGGAGTGAGGGGCCGCGCGATGTTCAATCTGGGGAAAACGAAATCGTTGATTGGCCTGGATATCGGCTCGAGCTCGGTGAAGGCCATCGAGCTGAAGAAGACGAAAGAGGGTTACGAGCTGGTCAGCCACGGCATCGAGACTCTCGCCCAGGATACCGTTGTGGACGGCGCCATCATGGACGCCCCCTCGGTTGCCGAAAAGATTGTTTCCATTTTCGATAATCAGAAAATCAAGGCGAAGGATGTTGCCACGTCTGTGTCGGGACACTCGGTGATTGTAAAGCGGGTGAGCATGCCGCTGATGACCGAAGAAGAGCTCTTCGACCGGATCCAGTCCGAAGCCAGCCAGCACATCCCGTTCGACATCGCGGACGTGAACCTCAGCTATCAGCTTTTGGAAGCCACCGAAAATCAGATGGACGTTCTCCTGGTGGCCGTGAAGAAAGACAAAATCCTGAACCATACCAACGTGCTCGCGCAGGCCGGGAAAACGCCGATGGTCGTGGACATCGATGCGTTCGCCCTGCAGAACTGTTTCGAAGTGAACTACGAGCCGGATCCTTCGCAGGTTGTTGCCCTGTTGAACGTGGGCGCGAGCGTGATGAACATCAACATCGTGCGTGGCTGGACGCCGCTCTTTACACGCGACGTTTCGGTGGGCGGTAACCAGTACACCGACGCGCTGCAGAAAGAACTCGACCTGAGCTTCGAGGATGCCGAAAAGCTGAAGATGGGCGGCACACTGGCTGGGGTGAGCGAAGAGCAACGGACGGCGATTCTGCGGTCGGTTTCGGACATTCTGATTCTCGAAATTCAGAAGACTTTCGACTTTTTCCGCGCGACAGCGAGCGGCGAAAACATCCGCCGGATTTACGTTGCCGGCGGCACGGCTCGGGTTCCCGGCCTTGCTCGACCTGCTGAAGGAAGAGTTCGCGATGCCGGTCGAAGAGCTCTATCCGTTCCGGAAGGTTGCAATCAATCCTGGGCGTCACGATGAAAGCCAGCTTCGCGATTTGGCGCCGCGCCTGGCAATCGCTGTCGGCCTGGCGCTGAGGAGCTTTGACACGCCATGATCCGGATTAACTTACTTGGTCAGGCCCGACCGAAGGCCACGAAAACAACGGTGCCGCTGGAGGCGACGATTCAGATCGTCTTCCTGCTGGTGGCGCTGGGTCTTGCGGCGGTGGTGCTGGGAATCACGTATTACCAGCAAAAACGCGAACTGGATGACGACGAACGCGAAGATCGCATCGCTGCGGGCGGAAAAGGCCACACTTCAGACGATTAAAGCGGAAGTGGACCGATTCGAAAGTCAGAAGGCAGTGCTGCAGCAGCGAATCAATGTGATTGAGACGCTGCAAAAGAACCGCTCCGGTGGCCAGGAACTGCTCAGTATGGTGGCGAACACGGTGGTCCGAGTGGATTCTCTGTGGCTAACGAATCTTGACCGCAAGGGTAACACCTTGGAAATCAAGGGCCAAGCAGGGTCCATCAACGCGGTGGCGAATTTCATAACGCAGCTGAAGCGATCCGGCTATTTCGATAACGTCGAGATCAAAGAAGCCGCGGAAACCGATCTCGTGAAATCGGCACAGACGTTCGGCTTCTCGATGACAGCTGCGGTAGCGAGTGCGGCGCCTCCTGAAGGTCAGGCCAAGCCTCAACCCGCGGGCGGCAAAGCTCCTGCGCAGCCGGCGGCCAAGGGGAGGAGCTAACATGGCGACTTCATTCCGTGAATGGCCCTGGCCCCTGCAAGCCGTTTTCTATGTAGCGTTGGCGGTGGTGATCGTGGCGGCTGGTTTCTATCTGCCGTTTTCACCAGTGCGAACGGTGCGAAGCGATCTCGAAGCCGCACAGAACAGCCTCAAGCCTTTAGAAACGGAAGTTCAAAGTTTGCGAGTTTACAAGCAGCGCCGGGCGGAATTGCAGTCCGAAATGGACGCCTTGCAAAAGCAGCTCGACACGCTGCAGACGATCGTTCCCGAAGAGAAGCAGGTCGACCAGTTCATTCTGATGATTCAGAGCGCGGCTTCGAGTTCGGGCGTCTCAATTCGCAAGCTCACCGCGAAACCGGTCGCTACGCAACCCTACTACTTCGAGATGCCGTTCGATATCGAGGCGGATGGGCCGTATTTTTCGGTGCTTGATTTCTTCGCACGGCTTGGACGTCTCTCGCGAATCATCAACGTTGGCGATTTGAAAATGTCGGGCTTGAGCGGCGGCACGACGCAAGCCGTCAAGTTCCACACCGCTCCCGGGGCTTCTGTGACCGGCACATTTACGATTACTACGTTCTTTACGAAAGCGGCGGATGCCTCCGCGGCGCCTGCCGCCGCGCCGGCAAATAAGGCCGCCGCAGGGCAAAAACGATGAAACTGGCAAAGTCATCCACGACTGTGTGGGCCGCGCTAGCGCTGTCATTCACGCTTTCGTCGGCGGCGGGGGCCCAAAGCGCTCCTGCAAAGAACGCTGCGCGAAAAGCAAAGGCCGCTTCCCCGAAGGCGGCGACTTCGGCAACAGCGCCCAGTTCGGGTGCTGACGCGAGCGCGCCGGCGCCAGCGGTTAAATCTGAAGCGGTCACGGCTAAGCGCGATCCATTCCAACCGCTGGTGAGCAACACAAAGCCATCGCACGGGCCTCTACCGCCCGGCAAGGCCGGACTCATCATCGGGACAGTTCACGTGGATGGAACTGTGAAATCGCCGAGCGGGATGATGGCTGTGGTTTCAAACGAGGAGCGACGAGTTTACTTCATTCGCGAAGGCGACAAGCTTTACGACGGAGACGTGGAAAAGATTGGCTTGGATGGCGTCACGTTTAAAGAGAATTCAAAAGATGCTTTCGGGAAACCGGTGGAACGTATGGTCACGAAACGAATCTACCAGAGTGCAGGAGAGCAGCAATGAGGATCATGTGGCGGGCGTGGGGCTTGACTGCGCTAGTTGCAGCGAGCCTGATACTGACGAACGGAGCGCTTCCGGCGAATGACGCGCCCGTGGTGCACGTAAAAGCGGTGGTGAAGGATGGCGCGGTCCGTCTGGAAGCTCAGGCGAACGCCCCGTTTGAATACACCACCTATCGCCCCAGCGAGAGCCTCTATGTGCTCGACCTGAGCGGCGTAGCGGCGGCTGATCCGGCCGGTGCACGCGTGGTGACTTCGGATTTGGTGAAGAGCTATCGCGTGATTAACTACGCCTCGGGCCAGAAGCCCGTCGTCCGCGTGGAAATTCTGCTGAGCCAAGGGCTTGAACCGCGCCTTGAACGCAAGGACGCGCAAGACTTGACGCTGTTTGTTTCCCGCGCGGGCGATTCGTCGTCTGGCAAGTCGGCTGAGAAGAGTGCCGCGCCAGGAATCGTTCAAGCGTCGGCCACCGGGGCAGAAACAAAGACACCGGGTTCCACCTATGAGTCGATTCGACAAGTAAAGCTTGGACAAAATGGCAACCAGACCGAGGTGAGCGTGTTGGGCTCCGGCCATCTAAGCTATCATGCGACTCGCCTGCAGAATCCGGACCGCCTGGTCCTCGATTTTGCCGGTTCGCATCTGAAGACTTCCAACAAGCAGATCGCGAGCAACATGGATCCGATTCGCGAAGTCCGGCTCGCACAGTTCACGCCGGATGTGGCGCGCGTCGTTATCGATCTTCGCCAGCCTGCTCAGTACAACATTAACGCGAATGGTAATTCCGTTACCGTGGTTTTTGCCTCGACAGCGGCCGCTTCGGGAACATCGGGTGGCACGTTGAAGTCTTCGCCGCGTACCGAACCGTCGAACCTGACCACGACCAAGTCCGTCGCGAAGTCCGAACCCGCACCAGCGGAAACATCTGCGGCACAGCCGAGTGCTATTCCGGCGCCCGCTGCAGTGCTACCTGTTTCCTATACGCAGCCCGCAGCTCTAGCGGCTCCGGCTGAGGGGCCCGGTGCTCCGGAAGCGATTCCGGCGCCCGGCGCTGCTTCCTCTTCGAGCGATGGTCCGAAGCCGATGGTGGATGGACAAGCTCCTACGCCAGCGCCGTCCGGAAAGTATTCGGGCGAGCCGATTTCGGTGAACTTGAAGGACGTGGACCTGCGCGATTTCTTCCGGCTAATTCACGAAATCAGTGGCCTGAACGTCGTGGTGGACCCGGCTGTGAAGGGCAACCTGACGATTGTGCTGGACGACGTACCGTGGGACCAGGCGTTGGATATCGTTTTGAAGAACAACGATCTCGATAAACAACTCGAGGGCAATGTTCTGCGCGTCGCGGCGAAAGAGACGTTGAAAAAAGAGGCTCAGCAGAACCGCGATTTGGCCAAGGCGCAGGCGGAAGCAGCCGACGTGGTAACGACCACCCGCGTTCTTAGCTACGCAAAAGCCGCGGCACTGGTACCGACTCTCAAGAAGTTCCTTTCGTCACGGGGTGATGTGCTCGCGGACGCCCGGTCGAATACGCTGATTATCCGCGATATTCCGACTGTCCTGCCGGTGCTCGACAATCTTATCCGGCAGCTCGATCGCAAATCGCAGCAAGTGGAAATCGAAGCGCGGGTTGTGGCTGCGAACCGCACCTTCTCTCGCGAGATTGGTACTCAATTAGCCTTTGCTGCGGCCAGCAACAACGGTCGCAACATTTGGTCCGGTACCGGTGGCGTGGGTACGAGCCCTGTAATCCGAAATTTCCCGCCGCTTCCGGCACCTCCGGTAGTTGTTGGCACCGGCGGTCCGACTTCGACCAATGGCGCCTTGCCTCTGAACACCAACCTGGGCGTCGGTGCCCCGACAAGCGGCATCAGCTACTCGTTTTCGGCGGCGAACTTCGCCCTGGACGTGATTATCACGGCCGCAGAGGACCGCGGTGTTGGCAAGCTCCTCTCGAAGCCCAAGGTGATCACCCAGAACAACGAGAAGGCGACCGTCAAGCAGGGCACCAAGATTCCGGTGCAGACGATCGTCAACAACACGGTCTCGGTACAGTTCGTGGATGCGGTGTTGCAGCTTGAAGTGACGCCGCAGATTACCGCGGAAGGCACCGTGTTCATGGACGTGACCGTCACCAACGACCAAATCGATCAAGCGATTCCGCGTGTACAAGGCATCCCTGCCATCGACACGCAAGCGGCCGAGACGAAGGTTTTGATCAATGATGGCGGCACTGTGGTGATTGGCGGCATCATTGTGACGAACCAGCAAACGGACGTGAAGCAGGTTCCTCTGTTTGGCAGCATTCCGGCGGTGGGCAACCTGTTCAAACACACGACGGTGAGTTCTTCGGCGCAGGAATTGCTCTTCTTCCTGACGCCTCGGATCATGCCGAGCTAGTTCGGGAAGCCAACTCGGGAGTACGCTATCGAACGTGATCGTCAAATCGCGAAGCGAATCTTTTAACCGGAGCCGAATGGATCGGCTCCGGTTTTCCTTTTCTGCCTTGAGTGCGGACGCTTTCCTGGTTTCGCATCTACCCAATATTCGCTATTTGTGCGGATTTACAGGAAGCGCAGGGTTACTCCTGGTAGAGCAGTCAAGCGCGACCCTCTTCACTGACAGCCGCTACACATTTCAAGCGCGAGAAGAAGTCTCCAACGCCCGAATCAAAATCGCGAAGGAGGGTTTGATCCGGGGCGCAGGCGAGGCGCTACGGAATCTCCGTGGGCGTCCGCGGGTGGCCTACAACCCCGTTCAATTCACCGTAGCGCAGTTGTCCGCCATTAAGAGGGCCGCAAGCGACCGGGTCCGATGGATCGATGGCGGTAACGCTGTTGAGAGGCTGCGCGCGGTGAAAGATGCCGGTGAGCTAGCCTCAATGGGCGAGGCAGCGGTTCTCATCAGCGCGGTGGTAGAGGATGCCCTATCTGGCATCAGGCCAGGCGTAACAGAATTGGAGGTGGCGGCTGAGCTCGAATATGCAATGAAGCTGAAAGGAGCCAGTGGTGCCTCGTTTGAAACCATCGTGGCCGCCGGGCCACACTCGGCCTGGGCGCATGCCCGGCCCTCGTCCAATCCACTCAGGAAAAGCCAGTTGGTCGTCCTCGACCAGGGTGCTATACTGCACGGTTATTGTAGTGATATGACGCGCACCGTCTTCCTGGGGCGGGCACCCGGGAGCGTTCGGCGGATGTATCGAGCCGTTCTGGCGGCCCAGGAAGGGGCCAAGGCGGCGATTAAGCCGGGGGTTAGCGGGGAATCGGTTGACGCCGCTGCCAGGCGGGTCCTGAAACGGGAACGTCTCGTTCAATACTTCACACACAGTACTGGTCACGGCCTCGGACTGGAAGTGCATGAGATGCCGCGCCTGGGTAAAGGTGAGAAGACAATCCTCGAAGAGGGCATGGTGGTGACGGTTGAACCGGGAGTATACGTCGAAGGGTTGGGCGGTATTCGGATTGAGGACGACGTCGTGGTGACCGCAACGGGCTGCAAGGACCTCACAACCGCACGTCGGAACTTCATAGAACTCTAGATGGCCAAGAAATCGAACCCACAATCAGCGCCAGAGGGGCAACCGCGGGGAGTTGATCTCGCGGAAGTCGAGCAGTTACTGGCGTTCATGGAGAAGAATGGCCTGGAGGAGTTCGAGTATGAGCGCGACGGTGTACGCGTTCGCCTGAAGAAACCCTCGGCTCACTCGCAAGGTGCAGTGCGAGCCTTTGGAGGGCCTGACGTCCACGCTACAGCGGCTGGTTCTCATGCTCTAGCGCCCGCAGCGCCAATATCTGCTCCCGGGAGCACGCATGGTAGCGCTGTAGCACACGGAGCCGAGGAACTGCACGTCATCAAATCTCCGATCGTGGGGACCTATTACGCTGCCGCAAGCCCGGGGGCCGATCCGTTCGTGACAGTAGGCGGTCAAGTGACCTCGGGCCAGGTGCTTTGCATTATCGAAGCGATGAAATTGATGAATGAAATTGAGTCAGACGTCTCGGGGGAAATCGTAAAGATCTTCGCCGAAAATGGCCAGCCGGTCGAGTACGGCGAGGCTCTGTTCGGCATTCGCGAGCGCGGCAAAAAGTAGGCGTTCGCTCTTCAGGCAAAATGTTCCGAAAAATTCTGATAGCCAATCGGGGCGAAATCGCTCTTCGTGTTTTATGCGCATGCAGGGAGCTTGGCGTCTCGACGGTGGCCGTCTATTCCGAAGCTGACCGCAACGCCTTGCATGTACGGTTTGCCGATGAGGCCATATGCATCGGCCCTCCGCGGAGCAGCGATAGCTACCTGAATATTCCGCAGGTGATAAGCGCAGCGGAAATCGCCAATGTAGACGCGATTCATCCTGGTTATGGCTTCCTTTCGGAGAACGCGAACTTCGCAGAGGTTTGCGAAGCTTCCCACATCACATTCATAGGACCGAGCCCGGACGTGATTCGGCTGATGGGTGAAAAGGATCGCGCGCGCCAGGAAATGGCGGCGGCGGGCTTGCCGATCATTCCGGGGAGCCCAGGAGTGGTCCCCGATGATGACGCGGCGCGCAAGGCTGCAGACGAAATCGGCTATCCGCTGATCATCAAGGCGTCGGAGGGCGGAGGCGGCAGGGGAATGCGTATTGTGCGCGAAAAGCGAGAATTGCTTACCGCTTTTCAGACCGCGCGCAGCGAAGCGGAACAGGCATTCGGAAGTCCGAACGTCTACATGGAGAAATTGATCGAGCGTCCGCGGCATATCGAGTTCCAAGTGCTTGGTGATCGGCACGGAAGCGTCGTTCACCTTGGCGAGCGGGAATGTTCGATTCAGCGGCGGCATCAGAAGCTGCTCGAGGAATCGCCGTCGCCAGTGCTGGATGCGAAGGTTCGGAAAAAAATGGGCGATCAGGTAGTCGAAGCGCTCACGAAAATCGGGTATTCGAGCGCAGGCACAGTCGAATTCCTGCGCGAGGAATCCGGAAAACTCTACTTTATCGAGATGAACGCGCGGATTCAGGTGGAACACCCGGTGACGGAGATGGTGACGGGCGTGGACCTTGTGAAATCACAAATTCGAATTGCCGCTGGAGAGAAACTTTCCGAAGTCGTCGGCCCGGTCGAGTTTCGAGGGCATGCAATCGAGTGCCGCATCAACGCCGAGGACCCTGATACGTTTGTTCCATCGCCCGGGCGCGTTACTGCGTTCCGGGTTCCCGGCGGGCCGGGCATCCGCGTTGACACCGCTTGTTATGCAGATGCCGTGATTCCTCCCTATTATGATTCGCTGATTGCCAAGATCATTGCGCACGGACGCGACCGCGCGGAAGCCATCGCTCGCATGAAAGGGGCGCTCGGGGGCTTCGTCGTGGAGGGCGTGAAGACTACAATCCCGTTGCAGAGGCGGATTCTCGCCGATCCCCATTTTGCAGCGGGGAAGTTCGACACGCACTTCATCGAGCGTTCGATTGCAGTCTCGGCGAAGTAGACTGGATGCCGCCGCGTTTTCCACCTCTCTACGCGATTCTTGACGTCGCCGCTGTTGATTCCGAAGCCCGCATACCCGAAATACTTGCCGAAAGCGGTGTCGGCTTGGTTCAAGTGCGCGATAAGAATGCCTCGGCGCGCGCGGTGTTCGAAGCGTCGAAGGGTCTTGTTGCCCGTTTATCACCGAAGGGCGTCCGCGTGATTGTCAACGATCGGCCGGACATTGCTGCGATGGTCGGCGCTGGCGGCGTTCACGTTGGCCAGGATGATTTGCCGGTTGAAGCCGCCCGGGCATGCTCCAGCGGAGGTCTGTGGGTGGGAGTTTCGACACACAACCTTGAGCAATTCCAGCTGGCTATGGCCACTTCGGCGGACTATATAGCCGTGGGGCCTATCTTCCCGACGGCGACCAAGGAAAACCCCGATCCTGTGGTGGGGCTTGAGTTGATTCGAGCGGTGAGGCGGTTGACACGAAAACCTCTGGTAGCGATAGGCGGCATTACGGTACAGTCCGCTGAGTCGGTGTACCGAGCGGGGGCGGATTCGATCGCGGTTGTCGGCGATTTGTTGTCAGCGCCAAAACCGGCGCTGAGGGCGGCCGAATACATCGCGATTGCCGAGCGGGTCTTAGCAGCACGCGATTGAATCAAGTGGCGCAGACCTTTTGAAAACGATGGCCGAGAACGCGCAAGTAATCCGAGCGGTGAACGCAACCGCGATGGAAAAGTCCGAGCTCGTAAAGGGTCTCGGTCTTTTTGACGCGACTATGATCGTCTCGGGCTCGATGATCGGCTCCGGTATTTTCATCGTTTCTGCGGATATCGCGCACCAGGTAAAAAGTCCTGCGCTACTGCTGGCGGTGTGGCTTGCTTCCGGCGTGATGACGCTGATCGGCGCACTGAGTTATGGGGAGCTTGCCGCGGCCATGCCTCGGGCGGGGGGTCAGTATGTTTACCTGCGCGAGTCGCTCGGGCCAATCTGGGGATTTCTGTACGGCTGGACGATGCTGCTGGTGATTCAGACCGCGACGATCGCGGCTGTCGCTATTGCGTTCGCCAAATTCACCGCGATCATGATTCCATGGTTTTCTCCGACGGACTGGATTTTGAAGCTTGGAACCTTTGGGCCCTGGCATTTCTGGTTCGGAGATCTCGGTCCTTACAATGTGGGCCTGAACCGGCAAAATCTGCTCGCGATCCTTTCGATCGTTATCGTTACGTGGATCAACACCCGTGGTGTTCGTCTGGGTTCTATCGTTCAGAATATCTTCACTGTGGCAAAGATTGGCTCGCTCGCAGCGCTGGCTCTACTCGGGATCTGGTATTCGACTGACGCGGCACGCGCGGTGAACTGGGCGAACTTCTGGCAGGGTGCCAGCCTTGCGGCTCTACATCCCTATCCGCCCGACAATCCTACTTGGTGGATCGGCACGATCACACTGGTGGGCGTAGCAATGGTCGGGTCGCTGTTTGCGATGGACGCGTGGAATAACGTGACATTCATAGCTGCTGAGGTGAAAAACCCGAGCCGCAATCTGCCTCTCTCGCTTGCCTTCGGCGCAGGACTCGTCGTGTTGCTCTATACCCTTGCCAATGTGGCTTACTTGCGAGTTCTGCCAATCACAGGCGACCCTAACGGAACTACCGCGATCGCTCGAGGCATCGAATTCGCCGCGCAGGGACGCGTTGGAACCGCCGTCGCCGAAGTAATTTTCGGTTCGGCAGGCGCAGTCGTGATGGCGATTGCGATTTTGATTTCGGGCTTTGGCTGTAACAACGGTTTGATTCTATCGGGCGCACGGATTTATTACGCTATGGCGAAAGATCGGCTTTTCTTTCGATCGTGCGGCAAAGTCAACCGGCATCATGCCCCCGGGGCAGCGCTGATCGTTCAGGCGATTTGGTGCTCGGTGCTATGCCTTTCGGGGACTTACAATCAACTGCTCGATTTTCTAATTTTTGCGGTTCTGATTTTCTACATACTTACTCTCGGCGGGCTATTCGTGCTTCGCTGGAAACGTCCCGATATGGAGCGGCCTTATCGCGCTATCGGATATCCATTTCTTCCCGCGCTGTATCTCATCATGGCGGTGTTTCTGGAAATTCAATTATTGAGGTATAAGCCACAGTACACGTGGCCGGGACTCATCATCGTTGTACTAGGTGTTCCCGTGTACTGGCTGTGGAAGATGGCCGACAAGTCGAATGGAAGTACCGACGATGCAGCGCCGGAGGCTGGCTAACGAAATGAGCGAACGAGCGTACGTTGCGGAGAGAACGGCGCAGAGCGGAAATCCGCTATTGCGAAAAAAGCCGATGGATTGGCTGCTGAATGAAGCCAAGGCCACCGGCGAACACACTTTAAAGCGTACGCTTGGACCTGTATCACTCACCGCCCTGGGCGTCGGCGCCATCATCGGGGCTGGAATCTTCGTTCTCTCCGGTCTGGGAGCTCACTACGCAGGCCCGGGACTTACTCTCTCTTTCATAATTTCGGGATTCGGTTGCGCGTTTGCCGGCCTTTGCTATGCCGAATTCGCCGCGCTGATTCCGCTGGCTGGAAGCGCTTATACCTACGCCTATGCTGCGCTCGGCGAGCTCTTCGCGTGGATCATCGGATGGGATTTGACTCTCGAATACGCGATGGGTGCGAGCACGGTGTCATCGGGGTGGTCGAATCACTTCGTCGAATTCCTGAATATCTTCGGGCTGAAAATTCCTCTTTGGCTTGCATACGACCACTGGACGGCGCTAAGAACCGCGGAGAACGTGATCGCGAGGCAGATGGCGAGCGCGTCGGATTCGAGCCTGGTGGTGGGCACACAGGCTTACCTCGCCAAAGTGGGCGACATCTTAAGCGCGCAATCTCCGGAACTGGTGCAGCGCGCTCACGATTTGGTCAACGCGCCGCGACTCTTCGGCATGGAGATTGGCTTCAACTTACCGGCGTTCCTCATCGCTCTTGTGATCACCGCAATTTTGGTGGTCGGAATTCAAGAAAGCGCTACGTTCAATGCCGGCATCGTTTTTATCAAAGTCACTGTGGTTCTCTTTATCATCGCGCTCGGGTTCAAGTATGTGAATCCCGGCAACTGGGGCCATGATTGGCACACTTTCGCGCCCATGGGATTTTCAGGAATTGGCGCGGGGGCTGCCTACATCTTTTTTGCTTACATCGGGTTCGACGCTGTTTCGACAACCGCGCAGGAAGCAAAAAACCCCCAACGGGATCTGCCGATCGGAATCATCGCGTCGCTCTGTGTTTGTACGATTCTTTACATCCTCGTCGCAGCTGTGCTCACAGGAATGGTGCCATGGAAAGAAATTAACATCGAAGCACCGCTGGCCGTTGCCTTCCTCGACCGCGGCCTTACGAAAGCCTCCTACTTGATCACCGCTGGGGCTCTTGCCGGGCTCACCAGCGTCATGCTAGTCATGTTGTTGGGACAGACGCGTGTGCTGTACTCGATGGCCAATGATGGGCTGCTCCCCCGCAAGTTCTTCGCCGCGATACATCCAAAATTCCGCACGCCATACAAGAACACGATTCTGGTGGGTTTGCTGGCTGCGATTGTAGGGAGCACAGTTCCAATCGACGACATCGGGCGCATGGTGAACATTGGAACGCTGTTGGCGTTCGTAATTGTCTGCATCGCCATTTTGGTTCTCCGCCGCACGAATCCCGATCAGCCTCGTCCATTCCGCACCCCATGGGTGCCTTTCGTCCCGATCATGGGCATCGTCTTCAATGGCTACATGATGTACAAGCTCGGCTGGATCAACTGGGCGCGGTTGATCATTTGGCTCGCCATCGGTTTGGTGATCTATTTCACGTACAGCCGATATCACAGCCGGGTTCAGAAAAACGACCGTTCTGCCATGTAGTCGGTTGGGCGTTTGAGCGATAGAACGCGCGCGCTCAGTCATACCCAAACGTGCCGCATTCGTTCGCAAGCGGCTCTGTCGCGTTCCAATCATCTTCGGGTTATCATTGTTCTTCCGAGTCTCGCGCATAGCGAGCACAGCGCCTACGATCGTGCCCCAACTCTCCCCACGCCGCCTTATAGTTTTTCTCCGACGCACCTCGGTATTTGATCGCATCGCGTTGAGCATACTCGTACTGTACGTAATTTTTCGCCTCTTCGCCTTTGCGGGGATGAGGCTACCGTTCACCGGGCTGCTTCTTTTCCTGAGCTTCATCTCAATAATTTACTTTGTCGTTCGGCTCATGCCGTGGTTTCGCAATTATTTGCTGTGGCGCCTCCGCAATCGCCTGATCGTCGCGTACATACTGATCGCCGTTGTGCCTGTTGTTCTTCTGCTCAGCATGGCGGGTCTCGCCGCCTACGGCCTTTATCTTGAGCTTGGCGCGCACCTTCTTCACGACGGTCTGCAGGAACGCATAAGCATGGTTGCCGGCGACGGGGAAGCCATTGCGAGCGCAATCGAGGACGAGACAAATCGAGGTATCTCGCCCCACGATGAAGCGATCCTTTCCCGGCCTGAAGTGGCAGTCTTGATCGCCGCAGCCCAGCGGGAATGGCCCGATATCCGCGTGCTGCTCAATCGTGGCCAGCACTTGGTTGGAGTGGGAAACGGTCGTGAATACTCCGGCATCATCGAATTCGAGCACCAGATTTGGATCGCCTCCGCTCAAAGTCGGACAACTCGCGCGGGAAATGTCTTCGTCCTCGTAGGGGCACCGGTCAAGCCGGAGTTTCTTGATAGCCTCAGTTCCGAGCTCGGTCCTGTTCAGATGATGCTGCTCCAGCCGTCCGCCGAGAAACCCCGCGCGGGAATTTCGTTAGAGATTCAAAACCATCTCTACGTGCCAGGGCAGGAGGTGCTCAGCCACAGGCGAACGTTGGCGCCGCCGGCCAACTGGCTCGACGTGCGTGTAAATGGTGCGTCGACGATCGAGGCGCTGCATCACGATCCAGGATCGGACCCGTCGCCTGCGCCCGTGCTTGTGTCGTTCGCGCTTCGTCCTTCGGCTCTCAATCGCCGTTTGTTGACGTCCGTTGGAGCGGTGGGGCCACTGCTTGTTAATCTTCTCTTGCTCGCCGGAATCATTTTTCTCGCTCTGGAGATGGGAGCGCTCGTCACCGGCATCGTCCTCACGCGCACGATCACCCGGGCCGTAGGCGATTTGTATGACGCAACCCTGCGAGTCCGGCGCGGCGACTTTAGCCATCGCGTTCGCGTTCATCAGCACGATCAGCTTGGCGCGTTGGGCGAATCGTTCAACGAAATGACGGCATCCGTCTCGGAGTTGATCCAGGAACAGCAGCAGCGCCAGCGCCTGGAAAACGAGCTATCTATCGCGCGTGAAGTGCAACAGCAGCTCTTTCCACATACGCTGCCGCAATTACCGGGGCTTCAACTTGCCGCGATTTGCCGGCCAGCTCGCTCGGTGAGTGGTGACTACTACGATTTCATACCGCTCGGGCCCTCGCGCCTGGGCATCGCCCTTGCAGACATCAGTGGCAAGGGAATCTCCGCCGCGCTATTGATGGCGAGTCTTCAGGCGTCGCTACGCAGCAATGCCATGCTCGATGGGCGAGGCGGCACGGCCGCTCTTGTTGAACGGCTAAACCAACAGCTTTTCAAAAATACCTCCGACGATCGTTACGCCACTTTCTTTTATTCCGTCTACGATTCCGACACAAAGACTCTTACGTACACGAATGCGGGACACCTGGCTCCATTTTTCATTAATGCAGGAAGAGTGCAGCAGCTGGACGAGGGCGGAACGGTTGTAGGCCTGTTTGAGGAAGTTCCCTACACGCAAGGCACTCTGAAGGTCGAGCCGGGAAGCGTGCTCGTGGCGTTTAGCGATGGCCTTACCGAACCTGAAAACGTATACGGCGAAGAGTTTGGCATGGAACGGTTGAAGGAAGAGGTAATCCGACAGGCGAACGCCCCGCCGGCACGTGCCGCAGAAAACCTAATTGCCGCCGCCGAACAGTGGGCCGGCTCAGCCGAACAGGCTGATGACATGACCGTAGTGGTAGTGCGGATGGATTAATTCGTTAAGCTCCTCGAAACAAGTTGCCTCCTCGCTTCTGCTCAAATTCACGGAAAATAGCCTTCTGCGATGGCCTGCTGGAGTAGGAGCTTCGACTTAGAAGTTAGGCGAAGACCGCCCCATAACCTACCGAGTTCTGAAAAGACTCCCGTCGATTAGTTTGATTTATGCCTGCCATAAGTGTTCCTGATAGGCGGCGGTTCTATTTCCTCACCAGATTTGTGTCCGTTAATGGCACAAGCGGACAGTCATATGACGTTCACGTCAGCCAGAGCAGGTCATGGAGAGATAGGTACGCCTAGCTGGGTAGATTTTTTTATCATTCCAATATTTTTTATTGACATCGTAACGACCTCGCAGGAATATGCGCCAGCGTCACACAGGCTCGGATGGCCCACCCGTCCGGCAAGCTTGGTTTCCAGACCTGAACTGCAAACTGGAATCTGCCTGAGAAGGAGCACTCCTGCCAACTAACGGGTGTGCATGACTGACAGCCTATCTGATTAATTCACGAGGGAGGACAAAAGTGGATCGCAAACTCATTGTGGTAGCAGTTTGTGCGTTGGCTGCCCTGAGCGCTGCTGCATCCGCAGCGTTTGGGCAGGAACAGAAAAAGGCAGTCCCCAAGCTACACGTCATGCATGCAACCAAGGCTGTGAAGGCGGAAACGGGTGAAGCGGTGAAAAACGAAGTCGCCGCGATGGGGGCGAGCAAGAAATCTGGATTGCCACTTTTCACCTACACCATCCAGTCTGACCGGGACGGGCAGCAATATACCGGGGTGATCGTCGGCGCAGATCCGACTTCAAAGGGTGGAAACAAGTCGACTAACGTTCAGACTTTTATCGTTCCGGTAATCGTGGTCACTCAGACTGTGGGCACGGGCCTCGACGCAAACGGTATGGTTGTCACAGCCCCGGGTACGACCGTTTTTGACCCGACGAAAAACGACAATAGCTGCCTCGCTGCTCCTAATAACAATCCCCTAAAGCTGTTTCAGCAATCACCCATCTTCCAGAGCTACGATATTTCTGTCGGCGGAGTCGATATGGGGCACACGCAGTACATCGACGCATTCCAGCGCGCCGAATTCTATAATCTGCTGAAGAACCCTGATAATTATCAGGTGCTTCTCAATCCCATCACGACGTTGCAGCCAATCGTCGTCAACGTGCCGGCCGTTTCCGGGACCACTCTTCCGCCGCAATTTGGCGCTTGCGGGCCCTTTGGAATCGTGGACATCGATTTCTTCGATGCTTTCCTTGACAACAACGTTCTGCCGGCTTTGCAACCTCAGGTGAACGCAGGCAACTTCCCGATTTTCATGCTCTACAACACCGTGCTGGCCTTCAATCCAATTACAGACATCTTCAACACTTGCTGCGTTTTGGGCTATCACGGAAACACAGGGAACAATCCGATCCAGGCCTATTCGCCTTCTGACTTTGATACCACAGGCGTTTTTGGACCGACACAGGGTGATGCAAACACTTTGTCTCACGAGGTTGGGGAGTTCGTGAACGATCCCTTCGGCAACAATCCAACGCCAGCCTGGGGTGGTGTGGGGCAAGTGCCGCCGGGATTCTGCCAGAACAATTTGGAGGTGGGCGACCCACTAAGCGGGACGAATTTCTCTCCGATTGGTGGCCGCAATGGTTTCACCTACCACTTGCAGGAGTTGGCGTTCTTCTCGTGGTTCTACTCGTCTAACTCGACCGGGATCCACGACTGGTTCTCCGACAATGACACCTTCACAACCGACGCCGGTCCTGTTTGCGTGCCAGCCGCAGCCGGAAGTGGGAACACGCGTCCAATCGTTCATCCGTAGCTGGCTGAACGAAGGATTGCTTTCAGGGCAGCGAGCAAATGCTCGCTGCCCTTTTTTTTGTGTGGCGATGTGGCCGGAGGGTGAGTCCAAGCTCTCGAAGCTGGAATGCTGAGACCCTCGGGGCACGATATACTCACAAAGATGCAACGATGAGACTCTGGCCATGAAAATTCTGACTGCTGCGGAAATGCGCGAAGTCGATCGCCTCACAACCGAGCGCTATGGTATTCCCAGCCTGTCGCTGATGGAAAATGCGGGTAAGAGTGTTGCTGACTTTATGACCGCGCGGTTTCGGAGGCTCGAATCGCGGCGGATCGTCGTGCTGTGTGGGAAGGGAAATAATGGAGGGGACGGGTTTGTAACTGCGCGATATCTGGCTGATGCGGGCGCGACGCCTCTCGTGATCCTGGTTGCCGCTCAGAACGAGATGCGTGGGGACGCGGCCTCAAATGGAGATCGCTGGCAAAGGTCGGGTGGCGAAGTCCGGGTGGTGCGTACATCTTCCGACTGGCAGACCGTGAAGCCTTCTGTCAACTCCGCGGATATCATCGTTGACGCATTACTCGGAACCGGCGTGAGGGGCTCGGTGGAAGGTTTGCTGAGAGAAGTGATTCGCGAAGTGAACGGTCGTGAGCGCGGGAGGATTGTCATTGCGGTCGACATCCCCTCAGGACTGCCCGCCGATATGGACGGCGCCGCATCGGAAAATCGGGCGGAGACGAAAGATTCGGGCGACGATATAGTCACCGCCAACTACACCGTTACATTCACAGCCCCCAAGGCAGGGATGTTTCTTGGCAATGCCGCCGCATACGTCGGTCAATTGTTTGTTCACGAGATTGGCTCGCCCCCGGAATTGGTCGAAGAAGTCGGAAAGGGGACTATGCGTTGGCTTGAGACCGGTGAGTTTTCTGAATTCGTCCTGCCTCGCATGCCCGACGGCAACAAGGGCAACTACGGCCACGCGCTGATCGTCGCAGGCTCGGTCGGAAAGAGTGGCGCGGCCGTAATGGCATCCTGGGCGGCATTGCGGATTGGAGCGGGACTCGTTACGGCGGCAGTGCCAGAGCCTGTGTTGCCTCTTGTGGCGGTGCCGAATCCAGAGGTGATGACGGAACCGTTGCCGGCAACCGATACAGGCAGCATTTCTTTGCGGGCACTCGAATACGAGCGCTTCAACGGGATCGTCAAAGGTAAGAGCGTCATGGGAATCGGACCTGGGCTCACGACGCAGACCGAAACCGTGCAATTCGTCCGCACCGTGGTTGCGAAGTATTTGGACATACCAATTGTGCTCGATGCGGACGGCCTTAACGCATTCGCGGGACATGCGCAGGAGTTAAAAGCCGGGCGCAAGATGTTGGCGGTCACGCCTCATCCGGGCGAAATGGCGAGGCTGGTTGGCAGCGATACAAAACAGATTCAGTCGCGACGCCTCGAAGTCGCCCGAAAGGCTGCGGCGGAATGGAACGCGTTCGTGATTTTGAAGGGGCACCAGACCGTAATTGCTGCGCCCAACGGCAATGCTTGGATCAATTCCACGGGCAATGCCGGTATGGCGACTGGTGGCACAGGAGATGTGCTGACTGGGATGCTGGCCGGTCTCATAGCTCAACACGGCGCAGGCGCAGCTGCGCTTTGCTTTGGCGTCTACCTTCACGGGCTCGCCGGCGACATAGCCTACGCAGATTCGGGCGAAGCGCCTCTGATGGCTACAGACTTGATTTGCTCAATTCCGCGCGCCTACCAACAGTTTTTCGCCGAGTCTGGCCGTGTCTAGACGCGAGATGGTAACGCACTCGTCCGAAGAGACCATCCAATTCGGCCGCGATCTTGGCGCGCAACTCAAGCCCCCAGTGCTGGTGTTGTTATCTGGGGAACTAGGGGCTGGCAAGACGACCCTGACAAAAGGAATTGTCAGCGGAGCGGGAGCAGCTCGCGAAGATGAGGTAACGAGCCCGACTTTCACGCTCGTACACAAATACGGAAATCACTCGCGCGTTTATCATGTGGACCTTTACCGGATCGGCGATTCTCACGATCTGGAGACACTTGGCCTAGAGGATGTGCTCTCCGAGCCCGGCGTGGTGCTTGTCGAGTGGCCTGAGAGACTCACATTGCGCACGGATTGGCCCGTGATACGGATCGAGCTCGAGCACGTCGCGGAGGACACTCGCAAGATCGTGATTCGCGACGATAGCGGGATTTTCTCGGTGACGTGACGCTGGTTATGACGGTGGATCGAGAGCCATGATCTGGAAGCCGGCATCAACATAGATCGTATTCCCCGTTACGCCACGGCCCAGGTCACTTGCCAGAAATACCGCAGTGTCCGCGACTTCAGCAATATCGGTATTGCGGCGCAACGGAGCGTGCTGCGCGACAAACTCGAGAACCTTTGAGAAATCCTTGATACCTCGCGCAGAAATCGTTTTGATGGGTCCAGCAGAAATCGCATTTACCCGAATTTTGTTCTTACCGAGCTCGCTAGCGAGGTACTTCACCGATGCTTCGAGCGCCGCCTTCGCCACCCCCATAATGTTGTAATTCGTCACGACGCGCGTAGAGCCCAGATAGGTGAGCGTCATAATCGCGCCGCCATCGGACATTAACGGCACAAGCGCTTTCGACACAGCCACGAGGGAAAACGCGCTCACCTCGAGCGCAAGCTGGAAACCAGCCCGCGAGGTGTTGATGAATGGATTGCCCAGATCATCATGGTTTGCGAAGGCGAGACAGTGAACGACGACGTCGAGCTTGTGCCCCTGTGCCTTGATCGCTGCAGCGAGATTGTCGATATCGGATTGCTGCTGGACGTCGCATGGACAGAACGCTTGGGCACCAAGCTCGTTGCCTAGTTCCTCCACCGTCGGTTTTGCGCGATCGTTCTGGTAGGTGAGCAATACCGTTGCGCCCTCGCGGATGAAGGCCTGCGCGATGGCATAGGCGATGCTCCACTTATTCCACACACCGAGAACGACTGCGGTCTTGCCGTCAAGTAGTTTCGACATGGGCGGATTTTAACCTGAATTTCAAGATTGAAGGCAGACTTCTGAACCCACGAGAGTCTGCTTGATATCTCAGCGCTTCTAGCGCAACAGGCGAGCAAGCGCGCTCAGAAATCTAGTTAACTCTGGCCATAGCATCGCGAGAGCGATTAAGAATGCCGCTAGTTTCTTGGGCGTTAAGAATGGCGCCGAGATCGTAGGCATGCGCGGCTGATGGCGTTGGCAGAAGCCATCCCGAGTGGCTCGGCGATCGCAGCGCTGTCCGGCAGGCCCGAAGTAGAGGCAGGGTCCGAAGTCGCTTGGGAAGGCGCAGTTTTGCACCGACGGTTTCGGGATCGGCTGATCGGACGGATTGGCCGAAAAACCCTCAGAACTCGGGGTCTTACGAGCCTGTTCCAGGCCGTGAATATTGACCGACGGCCACTCAAAGCCGTCGAGAGGCATGTCTTCAGCCTCGTGGTCCGACCTGGCATTAACCCTTACGCCTAGTTCCATTGCACGTTACCCCGGTGGCCCCTAAATTCAGAGTTTATCCCGAATCAGGTGTCAGAAATGCCCGACACTCATACTCTGCCTTCACCCACGCATCCCGCCCGGATGAAACTCGAGCCTTACTCCGCCGAAATCCGGCTGTCGAATCTGACCCTGGGCATCGACAATATCCATTATGACGTTTTTCTCAGTCCCCGCTTCGTCGATTTTTCGCGAAAATATCTGCTCGATCTTGTTCGTCAGACCGTCAACATCAGCCTCGTCTATGGGAAAGACAAGAAACGCGCTGGTCCGCCCGAACACGCGTCTTTCCGCAAGCTGCTCACCGATGTCCTGCAGGAATCGTTGACGCGTGCAAAATATCAGCAATCGATCGAAACGGATGTTCTTCACCAGTTGGCAATTCTCAAGCACTTGACCACCGAGCTTTCGAGCCAGTTCTCGAGCATCGTCGTGGAATGCAAGGAATGGATCCGCGGGCGCGGCGAACTTTTCGAACATAGCGAGCCCGCGCACGTGATGCGGTCGAAAATTGCCGAAATTCAAGCAGACAAAAAGAAGGTCTATCGTCAGGTGGGCGAGACACTTCATCGAGTATGGCGCGAAGTGGAAGAGGGAATCATCTCGAAGTCCCGGCGGGCACTCTTTGGCGACGATTTCCGCGAGACATACGACCTGCTGCAGAATCGCTTTCTCTTCGTAGAGAATGGAAATGACGATCACCTTTTCTTGCAGCACTACGTCCTGCTCGGGAACTTCGTCAACGACCCGGACCGCTTCGACGTGTTCGACCACCTACTGCTGGATTTTGTGCGTGACTTCGTTCTCGCCGACGACGATTCAGAAGAGCTGAGCAAGTCGCGGAAAGCCTACGAGCGCTTGATGGAACAGGCTCGGCAGTTGCGGTCTGAGCTCGAAAGGATTGAGGAGGAGCAGCGGGAACTCTCCACGCGGGCGGGCGCTGGCGATGAGAAGTTTCCGTGGCTTTTCAAGAAGAAATCAGCAACATCAGCTGAGATCCAAACCGAGCTTGAAACTCTCAGGAAAAAGTTCTCGTCGGCGGAACAGAACCTCGAAGAACTGGCCCCGCCGATTGACGCAGCCAAGCAGCGGCTGGATTTCCTCACAGAGGAGCACAGAAATCGGCTGGGCGATTATCTGAACCAGCCTGAGAATTCTCCGAGGCTGTTCGGCGCGCACCGTTTGGCGGCCGACGATTCCCACGGAGAAGCTCCGCCGGAAGTTAGGGCGCAACTCCGCGAGGAATGGACGCATCGGCTGGAAGAGCGCGATCTTCTGTTTCATGTGCTAGCGGGCTACGAACTCCAAAAACTTTACGCCGACTACTGTCCGCCTATTCACTTGCAACAACTGAAGAAAGCGATCGTGCATCGCGAAGAACATAAGCGAATCGAGACGATTCTCGAACAGTTTCCGGCACGCAAGATTTCGATGAAGCGATTGGACGAAGCTTCGCGCGCCATTCGCCGCCGCACCCACGAGGAAACCCTGGCGACATGTACCCAATTTACTGAGGACCTGATGCGCCTGCGTCGTGATCGCCGGAATTATCAGCAGGTGGCTTCGTGGATGGAACGCATCAACCTGGTGCGTTCCGAGCGCGCGCGCGAGCTTTCGCGGGTGAATAAGAGCCTCTATGAATTCTTGCACCCGGATGAGGTGCGGCCGGACGATGATCCAGTCAGCTCCCACGTGATCATTAAGGCCGATGTACGCGGCTCCACGGGAATCACAAAGGATCTCCTCGCGCGCGGCATGAATCCGGCCTCGCATTTCAGCATGAACCTGCACGAGCCCGTAAAGCGGATGCTCGAGCGCTATGGCGCCGCTAAGGTTTTCATCGAGGGCGATGCAATCATTCTCGCGATTTACGAAACGGAAGCCAAGCGGGCCACTCAGAGAGCAGTGGCGCGCGCGTGCGTGCTGGCGCGAGAGATTTTGGCGGTGACCCAGGCGTATAACCAGCGCGCGAAGACGACGAATTTGCCAGCGCTTGAACTAGGACTTGGTGTGGCGTTTCAGGACTCGGCGCCGTCGCTCTGGATGGACGCCGATTCACGCGTGATGATTTCGCGGGCACTCAATCTGTCGGACCGGCTTTCGAGCTGCTCGAAGATGGCGAAGCGGCTGTTCAAAGGGAATCCGTCGCCATTTAACGTGTTCCTGCTGCAGACGCTCATGGAAGACGCGGTCGAGGATGAAGGCGAGGAGTTGGTGGTCCGTTACAATTCAAATGGAATCGAGCTGAACGAGGAAGGATTTCAGAAAGTGGCCGCCGAAATCGCGCTTGCTCCCATGGCCGGCAATTTTCCGATGCCGTGGGGTAAAGAACGCGTGCAACTCTATTTTGGCGAGGTTCCGATTGGCGACACTTTCGAGCCAATAATCATCCGCAAAGGTTTTGTGCGCCAGTTGCTGCCGGGCGGTAAGATAGGCGCACAAGGCAACCGCACATACTTCGAAGTCTGCACGCACCCTAAACTTCTCGAACTAGCCCGCAAGAAAGCGCCGAGCACTCCCGCGAAAAGTTGAACGCGCACATCGCCATCCCTATAATCGTTCGCGGAGGCGAAAGGGATCCGGTGATTCTCGTGGCCTTCAAAGCCATTGATCCTGTCCTTCGCGGCCAGGATGGTGGGTTCGACTCCCACACGCTTCCGCCAAAGTCCCATTGAATCTGCTGCCCTTACTGCTCCGAAAGTCCGCTTTGAGGCCCACTAGCCGGGGTTTTGGACCCAAGTTGGACCCAAATTTCTGGCAATAAACATCGTTGACTCATCAAGCCCTCTCCAGCGAAGAAGGTGACAGGGCAGCGGATGGGAACGGGAGTAGTTACACCCCGAAGTGGGAGTGTACGATAACTGTTTACCTCGGAGGCGCAATGAGCAGCAACGAAGCATTGGCTCTTGAAGCGAATTTCAAAGGATGGCAGGAAAAGCGTTTTCCGACTCCGCCTAAAGACCTCAACGTCTTTGAGTATTACTGCGTTGACCAATTCCTTCGACCCTTCGATCTGAGCGATAGCCAACTTAAGACTGGATTGATTGGCGGCGCAAAAGACGGCGGCGTGGATGCACTATATATGTTTGTTGATGGCGAACTTGTTGATGCGGAAAGTGAATTAGACCCTAAGAATCCTAATCGTGTAAAACTTCTCATCATGCAGATGAAGGAGGGTGAGGGATTTTCACCTGCCGCGGTGGACAAGCTGTATTTTTTCGCTGATGACCTTCTGGAATTGACACGCAAAAAAGCGGCTTATCACCAGCAGTACCGCGAAGAGTTAATCACGGCAATGCGACTCTTCAAAGATAAACTTGGAATCATTGTGGGGCAAAACCCGCCATTGTCGGTTGATTTCTACTACATCACAAAAAAAGACGTCGAACCAAACACCGATTGTGGTACGTCGACTAAGAAAGTGCTTGGCGTGGTTGGGAAGCATTTCCCAGACGCGAAGGCGGAGTTTCATTTTGTGAATGCGTCTGCTTTGTGGAAACAAGTCCAAACGCGACCGCCCAAAACTAAGTCGCTCAAGTGGGCCGCTCAGTCATTGTCAACACCGGAAGGGCAGATCGGACTTGTCCGTTTAGCTGATTATTACCAGTTCATTATCGAAAGCAATGGGCAACTTGCCGAACGATTCTTCGACTCAAACGTGCGAGGTTACTGGAAAACGACAACGGTTAACAAGCGAATCGCTTCCACTCTCATGGCTCAAAATCCGCCCGAATTTTGGCTGTTGAACAACGGGATTACCATTCTCACAGAGCACATTGGCGCTGCTGGACATCTGGAAGTCGAAGTAACAGACCCGCAGATCGTTAACGGCCTTCAGACCTCGCGGGAAATTTACAATCATTTCAGCGTTGCTACCCCAAATCCTTCGGACAATCGGCGCTTGTTAGTTCGGCTAATCACCACCACAGATATACCGATACGAGACAGCGTTATTCGCAGCACAAATAGTCAAAATGAGATGCCGGAAGAAGCGCTGAGAGCTACAGACCCGATTCATCGCCAAATCGAAACTTTGTTTCACAGGTACGGCCTCTACTATGACCGACGACAGGGTTATTACCGCGACCAAGGCAAACCAGTCGCGCAGATCGTCAGTGTGGTCGAGCTTGTGCAAGCGATGCTTTCAGTAGTGTTGAGAAGGCCAGATGAGGCAAGAGGAAGGCCGCGCGATTACGTTAAGAAGGACATTCCCTACAGTTCCATTTTTGGCAAGGATCAGCAGGACCTCAATATTTATTTGAAAAGCATTCAGATTGTGAGGGCAGTTGCAGATTTCCTAGATACGCTCGGATTAGACACGGTACACCGTCGCAATCTTCCGTACTGGCTTTGCATGTATGCAACGTGTGCGAAGATCGGGAACGCCTATGCCCCACCGGGCGAAATACTAAAACTTGACGTATCCACTCTCACCACCGATTTCCTTCAAGACTGCCATGGCCGAGTTTTGAAGCAGTACGAGAAACTTGCCGAAAAGTACATAGCCAACGGAGAGCGCGATTACGATGCCCTAGCTAAAGGACAAGGCGAGCATCTCTTGAAGGCGCTAACAGGGGAATTGAAAAGGCGGTTCAACCCCAAAAAGAAGAATTGATAAGACGGGGACGAATGAAACATTCCGCAGAGTACGGCAAGTTCACGAGTCTGGCGGCAGACTGCTTTGCTTACCCAATCGAATCCGATGCAGCATAAACCACGCGCAGTCTTTTGAGTGACAGCCAACGAACGCGACGACTGCAAGAATGGCGATTCACGAGAGGTACCCGGCTGGATAGATCGCGCAGGCGATTCTCGACCACTCCGATCCCGAATGCACAAACTACTCTGCTGAATTTACCTGCGAATCACTCTAAACTTGGACCGGGAAGCAGCGGGTTTCGCCAGGATCGGCTGGACCGGTCTGATCGGCGTGGAGATCTGTTCTAAGAGGCCTTTGCCGAAAGCAGCGCACGACTGATTCAAGTCAGCTCGGCGCACGCATTGTTGCTAAACCGCCTAGAGTCAGCCCATTACTCGAAACCCCCACCTTTTCCGAGAGAAACCTCATATTACGACTCGCAATTTCTCTCTTGCCGTGACGCACATTCGCGTTTTCACTCACCTCCACCTGCTAAGTACCATCGTTTCAACATGAGCAATCGGAAGCGGTGGCCCCATATAATGCGAGCGATGTGTCCGTGATTCGCGGATTTCGCGACCTTGGGCATGTCTTACATATCGTCGAATCGCGAATCGAGGGGCGCGACGGTACAGACGGGAACGGCGCGAGGTGTGTCGCAGAGAAAATGCAACATAACCGGCCGATCTTGAGCGGCTTTGCGCCAACCGTGGTCCGTAAACAAAAGGCTTGCTGATGAGGGAAGCAACAAAACCGGGATACTGTTCTCGAGCGCCGCGCACCGAGTTGACCGGCGCATTCCAAGCGGATAACTTTGGGACCCCTATTTCGATTCCAGCCGGCGGGGTGGGTCGCCCCAAGGGGTATCGTCGGCGAGTCGGTAGTACCTGGCCGGATTGATGTATGACTTGTGTTACATGCCGTAGCGGAAGGCAATGCTAAAGGCATTCCGGGTCGGCCTGCTCCTTGTACCGGAGTATTTGATTGCTCGCTGCTGAAGACTTACCACCTGAATTTTTCGGTTACGTCTTCGACCGAAACGAATAGAAAAAGGGGAGAGGTCCTTTAGAGCCCTGGGTCGCAAGCCTACCGCCCGGAATTATTGCGAATGGTTGCGTGGAACCGGCGTTTCCCGGAATCGTGGTCTTGTCGCATTCTGAGATAGCTAGTGATAATCCCTGTGGCTGTTGAAAAACTCGCCCGCTGGCAGGAGTTTTGATCTGGGGTGATTTTCCTGCGGGGTATCGCTTTCTTTTTTCTATCTCAGATCGGCACCGTGGCTGATTCTAGAGATCTGGATCTTAGGAAACGAGCCAGTCGTTTCAGGTTCTGGGCTGTAGCCGCGAGAAAGAACTGTTCGCGAACATGCTTCATTCTCCTCAAACGCACCCTGCGCAGTCCGATCTGGTTCTTCAACTCCGCAAAGAGTGCTTCTACTTTCCGGCGTTGGCGTTGCGCTGCCGCGAAAGCCGGAACGGTCGTTCGCTCTCGTGCCCGTTGTCGCGCCGCTTCGTGAACATGGATCGCGATCTGCCGATAGTGGCCGGTGGTGCACTGCGATTTCTGCGAGCACTCCCGACACCGTTTTCGCGTTGCCCTGTAGATATGGTTTCGGTTGCGCGGATTCACCCCAAGGTACGTTAGTCGCTTTCCTTCCGGACATTGATAGCTGTTCGTCTCGGCAACGTAGATGAACTTTTCGATCCCATACAAGTTGGTTTTGGGAGCAGGACTCTCTTTCACGCGAATATAGGGAGTGATGTTTCGTTCCTCAAACCAAGCCAAAAGCTCACCGTTCCCATAAGTCGTGTCGGCGGCAACCGACTGTGGGAAGCGCCCGCGTCTCTCCGCTGACCGTGTGATCATCTCGCGAGCCGCCGCACTTTCCTGGCTCAGTCGAGCGGATGTGGCCTGAACGCCAACAATTACGCAACTCTTGTTGTCGATCAGATAGTTGTTGAAGTACCCCAGCTCCGCCCGACGATCGCCCTTGGTTGAATAGGTTGAATCCGGATCCGTCGTCGATACCTGGTCTTGTTGATGGGCCGGCTCTTCGATCGGGTTTTCTTGCTCGAGGTCCGCCAAGTACTCGCGCACCGTGCCCTTCACGTGGGCCACTTCCGTCAACTGCTCCCGCGGGATGCGGCTCGACCGGCTGGCATTCGCGGGAATGAAGCTGCCATCCACGGACAGGTGCTCGCCCTCGACCAACCCAGCTTCCAAGCAGCGATCCACAATCTCTTCAAAGAGCCGCTGAAAGAGGTTCGACTCCTGAAAGCGTCCATGACGGTTCTTGGAAAACGTGGAGTGATGGGGAATCTCCTGATCGAAGCTGAGTCCGGTAAACCAGCGCCAGGCCAGATGCATCTGCAACTCCTCGACTAGCTTGCGCTCGCTGGTGACGCCATAGAGATAGCCGATCAGCAGGATGCGCAATAAAAGTTCCGGATCGATCGAAGGTCTGCCCGTATCGCTGTAGGAGTCCTTCAGCTTCTCACGAACGAAATCGAAGCTGATGTGTCGGTCCAGGAGACGCAGTAGGTGGTTTTCAGGAACCTGATCTTCAATGCGAAAGTAGTAGAACAGCGACTCGGAACGGGAGTGTTGTCCCATCATAATCCGCAAGCCTCCGTGAATGGCGATGAAGAAGAGCATCGGCAGAACGCTTGCTCATATAGACGTTGCTGCAACAGTTCCGTTCATTCACGAAGACTTTTTCAACAGCCACCCCTGTTCTCAACAGTTAATCCTTTATCCGGGAAGACGCATCGCCCGAAATCAGTCTGAGATCTCGTTCGTCGGGAATAAATTGCAGCAATCCCAAATCCGTCACGCTCATAATATTTTGCAGTTTAAGAATCCAGGCGTATAAGACTGTAAGGCCCTCTGGTTCTCGCTAGGTCTGACAGGGCTAGTGCAATTTGGTTGTTCGCGCGATAGTTTAGTATCCGGTAGGGCATGTCGAAACCCAGGATAGCCATAGCTGATGATCATCCGGAAGTTCTGAACAGGGTCGCTAAACTTCTCGCCGATGAGTTTGAGATCGTCGCGTTGGCCTCCGACGGCGCTGCTGCTGTGAATGCTGTCTTGGCCTCGAAGCCCGATGTCCTTATCTTGGACATCGCGATGCCTGAAATGGATGGTATAGAAGCTGCGAAGCAGCTGCGCGACCTCCGTTCTCCAACCAAGATTATTTTCTTGACTGCTGCCGCCGATTCAGAAGTGTTGCTTGACAGCTGGCAAAACGTGGGCGCACAAGGTTACGTCATAAAGGTCCGGATGCGCTCCGATCTTGTGCTTGCGATTCGAAAGGTACTGGAAGGGGGCACATTTTTCCTTCCGGATGGACATTCAAAATCGGACTGAATGAAGGATATTTAATCTGAAGCGAGTGAGTCGTGGCCCGACTGCGTCGTAACCAGCGGCACGAAGGCTTCGATTGTCGTACCGGAATTCGGAGATGACCTGATCCGAAGGGTTCCGCCAATTAACCGAACGCGTTCCTGCATACTAATAAGTCCGAGACCGTTCATTATTTCCTCTCGCATATTGAATCCAATTCCATCGTCAACAATTCGTAGACTTATACGATCGCTTTTGTCGTTGAGTTCTACGCTGACGCTTTGTGCATGACTATGCTTGGCGACGTTCTGCAAGGCCTCTTGTGCAACCCGATACAAGCACAGTGAAATTTCGGTAGAAGCACTGGTTGGTTGGGTTTCATCAATGAAAGAAACTTGTAGGGATTTCTCAGTGCCAACTCGTCGACAAAGCGCCTTGAGTGCCTCTCCGAGTCCAGAGTGCTTGAGAAATGTGGGATGAAGACCATGCGAAAGTTCGTGTGTGGCTTTGGCAACATCTGAGACCTGATCGTAGATGATCGCCAAACGAGAATTGAGTGAAGGGTCCGCCACATCCCGAGCTTCTTCCAGGTCCAGCTGTACAAGGGTCAGTTGTTGACAGATATCGTCGTGAAGCTCGCGAGCAATGCGGCGACGTTCCTGATCCTGGGCAGCCACCAGTTTGGAGCTGCTCTGCTTCAACTCCGCAATGTAAGCTGCCAGAAGCATGAATGGCGGACCGATCGAGCAAAACAATATCTGCAGCGTAAGCACATTTTGCGACACTGAACCGACGGTGAATGGGTCCCGACCGTGCAGGGCATTCCATAACGCGATCAAACTTGTTGCCAAAAGTGATGCGCTCACGCCGCCAACACCAAAACGAACGGTTGCCCAAAGTATTATAGGTAGGGGGGAATAAACCAATGCTGGGGTGTTGCCTCGCCACCCGCTTTCGGCGCCAAAAGCGAAGCCACTCGTTGAGACAATGGCAATCGCCAAAAGTGTCGCCTCAAGGAGTCGGGAAGTCTTCCCCATTCGTAGCAAGGAGGCCCCGCTGAGAACCAGAACCACTAGCGTCGGTACCACCGTAAGTTCGGCCAGAGCGTTCGAAAAGAGCCTGGTACCCCAGAGAATCCAATAATTGCTGCCCACGCCGGTACCCAGAACGACGCCAGCGTCCAAGAATGACGTCAGAAGGGGTGCGAAAACGACCCCAAACCATAAGAAAACAATGATTCCTCTGATGCTAGTGAAAAGAGATGCCTGCTTTTTGAAATAAAGAATGCAGAGGGCTCCAATTAAAGCTTCAGCCACATTTCCGCTAAACCATCCAAGGGCGGTTAGTGGCGGAACGCCAGCAGAGAATTGAACCAATAAGTGAGCGGGAACCACTGCGAGAAGCAGCGTCCACCACTTCGATCTCGGGACTAAGAGCAATACGGCTAGTAACACTGCATTCGGCGGCCAGAAGGCTGAAATGGCATGATGCGCGGGGGTAAGTGCGAAGCCAAGCTTGCTGGCCGCGTAGTAGCCAAGTGCGGCTAGGAACGGGACGGATGTTGCGCTAAATAAACGACGAACTCGGCTCCAAAATTCGCCGGCGCCCCATGGGCGTACTGTAACAGAAGTGATTTTCGAAACGAAGGATACTTCCCCATCCATAAACATATCCCGTCGCGAATATCGGAGGCTAGGCTGGGAGCGACACGGACGGTCGCTCGTAAAACGGAGACACTAATATGGATTATGTCCTGCCGTCAATATTATAAAACTGTAATTTTCACGGAATAGTAAGGGACGTGCAACCCAATCCAGGTATCAAGTTGCAAGGGGCTTGAGCAGCTCGATCTCGTGGTGCTTAGCCGGTACCGGAGTCTGTGAAAGATGTTCTGCGGCCATCGAATTGACTCACAAGAAACACCCACCTAATCAAGCGTTTGCGCCGGTAGCTGTTGATAAATCCGCTTCGCACCATCTATCTCAGACTGAGATAGCTAGTGATAATCCCTGAGAGCTCAACCGGTCGATGCAACACCACCTGGTATAAATCTTTTTTCTAAAAGGTGGTGTTTATGATCCCAAAGAAACGTATACGGCTTTCTGCGATGCAAAGAGTTGAGGTATGGCGTCGTTGGAAAGCGGGAGAGTCGTTACATGCGATTGGTCGAGCGCTGGGCAAAAACAATGTGGTTATTCACCTTCTGTTGAAGCGCCATGGTGGGATTGCGCCGCCCATCCGCCGCCGTTCACCGAGTTCACTCACCCTGGCAGAACGAGAAGACATCTCCCGCGGAATCGCTTGTGGCTCGTCGATTCGCGGAATCGCCCAAGGCCTGCACCGCTGTGCCTCGACGATCAGCCGGGAAGTGGCACGCCATGGCGGGCGCGCGCAGTACCGCGCCAATGAAGCCGATCAGCAGGCCTGGGAATCGGCCCTGCGGCCCAAGCCGTGCCTGCTGGCCACTCACACCACGCTCCGGGAGATCGTTGCGAGTAAACTGATGCAGGACTGGTCGCCCGAGCAAGTTTCCGGATGGCTGAAGTGGCAGTTTCCCAAGGATGAGGGCCTGCGCGTGTCGCACGAAACCATTTATCGCAGCCTATTCCTTCAAGCGCGAGGAGCGCTGAAAAAGGAGCTGATTCAGCACCTTCGCTCCCAGCGGCGGATCCGCCGCTCGCGGCATTCCAGCGTTCACGGACACTCCCAAGGCAAGATCGTCGATGCCATTTCTATCCGCGAGCGACCTGCGGAAGTCGAAGATCGCGCCATTCCCGGTCATTGGGAAGGCGATCTGCTGCGCGGGGCGCGCAACAGTCATGTGGCCACGCTGGTGGAGCGTCATTCGCGGTTCTGCATGCTGGTGAAGGTGCCCGGCAAAGACACGACTACGGTGGTGGCCGCCCTGAGCCGGCACGTGCGCACTCTGCCCGCGACGTTGCGGCGCTCGCTGACCTGGGACCGCGGGTTGGAGATGGCCCAGCACAAAAGCTTCACGACGGCTACGGACGTACAGGTTTACTTCTGCGATCCCCAAAGCCCATGGCAGCGCGGTTCGAACGAAAACACGAACGGGCTGCTGCGGCAATACCTGCCGAAGAAGGCGGATCTGTCCTGCTACTCACAGTCGGATCTGGACGAGATCGCTCTGCGCCTCAATCAACGGCCACGAAAAACATTGGGATTTGAAACTCCGGCGGATAGACTGCAAGCCAGTGTTGCATCGACCCCTTGAGACCACCCCTGTTATCGACACCTATCTGCGAATACGCCACTGATCAGGCTGCGAACCACTCTATTAAGTGCGCGTCTATTCAGTGCTGTTCACTAACTTTCGACTTGACATGCCCCGACTGGAAGGCACAGAGTTACTCCAGTTTCTCCCAATCTCAGTTGCTCAATCTTCTTTCTTATGTTCTCTCGACTGGCATTTTCGGGACCCCGGGCCCTCGGTCACTGGTGGACACATCTTTTTGTGTGTTCCCCGAGTGTTTGGAAGGAGAACAGTGATGAACGAACTCGACTCGATTGCAAGAAAACTTGAACGGAAAAGGCTAAGTCGGCGCAATCTCATTCGTGGAGCGGTGGGCGCGGTTACCGGAGCGAGCCTCTTTCACTCAAGGCCGGCCTTTGCCGACAAGAACGAACATGACCATACTGAACACCTCTGCGCCGTGGTAAATCCGATTCCTGGAGGCGTTGTGCCGTTTAAGCCTTTTGGAGTCCCTGTACACCACAACCCACTGAATCCCGCGGTCGCGCTGGCCAACATCAACGATCCGTCACAGATCACTGACTTCGATGGGATCGTCGGTCTGACCCACATTCGCGGCGGCGGGACCGGAACAAATACCGCCACGGGCGCGACCACCCCTCTGGCGTTCCAGGCGGACATGGGCTTCGGTCAAGGCAAGTTCATCGGTACGGACGGCCGCAGCCATGTGGGCACACTCGCCTTCGTTTGACTTGACTTGTATACCGGTCCGGTTGGATCGGCAATCCTCACCGAACAAGTCCACGACTACAACGTACACATCGACTCGAACGACGTCTTCTGGATGGTCCCAGTGGGGCAAGACGCCGTCAAGGTAGACTTCAACGGAGGGCGGGCGAGCCTGCAAGTGAGTGGGCTGAAGGTCTACGATGATCACGACCTCGCGAACTCGCTGACTCAAGGTCTGGGACTGCCCGGCGATCCAGACTACCCTTATCCGCTCATCGCACCTGTCGCCCCCGTCCGGGCGACCGTTTCCTTCGACGTGGAATGGAGCGGAATCGTCACGACGGCACAAATTCACAATAGCGTGCAGGGCTTCAAGGGTTCGTTCCTCAGCACTGGAGCCACGATCAATTGGACGGCGGACCAGCCCGGTTTCCACTTCGAATCGGAGGCACCCGACCCTACGCGGAACCTGGTTTCTGTGCTAGGAAATGAGCAAAACGGCGTTTTCTTTACCTAGCTGAATTGCCGCGCAAACACGTTCTGTCTTGGCGCAATCTCGAATCTTGGCATCAGAATTCGGCTGCGAACGTGGTCATCGGAATCAGCAGGTACCCTGCTGTGCGATTAGCTTCTGATTCAGCCGCCTGTCTGGTCCTCCCGATCAGTCTGCTTAGACTTTTAACCATCGAAGGTGGAACTTCATGAAAGACTCGCAGGATTCTTCTGAACAGACCAGACCCGTTCAGGGCGAGACGAATCATAACGATAAAGAAAAGCCTCAGAAGGCTGGCACCAGCCGGCGCTCCTTCCTGGGCCAAGTCGGCGTCGGCAGCGCCACTGCAGTGGCACTCGCTGCCATTCCGTTCGAACCGTTAATTAAAGGCAAGCACGGAGAGGCCGAGGCGTCGGTTGTGGAATACAGCCCCAACAATCGCACCAACGACAGCTTCAATTACCGCAAGAGCACAGCCCAGAACGAAAAGATCGATGTAGGCGAACTGCCGGACAACGGGGATTCGGAGCGCTTCACCGATTTCAGCGGCAGCTGGAGCAAGTGCCTCAAGCATGATTACCTTGGCATCGTGAACCGCTCCTCCTGGTTGAGCCTGGTGCATGCGCTCCAGACCGAACGCTGGGAGGATTTTGAAAACATCCAGGTCGGCAATCCCGGCGGACCGGGTTTCACCGGCACCCTGAATGGCCCCATGGGCGCGCTAGCCTTCGACTTGGAGGGGTTAGACCCCTTCGCGACCGTGATACCGCCCGCACCCAGCGTCACCAGCGCGCAGACCGCGGCTGAGGAGGTGGAGCATTACTGGGCGGCGTTGATGCGCGACGTCCATTTCACAGACTATCCGACCAGTTCATTGGCGGCACAAGCGTGTGCCGACTTGAACAATATGTCGTACATTCAGAGCGCGAACAACATATTTCCCCACCCGGTCACACCACAGAACCTTTTCTGCGGCCAGATTATTCCCGGTGATGGCAGCGTGCAAGGACCGTACGTTTCACAGTTCATGATCCAGCCGACGTTCATGGGTGCTCAGCCGATGAGCCAGCAGTGCCACCGATTCTTGTCGGTCAGCGAGGGAGGAGGGGACTATCTGACCAATCCCACCGAGTACCTGAGCGTGGAGAGCGGCTTCCCGCCGTCATTTAGCCTGCAGTACGATCCGGTATTCCGCTACATACGGATGGGGCGCGACTTGACCGCTTATACCCATGTGGACGCACTTCATCAAGCGTACTTTGTCGCCTGTCTTGTGCTTGCCGAGCTCGCTACGCCAGTCAACCCGGGTAACCCTTACAATGCCTCGCTGACACAGCACGGATTCGGCACTTTTGGTACCGTGGCAGGCGGACCGGTAGATGCCAAGGCAACAGTCCCCGAGATGGCAACGCGGGCGCTGAAAGCTTCGTGGTTCCACAAGTGGGTTGTTAACCTGCGGCAGCGCCCGGAGGAGGTCGGTGCCCTGCTTCAAGCGCGGTTGACCAACCAGCATCCCATACCGCAGGCGGCTGCCGCGCTGCACCACGACCTTCTCAACTCGGCCGTGCTGCCCATCATTCACGGACAATACGGCACCTACCTGTTGCCGCAAGCATTCCCCGAGGGGGCGCCAGCACACCCTTGTTACCCCACAGGACACGGAACGGTGGGCGGAGCCTGCATGACAGCGATCAAGTTTTTCTTCGATTGCAGTCAGCCGATCCGGCCGCTGCTTTTGGCCGCCGGTTCCGATGTCATGGTGCCCGGATCGGATGGCTTGTCGCTGGTTCCGTACACCGGCGCCGACCGCGACAGCCTCACCATCAACGGCGAGCTGTCGAAGCTTGCGTGGAACATTAGCGCCGGGCACGGCATCCACGCCGGCATCCACTTCCGCAGCTCCACCTACTACTCGATCTTGCTGGGCGAGCAGGTGGCAATCAGCGTCCTGAAGGACCGAGCCAACAGCTACAAGGAGCCGTTCACCATCCACATCACGAAATTCGATGGCACCACAGCGACTATCTCCAACCAATAAGTCTTACCAGGGGGCGGTCCGGTCAACGGGTCGCCCCCAGTGCCGGAATTGCGGCGAATAACGCCCTGCAATGATGAAACCTGACTTCCCATCTTGGAAGACAAGAAAAAGAGGATCAGGCACGTCTTGGCGACCGGGCGACGAAAGGTTTGTGAGAGACAGTGAAAGGAATGAGACCACGATAAAATGCTGACTTTCAAGCAATCACCTTGATTGTGCGAGTCTGTCAATTAGAAGAAAAACTGTCGACAAACCCGCTCCTGCACCGCCGCCAACGGGTTTGACTACGCTACGACCTGGATAGATGTTGAGAAATCCGGTGGCTGTTGAAAAAGTCTTCGTGAATGAACGGAACTGTTGCAGCAACGTCTATATGAGCAAGCGTTCTGCCGATGCTCTTCTTCATCGCCATTCACGGAGGCTTGCGGATTATGATGGGACAACACTCCCGTTCCGAGTCGCTGTTCTACTACTTTCGCATTGAAGATCAGGTTCCTGAAAACCACCTACTGCGTCTCCTGGACCGACACATCAGCTTCGATTTCGTTCGTGAGAAGCTGAAGGACTCCTACAGCGATACGGGCAGACCTTCGATCGATCCGGAACTTTTATTGCGCATCCTGCTGATCGGCTATCTCTATGGCGTCACCAGCGAGCGCAAGCTAGTCGAGGAGTTGCAGATGCATCTGGCCTGGCGCTGGTTTACCGGACTCAGCTTCGATCAGGAGATTCCCCATCACTCCACGTTTTCCAAGAACCGTCATGGACGCTTTCAGGAGTCGAACCTCTTTCAGCGGCTCTTTGAAGAGATTGTGGATCGCTGCTTGGAAGCTGGGTTGGTCGAGGGCGAGCACCTGTCCGTGGATGGCAGCTTCATTCCCGCGAATGCCAGCCGGTCGAGCCGCATCCCGCGGGAGCAGTTGACGGAAGTGGCCCACGTGAAGGGCACGGTGCGCGAGTACTTGGCGGACCTCGAGCAAGAAAACCCGATCGAAGAGCCGGCCCATCAACAAGACCAGGTATCGACGACGGATCCGGATTCAACCTATTCAACCAAGGGCGATCGTCGGGCGGAGCTGGGGTACTTCAACAACTATCTGATCGACAACAAGAGTTGCGTAATTGTTGGCGTTCAGGCCACATCCGCTCGACTGAGCCAGGAAAGTGCGGCGGCTCGCGAGATGATCACACGGTCAGCGGAGAGACGCGGGCGCTTCCCACAGTCGGTTGCCGCCGACACGACTTATGGGAACGGTGAGCTTTTGGCTTGGTTTGAGGAACGAAACATCACTCCCTATATTCGCGTGAAAGAGAGTCCTGCTCCCAAAACCAACTTGTATGGGATCGAAAAGTTCATCTACGTTGCCGAGACGAACAGCTATCAATGTCCGGAAGGAAAGCGACTAACGTACCTTGGGGTGAATCCGCGCAACCGAAACCATATCTACAGGGCAACGCGAAAACGGTGTCGGGAGTGCTCGCAGAAATCGCAGTGCACCACCGGCCACTATCGGCAGATCGCGATCCATGTTCACGAAGCGGCGCGACAACGGGCACGAGAGCGAACGACCGTTCCGGCTTTCGCGGCAGCGCAACGCCAACGCCGGAAAGTAGAAGCACTCTTTGCGGAGTTGAAGAACCAGATCGGACTGCGCAGGGTGCGTTTGAGGAGAATGAAGCATGTTCGCGAACAGTTCTTTCTCGCGGCTACAGCCCAGAACCTGAAACGACTGGCTCGTTTCCTAAGATCCAGATCTCTAGAATCAGCCACGGTGCCGATCTGAGATAGAAAAAAGAAAGCGATACCCCGCAGGAAAATCACCCCAGATCAAAACTCCTGCCAGCGGGCGAGTTTTTCAACAGCCACCCCTGTTCGCAACACCTATCTGAAGTGTCGCCGGATTCTGGCCGCGAAAGCGATTGAAAACTCAGCCGGAGGGCATTACCCTATAAATCACCTCATGAGTTACCGGAGGCCGCCGCCATGTGGATTTCATCGGCTGTAATTCCTCTCTTCTGCAAACACTCGATCCGAGTCGCCTGCTGCGTTTCGCTCCTGTTTTGGTGCACTTCTCTAGAAGGTCAGGAAAACCGTTCCGGTTCGCCTGTATCACACGCGGCGGAGCAGGAAGCGTTGAAGGTACTGAACGAATCTGACTGGGCCCACACGGTAACCCCAACGATTCAGGATGTTCCTTGCACCGATCAGAACCCCGCCTTTCCAGGCCTCTACCCTCAAGACACGGTTGCGGGAGCTGAGGCGAGGGCTTCTGTGGCTTCTAGCGAAGTCATAAAGCCAGACAGTTCTGAGTATCTCATCCGGTTCCAATCGGCTAAGCCGGTTCAGACGGCTATTCAACAGCTCGTCGCTATGGGAGAGAAATGGTCCGCCTATGACCTAGAAAAACGCAAAGCGGGCATTCTGGGGCCGACGGATTTAGTGAATGCGCGGTACAACGTCGCAGACATGATCACAATCGCTGTAGTTCTAAAGCACCCGGGGCCAGATGTATCGCAGAACCACCTACCGCACCTTGTACAACGAAGCGTCGCAGGATGTTGGCACGGCTCATCATTAGGCGACACGGCCTGACAGAAGTGACTCTGCTCCGCGCTTCTTAGTTCTTTTTCTCCCATCAGGCGGTTAACCTTTTTAAATTCGTTTGTCCCAGAAGCCGGGCATCGGCATAACAAATTCAACCGCAACCTGCGTCTTACCCATGAAGCTGGGACCTAAGCTAGTGACTCGGCAGAGCAATTCCTCCCCCGAAGCTACGTTTTCTAGGCGGATAATCTGTTGAATCTCTACCGAGGCCGCGAGAAGTAGAAGGGCTCCGTGGTCGTTCGCAATTATGGTGTGCGTCTTTTCTGATATGGAACGCTTGTCGGCAGTCTGGAATCGGACCACCACCGGAACGCGAACTTTGACCCGCTTACTACGTCGGCGATTCTCCGGCCGCAATTCGGTAGGAGGCATGATGGTCATGGGGGAACCTAGCAAGTCTCCACGGGATTCTCAATCACGCCCGGATTGGTGGTGAAGCCGAATAAGTGTCTTTACTTGCGCGATTCATCACAGCAATGACGAAGTGGGTCGGCAACTGAACTAGGCGAACCTCACTGGACGTTGTTGCGGCCAGTTCCTTCAATTGCTGGATTGCATTCTCATGGCCGGTGACGGGCATCCGCCATAGCACATCCCCATTGGGAAAATGCTCGAATAGGTCATACTCGCGTTCCATCGAACTCCATATCTGCGGGGGACGAGCAGACGATAGTGCCACCGAGCTGATTTTCGCAAGTGTAAATATTCTACCGCAAATCTGGAGGAGACGTGGCCGGACTACTGCGCTATTTCAGTATCAGCCAAAGCCAAAACTTCCAAGCGCTACATCTTTTGCCGGATGGCAACTGGAACGCCGCCGTGGAAAATACGCTCGGAATGCAGCGCAACGACCCAGCAGAAAAAACGAAACAGTGGGACTTTTTCATCTCTCACGCGAATGAGGACAAGGAAGAAATTGCCAGACCACTGGCCGACCGGCTCAATTCCAGCGGGCTGATGGTTTGGTACGTAGACTATTCTTTGAAACTAGGTAGCAACTTGCGCGAATCAATTGATTATGGGTTAGCCCGTTCCAGATTTGGCATCGTGATTGTCAGTATTCACTTTTTAGAAAAAGATTGGCCTGAGGAAGAATTGAATGAACTTGCGACCTGTGAAGTGAATGGACAGAAAGTAATACTGCCGGTCTGGCATAAAGTTAGATTTCAACAAGTATTAGAATGCTCGCCGGGGCTGGCGGACCGAGTTGCGATAACCACGGACAAAGGATTGGACTAAGATTCGACTCACAGTTGCTCTTTTCCTGACAGTCTCAGCCACGAGTACGCGAATGGGCTCTTTGTGAGCCATGACACCTTCTTGCCGATGGAAGCCATCGAGCTTTTTCGCGAGCACCGGCCTGAGATGGTTATAACGGATTTGCTTATGCCTGATATCAACGGCATTGAGTTGTGTCGCCGAATCAGAGCGAGTTCTGAAGCTTCTTACACGTACGTCATCATCTTGACTAGCGCCTCCGAGACAGAAAACGTGGTGAAAGGGCTCGCCGCTGGTGCAGATGATTATTTGACGAAACCATTCCATGCCGAGGAGCTACTGGCTCGGGCTCAAGTCGGTCAACGGATAATCAATTTGCAGCGGCAGATTGAAGGCAAGAATCGGTTGCTTGAAGAGTTGGCGCTTACCGACGAGCTGACGGGTTTGCCGAACAGGCGTGCTGTTGAGCAATGGGCATGCAGGCAAATAAGCGGCGCGAGAAGGCACAACTTTTCGCTGTGGGTTGTATTGGCCGACATGGATAACTTCAAACACGTTAACGACGCCTTCGGGCATGAGGCTGGCGATGTGGTGCTCAAGAAATTCGCTGAAATCTTAAAAAGCAATACCCGCCGCTCCAATATGTGTGGCCGTATTGGAGGTGAAGAGTTCCTCCTCGTTCTTACTCATGCCGATGTAAATCAAGCCCGTATCGTGATGGAGCGCATACGGCAAATGCTCGAAGAACATGCTTTCACGTTCAGCGACCACAGCGCCAACGTGACGGCGAGTTTCGGCATATCCGGTTCTAGCGGGAAACTTGTCCCGGACTTTAGTGCGCTGCTAAATCAGGCCGACCGAGCGCTCTACTCGGCCAAGAATTTAGGACGAATCGCGTGGAGATTTACGAGGTTTGAGTTAACCGCCACCGAAGTAGCTGTTGTTTAAGAAACACAATGTAGTCTGTCGCGCGCAACACTGAAGCGACGTGGCCTCACAGATGTGGATAACGTCAGCTGCTATTGCGACGTGTTAGCATCCGCATGGGTGTCGGGATGAAGCTATGGAGTTTCGTTTTCGGCCTGATTGTGGGCTTCTGCGCCCCCGCTCAGCAGGTTTCACCCGTCCTGCTTGGTTCATGGACGGCCACAGCGGGTCCCAGCCAGATTTTTCGTGGCACATGGTCTGCGCAGATTTCACTTCGTATTCCGAATCAAGCAATCGGTTCATGAACACATCTGGCAATACCCAGCGCGTTAGCGGCTTTGTCGCGTGGCTTCAGCCAACTTTGCGGAAGGGCGGGATTCGTACCTTGCATAATCCGAATGTTCGTCTCCGCCTCCGAAATGTAGAGCAGAGCCGCTCCCATGTACCCCGCCACAATGCTGTCGAACCTGTCGGCGTTGGCAACTGAACTATTGAAGTTCGTGGGCCGAATCTCGATGACATCTGGCTATTGCGGATAGACGTCGGAACGCATTCTCGTCTGCCACTGGTCAACCGTGTGAATGGCAGCTTCGAGATTGAAACTTACAGTAGACACGTCGATTTGCCGTTGTTGTTCGGTTTGCCTCAGTAAAAGGTCGAGAGTCTGCTGCGCGATATCAGCTTGTCGTTTGGAAGCGGCCAGTTGTTGTTGGCTCGCATCTGCCTGACGCTTCGCGTGCCAAGCATAATAGGTAGTAATCCCAGCGAGCAGTAACACCAACACGACATTCGCGATGGCAGCGTATGCCAGCACTTCGTTTACAGTTAGGCCGAACACGTGCTCGGTCATCCGAGAGCAGTATAGCTTCAACTAGCGGACTGGGTGTCTAGCCAATAGTTCGCTGGCGTGGGGAATTGCTAAGGAGGTTTTTGTTAACAACTAATAAGTTGTGTTTTCAGGAGCAGGCCACCTCCAATCGTCTCACACGGCGCAGGGCATTCGCACAGGTACGCATGCCGGTAGTGCAAAAGGCGCTGGTAGCGTTGTAACCATCAGACAAGGGTTCGCCGTACCAGAATTGCCACTTCGGTGGCTGGGAAGGCTACCAGCGCAATTTCAGCACCGTCGCTTTGCGATGTACCCTGCCGAGCCGCCCTTCATCTTCGTTCGAGCACGTGCTGAGACAGCAAGCGGACAAACCGACGCGAAGCCTTATTCCTCTCCACCGCTCATCGGCGTAAAATTAATAACGCGGACAATCGAATGACTCAAAAAACATTTCCACCCGGATTCCCGTCCGAGCTGGCGGCGAAGTCCTTCACGACAGGGTCGGAGGCAGCATGGCCGCTGGACTCGGTGTCAGCGGTCATTGAATGGCTAGGGCAGAATGGTTTTGCAGTGCTTGGAACGGAGCTGTGGATAGTGCGTGACGACGGAATTCAGCCGGGAGTCTTCGTCAACGGCATGCGCGAGATTCACGGCAACGCCGTTTCGCACATGCAGAATGAAAGCTGGGATACCTACGTAACCCGTTCTGCGCAGGAAGACTCTACGTTACCTCAGTTCCTTCGCAGCGCCACCAGAAACTGAAAAACAAGGCGGTGTCTTCTTTAATGTCGTTTGGGTAAGCGAATCTGGGTACTCGAACCTTTCGGCGAGATACGAAAGGTAACGGCGCTCTTTCAGTGTGCCGCTGCGCGACTCGCCTACCAGCGCAATTCCAGCGTCGCAGCTTCGTGCCGTTTATTCCGGCCCTATCGCCGTTCGAGCTTTGCCAAACCAAAGTGCTCAAGCCCACGCGCCGGATTAGCTTGTACTGTTTGTGCCAGTTGAAACCGCACGTGTGGGTGCAACGCCACTAGCCTAAAGGCTTTAGAGAATCACTTTTCAATTCGACTCCCACACGCTTCCGCCATAGTTTTATCAAGGCTCCGACAGCAACTTCAATTCGCGAACAACTAAGCTTGCGGCGTGGTCTTGCTGTGCATGATTTCCTTCAGCAGATCGAGCAGCTGATGAAACTCGGGTAAAGCATCGTCATTGCCGGGAAGCAGCTCAACCCCCAGCGAGTCTGGACCAGAGTCTGTGATCTTCAGTTTTCCTTCTAGTTTCTTCCGCAGCTCCGCAAGACGAATATGCTGTTCGATCGGAATCGGCATGGTTTCGTGAGTCTAGCATAATCACTGCGATCGAAATATTTGCTGTATCCACCTCACCCGATAGAACATCTAGAGATCATGGAATACAGACAGCTGGGGTATTCGGGATTGAAGGTGCCGGTTCTGAGCTTCGGCACGGGTACGTTTGGCGGTGGCACTGAGTTTTTTCGCGCGTGGGGAAATAGTGACGTAGCCGAAGCCACCAGGCTTGTGGATATCTGCCTCGAAGCCGGCGTAAATCTGTTCGATACGGCGGACGTCTACTCGCGCGGCCAGGCGGAAGAAATTCTGGGCAAGGCAGTAGAAGGGCGACGCGACAAGGTGCTGATCTCGACCAAAGCCACCTTTCGAATGGGCGAAGGGCCGAACGACCTGGGTTCCTCGCGCCACCATTTGATTCGCTCCTGTGAAGCGAGCCTTCGCCGCCTCGGGACGGACTACATCGATGTTTATCATCTGCACGGCTTTGACGCGCTCACTCCGATCGAAGAGACTCTGCAGACTCTCGATCAAATGGTGCGTAGCGGGAAGGTGCGCTACATCGCGTGTTCCAACTTTTCCGGCTGGCACTTGATGAAGTCGCTAGCCTTTTCGGAAAAATACGGTTGGGCGCGATATGTTGCGCACCAGGCATACTATTCGCTCATTGGCCGCGACTTCGAATGGGAGCTAATGCCTCTCGCGATCGATCAAAAGGTCGGAACCATCGTATGGAGTCCGCTAGGATGGGGCCGGCTCACCGGCAAGATTCGGCGCGGCAATCAGCTTCCAAAAGAGAGCAGGCTTCACAAAACGGCCGAATTCGGCCCGCAAGTGGAGGATGAGTATTTGTATCGCGTGGTTGACGCCCTCGATGAAGTAGCGAAGGAAACAGGAAAGACCATTCCCGATATTGCGCTTAATTGGCTCCTGCAGCGACCCACGGTGGTGAGCGTCATCATTGGCGCGCGAAATGAGCAGCAGTTGCGGCAGAATTTGGGTGCTGCGGCCTGGAATCTCCCGTGCGATCAGGTGGCAAAACTTGATGCAGCCAGCGACGTGAGGCCCCCGTACCCCTATTGGCACCAGTGGCAGTTCGCGGAGCGGAACCCACTGCCACTTCCGCACCCCCTGCCGCCGACCCGCGAGCGTTAATCACATCGCCAGGCCATTTCGGGAAAGTCGATTGGAAGAGGAGAATCGTGATGGCAATACCCAAAGTATTGATTGTCACTGGAGACGCAGCGGAATCGCTTGAAACGATGTACCCGTATCAGCGCTTGCAGGAGGAAGGCTACGAGGTAAAGATCGCGGCGCCCACGAAGAAGAAGTTACGTTTCGTGGTTCACGATTTCGAGCCCGGATTCGATACCTATACCGAGAAGCCCGGCTATACGTGGGACGCCGATCTCGCTTTCAAAGACGTGAATCCGGCGGATTACGTAGCTCTGGTAATTCCTGGTGGAAGAGCGCCCGAACACATTCGCAATCATGAAGACTTTCGAAAGATCGTGCGACATTTCTTCGAACAGAAAAAGCCAGTCGCACAACTTTGTCACGCGCCGCTCGCACTCATCGCAGCAGGAGTCCTGAAAGGCCGGAGAACTGCCGCGTACCCGGCTCTCGAGCCAGATGTTCAAACCGCCGGCGCCGAATTTGTGAATTCAGAGGCCGTAGTGGATGGCGTAATGGTTTCCGCGAGAGCGTGGCCGGATCATCCGGCATTCATGCGCGAATTCATCAAAATATTGCGGCAGGCCGCCCCGATTTCTCGCGACGCCACCGCCGGGCGCTAACCGCATCGGATACAACGCGACTACTCCGAACACCGGGATTCTGTTAGGCGGTTCGATTGACATCACCTTGATTTGTTGGAAATTTAATTTCGAATAGAAGCGTGCCCGTGTTTTGAGTAATATCTCATCACCCAGACGGGCGTCTTAAGAGCCGTCGTGTCGGCGAATCCGTGCGGTTGCGAGGACGGGGGTAACCATGAGTAGCTCAGTGGGACGCAAGGTCGTGATCGGGGGAACCGCGCTCGTGGCTGTCGTTGCCGTGGCTGTTCTGGCGATGCGCCCAAAACATGGAGCGGCTGGTGGCGCGGGTGCGCCCGACGTCCAGGTAGTTCAAGTCGATCAGAAAGACGTCCCGATTTACCACGAGTGGATCGGCACCCTCGAAGGCTATGTCAACGCGGACGTAAGAGGCCAGGTGACCGGCTATCTTCTGCGACAAGACTACAAGGAAGGCAACTATGTGCAGGCGGGACAGCTTCTCTTCGAAATTGACCCGCGCCCGTTCCAGGCAGCGCTCGATGAGGCGCAAGGACAGCTTGCAACAGCTACCGCTCAGCTTGCGAATGCGGAAGCCGTCCAGAAGCGGACTCAGCTCGACGTGGACCGGTACACTCCTCTTGCGAAAGAGCAGGCCGCCAGCCAGCAGGATCTCGATAATTCCGTCCAGAATAATCTAGCGGCGAAAGCGACCGTCGCGACAGCCAGAGCTCAGATCAAGACGGCCGAGGCAAACGTGGAGGCGGCGCAGCTCAATCTGGGCTTCACGCGCCTCACGGCTCCGGTCGACGGAATTGCTGGGAGAGCGCAGCTTCAAGTCGGCGCCTTGATCAGCCAGAGCAGCGGAACCGTCACCACCGTTTCCACGGTCGATCCCATCAAGGTCTATTTCACTGTAAGCGAGTCGGAATATCTGGATTTCAACCGAAGATTTCCCACCGTAGAAGGTCGCGAAGCCGAATTCAAGCGCACTCCGCTCGAGCTAGTGCTGGCCGATGGCACAACCTACGGACAAAAAGGCACCATAGACTTCGCCGACCGCGCTGTGAATCAAGGTACCGGCGCCATTCTGATCGCGGGCCTTTTCCAAAACGCCGGCAATATTCTGCGGCCCGGAGGATACGGACGGGTGCGAGCTTCGACGCGAATCGAAAAAGATGCACTGCTAGTGCCTCAGCGCGCCGTCACCGAACTACAGGGTAGCTACCAAGTCGCCATCGTGGATAGCGAAAACAAAGTCTCGATTCAGTCGGTTGAAGTGGGAGATCGCTTTGGCAGCCAGTGGATCATCTCGAAGGGTTTGAAGGCCGGAGATCGCGTGGTAGCCGAAGGCACGCAAAAAGTGCGAGCCGGCATGCAGGTGAAACCGAAGCTGTACTCACCTGAAATGGCTGAGGCGGGAACCAGATAAGATCATGTCAAAGTTCTTCATCAACCGTCCCATCGTCGCCATCGTAATTTCAATCCTGATGGTGATGATCGGAGGACTCACGATTCTGAGCCTTCCAGTCGCGCAATTTCCGAACATTGCCCCGCCGGAAATTCAGGTGCTGGCTACCTACGTCGGCGCGGATGCGGAAACACTAGAGCAAGCGGTTGCCGCGCCGATCGAACAGCAAATGAGCGGCGTTGACAACATGAATTACATGTACTCCCTCAACGCCACGGGAAACTCGAACACCACACTGGTCGTGGATTTCGACATCAAGACCGATCCGAACACCGACTTGATTCTCACCCAATCGCGCGAGACCCAAGCCGCTTCTCAGCTTCCCACAGATGTGACGAACTACGGAATCACCGTTCGCAAATCCGTGACGGCGCCACTGATGCTCCTCGCTCTCTACTCGCCGCACGGGACTTACGACGCGAGATTTCTTGCCAACTACGCGTACATCAACTTGAACGATCCGATTACGCGCTTGCCCGGAATCGGCAACGTGCAAATTTTTGGCGCCGGTCAATATGCCATGCGCCTCTGGGTGAAGCCGGACCAGTTGGCGAAATTGGGAATCACAGTTCCAGACGTGGTGGCAGCCATCCAGTCGCAGAACACAGTGAATCCAGCCGGAAAAGCGGGTGACGAGCCCGCACCACCGGGACAGGAGTTCACATATTCGGTGCTCGCGCAGGGCCGTCTCGTTTCGCCGGAGGAATTCGGAGAAATCGTAGTTCGCGAAACTCCCGTGAACGGTCTCGTGCGGGTAAAGGATGTCGCTCGAATTGAACTAGGAGCACAGGATTACAGCGTCTCAAGCCGCATGAACGGCCAGCCGAGCGCCATCGTCGCTGTGTACCAGTTGCCGGGTTCAAACGCTGTGGATGCCGCCGCCGGCGTTAAAAAGCTGATGCAAACGATGGAACAGCGTTTTCCGCAGGACATGGGCTACAAGATTGCGCTCGACCAAACACAATCAGTAACGCAGGGCATCAAGGAAATCGTTGAGACCCTCGCCATCGCTCTCGTACTCGTAATCATTGTGGTCTACATTTTCCTGCAAGGCTGGCGTGCAACGCTCATTCCTCTCCTGGCGGTTCCGGTTTCGCTGATCGGCACGTTCATATTTTTTCCGCTATTCGGATTCTCGCTCAACACACTTTCGCTATTCGGCCTCGTCCTCGCTATTGGCTTGGTCGTAGACGACGCGATCGTAGTGGTCGAAGGCGTGGAACGCCACATCGAAGAGGGCATGACGCCCAAAGACGCAGCACTCAAAGCAATGGACGAGCTTTCCGGGCCGGTAGTTGGAATCGCTCTCGTTCTATCAGCCGTCTTCGTTCCCACGGCCTTCATTCCGGGAATCACCGGCCGGCTCTACCAGCAATTTGCCGTCACGATCGCCATTTCGGTGCTGCTCTCGGCTTTCAATGCCCTCACGCTCAGCCCGGCTCTGGCCGCATTGTTGCTTCGGAAAAAAGAGGATAGCCGTGGGCTTCTTCGGAGGTTCTTCGATTGGTTTAATCGCGTGTTCGAGCGCGCCAATGAAGGATACGTCCGCATATGTGGCGGTCTGATCCGCAAGACCTTCGTCGCCATTCTGATGCTGCTGATTGTGGCTGGAGCGGCAGCGTTTTTCGGTAGTCGTGTTCCGTCGAGTTTCCTCCCGGACGAAGACCAGGGCTACCTCTACATCAACATGCAGCTGCCAAATGCCGCCTCCCTGCAACGCACAGATCAGGCCTCGCGGCAGGTCGAGAAAATTCTCGCGAATACTCCCGGAGTCCAATATTCCACTAGCGTCGTCGGATTCAGCCTATTGAGCTTCGTGCGAACCAGTTACAACGCATTCTTCTTCGTTACCTTGAAGCCCTGGGAAGACAGAAAGACAAGAGCGGAGCAGTTTCAGGAGATCAAAGCGCGTCTAAATCGCGCGCTCAGCCAGCTGCCCGAAGGAATCGTGTTTAGCTTCTCGCCGCCTGCCATTCCCGGAGTAGGCACTTCGGGAGGATTCACGTTCGTCCTGGAAGACCGAGCCGGCCACGACGTGCAATTCCTGGCCCAGAATTTAAATACATTCCTCACCGCCGTCCGTAAGCGTCCTGAGATTGCCAGCGTAAGCACCACCTTCTTGGCCGGAGTTCCGCAGCAATACATCGATGTGGACCGAGACAAGGTCTTGAAGTTGGGCGTGCCGCTAACGGATGTCTATCGCACGATTCAGACATTCATGGGAGGCGCATTCATAAACTATTTCAATCGATTCGGCAGGCAGTGGCAGGTCTACGTCGAGGCAGAAGGCAGCTACCGGGCCAGAATGGAAAATGTCGGCCAATTCTACGTACGCAATAACCGCGGCGAGAACGTTCCTCTGTCGGCGCTCACAAGGATTAAAGCGCGTTCCGGCCCTGAATTCACGATGCGTTACAACGAGTATCGCTCAGCACAGATTAACGGTGCAGCCGCTCCCGGCTACAGCTCCGATCAAGCCACCGCCGCGCTCGAAGAAGTCTTCAAGCAAACCATGCCCAACGAGATGGGCTTCGATTACCTCGGCATGTCATATCAAGAGCAGAAAGCGCGTCAAGGCGTGCCGGCCTGGGCGATCTTCGGGTTGTCACTGCTCTTCGTCTTTCTAATTCTCGCGGCATTGTATGAGAGCTGGTCGCTGCCGTTCAGCGTTCTGCTCAGCACTCCGGTCGCTGTATTCGGCGCATTTCTCATCCTGTGGTTGCGCCGCGTTATCATGGGGATGTACTACCCCGCCTACATGGTTCAGATCGAAAGCGACATCTATTCGCAGATCGGCCTGGTTATGCTCATTGGGCTCTCAGCGAAAAATGCGATTTTGATTGTGGAGTTTGCCAAAGACGAATTCGAAAAAGGGAAGCCATTGGCCGATGCCGCCCTTGAAGGAGCCCGCTTGCGTCTTCGTCCAATTCTGATGACTTCCTTCGCCTTTATCCTGGGATGCGTTCCGCTATGGATAGCCACGGGCGCGGGTTCCGTAGCCCGTCAAATCATGGGAACCACCGTAATCGGCGGCATGCTCGCAGCGAGCTTCATCGGCATTTTTCTCATTCCGGTTATTTTCTATCTGGTTGAGAAATGGTCAGGCGCTAGCACACGACCGGCCACCGCAGGCGCTCAGCCTTCTCCTGCGCCGGCCCCGGGGGACTGAGATGCGTGGAGGATTGCTAACGGAACGGCCGGCGCTTCGACACATCATCACACTCCGCTCACTGCTTTGCGTAAGCTTGGCGCCGATACTCATCTTCACTCTCGTGAGCGGATGCGCCGTGGGGCCCAATTATCATCGTCCCATTGTCCAAACTCCCGACGCATACCACGATCTAAGCAACAACGTGGAGGCACAAGCCCATGCCGCATCCTTCGCCGATCTTCCCTGGTGGCAAGTATTCCAGGACCCTCAACTCCAAGAACTGATTCGCACAGCCCTGAAACAAAATTACGACCTGCAGATCGCCACCGAGCGCATCAATGCCGCTCGCGCCCAGGTGGCCATCACGCGTTCTGCTTTGTTTCCGCAACTGTCAGGCAATGGCAACTTCGCGGGTGGCAAGCAACAGTTCTTTCCGCTTACGGCGAACATCCTGTTGCTCACTGCGGATGCTACTTTCCAGCTCGACTTCTTCGGCCGGTTGCGGCGCGCGACGCAGGCCGCACGCGCTCAGATGCTCGCTACCGAGGAAGCTCAGCGCACCGTCACGCTGACGCTCGTGAGCGATGTGGCCAGCGCTTACTTTTCGCTCTTGCAACTCGATCTAGAGCTTCAAATCACGAAAGACACCGTCGAAACGCAGCAAGGCTCCGTAAAATTAACCTCTCTGAGGTTAGATCACGGTGTTGCGACGAAACTCGACGTCCTTCAAGCCCAGCAAGTGCTTGATACGGCAAACGCCCAGATTCCAGATTTCGAAAGACAGATCGGCCAGCAAGAAGACGCCATCAGTATTCTTCTCGGAAACTATCCGGGAGGCATCAAGCGAGGTATCAAGCTCTCCGATCAGCCAGTTCCACCTTCGGTGCCGGCAGGACTTCCGTCCGCGCTGCTTGAGCGGCGACCCGATATTCGCCAAGCCGAACAGGTTCTCGTTTCCGCGAATGCTGAGATTGGAGTAGCCAAGGCGGCATTCTTCCCCCAGATCGCGCTTACTGGTTCGGGAGGCGGCGCATTTGGGCGCAGCAGTTCGTTTTCGAGCATGATGAGCTCACAATCTGCAGTGTGGTCCTACGGCGCCACTGTGAGCCAGCCGATTTTTACCGGCGGCTCGCTCACCGGCAATTTGCATCTCGCCGAATCCCAGCATCAGCAGGCCTTGCTTGCCTACAAAGAAGCGATACAGCATGCCTTTGGGGACGTCTCTGACGCCCTGATCGGGTACCAGAAACTCCACGAGGTTCGGTTGCAGCAGGAGCAAGCTGTTGCGGACCTCGCGGAATCGGTTCGCCTTTCGATCATGCGTTACCGCGGCGGCACAACCAACTATCTTGAAGTGTTGGACGGGCAGCGGTCGCTATTCTCTGCTCAGCTCACCTTGGCGCAAGCGCGCGGCAACGAATACCAGAGCCTCGTCCAACTCTACAAGGTGCTCGGCGGGGGCTGGCAGCAATAGCCGCGATAGGTGAGCCTACTAGGCACCGCGAGCTGCCAAGCGGCCGGAAATCGCGACGAGCGCGACTGCCGTCAACAGCATGACAGCCGGATCAATTGGGAGGCGATAGCGCGGGACGACGAGAGTTAGATAATACGCCCACGGGAAAACCGCTGGAAACACCGCGATAGGAAATAGGTAAGCGCTGCGCCTCCGCCACAAGATCACAATTCCAGCTGCCGCACCACCCGCCACGAAAAAATTAAAGATCAGCACGCCGCGAATCCACAATCCCGGCGTTTGAATGAAATCCCGCGCCGGCGTTGGTGTGCCACCCGACCAGGTAGCGAGGAAGCGGCTAGCGAACTGCGTCACATCGCGCTTCGGATGCGTCAGCATAAAGTCGATTGCGTCGCTCTGCTTCTCTCGCATGTATTCGATTTCGCCCATGCGGATGTAGCCCGCCCGCTCTGCGGAATTGAAAATCGGGTGCAGCTCTTCCTTCCACGCTTCCTGCGGATTCTCGTTGTTTCCAATCCACAGCTGAAGCCCAAGCGTCGATCTCAACGGCACAAACCGGTGAAACACAAGGTAGTTTCGAATCGTCCAAGGTATGCAACACAGCAGCGCAACTCCGAACGCCATAGCAGGTTTTGCGAAGACGCCCATGATGTTTCCAGTTGAGTTGCCAGCATTGACAGAAGTTTGCCGCCGCCGGTAGGCCAGCCAACCGGCCAGCAAGGGAAGCAAGGAAATAAGCGTCACGTTAGTCAGAAGTGTCACGCCCCAAAGCAGCCCGTACGCACACCAATCGCGCCAACGTTCCGATTTCTCTATCTCGATTGTTGCCCACAGGATGATCGCCGCCAACAAAGCCGCCAACGACGCCTCCCACATGCTTTCAAACGTATTCAGGATCGTGTTCGGAAAGAACGCCCACAACCACGCAGCAACAGCAGCCACGCCAATTCCGCGCATGCGTTTGCCGGCGAAATAAATCGGGATGCAAGTGAACGCGGAGCACAAAATGTTCAGCGCCACCGCCGCGAGAAACGAATCATAAGTCCGCACGCCGAACACGCGAAAAATCCCGGCCAAAAACCACGGATACACAGGAGGCATCCACGCCGTCGGTCCAGTGTCGATTCGAAACGGTGAGCTGAAACCGTTGCCGCTCGCAAGCGACGCAGCAATGTTGCCGGATTCCTGCAAGAAGGGAAGTACAGCCAGCGCCTGGCGCGAATTCTGCCCAGCATAGTCCCACGCAAAGCCGATCCGCAGAAGCAGTGCCACAAGCACAATCAGCGGCAGCGAAGTCGCTGCCATTCGGAATAAGCTTTCGCGCTTGACCACGGTTGCGTCTACGGCCTTCGCATGCTTGCCGCCGTTATGACCCGAATCTTTGTCTCCGCGCTTCATTCAAATCGAATCAAAACAATCTCAGCGTTCGTTCCCACGCGCATCGGCGGTCCCCAAGTCCCCGCTCCATAAGTCGTATAAACCTGCAAAGTGCCCAAGCGGCTCAGGCCGTAAGCAAACTGTCCATAAATTCTTTTTACGAAAAGATTAAATGGAAAGAACTGCCCGCCATGCGTATGCCCCGAAAGCTGCAATGAAATCCCTTCTCCCCCGGAAACCGGCGCATGATCCGGCGCATGAGTCAGCAAGATGCTCGGGCGGCTGCGATCAATCCCGATCGCCTGGAGCACTGACCGGAAATGTTCGGCGTGAGTCGCGTCGTGATAACGCACTCCCACGAGTTGCAGTCCGTCAATCTCGACCTTATCTCGATTCAGCGCGCGAATCCCGGCGCCCGATACGGCCTTCAGATATCGAGTCGAGTCGCTGAAACCCTCATGATTGCCCAGCACAAAATATTGCCCGAGCGGCACGGAGAGCGTCGACCACGGCGCCGCAAGACCGTTGTAATCCGCGGCAGTCCCATCGTACAAATCGCCCGTGATGAAAACGATGTCGCTCTTGAGCCGCCCTACTTTTGCTACGAGCCTGCGGACGGAGTCCATGTTCCGGACGTGTCCAAGGTGCACATCGCTCACCAGCGCCGCGGTCCGGCCACGCCACGCCTCGGGAAGATTCTCGAGCTTCACGGTGATGCGTCTAACGCGAATTGTGGCTGCATTGATAATTCCATAGGCGCTGATCAGCAAAGCGGCTGACAGAAATACGATTGCCCACTGCTGCCGGTTGGGACGCAAGCCCACAACCGATGCCGCGCCGTAAGCCACCCACAACGCACAGCTCGCAAAGAACAGAAAGCTGAATATCCCAAGCCAAGCCGCCGCCAAAGTGTAATAGATCCGTGCGGCCACGTTGAAATAGCGGAAAGCCAGCAACGAAGCCGTAACGAACGTCACCGAAAGTATGGCAAGCGCGATACGCAGGTTGAAAAGCGCAGAGCCGGACTGCACCGGCCAAAAGTAAACAATCGTTTCGTAAAGGGACGCGTGTCCCGCGAAGAGAATCAGTTGAATTACGGTAACGAAGAACGCCAAACGGCCGCGCACTCAGCGAATTCCCATTTCCAATTCATTGCTCATCCCATCCATGGTAGGGGCTTGGTGCGAAATTGCAAGTAGGCGAAGACACGCGCAGCAGGGTGCTGATTCACCCCGTTTGCGCTCGAAGCCTTATCGTGCAGGTGAGCAAACTGCGACTCCATCTGTTAGGTCAGTCGCAACTCAAAGTAGAGTGTTCCAGCCCGGGCGCCGGAATAGTAGGCACGAATTTCGTGGAATCCGAGCTCCTTATAAAGCCGCACCGCGTCACCCATCTTTTCGGCAACTGTGTCAAGCCGCATAGCCGAGTAGCCCATTTCGCGCGCTTCGCCGATAAGCGTTTCCGCGAGCTTGCGACCAAGCCCGCAGCCCCGAAACTCTCGCCTCACAAAAAGTCGCTTCATCTCGCACACTGACGGCTCGAGCTGCCGAATCGCTCCGCAACCCGCCGGGGCCTCGTCAACGCGCGCTAAAAGAAGGCGGCCAGTCGGCCCGGCGTACTTGCCTGGCAGTGCTGCGAGTTCTTGGTCGAAATTCTGGTAAGCCAGCGAAAAGCCGATCCACGCCGCATATTCGATGAAAAGTTCGCGGACTGCGATAATATCGGCGGGCGTTCGAGCTTCCGTGAGCGTGACTTTGCCGGGCGTGTTCATGACGCTGCAGTTCAACTTACAATGGCAGGAAAGAAGTGGAGACTCCGGGCAATCCCGGTGAAGATTCCATTTTGGACGGGAGAAACAGGACCGTAACACGTGCCATCGAAAAAGAAAAAATCGAAATTCAAAGTCGGAACGGAAGCGCGAAGGCGCGCTCGCCTCGGTATCGGCCTGCCTCCTCCGGAGCGCACAATCACGGAAAAGCGTCTGAAGAAGCCAAAGCACAAGAAAAAGTTAGAGGACTTGTTCGTCGAAGATTAAGAGAGCTTGGTCGTCTCAGCCGATGCGGTTGTTTTTCAATAGCGAAGGTTTCAGCCAGCGCGAACGTAACGCGCACCGCGATGGCGAATGCTTGGCTTGCTCGAGGATAGCGAGCCGTTTGCGGACATCGGTCGCTACCAGCAAAGGTTCCCACGGAACCTAGTTGCGAGACCCTCAACCGGGCTTATGGCTGGGAACCACTTCGCCGGGCTTGAAAAGCGGCGTAACGGGCCGCTTCGTCGCGAGCGCCGCTTCCTTCGCCATATTTTCCAGATCCTGTTTCGCGAATCCCACTGACCGCTCCAGAATTCTGCTGTCCTGCGAAATCAAGAACACACTGGGCACATTGGTGATGCCATATTCATTGGAAGCGGTAAAGGTATTCTCGTCGTCTATCAAAAGCGGAAATTTCACCCCAAATTCCTGCGCAAACTCTCGAGTGTCCTCAGGGCTGTTCTGCGATACCCCAAAAAATGTGAAGCCATCATTACCGTAGGTCTCATACATGCGCTCGAGGAAGGGGAACGTAAACTGGCACGTCGGGCAGTTCACTTTGAAAAACGCGGCCAGCACCGGCCCTTTTTTCAGCGCGTCTTCGAGCAAAAAGCTCTGCCCGGTTGTGTCTTTTAGCGAAATTGCCGGCGCTGATTCGCCAGCTGGCAGCGTGCTCAGCCGCTTGCCGCAGAAGATTCCTCGCACCGTGTTCTTTAAGCTCATCCTAAAATTCTAACCTTTCTGGAGTGGATGATTGCCGCAGCGGAAGGATTCTGGAGCGAAAATGTCACTGACACTAATCTGATGCGCGCTAAGAAGTAATGGATTTCTCGGACGGGTGCACAGCACTAGTGGATGTTGCGCGTCTTGCGGCCAACGTAATCCATCAGCAGGTACTGTCCCAGCGTGTAGGGAGTGGTGAAGTAGGCTTTCCCGCGGCAAAGCTCCGTCACTTTTTGCACGAAATGCACCAGGCTGTAATCGCTCGCAAGCATGAAGGTATTGATGAGTATTCCAGCCCTCTTGCACTTCGCAACTTCCTCAAGCGTCTGCGTCACTACAAGCGGATCAAGACCAAAAGCATTCTTGTAAATGCGCCCATCTTCCAAAGTCAGCGCAGAAGGCTTGCCGTCCGTGATCATCACGATCTGCCGCATATCTTTCTTTTGCCGCGCCAGAATCCGCTGCGCCAAGCGAAGCCCTTCGCGTGTATTGGTGTAATACGGACCAACTTGCACGCGAGCTAATTTACCCAGCGGAATTTCCTCCGCGCTATCATGAAACAGCACGCAGTGCAGCGAGTCGCCCGGATATTGCGTGCGAATCAAGTGCGACAGTGCCAGCGCCACGCGTTTCGCAGGCGTAAACCGATCCTCACCATACAAAATCATGCTGTGGCTGCAATCAAGCATCAGGACTGTCGCGCAAGAGCTCTGGTATTCGCACTGATGCACCATCAGATCCGGATAGTCGAGCTCGATCGGAATCCCCGCGCCATTGCGCTGCACAGCATTGAAAAGCGTCCCGCTGATGTCCATGTTCAACGTGTCGCCAAATTCGTAGTTCTTCGACGCGCCGCCGGATTCCACGCCCGTCGCAAGATCGCGCGTGTCGTGCCGTCCAAAGCTGCTCTTGCCCAGCGACGCCAGCAGATCCTTCAGCGTCTTGAATCCCAGAAAATCGAGCGCCTTGTCCGTAATCTCGAAACGCGCCTCCACATTCTTCCCATCGCCGCTGCCAATCTGGCCGCCCGGCGTTTCCGAGGGAGGATGCGTGACGTGCGCCGACTGCTGCTGCTGTTCCGAAATGTATCCTTCCTGCTCCATGCGCCGGATGATCTGATTCACCAGATCGCTCAGTTCCTGATTCTGCGAAAGGTCCGGATTTTCGAGTAGCTTCTCCATCATCTCGGGAGGGATCAGGTCACCTTCTTCCAGTGCCCGCAGAATGGCTTCGCGCAGAGCCTCCATGTGCTGCTCGCGCGACTTCTGCATATCCAGCTCGTAAATGCCGTATTGCGAATCAAAGCCGCTCTGTAGAAAAAAATCCGAGAGCCGGTTCATCAGCTCTTGCAGGTCGATGTCCTCAGCCGCTTCGGGTGCGTAGCGTGAATAGCGGATGTATTTCATTTTTCTGTCCGGCTCACAATGTCAGTTGAACTGCCGCCTCGGCGATCTCCCGCCGGAGCCCTCTCGCGGATCGCGCGGTTCGGACGCCTTGCGCGGTTCAGCGAAATAGCCGCGTTCCTCGCTCCGATTAATCCGCTTATGCGACCACAGCCCTTCCAAAATGAATTCAGCCGCGCTCGTTACAGCAGCATGCTCGTCCTTCGGTCCAACGCCAAGAATCTCCACATGCTCCAGCACGCCCGGAATCTTCTTCAACTGCGCAAGAAGTTCCTGGCTCGAAGCCTGCGCTGGCACCTTCAACTCGCCGCCCATCTCGAACCATTGCACCGTCGGCTGAAAGTTCACTTCAGAGAAATATCGCGTGTACGTTTTCCCTACCGCCGCGCGAATCAATTCGCGCGCAATATTATCCGCCCCCCGAAGTTCGCCCTCATATTCAAGCTCGAACTTTCCAGTCATCGCCGGAATCGCCGCATACACATCGGACACGCGCGCCACCGCGCTCGCGTCGCGAGTTCGCACAGCCCGCTGCTCGGCGCTGCTCAGCACATTTTCGAGGGAACTGATTGGCAGCCGCTGGCTCACGCCCGAGCGCCGATCCACGCGCTTGTCATCCCGCGCCTGAAACGCAATCTCCTCCACCACCTCGCGAATATACTGCGGAATCTGCGCGCGCCGCGTGCCATCGCGCTCGGTCCACGATTCTTGCGACGTGATCGACATGCCTTCCGCGATCGTCGCCGGATAATGCGTCCGAATTTCAGATCCGATGCGGTCCTTCAGCGGCGTTATGATTTTCCCGCGCGCAGTGTAATCCTCCGGATTCGCTGTGAACACAAGCAACACATCCAGCGCCATCCGCACAGGATAGCCCTTAATCTGGACGTCCCCCTCTTGCATAATATTGAACAACCCCACCTGAATTTTTCCAGCCAGATCGGGCAGCTCATTAATCGCAAAGATTCCGCGATTCGCGCGCGGCAGAAGTCCGTAGTGAATCGTCAATTCATCCGAAAGATTCCGCCCGCCTCGCGCGGCCTTGATGGGATCGACATCGCCAATCATGTCCGCGATGGTTACGTCAGGAGTAGCCAGCTTCTCCACATACCGATAATCCCGCGAAAGCCACGCAACCGGCGTCGAATCGCCTTCACTCGCAATCCGTTCCCGGCAAGCGCGGCAAATCGGCCTGTAAGGATTGTCGTTAATTTCGCATCCCGCTACCATGGGCACCTGCGCGTCCATAAATCCCACAAGCCCGCGAAGGATCCGCGATTTCGCCTGTCCGCGCAGCCCCAGCAGAATGAAATGATGCCGCGAAAGAATTGCATTGATGATCTGCGGGATTACCGTGTCGTCGTAGCCGTGCACGCCCGGGAAAAGCGTCTCGCCCTTCTCCATCCGACACAGGAGATTCTCGCGCAACTCCTGCCGCAACGATCGATTGGCAAGGCGCTGCTCCGACCAGTTGCTGCTGCTGCGAAGCTCACCAAGAGTTTTCGGCTGCGAAGTCATGAGGCCCCGATTCTCGCTTAGATATACTTCTTCTCACCTAGAGATGCTGTCCAGCTGATGAAGGTCGCGCAAAGGTCATTATAGAGGAACGGAACTGTCACCGACACCTCATAAGATTGGAGTCAGTTTGGCCCGTGGCCGTTGCCCGCAGCGCGTTTGCGGACCGATTGGCGCTCTTCGAGTTTGGGAAGGAACTCCTCGAGCCATTTCTCGAGGAAATCGCAGCGCTCATTCTCGCACCGCATCTGCAGCAGCGTCTGCTTTTGCTCGAGTTCAATGGGGAGCCGCGAGGCCATTCGGTAGGCCAATGAAAACTCGCGTTCCTCGGAAGAATCCACCCATGCCTGGCCGTAGAGCAGGACATGGCACTCCTGCAGGAGTTCCACAATACGCGCTTTCTTCTGCGCGTCTTCGCGCACGAGCTCTTCCGAAAGGTATTCGACCACTCCTTCGTGGTAAGTCTCGTCCTGCAACAATTGAAGCAACCGAAATGGCGCACGACCGCGGGTGAGAATATCCATGCGTCCATCCGGGTACTGCTTCATCTTCTGAACGATTTCAGCCGTGCAGCCAATCGCCGCTACATTCTGGCCGGTCGCATAAATCATCCCGAACTCGAGCTTCTGAACGATGCAGCGCCCAATCATCTTCTTGTAACGCGGCTCGAAAATATGCAGGGGAAGGGCAGCGCCAGGCAGCAGCACAACGTCGAGCGGGAAAAGCGGAATCCGAGTAGGTCTCATAACGCCCCGAGGCCAACAACAAAATTAGCTTAACGCAGAAGTGTTAATGCTGCTTGCATTTCATCGCGGGCATGCATATCGCCCGCGCGCTGGGCAACGACGACGCCATCCGAAAGCATCTTGCGCGCTTCGTCCAGACGCCCCATGCGCGAAAGGAGCTGCCCATATTGAAAGTAGCCGGCAACGTAGCTTGGATTCATCTCGATCAGCTTCTGGAAATGAAGAGTAGCAGCCGAATCGTCGCCGAGTTTCACGCATTCAAGCGCCAGCCCGTAACGCGCAAACGCGTCCGCAGGCTTATCAGCCACAAATTGTTCGAGCGCTTCACGCCGCGACTTCTGTGCTTGGGTCATAATTGGAAAGACCGTATTATAACGGGCGCCGCGCCGTGAGCCAAGCGCCGCGAATGGAAACCCCGAATGAGACTTCGCAATGCCTAACCCGTCGAAGAAGCGACCCGCGGACAGGGAAGAGATCGACTCCAAAACCGGCCTGCCGGGAAAACCAGTAAGCGCGTCGTGTTCCGAAATCGTGGAAGCCGTACTGCCGAACGACGCGAACCCGCTGGGCAAAATGCTGGGCGGCCGCGTGATGCACTTGATTGACATTGCCGGAGCACTCGCCGCTACTCGCCATTCCAACAGCCATGTCGTCACCGCGTCCGTCGACTACATGGATTTTCGTTTCCCCATTGACGTTGGCGAATGGATCGTCCTGAAATCCAGCGTGAACCGCGTCTTTCGCACCTCCATGGAAGTCGGCGTAAAAGTTTTTGCAGAAAATGTCCTCACCGGCGAACAAAAACACACCAGCAGCGCCTACGTCACCTTTGTCGCTATCGACCATAACCGGCAGCCCAAAGTGGTCCCGCCTCTGATCCTCGAAACGGTCGGAGACCAGCGCAGACATGACGAGGCAGGCGAACGCCGCCGCATGCGCCTGGCGTTGCGGAACAAGGAGCGTTCTAAAGGTTAGCTTCGGATACCGCTATTGCAGGTAGCGTTGAATTGCGAGCGCCGTCTGGTTGGCTGTCTCAACGCACTTCCCGAGCGACGGCCCCTCCAGATAATTTCCGCAGAAAAATAATCCGGGATTCCCGCGCTCGCCATCGCGAATCGCCTCCACCACGTGCCCGTGCCCCAGGTTGTACTGCGGCAGCGCCTTCGGATATTTCCAGACGGCTGACGCAACGGGCGACCCGCTGATCTGAAGAATCCGCGCGTTCTCGTCCTGCACAATTGCCGCAATCTCATCCTCAGAGAGGTCCACAATCTTCGGATCGGTCGCGCCGCCGATGAAACTCGTAATCACCACAGATCTCGTCGGCGCCCGCCCCGCAAACAGCGACGAGTTCCACACCGTGCCAAGCGTCCGCACCTTCTCGTTCCGCGGCACCAGGAATCCGAATCCATCGAGCTTCTCAGCAATCTGCCGATCGTAGTATCCACAAGCCACAACGGCCACCGGCGCATACGCCACTCCCGAAAGCATGTGCGTCAGCGGAGAAGAAACCTGCGCAGCAAGGTGCGCCGCTGTGTATGCAGGAGTCGAGACCACCACTGCCGCCGCTTCCAACATTTCGTTTCGTCCGTCCTGTTCGACACAAACCTGATAGTTCGCAGAGCGCGCCACGGACGTAACTTTCGCGCCCACCCGAACCCCCTCTCCAAGCCTCCCGGCAATCGCGTTTGCGAGCGACCCGACGCCAGCACCGAAGGAACAGAGCGGCGGCGGCCCGCTGCGCTTCTCCTTATCTGGACGCGATTTCATCGCCCCACGCAGCACGCTTCCATACTCGCGCTCCCATTCCTCGAGAGTTGGAAACGCAGCTTTGAGACTGAGTTTTTCCGGATCGCCCGCATAAACGCCCGAAACAAACGGCGCCACAAGATATTCCAGAATTTCATGCCCGAATTTCCGCCGCACAAAATCCGCAACCGATTCCTCTTTTGTCGGCGGTTTGGTGCGCTTAAATGGCTCGGACACAATCTTCGCGCGCGATTTCAACCCCAGCAGGGAACTGGCCATCAGCCCCTGCGGCGTCATGGGAATTTTCTGCAGCCGCCGATGAAGATAAATAAACCGCGGCGCACGAGGATCGGCCCGCTGCAGTTCGCCTTCGATTCCAACTTCGCGGATCAGTTCGAGGAGTGGTTCTGTACCCTGAAAACTCTGCGGCCCGGATTCGAAAAGAAAACCGTCCTTCCGCACGCTCCCGACAAGGCCTCCCACGCGCGCGGAAGCTTCCAGAAGAATTACTGGCAGGCCAAGTCGTTTCAGCCGATAAGCGCAGGCAAGGCCGGAAATCCCCGCGCCAATCACAATCACTTGCTTGGGCTCAGCCATCGGCGTCCGTCACAGGGTCTTCGAAAACAGCGGCCGCTGATCCATCTGCTGTTCGTGGAGGTAGCGGTCAAACGTCATGGCCACATTGCGAATGAAAATCCGCCCCAGCGGCGCCACGCGAATTTCATCGCCGCTAAGAGTCACGAGTCCCTCGCCCTGCAATTGCTCCAGCCGCCCCAGCTCCGGCGCGAAATATTCATCGAACGCTATGGCAAACTCTCGCTCCACCTCGCGCTTCGGAATCACCGTATGGCACAAAATCCGCCCAATCACATCCCGCCGCAAGCGATCGTCCTCCGACAATCGGTACCCGCGCATCGTCGCGATGCCGCGTGAAGCCACAGCCGATTGATACGCCGGAACCTCCCGCCGATTCTGCGCATATGCTTCGCCGATCGAACTGATCGCGCTCACGCCCATTCCGTAAAGATCCGCGCCCGCCTTCGTCGTGTAGCCCTGAAAATTCCGGTGCAGCGTGCGATTGCGTTGCGCCACCGAAAGTTCATCACCCGGTTTCGCGAAATGGTCCATGCCGATATAGTGATAACCGGCGTTCAAAAAGCCTTCGAGTCCTGCCCGGAAAATCCGAAACTTCTCCATCCCTTCCGGCAAATGCGTTTCAAACGAACCCTGCTGCTTCTTCAACCACGGGACGTGCGCGTAGCTGAACATCGCGATGCGATCCGGCTCGAGCGTAAGCGTCTTCTCGATCGTGGCCTTGAAGCTGTCCGCTGTCTGATACGGCAAGCCATAAATCAAATCCACGTTGACGCTTTCAAATCCAAGCTCCCGCGCCGTCAGTATCAAATCGCGCGTCATCTCATACGGCTGCACGCGATGTATCGTCTCCTGCACCTTGTGCTCGAAATCCTGCACGCCCATGCTCAGCCGGTTGAAGCCAAGCTTGCGAAGCGTCTCGAAGTGCGCGCGATTGGTAACTCTCGGATCAACCTCAATTCCAATTTCCGCGTCCGGCGCGAACTGAAACCGCTCCCGCGTATGCCCGAAAAGATCCTCCATCTGCGCAGGCGTCAAATATGTCGGCGTACCGCCGCCCCAGTGGAACTGAATCACCGGCCGCTTCTTCGAAACCTGCGTGCTCACATGGCTGATTTCGCGCTTCAAGATTTCAAGGTAGGGAATCGCGACGCTCTTATCCTTCTGAATCGAAACATTGCAAGCGCAGAAAAGACAGAGACTCTCGCAGAAGGGAATATGCATGTACAGCGAAACAGGCGTCGCTCGCTCTTCGGCCCGCGCGCAATACTTCTCAAAATCCTCAGGCCCGAAATCGTCCTTCCACACTGGCGCCGTCGGATAGCTCGTGTACCGCGGCCCTGGCCGGTTATATTTCTCCAGCGCCGCGTCAGAAATCTGCCCAATCTCTAGTTTTTCAATTTGGTTCTCAGTAGCGCGCGTAGGATTCATTTAGTCCGCCTCGCCACTATGCGCCCGTGCCGGGATCGGCGCCGTCTGTCCCGCCTCCACAAACGCCCGCGCATTCTGCACCGGTGTCGTCGGCAATATTCCGTGCCCCAAATTCAAAATGTGACCGACTCCGCCAGTCTTCTCCACCGCCTCCCGCGCAGCCTCGCGAATCGCCTTTTCATCTCCCAGCAAAATATTCGGATCAACATTCCCCTGCAGCGCGATGCGATCACCAAGTGCGCCACGCGTCTCCGCAAGATCAGTTCGCCAATCAACGCTCAGCACATCAGCGCCAGTCTTCGACTGGAGCTCGATGAGATGCGAGCTCCCTTTGCCATAAAGGATTTTCGGCACGCCCGGCGCGCCGAGCGATTCGAACACCGAGCGCGTGGCCGGCAATTCAAAAGCTTCATACTCGCCGCGCGTCAATTCTCCGGCCCAAGTGTCAAAAAGCTGCACAACCGAGGCGCCAGCCGCAATCTGAGATTTCAAATATCCGCCCGTAGCTTTCGCGATCCGGTCGAGCAAATCCCGCAGCAACGCCGGCTCCTCGCTCATGAATTGCTTGGCCCGCGAAATATCGCCGCGTGTCTGCCCCTCAATCATGTAGCAAGCCAGCGTCCAAGGCGCCGCCGCAAAGCCAATCACCGGAACCTGCGGCCCAACCTCGCGGCAAATCTCTCGAATCGCATCGCCAACAAATCGCGTCGCACCCTCAGGATCGAAATCGCGAAGCCGCTCAATCGCCGTCCGGTCGCGCACTGGGTTGGACAGCACTGGCCCCGAATCAGGCACGTCCAGCTGCATCCCCATGGCTTCTGCGACAATCAAAATATCTGAGAACACAATGACAGCATCCACGCCGATAATGCGGAATGGCTGCAGCGATACTTCGGCGGCAAGCGCCGGCGTCTTGCAGATTTCGAGGAAGGAATGCTTGGCTCGAACAGCCTGATATTCCGGCAAGTAACGCCCCGCCTGGCGCATGATCCAGACAGGCACCCGTTCCACCGGCTCAAACCGGCAGGCGCGCAGGAATAGTTCTTTTCGGTTTTCGTTCATCCGGCTCATGCGTTCCTGTCGATCGAAACGATGATAGCAGAAGGGCCACAGGGCCGCACGTTTCGGGTCAGATACGATAGCGGCGTGTGGTACAGGGCGTTCGCGCCCGAATCGGGGCTATAATTGCGATTCATCTGGGTACATAAAGGCAGGCACAGGGCCGGCGACAGAAGCTCCGGCATAAGCGGGAAATGACTCACTACTATCTCGGCTACGTCAGTCTGGCACTCTATATCGCCAGCTTTCTCTGCTACGCACGCTTTCTCTATGTGCCGGATCTGTGGCTCGGGCGCATGGCGACATTCCTTCTCGCCGGTGGAATCGTGATGCACTATTTCGCGCTGCTCGAGCGTTCGCGCTGGATTCACACCGTTCCTTATAATGACCTGTACGGCTCGATGTCGTTGTTTGCCTGGTTGCTCGGCGTCACGTATCTGGGACTCGAGCTGTTTCACCGGCAGCGGTCGGTCGGCGCATTCGTTACGCTGCTGCTGATCGTGTGGATTGTGCTGCTTGCTGTGCTTGCGCCCACCGAAGCGCCGCCTCCGCCGCCCGCGCGTGGTCCACTGTTTGCATTTCATGTGACGCTCAACACCTGGGCCTACGCTGCGTTCGCGTTGTCGTTCGTCTTGAGCCTGATTTATTTGGGTCAGGACCGCGTGCTGCGCTCTCGCAGACTCGCCACTCCGTTCTGGCGCTTTCCTGCGCTCGACGTGCTCGATCGAATGGCGCGCAGCAGCGTCTACGTCGGCCTGGCGGCGCTGATAATGGGCGTGATCATGGGATTCGTTTGGGAGCACCGTTTGAGCGGTGGCTATTCGTGGGGCGATCCGAAAGTCGTAATCACGCTGGCGATTTTGGCGGCTTACGTTGCATATCTCAGATTGTCGAGAAGCACCGCCTGGCGCGGAGCCCGGGCGGCAAAACTCTGCGCGTTTAATTTTGCCGTCGTGCTTTTCAGCTACACGTTTGTGAATTTGTACCTGACGAGATTTCACCGCTTTTTCTAGACTGGAATGCCAACGCTCACCAACACGAAACGCGCCGGGACGGGGAAAATTGACGTTGCGCTCATCGGGTGCAGCCATCACACCGCGCCGGTTGAGATTCGCGAACGCGTGACCTTCAGCCCTGAACAGGCGATTGCCGCGGCAGAAGAATTGCGCAAGCGCGGAATTCTCGAGGAAGCCGTGGTGCTCTCCACTTGCAATCGCAGCGAGCTCTATGGCGTTCCGACCGAGCGTTGCACCTCTGTCGCTGAGGCGATGGAAATTTTTCTTACGTCGTTTCACGGCGTGCCGCGCGCGGATTTGAACGGCCGACTCTACCGCTGGAACGGGCCGGATGCGGTGCGGCATCTTTTCCGAGTCGCTTCCGGGCTCGACTCGATGATGCTCGGCGAAGCTGAAATCCTGGGGCAGTTGCGCACCGCTTATACCCAGGCTCTCGATCACGGTTCGACAGGCCCGGTGCTGAATCGCATGTTCCAGGGCGCGATTGAAGTCGGCAAGCGCGTGCGCTCGGAGACGGAGGTGGGCGCGCGGCCCATGTCGGTCGCTCTGGCGGGCGTGAAACTCGCAGAGCGAGTCTTCGGAAACTTGAAAGGGCATTCGGCGTTGATTCTGGGCGCTGGCGCGGTGGCCGAGCAGGTGGTTGAGAATCTCCGCAATCGCGGCATCGGCAGATTGCGAGTGGTGAATCGCTCGCTTGACCACGCAGAAGAATTGGCCAGGAAAATGGGCGGCGAAGCGATCGAGTGGTCTTCGCTCGAACGCGTTCTCGGAGTGCCGGACATCGTGATCGCGTCCGTCGGAGGCTCTGGCGCTGTTCTGACGCGAGCATTGCTCGAGCGGGCGATCTCGGCCCGTGAAGGACGGCCAATGTTCGTCGTAGATCTTGGCGTGCCGCGCAATATTACCGACGACGCGGCGGGGCTTTACAACCTCTATCTCTACAACATCGACGATCTTGGCGAGATCGTCGAGCAGAATAAAAAGGCGCGCGAATCGGAAGTGCCGCGAGCCGAAGCGATCGTCGCCGAGCATATTTCGAAATTCGAATCCTGGCGCGCGGCGCTGGAGGCCGGTTCGATCGTGGACGATTTGCGCGATAGTTTTCATAAGCACCGCAAAATGCTCATCCGGGAAAAGCTGGCTGAGATGAACGACGTCTCGCCCGAAGAGCGCGCGCGGATTGCGCACATCACCGAGGAGTTGATAGAGCGTGTACTCGAGCAGCCTTCGCAAAAGCTGCGGCGCAGCCGCGAGATGCGCGGGCATCTGGCGGGGCTTGATGCGTTGCGGCATCTATTCGGCTTGGACGCCGCGAAGGACGAGGACAAAAATTGAAACCACTGCGCATTGGCACACGCGGCAGCGCACTCGCGCTCTGGCAGGCCAATCATTTGCGCGACGCGCTCGCCAAATCGTTCGGAATCGAAAGCGAGATAGTGGTTGTGAAAACATCCGGCGACCGGTTTGCCGCCGCGCAGATCGAACAGATCGGGATTCGCGGCATCTTTACGAAGGAACTCGAGGATGCGCTGATTGACAACCGAGCGGATTTGGCAGTGCATAGCACGAAAGATGTTCCTACCGAGTTTTCCGAAGTGTGCAAAATCGCGATTGTGTTTCCACGAGAGGATCCGCGCGACGCGCTTGTTTCGCAGCACGGTGAATCGCTGAACAAGCTGCCACAAGGCGCGCGCATTGGCACCAGCAGCCTGCGGCGCGCATCGCAGCTTCGTCAGTTCCGAAGCGATTTTCAAATTGTCGAAGTGCGGGGCAATGTGGATACCCGCCTTCGGAAAGTTGCTAGCGGTGAGGTGGACGCTATGGTCCTCGCGAAAGCGGGACTCGACCGCTTGAACGCCTCCGACCGCATCGCAGAAATTCTGCCGCCGGAAATTATGCTTCCTGCTGTGGGACAGGGCGCGCTGGGACTGGAATTTCTCGCATCGCGCGCAGACGAATTCTCCTTCGTCATGAAACTGGTTGATGGCCCGACTTCGCTCGCAGTTTCCGCGGAGAGAACGGTGCTGGCGAATTTGCAGGGCGGTTGCCGGTTGCCTCTCGGAGCCTGGGGCCGATTCGAGGGCGGAGAACTCGTTCTCGACGCGTGCGTTCTGTCGGCCGATGGTGCGGAAAGCGTTCGCCGCAGCGGGTCGGCAACTTGCGGCTCGGAGAAGGAAGCGGAAGCGCTCGGACGCGAAGTCGCGAAGAAGTTGCTGGACGCTGGAGCGGGCCGGATTTTGCAGCTCGCGGGAAGGTCCGTTGGACAGAGCTAGCCAGCCGCTGGCGGGAAAGCGCATCGTCGTGACGCGCGCGCCCGAGCAAGCTGGTGAACTGATTTGTGAGTTGGAGAGATTAGGCGCGGAAGTTCTCATATTGCCAACCGTGAGTTTCGCGCCGCCTTCGGACTGGCAGCCGGTGGATTCGGCGCTGCGAACGATTCGAGAATTTGACTGGATTCTGCTGACGAGCCAGAATGCGGTTCGATTTCTCGCGCAGCGTGTGCGCGAATTAAGGCTCGACCCGAAGGTTCTGGAGGCTGAGAAGCCTTCGATCGCGGCGGTGGGACCAGCGACCGCGCAAGCCGCTGCCGAGGCTGGTTTTCGAGTGGATTACGTCGCGAAAGATCACAGCGGCGAGGGGCTGGCGCGTGAATTAGCGGCTTCGCTGCGAAACGGCCGTGTGCTGCTGCCTCGAAGCGACCGAGCGGATGATCGCTTGCCGAATTTGCTGCGGGAAACCGGAACGCAGGTGACCGAAGTGGTCGCGTACCGAACGGCAGTGCCCGAGTCGCTCGACGCAGGGATCGTGGATCGGGTGCAGCGAGCTGAAGTGGACGCGATTGTTTTCGCCAGCCCATCGGCGTATCACAATCTGAGCGATGTAATGGGCGCGAAGCGCCTGGCGGAACTTTCGTCGCGAGTGGATTTTGCGGCGATTGGGTCAACGACGGCAAGCGCATTGCGTGAAGCTGCAGCGCGAGTGGCGATTGAGGCGAACGAGTCGTCCGCCGCGGGGCTGGCTGATGCAATCGCGAAGCACTATCAGCGGCAAGTTTTAGCGAAGGGTTCGAGGACGTGAGGGACGCATGACATTTCCGACTCACAGACCGAGGCGATTGCGGCGCACCGAAGCGCTGCGGGGATTCGTTCGGGAGACGCGGCTTTCGACGAGCGGGCTGGTGTATCCGATGTTTGCGTGCCCGGGGACCAAAGTGCGAACGGAAGTGAGTTCGATGCCGGGAATTTTCCAGCAGTCGGTGGACCAAATTGTGGAAGAGTGCCGCGAAGTGGCGGCGCTCGGAATTCCGGCGGTGATTTTGTTCGGATTGCCGGACAAGAAGGATGAAGTGGGCTCCGAGGCGTCGGATCCGAATGGCGCGGTGCAGCACGCGATTGAAGCCATTCGCAAAGCGAAGCTCGACCTGCTGGTGATCACGGATGTTTGCCTGTGCGAATACACTAGCCACGGACATTGCGGCGTAATCGAAAAGGGTGACGTGGCGAACGATCCGAGCGTGGAGCGGCTGGCTGCCGCGGCGCTGTCGCATGCGCGGGCGGGGGCGGACATCGTGGCGCCGTCGGACATGATGGACGGCCGCGTGGGCGCGATACGGCAGAAACTTGACGCAAATGGATTTGAGGATGTGGCGATTCTTTCGTATGCGGCGAAGTATTGTTCTGGGTTTTACGGGCCGTTCCGCGAGGCGGCGCAGTCGGCGCCGCAGTTTGGTGATCGGCGGAGCTACCAGATGGATCCCGCGAATGCGCGGGAGGCGTTGCGCGAGGTGGCGCTCGATCTTGAAGAGGGTGCGGACATGATCATGGTGAAGCCCGCGCTGCCGTATCTCGATATTATTCAGCGGGTTCGGGAGAGGTTTGATGTGCCGGTGGCGGCATACAACGTGAGCGGCGAGTTTGCGATGGTGAAGGCGGCGGCGCGGAATGGCTGGATTGACGAGCAGCGCGTGGTGCTTGAGATCATGACAAGTATTCAGCGGGCTGGGGCGGAGATTGTGCTGACGTATCACGCCAAGGATGTGGCGCGGTGGTTGAAACATTGCTGAGGCGGGCGTGACTGGCATCGGAGCGGAGCTGAACTGCTCGCATCGTGCTTTTTGCTGCAACCCAGTTGCTGCAGTTACGACAGGTTTTTCTTCGCCTTATCTTCACCCGGTGTTATTTTAGCCGATTAACTATGGCGACTCGACCAACACACGCTTCCAAACAGGGAACTGAAGCTAATGCTCGCCCCAAATCGACGGAAGTATTCGAGCGGGGGAAGAAAATTCTCGTAGGCGGGGTGGATAGCCCGGTGCGGGCGTTTCGGGCTGTGGGCGGGACGCCGCTGGTGATCGAGCGGGCGGAGGGGGCGCGGCTCTACGATGTGGATGGGCGCGAATATATCGACTATGTGTGTTCGTGGGGGGCGCTGATTCTGGGGCATGCGCATCCGGATGTGGTGCGTGCTGTGGGGGAGCAGGCGAAGCTCGGCACGAGTTATGGGATGACGTCGCCGCTCGAGATCGAACTGGCGGAACAGATTGCGAAGGCGTTGCCGTCGATTGAGCGGATGCGGTTTGTCAGCTCAGGGACGGAAGCTACGATGAGCGCGGTTCGGTTGGCGCGCGGATTTACGAAGCGGGATTTGATTTTGAAATTCGAGGGTGGGTATCACGGGCATTCGGACAGTTTTTTGGTGGAGGCTGGGTCGGGGCTGGCGACGCTGGGAATTTCGTCGAGCCCGGGAGTGCCGGAGGCGTTGGCAAAGCTGACGCTAAATGCGCCGTATAACGATGCGGAGGCGGTGGAGGAGATTTTCAAGGAGCACACCGGCAAGATTGCGGCGGTGATTGTGGAGCCGGTGGCGGCGAACATGGGCGTGGTGGCGCCGGCGCGCGGATTTCTGGAGCGGTTGCGCGAGTTGACGAAGCGCGATGGGGCGCTGCTGATTCTGGATGAGGTGATTACGGGATTTCGGACCGCGCATGGTGGGGCGCAGAGGCTTTTTGGCATTGAGCCGGATTTGACGACGATGGGGAAAATTATCGGCGGCGGATTGCCGGTGGCGGCGTATGGAGGGCGCGCTGAGATTATGGAGATGGTGGCGCCGCTGGGGCCGGTTTATCAGGCCGGGACGCTATCTGGGAATCCGCTGGCGATGCGGGCTGGATTGGCTACCTTGCCGAAGCTTGAGGTGGCTGGGTTTTATGAGGATTTGAATCGGAAGGCGGGGCGGTTGGCGGAGGGGTTGCGTGGAGCGTTGAAGGAGAGCGGCGTGGCGGGGAGTGTGAATGCTGTGGGGTCGTTGATGACGATGTTTTTTACGGGTGATGCGGTGACGGATTATTCGGGGGCGAAGCGGTCAGATACGAAGATGTATGCGGCGTTTTTTGGGGAGATGCTTTCGCGCGGGGTGTTTATTGCGCCATCGCAGTTTGAGGCGTTGTTTGTTTCGGCGGCGCATAGCGATGAGGATATTGAGCGGACGATTGGGGCGGCGGGGGAGAGCCTGAAGGCGATTGGGGGCTGATCGACGCAGATGGCCCGTTTCTGTGCCGCGCTTACGGCGCTCGGGATTAATTTGTTGTTGGGTGCCTAGCGGCTTGCGCGCTGGGCTAAATTATGTCGCGCCTACGGCGCTTTGGTCGGCTCTAAGTGTGGTTGCTTGCTTCGAACGGGACGCGAATAAGAAAAGTCAAAAGAGCCGGCGGGACCCCCTTCGATGCTCAGGATAAACCGGCGGTACGGAATGGACGCGGCGGCGGTCGAGGAATGCGGGGCTGGTGTGCGTGAGTCGGGCTGCGACAGTTTGAAGATTATTTGTCGTTGCGGACTACTTGGCCGCCTTTCATTACGAATTTTACCTGCTCTAGCAGCTTGATGTCGGATAGTGGGTCGCCGTTTACGGCGATCATATCGGCGAATTTGCCTGGCTCGATTGAGCCGATTTGGTCGGCCCAGCCCATCAGGTCGGCGGCGTTGATTGTGGCGGCGTGGATCGCGTCGAGCGGGGCCATGCCGTAGCGCGTCATCCATTCGAATTCGATTGCTTGCGTGCCGTGGGGGAATGGGCCGGCATCGGTGCCGAAAGCGATCTTCACGCCTGCGGCGAGAGCCTTTTTGAAACTCACTTCGTGTATTTCCAGGCGACTAGTCTTTCCTCCGGACATAGCGAGATCGGCCTTTTCGAGGGCTCCTGAATACACATACAGAGTGGGGACGAGATAGATTCCCTTTTTCACCATTTTGGCGATGGCTTCGTCGTCGAGCTGGATTCCGTGCTCGATGGATGCGACACCAGCGTCGATGCAGTAGTGGAGTCCGGGACCGTCGTAGGCGTGGCAGGCGACTTTGATGCCTTTGAGGCGAGCTTCGTCAACGATGGCGTCGGTTTCTTCGAGGCTGAAATCGGCGATGCTCTTTATTTTTCCGTCGGGCGTGAAGCTGTAGCGATCGGTACCGTAGATTTTGATCAGGTCGGCGCCGTAGTTGAATTGTTCGCGAACGGCTTTGCGTGCTTCATAGGGTCCGTCGATGGTTTGCACGCCGATGGGGACGGTTACTTCCGGTGAGTAGCCTTCGAGGCCGTAGCCTCCTGTGGTAGAGATGCCACGCGTGGCAACTTTCAGGCGGGGACCGGGGATAAGGCCCTGATTGATGGCGTTGCGAACGTCGACATCACTGTACATGGCGCCTTCGGTTTCGACGTCGCGCATGGCGGTGAAGCCGGCTTCGAGATCTTTTTTCACGTTGAGAGTGGCGAGGATGGTGCGGTATTGCCAGGATTGCTTGAGGAGGATGTCGTCGTAGTGGGAGTCGTCGGTGTCGGCGAGCATGATGTGGGTGTGGCAATCGATGAGGCCGGGCAGGACGGTGGATTGAGTGAGGTCGATGACGTTGGCGCCCGCTGGGATTTGGACTTGGTCGGCTGGGGTGATGCTGGCGATTTTGTCGCCGTGGATGACGATAATTTGGTTGCTGAGCATTTTTCCTGCGCGGACATCGAGGAGATGGCCGGCGCGGATGTATGTGTCGGGTGGGGTGGCAGCGGGCACAATGAGCGCCGAGGCGATTGCTATAGTGAGTGCGAGTAGAGTTTTTGCGCAGCGACGCATGGTTTCTCCTGGTTGGCGGGAGATTCTAACGCCAAAACCGGTGAGTGGGCTGACTTGTTTCGTAAAGGCAAGCCACGCCTATCCAAAAACACGTAACCTCGAGTGAAACGATTTGGGCGCTGTTGCGTCTGAAACTGGCAATGCACGGGTGTGGGTCTTCTTGCGGCATAGGTTACAATCGGCGGTTTGTTGCGCGCCGAGACAGGCACTATGGCCGCTGCTGCTACTGGGAGGGAGCTTCCTGAATGATTTCTACTGTGAACAATGCGCGGGTGATGCGGCGTGCGGGACTCTTGCTGGCACTGGCTGTATTTTTCGCGGCGATTGGCGCGAAGGGCGCTGCGTCGTGGCTGCGGGATGAGCAGTCAAAATCGGGTGCCAAGCAGCAGGCGGATGAGAAGAAAGATGACAAAAAGGATGAGAAGAAAGAAGAGACGCTGCCGCTGAAGACGACGCGCAAGATCAGTTTCACGACGGACGAGGGCACCTGGATGTCGATTGATGTGTCGCCCGATGGGAAGCAAATCGTTTTCGATTTGCTTGGCGATCTTTATTTGATTCCTTCGACGGGTGGAGATGCGAAGCGATTGACGAGCGGGCCTGCCTGGGATTGCCAGCCGCGATTTTCACCGAATGGAAAGCAGATTGCGTTTATCAGCGACCGGAATGGCAGCGACAATCTCTGGCTGATCAACGTGGATGGGTCGCAGATCGAGGGCAAGGAAGCGAGAAAGGTGAGCGAAGAGACGGACGATCAGCTGGGATCGCCCGCGTGGTCACCCGACGGGAACTACATCGTGGTGCGGAAATACGGGCAGTATCCGGGACCGACGGATTATTTGCGTTACACGAGTCTTTGGATGTTCCACAAGGATGGCGGCAAGGGCGTGGAACTGGTGAAGGGCGGCAAAGGTGAGACGCAGATCAGTTCGGGAGCGGTTTTTTCGGCGGACGGCAAGCTCGTTTATTTTTCAAGCCATGCGGGGCGATTTCAGTACAACGCGGACATCGGGAAGTTTCAGGTGATGAGTTTCAATCGCGAAACGGGCGAGATTGAGAGACTGACGTCGGAGTATGGCGGCGGACTGCGGCCGATCGTGTCGCCCGATGGGAAGTGGCTGGTGTACGCATCGCGACAGGATGCCAAGACGGGTTTGCGGATTCGCGATCTGGCGACGCTCGAGGAGCACTGGCTGGCGCTTCCGATTCAGCGCGACGATCAAGAGGGCTTCGCGGTGAACGATCTGTTGCCCGGCTACGCGTTCACGCCGGACTCGAAGGCGGTGATCTTCACGCACGATGGGCACATCCAGCGCGTTGAATTGGGGACGCGGCAGGTGGCGACGATTCCGTTCAGCGCGAAAGTGGATTTGGATCTGGGGCCGCGCGTGCATGTGGACTACGCAGTGGACGACGGGGCGCTGACGGTGCACCAGATGCGATGGACGAACCAATCGCCCGATGGGAAACGGATCGCGTTCAGCGCGGTGGGGAAAATTTGGGTGATGGATTTGCCGGATGGCAAGCCGCGACGGCTGACGAAGGGCGAGGGGCGCGAATACGAACCGGCATTTTCGCCGGACGGGAAATGGGTTGCGTATGTGACGTGGTCGGATGCGGATGGCGGCGAGCTTTGGAAAATTCCTGCGGCGGGTGGCAACGCCACAAAAATTAGTGCTGTGGCTGGATATTATTCGGCGCCGCAGTGGTCACCGGATGGGAGCAAACTGCTTTTTGTGATGGGATCGAAGCACGGATGGCTCTCAGAGGACGGTGGACGCAGGGACAGCGAAGTGCGCGAAATCCGGTGGGTGGCAGCGGATGGCAGAGAGAGCCACAAGGTAGTGACTCTACCGGAGGGATACCAGCAGCCTACGTTTAATAACGATGGAACGCGCGTGTACTACATGGAGGACGTCCCGGCTGGGCCCGTCGAAACGCCGACGCCGCCGGCGCGTCTGCTGAAATCGGTGCGGCTCGATGGCGTCGACAAGAAGACGCATATCCATGTAGACGGCAGATTTGTGCTGATTGTTCCGTCGCAGGACGGCGAATGGCTGGCGATTCAGAATCGCTACGACGCGTATCTGGCTGCGTTTCCAAAGGTGGGAGACGCGACGGTGAACATCAACTTCAAGACTCCGGAAGTGCCGCTGCGGCGCTTGACGAAAGAGGGAGCGAATTATCTCTACTGGGCGGACGGAGGGAAGACGCTGACGTGGAGTTTTGGAAATGACTTCTACCGCGTGAAGCGCGATATTGTGTTGAATGCGCCGAAACCTGAAAAAGACAAACCGGAAAATTGGAAGCCGGAGACGTTTGCGATTTCGCTGCAGGTGCCGCGCGATACGCCGCAAGGACAGCTTTTCTTGCGTGGTGCGCGGATCGTGACGATGAAAGGCGATGAGGTGATCGCGCAAGGCGATATCTTAGTCGAGAACAATCGGATCAAGGCGATTGGCGCGTCGGGAAGTATCTCGACGCCTGCTGGTGCGAAAGTGATCGACGTGAGCGGCAAGACGATTGTGCCGGGGTTCGTGGATATTCATTCGCATTTGAAAACCGAGCGGCCGGAGATGACGAATGAGGAGTGGTCGTATGCGGAGAATCTCGCGTATGGGGTAACGACCACGCGCGATCCATCGATCGAGTCGAACACTGTGTTTGCTCAGGGCGAACTTGTGGCGGTGGGGGATTTGGCAGGGCCACGAATTTATTCGACTGGCACTGCGATCACCACGACTGCGGGCGGAATCGCAAGCGCAGAGGATGCAGATAATCTGGTGAAGCGCTATAAGACGCACGGCGCCGATTCGTTGAAGGAATACATGCAGCCGCGAAGAATTCAGCGGCAGTGGCTGGTGATGGCGGCCGGGAAGGAAGGAGTGAACATCACAGCGGAAGGCGGCGGCGATTTGAAAACGGATTTGAGCATGGTGCTCGACGGGTATACGGGCGTGGAGCACAGTTTGCCGATCGTGCCGATTTATAAGGACGTGATCCAACTGGAAGCGCAGGCCGGAACAACATACACGCCGACGCTGATTGTTTCCTATGGAGGCGAGTTCGGGCAATTTTACTGGCGGCAGCGGATGGATATTCACGCCGATCCGAAAGTGATGCGTTTTACGCCGCATGAGCAGGTGGATAGCGTGGCCCGGCGGCGCGTGCTGCTGTTCGACGAAGAGTATTCGTTTCCGCTGATCGCGCAGGGAGCGGCTGGAATCGTTCGCAACGGCGGACACGTGGCGTTGGGCTCGCACGGGGAGCAGCAGGGAATCGGGGCGCACTGGGAATTGTGGATGCTGCGATCGGGCGGGATGACTCCTGGGCAGGCGCTTTATTCGGCGACGATGAGTGGGGCGGAGAGCATCGGGCTTGAGAAGCAGATTGGGTCGCTCGAGCCGGGGAAGTTGGCGGATTTGCTGGTGTTGAATTCGAATCCGCTGGACGACATTCGCAATTCGCGGGATCTGCAGTATGTGGTGAAGAATGGCGTGGTGTATTCGGCGGAGACTTTGGACGAAGTGTGGCCTACGGAGAAGAAATTCCCGGAGTTTTTCTGGAAGAAGGATGACGCGGAGCTGACGGCTCTGCCGAAGTAGCCTTGCGCTGGAACCATCGACGTGGTTTCCAGTGCAACTCCTCGAGAAATCTTCGCGATTCGCGGCTGACGCTACCGAATGGCGCTGGGAGCGTGTGATATTCTCGTTTTGACATGACTGATTTTCTTCCCACGACCATTACGCATCTTGAGTGTTCGAAATGCGGTGAGAAATACTCGCACGAGAAGCTGCAGAATTTGTGCGCCTGCGGCGGGCCTTTGCTGGCGCGTTACGATCTGGCGAAGGCGGCGCGGACATTGACGCGCGAGGCGTTGAAATCGCGGCCGGCGAACATGTGGCGGTATGCGGAGGTGCTGCCGGCGCGCGAGGCGGTGTCGTTGGGCGAGGGGATGACGCCGGTGATTCATGCGCAGCGGCTGGGGCGGCGGATGGGGCTCGATGCGGTGTACGTCAAGGACGAGGGGCTGAATCCGACGGGCTCGTTTAAGGCGAGAGGGCTATCGGCGGCGGTGACGCGCGCGAAAGAGCTGGGCGCGAGGGCGCTTGCGATTCCGACGGCGGGCAATGCGGGCGGGGCATTGGCGGCGTATGCGGCCGCTGCAGGGATTCCGTGCGTGATCGTGATGCCATCGGATACGCCGAGCGCGAATATGATGGAGTGCGAGGCGTTTGGCGCGGATGTGCGCAAGCTTGACGGGCTGATTTCGGATTGCGGGCGCTACGTCGGCGAGCACAAGGAGAAAGAAGGATGGTTCGAGGTATCGACGCTTAAGGAGCCGTATCGGATCGAAGGCAAGAAGACGATGGCGTATGAGTTGTGGGAACAGTTTGGCGGCGAGTTGCCGGACGTGATTATTTATCCGACGGGCGGCGGCGTCGGATTGATTGGAATGTGCAAGGCGTTTGAGGAAATGGAAGCAATGGGATGGATTGGGCGCGAGCGGCCGCGGATGGTGGTGGTGCAGGCGACGGGTTGCGCGCCGATTGTCGAAGCGTATGCGCGCGGGGAAGCGAGCGCGCCGCCGTGGCAGAATGCGGCGACGATTGCGTCGGGATTGCGCGTGCCGAAGGCGCTGGGAGATTTTCTGGTGCTGGCAGGAGTACGAGCCACGCAGGGAACTGCGGTGATGGCGACGGATGAGGAGATGCTGGCGGCGGGGAAGGAACTTGCGTCGATGGAGGGAATTTTTGCCGCGCCCGAGGGGGCAGCGACGGTGGTGGCGGCGAGGAAGCTGGCGAAGGAACGCTGGATCAAGCCGCATGAGCGCGTGGTGCTTTTTAATACTGGGTGCGGCTATAAATATACTGAGGCGTGGCAGAAGGCGTTGGGCGCGAATTGACGATGGCGACTGAAGCTGAAGGGACAGAGCGGCTCTACTATCACGATTCGTTTTTGCGCGAGTTTGATGCGCAGGTGATTTCGTGCGAGAAGGATGGCGAGCGCTGGAAAATCGTGCTCGATCGCACGGCGTTTTATCCAACATCGGGCGGGCAGCCGCACGATACAGGCAAGCTCGGCGATGTGCCGGTGATCGAAGTGGCCGACGTGGAGCACAAGGTGGTGCATTACGCATCGGCAGCGATTCCGGTAGGGCCCGTCCACGGCGTGATCGATTGGCCGCGACGTATCGAACACATGCAGCAACACACCGGGCAGCATCTGCTTTCGGCCGCGTTCATCGAGCTATTCGGATTTCAGACGGTTTCGTTTCATCTGGGCAAAGAGATTTCGACGATCGATCTGGATACGCCAGCCGTGAAGGCGGAGCACCTTGAAAAGGCGGAGCGACGCGTGAACGATGTGATATTCGAGGACAAGCCGGTGGTGATTCGGTTCGGAACGGCGGAGGAGTTGGCCGAGGCAGGGATTCGCAAGAACGTGGAGCGCGAGGGAGTTTTGCGTGCGATCGAGGTGGAGGGGTTCGACCGGCAGCCGTGTGGCGGAACGCATCTCGAGCGCACGGGACAGGCGGGCTTGCTGCTGATTCGCAAGCTCGAGCGGCGAAGGGATCAGTGCCGTATCGAATTCGTGTGCGGATTTCGGGCGCTTACGGCGGCGCGTGGCGATTTCTCGACGTTGAATCAGGCAGGGTCACTGTTGAGTTGCGGATTGGTGGAAGTGCCCGCAATGCTTGGCAAGTTGATTGGAGAGCGGCGCGTTCAGCATGGAGCGGTGAAGCGCCTTGAAGAACGGCTGGCCGAACATGAAGCGCGAGAACTGCAGAGAGCGCAGGTGGGAGCGAGCGGAGTGCGCGTGGTTGCTTCGGCGCTGGAGGAAGCGACACAAGGCTATCTCGGGTTGCTGGCCGCAAAGCTTGTTGCAGAAGCGCCCGTAGTCGCGCTGCTTGCCAGTCGCGCTAGCGGTCACGTGGTCTTCGCGCAGACGAAAGGATTGCCGCACGACATGGGAGCGCTGCTCCGCGACACGCTGAAACAATTCGGCGGCAAGGGCGGCGGGGCAAAGGACTTCGCGCAGGGCAGCGTGACGGACGCGACGAAAACTGCGGATGTGATTGCGCAGGCGCAGAAAGCGCTCGCGATGTAACAATCGCTTACGGAATCGCGTTTGGTAGTGCTGCGCGCGTTTGCTAGAATTATTCGCACCGTGGGCGTGTAGCTCAGCTGGGAGAGCGCATCGTTCGCAACGATGAGGCCGGGGGTTCGATCCCCCCCACGTCCACCACGAATTGCTACCCATGGCGCCGGAATCGTCGATTCACCTATCTCGGATTGATCGTGCATGATTGCGGCTGACGTAAGCGAAAGAGCCAGCAGGATGCCCTTCGATTTTGGGGACCAGCCAACGCTACAGATGATCTCGATCAGCGGCATATCAATTTAGCGACCGATCTTTCTGGCTACCGCTCGATTTCGTCCTCCTTTTCGCGTAGCGGCACGGGCTTGATCACCGAGGACGGAAAGTTGTTTTCATCGTCGCCCTCTCTCAGGTCAGCGATTTGCAGGCGCAGGTTGCCAGCATTCGTTGCGTAGGAAAGGCCCGTTTCCAGATCGATGAGTTTTGCTCGAATGAATTTCTCGATTTCGCCGTCGAAGTACTGCATTCCTTCGGTTTCGCCATCACGCATTGCATCGAGCAGCGATTTTCCCTCTGTTTCGCCCTTTTCCACATAGTCGCGTGTGCGCATCGTGGACTTCAGAACTTCGAATGCGGCCACGCGGCCCTTTCCATCAAGGCGGGGAATCAGGCGCTGAGAGACGATGAAGCGAAACGCTTTTGCAAGGCGATTGCGGATGGCGTTCTGATCGCTGAGGGGAAATACACCGATGATGCGCTCGATCGTCTTGGAAGCATCCGTGGTGTGCAAGGTCGAGAAGACGAGGTGGCCGGTCTCGGCAGCCTCGAGCGCGACTTCGATCGTTTCCTTGTCGCGCATTTCACCGACCAAGATCACCTTGGGCGCCTGCCGCAGAGCAGCGCGAAGGGCAAGTGCGAAACTCGGCGTATCGCTGTGAAGTTCGCGCTGGTGAATTGTGGCGCGCTTGTGCGAATGCAGGAATTCGATGGGGTCTTCGATGGTGATGACGTGATACGCCTTTTCTTCATTGATCTTATTCAGGATGGCAGCGAGTGTTGAAGACTTTCCGCTGCCGGTGGGACCCGTGACGAGGACGATGCCGTTGCGCAGGTTTGCGGCTTCAGAAATTTGCTCTGGGAGGTTCAGCGATTTGAAGTCAGGTATCGAACTGGGAATTACGCGCATAACGATGGCGCAGGTGCCGCGCTGGGTGAAGACGTTGACGCGGAATCGCGAAACTTTCGGCAGGCTGTAGGAAATGTCGCAGGAGCCCTGTTCTTTCAGCTTTTGCAAGGCGATCGAATTTCGTCCGATCAAATCCGCGGCGATACGCGCAGTGTCTTCCGGAGTGAGAACGCCGACACCGGGAATCTTTAGCTGGATCAGGCCACCGTGCATGTCCACCTGCGGCGCGCGGCCGGGAGAAAAGATCAAATCGCTGGCATCTTTAGCGGCGGCGATCATGGAGGCAATCAGCGCGGGTGTGCGGACGATCTGCGCGGCGGGGCGCCCGGGCGAAGCAGCTCCCGGTACAGCCGCTCCTGGCGCTGACGGGGCAACGGGCACAGACTCGGATGATGGTGCAGTATCTAGCTTCGTCGATAGCACGTCTGGAGCGGTTGGAGCGTCCATGCAGATTCTCCATCGAGTTTCCGAGGGTAGAATCTCGGGTCTCGACGAATACCAGTATGAACCGCACGGAAAAGCTCTGCTTCAGAATGCGAAGGCCGTGTCGTCAAACGATTAGCAGTGGATAGGCGTCGGTAGGTGCGCGGTTATTTCGTCTTATCGACGACGATTGCACCACCCTTCATGACCCAGCGGACGTTGCTGATTGTGACGTTTACATCTGCCAGCGGGTCGCCTTCGACGGCGACTAAATCGGCGAAATATCCGGGTGCGATGGCGCCGAGTTCCTTCTCTTTGCCGAGCAGCGCCGCGGCGTTGGTCGTGGCCGTAGCGAGCGCTTGCTCGGGCGTCATGCCGAGTTTCACGAACCAGCCGAGCTCACGAGTGTTTTGGCCGCACATGGTGAAGAGGGCGTCGGAACCCATGGCGAATTTCACTCCCGCTTTGAATGCCCGTTGAGCGGTAGCGAAATTGCGGCGGATGTAATCGTTGAGCCCATCTGCGATGGCGGGCGTCCAGCCGAACGCGACGTAGTTGTCAACGTAATAGCGGTTGTGGTCGATTGTCGGGACGTAAAAGGTGCCGCGCTTCGCCATTTCCGCGATCGTTGCGTCATCCATATCCGTGGCGTGCTCCACGGAATCTGTACCTGCGCGCACGGCGTCCTTTGCGCCGTCTGGACCATAACTATGGACAGCCAGACGCTTGCCGTATTTGTGCGCGAGATCTGCGGCGGCTTTCATTTCATCGAACGTGTAGGTCTGGAAGCCGGTGACGTCTTTGTCGGTTCCCGTTGACCCGTACATCTTGATTACATCGACGCCTGCCGCAACTTCCTCGCGAATCACGCGCATCACGTCGCCAAGATTGTCGGCACGGCCGCCCGGGGGCGTAGTGTACCCGGGGCGCGGCGGCGAGTCCGCGACGTAGAGGCCGTACCCTGCGACGAACATGCGCGGACCAATCATGGAGCCGCGATTGATCAGGTCGCGCATCGCGATATCGTCCCAATCGTTCGCGCCCAGATCGCGCACCGTGGTGACGCCGGCTTCAAGAGTCCGGTGTGCATTCTCCTGTGCGAGAAGAACGGTGACAGCCGGAAGGCGCGATCCGCTCTGCTGGTCAAAAGGATGTACGTTTGAGGTTTGGTCCCAGTAGTAGGTGATGTGCGTGTGTACGTCGATTAATCCGGGAATCGCGGTGTAACGTCGCAAGTCGATTACTTCAGCGCCTGCAGGAATCTTCGAAGCGTCCGTTGTGATATCGCCGATGCGCTCTCCACGGATGATTACGATCGCATCGGTCCATACTTTACCCTTGCCATCGACCAGCTTTCCGAAGCGCAGCGCCTTTACCGGCGGCTCAGCCGCGCGGCTGCTTGTACAGTAGCAAAGTGTGAGAATCACCAGACACAAGCACATAAGAGCTCGGCGCATAGTCACCTCGAATGGAGTTTCGAAAATCTAGCACCAAGCGGGGAAGGGAACTACTAATTTCAGGGGGTGAGCATATTCGAGACGGCTGCAATATCCGGATCGGCGGGTGCCGGTGTGGCAGGATGGCCATCCACAACAGCGGGGAAGTTAACCAGAAACGTGGCGCCTCCCTGGGGGCGATTGAAGCACTCGATATGGCCGCCATGCTCCTGGACGATTCCGTAGCAGATGCTGAGGCCGAGGCCGGTTCCTTTGCCCACCGGCTTGGTAGTAAAGAACGGATCAAACACCTGATGGGGAGATTTGATTCCCGGGCCAGTATCAGAAAACTCGATGAAGACTCTTTCAGGATTATGATCGGTGCGAATCACGAGTTTGCCACCGCCCACTTCTTCAAGGGCGTCCACGGCATTGCTCATCAGGTTGAAGAAAACTTGAAGAATCTGGTTTGCATCTCCGCGCACAGCGGGCAATTTCGGGTCGGTCGCTGTCTCGATGATTACTTTCTTTCCGCGCAAATCGAGGTTGCTTAGGTGGAGAGCGTTGCCGATCACTTGATTGATGTCGAGGTCGGTTTTCTCGATCGGGACGCGACGCGCAAAACTCAGCAGGCTCGTGACGAGTGATTTGATCCTGCGAGCGAGCATGCGGATTTTTTCCGCCACCTGGCGCTGCCGGTCGCCCAGTGCCGGATCGTCGGCGAGCAGGTCGGAATAGCCGAGAATGCCAGTGAGCGGATTATTGATTTCATGTGCCGCGCCAGCCGCAAGCTGGCCTATCGAGACGAGCTTTTCCGTTTGAATCATTTGCGACTGAATGTGTTTGAGATTTTCGAGGGAATCGCGCGAAGCCTCGAGCAATCGAGTGCGATCGCGATCCACAAGCCGCTGGCGCAAGAATGCCAGCACCGTGACCGCTAGAAGAGTTACTTGTGTAACTCCGATGCGAAAAGTGCGTACGGCTTCGCGGTTAGGACTGTAGCGCAGGCTCCATAGCGCCATAATCGGGATGGACACGACGGCGGTCATTGCTACGCGAGCCGGCCACCGGCTGCGCTCCTCCTGGTGCCGCGGAACCGGGCCGGCCACCGGCTTGCGTTGATATGCGACGATTCCGGCGGTTCCGAACCACACAAACGAAGCCAATACCGGGAGGTCGAACGGGCTGCCGGTGTAATAGTCCTTCCGGTCGATGGCCCAATTGGCAAGGTACGAGCCTGCGGCATACAAAATCGAGGCGCTGAACAGGTGCGCGTAGACCTCCCGCCAGACACCCTTCGACCGGCCGATCAAAACCGCGAACCCGACTGCCAACAAGCCATTCTCGACGGCGGCCAGGTAATCGTAGCTAATGCCGTAAGCCATCACGTCCGGCGAGACGTACTGCCATGGAATCACAACGAAGAGATAGAGATAGACCCACCAAACCAGAAGCAGCGAAAAGTCGAGGTAACCGATGTGAAACTCAGGGTCTTCGCGACGATCGTGTGGCTTGAGGGCAAGGGCCCACATCATCGGTACCGGATGGAGGAACAGAATCACGTCACCGATGAATGGATTAGGGGCCTCCTCGCGGCGAATCACCTCGAAATACGTCCACATGAGCTGACCCAGAAGCCAAGTCGCGCAGCCAGCCCCTAGCAGCAGCCAGAAGGCGCGTGTGCGCCTCTCCTGCGAAGCGGCGTTCATAAACAGGCATGCGCATGCGAATCCGGCCGCGAGTGACTGAGCGATGTCGCCAAAGACCGTCAGGGCCGTGCTTCGAGGCAGTGTGACAGATACGAGCCCATAAACGCCTACAAATCCCACCCACGCAGCCAAGAGCACCCACTGAGCCGTGGCAAACTTACCGACGACGCGCTCCAAGGAGACGAGGCAGTCTTCCATTCGTTTTACCGGCGCTATCTGCATGGGTCTAGTACTATTAAGCTTACTTTTGTTGGAGTCGCGCTGATAAAAGAGTTGAGGCCAAGTTCCGTGGGCTGCAATAGTTAGGCTTTGGTAGCACTCTGATTTCCGGGCAGGCCGAAAGTTGGCGGAGCGCTAGTCGCGCAAGATCGAGAGGACTTAACCAGTGACCTGGATTCGCACTGTACCGTATTCGGAAGCTAGCGAGAAACTGATGCACGCTATGGAAGATCAGCGCGCGCTATATCCACCTGAGTACAAAGCGCCCGTATTTCCCACGACGGATGGACCGTCCGGAATCGTCGCGTCACACACCTTGATACCCGACGCGCTCTACCATGCGTTCGCGACGTTCGGAGCGCTTATGTCACCCGATCTGCCGCTCACGCGGCGGCAGCACGAGATGATCACCACTGTCGTCTCGGTCACGAACCGGTGCTTTTATTGAATCGAGTCTCACGCAGAGTTTCTGCGTCGCGTTACGCTGGACGACGAGCTTGTGGCCGCTTTAAGGAAAGATTACAGGAGCGCAGCAATATCCGAACAGGATCGCGCAATGCTTGATTTTGTGGTGCAGCTCACGAAGGATGCGACGAAAATCAGCCGCGACGACCACGCGAAGCTGCACGCCGCAGGCTTCGACGACAGAGGAATTCTGCAGATTACACTGATTGCGTCATGGTTTAACTACATCAACCGGGTAGCCGACGCGCTGGGCGTAGGCCGCGAGTGAACGAAGGTAGTCTGGTGTAAGAAAAACTCGCCAGCACTACGGATGACTGGGCTGGCCGGCTCCGCGTTCAGCCACAATCTTGCGAGCGTTTTGATAGAGCGCACGGGCTTGCGGAATCAGCTCTTCCGCTTTTTGCAGTTGCGGATCTTCCTGAAGCTCCACCTTGTAGCCGTCGTTCAAGCCGAACACCGTGGTGAATACTTCGCGCTTGATCTTCCATTTGATCCAGGCCAGGTTGTCTTGAATGTCAGGCTCGGTGAACTTGATGTGCTGCTGGTCGAGATATTTGCGGAATTGAGTGATCACCGCGTCGTCGGCCACGAAGTCCTTCGATATCTCAGGCTTCTCGCCCAGATAGTGCCGCACGAAATCGCCTACGCCCTGCGGAAATGGATAAAACACGCCACGGCGGAGGAGAGACTGCTCGAAATCGTTCAATTTGGGTGCAGGCACTGCGTCGTCGGGAGTGATTCCGCCCTGACCGAAGACCTGGCGACCGCTATCGGTTAGCTTCACTTCCGGTGTACGAGGCGGCTTCGGATTGTAGTGATAGTCGTAGAGCGAGATGTTTTTGTAATCGCGCTGGATCAGGCGGCCGCTGGGCGTGTAGTAACGAGCCGTGGTCAGAAGCAAAGCCGTGTCTTCGCTCAGCGGATACTGTGTCTGCACGAGGCCCTTGCCGAAGCTCGTCTCGCCGACAATCAAGCCGCGGTCGTGATCCTGTATCGAGCCCGCCACGATTTCAGAGGCGGAAGCGCTCTGCCCGTTGATCAGCACGATGAGCGGAACTTCAATTCCCTGATTCCCGCGCAGCGCGTAATAGCGCTTCTCGGACGACGACCGCCCGCGATGCGAAACGACGATCTCATTCTTGTCGAGGAACATATCAGCCATGCCGACGGCTTGATTCAACAGCCCGCCGCCGTTGTTGCGCAGGTCGATGATTAGTCCATCGAGCTTCGAAACGTCGAGCTGCTTCAGCGCTTCAGCCAGGTCGTTGTCAGTAGTCTCGTTGAAAGTCGACACGCGCACGTAGCCGATGCCGGGCTTTGCCATCGTGAAGTATTCGACGCCGGGACGGGGAATTTCATCGCGAACGACGGTTACATCGATGGGTTTGTCCCAGCCTTCGCGGCCCAGCGAAATATGAACCGTGGTGCCCTTGGCGCCTTTCAGCATGTCGGCTACTTCAGTGGTCGTGAGTCCGGTGCAAGCTTTGCCGTCCACCTTTTGGATTACGTCGCCCGGGCGAATGCCGGCTTTGTAGGCAGGTGAGCCGACGAAGGGCGCGAGCACAATCGTCTGGTTATCGCGGCCCTGGACCGTCATGCCGACGCCGTAATACTTGCCCTGTTGCTCTTCGCGGAAAAGTGCATACTGGCGAGGATCGAAAAAGTTCGAGTGCGGATCGAGCACGCGCAGCATTCCAGGGATGGCACCGTCGTAAATGGCTTTATCTACATCAACGGGATCGGCGTAATTGCGCTCCACGATCGAGAGGACGCGCGTGAAACTCTTCACCGAATCCTGCATGTCCGACGATCCGGCTGCGGTTGCCCTGACCGTCGGGCCGAACCATCCGCCGAGGAGAGCTGAAATTACGAGTACAGCGGTCAAAAGTACGATTCCACGCCTGGAAGAGTGCGACACGTCCATCGATCCTCGCTTTATGCCCCGAGCCGAAAGTATAGCATATCACTTGCGGGCCGTTTGACAGGCCTGTGGGCCTCTTCTATGATGCAAAAACGGCATCGCCGAGGGCAAAAATGTTGAGCATCCCACATCTGATTATCATTTTCGTTGTGGCGCTCGTCGTTTTCGGCCCTGAAAAGCTGCCTGAATTGGCCCGAAATCTCGGCAAAGTGATGGCCGAATTCAGGCGTGCTACCGGGGACCTCCGGTCGACGTTCGAAGGCCACATGCGGGATCTCGAGCGCGAATCCGACACCCGGCGAATTGGCGGATCAACTCCCGGTTCAGGCACGAGCGCTGGCACAATAACTGCCGTTCCGTCAGCTGCGGTAGATTCAGCAGCTGGCACGGTTCCGACCCTGCCTCCCCAATTGGGGGCTCCAATAGAAGGCCAGCAAGCGGCATCCACGGAAGCCGATCGAGTCGATCAGCCAATTAGCCAGACAGCAGTTAGCCAGATACCAGCTGGCCAGGAACTTGACCAGGAAGTGCGGTTCCAACCGCCGCAGATTCAGCCAGCCATTTCGTCAGAAGAATCCGCCAACGCAAGCGAGCACCCTTCCGAGACACCCACCGATGGCGGCACCCGCCCTGCCTGACCCCAATCCGCCGCAGCGCCCCGAGGAAGACGCCGGTGGTCGAATGTCGTTTTTCGAGCACCTCGTAGACCTTCGCAAGCGGCTCGTCAATTCGCTACTCGGTATCGGCATCGGGATGGTTGCCGGCCTCGCCGTTTCACCCTATTTCATCGATTACATCGTCAAGCCTATGCAGGCCGCACTGCGCGCGCACCAGATGGACGACAAGCTGTATTACACGAGCCCCGCTGGCTACGTGGGCCTGATCATCACGCTGGGTCTGTATCTCGGAATCGTGATTGCGATGCCGTGGGTGCTTTATCAGATATGGCAGTTCGTGGCGCCAGGACTCTACAAGCACGAACGAAGTGCGGTGGCCGGCTTCATCATCCCCTCGATGATTTTGTTTCTGGCGGGAATCGCTTTTGGCTATTTCATCGTGCTGCCAACGATGCTTGGTTTTCTGATCGGTATGGGGACCACGGGGCCGGTGAAGCCCCTGATCAGCATCAACGAATATTTCGATCTGATTTTGATCGTGCTGATCGGACTCGGCATCATATTCGAGTTGCCGGTGGTGATTTTCATTCTGTCGGTGTTCAACATCGTTACGCCGAAGTTTCTGATAAGGAATTTTCGTTATGCCATGTTGATCATTACAGTACTCGCGGCCTTTGCGGCGCCCACGCCGGACGCAACCACTATGTTGATTTTCATGGCGGCACTCGTGCTGTTATATGTGATTGGTATTATCGTCTCGTATTTTGTAGTTCGCAAAAAACGCGCGCGCGCGTTAGCTGGCGGAGAGGGTCCAACAGCGTGATTCGATTCAGGAAACCAGCATGGCTCGCCACGGCGGCATTCGTCACTCTGCTCACAGTGGCGTGCGGGCACGAAGTCGGTGGTTCAAATACCGCGGAAAAGGGAGCGGCGCAAACATCGCAGGACAGCCCGAAGCCCACCCTCAACATCAAGACGCTCAACGCGGAGCCAGCTCCACCTGCCTCCGAGACGGGCGGATTCGATGGAAACAAGGCGTTTGACCATGTCGCGCAACTCGTCGCCATCGGTCCGCGCCCGCCGGCATCCGACGGCATCCGTCGAGCGCAGCAATACATAAAGGCGCAGTTGCAAAGCTCCGGTTGCCAGGTGGACGAAGACGATTTCCACGCGCAAACACCCGTCGGTGATGTGGCGATGAAAAACATCATCGCGAAAGTGCCGGGTGAAGGACCCGGAATTATTTTGCTCATGACCCACTACGATACTTTGGGTTCCGTAAAGGATTTTGTCGGCGCGGAAGACAGCGGCTCTTCCACCGGACTCATGCTCGAGATGGCGCGCCTGCTATGCCCGAAGAAGCAGCCCAATGCTGTCTGGATCGCGTTCCTCGATGGCGAGGAAGCTTTCGTCAACTGGAATCAAGATGACGATCACACGTACGGCAGCCGCGAACTCGCAGCGCGCCTCGCCGTATCCGGAGACCTGAAGCGCGTGAAGGCTGTAATTCTGGCCGATATGATCGGACAGAAGAATCTTGAAATTCACCGCGAATCCGATTCGACGAAGTGGCTCACGGACCTCGTGTGGAAGAGGGCGGCCAGTCTTGGATACGGAGATATTTTCACTTCCCGCGAAGCGCAAGTTGCCGACGACCATCAACCCTTTCTCTCCCGCGGTGTTCCCGCCGTGGACATCATCGACCTCGACGGCTACACAAATGCCGGATATTGGCACACCACGCAGGACACGATTGATAAGGTGAGCCCAAAGAGCCTCGCGATTGTCGGCTATGTGATCCTCGAATCCGTGAACGAATTGCAGAAGAAGTTTCACTAGACTGCAATGCGCCGCCGATTCTTTGTCGATCGCTTCGAGCAGGAGTCGGCATCGCTGCGCGACGAAGCCGCCGAGCACCTCGGGCGCGTCCTGCGCGCAGAGCCGGGACAGCTTTACGAGTTGAGCGACGGCCAGCGCGTATGGCTCGCGCGCATCGAACGTGTGGCGGTCTCGAAGCGCGGACCGAGCCGCATCGATTTTGCGCTTGTCGAACCGATAGAAACTACTGAGCCCGCGTTTCGCATCGAGCTGCTAATTTCAATCGTGAAGTTCGACCGCTTCGAGTGGTGCCTGGAAAAATCCACAGAACTCGGCGTCGACGAAATCATTCCGCTGGCTGCTGCCCGCACGGATAAGGCCCTCATCGCGGCAGCAGCGAAGCGCAGCGAGCGTTGGAATCGAATTCTCATGGAGGCCGCGCAGCAATCGCGTCGCCTACGGTCGCCCGCCTTGCACGCCGCCCTACCACCCGATAAAGCGTTCGCACAATCGTCTGCAAGCCTTAAAGTTTTTTTCTCGGAACGCCGTGAAGCCAAATCCTTGCGAAAAGTCCTAGATCAGGATTCGCCTCCGGTGGCACAGGCACTCTTGCCTGTGCGCTCCACTAGCGCCACAACTGCCAAGACTCAAGCACCACCAACCTTATCGCTAGCCGTCGGTCCGGAAGGCGGCTGGACCGAGGATGAAATCACGTCGGCACGCGCTGCCGGATTTCTAGAAGCCTCGCTAGGCGAAAATATCCTGCGCACAGAAACCGCCGTCATCGCCTCACTAGCCGTGGTCCAGTTCGCGCTGGGAAGTCACTAGATTCGCCAGGAACCCCAACGCCTTGGCGCGCATCTAAGAGCATGATATAAATAAAGTAGTTTCGAGATAGAAAATGCTCGACATCTCCAATCCCGGCTCGCAGAACCCTGCTGAAAATTTGTCTGCTCCTCAACTGCGCCAGGATCTGCGCAGCTGGACGCGCGACCTGGCCGTCGCTCTCGGCCTCGCGCTGGTGATCATCGTTTTTCTGTATCAGCCGGTGAAAGTCGAAGGCACCAGCATGGCTCCGCTTTTGAGCGATCAGGAGCGGATCTTCATCAACAAATTTGTGTATCGCTTCGAGCCGATCGGACGTGGCGACGTAATCGTTTTCTGGTATCCTCTCGACCGCTCGAAATCGTTCATCAAGCGCGTGATCGGACTTCCGGGCGAGATGATCGAACTTCGCGGTGGACGCCTCTACGTTGACGGCAAGCCGCGGCCGGAAGTTTATATTCCCGCAAGCTATCTCGACGGATCGAGCTACGGCCCGGTGGCGATTCCGAAAGAAGAATATTTTGTGATGGGCGATCACCGCGACAGTTCCAACGATTCGCGTGTATTTGGTCCCATCGGACGGCGCGATATTTATGGCAAAGCGGTTTTTGCCTATTGGCCGGTGGACCATTTTGGTTCGCTGACTGCGACTTCTACAGTAAACGCGGCATCGAAATGAACGCTTCTGGAGGACACACTGACGCAGGCCCTCGCAGGTCGCGCGATTCTCGCGCTCGAGGACGGACGAGTCTTTAACGGCCGTGCGGCAGGCGCTCGCACGCGCCGCGGCGGCGAAGTCGTTTTCAATACCAGCCTCACTGGCTACCAGGAAGTTTTCACCGACCCCAGCTATTCCGGCCAGATTGTCTGCCTCACGTATCCCCACATAGGAAATGTCGGCTCGAATCGCGACGACGACGAGTCTGCGAAGCCTTACATCGAAGGATTGGTCGTCCGCGAATTTGCAGCGCTTTCTTCGAATTGGCGCTCCACAGAGACCGCGCAGAAATTCCTTGAGCGTTACGGCGTCCCCGTCATTTGGGACCTCGACACGCGCGCTCTTGTCCGGCACCTGCGAGATGTTGGAGCGTTGCGCGGCATTGTCGCGACCGATGGAACTCCCGCGGAGAAATTAATCGAAGAGGCTCGCGCGTTGCCGACGATGGCGGGCCAGGAACTCGCGAGCCGCGTCACAACCCCGAAGAAATACGAATGGTCGAAGGGCTCGATTGACCTCGCCGCGGGTCAGTCGCTCGGCGCGGCCGGCGCAGCGGCTGCGAATTCAGGAAGTGCATCCAGCGATCGCCGCCACCGCGTTGTAGCCTACGATTACGGCATCAAGCAAAATATTCTGCGGCTTTTCGTAGACCATGGCTGCGATGTTACCGTGGTTCCCGCCAAGACTTCCGCCCAAGATGTATTAGCGATGAAACCGGATGGCGTCTTCTTGTCTAATGGCCCCGGCGACCCGGAGCCGGCCGCATACGCCATTGAAAACATCCGCAAGATGCTAGGCCGCGTCCCAATCTTTGGTATCTGCCTTGGCCACCAATTGTGCGGTCTCGCTCTCGGCGGCCGCACCTTCAAACTGAAATTCGGCCATCACGGCTCGAATCATCCGGTAAAGAATCTCCTGACGCAAAAGGTGGAAATCACCGCGCAGAATCACGGCTTCTGCGTCGATCCCGATTCTCTCCCGCCGAGCGAAGTCGAAATCACGCACGTAAACTTGAACGACCACACGAACGAAGGCATGCGCCACCGTTCGCTTCCACTGTTCAGCGTTCAATATCACCCGGAAGCTTCGCCAGGCCCGCATGATGCCCGTTACCTGTTCAACGACTTCATCGCGCTAATGAACGAGGCCGCCCCGCGCTAGCCAATGCCTAAACGTACTGACATCAAGAAAATCCTGATCATCGGCTCCGGGCCAATCATCATCGGGCAAGCGTGCGAATTCGACTACTCCGGCACGCAAGCCTGCAAAGCGCTACGCTCCGAAGGCTACGAAGTGGTGCTCGTCAATTCGAATCCAGCCACGATCATGACCGACCCAGAAACTGCCGACCGCACCTACATCGAGCCGCTCGCGAAAGAATATCTCGAAGCCGTCATTGCTGCGGAGCGTCCCGATGCCTTGCTGCCCACTGTCGGTGGCCAAACGGGTCTGAATCTCGCCGTCGAGCTTGCCGAAAGCGGCATCCTCGAAAAATACGGCGTTCAGCTGATCGGTGCATCACTGCGCGCGATTAAAGTCGCGGAAGATCGGCTGCTTTTCAAGGACGTCTGCCGCCGAATCGGCCTCGAAGTGCCCGCTTCAGAGGTCGTCACGAACATTCCCGAAGCCGTACGGCTCGCCGACGCGATCGGCTATCCGCTCGTGATTCGCCCGTCCTTCACCTTGGGCGGCACAGGCGGCTCGATTGCCTACAATCGCGAGGAATTTGCGGACCTGATCGCCCGCGCTCTCGATGCGAGCCCAGTTCATCAGGCGCTCATCGAAGAATCCGTTCTTGGCTGGAAAGAATACGAGCTCGAAGTGATGCGCGACGTTCGCGACAACTTCGTCGTCATCTGCTCGATCGAGAATCTCGACCCGATGGGCATTCACACGGGCGATTCAATCACGGTCGCGCCCGCGCAGACGCTTACCGACAAGGAATACCAGCGCATGCGCGACGCAGCGGCCGCGATCATCCGCGAAGTCGGAGTCGAAACCGGCGGCTCGAATATTCAATTCGCCGTCGAGCCTGAAACCGGCCGCATGACCGTGATCGAAATGAACCCGCGCGTCTCTCGCAGCTCTGCACTCGCCAGCAAAGCCACCGGCTTCCCAATTGCGAAAATCGCCGCCAAGCTCGCGCTGGGAATGACGCTCGACGAAATCCCCAACGACATAACGCGCAAAACGCCGTGCTCATTTGAGCCCACGATCGATTACGTGGTCGTCAAAATCCCAAAATGGCAGTTTGAAAAATTTCCCGGCAGCGAAACAACGCTCACCACGCAGATGAAATCCGTCGGCGAAGTGATGGCCATCGGTCGCACGTTTCAAGAAGCGCTTTGCAAGGGCATCCGTTCGCTCGAGCCACACACGCCCTGGCGCGCACCGGCCGAGGTCACCACCGCGCTCCTGCGCGAAAAACTCACTGTCCCCGGCCCCGACCGCATCCACTGGCTTTTCGAAGCGCTCGAGCGAGGCATGACGCGCAATGAAGTCTGCTCGCTAACAAAAATCGATCCCTGGTTCATCCGTCACATGGAAGAGATGGTTGCGCTCGATCGGCGTGTCGCGGCTACTTCATTCCACGCGGCATCGCCTGAACTCCTCCTCGAAGCAAAGCGCTCCGGTGCCAGCGACGAAGAGCTCGCAAAACTTTGGAAAACCACAGGGGCCGAAGTCCGCGCACGCCGCAACGAACTCAATGTGCGTCCGGTTTTCAAACGCGTGGACACCTGCGCCGCCGAATTCGAATCGTTCACGCCGTACATGTATTCCACCTACGAGGAAGAAGACGAATCGAATCCGGTGGAGCGCCCGAAAGTCGTGATCCTCGGCAGCGGCCCGAACCGCATCGGGCAGGGAATTGAGTTCGACTACTGCTGCTGCCACGCCGCTTTCGCCCTCAAAGAAGACGGCTACGAAACCATCATGGTGAATTGCAACCCGGAAACGGTCTCGACCGACTACGACACCTCCGACCGCCTCTATTTCGAACCACTCACTCTCGAAGACGTCCTCGCGATTCTCGATTGCGAGAAACCGCAGGGCGTAATCGTCCAATTCGGCGGCCAGACGCCGCTGAATCTCGCCCTCGAGCTCAAGCGCAATGGCGCCCAAATTATCGGCACCGATCCCGAGTCGATCGATCTCGCCGAAGACCGTCGTCGCTTCGGCCGCCTCCTGGATGAAATGAAAATTCCGCAGCCCCGCGCCGGGACAGCCCTCGCCCCGCAGGAAGCGGTTCGTGTCGCCTCCGAAATTGGCCTGCCCGTGGTCGTCCGCCCCAGTTACGTTCTCGGTGGCCGCGCGATGGTCATCGCCTACGATCTCAAGACCGTCGAGGATTACGTCGCGCAAGCCGCGCAGATTGGAAACGCATCCGACCCGCGCCGCCCAATCCTGATCGATCAGTTTCTCGAGGACGCGACAGAAGTCGACGTCGACGCGCTCGCCGACGGCGAAGATGTCGTCATCGCCGGCATCATGGAGCACATCGAAGAAGCCGGCATCCACTCCGGCGATTCGTCTTGCGTGCTACCGGCCGTCACGCTCAAGCCTTCGGTCCTCGAACGCATCCGCGATTACACTTCGCGCCTCGCACGCGCGCTAAATGTCGTTGGCTTGATGAATGTGCAATACGCGATCCAGCGCGACACGGTATACGTTCTCGAAGTGAACCCGCGCGCCTCGCGCACGATTCCCTACGTCAGCAAAGCCACCGGCGTGCCGCTCGCAAAGGTGGCCGCGCGATTGATGACTGGCCGCAAGCTGCGCGACATGAATCTGCCCTGCATTCAGACGAACGGAATCAAAGAGCTCGCGGTCAGAGATTTCTACGCGGTGAAATCGCCGGTATTTCCATTCAATAAATTCCGCGGCGTCGACACGATTCTAGGCCCGGAAATGCGCTCCACCGGCGAAGTGATGGGCATCTCCTCCACCTTTGGCGTCGCCTTTGCCAAGGCGCAACTCGCCGCCGGCCAGCGGCTGCCGCAAGAGGGCACGGTTTTTATCAGCGTCAACGATCGCGATAAGCGCCACGTCACCGGCCTGGTCCAGGACCTGCTCGCAGCGGGTCTGAGGGTGGTAGCTACGCGAGGAACAGCAGCGGCCCTCTCAGCGGCGGGAATCGAAGTCGAGTCCGTCTTCAAAGTGAACGAAGGTCGCCCGAATATCGTCGACCTGATCAAAACCGCTAGAGTAAATCTGGTCATCAACACGCCGCTCGGCCGCGAATCTTTCTACGACGAAAAGTCAATCCGCCGCGCCGCAATCCGCTACAACATTCCCTGCATCACCACGCTTTCCGCTGCCACCGCCGCAGCAAAAGGAATTCGAGCGATGGCGATGGCCGGCCACGCCGTCGACGTTGCCGCACTCCAGGATCTCCATCGCCGCAAGAATGCCGCCGCTGCCACGCGCGATTCAATCTCCGCTTCCACCTCCGCCGCCCCGAACCCGGGCTCCTGAGGTAAAATACAGCGATGAACCTTCACGGAATTTTCCCGCCGCTCACCACGCCTTTCGCAGCCGACGGCACGATCGCGCCTACAAAACTGCGCGACAACATCGCCCGTTACAATCGCATCGCCCTCGCGGGATACGTCCTCAACGGCTCCACGAGTGAATCGGTACTCCTTCGGTGGGAAGAAATTTATCGCCTGTGGGAGACCGCAAAGGAAGCCGCCGCGCCCGGCAAGATTCTGATCGCCGGCACCGCCGCCGAATCCACGGCAGAGACGATCGAACACACCAATCGCGCCGCATCGCTCGGCTTCGACGCAGCTCTGGTCCGCACGCCGCATTTCTACAAGCCACAAATGAAGCTCGACACGCTCTCAGAATTCTATTTGCGCGTCGCCGACGCTTCCCGCATCCCGGTTCTCGTCTATTCCGTTCCGATTTTCACAAATCTCCAGGTCGAAGCGCCGCTGATTGCCCTCGTAGCGCAACATCCCAACATCATCGGCATGAAAGACAGCTCCGGCGACGTCGAAGGCGTCCGCAAAATCATCGCCGCCGCGCCCAAAACATTTCAAACGCTGGTTGGCTCCGCCTCCACGCTTTTCGAATCGCTCGAACTCGGCGCCTGCGGAGCGATTCTCGCGCTAGCCAACCCTTTCCCTGAGCTGTGCGTTGAAATCTACGAAGCCTCCCGCTCGGGCGATTCCAAAAACGCTCACTCGCTCGCGCAGCAGCTTCTCGCCCCGGCCAAAATGCTCGGCCCGCAGTACGGCATTCCCGGCCTGAAATACGCCCTCGATCGCCTCGGCTATTACGGCGGTCCGCCGCGAGCCCCGCTTCTTCCGCTCAGCGAAGCCGCCAAGCTCGAAATCGACGCCATGCTCGCGAATCTAACGGCTCACTCCGCGCATCTGTAATAGTGCCTGTTTAGAATTGAATTACCACCGGAGGAACTCGCCATTTGTTGTCGCCCCAACTCGCTTCCCGAAACGCGGCCGCGCGTCTTCGCCGCCGTCGAGCAGTTGTGCGCGCCCAATCGCGAATTTGCTAACGTTCGCCCCGCCCGCTCGTCCCACCTGCATTGTTGCCGCAAAAGGGCGCGTGTATCATGACCACCTCCATGGAGCCTCACTGCCTGCCGTTTCGCGAAGTTCCTCACACCACAAAGCTTTTCGCCGCCTTCACAGAAGAATTCAAACGCGTCCAACGTTACTTCGGCCACCCGCCCACTGAGTCGGGAATTCTCGCCGCCGCCAAAGAAGTTCGTCTCGATCCTGAAACTCGCCGCACGGTCGTCGAAGTCCTGCGCGAGCAGAATGCACGTTTCGCCCCCGGCTCTCAGCTTCCGCCCGAAACTGCCAAGAATCTCGATCGTCTCGCCGCAGGAGCAGTCGCGATCGTCACGGGCCAGCAGGTCGGTCTCTTTTCTGGTCCCGCTTACAGCATTTACAAAGCGGTCACCGCGCTGCGCTGGGCGGACGCAATCACAAAGAAAGGCACCGACGCCGTTCCAATCTTCTGGATCGCCACCGAAGATCACGATCTCGCCGAAGTGAACCATTCCGACTGGAACACACGCGAAGGTCTCACTCGTTTTGAACTCCCCGCGTTAGAAGACGACGCCGACCATCGCGTTGGCGAAATTCTTCTAGGCGACACCGTGAAGCCCCTCGCCACAAAAGCAGGCGCCGCACTCGAAGGCTCCTTCGCCGAGGAATTCGCCGCGGCCCTTCGCGAATCCTATGCGCCCGGTGAAACCTATGGCTCGGCGTTCGGCAAACTGATGGCGCGCATCTTTGCAGGCCGGGGAATCATATTCATCGATCCGCTCGACGCTCGCCTCCATCGCCTCTCTGCCGGAGTTTACCGTCGCGCCCTCGAAGAATCGCAGCCGCTCCGCGAAGCCCTGCTCACCCGTTCCAAAGAATTGGAAAATGACGGCTTCCACGCCCAGGTAAAGGTCACGCGCGAATCGACGCTTCTCTTTTACAACGTCAACGGTCGCCGCCAGCCGCTCCGCAGCCGCAACGGTGATTTCAACGTGGGCAAGACGCGCTTCTCTCTCGACGAACTCCGCTCCGCCATCGACAAATCGCCCGAAGCTTTTTCCGCCAACGTCCTGCTCCGGCCTATCATCCAGGACACGCTTCTCCCCACCGCCGCCTACATCGGTGGCCCAGCCGAAATTGCCTACATGGCGCAGAACCAGATTGTCTACAAATCGCTCCTCGGACGCATGCCCGCAATCGTCCCGCGCGCCGCTTTCACGCTCGTCGATCCTCTGATCGCGCGAATCCTCGCGAAATTCGATCTCGAAGTCCGCGATGTTTTCCGCGGCCCCCAGTTTCTCCGCAAAAAAATGGAGCGCAAATTTCTGCCGCGCCCTCTTGCCAGCCGCTTCGATTCGGACGAAACATCGTTGCGCCGCCTGCTCGATAAATACCGCGAGCCACTCGCCGGCCTCGACAGCACGCTGGGCGGCGCTCTCGACTCCGCCGAAGGCAAAATTCTCTATCAGTTCCTTAAGCTGAAGGAGAAAGCTGGCCGCGCCGAAAATCAGCGCACCGGCATCCTGAATCATAAAGAATCGATGATTCTTTCCGCCCTCTACCCGCACAAGGATTTGCAGGAGCGAGTTCTCTGCATGCTGCCCTGGCTCGCGCAGTACGGCCCGGAGCTGCTCGACAACCTCGCCCGCAACATCGACCTCGCCGCTCCGCAGCATCACCTCCTTTTTCTGTAGCGCGCGAATTCACTGCCTGCCATCTGGACCATCATGAAGGGAAGTAATATGCTCACTCGGTGAAACCGAAATTGGTGATGGTGCTGACGGTTTTTCTTATGGGATGTTCGGCTCACGTCAAGGAGAAGCAGTCCGCTAAGGAGCCGACGGTCCAGATCCCGGACTTTTCGGTCAGGGTGACGCTTTCAGAGAAGGCGCGAATCCAAATCCACGACTTAAGAGAGTGGGTTGCAGTCCGAGTTTACTTCGATGGGGACGGTCAGCGTGAGTCTGGAATTGACACCTCGCCTATGCGAGCAGTCGTGCTAGGGTCTGAGGAACGCGAAGTTAACAGTGATCTCGTCGCAGAATTCAAGGGTCTAACGGCCCCGGCATCGGCGTGGGATAGACTCTCGGATAAGAATTTCTTCGTAACGATCAATACGGTCTCGGCTCGAAGAACCGTTCGCGATAATATTCTGGGTTGTGATGATCCCGGGGAAAAAATCAACGAAATCAAGGGCAAGGAGATCGAGGTGCATTGCGAGTTGCTGAGTGAACGCTATGGTCAACCAGAGCTGCCTAAGTGAACTACTACCCCGTTTCCATTTTCCTGTCTTCTTTCTCGTCGTGCTAAGATAAATCTCCATTTTGAAAGGAATTTTGGCGGAGGCTGCGCACATGAGAATCACACCGGGGAAGCAAAAAGGTATGAAAGCAGTTTCCGACTCGCGCGGCGTCATCGCCGCTGCCGCAATGGATCAGCGCGGCTCGCTCAAGAGCGCCATCGCCAAGGAAAGAGGCGTCGACAAAAGCGCCGTCACGCCGCAGATGCTCGAAGAATTCAAGATCGCCGTCACGCGCGTACTTACTCCTCACGCCAGCGCGATCTTGCTCGATCCTGAATACGGTCTGCCCGCCGCGCGCGCCCGCTCCTCGAATGCAGGCCTGCTTCTCGCCTATGAAAACAGCGGCTATGACAACACTCGCCCCGGCCGGCTGCCCGACCTTCTCGACATCTGGTCTGTTCGCCGCCTCGTCGGCGCGGGAGCGGATTGCATCAAAATTCTTCTCTACTACACGCCTTTCGATTCTCACGAGATCAACGACATCAAGCACGCCTGGGTTGAACGCATCGGCGCCGAGTGCATCGCCCTGGACGTTCCCTTTTTCCTGGAGTTCGTGGGCTACGAGGAAGGCAAAGACGAAAAAACAATTGAGTTCGCCCGCAAGAAGCCCGAAATCGTCACCAAAAGCATGGAAGAATTCTCGAAGCCGCAATATGCGGTAGACGTCTTGAAAGTCGAAGTCCCCGTCAACATGGCCTATGTCGCCGGAAGCAAAGCCTGCAAAGGCGAGTCCGCCTACACGCGGGACGAAGCCAAGAAATATTTTCGCAGCGCCGCCGCAGTCGCCAAAAAGCCATTCATCTACCTTTCCGCCGGTGTCAGCAACGATGTCTTCAACGAGGCGCTCGAACTAGCCGCCGAAGCCGACACAAATTTCTCGGGCGTCCTGTGTGGCCGCGCCACCTGGAAAGAAGGCATCCCCGTCTACGCCAAGCAAGGCGCCAAAGCCCTCGAAGACTGGCTCAACGACCAGGGCGTAAAAAATATCAACAACGTGAATGCGCGCCTCAAAGCCGCCAAGCCCTGGTTCAGCTTTTACGGCGCCAGTTCCGCGGCGGCACTAGCAGACTAATATTCGCGTAAGAGGATTTGCTTTGATTTGCCTTTCGCGACCGAACAGCAATTCCGCGCCAGACTCCGCATTTCTATAAAGGCCGATGCTGCACTTCCGTACCGCCGGCGTCTCGCTGGCTCTTTTGACCTGATCCTCGTTCGCGTCCTTGCGACACTGCGTTACACTCTTAATTCTGCCCATGACACTCGGCCTCTACATCCAAGTCCCGTTCTGCCAAACAAAATGCACCTACTGCAATTTCCACACAGGTGTGGTCTCACGCGATCGTTACCAGCCATATGCAAACGCAATCTGCCGCGAGATTGCCGACGCTGCTAAGGCACAGCACCCCTCAGCCGACACCGTCTACTTCGGCGGCGGCACACCAAGCCTCCTCGATCCCTCAGCCCTCGCCAAAATTCTCGACACACTACGCGCCACCTATTCGTTCGAGACTCCCGAAATCACCCTCGAAGCCGATCCCGAAACAATCTCACCCGAAAAATCCAACTCCTGGCTCACCGCCGCCTTCAATCGCATCAGCCTCGGCGTCCAATCCTTCAACGACCGCGAACTCCAAGCCACCGGCCGCATGCATCGCCGCGCCGATATCGCCCACGCCACTGAAACCCTCCGCGCCACCGGATTCGACAACATCAGCATGGATCTAATCATTGGACTTCCGCACCAGACGCCCGAATCATGGGAACAATCCGTTAGCGAACTTCTCGCCCTACGCCCCGAACACATCTCGATCTACATGTTGGAAGTGGACGAAGGCAGCCACCTCGGCAAAGAATCTCTTGCAGGCGGCACCCGTTACAGCGCGCCCGCAATCCCCTCGGACGACACCCAAGCCGAATTCTACGATTCTGCCTGCACGCGCCTCGCAGCCGCGGGCTACGATCATTACGAAATTTCCAACTGGGCCCTTCCAAGCCGCCGCTCGCGCCACAACCTGAAATACTGGCAGCGCGAACCTTACCTGGGCTTAGGCGCAGGCGCGCACTCCTTCGACGGCAAAACGCGCTGGGCCAACCTCCACGATTCCGCGAAATATGTCTCCATGATCGAGCAGGGAATTTCCCCACGCGAGCAAATCGAGCCAGTCACACCAGACCGAGCCCTCGAAGAAGAATTTTTCCTCGGCCTCCGCCGCCTCGAAGGAATCGATCTCGCGCAAATCGAACGCAACTACGCCACGAACGGCAACGGCACCAGCGCGCGCTTGGCCAAAATCCGCACGCAAATCGATTCGCTCTGCGCGCAGCGCCTTTTGATTTTCGAAGCCGGCCGCCTGCGCGTAGCCCCGGACCGCTTCACAATTTCCAATTCCATCCTCGCCGAACTCCTCACATGAACACGAAACCCAAGCACTCCGATCTCTGTAAGCCGCAGGTCTTGCCTTCTGCCCAGACCGCGACGAAGCTCACTAACATCCCTCGAACGAGGCGTTGCATCTAACTCTCTACGTGTTAGCCTTGTTAGCGCAAAAATGGAAAAGAAGAATAGGAATCAACGGCGCCAAGCCGGAAGAAAGTACAGCTCAATGTGGTCGCGCTCAGAGCGACCCGGCACTCGCCTCAGCCAACTTCTAATAGGAACAATCGAGTTTTCAGAAAATCACTTAACTCCACGAAAACGCGCCACTAAGCAAAATTCTAATAGATACAAAACAGTCTTTTTCGGTTTTCTACATCTCGCCTCGGAGCCTCTTCGATGACCGCTTTTTCTCCCGTCGACCTTCGCAGCGACACTGTCACAAAACCAACTCCCGCCATGCGCCGCGCCATGGCCGAAGCCGAAGTCGGCGACGACGTCTACGGTGAGGACCCCACAGTCAATCGTCTCCAAAAACGCGCCGCCGAGATTTTCGAAAAAGAAGCCGCGCTCTTCGTTCCCACCGGCTGCATGGGCAACCTCCTCGCCATCAAAGGCTGGGCCCCTCCGACGAGCGAGGTAATCTGCGAGCAGCGCGCTCACATCAACCTCTACGAACTGGCTTCCATCTCCGCGATCGCGGGATGCCTGCCGCGTCCAACGCCCGCGCCCGATGGCATCCTCACCTGGGATCTGATCGAGCCGCTCATCCGTCCGAAAATCTATTACGATTCGCAGACCGCGCTCGTCGCACTAGAAAACACGCACAACATGCAAGGCGGCACCGTCTATCCGCAGGAGGTTTCCGACAACATCTGCGACCACGCCCACGCCGCGAATCTTAAAATACATCTCGATGGCGCACGAATTTTCAACGCGTCAGTCGCGCTCGGACGCAGCGTCGCCGATCTCACCCGCAAATTCGATTCAGTGATGTTCTGCCTCTCGAAAGGTCTCGGTGCGCCCGCCGGCTCGCTGCTCTTGGGTCCGCGCGATTTCATCGAGAAAGCCCACATCGGGCGGAAATTGTTGGGCGGCGGAATGCGCCAGATTGGGATTCTCGCGGCTGCGGGCCTCCTCGCGCTCGAAGAAACGCCGAAGATCCTGCATCGCGATCATGAGAATGCCAGCTACCTGGCGGAAGGTCTCGCGAAGATTAAAGGTGTCGCAATCGATCCCAAGAAAGTGGCAACCAACATCGTAATCTTCGATGTTAGCGCCACCAGCCGCACCGCCGACGACATCTGCTCCGATCTCGGCAAACACCAAATTCTCTGCGGCTCCTCCGACAAATACGCCATCCGCATGGTGACTCACTACGACGTAGACCGCGCCGGAATCGAGCGTGCCCTAGCTGCGACAGCAGAAGTCATCAGAGGCCGCGCCCAGAAAGAAGGCTGGTAGACACGAAACCCAAAAGCCGCCGTGCCGAATTGCCTGCCTTCATGGTATAAATGAAACCCACAGTCGCATATATCCTTTATTTATAGCGAGGGGATCTTGGAATTCTCACTCACCGATGAACAAAAGCAGTTGCGGCGCACGGTTCGCGAATTCGCCGATGCCGAAATTCTTCCCCACGTGATGGAATGGGACGAAGTTTCCAAGTTCCCGTCTGAAATTATTCCAAAGCTCGCCGAAATGGGATTTCTCGGCGTCATCTTCCCGGAAAAATATGGCGGCGCAGGAATGGGCTACGTCGAGTACGCCATCATCATCGAGGAGCTTTCGCGCGTGGACGGCTCAATCGGAATTATCGTCGCCGCCCACAATTCGCTGTGCACCAATCACATCTATAAATTCGGAACCGAAGAACAAAAGAAGAAATATGTCACTCCGCTGTCGCAAGGCAAGAAGCTCGGCTGCTGGTCGCTCACGGAACCTGAGGCCGGCTCCGATGCAGGCGGAACGCGCACCACCGCCGTCCGCAAAGACGGCGGCTGGCTGCTCAACGGCTCAAAGACCTTCACCACGAACGGCCACTACGCAGACGTCTGCGTGGGAATGGCGGTGACCGACGCCTCGAAGAAAAGCCACGGCATTTCAGCGTTCATCATCGAGAAGGGAACTCCCGGATTCCGCCCCGGGAAGAAAGAAAATAAGCTCGGCTTGCGTGCCAGCGACACCTCCGAAGTGGTTTTCACCGATTGCAAAGTGCCCGCGGAAAATCTTCTCGGCAAAGAGGGCGAGGGATTCGTCAACAGCCTTCAAATCCTCGATGGCGGCCGAATTTCGATCGCGGCGCTGGGACTCGGAATGGCGCAAGGCGCCTATGAATGCTCGGTGAAATACGCCAAGCAGCGCAAACAATTCGGCAAGCCCATCGCCGATTTCCAGGCAATCCAATTCAAACTCGCTGACATGGCCACACAAATCGAAGCCGCCAGGCTTCTCACCTATCAAGCTGCATGGCTCGCCGATCGCGCCATCGCAGCCGGCGACCACGATTCACGCATCACCCGCGAATCCAGCATGGCCAAGCTCTACGCCGGAGAAGTGGCCGTCCGCGTGGCCAACGAAGCCGTCCAAATCCACGGCGGATACGGCTTCATCAAGGATTACCCGGCCGAAAAATATTATCGCGACGTAAAACTTTGCACCATCGGCGAAGGCACCAGCGAAATCCAGCGCCTCGTCATCGCCCGCCAGATTCTCGGCAAGAAATAATTGCCACTTGTGCGAGAATTATCCCCGGCCGAATGACTGTCTCCGTCGAAGACTGGGCAGAACAGGTGCGGGCGGGCGACGTCCGCGCGATTTCGCGCGCTGTTTCCGCAATTGAAAATCGCTCGGACGAAGCAGAAGAAATCCTCCGCCAGGTTTTCCCTTATACCGGCAATGCGTATCTTGTCGGCATCACCGGCGCGCCGGGCACCGGCAAGAGCACGCTGGTAGATCGCATGGCCGGCCATTATCGTGGCGAGAAGAAAACGGTCGGGATAATTGCGGTAGACCCGTCGAGCCCGTTCACGGGCGGCGCGATTCTTGGCGACCGGGTCCGCATGCAAGGACACGCCACCGACTCAGGAATCTTCATTCGTTCGATGGCCACGCGTGGTTATCTGGGCGGACTCGCTCAAGCCACCGGTGACACAGCGCTGCTCCTCGACGCGGCAGGCAAGCAGATGATTTTGGTCGAGACCGTCGGCGTGGGGCAGGGCGAAATTCAAATTGTCCGCCTGGCGGACTGCACGATCGTGGTGCTGGTGCCGGGCATGGGTGACGACGTGCAGAGCCTGAAAGCCGGCTTGATGGAGATTGGCGATATTTTCGTCATCAACAAATCCGACCGTGAAGGCGCCGACCGCTTCGAGCAGCAGCTTCGTGGCGTCCTCTCCATAGTTCCAGAGCGCGAAGGTTGGAAGCCGCCAATCGTGCGAACCATCGCCACAGAAAATAAAGGCATCGACGCCCTGGCGCACCAGATCGAACTCTTCCGCGCCCATTTCGATCAGGCGCAAGAGCGGCGCGCCCGCGAAGTGGCGCACTGGAAGGAATGGCTGCTGCGATTGCTCGAGAGCCGGCTGATGGAACGAGTGGTGGGAGCGCACATGAACGAAGCGCAGTTCGACGCACTGGCGGCAGATGTGGCAGCGCGAAAGAAAGACCCTTATGCAGCGGTGAACGAAATTCTCGCCCGTGCTGGAATCGGAGCCAAGCGTTGAAACTGGGCGACCTGGAATTTCACATCATCGAAGCCGGCCGCTTCGCTCTCGACGGCGGCGCGATGTTCGGCGTGATTCCCAAGCCGATGTGGGAAAAGAAAGCACCAGCGGATTCGCGGAATCGCATCGTGATGGCGATGAATTCGCTGCTTGTTCACGCCGGCGGTAAGCGTATCCTGATCGAAACCGGTGCCGGCGACAAGCACAACGACAAATTTCGCGACATCTACGCGCTCGAAGGTCCTACTCTCATTGAGGGCCTCCGCCACCACGGGCACCATCCCGACGACATCGACATCGTCATCAACACCCATTTGCATTTCGACCATTGCGGCGGCAACACGCGCATCGTCAATGACAAAGTGGTTCCCACCTTTCGCAATGCGCGCTACGTGGTGCAGCGCGGCGAATTCGAGCACGCCAAGAATCCCACCGAACGCGACCGCGCCAGCTATTTTCCCGACAATTTTATGCCGCTCGAAGCGGCGGGAAAGCTATCGCTGATCGGAGACGATCGCGTGATCGCGCCAGGAGTCGAGCTGATCCGCACCCCAGGACACAACGCGGACATGATGTGCGTGAGGCTTCATGGCGGCGGCAAGATGGCGTTTCTCTTTGATGACCTGATCCCCATGACCGCGCATCTTTCGCTGCCGTGGATCATGGGTTACGACCTCTATCCGCTGCAGACGCTCGAGAACAAGAAGAAATGGATCCCGCAAGTGGTGCACGGCGAATGGCTCGCGCTTTTCGTACACGATCCTCACGTGCCCGCCGCATATCTCCGCGAGCGTGACGGCAAAATCGAAATCGAGCCGGTAAAGGTGGATTGACGCATGCCCAAGTCCAAAAAGCGCCGCAACGCGAAAGAACCGATCGAGATCGGTATCATCGGCGGCAGCGGCCTCTACGCCATGCCAGGACTTTCAGGCGCTCGCGAAGTGCGCGTGAAGACTCCCTTCGGCAATCCGTCAGACGCATTTATCACGGGGACGCTTGAAGGCCGCCGCGTCGCATTTCTCGCGCGCCACGGACGCGGTCATCTCCTCTCTCCGAGCGAAATCAACTACCGCGCGAACATCTTCGCCATGAAGCTACTCGGCGTGGAGCGAATTATTTCGGTCAGCGCCGTCGGATCGCTCCGCGACGATCTGCCGCCCCTGGATTTTCTGATCCCAGACCAGTTCTTCGATCGCACCCGCCTGCGCGTCGCCACATTTTTTGGCGGCGGAATCGTCGCCCACGTGGGCTTCGACAAGCCCACCTGCACGCATCTCTCAGCGCATCTGGCGGACGCATGCGAGCATGCGGGCGTGAAGACACATCGCGGCGGCACCTACGTCTGCATGGAGGGCCCGCAATTCTCGACGCTCGCGGAATCGCACACGTATCGCCAGCTCCGTTTCGACGTAATCGGAATGACGAATCTCACCGAAGCGAAGCTCGCTCGCGAGGCCGAAATCTGCTACGCGACGATCGCGATGATCACCGACTACGATTGCTGGCATCCGCAACACGATGCCGTTACGGTGACGGAAGTTATTTCGAATCTGAACCGCAATGCCGAGAACGTGCAGCGAGCGCTGCGAGAAGCCATCCGCGATCTTCCCGAAGACCGCGCCTGCAAATGCGGATCGGCGCTGGCGCACGCGATTCTCACCGATCGCAAGATGATTCCCGCAGCCGCAAAGAAACGGCTCGCGCCTCTCGTGGGCAAATACCTTTCGTAATCCGGAGCGTTCATGTCTCTGCTGGTAGTGGGCTCAGTTGCGTTCGACGGAATCGAAACGCCATTTGGAAAAGTGGAAAAGACGCTCGGCGGCGCCGCGAGCTATTTTGCCCTGGCCGCCAGCCACTTCACGCCCGTGCGCGTGGTGGGAATCGTGGGCGACGATTTCACCGCCCACGAAAAAGCCATCCTGGGTGGCCGCAACGGGAGAATCGATCTCGAAGGCCTCGAACACGCTCCGGGTAAATCATTTTTCTGGGCGGGGCGCTACAACCAGAATATGAACGAGCGCACGACGCTCACCACCGAGCTGAACGTATTCGCGAATTTTCAGCCCAAGCTACCGAAATCCTATCTCGATACGTCGTTCATCTTCCTCGGAAACATTCAGCCCACGCTGCAACTCTCCGTGCTGAAGCAGATGAAGCGCAACCCTGTCCTCGTAGGCCTCGACTCAATGAACTACTGGATCGAGCGCACGGGAAGCGAGTTGCGTGAAACGCTCAGGCACATTCAAGTTCTCGTGATCAACGACGACGAAACGCGCCAGCTGACCGGCGAACACAATCTAACGCGCGCCGCGAAAGACATCTTCAAAATGGGCCCGAAGATCCTGGTCATCAAGCGCGGAGAGCACGGCGCCCTCCTCGTCCATCGCGATTTTCTCTTCGCGGTGCCCGCTTTTCCGCTCGATGAAGTTCATGATCCGACAGGTGCGGGTGATAGTTTCGCCGGCGGCTTCATGGGCTCGCTTGCCCGCGACGGCCGCGTGAATGAAAAGTCGCTGCGCCGCGCGATGGTCTACGGTTCGGTAATGGGCAGCTTCACATGCGAGCGCTTCGGCGTCGAGCGGCTCACGACGCTGAAGCTGAGCGAGATCAAGGCTCGCGCGCGCCACTTTTCAAAGCTCACATCATTTACGCTGTAGGCTCGCCACTGCCAGAATCACTCGAGGCTCATAGAACCGCGCCGTCGCAAGGAGGAACGCGATGCTCCACGACTTGAACATCGTAATCGTCGAGAGGCTCCTGCTCGCCGCTGTGCTGGGCGGCGCCGTTGGACTGGAGCGCGAGCTCCGCCACAAACCCGCCGGCCTTCGCACCATGATGTTGATTTGCATCGGAGCGGCTCTCTTTACGATCATCTCTTATGAAATGGCGTCCGATGTAGGCGGCGACCACACGCGCATCGCCGCTCAAATTATTCCGGGCATCGGTTTCATCGGCGCGGGCGTGGTGATTCGAGAACGCGGGGCCGTCGTGGGTATCACGAGCGCTGCTACAATTTTCATGATTGCGAGCGTCGGTATGGCGGTTGGAGCCGGCTTCCCGATGACCGCGGTCTTCACGACGCTGCTTCTTCTCGTCTCGCTGGTTTTTCTGGGACTCGTCGAAGACCGAATCGGCCTGCACACTCGCCTCCTCACATTCACGATGACCACGCCGCCAGGCGATCCGAGTGTTTTGGAACGCGTTCACCAGATCGTCCAGGAGGCCGGCATTCAGGCGGCGCGCTGGAAGACGCACAGGTCTCAGACAGGGTCAGCGATTGTTGAGTTCGACGCGGACGTTGGTACGCCGAAAGAGCGCGAGTTGCTGAACCGTCTCAACGCGCTCAATGTGCATTGCGAAGCTCGTCCGGTGGCGCCATAGATTTGCGGGGCCGAGCACGCTGAGCACGACGAGCACAACGAGCACAACGAGCCAACCATTCCGCCGACATGGGAATCCGAGTTGACGGCCCGCGCGGCGGATGCTATCAATTCGAGTGCTCGCGCTGTCGGCGGATTTTTTGCAGGTTCTTCGGTCCTCCTCGCGCGAAGAGCCGCGGGTTTCCGAGCCCGAGCGGCGTCGGGGTTCCCGAAAGATTTCAGGAGGTTTTCTTGAAGCGTTTGCGGTGGACTGCGGCTGCCCTGTTAGCGTCGGCACTATTTTTGTTGAACAGCTGTTCCAGCGGCACCGGCAACATACCGACTCCATTCATCAGTACAATTTCTCCGGACAGCATCACGGCCGGTAGCGCCGACTTCACGCTCTTTGTCAGCGGAACGGGACTCGAAGCCGATACAGTCGGATTTTTGGATGGCACTTCTCGTCCCAGCAAGTTCAATAAAACTACGGGCCAAGTCGAAATGTCGATTACCGCAGCGGATGTCGCAGTTCCGGATGCTTCGGTTCAGGTGACCGTCGCAAACCCGTCGCCTGGCGGCACGTCCAACGCGCTCACGCTTGTAGTCAATCCTGTGGCTAATGGAGCGCCTGCCATCACCGGATTCAATCCTCCCAGCGCCGCGGTGGGAACGATGGGACCGTTCACGGTCAGCGTTGCAGGAACGGGTTTCGTGCAAACATCCGTCGTGAATTGGGACGGAAGCCCGCGCGCCACCACGTTCGTGAGTTCGACGCAGCTGACAGTGAATTTCACCACGCAAGATCTGGCCACAGCCGGTTCGGGAAGCATATCGGTCTCGAATCCGGCGCCCGGCGGCGGCGTTTCTCCCTCGAAGAATTTCCCGGTCAATTAGATCCTGTGCGCGCGAGGCACGCTTCGTGGTCTCGCCCCGCACTGCTGCTCGTATGTAAACGCTTCGCGCCGAGCTTCTGGACTCGCCTCCGAAAATTCCTTATTCTCGATTGCGCCACATGCCCCAACCTCTGAAGCCGCCCGCGCTGCGCTCTGGCGATACCATCCGCGTTCTCTCGCTCTCGAGTCCCGTCGCAGAGGAGCGCGTGAAAAGCGGATGCGACGAGTTGGCGAGGCTTGGCTATACGCCAAAGTTGGATCGCGATGAGGTTCTCGCCAAACACGGCTTCTTTGCCGGATCGGCAGAGTCGCGTTGTAGCGCATTGAAGGCCGCGCTCGCCGAAAAAGCTACGCAAGCGATCGTCTGTACGCGTGGCGGCTATGGGTCGAACTATCTTCTCGATTGCCTCCGCGTAGAAGGAGCGGAGCCAAAGATTCTGTGCGGATTCAGTGACATCACCTCGCTGCACTCTTATCTCTGGCAGAAATTTCGCTGGGTCACTCTTTACGGCCCGATGGTTGCAGCCGGACTCGATCGCGGCGCCGATGCTCCTGAAGGATATGATCCGGAGAGCTTCACTCGAGCGCTGACAGAATCGAAACAAAGTTGGTCGATCCCTTTGAAAGGCGAGTCAATCACCGCTGGTTCAGCAGAGGGCGCTCTTCTTGGCGGCTGCCTGAACCTGGTCGAAACAACGATCGGAACTCCGTGGGAGCTCGATACCCGCGGCTCGATCCTGATTCTCGAGGACCGCGGCATGAAGCCCTGGCAAGTGGACAAAGCCTTGATGCACCTAAAGCAGGCCGGAAAACTCCGCGGCGTCACAGGTATGGTCCTCGGAGATTTTCCTGAGAGCAATCCGCCAGTCGGAACCGAGAGCGTGAAAGACGTTGCCACGCGCATTTTGGTGCCGCTCGGGATTCCCATCGTGTTCGGCGCGCCAATTGGCCACACTTCTCGGCCGATGCTCACGCTTCCATTAGGCGTTCAGGCGCGTCTATCGGCCGATGGCGAAGGCAGACTCGAAATTCTAGAGTCAGCCTGCTCGACATGACTTTTATAACGCTGGCCTCCGGTCGGCGTTTTTGACTTTCTCTCTTGAGGCAAAGTGGCTTGATGCGCGCCGAGACAAACGCCGAACACATCCATCTCCTTGGAATCGCCGGCGCAGCCATGGCCCCCGTCGCCGGTATGCTGAAAGAGCGCGGTTTCCACGTCACCGGCTCGGATGTGAACGTCTACCCGCCCGCATCCACGCTGCTCGATTCGCTCGGCATCCCCTGGAATGAGGGCTTCCGCGCGGAAAATCTCAAGCCCATCCCCGATCTCGTCGTCATCGGTAACGTCATCGCGCGTGGCAATCCGGAACTGGAAGTCATCCTCGACGAAAAAATTCCATACTGCTCGATGCCTCAGCTTCTCGAAGACTATTTCATCCGCGGTCACACCTCGATCGTTGTCGCCGGAACCCACGGCAAGACGACCACCACCGCGATGCTCGCCTGGATTTTCCATGTCGCCGGGCGGCGGCCGGATTTTCTGGTCGGCGGCGTGATCCCGAATTTTAACGACCGCAGCTACGGACTCGGCGGCGGTGAAGAGTTCATCATCGAAGGCGATGAATACGAGACTGCGTTTTTCGACCGCGGCCCCAAATTCCTTCACTACCATCCCGACGAATTGATTCTCACCTCCCTCGAATACGATCACGCGGACATCTATCCCGACCTCGAATCGATCGCCCTGCAGTTTCGACGCCTCGTAAATCTCGTTCCGCGCCGAGGCCGCATTCTGATTTGGGGAGAAAGCCCCGATTTAAAGCAAGCCGCCGCCAAAGCATTCTGCCCGGTGGAAACCTTCGGCCTTACGCCCGAATGCGACTGGTGCGCGGGGGACATTCTCTGGCACGACAACGCGACTGAGTTTCGGGTTGCATATAAAGGCAGCGAGGTGACGCGCGTTCGCACGCCAGTAGCAGGACGTCACAACGTCCTGGACGCTCTCGCCGCAATCGCAATTGCATATGGACGCGGCGTTGAATGCGAAGCAATCGAGCGCGCTATGGCTACATTTCAAAGTGTCCGCCGCCGGATGGAAATCAAAGGCGAAGCGGACGGTGTCCTGGTTGTCGAGGACTTCGCGCACCATCCAACCGCGATTCGCATGACGCTCGAAGCAACGCGCACGCGCTGGCCCGGCCGCAAAATCTGGGCGGCCATCGAGCCCCGTTCGAACACCATGCGCCGAAAGATATTTCAAGACGTCCTGCCCGAAGCGCTCGCCGTAGCCGATGCGGTTGCAATCGGCGCGGTAAATCGCGCTCAATTGCTAGCCGACGAGGACCGTTTCTCGCCGGACGCCGTGGCCGAATCGATTCGCAAGCGGGGCCGCACTGCACAGGCTTTTTCCTCAGCGGAGGCGATTGCCGAATATTTTGCTGACAATGCGAAACCGGGCGACATGGTCATGGTGATGTCGAACGGCAGCTTCGACGGCCTTTGCAACAAACTGCTCGAAAAGCTCAAATCTCGTACCGGAGTCCGTGGATGACACGTTGCGCGATTCTCAGAAGCCGATTTATTCTCGCCGCCTGTTTCGCACTGTTTCTTTCCTCGCGACCTGCCGCCGCCACGATCGAATATAAAATCTCGCTCGCTCATCCCGAAAAGCACGTTTTCCGAATTACCATGCACGTTCCGGTTCCGGCGGACCAGCACGATCTGATCGTCGCTTTGCCTGCGTGGAATGCGCTCTACCAGGTGCGGGATTTTGCTTACCGAGTCCGTGATGTCCGCGCGGGTAAATCTCCGGCTAACGACTCCGCGGTCGTTCCGTACAAATTGGATAAGCAAACCTGGCGAATTGCGGCCGCCGCGGCGGTCGATGGCTCGATCGATATCGAATACACGATATCCTGGGATGAAGCTGGCCCGTTCAATTCGCAGCTGAATACGCACCACGCATTCGTGAATTTTGCCGAGCTTCTGATGTACGTCCCCGACCGTCGCGCGGAAAATGTCGAGGTCAAGTTCGCAGATGTCCCGTCCGACTGGCGATCGATCGCCGAACTTCCTTCCGGTTCCGCGCACAATTCTTTTACCGCGGAAAGCTACGACAAGCTTGTCGATGCTCCGGTGGAAATCAGCAAATTCGAGGAATTTGAATTCGATAATGTTGGCGCGCATTTCCGGGTGGTTGTCGATTCCAGGGAATGGAACCGCGCCACGCTCGAGGATTCGCTGAAGCGGATCACGGGCCACGAAGTGAAGCTGATGGGCGGACCGCCGTTCAAGGAATACACATTCTTCTTTCACATCGGGGCGTTTCCGGAGGCGGGCGGCGGAGGGATGGAGCATGCCAACTGCACTGCGATAGGCGGCGGTTCGGTCGAGATGGTATCGGCAATTGCCGCGCACGAATTCTTTCACGCGTGGAACGTGAAACGCATACGTCCGCAAAGCCTTGAACCCGTGGACTACACAAAGGAACAGTATTCGCGCGCGCTCTGGTTTGCCGAGGGAGTGACGAGCACCTACGGCTCGTTCACGCTCGAACGCGGCGGCATTTGGGCCAAGGATAAGTGGTACGCGGATCTCGGCCAGCAGATTTGCGAACTGCAATCGCGTCCAGCCCGTAAATGGCAGAGCGTCGAAGAATCGAGCCTCGATACTTGGTTCGATAAATACGACGCGTACAATCTCGCTGACCGGAGCATCTCCTACTACAACAAAGGCCAGCTCATCGGCGACATGCTCGATCTTGCGATTCGCGAGGCGACCGACAATCACAAGTCTCTCGATGACGTGTTGCGAAGCCTCAACGATGCGGCCAAAGCGGGAAAGTTCTACGATGAGAGCGCTGGAATCCGTTTGGTCGTGGAAGAAGTATCCGGCGCAAACTTCGAGGATTTTTTTGCCCGCTACGTTTCTGGGCTCGACGAGATTCCATATGACAAGTTTCTCGCCTACGCCGGCCTCTCTCTTAAAACCGAATCGCGCAAGAGCGCCGATCCAGGCTTCTTCGTAGGGCGTTCCCCGGAAGGGCCTGCCGTCGTATCCGTCACGCCGGGCAGCGCGGCGCAAACGGCCGGCCTGCACGTTGACGATATCCTGGTCGAGCTGAACGGCGCGCCCATCTCCGGAAGAATTTCGGCTTGGATGCGGGAACGCACGCCCGGCGAAATGATCAAAGTGAAAGTGCGCCGCGATGGCGAGGAGCGCGAGCTGTCCTTTGCGGTTGGATCGCGCGAAGAGAACCATTGCGCGGTGGTCGAGGTGGCGCATCCAACGGAAAAGCAGCTGCGTATCCGTGCGGGTCTTCTGCGCGGAATCACGGAGTAAGGTGCGAGACCGAGCGCTCAACTCTTCGCTCGACCGGAAGCGCAGTTCGCGTCCACAATTGCAACACGGAAAATGATACGAACCATCGCCGTCGTTCTCTTCCTCGCGTTGGCCCTCCTGCTGGTTATGCCGTTCTTCATTTTGTGGACGCTTCTCACCGGCACGACGGATTTGATGTACGAAGTTGCGATGAGGACGGTGCGCGCGTCGCTGCGCATCGCGAAAATCAAAGTGCGCGCGGAGGGCCTTGAGAATATCCCTTCCGGCGTGTGCATTTTCGCGGCAAATCATATTTCCAACGTCGATCCGATCGCATTCGTGCCCGCCATTCCGCGGCGAGTTTCTGTCCTGCTCAAGAGCGAACTGTTCCGCATTCCGATTCTTTCCACTGCTATGCGCCTCGCGAAATTTGTGCCGATCGATCGCGCCGACAAGGAAGCAGCGGTAGCCAGCGTCAATGTTGCCTTGCGCGTATTGAAGGAAGGAATGTCGCTCGCCGTGTATCCGGAGGGCACGCGCAGCCCCGACGGCCGGCTGAGGCCGTTCAAGAAGGGAACCTTCGCGCTGGCGATTGAAGCCGGCGTTCCGATCGTGCCGGTTTCGATTTCGGGGGCGCAGCACTTGATGCGCAAGGGTGAATGGACAATGCGGCCGGGAGAGATTGTGGTGCGGTTCGGTTCTTCCGTGGATGCGTCGCAATATACGATGGAGCGGCGAATGGAATTGCTGGCGCGCGTCGAAGAACTCGTCGCCGCGGGATTGCCCGAAGACCAGCAGCCGCTTTCCGCTGCGGATCACGCTGATGAGAAATCCCAACCGCGATAGTAAAATGCCCGTGCGATGATGAGTCAGTAGAAAGGGGGTTCGATGAAGAGATACCGATGGCTCGCGCTTCTCCTGCTGCTTCCTCTTCTGGCCGCATCCGCGGACGACGACCTCGCCCGTCATTGGGCCTACGACAAACATCAATCGCTCGAAATGTCGCAAGCGGGCGTTCAGGAACGCGACGGCATCAAAATCTACGACATCAGCTACAAAGCGCCGGTTGGCGATCGCGCATCGCTCGTCGGACCCAACGGCGGCAACGTCACCGCCTATCTCGTCGTGCCTCCGGGCAAAGGACCGTTTCCGGCGGTGATTTACGCTCACTGGTGCATGCCCGGTTCCGAGAAAAAGAACCACAGCGAGTTCCTGGATGAGGCGATTGTACTCGCGCGCTCCGGAGTGATTTCGCTCTTGCCCGACCATGTGACTATTCATTCGGGATTCGTCGCCGACAATTCTCCGCTCAACGAGCAGCAGGTCGCGGTAGAAGTGCAGCAGGACATCAACATTCGGCGCGGCGCCGATCTGCTTGCCACTCGCGCGGACGTCGATCGGAAGCGGCTCGCCTATGTGGGCCACAGTTGCGGTGCCGGAGCCGGTGCGTTTCTCAGCGGCATCGACAGGCGATTCAAAACCTTCGTGCTGATGGCAGGCGGCTGGCCGGACGACGTGATTCGAAAAACAAAATGGTTTGAGGAATATCGGCAGAAGATCGGTCCCGAGAAATATGACGCCTTTCAGGCCAAGTATTCCTGGATGGATACTGGACAATATGTTTCGCATGCCGCACCAGCCGCCCTTTTCCTTCAGTTTGCGAGCGACGAGCCCTATGCGTCCGTTGAAATGGACAAGGAGTACTTCGCGATTGTCAGCGAGCCGAAGCGGATGAAGATTTATGAGGCGCCACACGCGTTGAACGCTGAAGCGACGCGGGATCGTGTGGCGTTTCTCTCCGAACAGCTTTCGTTCAAGGCGCCGGATCCGAGAGCTGTGGCGGGGATTCCGGTACTGGTGCAACCGCCTTGGCCGAAGGACGCGCAGTAGGCTCTGCGCGGTGCGTTCGGTTTTGACGGAGATCATTTGCCCGCCGCCGAGCGAAGGCTTGCCACTTCGGCACGAAGCTCGCGCAATTCTTTTTGTAAATCGGGAAGGCGATTGAAGACGGCGATGGATTTTCGCCACGCGAGATTGTCCATCGCCGGGTAGCCCGAATAAAGCGCGCCTGCGGGAACATCACCCGGGACGCCTGATTGCGCGGTCAGCGTTGCGCCGTCGCCGATCGTGAGATGTCCCGCCGCGCCGACTTGCCCAGCGAGAATGCACTTGTTGCCAACGCGAGTGGTGCCCGCGAGACCCACCTGGCCGCACAGCAGAGTATCTTCACCGACCTTTGATGCATGGCCTACCTGAACCATGTTGTCGAGTTTTGTGCCGCGGCCAATCTGTGTTTCGCCGACCGTGGCGCGATCGACTGCACTTTGTGCCTGGATTTCGACGTCATCGCCGATGATGGCGATTCCGCTTTGACGCATCTTGTACCAGGTTCCGTCGGATTGACGCGCGAAGCCGAAGCCATCGCTGCCGATTACGACTCCATTCTGGAGAAGGACGCGATGGCCGATGCGGCAGTCTTCGCGTACCGCGCAGTGCGAGTGGGCGAAGAAGTCGTCGCCGATTTTTGTGCCGCGATAGATCGCCACAAAGCTGTGCAGCACGGCGTTGCGGCCGATCTCGACGTCTTCATCGACGAAGCAGTACGGGCCGATGTACGCTCCCGCGCCGATCTTTGCCGACTTCGCGATAACGGCGGTGGGATGCACGGCGGCAGGGAATTTTGGAGCGGGGTGAAAGAGCTCGATGGCGCGCGCGAAATCGAGGTAGGGATTCGCGGAGCGCAGGGCCGCGATGCGGACGGGGCCGGCGTCGGGAGCGATGAGAATCGCGGAGGCGCGGGTGGTTTCAAGCGCGGGGCGATATTTGAGGTTGGCGAGGAACGTGAGGTCGCCTGGTTCGGCGTCTTCGATTCCTGCGACGCCTCGGATTTCGATACTTGCGTCGCCTTCGAGCTTGCAGACGAGTTTATCGGCGATCTCTCCAAGTTTCATCGTGGGTTCTCCCTCGCGCCGCATTGTATTCTGGTTTTCGGCGAGGGAATCACTGAAAAGGCCACTTTTGTCTCGATTAGAAAATTGGAAGCGGATGAAAGGATGGGGCTTATTGTGATTTTTAATCGCGGTGTCTCGATTAGGTTCTGGAGGGTCGAGGGAGGAGGCTTTAAACTGGAGAAGAGCGACGGCTGAGAACGAAAAACTGTCGAAAATTTGCGATTAGAAATTCTTAGTTTGCAGATTCTTATAGGGCTTGCATGGAAAGTTAATCGCGGATTTGCGATTAGGATTTTGGACGGTACCGATTGAGTGGCTTCAGCCACCCGTTGGATTATCGGCTTGGCAACTGCGCACAGGCAGGAGTGCCCGCCACGGCGGGCAGGCCTGTGCCACTGGAACCTGCCGACATCGCGGGCGGGGCTAGGGTCTTCCGAAGGGCACCTTTGTGGTGCGGAGGAAGCCCTTTGTGCCTCGGGGCTAGCCCAAGTGGCGGCTGATAGTAACGTTTGCGTCATCATATAAAAACGGGAAATGGTAGCATGGATTTTTGGTTGTGGATAGAACCAGTACTAGCGAATTTGGAGTTTCATTTTGGGAATCGAGAAATGAATCGGCAGAGCCGGCGCTGATGGGCCGCGTGCCGTCGTTGGTTAGCTTTTGTTTGGCCAGTTAGTCGGATAATATGCACTGTATGAATCACGAAGAGGTTGCGAAGGGACTGCGCGCCCGGCTTGAGAAATTGGAGCAAACGATTGTTCATGCTGACGTTAAAGACCACTTTCTATCGTTTGCTAAGAAGAACCTCGATGAACTGGAACGCTCCTGGATTCAGCACGGGCCGAAGCATATCGCGGACGTAATGTTGCCGCTGATAGAAGAGCAAGTGGCGCGTGCTGAGGTAGCAGTGGCGAAGTACGGCCCAACCATACGAATGATCGCAGGTTAGGTTAGGCTGAAATTCGAAGGTCCCTGGGCTAAAGCCCGTCCAGAGGGGCAGCGTTTTTCGCCGGACTGAAGTCCGGCTCCCCCTGATAAATCAGGGGGCTCCCACCGGTAAGGCAAAACTTGATGACGAAGCAGGGGGCCCCCATCGGAAAAGCGTCCCAGCTTGGGTACGAGCGGCGAAGTGGACCTCGCAAGGGGCAGTGCGTGAAAGTCGCGAAGCCAAAAAGAGCCGGCGGGACGCCCTTCGACGCTCAGGATAAGCCGGCGTTACGGAAGGTCATTCAAGCTGTCTGGTGATGCGAGATCTACGGGGAAGTTGCCGCCTGGGAGGGGATCGACATGGCCATACAGGTTCTTGTTCGGGCGTGAAGTATGCTGTCGGCGTCGGAGCGGGAGGGTTCGTGGACGAGAAGCCGGACTGGAAAAATCATGGCGTGCGCATCGTCCGGAGCGGGGAGCTGGACACGAACACGCCGCAGACGTTGGGGATGACGCGGGCTGAGGCTATTTCGCATGCGCGAGTGGGGGCGCAGAAGCTTTGGGCTGGGACGGTGACGGTTCATCCGCGCGCGAAGACTGGGCCGCATCATCATGGGGAACTCGAGACGGTGATTTACATTGTGAGCGGGCGGGCGCGGTTGCGCTGGGGCGAGAAATTGGAATTTGTGGATGAGGCTGGGCCGGGCGATTTTGTGTATGTGCCGCCGTATGTGCCGCATCAGGAGCTGAATGCGCGGGCGGATGTGCCTGTCGAGGCGGTGCTGGTGCGCAGCGGGCAGGAGCCGATTGTGGTGAATTTGGATATTCCGAGCCCGGAGGATGAACCTGAGGCGGGGGAGGCGGATCCATTTCACTCGAGACCGCGGTCGAGCTAGGGCGGGAATACGCCGGGGCTAAAGCCCATCGAGCTAGTGCGTGCTTTTTCGCCGGACTGAAGTCCGGCTCCCCCCTGATAAATCAGGGGGCTCCCACCGGTAAGGCAAAACCTTCACGACGAGGCAGGGGCTCCTACCAGAGAAGCGTCCCATCTTGAGCGCGAGCGGCGAAGGGCAGATCGCAGAGGCCGAGGGTGAAGTATGCTACCGATGGCTCAAGAAGAAAGGAGGTTTCGCATGAAATTCATTCGCATGGCATCAATAGTGGCCGTGATCTCGTTCGCAACCTGTACCTTGACGCGCCGGGCCGAGAGTCAAGAGCCGACCGAGCGGGGAACAGGAACCAAGGTCGTGCTCCTCGGCACAGGCACACCTGTCCCGGACCCTGATCGTTCTGGTCCTGCAACAGCTATCGTCGTTGGCGACAGCGCCTACCTTGTCGATTTCGGACCCGGCGTTGTCCGTCGCGCCGAGCTCGCTGCACTCACAAGAAAAATTCCGGCCGTCGAACCCGGCAATTTGAAGGTGGCGTTTGTGACCCACCTCCATTCCGATCACACTGGTGGTTATTCTGACCTAATCCTGACTGGATGGACATCAGGCCGGACCGTGCCGCTCGAAGTTTACGGCCCCTCTGGGCTGCAGTCGATGACGGAACACATTTTGCAGGCTTATCGCGTTGACATCGAGACACGTACCAATGCCGATGGAAACCAGCGCCGTTTTCCTGATGGATGGAAAGTGAACGCGCACGAAATCAAGGCAGGAGTCATATATAAAGACGAAAAGGTCACAGTCACTGCGTTCGCGACGAAACACGCGATGGAGAGTTACGGGTATCGCTTCGAAACGCTGGACCGCACGATCGTGATCTCCGGCGACACGAATCCAGTTGAGGCAACGATCAAGGCCTGTAACGGCTGCGACGTCTTGGTCCATGAAGCGCAGCCGCTCGAAGTGCTTGCCAAGATGCCCGAAAGCATCCGGGTGTTCGATTCGAAGTACCATACGACTACCGAACAACTAGCGGAGTTGGCGAACAGGGCCAAACCGAAGCTGCTCGTCATCTATCACACCGTTAGCTTTCCCCCGGGGATTGCACCTCCGAGGCTTCTGCGGCCCACAGATGGTGCGGACTCTCTCTACGCTTCGCCGGAAATGGTTCAGAAAGAAATCAGCTCACGATACGCGGGGAAATTTGTGGTTGGAAAAGACCTCGACGTGTATTAGGTCGACTTCGACGATTAGCGAATTCCCTGGGCTAAAGCCCATCGAAAGAGGCGAGTGCTTTTTCGCCGGACTGAAGTCCGGCTCCCACCTGTAAGGCAAAAACTTCACGAGGAAGTTAGGGGTTCCAAATAGACGGAGGGTCCCACAGTGGTGGCAAAGGCCCACGACGAGGTAGAGCGCTCGTCGTGGGTAACGTAACGAACGATCATTGCGCATGCTGCGGCGATGCGAGGGTGACGCGGCTACTCGGAGAAAAGCTTTGGCTGCGCGGGGGATGTGGCGGCGGTGCCGGTGCGGGAGTCGCGTGGGGCGCGGCGGGCTATGCCGACTACGCCGAGGACCTTCATTTCGGCGAGGGCTGAGCGGGGGATGAACATGCGCAGATTGTTGCCGTGGAGGTCGGGGGGCGTTAGCTGGACGCCTGTGTCGAGCATGTCGAGGAGGTCGTTGGCTACGATGCCTTCCATTACGTCGTCGTCGCGGAAGCGGAGGCGGACCCAGAGGCCGTCGAGCTTGGGGCGGCTGAGGAAAGTTTTGCGCTCGGGCTCGAAATCGTCGGTGAATTCGCGGACGAAGTAGATGGACTTCACGTCGTCGAGGGCTAGGGAGCGGTGCTCGCCATCCAGGGTGAGCAGATCGACGGTCTCGGAACGGCCGAGGGAACTGGGGTTCAAGTAGCCGCGCATGGGCGTACCGTCGAGATGCAGGACCACCACCTTCTTGTGGGTTGACGATGCAGCGGCGCGGCTTTTGACGGCTTGAGCCACAGAACGAGCCATTTTAGGGTAGATTCTTGCTAAGTTCCCGGATGTTATGTTATCCTTACGCGATTTTTTGTCAAGTTATTGGTGCTTAAAGGGTTAGCACCGGAGCCACCACCGATTGACCGTAAAAGGACACCTCCTAAAGTCGGCCTCGGTTATAGCCCTTGTCACTGTTATCAGCCGGATTTGCGGATACTTACGAGATCAGCGTGTAGCCCTCCTGCTGGGGACATCGCCCGCCGCCGACTCGCTCGTCCTTGTATTTGGGATACCCAATCTGATTCGCCGGTTGTCGGGGGAGGGGGCGCTCGGGGCGGCGTTCATCCCCGTTTTCACCGGTTACCTGAGGGACAAGCCACGCACCACGGCATGGTCGTTTGCGCAAAAGGTATTTTGGGACATGGCGGCGGTCTTGGGAGTGCTCGCCGTGTTGGGAGTGGTGTTCGCGCGCCAAATTATTCATTTTTTCACGATTTTCTCGCACAACTCGGCGCAGTGGGACCTGGCGGTTTTTCTCGGGCGGATCATCATCCCGGCGATATTCTTTGTGGCGCTGGCCGGGATCGCGGCGGCTATGCTCAACAGCTTTCAGGTGTTCGCGTTGCCCGCGGCCACGCCGATATTTTTCAATCTGGTGCTGATTCTGTTTTCGCTGGGAGCTGTGTACCGGCCGGTGATGCAAATGGCGCCGGCTCGGTTTCAGACACCGGCGGTGGCGATCGCGTGCGCAATTCTGCTGGGCGGGATCATCCAGTTTGCTGTTCAGATTCCGGCGCTCGCGCGGCGGGGAATGCAATTTCGTCCGGAGATCTCATTCAGCGATCCGGGAGTGCAGAAGGTGGCGCGCCTGATGGGACCGGCCGTTCTCGGGGTGGGCGTCTATCAGCTGAACTTTTTTGTGGACAAGATTTTCTCCACGTCATCGCGAATGCCCACAGGGAGCGTGATGTCGCTGTACGTGGCCGAGCACGTGACGCAGTTGGTGATGGGGATTTGCGCGGTGGCGATGTCGACGGCGCTTTTGCCCACATTGTCGCATCAGGCGGCCGCGAAAGATTTTGTGGAGATGAAGCGGACATTCGGATTTTCGCTGCGAATCGTCTCGTTCATTGCGATTCCGGCGGCGGTGGGATTGATTCTGCTGCGGCAACCAATCGTGCAAGTGCTGTTTCAACACGGAAAATTCGTGGCGGAATCGACGGCGCTGACGGCTCGCGCGCTTTTCTACTATGCGCTGGGCTTGCCGGCGTTTGCAGCGATAAAACTGATCACGCCGATGTATTACTCGATGCACGACACGATGACGCCGGCAAAGGTGGGAGCCTGCGCGCTGGCGTTGAACATTCTGTTCAATTCCTTGTTTTTGGTTTTCTTTCTGAAGTATCTCTCGAATGGAAGCCCAGCGCTGGCGAGTTCGCTGGCGGCATATTTTAATTTTGTGCTGTTGTTTGGGATTTTTCGGAGGCGGCACGGACGGCTTGGCGCTAGGGGGCTGGCCGCGTCATTGAGTAGGATGGGAGCATGCGCCGGAGCGATGGCGCTGGTTTGCTACGGCGCGCTAAGGTTCACGCACTTCTCGGGTGTGAGCGATTTTCTTGGGCAGGCCGCGATCCTTGCCGGCATCATCGCGGTATCGAGCGGAATATATTTTGGATTAGCGTGGTTACTGCGCTGCGAAGAGCTGAGCGAGTTTTTTCTTTTGCTCCGCCGGGCAGAACCCGTGTTACCCGTCGCAGCGATTGATGTTTAGAGAAGCGGTGAGATTGCGGCTTTAGATTAACGCGGCAGCGGCGATAACGAAGGACGAGAATGGCACTGGAAGCGGATGTCCGAACATTTCTGAGTTATCTGCGAGTCGAAAAGGGACTCTCGGATAATACGATCCAGTCCTATCGTCGCGACATGCTCAAGTTCGTGGGATTTCTCGACAAGAAGAACGTCGATACCGCGAAGATTCGTCGGACCGACGTGGTGGAGTTCATGGCGTCGCTCTACAAGCGGCGTCTCGATAGCCGTTCGGTGGCGCGCCACCTTGTGACGATCCGGCATTTTTTTCGATTTGCATTGCTCGAAGGATTCGTGAAGGAAGACCCGGCAGCGACGATCGAATCGCCGAAGTTCCGTCAGAGTTTGCCGTATTTCCTGAGCCTGGACGAAGTGGAGCGACTGCTCGCGCAGCCAGACGCGTCTTCTGCGGTCGGCCTGCGGGATAAAGCGATCATCGAGCTGATGTACTCGACGGGAATTCGCGTTTCCGAGCTGACCGGAATTCGAGTCGGCGATCTACAGATGGAAGCGGGATGTTTGCGCTGCATCGGGAAGGGAAACAAGGAGCGGTTGGTGCCGGTAGGGAAGAAGGCGCTGGCGGTGGTTGAGGCCTACTTGAAAAAATCGCGCCCTGAATTGCTGAAGGATGGCGCGTCGTCGCAGCTATTCTTAAATCAGCGAGGCCGGCCGATGGATCGCATCACGATCTGGAAAATCATGGGCCAGTATGGAAGAAAGGCCCAGTTGCGGAAGCCGTTGAAGCCGCACACGCTGCGGCACAGTTTTGCCACTCATCTGCTCGATCGCGGAGCCGATCTTCGCTCAGTGCAGATGATGCTCGGGCATTCGGATATTTCCACTACTCAGATTTACACGCACGTGGTGGAAGAGAGATTGAAGCAGGTTTACAAGGCGCATCACCCGCGCGCCTAGAAGCTTCGCGCGGGAATCGCGGAAAGGCGTAACGCTCATGCCCGATTACATGTATTTGCTGGAAAGCAGGCTCTCGCCCGAACAGCGCGCTGTGCTGGAGCGCGTGCAGGAACTATCGCGCTCGCAGGACGTGAATATCTACCTGAGCGGCGGTGCAGTGCGCGATCTGATTTCAGGCCAGCCGATTCGCGATCTCGATTTTACCGTCGAGGGGAATCCGGTGCGGATGGTGCGCGAACTCGAGAAGGGCGGAGCGCGCACTTTGTGGGAAAGCGAAAAGCTGCGCCACTATGAAGTGATTTTTGCGGGTGACGTGGATGGCTCGATTTCCGGCGCCCGCGACGATGTGTATGAAAAACCAGGTGCCAAACCTGAGATCCGTTTTTCTGGAATCATGGAGGATTTGCGGCGGCGCGATTTTTCGATCAATTCGATTGCCATTTCGCTGAACACGCAGTCGCGCGGCTTGCTGCTCGATCCTACGAATGGTTTGGCCGACCTTGAGAAACAGGAAGTGCGCGCGCTTACCAATCACTCGTTTACGAATCAGCCCATTCGTTTGATGCGGATCTTGCGTTACTGCGCGCGGATGAATTTCCGCATGGAATCTCGCACGCAGGAGTGGTTCGATCTGGCCATCGAACGCGAGCTGCACAAAAACCTGGGGGGCTCCGATGTTGGAAACGAAGTGCGCTCTCTGGCTCGCGAAGATAATCCGGTGGCGACGCTGAAGCAGTGGGAATCGCACGACATGCTGGCAGCGATCCATCCCAATTTGCCTCGTCGAAAGCCTGACTATGACAGCTTGACCAAGCTCGCGCGGGTGCGCGGCAATCTGATGGAATCCGGGCTCAGGCCGCGCCTGAACGTGCCGGTGATGTATTACACGCTGGGACGGCTGAAGGACCGCGAAGCTGCAGCGGCAATGCGCAATGTGGAGCTTCGCGCATCCGAAATCAAAGAAGTGGATGAGCTCGTTGGCCACGCGCAGAAAATTGTTCAGGACCTGAAAGGTCGCAAGACTAACGCGCCAAAGGATGCGTATTTCTACCTGGCATCGGTGCTACCGGAAATGCTTGCATTCATCGAAGTGGAAATGCCGAACCCCAAGGCTGTTTCGAAGATCAGGAGCTACTTGCAGAAATGGCGCCCGCTGCGGATGGGGCTTCCAGTCGGTGAGCTGGATGCCTTGGGAGTACCGCGCGGGCCGAAGTTCGACAAAATTATTGAAGAGCTTTTCGAACTGCAGTTGCGCGGACGAGGGCGCGACCCGGAGAGCCGCGTGAAGATTCTTCGGAATCTGGCGGGAATCAAAGAGGAACCTAAGAAGAAACCGGAGAAGGAAAAGAAGCGGAAAGGCAAGGAAGCCGGTTTGGCGGAAGGGAAGCACGAAAAATCGAAAGGCGAAACTCCGGCAGCGACTCCTCCGGTAGCATCCGCGAAACCGGCACCCGCCAGCGAGAAGGCGACGAGTGCCGTAGCGGGTGCATCCGCGGCAAAGGCAAAAGGAAAATCGGCAAAGGCCGGCGCTGCCGCGAAACGCGCGCGTCCCGCCGCAAAGCCGAAAGGGCGAGCCGCAAAGTCCGGCAGGCGTTAGCGTCACCGAAGGGATTTCGAACTTACAACAAGCTGCAGCGGACCTAGCGAGCGTCGTGGCGCGAATTTCAGCCCGGCGATTCGTGATGGCCGATTGTGCGAAGCTGGTTTAGAATGGATTTTGAATGGCTCCCTCGAATTTCGTTCACCTACATCTGCATACGGACTACTCTCTCCTGGACGGCGCTTGCGAAATCGGCGAATTGACGGCCGAAGCGGCGCGCCGGGGCATGCCTGCAGTAGCGGTTACGGATCACGGGAATCTTTTCGCCGCGGCGAATTTCTTTCATAAGGCTGGCACCCACGGCGTAAAACCCATCATCGGTTGCGAAGTGTATGTCGCGCCCGATAATCATAAGAATCGCGGCAGCGATGCGGAGCGGTCGAACCATCTCGTCCTGCTGGCGGAGAATGAAGAGGGCTATCGCAATCTGATTCAGCTTGTTTCCACTGGCTTTCTTGACGGCTTCTATTACAAACCGCGCGTGGACCACGATCTGCTTCAGCAGCACGGCAAAGGATTGATCGCGCTTTCGGCCTGCCTGCGCGGGGAAGTGGCTGACGCGCTCGTCTCTGAGAAATACGAGCAGGCGAAAACCAACGCCTATCGGCTTCAGGACATTTTTGGCAAAGGGAATTTCTTCCTCGAGGTACAAGATCAGGGAATGGAAATCGAGACGCGGATCAATCGCGATCTCGTCAAACTGTCGCGCGAAACCGGCATTCCGCTTGTGGCGACGAACGATTGCCACTACCTGACGCGCTCCGACGCTCACGCGCAAGAAGTGCTGATGTGCATTCAGACCGGCAAGACCATGAGCGACAGCCAGCGCATGAGGTTCCCGACCGATCAGTTTTATTTCAAAACCGCTGAGGAAATGGCGGAGGTGTTTCGGGAGTTGCCGGACGCCGTCTCGCGCACCGTGACGATCGCCGATCGCTGCAACGTGAAAATCCAGCGTGTAACGAATCCTTTCCCGGAGTTCAAAGTTCCTGAAGGCTTTACGGCGGATTCATACTTCGAAAAAGTGGTGCGCGAGGGATTTGTCACGCGCGCTCCGATGCTCGAAAAACTTGCGAGCGAGAACCGCCTGCGGCAGCCGCTGCCGGTTTACGAGAGCCGCCTGACGTCTGAAATCGAGATGATCAAGAAGATGCGCTTCGCGGGCTACTTCCTGATCGTCTGGGATTTTATTCACTACGCGCGGGCGCAGGGTGTTCCGGTGGGACCGGGACGTGGTTCGGCCGCAGGAAGTCTGGTCAGCTACGCGCTGCACATCACTGACGTCGACCCGCTGCAATACGATCTTCTTTTCGAGCGCTTCCTCAATCCGGAACGCGTCTCGCTGCCCGATATTGATATCGATTTCTGCATGCGGCGGCGGGGCGAAGTGATTGATTACGTGCGCCAAAAATATGGGGACAAGAACGTCGCGCAGATCATTACCTTCGGAACGATGGCGGCGAAGGCGGTGCTGAAAGACGCGGGGCGCGCGCTGGACATGCCATACGGCGACGTCGACCGGCTCGCGAAAATGGTTCCTACCACGCTGAACATCTCGCTCGAAGACGCGTTAAAGCAATCGCCGCAGCTCGATTCGATGCGCGAGAAAGACGAGCGCGTGAAGGAGTTGGTCGAGGTGGCGCTGCGCCTTGAGGGCCTGGCGCGTCACGCTTCGACGCATGCCGCAGGAGTTGTGATTTCTCCGCGTCCGCTCACTGAGATCGTTCCGCTGTACAAGTCGAACAAGGATGAAATTTCCACGCAGTACGACATGAACGCGCTCGAGCGCATCGGCCTGCTGAAGATGGATTTCCTTGGTCTTACGACGCTGACGGTGCTCAGCGACGCGGTAAAGCTGATCAAACAAAATCGCGGCACTGATATTGACCTGGACACGCTGCCGCTCGACGATGAAGCCTCTTACAAGATTTTCGCTCGCGGCGATACCACCGGCATTTTCCAGTTTGAGTCGCACGGCATGCGGGACATTCTGCGCCGATATCAGCCAAGCCGCCTCGAAGATCTCACAGCTCTCAACGCGCTCTACCGCCCCGGCCCGATTCAGGGCGGCATGATTGACGATTTCATCGCGCGCAAGCACGGCAAGAAAAAAGTCACCTACGATCTGCCAGAGCTGCAGGAAATTCTCGCAGAGACCTGGGGAGTGATTCTCTACCAGGAGCAAGTGATGCAGATTGCCAATCGCCTCGCAGGCTTTTCGCTGGGCGATGCCGATCTGCTGCGGCGCGCGATGGGTAAGAAGAAACACGAGGAGATGGCCGCGCAGCGCGAGAAATTCGTCACCGGCTGCATCGCGCGAAAGGTTCCGCAGAAAAAGGCGGAGAAACTATTCGATCTGATGGCCGAGTTTGCCGGCTACGGCTTCAATAAATCGCACTCCTGCGCGTATGCGCTGCTCGCTTACCAGACCGCATATCTGAAAACGCACTACCCGGTCGAGTTTATGGCCGCGATGCTCACATCAGAAACCGGCAACACCGAAAAAGTGGTGAAATATATCAACGAAGCCCGCAGCATGAGCATCACAGTGCTGCCGCCCGACGTGAACTCGAGCGCCATGAATTTCACGCCGATCGGGGATCAGATTCGCTTCGGCTTGTGCGCCATCAAGAATGTCGGCGAGAATACTGTCACCGGAATCCTGCAGGCGCGCGAAACCCTCGGCCAGTTCACGAGTGTATTTCAATTCTGCGAATCGATCGATACACGGCTGCTGAATAAGCGGGTGCTGGAAAGTCTTGTTCGCTCGGGAGCGATGGACGGCCTGGGAGCTCACCGCGCGCAGATGATCTCCGTGATTGACCGTGTGATGGAAAGGTCGCAGAAATTGCAGCGGGCGCGCGAAGCAGGGCAGCACGGATTATTTGGCGGTAGTGCAGCAACGGCAACCCCTATGCCACTAGAGGAACTCCCCGACGTTCCGGAATGGCCTGAGCACGAACTGCTCGCCGCAGAATATGCCACGCTCGGCTTTTACATTTCCGGCCATCCGCTCGATAAATACGCGGGAAGATTGAAGGACCTTTCCGCGATCGAGATTGCGACGATCGAAGGAAAGCGCAATAACGAGGACATCGTCGTCGCGGGAATCATAGTTTCGTCCCGCCCAATGCGCTCGCGACGCGGTGCGCGCTGGATGATCGTCACGCTGCAGGATCGCACCGGCGTGATCGAGGCGCTCGTGTTTCCCGAGGCGTTCCAGAAACTGGAACCGATTCTGAAAGCAGCCACGCCGCTTCTCGTCAAAGGCCGCGTTGCCGTCGAAGACGTCGGCACTCGCCTGATGGTTTCCGATGCGCGCGTGCTCGATCAAGTGTCCGACCGCGCACCTAGCCTTTTGCGCGTTCGAGTGGATTTGAAAGCGCTCGATCCTGCCGTGCTCGATCAGCTCGGCGAGTTGTTCACAAGAAGCCCCGGCCGTTGCCGGGTCGCATTTGAATTGGTTCAGGACGACGGCAGCGAAGCAACGCTCGAATCTTCGAGTGCGGTGAGGGCAGATCGCGAGCTTGTGGAGCGCGTTCGTGAAATTTGCGGCTCCGATTCGGTCGCGCTGGTTCAATAATCTTGTTCAATAATCTGGTTTAATCGATAACGCTAGTGACTGATTCCGTGACGAAGAGAGAAAAACTTCGGGAGCGGCTCCGCAGGCGTCGCGAACGCAGGAAAGCCTTGAAAGCCGCCGCGAAGCTTGCGGAGCAGGCGACAAATTCAAATGGCAACGAGAGCGTTGTGACCGCTGACCCGGAAGCGCAGGCGCCACGAGAAAAAGAACGCGAACGGCAGCGCGCCATCAACGCGCTCGAGCGCGACGTCGAGGAATTGGGCCGCCTCTCACCCACCAAAGAAGGCAATGCCGAAATCGAGCGCCTGCGGCACGAAGTGGAAGAGCTGAGACGCGAATTCTTCGCCAACATCAGCGCCTGGCAACGCCTCCAACTCGCGCGCCACCCGCAGCGCCCGTACACTGACGATTTCATCCGCCTGCTTTTTGAAAATTTCAGCGAGATTCACGGCGACCGCCATTTCTCCGACGATCCCGCCATCGTCACCGGCATGGCATGGTTTCAAGGCAAGCCTGTGATGATTGTCGGAAGCCAGAAGGGACGCGACACCAAGCAGCGTCTGGCGCGAAATTTCGGCCAAGCCAAGCCGGAGGGCTATCGCAAAGCGCTGCGCGCCACGCAACTCGCTGCGAAATTTCGCCGTCCCGTGATCGTTTTCGTCGATACGCAAGGCGCTTACCCGGGTGTGGACGCTGAAGAGCGTGGCCAAGCCGAAGCGATCGCGTTCAACTTGCGCGAGCTAGCGCGGCTGCCGGTTCCGATCGTCGTGATCATCACAGGAGAAGGCGGCTCAGGCGGCGCCCTGGCAATTGCCGTGGGCGATCGCGTCTTTATGCTGGAGAATTCGGTCTACTCCGTGATTTCGCCCGAAGGCTGCGCTTCCATTATGTGGCGGGATGCGTCGAAGGCCGAAGCGGCGGCCGAAGCTCTGAAAATCACAGCGAGCGATCTACTCGAGATGAGACTCATCGACGGAATCATCCCCGAACCCGAAGGCGGCGCCCATATGGATCCCGACCTCACTGCGAAGCTGGTCGAACCGTTCCTCGAGCGCTCGTTACAGGAACTTTCGCAACTGTCTCGGGAGCAACTCGTTTCGCAGCGCTATGAAAAATTCCGGAAAATGGGCCAGTTTTTTAGCTGACGCTCTCACCTCAAGATTAACGTAGGGTGTTCATGAGATGCCCACGGTACTTTGAACATGGCGAATAACACGCTGGCTAACCCAACGGATATCAGGTCGAACGATCGCGCCGGTCTTCTCGGTATTCTCTGGGCCGTCTACGGAATTGTGCGCCTCGTGATTGCGCTGGTCTTAATCTTCTTCAACGGGGTCGCGACAGTGATGTTCGGCGCGCTCCTAACGCGCGTCCCGAATCCGTTTGCTTTGATGACTGATTTTCACATCCTGTATGTCTTCATCATCGTCTGGAATATCCTCTCAGGCATCGTAGCGCTCGTGGCTGCGGCGGGCCTACTGGGCCGCGGGTCCTCTGCGCGGAAAATCGTGATTCTGGCGGCATTTCTCGCGCTTCCTGTCCTTCCATTCGGAATTATGCTCGGCGTATACACGCTAATCGTCTTCTTGCCGCGGGAACCCCGCCGGACATAGCTCGGCTCTCTGCGCGGCCACGGCGCGCTTAGCCCCTCTTCGCCTTTCATCCGCCATTGGAGCATTGAACACGTCCCGCCTAGTTCCCATTGCTCCGCGCCGCGCGCTGCTTTAGTTTCGACTCACGGGGTAACGACCATGTCAGAAATCGGAGCGTCATTGATGTCGGATATTTTTCGGCCGTACGAAAAGCTCGTAGAAATTTCGATCATGGGCAAGACGTTCCTGGTCCCCGAGCGCAATTCACTCCTTCGCGCATTTCAGTTCATCAGCCCGGAGACGATCCCCTACGGCCGCTTCTGCTGGAATCAGGATTGTCAGTATTGCAAAGTGAATTGCCAGCTTTCTGACGAAGACCGGAGCCGCCCTATCCTGAGCTGCAAATTCCTGGTGTCCGAAGGCATGGCCATCTCGGACCTCGCGCCCGAACTCATCGGCTGCCTGCGCACTAAGCTCGGCGCCGCAGCCAGCAAACCCCCGCAGGAAGAAGACAAGAGTCCGACCGTCTAGCAACGCTCAGCCACCCACGCCTTCACGGTTTCCCGTTTTAGCGCAGCTCTGCGCACGATATCTCAGCAACCATTGTTCTATGAAAATTGACGACTTATGTTCCCGCTGGTGGCGTACCCGTCCAGACATGTTGAACGATTTGCCAGCCGCCGCCGGACTGGCGTTTGTAGATGATGATGTAGCTGCCCTTGGAAGAAATCTTCGCTCCGGTGGCGATGTTGGTTAAAGTCTCTACAAATTCGCCGCTGTCATAGGCCAGATCGCCGGAAGTTTCCACGCTGAGGCTGTGTAGAGTAAGGCCGCTATCGAAGCTGGCCATAATATTCTGGAAGAGATTGCGAAGCGCTGCGGCACCCGTAATCCGCTCGCCACTGGGCTGAAGAAAGGCAGCGTCCGGCGCGTAGAACTTCAAGATCGGCTCGAGTTGTTTGTCGTGGAGGTCTCGCACCCATGCTTCGCGAATGCCGGCCAGCGTCGCAAGCGTCTTGTCTTGAGGGACAGGCTGAGCGTTGGAAAGAAAAATCGCGGCGAGGACAGCGGCAAGAACAAGAAACGGGATGCAGCGCAAGCAGTGAATCGAAGGCGATTTGCCTGGTGTGATGGCACGAAAATTCATGGGTGTCTCCCGCTAGCCAGAATCTCTCTTAGACTTGAAAAGGAGACGCCGATCTTACACCCATCCTGTTGTTTGCTTTTCGCTCGACGGTCCGGATGACCGATAAACTGTGATTGCACCAGAAGTCCGAATGCACTAGATTGACGCGCCGGTACCGCGTGATTTGTTTAAAGGGGAGTGGAATGCGAATCGGACTTGGAAATTTTGCGTGCGGTATCATATTGACGCTCGGGCTTGCGGGTTGTGGCGGCGCCGGATCTGAACCCTCGGAAGCGGAGATGAGGAACGCCATGTTAAACGCCATGAATCACCCGCCCGGTGAAACCATCTCCGATCCAATCGAGATCAAGTTCTTCAAGAAGGAAGCCTGCGACAAACCAACGCCACAAGGTTTCAAGTGCACCTTTGACGTGAAGGTGGCATCCAGAAACATCGGCGCTTCGATGTACAACAACATACCGTTCGGTGAGTTTTACAAAGACAAAGAATCGGGCAAATGGATGATGCGGCCGCCTTTCTAGAGCTATCGCGCGGCGCCAAAGCGGCCGACACCGGAGCCAGTGCCGGGGCGCTGCGAGCTTCAGTAGTTTCTTACAGGCAACATCCAACCGCTGCGCCGAAAGTCGGCATCGAAGCCCCAAGACGCGCGCGGTCTACAAGAAGTCAACTTTCGCTTTCAAATTCAAAGCTGGCCGAATTGATTTTTTCTCGTAGCTCTTCGGCTCGCCCGAAGGACATCCATGTCCCTTTTTCGCACCGTAGCGCCAGTCGTTATCCTCGCTTCTGCTGCCTACCTGAGCGGAGCTGCCTTGCCCGTCGCTGAAAATGTGTACACGCGGGATATGGATCGCTCCGTCAAGCCGGGCGATGACTTTTACCGGTACGCCAACGGAGGCTGGCTCGGCAGAGTAACGATACCGGCCGGCCAGTCGACTTTCGACACCCGCGCCATATTGACGGAGAGAACGAGCCAGCGCGTTCGCGACCTGATTCAAGGCGCGGCTGTCGGTCAGCCTGCCAAGGGCAGTGCTGCGCAAAAGGTCGGCGACTATTACGCCGCTTTTAAGGATGAAGACGCCATCGAGGCAAAGGGGCTCACGCCGCTGGCCGACGAAATGGCCATCATCTCAGCGATCACGGATAGAGCGTCGCTCTCAACCTATCTTGGTAGCACTTTGAATACTGAAGTCGACGGACTCACCTCCAACTCCGACCACATTTTCGGTGTGTGGGTCAACCAGGGTTTTGAAGACTCGCAGCGCTGCCTTTTCCACCTGTGGCAGGGCGGCCTGGGAATGCCCGATCGCGACAGCTACATCGACCCGTCGCCCAAGAGCGCAGCGTTGCGTGCTCAATACCAGGCGCACATCGCGGCGATCCTAAAGCTGGCCGGCGTTGCAGACTCAGAAACCAAGGCGGGGCGAATTTTGGCCCTCGAGATTCGGATCGCCCAGGCCCACGCTCCGGACTCCGACGCCGCCGATGTCTTCAAGCAGAACAATCCCTGGAAACGCGCTGACTTCGACGCCAAAGCACCCGGCATGGATTGGAACGCCTATTTCAAATCGGCGGGAGTTGCAGAGCAGCCTGAATTCATCGTTTGGCAACCGTCCGCGGTGATCGGCACTTCCGCACTAGTCGGCAACGAGCCGCTCGACGTCTGGAAGGACTACCTCAGATTTCACCTGGTTGAACACTACGTCGAGCGTGTTGCCCAAGGCCGTCGCTGCTGAAGACTTCGCCTTCTACGGAACCACCCTCTCTGGCGCGCAGCAGGCCCCGGATCGCGCCAAGCTAGCCATCGCCGCGACAAACGCCGCGCTCGGTCATGCGGTCGGCCAGCTCTATACGCAACGCTATTTTCCGCCCGAAGCCAAGCTCAAGGCGCAAGCCATGGTCGCTGACCTGATCGCCGCCTACCGCGCCCGCATTTCAAATCTCACCTGGATGTCGCCGCAGACAAAAGAAAAGGCTTTAGCCAAGCTGGCCGCGCTTCGGATAGACGTCGGATACCCGGATACTTGGATCGACTATTCCACTCTCGATGTGACCCGCGGCGACGCCTTCGGCAATATGCGCCGCGCCGAAGCTTTCAATCGTTCGCGCAATCTCGCCAAGCTAAAACTCCCTGCCGATCCCGACGAGTGGAGGATCGATCCGCAAATCGTCGGCGCGATAATCATCTTCACACCCAACACCGAGACTTTCTCAGCCGGCGTCCTGCAGCCACCCTATTTCGACCCTCAGGGCGATTCCGCCTCGAATTACGGCTCAGCCGGCGCCGGCATGGCCCACGAAATCACGCACAGCTTCGATGAGCTCGGGAATATTTACGATGCGCAGGGACGCCTCGGCAATTGGTGGACCACCGAGGACGCAGCGAAATATCACGCAGCGGCAGCGAAACTAGCGGCGCAATTTAATGGTTACTGCCCGCTGTCCGATCTCTGCGTAAATGGCAAGCAGGTGCTCACGGAAAATATCGCCGACCTGGCGGGATTAGTAGTGGCGCATGACGCATACGTGCTGTCGTTGAAAGGGAAGACCGATACTGTGATAGACGGACTGACCGGCGAGCAGCGCTTCTTCCTGGCGTTCGCGCAGAGGTGGCGAAAGTCACAGGACGAAGCCGCGCTGCGCCGCCAGATCAAATCCGACACCCATTCCCCCGGGCAATATCGAAGCGACACGGTTCGCAACGTCGAGGCTTGGTACAAAGTCTACGAAATCGCGCCAGTCGAAAAGCTGTATCTCCAGCCCGAAGAGCGCGTCGCAATATGGTGACCTGTCGCGTTTTCAGACGAATGGCGGGAATGGCGAAGAGAGGTTTTCACATGCAATCCGAACCGCGGCGCTGCGGACTTGTCTGCTAGCTCGGTATTCGAGTGGAACCTCTTAGCACCTACTACGGCTTCGTGATTACTCCGCACGCGATTCGCGGCGGCGCGCTGGCAGACACTTCACCCGCCACAGCGTGTATTACGATCGAAGTTCCGCCGTTGCTGAACACTGAATTATTGTCGGAGCCCAAGGTTACGTACGGCGCCGTAGTAGTCGCGTGTGCCGTACCGTCCGCGTCCACCGTGAGCACAAAATTAGGGATGTCTCCCGCCATCAAGCCGGTTGGGTTGTGGTCTGCGCCCGCCGCACTGAAGTGTGGTCCGGCAGACTTGAAATCAGGCGCCTCGCATTTTGCAAATTGATGGATGTGCATCAGGTGCGGGCCGGGCGGCAGATTCTTTACGTTCAACGTAATCTTCACTCCGTGCGGCAATTCGGATAGAACTGCAGTTCCGACGCTGCGACCCTGCGCATTTATGATATCGACCGTGACGGATTTCACTGCGGCGTGTTTTTGTCCCTCTTGTGCGAGAATCGCCGCGCTCAGAGTGAGAATTAGAAACAGCACACTCGGGATCGCTCTCTTCATTTCTTCTCCCTCAGTGATTCAAGTGTCCAGCCCGCATCGGGTGCTATCTTATGTTACTCACGAATGGCGATAGGCGCGACGTGATGTGCCTCTTTGTGTAATCCGTAATGAGCGTCAACTTTTATTGCGCACATGCGGCAAAATCGAGCGAAATGTCGGAGATAAACGAATTCCCCATGAGGATGATCGGAGTATAATCGCGCCCGCGAATGCCTCTCACCTCCGGCACGAAACTCGGCCCCTATGAAATTCAATCCCGGCTTGGCGCTGGTGGCATGGGCGAAGTGTATCGCGCGCGAGACACCCGCCTCGACCGGACCGTCGCGATCAAGATTCTAACCGACGGGCTGGAAGGCACGCCCGAAGTACGCCAGCGATTCGATCGCGAAGCTCGCGCTGTTTCCAGCCTCAATCATCCGCATATCTGCGCGCTCTACGACGTGGGCCACCAGAACGGAATTGATTTTCTGGTGATGGAATATCTCGAAGGGCAGACGCTGGCGGCACGAATTGAAAAGGGCCCGCTACCCACCGCTGACCTCCTGCGCACCGCCTCCCAGATCGCCGACGCTCTGGACAAGGCCCACCGCCGCGGAATCGTTCATCGCGACTTGAAACCTGGCAATGTGATGCTCACAAAATCCGGCGCCAAGCTCCTCGACTTCGGCTTGGCAAAGGGCGGAGAAGTCTTGCAGGGCGACATTGACTCCTCGCCGACGATGAGCCATCCGCTCACCGTGAAGGGAACAATCGTCGGCACGATGCAATACATGTCGCCCGAGCAACTCGAAGGCAAAGAAGCCGACGCCCGCAGCGATATTTTTTCCTTCGGTGCGATGCTCTACGAAATGGCCACGGGGAAGAAAGCATTTGAAGCCAAGAGTCACGCCAGCCTGATCGCCGCAATCCTGAAAGAGGATCCCCGGCCGATGCGTGAACTGCAGCCGCTCGCGCCGCCGCTGCTCGAACGCATCGTCAAATCGTGCCTCGCGAAGGATCCCGACGAACGCCCGCAAAGCGCTCACGATCTGAAACTCGAACTCGACTGGATTCGCGACTCGAGCGGAATTGCGCAGGTTCCACAGCAGTCCGCAATTGGAAAATCCTCCTCAGGGAACAAAATTGCTCGCGCCGCGTTGCTATCAGCTTTGTGCGCAGCCCTCGCGGTCGGCGCGCTCGCGTTCTTGTTCAGACCGAAGCCCGCACCGGCGGAACGCCTTGAATTTTTCATCCCCATCCAGCAAGAGATGACCCATCTCGCACTTTCGCCCGATGGCCGCATGCTGGCATTCGTGTCACCGGACGAAGCTTCAGGCGCCAACATGGTGAGTGTGCAACGCATCGGTTCCTCGGCAATAACTCTAGTGCCCGGCACCGAAGGCGCAAGTTACCCATTCTGGTCTCCCGACGATGCGTTCGTAGCATTTTTCGCCGACGGTAAATTAAAAAAGGTCGCGCTTTCTGGCGGGGCTCCCCAACCGCTCGCCACCGCCACAAGCGGCCGCGGCGGAACTTGGAGTCGCACCGGCGTGATTGTGTTCTCTCCCCAGGCGGCTGGCTGGTTATGGAAAATAAATTCCGACGGAAGCGGTCTCGCCCCTGTCACGAACAAATCATTCGACCCCTCACGAAATGTTTCGCACCGCTGGCCCGTCTTTCTGCCGGATGGCGAGCACTTCTTGTTCACGATGCTCACTTTCTCAAGCAATGACGATACGAGAGGCATCTACCTCGATTCCTTCAAAGCCGACCCAAAGCAGCTGGTCCTGTCGCGTTCAAATTTGGGCTACGCAAATGGCTTTTTGTTCTACCTCGACGACAAGACCTCATTGCGCGCCACTCCGATTGATCTCGCCAAGCGAGCAGTAGGAAGCGATTCGCAAGTCATCGCCGACCAGGTCGGTTACCAGCCGTCGATTTCGTGGGGAACCTTCTCCGTGTCGGAGAACGGAACCATCGTCCACAACGCCACTCTCGGAGCCACGCTCTCGGTCCTCACCTGGTATGACCGCGCCGGCAAGGAACTCGGCCACGTCGGCGATATCGGTGTCGTTTCAAACCCGACGTTGTCGCCCGACGGAACCCGCGTAGCCATCGACATCGCGGACGCAAAAGCGAACGACGTCAATATCTGGCTGGGTGATCTCAACCGTAGAACCAGCTCCCGCTTTACGTTTGATACAACAGAAGACGTGGGAGGTGTCTGGTCGCGCGACGGGACGATGATCGCCTACCGCTCCTTACAGGCGAAAGACACGAATCTTTTTTTGAAACAGGCGCAGGGGCTCCAGCCTCCCCGAATGATTTTTTCTGTCAGCGCAAACGGTCACCCCACGGACGATCTCATTCCAAACTCCTGGTCACCCGACGACAAGCTGCTCCTCGCCACGTTGCAGGCCGCCGCGGGAGGATCTCAGCTAGTGTTAATTCAACCATCCAGCGGCAAAATGACGCCCTTCCTGAGCACCCAGTCCAGCGAGTCCAACGGCCAGATTTCTCCCGACGGCAAGTGGGTGGCGTACGCATCGAACGAGTCGGGCGACTGGGAGGTTTACGTCACCACGTTTCCCACCGCCACCGGAAAATGGCAGGTGTCCCGCGGCGGCGGCACCGAGCCTCGCTGGCGCGGAGACGGAAAGGAAATTTTCTACATTGGGCCCAAGAGCATGCTAACCGCGGTCACCGTCGATACCCGTGATTCATTCTCCTCCGGAAATCCTACGCCGCTATTCCGCACTCAGATCCGTGCCGAGGTCTCTTCCACCGATCAGTTTTCATACGACGTGACGAAGGACGGCCAGCGCTTCCTCGTGAACAGGTACGCCAAGCCCGCGCAGGTCGCTCCGTTGCACATCATCCTCAACGCCACCTCCGGCCTGGCGAAATAGTCGCGGCTCTCCAAATTTGAGTTCTTTTAACTGCGGCGAGATTGGCGCAGAGCCTTATTCTGCCGCATATTCGGCCAGGAGGAATGAATGCCCCCTAAGCTCGATGGCATCCTTGAATCTTCTTTGTACGTGGACGATCTGCCGCGCTCGGTTCGCTTCTACCAGGAGACTTTTGGTTTTCCAGTGATCGTTGAGTTCGGCGAGCGCGGTTGCGCCATGCACGCAGGCCCACGCCAAGTACTGCTGCTGTTCAAAAAGGGAGCCTCACGCACCATCACATCGCCGCACGATGGAGACGGCGAACTGCATCTCGCATTCGCCATTCCAGCCGCCGAATTGGCCGCTTGGGAATCGTGGCTCGCCAAGCAGGGAATTGCCGTGGAAGAGAAGCGCTCCTGGGAAGGAGGCGGATGGAGCGTATATTTTCGCGATCCCGACCGCCACTTGCTCGAACTCGCCACACCGGGCACCTGGCCCGTTTACTGAGGACGCTGGAACCGTGGCAAGTTCCTTGCGGCGAAATCGCGGTCCGTGCGATTCTCGTGACGGCATAAGGAGAACTGAGTATGCGTGTGTGTGACGGTTGCGGCGCGCCGGCTGACGAGACTCACATCCGGCAGCGAATCGAGCGGCTCGAGATGGCCACGCGTTTCCGCCCGATTCACATTCAAACTCTGTTGTTGGCCGACGCTCCCGCAAGCCGTATCGAGGATTACTTTTATCGGCCGCTCCGCGACGGAGAATCGCGTTCCTCAGGAGCTAAAGATTTTTTCGTCGAGGTGATGAAGGCGGCAGGTATCGCTCCTGACGCCTCGGCAAATGAAGAAGCGGCGCTCGCCGAATTTCAGCACCGTGGATTTTATTTGGCGCACGCGGTGGAATGCCCGGTATCAACGCCGCAAGAGTTAAGCGAACGCATCACTCGCACATCTGCAACTCTCCTGAAGCGCATCGAGTTCTCCTACCGTCCGAAGCATATCGTTCCGCTCGGCGCCGCAGTGAAAGCACTGATTCCCGTTTTACAGAGCTCTTCATCGAAGTAACAGGCATTTAATAGTCATCGAGTAGTCATCCTCTTCGCTGATTCTCCTTGCGTACTTGCATCGTCGGCTATTCCCGTGACATCCTCTCGCTTTTCCTTCGTTCTTTTGAGGAGGCCGGTTGCCGGTTTGCGAGGGATGCGGGACACGAGAGGACGACGCTCACATTGCGCGCCGAACCACCCGGATTGAGCTCGCGTCGCGATTGCGGCCCCCTCAAATTCGTGTTCTCTTCCTTGACGGAGCGCCGCCCTCGCGAATTGAAGACTACTTCTACCGCGCCGCCCTTAATCCAGCCGACCGCTCTCTGGGCGCCCGCCGATACTTCGAAGAGCTCATGAAGGCCGCCGGTATTCCCCTCGCCGCCAACTCTCGGGAGTCCACATTGCTCTCCGAATTCCAGCGCAAAGGATTTTTCCTCACCTACTTGGTAGAGTGTCCATTCGAGGAACAACAAGATCCGAAAGGCGCGCTACGCCGTCTCGCGCCCACGGTCATGAAACGTGTCCAATCCGTCTACGATCCGGCCTACATAGTGCCAATCTCACAACCCACCGCCGAACTCATTCGCCTCTTCGGAATGATTGGCTGGGGCGATCGCCTGGTGCTCGACAACGGCTTGCCTTTCGTGGATTCCTACTTGGCAGATCCTCGCCGAAGCGCCAGCACTGGAAATTCACTGGGCGATCGCATCAAGACGGCTCTCGCCTACCTGCCATGAGGGTTATGAAACGTCGCTCGTGGGAATCGATGCTTGAGGTGCTTGAGTGTTACGGTGGTATCTGTACAGAGAAGCTAGCCGGTGCATCTCGCACGGCGTGACGAATTTAAGAGTGGGCACGCCCCGAAACGCAACGACCCTGCGGCAACTCGCACAGACCGGCTGTTTCAGCGTCAGCTATTCGTGCGGTGGGTACAAAGTAAGGTAGAGATACGCATCAGCCGCATCGTCTTGGCTCAAGTAATGAAACACCGGCATCCTGCCCCTGTACGAGTCTCGATAAGACAGCGGTGCAGCCCCCATGACGATGGGCGCGCCGACCGTCACTTTTTTTATGAATTCCGGCAGGCTCGTCCGAGTGGTCAGGCTACTGAGCGGTGGTATGGTCCCGCCATAGAGTTGCTGTGGATCGGGGTTCGGTCCCGCGGCACTGTGGCAGATGTGGCAGGTAGACTTTACGATGAACTGGCCCACCCGAGCAGGGGATTCCGTCACCGCAACTTGATTCCTTTCTGCTCCGGGAACTTCAGAAAGCAGTTCGAGATAAGCGATGATCGAGCGGATCTCAACCTCGCTGAGCTGGGGGAATGGCGGCATGGCCTCCCCGCCTTTATGGAGTCGCTGCAATAAGAGAACCTTTGCCTGCCTGGCGAGTTCCGTTGCATTCGCTCGACTCATTTCCTGGCCGGTCTTTTTTGTTCTCTCTAACACTATCGCGACGGAGGTCGCTCGGACCGGGTTGATAACGGAGTTGATTTCGGGCGGAGCGCCATTGCCCGCGCTGCCATGACATCCTTGGCAGTTCAGGCGATACAGATCCGAACCATGCAGAACCACGGATTGCGTAGCGTAGCCCGGCAACAACTCAAGTCGCCAGCGGGGACTTTCTTCACCAGGAGCGACGGGAGCAGGCCCTAGCTCCCACGTTTTCCCCATACTTGTGTCGTTGAAGGATCTGTGAAGATGCTTGAGCCAGCTTTGCCCTTCCACGGCCGTCACAGAGACATCTTTGGTTCCCACTGTCTGAGCGGACAACAATGACGATCCCAGCACGAGAGCTGTTACCAAGATTGCCCATTGAGGACGGCGTTTTCTCAGCGGTCCTCCACCCGTGACCGTAATCATTCCACAAGCTCCAGATGAAGATTGATCCGCACACCGTTGACGACTACCAGGCTCTGGTCAATCAATTCCTGGCTTGTAATTCCATCTTCGATGAATGATTGGATCGATTTCAGGGGGCAAATAAATTCAACGGCCTCTGAACCATCTTTCTCGTTACCAAGATTATTCAGGATCGAAAAATCGAGTCCGTCAATTTGGTCTGTCGGAAGCTTCGGCACAAGTGCCTTAAGCTGCGGAGCAAGGAACAGATCGAAGGTCCGCGCCGCGCGCTTGTATATCGAGCTTGTACTCTTCTCGAACGCTGCCGGATTCCGAAATGTGAGCTGCAAAACCAACTGTTTGTGATACAGGGCAAAAGATGGCGGAGCATAGTCCACAAGATGGAATTGCGCGCCACTCTCCTTTTGGAGCACGTCGAGTTGCGGCTGATACTGCGCCTGCAACCGATCAACATCGGCAGAGGAGCGGGGCCGAGGGGCTGCGCCGTTTAAATCGTCGGGCGTGGCGACATGCGAGGCGCTTGACGAAGTAGCTGGCGTGAAACGTGGGCTTGCGATGGGTTCCCGCATGCCGGCAGCAGAGGCTGGGAGGGGGGACGTAGCCGACCCGGCTTCTGCGGGCCCGAGCGTCTCCTCATTGAATGGATCTTTTTGTCCCAGCGCGAGCTTAAAAGGCTTGGCGTCCACGTAAATACCAGACCGATTCAGAATTGCTTGTCGCTGTTCGCTCCCCGATGCGCTCACAAATGCGACAGCGTCGGCGCGATCGAATACCACCGCAAGGATTTCCCTGCCTTCGAAGTCGGAGCTTTTGCGTGCGGCGCGCACATGGTAAGCGATCTCGAAGCCCACGCCGTCGCACTTCATGTCCAAAGAGAGCTGGTTTCCGACGAGCCCAAGAATCGGAACGACAACTTCCTGAAATGTTCGACTGGCTCGCTCGTTCTGGGTGAGCTGGTCCGAATTGAACGCCGCTGTGTAGAATCCCGACGTTTTCAACAATATGCGGTTTTGGAAGTAGACGAATTCAAGCCCGCGCGGATCAAGGGAAGCCTGCCGGGCTGGATCCAACCCCACGTAGCGAGTGAGCACGAAAGGAAACGGAAATCGCGTCTCGCCGATCGTATGCTGCAGATATTGAAGATATGCCAGGTACTCCTGCTCCGCGGACTTCAACTTCGGATTCGAGATTTCGATAGGACTCACCTGAGCGAACACGGAACTCGACGCGAGAAAGACGATGGCAAAGGTTACAACGACGTGCGCGAGTGCAAAGATTCGGTTCCTGCGAATCATGTTGATGCCTCCCCGAAAAGGTCGAACGCCGTGCCGATGACGAGACTGGGAGCTCGCCATCGGGCTTTCGGTGCCTGCTGTCCTGGTAATTCCAGTTTCTCCTGACATTTCGGGCTCCCGTTATTGTCTGCTCCGCTACTTCTTTACGGTCAGTTCGACATTTGTGGGGTCGGCACCGACGGTCACCGACTGCGTTGTGGCCTTGCCATCCTCGCTCCAGGTCTTCACCGTGTAGGTCCCCGCAGGAACGTTCTTAATCTCAAACGCTCCGTCTCTGTCAGTCACAGCAAAGTAGGGTGTGGGAACAACCACAACTGTTCCCGACATTTCTGGATGGACATTGCATAGAAGGGAAGCCGCGCCGAGATCGTTAAATTGGAACGGCTTTCTCTCGCCCTTGGGCCATGTCCCGAGGTTGTGCGCGAGTTTCTTGTTTCCGCCGATGGAAGGCCAGTACACGTTGTGCGCGACGGAATCGCTATTCAAAAAATCTACCGTCGTTCCCTGCAGGACAACCGTGACCTTCGGTACAAAGGCCATCTGGCGCTGATCGATCGTCACGTGCTGCGACGGCGCCTCGAACTTCTTTCCGGGTACCGCATCCACGTATACAACAATGTTTCCGGCCGACTTCAAGCCTTGTACTGCCACCTTACCTTTCACATCACCAGCCTTTGCAATGCTGGCCAGCGAAAGGGCGGCGAGAAACATCCCGCCCGTGAGTGCTGCGCGCTTAAGAGTGCTCATTCAATCTCTCCTTTCATGAAGTCCACGGGCTGTGAGCTCGCGGTCGGTCCACAACGTCAGAATAAGAAATCAGTTCCTACAACAAATCCGTTTGCTCGGAAGAATCGGTCCGAATCAGGAATCGGTTGCTGGAAGCGGCGTTGATACTCGAACGCGATCTTGATGTTCGCGCGTACGAGCACCTGGATGCCGGGGCTGAAACGGTTCCGCGTGTCATATCGGGATAATCCAGCCGCGAAATCCGTCGGAGAATTCACAACGTCGTATCGTACCAAGCCGATGAGCCATGGGTATACCCAGTACTCCGCTTCTGCGAATCCGCCCGCAAACGTCACCGGCCTCGCGGAGACGAAACCCGTGGCGATGTCGCTCGGCCCATTAGGGACAACGTTTGTGTCGTGGCCAAACATCCCCAAGCCCCACAGTTCGAATTTGCGGTATTTGAAGCGGAAGTCGCCCCCAACTCGATAGAAGGGTTCGTGAATTGTCGGTAAGTTGGGAAGCAGTGATCCACCGATGTTGAGTGCATTCCGTCCGTAGTATCCGAACGCCCCGAGCCGGAGAGAAGTATGGTCGCGTGGCCCGGTGGGACCAGAAGCCCGCACTTCCTTCCGCACACCCGGGTCCCGTTCCAAATTGAAAGTTTGGGAAACACGGGCGTAAATGTCCTTTGAATTTCGGGCAGCCGGACCGTCATTGTTACCGTTCACAACGGCCACGGACCAGGTGAAATTACCGTCGTTGGGATATCCGCCGAATTCAATTCCTCGCTGAGGAACCCCGAATACAAACGGATTATTGGTGGTGCAAGGAGCCGACGATGCCGCAAATTCACAAAGGGCGGGGTTCGCAAGCGCGACACTCGCTTGATCGTAGATATCATAGTCAGACAAATTGATCGTGCGGGCTTGTGTAAACGGAAGATCGAGTTCGAACTGCCCGAAGCGAACGTTGAGAGCATCCTTGGGGAGGTGCAGCCAGTGACCAATATCATTGGCTTTGATGTAGCCATCTCCCAAACCGCCCTCCGCTCCAGAGCCGTTCGTCGAGATGTCGTTGTCAATCCAGAATGAGAGACTTGGCCCAAAACTGCCGGCCCCGATTATCGTGAACGTGTTGGGTGCGAACAGGTCAGTCCGCGGTGTGAACCCAACTGCCAGTGGTATCTTGCTGTTGTACTGCGCGAAGCCGGAATAGCGGAAGGCGATCGGCAGGTTGCCAGGTATCTCTCCTGGATACAGCGCGCTGGGGAACGCTTCTTTCTGCGCCTTGGCGCCGAGAAGAACAGGCGGCTCCTTTACAAAGGACTCGTCGTCCTTCGGGAATTTGAATCCATTCTTCTTGAACGCCACTCCGAAATCGTTGAGCTCAGGAAAGTTGTTGTGGCACGTGGTGCAAGACGTCTGGTACTTACGCGAGAACGCAGGGATCGCATTCGCGCGCGGCGCGCTGGCCAATCCGTAAATAAGTGCAGCCAGCAGGGTGATACTCAAGATGACAGCAACCCGTTCTCCCCATCCTTTTACCATTGCGATTCCCTCCGCCACCTGAGCCGCTTGCGCAGCTACTCAACGTTAATTCGTTCGGTGGTCCGTGGGCGCATACTGAGGGCTATAGCAGGTCTGGGAATATGACCTCGGTCACCAGGGATTGTGATGGTCGTCACAGAGTAGTTACTTAATGAGAACTAATGCGTATCTAAGGCATTAGACGCGGAGCAGAACGCAACGAAGAAACGACACCCACCCTTCGCAAAATCAGCGAAGAGTTGATTGGATAAGAGCGAAGGCTCCCTTTCGGACCCGGGTATTCTTTAGTTTGGAGGACCAAGAACCCTGGGAAGGAAGAAGGAGCCTTCGATGATCATTATAGGCTGCGATTTTCATCCCAGCTGGCAACAGATTTGTTGGTTGGATCAGGGAACGGGAGAGACGGCTGAGGAGAAGTTGGTGCATGCGTCGGGAGATGCGCAGAAGTTTTATCAGCAGCTGGCAGCACCGGCATTGATCGGCATGGAAGCGACCGGGAACTGCCAGTGGTTTGTGGAGATGGTGAAAGCTGCGGGGCACGAAGTGTGGATCGGAGATGCGGCGCGGATTCGGGCCAGCGACGTGCGGCAGCAGAAGCATGACCGGCGGGACGCGGCGTTGCTGTTGCAGTTGTTGCTGGAAGGAAGATTTCCGAGGATCTGGGCGCCTTCGAGCGAACAACGCGACCTGCGGCAGTTGCTGATTCACCGTTACAAGCTGGTGCGATTGCGAGCGCAAGCGAAGAACGGGTTGCAGCACCTGGCGATGAACCAGGGACTGCAGAAGAAAAGCAGGCTGTGGAGTGAAGCGGGGCAGAAGTTGCTGCGTGCCCTTCCCTTGAAGCCATGGGCCAGCCGACGGCGAGACGATCTGTTCGGGGTGATGGAGATGCTCGACCAGAAGATCGCATCGCTGGATCTGGCAGTAAAAGAAGCGGCGGAGAAGGATCCCAACGCACGGTTGTTGATGACGCAGCCGGGCGTGGGGCCGGTAACTTCACTGGCGTTCGTGCTGACGATGGGAGACGTGACTCGCTTTGCGCGGGGCAAGCAGGTGGCGAGTTATCTGGGACTGATTCCGCGCGAGTATAGTTCGGGCGGACATCAGCGGCTGGGATCGATCAGCAAGCAAGGGAACCGGTTTATGAGGATGCTGTTGGTGGAAGCGGCGCAAGTCGCGGTGCGCTGCGATCCGCAGATGAGGCAGGAATATTTGCATCGCTGTCACCAAAAGCCGAAGGGAGTGGCGAAGGTGGCCGCGGCGCGCAAGTTGGCCCTACGACTCTACTGGATGCTGCGCACGCAAAAGCGGTATCCGGAGATCGTTTCGATCGAGAGCAGCTCGCGGGTGCCCCTGGTCGTCCGCCACAGCGGATAGACCGAAGAGTTGATTGGGCGCTCTCGCCCCGATACGGATCGGGGTTCGGATAGAAGAATCATGGCCGAGGTTAGGGCCGTATCGATGGTTGGTGAAACGATTTGTTCACCGCGAGATGATTCACCGTGAGATTTCCAGAGTCTTGGTCCTCCACCATCTCTGGTTAACCACGCGGTGCTCGAAGCACTGCACCGAACAACTGTGCCTTGACAACGCCTTCGCTCTTATCGAGGGGCACCCGCAAATCCTAAGAGTAAACTTCAGAGTGAATCATCCAATTGTTGTGTTCCGGCGGGAACGCCGTCAATTGTAGAAGCCACGGATCAGGGGAGGGTGGGCCACCCGCCGCAGAAAGTCGAGCCAGTAGCTTTGATTTCAATTTGGGGTTAGATCGTCCATCGGATCTGTTTCGCGCCAGTTCTGGCCAGCACCTTCTGTCTTATACAAGTAGCCCCCTCCACGCAACGCCCAACCCCGACCGGATTTCAAAATCACTAGTCGTCTGAAAAATCGGGCTTGATCTCCTGTCGCCTTCGGCATAACGTCCCTGCTCTTCCACGTCGATCCACCGTCGTCGGTGCAGAACAAGAGTACGGGATAAACGCTTGTGGCGCAGCCGTGTTGATCGTCCCAGAACGAGATACCCCAGAAATTGCCCACTTCGCTAGACTTCAAGTTTATTTTCCAATGCTCGCCGAAATCGTCTGTTCCAAGTATGAGCCCGAGAGGATCCTGGCCGGGCGGGTGGCCCACCTCTTTCTCCGTTGTCTCGACCAATGAAGCCTTGCCGGCAGAACTATGCCTTAGCTCCCGCGGGTGCCCCATCCTTCGCTGGGTTTGCGAAGGGTGGGACGGGGTTGACTTGCTCCGATGCCGAGAATCTCGCCTACCTGCCCTGAGTTCGTGTTCCTCGCCTGCCCTAGCCCAGACCTAAGTCCAAGTGACGAAATACACTTTTTGCCAGGAATCGCTTTAAGCCCCTTCGGTGGAGTGCTAAAATCGCTGCGATTCCGCTAGACTGACGAAGAGGAGCTGGGGATGAAAGCCCGCGGCAAGTTTCTGATTGGCTCGGGAATCATTGTGGTCACGCTTGTATCGCTAGCGTATGTCGGCTTCACCCAGAGCAAGACGTACTACCACACCATCACCGAGCTCTCCACCTTGCAAGGTACGGCTCTTCACCAGCGCATGCGCGTTTCTGGTAATGTGCGCAATGGTTCGATTCTGCGCGCTGCGGGACGAGTGGACTTCGTTCTCGAAGAGCAGGGAAGGACCATCCCGGTCAGCTACGTGGGACGCGATCCGCTCCCAGACACATTTAAGGACGGAGCGCAAGCCCTTGTTGAAGGGCGTATGAAGCCCGACGGCCGTTTCGAAGCAGAGCAGATACAGGCCAAATGCGCATCGAAGTACGAAGCCACACCCAACCAGGCGCCCGGCGCTTCGCAGCCCGGACAAACGTCAAATAATGTGCCCGGCGGGGATCGTAAAGGCTGAGTCTAGGTCAAGGTACTTGACCGTTTTAATGTCTATTTTTAGCGCCAACTCAAGCTCCGATTTGAACTCCAAGACGAGTCGCGAGCCCACCCTTCGCCCAACGGAGACGACGTAGTGGACATCTTCGGCTCCTTCGCGCTATTGCTCGCATTCATCGCAGCCGTGTACGCTTTCAGCGCGGGAATTGCGGGAATCGTCACGCGCCGCACTCTGCTGACGAAGAGCGCCCAAAACGCGGGGATGGCGGTGTTTGGGCTTGTGACGCTTGCCGTTGGGTCGCTCGAATATTTCTTTCTTACTGACAATTTTTCGATGGAATACGTAGCGGCGCACAGCAATCGCGCCTTGCCCGTCTACTACAAATTCGCCGCATTGTGGGCTGGGCAGGAGGGTTCGCTGCTGTGGTGGAGCTTCCTGCTGTCCACTTATGTTTTCTTCGCGCTGTTTCTGAATCGCAAGAAGCATCCAGAATTGATGCCGTATGTTGTGGTGATTTGCGCCGGCGTCCAGATTTTCTTCCTCACCCTGAATAATTTCGTGGCGAGCCCGTTCAGCGTCCTCGGTGGACCCGATGCGACCGGCACCATGCACTTAGCCACATTGAGCGACGGCCGGGGCCTGAATCCGCTCTTGCAATACCCTGAAATGGTGATTCATCCTCCGATCCTCTACCTGGGCTACACCGGTTTCACTATTCCTTTTGCTTTTGCGCTTGCGGCGTTGCTGGGTCGCTACCCAGGTGAGAAATGGATTCATATCACGCGCCGCTGGACCATGGTCGCGTGGGGATTTCAGAGTGTGGGGATACTTTTGGGGGCGCACTGGGCTTATGCGGTTTTGGGGTGGGGTGGATATTGGGCCTGGGATCCGGTGGAGAATGCGTCGCTGCTGCCTTGGATTACGGGGACTGCGTTTCTGCATTCGGTGATGATGCAGGAGAAGCGCGGGATGATGAAGGTGTGGAACGTGTGGCTCGTTTTTACCACCTTCATGCTTTGCATTCTGGGGACGTTGCTTACGCGTTCTGGCGTGGTGAGTTCGGTGCATGCGTTCGCGCAATCGTCGATTGGGAATTGGTTTGTGGGTTTTCTGGCGCTCGTATTTATTGTTTGCTTCTGGGCTTACTGGCTGAACCGAGATTATTTGCGCAGCGACAACCAGCTGGATTCACTGGTTTCGCGCGAATCGAGTTTTCTTTTTAACAATCTCATCTTGCTCGCGGCTTGTTTCTCGGTTTTGTGGGGTACTTTGTTCCCGGTGCTTTCTGAATGGGTACAGGGGACAAAGATCAGTGTTGGTCCGCCGTTTTTCAATAAGGTGAATATCCCGATTGCCCTTTTCCTGTTGTTCCTCACCGGCGTGGGGCCTTTGCTCGCGTGGCGCAAGACTTCACTGGATGCGCTGAAGCGAAATTTCGCGTGGCCTTTGGCTGGAGGAATTGCAGCGGGCGTGATTGCGGTGATATTTGGATTCCGCGAGTTCTATGCTGTGATTTGCCTGGTCCTTTCTGTATTCGTCACGCTGACGATTGCTTCGGAATTTTATCGTGGCGCGCGGGTGATCTCTTCTCGCGACCATACGAATCTGCTGACGGCCATCGGCGAACTGACGATGCGCAACACGCGACGCTATGGCGGCTACATCGTGCACTTTGCGATGGTGCTGATTTTTATTGGTGTGGCGGGTTCGGCTTTCAATCGCGACGTGCAGATGGAGATGGGAGCGGGGCAATCGATCAAGATAGGGCCGTACACCGTGCTGTGCCAAAACTTCGATCGTATCGCGAATAATAATTTCGAATCGGAGCGCGCGACGCTGGAAGTGTTTCGCAACGGAAAATCGGAGATGATGCTGTACCCGGAGCGACGATTCTTTCTGGCGAGCCAGGTGACCGAGACGATGGTAGCAGTGCAGACATCACCGATTTGGGATTTGTATGTTGTCTATGCGGGACGCAGCCCTGAAACGGGCAAACCTGTAATCCACGCGTATTTGAATCCGCTGGTGAAATGGATCTGGTTTGGCGGAGTGGTGCTCGTGCTCGGGACGGTGCTCGCGATGCTTCCGAATAAGCGGACGGCGCTGGTGCTTCGTCCTGTGGAGTCGCGCGAGCCTGCCTGGAGCGAACCGCGCACATCTGCCGTTGGCGCAATTGCTCGATCGGATGCTCATGACTGACAAGTGCCCTCGTACAATCGCAGGGCGTCTGCGAACGCGCTGCAGGGTATGCGCGCTCGGTGCGTTTGCGCTAGCTGCGATTGCGCCGCTCGTTCCGGTCGCCAGGGCACAGGAATCCGCACACGCCAAAGAACTTGGCCAGAAGCTGATGTGCGTGTGCGGGTGCAATCAGATCCTGGGCTCGTGCAATCACGTAGGCTGCACCTATTCGCACGACATGATGAAAGAGCTGGAGGATCGTATCGCGCGCAACGAGCCGGACGATCTGACGCTGCAGGCGTTCGTGCAGGAATACGGGCCGACGGTACTTTCCTCGCCTCCGGCGAAAGGATTTAACCGCATCGCATGGATTGCGCCGATTGTGTTTCCGCTGGTAGCGCTGGGGCTCCTATGGGATGTTGTGCGCCGCTGGAAACAGAAAGGTGCTGTTGCGACCGCCTCAGGGCCGCGCGTTTCGGCGGATCTAATTGCTCGCGCTCAGAGGGAATCTGACAAGGACGACGAATCGTAAGGCTCATGAGCAGCATGGACATTGCGGCGGCTTGCGCTCTACTTGCGGTGGCGAGCCTCTACTTCATTTTCAACGTCCGGCCGGACGCGTCAGACTCGACGCCGCATCGCACGAAGCTCGATCAATTAATGGAGCGCCGCGACGCAATCTACGAGAACCTTCGCGACCTGCGATTTGAGTACCGCGCTGGAAAATTCTCGGAGGCAGACTACGAAGAGACGAAACATTCTCTCGAAGTGGAGGCGGCGAAAGTGCTGGCTGAGATGGATGAGGTGACCGGCGGCACGCCCACACCTGCAACACGACAGGCAGCGACGGAAAGGCGGCATTCATGAAAAGGTTTTGCGGCGCTGGCAGTATTTCAGCCGCAGGGGTGAGGGCCATGGCGGCTCGTTTAGGGGCGCTCGCGATTCTGGTCTGCTGTGCGTCGTTGATTGTTTCGGCCGGGACGCTGCAGGGAACCGTGCGCAATGGCACCACAGGGCAGGCAGCTGCCGGCGTGGACGTAATCCTGATTCAACTGCAAGGCGGCATGCAGCCCGTGGGAAACACGAAGACGGATGCGCAGGGACACTTTGAGTTCAGTAACGCGCAAATCGGCGCGTCGCCGATGCTCGTGAGGGCTGTCTATCGCGGAGTGAATTACCACGAGCCAATTCCGCCGGGAAAGACCACCGCCGAGATACAAGTTTTTGAGCCGACGGATAAGGCCGGCACGTTCGCGATTGCAGCGCGCGCCGTGATTCTCCAACCTAATGCGAGCGACCTCCTGGTGGGCGAGGAATACAGTATCGAAAATAAGACGCAGCCTCCGATGGCGTATTTTCACCAGAATGGGTCTTTCGTTTTCGCGCTTCCCGACGGCGCAGAATTAAGCCAGGTATCCGCTGCGGGTGCGTCGGGTATGCCCGTGGTGCAGGGAACGATTGATAAAGGCAAAGGGCTCGAAGCGATCGATTTTCCTTTTCGTCCAGGCGAAAGCAACGTGCGCGTGTCGTATAAAGTGCCGTACGCCGGGAATGAAACGAAATTGCGCATCTCGTCCCCTTATCCCGTCGCGCGGCTGGCGGTGTTTGCCCCGCCGGGCGTAACCGTCACAGGAGAGGGTTTTTCGGCCGCTGGGCAGGAGCAGGGATTCAACGCGTACATGCGTGAAGCGGTGGCGGCCAATGCTTCTCTCATCGTGACGGTATCCGGCACGGCTCCGATGCAATCCTCGTCACAAGGCGGCGCAGCGGGCGGAGGTGGTGGACGGCCGCCGAGCGGCGCGGGAAATGGTGGATCGCAAGATCCGTCAGTGAATTCTCGCGCGGAGGCTGGCGGAGATGCGGCTACTGCGACGGCTACGACAATTCCTGCGCGGCTCGACAGCTTGAAATGGATCCTGGTGGGAGGGTTCGCTGCGATTTTTGCTTTGGGGTTTGTTTATCTTCTGCGGCGCCCACAGGTGACACCGGTTACTGGCGGCGGCACCATGGCTGCTGATGCCTATGAGGCGCCGGCGCCCAAGAGAGCGGCAAAGTCATCTTCTGCATCCGCGTCGGCGTCTGCCGCAACGGTGGCTGCGGAAGTTGACCGCGAGGTGCGCGGCAGCCTGGACGAATTGAAGGATAGCCTGTTCCGTCTCGAACTGCGGCGCCAAGCCGGGACCATCAGCGAAGAGGATTATGCCCGCGAGCGAGAGCGCATCGACGCAACGCTCCGCAACCTCGTTCGTGGCTGAGCAGATCGCTTTGGGCGAACCGCGCGCCAGTTCCCAACCTTCCGAATGCGGGCCTGCTGGAAATTCAATTGGAATTGCGTTTGAGAGTATCGAAAAGCGGTTCGGCTCGCTCGTCGCTTTGAGAAATATCTCGTTGGAGATTCGCGGCGGAGAGTTTGTGGCCCTTCTCGGAGCAAATGGAGCGGGGAAGACGACTCTGCTGCGTATGGCGGCGCAATTGATGAAACCAACGAGCGGCAACGTTGCTCTCACCGGAACCACATCAAAATCTGAGGATGCGCGGCGATTCATCGGCTTCGTTGGCCACAGTACCTTTCTTTACGACGAGATGTCTGCGGAAGAAAATCTCAATTTGTTTGCTCAGCTCTATGGCCTCGATCGCGCGAGCAATCGCGCGGCAAATGCGCTGACAGCCTGTGGACTTTCGTCACGAGCGGGGAGTCTCGTGCGGACATTTTCGCGAGGGATGCGCCAGCGCCTTGCAATTGCAAGAGCGCTGCTGCATGAACCGAGACTGCTTCTGCTCGACGAGCCCGCCGCGGGACTCGACCGACAAGGGTTGGCATGGTTCGGATCGACACTCGAACGGCTGCGCGCCGAAGGGTGCACGATGGTGATGAGTACGCATGCTCGAAATGAATCGCTCGATCTCGCGACGCGCGCCGTTTCGCTGGGGGGCGGCCAAATCGAGCGCGACAGCAGCACGGAGGGAGACCCCACGAAGATGCTCGCCGAACTTCGTTCCGCTCAAGGCGCAGAGGCATAAGTGACGACCTCGCGTGCTGCCGCGATACTGCTGACCAAGGAGCTTCGACTCGAATTCCGCACGCGGGAACTACTGACGACGACTGTGATTTTCGCGCTTGTGGTTGTGGTGCTGTTCAGCTTTGCGTTCGAGCCGACGGCGGCGGAATCGCGGCGCTATGGTCCTGGCCTATTGTGGATTGCCTTTCTCTTCGCCGGTTCGCTGATGCTGAATCCTTCGTTCGCGCGGGAGCAATCGAACGAGACACTCGACGCGCTCCGAATGGCGCCGATTGCGCCGTTCGCGATTCTACTAGGCAAGATGTTGGCGAATTTTGTTTTTCTGGCTGTGGCGGAGGCAATTCTCGTTCCCGTTTTCGCCGTGCTGTACAACGTGTCGTTCAGCGGCGTGGCGGGCCGGCTGATTCTGGTGCTGGCGCTTGGCACGCTCGGCCTCGTGATAACGGGAACGGTATTTTCAGCGATTTCGGCGCATGCACGCATGCGCGAACTGCTTCTGCCTTTGCTTCTGCTGCCGATCCTGACGCCTCTGCTGATCGCATCGGTCGAAGCTACTGCGTCGCTTCTGGCGGATCAGCCTGAACTTGACCGCACGTGGGTCGCATTTCTCGCCGGATTTGATATTGTGTTTCTGACCGCGTCATGGCTGATGTGCGATTACCTGTTGGAGGAGTAAAGCAACGATGAAGGGCCGTATCGCGCTCGTGTTAATCGCAGCCTCGCTGATGGTGTTTGCCGGCTTCGCGGCGCTGTATATCGCTCCAGACGAAAAGACCATGCACGCGATCCAGCGCATCTTCTACTTTCACGTGCCCAGTGCCATCTGCTCGTTTATCGCGTTTTTCGTCGTTTTCATTGCGAACTTCGCCTATCTCGGCACACGCCAGCCGAAATGGGACTGGCTGGGCGTGGCGGGCGCAGAAGTGGGCGTGGTGTGCAGCACGATTGTGCTGATCACGGGGCCGATCTGGGCACACCCGGTGTGGGGAATCTGGTGGACGTGGGACGCGCGGCTGACTTCCACATTCGTGATGTGGCTGCTATACACAGCCTATCTTCTTCTGCGAGGCTTTCTCGATGATCCGCAGCGCAAGGCGATGTTCTCTGCGGTCTTCGGAATTTTTGCGTTTTTGGACGTACCGCTCGTTTATTTTTCAAACCGCCTGTGGAGAACGCAGCATCCGCAGCCGGTGATCCTGGGCGGATCGAATTCAGGTCTCGACCCAATGATGGGCAAAGTGCTTTTGATTTCTTTTGTGGCTGTACTGTGCATCACGGCAGTGTTGATAGCCGATCGGTACCGTCTCGAGCGGCTACGCTCGGAATTTGAGGAACTGAGATTCCGGGCCGACTCGCGAGCGGCCGAACCTGCGCGCACGATCCCGCGAGATGCCAGGGAAGCGAGGGTGGAATGAAAAATTTCGAAAGTCTGTTCGCGGCATGGATGGTGGTGTGGGCTGTGTTTTTTTTGTACGAGGTGACGGTAGCCCGACGGATCTCCAAGTTGCAGGATGATATCGATCAATTGAAGCGGCAGTTGCGCGAAAGCTGATCGTTTCAATTTGTGCGTGCGCGATTTTTACCCACAACGCGACCTGACAAGCGCGACTCGATTCTGGTATCGTACGAATAGCGCGGGCAATGCCACGCTGCTTCGGTGAGGGCTCCCATGGGCGGTCCAAAGAGAATCGCGATCATCCTGTTTCAGCTGGGCGGTCCCGATTCGCAGGCTGCCGTCGAACCGTTCCTGTATAACCTTTTCTGCGACCCGGACATTATCAATTTTCCTGGCGCGTTTCTCGCCCGCAAGGCTCTCGCGAAACTGATTTCTACCCGCCGTTCGAAAATCGTCGGGCAGCACTATGCCGAAATTGGCGGAGGCTCGCCGATTCGCCGCCTTACCGAGCAGCAGGGACGTGCGCTCGAAGCGGCACTGCGTCCTCACCTGAATGTGCGCGCCTTGATCGCGATGCGCTACTGGCATCCTGACACGAATGAGGCTATCGAGGCGCTGGAGCGCGTTCCGTACGACGAACTGATTCTGCTGCCACTTTATCCGCACTATTCTTTTGCGACGACGGGCAGCAGCCTGAAGGAATGGAACCGGAACTACACGGCAAAGGTGCCGGTTCATTTGATCGATCATTTTTTCGACCATCCCGATTACATCGCGGGAATCGTTGAGCGGATCAACAGCGTGCTGCGCAAGGTGCCGCGTCCGGATGAGGTGCAGTTGGTTTTCAGCGCCCACGGGCTGCCGATGACACTCGTTGAAAAGGGCGACCCGTATCCTCGTCAAATCGAACAGACGGTGCAAATGATCCGCCAGTTGGGCGCGTGGCCCAATCCGCACGTGCTGTGCTTCCAGAGCAGGGTGGGGCCGCAGAAATGGCTGCAGCCCTCTCTGACGGGCACCATCGAGAAAATGGCGCGCAGCGGGATCAAGCGCATGCTGGTGATTCCGATATCATTTCTCACCGAGCACATCGAAACGCTGCACGAAATCAATATCGAGGCTCGCGAGGAAGCGGAGGCGCTGGGCGTCAGCGAGTTCTACATGATGCCTGCGCTGAACGATTCGCCGCTGCTGATTCGGGCGCTGGCCGACCTGGTGTTGCGCGCGGTGGGAATGCGGTCCGGCGTAGCATCTTTTGCATGACGGTTCGCGGTCGCGTTCTATATTCTTTTCGCCCCGATTGTCACTTTTCCTTGACACTTTCTTTCCCGCGTCATATAACCGCGTGTTCGCGTTTTGAAGTATATGTAGCTGTGAATTTATAAGAAGTTGAGGTGCAGCCTAGCTCTCAAACGGGCCTATGCCAGATACTCCCGAAGAAAAAGTAGCCGGAAAGTCCCCTGCGTCCGCCGCATCGCAGGGGGCGAAAGCATCCCTAGCGGCAGACGCTAAAGCGGCCGCGAAAGACGTGAACACGAGCAGGCGCAGGCTCGTCTGGGCGTGCATCTGGGGCTATCTAGGCGTGAATTTTCTGATGTTCCTGAGGTTTTTCTTTCCTCGCGCGCTGTATGAGCCGAATACCGTTTTTAATGCGGGATTTCCGTCCGATTTCAGCTTGGGAATCGATCAGCGATACCTGATGACGAATCGCGTGTGGATTGTGCGCGAGCCGGATCGGATTTTTGCGATTTTCGCGCGCTGCACGCACCTTGGCTGCACGCCGGAGTGGAAGTCGGCTGAAAATAAATTCAAGTGCCCGTGCCATGGCAGCGGTTATGACAGCGAGGGCGTGAACTTCGAGGGGCCGGCGCCGCGTCCGATGGATCGGGCGCTGCTTAAATTGGATCCGACGGGGCAGATCGTGGTGGATACGAGCCGGTTGTTTGTGGATGACCCGCGGGCGGGCGTGAATCATTTTAATGATCCTGGGGCGTTCTTGAACGTCTAGGCCGCAAACGCGGCGTGTGGGCGAGTTGGGCCGGCGGGCTGGCTGGCGCTTAAACTTGGGCGGATTTTGAAGCTGGGAAGGGGTCAGGCAGATGGCGGAAGAGAACGGCGACAAGAATAAGACAGGCGTTCTCGACAAAGTGAAAGAGGATGCTGCCGCTCTTCGCAAGACGCTGGAAGAGAAGGCCAAGCAGCAAGTTGAAGAGCTGAAGCAGCCTGAGAAGACGCAGCTGTATCGCTCGATGTTCCGCGTGAAGCACGACGATGAGCCGCGGAATCGGGCGCTGAGTGTGCTGTCGAACGTTTTTTTTCACCTGCATCCCGCCAAGGTTAATCGCGACGCTACGAAATACAATTTCACCTGGGGAATGGGCGGCATTACGTTTTATTTGTTCATCGTGCTGACGTTCACGGGCGTGCTGCTGATGTTTTATTACCACCCTACGAAGGTGCAGGCGTTTCGCGACATTCTGTATCTCGAGAACGACGTGCCGTTTGGTAAGCTGTTGCGGAATATGCATCGGTGGGCGGCGCACCTGATGATCATCGCTGTGTGGCTGCACATGTTCCGCGTATTTATGACGGGTTCGTACAAACGGCCGCGGGAATTTAATTGGTGCGTGGGCGTGCTGCTGATGGTGCTGACGATGTTGCTGTCGTTCACGGGCTACCTGCTGCCGGATGATCAGTTGGGATTCTGGGCGGTGACGGTGGGGACGAATATGGCGCGGGCAACTCCGTTGTTAGGACACGAGGGGCCGCTCGGCGCGCAGCTGGGAATGACGCCTTATAACGATGTGCGATTTGCGCTGTTAGGTGGGTCGATCGTGGATGCGAATGCGCTCTTGCGCGCGTACATCTGGCATTGCATTGCGATTCCGCTAATCGCGGCGATTTTTATGGGCGTGCATTTCTGGCGCGTGCGGAAAGATGGCGGCATTTCGGGTCCTGCGCCGGTGATGCTGGAATCGGAAATCAAGGAAGAGCGTAGCCCCCGGCCGGTGGTGCTGCGGCCCAGCGGCATGGGACAAGGCGGCTGATCTCGATGGGTTTCGACTGGCGCCAAATTTGGGAAATTGCATCATCGCCGGACAACGTGCCGATCGTGGGGCTGCTGTTTCTGATTCCGTTTTACGTCTGGTATGCGATCCGGCAGGGAATTGCGAACGACAAGCTGATCGCCATTCTCGAAGGCGACGCGCAAGCCGCTAAAACGAGATACCGCAAGACGCAGCCCTGGGATCCGAAGTGGGACCGCGAAGTTCACACCTGGCCGTACCTGATGCGCATGGAATTCCTGGTGGCGATCATCCTCACGATTTTGCTGATGGTGTGGTCGCTCACTTTGAATGCGCCCCTCGAAGAGCCGTCGAACCCGAACGTCACGATGAATCCGGCGAAGGCACCGTGGTATTTCCTCGGCTTGCAGGAAATGCTCGTCTACTTCGACCCGTGGATGGCCGGCGTGGTGATGCCGACGCTGATTATCGTCGGGCTGATGGTGATTCCGTATATTGATGTGAATCCTCTCGGCAATGGCTACTACACATATAAGCAGCGCAAGTTCTCAATTTGGACTTTTCTCGTGGGTTTCATCGGCCTCTGGGTATTGATGATTGTGATCGGGACGTTCATCCGCGGCCCCGGATGGATGTGGTTCTGGCCGGGTCAAACCTGGGATGCGGAGCGCGTTGATTACGCGGTGAACCGGAACCTTGACCAGGTATTCGGGATTGACGGTTCGTGGCTCGCGGCCATGACGCACATGTCGAAGGATCAGGCTGCGATCTGGGCGCGCGTGATTTTCGGAGTGTTCCCAACGGTGATCTTTTTCATCGCAGCCGGATTTCTGGTGCATTGGGTCTGCATGCAAACGGAGTTCGCGCGGAAGATGTACAAACGCATGAGCCTGGTGCAACTGGTCACGATGTATACGTTTTTGATTCTGATGATTTCACTGCCGATCAAGATTCTGCTGCGGCTCGTCTTCACGATTAAGTATGTCTGGGTGACGCCTTGGTTCAGCATTTGATGCTCCGCCGAGGATCATTGTCCCGGGAAGTAACTATATCGAAGGAGACTTTGGGTGCCTGAGATTCCTCCCGCCTCACAGCCACCGCACTCACCGCCGCCCGCACCGCCGCCGGACGATCCGATCACAAGCTATTCGTTCACGTTCCCGTTGCTAATCGCCTCGCTGCTGCTGATCGTCACTGTGGCCTGGTCCTTCTGGGATGAAGTTTACGGGCTTCGTCCGTGGCGCAGCTATCAGAGCCGGTTCTCTTCGGCGTATTCGAAATATCTAGATAAGGCCGTCCAGAATCAGAAGAAGCAGGAAGACGCCGTCTATTCCTCGCCTGAGTACAAGAAACTTTCTGCGCAGGTCGACGATCTTCAAAAATCCACGAAGGCTCAGGACGAAGATATTGCCAAGCAGATCGCTCTTCTCGACGAGCAGCGGGCCGCTCTTGGCGACGCGTTCAAAGATGCCCGCGGCAAAATCGGCCATCTCGTATACCAGTACGAAATCGTTCCGGCGGAAGACAAAAATGCAAAAGCCAAAGCCCTGAAAGAAGTCACAGACGGCCGCAAGTCAATTTGGAAAGTGGATTGGCCTCTGAGCGACGGAAAAATTCAGCGAGACAAGCCCTTCACGGGCGACGAATTGAACGATACCTTCACGAGCATCATGGCCCAACGCGCGACTTTGGTTGGCAAGCGCGCAGAAATTGATAAGCCTGCGAAGGAAGCCAGCGATACTCTGGCGCTGTACGTTTCCGAGAAGTTGCCGGGACTGAGCTCGACCTCGCTCGATAGTTTGCGCCGCAGCATGAAGGATTTCGACGAGCGCATCATCCAGATCAACGTGAATCCTCCCGGCGCTTCGCTGAACAATCTTGGGGGAGCCGGACTCGTCGATCGCTGCCAATCGTGCCACGTGGGCACCGATCCACGCTATGTGCCTCCGCAGATTTCACTGACGAAGGCCGATCTCGGCATGGCCAAGAGCACAGACGCTCCGTTCACGAGCCATCCGGATATTGATTTGTTGAAATGGCATCCGCTCGAGAAATTCGGATGCTCCCCCTGCCACGGCGGCAATGGCCGCGCAATCGATTCCGTCCGCCGAGGCCACGGTCGCTACGAGCACTGGCTCTGGCCGCTCTACTATCGGGAGAATTTCGAGGCGGGCTGCCAGCAGTGTCATGCGGGAGACATGGTCACCGAGCATGCTCCGGTTTTGAATGAAGGCAAGCAGTTGTTCCGCGCCAAGGGCTGCGTCGGGTGCCATCGTTTCAACGGCTTCGATAATCAGGACGAACAGCTCGTCAGCGCGCGCCAGCGAATCATGGCGATCGAGAAGACAAAAGGTGACGATGAGCAGGAGATCCCGCGTCTGCAGAAGCTGGGCGACAACGCTCCGGACAATGCCGCTGCGGAGAAGTTCTACGGACAGGCGACGAATCTTACAGTGGAAATCAGCCGAATGGACGCGGAGCGTGAAACTCTTGAAGGCCGCAGCCACAACTTGATTCAAGAAATCAAGAAGGTGGGCCCGGATCTGAAGGAAGCGCGCCAGAAGCTGCACAAGGAATGGATTCCGTACTGGGTCGCGCACACCACCGAATTTCGTCCGACAACAAAGATGCCGCAATTCCGGTTTGCCGCCGGAGACGTGGAGGCAATCTCCGCGTTTATTTGGCAGAATGCGCTCACTGGGCCTGCGCTCGACCACCAGCAGCCGGGAAATTCTGCACACGGCAAACAGCTTCTCGAATCGCGCGGCTGCCTAGCGTGCCATTCGGTTGGCGAAGGTTCGAATTCCGTAGGCGGCACGTTCGCTGCGAATCTGAGCCGCGTGGGTGAGAAGGACGATTACGACTATCTCGTTCGCTGGGTGCACAACCCGCGCCAGCGGACGCGGCCGTACTGTTCGTATGAGAAGCGCGATCTTGGCCCGGAAGATTACGCGAAGCACAATCTGCCTTTTCTGTTCGACGAGCAGCACTCGCGCTGCCCGAATGACAATCACGAACTAGTCGTGCAGCAGCCGACGGTGATGCCAAGCCTGCGCCTGTCGCCTGATGATGCGCGAGACGTCGCGAGCTATTTGATTACTTTGAAACACGCAGATGCGACCTACGCCGATGCGAGTTTCATGGACGATCCCGCGCAAGCTGCCAAGGGCAAAGATCTGGTTCGTCACTATGGCTGCGCAGGCTGCCACGAAATCAGCGGCTTCGAAGACGAAGGCCGCATCGGTACCGAGCTTACGAACGAAGGCTCGAAGCCAATCGAGCGCCTCGATTTCGCGCTTTACACGGAAGACGCCAAGCGCGGCGTTTTGCCGGACGGGAAGAAAAACGAACGCGGCCCGTGGTTCGATTCAAAGGGTTTCTTCGAGGAAAAACTTCGCAATCCCGGCCTCTACGACCAGGGCAAGTATCACGCGAACCCGATGGATGCCCTGCGCATGCCCAAACCGAATCTACAATCGAACGGCGAGCTCGAAGCGCTCGTGACTATGCTTCTCGGCAGCACAGATCCCACGCTGCCGCCGGAATATATGTTCAAGCCGTTCGATCGCCGCCGATATATTGAAGACGGCTGGTGGATCGTCACGAAATACAATTGCATCGGCTGCCACCAGATTGATGTGGGGCAGAAAACGGTGCTGCAGACGCTTCCGTTCTATCAGGGAGAGAACAAGGCGAATTTGCCGCCGGTTCTCACCACGGAAGGCGCTCGCGTGAATCCGGAATGGCTGCGGCAGTTCCTTGCGAACCCGTCGCTCAGCAGCACGGATACGAACCGGAACGGCGTGCGCCAGTATCTGCAGGTTCGCATGCCGACGTTCTATTTGTCCGACGACGAGATTCGCAAAGTTGTGCTGTTCTTCCAGGCGCTGTCGTCGCAGCCGACGCCGTTCATTCCGCCGAGCGTGAAGCCGCTCGATCCTACGGAAACGGCGATGGCTCGTAGCCTGTTTACGAGTCCGGCTGCTCCGTGTTTGAAATGCCACATGACGGGCAACGCGGAACACGACAAGAACGCCTCCGCGCCGAATTTCCTTCTCGCACACGAGCGTTTGCAACCGGCTTGGACCGAGCGCTGGATCACCGACCCGGCAAAAATTATTCCTGGCACGGCGATGCCTTCGGGTCTGTTCCGGAAAGACGGCGACCGCTGGGTGTTCGCAGGGCCCGTTCCCGGATCACTCGAGCATTACACCGGTGACGAAGCAAATCTTTTGGTGCGCTATATGTTTTCGCTCACTCCCCAGGAGCAGGCTGCTCTGCTCGGTCGAACGCCAAGCGGTGGCGGCGCGAAACCTGCCGGTGGCAATTAGGTTGGGTGATTCGGCTTTAGATGGCGAGGTGCCCCGGAGCCGGAAATTTAATAAAAACGGCGCTGGCGCTAGTAGGTCTTGTTACACTATCCCCAATTTGTTAAGGAGAAAGTTCCGCACATGAATACGAAGCTCTTGAATCTCACGCTCGCAGCGGCCTTGGTCGCATCTGTCGCCGGTTGCGGCGGTAAGAAAGACGAATCGACGTCGCAGCCTGCTGCTCCTGCTGCCACGGCAGGCAAAACTGTAGATCAATCCACCGCCGGATCGGTTTCCGGCACAGTGACTCTCGCCGGCACAGCGCCTGCAGCAAAACCGATCAACATGAGCGCCGAGCCTTATTGCCAGAAATCGCACACAAGTCCGGTGATTCCACCGGAAGTGGTGACGGGTGACAAGGGTGCGCTTGCGGATGTGGTGATCTACGTGAAGGATGGCCTCTCCGCGGATTACACGTTTACGCCCCCTTCCACGGCCATGCCTCTCGACCAGAAGGGCTGCATGTACGATCCGCACGTGATCGCGGTGATGACCGGCCAGAATATCGAAGTGAAGAACGACGACCAGACCACTCACAACATCCACCCGATGCCGAAAGACAACCGGGAATGGAATAAGTCGCAGCCGCCCGGCGCCGCGCCGATCGCCGACAGCTTCGCACGCGCCGAGAACGCCATTCCGGTGAAGTGCAACGTGCACCCCTGGATGAAGAGCTACATTTTCGTTTTCAAGAATCCCTACTACGCGGTGACGACGAAGGACGGCAAGTTTGAGCTGAAGGGTCTGCCGCCGGGGACGTACACGATCGAAGCGTGGCAGGAAAAATACGGCACTCAGGATCAGACAGTCACCGTTCCCGCCAAGGGCAACGCAACGGCTGCGTTCACCTTTAAGCCGGGGTCGGGCGACTAGTCTTTCGCAGGTTTCGCAGGGGCTGGGATTTGCGCTGCTGGGGCGGAGAGTCTTCCGCTCCGGCAGATCTTCTTCCGTAGGCTTACGTTCAGGCTCACGATCAGGACGAATTGAACTTGGCTGAAAACTCCAACGTTCGCGGCGTTCATAATTTCGCCATCGTAACGGCGTGCAGCACGATTTTGCTGCTGGTGGCTGGGGCGCTCGTCACGAGCAATGACGCTGCGGATTCTGTCCCCGATTGGCCCCTGGCTTATGGCCGCATCATCCCTCCGCTCATCGGTGGCATTCGCTACGAATTCGCGCACCGCGTCGTTGCCGGCCTGGTTGCTATTCTCACCGTGGTGCTCGCGATCTGGATTTCGTTCAGCAAGCTGCGCGGCTCGGCGCGGCGCTGGGCCTGGATTGCTTTCGCGTTAGTTGTTGCGCAAGCTCTGCTGGGCGCCGCTCGCGTGCTACTAGGGCACGCCGCTTTTGTGGCCACGATTCATGCCACAGTGGCGCAGATATTTTTCATCACGCTCGTCAGCCTTACGATGTTCACCAGTGATTGGTGGCAGCGCGATCTGCCACAGCTCGACGACACAGGCAGCCCGAAGCTTCGGTCGCTAAGTGTCTGGCTTACGGCGGTGATTCTCGTGCAGCTTGTTCTTGGCGCTGGATTCCGGCACGGAGCATTTGGAATCCTTCTACACTTGATCGGCTTCCTCGTCGTCACATTCATGGTGATCTGGACGGCGCGAATCGCGAACAAGCGCTTTGGGCAGATCGGCGATATTCGCCGCTGGGTGGTGATGCTGCACGCGACCTTTGGCACGCAAGTGATTCTTGGTTTTCTCGCGTATTGGGCGGTGAGCCAGGCGCGTCTTGCGACGCAGCCTGTGCTGCTCTACACGATAATCGAAGTGGCGCATGTGGTGATGGGAGCGCTCGTGCTCGCTTCGAGCGTGTTGCTGGCGCTCACGTGCAACCGATTGATTCGTTCTGCCGATACAGTTGCGGTAGAGTCGGGGACTGCGCGCTCACAGGCGCAAGGGTCGAGGGCGTAAAACCCGTAAACAATGAGCACCACGCGCACCGCCGCCTACAGCTCGCTTGATAAACCGTGGGCGTATGTCGTACTCACAAAGCCGGACGTCACGTTTCTCGTTGTCATCACAACTGTTGCCGGTTTCTATCTCGCGTCGCCCGGTCATCTCGATTGGGCGTTGTTGATGCACACGCTTTTCGGCACCACGCTCGTCGGAGCTGGTACAGCCGCGCTGAATCAATATTTCGAGCGCGATATGGACGCGCTGATGCGCCGTACCGCAGCAAGGCCCCTTCCCACGGGGATGCTGCAGCCGCGCGACGTGCTGATTTTCGGCATCGTGACAATTCTCGTAGGTGGCGTTTGGCTCGCGCTCGCTGTGAACTGGCTAGCATGTCTGCTCGCCCTCGCTACCACCGTGCTGTATCTCGGACTCTATACGCCGCTGAAAACTCGAACTACATGGGCGACGGCCGTTGGCGCGTTTCCCGGCGCATTGCCTCCGCTGATCGGTTGGGCGGCTGCGCGAGGCTCGCTTTCGGCGGGCGCGTGGGTACTGTTCGGGATTCTGTTTCTGTGGCAATTTCCGCATTTCATGGCGATCGCCTGGATGTATCGCGAAGACTACGCGCGCGCGGGAATTAAAATGCTGCCGGTAGTCGATCCGTCGGGCGATGCGACCTTCGCGCAGATCATTGGAACGTCGGCGATGCTGGTGCCTATGAGCCTGCTGCCTGCGGTGATGGGAATGGCGGGGATTCACTATTTTTTTGGCGCACTGGTGCTGGGGATGATTCTGCTGCAAGTGGCGCTGTGGGCGAATCGGCACCGCGCGAACGTGCGCGCGAAGTGGTTGATGCACGCCACCGTGGCGCATATTCCGATTCTTTTGGCCTGGATGATATTTGACAAGGTCAGTCGATGACCGCCGAAGCGACGGGGAGGGAACTGGGAATGGCGCCTAAGAGCACCGCGATGGAGATTAGTGCGATTTGCGGTGTCTTCATATTGCTGGCTCTCTGGGGGATTGTCTGGGACATCACGAGCGGGCTGCTGACGAGCAGCATCGACGGAATCATGCTGCTGTTTGTTTGCGCGATGATGGCGGGGATTTTTTTTCTGATTATGCTGATGGAGCTGACGAAGTCGGGAATTCTGCCGACGCCTGCGTTTTTGCGTCCTGCGCCTAAGCCGGCTGCTGCTGCGAAACCGGCTGCGGCAGCCCCGGCTGCGAAAGCCCCTGCAGCGGGCACGCCCGCTGCGGCGCCGAAGCCAAGTGCTCCGCCCGCCGGCGCGCCAGCCGCTGTTGCGCCGAAGCCCGCGAACCCCGCTGCTGCCGCCACGCCGGGCGCTCCTCCCGCTGCGCCACGGCCTGCTGCTCCGGCTCCCGCGGCGACGTCCGCGCCTGCGCCTACGAAGCCAACCGCGACCTCGTCAGCGGAACCGCCGACACCATCGGTTCCCGAGAAGTAGCGCGCTCGGCTGCTGCGTTCATTTCATGGCTCTGATTCCGCTCAGAGAGTTTCCTGCCATCAACGCCGGTTTGAACGGGGCGTCGGCAATTTTCTTGTTTATCGGCTACATATTCATTCGCAGCCGCAGAATTCTGCAGCATAAGATCTGCATGCTGAGTGCGTTTACATGCTCGACGGTTTTTCTCGGGTGCTACCTCTATTTTCATTTTCATGCTGGGCTTATCCGTTTCGGCGGCCAGGGATGGATTCGGCCCGTCTATTTCACGCTGCTCATTTCGCACACGATTCTGGCGGTGACGATTGTGCCGCTTGCGGTGATCACGCTGAGCTATGCGCTGCGCGAGAAATTTGGAAGCCACATGAAAATTGCGCGCTGGACGTTTCCGCTGTGGCTGTATGTCTCCGTCACTGGGGTGATTATCTATTGGCTACTGTACATCGCTTACGTGCCGATTGGCGCGCCTGCTTAGTCACTACGTGTCTTTCGGTTTTGATCGGCATCGTTCACTTGCCACCGGTCACTTGTCACTCGCTTCTGCTCCAAGTAATCTACTAACCCGATGACACCCGAATCGAAACCGCGCGCTTCGTTTGGCGGGCGCTGGACGTACGGCATCCTGATCGTCGCGTTCCTGTTCGTGCTGATGCCGTTCTTGTTCTGGAATGCTACGTGGTTTGGGCGTCCGATGAACGATGCGCAAATCGGGAAAGCGCTCGCCGACCGCACGCATCCCCGCGAAATCCAGCATGCGCTGGCGCAGCTTGAGACGCGCATCGAAGCGCGCGATCCCCGCGTGAAGCAGTGGTATCCGCAAATCGTCGCGCTGGCTACCGATCCGGTGGGTGAAATACGCGTCACCGATGCATGGGTGATGGGGCAGGATAATAGTTCCGAAGAATTCCATCGCGCGCTGCGACAGATGCTGAACGACCCTAACGTGATGGTGCAGCGCAACGCGGCGCTATCGCTCGTGCGCTTTAATGATGACGCGGGCCACCCGCAGATTCTCGCCATGCTGCGGCCTTACGAGATGATGTCGCCGCTGACGGGTGCGCTCGATACGCGACTGAAACCGGGCGACATCGTGAATCCCGGTACGATGATCGCGCATATCGAGGTAACCGGTAAGAAGAACGAAGTTCGCGCCACGGTGCCGGGCACTTTGATTCGATGGCTCGCGAATGATCACGCGAATATCAGCGCAGGACAGCCTCTGGTCGCGCTTGCTCCGAGCGAAGGCATGGTGTGGGAAGCGCTGCGCGCGCTTTATATCGTGGGGCGTTCGGAAGATCTGCCGGATGTAGAACAGGTGGCGCGTGCCGCGTACGGCTCATCGCCTCAAATCGGCCAGCAAGCACAATCTACGGCCCGCGCTATTCGCGACCGATCGTCTTCATGAAAACGCTTCCTGAAAATGGGGGCTCGCTACCCGCGTCGCCAGTACGTCATCACTTATATGTCATGACCGCGTGGCCGTCTTCAATCTTGATGTCGCCCACGTCCGGCGGCAGCCGCAGCTTCTCGCGATTCTCGGGCGACGCCATCATCTTTTCGACCGCCGAGTTCAACATCGATTGCGGGAGGGGCATCGAGCCCAGCATTCCGCTGATAGGCTCAAACTTGATGTAGCCGCCTTCGGTGGTCAAATGGCCGTCGAGCTCGAGCGTCATGTCCTTGCCGTGGAAGTCGAATAGTACATACGCCTTAACCACGTCGCCCACCATGTCCACCTTCACGTCTCTCACCGACGATTGCACGTCCTCGAGCGTAGGTTCCGGGTCTGCTGCGGCAGCACCGCCCGCCGGAGCGCTGGTAGGACGCGGCTTCCCGCCGCCCACTGCATCCACCCCTACAGGCACTCGCGCGCCTTCGACCTGCAGATTTTCCGCGAGGTAAGAATTCAGTTCGGTGCGGTCGAGTGCAACTTGTGCAGGCCGGCCCGCCGCTCTTGCGAGGTCGGCAGCTTGGAGTTTCTGTTCCGCTCGTGCGGCGGCGTTTGGATCGTTAGGAACATCGGGTGCAGGCGATTTTCGCAGCACGAGCAGAATCACCACGATGAGTCCCGCGAGACTCACCCAGCTCAGAATCTGATACGCCTTCTTGAATTGTTCGGGCAGTGCCATGGATTCACCGCTTCCAGCGTAGCAGAGGCCGGCACAACCGCCAGGATCGTGCCTGTCTCGCGTGTACAAATCGCACCTGAACGAATGGACAGGCATCGAAAACGCTGATCAACATCGAGGGTTTCTGCTGGGCTAAGCGTAGAGAAGAATCAAAAAGCGCAAAAAAGCAGATTAGTACGGCGTCGATTCTCAGTATGGCATCGATCCATACTTCGCTTCGAACTCCGCCAGCGGTACCATGTCAATCGCGTCCCACGGACAGCCTTCGAGGAACGCGCCATCTGGGCCTTTGCTCGTGCAGAGTTTGCAGCCGATACACAGCAGCGGATCCACCATGATGCGGCCAAACGGCTGATGCTCGGAGTCAGGCACCCAGAACATGCAAAGAGCCACGGGGCAATAATCAACGCACGCAGGCGAACCCGAACAGCCCGTGCACATTTCGTTGATCACGGCGACAATGTGCGGCTTGCGCTTGCGTTGCTTGGTGTCGCCTTCGGAGATGGGGTAAAACTTTTCGATATCGCCGTCGACGAACCGCGCTACGTCCAGTGTGGCTTCTTCGGGCACCAAATCCCTCCGCGTGTTTTGCTTGCTGACACCTTCATTCTTCACAGGCAGAGCAGGGAAGTCAATGGCCGCTACTTACTTCCATTGCTCCTTGGGCAAGATCACGTACTGCGCGTCGCCGTTTCCGAAGGACCAATCCTCGCGCGAGTTCTCGACCAGGTTGATTGCGACGTCTTCCGGCCGCAGCCCCGGCTTCTCCCGCAGATACTCGACTACGCGTTTGAAGAAGCCCTGCTTTTCTTCCCGGCTACGCCCTGCCGATACGGAAATCTGAATGAAAACCACATCGTCGCTGCGATTCACTTCGAGGTAGTGCGAATCGTAGACCAAGTATTCCGGCGCGTGTTCCGTGATCACCTGAAAGCGGTCTCGCGCCGGTACGCCAATCGTTTCCACCATTGCGCGGTGAACCGATTCCCCGATTGCTGCGACGTATTCCTTTGGCTTTCCTTGAAGCAAATCGATTCGAACGAGTGGCATGCGCAAGCCTCCGAATGCTTCTTATGGGATGAACACAGGTGCGTCGAAGTTACATTTTCCGCAAAATCATTCTGCGAAACGAAGGAGCAGAGTCTGGAGAGAATCGTAACATGTGGCGCCGCTGTGCTGCACCGCATTCGGGCACGGCATGCCGTGCCCCTACTGAAGATTCGGGAGCGACGTGGCGCCTGAGAATTACTTGAGGGCGGTGATCACCGCCGCAGTGAATTCGGCAGTCGTAGCAGTGCCTCGCACGTCGCGGGTGAGCGATTTGCCCTCGCGGTAGACGCGATGCAGCGCATTTTCAACACGCCGCGCCGCATTCATTTCGCCGATGTGATCGAGCATCATGATGCCGCTCATCAGCAGCGCCGTGGGATTCGCGATACCCTTACCCGCGATATCCGGCGCGGTGCCGTGAACCGCTTCGAAGATCGCGACGCTCTCGCCTATGTTTCCGCTCGGCACCACGCCCAGCCCGCCGACGAGCCCCGCCGCGAGGTCGCTCATGATGTCGCCATAGAGGTTCGTCAGCAGCAGCATGTCGAACTGCTGCGGGTCGAGCACCACCTGCATACAAGCGTTGTCGATAATCAGCTCTTTGTATTCAATGTCTGGATACTGCGACGCCACCGCGCGGGTCGAGGTGAGGAAAAGTCCATCCGACAGCTTCATGATATTGGCTTTGTGAATCGCATGGATCTTTTTGCGCCCGTGCTTGCGCGCGTATTCAAACGCAAACTTCGCGATGCGCGTCGAAGCGCGCTCAGTAATAATCTTCAGACTCTCGACGACGCCCGGCACCACCGTATGCTCGAGCCCCGCGTACAAATCCTCGGTATTCTCGCGAATGATGACGAGGTCCACGTCCTGAAAGCGTGATTGCACGCCTTCGAGATTCTTCACAGGACGCAAATTCGCATACAAATCGAGCGCCTGCCGCAATCCCACGTTGATGCTCGGAGCGCCGCCCGCGACAGCCGTCATCATCGGGCCTTTCAGCGCCACGCGATTCTTGCGAATCGAATCGAGCACGCCCGATTGCATGAACGTCATGCCGCGCCGTTCGATCTCCGCGCGCGCCGGAATCTCGTCCCAAGCGATATCCACTCCCGCCGCCGCGAGAATCTCCTTCACCGCTTTCGACACTTCCGGTCCGATCCCGTCACCGGGAATGAGTGTGATGGTGTGCGTCATGTAAGCGAAGCATTTTAAGGAATTTGCGCGGCTCTGTATACCGCCTCGTCGCCTTTCGGTTCCATTCCGAATGAATCGGCCGTTTTCACCTTGGACTGAATCCAGAATCTTTCGTTCGCATCTAAGTTACTGTGAGGCGGAGCCTTACTGTGTTTACGATTGTGCCTCTAGCCCCACGTAGAGCCTCAAACGCTCGCGGTTCTGGTATAATAGGCTCGTAGGGTGCGCACAAGCAGCAGCGCAAATTTCGGAGGGTGAGAGAATGGTTCAACTAACGCCGGTGGCAGTCACGAAGGTCAAAGAGATTATCCAGTCGCAGAACCCGAGCCCGGCAGGGTTGCGCGTAGCCGTGGTGGGCGGCGGATGTTCCGGCTTCAGCTACCACATGGCTTTCGAGAATCAGATCAATGAGAATAGCGACAATGTGTACGAGTTCGAAGGCCTCAAGGTGCTCGTCGATCAGATGAGCGAGATGTATCTCGACGGCATTTCGATCGACTACATCGAGACCATCGAAGGCTCGGGGTTCAAGTTTAACAACCCCAATGTAAAGAGCACCTGCGGCTGCGGCAGTTCTTTCAGCGTCTAATTGGTCTGACGCTAGCCTGACTGGCTCGTTGTTCGAAGCTTTCAACTCCCGGGGACTATTCCCCGGGAGTTTTGTTTTTGAGTAGCACAGGCAAGCCTGCCTGTGCCTGCGTAACCCACGCCACAGATCGCAAATGCTTGGCTGAATCAGCCGGGCGTTTTTTTTCATTCTCGGCGTACGCAAACTAACACCCACTCAACGCAGCCAAAGCTTCCTCGCACTGCGACTGCCAAAAGGTCGCAACTTGTGGCACAGACAGGATTGCCTGTGCTACTGAAAACCGCCGGCGCCGATCTGCCCTGAGCCAGAGCTCCTCTCACTCCCTCTTCGCCTCCCGCTCCGCCCTCAGGCTCTCCATCACGCTCTGAATCAACTCCTTCGCCTTGCTGATCTCCTGCGTCACGATGCGAATGTCCATCACCGGCTGCTCAGGATTCCAGTTGCTGTGACAGTACACGCCATGCTGCCCGACGAGCACCAGGGCGTTCGTCAGCAGGTCGAGCGTCACCGCCAGCCTGCCGCGATTCGGGCCCATCATTGTCTCGTAGTGCTCCAGCTCGTCACGGTGCTCGTCAAAAGCCGTCATCGCGAATTTTCCTCCGCTTAGCGCCACTTCGAAGGTAGCTTGCCACTTGCGAATTCGCAACTCGCCGCGCCTGATTTGAGCGGCGAATTTGATAAAGAATCGGACGCAATGGGCTTAGTCCTAGGACTATATGTTGCGCGCTCTGGAACACTACTGTCCCGCTCCACTTTACTCAGTTGTACTACTCACAGCATAATTTCGCCGGTCGCTATCTTGTCGCAGTGCCAGAAGGCGGTGGACGGCCACGTTGCTTGGGTGCGAGCGATCCCGCTCGCGATGTCAGCAGGCGCTTACGGCGGGCGATTCACGAAACAATTGGGGTGATTGAAACATGAGACGTTCTGATTTGGTTCGCAATCCTGGGAAAGGCAAGTCTGTGCGGACATCGCAAATTGTCTTTGGCGAACGTCAGCATCTCCTTCGCGTACTCGATTCGGTGGAACGCAGCGCACTGCCTGCGCCGCGCCTCGAACAGGAGCGCCGCGTGATCGAAGGATTGATTCATGCGCGCACGCAAGAGCTGAATCGGATCAATCCCGGCTGGGATGAAAAAGTGGGCACGGTGCTAAGCGCCGAAGTGAAACCCGAGCTGCTCGACCAGCTCTCCCGCCAGGCGCCCAAGGAAGACTTTTATCTGCTGCGACTCATCAGCGAGCATCCGAAAGTAACAGCGAAAACTCTTGGCCGCCTCTCCCATCACCCTTACTCGGCAATCCGCGAAAATATCGCGCGCCATCCGAATAGCGACGCTTCCACGCTCTCCCGACTGAGCCGCGATCGGACCCAGCCGCTCTGGTATCTCGTCGCCTTCAATCCCAACGCCCCCGGCCCGCTGCGCAAAAAGCTGCAAGAGCGCATGCGCCGTCTAGGCGAAAAATCCGCGACTCAGTAGCGTAGGCTTCAGCCTGCGCCAGCGAACAACACACCTCGCTTTGTTGATATTGGCTGCCACGCGGTCTCGTTCTTTTAGGCTTCGACGCCGCGAACTGAACCCAACCCCACCTTGGCCGAAGCTTTCTTGCATTCCCGCCGCCTGGCATGTAGCAACTTGCGGCGCAGGCTGAAGCCTACGCTACTCACCCCAAAGACAAATTGGCTCTTTACTGCTACAATTATGCCTGTATATTGGCCTACAGGATCGAGCCAATGCTGCCACTCCATTTACAGCCCGAAAGTCACATTCCGCTCTACGTCCAATTGCGCGACCAGCTTCGCGCCCTCGTGCATTGCGGCGAACTCCGCGACGGCGACCGCATCCCCGCAAGCCGCGAACTTGCCACACAACTAGGGGTTCACCGGACCACCGTCGCAAACGCCTACGCCGAACTTGAATCCGAAGGCCTGATTCAAGGCCACGTCGGTCGCGGCACATATATTTGCGGTTCGGCGGTGCGCCACTTCACCCCGGCGCCGCGCACCAATGGCAACGGCGGCGGCATGCGCTGGGAATCGCTCTTCGCCGACGAACGCGGCGACGAAGGCCTGAGCCGCATGATGCCGGAAGTTCCGCCCGACTCGATTGCCTTTGTCACCGCGCGGCCCTCGGAGGAATTCTTCCCGGTGGAAGAATTCCGCCGCTGCTGCAATTCAGTGCTGAAGAACGAAGGCCGCCGCATCCTGCAGCTCGGCTCGACCGACGGCTACGAGCCGCTGAAAAAAGAACTCATCGCGATGTTCGGTGCGGAAGGAATGACGGTCCGCAACGAGCAGCTCCTCATCACGGACGGTTGCCAGCAGGCCATCGACCTCCTGTGCAAGGCGTTTCTGCGCCCAGGCGATTCCGTGGCGATGGAAAATCCGGCGTACCCGGGCGCGATCGCGATTTTTGCCGGAGCGCGTGTGCGCACGCTCGCTGTAGGAGTCGAAACCGATTCACGCCGCACCGGTCATGTGGGTCTCGACCTCGATTCGCTCGAGTCCGTGCTGCTGCAGAATCGCGTGAAATTTATTTTCGTCACCGGTGACTTCCACAATCCAACCGGCACCACGATGCCCATAGCTGTTCGTCGCCGTCTGCTCGAACTAGCCGCGCATTATCAGGTTCCGATCATCGAGGATTACATTTACGCCCGTCTGCGCGTGCGAGGCACGGCCGTGCCGTCGCTCAAATCGCTCGACCGCTCGGGCAACGTGATTCAAATCGATAGCTTCTCGAAGATTGCATTCCCCGGGCTGCGCGTCGGATGGTGCATCGCGGCAGAAAGCGCGATTGAGCGCTTGCGCCTCGTGAAGCAGTCCACCGACTTGCACACTGACCAGCTCGCACAAGCGACGCTCGCTGAATTCGTTCGCCGCGGCTATCTCGCGCGTCATGTCGCGAAGATCAAAAAAGTCTATCTCAAGCGCCTCGAAGCGCTCGAAGCAGCTCTCGAAAAGCACATGCCCGACGAAACCACCTGGACGAAGCCCGAAGGCGGCATGTCCATCTGGGTCACGCTCCCACCGGGCTTCGACGCCGGGGAGCTACTGATTCACGTCCGTGAACGCGGCGTCCTATTCGTCCCCGGCCGTTATTTTTACCAACAGAGCCCGCAGATGAATACGCTACGTCTCGGCTTCGCAGGCCTCGACGAAAAGAAAATCTTTCGCGGCGTGCAAACTCTCAGCGAGCTGCTGAAAATCGAGTTGCGCAAACGCCAGCGTGGCGCCCGTAGCGAATCAGTATCGCGAGTAGCTTTGGTCTAGGTTTTTGTACAGGGTTTTCGTACCGCCGGCGCCTCGCCGGCTCTTTTGACTTTCGTCAGGGCACGGCTTCAGCCGTGCCGGTAGTGATGAAACAGACGGTGGCTTTAGCCGCTGAGGTGAGAGGACAGTCGCGAACATGCTACTCACACCCAACCCGACCAACTCCTGCTTCGGCTGCGGCGCCGCAAACCCGCGCGGCATGCTCCTCACATTCGAGCAGGACGACGCCACCCGCCAAATCCGCGGCGCATTCAAGCTCGGCGCCGAATACCAGGGCGGCGGCGGATTCATCCACGGCGGCATCATCGCTCTCGTTCTCGACGAGGCCATGGGCAAGGTCAATCGATTCCGCGGAGTTCGTGCCGTCACCGCCGAACTGACGATTGAATATATCCGCCCGGTTCCAGTGGACGAGGATCTGGTCATCGAAGCCCACGAAGTTGAAAAGAATGGCCGTAACCTGCACTACGTCGGCGAAATCAGCAATCGCGCAGGCAAATTACTCGCGCGTGGCAGAGGCCGCTTTGTCGAAATCGATCCAGATAAATTCAAGATCGAGCGCTCCGAAGTATCCGTACCAGGGAATCAATCGAGGTAGTGCACGACAGTAGGGGCAGGGCATGCCGTGCCCGGCAAAAGAACTTGGCAACAAAGCCCTTGATTTCGGTAAGGTTTTTGTAGCGCCGGTCTTCAGACCGGCAGGTTTTGGGTTTCGGTTGAAGAATTTCGAATAAGCAATCGTAACAAAAGGGAGAAGAACGATGGATTTGATGAGCGACAATCTCTGGCGCGTAAAAGTCGGCCTCGCCGAAATGCTGAAAGGCGGCGTCATCATGGACGTCACGACCGCCGCGCAAGCCAAAATCGCAGAAGACGCCGGCGCCTGCGCCGTGATGGCGCTCGAGCGCGTCCCTGCGGACATCCGCAAAGAAGGCGGCGTCGCCCGCATGGCCGCACCACGAATCATTCGCGAAATCATGGACGTGGTCTCGATCCCCGTAATGGCCAAAGTCCGAATCGGCCATTTCGCCGAGGCTCAAATCCTCGAAGCCCTCGAAGTGGACTACATCGACGAAAGCGAAGTGCTCACGCCCGCCGACGAAGAGCATCACGTCTGGAAGCACGGCTTCAAGGTGCCATTCGTTTGCGGCGCGCGCAATCTCGGCGAAGCCCTCAGGCGCATTGCCGAGGGCGCAGCGATGATTCGCACCAAGGGCGAAGCCGGCTCAGGCAATATCGTCGAAGCTGTCCGCCACATTCGCGCCATCGTAGGCCAGATTAAAAAGCTCACCGTGCTCGGCGAAGAAGAGCTGGTGCATGAATCAAAAGAACTCGGCGCGCCCTTCGAGCTCGTCTCATGGGTGGCCAAGCACGGCAAGTTGCCAGTTCCGAATTTCTCGGCCGGTGGCATAGCCACTCCTGCTGACGCGGCGCTCGTGATGCAACTCGGGGCCGAAGCAGTCTTCGTCGGCTCGGGTATCTTTAAGTCGAACGATCCGGCCCAGCGCGCTCGCGCCATCGTGAAGGCCACGACGCACTACAAGGATCCCAAGGCCGTTCTCGAAGCCTCCGAAGAACTCGGCGAAGCAATGAAGGGCCTCGACATCCGCCAAATGGAAGAAAAGGATCTGCTGCAAACCCGCGGCTGGTAAGAATCCAATCGGATTGTCAACCGGCGGGGCACGTGTTGCGCGATAGCGCATGGTGCAGTTACGTTGTCATCCCGCTTGCCCTGCGGGACGAAGGGAGCGGAGCGAGGGATCTGTAGTTAGCTGGCTTAGTTCAGATGCGTGACTCAAGAAAAATCGGCATTCTCGCCATTCAAGGCGACTACGACGCCCACGCGAAAGTCCTCGATCGCCTGGGCGCTGAGCACACCTTCGTTCGCCGCCCAGAGGATCTCGCCGGCGTCGAAGGCGTAATCCTGCCCGGCGGCGAAAGCACCACGCACCTGAAAGTGTTGCAAGAGGAAGGTCTCTTCGACGCGCTCAAGACGTTCGCCAAGAATGGCGGCGCATTTTTCGGCACCTGTGCCGGCGCAATCCTTCTCGCGAAAGAAGTACACGGCCCGCCGCAGGATTCTCTCGCGCTGCTCGATATCTCCGTCCTACGCAACGGCTACGGCCGCCAGCTAGCCAGCGACGTGCACGCCGCCACTACGAAGCTCAGCAAGAACCCGCTCGAAATGGTTTTCATCCGCGCCCCGATTATCGAATCGGTGGGCAAAGCGGTCGAGGTCCTCGCCGAAGACGCCGGCCACCCCGTCCTCGTCCGCGAAGGCAGAATTATGGCCTCCACCTTTCACCCGGAACTGACCGCCGACTCCACCGTCCACGAATATTTCCTGAAGCTCGTCGGCAATGGCCGCAACGGCTCCTGATCGCGATGGACGATTCGACCAAGCGCCACTGGAAAGTGCTCTTCGTTTGTGTAGGGAATTGCGTTCGCAGCCAGATGGCGGAAGCGATTGCACGCCGCGACGCATCGGACGTCATCGTGCCCGAAAGCGCCGGCCTTCACCCGCTTGGCTTCATCGACAAGACAGCAATTGCCGTCCTGGCCGCCCGCGGAATTTCAGTTGCTGGCCAACACTCAAAAGGTCTGCGCGATCACACGCTTTCCAAGCCCGACCTCGTCATCAACATGTCTGGCACCCCGAGCGCTTCGCTCTTTCACGGTCACCGCTTCGAGGATTGGCCAGTTGAGGATCCTTTCGGCGAAGACGTGGAACTCCACCGCCGCATCTGCGATGATATCGAGCGGCGCGTAAAGGATTTGGCCCAACGCCTCCGTTCTGCCAACGGCTCCGCTTTCTGACGCTACGCTTGGGCTTAATCGGCTTCGGGTCTTACGTCAGGGCACGGCTTCAGCCGTGCCACTAGTCCCATAAGACGGGCGCGGCTTGAGCCGCTGAGGGAAATTCGCTCGTTCTTCTATCGAGGAAACTTGCGCCGCGAAAAAACCAGCGTCTCGCAGGAAGACTACCTCAAAGCTATCTGGGAACTCGTCCAGGAAGAGCAAGCCCCCATCAGCGCCCGCCTCGCGGAGGATCTGGGCGTCACTCCGCCCGCCGTCACCGCAGCACTCAAACGCATGACCCGCGGCGGCTACCTCCGCGTCCGTCGCAGCGGCCAGATCGAGCTCTCGCCCAAGGGCCAGGAAATCGCCGAGCATCTCGTCCTGCGCCATCGCCTCGCAGAAAAGTTGCTCACTGACGTAATCGGCCTCGAATGGACCCGCGCTCACGAAGAAGCCGAACGCCTCGAGCACGGAATTTCGCCGGAAGTCGCCAATCTGCTGCTCGATCGCTTCGGCCGCGACAGCCGCTGCCCCCACGGCGTCCCACTCTTCGGGGGTATGCAGAAACTCCGCCGTAAGCACGGCGCCGTTCGCCTCTCCGAGGCAGAACTCGGCCATTCCTACGAGGTAATGCGCGTGTACGAAAAGGATCCACACTTCCTCGAATTTCTGGTGAACTTCAGCCTCAGGCCCGGCGCCCGCCTCCGCGTCCATCAACGCGAATACGATGAGACCATGACCCTCTCCGTCACCGGCCACCGCCCGCCCCGCATCCACCTAGGCAAACCCGCCACCGAGCGCATCTGGGTCCGCCGCCTGACTTAGTTTTTAGTAGCGTAGGCTTCAGCCTGCGCCAACGTAACGCGGCAGCGAAAATCGCCAATGCTTGCCGCACACATGACACCGTTCTTTTCGCAGTTGCCGTTTCTTCAGTAGGGGCACGGCATGCCGTACCCGAACGCGCCACAACACGAACGCGCCATCCGTTACCGCGACTATCTCCAAGAAAAGTTGCGACACGCCCCGCATCGGACAGCGTAGAATAATCACAGAGGCAGAATTGCAAGCGCGATTCCTCTCGGCCCGCCCGGCAAACATTTAGGGAACCACCAGAATCTCATCTACGGACACGAGAACTATGCCAACTCGAACTCGACTCCACGAGCCACGCCTCATCTTCAAGCTGACCACCTCAGCACGCATCATCTTCGCATCCCTGATTTTCTGCCTGAGCCTCACCACCGCCAGTCTGATAGTTGCCGACGATCAGCCCGCCCTCAGCAGCGACGCCGTCGTCCACCACCTCAGCTCCATCGTCTCCTGGTATCGCGACTCCACCAGCAAAGTGCAGCCCCCCGGCTTCGCCAGCGACGCGATCTACCAGGGCGACGCTCGCACTCTCGCCGAGCAAGCCGTTCGTCTCGCCTTTGATTCCGCCCGCGCCACCGTGCCACTCGTAAACGCGCAGGGCCAGCAGCCCGCCACCGATGACGACGGTCAACCAGCGCAAGGCGCCACGCAAAGCCAGAATCTCGCGCAGTTCAAAGCCAAGACCAGCGCCCATCTCGCCGATCTCCAAGCGCAGCTCGACTCCGTAAACAAGCAACTAGCGACCACACCGCCTCGCGCCAGAGCCGCACTCCAAAATCAGCGCGACAATCTCCAGGGCCAAATCGAAGTAAACTCAGCCATCCTCGATTCCGTCGGCAAGCTCCTCACCTTCATCGAGAATGGCAACGACACGCCAGCCGAAGGCCTGCAGGGAAGCATCGACGCTTTGGCTCGCTCGGTCCCAGAAGTTTTCAGTATCGCCCCCACCAACCAGAAGACCGAAAGCAAGCCAGCCGCGCAGGTCACTCCCGCAGCAACCCAAACGCAGGCAGCCGCTCCGCGATCCAGCGGTCTCATCGGAGAAGCAGGCGCGCTCTACACCGAAATGACCAGCATTCGCGAGATTGATCAGCTCGCCAACGAAACGCAAAACCTGCGCGATATCGCCGACGCGCTGCGCCAACCGCTTCGCAACGCGATGAAGGCCACAATCCAGCAGAGCACCGCTCTCGAAAATCAGGCTCAAGGAGCGGGCTCAAATCCCGCCCCAGCCGCGAATTTGAAACCGCAATACGACGCCCTCGCGACGAAGTTCAAATCGCTGTCCGCCGCGCTCGTTCCGTTGAGCCAGGAAGTGGTCGTGCTCGATCAAAGTAAGGCGAATCTTCTCGAATGGCGCCGGTCCATCACGCGCCAATCGGGTTACGTTCTGCGCGCGTTGCTATTGCACGTTGGATCGATCGTCATCGCTCTGGGACTCGTCTTGGTGCTTTCGGAAGTATGGCGAAGGGCTACATTCCGATACATCCAGGACATTCGCCGTCGCCGCCAATTCCTCACCATCCGGCGCTTCGTGGTCGGCTTCCTGATGGGCATCGTTCTTGTTCTGGGATTTGTCAGCGAATTCAGTTCGCTCGCCACATTCGCGGGATTCGTCACGGCCGGCATCGCCGTCGGCCTGCAAGCGGTTTTGCTATCGATCGCAGCCTATTTCTTTCTCATCGGGCGTTACGGCATCCGCGTGGGCGAGCGTGTCAGCGTGGCCGGCGTCACAGGCGATGTGGTGGACATCGGCCTTGTGCGCCTTTACATCATGGAACTCGCCGCAAGTGGAGGCGACCTGTATCCCACCGGACGCATCGCCGTGTTTTCGAATTCCGTCTTTTTTCAGCCCGGCGTTCCGTTCTACAAGCAGATTCCCGGCACGGACTACACCTGGCACGAAGTGGCTGTTCCGATTGTCGCGGGCAGCAATTACAAATCCGTAGAGGAAAAAATTCTGCAAGCGGTGAATTCCGTGTACGACGGGTATCGCAAGGACATCGAACGCCAGCACACAGACGTCGAGCGCCGCATTGACATCTATATGCAAGCCCCCAATCCCGAACCGCAACTCCGATTCACCGACAAGGGCCTCGAATTTCGCGTCCGCTACCCCGTGGAATTGCGGAAAGCATCATCGATCGACGACGAAGTCACGCAACGAGTTCTCGACGTTGTAAACGGCGAGCAGGATTTGAAAGCCGCTGTCTCGGGCCCGCCGACCATCCGCACCCCAGTCGGCGCCTGACGCACGCACTAGCTTCCGGGCAGCCCCACAATATTGAGCGCGTTCACCCGCGAATCGTCCAGAGTAAGTCCCCAGTGCAGATGCGGACCGGTCACGCGACCGGTGGCTCCCACGCGGCCAATCACGGCGCCGGCCGCAACCGTTTCACCGACCTGAACGCCAAGCACTTTCATGTGTCCGTACAACGTGTACACGCCCAATCCGTGATCAATCACCACAGTATTCCCGGCAAAATATAAATTCTCGGCCAGCACCACCCGCCCTCGCTGCGAAGCGTGTATCGGCGTCCCCTCAACAGCGGGCATATCCACGCCGCTGTGCGATGAACCCGGCGTGCCGTTCAACACGCGCCTCCGCCCAAAATTCTTCGCCGCGTGAATGCCGGGCAGCGGCAAGCGAAACACCCCGGTCCATAATTTCTCAGGAGTCGCGGTGCCAAAGAGTGCGCGCAAGCGTTCGCCCTCTTCTGCGGCCCGCTTCGTGTCTTCCGGATTCGGCTCGACGTACTTCGGCGCTACTGTCAGCTTCTCCTCCGGAAATTTCCCACCCATCACAGAAACGGAAACCGCGCAGCTCACCGAATCGCTCGATTCCGGCTGCACGTTGAGTTTCAACTGATATTTTCCGGAAGGTTGTGCGAGATCGACGCCAAGAAAGCCGTGGAAGAGGCCATTGTACCTTGCGTCGCGCCAGAAGGGAACTGAACGCACGGCTTCGCGCGCAGTCCACTCACCCGTCACCTTAGAGAGCGCCGTCTGCCCGTGCACTTCGAGCCGCAGCAAGCCACCCTGCACGGCTCGCGCCGGAAAAAAGCGCACCGTGATTCCGCCGCCGCAATCGTGAGCGTTGCTGCCGGCCGCTGCCTTTGCCTGAGCCGCTGCGCGTGGCGCCCACGCGAACAACACCGCGACCACCGCCGCCCATCGTAACCGCCCCGCTCTCGAAGTTCTCAGCTATTTGCTCCCGGTATAGGTCACGCGCCAGACGCTGTCTGATCCATCATCCGTAAAAATCAAAGCGCCATCCGACGCCACCGCAACTCCCACCGGCCGTCCCCAAACCTCTCCGTTCGGCGTGACGAATCCCGTAACGAAATCCATATACTCGCCGGTGGCTTTCCCATTGTGCACCGGGACGCAAATGATTTTGTATCCCGTCCTCTTCGCGCGGTTCCAGGATCCGTGCTCAGCCGCAAACGCATACCCCGAATATTCGGCCGGAAACATTTTGCCTTCGTAAAAAGTCATCTCGAGCGAAGCCGAATGCGACTGCAGCAGCACATCCGGCACAATCACCTTGTCTTTCAGCTCCGGATGCTTCCCTGCATGGCGCGGATCTTGATTCGGCCCGATGTAATACCAGGGCCAGCCATAAAATCCGCCGTCCTTCACGCTGGTGATGTAATCGGGCACCAGATCGTCCCCCAGGTCATCGCGCTCGTTCACGGAAGTCCAAAGCACGCCGGTCGAGGGATCAATCGCAATTCCTACCCCATTCCGAATTCCCGCCGCGTAAATCTGCTCGCCCGATCCGTCGGGATTAAATTCCAGAATATCCGCGCGATGATCCTCTTCTGCATCGTCGCTCACATTCGAATGCGAGCCCACGGACACGAACATTTTCCGCCCGTCAGCGGTGAACGCAATGTCCCGCGTCCAGTGCCCGCCGCCGTGCAGCAGGCCGCCGCCCGGAATCGTCGCGACGATGGTTTGAGCTTTCCCGCGCGCTCTCAAATCGCCATTTTGATAGGGAAATTTCACCACGCCGCCGGTATTTGCCACATACACGAACTGAGGATTTGCACCAGGCGGATAGAACGCAATTCCGAAGGGTTTATTAAGACCGATCGCGAATACCTCTACCGTCTGCTCTCTCCCATCCTCTCCGATTCCGCGCAACACGCGGATCTGTCCTTTGTGGCTTTCAGCTATGAAAAGATCGCCGTTGGGCGCGGTTCGAATCAATCGCGGCTCGCTTAATCCGGTCGCGATCTGATCAACCTTGAATCCCGGCAGCGCTTGCGGCCATGCATTACTCGGCCGCGACACCACGCGCGCATCGTTGTCCGCCGATTTCGTAGCATAGGGCTTTGGCAAATCGGCAGGCGTAATCAATCGACGGACGCCCGGCGCATCCTCGCGCCAATCGCCATAGGCGCCCTCGCCCTTTAGGAGTTTCCCTTCGTCCGCCGGCAGGGAACTAATTTCGTCTGCACTGCGTTCTGCCGCGCTCGTTCTGGTAGCGCCCGAGGCGGCTTTTCTGCGGCTGTCATCTCGTTTCAATGCTGTAACCGCAAGCGCCAGGAGCACCGCAATAGAAGCAACGACAAGGCGTCCCTTGAAATACATCTTTCTGTTATTCATGGAAACTTACCTCCGCAGGGCCGGACCACCCATGTATGTAAGATGATTTTGGAAACCCGTCGGTTCCACCTGCTGGGCCGGAAAACCGCCCGATTCCTCCTCTTCTGAAATATACTCTTTCACCGCGCGGAGGCTCCATGGACCGGCAAACCGATCAGCACACCGACCAGCAAACCACCACGAAGCATCAGCTCTTCATCAACGGAGAATGGACGCACGCAGCCACGAAAGGTACCTACGAGAAAGCGAATCCGTTCAACGGGAAGCTTGCCTCCACGGTTGCCGCCGGGAAGCGGGAAGATGCGAAGCGCGCCATCGAAGCAGCCGCTGCGGCATTTCCCGCCTGGAGTAACACCGCGCCCGCCGTCCGCCGCAAACTGCTGCTCAAAGCCGCAGATGTCCTCGACGCGCATCAGGCGGACATTGCACGCATCACCGCTGAAGAAACCGGCGAAACATTCGGCTGGGGCATGTTCAACTGCATTTTCGCATCAGGACTTCTCCGCGAAGCCGCCGCGCAGGCCTACGGCCTTATCGGCGAAATAATTCCATCCGATCTTCCCGATACCGTAGCGATGGCCACGCGTCAGGCAGTCGGCGTGGTCGTCGGCATCGCCCCATGGAACGCGCCGATGATCCTCGGCATGCGCGCTGTTGCGATCCCGATTGCATATGGCAACACGGTCGTGCTCAAAGCATCCGAAGAATCCCCGGGTACTCACCTCGCAATCGCAAAAGTTTTCCAAGAAGCGGGTTTCCCGAAGGGCGTGCTCAACGTCATCACGAACGCGCCCGCCGATGCCGCCGATGTGGTCGATGAGCTCATCGCCAACCCCAAAACGCGCCGTGTAAACTTCACCGGCTCAACCAAAGTAGGCCGCATCATCGCTGAGAAAGCAGGGAAGTACCTCAAGCGCGTCCTTCTCGAATTGGGCGGCAAAGCCCCGATGATCGTCCTCAGCGACGCCGATGTGGACGCCGCCGTCGCTGCCGCGAATTTCGGTGCCTTCATGAACGCCGGCCAAATCTGCATGTCCACCGAGCGTATCGTCGCCGAAAGACCGATCGCCGACACGTTCGCCAAAAAACTCGCCGCGAAAGCCAGCTTGCTCAAAGTTGGCGACCCGATGCAACCGGAAACGCAAATCGGCTCGGTCATAAATAAAGCCGCTGCCGCCCGAGTCCAGGAATTAATCGATGACGCGGTAGCCAAAGGCGCCAAAGTCCTCTGCGGCGGAAAATCCGATGGCAACTGTTATTCACCAACCGTTCTTTTCGGCGTCACACCGAAAATGCGAATCTACGGTGAGGAATCTTTCGGCCCAGTCGTGTCTGTAGTCGTCGCGGACACCGACGAAGAAGCCTTGCGCATCGCCAACGACACCGAATACGGCCTCTCCAGCGCCATCTTCAGCCGCGACGTCAACAAAGCCATGCGCTTCGCCGAGCAAATGCAAACCGGCATCTGCCACATCAACGGCTCCACAGTTCACGACGAACCGCAAATGCCCTTCGGCGGCGTAAAAGACAGCGGCTACGGCCGCTTCGGCGGCAAAGCCGCCCTGGAAGAATTCACCGAGCTGCGTTGGATCACAATCCGCCGCACTCCCACCCAATACCCAATTTGAATCGCCGCAGTCGGTTCCTTTTCAGTGAAGTCAGGCGTCTTCGGTGAGGTCAGGGGGATTTTAGTCGGGCAAGGGTTTTCGCAGGGCGAAGGATTTTGCTGGGGTCAGAGTTTTCGGGTGGGCCGAGGATTTTGCTGAGGTCAGAGGTTTTCGGTGGGGGCCCCCCGCTTCAGCGGGGAGAGCTGGACTTCAGTCCAGCGAAAAAAGCGCTCCACATTTGATGGGCTTTAGCCCTGGGAACTTGAATTCTCGACCACAAGAATAACAAGCACGTAAAGGAGGCGAACCATGATCACCGGCACCCACGCTTTAATCCACTCCGACCACGCCGAAGAAATACGCGCATTCTTCTGCGACACCCTCAAACTTCCCCACGTAGACGCGGGCCACGGCTGGCTCATCTTCAGCCTCCCACCCGCCGAAATCGGCATGCACCCGGCTGAGAAAGGAAGCCACTACGAACTCTACCTCCTGTGCGAAGACATCAATTCCACCGTCGCTGATCTCGAAAAGCGTGGCGTAAAATTCAGCAGCCCGATCACCGACGCCCGCTTCGGTTTCGTCACTTCCATCACGCTACCCGGCGGCGCCGAACTTGGCTTGTACCAGCCTAACCACCCTCTTGCTCCGGCCTGGCCGACAGCGAAAAAGAATCGAATCCGCGGAGCTACAAAACGTTCGAAAAAGACGCGGCGCCGCGCCACGCGTCGCTAGCCGCGTAAAGATTTTGGGTGGTGGTCAGTTCTTGGTACAATGCCGGTCTTGCCGGGAGCAAATGCTGGTGAAAATCCAGCCGACCAATCGGAAAGTCGGGATTGGCGTCGTCTGACTTTTAAGACATCCCGGCTTTGTTCATCTGAGAGCCTGGTACCAATTCTTCGGCCTATTGCCATCCGCTACCCCACGCGCCTATCATAGCCATTGCACCGAACAGAATCCGGCGGAGGAAAAGTACGCCCCGCCGAAACAAACACTCTGCGCTGAATGCTCGTTCACTCCCAATCCGCAGAAAGCACTCCGAGCCGCATCCCAGGCTCACAATTTCCCAAAATAATAAAAAGCAGATCCCAAGAGGAGGAATAGAAATGGCAACAGCCACGCACGCAGTTCAGCTCGACGATAAGGTCACATCATTCGTAGGCAAGAAGCAGAAGATGCTCATCAACGGCAAGTGGGTCGAAGCCGCTTCCGGCAAAACTTTCCCTACCTACAATCCCGCTACTGGCGAAGTCCTCTCGAATGTCGCGGAAGGCGATCGCGAAGACATCGACCGCGCAGTAAAAGCCGCCCGCGCTGCTTTCGAAAAGGGCCCCTGGGCGAAAATTTCTCCATCCGAACGCGGCCGCATGATGTGGCGCCTCGCCGACCTGATCGAAAAGCACACCGAAGAATTCGCGCAGCTCGAATCGCTCGACAACGGCAAGCCGCTCAAGATCGCCCGCATCGCCGACCTACCGCTCGCCGTAGACCACTTCCGCTACTACGCCGGCTGGGCCACCAAAATTGAAGGCAACACGATTCCCATGGGACTCGCGCGCCAGGGCAGCTACCACGCCTACACCGCCCGCGAACCTGTTGGCGTCGTCGGCCAGATCATTCCGTGGAATTTTCCGCTGCTGATGGCTGCATGGAAACTTGGCCCCGCGCTCGCTACTGGCTGCTGCGTCGTGCTTAAACCAGCCGAGCAAACACCGCTCACAGCATTGCGCCTCGGTGAACTCATTGCCGAAGCCGGCTTCCCGGATGGCGTCGTCAATATCGTCCCCGGCTACGGCGAAACTGCCGGCGCCGCACTCGCCGCGCACATGGACGTCGACAAAATCGCGTTCACCGGCTCGACAGAAGTCGGCAAGCTCATCGTCCACGCTGCCACCGGCAACCTGAAGAAAGTCTCGCTCGAACTCGGCGGCAAATCGCCCAACATCGTCATGGACGACGCCGATCTCGAGACCGCCATCCCCGGCGCCTCCATGGCCATCTTTTTCAATCAGGGCCAGTGCTGCTGCGCCGGCTCGCGCCTCTTCGTCGAAAAGAAAATTTTCGACAAGGTGGTCGACGGCATTTCCCAGGCCGCCTCGAAAATTCGCGTGCGTCCAGGACTCGACCCCGAGAGCGATCTCGGCCCGCTCGTTTCCGAAGAGCAGCTGAATCGCGTCTGCGGCTATCTCGAATCCGGCATCAAGGAAGGCGCCAAAGCCACTACCGGTGGTTCGCGCGAAGGCGACAAGGGCTACTTCGTCAAGCCCACCGTTCTCGTGAACACCAATGACAACATGAAGGTGGTGAAGGAAGAAATCTTCGGGCCCGTCGTCACCGCCACGCCGTTCAGCGACATGAACGAGATCGTCTCGCGCGCCAACGACACAGTCTACGGTCTAGCCGCAGGCGTCTGGACCCGCGATGTGAAGAAAGCGCACGCGGTCGCCTCGAAGCTGAAGGCCGGCACAGTCTGGATTAATTGCTACAACGTCTTCGACGCCGCTCTTCCATTCGGCGGCTACAAGCAATCCGGCTGGGGCCGCGAAATGGGCCACGAAGTCCTGAAGAACTACACCGAAGTAAAATCCGTCTGCAGCGCGCTCTAGCAGTTTGGTAGCACAGGCACTCTTGCCTGTACCCCAAGCCGCAACGAGCATCAATTCCAAAAACAAAGGGGCCGATCATCATTATTCGGCCCCTTTTTTCTTTCTCGGCGTAGGTCTTACTACAACAGGATCGCTCGTGCAAATTGGACTGGCAACAATCTCGACTTGGTGAATGCTGCGAAACCTGATGTGAATCGTTTCCTCTTCCGCGGGTGTCTTCGGGCACCCTTCTGAAAGCTGATAGCTGAACACAGTTTCGATTTTTGCTTTCTTCGCATTCAAAGTCGATACATCAAACTTCCAGGAGCGGATGCTTTCCTCGGTTATCGATTGTAGAAGAGGCGGTCCGCTGATATACCTGATATCGGTGGGATTGCCCTCGCTGTCAAGTTCGAACGATACTCGTACGTCTCCGCTTATGTGCGCCGTTTGGGAAATCCTTGGATATTGAGGCAACAAGCCGCTCAACAATCTTGGGTCAGCGGGCGCTTGAGCGCATATCGAAACCGAAACTAGAAGCCCGAGAAACAAAGCAGCCAGTATTCGCATTCCGCACCTCCCAATCGATCTGTGTTCATCAGTGTTCATCTGTGGTCCTCACGGTTTACGCTCCGCCCTTCGCTTTCTGCTCGCGCAACTCCTTCTTCCAACCCAGCACGCGCGCCTTGTTCCCGGCCTCCTCCGCCTCCGGTACCATCCCCTTGCGCTGATACGCGCGCGACACCGTCGTCCACGCCAAAATATCCTCCGGCTCAATCTCCAGAATCCGTCGCGCCGCCTCGATCGTCCGGTCAAAATCTTCCTTCGCGTAGTATGCTTGCGCCAGACCATGCAACGCGTCCGCAAATTTCGGATCAAGCGCAATCGCGCGTTCGTATTCCACAATCGCCTCGTCCAGCTTCCCCTCGCCAAACAAATCAATCCCGGCGTAGTAATGATCCTCAGCGTTCGTCGCGTCCGTCATCGTTCACTCATAGCGTCCGTCGCAATCGCATTCACGCAGGTCGTTCCCGCGCCGATTCTACCATCGGCTTTCAGTCCGCAACCGGCGGCACGCTTTCCAACTTCACTTTTCCCATTTCCAATTTCCGCCACATGCTGAACGCCTTCCGCTACTACTGGATCATCTCCAAAGGTTACCGCTTCCGCCCCTGGGCCTCCCCCTACATTCAATGGCGCATGGAAACCTTCTTCGGCCACGAAGCCGCGAACCTCGACGCCCGCAAATTCTTCACTCTGATGTGGCGCGAACGCGCCCGCATGGAGCGCTTCCTCGACTGGGTCGCCACCCGCCGCCGCGCCCAGCACTCGTAATTCGTAATCTGTCGCTCATGGCTCGCGAGCACGGGTAGCCACGACGACGCCGTCCTCGTCGTGGGCCTTTTGCCTTAGCAGCGAACGTCCACTCAACTCTCAATTCAACTTGGCAGCCTCAGCCTTAGCAGCAACGAGAATCGGAATATCCGCATCAGCATCCTTCCAAAGCGTGAGGAAATCCGTATACGCAGCGCGCGCCTTGGCGGTGTTTCCCTGCAACGCATACGCCCGCGCCATGCCGAGATGTGCGAGCGGACCCACCGGACACGCCCTCATCAATCCGCGATGATCGAGCAGCTTTTGAAATTCCCCGACAGCCTCACTCCCTTGACGCAGCGCCAGCCGCGCTCCCCCGCGCAGACAAATCGGATAGAGAGGCCCGCCTAATCCCGGCCAAGTATCCGGGTTCGCCAGCTCATAGGCTGTCGCCGCCTCGACCACCTCAAGCGCCCGCAACGGATTCTTACCATGAATTTCGACTGACGCGCGGATGACGGGAAGCCAGTAGCTGATCACCAGCGTGTCGCGCGGATAATCCGCCGCCAGCTTATTGGCCAATTTTTCCGCGTACGCCGAATCGCCCGCACGGGCGAACGTCAGTGCCGCGAGAATCTCGGAGTCGTGGTTCGCTGAAAGCGCGAGCGCAGCGACCGCCGCGCGACGAGCTCGATCGAAATTGCCAAACTCAGCTTCCCGCACGGCCGCGCTCAACATCCACTGCGCCGCGGTCTCCTTCTCCTCGCCGCGCAAAGCAGAATCGGTAGCGCGACGCGAGAATTCCCGCGCCGAACGCAGGCGCCCGTAATAAGCCTCGGTATCGGATTTCGCAGCCAGGAAAATCTCTTCAGCCTGAGGCTTGCCGGCCGCCCACGCCATCTGCCGGTCCATCTCAGCCGTGTCGCCTTCGAGAAACACGACGCCAAAGAAACCGAGGCGCGTCAGCGGATCGTCTGCCACCCCTCGCGCGATTGCTTTGTCATAAATCGCCTTCGCGTCGCCGAGCCGATTCAGCGCTGTGTAAGACAAAATAAGATTTGCATAATTCGCCCCAGCATCAGGGCTCAATCGGAGAGCTTCGAGAGTCTCGGCAACAGCATTGTCGAATCGTCCTGTGGCTCCGTACATGCCTCCCAGGTTTCCATGCGCGCGGGCATCGCGCGGATAGGCCTGCACCCAGACCTGAAAGTTTTCGATAGCCTTTTCAATTTCACCGGTTACTAGCTGGTAGTATCGTGCCGCGATAACGAAGCGTTCGCGCTCGCTCGCCCGTGCACTCAGCTGGAATGCCTTGGTGAAATTCTCACGCGCGAGTCCCGATTCGCCCAGGTTGTAGAACGACGTCCCCAGCCCTTCATAAGCGGCCGCAAAATTCGGATCCATCTCGATCGCGCGCTTGAAGAAAGGAACGGCTTCGGTGTCATTTTGCCGGTCTTTGATCAAGCCTTGCGAGTAGGCCTTCAAGGCGTCGAGTGAAGGCGTGGTCGCATCGGGAAGTGGCGTGGCAAACTTCTCGATTGTGCTCAACGATTCGCCCAGCTCTTCGCGCAGCTTCTCCGCTGCATTTCCCAACGCATCGATCACCTTTTCTTTCAGCGCTGCTTTCGACTGCTGTTGCGCCAGCATCTCTCCCGTCCGGCAGTTCACTGCGTCGAGCCCGATCACGTACTGGCTGCCCACTCGCGCGATCAAGCCCACGATGTAAGCCTTGCTGTTCGCCCTCTCGCACACGTCGCGCGCGACCGGAGGCGTAATCCGCGTATCCGCAGGACGCGTCATGAGCTTCAATGTCGCGCCAACTTTCTCCTCCGAAACAATGTTGAGAAAAGGGGATTGCCGAAGGCTGATGCTGAGCGCCTGCTTTAAAGTGTCGTCGAAGACGGCGTCACCCGTCTTATTGTCGAAATCCGCCAGGACAACCGTGTCCGCCGCATTCAACGCATGCGCCTTGGGCCCGTAGAATAGCCGCGCGCCAATCGCAGCGGCAACAACCACAGCTGCCAACACAGCAGCCGCAATCGTCTTGATCCGGCTCTTCCGCGCAAGGCGAAGTTTCGATGGCCGCTCGCGATTTCCAGTTTCCTCGTTCCACAAATTGAACAGATGCAGGCGGTGCCTATGCTTTACTTCCGTTTCGCCCAGGTCATGGAGCAGCGGTTCCCATCCCTTTATCTCGATGAGAAGATCCGAGGCCGCTTTCGACACCAGGATGTGGCCGGCGTCTCCGCAATCCATCACCCGCTGCGCGATGTTGATGCCGCCACCGGCCACGTTACGGTTCGCATTGATGTCCGCCACCCGGTAGACATGTCCCGCGTGGATGCCCATGCGCAACTGCACTTCAGGTTGATTGCGGAGACTGCGGCTTACGTCGATGGCGCAGCGAGCGGGAGCTTCAGGATCGCGAAAGAACACCAGCGCCATTCCGTCGCCAGTGGGCAGGCGGATGAGCTGGTCGTCTGCCTGGGCGCGCGCAAATTCAGCCGTGTTGCGCACCGCGTCTTGGAATCTGTGCAGGACGCTCTGCTGCTGGTCCATGCGCAGAGTGGAGTAGCCCACTATGTCCATGAACAAGACATACGCCATCTCGAACGAAGGCGCATGGCCGGTTTGGCCATGGTTCTGCGCGTCCATGAGTTGATCAGTCCGCCAGTCAGCTATGTCAAGAGCACAACGGAAGCAAACAAAGGCCGGTTTCGGCCGCAATCTTAGGTCGCACAACCATCCAAGTCAATCGCCAGGAGACTCCGCCACGTGAGCAGCGGTGGCCACGACGCCGCCGCCGTCCCTCGTCGTGGGCCTCTCGACCCGTCAGCGCCGCCACCCCATACCTTTCGCCTTTCGTCTTGTTTTCTCGTAGTGCTTTGAATATATCGGAAAATACTTACCAGTTAGTCCACAATTTCGCTTCTCGACGACTCCAGCCTCATCAACAACACTGGCGCTTCGTTTGTTAATTCCGGCACGATCACCGGAGACAGCCTGGGCTTTCAGAACCAGGGAACATTCAACAACAAAGGCACGATCGGCATCACCTCCGGAGCTGACCCAAGCAGCTTTGCCAATTCCGGCACCTTCAACAACAGCGGCACCATCAGCTTGAGCTTGAACTTCAATTCCAGCAGCTTTTCGAACACCGGCACGTTGAACAACAAAGGCGCCATCAATCTGGACGATAGCTGTGCAGGAGGCTGCTCCATCTCCGTCACCAACTCGGGCACGCTCAACAATCGAGGCACACTCAACATCGCGAGCGCGTCTGACGGCACGGGCCTCTTCACCAATTCCGGCACGATCAACAACTCCTCTGGCGGGACAATTTCCAACGCTCTCACCAGCACGCTCGACAACAGCGGCACGATCAACAACACGTCCGGCGGGCACATCAACAACCTCGGCACGCTTACCAACGAAGGCATTTTTAACAACACTTCGAACGCCCATCTTATGGACGCGGGCACGTTCAACAACACTGGAACATTTTCGAACTCCGGCGCCGTGCGAATATCCAGCACGGGCCTTTTCACAACGAGCACCGATTACACGCAGACCGCCGGCCACACGACTGTAAATGGCACGCTCACCGCAACCGGCGGCGCCATGGTGGATATCGAAGGCGGCAAGCTCAGCGGCACGGGCACGATCAACGGTGACGTTCTGATGAAGGGAATCATGTCGCCCGGTTCGGGCGGCGTCCCCGGCACTTTCACGGTGAATGGAAACTACCAGCAGACAGCTACCGGCGTGTTCGACGAAATCATAAAGGGTTCGTCTTCGAATGGAGTGCTCGATGTAACTGGACTTCTCGCCCTCGATCCAGGCTCTCTGCTTGAGATCACCCTTCAAAACGGATTCGATCCCGTGGGCGACAGCTTTACGATTCTGGATTACGGCTCGCTCTCCGGCGAATTTGGGAATGGCACTAGCTTCATGGCCGACGGCTACGATTGGACCCTGACCTACGGCACCAACGACGCTGTTCTCACAGCGGTGAGCGGGGAGCCGGTCAACACGCCCGAACCCGGTACGATCGCGTTGATTGCGTTCGGATTCCTGCCGCTCCTCGGCTACGCCGCAAAGAGACGGTCGGCCGCAGGACGCAATTCGTAATTTGTAACCGAAGACTCGCGAAAAACCTGAGCAAAGGCCTACCCGGATTCCGGTCGCCACGACGACGCCGTCGCTCGTCGTGGGCCTTTCGGATTTCTCCCTCTTGAGCAATAAATCAGAATGAAAAACCGCGAAATATTTGCGATTAGAAATTTTTAGTGGGCTGAGTTTTGTATGAGTTAGGTGAAATTCTAATTCCAGATTTGCGATTAGGATTTTGAGGGGCGGCGGCGAGGCGGGATTTGCGCTTCGTCGAATCGCATCGATCTGCGGAGGCGGAAGTAAAACACTCATCCGCCACGGCGGATGCAAAACCCGCATTTTGTAACGATTAGAGTTTTGCATCTTATTGGTTTGTTTGCGGTTGCCGTGATTTCTAATCGCGGTGTAACGATTAGAAATGGATTTTCGAGGCGCCGGCTCGTCCTGAGGCACGAAGGGCATCCTGCCGGCTTTTGACTCCGCCGCTGAACGCGAGCGCGCGTTCAGCTCGTTGCGCGGGTGAACCAGCGCAAAAGGTAGGGAAGCGTACGACATCCCGCTGTTCGTATGGAGCACACCAGACCCCAGAGGCTTGCGCGAGTGAACCAGCGCAAAAGGTAAAGAACTGGTTTGACCTTCGCTTATGGAGGGGATCCCCGACGGGGGAGTCGGGACGCGAAAGGCGCGGAATCCCTCCCTGACGTTTTGTTGCGCTGGCGAGGCTGCGCAAATGGTGTGAAGCCGAGCGACTGACTCAACCCTGAAGGCTTGCGCGGGTGAGGCTGCGCAAGCGGTGCGAGACCGGACCACGGTCTTGACGTTGCCAAAACTTCAAAAACGCCGGCCGGAGGCCAGCGGTACAAGGACACGGCGGGAAAAGGCGTCACAGCATTGCGCGGGTGCAGCTGCGCAAAAGGTATGAGACTGAACGACGGTCTCGAGATTTTCGAAACGTCCATCGCGCGGGGGCGCCAGAGGCGTGTTCGCTGCGGTGAATCTGCGCTCCGCCACGGCCGACGCGAAAAGCGTGTTTTGTACCTATTAGGATTTGGGTTTGTCGTTTGTTTTGAGGGGGTTGAGCGATTTTCTGATTGTTCGATTGTTCCTATTAGGAATTTGGGCGGGGTTGGGGTGGGGGCTGCGAATCGCGGTCGAGTGCGCCTGACGTCCGATAGTGTCGTCTGCGTCATCATATAAAAACGGGAAATGGTAGCATGGATTTTGGCGGCTGTACATCTGAATAACTACGTAGGCCTGAGGAAAACGGAAATCAGAAGGGAAGAATTGAATGAGCGGAGGCTTAGGTCAACTGTTTTGCTAGATCGCAGCAAACCAATCCCACCCTTCGCAAACAGCGAAGGGCGGGGGCACCCGGCGAGTCATTCCACAGCGTTGCGGAGCTTGTAGAGGGCACGTGAATAAGTCCACGTATTCTGAATGAGGTATAGCGGCGTTACCACTAACGAAATCATTCCCCAAGGCCCAAGCAGGACATTTTTTCCCGCGAACTCCCAATATAGCCTGTGAATGCACGGCCGGCACAAATCGCCTTTGGCCGTGATTGTTCGTCGTGCGAAGAGCATTCCGACATTCCGGAAGTACATTACGAACTGGAGCTGTCGCATGTTTTGCAAAGTTGGCAGCTTCCTACGGTATTCAGCGGATTTGGTGTCGATGCAGAGCCCATTGGCGTATCGATCCTCTATCGAAATTTGTTGATGCGCTATACGTTGTGCGATCTGGGTTTCGGTGCAGTGTGACTTGTGCCCTCCAAAGCGAAGTATGGCATGCGCTCGGTGGTTTGGTGCTGTGTAATTGCTATATCCGTACACAATGACTAACGGGAGTCAGTCCAGGCGAGATCGCAAATCAAAACCCACCCTTCGCGAACCAACTTGCCGCCGAGCAACAAGCGGCTAGTGCCTCGCTTACAGGAGACGTATATTACGTAAAAGTAATTCAGACCCCAAGAACCGCAAGATAATGGGTGTGCTCGCAGGCACCCCCCTAGGGTTAGGGTAAGAGTTGTCGACAAAAACCGACCTTTCATGTTAGGCTCCTGCATCTTCTCGCGTGGGAAGTGCTGGCGCCCTGGTACACCGGGAAGCTGAGCGCGCCATGCGGCGTCGAGGTGAAAGTCTCGATTGAGCGGATTGGGCCGAAAGGAACCTCCGCAGGGGATATACCCGGCTCGTCCGGCTCAACACTAGCCGTAACCCAGGCGTTTCGGCGCACCTGTTGGGCGGCTGGTAGAAATTATTTGTCGGCGAGGCCGGTGCGGCAAGGTTCCAATCGCTTGATCTTGCTCCCTAAAAAGGTACTCTCGGGAGCGCGACGATGACCGAACCAAGCAAAAACGTGCCGATTCGACACGCGCCTTAAGGCCCGGCCGCTTTGCGGCCTTGCTGATGGCACTGACTCTCGCGTGGGAAGTGCTGGCGCCCTGGTACACCGGGAAGCTGAGCGCGCCATGCGGCGTCGAGGTGTAAGTCTCGATTGAGCGGATTGGGCCGAAAGGAACCTCCGCTGAGTGCGGAACTGTACCGGACGGGTTGGGTTCGCCAACAGGACCCGCAGGCTATTGTATGAGAGCCTTGCTGGAACAAGTCAGGCAAATCAATGCGCTTGGACGCGCTTGGCGCGTGATTTGCGAAAACGGTCGCTCCTCTCGTTCTATCGCGACAAGGCGCGAAATCGAGGAGTTCGCCTTCGACGCTGAGTCGCGGCTTACAAAGCTTCAGCGCCAGCTAAATCGCAGCGCGTTCATATTTGGGCCGGCAAAAGGGGTGGCGATTCCGAAGAAGGGCAAAAGCGGAGTTAGGCCGCTTGTAATTGCTCCGATTGAATCGCGGATTGTGCAACGAGCCATTCACGATGTGTTGCTCCAGGTCCCGTTGATTCGGCGCTACTCTGACAACCCCTTTAGTTTTGGCGGTGTGAAGAAAAGAGGAGACGGGATTCTCGCCGCTGTTCCAGGGGCGATCAGCGTCGTTGTGGATGCAATTGACAAGGGCGCGGCCTACGTTATCCGGTCTGATATCTCGGCGTTTTTCACGAGAATACCCAAGTCGACCGTCACCGCCATCGTTCGTGACGCAACGAATGAGCCAGAATTCGTAGAGCTCTTCAGCCACGCTATAGCCGTTGAATTGGAAAACCTGGCAGCCCTCCGGGATCGAGTCTCGGAGTTCCCAATACACGAGATCGGTGTCGCTCAGGGGAACTCACTTTCGCCTCTACTGGGGAATTTGCTTCTATACGAGTTTGATCGCGAAATGAATAGTGGTGTGTGCCGCTGCATCAGATACATCGATGACTTTATAATCCTCGGACCTGACCGGAAGACCACCGAACAGCAGTTCGCTTGTGGAGTGAAGCTTTTGGCAACGCACGGATTGGACGTGTCAGCCGACAAGACCTTCAAAGGAGACGTGAAGCGAGGCTTTGGATTTCTCGGCATCGAGTTGGTCAACGGAGCTATCAGACCGAGCAGGGAATCGCGGCAGCGATGGCTCACCAACGTTCGTAATGTTCTCGATGAGAGCATGCAGGTTTTTCGCTCGCACAAGAAGTCCGGGACGATTCATCGGTCATTTTCTCTCCTTCGCACTCTATCCGAGGTTTCTGGGATGACCTCAGCCTGGGGCGCGCACTACTCGTTTTGTAATGAGAAGAATGTTTTCAATCAACTCGACGGCGAATTGGATAGTCTCCTGCGTCGGTATCTTGGCTGCTATTCGGCGACGATCAGAGGGGCAGCTTCAAAGGATCGGCGGCACCTGCTAGGCGTCCCCTTATTGGAAGAGCTGGCGTCTCGCCCGCTTCAGTGGGGCAAAGGCCCTGCCGTGGCACAAACAGCGTCTACGATTTCTCCAGCGCCAATGTCTGGATGCGTTTCACCTCAAGCGTAGCTTGCAGCCACCAGAATCTAATCCGAACAAAAACGACCTCTTTTACATTTCTGGCCGCGGACCGTGCGCTCCCGCAGGCGTATAATGGTGCTACAGGCTGAAGCGAAAATGTCGGGACTCAAAATTCTGCAGAAATCCGAGGCGTCGCACGAGGCTCGCTGGTGGGAGGCTGAGGCCGGCGGCAAAGTGCACTGCTACCTCTGTCCTCGGCATTGCCATATTGGCGAGGGGCAGGCTGGGTTCTGCTACATTCGCGCGAATGAGGGCGGGAAGCTTTACAGCCTGGGGTATGCGCATCCTGCTGCGTTGCAGATTGATCCTATTGAGAAGAAGCCGCTGAATCATTTTATGCCCGGGACGAAAATATTTTCGATGGGGACAGCCGGGTGCAACATGGGCTGCTTCTTCTGCCAGAACTGGGACATTTCGAAATCGCGGTCGGACCAGGTGAACTCGTCGTACATTCCGCCTGAGGACGTGGTGCTGCTGGCGATTCGCAACGGGTGCCCTTCGATCGCGTTCACGTACAACGAGCCGACGATCTGGGGCGAGTATGTGATCGACATCTGCCAGGCCGCGAAGGAATACGGGCTCAACACGGTGATGGTGTCGAACGGATACATCACCTACGAAGCGTTTCACGATATTTACGATCACATTGACGCGGCGAATATCGACCTGAAAGCGTTCACCGAGAATTTCTACGGGAAGATTACGCTGACGCATTTGCAGCCGGTGCTCGACACGTTGAAGTGGCTGAAGAACGAGACGAATGTGTGGTTCGAGATTACGAACCTGATGATTCCCACGCTGAACGACGCGCCGGCGGAATCGCGCGAGCTGGCGGAATGGATTCTCGAGAATCTGGGGCCGGATGTGCCGCTGCACTTCACGGCGTTTCATCCCGATTTCAAATTGCAGGATAAGCCGCGGACGCCGCCGGAGACGTTGCACGCGGCGCGGCGGATTGCGCTCGAGGCGGGGCTGCATTACGTGTACGAGGGCAACATTTATAGCGATGGCGCGAATACGGTGTGCCCTTCGTGCAAGGCGGTGCTGGTGGAGCGGTCGTGGCACAGCGTGGAGAAGAATCGGCTGACGGGTGATGGGCGGTGCCCGAAGTGCGGGTATGCGGTGGCTGGGCGGTGGCTGAATCCCCGCCACGGCGGGCAAGCGCGCGGGGGGACGGCGGCCAAGGTTGCGGAGCGGGCTGCTGACGTGGCGGATGCGAAGTATTCGGATTTGAATCTGTAGGGCAAGAAAAACAAAAGAACGAGATTGGCGTCCGAGCCAAGGACTGGCGATTTGCGCTGCGTTGGTGCGTTGGCACAGGCGACATTTCCATGTGCCGCCTGCCGGCGGACGCGTGCTACTGAAAGGCAGCGGCACAGGTAGAATGGCGGCGCGCTGGTTAGGGCTGGCGCGAACGATACGTCACTGGAGGTGACTATGAGCGCGTTCCGCTCGCAGGATGCTGAAGATATGCTGCACAGATATGGTTCGGGGCTGCCGCAGAAAATTGGGTTTGTGCTGCTCGCGATTTTCATTTTGATTCTGGTGTGGGCATCAGTTGCATACGTGCCGTCGGGGCACGTCGGGGTGCTGACGCTGTTCGGGCGCGTGACGGGTGATGTTCTGCAGGAGGGCACGCATTTCGTGAACCCGTTTAAGGTGAACAATACGATGTCGATTCGCACGCAGGAGCTGAAGGAAACGGCGAGCGTGCCATCGGATGAAGGGTTGGTGATGACGCTCGATACTTCACTGCTGTTTCGGTTGAGCCCGGAGAAGGCGGCCGAAGTCTTCCGGACGATTGGGCCGAACTATGTGGAAGTGGTGGTTGAGCCGAACCTGCGTTCGACGATCCGGGCTGTGACTTCGCAGCACAGCGCGAATGCGCTTTATACTGGCGCGCGCGAAGAAGTTGCCCAGCAGATTACCAAGGAGCTCGTCGGGCAGCTGGGAGCGCGCGGAGTGGAAGTGCAGAGCGTGTTGCTACGCGATATTCAGCTGCCGCAGATGCTGAAGGGCTCGATCGAAGCGAAGCAGCAGGCCGAGCAGGACTCGCTGCGCATGGCTTTCATACTGCAGAAGGAAAAGCAGGAAGCGGACCGCAAGCGAATCGAGGCGCAGGGAATTCGCGATTTCCAGACGACCGTGGCACAGGGCATCAGCCAGCAATTGCTCGAATGGAAGGGAATTGAGGCGACAGAGCGGCTGGCGGCGAGCAACAACGCGAAAGTGGTGATCATCGGCAATCCGAAGAATGGATTGCCTTTGGTGCTGGAGCCGAAGTAGGCGGAGAGCAGGCGCGCGGCGTGGCTGCTGGAACCTGTGCGAGTGGACAGTGCGGAGTACAGTAACGCATACGGAGATGAGGGTGGGAGGTGGTGACTGCGGCGGCGGGAGTCGGTTATCGTAGAAGCAGGCTGATATTTCGCCGATAACTGGAGCCGCGGTGAGCCGCATTTGGAATGCGTTGAAGCAGGCGGAGAATGAACGCTCGCGCTCGAAGGGGCGCAAGCAGGCGGGACATTCTCCTGCGATATCGGTCCCTGAGGATTCGGCGCCTGTGGTGCCGCCGCATCCGAACTCGGATGGGGCGGATCGGCGTCGCAGCGAGCGGTGGGGGCAGCCGGTGCCGGTGCTTATTTATGGCTCGGATTCTGAGCGGCAACCGTTTCATGAAGAGACGGAGACGGCGGACATCAACGACGATGGGTGTTCGTTTGTAATTGGAACCGCGGTGGCGAAAGGGCAGCGGTTATTTCTGGTGAACATGCTGAACGACGCTGAGCGCGAATGCCGGGTGGTGCAGGCGAGCCGTCGCGCGCCCGGCAAGGCGCAGATCGCGGTGGAATTTTCTGCGGCTGATGCGGACTTCTGGCTTCCTCGCGGTAACAACTGACCTGACAATCTATTTCCGACCTGAGCCGAGACGCATTTTCATTTTGCGTCGCTCGCGAACTCTCAAGCATCTATTATAGGTAATCGCAGTAGCCTCAGTTTTGTCGCTGTGTCGCGGCGAAATGCCGTATTGAATCGCGGCGCGGATAACTCTAGAGTTCAGGTGCGAATCGCGCTCGCTCATGGCCAACGAATCCACTCCTCCTCCTTTCGTCCAAACGAATCCATGGTTCATTGCTGCCGCGGTGATGCTGGCGACGTTTATGGAAGTGCTGGACACGTCGATTGCGGCCGTGGCGCTGCCGTACATTGCGGGAAGCGTCTCGGCGACGAACGACGAAGCGACGTGGGTGCTGACGAGTTATCTGGTGGCGAATGCGATCGTGCTGCCGGCGAGCGGATGGTTCGCGCAGAAATTCGGACGCAAGAATTTTCTGGTGATCTGCATCATTATTTTTACGATTTCGTCGTTCGCGTGCGGGGCGGCGACCAGTCTGCCGATGATTCTGATCGCGCGGGCGGTTCAGGGAGCAGGTGGAGGCGCGCTGCAGCCGCTCTCGCAGGCGATTCTGCTGGAAAGTTTTCCGCCGGAAAAACGCGGGCAGGCGATGGCAGCGTTTGGATTCGGCGTGGTGGTGGCGCCCGTGCTGGGGCCCACGCTGGGCGGATGGATCACGGTGAACTACAGCTGGCGGTGGGCGTTCTATATAAATATTCCGATCGGGATCCTGGCGGTGATTCTGATTTCGCGGCTGGTGGTGGACCCGAAATATATTCGCGAAGCGGTGGTGGGGAAGCTTGATGCGATCGGGCTGGGTTTGCTGGCGGTGTGGCTGGGCGCGCTGCAGATAATTTTGGATAAGGGACAGGAGGACGATTGGTTTGGAGCCACGTGGATTCGCTGGGCGACAGCGATTCTGATTCTCGCGTTCATTGCGTTCTTATGGCGCGAATTGAAGCTGAAGAAACCGCTCGTGGATTTACGAATCATGCTCAATCGGAATTTCGCGGTGGGATGCCTGCAGATCGCGATTTTTGGCGCGGTGGTGTACGGGATGATTACGATCCTGCCGCTTTTCTATCAGACGCTGCTGGGATACACGGCGCTCGCGGCTGGATTGGCGGTGGCGCCACGCGGGATCGGCGCTATTTTCGCCATGCCAATCGTCGGATTTCTACTTTCCAAATTCGATGGACGGAAACTGATTGCGATTGGTTTTGCCGGTGTGGCGGGGGCAAATTTATGGCTGGGGCACATGACCCTGGACGTGGGGCAGTGGTCGATGTTCTGGGCTGTGGCGGTGAGCGGCTTTTTTATCGGGTTTGTGTTCGTGCCGCTGGCGACCCTGGCCATGGGCGCGCTGCCGGACAACCAAATTGGAAACGCGAGCGGCGTCTACAATTTGTTTCGCAACGTAGGCGGCAGTGTGGGGATCTCGATCGTCAATACGATCGTCTCGCGCCATGAACAACTGCATCGTACGGAGCTTTCACATTCGTTCTCGCCGCAGAATCCGGTGCTGCAGCGCGCGATTGATGGGTTTCATGGACTAATGAACCAGCACACCGACCCGGTGGATGCGCTGCACCGAACTTATAAGTTGCTCGAGGGCGCGATTGATACGCAGGCGTCGTTGTGGTCGTACATCGACGATTTCCGGTATCTGGCGCTACTGTGTTTCGCTACGGTGCCGATTGCTTTCGGGTTGAAGAAAGTTTCGTCGCGGAAGGCGGTGGCGGCGCATTAATGCAGCGACGTTGAATAGTAGCCGGGACCAACGCGCAAATGGTGATGCCATGCTACGGGGAAGGCCCAGAAAATCAACGAGCCCAGGATTGCCTGGCCGATGGCGAGTGGAATGATGTTGCGGTAGCGACCGAACATCCAGGCCATGGCGGTGCCCCCGATTAGCGTCAGCGGTACGAGCACCGGATTCGGCCAGTGGCACGCAGCGAAGATCAGCCCCGTCAGGATGGCTGCGATCCATTGTCGCCGGAGAAGCGAAAGCATGCGGTTGTGCACCAGCGAGTTCAGGAGCACCTGCTGGAGCACGCAGAACGCGAAGTAACTCCAGAGACGATGCCAGGAGATTAGGTTTGGCGGCACGCGCAATGGCGCCCGGAGGCCAGCCCCGATTGCAACCAGAGCCACAATCATCGCGCCGAAAATGAGCATGGCTTGGCGCGCGGCGGGCCAAAGATTATCTGCGCGCCAGCCTAGTGTCTTTGGCGTGTCACGATGGAGGGCGAAGCTGAAAATCATCCAACCGACAAAAACTACCCACGTCCAGCGCGCCGTGAATTGTAGTTGCCAGATGAACCAGAGAATGAAGGTGGGCAGAAGGGTGACGTCGGCGATCGTAAAGTAGCGGAGGGTCCGCGCGTTCATTTCTGATTTGCTGGCGTACGGCCCGCAGCCAGCAAAGCGTTTGCGAGCCCGTCGATTTCAGCTTTCGTTAGAATGCAGGAAGCAAAAAATGGTTCGACGTCGATGTCCGGAAAGCCGAGGCGGGTGATTTCGGCGCTGACGTGCTCGCGCAAAGCAGCGGAGTGGCGCTGCCGCGCACGCCGCAAAGCTTCGTAAATCACGCGGTGGTCGGGAAGGATCCAGTTGTAACCGGCCAGGTTGCGCAGGGCTTCGCTGCGATCGTCCAGCGAGAGTGGGCCAGTGCACAAGGCACTAAGCACCCGGAGCTCGATTTCTTTTCTGTCGCAGGATTGCGTCGCCATTGAAACAGGACTCACAGCTCAATAGCGATTGTATCCGGGACGAAGACCGCAAAAGAGAAGAATCGAGGCAGGTTTACTGAAGTCCCCAGCAAATTTGTAGCAGATTAAGCAGCCGAGGAAACGACCGGCCGGACAAAGTCGAGGCGGTCGATTGTAGCCGCGACGCCGTAGAGCGGAGCGATCTCGCCGGGCAGCGTGTTTACGCGGAGTGCCTTAGCGCTGGCCCGCACGAGGACGGCGGTACCCCGTTCTTTTTCGCCAGGAAGAGAGAAGGTGAGTTCAACATGCGTCCCCGGGTCGAGCGGAACGTGCGAATGGAAGAAAATGCCGCTGCGAGACACGTCGCGAAGCTGACCGGTGTGGAAGTCAGCAGGACGGCGTTTCGCGAGGCACACCTGGACTGGCAGGTAAACTTCGTAACGCCTTGCTTTTCTTCGCTCTCCCATTTTCGCCTCTCGTGAATAAGATGCAATAGTGTCGCCGTTGGTCGTCTTATTTCTCCTAGCTGATACTGTTTAGTTTAAGGTACTTACGGGAGGCTACAGTTCCAGAACCCCCTGTAAAATTTTCCCGAAGACGGAAAAAGATACGTACTCCGCGCGGTTCAGTACTACTATAACTTGACCCCCAATCGATAGTGGCTATTAGACTTGGTAAAGCCACACCTGGCATGGCGCCATTTCGGGGCCTATTCCCGATAAGGGCGGAGGCACTGTCAAAATCGACCGCGGCGGTCGAGACTAACTATAGAACAGGATCAATCAACACGGATGCGCCCTCGGCTTCCGTGAGGATACCTTTTCCGATCATCAGTTGGACGAGCCGAACGAGAGAGGTACTTGCGCTCCCGCCCCGCTGCGGCGAAGAGCTTAACGTGGAACGAGTCTCGTAAGTTACTACATCATGCGATTGGCGCTCGCCGGTCAAATCCGCGAGCCAGGATTCCAAAGCGGCGCGACGCTCCTGGGCGAGATCGCTGAAAGCGATGCCCATCCCGAGACCGTGCTGTGAATAGACGACTGTGCCGGTGGTCTCAAAGCTGGTCTTGCCCTTGTGAAGCCGCATATGCAGCTTTGAACCAACCGGGAAGGGATTAGTCGTGTCCACAAAGCAGCCGCCTGGACCCAAGTCAGTGGTGCGCGTCGAAAAGCGGGCACCAGACGAAATTTCCACGACATCCGCCGCCGCTGTAAAAATATGGCGGTTTCCGCCGCGGCGTTCTGAGTCCACAACCGTGGTCCCAACAAGGCCTTTCGATGAGCCCGCCTCTAGGTCTTTGTGCTGCTGATGTGACATCGTTTTTTTCCTGGCTGCCCGCAGTGCAAAATCGAGCGTGAAAGGACGACAGGCAGAGCAATTTGCAGTACGAAGCATTTTCGCCGGGGAGCGAGCGAGTGACAAGCCAGAATCCTGACTGGCTTGCTCAAAGGCAAACGACGGTGGAAATACGGCAGACAAAATCGAGACTACAGAAGAAACCGAACCGCGATTCCCCGGTTCCCGTCCTGGCGGTCTTCCATACGAACGATGGTACCGAGGAAGCGTTTATGGGCGGAAGCCTGCTCCCCGAATGGGAACGTGACGATCAGCCGCATCCCCATGAAATAATGGGGCATACAGGTGCTAAAGTAGAGGCCATCTCTCGTAAAATCACTTACTTCGCCTACGTCGATGATATCAATAAAGCGGGCGTCGAAGGGCTGTACCTGCACCGGTAGGGAGACTTTGATCCGCTCGCGGCGCCTTTCGCTGCCTGACGCGCGGCACGCGGAAGCCGCTACCGTATCCGGAATCTGAACTGCGGTCGCCATCCTAGTTGCCTCCGCTGATTCGGTGTGAAACCCAAATCTACTGAAACAGCTGGAGATAGGCTATAGAACGGGCGTACTAGCGGATCCCCAACCAAAGTTCACCCTCGAACATGCCGGCTGCGTGACCTTTTAGCCCTTGGGCGGTTTATGTTAAGAGAAGGCGATCGATTATCCGGAGAGCACGTTGAAAGACGTCAGCAGCGAAACTGACGAACGGATCCTCATTGAGGAGGCGAAGAGGGATCGCCGCCGCTTTGGGGAGCTCTATGAGCTTCATTTTGAACGCGTGTATGCGTTCATCGGGCGCCGCGTACGGGATCGCGCTGCGGTGCAGGATCTCACGGCGGATGTATTTCGCAAGGCGCTCGAAGGGCTCGACCGCTTTGAGTGGCGCGGTGCGCCATTCGCAGCATGGCTTTTCCGAATCGCGAGCAACGCGATTGCGAACTACCGGCAGCGTGCGGCGAGAGAGACGACAGGCTCTGACCTCGACGCGGAAAAAGGTTCGGCGCCTGCGGTTTCAGATTCGATAGAAAACCGCGCCGCGCTTTACCGGTTCGTGCGGGACTTGCCGGACGACCAGCGCCGCGTGATTCAGATGCGATTTGCGGAAGAGAAGGGGATTCGCGAAATTGCGGAAGAGATTGGACGCACGGAAGGTGCGGTGAAGCAATTGCAGTATCGCGCGATTCAAAGTCTGCGCGAGCGCATGGGTGAAAGAAATGGCTGATCAAAGCCAATTTGAACAACTCGACCAGATCGTGGACGCCATTTTGGACCGACGTGCGGCCGCTGTGCCGGATGATAACGCCGAGCTCGCGTCGCTCGCGCGCACCGTGGCTGCATTGCGCGGATTGCCAAGCGAGAATTTCAGGGCACAACTCAAGTCAGACCTCGAAAGGAGAATGAATATGGCTAGCACAGCGGTGAAACCGGTTCGGGAGGGATTCCATTCTATTACCCAGTATCTGATTGTTTCCGACGCGAATCGGTTGATCGAGTTCTTAAAGGACGTATTTGGAGCCGTGGAAAAGTTTCGAGCACAGAGTCCCGGGAGCAACGCCATCATGCATGCGGAAGTGCAGATCGGTGATTCGATGATCGAAATGGCGGATGCGAACGAAAAGTTTCCGCCCAGACCGGCGGCATTGCACATCTACGTGAATGATGTCGATGCGGTGTATGCGAGGGCGCTAGCGAAAGGCGCGAAGTCGATTCAGCCTCCCACGGACCAGGAATACGGCGAGCGCGGCGCTTCCATCGTTGATGGATTCGGCAACCACTGGTACGTGGCCACTCCGTTGAAAGGCGAAAAGATTCCGGAAGGACTTCGAGCTGTGACTCCTTACCTCGCGCTCGAGAATACGGGGAGCTTCATTCAGTTCATCAAGGAGGCATTTGGAGCCCAAGAGAAATTGGTGGTGCCGGCGCCTGGGGGCGGTGTCGCGCACGCGAAAGTCGCGATTGGCGACTCCATTCTAGAGATGAGCGATGCGCACGGAGTCTATAAGCCGATGCCTTGTGGGCTTCATTTGTATGTTCCGGATACGGACGCGGTCTACGAGCAGGCGCTGCGGGCGGGCGCGAAATCGCTAACGTTGCCAGCGGATCAGCCGTACGGAGATCGAAGCGCTGGCGTAGTCGATCCATTCGGAAACCAGTGGTTTATTGCGACGCACATCAAGGACGTGGCTTTCTAGCGCGCGTTGAGCTAAGGGCGGCGTTGGCGTGAACGGCGGCAACTGCGGCTACGGCTTAAGGTGCAAAGTTTTCGGCGGCTTCTGTGGGGGTCGGGTAAATGGCCAGAACCTGATAGAGCTGTGTCATTTTCAGAACGCCCTCGACCATGCCATGCACCCCTGAGAGATGCAAAGCGCCGCCGGAACGCTTGAGGCGGCTGAGGCATTTGACGATCTGACCGATGACGGCGCTGTCAACGTGGTTCACACCGGCCAAATCGAAAATCACACGGTTTTCATTTTTCTGAATATGGCGTTCGACTTCGCTATCGAGCAGAGTGCAGTCGTCGCCCATGGAGACGCGGCCCGCGATTTCGAGCAGGACAATGCCCGGCTTGATTTGCCGCGTGGATAGCTTCATGGGCATCGGACTGTTCGCTACTCCTCTTCGTAGGGGAAATCTCGAATCATGCGCAGGCAGCCGGCCAGTGCTTTTAGAACTGAGTCGCCCCATCCGAAGGGAAGCAGCGCGAGTGATTTCTGATTCACTTTCTTATCCGCTTCGGCGAAGAACCGGGTGTGCTGGCCCGGCGGAGGCGAGACGAATTCCTTGAGCGTGATTTTGAATTCAATCTCGCGGCCGTTCTCGTGTTTCTTCGCGGAGTAGTAGGAAATTTGCGCGAGTTGCTCGGAGCGATCGGATTGCGCGTACTGCCAGTCGGCCACCAGTGAACTCCTGCGCTGAAAAACCAAAACGAGCGATGCCAAGAATGGCGGAATCTTAGGACGTGCGGAGAGGCAAGTCAATCGCGCGACGGAAATTTAGATCGAATCGGGTGATGAAGCGCTCGGCGGTGCGATCTATTCGGAGCGAACCAATCCGCGTTTCAGCGCGATGCGCGCGGCTTCGGTGCGGCCATTCGCGCCGAGCTTGGCGAGAATATGGTTCACATGGCCTTTCACGGTGCCCTCACTGACGAATAGCGCGCTGGCGATTTCTTTGTTGCTCTTTCCGGCCGCCATGAGTCGCAGAACTTCCAACTCCCGAGTGCTGAGTTCAGGACCCTTCATTCGCTCAGCCAACTTGGCGCCGATCGTCGGCGGGATGTAGTTCTTCCCGTCGTGGACGATGCGGATGCAATGAATCAAATCTTCGAGGCGAGTATCCTTCAAAAGATAAGCGCGTGCGCCGGCGCGCAAGGCGCGGTAAATGTCCTCATCGCCTTCGAAGGTGGTGAGGATGATGATCCGAGCATTGCCAAAGCGTTCGCAAATCGCTTCGATGGCCTCGACGCCATCCATCTCGGGCATACGGAGATCGACGAGCGCCACGTCCGGGACGTGCCGCGAGAAAAGGTCCAACGCCTCTTGTCCTGTGGCTGCTTCGCAAACAACGGTCATATCGGGAACACGATTGAGCGAGGCGACGAGCCCTTCACGCACGACGGGGTGATCGTCGGCGATCATGATACGAATTGATTCGCCCTTGGTCATTGATATGAAAACGATAAGAAAACCTGACTAGAAACTTGCGATATGAAAACGCGCCGCTAAGAAACTACGCCGGCGAATAGCCGCTTCCCTGGGAACGATCCTCTCCAAGTTTGGTCGTGCGCGGAATTGGCAGCAGTAAATGAATTTTCGTTCCAGCGCCGGGTTTGGTGAGGATCGTTAAGTCGCCACCGATCCGGTCCGCCCGCTCCTGCATACTAATCAATCCGAAGCCGCGACTCAATGTGCTAACGTGCGGATCGAAGCCCGCGCCATTGTCTTCGATAGCAAGCTGGACTGCTTCCGGTCCCGCTGAAAGCCGCACATTAATCTGGTTTGCTCCCGAATGCTTCATCGCGTTGGTGATCGCTTCCTGAGAGATGCGCAGGAGATTGCTTTCGATGTCCGGCGACATGAGGCGCTGCGCGTCGCCATTCGCCGAAAAATTGATGCGAACGGGTGAATCGCTCCCCATTTGGCGTACTAGTTTATCGAGAGCCGTAGTGATATTGCCGTCGCGCAGGAGTTGCGGGCGAAGTCCTTGGACGGAACGGCGCGCTTCCGTGAGACCAACTCGTGCTAGCGCAATCGCAGATTCCACGTGCTGGGTCGCATCGGGATGGACGCCATCGAGAACCTGCCTGGCCGCTTGCAACTGAATCAGAACGCCGGTGAAGCTTTGTGCCAGGGTGTCGTGAATCTCGCGCGCCATTCTGTTTCGTTCTTCGGTAATGGCGGCTTTGCGTGCTTGCTCTGCAAGACGGGTGAGCTGCAGGGCCAGCGTTGCTTGTTGCGCCAGTCCTTGCGCGAGTTCCAACTCCACCGAGCCGAACTGGCGCAACTCAGGGAAGCGGACCACGATTGCGCCGATTGCTTTGTCAGCAAGAATCAGCGGGATGCCCAGTAGAGCTTTCACGCCTTGTTCGCGGAGATAGGTTCTGGCTGCCTCATCGAGCGCTTCGCTGGTGGCTACTTCGTGCCACACAGGGCGTCCGCGACGAAACACGGCGAAGGCGAACAAATCCTGGCGGGACAGATCCAAAGTCTGGCCGGCGAGGCGATGGCCGGACTCCGCGCCTCTCACCAGCTGGCCATCCCTGAAGACGAGATGTAACTTGGCGGTCTCAGCGTCGCGATCCCGCAGCCAGAGAGTTGAAACGCTGCCTTCGAGCACCTGCGTGACTACCGTTAGAACGTGACCCAACACTTCGTCGATCTCGGAATCGTTGGCTAGAACGTCGAGCGTCTGCTTCAGGGCCTGATTGGCGCGGGCAAGTTCCGCGGCTCGACCCGTCGCGGCGAGGTTTCGTTCTTCGAGAACGGCAACCTGCCGTGAGCGTTCGGCAAGATGCGTGAGATGGACGGCGAGGCTGGCCTGCTGGGCGAGAGCCTGCGCCAGTTCAATCTCGGCCTGGCTGAGGGCGCGGCGTTCTTTGATGCGGATGCTGAGAGTGCCGACCAGCCGATTGTGGACGAGCAATGGAACCAGGAGGAGGGTGTGGATTTTGTTCGCCAGCAGACGTGCGCGCCGTTGATCGTCAAATTCAGACGACGTGGCCACGTCGAGAATCACCGGTTTGGGAAAGCCATCCTTTTGCGCCCGCCACCTCTCGGTTATCAGCGCTATATGGCGCGGGTGCAATGCGGACGAATCGTTGATATCTTCGCCGCGCGTGATTTGCCCATCGTCGTAATTCATGTGCAAGAGGGTGTCGTTCGAGTGCAGGCCTGCCACGTGAAGTCCTGAAGAAGTGACGCTTAGCTGTTCGGTGATGGCTTTCAGGACGTGACTGAGAGCGGTGTCGAGTGAGGGCTCAGTCGCAAGCAGCTTCAAAGTCCTGTTCAGCGCGGCTATCTGGCCATTCGCAAGCGACTCTGCGTGTTGCCGCATCGCTTGTTCGGCGCGCTTATGCTCGGTGATATCGACCACGAAAGTTATCGCTTCGCTAGTCGAGCCTTCGAGCAGGGCTGAAGTCACGAGGACAGGAACGCGGGAGCCGTCCTTGCGGATGTACTCCTTCTCGATCGGCTTGAATATTCCGGTCGCCCGCAGCTGCTCGGCGTTCGAAGCCGCTTGCGCCTTGAATTCGGGAGGGGTGATATCGATCCAGCGCAGGCGCCCTGCTTTGATATCGCTCGCCGGGTAGCCAACCATTTCGAGAAATTTTTCGTTGGCGTCGAGGATTCCTCCATTGACCTCGGTATACATTGCGCCAATCAGGTTGGAATCGAAGAGCTGCCGATAGCGTGTCTCGGTGTGAAAGAAGGACTCTGTCGTTTTTTTTAAACTGGAAATATCAGCCGAGTAACCAACGCAGCCGGAAATGCGGCCCGAGCTGTCGTATCGGGGGGCCAGCGTGCAAAGGAACCAGCGATAGTCGCCGACGCTGCTTCGCATTCGGAATTCAATCTGTCGTGGTGAGAAGGAGTGAGCCAGGCTCGCTAGTTGATCCGCTAGTTTCGCAATATCATCAGGGTGGACAAACCCTGCCCAATCTTTTGTAATCACATCCTCTTGCGTCTTACCTAGAAATGCTAAGCACGCCTGGTTGTGGAAGGTACAACTTCCGTGGCTGTCCGCGGCCCACACCGGAAACGGAAGAGAATCGAGGGAGGCGAAATAGATTTCCTCGCCGTCACCACCCGTCCACGCCGTCTTAGGACCTACTCCGGACAATTTGTACTCCTGAACGAGCCCGGGAGCGGGTGTTGTTTGTAAAAATTACGTGTTTGGAATCGCGCCATTTCGAGGTTTGGAGCGCCCCCGCATCCTACCTCTGCGGCCTAATGTGCAAATTCTCTCACACATTTCAGGAATGCGCAGTAAGACCGGCATTGAAACGTGGCCGCGGGTGGTTTCGGGTACATATCGAAAGATACGTTCGCAAGGATACCCTCGATATATGCCGCTGTATACCCTACTGCACCGGAAAAAGATACCCTAAGAAGAATTGCAACCTTCTGATTCCAATGTATTTTCGACCTGAGTATGAAGGTCTTGCTCGCCTTTCCACAATTGATTGTTGTCCTTAGAGGCGAAGTGTCTTCGCTCCGCTGGCTTAGTTTTCTCCCGCTCGTGGCCGAATCGCGCGAGGGCTTTCAAATCAGGAGGCACGGATGAATTCCCATTCGATGTCGAAAATGGTCGATCGAACTGTGGCGGCAATTCCGGCACTCATATTACTTGCGGCCGTTCTGCTGCCGGCGCCCAAGCCGGCCAACGCGATTCCTGCATTCGCGCGAAAGTATGGTCTGCCATGTTCGGCGTGTCACATCGGTTGGCCGGAACTCAATAACTTCGGCCAGGTGTTCCGCGATAACGGATATCAGATGATGAATGAGCGCGATTCCCCGATCACGCGCGATCCGTCGTACTTCCCGATTACGGTTCGCATTACGCCGCAGTGGCATCGTGAAAGTGCAAACAACCAAGTCGTCGATAATATCGCGGGCGACGGCGAGAGTGGCTCCCATCCTGGTAGCTTAACGACGACTGGGTTTGATCTTTCGGGGTTGGACTTTTGGTTCGCGGGTACGCTGTACAAGAATATTTCGTTTAGCGTTCTGCCGTCTTCGGACGAAAACGCCTCATTCCACTTTGAAAATGCTTTCGTGCGATTCGACAATCTGCTCCACAGTTCATGGCTGAACTTCAAGGTCGGAAAGTACGAACTAGACCTACCGGTTTCTGAGAAGCGGCTGCTTACGCTCTCGGGAGATGGCGGTTTTTACTACATCTATCACTTCACACCTCTTGGCGACCAGAATCCTTTCGGCGGTATAGGCGACAACCAGCTCGGTATCGAACTCTCGGGCCACAATTCAAACAGTTACACTCGGTATGCCTTTTCCGTCGTGAGCAGCTTGGACGGCAATCCAGGTTTTGTCCTTTCCAATGGTAATCCCGCAGGTCGGACGTATGACTATTACGGCCATTTCGAGCAGGGATTCAACACCTTCGGTAATGGATTCATGAAGGTCGGTGCATACGCCTACTACGGGTTTGCGCCAACCTTCTTCGAAACTTCCGGCGGAACGCCGATCTACGGCAGGGGAAATAAATCCTTCGTTAGAGCCGGTGCCGAGTGGAAGTGGTATTTCAACAAGTTTTTGGTGAAGGGTGTTTACCTGCATGGATCCGACAACGCTTTCCTGGCAAACGGCCTCGATCCCCGTGTCGATACCTTAAGTTCGACACAGCATGCGCCTAAGTGGAATGGCGGTTTCCTCGAAGGCCAGTACATCATTTCGCCCCAGTGGATCATCATCGCGCGTTGGGAGACGGTCCACATGGCCCAGCAAGCGGACCTTTCGAACGTGCCGAGTGGCGATACCGGTAATTTGAACGCTTTCACGATTGCGAACCGCTGGTATCCGTTCATGTTCAGCCGCGCTGGTCTAGCATTGCAGCAGGAATATTCGTTCGTCCGATCGAACGGCGTCACGAACCAGGGCGGGGGATTTGGCAGCTTGTGCACAGACGCGGGACGAGCATTCAACTGCACCATCAGCAGCAGCGCCCTGATGTTTGGTTTCGATTTCGACTTCTAAAGGAGCGAGCGCCCATGGCACTATCAAAGAAAATCACGCGAAGTTTGATACTCGCGGCTTTCGGTGTGGCCCTCGCAACTCCGAGCGTCGCCCTCGCGCAAGACACGGGAGCGAGTGTGAACGGCCTGACGGGAAATGCCGCGGCGGGCAAGCAAGATTACCGCCGCTGGTGCGTCGGCTGTCACGGCAAGGAAGGAAACGGCGAAGGCGAGAATGCTCCCTATGTCGATCCGCGGCCGAGGGATTTCACAGAAGCGCTATTTCGCTGGAGATCCACTCCTACCGGAACGCTGCCGACCGACCAGGATCTCTACGATACGATTACGCGCGGCGTTGTCGATACGCTTATGCCAACCTGGCGCCCGCTAACTCCACAAACGCGCGTCGATCTGGTGGCTTACATCAAGACTTTCTCGCCCAAATGGCAAACGCAGAAGGCCGGCACTCCAATCACAATCCCGCCCGAGCCGCCGCAGACGATCGACAGCGTTCTACACGGCCGGCAGCTTTTCGATCAGATGCAGTGCTGGAAATGCCATGGGCCGGAGGGACGAGGCGACGGCCCGTCCGCCATCACGCTCACAGATGACAAGGGCGAGCCGATTCGTCCGTACAATTTCCACGATGGCACTCGATTTCGCTGCGGAGAAACGAATCAGGATCTATACAAAATCTTCATGACCGGCTTGGATGGCTCTCCGATGCCGTCGTTTGCGGATTCACTCAAGCCGCAAGACGCCTGGGATCTGGTTCATTTCCTCCGCACGCTGCAACCGAACGTGCAATCAGAATCACGAAACGTCTGGCTGGAGTATGTGAAGACGCACCAGGGACAGATCAAGGCGATCGGAGCCGAATCAGCAGGGCAGTAGATACACGTTGCGACTGGCGTCTCAGCTAACGGTAACAAGTCAAAGTTCATGCGCCAGTTATAAAAGGGGAGTTGAGATCATGCGAACGAAGTTTTTTATTTTATTAGCCGCTTTCGCTCTGGCCGGATCGGCGATGCTAGTCACCGCAGCACGACCTGCGGGAGGATCAATCACAGGGAAAGTGACGTTCACCGGCACCCCTCCTAAGATGAAGCCGATTGATATGTCGAAGGAGCCGTACTGCCAGAAACTTCACAATCCGCCAATCAAGACTCAGGATGTGGAATCTGGGCCGGGCGACACGCTTGAAGATGTAGTCGTATTTATCTCCGCTGGCGATCAGGGCTCAGCACCGGCCAGCACTCCCGTGAGGTATGACCAGAAGGGATGCCAGTATATTCCTCACGTCGCCGTGATGATGGTCGATCAGCCGCTTCAGATCTACAACAACGACCCGAACGCCCATAACATTCACCCGTTGCCCAAAGTGAATTCCGAGTGGAATAAGTCGCAACCTCCGGGCGCACCTCCGATCGATACCAAATGGGATAAGCCCGAATTTATCTCGGTCAAGTGCAACATCCATCCGTGGATGCACGGGTATTTTGTCGTCCTAAAGACTTCTCACTACGGCATGACCGGAGCGGACGGGACCTATACGATCAAGGACGTGCCACCTGGAAAGTACACGCTGACCGCGTGGCAGGAGCACATGGGCACTCAGATGCAGGAAGTCACGGTGTCTGGCGGGGCGGCGACCGCGAACTTCACTTTCAAAGCGCTGCCGTACTAAAAAGCGACGCACTACCGATTGAGAGTCGCGCCGGCCGGTGGAGCAGGCGTCACTGGTACTTCATCAGTACCTTCGTTGTGTCATCGGGGAGGCGTTCTGCGATGGGCAAAATCTTTGCAGTCCTGCTTGTGATCATCACGCTGGTCTCGGTATATCCGATCATCGCCCATACATGGTGGCCGCCGCCCGTGGTTTCGGCGCACGGACCCGAGGTGGATCACCAATTAGACGAGACGATGATAGCTTCGGGGATTCTGTTTGTGGCTTCTCAATTTGTTCTCGCAGGATTTATCTGGGCCTTCGGAAATCGCAAGGGAAAGATCAAGAACTGGCCCGGCGGACACAGACCAGTAGTGGCGTTCGCTATTATCCTGGTCGGCCTGGAAATTCTCAGCCTCTCGTTCGTCGGATCGAAGGTGTGGGCTTCGATGTATATTGCGAAGCCCGATCCGCGCGCGCTTCATGTGGACGTGCAGGCGGAACAGTTCGCTTTCTTTTTCCGCTATGCCGGACCGGACGGCGTGTTTGGCTCGATTCATCCGGACAAAATCAACGACGGAAATGGAAACTATTTTGGACTCGATCCCGAAAACGATGTGGCAGCGCGTGACGACATCGTCGTCGGAACGCTCACGATTCCGGTGGACACTCCGATTCTGCTAACCCTGCACTCCAAGGATATGATTCATAATTTCTACGTCCCCGAATTGCGCATTCAGCAGGACATTGTTCCAGGTATCGATATTCCCCTTCACTTTACGGCCACGAAAACGGGACGGTGGGAAATCGTCTGCACGCAGCTCTGTGGTCTTGGGCACTACAGCATGAAGGCTTACCTTGAGGTGAAATCGCAATCTGAATATGACGACTGGCTGAAACAGCAGTCTGGAGATTAATTATTCCGATTGGGCGCCGCCGGTGGTGGTATGCGGCGAGGCGCCGAAAGCAATCTGTGAGGCACAGCGATGCATGATATGTCCGCAGAACCGACGGTTCAACACCATTCCCCTCCGCAGGGATTCATCAAGAAATATATCTTTAGCTTGGACCACAAGATAATCGGGCTGCAGTACTACGGCCTCGCGCTCGCCGCCGTTTTTATCGGCATGGTCCTTTCCTGGCTGATGCGGCTCCACTTGGGCTGGGCTTCTCTGGCGATTCCGGGCTTACAGCTCTTCTCTCCCAACGGCGCTCCGGGCGGCGTGATAACACCTGAGTATTACCTGTCGCTCATGACCATGCACGGAACGATCATGGTCTTCTTCGTACTGACCAACGCGCCGTTCGCTGGTTTCGGAAACTATTTTCTCCCGATTCAGGTGGGCGCCGAGGACATGGCGTTCCCGCGTTTCAACATGATGTCGTTCTGGACCACCTTCGTCGCCTTCCTCGTCTTGATTGCAGCCTTCTTCGTACATGACGGGCCGCCGATTGCCGGCTGGACCGCTTATGCAACACTGAGCTCCGTTGGCGGAATTTCCGGTCCTGGCGAGGCGATGGGCCAAAACCTCTGGGCGGTTTCGATTGCGCTCTTCTGCATCGGCCAATTGCTAGGCTCGCTGAATTTCATTGCGACCACGTTAGACTTGCGCACAAAGGGTATGACGCTTGCGCGTATGCCTCTATCCACGTGGGCTTGGTTTATCACTGCTTGCATCGGCCTGCTGGCCTTCGCCGATCTACTTCCTGCGTGCGTCCTGCTGATCCTCGATCGCACCGCGGGCACCAGCTTTTTCAATCCGGCCGGCATGGTGGTAAGCGACACGCTCTTGCCGCACTCCGGTGGCTCGCCGCTTCTGTGGCAGCACCTCTTCTGGTTCTTCGGGCATCCGGAGGTCTACATCGCAATCGTGCCCGGTTTCGGAATTGTCTCGCACATTTTGCCGGCCTTCACCCGCAAGCCGCTGCTCGGCGGAATGCGCGTGATGATCGGTTGCATGATTGCGATTGGCTTCCTGAGCTACATGGTCTGGGGACACCACATGTTCGTGAGCGGGATGAATCCGTTCTCGGCGATCCTGTTCTCGGTGCCCACTCTGATTATCACAATTCCCGCGACCGTGGCCACGCTGATGTGGCTCGGCTCGATTTACGGAGCCAACCTGCGCTTCACGAGTGCGTCGCTCTTCTGCCTCGGTTTTATTTCCGTGTTCATCAGCGGTGGAATCAGCGGCTTCTTCCTGGCGCAACCGGCGATTGACACGTATCTCCACGCCACCTACTTCGTCGTCGCCCACTTCCACTTCGTCATGGCTGTGGCGGCAATTTTTGGAATCTTCGCGGCCACCTATTTCTGGATGCCCAAAATGATTGGCCGCATGATGAACGAGACACTCGGAAAATTGCACTTCTGGCTCACCTTCGTCGGCGTGTATTGCATCTTCATGCCGATGCACTATCTCGGACTCGCAGGAAACGTCCGCCGGTATGCCTCATTCACCGACGACTATTTGGTTCCCCTGATTCCGGTGCACAAATTCATTACCATCGCGGCACTGCTCACCGGCGCAGCCCAATTGATTTTTCTGTACAACCTGATTCACACGCGCTGGTGGGGGCCGCCTGCGCCGGATAATCCGTGGGAGGCAACTTCGCTTGAGTGGTCCACCACATCCCCACCTCCATTCGACAATTTCGGCGGTCGTCACCTGGTGGTTCACAACCCTCCTTACGAATACAGCGTCGAAGGGGCTCCAACGGACCATATCATGCAGACCGATCCCGAATTCGCAGTGAAGCGCTGACGGGCGCGCAAAGGGGGAACATGTCGGTTACAACCTACACGCGACCAGAGCCAGCCATTCGCCCTCGGGCGGCAATGCCGACGATTGCTGCCACTAAGAGCGTTCCTTCCCAGACGGGAGTGTGGGTAGCAGTTTCTGCGATCGCCATGTCCTTCGCGGCACTCACAAGCGCTCTTGTAGTGCGCCAGGGTTCGGGCGCCGACTGGCAGCGATTCGTGCTTCCTCGAGTGCTTTACCTCGACACGATCATTTTAATCGCCAGCAGCTACACGCTCGAATTAGCGCGTAAACGTTTCGCTGCTGCCACCCTCCTTCGTTCAGGGCGGTCTGGATCACAAGCCCCAGGAGATGATTCGACTGCGCAACCGGGTACTCTTCGGTCAAGCGGGCAGTACTGGCTGAATATCACGCTAACCCTCGGATTGTTTTTTGTGGCAGGGCAAGTCCTCGCTTGGCAGCGTCTCGCATCGCAAGGCTTATTTCTAGCGACGAGCCCGAGCAGTTCGTTCTTCTATTTGCTCACCGCAACGCATGGCTTGCACTTGCTCGGCGGAGTGTTGGGGCTGATTTATGTTGGATACAGGCTGCGGCATAACGCGCGCAATGCACAGACGAGCCTCGGAACAGCCGCCGTCTACTGGCATTTTGTCGATCTTTTGTGGGTCTATCTGCTGATGGTGATCGCGATTCGGATGTAGTTTCAAGCTACGGGAGGAATTGTGAGCGAATCCGAGCTGACCATGGCCGCAGCAGGGCACGGCGCCGCGATGGAAGAGTCGCCCTATGGGATGCAGTCAAAGAAGCTGGCGATGTGGCTCTTCATCGCTTCCGATGCGGTCACGTTCACCGTGGCCCTTGTTGCTTATGGCTTTCTACGCATCGGCAGCCCTGACTGGACGCGGCCGTTCTACTTCTGGCCGAGCATCGCCAATGGATTGGTAATGACGTTTGTGCTGCTCTCGAGCAGCCTTACCATGATGGTTGCAGTGCGTGCTGCCAACGCTGGCGACAAACGCAAATCGATCCAGTGGATTGGGTTTACGATCTTGCTTGGTATTATTTTCGCGGCGCTGCATCTTCGTGAATGGTTCCATATGTTTGCCGATGGTTGGGGCCTCTTCCACAATCCGACCGGTGGTTCGGTGGACTTTGGCGCCGCGTTCTTCAGCGTCACGGGCCTTCACCTGCTGCATGTCACTTCCGGGGTGGTGGCGCTGGCCGTGATCGCATGGGGATACAACCGCGGCCGGCTGGACGCGAACCACGTTGAGACCTCCAGCTTGTACTGGCACTTCGTTGATATCGTCTGGATGTTCGTATTTCCATTGATGTACTTGATGAACGCGCGCTGAGCCGCTCGGACGGGAGGATCGCACAATGGCATCTGGCGCATCTGAACACGACCCTGGTATGGGAACGTACGTAGGTATCTGGGCAGGTTTCCTCGCCATCGTGGGGATCGAGGTCTTCATTACGTACCGACATCCTGAAACCAAGCATCTCGTTTTCACCTTGCTCATACTGGCGGCGATCGAGGCTTTGGTCGGGTTGCTTTATTTCATGCACATGAAATACGAGCGAAAAATCCTGTTTTGGACAATCGTGCCCATCACTATTTTCGTTCTCTTCATGCTGGATCACGTATGGGCCGACGCTTATCGTCTCCTCTATCTGCGCTTAACCCCGTGAAGATTTGGCAAACAGACGACCGCCCTATGCTGAATGCGATGGTATGATTCGCGGCCGACTTCTCGGCGGGTGCCGCGGTCTCGCCTGCTGCCGCACCTTCCGTGGAGTTGGTGCACCGACTACAAGGGTGAGTTCTTGCTGGGGAATCGCCAGTATTGCTACCCATCTGGATGATACAAGCATCGCTGGAAGCGGCGGGCATTTCTATCGCGACGGATCAAGTTTCGTCTAGCGGGAGTGTTCTGCCGCTGGAGCGGCATTCTTGGCGGCGAGGTCCGGATAACTTTCTCACCCTGGCGTCGATTTCTGCCGCCTAGTCGGGCGACGGAATACTTCATTCCGTTAATGGAGCCGACTGGGGCTTGTTACACCGGCGTCACAAGCACACTTGAAGTCGTGCCCTGCGCATCTGGCAAACCGAACTCGTCAGTGTCGCGGATACCGAGTCACCGCCTCTGCCGGATCTTTCAAACCCTTTTCCGACGTGGCGTTGTGAGGATTTGCGCTGTGAGGAAACCGGACCATCGATTCGATGACAGGTTGGTGGGCCCGCTAGGATTCGAATCTAGGACCAACGGATTATGAGTCCGATGTTCCGGACCCATCCTTCACCGCGCAGCTGCGATGGATGTCACTGTGGCAATCAGCGCAGAGCGTGATTAGATTCTCGCCTGCGTCATCACCCAGTCGGCCCCTCGAGCGAATGTGGTGGACCTGAAGACGATCGGGGCGGCCACAGGTCTGGCATCGCCAGCCGTCACGCTGCAACACTTCGATGCAAAGTTTGCGATAAGAATCTGCGCTGAGCCGAAGTCTTGGTCGTCGAGACCGGAGATCAGTCATTGAACTTCCCCAATTTGCTGCACGAACTCCGTTTTCTGCGGATCCGGAAGCAACGAATAAAGTCGACCAAGCGCGAAGAGCAGCGAATCGGAATTACCATCCTCGAGGTGGGCTCCGGCAAGGAAATCAGCACAAATCATTTCTAAGCAATAGCCACGCGACTTGCTCGCTCCGAGCATCAGCGCTGCGGTCTCAAGCGCTCGCTCAATCACCGGCAACTGGCTCTTGTAGAGCTTGAAATAAATGATCTCCCATGGCTCGGTTTCTTTGCCCGTCAGGTGGCGACTCGACCGCTCGTTTGAAGTCTTCCTTGGGAAGTTCCTTGGCTTTGTGCAACCAGGTTGCACAATCGAACTCGCTGCCATCTCGGCGGGCCACTTTGACGAGCTCCGTGGCCTTGCTCCAACCCACCTCGCGGAGCTGTCGCTTTGGAATCCGGGTCAGATTTTCGTGAATGGCCATGAGGTAATAGGCTTTTCGACGCGACTCAGGAAAGCGCTTCTCGAGGAATTCATCGAACGATTTCAAGTTTTCCAGTCGCCAATACTGACCGGCACGAACCTCGCAGAGGTACTCACCCAACTCGACGAAGCGTTCATCGCGTTCGTGCTCCTTGGTCTCCTCCCAGGACAAGATCTCATCGATCTTCCCGAGAACGACGAAAGCTCGCCGACGATTGATCTCGGGAGACACGAGTATTCGCCCGTTAATCCACAAGCTCGTCAAGCCAATCAAGGTCGCTGGCTCCTGGTTTTCGGATCAGATTCGTGCTGATCAATTCCTGGTTACCTAGACAAAGGCCCAGATGAGGGCAGCTCATGCATCCGTTCTGCGGGAAGCGGATGCCACTGTGCGGAGGGAACTGGCCCGCTTCGATCTGGCCGACGGTCGTTTCGACGAGACGACCGTACTCGCGGCGCTGCTCTTCCGTGATGGATGCCTTTAGATACTGAATCTCGGGATGCATTTTTCCGCACGAAGACAACCAGCGCGACATCGGAAATCCCGCTGATCCAGGAATAGCAAATCAACTGCGGGTCGAGCGAAAGCAAGCCCCTCCGGCTCTTCCGGGTAACGGCTCGCCGTAGTCTTCCAGTCAATCAGAGCATTGCGTGCCATCGAGTTCGCCGAGAGCGTCGATGATAGGCGACGAATTCATTTCCGTCCGGGAAGTTCCGGGTCATTTTCACCTGCAGATCGCTGCTCTGGGTGGTGGATCTTGACACGATCGTCCTGTGCGAATCTCTCAAGTAGGTGGACTCCCTGGTGAACGAGGCGATCCCAGGACTCGCCCTTCTTGTATTCAAAGGGAGTGTCCCGAAAGGCGCCCCATTCCTTGAATAGAGCTGCGGTGCAATCGTCTGCTCGTGAAAGTAAGCGCTGAGAGCGTTTTCGAAACAGCGGCCAAACACCATGGCTGCCCGCGTTTCCTTCTCTCGCCAGCCGTCGAGATAGCGATACCGGTAGCTCCTTGGGCAGCGAAGGTACTGAGCGATCTGCGTATGGCTATACGATCATTGCCGTTCCTTGCCTCGTGCTTCGCATCGACGGTTTCGCACGACAGCTCTTCCCATTCCGCTGCAGGGGCAAACGCTTCGAGGTTTTGGAAGGACCGACCATTCAGCGTGACGTGAGATGTCCGAACGACCCCGCGAAGCTTGAGCAGGGCTTTTTCGTCCACCTGATCTCGGTCGAGCAGATCGGGGTCATAGCCGAAATCCCGGAGGAACCAATTCAGCTTCCAGAGCGCTCGTTCGGTGCAATACAGCCGACCAGAAAGTGATCGTCCTGCAAACGGTTCGGGCTCGAGAACGACAAAGCGAACGGACAGGAAAGGCTTCTGCGGATGCCAGCGATACGAAGCAGCATCAACGCGAACCAGGAACAGACCTTCGAGAAGGCTTTCGTGATCCTGCTGTCGTGAATGCAGACCGGGAATATGTCGTTTCATGGAGTTGCCTCCACAGGTTGAGCATATGAATTGAGTTTGCAGATGAGCGCATCCCGATCTTTTTTGGCCAAGGCCGCAAGCTCGGCGACGAAGGATTCGACCGACTCGCGGCTGGCTTCCTTGAGGGTTTCCGTGCCGCAGAAATCGGCGGCGTAAGCCTTCACGAGGTTGGGATCGAGATTGTGCTGGCGGATCAGCAGGCAAAGTTGATCGCGCAATCGGGGCTGCGCCTTGCTTGAGCCATTCGATCCGGATGGCCATTCGAATTCGGACGCGACCGCAGCGGGCTTTTGCGAGTGCGAGAACGAGCCCAGCTCTTCGACGGTGCAGAGACCGATTCCATAGGCTTTGCGCAGAGCCCGATTGACGGCACGCGTTTCGGCGATGCGCATCTCAGCGCCGCGGACCAACGGAGACACGTTGGACGGATCGGCGTCGCCGTAGCCGACAAATCCTTTCGAACGGGAGCCCTTGTAAACCGTCGCTTTGAAAACCCAGCGTTTGGTCGGCTAGATCGGACAGCTCCTTTTCGATCGCTGATCCGATCCCGGCGCATCGGTTGCGCTAAGCGACACTGAGCAGACCAGAGTGCGTGATGTACCATCGCCCGTCGAAAAATTGGAGATGTCCCGCTGGAACGGACAAGCGATACATGTGAGTTAGCTCCGCTAAGCGGGTTAGTGATTGCCTAGAAAGATCTCCCCAACGCGACGGGCGCACCTTGCGTTCGACCGAAGTAGGTGGCATCGCTGACTCTGCGAGTGTTGGGGTGACGACGCCTTCGGATTCGAATGCTTGATCTGAGTGATGTGTGCATAAATCCGTTCGATCGAACCAACGCGTCCTTACGAACTCCTCCTTTTTGCTATGCCAACTGATCTTGCGTATTCGCCATGCTTCACCAAGTCCCTAGCAACGCTTTCTTATACTAGAGCGGTCTAGTATTATGATACTAGAGCGCTCTCGTAATGTCAAGCAACTAATATCCTTCCTTGCTTTTTTACGAGCCATTTGGCAGTGTCAATTGCGATGGCGAAGAAAAAGAATCCACACGCAGTCGCGCTCGGACGCTTGGGAGGACTGAAAGGCGGCAAGGCAAGAACGGCAAAGCTCACGCCGCAGGAGCGGCGAGAACTTGCGCGTAAAGCCGGTCTTGCTCGATGGGCCAAGGAAAAAAACAAGAAAAATTAAGAGATGAAGTGTATCCGGAACAGGCTTGCCATAATCATAATGCGGCCTCAAAATTGCGAATGCAGCTAGAAACGAATTGCAACGCTCTTAGTACCGGGAGGGAATTTGGATCTCCTCGTCCGCGAAAGGATACCGCCACGAAATTGCATTTTCGCTTCTAAGGGTCGGCCTTGTCCCTCTTTGTGCTCAAAGAGTTAACATCAGCTGAGCGGTTGACCCGCTGCACCGCCCGTTTTCATGATAGAATGTGATTTGTAATTAGTAGTACACGGGTCCAATCAGTTCGGACCCGGGACGAAGCGACGGACGAACCCGAATTTGGGTCCGTCCTTTTTTTTTGCTCATAAGTGTTTATGAGCGAAAGAGCGGATCCGATTTCGCTTTACGCATTAGATCGAAACGCCAACCGGCGGCGAAGGCAGCCGGACTCGAAGTAGCTACGGAGGAAATACATGGAAGGGATAAGAATCACCGATGAGGAACTGGATGAGCTGATGGAGAACGCGGAAAGTATAGATGATGCAATCGACGACATTCTCTTTCCGAATGGATTCGACGCGCGCAATCACCCGGTCCCTTATGGCAATGAAGAGACGGGCGTATTCATGTGGGTATCCCAAGCCGCCTATCTTGCTATGCGGTCGCTGGACTTGGCCGAGCAGGATTCAGCTTGCGGACTCAATCGGTTACTGAAAATGTATAAGGCGCCAAAGTCGAAGCGAAAAGCCATCGCCGATCGGTTGCTCGCCGATGTCACTGATTAGCAGTTAGCTCAAAAGGGGCGGCCAAACTACAAAGGCCGATTTAATTGATCCGCACGTGTGGCGGACATACGTGTTTTCCGAAGAGCTTGGCCCCCCCCGAAAATTGCGTACTGACCCCGCGCGTACTGAAAAGCTCCGATGCATATGTTCTGCGTTGTATTCGGCAGCTGCGCATGCACAACGTTCGTCGCAATCGGCCGGGGTCGAGTAATATTTTCCGTAAGAATTCTAGCTTCCAACAACCTCTGCTCAATTGATGCGCTAAATTGGCTAAGGGAACCTTTGTACTGCCGAGCAGCGTCGCCGACATTTTCACAATGGAATGCTAGAAACCAGCATGTCGCGATGGAGTTGAATCTCTGAAGGTTGAAATAAGAAAATAAAATGTCCCACGATCAGCAAGGAACCACAACGGTCGTTTCAGGCGTATTCCCGTCACATCTACTTCCAGGTGAACCGTTAGTTGAAACGGCGCGGGACCCAAACGATCCCACCCGCTTAGTGTTTTTAAGCTGGCAAAACGGTATTGCGAATATGGTGCCGAGCATCGAGCACGCGGGCACGGTGTACGTGCCGCCTGACCCGAAGGAGGCATTGCAATCCCAAATCATTCTTCCGGATGGCGTTCGTCCGTGTCGAGAATCGGGTTCCCTGATTGCCGACATTGTCGACACGCTCGGCAAATTCATCGAGGCTGAACGCGAACTGATGGTGCTCATGGCGAGCGTCGTGCTATGTAGCTGGTTCCCGGACTGCTTCGAGGCCGTGCCGTATGTCTGGATTGTTGGTCCGCTGGGCAGCGCAAAAACAAAATTCCTTCGGCTCCTTTCGTGCATGTGCCGTCGAGCTCTGCTCGTTGGTGACGTGCGCCCTGGTTCACTATACGCACTCACCGATCGTTTCAATCCCACACTACTGATCGATGAGCTCGATTTGGATGACAGCAGCCGCAGCGGCGATACACTACGGCTACTTCGGACAGGAACGGTAAAGGGAGCTCCAGCTGTGCGCAACGGCCAACTATTTTCGACATACGGTTTAAAGATTATCGCGTCGCGTGAGGTTCCCAGGGACACACCTCTGCTGAGTCGATGCGTCATTGTTCCGATGCTGCCCAGCAGAAATGAAACACTGCCTGTCGACGACATTGCAATGCGTCAGATCGCGCGGCGGTTTCAGTCGGAAATGCTGATGTTCCGTTTCGCGAACTACTCAAGCGTGAAGAGTTTCCGGGTTCCTTCAAGTGCACTGGAGGATTTTACTCCTCGGATGAAGCAAGTTGCTCTCGCACTTCTCGCCCCGATCCAGGGGCACCGGGAAAATGAGTCGATTGTTCTCTCGAAACTTCGGGAGCGCGATCGCGATGCTCAGACCGAACGGTCACTTGAGCCCGAGTGGCTCACCGCGGAGATTCTCCTTGGGCTAGTCCACGATCGCCCGATCCATTCCATCCTCGTTGGTGGAATTGCTAGCTCGATCAACGAGAAACTCAAATTCCGCGGCGAGGATTTTCGAATCGGCGCCCGGAAGATCGGCTCCGTTTTAAAATCTCTCGGCCTGAAGACAGAATCGTTGGGTCGCCTTGGGCGTGGATTGCTGTTCACGCCTGCCATGAACAGACAGATTCATGCGGTCGCGCGACACCTTGGCATTAGTCGGCGCACGATCGCGACATCACACGGTCTCGAAGCCGGTTATGGCGGTCGGCGCTGCTTGCAGTGTGAAGAATTTGGCCTCACGGATGGACTCCGTTTCGATGATCCGAGCACTCGTCTACCACACCGAGCGAACAAGGATCGGCGAGAAGTTATTCCGATCCCCGGAAGGGAGCATCGTGGACGGCGGTGAGGAAGAGAGGCATCCCTACAACCCGCGGATTCCCGGAACCGGAGGCGAAGTCAAATTCGTCAGAAAATAGATGCGTTTCAACGGATGTGAGAACCAAAAACTGCCACACAGCGAGGTGCGCTCCCCGATGCCGACCAGACGACCGTGAACATAGTGAACATAGTGAACATTGCTGAGCGGACAGACCATGCTGTAATGTGTATCATGTGAGAATAATCCAGGTTAGATGGGAAGGTATCTGGTTCACTTCGTCATCATATCCGCTCCGCTTTTCGCGCAGGATGCATTGCCATTGGGGCCTGTCTGGGGCGAATTTCGTACCTGCTCGGCAAGAACTTCGTCTGATTTCTCTGTTTCGACGGAGACCGCGTTGAAAATTGCAGTTGCTGTCACGCGTTTGAATGGTTTTGTCTGCTGAGTACCGGACGCGGCGTAGCGCACGGTATACTTTGTTCGCTAAGTTCATGATAGATTGCGTATCGACACGGCATGCCGTGCCGCAGCCCCTGGAACTACGGTCTTGCAGTCGTGCCGCTATTTATGCGTTGACTTAGAATGGATGGTGGCTGGAACAAGGTGGGGATGATATGATCCGCGGGATGGCGAAAACGAACCTCGTGCGGGCAACAGTCGCAATTGCAGCCCTTCTGAGCCCTTCCGCGCTCTTCGCGCAGGGTTGCGCCATGTGCTATCAGACTGCAGCCGGATCAGGCGCGCAGTTCATCCAGGCACTCCGCCACGGTATCCTGATCATGTTTTTCCCCCCGATTCTGATCATGGGCGCGATCTTTTATGCGGCTTACCGCAAGCGCAATCAGTTCAACTCCGTGGAAAGCGCGGCAGCTGGCGAGGCCGCTTTGGATGAGGACTCTGCGCCCGACTGGACTCTCGCGGATGAAGCGGAGCTTCGCAGGCTGGTAGATAACGAATCATAAGCAAGCGTTCCGGTGAACTCCTTCTTTCAGTATGTCGGGGCCACGCATCGATTGATCACTCTCCGGGCTATTTCGCTACTGCTCGCTTTCTCCTTTGCCGCTCTCTCCGCCTCCGCGCAGATTTACCATGACCCACATAAGAAAACGACGATCGGCTTTTCGGTCGATTTGAATGCACCTCCCGATACGGTTTTGCGAATTGTGAAGGGCGTCGCAAGTGACTCACTCATCCGCGGCACATCTATGTACGCGAAAGAGATCGATCTTCAGGATGCGGAGTTTGCGAAGGCGTCCACCGTTCTCCCCGCTGCGCCCGGTCCCGGCCAGGTATTTTACAAAGTGAAATCCAAGGTGCTCGCCCCCGAGCATTTCCCGGCCTCGTCCGATATGGGGACAGTTACCGTACGCTACGTAGTCGAAACGGTGAATCCGGAGCGCGCCCATCTGGCGATCGACGCAGTGTTCGTTACCGACGCTGGTCACCATCTTTATGCTTCCGACGGGAGCGTCGAGACTGCCGAATACGCCGAAATCATTACGCAGATCAAGGCCCTCGAAGCTCCCAAGGTCCGTCACCACAAGGCGGAAACCGTCGCCAACCCGGGCCAGGAAACCTTGGGCCTGCAGAGCACGCTGGCCGACGAGCAATCACGCCTCGCCGACTCAAAAGTGGCTGAAAAGAAATTGGAAGAGCGAGTCAGGCAGCTTCAGTTCAATACCCAGGGCCGCATTCGCGGTCAGGCCGTTCCCTTGAAAGCTTCACCGTATGACCATTCCACCACCGTGCTTTCGCTCGAAAAGGGCTTGACGGTTACTGTGCTGACCACCACGAAATATTGGTATCGAGTGCGCACCGCCAAAGGTGACGAAGGCTGGATCTACTACGTCTTCCTCGAGCCGCTATCGTGAGTGCGCATAGCCAAAGTTGCTTCGAAGGTGCCAGTGGTCGCATCGTAGCCGTTCCTGGTCGATTCCTGCTGTTTCTTTTCGTGCTCCTGATTTTCGCCAATCTCGTTAGCGCTCAGGATGCGGACTCGACGGATCGCGTCTACAAGCACAGGAAGGTTGAAGTCGAAGAGGCGCTGCAAGCATTAAACGCGTACGCAACGAATCGTCTTCCCGCGCTCGAGGGGTTCGTAAACGCCAATGCCTCTACAATCGCTAAACTCGAAAATCCGCACTATCAGCTTCGGATTGAGATCGAATCCCAGGGGCCCAATCAAACACTCGTCTCCGTCATCGCCAAAATCACAGCCTGGTCTGCTGCAGAAGATGCGGCGCGCTCTCAGTACGTCGTGATTCCATCCAATGGCCGTCTCGAGCAGGACATGCTCGACCGCCTAAGCGTTTCTCTCGAAAAAGGGAATGTGGAGCGGAGCGTCGATCGAAGCAATGAAGGGCGTGCAGGCTCGACGACGAACCGCTCTGCCCCACCGGTAGAAGATTCCGCGGCCTCGTCGGCTTCGCCGCCCGGCATCTCTGCCGGTGGAAAGGGACCGGGTTCGCCGCCCCATTCTCCGTCAGCGGGTGCGCCGCCTGCAGAATCGCCGCCCGCAGATCCCTCCTCGGCCGCGCCGCCACGCTCCGCGTCGCGCGCGAATTCCGCCGATCCCTCCGCCTTGGCCAGCGAGATCGCATCCATTCGCGCCCAGCGTCAGGCAGCTGAAATGAATCAACGCAAATTGCAACAACAAATCTCAGAACTCGAAGCGAACGCCAGCTCTCAAAAATTTATTTCCAATCTGGCTGTCATCAAGACGCCGCAGGCCTCCATATTTCAGCAGGACGACGACACCTCCAAGGTTCTTTTCCGCGCCGATCCGGAAGACGAATTCGAAGTGATCACTGTAAAAGGGAACTGGGCCCACGTCCGCCTCGAAAATGGCGCCGACGGCTGGGTCCGCGGAACGCAGCTGCAGCCGCCGCAAGAAGTCGACGACACTGAAGACGCAGCCGCGGCCCTCAACTTCTCAACGCCCAACCAGGAAATCAAGCCGTTCGCGGGCGACTGGACGCCCCTAAAGGGGAAGCCGTCTCTCTTCGTATTCGCTCAACCCAACCGTGCCATTCCCGGCGCAATCCTGGGGCAGAGCCAGTTCGCATTCGCGAAGCATATTTTCACCGAAGGATATCGCGAAGCTATGCACTCCGAGCAGCCGATGTCCGGTGTCGTTGTCGTGTTTCTCGGCGATAAAGGCGGCGTCGCTGCGGCCACGCTGGCTGATATCCGCCGCTGGCGCGATGGCGCAATTACCGACAAGGTTTTCTTCGAGCGTTGCTCCTTCGATCCGCCAGAGTCGTTCCACGATGCCGCGTCAGCAAAACCTGTGAGTAAACGTTAGCTCCGCTACAGTAATTCAGACAGCGCGCTACTACCGAACCCCGCTTGGAACTTCATCAATTCCACCGCATAATAGAAGACAGTGAGCGCACATTTCGGCGCTCGAAGGGCCCAGCGATTCGATGCGACGAAAACTAAAACCCGGCCTCACCACTCGCTTACTGGAGACTTCTCTGCGAGCCGGCTTCCGCAAAGCGTATGACACCGTTCGCGTGAACCCGGAGCAGTACCTTGTGCACCTGAAGCGCGTTCACCGCCTGCCAGTCTCGTCTTGGAAGGACATGCTCCACATCGACGAGCGCACCTTGAATTCAATTGCGACGCGCGTAATCTCCGCCTCCACCAAAACGGCCGCGCTCGAAGGAATGGGATTCGGCCTCGGCGGGTTTGCTACGATCTTGCCGGACATGGGAATCCTCTCGGCCATCACCGTTCGCATGCTGCAAAAGCTGAGCCTGATTTACGGATTCGAGTACACCAGCGCCGACGAAGAAACCGAGCTGTGGCTCGCGGCCGCAACCGCCGCCGGATTGGATCTGGGACGCGACTTCATCGAAAAGCAGGCTGTCGAGCGAATCGTTCCGCGAATCATCGATCGCATCGCGGTAAAGGTGGGCACAGAAGTTGCGGAAAAATGGTCGGCTCGCGTGATTCCTGTGCTTAGCGCGGGCGCGGGTGGCACATTAAATTATTACTTTGTGCGCTCCTGGGGACGCCGCGCGCAAAAACATTTCGTCGAGCGCCACCGCGAAGCTCGCACGCTGAACGCCTTGCCTCATCCCGCGCTACCCGCTGCGACGCCTCACACCTACCGCCGCCCCGCACACTGACCCGCGCCCACTGAGGTTGCTACTGCGCCGCTGAATCGGCCTTTTCGCTGCGCTCCAGCGCCGCGCGATCCCAATGCGCCAGATTCGCCGCCGCTTCGTATGTCGACTGGCAGAAATCGAGCAGTGCAGCCCGAGGGTCGGCAGCCGCTCGCACGTCATCGTACGCTAGCAGGAACTCCTTGAGATTTTCATCGTATCGGGCCTGCGCAGGCTTCACGGCGTAGTCCGTGAGTCCCGAAGGTTCTGGCGCGGCATAAGAATAAAACGCGGGGTTCTCCACTCCCGACCCGCCCGGCCACCAACCCACGCTGCTCACTTCGTGCGAATAAGCCTCACGCGTAACTTTGTCCGCCCCTGGCCGCTCCGGCGCCCGCCGTCCCGAAAATCGCGTGACCGCCAGATCGAAACTTCCCCAGAAAAAGTGGACCGGGCTGTCTTTGCCGATGAATCGCCCGCGAAACTCCTGAAAAATCGGATTCAGCGTCACCAGAACATGAAAAAACCGTTCGACATGCGCGGGATCGTACGACGCGTGCGTCGTATCCTGATCGAAGCGAATCGGATTCGGAACTTCCACCGGCATCGGCCATATCTTCACGTCAATGCCCAGCGATTTCAGCGACGCCATGAACTCCTTGTAAAAGCTCGCCACGCTCTTCGGTCCAAGGTCGAGCACATCCGTCTCGCCCGTGCTGGTCTCAATGCGCAGCGCATGCTCGATGAAATCGAATTCAGCCTCGAAGACTCCCGCGTGGTAGGGAATCGCGGAAGTCGTTAGCCCACGCGCGCTCACGTAGAACGGCACCTCCCACCAGTGGTTGATAAATGGGCTGAGCGCGAGGCGCACCTTCCCCACAATCTGCGTCCACATGTGCAGCGTCTCACAGGTGTCTTTCCACTCGGCATACGGCAATGCCGGCCACATCAGCTCTTTCGGCGGTACGGATTCCGTTGTCATGCGATGCTCCTGGAAGTTTCTTGCACGTCGGACTTTTCGCGGCTTCTTCGCCGTTTCCTCGCCATCGAATCGCGACAGACAAACCCACCACAGCGCCCATGAGTTTCGCTTATTCAAGCCGAACGTTCAAATGAAACATCGCATATCATAGCTACGCGAAATCATGGCCCAGACCCGTTTCCTGCAAGCTCACCCACCCGGCTCAATCGCGCGCCAGATTCGTCGTCTTCGCCTGCGCGATCTTCCCGTCGATACCGTCGAACTTGCGAAATTTCTCATCGGCAAGTCGCTCGTCCACGAAATTCCAGCAAGGCCGCCTCAGCGGACGAATTGTCGAAACAGAAGCCTACCTCGTGGGCGACGCAGCCGCGCACTCCTTTCGCGGCCTGACGCCACGAAACAAATCGCTCTTTCTCCAGCGCGGCCACGCCTACGTCTATTTCTGCTACGGAAATCATTTCATGCTGAATGTTTCAGGAGGCAAAGAGGGAATTGGTACGGGCATATTGATTCGCGCCGTCGAGCCACTCGAAGGTTTACATCTCATGAAGCGCGCGCGTCACACCAAGCAGATCCTCGACTTGGCGCGCGGGCCCGGACGCGTCGCTTCCGCATTCCGCATCGATCGCAAGCTCGACGGACTGAACCTGGTCGATGGCGACGGACCGCTCTGGCTGGGCTCAGCCGTCCGCAAGACCGGCCGAATCGGCGAAAGCATTCGCATCGGCATCACGAAGGATGCTGATCGCGTCCTGCGCTTCTACGAACTCGGCAGCCCCTTCGTCAGCGGTCCTAAGCGCCTCAACAACGCACAAAAGACGTAGCCCAGGTCCCTCCTGATCGATTTTAGATTGGGACGACCTGAGGCCCCCGATTCGCACGCGCGTTTTCTCTTTTCACTCCCGCGCCTTTTCCGTAGAATTGTTGGTTGTCCCCGTGCCGAGGTAGCTCATCGGTAGAGCGCGGCCCTGAAAAGGCCGGCGTAGGCAGTTCGATTCTGCCCCTCGGCACACTCCCAGGGTATACCGCCCAACAGATTCCAGCTCCCCGAAGCCACATACGAACCGCCGTCAGGCTGCATCACGATTTTCTCGACGTGCTTCGTCAAAAAAGCCCGCGCCGTCTGCACGTCGGAGTTCAAGACCGCTCGAACGTCGCGCATCCGGTTCAGCGCGCTCGCTCGAAGTTTCTTCACTTTTGAATGAATTGACTCTGGGCGAGACGAGAGTGAGCGGTCAGAAATTTCCGACACCTCGCGTTCGCGTTTGGCAATTTCGCCCATGACCGAAGCCGAGTGAATCCCGCTCGCCAAGCCAGCGGTGAGCCGCTGGATCTCGGCCTCGAGTTCTGTTTTGCGTTTCTTCATCCGCCCCATTTCCCGATCGATGTGCTCAAGCTCCTTGAGGAGTTGTTCCTCGAATCGATTCAGCGCGTAGTGTACAACTTCCTCGCACAGAATTTTCGACTGAATTCCAGCGAGCAGCTGCTGCTCAAGAACGTCACGGCGCACCCGGACTCGATTGCTACACACCGAATCGCCACGCTCGAAGTTCATCGCGAACGTACTGTGAACTGTGGTTCCGGCCTTTCCCGGAAACGATCCGAAGACTTGCCCCGCACGTCCCGCACCGCAGCAAGCCCGAGAACAGATAGGGAGCATTCATCGCCGAAGAGCGGCAGAGTCCTGCGCGTTTGCCGGCCTCCTGGTAGACGCGTTTCACGAGGTCCTGCCTCGCCTTCACTTCATTCCAGAGCCGCGAATCGATGATTCTCAAATGCGGAGCATCGGCGCCACGAATCGGCGCTTCACCTTCCCGGGTGCGGAATACTCTTCGGCCGGTCTTCGGGTCGCGCACTTTATGACGGCGGCTCCAAATCACGTTTCCGATGTACCGCTCGTTATGCAGAATCGTTCGGATGGATGAAGGGCACCAACTGCGCGAGATCCTGCCTTTCTGCGGCTGAGGCGAAGCGACACGCTCCCCGTTGAGTCGTTTCGCAATGGCCTTCAGGCTGTTTCCGTCTGCGTACAAGCGGAAAATACGGCGCACGACTGCGGCCTCGGGCTCAAAGATTGCGAGCTGCTTTCCGCCCTCGACCTCGTGGCTGTGATAGCCGAAGCATCGGCCTCCGGTGTGAAGGCCGCGACGAATCAAACCTTCGAGGCCACGACGGACGCGCTTGGCCGTATCCGCAAGGAAAAGCTGATCGATCATCCCGCGCGCGAGTAGGAGAAGCTGGAACTTCTCATCGCTACTGTCGATACCCTGCGAGATGAAATGAATCTTGACGCCGGCAAAACTCAGGCGCTCGCAGAGATTCAGGACGTCCGCCTGTTTGCGCGAGAGCCGGCTCGAGTCTTCGATCAATACCGCATCGAACGGGCGAGGGCGAGATTCCGCGGCTTCGAGCAACAAGCGGAGTCCGGGCCGCTCAAGCGTCGCCCCGCTGATTTCCTCGTCCGTGTAAATGTGCTCCTGGAGAAAATGGGACTGGTGCTCGGCGGCAAATTGCTGGCACTTCGCGAGCTGGTCTTCGGTGGAAAGAGGGTTCTGCCGGTCGGTCGAATACCGAGCGTAGGCAGCGCAGCGAGTTGTCATGCGTTGTGCTCCTCACTGGCGCCGCGATTAGGAGGCGAGCCAGAGTTTCGCGCAGAGCATAGAGACGGCGCAAGTGAATTTTCTTTGGCGATTTCCGCCAGGCAGTCCCGCACCAAGATCGGAACGAGGCAGCGGTCGATGAAGTCCCGCAGTTCGGGCGTCAGCACTGACTTTGACGGTCTCCCGCTCTCGAATCGGATCGCGCTCGCCATTTCCTTATGCCGCTCTCTTGCGTCGCAGGGTGGCCCGTTTGCTGCCCTCAGGATGCCGTTCTAATTCGACATACAATCTGTTTAGGGTGCGGAAGGCTTGGCGGAAGTCGTCTACTGGCTTCCGGCCGGATATTCCTCGCATGAAGCAGTGATGGCGAATCGAGATTAGCCTAGCTAACGCATCATTTCGGCTCATAGGCTCGCTCCTGTAACACGGTTTTGGGCATTGGTGGCCACTGGCTCACTGAATCCATCGCCAAAGCTGGCCGGCTCCCTTGCACGCGACGCACTCCCCCGCTTTGGACAAGGAGCCCGGCGCGCACGTGCTACAACCGCACGTTCTTTCTCCTTTGCAGTGCCAGCAGACCACGCTCACTTCGCGGCCAGCCGTGGACGGTTCGGCCTTGCTTGTTGTGCATCCCGCCCAGGGGCGATGAATCCGCACGCCCGCCTCAACCTCGTAACACTGCGGGGAGCAGGTGGCGGGACGGCTAGATGGTCGGGCGAGTGAATTCTTGTCTGCTTCGGGCATTCCAGCTTGACGGAGGGCGCGGACAATCTCGGCCTTGTGCTTCCGCAATTCGTCTAGAATGCGTTGCTTTTCGGGTAGTTCTTGGGCAATTGGTAGCGGATGCGTCCGCTAGTGACGGTCAGCTTGCCGCCGGCGTTCACGACGGCTTCAATGATGGCTTCGGCTATCAAATCTCACCTATCTCAACACCAGGCTCAGCACCTGCGGGTTCCGTGCCTTCTGGGACTGCAAAAAGAGAAGGCTCGGCGGAAATAGGAGTGCTCTGGGAACCGCACGCATGGCTGGTTTCACGAGGAGGTATTTCCGCCGTATGTTCTGGATGCGGGCGGCGGAAATCACCATAGCTGGAAGTACCTCCAGATGGGGCTCCCAGAGGGGTGCTATTTCCGCCGGAGCTATTATTTTTACCTGCGAGCCGGACGCCTTTTGGATGGCCTTTTCCGCTTGGTTCGACCGTCTCAAAAAGGGACAGACTTATGACTTCGCGCGCGAGCTTCCGCTTGATGTCAGCGCGTGAAGCCAGGAACTCTTCGGCCTGCTTCTTTAGCAGGATCGGCTCGTTGGAAGCCTCTCGGCGGAGTATTTCCGCGCTCAGTAACTCCGCGGCGGATTGGCGGGCAGCGTCTCGTTCTTGCGCCCGGCGCTCGCGCTCGGCCTGACCCTCACGGTCTACATCTCCAGTGACATCGGAGATGCTCCACGGCTCAGACTCTAGATTGATTTCAATGATGAACGGCTCTGGCTCCTCCCCTATACGGAACTTCGTAGCGATGAATGCGAGGCGGTACTTGCTTAGCCGTTTTCGACGCGCTGAACGTCCGACCCAGCTCCCAGCATCGGCGGGAGGTAATTCCTCAAGCCATGGTTTTTTACCTGTGGGGCGGAAGTTTGTAGCATCGCGCACTTCGAAGACGATATCGGCGCGGTCCTCAACTACACCAGAACCGCGAGAATGCGCGCCGCTCTTTATCGTGTTTCCAAGCACAAGGACGGCAGGCCCGTTCTCGCGATGGGCAATATCGAGCAAGGGCGCGAGCGCCAGGCTGGGCCTTGTTGAATCCTGTTCGCCGATGCCTTCAGCGGCAGAGTCAAAAGAATCGAGCACTACAAAGTCGTAGTCCGCGTACGGAAATTCAGCCCATGCCGTTTTATTCGTTAAGGGTGGCGCGTGCTCCCGCGATAAAGCTTTGAGCCCCGGAAGCTCGCTTGTTGCTCCAAAGCCTCGTAACCTGGCTCGCACTTCGCGGCGGGGATTGTCGCGATCAATCAGTAAGACTCGATGACCTTTCGACGCCAACGAGACGGCAACAGCCGCGGCCCATAAGCTCTTACCCAAGCCACGGGGGGCAAAAATCTCTGTGATCGCTCCTTTGCTGATGATCGGCGGGTAGAGAAAAGCGACGGGCTCCTCTTCGGCACTTAGAAACGTTTCCATTCCGGCCGCGAGCGTCCAAGGGTTGACGCGGTTTCCGTTGCCAGCTGATTGGACCGCTAACGGTTTCCAGTCGGCCGCGTTGCGAATCAGGCTGTCGATTTCAGCGCGACCCCAGCCGAGCGAGCGAACCGCGTCCACGATGTCCCCGCTTTTCGGCAATTCGGCCGGCGGAGTAATTACCCGAATCAGGCGCGCCTGTTTCGATTCGTGCAGAATCTTCGCGGCACCGCTGCACTGCTTCTCCCCCGATGCGTCCTTGTCGGGCCAGAGCACAATGTCGAGCCCGGCAAGCACGGCGCACTGGGCCGGCGTTAAATTCTTGTAAGAGAAACCGGGATAACCCAACTCGCCGGCCAGGTCACACTTCGCCTCGCCCTCGCACCCGACTGCGATCCCGAGTTGATCGCGACCGCGGAAGAGTCGATTGACATACAGCGGTTTTTCGAGGCCGCCATCGCCGAGCTTCCACTCCTGGTCTTCGCGGTGCTCCCAGCGAAAAGTTTTTTCCGGCTTGCTCCCATTGGGCGCCGGCCACTCCCAGCGGATTTTGCGAAGTTCCTGGGAATAGTAAAACTCCGCAGCGCGAACCCATGTCGCGGCACCCTGCGGGTGATTGTCGTTGAGCAAGCCTTGATCGAGCAGCCAAGCGCTGACAGCGGGTTTGTTGCTGGGGTCAAGGCCCGCGAGGAACGCCGCTAATTGCCAAGGTGTTCCGCCCACATTGCAAACGAAGCAGGCCCACGTGTCTTTTGTTGAATTCACCTTGAGGCTTGGGTGCGAATCTCCGTTTGAGTGGCGCTCCGGGTGCGGGCACCGCCACAGAAGCTCTGCGCCCTCGCGCTTCAAAGGCTCTTCCAACGCGGCCCTGGCGATCTGTTCGCAATTTACGACGTTCAAGCGCCTTCCTCACGTGCGGCGACGGTACCTTCCGTAATCAGGCGCTCCAGTTCTTCCAACGGGACCAATCTTCGGCGCCCGAGCTTTACAGTTTTTAGCTTCCCGCGCGAAATCCACGTCCGCCAGGTATTGGGCTTGACGCTAGTACGATAAAAAAGCTCATCAACACCAAGTAGCCGACTCATTCTTCTAACTCCTGAGTACTGACGAACGCTTTCAACGACGATTGGCCATTCACTGCATCTATTTGCGAAAATGAAGCAATGGCTTTCGAAGATGCTCTAGGCCTGGCAGGTCAAATCCTGGCGTTGTCGTCACTTACGTCAGTGTCGTGCGAACGCCGGCGCGGTCGGGCGTTCGATGCGGCGGTCTCTGTAGAATCCTGGCCTGAAGCGAACGCGGACGGGACAATCCGACGCCGCGTCATGTGCAGATTCGAACGAGGCTCGGATGAGCGCTGGCTGGTGATATGGTTCGGCCCGACTGCCTGGCCGGTTCAACATAAGCGGACGTGGCGGGCCGCGGAGCGTGAGGCCCGACAAGGCGGGAGGCAGTGTAATCCATCCCAGGTACCGACCCTGGCCAAGTGCGCTCAAATTCATGTCGATCAGGAAACCAGAAAGAAAGATGTTGCTGTCCAGCTTTGCGCTTATGCGGTTCAGTGGTGGGGGTTGAACCTAGCGCAACTCGATTGGGACCAAATTCGCCGCGCTCTGGGAGGCAACGAAGAAACAGTCGCTGATGTACTGCTTAAGTTCGTAAGTCCAGAGCACCCAGCCAGCTTCCGGTCCTTCGTATCGCAGCTGAACCGCATCTCGCGTGCAAAGCAAGCGCCCAAAGGAAGCGGGGTTGAACTCGAGCAGCCTGATAAGCCGCGGTCTTTGAAGCTGGACGCGTGCACTATGTCTGTCGCGCAACTTGCCGCCGCGTCTCGCAAACGGAAGGAGCAAGTCTATTGGGCCATTCGAAAAAACCTACTCCCGGCCGAGAAGGAGCGGTGGGGTCTAAGGGTTCCCAGTGACGAAGCGCATCGGTTCATCCAAACAGCGCACGAGGAGCGACGGATCGAAGAACTGCGCAACCAACTCGCAGATGAATTCGGCAGAACCCCAACTGCGACCCGGTGGAGAATTCTGCGCTGGAAAAGAGGCGGCCTGGGACCACAAGAAATCATCCGCAGGCTTGAAGCGTGGATTGCGAAAGAGAAGACAAAAAGATCTTCTAGTCGCGCTCGGCAGCGCCGAGCCGATCCTGCAAGCAAAAGACCGGTCGAACGAAAGCGTTGCGTTACCAGATCGTATGACACGAAATCCAGCGTTTAGGCTGCCCCGGCCGCCTGCCTCGGAAATTCGGGCGTCCCCCGGCAGCCCGCTCTTTCCGAAGGACGGTCTTCAAAACGGAAATGTCGAACACTATGCAGTCTTCGACTGTCAACGTCTCCCATCGCTTGCTGACTGGCCTTGTGCGTCATCGCGAACACTCCAAAATCTAGCCTATTTCCGCGACGTGAAGCGGAAAAAGCCGAGCCTTCCGCCAGGCATCGTTTTTACCTTGAAAAGCAAGCTATCGCGCGCTAAGAGAGCTTGTTGCACTTTCGGGCGACGAAATCAGAGGTCGGAAAGGAGCAGGTAAGCGAGCCTGCAAAAGAGGAACATGGAACTGATAACGATTGCTGAGTTTTGCCGTACGTACCGCATTTCTCCTCGGACGGTTTGGAACTGGGCTCGAGCAGGCAGATTGCGGGTGTTAAGGGACAAGGGAGGCCGCATTTTCCGCCTTATAGACCCGCAATGGCCGATGTTCGATGAGTCCCGCGATCCGGATCTCGTGATGCGCTTCGGCACATTAAAACCCGGCGAACTGGCAGTGTTGCTCGGCGTGGATCCGGCGACGATCCGAAAAATGGTGCGGCAGGGGCGGCTCAAGCCGGTTTACGCAGGCTCTCAGCGCCGCTTCAGCCTTGCCGAGGCGCGGCGAGCTCTGGCGGAGCGTATGCTTGGCCGCAAACCAACCAGCGGCAAGGAAGTCAGCCGGATGATGGTCCGCTGGGCGGCTCAGAGGTTGGGTCTCTCGGTGTCAGGCTCGCACTAAACCAGCACGGGGTGGCGTGTCACATTGGGACGTGCCCCAATTGGGACGTGCGAAAGGAGGCCACTAAATTCTCTTTCATGTTTGTGGCGGGCGGCGCGGAGATCCCAGTCGCGATGGATTCGACGTAGGATGCAAGTTCCTCCTTAAGAAAAAAACCTTGAAAACGGCTCCCTTCGGCTGCTAAGAGAAAAGCAGCAAAGAATTTCGCTGATCCTCTTGGACAAGGAGAGTACCAGATGCAAAGAAAGAAAGCGTGCGCGCGCCCGACTTCTAGAGTGGCAGGTAAAGCAGCCAGGTTCATGCGCTCACCTCATCCTGTAATTCGCACTTATCCTCTGAAGTAGAACGTATGAGACAAAATCCCGTCCGTCATCGCTCAAAGCGGCACCGGGTAAGACAGCGAGGTTAGGGCGATGCGACTGGTGCTCGTGAAGTGGGTTGATTCCTTCGGGGCATCAGCGCATTGGCAAAGCATCGATGGCTTTTCCCGCGAGCCGATAATATGTAACTCGGTTGGCTGGCTCGTAGCAGAAACGAACGATTGCATAGCCGTGGTTCCGCATCTGTCCGAAGAGGGACGCGGCCAAATTCCGCAACAGGGCTGCGGGGACATGACTATACCCACCCGCAGCATTGTCAGTATCGAAGACCTAAAATCAGCATCTCGTCGTCAGAAATGACCGGCTACCGAGGCGACTGCGGTGGAATTCTCGCGGAGGAAAATGCGTTGCTCTGGCAGTCTTGTCGACTCGAAAAGCTCGTTTCGAATCATTCAGGCCCCGAATGCGGACAGGGCAAGACGACCATAATATCGCAACCGATCTCCGCCTCTAGTCGGCGTCGCTTGTTCAGGAATTCGCCAACATCTGGCTCGTTCTTGTCACCAGGCGCGGCGCGACTCTGGAAGTCCTTCAACGCTGTTTCATAATCAGCCTTGAACTCCTGGGAAGTGGGCCACGCGTCGGCAGCCGTTTTGAATTGCTCGAGAGCTTCATCGAACTTACCCGTTAGCTCCAAAACTATTGCCAAATCGTGGTGAGACCAGGCCCCCCCGTCAAGCTGGACGGCTTGACGAAATTCGGCGACAGATTGCGCTTCATCCCTTGGATTGCCGAGCCACTGAGTCATCCCTAGACACCGATGGCCCAACGAGGGCAACTTCGCCACTAGGATTTCCTGGCAAATAGCCAAGGCTGAGTTCTTGTCGCCTCGTGTCAGCATCCATTTCGCAGCGTCTGGCAACATTACGCTGAATGGGGCGTGAAGATGGGCTGCGGCTTGTGCTTCGTGCAAGACATCCTTTGTCTCCGCTTCATCGTCCATCAAATCATCCATAAGCTCCACGTGTCCTCCCGCCTCATTTGGAGCGAGTTCTACTGCCCTTGTTGACTCACGCACGGCACCATATACATCACCCACTCTACCCAAGGCGGTGGCGACGTCCGTATGCAAGTCGGCGCTATCGTCGCCCAATGCCTGAGCCTCGTGCAGTTCTCGAAGAGCGCGATGTGGATCGTCGCGAATTATTAGGAGCCTATCGCCGAGGATTGCGTGAGCGTGCGCGTCGCTGACGTTTTTTCTGAGGATCTGCTCAGCCAACCGAATGTCCTGGAGATCTTTGTCGACTTCGTCTTTACCGAAACTCAGAGCTTCTTTGTACCGCAGACCGGTGCTCAAATGTCTCTGGACTAGATCAAAGTCGCGCGGTGTATCTGGTTCGTCGAGGATTGGATCCACAGGTAGGGCAAAGTTCAGGTTTTGCCCTGTGACAAGCATTGACGTAGTGATTCCGACGAGGTTCCCCCGAATGTCGAACAGACCACCGCCGCTGGAGCCGTGAGAAATCGGCGCGGATGTTTGAATCACTTGCTTGCCATCGAATCGTCGGAGGCCGGATATCAAACCACTGGAAATAGTGAGTTCCAAGCCCTCTGGGGCACCAATCGCATAAACCTGCTCGCCAGCCAAAAGAGTTTTTGAAGGGCGTAACGTTACGAAGGGAACGTTCAGTCTGTCCACCCGCAGGAGGCATAAATCTGAGTGAAGACTGATATGCTCAATTTGCGCAGGCCAAGTTTTGGGACCCTGGCGAACCCTAATCGCGATGCCCGGATCAATGACGTGAGTGTTCGTCTCAATCTCATCTGACGCGACCACTACGCCACTGCCAAAGGCGACGACCGAGCCATCTTCGTCTAACGCCTCCACGACAAAAACGGAGGGAGACAGCAGTCTGAAGAGGTCCGCCGCGCTGCGTGTAGAAGCTGAGTGCTCTTGGGAACCAGGCTGGGTGCGGGTCCGTGCATGAACGCAGGCATAGGCCCCAAGAATGAGTAGCGAGACGGACAAAACAGTGCTTGCGAGGCTCTTCTCCTTATCCGTCCTCATACCTTTCACCTTCTTTGCCTGACAGTTCGATGGCGTCTCAATTGAGGCATAGCCGTTTTCTCGGTAGAGGATTGTCTGTGGATTGATAATCTGCGGGATAATAGAAGTGAGGCGTGAGAAAGGCAACTCGATTTTCCCGCCTCACGTTCGGACGCGCGATTCGCTCCGAGCGCGAAGGTCTGGGCCTGTCTAAGTCGGCGACCTCGATCCCTACGTTGACTTTACCCAATTCGATGGAACTGATGTCACTGGCGTCCGCTCCGAGAATGAGGTTAAGCGATCTGGTGCGAAAAGCAGAATAAGCTGACCATGAAATTAGTTACACGGGCCTACCGCGTCCCAATTGAGACCCAAAAACAGCAAGCGAAGACGTTTCGAGCGCGAGAAAAATTTGGCGCTCCATTCGGGTACCTCGGTTGGCCGGTCGAAAGTATGATTCCCAACCCCTTAAACGCGAACCACCGAACGCTTCCACAAACTTAGTTAGCAGCCGACGCGCAATGCTATTGATGGCACCGGCGCGGCTTGCCAGTCGGGTCAGGGCCTTTGCAGAAGAACTTCCAGAAGAAACACAGGCTGACCTCGAAAGCCTCGTCGGCAACATGAAAGCACTCGCCCCAACATGGCGCGATTCCATTGACAAAAACGACGGCTCGCTTCGATTTTAGATTGATTGAGCGGGCGTCACAATTGTGACACCGGAGTCCCTCGGTTGGCCGGTCGGAAATATGATTCCCACCCCATGAACTGTGAGCTGCCTCGCGGCCTGCTGTAGCCGACTCGAAGATTACTCCACCGCGTTCCCGGACCGCTAATCCGGGCTTTTTCTTTTCCAGCTCAGGCGGGGCAAAAAGCTCACCTCGGTTTCGCCGCCTGCAAGTCGCTCAAAACATTGAAGCCGTCATCATGGACACAGACTGCTGATTTCGCCTCAGGATGCTTCCGAATGTTTTTGCGCGACGTGCTCTGCGAGGGCATCTTCCATTTTCTGCTCCTGTTCAGCCGCAGAGCCTACTTTATTGCCCAAGTCTAGTTGCTCATCGCAAGCAGAGCACTTCGCTTCTGTAATTCGACCGTCGATTTTCTGGGTTATAACGGGTTCTGGTTCCGGTTCCGCTATGTTTGACATCTGGTTCTCCCTGGCGAGATTCTTCCACGAAGCGCTTGACAGTGCAAGTACATTTTGTTATAGGTCTACAACAGCATGAAGGCTTACTCGTCACGCGAGGCAGCAAAGAAGCTCAGAATCAGTCTGATGACGTTGCAGCGATACATTGCAGACGGCAACTGGATCAAGGCGCCACGCCTGCAAAACGTCGGAGGCGTGAAGGTACGGCTTTGGACTGACCGCGATGTTGAGCGAGCTCGAAAGTTGATGGAGAAGACTTAGAAAAAGAACGGGACGGCTCGGTGCTTGAACACCGGAACCGTCCCTGACCACCAAAGGAGAGTGCACTCCCATGGCAGCTTCGCAAATAGTTTCACAAGCAGTCCCGTCCCCGCAATCCGTTCCCGCTGTGAATTTCCCGCAGCACTTTTTTTCTGCCCTTGATTTCGGCTGGACCCTAATCCCCGTTCGGAGGCGGTCATGAAAGCCGCCTTGTACGCGCGCGTCAGTACGGCAAACAATGGTCAGAATCCTGAGGTCCAACTCCGGGAATTGCGCGAGTATTGCCAGCGTCGCGGATGGGAGCTTGCTGGCGAATACACCGACGTCGGAATCAGCGGAACGAAAGAGAAGCGCCCGGAGCTCGATCGGCTCCTCGCGGAGGCGCACCGCCGACGATTCGATGCTGTGATTGTCTGGAAGTTCGATCGGTTCGCACGGTCAGTCTCGCATTTGCTCCGCGCTCTCGAAACTTTTCAGGCACTCGGTATCGAGTTCGTCAGTCTTACCGAAGGGGTGGACACTTCGACGCCGGCTGGCAAGATGGTTTTCACAGTCCTCGGCGCCGTCGCGGAGCTGGAACGCAGTTTGATCGTGGAGCGCGTCAAGGCTGGCCTGCGAAACGCGCGCGCGAAGGGAAAGCGATTGGGGAGGCCGCGGGCGATCCTAAACGCCCGTAAGATAGGCGACCTCCGCGCAGCCGGGCGTTCCTGGCGAAAAATCGCGAGGGTGATGGAGTGCAGTGCCAGAACGTGCCGTCGCGCGTGGCAAAATGCAGCTTTGGAGGCTTCTGCTGCACCTGAGGACGAAGCCGTAGCGCTGCAACAGTCGATGTGATTATCAATTTCTGCTCTTGCTGGTGAGCAGAGCGATTGAATCGGGAGATAAGGTAGCCGATCACAGGCCTTATCACCACCAATCTCGAAATGAGATAGCTGGTGCGAAGCGGATTTCCCGGTGCATGCTCATAACAACAGGAGGACAACATGAATGGGAAAAAAAACGACAAACCTGGCTTCAAACAAAAGGCGGAACACGAGGGTAAGGAAATTACGATCGTCTTTTTGTACCTGGCCTTTTTCTTTTGCGCCCTTTCGACCTACAGCACACTCTTGCTGAAACAGTTTGAGGTTTCCTATTTCAACTATGGAGCTGCGTTGCTCAACGCGTTTGTAATCACCAAAGTCATCCTAATAGGAGAAGCCGCACACCTTGGCAGAAAGCAGGAGTCCAAACCATTGTTTTATTCAATTATTTCCAAGGCCTTTCTGTATGGCTTGCTTGTCTTCGCCTTCCATATTGTCGAGGAAGTCGTCAAGCGCCTGATCCACGGGAAAGACCTCGTCGGTGCGTTTCACGACGTACGTCTGGATGATCTGCTCGCCCGCAGTGTAATCATTTTCTTAACTTTCATTCCGTTCTTCGCATTCCGCGAATTGGGGCGGGTTCTGGGTCAGGCAGAATTTAGAGCACTGTTTTTGCGAGCAGGGGCAGCGCCGAAATCCGGTCACTCGGCAACTTGAGACGTTCGGTTGTGCCTGGTTAGCCGTCGCCGGGAGAAAAGGTCGAAACGGACATGCCTACGATCATCAACCTCCGGCAAGATCCCTTCGAGCGCTTGTCGAATCTCCACGGCGAGACAATCAACAATAGCTCTCCGGCCTACCTAAATGGCTTCATGGCGCGTGAGTTCTGGCGTTTTGTAGTCGTTCTACAAGTGGTCGCCAAGGCGGCGCAGTCGGCCGTTGAGTACCCACCGATGCAGGATTCCAGCTTCCTTCAACCTAGACGCCATTAAGGCCAAGATCGCGGCAGCGATCAACTCCCGCGAAAGCCAATAGTAAAACTCTTAACCAGGAGGGCGGCCCTCGCGAGCCGTCCCTCCGAATACCTTCACCCAACGCTGCAATCGAAAACTGGCGCGTTTCCAGATGGTGTCGATAACAGGGGTGGCTGTTGAAAAAGTCGGTTTTTCTGAAAAAAGTCAAAAATTGGGTGATAGAAAATGTCCAGGAGACTCGGAAAAATCGTTTATAGAGCCTCCTGACGCGAAGCAGTTTTTGCGAAATCGCAGTGAGCGAGTTTTTCAACAGCCACAGGGATTATCACTAGCTATCTCAGACTGAGATAGGTGGTGCGAAGCGGATTTCCCAACAGTAATCCTGTTTCGGAATGCCGTAACCGTCCACATAGGCCTTGACTCGACTGATTTTCATAAATCTCCTTCCTAGTAGTTCCAAGGTAGTGAGTCCTCAACGTCAAAAGTGACCGAGCTCGACTTCACCGGTGGTGCGGACCCCGCCGGGTCTCCTGTTTCCACGAACACTTCGGCCTCGGCCTGTCCACTCAATAGTGTGGCAGGGACCACTGCGGTGAGCATTGAGTTGCTTACGAACGTTGTCGTCAAAACGTTGTCAACGCCGTTCACAGACCAGACTGCTCGACTGAGATTCTGAAGGGCGTTATCAAACTGTCCAGCGGATTCGGTAACCGTGAGCGTGAGATCAGAACTTCCCGACGACGCGCTTGTAGGCGAGACCGAAATCTGGGGTCCCGGAGGGCCGGGCGTGACGTTAAAAAAGACTGAGAACGACTTCGACGGTGAGACGGATCCTTTTGGGTCGCCTGTTTCCACGAACACTTGGGCTTTAACAGGATTGCTCAATAAGGCGGCAGGGATCACCGCGGTGAGCTTTGAGCTGCTTACGAACGTTGTGGACAAAACGTTGTCACTACCGTTCACAAGCCAGACTGCCTGACTGAAATTATTAGCGGTGTTGTAGAACTGTCCGAAGGAACTCGTAATGGTTAGCGTAAAGTCGGGACTGCCTGCCGCTGCACTGGTGGCTGAGATTGAAATCTGCAAAGCCGCCGAAATTACTGGTTTTGGCTTATATCCCGAATTACAGCCTGCGAGGTAGACCGAAAGAATCAGAAATCCGCAAAACCTTGTCGGTATGGTTCTCATGGCAGCTCCTTAATCCGCGTCGATATCGACGAATAGTCCGAACGTTTAGTTTTCTATGCGGAACAACAAAGGCATTGATCGCGATCTTTTCTTTGCCGCAGTGAAAAGAGTTCTGGAAGGAATGGTGATGAAAGGACTACGTCCGAAGAACAGAATGAAGGATGAAGAGACTCTCTGCCTGAAGTGAGGCGCGCCCGGGAACCGACAACAAGGAACGCCATGATGTATGCTGCGGAGCGGTGGTCACGAAGAAGCTGGAATCCTGTCTAAGCGAATTCAGTGGCCGGATGCTTTTGAGAGAAGTCGAGGGTCGGATCGAGTAATCGTTTGACGTGTCGTTCGTGAGCGTGAGTTGCTCGGGGAGTTCCGAGGCGAAAGCAGCACAAATAAGCACACACGCCAGCGCGTAGAAGAGAAAACGCCCAACTTTAGATTTGCGCCGAGACATTACATAATCCCCGATACCAAAAGTCACAGGCTGACCGAATACCATTCTCAAATTTCAGGGGAACGGACAATGCAGTGAAGGAGAGGTGAGCCTTCAAACGGAGCCTTACACATGCTTTAGACACCCTAAGATGAAGCCTCCCAAGATTGCATCGCCTTCACCGGGACATCGCACGATGAATGACCTCGATCAAAACTCACGCAATCGAAGAACCACGGATTGCATTGACGTTGAGGAATCCTAGCGAAGACTGTGTTATATACAAGTATCCTAATAGGACCATAGACCACCTTCGTCCTGTGCGTAAGGAGCCGCCATGGCTCTTCGGTTTCGCCCGATGCAGCCGAAAGATGTTCGCGAATGTGTGCAGATCATTGCGAACCATCCCGTGATCGGTCCCCGGTATGGAAGAAGCATCAGGGATTTGCCTAAGGTGTGGCTGCGATTGATGGGCTGCGAAGCGGTGCGCCCCACCATATTCGAAGCGGCGGAAGGGTCTCGCGCGCCGATCTGCTGTGTTGGTGTCACACTGTTCGTCAACGACGAATTCGTGCGTGAGTTGAAGGCGCCGCCGAGTTTTTGGGTTGGGCCGGAATTGGTGCAGAGAGTACTGCGAAGCAATTCACCCATCCTCTCCGACAGGCAGGTTCAGGAGGGAAACTCGCGTGGCGGGCTAAATCTACTCGTTTGGGAAGGTTGTTTTCGTTGGGGACTTGAGAAAAATCATGAAATCCAGCGGCTCGCCATGGACACATTTATCAAACAACATAGGGGATTTCTGTTGAAGGAAGTTGTGGCCCCGCAGATGGAAAGCATAGAGAGACTTCAGTGGACACTCAGGACTGGAGGCATGCTATGGGATCCGTTGGCTGGTCGCTATGAAAAATCTCTAAAGGAAAAGGATCCAAAAGAGATCATCGGGAAACCGCATCTTATTGGCGTAGCGCGAGAGATAATAATCGAGCGTGCCGATTCATGGAGCGCCTCATGGGTGGGCGCACTGTTCGACTATCAGCCGCCGCGTTTCGGCTTTAGCCGAAGCGAACAGCGGTTGCTAGAGGCAGCCCTTGCGGGAGAGAGTGGAACCGACAGAGAATTGGCTGAGTCGCTTGCCGTTTCGCTTCCCACAATTAAGAAGATGTGGCTCTCGATTTATCGTCGTGTGAATGATCACCAGCCGGGAACGATTCGTGATTGCGTTCCCGTAGAGGTCACGGAACGCGGCAAAGAAAAGAGGCGCCCCCTACTAACTTATCTCCGCGAACATCCCGAAGAGTTGCGTCCTGCGTCGCGAAAACTCTTAGGGCGACAATCGCTTGTCGCAAAGCGGATTCATCGCGTCCGAGCGTAATTCTCCAGCCGCCACCTTCCCTGCCAAAAGTGCCTCCGCTTCCTGCGTGAAAGAGGGTGGGCCAATCAGAATCAAATCGCTACGTCAGGATAAAGGCGCCACCGGATATTCATGGTCGGATAGGTGTCGATAACAGGGGTGGCTGTTGAAAAAGTCGGTTTTTCTGAAAAAAGTCAAAAATTGGGTGATAGAAAATGTCCAGGAGACTCGGAAAAATCGTTTATAGAGCCTCCTGACGCGAAGCAGTTTTTGCGAAATCGCAGTGAGCGAGTTTTTCAACAGCCACAGGATTTCCCAACACCTATCCATTTTCTGTTAGGAAATCGACCGAGGATGACTTCCGATCCGACAAATCCTGTGAGTCGGTCCGTCAATGGCCACAAGGGCGTTTATCAGGAGTTAACCCGCCGGACGACAATTGAGTGCTCGCGAGTGTTTGCAAGCTCGACTTTCCAGAACCCCGTTTACGGTTAGTTTCCGAGTACGCGACGATATTCTACATCCAATTTGGTTAGCCGTTTGTAGACGCGGTCTCCCTCGACTTGATCTCGTACTTGAAGCCGTCCGGGTCGAGGCAGTCGAGTCGCCCATCGTGTGTCTCCGCCTGCGGATACATGAAGAATCCTATAGGCGCGCCACCCGATGCAGGTAGAGCGACATCGTGCGCAAAGTTGTACGCCATCCAGTTCATCTCCCAGGAACCGAATAGCCTCGCGCGCGCCTTCTTGACCATCTCGTCGTCCAGCGGGAGATTTCCAGGTGGTTCCTCGAGTGCAACCTTCCGAACGTCCGCGGGATCAACAGGCATCCAGCCATAGTCGCCAAGGTAAACCTCAGCGCGGCAGTGTTGCGCTTTCGTCACGTTCTCTGTAGAGGGGCCTAAGCTCTTGTATCCCATATCCGACTTCGCAACCCGGATACCATATACATCGCGTGCTGGAAGACCCGCCGCACGCGCCAGTCCAACAAAGAGCGCATTGAGATCTGCACACTTGCCGCCCAGGTCCCTGGACTCAAGCATGAAGCGGATATCGCCGACTCCGCAGCCGCGCGTTTTCGGATTTCGAAACGTGTTATCAACGATCCACTCGTAGATCGCGCGCGCCTTCTCGACGTCCGTCTTTGCGCCACTCGTAATTTCGATCGCTGTCGCTTTCACGATACCGTCGGTCGGCAGAAGCTTCGTTGGCTGCAGAAAATGTGCCAACTCCGCCTGGGTTTCTTTCGCAGCCTTGCTGGGGACGGAGAGGTCGACGGCGTAGTTCTTGGTCGCGACGCGGCTCGTCGCTGTGAGGATCGGCCTGACGCCGGCTGGGAATTCCGCGGAGATGATTCCAAGCGAGTAGGGATTGGTTTCGACAATCTCCGCGGTACCGCCCTCTGCATTGAAGGTATTAGAGAGTGTCTTCTGGAAGGGCGTCTGACTGATGAGCGCTGCCGGCACCCATATGCGCGTCGTCCCGGAAGGCTTTAGGACTTCAACGCTCGTTGTCACTTCGAACGTGCGCCAACTGACAGAAGTTGCGCCCTGTGCAAATAAGTGTCCCGTCCTCGAGAGCGCGAGGCCTGCTGACACGCCGCTTGCCATTCGGAGAAAATCGCGACGGTTCATGATTCACCTCCCAGACTTGTACCGATTTGGAGGTGACGCACTAGCTTACATAACCACGCGGGAGAGGACACGTTGCCGCGCCACACAGCCAATAACGATAAAGGGGTACGATCGTCGTGACCGCGGGCAGCGGTGGTGGAGAGGATTCGCTGCTTGGGGTAAGCGTCGCCGACGGAGGCGTGCGAAAGATTGGCGCGCCAGGTTTGCCACTTGGGCAAGCAGCCTGGCTTGCCGATCAGAGCGGACTTCTGGTTGTCGTAACGGACTATTCGAAGGGCTCGCATGGCCAAATCTGGTACGTGTCCTATCCGGCGGGCAGAATCGAAAAACTCACCAACGATTTGAGCGACTATTCGCCGCTCACTTTAAGCCCATCGAAGTCCGCGAGCGAGCTGGTGACAGTCTCCTCCGAAATCACAAGCGCGGTTTGGGTGGCCTCCAGAGGAAATCTCGCAGACGCACGACAAATCACCTCGGCTAGTCCAACGATCGATCTGCTCGACTGGCTGGGCGACAACACGCTGGTCTACTCAACGCCCAACGGCGAGATCGGGGTAATGGAAGCGGATGGCACCAATCCGAGGCTTCTGACGCCTCCGGATGACCACACCAACGCCTTTCCTTCGGTGTGCGGAAACGGGCGCCACATCGTTTTTGTGTCCACCAAGCGTGGGAAGCCGACGATCTGGCGCATGGATGCCGATGGAAGCAACGCGACGCTGCTTTCCGACATCGCGGATTTCAACGCCTTGCCGCCAACCTGCTCTCCTGATGGAAAGTGGGTGCTCTTCACTGGGGAGCGAGAGGGAGCAGCTGGTTTGTGGAGAGTGCCGATAGACGGCGGCGGGGCGGTGCAATTTACCCATGACGCCTGGACGGGGCGCATCTCACCCGACGGGTCGCAAGTGGCCTTCTACAGCATGCCAACAGAACAGGATTCGACATCGAAAATCGAACTCGTTCCGGTCGGTGGCGGTGGCCGAACTGTGGTTGCGGATTCCCCTCCCGACTGGCCCATGCTGAAGTGGTCACCGGATGGCAAGGCTCTGCAATACACACGAGTGGACAAGGGAACGGCCAATATCTGGGAACAACCACTACCCAGTGGGGCTCCCCGACCGGTCAGTCGGTTTTCTTCCCAGCAGATATTTTCGTTTGCCTGGAGTCGTGAAGGCAGACGCTTGGCGATAGCACGCGGCCAGACCAGAACCGACGTCGTGCTGATTTCACACTTTAGATGATCGAACCCGGAACAGAAGACTTTCGCACGCGCAGATTTCATGCCTAGATCAAACGTCATCGGATAGGAGCTTTGCCATTCCCCGACGCGGATTTCCAGATACGTGTTGCTAACAGGGGTGGCTGTTGAAAAACTCGCTCACTCGGAATTTGCAAAAATTGGATCGCGTCAGGAAGCTCTACGAACGATTTTTCTTAGTCTCCTGGACATTTTCTATCACCCGATTTTTGAGTTTTCTCAGAAAAACCGACTTTTTCAACAGCCACAGGGATTATCACTACCTATCTCATTCTGAGATAGCTGGTTCTATAAAAGGGGATGTCAACAAAAAAGCTTCTCCTTCGGCTGGTAGCCGAGAAGTTTTTTGTCTCGATATCCAGCCCACTGTTTGCAGATATGGCCCTCGATCGCTCGAGAGGTTCTTCTCTGGATTGCTCTTCCGTTCCCTCGGTTTCATTGTCTCGTGGTGACAGCGCCGTCGATTCTTGAAACTTGGCAAGCGATTCGATTTCGTGGCAACCATGGTTCTATCCGAGGCTCGTAGCCTATCGCTATTTCTGGTTCTCCGAGGGGGCATAGCGTGAGAACGGTGACTCGGTGCCGAAGCACACAGGGTCGAACCAGCTATCTGATACTCCCCTCGAACCGAGCGTCTCAAGAACCGACCACCACCCAGGAAAATGGAACGAGCTCTCTGCCAGAGACGCTCAAGCTGCTTGCCGATGTAATTCGTTGGCGTCGAAGCACACTCCTTTCTTCCAAATCGTCAAAGTGATCGCTGCGATCTTCCGTGCCAGGGTGAGACGCGCCATTGCCGGTCTCCTTCCTTTTGCCAGAAGCCCAGCATAAAACTCCTGGAACGGTCCTGGTCGAGTGCTGGCGGATATCGCGGCACTCTTGAAGATATTTTTCAGATCGTGATTGTGGTTCTGGTTCAGGCCCAGCACAGTGACTCGCTCCCGGTTTCGTCGCAGTTGCCCTTTCACAAAGCGGTATTCGCCACTGTCGTGAGTCTCGAGTCCAAATCCGCTATAGGCCCACAGCTGTCGCTTGGTGCGAAAACGATGCGGGGTCTCCAGCAGCGCAACCAGCAACGCGGAACGAATCGGACCCAGATAAGGAATCTGGCGGAGCAATTTCACCGCATGATGTTTGCGGCTCTCCACCAGCAGATCGCGTCGCGCTCCCTGCCGCAACGGCTCCAGCGCATCCAGTTGCTGGTAGAGCCGCTCGGCTCGCAGGCGAACTCCCGGTTCTACGATCTTGGCTAACCATTCCGCACGATGGCGCGGTCGATACACGGCTGCCCCGGCACAGGGAATGGCCCAGCTTCGGTACACGGCCTTGATTCGACTCATCACCCGCGTCAGATCTTTGGTGATCGTCAGATAGCTGCGGGCCAGCTCCTTCAAAGTGCGTACGCCGTTCTCTCCGTGGTAGATCGGGGAGAGATGGTTGCCGCGCAAGAGTTCGGCCAGTTTCCGAGCATCGATACGGTCACTCTTGCTGCCATCCTTTAATAGAGCATTTTTTCGAGGATCGCAGACTAGGACATTTGCGACGTGAGGCTTGAGCAGGTCATACAACCAGGCGGCAGAAGTTCCTTCTTCGAAAGTCACCAGCAAGCTGCCGCACAGCCCGCCGATGAACTGCAGAATCGTGGCCGCTTTCGTTTCGAGGATGGACTCCAGGATCAACTTACCGGCGGAATCCATGACGGCAACTGAGATCGTTGCCTGGTGAACGTCCATGCCAATATACTTTGCTTGGTTCATAACGGCGCTCCTTTCGGTAGGTGGTGATGCGAACGATCAAAACCTACCGCAAAGTGGGCGCCTTTTATATTGCGTGCGAAGAGGATTTCGCAACATCTATCCAACTTTCTGCCGGGATTTACCGAGGACTACTTGCGAGTTGGCGACGATACGGAAGTTATCGCCTACTCCTCAAATCGAAATGCGGAGTACCGCCACTTCTGTGTGCAGCTTCAAATAGGCCCGCTTGAGTGCTATTGTTTAGCCGCGCCCGTCCCGCAACCTATGCGGGCTAGCCTAAGCGCAGTTTAGGCCGCATGGGAGGTGTTCATGGCTGTTCGGCTTGAACATGCGAACCTTACTGTACGTGATATCGAAGGGATGATCCGTTTCTTGCAAACGGCGTTTCCTGAGTTTCGGGTGCGCGGCGAAGGCAAAAGTCGGGACGGCTCCCGATGGGTACACATTGGCACCGATGAAACCTACATTGCCTTGAGTCCAGCGAACGCGAAGCCCGAGAAATCCTGGACACCGTACCGGGGCCTTCCGGGCGTAAATCATCTTGCTTATGAAGTGGACGATGTTGAGGCATTGTGCCAACGAATGAAGTCGGCCGGATTCAAAGAGTCCACGCCGCCAAACGCACATCCGCACCGCAAGCGCAGGTACTTCTACGATTCCGAAGGCAACGATTGGGAATTCGTGCAGTACCTCTCCCAGGATCCCGCCGAGCGCAACGATTATAAGTTGCCAGATCAGTAGCACATGCGGTGATAACAAAAGTTTTTCGCCAGCAGTCGCATTTTGAGATAGGTGGTGCGAAGAGGAGTGGCTGTTGAAAAACTCGCCCGCTGGCAGGAGTTTTGATCTGGGGTGATTTTCCTGCGGGGTATCGCTTTCTTTTTTCTATCTCAGATCGGCACCGTGGCTGATTCTAGAGATCTGGATCTTAGGAAACGAGCCAGTCGTTTCAGGTTCTGGGCTGTAGCCGCGAGAAAGAACTGTTCGCGAACATGCTTCATTCTCCTCAAACGCACCCTGCGCAGTCCGATCTGGTTCTTCAACTCCGCAAAGAGTGCTTCTACTTTCCGGCGTTGGCGTTGCGCTGCCGCGAAAGCCGGAACGGTCGTTCGCTCTCGTGCCCGTTGTCGCGCCGCTTCGTGAACATGGATCGCGATCTGCCGATAGTGGCCGGTGGTGCACTGCGATTTCTGCGAGCACTCCCGACACCGTTTTCGCGTTGCCCTGTAGATATGGTTTCGGTTGCGCGGATTCACCCCAAGGTACGTTAGTCGCTTTCCTTCCGGACATTGATAGCTGTTCGTCTCGGCAACGTAGATGAACTTTTCGATCCCATACAAGTTGGTTTTGGGAGCAGGACTCTCTTTCACGCGAATATAGGGAGTGATGTTTCGTTCCTCAAACCAAGCCAAAAGCTCACCGTTCCCATAAGTCGTGTCGGCGGCAACCGACTGTGGGAAGCGCCCGCGTCTCTCCGCTGACCGTGTGATCATCTCGCGAGCCGCCGCACTTTCCTGGCTCAGTCGAGCGGATGTGGCCTGAACGCCAACAATTACGCAACTCTTGTTGTCGATCAGATAGTTGTTGAAGTACCCCAGCTCCGCCCGACGATCGCCCTTGGTTGAATAGGTTGAATCCGGATCCGTCGTCGATACCTGGTCTTGTTGATGGGCCGGCTCTTCGATCGGGTTTTCTTGCTCGAGGTCCGCCAAGTACTCGCGCACCGTGCCCTTCACGTGGGCCACTTCCGTCAACTGCTCCCGCGGGATGCGGCTCGACCGGCTGGCATTCGCGGGAATGAAGCTGCCATCCACGGACAGGTGCTCGCCCTCGACCAACCCAGCTTCCAAGCAGCGATCCACAATCTCTTCAAAGAGCTGCTGAAAGAGGTTCGACTCCTGAAAGCGTCCATGACGGTTCTTGGAAAACGTGGAGTGATGGGGAATCTCCTGATCGAAGCTGAGTCCGGTAAACCAGCGCCAGGCCAGATGCATCTGCAACTCCTCGACTAGCTTGCGCTCGCTGGTGACGCCATAGAGATAGCCGATCAGCAGGATGCGCAATAGAAGTTCCGGATCGATCGAAGGTCTGCCCGTATCGCTGTAGGAGTCCTTCAGCTTCTCACGAACGAAATCGAAGCTGATGTGTCGGTCCAGGAGACGCAGTAGGTGGTTTTCAGGAACCTGATCTTCAATGCGAAAGTAGTAGAACAGCGACCCGGAACGGGAGTGTTGTCCCATCATAATCCGCAAGCCTCCGTGAATGGCGATGAAGAAGAGCATCGGCAGAACGCTTGCTCATATAGACGTTGCTGCAACAGTTCCGTTCATTCACGAAGACTTTTTCAACAGCCACAGGATTTCACAACATCTATCGCTCGCGTGTTTGTCCATAGCGTTGCAGATGGAACCAGAAAGGGCTATATTGCTGTCCATTCCCCTGGGCCAAATCGAAATTAAACGCTGATCCGAAGGAGGATTCAAGCGATGAAAACGCCGCTAGGGATTGGACTGCTGGCGTCATTGTTGCTGCCTGGTTTGGCGACCGCACAGAGCGCCTTTGACGGAACGTGGAAGGTTGATGTGAACAAGGTGGAATTTCCCAAGAAGCCTGACGTGTACCTGCTACAAAACGGCATGTACGAATGCAAGACGTGTGCTCCGCCCGTCAAGATCAAGGCTGACGGACAGGACCAGACAGTTACGGGAGACCCGTATCGTGACGCCGTGGCGATAAAGGTCATAAACGACCATGAAATCGAGGAAACCGACAAGAAGAACAGCAAGACGGTCGGAACTTCGACGACGACGGTTTCGCCTGATGGCAACACGTTGACGTTCGAGTTTAGCGACAGCAGTAATACCAACGCGGCGCCAGTTACCGGCAAGGGCGAGGCGACCCGCGTGGCCAAAGGTCCTGCTGGATCTAATGCTATTTCGGGTTCGTGGCGGACCACAAAAGTCGAGACCATTTCCGCCAACGCGATAACGTGGACGTACAAGGTCAGCGGCGACGAGTTGACTATGACCAATCCGACTGGCCAGTCCTACACTGCGAAACTCAACGGGCAGGAAGCTCCGTACAAAGGAGATCCTGGAACTACCGGCGTCTCGGTGAAGATGACGGGCAAAGACACTCTTGAGGAAACCGACAGACGCGGCGACAAAGTGATTAGTGTCTCGAAAATGACGCTGGAGCCCGATGGCAAGACCGCAAAAATCGCGTGGGAGGACAAACTGCGCGGAACCACTGGCGAGTATGTGGCGGAGAAGCAGTAGGCCATCGTCACTTTTCCAGCATCCATTGCACGAATCGTGCCCGGATCGCGGCGCACTCGGGAATAATCTACTTGATGTCCAAGCAAAGCGCACTTTCCAGATAACTGTCGCGAACAGGGATTATCACTGCCTATCTCGTTTTGAGATAGGTGGTTCTATAAAAGGGGATGTCAACAAAAAAGCTTCTCCTTCGGCTGGTAGCCGAGAAGTTTTTTGTCTCGATATCCAGCCCACTGTTTGCAGATATGGCCCTCGATCGCTCGAGAGGTTCTTCTCTGGATTGCTCTTCCGTTCCCTCGGTTTCATTGTCTCGTGGTGACAGCGCCGTCGATTCTTGAAACTTGGCAAGCGATTCGATTTCGTGGCAACCATGGTTCTATCCGAGGCTCGTAGCCTATCGCTATTTCTGGTTCTCCGAGGGGGCATAGCGTGAGAACGGTGACTCGGTGCCGAAGCACACAGGGTCGAACCAGCTATCTGATACTCCCCTCGAACCGAGCGTCTCAAGAACCGACCACCACCCAGGAAAATGGAACGAGCTCTCTGCCAGAGACGCTCAAGCTGCTTGCCGATGTAATTCGTTGGCGTCGAAGCACACTCCTTTCTTCCAGATCGTCAAAGTGATCGCTGCGATCTTCCGTGCCAGGGTGAGACGCGCCATTGCCGGTCTCCTTCCTTTTGCCAGAAGCCCAGCATAAAACTCCTGGAACGGTCCCAATCGAGTGCTGGCGGATATCGCGGCACTCTTGAAGATATTTTTCAGATCGTGATTGTGGTTCTGGTTCAGGCCCAGCACAGTGACTCGCTCCCGGTTTCGTCGCAGTTGCCCTTTCACAAAGCGGTATTCGCCACTGTCGTGAGTCTCGAGTCCAAATCCGCTATAGGCCCACAGCTGTCGCTTGGTGCGAAAACGATGCGGTGTCTCTAGCAGCGCAACCAGCAACGCGGAACGAATCGGACCCAGATAAGGAATCTGGCGGAGCAATTTCACCGCATGATGTTTGCGGCTCTCCACCAGCAGATCGCGTCGCGCTCCCTGCCGCAACGGCTCCAGCGCATCCAGTTGCTGGTAGAGCCGCTCGGCTCGCAGGCGAACTCCCGGTTCTACGATCTTGGCTAACCATTCCGCACGATGGCGCGGTCGATACACGGCTGCCCCGGCACAAGGTATAGCCCAGCTTCGGTACACGGCCTTGATTCGACTCATCACCCGCGTCAGATCTTTGGTGATCGTTAGATAGCTGCGGGCCAGCTCCTTCAAAGTGCGTACGCCGTTCTCTCCGTGGTAGATCGGGGAGAGATGGTTGCCGCGCAAGAGTTCGGCCAGTTTCCGAGCATCGATACGGTCACTCTTGCTGCCATCCTTTAATAGAGCATTTTTTCGAGGATCGCAGACTAGGACATTTGCGACGTGAGGCTTGAGCAGGTCATACAACCAGGCGGCAGAAGTTCCTTCTTCGAAAGTCACCAGCAAGCTGCCGCACAGCCCGCCGATGAACTGCAGAATCGTGGCCGCTTTCGTTTCGAGGATGGACTCCAGGATCAACTTACCGGCGGAATCCATGACGGCAACTGAGATCGTTGCCTGGTGAACGTCCATGCCAATATACTTTGCTTGGTTCATAACGGCGCTCCTTTCGGTAGGTGGTGATGCGAACGATCAAAACCTACCGCAAAGTGGGCGCCTTTTATATTGCGTGGTAAGAGGGGTGGTCTCAATGGGTCGACGCAACACTCGACTCGGAGCCGGCTCGCATTGAAAACAATAGCTAAAAGCGCTGGCTGGGGTCAGATCAGCCGGAACGCTGCCCTAGTTAGGTTTTGATCGAATACAGCCAAACGGACGGTTCTCCCGCGGAAGCAATGTCGAATCAACGCACTGGATGGTGTTGCATCGACCGGTTGAGCTGGCAGGGATTATCACTACCTATCTCAAAACGAGACGCTTTCGCAGGTGGTACGCCTGGGAGCTGAATTTTGTTGGAGTCGTTACTCGTTCCAATCGCGAATCCGTACATTTTGCAGCTGACGACATCGGCGCTGTCGATTCAGCGCATTCGCTCGCTTGTCTTTACGGTAGATTTCCCTGAAGAGGCCTTCAAGTTCAACTATTTCTGCTTCCGTGACGTTCGGCCAAACCTCGAAGATTGAAAAATGAGTCCACAGCTTGCGTTTCCGTTTGCTATTGGCGTGAGCATTTAGGCGAGCACGTATTCCCGCTCGGCCGTCTGCCATCCCGACATACACCACGTCGTACTTTCCTATCCGCGGGCGATGCCGATGCAGCGCGTAGATTCCCCGGAGTCCTTTATGCACTGAGTCGATTTGTGCTTTGGCAACCCACTGAGCGCAGCTTCGCACCAACCGCAGCGGATGTACCTTGGAATGAACCGTTTGCCATGACTGGATCAATGATACTCATAGTCCGTGGACACATAAGCTTCGAGGAACAAAGATGACGCGCAACGGTAAATGGACAATATTCGCATCAGTTTTGGCAAGGCTGTCCGACAACGGCGGCATAGACTGGGAGTTTCCCAGGAAGCCTTCGCCGACCTGTGCGACCTGGACGGACCTATATTGGCGGCATTGAACGCGGCGAACGCAACGTTGCGTTGGTCAATGTTCAAAAAATAGCGCGTGCCCTTAGAATTTCGATTTCCGAACTCTTCCGCGGGCTGTAAGAAATCTGGCCTTAGCTGACGCGATTCTCAGGAAAAATATTTCGTATTTCGGAATGCCGTCTAAGAGGCCGGGGAGTCCTCATCCTCATTTGCTAAAAACGGTGACATCACAGATCCAGCAGGTACCGTTGTCGTGCCGGATCGATTGCTGTATCTTCTTCTCCAGTGGAACACGAATTCACCTGTCCATATTGCGGAGAAGAAATCTCGATGGTGCTGGACTTGTCCGCTGGCCGCCAAACCTACGTGGAAGACTGCGAAGTATGCTGCAAACCAATTGAGATCAGCTTCACCGTAGAGGACGAAGACCTCGATAGCTTCCACGCCAAAACACTCGGCTAAATGTGCCTAGGGAGGCCCACCACAAGAAAACAAAATTGTGGCGTCTTGCAAGGATCGGGTTGGGATGGTGTCAGACTCAGGTAATTTGCTACAGCGCTTTCCGAAGTTGAAGCGCCTCCAAAGCCCGGTTGCGCAATTCCTGCGCCTTCGCGCGGTATTCCGTGGCCGATTCACGTGTTGTCGCAGTATCGGCCTCTCGTTCCCACCTAACTGCTTCTGCGATCAATTCCGAAGCATTCTTGTCGTACTGAGCCGTGATGTTGTCCTCGGCATAACGCTTGATCGATTTCGGCATTGTATCGTCCTCTCGGGCGATAACATTATGCCATGAGAACGACCTTTCGAAGCATCGGGCTAACCCCACGACCCTAAAACGGTGGTCAAAATCAACTCTCGTCGTCCACAACAACTCGAGGATTTAATTTGTTGTCAGCGTCCCACCCTGCACTCCTTTTCGCCCCCTACGAGACCCGTACGGAAAGAAAGGTATTCGCTGAAATTCTGTTGAACTGTGCGATGTTTTCAGTCCTATTCACCGGAACCTGATGCACATATTACGTAAGCCGCGCAAATCACTCCCTTGTCGCTGGCTGTGAAACAAGAGGCTTACGTAGGCTGCCAACTTTCATAATTTTTATTACTGCCTGAGCATACTGTATGGCCGGTTCTATACCGGCCTACGTATAGCTCATGGCCTACGATATCTACTATATCTACGTAAGCCTTGCAATTTACGTAGGCTCACCTCGAGCAACTTCGTTCCGCAGAGCTGCCATATGCTCCTTGTCGACTGTGTACAATAAGCGCCTCCCAGCGACGAACAGGCAGATTGTAGTTCGGCCCTTATACTTCGTCGATTTCCACACACCGATGCCAAACGAGTGTTTGCCGTCATTGCTCGGAATCGTGACTCCGTGTTTTGTGCGTTTGACTGCGACTGTCGAATCGTTCCGTCGACTGCCGTCAGACTCCACATCGTCTTGTCGCCGGCTCTGTTTCTCGAAGGATTCCCGCTTATTCTCGTAATACTGGCGAATCGATTCGAGGCGCTCATGCAAGGACGATTGATAATTAACTGGTTGATTGGATTCGAACGACTCTTCGTCTGACACCTCATAAAATACGTAATTAGCGGTGCATCCCCCGAAGTAAACATCGTATCGTTCTGATTTGTATCCTTTGTATTGTCGCAACATTATTCTAATATCTATATTTATATTTTTATACTTGTGGTATTTAGTGCCTTTCGGAGGTATGTCACGGGGGAACCGCCGAATTTTAACTGGACTCTGTGTCTCGAAGATGTGTTCCAATTTCGCTGCAGTCTCATCACTAACTGAACGCGGAGGGCGGGTAGGGTCGTCCATACTTATTTTTTCCCAGGTGTAAGACGAGTTTTCCTCCCGGCGTTTCCACAGCTTTGCAGGGGAGAAGCAGTTGACAGTGCCGTCTGGTCTATTCTCAATGACAAAGTCTTTCATTTCGTTCGCTCCCTGGTCAGGTCGGAAAGGGGATAGTCAGAGGAACTGCCGCCGACCAAGGAGCCGCACAGAGGCGGTTCGGAAGGAGGACCTTCCACGGCAGACACTCAGAAACTATCCCCACCCGACGAAGATGGACGCCAAGCGCCCACACACGGGCATCTGGCGCACAGTTAGAATTACTTCGCTGGTCGCATCAAATGACCGCCGGAGGGACAGGCTGATCGATTTTTCGGGTTCTTTTTTGCGGCTAGTGAGACTTCAAAGGGGAACCTACGCGTGATACTATTCGGGCCCTCGGCACCATTCCACTTCCAGGCAGCACCTTGCCTCCAGCAGCCCGTTTCCAGAAGCTACTTAGCTTGCGCTCGGCCTGGACCAAAACTATGTCTTGCGGAGTTTGCGAAAGAGGCAGGCAGCGCCGAGGCTGGTTGAGAGCAAAATGAAAGTACCGGGTTCGGGAGTCGAAATTGGAGGTGAGTTACCCGGCCCAGTAAACACCCCGCCGGTAGCTGGAATTATAGGCACAGCCGAAATTCCTGGCCCGCTAATCGTTCCACCAACACCGCCTCCTGCACTGGCGAGTGTGAAAGACGGCACCGCGTCGGCCGGAATGCCGCCGCCCCCAATCTCACCGCCGATGGACGCGACGAATGGCTCGATGATTTCGTATGGAACCGGCGTGTCCAGCATCTGCGGCTCCGGATCGCCGGCCAGTGAGACCGGCATGCGCGGTTCATCGGAGACTTGGTTGCCGCAGCGAGTCCGCGAAATGTGCTCACCATCAGTGATCAATGTTTCCCCAGCAGCGAGGCGCAATTTCTTCGAGGTCCAGAAGACATCGTCGCCTCTACGATAGGAAATGTACACGGAGCGAGCTTCTTTCACCTGGACCACACGCGCATTCGCCAGATCAAATGCAGCGTAGTGCGCCGCGACCACCGGATCATGCGCCACGGCACTGCGCAATTCCGCCGCGCTCACTACGCCGCCAGGAATAATCGAGTAGGGATAAACTGGCCGCCAGCTGGCTGCGTCGCGATCGCGAAGAGCAGTAAAGACTGGAAGGGAAGTGAATTCAAACGGCGAAGCGGCGGTGCCTTCCCCACGAATCGAATTATCTCGGCTGCCGGCACTCGACGTCGCGCCCGGTATCAAGAATGACCAGCCCAGAAGAGCTACGAAAGCCAGAGCCGCCAGCGCTTCGAACCGCCAAAAATAAAACTTCCTGAAAAACCGTTTCCCAAAACTGGGCCCCAAATGCTTGTCCCCTTTTTCAAACCGATCCCGCATACAACGCGTGGCCCCCGACCCCGATGATGAGAAAGCAATCCCGAGACCAACCTGCATCCGTGTTTTTGAGGGTTAAGAAGCCGATTCCAGCCGATTGTGTACACAAAAGATATCTTTCGCTCATTCAAGCCCGGCGCTTTCACATGACGTGGCTTTCGCACCCATGTACTAGCCCGCATAGCCGTCGCAGAGCCTCACCTGACCCGGCAGCGAGGCATCAAGCTCGCGCTCCGGTAAAGTGGACAAGAGTGACAGCAGGCGCGAGAATGAAGAGTCCAATGGGATCCACGCTCAAACCGGGACAGCTCGTCCGGGTCAATCTCGCCGGTATGCAAGTGGAAAGCGTCACCTTCCACGCCGCCGTCACGGACGCGGTAGGAAACATCGTGAAGCAGACCTCCGAGGATCCGCCGAAGTATCTCGTCCGGCTACTCTTCTCGTTTCGCGGCATCAATGAAGTAGAGGTTCCCCTCGACCGCATCCACGCAGGCTAGAACTCAGCGTCGTCGCAAAACGCCGGGCGGGGTCCGTTTGTCAAGGGATTGGCGCTATCTCGCTTCTGCAGTCTTGGAAAGTTGCGGTTTTGCCTTGGTGGTTTCGCTGAGAAAGCTTTCTATCTTCGCTCGAATCTCGTCCCGAACGCGCCGAAATATAATCCGTTTCTCTTCCGCCGAGTGCTGCGCGCTTTCAGGGTCATAGATACTCCAGTGAACAAGATTCGGGGTAAACGGAAATATAGGCGCCCGCTCGCGAGCTAGGTCGCATACGGTAATCACGTAAGCAAAATGTTCTTTTAGCAGCTCCTTCACGTTCTTCGCCTGCTGATGCGAAATATCCACGCCGGCTTCCTTCATCACCTCGATAGCCGTAGGATTCAGCGTGCCGGGCTCGATTCCGGCGCTGGTCGCGTCGAACCGGTCCGCAGCCAGAAACCGTAACAAACCCTCGGCCATCTGGCCTCGAGTCGCATTGCCCCTCGAGAGAAACAATACTTTTGGTTTCTTCTGCACGGATGCCTCCGAAATCACCTGAGAACAAGGGATGGGCTTTCTAAGGAAGTGTTAACTCGGTTTCAGCAGGCGGCGCAATACAGCTTTTTATGGACTACTTCGTCGCAAGTTGGGGAGAATAAAGCTGGACGGACCAAAGTGCTGCCGACCTGAAACACCGATCAAATCACGGCCGCACGTTCACCTGTATGCTCGTCGCGATTCTTCTCGGTCTGGGATTGACTGGCATGAAGGACAGAGTTTCAGGAGCAGCGGGGAAAATTTAAAATTGCCTCGACCGGCTCGGGCACCACGGTTCAGGTCCATCTGCCCGGGGCCTGAGGCAAGAAGATCTACCCCGAGAGGGGAAGGGTCAGCCTGAATACGGTCCGCCCCGCTTCACTCGACTCTAGTACCGCCTCTCCCCCTTGATCCCGAAAAACTTTCTGCACAATCGCAAGCCCCAGCCCAGTGCCATTCGGCTTTCCGTGGCTTACAAATGGTTGGAACAGATTCGCGCGCACCGCCTCGGGAACTCCTGGACCGTTATCTGTTACGCGAATCTCCAGGAGGCGGCGCGACGTCGAAACCGCAACCTCAACACGCCCGGATTCTGGTGGCACAGCTTCGCACGAATTCACGATTAAATTATTCAGAGCGCGGCTAATCTTGGAAGGGTCGATCATGCACTCAATCGAGGCGGGACACTCAACCCGGATTTCCACCGACTGAAACTCCTGTCGCATCCGGACCGTCCGCACCGTGCGTTCCACAACGTCTTCCACGTTTGCCATCACGAGTCGGGGCGACTCGCGCCCGCGGGAAAACTCGAGCAGCGACTCAACTAGATCCGTTAATTGATCGATAGCACCTCGTATTTCCTGGTAAAAGCCTTGCCGCTGCTCGGAGGTCAGCCCGTCTTCGCTCAGAAATTCGGAGTTAGCCACAATGGAAGTAAATTGGTGCCGCAGATCGTGTGAAATCGAGCTGGCCATCTGGCCGATCGTTGCCAGCCGTTCGTTCCTCAGCAGCTGCTGCTGTGTCTCCCGCAGGCTCGAACGCATCTGCTCAAACGACTGCATAACCTCAGCAAGTTCGTCGCCTGATTGAACCTTCACTGGATAGTTGAAGTCGCCTTTCTCGAGAGCGCGTACCGCCCTCACTAGGTTCCCGAGAGGCTTTGCAAATGTGTCCGACACTCGCAATACCAGCATGAACCCGATCACCATGGCCACCAACGCCAGCAGCAGCATGAGCCGTGTGAATTCCGACTGCAGGATTCTCGTTGCTTCGAATGATTTCAGCGTGATCAATGCGGCGGATGACGGCGGAGCTGAAATCGGAAGCAGGCTCGCGCGGTAGGGCTCACTTCCGAGCGAGAGAGCCTTTGGCTCGGCTGATGAACCTCCGCGCAGTGTGGCCAGCTCACGCGACAGGCTCCTGTCTTTTTCAGGGCTAAGCGTCGAAGCGATGGTCGAATCGCCGTACACGAACGCGATGTCGCAAGAACACATTGCACTCAACTCTCTTGCGAGACGCGCGCCCATCTCCGATCCCACGATTACCGCGCCTGGCGGCTGCGTATCGAGGCCCTCGGAACCCAGCACGTAACGGTGCATTCGGCAGAGCTTTCCGTCAACGTACCGCACCGCATCCTGCGTGCGCTCGCCGCTCCATTCCGCATTCAAGTGATCCAACGTGTCCCGATCCCAGGCGGCGCCCAATTTCATGAATCCCGCTATTCGTCCTTGACCATCGATAATGGCAACAAAATCGGCGCCTGCCTTGCGCGCGAAACTCTGAAGCGCCAATTCGCGCTGGGTTTCGTCCTTCGACGTCAGGGCTCCGTACATTCCAGGTGTTGCCGCGAGAATTGCCGCCGTTTGCGCGCGCATCGCGTCGGTTTGCGATTCCAGCGATAGAAATCGTTCGTGGCATTGCTGTAACTCTCCCGATATCCTTTGCTCGGCTCGGGCGCCAAATTGATAACGGACCACGAGGATAACCACTGTAGTGAGCAGAACAGCGATCGAAAGTCGCACGAGCAGAAACTTCGCTCGCATCCCGAGTCTTGCTATTTGCATTTTAGAACGGATCCGCTGAATGGCGTCGCGCCCCGCACCTTCTATTCTTCGTCCCGCGGCACAAACTTATATCCCACCGTGTGGATCGTCCGGAAATATTTCGGCGCATCCGCGTCGCTCTCAAGTTTCTGCCTCAGCTTCAGGATGTGGTTGTCCACCGTGCGCGTGGATGGGTAATTCGTGTATCCCCATACTTCGTTGAGCAGTTCTTCCCGCGAAACCACGCGCTCCGGGTTCAGTGTGAAATATTTCAATACTTTGAATTCCTGCGCCGTCAGGCTCACCGCCTCTCCGTTTCGGGTTACTTCCATCTTGGCGAAATCCACGGCGATTTCTCCAAACGTAGCCAGCGGTTCGGCCTGGGGCGCCTGGCTGCGCCGCAACGAGACTCGCACCCGCGCGAGAAGCTCTCGCGGGCTGAATGGTTTTGTCACGTAATCGTCCGCGCCCAAATCAAGCAGGCTCACCTTGTCCCATTCGTCAGTTTTGGCGCTCAAGATAATGATAGGCACGGTCGGTGCGTGCGCCTTCATTTGCCGGCACACCTCACGCCCGGGCAGCCCAGGCAGTCCGAGATCCAGCATCACAAGGTCGGGCTTCATCCGCTTCATTTCGGTCAAGGCCTGCTCGCCATTCGCCACAATTTCGACGCTAAAACCCTCGGACGCAAATAGCCTCTTCAGCGCGCGCTGCACCGCCTTACCGTCTTCTACGACGAGAATTTTCTGCATGCAGGGACCCAGCCTTGGACACAGTATAACTCCTTCAACTAGATCGGCCGAGCCGATGTGTGCGCTATAGCAGCACCGCGTTACCTTTTGCTTTGAGGGCGAAACTCCGGCGACATTCATCTGACATTCTTTTGACAACTCCGTGACAAATCGCACCGTCACGCGCGACTAAGATCGGCGCATTGCATAAGCTCGAAGGAGAAACCCAGATGCGAAGAGTTTTGTTTTCGATTTTCGCAGTCGCCCTCTCGTTCGTTTTTCTCGCAAGCTGCGGCAACTATTCGCCGATGAACCCTCGTAACGACCACAATGACGCGCTGGTGAGTCTTTCGATGACGGACGCTCCTCCGGCCGGCGTCACGATTCTCAGTTTCGAAGTTTCCTTGACGGGCGCGACGCTCAGCCCGGGGAATGCGGACTTGCTCGGCGGCAAGTCTCCAATTCGCATCGAGCTAAAAAGTCTAGAAACCGAGGCCACGTTTCTAAGCACCGCCAGTATACCGGCCGGCAATTACTCCACGCTCAACCTCAATTTCGCCAATCCCGAGCTCACGTTCCAGAACAATACGGGCGCAACTTTGGCCGGTTGCGCTCCGAACGCCGTCTGCCAGATCGAACCCACTGCTGTCCTGGCAGCCACGGTCAATGGTCCGTTCAATATCTCCGCAAACACCCAAAGCGGCCTGCTTGTGGACGTGAATCTCGCAACGGTCGTCTCGAATACTCTCGCGGTGGACTTCAGCTCTCCCAGTGCCGTCACCGCGCAGCCCCAGACGGGTGAAAACAACGGGGAACTGGAAGACCTCGACGACGTGAGCGGCACCGTGCAAGCGGTCAGCGGCAGCCAGTTCACGCTTGCCACCTCCATGGGGAACATCATCGTCACCACGGACAGCAATACTCAGTTCAAAGATTTTACGAACTGCGCCGCGGCGAACGTTTCCTGCCTCCAGAATGGCCAGAGTGTCGACGCCGATCTGCTACTCATGGTGTCAGGATCGTTTTTAGCCAAGAAAGTGGAGCTCGCGGATGACGAAACCGAAAACGAAAATGAAAACGGAAACGGCGGCAACGACGATCTCGAGGGCGTCGTCTTCAAAGTTGACAGCCCGTCGCAATTCGAAATCGTAGTCTTGGATGAGATGTCCAACATCGCGAATGTTTCCGTCGGAAATCCCGTGACCGTCACGCTATCCACCGGCGGTGGCGTTTCCTTCCGCGTCGATTCCGACGGCCTTAACGTGCCATCGTCCCTGCAGTCGGCGTTCGAAGGCGCCACTGACACTTCCCAACTGCTGCCGGGGCAAACGGTGCAAGTGCGCAACCGCTCGATGAGTGGCGGTCCGGCACCGGCGGCAGTCACGATTACGACCGATCGCGTCCACCTTCGCATGGCGAGTTTCACCGCAGCCGTCTCCGGCGCACCCTCGGGAGCAAACTTCAACGTCGGAAATCTTCCCGACGTCTTCACTTCGGCGGGTATCCAGACGATTCAAGTGCAGACGTCGCGACAGACAAACTTCAACAATGTTGCCGGAGTGGGCAGCCTTACGGACGGTATGTCGGTATCGCTCCGCGGATTACTGTTCGCGGGATCTCCGAACCCCACGTTAATCGCGGATAAGGTGATCAAGCGGTGAGTGCCTCATAAGAAGTTCAGGGGGGCGCGGGCCGGAGCAAAAGATCGCTTCGGCCCGCGAACTATTTTGCCAGCTTATTTCATCGAGTCGTCGAATTCTTTCATCCAGCCTTTTGCCTTCAGCACTTCGCGAGGCTTTGCGCCATCGGGGGGCCCGACGATTCCATCTTTTTCCATCAGATCAATCAGGCGCGCCGCGCGGCCATAGCCCACGCGTAACCTGCGCTGCAAAGTGGAAGTAGAAGCGCGGCCCATCTCGCAGACCACGCGCACGGCATCTTGGTAGAGTTCGTCGTCTACATCCTCGCCGTCGCCCGCGTCGTCGCCTCCGCCTTTCGCGGAATTTTCATCGCGTGGCAGCTTGAGCAACTCTTCGTTGTAGATCGCCTTGGCCTGGTCGCGCCAGAATTCGCACACGGCCGTCACTTCCGATTCGTGGACGTAAGGGCCGTGAATGCGGTGCAGCCGCGACGATCCCGCCGGCAGATACAGCATGTCGCCTTTGCCGAGCAGCGATTCCGAACCGTTCGCATCGAGAATCGTGCGCGAGTCAATCTTGCTGGCCACGCGGAACGAAATGCGAGCCGGGAAATTCGCCTTGATCAAACCGGTAATCACGTCTACTGAGGGCCGCTGCGTGGCGAGAATCAAATGAATGCCCACGGCGCGGGCCATCTGCGCGAGCCGCGTGATTGATTCCTCCACGCCGTTCGTGTCCACCATCATCAGGTCGGCCAATTCGTCGATGACGATCACCACGTAAGGCAGCGGCTTTGCTTCTTCTTCCTCTGAATTTTCAAAGAGCGAAAGCGAGTGGCCTTTTTCGAACGTTTGGTTGTACTGCGCGATGTTGCGCACACTGCGCCCGGCCAGCATCTTCAGTCGGCGCTCCATTTCGCGCGTCGCATTCCGCAGGACGTTCGCCGCCACCTTCGCGTCGGTTACCACCGGCGTCAGCAGGTGCGGAATGTCGGAATAAATTCCCAGCTCCACCTGCTTCGGGTCGACGAGCACCAGTTTCAATTCTTCCGGCGTTGCCTTGTACAGCATGCCCATCAGCAGGGAATTGATGAACACGCTCTTGCCCGTACCGGTCGAGCCGGCGATGAGCAAGTGCGGCATCTGAGTCAAATCGGCCGCGCGAATTCTACCGATTAAATCCTTGCCCAGCGGCATGGTGAGCTTCGAGGGCGAGTGGCTGAATTCGGGCGCCTCAACGATGTCGCGTAGAGCAATGGTCTCGCGATGCGGGTTCGGCACTTCGATTCCGACGGTGGATTTTCCGGGGATGCGTTCAATTAGAATGGACTCGGCGCGCAGGGCTAGGCACAGATCTTCGGCGAGTCCTGTAATGCGGCTGTACTTGATGCCCGCTTCCGGCTTGAATTCAAACGTGGTCACCACCGGGCCGGGATTGATCTGCGTCACCTGCCCGTTCACTTCGAATTCCTGGCACTTGAGTTCGATCGCGCGAGCGTATTCCTTCAGCTCACTCTCCGTCATTTTCTCGCCGCGCTCGGCTGCCTGCAGCAAGTTTGGAGAGGGAAGCCGGTAAGACGTCCTACCCTGGGCGATCTTCGGTTCGCGTGTGGTCTTTTTCGACGGAGGTGGCGTCACGCGCTCCTGCTCGTGGAACTTGATTACGGCAGGCCCGGGGGCGACACGCGCATCGACGTCCAGATCAGCATCGGCGGAGTGATCCTCCTCGTCTTCCTCTTCATCCACAGCGGGAAGGGTTTCGCGCGCTGATGCGGACACGCGTTGTGGCGCCACCGCGGGACGCCCGGCGATTTTGATCTCCTCGACGCGCTTCTTCAGTTGTTGCGATTCGCGTTCCTCGCGCCAGTCCCTGAGGCGCGTGGAAAGCTTCCCGAAAATTCCCTCGGGATTCGTCGGCTTCTTCAGCCACGCACCAGCGGCGCGAAGCGAAAAACTCGTGGTGAGAAAGAGCGCCGTGAAAAAAGTAACGGATGTCACCAACAGCGCGCCAATCGGATTGAATGCCGCGCGCAAACCCTGCGCCAGTACCGTACCCAGCAATCCGCCAGATGGCAGCGCCCCACGCACATCCGGAAAATGCAGCAGCACCATGCCCGCGGAAAGCGACGAGAGCACCATCGCGGACCCAATCAGCTTCGCAACTGGCGCTTCCAGCAGTTGGCTGCGGAACCAGCGCAACGCCACCAGAATCATCGCGACAGGAAAAAGAAACGCGCTGAAGCCGCAGAACTGGAAGAAGAGATCGGAGATGTGCGCGCCGACCGGGCCAATCCAGTTGTACGCAGGCCTTGATGCCGGAGCGCGCGCAGCCACGTTGAACGACGCATCGTGCGGCGAGTAGGAAAGCAAGCTGAGCGCGAGCAGCACCGCCAGGCTCAGCCCGACGAAGCCGATCATCTCGTTGATGCGCTTATTCTCGGTTGGTGTAAGGATGCGCACTTACTTCTCCTTTGGCCTTGAGGACAAGGATACGCCCGAATCTGGACACAACGGAATCGGGAAGAAAAGGGGAAGGCAGCTCGCTCGAATCTGGGCGGCGCGGGCGCTGTCGCGCGGAAGCCCAAAAGCGCTCGCCTCGAACGGCGAGCTTCGCGAGTGACCCGCGAACTATAACAAAGCGCAGGAGAAAGCAAATCAGGTAATTCATGGATATGTGTCCAATATAGCGCTCCGGTCGGCAGTGAAAACTCGGGGCCGGATTGGATAAAGGGCTTGCAAACTTGTGGTGCAGGAAGAGAATCGTAAAAAAAGGCCGGCGCTGTTCGTAGGGCGAGGAACGTGGGGAGACTTCGAATGAAACCGACCAAACTGCAAGAAACCAAGTCAACGATTCGCTTCAGTGCGAAATTCTTCCGACCTAAGACGAACGAAAAGAATGGGTGGGCCCTAACCCTGCCCAAGAGCACGAGTGCGAAGCTTCCATCCCGAGGCCGGACGATGGTGGAGGGAACGATCAATAGCTTTCCATTTCGAGCCGCTCTCGGACCGAACGGCAAAGGAAGTCACTGGCTCAGGGTTAACCAGACCATGCGCGATGCCGCAGGCGCAGGTGCCGTAGAGACGGTGATAGTGGAGATCACGCGGGCCGGAGAAGAACCAGAGGTGAGGGTGCCGATCGATCTACGCCAAGCCCTTGCAGGAGCCCCGCTGGCACAGGCAGGGTGGGAGGACATTACACCAATGGCGCGGCGGGATTGGGTTTTCTCGATAAGCTCAGCGAAGCAAGCGGAGACGCGCAGGCGCCGCATCGAGAAAGCGTGCGACATGCTTGCGTCTGGAAAGCGACGATTGTGCTGTTTTCCCGGTATTAAGTGGATGATGAAAGAAAACGCAAAATCGTGTGGAATGTGGCTTCCCTTGGCGAGCTCAAAAGATCGTGTTTCAACAAAGTAGCTTTGAGCGGCACGACGGGGGATGTGGGCGCTTGAGGTCGAAGTTGTTCGGCGATGTACGAGCAGGTCAACCGATTGCGCGCGAATGTGCGAGTGACCAGGCGAATATGACGCGCCGTGAAAAAAAGACGGCGCGTGCGCCGTCGCACTCCAAATGAGGCGGTAGAGAATCGCTAGCGGGTGGAGCCTGTGTCGCGGAGGAGGACCACGTCGGAATCGAGGCGGCCGCGGAGGATGGCGAGGGTTTTGCCGTCGGGGGACCAGGCGAAGCCGCCACGGCTTTGTTCGGAGGCGAACTTGGTGATGTAGTGGCCGGTGCCGCCGTCGATGGGCTGGATCCAGACGTTGTCGACGCCATTTTCGCGGACGGCGTAGGCAAGGGATTTGCCGTCGGGTGTGAAATGGACGCTGCCGGTGATATGCGGATTGGGCGTAAGCAACTGGCGCGTGCCTTTGGAAGCGGGATCGAGACTGACGAGGGCGATTTTCTCGTCGCTCGGGGTTCCCGGGGCAGTCATTGCCTGCGAGGCTTCCGTGATGACAAAGGCGAGCTTGGAGCCATCGGGGGAAATGTGCGCGGCAAAACCACCGTAAATCGTATTGGGAATCGTGGTGCCGGGCACGTCTTCCACCGCGCCGCCATCAATCGAGACGCGGCGAATGCGGTCGGGATTGTTGTTGATGAAATAAACCCACTTGCCATCAGGCGAGCAGCTGGGATCCTGATCGCCGTGTCCTGTGGTGAGCTGAGTGAGATTGGAACCATCGAGATCGACGCGCCAGATGCTGCGTCCGGTAGCATTCTCGGCATGCCCAGCCCAGGCGAATACGATGCGGTGCGATTCGGGCGCGTTCGAGCCCGGCGCCGCCGCCGTGGAGCAGGTTTCGGGCGCATTGAGAAACGCATTGGGATCGGTGGCGAGGACTGCGCGAGATTTTCCGTCGAGCGAAAAGCGTACGAGCTTATCGGCCTCGGAGACGACAATCTGGTCGTTGCCAGCCCACGCGAAATTGGCGATGTCGCGCTCCTGCTCAAAGATCGGGCGCGGAGAAGCATTGGCGCCGCCACCGTCGGCGGGCAGAAGGTAAAAGGTGCGAGACGCTTTTTGCTGCGAGGTGGCGATGGTCTTTCCGTCGGCGGAGAGGCTCAGGTTGGAATAGTTGTTGGTGTCCTTGGTGATCGCGGTGGTTTCACCGGAAGGAAGCGCGACATAGGCAATCTGATTGCGGCTGTAGCCAGACTCGCGGCCGAGATGGGAAATCAGCAAGCCGCGCATGTCCGGCAGCCAGGCGAGATCGGTGACGACGCTGGCCTTCACCGAGGCGAGCGGCTGCCAGTGGGCGTCCGCTACGGTAGACGCGACTTGGACGGCTTCGAGCGAAGTAAGACCGCGGTCGTTGTGAAATACCGCGCCAGCAACCAATTTTCCGTCGGGAGACCACGCCACGCTGGTGGGCGCGTCGTCGGTGGAACCGATCGCCAGAGAGTGCTCGGCGGAGCCATCGGCGCTGGCGATGAGCAAGTGATACCGGCCGATTTCGGGGTCATTCTGACGGACATAAGTGATCAGGCGGCCGTCTGGAGAGAACGAAACGTTTGAGTCCACGTCCTTCGCCACGACTTGCGGCGCGCCGCCGAGCACGGGAATGCGATAGATGAAGCGAACGGTCTCGGAGGTGTTTTCCGAACGGCTGAAGTAGATATAGTTTCCGTCCGGGGAGAAAGTAAAACCGTTGTAACTGCGCGGCGCGGGAGGAAGCACTTGCGTGTCACTCGAAGTGGGAATATTGCGGAGCCAGACGCTCTGGAGGCCATTATCGACAATCGCGCTGACGACGTATTTGCCGTCGGGGGAGATGGCGGCATTGACGGATTTTCCGGTGTTGGTGATTTGTGTGATCGTGAAATTCTGGAAGAGCATCGCGGCTTTGCCGCGGAGGAGCGAGAAAACGCCATAGCCTGCCACGGCAAGAACCACGAGCGCGACGATGGCGCCGATGATGAGTTTTCCTTTGTGCTCGCGAGCGGCCTGGACGGCGACGGAGCCTGATCCGCTTGCGCCGCGTGCAACGGCAGGAGTGGCAGCGGAAGCAGCGTAACTTGCCGATGAACCGCGCGCGACTGCCGATTGCGCGCTCGATTGTGGCACTGAAGCCGCCACGCTAACGGCCGGCGTCGAACCTGAGCCGGGATGCTCGACGTATTTCACCTGCGCAGACCGGCCAGAGCTGGTGTCGCGTTTGAGACGCTCGAGGTCAGAGGCCATGTCGCGCGCGGTTTGGTAACGCAGGCGCGGATTTTTTTCGAGCGCTTTGCCAATGATGCGGTCGAGCTCGACGGGCAGCGCGGGATTCAGGCGCGCGGGGGGAACGGGTTCGCGCTCGAGAATCGCGGCAAAAATTACGCCGGTGGTATTTCCCGAGAAAGCCTGCTGGCCGGTGGCCATCTCGTAGAGGACGAGGCCAAAAGAAAAAAGATCAGAGCGAGCGTCGAGCTTTTCGCCGCGGACCTGCTCAGGCGACATGTAGGCGACAGTGCCAAGCGCTATGCCGGGGCTGGTAAGATTCGGATCGGTGTCGAGGACTCCGCCCGCAGTGACGGTTTCGGCGACGGCGCGTCCGGCGACTTGTTTGGCGAGGCCGAAATCGAGAACTTTGGCGCGGCTGCGATCGGTGACGAAAAGATTGGCGGGCTTGATGTCGCGATGAACGATGCCGCGTTCGTGCGCGGCTTCGAGCGCGTCGAGGACTCCGATGCCGATTTCGAGAAGCTGATCGAGCGGGACGGGCTGGCCGTTGATGCGATGCTTGAGCGTGACGCCCTCGAGCAGCTCCATCGCGATGTAGGGGATGCCGTTGTCTTCGTCGATGTCGTGAATCGTGCAGATATTGGGATGATTCAGCGCGGAGGCGGCTTGCGCTTCGCGACGGAAGCGTTCGAGCGCCAAAGGATCCTTGGTGACGTCGTCTGGCAGAAATTTCAGGGCGACGAAGCGCTTCAGCTTCATATCTTCCGCGCGGAAGACAACACCCATGCCACCGCCGCCAAGCTTTTCAAGGATGCGATAGTGGGAGAAAGTGCGGCCTTCGAGGGGAGTGGGGTCGGGCATCGGGGATGCAGTTTAGAGCGAGCCTAAAACTAAGTCAACGAATTGGCGGAAGATTCGCGCACAACTGCCAGTTTGCTGCGACGCGCGCACAACTCCGCAGAGCGCTCGCTAAGCGATGGAGGCGAATGCGTTGATGCGGAAACGACGACGGGCGTTCGGCTACTTCAAGGCCGTAACGCAGTAAGTGCTGTCCGGGCCGAAAGGTCCTCCACAGTTGGTGGTCTGTTGGAATTGGTCGGCTTGGCCGTAATCCTTGACGGTGTCCGGAAAATCCACACCGTAGTGAAATCCGCTTTTGCCGAGCGTGTACCACGGATAGATGCAGAAGGGGCCGCCGTAAACGCTGCAGCTCGCGAGGACCTCCGCCTTGCCACCCAAATCGCTCACCGCGGCCCAGCTCTTCGCAGTTGAGCCATCGCCAAACGCAACCGATTTGATCTGGATCGGCGAAGTGCCCGCCCAGGCTGGTGCGTCATAAGACAGGCAGTTGGTCTCTCCGGGGACGCAGAACGCACCCGCGGGGCTAGTGAAATTCGAGGTGTGGCCGATTTCCCAGACGAATGAGTTCGGAGTGTCAAACACGGCGCCCCAGCCGAGCGCGTTCCCGATTGTCTGGGTGTCAAAGGCCGGCATGAGCGGCCCGTCACTCTGCGAGTTCAATACGATCGTGCCCGAACCGCCGGTGGTAAGGTCGGTGACGGTGACGTGGAAGCCGTCCGCCGCTGAGGTAGTGAACCAGTGGACTGTGATCGTGTCGCCGGCGTGCATGACCAGCGGATTGTTCGCACCGGTGCCGTCGGTGAGCATGGCGTTGAACGCCGCGGTTTCGTGGAACACGCCGGGCGTTCCGGTCTGAGTCAGTTTCCAAACCGGAGAGCAGACGGAATAAGAGTCGGCCGCGAACTTCAGAACGAAACCACCGTTGGGAGTGCAGTTCGTCACGATTCCGTCTGGATAAAACTGGAGCTCAACGAAAGCCTGGCCGAACAGGCTGCTGGGGTCAGTCACCGTGCCGCCAAACCAAAATGTTGGACCCACAGCCGAGACGGGAAATGTGCCGCCGCTCGGCAGCACCACTGTCCAAGTGAGATCGCGTGCAGAACCTGGCGCGCTGGAGACGGGATCAAGTTCCGGCTCGTCGTGGCCTGTGCAGCCGGCATCGTAATGCACTTCAATTTTGCCCTCAAGGTAGTTAGGTCGGTGAGCCAAACAACCGGAACTATTCGCGCTAGCGGTCCCTGAAATCCCGAGGAGCAGAGCTATGGCCGCCAAAACAGACAGATGGTACGTCTTCATTGAGTTCCTCCGAAGAGAGATTCCCCAGAAATTTGGACGAAAGTTTTCCAGATAGACGTGCAGGGATCTGTTGTCTTGCAGCGAAACAGATATGCTACGGCTGTCTCCTTGGAAAATGACGACTATGGCCGCGAACGGCCAGGCGAGGACGCGCTGACGCGAATTCTAGCGGCCTTCCCCCCGGACAGTCAAGCGCGCGGAGTTGTGCTCGAGCGCGGTGATGTCACATTACGACGAAGCATCGCGCGATGGACGCTGGGACTAAGCCCGAGCCGCTTTTCCTTTGTAGGCCGGAACGAAAACTTCGGCTACGAAGGTTTCGAGTGTCGTGGGAGTGGAATTCGCGGCGGAGCGCGGTTCGAGCGTCTTCATGTAGCCAGAATTCAGCGCGTCGACCATTTCGAGCAGCAAGTCCACCATGTTGGACGACATGCCCATCTGCACCAAGGCAGGCTTCAACTGTGCCGGAGGCATTTGCTGATACTTCAGGTCAGGCTTGCCGATCGCAGCGCCAACTATTTTCGCAACGTCGTTGTAAGTCACGTCGCGAGGTCCTTGTAGTTCGCGCGAGTGTTTCCCGGTGAAATCAAGTTTCAGCAAAGCTTCTGCGGCTACAGCGCCTATGTCGCGGGTAGCGATCATGGGCACAGGCAAATCAGGCCGCACCGGGCCTGCTATCATGCCGAAGGATTGGATTACGCCGACCTGAGGCAGAATGTTTTCCATGAAGTAGCCGGCTCGCAGGTAGAGCGCGTTGAGTCCGGCAATGCCGTTGAGCTTCGTCTCGAGACTATGCAGCCCAACCACGGGGCCAGTTCTGTCTGGTTTGTCTGCGCCGAAGCTGCTTAGGACGACGGCGTGCTTCACTCCGCTCTTCGTGATTGCGGCGGCCAGGTCGTCGCTTACTTGCTCCTGGTACGCGCGAACATCTGAGGAAGTGATGTTAGGCGGAATTATTGCGTAGACGGCCTTCGCGCCGGAGAATGCTTTCGTGAGCGCTTCCGCGCTAGTCGCGTCAGCAACGAACGGTTCCGCGCCCTTATTTATAAATCGTTCCAGGCGTTTCGCGTCACGGCCTAGGACGCGCACTTTCTCTCCCTTGGCCAGCAGCTTCTCAGCGACTACGCTTCCCGTGTTTCCTGTGGCACCAGTAATGACGTACATATGGTCCTCCTTGGGGACGACAGCGGCAGCATTTCTACCGGTCAAATAGGATGTTCTCTGAGGGCATCCCGATTCTACCGCCAACTTCAAAGTGACGCGATCTTTCGACCGCACGTGGCCGGATTCGTGCTGCTAGGACAAGGTCCGCTTCTCATCTCTCTGCGCGCATTCCATTGACTTCAGGTTCACAGCGCACCTAAGATGGCGCCTAATGGCAGAGTCTCACCCGCTTAGTGGACAAACCATTTCACATTACCGCGTCCTCGAAAAGCTTGGCGGCGGTGGCATGGGAGTTGTCTACAAGGCCGAAGACACCGAACTGGGGCGCTTCGTTGCACTGAAATTTCTTCCCGATGACGTAGCCAGCGACGCTCAAGCGCTCGAACGTTTCCGTCGCGAGGCGCGCTCCGCTTCGGCGCTGAATCATGCCAACATCTGCACGATCTACGAAATCGGGCAGCACCAATGCCAGCCGTTCATCGCGATGGAATTTCTGGATGGTGTGACCCTGAAGCACACGGTGACTTCCAAGCTGATGCCGCTCGAACTTCTGCTCGAAGTGGCCATCGAAGTTGCCGAGGGCCTTGACGCTGCGCATTCCGAAGGCATCACGCATCGCGACATAAAGCCGGCGAATATTTTTGTCACCAAACGCGGTCACGCCAAGATTCTAGACTTCGGACTAGCCAAGCTAACGCCGGTCGGATCGCCCAAAATCGTGGATACTTCGCGCATCTCGACGCTCGTAACAGCAAGCGTTGCGCCCGAAGACCTGACGAGCCCGGGCACTACTCTTGGCACCGTCGCATACATGTCTCCCGAGCAGGTGCGCGGAAAAGATCTCGATGCGCGCACGGACCTATTCAGTTTTGGCGTGGTGATTTACGAAATGGCCACCGGGACGCTGCCGTTTCGGGGCGAGACGTCCGGGCTCATCACCGACGCGATTCTCCATCGGGCGCCGGTTGCGCCAGTGCGGCTGAATCCGGATTTGCCGCCGCAGCTCGAACACATCATCAACCGGGCACTCGAGAAGGACCGCAAGCTGCGTTTCCAGCACGCGGCGGACATGCGCGCGGAATTGCAGCGGGTGCTGCGCGACATCACGTCAATTATTGTGACCGGCTCCGACCCTGACCCGCTAGAGATACCCACGACAGAATTGCCAGTTATCTTGCCGGCTGTCTCGAGCGATTCCGCATCGAGAACTCCGCCTTCCTCGAAGCCGATATCCTCGAGCTCCAAAGTAAAACTTGATACGGAAGGGAAGCAAGGCGAGGCGCTGAAGCCCATCGAAAAATATCTCGCCACTTTTCTCGGACCGATGGCGGGCATGATCGTGCAACGGACCGCGGCTGAGGCGCAGGATCCGAAAGAGATGTTTGCGCTGCTCGCTGCGAGGCTTCCCTCGAAGAAAGATCGGAACGCCTTCCTTGCGCGAAGGGAAGAGCTGCTGAAAGGCTTTGCGCAGATTCAGGCTCGGTGTGAAGGTTCAGGAGCAGGAAGCGCATCGCGGCCGTCGACTGCTCCGCGTGAAGCGGAACTTACCCCGGACTCGATCCGCCGCGCGGCTGAGTTGCTGGCACGATACGTTGGCCCAATCTCGCGGGTTCTGACCGACCGGGCAGTGACGCGCGCCGATAACCTGCGGTCGCTCTACCTTATTCTCGGGGAACATTTAAAAGATGGGCCCGAGCGCGCCCGGTTTCTTGCGGAAGGCGGTTTCCCGGAATCGTGATCGAGCAGAACTCCATCAGCAGTCTCGTCCGCCCTGTGATCCGCGTTCGCTATACCGAGCAAACGGAAATGGCGGCACTTAAACCTTAAGCAGCTTCATCGCTTCGAGCAGGCTTCTTGCCATGCGGTTGAAGGATTGCGCCAGTTCCGAGATCTCATCCTTACCCGTAACAGGGAACTCGCTTATTTCCGAATTTCCCAAGCTCACGCTACTGGCCATGCCGGACAAGCGGTTCACAGGCCGTATCACGATGAAAATCAGAAGCGCATTGATGGCAAGCAGCAGAATTCCGAAGACCGCCGCCAGAGATAACATGAATGTTTTGAATATGTACTTGGCACGCTGGAGAACCACCTGGGTGGGCACCGAAACAATCTGCGCTGTAACGATATCGTTTAATTTCCATCCAAAACCGTTCGCGCTGCCGTAGCGCTCGACCATCGTTCGGGGAGCATCTTCCGCCGTATCGTGGCAGGAGAGGCAAGCCATGCTGGACACAGCCATTGGACGCGCGATAAACAGCGTTCTCCCGTTCGGGGTGTCCCGCTCGCCCACGATTTCTTTCCTGTCGTGGGATTTACGAAATTCCTCGACTAGATCAGCTTCCCAATCTGTGGCGCGATTCACCGGATTCGTCGGGTTCAGCGTCGCCTCTTTATAAGAATAGTCAGGAAATTTCTTCTGTAGCTGGCTGAAATAGGAATTTGCCGAATAGGCGGGAACGCTCTGCGGCAGAAAGCTGTACTTGATTTGCGTTTCGAGCAGCGGCTTGATCTGGGTGGCGGTGTAAGTCCGCACGGCAATCGCGGCTTCGATCATGATTCGCGCGTTCTCCATGATTTCAGCTTTGGCGTTTTGTTGCAGAAGGCGATTGCAAACGTAACCGGCGGTGACGAAACCTATCGCGAAAACGGCACACAACACCAAATTGAATTTCACCAGAAGTTTCATTTTCACATCCTCGAATGCGGTGACTCGGAATTGGAAGCTGCCGGCGGCGGATTCTGCTGTGGGGGCGGCTCCGGATGCAATATTGGCCGCCATTCCGGGTACTCGGCCTCGTGGCTCTCAAGTTGCTTTCGGAACTCAGCGTCCTTCAATCGCGGCTCGAAACGGTCCACAAAACCTCGTCGCCACGTCGAGGGCATCGTAAGCCACGCTTGAACTTCAGCGTACGAGACTGGATGCTGAACCTTTGGCTCGACGGGCTTGCCAGTAAAGTGAGCAAGGCGCGACGGAAGAGTATCTCGAAATGACGGTGGCAAGGATTCGATGAAGGTAGAGATGGGGCGCGAAGCAGTGACGATGCCTTTGCCTTGATGGCGCGAGAAAAACTGTCCTGTGTTTCCAGTTGTTGGCTTCCCGACGCTTCCATTGGGGTTCACCTCAGCGATTGCGGCCGAGCCGGCATCGACAAAAATTTCGCAGCCACTTTCACTGCTGTGAAGAACGACGGTCCCATTTCCAGTCGTCGCTGCGAGCGCGGGGCTTTCATACCGATACGAGCCCGCATGCGCGCCTGACTGCCCCTTCAGCCAGCCGCTCAACAGAACCAGTTCCGTTCCTGTGCCGCCGCTCCCGGCCCTTTCTCCGGCTCCGTGCCGGAAGACATACATGCGGGTCGAAGGGCCGAGCGCAACAATCGCGGCGCCTGTAAATTCCAATTGCGCGAATCCTTTGTCGGAACTCTCGAGAAAATCGCCCTGCCTCAGGCGCGCATTCCTTCGGCTGCCTGAAGCACTGTCGTGCCGCGAATTATTCGCAGCGAGCCTTCTATGAAGGTGACCGTACCTACGTCTTGAACGGCGGCTGGGATCGGCAGCAGCGATGAGAGCACCAGTGCAATGCCGAGTAGATTCATGTGAACCCAAAATTGGGGAATTGCGGGAACACGGCCGATAACCGGCGTCAGTCTGGCGCTATCTTATAGCGAGCCGCGCACGGAGAAGTCAAGGCGATTGACTTTGCCGTCACAAACGAGGATGTCTAGACGTATCCCTGTACCTCCGGCCAAGTTGCTTCCAGGACACCGCCCCTTCAACTGAATCGCGACTGAGTTCAAGCAAAGGTTCCTAATATTAAAAGCCGCAGGACTGCTCGAAACATTGCGCACAGCCCGAGCGGCGGCGCGAAGTATGTGAAGGAGGACCCGTGAAAGCAAAGACCTGGATTCCGGTTATTGCAGCGGCATTACTCAGCCTGAATTGCAGCGCAGCGGTTGCGCAGGGCAAAGGGCATGGAAAAGGCCACGACAAGGATAAAGACAAGCACGATGACTCCTACGCTTACAGCTCAGCGGAGCGAGAGTCGGTAAATGAGTGGTACCGGCAGCACCAGAATAATCTCCCGCCGGGGCTTGCAAAGCGGGACCGCCTTCCACCAGGCCTTGAAAAGCAACTGCAAGAGCGCGGAACTCTACCGCCTGGGCTGCAAAAGAAAATCGAGCCGGTGCCGATGGACCTCGAGCGCCGTTTGCCTCCGCCTCCGGAAGGCTGCGATTGCAGGCATGTCTTCGTAGGCGGCAGTATGGTTCTGCTGAATATCAAGACGAATTACATCTATACCGTGTTTCACTTCGACGTGCATTAGGAACAGCCGGCGAAGTCGATCTCCTTAGGCACAACGGTTGTACCGGGAACAGCCTTCAGTGGGTTGCCGTTTGTGTCCATGCTCGTTGTTTTTGATGGCGGAGCGCAATCGCCCAAGCCACCGCTCAGCGGAACGAACGCGCTTGCGCCAATCGAATAAAGCACGTCGCCGGACGCCGGCGCGGCGTAAGTGATTTTTCCCGAAGCGAAGACTCCTGCGCTGGGATTGCTCGCCGGTTCGATCAGCGTGTATTGGGCGCAGTTCGTGTTCAGGGGCGCCGTCACCGGGCAATCTGAGTTCGACTCCACCGAAATATTCGAGACCGAGCTGCCTTCAGCAGGAATCGTTGCGGTCAAAGTAGCGCCGCCGGGCAGAGAGAATGTTTGCAAGGCAGACACGGAAGCATCGATAGTCGCTGCGGCAGATCCCGCGGTCGCGGTGATGAATCCTTGGAACGTTGCCGGGCCACCCGCTTCAGCGATAAGAGGAATTGCCCCGAGATTGGTGCCGCCGGGGACGCCGACTGCTACCGTTGCGTTATAGACCACTCCTGCTCCATTGATGGCGACTACAACAACATCAAAGGTCGACGCGGTTGGCAGCGGGCAAAAATTAAAATTGCCAGCTGAGTCGGCCGCCGATTCTTCAAAAATAATATCCGTGTGAGAAGCGGCGTCTTGTTGTTCGAGCGCGATAAGGACGGTTCCCCCGACGATGGGCATCATCGTCGCCGAATCCACCACCTGCCCGCTAATTCCTGTGGTGTTTGTGCCCACCTGTCCCGCCGTTAGTACGGGTTTCAGCCGGAACTTCCCGTTGCCCTGCTGGATGATCGAGGCACAAGCATTGAAATCGATATTGAGGTCAACGTCCTGCCCGGCTTTTACAGTGATGGGGCCGCCTTCCACCTGCCCCGGAGGAATTTTCAAGCCAGTGTTTGCCTCGCTGGAAAGTTGAAACTCATGGGTGCTTCCATCCTGAAGCACCGCGCAATTGAAGCCCTGGTTGCCGCACGCATTCGCAGCAGGGAGCGGCCCGCCGCCACCGTCATTCGCAACCAGCAGCAGACGGATTTGCTGATAAGTGCCGGCGGGAAGCGCTGTATTCGATCCCAGCGTCGTCAGTAGGCATGCAGTCTGTCCGGCGGCAAGAAGGTCAATCTGCATCGGCTGAGTGTTGAGTTGCGGCGCCAGTTCCTGCCATCCCGGCGTGTTGTCGTCGGCGGTGGCGCTGGTGTGCGCCTGGACCGAACGAATCGTCACGTATATGTGCTGAAAGTCGCCATTTGGGAACTTGCAGCTGGGCGGATCAGTGATGCTGACGTTCACGGTTCCCGTGCCGCCGTTTGACATCCCTGAACCCGAACCGGAGCAACCTACCAGCGCGGCCGCGAACCCCACGAGCATGATGAGGCTGCTAATCCAGACGACTGTGGACAGGGGATTGTGCTTGTTCCGCGGCAAGCGTGGCATGGCCAGCCTCCAAATGAAAATCTGCTGAGATACTGAGCGCCCAGGCGGGGAGCGGGCGTATTAAAGGAATTCTAGAGTTCGCTTTTAGGAGCGTCAAGCGAAGCGATAGGACTAGTACCTGTAACGTAACCGATGGGCGGCCATTCCTGAGCTTACGGCGTTGTCCGTAGCGTGTGTGACACAGCTAGTCTGAGTCCATCGCTTCGAGAAATGTGGCGGACGGAACGAAGAAGAGGTTTCCGGTGGCGGAGCGGCTGAAGTCGAGAAGATTAGCGGTCGAGCCAGCCGCCGCGAAAACCTGCGCGCTGGAGGCCTTTCACGATGTACGGGCATCGCTTGATCGTCTTCCAGATAAGCTCTGAATGATAATTTTCGATCATCATCAGAATCGGGCCTTCGTTCAAGCCGAAGATCCACGGTGAAGTCCAGGCGTGCAGATTGCTGGTGTCGGGATAAGTTGGATTAAAACTGGCGATGAATCCGCCATATGGGTTGCGGCACAGCGATCTGAGGTGTTCGATGATGTGACGCATCGTCTTGATCACGATCTCGGGCGCGAACGGAACCGATGTTGCTACCGCCCAGGGTGAAATCGTGCCGTCGTCAGGGCCAAATGGCGCACCGCGCGCCTCGTAGTCGAAAAATATTCTTTCGACACCGTTCACTTTGACGACTGCCGGGCCCGGTCCGTCGCTCGCCGTGAGTCCCCATCCGTATTCGCCGTAGTGCGCAAATTTCAGCGGATTCTCGATTCCATAGTGCTGGTGAACGAGTGTGGCTCGCCGGCTGTTCTCAAAATAATCGATTCCGACTTTTCTGTTGAAGTCGTCGTGAATGCCGCGAAAATCGAGCCAGAGATGAGACATCTGGTGGATGAACAGCGGTCCGGCGTAGAGATATTCGATGTCGTAGATTTTTTTCCATTCGAAAGTTGCGATCCATTCCTTGTAGCCTTGCGGATCGATGGGAAACGTCGGCGAGCCGAGGGCCAGAGCGTAAAGGATGATCGCTTCGCTGTAACCCGTGTCCCAGCGGTAGGGAAGAAAGCCCGACTCCGGCTTCCAGCCGTGAGTGATCGTGGTTCCTTCATTGAGGGCCCATTGCCAATCGACGCGGCGGTAGAGAATGTCCGCGAGTCTTCGTAGTTCGATTTCCTTTTCGTCATCCCCGGTGAAATAGGCCGCCGCCGTAAGAATGCCCGCCATCATAATCGCGGTGTCAACCGTTGATAATTCGCACTCCACGGCGCGGCGACCGGTCTGCATGTCGAGAAAGTGGTAGTAGAAACCTTTGTAGCCTGTGGCGTTCGGTTCTGGACCCTGAGGCGAGGAGTGAAGGAACCTCAAGAGCGTAAGAGTTCTGTCAACTGCGTCCGCTCGCGAAATTATTCCGCGGTCTACGGCGACGACATAGACGCTGAGTCCCATCCCCACGGCCGCGATACTCGAAAGCGATCCCGGTTCGTTCCTATCCGCGATTAAGCCATTCTGAGGGTTCCACTCATTCAGATAGTAGTCGACGATGGCGAGGCGCAAATTGTGGAGCAATTCCGACTCAGTCGCCCGCGGATTCAAATGTGGCATCCCGGTAGCCAACGTAATCTCCCGTCTGGAGACTATTACATCGCGACGTGGGCGGCCCAGTAGAGCACTGCGGCGCCGAGGATAATGCGATAGATGGCGAAGGGCGCAAAACCGCGCGTGCGGACCCAGTTCATAAACCAGGCCACGCTGGCATAGGCGACGATGAACGAAACGACGAAGCCGATGGCGAGGACGATCCAGCCATGCGCGTCAATTTGGCTGACGCCGATGGGATTTGCGACGCCTTTGCCCCGCACAGACTTCAAAGCGGCATAGGCTGTTGCCACGAACATCGTCGGAATCGAAAGAAAAAACGAAAATTCCAGCGCAGCCGCGCGCGACATTCCCGCGACCTGTCCACCCGCGATCGTGGACATCGAGCGCGAAGTGCCGGGAAAAACCGCCGAGAGAATCTGGCACGCGCCAATCCAAATCGCCTGGCCAAGCGACATATCTTCCATGTGCCAAGTGTGAATGCGGCTGTACGGCGCCTTCGGGCCAGCTTTTTCTGATGGCGAGTTCATCGCGTCAATAAACCACATCACGATTCCGCCGACCAGTAGGCTCATGCCCATGATGTATAGGTTCTCGAGATGCTCGCCGATCATCTTCGTCAAGCAGAAATGCGGGGATCGCGGTGACGACGAACGCAATAAGCACCAAACTGAGCGGATGCGTGAAGATGTTTCGGTTGCCACGTTCGCCGCGCGGAAATGTAGAAAGGAATTTCGCAATGCGCTCCCGAAAATAAATCGGCAGGCAGAGAATCGCGCCGAGTTGAATGACGATCGTGTACATCTTCCAGTAGCCGTCACTCAGATTGATGTGCAGCAGAAATTCGGCGATGCGCAAATGCGCCGTGGAACTGACGGGAATAAATTCGGTGAGGCCTTCGACAATCCCGAGGATGAGAGAGAGTAAGTAATCGTTCAAGATGCCCCCGATAATTCTGTCGCGAAGAAATCAGGCGATGGATTTGATCATCGCGTAGGCGTCGCGGCCGCCCGGATAATAGCCCTTCCAGATGCCGCGAGTACGATAGCCATGCTTTTCCCAGAAGGCAATTGCGGAGTGGTTTTCGGTTGCTGTTTCGAGAATCACTTCATTGACGCCGGACTCTGCGAGGCGTGATTCGACGGCTTCAAGCAGGCGCGAGCCGATTTTGTGGCGGCGATAAGCTTCGAGCACGTCGATGGTGATGACGTGCCCGCGATTTTCGCGATGCGCGGTAAGGCAGAAGCCCACCGGTTTGCCGCGAATCATTGCGATCAGACAGTCGGCATTGGGAAAGCGAAGGTAGGCACGAAGTTCCGGGCGGGAATAGGCGATGCCCGGGGCGTAGCAGGCTTGGTCAATTTCGTAGAGCGATTCGAAGTCTTCGGGCGTGTACGGCCGCAAGGAGATTTTCGCGGCTTGGCGTGCTGGCTTCGGCGCAGCCACGACAATCACACTTCCAGAATCACCGGCAGAATTAGCGGTCGCTTCGATGTTTGCTTGTTCAAATAGCGCTTCAGGTCGGCGCGAATTTTTTCCTTGATCACGCCCCAATCAGTTTTCTCTTCGGCAGTGGATTGTTCGACGGTGCGCAAAATCACGTCGCGAGCTTTGCTCAGAATTTCCTGGCCGTCCTCAGACAGAAAGCCGCGCGAAACGATTTCAGGCGGCCCTTCGAGATGCCCCGTGTGCTTGTCGATAGCAATGATGGGAACCACCACGCCATCCTCCGCAAGGTGACGCCGATCGCGAATCACTACTTCCTCGATTTCCTCGAGCGAGCCGGAATCCACGCACACGCGCCCAGCAGTAACGGGTTCGCGGCGATAGGCGCTCCCATCAGGTGTGAATTCAATTGGCTGCCCGCTTTCAAGCAGGAAAATTTCGCCGGAGACTGCATTCATCTGCTCGGCGAGCGCAGCATGCCGGAATAGATGCCGATATTCACCGTGCAGCGGAATGAAATATTTCGGCTTGCAGAGTTGCAACAGGATTTTCTGCTCTTCCTGGCTGGCGTGCCCGGAAACGTGAATCGGGGCCGACCGTCCGCCTTCGTAGTAGACGAGAACGCGCCGCCGGAAAAGATGATCGATCATCCGAAAGATAGCTTTCTCGTTGCCAGGAATCTGGCGCGCGGAAAGAATCACAGTGTCATTTTCTGCGATGTTCATCAGGCGATGATTGTCGACTGAGATCCGCGACATCGCCGAAAGGGGCTCAGCCTGCGTACCACTCGCAAGCACGACGATGCGTTTGGGATCGAAGCCTTTGATGTCCTGCGGCCGGACAACACTGCCATCGGGAATGCGCAGCTTATCGAGGCCATGCGCGATTTCGATGTTGTCCACCATGCTGCGGCCGACGAAGCCCACTTTTCGCCCCACCACACGCGCGAGATCGATCACCTGTTGAATTCGATGAATCGAGCTCGAAAAACAAGAAACGATGATTCGCTGCGGCGCGGCGCGGAATAATTCTTCAAGCCGCACGACGACAGAGCGCTCCGAAGGTGTGAAGCCGGGACGCTCGACGTTAGTGCTGTCACTAAACAGCGCCAGCACACCTTCCTGCCCGTAGCGCGCGAACGCGTGCAGGTCGAAAGGCTTGCCATCAACCGGCGTCGGATCAATTTTGAAATCGCCGGTGTGAATAATCACTCCGAGGGGCGTGCGAACGGCAAGTGCCACGCAATCGATCGTGCTGTGCGTGACGTGCAGATATTCAATTTGAAACGCGCCAAGTGTAGTCGTCTGCCCCGGAGCCACTTCATGAAGCTTTACCTTGTCGAGCAGCCCGTGCTCTTCCAGCTTCTTGCGAACCAGAGCCAGCGTGAACTTAGTGCCGTAAATAGGCACGTCGAGATCGGCGATGATGTAAGGAATCGCCCCGATATGATCCTCATGCGCGTGCGTCAGAACGATGCCGCGGATCAGCCGCTTGTTCTGCTTCAGGTAAGTGGTGTCTGGGATGACGATGTCTACGCCCAGAAGCTCCTGCTCGGGGAACATCAAGCCGGCATCGATGATGATGATGTCGTCGTCGGTGCGCACGACGAGCATGTTCATTCCGAACTCGCCCAGCCCGCCGAGCGGGATGGCCCATACTGAGGATTGGCTCAATTTATCTTTCTTTCGAGAGTGGCCGACATTCTTGATTCATAGGCGGCGCGTACTTTCGCATCATGCGGCACGGCCCCCAGGGCGGGTCTTCGGCATTCCTTACCCCTACTACAGAAATGCATGCTTGGCAGCACAGAATGACACGTATGAAGCAGCAGTTCAATCCCTGCTGCCCGCGAAGAGGCGTGCGATGGCCACAAGAAGTACGGCGCCGACGGTGGCGGCCGCGAGAGTGCCCCAAAATCCCCAAGGCGCAACCGAGATTCCCAGCTTTATGAAAAGCCATCGGCCGATTACAGCTCCGATCAGGCCGAGAATCACGTCAACGATGCAGCCGAAGCCACGGCCACGCGTAATGTGGCCAGCGATCCAGCCCGCCAGAAGACCAATGATAATCGTGGCAATAAAGCCGGGCGAAGTCACTTGAACGTACACGGTATGCTCGTCAATTTGGTTCGCAACCGTGACGATTGCGGCGCCCAAGGTAGTTGAGGCAAGTGAGGCGAATGCGAAGCTTGTCATGAAACTCCTCTGAAAGATTTTCTATACAGATGATTCCGCTGCCGGTTGGCGTGGTAAAGGCTACTCCTCTATAGAATAGCCGGATGCGGACGATCAGGCTACTGCTGGCAGAAAATATATCCGAGGCACTTGTAGACGAGCTTCGCGGCAAGAAAATCCGATGCGTGGTCGCCAGGTTGAGGCAGAAGCTCCACGACGTCCATGCCCACGATTTTCTTATGGTCGGCGACGGCGCGAATCAGGGAAGTAACCTGCATCCAGTCGAGACCGCCCGGTTCGGGCGTGCCCGTCGCCGGAACGAAAGCGGGATCGAAGCCATCGAGATCGATAGTGAGGTAAACATTCGGACTGAGATCGGTGAGAACCTTTGCGATCCAGCTCTTCATGGGAGTGCGCGCGATATCTTTTGCCCAATAGACGCTGGTAGGCAAATGGGGAATTGCCTGCGCTTCTTCCACGGAAAGCGAGCGAATGCCAACCTGCACGGCGGGGCAGATTTCGACCACGCGGCGCATCGCGCAAGCGTGGCTTGCGGGATTTCCCTGATACTCATCGCGCAGATCGGCGTGCGCGTCGATTTGAAGCACGCTGAGATTCTTGAATTTCTTAGCGGTCGCGGAGACAAGCGGTGGCGTAAGCGAATGTTCGCCGCCGAGGGCGACGGTGAATTTGTCGTCCTCCAGTAGACCTAACTGAGCCGTGAAAATTTCAGTGATCACTTCGTCGAGCGCGCCGTCGGCGGTGTCGATAGCCGGAAGCGTGTGGATCCCGATCTCCTTGTAGGGTTCCAGTTCGAGTTCCTCGTCGTACAGTTCCATATTTCGGCTCGCGGCCAAAATGGCGGCGGGCCCGTTGCGCGTCCCGTGTTCATAAGAAGTGGTGCGCTCGAGCGGCACCGGGAAAATTACCGCGCGAGATGTTGCGTACTGCGAATGTTCGTCGGGGAGACCGCCGAAGTTTTCGGGCGGCATTGGAGTGTATCGTGTCATCGTCGGTTTAGGCTCGCTCTCGATTCACGTTCACGCGCAATTCACATTCAACATTTGCGTTGAAACTTATATTTAACAGATTTGTCTTTCAACGAATGCCTCATTTGTACTATCAATGAGGCGCGCGAGAACAAAACTTTCGCGCGAGACGGGCTAGACGCCACTACATTACCTGCGAGGACTCTGAATGGCAAAGAAAAAGGGCGCAACGGGGCGAATCCTGCACGACCCGATCAAAGACAAGCTCGTTCCGATTTACCCCCTCGATCTTTCGAGCATCAAGACGATCGATGACCTCGTGCGAGCGATGGGGCAGACGGCTTTTACTGCGCGGCAGGTCGGGGATGCGGCGGATGTTCTCGAAGCCATGGCTCGCGACAAGGACTGTTTTGGTGTGATGACGCTATCGGGCGCCATGACCGTTGCAAAAATGGCGCTGGTTTTTTGCGATTTGGTCGAAGCCGGAATCATCAAGGCGATTGTTTCAACGGGCGCGCTGATGGCTCACGGCCTCGTGGAAGCGGAGGGTCTGCATCACTATCGCTATGACGAAAAGATGAACGACCGCGAGCTTTTCGCTGCGGGTTACAACCGCGTATACGACTCGCTTGAGCCGGAAACGAATCTCGATCACGTGGAAGAAACGATGCAGCACATCTTGGAGAACTGGGATGCGGACGATGTGCTGTGCAGCTGGAAGATCAATCGCAAGATCGGCGAGTATCTCTCAAAGAATACAAAGGGACGCGGAATTCTGAAGACTTGCTACGAGCATAAGGTGCCGGTGTTTGTTCCGGCGTTCACCGATTCCGAGTTAGGAATCGATGTCGCCTTGCATCAACGCCTGCGAAAGAAGGCGGGGCAGAAGTTACTGCGATTCGATCCGTACGAAGATTTTGAGTTTTATGCTTCTACGATGCTGGCCACTAAGCGCATGGGAATTTTCACGATTGGCGGAGGCGTCCCGCGCAACTGGGCGCAGCAGTTCGGTGTGTACGCGGAATTGCTGGCGCGGCGCGGCTATGAAAATCTTCCCCTGAAGCGCTACAACTATGGCGTGCGAATTTGTCCCGAGCCCGTGAATTGGGGAGGGCTTTCGGGAAGCACGTACACAGAGGCTGTATCGTGGGGAAAATTTGTGCCGCCGGAGGAAGGCGGACGATTCGCGGAAGTGCTCGACGACGCCACGGTGGCGCTGCCTCTGGTTGTGGGCGCGGTGCTCGAACGAATTGGCTATTTGAAGAATCGCTGATTTCTTCTCGCGAAGGAGCACGCTCAGCGGGAAATCTTTGCAAATATGCCGCTAGGATGCCGATTTGCACCTTTTGCGATTCTGTTGATTTCGATCTTTCCGCTTCTTTTTGCTCCTTCCAATGACGCTTATCTTCGTATTTCAAAGGGGAAACCAATCGATACCGATGGAAAGATTTCGCCCGGTGAATGGGACGATGCTAATTTCGTCGAAATTCGGGTTTCAGCCGATTGGGCGGTGCGCGTCGGAGCTAAGCGCGATTCCGAGAACTTGAATTTTGTCTTTGAGGGCGTTAAACACGGAGACGAGAGACTATTTCCGGAGGTCTTGATCGATCCACAGAATCGAAAATCGTCAAGATGGAAGCCCGGCGAATGGTGGTTTCACATCTCCAATAATCTGTGCGAAGGAAACGGCGAGCCGAATGTCTACACTAAGGGCGGCGTTTTTCAGTGCTCGCACGCTAAAAGAGGCTGGGAGGGAAACAATCCACCTGGGCCAAATACAAATGTGGTGGAGGTGAGCATTTCATTCGAGAAGCTGGGAATTCAACCGAGCGCCGGAATGACGATCGGGATTGCATTCGATATGACGGACGCGACGGGCGATGACAAACAGAAATTTCTCTATTGGCCAAAGACCGCAACGATCAAATCACCGATCACTTGGGGAACTGCTGATATTGAGTGATCCGAGCAGGATGAACGCCGCGCGGAAGTTAGTCGTCTTCGCCTAGAAGGATGGCCGCGGCGAGGACAGTGCTCCACAGGCCGCGCTTATCACCGACGGCAGACTGCGTGATGTTCATCGTGCGAACGATTTTGTTGGAAATTCGATAAACCTCTTTTTTCTCATCCCACGAAAGATCCGGATCGAATTCCACATTCAGAGTGGTAGCGAGCATTTCCGCAGCGAGCTCTTCCGCATACTCACCGGCCACTTCTTCCGGCTCGCCGAATGAGTGATGCTCGGAAAGATAGCCGAACATGGATTTGTCGCCGGGAAGTGCAAGGCCCACACCGGCGGCAATCAATCGGTGCGGTTCGCGCGTTTGATTCTCGCTGATCACGGTGAACGCCACTTGACCGGCCTTCAAATGCTTCAGACCTTCGCTGCGCGAGATCAACTTGCAATACGGCGGGAAAATCGAAGAGACGCGAACAATATTGCACGCGGCGATACCGGCATTGCGGAGTGCTAACTCGAAGCTCGAAAGGCGCTCGCGATGTTTTCCGACTCCCTTGGTGAGGAATATTTTCTTCGCGACGAACGCCATGGACTGGTTAGGAGTGCCTCTTCTCGATTGCGTCGAAATTTTTCTTCTTCGGGAAATTAACAAGCGCGTACTGCGAAGTCAATCACTATTCATGTTCGAAGTTGTTACAACGGTGTTACAAAGCGCCGCCGAGAATGGAGTCCGTTAAACGTGGGCTTTCACGCCGAGACTGATGCAGGGAGCAAGTGCTTCGGCAATGATCTTGAGCTCGCGCAACTGCTGGTGTGTAAAATCCGGCCCAGCATTGGGAGCTGAATTGGCTTTTCGTGAGATTTGAATCACGCCTACAACTTTCCGGTCAACCACGAGCGGCGCGCTCATGATTTTCTGGATGGCTTCGGTTGGCTGGTCTTCCGCGATTCGAACCGCTTCAAATACCGACGAATGCGGAATCACGGAAAAGTGGTTGATCACTTCCGCCCGTTTCTCGCGGACAGTACGAGCAGCCAGCGAGTGTGTGCTGGTGGTAGGAATTTGACCCACCTCGCGCAATTTTTCGGGCGTGAGAAACTGCAGAAAACGCTCGTCGGGAGTGAGCGCGAAGATTGCCACTTCGTGCGGCCGCACCGAAAAATTGCGGCTGATGAGCTCCACCGCGCGGTTCAACCCGATCTCATCGCCATCGGCGCGTCGACGGGCCAGTTCGGCAGCCCATTTTTTCAACTCGTTGATGAATTCGCCGGCCATTTTCCCAAGTTTCGCCTAGCCAAATTGCGCCTAAGCGGATTGTCACCTGAAAACTTCTGCCTGAAAAAAAGTCTAACAGCCAATCCGCTCGCTCTCTCCCATTTCTGCGCCACCTGACACCATCTTGCAAACCTCCACTCGGATGCTATACTTTCCTGTTACGCAGAGCAGAAAAACGATTCGGAGCGTGCATGTCGGCCACAGCGGCTGATTCCAAAGCGAGTTATTTCCTCGACAAACTGCAGTCCCTCAGCGGCGTAATTCCCATTGGCGCATTTCTTCTCGAACATTTCTGGTCCAATAGCTACGCCCTCGTCAGCGTGCAGAAATACAACGACGTCTCCGTCGAGCTCCAAAGCATCCCCTGGCGAATCATCGTCGAAGCCTCCGTCCTCTGGCTCCCAATTCTTTTCCACGGTTTTTACGGAATCTATATTTGGTGGATGGGCAAGTCCAACGCGATCGGCCACCCCTGGATGGCCAACTGGCTCTGGGTCCTCCAGCGCTGGACGGGAATCATCGCGCTCGTTTTCATTTTCTGGCACGTCTATCTCGAGCGTTTCGTCGGCCACGGTCGCACCAACTACCAGGATCTGGCCGACGCGATGTCGAATCCGGGATATTTCGCCTTCTATATCGTGGGAATCACCGCCGCATCGTTTCACCTCGGCAACGGCCTCTGGAATTTCGCCTGCAAGTGGGGCATCGCAGTCTCAGTGCGAGCGCAACGAGCGGCTGGCTGGTTTGGTGCCGCTGTCACAGTAGCGCTCACGTTCGTCGGCATCGCCATCGCGATCGGATTCCGTAGCCACTGGTTTCCTCTGGGTATTTACGTTCAATGAGACACCCGAAAATCATCGTCGTGGGCGGTGGTCTGGCCGGCCTCATGGCCACAATTCGCGTCGCTGAGCACGGCGTGCGAACGGAAATATTTTCCATCGTCCCCGTCAAGCGCTCGCATTCCGTTTGCGCCCAGGGCGGAATCAACGCCGCGAAAAATCTAAAAGGCGAAGGCGATTCCACCTGGAAACATTTTGACGACACAATTTACGGCGGCGATTTTCTAGCCAATCAGCCGCTCGTAAAAGGAATGTGCGAAACCGCTCCCGCCATCATCGATCTCCTCGATCGCATGGGCGTGATGTTCAATCGCACGCCGGAAGGCCTGCTCGATTTCCGGCGCTTCGGCGGCACGCTTTATCACCGCACCGCGTTTGCCGGCGCCACCACGGGGCAGCAACTCCTCTACGCCCTCGATGAGCAAGTTCGCCGCGCGGAATCCGAAGACAAAGTAAAGAAATTCGAGGGCTGGACGTTTCTCTCCGCCGTAATCGACGACCAGGGCATCTCCCGCGGCATCTGCGCGATGAATTTGAAAACGATGGAGATCAAAACTTTCCCCGCCGACGCCGTGATTTTCGCCACTGGCGGAAACGGCGCGATCTTCGGCCGCTCCACGAATTCAGTCGTGTGCACGGGCTCCGCCCAATCCGCGCTTTTCCAACAAGGCGCCTGGTACGCCAACGGAGAATTCATCCAAGTGCATCCCACCGCGATTCCCGGCGAAGACAAATGCCGCCTCATGAGCGAGTCGGCACGCGGCGAAGGTGGACGCGTCTGGGTCCCCAAGCAGCCAGGCGACAAACGCAGCGGCAAAGACATTCCCGAATCCGAGCGCTTTTATTTTCTTGAAGACTGGTATCCGAAGTACGGCAACCTCGTGCCTCGCGACGTAGCCACGCGCGCGATTCACAAAGTCGTCTTCGAAATGAAAATGGGCCTGCCCGGCGAACCCGCCGTCTATCTCGACGTCTCGCATATTCCCGCGGACATCCTCGACAAAAAACTCGAAGGCATTCTCGAAATTTACGAAAAGTTCGTAGGCGTCGACCCGCGCAAAGAGCCCATGAAAGTTTTCCCGGCGATGCACTACACGATGGGCGGCCTCTGGGTCGATAACGAAAATCAGGCCACCAACGTCCCCGGAATTTATGCGGCCGGCGAATGCGAGTATCAATATCACGGCGCGAATCGGCTCGGCGCGAATTCACTCGTCTCCTGCATTTACGGCGGAATGCTCGCTGGACCTGCGGCCGTGAAATACGCGCACAATCTCGAGCAAGGAGTCGAGAACACTCCGGCAAGTGTTTTCGAACGCGAGCGCGTCCGCCAGCAGGACATCAACGACGCGCTTCTGAATCAGCACCAGGGCACAGAAAATCCGATAGCGATCTGGCGCGAAATGGGCGACACAATGACGGAGAACGTCACCGTGATCCGCTACAACGCCAATCTGCAGAAGACCCTCGTGAAACTCGACGAGCTGAGCGACCGCTTCCGCCGGATCAATTTGCAAGATCGCACACAGTGGGCAAATCAGACGCTGAATTTCGTCCGCGAACTTGGCAATATGCTCGTGCTCGCGAAAGTGATCACGCTCGGAGCGCTCGCCCGCAATGAAACGCGCGGCGCGCATTACAAACCGGAATTTCCGAATCGCGACGATGCGAATTGGCTGAAGACGACCAAAGCGTCCTTCGCCCGCGGCGAGATCAAGCTCGATTTCGAGCCGGTGGACACGTCGCTGCTGCCGCTCCGCGAGCGCAAGTACACAGCGACGAAGTGATGCAAGTTCTGCAGAGGAACAATGGCTGATACGCAGACGGGAAGCACTTTCATCGTCCGAATCAAGCGCCAGCAGCGCCCCGACGAAGCCGTTCGCTGGGAAGAATACGAGCTGCGCTATCGCCCATACATGAACGTGATTCAATGCCTCCGCGATATCGCGGAAAAACCCTACACGCGCGACGGCAAAGAATCTACGCCCGTAAGCTACGACGCGAATTGCCTCGAAGAAGTCTGCGGCGCGTGCGCGATGCTCATCAACGGCGAGCCGCGCCAAGCCTGCTCCGCGCTCGTCGATAATCTCGCCAAGCCGATCCGCCTCGAGCCCCTCACAAAATTCCCGCTCGTGCGCGATCTCGTAGTCGATCGCGATTTCATGTTCGAGAGCCTGAAACGCACCAAGTGCTGGATTCCCATCGACGGCACCTACGCGCTCGGCGAAGGCCCGCGGATGTCACCCGCTACTCAGGAGGTCGGCTATCCGCTCTCGCGCTGCATCACCTGCGGCAATTGCCTCGAAATCTGCCCGCGCGTCAACGAGCATTCTCATTTCGTCGGCGCAGCAATTGTCAGCCAGGTGCGTCTGTTCAACATGCACCCCACCGGCGCCATGCACGCAGCCGGGCGGCTCGACGCGTTGATGGGCCCGGGCGGCATCGAAGATTGCGACAACGCTCAAAATTGCGTGAAAGTCTGCCCCAAGGGAATTCCGCTCACGGAATCCCTCGCCGCAGTAAATGGTCAGGTAATCGTGCACGCAATCAAGAACTGGTTCCAAGGTCACGACTAGCTCCCATGTGGAGTGCGGCTTGTCCTGAGCGGAGCCGAAGGGCGGCTTGCCGCCGCTTTCGTAGGCCCCGGCTCGCTGGGGCGGTTCAGATTCGCTCAAGGCGTTTGTTGGCTCACGTCAGGGCACGGCTTCAGCCGTGCCACAATTGATGCAAGATCACCGCGGCTTTAGCCGCTGAGGGGCTGTTTCTGAGGATCAAATTCGAATGCTGACTCGCATGGGACTTTTTCTGCTCTGCATCGCCCTCGGCGCCATCCTTCCATTTCTAACCGTCACCGCCCAAAGCGACATCTCCCAAAAAGCGCACGACCTCCATTTCAGCTCCATTGTCGTTGACACCCACGACGACACCACCCAGCGCCTCCTCGATCCGAAATTCGATTTCAGCATTCGCCATAACGACGGTTCGATCGACATCCCACGCATGCGCGACGGCAATCTGAGCGCAATCTTCTTTTCCATCTGGATTTCAGGAACGATCACCGGCCCCGAAGCCGTGAAGCGCGCGATAGATCAGATTGATGTGGTCCGCGAACTTCCGGTTCGATACCCGAAAGATATCGCGCTGGCCCAAACAGCAAAAGAAGTGCGGGCGATTCGTTTGGAAGGAAAAATCGCCGCGCTCATGGGCGTCGAGGGCGGCCACATGATCGACAACGATCTCGGCGTCCTTCGCGATTTCGCGCGCCTCGGCGTCCGCTATATGACTCTTACGCACATGCTCGACACGGACTGGGCCGATTCCTCAACAGGAAAGTCCACACACAACGGATTAACCGATTTCGGCAAGCAAGTAGTCCACGAGATGAACCGCATGGGTATCATGGTGGATATCTCGCACGTCTCCGACAAAACTTTCTACGACGCGCTCGCCATCAGCGAAGCGCCCATGATCGCGTCGCACTCTTCCTCCCGCTCGATTTGCGATGCTCCGCGCAATATGACGGACGATATGATCAAAGCGCTCGCAGCCAAAGGCGGCGTGGTTCAGATCAATTATCACGTCGGCTTCCTCAGCCAGGAATTTCGCAACGCCGACAAGGCCAATCCGGACATGGGTAAAGCCATGCAGGAAGAAATCAAAAAACGCTGTGGAGAAAATGAAGGCTGCCAGCTCACCGAAGGCGATAAGCTTACAAGAGAGTACGTCGCACAGGGCAAGCTCCCGCGCGTCGAATGGACTAAGATCATTGAGCATATCGATCACGCCGTAAAGCTCGTCGGTGCAGACCATGTCGGTCTGGGATCGGATTTCGACGGCGCGAACATGCCGTACGGAATGGAGGACGCATCGCATTTGCCGCAAATCACCAACGCGCTCCTCGCAAAGGGATATTCAGCAAGCGATATTCAAAAAATACTTGGTGGCAATACGCTCCGCGTGATGGAGCAGGTGGAAGCCACATCAAAACGAATGGGAGGACAACCGTGAAAGGCCATGCCGCAAAACTGATTTCCAGCTTGTGTTTGGTGGCAGTGATGGGAACCGTACCGGCTTCTCTGTGGGCGCAGGCAACTGATTCGAAGCCCGCTGCCCAAGCCACGAAACCAAAAAGCACAGCAATCGCGCACGCGGGCACCGATCCCGCTCTGCTTCATCCCGCCACGCTGAAAGCGCAGGCTCCGGCCGAATACGACGCGAAATTCGTTACAACGAAGGGCGATTTCGTCATTCACGTGACTCGCGCCTCGGCGCCGAATGGCGCTGACCGCTTCTACAATCTCGTGAAGCATCATTTCTACGACGGAGCCGCGTTTTTCCGCTACGTCGATGGATTCGTCGTGCAGTTTGGTCTCACGGGCAATCCCGCGGTGAATAAGGCCTGGGCCGACGCCAACATAAAAGATGACCCAGTAAAGTCCAGCAACAAACCCGGCACTGTCACGTTTGCAATGGCAGGCCCCAACACGCGCACCACGCAGATATTCATCAATCTCGGCGACAATTCGCGGTTGGACGGAATGGGCTTTTCAGCCTTTGGCGAAGTCACTTCCGGCATGGACGTGATCAAGAGTTTCTACAGTGGCTATGCCGACGCGCCCACGAGCCATCAAGGCGAGATCACCAACGAAGGGAAAGCTTATCTGGACAAGAATTTCCCCAAGCTCGATAGTATTAAGACGGCAACGATTGTTGCTCCTGCGGGTGCGGCACCGGCGCACAAAGCGCCCGCATCAGGTGCAGCCAAGCCACAGTAGCGCGTTGCCCCAACATTCGGCACACATTCTCGGAGCATATCTCGGCTCACTGGATACTTCCTATGACAACAGCTTCGCCATTGCATCAGCCGGACAATGCCAAAGAGCAGGCCCCGGCGGAGTACGATGTTAAGTTTGCGACCACGAAAGGCGATTTTACGATTCATGTAACGCGTGCCTGGGCTCCTCTGGGCGCAGACCGCTTCTACAATCTCGTGAAACACGGATTCTATACGGACGCGCATTTCTTCCGTGTGCTCCCAGGATTCGTGGTTCAGTTCGGATTGAACGCCGACCCGCAAGTAAGCCGCGTCTGGCGGGCCGCGAATATCAAGGACGATCCTGTAACGCAGAGCAACAAGCCGGGCACGGTAACGTTTGCCACAGCCGGGCGCGACACCCGAACGACACAGGTCTTCATCAATCTAGGCAACAACGGAGGCCTCGATTCGCAGGGCTTCGCCCCATTCGGCCAGATCACTGACGGCATTGACGTGGTCAAGAAGCTGCATAGCGGCTACGGCGAAGGCTCGCCCCACGGCCGCGGCCCGGACCAAGGCGCCATCACCACTCAGGGCAAAGAATACCTGGACAAGAATTTCCCGAATCTCGACAGCATCAAATCAGCGACAATCCAAGCCGCTGCCGGAAAATAATTCATCACTCACAAAGACAGCGCCAGGTTGTTTGGGAGGGATTGGCCTTAAGTGGCACGGGCACTCTTGTTTACCCAGAGGAACGAAGGGCCTGTGCTCTGACGAGCACCAACCTTCCACAAGCAACCGCCATCATCGGCGCTCTGACCCTGACCAGCGCGAAAACCCTAAGCACTCACCACGTAATTTGACGCGAGAATCGCATTTCATGCATCCGAAGCCATAGTGGACAGAAGCTTTTCAGAAACGGCAGCCACTCCGGAGCTGGTTCGCTCCGCGGCAAGCGAGCGAGAAATCAGCGCGACCACGTTGCTGTGTGCGCTGGCTGGGGCAGCGATTGCGCTGCATCTACCAGGAATAGCCCGCTACGGCTTCTTTCGCGACGAGCTCTACTACATCGCATGTAGCGAGCACCTCGCATGGGGATACGTAGACCAACCCCCGCTGATTGCGCTCATCGCATGGATCTCCCGGCACCTGCTCGGCAATTCGCTGGCCGCTTTTCGGGTGCTCCCGATTCTAGCCGGCGCCGCAACGGTGTATCTGACGGGCTGGCTCGCAAGAGAGCTCGGCGGCGGCAGACTCGCTCAGTTTGTAGCGGCTCTCGCGATTCTTTTCGCACCTCTATATCTCGCCTTCGACAGCATTCTCACCATGAACGCGTTCGAGCCAGTCTTCTGGCTGGCATGTGCTTGCATTGCCGCCCGAATCGCGAATGGCGGCTCGCCGAAGCTATGGCTGCTGTTCGGACTGATCTCAGGAGTCGGACTCGAAAATAAACACACCATGGCCGTCTTTGGCTTCGGCGTCGTAACGGGATTTCTGTTGTCGGGCGACTTGCGGCCGTTCCGTTCGCGGTGGATCTGGATCGGTGGGCTGGTTGCTTTGGCGATTGCTGCGCCAAACCTTATCTGGGAAACGCGGCACGGCTGGCCGCAAATCACGGTAGTTCGCAACGCCCAGCTATTGAAAAACGAGCCGGTCGGTCCGCTGCGGTTCTTAGGCGAGCAGGTGCTGTTCTACTCGCCCATCGCCCTTCCGCTATGGCTGGGAGGGCTCGCGTGGCTTCTCTCTGCGCGCGAAGGAAAACAATTCCGCTTTCTCGGCTGGGCGTATCTGATCGTGCTCGCAGTTTTCATCATAGGCGACGGGAAAACCTACTACCCAATGGGCGCCTATCCAATGCTGGTGGCTGCAGGCGGTGTCGCCTTCGAAAAAATCTCGGCGACTCGCGCCCGGAGGCCACTTCGAACTGCGTATCCCGCCCTGATCGCTGTGGCTGGTTTATTGACGCTCCCGTTTGGCGTGCCGGTGCTGCCCGTAAACACGTTCCTGAAATATGCGGACGTCCTGCCCTACGCTCACGAAGTCAAAACCGAGCGCGATTCCACTGCGCGCCTGCCGCAAAACTATGCGGATATGTTTGGATGGGACAGCCTCTCGACGACCGTCGCGCAAGTCTATTACACGCTGCCCGAAGCCGAACGCGGAAGCTGCGCGATCCTGGCAGGGAATTACGGCGAGGCTGCAGCAATCGACTACTACGGTCCAGGGTTAGGCCTGCCGAAAGCGATCGGCGGCCACAACAGCTACCTTTATTGGGGCCCGCGACAATATTCAGGCCAGTGCGTAATTCTCTTCGGAGAAGGCTCAGAAGAACACAAGAATAATTTCAGCGAAGTCCAACAGGTAGCCACAGTATCAAACCTGCTAGGTATGCCCTCAGAACAAAACGTAGCAATCTACCTCTGCAGAAAACCCAAAGCGCCTTTGGCCGAACTCTGGCCTCACTTCAAATTGATCATCTAAGGACCGGCGTCACACTCGCCATCGCGTGGTAGCCACGACGACGCTTTCCTCGTCGTGGGCTTCTTCCTTCGGTATCTTCGTTTGGTTCCCGGTTCGGGTCCTGTCTTCGGAGACCTACCGCAGCGGCGCATGGCGCGGATTCCGCGCCGCCTTCTCCAGCATCGTGATATCAAGCCCCGTCTCGCGCAACCGCAGCCCAAGCTCCGATCCATCGTTGAACGCAATACACAGCAGAACGCATTCGCTCGTAAGAATCGGAATCTCACGCCCATTTACCGTATCGTGGTGCGGAGCAATCGCCTCGGAATTCCGCAACACCAAATCAAGCTCCGCCGACCGTGGCAAAGGTTTGGCATCCTTCTTCGCACCCTTCTTTGCCTCGGAGAAAAACAGGCTTGGCTTCTTCTCCGCGTCTTTTCGCGACGTGTCATAAAACTCAATCCACCGATGCCACCGCTGCGGGCTAATCTGGCAAATCCGCTGCAAAAGCGCCTCAACCTCGTCGTGCTCCTCCCAGAACCGCGAGAGGCGATCCCACTCATAGATATAGATACCGGCAAGAAAATCGGGAACATCCACGACGGCTGCCGCTCGGCTCTTGGCCAGCATCTGTGCAAGTCGTTCAGCGCGAACGAGATCGCGGGTCAAACGGTGGGTCAAATTTCCGCGATTTCCGCCGCCATCCACCTCAGGCGAGATCGTGGGGCGGAGGATTGCCGAGTGCGGCGGTTTGCGTTTGAAAAGCTTCATTGGTGGTTGATGGCGCCCAGCTTAAGTGTATCAGGACGACTCAGGTTCGCAGGACAGGTTAAGTACAGGTCGTACCTAACCGAAACGGAGTGCAGCCAGCGCAACACTGGGTTCGACCGCAATAAAAGGCGATTCTGGCACGCCGCAGCCGCCAAGAACTGCTTTTTGCTGCAACCTGTTTGCTGCAGTTGCAGCGACAAATTTTGTCAAAATTCGGGTTCAGTTCCGTTTATAGGCCAAGGACTGTGACTAGTTCGCGGACTGAGGCCGCGGACTTGTCGAGGGCTGCTTTTTCTTCGGCTGTAAGTTTGATTTCGATGATTTGCTCGATGCCGCGGGCGCCTAGTTTTACGGGGACGCCGACGAAGAGGCCGGTGATACCGTACTCGCCTTCGAGGTAGGCGGCGCAGGGAAGAATTTTCTTTTTGTCCTTCAGAATTGACTCGACCATCTCTGCAACGGCCGCTGATGGCGCGTAGTATGCAGAGCCCGTCTTCAGCAGATCGACGATTTCGGCCCCGCCTCTTCGCGTGCGCTTGACGATTTCTTCGAGCTTTTCCTTAGGCAGAAGCTCAGGGAGGGGTATTCCCGCCACGGTCGAGTAGCGAGTGAGCGGCACCATGTCGTCACCATGGCCCCCGAGGACGAACGAGTGAACGTTTTCGACGGACACGCCAAGCTCCATCGCTACGAAAGCGCTCATCCGCGCGGAATCCAAAACGCCCGCCATGCCGATGACGCGGTTGCGCGAGAACCCGCTGATCTTGAACGCAGCCTGCGCCATAGCGTCCAACGGATTCGTGACGATGATTAGGATTGCGCCGGGGGAGAGCTTGACGATCGCATCGACTACGCCTTTCACGACATCGTAATTGGCTTTCAGGAGATCGTCGCGGGACATTCCTGGCTTGCGCGGAAACCCTGCGGTGATCACTACGATGTCGCTATTCGCGGTTTCGCGATAGTCACCGGCGGCCGTGGAGATTCCGACGGCGCGGGAGTCGGTGCCTAGGATCGGGGCGGACTCGGCCATGTCGAGGGCTTTGCCGGCTGGCGGACCGTCGAGAATGTCGGTCAGCACCACGTCAGCGAGCTCGGCATCGTGAATTCGCTGCGCTGTTGTGGAACCGACGAAGCCTCCGCCAACGACCGTCACTTTCTTGCGCATTACGACCTCTCCTTGTATCCGATTTTTTTCCGATCAGCGCTGCTGATTGGTTAAAGATGATTTGGCGTTGAAATTCAATCGGCTGCTACGGCCGATTGCATGTTCTCGATGATCGCGGACGCGTACTCGGACGTTTTTAGTTTTTTTGCGCCTGGCATCATGCGCTCGAGATCGTAGGTGACGCGCTTCTGGCGGACGGTGCGCGCGATCCCGTCTTCGATCAGGCGGCCCGCTTCTTTCCATCCCATGAACTCGAGCATCATCGCGCCCGAGAGCATCACGGAACTCGGGTTGATGACGTCCTTATCGGCATATTTCGGAGCAGTGCCATGCGTGGCTTCGAAAACGCCGAAGCCGTCGCCGATATTGGCGCCGGGAGCCATGCCGAGGCCGCCGACTTGCGCAGCGCACGCGTCGGAAAGGTAGTCGCCGTTCAAGTTGGGCGTGGCGAAGACCTGATACTCGTCTGCGCGGGTGAGCACCTGCTGGAACACGGAGTCGGCGATGCGGTCATTGATCAGAATTTTATTTTTCCACTGGCCGTGGCCGTGCGTTGCGTAAATGGTATCGAGCGTCTGCTTCACTTCGAGGGCAACGGCTTTTTGAAACGCCTCGTTGGCTTGATTGAGGCCCGGCTCGATCATCGCGGCGATTTGTTCGATCGTCAGACTCTCATTCTGGTCTTTATTGTCGAGAATCCAGCTTTCGCGCTCGGTGACGATCTGCTGGCGAAATTCGGCGCAGGCCAAGTCGTAGCCCCAGTCGCGGAAAGCGCCTTCGGTAAACTTTTGAATGTTTCCTTTGTGCACGAGCGTGACGATGGTGCGGTGATTCTCGATGGCGTACTGGATAGCGCGGCGGACGAGGCGCTTGGTGCCTGTGGGCGAGATGGGCTTGATGCCGACGCCGGAATCTTCGCGAACTTTTTTCGACGTTCCCGCGAGCATTTCGTTGTTGAGGAAGTCGATCAGCTTTTTTGCTTCGGGAGTGCCGGAACGCCATTCGATTCCTGCGTACACGTCTTCGGTATTTTCGCGATAGATGACGACATTCATGCGCTCGGGATTTGTAACGGGTGAGGGCACGCCGTGAAAATAGCGCACCGGCCGGACGCAGGCGTAGAGGTCGAGCACCTGGCGCAGAGTAACGTTGAGCGAACGAATACCGCCGCCGACGGGAGTGGTGAGCGGGCCTTTGATTCCGATGCGGAAATCGCGAAAGGCGTCGACGGTATCCTTGGGGAGCCACTCTTTGAACTGTTTGAAAGCCTTTTCGCCCGCGAAAACTTCCATCCACGCGATCTTGCGCTTGCCGCCAAAGGCTTTTTCAACGGCTGCGTCGAAGACGCGGCGCGACGCGACCCAGATGTCGCGTCCAGTGCCGTCACCTTCGATGAAGGGAATGATGGGCCGGTCGGGAATTTGAAACTTGCCGCCTTCATAGGTAATTGCTTTGCCTTCTGAGGGAACTGCCACGCCGCTATAGGAATTTTTCATGCGCCTCGGGACTCCTCGCAGGGGTCGGTTCGTTGTACGACGTTAGAATGTGCCGCTGCGGAGCCAATAACGTTAACACAATCGGCGGGGTGGGTGCAGCAGTCAGCGGGACGAAAGAGGCTTCGTCCCTCGTGAGTAGGTTGGCTTGTTAAACCGATTTGTGGTTGTCTTTAACATCGGATAACCTATTTCCATGCCGTCTGAGTTCATCTATGCAGATACTTCAATATGGAATCGGCTCTGCAAGCAAAACGTCGAGCCTGCCGCTCTAACTTCGGTTCTTCGGGCAGATAACGCGGAGTTGGTTCTCGACGAGAGCGTGCTTACAGAATTGGCCCGCGCGTTTGAGTCTCAAAAGCCCGCCGTAAGAAGTCACGCTAGTCAGTTATTCAGCTATATGCAGGGCTATCTGCAAATGGGAATTCCCGTGTCTAAGCCCAATTGGGCGCTGCTAATCGAAGAGGCGCTCCACCTTACTGGCGACGGTCCAACACCGAGTCCGTTTGTTGACGAGTATCCTCCGCTGTTGAAGCGCGTGAACCAACTTGCGACGGGAGAAGGTTTTGACACTGATGTTCAAGATTTTACTCAAGGTAGAAAGAGGATCGCGGAAAACGATCGCTTTGGATTGGGACTGTTCGTGCGAAATTATCCCGCACTGTCCAATGAAATGAGGCATGTGACCAGGGCAGATTTGGCCAAGTGGATCACACAACAGACTACGAAGCCCAGAGGCGTGTTTATTCTAGCCGCCTATCTTGGGTGTCAGTTTCCAGAGAATAAGCCTCACGAATTGCATTGGGCAGCGGGACGTCTACTCCTTGAGAAGAGATACCGAGTCTCCCGCGCCTTGACTTCAGACGCTCTTTACTTCCAGTGGCGGGGTGCAAATTTCGGATCAGTTCCGAAGGATTTTAGTGAAGACACATATCACGTCGTCAACTCAAGTTACTGCAATTTTTTCGTAACCGAAGACGTCGGACAAGCCACACATGCTCCGTACTCGTCTAATCAATGTCGTCCCTTGTTATACGACGGTGACGACAGCCTTCTAGAATGGCTGCCTAGTAGCATCGCGACAGAGCGCCAGAGGTTCGAGAGCAGTCTTATCTACACACCGGACTCGGCGCTTTCTTTTTAGCACCCGTCACCAATGAAATGGGCGGGTGGCGCATCCTTCTCTGCTTTGTATCCGTGGTTTCCACAATTGCCGGCGCTTCCGTGAGGATCATACCACTCGGGTAGATTACTCCGAAGTTTAGTCTTAGCTCTTGCGGGTGCCCCATACTTCGCTGGTTTTGCGAAGGGTGGGATGGGGTTGACTTGTTTTCGATGCGGAAGACGAACAACTGGGCGCGAAGCACTACCGATTCTATCAGTATGTGGAAGAGATTTGTGCACGCCGGATGGGTTGAAGGATTGGAAGGGAAACGCGGAACCAGGAGCGAAACCGAAACCAACACCAACACCGAAAACACCCACCCTTCGCAAGATCGGCGAAGGATGGGGCACCCGCAAAGACTGGGGCAGGATTCGGAAGAGGGTCGAGTGGTTATTATTCGCGTGGGAGTGCCGTGAATTGTGGGAACCACGAATGCACATCGAGAAAGGTCGGCCGCCCGCCCGTATAAATCAGAACAGATGCAGGCTGGTATCATTTCGTGTGTTTACGGCAAAGCCCTCCGACACCGCCAGCGCAGCATCAACCATGTTTCGAGGCAAAGGACCACAGCACAGATCGCGGCACCGCCCCAAAGCTTCGCCCATATAGCTGTAGCGAGGGCTGAGATGCCGAAGGCTAAAGACATAAAGAACCCGAAGGCCGCGCCGATTCGGGTGCGCAGTCCAATATCTTGATAACCGCTTAATAGGAGCACACCCGAAGCCAACAACTGCCCTCCCACCGCCTTCCATGTGGCGCTCATGGCTACCATCAACACTATTGAGGTAGGCATCCGTTTAGTTCTCACTCACTTCTGGGTGTATGGGCGGGTGGCCACCTTCTCTGTTTTTTATCTGTGGTTTCCACAATCGACGCTCCAGTGCGGATTATACCACTCGGGTAGGTCACTTCGAAGTTCAGTCTTTGCTTTCGATGCGGAAAATGAACCACTGACCGTGGAGCAGTTACTGGTTTTAACAGTACGGGGAGGGAGTTTGTGTACGCCGGATGGATTGAAGGATTCGAAAGGAAGTGCGGAGCTAGGACCGAATCCGAAACCAAAACCGAAACCAAAACCAAAACCGAAACGAACACCAACACCGAAAACACCCACCCTTCGCAAAATCGGCGAAGGATGGGGCACCCGCAAAGACTGGGGCAGGATTCGGAAGAGGGGTCGAGTGGTATTATTCGTGTGGGAGTGCCGTGAATTGTGGGGACCACGAATGCACATCGAGAAAGGGTAGGCCACCCGCCCTTGCGGCCTGGGCTAAATTGTTTCGCGCCTACGGCGCTGGGCGGAGAGGAATTTCAAATTGGAGATTTCAAATTTCAGATGAAGGCGAAAGCTGAACTGCAGATCCCTCACCCAGCGAAATGCGTCCGGGACGCAAGAAGCGCGCTTCGTTTCCTTCGTGCCTCAGGGCAAGCGGGATGAGAATCGTTTCAGATGAGGGCGAAAGCGTCGGGTTAGGCTGCGCCTCTTGATTTTTCTGATTCTGAGGCACGTAGCGGGGGGCTTGTGTCGACTGATGCTTCGAGGGTTTGGGTGTCTGAATTGAAAATGAAGTAGGCTCCCGGTTGTTTCTCGGCGAGGTTGAGTATGCGGGCGCGGGCATCGTCTAGCCTGGCCACTGCGCCGAGCCAGACGACACCCTTTTCGTGGAAACGGCCGCTGAAGATGTCGAAAGCAGGGATCGCCGACGTCATCGGAATCTCGGTATTGCCTAAGACGTATAAGTAACCGGAAAGTTCCTTGTACACCTGAGTGAATCGAACCGCAAGCTTAAACTGCGGGATTTGGTGTGTGAGTTCGCTGGGCTTGGTGGCCGCGGAGGAGTCGAGCGGCAAGGATTGCGCGGGTCAGGCAGCGCAAGCGGTGGCGCGTTGCGCCGCTCTTGAATTCCCAGCCCTTACGGGGCTGGGCTAAATTGTTTCGCGCCCCGATGGAGGACGGGATGCACACACCGCACCTACGGGGCTGGGAAGCGAAGAATTGCAGATTTGATATTCCAGATGAAGGCCGAAGCAGGACTGCAGATCCCTCGCTTCGCTCCCTTCGTTTCTCAGGGCAAGCGGGATGAGTGCCACCCTTCGGTGACCCGCGAACGGTGGGGCTCGGGCGCTACGGCAACTGCGGTGGCGGGAGGACAGCGGTACGAGAGCAAGAGCAGAAGTGAGGTTAGTGGTAATGCGAATAGCAGCGCGAGTGGCTATTTACAGAGAATGGGCTTTGGCTACGCTGGAAACTATACGTGATTTCTCGTGGGACATGACTTACCAGAAGCTTGCCAGGAGAGATGCGATGGCTAAGCGCGTAACAGAATTCTTCCGATACTGGGGTGCGCTCGCAGCAGTATCGGTGGCCGTAATTGTGATGCAAACAATTGCGGAACCGCAGAGGATGGCAGCGGTGCCACAGACAAAGGCTATCAGTACGGCTCCAGACACGATTTTGCCGCCGGGATACTCGACCACCGTGACTGGTGGAATGCACGACTTTGATTACTTCGTCGGAGCGTGGACGACACGCCAAAGGGCATTGAAGGAACGCGGCGCCGGCAACAAGGAGTGGCAGGAGTTTCCCTCGACCATCTGCGTAACGCCGTATCTGGACGGGATGGTGGTGGTGAGCGAAATGTACTCACCGACCAGGGGGAGCGCCGGTTTTACGGTACGCGCGTTCGATTTGAAGAAACAGCAGTGGTCGGTGCATTTTATCAGCAGTAAGGCGGGCCAAATGGACCCGGGCGTATTCGGAGGCTTCCAGGGCGCGCACGGGGAATTCTACGGCGAGGATGTTGATAACGGGCGGCCCATAAAGGCGCAAAACACTTGGACTAAGGTCGACCACGAGCACGCGCGCTGGGAACAGGCATTTTCTTACGACAACCGCACATGGGAGACGAATTGGATCGCGGAGTTCACGCGTGCGGACCCATCAACCACCTGCGAAAGCGGACATCCTAAGCGTTAAGTATCTCCAACCTCTTACAAGCTCTCACCTCTTCCGGCGGCAATCGTGCGAGACGCAAAGGCGGCAACTGCGCCGGCCCCGCGAAATTCGAGCGGGACGCAAACTGCGCGCAGTAGGCCAGCGCTACAACGGCTAGAACCCATCGACGATATCGCGGGAATATTTTGGGGCTCTCACCTGTATAGACAAGTGAACGGGATCCGAGGCGCTAGAATTGATGGCGACCCGGTTGAGAGGGGTGCGATGGGCGATTTCATTAAGGACAATTTCAATAAGGACGGAGTGGACCGGCGTGGGTTTTTGAAGTGCATGGCTTGGGCCGGGACTGGGACGTTGTGCGTGATTCAGGGGGGCGTGCTCAAGTCTTTTGCGCTGAGCGACATGGCGAATCGGGCGCTGGCTACGGCGAAGGCGGACTTGAGCTTTGTGCAGATCAGCGACAGCCATATCGGGTTTGACAAGGCTGCCAATCCGGATGTGACGGCTACGCTGGATGCGGCGATTGCCAAGGTGAACGCGCTGGAGACGGCGCCTTCGTTTGTGCTGCATACCGGGGATTTGAGCCATCTTTCGAAGCCGGCGGAGTTTGACACGCTCGATCAACGGCTGAAGAGCTTGCGCACGGACAAGATTTTTTATGTGCCTGGCGAGCATGACGTGTTGAACGATGACGGGGCGCAGTATCGCGAGCGTTATGGCAAGGGATCGAAGGGCGACGGTTGGTACAGCTTTGACCAGAAGGGCGTGCATTTCATTGGCCTCGTGAACGTGATGAACCTGAAGGCTGGGGGGCTCGGCAATTTGGGGAAAGAGCAGCTGGAATTTGTCGAGGACGATGTGAAGCATTTGAAGGCGAGCACGCCGATTGTGGTGTTTGCGCATATTCCGCTGTGGTCGGTGTATCCGGAGTGGGGATGGGGAACGGACGATGGGGCGCAGGCGCTGGGATATTTGAAGCGGTTTGGGTCGGTGAGCGTGTTGAACGGGCACATTCATCAGGTGATGCAGAAGGTGGAGGGGAATGTGACGTTCCACACGGCGATGTCGACCGCGTTTCCGCAACCGCAGCCGGGGACGGCGCCGTCACCGGGGCCGATGAAAGTGCCTGCGGAGAAGCTGCGGGGGCTGCTGGGCGTGACGGATGTGAACTTCGTTCGCGGGCAGAAGACGCTGGCGGTGGTGGATTCGACGCTGGCGTAACCGGCAAGACCTAAACAGTAACAATTCCAATAATTCAAGCGAAAGGGTGAACGAGATGAAGAAAACGATGCTGAAGGTGGTGGTTTGCGCGGTGGTTGTAGCGGCGGCTGGTTGGGTGGCGGGCAACCGGACGTACTCGTTCGCGGCGGCGGGTATGGCTCCGGCGAACCGGCTGGCGAGTGAGCCGGCGAATGCGCCAGTGGAAGTGAAGATCGACAACTATAGCTTCATGCCCGGGGACCTGAGCGTGGCCGCGGGGACGACTGTGACCTGGGTGAACCACGATGATGTGCCGCACACGGTGAGGAATAGCGACGGAACGATCAAGTCGAAGGCGCTGGATACAGACGACAAGTTTTCGATGACGTTCGACAAGCCGGGAACCTACGAATATTTTTGCTCGATCCATCCGAAGATGACGGCGAAGGTGGTCGTCAAGTAGCTGGGCTTGGGATTGGGTTCCTGTTGCAACCCCCGCAAATGCCGGGACAGCGATGCCACGCTGGACACATCCTGTCCCGGCCCTCGCTTCACTGTATCGCCGGGGAGTTTGAGGGAATAAAATGAGCACGCTTGCGGTCTATAGATTAGACAGTTCGAGTGGCCGGATGCCTATGGCAACGCCAAACGCGGGGAACGCGGCAGACGCAGGGCGGTTTGAGCAGACGGTGATGCCGCATTTGGATGCGGCTTACAATCTGGCGCGCTGGCTCGTCCGCAACACGCATGACGCGGAAGATGTGGTGCAGGAAGCCTGTTTGCGGGCGTTTAAATTTTTCGGCGGGTTTCAGGGCGGCGATGCGCGGCCTTGGCTGCTGAAGATCGTGCGGAATACGAGCTATTCGTTTCTCGAGAAGAATCGGCCGGCGGCGCTGGGTGAAGAGTTCGACGAACGCGTGCACGGGCAGGATGCGCCGCCTCCTAATGTGGAAGCGACGATGGTGCGGAATGTGGAGAGCCGCATGTTGCGCGAGGCGCTGGAGGAATTGCCGGTAGGATTTCGCGAGGTGCTGGTGTTGCGCGAACTGGAAGGGCTCTCGTACAAGGAGATTGCGGAATTGGTGGGCATTCCGATTGGCACGGTGATGTCGAGCCTGGCACGAGGCCGCGAACGGCTGCGCGAAGCGCTTTTGCGGGCGCGGGCGAAGGAGGGCACACGTGGTTTGTGACGATAATGCACGGCTTTTGCACGGGTATCTCGACGGGGAACTGGATCTGGTGCGCAGCCTCGAGATTGAGGAGCATTTGAAGATTTGTCCGGATTGTGCCCAGGAGCTTTGGAACCAGCAGACGTTGCGGAAGGCGTTTCGGTCGTCAAGTTTGTACGAGCGGGCACCCGTGGGACTGGCGGATCGGATCCGTGCTTCGATTGCTCGTGAAGCTACCGCCGATGCGGGTGCGACTGCGATTACAACTACGACTGCGGAGACTGCTCCCTCGAAGAAGGCGACGATCGTTTCGATGACACCGACGCCGCTCAGTTCCAAAAGGGCTGCCTGGAACTGGCTCGCCGTTGCCGCCGCGGTCTTGCTGATGTTGACGGTGACCTGGCGCGTGGTGCCGGGATTGAGCGGACGCGGTGGTTCCGATCTGCTCACAGAGGAGATCGTTTCGAGCCACATTCGTTCGCTGCAACCCGATCATTTGTTCGATGTGAAATCCACGGATCAGCACACGGTGAAGCCCTGGTTTAACGGGAAACTCGATTTCTCGCCTCCGGTCCGCGACCTGGCGGAGGATGGTTACCCTCTCGTGGGCGGCCGGCTGGACTATGTGGATCATCGCGCGGTGGCGGCGCTGGTTTATCAACGGCGGCAACACCTGATCAATGTTTTCGTCTGGCCCGAGGGGAAGGAAACTGGAGAGCCGCAGCGGATGAAGCAAGTGCAGGGTTACAACATGATTGCGTGGGAAGCGAACGGCATGTACCACTGCGCGGTATCGGACTTGAATAGCGGCGAACTCGAACAGTTCACGGAGCTGCTGCGGAAATAGTCGCGTCGCAATTAATTTAGAGGAGGGAAGGGGCTGACGGCGGTCAGCCCCGGCAGGTTGCTAACCGAGCGGCAGAATGCGCGGTGACGTCCTGATCGGTGGCGGCTCTGAAGCTTGAACGTTGCGAACTCAACGACCGGAAGTAACGAGTATCCGCATCGAATTGCTCGCCGAATCCTATATTCGACCCATTACTGCGAGGATAATCAGAATCAGCAGAATCAGCCCAAGCCCACCGCTGGGGAAATAGCCCCATCCTGCGCTGTACGGCCACGAGGGAAGCGCGCCGATCAGCAGCAGTACGAGCACGATGAGCAGAATCGTCCGCATCCAATTCCTCCAGTTTGTCCGTTAGGTCGACCCAGTTTCGAACTCACTTCCGTGTTTGCTTGCCACGGAATCGCTTGGCTGTCAGGCGCCCGACGCAACTTCAAGCGCTAACAATGTGGCGCAGTATAAGAACGTAGGGATGGTCGTTCCATGCCGGGAAGTCTGTAAGGACTTAGGGGATTTGCTGTAGCAGTTTTAGGGAAAAACAGGACTTAGTGGGCCGCTGAATACGCCTGAACATCAGCCAAGATGCGGTCCAACTGCTGGCGGGAGTAGTAACGGCCGTTGGCAAAGACTGCGGCTACTTTCTGCGTGTTGCCTATATCGTCGAGGGGGTTTGCATCGAGGAGGACGAGGTCGGCGATCTTTCCTTTCTCGATTGTGCCGAAATCGGCCTCTTTGCCGAGAAATTTTGCAGGATTGATGGTTGCGGTCTGGAGCGCCTCCATCGGAGTGAATCCGGCGGCGACGAAGCGCTGTAATTCGAAATGAAGGCTGAAGCCCGGAAGGACGTCGACGCCGGCCGGGGTGTCGGTTCCGGCTAAAAATGGAACGTTCGCCTGATGTAGCTTCTTGACCATCTCGAGCTCGTGCTCGACGAATTTTTGCCGTACTGGGAGCGGATCGGTATCGAGGTCTTTGATGATTCCGGCGGTGAATTTGGGCCAGCTTTTCTCACGCCAGAAGACCGGGGCGTATTTGCTGTCCGGATCTTTCGTTACGTCGATGGCATCCACGAGCCACTGACCTCGCTCCCAATAGAGAGTGGGGCATTGCCAGGTTTGATTTTTTGCGAGGAGCTGAATCAGGGCGGCTTCGCGTGCTGCGTCGTAGGTTTCCAGGAAGCGGCCGGGACCTTTCGGGCCTTTCAGTAGTTCGTCTTCGACGGTCGAACTGCCCTCGAAAATGCCAATCAAGTGCTCGAAGCTCTTTTGCCCGGCGTTGGAGGCCTCCGAGCCACGAATTGAATCCGGCACGTGCCCGACGAAGACGATATTTTGTTTCTTGCACTCGTCGGCGATGGCGAAATAAGCATCGCGAGGAACATAGGATTGGATCTTGATGAAGTCCACGCCTCGGCTCTTCAACATGTCCACGGCACGGCGGCCGTCATCGGGAGTAGCGATTGCGATGGAGGCGGGGAATTGAGTTTTTGGGCCATCGAGCATCGGGCCCGCAACAATCATGCGCGGACCAAGGAGAGATCCCGAAGCTGTGTCGCGCCGCGCGGCAAGGATTAAGTCGAGGTCACTGCCCATGTCGCGCACGCCGGTAACACCGTTGGCGATGAACAGCGGCAGCGTAACTTCCTTCCCGCCCGGGACCCAATCCCCGAAAAAGGTGTGGACGTGCATGTCCCAGAGCCCCGGAATTAGATATTTCCCGGTTCCGTCAATCACATGCGCCTGCTTGGGGACGTGCAGGTGGCCTTTTCCCACGTAAGTGATGCGGTTACCGTCGATCACTACGGAGAAGTTTGGCCGCGACGGGCCGCCTGCGGTGTCTACGACCGTGACGTTGGTGATGACATATGGAACGCCGGCTCCCTCGAGGGATTGAGCCCACTGCGGAAGCGCGACTAGCAGCCACACCAGGATTGCAAGGTAGAATTTTTTCACAGTTCCCCCAAGCAGGCGTGATTGTACCCGCGCTTCTGAAACTGGATACAACAAAAAGTCGGTTTTGCGGCGATGCGATAACTGTGGCGTGACGGAATGTTTTGCCTCTTCGCGGAATAAAAGCCCATCCGTAGCGGTAGTGAAAAATGAGTGCCCGCCTTTCCGGCGCTCCAATTTTGGATCCTGAGGAGCATGGGAATGAAAGAATCCGTGCATCCGCCAAACAATGAACTCTCCGAATCCGAAGCGATCCTGCTCGCGCAGCAGGGCGACTCGGCAGCATTCGAGGTGCTCTATCGGTTGCACAGCCGCAGGGTGTTCGCACTATGTTTGCGAATGTCCGTGGACCGGAGCGAGGCGGAGGACTTGACGCAAGAGACATTCTTGACCATTTTCCGCAAAATTCAGAGCTTCCGAGGGGAGTCGGCATTTTCCACTTGGGTGCATCGGGTGACTGTCAACACGGTTCTAATGCGTTTGAGAAAGAAGAACATCGCGTCCGATTCGCTCGACGAGCCCAACGACTGGGACGAAAACGGCTCGAAAGCAACGCTGCAATTGGGCGAGCGGGACTTGCAATTGAGCGGAACGATCGATCGGATGAATTTGGAGCGCGCGATTGCCCAGCTGGCGCCGGGTTGCAAGATGATGTTTCTTTTGCATGATGTAGAGGGCTACCGTCATGAAGAAATTGCGGCGATTGCCGGATGCACGGTGGGAAATTCCAAATCGCAGCTTCATAAGGCTCGCGTGCGTTTGAGGGAACTATTGAGCAGCCCGGTGCGCGGATTGAAGAAGCGACGGAGCCAGCGATCTGCAGCGCATGGTCCCATTAATGGCAGCGGCCGCCAGGGCGGCGCTGGTACCGCCACGCCCGAAGTTGGATTAAGGCTTGTTGAGGCACCCTCGACATAACCCCTCCGATACCGCCGTAGCGCAACTGAAATCGGTCTTTGTCGCTCAAATTGTGGGCGGAGCCATTCATTTTTTGGATTTGACGGTCGCAAGAGCGGCGCGATACCCTTGTCGCGGCAAACCGCTCAGTGTGGCTTCCCTTTGTTCCTTCCACTGAGTTGAGGTTTACCTAATCTTAGGAGGAACATGTCCAACGAACTTCGCGAATTTCTGGCGCTGTCGTACGGAGAGCTGGAAGAGCTGAATCTGAAGGCGAAGGAGCAGCGGAAAAACCGCGTCGCAGCTCACAAAGTTCAGGAAGAGCGGCTGAAGTATCTCAGCGACGAAAAGCGCATCAAGGCAGTGACTGTGCTGTTCAGCGACCTGGAAGGCCGCTTGCACATGCTCGATTACGACAAGAAATTCCTCATCAAGAGTTGGGACAATCTTACGTTTGACGGTTCTTCAATTCGCGGTTTCACGGCGCAGAGGGAAAGCGATTTGCGCTTGGCGATGGACTGGGGCGCGTTTTACTGGGCGCCGGCGGACGTATTTGGGTCGGGCAAAGTTCTCGTATTCGGGCAAGTGATCGACAAGGATGGTTCACCCTATAGCGCGGATATTCGCGGAGTGCTGAAGGGATATGCGGACGAGCTCAACAAACGGGAAGGGTACACGCTGAACGCGGCGAATGAGATTGAAGGATTTCTTTTCAACGGCAAGGATGCCGAGAGCCGCTACAACGAGACCGGAAAATTCGAGTACGTAAATACGGGCGGCTACTACCACTCGCTGCCGGGCGATCCGCTGCGCACGTTCATCGATACGTGCGCCGAAGTGCAGCGCGCGATGGGTTTCCAGAATGAGAAGGACCACCCGGAAGTGGCGCCGTCACAATTCGAAATCAACTATGGGTACGGCGAAGTGGTGGCGGCGGCGGACCAGATTCAACTCTACAAGTTGATCTGCCGCCAGGTGGCGACGCGCATGGGGCTAACGGCAAGTTTTCTGCCGAAGCCCGTTGTGGGAGTAAACGGAAGCGGCATGCATACGAACGTTTCCATAAGCAAGGGCGCGAAAAATATGTTCTGGGATCCAAAGGGCGACGAGAAGCTCAGCAAGTTCGGATGGGCATTCTTAGATCGGATTCTGACGCATGGAAATGACCTTTGCCTGCTGCTGAATGCGAGTGTGAATGCGTACCGGCGGCTCGATCCTCACTTCGAGGCGCCGAACCAGATCAAGGCTTCGCCGGTGGATCGCGGCTCGATGATTCGGATTCCCATCGGAAACGAAAAGAGCATGCGCGTGGAAGTGCGGTCAGTGAGCCCGGATGCAAGTCCTTATATGGTGATGCTCTCGATCTTCAAGACCGGACTCGACGGAGAAACGGCGAAGATCAAGAACCTGCGGCAGGCGGAGCGGTATCTGCCGGACAACATTTATTCGGCGTTACAGGATTTTCGCAAGGCGGAGTGGACAACGAAGCTGCTGGGTGAGGACGTGAAAAACCGTTACGCAGAATTGAAACAGGCGTCGGCCGATCGCTGCCCGCGTTTGCTCGGAACCTTTGTGAAGACGCCGGAGGTGCAGTACCACCACGAGGTTTACAACCAGTTTCTGTGGAATTTATTTTAGGCCGAGCCTCGATTCCCGAAAATAAAAACGCCCTGGCTTAACTGGCGGCCAGGGCGTTTTGTGTTTTGGGCGTCTGAAATTACAAGGCTACTTCGAAGCGCCGGATGCGACGGCGAGGAAGTCGCGATGCTCCGAGGATTCCGTCGCGGCGCCGAATGCCGGACCGCCGGTTGGATTGGCTTTACCATTCGCTTCCAGTGCTGCCATGAATTTGTCGAGTCCGTCTGCGTTATTCGTGACGATCGCGATGTCGATTACATTGGGATCGCCTGCGTGAATCGCTTCGCGATCCACCGAATAACTGTGGAGTGCGCCATCTGCCATCAGCTTGTCGAGGAACGGAATGATGTAGGAGTTGATGACCTTCTCCATCGCCTCGCCTTGACCCGGCTTGCTTCGATAGGTTGCGACTCGAAGATAGCCGTTGTCGAAACTGCCGGCATGAGCCGCGTAGTGGCGACTGGTGAGAATCAAATCAGAATGCTTGGAGGCGGCTTCAATTTTTTGGATGTCGGCAGGAATTGGTTGGGTCGCGACAAACGACAAGACCTTCATTAGATTAGCCATGGATGTGGCGGTCCACCAACTGCCATGATTGGGGGAACCTTCGGTATGGGCAGCCATTTTGAAAAAGCCGTAGCCGACGATCGTTCCGTCCGCTATGAGCTTTTCGAAAACCGGCTTTTGCGCCGCATCATACTTTTCGAAAGCGGGCCAATCGGGGCGGGCTATTTCCCACTGGGCTACATAGGTATAGACGGGCGGCTTTTCCTTTTCATCTGCGCCGCCTTGCGCGCGAGCGGAAAAGGAACCGGCGGCGGTGGCCAAAAGCGCAACTGCGAGTACAACCGACTTCAAGATCTTGCTGAGCATCTACATTCCTCCTTAAAGGAACACGAGCGTAAGTGTCCGCACCGTTGATGCGGAGAAGAAACATTTTGGTTTTGGATTTGGTGCGACCAGGAATCGTACCGGCGTGACACTACTCCGCAAGCGACTCAGTGTCAAGCCGCATGAGTGGAATGAATTGGAATGATTCTTGGCAGCTAGTCGTAATACTCAGCGCCGAGGTGGGTGATCAGCTCTTCGCCCATCATCCAGCGCAGCGTGTTCTTCAATTTCATGAGTTGAATGAAGAGATCGTGCTCGGGATAGAGTTCCTTGGCGCACATCGGCGATTTGAAATAAAAGCTCAACCATTCCTGAATGCCGCGCATTCCCGCGCGTTGCGCTAAGTCGAAGAACAGAGCGAGATCGAGAACAATCGGCGCGGCAAGAATCGAATCGCGGCACAGGAAATCGACTTTGATTTGCATCGGGTAGCCGAGCCAGCCGAAGATGTCGATATTGTCCCAGCCTTCTTTGTTGTCACCGCGCGGCGGATAGTAATTGATTCTCACTTTATGGTGAATCTTGCCGTATAGGTCGGGGTAAAGATTCGGTTGCAGGATGTATTCGAGGGCGCCGAGTTTTGATTCTTCTTTGGTCTTGAAGGAACCGGGATCTTCGAGCACTTCGCCGTCGCGATTGCCGAGGATGTTGGTCGAAAACCAGCCATTGAGGCCGAGCATGCGCGCTTTGAAGGCGGGGGCGAGGACGGTTTTCATCAGGGTTTGGCCGGTCTTGAAATCTTTGCCGCCGATTGGAACATGCTGGTCTTTCGCGAAGTTTTCGAGTGCCGGAATGTCCACGGTGAGATTGGGAGCGCCATTTGCGAAGGGAACGCCTTCGCTGATCGCGGCGTAGGCGTAGAGCATGGAGGACGCGATGGCGGGATGGTTTGCCTTCATGGCCTTTTCGAAGGACTCTAGATCCTTGTGGACGTCTTCTGGCTTCAGGAATACTTCGGTGGAGGCGCACCAGACCATTACGAGACGGTCGAGTTTATTTTTCTTTTTGAAGTCGCGGATGTCTTCGCGGAGCTGCTCGGCGAGATCGAATTTTGTTTTGGCTTTTTTGATATTCGTGCCGTGAAGATTTTTTACGTAGGTCTGGTCGAACGCGGCTTTCATCGGCTTGATGTTCTTTAGGAATTTCTGGGCCTTGGATAAATCCTTAGCGTCGAGAACGCCCGCTTTCGAGGCGGCTTCGTAAGCGTCGTCGGGAAAGACGTCCCAGCCGCCGAAGACTAGGTTGTCCAGATCCGCCAGCGGCACAAAGTCTTTAATTTTGGGGACCCGATTATCTGTGCGCTTCCCCAGGCGGATCGTGCCCATCTGCGTGAGCGAGCCTACCGGCAGTGATTCTTTTCGCCGAACTAATTCGACGCCCGCCATAAAAGTAGTGCCTACCGCGCCCATTCCTGGCGTTAGGACTCCGAGTTTTCCTTTTGGCGGAGCAACACTCACCGGCCTGCGCATTCAGAATCCCCCGTGGTTTGTAGAATGAAGTTATGCGATTTGAAGAAAAGCCATGATGCGGTATCGCTTGGCAATTTGCAACCTTGCTGGGTTTAGCGGTAGGGAATTGCGGTTGTGCTGTTGCGCTGGGAATGTAAAGCGTTGCGTGCCCTGATTCGTTTGAGCGGAGATTGAGCGAAGATTCGTGCTGCGGAGGATGAGAATCGCTGGACGCCGTGATTGACGAAAGAACGAAAACTTATTTCTTCGAGGCCGGTTGAGCTCGGCGCGCGCAATCTGCAATTCCCCCGGAAAGACAGAGAAACCCGAGCACTGCAACCAGTCCCATCATCAAAAAGGCAATCATGCGGCTCCTCTAGCAACTAACAACAGTCGAGAATATTTAGGCACGAGGGGTGCCAAAGACCGCCAGGACGTAAGTCATTGAATTACAAGGCTCTAATTTTGCATTGGCCTGGAGTGATATGTCTTTCGGCAGACGTTTGCAGGTTTCCGCTGACACGGAGAGGAGAAAAAACTTGCACCAGCAAGCCCAAGTTGAGGCTCAGGCGGCTAACCTTCTGCTTCGTTTTCGATTCTCGGCTAGCAGCTTAAGTCTATAGCTTCTGGAGGTGAATGGAGCCGTCGCCCGAGGTGATTGACACTGTGCCGCCGCCATTATTGAGGGTGCCGTGAATCGAGGAGTGACTCAGCGACCCGGACACCCTGATCGGAAAATCGAGAGTGATTTTCCCGTCACCGGTGTGGGCGTCGAGATTGGCATTGAAATCACCCGGCAGCCACATATTGATATGGCCGTCGCCGGAATGCAGGCGCCAGCTGTTTGCTACCTTTGAGCCGTTCATGGCACGCGCTTCGATATTGCCGTCACCCGTTTTCAGATTCAGGGAATCGAAGCGGCCGTCGACGGAGACATGCCCGTCGCCCGTATCGACTTCGAGTGAGCCGTCGAGGCCCGATGCTTGAATGTTGCCGTCGCCGGAACGCATGTTGATGGAACCCTTGAGGCCGTTCACGGTGATGTGGCCGTCGCCGGTGTTGATTCGAATCTCGCCGGAAATGGGCTGCGAGTTAACGTTGCCGTCGCCGGTGTGGACGTCGAGGTTGAGGTCCGTTGGCACGCGAACGTCGATGTGTACAGAACGGTGGCGGCCGCCGAAGAATGAGAAGTTGAAGTGCGGCATCTTGACGCTGATGGTGACGTTGTCGCCTTCCTGGTGCTCGTCGACGCGGACATCACCGGGGCCGATCTTGAACCCGTCAGCCTTGACACGGGCTTCGATTTGGCCGGGGTTGCCTGAGAGGATGCTGACGTCGCCGTCGTCGGTATCGACGCGCAGGCTTGCGTGGCCGCTGACTTTGTAGGTCTTCGACCATTCGTCGGCCAGCGCAGGCTGAGCCGCGGCTGCCCACGAAATGCCTGCCATCAGAATCCCGGCCATCATCCAGGTTGTCGATCTCATTCGTGTCACTCCGTTGAGCCTCGGGACGAACAGGCGTTTTTAATCGGTTGCTATATGAAGTACGCAACGATGACTGCAAATGTTCCGTTGCCCGGTCGCTACGCAGACTTCTTCTTCGCTGTATTTGCCACGGGAGTGGCAGGTGCGGCGGCGGGTCTCGGGCGAAGCGCCGCCAGGAATTGGTCGAGAGGCAGCGCATTGATTACGTCCTTCTTTTCGATCCAGCCGCGGCGCGCCGTCGCGACTCCATACTGCATGAAGCGAAGATGCGTGGTGGAATGCGAATCGGTTGAGATTGTGATCCTTATACCTCGCTCCTTGGCCATGCGCAGATGGACGTCGTTCAAATCGAGGCGGTCGGGATACGCGTTGCACTCCATCGCGACAGAATGCTTTTTCGCGGCATCGAGGATTTTTTCCATGTCGTAGGCGTAGGGATCGCGGCGGAGAAGCAGACGGCCTGTGGGGTGCGCGATGATCTGGGCGTACGGATTCTCGATACCCGCGAGGAGGCGCTCCGTCATTTCCGTGCGATCGAGATTCATGTAAGAGTGGATGGAAGCCACCACCACATCGAGCTGAGCCAGAACTTCGTTGTCGAGATCGAGTTTGCCATCCTTCAGGATGTCGACTTCGATTCCCGCGAGGAGTCGGATGCCGGGAACCCGTTCCTGCGCGGCGCGAATCCTGCGGATATTCTCTAGCGTGCGCTTCTCATCCATGCCATTCGCGACAGAGACGGCTTTCGAGTGGTCCGTGATGGCGATGTATTCGTAACCGAGTGCGCGCGCTGCTTCGCCCATTTCTTCGACGGTATTGCGCCCATCGGAGGCTGTGGAATGCATTTGCACATCGCCGCGCATGTCTTCGAGCTTGATCAGTGAGGGGAGCTTTGATTGTTCGGCAGCTTCGATTTCCCCGCGCATTTCGCGCAGCTCCGGCTCGATGTAGGGAAGTTTGAGCTTGGCGTAGATTTCTTCTTCGGTCCTGCCGGCTACGCTCCGGCCACTTTTTATTGTGGTGAGCGCATATTCGTTAAGCGTCCAGCCCATATCGTTCGCGCGACCACGCAGTGCGACGTTATGTTCCTTCGAACCCGTGAAATAGAGCAGCGCGGCGCCGAAACTGTTTTTGTTGAGAAGGCGAACGTCCACCTGAAGCCCGCTTTCGAGCAACATGCTGACCTTATTTTCGCCGTGAGCGAGCGTCTGCACGTTTCGCGGATATTTCAGAATGTGCTCGGCCACAGCGTCGATATTCTTCTGGCGATCCTGCCCGGGGCGCATCGTAACCAGTAAATCGAGGTCGCCGACGGTATCGCGGCGCCTGCGTAGCGAGCCTGCGGCTGTGACCGACTCGACGGAATCGCCCACCTGTTTAATGAATTCCGCGAGGCGTTCGGCGTCGCGGTCCCCGGCATCCATGAGAAAACGCCCGGAGGAGCGCTTCGCTGACTCCGTGGCTTTCAGGATGTTCTGCTCGCTTTTTTCGCCGAAACCCGGAAGATCGCGCAGTTTCCCTTCGCGGGCGAGCTTCTCGAGATCCGCCACGGTGGCGCACTTGAAATTGGACCAGAGGAAAGCGACCTTCTTAGGGCCGAGCGACTGCAGAGCGAGCAGCTCGAGCAGCGTGGGCGGATATTTCTTCAGCAGTTTCTGGCGCAACTTGTAGTTACCGGTCTCGAGGATCTCGCAGATGTGCTCGGCCATGTTTTCGCCGATACCCGGAAGCTCTCGAAGTTTCTTGACGTCCTTAGCGATGTCTTCGACGCGCTCGTGCAGGCTGAAGAGCAGGTCCGCCACCTTTTCGTAGCTCCGATAGCGCCCAATGATCGCGCCGTCGATCTCGAGCAGTTGAGCCGTTTCGCGGAGGATGAGTGCTACTTCGCGGTTCTCCATGTTGCCTCTCTCACCTGACGATCAATTATAGCGATAGAATTCGAAGGCTTACCGCTTCCGTTTCCGCCGGACAAAGGCGGCATAATAGAGCAAGCCGGAGATGGTTTTCGCGTCGCGAATCTTGCCGCGGCGAATCCAGCGCTCAACTTCGCCGAGCGTGAGGATTCGCGCTTCGATCCTTTCGTCATCTTCGGGACGAGCCTCGCCTTTCGTCAAACCTTCGGCCAGAAAGATCACCATCCTCTCGCTTAAGAGACCAGGGCTTGGATAGATTTCGAGCAGCTTTCGATAACGTCGCGCGGTGTAGCCGGTTTCTTCCTGCAATTCGCGCGCGGCGCCTCGGCGGAAGTCTTCGTCAGGCTCGCGGTGACCGGCGACCAACTCCCAAAGGAATTGTCCCGCAGCGTATCGATATTGACGGATGATCAGAATCCTGCCGTCGTCAAAAACCGGCAACACGACAACCGAACCAGGATGGGTCACAATCTCGCGAACCACCTTTATTCCCGTGGGCTCGGTGAGCTCGTCGCGACGCACGCCGAATACGCGACCTGTGTATTTAGTTTCGCTGCTCAGAATCTTCACCTTCGACGTTCTTTTGGCCACCCGCGCTCCTTTGCACTTTGCCCGCCGATTTTATCCTATACTAAATGCGAAAACTCCATGGCTATCCGCACAGTGATTGTCGACGACGAGAGGCCCGCGCGCGACGAGTTGCAGTTTCTGCTGCGCAGTTTCCCCGAAATTGAAGTGATTGCGCAGGGAAAGAATGGGCTCGAAGCGCTGGCGCTCATCAAGGAGCACGATCCCGATCTCGTTTTTCTGGACGTGCAAATGCCCGGCCTTGATGGCTTCGGGGTGATACAGAAGCTCATGGAGCGCAAGCTGCGGGTGCCGGCCATAGTTTTCGCTACGGCTTTCGAAAACTACGCGATTCAGGCCTTCGAGGTAAACGCCGTTGATTACGTGCTGAAGCCTTTTGACAAAGCACGCATTGCCAAAGCTGTGCAGCGCGCGAAGAAAATGGTGGAAGCGCAAATCTCGCCAGTCGAGCGGCTTGAGAACTTAGTGGGTCAACTGGGGGCGGGGGCACCGCGAGTCAAGACAGCGCAGCCCGTAAAGCTGCTGGTGAAGTCGCAGTCGCGAATGTTTCTTGTCGATGCGGACGAGATGATCTACGCCTCGATTCAGGACGGCACGATCACGATTTACGCGCGCGATGCGGAGGGTGTTTCGAACTACCGCACGATTGAGGAGCTTGCGGCTGCGCTCGATGCGGATATTTTCTGGCGCGCGCACAGAAGCTATTTGATCAACATCAATCATATTAAAGAAGTGGTCCCGTGGTTCAAGTCGAGCTACATGCTGAAGATGAATGACAAGCGGCAATCGGAGATTCCGGTATCGCGGGCACAGACGAAGCGGCTTCGCGAATTGTTGAAGCTCTAATACCCACCCATTGCGCGGCGCATCCCGGAGAATTCGCATGACACATCGTGTTTCGGTCGCCTTCATATTGGCAATGTTGTGCCTCTTTTCGGCAAGCGGAGACTCCAAGCGAATTCTTTCGGACACCTCGCCAAGCCGCGCTTCGGAAAACGCTAACGACGAGGTTCGGCGGACTCTAACGAAATTCCTCACGGCCTTCGCGAATCTTGACTGGGAAGCCTTTCGAAATTTCTTTGCAGACGACGCGACTGTTTACTTTCCGTCGCAGCGCGCAAATCGAGCCACGGGCCGCGCGGAAATCGAGACAACGTTTCGGCAAGTCTTTGAGCGCATCCGAGCGACTAAGAGAGCGCCACCCTATCTCGACCTCGACCCGGCTGATTTGAATATTCAGGTGTTTCGCGACACTGCCGTCGCCACTTTCCATTTGTACGACCTTCCCAACACGATTGGGCGTCGCACTGTGGTCCTTGAAAAGAGAGCTGGCGAGTGGAAAATCGTCCATCTTCACGCCTCCAACGTTGAACAATCTCAGCATTAGCGCCATCACTGAGTTCCACCCGTCCCCGCGGCGGATTCTCGCTTTCGATTTTCCGGCGGCGCTGTGCTAGCATCCCTCGTACACCTTTCGGAATGGATTTTTCTCTCACAAGCGATCAGCTTCTGATTCGCGACACCGTCCGCCAGTTTATGGAAACGGAGATGCGTCCGGTGATCCGCGAATACGAACGCGAGCACAAGTATCCCGTTGCGGAGCTGCGCAAGCTCGGCGAACTCGGCTGCTGCGGCATGATGATTCCCGAAGAATGGGGCGGCGCCGGTACGGATACGATCAGCTACGCGGTGATGATTGAGGAAGTGGCGCGGGTGGATGCTTCGACGGCCGTGGTGGTGAGTGTGACGAACACCGTATCCGCTGGGCCTGTGTTCAAGCACGGTACCGATGCGCAGAAGGAGAAATATCTTTCGCGGCTGGCGCGCGGCGAAATTATTGGCGCGTTCTGCCTCACCGAGCCACAGGCTGGATCGGATGCTGGAGGCATCCAGGCGCGAGCAGTGCGCGATGGCGATCACTACGTTCTGAATGGCACGAAGATATGGGTTTCGAACGGCGATATTTCCGGCGTCTACATCGTGTTTGCGAAGACGGACCCGGCGGCGGGTGCGCGCGGCATTACAGCATTTCTTGTGGAAGGCTCGTTTCCCGGCTTTCGAGTGACCCGCTACGAAGAAAAGATGGGCATGCATCTTTCACCGACGGTCGAAATTGTGCTGTCGGATTGCCGCGTGCCAGTCGAAAACCGTCTGGGTGAAGAAGGTCAGGGCCTGAGGATCGCCCTTGAAGCGCTCGATGGCGGACGAATCGGGATTGGAGCGCAGTCCGTCGGACTGGCGCAAGGAGCGCTCGAAACGGCGACGCGCTACGCGAAACAACGGCGCACGTTCGGACATCCGATTGCGGATTACCAGGCGATTCAGTGGATGCTGGCAGATATGCAGACCGAGATCGATGCGGCGAGGATGCTGACGTATCAGGCCGCGCATGTGCGCGATCTTGAAACGCACAAGAAGCCATCCGGCGCGCCCGGACCTTCGCGCCTTGGCCCGTATTCGGCGCGGGCGAAACTCTATGCGAGTGAAATGGCTAATCGCGTGGCGTACAAGGCAGTGCAAATACACGGCAGCCTGGGCTACTCGCGGGAGAGTGACGTGGAACGTTACTATCGCGACGCGCGCGTGCTGACGATTTATGAGGGTACGAGCGAGATGCAGCGGCTGGTGATTGCGCGGGACCTCTTGCGCGCGGGTCGAGCGTGATGAGGCGCAAGACAGCAGGTCCGGCGAGGCAGGCCTCGCGGCAACAAAGCGGCGGCGAGCCGCCGCACTCCACATAGGAGTCTTGTTCGAGCGTGGCGAAACGTAAGCGAGTTTTGAGCGGCATGCGGCCCACCGGCCGGCTTCACCTCGGCCATTATTTTGGCGCTTTGCAGAACTGGGTGAAGTTGCAGGACGAATACGAGTGCTTTTACTTCGTTGCAGACTGGCATGCGCTGACGACGCACTACGAAGACACTTCGTCGATTGCCGAAAACACTTTACAAGTGGTGATTGACTGGCTTTCGGTGGGACTCGACCCCGCAAAATCGACGCTTTTCGTCCAGTCGAATATTCTGGAGCATGCCGAACTTCACGTGCTGCTCTCGATGATTACGCCGCTCAGCTGGCTCGAGCGCGTTCCTACTTATAAAGAACAGATCGAGAATTTGAAGGATCGCGATCTGGGAACGTACGGCTTCCTCGGGTATCCGCTACTGCAATCAGCGGACATTGTGATGTACGGCGAGCCGAAACAGGAGCTGCTCGTGCCGGTGGGCGAAGATCAGGCGCCGCACGTGGAGCTGACGCGGGAAGTCGTGCGGCGGTTCGATACGCACTTTGGATTCGTGGTGAAGGACGCACTTTTTGACGTTGCGAACCAGACTGCCCTCGAGCAGGCGATCGACAGCGCCAAAGTGACGTTGCCTCGCGTGGAAACCCCGTTACGCGGAAAGGAACGCAGCGCCGCCCTGGCGGCAGCATTCAGAAAACGCGCGCTCGAAATCGGCGTCGAGAACTTTTTTGAAAGCGTGGGCAAGTTCAAAAAATTCTTTGCAGTCGATCAGGTGCTGCGCGAGCCGGCCTATCTTCCGACCGAAACGCCCCGATTACCGGGGCTTGATGGGCGGCGCATGGCCAAGAGCTACGGCAATGCGATCTGGCTCTCCGATCCACCGGACGAGATTCGCGCCAAGGTTCGCAACATGATGACAGACCCGCAGCGGATTAAGCGCACCGATCCGGGCCGTCCGGAGATTTGTCCCGTCTTCGCATACCACAAATTATTTTCGCTGCCCGAGACGATCGCTAAAGTTGACCATGACTGCCGCACGGCGCAGATCGGCTGCGTGGATTGCAAGAAACTGATGGCCGAAAACCTGGTGACGTGGATCGAGCCTATTCAGACACGTCGCAAAGAATTAGAGGCGCATCCGGGAAGAGTTTGGGATATCCTCGACGCCGGTTCGAAGAAAGCACAGAAGGCCGCCCGTCGGACGATGAAGCGCGTGCGGAATGCGATCTTCAAATGGAACGAAGCGCGAGAGTAAGCGATTAGCGATTGAAACAGAGGAGCACAGCCTGAAGAATGGCGTCACCTTATCGAATTAATTTGCCGGCGTACGAAGGCCCGCTCGATCTCCTGCTCGATCTGATTCGCAAGCAGGAGATGGACATCCACAATATTCCCATCGCCAAAATCACCGAACAGTACCTCGATTATCTCCACCAACTTGAAAAATTCGATATCGACGTTTCGGCCGACTTTATCTATATGGCCGCCACACTGATCCACATTAAGTCCAAGATGCTTCTGCCTGCCGACCCGCTCGCGGGACCCGAGGGCGAACAGGATCCGCGCGACGAGCTGGTCCATCGGCTGCTCGAGCATGAGAAATTCAAGAATGCGGCGCAGCTGCTCTACCAGAAGCAGCAGATTGAGGATCACGTCTGGTCGCATCCGGATAAATCGCTCTACGGTAGCGAGGAGACGGAAGGGGAGTTGGTCGTTTCGCTTGTTGATTTGGTGAAAGTGTTTTCGCAGGTGCTCGAGCGGCGGAAAGAGGTTCCTAAGTTCGAACTGCATCACGATACGGTGACGATCGCGCAGATGATGGACCGGTTGCGGCAGAGGTTGGTCGGGACTGACGAGGCTGTGTCACTGATCGAGTTTTTTGAATCCTGCACCACACGGAATGCAATGATAGTGGCGCTGCTGGCGGTGCTTGAGATGGTGCGGATGCAGGCGGTGCTGCTCGTGCAGTCGGACCTTTTCGCGGATATTCGCCTGCGCAAACACAAAATGTTTGACGCTGTATTTGCCGGGCCTGACGCAATGTCGCAAATCGAAGAACAGTATTTGTAACGGCCGCCTTTAGGCGGACGGTTTGAGTCGATATGCAAGATGGGGTGCCCCACATGACGCCACAAGAAATTCAAGCCGCGCTTGAAGCGATTGTCTATGCCGCGGATGAACCAGCGTCGATTGATCAGATCAGCCGCGCGCTTGGAGTTGAGAAGACGGAGGCAAGGGCTGCGCTCGATCTTCTTGTCGCGTCGTATTCGACCGAGGATCGCGGTATCGAAGTCCGCAAAGTGGCAGGCGGCTGGAAGTTTTATACCAAGCCGCAGCATCACGACGTGGTGCGGCGCTTCATCAAGAGCCTGCAGCCGCCCATTCGCCTGACGATGCCGGCGCTCGAAACTCTCGCTGTGATCGCCTACAAACAGCCCGCAACGGTGCCGGAAATTAATGAGATTCGTGGCGTCAACGTGGGCGGCGTGATTAAGACGCTCCTTGAGAAGCGACTCATCACCACGGCAGGCCGCAAAGCCGTAATCGGCAGACCAATCTTGTACCGGACGTCGAAACAATTCCTGATGCGATTTGGGTTGTCCGACCTGGAAGAATTGCCGAGCCTGAAGGAATTTGAGCAACTCGCGCAAGCTGCGCTTGGCTCCGACGAGGGCGTCGCGCCGACTGAACCGGATGATGCCGCTCAGAGTGGCGGGGAAGTAACGAGTCCGGCGGAATTGAGCGCGGATGCGCGCGAGACAGTGGTTGAAGCGGAATCGATCGATGCTTCCGGTGAGCAATCCGCTGAAGCCGAGCTTGCTCCTTCACCCGCAGAATCCGCTGCCGAGGTGTTTGCCGATTCGGATGAATCAAGCTCGGATTCGCAGGCGAAAGGCACTTCCGCGTAGCCGGGGTTTTCAGGGCGGCCGTCCATCCATTTTGTGCGCAATCGTCACCTCGTTTCTTATCTTCCGCGTTCGCGTCCGCAGCAGTTTTCCGCTACTCTAGTGGGGCATAAATGGAAGTTATGACAGCTATTCACCGAAACTGATGGAAGAGCGCCTGCAAAAAATTATCGCGCGCGCGGGAATTGCGTCGCGGCGGCATGCGGAAGATCTCATTCGATCCGGCATGGTCACGGTGAATGGCAGAACCGTCACGGAGCTCGGCTCGAAGGCCGACGAAACGACCGACCACATAAAAGTTTCCGGCAAGCTACTTCATCCCGCGCACGATCGTGTCTATCTGGTGCTCAATAAGCCGCCGGAAGTGGTGTCAACGATGAGCGACCCGGAAGGCCGTCGCTCGCTGCAGGATCTTCTTCACGGTGTTGCGGTGCGTGTATTTCCAGTCGGGCGGCTCGAATATCATTCGATGGGATTGGTTTTTTTGACGAATGACGGGGAACTCGCCAATCGCATGCTGAAGGCGCATCGCCTTCGGCAAACCTACCTGCTGAAATTGAAATCTCTTCTTACATTCGAGGAGATCGAGCAGCTCACGCGTTCCACGGGCGCGCGGATTACGCGAGTCCGCGGCAAGGAATCGCCGTGGTACGAGGTGACGCTCACGGAAGCTCGACGCGATGCGCTGCGTAATCGGCTTTTCCAGACGGGCCATCCGGTCGAGAAAATTAAGCGCATTCGCGTAGGCAACCTTGAACTCGGCTCGCTCCAGCCCGGCGAGCACCGTACGCTTTCATCGGAGGAGGTAGCCGCGCTGTCTCGGGCGATCGAGGGCAAGCTAGAACCGGCTTCGGAGCCTCCTATCAAGCGAATGCAGGTGAAGCGGCCGGCTACGAGCGCAGCTACACGCCGCGGCGGCGAAAGGCGCCGCGACCGCAATTCGGACCGTCGGCGAGGATCCACCGGTGAGCGCCGGGGAAAGTCCGCGCTGACGAAGCGATCGCCCGCGAAATCGAGGAAAGCCCGTTGAGGGCGCGCCGCGCATGAGCACTCTGATTCGCGACCTCGTTCCGGAATATATCCGAGAACTCGCGCCCTACGTGCCGGGAAAACCGATCGAGGAGGTCGAGCGGGAATTGAAAACTACCGCTATCAAACTCGCTTCCAACGAGAATCCACTGGGCCCTTCGCCGCTGGCGATTGAGGCCGCGAAGAAAGCGCTGGCCGGCTCGAACCGTTATCCCGACGGAAGCGGCACGTTCCTGCGTGACGCGCTGGCAAAGAAGCACGACGTACCTGCCGAAAATATTATTCTAGGCGGAGGCTCCACGGAGTTGATCGATCTTTCGGCGCGTTTGGTGTTGCGCCAGGCGGATTGTGGCGTCACATCCTACGGATCTTTTCCGCTCTACTACATTGCAATTCGGGCCACCGGCGCACGGTATGTCGAAGTGCCGCAGCGCGACTATCACTTCGACCTAGACTCGATGGCAGAGCTCCTGCCGCCCGAAACGAAACTCATCTTTCTGGCCAATCCGAATAACCCGACGGGGACCATGTTCGATGCAGACGAACTGGATCAGTTTCTTACCCAAGTTCCCGAGCACGTCCTCATCGTTCTGGACGAAGCCTATTGCGATTATGTGGAGACTCCAAACTATACCCGCTCGATAGAACTCGTACGCGGCGGCCGCAACGTGATCGTGTTGCGGACATTTTCGAAGGTGTACGGCCTCGCTGGTCTGCGAATCGGCTACGGAATCGGCCCAGCCGAACTGCTCGATGAAATGAACAAGATTCGGGGGCCGTTCAATACGTCGAATGTGGCTCAAGCGGCGGCGCTGGCAGCGATTGATGACCAAGAACACGTCCGTCGTTCGATTGAATCGAATCGCGCTGGGCTGGCGCAACTTTCTGCGGGGCTAACGAAGCTAGGTATTAAATTTGTGCCATCGTTCACGAATTTTATATTGGTAGATTTTGGCTTTGAGACCGAGCCGCTCTCAGATGACATGCTGAAGCGCGGAGTAATCGTGCGCCCCATGCGATGGATGGGTTTCCCGAATTGCATTCGCGTATCAGTGGGTAAAGCCGAAGAAAACGAGAACTTCTTGCAGGTTCTCACCGAACTGCGCGCTTCTCAGGGCCACAATAGCCACAAACCCCGGAAGTAACGCCAATGGCGAATGACGCGCCGCCCTCGGGCGATCCTGTTCTCGAAATTCTCAAAACCAGCAAAACAATCGCGATAGTTGGGCTTTCAAGCCGCCGAATGCGCCCTAGTTACGGCGTTGCCGAATACATGCAGTCGGCCGGATACAGAATTATTCCCGTAAACCCAAACGAAACCGAAGTGCTGGGTGAGAAAAGTTACGCGCAGCTAGAAGACGTTCAGGAGCGCGTCGACATCGTCGATATTTTCCGCCGTTCAGAATATGTTCCGGCCATTGTGGAATCTGCGATTCGTATGGGAGCGCGCGCAGTTTGGATGCAGGAAGGCGTGTTTCATTCAGCGGCGGCCTCCCGAGCGCGCGAAGCGGGGCTATTTGTGATCGAAGATTCCTGTATTTTGAAAGAACACATGCACCGGCGCCAAACTCTAGCTTATTGAAGCGGGTAGACCTTCAAAATATGCTTTCCAGGCTCTGCGATCACTAGAGACTGCCCATCCGGCGCGATTTGAAATGCGCTCACGAGCAGGTCGTGCAGAATTGGACGGAAGCTGCCATCCTTAAGACCCACCCACACCAGGTTGCCTGATTTTTCATCGGGACCGCGCTTCAAGAGCACGCGATTTTCGTCGAGGCCGAATTGAAAGCGCCCGAATCCGGCTCGAGTTTTCAGCGGTTGATTAGGATGATTCACTTCGCGCACTTCGATCGTATCGGCATCGACGAAGTATCCAACGCGATTCCCAGACGGCGCGATCGTCAGCTTGCCTTGAAACTCCGGAATGCGCGTCATCTCCCGAACTCCCTCATTCAGCAGATCGAGCTGCACAAGTACATCTCTACCTGAGAGGCTGAGGTTCCTCCCAATGGCATAAGCCTGATTGTGCTTCGCGTCCCAGGTGATGCCGTCGAACGTGTGCCCTTCGAAAAGAGTGACGGCTTTCCCCTGTGAAGGCTTCATGCGAACGATTTGAAATGGTCCGCCGCCCGTCACGTAAACAATTGTCTGCCCGTCGGCCAACCATGTCGCGTTTCCAGCTTCTTCGATAAAACGATCCTTCGACCCCGCCACTCGAATCTCGCTGCCATTCTCATCGAACAGGGCGATCCCTTTCGTGGTCGTCGGGGAAGATTCGTCGTCGGTGGCTGGCTTTTGAAACGTAATGTCCGCGGCGAGCAGACGGCTATCGGGCGACCAGGAAATCGAATCCACCTGGAAACTCAGCGGAGGAGGCGCCGGCATGAATTTTTCGCCTTCGACGATTCTGCGCGTGCCACCGTTTGGCGACGCTACCCATATGTCGTCGCGCTGGATCACGATTTTCTTCATCCGCTTCTGCCGCTGTACGACGAAGACGATCTTGTTATCGGGCGCGACGGAAAAATGCGAGCAATCTTCTTCGATAATGAATTTGGGTTTCTCTTGTGCAGCGGTCGGAATGGTAACGAGCCAAGTTAAGGCCGCGAGCGCGGCAAGACATAAGGGAAGTCGCATGTCGTGGGAGATTCTCACTTTTGCCCGGCAGATTTCTGCTGAATCTTCCTGATTTCTTCAAGCCTTTGCCGGATTCGAGCTTCAAAGCCCTGATCAGTCGGTATGTAATATGTGCGGCCGATGAGACTCTCGGGCAGGCAGGTCATGTTAGTGAGCTTCTCCTCGCTATCGTGTGCGCATTGATAGCCCTTGCCGTAGCCCACATTACGCATCAGACCGGTCACCGCGTTTCTTAGATGCAGCGGGACAGGTTCCGCAATCGTATTCTTCAAATCTTCCTGCACTTCTCCATAAGCCTTATAGACCGCATTCGATTTGGGCGCGAGCGACAAATACACTGCAGCCTGCGCCAACGCCAGATTTCCCTCGGGCGGCCCAAGGAAGTCAAACGCGTCTTTTGCCGCCAGGGTCACAGCGAGTGCGTTCGGCTCGGCGAGGCCGATATCCTCGCTCGCCATCCGCACCATGCGGCGCGCAAGGTACAGAGGATCTTCTCCCGATTCGAGCATGCGCGCGAGCCAGTAGAGCGCGGCATCGGGATCGGAATTGCGCACGGACTTGTGCAACGCCGAGATTAGATTGAAGTGCTCTTCTCCCGACTTATCGTAGGGCAGAAGCTTCTTCTGCAGCACTTCTTCGAGAACTGCCTGCGATACAACGCGACTGCCACTCGCGTCCGGCGCCGTTCCGAAAACCAGCGCCTCGACTGTGTTGTAAGCCGAGCGTGCATCACCGTTCGCAAGGATTGCAATTCGCTCGATAATTTCGTCGCTGATCTCGATATTTTCGTTGCCAAGACCGCGCGTGGGATCTTCCAAAGCGCGCCGAAGCAGCATCGCAACCTGCTCCGCCGAAAGGGCTTTCAGGATATACACCTTCATGCGCGAAAGCAGCGGCGAAATCACTTCGAACGAGGGGTTCTCAGTGGTTGCGCCGATCAGAATGATGTTGCCGGCTTCCACGTGGGGAAGAAACGCATCCTGCTGCGCACGATTGAAGCGGTGCATTTCGTCGACGAAAACAATCGTGCGCCGGCCATAGTGACGGACGCCTTCGGCCTTCGCCATCACCTCCTTGATTTCCTTGATGCCTGAAAGAACCGCACTGAAAGGGATGTACTCGGATTTCGTGCGGCGGGCGATGATGCGCGCCAGGGTCGTCTTCCCGCATCCCGGCGGACCCCAGAAAAGCATCGAGCTCAAATCGTCCCGCTCGATTTGGGTGCGGAGTGGTTTCCCAGGGCCAAGAAGGTCTTCCTGGCCCATGAATTCGTCGAGCGTTTGCGGACGCATGCGGTCGGCGAGCGGCCTGCCCGCGAGAGGCTCGTCTTGCGGCTCGATTGTCCTAAATAATCCCACTGCGCGCCTTTCGGTACGGCCAGTCAAAACTGCCGACGCTAACAAATCAGGCTAGCACGAAGCGGCAGGTGTACGAAACGCTGCAACTGCACGCACGCGGCAGCAACTCGGCTCGCAGCAAAGTTACAGTTGAATTCAATGCGGCGAATTTGTTCATTGGCGATCGTGCTGGTTACGTTCTCTGTGTGCGAAGCGGTTAGCGCAAAGCTGGTCGCCGCGCCGGGCGAACAGATTACTTCGTTTCAAGTCGATATTGTGGTGAATCCGGATGCGACGCTCGCGGTACGCGAAGACTTCGTCGTGCACAGCGAAGGGTCATATTTCAAGTACGGCTTTATCCGCAACCTGCCGATCGACGATGAAGCTCGTTGGGACGAGCGATATGCGGGCAAATGGACGGCCGATAACGGCATCCGAGTGAAAGTTCTCGAACTCACAGAGAACGGAGCGCCGGTCAGCTATCAGCAAGGAAACGGGGCCGGTTATCCGCAGCTTCGTATCGGGCCGCGGGATGTCCCGCTCGCGCGTGGCGAACACCACTACGTCATCAGCTACACAGTCGACGGAGCCGTAGGGTTTGGCTCCGCTCGCGACATTTTGTATTGGAACGCGATCGGCCACTACTGGACTCTACCGGTTGGCACGGCCCGCGTGACGGTCCATTTACCTGCTGGCATTGCGGTGCTCGATGTAACCAGCGAACCGCGCGTCGGCGGACGGGGAGTTTCCAACAACAGGGGAGCGCCAAAAGCGATCGCGGAAGCGATCGAAGGCGAAGCAGCGGGGGCATCGTACACGGCAACGGGTTTACAGCCGACTCAGAGTCTCAGCTTGGTTGTGACATGGCCTTCGGGAATCGTGAAAAAGCCGTCGTTGGGAATCTGGAATCGGGACAAGTGGTATCTCGCAACTCCGGCCGCGCTCTGCATCTACTATCTGCTCGCGTGGCTGGCTATCGGCCGCAACCCGAAGCCCGGAACGATCGTCGTGCGCTATGAGCCGCCGCCCGGAATCTCGCCAGCCGCGGCACGTTATCTCATAACGACGGGGAGCGACGGTCGGACACTCGCCGCCGTGATCGCTGCGCTTGCGGCGCGCAACTGCCTGAGCGTTGAACCTCACGATGCCATGTACAAACTTACGCGACTTGCATCCAATTCCACTGAGGAAGGCAAACTCGCGCCGGAAGAAGCGCACGCCCTAGAATATCTTTTTGAAGATGGTCCGGTCGCCGAGATCAGCCCGTCCATGTCTCAGGAAAATAGTTTGCGCAACAGCCGCTATGTGGCGAATATCCAAGCCGATCTGGCGAAACGGCTCGCTGGCGTTCATTTCACGCGGCACATCGGCTATGTAGCGCTTGGCGTGCTCGCCGCGTTCATCGCGGCATTTTCTCTTGTAGCCACCGCGCGAGGCCGGGACACCAGCGGAGCATTCTTCATGACCACCTGGCTTCTTTTCTGCGCGTTAATTTTGGGCACGATCGTTGAAACCGCGTTGCTACCAGCATGGAAGGCAGTCCTGCGGGGCACGGCGGGGTGGGTCAAACTCATGCCGGGAACGGCAGCGGCTGGCATCTTCGTTTTTTTCTTCGGGCTACTGCTCGTGCGGCTGGCGCAGGGAGTCTCTCCTGCGTTCGCGCTGATGGTGGCAGCGCTTGCATTGGTTAATCTGGTTTGGGCGCCATTCCTCAAGCGCGTGACGAAAGAGGGGCGCGCAACGCTCGACGCGCTGGAGGGGTTTCGCCAGTTTCTCATATCCGTGGAACAAGACCGGCTACACCGGCTGAATGAATCCGCGTCAAAGCCTGTTGGTGAAGTTGAATATCTTCCGTATGCGATCGCCCTCGAAGTGCGGGAAGCGTGGGGCGACCACCTTGCTGGAGCGTTCTTCGCAACCACGATTCAACGTTAAGAGGGCAAGTCACTCAGCGCTGCTGCGCTGGCGAGCAGCTTCAAACAACGCGATGGACGCAGCAACGCCTGCATTGAGCGACTCAACAGATGGGTGCATGGGAATGGAAATCGCGCTGTCGGCTGAGTGCAATACTTCCCGAGCTAATCCCGCACCTTCATTGCCAACAAATATCGCCGAGGGTTCTCGAAGATCTGGATAGCAAGACGATTCCCGCGATCCTGCCTGAGCAGAATCAGGGCCGCGTCCGCTCGTCGCGATGATTTTCACCTGCGCCATTTTCAACTGCGCGAGCAAGACTGGAATCGCGATTCCGCGAAGCAGGGGCAAGCGCAGCGCGGATACCGCCGAAGCGCGTAATGCCTTGGGAGACCACGGATCCGCCGTGCCGCGCGCCGCAATTACACCCGTGGCCCCAAACGCCTCGGCTGATCGCACAATGGTGCCGACGTTGCCCGGGTCCTGCACGCTGACCATTACGATGACGAGCGGGGAAGCACTGGAACGCGCGCCGTTTTCATCGGGCGGCCCTCGCAAAATATCCTCAAATTCCCACCCTGGCGCGCGGAACAGCGCGGCGACACCCTGCGGCGTCTCGGTTCCCGCCACGCTCGCAAATAGTTTGTCGGTTGTCCGCAAAATCCGGGAACGCGGTATACCGGCTTCACTGACACTCGCGGCCCTCAAAATCGTATCGAGCACAGGTTCAGCTGATTCGCTCACGAGCAGCGCCTCGGCTTCAAGGCCGGAGCGCAGCGCGTCTTCCACAAGCTTTGGCCCCTCGACGCCGATCGGCTCGCTTTCAGCTGGGCCGGAGCCGCGCAGCGCGGCACGGAACCTCTTCAGCCAGCGGTTGTCGCGACTGGTGATCAGATCGCCCTCGTCGGAGGCCATTCGCGGATGGTACGTCATGCCGCAAGCCTAACAAAGGTTGCGTGCCTCGTAAACGCGGGCATCCGTAAGCCTGCTAAATCGAACGCATCATCTTCGGGGAGTCGGGTGACGCCTTGCATCGCCCGCGTTGGCTGTGGTACGTTGCCGCGCAGATAAATTCAGGGGCGTAACCCGCCGTGAGCGAACAATTTGCCCGTTGAAGTCCTAAAAATTTCGCCGGATTCGCCGGAGCCGAGCGTGGTGGACTATGCAGCCGATTTCATCCGTCGCGGCCGCGTCGTAGGAATGCCTACTGACACTTTCTACTCTCTTTCCGCCGATCCTTTCAATCTTTCGTCCATCGAACACGTCTTTCGCATAAAAGGCCGCGCTGAGAACAAGGCTTTGCCAATTCTCGTGAATTCCATCGAACAGGCCGTAACGCTCGCTCGCGATTTGCCCGATTCGTTCCTCGTTCTCGCGCACAAATTCTGGCCCGGGGCCCTGACGTTGGTTGTGGAGGCAACGCACAGGCTGCCTCTGAAGGTTACTGGGAATACGGGACGGGTTGCGTTGCGCTGGCCGGACTCTCGGATCGCGTCTGCGCTGATTGAAGCGGTGCACGGCCCCATCACCGGCACCAGTGCGAACCTTTCGGGATTTCCTTCGTGCACGAATGCAAGTCAGATTGTGAAACAGCTTGGGGAGCGCCTACCGCTGATTCTCGATTCTGGAGACACCGGTGCGATCATGGCTTCCACCATCGTGCGCATAAGTGGAAACGAATGGTCGATCGTACGCGAGGGCGCAATTCCAGAATCCGAAATCACCGCGGCTCTTCAGTAACGCTCGGTCTCTCGCGCGACGAATCTAACTATGTCTCGATGAGGATTACGCGGCTCTAAGATGTGCGGGTGCAGCTTGTTCAGTCGGCGCGAACCCATAGAATCGCGAGTCGCACTTGATGCACCGGTAAGGGCGCAGCCCAAACAAGCTGAAAAGATATTTCTCAAACGCACCATGACGGTGCGACCGAAAAACCTCAGTGCTGCTGCAGTGTGGGCAAGGACGTTTGATATTTAGCTTCATTCTCAAGACTTCTTTCTCCCCCCATGATCCGAGGGGGTTGGACCATCGACAACTAGCGTTTACACATCACTGCACAAAAATCATAAATTCTCGTCCCCCAGCTCGCTATACAGTTTTTCCTGCAGGTGACTCTTTTTAGCGCTGTACCGACAAAAAGACCCCCGATAGGCTACGTCTTAGTTTCCCTGTACCCCGGTACAGCGGACGACCCCTGTTCCTTTTCTGGTCTTGCCGACTTGCGGCTTCCGTCGTTTACTCGCGGGCACGCAATAGGCGTATCCAACGTCCGTTTGCTATTTCGTTCCGTTCAAGCCTGCCCGCCCGCCGATTGCTTGATTCTGGGACCGCACGCAGATCCCTTCGGTTGAATTCAATCCTGGTGAATGCCCTCTGCTTCTTGGAGGGAAGGGGAGTTCTATGGAACGTAGCAGCAGACGTGTGTGCGTAGACGTACTCTGTAGATTCGCGCTCGTCGCCGTGGCTTTAATTGCCGGCTCTACGGTGGCGTTTGCTCAATTTCAAGGAAACAACGGTGGCCGCGACAGCAATAGCGGCTCCGCAACCGGAAATCACTCGCTCGACCCTGGCGTCCGCGGCGGCTCCCCCGGAGCAGGCGGACCTCTCGGCGGGATGAGCAACGATTATCAAAACTTCTTCAACGCGGCGCTGGCGCGGTTTCAGGAGACCGATTCCGTTTCCGGAAAAATTACAAACGAAGACGGGACAGGGCTCGGCCCGCGTTTCAATGCCACGAGCTGTAGCGGGTGCCACGCGTTCCCGGCTGTCGGCGGCTCAAGCCCGGCAAACAATCCACAAATCGCAATGGCTGTTGCCGACGGCGCGACAAACAAAATCCCCCGCTTCATCTCAGCAAACGGCCCGGTTCGCGAAGCCCGCTTCATCCGTAATCCCAACGGAACTCCGGACGGCGGCGTCCACGATTTGTTTGTAATCACTGGACGTTCGGACGCGCCGGGTTGCAACATCGCTCAGCCGGACTTTGAGTCGGCAATCGAACAAGGCAACATCATTTTTCGGATTCCGACTCCGCTCTTCGGCGCCGGACTGGTCGAAAGCATCACCGACACCGCAATTCTGACAAACGCTGCGAATCCCCACAAAGCAGCGCTTGGCATTTCCGGACAAGTGAATCGCAGCGGTAACGACGGCACAGTGACGCGTTTCGGTTGGAAGGCACAGAATAAATCCCTCGTGATGTTCGCAGGCGAGGCCTACAACGTGGAGCAGGGCGTCACCAATGAACTATTTCCAAACGAACGGGACGAGACACCGGGTTGCATGTTCAATGCTTTGCCTGAAGATTCGACCGTTCTCACGCCCAACGGAAGCTCGGTCTCTACAGCCTCGGACTATTCTTCCGACCTTGTCAACTTCGCGGCATTCGGTCGTCTTTCTGCTCCCCCGACGCCCGCTCCGGCAACCGCGACCACACTGACCGGACAGCAGGTGTTCAATCAGATCGGCTGCAACGCGTGTCACACGCCAACGATCAATAGCGGCAGCACGTTCTATGGCACCGGTCTTAACAATGTCCCTGTGAACGCCTTCTCGGACTTTCTGATTCACAACATGGGCACAGACTTGGCCGATCAAGTGAGTCAGGGCCTCGCGAACGGGATGCAATTCCGAACAGCACCCCTGTGGGGAGTGGGTCAGCGCATCTTCTTCCTGCATGACGGTCGAACTTCTGATCTTATGCAGGCAATTGAGGCGCACCGTAGTCAGGGATCGGAAGCCAATCAGGTAATCAACAACTTCAACCAACTCTCGGCGACCCACGCGGCGGCTTTGTTGGCCTTCTTGCGTTCGCTTTAGAGTTGTAGGTTCAGTACGCCGTGGCATGCTGGATGACGGGAGAAAGACCGCGGAGACTCGCGGGTTTCGCGGTCTTCTCCTGAATCACTTTGTTTATTAGGCTGAGCCTTCTAGGCGATCCGTCTGGTCCTGCCGGCAGAAATTATTCACCCGAATTCCGCTGTGGCGGTGCTGAGGGGAATTGAAACAGTAGGCCGGTTTCCACTTCCATGGGTTGCCCATTCGCGATGTAAGGCTTGAACTCCCACTTTGCCAGAGCATCAGTGACGCTCTTCACCTGCTCCGGAAATCCCGCAATCGCGTGAACGTGTTCGAGCTTTCCATCCGCACCGATGATTAACCGCACCGGCACGCTGCCATATCGAGGTCCCGTCATCACTGGATCAACTTTATGCGCAATGTGATCGCTGTACGCGGATTCGGGAATGCAAAGCGGCCAGCCGTTTCGAGCCGCGGCCTCATTCGATGACGAAGCGCTTCGCTCCCGCGTAAATGATAATTTCTTTAGCGACTCAACCAGCATCTCAGCAGCCGCCTCCCGGCTCGCCGTGATCGAAAAAATAAGCACATGGCAACGGATCTCAGCTGCCAATAGAATATGACTCAGTCCAGCCCCGCTATACTCAAGGCGCGCGAAATCCATTCCCCCGAGTTTCACGTGTGCCACGGCATTCGGAGCCGAAAGGCTCGTATCGAGACCCTTCTTCATCGCATTCAGAAAACCCGTCGCGCCCTTCACTCGCTCCGGCGCGAAAAAATTATCCTGCGCGGAAATCTGCATTGTAGCCACAAGCTCGCCCTCAGGCTTCAACGCGGCCAGCGAGTAATACCCCGACGCAGACGCCTCCGGCCCCTTCAAATCCTCCACCCAGCCAGACGGAAGCGGATAGCGGAGCCCGAAATAATCATCCTCAAAAACTCCGTTCTTCACCGCTCCGTTTTCCGGTTCCGCATATTTCACCGCCACGTCGCCCTCAGCCGCACAAGCGAGCAGCACGATCCCCGCAACACCCAAAAATCGCGCGAGCATTTGAAACCGGCTCACAATCACAATTTCCCCCTGCAAATTCTGTTGAGTTGCGCTTCTAGGCGGGCTCACAACAGTCTACCCGCTCAACATCGCGATGCAACTCCTATGAAAATCCCATTCGCCACCCGGTAACGCGAACGCATCGCGAAGCCCGATCATCTACCTCGCACTCACAAGGCATCCGAATTCCCATGTTGCAAAATCTCGCTTTTCGGATAGCCGTGCAAATCAATCAGCACCAAAGCCCGAGCTCGCGCACAGCCCCGGCAATTGCCTATATTTGCAGTGCTTTACGCGCTCGGTTGCGGCAGCAGGCGACATTAATTATGGCAACCCATTTGCACTCGGACGTGCGTTGCTCTTGCCGCCTTTCGGCCGGGGCAATCGGGGGAACAACATGATTCGTGAGCGCGCAGCGAAAGCCATCTTCTTTGCTCTTCTAGTAGCAATCGTCTGGGTCGCACAAGCCTTCACATCAGGCGCGGCCATGGGTCAAAGCACGATTGCCACAGGCAGCATCCAAGGCACGATTCTGGATTCCAGCGGCGCAGTGATTCCATCCGCCAAAGTTACCGTCCGAAATAAGGACACCGGCCAGACTTTCCAAATCGCCACGTCTTCCAGCGGCGCTTATACCTCCGGCGCGATCGTCCCGGGAAATTATTCAGTTCGCGCCGAGGCTCAGGGCTTTAAGACGGTGGAGCAAGCTGTGGTCGTGCGAGTAGGCGAAACAGCAGGTGCGAATCTTACTTTGCCGGTGGGTGCGGGAAGCACTATCGTCGAGGTGGAGGCGCAAGCAGTTGCTGTTAATACCGAGCAAGCCAGCGTGCAGGGTGTCCTCGGCAAAGAGCAAATCGAAAACCTGCCCGTCAATGGACGCAACTTCCTCGACCTCGCGCAACTCGAACCCGGCGTTCAGGTGCAAGATGGCTCTGATTTCGATCCCACCAAAGTCGGTTTCTCCTCGATTTCATTCGGTGGGCGTTTTGGCCGCACCGCGCGAATCGCCGTCGATGGAGTTGACGTCAGCGACGAGACGGTAGGCACCACCACTGAAAATATCCCCGCAAGCGCCATCCAAGAATTCAGCGTGAGCCAGTCGTCGCTCGACCTTTCGAATGAACTCACTTCCTCCGGCGCCGTGAATGTCACGACGCGCTCGGGAACTAACGATTTCCACGGCGAAGGCTTCGCGCTTTTCCGCAGCAGCGCCTTCTCCGCAGCTCTTCCTGAGCCGCCTCCTCCAGCGCCGCCGCTTCAATCTCCCTACGCCCGCAATCAGGACGGTGGCAATTTCGGCGGCGCGATCATCAAAGACAAGCTCTTCTTCTTCCTCGACGCCGAGCACATCAACCAGAATCTATCGGCCCCTGTCGTACCGTCCGATCCGTTTACGTCGTTCACAGGCAACTCCAGCGCCCCGTTTCATGAGACCGACTACGACGCCCGCCTGGACTGGATATTAGGGAAGGGCATCCGGATGTTTTACCGTTTTTCCTATTTTGATAGCCTCGCAGTCTCCGCCGGCGGATTGATCGGCTTTCAGCCATACGAGGACAAGAACTACACAAAAACGCACGTTGTGGGAGCCGACTTCACTTCATCCGGCTTCACGCACAGTTTTCGATTCGAATATCTAAAATTCATCAACAACCTCCGCGACATCGTCGCCGGGTCTGACCTTCCCTTCGCTAATTTTCCGGTAAGCATCAACATCTTCGCCTCGAACTTCTTCACAGGTCCGAATTTCCTCGCGCCGCAACAAACCTTCCAAACCGACCGCCAAATAAAATACGACGGAAGCAAAGTCCTGGGCTCTCACATACTGCGCTACGGTGTTTCGTACAACCGCTTGCGCGGTGGCGGCCTTTTCTCCTTTAGCGCGATCACAGCGAACGTAAGCCCCATAGCCAATGCGGCAGAAGTTGCATCCGCCGCGATGCAACCGGGCGGCGCGGGCAACCCACTCAACTATCCTGTCGATAATGTTACGCTCGGAAACGGCAACAACTGCGACACCGAAATTCCCGCGTTTAACGCGCCTTGCAGCGGCACACCCCCAGACAATCGATTGGGCCTTTATGTCGGTGACAGTTGGAAAGTGAAACCGAATCTGATGGTGACCTACGGCCTGCGGTATGTGCGTGATACCGGACGAACCGATAGCGATTTGCCGCCGCTTTCTGGTGTCAACGACCTGCTGCCGGGCTTTGGCAATCGCGTTCATCAGCCAAACTTGAACTTTGCGCCGCAGCTTGGAATCGCCTGGGACCCGAAAAAAGACCAAAAGACGGTGATTCGCGCCGGCATCGGCATGTTTTATGAGAATGCCATCTGGAACAATGCCGAGTTCGATCGCCCCGAGCGTTTGGCGAACGGCGCTTTCCTTGCCAACCCATCGGCTTGTTTCAACGGCAGCGGCTCGGGAGTGCCGTTTCCGGCCGGAAACACATTTCTAGGCGGAACTCAGAACACCGCAAACGACATCTGCTCTTCGTTGATCGGATCAACGATCGATGCGGGCGGAGGCACCTGCGCTGGGCTCACAGCCGCGGCTTGCGTGGCGAATTTTCAGACGACGTATCAGGCCGCCACCGCAACAGTGGGAGCGAGCGCTCCGAATCCGAATTACATACCCAACCTGATCTCCGCAGGCTCGGCGATTCCTCTCGGTGCGCTCGCGCCCGGCTATCGCACTCCGTACTCGATACAGATAAACGCCGGGATTCAACGGCAGCTCTTACCCGGCATGGTCCTGAGCGTTGACTATCTTCGCAACGTGAATCTGCACTATCTGATTGGCGTCGACGTAAACCATAGCGGCGACACCCGGTTTTTTAACAAGACCGCCGCACAACAGGCGGTCGCGTCCACGCTCAGTGCATGCGGGGCCGCGACGATTGATGCAGCCATCGCTTCCTGCCCTGGTCTGCATCCTCCCTCAGGCGGAAGCCCGGCAGGCGGAGCGACGATGTCCGATTTTGGTAATTTCGGATTGGATTCCGCTGCGGACTTGGGCGTCGGCAGTTGCGAAACGGCGCTCGGATTTCAATGCGCCTTCGAGGGGGTGAATCCGGGTCTAGGACCTGCAGTTTTCCTGCAACCCATCGGACGCTCCGTCTACAACGCGTTGGACGTAAAACTTGTGGATAACGTCAAAGCTCCGTTTCGCGGAGTGCGCTACCTGAACTTCCAGTTCGCCTATGCTCTTTCGCGGTTCACGAATTGCGGCGCCGCGCTCTCCACATCCGTAGGCACGTCTCCTGCAGCGGCGGACCAGGATTTCGTCAACCCAACTATCGACAACAACAGACCCTGTGGATTCAGCGGGCCTTCTTCTTTGGACCGCACGCACCAATTTTCATTCGGTGGCTATGCCGATCTCCCGCTCCACTTCCGCGTCGGCACGATCTTCCATTTCGATAGCCCGCTCGCCAGCGCTCTTGCCGTTCCTACCACAGGAAACGGAGCCGGCGAGATTTTCAGCACCGATTTCACCGGCGACGGAACAGTGGGCGATCCCGTCCCTGGCACCAAACAGGGATCATTCATGCGCGGCGTGTCAGTGGGCGGGCTGGCGAACCTTGTGAACAATTACAACAACACGATTGCCGACAATCCTACTCCAGCCGGAAGCGTCCTTATGAGCAACGGCCTCTTTACGCTGGCTCAGTTGCAGGCGCTCGGTGGCGTCGCGCCCGCTTTGCAGCCTGTTGTGCCGGGCGAAGTTGGGCTCACTTGGCTAAAAACGTTCGATGCGAGCCTCACGTGGGCTGGAAAAGTAACGGTGAAAGATCGCGCGATTGCCGTCGAGCCCAGCGTCAGCTTTTACAATCTGTTTAACTTCTCGAACTTCAACATCCCGGGAAATGTCTTGAGCGGCATTCTGACGGGCGGCCCAGGTTCACTCAACGGAACCACGCGGCCGGACGCGGCCGTTGTCCGAGTTGGCGTTGGTACGGGCGTATTCTCTCTGGGCGCGCCACGCACCATCGAGTTCGGACTCAAGCTTTCGTTCTGATTCTCCCTCGCTGAAGTCCATCGGCGGCCGATTTTGGGGACGGCCGCCTATGGACCAGTCCTCATCGTCGAAAATAGCGTCACCTTTCGCCTTGAGCGCTTCCTCGTTCGCCCCTACACTGGCGTTAGCAAATGAAGTCCGCAAAACAATTTGGTACGGCGGCTGCGATTCTTGCGGTGCTGCTCTTTGGCGCTGCATTTAGCAAGCCTAAGCCGCCGCAGCAACAGCAACAAGAACAGCGCCCGTCCGACCTTCAGCGTTATTTTCTCGAGAATGGCGTCTCCATCGATCTCGGCCCTAATTGGAAGCCGTCCGGCGCCAGCAACGCGGCGCCTCCGGGGGGTCTTGGCCCCTACGCCCCGCCGTTTCGCTTCAATCAGATCTTATTTTTGACCAACGAACATCAATACACGCTGCTGCAGCTGGCCACTTCCGACAATCCGTTGATCGGCCACGATGCCTACTGGCTCGATACGCAAATGCATGCGACGAACGGTACCGGCACGAGCCTGCCGGATTATCTCTTCTTTCTTTTTCTGCCGCCGTCACACTCCTGCATGGACGACGTCCTCGCCAAGCTAGCCGCCGCGAGCCGCCCTGCCGATCCGGATCCGTCAGGCGGGGAATTCTCGAAGTCGGAACTTCAGGTCACATATTCATGCAGCTATGCGCCTACGCTCTCGGACTTCTATTCGCAGCAGCTCACTACCGGCATCACCTTTCGACAGGCGCTCAACGGCCCGCGCGCTTATGGCGATTTTAGAAATCTCGAAATGCCGCCAATGGAGCAGGTGGATTTTGCGGGGATGACGTTCTTCGTCTTCGAAGCTCTCTCACATGAGCTGATCAGCGAAAACGCGGTTCACTACTTCAATTTGCCGATTGAAACTCAGGGTTTACACGCCGATTTCTTCTGGGCTATCGGCACAATCAGCCCCTATCCGTTCGTAGCCGATCCGGCCCGCAAGAATACGCCGATCATTCATCTCGCTTATGCCGGGGCAGGCCCGAATCGCCGAACCGATTTTCTCCGTATTCTGCAGCGCGTCCGCGCCCAGTAAAAGCCCTGCATCAAACCGCCCTCACCGCAACCTGGCCCCCTCGATAAAATCATAGTCGCCAGCAGGTGGAATCACGATGTCCGTCAATCGTTTGCGATGAACGCATACATTGTCCGGATACCACAAATTGATATAAGGCTCGTCCTCCGCCACGATCTTCTGAATCTCCCAAAGCAGCGCCTTCCGATTCTCCCGGTCCATTTCCATCCGCGCCTGGTCGAGCAATGCATCGAGTTTCGGATTGCGGTAATGCCCGCGATTCGATCCATTCGGCGGAATTTTCTTTGAACTAAACACCGACTCAAAAATATCCGGGTCGTTATTTCCTCCCACCCACCGCTGCGCCGAAACCTGAAAACTTCCGCGCTGCAAATCCGCATAGAATGTCGCAAACTCCAGCGGCCGCAGCTCAATTGCCACGCCCACACGTTGCCATTCATCCGCAATCGCTTCGCTCAAAAGCCGCGAATATTCCTCTGTGGAAGTCTTGAATTCCAGACGAAAGCGCACGCCGCCCGCCCCGCGCTTGAATCCAGCCGCATCGAGCAATTGTTCCGCTCGCGCCGGATCGAAATCGTATTGCCGCACGTCCGGGTCGTACGCCCAGTGATTCGGCGGCAGCAAACTCCCGGCAGCCCGCGCCTGCCCGCGCATCAGATATTTGATCAACGTCGCGCGATCGGTAGCGTATGCCAATGCCTGCCGTACCTCGCGATGCGATAGAATCGGATCCTCCAGATTGAAGCCGATATACGCAATCGTCGTCCCCGGCTGCTCGTCGGCTAGGATTCCGCGCTCCTTCGCAAGCGTCACCACCATGTCTGGACTCAGCGAATTAATCGCGACATCCGCCGAGCCTTTTCGCAATTCGAGCGCCCGCACGAGCGCATCCGGCACGATTCGGAATCGCACGCGTTTCACATTTCCTCGCACGCCCGCCGCCTCACCTGCATCTCCGAAGTACGACGGATTCCGCTGGAGCACGATCTCCTGGTCCGTGATCATATTTACAAAGTGAAACGGCCCCGTACCGACCGGTTTTTGCGCGATCTCCGGCCCAGAGCCTCGCGGTACGATTCCCACGCCGGGCTTCGTTAGGTTCCACAAAAACGATGCGTAGGGCTCGCGCAAATGAAACACCACCGTCGAATCGTCCGGAGCCTCGACCGATGTGACCATTCGAAACGCTCCACGCTTCGGCGTCTTCACCGTTCCATCGAGGATCGAATCGAACGTGAATTTTACGTCGGCAGAGCTAAGCGGGCGACCATCGTGGAATTTCACGCCCTGCCTTAAATGGAATACGTAGCTAACCGGATCGCGCGCTTCCCAGCGCTCCGCCAGGTCCGCAACGATGTTCATCTGCGCATCGTGTGCCAGAAGGGAATCAAAAATCAGGCCGTCCAGATGTTGCGACTGAGCGTCTGTGCCAATGCGCGGATCAAGATTCGCGGGCATCGATTCAATCAGGAAGTTAACGGTTCCAGGCTCTTCGGCGCCGCGGTTCGACGAGCACCCCACGATAATCAGCGCGCAGGCGCATGCGGCTGCCGCCAGTCTCATCCTAGCGCGCTCGTCCCCGGACGAGTTTGCCCATCGAGGCCGGATGCCGGGCCCCTGTGGCGGACGGCAGGTTATTCGCGCGGCCGTGATACGCCTCATACGCCAGCACCGCAAACGCGAATGCCTCTTTCGCTTCCGCCGGAATTCCGAATTCGCTCGCCGGCACAATTTCAATTTCCGGCAGGGCTGCCGCCAACTGCGCCATCAGCAGCGGATTCCGCGCCCCGCCTCCGGCCACGATAAGCTCATCTACTTTCGTGCGCGGCAAAACAAATCTGCGCAACCCATCTGCAATCGAAAGGGAAGTGAACACAGTCGCGGTTCGGACAAGATCTTCCGCTGACGCGCTGTGCCGCTTGCCCCATGCCAGAATCTTCTCCGCATAGGCGCGGCCAAATTGCTCTCGTCCCGCCGTCTTGGGCGGCCGCTTGCGCAGATATGGCTCCTTAAACATTGTTGAAAGCAACGCCGGTATTGATTTCCCGCGGATCGCGAGCCGTGCATCACGGTCGTAATGCGCACGCCCGCGCGTCGCGATCTCGACGATCGCATCGATCACCATGTTCCCCGGCCCAATATCGAATGCAAATAGTTGCCCGGGCCGCGCGCCAGCAGGGATCACAGTAAGGTTTGCGATCCCGCCGACATTCAACGCCACCCGACTAATTCGCGCATCCCGATATAGAAGGAAGTCCACAAAAGGGACAAGCGGCGCCCCCTGTCCTCCCGCCGCCATATCCGCGGGACGAAAATCCGCAATCGTCGTCACGCCGGTCCGCTCCGCAATGATGCTGGGCTCGCCAATCTGAAGCGTCGATGCCACGCGCCGGCCGAGAAACCCCGCCGCCACGCCCTGATGAAAAATCGTTTGCCCATGCGAGCCGATCAACGAAATCTGCCTCAGCGGTAAACGCCATTTCTTGCAAGCCGCGATGGCCGCACGCGCAAATTCTTCACCTACTAGAAAATTGAGCTGGCTGATCTCAGCAGTGGTAGTCGGCGCCCCATTTGCCAGCCGCAAGATTGCGTCTCGCAGCCGGGCAGGGAATCGAACGTGATGATGTCCCTCGAACTTCGCCGTAATCGCAGGCGGCGTGCCCGAAATCCGCACTAGCGCCACGTCTATCCCGTCGGCCGACGTCCCCGACATCATTCCCAGCACCCGCATCGCCCGCCTGCTAACCGCCCTCATTTCAGCTGCTTCTGCAACGCCGCCAGCAGATTCAATGCCTCCAGCGGCGTCAGCGCGTTTACGTCCGCTTCGCGCAGCGATTCGAGCACCTTCTCGTCAATCGCCGCAAAACTCACCTGTTGAGCTGAGGGCGGAACCGCCCCGGGTGAGAGCTGTTCCGTGAGCTTCTCCTCGCTCTCCTCATGCCTCTTCAAGATTTCGCGGGCGCGGCGGATTACTGGGTTGGGAAGGCCGGCGAGGCGGGCTACTTCGATACCGTAGCTCTTGTCTGCGCTTCCTGGTTCGACGCGCCGCAAGAAGACGATTTCGCGTCCTGCTTCCTGGACGGCGACGTGCACGTTTTTGACTCCCGGCAGCAACTGCTCGAGCTCCGTAAGCTCGTGATAGTGCGTGGCGAAAAGCGTCTTCGGCCGCGCTCCTGCATGCAGGGCCTCCACTACCGCCCAGGCGATTGAGAGCCCGTCGAATGTGGAGGTTCCGCGGCCCACTTCGTCGAGCAGCACGAGGCTCGCGCATGTTGCGGTGTTCAAGATTGCGGCCACTTCGCTCATCTCCACGAGAAACGTCGAGCGCCCGCGGGCCAGATTGTCCGACGCGCCGATTCGGGTAAAGACGCGATCGAGCACCGGCAACTTCGCCTCGGCCGCTGGGACGAACGAGCCCATCTGCGCCAGGATTGAAATGAGCGCCGCTTGCCGCAAGTAAGTGGACTTGCCGCCCATATTCGGCCCGGTAATGATTAAGAGAAACTGCGTGTCTTCGTCCAGATACAAATCGTTCGGCACGAAACGCTCGCCGCGTTCTTCCAGGAGTTTCTCAATCACGGGATGCCGCCCGCCCGCGATCAGCATCGAACCCATTCTTGACCCAGGCTCGGCACTCGCGCCAATCTCCGTCCCATCCCTCGTAAATTGCGGCCGCGAATAATGTCGCGATGCCGCAATCCGCGCGAAGTTCACCAGCACATCAAGCTGAGCGATGGCGGCCGCCGTCCGCCGCAGCCGCGCCGCCTCGCGCGCGATAGCCTCGCGAATTTCACCATACAGTCGCCGCTCGATTTCGAGCACGCGTTCTTCGGCCGACAGCACTTTGCGTTCGTATTCCTTCAGTTCGCCCGACGTGAATCTCTCGGCGTTAACCAAAGTCTGCTTCCGCTCGTAGTCGGCCGGAGCCAAGTGAAGGTTAGCTCTCGAAATCTCGATGTAGAAACCGAACACCTGGTTATACCGGATCTTGAGCGAAGCAATCCCGGTGCGTTTCCTCTCGCGCTCCTCCATCGACGCGATGATTTGCCGACCTTGTTTGGTGATGTCGCGCAGCTCATCGAGCTCGGCGTGGTAGCCGCGGCGGATCACCCCTGGTTCGTTGACCATGGCCGGCGGCTCTTCCGAAATTCCGCGCTTAATCAGATCGCGCACGTCCGCCATTTCGTCCATCTCGTCGCATAACGTCGCAAGCCGCGAAGATCCGGCCGTAATCGGGACGATCTGCGCGCGCACGCTCGGTATCCTTTCGAGCGATCCGCGCAACGCCAGCAGATCTCGCGGTGTCACAACACCCAGCGTCACGCGGCTCGTCAGCCTTTCGAGGTCGAGAATCCCCTCGAGCTCCTTTCGAATCTCCTCGCGCGCCACCGTCTGCGCTTTCAGCTGCGCCACCGCTTCGAGACGCGCTTCGATCTCCCCAATCGAAATCTCCGGACGCAGCACCCAACTCCGCAGCAGACGCGCGCCCATCCCCGTCGCCGTCTCGTCAATCGCCGCCAGCAGCGTCGCCCGAGCGTCATCGCCGCTCGAAGCCTCTACAAGCTCCAGGTTCCGCGTGGTCACTTGATCGAGAATCATCGCGTCCTGCTGCTCGTAGTACGCGATCCGGTCGATATGCTCGAGCCCAGTCCCAGCCGGCCGCATCGACGGAACCACTGCCGCATCTTCAGGCTTCCGTGCCCCAATTGCCGACGTCTCGCGCAAGTAATGGACCAACGCTCCCGCCGCAGCCGTCGCCTGCGGATGCTCGCTCAAGCCAAAACCCTCAAGCCCGGCCACTCGAAAATGCTCTTCGAGGAGTCGCGTCGCGTGATTCGTCTCGAATACCCAATCATCGAGGCGCGTCTCAACGGCTCCGAGTCCGTTCAACTCGCTTGCAGCCGGCACCGATGAAGGAAATAGCGACACAGGCTGCGGCAGCAGCACTTCCCGCGGCCGCAAAATGCCGAGCTCGTCGCGCAACCGAGCCTCCGCCCTTTCACCCGAAAACTCCGTAGCGCGAAACTCGCCGGTGGATAAATCCACAAACGCCAGCCCGATTGCTCCCGCTCCGCCGGCTGTTCGCGAGCTCGCGCGTCCGCCCGAGGCGCTCATCGCCGCGCTCGCCGCCGAACTCCGAGCCACCGCAGCCAGAAAGTTATTCTCCTTAGCCTCAATCAGACCCGCGCCTGTCGCGGTACCGGGCGTCAACACCCGAATCACTTCGCGGCGCACGATCTTCTTGCCCGGCCCTGGCTCTTCCATCTGCTCGCAGATCGCCACCTTGTGCCCCGCCCGGATCAGCCGCGCGATATAGTTCTCCGCCGCGTGATAGGGCACCCCGCACATCGGCACCGCGCCTTCTTTTTCCTTATTTCGAGACGTCAGCGTAATCTGCAGAATTTTCGAAGCCACCTTCGCATCGTCGTAGAAAAGCTCGTAGAAATCCCCGAGCCGGAAAAGCAGCAACGCCGCAGGATGCTGCCGCTTCACGGCGTGATACTGCTGCATCAAGGGAGTCGTCGGCTCAGTCATTTTTCGCGGTGATTTTTTCGGCACAATTGCATTCGCGATAGTCGTGCCCTCGTCGGTTGTCTTCGGCAATCGACGCAGCTGTTTAGCGTGATGAACACAGTAGGAATGCGATTATGCTGTCTCGCGTCCGCTCTGGCAACCTCGTTGGGGTAGCATGGCGCTAAGCTAGAACCATCTCATAAATCGTTGGCAGCCGGTTTGCTCGCCCTCAACGTGATTTCCGGTTTGTCCGTCAACGAAGAGCAATCGCGATCACTTCCTATAAGCCATGCGACCTATCCAGTAGTGACCACCGAAATCTGCCACCCGGCCAGCGACGACGGTGCAGAAAGGTATAGTTGTTTTCTCCTCCGACCGTGTCGCCGGGTATCAACGCTAGATGTCAAATTGGAGTCGCGAGATTTTATTCGAGCCGACAGTAGCAGTAGATGAATTGCTGCGTCGTTCCAAATGGTGTTTGGTGCAGTTCATTGGAACTCTCCACTAGGCGGAAACGTGGGCCAAATTCTCCATGAAGCGATTCGGTGTTATAGCGCATAACTTCAAGTCCGCTGCATTTCGTGGGACCTTCCGGCCCGAAGGTGCTGACGATTACGTGCCCACCGGGCTTCACAGCCTTTGCGACGTTTCGGACATAAGCAGCGCGTTGCTCAACTGACGTGAGAAAATGAAATACTGCACGGTCGTGCCACACGTCATAAGCGAACGATTCCAATTGCATTTGCGTGACGTCCGCTACAACCCATTTGACCTGTTCTGCGAGCAGACCCAACCGCTTCTTGGTCACGTCGAGAGCGGCTTGGGACACGTCGAGGACAGTAATATTTTCGTACCCACTAGCAAGAAGGTCGTCCACAAGCGTTGATTCGCCAGCGCCAATGTCTATGATGGAGGCTGACCGCGAATGTGCAGCCCGTTCGATCAGCGCGAGGGATGTTTCAAGGTGGGCACGGTACCAGCTGACTGCTTCTGGTTCATTGGTCGTGTAAACCTTTTCCCAATGCGACTTTGTATCCATGGAGGCGCTGGCTCTACTCGATAGTCGAAATTAAACCCTGCTAAATATGCGCGTCAAGCAATCAATCTTATGTCCTCGACCACAGCTTCGATCTCCCCCCGGGTCGTTGTACGGCCAAGACTGAACCGAATCGCGCCCATTCCGATCTCGGGCGCGACCCCCATGGCTCGCAGGACTGGGGATAATTCTACCGATCCGGCGTGGCACGCGGAACCGGTAGACGCGGCGACTCTGGGCAAGCGCCCCAGAATCTTTGCCCCGACCTGTGCTACGAAGCTGACGTTGAGAGTGTTGGGCAACCGCTCGATCGGATGGCCGTTCAGCACCACTCGATCTCCAAACTTGTCTTGAAGCAGGGACCAGAATAGATCGCGAAGTTCACGAACTGCGTCCATACCTTTTCTGCGCGCCAAGTCGCAGGCCGCTCCCAAAGCTACATCTAACAGCACGTTCTCCGTCCCGGCTCGCCGGCCCGATTCGTGGCTCGCGCCATGAATCAGTGGCTCAAGAGAAGCACCGTCGCGGATATAGAGTGCGCCCACACCCTTAGGAGCGTAAAGCTTGTGACCTGCAACAGATAGCAAATCGGCCCCGAGCCCCTGAGCAGTGAAACTGATCTTGCCTGCCGATTGCGCGGCGTCGGTATGTACAAGGATTCCGGCTTCGTGGGCGATCCGTGCAATCTCCTCGATGGGCTGAATGGTGCCAACTTCGTTGTTGGCATGCATTATCGAAACAAGGATTGTGCTCTGTCGAAGTGCCCGGCGGACATCGTCAGGGTCGACGCGTCCAAAGCTATCAACTCGAAGGTACGTCACCGTCGCACCAAGGCGTTCGAGGAACCGACAGGGATTTATCACTGCCGGATGTTCCACTTGCGTGGTAACGATGTGAGCATCCGCTCTTCCACTCGCGAAGAACACCCCTTTGAGAGCGTGATTGTTAGCTTCACTTCCACCACTCGTGAATACGATCTCATTTGCTTTGCACCCGAGCAGTCCAGCAACCTGCATTCGAGCTTTGTCCACCGCCTCCCTCGCCGGGCTGCCAGCCCAGTGGTCGCTCGAAGGATTACCGTATGGCTCGTCAAGGACGGTCCTCATTGCATCGACGACTTCTGGCGCAACAGGAGTACTGGCATTGAAATCCAGGTAAATACGTCGATGCGTTCCAGGCATGGAGCTATACCTTGTTGTCCGCGCGCCGTCCGCGCGCCCTGTTTGGAATGCCACTGCGGTCAATCCTAAGTGCGCCCACACGGATTCTGCCGGCCGGAAGATTCCGTGCGGCAACAGCGATGGGAGGATAGTACACGCTTCCCGAAATCGAGTGAAGGTGAAGTGGTTCTTCGTACTCGATAGCGGAAATAATCCAGGTGGCCGATAAACCCGCTTTCCGTAGAAGTGGCCGCAGTTGGAGTCTCGATTCGAGGTGCCATGCGAGCCAGGTCCGGGATCGTCGGCTACTCGGAAGTTAAGCCAAGAAGACGACGTGACGGCCGAGGTGACCTTGGAAGAGCCGCCGATCTGCCCTGAACGGAAGCCTGATCCTACTAAGCATTCGTGAGATGGGTTGTATACTCACCCGTTATGCCACTTCATCGGCGAACTAATCGGGAGATTGAAGTGAAACTCCGCGTCGCGGACGTGCCGGACATGTTTCTCAAGCTCAAAAATCTCGGCGCTCGTTACGAGAGCCGTGTTCTCGAATGGAACACTCTGTACGACACGCCCGACTCCGACTTTCGCCGGCGAGGCGCCCTTCTTCGCATTCGCGCTGAAACTCCGGCACCGCGAGCAGGCTACCCGCGTCCAAATGTGGCCAGCCGTTCTGCAACCCGGCGCACGATACTGACCTCCAAAGCCCCAGCCGCGCCACGGTCCCCACGCGATCGCCGCTACAAAGAAAAGCGCGAAAGGGAACTGGTCGTTCCAGGCTCTCCCACCCACTGGGACCGCAAGCTCCGATCTCTCGGCCTTCGTCCTGGCTTTCGCTATGACAAATTCCGGTCGAGCTTCCGTCTCCGCCGTTTTCCAGGTCTCGCCATCGAGCTTGACGAGACTCCCGCCGGAACATTCCTCGAACTCGAAGGCCTTCCAGGCGCGATCGACCGCGCCGCCCGCGCTCTCGGCTACTCTTCCCCCGATTATTATTGCGGCAGCTATTGGGACGTCTACGTCGCCAACTGCCGCCGCCGGGGCATCACTCCGCGAAATATGGTCTTCGATAAACAAAAATAAGCAAAATTCTCGCCAAACCTTCACTCTTTGCTTGACAAATTTTTCCTACGCCCTTAATAGTTCAATCGGGGACAAGCGCAAGCACCATGGAAGAGCGTTCGTCTAATTGGGAACCGGGAAGTAGCCGCGCCAGCTGCAGTTTCTGCTGCAACTGGCACGCGGTTTGCTTCTTCCCGGACGCATTCAATCGCTGCTCCCATCTGATACGTGGGGACAGGGAGGCGCGACCCGGCCTGCACTAGACCGAGGGCGGTGGCATCTGCCCGTGGCCGGAACTACGCCGGTCCGGGCTTTTTTTTTGCCCGAACGCACCCGGCTAGGCCCGTAGCCCCCTGATTCGCTGCGGTCACAGCGCGTAAGGAGTCCAATATGCTTCACGCCACTGAAATTCTCGGCGCCCAGACCTTCGATTCCGCCGGCAACTTCGTCGGGCGCGTCAAAGAGATGTTCATCGAGCCGGCTGACCAGCCCAATCGCGTAGCCCGTCTCCTGCTGAGTCGCGGCCAGTATCGCCCGATTGTCGCCCGCTATGACCAGATCGCATCGGTTGTTCCCGGCCGCGTGAACCTCACCACCGACGAGTCCGCCCTCGAACTCTTCCACCCCAATGAAGCCTGGCTGGCTGTGGGCAAAGACCTCCTCGACCAACAGATCATCGACACCAATGGCCGAAAAGTCGTCCGCGTCAACGACATTGACCTTGCCGAACAGCGCACCAATGGCAACGTCGAGATGCGCATTACCCAGGTAGACGTGGGGGTAAAAGGCGCGATTCGCCGTCTGCTTCAGGGAATTGTCCCGCCAATGGCCATCCGCCGCCTCGAAAAAAAGCTTCCGCCGCGCTCGATTCGCTGGGAGTTCGTGAACCTTATCGAACCCGACCCGCTGCGCCGCGTCAAGCTGCGCATGTCGAGTCAAAAACTTACAGAACTGCACCCTGCCGACCTCGCCGAAATCATGGAAGAACTTTCGCCCGCCGAACGCCAGGGCATCATCGATTCGCTGCCCGAAGACACCGCAGCCGAAGCCATCGCCGAGCTCGACAAGCGCCTGCAAACGCAGGTTGTCGAAAAACTCGACCCCGAAAAGGCCGCGGATATTCTCGAAGAAATGAATCCCGACGAAGCCGCTGACCTGATTGCCAGTCTCCCGCCTGACACCGCGAAGGAAGTGGTGGAGGAAATGGAGGGGCAGGAGAAAAACGAAGTCGAAGCCCTGATGCGCTATGAGGAGAACACCGCCGGCGGCATGATGAACACGGAACTCGTCGTTGTCGGCGAGGATGCCACGAGAGGAGAGGTAGTCGATTACATCCGCTTCAATGAAATCGTTCCCGACCAGCTCGACAACATCGTCCTCATCAACCACTACGGCGCGCTCTCCGGCACCGTTCCTATCGCGCGCCTGGTGATCGCAAATTCCGAGCAGCGCATGGACGAACTGCGCTTCGAACCCATCGTTTCGGTGCGCCCCGATGCCAACGAAAAGGAAGTGTTTGAACTGTTCGATAAGTATAATCTGCGCGGCGTGACGGTGGTTGATGCGGACAATCGGCCGATCGGCGCGATCACGGTGGACGACGTGGTCAGCAGAATGAACGCGAAGCTCTAAATTTCACACGCGCCATCATTCACAAGAGTTCGTCGGCCAGCTTCTTTCGACCTGAAGTCGGAATACTACGCACGAAGAAAAAATGAATACCTGGGTCACAATTGAGCGCACATTCGCGGGCATCAAAGTCCGCGGCAAGGAAATCAACCGTCGTGTGCGCCCCTTCCGCCGTCGCATCGCGCTGTTCCTTGCTGTCGTTGGCCCAGGTCTAATCACCTCGAACGTGGACAACGACGCCGGCGGCATCACCGTCTACACCACTGCCGGCGCGCAGTTCGGTTACACGCTGCTCTGGTCGCTCATCCCCATGACCATCGCCCTCTACGTCTCCGAAGAAATGTGCGCGCGCATGGGCGTGGTGACTGGCAAGGGCCTCTCGGATCTCATTCGCGAGGAGTTCGGCTTCCGGTCCACGTTCTTCGTCATGATTGCCGCGCTTGCTGTCGACTTGGGCAACACGGTAGCCGAATTTGCCGGCGTCGCGGCGGCGTCGGAGGCACTGCACATCAGCAAATATATTTCTGTGCCTATTGCCGCGATCGCTGTGTGGTTGCTGGTGGTTTATGGCAGTTATCGAGGCGTGGAGAAAATATTTCTCGTGGCCTGCGCATTCTATTTGTCATACGTGCTCTCCGCGTTCCTCGCCAAGCCAGATTGGCTTCTGGCCGCGAGGGAAACCGTGCTGCCTACATTCCATTTCCGCGCGGACTACCTGCTGATGCTCACTGCTTTGATTGGAACCACTATCGCACCGTGGCAATTCTTCTATTTGCAGGCGGGCTACGTCGAAAAGAAAGTCGGCCCACGCCAGTACAAACACGCCCGGTGGGACGTGCTGGTGGGCAGCATCTCCTGCATGGCTATCGTGTTTTTCATCATGATCTGCTGCGCTGCCACTCTTAACGCCAAGGGCCTCACTACCATCAGCGACGCCGGTGAAGCCGCCAAAGCCCTCGTCCCGTTGGCCGGGAAGTGGGCTGCCGGATTATTCGCATTTGGCCTGCTGAATGCTTCGCTCTTCGCCGCATCCATCCTGCCTCTCTCCACCGCGCACGTAATTTGCGAAGGTCTCGGCTTCGAAGCAGGCATCGACCACAAATTCAAGGAAGCTCCAGCCTTCTATTCGCTGTACACCGGCCTTATCGTAGTCGGCGCAGGAATCATCCTGATTCCCAAGGCACCCCTCTTCAAAATCCTGGTGATGTCGCAGGTGGCCAATGGCGTCTGGCTGCCGGTGGTGCTGATTTTTATCCTGCTTCTTATCAACCGCCGAGAGCTGATGGGCGACTACGTAAACACGCGCGTGTTCAACATCGTGTCCTGGGCGGTGAGCATCGTCGTCATCATCCTCACTCTTGTTTTGGTCTACACGACAATCGCCGAGCCCAGCGCGGCAGGCCTTTCTGGCTCGCTACTCCACCCATTCCAACATCTGCTCCATCATTGAAGCTCCGGTAGCCACGACGACGATTTTTCGTCGTGGGCCTTTTCTTGGTCGTCGACTCTTTCATGGATCGCCACGAGGCCGCTTTGTCTCTCGCCGCGCGCTTCTCCACTTCACCCATCGCTAGTCCCTCGCGCCGCACGGATATAAAATACGCAAAGCGTTGCAGCCAAGGGAGAGAAGCATGGCCAGTCAAGCCCCGTATTCCATCAATCTGAATACAAAATTCGGTCCGCTCGAGCTTGTCGATCTCGAACCGCTTGTCAAAGCCTGCCAGGACAAGTGGTACAACCAGACTCTCTGCAAGGTGAATGACTGCGTCGTGCGCCTCGGCATCATGCAAGGCGAATTTCACTGGCACAAACACGATAACGAAGACGAATTCTTCTACGTCGTCGACGGCCGCTTCCTCATCGACCTCGAAGACCGCACCGTCGAGCTAGTGCCCAAGCAGGGTTTCACAGTCCCACGCGGAGTGGTCCATCGCACACGCGCCCCAGAAAAGACCGTGATCCTGATGATCGAAGGCGCAGGAGTCGTTCCAACGGGCAGCTAAAACGAGGCAAGCGCTACTACTTTAATTTGGCGTATTCGGCTCTCGCGGCGACAAGCACCGGAAGATCCGGGTCGGCGTCCTTCCAAAGCGCGAAGAAATCCTGATAAGCCACGCGCGCTTTCGCAGTATCGCCCTGCAACGCATACGCTCGAGCCATTCCAAGGTGCGCGAGCGCGCCGATGATTCCGTTGATCACCGCGCCGCGATGATCCAGAATTTTCTGATACTCGCGCACCGCTTCGGCCCCTTGCCCCGCCATGCGATACGCTTCCGCCCTCACCCACACCGGATATAGCGCGGGCGTCGCGCCTCCTGCGCCTATTTGCCCGAGTTCGTACCGGGAGGACGATTGCAAAACTGCAAGCGCCTTCGACGAATCGCGGTGGTCAAGCGCGATCTGACCCTCCATCGTAGGAATCTCGTTGAACTGCGCGAGAGTGTCTTCCGGGAATCGCTTCTTGGAATCATCCACCAACGTTTGCGCCTTGCTGGCATCACCGCTGGCAGCGTAGGCCATCGCCGCAAGAAACTGCACGTCGCGACTATTGGTCAGCCGCAGCGCGGCGGCTGCGCCTTCCTGGGCGAGATTTGAATTTCCCACAAGGGCCTCGCGCTGTGCAGCTTCCGCCAGATAGGAAGCCGCTGTCTCTTTTTCATCCGCCCGCTCGGCGGATGCCGCTGCCTGTCGCGTAAACTCTCGCGCTTTGCGAAGCTGTCCTCCATACGCCGCGGTATCGGCTTCCATCGCCAGAAACACGTCCTCCACGCCCGTTTTGCCAACCGACCAGGCCACCTGCTGGGCCATCGCCGTCTTGTCGTTTTGCAAGAAGGCGAGCTGATACAGGACGATTCGCAAATAGCCTGAATCGAGTTTCTTGGCTCGCGCTTCCTCGACGAGGGCCCGCGCTTCGTCGAAACGGTTCAGAGTTATGAACGAGCCAATCAGGTTGGTGTAATTAAGGCCGCTGGGGTTGAGCTTGAATGCATCCTGCGCAAAGCTAAGAGATTTTTCGTAGTCACCCAGCACCGTGTTGATCACACCTAGGTTAGTCGGGGCGGTTTCGTCTCGCGGATAATTCTGCGCCGACAGTGTGAAGGTTTGCCGGGCCTTATCCAGGTCACCGGTCGCCATTTCGTAGTAGTGAGACTCGATGTAAAACTTTTCAACATCGCTCACGCGGTCCTTCAGCTCGTACGCTTTCTTGGCATTCTCCGCAGCGAGGCCGACCTCACCGATATTCGAATACGACGTCCCCAGTACCGCGTAGGCCATTGCGAAATTGGAATCCAGCTGAATGGCGCGCTTAAGAACCGGGATGGACCCGGCAAAGTCGTTCGCGCCGATCAGCTGGCGCCCTCGGCTGTATGCCTGCAAAGCCTCGAGAGAAGAAGTGGTGGCCTCACGCAGCGGCTTTTCAAATTTCTGAACTGTGCTGAGCGATTCGCCCAACTTGCCGCGCATCTCGGAGGCCGCTTTGCCCAGAGCGTCGAGCACGTGATTTTTGTCCGACGCTTCGGCCTCGGCGCTCGCCAGCGTCTCGCCGTTGGCACAGTTCACAGCCTTCAAAATAATGGTGTACTGCGATCCGATCTGCGCGATCGAGCCCGTGAGCATGGCGGCGCTCGACGTTCGCTGGCAAATCTCGCGGGAAGTTTCGGGACTCAACCGTGCGTCAGGAGTCTGTCCCATCATCTTCAGCGTCTGCTGCGTGCGCTCGTCGGAAATTAGGCTCAGATAAGGCGACTGCTCGAGCTGCACGGCCAGCCCCTGCCTCAGCGTGCCGTCGAATACTGCATCCCCCGTTGTGTTCGTGAAATCCGCCAGCACGATCGTATCTTTCTCGCCGAGCTTTCCGGATTGCCGCGAACGCCAGTACAAACCACCTGCGACCAGCGCCGCAAACACGAGTGCCGCGGGCACAATTTTGATCCATGGCAGGCTGGCGCGACGCTTCCCCGGCCCAGACTCGGCAGGCGGCTCGGCCACAGCGCGGCGCCCGGAACTCTTGTGAGCTCCAACCGCGCGCGCTGGCCCCGATGCTGCCTTCTCTCGTATTTCCTCATCTTCTTCGCCCGAAATTCGGGCCGCTGTTCGACCTGTATCTGTGTCGCGCTTCAGCCGCTTGAGATCGGAACGCATCTCTGATGCGTGCTGATAACGCAGGTCGCGATCCTTCTCCAGCGCCTTCGTGACAATTTGCTCGAACTGCGTCGGCAAGTCCGGATTCAACCGCACCGGCGCCACAGGAGCGCGATTTAGAATCGCCTCCGTGACCACGCCTGAGCTTTCGCCGCGGAAGGGCAATGACCCCGTAGCCATCTCGTACAGCACCACGCCGAACGAAAAAATATCCGTCCGCGCATCGAGTTCTTTCGCGCGCACTTGCTCCGGCGACATATACGCGACTGTGCCCAACGCCGTCCCAGGGCTCGTAAGATCCGCTTCCGTCACTCCATGCGTGGTAGAACCGTCGGAAGACACCCCGACTCTGCTTGAGCTGGTGACCTTGGCAAGACCGAAGTCGAGAATTTTTGCGTGCCCGCGCTTGGTGACAAAAATATTCGCCGGCTTGATGTCGCGATGGACGATCCGTTCGGCGTGCGCCGCATCCAAAGCATCCGCCACTTCGATCCCGATCTCGAGCAGACGATCCATTTCCATCGGCCTGCCCGTGATGAGGTGCTTCAGCGTCGCGCCGTCCAGATACTCCATCACGATGAACGGATGCCCATCCTGCTGGCCAATCTCATGAATGGTGCAAATGTTCGGATGGTTCAAAGCAGAAGCGGCGCGCGCCTCGCGGCGAAAGCGTTCGAGGGCTTGCGAGTCGCGCACAACGTCATCAGGCAGGAACTTCAGCGCCACGAAGCGGCCGAGCTCAGTATCCTCGGCCTTATACACAACGCCCATGCCTCCGCCGCCGAGTTTCTCAATAACGCGGTAGTGCGAAATCGTGCGGCCAATAAGGGGCAGGGAATCCGGCATGGATGGCGCACATCTTAGGCTGCAACCCAAATCAAATCAAGTCGACGCAGCGGCAGGAGCATCACGGAGTCAGTTCGGAGATCCGTAGCTCAGGTCCCATCCGGCCAGCCCCGGCCGGAATTGACCTGAGGCCTGGCAATTATCTTCCCGTCGTTACGGCGTGACGCCTTCGACGATAAACATGCGCCCCTTCGTAGAGCTTTGCCTGAGCGGCTTGATCGCCTGGTAGGCCGCCGAGTCGTACCACTCGCGCGCTTTCTCCACGCTATCGAAAGCGATCACCACCACGCCCTTCGGCGCCTCGCCGCCATCGAGAGACTGGGGCTTCCCGCCACGGACGATAAAGCGATGATTGAAAGGCGCCAGCGTTTCCGGCACGCCCTGTCCATATTTCTGAACCGTGGGCACATCTAGGATCGCTTCAGCTTCCGAGATAACGTAGCCGGGCGGCGCTTTCTCCTGCTGCGCGTGAATCGTCTTCGCCCCGGCCACTCCAATCGAAATTCCAACCAGCACAGCCAGCACCAATTTGTGGTTCATCTTCATGGCCCAATCCCTCCGCGTTCAATCATGACGCAGCGCAACGAGCGGATCGACGCGTATCGCCCGCCGCGCCGGAATGTAACAAGCCAGCAGCGCGACGCCGATGAGCAGAAGCGCCACACCCCCAAACGTCACTGGGTCTGACGGCCTCACGCCATACAGCATCCCCGCCATCAAGTGCGACACGATCAACGCGCAAACAAGCCCAACCGCCGCCCCTGCAATCGCCAGCCCTAATCCCTGCCGCACCACCATGCGCAGGATGTCGCTCCTTTGCGCCCCCAACGCAAGCCGAATCCCGATCTCGTGCGTCCGCTCGCTCACCAGATACGAAATCACGCCATAAATTCCCAGCCCGGCGAGCAGCAACGCCGTCAACGCAAACAGCCCGATGATTTCCATCGAGAATCGCCGCTGGGCAAGAGATTCTGACACCGTTTTGGAGAGCGTCTGCGCTCCGAAAACGGGAAGCGTTGGATCGACGGATTGCACCCGCTCGCGCACTTCATCTGGAATCGCAGCTGTGTCCAAGTGCCCGCGCAGAAATATTGCCAGGGCTTTGGGCCTCCTCTGATACAAGCTCAAATAGATTTGCGGATCGCTCGCTTCCGCCAGCGATTCTGTTCGAGCATCCCCAACGATGCCCACGACTGTAGTCCAGGGAGGGTTGCCTGCGGATCCGCGCACAATATTCAGTTTAAGATGTTCACCAAGTGAATTGCCGTTTGGCCAGTACGTCCGTGCGAACGCCTCGTTGATCACCGCGACTGGCGGCGCGTTTTCCTTGTCGAATTCGCCGAATACACGGCCGCGCAGCAACGTCATGCGCAGCAATTGAAAATATTCTGGCGTAACGGTTGATGCATGCACCAAAGGAGCTTCGTGGGTCTTCGCCTCGTGACCCTCGAGGATCATCAGGTACGGGTTTAGATCGTTTCGACTATGGCCCAGGGGAAGAGACGGCAGATCACCGACGGCGACTTCTTCCACGCCGGGCAGCGTCCTGCTACGACGAACCACTTCGCGTATGAACGGAGCTTCCTGAGCGGCGGTCAGATAGATGTCGGTGTCGGGATCGTTTGGCACAGGTAGCCACGTCCTAACCGCCATTACATTCTCCGGATTGAATCCCGGCCGCACATTCAGCAAATCCGCAAAACTCCGTAGCAGAAGCCCTGCCGCAATCATCAGAACCAGAGACAATGCAATTTCGGTAACCACCAGCACTCGGCCCGTGCGTGCCTGTTCTCCGGAGCCGGTAGAGCCTCGCCCTTCTTGCTTGAGTGCATGAGTTAAATCGAGCCTGCCGGCATGCAATGCGGGGGCCAGACCGAACATCACTCCGGACACGAGAGACGCAGCGAGCGCGAAGAGCAAAACAGGCCAGTTGATCGATACTTCGTTAATTCGCGGCAGGCTGTCGGGCACGATCTGCAACAGAAAGCCCTTCACACAAAAAAGAATCGCTAATCCAGCGATCCCGCCGCCGATTGTGAGAAGCAGACCCTCGGTCAGCAACTGCCAGATCAGCCGCTTTCGCGCAGCACCAAGAGCTTGGCGAACTGCCATTTCGCGTCCCCTTGCGCTGGCGCGCGCCAACAGCAGATTCGCAACGTTCACGCAGCCGATCAGCAGGACTAATCCGACCGCGCCGAGCAGCAGAATCAACGATGGCCGAACATTGCCGACCACTACCTCCTTGAGCGGCACTAGGCGCACCGTCCATTCGCTCTGCAACGGATAATCTTCCGGGAATTCTTTCTGCAAGGATGCGACCAGCGCATCTATCCGGCTTTGCGCCTGCGCAATCGTCAGTCCATTTTTGATTCGCGCGATGGTTTCCGGAAGGAACCGCGAATTGCGTAACGGAGGCGGCGCAGGGGCAGCGTCAAAATTATTTCCCAACCAAACTTCGACATTCCTCTCCTCTATGCTCCGGCCAGGATCGTGATAGCCAGCCGGCATAACGCCAACTACGCGATACAAGTCATTGTCCAGCCGAAGGCTCTTGCCTAGGATGCTTGGATCGCTTCCGAAGGCCCGCTTCCACAACCCGTCGCTGATAACAGCTTCCAGAGTAAAACCGGGCGTATGGTCCTCTGGGTTAAACGTGCGGCCAAGGTGCGGTTTTGCTCCCAGCAACGCAAAGTAGTTCGGTGCTTCGCCAAGAAAGAAGGCTCGCGTGGGCTGAGACGAGCCCGTTAGATTCACAGAGCCACCGCCGCCCAATGGCGAAACATATTCAAAAATCCCGGACCGCTCGAGATCGTGCCACTCAGGCACCGATATCCCCACGTCCCGCGCACCGACGCCGGGAAGATCATCCTGGATGCTGACAAGCTGCTCCGGCTGCGGAAACGGCAAGGGGTGGAACAGCGTGGCGTCCACCACGCTGAAAATCGCCGTCGTCGCTCCAATGCCCAGCGCAATCGTCAAGACGGCAATCGCGGTGAATCCCGGAGCCTTCCGCAGCATGCGCGCGGCGTATCGAACGTCCTGCCCGAAATGCTCCCACCCCATCCAGCGGCCCGATTCGAAAAAACGCTCCTGCGCGCGCGTCGTATTGCCGAAAGCCCGGTGCGCAGCGGCTCGCGCGTCATCCTCGCTGAGCCCCTCCTCGCGCAGGCGTTCCGTCTCGAGTTGTATGTGTGCTTCGATCTCCGCTCCGAAGTCGCTCGTCTTTCGCCCCCGCCCGAAAATTGCTCGGAACATTTCACGGAACATGGCCTACACCTCCTCGGACGCAAGAATGCGCGCGATGGCTGCCGTCAGCCGGTTCCACTTCGTGGTCTCTTTCGCCAGTTGCTTGCGGCCCACAGCCGTCAGCGAATAAAAGCGGGCCTTCCGGTTGTTTGTCGAGGTGCCCCACTTCGCGGAAATCCACCCGCGCTCTTCGAGGCGCTGCAGGGCAGGGTAGAGGGCCCCGTGCTCCACCAGCAGTTCCTTATCCGACGTCTGCTGGATGGCACGCGCGATCCCTTGCCCGTGTTCCGCTCCGAAGATCAAGGTACGTAGAATCAGCAGGTCCAGCGTCCCCTGCAAAAGCTCCAGCCGCTCTCTGCCTCTTTGGGTAGACATTCGACCCGAGTATACCGCACCCACTTAGACGCACCCACCGAAAAATTGGGAGCAGGAGATAGGCTTGGACCTAGAGATGGCTTAAGGAGTTCTAGATGGACTTGGGTAAGACGCTAACCTGAACCTGAACCACCCGGCTGGGTTCCTGCACGTGAGTTTCGATTTGGCACCGCGCGCGGGTTCAGACAGACGATTACTGCTTCCGCTTCGCCACCCACGAACCGTCGGAATGCCCTTCCACACGCATCCGCCCTTTGGCCGAGTCGCCGTCAATCCAACCGGCAAAGAACGCATTCACCGGCCCGGGAGCTCCTCGCGGGCTTTCCTTCGGCCACTCACCCGCAAACGAGAGTTCCACATAGCCGTTCCGCCAGGTGCCAGTGATCGCGCGCCCGTCCCCCAGCGGGCCGGACCATGTCCCCGTCACTTTGTTTCCGTCGCGGTGCAATTCCATCTGTGCGTCCATTGCGCCTGCGTCGCTCGAATAGCGCATCTCCCAAGAGCCCTCCGCGTCGGAGCCGTTCTCCAATTTCTGTGGCTCAGCCGGCGTGATCCGCACATTCGAAAAATATGACTCTTCGCCAGTAAAGCTCCACAGCCCCACGGCGCCATGCAAATCTTCACCCTTCAAACCCTCCACCACCAGGCTCGGCTTGGCGGACCCGTTTACAAAGAGCTTCGCGCTGCGGCCAGCCACCTCAATCCGCACTTTTGTCCAAGTCTCTTTCGCCAGCTCCGCATGAGACTCATACACCGAAGGCCATTCCCGCCGCAGCCGATACCATCCGAACCCGGGCTCGCAGCCGTACTGTACAGAATGGTTGCGCATCGGCTGCTCCGGCGCCTCAGAGTTTCCCGGCCGCAGATAGAACAGCTCGTAATGCGACGCATCCGGCCGCGCGCGAAACGCAATCCCCACAAAACCCGGATGCCGCACACCCGGCGGCGCAGTTGTCTTCACCGCGATATCCGCTTCAATCACCCCATCCTGAAAGTCGGTTCCCGGCAGCAGCGCAAGACCCTCGTGATCCGCTCCTTCCATCGTGATCCGCACGGATTTGCGTCCCAGATATTTCACCGCTTCCGTTTTCACGTTAGGCGCAATCAGACCGGCAGTATCGTGAAGAGGAAAGGTCTGCGCGCGTGCCGGACTCTCGGCAAAAAGACACGCGGCCGCCAAAACCGTGATTGCCGGGCAGTCCAGAAAACTCTTGAGCATGTTCTTCATCCTTTGCGCCGCTCGCTCATTTTGGGGAAGGGACCAAATCCGACAAGCAAACCACTCCCAGTCGAGCGATCCTCTGTGCCTTAACTCATTGCCCTGGTTGAAGTTTGTTTCAGGAATCAAACATGTAGACGTCACCACCCCAAAATCGATAGCAAGCCCCGCCGCCTGTTTCGACCGGTTTCAGTTTTACCAATTACTAAATACCCCAATTCCTGCTACCATCATCCGTTTTCATATGACGACGCAAAGGTCGCTATCAGCCGCAACCCGGGCTTCCAGGGCACAACCTCGCCTTGAGTGGCACAGGCACTCTTGCCTGTGCGCAGTTGCCGGACCTGAAAGTCCACGCCTAGCTACTCCGTCGACATCGCTACCGGTACAAGTTCTAATCGCAAATCTGGAATTAGAATTCAACCTAACTCATAGAAAACTCAACCCCGTAGAAATTCCTAATCGCAAATTTTGCGCGATTTCTCAAATCGCTTTTCACCTCGCTTCGGATTTCGCGCTCGCAGCTCGTCACTCATCACTCGACCCTCATCCCTCCCTTTCTAATCCACGGTACCGCGATTAAAACTCCCCCTAACCCACTGAAAACATGACTCCCACACCACTTCTAATCGGCGGTAAAAGAGGGTCCCAAGCCTCACCCGTAATTCCGCCGCAACCTCCAAATCTTGCGCCCATACCCCGCGTGTGCTACTTTCCGTCGCGGACACCCCTCGAGTGATCTCCCCGTGAAAACACCCGACCTCTGGAAGCCTGCCAACCGCCAGGAAGCGGAGCTTCTCGACAAACTCGATTCCAAGCGCCTCCCGCACCACGTCGCCATCATCATGGACGGCAATGGCCGCTGGGCCGAACGACGCCACCTACCCCGGGTAGCAGGCCACCAGCGGGGAGTTAAAGCGGCTCGCGAGATTATCGAGTCATGCGCGCGCTTAAAATTGCCATGCCTGACTCTCTACGCCTTTTCGCGCGAGAACTGGACCCGCCCGCAAGCGGAAGTGGAATTCCTGATGCGCCTCCTGCGCGAATACTTGAAGAGGGAACTGCCCACCATTCACAAAAACAACATCCGCCTTACGATCATCGGCCGCGAATCGGACCTGCCGGAAGCCGTCAGCAAAGATCTGGATCGCGCGACACAGCTGACGAGCACCAATACAGGCATGAACCTCGTCGTCGCGCTGAACTATGGCGCGCGCGCGGAAATCGTGGATGCCTTCAACGCGATGCTTGAAAAGGCCCGCGCCAATGGCCAACCGGAGTTCCGCGCCGATGAAGAAGAGATTGCGTCGCACCTCTACACGGCAGGCTTGCCCGATCCTGACCTGCTCATCCGCACCAGTGGCGAGATGCGCGTCAGCAACTTTCTTCTCTGGCAAATTGCCTACGCGGAAATCTACGTCACCGAGACGCTCTGGCCGGATTTTTCGCGCGCCCGCCTTCTCGAAGCTTTGATTGATTACCAAAAGCGCGAACGCCGCTACGGCGGCCTCGGCGCCACGCATTCGCAAGAAGAGCGCTCCTCGCACTACAAACGGTCTGCGGCGGCCAAGGGCTGACGCCGAATGCTCCTCCGCATTTTTACGGCTCTCGTCCTGATTCCGATCGTTGTCGCCCTGGTCTGGTGGGGACCAGCCTGGGTGCTCGCAGCAGTAGCCGCATTAATCGCAATCGTTGCGCTCCTCGAATTTTTCGATCTTGGCGAACGGATCGCGATGCGCCCATTTCGCAAATGGACGATCGTTTGCGCTGCTGGATTGTTCTACGCGCAATATTCGCTTGGCCAAATTGAAACTCACTCGTTCGCCCAAGGATATTCAATCGTGCGCAGCGCCGCAGGAGGCGTCCTTTCGATCGAAGCTGTGCTCTTGGTATTCGTCTTCGGCGCCGTAGTGATCGGACTCGCCACTCGCTGGGCCCTCCACGAAGTGCTTCCGGCAATCGCCATCAGTTCGGCCGGTCTTCTGTTTGTCACTCTGCCCTTCAGCTACCTGGTGCGAATCAATGAGATCAATCTCGTCGGTCGGAAGCTGGTCCTCTTCACGCTCTGCCTCATCTGGGCAGGAGACATTCTCGCCTACTTTGTCGGCAAGGGACTGGGCCGGGTTCCCATGGCCCCCGCGCTGAGCCCCCATAAAACATGGGAAGGCGCGCTCGGCAATTTGCTCGCATCGCTTCTCGTCGGAGTATTTTTTGCGAAGTGGCTGCAGATAGAAGCTGCGCAAATGCTCGTAATCGCCGGACTCGCGAACATCGCAGGACAAATGGGCGACTTGATCGAATCGGCATGGAAGCGCGGCGCCGTTGTAAAAGATTCGAGCAATTTGTTGCCGGGGCATGGAGGGGTGCTCGACCGCATCGATAGTCTCATCCTCGCCAGCCCGATCGTCTGGGTAGCCTATCAATGGTTTGCAAAATGACCATCAATGATTTGCGAGATGACCATCCATGGTTTGCAAGATGAAACAACAAGAACGGACGGGAATTCGGTCGCTAAACAGCGGACGGATTCGACTATGTAGAATCCCTGTGTTGGAGCCGGCTCCTCTAACGCCGAGGCGTCGAGGTCGGCAACTTCGGAGGTGGAGCGTTCGAAGCGCGCTTGCGCTCGGACGGATCCCAATCTTCGGGTGGAAACGCGATTCGCCAGAACAAAGGCGACGGCTCGGAAAATTCAATGCCGACTTCCATTTTGCCCGCGTCTTTCTGGCCAATAAAAGAGACTGTGCAGGGAAGCTCCTCAGCCGTCTTGGGATTCACAATTGCCACTTGCTGGGCGCGCGCCACGCGATTCGTCATTCTGATCATGCACCCGTTGGCGTTTACCGCTACCGTATAGGTCTCTTCCTCGAAATTCTGCGTGCCGGACGTTCCTCGTACGATCACCGGCATTGCGATCTGGACGCGCTGCGTGCGCCGGCGCTCCGAGCTGGCTTCGCCCACGCCCGATACAGAGCTCTTGATCTCAGCCATCGGTCATCTCCTGACTTGTTGAGGAAAACGCCCCAAAACGCGCCATCCAAAAGGCGAACACGCGCGGCAACAGCTAAATTCTACACCGCTAGCATCAAGCTTTTGTCCGCGATATCAAGGCCACGCGTACCAATCGTAAACAGTCCGCTTCGCTTGCTGTTCGCAAAATCTCGCAATCCTCTATAAAATCGCTGGCACATGAAACGTATCTCGATTCTGGGGTCAACCGGCTCGATCGGCACGCAATGTTTGAAAGTGGTTGATTCGCTTCCAGACCGATTCGAGGTTGTCGCCCTCGCGGCCGGGTCAAATGTAGCTCTCGCGGCAGAACAGGTCCGGCGCCACAGGCCGAAAGTGGTATCTGTGGGTGGCGAAGCAAGCGCGCGTGAGCTCCGCGACATCCTCAGCGGCTCTCTTCAACCGCTTCCCGAGATTCTATTTGGCCCCGAGGGAATCGAACGCGTGGCCACCCATCCCGACGCCGAACTTGTAGTGTCGGCCGCGGTAGGGGTAGTGGGTCTGCCCGCCACATACAAAGCCATCGAATGCGGCAAGCAGATCGCCCTGGCCAATAAAGAGGTCCTTGTCGCAGCTGGGGAAGTGGTGATGGCCGCAGTCCAGCGGCACAACGTGGCTCTGCTCCCAGTTGACAGCGAGCACAACGCGATCCACCAGTGTCTGAGAGCCGGCGAAAATCGCGAAGTAAAAAGACTGGTGCTCACCGCTTCCGGCGGCCCGTTTAGAAAGACTCCTATTTCGAAGCTGAGCCGCGTCACCCCCAAGCAAGCCCTGGCACATCCCAACTGGAAAATGGGAAACCGAATCACAATCGACTCGGCCACCTTGATGAACAAAGGCTTCGAAGTGATCGAAGCCCACTGGCTCTTCGGCATGGGCCTCGAAAAAATCAATGTCGTCATCCATCCGCAGTCGACAATCCATTCGATGGTGGAATTTGTCGATGGTTCAATCCTGGCACAGCTTGGGCCAACCGATATGCGCATGCCGATTCAATATGCGCTAACCTATCCCGAGCGCGTTCCGTCGAACGGATGTGCCCTCGACTGGACGACTTTGCGCAAACTGGATTTCGAGGATGTTCCGCTTCGCAAGTTTCCGTGCCTTGAGCTTGCAAAGGCGGCGATCCGTGAAGGTGGCCTTTCGCCGTGCGCGTTAAATGCCGCGGACGAAATAGCAATCGCGGCATTCTTGGATCGCAAGCTGCCGTTCCTCGGAATCGCAGCCGTAATCGAAGATGTGCTCGCGCGAATGCCTCGAACGCCGATAAATAAGATTGACGATGTGCTTGCGGCGGACCTCGAAGCCCGGCGTCTAGCGCGGGAAGCAATAGCAAAGCGCAAGAAAAAGTAGAACCAGCACGCGGAGGCAAACTTTTTTCGGGTTGAAAAATGCGCGAGACAGCGACGAAGTTGATTCGCCTGTTTTCGCGCGACGCTGTACAATCCTAATGAGGCAATCATGGTTGACTTGCAGAACGGTCTGATCGCTCTGGTTTCCGTCAGCGTCGTGCTCGGCATAATGATCTTCGTGCACGAATGGGGACATTTTATCGCCGCAAAATTGGCAGGCGTCCGGGTCGAGGTCTTTTCATTTGGATTTGGCGCAAGACTATTTGGCGTCAAGCGCGGCGACACGGACTATCGCTTGAGCGCGCTTCCTTTCGGCGGCTACGTTCGAATGTCCGGAGACAACCCAGTGGAGGAACGCACAGGGGCGCCGTACGAATTTCTTTCGAAGCCTCGCTGGGTACGAGTTCTCATCGCAGTGGCTGGGCCGGCGATGAACATTCTTCTAGCGTTTGTGATTTTCTGGGGAATATTTTGGCTAAAGGGCGTGCCTGAACCGGAGTATTTGCAGCAGTCGCCGCAAGTCGCCGCCATTCCGCAGAATCCCTCCGTCAAGACTGATCTTTTGGCGGGTGATCGGATCCTCGCCGTGAACGGCGTGAAGACTTCAACCTGGGACAAGGTATTCGAGCAAATTGCGAAAGCGAAGCCGGGAAGTTCCGCTTTGATTACCGTCTCTCGCAATAACGCCGAGCAAGAAATTACGGTCCTTGTCCCATCAGGCAAATCCGACGCTTCTAATATTCTCGGATATCCGGCCATGCCTCCGATAGCAGATGAGATTGCCATCGGTTTTCCCGCTGAGAAAGCAGGCATGCGACCGGGAGACACCATCATCTCCATTGACGTCAAGCCCGTCGTAACTTGGCCACAGTTGGTCGAGGTCGTAAGGGCTTCCGAAGGCCGTCCGATCAACTTTGTAGTCCGGCGCGACGGGCAGGAAATTCCCCTTGAAATTACTCCAACACATGGACTGGGTAGCGACGGCGAATCGGTATGGCAGATCGGCGTCTCCCCGCGCACCAATGATAGCTATCACCGTCAAGGCTTCGTAACATCGATAACCGACGCGGGCTTGGCCACGGCCGGGGGGATGCGCCAGATCTTCGACGTCCTTGCCGGACTCTTCACTGGAAAGGTCTCGATTCGCCAGCTTCAGAGCGTCGTTGGTATCGCACGAGAGTCGGGACGCGCCGCCAAGGGCGGCCCGATGCGTCTGATCGAATTCATGGCTATCATTAGCCTAAATCTCGGTTTACTGAACCTGCTTCCGATTCCGATTCTCGACGGCGGTCATGTGTTGATGCTCGCAATCGAAGGTGCCCTCCGCCGGGATCTCAGCGTCACGGTGAAGGAACGCTTTGTTCAGGTTGGCCTCGTATTCCTTCTGGGAATTTTTGGATTTGTGATGTACAGCGATATTCTGAAGCTCATTCAGCATCATTGATGATTTATTGATTTTTTTTGCGCACGCTTTGCTGCGAGCTTGTTGATATTAGAACTTCGAGCCCGCGAGGCGAACATTGCGAAAGATCTGCTGCTAACGGCAGGTTTGCACAGTTTGCGGGACTCTAGCTAAGGTGTATTTGCGATGGCTTCCATAATCCGCGAAGTCGGCGAAACATTCTCGACGCTCTGCAAGGGCTTCAGCATCACTCTGCGCACGATGTTTCGTAAAACCACCACCGAGCGTTATCCAGAAGTCCCTCCCAGCGTTGCGCCTCGCTATCGCGGCATTCATGTACTCCAACGCGACGAAAACGGCTTCGAGAAATGCGTTGGTTGTTTTCTTTGCGCAGCCGCGTGCCCCGCGAATTGCATTTACATCGAAGCCGCTGAAAACCACGAAGCCAATCGCATCTCTGCGGGAGAGCGCTACGCCCGTGTCTATAATATTGACTATTCTCGCTGCATCTTCTGCGGCTACTGCGTTGACGCCTGCCCTACCGATGCCATCACACACGGTCACAATATCGAGCTTGCACCCTACGACATCAACGCCCTCATCTACCGCAAAGAACAGCTCCTCGAACCCTGGCCGCCGCGTTCCATGGCACCAGCTTCCTGAGTCCCGCGGTTCCACCACATTTTCAACCTCCGCATTTTGTAAAATCCCTTCAGGTCGCTTGGAGCCCGCAAACAGTGCCGCGCGTTTTTCGCCGACCAGGCTGCAACAAACCGGCCAGCCGCTAAACATCGGCTCGAGTCCACGAGATGAGCCCAATTAGCTGCTCACCCCCAATGTTCAAGCCCTCTTCCAAAGCCAATAGCGGTGTTCCCATTTGCTTCTCCATATAAGCGTCAACCCACATCCTCGTCGCCACATTCTCTGCCTCATCGGCGGCTGTAACAATGGCCGCCCTCTGAAAAAACTTCCGCTAATGAATAGGTTATGTTCGTGGGCGTTGCGTTGATTCGGCGGGTTCGGGACTTTCTTGGATGATTTGGGATTGATGCGGGGGATAGGGTCGAAATGGAGGTTTTTTTGCCACCACTTCTTTTCATGTGGGGATTTCCGGCTGTTCGGGGGAGTTAGATGGCTATGCTGTTGCGATTTGGGCGGCGAAATGACAGGAGGGTTGTAGTTGCTTTGCTGGACTTGGAAATGTTCGCGGATATGGGTGCCACACCGGGATGGACGAAAACTGGAAATCGCGGTGTGCGACTGACAGTGGCGGAGCGTGTGATGGGAGGGCAAGTTGTGAGTTTAGCGGTGACGGCACGGGCGGCTCGATTCTTTGCTCGGACAGCGCGGCCGCGAATGCGGGAGTCAATCGCGGAGTTGTTCGAATCCTCTGAGGCGCTCGAGTTCAAACGCGCGATGCAACTCCTAGCAGCGGAATCAGACGCGGTGGTGCGGCGAGTTGCGGTGCGAGTGGGTAAGCGAGTGGTCGAGCGAGTGGCAGCGATCTGTGCGCTGCGGTTCTCGCCGGAGTTGATTGTGATGGAGCCTGCGACTGCGAGATTTTCGGAATTCTTGCGGGCGAGCAGCCTTTGGGCCAGCCGGGCTTGGACTTCGGCCTCGACCCATTCCTCGAAAATTTCGTGCAGCTCCTTACGCAGGTTAGCGACGGCGTTCAGGCGGCTGAGGCGGAAGGATTCGATCGAAGCGCCGGACGACGTGAGGAGATATTCGAGAGCACGGTCGATGGCGCCGTCTCGCGACGGCGAATCTTGGTTTGCATCCCCCTTTGTGCTCGGCATCGCTGAGATAGATATCATACAAGTTATTACCTCCTATAGTACGCCGGTTGCAGTACCGGGTTGGCGATGAGGCGCGCGATCGGTTGGACGTACAACTGCGGAGATTCGGCCAGGGGCAGAAGATTTACGGAGAAAGGTTGCGATGGCACGCAAGGCGCCGGGCGTTCTCTGGCGTGCATCGGGCGCGATCGTGCAGGAGCGGCTGATGATGGGTTTGCGATTTAATAAATGCGCACAGGCCCTTCGGTTCTCAGGGTTAACAAGAGTGCCTGTGCCACCCAAAGTGACAAGCAGCAAGAAAGCGGCATAGGTAGAACTGCGGAGATGCGAGCGAGTTGCGATGCGGGATAAGAATTTCAACACCGGCGTGAGAGGCGTGCTGCTCGACGCGGGTCATTATGAACGCATGGGCTCAGCGATCTGGCTTTATTCCTGGCTGGTGCTGCGGCAGACGCACCAAAGTGGTTCAATCGGCTGGGTTTTGGGCGGCTCGCCGGTGAGCTACCGCGAGATCGAGGGAGAGACAGGGTTCAACCGGCGCACGCTCGAGGGCTGGTTTCGGCGATTGCGGCGCGAAGGCTACATCGAAACGACCGCCGCGCCCACCGGCGTAGTGGTACGGATTACCAAGGCCAAAAAATATTCACAGACCACCCGCAGAATTGCGGAGCGGTTACGCCAAGTTGCGGCCACTCCTACGCCAAATTGCGTAGCAACCGACCCCCAAAACGCCCAAATTCAGCAGTTTCCAGCGCGGATGGTTAGTTCATCGATAGAAAGAATAAAAGATAAAGAAAAGCAGGGCGAAATCCACAGGCATTTGCACAGAGAAATCCACAAGCCGAGCGTTTTTCTTGAGAAAAACCCTTTCGGGCTGGAAGAAACAACTTCACAAGCAATTGCAGATCGCGATGGCGACGCCATTTTAGAAGCTGAGAGGAACGAGCAACTCGAAGAGATTCGCAGTCGGGTGGGCGGAGTGCGGGAACACCATTCGTACAATGCGCGCGAATTTCTGGAACTGCTGCGGGCGAAGCGCGATGAAGCGGTTCGGCGCGAATTGCGAGCGGGTACGGGGCCGGAGGTGCGACGTTGATGAAATTACTGCGCGGAATCAGAAGGGAAGTGACGCACGGTGGCGTCGTGCCGCACGGGTGGGAGATGGCGTGGTACGAGCCGCGGCGGCGGACGGGCGTGTACTATCCGCGTCCGCTGAATTGGCTGCTGGGGGCGTTGCGCGAATTCATTTATCGAGTGCAACTGGCGGTGCACGCGCCGCGCCTTGAGCACGCGCAAGTGTTCGACATGGAGCGCCTGCATCGCGAGCGTGAGCGCCTGGCGGTGGAGTATGCGCGTGGGTATATGACCGGATGGCGCGAGTGTTTTCGCGCGTGCCTGGATGTGGTGGAGGAGGAAATTTCCTGCGCGAATGGCGTGTATGACGCCTACGACGTGGCGGGTTGGCTGGCGGCGGGGCCGGAGCCGGGAAAAGAGAATTAGATGAGTAGCGCAGGCAATCCTGCCAGTGCCCCAAGTTGCTACGTACGCGGTGTCGTAGAACGAGGAAACAAAAGAACGAGTTCTTTGATCTTGCACGTATGGAGCGATCTGCAGCGTGCTTTTGCGTTGGCACAGGCACGATTGCCTGTGCTACTGGAGGCGTGAATGAAGGCTAGCGAAGTATTCGACTCGTGCCATGGACGCTACCGCAACTTGCGCGAATGGCTTGCCGAATCCACCGGGCAGATCCGCGCGCTCGATCCTGAATCGCAGTATGACGGATACCACTGGCGGCCCGTGCAAGCCCGTGCGGCGGAGTTCGTTGCCGATTACGAGCGCATTGGCCGCAAGGCGCTGCGTCGGCCGGAGTGGAAAGGGCGGCTGAAGCTGTTCGAGATTTATTTTGTGCATTCCGTGGAATACAAGCGCGCGATTTCGCTGGTGGGCGTGGCGGAGAGTACCTTTGATTACTGGCTCGGCGAAGTGAAGCGCGCGCTGGGGCGCGAGTTTGCGCGCACCGGATTGTTTCCACCGTGGCGCTATTTCCGCGTACGCGAGTAGTGGTTTCTAGTAGCACAGGCATTCCTGTTTACCCTGAGAACCGAAGGGCTTGTGCCACAAAGCTGCTATGTGCGTGGGCGTCGTAAAGGGGGGAAACGAAAGAACGCGTTCTTTGTTCTTGCACGCATGGCGCGAGTTGCGCTGCGGTTTTGCGTTGGCACAGGCAGGAATGCCTGTGCTACTGAGAAAAGCGGCGGCGCAGCCAGTTCAGCAGCAGACCGTAGCCTAGGAAACTCAAGAAGGGAATGAGCTGCAGAGGAATCGTGGCGATCGTCAGGAGCACGCCTTCGATGCGTTTCGTTGACTTCTCCACATCTGTTTCTTCCTCGTTGATTAGCGCGGCTTGCTTCGTCGCGCCGTAGACGCGCCAGTATTTCTCGAGGTCGAGATGGCACGTGTCGCAGGTGCCGCCGTGGCGCTGATCGTGCCAACATTTCGGGCAGGAATAAATCAGCGTGTGATGGCAGTGCGTGCAGAAATGCGCCGATTCAGGATTGACGCGGCTGGCATTCAGGACAGACGCCGAGCCCGTTTGAAGATTGTGCGGATGGCGGATTGGGTGAACTCGTCATCGTGATTGTCGCGTCGTTTTCAGTAGCACAGGCAATCCTGCCTGTGCCAACGTAAGAACACGCCCTGCTCGCGCCATATCTACAAGATCAAAGAACGCGTTCCTTTGCTTCCTCGCTCTAGGACGCCCACGCGCTCAGCAACTTGCGGCACAGGCCCTTCGGTTCTCACGGTAAACAGGAATGCCTGTGCTACGGAAAGCCTCTCCGGTGGGAGCCCCCTGCTTTAGCAGGGGGAGCTGGACTCTAGTCCAGCGGAAAAAAGCAGCGAGAAAAAATCGTGGCTTTAGCCACGGGCATTCGCCCCTCCAGGGCTAAAGCGCGAGACAAAGTTGCCGTCATCGTTGCGGAGCGCTGAAGCGCTCCTCCCCCGCATGAATGCGGGGGCTCCCACCAAAAGGCAAAGGCCTCGAGGATTAGCATCGGGGCCTCATTTGCGGCGCTCCCACCTGGCAACTTGCGGTGCGGGCGTCATCTTCACGCGTCGCCTAACTGCGGACCTACTTCTTGCGGTCGCGCTTGACGAAATAATCGCGAATGATCGGGTAGCCCAGGGTAAACGGCATCCACAGAATATTTTTCATCAGCGTGGAACGCTGCTCGAGGCGTTCGTGGATCGCATCTGCTTGCGCTTGCTTCTGCGTGACCACGGCGCCGATATACTTCAGAAAATCGATGCCGCACTTTTCACATTTGCCGCCGGTGCGCTGCTGGTTGTGGCACGACGGGCACTCGTAACGCATCGTGTGGTGGCAGCGCTGGCAGAAGCGGGCCACCTCGCGCACGTCGGTGCCACACTTCGGGCATTTCACGGTTTTCTGTGGTGCGCTCGTCGCAGACGTTCCCGCCTCAACCGGAGACGCCGCTGATGTCTTAGGCGGAGCAGCGGCGCGCGGCGCCGGTGCGGATTTATCCGCGGCGTTTGGAGTACCAGCGCCGGGCTTAGCCGCGCTGTTCGCCGCAGTGGCGACAGGCTTGTCGCCGATCGGCCTATCTGAAGTGGCACCGCTCATGCTGAAATTTTACAGTGGCGCATCGCAGCATGTGCGGTTGCTGCGCGCACACGCACCGCATTGATAAGCTGTACGAAGGTACAGCCTTATTTCGCCTTGGTGTTGAGTAGCGTAGGCTTCAGCCTGCGCCACAAGCTGCCAGGCGCTCTGCGCTGATAAAGAGGAGGAAGCGCGATTGCACGGTTGATTGGGTTTCGGTTGATTTGTGCTCTCAAAGAACGTGGTCGCGCGCGAGCCAAGCAACGTGACGCGCGCCGATAGTCACTTGGGGCGCAGGCTGAAGCCTACGCTACTGAGAGGCTAGCGCGGCTGCGGTGCGTTTTTACGTAGGATAGGCAGGAATGCCTGTGCTACTGAAAATCAAATCCACCGCGGCCCTACCGGAACGACGGGAATTTTATGCGCTTCGGCGGATTTGCTGCGAACCTCGCGTTTCCTGCCGGCTTCGCTCCGCCATTCCCGCCCACGTTGCCGTAGCCGCAGCGGCGGCTGGGATCTGCCGGACGCGGCGCGCCACTTTTCTGCGTGCAAAATTCCGCGGGCGGCGGCGCGAGCAAACGCACCACGTGGCCGAGGCGCTCCTGCTTGTAAGGCTTCGTCATGCAGACCACCGCGCCGAGCGAATGAGCATTCGCGTAATCGCTGGGATAGCCGGAGCTCGTCGTCAACACGACCGGCACATGCTTCAGCCGCGGGCTCTGCTTCACGTGGGCGCACAGGTCGTAGCCGGGCAGCCCGTCACCTTCCACTTCCGCAATCACCAGCGCGGGCGTGAACATATTCATCACTTCGCGCGCGTCGGGCGAATTTCTCACCGCCATCACGTCGTAGCCTTCGCCTCCAAGATAGGCTTTCAGCGTGGCGCGGACCATTTCATCGGCATCCACCATCAGCACGAGCGGGCGCTTTGAATTCGGCTCGCGCGAGAACGAGAACACGGATCCATTCGAAGCAAGCGGCGCGAGCGGCATACGCGGTGCGGGCGATGAATCCGCAAGCTTGCGGCCACAAGAATCAACAGTGTCTTCGCCGACGCCTTCGCCCAGCGCGACAGCTACGGCGTAGCGGCCATCGGACGTTGCAAAAGTGCGGACGATGCGGCCTTGCTTCTCAGCGTGCAGCGCGGCTGGCGCGGTGGTGTAGGGAAAAATCACAGCCACTTGCATGCCGCGAGCGTAGTTGGGGCTGGTCGAGAGGAAGAGGATGCCAGCGCGCGAGACGTCGATCGTCGTCGAAATTTCGTCCACCACTGCATCCGTGACATTAATGCCGCGCACTCGCACCGGCGCTGAAATCAGCGCGCGACGCCGCCTGCGACGATCAGCCGGCGGCTCATTACGTAGCGCATCGGCCGCTTCCCGGATGGATGCTTTGCATGCGGCGAGCGGCTCGCCAGCTTGTCCTAAGGCACGAAGGGCGCTCCTGCCATCGCCGTCTGCCAGCGTTGAGGCAGCGTAAGCTGTTGCCGAAGCCGACGCCGACACGTTCGCCGCGCACGGATCGGGCTCGAAATTTGCCGACGCGAGAATGTCATCCAGGCAATACTCAAATTCCTGATTCAATTCCTGATTCGCTTCCTGCTGCTGCTGCGAGAGATTCGCGCCGTCACTCATGTCCTAGGGACCCCTGTTCCGCCTGTCATCAATACAGGTCTGGCTATGTCAAAGGATAAAAGGGAAGCGCGGAGAGCACACTAGCGGAAGAGTTTCATTCGCGCAGTACTCGCGTGGGCGAAGCGAGTAGTACCACGGTACCTAGTCGCAAGTGACTGCGTCAGCAGGGGTTAAGTAGCACAGGCAATCCTGGCTGCGCCCACGTAAGAACGCGGCGCAGTGCGAGTCATACGGGCAAGATCAGAGAACGCGCTCTTTTGCTTCCTTGTTTCGTCGACACTGTGCACGTGACTGCCTGGGGCACAGGCAGGAATGCCTGTGCTACTGAAAAGCTACTTCGACGTATCGCGCAGCAGGACCACATCTGAAACTGCGTGGCGCTGCAGGACTCCGAGATGCTTGCCGTCGAGCGAGAAGTGGAAGGCGTCGATCAGATCCGTGGTGAAATTTGTGATTCGCTTTGCTGCGGAGGCACCGCCATCAAGCGGCTGCAGCCACAGATTGTCTACGCCGGCTTCGCGCACCGGGTAGACTAGCGCGCGACCGTCGGGCGTGAACGAAGCGGCGCCGCTAATGCGCTGGTCAGGCTTGATGATGCGCCTTGCCGCTGGCGTTGCTCCATTCGCACTGCCGTCTTTACCGCCGCCGCTAACAGCCGCGCCCAGATTCAGCAGCACGATCTTCGTCTGATGCGCGGTTTCATTTCCCTCCGGCTCCACGTGAATTGAAAACGCCAGCCACTGGCCATCGGGCGAAATCGCCACTGGCGTATCGTCGAGCTCCGCATCGGCGATCTTCGTGCCCGGCACCACTTCCGCTTTTCCGCCGTCAATCGGCGCGCGTTTAATCTCCAGGCTGAACCAGTCGCGGAAATACACCCACTGCCCATCCGCCGAACAAACCGGCGCGCGCAAATCGTGCTCGTCGGTAATTTGTTTTGGATCGCGGCCATCGGAATTCACGCGCCAGATATTTGCGGTGGTGCTGCCATGATAGCCGGCCCATGTGAACACAATATATTTTCCGCTTGCGCACGACGCTGGCAACCCCAGAATCGTATCTGCCTCGTTCACCAGCACCGTCTCGTCGCCCGACCCGTCCGCATTCACGCGCAGCAGTTTTCCGCCATCGTTCACATAAAGCGCCCCATCCGGCGCCCAATTAAACCCGTAAATATCGCGCTCCTCGCGAATGCCGGTCACATCCGGAGGCCTGCCCGCCATCGCCGCCGCCGCGGGAAAATTGAAAAAGCCGTACGTCATGTGGCGCTGTTTTCGAGCGCCTTCTCGATAATCTCCTCGAGCTTCGGCGGCACTTCCGGATTCAATTGCGACGGCCGCACCGGCTCGCGCTCGAGTATCTGATTGAAAATCACGCCCGCCGTGGCGCCCGAGAAAGCCTGCTTCCCGGTGGCCATCTCGTAAATCACAATGCCAAACGAAAAAAGATCGCTGCGCCCGTCGAGCTTCTCGCCGCACACCTGCTCGGGTGACATATAAGCCACCGTGCCAAGCGCGGTTCCGGGACTCGTCAGGTTCGGATCCGTTTCGAGCAGCACAGCAGGTACGTTCGCAGCCGTCGCGCCCATCGTAATCGTTTCGCCCACTCTACGGCCGGTGGCGAGCTGCTTCGCGAGGCCGAAATCGAGGATCTTCGCCTGGCCGCGCTCGGTGATGAAAATATTCGCGGGCTTGATGTCGCGATGAATGATGCCTTGCGAGTGCGCGGCGTCAAGCGCGTCGGCCACTCCGATGGCCAGCTCTACCAGCATGTCCATGCGCAACGGCCCGCTCGCGATGCGATTCTTCAGCGTGACGCCCTGCATCAATTCCATCGCGATAAAAGGTATGCCCTCGTCTTCGTCGATGTCGTAAATCGTGCAGATATTCGGATGGTTCAGCGCGGACGCAGCGCGCGCCTCACGCTGGAATCGTTCGAGCGAGGTAGGATCAGCCGCCACGCCTAGCGGCAAAAATTTCAGCGCCACCTGCCGCCGCAGCTTCGTATCCTCAGCGCGATACACCACACCCATCCCGCCGCCGCCCACTTGCTCGACGATGCGGTAGTGCGTTACAACGCGCCCAATGTAAGGATCCGCGTCAGTCACCCAAATAATATACGCGAACTCGCGCGCGCTGAGCCAACGCGCTGCAGCCCAGTTGTTTTGCCTTCGTAGCGCTGGCCTCCGGCCGGCTCCGATCTTGCGGCTCGCCAGCTTGAGGATTAGAATCGTGGCACCGATTTACTCGGTCCAAGTCCGCGCACGATCTACGAAGGAGAACAACCATGCGAAGAGCATTTCTTCTATTGACGTTCTGGTGTGCCTTGGCGAGCGCTACGCTCGCTCAATATGACAAACCCGAGCAACCTGCAGCCGCATCGCAGGCCGCGAAACCTGACTTCTCGATGACTGCCTCGTACATTGAGGCGTGCAGTTGCGACATGTTCTGCCCCTGCTACTTCAACAGCCACTCCACCATGCACGGCGACAAACAATTCTGCCGCGCCAATCTGGTCCTGAAGGTGGACACGGGCTATTACAAGTCCGTTAAGCTCGATGGCGCAAAGGTGTGGGTCTCAACCGATCTCGGCAGCGATTGGAGCACCGGAAAAGATTCCTGGGTAGTGATGACGTTTGATCCGAGCGACACGCCCGAACAGAAGGCAGCCCTCTCGGATATTCTTGGGCAACTGTATCCCTTCAAGTGGGAGAAGGCGGCGACCGACACAGCAGCTTTTTCATGGAATGTAGACGAGAAGACGGGCGAGGCGCATGCCAAGATGAATAACGGGAAGGGCGAAGTCGCCCTGGAGCGCGTCGCGGGGACGAAACCGAACCAAGAGATCGTCATTCCCAATCTGAAGTATTGGCAGGCTCAATCCAACAACGGTTTTCGTATGTGGAAAACGAAGGTGGAAAATTATTCCGGACAGGGTCATGAGTTCGAGTACAAAGGAACAAATGGTTTTTTGATCACCATCACTTTCTCCGGAAACGCGACTCCGCACCCTGCGGATTAGTAGCCACCGCCCGGCGAAGGTCCATCGGCTCGCTGCAAAAGGCTTGAAGAAGGAGGGGCCGAGCTTCCGATCAGCCTCTCCTTCGTAGAAGGCCCGATATAGGAGCTGACTTGGCGGTCGGCTTTGCTTTGGCCGTTGAACCTCAATAACACGAGCAGCATTGCCTGTGCTACAAAAACCCATATTTGCAACCATTGCGTGCAACGCCGCGTCAAATGAACTAGAATCGCGCAGTAGCAGTTGCTTCTCCTTCGCTCGACCCAGTGAGCGAGGAGGGTGAGATGACCCACGGGCCCGGCAGTTCGGAAGACAACGCAGTCGACGTCACATTTTTCAGCACCATCAAGCGCCATTATTTCGATCCTTTCCTCAGCGACGAGACTAACCGTCGCTCATCATTCGCTACGTGCGCGACTAGCCGTCGCGCCTTGAAGCTTTCTCCTGCGCCCCAAGCCCTCTTTCCTCCTACCTCTCGGCGGCTCGTTGCCGCACTTGCTTTCGCTGCCGTCCTCGCCATCGCCCCGCATCCGGCTTTCGCCCAACACGGTGGCGGGGGCGGCGGCGGCCACGCAGGTGGTGGCGGTGGTCATTTTGGCGGTGGCGGGGGCGGACATTTCGGTGGTGGCAGTGGCGGTCGCGCAAGCGGAGGCGGATCGGCACCTCGCGGCGGCGGCGCACCGGTCGCCCGCGGCAGCGGGTCAGGTTCGGGTTCAGGCACCACAGCAGGGAATAGCACTGGCAACGCTGGCGCAACAAATTCCGCCGCGCATTCGGCCCCGTCCTCCCGCTTCGTCGGCGGCAGCACGTGGCAGGCTCCTCCGAGCCATGCGATGCGCGGCGGCGCCCAGCCCTCCACTCATTTCGTCACGGCCGACGAAGCTGCCGCATCCAACGCGCGCGTCGTAAGGCCGCCCGTTGAGCCCCGAGGCATCGGCAACCCGCTCGGCGCTTCTACGGCCTTGCGCGGATCGTCGTTCACATCGGGCGCAACCAGCAACGCAATGCGCACGCGCCCATTCGCAGCGCAATTCGTTGGCGCGCCGCCGCACGTGCCGCCGTTCCGGCACCGGCCCATCTTCTTCGGACCGGGCTTCGGCCCAGGCTTCGGTTTCGGCGGCTGCTTCGGTCCATTTTTCTTCGGTTGCGGCGGCGGATTTTTCGGCGGCGGGTTCGGCTTCGGCCTAGGTTACGGCTACGGGTACTGCGATCCATTCTGGGGCTGCCCGGCAGGCCTCTATGGCGGCTACTATAACGGCGGCTACTACGGCAATCAGATCTACAACGCCTCGACCGACGAGAGCAGCGTCTCCAACGAATTTAATCCCAGCCGCTACTGGGGCCCGTCATCTCCGCCCGAAGAAACCGGCGGTGGCGGCGGCAGCGCCTCGTCGAGGGACAACGAAGTGGTGCTCTTCCTGAAAGACGGCACCGTCTACGCCATCACCGATTACTGGATCGCTGACAACAAGCTCCACTACGTAACCAACTACGGCGGCGAAAATTCCATCCCCCTAGACCAGCTCGACATCCAGCGCACAGTAGACGTAAACGCCAAGCGCGGCATTAACATAACGCTGCGCCCAACGCCGCAATCGCAGCAGCAAGCTGCACCCGAGCCAGAGGCAGCACCGCCAGCGCCGGAAGCACAGCCTCCGGCGAATCCACCCGCGCCCAATTCGCCTCCACCGCCGCAATCTGCCCCACCGTACTAATCTCCACTGCCTTGGCCGTTCATGTAGCTCACCTCTTCAGAGGTGAGGCTTTTGACGTGACGCGCACCGCACCGAACAACCTCAGGTCTGAAGACCTGAGCTACATTAACTTCGAAAATGCGTCGCCGGATCGCCGATCACCTTGGATTATTTTCCTCTACACAAATAATCACTTAACAAGTAATGGGAATTTCGCGTAGAATGTTTTTGTTAGCCTCGTAATCCGCCAAGCGCTCCGCTTGGCATTTTTTTTTTGCCCCCTGCATTTTGCTTTAGTCCGTGTCTCTGACTCTGTGGCCACAAGCCTGCCGATCAGTAATCACCAGTCACCCATCACTTTCTTTGGAGCCTCCATGCCGAACTACAACACGCAAAATCCTCCCTATTCAATTTTCCCCGGCGACGTCGCGCTCGCCTTCAATTCCGAAGCGCCCGCCGCAGGACAGGCCAGCCAGCAATTCGCCCTCCCCAGCTACGCCGGCCAGGCGGACAACAGCCGCACCATCCGCTGGCAAACCATTTTCGGCACCGCCCCCTCAGCAATCAGCGTCGCGCTGCAATCAGCCATGATCGACGCCGACGCCCAATACTCCACCATCGACACCTCCACCGTCACCACCGGCGAAGCCCGCTCAGTCACCGGCGTCCGCGCCAATTTCCTCCGCGCCAAAATCACATCAATCACAGGCGGCTCAGGCATCACAGTCCAGGTGCTGGGGTAGCAGTTCAGCAGCACAGGCCCCGCCAGTAGTCTGACCACACGCTCCTAGCAACTTGCGGCACACGTGGAAGCCTACGCTACTGAAGCGCTTCTCCGGTGGGAGCCCTCTGCTTCAGCAGAGGGAGCTGGACTTCAGTCCAGCGAAGAAGCATCGAAAAAAATCGTGGCTTTAGCCACGGGCGTTTCGAACGCCCAGCGCTAAAGCGCGAAGACAAAGTTGCCGCCGAACTTCCGGAGCGCTGAAGCGCTCCTCCCCCGCATGAATGCGGGGGCTCCCACCTGTGCCCGCACTGCGAAAGAGAACTCCGCCAAACTCCCTCGTCTTGCTACACCACAGCGCATAGCCACTTGCGGCGTAGGCTGAAGCCTACGCTTCCGCACGAAATCGCACCAGATGAACGCAAGAGGACAGGCTGAAGCCTGCCCCACTGAAACCTACATCCGTGCCTTCGCTCTGCATCGCTCTCGCACCGCTCAGCCCGCGCAGCCCAGCCTGGTTGCCCTGCGCACGCCCGCGACGCCGCGGCGAATTGTTCTGCGCCGCACATTACGACGCGCTTCTCGGCGCGATCCTCGGACTCAACAACATCGCGCGCCTGCCAAAATCTCCAGCCGTCGGCTCGCCGCGACCACACATACACCCATGCCCAAAAAACGAAACGCATCCGCCCCCGCCGCATCGCCCGCCACCGCCGGCGACTCCGCCAAAAAATCCGCCGCCCGCACAAGAAAAAAACGCGCGCCCAAACGTAAACGCGCGAAACCTTCACCGCCACTCACGACTAAGGACGCCTTCTCGCTAGCCTTCGGCGAAGCCACGACCATTGCCGCCCGCCCCGTCTCCACCACGCCTCCTCCGCGCATCCGCATCGGCGACGCCATGCGCCGCAGCGGCCTCGACGAATACAAAGTCGCCCGCACCTTCGCCGTCGTCGTCGACAAACTCAGCGACGGCAAAAAGGCCAAGGACACCGGCGGCGTCCAAAAGCTCCTCGTCGACGTCCTCAAAGAATGCAGCCGCCACCTCGACCCGCCGCAGTCCGAGCGCGCCGCCCCAGCCGCCCCCGTGAACATCACCATGGTTCACAACGTCCCGCGCCCAGTTCGTACGCAAACGCCGCCGCAACAGCAACTGAATGCCGCGCCAGCAACCGACGTCGCCGCGCCAAGCGCCGCGCCCGCCGCGCAATCCGCCGAAGCTTCTGACGCCTCCCGGTAGCGTAGGTCCCGCCGGGAGGCGGGCACGTGAAAATGACGCCTGCGCCGCAATCTACTACATGCGAAGCGTTGAAGAACCGAGGAAACGATGGCGTCGTTGGTTTGACGTTGCGTACGAACGGCGAACAGAACGATATCGCGATACGCGCCAAGCATCAGCAATCCAGACGCGGCATGACGTTGGCGCAGGTTGAAGCCTACGCTACTTAAAATTTCCATTTCCATTCTCCAAAGGAGCTCCACAATGAGCGCCAGTAAAACCACCATCGGCTACATCGTCCAACTCGCCGGCATCGGCGCATTCGCGCTAGGCGCAGTCCTCAGCTTCCATCACGCCGCCATCGCCGCATCCTTCGCCGGCGGCGCCGCCGCCTTCTACGTAGGCAAACAAATTCGCGCCCTAAGCACGCCAGCAACCGCAACCGTCGCCGCTCCCACGAAATCGCAGTAGCCTTTCAGTGGCACAGGCATTTCCCGGTGGGAGCCCCCGTATTCATGCGGGGGAGGAGCGCTTCAGCGCTCCGCAACGATGACGGCAACTTTGTCTGGCGCTTTAGCGCTGGGCCTTCGAATGCCCGTGGCTAAAGCCACGATTTGTTCTCGCTCCTTCTTCCGCTGGACTAAAGTCCAGCTCCCTCTGCTAAAGCAGGGGGCTCCCACCGGAGAAGCTCTCAGTGGCACAGGCACACTCCTGCCTGTGCGCACTTGCTACGCCGCAATCCTTCCGATCTTGGCTTCCGCCAGAAGTCGCATCCGTGAACGCAAGAGGACAGGCCGAAGCCGGTCCCACTGAAACCAAAATTCAAAAGCCGGCACGCGCCCGGTAAGAGCGCTCGAGAAAAATCCCGGCGGTATTTAAACCAACGCCGCCATCGCTTCCTCGTTTCGCGCACGCAAAGCCCCAATCAACTTGCGGCACAAGCAGGATTGCCTGTGCTACTTAAACCATGTCCGCCACCGTCACTTCCGGTTTCGATCGCTGGCTCGATGATCAATCGCGCGACCACTCCGCTTCCGTAGCTAGCGACGCCGTCGACGAAGCTGACGCCGACTCATCTCGCGCGGACGCCGACGCGCCAAACGCCGCCGCCGATGCCGACGCGCCCGTCGCGCCAAACGATGCGCTCGACGCCGACCCCAACGCCGCTCCCGGCACCGAACCCGACCCCACGAAGCGCTTCCTCACCTACGCCCCCTTCGCCAAGCAGCGCGACTTCCACAAATCGCCCGCGAAATACCGACTCTTCGGCGGCGCGGCCGGTCCCGGCAAATCGATGGCGCTGCTCATGGAAGCGGTCGTCCAGGCCAATGACAACATGGGCTCGAACACGCTCCTCCTCCGCCGCACGTTCCCCGAGCTCGAGCAATCGCTTCTGCTTTATTTCCGCAAAGAAATCCCGCGCGAACTCTACTCGAGCTTCAACGACTCGAAGCACGTCGTCACCTGGCTCAATGGCTCGACAACCAGATTCGGATACTGCGCCGCGGAAAATGACGTCTACCAATATCAGGGCGCCGAATTTCTTTTCATCGGCATCGACGAGCTCACCCTCTTCACCCTCCGCCAGTGGCAATTTCTCACCAGCCGCAATCGCTGCCCGATCGCCAAAACATTTCCGAATATGGCAGGCGCAACGAACCCCGGCAACATCGGCCACGCCTGGGTGAAAGCACTGTGGATTGATAAGCAGCCCGCCGCGGGAATGGAAAATCCGGAGTGCTACGACCCGAGCGATTACGATTTCATTTCAGCGCGCGTGCATGACAATCCGATCTACGCCGCCGATCAAAATTACCTTAAGACGCTCGCCGCGCTCCCGTCGCACCTGCGTCGCGCATTTCTCGACGGCGACTGGGAAGTTTTCGCCGGCCAATACTTCGATAATTTCGACGTAACGCGCCATACGGCCCGCGCAGAAACAATCGACTGGAAGCCCTGGTGGCCCCGCTGGATCTCCATCGACTGGGGCTTCGAGCATCCGTCAGCGACGTACTGGCACGCGTCAGTGCCTTCCAGTAGCGTAGGCTTCAGCCTGCGCCCGCGTGACAATACATCTCGGTCGTCGATTCTTAGCGCAAATCGCGACATCGTTCCTTCGTGTTCAGACGTCAACCCAACTCAGCCATCGCCACCTCACACCACAACGCCCAGCACCTCGCAACCTGCGGCGCAGGCTGAAGCCTACGCTACTCAACCGCATCAAACCGTCATCACCTACCGCGAATACGTCACGCATCGCACCGCCCCGCGCGACCTCGCCCACGAAATCATCGCCCGCAGCCTCGCCCGCGACGACGCCGCCGGTTTTCCTACCGCCGCTACTTTCAACACACGCGCTGATGCCTCTGGTTTTCGTACCGCCGGCGTCCCGCCGGCGCCTTTGCCTCTGGGTGTCTCGTCGCCCTTCAGTGGCACAGGCCCCGCCGGCAGGCGGGAACGTGAAAATGACGCCTGCGCGCCTTCGTCGCGGCACATGCCACCAGACCTTGCCTCCCGCAGCACCTCGCACTCAGCACCCCGCGAAAAAATCGACGCCATCTACCTCTCCCCCGATGCCTTCGCCCGCCGCACCGACGAAGCCTCCATCGCCGACCAAATGGGCGACGTCTTCGCCGCCGCCGGTTTCCCGCGTCCCATCCCCGCCGACAACGATCGCATCGGCGGCTGGATGCTGATGTACCAAATGCTCGACGCCAACGAGTGGCTCCTCACCGACAATTGCATCGAGCTGATTCGCACCATCCCCACGCTCGTCCGCGACATGGCCCGCATCGAAGACATAGAAAAAATGGACGGCGACGACCCAGCCGACGCCGCCCGCTACGGCCTGAAATCGCGCTACGCCACCCGCGCCGCCTACTCCATCGAGCATTTGCCATACGAAGCACGCCTCGCAGCGCGCGTGCTAAGCGCAGATCCCACAGTCCGCGCAATCCAAGCCCGCAAAGCCCAGCTAGAAGAGCGCGGCCGCACCCAGTTCGTCCCGCGCCGCCGCCGCTAATCATTCTCTTCGCCTTTCGTACCGCTGGCCTCCGGCCGGCGATTTTGCCTCTAGGTTTGCCACCGAACAGAAATGCTAGAACAGCAGCAAAACCTAAGTTCAGAAACGCCGGCCGCGTCTGGCGAAGAAGCTCCGACAAACGCCCGCGGTACGAAAAACCTGAACACCATGCACATTCGTAAATTCTGGCGCCGCCTAACGACGACACGCCACGCCAGCACTCTCGAAGCCGAGCTCGCGCTCGAGCGCGCCGTCGTCGTTAGGCTGGATGCGGTGGTCGCCCAGCAGAGCAGGGAAATCACCCGCCTCCGCGCCGAAAATCGCGCTCTCCTCAATTCCATCCTCGGCATCGCCGGCGTTCCACCGTTACCCGCAACGGAAGCCGACCTAGCCGCAGCGCAAGCCTCGTCTTACAGTGGCACAGGCACTCCTGCCTGTGCGCCGTTGCTAAGCTGCAGTCCCTCCGACCTTGGCTCCAGCGCGAAATCGCACCCGGTGAACGCAAGAGGACAGTCTGAAGCCTGTCCCACCGAAGCTTCGCCTGGCACGCCAACCGCCGAGTTTCGTACCGCTGGCCTCCGGCCGGCGCAGTTGGTTGCGACCCAATCGCTCGCCGCGCGCACACCAAATCATTCGCACCCACGCGCGAATTCATCGCCGCACGTCGCCGCGCCAACGCGCCGCCGCTCCTGGCCCCAAATCCACCGCCTGCTCGAATTCGAATCCGCGCAAAAAGACAAGCCCGCCGCCGATCCTCTACCGCCCGCACGAGTCTAGGAAAGCGCGCGCAGCAACGCCATCACGCGCGGCGCCGCTTCGAAATATATAAAAGAGAATCGCGAAACCGTGGAGGGCCGTCGCGTTTTAATCCGGGGAATCCGCGGGAATCATCAAATCCCCGCACTTTTGGAAATTGTGCGCGGTCTTGCAAAGGCTGGATTTAATCTCTTCACCATCGGCCGTCTTCAGATACAAAGAGTTGCCGGAAATCCGATACGAAACGTCCGTGTCGGCTTTAAGGTTCTTCGCCCTGTCGTGCCCCAACATAGACACCTTGATGTATCCCTTAATCCGATTCTCTCCATCTTGAATCGTCACCAGGTATGAAGCTTTCACGTTTGACAAGGAATCAGGCGACGCAGGCGCACCCATGTTCGTCACCTTCACCAACCGCCCAGTGTGAAATTCATCCTTCTTGTTCTGGGACCACGCGGCGGAACAGATTAGCAACCAGCAAGTGAGGTAGGAGAGCTTTCCTCTCATAGCCGCGCATCATAGCACGCCTTCTGCGACACGTAGATTGCGCGACCTTCGCGAATCGTTCATCGGAATCACCCGCCATTTATCGCTCATCACTCGTCACTCGCATTGCATTCCACTCACGCATCGGAGGAAAACATGCCGTACATTCGCGGTCGTTACTACATGAATCCGGTTGTGGGCGACGCGCTCGAAGCAGCGCGCGAAGCCGAAGCGGCGCTCCAGGCCCTCGAACACGCCGCAAAAGTGGCGCGCGGCGACACAGGCGAAGACGACGCCGGCGCAGGCTCGTCCAGCGGCAGCAGTGACAGCAGCAGCAGCAGCGCGAGCAGCGGTAGCTCTAATTCCAACGCCGACGCCTACGCGAAATCCACGCCAGGCCCAATCCATCGCGTCGAAATCGAAGCCTCCGAACTCGTCCCCGCACACTCAGGACGAGGCCAGCGCGGCTTCGTAGCTCGCATCCATCGCCGCGCCAACGGCAACGCCGCAAACGCAGCTGGCGACGCAGGTGTTCGTACCGCCGGCGTCCCGCCGGCGCAGTCGCCTTCGGGTTCGTCCTCGCCATTCGCGCGCAATTCCTCGAAGCCAGATGCAACGCGCCAAGGCGCAATCCACCCCGCCCCTGAAACCCACGTCTTCTCCAATCACAACGACCTGACCAATTTCCTCCACGACCAATTCGCCGAAGATTCTAAGTAGCACAGGCATTCCTGCCTGTGCCCCAGGTCGCCAGATGCGCAGCGTCGCAATAAGAGGTAATAATGGCGGCGTTGGTAGACGTTGCCTACGAACGGAAACAGGACGATGTCGCGATAAGCGCCAAGCATCGACGACCGAGGTGCGTTGTTACTTTGGCACAGGCAGGAATGCCTGTGCTACTGACCCCGTAACCGATTCGCGCGGCGTCGCGTATACTTCATGTGCAATCGGCGCACGTCGTAACGCACATCGCTCCGCGCGCCGCAACATCACATGAGCTATCGCTTCTCCGATTCGCCCAGCGGACGCGTGCGCCACTGGGAACGGCGCCGGGCCCGCTCCACCGCGCCCTGGTTCGTGCGACCGCTTGTAATTCTCCTCGCCTTTGCGTTGATGATCGTGCTCGCGTTCCGCGGCGTGCAGTATGCATTGCGTGGCCGCCATGGCAGCGCGCGCGCAAATGTAGCCGCGTACGAAGACACCACCTACGCCAGGCACACGCCAACGAATCCCGCCACCGGCATCATTCCCGGCTGGCAGCGCGATGTGATCGTCGCGCTCGACGAAGCCCAGCGCCACGCCTCGGAAGGCGACGCTACCGAGACGAATGTCGCCGTCGATCGCGCCGCCTCCATCGTCATCGTCGCGCGTCTCCGCTCGCAGCCTACGCCGCCCGATTTTTTCGACGACGCACTCGCGAAGCTTGATCAGATTCTCGCCGCCTATCACACCAACTCGCGGCTCACCGCGCACGTCACCGACGCGCGCATCGCGCTCGCCGAGCTGCGCTCCTCGATCGAGCCTGTCCCGCCCGGCACTCCGTCGTCGCTCAACATAGACGAACTGCTCGTCGCCACCGCGACCGGGGCCGCCGCGCCGCCATCGAGCGCAGAAGCTAGATCGAGCGCGCCATCAAGCGCGAATCAACCGCCAGCCGGATCGTCCAGTTCGGCGCCTGCAAGCAATTCCAACTCGGCCACGAATTCTTCGCCGTCCAGTAATTCCGCATCGGCGAATAATTCTGTACCCGCGAATAATGTCGCGCCCGGCCAAGTCTTCGTCGGCGCGCCGCGAATTCTTGCGATCGGCGCGCTGCTCAATCCCGCAACGCTCGGCGGCAATCTTCTCGACGCGACCAGCATGCCCTCCGGCGCCGAAATTCTCGAGCCGCCCATGTCGCGCATCTTCGCTGACAACGTGCACGTCGAAAACCTCACCATCGCCGGCGCCGCCCAAACCCTCGACGGCATCCACTGGAAGAACGTCACCTTCATCGGCACGCACCTCCGCTACGAGGGCGGGGAAGTGGACCTCCACGACGTCCGCTTCATCCACTGCATGTTCGGCTTCCCCTCAGACGACCGCGGCGGCCGCCTAGCCACAGCCATAGCCCGCGGCCAAACCACAGTAGTAATCGAGTAGGTTTTCAGTGGCACAGGCACTCTTGCCTGTGCGCTGTTGCTAAGCCGCATTGCACCCGATCTTGGCTTCAGCTCGACATCGCATTCAATGCACGCAAGAGGACAGGCTGAAGCCTGTCCCACTAAAACCAACCCAACGCCGCCAACGTCTCCTCGCATCGCGAACACAACGCACCTAGCAACTTACGGCACAAGCAGGAATGCCTGTGCTACCCAAGCGAGAATCGAATGTCCACTTCGAATCAAACTGCAAGACCCGACGCCTCGATCGTCCCCATCGAAGGCGCCGTCAATCCCGCATCGTTCTTCGGCTCCAATTCCGCCGCGCCCTTCGGTGCCAACAACGAGCAACTCCCCGAGCGCCTCCAATCCGCGCTCCGCCGCATCGTCCAACAATTTGGAACCGAATCCGAATCCACGCGCCGCCAGGAAATTCGCCGCATCAAGCAGGCGCACCAATTCTGGCGCGGCCTGCAATACCTCTGGTGGAACGAGCGCGACCAGAACTGGCACCTGCCCTTCGAGCAGAAACTGATGGACGGCTCGTCGATCGAAGATATGCCGCGCTACGAATTCGTCACCAATATTTACCAGGCGTTCGGCCTCTCGCTCGTCTCCGTGCTTTCGCAGGACGTGCCGCGCGTGCGCTTTTTCCCGTCGTCCGCGCAGGCCGAAGAAGATGTGTCCGCCGCGAAAGCCGCCACCGAAGTCGCGGGGCTCGTCGAGCGCAATAATCGCATCGGAAATTTAATCGTCGACGAAGCGTTCAATCTTTGGACCGACGGCAAGGTCGGCGCGTACGTGCGCTTCGTCGTGGACGGCCAGCGCTTCGGCTTTCACCCCGAAACGGAAATCGCCGCGCGCGAAGTGAAGATCGGCGATGACGTGTACGTCTGCCCCGATTGCGGCGCGGAAACGCCGGTAAGTAGCGCAGGCTTCAGCCTGCGCCACCGTGACTCACAGCAAGATCGCGCTAGTCAAGCACCCGACGCGACATCGTTCTCTTCGCTCCGCGCAACACGCAAACCCGACGAGAACGCAGCCGTCGCTCTCTGAAATTGCGAACTCAAGTGCCCAGTCAACTTGCGGCGCAGGCTGCAAGCCTACGCTACTAACTGCACCGCCTGCGGCGCACTGCTCACCGAAGAAAATTTCGTCGCGGCGGAAACCATCACCGTGCCTGCGGCGCGAAACGCGCCTGCGCGTGCCGAACGGGCAGGAAGTGATCACCATTGTCGGCGGGCTGGAACTGAAAACTCCGCCGTGGGCCGGCGAGATGCACGAATATCCGTACCTGCAATGGAACATGGAAGTGCACCAGGCGCGGCTGCGCGCGGCGTATCCGCACGCGGCGGATAAAATCGGCGCGCCGGTCGCCACCGGCATGCAGGAATACGAACGCCTCGCGCGTCTCGCGCAATCGCAGGGCGGCCCGCTCACCGAAGGCGGCGACTTCAATATCAATCTCATCACCTTTCAGCGCACGTGGCTGCGTCCGTGGGCTTTTTTCGCGCTCGACGATAAATCGCTGCGCGACGAGCTGCTGCAACTTTTTCCCGATGGCGCGTACGTCGCGTTCGCGGGCGACGTCTTACTGCGAATCGCGCAACGAAAATATGGACGATCACTGGCGCGTGCTTCACGCGCTGCCCGGTGACGGATCGAGCGGCCGTCCCGCGCTCGGCGACTCGCTCATCAGCGTGCAGGAGCGTTTCAACACGCTCTCGAATTTGCAAATGGAAACGTACGAATACGGCATCCCGCCGATTTACGCCGATAGCGAAGTGCTCGATTTCGACTCGCTGCAAAATCAAACCGCCGAGCCCGGCGCGCACTATCCCGCGCGCGCGAAGCCCGGCCAATCGCTCGCCGCAGGATTTTTTCAGCCCGCGCCTGCGGAAGTTCCGCCCGATCTCGCGCAGCACGCCGCGAATTTGATGGGACCCGATCGCGCAATTTCTCACCGGCGCATTTCCCGCGCTCTTTGGCGGCGCGATGGCGAACAACGACACTGCCGCCGGCTACTCGATGGCGCGCGACCAGGCCATGGGCCGCATCGGCCTCGTCTGGCGGCGCATGAAATTCTTTCACGCGGACGTGATGCTGCTCGCCGTGGATTGCTTCCGCCGCAATCGCCCGAATGATGTGGAGGTCACGCTGCTCGGCGCGGGCGCAGCGTTCGAATCGAAATGGATTCGCCTCGCGGACTTGAAAGGGAATCTCTTCAGCTACCCGGAAACGGACGAGCAGTATCCGACGCTCTGGTCGCAGCAGCGCGCCGTGCTGCTGCAACTGCTTGCGCAATCCCGATCCGCAGATTCAAGTCCGTGCTCTCGCATCCGGAAAATATGGCGCTGGTGAAGCGCCTGATCGGCCTCGAGGAGTTGGTGATGCCCGACGAGGAATCGCGCACCAAGCAGTATCGCGAAATCGCGCAGCTGGTCGGCGAATCGCCGGTCGCAGTGAAGACGCCACGACGAAAGCGGCGTCGAGCTGATGCTACCCAGCATCATGCCCGACGAATTCGCGGACAATCACGCGCGTCGAACTCGAAATCTGCATGCGCTGGTTCTCCTCCGACGCAGGCCAGGTCGCCAAAATCGAAGCGCCCGCTGGCTACGCCAACGTCCGCGCCCACGCCATGTTGCACAAGTCATATCTGCTGAAGCAGCAAGGCGCCTTAATGCAGCACCCAGCCACCCTGCTTCCCCGCGCCCACTGAAGTAGCTAGTGGTTCAGGAACACCGAGCTCGCATTTTTCACCTGAGGAAACTTCGCGACGAATTGTGAATACGTGATGTGCCAGGCGAGACTAAAGGAAGCCAACCGAATTACTCCAAAGATGAACCCTAAGGGCACTCGGTGTAGGACATAGAAGAAACTCCCGCTGACCCGAGCAGCCAAGAAGATCGCCGCTTCGATCAGCACCGTAACACCGAGGTAAAACAGGCAGGTCAACACCGAGAGCTTAAGTAGAAAAAACATACAGCCCCCTTCTCAAAGATCATGGCATGGAGTGTGCTGCTGTTGAGATAAACGACCTACGGTTTCATCGTGCGGGAGCGCTTCGAAAAAGTGCGATAAGCTTTAATCGCGATCGTCTCGCCCGATTTTGTCCTGAATTTCACAATTGCGGGCCTCACGACTACTTTGGAAGTTGAGCCGACGTGCTTCTTTTTCATGATTGGATTCTAACACTTCTGCGAATGGCGTCTCAGGGGCGGTCTACGAATTTCTATTTTCCGCGCCGCGCTACAGCGTGCGCTCGATCGCGCTGCCTCCCAGGCGCGCGCCATACACGCTGCGCTGCGACGGCGGCGGCGCCACCAATCGCACCACGTGCAGCAGCCGCTCGGGCTTGAACGGCTTCGCCATGCACACCACCGCGCCCAGTTGATGGCTCGCTGAATAATCGGCGGGCTGCGCTGAGCGCGTCAGCAGAATCACCGGCACGCGACGCAAACGATCGTTGCGCTTGATGATCAGGCACAGATCGTGCCCAGTCATGTCCTCGCCTTCCACTTCCGCGAGAAACACGGCCGGCACCGTGGTGCGCAAAATTTCGAGCGCCTGCTGCGCATCCGGCACCACGATCACTGTGTAGCCGTCTGACTGCAAAATATTTCGCATGATCTCGGCCGTGCGCGGATCGGACTCGACTGCCAGCACGACCGATTGCTGCTTCGCAGCAGAGCTCGCCGCGGCGGGGCTTGCCGCTCCGCTTGAAGCTTCCACCACCGGCGAAAAAGCGTTTGCGTACCCGCGATCCGCAAAGGGCTCCGCGGCCTTCGAGCCATACGAAGCGCCCGGCACTTTCTTCTCGCTCCGCGCATCAGCTTTCGCTGCGCAGAACTGCACCGCCACGCCGTGCTGCCCGCCGCCCGACGATTCCACGCGCACCACTTCCGCTTGCTGCGCCGTGTTCAACGCAGCCGCGGCCGTCGAGTAGGGAAACGTCACTTCGAGCAGCTGCCCTTTCCAGTAGCCTGCGCGCGCGCTCGTGAAAAGCAAGCCATCGCGCGATACGTCCACGCTCTTGCACACTTCTTCAAACGGCTCCGGCGAATTGATCACGCGCACGTGCACTTGCGCCGTAATTTTCGCGCGTTTGCGGCGGCGGCGTTCGATCCCGGATAAACTACTTTTCTGATTATTTGAACTCGGAGATGATTTGGAACTGGAAGTGGCGGATTTACTTCGAGCCTCTGCGGAGGTCGTTGGGATGCTCATTTCCACACCTCAGAAATTGTGGTTGCTTCTCAGGAATGCGCAGCTCGCTGTGCTCCCCGTTGATATAGATGTACACAGAAGCGAAGGCCAGCGAAATAGTACGTTGGTTTCAAACTAAAACCGGCTCGTACCATTTTCCACGGTACCTCGTAAGTGCAGCATTTGCCGCGCCCCGGGCGCATAGTTTTCCACAGCCAGTGCAAAAGTACAGGTGCCAGTCTGGAACATCACCTGTACCTCCAGCCCAGGACTAAGCTTTCGCCCAAGGGCGAAAGGAGAAATATCATGCCTTCCGCAACAGTCGCGCCCGTTGCCCCAGCGACCGCTACATCCAAGACATCCACCGTGTCGCCATCGCGCAACGCCGCGCCAGCGGCGCCGCCGCCCCGCGCTACCGACGACGAAATTCTCGGCATCATATCCCCGCGAAAAAATCCGCCGCGCAACACGCAGCAGCTCGAATTCGATTTCGATGCCGTCGATGCCGCGAATAGCGCCGATGGTTTACGTACCGCCGGCATCTCGCCTGCGCCTTTGCCTTCGGCACAGGATGAAAATTCAAACGCGCGTGCCACCTCGACCCCCGAACCCGCGCACCTCCGCGCCACCTTCGACTCGAACCCCGAACTGCGTGCCGCCTGGCACGACGCCTCCGCCTACCGCGAATCCTTCTCAACGCCCGAAGCCGCGCGCCAAGCCACCGCGCTCCTCGCCGACGTCAACCACATGGACGCGCTTTTTTTCTCGCGCCGCCCCGAAGACCACGCCTCGCTGGCCCGCGCCATCGCCAATCTAGATCCCGCCGCCTTCTCCTCGCTAGCGCAAGCTATGAGTAGCATCGCGGCCCATGCCGACGGTTCACGTACCGCCAGCGTCTCGCCGGCGCCTCCAGTAGCACAGGCATTCCTGCCTGTGCCACAAGCGACAACCAGCGCGATCGCCCCAAACCTGCAACCCCACGCCAACGCGTCAGAAAACACACCACAGGCTAGGTTCTCGCCCGACGAATCATCCACTCAGCCACGTGCTACGCAGGCACAGGCAAGAATGCCTGTGCTACCTGAAACCGCGAACAACGCGCAATCCACCGCAAACGAATCCCAACTCGCTTTCCTCCACTCCGCCAACGCCGTCGCCGTCGAAGGCGTCGTCGCCGCGATCGAAGCGCAAGTCGAGCGCCTGCTCCCCGAAGGCGTCGCAAAAAACGCGCGCACGCGCGTAGTCGGCGAAATCTACCGCGAACTCGATTCGAGCCTCCGCTCGAATCCGCAATTCGCCGCGCAGCTGCGCGACGCATTCCGCTCCGGCTCGCTCGACGACGGCCACCAGCGCGCCATCGTCTCGCTGCTCACAGGACGCGCCCGCCAGGCGCTCCCCGGCGTAGCCAAACGCGTCCTCAGCGAGTGGACCTCCACCATCGTCAGCGCCGCAAACGAACGCCGCACGCGCCAGCGCACAGCCGAACGCCGCATCGACATAGCCGGCTCCAGCGGCGCAGGGAACGACGGCCGCAGATCCATGTCGCCCCGCGACCTGGATTACGCCCGCCTATCCGACGCCGACATCCTGAATTTGTAGTTCAGTAGCACAGGCAATCCTGCCTGTGCCCCAAGCAGCCAGGTGCAGAATGTTGCGAAGACGAAGAAGCGCCGGCGTCGTTCCTTTACATTTTCTTTTTTCCGACAGTAGGGGTACGGCATGCCGTGCTCGGCAAACAATCTTGGCGAGATCGCCCGATTCGTCGCAGGCTTCAGTGGCACAGGCACTCCTGCCTGTGCGCCGTTCGTTACGCCGCAATCCTTCCGATCTTGGCTTACGCACGAACTCGCACTCAACAATCGCAAGAGGACAGGCTGAAGCCTGTCCCACTAAAAGCGAATCCGCAGTCCAGTAGCGTAGGCTTCAGCCTGCGCCACAAGAAGCTAGGTGCTGGATGTTGCGAAAACAAGGAAGTCCCGGCGCCGTTCTTCTTGCATTTGCGCGCACGAAGCAAACGAAAACAACGCAATCGCGCACTTCGTAAATATTATTGGTTTTGCTGTGTTTTTGCTCAGGCGCAGGCTAAAGCCTACGCTACTTAAACCTAATACACCCGCTTCAGCTTCGGCGTATAAAACGTCTCGTACTCCACTGGCGTCACCCCGCAATTCTGAATCGGGAAGCGGGCCGTCTTGATCCACGTGGCAATTTTCTGCTCGCCGTCCGGATCCGCCGCCGGACGCACCGGCTCCGCCTGCATCACGCGTCCATCCGCGCCCACCATTACAAAAAAGTCGCTCAGGTTCTTCAGCTCATCCTGCGGAAACGACGGCTGGTCGTAATCTTCGAGCGACGGCGCGGAAGCCAAGGTCGAGCACCAATCGCGCACAGCCGCCCCCGCCGGCGGCGCAAACGGATCGCCGTCAAACTTCGTCACGTTCTCGAGCGTCTCCACGTTCGCTTCGATATTTGCGGGCGGCATATTCTCCGTGGCCACGGTCGAGGTCATGTGCATCGGGTAACGCTTCACGCCCAGGGATTTAAAAACCGTCAGCTGAATATCCGTCGGCACATTCAGAAAGTTTCCCTGCGCCCTAATCGAAGCGATCTGCTTCGAATCGGGCTCGAAACAAATTTGAGCGGTGCCTTGCTGATTCGTGTTCGCGTCGCGCTTGCTGATGTGAATGCACTGGCGCGACTGCCCCTCCACCTGCTCGTCAGCAACGCTGATCACGTCGTAGTCCACCATCAAGTATCCGGGCATGGGGGATTTCACCAGGTCGCGCACATTGCGCAGCGGCAGCGTAACGACCACGCTCGACCGCGTCGTGTACATTTTGTCGCCGACCGCCACATCAATTTCCTGCTCGCTGCCCAGCTTGAACACCTCGCGGAAGTGCTGCGTGCCCGACCAGAATATTTCGTAGCTTCCGTCCTGCGCCTGCCCTAGAACTTCGTAGTGAAAGCGCACTAGCTGATGAAACGGCGCACTATCAGGCTTGCGCAGATTCATCGCGATAAACGCCCGCTCGAGCGTCGCGTTCACGCCAGGATAAGACGGCGGCAACGAATTGGCATCCGCTGATTGCCCAACGCCAGGCGCTTCGCCAGGCACAGTAGAGGATGCCGGCGCAGTCGCCGGCGGCCGCCGATTGCGATTCGGCTGCTGCCCCACCTGCGCCTCAACCGGCACAGCAAAAAGCACCGCCGCGAGCATTAGCAGCACTGCAAAAATTATTGGCGCGAGTGATCGTCCTACGCAAAGCATTCCGCGGCGTCGCATCATAAGAAAAGACTATCACGCCATCCAGCTTTTGCCTTTCAGTAGCGTAGGCTTCAGCCTGCGCCCCCGTAAGAACGCAGCGCAATCGCACCACACCAGCAAAACCAAACAACGCGTTCTTTCGCTTCCTCGTTTCGCATCGCTTCGCACTTAGCATCTTGCGGCGCAGGCTGAAGCCTACGCTACTGCAACCCTCGGCACTGGCAATCCTGCCTGTGCTACCTCAAAACCCACAACGGAGACTCCCCCATGGCACAAATGCAAAATTCGCAATCTGTCGCATTGCAACTCGAAAAAGTCCGCGACAAACTTCCGCTCCTCTACGAACGCGACGACATCCTGCTCACCATGATCCAGCAGCGCGGCGATGTCGAACGCGTCAGCTCGCGCAACATGCGGCTCCCGCTGCAAATCCGTCCTGGAGGCAAAGCAGGTCTCGCCAATATGGACGGTGGCGATCTGGGCCGCGGTTCCGGCACCGTGTACGACGTCGCGCAAGTGACGCCCGTATTTTTCCGCCACGCCGTCGAAATCACCAAGCTCGTCGAGTACGCATCGAACGCGCCCGAGAAAGCGATCGAGAACGCCGCCAAGCGTGAAGTGAAAAACGCGATGGCGCAATTCCGCGCCTTCCTCGACAAAGTGATGCAGACCAACGGCAACGGCGTGCTCGGCACGATCAGCTCGATCGCTTCGACCACGTTCACGATGGCCAAGCCGCCAGGTTCGGTCCTCGTCTATTACAACCAGACGATTCAGGTCTACGACCCCACGCTCACCACGAATCGTGGCGCGTGCAACGTCACCGCAGTCGATCCCTTCGCCGGCACGATTACGGTGGACGCGGTTCCTGCCGGCACCACTGCGAACGACGTGATCGTTCACGATGGCCTCACCGGTGCGCAGCCCGTGTCACTCTTCGGCCTCCTCTATCATCAGTCGAACGCGACCACCGGCACGTGGCTCAACTTGAATCGCGCCACGTATCCCGTCGAGCTCGCCACTCCGCGCGTGAACGGAAATAATTCCACGCTCACGCCCGGCGCCGTACGCCTGGCGATCAACAAGGTGCGCAAAGCATTGGGCACGAATCAGGTGAGCAAGTTGATTGCGTACACGTCGCTCGAGCAGGAGCACCAGTGGGAACAGCTCGGCGTCACCATCTCGCAAATCATCAAGGAAGGTGCAGGCGGCCGCGCCAGCGATCTCGATTTGCTCTTCACCGGTGAAAAATCGATGGCCGGCGTTCCGATCAAATCTTCGATCAACGCCAACCAGTCGCGCGTGGATTTTCTCGACCTCTCGCACTGGGGACGCGCCGTGATGCAGGACATCGACTTCTACGACGTAGGCGGCCAAACCGTGTTCCCGATTTACGGCGCAAGCGGCGGCCTCGCCTCGGCGTACATCTTCTACTTCGTCACCGGCTTCCAAGTCTGGAACGAATCGCCAAGAAGCGGCGCCTTCATCGACAACCTAGCCATCCCCACTGGCTACTGATTCATCATTCCATGTAGCTCAGGTCTTCGGACCTGAGGCCTTTCTGCGGCATTCCCTCGTCTCGGGAGATCCTCACCTCTAAAGAGGTGAGCTACATTAAAACCGTCCCGACAAGAACAAAGGGCGGCTGCATCACTGCAGCCGCCCTCGAAATTCGCAACGTGCACTAGGCACGCCTCAAAAGCACCTCAACCTTAACGCCACCCACCCCGTCACCCACAACGCCGTGCCCTCCAAATCACGAGACTCCGCACGCTCGCGGATCCGCGTCACACGCGAAACGCACGACACCCCCGCCGCCATCGCCGAACGTATCACGCGCGCCGGCGGCTCGAATCGCTACGGCGAACCGAACTTCCGCGTCGTTTGGGGAGGCGCGCGCCTCACCTGGATCGGCGGCCGCTGGACCGACCGCGACGCCCACGGCAACGTGAGCAGGGAAGCGATCGAGCTGCGCCAGGTCCCGAAATATTTGCCCGTCGATCGCTGGCACATCGAACGCTGGATGCCCCCCCGAATTTTACGGCTCGCCCGACCAGTGGCGCGCCCTCACATCCGAAACCGAAGACGGCATCCGCATCCCCGCGCTCGGCCCGTACCCAGTGCGCGGCGACTACGAGCACTGCTTCACATTGCAAAGCACCGCCGGCGAATTCGAGCCGCTCAACGCTGCAGCCTGCGACTACATCGTCCGCGCCATCGAATGGTCACGCCGCCAATCGCGCACAGATCAGCGTGCCGCAATAGCGCGGCGCGAAGCCCGCAGCGCCCGTGACTGGGATCGCACCGCCGACGCCGCCCTCGACGTCGCCTTCACTGACTAGAGTCAATTTTGCTTATACAAACGAAAGACCACTTCAATTGGCGTCCGCGTTGCGACGGATTTCCCATCCACGTTAACGGCTGGCTTAAGCCTCCAGGTGCGGACCGTGTCCACAGCCGCCTCATCTAACCCGCCACCCAATTTTTTGACAATGGATGTCGTGGTTACGCGGCCCTCGGCGTTGACCACAACAGACAAAATAACAGTCCCTTGTAAATGGCTCTTCACCGCCTCACTCGAGAATTGGGGATTGGGACAATACTCGCATCTAGGCGCACCGATGCCCCCACGATCAGCTTCAAATATTCCGTCGCTCGGCGCTAGAGAATCAAATGGCACCATCAAATGGGATCTCATTTCGTCGGTCATGGCGATCTTCCCGATCACTTGCACTCCTCCACTGGCAAGTGTGACGCCGATGCCATTCTCGGCGGCACTATAGCTTCCCCTCACCGGTGTCGCCTTTAGCAGACGACCGATCGCGGCTGTTTTGTCCTCGGGTTGCCCTAGTGTTCCTGGATCGTCGAAAAGACCTTGGAGTGCAGCGACGGTGCTTCGATCATCTTCGATCTCAATCGGCGCCCAGGGATTTCCTGGCGCTGAACAAAGTTGGTCAGCGAGCCATGCGCCAAACGGCGTCACCTTGCCGCTTAAATCCTCGAAATCCATGATGAAAACGCGCTTCACGCGTTGCTTCTCCAGTTCGGCAGAAAACCGCCGAACCAGCGCGGCGAATGTCTTCTCGCTGGCTGGCGCCGGTTCCCGTTGCGCCGGCGATACAGGGAAGGGCAACAGCGCAGCGACCAAAATCGCGTGAACCACAATTGTGAAACGGAATGGATGGAGTGCGGTTCGCGATACAGAACCGAATAGTAACGCACCCTTTCGAAATGTCCAGCAGTAGGCTGAAGTACGTTCTTGTAGGCAGCTACTGTCCGAGCGTAACGCGGCCGGTGAGAACCTTCAGCAGCACGATGCCGCCAAAAATTGCCGCGAGCAAACTAAGCAGCGTGCCAATGAGGAAATATTCCGCGAAGCGCTCGGATTTCCCCAGCTCGGGAAACCGCGCAATGGATTTCGCGGCGAGCACCAGTCCCACCGTCGCCGGCGAGCGCAAAATCATCGCCGTCAGCACCAGGCTGCGCTCGAGCCAGCCGATATACATTCCCGCGTTGCGCAAACTCGCCGTCGATTCGTCGCCAAGCTGCGGCAGATGTCGCGTCAACGGCCGCGTGAGATAGCGGATCGCGTAACCTCCCGCGAACACTACCGCGAAATAAATCACCAGCACCGCAAGAATTCTGTCGCGATGCGGGACAAGCGCCGCAAGCCATGCAACCGCAGCCACCGGGCTCGTGCAGGTGACGAGCAACGCCGCCGCAACGATCGTCACGATGTGCGCCACCTGGTCGGTCAAAAATGTAAGCGCGTCGTCGCGAATCTTTGCGGCCGCCGTGAGGTGTTCCTTGCCAAAATCAATCAGCAGATGCGCGCTGACCAGCGCGATGCAAATCGCCTGAAAGCGAATGCGCGCCAGCAGCGCTGGATCTGCGAAGACCGTCACCACGACGATCGCCACGTAATGAATCAGCCCGTGCTTCCAGTAAGCCGTGCCGCCATGCTTCTTGGCCTTCACCATCGCATCGGTCTGCAGCAAAAAATCCGACGCGAGATGCCCAAGGCACAAAATCAGAAATACTTCGATCGCGTTCATCGTTGTTTATCCAAAATTCATCCGTAGCTTGGCTTACCCGTGCGCGCTGCGCGTCCGAATGTGATTTCTGCCGTTTGCACGTTTTCATGCAAATTGAAAAATTTGCACGTTTTTGTGCAAATATCATAATTCGCACGTTTTTGTGCAACTAGCTCCATTCGTCGCGGAAGAACGTCTCCATCGTTCTCGCCGTTTCGGCTAGCTGCCGGAAATGGCTGCGCCTCAAATTCCGCGAAAGCGTCGAGATGTTCACCCGCAACTTCCGCGCCGCGCTTTCCACGCCGGTGCTATCCACATACGCGTTGAGCGCGCGCCATTGCTCCTCGGTGATACCCAGCACTAATGTATCATTAAGCCCGTACACCAGATTTGTGATGCGATCAAAAGATTCATTCGACGATCGAAAAGCGGTCAGCCTCGGATACGCATGGCCGCCCTTTTTCACTTCCGCAATTGCCTCGCGCGCGTTCGCAAACGCGTCGCCCACGAGCCGGTTCACCGGAGCTCTCACGCGTCCCTGAATTGTGCCGATGCCGATCCCGATGCGCAGATCCAGCGGACGCATCCGCCGGCGCAGATCGAAAATCAATTCCGGCACCATCTCGATCGAGGTCACCACAGTCTGAAATTCGTCGCCCGCCGTCACAGCATACGGCACGCGGATACGCTTCTTTTGCAGATGCACCCGATTCGCGCGACGCATTCCGTCCGCCAGCAGCGCACTCAAATGCTTGCGGCGGCTCGACTGAATCACGTCTGCAATCAGCACGCCTTGCACGGACCGCATGTGTGGGCTCCCAGGACCCCAATCTTAGCCGTTTGCACATAAACATGCAAATTCCATTATTTGCACGTTTTCGTGCAAATAACCAAATTTGCACATAAACGTGCAAACGACCAAATCAGCCTGTACAAAAAGGACATTCACGTGACACCTAACACCGCACCACATCCCAGCTCAACCGCTCCAGCAGCCATCCCGCGTGATTTTGCCGCCGACTCGCGCCGCGGTCCCCGCGACATTCTCGTCGAAACCCGCTCGAACGGCGACGCCTCCGCCACCGCTGCGATCGCCTCCATCTCCGACCAGGACTGGCACATCTCGCGCACCCACGGCGTCTATCACATTCCCGCGCGCGCGCCCGGTGAGCCGTATGCGCTCGTCGAGATCACCTCACGCGGCGACGCGCTCGATCTCGGCGATAATCGCCGCTTCCCATTCACAATTTCCGCGCGCGATATCGCCGAAGATCTGTTGCAGGATCTGCGCGAGCATGGAATCTTCGTCTGCGCCGGAGAGCGTCCGTCAGCCGAAGAACTCGCCTCCGCCACAGCGCGGCGCGACGCCTACTATCATCAGCTCATCTCTGAGGGCGACACGATGTGGGCGCGCGGCCATTCGTTCCGCGAAATTTCGGATTTGCATCGACGCGCAGCGATCGCACTCGGCGTCGAACGCGAATGGGCCTACGTGCCCACCCGTTTTGCGGATTGCCCCGCCTGCGGCGAGAAGGTGAAGCCCAGCGTCGCAGTCTGCAAACATTGCGGCGCAATCCTCGACGCGGAAAAAGCCGCCAAGCACGGCCTCGGCGCCAGCAGCAGCGCCGCGAGCCGCGCCACACCAGCGCCACCCCAACCGACGCGACAGTAGGGGCACGGCATGCTGTGCTCTAACGCGCTACACCCGCAGCCGCAGCATCCAGCAAGTGCGCGCCACAAATGTTTCGCCTTTGACTTTCTGACTCGCGACAAATGGCACGATCGCGCCAAGTTTGTTTGCCGGGCACGGCATGCCGTGCCCCTACTGAACAACACAATCGCGCCAGGCGCCAAGCATCAGCGATCGCGCCGCGGCATTACGTTGGCACAGGCAGGAATGCCTGTGCTACTGTGTCCGCACTCCCCCAATAGCCTTAACGTTACAATAGCGACTGGTGCGGTCACTTTCGCCCGGCCTGCCGCGCTCCTGCTGCAAATTTCCTGGGAAGGGAATCGCAATGAATCGAACTCTTACGCTGCGGCCATTCGCATCATCGATAAATACGATCACACATCTCGCCGCCATCGCGCTGGCAAGCATCACCCTCGCCACCATCGCCGCGCCCGCCGCTCGCGCGCAAGGTTCCCGCAAAGACGACATCGTCTTCGGCCCCGCCGGCCATCCCGTCTCCGGCCCCACCATCACCGTCTGCGGGCCCACCGCCACCGGCACGCCCTGCTCCCCGCTCGCTGCTATTTACACCGACGCGACTCTCACCGTCCCCGCCCCGAATCCGTTTCAAGGTGACGGCATTGGTAACTATCATTTCTACGCGCCCGCCGGCCGCTACCAATTGCAAATCACCGGCCCCGGCATCCATGGCGTCCAAACTTTTCCCGACGTGATTCTCCCGCCCGACCTCGGCTCCACAGGTGGCAGCGCCATCTCCGCGTTCAGCCTCGCGCTCGGCGGAAATCTCACGGTCGCCGGCAACGCCACCATCACCGGCACACTCACCTCCGGCGGTTTTAATCCCGGCACGCTCACTCCCTCCGCGCTCACCGTCACCGGCAACGAAGCCGTGCAAGGTCCGCGCCCGCGCGTTGACGTCACCGCTTTCGGCGCCAAGGGCGACGGCGTCACCGACGACACCGCCGCGATCCAAGCCGCCATCAACGCCGCCTGTCGCGCTCCCTCTGCGGGCGGAGGAGGCAGCGTCTTTTTTCCGCCGCCGCCGCTCTACTACAAAGTGCTGCAGCCGCAAACGCCGTCCACCTCGCCCGTGTTTTCCACGCCCAGCGGCTTCTGCTCGGGTTTGCACCTGCTCGGCGGCGCCGTGGGAGAAGCCAGCCAGCTCCAGCAATTTAATTTCGCGCCGATGGTGGCGATCAATGTCACCGCCGGCGCAAGCCCCAACACCGCGCCCGTCTTTGCGCTGCCCGGCTTCACCACCATCGAAAATCTTTCCATCCTGGGCTCGATCCAAGCCGTCTCGCTCTACGATTCTGTCAACGTCCTGTTCCGCAACGTCTGCCTCGCCGTCAACGGTTCCACCGGCCAGACCGACAACACTCCCCTGAAAATCACCAACAGTATCTGGGTCCGCTACACGGGCGGCTGCCTGATGGCCAAGACCAGCTCCACCACGCCGATCATCCTCTTCACTGGGGAAACTCCCATCAGCGGCGAAGCTCCGCTCGATGGCCTCATCACAATTGAAGACGTCAACGGAGCCGGCGGAGGAATGCAGTACATCCAGCGCGTCAATCAATCCGGTACCGCGGGCAATTTCGTTTTTCGCAACATCACGCTCGAAGATGCGTCCACGGATCTGTTCACGTTTTCCGCGCTCCCCGGCGTTTCGATGGGGCCAATAGACTCCATGACGTTCGATCACGTGAACACTTCCGACGAGCCAGTCGGCACCACCGCGGTTCTCGCCATCAATGCGCCTACTCTCAACGTCAGCGGCGTCTTCATGAATCACGTGTTCACGGGGAATAGCCCCGCGGGCGGCGCCGTCGCGGTGCGCGAAATTTCCGGCCGCGCCGATAATATTTTCATCACCAACTGCAACTCGTGCGTCACCGCCGTGGTGGACGGAAGCGGCGATCCGCTCGGCTCCGTCACTTCGCAAAATTCCAATGGCTTCGATCACACCGTCAACATCAGCGACGGTGGTGATCGTCCGCGCACGGATCCCTACGAGTCCCTCAATAACGACACCAATGGATTGCCGATGCGCGCCACTTCATCGGGAAATAGATTCGCGTCGGTGGGCATTGACTCGGCCAACGGAATGCTCTTCAACGACGGCGCGAGCTTCGGTTACAGCGCGCAGCTGTATCAGACCACCCCGGAATCGCTCGACGTGGGATTCGCGAGGGCTTTGCCGCCCACGAACGTAACGGGAACTGCGACCACCGGCGGAACCCTCGCGCCTGCAACGTACACCTACTGGGTTCGCACAGCGACGGGCGCATCCAGCTGCAACAGCTCCACGGAATCTGCGCCCTCGATATTTTCCGCGGGAGTGGTCGTCGGCAGCCCGAACAACGCGGTGAATCTCACCTGGACTCTTCCGTCCGCCTCGGCCGCCGCTATTACCGGTTACTGCATCTTCCGCAACACCACGCCCACCTTCAATAGTTCGCCGCGCAACGTCTTCGTCTCCGGCGCGTCAACCACGAGCTTCACGGACACAGGTTTCGTCGGCTGCTGCGACTCGACGCCTCCGATCAACCTGATGCAATCGTCGCACCGCTTCACACCTACATCGCTCGGCGTCAACACCACCAACCCGCAATCGAATCTCGACGTGAACGGCTCGGCCGCGGTGAATTCGCTGAACCTCATGCAAAAAGCCGAACGCTTCGCAGGCTCCGACGCGGGCGCAAAACTCAATGCCTGCCTCACCGCCGCGGCTAGCACCTCGAGTGTCTGCGACGCGCGCGGCATGACCGGCACCCTCACCGGCGCCGCGCACATCTCGATTCCCGCAGGCACCGTGTTGCTGTGGGGGCAGGGCCAGCTCACCATCACCGATTCGACCACGAACGACGCAGTCGAGTTGATGGGCGATGGCGCTTCCATCTACGGTTACCAGGAAAGCGGCCTCGGCACCGTCAGCAATCCGGATACGTCCGGATTTATTTCCTGCGCGACAACCGGCTGCACCACTGTGCACAAGCCCAGCCCCGCCACGTCGAAAATAAATTATGTCCACATCGTGGGCATGTACCTCGGCGCTACTGGCGCGAATTCGAAGGTCGTCGATCTCACCAGCATCGGCCACTCCATCATCGAGAGCAATAATCTCGCGCTCGGTACCGGCGGCACCTCCTTCGGAATCTTCGGCGACACATCCACCGGCGGCTTCGACGGCACCAACACTCTGATTCGCCACAATAGCCTCAATTCCACTGGTGACACGTGCGTGAGCCTGGCCGGCGTTTACAATGCCGTGGTGATCGAGCAGAACGTCTGCACGCTCGCGCCCGCTCCTTCGCTCGGCTACGTCTTCAAAAAAGATTCCAGCGGCAACTACCCCAACAACGACGAAATCTACGGCAACGATTGCGAAGCGAGCTCCGCTGCCTTCGGCCAGGTCTGCTACGACGTCGTCGGCGCACTCTCCATCACCTTTGGCCCCAACAATCGCTGCGAAAAAGTTTACAACTGCCTTGAGTTTCCCTCCGACGGCAGCGCTAACGGCATCCATGTGCTCGATCCTTACCTCTCCATCAGCAACACCGCGCAGCTGCTGCCCAACGAACCTTCCACCGCCACGATCGCAATCGACAACAACGGCCACAACTGGCTTCCCTCGATGCACTACGGGATGAACGATCTCGGCGGCGACAATCTTGTCGGCAATTCCGGTTTTGAAGGCTGGCAGAATTCCACCACGCTCTACGCCTGGGGCGGCGTTTCCGGCACGAACATCAATCAGGCCGGCAGCGGAATTTATCTGCAGGAGACGAGCGCGGGCGCAAACCCCGGCATCGATACCTACACGCAGGGAACTTTCAATGTGCGCGTCGGCGACGGCGCCACCGCAGGCCTCGGCGTCAACTCCACCTGCATCCAGGTGGACTCCACGCGCGAGTACACCCTGATGTTTCGCGTGGCCTCCGCATCCACCTCAAATAATTTCCGCCCCGGCTTACGTTTTTACTGGGACGCAAACTGTACCGAAGCCGATCGCATCACCACCGCGTCATCCAACGCGCGCGTGCTCGCGCCGGTAAATTACGACGGCACCTCGAACAGCACGGGCAACTGGCAGTCAACGAATGCGTCGCTCACCTACAACAACGGCATCACCTGCAACTGCAACGTGACAGGCGCCGACTGGCAGGTGTCGACCGCGAACGCCTGGACGCCGACGCGCAACTTCGGCCTCGTCTTCCGCGTGCCCAACGCATTTAGCCTCTCGACCACGGTGACGCACTCGATGCGCGTGATGCTCCTCGAGAACACCGCAGCAGCAGGCAACTTCGTTTATTTCGACGACGTGGCGCTCAGTATGGGCCCCGTAACTCCGGATATTCGCAACGCCCCGGTCCGCGATTCAGGCGGCTCAGCCGTCTACGGCTCACTCGCCGTCTCGCAGCACCTGAACCAAGGCGCCACAGGGCAATTCGCAGGAACAGTTGCGTTAGTAGCCGGCACCGCCACGGTCACATTCCCCACGCCCTTCGCCTCCACGCCAGTCTGCGTAGCAAATGATCAGTCAGCAATCGCCACAGTAAAAGTAACCCCGTCCGCCTCAGCGTTAACGCTAACCCAAGCCAGCGGCACCGACACAATCAACTGGCTCTGCATAGGCAACCCGAACTAAGTAGCGTAGGCTTCAGCCTGCGCCAACATAACGCCGCATCTCAATCACAGTTACTTGGCACGCACGCGCTGGCGTTCTTCTCAGTGGCACAGGCACTCTTGCCTGTGCGCCGTTGCTAAGCCGCAATCCTTCCGATGTTGGCTCACGCACGATATCGCACCCGATGAACGCAAGAGGACAGGCTGAAGCCTGCTCCACCGAAGGCACCAACGCTGCCGTCGCTTCCTCATTTCGCAAACACCAGCACCCAACAACTTGCGGCGCAGGCTGAAGCCTACGCTACCAAAATGCACATCCCCGAATCCGCGCATCTCTGGTCACTCTTCGTCGCCGGCCACGGCCTGCACGTGCTGAAACGCGCCAGCCTCTCGGCCAAATCGCGCCTCTCCGGCACAAAAACGCGCCGCGAATGGCTGCGCACTAACGCGCTCGCGCTCGGCATCCGCCTGTTCGTCAACGCCGCCGCATTTTCCTACTGGATCGCACATCCCGGCGCCGCCACGCACCTCTTCGGCTCAGCCGGCCTGCCCGTAAATTTCACGCTCGAGCCAGGCCACGCCACAGCCGCCATGTTCGGCCTATCGGGCGACAGCCTGATGGACTGGGCCGCCGCAAAAATCCCCGCGCTGCAAAAAGAAATCCCGGTAGTAAACGATTAGCCTTTCAGTAGCACAGCCATTCCTGCCTGTGCCAAAGCCAGAACGCACCGCCGCTCGCCCCATACCTGCTAAGAACAAAGAACACGTTCTTTTGTTTCCTTGTTTTTGCAACTGCCGCGCATATAGCAACGGAGGCACAGGCAGGAATGCCTGTGCTACCTACGGCGCCGTCGCAATTCCTTGAATCTCAAAATGCGCGCCGAAGAGCAGCGGCCCCGAGCCAATGAACGCGCGCGCCGGCAGCGGCTCAGTAAAATACGTGCGATAGACCGCATTGAACCGGTCGAACAGCGACACATCGGAGCAGAAAATCTGCACGTAGACGAGGTCCTGCATCGTCAGATCAGCTTTCTCTAGCGTCGCGCGAAACCCGTCCATCATCAGCCGCGCCTCCTGCTCAACGTCAGCCGGAACTTTCCGCGTCGTCAAATCAAGCCCCAGGTGCCCGGCCAAATAAAACGTGCTGCCCACCAGCACGCCCATGCTGAACGGCAGCTTCCCGTAACCGCCCGGCGGCGGAAAATGCGTCCGAGTCTCCGATGCGTCCATGCGTCTCCTCCTCGTGAATGATCGTTGATGTAAGCGCGAGTCATGGTAACGCATTGCTGCAGATGAACCAAAAGAGCAGGCGAGACGCCGGCTCTTTCGCATTTCAGTAGCACAGGCATTCCTGCCTGTGCCAACGTGAAAACGCATTGCCGATCGCTCCACACCTGCAGGATCAAAGAACGCGTTCTTTCGTTTCCTCGTTTTGCGACACCACGCACCTGGCAACTTGCGGCACAGGCAGGAATGCCTGTGCTACTTTCCGGAGGCTGCTATGCCCGTCGTCCCCACTACCGCCTACTCGCAGGCGGAAGACGCGCTCACGCTCGCGCGCGCGCTGATGAACGACTCATCCGGCGCCGTCTTCACCGACGCGCTCTTGATGCCGCTTCTCAACTCCGCCTATCGCGGCCTGCAGCGCGAGCTCGCGGAAAATGGCGTCAGCGTCCTCGGCGAGCAGCAGGACATCGACCTCGAGCCCGATCCCTTGAGCGGCGTGACGAACATGGAAATCAGCGACACCTCCAGCCCGCAGCTTCCCTCCGATTGCCTGATGCCGCAGATGCTCTGGGAACGCGCCACCGCCCACACTGCGGACACATTTGTGCCCATGGAAAAATTCACAAGCGGCGGCGGAATGCTCAACCTGCAGCCGAGCACCTATCTGCGTCTATGGGAATGGCGCGAGGATAAAATTAATTTGGTAGGCGCAACACAGGCGATCACAGTGCGCGTGCGTTACGAAAAGATTCTCCCGGCGCTCGCGCTTGGTACGGATCCGGTGCAGATTCGCGCGGCAACAGATCCACTGGCATTCGCCACTGCTGCGCTGGCAGCGCGTTCTCGTGGCGCCCGAGCCCTCGCGCAGGATCTGCTAGGCACCGCGCAAATGGCTACAGAAGAACTGATTCAGCGCTACGTCCGCCCAGAACAGACAAAAGGCCGCCGCCGCAAACCCTACAGCTACCACCGCCGCGTAATTTATCTGTGAAGTTCAGTAGCGTAGGCTTCAGCCTGCGCCACAAGTAACCAGAGGCAGAGCTATCGAATTCGAGGAAAGGGCAAGCGGCGTTGGTTAGCTGTCAGCCTGCACCACAAGTCGGCGCATGCCAGGCCTTTGTGACACCAGGAAACGCAAGAACGCGTTCTTCGACCTTGCAGGTTGGCGCGATCTTGCTGCGTTTCTACGAGGGCGCAGGCTGAAGCCTACGCTACTGAAAACCTACTGCACGTCGAGCGTTACCGTCACTCCGCGCGGCGCCGACTGCGCCGTGGCTTGCACCGTCATCTTGTAGGTACCGGCAGGCGTGCCGGTGGCTCCCTTGTTTGACCCGTAGCCTTTGCAGCCTTCGAGAATCGCGGCAACGCCAATCGCCAGCGCAATCGCGCACGCAACCGGCACGATGCGCCTCGGTATCGCAAAGCTACCGAACAGCACAATCACCGCGATCAGCACGAACGCGCCAATCGCGCCCCGCGCGATGAAATTTCCGCCGCTGCCGCCCCGCATCGGCACGGCGCCCTTCTTCACTGGCACGCGCGACATCGTCATGAACGCCACGCTGAACGGCACCGCTGTCCCCGGTGTCGTCACGTTCACGCTGGCCGGCGAAAACGTGCAGGTGGTCTGCATCGGCAAATTGCCGGGGCAAATGAAGTTCACGGTGCCGGTGAAAATATTGTCGGGCACCACTTGCAGCATGAACGTGCCGGTGTCGCCGGCATTCACGGAAATTTCCGTCAGCTGCCCGCTCGCGAAAGTAATCTGGTAATCGTCGCCCGTGCCGGCCACCGACGACGCGAGCGGAGTCGTCGCCCCTGTGTACGTCACGACGAGCGTCGCCGTGCGCGGACCCGTTGCCGTCGGCGCGAACGCGAGATTGATCATGCAGCCTGCGCCGGCGTTCAGCGTCGTGGTGCATGAATTGGACGACACCACGAAATCGCTGGGCGCGAGGCCGATCGTCGAAACCGCAATGCCGCTGATTGCGGCATTCGAATTATTCGTCAGCGTAAACGCGGACGTCGGCGTGGTGCCGGCCAGCGGCTCGGCGCAGAAATTCGTGTTGCCTGCAAAGGCGGGAGGCGGCGCGATGATGGGGCAGGGCACTCCCATCGGCGGAACAGGCGGCGGAGGAGGCGTGAGCGTCACACTCGCCTCCGGCTGCCCCAGCCCTTTGATTTCGATAATGCGATTGCGCCCCTGCTCAGCAATAAATAAATTTCCGTCCCCGTCAAACTGCATCTCGCCCGGAGCGCTGACGTTATTCGCGGCCGTGGTGAGCTGTCGCGTCACGGCGTCGATGCGCAAAATACGGCTGCCGGCTAAATCCGCAACGAAAATATTCCCGCTACCATCGAGCATCAGCCCATCAGGGCACGAACTTAGCGCGCCGCCCGCAGCAGTTCCCGTAGGGGCACGGCCCGCCGCCGCGGGCGCACATGACGAAGACGTGCCCGAACCCGCCACAAGCGTGGTGATGCCATGCGTCGCCGCGTCAAATCGCAGCACGTTCCCAGTTTCCGCCGCCGCGATATAAACGCGGCTGCCATCAGCCGTCACCGCAACATCCGCAGCCTTCGCCACCTGCGCCAGCATCTCGAGCTTCCCAGTCGTGGACGCAGTCGCGTCGTGCAACTCCATCACGGCATTCGCGCCGTGATCCGCAATATAAAGGTTGCCGGCGCGATCAAGCGCCAGCCCCATCGGCTCGACGAGCTGCACACTCTGCGTCGGCCCCCACTTCCCAGCGACGCTGCGAATCACGCCGGGCTCGTTTGATGTCGCAGCCGAAATCCGCCGAATCGTCGCGTTCTCCGTATCCGCGATAAATATCGTGCCGTCCGGTGCCGCCGCAACGCCGCTGCGCATATACAATGAATCGTTTTTCAAGCTGAGCTGCGCGGAGGTTGCAGCCCCGCCGTCGCCTAGCGATCCCGCAGTACCATTCCCTGCAGTCTCGACGAGATTTGCGCTCGGGCTTGGGCCGGTCGCAAGGCTCGCTGTGTTCGCACGAACGGAGCCGGACGTAGCCAGCGACACAACGCGATTAGGCAGCTGCGCAGCGGTAAAATAAATCGGAGGAATCTGCGAGGTTTCACCACTCGCCGCAGCGGAATCAGCAGCTGCGCCCAGCGCCAGCGCCCGCACTGAAATTCCGTGCGCAATCACAATCGGCGTATTGGAAGCCGTCGCTGCAGACGTCGCGCCAGCGCTCGTCGCAGCCGTGGCACCCGCCATATCGCTCATCGAAGAATTTTGCGCCCGAACCCGGGGCAGGGAATACGCCAACGCGGCCGCACCCATCACGGCCGCCACTGCCACCACTCTCATTCGCCGCAAATCATTCTCCGTTCCTGTGCCCCATTTGCTGAGCCTTAGGCGTCCCGCGCAGTTTCGCGCAGTAGCAACCGCAGCGCGTTCTCGAGCGCAACGGGTTCTACGGTCCGTCGCTTGGATTCGCAGCCGCGCTTTCGGGTTGCGCGGGGTTGGACACCTTGCGCGACGCCAAGCGCCAAAGTCCCGCACCACGGCAGCCCACAAGCATCGCGCAACAAGCCCGAAATCATAGCACGCCTTCCGGAAGCGTAGGTCCGCCGATAGGCGGCAGCGTGAAAATAACGCCTGTGCCAACGTAACGCCGCGCCACGGTCGCCAATGCTTAGCTCGCGCGACATCCTTCCTTTTCGCCCTTGCCGTTTTCTTCCGTAGGGGCACGGCACGCCGTGCCCCTACGCGCCAACAGCACAGCCGCGCCATGCCAGCACAAGCGACCCAACGCCTTCTTTCGCTTCCTCTTTTTTGCGACATCACGCACATAGCAACTTGCGGCACAGACAGGAATGCCTGTGCTACTTAAAGGAGCCACCATGGCACTCACATTTTCTCTCATCGATACCTGGGATGACGGCAAACGCATCCACGTCTCCGGCACGATCGCCGCATCCGGCAACTACATCACCGGCGGCGACACGCTCGACATTTCGCAATCGCCGCTCGTCGCTTCCGCTCAGCCGCCCATCAATGGCACCGCCTGGATGGACGGCCTCGCCGGTTACGACTACGTCTCTTGCCTTGCGCACGACATCGCACTCCGTGAACGCAAGAGGACAGGCTGAAGCCTGCCCCACTGAAATCCGCCGGGCCTTCAATGGCCCGATCGCGCCAAGTTCTTTCGCCGGGCACGGCATGCCGTGCCCCTACGACACTCCGCTCACAAAAAACCATGTCCATCGAAACCTTTTCGCCTCTGCCTCTCACCACCTTCGGCACCTGGCTCACGCTGCTCGATCCGTCCGACGTTCCGCCCGGCATGTCTCCCGATTGCGCCGACGTGGAATTTTTCCCCGGCGGAGTGCGTACGCGCCCGGGGCTCGTCTCGCAATTCCCGTTGCTCGCGGGCGCGCCCAATGTGAACTCGCTCAAAACCTACATCACCACAAATCTCGTCCAGCGCCTGCTGGTGCTCGATTCGCTCGGCACGATTTACAAGGAAACCTCTCCTGGCACGCTCAGCCTCCTGATCGCGGGCCTGCAGCCGAATCTGCAATTCGCTTCCACCACGCATTTCGGCCGCGAGTACATGGCGTTTTCCGATGGACTCGTGGGCGCCGATCTGCCGCGTCAGTTTGACGACACCTTTTTCGATCGCGTCAGCCAGGTGGGACCGGGCGAAGGCCCCGCGCTCGCCGATTCCGCGCTCACCGGAAATATTTCGCCCGGAGTGCACGAGTGCGTCGTGGTGTTCGTCACGCGCCAGGGTTTTTGGACCGCACCTTCGCCCGTGGCCACATGGACCGCGGCCGGCTCGAAACAAGTTACCGTGACGAATATTCCCACCGGCCCGGCAAACGTGGTGCAGCGCCTGCTCGCATTCACGGCCGAAGGCGGCGCGAGTTTTTTCCACGTCCCCGATTCAATGGTGATTGACGACAACACCACCACCTCGCTCACCGTGGATTTCAGCGACACGATTCTGCTCGCCGGCATCAGCATGGATTATCTTTTCGCGCAAATTGAGCTGCCCGATCAGCTTGGCGTGATTGACTATGCCGAGCGACTTTTCTGGTGGGGCGAGCGCTCGAAAATGTCGCTGTGGAATAATCTTTCATTCGACGGCGGATGGGACGCTGTCACCATCGGCCGCCCGCTCGGCTGGACGCTCGATCCCACCAGTGGCGCAGGCGGCAGCAGGGAATCGTCCGACGTAATTTGGGGCGACGCGTATCGCATCACCGGCGACGGCGCCACTTTGATTCGCGGATTGATTTCGCAAAGCGCCGCGACCGACACGGCCGGCGATCCGCTGTGCGTGAAAGGCACCGATTTTTTCCGTACGCGCGCGCGTGAAGCGCAGCGGCGGGCTCACGGCCGGCACGCTGCACATCAACGCGTTCAGTCCCACGATGGGTCTGATTGGCACCGGACTTTCCATCGCCGCGAGCGGCGCCACCTCCGCCTACCAGGAATTTATCGCGGATCTTTTTCCACCGCAGACGTCGCTGCCGGCCGATCTCGTGCTGCGCGTTTATGCCGACGGCACGCCCGGGCCCAGCGGCGAATCGTTTCTCGTGGATTGCATCGAAGTGTTTCCTACCGCGGCCGCGCAGAATTCGTCGCTGGTGCGCGCGTCCGGCACCGACGAGCCCGAAGCCTACGACGGCGTGAGCGGCATCATGGAAATCGCCGCGAACAACGGGCAGGGAATTCGCGCCGCGTTCAAGCTGCGCAACAATTTATATTTCGCGAAAGAGCGCAGCCTGTACGTCACCGCCACGGACGGCGTGAACGAGCCGTCGCTCTGGGGGGTCGAGGAAGTTTCGAACGCCGTGGGCACGCCTTCCGCGCACGGCATCGGATTCGGCGAAGAGTGGGTGGTGATCGCCGGCCGCTCCGGTCTCTATTTTTTTGATGGCGGCGCGCCGGTGAAGCTCTCGCAGGAAATTCAGCCCACTTGGGACGCGATCAACTGGCAGGCCGCGCAGAGTCTATGGGTAGTGGTGGATACGCAGCACAAGCGCATTCTCGTCGGCGTCCCGATGGGCACTGCCACGCAGCCGAACGAAATCCTCGCGCTCGAGTACAGCGAAGGCTTGCAGGATCCTCTCGTCGCCGTTTTTCAATCGCCTGAACGCTCGCGCAAATGGACGCCGTGGAAGATCGCCGCGAATTGCTGCGCCCTCGTCGAGCGTTCGACGGGCGTCGCCCAAATTTTCTTCGGCTCCAATGACGGCAGCACCAGAATTCGCGCGCTCACTCCAGGCGCGTTTTCCGACGACGGCGTCGCAATCCACTCGTACTACACCACCGCCTATCTCGCCGCCACCGGCATCAGCGGACGCAACCTCTTCGGCTACCTCACCGCCTACGTGCAAGGCGCAGGGGCTCTCGCGCTCAGCGCATTCTCGCCCGGCGACGTAACGCTCACATCGCTAGGCAACTGGACCCTCAGCGCCCCAGCCTCCCGCGACATGGAGCAATTCATCAACGTCCTCAGCGAACGCATCAGCGTCCAGCTAGGCACAAACGCGGCAGGCGCCTGGTTCTCAGTAACAAAATTGGTGCCATGGGCGAAACCAGACCCCTTCGCTGTAGTCCGCGGCACCAACGCGTAGCGTGTCGAGCATCTCCGTTTAGGGCGCAGCGTTCCAATACGGCGCATCCGGATCAAATGATCGTCGAATCGCCAGACATAGCTCCTGCATTCGTGCACTGGAAAGTTCTCGCGGCATGCGCTCGACGAGTCGTGCCTTTGTAAGCGGCTGCATAAAATGCGCGCGGAGACACGATCTTCTCGGCAAACCAGTTTCCTGAGAATCGACAATCAACGTGGTAGGCCCTTCGCGCAGCTTGCTGCTGAAGGGAACGATTAAGATGCTGCCGATCGAAGCGCTGTGGTTTCTCCCATTTGGCGAAACAACAACGACCCAGTGAAGTGCAGGCGGTTCGCCGACCTTTGCGCTCCAGATTTCGCCACGTGATGACACCGCCCTACTCATCAAGATTTATCTCGCCGGCACTTTTCGCAAAAGATTCGGCAATCTCGTTCTCTTCGTCGATCACTTCTTGAGGAGCATTGTCATAGTAGGCTGCTGTGGCGGCTTCGAGGCGCGCGCGATTCTCCGCCCGACGCATCTCATCGAGCACATAATCGAGTGCTTGCGCCAAGTTCTGCGCTTTCCTCGAACGAATCAGCGCACGGAGAAATGCATAGCCCTCGGGTGAAATTGTAGTAGATACTTTCTTTCTGCGCGCCATCGTTGCATCCCTATCCTACGTGGAATCTGGTGCTTACCGTAAACATCTGACATATTATCAGACAATTGTCCGACAAACAAGATGACAATTGTCGGATGCTCTTAAGTGGCACAGGCACTCTTGCCTGTGCGCCGTTGCTAAGCCGCAGTCCTTCCGACCTTGGCTTCCGCACGAAATCGCACTCGATGAACGGAAGAGGACAGGCTGAAGCCTGTCCCACTGAACCCGCGTGAATGGCGCATCCGCGCCAAGTTCGTTCGCCGGGCAGGCATGCCGTGCCCCTACTGAAACCTAAGATCAACGCTGCTGGGCGCCAGCCCACGCATCACGAATTTCGCACTCATCAACTTGCAACGCTGACGTCATTTTCACGGGCGCCTTCCGGCGCACCTCTGCTACTCAAAACAAAATGCTCACCGTCCCTCAAATTGAATCCTTGCGCACCTCGAACCCCCAGCTCTACGAAGCGCTGAAGCGCCTCGCCGAAGCTTCGCTCGGGCCGAATCAAGGCTGGTCGCTCGACGACCAGATCACCGACGGCTCGCTTTTCGCGCGCGTCACCTCCGGCGCGCTCACGGGCGGCAAAGTGGATCCCGCAAAATCCGGCGTGCTCATGAAAGGTTCGGTGCCGCCCACGTGGTCGGGCGCGTTCACCTACGTCTCGACCACCACCACGATCACCTGGTCATGGACCGGCCTCACAATTTCGCGCGCCGACGGTACGACCACCGCGATCCCCAATGGCTCGCTCGCGATCAGCGGACTCACCGCCGCCACCACTTATTATTTTTATCCTTATTACGACGACGCCACGCCCGCGATCGGCTGGGTGGCAGGCGGCACGAGCAGCGCAGGCTCGCCCGCGAATGCGTTCACCGCGAAAACAAACGCCGCCGCGCAACAGCAAGCGCTGCAATCGCGCATTCCGCTTTCCCAAGGCGCAGTGGTCGCGGCCACCACGAGCTCCGGCACCGGCGGCGGCTCAGGCGGCGGCAGCGGAAGCTGCGTGCGCGCGGGCACAATGGTGCTCACAAAAGAACGCGGCACAGTTGCGATCGAAACGTGCGCGGTGGGCGAACATCTCCGCTGCCCTTCGATCCTGCGCGCCGACGCAACCACCGCGGCCACCAGCGCGTCAAGCAACGCCGCCGCCGCAATGGGCGGCACCGCGGAAGGTTGGACGCGCATCATTCGCCACGAAGTGCGCGACGCAGACACGTTCATCCGCCTGCATTTTTCCAACGCCGAAACGCTCGACGTGACGCCGCATCACATCTTTACTCTCGCCGACGGTTCGCCAATGCGCGCCGAGCGCCTCTGCCTCAGCGATATTCTCGTCGGCCGCTACGGACGCGTCACGCTGCTGCGCATCGAAACCGTCATCGAGGTGGGCCAAAAAGTGACGATCAGCTGCGCCCCATACCAGCAATTCTTCGCCGGACGCCACGCCGCCTCAGTGCTGACGCACAACTACACGTTCAGCTCGTGAACGCGTTTCAGTAGCGCAGGTTTCAGCCTGCGCCACAACTAGCTCGTGATACAAATCACGCCATACCAGCAGGATCAAGCAACGCGTTCTTCTGTTTCCTTGTTTCGCACGCACGAAGCCACAATCAAATTGCGGCACAGGCACAATTGCCTGTGCTACTAAACCCGCCACCATATCCAATGGCGAGATCGCGCCAAGTTCTTTCACCGGGCACGGCATGCCGTGCCCCTACTGAACAAATACGCACTGCAACCTATGACCGGACGCCGCTACTACATCACAACGCTCGCCGACTGGCACCGCCACGCGCACCGCTTCGCCAATTCGCACTGGCTCGCGCTACGCGACGACGATAGCGCCAGCAGGGAATTGATGGACGCGGCTCCGGCCATGCCTGGCGTGTCCGCCGCACATTACGCGCAGCCATCCGACGCGACGCGCATCATCGTCCTCGTCGACGCCGACGAAGGTGTTCACCTCGCGCTCGATGACGACGCCGCCTTCGAAGCCCTGCCGCACCCCTTCGCGCCGAAAGCAATCTCGCACGCCGCGCACGAAGCGCTCGCAGCCCACGGCGTGACCCCAGGCTCAACCACCTTCGACGCCGCCGAAGCCATCGCCCGCGCCCACCCGCTCCTGCGCCCCCGCGTCTTTTAACACATGCAAGTTCGCGCTTACACCCCCGCCGATCTTGACGCACTCCGCCGCATCCACGCCCGCCAGGGCTTCGATTACGCGTTCCCCGATCTCGGCGATCCGATTTTCATCTCGAAGCTCGTCATTGACGACGACGCCGGCCGCCCCGTCTGCGCATCTCTCGCGCGCATCACGTGCGAGATGTACCTCGTCGCCGACCCCGACACCGGCACGCCCCGCGAACGCTACGCGCGCCTCCTCGCGCTCCACGACGCAGGCGCGCGCGATCTGCAATCGCGCGGCTTCGACGACGCCCACGCCTGGCTCCCGCCTCCCATCGCGCGCCGCTTCGGCCGTCGCCTCGAAGCCCTAGGCTGGATCCGCGACGACACCTGGACGCCGTACTGCCGCCGCCTGAAAAAGTGACGAGTGGCGCGCTGATCGAATTTCCATTTTCCAATTTCTCTTTTCTAACTCCCGGAGGCACCCATGTCACGCGGCGCACAACACAGCACCCGCCAGCTCACCGACCAGCAGCTCGCGCAACAGAACCAACTCATCTCGCAATCGAATCAGCAGGGCACGCAGGACCGTTCGCTCCTACTCCCCACGATTCAGTCGCTGCTCACCAATCCCGGCTACACGCCCGCCGAGCAGTCCGCCATCACACAGCAAAGCATGGGCGCCGCCAACACCGCCTTCGACGCGCTCCGCGAACGCGCCGCCAATCGCGCCGCCGCCACCAATGACTCCGCCGCCGCCCCCGAACTCACCGCGCAACTCGGCCGCGAACAGGCGCAGTCGCTCGCAACTCAAGCTCAGCAAAATCAAATCGCCTTCGCCAATCAACGCACGAAGGATCAACTCGCCGGCCTCAGCGCCCTCGGCCAAACCTACGGCATCGACACAAATCTCCTCGGCCACGCCATGGGCGTCCCCGCACAATTGCTCGGCGTTCGCCAGCGCGCATCCGACGGCTCGTCAACCGGCGGCCTAGCCAGCCTCTTCGGCGTAGGCTCCAGCATCGCCTCGCTGTTCGGGTAGCGCCGTTCAGTAGCGTAGGCTTCAGCTTGCGCCAACGTGTCAACGCAGCACGGTCGCGATGCTTGGCGGTAAGCGCGACATCGTTCCTTTCGCCGTCGCCGTTTTTCTTCAGTAGGGGCACGGCATGCCGTGCCCGAATGCGCCAGCAGCACCGCCGCGGCACATAGCAAAATCAACCCAACGCATTCTTTCGCTTCATCGTTTCGCACACGCGAAGCCGCAATCAAGTTGCATCAACGCATCTCGATCTCAAATGCTCGCTACGCGCAATAAAGAGAAAGCGCGAGCAAGCTCCCGCACTCCACATGATTTGCCCCTCGTCGCGTTCAACGGCACGATCGCGCCAAGTTCGTTCACCGGGCACGGCAATGTCGCAGATCCCGGATGGGGTCGCGGGGCCGTGCCCCTGCTGAAAATATTTTTCGCTGCGTCTCCGTGCTTCGTTTCACTCCGTGCTTCCGCGCCTCCGTGCCCCAACTTCTCAAATTCCTCGAAGCGAACGCCTGGCCGCTCGCCCTCACGTCGCTGGTGCAGTTCGTCCTCTTCCTGCGCTGGATCTACCGACGCATCCGCAATGACGAGCTAATGCGCGCCTTCGTCGAAGACATGGCCACAAACCATCTCCCGCACATGTACGAAATGCTCGAAAAACTCTGCGACAAGCAGGGAATCGAGCGCGACCCCGCCCCAACAATCCGCTGGATCGACCTAAACGACCGCAGCAATTAGCAAACGCTTTTCGCTTTTCGTACCGCTGGCCTCCGGCCCGGCGCAGTTGATGTTGCTTTCGCTTTTACCTTTCACGAACAACCCAAATTCAAAAACGCCAGCCAGAGGCCGGCGGTACATAAGCCAACGCATTGTTTCGTTTCCTCGCTTCGCACACGCGCAGCCGCAATCCGCTTGCGGCACAGGCAGGAATGCCTGTGCTACTAAAATCACCGCCGCATCCCAGTGGCACAGGCACTCTTGCCTGTGCGCATTTGCTACGCCGTAATCCTTCGATCTTGGCTTCACCGCCGTATCGCACTCACTTGCCGCCCAACTCCGACAACGCCGCAGCGCCCACCGATCACGCCACGCTCATCGCGCTCGCGCGCACCGCCGCCGCGCAATACTCCCTCGACCCCGCGCTCATCTGTGCCATCGCCGAACAAGAATCCGCCTGGGACCCGCACGCCATTCGCTACGAACCCGCCTTCCGCACGCGCTACGTCGCACCACTCGGCCTGCCCCCAACCGAAGAAGTAACGCGCTCAATTTCCTGGGGCCTCATGCAAGTGATGGGACAGGTCGCGCGCGAACACGGCTTCAACGCAAAATCTCTCGCCGCACTCTGCGATCCCGCCACAGGCCTCGAGATCGGCTGCGCAGTCTTCGCAGCAAAACTTCGCGCCAGCGCAAGTGGGGTAGAACGCGCCCTCGCGCTATGGAACGGCGGCGCCAATACAAGCTACGCCGCACAAGTCCTCGCCCGAGCAGCGCACTACCAGTAGCGTAGGCTTCAGCCTGCGCCACAAGTTGCAAGCGGCACAGATCGCAAATGCTTGGCTCTCGCGCGACATCGTTCTTCTCGCACTCGTGGTTCGTACCGCCGGCGTCTCGCCGGCTCTTTTGAATTTGCAGTTTCCTCCGTAGGGGCACGGCATGCCGTGCCCGAACGCGGTACCTGCACTATCGCGCCAAACAGCAAAATCAACCCGGCGCATTTTTCCTCATCGCAGTCTCGCACACGCAAAGCCCCAATCAACTTGAGGCGCAGGCGCCATTTTCACGCTGCCGCCAGTCGGCGGACGCCTTGCTACTCACATCAAAGGATCACAAAAATGAAAATCCACACCGCATCACCATCGCGCCACACAAGACTCGCAGCATCCGCAGCACTCACACTCGCCGCACTCCTCATCCTCGCCGCCCCCGCTCGCGCACAACACACCGCCACAATCACCTGGACCAACTCCGTTGACACGCCCCAATCCAACGTCTACCGCGCAGCAGGGCAGTGCCCCTCCACCGCGCCAAGCGGCTTCACCAAACTCAACTCCACACCCGTCACCACAGGCACTTTCGCCGACGCCGCTCCACTCATCGGCCTCTCCTGCTACTACGTCACCGCCACCTCCAACGGACTCGAGTCCGTCCCATCCCCACTCGTACAGGTGTCTCTTCCGCCTGCGCCTCCCACCGCACCCCAGGCATCCGCCAAATAGGTCCTTCATCTCGCACTGGCAGCCATACCCATCCTGCGACGTACCAGGCCTCTGCCCCTCGCAAGGTTTGCCTTTCAGTAGCACAGGCATTCCTGCCTGTGCCCCAAGCTGCTACTCAGCTCAGATCGCCAATGCTTGGCTCGCGCGCGAAATCGTTCTTTTCGTTTTTGTTGCTTCTTCAGTAGGGGCACGGCATGCCGTGCCCCAAACACGCTAGCATCACAAACGAGCACGCGCGAACCAACGCCACTCAACCCCAACCAGCAGGGAACTACGCGCTCCGCCAACTCCCTGCCTCCATCTCTCGATGCCTTTCACTCCCATGACCACCCGCCGCACGATCGAAATCGCCGCCTTCTGCACCGTACTCCTCCTCGCCACGCTCATCTTCCACGCCTGGCTCGCCGCCCACGACGACCAGCTCCGCCTCGCCTCCACGCTCGCCACGCAAAAGCAAGCCCTCGACGCCGCCGATGCCCGCGAACGCGACCGCAACGCCACCCTCAAAGACGCCCTCGCACAAATCGACGCGCTAAAGCGCAACGCACAAAACGAAACGCCAGCCCAACTCGCCCGCGCCTTGCAAGACGCGTTACACCTCCCCCAACCAATCACAATTGGCACCGCCGCCGCATCCGATCGTTCCGTAGGGGCACGGCATGTCGCAGATCCCGAATGGGTTCGAGGGGCCGTGCCCGAGCGCGCGAACAGCACAGCCGCGCCACTCAGCGACGACGAGCACGCACCGGATGTTGGTACCGCCGGCGTCTCGCCGGCGCCTTTGCCTCGGCCGACCACGCAACAGCAAAACTCGAAAAATTCACAGCAAGAAACTCAGCGCCCCAAATCGCTTCTTGAGTTGCTTTCCCACCGCACTCCAAGCACAAAAGTTTCAGCCAATAGCACCAGCGTCGCGCCAGCGCAAACGCCGTCGTCCTCGCCAAACACGCAAAGCGAAAGCGCCGCATCACCACAATTCCAGCAGGGAACTGCCGCCTCACTTCCCGCCCCCAACTCAAACGCCGCGAATCCAGCGCCCTCAAAATCAGACGCGACAGCTTCCGCGAGTTCCGCCGCCCCGCCCCAATCCTCCGCCGAAATTCCCGCGTCCGATCTCGCCCCCCTCTACAACTACGTCCAAGACTGCCGCGCCTGCCAACTCCAACTCACCGCCGCAAAGGAAAACGCCTCCGACGACGCCGCCAAAATCCGCGCCCTCACCCGCGAACGCGACGCCGCCATCACCGCCACAAAAGGCGGCCCCTTCTGGCTCCGCCTAAAACGCAACGCCCACTGGCTAGCCATCGGTGCCGCCATAGGCGCCGTAAGCTCCGCCGCCGCCCTCTGCCACACAGGCCACTGCCGCTGAATCGAATGTGCGACCCAGTGGTAGCGCCGCGTTCTTGCGTGGGCTCAGCCTCTCTGCCAGCGTCGCCACTTTCAGCCAGGACAGAAATTTGCGACGCCCACAAAGACGGCTTTGTGTTCCCTTCGCACTTGTCCTGCGTCCCCCGCGTACCGCTGACTTCCGGCCGGCGTCTTTGCAGTTCAGTAGCACGCGGGCATCACAATCCAGGTCCTTGCCTAGATCTGAGACTCATCGGTGTTTCCGGCCGATGGCAAAGCGGCCGGGGCATCACGACGGCGCGGCAGCTAGAACGTATGCGGAAATGTGCCCAATGTTGAACGAAGCACCCGGCCGCCCCTTTAACTTATTTAGGCGCGGATTTCTTTGGGCACGGATTTCCCCCCATCCGCTGACGCCTCAGCTTTCCACAGGCCCGCTTGCCGCACGTGCTGGCAAATACGGGGTTTGCACGCATACAGGTCGATTTCCACACGCACTACGACGATGGGGCGCGTGTTTCTGCTTTAAAGGTTTACTACAGTTGACTTCCGCTAATGAATATTATGTTTGCTATGAATGGTGTGGGCGGAAATTTGGCTATTGGATGGTTAGGGTGAGGGGTTGGGTTGTGGGTGGGGGGCCGCCTGGGGTGAAGGCAGATAGGGTGAGGGTGTATGTGTTGGCTGGGGTGCCGGATTGAGGGGTTGGTGGGGCTTTTGCGCCGCAGGAGAGCATGGATAGGATCAGTGCAATTTCGAGAGTTGCGGCTATGGCGATTCGCGGGCTAACGTATTGGCCGAACTTTTGATTGCTGGTTGGGTGGCGATGGGCGGTTGGTTTGTGTTGGCCTGTTTGTCGGCGGGTGCGGCTTGGCTGGGAGGCGAGGGGGGGTTGGGGCCACGCGATTAGCTGCGTTGGGATTATAAAGAGCGCGGCGGCGAGCGCGATAGGTAGGCATAGAAGTGCGAGAAGGATTGGCAACGTCGTGATTAGGGGAAGAGTCGCGACGGAGATTTTCGAGGCTGGATTCAATGTGGCGGGGAGTGCCGAGACTGGATTCAAATTGTTGGTCGCGATTGAGAGTATGACCGTGGACTGGTTTCGGATCGCGAGGGTGCAGCTCGGAGCTATCGGAGCGAACGGCAGGTGGGATGAGCTTGCTGGTTGAAGGAACGTCTGTGTGCGCGGCAAGGTCAGCGGTATCTCGGGCGGGGATTGGGGACGCTGCGAAGTTTGCGGGCTGACTAACATGGCGGAACCTGTGCGGGCGGTTGTCGTGACTTGTACTTGGAAGGGGGCTGTGGCGTTAGCGGCTAGGGTCACCGGGGTCGGAATTACGGTGCATGTGGCGCCGGCTGGGGCGCCTGTGCAGGTGAGGGTTACTGGGCCTGAGAAGCCGTCGATGGATTGCAGGGCGAGTTGATAGGTGGCTGTCTGTCCGGCTGTAACTGTGGCTGATATTGCGCCGATGTTGGGCGGGTCGATGATGAAGTTCATTGCGGCGCCGGTGAGTGGGATTGACTGAGGAGTGTTCGGCGCATTGTCGGCGAGGACAATGGAGACTGAACGTGCGCCTACTGCTGTGGGCTTGAAGGTGACATTTATTATGCACGTTGCTGCAGGAGCAATTGGTGCCTGGCACGTGTCCTTTTCGAGGAAGTCGGTTGGGTTTGCTCCGGAGAATGAGATGGAGCTGGTGACGAGGGCGCCTGTGCCGGTGTTTGTTACGGTGATAGCTACTGGCGGGCTTGGTGCGCCTACCAACTGGCTTGCAAAATTCACGGTCGATGGCGAGAGGGAAACAGCAGCTTGAGTAGCGGTGCCGGTTAAGGATACCGAATGCGGATTGCCCGCGGCATTGTCGGAAATTGAAATTGAGGCGGAGCGATTCCCTGCTGCGAATGGCTTAAAAATCACGATTATCTGGCAGGACGCGCTCAGAATTCCGGGCGCCGGACAATTATCGGTTTCGCTAAAGTCGTTTGCATTCACGCCTGTAACGGCAACCTTCTGGGTGATCGTCACCGGAGCAGTTCCCGTGTTGGAAAGAGTAATCGTTTGTGACGGACTTGCCGTGCCGACGCTTTGAGCCGCGAAAGTTAGCGAGGTGGGTGAAACTTGCAGCGTGGGGGCAATTGCCGTACCTGCCAGCGAGATGGATTGAGGACTGCCGGAGGCGTTGTCGATGAAATTGACGGTGGCGTTTTTGGCGCCGCTCGTTTGTGGCGCGAAATCGATTTGCACGATGCAGATGGCGCCAATTGCCACGGTGCTGCCGATCGGGCAGGTGGTGCCCGACAGAGCTACGGCGAAGCTGGCCGCGTCTGGACCTGTGAACGTGAGCTGTGAAAGGGTGAGGGCGGCGCTGCCTAGATTTCGCAGGGTGATCGGCTGGGGGCCGCTTGTGACTCCGACTGCGAGCGTGCCGAAAGTGAGCGACGCAGGCGACAGATTTGCGATTGGCGAGGCAGCGATTCCGGTGCCCGAGAGGGCAATCACCTGCTTGGCTGCGGTGAGGCCGCCGGAATCATCGGTGAGATCAATTTCGGCGTGAAAGCTGCCGGTTGTCGTCGGCGTAAACGCAACTCCGTACTGACATGTATTGCCTGGCAGGACAAGAGGACAAGGGCTTTGGTTGTTAGGACGGAACAGAAGTTGATCGGGTCCTGAGATTTCGATATCAGAAATGTGCAAGGTCTGATTGCCCTCGTTCAATATCGTTACGAACTGGAAGTCGCTGGTCGAACCTTGGGGTTGATTTGCAAATGACAGGCTCGTAGTGGAGAGCACTGCGAGAGCGCCGCTGCCGATTCCGATGACGGAGAGGACGTGTGGGCTTCCTGGCGCGTCGTCGTTGATGGTGGCGAAAGCTTCTGCTGGCCCGACGGCGGTAGGCGAGAAGCTGATTTCAAAAGAACATGTGGCGCGCGGGGGCATCGGCGTTCCAATGCAGGGATCGGAGCCGAGCAACGAAAAGGAGGAGGCGTCTGGGCCGGACACCGCAATATTCGAGACGTTGAGAGGTGCGTCGCCTGTGTTGATGAGTGCGGAGAAAAGCGGAGGGATATTTTGCGCGCCTACGGGCTGAGCGCCGAAATTCATATTGAGCGTGGTGAACGAGAGGCTTGGCGCTGAGATGGCGCTTTCGTGGAATGCGAGAACGAAGGCGTCGGCTGCGGGCGTTAATTCCTGGCAGCTTGCACAGATTGGCTGCAATGCGGTGCTGAGATTTATGCCGCTTGGAAAATCGGAGGACGTCGATCGTCCTGCAACATACACGTCTCCAAGCGTGTCGGCTGCGATGGCATTGCCGTCGGTGACGGCGGTGCCGCCGGGCGGAGCGGTGCCGGCGAGCGGAGTGGCGTAGATCAATGATGCTGGGCCTGAGGCGGTGGGGTCAAATTTGGCGACGAAGGCGTCTTCGTTGCCGGTGAAGGGTTGAAGATTGTTGAGCCAGGGAAAATCCCAGGAGGTGGTTTTGCCCGAGATGTAGAGTGCGTTGGGGGCGATGGCGGCAATGCTCAGGCCGGAGTCGGATTGCGAGCCGCCTAGGTAAGTTGAGTAGAGAAGCGACGTCATACCCGTCGTTGCATTCTGCGCGATGGCGGAGAAAAAAGCGTTCGCACTTCCCTTCGCGGTTCCCTTCAGGGTCGATTGCGCCCCGGCATTTGTTCCATTCGTGGGGAAATTCGTTGAATGCGTGGTGCCGGTAACGTAAGCGGTCGCCGGCATAGCGGCACCAACGGAAATTGCGAGCGCTTGATCGAGTCCGGTGCCGCCCAGAAATGTTCCGAAGGACAAATCGGAGGCACTCGTTCCTGACGGGCGGATTTTGATGACGAAGGCGTCGAATGGATCTCCGGCGTAAGTGGTTTGGTAGCCGTTGAGAGTTGGAAAGGTGGCGCCGGGATTGGAGGTGAAACCCGCGATGTAGGCATTGCCACCGGCGTCGACTGCGACGCCTCCGATTCCCACCTGGGCGTTGATTCCGAGATAGGTGCAATATTTGAGATGCGGCGTTGGCGCTGTGGCCAGCGGACGAAATATGGCTAAGAAGCCGTCGCTAGTACCGCCGCCGTTCGCAGCCTGGAACGCGCCGCTGGTGACCGGGAGATTTGTCGAGGTCGTGTCGGAAGCGATGAAAATTTCGCCGGCTTGATCGAGTGCGATGCCGCCGGGATTTTGCGTTGATTCGGAACCGCTGCCGCCGAAGAGGGTCGAGTAGACGAGCGAGGCTCCGGTGGGCGCCAGCTAGGCGACGACGATGTCATTTGGGCCGCTGGTGCGGGTGCTGCTGTCGGTGACGGGAAAATCTGCGGATGTGGTTGTGCCGGTGATTGCGGCGCGGCCGGAGCTGTCGACGGCGATCATGCCGCCGTTCTCATTTCCGCTGCCGCCGAGGAAGGCGAGATAAATGAGGGAGTTTGCGCCTGAGGCGGTCGGGTCGATTTTCGCAATGAAGAAGTCGGTGGTGCCACCACCGGGGCCGGCTGTTGCGTTGGCGGATTCGGGGAACGTGGAGGACGAAGTTGTGGTGCCAGCGACGTAGAGCTTGCCGGTGGAATCGACGGCGATGCTATTGGCGCTATCTTCTCCTGCGCCGCCTAGAAAAGTGGAATACGTAATGGAGAGCGAGGGATCGATTACGAGTGCGGCGTGCGGGCGGCGGCGGGCGATGCGGAAGCCTATTGAGCCGTCGGGCTGGAAGAGATAAGCGCCTTCGATTGGGTAACGTTGAGGGGGACTCGTGGCTGCAGCGCTTTTGGGCGCCAGTTCCCTGCTGGGGACTTCTTCGTAGAGCGCCGGCTTGTGCAGCACGAGCTGAGCGTTCTCTACTTGCATCAGCAGATCGCCTTCGGAGTTCAGACGCAGTTCTTCAGCGCCAGAGATCTTGATGCGCAAGCGGCTGGCGTCCGCTTGGGGAGCGATTTGGAGGTCGAATTCGAGCTGATTTTCGCGGCGGTCGGGGCCTCCGTTGCTGTAGGCGACGACGTCAACTCCGGGTAGGATGCGGCTCGCTTCTACGCGCGCGTAATGCGGAACGGCTGTGCGCCACTTCGACGGGTCGCTTCCAATGAAGTAATTGGTTTGTGCCCGAAGTGGGGCAATTCCCTTCCATGCGACGGAGGCATTTATGTGATCGGAGGTTTGGTCGGAGCCTCGGGAAGCCCGCGCGAACGTGATTTGAAGCCGGTGATGCATTGCGAGATTGTTACGGCTGCCGCGAGGTTCGCGAGGTTCGCGGGGTTCGACTTCGATCCCGGTGCGGGTCAGGAATGTCGACAGATGTGGCCCACGCGCCAGGAATGCAACTTCGGTTGGCGCTTGTCCAACATTAGCCTCGAAGGTGAGGGGAACGGATAGCGGCCTGGATTGGCGGGTTGGGGCGGGCCGAGGGATGGTGGCTGGTTTGAGAAGAGCAATCGGGCGATTGGACGCGATCAGGAGCGATGCGCTGGCTGCGAGGAGAGAAAGGCAGAAAAAGTATCTGGTTCTGCTCATTTAGGGCCTTTGCCTGGTAATGTTTTTCCCGCAGGCTCGGACAGCTCGAAGGCGGTGCGCCAAACGCCGCTCATTTGTTTTCGAATTGCGCTCTGCTTGAGTGCGGGCAACTATGGGGCGCTTGGGCGGGAGCGTCAATTCGAGTTAGTACGCAATACTGCGGTGGGGCTGCGTAAAACTACTGTTGGCGGGCGGGTTTCAGTGCTGAACCGTGCGAAAATGGGGTGATGGGATTCGAGGCTCACAACTTGGGTGGCAATTCGTCGGGATCGGTTACGCGACGCGTGTTTCTGACGCTGTCGGTCAGCGCGCTGATGGGGCTGGCGATTCTGCGGTTTCGCGGGCATAACGCGAGGGCGGCGCAAGTGGCTGCGGCAGGTCCGCCTGCGATTGTGACGATCATGGAGTTTTCGAAGAATGGCAAGCGAACGGGGATGGTGCAGGTTCCGAAGATCGCGAAGACGGACGACGAGTGGCGGGCGCAGTTAAAAGATCGAAGCGTCTACGAAATCACGAGGAAAGCGGACACGGAAATCGCGTTTTCGGGCGAATATTGGAATCTTCACGACCACGGACTGTTTCGGTGCGTGTGCTGCGAGACGGCCCTATTCAGTTCTGAAACGAAGTTCGATTCAGGGACGGGCTGGCCAAGTTTCTGGGCGCCGATAGCGAGAGAGAATATAGAAACGATTGAGGATCATAGCTTCGGGATCACTCGGAATGCGGTGGCGTGCCGCCGGTGCGACGCCCACTTGGGGCATGTGTTCGACGATGGGCCGCAGCCGACCGGTTTGCGCTACTGCATTAATTCGGCGTCGCTGGTGTTTGTGAAAAGCGCCTGACTTCGATAACGGCGGCGAGTATGGCCGCTTCCCTGCCTCTGTCCCGCAACCCTTCAAACCTTGTTTCTATTTACGAGGCCGGAGATGAGCGTGATCAGGAAGAGGATTAGGAACAGATAAAACAGCAGCTTCGCAAGTCCCGCCGCCGCAACCATCAGCCCCGCAAAGCCTAGAATGCCCGCGACGATCGCGATCACGAGAAAAACCACAGCCCAACGCAGCATGATGCCTCCACCCGGCGAACAGCCGCGTCCTACACACGAAGGCTAGTTAGAGGCTGAGGCAGAGCGCGCTTCGGTATGGCCGGTGCAGCTTGCGTGCGGACAGAGGCAATCAACATCCGGAGTTTCTTCCATGGCTTCGCATTCGGCGCTGCAATAACTGGCGTCGGTGACCTGGCAGCTACAGATTGGGTGTTCGCATTTCTTGGTTGCCATATTGTTTTCTCCTCGATTGAGATACCTGCGATGCTCGACGTCCGCCCGCCCTCAGGGGAAGTAGTCTATAGCGGATGATTCCAGACGCCATACAGTAGAAACCGGACTAAAGCCGGTGCATTATCGCCAGAATCAGCAGTACGAGTAGCACCAGACCCAGGCCGACGCTGGGAAAGTAGCCCCAACCCTTGCTGTGCGGCCATTTGGGGATGCTGCCGACGAGCGCGATGATGAGAACGACGGTTAAGACAAAGAACATCGTTGCATGCTCCTCGGGGGCGCCCTTTGATCGGTTCGGGAGTTGGATCGTACGTCAGCGGGAGTGTAACACACCATTCTGGACGAATATTAATGGACGTTGTGCGCGAAGCGCGACTGAATTTCTGGTGGCGCGGGGTTCTGGCTTACCTGTTTACGCGCGGTTAATGTGTGCGATGAAACAGCCCGCCTCTCCGTGGCGAACGTGGATGTACTCGACCGCAGGTTGATCGAAAATTCCCGTGATTGCAGACTCGGCCGCTCCGTCATTTACTTTCTCACGCGCCACAATCCAGCGATCGCGTCCGTAGCCCTCGAAGACGAGCGGCAGCGAACGAAGGCTGTCTGGGAATTTGTCTTGTGGGGAATAGGTGGCGCACGGGGTTTCGTGGACGAAGATCGGGCCCGGTGACGGGTATGGATCGAGTCCAGCGAATGGATTGTAAGTGAACAGGATTCGGTTTTCTTCGCCGACATCGAACGTGCACAGGCATTGGCGGCATGGGCCGGTTCCGCCTGCGACTTCGACGTGAGCCGGATGACCGTATTGCGGCGACTTGCGAGTGTTGCGCGCGGCCGCTGAGATTTCGTCTGGAATTGCGCGAATGCTGAATTTTGGTTCTTTGATGTGGGTTTCTTTCACGCTGCCCTCCTGATTGGGTTGGCAATGCCCAGCTTAGGTGGAGATACACGGCGCGTACTATCCGCTTCTTGCGTTCAATGTTGCGAGCGCTGTGTGGGGCTGATAGGGCGAGAAACGTGGAGACGCTTGACTCGGACCGGGAGATGGTTAGGCTGTTGGTTTCAAATGCCGACGTGGAACTCAGAGCAATACCTGAAGTTTGGAGACGAGCGGACGCGCCCGTGTCGCGACCTCGCCGCGCGGATCCCGGTGCCGGATGCACGGCGGGTGATCGACCTCGGTTGCGGCCCCGGAAACAGCACGGAGGTGCTGGCAGCGCGGTGGCCGGACGCTGAAATCACCGGCCTCGATAGCTCGGAGGCCATGCTCGAGACAGCGCGCAAATCGCAGCCCGAGCGAGAGTGGTTGAAAGGCGACATCGTCGAATGGGCGAACGATGGTAGCGGACTGAGGTACGACGTGGTATTCGCGAATGCTTCCCTGCAATGGATTCCTGACCACGCGGCAAATTTTCCGCGTCTACTGGCTCGCGTGGCGCCGGCGGGCGCTTTTGCCGCGCAGCTTCCGGGCAATCACGAGGGGCCTACACATCAATTGATGCGCGATATTGCTGCGTCGGCTTCCTGGAAACGCTGGTTTCCCAAGGGGAAAGTGCGCGAGTGGCACAGCAGCAATTTAGCGCATTACTACAATGTGCTTGCGCCGCATGCCGCTCGACTCGATATTTGGGAGACGACGTATCTGCACATTTTTTCGGCCGCGGAAGATATCGTGGAGTGGTACAAAGGCTCGGGAATGCGGCCGTATCTCGAAGCGATCGATTCGGAGAACGATCGGCAGCGTTTCATCGCTGAATATTTGGAAGCGATTCGGCCACTATATCAGCCGCAATCGGACGGGCGCGTGCTGTTTCCGTTTCGCCGGCTGTTTATAATTGCTTATCGCGAGGCTTCGTGATTTTCGACGAAATCTATCCGGCGGGCCAAGCGTAGTGCTCTCCCCCGAGCGGTACCTGCAGCATACCTTCGACTGGCAAAACATCCAGCGGCAGGCCGCCTTCCCAGAGTGCGACGCTGAGAAGCAATTCGCGACGGTTCTTCAGATCGAATAACTCGCGGGCGAGGCTTACTTCGAGGATTTTTCCGTAAGCGGCCGATACGACTGGGGCGGGATGTAACAAGCATGCGCCTTCTTGTTCGACAACGCACTGGGTAACTTTCCGGTCGCTCACGCGAAGAGTGATGCGAGTCTCGCGCGAGTCCCATAGCGTGAGGCGCATTTGAAAATCCTGGATGTCGGACATTGCAGCGGCTACGGGATCGACGCGGATGTAGAAACGCTGCGGCGCGAATCCGTAATACAGATTGCCGAGGACGTAGCTTCGTCCGTGCATGGTTCCGCTTCGCTGGTCGGTGGAATACATTCCCGCGCCCATCCACTCGAAGTAGCTGGTCTCGCGGCCGTCGACGGTCACGTCGAGATAGGAAGTGGGCGCTTCGCGTTGACCTCGCTCGGCGGCGCGCTTGATGGGAAGCGCCAGCGCGTCCGGAACCGATTCGCCGAGCTCGGTATAAACTTCCGTAAGGTGTTTGCGATATAGCTGATCGAACTCGGCGTCGTTTGAAGAGCCGTGTTCCGGGCCGAACCACCAGCACCAGTCGCTGCCTTCGGCTACGAGCAAAGCTTCGTAAGCGCTGGCCAGACGCTCACGCGGAAGTGCGTTGCTTGCTTCGGCACGTTGAAGCGCGCGTTCATAGGTTTCTCGCGCGTCTCGCAGAAGATCCCATGCGCGGACGTCCTCGCCGTGACCGATCCAGACGTCAAAATTCGCGCTGATCCAAGAGGCCGGGAAGATGCCTTCGAGCTTGGGTATATCGGACGCGGCTTGAATCGCTTCGTTCATCGTCAGCGCGCAAATCTCCGGATCTTTGTCAATCAGCGAATACACCTTGCGTAGAAAATCGCGTCCATTGCCTGCGTAATATTCCCAGGCGTTTTCGCCGTCGAGAATCAAGCTAACTGTAGCGGGCTTTCCAGCGGGCTGGCGTTCTGCGATGAGTCGAATACGGCGGTGCAAATCTTCTGCGGCGGCATCTGCGCCCATGCGACTGTAGACGAAGCCTACCAGATCGGACAGATAGTGATCGCGAAAGAAGCCGATTATTGAGCCGCCGTGCCGTTCCAGCTTCCACGGCGAATAGAGGTAACTGCCATTTTCCGGATAGCCGGAGGCGTCGCGCCAAAAGCCTATGTTGCGCGTCCTGCCGAGGACGCCTTCGTCAGTTGCAAACCATTTGAAGCCGAGGTCCATCGCGATTTCGAGCGACTGGTCGGAAACCGAGCCCTCCGACGGCCATAGGCCGCTCGGTGGCTTGCCGAAAATCTTCTCGTGATACGTTCGCGCGCGAACCAATTGCTCGCGGGCGTCTTCGGGGTAGCGAAAGGCCGGATGCGGAAGTGGAGTGTGCGGATTCGAGACTCTCGCGATGTCTGTGTCGCACACCAGCGGAAGGATTGGGTGGTAGAAAGGCGTCGTCGAGATTTCGATCTGACCGCGTTCAGACGCGAGTCGGTATTCCGGAAGCACGGCGGCGAGCAGTTCGAGCTGTTTGGCACGGAGAACTTCTTTGTCGTCCTCCGTAAATCCATTTCCCTTCCGCGCAAGCTCGGAAACGATAGGATCTTTCGCGAGATATTCCTCGTCCATCCAAGCGAGCTGCGAGAACACTTGCAGATCGCGCCAGTCCTGGAGAACAAAATGCGCGATGCAAGCTTCGGAGCCAGCTGAGAGAACCTGCGAGCGCAATTCCTGGAACCTGGGCCAGCGGTGAAGAAAATTATCGTTGAGCTGGAAAGCGCGTAACAAGGCCTCGCGCTTCTGTTCTGAGGTGAGCGAACCGGCGTGTGCAAAGGCAATCTCAAACCACGATTCCCGAAACTGGCCGCTGGCGTACTCTTCGATTTGCGCGGCGAGCGACGGAACAAAATTGAATGTCGCGTGAATGCCGGGAAATTCGCCGAGAATCTTCACCATTCCCCAGTAGTCTTTGAGCGCGTGCAGGCGCGTCCAGGGAAGCAAATATTGACCGTTGGAAGGATCACGGTACTGCGGCTGGTGCATGTGCCAAAGAATGACGAGATTGACGCGGCTCATCCGGGCAATCCCTCGGCCCTTGACCGCGCCAAATGAATGCTCGTGCTAGAATGACTGGGCGCGAACATGCGCCTGCTCGATCGATACATCACTCGCGAAGTTGCGTCGCACGCCATCCTTGGCCTCGCCGTATTTACTTTCGTTTTTTTCGTTCCACAACTCGTTCGGTTGATGGATTTGATCGTCCGCCATTCGGGCGGCACGTGGACGGTGGCCAAGCTCTTTCTGTGCTCGCTGCCGCCTGTGCTTACGTTCACGCTTCCGATGGCCGTGCTGGTCGGAGTGCTGATTGGGCTCGGACGCCTTTCTGCCGATAGCGAAATCGTCGCGCTGCACGCCTGCGGAATCAGCTTACGGCGGCTTTTGCTGCCGGTCGGTTTCGTAGCCGCTGCTTCTGCGTTAATCACGCTTGTGATGACGTTCTGGCTCAGTCCCGTAGCCCTTCGCACCTTGCGAAGCCTTGAGGATCAACTGCGTTCATCGCAAGCTCCGTTTGCCGTGCAGCCGCGCGTGTTCGATGAACGCTTTCCGCATTTCGTATTATACGTGCAGGATGTGGAAGCTGCAGCGACTCACTGGCGAGGAGTTTTCCTGGCGGCGTCGGGAGGACAGGCCGGATCGACGATTACTATCGCCGAAGATGCAACGATCATTCAGGGCGACAATTCATCCGGCAACGCTGACGTGGAACTCCATCTCGGGCCCGGAAGCACGCATGAATTCGATCCGCGCGAGCCTGCACGCTACAACGTCACCACGTTTGGCGAGAGCGCGATTCCTATCGATGTCTCTGGTTCTCCTGGGGCCGCGCCGGGACCGAGAAGAGCCGCTGTCTCGAACGCCGAATTGTCGGTACTTGCGTTGTTGCGAGCACGAGGAGTGGCTTGGCGGGACGCGCGAGTGGAACTTCACCGACGGATCGCGTTTCCTGCAGCCTGCCTGGTGTTCGCCCTTCTAGGCATTCCTGTAGGGGTGCGTCCTCGGCGGGGCGGGCGCGCGACCGGGCTGATTCTCACGCTCATCCTGATCGGCGGCTACTATTTCCTTTTTGTGACCGGCGCGCACATGGCACAACAGGGGTCCATCTCGCCTTGGCTGGGAATCTGGATCGCGAATATCGTCGCGCTTGTCATCGGCCTGTACCTTCTACGGCTGATTGAAACCGTCCGCAAACCCAATCCGCTGATTGCGTGGTTTGAAGCCCGCTGGTCGCGATTCCGCAAGAAGCAGCGGCTGGAGTCTGAGGCAGCTCCGATGCCGCCGTCGAACGGACGCGTCTTGAACGATTCGGTACCCAACGGACCGGTGAGAAAAACGATGGTCACCGCTGACGGACCGATTGCGCGGATGCAAAAGGTGGCGGGGACTCGTCGCTTGGCGGGAGCTGGGACCGCGGCTGGATTCCCGATGATGATCGACTTCTATCTGCTCCAGGGATTTTTCTACTATTTTGGCGTGCTGCTCGCCGGGTTCGTGGTCATATTCGACGCCTTCACTTTGTTCGACATGCTAAGCGACATTTCGCGAAATCATATTCCGATCTCGATGGTGCTTGAATTTTTCCGTTATCTTGTTCCTTACTTTGTATATCAGCTCGCACCGCTGGCGACTCTTGTCGCAACACTGGTGACACTGGCTATCCTCGCGAAGAATAATGAGGTGATTGCTTTCAAGGCAAGCGGGATCAGTCTTTACCGCCTCATCCTGCCGCTGACGCTCGCTGGCGGACTGATCGCTGGAGGCATGTTCCTTCTCGACGACACAATTCTTCCTTACGCCAACCAGCGTCAGGATGCGCTTCGCAACCAGATTAAAGGCCGTCCGGCACAGACCTATTTCCAGCCCGCGCGCCAGTGGATCATGGGCGAAGGCAATAAGATTTATAACTATGAGTTGTTCGATCCGGACAACCAGCTCTTTGGCGGCTTGAACGTGTTCGAGATCGATCCCGCTACATTTCAAGTTCGCCGCAGGGTTTTTGCGGCACGCGCCACTTGGGAGCCGAGTGAAAGTACCTGGGCGCTTGCCGGCGGTTGGGTGCGCGATTTCAACGACGGTCGGATTACGCGTTACGCACCGTTTAAAGTTTCATCGCTTGCCGAATTGACGGAGCCACCCAGTTATTTCCGGCGCGAGGTGCGGCAGTCGTACCAGATGAATTGGCGGCAACTGGGGAGTTACATCGAGAGTTTGCAGAAGGCGGGCTTTGACACAGCGCGGCTGTCGGTTCAATGGCAGAAGAAATTTGCATTTCCTCTCATCGCGGCGATTATTGTTTTCCTCGGCGCGCCGTTTGCGTTTCTGGTGGGGACGCGTGGAGCGATCGGGGGCCTCGCGCTTGCCGTAGGAGTGGGCATCGTGTACTGGGCTACCGCCGCTTTGTTTGAGGCGCTGGGGTCTGCTGGACAATTGCCGCCGGTGCTGGCAGCGTGGGCGCCCGATGCAATTTTTGGTTTTCTTGCTGTCTATTTCTTCTTGAAAATGCCCACGTGAGAAGAAAGCCCGCATTCACTTCAGAACAGAAAGAAGTGCCAGGCGCTGCAGCACTCGGATCGGACTATTCACGGCGTGCGGTGAACTGTACACTGGCTAGCCGTGATTCCGTTTCTGCATGTCGGCTGGCTTACGATTCCCACGTTCGGCCTTATGGTCGCGCTCGCGATGTTGGTGTCGTTCTACGTGCTGCGTGCGGATCTGCGGCGGCGCGGGATCGGAGCGGACGCGGAGCTGTTCATCGCGATTCCTTGTCTGGCGGGCATTGTGGGAGCAAAGTTGTATCACGTTCTCGAATCGCCCTTCGAGCTTTTCGCCCATCCACGGAGTGAACTGTTCAGCCAGTTTGGATTTGCATGGTTTGGGGGCCTGCTGGCAGGCGTCGGCGCATTTGTCTGGTTGGCGCGCCGCGAGAAAATCCCGTTGCTGACCATGATGGATGCGGGTTCGCCCGCAGCGGCGCTCGGCTACGGCATCGGTCGCATAGGTTGTTTTCTATCAGGCGACGGTGACTATGGTGTGCCGACTTCGCTTCCTTGGGGCATGAGTTTTCTTAATGGTTTAGTACCGACCACTGAGCGCGTACATCCGACGCCAATTTATGAATTGATTGTGGCCTGCCTGATTTCTTGGATCTTATGGCGCATGGGAGCGAGGCAGATCGCGGCAGCAGGAAAGGCAGCCGCTGGTAAGGTGTTTGCTGCCTATTTGGTGCTAACGGGCACTGCGCGGTTTCTCGTCGAGTTTATTCGCATCAATCCGCGATCGTTTTTCGGGATGACGAATGCGCAGGCCGCGAGCCTTGCATCGATTGTAGCCGGTGTGTTCCTTTGGTCGCGGTTGCAAGGCGGAAATAGCAGACGGCAGCCACGCTGAGAGGCACTAGCCCTGTTGGCTCTCGCCATCCTGCCGGGCCACGCGCCGCAGGTTATCTGGGCGTGCGGAGGCACGAGTGCCGCGCGCGACTCCGGCAAGATAGCTGTTTCAGGTCGCCGCCCAATGCCACCCGGGCGTTGCGCCAGAAACATGAGAGATACTCCCCTTCCAGCTAGGGAGCCACCCTAAGCCTGCCGCACTCTAAAAACAATTCGCAACAATACTCAATTTTCGTATGCGGCATCTACGGAGTTACCGTTCCGGTACTTTTTATAATTCTATTGACTTGATATTGGCACGGAAGTAATCTCCGCATTAGGGACATACGACTGTGCGGGGCCTTCGTATGTAAAACCTTCGAATTCTCTGTCAATTAAATGCTGACTCCGAGGCCAAGGCCGATTGAAATTCGCGAAGTTTTCGGAGCAGAAGATGTCGAGAGGCATAACTCAAAATAAACGCATCAACTCGCCTCGACAAGAAAACGATTCAGTGTCGCCACCCTCGCAACCAGCCACAAATCTTCAGCCGCCCCGCCCTCTTGCATCAGTCATGGAAATTAATTCTCATCAACCCATCGCCCCGGGTGCAGGAAGCGCCACTTCCGCAACGCACCGGCTTGGTCAGTTGCTCGGATCACTCGTAGACCTAATCGCGGAATTCGATGGAACTGGTGTGCTGCTCGATGTGTGGACAGGAGATAAGTCTCTGCTCGTTCGTCCCGTGGAGGAAATGCTGGGCCAACCGCTACTCAGTATTATCGGTGAAGACGCGTACGGCCCTTTCCGTACACTTTTCGAACGGATCCACAAGAGCGGAATCGCCGAGGATTTGGAATATTCACTGAACTTGGCAGATGGAAATCATTCGTTCATAGCGCGCGCAGTGCCCGTAGACGCGCCTACCGGCGAGCGCACGATAAGAGTCTTGGTGCAGGATGTCACGGGACTACGAAAGATTGAAGAGCACTCCCGCAAAATCGAAGCCCTGCTGAAACAAACCCAGGAGATCGCGAATGTGGGCAGCTGGGAATATGAGGTCGAGGGCCGCACTTTTCTTTGGTCGGAGCAGATGTATCGCATGTTAGGAATTGAGCCCGGGAGCGACGCGGTCGCGTTAGATACAGCGTGCCAAATGTTTCATCCCGGCGATAGGGCGCGTGTTTGGCAGGATGTGATGACCATAATCGAAACGGGCAAACCGCTTGAAAACGAACTGCGCTTCCAGTCTGCCTGCGGCGAGACACGCATCTTCTTCTCACGCGCGATTCCGATCAGGGACGCAACTGGATCTGTCCGACTGATCCGCGGAATTTCTCAAGATGTAACCGAGCAAAGAATTTCTGCAATCAACCTTCAGAAAAGCCAGGAGCTAATGGCGCAAGCCGAGCAGATCGCCCATTTTGGTAGTTTTGAGCTGGATTCGCAGGGCGCAACGCGGATGCTTTCGGAAAACCTTTACCACCTGATCGGCGAGGATCCGAAGCAAGGACCAATCACCGTAGAGGAGGCTCTCGATCGAATCGAAACAAGCGACGCTGCCATCGTACGCCAGAATTTGTCTCGAGCGGCCAGCGCAGGTGTCCCGTTCGAACAGGAGATCCGCTACCGGCGCCCCGACGCTCGTGTTCGCAGGTTTCATATCCGTTGTGTCCCGGTCTTGGACGCAAACAAGAATGTCAAACGGATGATTGGGGTTGCGCGCGACGTGACCGAAAACCGAGAGGCGCAGCGCGCGCGGCGGGAGAGCGAGAGACACTACCACGTACTTCTGAACAGCCTGAAAGATCACGCTGTCCTGACCTTAAACCCCCATGGCTACGTCACGAACTGGCACAACGCCGCCGAGCGAATGCTGGGATTTTCGGGAAAAGAAGCACTCGGCATGCACTTCTCGCGATTCTATGCCGCTGAGGATATTTCGAGCGAAAAGCCAATTCGCGAGATCGATCAAGTGTTGCGCGAGGGGCGATTTGAAGGTGAAGGCTGGCGAGTGCGCAAGGACGGTTCGCGTTTCTGGGCGGAGGTGGTGATCGCCCCCTTGCGCGACGATGCGGGCGAATTGCTGGGCTTTGCCGTTATCACGCGGGACATGAGCGAGCGAAAAAAAACGGAGGAGGAGCTTGCCACGCGCGAGTCCTTACTGGCAGAAGCCGAGAGCTTGGCGAACCTGGGTAGCTGGGAACTGGACCTGAGAACCGGCGAGATGACCTGGTCCCTACAGCTCTACCGAATATTGGGATACGACCCGGCTCAAACCATGCCGACGTTTGCAGAATTTGCCCGGCTCATCCAGCTCGATCTTAAAGACGAGATGCACCATGATTCGCCTGCCGCGCCGAGCCACCGCTATCCGATCGAATCGGTGGTTCGCTGGGAGCTGCTCGACGGAAGCGTGCGTATTCTTCACACGCGAGCGTGGCCCTCACACAGCGGCGGAGGAGAACCGCTGCGGATGATCGGGACGACCGAAGATGTGACCGAGCGCACCGAAAAGGAAACCGAATTGCGCCGGCTTTCCCGGCAGTTGCTTCACGCGCGCGACACCGAACAGCGCCGTATCGCGCGAGATCTTCATGAGACGGCCGTGCAGAGCATGGCGGCGCTTAAAATGATGCTGGGCCGCATCGGAAACCTGCTTCCCAAATCGAACAAACAAGCGCGTGATCTCACGCAGTCTACCACTGAGGTAGCCGACGAAATTATCCGCGAGGTGCGCACAATATCGCACTTGATGCATCCCCCGCTGCTGGACGAAGGCGGGCTTTATCCCGCACTTCACTGGTATGCAAGAGGGTTTTCCGAGCGGAGTGGAATCGCGGCGAATTTGCAGATGGACGAGGGATTTGGCCGGCTGCCGAAAGACACCGAAATCGCCATCTTTCGAATCGTGCAAGAGGCTTTGACGAACGTGCACCGGCATTCCGGCAGTCGCGATGCAGTCATTCGCGTGACGCGCGGCGAGGGAGGTGTCCGCGTTGAAATAGAAGACCATGGCAAAGGAATGCCAGTGCTTTCCGGGCCTGCTGGAGAAAAAGACGTGCAGCTTGGCGTCGGAACCGCCGGGATGCGCGAACGGGTAGCACAACTCAGCGGGACGTTTAAGATCAAGAGCGCGCCGGCGAAGGGCACAATTGTGAGCGCAATCTTCCCGGTCGGCGAGAGACAAGAAAATGATCGGAGCAACAACAAGGAGGTCTGAATGAGCGTGGCGCAGAAATCATATCGAGTTCTTGTGGCGGATGATCACGCCGTGGTCCGCAGCGGCCTAAAACATCTGCTCGAGGAGCAGCCCGGCGTCGAGGTGTGCTGCGAGGCGACGACCGGAGTGGAAGCGGTTGAACACGTAAAGAAAGCAAAGCCGGACATGGTGTTGCTGGATTTGACCATGCCGGATATGAACGGCCTCGACGCGGCACGGCAAATACGCGAGATATCACCGAACACCGATATCCTCGTGCTTTCCATGCATTACACGGAGGAAATTGCGCGCGAGGTGCTGCGGTCGGGTGCGCGGGGCTACATGCTTAAGTCGGACGCGAACACAGAGTTGGTGACGGCTATTAATCGGGTGCGTCGCGGCGAGCAGTATTTCACTGGATGTCTCGCGTCCACAATGGCGGAAAGCTTTGCACAGACGAAAGATCAGGGCTCGGACGATTCCGTGATTGCCGGCACCTCGCTCACACCGCGCGAAGCGGAAATCATTCAGTTACTCGCGCAAGGAAAAAGCAATAAGGAAGCAGCGGCGGTGTTAGGGGTCTCAACGCGGACGGTCGAGAGCCATCGCAATCACATCATGCACAAAATGGATTTTGAGAGCTTTAGCGATATGGTCCGTTTTGCGATTCGCAAAAATCTCGTGGAGCCATAACCATTGGAAGCAGTGTGCCGAACTGGTTTGTCTATTCCTCAACGGACAGCGTGAACGCACCCATGCCTCAAGGCCGAATTTCCGGCCCGAGGCAATGGCACTAATTTTCGTCGGGATACTAGAAGCGCGTCCTACGCTGCAGCTTTCTTGGACTTGCGGCGGCCACGGCGACGTGCTGGCGGCTGAGCAGGGGGCTCGCCAATCAGTTCCGCGGTCCAAATGGAAGTAACGAACTTCTTCACGCCGTGATTATCGAAATCGATCGTCGTCCGCTCGTTGTTGGATTCGGTAACGACGCCAGTCCCGTACTGCTCGTGCTTAATTGCCTGCCCTTCAACCAATGTCTGCACTTTGCCTCCTCGTGAATTAGACCGCTGTACCCGATTAAAAAAGGCCGCAATGATTTGCAAGCTTGCTCTTATTTTGATTCTGAATCACTCGAAAGGGGCGGCGCTGGCCGCCCCCTCGAAGCCTACATTGAAGCTGAAAACGACTGCGCGTTCTGACGGGATTAGAGGGCGGTAACGCTCTCTGCCTGCAGACCCTTAGGGCCCTGCTTGACTTCGAATTCAACCGCCTGCCCTTCGTTCAGGGACTTGTACCCATCGGCCTGGATCGCCGAAAAGTGGACAAAAACGTCCTCGCCCGACTGGCGCTGGATGAACCCGTAGCCCTTGGCTGCGTTAAACCACTTGACTGTACCTTGCTCTCTAGCCACTTTCCCCGCTCCTAATTCATTCATAGGAAGACCCTTAGCAGGGACTTCCGGAAAGCTATTTGGTGCTTTGGTTCCCTTGCCCGTCACAAAAAAAGGCCGCAGGGCGGTTGCCCAGCAGCCTTCTCGAACGCGTCAAAAGGAGTCTCAAGAGCAACAAACGCAGATTAATTCTACCACAAAGAGGCACCCGCGGCAATCGCCCTGCCGTCACCAGTTGGGGGCGGTAGTCGGCCCTTACCCGTGAGTTGCGTGCACCGGAACTGCTGTCGGCGACGCCAGGGCGAAGGTCTTAGCCAACAACTCGTAGCTACGACGGCGGTCGGCATGATCATAGATCAAGGACGTCACCATAATCTCATCCACAATGGCACGCCCGGCCAGCTCGATTAGCCGGTCGCGTACCGTTTCTGGAGAACCTATAATCACGCGATCGCGATTGAGCGCGATAAGCTGGCGCTCTTCGGGTGAATACGGATGATCAGTCGCTTCGGCGATGCTGGGAAGCTGGCCGAGCCTTCCCTGCCGCAATTTTAAGAGGCTTAACTCCAAGGGACGTGCGATTTCCGCGGCGCGTTCCTCGGTCTCCGCGCACACCACCGATACGGCCACGAGCGCCTTGGGTTCGGCAAAATATTTCGAGGGGCGGAAATAGTCACGATACATGCGCAGCGCTGCGATCGCGGGTGAAGGCTGAATGTGGTGCGCGAACGCGAAACCGAGCCCCAGTTTGGCGGCTAGCTGTGCGCTGAAATCGCTGGAGCCAAGCAGCCAGATTTCGGGCGTACCCACATCCATCGGCATGGCTTTCACATGGCGAAAGGGGTGCTCCTCCGCGAAGTCGTCGGCGAGGAAGCTGAGGAGCTCGTCGAGTTGCTGCGGAAATTCGTCAGAGAAAACCGCATGGCGGGATCGTCGCAGGGCAAGTGCGGTGACGGTGTCAGTGCCGGGCGCGCGGCCGAGACCGAGATCAATGCGACCGCGATGCAACGCTTCGAGCACCCGAAACGCTTCTGCGACATGAAGCGGCGAATGGTTCGGCAGCATCACGCCGCCCGAGCCGACACGAATGCGCTTCGTGGCGTTCGCGACGTGACCGATCATCAATTCGGGAACAGAGCTGGCGATGAGACGCGTATTGTGGTGTTCAGCGAGCCAGTAACGCGTATAGCCGAGTTCGTCGGTAAGCTGCGCGAGATCAACTGTGTTGCGCAGAGCCTGGGCGCTTGTCGAACCGGTCGAAACCGGCGAGAGGTCGAGCACCGAGAGCGAGTAATTCCTTTCAGGCACAACCTATCTCCATCACGACGGAACGAACAACTATACGACTTTCACCACCCTGAATTCGATGAGCAGCGACCATGAAATGATTCGCGCACTTCAGCACGAAAGTGCGGACAAAAGATCCGTAACGCTCGCGTTGTCGCCGAATGTTTCGCTGATATGGGTGAAGCGGTCGATATTGCCGGGGCCAAAAACGAAGCTTGCGCCGAGCTGGAACGGATTTTCGCCGAGTTTGTGCTGGCGGTGGCCCGCGGCGTTGGCGCGTTTGCGCGCGACAGCGTTGTCGCGACGCAGCAGGTGGAACAGGTTAGCGCTCTTCAATTCGGCGGCACGGTATGCAGCGCGGTTCGCATCAATCAGAAGGGGAAACGCGATGCCGGCCTCTTCGCGGAATAAGCGCGCGTATCGGAAATCGCCCATGCCGATCGCCGCCAGATTCGCGCCGCTTGCCTTGATTTCGGCCTCGTGCTCGCGCAACTGCGCGACATGCTCGCGGCAGAAAACTCAGCCGTAATGGCGCAGAAAAACGATGACAGCTGGTTGCGACTCCCACAACGAGCCGAGGCGCACGGGACGCTCGTCGGCATCGGGAAGAACGATTGCGGACAGCTTCGCGCTGAGACTTTCTGCGGTCATCTGTTTGGCACCCTATCGCTAATCGAGTTTAACGCACGATTGGGTCAAGCGCAGCGTGCGACCGCGATGGGCCCAGCGCACGTAGACGGCTGCCGCATGATATGTTTGCACGCGAAGACGAAAGGTGAGACATGGCAGGGATAGAACCGAAGCAATCATTCCACATGACGCCGAGCGAGTTTCGGCGGCGTGGCAAAGAGATGGTCGACTGGATCGCCGACTACTACGAGCGAGTTGAATCCCTCCCGGTACTGTCGCAGGTGAAGCCTGGCGGACTAAGAGCCGCCCTTCCAGCGCAGGCGCCCGAACGCAGAGAATCGTTTGACGCGATGATGGCAGACGTGGAGCGACTGGTCTTGCCGGGCATCACGCACTGGCAATCGCCGAACTTTTTCGCCTACTTCCCTTCCAACAACTCGTTTCCGTCAATTCTGGGCGAAATGCTTTCGGCTGGGCTGGGTGTGCAAGGAATGTTGTGGGCAACGAGCCCCGCGTGTACGGAGCTTGAGACACATGTGCTCGACTGGCTTGTCGACATGCTGGCGCTGCCCGCAGAGTTCGCGTCGAGCGGCCCGGGCGGCGGCGTGATTCAGGATACGGCGTCGAGTTCGTCATTGTGCGCGCTCCTTGCGGCACGCGAACGGACGACGAACCTCGTGACGAACGAGCAAGGCTGCGATGGGAGGCTCGTCGCATACACTTCGACGCAAGCTCATTCGTCGCTCGAGAAAGACGCAAAGATAGCTGGTATTGGCAGCGCGAATTTGCGCGCGATCGAAGTGGATGAAACTTTTGCGATGCGCCCGGAATCACTATCGGCGCAGATCGCACGGGATCGTGCCAACGGCAAGACCCCCTTTTTCGTGTGCGCGACAATCGGCACGACCTCGTCGAATGCTATCGATCCCGTCCGCGAAATAGCCACAATTGCGCGGGGAGAGGGGCTTTGGCTGCACATTGACGCGGCTATGTCCGGCACTGCCGCGCTCTGCCCCGAATTTCGCTGGACGCACGATGGCGTCGAGCTGGCCGACAGTTACTGCTTCAATCCTCACAAGTGGATGTTCACCAATTTCGATTGCGACTGCTTCTACGTGCGAGACCGAGCCGCGCTCATTCGCGCGTTGAGCGTGTTGCCAGAATATCTGCGCAATCGGGCTACAGAATCGGGGGCGGTAATCGACTATCGCGACTGGCAGGTTCCGCTCGGCCGGCGTTTTCGCGCTTTGAAGTTGTGGTTCGTGATTCGCCACTACGGAGTCGAGGGCCTTCGACATCATGTGCGGCGGCATGTGGAGCTGGCGCAGCAGTTCGCAGAATGGGTACGCGCCGACGAGCGCTTCGAACTCGCCGCGCCTACACCGCTGAATCTCGTATGCTTCCGCCACCGGACAGGCGATGAAGCAAACCAGCGCATCATGGACCAGCTGAACGCAAGCGGCGATCTATACCTGACGCACACGCGGCTCAACGAGCGTCTCACGCTGCGAATGAGCATCGGTCAATCGCAAACGGAACTGGGCCACATTGAACGCGCATGGCAGCGGATTCGCGACGAAGCGGCCGCGATCGTCTAGCGCGCTGCAACTTATTTCGCAGGCGCACGAAACCGTGCATAATAGCGGCTGCCCAAATTACCCCAGGAGTAATAAATGCTGCAACCCTCTCCCACGAAGACAAACCGCAAGGCTTTGCTCGCTGTCATAGGATTAGTGGTTGTGCTTGCGGGTTATACTTTGACGCGCGGCGCTGATTCGAAAACTCCCGCCCTCGGCGCTGCAGCTCCCGATTTCACACTTACTTCGCAGGATGGTACGCCCGTCGGCCTGCACGACTTCAAGGGCAAGTGGGTTGTGCTTTATTTCTATCCGAAGGATTTCACCAGCGGCTGCACCACCGAAGCACACAATTTCCAGCGTGACCTTCCCCAGTATCAGGCAAAGAACGCGGTGATCCTGGGCGTAAGCGTGCAGAATGCCGATTCGCACAAGCAGTTCTGCGCTAAAGAAGGGCTGAACTTCAAGCTACTCGCCGATACGGACAAAAAAGTGAGCGAAGCGTATGGGTCGGTGATGAATTTTGGCGTGGCGAAGCTTTCCGCCCGGCATACATTCCTGATCAATCCCGATGGAGTGATTGTGAAGGAATACATGGACGTGAACCCCAGCAAGCACAGCGAAGAAGTGCTCGCCGCTCTTGCGGAATTGCAGGCCAAGTAGAATCAGTAAAAGCGGGCAGAATTCTTGTTACACACGGGTTACTTGCGCAACGCCCGTTTCGCAGCTAAGTGGCCGCACAAACCATGGACCCCGCCGCCAGGTGGCGTAGACGCCGAGCAGATGTAGACATGGGGGTCCGTCGTCGCGTAGAGTCGCCATGTGGGCCGCGTGAAGAGCTGAGAGAGCGTCACCGCACCCCCTTCCACATCCCCGCCGACTAAATTCGCATTGTGCTGTTGCAAATCGCTCGGCAGCATCACGCTCCGCTGCAAAATACGCGCGCGAAAACCCGGCGCGAAGCGTTCGATCTGGGCCTCGATCGCGCCCGACATGTCTTTGGTCGATCCGTTTGGCACATGACAATAGCCCCATGCCGTGTGCTTCCCTGCCGGCGCGCGCGAGGGATCGAATAGCGTAGGCTGTGCGACCAATACGAACGGCGCTGAAGATTCGACGCCGTTCCACGCATCGCGCTCCGACTTGGCAATTTCTTCAAGCGTCCCGCCTACGTGAACTGTTCCAGCGCGGGCGCATTCCGGCGCTTTCCATGGAATCGGCGCGTCGAGCGCCCAATCAACTTTGCAGACGCCCGGTGCGTAGCGGTAGCGTTCAAGCGCGGCACGAAAGCCGGGCGTGAGTCGCGAGCCAGCAATCGATACGAGTGCGCGCGGCGAGACGTCGCAAAAAACGGTGGCGTTCGGTGGGAGTTCATCGATGCTCGCCACGCGTGTGCCTGTGCGAATCTCGCCGCCGAGCGAACGCAAGTGCGCGGCCAACGCGTCAGCAAGCTTCCGTGTACCGCCACGAACGACTGGCCAACCGACGGCATGCGCCAGAATTCCGAGAATCAGACCGAACGCCGCGCTCGGCGAATCCTCAAGCGGAAGAATCGAGTGAGCTGCAAGGCCTGCGAAAAGCGCGCGAGCGCGCACGCCGCGAAATTTCGATTTCGCGAGTGATGAGGCTGAGCGTAAGGCGTCCAAGCCGAATCGTGCAGCAATTACTGGGTGCTCGGGAAATTTCAAGGCACCCAGCACCAGCGGCTCGAGCTTCGTCCAGTCACGCGCGAGCGGACCGAACAGCCGCGTATAGTTCGAGCCGTCGGGCCCGAGGCCAGCGGCCGTTTGCTCCACCGAGCGTTCGACAATTATGGCCGTGCCGTCATCAAGAGGGTGCGCGAGGGGCGCATCGGGCTGAATGAAGGCGAGGCCGTGTTGGGCAAGCGGCAGTGTGCGGAAAAAGGACGACGCAAGCGCGAGCGGCACCACTGCAGCGCAAACATCGTGGATAAATCCGGGCAGCGTGAGCTCCGCCGAACGCATCCCGCCGCCGATAGTTGGCTCGGCTTCGAGGACCAGCACCGATTGCCCGGCTTGCGCGAGCGTTATCGCCGCCGCAAGCCCGTTAGGCCCCGAACCAACTACCACGGAATCGAATTGGCGTTCAGAAATCGACACAGCTCACTAAATCGTAGTCTATTACGCGCACGAGCGCTTGCGAATCGTCGCAGAAACCCGAAATCGGCAGTTCGTGAAACACTTTTCGGGAAGCGATGTGTAGGGCAAAACGGAGATATCAATCAGCGGCGAGCAATTTTTTCGGGCAGCCCACCAAATAAGTAACCCGCAGCGGCAAGAGTGCACTCGATTCCTCGCCGATTTGCCACTCGTAGTCGGGGTTACTCACACAGGCGGTCATCGCGCGCAGGTCCGCGAGCGAATATGCCCGCAGGCAGGAAATCAGCCCGTCAATAAGGAGAACGGCCGGCACCACGGGGATCACATACGTCCACAGCACGCGGGACCAGCGAAACGGCCGGCGAAACGGCGTAAATAGCCAATCGACCAACGGCATTGCCAAAATCGAGAGCAACGTGAAGCCGTGGCGCGACGCGACCTCGAAGACACCGACACCCTCTCCCTTCGCCGCACTATCTTGCAAGAAGCGGCCCGCTTGCTCGGGATTAAGGTGGTGGAAGGAGGAAAAAATAGTGCGAAAGCCTTGAAGGCGTTCCGGAATTACTGTTGCATCGACGGGATCGCCGAGAAAGTGTATTCCGCTCGCACAATCCGTTTCGCCGTTGCCACCGTCCGATATATTAGGAAATTTGTCGGTAAGGAAAACTTCGATGGGGGGTGCGCCCTCGCTTTCAAAGAGCCGCACCAAGGAGGGCCATGGGCCACCCGCACCCGAAAAGAGATCCAGTACTTCTCGGGTGCCGGAGCGACTTAGCGCCTGGCGCAGCCGTCCAGCGATCGGTCTATAGACGTCCGTGCGTTCCAAGATCATCTGCAGCGCGTCGACTACTTCGCGTCGCAAAAAATCCGGAAACCAGGGCTGGTCGTGAATCTCGAAAAGCTCGAATCGCATCTGCTGTCGCGCGCACCGTCGCCGCAACCTGAGAATTCGACTCCGCCAAGATTTCCCAGAATTACACTACGCCCCGGCGACCATCGCCTGCGTTGCACCCTGCGGCTTGTCCTCCGGCGTACTGAACGCGTGGCTGGCCAGTTCCACCACCTGCTTCAAGTGCCACCATTCGCGCGCGTTCATCGGCCTGCCTTCGTGATTCGAAAAATAGATCGATGCGTAGCTTTCCTCGGAGAGTGGCACACGAATCACCAGCGTGCTTTTCTGCTCGGAATAGTTGTCGGCCACGGTTGTCCCCCTCAGTTGAGCTGCTGCAAGCACTGAGCATGCTCGCCGCGCCATTCTCTCTCGCTGGCCCGTTTCGGGCAAGTATAACTAGCGCGAGACCTCTAGATCACGGATGCAGGCGACGCCTCCATATCCACCCGTGTTCCAATCTGACGCGGCTTGGTATGATGCCGGCGGGCGTGGTAGTCCAAAACCAAACATGAGCAAAGGGCGGCTCGAAGCTTTTAGCGACGGCGTTATCGCTATAATAATCACGATCATGGTGCTCGACCTGCACGCCTCGCGCGACGCATCGCTGGCGGCCTTGCGACCTGCCATACCGACGTTCTTCAGTTACGCGCTGAGCTTCGTTTTCGTCGGGATCTACTGGAACAACCACCATCATCTGCTCCACGCTACTCAAAAAGTGAATGGCGCAACACTGTGGGCGAACCTGCACCTTCTTTTCTGGCTGTCGCTGGTGCCGTTCGCAACCGGTTGGATGGGTCAGAACCATTTCGCTGCGGTACCGGTGGCGGTCTACGGCGTCGTGCTATTGCTGGCGGCGATAGCTTTTACAATTCTCGCGAAGACGCTGATCGCTTGTAACGGCGCCGATTCGCCGATTGCTGTCGCAATTGGCGGCGACCGCAAAGGCAAGACGTCCGTGGCAATTTATGTTTTGGCGATTATCTGCGCGCGCGAATCCCTGGCTTTCGGTCGCAATGTATATGCTGGTTGCGGTCATTTGGTTCGTTCCCGATCGTCGTATCGAGCGAGTTATAGTCCAGTAGGTTTCGACAAACCCCGACCAATCCACCCGATTCGCCTCGCCGCTTTTCGAGTACGCGTTTTGCGCACCATCTTCGCGAAGCTTTTGCTAAACTGCCCACATAAACCTTAGGAGCAAGGAATGCACTTTTTGAGGCGCACATGCGCGCTCGTATTTGTCACATTGGCAACAATCGGGGGCCTAGATTCCGCCGCGCAGCCAGCCGGGCACAACAAAAAACCAAAGCCAACGTCCGAAGCAATCGCCCAGGCCGATCGCCTCTTCCAATCCGGCAGTTTCGGCGAAGCGCAAAAAGCCTACGCGGACATCGCCGCGCAAGATCCGAAGGATTTCCACGCTGCATTACAGCTCGGACACATCGCGCTGCTCTCGAACAAGCTCGACGACGCCGAGCCGCTGCTGCGCAAGGCGCTCGATTTGAAGCACGGCGATGCCGACGCGAAGATCATGCTCGCGGAAGCGCTGTACCGCAAAAACGACTTCTTTCATGCAGCCCGCGCGCTGCAGGGGCTTGGCCCGGACGATGCCGCGAAGCTGAAAAACTATTTGACGCTTGATGAAGCCCAGCTGGAAAGCTTTCGAGATGAGGATCCATACAAATTCGAGCGCGACGCGGGCGAGAGCACGCGTTTACCGTTCATCAAATCCGATCCACTACCGGTGGTGAACGTGCGGGTGAATGGCGGCCCGGACGTCGCGTTTTTTATCGACACGGGCGGCTCTGAGCTCCTCCTCGATTCTGAATTCGCTCGCGAGCTCAATGTGAAGCCTATGGGCTCGGTGGAGGGTACATTCAGCGGCGGCCAGCACGCGCAAGTTGAAAGTGGACGCGTCGATTCGCTTACACTCGGCTCATGGACGCTGAAAAATATTCCAGTGGGGATGATGCCTCTGCGGTCTATGTCCAGCGGCTTCGGGGTGAAGCAGATCAATGGCTGCATCGGCACCAACGTGCTCTATCAATTTCTTTCGACAATCGATTACCGCACCGGCGAGCTGATCCTGCGCAAGAAAAACGCGGCGAACTTGAAGCGGTTCGACGCAGCGGGCTCTCCTTCAGTTACCCCTGGCGTGGGCCGGCGATCGGGCGGGCGCAACACACAGCCCAAGAACCCAAGCGGCGCGAAAAGCACGGCCGTTGCTAACGGAATTGTTGTGCCTATGTGGATGGCCGGCGACCACTTCATGGTCGCCTGGGGACGGGTCAACACGCAACCGATGTCGCTGTTCTTCGTGGACAGCGGGTTAGCCGGCGCTGGCGTGAAACTCGCCGAATCCGCAATTCAGCAAGCCGGCATCCACCTCGATGAATCAAGAGCCACCGAAGGACAGGGCGGCGGAGGCATGTTGAAAATAATTCCCTACACGGTGGCGCAATTCACCGTCGGCGAAATTACGGAGCAAAACGTGCCAGGCCTGTATGACGGCCCGTTTCCTTGGGAAAACGAATTCGGCTTTCACTTAGCGGGTATGTTCGGCAGCGATTTCTTGAAACACTACGCCGTGACTTTTGATTTCACCAACATGCGGATCATTTTCAGGTAGGCGCGAACGTCCTCTCCGCCATGAGACGCAACGTCCCAAGCATAGCGGTTTAAGGAATCGGCTACCGACTCCTAGTTACGCTGACCACTGACCGAGACTAAAACCCTCCGCCCTATTTCTGAGTGACGCGCAAAGCAATGCGGCGATTGGCCTGGCGCCCGTCGATTGTGCTGTTGTCCCCTACCGGATGATCGGCGCCATAGCCTTTTGCCTCCAAGCGCATGGAATCGACGCCGAGGCTGACGAGCTGGGCCATCACGACGTTCGCACGATCTTGAGACAGCTTCAGATTCGCCGCCGGGTCGCCTTGAGTATCCGTGTAGCCGCCGACTCGCGCGTGGACATTCGGATAGGCTCTCAGAATTTTGGCGATGTTCTCCAGCTGCTCTTGCGAAGTAAGCTGCAGATGGTCTCCGCCGGTGTCAAAATTCAGCCGGTCGAACTCGAACCACGTTTCGCGGCTCGGCTGCGCGTTGGGATCCCGAATGAACACGAGTAGCTTGCTCTCCATGCCGTTCTCGGGAATGTTTAAATCAACGCCGCCCGGAATTGACGCCTTAACGAACGCGCCCAACGACGACGCAGCATTTGACGCCGCCGTGCTGGCTTGTGATGCGGCGTTCGATGCCGAGTTGGCCGCCATGTTTACGGCATTGTTCACGGTTGAAGTGTTTCGGTTGGAGAACCAGAGTAGCGCACCGATCAGCAACACAGCCAGCACCACGGGCCATAACCATTTCGGAGTTCCAATCGTTCGAGGTTCCTCTGTAATCTGCGACGCGCGTGACGTAACGCTTGAAAGTCCTGGAATCGAAAGGCCCGAGGGAAGGAAGCTACGCAAGCTCGGCAGTTCGGAGGCCAACAAATTGCCAAGCCCGCTTGCCGTCAGCCCTTGGCCACTCACTTTCGATGCAAGTGTGCCCAGCACCATCGGTGCAGCCGATGCCAGGATACTTCCCGCCGACGAGGCACGCATGCCGGAAAACTCAGCGATCTTGCTCTGGATGCCCGAAATGTTGTTGCCAAAAAGCATGTTCAATAGACTGGTGCCGGCCTGCGACGCTCCCGTCACAGTGGACGCTCCGCCGCCCGCTGCCGCACCCATTGCGCTGGCGCCGCGCGTTGTGAAGCTCGAAATCAAATTCATGATTTGACTGAGAAATCCGGCTTCTTGTGCCTTACTCGCGAGCGTGGCCAAAATCGTGGTTGCTCCGCCGAGAAGTCCTTTTTGGACAGCATCGCCGGATTCGCCCAGACTCGACGCGAGTCCGCGAATCAGGTCCGGCGTAATTTGCTCTTTCAATGAATCAAGCAGTGAGCTCATGCGTTCTCTCCTCTAAATGATCGGACAGGCCGAATTCTGAGATAGGCGCCCGACATTCGAACGTTTGCTGGCGGATATTTCTTATGTGGCGATGCCGCGTAAAATCGCCGATGCGTTGCACAGTGAGGACGACCTCCCGCACAGGAGGCCGCGCGAACCCATCCCGGCTAGTGGACGGGTTGGAAACAGCCTGAGGTTACTCCGGTTCACGGCCTCTTTGCAACGCTTACGCGAGTGTCGCGCGGACTCCGAATAGGTAACCCATTGCCGCAAGTGCGCAAAGATTTGCGCACAGGTCCCGTAAGTCGTGCACATCGCTACCCAGAACACGGAGAAGAAATTGCTCGCAGAAGTTGCAACAGCGGTGTCCCAGCCCGCCCAACGGAGCTACTACTATGACCCGCATCATACTTGTTGCTTCGCTTCTCGTTTTCTGTATTTTTGCTCCATCCACTAGGGCCGATGATGTGGTGTTTAGTACCGGGAATCCCGATGGATTGATCGCCACCGCTTCGCGGCCATCGGGCGGGGGCAAAATCGAGATTGAAACCGCTGATGATTTCTTCATAAGTCAGGCTACTTCAATTACCGGCGGCACGTTTACTGGCTTGCTCCCCACAGGGGTTAGCCTCTCTGATATCACGAGCGTGACCATTGAGTTCTACCGAATTTTCCCGCTGGACTCCACCGTTCCACCCGACGGACGAGTGCCCACCCGAGCCAACTCGCCATCGGATGTAGCGTTAAACAGTCGTGATTCCGGTTCGGGTGAATTGACGTTCTCGGCGAATTTGCTCAACTCAAGCTTTACCGCAGCCAATTCTGTCCTGAACGGTATTCATCCGTTACCGACGGTATTTACAGGCGGCGAAGGCCCGATAACTGGCCAAGAAGTACAGCTTTCATTTTCCATTACGAGCGACATGCTCGCGGCGGGTCACTACTTTTTTGCCCCGCAGGTCGAGTTAAGCACCGGAGACTTTTTCTGGTTGTCAGCTCCGAAGCCGATCAGCGGCTCTGGCACAACGCCCTTTCCTGCCGGCATTACTGATCTACAGACTTGGACTCGCAACGAGGATCTCCAGCCCGACTGGTTGCGCGTTGGAACGGACATTACCCATCAGGGGCCGTTCAATGCCTCCTTTTCACTCGAGGGAGAGCCCGTCCCGGAGCCCTGCACACTCCTGCTGACAGGCGCAGGCCTGCTCGGGCTGATTCTGAGGCGAAGAACCACGGATTCACAGCAACCCTAAGCATCCCCCGACGCTGGTGCGACACAGCAAGCCTGAGCGCTTGCTGTGCCGTACTTCTGTCATTGAAATGAGTCCGTATCCCACCGCCTACGTGCTCTTTCTTGAACATCGCAAAATCTGAATTTGGTGATACACTCGTCCGTTTTTCTGGGACCTGGCCCAGGAGGATGCGTTGGACGAGAGTACTAAGGAGTTGCTGTCGTTTACCGAAGAAGACGCCAAGCGGTGGGACGATGCCGCGAATCACTGCGAGATCATTGCCGCAAAGCTTCCGCCGGATCATCGCGCGAGTCTGGAGCTGCAGTGCGCGGTCTATCGCGAACGCGCTAAGATGCACCGCGACATTGTTGCGAAGTTGAAAACTCACTGACACGGACCAATATCGTCTGTGCCGCAAGAATCGCGCGAAACGATTCCTCACCACGCGCATCCAACCCTTTTAGTGATTCCAACCATGTAAAATGCTTTGTGCAGACACGGCGAGCCGTGACCGCACCCTGGTGGAGGAAAATTTGAAGTACTCGAAGCGGCCAATCGGCGTTTATTATGAGCATCCACGCTGGTTCGAGCCAGTATTCGCAGAAATGGACCGCCGCAGCGTTCCCTATGTCCGCCTTGATGCAGCGCGTCACCACTTCGACGTCTCGCCTAATGGCACCCAGCAGTTCGGCCTGATCTTCAACCGTATGAGCCCTTCTGCATGGACCCGCGGTAACGCCCATGCGATTTTCTATACCCTTAGTTATCTCGCGCACCTCGAACGCATGGGTGTGCGCGTCATCAACGGAAGCGAAGGATTTCGCAATGAGACGTCAAAGGCTCTCCAACTTTCGCTTCTCGAAACGCTCGGCCTTCCATATCCTCGCTCGGTCGTAATCAATCATCCAAGCCAGGCTGCCGATGCAGCGCGCGGAATGCGCTTCCCTGTGGTGATCAAGCCGAATATCGGTGGCAGCGGTGTAGGCATTGTGCGCTTCGATTCGCCCGAGCAGATTGAAGCGGCGACACGCGAAGATAAATTACAGTTCGGCCTCGACGGCACAGGAATCGTCCAGGAATTCATTCCCGCACGCGACGGGCATATCACGCGCGTCGAGACGCTCGGCTACAAATATCTCTACGGCATCAAGGTGTTCACCTCGGGCGACACCTTTGACCTATGCCCGATGGACATCTGCAAGACAACCGACGGCGCCAAGATCGAAACAGCATGCGTGGTGGAAGGGCCGAAGACCGGCCTGCGCGTCGAAGGCTACCGCCCGCCGGAAGACGTGATCGCTGCGGTCGAACGGATTTTCAGCGCCGCGAAAGTGGAAGTGGGCGGCGTCGAGTACATCATCGACGACCGCGACGGCCAGCTCTACTACTACGACATCAACGCTCTCTCGAATTTCGTCTCCGATGGACCGCGCGTCGTCGGTTTCAATCCCTTTGAGCGCCTCGTCGATTATCTAGTGCAGGAGGCGCGGTAATGCGTTACGGATACTGGATGCCGGTGTTTGGCGGGTGGCTGCGCAATGTCGAAGACGAGCAGATGGCGGCGACGTGGGACTACGTCTCGCGTCTGGCTCGCCGCAGCGAACAAATTGGCTTCGACCTTTCTCTCATCGCCGAGCTGAATCTGAACGATATTAAGGGCGTCGATGCGCCGTCCCTCGATGCCTGGTCCACTTCTGCAGCGCTCGCAGCCGTCACCGAGCGGCTCGAGTTGATGATCGCTGTACGACCCACGTTTCACCTTCCCGCACTACTCGCCAAGCAAGCCGCGAATATCGACAACATCTCCGGCGGCCGCGTCTCGCTCAACGTCGTCTCGTCGTGGTGGGCTGAGGAAGCCAAAAAATACGGAGTGCAATTCGATCAGCACGACGACCGTTACGCGCGCACCTCGGAGTGGCTTGATGTAGTAGACCAGGCCTGGAAACAAGACCATTTCTCTTACACCGGCAAATACTATTCGGTGACTGATCTCGTGCTGCAACCGAAACCGGTGGCGAAACCGCGTCCAGTGATCTACGCGGGCGGCGAATCGGAAGCCGCGAAGGAATTAATCGCGACGAAATGTGACGCCTACGTGATGCACGGCGACCCGCCCGATCGCATCGCTCCCAAGGTTCGTGACATGGCCGAGCGCCGCGAGCGTAAAGGTCTGCCGCCGATGAAATATGGCGTCGCCGGCTACGCTGTGGTGCGCGAAACGGAAGCTGCGGCGAAAAAGGAAGTGGAACGCATCACCGACGTGAAGCAGAACGCGGCAGGCTACAAGAACTACGAACAGTGGCTCGCAAATACGCAGCTCGAGCAACGCGTCTCGCTCGAAGATTATTCCGTATCGAATCGCGGACTTCGTTCGGGCCTGATCGGCACGCCGCATCAGGTGGCCGATCGCATCGGCGAATTCGAGCGTGCCGGAGTCGATCTGCTGCTGTTGCAGTTCAGCCCGCAGCTTGAAGAAATGGAGCGCTTCGCCGATAGCGTGATCAAGCCCAGCGGCGTAGCCGCCCGCGCCTGAATCTAATCAGCGCGGCACCAACGAACGAATCTTTTGAATCACCAGATCGGTTCCCACTTCGTTATATCCGCCTTCTGGAATTATCACGTCCGCGTAGCGTTTCGACGGTTCCACAAACTCCATGTGCATCGGCGGCACCGTTGCCATATATTGATCGACCACCATTTCCATGGTGCGGCCGCGTTCGCGGATATCGCGCACCAAGCGCCGAATAAATCGCAGATCCGCGTCCGTATCCACGAAAATCTTGATGTCCATCAAATCGCGCAGCGCCTTATTCTCGAAAATCAGAATTCCCTCGATGATGATTGCCGAGCGCGGCGAGATCCGTACGGTGGCATCTGCCCGGCGGAAATTCGCGAAATCGTAAGTGGGCCGCTCGATCGCCTGACCTTCGCGAAGCCGACGGACGTGCTCGGTCAGCAGTTGCGTATCCATCGAATCGGGATGATCGAAATTCTGCTTCACGCGTTCTTCGAACGGCATGCCCGGATAATCTTTGTAGTAGTTGTCCTGCTCGAGAACGATAACGTTCGCTTCGGAAAGCGTTTCGATGATTCGCGCCGTAATGGTGGTTTTGCCGGAGCCGGTGCCGCCGCAAATGCCAATGATTAGTGGACGGCTATCGAGGGAACGGATGGCGTTCTGTCTCCTTAATGTGAATGTGGCGCGCGAGCTCTCCTGCCCGCGGATTTCTTCCCGCTTTTCTTTTCCTCAATTACAGCCTGAGCCGCGGCAAGGCGCGCAACAGGGACCCTGAATGGCGAGGCGCTGACGTAATCCATCCCGACCCGGTGGCAAAATTTCACGCTGGGCCCGTCGCCTCCATGCTCACCGCAGATCCCGACTTCTAGGTCCGGACGAGTGGCGCGGCCGCGCTTGATTCCCCACTCGACCAGCATCCCGACCCCGGGAATATCGAGCGACTGAAACGGATCGCTTTGAAAGATTCCAGCTTTGCGTTCATCCACATATTCCGGCAGGAATCGGCCCGCATCGTCACGCGAGAGCCCCATCACAGTTTGCGTCAGGTCATTCGTGCCGAATGAGAAGAACTCCGCCACTTCCGCAATCTGGTCTGCGAGCAAAGCGGCCCGCGGAAGCTCGATCATCGTACCGACGAGATAGTGAAGCTTCACTTTAGCTTGTTGAATGATGGGATCGGCCACGCGGCGAGTAGCTTCCTCGAGAATTTCCATCTCTTTTTTGTCGAGAGTAAGCGGATGCATGATCTCAGGTATCACTTTAATGCCCCGCCGTTGACAATCAATTGCTGCCTCGATGATCGCGCGCACCTGCATCTCGAGAATTTCCGGATACGTAATGCACAGACGGCAGCCGCGGTGGCCCAGCATAGGATTTGCTTCGTGCAACTGCTCCACGCGGCGCTCAATTGCCTCACGCGTCGTCCCTAATTCCTTTGCCAATTCTTCCTGCTTCCCCTGATCGTGAGGTACAAACTCATGCAGCGGCGGATCGATCAGCCGAATGGTTACCGGAAGTCCGTCCATCGCTTCGAACAGCCCCACGAAATCGCGCCGCTGAAACGGAAGTAGTTTGTCGAGCGCCCTGCGCCGCGCTTCTTGCGTTTCCGCCAGAATCATTTCCTGAATCGCGCGTTGCCGTTCAATGCTTTTCTCCGGATGCTCGAAATCCTTGAAGAACATGTGCTCGGTGCGCGTCAGTCCGATGCCTTCGGCGCCCATCTCGCGAGCCACGCGCGCATCCTTGGGAGTATCGGCATTCGCGCGAACGCCGATTTCACGCACCGAATCGGCCCATTTCATGATGGTTTCATAGGCCTTGGGCGGCTCCGGGCGTACCAACGCGATCTCACCCGTGTAAACCGAGCCGTCTCCGCCGTCGAGCGTAATCCACTCGCCCTCTCTTACGACCCGGCCATTCGAACTCATCTTTTTCTGTTCGGAGTCGATGTCGAGTTTTTCAGCCCCGACGATACAGCACTTTCCCCATCCGCGCGCGACCACAGCCGCGTGACTCGTCTTGCCGCCGGTCGCCGTAAGAATCCCCTGCGCAACATACATGCCGCCGACGTCCTCGGGGCTGGTCTCGCGACGCACCAAGATTACCTTCTCGCCCTTCGACGCCCACTCCTCTGCCTCTGCGGCTGTGAACACGGCCTTGCCAACCGCAGCGCCCGGCACCGCGTTGATGCCCTCCGCAATTTTTCGCGTCTGAAATTCCTTCCGCGGCAGCGCAGGGTCGAGCACGGGATAGAAGAGCCGCTCGACGTCTTCGTCCTTGATGCGTTCAAGTGCTTCTTCAAGTTTGATCAGGCCTTCACCTTTCATATCGACGGCTATTCGGAACGCGGCCGCCGGCGAACGCTTGCCGGTTCGCGTCTGCAACATGTAGAGCGTCCCGTTCTCGACTGTAAATTCCATGTCCTGCATGTCGCGATAATGCTTTTCAAGCTTTGCTCGAACACGCTCGAGTTGCTGATAAACCTTCGGCATGCGCGATTTCAATTCCCGCAAATGCATCGGCGTGCGAATGCCCGCAACGACGTCCTCGCCCTGCGCGTTCAACAGAAAATCCCCGAAGAAAACTTTCTCGCCGGTGGAGGGGTCGCGAGTGAAACACACGCCCGTTCCCGACTTGTCGCCGGTGTTGCCGAACACCATCTGAACCACATTCACGGCGGTGCCAAGCAGACCGGTGATTTTCTCCACGCGCCGATAAGTCACAGCCTTCTCGCCCATCCAGGATTCGAAAACCGCGCCAATCGCTCCCCATAATTGTTCCTCAGGATCCTCCGGTAACGGCTTACCGGTCTTGCGTTTATAGTATTCCTTGTATTCGCCGACCAGCTGCCGCCAGCCCTGTGCCGTCACCTGCGTGTCATCAGTCACGCCGAGATATTTCTTCATCGCGCGGAGACGGGCTTCGAGATCCTCTTTCGGCAGGCCGATCACGACGCTCGAATACATCTGCACGAACCGGCGGTACGCGTCGTAAGCAAAGCGCTCGTTTTGCGTAGATTTCGCCAGCGCCTCCACCGATTTTTCATTCAGACCCAGATTCAGGATCGTCTCCATCATGCCGGGCATCGATTTCGCGGAACCGGAACGAACGCTCACCAGCAGCGGATTCTTGGCGTCGCCAAGTTTTCTCTTTGTGAGTTTCTCGAGTCGTGCCAGATTCTTCGCAACTTCAGCGCGAAGCTCTTTCGGATACTTGCGGTCATGCTTGAAGTAGTAATCGCACGCCTCTGTCGTGATCGTGAAGCCCGCCGGTACCGGCAAACCAATTCGCGTCATCTCGGCCAAGCCGGCTCCCTTGCCTCCGAGAATCTCTTTCATGTCGCCGGAGCCGTCCGCTTTTCCCGCCCCGAAGAAATAGACGTATTTCATGTTTCTCCTCAACTACTGAAAATAGCGAAACAGACCCCCGGCCACCTTGAACCACCACCTTACAAGTCGGCGTGGCGACAAAAACTGTACAACGACACTTCAAGTAAAAGCTCAGCCACGCAACTCAGCCGCGCGCAGGATTCCTAAGAGAATCCTTCGACTCGTCACCACCCAGTTCCGAGAAATCCGCGATCGTCGAGAACTCCTTCAAGAGGTTCCCGAGCAACGCGAGGCGGTTCCGGCGCACATCCGCTTCTTCAGCCATTACTAGAACTTTGTCAAAGAAGAAATCCACCGACGGTCGCAGCTCAGAAATCTTTTCTAGGGCCTCGCGGTACTTCTTCGCCTTCTTTCGGCGCGTAGCTTCCTCTCCGATTTTATGCGCGACAAGATTGAGTTGCTGCTCGGCCGGGTCCCGAAGTAGTTCCTTGTTCACTCCCGCCTGGTTCTTGTCTCCGGCAGTCGCGGATTTCTCGAGAATGTTCCGGATGCGTTTGAACGAAGCCGCCAGCGGAGCAAAATTCTTGGTATTGCGGATCGCCTTCAATGCTTCCACCCTCTCGGCCACATCAACAAGGTCGTCCGCGCCCGCAGCAAAGGCAGCATTGATTTCGTCATAAGCAAATCCCCGCCGCTCGCGCAAGATGAACTTTGCCCGCTCCAGGAGGAAATCGAGGACCTGCTTCTCAACGGCCTCCGAAGCGTTGATCTTCGGTGCATGCTCGCGCAACGCACGGGCGGCAGCCGACACTACCGCTGAGATCGAAATCGAAATTTTGCGCTCCAGGATAATCTTCACAATTCCAAGGGCCGCACGGCGCAGCGCAAACGGATCGCTTGAACCCGTTGGCGCTGCACCCACTGCAAAGCACGCGACGAGTGAATCAAGCTTGTCCGCGAGCGCGACCGCGCACCCCGTTAAGTTGCGCGGGATCGGATCATCAAGTCCGAGCGGCTTATAGTGGTCATAGATGGCCCAGGAAATCTCTTCCGGCTCGCCCTGCGCACGCGCGTAGAGGCCGCCAACAATTCCCTGCAACTCGGTGAACTCCTTCACCATCTCTGTCACGAGATCGCACTTCGCAAGCTCCGCGGCGCGATCAGATCCCGCCACATCGCCACCGGTAATTCCGGAACTGAACCATTGCTCAGCCAGCCAGCGAGCGATCGCGCGCATGCGCTCTACTTTGTCGAAGTAACTTCCAAGCCGGCGCTCATAGGTAACGTGGGCGAGCTTTGGTAAGTAGTCGGCGAGCCGACACTTCTGATCCGTCTCCCAAAAAAATTGCGCGTCGGCAAACCGTGCACGCAGGACTCGCTCGTGTCCCGCCCGTACCAGCCCCTTCGAGTCTTTGTTGAGATTTATTACTGCAAGAAAATTCGGTGCGAGCCGTCCCCCGCGGGCCTCCAACGCAAAATATTTTTGATGGTCGCGCATCACTGTGATCAGGATCTCGTCAGGGAGCGCTAGGAAGTTTGGATCGAAATTGCCCGCGATCACCGTCGGGTATTCGTTGAGGTAAGTTACGAGCTCAAGTAACGCTTCATCTTCATGCGCCCGCAAATTTTTGCGGGCGGCTTGCGAACGAACCTCCGTTTCGATTTTCGTGCGGCGCTCCTCCGGCCGGCTAATCACGAAGTTTTTCTTGAGCTTTAACTCGTAGTCTCGTGGCCCGCTCACCGAAATATTTCGCTTGCCCAGGAAGCGGTGACCGTCGGTTCGATTACCTGAATTTATCCCCGCAAATGAAAACGGCACCACCTTTCCGTTCAGCATCGCAACAATCCAGCGAATGGGCCGGATAAATCGAGGACCATGCGCCCCTGTCCAATACATCGAGCGTGGCCAGATGATCTCCTGAATCACTTGAGGTAGCACTTCAGCGAGAACTTTCGAAGCGGCGCGGCCTTCGATCAACTGCGTCGCCGAAACGTATTCGCCTTTCGGGGTATTCACGATCACAAGCTTCGACACTGGAATTCCCTGCTTCTCCGCGAAGCTCATTGCAGCGCGCGTTGGTTCGCCGAGATTGTCGTATGCAACCTGTTTCGGCGGCCCCATCACTTCGCGAACAACATCTTTCTGGCGCAAGCGAACACCATGCGCAATCGCCGTTAGTCGTCGCGGTCCGCCGAAAGCTTCTGTCCGATTACTGGCGTTGATCAAACCATTCGTCGAAAAATATTTCTCAAGTATCGCTTTAAGTTCGTTCGAGGCCTTTGGGATCATCCCAGCCGGAAGTTCTTCGCAGCCAATCTCGAAAAGGAAGTCACCTGCCGCAGTCGCGCTGATCTTTCCCTGGCTCTTCTTCATGCCCGAGCCTCGGCAAGTTGCGGCTGCGATGTAACGGTGCGCTGATCGAGCCAGGCCTTCGCAACTTGCGTGGCCAGCTTGCGCACGCGTGCAATCATGGCCGCCCGCTCCGTCACCGAAATTGCCCCGCGCGCATCGAGCACATTAAAGAGGTGCGAACACTTCAAGCAAAACTCGTAGGCCTGAAGCAGCGGAAATCGCAAACGATCCTTCCCTTTCGCCGTGGGATACGCTGCCAGCAAACGCGACGCATCCGCCTCGTAAAGGTCAAACTGTTTCCGCGTTGTGGCGGCATCAGCATATTCAAAGTTGTACGCAGAGAACTGCTGCTCCTCCGCCAGGCGCACCGTTGCATAGCTGACGGTATCTGACCAACGCACGTCGAAAACATTATCGACGCCCTGTAGATAAGCGGCGATGCGGTCGAGCCCATAGGTGAGCTCAACGGAAATCGGATCGAGGTCAAGCCCGCCGCACTGCTGGAAGTAAGTGAACTGCGTAATCTCAAGGCCGTCCAGCATCACCTGCCATCCCATGCCCCAGGCGCTCAACGTCGGCGCTTCCCAGTTGTCCTCTTCGAATTTAATGTCATGTTCCTTCAAATTGATTCCAACAGCCGCAAGGCTTTCCAGATATAGGTTCTGCACGTCGGGCGGCGAAGGTTTAAGTATCACTTGAAGCTGCGTATGCTTGAAAAGTCGATTCGGATTTTCGCCGTACCGGCCATCGGCCGGGCGTCGGCTCGGTTGCGCGTAAACGACTCGATAAGGATCAGGGCCAAGCACCCGCAGGAACGTTTCCGGGTGCATTGTGCCCGCGCCCACTTCTACATCGTACGGTTGCTGCAGGACGCAATCTCGACTCGCCCAATACTCTTCAAGTGTTAATAGAAGGTCTTGGAAGGTGAGCCCCTTCGCAGATGCGCGTTGCGATTGAAGTTTCTGACGATGATTTGTAGTTTGGTCGCTTCTCTTCACGCCGGCTTCTCCAAGAGTTCCCTCGCCTGCAACTTGCGATCGATCTGATGTTCGATGACGTCGAGCATAACATCGCTTAGTTCTCGCGCGGCGCGCGGAGGAATCATTTGTTCATCCAACTTGTCGAGCCGCTCCGCCAGCATTCGACGTGCGGCTGCCAAGGCTGCCACGGAAATCACGCGCAGTCCCGGCACACGACACTTCCCGCACATCAGTGCCGAAGCGCTTCGCGAAAAATAAGCGGCCTCGGACGCGGCCGAGCGCCCTGTCCGCATCGCGCACAAGCATCAAGTGGCGGCAGCCAACCACCGAGTTTTACGGTCCATAAAGTGAAATAAGCCATCGCCAGTTCCGGCTTACCGGTTTTCTTCACCGCCTGAGCCGACAGCAGCAACAGACGGAAGTTCGGATCCGAGGCCTCATGCTCCGGCAACACCGCTTCAGTCACTTCGCTGAAAATCGCCAGCGCGACCCCTGCGGTGTAATCGCGAAACGCATCGAGAAACGACTCAATCAACTCGCACTGATTGATACGCACCAAGTCGCGCGATGGTCGCTCGAAGAACCAGATACGCACATGCGAGAGTCGCTCGAGCGTCGAACCGAACCTGCTCTTTGTGCGCCGCGCACCGGCCGCAACCCCGCGCACTCGACCCATAGTTCGCGAAAGAAAACTCACTAGCCGGTCCGCTTCACCTAACGGATAGCTTTGAAGAATGATCGCCTCAGATTCGTGGACTGGCATCAGGTGTCGGCGCGCCGACGCGCGTTATGCGAAACAAAAATTTTTATCACAGGCACTCACGCCGCGCAAATAATAAACGCGCTTGATCGTACTTGAAGTTTTCGTTGAGGCCGGAATTTTCTTGGAGTCAACGTGAATATTCTCGTCAGAATCTTATCTTTAAGTATCCCTTTAAGCGTCTTCTGTCCGCTCAACGCCCTTGTTTCAGGGTGCGTGAATTTCCTCGCACTTGTCCGCACACGCGAAGATAATTATCTCGTGCACGACCTACAGCCATCGCCTGTCGACGTTGTCGGCGTCGGAATCAACGCTACAGACGTCGTCATTCGCCTTCCTAATTTCCCCGCGCTCGATTCAAAAGTAGAGATTCTCTCCGCTGAGCGCCGCGCAGGAGGACAGACGGCAAGCGCCATCGCCGCCTGCCAGCGCTGGGGCTTACGCACCAAATACATCGGTAAAATAGGCGACGACGAAGCCGGAAAATTCCAGCAAGAGGAAATGGCCCGTGAGGGCGTCGACGCGCACTGGATCGTGGCCCCCGACTGCATGAGCCAGTCGGCCTTTATCCTCGTCGACGAGAAATCCGGCGAGCGCACCGTTCTCTGGAAACGCGACCGGCAGATCGCCCTCCGTCCTGAAGATTTACGGCCGGATTGGATTGCGGGTGCGCGCGTGCTGCTCATCGACGGACACGACACGGCAGCCTCCACGCAAGCAGCCAAATGGGCGCGAGAAGCGGGTATCCTCGTCCTCGCCGATTTCGATAACCGCTACCATGGAGTTGAAGAATTACTTGAATATATCGATTTCGCGATTACCTCGAAAGATTTCCCCGCGCGACTCACAGGTGAACAGAACTTATTGAAGTCGCTTCCCAAGATGCATGCGCAGTTCAAGTGCTGCTTGACGGGTGCGACCATTGGGCGCCTCGGCGTACTCGTGTGGAACGGCCTGAGGTTCCATCTGTGCCCCGGCTTTCGAGTGCGCACCGTCGACACGACCGGCGCCGGAGATGTTTTCCACGGCGCGTTCGCCTATGGCATTGTTCACGGGTGGCCTGTCGACGAGATACTCGAATTCAGCTGCGCGGCCGCGGGCTTGAACTGTGAAGGCCACGGCGCCCGCGGTGGAATCGCGACGCTCATCGAAATCGACAGGCTGCGCCGCCGTGGTGAGCGTTCCGAGCGCGCTCATACAGATAAAGCATTAGCCGAGGCATCTCGCGCCGCCGTCTCGGCCAATCTGGGCCTGGAAGCATGATCCCTCTCAAGAACATGATGGCCCGGCGTTCCGTTCCTGTAGTCACGATCCTATTGATCGTCGTGAATGTCATGGTTTTCTGCTATCAGATCAGCCTGTCGAATGCGGCCAACGACGCCCTCATCAGGACCTTCGGCTTGGTTCCTCTAAAAATGCAGCTGGCTCTTACCGGTGGACACTACACGCTGCTAGCAGCGTTCCTGCCACTCATCACCTGCATGTTTCTCCACGGCGGTTTTCTTCACATCCTGGGCAATATGTGGTTTCTTTGGATTTTTGGTGGCGCGGTGGAAGACAGGATGGGACCTATTTCGTACTTGCTCTTTTACTTCATCTGCGGAATCGGCTCGGGACTGGCCCAGGCCCTTTTTAGTTGGGGCTCGAGTCTACCGTCCATCGGAGCGAGCGGTGCAATCTCCGGAGTTCTCGGCGCCTATGTGGTCTTCTTCCCCTCGTCGAGAATTTTGACTCTCGTTCCGCTTTTCGTCTTTTTCTTTACCGCACAGATTCCAGCCATCGTCTTCATCGGGCTCTGGTTCGCCATCCAATTCCTCAGCGGGGTCAGCGCGCTGAATGCTCCACGCGGGGCGAGTATGGGCGGAGTAGCATGGTGGGCCCACGTCGGCGGCTTTGTGCTGGGAGCGCTTTTGGCGAAAGTTTTTGAAGGCGGTCGTCGACGTGCCGACAGCTATACCTATAGTTGAAATACTCTTGGGGTGGCATTAAGAAAATCTCTAGAAGTTTCGGATTAGATCTGCGACTTGCGGTGAATGCATCACTTCATATTTTGGACACGCGAACGCATCGGCCAGCTTTTCGGGAATCGCTTCAACTTCTGATTGTATTTCCCTTCCGGGCTTATCCATTTGCTGCATTCAAGTGAAGTATGAGATCTCGGCAGAAGCATTCGCATTCCCGTGCAAGTAAGGCTTGCAATCTTAAACGTGAGCAATTCCCGCCTTTGTAATCTGACTCGCGATCCAATCACCCACATCACGCGTCCCCAGCGAGCCGCCGAGTTCCGCGGGAATCTTTCCCTCCCGAAGTGCTGCACGGACGGCTCCTTCAACCGCGCGCCCTTCGTCCGCCCAGCCAAGATAGTCGAGCATCATTCCCGCTGTAAGGATGGCACCCATCGGATTCGCAATATTCTTTCCCGCAATATTGGGTGCCGAACCGTGCACCGGCTCAAAGAGCGACACTTGTCCCGGATGAATATTGCCGGAGGGAGCCAGGCCCAGGCCTCCCGCAAGCTGCGCTCCCAGGTCACTCGCAATGTCGCCGAACAGATTTGAAGTCACAATCACCTGAAACTGCGACGGGTCGCGAACCATCTGCATCAACAAATTATCAATATACTGGTGGCTCGCTTCGATGTCCTGATACTCGGCCCGAACCAGCTTGAACACGCGCTGCCACAAGTCATGACCAAACGCGAGCGCATTCGACTTGTCGGCCATGCACACGCGCTTCAACCCGCGTTTGCGCGCATATTCAAAGGCGTAGCGAATAATCCGTTCCACGCCCTTGCGCGTGTTCAGATCCTCCTGCGTCGCGATCTCGTCCCCGGTTCCCTTCTTGAAAAAGCCGCCCATCCCCACGTAAAGTCCTTCGGTGTTCTCGCGGAAGACGATGAAATTCACGTCCTTCTCGCTGCGGTTCTTTAGCGGCGTAAAACGCTGGTCAAACAGCACGCAAGGCCGTGCATTCACATATAGATCGAGCTTGAAACGCAACCCCAGCAAAATATCCGCCGCATGCACGTTCGTCGGAACGCGCGGGTCGCCCATGGCCCCGAGCAGGATCGCATCGAAGTCGCGATGAAACATTTCCACCGCATCGGCTGGTAGAGTTGTCCCATCTCGAAGGTACCGGTCCGCGCCCCAATCGAATTCCGTCAGCGCCAGCTTCTTCCCGGACGCCGCCGTTACGGCGCTGAGCACCTTCACCGCCTCGGGAATCACTTCCTTGCCGATACCGTCGCCGGGAATCACCGCGATCCGTTTTGCTGTCGCTGGCACGGATGGATCAGCGGGACCAGATGGATGCGTGGTCATCAATCACCTTACCTAAACCCAAAATTAAAAGTTAGCGAGAACTGGAGCTAACGCTCGCACGAGTCAGAGGAAATTTCAAGGACGGCGAGCCCGCATAATTGAGGACGAAAGTATCGCTTCAACTCACAATCGGAGTCCTCGTGCCTGAACTAATTTTCTCCTGGAGATGTCGGCGTAGCGACACGAGCCTATCGAGCGCATTCATGTGTTCGTTTAAATCTGCGGTAACTCGAAGGTGATTGCTGAGGTTCGAAGTTCGCTCGAAGTTCTACTCGAAGTTCTACTCAAAGTCCAACCTGGTGGCGCTTCAAGGAGTCCTTCACTTTTCCATCTTGAGGGAATCCGTGAAAAGCGCATGGTAAATCAGGTGCGTGCACGATGCCACCCACCGATCGAGCTCCGGCTTTGGCATTCGCACCGCTTGCCCCAGCAAGCTCCAGAACAAGGCATCCATCCCACGCGCCAGTCCCGCTAGGTCGAGGCCTTTCCTGGCGCCGGGCAGCTGCACAAGTCTCTCGAACACCGCCGCTACGCGCCCCGTGGTCCATGCATGAATCTGCTTTTGCTTCCTGGCCAGCCCAGCGTCCGTGAGCGCCGCCTCCTGCCAGGCACGATATGCGCCCAGATAGCGAAGGTCATGCGCAAACGAACGGGACAGCAGCCCGCGGATCACAGACAGCGTATCCGCCGCTGGCTCCGGACGAAACTCAAGCTGGCTTAATTTCTCGAGCAGCTCCTCCATCAGCGCCAGCAAAAGCTGTCGCTTCGATCGGTAGTGCTGGTAGAAGCTCCCCACGGCAAGATTGGCGCGCTGCGCAATCGCTTCGATCGAAGTGCTTTCATACCCCTTTTCGCCGAAGAGCCCCAGCCCGGCTTCCTTGAGCCGCTCGCGCTTGTCAACCGAGCGCTTCTGCCGCGGATCGGACGGCAGCTCCTCCCCCGCAAGCAGATCGGGACGCTTCTTCACAGCAGTTCGATCCTCAGCTCCACCGACCTCATCCGCGCCTCGGCAACCTTAGACTCACGCCAAGCAGTCCCCCGGCACAGCACCAAAGCATCCAGCCTCCGAAAACACCCGCCACCTCCGGAGACATATTCGGAAACACGACCGGGAAAAACGCGCTCGAAAAAGGATCCAGCAAGAGCGTAGGCAGCAGCAGCGCCGTACCACCACGAAGCCATTCCGATTCAGGCAGCCCCGCTCCAGCGCACAAACGCCGCACGGGCCACGCGATCAGCGGAAACGTCACCGCAAATAAAATCAGAGTGCCCTTCCAGTCGCCAGGACGTAAGAGGTGCTGGCCCCAGAATCGCAAAGCGAGCGTTGCGCCCAGCCAAATAATAAAACCGCTTCGAATTAGTCTCCAATTCATAGTCATATTATGAACATGAATTCATATTCATATAAGACCTGCCGGAATGCAAGCCCAAAATGCCCTTCCCGCTGCTCGACGTTTCCCTGCCCCATCTTCCTCCCGTCGTTTTTCAGTTCTCACATTGAATTGTCACCCGGCAAGCATTAGAATCCGCTCCAAGCCGAACCGGCTGGGATCCGAGAGCGTGGTCTCACCCTGGATCAGTTCGTACACGTTTATTGATTTATTTCTTGCGACCACTCCAGCCTGAGCGGTCGGTCAACGAATCGTTAAGGTTTCTACCAAGGCGGCATCACTCCATACGCCGCTAAAACCAATCTGGGCGGAAGCGCGGAGATCTTGGGAGGCACGAGCTGGGCAAGCTCGTCGAACTCGTAACGCGAAAGTCTCGCTCCCGCAGGGCTAAACGCCTAGTGCTAAACGCACGGTGCACGCGTAAAAGCGCGTCGTGGCACGCCTTTCGGAGTCCTACGAAATCGCGCAAACTGGGGAGGAAACAACATGAAGCGATTCAAGAAGTATGTGTTTGCATTCTTGATTTCCGCTGGACTTGGACTGGCGCTTGCAAGCGCTGCTCCTGTGAAAGCGCAGGCCACCGATTCAAGCGATTCGAGCACCACTCCGGCAAAGAAGACGACCAAATCGAAGAAGAAGTCCACTGACGCAAGTTCGACAGATTCCAGCGACGCCTCTTCCTCGGGAAAATCCTCCACATCGAAATCGAAGAAGGCGAAATCGTCCGACAGCGATTCCTCGGGCAGCTCAACCGCTTCAACCAGCTCGAAGAAATCCAAGTCAGCAAAAGCCTCGTCCGGCGATACAGCATCAGCGGACTCTGCATCCGGTGCGAAATCGGCCAGCTCCAAGAAGAAATCAGCAAAGGCCTCTTCGACAGACGCGAAAGCCGACTCAACAGCCTCAACTGATTCAGCAGCTGGGACGAAGTCAACCAGCTCCAAAAAATCAAAGTCAGCCAAGGCGTCGTCTACCGAAACTGCCGCGTCGAAGGACACCGATTCTGGTACGAAATCGACCGGCACGAAGAAATCCAAATCAGCCAAAGCTGCGTCCACCGACGAGGCCGCGTCCAAGGACGCAAATGCGGACACAAAATCGGCGAGCACGAAGAAATCGAAATCCACAAAGGCTGCCGATGCGTCCGCTGCGACGGCAACGCCTTCGAGCTCAAGTTCAGGTGCCGCAGCTCCCGCACCAGCAAGCTCCAGCGCGCCTGCGTCCTCGAACTCGGCAGCCTCCACGAAACCAGCCAAATCCGGCAGCGCCTCCGCTCCGAAAACCAACACAAGCCATCCTGCGCCTCCCGCGGGAAGCGGGCAGGTCTGGGTCAATACCGATTCCGGCGTCTACCACAAGGAAGGAACCCGCTATTACGGCAAGACCAAGACGGGCAAATACATGTCCGAGGCCGATGCTCAAAAGGCCGGCTACCATGCGGCGAAGAACGACCAATAGGGCCCTCAATCTTAAATAGCTACAGAAAGAAAACAGGAGAGGCAAAATGACGAAAAGAGTGATGATCGCAATTTGCTGTGTGGCTCTATGTTCGCTCGTTGTAATCGGCGGATGGTCAGGAACCGCCATCGCGCACAATTCCTTCGCGATTGCAGCCGCGCAATCCAAGACTGCGGCCCCGGCATCCAGCGACCTTTTGGACATCAATTCGGCCACGAAGGAGCAACTCGATGCCCTGCCGGGCATTGGCGCTGCGTATTCGCAGAAGATCATCGACGGGCGGCCCTACAAAGCGAAGACGGATCTCGTCAAAAAGAAGGTCCTACCGCAGGCAACTTACAACAAAATCAAGGACAAGATTATCGCCAAACAGCCGGCAAAATAGCAGCGAGAAGTTGTCTTTAACCAGCCGTTCACAAAAGTGGGCACCAGGCGGGTAGTCGGGCAAAAATATCCGCCTTGGGTTCCATGCGTTGGCGTATGGTCTTCGCCCCTTATTCGCGGACAATTTCACCCAAAAGTACTATTGCACCGGTCCGTTCGGCCCAGTAGCGTATTCACGTACATAAAATCTGATCACCTCACACCTCGGGGGTAACCGATGGAAGATAAACGACGCTGCAAGAGGCTCTCATTCTCGATCCCGGTTCACGTGTACGGCCGCACCGAGCGCGGTCTGCCATTTCGATACGTGACCGTCGCAAAGTCCGTGAACATGAATGGTGCGCTGCTGCCTTTAGCGCCGAGAGTCAAACAAGGCCAAACGATTCTTCTCGTGAATAGCTTTACACAGGAAGAGCGGGAATGCCGCGTCGTCTATGTGGACGCGAAGCACCGGAACAAGAAAAAGAAAGTAGCTGTGGAATTCACCAAGGAACAGGGCGATTTTTGGCATGTTTTTTCGCCCACACCCAAGCTGGCGACTGTTTCTCCGCAGCAGAACGTAGCGTAGACGGGCAGCGCAGAATTTATCGAAAGGCACACGGCCCGTGGCGCGTGCTTTCCTCTCTCTTTGCCACCGCCTTTCGATTCCTTCTCTTTTCTTTTCGAAGCCGGGTTGTCTAGCCTCATTGAATGAAGTAACCCTCCAGTGTTAGCATCCGTCAACTAATGTAAGTAGGCCTTTCGCCCACATCGAAAGTGGGCGGCAGCGGTTTGGCACGCTGGTTGATTCACCTGTCTCCCGGAGGAACAGATGAAAGCGGTTCGGATGCATTCGCTTGGTGGTCCTCGGCAGCTAGTCTATGAAGAAGCAGAAAAGCCCGTGCTCGACGCGGGAGATGCTCTCGTGCGCGTGATCGCCACTTCGATCACCAAGGACGAGCTGTCCTGGCCCCCCACATACAAGACGAAAGACGGACAGCCCCGTTTACCCACGATTCCGGGTCACGAATTTGCAGGTATCGTCGAGGCGGTTGCGGCAGACGTCTCAGACGTCAAGCCTGGCGATGAGGTCTACGGCCTCGCTTCTTTCTGGCGCAACGGCAGCGCCGCCGAATACGTCGCCGTCGCGGCTTCCGATATAGCCCCGAAGCCAAAAACTCTCGATTTCGAGCAGGCCGCCACCGTGCCACTTGCCGGATTGACCGCGTGGCAGGCGCTTTTCGATCACGGCAAACTTGCGGCGAATCAGCGAGTGCTCGTTCACGGAGCCGCCGGAGGCGTCGGAACGTTTACCGTCCAACTCGCGCATTGGAAGGGCGCGTACATAATCGCGACTGCATCATCAGCCCACACCGAATTTCTGCGCGAACTCGGCGCCAATGAGGTAATCGATTACGAAGAGCAAAAATTCGAAGAGGTTGTGAAGGACGTCGATCTCGTGATCGATACAGTGGGTGGCGACGTATTCGAGCGCTCGCGCCTGGTCCTTAGCCCAACAGGACTGCTCATCACTGTTGTCGAGACGGTCCCTCCGGAGCAGCCCGCGGAGCGCCCTCGCGAGCTGTTCTTCATCGTCGAACCGAATCGCGCCGAACTCGTCGAGCTCGGACGCCTGATCGACGCGGGAAAAATAAAGACGGCAATCGCCGAGTTGTTCCCGCTGGAACAGGCCGCCAAGGCCTTTGAGAAGGGTTTAGCAGGACACGTGCGCGGCAAAATCGTTCTGCGAGTTGCAAGCGACGCCCAATCAAGCGCCCGCGCATAATCGCGAGCGGCGGACTATTTCGCTTTTGCCGCAGGCCAAGGCTCCAGCCAATAATCGACCGACAGCCATAGCGCATACGCCGGCCGGACGAACAGAACCGCCAACAACAAAGTAAAGCTGATCCACAGCACGTATTTTATCGTTTCGGAGAGCCACGTTAGCTGCGGCACAAGCGGCGTAACCAGATACACGGGAATCAGCACCGCAATCGTAAGTCCGTAAGTTAGAATCATTCCCCCAACGAAATAACCGGATTCCCGAAAATAACCGAGCCCGCAGTTCGGGCATCGGATCAACACCTGATTGAATCTCCCCTTGAAAATCGGCCCACGATGACAATTCGGACACCGATAGCGCAGCGCATAGACAAGCACTTCAAAAAATGATCGCTTAGGTGCCGTACGCTGAAAATTCGGAGCCATCGACTTCTTCAGAATAATCCATGTTGCATCAGGACGGAAGTAATCGAGCGCAGTCTAGTAAAGTAATACTGAAAAAGCGGCTAGGCGATCACGGCCGCAGGGAGTGGATTTCTTTGGTTTTCCTTGTCTTCATAAAGTGCTCGGTCAGCTTCGGCGATTAATTCTTCCGCCCCTTTACCTTGACGATATTCCGCCCAGCCAACCGCGAACTTAATCGGCACTTTTTCGCCATTCAAATCCACCGAAATCGGTTCAATACGCCGCAACATCGCCGGCACCTGCGAACCATTGCATTCCGGCAATATCAGCATGAATTCGTCGCCGCCAAGCCGCGCCGCCGTGTCCGCCTCGCGAATCACCGTGCTCAAACGTTCGGCAAACGCCTTCAGCACCGAATCCCCCGCCGGATGCCCGAGCCGGTCATTGATCGCCTTGAATTTGTTCAGGTCAAACACGACCACCGTCAAGTCGTAATGCTTCCGCAGCGCGCGGCCAACTTCCGCCTTCAACGTCCGTTCCATGAATCGGCGGTTATAAAGTCCCGTCAGCGGATCGATAAGCGCCAGATTACGCCACCGTGCAGAATGCAGTTGCCTCTCGGCAATTTCCATTCGTAACCGGTTGATCAGCAATTTTTCATACGTTAGATAGCAGCCGAAAATCACGATCAGGAAGACCAGTCCCGCCACTGCCTGGAACACCGGCGATTCCCACGGCGATTTCCCGCCGTCCATGATCGTTGGAAATGCAAGCGATGCCACGCCAGTCGTCAGCGTCAGCATCACCAGCACAGACCCACCCCAAGTCCACCATTCGCGTCGCTGTAGCTCCAGCAAGCGCGAGGAATAGCCCTCTTGAGGCGGGATTTCCGGCGTCTCGTCGGCGTTCATACCTAATCGATTCATAGATCGGCTGGCATCACAGGGCAAGAAACCGCCATGAGAAGACAATATCTCCATCTCCAGCATTGGTCAATTTGCCTGCCCGCGCGATGTTCCTATTTGTTACGGCGGGTCGGCCGGATTTAGACTTGTAGCGCTGGCGTCAAACACCGAAAATGATGTTCTCTTCATACGAGCCCTTCAAGGCACACAAAACAAGCCATTTAGATAGTTTATAAAACTGGTACGTCAGGCCTATTGTCCCCAGCGTGCCCCTGCCCGAAACTGTTCCTGGAGCGAAACGATGTTTGCCCTACTCATTCTCGCGGTGTCGGTGACAGCCCTGGCACAGTTCGCGGTTTGCCAGTGGAGATCGATGTGGATCACCGTCGCAGCCCAGCCCCTTTCCGAATGCCTGCAGGCCGCCGTTGGACTCGCTCCGGGCCAGATTCAATCCAGCCATTTTGAGCTTCTAGCTCGCACGTCCGAGCAGATGTGCCCTGCCACCCAGAAGCAGAACGTCTGGCTCCGCGAGGTGCGCCTCTATTTCCATATTGTCGAAGGGTTAGATCGCCTCTGCGAAAAGCATCTCCCCAGCCTCTCCGAATGGGCCGCTACGGAACTGATCGCCTGTGCCCACTATGCCGCCGCCGTTCTCGACGAGCGCCTCAACGCGAATCTCGCCTTTGCCTCAGAAACTCACGCCTACTAAGGGCCCTTCGTCCAGCCACCTTAGTTCCCCAACACGCCCACTTTCGCGGCCGCAGCCTTGCCCCGCTCCGCCAAATAGACCCCAAGCAAGATCAACACGCCCCCAAGCAGCAAATGCCGCGTAGGCACCTCTCCAAGGAAGATCGCCGCCACAAGAATCGCGCCAATAGGCTGGAAGTAATTCACCGCCGCAACGCGCGACGCCTCCATATAACGCAACGCCCAGTAGAAAAGCGTGTATGCTGCCACCGAGCTGATCGCCGCCATATACAGCAACCCCATCCATCCTTCCCAAGGGACGCTTTTCCAATCAAGATGCACCGCGAGAAAAATCGCGAGGGGCAGTAGCACAAACGCACTGGCGAAAAAATTCACCGCGTTCATTTCGATGCTGTCGTACTTGCTCGCCACTTTCTTGCTCAGCACCACATAAAACGTGAAGCACGCAGTTCCCAGAAGAGTTATCAGGTCACCGGAAAGCGTTGGCGATCGCCGCAAATCGAAGCCATTTTCCGCCGCCAGAATCGCGGCTCCAGTAAACGCAAGCGCCATTCCCATAATTTTCGCCGTCGTCAGCGCTTCAACCTTCATCACTCGCGCAAGCAGCAACACAAGGATCGGCCCAATCGCCAGAATCATCGCCGAATGGCCTGAGGTCGTATACGCCAATCCAACTGTAAAGAAAAGCTGATTCGCGCATAAAAGCCACCCGAGATACGACAGCGTCCACACATCACGACGACTCAGCCTGCCACGGTTTCGACGAAGGAAATAAATCGGAAGGAAAATCAAGCCGGCGATTTCAATCCGGAACGCCGCCAGCGTCAGCCCGTCGAAGTATCGCAGCGCCGTCTTGGCGGCCACATAATTGAACGACCACATCGCCAGCATCGCCGCCAGAGACATGGCCAACATGAAAGAGCTGGGACGTTTCGCCTGGAAGCTTGATGTCTCTGTCGCGCGCGAACTCAAGGTCTGCTCGATGGCATCTACTCAATCACCTCGCGCCGCCGCGTCAGCGATTCGATTCGGTCGATTCTTGGCGTATAACCAATCCCGGACCCCGTCGGCACGCGAATCGTTCCCTGCCGCGTCACTTCCACCTCGGGCTCGATGATGTCTTCCGCCCAATATCGCCGGCTCGCCGACACGTCGCCAGGCAGCGAAAAATTCGGCAGCGTCGACATCGCGATGTTATGCGCCCTCCCGATTCCCGACTCCAGCATCCCGCCGCACCACACCGGAATCCCCTTCGACTGGCACAAATTGTGAATCCGCCGTGCCACCGTATGCCCCCCGACGCGCCCAAGCTTGATGTTGATAATCCGGCACGCGCCAATTTCAATCGCCGCCCGCGCATGTTCATAATCATGAATACACTCGTCAAGACAGATCGGCGTATCGAGTTGCCGCTGCAACTCCGCGTGCGAATAGATGTCGTCCCACCCCAGCGGCTGCTCGATCATGATCAGGTAAAACGCATCCAGCTCCTTCAAGTGCGCCGCATCCTTCAGCGTGTACGCAGAATTCGCGTCGACCATCAGGCGAATTCGCGGAAATCTCTCGCGTAGCGCCCGCGTCGGCTCGGTATCCTTACCCGGCTTGATCTTGATTTTGATCCGCTGATACCCGGCAGCCAGTTCCTTCTCAACTTTTCCCAGCAGCGCATCGATCGAAGGCTGAATCCCAATCGACACGCCGCAAATAATTTCGTTCAGCGTGCCACCCAGCAGTTTCGCGAGTGGCACATTTTTCTGTTTCGCCTCCGCATCCCAGATCGCCGCTTCGAGGCCACCCTTTGCCATGTTGTGTCCGCGAACCAGCGCCAGCATCTCCCACACGTCTGCCGCCGATGCGAATTCCTTGCCGCGCAGCAAGGGCCACAAATAATCGCGAATGATGAGCCACGCAGTTTCTACCGTCTCGTACGAGTAATACGGATCCTCACCAGCTGTCGCTTCGCCCCACCCGATCACACCATCCACGTCGGTTTCGATCAGCAGAATGCGCCGAAGCTCACTTACATTGAAGCTCGTTTCAAACGGCGCGATAAGCGGCAGATGTATTTCCCGAAGCGTGATTTTACGCAGCCGCATAGCAGGGTCGAATGCCTTTCACTCGGGAGTCAGTTCTGGCAAATGCACGCCCGCCACCGAATCGCGCGGCTCCAGCAGATAATCCGTGGTGTCCCCGCGATTCTCCACCCCGGTCGCCACGTACTCCTTGCCGAACAATTTCAGGAAATGCTGCCGCGTCAAAGCCTGCACGCGTTCGCCCGACGCTCGATCTCTCTTCTTAAGCTCCGAGATGTTGGCAGCGATAGAAATCCTCTGCACTCCCGGATTCGCCGGCGGCAAATTCCCAGCCAGAATTTCCTTCACGCGCACCGAATCGAGCCACCACTCCGCCACCAGCCGGTCGGTCGGCAAACCAGCGTGCAACGGACTCTCCGTCACGCCGTAGCAATCCGGAATATAGCGCCGCGCCACCGCCCCCAGCCGCACCAAATTGAAATGCGCGTTCTTCAGTTCCAGCGGATCAAAGGTCCACTCCACCAGCGGAATCCCGCGTTTCAAAGCGTCCTGCCGCTGAAATAATTTCAACCGCCGCCCAACTCCTCGGTTCTGATATTCCGGCAGCACCGCCGTCATATGCGAATGCAGGAAGCGCAACGAGCCGCGGAATCCAGCCAGCGCCAGCGTCATCCCAACGAGCCTCTCGCCGTCCAAAGCCCCAATTACCTGCCCGCCCGTATGATCTGCCACCACGAAAATCGGCGCCGGCACAGTAATCTCCTCGCCCCATATCACCCGCTCGAGCCGAACACCCTCTTCAAACTCGTCAAGCGAATGGCACTGCCGTATTTCAATCCGATCCCTCACACTAGCCGCCATCTCATCAATGCCTTTCACTGCCCTCGGAGATTCACCCTGGCATGTGCTTGGAAGCGGCTCAGACTATAACACCCAGAAAACGAAATTGGTCGAAGAGGCGCTGCCTTCAAGATTGAACTCGGGTAATAGCGCTTAATACGTGGTTGAGCTGCGGCGTTCAATAGCCGAGACAACGATGCGTTTTCCGTTTGGAATCCGGAAAAAGAATATGCGCCACGCACCGATCCGCCGGCGAAATGTCTTTTGTTGCCCCTTGAGGAGCTTTAAATCTCCCTGAAAGGGATTTGTCGCCATCTCTTTAAGGATGGCCTCGATTCGTTCTCGGTCAGGCGAGGGGACACGCTCAAGAGACTTTCTTGCGGGTCCGGCGAGGATGATTTCCCATGGAGCGGAAGTAGTCATCGAGCGTAATGTAATCGCCCCTTCGATATGCAGCCTCACCGCGCCGGATTGCACGCAGTTCGGTTACGGTCGCTGATTCCGTAGGAATAGTAAAATACAGCCGGAGCGCCGCAATGGCCACATCGGAAGGGTTTCGTTTCTCCCGCTTCGCGGCACGATCCACACGTCGCCCCACTGCGGGCGGTAACTTAATTGTGTACTGCCGTCGGCTCATGTCTTCTACAGCCTAACATTCAAGAGTGAGATTCGGTAGCACTGGCATTCCCATCTGTGCCACAAGCCAGAGCACAGCTCAATCCTCAATTCTTGGCGCTCCACGCGATTGCGTTCTTTTCTCGGAAAGACTTGTGGGTCGCCCCTTCAGGGGCGACATAACACTAACCAAAAACTGGGGCCTTGGCCCCTGAAGTACCTAGCCTAGCCACGTGGCGCCTGTTTCGACTCGTCCCACAATTCCTCCATGCGCGCTCGCGGCAAATCCGCCAGCCGCTTGCCCTCGCCCCGCGCCGCGCCTTCCATCCAGCTGATTCGCTCTTTGAATTTGCGATTCGCCTTCTTCAACGCAATTTCAGGATTCACATCGAGGAATCGCGCCACGTTCACCGCCGCGAAAAGTAAATCCCCGGCCTCTTCTTCAATCCGCGCACGCCTACTATCCTTCCCCGCTCCAATCACAGAAAGAATCTCGCGCTTCTCTTCCTCAATCTTGTCAAAGATTCCTTTCACATTGTCCCAATCAAACCCAATCCTCGCTGCCCGCCGAGTCAGCTCATATGCCTCAAACGCTGCCGGAAGCGATCGCGACACCCTCGCCAGTATTGACTCATCCTTTCCGCGCTCCGCCTTTCCCTCCGCAGCCCGCTCCTCAGCCTTAAGCTGCTCCCAATTCTTAAGCACTTCCGCCGAAGTCGCAGCCTGCACGCTTCCAAACACGTGCGGATGCCGCCGAACCATCTTCGAATGAATGGACTCAATCACGTCGGCTATCGTAAATCGCCCAGCCTCCGCCGCCATCACGGAATGAAACACTACTTGCAACAATAAATCCCCCAACTCCGACGCAAACTCCCGCGCATCCCCCACTTCCATCGCGTCGATCACCTCATACGTCTCCTCAACGAGATACTTCCGCAGCGATTCGTGCGTCTGCTCGCGATCCCAAGGGCACCCACCCGGCGCGCGCAACTGAGTCTGCAGTGCCACCAGTTTCTCGAACCACTCGCCAGCCGACTCATTTCCACGCGCTCTGCCTGTCCCACCCTGCTTGCGAACAGGCCCACTCGCACCCGTCCGCCCACGCAATTTCGCTCGGCCCTTACTTTTCGGCCTGCGTCCAGTCTTTCGATGTGAAGACACAGCGCTGCTTATCTCTCCTATGTGACCGGACAATTTACAGTCCCCCGCCCTGACCGACAAGAGCCAATCCAACCGTCAATTCGTAGTGTCGCCGAACTCACAGTGTCAACATAACCGTAGCTCAGGTCCCATTCCGGCCCGCTTCTAGCAGGAATTGACCTGAGGCCTTTTCGCTTTTCGGTATTGTTGCGTCGCTCCACGCCCAAACCAACGCAGGCCCTGCCGCCGCCTTGTGACTACTCGGAACGGGTGTTAAACTTTTACGATACTCGAGAATTGGAAGCTAACTAAAAGGATATTCTGTGGCTGATCCGAAACAGGAAGAAACATTTAAGGTTATTGACAGGCGCCTCTTCAGCGAAGACGGCGCTTTGCGCAAAGACGTAGTGGAAGAAGAGGAACGCCGCGAAGAGGAAGCCGCCGCCCGAGCAGCGAACCGCGCAGCCGCGAACGCACCGGCGCAAACTGGCGCGAACAAGGCCGCAAAAAGCCCGGTCGCCAGTCCGAGTGCCGAGACGCCCGCTGGCTCGATCCCTGGCGACAATCAGCCCTTCGACGCCGAGCAGCCGCAAGGCTCTCGCAGCTTCCAGATGCTTGTCGATTTTCTCGTTCGCAACGCAGCTGCCATGCTCGGCGGAATGGCCGATCCGCGCACCGGCCAAGCCTATCTCGATCTCGAAGGCGCACGCGAAGTGATCGACATGCTCGACGCGCTGCGCGAGAAAACGCGCGGAAACCTCTCCAAAGCCGACGACGACCTTTTGATCGAAGTCCTTGGCCAGCTTAAGCTGACATTTATGGAGATGTCCAAAGTGGCGGCCGACGCGATGGCGAAAAAGGCCGCGCAGAAGAAATAATCTTGGGCGTCGTCCTGGGAATCGCTCTCCTTCTTGCGCTGTGCGCCTTCGCGAGCCGAAAATCCGGACGACATGACAAAGCGTTAATGGTCTCGCCTCCGTTCTCCTATGCAATCTCTTGAGCTTACAGTTCTCGGTTCCGGCACCTCGATGGGCGTCCCCACGCTCGGATGCCATTGCGCCGTTTGCGAATCAAGGGATTCGCATGACAAGCGCACGCGCCCATCCGTGCTGCTTTCGTATGGCGGGAGAAATGTCGTCATCGACACGACGCCAGACTTTCGCTCCCAAGCCATGGCCGCACACCTCGATCGCCTTGACGCAATTCTCTACACTCACGCCCACGCCGATCATATTTTCGGCCTCGACGATATTCGCCCCTACAATCTGAAACAGAAAGCCGCCATTCCCATCTACGCCGCGGAAGCGACGTTGCAAACATTGAAGAGATCGTTTGCCTACATCTTTGACAGCGCGCCAACCGACAGCTCATTGCCCGGCGTGGAATTGCACACGATTGAAGGTCGTTTCGGGCTCTTTGGCGTAGAAATTATTCCTGTCCCAGCAATGCACGGCCCAGGCCAAGTGCTCGGCTTCCGCTTTGGCAACGCCGCATACCTGACGGATTTCAGTACGATCCCGGAAAACTCGAAGGCGCTGCTCAAAGGCCTCGACCATTTCATTCTCGATGCGCTGCGCTACGTCCCACATCCAATGCACTCGAACGTTCCACAGTCGCTCGCGCTCGTCGAAGAGCTCAAACCGAAACACGCCTGGTTCACGCACATCTGTCACGACCTCGGCCACGAACACACCAACGCCAAGCTCCCGGAAAACGTCCGCCTCGCCTACGACGGCCTTCGCTTCGAGGTGCAAGTCTGATGTCCCGAGAAGCGGCATTCCATTGCAATGTCGAGGAATGGAAGCGCCGATTCGGCGCTCTGCCCGTTCGCACCGCTGTCACGATAGGAAACTTCGACGGACTGCATCTCGGCCATCAGAAGATTCTCGAAACAGTCAAAAACTGGGTTGCGTCAAAAGAAAGTTTTTGCAAGAAGCCCGGACAACTCATCTCAACGGTTCTCACATTTTATCCGCATCCGGTGAAAGTTCTTCGCCCGGCCGAAGCTCCGTTGCTTCTCTCTACTCTGTCGCAACGATTGGCGGGCTTTGAACACGCCGGAATGAACGCGGCTCTCGTGCTCAAGTTCGACGAGCAGTTGGCGAAAGTGAGCGCCGAAGACTTCGCCCGAACGTATCTCGTGGACACTCTCCGTGCCCGCGCGGTGTTCGTTGGCGCGAATTTTCGCTTCGGTCACAAACAGGCCGGCGACGTGAAGCTGCTCGAAGATTTCGGGGGTCGCTGGGATTTTGAAGTGCACGTGGTGCCGCCGGTGGTTCAGGACGGCATCGTGGTATCGAGCACCGCTGTGCGCAGCGCAGTGCGCGATGGGCGCATGGAATATGCATCGCGCCTGCTCGGCCGACCGTTCGCGCTTGCGGGAGAAATCAAGACCGGAACCGGACAGGGGCGCAAACTCGTCGTGCCCACACTGAACCTCGCGACCGAGCAGGAATGCCTGCCGAAGAACGGGGTCTACGCAACGGAAACCACGGTCGAAGGCAAGAAGTTTCGCTCGGCGACGAATATCGGCGTGCGGCCGACGTTCGACGGCCAGCGCCTGGCGATCGAATCGCACCTCTTCGATTTCTCTGAAAATTTAACGAGTGGCGCTATCGAAGTGCGATTCTGGAAGCGGTTGCGGGACGAAAAGAAATTCTCGGGACCGGAAGCGCTACGCGAGCAAGTGCTGCGCGACATCAGCGAAGCGCAAGCGTATTTTGCGTCGCTCGCGCAGCCGAAGTAGCGCGCGCCCACGCCTCAGCGCTTGGCTTCAGTCGACGGGGGAAATCGGGATCGTCGGATAATTATTTGCTTTGCTGCTGCTCGTAAACTTCACTTCCTGCAAGCGGACTACTCGCAGGGCAATTTTGCGCGCCGGCTTTTTCTTCTTCTGCATCTTGCGATCCTTCATCATCCCCACCTCGCTCGCGGGCGATCAAGAACTGGCGCGCTGCTTCTCTTGCTTGCGGCATTCCGTGCAAACGCCGCCGATCTCGGTGCGGCTCACTGTGATATCGATGCTGCAATCGCGCGCGATCTGTTGCTTCAGCTCTTCGTACAGCTCGCTTTCCACTTCGCGCACTTTTCCGCAGCGCAGGCACGCCACGTGGATATGATCGCGCGGCCCGTGGCTTTCATAGAAGTGGCGATCGCCGCGAAGATGGAGCAGGTCGAGCTCGTCGATCAGCCCGTGGCGTTTCAGCAGATCGATCGTGCGATAGACGGTGACGCGTGTGATGTTGGAATCGATTTTTTGCGCGCGCTCGAGGATTTCGCCGGCATCGAGATGGCGTCGCGCCGTCTCCATCACCTGCAGAAGCACGCGGCGCTGGCGCGTGAGCCGGATCCCGCGGGAGCCGAGCTCGTGCTGCAAACGTCCGGGCGCTTCGTGGACGTTGATTCGTTCTCCGGTTGAGACGCGGTGTGCGGGTGTGGCGGCCATGTTCGCTAATGAGAGATTATACCAAATGCCGATTCGGAGCCGGGCAAAACGAACCGCACCAGGTTGCTTTGCGTGATGCCGATTTGCCGCGGGCTGAGTCATATCGTCATTCACCTGGAGGCGCGACCGGGGGTGTTTCGTGGAGGGCGCCTTTGCCCGTCATGGCGGCTATGATTTGGCGGCCGTGGAAGCGGCCGTTTTCGATGAAGATTTCGCCGGTGTGCATTCCGCCGACGACTACACCTGCGACGTAAACGCCGGGCACGTTGCTTTCGAGGCTTTCGGGATTCGTCTGCGGCTTTTTCGTCACTGGGTCGAGGCGGATTCCCTGCTGCTCTAGAAATTCGAAGTCGGGGTGGTAGCCGGTCATCGCGAACACCTGCGCAGTGGGCAAGGCTTGCTCATGCGAATTCGTTTGCACCCACACTTTGCCGGGCTCGATGCGCGAAACTTTGGCGTTGAACAGCGCCGCGATTTCGCCGGCGCGGATACGATTTTCGATGTCGGGCTTCACCCAGTATTTCAGGCTTTTGCCCAGGGACGCATCGCGATGAATCAGCGTGACGTGCGCGCCGCCGCGAAATAAATCGAGCGCCGCTTCGGCCGCTGAATTTTTTCCACCGATGACGACGACGTTCTGCTGCCAGTAGGGATGCGCGTCCGTGAAATAGTGCGAGACGTGCGGCAAGTTTTCGCCGGGAATATCGAGCGGATTGGGCCGGTCGTAGTAGCCAGTGGCGATGATGATCTTCTTGCCGTGGAATTCATGCTTCGCGCCGGATTCGTCGTGGGTGTGGACGACAAACGCTCCGTCGTGCCCGCTGATCTTATCGACGGTTTCGTAGAGGCGCGTTTCGATCTCGTAATGTTCCACGGCGCGGCGGTAATAGTGAAGGGCCTCACCGCGCGTGGGCTTCCCTGCCGCGATCGTCATGGGCAGATCGCCGATTTCCATGCGCTCGGGCGTGGTGAAGAAGGTCATGTTGACGGGATAGTGGTAGAGCGAATTGCACAGGCAGCCTTTGTCGATGACAAGCGGGCGCATGCCGGCGCGCCGGGCTTCGATGGCGCAGGCAAGTCCGGTGGGCCCGGCGCCGATGCAGATGACGTCGTAGGCTTCAGGCATGGGATGAGCCTCTGGCCAAAACGGTGGGGTTCCTCGGCTGAAGGCGCCGAAGCTCGGAAGCCCGATTTTTGAACTGAAAAATCGTCATATATTTGCGATTAGAAATTCTTAGGTTGCTGATTCTTTTAGGACTTAGGTCGAATTCTAATTCCGGATTTGCGATTAGAAATTGGAGAGCATTGCTCAGGCAGCCATGCTCGGCAGGTGTCGTCGCCAGCCGGCCAGAGTGCCGACCGCTGTGGTTCCACTGACACGCCCCTTTCTTTTCCCATCGGGAGCCTCGTTCGAGTTCGTGTTCCGCTCCCATAATGTTAGATGACGGTAGCACGCAGAAAAGTTGGATTGCAACAGGCGGTTGGGGTGGAATTTGCGCGGCATGTGGCCAATTCAAAGAGCCGGCAGGATTTCGGCGCTACGAAGGATCGCGGCGCAGCAGAGAAGGCTAGCGCAACCCAGCTGTTACGCGGCACAGCGAAAATCACCCGCCACGGAAAAGAAGGCTTGACAATGTAACCGTTCATGCAGTATATTCTGTAGTGACTGAAATGACAGACAATCATACACGTCTTTCGCCTGTGGTACAGAAGTTCATCCTGCACTGGGGTGAAATGGGGACGAAGTGGGGCATTAACCGCACTGTGGCTCAAATCCATGCCCTACTATTTCTTTCTGGGCGGCCACTTACTGCTGAGGAGATCGCTGAGACGCTTTCGGTGGCGCGATCGAATGTAAGCACGAGCTTGCGGGAGCTTCAGGGATGGCGGATTGTGCGTGCCGTATCGGTGTTTGGTGACCGGCGGCAGCACTTCGAGTCGATGAACGATTTGTGGGAGATGTTCAGGGTGATTTCGGAGGAGCGGAAGCGGCGCGAATTTGACCCGACGGTGGAAGTGGTGCGCGAATGCGTGGCGGAGGCGAAGAAATCGGGCTCGACGGATGCCTATGCGCGCGAGCGGATGGAGGAGTTGCTCGAGTTCATCGTGACGATGAGCGGCTTGTTCGACGAACTGCGAACGATTTCGCCGGCCACGATTAAGGGAATGGCCAAGCTAAGGGGCGGAATTCGCAAGCTTTTGCAGAATTGACGACAGGAGGAAAGGGCGGGCGACCGCCCTTTTTTGATGTGCGATGATTTCTCTTAGTTCAGAAATAACAGACACGAAGGGCAGTAGAGCGAAAAATGGATGGGTCTTCTTTGATCGGGAATGCGAGATCTGCACGCGGCTGGCACACCGATTTCGGGGTGTACTGGGAAAGCGCGGATTTGGACTGGCAGCGTTGCAGGATCCGAGGGCCGCTTCCCTGCTGTCGATTCCACCGGAGGAAATGCTGCGGGAGATGCGCGTGGTGACAACGGAGGGCGCGCTGTACGGGGGCGCAAATGCGATTTTGTTTCTCGCGGGACGGGTCTGGTGGGCATGGCCGGTTTATTTTGCCGGGCGATTACCCGGATGCAGGTGGCTGTTGGATGCGGGCTATCGATGGTTTGCGGCGCATCGGCGCTGCTCAAGGCAAGGGTGCGAGCAAGGGTGCGAGTTAGAGGCGAAGAGTCGTTAACAGAACCTTGAATAGCGAAACAGGAGGAGACAGGCCATGAGCATCGAAGCAACGTTTTTGGTGGGTTCGGCGACAGCGATGGGAATCGTGCTCGCTGTAATTTGGTATTTGCAAAAACCTCTGCAGGCCATTCTCACTGAACTCTGCGGGAAACCCGAGCGCGCGCAGTTCTGGTCGGCATTTTCGCATGTGACGCTATTTCTGATTCCACTCATCGCGGTACTGGTCGAGGACCCGAACTTCCCTTCCGGCAGTCGGCTGTGTTCGCAATCTGCGAAGAGATTAAAGCGGGAATGACCGGACTAGTGGGCTCGGTGGTGACGCTCGGCGTCGTACTGAGCGTTTACATCGCGCGATACATCGTGTCGCCTGCAGGGGACATTCAGGCGGAGGCTGGGCGACGCAGCTGATTTGTGATTTGCAGGATAACGACAAGGAGGAGGCGATGCGACCGTTCCTTTGGTATCTGTGGCTGGCAGGTGCGGTACAGTTGCTGATTCTTCTGGCGAATATTCCGCTTCCGAAAAAACTGCGGTGCCGGGAAAATCTCGCGCGCGTCTCACCGATGATTCGCGCCGTTTTTGTCGTGCATTGGGCATATATCGTGCTGGTGCTGGGAATTTTTGTCGCGTTGTGCTTTGGCTTCGCTTCGGATTTGGCGGGCGGGAGCCGGCTGGGACGATTTCTCTCGGCATGCATGGCGATTTTCTGGCTGGCGCGAGTGCCCGTGCAACTATTCTTCTACGATTCGGAAACGCGGCGACGACATCGGGTTGCGGACGTTAGCTTTCTGGCGTGCTTTTCCTATCTGGGTGTGGTGTTCGCCGCGGCAGCTCTGGGAGCATTTCAGTGAAGCGGAGCGCGTTTTTCGGCGGAGTAGTTTGGGTCACGCTCGCGAGTTGTTCGATTTGGGGCTTGCATGGGGGAGTGCCACAACTGGGCTTGATCGAGTTGTTGTTCTTGCTGGGGCCGCTTGTGGTGGTGCCATTGGGACTGGAGCTCTTCGCGACGTTGGGGAACGACGCCGAAGCGAGTGTACCGGTTCGGGCGGCGCGGTGGGTCCAATTCCCTGCCGCGGTCTTGGCGATCGGGTCATTCTATTGCGAACGCGGAGCGCCGGCCGCGGCATTGGTATTGCCGTGGTTTGTCGTTGGAGGTCTGCTCGGTTGCCACGGGCTGAAACTTCTCATTTCGCGAGGCCGGAAAACGCGAAAAGGCAGCGTGCGTGATCGCGAGCTTTCTTTATTTGCCGATTGGCTGCGCTTGGTTAGTCGCTTCGCGGTTCGGGCTCAACCCGATGGGATTTCAGGAGCCAATCGTTCTGTTAACGGCGGTGCATTTCCATTTCGCCGGTTTTGCTGCGCCGCTGATGACGTGTCTGCGGCCAAGGCGCTTCATGGCGCTTCGGTAGCTGTAAGCCGGGTGCTTGATGCGGTGACAGTGGGAGTGCTTGTTGGTCCTGGAATGCTCGCGGCAGGATTCGTAGTGGGGCCGCACTTAAAGCTTATGGCGGCGCTGCTGTTGGTCACAAGCGAAGTCGGGCTTGCCGTTCTGTCCTTAATTGCTTGTCGCCGCTTGCAGCCACGCTGGACGCGGGTGCTGGTGGGACTATCGGCCGCTTCTGTGCTTGGTGCGATGGGACTGGCTGGAGTGTGGGCGATCGGCGAATTCCCGCTGCAACCGTTCGTGCATCTTGCTGAGATGGCGAAGTTTCACGGTGCGGCGAACGCGCTGGGCTTTACGATCTGCGGTCTCTTGGGATGGATTTTTTCTCAGCCGGGAAAGACGCGGCGGAATCGAGGTGAGATATGAGAATTGCGATCACTGGCGGGACGGGATTTGTGGGCCGTCATTTGGCGCGGTTGCTTGCTACTAAAGGGCATGAGGTGGTGTTGATCGCGCGCGGAGTTGGCCGGCGTGACCGCAGCGCGCTCGATCTATCTAATACATACTTCTTCCCTGCCGACCTGAGCAGCGTTGACGAATTGGCGCGAGCGTTTTCCGGATGCGGCGGGGTGGCGCATTGTGCCGGGATCAATCGCGAGATTGGGCAACAGACTTACGAACGGGTTCATGTGCAAGGCACGCGGAACGTGGTGGAAGCCGCGCGAATTGCGGGAGTGGGCAAAGTGGCGTTGCTGAGTTTTTTGCGAGCGCGCGCGAACTGCGGATCGGGTTATCACGAGTCGAAATGGGCTGCGGAGGAGATTGTTCGCGACTCGGGACTCGATTACACGATCCTGAAAGCGGGCGTGATTTACGGGCGCGGCGATCACATGCTGGATCATTTGAGCCATGCGCTGTTCACGTTTCCCGTTTTCGCGATGGTGGGGCTGCGGGACCGACCGGTGCGGCCTTTGGCCGTGGAGGATCTCGTAACAGTGCTTGAAGCGGCGTTGATAGACGGGCGGCTGCCGCGCGAAACCGTGGCTATGGTGGGACCGGAGGAGATGCTGCTGGGAGAAGCCGCGCGGCGAGTGGGCAAGGCGATCGGTAGGCGGCCGGCGGTTGTGCCGACGCCTGTTTGGTTTCACTACGCGCTTGCACTTTTGTTGGAGGCGACGATGAGGATTCCGCTCGTGTCGCGAGCGCAGGTGCGAATACTTTCGGAGGGGATTGTCGAGGCGCTTCCGCCGTGCGGGGCGTTGCCTGCCAACTTGTTACCGGCTACGCGATTTTCTGATGAACAGATTCTCGCCGGGTTGCCGGAGGCGGGTGGGTTCGGGTTGAAGGATTTGCGGTGTTGCGCGTAAGAGGGTTCGGTTTGCGGAGAAGGCAAATCGCGAGGGCGAAGAACGAACGCGCGCAGAAGCCATGCATTTGCGAGTCGCGCTGCACGTTACTTGCGGCGCGGGCTGAAGCCTACGCTACTGCAAGGCGACGGCGAAAGGAACGTAAGCAACGGTGGTAGCCAGGCATCACGAGCCCGGATGCAGGTTACTTGGGGCACAGGCAGGAATGCCTGTGCTACTGAAAGGAGGCAAATACGACGGACCGCAGGTTGCCTCATTGTATGTCGAGAGGGTCGGCGGTTTTGTGTTCGCGAATTTGGTAGCGGAGGTAGTCGTGGATTGCTTTTAGGGCTTTGGCGTCTTGTGTGGTGATTATGACTTTTGCGCCGGTTGGGGTGGATTCGAATTGGTAGATGATTTTGGATTTGCGGGCTTTCATTTCGGGGACGCCTGGCGGCGTTTCGGCGTGGACTTCGTGGGGGTCTGTGAAGTCGCCTTGGGCGAAGGCTTTAGAGATGTGCTCGAGGTGCATGCGGATGTGGTCGCGGCTGGCTGTGTCGGAGGGATCGTTGGCTTGGACTTGGATGATGCCGCCGGTTTTTGTGAGAGTGAAGTGATGGGTGGTTTTGGTTTGGTCGAAGCCCATTACGTGGGCGCCGCGGGCGTTCATGGCGGTGTTGTCGTGTTGTTGCTGCTGTTGGCTCGCTGATGATGCTGTGGGTGCGAGCAGGAACAGGCATACGGCTATTGTTCGGATCGTGTGTGGTGGGTGAATCGACATTGGATTGTGTGGGTCCCCTTTCATTCAGACGAAGGTAACTCGTCAGGGTAAGCCAGATATGTGGAAATGCGAAGGCGGATGATGTCAGGGGCGAAATTGCGATTGCGAGCGGGCGCCTGATTAGAAGGATTGCCGTTAAGAACGGCGCACAGGCGCCTTCATGAGCCGCCTTCCGGCGGACGACCTGTGCCACCAAATCGTTGCCAGTGGCACGATCGCCTGTGCTACTAAAGCTGCGGTCGGTCGTTATAGAATGCCCTGCTGAGTTGTACATTCTCGTGCGCAAAAACATCTGCAAAAACTTCGGGCGTCGGTTCGCGGGGTTTGTGCTTTGCTGTGGTGTTGCGTGCTTTGGCGCTGCGCGGGCGGAGGCGCAGGCGGGGGCGGCAGCGAAGGGCGATTCGTCGGCGGAGAGCGGTGCTGAGGCGAAGGTGGAAGCTGAAATTCGGCATGAGCAGAAGTATGTGGAGCGGGAGACGCCTTCGGACCGGCCATTCTCGACTGTTAACAGCGAGGCGCCGGGGATGGACGGCAAAATTGGCAATTGCGATCCGAAAGAGCGGTCTAACTCACCAAGACTTAGGAGCTGTTATTTGACGTTCGTGCGCAAGGGCAAGCGCGAGAGCCACCGCGTTCTCCGGCCGGGCGTGTTTCCTCCCACTTACTTCTCTGGGATACACAACGATTGGGGGTTGTGGGAGGAGTCAAAAGACGGGAGATTACGATATTTCACGCTGCACGCGGATGGACGCGTGGATATCGGTGCAACGCGGTCGAGGCCGCATTCGGTTCACTAGCGCGGGTGCGCGCATTGCACTTGCGAGGTGGGTGCCGTCAAGCTTTGGCTGCGGCGCCGCGGATGAGGCGATAAATGAATAGCAGCAGGATGGCGCCTACTACGGACATGATGAAGCCGGCACCCTGGCCTGCCTGGTACCAGCCGATGGCTTGGCCGATGTAGGTGGCTATGATGGAGCCGGCGATTCCGATGATCATGGTGATCCAGATACCACCGGGGTCTTTGCCGGGCATGAGGAATTTTGCGACTGCGCCGACTACGAGGCCGATGATGAGTTCCCAGAGCAGGTGCATTGGCGTCCTCCTAGATTTGACTGATGAATTTGACCTCGGCGTTTTGTGAATTCCGAAATGAATGGTTGACGGGACCTGTGCCCTGAAATCTTCAGATCCGAATTGAGTGCGCGTCACGAGAATTGCGCCGCAGCTCTGGCAACGCTGGCGCGAATTTACTGCGAAGCTGGTTTGTTCTGCATTTTCGCGGCGGCGTCGTCGGCTGCCTTCTTGGCATCCGCAGCGGCTTTTTGCGCTTTCTTCTTCGCGGCTTCCATCGCCTGGTCGGTGGCAGCTTTCGCGTCGGCGGCAGCTTTTTTCGCCTTTTCCTTGGCGGCTTCCATGGCCTGGGAGGCGGCATCGCTCGCGGATTGCTGCGCCTTCTCACCGGCTTTCTGAGCGGCGGCATTCGCGGCAGCGGAAGCATCGGCGGCTTTTTGCTTGGCTTGATCGGCGGCGTCGGAAGCTTGTTGCTTGGCTTTGTCGGCCGCGTCTGAGGCTTGCTGCTTGGCGTCTTGGGCGGCGCTGGACGCGGCGGCTTTGGCGTCGTCGATTGTTTGCTGCGTCTTTTCCTGGGTTTTCTTTGAACAGCCTGCCACGGAAAGCGAGGCACAGAGAAAGACGAAAGCAAGCGGGACGAAATTTGTGCGGGTCTGCTTCATGCACGATTCTCCGGAAGCAAAATGCAAAGATAACACATCAGAGGTGCGCCGGTCCGCCAGCTTTCGGACCGGCACACTTCCGGCGCTTGCTGCAAACCTATGCCTGCCGCTGCTTCTCGGCGACTTTCGCGAGAGCAATCGTTAGCGCGGTGCCGCCCAGAGTTTTAATCAGCGTGCTGTGCTGAGCGTAAAACGAGCTGACGGTATCGACGATCGACGGATCCGCGCTGTGGGCCTGCGTGGCAAGTTGTTGAACCGCCTCAGGCGAAATTTTCTGCGCCTGTTCGGGAGTCAATTGCGGCGTGCCGCTGCCGCTGCCTCCGCCGAGGATGCCCGCGAGTCCTGCACCGGAGAGAAGCGATGTGAGCGCACCGGGCGGAACGGAGGACAGCATCTGGTTGATCAGGCCGGCTTTTTGCTCGCCGGTGGAATTGTTGAAAAGCGTGGAAAGCATCTGGCCGAAGGCGGGGGTTTGGTCAGATTTAAAAGCGGCCGAGAGGCCCTCTGCGAGCGCGCTGCTGGGAGCCGCTTCTGCTACCTGATCGAAATGGGCGTGCACGTCCGGAGCCGGTGCTGCTGCTGCGCCGCCGGAGGTGTATTGCTTCAAGAGGTTTCCGATTTGATCTGTCCATGTCATAGCTGGTTCTCCTTTGCCGAAACTATCGAAGCCACTTATCTAGCGCCGCGCGTGTTACTACAGTTCGCGATGCGCGTTACTCAGGGATTACAAGCTCCTGGCCGGGCTTAATTTTGTCGGGATCGGCGAGCTTGTCCTTGTTGGCTTCGAAGATTTTCATGTATTTGTTGGCGTCGCCGTAAAACTGCTTGCTGATTTTGGAAAGGCTGTCGCCGCCCTGAACTGTGTAGGTGCGCGGCGCGGGAGTGGAAGGAGCGCCGCCTGCTGCCGCTGCTGCTGCCGCTGGGGCTTGAATGTCTGCGATGAGATCGGAGGAGAAATTCGGATCGACGAGCTTGATTTGGTCCCAGACGCGATTTTTTGCATCGGCGGAAGGAGCTGTGGCTCGGATTAGGAGCTTGTCGCCCTCCATGTTCAGGTTTTGGAGTTGGATGCTATTGGATTGGATGAAATTCAATACCGACTGATACTTCATCTTCAACTGCTCGAAGCGGTCTGCCATTGGAGCCTCCTATTAAACCTTCTTACGCCTTTCAGCGGGCTGGGTGATATCGTTTTTTTCAATTAATACGGATCGAACTAATCCGGTTGTTCCAGTTCTTGTTGTCGTCACCACGGACGCGATAGTTACGCAGGTCTGGGATGTTGCGGCGGAAGACCGCGGACCCGCCACTGAAGTTTCCGTCGCTGAAGGCGATGACGGTTGCGCCTCCATGAATGCGTATCGAGCTGATCTGATCGTTGAATTCGTTGGGAAGAAAGCCGAAGCTGGCGCCGCGCTCCATGCAAAAGTAGTCAGACCCGTAGTTTGCTTGCCGGAAAAAGCATGCGCCGTTGCGCGGCTGGTTTGTGGGAGGACGGCCGGGGCCGGAGTTCCACCAGCCGGGGCCGTTGTAGCCGTAAGCTCTGACGCGGAACGTGGCGCGGCAGCCGCGGTCGACCCAGATTCCCTGGCCGTCATTACCCCAAGTTGCGCCGCGAGTGCACGGGGCCTGACTTATTTGCTGAATCATCTCGATGTTCGAATTGACGTTGCCGATGGTGCAGTAGTTTCTTCGGTTGTGCGACGATTCGCAGGTGATCGTATCGCTGCCGTAGCCGGGGCCTGGACCTGGACCGCCCGGGCCGCCGGGATAGGAATTGCCCACTTGAAAATCCGCACGGCAGCCGCGATCCACCCAGATGCCGCGGCCGTCCCAACCCCAGGTCTGACCCTCAACGCACGGCGAGTTGCTGTTCTGCTTGACCATTGTGACGCCACCGCGCGTATCGACTGGGCAGAATTGCCGACCGCCATCTTGCGAGGCGCAGTTGATCGTCTGAGCGGAGGTTTGGTGTGAGAAAGCGCTCCAACACAACGCGAGCATCGCGAAAACTAAGAGCTTAATTTTCATTGAGTCTCCGGTTAAAACGGTGTAATGGGTTGAGCTGTCCGGCGAGCACTATCGCAGCCAGTTTCCCTGTTATCCAGTTTCACTGTTATTAGGATCGTGCGGCATCGCCGCAGCCGCCGTGCGACTACGCCTTGGCCATTTGAGCCTTGATAAGACCGATGACCGCCATCACGATGGCTCCGCCGATGCCACCGCCGCCGACGCTAGAAAGAATCGAACTGAGGTCCATTCCGCTCGCGGGGGCAGCCGCTGCCGCAGCAGCTCCACCTGAGGTGATCATGTTCAGCAATTGGCCGCCGACTCCGCCGCCCACGAGGCCCGCGATCGTGTTTCCAACCGGACCCAAGTTGAACTTTTGCATTACGGCGCCTGCGATATTCCCGCCCACACCACCACTGACCAAACTGACGATTAAGGGGAGCCAGTTCATCGAAAGCCTCCGCGGAGCTGGATTTTATTCGGGGCCCAAATCTCAAAGGCAACAGGCGGTTTCTCAGGAACTGCGTCAACTGAACTAAGACACGCGCCCCAGCACAGAATATTCGGCGAGATACGCGTCAGCACGCTACACAGAGGTACTGGATTGAGGGTGATGGATACAATATGAGTCGGTTTGGCACAATAGGGCATCGCCTGATTTAGGCGTCGGGGATTCCCTTATGCACATCCTAGGGAATCTACTAGGGTAAAGTACTGGAACCATCAAACGTATTGTTCCTTTTGGCGATTTGTGTCCATCGGTCATTTTCCCCAACGCATGGTTTCGAGCCGGCTTCCTCTGACAAAACCCAGCATACGTTTCGTGATAACCATCTATTCGACAGGCAGGAGAGCGTCGGAGAGATCGGCAGTGAACGAGGCAAGCTCGGCGCGGCGAGCGGCTGTGGCTTCGAGCCTTTGTTTTTTCCAGATGAAGTAATCGTGGCCGTCGAGGGTGATTCGCGCGCTGAGGTTTCCGTCAACCAGATAGGCAGGCTCGGCGAAGAGTCGAAATGTGTCTGGGACAACCGGGGCGAGAAGCGCGGCGCAGTTCCCTCTTCGGATTCCGACGTGATTTGGATAGACCGGAAACGCTATCAATTCGAAGCCGAGAGAGAGGATGCGCTGGAGGACGGCGGCTTGTTTGGGCGTGAGGTCCATTGGGCCTTTACCCGAGGAAAGAATCGAGAGATTCGTTTGGGGCGCAATCGATTGGCGCCGCGTTGCGTTGAAACAGTCTCGCACCAGCGGCCCCGCGCAGCGTGACCGAACTGCCCGCGACTTCGAGCCATGCGCCCTCGCGAAGACCGAGAACGGGCGTCGAATTTTCGTCGTGAAATTCGCGAATGCGTTCTTCGCGAGTTTCATGTGCCGGGGGTGCAGCGGGGTCGGCGTCAATGAAATGCGGATTGATCTGAAACGGAATCAGGCTGAGTGCGTCGAGGCTTGGCGGAAAAACGATCGGCATGTCGTTCGTCGTTTTGATTGTCGGGCAGGCCAGATTTGTTCCGGCACTCACGCCAAGGTATGGCGCCCCGGCCCGGACGCGATTGCGGAGAGCGTGAAGGACGCCGGCAGCGTAGAGTGCATCGAGAAGGCGGAAAGTGTTGCCGCCGCCCACGAAGAATGCTTCGGCGTTTTCGATAGCGGCGCGCGGGTCCGGCGCGGTGTGAAGCGATTCGACGAGGAGCCCCGAGCCTTCGAAGTGAGCTGCGATTTTCTCTGCGTAGGAGTCGCGATCCTTGAGGGCGTACGGGATGAAGAGGATGCGCGTAACGGTGCGAAAGAAGTTCAGCACGTCAGCAGCACAGTAGTCGAGATAGCCCGTGCCGCCCGGGATAAATGAACTGCTAATGAGGAGCAATTGAGTCTCGGATTTCATGTCCGCGCTGGACGTTCAGTATAGGAGACGTCGAGTGCGAAGCCAATGATTTGGCTCGGAGGACTCCTGCGGCGGCGGCATTCACTGAGCCGAAGCGAGCGGGCGAACTCGCACAATAAGAACGGCAACACCCGCCACGATCGCCGCAAGCATCATCCAGATAAAAGATGCATGGAACGAATGGGTGCGCGCGGTGAGGTGCCCCGTGAGGTACGGACCGGCGAAGCCTCCCGTCAGCGCGATGCAATTAATCAAGCCTGTGCAGGCTGCGCCGGCTGATTCTCCGAGAAATGCAGAAGGAATGGCCCAAAAGCTTGTGACGAATGCGAGTAAACACCCGTTCGCTATGCCAAGTAGCAGCACGGTGGGCCAGGTGCCGGGCTGGAGTGCGAGGATTAAAAGCAGGCACGCGCCGCAGAGGAGTGACGGAATCGAAGTGTGCCACCGGTGCTCGCGAACATGATCGGAATGCCAGCCATTCGCCTGCATCACGATAAAACCCACGACGTAGATCAGCGAAACGACAACCGTGACGCGGAAATCCGGCAGATTCGTCAGCCGTTTCAAGATCGTGGGAAGCCAGAAGACAAAGCTGTAGGCGATCGCCGCGTGGAGAAAATAAGCGAATGTAAGCAGCAGAACGCTCCGGTTGCGAAAAGCTTGCCACACTGTGTAAGAGCGAATGGATTTTCTGGCTGCGTTTTCCTCGCCGAGACGCGTCGATAACCACCGGCGCTCATCGTCCGGAAGCCACGCTGCTTCGCGGGGCCAATCCGTCAAGTAGAACCATGTGATGACACCAAAGAGCACAGCGGGTAGACCTTCGACAATAAACAGCCAGCGCCAGCCGCTCATTCCGTACCAGTGCACTCCGAGCAGCCAGCCCGATATCGGCGAGCCGATGATGAACGAAAGTGGAATCGCGCCCATGAAGGCGGCGACGGATTTTGAGCGATCAGCGTGAATGAACCAGTGCGTAAGGTAGACGAGCACTCCAGGAAAAAATCCAGCCTCTGCCAAGCCCAGCAAGAACCTCAGTGAATAAAATTGGGGTGCGGTATGGACGAACGCCATGCCAATGCTGACGATTCCCCACGTGACCATGATGCGCGAGAGCCAGCGGCGCGCGCCCCACTTTTCGACGATGACGGCACCGGGAATCTCGAGCAGGAAGTAGCCAGCGAAGAAAATCCCCGAACCGAAGCCGAGCACGCGCTCGTCAAAGCCGAGTTCCCGCGGCATCTGGAGCGCGGCTGTAGAGATATTGGTGCGGTCGAGGAAGGCGATGATGTAGAGGACGGCAAGGTACGGCAGCAGGCGCAGGGCGACGCGGCGGCGGGCGCGGTTGGCGACCTCCGCCGTATTAGCGATCATGCTCCGCCGAGCGGAAGACACCAATTCAACAGCTGAGGATTTTCACGGCCTTGAATCACGCTACGGCGGTTGAGGAACGCGTTGAGCCCGATTCCAGGCGGCGAAGCACCGCGCGAACTGCGGCGGCGAGTTCGTCCTGGCTCACATGGCTCTTGCGAAATTGCAGGCGCACTGTGAACGAGCCGTCCTCAGCTTCGTAGTTGTAGACGAAAGGCTGCGGACGGGGCGCAGCGCCGGTTTCATCCTTGCGCGATTTGCGGGCTTCATCGCGCGTCAGTCCACCCTGCGAGATACGATGAACCATTTCGGTCATCTTCTTCTCGTTGGGCTGGCGCGACACCTGGAGAAGCAGCGATTTCGAGACGATGCCGTTCTCGGCGCACTCGCGGCGAACCGATTCCGGAATCACACGCAGCGACATGGTTTCGGTAACCGACGAGCGAGCGCGCCCGATTTTCTTGGCGATGTCGTCATGCGTGTAATCGAACTGATCGGCCAAGCGCTGCAAGCCGTCGGCTTCTTCGAACGGAGTCAAATCCTTGCGCTGGAGATTCTCGATGAGAGCGAGCTCGAGCGTTTCAGCATCGTCAGCAATCTTCTCGATACAGGGAAGCTCATGCAGGCCCGCGGCTTTCGAAGCATGATAGCGGCGCTCACCGGAAATAATGTAGTAAGTATCTTCGCGCGGGATGTAGCGCACCAGCAGCGGCTCAAGCACACCCTTCTGCCGGATCGAGTCGGAAAGTTCGCGAATATCGCCGATAAATTTGCGCGGCTGATCGGGATTCGGACGAATCTTATCGATCGGGATCATGCGGCCAATGGACGCGCCGCTGAAACTCGTCAGAGTTTCAACATAGTGCGCGTCATGCCGCATCTTGAGAGTGACGGGTAACCCGATCCTCTTGGACACGTTGTAATACCTCCTGGGCCAGTTTCTTGTAGTCATCAGCGCCGGAAGATTTCGGCGCGTAGGTAAAAACAGTTTCTTTGTAAGCGGGACTTTCTTCCAGGCGCACGTTCTTGCTGATGCGCGTTTTGAAGAGCGCATCGCCAAACGTGGCGCGAATTTGCTCGTGCGTGTCGCGCGAAATATTGGTGCGCTTGTCGAAAAGCGTGATCACCACTCCGAGCACCTTCAAATCCGGATTGGGACGCGCGCGGATGCGGGCATAGGTCTCGAGCAAGTCGTCTGTACCTTCGATCGCGAAGTAGGCGGCTTGAATCGGCACGAGAAGGTGCGTGGACGCGACGAGCGCATTGACCGTGAGAATGCCGAGCGCAGGAGGCGTATCCATCACGATGAAGTCGAAATCCTTCAGGATGGGCGAGAGGGCGTCTTTCAGCTTGAATGGCGCGTCGAATGCTCCGGCTAGCTGCTGTTCAAGGCGCGCGAGGGCCAGGCGCGCGGGCGCGACGAAGAGGAACGGATCCTTCGTCGGGCGAATGATCTTTGACATCTCCGCGGAATGCTCAGCGAAAACGTCGTACATGGTGGTTTGAATGTCGGCAGGATCGAAAAATGCGATAGTGGCGTTCGATTGCGGGTCGAGATCGACGAGAAGAGTCTTCTTTTTCTTGAGAGCGATAGCGGCAGCTAGGTTGATGGAAGTTGTAGTCTTTCCGACGCCGCCTTTTTGGTTTGCGACTGAAAGGACGCAGGTCAAGCCGTGCCCCTCGCTCCACCTGTAGCAACCCAGGGGCCATATATGGCAGGTCACCCGGGCTACACCACAAGTTGGGTAACTCTACCGATTCTAACCCGTTCACTGCAAGCGAAAAATGCGATTTCCGCTGATTATCAGCACATCGGAGGCAGGGCTAATCCGCTGGTAGAATGCCCGCGTCTAAGAACTGAGCTGCCTATGACTGAACTCAAGACACGATTCGGGACCGACCTGGACGCGGAAGCCATCGCTGCTTTGGTGAATGCGGCGTTCAAAGTAGAGCGGTTCTTCATTGACGGCGACCGAATCGCTCCCGAAAAGGTGCGCGAGATGATGCGCCGCGGGAAATTCATGCTCGCGGAAGATGGTGGAGCAATGACCGCCTGCGTTTACGTGGAAATTCGAGAGCAGCGCAGCTATTTCGGGCTGCTCGCAGTCGATCCGGCGCGGCAGGGCGAGGCGTTAGGGCGGAAGATGGTCGCTGAAGCAGAAAACTATGCGCGAGGCGCCGGCTGCGAATTTATGGATTTGAGGATCGTCAATATACGCGCCGAACTGCCGCCCTTCTATCGGCGGCTTGGTTACGTGGAAACGGGTACTGAGCCTTTCGCGGCGGACGCGAGGCCCACTCAGCCCTGCCATTTTATAAAGATGTCGAAACCGCTGGAAACCGCGCGCGGGGCGGAAAACGCCTAGATCGTCAAACCGACTCGGGGAGAACGAAATTCAGCAGACTACATCTTGTAGCGCCCAAGATCCTCGTCGTTCAGGTTCTCGAGCCACTTGCGCAGTTCCTCATTGGAGCTTTTCTCGGAAATAGCGCTGGCGGTCCGCGAATTCTTCAGCACCTCATCCTCGACGAAAATTGGGCAGTCGAGCCGCAGCGCGAGAGCTAGCGCATCGCTCGGCCGCGAATCCATCGACATCAGCTGCCCGTCGCGTTCCATCCAGATCAGCGCATAGAAAGTATCGTCCTTCAAATCAGAAACCACCACTTTCTGCACGTGGACATTGAGCCCAGTAAGGACGTTCTTGAGAAGGTCATGCGTCATCGGGCGAGGCGTCTGCACTTTCTCGATTTCGAGCGCGATGGCATTGGCTTCATACACGCCCACCCAGATCGGAAGCACCCCGCTGCCGGCGGTTTCTTTCAGCACCACGACAGGCATGTTTGTCACCGGGTCCATCATCAATCCGCGGATTTTGCATTCGAGTTCCATGCCTGGCCTCCCGCTACCGGGTCTCTAACTCACTGCGCTTCCTCGCCCTGCACTTCCTCGCCAATTAAACTATTCGGTGCGCTGCGCGTGATGTCCACCTGAACGTATTGTCCCAGAAGATTCTCGCGCGATGTAGAAAAATTTACGATGCGGTTGCTGGTGGTTCTTCCGGCCCATTGGTTGCGCGCGGTGTGATGCGTGTCGACGAGGACTTCGAAGCGCGCGCCCACGAGCTTTTCGTTGCGCGCGATTTGAATCTGGCGCTGCCGTTCATTCAGGATGGCCAGGCGGCGGCTCTTTTCTTCCTCTGGAATCGCATCGGGCATCGCGAGTGAAGGCGTATTGGGGCGCGGCGAATACTTAAACGCGAACACACCGTCGCTTTGTATCGCATCGAGCAGCGTCAGCGTCTCTTCGAAATCTGCTTCGGTCTCGCCCGGGAAGCCGACGATCACGTCGGTGGTCAGGCTGAACTGGCGGCGCGCCCCGCGAATCCAGCTGATTTTCTCGAGATACTGCTCGCGTGTGTAGGTGCGCCGCATTTCCCGCAGGATGCGCGTCGAGCCGGACTGCACCGGAAGATGGATATGGTCGCAGAGCGCAGGTGTGGCATCGATGGCTTCGACAATCTCGCGCGTGAAGTCATTTGGATGCGAGGTGGTAAAGCGCACGCGTCGAATTCCTTCGATCTCCGCCACAGCCAGCAGCAGATCGACGAAATTCCATTTTCGCGGCGAAGGATCGCGGTAGGAATTCACCGTTTGGCCGAGGAGCTGAATTTCCGTGTAGCCGCTATCCGCCAGGCGTCGCACTTCCGCGAGGATCGAATCGCTGGCGCGGCTGCGTTCGGGGCCGCGCGTGTGTGGCACCACACAATACGAACAAGAATAGTCGCAGCCTTCTATGATGGTGAGATACGCGCGAAAGGGATTATCGCGGCGCGTGATTTCAGTTTCGAATGTCTCGTCAGTATCGAGGTCAAGGCCCGTCACGCGGCGGCCGCCCGATTCGACCTGTTCGATCAGATTCGCCAAATTGCGATAGCTCGCCGAGCCGCAGACCAGGCTGACCCACGGCGCGCGCTCGAAAATTTCTTCCCCTTCCTGCTGCGCCACACAACCGAGCACGCCAATCACTTTCTGGTTCGCCTTCGCGGCAAATTTGAAATCGTTCAGCCGCTGAAACACTTTCTGCGCGGCTTTCTCGCGGATGCTGCACGTGTTGTAAAGCAGAAAATCCGCGTCCGCCGCGGCAGCAACCGGCCGGTAACCGCGCTCAAGAAGCACGCCAGCCACTTTCTCCGAGTCGTGAACGTTCATCTGGCAGCCGAACGTCTCGATGTAGAAGGATCTCGCGCCAGCGTCGTTCCGAGCGTCTGATCCGGGCTGTAGCGCAGGCGCGCAACGCAGATCGAGCGCGTCCGTGAGCGATGCGATCTCGATGTCAAACGGCTTCGACATGGCCGAATTTGGAGTTTAGCATAGCTCGCTTCTTCACCTGAAAAAGCTGGCCAACTTCCGATCGACGCCGGTCGAACATGGGTACAGGTACCGGAACCTACTTGTGTCGTGAGAGGCAGCCCACAAATTCCTTGCATCTGGCTGATTTGTTTGAAACTCCCGGATGCGTGTGCTACGGTTGTTTCGTAGCTGGAGGAAAAACTTTTTTCTGGGGGAATACGATTTCCTTCCTGGCGTCGCTCCTTTTTGCCAGCCGCCTCGATACCCTGATTGAGCAGACGGGATGGGTGGCTCGCATCGTTCTCTGTATCCTGCTGATACTTTCCGTCTACTCCTGGGCAATTATTTTAAAAAAATCCGGGCAATTTTCGCGGATTGATTCGCAAACTTCGCGCTTCCTGCAGATTTTCCGCGCCGGAGGCGGCTTGCCCTCTCCCAGCACGCTACGAGCGAGCGCCGGTGGAACTCCGCTCGCAAGTCTCTATCAGGCCGGCTATCGCGAGCTTGAAGCCCAGATGAATAGCGGTAATCCACGACCAGGGAATCCAAATCCCGGCGGCGGGAATCCCGGCAAACTAAAGAATCCGAGCGCCGTTGGTGTGGAGATGCATCTCGCGGCAGCAGAAGAAGTGCGGCGCCTGGAAAAAGGAATGTCGTGGCTGGCGACCACCGGTTCCGTTTCGCCGTTCATCGGATTATTCGGCACGGTGTGGGGCGTGATGGACGCATTCGCCGGTCTCGGCGATGCCGGAACCGCAAGTCTGCGCGCAGTGGCGCCAGGAATTGCCGAAGCGCTGATTACCACGGCCGCGGGTCTGTTTGCCGCGATACCCGCCGTGATCGCCTACAACCACTATCTTTCCAGCATTCGCGGTGTCGCGACGCGGATGGATAATTTTGCGTCGGAGTTTGTCAGCAAGATCGAAACGATTTACAGCCCGAACTAGATCGACGAAGTAGATAGAAGAAGCCTCGAGACACGCCATGCCACAAATACAGCGCGGAACGGACACCACACTAGCGGACATCAATATGGTCCCGTTCATCGACGTCGTGCTGGTGCTGCTGATTATTTTCATGATCACGGCGCCGATTCTGCAGTCCGGAATCGAAGTGGACGTCCCGAAAACCAAAACCGTAAAAGAACTCACCGAAGTGCGCCAGGTAGTTACGATCGACCGCGCGCAACGCGTCTACCTGAACGACAAACCCGTAAACATCCACGATATCGGCCAGCAAGTGTTGGCACAATCACGAACAAAAGATCCCGCGCATCAGGCGGTTTACGTTCGCTGCGACGAGACGGTGCCTTTCGGCAGTTGGGCCACCGTGGTCGACGCACTGCGCCAGTCAGGGATTCAAAACGTCAGCGTGGTGACGCAACCGCTGAATCAAGCACATTGAAATGTCAGCTCTCGCTTCAGACATCGCACTCAATAACCCAGCCGATAATCTGAAAATACCGCTATCGTTCTCGGTCGTGATGCACGCGGCGCTCGCAGGCTTTCTGATCTACTCCGGTATTCATTCGCATACCGGCGATTTGTGGGGCGGCGCAGGCGGAGCGATCACCGTGGGGCTGGTGGGCAACGTGCCAGGAATTCCGATGCCGCGGCCGGAGATGGAAACGCCCAACCGGGTGGTGGACGAATCGAAGGGACTCTATAAAGCCGAGCCGCCGCCGGAAGTGAAAGAGCCCCCGCCTCCAGACACGATCACGCTGCCAAAGTTCAAACTTGAGAAGCCGCAACCAAAATACAATTCGCGGAAATCGAAAGTGCTCGAGAATCCCACGCCGCCTCCCGCGAATGCAGTTCCCTACGGAGGTGGCGGCACGCCAACAGTTCCCTACACATCGTTCGCGATGGGCGCCGGAACATCCACCCAGGGCGGCATGGCGGTGGGCGATGCGGGTGGAGGAAATTTCGGGAATCGTTTCTCCTGGTACGTGGAAGCGGTGCAGCGGCGCATCAGTGGCAACTGGTTGCAGTCAACAATCGATCCAAGAATAGCTTCTGCGCCGCGAGTAATCGCGACGTTTGACATCCTGCGTGACGGCACAATCACGAATATTCAGGTCACGAAATCGAGCGGCAATCAATCGGTGGATATGTCAGAAGTGCGCGCAATACGTGAGTCAAGCCCGCTCGACCGTTTGCCGCCCGGATATAACGGTTCGAAAGTGAGCGTCGAGTTCTGGTTCGATTTTCACAGGTAGTGGCAAGTTGCAGCGGCACCGATTTATTTAAGGCTAGCTATTAGCGATGCAAAACTAAGATGAAGGTACAAATGAACAGCAGAGAGACGAATCGAAGATTTGTAATCCTGACTGCGCTTGCCGCGTTCCTCATTCTATTCGGGGCAAAACCAGCTGCAGCGCAAGATTGGTTCAAGACCGGCACGGGCCTTGGCGTTTCGAAAGTTCGCGTCGCCGCTCCCGACTTCGCCATTCGCGGCGCAACTTCCCCAGCCCTTGAGAAAACGTTCCACGACGTCCTTTGGAACGATCTGGAATATTCAGGCGTTCTCGAGCTGGTGAGCGCGAGCTTTTACCCGTCAAAAATTCCGGGCCAGCAAAGCGAGCTAAACGCCCCCGATTGGGCCAACGCTCCGGCCAACACAAACATGCTCGCCTATGGAAACCTTTCGCTCGAAGGATCGAATCTGCTGGCGGCCGGATTCCTGTCCGACGTCCACAATCCCACCGCGCCGATCGCCCTGCAGAAGATTTATCGCGGCGCATCCAGCGACGCGGATGCGCGCCGCCTCGCGCATCAGTTCGCCGACGATATTATCGGCCGGCTGAGCGGCGGCCTCGCAGGCATAGCGCAAACTCAAATCGCATTCGTGGGCAACAAAAGCGGTACCAAGGAAGTTTGGGCGATGGACTACGACGGTGCAAATCAGCACCAACTGACGCACCTGAAATCGATCGCGCTCACACCTCGATGGTCGCCAGATGCCACCCGCATCGCATTCACCTGCTTCGTCCCTTACCGCGGCATCACGTCGCCGCAGATTTGCCTTTTTTCCACCGCCTCCGACCGAATGATCTCTTTTCCTCGTTTCCGCGGAACGAACAGCTCGCCAGCATGGTCGCCCGACGGCGCGCAGCTCGCTTTCATGTCCAGCCAGAACGGCGATCCGGAAATCTACGTCTGCGACTCGGATGGCAGCCACTTACAACGGCTGACGTTCGCGGCCGGCGTGAGCACCTCGCCCGTGTGGAACCCGAAGACCGGCAAACAGATCGTCTTCGTCAGCGACCGCGCCGGCGATCCGGTTCTTTACCTTGCCAACTCCGATGGCACGAACGTGCAGCGCCTGGACATGCCCGATATGGGTTACGTCGTCGATCCCTCCTGGTCACCGAATGGACAATTGCTCGCATTTAGTTGGCGACGGCCGAGCGGTAATTTCGATATTTATGTGATGGACATCGTGAGCCGCCAACTCGTGGAACTCACGCGCGATGAAGGACGCAACGAGCGTCCCAGCTGGGCGCCCGATGGTCGGCATCTCGTCTTCGAATCGACGCGCACAGGCAAGCGGGAGATTTGGTCGATGCTGGCAGACGGCAGCAGGCCAAGACAGTTAACATATGAAGGACAGAATGAATCGCCGAGCTGGTCGTCTCGATGAGACGAATGATGAAGCGCTCGATGAATCAAGCGACCATCGATCGTAACGAACTTTTGAACCGGCTCTCACGTTGAAATTCGCATAGGCCCATGCACCATCTCTTAAGGAGGCTTTGTTATGCAGAGCGGTAATTTTCGGAATGCAGCGATGATTCTATCGTTGTCCTTGGTCGGAGTTGTCGCGATCGTTGGCGGCTGCAAGAAGCACGTCGCTTCGGTGCCGCCCGCCCAGACGATCCCCGCGCCAACCGCGCAGCCGACGATAACGTTGAACGCGTCGCCCACTACTGTGAACCCGGGCGCGAGCGTCAATCTCACGTGGTCATCCACCAACGCGACAGACGTGAGCATCGATCCGAGCGTGGGCAGAGTGGCGGTGGAAGGCACAACTCCCGTCACGCCGACGGAATCGACAACATACGTGGCCACGGCGAATGGCCCAGGCGGCACGTCGACAGCGACGGCTCGCGTGACGGTGACCGGTGGCGCTGCTGTTGCGCCCCCCACAACTGGACAACCCGCGGGAATCAGCGAGCTCTTCGAGCAGAATGTGCGCGATGCGTTTTTCGATTTCAACAAAGCTGATATCCGCCCCGACGCGCGCGATGCACTGACGAAAGACGCGGAATTTCTGCGCTCCTATTCGACGGTTCACATTACGATCGAGGGCCACTGCGACGAGCGCGGCTCGACGGAATACAACCTGGGCCTCGGCCAGCGCCGCTCGCAAGCCGCGAAGAACTATCTCGTCTCGCTGGGCATTTCTGCCGATCGGATCGACACGGTAAGCTGGGGCAAGGAGCGGCCGTTCTGCACGGAAAGTAACGAGGAGTGCTGGCAGCAGAATCGTCGCGGGCACTTTGTGATGGCGAAGTAGTGGTAGAGGTGTCCCACTAGCGATATCGAGTTTGGCGATATCAATTATCAACGCTGTTGTGCTGGATGCGGAACAGCATGCGTAAAATGAAGGCGGCCGCTTCCCCGCGACCTCGAAGGAGAATTCTGATGCGCACACGATGGATTGTGCTTGGGCTTGGCTTGCTATTTCTCGGGACGTTGTGCGGGTCGGCGTTGGCGCCCACGCCCGTCGGCGCGGTGTCGAAGGAGATTATTCAGCTCCAGCAGTCGGTGGACGCATTGACGCAGGCGCAGCAAAGCTTGCGCAGCGCCGTGGATGCCAACAATGCCACGATGCGGACGCTCATCCAGCAAGCGACGGATTCGGTGAATCAGTTGAATGGAAAGATGTCGCTCGTCGAGAAAACCGTGCAGGAAGTGCAGGCCAATACCGGCGCGCGCATCGACACGATGACGACGCAGTCGCAGGGCCTTTCCGACAACGTGCAGGACATTCAGGCGCGCGTCGGGAAACTGGCGCAGCAGATGAACGACGTTCAGGGCCTGCTGCAAAGTATCGACGGCAAGCTTTCAGGTGGCGCGGCTCTTTCACCTTCATCCGCTGGCGCGGCGCCCGGCTCACAAGGCGCGACGGGCGAAGATGGCGCAGGTGGAGGCGCGCCACCGCCGATTTCGGCGGACACGCTGTACCAGAATGCGCTGCGCGATTTCACCGGCGGGAAATACGATCTGGCCAAGCAGGAATTCTCGGACTACATGACGAATTTCCCGACGAACGATCTGGCATCAAACGCACAGTTCTATCTCGGCGAAATAGACTATGCGCAGGGAAATTACAAGGTAGCGATCGCCTCGTACACGAAAGTGATCGCTCAGTATCCGCGCAGTTTCAAGGTAGCTGCTTCCCAGCTAAAGAAAGCGCAGGCGGAAATCAAACTGGGCAACAAGCAGGCCGGCATTCGCGACTTGCACGAAGTGGTCCGCAAATACCCGGGCTCTGATGAAGCGCGCCAAGCGCAAGCACGGCTCCGCGAACTGGGCGTCTCCGCGACAACCAGGTAAGAAGATGAAACCTTTCGGCACGCGAGCCATGCGCGCCGGAAGTTCCGCATTAGCGCTCTTTGCGTTCGCGATCTTAACCGCAGCGCACAATCATTTCGCGCGTTCCAGTTCTCTTCCCCGTTTCAGTTCCCTTCCCGAAATCACAGATGCTCCCGCAGCTTTCAGTCACGACGCCAAAGGACTGGAAAGCCAGTACCAAGCATTTCTGGAGGCGTTCGCCGCAGGAAAGCCTGCGGAGTTCCACGGAGCGCTTGCAATCCTCGCATTGCCTAATCCCGCTGATTGGTTTGCGAAATACTTCGCAAAGGATCAGGTGGAACTGCTCGTCCGGCAGAATGAATCGGAGTTGAACGCGTACGAAGAGGCGCTGTTAAGATCGATGGCCGCTGTGCCGCCCGGGACGAGATTTCGCGTGCGGTGCAAAGTGCCGCACGCTGATCCGACGACTCGGATCTTGCCGCGGCCCGATGCAATTCCTTCGAGCGTTCAAATACCCGTCGAACAATTCGTCACTGAATTCGATTCGAATCCAAAAATGAAAAATGGCCGATTTTCATTGGTCGTTAGCTACGTTTACGTGGATGGCGCGTTTCGTTATGTCGGAAAAGGCGCGTATCCGTTTTGGTCGGCGTCCGATGAAGCACCGAAAAAATGACCCAAGCAACTTCAACTCAAATTTAAATCAGTCGGCTTGCGCGTAGCGCCGGAAGAAGCTGTCCGATTTCCATTGCGGGCGCTCCGGGCGATTGGCGACTGCAATCGTTACACCGCGGACAATTTCCTCGAATGCGGCCGCTGATTGCAAATCGACTGGTTGATTCGTGTCGTCCGACGGCGCGTGATAGCGCTGCGTGAGCCAGTCCTTGTAGAGCTTCGCGTCAGGCGAACCCTGTTCGTAGCCTACTTTCATCGCGACCGCCGGAATGCCGTGGCGAATAAAACTGTATTGATCGCTGCGGATGAATGCGTTGCGCAGCGGTTCGGGATCGCCCTGCACTTTCACTCCCTGCGCCTCTGCCACTTCGCGGACGATATCGCCGAGATCGGATTCCTGCAGGCCATAGACCGTGAGAAGTTTGAGCGGAGTGAGCGGCAGGAACATGTCCGTATTGATATCGGCGACGATTGATTTCGCCGGGACAGTGGAATGCGCGGCGAAATATTTCGAGCCGAGCAGGCCTTTTTCTTCGCCGCACACAAAGACGAAGAGAATCGAGCGCTTATGCGCCGCGGGATCCTGTTTCAACGATCGCGCCACGTCAAGCAGCAGCGCTGAGCCGGAGCCGTTGTCCATGGCGCCGTTGTAAATCTTGTCTCCGTTGATGGGCTCGCCGATTCCCAGATGGTCGATGTGCGCCGAGAGGACCACGTATTCGCTTTTCAGCGCTGGATCGCTTCCAGGCAGTTTGCCGATCACGTTGGCGGACTCAACCTCGGTCTTTTCCACTTTCGTTACGGCTTTGATCGAAACGGTCAAGGGAAAGCGCGGCAGCGGTTTGCGGTCTTTGCCGAGCGTAGCGATTTCGGCAAAGGTGTGGCCGGAACCGGCGAACAATTTCTCCGCGCTCGCCGGATTCACGATCATGGAGAGCTTTTCGCCTTCGGTTTCGTTAAGGCTCGCGTCCGCTAACTCCATGCTGGGATGCGCGCGATTCAGCGACATGCGCGACCAGGGAATATCCATCGAGGCAGGATTCGGCAGCGAGACGACGCCGACCACGCCTGCTTTTTTCAGCGATTTCCAGCGCTCGCCGGCGGATTGATAGTGCGACGCGAGTGCCCCAGGCATTTCCGCGGGCGAGCCACCGAATATCACCGCGACCTTGCCTTTCAGATCGAGACCGGCGAGATCGTCGTAGTTTTTTTCAGGAATCGTGAGGCCGTATCCGACAAACACAAGAGGCGCTTCGATTTCGGGCGCCAGGTTGACGCGCGTGTTGAAGAACGCGTCTTCGCCCAGCGTGAGGGGTTCGCTTTTTCCGTCGCGAATGAGCGCGATGCTGGAATCCTTCTCGACGATCTGGCGCACCTCGAATTTCACGGGCTGGTAGTAGCCGTCGTTGCCGGCCGGTTCGACGCCGTCGGCTTTGAGCTGCTCGACGACGTAGGCTTCGGCGCGCTTCAGCCCGGCGCTACCGGTCTCGCGGCCTTCCATGTTGTCGTCGGCGAGGACTTTCACGTAGTCCCACCAAGTTTTGCCGTCGAAATCATTTTTCGCGGCTTGTTGAGCGAAGGCGGCCACAGTGAAGCTGAATCCGAGCGTAAGCAGCACCAGCGATTTCTTCATGATAACGTCATGCCTCCCATTCGCGCCTGAATGCCCCGGGAAAAGATATCACGAAGGCGCGTTTCGGCAAGGCACCCGGGCAGAACCGTGGCAGCTCGGCCCGGAAGCTTCATAGCTTCGCCACCTCTCACGTCAAAAACCCCTCCTAAAGCCTCACCTCTCCCCGCCCCATCCGCGGGACGCGAAAAGCGCGAAAGAGGTGAGCCACATTAGCTCAGGCCCTAAAACCGCGATGAAAAATCGCGTCCATCTAGGCGGACGCAAAAACCGCGATTTATTTGCGATTAGACTTGGCCGCTGGTGTTTGTTTTCAGCAGTTTGCGGTGATTTCTAATTCCAGATTTGCGATTAGAAATTCGTCTCGGCTGACGGGCTGCGGCGTCCAGGGAAATTCGCCTCGGCTGACGGGTCGCGGCGTCCAAGGAAATGCGGCGGCTTACTGAGGCTGCTTTGCGGTCGGTCTGGTAGATCACTCGCTTGGGGAGTTCGACCCAGGTGCCATCGTCCTTGAGGCAGGAATAGGCGCGGATGGCGCGGAGGATGGCGTTGGCGGTAATCGGGGCGGACTCGGCCTGCTCGAGAAAGATGTCGAGGACGGTGCGGATGTTCTCGTTGCGGCGGGCGCGGAGTCCGAGGGCGTTCGCGTGGCGGTAGATGACCGACCAGTGAGGCAGGTTGTAGTCTTTAATGATTTCGTTGGGGCCGTGCCAATTAAGGAAATCGTCCTCGATCTCGGCGCGTTGCGGGTGATGGCAGATATGGCACTTACGGGCGTGGCGTTGGAGGTCTGGCCTTGGTCGGCGGAGTTTGCGGCGTCCGGTGATTTTGTCGATCTTCATGTCGTTCCTTTTACTTTCTGTGAAGCTCCTTAACTTAGAAACAGTCCTTCTTTGCTTGGATGCTTCGCCGCCATACAAAGTAAGTTCTGATCCAGACGAATTTAAAATAATCTCTGGGAAGCCATTGCGGAAACTACGCAGGCAGAAAATGACCATTAGTTGACGTAATGGCGCGACTTCCTCAAATCGTCTCCGGATTTGTTTGTGAGAGACTCCCACTAGGACGATCCCGTCGGAACCTGGCACGATACTCGGAAACCCAGACGTGACCGCATCCGGCCTATGACTAAATTCGCCGCCACTCGGACGGTGGCCGGTCGAGTGGTATTATACGGCTTCGCCAACGTTATCTTTGGAGGCAGCCATGCCGGCCCCGACCTGCTTTATCAGCTATTCATGGGACACCGAGGAGCACAAGCGGTGGGTGAGGGACCTAGGAACTGCGCTGCAGAAAAATGGGGTTAAGATATACCTCGACCAGTGGGATTCGCACCTCGGCATGGATCTGACCCATTACATGGAAACGTCCATTCGCGAGTCGGACTTTGTCGTTCTGGTTTGTACCCCCAACTTCGCAAAAAAAGCCAACGGCGGAACGGGAGGCGTTGGCTATGAGAAGTCTGTAGTTACCGGGGAGATTTTTACCGCGACTTCCTCGCCCTCGAAATTTGTACCGATTGTTCGTAACGGCACCCGGCCTTCGGTATCTTTACCCTCTTACCTAAAATCAAAACTCTACGTGGATTTTAGAACTGATGCTACCTTCGAGGTTAGTCTTGAAGAACTTCTCCGGCACATCTACAAATCTCCCAAATATCCCCCGCCCGAATTGGGCCATCGGCCACCTTATGCTTCCCTTCCTGCGAGTGACCGTCAGAAAGATAAGTTTGCAATTACGCAGTTCGACGCATTTCGGCAGGCCTATGAGTTTGCGTATAGCTTCGATGGACTAAATAAATCTCGAGTTGAAGCCGAAGAGTTCGCTACGTCATGGACCAGTCGCGAACCCATTCCGGATATCGAGCTGTTCAAACTTGTATACACGTTCGCATACAGCTTCAGCGGTCTCAACAAGTCTCGCGCTGAATCTGAACAATTCGCCCACAGATGGTTAGAGAGATTCTCATCGTCCGATCTCGCGGAATTCCGGACGGCCTTCGACTTCGCGTATGGCATCAATGGCATGAACAAGAGTCGAATTGAAGCTGAGCAATACGCGCTCGAGGTTCTCGCAGCGCGCAAGGCTCCTCGAAAGTGTTAGTCACGCGGTTTGTCGCGACACGCAGTTTTTCTGACTGGGCTGATGCAGTTCGGCTATACTCGCGGTTACTTCACATCTGAAGACAGGTGGTCAAAAACGCATGTCAGTTAACAAGGCAATTCTTGTGGGGCGTCTGGGACGCGATCCTGAGACGCGGTTTACGTCGGGCGGGCAGGCGGTGGCGAATTTTACGCTGGCGACCGATGGGACGTTCAAGGACCGGTCGGGCGAGAGGCAGAAGCGGACGGAGTGGCACCGCATTGTGCTGTGGGGCAAGCTGGCGGAGATTACGCAGCAGTATTTGAAGAAGGGGATGCTGGTTTATATCGAGGGGCGGATTCAGACGCGGCAGTGGGAAGACAAGCGCGACGGGCAGAAGCGTACGACGACGGAAATCGTGGCGAATGTGATGCGGATGCTGACGAGTCGCGCGGAAGGCGCTGCGGCGGGTGCAGGGGCAGCTTCTGCGGCTCCTGGGGGACGCGCGTTTGATCCGGATGCTGAGGGCGGCGGTGGGTTGCCGGATGAGGTGGCTGGTCCTGGGCCGGAAATTTCGGACGAGGATATTCCGTTTTAGGGTTGGGCGAGTTTTAGAGGCCCAGCGCTAAAGCGCACGATCGAAGTGCGAGTCGTTTTCGGAGCGCTGAGGCGCTCCTCCCCCGCATGAATGCGGGGGCTCCCACCGAAAGGCCTTTACTCCTACACGCCCGGCGCTAAAGCGCACGATTGAAGTGCGAGTCTTTTTCGGAGCGCTCGAGCGCTCCTCCCCGCATGAATGCGGGGGCTCCCACCTAAGTTCCAATACTCCTACACGCCCAGCGCTGAAGCGCACGATTGAAATACGAGTCTTTTTCGGAGCGCTCGAGCGCTCCTCCCCCGCATGAATGCGGGGGCTCCCACCAAAATTCCCACCTAGGCAACAGCGGAGGAACAAAGGCCCACGGCGAGAGGAGCATCGTCGTGGCTACCCGAACTGAGGCGGGGGCGGGAGGCTGGTCAGCGACCTGCGGCTGCGTCGTCTTTTTTGCGTTGCTCGTCTAGTTCGTGGAAGAAGGTTTCGAGTTTTACTTTTTGCTCGGGGGTCATTAGGGCGCGAAGTTTTTCGCGGCTTTGCTGGCGGATCTGTTCCTTCTGGGCGTCAACCGGGGCGTAGAGGGCTTTCCACTGGGCGCGCGTGTCGTCAACGATTACGGTAACTTGCTTTTGCTGGTCCGGGGTGAGATCTACTTCGTGGGTGAGCCGGGCGATGATTGCGTCGCGCGATTTTGGCGCCGTCTGATGGCCCCAGACGCGTTCGCCCCATAGATGTGTTCCTAGCCCGCCTAGTAAAACACCCAGGGCGAAGACGACTGTCACCAGGAAGGCCGCTTCGCGGCGCGTTTTAGTGTTTTGCATGTTCATCCGCCACCATCATCAGGACTTCATCTCGACTGCTGGGAACGCGCGCTGGATCGGGCGAAAACATATCCGGGATTCGAGAGGATGCTTCGAGCGTGGCCGTCTGCTGAGCGGGCTTCTCTACATGAAACGTGCTGTCGTACGCGACGAGAACAGCCAGCGCCAGAGTGGCCGTCGCGGCGAAGCGCCAGCCCATCGAAACGAGCGGCTGCCAGAACCCACGCTCGGCGCGCACGTCTCGATCGGTGCGAATTCGAGCCATCACGTCGCGCGAGAATCCAGGGCCAGGATCAGCGGTGGCTTCGGCGAGATGCAGCAGGCGCGGAGTCTGCGCAACGTGTTCGCGAGCTTCGCGGCAGCCTGGGCAAGATTTCAAATGCTCGGATAGCTGGATGGCATCTGTGCCGCCAATTTCGCCGGAGATGGAATCCTCGAGGAGGGCTTCGTACTCCGGACACGCCGAGCTTTTATATTCGTAATTCATAGTTTCAACTCTTCCTTTCAACATTTGCTGAGTGGCCTCCCGATTTCGTACCGGGACCCGTCCGACGGCGATACACATCCATTAAGCGGGAGCGCGCACGGAACAGTCGAACTTTTACCGTATTCACGTTGAGGTCGAGGATTTCCGCCAATTCCTGCACCGAGAAACCTTCCATTTCTTTCAGTACTAGTAGTTGTTGATCCTGCTCCGGCAGCTTCTCCAGCATCCACTCGAGCGTTTCCTTCACTTCGGCCTGCTCGCTGGCACCCGTTACGGGCCGGTCTGCTGAGACGATCCCGTCGAGCCGCGAAACCTGCTCCTCGGAAAGATCCGCCTCGTAAACGAGGGGGCGGACTTTCTTCTTGCGGAGGTAGTCCCAGCACTCGTTCACCGTGATCTTATAGAGCCAGGTGGAGAAGGCCGAACGCAGGTCAAAGCGCTTGAGCGAGATAAAGACCTTGAGGAAAACCTGCTGGGCGACATCCTCGACATCCTCCCGCCGCCGCAAAATCGAGCCCACCAGAGCGAGAACGCGCTGCTGGTGGCGTCGAATGAGCTCCTCGAAGGCGGCCTCTGTTCCATTTTGGGCCAGTCGTACGAGGACTCGCTCCTCTTCGGCCCTAGTCCGACGGCTGAGAGGAATCGCGACAGTGGAGGCGCTGGCTGCCACATCTTTAGGGACGTCAGACATGTAATTCAGGTTACATCGAAATTTTTTCGCTGACTACTGGTCAGGTTATGCGGGAAGGCCAACTTTCGTCTTGCCACAATAAAATACTTCATGCAACAATACCCGCCATGATAATTGGAGATCGTATCCGCCTGCTTCGAGAAACAAAAAAACTTTCCCAGGGTGACATCGAGAAGCGCACCGGACTTCTCCGCTGTTACATTTCGCGCGTGGAAAATGGCCACACAGTACCGGCCATCGAAACGCTCGAGAAACTGGCGCGAGCGATGGAGATTCCGCTCTACCAGTTGTTCTACGACGGCGAAGAACCGCCCGAGCTGCCCAATCTTCCGAAGCGTAAATCCGCTGACGAGATTGCCTGGGGCAGCAAGGGAAAAGATGCGCGTTTGCTGGGCCGCTTGCGCCAGTTGATGGGCCGTTGCGATGAAGGCGACCGCCGGTTGCTGGTGTACATGGCTCAGAAGATGGCGAACCGCTAAGTTTGCCAGGGGTTGCTGCTGCGCAAAAGACGGCTCCTGGATGATTCAGAGGTCCCTTGCCCGGTCCTTTCTTTGGACTAGTCCGTGGACTATTCCCACTCGATCGTGCTCGGTGGCTTTGAGCTGATATCGTAAACGACGCGGTTTATACCTGCTACTTCGTTGACGATTCGCGCCGAAATGCGCTCGAGCACTTCGCGGGGCAGGCGCGCCCAGTCGGCTGTCATCGCATCCTGCGATTCCACCACACGCACGGCGATTGTACCTCCGTACGTCCGCCCGTCACCCATTACGCCCACGCTTTGAACCGGTAGGAGCACTGCGAAGGCTTGCCAGACTTTTTCGTAGAGACCGGCGCGGCGAATTTCGTCGATTACGATTGCATCCGCGGGGCGAAGCGTTTGGAGTTTCTCGCTGGTTACTTCGCCTAGTACACGTACTGCTAGTCCCGGGCCGGGGAATGGATGCTTTACTAGAATTTCTTCGGGTAGGCCTAGTTCCCGGCCGATCTGGCGGACTTCGTCTTTGAACAAATCGCGCAGCGGCTCGATTAGCGAGAAGGGCATGTCGGCTGGGAGGCCGCCTACGTTGTGATGCGTTTTGATGGTTTGCGACGGGCCTTTCACTGAGACGGATTCGATCACGTCGGGATAGAGCGTGCCCTGGACGAGAAATTTTACGGGTGGAGCGTCTTTTGAGGCAGCGGCGAGCTTGCGGGCTTCATCGGCGAAAATGGCGATGAATTCGGCGCCGATTCGTTTGCGCTTTTGCTCGGGGTCGGTGATGCCTTTCAATTGGGCGAGGAAGCGGTCGGTGGCGTCTACTCCGATTACGTTGAGGCCGAGACGGTTGCGCAGCAGTTCGAGGGTTTCTTCGTATTCGTTCTGGCGCAGGACGCCGTTATTGACAAAGACGTTGGTGAGGCGGTCGCCGATCGCGCGATGAACGAGTGCGGCTGCTACTGCTGAATCCACTCCGCCGCTTAGGGCGCAGATGGCGCGCGCGCCTTCCGCTTGTTTGCGAATTGATTCGACGGTGGCGGCGATGAAACCGGCGCGGTTCCAGTTCTTTTTGGCGCCGCAGATCTGGAAAACAAAATTCTGGAGAATGTCGCGGCCGCGTTCGGTGTGGTTTACTTCGGGGTGAAATTCCACTCCATAGCATCGGCGCGCGGGATGCTCGATTGACGCAACGGCATTGTCCGTGCGGCCGGTTACATGGAAACCTTCCGGTAGCCCGACAACGTGATCGCCATGGCTGTTCCAGATTTTCGAGCGGGCCGGCAGGCCGCCGAACAGGGTCGAGGTGTGCTTCTCGTCGATGTCAAGGTGCGCTGGGCCGTACTCGCGCGCGGCTGCGCGAACCACCTTACCGCCCAGCGTGTGTGCCAGCCATTGCATTCCATAACAGATTCCGAGAACGGGCACGCCGAGTTGCAAAACTTTTGCGTCGCAGCGGGGCGCGTCCGCGTCATAGACCGAACTTGGGCCGCCGGAGAGCACGAGGCCGACCGGTTCGAGCGCGCGAATTTCTTCGAGCGAAGCGGTGCACGGTAAAATCGCGGAGAAAACCTGCTGCTCGCGGACGCGACGAGCAATCAGCTGTGTATACTGGCCGCCGAAGTCGAGCACTACGATTCCGTGGCGGGTGCTGACTGTGCCCTTGGCGTCTGGCAATTCCTGTACGCCACTCGTCGTCTTTGGCGCTACATGTGGCGCTGCACCTGATTCCGGAGTCATCCGCTTCACCTCGCAGCCGCTCCTATATCGAATTGCACAGCCTGGCCGACCCTTAAAAAATCAATAAATCATCGCAAGACGATATTCACCAGCTTCTTCGGGACCACCACTACCTTTACAATTTGTTTCCCCGCGAGCAGCGGGGCGATGCGTGGATCGGTCATCGCGCGTTCGCGTGTTTCGTCCTCGCCCAGGTTTTCTTCCACCACCATTTTGCCGCGCAGACGTCCGTTAATTTGGATGATGATTTCGATCTGTTCCTCGCGCGTCAAATCCTCGCGATACCGTGGCCACTTCGCTTTCGAAATGCCACCTTGGTTGCCGAGCATTTCCCACAGCTCTTCGGCAATGTGCGGGGCCATAGGCGCAAGCATCAGCGCCATCACGTCTAGAATCCGCTTCAAGATCACCGGATTCAGATCTACGTCAAGCGGCTCGGCCGCGTGGAGCTCGTTGACCAGCTCCATCAGCAGGGCGATCGATTTATTGAAATGCCAGCGATGCTCGAAATCGTTCGTCACGCTCTTGAGCGTCTGATGAGTCTTGCGCACGAGCGTCTTTTCTTTCGCGGTTGCGTTGGTCAGGTCGGTCTTCGAGACGAGGTCTACTTCCACGGACTTCAATCGCGCCGCGTGCTGGTCCACGAGCCGGTAGAGCTTCTTGAGGAACCGCGCGGAACCCTCAATTCCCTGCTCGTCCCATTCAAGATCTTTTTCCGGAGGAGCCGCGAAGAGCGTATACATCCGGCCTGTATCACAGCCGTACTTATCGGCCATCTCGATCGCGCCGACCACGTTGCCGCGCGATTTCGACATGGCTACGCCGCCCTTTTGCACCATGCCCTGCGTGAAGAGGCGCTTGATTGGCTCGTCGTGATTCACAAGGCCCAGGTCGCGCATCACTTTGCAGAAAAACCGTGAGTAGAGGAGATGCAGAATTGCGTGCGTGATTCCGCCCACGTACTGGTCAATCTGAAACCAGTAGCGAACTTTTTCTTTGTCGAAGGGGGCTTTGTCATTGTGGGGATCGGTGTAGCGATAGAAATACCACGACGAGTCCATGAACGTGTCCATCGTGTCGGTTTCACGCCGCGCCGAGCCGCCGCATTTCGGGCACGTGGTATTCACAAAGTCGGGCGAGAGCGCGAGCGGCGACTGGCCTTGTCCTGTGAGCTTGATATCCAGTGGCAGTTTTACCGGCAACTGGTCATCAGGCACGGGAACGATTCCGTCCTTCTCGCAATAAACCACGGGAATCGGGGTTCCCCAATAACGCTGACGCGAAATTCCCCAATCTTTCAGGCGATACGTCGTCTGCGCTTCGCCGAAGCCACCAGCTTTTGCATCGGCCGCCATTTTTTCCTGCGCCTGCTCGGATGTGAGACCGGTATATGATCCGGACTCCACTAATTTTCCGTACTCCGTGAATGGCTCACTCATCCGGTCCAGACGCAGCAAAGGGCCATCTTTGGGCTGCACCACAATCTTCACCGGCAGATTGTATTTCTCAGCGAACTCATAATCGCGTTCATCGTGCGCCGGAACGCACATCAGCGCGCCGGTGCCATATTCCGCCAGGACGAAGTTCGCAATCCAGATGGGCAGGCTCTCACCCGAAAACGGATTCACGGCGAATCGGCCCGTGAAGAATCCTTCTTTCTCGGCGGTCGCTACATCCTCGGCGCGTGTGCTTTTCTGCCGCATTGCTTTGATCTGCGCTTCCATTCCGCTTTGGCCGCGCACCCCGTCCACCAGACGCAGCGCCGCGGGATGTCCGGCCGATAACACGAGAGCCGTGGCGCCATAGATCGTATCGATGCGGGTGGTAAACACTTCGATGGCGAGGTCTTCCATCTGCGCCACGTTGAAACGCACTCGTGCGCCGCGCGACTTCCCGATCCAGTTGCGCTGCATCGAGAGAACGCGCTCGGGCCAGCCGTCCTCGAGTTCCTTCATGTCGTCGAGCAGCTGGTCGGAATACTGCGTAATGCGCAGGAACCATTGCTCGAGCTCGCGAATTTCGACGAGGGTGGTTTCGTGCCGCCAGCAGTAGCCGTCAATGACCTGCTCGTTAGCTAGGACGGTGGCGCATGCCGGGCACCAGTTCACTTTGCTCTTCTTGCGAAATGCGATTCCCTTCTCCAGCATGCGCAGGAAAAACCACTGGTTCCAGCGGTAGTATTCCGGTTCGCAGCTGGAAATTTCGCGCCGCCAGTCGTAACTGAACCCGAAGCGGCGCAGCACGCGGCGAAACTCTTCAATATTTGTGTTGGTCCAATCGCGCGGATGAATGCCGTGCTTGATGGCCGCATTTTCAGCAGGTAAACCGAAGGCGTCCCAGCCCATGGGATGCAGCACGTTGAATCCGCAGAGCCTCTTGTAACGCGCCACCGCGTCGCCAATCGTGTAGTTGCGCATGTGGCCCATGTGCAGAGTGCCGGATGGATAGGGCAGCATTTCGAGCATGTAAAATTTCTTGCGCGACGCGTCGTCATCCACGGCGTTAAACGCGCCCTGCTCGTCCCAAATCTTCTGCCATTTGGATTCGATCTGCTGGGGATCGTATTCTGCCAAGGTCACTTTCCTCGCGTGCTCAGCTTCAAAAACCAGATTACTTTCTTCTCGCACTTCGACGCCTCTTTGCCGCGGCCTTCGCTTTACTGCCTCTATTTCCCTTTTGTACCGCTTGCTTTGGTTTCTTTCGCCTTGGTTTCATGCCGTCGGCCGTGCCTGTTGTCTTTACGACGCGCCCGACGAGCTTCCACAGCGCGGCCACATTTCGACGGTCGTCGCCCGGCTTGTCAATCGGAGTCTCCAGAATAAACGCGCGCCCCGCGAGTAGCGAGTGATTCAGGATTCTGCCAAAGGCTTCCGCGCCGATTTTGCCTTTGCCGATATGCTCGTGGCGATCAACGCGCGAACCGAGCGCGGTCTTCGAATCGTTTACGTGCAGCACGAAGACGCGCTCGAGTCCCACCGTGCTGTCGATCAGCCGCAAGGCCGATTCGAGGCCTTCAGCGCTGCGAATATCGTGGCCGGCGGCGAACACGTGAGCGGTGTCAACGCAAACGCCAATAGCCAGATCGCGGCAGCCTTCGAGGATCGCTTTCATCTCCTCGAACTGCCAGCAGAGCGACGTTCCCTGCCCTGCGGTATTTTCGAGCAGAATTTTCAAATCGCCGAGTTTCAAACCGCGGAGAGCCTGGCGCAGACTTTGGATGATTGCGCTGACGGCCGAGTTCCGGTCGCCTTCGCGGCCGCTTCCCGGATGAATCACGAGATAGTCCGCGCCGAGAGCGAGCGCTCGCACCACTTCCTGGTGAAATGCCTGCACGGAGCGCGTGCGCAGTACGGGATTGGGCGACGCCAGATTGATCAGGTAGTTTCCGTGGATGACGAGAGGCCCGAGCGAAAGTTCCTTGCGCCGATCGCGAAACCGCGCCGCATCCGCTTCGGCGATTCGCGAGGTGTTGCCCTTGCCCCACATGCGCGGGCTGGCTGAGAAAATCTGCAGGGCGTTCGCCCCGAGGCCGTGCGCAATTTCGAGAGAGCCGGAGATGTCGCCCGCGATGGAGGTGTGGATGCCGATGCGAATGCTGCCGTCTTTCCAGGCGGGAATTTCAGGAGCGGGAGGCGGTTCCGGGCGGTATTCGTCGGCGTCGTCGAAGGCTAAGATAACTCGGTGTTCTTCCGCCATTCCCTCAGGGTGTCCGGGTTGCGCCAACTTATTGTGGTGCAAGCCTTTACGTCGGCAATCGCTGTACGGCCTGGCTTCTGTGGCTACGAGGTGACCAAAAGCAGGTGCCGCGCCGCCTCAGCCGCAATTTATGCGATTGCTTAATCGAGCATTTTAACTGATTCGCGGAACTTCCGCAAACGGGCAGAAAATTCACGAGAAGCTTACATTTGCAAGAATTGGATCGCGGTTGGAGCTCCGAATTGCGCCGGGTGTGGGCTAGCTCTTTGGCAGCAACTCAGGCGGAATCGGATTCGCCGGAGTTTCCTGATCCCACACCATCGAAAGAATCCACCAGCGCTTGCCGTCGAAGTACAGCTGGAAAATATTCACGCCGCGCGTGATCACTTTTCCCGTGGATGCGTTCTTGCCCTCGTAGCTGCTGAGCACCGTGGCGACATTTCCGTAACGCTCAACCTTGTGTCCGAGCTCACGTTCCGTGAAGCCTTCCTTGACCGTCGATTCGTCGGCCACGTCCACAAATTCCTGGTGCGTCGTAATCATCGCAACAATCGCGCCGGATTTCGGATCGCGTTCCACGGCGACGAAGCGGACGTTCGGATCAAAAAGCGACTCGTCGCGTCCCCACTGGCGCGGCACATCTACTCCGCCTGAGATCGTCTCGTAACTTGCCTTCACGATCGCTTCAATGCTGGCTACGTCTTCCGGCCGGGCCGCCACCGGCTGCACCTGCACGTGTTTCTGGGGGTGCTTTGGAGCCTTTGCCTGTCCGAACGCGGGCAGCGCCGTTGCCCAAATCAGCGCTGATCCAACGAGGACCTTTTTCATCTTGTCTCCTGTTGTTGCCAGGTTTTCGTGGTTTCGTGTTCGCGAAAGTATACGCGCGCAGCCGATTCGTCAATCGACCGTTAGACTCAAGCGCGCTCGTTTTGTTGCCGCTTTTTTCAGTGCTCCCGCGCCTCTGTCGCCTGCGTTGAGCGCCAATCTGCGCTATGCTTTCTGTGCCATGAAGCGCAGCGAAATTGTACCCACGCGGAGCTTGCCCGATCTTCCGGATAAATCAGAGCCGCTTAGCAATGTGTCCATCGATTCGCTCCTCGGAGGCTCGGTTCTCGAGGATTCGCGCGCCGAAGCAATCGACCTTTCCGGCCGCAAGCTGGAGGGGCTTAAGCTGCGGAGCTCGGTGCTTGAGCGTATCTCGTTCGCACAATGCGAAATCCGTTCGCTACAACTGCGGGATGTCCGTCTTGTGAAATGCGACCTTTCGAATTCCGTGCTGCTCGGGTTCGAAGCGCGGCGGGTAGAATTCCTGGAATGCCGTCTGACCGGCATGAAAGCCTTTGAATGCAAATGGCAGGACGTGCTCGTGGAGCACTGCGACGCTCGCTACGCGCAATTCAATTCCGGCGCGCTGCGTGCTTGCGAGTTTCAATCAACGCAACTGCAAGATGCCGACTTCCGTGCGGCCGATCTGAAAGGCGCAGTCTTTACGCTGGCCATGCTGAATCGCGCTGATTTCAGCGGAGCCAAACTCCGCAAAGCGGATTTTCGCGGCGCTGATATCGAAGGTATCGTCGTTCGCGCCGAGGATGTCGCTGGCGCGATCGTCACTCCGGCGCAGGCGATGGAACTTTCGCGGCTGCTCGGCCTCGTGATTAAATAACGCGCGGGGTAATATGGGCGCATGGGTAGCCCATTCCGCTATAAGAAGAAAGAGCGCAAGCGATGGCGGCGAAGCGCCCAAAAGGCAATAGCGTGGGCAGAGAAGTGTGAAGCCGAAGGTGTTAAGCCCGAGTTCGCCGCCCTCTCAAGGCGGATGGCGGCACTTGACAAGAGAATGTCTCTCGCCAGGCGTCGCAAGAAGGCCAAAACCAAGAATCCAAAATAAGTCGATCTGGCCCCTTCGTGTTGCGGCGTCGCCGTCCGATGCAGTAGACTCATCCGCTCAACTGTAATCGCTGGAGCGTCCGTCGTAGCGGCGCGTCTTGAGGCGGGCGAATTTTCGGGGGATTTTGAATGCTTGTAGTGATGCAATCCCATGCGACTGAAGAGCAGATCCGCGCTGTTTGCGACCGCATCGAGGCGCTGGGATTTAAGGCTCATCCGATTCCGGGTGCTGTGCGCACAGCGATCGGAATCACCGGCAATACGGGCGCCGTGGACATCGGCTCCCTCGAGTCGATGGCGGGCGTCGGCGAATGTATTCCTGTCAGCAAGCCGTACAAGCTGGTCAGCCGCGACATCAAAGAAGAAAACACGGTCGTGCGGATACCTACGCCGTCGGGTGAGGTCACCTTCGGCGGCGCGGCAGTGGCAATGGTCGCGGGCCCGTGCGCCATCGAGTCGCGTGAGCAAGCTTTCACAGTGGCAGAGCGCGTGAAAGCAGTTGGAGCCCGGCTGTTCCGCGGCGGCGCGTACAAGCCGCGCACTTCTCCATATAGCTTTCAGGGTATGGGCGAGCCGGGACTGAAAATTCTCGCGGAAGTGCGCGACAAATTCGGCCTCGGGATAGTCACCGAAGCGATTGACAATGAATCGCTCGAACTTGTCGAGAAATATGCCGACGTGATTCAGATCGGTGCGCGTAACATGCAGAATTTTTCGCTACTGAAAGTTGCAGGGCGTTCGCGCAAGCCCGTGCTTCTGAAGCGCGGCATGTCTGCGACGCTCGACGAATTCCTTATGGCCGCCGAGTACATTATGTCCGAAGGCAATTACAACGTGATCCTTTGCGAGCGAGGTGTTCGCACTTTTTCGGACCATACGCGCAACACGCTCGATTTGAGCATGATTCCAGCAGTGCAGCGCCGCAGCCACCTGCCAATCGTCGTGGATCCAAGTCACGGCACAGGACGTCGTGCCAAAGTTCTTCCACTCTCACGTGCGGCTGTTGCTGTGGGCGCCGACGGACTGCTCGTCGAAGTTCATCACGATCCCGACCGCGCCCTATCCGACGGCATGCAGTCGATAATCCCCGAGGAATTCGCGGCCCTCATCGAAGAATGCCGCCAAATCGCCGCCGTGTTGCATCGCACGCTGAATTGAGCGTCATCGCACGATAACGCGCACGATGAAACTTCGCCTCAACTGGCGCCTCGTTCTTGTCCTCGTGATTCTCGCCGGATTTGCCACTCGCGAAGTGGCGCTCGAACTTCGCCCCTCATTCCTGCGGCCCGACCTGCACCTTTTCGCGTACGTCAGCAATTCCGCAGACGGCACATTGACGGTCATCGATCTCGTCAAGCTCGCGCCATTCGCAACGATCGCGGTGGGGCCGGGCCCCAGCGGCGTCCGCGAACATCCTACGCGCAAGGAAATTTGGGGGCTCAGCTCGGCGGGCGGCTACGCGTGGGTGCTCGACGTGAAATCGAATCAAATCGTTGCGCATATCCCGGTTGGCGCGGAACCATACGCGCTCGATTTCTCGCCGGACGGCAAGCGCGCCTTCGTCGCCGCATCCGCCGCGAACACGGTGGTTGCTATCGATTGCTCTTCACGCGCGGTCGTGGCGCGCGGCCGCGCCGGACGCCGCCCATGGATCGCGCGCGTTACGCCCGACGGCAAAGTTCTCATCGTTTCCAATCGCGACGACTCCACAATTTCGCTACTCGACGCCAACTCTCTCGCCTCGCTGGGCACAATTTCGGTCGCCAGCCAGCCCGAGCAGATCGCTATTCTGCCCGACAATTCGAAAGCATTCATCACATCCGGCGCCTCGAACGACATTTCCGTGGTCGACCTCCGCCAGAAAACGCTGCTCGCGAACGTCGCCATCGGCGGCACTCCGAGCGACTTGATCCTCAAGCCGGATGGCGGCGAACTTTACATCACAGCCAGCAACACCAACGGTCTGCTCGTCCTCAACACGCAGACGAACGAAATCGGCGATTTTTTGATGTTGGGATCGTCTCCGTCATCGGAGACGCTGAAGGCTGACACCGAAACTCTCTACGTTTCCGATTCCGCGGCGGGCCACGTCGTTCCAGTCGCAATGGCGACGCGCCAGGTGCTGCGTCCCATCACAGTGGGTTCTGCTCCGCGTACCAGCCGGCTCACTCCTGGCGGCGACATACTGCTCGTAGTTGACACCGCGTCGAACGATCTCGCCGTCATACGTCCAAAGACGGCTAACCTGATCACGCTAATCCCGGTCGGATCAAAGCCACGCGACCTGGCAATCAAAGTTTTCTGATCGCTTTGGTAGCCACGACGCCGCTCTAACTCGTCGTGGGGTTTTCCGCCCGCCTGTCCACGGCCAGGCCCGCTACTTCTTCGTCTTAGGCGCGGCCAACCCACCTGGCTTGACAGACGTCGCCGGCTTCTTCGCCTCCTCCGGCCCCAGCTCAAACTGAATGTACTGCTCGAGTGTATTCTCGTCCCCGCCAATCACCGGCCGACCGTTAACAAAGACGGTTGGCGTGCTGCTGATCTGCACCGCTTTCCCTTCGTCCACGTCCGCCTGAATCGCAGCCTTCGCGTCCGGCAGCGCCAGACATACTTTGAACGCATCTTTATCCAGCCCCGCACGGACCGCAAAGTCGATCACCTTCTGATACACGTTCTCGCTCGAAATCACGTCCTGATTCTCGAAAATCATGTCGTGAACTGCCCAAAATCCCTCCGGACTCTGCGCGAAGGCGCACCGCCCTCCGACCGCCGCCGTCATCGCCCACGGATGAATCCCCGCTAGCGGAAAATCCTTGTACACAATGCGCACCTGCGGATACTTTTGCTCGATAACCTGCATCACGGTGTAGAGCTGGCGGCAGTGCGGGCACTGGTAATCGCTGAATTCCACAACTGTCACGCGCGCATCCGTGGGCCCTTTCGTAGGATCGCCCTCCAGCCGCAATTTCGCACGTGTCGCGGCAAAGGGATCGGTCCCGATTTCAAACATGTCGCCACGAAACAGTGTCTTGCCGTCTTTGCTCACGTATACTTCGCCCGCCTCCGCTTGCCCCTTGTACGTCACCTGTAGCGGCACGCGATAAAAATCGGGCGTCGCGGACTGCGAAAGCGGTCCAAGTTTCACCGCAAAATCCGGCCCCCACGCGAACAATGTGCGAACGAACGCTTCGGATGATTTCAGAATCGCCGCTTCATTGGCCGCGCCACCGGAAGTTGCGGGCGCGCTGCCCGCAGCAGCAGTTCCACCCTTTGGCGACTCGCCACTCTGCGATGACGATTGGGCGAAACAGGGCATACTCGCCGCAATGGTCACCACGGCGAAGGCCAGCCATCGGCGAACTGGTGCACTCGTTATAAAAGCTCGCATGAATTCTCCGTTGAATGAAAACGCAATTCGACGTTCATAGAAGCGCAAGATTACAGATTCGTTGCGGAAATCCCAAAACAACCATTCCCCCGTTCACATCCGCGCAGCCGGTTCAGTCCACAAATTTCTGCGCCAGCGGAAAACGCCTGCCCACGCTGAAAGCTTTCGACGTCACCTTCAACCCCGGCGGCGCCTGCTTCCGCTTGTACTCGTTCTGATCCACCCGCCGGGCCACCGAGCGCACCAACTGCAAATCGAATCCATAGTGGTCTGCAATCTCTTCCGGGCTGCGCAAGTCTTCCACGTAAGCTTTCAAGATCCGGTCGAGCACATCATAGGGCGGCAGCGTGTCTTGGTCCGTCTGATTCGGCCTCAATTCCGCCGACGGCGCCTTCGTAATCGTTGCCACCGGGATGCGTTCCTGCTGCCGATTGATGAATTTTGCCAGTTCCCACACCATCGACTTCGGCACGTCCGAAATCACAGCCAGCCCGCCGGCCATGTCGCCATACAACGTGCAATAGCCCACCGCCATTTCCGATTTATTCCCCGTGCTCAGGACCATCGAACCCGATTTGTTCGACAGCGCCATCAGCAAATTCCCGCGAATCCGCGCTTGAATATTTTCCTCTGCCGAATCCACAGGCAGTCCTTTGAACGCGGGCGCCAACGCCATCAGGTAACCTTCGAAAAGCTCCTTGATTGGAATCGATCGGTAGTGAATGCCGAGATTTTTCGCCAGCTGCTCCGCATCGCGAATGCTTCCTTCCGACGAATAGGGGCTTCGCATGCTCACCCCGAGGACGTTGTCCGGACCCAGCGCATCCGCAGCGATTGTCGCCACCAACGCCGAATCCACGCCGCCGCTCAACCCCACCACCACCTTGCTGAATCCGCATTTGCGCACGTAGTCGCGCGTCCCAAGCACCAGCGCGTGATATGCCGCAGCCAATTCATCAAGCGGTTGAGGACGAATCTCGCCTGTGCCAGCCACGGTGTCGAAAAGCACCAGATCTTCTTCGAACGATTTCGCCAGCGCTGCCACACGCCCATCGGGCATGAACGCCATACTCGACCCATCGAAAATCAGGCTATCGTTGCCGCCCACCTGATTCACATAAACCACCGGGACGCGCCGTTCCATAGCAATCGCGCGCAGCATGTCGTGCCGCAACGACCGTTTGTCAATCGTGTAGGGCGAAGCGGAAATATTCAGGATGAGGTTGCTTCCCTGGGCGACCAGTTCCGCCACAGGATCGCGCTCGTACAGCCGCTGCGCCCAGAAATTTTTGTCGTTCCAGCAATCCTCGCAAATCGTGATGCCAAGCTTCTCGGCGCGCAGCGAGAAAATGTGTTGCGAATGCGCCGGCTGAAAATAGCGCGACTCGTCAAACACGTCGTACGTCGGCAGCAGCATCTTGCGCTGCTCGAAAAGCACTTTCCCGTCCGCGATGAGCGCTGCGGAATTCGCCACCGGTTTCCCGGTGTCGTCCTGCGCCCGGCCTACATACCCCACCACCGACGGCATCGGAATCGCTTTCGCCAGGCGCAGGAGCTCCGTCGCGTTGCGCTCGGCAAATACCGGGCGCTCCACGAGATCCTGCGGCGGGTAGCCACAGAGACAGAGCTCTGAAAACACGGCCAGATCCGCTCCGCGCTTCTTGGCCTCACACGCCAATTCAATAATACGGGCGGAATTACCTGCGAAATCGCCTACGGTGGGATTGAACTGGGCTAACGCTATCTTCACAGCACCCTAGCATACGTTCGCCGCCCGTGATTTTCAACGAAGCCGCCTGCCAATGTGGCTCTCGGATGTCCAATATGGCAGCCGAAGGTTTGTCGCCGCATCTCTCGATCCGTTGAATCAGCCAGCCTCTCGTGTTTAGCTATCCGGGCAGGTCCTCATGTCGATCGAAAAAGAGTCCGCCCAAATCATGATCGATGCCTCGGCGTCAGGAACGCTGAAGGGGTCGCCCTCCGCGCGCATCGTCACTGAGCCCGCGCCGAATCGCATTGCCGTCCTACTCGCCTTCGGAGCCATCTGGTTCATCTGGGGTTCCACGTTTCTTGCGATCCGCTACGCGGTGGAGACAATTCCACCCCTCTACGCGGCTGGCACTCGCCATCTGATCGCAGGCTCGCTCATGATTTCCTGGTGCTTCATCAAGAAATTGCGACCGACGAGAGCGCAGTTGCGCGCCAGCTTTATCGCCGGCTTTTTCTTTTTCGTCGGTGGCCACGGTTTGGTTCACTGGGCTCAACAATGGGTGCCGTCAGGCATTGCAGCGCTTCTCATTGCCACTGAGCCCATTTGGGTTTTTCTGCTTGCCGACATCGCCGACAGAAAATGGCGCATGAATCCCTGGCTTGCGTCTGGAGTCGTGCTCGGTCTTGGAGGCGTCGCGCTTCTGCTCGGCAAAGGCCAATTTTCAGAACCGCGAATGAAGACCGGTGCGATCGTTGTTCTGATAAGCGCGCTTTCCTGGGCCGCCGGAGTAATATATTCTCGACGCTCCAAACTCTCGGGTCATCCGCTCTTGCTGTCCGCACTTTCGCTGCTGGCCGGTTCCTTCATGCTGCTTGTCATCGGAACGGCCATAGGCGAAGCGCGCGGATTCTCATTCTCGTCAGTTACGTTTCGTTCCTGGGCGGCGCTTGCCTATCTGATAGTGTTCGGCTCACTGATCGCGTTCACTTCCTACGCGTGGTTGCTGGAACATTATTCGCCCACGCTCGTTGCCACCCACACCTATATCAACCCGATTATCGCCGTGTTGATCGGCTGGCTGCTAGCAGGTGAAAAGCTCACGCTGAATTTGGGAATCGCCGCTGCAATGGTGATTGGCGCCGTGATTCTCGTGCAGCGCGGTACTGCTTTGCTTGAACGCTTGTGAACGCCACTCAGGCGCGCAGGAACGGATTCAACTCCTTCTCCTCGCCAATCGTCGTCGTATCGCCGTGTCCGGGAAATACAATGGTCTCTTCGGGCAGCACCAGCAGCTTCTCTCGAATCGATTTCAGAATCTGCGGCGCCGAGCCGCCCCACAAATCCGTGCGCCCGATGCTTCGCTGAAATAACGTATCGCCTGCAAGCAAAAGCCCCGGTTCCGCGACTTTCTCCGTTTCGGCTGGACGCTCGTGCCTGCGATTATCATTCCGAGTACCTTCCACCAAAGCCGCGCCGGTCGCTCCCGGCTCAATCACCAGGCTAATACTCCCAGGCGTGTGCCCCGGCGTGTGCAACACCCGCGCCGCAAACCCACCCCAGCGCACCGCGTCGCCCTCCCTCACGAAATCCTCAATGCGCGTCATCGCCGGCGTCGGCACTCCAAGCCACTGCGCCTGAATATCCAAGTGTTTATACAACTCCATGTCCGCCTCATGAATCATCACCGGCGCGCCAGTCGTGCGATGCAACTCCGCCAGCCCGCCCACATGGTCAATATGCGTATGTGTGCTCACGATAGCCCTCAGCTTGAGCCCGTGCCTCTGCAAAATCTCGAGAATTCGCGCAACGTCATCGCCCGGATCCACCACAATCGCCTCGCGCGTCACCGGATCGCCCAGAATCGAGCAATTGCACTGGAGCATGCCCACCGGAATCACTTCATGAATCAATTTGTCACTCATAATTTCCGCAGTATACCAGTCCGCATCTTTGGCTTCGTATGGAGTGCGAGAGCTGAATCTCAGCTCTCAGAATCGCCTTCCCTTTTTTTGCTTTTCCTTTTTCATTTTCGTTTCCCACCCTCTGCTAAACTTATTCCGTATGGAAACGCCGCTCGCAAAACTCGAACTCGCCGAAGGCGCCAAGCTCGCCGACTTCACCGGCTGCGCCCTTCCCGAAGTCTTCTCCGACTTCGACGCCGAATACCGCGCCGCCCGCGAATCCGTCGCCCTCTTCGATACTAACTGGCACGCCGCCATCACTCTCTCCGGCCCTGACCGCGTGCGTTACCTCAACGCCATCGTAACGAACGACATCAAAGCCCTCAGCGAAGGCTCCGGCACGCTCGCGCTGCTTCTCAACCCGCAAGGACACATTCTCGCCGAGCTCGAAGTGTATGCGCTGAAAGAAAAGCTGCTCGTCCTCACCCACGCCTCCGTCCGCGAGCGCACCATCGAAACCCTTGACAAATTCATCATCATGGACGATGTCACGCTCGAAGACGTTACCGACCAATTAGGTTCGCTCGCCATTGAAGGCCCCAAAGCCGGCGCGATCTTTTCGCAAGCCACCGGCCTCGCCATCGAAGGCTTTTCCGAAATGGCATTCGCCGACGTGGCAATTGACGCGGTTCCCTGCCATCTAATTCGCCACTCCCATTTTGGCCTTCCAGGCGCCGAAATTATCGCGCCTCGCGAAAAACTCGAAATCATCTGGCAGAATCTTCACACAGCCGTTCACGCGCAACACGGATGTCCAATTGGCATGCAGGCCTTGAATGCGTTGCGCCTCGAAGCTGGTATTCCCTGGTTCCCGCTCGATTTCAATGACACGGTAATCCCGCACGAAGCGGCCGTCGAAGGCACGCACATCAGCTTTAGCAAGGGTTGTTACACCGGGCAGGAAATCGTCGAACGCGTCCGCTCGCGCGGCCATGTCAATCGCCGGCGCGTACAGCTCAAGTTTGCCACTCAAGCTCCGCCGGCGCGGGCCACCAGGCTTGGTGCCGATGGCAACGAAGTGGGTCTCGTCACCAGCGCCGCTTTCTCGCCCTCCGCCGGCACAGCAATCGGCATGGGCTACGTCCGCCGCGAACACAACTCCCCCGGCAGCATCCTCGAATTCGACGGCGGCACCGCCACCGTCATCGACCGCTAGAGTCGAAGTTGCTTATTCGTGCGGCCTTTTTTTCTGAATGTTGCTACTTGATAGGCGATTGGTGGCTCGCCACACATTGCCACTTCCCGTTCGCCATTTTCGTCCAGGTGTCGGTGAAGCGCTCTTTGGCGTCCAAAGGCTTGCCGGAGGAGTCGGTGCCCGTAGCCTTAAACGTCCCTGTCGCGACCCCGGTGCTGCCGAAGATCTTCACCTTCAGGTCAGCGTAATCGACGCTCGTATACTTGGTGGCTTTTGCCTGCGCGATCATTCCTGCACGGTCCGCAAACTTGCCTTCAGAGTCCGTGTTCACAAAACCGTCGGCCAGCAGTGGCTCGATTAGCGCCACATTGTTGGTCTGCTGCCCTTTTAGCCATTGTTTCTCGAGATCGGTGACCGCTTTTTCCCCCGCCCCGGTCTGCGCCAGTGACCACGTCGCCGTCGCCAACAACAACAAAACGCAACACGAAGTAATTCGCTTCATGCAATCTCCTCTTTTAGTTGTTTTTGTGTAAGACAGGCCTGAATGCGGCGCCATTTGATACCGAACTCTCGCCGCTGTCAAGCACAGGACATGCTCGGCAGCTACGGCGGGACTGAGCTATCTAACCGGTCGCGACCCGCTGATCAGAATATCAACCAATCTCCTCGCGCTTTGCTGCCAGTCAGGACTGTTCGACATGTAGGCCACTCCAACCAGAGCCTTCAGCAGGTCGACCGGGTCGATGTCGCTGCGCATCTCGCCACCGTTGATCGCTCGATTCACAAGCGCGCGAATTGCCCCTTGGATCTGGGCGTAGCCAGCCTCAACCACCTTTGAGTGTTCTCCGACCATTGCATTCAATGCCGGGGCGATGATCTTCTTCGTGGCGATGTAATCCACGAACAGCAGCATCCAAGCTCGCAAAGCTTCGAGCGGCGCCAACTCCGCGGCAAGCCGCTTCTCTGCTGCGGCCAGCTTCTCCACCTCCGTCCGGTACACCGCTGCTAGCAGCGCTTCGCGCGTCGGAAAGTGCCGATACAAGGTACCCGCTCCGACGCCTGCTTGTGTGGCAATGTCGTCGAGACTGGCGTCGGCACCCGCCCGCGTGAACGCCTGCTTGGCCATTTCCAGAATGCGCTCGCGGTTCCGCTGCGCATCTGCGCGCGGCTTTCGTCGTGCTCTTGGGCGCGGCTTCCTCGGGGCGGGATGTGTACGTTTCTGAGCCATCGTTAAAAGGACGAAAAATCTTGCAACCGGAGACATCCTCCGATAATCTAAGTATAGCGGAGACGGCCTCCGTTTTACCAGAGGCTTTTTACTCGAAGAACGGGCCGCCCGTCAATACACGTTTTGCTTCCCGCGGTTATACGAACGGGGCAACATACGATGGAGGAGACGTGGTGAGCGCATCTCGATCGGCATCAACAACAGTATTTGGAGCGACCTCAACAACAGAGGATGTTCTGTCCGCCGTGAATCTGCGCGGCAAGCGGATTCTTGTCACCGGCGTTTCGGCGGGTCTTGGAGTGGAGACGGTGCGGTCACTTGTCGCGCACGGCGCCGAGGTTGTGGGTGCCGCGCGCGATTTGGATAAGGCGGAAGCTGCGACGGCACAGGTACGAAAGGACGCTGCAGCCAATGGCGGCAGTTTCGAAGTGGTTGCGCTCGATCTTGGCGATCTTAAGAGCGTTCGCGACTGTGCCGACAAGCTTCTCAAAAAAGGTGAACCCTTCGATGTGGTCATCGCTAATGCAGGCGTTATGGCCACGCCGTTTACTTACACAAAGGATGGCTTCGAGATGCAGTTCGGCACCAATCATCTCGGCCACTTCGTTCTTGTCAACCGGATTGCTCGGCTCATCCGTGCGGGAGGACGGCTGATCAACCTTTCCTCCGCAGGCCATCGCTATTCCAACGTTGACCTTCAAGACCCTAATTTTGAGCGCACGACGTATGAACCCTTCGTCGCGTATGGGCGCTCGAAAACGGCCAACATTCTCTTCGCCGTAGCCTTCGATAAGCGGCATCGCGAACGTGGTGTGCGCGCCGCGGCCGTACATCCGGGCGGTATACGGACCGAACTGAGCCGCTACACCGATCCCGGCCGCCTTGAAGCGATGGTCGCCCAGATCAACAAGCAACTTGCCGCGGAGGGCAAGGAACCCTTTCAATTGAAAACGATTCCGCAGGGCGCCGCGACTTCCGTGTGGGCCGGCGTGGTTGCTCAGGCGGACGAGATTGGCGGTCGTTACTGCGAGAACTGCCACGTTGGCAACGTCGTTCCAGACGACGTCACCATTACCGTCGCCAGCGAAGGAGTCCGAGCCTATGCGCTGGACCCAACCAACGCCGAGGCGCTTTGGAAGAAGAGTGAAGAAATGGTCGGAGAATCCTTCTAACCCGCGCTATGTCAAGATCGCGAAGACTAAAGAAAACGAATTCACAGATGGAGAAAATATGATGGCGAACCAAACGAAACTCGGTGGCACATCCAAATTTCCCAGTGCTTCATCCGGCGTCTATCGCATAGGCTATGGCGCCATGCAACTTTCCGGACCTGAAATTTTCGGGCCTCCTCGGGACGTTGACGCTGCGATTGCTGTGTTGCGCGAGGCTGTTGCCGCTGGCGTGAATCATATCGATACCAGCGACTACTACGGCCCGCACGTCACCAACGAGATTATTAAGAAGGCTCTTCATCCCTACCCCGCCGGCTTGGTCATCGTGACCAAACTCGGTGCTCGCCGTGGTACGGATAAATCGTGGATTCCCGCGCTCTCGCGCAAAGAGTTGATCGAAGGAGCTCACGACAATCTTCGAAATCTCGGTCTCGATCATCTCGACGTCGTCAACCTTCGGGTCGGCGGCTTCACTGAACCGACGGACGAATCCATCGAGGAGCCGCTAACTGCCCTTGTCGAACTGAAGCGCGAGGGGTTGATTGGCCACATCGGTCTGAGCAACGTCACTCCGAAACAACTCGCCGAAGCTCAGAAAACGACTGAGATCGTCTGCATCCAGAATTTCTACAATGTGGCACGGCGCAGCGACGATTCCTTCCTCGATTCTCTCACGCAGCAAGGCATCGCTTATGTTCCCTTCTTCCCGCTGGGAGGGTTCACGCCGTTGCAATCATCGGTCCTCGATCAGGTGGCTGCTTCGCTGCAAGTCACCCCCATGCAGGTTGCGCTCGCCTGGCTTCTGCAGCGCTCTCCCAACATTCTGCTGATTCCCGGCACATCTTCCACAAGCCATCTTCGAGAGAATCTCAGTGCAGCTTCGTTGGAACTGCCTTCGGATGTAATCGCCCAGCTCAACTCAATCGGCGTCAAAACAATGGCTGCAGCTCAGCCTGCACATTAATAATTTGGCTTTTTCGATAACGACAATAGAGACATAGAAAAGGAGCATTTATGAAAGTTTTCGTCACGGGCGCCACAGGATTCATCGGTTCTGCCATCGTCCCGGAGTTGCTTAAGGCAGGTCACACAGTGCTCGGCCTTGCTCGCTCGGATGCAGGCGCCAAATCGCTCGCTGCGGCAGGAGCCGATGTGCATCGCGGCTCGCTTGAAGATATCGAGAGCCTGCGCAGTGGCGCAGCCGCTTCCGACGGCGTAATCCACACCGCTTTCATCCACGACTTCTCGAATTACGGGCCGGCTGCTGAGAAAGATATACGCGCTATCGAAACTCTCGGCGCCGCGCTCGCCGGCTCTCGCCGTCCCTTCATCGTCACCTCTGGCACTCTTCTCGTCACACGCCAAGGCGAACTGGCAATGGAAGGAGAGCCAGCAACGTCCAATTTCCCGCGCAAATCCGAAGATGCAGCCGATTCACTCGCAGCGCGCGGCGTGAACGTGTCCGTCCTGCGCCTCCCGCCCTCCGTACATGGCGATGGCGATCACGGCTTCGTTCCGAGCATCATTGGCATCGCGCGCAAAAAGGGCGTTTCTGCCTACGTCGGTGACGGCGCAAATCGCTGGCCAGCAGTCCACCGCCTCGATGCCGCTCATGCCTATAGGCTCGCGCTGGAAAAAGGCTCCGCGGGCGCCAAATATCATGCAATCGGCGACCAAGGCATTCCCTTCCGCGACATCGCTGCCGCGATCGGCCGCCGTCTGAACCTGCCGGTCGTCAGCAAGTCACCAGAAGAAGCCCGCGCTCATTTCGACTGGCTTGCGCACTTCGTTGCCATCGATTGCCCTGCTTCCTGCGCGCAAACCCAGCAACAACTCGCCTGGCGTCCAACCCAGATCGGCCTAATCCCCGACCTCGACCACGGCACCTACTTCGACGCCGCCCAAACGAAGCATGCGACGCAGTCGCACAGCTAAAACAGCTCGCTATTTGCAGCCTCTGTGGGAATTGCTTCTTTGTGGGAATGGCTTTTTTCTACCCGGCTGAACTTCAGTTGATAGCCACGACGACGCCTTCCTCGTCGTGGACTTTCGAAAGATCGACAGGTTCTCACACCGACCATTTACACACCACGCAGCTGAGCTCCTGCAGGTTTTCAGGTGGGAGCCCCCTGCTTCAGCAGGGGGAGCTGGACTTCAGTCCAGCGAAAAAGCACTGCTCATGAAAACGGGCTTTAGCCCCGGAATTTCCCGTTCAATCGCAACTCCAACCACCAGGCAGAAAACCCAGCCTCGGTAGCCACGACGACGCCTTCCTCGTCGTGGGCTTTCGTAAGATCGACGGGTTCTCACGCCGACCACTACACAACACGCAGCTAAGTACTCCTTGCAGGTTTTCAGGTGGGAGCCCCCTGCTTCAGCAGGGGGAGCTGGACTTCAGTCCAGCGAAAAAGCACTGCTCATGAAAACGGGCTTTAGCCCCGGGATTTCCCGTTCAATCGCACCTCCAACCACCAGGCAGAAAACCCAGCCTCGGTAGCCACGACGACGCCTTCCCTCGTCGTGGGTTTTCCGTGGCACAGGCACTCCTGCCTGACCTGAGAACGAAGGGTTTTATCCTGAGAACCGAAGGGCCTGTGCGCCGTCCTTACGTCGCAATCACTCGATCTTGGCTTCCCCACCGCCTCGCACTTCATGATTGCCAGAGGACAGACTTCTCTGTTAGTTCATGCCGTCCGCGGCCCGCGGAGTACCCGCGCCGGCAGAAACATGATCGCGCGCAACAATTCGAAAACTCCGCCCACCGCGATTCCGACGATTCGGAACGGCAGCAGGATCAGCCACACAATCGGATAGAGAATCAGCGCCAGTAGCGCCAGCGGCCAGCAAACCACGAACAACAGGCACCACAGCAAGAACGTCAACATCACAGCCCTCCCTCAGCGCACACTAGCATATACGCAAAAGGGAGGGCTCTTGTTTCGTTAGACGCTCAACTCACGCCGCCGAAGCCGCTACCCGCTGATGACTTCGCGCGCCTTCGACTTCGGGCCAACGGCGTGCTTGCGCGATCACGATAATGTGCAGAATCCCAAAAAGCGGCACTAGGAACGTGGGCACGATGCTCAGCGGCAACACAGTCATCGCATCAGCGCCAAGTCCGTGCGGGTTCACCAGCCCGGACGTCGTTCCCGTTGTCACCGCCACAACCAGGTCCAGAAGGCCTAGCGCATTCCAAAAGATGAATCCTTTTCGATGGCCGGGTTCAGCCAGCTTCATCGCCACCCACGGCGCGGTGAGCCCAATTGCGATGTCTCCCCACCCGGCAGGATTCGCGAACATCCCGGGTAAAATTCCGTAGAAATAAAGGACCACAAACGCGAAGCCGGCAAATCGCCAGGACTGCACAATTGTCAGCACGCGCGGATCGAGCGACAGCACGAATTCGCGCAAGCCCGCCGAGGCCCTGAACCAAGTCGAGAACACGAGAATGGGTATCAGCACCGCAAGCCCCAACGCGACGGGCGGCCCGCCCGCGCCCTTGAAAACATGCGCGGCCCCCGCAGAAACCGCAAAAACGAACCATGCCGCAATGATGCCGATCGCCAGCTTTCCGTACTCTCTTCCACTCATAACAGTTCTCCTTTCGCTACCGAAGTTACCCATCGCCCCAGAACTCACATCTCATTTCACCGTGACACAAAACTCATCCTGGCCTTCGCCAACGACGTCAGCCCGCCCTTGCCACAGCAATCATTTTCCCTTCGTCACAGAAGTCATTTCGCCCTTGCCACAGCCGTTATTTCGCGGTTCTCTTGAAACAGCGCGTTCCAGCGCTCAGCGCCGAGTTGCGAGCGCAAACGGTCCTGAGCGGCTTGCCAAGCCGGAGAGGCCAGGTCGAGTAGTTCTCGCCCCGCGATCGACAAGGATATCAATCGTTCGCGTCCATCGCGTCCTTGGCGCGTTGCAACCCACTTGCGTCGCCTCATAATCGCGAGTGTTCGCGTCAGCGTCGTCGAGTCCAACGCCAGAATCTCGCCCAGCTGTCCCTGCGAGACCTCCCCCGTCAACGAGAGCGCCTGCAGGATCGTAAATTGCGTAGTCCGCAGCCCCAGCGGCCGGACCGCGTCGTCATAGAGCTGTGAGAGCGCCCGCGCCGTCCGGCGGAAGGTGGCGCACAGGCACGGCAAATTCGGCAGGCTGGTCGGTGGCGTGTCCATACGCATATAGATGCATATACATCTATTTGGTTTCACGAGATTTTTTTCGAGACGATTTTAATCTACGGTAGCGCGATTAAAATTCGCCCTAACACACTGAAAACAATGGGCGGAGAGCAAGTCTAATAGGCGGTAAAAGCGGGCTTAAGAGATCGCGAAATTGTGCTTTGTGTGACTCGGAAGGATGCTGAAACTGACTGCGGAAGACCAGATGTTCGAGAAGCTCAGGCTTCGCTTTTTGGCGAAGTCGAGGTCGAGCTCTTGGCGAAGTTGAACGAGCCGGAAAAGCTGCCGCGCGTGGAATCGATCTTCTTCTGCAGCTGGAAGATCGCGTAAAGCAACGCTTCAGGCCGCGGCGGACAACCTGGAACGTAAACGTCAATCGGAATCACCTGATTCACGCCTTGCACCACTGCGTAATTATTGAAGACGCCGCCTGACGTTGCGCACGCGCCCATTGAGATCGCCCACTTCGGCTCAGGCATTTGCATGTAGAGCTGCTTGATCACCGGCGCCATTTTCTGCGAGACGCGGCCGGCGATAATCATCAAGTCCGACTGACGCGGCGATCCGCGGAAGACTTCGGCGCCGAATCGCGCGATGTCGTAGCGAGAAGCGGCCATCGACATCATCTCGATCGCGCAGCAGGCGAGGCCGAACGACATTGGCCAGATCGAGCTGCGCCGCGCCCAGTTCACCACCTTGTCGAGCGAGGCGAATAGAATGCCTTCATCCTTGAGGAAGTTTTCATTCTCCCCCGGAAGCTCGAGCGTTACGCCTTTGGCAAGTTCGACGGCCATACCAACATTTTGCCCGTTCGCGGGCCGCATTGCAAATGAGGATGGGCGCGATTGCAAATGGCGATGGGCATGGCGATGCGCGGATGTGCTTCGCTTCTGTTTCTCCACTCACCATCGTATACAAACGGCACATATGCGTGCGATACTCTCGGCCGCTGGGGGAACGGAGGTAGTGATGCGCATTCCAATGCGTGCAATTTCCCTGGCGTTTTCTGCAAGCCTCGCCTTAATTCTCGGCTTAGTTTTCCTGTGTGGAATTTCGGTGCCTGCATTTGCGTCTGGCGACGATAAATCGCCATCCGCCAGCGCTGCGTTGTCGAAGAACGCTGCGCCGGTGCCCGACCGCGAAAAGAAGGTTTACACAAACGACGACATCGATCGGATGTGGCCGAAGCCGAAATTGTCCGTGGTGTCCTCTTCGCGGGCGCCAAGTCAAGTGGCCGCGACTCCTCGCGCGACGAGAGTCACAAATGAGCCGCTGCCTCCCCAGAAGGATCCGCTCTGGTACGCGCAACAAGTCGCTGCTCTTGAACGGAGCTTGGCCAGATCGCGACGCGGGAAGAGAGTCTGCGTGAATTTCGCGCGAGCGCATCGACTGACGCGCGCCCGGAATGCGAGTCGGATTGCAGTTGAATGCGCAGTGCGATGGAATGACGACGGACAACCAAATTCAGCAGCTGGCTTTTCGTCGCGCGGAAATCGAACAGCAGATCGCGGCGCTTGAAGACACCGCGCAGCAAAATGACATGCCTCCGGCAATCATTCGCGATGCGCCTGAGATTCTCGCGGCGGCACAGAACCCATTGACGCCCGCAGAAGAACGAACGCTGCTCGCAGAGCGACAAGCTCAGCTGGCCGATGAACTCAACGCCACGCAAAACGAGCTTGCTGGTATGTCCGAGCAAGCAGCTGCGCTGGGCGCGAATCTGCAGCCTCCCACGCCGGGCTTCGGCGGAAACATGACCACCGACTTGATCGACCGCCTCGACAATCGCGCGAGCGAGGTTCGAGAAGCACTCGACCAAACCGAAGAAGCCGCGCGACCGTAGCTGCAGAACAGCTAGCCGCGGCGTTTTTTCTCGCAAGCCAAATTTGCGCTTTTTCCATCGAACGTTGAGCCTCGCGTTGCCATCGCGACGAGCGCGGCTCCATGTAGAATAGGAGCGATGCCGATCCGAATGATTGCGATGGACCTCGACGGGACGTTGCTGGATAGCAACGCGAAGGTCTCCGAAGAGAACGCGCGGACAATTGCGGAAGCCCAGAGCCGCGGAATCGAGATCGTCCTGGTTACGGGGCGCCGGTTCGATTTCGCGCGTCCGATTGCCGATTCCCTCCCCTGCGATCTGCACTTCATCGTCAACAACGGCGCCGTGACTAAATCCAAAAGCGGCGTCACCGACTTGCGGCACTTGCTTCCGTCAGCTACAGCGCGCAAAGTGCTCGAAGCGACGGGGGAATTCCGTTCGGGTGCAGCGGTGGTTTTCGACCGCCCTCGCGAAAATCAGGTAATGATGGAACCGCCCGATTGGGACCATCCCGTGCGCGGGCGTTACCTGCGCCGCAACCGCGAATATATCGGCTTGATTTCGCCACTGACGGATTGCCTAAATGGGACCGATCCCATCCAAGTGGGCTACGCGGACAACTGCAGAAATCTGCGCACCGCGATGAAGCTTCTCGAGAATTTGCCGATTGCGAATGAATACACGCTGGCGTTGACGGAATACGAAAGCCGCGATCTTTCGATTCTGGATGTTCTGAAGCGCGGTGTCTCCAAGGGTTCGGCGCTCGCGGAATGGACCAAGCGACGTGGAATCGCGCGCAACGAGCTGATGGCGATTGGCGACAACTGGAACGATCGCGAGATGCTCGAGTTCGCCGGTTTACCGATCGTGATGGGGAATGCGGTGCCGGAGTTGAAAACGCGGGGCTGGGCCGTTACGCTGACAAATGACGAAAACGGCGTGGCAGAAGCGATTCGAAAGCATGCTCTCTAAGCGATTGCACTTCGAAAAATGAACCGCGGAATCATTTTGTGCTTGTTGTTAGCCAGCGCTGCGCCGATGGCGCGAGCGGATTACGCGGTATTGCGCTCGGGAGTGCGGCTGCACATCACGGGATATGAGACCTCGGGCGACCGAGTGCGACTTACCGTTGAAGGCGGCTCGGTAGAAGTTGCTGCCGCCGAGATCGTATCGATCGAAGCCGAGGATGTGTTTCCTTCGCGGCCTACGGTTGCGCCGCTTCCGGACGGGCCCTACGCGAAATTAATCCGTGCCTCCGCCGAGAAGCATGGTGTGGACGAGAATCTGATTCACCGCATGATTCTGGTGGAGTCGAATTTCAACCCCAAAGCGGTGTCCCGACGAAGCGCGCTGGGACTCATGCAGCTGCTGCCGCAGACGGCCGCGCAATATTCGGTGAGAAACGTGTTCGATCCTGCACAGAATATTGACGGCGGAACGCACTACATGAAGGATCTTCTCGCACGCTACCACGGCGATCTGTCGCTTGCGCTTGCCGCCTACAACGCCGGGCCACAGATGGTTCAGCGGTATGGCGGAATTCCACCATTTCCTGAGACGCAGAACTATGTTCGAAAAGTTGCGAAGCCGCTGAAGTGCAAGGAGTCGGCGGACGGCAGTAAGTGCGGGTCGAAGTGATGGAGCCGAGATCGGGCAGCTGAGATTCTTCGTCCCGCTGCAGCATCCGGGACGCACAAAACGCGCTCCGCTCAGAATGACAATGCTACGTATTTTGAAGCAGAGAATTTGATCGATTACTTCGACTTTCCGCCTGTGTTGAAACCGAGACGTTATGATCGCCGTTACTGCTGTTGAGGTTGTTGCGGTTGTGGTTGCGGCGCGCTGGGTTGGCCGAATGGGTTACTGGTCGGCGAGCCTATACCGCCGATTCCACCAGGTCCAATTGGCTGACCGATTCCCGGTTGCTGGCCCTGAGGATTGAGCGACTGCTGCATATTCGCTGCCGCTTCTTCAAGCGGATTCCACACAAATTCCCACTGAATGTACTTCTTGCCGTGGTGGTAGACCTTCTGCGAAGGCGCATCCACTTTGCTGGCGACGCCGGTCAAGAAAGCGCCGAGAACCGGACCATCAACCGGGCCTGTGGGCTTCTGCAGGTCCGCGGGATTTCCCACCTGACCGTTCAGCGAACCAAATGGACTTTGACCGGGAGCCGTTCCGGTTGCCCTGGAGCACCGGGTTGCCCTAGAGCGGCTCGGCTGTCCCGGAGGTGGCGCGGGAGGCTGCGCCGCCCGGAGGATTCTGTCCCGACTGATCGGGGGCCTGCCCAGGCGCTTGACCGGGCGGCTGAGACGGAGCGTTCGGGTCGGTTGGCGCAAGGCTTGGAGCTTGCGGGGAGTTTGAAGAATTCGATAACGCATTTCCGTTCACATCCCCGAAACCGCTCGAATTCGTGAGGCTCGAAACCGGAGTGCCGACCAAGCCCGGGATTTGCCCCGGCAGGCCGTTCTGGAGGGCGCCACTATCGTAGAGCGCCATCTGCTGTAGCGACGTATATTTCGTGCTGCCGATAATTTGTCCCGCGGCATTCACATAAATGAATCGCCAGGAGCCATCGGATTTATTCAGCGGATCTTTGTAGGCCTGACGAAGGAAATGAAGCTGTGGAAGACCTTTCTGAAGGTCCTGGAGAGTTTGAGGATAGTGTCCGGTCTTGCGGAAATACATGCGAATCGCCCGGGCGTATTGATTGCCGCGCCAGATGGCTTCATCTTCGCGCTGGCGCTTGCCCTCGATTCGAAGGTTGGCAATCATCGCCGTTGAAGCGATGAGAATCATCATCGTCATGGAAAGGGCCATGAGCATGGCATAACCGCGTTCGCCAGAATGGCGCCGATTTCCGCGGGAGCCTGGAGCGCTATTCATCATGGCGTCGCCTGGTCGCCCGGTCCTAGGCTCGCGCCAGTGCTAGCGGGAGGTTGAACCATCGCGACACGCGCGTGCCGGCCACTCGAGATTTCCTCGACGTCGGCCGAATCGTTCCCGATATGAATCAAGCGATAGTTACTGAAGAATTTGTCGCCCTCAGCGACGACGAGGACGTCGTCACCATTCTTGAAAAATCCAAAGCGCGTGCCCGACGGAGCCGGACGAACCGCATATCCGAAAAACTCACCAGGAACTTGAACGGGAGGAGGTGGCGGCGGTAGCTGCGGACCGGTGGTGTACTTGTGCTTGGAAGCCTCGAGTTCGGCTTTGGTCGGTTCCGGAGGAGGAGGCGTGGCATTGAAAATATTACGGCGCGCGCCGAGGCTTTCTTCTTTTTGCAGCTTGGCGAGGAGATCGATACGCAACTGAGGTTCCTGAACGCTGAGGGGAACGAACTTCGCGTCGGCCGACACTTGCGGCACCCCGCCGCCTATCTGGTTTCGGTTGAAAAAATACACGAGGGCGCCGACGACAAGCAGCCCCACCAGCGCCGAGATTTCCATCCTTTGTTTCGTCACATCACGTCCTGAAAAACGTGCGCAAATCCAAATTTAATTTGACGCCCGCAGTCGAACCCCCCGACGCCAGCGTGAGATTATCGAGTAGGTAGAAATTCTTCGATCGTTCGAGCGCGTGAATAAATTGAATCAAGGCCGGGTAGTCGCCTTCTACCGTGGTTTTCATCGCAATTTCGGTGACGCCGTGGCCCTTCAGTTCCTTTTGCTGGAAGCTGACGCCACTGGTCTTCAGCCCCGCTTTGTGCGTGATCTCCGTCAGTTCGGCGAGAATCGCCGAGTATCCAGCGGAAGCCGGCAGAAAATCTGCTTTGTAGAATCCGTCGCAATCTTTTCCTACCTGTGGCAGCGACGCTTTGATTTTCTCGCCGCGCTCGACGTCGGCCTTCAGGAGCTTCGCTTGCAATGCAAGATGGTCACGCTGCCGGCGCTTGGTCTCAGGACCTTCGCGTCCTCCCTGCCAGACGAAGAAAGCGAGGGCAAGGTCGGCCACAAAAAGCAGAACTACCACACCCGTGACGTATTTTCTCCAAGGACTCAAAGTTTGACTGGGTGTCATATCGTCACATACCACGCTGTGAGCTCTACCAAAATCTCGCTCGAGTTTTGTTCACGATGCTCGGATTGCACCTGAATCTCTCCGAAGTCCTTCGATCGCTCGAGCGTCTGCAAAAACTTCACCTTGGAATCGTCTGACAAGGCGCTGACAGTGAGCTTCACCAGAGCGCGCCCGTGATCGAGGCGCGGCGAAATGCTGACGACGCGGACGCCGGCCGGAAGCGTTTCCCCAAGATCGGCGAAGACTTTGGTCCAGGGAAAGCTGCGTTCGTCGATAAGCGAGTTCAAGAAGCCGGCGCGGTCAAGAACCTGCACAGCCTGTGGCGTCCTGAAATACGCTTCCAGAGCGCCCTGCTTCTGTTCGCTGGCTTGAATTTGGCGCTCGAGATCCGCGATATTCCGGCGGACATCGCGATTCGCGCGCCAGGATTGATAGGCCTGGTGCGAAAGGATTAGCAGAAGGATCAAAGCAATCATTCCCAGCAGGCCGGCGCCTGCAAGGAAAGGCCTCTTATTTTCGCGTGGACTGGTGGAAAGATTAAGTCGCAGTTCCATAGGAAATTTTTGGCGCTTGAGCGCTCAGGAACCTCCGTTCATCATCCAGCCGACTACGGAATCGAGATCTTCGCTCATCAGGTCCCTGGCGGCGGAAGGAAGCCATAGAGCCTGATCGGACGCGGCCAGGGGGCCAACGGGTATCTTCAATTCGTCCGTGAGAGCCTGCCGAAAGATTTCTTCGCGCGGGCCAAAGCCAGAGAGCCTTACGCGATCGACCATTGCTTCCCAAGTGTCCTGGTAGTAGGCGATGGCCGGGAATATCTCGTCCAGAATTATCTGCGGCTCCAGCGAGCCCACGTCGGACGGCATCTCGCCCGAGCGATAGACGGCGAGATTTCCGCCCTGGACGATGACGGTGGTGAGAGTGCGTCCGCTGATGCGAACAAGCAGCGTCGCGCCGCGTTCTTCCAGCAGGGGCAATGTGGCGAGCGTGGAGCCTAAAACGACGACCGCCTGCGCGTTGAGAGAGGAAAGCAGCTCCTCGTATTGCCGGACAATGCTCTCACGAGCGACGGCGGCTACGATTTCGAGATTGCCATCGCGCCCGTGCTGGCGCATCCAGGAGACAACAGTTTCTTCCACGTCGAACGGAACGCTTTTCTTCAGCCGCCATCGAAGCAGAGGGCGCGCTTCGTCGGCGCGGCGAGGAAACGTCTCAAAAGGAAGAATGAAAACACGAACCACGGGATCGGGAATCAGAAGCGTCAGATCGGTTCCGTGCCCGGTGACACGGCTGAACACGCGCCGCAACGCGCCGCGGACGGCATCGGGCTGCGCGATATTGACCTCGACCGGAGATGGCACGATTGCTCCAAACGGCACGGGTTCAATGGCGTAGGACTCGAGCGTGCCGCGCGTTTTGCCCCAGCGGGCCAGGGCAACGCTGTTGGGAGTGATCTCGGCGACCAGCGACGGATGCGGCATGGCGTTGAGCCAGCGATCCAAACGCCGCATCGGGCCGAGCTGATAGAGCTTCGCCTCGAGGTTTGGCGCGGTGCTAGTCAAGGAAAGTCACCTTGTTGATTTCGCGCAGAGTGGTTACGCCCTTGCGAATTTTCTCGAGACCGGAGTCGCGCAGGAACGTCATGCCTTCGGCTTTTGCGGCGCGCTTGATTTCGGAGGTCGGGCGGCGATTGATAATCATCTCGCGAATATTGTCCGATAGATCGAGCAATTCGGTGATGGCGCTCCGGCCGCGATAACCGCTGCCGGAACATTCCAGGCACCCGGTCCCTTCGTAAAAAGGGATGCTACTCCATTCGGCAGGATCGAGACCCGATTCTTTTAAAACTTCCGGAGCGTATTGGACACGCTTCTTGCAATGATCGCAAATCACGCGCACGAGGCGCTGGGCCATGATGCAATTGAGCGCGGAAACGAAATTGTAAGGCTCGACGCCCATGTTGATGAAGCGGCCGATGACGTCGGTGACGTTGTTGGCGTGGACGGTAGTGAAAACCAAGTGGCCGGTGAGTGCGGAGTTGATGGCGATCTGGGCGGTTTCCTGGTCGCGAATTTCGCCGACCATGATTTTGTCCGGGTCGTGGCGCAAGGATGGAACGCAGCCCGCGGGCGAAGGTGAGGCCCTTTTTTTCGTTTACGGGAATCTGAGTGATGCCGCGAACCTGATATTCGACGGGATCTTCGATGGTGATGATCTTGTCTTCGTCGTTTTTGATTTCATTGATGGCGGCGTAGAGCGTGGTGGTCTTACCGGAACCTGTGGGGCCGGTGACGAGGACCATGCCGTAGGGCTCGTGGATGTAACGGCGGAAGCGCGTGATGTCCTGCGGGTCGAAGCCGACTACATCGAGATTGAGGTTACGGAATTTTTCGCTGAGCGTTTCTTTGTCGAGCACGCGAAGCACGGCGTCTTCTCCGTGAACCGACGGCATGATCGAGACGCGGAAGTCGACGAAACGGCCTTTGTAGCGAACGCGGAAGCGGCCATCTTGAGGGACGCGGCGCTCGGCGATATCGAGTTCGGACATCACTTTAATTCGGGAAAGGATCGTGGCGTGCCATTCTTTGGCGAGCGCTTGCATGGCGTATTGCAGGACGCCATCGATGCGGTACTTGACGACGACTTCGGTGTTGCGCGTTTCGATGTGGATGTCACTGGCGCGGCGCTCGAGGGCGGTGAAAATCACGGTATCGACGAGGCGGACGACGGGGCTGACGCCGGTATCGCGCGTCAGTTTGTCCATAGTGATGTTTTCGTCGCTGTCTTCTTCGTCGCCGACGACCTGCAGCGTGAAACCTTCGGTGGCTTGGTCGAGGACGCGCTGCGATTGCTCGGTGCGCTTCAGGAGGTCGTCGATTTGAGAGGTGGTGGCGACTTTTATCTGGAGGCGCTTATTCAGGAGAAGCGCGAGCTCGTCGGTCTGTTGCAGCTGGCTGGGATCGGCGATGGCTACGACGAGGGTGCCGTTGTGGCTCTCGAGTGGTACAAATTTGTAGCGAAACATCATTTCCGCGGGGATGCTGCGGAAAAGCTCGGGGTCGATGCGCTGTTCGCGAAGATCGACGAACGGGCAGCGATAACGCTCGGCGAGGCGGCGGGCCTGATCTCGCTCGGCGGCGTCGTCAGGAACACCGGTGGGAATGGGATTCACTGTGGTCATTACCCTGTAGCTCCTATCTGGAGGGAAAACATCGGCAGATATAAGGCGATCAATAATGAGCCTATCACAACGGCCATGACGACCAAAATTACGGGCGAGACCCAGATGAGCGTGCGCTGGAGTCTCGTATTTACCTCTTCTTCGTAGAAATCGGCGACGCTGGTGAGCATGGCCGGCAGCGCGCCGGAGGCTTCGCCCACTTCGATCATTTCGATGGCCAGGGAGGGAATCAGGTTTGTTTGCGCGAGACTGGCGTGAAGTGTCTCGCCTTCGCGGACGCGCTCGGCTGCCTTTTCGACAGATGTAGCGACGAGACGGCTATCGATGGCTTTCGACGCGGTGGCTAGAGCCGTGACCAGAGGAGTGCCGCCGGCTAGGAGCGTCGAAAGCGTACGTACAAACTGCGCGATTTGCGCTTTCAGCCAGATGTCGCCAAAGAACCAGATTCGCGGCTTGACACTATCGACTGTGAGGGCGCCGCGATCGGTGCGCGTCCAAATTCTGATCAACACGAAGGCGACCGCAGCGGCCACCCCGAAAACGAGGAAATAATCCCGCAGGGGCGCCGCCAAGCCGAGAACAATTTGGGTGACTCGTGGCAGCGGAACGTTGAGGTCCTTGTATAGGCCGGCGAACTTCGGCATCGCGTACGTCACCATGTACGACATCACCAGCACAACTGCGCCGACCAGAATCGAAGGGTAGATCAGAGCGGTGATGAGCTGCCGCTTAAAGCCGGTGCTTACGCGCAAGTAGGAAATGTATTGGTCGAGAACGCCGCTCAAGGTTTCCGCTGCGTTCACCCGCGGAAATCGCAGTGACGTAAACCGGTGGGAACGAACCCTGGGCTGCGAGAGCATCGGAAAGCAGTGCGCCATCCCGAACGCGCTGGCGGACGTCGCTGATAATCGGCCGCAGGCGTTCGGCGGCGGCTCGTTCGCCAAGCAAGTCGAGCGCTTTGAGAATCGGCAAACCGGCCTTGAGCAAGGTGTTGAACTGCTGGTTGAAAATCAGGAAATCCTGGGTCCGGATGGACCGATCCGTCTTGGGCCTGGTGAGCTGGGAAATAACATCGAGATGGCTGCGAATACCGTAGACGTAGAAGCCCCTATCGGCGAGCTTTTGCCTCGCTTCAGCCTCCGACTGGGCGGTTTCGACTTGATCGAAAACCCGGCCGGAGATATCCCCGACTTTGCAGACGAATTCAGCCATGTTTTTCAGGTTAAACACCGGCACTAAGCGGGTGTTTCGCCTTCAGTTTAGCATACCGCTTTTGGGCCTTCGGTGAAGGCGTGAAAACGAACCGTTAACACCATGTGACAACGGCCGGCCCGGGGCCTCAGCTGGGGAAAAGGCCAAGATATGGGATTCGGGAATGCTTGGGAGGGTTGGCCCTAGTTGGGCACTAGTGAATTGCTCCCGCGAGAGTAGCCTCGTCGACGACTGCGACGCCGGGCGGTGGTTGAAAGTGGAATTGCGCCTCCGGAATCGAGATATTCTCCTCCCAGTTGCCGAAGCGGAATTCGGTTTCGATATTTCCCGCTTCACGAAGCACCACGCGAACGAGCCGGGCCTGCGAGTCTGTCTCCAGGAGAACTTCACGCAGAGAATCGGGCGCGTCGACGGAATCGTCGGAGCCTTTTCGTGGTGTGCAACGCAAAACGGTGTCGCCATCCTGCAAAGAGTGATCTTCCGGCCTTCCGCCGGCAATCGAAGCGGGAGCGATGATTTCGATGCTCCGGCATAAGCGCGAGAGGTCGGCCTTCCCTACCAGCAATGCAATAGGGGTCCGCCAATCGGAGCTCTCTTTCATCTTCGCGCGGCTCACGGTGCGATCCGCCGGAACATAAAACCAAACATTGGTGCCATCGACAAGGAAAAGCTTTTGTTCTGGCGATTCGTAATCCCAGCGCATTCGGCCGGGGCGAGAGAAGGAGACTGTGCCCGATTCGGATTGAACTGCGCCTTTGCCATCAGAATACCGCTCGAAGAAAGAGGCTTTCAGAGTGCGGGCGTGCTGCGTAGCGCGACTCGAGCGCGCGAACGGCTGACTTCGCATCCGCGACAGGGTGATGCGGAACAACCGTCGCGACAATTAGTGGAAGCAAAAAACCACATGACGTTAGCTTAGCAAGAAAGACTGAATCGCGGAGAGAAAGTGGTTGTTTAGTTTACTGAAGCGGGGGAAGCGTCTGGCAGGCCGCCACACTGCCGGCTTTGGCGCCCGATATATCAAAGCGAATTACGCCCGGCTCGTCGCTGCAATAGCTCGCTTGCCCAGTATTCCCGACGACGACTGGCACCGCCGTTACGAGATATTCATTGAATCCTGGAACAGCGCAGGCAACCGGCAGATTCGAAATTGGGGCACCTTGCGGCTGGTAGTCATACACGTAGCCACCCTTTTGGTATGGCGGGACTGTCAAAATATTGTCGAGCAGGCCAGCTGCATTGCAGTTGGCTACGCCGACGCCACCCATTGCCGTGAGACTCGGGGGCAATCCATTATTATAAGTAGAGGAATAAACGATGGTGGCGCTATTAATCGTCCTAACAGTGGAGGCGCCGGAAGCCTGATTCGCTGCCATTCGGCGCGCAGCAGGTTCGGGATGGCGATCGCAGCGATGATCAGTATGATCGCGACGACGATCAGGAGCTCAATCAGAGAGAAGCCGTGCTGCCGATCATTTGCGCTGCGTCTCGAGTTGTATTTTGGTGGCAACATTTTCGTAACCGCTGGTCGTCTTAAAAAAAAAGGGAGGAAGCCTTCGACTCCCTCCCTTCGATTTCCAACCTAAGACATTACTGCAGTGGAGGCTTGCCCGACGTCGCGCACGGGTTCATCACCTCAAGCACTGTTGCTGCTGAGTCAACGCGAATGACGCCCGTTTCATCAATGCAGTAGGCTGCGGTTCCGGTCGACAACGAGGTCGGTCCGGCACTGACCGAAAAGCCTGTGAAACCGGAAGCGCCGCAAGCTGCAGGAACACCCGCCGCCAAAGCGAGAACGTTGTTATTTGCATACGTGTACTGGTAACCGCCCTTCTGGGACGGGGCGGTCGACAGTACTTCGTCGATCAGTTCCCCATTCGCGCAGGTCGCCGCTACACCGGCCGCGCCGCCCAAGCTGGGCGAGGTTCGTGGTGAAGCCGTCGTTGTACGTAGACGAGAAGGTTTCCTCGGCCGAGTTGATCGTACGGAGGGTGCCGACAGCCGCCGACTGGTTCGCAGCAATCTTGGCGCGAAGCAGGTTGGGAATTGCGATAGCCGCGATGATCAAAATGATCGCCACGACGATCAGCAATTCGATAAGCGAAAAGCCCTTCTGGTTCTTCTTCATTGTTTCTCCTTGGATCCAAAGTCGAAAGTTTTTCTCGTACTCCCTGGCGGGGTACGCGGCGATATAGTGCACGGTCTGTGCCAAGCTGGAGCAGAGGGTTACCATTATGGCACACGGCATTATACCTGCCCGTTTCATAGAGATACAGACGCCATTCGAGGCGGCCGGGTTGGTTGTAGTGAAGGCTTAGCGCAATGAGGTCGAAAAATGACGATTTTTGGCAGTCTTATTCGACTGAAAAAGTCTGAGCCGCGTTTCAGGGGATGGCCTTTAAATACAGTGCCTTGGGCGTCGTTAAAAGTTGCGGAGGAAATTCAAAAACTAGCGGTTACTGGAGAGTTGGGAGAACAATGCAGGCTGCTGGAGTAGGTGTTTTCGTGCCGCTGACATCATAGTGAATAACGCCAGGCTCATTGCTGCAATAACTCGTTTGTCCCGTCTGGCCGACTACGACCGGAATGGCGGTAGTGAGGTACGCATTGAATCCGGCCTTTGCGCAGGCTGCCGGTGGATTCGGTATCGGTGGGCCCTGGGGTTGGTAATCAAGCCGGTAACCGCTTTTCCGGTATGGCAGCGTGGTCAAAGTGTCATCGAGTAGAATCGCACCATTGCATGTGGCGAGACCCACTCCTCCAAGCGTTGGAAGGTCGGGCGGATATCCGTTGCTATATGTGGACGAATAGGTGATGGCGGCGGAGGTGATCGTTCTGAGATTCGAGAGGCCAGAAGCCTGATTCGCTGCTATCCGTGCGCGGAGAAGATTGGGGATTGCGATCGCGGCAACGATCAGAATGATTGCAACGACGATCAGCAACTCGATCAGCGAGAATCCGCGCGTTCGAAGACCTGATGCCGCTCATCAGCTAGCTCTCTTCCATCGTCGGTCTTGATGGCTCGATTGCTTGGTCAAAAAACCAAAAGGGAGGAAGCGTGGCTTCCTCCCTTCCTGGGGCCGAATTGCTACTGCAACGGAGGAAAACCTGAACCGGCGCACGGCGGAGCGATTACAACTCCGCCGGCGTTTACGCGAACCACTCCAGTTTCGTCGACGCAATACGCTGTCGTACCCGTCGAGTTCAACGTGACCGGCGTAGCGCTGACCGAAAACCCGGTGTTACCAGACACACCGCATGCCGCTGGAACTCCAGCCGTCAAGGACAAGAGTGCCATTCGGCGTGAATGTAAAGCCGTAACCGCTCTTCTGGTTTGGCGCGACTGAAAGCACTTCATCGATCAGCCCTGCATTCTTACAGCCTTGCGAACCAGCCGGTCCGCCCAACTGCGCCAATGTCAGCGTGTAACCGTCGCTGAAAGTGGACGAGAAGGTTTCCTCTGCCGAAGAAATCGTGCGGAGAGAACCGACTGCGGAAGCCTGGTTGGCTGCAATCTTCGCGCGAAGCAGGTTGGGAATCGCGATGGCCGCGATGATCAAAATGATCGCCACGACGATCAACAATTCGATAAGCGAAAAGCCTTTCTGTTTCTTATTCATTGTTTCTCCTTGAATCAAATCTCGGTGTTATAGAGTTGGTGCTGTTGAGGCACTCACGGTGGAAGAGCAACGGAAACACCAATCGAGCGGGCGCAATACAGAAGCGAAGGGCTTGCTAAGCAGCACAGAACAGGGCAGTTAGGGGCTATTGCAGTGGTTCAAAAACAAAAACGGAGTGTTCCGTTCTGGTATACTCAATAGTTAACAATAATGGTCCTGTAGAGGTCCAAAATGCGCCCGCGCCAAAGCGACACAAATTCGACGCCGTATTTCTTGAAGTTACCAGCCGAACCGAGAGGGAAATCCAAAATCAATGCAGACGAAGAACTCTGAACAGGTTACTAAAATCATCTGTCCAGAGCATCGTGGGATCTGGAGGAGGCAACAAATCCAGATGCCCCTGAAACGAATTGATGGCTAAGGCGCTGGGGTCACGGGACAACAGAATCCAGTCGCTCCTGTCTGCCATGTCGGTGCCATGCGGTTTGTGAAGACGAACAGCGGCCAGATGATTGTGTACAGCAAGCGCCGCCACGACCGGACTTAGATCGAGCATCCGATTGGAAATATGAAATACGAGTACCGAATCTGGACCTCGCAGATGCTCTAAATAGATCTCGACTGCCTCTTGGGTGAGCAAATGGAGGGGGATAGAATCGCTGCTAAAAGCGTCGACCACCAGGACATCGAATTTCTGCGAGGCCGATTCACTGAACTCACGCTCGAGAGAGAGCCGAGCGTCGCCGGGCACAATCTCGACTTTGGCAGACGAGTCACGGATGTACGTAAAATATGGTTTCGGGCCCGTCGAATAGCCGATGACTTGAGGATTTAATTCGTAGAAACGAAAGGTATCGCCTGGACGACCGTAGGCCGCCAAGGTGCCAACTCCCATACCGATGATTCCGTAGCGGAGGGGGCAAGGCGAAGTGCACACAGCTTTTGCCTCCATGAAGAGTCCGATGCCGCGATGGCGCGCGTAATAGGAAGTGGGTTCGGTGGGTTGATCGGACGATTGTGAACCGTGCGACGTTTGTCCATGTCTCAATTCGATTGTGTGCAGGGCGCTTTTTCGAATTAGCAGGGCGGCATAGAAATTACGGTCGCGACGCACTTCGCGAAGTTGGTCAAACCACATTTGTCCGTACAGCGAAGCTGCTAGAGCAACGACGATCGAGACGGCCGCTAGCTGGGCACCGTTCCAGCGCCGGAACCTTGATTCTCCGTTCCATGTCCTAAGCGTGACGACGCCTACCACGATCGCCAGCGCCAAAAGCAGCGGATAATAGTGCCAGCGGTACATTATCATTTGAATGTCCGCCAAGCCGGCATAGCGCCACAGGAGCTCTGGAGCGATGAACAAGCCAAGAAGGATGGCTCCGCCGAGATACGGCTTATTGCGGTACCACCAAGACTTGCGGTCGCGTGCGATGGCCAAGGTTCCCAGGAGCGCGCAACCGACTAACCCGACATGAAATTCCCAAAAGCCGCTAAAAATGCGGGGAGCAGCAAGCGCAACGAATAGGCCGCCTGCAGCCCCTCCAGCCGAGATCAACAAATAGAATCGTGTCAGGTAACGCGGATGCGGTTTTAGCCGTACCAGTTCCCCGTGGCAGACCATGCAGCAGCTGAAAAGAATCATACTGAGCATCGATACCTGCCTTACGACCGGCGCATTGATCGACGATAGCAACACCAGGAGCGCCATGGGGAAAGATGCAGCCAGGAAGACGTGACAAATTTCGCGCCGATACCAGTTCGGGCTGTCAAAGCAGACGATAAAACTGATCAAATACAGGCTCAGCGGCAGTACCCACAGAAAAGGGACCACTGCAACTTCCTGGCACATGAGATTGGTGGTGGCGAGCAGCATCAAAGAAGCAAAAGCCGGAAGCAAGAACCACAGAATCTGAACGGAACCTGACGGCTCAATAGCTTCTTCTAACTCCGCGTCTGGCGAAGCAGGTAACGCCGAGCGTTTTATGTCCATTGCGCAGGCTATTAAGCCGGCAAAGAAAAGCATATAGGCTGCGCTCCATAGCCACGCTTGGACATGGAGGGGGAAACCCGGCTCGACCGCGAACGGGTACGTGACGAGCCCCAGGAGCGAGCCAATATTCGAGAGGGCGTAGAGCCGATACGGGGATCTAGCGGGATAGGCCCGGGCAAACCAACTCTGCAACAGAGGAGCACTCGCGCTCAGACACAAGAAAGGCAGCCCCACGGCTACCAGCAGCAATCGCAATATCCGTGATACGGGAAAGTCAGAGGATGCCGGGCGCCAGGAAGGGCCAGGCAGAAGCGGCGTTTTCCAGAAAGCGGCCCCCAATACGATTACCAATGCGGAGACAGACAGAACGGCGATATGAACGATTGCTTGGGTCCGCGCGCTGAGTTTGCTGGATAGGAAGTGAGCGTACAAATAGCCGCCCAGCAATAGCAGCTGAAAGAACAGCATGCAGGTGGTCCAGACCGCGGGCGTGCCGCCAAACCACGGAAGGATGTATTTGGCCAATATCAGCTGAACTTGGAAAAGGAGGAATGCTCCGCAAAAGATAGTGAAGCCGTAGCGAAAACGGGTTTTGGACCTCGACAACGGAACAGCCATTGGCACGGATGTGGAATCCGGCTGCTCAAGAACTAGCACTTCGGACACGAAGACCCCTTTTCAATCCTGGAAAAACGCCGCGACACCCGTGCCTGCGGGTGCAATCTATCGGATGCTCGCCCGTCTCGTACTCACCGTTTCTGAAATCACACGCCGTGTTTTTTTGCGTAGTGGCGGAATGAACGGTAGGTCATCTTCAGTAGTTCAGCGGCTCGGACACGAACGCCGCCTGCGCGTTCGAGCGCGGCCAGCAGATAAGCTCTCTCTGTCGCACTGATATGATTTTCGAGGTCCACGCCGCCTTCCGGAATCAGTGAAGCCTTTGATTCCGGGTGCCCGTTGGAGCGGAACTCTTGATAAAAGTTGGTGATCCGTTCGGGGATGCTTTCGAGCGAGATCTGCTTCCTCGTCTCGAGGGCAACGGCGCGTTCCAGTGTGTTCTCGAGTTCGCGCACGTTGCCCGGCCAATCGTACACTTCGAGCCTGCGGACTGCTTCGGAGTCGATACCCTCAATCGGCTTGTTCATGGATTTCGAATAGCGATCGAGGAATGTTCGCGCGAGGAGCGGGATATCCTCGCGGCGGTCACGTAACGGTGGCAGGTGAATGGGAATCACGCTCAGCCGGTAATACAGATCCTCGCGGAATCGGCCTTCGGCGATTTCGGTTTCGAGGTTCTTGTTGGTGGCGGCGATCACGCGAACGTCCACATCGGATTCCTCAGTGCTGCCGAGGGGCCGGACCTTCCCTTCCTGGAGGACTCGATAGAGCTTCACTTGCATCGTGAGGCTCATGTTGCCGATTTCGTCCATGAAAAGCGTGCCGCCGTCCGCAGCTTGAAACAACCCGCGCCGGTTTTCGTTCGCGCCGGTAAAGGCGCCGCGCATGTATCCGAACAATTCCGATTCGAGGAGCGTTTCGGGAAAGGCTCCGCAATTGATGGTGATAAAGGGCGCTTTCGCGCGGGCGCTGTTCTCGTGAATGGCGCGGGCGACCAATTCCTTTCCCGTGCCGCTTTCCCCGGTGATCATCACGCGGCTTGACTGAGGAGCGATCGTTTCGATCAAGTCGAAAAGTTCGCGCATCTTGGGGCTCGTGCCGATAATGTGGTCGAATCCGGTAAATTTGCGAAGCCGCCGGCGCAGGTCGCCGGCTTCTTTTTTCAGAGCTTGCGTTTCGGCGTACTCTTTCACCGCGGGCCGGAGTTCATCGAGCAGCCGGTCGCCCTTGATGACATAGCGATCCGCGCCGAAGTTTACGGCGTCGATTGCGGTGTTGATGGTTGGCACGCCAGTGATGAGAATAAATGCCGCCGAAGGAGAAACCTCCTTGCAGTAACGCAGGAGTTCGAGACCGTCCATATCGGGCATGCAGATATCTGAAACCACGATATCGAAAACTCGTGAGGCGAGTCGCCGCTTGGCATCTTCGCCATTGGACGCAAGCTCTACTTTATGCCCGTCCTTGCGGAAACTGATCTCGAGGAGTTCGCAGATGGAGCGTTCGTCGTCGACAACGAGCAGGTGGGCCATGGTGGCTTAGCCCTTCCCTGCCGAGGACAGCAATTCGGAGCGAGACTCCAAACGCTCGCTCCGTGCCGGTGCTCGCGAACGAACGGCGCGCGGCAACTCCACGATGAAATCGGCGCCGCTTCCCTTCTCTGCTTCCACGCGAATACGGCCCTGATGCGCTTGGAGAATCTGGTAAACAATTGCAAGGCCTAAGCCCGTTCCACCCGTGAAGCCTGACTGGAAAGGCTCGAATAGGGTAGTCGCCTGGCTGCTATCGAGGCCGATGCCGGTGTCGCGAATCGAAATGCGCGTCCAGGCAGGATCTGCGTCAAGCGAAACGGTAAGAACTCCTCCGTTGGGCATGGCACGCAATGCGTTGTTGCAGAGGTTCCAGAACACCTGCTTCAAGGCGTCCCGGTCCGCGCGTGCGCGGATGTTGCGAGCGGCAAATTGGCGTTCGATCCGGAATTTGCCGAGAGCGCTCGCGTCCCTCTCGATTAGGGTGAGAGTTTCCTCGATCACTGCCGCGATATCGACGTCAGTAAAGGAATAAGTCTTTTCGCGAGAGTAATTCAGAAAATCGGTGATTATCTGATTGAGACGCTGGGATTCGCGGCTGACGATGTGAACGAGCTTCTTGTCGTCATCTTCGAGAGGCGCGAGGCGCGCCAATTCCTTGAGAGCGCCGGTCATCGCGGTTAACGGCTGGCGGATTTCGTGTGCGATCGCCGCGGAAAGCCGCCCGAGTGCAGCCATGCGTTCCTTTGTGACGACCTCGCGCTCCAGGCGCTTTAACTCGGTAAGATCCTGAAAGTTGAAGACGTAGCCGCTCGTCTGGTTCTGGGTCAGCCTCAACGGAGAAACGGAAAGGCCTACGTAACGAGTGGCGCCGTCGGGAGTACGAAATTCTATTTCTTTCCGCAGCGCGAGCGGGCTTCCCTGCTCGTCAAGCTCAACCGGCCAAAATCCGGGAAGCACATTCTCAACTTGTTCGCCTCGGAGCAACCCGAATCCCAGTCCGGCAATCTCGGCGCCCGCTCGGTTCATCAGAAGGATTTTCCCGTTTAAATCGGTGGTGAGCAGGCCGCCGCGCATGGACTCGATGATGTCCTGATTGAATGCTTGCAGATCCTTCAGTTCCTCGTTTTTTTCCGCCAGCTCCACTCCCTTGGTGCGAAGGGTCTGAGAGAGGAGACTGCCCAGGTACGCTACGGCGCAGAACGCGAACAGATTGCTGGCTAGCCAGAAGCCCAGAGAGCGAGCGGCCGGCATCGAATTCGAGGTGCGGGCGATCACGCCGTAGAACATCAGTTCGATTACGCAACCGAGAAGGACAAAGCTCATGCCCGCGACAAGGAAGGCGCCGCGCCGGGAAAACAGCACGCTGCTCATCAAAATAACGAGCAGATAGAGCGACAAGAAATAACTGTCCTGGCCGCCAGTGGAGTAGACGACGCCTGTTACGATCACGAGATCGCATACAAACTGAAGCGGGGCGTGCCAGCGCGCTTCCGGAATCCAACGCCGCAAAATCACGTAGACAACTGCAAGGGTGTACCAGAAGACGACCAGCGAGACGAACGCCCTGACAGGAATTACTACTGGGGTGAGCTGATGGACAGCAACAACGACTCCGACAAGAAACGTAATGACGAGAAAACGTACGCGACCGAGCCAAGGCAGCCATTCGCTGACACTGGGTTTGAACTCCATTTCGGATCCGTCGCCGCCCCTTGATTCACTACGTCTGCCCCGAGACGCCCGGGAGAATTGATGTTTATGATCCTGCGGCCGGCGAGCGCCTCATTGATTGAGGCGCTCGCGCACGGGCCGCAGAAAGTAGTTCTACTTGCCAGCCAGTTTGCCAATCAGTGAGAACAATGGCAGATACATCGATACGACGATGCCGCCGACTACGATGCCCAGGAATAGAATCATCATGGGTTCGAGAGCCGTCAGCAGGTCTTTCACCGCCGCATCAACTTCATCCTCGTAGAAGTCAGCGATTTTCTGAAGCATCGCGTCCATCGCGCCGGTTTGTTCGCCGACGCCGATCATCTGGGTGACCATCCCCGGGAATACGTCGGTCTCTTTTAGCGGATCGACGAGGGAGCGGCCGGCTTCGACCGCTTTTCGTGTTTGCGAAATGGCTCTTTCGACTACCGCGTTTCCGGAAGTGCGGGCAGTGATGTCGAGACCTTCCAAAATCGGCACGCCGCTGGAGATGAGAGTGCCGAGAGTCCGAGTGAATCGTGCTACTGCGATCTTTCGCAGAAGGATGCCGACGAGCGGAAGTTTCAGCAGAACGTGATCGAGAGCGTAACGCCCCTGAGGCGTTCCGTACCAGAGCTTCAACGCAACGGCGACGCCAACGACAAACACCAAAATCAGGAAACCGTAAATGCTGCCGATGAATTTGCTCATCCCGATAACGATGCGGGTGGGAAGGGGCAAGTCGACGCCGAGGCCGTTAAACAGTGTGGTGAAAATAGGAACGACCTTCCAAAGCAAGAGAGTGATGACCATTACTGCGATGCCAATGACGGCGACCGGGTAAATCATCGCGGATTTCACGGCACGCTTTAGCTTGACGTTCTTTTCAATGTAGCTGGAGAGGCGCTGCAAAATTGTGTCGAGAATACCGCCGGTCTCGCCCGCTTCCACCATGTTGTAGTAAAGCGGGTCGAAGACCTTGTCGTATTGCTTCATCGACGCGGACAGAGTGGCGCCGCCTTCGACGGAAGCTCGTACGCCGTTCAAGATCTTCTGAAAGATTTTGTTCTCCTGCTGTCCCGCGAGAATCTCGAGACACTGCACGAGCGGCAAACCGGCGTCAATCATCACCGAAAACTGTCGGGTGAAGATTGCCAGCTCTTTGGAGTCAACGCCCGTTCCAAAGGTGGGGATATTGAATTCCTTCCCTTTTTCGGAGAGCTTGCTCACATTGATCTGCTCGCGCTTGAGAATCGTTGCGGCTTCCGTCTTGCTGGTAGCCGAACGCTCCCCTACCACCGTCGCACCCGCTCGGTTGACTCCGCGATAGGTATAAACCGGCATGTTTGTTACCTCCTCTTCTCTTTATCGCCGGACGGGAACTTTTCCACCAGTCGGCGGAGAAGTCACCCCTCGGTTAATTAGATCCTGCAATTCGTCTGGATTCGAAGACCGCGCCATAGCCGTTTCCAAAGTGATTAATTTCTGGAAATAAGCATTGGAGAGGCTCTGGTTGAATGTCTGCATGCCGGACTGGCCTGTGCCGGTCTGCATAGCCGAATAGATCTGGTGAATTTTGTCTTCCCGAACCAAGTTGCGAATGGCCGGAGTGGGAATCAGAATTTCCATCACCATAGCCCGGCCGCGGCCATCAATCTTTTGGAGCAACGCCTGACAAAGGATGCCTTCGAGCACCATCGAGAGCTGCGCGCGGACCTGCGGTTGCTGGTGCGCTGGAAAGACGTCAATGATGCGGTTGATGGTCGAAACGGCCGAATTCGTGTGCAGTGTAGCGAACGTTAAGTGACCCGTTTCAGCAATTCGCAGTGCCGATTCGATCGTCTCGAGGTCACGCATTTCGCCGATGAGCACGACGTCGGGATCTTCGCGAAGCGCAGCGCGGAGCGAATTGGCAAAAGAGTGTGTATCGGAGTGAACCTCGCGCTGGTTGACCAAGCATTTCTTGTGATTGTGAAGAAACTCGATCGGATCTTCGATCGTGATCATGTGCTCGTCGCGCTCGTTGTTGATTTTGTCGAGCATCGCAGCGAGCGTGGTCGATTTGCCTGATCCGGTCGGACCCGTGACGAGCACTAAGCCGCGCGGCTTGTCGCACAGTCCTCGAACGACTGCAGGAAGTCCGAGTGCATCGAACGACTTGATTTCCCAGGGAATCGTTCGGAATACAGCCGCAACCGCACCGCGCTGATGAAAGATGTTGCCACGGAAGCGGGCCAGACTCTTCAAGCCGAAGGAGAAGTCGAGCTCGAGATTTTCCTCCAGCCGATGCTTCTGCACGTCGGTGAGGACGCTGTAGGCGAGCGCCTTCGTATCGGCAGCCGTAAGGGGAGGCATGTCGAGCGGGCGCAATTTGCCGTGTACGCGAATGCGCGGCGGACTGTTCGTCGAGAGGTGCAAGTCGCTACCGCCCATTTCGATCATTTTCTTTAGTAATTCGCTCAGGGTGATTCCAGCCATAATCTCCTCCGCCTAGAGAACTGTTTCCCGCAAGACTTCTTCCATAGTGGTGAGCCCCAGCGCGGCTTTAATCAAACCGCTTCGCCGGAGCGTGATCATTCCAGTTTCGAGAGCCTTCTTTTTAAGTTCGACGGCTGAAGCACCGACGAGTATCAGCTCCCGAAGGTCGTCATTGATCTCCATAACTTCATACAAGCCAACACGGCCTTTGTAGCCTGTGTTGTTGCAGGTGCCGCAACCGCGGCCGTGCTGCACCTCAGTCTTGACCGCTTCGTCGGGCGAATAACCAGCGTCAATCAGAGCCTGGGGCTGAATCTGCAGCGGTTCCTTGCACTGCACGCAGATCCGGCGCACGAGGCGTTGAGCGCAAATCAGGTTCACCGACGTAGCCACTAAGAAAGGCTCAATTCCCATATTCATCAATCGGCTGATTGTGGATGGCGCATCATTCGTATGCAGCGTGGAAAGCACTAGGTGGCCGGTCAGCGCGGCCTTCACGGCGATTTCGGCGGTTTCAAAGTCTCGAATTTCGCCGACCAGGATAATGTTGGGGTCTTGCCGCAAGAAGGCGCGCAGGGCCGAGGCGAAGTTCAGTCCAATCTGCTCTTTCATCTGGACCTGGTTGATACCGGGAAGCTGGAACTCGACCGGGTCTTCGGCGGTCATGATGTTGGTGTCCGTGGTATTTAACCGCGCGACGGACGAATAGAGCGTGTTGGTTTTTCCGGAACCAGTCGGACCGGTCACCAGCACCATTCCGTACGGCTTCAAAATTTGCCGCTCAAATTTAGCAAGCGATTCGGCTTCGAAACCGAGCTTGGTCATGTCCAAGCGCAGATTCTCTTTATCGAGCAACCGGAGAACGATTTTTTCGCCGAACAGGGTGGGGACGGTCGATACGCGGAAGTCGAGCTCTTTTTTCCTTCCGTCCTTCAGGTACTTGATCATGATGCGGCCGTCTTGCGGGAGCCGCTTTTCGCTGATGTCGAGTTTCGACATGATCTTGATGCGGCTCGTGATCGCGTCTTTCAACTTCATCGGCGGAGCCATCACATTCTGCAAAATACCGTCGATGCGGAACCTCACGCGATATTCTTTTTCGTACGGCTCCACGTGAATATCGCTTGCTCCGCGTTTCACTGCGTCGGTGAGAATTAAGTTGACCAGCTTGATGATGGGCGCTTCTTCGGCGGCCTTCTCCAAGGTCGCCAGGTCCATCTCCGCTTCATCGGACGCCAGCTCGAGCGCGGCTTCTTCGCCGGCCAGATCCTTCATCACTTTGTCGAGCTCTTCTACGCTTTCGACAGCGCCGTAGAATTTATGGATTGCTTCGCTGATGGCGGTCTCGGATGCCACCACCGGCTCCACATTGAAGCCGGTCATGAACTTAATGTCGTCCATCGCGAAGACGTTCGTTGGATCGGTCATCGCGATCGTAAGCGTCGAGCCAACGCGTGACAGCGGCACGATCTGGTAGCGGATCGCTGTTTCCTGCGGCACGAGCTTGATGACGGACGGATCGACTTCGTAGAACTTCAAATTTATCGATGGGACGCCGTATTGCCGAGAAAGAACCGCGGTGATGTCTTCATCGCTTACAATTCCCATCTTCACGAGGCACGTGCCGAGCCGGCCGCCGTTCTTTTTCTGGTAGTCAAGCGCCTGCTTTAGCTGATCTGCAGAGATCAGGCTGTCTTTGACTAGAATTTCGCCGAGTCGTGAAGACATGGTTGTGCGTCCGCGGTACTAGAACCCGCCGGAATTGGCAGCGTAACACGCGAAGAAGACAGATTTGGTCTCGCATGGGCTCGTCGTAGTGAATCAGCTAACATCCGATAGGACGCCACGAAACCTGTACGCCCGAACAGGTGAAATTCTGGCCCTGTACGAAGGTACAGGTGGCCTTCCGGGGCTCGCACCCACCGGGTTCGCTATCGGAGAGATTTGGAATAAAGGGCAGCCGAAGTCCACTGTCCGCTCTGTAGCATCGCCGATTTGACTCGCGCTTTGACTGTTCGGCCAAGAAATCAAATGATTGCCGACAACAGAATGATAGAAGCGCTAGCATCCCGAGCGTAGCTTCTGTTAGGATGGTTGGGCTTTGGGGCGGTTAGCTCAGCGGTTAGAGCGTCCCGCTTACACCGGGAAGGTCCGCGGTTCAAATCCGTGACCGCCCACCATCCGGCAGTTCGAGTTCACGCGGGGGACGTAGTTCAGTTGGTTAGAACGCTGCCCTGTCACGGCAGAGGTCGCGGGTTCGAGTCCCGTCGTCCCCGCCATTGTTTTCAGATAGTTACAGGTTTTCTTCTTCTTCCGGCAACCCGAGATTCAACCCGAGTTCGTCGGCCAGCTGAGGTTTTCGTGCGCTTGCTTCGGATTTTAATCGCATCCAAGTACAATCCTTGAGCCTCAAGCTGTTTACTGTTCACGGGATGAATGTAGCGAGCGGTAGTCTGCTGCTTCGCATGGCGGAGCATTGTTTGGATGACCGAAGGGTGAACATCGTTCGAGCCAAAGAAGGTCGCCAAGCTGTGCCGAAGGTTATGCCAGCCAAATCTGGATTTATCATCCGCTGCGATGACCCCTGCCGCGACCGCAGCTGGGCGAAGATAATCCCTCCCACAGATTGACGCTGACCGTGGAATCCGCCCCTTCGCACGGACAGAAGCGAACACCCAGTCGGAGTCTTTGCTGTAGAGAGATTCTCTTCGCCAGTCATTCAAATAATCGGCCAGAGCCGGATGCATTACGACGGGCTTCATCGAACCGCTGGTCTTGCCGTTGGTCAATTTGCCCTTGCTCCAAGCTCTTTGCACGAGAATCTGGTTGCTAGCGGGTTTCATGTCCCACCACTTCAATCCAAAGCACTCTTCCGGTCGAAGAGCAGTCGCAGCGTGAACGAGTGCAAGCGTCCACTCCAACTTCGCCTCGGGCTCATCGAGTTCTTGCAAGATAGCGACCATTTGTTTAGGGCTGGCAATTTTCGCTTCGTAATCCGACTGGGTCTTGCATCGCGCTCCGCCGAACTTTGGTGACCGGAATGGGTTGTAGTCCATTTCGGCAGGAATCAACCCGTGTCGCTGAGCGTGGGCATATACCTGACTCATGACTGAATTGATTTTGTCGATGGTCGGCCACTTGAGCGGCTTGTTCCTCTTCCCTTGCGGGGTCGTTGCTAGGACTTCAAACCAAGTTTCGACCTCGGTTGGCTTGATGCTCTTCGCCAAGTAATCACCCCAACGCGGAAGAACGTGCCCGTCAAGGTTATGCTCATCGCGGTCGGCGGTTTCATCAGCCTTCTTGCCGATGATGCCCTCCTTTCTCAGTTCCCAGAGCCGCCAGTGCTCCGCGATATCCTTGAACTTCGGCTCGGGGCTTATCGGGTTGTCCAAATACTTTTGAAGACCCAGCTTGCCTACTTCCACCCACGCTGCCTTCTCGTCTGGAAAGTCAGCAACTAAGCCGACAGGTTTGGAGTTCTCTACCCGTTTCCCGTCCGATGGTCGCGTCACCTGAAAGCAGAAAAGCCAAGTCATACCCGCCGTATACTTCTTCTTTCTTAACCATCCCCTCTGAACTTTAGCCATCAGCGTTTTCTCCACGCTTTCCGGCCACCGGGGACTGCCGACCGGGAGTCTACCTCACGAGTGATTGACGCCGCCAGTTCAGATAACCGAAAGCGCCATGCACGCCGCTTCCCGCGACCTATCGGGTGTCCCGGCAGAATGTTTGCGCGAGCCAACTCCAAGAGCTGACGTGGCCGAATGGACAAGAATTCAGCCGCCGTGCATGCGTCAACAAAACGTTCAGGCTGGGTCGGCGCATCTGGCATATTGTTCGCTGCTAGCTGCTAGCTAGTCCCGCCTTCCTTGTCGCCGTTCAACATTTCATCCCGCATCGTTCATCGGTCCGGTGCACTGCCGTGCTGCCGGAAATTTGTAGCGGCTGGGTGACCATGAGAATGTCTACCGTGGAGAGTTTCTTGCTCGCTCTTTCACTTCTAATTGCAGGTCTAAACCTTGAAATATTCACGCGACCACGCCAGGGCCAATGTGCTCTGCAGGTGGTCCACCTCCTTCCGCCATCTTTTATGAAACTCAGGCATGGTCTCGTTCCTCCGGCAGCCCTTTTCGAATATTCGGTCACTCTCAAGGCGAACTTTTCTGGTGCACTCAGTGAACCTAGCGATATCCTTTTGCTGGAGGCTCACGCCCAATTTGTGTCCGACCAGCTTTAGAAGTACGGCTGCGTCCTCGGGCGACAGGTTTCCGTTAGAAGGGTGGGTCATGTGAAACAGCTCCGCTAAGATTCTGCCGAAGTTTTCTTCCGTCCACGCGTAGCGGAATTTCACTTCGTGGCTCTGCGTCAGGCTGTCCAAGGTAAGCTGGCGTGCGGAAGCTTCGGTAGCAATCACCAGCGGAAAAGTAATCTCGAACGGTCTGTCATCAAGTTGGCACCAGCCGTGGGGAGAATTGTCCACCGTACCATCACACGCAATAATTCGACCGTCGCGGTGAACGAAATCTATTAATGAAAGCAGCGGCGCATTTGTAAAGCACCTGTGTTCTCTAACTTTGCCTCCGTTCTGGTACACCACTTGCAATGATTGGTGGACATATCGCCGCTGTTCCCGGTTCAACTCGTTGAATCCGCCGCATCGCGCTATTCTCATAATTTCCCAAACCATTTCCATCCTCCTTACTGAAATTCCGCCTTGTGAGCGGTGACGCTTTCTTTGCTCTTGTTCGGGCACACCAGTAGCATTCGCGAATTTCTCGCAATTTTCCCGTCATCGGGCTATTTCACTGATTGTTCAGGGTTTGTGTTGCAACCAAGAAACTTCTCGGGCCGGGCGCGCCCTTTAGCACGCCGCCGTTGCGGTATCTGCGTCGTTTCCTCCTTGTTTCGTGCTCCCCTCCGAATACACCCCTAGCAGGCGCAAATTTATGGCGTCCTCTGGGGGCGGTTAGGATTGATTACTGTTTATGGACTCTAAATAGATTAGACAACAAACGTCTAAAACTTTTGACACTTTTTCAAAGATTTCCGGCACCCGTTGGCAAGGAAATTGCATGGAGACCTTTCATCTCGTCAGGATACGGCGCTGTTTCGCACTGGGCTCCGCAGAGCGCTCCGGTCATCGCGGCTCCGTCAGACACTGAACCGGCGGATTCATGAAGAAGCTGTGCACCCCGTCCCCGCTTCCTGCCCGCTTCAAAACTACTCTGGCGAAGTTGCGCGTAGCCGGGAGTGGTTCCGCTCTGCGTTCGCGATTCAGCAAATGCGTTCAAACCCTGTACGCAGCGGAAGGAGTAATCACTGCATTACGGCCATGCAAAGCGACGCATCTTGAGCGAAAGCGGAAGCTATCCAGCTAGTTGGAGTGGTTGCGACCTTCAGTGAGCAACGCCATCGCGCTGCACGAAGCGCTGCGTTGCCGGGGAGCGCTTGATTTGTTCGCGCAGGCGCGCTTTGGAAGAACGTTGCACACCGGTGCCGTTTTGAACGAAGCCAAGCACATCAGGTTGGGGAACGGCGTAATCGGGCACATGCCCGCAAGAAAGTGCTTGCCAAACAATGCTGGGTCGGTATTCTGTTAGTGACTGAGCAGGCGGGGAATTTCTTCAATCTGGCTCAGCCGCACTTAAGACGTAGTTCACTCACAAAAAATTCGAGGTATTACCATGGACAGGCATGTTCTCTTCCACAGCAAAGCGGAATCCGCTCGGCTCATTGGAATCAGCGAACGGGCGCTGCACACGCTCATTACAAAAAAGCAATTGGCGGTTCGGCGCGTCGGGCGTCGCGTTTTGATTGCGGATGAAGAGCTGTTGAAGTTTGCGAAGCAACGCACCACCAAGTAACAGCACCAGCACGCGGAAGGTTAAGCACGCAGGTTAGGAGTGAAAACCACGAGCGGGCGCGTTACGACGCGTCCGCGAACGTAGGTATTTTGTGAACGAACTATTGAAGGCAGGAGGAACAGCAGATATTCAGGAAATTAGGAAAGGGATAGAAATTTTGTTCGAGCCGGGGCAGGTTGTCGAAGTCCGAGTACCCCGCGACAAATTCGGGGTGATTGCGGGGTACTTCGATGACCATGACAGCTTGGCGGAAACCATTAAGGAGTTGAGCGACGCCCGCACATTCGAAGGCATCTATTACACGCTCAACGTTTGCCAGAAGGCGCTCCTTGCCCGCTACGGCAAGAACGATTTGCGGGACGGAGCGAAGAACACAACGAGCGATGCGGAAATCGAACGCCGTCGCTGGTTGCTGTTCCGACTTTGACCCGCAACGACCCAAAGGTATCTCCTCGACGGATGAAGAGCGCAAAGCTGCACACGGCATCGCCACAACAGTCATTCAATGGCTGAAATCGCTTGGCTGGCCTGAGCCCGTATTGGCGCGCTCAGGTAATGGTTACCACGCACTCTACAGCGTCAACGAGCCGAATGATAAGGAGACTGCGGAGCTTTTCAAGAAATGCATCGGCGTCGTGAGCCAGAAGTTCACGACAAACGAGGTCGGCGTGGACAAGACAGTATTCAACGCCGCACGCATTGTAAAAGCATATGGGTCTTTGGCGCGGAAGGGCGAAAATACGGGTGAGCGCCCTCACCGCTTTTCCAAAATTCTCAGCGTGCCGGAACCACTTCGTACTGTGAATCGGTCGCAGCTCGACGCCCTTGCCAGTATGAGTTCTGACGGCAAACCCCACATTCCCGCCAGCTCTACCGCCATATCCTCCCTCCCAAAAAATCAAAATAGAGGGGTGTCTGCTCAGGTGGCTGCGGGAAAGATTGAAGAATTCTTGAATTGGGCTGGAATCGCCGTGCGCTCCAGCGACAACTACGAGGGCGGCACCCGCTGGATTCTGGAACAATGTTATTTCAACCCGAACCATAATCGCGGTGAAGTGTGCGTCATCCAGTACCCAAATGGCGCGCTCAAATACAGCTGCAAGCATGAGTCCTGCGCCGAGCACAACTGGGCGGACTTGCGTACTGCTGTCGAGAAAGCGAAGGGCGAAAAATTCCGCTTCGTGGAATCATCGGATTATTCCAGTAGGCACGCCCGCGTGTTCGAGCCACGTCCCCAGCCCGATTCACGTGCCATCGCGCCTATCCCGTGGCCTGCACCGCCAACCAAAGCTGCTTACTGTGGGCTAGCTGGCGAAATCGTTCGTGCCATCGAGCCACATTCTGAATCAGACCCAGTCGCGCTGCTGGTTCAATTGCTAGTGGGCTTCGGAAATATCATCGGACGTGGAGCCTGCTACCGCGTTGAAGCAGATTGGCATTACACGAATCTCAACGCGATTCTCGTGGGAGACTCATCAAAAGCCCGCAAAGGAACGTCGTGGGGTTACATCACCCGCCTGCTGAAAGAGGTAGACCCAAACTGGATGAGCCACTGCGTTCAATCGGGTCTGTCATCCGGCGAAGGGCTTATCTGGGCGGTGCGCGACCCCAGCGAGCGCACGGAGCAGGTTGGCAGACATCGAGCCGCGCCGGACGCGGGAATTGCAGACAAGCGCCTGCTGGTCGTGGAGACGGAATTCGCGAAGACGTTGAAGCTCATGGGGCGAGAGGGCAACATCCTGTCCACAGTTATCAGGCAGGCGTGGGATTCCGGTGACTTGAGTACTCTGACCAAGAATTCGCCTGCGAAGGCAACGGGAGCACACATTTCAATCCTCGGCCACATCACCGCGCACGAATTGCGGCGGTATCTGAACGAAACCGAGCAAGCGAACGGATTCGGAAACCGCTATATGTGGACCTGTGTGAAGCGTTCCAAGTATCTGCCAGATGGAGGAGGGATAACCGAAGCGGAGATGGCGTCACTGGCTCAACGTTTGAGTGCAGCGTACGAATTTGCCAACGGCGTCGAACTACTGAAACGTGATGAAGGCGACGCGAAAGACCTTTGGCATTCGATTTATTACGAGCTGTCCCAAGGATATCCCGGTATGCTCGGGGCGGTATTGGGTCGTGCGGAAGCGCAAGTAATGCGGCTTGCGATGATTTACGCGTTGCTGGATTGCTCGGCGGTTATACAGCGCAGTCATCTCGTATCTGCATTGTCGTTGTGGTATTACGCGGAAGCGTCAGCCCGGTACATCTTCGGTGAAAAGGTCGGCGACCCAGTTCCCGATTCCATCTTGCCAGCACTTCGTAGCGCGCCGAACGGTATGAGCCGAACCGAAATTTCAAATTACTTCGGTCGCCATCGCAGCGGTGCGGATATTGAACGAGGTCTGGCGCTGCTGAAGGCAAGCGGGCTCGCGGCTCCTCAGCTCCGCGCCACAGCGGGCAGGGATGAAGAGCGCTGGATTGCGAGGGGCACAGCTGGCTAACCATTTCCGCTTATTTCGCTTATTTCGCAGGGTACACGTGTGCATCTCTGCTTGTTTCGAATCTTTATATTTCTTTATTTTAATACAGGGTTATCACCAAGCGTTGGACACACCATCATCTACTTATCCTGTACCCGCGCCCGCGCCGCGAAATAAGCGAAAGAAGCGAAATAAGCCCACCTCTCCCCGCCCCCATCCACGTCGCGATGCCCGCTTGGAGCTTGGTTAAACAAATCTTGTCCCGGAGAAGGGCGGGTACGGAAGCGAAGTGGCGGGCTTGTGCTGTGGCAGCGGCGTTGGGGCTGGTCTTGTTAGCAGTCTTCAGGTGAGCCTGAGGACGCTGATTATTGACAATTCTCCCGCACCATCTTCCATTGGTAACGATTGTTACAGAGAAGATTCAGCTCTTGCCCCGCCATCGCGGTTTGGACGCGGCAATGACCCCAGCGTGCAAAGGCGGAGTCTGCCCCCTGTCGCCTACCAACCGAACGTCGAAATGTTTAGCTAGGTCGGCGGGCATCAAATGCCACGGTTCATTTTCCGAGAAGATTTCGCCGATGCGCTCCATACAGCGTGCGACCAAAGCCGAGCAAATTTGCTGCCCGTCAACGCCGAAGCCGAGCTTCGTTCCAGTCACAAGGAACAGAACAATATTCACAATCGTGAGCCAGCCGTAGGCATCGTTCAAGCAAAATTCGGCGAAGTCCACGGCCTGTTGACGGTCTTCGAGGCTGGTAGTCGCCGGAAGGTGCGTAACCACGTATTCCGTCTGGTTGTAAACCGAGATGTTACGCTTCTGAACGCCGCCACCCAGCGCTTCAATGATGTTTCCAGATTCATCTACGAAAATCGCAGCATGGCTCCAGTGAGCAAATATCTTGTCTTGCCCCGTGTAGCGTAGAGCTTCACCGAACCTTATAAGCGTGGCGTAAATCCCCGAGGAGTGGGTTAGTAAAAAGTCGCCCGCACGCGCTAGCGGCTTAGCGGTGGTAAGCAAATCAGCGGTGTGGGCAGTAGGTACGGATTCGTGCGGTCCGTACCTCTCCACTCTGTACCCAGTAAGATGGTGGGCAGCGGTTGCGGATACCATTGCGTGCCCCTCGGGGTGTAGGTGGATTTTGCCACCGCAGATTCCGGCATGCAATCTGGTCGGTCTAGAAGATGCCGGACGGAAACACTACAGTTCGCCATCCAACCTTTCCCTGAGAGTAAGTAATCTAAATAATAAGAGCGCCACCATCATCACTTGCTCGCTCTTGCGACAGCCAGCAGGAAGCCATCTAGCTGAATGAGCTGAGTTCTTCTCCATAGCGCTTTCCCGGCAGCAACTGGGGTGGGGGGCGCAATCCAACAGGCTCAAGGTCCTGTTCGGCTCCGAAGTGCCGAGCAGGTGCCGTATGCACGGCTACAGTACAGACACCGACGAAAAGAGGGTGGTCATTCTTTTCCTCGCAGCTCTGGCGATTGCTCTGGCTTGGGTGTCATCTAATCTGCTTGCCGCCGTCCATTTGGCGATGCCGTGGTGGGCGGATGCTCCTTCCAGCCTGTTTTTTTATGGCGTGCTCTATGCCCTTTTCGACCGGCATCTCTGGCGGCTTCGTCTTATGCGCAAGCTCGGACTGGTGAAGACGCCGAACCTCACTGGCTGCTGGCGAGGTTACCTCACGTCTTCGTATGATAACCATGCTAAGCGCCACGAGTTGGCCGTGGACATCTTCCAGAGCTGGACGCAAATTTCCATATTCCTCACCACTGTCACCTCCGTCTCTCGGAGTTGCGTGGCAGTGATTCAGGTCTCCGACCCAGAGGGCATCGCCTTGATTTACCAATATGAGAACCAACCCCTCGCCGACGCGACCAGAACGATGCACATGCACTATGGCACTGCAATGCTAAGAATCTCGAATGGCAGCAGTTTAGGTGGAGACTATTACGCAGGACGCGACCGAGGGACATTCGGTCGAATTTCCTGCGAAAGAGCGTAACTGGCAAATTCATCCCTCAACAGTTTTCGTGCAGCACTTCGATGCATTCATCTCGCAAACCCGCTCCGGTATACTGTCCGAGCGTGATGGAATCGCCCCGCATTCATCTCGGAACGTCATCGTTCACAGCGGCAGGATGGTCGGGCTCGTTTTACCCGAAAGGGATTCGCGAACAAATCGGCCAACGCCTTTCCGCAACCAGCACGTTAGCGTTCTGATTTGCGCTGCACTACGGCTGTTTCTCCATTTCGTACGTCGTTGTGGTGTTGCCTTCCTTGTTTTCGAAATTCACATGAATGGACTTACCATCGGGAGCGACTGACATATGTAGGATGCCGACAACTTTTCCGTTGCGCTTGGAAGTTACTTCGACCGTCTCTGGGCTCAGTAGCTTTACGGAGACCATTGTGTGACCGGGGTCATCCTCAACGGGATAGTAATTGCCGTCGAACTTTGCGTCGAACTTTTCGCCGAGAGGAGTCTCTGCGCTGAATCCATCCGTTGTGCACTTGTACTTAATTGTGGAACCGTTCTTAGACCGATTGATTTTGTACGCGTGCCACGAGCCGGAGAGGGCGTGATAACCAGCAGGCCGTTGGCGAGCAACTCGTTGGCTGATTGTCTCAATTGTGACCGGCTGTGCTTCCGTGGTGTCTTTAAGGGTTTGGGTTAGCGTACCCCCTCTGGAGAAATCGTGTCAACTTCCGTGAACATCGTTTGTCCGGCTTTCTTAGCGATGAATTCAACCGTGTAAGCATCCACGACTCGAACGCTCTCCGTGTCGAAGTAGCTTGACCCCGTGACGTTCTGGTCGTGTCCATCGGCTTTGATTTCGATTCTTGGCACACAAGTTAAGCAACGAAACATGCCTTTGGACAACACATACACTTCTGGCTTCTCGGGAAGCTGCGTTGTATCTGACTTGATAATCCACGTGCCATCAAAGGGGCTTCGGGCAAATAACGTTCCAGAAGACCAGAACAGCAAAACGAGGAGTCGCTTCATAAGAAATTCCGCTCGCGAGCGCGGCGAGCGATAGTCTAACGCCAAAATCTGGACAGGAGAAACGGAACATTCTGGCGTACGGTGCAGTTAATCACGTGAAAGCAAAGTGGAACGGCGGGATGCTGAGTCCCCCCCTAAACACAAATGACTGCACGCTTACTGCGGCGCGAATTCACCCGTCATGGCTCTTTACGAACGTGCCCTCGGCTAGGGATTTCCGAATCCACCGCATTAACGTGATGGCCTTCATGGTGGCGAAGAGTGAAGCGTTGCCAACGTCTGCGAGTGCGATTGGGAAGACATACGTCTCGCCGCCAACTTCAACTGTGTAGTAAACGTGTCCCGCCCGATAGAAAGAGAAGTGGGCAGGATTGTCGTTTCGCACGATGTCGTGATTTTTAATGCGGTTGCCATGCTGGAAGGGATTCTAACGGGTTCCGCTACGCCTACAAAATCCTGAGGTGGGATTTCCAGCCAGTCTATGCAGAATCGCTCGCTGCGAGCACAGATTTTTCCAGTTCGGTCACGCGCGAGTGCGTGTTGGCGTGGGATAGCCTTGAAGTCCTTACGTTTATCTTCGAAGTGTGGCGTGCCGCGTCATTCGAGCAGGTCACGTACAGTGTCGAGAAGAGGAGTGAGAAGTTTGTCGTTCACGGGCTCCACCAAGGCAGGCACAGACGCGGCACACCGCCATGGTAGTGCCGGGTAAACGGAGCGTCGGCACGGTAGCGCACCAAACTCTGCCCACTTCGCAGTCTCGTGCAGGTTTCGCGGTATTGTACGCTCTGCTAGGGAAGCCTACCGTTGATTCAGGCTGGGCAAGATGTTGAAGGCGTTTCTTCTTCTCCTAGTTCTCTCCGTCCTTGCGTTTGCATTCATGGAGTTGGCGTTTCGACCGCCACGCGAGTGACGTACCAGCGGTTGACAATGAGCGGAAAAAGTTACGGGGCACGCATCAGCTGGTCGTGCAAAAATAACAGGCACTTCGCTTGCGCTAAACTGAAATGCGCCTGTGACTGCCACAAGCTGCGAGACCCGGTACGCACCAAAACGGTAAAAAAGGCGGTGACCGTTTAAGCGCCACCCTTGATGCGGTTCGACTTTAGCCCTTCGGTTACACTGCAACGTCGCAGGCACGACATATCCCGCTCATTTTTCCGCCCCCCCTGCGCTCTTGTTAACCACCCCGATTCGCTGCGGAAAACTCTTAGAACGTTTAGTTCTCGTGGTCGTCGGTCGGATGACACAAAGATGCGGCCCGCGAGAGCTTCGCCGACCGCAAGTAGCAGGTCACTGTCCATGCGAAGCTTCACGATGTATCCAGAAGCTCCCACGTTCAGGCAGGCGCGCACGAAGTCGGGGTCCGAATGAACGGTCAAGAAGATTACCTTGGCCCGCGACCCGGATTCCTTCAATTGCTTAGCTGCTTCGATGCCGTTGAAAATCGGCATGGAGATATCCGTGATAATTACGTCGGGCTGCAATCTCCGGGCGGTCTCCACGAGAGCCTTGCCGTTATCGACCGCTCCAATAACCTCAAAGGTTCGGTTCGAGCATGTCTTCCACGAGTTCCCGAAAGCCAGCGTGGTCATCTGCCCAGTATGCGTTACTCTGCTCATATGTTCTCCAGGTTGATAGAGATATGCGGCAACCTTGCCCGAACGCACTCTTGCTTGAAGAGCCGTGTCCAAGGAGCTGGACGGAAGCGGCCAACGTGGCGAAAGAATATCCTTCGTCAAGAGCCGTTAAAATTGTCATTTTTGACAGGTAGCCTGTGACAAGCGTCAGGCGGGCAAAATGGCGAGGTGCTGGATAAGCAATGACCAGTGCTAGCCACAAGCATCATGCCGCCGAAGATGCTGGACAAGCGATAACCAGTGCTAGAATCGGGTCCCAGACTGGGAGAAGTGCCATGTCATGCAAGAAATGCGCGTCCACCAACCAGCGGAACTTCAAATCGGAAATGACCATCGCTTTTCGCGAGCTTGAAAACGTGAATCAAGCGCCGGTTTACTTCAGCCAAGATGTGGCGGTTTGTCTGGATTGTGGTCACCTAGAACTTAACCTGCCCCCGGCAAAATTAGAGCAGCTCAAACAGGAGGCGTCAGGTACCGGATTCGCGCCGCAGCTCCGGTCAAAGTGGTGCCGTCGAATTCGTGATTTAGAAGAAGCGCACGACACACCAAGACTCAGAATCGTCGTCTTCCTGTTCCGCCATACCGTCGCAAGCTCCGTTGAGGCTGAACCCAAGCTTCACGCCGATTTTGTCTGCAACCTCTTGAACTTCAGGGAAAGGCGTTTTGAACACGCGGGCTCGCTCGATTGCGACGGCAGCAAAAGCTTCCATCAGTTGCCGCGCCGCCTTCATCGCTGGTAGGCTTGGCTGCGGTCTGAATGTTGAACGTCGCACCTTGCAGCGGAATAACGCTGTTACTCTCCAAAATCCGCAGAGCCACTTCCTTGTCGCCTTCTTTTAGCTTTTGTCGCAGCACTTCCAGCGCCGGGTCACACAAGCCACGCCACAGCTCCCTTTTTTCTTCAACGTAAGCATCCATCTCAGGGCACTTAACAATCCTTCCGACAGTTTCCCTGTTTATTCCTTCCTGCTTCGCGATTGCCGTTTGATTGTGCCCGAGCGCGTACTTTTCCATCACGCGAAGACGCTGGATTTGTGGTATTCGGTTCCGCTTCTTTTTCGCTGGCTTACGCTGGATGGCTGTTGCCTCCGGTCTTGTTAACTTTGCGGGGCGAGCAATCGGATTGTTAACGTTGCTGACATCTGGTACCGATGCGGTTGGATGCGCCAGCGCAGAAATCGCACTCATAGGGAACCTTCATCTTGCCGGATTGAATTTCGTTCGGCGTTCTTTCGGTGGCGCGGCGTGCTTCGAGCGGTCAGTAGCTAGCTTAACAGTTCTGTGTCATTAGGCAAGGCGTTTGCACTGCCGCGACCATCAGCTCCTGTTTGCGTAGAACTGTACTGTCATCTTCATCCGCGAATCCTAGAGCAGGACGGAAATCCTACCCCACATTGCCGAAGTACGCCATAGCGTCACTTCCAATACCCCAAAGTAACCGCAGAATGAATTAACACAGAAATGACAGGGGCCTCTCCTTCGCCGTGAACGGTAATCTGTGATACATCCCCAATAAAGTATTCAAGGTTGGCTAGAAACAGGCGGCGGTCGACTGAAATGAGCGCTGACCAATATCTGCAAGGCATTCTCGAACGTGAACGCGTAGATACTACGCTCTCCTCTCCCGTGAGAATTCTTCAGACTCGGCTTGGTCCCATCATCCAAGAATGGGCCGGTGATAAGCTAGTCAGCGTCACCCCTAGTGGGTCCTTCGCGAAGGGCACGGCTATCAAAAGCGGTACCAACATTGACTTGTTCATCTCTCTCTCTGCACAAACGCCAGAAACTCTGAAAGAAATCTACAACAATCTGTACAATCGGATGAACGAGAGGGGATACGCTCCCAAGATTCAGAATGTCTCGGTCAAGGTTCGCGTGGATGGGTACGACGTGGACTTGGTTCCAGCGAAGCGCCAAGATAGCTACACCGATGACGCCATACTCTCTATCGCCGTAGGGCGGAAACGTGGACTAAAACAAATGTCACCGGACACATCACCTACGTATCGCAATTCGGGCGAGCGAATGAGATTCGAATTGTTAAAGTCTGGCGCAATCAGAAGGCGGTAGACTTTCCCTCGTTCTTTTTGGAATTGAGTGTCATTGCCGCACTTGCGGTGCAGTACGGTGGCACGCTTTCTGGAAACCTGTGGAAAGTGTTTGAGTATTTCCGTGACAGCTTTCCGACTGCATGTCTAACTGACCCGGCGAATATAAATAACGTCATCTCTGATGACCTAACCGCTGCTGAGAAAGCCAACGTGAAAGCGTCAGCGATAACGGCTCTTGGTGCGAAGGATTGGAGCGAGATAGTCACTTGAGCACCTGAATTCAAAAGGGCTGGCGTTCAGCTTCTTACCGTTGAGATATATCTCGAATGGCTGCTGACGGAGCAGCCACCTCCCAAGGTTTGTTAACAAACCTTTCTTTGTTGCCAAAGCCAAACGCTCGCCGCGGCAGGCAGAAATTCTCGTTAGGGCCACTTAGCGCATCTTTGAACCGCACTAGTTAGCAATCGGGACTGACCCAGATGCAGCGCTCAGCTGCGGAGAACGGTGTTCTAGATTAAGTAATGTTACAATCCAACTGGGAAGGGAACTGAAGATGAGCATCGTTCAGAAACGAGTACGAAGGGAAGGGGAACGGAGTTTTATTCACGCGAAGCGGCCAGCATGGGGCTGTCTTTTTCGTCAGCGATGACACCAGCGGCGTTATCGTAGGCGCTAGGCTCAAATGGTTCGACGGCCCGTGGTCATCTTCTCCAGAAGAACACTTAACCGACGATGGCGGAATCACGTTTAAGAGGATAACAAGCAGCCTACTCCCACCAGATTGGGTTATAAACAAAGAGCATCGGCGAAGTCGGAAAACAGGCCCCGAAAAGCTATTGACTCCGAAGGTGTGGGCTGCCTACCGCGAAGCTTTGGGTGGCCCCGTGTTCGTCAAAGAAGCATCAGCCTCCCACTAAGCTGGATTATTTTCTGATTCAAGCACCGAGTCTGCGTTTCGAATCGCATCATGGCTGTCGCGAGCAGAAATCTGCGCCACCTCTTCCAGAATGCGATGATTCAAGCACTGGTCGGTTGAAGGTATCGCAAAGAGTGATTTGTGCTGACGCCTCTGATTGCTTACTTCCTTCCAAATCTGGCGACGGCTTCCACGACGCGCACGACAACATCCAGAAGCCTTCCCACGAGCAACAGGTAAAAAAGGGAGCATGTGAGACAGCAAACGAGCAAGAGTGCCACGATTCTCCATCGTCTAAACATGGATTCCTAGCGACTTATCGCGCAGTTTTCGCAGCCATCGCCGTCCGTGACACACCATCCAAGCATCAATTCTGACTGGGCAACAGCATCGCGAAGGCCAAAACGATAACTGCTGATAGCGGGAATCGCCCCACCTATCCC
>CAVRLE010000006.1:0-123621 GCA_963721825.1 uncultured Acidobacteriota bacterium | reverse complement strand
CGCCGCTGTCGTGAGTCTCGAGTCCGAATCCTCGATAGGCCCACAGCTGTCGCTTGGTGCGAAAACGATGCGGTGTCTCCAGCAGCGCAACCAGCAAGGCGGAACGAATCGAACCCAGATAAGGAATCTACGCAGGAATTCACCGCACGACGTTTGCGGCTCTCCACCAGCAGATCGCGTCGCGCTCCCTGCCGCAACGGCTCCAGCGCATCCAGTTGCTGGTAGAGCCGCTCGGCTCGCAGGCGAACTCCCGGTTCTACGATCTTGGCTAACGATTCCGCACGATGGCGCGGTCGATACACGGCTGCCCCGGCACAAGGTATAGCCCAGCTTCGGTACACGGCCTTGATTCGACTCATCACCCGCGTCAGATCTTTGGTGATCGTCAGATAGCTGCGGGCCAGCTCCTTCAAAGTGCGTACCCCGTTCTCTCCGTGGTAGATCGGGGAGAGATGGTTGCCGCGCAAGATCGGTCAGTTTCCGAGCATCGATACGGACCGTACGCTCCGCTGCCATCCTTTAATAGAGCATTTTTTCGAGGATCGCAGACTAGGACATTTGCGACGTGAGGCTTGAGCAGGTCATACAACCAGGCGGCAGAAGTTCTTTTCTTCGAAGTCACCAGCAAGCTGCCGCACAGCCCGCCGATGAACTGCAGAATCGTGGCCGCTTTCGTTTCGAGGATGGACTCCAGGATCAACTTACCGGCGGAATCCATGACGGCAACTGAGATCGTTGCCTGGTGAACGTCCATGCCAATATACTTTGCTTGGTTCATAACGGCGCCCTCCTTTCGGTAGGTGGTGATGCGAACGATCAAAACCTACCGCAAAGTGGGCGCCTTTTATATTGCGTGCGAAGAGGAGTGGCTGTTGAAAAACTCGCCCGCTGGCAGGAGTTTTGATCTGGGGTGATTTTCCTGCGGGGTATCGCTTTCTTTTTCTATCTCAGATCGGCACCGTGGCTGATTCTAGAGATCTGGCATCTTAGGAAACGAGCCAGTCGTTTCAGGTTCTGGGCTGTAGCCGCGAGAAAGAACTGTTCGCGAACATGCTTCATTCTCCTCAAACGCACCCTGCGCAGTCCGATCTGGTTCTTCAACTCCGCAAAGAGTGCTTCTACTTTCCGGCGTTGGCGTTGCGCTGCCGCGAAAGCCGGGAACGGGCGTCTCGCTCTCGTGCCCGTTGTCGCGCCGCTTCGTGAACATGGATCGCGATCTGCCGATAGTGGCCGGTGGTGCACTGCGATTTCTGCGAGCACTCCCGACACCGTTTTCGCGTTGCCCTGTAGATATGGTTTCGGTTGCGCGGATTCACCCCAAGGTACGTTAGTCGTTTTCCTCTCTCTCGGACACGTCCGATAGCTGTTCGTCTCGGCAACGTAGATGAACTTTTCGATCCCATACAAGTTGGTTTTGGGAGGAACAGGACTCTCTTTCACGCGAATATAGGGAGTGATGTTTCGTTCCTCAAACCGAAGCCAAAAGCTCACCGTTCCCATAAGTCGTGTCGGCGGCAAACCGACTGTGGAAGCGCCCGCGTCTCTCCGCTGACCGTGTGATCATCTCGCGAGCCGCCGCACTTTCCTGGCTCAGTCGAGCGGATGTGGCCTGAACGCCAACAATTACGCAACTCTTGTTGTCGATCAGATAGTTGTTGAAGTACCCCAGCTCCGCCCGACGATCGCCCTTGGTTGAATAGGTTGAATCCGGATCCGTCGTCGATACCTGGTCTTGTTGATGGGCCGGCTCTTCGATCGGGTTTTCTTGCTCGAGGTCCGCCAAGTACTCGCGCACCGTGCCCTTCACGTGGGCCACTTCCGTCAACTGCTCCCGCGGGATGCGGCTCGACCGGCTGGCATTCGCGGGAATGAAGCTGCCATCCACGGACAGGTGCTCGCCCTCGACCAACCCAGCTTCCAAGCAGCGATCCACAATCTCTTCAAAGAGCTGCTGAAAGAGGTTCGACTCCTGAAAGCGTCCATGACGGTTCTTGGAAAACGTGGAGTGATGGGGAATCTCCTGATCGAAGCTGAGTCCGGTAAACCAGCGCCAGGCCAGATGCATCTGCAACTCCTCGACTAGCTTGCGCTCGCTGGTGACGCCATAGAGATAGCCGATCAGCAGGATGCGCAATAGAAGTTCCGGATCGATCGAAGGTCTGCCCGTATCGCTGTAGGAGTCCTTCAGCTTCTCACGAACGAAATCGAAGCTGATGTGTCGGTCCAGGAGACGCAGTAGGTGGTTTTCAGGAACCTGATCTTCAATGCGAAAGTAGTAGAACAGCGACTCGGAACGGGAGTGTTGTCCCATCATAATCCGCAAGCCTCCGTGAATGGCGATGAAGAAGAGCATCGGCAGAACGCTTGCTCATATAGACGTTGCTGCAACAGTTCCGTTCATTCACGAAGACTTTTTCAACAGCCACCCCTGTTCGCAACACTTATCGGACCGCGCTAAGAACGGTACTTGCGGTACGCGCTTTTGTTGTTGACAGCGCCACTACGCGCCAAACACACTCACCCTGTTTCGGGTCTCGGACGTCTGTTTCACATGACCCGGACGTCGTTCGAATCTTCCGTCCCTCGTCATCGACGCTGATTTTGCTATTCACACCTGATTCTACGACGTGCGATCTTCCCAGTCGACCCACTCGACGGGATGGGTCGCGCGGTAGGTGCTCACCGCTTCGTCGATGGTTGCGAAGAAGGTTTGCTCGCCGAGGCGCGTGAAGAGCCCGAAGCGTTTGAGCTTGTCTTTCACCGGATCCTTCATTTCCGCGAAACACAACTCGATACCGGCGGCGTGCAAGGTGTCGTCGAGCTCGCAGACGGCATCGGCTGCGGTGACGTCGACGCTTGTGACGGGCTCCGCCGTGACTACGAGCCAGCGGACTGGTGTCGGTGAGTTTGCAACGGCGTCTAGAACGCGTTCGTGGAACAGCTCGGCGTTCGCAAAGAAGAGCGGTGCATCCCAACGGAACAATACCAGTCCCGGGACTAAGCGCGCCTCCGGATACCGAGCGATGTCGTGATAGCCCTTGACACGATCGACCCGGCCCAGCACGGCCGAATGCGGGCGCCAGCCATCCCACAGGAACTCAATCACGGCAATCCCGATCGCGATTGCAATGCCCGGAATGGCGCCGAGCACAGCCACGCCCACAAAGCAAGCCATCGAAAGCCAGAACTCCCAGCGCTGGATGCGATAGATTCGTCGCAGGTCGGACACTTCGAACAGGCCGATGGCTGCGGCGATCACAACGGCAGCTAGGGCGGTATGCGGCAGATGCTGGAGTAGTTCGGGTGCGAGGACCAGCAGCAGCGCGATGGCGAGCGCGCCCACGACCCCCGTCAGTTGGGTCTTAGCGCCCGCCGCCTCGGCCACCGGCGTGCGCGATGAGCTGCTGCTGATTGGGAAACCCTGAAAGAAGGCTGCGGCAAGGTTGGCGACGCCGAGGCCCACCATCTCCTGATTCGGGTCGACTGGTGTACGAAGACGTGCTGCATAGGTTCGAGAAAGCACGCTCGTGTCCGCGAATGAGACGAGCGCCACCGCGAGGCCACCCGTGAGAATCGGTACGATGTCGACGACGTGGACAAAAGGGAGGCGTGGCAATGGCAATCCCCGTGGCAGAGGACCGATCGCGGACACTCCCGCACGTGCTGCGAGATCGAAGGCCGCGACTACAACAGTGGCAGCGATCACGGCGATCAGAATGCCCGGGATGCGCGGCCAGCGCTTTAGCAACAGTATGAGAGCAAGCGTACCGGCGCCGATCGCGAGCGCCACGACGTTCGTGTTCCCAGCGAGCACTTTATTGATGATTCCCCACACTAGGCGCAGCGGTCCGCTCGCACTGACAGAGAAGCCGAAGAGCTTCGGGATCTGGCTCAGCAGCACGGTTAGTGCGATGCCGTTCATGTAGCCGTAGCGGATCGGCTTCGAGAGCAAGTCGGTGATGAAGCCCAGACGCAAGACGCCGATCGCAACACACACGATGCCCGAGACAATCGCCATCGTTGAGGCCGCCGCGACAGCACGTTGCGGATCGCCCGGCGAAAGCGGCAGCACGACTGTAAGGATCACGGCCGCGAGCGCCGAATCTGGTCCCAGCACGAGAATGCGACTCGGACCGAACAGGGCGTATGCTAGCAGCGGCACGATGGTCGCATAGAGGCCGTTGATACCCGGTACGCCGGATGCTTCGGCGTATGCGATGCCGACCGGCACGAGCATGGTCGTCATGACGAGGCCGGCCACAAGGTCGTGCCGCAGCCAGGACGACTCGTATCCACGCAGAGTGTTCAACCCGGGAAGCCAGCGTTTCCAGCCGGGTTGGTTCGCCTGCGTTGCAGGGCGGGCGATGCGGCCAGGCTCTGTGGTATGGGAGGAGAGGGGTTCAGTCATGGCTGCTCGTTACCGATTCGCTGACGAGGTTAACGACTTCTTATCTGCGTTCCGCTCTAACGATTGTAAAGATGATGTTCGAAACGGGAAATAAATAAAATCACTTGTTCTGTTGAACGTGTGGCACCAAAAACGGGAGCAATTACCAAGAACGCAGCCAAGATACGAGCCAATCGCGTGGCACCTGACCGTCGAGCTGCGTACTCGAATACCGCGCTCTGATGAAGGCCATGAGCCTATGTTGCGAGATAGATGTTGGGAAATCCTGTGGCTGTTGAAAAAGTCGGTTTTTCTGAAAAAAGTCAAAAATTGGGTGATAGAAAATGTCCAGGAGACTCGGAAAAATCGTTTATAGAGCCTCCTGACGCGAAGCAGTTTTTGCGAAATCGCAGTGAGCGAGTTTTTCAACAGCCACAGGGATTATCACTACCTATCTCACTCTGAGATAGGTGGTCTGCTTCTGGTAGCCTCGTACAGCTGGAATTGTTATCCTTCCAACGAGCCATCAATGGCGCAAACCGTACCCTTCGGAATTTCGGCCCCCAGCGCCGAACGCACGCGCGCAGCCGCGCAAGCCACATCTATTCCCTGGTTCGTCTGGTCAGGCATCATCTCGGTTTCCTCGATCTGCTTCGGCTTGTACTGGGACATCTCCTGGCACATGACCATCGGGCGCGACACCTTCTGGACGCCTGCTCACTTGCTGATTCAATTCGGCGGCATTCTCGCGGCGATAACCTGCACGTATCTGATTTTCTCCACCACCTTCTCTCATGACCCGGCGGTTCAATCCTCGTCGGTAAAAGTCTGGGGATTCCGGGGGCCGCTCGGCGCGTTTCTCACCGCCTGGGGCGGCGTAACCATGGTCACCTCCGCGCCGTTCGATAACTGGTGGCACAACTCATTCGGCTTGGACGTCGAAATCTTGAGCCCGCCTCATGTGGTGCTTGGCTGGGGGATTCTCGGCGTAGGGATCGGCTATCTGGTGCTCGTTGTCTCGTCAAAAAACCGCGCTGCAGGCGCTTTGCGCGCGAAACTCAGTTGGCTGTTCCTGTATCTCGCGGGCTTGGGCTTGATGCTCCATATGATTCTCATCTCCGAGTACAGCGACGCAAGATTTATGCACAGCGCGGTTTTTTATCGCGTCCTGATGCTCGTCACGCCGCTCTTGATCATGGGCTATGCGACTGCGTCCGAGCACAAATGGGGTGCCACGATTGTCGCCTCGATTTATATGGCCGTAGAGCTCGCCGGATTGTGGATCCTGCCGCTGTTCGCAGCGCACCCCAAGCTGGGGCCCGTGTACACCAACGTGACGCACATGGTGCCGATGGAATTTCCAGTGCTGCTCATTTTTCCGGCGTTTGCGTTCGATCTCGTGCGCGCGCGGCTGGCAGGACGCAACAAGTGGCTGCTCGCGTTGGTCGCTGGCACCGCTTATCTTCTTACGCTGCTCGTGATCCACTGGCCATTTGGCAGCTTCCTGATTTCGCCGCTGGCCCGCAACTGGTTCTTTGGCATGATTTATTTTCCCTATCAAGAGCCGGTCGCGATGCACCAACTCGCGTATCAATTCGAGAAATATGAGCCAACTCGAGCAGCTTTCTTCCGGGGACTCGGCCTCGCCTGGATTTTCGCTTTCCTCTCCACACGCATCGGCATCGCCTTCGGCGGCTGGCTCCTGAAAGTCAGGCGCTAACCCACGTGAAGGCGACTCACATTGCCTGGCTCGTCCTCGCGATTTCGATCGCAGGGCCGCTTGCCGCGCATATTGGCAGCCCTGATGTTTTCTTTCAAGGTGACGCCGGTCCCTACCATCTCGTTGTTTCAATCCGCACGCCGCAGATGATTCCCGGAATCGCCGAGATTCAGATCCGCAGCTCTACACCCGGCGTGAAGCAAATCAAAATCGTCCCGCTCTACATCGTCGGCGAAGGTTCGAAGTATCCGCCACCGCCCGACGTGCTGCTTCCATCCAAAGACGATCCGCAATTTTTCTCCGGCAAGCTCTGGCTCATGGCGTCCGGCTCCTGGCAGGTGCGTGTCGAAGCTGATGGCGATGCAGGCTCTGGCACGGTCGCGGTTCCGGTCCCGGCCGCCGCGCGCAGCACGATGCCAATGCAGAAGAGCCTGGGAGCGCTGCTCGCCGGCCTGATGGTGCTGCTCGTTGCCGGAATTGTTTCGATCATCGGCGCGGCACGCCGCGAAGGGCAGCTTGAGCCCGGTCAACAAGCCGGCCCCGCGCAAAAGCGAGCCGCCCGTTTCGTAATGGCAGGCGCGCTCTTGGTTGTCGCAGCCGTGCTCGCGGGCGGCGCCTTCTGGTGGAAAACGGCGGCGGCGAACCTTTCAAACCGCATGATTTACACAGCGCCAGACCTTTACGTCTCGCTCGTTCCGGGCGATCAAATGCTCCTGCGCATAGGCGATTCCAAATGGCACACACGCCGCCCCGAAACTGTCGCCACGCCGTTAATGCCCGACCACGGCCACCTGATGCACCTGTTCTTAATTCGGACTCCGCAGATGGACCGCTTCTATCATCTGCACCCAGTTCCGGATAAAGGCGGCGTGTTCTTCGAGAATCTTCCGCCGGTAGCGGCAGGGCACTATCAGGTTTTCGCGGACATCGTCCGCGTCTCAGGATTTCCCGACACGCTCTCAGCCCAGATTGACATCCCCGAGACGGCAGGGAAGCCGCTCTCAGGAGATGATTCGACCGCATCGGCCGCTCCCATGTCGGCAGATTCGCAAAACACGAAAGACGCGAGTGGCGCAAATGCGAAAGACACGGGGAAAGGTACGAAGGACGCGAACGCGCAAGACACGAAGGACGCGCAAGCAAGCCTGATTTCCGCGCTGCCCGACGGCACGCGAATGGTTTGGGAACGTGCCCCAGGCCCGCTCCCCGCCAATCAATTGCTCTGGTTCAAATTTCGACTCGACGACGCAAACGGCAAGCCCGTTGCTAACCTCGAGCCCTACATGGGAATGGCAGGCCACGCAGAATTCGTGCGCTCAGACTTGAGCGTCTTCGCTCACGTCCATCCAGACGGTTCAGTTCCGATGGCAGCAGTCCAGCTGGCAGACGCAACGCTCGCTAAGAATTCCGGAGTCACCGTAACGAACGAGTCCGCCTCGATGACCGAAATGAATATGCCGAGAATGGCCACGGGTACAATCGGGCCCGAGGTAAGTTTTCCCTACGGCTTCCCGAAGCCAGGTTTGTATCGAATTTTCGTGCAAGTGAAGTATAATGGTCGTGTAGAAACGGGCGTGTTCGACGCCCAAGTGAAGTAAGTAAGAGTGAAGGCACGAATAGGTGCCCTTGGTGGAACACGGCCCGCAAGGTGGAATCGCTGGCCCCAGCGGCTGCCATTGGCCGAGTTTTGACACACGGTTCCGCGATTAAAACTCACCGCAAACTTCGCAATATCAATAACATACGAATTTCTAATCGGCGGTAAAAGCGCCCCTTAAGCTTTCGTTTATTGCGCGCCGCTCGCTGTTTCAGTCGGCTGTTGCTGCAACCAGGTTTGAAGGTTGTGTTCCTGATGTTCGCGAAGATCGATGCAGCCGTTGATTTCTTCGATGGTCAGCTTCAAAGTGCGATCCGACGCTGGAACCTTGTGCGAGGTGAAGAATGCTTCCACTTCATCGCGCTTCGACGCATCGCAGAAAACGCCTGCTGCTCCCACGACGCTTGTATCCGAATAGTTGCTGAGCTTCGCACTCACGTCCGCCCAGTTGTCGCGGATGAACTTCCAAGCCACTTCGCGCCCAGCCGGATTCGATAGAATCGCACCAAACACTTGCGGTGCATCCTGCGCACGCATCATGGGCGAGACGGCGAACTTCATCGTCCGTGTGAGCAGCGCGGAATCGCTGAAGAGACACAGCGCCTGCCCGTAGAGCAGTCCTTCCTCCGGCGTCTTGATCTGGCTGAAGTGCGCAATGATCGCGTTGTAGAGAGCTTCGTCGCCGTTGCGGGCGGCAATTGGAATCGCGGCGATCAGCATCGTGCGATCTACCGGCTCGCCTTTTAGAGACTTGTCCATCAGGTCGCGCGCCAGTGCGATCGCTTTCGGGTCGCGCCCCACTTGCCCCATTAGGGTGAGAAGAGAGGCGCGGCGCGCGCGGGTTTCATCGGAATCCTGCGGGCCCGATTGCCAACCCATTTTTTCGGCGACTGGGCCGAACGTGGCGCGGACCCAACTTTCGAATTGCGGCCGATCGGAATCGTTCACCAGGTACTGACCCGTGAATTGGAGATAGTTCGTGAGCTGATCGATGACGTCCGTCGAAGGGTCATCCTTCAAGTCCGAAGCGACCGTCATGAAATCGCTGGCCTGCAATGTATTGGCGTGAAGGCCGGCGAAGGAATCTTCGAGGAGCATGTAGCGTTCGGGAGCGGACAGCTTGCTTTCAGCAGATGATGCGACGCGATTGAGATCCTGGGAAGTGTAGCCTGTCCGGTAATATCCTCGGCCTCCGGCGTTTCCAAATGCGCCCTCAACGCAACCCGCGAGAGTGATCTGCTGATCTTTGGTTGCGAGCAGTTCGCATTTCTCGTCTTTGCCGGCTTTGAGGCAAACCGGAATGTCCCATTTTTCCTTTGAGCCTGCTTCGAGAAGCGCGCGATCCCGGAAATAGCGAGTTTGGGTTACGGTGACGTTCGCGTTCTTGCCGGAGCACGACGCTTTCAGCGAAACGAGTGGCACGCCGGGCTGCTTTACGAAGCCCGCCATGATGCGATCGACTGGCTTGTGCGAAGTCTCCGCGATCGTGTTCCAGAAATCCTCGGACGTCGCGTTGCTATAAGCATATTTCGAAAGGTAGGCGTTTACGCCTTTGCGAAATGTTTCCTGGCCGACGTAGCCTTCCACCATGCGCAGCACCGCTGCGGCTTTGTTGTAAGCGATATCGTCGAAGAGTTCCTGAATTTCCGCCGGGGTTTCGGCGTGAGCTTCGATCGCGCGCGTGGAACTGAGCGAATCGGTGCCCATCGCGTTGGTGCTCGAACGCACTGCGTCCGTCTCGAGATTCCATTCCGGCTTCCACGCTTCCATGGGCTTGAACGACATCCAGGTGGCAAAGCCTTCGTTGAGCCAGACGTCGTCCCACCACTTCATCGTGACCAGATCGCCGAACCACTGGTGCGCGATTTCGTGAGCGATCAGTTCCTGGGCAACTGCTTTGCGTAGCAAGTAAGAGGATTGCTTCGGATCGACAAAAATAAGGTCGCGGGCGATCACCAGACCAGTGTTTTCCATTGCGCCGGCGGCAAAATCGGAGACGCCAAGGATGTCGAGCTTGGCGTAGGGATATTTGATTCCGAAATACTCGTCGTAATACTTCAGCGTGACCACGGCAGCCTGAAGGGCGAAGTCCGCATACGGTTTTTTATCTGGAATTCCGCAGACACGGACGGGAATTCCGTCGGCGGTGTCTTCGGCACATTGCCAATCGCCAATCGCGAGAGCGACGAGATAGGAAGACATTTTCGGCGTGGTCGCGAATTTTACGGTGTGTTTGCCGTCGTCCGGGCCGGGCGTGTCCGAAACTATTTTCGTGTTTGATAGCGCGGTGTCGCCTTTGTCGATGATGGCAGTGAGGTCGAAGGTGGCTTTATAGATCGGCTCGTCGAAGGAAGGGTACATCCGGCGCGCGTCGGTATTTTCGAGTTGCGATACTGCGTACTTGCGATTGTTGGCCTTGCTCAAATAAAGGCCGCGTAGCTGGCCGTTCAATATTCCGGTGTAGCGCATGTGGAGCGTTGCAGGGCCGGCGGCGAGCGGCTGCTCGAACGCGAGTGTGGCCATCTGCTTGTCTTCGTCGGGAGTGACTTTGGCGGATTGGGTTTTACCGCCGGCACTAATTGTCGTTTCGGCGAAGGTAATTTCGGCGGCGTTCAAAACAATCGTCGAGGTCGGCTTGAGGACTCGGATTGCGATCGTTTCGTCGCCTGTGAAATTTTCCTTGTCGAGATTCACGTCGATTGTGAGCTGGTAGTTATCGGGCGTGGCGAGCTCAGGAAGCCGTTGGGCGCTGGTAACCGGCACGAGCGCCAGAATGAATGCAACGAACAGTAAAGTCTTCCGCATCGTTTCTCCTGTTGGCCTAACCGGCCACCACAGATCTCCTGTCGGCTTAGCGTGGCCTTCAAGCAGCGCGCCAGCGTCCAGTCCATCGGGCGCTCTTTACAACTATACGACAAGCACACGGGGTTTGTTTCAACTGCGGGCAATGAGATTTGGACGGTTATTTCGATGGAAAGTTAGCCGTGAAATTCGAGCTGTGCTTGGCGCGTAGTAACATTGAGGACTTGTAGAGAAGACTAGAATTGAGGGCGAATGTCGATTGCAGGTAACGGGGCCGCGATTCGAGCTGAACACGTTTCGCGGCACTATCAGATGGGTTCCGCGGTGATTCGAGCGGTGGACGATGTGACACTCGAAGTGGGCGCGGGTGAATTTCTCGCGCTGTTGGGCACATCCGGATCGGGAAAATCCACACTGCTAAATTTGATGGCCGGTCTTGACCGGCCATCAGCTGGGTCGATCGTGGCGCATGGAAGGAATTTATCGGAGCTTAGTTCGATCGAGCTCGCGCAATATCGCAGCCGCACCGTGGGGATGGTTTTTCAGTCGTTCAATCTCCTTCCAAGAATGACGCTGGAAGAAAACGTGGAATTGCCGCTGCGTTTGGCCGAAGTGGATCGCAGCGAACGCGGCGCGCGTGTGAGCGAAGCGCTCGAGCGAGTGGGACTTGCGAAGCGCGCGACTCATCGGCCCAGCGAATTATCAGGGGGAGAACAGCAGCGCACAGCGATCGCGCGCGCTCTCGTCAACCGGCCTACGATACTTTTTGCCGACGAGCCCACGGGAAATCTCGACAGTGCGACGGGCGAATCGGTGATGCAGCTGTTGAAGGAAATTCAATTGTCCATGGGGATGACGATCATTATGGTGACGCATGAACGGCCGCTGGCCAGCCGGTTCGCGGAACGAATCGCGGCTTTGGCAGATGGCAAGCTCGTCAGCGACGGAGTGGCGGCATGAAGGCGGGCGACATGGGGGAACTGGCGCTGCGGAATTTGCGCGAGGCGCTGCTGCGGAATTCGCTGACCACGCTGGGAATTGCAGTGGGCGTGGCGTCACTCGTTGCGATGCTTTCGCTCGGAGTGGGTTTGCAGGAACTCGCGACGAAGCGGCTTTCGAATTCGGGACTATTTGACACGATCATCGTGATGTCGAAATCGGGTCTGCGCGGATTCGGGAGACCATCGGAGCCACCGAGGCGGGCGGCAGCCGGATCGGATCAGAGCAGCGAGCAAGATCATGCGCCGCGGGTATCTCCGCCGCTGGATGATTCGGCGCGCGAAACACTTCAGAAGCTGCCTAATGTGGTGGAGGTGTATCCACAGATTCGTTTTCCAACCGAGGTGCGTTTCGCAGGGAAACCATACGCCACGATGGTTGCTGGGATCCCGGATTCGGCGCGGGGAAATGGCGCATTCGACGGAATCAACGGAAATTTCTTTTCCGGCGGCAATGCCGACGAAGCGATTCTGCAATCAGAATTCGCGAAGGATCTCTCGGAGAAGCCTTCGAGCCTGATCGGGAAAGCTCTGGTGCTGCGTTATGCGGAAAGGCAAGCGCTGGGGGTGCAGGCTGCCGGCGCGAGCACTTCATCCGGCGCGGAAAACAGCGACAGCGGAAGCGGCGGGTTTTCAGTAGTGCCGCGCGAGAAGAACTTGCGAATCGTCGGGATCGTTGACACTGAACCTGCGGCGGGGTTTGGCGGAATAGGCAGCGGGCGCGTGCTGATTCCGTTGGCGGTGGCGGAAACGTTGCGGGCGGCGCAGTTGAATGATTTGCGTGACGTGGTGAGGGGAGCGAACGGGAAGACCACTTATGCGAGCTTGACGGTGCGGGCCAAGAGCCCATCGCAAGTGGAAAAAATCGAATCGGCGATCAAGGAAATGGGGTTTTCGACGTTTTCGTTGCTGGATGCGACGCGCAATCTTCGGATTTTCTTCACGATTTTCGATTCGTTGCTCGGAATTTTCGGAAGCCTGGCGCTGGCGGTCTCGACGCTAGGAATTATCAATACTTTGGTGATGGCGATTTTGGAGCGCAGGCGGGAGATTGGCGTGCTGAAGGCGCTGGGGGCGGCTGACCGCGACGTGAAGCAGCTATTTTTCGCGGAAGCCGGAGTGATGGGGTTGATGGGCGGGATTTTAGGGGTGGGGATGGGCTGGCTGATTGGGCGGGCGGTGACATTTGGAACAAACGTTTACTTGCGGAGGCAGGACTTGCCGCCGGCACATGTGTTTTCGGTGCCGTTGTGGCTGATTGTTGGCGGAATTGTATTTTCAGTGGTGGTGAGTCTGGTGGCGGGGCTCTATCCGGCGTCGCGGGCGGCGCGGCTGAATCCGGTGGAGGCCCTGCGGTATGAGTAATGCAAAGCTTGCGCTTGCTGCGCTGGCTTTTGTGATTTGCGGACTTGCCGGCCGACCTGCGCAGGCTGCCGCTGCCGGTCGCGCGGAGTGCCAAAGCGTAAAGAGCAAAATTCTCGCGCGTTCTGTCGCTTACTGCGCTTTGCTACCTCCGAGCTACGACGTGGAAAAAACTCGGCGCTATCCGGTGCTCTATTTTCTTCATGGGCTTGGCGACAACGAGCAGATGTTTCTGCATTCGGGCGGCTGGAATCTCGTTGAAGATTTGTGGGAACAGCACCAGCTGGGCGAGTTTGTGATCGTTACGCCCGCAGCGGGCGCCAGCTTTTACATCAATTCGCACGACGGCAAAGAGCGATACGAGGATTTTTTTCTGCGCGAGTTCATGCCCGCAATCGAAACCCGGTATCGCATTCAGGCCGCGCGCGGGACGCGCGGCGTCGGCGGCTTTTCGATGGGTGGGTACGGGGCGTTGCGGCTTGCATTCTTGCACCCTGATTTATTTGGTTCTGTGAGCGTGCACAGCGCCGCGCTGATGGAGAAATTGCCGAACATCAGCGTGTCAGAAGCTGCGCAAAATCCGCGAATGAGGCTTCTGGGAGATGTGTTTGGTTCGCCACCCGATCGTGCGTTTTGGAACCACAACGACCCGCTCACGCTGGCTCGAACCGCGCACATCACGGGGCTGAAGATTTATTTTGATTGCGGATCGGAAGATGGGTACGGATTCAACGCTGGGGCCGAGACGCTCGACAAGATTCTGTCGTCGCGGCACATCGCGCATGAATTTCATATCTATCCGGGCGGGCATGACTGGTCGTATTTTGCGGAGCATTTGCCGGCTTCGCTCGAATTTGAGGCGCGGGCCTTTGGCCTGAAGTGAGTCGGCGGGTTGGCCCGCGCTGCAATTTGATCTCGCGCGCGCAAGAGTTGGCGTCAGGATTTCTTTCGCGAATACTCCAGGCGAAAAACGGGCGACCATGTAGCGCCCTTGTCGGTGGATTTATCCCAGGTTTGTTCCACCTTGTCCGCGCTGAGGCGCACCACGCGGATTCGATTGAGGACCTCTTCTCCGTTTGGGCCGCGGTTTGGCCCGAGAAACTCAGCGGTTCCCGCGGAGATTTTTCCGTTGATGAAGGCATGCGCGCGGCCTTCGTTATCCACGAACAATCCGCGCCAGCCCTGGTCGCCGTAGCTGTAGGCGAAAATATTCTCGCCGCGCTGCCCTTTTCCGCCGTCCCAGTTTTCGGTGATCACACATTTATCGAGCGAGAGCGACACCGTGCTCGTCGCACTCCACGAGGCGCCCGGAGATGAGATCGTCCAGTCGCCCAGCCAGAAATCCAGTTGCCGGCTTTCGGGGCTTGTCGCGCACGTCCCAGGGCCATTCGCAGCGAATGCTCTGGGCGCGACGACAACGCACAGAACCAGTGGAAAAATCAAAAGGATCTTTTTCAAAACCTGCGAACTTTGAACAGCAATCTGCTTTAGCATATGTGTTACCTCCTCGAGTGATTTTTGTTCCCATAACCTCGGTTGACGCGTTAGGACGACGCTGGCCGTCGCGCATGAAACCGAAACGCTTCGGAATTGTTTTCGATTTCCATCACTTGAAATCCTGCCGCTTGCAGACGATCGCCAAAAGTGCCGGGAACGATGGGTACAAGAGTGTCGCGTATATGAATCAGCCGCATAAATAGGCTCTGCAGACTATCGGTACCGACAAAAGAGCCGCCTGGTCGCAAGACGCGCCAAACTTCGCGGAGAAGCTGGTCCTGAAGGGCGGGAGTGTGCACATGGTGCAGCATCGTGAAGCAGACGCTGCTGGAGAACTGTGCGTTCGCGAACGGCATTTCAGTGGCATCACCCTTGACGACCTCGACGTTGCCGCCGTTCAGACGAGAGGCGAGCGATTCGGCTAACTGACGATCAATTTCGATCGCCGTCAGGTGCGGCACTCTCTTGCGCAGGAGATCGGTGGTCAGTCCGGGCCCAGGCCCCAGCTCCAGCACGTTCGCTCCTAAATCCACGCGTGCGAGCGCCCATGGCAGGCGGCGCTCGACGGTTCGTTGCCATCGCTGCGAGCGGCACAGCCAGTTGTGAATCCAGTTCACTTGGTGATCCTCGAAATTCTTAACGAGCTTCCCGGTTGCAAAGGCAGTTTATGGATTGCGCGGTTTGCATACTTTCGATATTGTGACAATGAATGTCGCAAAAACGCCAAGTAAGCCGCGCGGTATTTGACAGGATCGGGCATAGGCGAGCCGAGATTACGACCCTTACGCACGATTACGCTGCCGGGCGCGTGATTAAACTGCATTTTCACGAAGCTGATCAACTGGTGTACGCGTCGCGCGGGGTGATGACCGTGCAAACGAAGGACGGCATCTGGGTGGTTCCCACGGATCGGGCGGTCTGGATTCCGGCGCGGATTCCGCACACGATCGCGATGTCGGGAATTGTGGCGATGCGGACTCTTTATTTGAGGAAGCGGCTGGCGAAGGCGCTGCCCCGGAATTGTTGCGTGGTGAACGTTTCGGCGCTGTTGCGAGAGCTTATTCTGCGGGCGTGTGCGTTTTCCGAGTTGGCGAAGAAGATTTCACAGCAGCGACATTTGATCGAAATCATATTGGATCAGCTCGACGCGATACAGACGGTACCTCTGCAGCTTCCGAATGTGACTGACGCAAGAGCGAGCCGGATCGCGCGAATTCTTCACGACGACCCGAGCGATTCGCGGCCACTTTCGGAACTTTGCCGGCTGGGTGGCGCGAGCAAGAGGACTATCGAGCGCCTGTTCCAGCAGGATGCGGGGATGACGTTTGGAAAATGGCGGCAACAGTTGCGGTTGATGCGGGCGATGCAGATTCTCGCGGAGGGATCGAAGGTGACGCATGCGGCTTTGGAAGCCGGGTACAGCACGCCGAGCGCGTTTATTTCCATGTTTCGAAAAACGCTGGGAACGACGCCCACTTCGTATTTCAGAGCAACGAAGGGTCGCGTCGATGACAATACGGAAAATGATTAGTCGCAATTATTCGAATGACGCTGCGATCGGAATGGCTACTTGCTGGTCGAGGTCGTTGTCGTCATCGTGGTCGTCCTGGATTTTGTGTTCTCGAGGACGAGTACGAGGATGCGGCCGTCGGAGCGAAAAGTGCCGCCGGTGGCGGTGCGGGCTTCGGTGAGCGGGTCGGGCGGGGCGATGTGCTCGCGCGCGACGATGAGGCCGGTGCCGGACAGCGTATCGTTCACATATTCGCGCTCTTTATCTATTTCGGAATCGATTTTGTGGGTGACTCCGTTGTTGCGTTCGTCACGCTCGAAGCCGATATCGTGGGTGGCGGCGATGCACCAGACCGGGCGGCCGCCGATCATGTGGGTCGATTGCCAAGCGCGCAGGTGGTTGCGGGACATGGCGACGCGAACAGGTTCAGCGTGCGCGAAACCGTAGTCCTGAGGACGGTTGAAGAGGTAAAGCGTGCTCATCGGCATGGTGAGGTAATCTTTTTTCTGGATTGTATCGATGAGGCCGGCGATCACGGTGGACTGCACGTCGCTATCGACTCTTACCCAGCCGGCGGTCGAGAACGCGTGAAGGACCTGCTCTTTTGTACCGACGATCAGGATATTCACCATGTCGCCGGGATTTCCTTGTTTGTCGGAGATGCGGCGTGGAATGGAAGCGAGGAGATCGGGCGTGAGGCCCGCGACTTTTGTTTCTGCTGGGCCGCCGACGGCCATTGCTGCGGCTGTGCTTGAGCCGGGGTCGAGGACTTCGATCGTTACGTGGAAACTTCCTTTGGCGGCGCTAGCGTCTTTGTAGCTTTGATTGATGCCGATGAAGAGGCGGCCAGCTACGGGGACGGTGAAATCTTTTGTGAGGCCGAGTGAGAAGGGTTGAGCGGCGTCGCCTGAGCCGACGCGGGCGATCAGTTCGCCGTGATTGCCGTCGGGGACTGCGTAGTCGTGGATTATGTCGGCCCAGCCGCGCTGGAGGCCATCGGGGCCGAAGGTGCGCTCGTCGGGATTTTTCCCCGCGGGCGGGTAGGTGAGTTTGCCGCTGCCTGTTGCGCGAAGTTTTTCGCCGCCGCGGACGTCGATGCCGGTGTCGAGCCATTGTTTTGTGGCGTCGATATCGAGGCGGTAGATTTTGTGGCCGGCGGCGTTTGTTTCCGTGGATTGTGGCTGGAGATCTGACGGCGATGGCGAGGATTGATTTTGTTGCGGCTGAGCTAATGTGAGCGAGGGCGTGGCGGTGAGGCAAGCGGCCGAGGCCAGCAGTCGGATTATTTTTGCGAATTTCATCGGCGATTAGGATATCGCTGGGCGCGGGATTTAGGCAACGGAGTGGGGTCGCGGCTCGATGAGTCCGATTAAGTGGAAGGGGATGGTGACGGCGAGGGCGGGGCCGACGGGGCTTCCTTCTTGAACCCGGACTGAATTCTGCGCACGAGGACGTAGAGCACGGGAATGAAGACCAAATTCAGGAAGGTGGCAGCGATCATGCCGCCGAATACCGTGGTACCTACCGAACGGCGGCTGATGCGGCCCGCTCCTTGGGCGAGAACGAGCGGGAGCACGCCGAGAATGAAAGCGAGAGAGGTCATCAGGATGGGGCGCAGGCGGATCAGAGCGGATTCTACGGCGGCGTCGAGAATGTTGAAGCCTTTTTCGCGAAGCTGTTCGGCGAACTCGACAATCAGAATCGCGTTCTTGCTCGAGAGGCCGATGAGCATTACCAAGCCTATCTGGCAGTAGACGTCATTTTCCTGCCCGCGCAATGCCTGCGCGCCGATGGCGCCGAGCAAAGCCATTGGAACTGCGAGCAACACGATGAAGGGAAGCGTGAAGCTTTCGTACTGAGCGGCGAGCGTGAGGTATACAACGAGAAGCCCGAGGCCGAACAGCATTGTTGCCTGGCTGCCGGATTGAATCTGTTCCAGCGACAGCCCTGTCCATTCGTACGAAAAGCCGGGAGGAAGGACCTTGTTCGCAAGCTTGTCCATCGTGGCGATTGCGTCGCCTGAACTTTTTCCTGGCGCGGCAGAGCCGTCAATTTCCGCATAGCGGAAAAGATTGTAGTGGCTGATGACTTGCGGCGAGGCCTGCGACTGGAGCTTCACGAGATTTTCGAGCGGCACCATCAAGCCTTTGTCGGAGCGGACGTAATATTCCTTGATGTCGCGCGGTTCGGCGCGGAATTGTTTGTCGGCCTGGACGTAGACGCGATAGGCGCGATTGTTGAAATCGAAATCGTTCACGTAGACCGAACCCATGTAGACCTGCAGAGCGTCCGTAATTTGGTTTAGTGAGACGCCGAGCGCTTTGGCCCGTTCGCGGTCGAAGTTCAGGACGAATTGCGGATCGTTGGCGCTGAAGCTTGTGAATAGTCCGGTGAGATCAGGATTCCTATTTCCTTCTGCGATCACCTTTTGAGTGACATTCGAGAGCTGCTGCATCGAAGTGCCGGTTTGATCTTCGAGAACGAACTGGAAGCCGCCGAATTGTCCGAGACCTTGCACGGCGGGCGGCGCGAAGGGGACCACTTGCGCACCCGAAATCGTGGACAGTGGCCCGCGCAACCGTTCCAGAACCGCGTTGCCGGAATGCTCTTCGCCTTTGCGCTGGTCGAAGTCTTTAAGGCCAGCAAAGATCAGGGCGCGATTCGAGGCACTTCCGCCAAAGCTGAATCCTGCCACGGAAAACGCGCTATCCATCTCGGGCACTTTCGCGAGAACGGCTTCGACCTGTGAACAAATATTTGTGGTGTATTCGAGCGACGCACCTTGCGGAGCCTGAACAGCGATAATCAGATATCCGCCGTCTTCCTCGGGAATGAAACCCTTCGGAACGTGCTGGTAGACCGAGTAGGTGAGACCAAGCCCGCAGAAAAACACGAGAACCGCGACATATTCGAAGCGCAGGACAAATCGCAGAAAATTCTGGTAAGCGCGGCCAAAGGCGGTCATGCCTCTATTGAAGACTGCAAAAATGCGGCTTTTCACGACATGCTCATGGCCCAGGAAAATCGCAGAAAGCGCGGGCGTGAGCGTGAGCGCATTGAACGCGGAGATGGAAACAGAAAACGCGATCGTGAGCGCGAACTGCCGGAAAAGGATTCCCGTAGTGCCAGGGAAAAACGCCACCGGAACGAAGACTGCTACAAGGACGAGCGAGGTCGCCACAACGGCGCCGGCCACCTCCTTCATCGCTATGGAAGCCGCGTTGTGCGGCTCGGAGATTCCTTCTGTGATATGGCGCTGCACGTTTTCGATGACGACGATGGCATCGTCCACCACAAGGCCGGTAGCAAGTGTCAGACCGAAAAGCGTAAGAGTGTTGATGGAGAAGCCCAGAATTTTAACGAACGCGAAAGTTCCGATGAGCGAAACGGGGATCGTGATGGCGGGAATAAACGTGCTGCGCCAATCTTGCAGGAAAACGAAAATTACAAGCACGACAAGAGCAATCGCCTCGATCAGCGTATACAGCACGTCTTTAATCGATTCGCCAACGACGGTTGTCGTGTCGAATGCAACGGCGTACTTGATGCCGGGTGGAAAGCGTTTCGAGAGGCGCTCGAGCTCAGCCTTCGCCGCTTTGTCGACCGCGAGAGCATTGGCGCTGGGCAACTGAGTGACGCCGAAGCCTACGGCGTCGTGGCCGTCGAAGCGAAGAACGCTGCTGTAATCTTCGGCGCCCAGTTCGGCGCGTCCCACGTCGCGGACGCGCACCAGATTGCCGTCCGTACCTGTTTTCAAGATTATGTTTTCGAATTCAGATGGCTCGACCAGCCGGCCCACCGCCCGCACGCTGATCTGATAACTCTGGTCCGGCCGCGAAGGGGGCTGGCCAACCTGGCCAGAAGCTACCTGGACGTTCTGCTCGGTGAGCGCACTCAAAATATCCGTGGCAGTGAGGCCGCGCGCCGCCATGCGGAGCGGGTCGAGCCACAGGCGCATGGAATATTTCCGCTCGCCAAAGTTTTGTACATCGGCGACGCCGGGAACGCGCTTGAGCGCGTCGCGCACATAAAGATCGATATAGTTACTGAGAAAAAGGCTGCTGTACTCTCCGTGCTCGGAATAGACGCCCGCGCCGAACACGAAATTGCTCGACGACTTGGTGATGCTGATGCCGGTGGTTTTTACCTCGTTGGGAAGCCGGCCCAACGCCTGGTTCACTCGATTTTGAACGTCCACGGCGGCGAGATCGATATTGCGGGTAATGTCGAACGTGACATTGATGCTGCTCGATCCGTCGTTTCCGCTCGAGGAGGTCATGTACTTCATGCCTTCGACGCCATTGATCTGCTGCTCGAGCGGAGTGGTGACGGAAGTTTCGACTGTCTGCGCGTTCGCGCCGTTATAAAAGGAGCCTACGTTGACCTGCGGCGGCGCGAGATCTGGAAATTGGGCGACTGGAAGAGTGGGAATCGTCACCGCTCCCGCCAAAATAATCAGGAGCGCGCAGACAGTGGCAAAGATGGGCCGCCGGATGAAGAAATCGACAAACATTTTCTACGAGAGCCTTTTTGCGGCGCGAGGACGAAATGCACGGACCGAAATCAAGATGAAGACTTTCCTGCGGGAGTTGGCGCCGTCTCGGTAACTGTCGCGCCGTCCACAAGACTCTGCGCGCCTTCAATCACGACCCGGTCGCCTGATTTCAAGCCATCCAGCACTACGTAATCGTTTCCGACCATCTCGCCGAGAGTGAGGACTTTCTGGTGCGCTACCTGAGATTTTCCGGAGCCGTCAACGACGAAGGCAAAGTATTGCCCGTTGATGCGTTGTACGGCCAGCACCGGAATCACGGGCCCGTCATGCGTGCTCCAGATGATGCGGGTTCGCGCGAATTGAGAGGTTCGAAGCGTGTCCGACGAGTTTTTGACTGTCGCTTTCACGAGCACGGACTGCGTGTTGGTATCGACTTGTGTTGAAATGAAATCGATCTGAGTGTCGGCTACGATCTTGCCCTGGCTATCGAGCAGCTGAACTTTCCGTCCCATCTTCAGGTCTCTCGAACGCTCGACGGGAACATTGATGTAAATTTCGAGAGGGCCAGGTTGGTCCACGGTGGTCAGAGTCGTCGTGGTGGTAACGCGATCGCCTACGCGCACGGGAATATCGCCAACGAATCCGTCAGTGGGAGCATTCACGCGATAGTAGTGCAGCTCGGCTTGCTGCTGCTGCACTTGCGAGTCGAGAGACTTGAGCTGGTGCTGAGCTGTTTCGAGGTTGGTGCGCGCCTGATCGTAATCCTGCTTGCTGGTGACACCGGCATCGAAGAGTTTCTGGGCGCGTTCCCATTGAATTTGCGCAAAATGAACGTTAGCCTCCTGCGCGGCGCGGGAAGCTTCCTGGCTTCCTAGGGTGGCCTGCTGCTTGATGGGGTCGATCTGCATGAGCGCGGTTCCGGCTTTCACGCGGTCGCCCGATCGCACGAGAATATTCGTGATTTGCCCTTCGACCTGGGGATTCAGGACGACGGAATGGCGGGACTTGAGGGTTCCCAGGTACTCCGAGGACTCTGAGATTGGCACCGGCTGAATGACGGCCGTCTTAACGGCGACAGCCGGAGGCTCCTCGTTACCAGCGGCCTGTTTCTGGCCACAGCCTGTGATAGCAGCCGCTAAGCACACAACGGCGAGCAGCGCACAAAGTCTGTCTATTCGCGCAGATGCGCGCACTGCCACCGAATGAGGATTAGGGCAAAAACCCACGTACATCAGTGTCGTTAGCTCCGGAATTGAATAATCGTATTGTACGGGATGTGCACGATTGCTCCAAGCGCGGGGGTTGCGGAGTATTACACGCGCCGCCGCGCCAGCGCGCTTCGGAGGTATTTGACGTTGAATTTCACAGGAGGAAAGCGCGCACGTACAGATACTTACGCTTGCGGTGGCTTGCGTCGGCGGCCAGCAAACACCGCGCCAACAATGAGCAAAACCGTCGAAAAGCCGGAAATCACCCCGCCGGCAGTGCGGTCCCAAGTCCGGCGAAGGTTCACTGCGACCCGATGAGATCCGGTGGGAACTTGCACGAGCATGCGAGCAATCCCAGGTTGTGAGCCCGGATTCGCAGTCGCATCGTCGACTCGCACTTCCCACGCCGGGTAATTCAGCAGCTTCAGCGCGAGCGTCAGCGGCTTAGATGCCTCGACTCGAAAGGTTTTGTCGTCAGATAGCCATTTGTCGATCGAGATTTGCGGGGGTGGAAAAGTGGCTACTACTGTTCCTGAATCAGAAGCTAGTTGTTGGAGTAGAGGCGTCGGCGGTGTGGTTTGAAATACCTCTGTCGATTCCGGATTCAGAATCGCTCCAGGGAGATCATATATGTCAGAGCCGAGCGGTGCATATTCATCGGTTCCTTCATAACCGTGGCCGGTGCGAATTGCGGCTTCGAGGAACGGGATGTCTTCGCTGTCCCACCAGGCGTCGCGAACGATCGCGGTGGCGGTGACGGCGATTATCAACGCGACTGCTGAGTACCAGATCCAGCGCCAACGCGCCTGGGTGATTAAGGATGCGAGGAAAAATGCGTACGGAATACCCAGGGGGACGAGCCAGCGCCACGGGAACTGCAGGAATTGCAATTTCGGAAGATGGCGCCAAAACCAGAGGCTGACTGGAAACATCATAATTGCAGATGCGGCGGCCAGCGCCACCATCATCCACCAAAGCGCAGGATATTCCCGGCGGCGCCGGGCGCCGAAAACGGCCGCGACGCCCGCGAGCAACATGGTCCCGACAGCGATAGTCGAGACTTTCCAATTGAACAGTGCAAATTCCGGATCGGAAGAATGCGTGAACAGGAAATTCTGGTCGAGGTGGAGATTGCCTGCAGTCACCTGTGAAATCTGCACCCAGCGCTGCTCGTAGGCCGCGGGGAGAATGTAAAACGCGGCAAGTCCGAACCCAATCGCCATTGCTGCTGCTCCCGGAATCAGCGGCCGAAAATTTTTCCGCTCAAGACAGCCAACAACAAGCAGCAACACCACAGAGTATGTCGCGATCACTGCGGCGGGGGCGTTCGAAAGCCATATCGCCGCGAATGCGAGCGCGAGGAGCGGCACGCCGCTAAAACTTTGCCGTGAGTCGCTGAGATTTGGCTCGGGGCGGACCACTCTCAGAGCGCCGAGAACGATGAAGGGAAAAAGCGAGCTCGCGAGAAGCTCAGCGTAATCGCTGCGGTAATACACCACAACGAGCTGATACGGATTCACAACGAAGATGAGCGCCGCCGCCATCGCCTGTGAGTTGCGAAGCGATTCACGCGCCAGCCGCCACATCGCGAAGCCTGACAACAAAAGAACAAGCCAGATGTAGGTGCCGGGCACCATCCTCCATGGCAGCACCGAACCGAGCGCCGCACCAAACATCCACGAGGCTGGCGGATAGAAAATAAAGCGAGGCTCGCCGAATCCCCAATTCGCCCACTGAGCCCAGCGCGGAAAAGCAACGCCCTCGCGCCATTGGCCGGCGACGTCCAACCATGACGCGACATGGAATGAAATGTCATGACCGGAGGCATTTCCGAGAAACAGCATCGGCGTGACGACCGCGGTGGCAAGAATCGCAATCAAGAGTAAAGCGACGCGATCGGAATGCCGCGTAGAGAGCGGTCCCGAAATGCCAGTGAATCCTTGGGGCCTTGCGCTGCTCAGGGCAGAATCAGAAGACATCGCGATGCGGGCTCGCTTCACTCCTAAGATTTGAGGCGACGAGGATACAAGCTAGGCGGCCTTCGAGCAAAGCATTGGCAAATTGCCGGCTCGCCGGCAGTGAGCGCCTTGCAAAGCTGACACCCCAACGGATACAGTTCTGCACGCCTTTAGGGCAATCAAATGACATCCGAACAGCAGCGGCTACAGGCCAGCGCCGATCGCGAAGTTCACTGGAAACGGTGGGGACCATACCTTTCCGAGCGCCAGTGGGGAACAGTTCGCGAGGATTACAGTGCGAATGGCGACGCGTGGGACTATTTCCCGCACGATCATGCACGTTCTCGTGCGTACCGCTGGGGTGAAGATGGTATCGCAGGGTTTTGCGACCGTCATCAGCACATTTGTTTCGCGCTCGCCTTGTGGAATGAAAAAGATCGCATCCTCAAGGAGCGGCTCTTCGGCCTGACGAATTTCGAAGGCAATCACGGCGAAGATGTGAAGGAGTATTACTACTATCTCGACGCGATTCCCACGAATTGCTATCTGAAATATCTGTACAAGTATCCGCAAGCGGCGTTTCCCTACGATCAGCTGCGCATTGAAAACAAGAAGCGGACACGTCACGATCCCGAATACGAACTGATCGACACGGGTGTTTTTAACGAGAACCGCTATTTCGATGTTTTTGTTGAGTACGCGAAGGCTACCTTCGAAGACATCCTGATTCGGATCACCGCGTGGAATCGCGGGCCTGAGCCTGCGCGACTGCATCTTCTGCCGACTCTGTGGTTCCGCAACCGATGGGATTGGGGAGATCCGTATGACATGCCCGAAGCCCGCCTTATTGTCGGGCCCGGAGGCACGCAGGCTGTCGCGCTCGATGAGTTTCACTACGGAAAGCGCTGGCTCATTATCGAAGGCGCGCCGGAGATGCTCTTCACCAACAACGAAACGAACATGGAGCGGCTCTATCAGGCCCAGAATCGGACATCCATTCGTCAAGGACGCGTTTCATCGCTATTTGATCGAGGGCGAACGCGGCGCCGTGAATCCGGAAATGAAGGGGACGAAGGCTGCGGGTCATTTTGCGTCGGAAATTCACGCCGGGAAAAAGTTGGACGATCCGCCTGCGTTTGATGGATGTCAACCCGAGCGATCCGCTCGCGCCGCCGAAGGATTATTTCGGAGCGCCTTTTGAGGCGTGGTTCGACAAGCGGAAAAAAGAGGCGGACGAATTCTACGAGCAGCGAGCGCCAAAAGGAATCAGTGAAGACGCGCGATTAGTCCAGCGCCAGGCCTTCGCCGGCCTGATTTGGGGCAAGCAGAGCTATCACTACGACGTGGACCGGTGGCTCAAGGGCGATTCCACTCAACCTGCACCCGATCCCCGCCGGCAGTTCGGGCGCAATCACGAATGGACGCACCTGCACAATTCCGACGTCATTTCCATGCCGGACAAGTGGGAATACCCGTGGTATGCGGCGTGGGATCTTGCGTTTCATTGCGTGGCGATGGCGCTGATCGATCCGGATTTCGCGAAAGAACAGCTTATCCTGTTTATGCGCGAATGGTATATGCATCCGAACGGGCAGCTTCCCGCCTACGAATGGAATTTTTCGGACGTAAATCCGCCCGTCCAGGCGTGGGCAGCGTGGCGCGTATATAAAATCGCGGGTCGCGTGAGCGGCAAGCCGGATCGAAATTTCCTCGTGCGCGTCTTCCATAAGCTGCTCATAAATTTCACGTGGTGGGTGAACCGTAAGGATCCCTCGGGCCGCAACGTTTTTGAAGGTGGCTTTCTCGGGCTGGATAATATCGGGGTTTTCGACCGTTCGAGGCCGCTCGGCCCCGGGAATTACATCGACCAATCGGACGGCACCAGTTGGATGGCGATGTTTTGCCTGGACATGTTGTCGATGGCAATTGAGCTTGCGGAGCAAGATCCCGCGTACGAAGACGTGGCCAGCAAATTCTTCGAGCATTTCGTGTATATCGCGTCGGCGATGAACGATATGGGAGGAACCGGTATCGGATTGTGGGATCCGAAGGACGGGTTTTACTACGACGTGCTGCATCTCGGCGAAGAGAAAGTAATGCCGATGAAGGTGCGTTCGATCGTGGGTTTGATTCCGTTGTTCGCCGTCGAAACATACGAACCGCAAGACCTGGAGCGTATGAAAGGGTTCCGCCGGAGGATGCAATGGTTTCTCGATCACCATCCGGACGTGAAGGACCACGTGGACATGAGCCAGCAGACCAAGCATGGCCCGCGGCTGCTGCTCTCGATTGCGAATCGCGCCAAACTTGAGCGGATTTATCGCTACGTATTCGATGAAAATGAATTCTTGTCGCCGCACGGGATCCGAGCGCTTTCGAAATATCACTTGCAACATCCGTTTGAGGTGCGGGACGAAGGCGGCGTGACGCACGGCGTGGATTACGAGCCTGCGGAGTCAACGACCGATCTTTTCGGCGGCAATTCGAATTGGCGCGGGCCGGTTTGGTTCCCGATGAATTTTCTGCTGATTGAAGCGCTGCAGCGGGTTCACTTTTATTATGGGGAAGGGTTCAAGGTGGAGTATCCCACTGGCTCTGGACAGCAGAAGACGCTCTGGCAAGCCAGCGCTGAGCTGTCTAAGCGTCTGTCGCATATTTTCTTGCGGCGCAACGGCGGGCGTCCCGTATATGCGAATACGGCGCTCTTTCAAAATGATCCGTACTGGAGGGATTTGATTCTGTTTTTCGAGTATTTCAACGGCGACACCGGGGCGGGCCTCGGTGCAAATCATCAAACCGGCTGGACGGCATTGGTTGCGAAGCTGATCGAACAAAGCGGCGAGTGACGCTGTTGCCGGAGCCAGTTAGAAGTCCTCGACCAAGCCGAGGCCGAGCGAAACGCGATTGACGTAGTTGAAGTACGCGACAGTCAGAACCGTTTCACGTAGTGCTGCGTCATCCCATCCCGCCGCTTTCAAGGCGCTAATATCTTCCTCTTCGATTTCAACCGGTTTGCGGGTCAGCTTGGCTGCGAATCGGAAGAGAGCTTTCATCTTGCCTGGAACCGCTGCATTTTCGTAATCGTTCACGAGTTTCCGGGCGAGCGCCTTTTCCACTCCAAGCCGTCGCAGCAGTTCCATATGGATCACTAGGCAATAGGAAGACGCATTGATACCGCTCACCACGACCCCGATCTGCTCCTTTTCGGTCTTCGTCAGTGCGCCATCATTCATCACTGCAGCGCCTAATTTCAATTGCCCTTCAATCGCATCTGGCATTGTGCCCAGGGCCTTGAAATAGTGAGGGAGGAACCCCATATTTTGTTCGATGTTGCCGTAAATTCCACGAAGGTGCGGGTTCGCCTGTGTTTCTTCAATTTCATTTACATACGTCACGGGATCACTCCTGAGAGGGAATGCGGGGCTTAGGACCGGACTACTCTACTCGCATCGCAAAGTTCTGACAACCCGCGGGGTACCCCAAAACCCTCTTGCGAGTTAGAAACTCTGTAGTTATTTGTTCGGGGCAGCAGGTTCCACTAACTCAATGAGGATCTTGCCTTTTTCCGGCCCGTTTTCCCTTAACGAGACGAGGAAGAAATTCACACGGGTGCCGTCCGCACCGGCGCGCGTCGCGGGGTATATCGGCTGGACTGCGAAGCGCGAGCGCAGAATTTCAGTGGCAGCATCGATATTCCGGGTGAGCAACTCAACCTGTTGTATTCCTTCACGGAATTTTTGTAGATAGCGAGCGATCGCACCCGCGCTGGCCGGTTCGCGAGTCGTCAGAATATCCAGCTGCACGCCCTGCGCGAAGTGCAACTCAAATTCTTTTGCGTCCTGATCGGGCGGAACGTCGGCGAGACGGGGAGAACCATTCGCGGTGTGAATTCGCTCGAAAGTTTCGGGCGTAACGGCGATGCCTACGGTCGTCACAGGGAACTGCGAAGCGTCGAAAATCATATTCGTAGCGAATTCCGGATCGGCGAGCCAATCGGTGGTTGCTGCTTGCGCTAATTCACGGCCGCGACCAAAAAGGCCTGCGGCCGAGTCCCCACGATTCGCGAGATCGGGCGAACTGAGGCCGTGAATCAGCGCTGAGGTTTCAGCGGATTCTGGCGCAGAAGACATCGGCGGCAGTTCGCTTATTGCGCTACGGGAGAAGTCTTAGAAGGTTGAACCGCGTTGACGTTGGATAGGGTGATGTAGGTTGGCTGGCCCGGGCGCACCGACACCGGCGTATCCCAACGCAGATGCGCGTCGCCCACAGCCGCCGCAACTTCGAGCGAACTGAGCCAATAGTGTCCCGGTGGCACGCGCTGCAGAACGCCCTGTCCCTCTACGTTGGTCTGCGCGCGCGCTACGAGGTACTTCGACTGCGCCAGCTCTTCCATGCGCCGCCGAATATCCGGCTCGCTCTTGGCTTGTAGCTGGGTCCACTGAGTGAAAGGGTCGATGTCTTCGAGGTTCAAGTCCATTCCAGCGGTGCTCTTCGGATTCTTGATTAAGAACTGCTTCACGTCCTGGCGGTACTCCGCCTTGAGCCGGTTGTATTTGTCGGGATCTTTTTTCAATTGTGCGGGTTTGTACTTCGGAGTGGGGAAGTTCGTCGTCTGGTCGCCGGACATCCGCTCGACGTAAGCATCGAAGAATTCCGGGACGCCCATGATGTCGTCCACTTCAAGCTTCTTGACGAAGTCTTCGCCCGAGAGCTGCACCCAGTGGTTCTTCTTCATCCATGCGCGAAGCTCTTTCGAGGCGCCAGTCATTCTGTCAATGAACGCATCCATATCCGGCTTCGGATAGTTGAGGGCCACCTCTTTTTGAATTTCTTCGAAGCTCTTGCTCAGAAGATAGAAGGGGAAGCCGCGCACGGGTTCTTCCACGCCGCTCGACGGAGTGGCGCGGGCGACGAATTCGATGGAGCCATCCTGGGCGCCTGCCCGGGGCGCTCCTGAAATCATTCCCACGAGAAGTGAGAGGATCGTAATGCGAGCTGCGTTTTTCATGATGCCGGAGATGCTAGCAGAATAGTCGCGGGTTGATAGACACCGGTAGAAGCAGATTCATCGTGTTGGTAAACGGGCGAGGGACTTAAGTAAAGGGCCAGGAGCCTAGCGACGCGCTAGTACAAGCGGAAGACGACTTCGATCGGAGTCGACACCGATGCAGACTTGCCATCCGGGCCCACAGCAGGGCGGAAGCGCCAAGTGCGAACCGCTTCGATGGCTTTTTCGTCGAGGCCCATTCCAAGGCCCTTAGCCACGCGGATGTTAGTCGCGCGTCCGTCAGCAGTGATCACGGCCATCAGCAGAACGGTGCCCTGATATTTCGCCTTTACGGCATCATCGGAGAACTGCGGGTTCGGGCAATAGAGGCAAGCCGGGATGCCGTATCCGCCGGTGCCGGCGCTTGGATAACCGCCGCCTGTGCCCCATTCATGCCCGGGACCAACACCTGCGCCATCACCACTGCCGACGCCAGTACCGCTGCCTGAGCCGATTCCATTGCCGCTGCCGGTGCCGCTTGAATCGTTGATCACCTTACCGAGCGGATCGCCCCAATTCCCGGTCTGCGGGCTGGGGAGTTTCAATTCTGGCGGCCCGAGAACCGTCGGCGTCATCTGCATCCGCGCGTTTTCAGGAGTCTTTACTTTGGGAGGAGTGAACTGGGTCCACGAGAACTTCGGCAACTGCCCCTTGCTTGCGGGAAGCACGTTGTGCTCGCCACCACCGCCGCCACCGCCCGCTTTCTTCGGACCAGGAGGCAGTTTCGGAAGGAACGGTGAATCGAGCTGCGTCACGGTATAAGTCTTCGCCTGGGTCGTGGGGGGCGACATCAGTTCCGGCAATAGCGGAACGATGATCAGCACCAGAATCACCACATGAAACGCGATCGAGAGCATCTGCACGCGAGTGAACTGCGTGTTCTTCGACCAGATATCCTTCACCGCTACCGGCTGGCTCGACACCTGCAACGGCGGCAGCTTCGGCGGCGAAATCATGTCGCGCAGGTTCTGCCAGAAGCCGCCAAAACCTGCGTTCCAATTAACAAGCAGGTCAGAATTTACGCGGCCGCGCGGATTGGGCTTGAAGAATTCTTTGACGTTGTCGCTGAAGCCCGCGCCGAATTCAGGCTCGGAGAAAGCGGCGGGCCCCCCACCACGCACCTTCATAGGGCGCTCGGTGAGGAAATCCTTTAAGTTGGCGACAAAATTTTTGAAGAGGGATTCGCGGACCGGCGAAGCGAACCGGCCGATATGGTGCTCCATCTCGCCCACGGGCTCAGCGGGCTTCTTCGGAGTGCGGTCGAGTCTAAGACTCACGTCAGACATATGCGCTGCCTAAGCTCCCGGCGCCGGACATTCTATCTCTTACAACTTAGACGCCCTGCACGGAAAAAGGATGTCTGAGCCGTAAACGGAACGAACCCCCGCGCCAAGTCCGGCTGACATGCTTTGAAAATCATTGTAACATACGATGTCCGTAACGCGCCGCTGGTTTCCTCTGCATGCAGTGCAGCACGGCTCAAGAAAGGGCTTACAAGTCCCACAAGATGACCAAAATTCCTGACCTGAAAAGCACGCTCAATCTGCCGAAGACCGATTTCCCGATGAAGGCCAAATTGCCGGAGCGCGAACCCGAGCAGCTGGCCGCCTGGGAGCAGATGGGGCTCTATGACCGCATCCTGGAATCGCGCGCGGACGCGCCGCTGTTCGTCCTGCACGATGGGCCGCCTTATCCCACCGGCGAAATCCATCTCGGCACCGGCCTGAACAAGATTCTGAAAGACCTGATCGTGAAGTCGAAGACCATGGCCGGTTTTCGTTCGCCTTACATCCCCGGCTGGGATTGCCACGGTCTGCCCATCGAGACGAAAGTCGAAAAGAAGCTGGGCGGCAAAACGAGCAAAGTCCCCGCCGCCGAATTTCGACGCATGTGCCGCGAGTTTGCCGTCCGGCTTCGTCGAAGCGCACAAGCGCGAATTCAAACGCCTCGGCGTTTTCGGCCAGTGGGACAAGCCTTATCTCACGATGGACCCGCACGAACGAAGCGTCCATCGCGGGCGCGTTCATCGACTTTCTCGAGAAGGGCTACGTCTATCGCGGGCTGAAGCCGGTCTACTGGTGCATCTACGATCGCACCGCGCTGGCCGAAGCCGAAGTCGAATACGAAGATCACATCAGCCCGTCCATCTGGATTAAATTTCCGGTGGTGTCGCCGAGCAATTCCACAGTCGCCAAATGTGGGCGCGACGTCAGCGCTCTGGTCTGGACCACCACGCCCTGGACGCTTCCCGCGAATCGCGCCCTCGCGTTTCATCCCGATTACGAATACGTCGTCGCCGAAACATCCGCGGGCAAGCTTCTGCTCGCGAAGGAACGGCTGACCGCAGCGCTTCGCCGACGAACTCGAACTCGAAATCGGCGAGGTGAGCGGCGGCTGGAAGGGCTGGGAATTCGAAGGCACCAAATTCCAGCATCCGTTTCTCGATATGCAGGTTCCCGGCGTGCTCGCGGATTACGTCACGCTCGAGCAGGGCAGCGGCATCGTTCACACCGCGCCCGGCCATGGCGCTGATGACTTCCGCACCGGCCAGAGATACGGCCTCGAAGCCTACGCGCCGCAGGATGACGAAGGCCGCTTCACCGAAGGCCTGCCCGAATACAAAGGCAAGACCGTCTTCGAGGCGAATCCGATCGTCATCGAAATTTTGAAGAAGCGCGGCATGCTTGTCGGCGAAAAGAAACTCACGCACAGCTATCCGCATTGCTGGCGCTGCCACAATCCGGTGATTTTCCGCGCCACCGAGCAATGGTTCATCAACATGGACTCGGATCGCGACAATTCCTGCGCCGAGAACGCTCGCTAGCGCGCCCGAAGAATCGAAAAAGGTGAAATGGCTGCCGGCCTGGGGCGACGACCGCATGAACGAAATGGTCGCGGAGCCGTCCCGACTGGTGCATTTCGCGCCAGCGCTTCTGGGGCGTGCCGCTGATCGTTTTTTATTGCGACGCCTGCGGCACGCAGTTGAAGGACGTCGCCGCGCTTCGCCACGTCCTGCCGTTTTTCGAACGCGAAGGTGCCGACGCATGGTTCACGCATTCCGCCGAGGAACTGCTGCCGCCGGGAACGAAATGCTCTGTGCGGCGCCGCGAAATGGCGAAAGGAATCGGACATCCTCGACGTGTGGTTTGATTCCGGCTCGCACGCATCTCGCCGTTCTCACGCGAGAAAGACGGCATTGGCCGGCCGATGTGTATCTCGAAGGCCCCGATCAATATCGCGGCTGGTTTCAAAGCTCGCTGCTCGATCGCGGATCGGCACGCGCGGACGCTTCGCCGTACAAGCAAGTCGTGACGCACGGCTGGACGCTCGACGAAAAAGGCGGCCCATGTCGAAGTCGCTCGGCAACGCCATTTACCCCGCCGAAATTTCCGAGAAGTGGGGCGCCGATCTTGCTGCGCATCTGGGTGGTCTCGCAGGATTACACCGCGGACATGCGCATCTCCGACGCGATGATGACGCAGCTTTCCGAGGCTTATCGCAAAATCCGCAACACGTTCCGCTTCGCGCTTTCGAATCTTTTCGATTTCGATCCATCGCAAGGACTCAGTTGCCGACGCCGATCTTTGGGAAATGGACGCCTGGATGCTTCGCCGCACCGGCGCGCTCGTTCGCGAATGCCGCGAGTGGTACGACAAGTTCGAATTTCACCGCGTCTATCACGCGTCCATGATTTCTGCACCGTGGACCTGAGCTCGTTTTATTTCGACGTGCTGAAGGACCGCCTCTACACCTTCGCGCCCAATAATCGCGGCCGCCGCTCCGCGCAAACCGCCGTCTATCGCATCGCTAGCGCTTTGCTGCGTTTGATTGCGCCCACTCTCGTTTTCACCTCCGAGGAAGTCTGGAAGTATCTGCCGAAGCGCGCGAATGCACCCGAAAGCGTGCACATGAGTCTGTTTCCCGTCGCACAGGAGTTGACCGGCGCACTCGACGAGAAACGCAGCGCCGATTGGGATCGCATCCTCACCGTGCGCGAAGAAGTTCTGAAGGCGCTTGAGCCGGCGCGTGCGGGAAAGCTGATTTCAAGCGATCTCGAAGCGCGCGTTACTCTGATTGCGAAGAGCGATCTCGCCGCGCTGCTCAGAAAACATGCGTCGAGCCTCCCCGGATTTTTCATCGTCTCGCAAGTGGAAGTGGCTGACGAAGGAAGCGTCAACGGCGGCGCTACAGCGTCCGGGCTCGAAGGCCTGAAGATTCGAGTGGAGCGCGCGCTTGGCTCGAAGTGCGAACGCTGCTGGAACTATTCAACGCACGTCGGTAAATACGCGGACGATCCGAGAATCTGCGAACGCTGCGTGGCCGCGCTCGCCGAAATTGAAAATCAGAGCGCGGCAGGGAGTGCGGGATCCTAATGTCCAACGATTCATCGCGCTCGGGCTGGTATGGCCTCGCATGTCTCGCCCTGATTGTGCTGGTTGCAGACCAGGCATCGAAATTCGCGGTGCAGAGATTCACGCAAACCGGCTCACTGCGCGTCGTAATCCCGGGGCTCATCAATCTGGTCCATACTAGCAACCCCGGCGTCGCATTCGGACTGCTCGCTGATTCCAATTCACCGTGGCTCGCAACCGTCCTTATCGTTTTTTCTACAGCTGTCATTGCATTGCTGCTCTGGCTTCTTGCCACAGGCCGCGCCGGAGGAAAACTTGGTCAGACCGGGCTCGCACTAATTCTCGGGGGAGCCGCGGGTAACGTTCTCGATCGGGTGTTGCGCCACAGCGTCACCGACTTTATCGACTTCCACATCGGCAACTATCACTGGTACACCTTCAACATGGCTGACTCGGCGATTGTCGTCGGAGCGGGTCTCGTGGTGCTCGAACTCTTTCGCGACTGGCGGCATCCCACTCACGAGCGAGCTTCCTGATGCTGCCTATCCTCTTTCACATCGGTTCAATGCCGGTTTACTCGTACGGCGTGCTGGTGGCGGGCGGCGTGTTGCTTGGTCTTTGGTACGCGCGACTTCAGGCCCCAAAGCACGGGCTCCATCCCGATGATGTGTGGAATCTCGGCATTTACATGGTGCTGGTTGCGCTCATCATCGCGAAAATCTGGCTCGTCCTCTCTGCGTGGGATTATTACCGAGCCAATCCGCGCGAAATTTTCAGCATGACGGTGATTCAATCGGGCGGTACGTTCTATGGCGGCGTGGTGGGCGCGATGGCCACGATCATCATTTACACTTACGCGAAAAAGATTCCGATCCTGCCTTTGCTTGATACGTTTGCCTTCGCCGTGCCGCTCGGGCACTCGATTGGCCGGCTGGGTTGCCTGCTCGCGGGATGTTGCTACGGGAAGCCCACGTCGGTGCCCTGGGCTATCACCTTCAAGAACGAATTGGCCGAGCAGATCGCCGGCACGCCGCTTCACACGCCTCTCCATCCCACGCAGCTGTACGAATCCGGGGCGGAGTTTCTGAATTTTCTGATCATCGTCTGGCTCGCGCGCCGCCAGCGCTTTACCGGCCAACTCGTCGGCACGTACTTTCTTCTCTACGGTTTCGAGCGCGGCACAATCGAATTTTTCCGTGGGGACCCGGGCCGCACGCTGATGTTTCACAACAGCGTCTCTCTGATGCAACTCACGAGCGTAGCGCTGATCGTTACCGGCGCATTCCTCTGGTGGCGCGGATTGCGCGGCTCCGCTCCGATGGCGCCTATGTCAACGGTTGCTCCCACAGCGGCCGGGCAGTAGAGTGCGTGTTGAAATGTTGGGCTTGTCCGCGCTCACGGTACGGCCCATTCCCATTACCGCGCATGACTGACCAACAACCAGCTGAGAACTCGATGCCCGAGCGAATCGAGCTTGTCGTCCCGGCCGAGCAGACCGGCGCCCGCCTCGATCGTTTTCTCGCCCTGGAACTCGCCGAGATCAGCCGCACCCGCATCCAAGAGCTCATGGACGAAGGACGCGTCCTGGTTGACGGCGCCGCGATGAAGCCCTCGCACAAGGTCGAGGAGGGCGCGACGATTGTCATAGATATTCCGCCCACCCTTCCTGCAGGCGTCGAGGCCGAAAATATTCCGCTCGATCTGATTTACGAAGATGACGACATCGCCGTCATCAATAAACCGGCGGGAATCATCGTTCACCCAGGAGCGGGCGCTGATACCGGCACTCTGGTTGCGGCGCTGCTACATCGGTTTGGCGGCGTCAGCGGCCTTTCGACGATCGGCGGGCCGCTGCGTTCCGGAATTGTCCATCGCCTCGATAAGGAAACCTCGGGCGCGATCGTGATCGCGCGAAATGATGCAGCCCATCGCAAACTCGTAAAGGATTTTCAATCGCGCCTCGTGGAGAAAACCTACGTGGCTCTGCTGCACGGGAAACTGAAAGGCGAAAAAGGCACCGTAGACTTGCCCGTCGCGCGCGATCTCCACCGCCGAGCGCGCATGACCGCTCGAAGACGCGAAGGCCGCGAGGCGCGCACCGATTGGAAAGTGCGCTTGCATCTCGATGGCTTCACGCTGATCGAAGCGAATCTCCACACCGGCCGCACCCATCAGATTCGCGTTCATTTTTCGGCTCTCGGCGCCCCGGTTGTCGGTGACACTCTTTACGGCGCGCCACGCCAGGAACGAGTTGGCACCGCTCAGCTTCCGCCGCTTGGCAGAAATTTCCTGCACGCAGCGCGAATCGCTTTTGCCCATCCGCGTACTGGCCAGCGAATGCAATTCCGCGCCCCCATTGCGCCAGAGCTTGTCGCGTACCTGAAATCTCTCGGCCTAGCGGTAAAACTGGATCCAGCTTCGATTGACGCTGCGCTGAAGGAGTTCCTATAATCCCCACGTGAAAACGCTACGGCCAAATCGTTCACTGATTCTGGTGGCAGTATTTGCTTTTGCGATGACCGCGCCCCGCATCGCTGCTCAACAACCCGCGCCACAATCTCCGCCGCCGGCGAATGCTCCGGCTCCCGTTCAAAACGGTTCATCACAGCAGATTCCGCTCCAGAACCAGAAGCAGGCGCCTCCCATTCAAGTCACCACCGGCCTCGTTCATCTCGTCGCCACGGTCACCGATCGCCGCCATAATTTCATTACCACCCTCGACCAGTCCGACTTCAAAGTTTTCGAAAATGGTGCGCCGCAGCAAATCCGATTCTTCGGCCGTGAGACGGATCTCCCGCTTCGCATCGGTCTGCTTCTCGACACTTCGAATAGCATCCGCCCGCGCCTCGAATTCGAGCAGGACGCGGCGATTGATTTTCTGAATAGCGTAATCCGCCGCAACAAAGACATGGCGTTCCTGATGACCTTCGACAACGAGCCCGAAGTGATCCAGGACTACACCGGCGATTTAGCCTTGCTGACGAAAGCGATTCGCAAACAGCGCGCCGGCGGCGGAACTGCTTTGAACGACGCGATTTACAAAGCCACGGAGAAATTGTCGAATCCTCCGCTTCCGCAAACGGGAAACCCGGAAGTCCGGCGCGTACTTGTGGTGATCAGCGACGGCGACGACAATCTGAGCGATCGCGCGTTGAGCGAGGCGATCGAAGCTGCGATTCGTGCCGAAGCCTCGATCTACGCCATCAGCACGAATACCGACTGGCTTTCGATTTCCGATGCCAACGCGCCCAAAAAACTACACGTGGAAGGTGGCGATAAGATTCTTCAGCAATTCGCCGAGCAGAGCGGAGGCCGCGTTTTCTTCCCGTACCGCGTTGACGATCTCGAGCAATCGTTCGTGGATATCGGCGCCGAGCTGCGCAGCCAGTATTTCATCGCATACGCCCCCACCAATCCACTCGCAAACGGGCAGTATCGAAAAATTAACGTCGAAACGGACCGGAAGAATCTCACCGTTCGCACGCGCAAAGGCTATTATCCAAACGCGCAGTCGCCTGCTCCCGCGTCCAAATAACGCCCCTTGGCGGGACCGCTTCAGCTATTGATCGCGTGTGTGCCCAGGCGCGTAGTATCCCCTGCGGGCGAGCACCTTGGTGTCCGGCTCTTTTACTTCCACTTGAATCTTGCGGAAGGTACCGTCGCGTTTCGTGTTGGTAGGATAGTAGCCAAGTACGTACTGCGAGCGAAGCTCTTCGGAAATTTCATCGAACGCTTTTTCGAGTGTTTTCGAATTGTGAACGTCGATCACTCGGCCGCCCGTATCGTCCGCCATCTTCTTCGCGACGCTCGGCCCGGGATTACCGAAGCCGCCAAAGCCGTAGACGCCGGGATCCGCAATAAGCAGCACATGAATCACCGCGTCGGCGCGCTGTGCAGCCTCAACCGCGTCTTGCACGCGGAGCCTGCTGCCTTCATCGACTGCATCGGTCAGAACAATCACCGCTTTGCGCCCCGCTTCCGTCGACAGTTCGTCGTGGCAAGCCAGGTAAATCGCATCGTAGAGAACCGTTCCGCCTCCGCTATTCGGGATCGTGCCGGCCGTTCCGCCGATTCCGGCCGCAGGAGCATTCATCACCGTGCTGCGAATCGCGCGCTCGAGCACCGACACGTCTTGCGTAAAATCGGCGATCAAATTGGCGTCCAGGTCGAAGTTGATCACCATCGTCAAGTCTTTGGGCCGCATCACTTGGCGCAAGAATCGCGACGCCGCATCCTGCTCAGCCGGCAGCACGCGGTCCATGCTTCCGCTCGTATCGATCAGCAATCCCAGCGTAATCGGCAGATCCACGTCTTTCGAGAAGTAGGCGACTTTCTGCTCCACGCCATCTTCGAGAATCTTGAAGTCATCCTCTTTGAGATTGGAGATGATGCCTTTGTGCTTGTCGCGAACTGTGGCGAACACGTTGACGAGGTTTACCTGCACTCGCAACGGCTGCTGCGATTGCGGATTTTGTTTCTGTTGTCCTTGCTGCTGCCCCTGTTGACCTTGCTGCGCCGGTTGATTGCTCGGGTTCTGGGCGTTCCCGATGGCTTGCGCGGCGGCGCTCGCGGCCGGGAATCCCGTGCCGCCGAGCGCGAGACCGAAGGTGAGGCCGACCGCAGCAACACTCGCCGCGAAGGTGGTTAGACGCATTGTTGTATACTCTCCCTGAGAACCAATTCAGTTGGCCGATTCAGACTGATACGATGCACAGCACGCGCCGCCGGATGTTTGGCCCGAATCGCGTACGGCAAGTGAAACCAAAGTTGGGCGGGCGTCGTCCATAGGCGAGAAGAGAGACATCCAGATGACGCGAAATTCTCAGCTGCTTCGACTCGCATCGTGCCTCGGCATTCTGTGCGCCCTGGGCGTTCCCGCTCGCGCGCAATCTCAACAGAAGGCTCAACAGCAGGGCGGCCAGCAGCAAGCGCCACCACCGCCGGCTCTGCAACCGCCCGCCACATCGCCGGCCACTCCGCCGAGCCAGCCTCCGCAAAATCAGCAGCCCGGCCAGCGCGCCCAGAATCCAACCTCGACCGCTTCACAGCAAGGAAAATCCGGAGACAGCGACACGCGTGCGTACATCCGAACCCGCACCGATATCGTCGTCGTGCCAGTCACCGTGAAAAATCACGACGGCCAGCTCGTGGGCGATCTTCGTCGCGACGAATTCCGTGTCCTCCAGGATGGCATCGAGCAGAAGATTATACGGTTTTCCTCCGATCCGTTCCCGCTTTCTGCGGTGGTCGTGATCGACAACAATCTTTCGCAGAAACAATCGGCGCAGGTCCAGAAAAGCCTGATCGCGATCGCTGCTGGCTTTGGGCCCGCTGACGAAGTTGCCGTCGTAACCTACGATCAGTTTCCGAAGACCGTTTCCAATTTCTCGTTCAACAACGATCAGCTCTTCACCACGCTTAAGCGCCTAGACCTCGGTTCGCATTTTCCCGGCGCTGGCTTTGACGGTGGACCGCTCACCGCCGGACCGACCGCAAACGGTCATTCGCTTGAGACCGGCGCGCCTACGCCGCTCGGCGCCAAGATTCCGCCCCAAACGAAATGCCTCGATGACGCCGTTTACGCCGCGGCCGAAATGCTGAAAGGACGGGGCCGCGACCGCCGCAAAACCGTTTTCCTGATTTCTGACGGGAATAATTCCCGCCAGAACGAGCACAACTTCAATCAGACCATTCAGCTTTTGCTCACCGCCGATGTCTCCGTGTATTCGATTTCTGTTGGCCATGCGCTGCTGCAACACGAAACTGCGCGGCTGGAAAAATATGCTCAGAATACCGGAGGCGACGCATTCTTCGCCGGCAACGCTGCTGACCTCGAGCGGCTCTACTCGAAAGTCACCGAGCAGGCTCGCAATCAATACATTCTTGCGTTCACTCCTGAAGAAGCCGATCGGACCAAGGACTATCACACGATCGAAGTGCGCGTTCGCCGGGCCGATCTGGATGTCTCCGCGCGCGAAGGCTACTATTCGAGCGCTGTCAACAAACCGAATCAATGAATTCTCGCCGGCGCGTCAATCGCGCACGAAACTTTACTTCCGCGCCGCAACAGAGTTTCCACGATTGCAATCGTGTGAAAAGTTTTTCTGCTTGACTTCATTCTGTCACGCCCGTATAGATGAACAAGGCGGGAACGGCGCGATTCGGTGACGAAGACGCGAAGAACTCGCGGGGAGAAAGTTCCGCAGTAGTTATGCGCGGAACCAATCCTGAACCGGGGCGCTCACAAGGCGCCCCGTTTCTATTTTAGGTGCACTCGATAAACTGATTTGTTTTAACGGCCCGCAGGTCGAATTGAAATCAACTGCTCGTGCGCCGGGCACAGCGGCTCGAAGTCGCAATACTTGCAATGGTATCCGGGTCTCGCGGCGAAGTCCTTCGCGCGAATCCGGTCGGCCACTTCCGCTATGCTCTGCTTCGTCTTCGCAAGTGCCTTAGCATCTCTCGTTGTGGCCACAGCTTCATTCGTCGTCAAATTGTAAAAAACCAATCGCGTCGGCTTCAGTTCCAGCACTTCCTCGGCGGCAATCGCATACACGCTCAGCTGCAAGCTGCTACCTGCTTTTCTTGAATCTTTCGGTTTCCCCGTCTTGTAATCGACGATCTCCACGTCGTGTTGCTCAGGCCCGACGTAATTCACCTGGTCGATGCGCCCCTTTACAATCACGTCGTGCGCGCACGCCAGCTCGAATGTCTTCTCCTGAAACACAACCTCGGGCGGATTCGCCGAATACGTGTGCCAGAAGTTCTCGAGTTCCTTCCTGCCTTCTTTGCGATACTCCTCTTCGTGATAATCGTCCGAAAATCCCGCCGACGACCATTCGCGGTCGTAAATCGCGACCAGGTCGTCGAGCGAAACTTTTCGTTTCTTCCGTAAGTCGGAGACAAATTCCTTGATCGTCGTGTGCATCACGTTGCCAAACGTCATCGCCGCGCTCGGCCCGCCGCGAATGCGCCACATCTGCTCGAACATGTATTGCATCGGGCATTTCTGGTAGCGCCGATTGCCGACGCGCTCAATTGCAGCGGCTCGGGGCGCGGCGGATGAAACGCCTTGGCCCAAAGCGCCACTCGCGAGTAGGCCCGCGGCTCGATAATGCTGAGCCCGGCAAACAAGCGGAAGGGAAGCGCTTGAATCGGGGCCGGCGCCGCTACTTCCTCCACCGGCGGCAACAGCACTTTCGGCGACGATTGCACCGCGTCGAATTTCTGAATCTGCGGGTTCATCAGAAAATCGTCGAGAAAGAGCGACGGCTTCTTGCGTTTGTTGACGATCGTCGAAAGCGTGAGTGCTGCCGCGCCCGCGTGAGTGCGACATAAAACAATCGCCGCTCCTCCTGAATCTGAAAATCGCCCTGCGGTTTTTCTTCCTTCATCAGTTCGGGCGGAAACTCGAATTTCGCCGGCCGCGGCCCGGAAGGGAAGTCGCGCTTGGTCAGGTGCAGAATAAAAACATTTGGAAACTCAAGCCCCTTCGCCGCATGCACCGTCATCAGCTGCACCGCATCGTCCGCGGCTTCTTCCTCGAGATGGATGTCGCCATTGAGTCTCCTCGAAATAGTCAAGGTACTCGATGAAATCGCGCAGGCGCTTGCCTTCGCTTTTCTTCTCCCATCCTTCACGAATTCGACGAACCGCTCAGATATAGTGGTCGGCGTCCGAGGCAGCGGTGCAAGCCGAGACTCCTGATCAATTCGTCCAGAAGTTCGCTGGTCGTCACGCGGCGCGCCTTCTGGCGCAGGCCTTCAGCAATTGCACCAGTTCGGCCAGCCGCATGCCTTCGCGCTTGAACGGCAGCTTCGCGCTGCGCGGTTTCGAGTTCATCGGAGAGCGGGCGGCGATGATTTTTCTCGGCGCGTTCCGCGAGGCGCACCAGGTCGCGCGGCTCGAGTCCCCAGTAAGGCGCGGCCAGCACGCGCGCGCACGACACGTTATCGCCCGGGAACCGCGATCAGCCGCAGGTACGCGAGCAGATCGCGCACAATCGTGCTCGAAAGAATCGAAAATTTCCTGATGACGAACGGAATGCCCGCGCCGGCGCAACGCGTCCAGCATTTGTGCGCGATGCGTGTGCTTGCGATAGAGCACCGCGAAATTGCTCCACGGTCGCCCGGCCCGTGTAGCCGCTCGATTTCTGACGTCACCCAGTAGGCTTCCTCATCGGGAGTGCCAAATTCCACCACGCGAATTTTCTCGCCCTCGGGTTTTTCGGTTGTCAGAATTTTGGGAGGAAGCAACGGCGATTTCTCGTTGTGCGAAATCACCTCGCCCGCCACGCGCAGGATTCGTTGTGTTGACCGGTAGTTCTGCGAGAGCGACACCAGGTGCTTGTTCTTGCCTGCCGTTAGCTTGCTATCGCCCACGCCGCAGAAGCGTTCCAGGAAAATCGTGAAGCTGCCGAATGACGCGCCGCGAAACCGGTAAATCGCCTGATCGTCATCGCCCACCACGAAAATATTGCGCCGCTCGCCCGCCAGTAGCCACAGCAATTCGAGCTGCGCGATATTGGTGTCCTGAAATTCGTCCACCAGAATGTAGCGGTATTGCTCGCGCATTGCGCGCCAGCAGATCCGCATCCGTGCGCAGCATTTCCACGGCGCGCTGCAATTGCGCCGCCAAACGAGCACAGCTTGTTCTCGCGCAACAGCCGCTCGCTCACGCGATAGACGCGCGCCAGTTCCTCCTGCTGCGCCAGTTCGTCTTCCTCAAGCGCCGCGCGTCCGGCTCCAGCGTTGTCTTCCGCGCTTCGTAGCTCCGCCGCAAGCCCTTCGACGTAGCGCTGGTAGTCGTCACAGCGTCACCAGCTCGTCCTGGCAGCGCGAGAAAAACGCGACGAAATCGCTCAGAAATTCCGCCCGGCTCCGACAGCCGCCGGAATAGTTCGAGCCCGAGCTCCGCGATATTACGGCGCAGCAGAATCTGGTGGTCTATGTCGTCAAGCGACTGAACCTCCGAATCGCGCGCACAAAATTTTTTCCAGGCAGAATTTGTGAAACGTGCTGAGCCACACGCCCTCCGCGCGCTCGCCCACGGCTTTCGTCAGGCGGTGCTTCATCTCGCCCGCGGCTTTGTTCGTAAACGTCAGCCCGAGAATATTTTCGCCGGTGAGCTCGGGATCGGATTCCAGCAGATTGCGAATCCGCTCGGTGATCACGCGCGTCTTGCCGGTCCCCGCGCCCGCAACCACGAGCAGTGGCCCTTCGCCGTGCTCGACAGCCGCCCGCTGCTGTTCATTCAGCGCGAACGCCGGGCTGTACGCTTTTGTCGGCATAATTTTCAGTGAGCCAAGAGAGGACATAAATTCATGGATGCGATCCCATCATAGCAGATTCCGGTTGAGGCGAAAATAAGGCGAAGAGTGCAAGTCCGGGATCGCGTGGATCACACGGAAAACTGGCGCAGCTGCGGTTCGTTCAACGTGTAAAGCGGATGCGCAGGCACGCCCAGAATCCCCAGATACACATAGATCTGCCCGCGATGGTGCGCCTCATGCTCGAGCATCGCGCGCAACATTCTCCACGCCGTCACAGGCTTGCCTTCGGGCGACGTGCCTTTCTTCACCCAATCCTCATCCGTCATCGCGCGAAAAATCTCCATCGCCTCCCCGTGCATCCGCTCCATGAACGAAATCACGCCGTCGCGACCCTCGCCCAGCTCTCGCCAGCATCCCTTATACCTGCTCGGCCGCCCGAAAGAGCACTCCGCAAATACATATCGCTCTGTCGCCGCGATATGCCGCGCCAAATCGCCAAACGTCCACTCACCGGGCCGGCACGTCCACTCCACCTTGTCCTCCGGGATTGCGCTCACTACCCGCATCGTCCGCTCGCGCACCTGCTCGAAGTGATGCAAAAAATCTTCGTGGTCCATTGTCCAACTCTCCTTTGCCCGCTGCTCGTTTGTCCTTTGTTCCTGCGCCCGTTGTTCCTTCGGCCAATGTTCATTCATGGTCGCTCGCTCCCGCCTGATTTACATCACCGTCGCATGTCGCTTGGAAACAATCGCCCGTAGACATTAGAATTGTCCAGCGCATCTTACGCAACCGCAACGCGTTTGTTCTGCGCGGCAAAAGGCCAGAATGGTCAAAGTGTCCGCGCTGCAATTACCACGGGAGCCTAAATGGTCGAACCCTTAGCAATCGCCCGAGCCAGCGACCCAACCTATCTCTTGCCTCAAATGGCCAATCGCCACGGCTTGGTCGCCGGCGCCACAGGAACTGGCAAAACCGTCACTCTCCAGGTGAAGGCCGAAGTCTTCAGCCGCATCGGCGTGCCCGTATTCGCGGCGGACATCAAAGGCGACCTGTCGGGAATTAGCCAGCCGGGAAAAGACAATCCTAAAATTACCGAACGCGCCAAAGCCCTGAAACTCTCGCAATTTTCCTTCGAAGCCTGTCCAGTCACGTTCTGGGATGTCTTCGGCGAACAGGGCCATCCCATCCGGGCCACAATTTCCGAAATGGGCCCGCTTCTATTGGCTCGTCTGCTCAATCTGAACGACATCCAGGAAAGCGTCCTCGCCCTCGTCTTCAAAATCGCCGACGACAACGGCCTGCTTCTGCTCGATCTGAAAGATTTGCAAGCCATGCTCCAATATGTCGGCGATCACGCCAAAGATTTTCAAACGCAATACGGAAATATCTCCGCCGCCAGCATCGGCTCAATCCAACGCGGCCTGATCGCGATTCAGCAGCAGGGCGGTGAAAAATTCTTCGGAGAGCCCACTCTCAATCTCGACGATTGGATGCAAACCGATTCGAACGGCCACGGAATCGTCAACATCCTTGTCGCCGACAAGCTCTATCAGTCACCCAAGCTGTATGCCACGTTCTTATTGTGGATGCTCACCAGCCTCTTCGAGCACCTGCCGGAAGCAGGCGACCCCGAAAAGCCCAAGCTCGTTTTCTTTTTCGACGAGGCTCACTTACTCTTTGCCGATTTGCCCAAGGTCATCGAGGACAAAGTCGTTCAACTCGTCCGCCTGATTCGCTCGAAAGGTGTTGGCGTCTATTTCGTCACCCAGAATCCGCTCGATGTTCCCGACACCGTCCTCGGCCAATTGGGAAACCGCGTCCAGCACGCGTTGCGCGCCTTCACGCCCGCCGATCAAAAAGCCGTCCGCGCGGCGGCGGATACATTTCGCACCAACCCGAAGCTGAACGTCCAAACCGCGATCACGGAATTAGCCGTCGGCGAGGCGCTGATTTCTTTTCTCGACGACAAGGGAACCCCCGGAATTGTCCAGCGAGCCATGATCTATCCTCCCCACAGCCAGATCGGCCCCATCACACCCGAACAACGGCGCCAATTGATCCAATCCTCGATAGTCGCCGGCGTTTACGAAAATGCCGTTGATCGTGAATCTGCCTTCGAAATTCTCAAAGCTCGCGCCGCCGGTCAGTCGGCAGGACCCGCTCCCAGCGCGGGCGCTCCCGGAACCGTGCAGCAACCATCGTGGTACGACCGCATCCCCGGCCTCAGCATGGGCGGCCGCCGCGGCGACAATCTCGTCGAAGCGATGGCCAAGAGCGCCGCGCGAACCATCGGAAGCTCAGTCGGTCGCCAAATTGTGCGAGGCGTTCTCGGTTCTCTCCTCGGCAGCACCAAAAAACAGTAATCGGCCAGCAAAAAAGCTAGAATCGTCTTAATGCATTTACCACGGGTAAGATAGCTGCACCATTTCCATTCCGGCCGCGCCGCTAAGGTATCAGGAGGTCACCACGGAAACTCCAACAAAGCCATTTCGCCAGGACAGGTGGCTTTTTGCCGTCGCCCTGGCTACTATCCTGTGCAGTGGCCCGCCGCTCAGGGCTTTTTCTTTTCAGGAACAAGCCAAGCCCGAAAAGTCCGAGGCGCAACCCGAACCCGACAAACAGACCGACGACAAACAAACCAAGAACAAACCATCCAAAAAGAAAAGCACCGAAGCGGCCGACGCATTGCCCGCCGTCCTGTGGCGCGATCCAGGAGCCATTGCTTCGCTCGACCTGCTAAACGGTGAGGGCGGCGCGAAGGATGCTCCGGACCCTCACGCGGAATACACCTTCATCAAGGAAGACTTGAGCGGGACCTCGACGAAGTTCAACGTACAAGACCCCAACGGAGTGAAGTGGCTGGTCAAGCTCGGTGTAGAGGCCAGGCCGGAAACCGCCGCCACGCGTTTAGTCTGGGCTGCGGGCTACTTTACCGACGAGGATTATTTTCTGCCGCAGATTCACGTCAACGGCCTCCCCAAGCTTCACCGCGAAATGTTCGGAGCTTCGCCAGAAACCGGAATCGCCCTCAATGTCAGGTTGAAGCGAGAGGGCGAGGGCCTCAAGAAAGTTGACAACTGGGACTGGTTCGACAATCCGTTTGTAGGTACGCGCGAACTCAATGGACTCCGAGCCTTGATGGCGCTCATCAACAATTGGGATTTAACCACGAAAAACAACAAGGTGTATGTCGCCGACAGCGAGCGCCATTTCGTTGTCAGCGATCTGGGAGCATCTTTCGGCAAGACCCAGTGGCCACCCTCGCGCGTTCCTATGTTCCCGCATGCTACCAAGGGCTCGTTGAAGGACTACGAGGACTCCAAGTTCATTCGAGCGATGAAGGGCGACACGATGGCTTTCGAGATGCACACCACGGCGCCGTTTTTCATCAGGGAGTTCGATCACACCTACTTCAACGAATATCGACAGGCCGAACAAGTTGTGCGCGGAATCCCCATCGCGGATGCGCAGTGGATTGGACGTCTGCTGGTGCAGCTGACGCCCCAGCAGATTCGCGACGCATTTCGCGCGGCGGGATATCAGCCGGACGAAGTGGATGGGTTCGCGAAGGTGGTCGAGAAAAGGATCGCCGCGCTCAATCAACTCTCAAAGAGTGATGCGCCACGCTGAATGAGCAATACGAGGTTTAGTTCAGACGTGAAAAAGAAAAGGGGCGATCGCTCGCCCCTTTCCTTCATTCGCGAAAGGAAACAGCTGCCAAGCATTTTCCCGTTGCCGGGAGAAGCCGGCCACGACAAGCCTGTCTAAGTCAGGTCCGTGGTTTGCCTGGCACTTCTCGCTAAGCTACGCTTAACGAGCGCGCCCAGCCAACCACTGGTCCAGACCTAGCGTCTCGCCGTGACGCCGTACCATTCCGAAATTCGTCGAAGCCGTTCTATCCTTCCGTGCCCTGCATAACTCGTCAAACTTTCGCTTGCCGCGCTACTTGTGACTCGGATGATTGAAAGCGTTCGCAAAGCGTTTGTAACTCCACGCGTATTTCAGGTCAACCACACCGCAACAATTTTTCGATGTGGAAATCTCGGAAATGTGGAAATCTTCTACAACGTCACAAGCGCGCTTATGGCAGTACAATGTCCGCCGTTCTTGAGGAGTGCTTATGCGACACATCGTCACGTCTGTTCTCGCCGTCTTTCTCCTTTTGCTCCCGGCGTTTGCACAAACTCCCGAACTTTCCGACACCGTAAAACAGTTCGTCCGTGCCGATGCGCCCAAGATCGTGCTGACGCACGTGCGAGTGATTGATGGCACGGGTGCATCAGCGGTGGACGATCAGAATGTAGTTATCGAGGGCGGAAAGATTTCAGCAATCCAGCAAGGTGCAGACGTTGCAGCATCGGCCGGCGCGACGGTTCTCGACCTCCGCGGATACACAGTAATGCCGGGCATCGTCGGCATGCATAATCATCTCTTCTATATCGCGGCTCCGAATCTGAATAGCGAGTGGAAGTCCGAACCGCCGCTCCTGGTGACTCAAATGACGTTCTCCGCTCCGCGCTTGTATCTAGCCGGCGGCGTCACCACGATGCGCACCACAGGAAGCGTCGAGACGTATGCCGACCTCAACCTCAAGCAAGAAATCGACGCAGGCAAGCTGCCGGGTCCCCACCTCGACGTAAGTGGCCCCTATCTCGAAGGCGCCGAGAGCTATTTCATCCAAATGCCCCACCTCACCAGTCCGGACGACGCGCGGCAACTGGTGGAATACTGGGCCGATCGCGGCGTCACGTCGTTCAAAGCCTATATGAACATCACTCGCGCGGAGTTGAAAGCCGCGATCGACGCCGCACACACGCGCGGTATCAAAGTCACAGGCCACTTGTGCTCGGTAACTTACAAAGAAGCCGCCGAACTCGGAATCGACAATCTCGAGCACGGATTTTTCGTGAACACGCAACTCGATCCTGGAAAGAAACCGGACATTTGCAGCGACAGCTTTGGTTTCTACACGCTCGAGCACATGACTCCCGACAGCGCGGAGGGGAAGGATCTGATCGAAACGCTCGTGAAACATCACGTCGCCATCACCTCAACCTTGCCGGTGTTTGACGGAGGTGCAGATGAGTCTGGCTCTGGCGATCATCCGCGAATCACCCAGAAGGCGTTTGACGCGATGAGTCCGGACGCCAGAATCGCCGTTTTGTACTTGCGCCACCGGCCGGCTTCCATGCCGGCGTCCAAAACCGATCCGGCGTTGCTATGGAAGCACGACCTGGCGATGGAGGGCGCCTTCGTCGCAGCAGGCGGATTGTTGATTGCGGGGCCCGATCCCACTGGTGCCGGCAACGTGGTGCCGGGATTCGGCGATCAGCGCGAAATCGAATTGCTCGTGGAAGCCGGGTTCTCACCAGTCGAGGCCATCAAGATCGCCACGCTGAATGGCGCAGTCTATCTCGGCAGAGACAAACAGATCGGCTCGATTGCCGCCGGAAAGAACGCCGACCTCGCCGTGGTCAAAGGCGATCCCTCGAAAAGGATCTCCGATGTCGAAAATGTCGAAATCGTCTTCAAAGACGGCATCGGCTACGATTCGCAAAAGCTCCTGGATTCAGTGAAGGGCCGCTACGGAGAGTACTGAAACGCGGTTTTCACTTTGCCGCCTAGGTTCAGACCCGATGCAATCTGACGCAACCCAATTGCGAGATTTCGCAACGCGTTACACCGCAGCCTGGTGCAGCCAGAATCCCGCGAGCGTGGCGGGATTCTATTCACCCGCTGGCTCGCTAACCGTCAACAACGGCGCTCCGGCCGTGGGGCAGAATGCAATCACGGAAGTAGCGCGATCATTCATGACCGCCTTTCCCGATATGCGCGTGGTCATGGACGAATTGCTTGTGCAGGGTGACCGCATTGAGTACCACTGGACATTGACCGGCACCAACACAGGGCCGGGAGGCGCAGGACATCAGGTTCGCATCAGCGGCTTCGAGCTTTGGCAGATTGCAGCCGATGGACTCATCGCTTCGTCGCAGGGCTACTTCGATATGGCTGAGTATCGACGCCAATTGGAACAAGGAGTCTAACCAGAGACAATTGAAAATGCGAATTAGCGCCGTCGGCCACAGAAAACCTGCTCTTGCGGTTCCCTCTGAACGCGTGATAGCGTCCCGCAGCATTCTAGGTGGAAATGATGGCCCAACGAGAAACTGAACAGCTCAATCGCATCCTCAACGGGGCCGCCCTCAGCCGCGCGGTCTGCACGATCGCCGAACTCGGCGTTGCCGACCTCGTCCAAACCGGCCAGCCACAGCCCATCGAACACCTCGCTAAAGCCAGCAAAACTCACGAGCCGTCGCTCTATCGAGTTCTTCGCTTCCTGGCCAGCCACGGCCTTTTTAAGGAAACCGAGAATCGCCATTTCGATCACACGCCGCTTTCGGCCGCCTTGCGCACCGACGCTCCGGGTTCCTTCCGCGCAGGCGCGCAAATGTTCCACCACATCTTTGCTGGTTGGGATGGCTTGCATCACTCCATTCAAACGGGCGAGCCCGGTTTCAACAAAGTTTTTGGCACGCCCATCTTCGACTACATCCAGGCGCACCCGGAAATGGGTCCTATCTTCGACGCTGGAATGACATCCTTCAATTGTCATGCAACCGTCGCCATGTTGGACGCCTACGATTTCACCGGCATAAATGTCCTCGCCGATATCGGCGGAGGAAACGGCTCGCTCATTTCCGCCGTGCTGGCACGCTATCCCAAGATGAAGGGCATCCTGTTCGACCTCGGCCACGTCGTTGCGCGCGCCAAAGAGAACTTGAAAGCCGCAGGCCTGGCCGAGCGCTGCACCGTCATCGAAGGCAGCTTCTTCGAAACCATCCCCGCCGGCGCGGACGCTTACCTCTTCCGCCACATCATTCACGATTGGACTGACGAACAATGCACACGGATCCTCGGCCATTGCCGCAAAGTGATTCCCGCAAATGGCAAGCTGCTGATCGCAGATTGCGTGGTTCCCGCCGGCAACACACCGTGCCCCTCGAAAGATATGGACATGATCATGCTCACCTTCCCCGGCGGCCAGGAACGCACCGAAGCCCAGTTCCGCTCTCTCCTCAAAGCTTCCGGTTTCGAACTGAAGTCCATCACGCCGACAACAACGATGATCCATGTGGTGGAAGCAAGATCAGCCTAGTTAGGGCCGGCTTGAACTAAATGGTCCACTTTTTGAAGGACGAGCTAGGTCGGAGAGCCCACACTCACGCGAAGATTCTTAGGTACGAAGAAAAAGGCCAAGAAAGCGCCGATCATCAAAATTCCCGCAATGATGTATAAGGCAGCAGATCGGTCGGAGGAAATAAGTTTCGCCCATATCGGGATATTGGGACCAAAATAACCGCCCAAATTCCCAACCGAGTTCACGATTCCAATCCCGGCCGCAGCAGCGGTCCCCGCCAAAAACGCAGACGGCAACGGCCAGAATAATGGCATCGACCCAATCACGCCCAGCGTTCCGATCGACAGGAAGACGATTGCCCAAACTGGATTCGACGCGAAAATCCCGCTTAACACGAGACCGATCGCTCCGGCGGTAACGTTAAACACATAGTGCAGCCGCCGCTCTCCCGTTTTGTCTGAATGCACGCTGAGGAGAATCATCCCGATCACAGCCACGCCGTAAGGTATCGCCGTAACCAGGCCAACTCCGAGATATCCCTTGATACCAAAAGCCTTCACGATCGTCGGCAACCAGAAAGCAATTCCGTATAAGCCGATCATCAATGTGAAATAGATCGCGCACAGCACCCACACTTTTCCGCTCTTAAATGCGTCCGCCAGTTTGTGTTCCGTCTTGTGCTTATCCTCGGCCGTCAGGTTGCTCGTGAGCAGCGCTTTGTCCTCAGCGGAAAGCCATTTCGCTTCTTCAATGCTGCTGTCCAAATAAAAGATCACCCAAATCCCGACCATCACTGAAGGAATCCCCTCCGAAAGGAACAGCCACTGCCACCCCGCCAGGTTCATCGCGCCGCTCAGCTTATCCATGATCCAACCGGAAATGGGATTGCCAACGACGCCGGAAACCGCAATCGCCGCTACAAACCACGCGGTCCGCGATGCGCGGAGTTTTGAGGGATACCACAAGGTCAGATAAAAAATCACTCCCGGGAAAAAGCCGGCTTCGGCCAGACCGAGAAGAAACCGCATGCCGTAGAAGGACCACTCGCCTTTCACAAAAATCATGCACGCGGATATCACCCCCCACGAGATCATGATTCTCGCAATCCACATGCGTGCCCCAAACTTTTTCAGGAGCACATTGCTGGGAACTTCGAAGAAGAAATAACCGATGAAGAAAATGCCCGCACCAGTCGCGAACGCCGCATCGCTCATGGAAAGTTCCTTGAGCATCTGCAGCTTCGCAAAACCAACGTTGACCCGATCGAGATAAGCCAGAATGTAGCAGAGGAAGAGGAAGGGCAGCAGCCGAACGTCAACCTTGCGATATGCCGTCGATTCTGAGCTTCCATCGGACGTCATCATGTCACCCCCATTTTCCTGAATTCTCAATCGGACGATGAGGCTCCCATGCGCGCGCACATCCTATGCCTCCCCTGCGCGCGACACAACAAATTTGACGCCAGAATCGCTAAATCAGAGTTCACCCTCTCGTAGAGACCCGCAGCGGAATAGTACGCGTCAGGTTTGCTACAGGTTCTACGAAGGCAACGCTGGTTTTGCATCCGCCACGCAGGACCGGAAATTTCCACTTCTCCCGCAAATTGACCGCATCGAACCTCACGCCTATACTTGTAACCTGCCGAAGGAGAAGCCATCATGGAAAATCCCGTCATACTAAGCGCCGTCCGCACACCCATCGGAAAATTCATGGGCGGACTCTCGCCGCTTACCGCGACGGAGCTGGGCGCGAAAGTCGTCGCTGAATCCGTGCGCCGCGCTGGTATCGATCCCAAGCAAGTCGACGAAGCCATCATGGGCAACGTGGTGCAAGCGGGCCTCGGACAAAATCCCGCGCGGCAGGCGGCGTTGCGCGGCGGTCTCGATCCGCGCGTCGCCGCGATGACGATCAACAAAGTTTGCGGCTCCGGCCTGAAAGCCGTCGCGCTCGCAGCGCAAGGCGTCGCTCTGGGCGAATCCGAAATCGTCGTCGCCGGCGGCATGGAGTCCATGTCGAACTGCCCGTATCTGCTGAAGGGCGCGCGCACCGGCTTCCGCCTCGGCAATCAGGAACTCCTCGACTCGATGATTGACGACGGCCTCTGGGACGTGTACGAAAATTTCCACATGGGCGTCACCGGCGAACTTGTCGCCGAAAAGTACGACATCTCGCGGCAGGAGCAGGATCAGTTCGCCTACGAAAGCCATCAGAAAGCCGTCCGCGCGATCAAGTCGTGTTTCTTCGGCGAGCAAATCGTGCCGGTCGAAATTCCGCAGAAGAAAGGCGATCCCATCATCATCAAGACGGACGAATCGCCGCGCGAAGACACCACGCTCGAAGCGCTCGCAAAGCTGAAGCCCGCGTTCAAAAAAGACGGCACCGTCACGGCAGGGAACGCACCCGGCACGAATGACGGCGCCGCTGCCGTCGTCGTCACCAGCGAAAAAAATGCCGCGCGTCTCGGCAAAGCTCCGATGGCGCGCATCGTCGGCGCAAGCCGTAAGCGGCGTCGAACCGAAATGGGTGATGATGGCGCCGGTGGAAGCCGTCGAAAAACTCCTCGCGAAAACCGGCTGGGATCGCGACAAGGACGTCGACCTGTACGAACTCAACGAAGCCTTCGCCGTTGCAGCCATCGCCGTCACGCGCCAGCTTCACCTCAATCCCGAAAAAGTAAACGTGAATGGCGGCGCCGTCGCACTCGGCCATCCCATCGGCGCCTCAGGTGCGCGCGTTCTGGTCACGCTGCTCTACGAATTGCAGCGTCGCAACCTGAAGCGCGGCATCGCCGCCCTCTGCCTCGGCGGCGGCAACGCCGTAGCCCTCGCCGTCGAACGCTTCTAACCTCGGACATCACACAGAGAGCCGAGAAACCGAGAAAACATGAAACATGCAGCGGTCGGCTTTCGCGTCCACTCCGGATGGACCGCCATGGTCGCGCTCGCCATTGCGAAAGGCTCGCCCGCCGTGCTGGTGCGCCGCCGCGTCAATCTCGTCCAAACGTTCACCTACAAATTTCGCCAGCCGTACCACACCGCAGTAAAGTTGCCGCTTGAGGAAGCCCGCGCTTTCGTCGCGCGAGTCCGATCGGAGGCGCGACGGCTGGCCCTTCGCGCAATGCGCGAGCTGAAAACCGAACTTCGCTGCCAGGGATATTCGCTCACGGGTTTCGGTCTCCTTCTTTCTTCCGGAAGGCCGCTTCCAGCTTTCGCAAAAATTCTTGCCGCCCATTCGTTGATTCACACTGCTGACGGCGAGCTATTTCGCGAAGCGCTGCTGCACGCCGCCGCGCGCACCGGACTCAAGCCCGTGACGATTCGAGAGCGTGACCTGACCGATTCTGCTTCGCGCGCTCTTCGCCGCAAGCCTGCGGAACTGGCGCAGCGCATCTCCGATCTCGGCCGCCCGCTCGGCCCGCCCTGGTCGCAGGACGAAAAATTTGCATCGCTCGTCGCATGGCTCGCCGCATCGTCGAGTCCGTCGACATCGCTTTCATCGCAAGCTCGAGAGACTCGATAGATGTTCTGCCCCGTCTGCGAATCCGAATATCGCGAAGGCTTCACGAAGTGCTCCGATTGCGGTGTGGATCTCGTCAGGCAATTGGCCGACGATTCAGAAGCGAAGGAACCTCTTTGGGCTGGCCAGGACGCGAGGGTTCGGAGCGCAATCTGCGACAAGCTCGACGCAGCCAAGATTCCTCACGAAGACGACTCTGTAGAATCGAAATTTATGCACGCATTTCGTCAGTCCATCTACCGGATTCATATTCGCAAGAAGGACCACGAAGCAGCGCTCAACGCAATCCGCGATATTTACGTGGACCAACCGAATGTCCGCCAATCACCGGGTCGGGTTCTCGATCGCAATTCTGATTGGCTCCGCACAAACGCACCGCAGCGCGATCTCTGGGGCCGCCTGCTCAACCGTGACGCTTCGCTTTCGGAATCTGCTGGCGACTCTGGGATTGTCGCGGATGCTTCCGCCTCCGGCGATGAAGACGAGCCAGTGGAAGAAGCTCCCGACGATCAGCTTGAGGATTTCAACCCGGACGACGCCACATCGCAAGTTTGGTCCGGTGCGGATGGCGGCATGGCGCAGAGCATTAATGTGTGCTTGCGTGAAGTGGGCATCGGATGCGTCGTAAATGAGACGCAAGGGAACTTCAACGTTTGCGTCGAGCGTGGCTCCGAAACACGGGCCAAGGAAATCATTCGCGAGATTGTCGAGCAGACTCCTCCGGAATGAATATGGGCTGTGATTGCCGAATCCACCTACTTCCCCGATGCATCTGAATCGACGGTAGATGAGGAGCGCGTCATGGCCCGGCCGCTTTGGTTCGAGCGAAAATTCGATTTCAGCTTTCCCGTCGAGTTGTACGCGGAGATCATCGAGCGGCTGCGCGGCACACCCGCGCGGATCGAAGAGCGAGTGAGGGATGTGCCGACTACTCTGCTTACGCGGCGCGACGGTGACAAGTGGTCGATTCAGGAAAATATCGGCCACCTGCTCGATCTCGATGAGCTTTTCGCGGGGCGTTTCGAAGATTACGAGCGCGGCCTGGAAAAGCTGCGCGCCGCGGACCTGCTGAATCAGAAAACGCATCAGGCACAACACAACAGCCAGCCGGCGGAAGAAATCCTGCGCGAATTCCGGCGGGGGCGCCTCGCGCTCGTGGCACGATTAGAATCGCAGCCGCCCGAATATTTCCGCCGGACCGGGCTCCACCCGCGCCTGAACACGCCAATGCGCGTCACAGACCTGCTCTACTTCGTGGCAGAGCATGACGATCATCATCTCGCTCGCATTTCCGAGTTGCTTCGCGCCAAGTAAGCGGCCGAACTTCATTTCTTTCGCAGGTTCTCTTCGATTATCATCAACGCCTCTATGACTGTCGAAACGATAAAAACTGTGGGAGTACTCGGCGCCGGAACCATGGGGAATGGTATCGCTCACGTCTTCGCGCGCCGCGGCTATCGCGTGATTCTGCGCGACGTCGAGAAGCAGTTTCTGGATCGCGGGCTTGAGACGATTGCCAAGAATCTCGACCGCGAAGTGAAAAAAGGGAAGCTGACCGAAGACGAAAAGCTGCTAGTGGTCGCGCGCATCAAGCCCGTCACGGACGTTGCCGCGCTCGCGGACGCGGATTTCGTCGTCGAAGCTGTGCCAGAACAGCTCGACCTCAAGCTACGCGTTCTGAAAGATGTCGACGCTGCGCTCAAACGCAGCGCCATTCTGGCCAGCAATACCTCGTCCATTTCGATCACGCAGCTGGCTGCGCAGACGAGCCGCCCGGAGCGCTTCATCGGCATGCACTTCATGAATCCCGTGCCGGTGATGCAGCTTGTTGAGGTGATTCGCGGCCTGGCGACCAGCGATGAGACGTTTGATACGACGATGGCGCTCTGCGAAAACCTGGAAAAGAAACCTGTCGCGGTGAATGACGCGCCGGGTTTCGTCTCCAATCGCGTTCTGATGCCGCTCATCAACGAAGCCGCGTTCTGCGTGATGGAAGGCGTAGCGACGGCGGAAGCCGTGGATGCCGTGATGAAAATGGGAATGAATCATCCGATGGGCCCGCTCGAGCTGGCGGACTTTATCGGCCTGGATGTCTGCGTGGATATCCTCGAAGTCCTCTATAAAGGATTCGGCGATTCGAAATATCGCGCTTGCCCGCTGCTTCGCAAATACGTCGCCGCAGGCTGGCTCGGACGTAAGTCCGGCCGAGGTTTCTTCAAGTACTCCTGATACCAAATTGATTCCGGCGCGATGGGTTGCAGCGCGCCGTCGAGTAACTTCAGGGGCTAAAGCCCGGGCATTTTGGTCCTGTGTAAGTCGCCCCTGAAGGGGCGACCTACAAAGCTTTCTTCGCGGCAGTTGGCGGTGAGCACAATTCCTCGTTTGCAGTCTTCGCGGATTCTTCGGCGAACGTCCCAAACTCATTTGTAGTACCAGCGGGCAGGCGACGCAATCCGGCCTTTGTACCAGTTTGATATATATTCTTGCATTGCTACCCTGCCAGCCCGCCCTGAAACAACGATTCGATACGCGTTCAGAAATCGCCAGAACTTTTCAGCACGCTCGGGGTTGACAGGTTTTCCAGATGAATTTTCGATTGCGAACTCGGGAGGCTGCCGTGCGCCGTTGTGGGACTGACACTTTTACTTTGCGTCGTTGCGGGATTTACTGCGAATTGCGCCGGTCTTAACGGCAGTTCATCCACGGGAACCGATCGCGTAGCGATCTCGCCTTCAGGACCCGCGGTGCCCGCCAATGGCACGCAGGCTTTTACTGCGACAGTGACAAAGGAAACGAATCCAACCGTCACCTGGACTGTGAATGACATCGCAAACGGAAACGCGATGGTGGGAACAGTGGCGAGCACCGGAGCTTTGACGGCAACCTACACCGCGCCTGCATCGCTTCCTTCTCCCAACACGGTCACGATCGGCGCCGCTGTCCCGAACCACGATATTTCCGAACCTCACAAACTTCACCACCCCGACGCTCGGTTTTCTGGGCTGAGGACGAGCGCGGGCGCATTACACGGCCGGTTTTTCGGTGCTGTCGTTCCAACCATGGCCTCACGCCATCATCGAAACGCCGGCCGTGGTTTCTATAAAGCCCTGCAAATTTCGAGGTACAATTCCTGCCGGTTTCGCCCCTTTCCAACTACTTGCGTGCGGAGGCTCGGATGATGCGTCGTCGGGTGGCGCTGGCTGGCGCTGCCGCGATTTTCGTTCTGCTCGCGCTGCGGTTCGCGGCGGCGCAGGCGCGCGGCGCGTCGGACACACTCGTCCTCAGTGTGCCCAGCAACCAATGGTTTGAAGGACCGGGCGAGCGGGTTTCAATCTCGAGCGATGCGAAATGGGCTCTGCTCACGCACGGCCGCACCATGTCGCTCTATTCGCTCGAGACCCGCGAGCAGAATCCGGATTTTCTGCTCGGCGGGCTCACCAGCCTTTTTCGCGCCGGATTCTGCGGACCGAATGCCTTTGTGCGGCTTGGTCAGCGCGGCAGCGAACATGGCATATTTCTCCCCGGAGTAGAAACGCCACAGCTTTCTTCGATACCGCCGGATTCAGTGGTCAACTGCTCGGCCGACGGCAGCGAGATCGTTTATTACGCGCCGCAGAACCCGGATCGCCAAATGTTTGTCGGTCCTCCGCGCGGTCCGTTCAAGACGTTTGGAGTCACCGGGCGAATCACCGGGACTGCATTTTCGCCCGATAACAGCATGCTTTACGTCATGCTGTTTCAGCCTTCGGGCGAGACTTCGCTGGTTCGAATCTCCGTCCACGAGTTGCGCACGAAAACCATCGCGCATAATCTCGATGCCGCGCCGAATTGGAATACGATTGCGGTCTCAGCCGACGGCCGCAGCGCGTTCATTGCGCTGGCGAGTGCCGGTGCGCCAGACAATGCTACGCGACACGTCCCCGACGCGAATCGCTGGCTCGCAATTTATAAGGTTGACCTCGCGACCGGAGCGCGCGTGCCGGTGGTTTCAAATCCAGGCGTCGATAATAACGATCCTGCGCTCGCCGGAGGAAATCTCTACTGGGCTCGCAATGCGATTCGCGATTCTGTCGCGGCAGTCCCGATAAGCGGAGGGGATTCGAAAGATGTGATTGCCGGCGCCGAAGTTCCCATGTGGAGTCCCGACGGAAAGAAAATCTCATTCACGTACGGCGGTTGGCGCCTGGCCGATTGGGCGCTCAATCTCGATGCGGGGTATGTTCTTGTGGATGCAGATGCGAACCGAACCTCCGCTCGCTTTCCTATTGTCACCGGTTACCACGAGGATTTTCCCGCAGCGTGGTCGCCTGACGGGAAATGGATCGCGTTCCACTCGCATCGGTCGAAAGTTCCGGTGCCCGATTACGAGAGTGCCGAGAGTACCGACGATATTTATTTGCGCCTCGCCGATGATGCGCAAGCCCCTGAAATCCGGTTGACGGATTTCGGATGGGAAACCGGGCCTGCGTTTTGGTCGCCTGATGGGCGCAAACTTCTATTTAACTCCTGGGTGCGCGGCGGCGCGCCCGGTATCGACAAGCTCTGGGTGCTTGGCATTCAGCCAATCACCGGGCAAGTGCTCGATACCACGCAGCTTCCGTTGCCGGCAGAAATTCACAGCGCTTCGTGGGCGGCCTGGTCACCGGATGGGAAGGAGATCGCGCTCGAAGACAAGCGCGAAGGCGGCAATCGCGCTCTGTGGATCGTTCGTGCCGATGGCACGCACGGCGAGAAACTCCTCGACTATCGGGGCACCACCTACGACGGGCTTGACTGGACGGCGGATGGGAAAAACATCATCTATAGCGGCCTTGCCGGCGACAAGCTGCAGCTTTTCTCGATTCCTCGCGCAGGCGGTGCGCCCACTCAGCTCACTCACGACGCTGGAAACCTGATGCACCCGCGCGTCTCACCCGACGGCAAATGGATCGCCTGCACGCGCATCGTGCAATCGAAACAGATTTGGCGCCGGCCGCTTTCTTGAGCTACATCTACATGATTAGCTAACTGAAAAGCGCCAACTTCAGCGTCAGTAATGATGAAGGGAACGACGTGTTTTTTCGGTGGTCCAGCACTCCTACTTGCACGACTTAGAGCTTCTCCGGTGGGAGCCCTCGGCTTCAGCGGAGGGAGCTGGACTTCAGTCCAGCTGAACAAGCATCGAGAAAGATCGTGGCTTTAGCCACGGACATTCAAGGCCCAGCGCTAAAGCGCGAGACTCAGTCGCCGTTCCTTCCGGAGCGCTGAAGCGATCCTCCCCCGCATGAATGCGGGGGCTCCCACCAACATGCAAAGCCCGAGGCTAGGCATCGGCTTCATTGCGAACACGCCCTTTTTGGAGGCGGGGCTTGGGCTCCCGTGAGCCCGCTTTTTTACGCGCCAGGCCAATACACACATTTTGACGAAGCGTTTCTGCGTCTCCTCCGTCTAAGCAGGGCATTGCATCACCCGGATTTCGGAAGGCCGGGCGCGGCCACCCAACATTCATCGAAAATCGCAGGCCGCCTGCAAAGGCGCAAGTGAAAAGGAGAATTTCGAAATGAAGAAGCTATGCCTATCGCTCGTTCTCGGAATGGTAGCTTTCGGCGTCGGCGCGGCTCGAGCGCAGGCTCAAGGCGCGGCAGCAGCGCCGCAAATCCCCATGTCGAAACCGCCGGTGACGTATGGCTACGACATAAGGCCACAGGTGTTGCTCGATCTCGACCAACTGCAACAGAAATTCGTTCCCCTGGCCGAAGCCATACCAGCCGAAAAATATACCTGGCGGTCGGAAGAGGGCGCTCGTTCTATCGCGGAGGTATTTCTGCACATCACCGCGGCGAACTACAACATCCCTGAGCTGATCGGCGGCGAAGTTCCCGCGAAATACAAAGCAAAAGACTGGGAAAAGTCCACAACAGACAAGGCCACGATCGTCGCTGAACTCAAACAGTCATTCGCGAATGCCATCGCGGTCGTTACCAAAGTTCCGACATCCGACATCGCTGCGCCGCTTCCGAAGCTCGGCCCCGATGCCAATAAAGGCGACGTTGAATACCTGCTTGTCACCCATGCACATGAGCACCTCGGACAGTCCATCGCATATGCCCGCTCCGTCGGAGTCACGCCACCTTGGACGGTAGCCGCCGAAGCCGCAGCCAAGAAGAAGGCCGCAGAGGGCAAACCGGAAGGGCAGAAGCCGGAGTAGCAGGGCCGGAATCGCGGATCGGTCCTGTAGCAGCGCTGCTTTGTTTACTTGGGCGCGCTGGTCTGTCCGGCGACTACGAGTTGGCGGGCTTGATCGAGCCAATTCAGCACTACGGTAGGCTCGTTGGCGGCAGCCAGTGTGCCGCCGGGAACCTCGAAAATCACAAAGTGCTGGCCATCCGGCGACACATCGTAGGATGCGAACGGAGCGCGCGGTTCCAAGCGGTTCTGGAAAACCGTCTGTGGCTTTCCGGCCTGGAACGAATTCTTCTCTACTGAATAAGGCACGCTAACCAGCGAGTTGCCATGCGCGTAGAACAACTCGTGTCCGGCTCCTGACCAGCGCGGCTCCGTGCCGCCGTCGGTGGAGATCTGCCACTTGCCTCCTGCGCCTTCAAACGGAACAACATAAACCTGGGGCAGCCCCGATTCAACCGATGCGTAAGCGACCCAGCGTCCGTCTGGTGAAAATGCCGGGTAAAATGCGTTGCCGCCAGTGCCCAAGAATTGCCGTGGTTCCTGAGGCTTCCCGTTTGCGTCGAGGGTAAGAGTCCAGATTTCGCAGCACCCCCCATTCTTATCTGCGAGCCGGGCAAAAAGAAGAACCTTGCCGTCTGGCGACCAGGATGCCAGGTAGGCAATCGGAAGGGATTTCGAAGTCAACGCTTCTTCTTCTCCGGTTCCGTCGGCGCGCTTCCAGAAAATCTCTTGTCCCGAGCCCTGCGCGCCGGCAAGCGGGTGCCAATAAGTTAGCCGCTGACCGTCCGGTGTCCAGATGGGAAAGTTGGCTGCCGCGGTTCCGCTGATGACCGCGGAGGTAGTCCCTCGAGCAAAGTCATGGACCCAGATGCTGCTCGCGCTCTGAAAGGCGAAGCGTTTTCCGTCCGGAGAAAAGCGGGGAGAGGCAGCGTCTTGCCTGTCACTCATCATCACTGTGGCTTCGCCCTTGCGGTCGAGCAGGACGACGTTCAAGTCGTGGTTCACTCCGCCGCCCGACAAGTAAATGGCCGTGCCGTTGTCAGCGAAGCTGAGCTGCGCGCTACCGTTCGTGATATCGGAATCCACACCCTGCAGAACCGGAATCGCTGTGCCGGTGATCTTCAGCTTCTGTACATCGAAGGGAACAACGAAGACTGTGCCCTGAGACACGTAGGACAGATAACCACTGGGAAGAAAGCGTCCGAAGTAAGCGTTCTCGACTAGCACCTTCGGGACGCCCGTATCGAGTGGAGCCGCTCCCACCCAGCCTTTGCCGAAGAAGTTGTTGTCTCCAGAAGCGGTGAAGAGCACAGCCTTTCCACCGGGAAGGATTTGCGGCCACCGTTGTGTGACTTCAGCGCGCGCCGAATCCAGATGGGTGGCCTCCTGCGGGGCGCCGCCAGAATCCTGGATCCGGTAAAGCTGGCTGGTGAATTGCCTCGGGAAGATAATGATGCCGTCTGTCCCCCAGCTTGCTCCGCGGTAGCCGCCAACATCCGCCAGAGTGACTGCGGCCCCGCCTCGGATAGATACCTTCTTCAATTTCCCGTCGCCAAAGAATCCGATCCACTGGCTATCCGGCGAAAAGAAAGGCGCGAACGCCGCGCCGGCTCCTTCGAGCAGCACGGGAGAGTTTTTGTCCATTTCTCGAATGTAGAGTGCAACCTTGCCTGTTTTGGGATCCCGCGTGGTGTAAGCAATGCGCGACCCGTCTGGAGAAATCACAGTGGCCGGACCGTTCTCTAATGCGAGGTGCTGGTTCGGAATCAAGAGGGAGAGTTCCACTGGCTTCTGCGCGCCCGGACGCGATGCCTCGCGCAGCGCAAATAGCGCGAACAGTAGTCCGACCGCCAACACGCCAGCAATCGCCCAGGGTAGAAATCTCTGCCAGGCTGGGGTTGCAGAAAATGCCCGCGCGACTGGTCCGGACTGCACTACGGCCGAGCTGGAAATCGCTGACGGTTGCGCTGCGGAGTCGTATGCCGCGACGCCCGCCGACGAACGCGATGACTTGCCGGATGTTTCGTCTAGTGGGAGCGCCTGGTAAGACGCGGAGCGGCCCGTGTCGCTATCGCGTTTCAGCCGCTTCAAATCGGCGCGTATGTCCGCGGCATTGTGGTAACGCAGGTCGCGATCTTTTTCGAGGGCCTTGCCGATAATTTCTTCGAGTTTGGCGGGCAGGTCTGGATTCAACCGGACCGGCGGGACCGGTGCGCGATTCAATGTTGCTTCGGAAATTACGGCGGACGTTTCGCCGCGGAAGGGAAGCGCGCCGGTGGCCATTTCGTAGATCACCACGCCGAAGCTAAATAGATCAGTGCGAGGATCGAGCGTCTGCCCGCGCACTTGTTCGGGCGACATGTACGCGACTGTGCCCAGCGCAGTGCCGGGGCTCGTAAGCAGCGCTTCGCTCACGCCCTGCGTCATCGAAGCATCTTCGAACGCATTCGACTTGCCGCTTCCGGTTACCTTCGCCAGGCCGAAATCCAGAATCTTTGCGTGGCCGCGCTCGGTGACGAAAATATTTGCCGGCTTCACGTCGCGGTGCACGATACCTTTGCTATGCGCGGAATCGAGCGCGTCGGCCACTTCGATCGCAATATCGAGAAGACGATCCATCGGCACGGGCTTGCCGGTGATCAGGTGCTTGAGCGTGCAGCCGTCGAGATACTCCATGGCGATGAACGGATGGCCGTCCTGCTGAGAGATCTCGTAGATCGTGCAGATGTTGGGATGATTCAGCGCGGAGGCGGCTCGGCTTCGCGACGAAACCGTTCAAGTGCTTGCGAGTCGCGAGCGACGTCCTCAGGGAGAAATTTCAGCGCAACAAAGCGGCCGAGCTCGTTGTCCTCGGCTTTGTAGACGACGCCCATGCCGCCACCGCCGAGTTTTTCGATCACTCGATAGTGGGAGATGGTGAGGCCGATCGGCGACTGCGTTTCTGCCATGTATGGCGCACATCTTAGGCTGCGCGAGAAGGCAAGTCAACGCGGGCGGACGTCATACCCGAACCTTCCCGCGTAAAATAGCCTTGCATGAGGCGCAAAACAGCCTTTGCTTTTTGTTCGCCTAGTGGTAGTATGGCCGTATAAATGCGGATTCAGGGCAGGGCATGCATTCTGGTAGACTGTGCCTCCTGCGTCCCCAGGAAATGCTGGCGAAAAGCCCTCGAGGTGCAAGCGTGTCCGACGAAAAAACCAAGAATCTGGATCTGGCAATCGCGCAAATTGAAAAGCAGTACGGCAAAGGCTCGATCATGCGCCTGGGGAACCGCGACGTGCTCGTCCCGGTGAACGTGATTCCCACCGGTTCCATCTCGATCGACGCTGCTCTAGGCGTCGGCGGACTGCCGCGCGGCCGCGTGATCGAAATCTATGGCCCGGAATCGGGCGGCAAGACCACGCTCACTCTGCACGTGATTGCCGAAGCGCAGAAACTTGGCGGCCAGGCTGCTTTCATCGATGCCGAACACGCGCTTGATCCCTCCTACGCGCGCAAGCTCGGCGTGGACGTTGACAATCTCCTCGTCTCGCAGCCTGACAATGGCGAGCAGGCGCTCGAAATTGCCGAAGCACTGATTCGCTCGAATGCTGTTGACGTCGTGGTCGTCGACTCCGTCGCCGCCCTCGTCCCGCGCGCCGAACTCGAAGGCGACATGGGCGATCCGCAGATGGGGCTGCAAGCGCGGCTTATGTCGCAGGCATTGCGCAAGCTCACCGCCATTGTCTCCAAATCGAAAACGTGCCTGATTTTCATCAACCAGATTCGCGAAAAAATCGGCGTCATGTTCGGCAATCCCGAAACCACCACCGGCGGCCGCGCGCTCAAGTTCTACTCTTCGATCCGCATTGATATCCGCCGCATTCAATCCATCAAGGAAGGCGACCGCGTCGTCGGCTCACGCACGCGCGCGAAAGTGGTGAAGAACAAAGTAGCGGCGCCATTCCGCGAAGCCGAGTTTGACATCATCTACGGCGAGGGCGTCTCTCGCGAGGGCGACCTGCTCGATATCGGCGTAGCGAAAAATATCCTCGAGAAATCCGGCACCTGGATTTCCTACAAAGGCGAGCGCCTCGGCCAGGGCCGCGACAACGCCCGCATTTTCCTGAAGGAAAACACGGACATCCGCGACAAAATCGAAGCCGATCTACGCAAAGCACTCGGCCTAGTGCATCAGCCCGCGGTTCCTGCCAGCGACAACGGCAAGCCAGCCGCGGCAGAACCCGCGAAGCCCGCGACCATGGCTGCTGCCGCATCAAAGGGCAAGACAGGCCGCTAAACCGGCCAGGCTCGAATGCATTCGGCCGGGGTTCATGTCCCAATGTGAACCCCGGCCCCCTTTCGCCCCCCGGTACTTTGGTACCCCCCGAATTCAGAAAAACTGTACTGATTACCAGTTGCGCCTTCCTTCGACTGTCCCTACAATTTGCTCAGGCTCGGGTGTTCACTGTACGGAGCCTGTGGCCGATAACATAAAGACATAATAAAAAAGAAGACATGAAACCCAGCTCACGCACCAGCCAAGCAGTTCCGATACTGTGCCTCCTGCTCGCAGCAGCGGCCAGCGTCGCTTTCGGTTCGCCCACAGGCGCACCGGCAGCCAAGCGCACTCATCGCGCTCGCAGCACGGCTTTCAATCTTGATCCCGCGAAATTTGACGCCACCAGCTACGACGACGCTATCGTCCGCCAGGTGGCGATTGACGCGCTGGGTCACACGAACGGCTCGGTTGTCGCGCTCGATCCATCCACCGGCCGCATCCTCACGATCGTGAATCAGAAGATGGCATTCTCCGCCGGCTTCGAACCTTGCTCGACGATCAAGCCTGTGATCGCTCTCGCCGGCCTGCAGGAAGGCGCGATCACTCGCGACACGATGCTCAAAGTGGACCGCCGCCGCTACATGGACCTCACCGAAGCGATGGCGCACTCGAACAACGTCTTCTTCGAAAGCGTCGGCAAGCAGCTCGGATTTGACACCGTCATCAAGTACGCCCGCCTACTGGGGCTGGGCGAACGCGTTGGCTACAACATCAGCGAAGAGCAGCCCGGCTCGCTGCCGCTTTTTCCGCCCAAGTATGGCGGAGTAGCGCGCATGTCGAGCTTCGGCGGCGGCATCCGCATCACCCCGCTGCAACTTGCGTCACTTGCGGCCACTCTCGCCAATGGCGGCACCGAATACTATCTGCAGTATCCGCGCACGAGCGAGGATCGCCTCAATTTCGCGCCGCGCGTTCGCCGTCAACTTGATATCGCTCCGCTGCTGCCGGATCTCCGTCAGGGCATGCTCGCCGCCGTGATGTATGGCACCGCGCGCCGCAGCTACGACCCGTACGGCAACGACACGCTCGGTCCCACGCTCGGCAAAACGGGCACTTGCAACGACGAATCGCTCGGCGGCCGGCTCGGCTGGTATGTCTCCTATGCCGACGAAATTCATCCGAAAATCGTTCTCGTGATTCTGATTCGCGGCGGTGGCCGCAGCACCAGCGGTCCGCGCGCTTCCCAGATTGCCGGTCATATCTACCGCGGACTCCGCGAGCGAAATTATTTCGCAACATCCGCTTCCGAACGCGATTCGCAGTACGCCGCTGCAGGCACCGCCGGCGCGTCCCACTAATCGCTAGCTCAGAATTCGCCGCTTCTTTTCAGTAGGGGCACGGCATGTCGCAGACCCGCCGTGGTGGGCCGTGCCCGCTGTCGCCAGTAAGGAAATCGGGCCACTCGGCGAAGAGTTAAGTCGCTCCGCGCTAGCTCTTGAATTTAGCCGCGCGCGGCCCTACAATCCCGGCAATCTTTCCGTGAGCCTAGCCTTCGCCACCCAGCGCGATGAAGCTCGGCGAGCTGCGAACCACACTTCGCTAGCTCGCGTCGCTGCAATTCTGCTCGGCGCCCTCTTCCTGATGTGGCCGGCATTTTTCAATCGCTACCCGCTGCTCTATCCCGATTCCATGACGTATCTCGAAAGCGGTTCCCCAGTCGCGCGCGCCGTGTTCCTTCACCAGCTCTCGGACTACTACGGCATGCGCTCATTCATTTACAGCCTCGGCATTTTGCCTTTTCACTGGAACGCCACTCTGTGGCCGGTTGTTGCGCTTCAAGCGTTGCTCACTGCCTGCGTCATCTGGCTGGTGGTGCGCTCGTTCCTGCCGCAGCGAACCATGTTCTGGTATCTAGCCCTCGTCATGCTCCTCAGCCTTCTGACAAGTGCGAGCTGGTTCGTAAGCCTCGTCATGCCGGATATTCTCGGACCGCTCCTGTACCTCTGCATCTATCTTCTCGTTTTTGCACGCGACACCCTTTCGCGCCCAGAACGCATCGCTGTCGCCGTAATCGCCTGCTGGGCGGTGGCATCCCACGCCACTCACCTCATGCTCGGCGCTGGAATCTGCCTGCTGCTCGCTGCTCTTTGGGCGATCTTTCGAAAAGGATTTATGTCTGGCCGATTGAAACCAGTTGGAGAAGTAGCGGCGATCGTCGTGATCGCGGCCATCGCGCAGCTCGCGCTCAATTCGTACCTCTACGGCAAGCCTTCGCTCAATGGCGAACGCCCGCCGTTCCTCACAGCGCGCCTGATCGCCGACGGCCCCGGCCGCTGGTATCTCGAACAACATTGCAGCGAGACAAAATTCGCAGGTTGCGGCCATCTGCGCGAACTTCGCGCCGATTCAGACCAGTTCCTCTGGGCCGACGATGGAGTGTGGAGAATTTCCTCTCCCGAAGCGCGGGAACAGATGCTACGGGAAGAAATTCCCTTCGCGCTGGCCACGTTCCGCACCTATCCGCGCGCGCAATTGTCCATATCCACTGCGAACTTCTGGCAGCAGCTTAATTCCTTCGAAATCGGATTCGACCCTAACGACTGGATGGTGCATCAATTCGATGAAGCATTTCCCGCCGGAAAAGCGCGCTTCCTGCAAAGCCGCCAGTCCGTCAACGATCTGCCTTTCGATTTCCTCTCGATGATTCAGAATTGGACGGTGGTGGCCTCGCTCGCGTTGGTCGTCGTCTTCGGAATTCTCCTGTGGCGGCGCTGGAATTTTCGGCTCGCGGGCCTCTCGCTGGTAATTATTTCCGCAGTGCTCGCAAATGCCCTCGTCACGGGCGTGCTCTCGACGGTCGAAGATCGCTACCAGAGTCGCGTAGTCTGGCTCATTCCATTCCTTGCCGTTACGTTGATGTTTGTATGGATCGCCGGTTTGCGAGCCGCACGCCAGAAACACCTGCACTACTCCGTTTGATCCGCGCATTCTAAGCTTTAGGTAGCATAGGCTTCAGGCTTCAGCCTGCGCCTCAAGTCGCTACGACCGAGGCCCCGAAAAGGCGAAGCGCCGGCCTCGTTGTTTGCCTTTGCGCTTGCGTTGACGCGATAGTTCGGGATGCCCCCCGGAAGCATCAAAAAGCCGAAGAGGAATCCATGTCCGATGTCGTCTACGTTTCAAACGTCAAGATTGAACGCAAAGTCGGCCCGCTGCGTGTCGCCCACCTTCCCGGCGAGCCGCAGCCAGTGATCTTCAGCGTTCACGGCGCAATCGCCGAGCACTACAAAGTCCCGCCCGACAAAATCAAGGAACCGCACGCCGCAACCATCGACTACGTGATCGCCGGAACCGCCGGTTGAATGATGGGCACCTTCGGAGGCGCGCTGGAAGCGCGTCAAATCGATGCAAGCAATGACAAGCTGACCGCGGACGTCAGAGGGGAAGTCGAGTTCGAAGACGGTGTGCTGGTCATCAGACGCATCCACGTCGCGATGCGCCTCGTAGCCCCGGAAGAAAAGCGCGCCACCATCGAGCGCGTCCACGGAATCTACGCAATGAACTGCCCGCTCTATCGCACGCTGCACAACGCCATTCAGCTCACGTCATCCTACGAGCTAGTGGCGCCGTAAAGCGCCAATTTCCTCTGTAGCGAATGACCCGAAGAGCAAATGAGGACAGGCGTCTCGCGACGCCCGGGTTTCGATTTTGCCGGCGCTTTATCGTTGCCGCTGGTTCTTGTTGTTCTGACCCCTTGAATTATTCTGACCTCTCGAGGATTGATTGTTCGACGAAGAGTTCCGCGAATTATTGGATGGCTGCGATTGCCGCGAATTTGATCTGAGCTGCTGCGATTGTCGCGAATTGTTTGGCTGTTCCGTTCGCGAATTGCGCGCCCGCTTTCGCGCATTCGCATCGCGATCGAGTTCGGGCGCCGGCGCGGGCTGAATTGTCGGCGTGCTGGGTCTCGACCCCGGACGCGTCGACGGCTGCGCCGGACGCGTTGACGGATTATTCGGCGCGGGCTGTATCGACGGATTCGAAGGCTGAGTCGGTTTCGCCTCCGGAGCCGGTCTGACAGGCCGGGTAGAAGGCTGCGTTGGCGTCGGCCTCGGCTGCGGTTGATTTGGCGACGGTACCGGCTGAATACTCGGTTGCCCGGGCTTTGGTTGTGGCGCGGGGCGCGTGTTCGGCCTCCCCGTCGATGGGTTTGTCCCAGGCGTGCCGGGTGCGGGCCGCGTTCCTGGTCTCGACGGGCGCGTTCCCGGCGTCGTTGGCTGCGTCCCAGGACTTGCCGGGGCAGGCTTCGCCCACTTGCCGTTCTCGCGTTTATCCCACTTGCCGGTGGTGTTGCGGCGGTAAACGTCTCCGTTCTTATCGGTGTAAACGTTATTCGGCAATCGCGTAGTTGGCTTCGGCTGTTTTCCCTTCGGGCGGTAATCCGTCTTCACTCGGTCCTGCCTTCCAGGCCGCGCGTAGAGATTGTCTCGAGTGTAGGGCGACGGTCTTCCTGGTCGACCCGGCTTGCCCGGGCGATTCGGATATCCCGGACCATAACCAGGCCTTCCCGGCCGCCCGATCGGCTGTATCCGCACCACATTTCGCGGCGGCCGGTACCCAGGACGATATCCGGGCAGCGGCCGATAGATCGGACGATAGCCGCCCGGCCCCCACCATCCTCCGCCTCCCCAATATGGAGGATAGCGGTAGTAACTGCTTCTCCATCCGATGCTCACGTTGATGAATGGCGTGCTGTAACCCAGCGCGAATCCCCATCCACCGGTCCACGGATTGTAGAGAACGTTGAATCCCCAGGTGTAAGGACGCGGATAGTAATAAACGGGACCAATCCAGGGCCGGTAATACCATCCAGTGCCGTACACCACAGTTCCGTAGTATCGGTATGTGCCGGTGTAGCCGGGCGTGTAGCCCACGTAAACAATTTCCGGAGTTGAATCGTAGACGTGAACGTAGCGGACGTTGTACACAGGCGAGCTTGGCGGAATCGTTTGCACCGCATCGGGCACGCTGTCTGCAACCGCCCACGGGCCGGTCGGCGTCAAGCCGGCAAACCAGACTCCGTTATCGCAGACATAATAGCGATCTCCGATCTTCAGTACGGACGCGTTGGTGTTCACCGCGTACTGCACCTGCGTGCTCGGGATATCCTGAAATTGTGGCGAGCCGTCGTAGGTAACGTCCGTCTTCGCTTCATTGCGCTTGATCGCAGCCGTCTGCGGAATTTCCGCGTCTGCATCCGCATCTTCGGCTTCATTCGTGCCTGCTACAGCCGTGAGCGCGTCTCCCACTGGCGACGCCGGCGGGATCTGTTTGAAACTAGTCGGAAGGGAATCGCTGCGCTCGTAGGTCCAGGGGCCGTCGAGTGATTGGCTGCTGAACCATCGTCCCGATAGCAGCAAATAATATTTGTTGGTCGCGATCTCCTTGATGAATGTGCTTTCCGTGTTGCTCACGTAGAGCAATTGGTTGCCGGTCAGCGCCGTCCAGTTCGGCGCGCCCGATGTGACAATCAGCTCCGTTGGCACCGTGGCCGTGATGATCTGCGGCGGTGGCCCGGTTTGCGGTTCCGCGTCCGGATCGGGCTTCACGAAATCTTTGATCGCCGAGGGCGTCTTCGTCGTGACTGACCACGGCCCTTTCGGATTAGTCGCGATGTACCAAGTCTGGCCATTGCTCAGATAAAAGCTTCCGGAGCTCTTGTCCTTAACGATCAGCACCGCCGTATTCACCACCTGCTCGTAAGGCGAATCTTTGATCGGCCGCGTTTCCGGATCGCCGTCGAAGCTTATGAGCACTGCGGGCTTCTGCGAGAAAACAATCACCGGCGGATCGCTCTTCAGATTTTCCGTGGACGCAACTTCTTTCTCGCTGGCCGCGAGGCTCGATTCCACTTGCTCGAGCGTCAGAACGATATCCCAGGTATTCGCCGGCGCTTCGATCCGTTCGCGCATCTTCTGCATGTCTCCGGGAGTAGCATCGGGGAACTTCACGCGCGTTACTTTGGTGTCCTCGAGCGTCATCAGCCCCGCGTCGCGGTCTACTGAGACTTCTGACCGGAACCACAGCGCCCCGAACACCGGCTCTTTTTTCTCAGGTCCTTGTAGCGAAACGGCCGCGCGCCCCGTGAGGATGTTGCCGTCAAGAGAATCAAGCTGCGGCTGGTAGATGATGATCTTGCCCAGGTCGGACTCGATCTCGCGCGGCCAGCTTGTATCGATTTCTTGCGTGCCCTGCGCCTTGCTTGCGGTCGTCGTAAAGAGTGCAGCAATTGCCAGCAGCAAAGCCCAAACGAAACTCCGCCGGACGCGCATAGAAGTGCTCCCTCAGTGAAAAGATGCGCGGAGTCTAACACCATCGGCAGGCTTGCTTCATCTACTGGGTTGTATTTACTTGGGGTGACCACGTCGGCAGGCGGACGTTCGAAAAAAAGAAGGGCAGACAATATGCCTGCCCTTCATTGCATTCGTCGATTCAGAGCTTATCCGGCTCAGCAAGTCTCGCTGATCGTCCTTGCGATTTCGCACCCACCGCCTGCTTGTGGCTCTGCGCGCGGCTCGCTGCCTTAGTGCCTGGCGCCCGTACCGCCGGGACAACCGACGCCATAACACGGACCAGTGGGGTGGAAATAAATCGAAAGCCCCTGCCAATGCGTCGGGAAAAGATAATATGGCTGATGATAAGGCCAAAAGCAGAGAGCAAAGGCGGCTACGAGAAGATTGCGTTTCTTCATAAAAGTGCCTCCCAACGTTCGCGAACTCAGCATCGACTATGAAATCCGAATAGGAAATCCGAAATCCCACCCACGACTCCGCGGCAATTGTATGCTTAAGTGCCATCCTCAGTAGACGGGTTATTTACGCGCAGCAGCATCCCGCTGCCGCCGCGGATATTAATATCGCCGCGCTCGGCCTTCAGCGTAATTTCGCCCAGCGGACTCGTTCCACCGGCGTGCTCAATCTTCACTCGTCGATACCCGTACACGCCGCACGCATCGGACGAAAACAGCCACAGCGCCTGCAGCCGATTCTCTCCCTCCACCGCCCCGCGGCAAGTTCCATCCGAGCTGACCCTCACGTGCCCAAGCACGCCCTCCTCATCCACCGGTTCGCCGACAATAGTCTTCCCATCCATCACGTGCCCACCGCCGCGATACACTGTTTCTCCTCCTATCTGCCACGTGGTGTTCACGTAAGAAGAACTTCCGCGATCATCATATTGAGGAATCCGCGCGCTATTCACCTCAACGATGGATGCCAGCGCCCGCAGATTTGTGGTAATCGGCTCCGCTACTCGCGACGTAACAAGCTGAGTAAACTCAAACGTAATGCTCGCTCCGCTTCCGTTCGCAGCAGGCGTCACCGAAATCACTTTCCCCTGAACATACGCGCCCGCGCGAACCTTGTTACCTTCGGCCAGCGGAATGTCCTGCATCACCCGAGCCTTCACCACCTGCCCAGCTTTGCTCTTAGTGGAAGAAAGCGAACCATGCAGCGCCACAGGAATCACAGTCCCTGCAGGAATCGAAGTCTTCACAAACGCAGCGCCGGCGCCAGAAATCAAAACCAATGCCAGAGGAAGAAAAAAGCCCTTCATAACCTCCTCCTCGCCGGAAGCAGCTTCCCAAAGCCTCTACCACTAAGATGCATCTCCATAATTTCAAGATGCGCGAAACCCAGTCGCCGGCCCACCACTCGCAGATCACGACCCTTTGCTCGCTCCGGCACAGAACCGCAATTCCGCTTTTCTTGCCTTCCGCCCTTGCGTTATCCTGCAAATGGGCCACGCACCGGGAAACACCGAAGCACAATGAATCGCCTCAGAATCATATCTTGGTTTGTCCTTCTCATCGCGGCCGGAGCCGTCCTCGGCTGGTCTTACGGCGTTCGCGGCAAAGCTGAAGCGCAATTTGCAGACGAAGTTGCGCTCGCGCGCGAAGAAGCTGCGCACATTCAGCGCGTTGTAGTGATGTACACCGACGAAATCGCGCCGCCGCGCATTTCCTTCAATCGCGCGCTCGAGCAGCTCGGCCTCGACCCAGCCACCGCCTCCCGCGTCGCCGCCGTAGCCCAACACAGTTTCGATTTCCGACATTTCCGCGCAGGAAATAAAATCACAGTCGGCCGCGGCGTCCTCGGCGATTTGCGCGAGGTTCGCTATCGCATCGACACCGACCGCGAACTCACAATCACGCCACAACCCGCAGAAAATTCGCAAACCGCAAGCCCCGCGCAAAGTTCTCCGGCCACGTCGCACGCCCCGCTCGCGCCCACCGCATCCAGCGACTCCTTCCGCGCCGAAATCCGCAAAATCCCCTCCGAAACCGAAACCGCCGGCGTCACTGGTACGGTCCACGGATCGCTCTTCGAATCCGTCATCGAAGCCGGCGAACGCCCCGAGCTCGCCATGCGCCTCGCAGAAATTTTCGGCTGGGATCTCGATTTCTACACCGATACGCGCCCCAACGACACGTTCCGCATCGTCGTCGAAAAGAAAAAATTCTCGAATGGCGAAACCGCCGCCTACGGCCGGATTCTTGCCGCCGAATACGACAACGCCGGCCGCCCCTATCGTGCCGTCCTTTTCCATGACCTCAACGGCCACGCCGCCTACTTCACGCCCGATGGCAAAGCGATGAAGAAAGCCTTCCTGCACTCGCCGCTGAAATTCGCCGCCGCGATCACTTCGCACTACAGCGCCAGTCGCTTTCATCCAATCTTGAAAGAATATCGCCCTCACCTCGGCATTGACTACGCCGCCCCCACCGGCACTCCCGTGCAAACCATCGGCGAAGGCCGCGTCACGTTCGCCGGACGAAAAGGCGGCGCCGGAAATCTAATCGAAATCCAGCACACCAACGGCTACACCACCTACTACATGCATCTCTCGCGCGTCCTCGTCCGCACCGGCCAGCACGTCGAACAGGGCCAGCGCATCGGCCTCGTCGGCATGACCGGCCTCGCCACCGGCCCCCATCTCGATTTCCGCATCCAGCAGCACGGCCAGTTCCTGAATTTCGAACGCCTCGGCTTGCCCACCGCCGATCCAATCTCGAAGCGCGACTGGACTGAATTCGCCGCAGCTCGCGACACCGCTATGACCCACATGCCAGATCTCCCCCAGCACGCAGACACGCCAGTAGTCGCCAAAAACACAAAGCCCCGCCGTTCCCGCGGCGCCGACTAACTCGCGCTGATTTTCGTACCGCCGGTCTCCGGCCGGCGCCTTTGACTGTTATCCCTCTTTGATCCCGGGTAGCCACGACGACGCCTCCCATCGTCGTGGGTCTTTCTCCAGCGCCGGCCTCAGCGATTTGCCCGTGCTAAAGTAAACCAATGGTAAGACCAGAAATCACCGGCGACACTCTGCACCTGCACGTCGAAGGTCTCGATAAACTCTGGGCTTTCAAGAGCGAACTAGCCATTCCGTTGCGACACATCACCAGTGTCCGCACGGACGCTCTAATCACGACGGAGTGGTTGCACGGCCTCAAATGGCCGGGCACATCGGTGCCAGGCGTGATAACCGCCGGCACTTTCTACCAGGATGGCAAACGAATCTTCTGGGACATCCATCATCCCGAGCAAGCAGTGGTAATCACCCTCGCCGACGAATCCTACAACGAGCTAGTCATAGAGGTAGAGAACCCCGACATATTCGTAGCAAATCTCCAACAATCAATTCGCCGCTAAGTAGCGTAGGCTTCAGCCTGCGCCCCAAGCCGCCACAAGCACAATTCGCCCAAACCTGCCCCAACCGCGAGTTCGTTCTTTTCGCCTTCGAGGTCATTTCCGCTTCAACGCCTCCAACTCCTCCAGCGTCCGCGGCCAATCCTCCCGCAGCAGCCTCGACAAACTCCGATCCGCCAGCACCCTCCCGCCCGTCTGGCATCGCGCGCAATAATTCGTCTCATTATCCGCATACCGAATCCGCTGAATTTTCTCCCCGCATCGTGGACAAGCCAGCCCATACCGCCCATGCACCGCCATATCCTCGCGAAATGCAGTCACCTTCTCAGGAAATCCGTCCCCAGCCTCGGCGCGTAGCCGCTCCGTCCACAGCGCAAGCGTATTGCGAATGGCGTCAAACAGCCTCCCCCACTCCTCATCCTTAAGTTTGTACGTGAGCGTCACAGGAGAAAGCTGCGCCGCGTGCAGAATCTCATCCGAATACGCATTACCAATGCCGCTAAGCACGCGCGGATCAGTAAGCGCCCGCTTCAGTGTGCGATTCTCCTCAGTAAGCGCCGCTCGAAACGAAGCGAGATCGCTCGCAAAAATATCGATGCCTCCCGGATCAATCGCGCGCAAACCCTCCTCGCCCGCCACCACATGCAACGACGCCCACCGTTTCGTCCCAGCCTCCGTCAGCACCAGCGATCCATTCGCAAAATCAAAAGCCGCCAAACTCTGCCGCCCCGCAAGCCGCGCCCCAGCCGACCGCCAATGCAATCGCCCAGCAATCATCAGGTGCAGCACAAGCCACAGGTCGCCCTCCACCCCAATCGCAATCCGCTTCCCAATCCGACCGAGCGCCTGCACCACCCGCCCCTCAACATCCCCAATCGCCGGCTCCACAGTTCGCAACAAAAAAGCGCTAGCCAACCGCACCCGCTCAACCGGCCGCCCAACGACGCGCGGTTCCAGCGCCGCGATGTAAGCCGCAATATCCGGCAGTTCCGGCATGCCTAACAGCATGCTGCCCCGCCCGCGTTCTCGCAACGTCGGTTTTCAAGCCCGGGCCAGCTCTTGCTCGCCCTCCGCCAGGATGTGAGAAACCGTGCGCTTACCGAACTGGTAGCTCTACAGTTATGAGCGTGGCGGCATTGATCTTGGCCACATGCATGTCTCCGCGAGCAAAGTGCGGAACAAGAGCACATTCAGCGCAGTTTGTGCAATATGTTGCCTATTGCGGAAGGGCTATGCCGCCCAAGGACCTAGTACCGCAGCGTCATGCCATTGAAATACGGTGACTTACAAGACATCGAAGTTCCTAAGTAGGGATCCTTAGGGTTGGCCACCTAAGTGCTGTTGTAAGCTCATTCGGACGGCATCTCCCGGCGTGTCGTTGCTGGTAGTCCACTCGAGCGAATGCGGAGATCGAAAATCGTTAGCGGCAAAAGGGAACTAAAAATGAAAAAGACTTGCTCAATTGGACTGCTGGTACTGTTACTCGTGCTGGCCGGAACTACGGTGGCGAAAGCAGACACCGTGACTGACACGACCCTGAATGTGAAATATACGGCAACCTCAACCTTCGCGCCTGGCCCTGGTAACACTTTTGACGTATTCCTCACTGTTGATTCCACGGGCTTTAGCGCTGGCACCGGCTTTTTGACTGCTATAGCCATGCAGTTTAAGACGGGATCTGACGTTTCATCCTCAGTGCTCCTGCTGGCCGCCCCCGGCGGGACTGGTGATTGGAGTCTAGAAATTCCCGGTGGGCTCGACTCCGGTGGATGCAATGGTATGGGGGCAAATTCAGGCGATGTCTGCTTCCAGGAAACCGCCGCCGGCTCGATTACGCCAGTACCGGGAGGGCCTTATACATTCGAGTTCGCGGTAACCATGCCGGGTACAGATGCTCTCACCGCTGCTTCGGATATCAAGGCTGCATACAACGCGGCTCAAGATAATAGCGGAAAGAACCTCGGTCTCACGTCCATGGGCATCACCATTCAGTCAGTTCCGGTTCCCGAGCCTTCCTCGCTGCTTCTTCTTGGCAGCGGTCTCCTCGGCTTGATGGGGATTGCGCGCCGGCGCCTTCTGAACTCGTAACGACCGATAATCACGGAACTCCCAAAACCCGCATCGATATCCGGTGCGGGTTTTTTTTTGTTCCACTTCCTGCGTTCCTCCCGCCGCTCACGAGCGTTCCTGCCTTCGCCTTAATGTAGCTCAGGTCTTCAGACCTGAGGCTTTTGCTCGGGCTCTCCAGTATGCAGGCGAACAAAAAGCGAAAATGCTATACTCTAAGCGGGGCCGCTTCTCAAATCCGAATTCTCATTCAATTGAAGGAGACACCAATGAAGCCGCGTTTCACCATTCTCGCCTGCATCACGCTTTTGCTTGGGATTGCCTTATCCGCTCGAGTCCAGACGGAAACACCGAAGCCCGCTCCCGAGCTCAGAAAACTCGACTACTTCGTCGGTACATGGGCCTCAGAAGGCGAAATAAAGCCGGGGCCCATGGGCTCGGGCGGCAAATTCACGGGAACAAACCACGTCCAGTGGATGGACGGTGCATTCTTCCTCGTCACCCAGTCCGAGTTCAATGGCGCCATGGGCAAGGGTACGGAAACGGCCTACATGGGCTACGACAGCAACGATAAGATGTACACCTACGACTCTTTCAACACCCTGGGCGAAGCTGACCACGCCAAAGGCAATGTGGACGGAGACACTTGGACCTGGCAGAGCGAGACAAGGGTGGGCGCACAGACCATGAAAGGACGACTCACCATTAAGGTGCTTTCCGCCACGGCCTACAACTTTAAGTTCGAAATGTCGTCCGATGGCGCCACCTGGAATACCGTACTGGAAGGCAAAGACAAGAAGAAATAGATAGCCGCCGAATCTCCAGGACGGGGCGCCCGCCCCGTCCTTATCTTCCTCTCATCCAAAAGCCCCGCGATCGCATACATTCACGATGTGCCGCACGGCCTTTCATCTCGCTTGCCCAGACGAAGGAAGGGAGCGCAGCGAGCGATCTGCATTTGCCTTTCGCATCCAAAACCGCAACGCGATCTCCTAAACGCACTCAGCTCCGTAGGAGCGCCACAATTTAGCCCAGTCCGTAAGGACTGGGAAAAAATAAGCGCGCAGACGCGCAACCGCTCGCGGCGCTTTTCCCGCGACCCTCTTCAAATCCGCATCAACACCCACCGCATCTCCGCAACAGGACTGAAAAACGGAAGGACGACCCTGCGCGAATCCCTACCGTCTCACCCGACGGCCAAACCCTCACCGTCAACTATTCCATCTACCGCGGCGACCGAATCCTCGCAAACGGCATCGCCATCTTCGAAAAGACCGAAACCGATTGACTGTCGCGAAGTCTGCTATATTTTCTCGGCCATGCAGAGCTTTTCCATGGGGTCTTTCAAACTTAAGCTGCCTTTAAGGTGCTTCCGTTCATCAACGCCCAATTTTGCCGTGGCAACAGCATCGCAGTCCGGCATAAGGGAGATCCTTCAGATAGGTGTTCCTTCAATGCTACTGCCTGGGCTCTTGAGCCCGACGCCGCAAGCGCCAGAGCCGCGAACCTTCTTACTGCATCTGAACTTGCTTCGCGAAAAATTCGAACGAGACTTTGCTCATGATTCCAAGCGCTATCGTGTCCAAAAATACTCAACATCCAGATCGAGTAATAGTCCGAAGGACGGGCTTCGTCCTTGTTAAGAATCGGCGACAGAACAGCATCAGCAATCTCTCGGCGTGTCGATTTACTTAACATGGTGAACTTATTAAAGAATGCAGCCACGGCCTCGGCGACCGGATACAAGCGCTCAAGATTGCTTAGTACGATGGGAATTAGCTCAGGCTTTTGCAGCGCCGAAAGCCGACCCAGGATGAATGAAACCTCCCTGTAATCGACGTTTTCGGCTTCAGCTAGGGCCTCCTCCAACATTGCGGACAGATTGAAAGCATCGATCTCTTTCTTCAGATCTTCGTCCAAGTCTTCGAACGAAGTTCCGTAAGGGTCTTCCGCTAGGATCCCGAGCAGATCACGCCTCTGTTTTTCTTTCTCGCTGTGGACCGTGAGGTATCGCTCGAGGTAGTCCTGTGCCGAGAGAACCTTGGTTTTTGCGGTTTGTAGGGTGAGCCCGTGATTTTGAAACAGAGTTTCTCCCAATATTCGAATACCAAACTCGGCATCTTTCGCCGTGGCAGCAAAAATCAGGAAATCGTCAACATACCTAATGAAGTCGATGCCGTAGCTGAGAAGGGTACTATCCACATCGACGAGCAGAGCCTCTGCAAGCAACCGAGACGCTGCCGGTCCGACGGGAATGCCGTAACTCGCATTTTCTGAGAAGCGAGCCAACATCTTTTCCAAAACCCTTACATATTCTTTCTGGGCCGCCTCCGTTACGACCGCCAGCGCGTTAACGAGGCGGTGTTGATAAATCCGAGGATAAAAGTCTGCTATGTCCGTAATACCGACGAAGGCAGGACTTCCGGCCGAAATTCTGGACACGGCGGCCTCGCGAAAATCTTTCCAGGACGGCGTGTCGCTGTAGAGCTTTCCTTTAGGCGCGTTCTCAGTTCGGTAAGAGAAGACTATGCTAGGCGCGAGGCGGGAGTTTGCGATCCTCTCTCTTAAGGCTAGCACGAGCGAGGTGTATAAGATGAGATCAAAAGGGTGAAGAAGCCCAACCTTCCTCACGTTTAGCTTGGATTTCGGCGCAAACAACCAAACTTGCCCATAGCCGGTATAGGTATCTAAGTCCAAGTCGGCAAGATAGAGCTTTAGCGCCTTCCAATGTTTCTTTACGATGGGCAATTCTGGCGGTTGAGGAAAGAAAGATCCATAGCCGTGGGCCAGAACAGCTGAGAGACCGCGATGAAGAAGCTGTTTACCAAGTTTCATATTGCGGCTGAATATAGATAGCTGGAATTCACCACAAGACTGACACACGAAATCGTGCGTATCGGAATCTTCGGGCTCAGCCTAATACTCTCCTTAGCTAAATGGTTGGAGTGCGCTTAAACACGAGTACTTGTTGGACATTCCTCCCGCCGTCAGCCACTGACACTCTTATCCTTCACCACCCGCTCCCAATCCTCGTCGTCATACATCCGAATCTCCCGCACGAACTTCACCACATCCCCCTTCCTCAATTTCAGCAGCAGCCGGCTCAACGTCACCTGCTCGCGCCCGTCCAGCACTCGCATCAACGACTTCACCACCTTCGCGTGCTTCGGAAAAAACGTGCCAATAAACTTTCCCCCTCGCGACGTCAGCCGCACGATCCCCACCGCCCTGCCTCGTCTCTTATCACCGCGCTTCTCCACCGGCAGACGCGCCTCATCCTTCGGGACAGGAGGCCGCGTCCACATTTCCAGCACTACCCAGCCGCGCTCTCTCAACGGACGCAAAATGTTCTTGATGTTTTGCCGGCTGCACTTCATCTGGCTGGCCATCACCCGTATCGCCATCGGGCCTTTTCGATACAGCATTTCGAGGATGCGAATCGTTCGCATCGTCACGTCAAACGCTTCCAGTTGGCTCTGCATCTCCTTCTGCATGTACGCCGTCGTCTCCAGCAGGTTGAGATAAGCCTGAAACGCGCGCAAAGTCTTCCCCCGATGCGTTATTTTCCGCCTTTCCGCCCATCCTTGGTTCAACCTCGTCCCCTGCGCCGTCTCCTCCCGATCCTTGCGCTGCCACACCTTCCATATCGTCATGTCAATCTCTCCGGCCTTTCAGTGGCACAGGCACTCCTGCCTGTGCGCCGTTGCCACTCCCCAATCCGTCCGACCTTGGCTCCCAATCCCGCATCGCACCCGATGATCGTAAAAGGAAAGTTTTGTAGGTCGCGGTTTCAACCGCGACACAACCTCTGACTCCAAAACCAAAGGGCTTCAGCTCCTGAAGTACCCCGCGAAACCCCGCAAAACTGCTTTTTGCTGCAACCTAGTTGCTGCAGTTGCGGCGCCACTTTCTGTCATTTTCACCCCGGCCTTTTGTCCCATCACTCATCACTCCACCCACCCTCGCACGTCAACCCTGTGAATTTCTATTGTGGAAACTACGGTTTCCATACCACGACAAATTCAGCTCCGTAGGAGCGGCACAATTTAGCCCAGCCCGAAGGGCTGGGAACCCGTCAACTCCTCGAGCACCTACCGCTCGCGGTGCCTTTCCCGCGACTCTCCTTCTTTGAATTGTTCGGTTCTGCGCTTCGCCTTTGACTTTGCTCCGTGCATGGCTCCCGCATCCTCCCCAAAAAGCAAAAAGGGCGCCCCGATTTCTCGGAGCGCCCTTCATTTAATGTAGCTCGGGTCTTTAGACCCGAGGTTTTTAGTACATCCCGCCCATGCCCCTCCTCAAACGGTATTCAGCTCCGGAGGAGCGGCACAATTTAGCCCAGCCCGGAGGGCTGGGAACCTGTCGATTCCTCGAGCACCTACCGCTCGCGGCGCCTTTCCCGCGACGCTCCTTCTTTGAATTGTTTGGTTCTGCTTTTCGCCTTTGACTCTGCTTTGCGGCATGGCTGCTGCATCCTCCCCAAAAGCAAAAAGGGCGCCCCGATTTCTCGGAGCGCCCTTCGTTTTCCCTGCGGTCTAACTGCTGTTTAGTACATACCGCCCATACCGCCGCCGGGCATACCGCCACCACCGCCCGCTGCGCTCTTCTTGTCGTCTTCCTTCAGGTCCGCTACGAGAGCTTCGGTCGTCAGCATCAGACCCGCAATCGAAGCAGCATTCTGAAGGGCGAGACGCGTTACTTTTGCCGGATCGATAACGCCGGCCTTGACCATGTCGCCATAGTCGCCGGTATCGGCATTCAATCCCCAGTTATCATCCTTTGACTCGCGCACGCGGCCGACAACCACTGCGCCTTCATGGCCGCCGTTGAGTGCGATCTGCCGCATGGGCTCTTCGAGCGCGCGCTTCACGATGTTGACGCCAATGGCTTCGTCATCGTGCAGCTTGAGCTTTTCGAGCGCCGAGATGCAACGAACCAGCGCGACGCCGCCGCCGGGAACAATGCCTTCCTCGACAGCTGCGCGGGTGGCGTGCATGGCGTCCTCGACGCGAGCCTTCTTTTCCTTCAGCTCGGTCTCGGTTGCCGCGCCCACTTTGATCACTGCGACGCCGCCAACGAGCTTCGCCAGGCGTTCCTGGAGCTTCTCTTTGTCGTAGTCAGAGGTCGTGTCGGCCATTTGTTGTCTGATTTGCTCGACGCGACCCGAAATATCGGAGGGCTTGCCGGCGCCTTCGATGATCGTGGTGTTGTCCTTGTCTATGGTCACTTTCTTCGCGCGGCCGAGGTCTTCAAGCTTCACGTTCTCAAGCTTGATACCGAGATCTTCCGTGAGGGCTTTGCCGCCCGTCAGGGTGGCAATGTCCTCGAGCATGGCCTTGCGACGATCGCCGAAGCCGGGAGCCTTCACCGCCGCGCACTGCAAAGTGCCGCGGAGCTTGTTCACCACGAGAGTTGCGAGCGCTTCGCCCTCAACGTCCTCAGCGATGATCAAGAGTGGCTTGCCCATCTTGGCGGTCTGCTCGAGCATTGGAAGCAGGTCCTTCATATTACTAATCTTCTTTTCATGGATGAGGATGCGGACGTCTTCGAGTACGCATTCCATCCGCTCGGGATCGGTGACGAAGTAGGGCGAGAGGTAGCCGCGGTCGAACTGCATTCCTTCGACCACTTCCAGCGTCGTCTCCATCGTCTTCGATTCCTCGACGGTGATAACGCCGTCCTTCCCAACCTTCTTCATCGCCTCGGCAATGATCGAGCCGATCTGCTTGTCGTTATTGGCGCTGATCGTGCCCACCTGCGAAATCATTTCGCCTTTTACATCTTTGTGAAACCGTTTGATTTCTTCGACGGCTACTTCGACGGCCTTTTCGATGCCGCGCTTCAGGGCCATCGGGCTTGCGCCGGCTGCGACCGTCTTCACGCCTTCGCGGAAGATGGCCTGGGCCAGAACGGTTGCGGTGGTGGTGCCGTCGCCAGCGACGTCAGAGGTCTTGGAAGCAACTTCGCGGACCATCTGGGCGCCCATGTTCTCGAGCGGATCGGGCAACTCGATTTCTTTTGCGACGGTGACGCCGTCCTTGGTGATGATCGGCGCGCCGAATTTCTTTTCGATCACTGCGTTACGGCCCTTGGGACCGAGCGTAATTTTCACGGCGTCCGCTAGAATGTTGACGCCGCGCAGGATCGCCTGGCGGGAATTTTCGCCAGTTACGATTTGCTTTGCCATGTCTCTTTTCTCCTCTTTCGCTTTCTTTAGGTTACGTGCTTAGCTTGTTGGGTCAGTTACTTCTTGCCGCCGGCCGCTTTTGCCGAACTGCCGATCTTAGCCAAAATATCCTTCTCCTCGATAATGAAGAATTCCTCGTCATCGACTGAGATTTCGTTGCCGGCATATTTTCCGAACAGAACGTGGTCGCCCGCCTTTACGTCCATGGGAACTCGCTGCCCTTTGTTGTCGTATCGGCCAGCTCCTACGGCGATCACATTGCCTTCTTGAGGTTTTTCTTTGGCTATATCAGGGATGATAATCCCGCCCTTCACAGTTTCTCTTGCATCGAGCCGTTTGACCAAAACGCGGTCATGTAGCGGCGTAATGTTGACTGCCATTTGCGCAATTCCTCCGTTGGAGTTGATTCTAAGTAGCTCGGAGAGGAGGTTCCGAGTGTTAGCACTCCTCGCAAGCGAGTGCTAATATATGGGAGTCAAGCCCGAGAGTCAAGCGAAAATCTGATAATTCGACGCTCATGGTCTGTTCACAACAAAAATAAGCAGCTTGTTTTCAGTTGTTTAGTATATGTAAGGTTTGTCCGACACTTGGTGATTGAGTTGTTTCCGGACTGAGTCTAGAATCCGCGATAGACGAGGCGCGGATTGACATACCTCTTTTACATCCGATTGATCGGCCTGACAGCTGGGACGCTCGTCTATCTTTTTTTGTTGGCCCTGATTCTTGGCCACCGGCGTCCGCGGCTCTTTGAACGGCTGCTTTTTTTTCTTGTTCTCTCCCTCTTCTTTGTTTTTGCGGGTGGCCTGCTAGAGGTTAACGCTCGGATTCAATACAGCACACCGCCACTCGCCACACACCTGTTTGCTCAGGGACTCATCGCATTGGGCCTGCTCCTCCTACTTCCTCTCGTGTGGCATGTGCATTACGCGTACCGAAAGCAAGTTCGGCGATCGCGGCCGAGTGTTTTTGCCAGGGCGCTGCTCGTTTTCCTGTACCTGGTTGCTTTAGCTGAACTGATATTCGGAATTTTGCCGTTTTGGGGAAGTAGCCTCGAAGCCGGAGGCCGCCTGTCTGCCGGGCTGACGAACTTCCTACTAGTGGCTGGCACCGGCATGTTTTCGATTGCATTGATGGATGCGGTCTTCGAATTTCAGGACTGGCGAGTGGCCAAGGACAAAAATGAACGGGCATTGTTTTTGGGTCTTTTCTGCGTTTCTCTCGCACTCATGATTTTGCTTGGTCTGGATAAGAGCAGTCTTACGGCCATTTCGTTTCGAGGAGAAGTGCTGACTACGGCCGTCGTTTGCGTGGCTGTGTTACCCGGCGCGTTGCTGATTTACTTTGCACTGAAGCACAATTTTCTCGAGTACGGGGCGCAGAGGAACCTAGTGTATGCGCTCTCGGCGACGTTCTTGGCGTTGCTGTATTTAGCGTTTGTGCGGCGGATTAGCGGATGGCTTGAGCCTGTGCTTCCGCCGGAAGCGACTGCGAGCGTTTTGTTATTTATATTGATTTTTTTGTTTGAGCCTTTGGAGCGGGTGATTGGGCCTGCGCTGCACCGGCGGTTTCAGGAGCGGGTGGGGCGTATGCAGCAGCTCTCGACGGAACTTCAAACGGAGGCGCGCAATGGAAATATCGCGGAGTTGATCGCGTTTGCGGAGCGGCGGATTCGAGAGGAGTTTGGATTGGGTGTGGTGCGGATTTCGGTGCCGCGCGATCCATCTCTGGCGCCGCTCGAATCTCCTGGCGGGCTGGGGCATGTGGCGCGATTGGCGTTGATGAAGAATGGAAGCGAGATTGGATTGCTTGAGGCGGCGACGACTGGGTCGTATTTGACTGGTGAGACTTCGGCGGCGCTTGAATTTCTTGCGGAGCAGCTGCCTGGGAGCATCGATCTTTGCCGGATGATCGGGGAAAAGCTGCAGCTGGAACGCGAGTTGGCGGAGCGCGAGCGGATGGCGGGGCTGGGCCAGATGGCGGCTACCATATCGCACAATTTGCGGAATCCGTTGAGCTCGATGAAGACGGTGCTGCAGGTGCAGCTAGAGAATCCGGATTTGCCGCTGGATGCGCGGCGGGATTGTACCCTGGTGGTGAGCGAGATTGACCGGATGAGCGCGAAGCTGACGCAGCTTCTACGCTACGCGAAGCCGTCGGTGAACGGCGAGCGCGTGGCGGCGGTGGCGCTGGCGCGGCAGACCGCGTCACTATTCGGACGCGATGCGGAGCGTCGGAACATACGGATGGAGTTCGATCAACCGCGGGAGGAGATTTTTGTGCGGGCATCGGAGGATTCGCTGGGCGAAGTGCTGTCGAATTTGATCGTGAACGCGATGGAAGCGCAGCCGAATGGCGGGCGAGTGCGCGTAGGGCTGTCGTCGGATGCGGAGTGGGCGGAGATTCGGGTGGATGATGATGGTCCGGGAATATCCGAGGAGCTGCGCGCGAGGATTTTTCAGCCGTATTTCACAACGAAGCCGACCGGGACCGGTTTGGGGCTTTCGATTGTGGCGCGAAGGATTGCTGAGATGGGCGGGACGCTGGCGTGCGAGAGTCCGCTTCGAAACGGTGCGGGGACGCGGTTTCGGTTGACGGTGCAGCTGGCGAAGAGCGATGTCGATCGAACCGTCTGAGGGAGATTGAGGGGCGCCAATAGAATTCGGACCTCAGCGGCTAAAGCCGCAAGTGATTCTGCAATGTTTACGGCACGGCTGCCCTTTGTTCCTCAGGTAAAAAGCCGTGCCCTGACGCGAGGATAGTGGCGGGATGAAGAACATTCTGATTGTGGATGATGAGGCGACGGCGCGGTATGGGACGCGGCGGGCGTTGGAAGGGAACTACCGTGTGGTCGAGGCGGAATCTGCTGCGACGGCGCGGGCGGCGGTTGCGAGCGAGCGGCCGGATTTGATTTTGCTCGATCTGGTGATGCCGGGCGAGGATGGCTTGTCGTTGTTGCGTTCGCTGCGTGACGGCGGGAACGAGACGCCGGTGCTTATCGTGTCGGCGCTGGATACGGCGAAGACGGCGGTTGATGCCTTGCAGAACGGGGCGGCGGATTACATTGTGAAGGGGTTCGATATTGCGGAATTGCGGGCGCGCGTGGCGAATATTTTGAAGATTGAGGAGCTGGGCGCTGAGAACGCGCGATTGCGGCGCGAGCTTGTCTCGGATGGGCAGTTTGGGCGGATGTTGGGGACCTCGGCGGCAATGCGGCGCGTATTTGAGATGGCTGACCGGGTGGCGCCGAGCGATGCGACTGTGCTGATTCTGGGCGAGAGTGGCACCGGGAAGGATCTGCTGGCGCAGGAGATTCATGCGCGATCGGCGCGTGCTACGAAGGCGTTTGTCGCGGTGAATTGTGCGGCGCTACCTGAGAATTTGATTGAGTCCGAGTTGTTTGGGTACGAGAAAGGCGCGTTCACGGGGGCGGCGCAGCAGCGCAAGGGAAAATTCGAGCTGGCTTCGGGCGGGACGATTTTTCTGGATGAGATTGGGGACATGAGTCCGGTGACGCAGGCCAAGGTGCTGCGTGCACTGGAGAACCGGACAGTCGAGCGATTGGGCGGATCGCGAGCGATTGAGGTGGATGTGCGGGTGATCAGCGCGACGCATCGGAATCTGGCTGAAGAAATCGGCGCGGGACGGTTTCGAGAGGATTTGTTTTATAGGTTGCGGGTGGTGACGCTGGAATTGCCTGCGCTTCGCGAGCATAAGGAGGATCTAGGGCTGCTGGCGGGAGCGTTTCTTGAGCAACTGGGCTCGCGTCATGGGCGACGCGTGCGGTTCGATGATGGCGCTCTGGAAATGCTGCGACGATACGATTGGCCGGGGAATATTCGGGAGCTGCGGAACGCGCTGGAGCGGGCGGTGGTGTTGAGCAAAGGCGAAACGATTGGGGCATCGGATTTGCCGGAGGAAATTCGCAGCGGGGTGGGGGCGGTGGCGGCGTCGCGAAACGCGGGCGGGGATTCGTATCTTGCGGAGGCGGATTTTCGCGAGGCGAAGAGGAAATTTGAGATTGCGTATTTGAAGCGAAAGCTCGAGGAGCATCGGTGGAATGTGTCGAAGACGGCGGCGGAGGTGGGATTGCATCGGCAGAGTCTGCAGGAGAAGTTGAGGGAGTTGGGGATTCAGAGGCCGGGGAAGTGAATGGCAGAAACGGTACAAGTTGGCGGATTTATTTTGGCTGGTGGTGAGAGTTCGCGGATGGGGCGCGATAAGGCGCTGCTGGAGTTGGAGGGTGTGGCGCTGATTGTGCGGACGGCGAAGTTAGTTGAGTTGGCAGCCGAACGGTGCGCGATTGTTGGCGACTCCGTGCGGCTTGAGGGATTCGAGCTGCTTGTGATTGAGGATGAGTTTCCTGGGGCCGGGCCGCTTGGGGGGATTGCTACGGCGCTGCGTGCGTCGGAAGCGGAGTGGAACCTGATTGTTGCTTGCGATTTGCCGTATTTGACGCGCGAGTGGCTCGAGTTTTTGATTGGGCGGGCGGTGCGATCGGATGCGGATGCGGATGCGGTGCTGCCGATGAACGAGCGAGGGGCCGAGCCGCTTTGCGCTGTGTATCGCAAGCGGGCTGACGGTGCGATTCGCGCGGCACTCGATCGCGGCGTGCGAAAAGTGACGGACGGGCTGGCGGACGTTCGCATCGAATTCATCGAACCTCGGGAATGGAAAGGCTTTGATTCCGATGGGCTGCTATTTAAGAATATGAACTCGCCAGCGGATTACGAAGAAGCGAAGTCGAGGCTGGATGGGCGCCTGAAGCGATGAGCGAACACTATATTGAATTTCGCAACGTGTCGAAGGCATTCGACGACAATTCGGTGTTGAAAAATGTGAGCTTTTTTGTGGATCAAGGCGAGACGGCCGTGATCATGGGACGCAGCGGCGTGGGTAAATCGGTGAGTCTGAAGCTGCTGCTGGGATTTCTACAACCGGACGATGGGCAGATTATTGTGGCGGGGCAAGATGTGACATTTTTTACGGAGGAGCAGTTCTCGGAGATCCGGCGCATCGTGACGATGGTATTTCAGTCGGGCGCGCTGTTTGATTCATTGACCGTGGCGGAGAACGTTGCGTTTCCTTTTGAAGCGCGCGGTGCGAGACCCGACGATGAGGAAGTCGATAGGAAAGTGAATGAGCTGCTGAAGGCTTTGAATCTTACTGAGTACGCGGACCGGTTGCCTTCGGATTTGAGCATGGGCACGAAGCGATCGGTGGCAATTGCACGGGCGCTGGCGGAGGACCCGCAGGCAATTCTGTACGATGAGCCAACGACAATGGTGGATCCGTTGATGGCGGCGCACATGAGCGATCTGATCGTGAGATTGAAAAAAACTTTGCAGAAGACGTCGATCGTCGTGACGCACGACACGCACCTTGCGAAAAAACTGGCCGATCGCGTGATTTTTTTGCAGGAAGGGCGCGTTGGATTCTTTGGAACGTGGAAGGACCTGGAGGCTTCGAAGGATCCGGTGCTCCGCAATTTTCTCAAGGAAGACGAATTAATTCCGGCGCTGGACGCGACGGAGTGAGTTCGCCCGCTGCATCAAGTCCCAAATCAAGCCTGCCCCGGGTGATGGGCTTGTGGGACGTTCTGCTGTTTAACATCGCAACCGTGCTGGGGCCGCGCTGGATTGCGTCGGCTGCTCACAACGGAACTTCGTCGGTGACGCTCTGGATTCTTGCTGCGGTCTTCTTTTTTGTGCCCACGGCGCTCGTGATTGTGGAGCTCTCGACGCGATTCCCGGAAGAGGGCGGGCTGTATGCGTGGTCGAAAACGGCGTTTGGCGAATTTCACGGATTCGTGGCCGGCTGGACGTATTGGGTGTACACCCTTTTTTATTTTCCGGCGCTGCTTTTTGCGAGCGCGTCGATGGCGGCGTACATCGGGGGAATCGGATACGCGCCGATGGCGCAGAATCGCACGTTCCTGTTGATCGGATCTTTCGCCCTCCTGTTCGTGGCAGTTTTCATGAACATCATCGGGCTTCGGATCGGAAAATGGCTGCAGAACGTGGGGGGCGCGTCGACTTTTCTTCCCCTTGCGATTCTGATCTTCGTGGCGGCGCTGCTGTGGCAGCGGCAAGGTTCAGTGACACACTTCACGTGGAAGAATATCCAGCCGCACTGGGATTGGGCGACTGTAAATTTCTGGCCGCAGATTGCGTTTGCTTTTTCGGGGATGGAACTCGTTTCGTCGATGAGCGAGGAGGTGCGCAATCCGCGGAAGACGTTCCCGCGAGCGATTCTTGGTTCGGGAATTGTGATCAGTGTGTGTTACATCGCGGGGACGATCGCTTTACTGTCGCTGATGAGCTCAGTGGACGTGGATCCGAAAAGCGGCGTGTTTCAGGCGCTGACGATCGCGTCGGGAGCGCTAAAAATCAGCGCGCTGGGAATGATTGCGGCGATGCTCGTGACGGTGGGAAACGCGGGCGGCGTGGGATCCACGGTAGCAGGAATCGCGCGAGTACCATTTGTGATCGGACTCGATCGCTACCTGCCGCGTGCGTTTGGAAAAATACATCCGAAATGGGAGACGCCGTATGTGTCGATACTGGTGCAGGCGATAATTTCAGGCCTGATTCTTTTATTGAGCCAGATCAACGAGACTACCGTGGGCGCGTATCAAATGCTGGTGTCGGCGACGAACATACTTTATTTCATTCCATTCCTTTACATGTATGGCGCGGCGATACGGCTGGCGAGTTCTGCCGATCGCGAGACTTGCGAGGGGGCGGTACTGATCCCCGGAGGTAAGTACGGCGTATGGATCGCGGGAGGACTTGGTTTTGCGGTCGCGCTGGCGGGGATTTTGCTTTCGTTCGTTCCGCCCGGGGACAGCGCGAGCAAAATTCAATTTGAAGTTAAACTCATTTTCGGTGTGGCGGCGTCGGTGTTGCTTGGAGTGGGACTTTATTTGCGCGGGGTGCGGGCGAAGGCGCGTGAGGCTGGGGAAATGCGGCCTGGGCCGGTTTCCGCTGATTAGGAAAGTTGGGAAGGTAGGAAGCTTAGAAAACTGCGCGGTGCTGTGCGGATTCTTTTGTGGCGAGTGAGAAGCGGCTCTCGAGTTGTTCGGCTGCGGGCGTGAGACTCGACGATGACGGGCTGGTTCCGCCGGCTTGCAGGATTCGCGTTGAGACGTATTCGCCTACCGATGGGCCGTGTTTGAAGCCGTGACCTGAACCGCCGCCGACGAGCCAGACATTTTCGAAGTCGGGATGCTGATCGATCAGGAAATCTCCGTTTGAGGTGTTTTCGTATTGGCAGACGCGCGTTTCGACTACCGGCGAATTTTTGAGCGCAGGAAAACGGCGGGCGAGGAATTCGCGAGCGACGGCGAGGGCTTCGGGCGTGGCGATGCGGGATTGCGTGTCGGGATCGACGGCGGGGCCGTGGCGGTCGTTGGCGACTTTTAGGCCGCGGGATTCGAGGTCAGGCATGCCGTAGAATTCGTCGCGAAGAATTAGCCACGTGGGGAGGGCGGGGGGCTGGAAGCGTCGATCGCCGGGCGGGATGCCGAAGAAGAAAATTTCCTGGCGGGAGGTGAAGATGCGATTGGCTAGGAGGGCGGGGAAGAGTTTGGGGAGCCAGGGGCCGCAGGCGAAGATGAAATTTGCGGCGGAGATTTTTTCGGCGGCGGTGGTGGTGGTTGTGAGTTCGCGGAGCTTGCCGCGAAGCGCTGACGAGGGCTTGGGGGATTGGGCGGCGGCGATTTGGTAGGTGACGCCGACTTTTTGGGCTTGGTCGACTACGCATTGGACGGCGCGGCGGGCCATTAGGACGCCGCTGGAGGGCTCGAGGATTCCGTAGGAGGTGTCGTCGATTGAGATTTGCGGGTAGCGATGGCGCAGATCGGCGTTGGATAATTTTTCGAAGGGGATGTGGAGATTGGTTAGCGTGGTGATAGTGTCGCGGGCGTAGGATTCGCGGGCGGATTCGTCGGCGATCCAGAGGACGCCGGTGCGTTGGAAAAGTTCGGGGCGGCCGGCTTCGGCAAAAAGTTCCTGCCAGAGCGGGAGCGCGCGGAGGGACCAGCGTGTGTAAATTTCGTCGGGGCCGTAGCCCATGCGGATGATGCGCGATTCGCCGCCGGAACTGGCGCGGGCGTGGGCGGCGCCGTAGGCGTCGAGAAGGAGTACTGAGGCGCCGGCTTTTCGGAGGCAATAGGCGATCCAGGAACCAAAGACGCCGGCGCCGATTACTGCGACGTCGTAGGACGCGGATTTTCCCACTGGCATCAGAAACCTTCTTCGATTAGTTCGGCTACGGTGAGATGCGATGTGGCTGGAGTTTTTTGTGACGCGATTAGGCTCTCGACGTACTTTGCGAGGATGTCGACTTCGATGTTGACGGCGTCGTTGGGCGTCATTGCGTGGACGTTGGTGTGCTGATGCGTGAACGGGATGACGGCGATGTCGGCGATGCCGTCGTGCGCGTGCCAGCGGGCGACGGTGAGGCTGATGCCGTCAATGGCGATTGAACCTTTTTCGGTGACGTAGCGGCGGAGATCTTGCGGGACGCGGACGGAGAGCCACCAGTTGTCGCCTTCGGGTGTGAGGCGCGTGACGCGGCCGATTCCGTCGACGTGACCTTGCACGAAATGGCCGCCGAGGCGGGCGGTGGCGGCGAGAGGGCGCTCGAGATTCACAGGCTGGCCGGGCTTTTTTTCGCCGAAGGCTGTGCGGCGTAGAGTTTCGCCGGAAAGATCGGCGGCGAAAGAGTTGGCGTCGAATTCGACGACGGTGAGGCAGCAGCCGTTGACGGCGATGCTGTCGCCGAGTTTTGTTTCGGCGGCGATGGCCGGAGCGCCTTCGAGGCTGATGCGCAGGCGGCCGCCCTTTTCGTCGTGCTGAAGTTCTTCAATTTTTCCGACGTGCTCGGTGATTCCTGTAAACATCGTGAAAGTATCCTTCGACGCAGAAAATCCGGGCCGTAGCGACTCACGGTGATATTCGTCAGCGCCGGCGATTTTGGAAACCGCTTCGACGGAATGCTCGCCATCGGCACGCCGCCTGTTCCCATGATTTTCGGAGCATAGAAGAGAATCATTTTATCCACAATGCCGGCTTCGAGAGCGGCGCCGTTCAATTCTGCGCCTGCTTCGAGGAGGACGTTGCAGAATTTTGTGTTTGCCGAGATCGCGCAGGACGGCGTGCAGATCAACGTGCAGGTAAGCGTGGCCGCGTTTGGCCGGGACTCGGACGACGGCGACTCCAGCGCGTTCGAGTGCGAGAGCTTTCGGCGAATCGAGTGGATGAGTGGTGAAAACTGAGACGTCGCCGTCTGCGGATTTCACGAGGTTCGATTGCATCGGCAGGCGCAGGCGCGAATCGATAACGACGCGAAGCAATTTTCGGCGGCGAGGCTTGCCGGTGCGGTCGGTGAGGCGTGGATTGTCGGCGAGGACGGTGCCGATGCCGGTGAGAAGCGCGTCGGCTTCGTGGCGCAGGCGCTGGACGGCTTCGCGCGAGGATTCGCTTGTGATCCACGTGGTGCTCCCTGAGCGCGCGGCGATTTGGCCGTCGAGTGTAAGCGCGGTTTTAAGCGTGACGAAGGGTAGGCCGGTTCGAATCCATTTGGCGAAATCTTCGTTGAGCTCGCGGGCGTAGTCTTCGTGAATGCCTGCGGTTACTTCGATTCCTGCGCGGCGGAGTTGCGCGAGGCCTCGGCCTGCGACGGCGGGGTTCGGGTCTGGCATCGCGGCGACGACTCGTTTAATTCCGGCGTCGATGATTGCGTTCGTGCAGGGGCCGGTGCGGCCTGTGGTGCAGCAGGGTTCGAGAGTGACGTAGAGAGTTGCGCCGCGGGCTTTTTTGCCGGCCTGTTTTAGGGCGACGATTTCGGCGTGGTCGAGGCGATCGTAGACGTGGAAGCCTTCGCCGATGACGCGGTTATTTTTGACGATGAGGCAGCCGACGCGGGGATTGGGGTGAGCGAGCGCGGTGCCGCGCGCGGCGAGGGCTAGGGCGCGGGCGATGTGGGATTCGTCGGTGTCGACGTTGGGCTTGGGCATCTTCAGAGGCTAAAGCCCTCGTCTCTTGCCATTTCTTTTCCCGCGGTTGAAACCGCGAGCTACAAACACAACGCAGGAGCGAAGCTCCCTTGTCGCAAGCGAGGCGCTAGTCGAAGAGCGAGTTGACATAGGTTTGGGCGTCGAAGGGGACTAGGTCGTCGATTTGTTCGCCGGTGCCGACGAAACGGATTGGGAGATTCAGTTCGTGGGCGATGGCGACGACGATGCCGCCTTTGGCGGTGCCGTCAAGTTTGGTGAGCACGATTCCGGTGACGCCGGCGTGGCTCCAGAATTCGCGGGCTTGGTTCAGGCCGTTCTGGCCGGTGGTGGCGTCGAGGACGAGGAGCACGTCGTGCGGCGCGCCGGGAACGATTTTCGCGGCGGTGCGCTTCATTTTTTCGAGCTCGGCCATGAGATTGGATTTGGTGTGGAGGCGGCCGGCGGTGTCGACGATGACGGCATCGATTTTGCGGGCGGTGGCGGCTGAGAGCGCGTCGAAAATCACGGCGGATGGATCGGAGCCGGATTTTTGCTTGATGACTTCGACGCCTGAGCGGCGGCCCCAGACTTCGAGCTGTTCGATTGCGGCGGCGCGGAAGGTGTCCGCGGCGGCGAGCACTACGCTGGCGCCGCCTTTTTTCAGGCGATTCGAAAGCTTGCCGATGGTGGTGGTTTTTCCGGTGCCGTTGACGCCGACGACGAACAGGACGCGAGGAGAAGCGGAGTTGCCGTTCCCGTCGGCAGCTGGGGGCGGGAATGTGAGAATTTTCGTGATCTGATTCTTCAGCTCGCGCTTCAGGTCGTTGGCTTCAACGAGCTTGTGCTCATTGACCTGCTGGCGGAGGGCGGCGAGGACTTCTCTTGTCGTGCGAACGCCGATGTCGGCACTGAGCAATGCGGACTCGAGTTGGCGCAGAAGCTCGGGATCGACGGGGCGATCGCCCGTAAGGATTTGCTCGACTTTCGCCGAGAGCTCCGTCTTCGTTTTGCTGACGGAATCTTTCAGGCGCTCGAGGAGCGTGGGTTCGGGTGGTCCGAAGAGTGTAATCATCTGTTCGCCGCGTAATGCGGAAAGAAATATTCTAGCAGAGGGCGGGGAATACTGGGGGCTGGGCGAGATTCGGTGACGTGAGTCGTGCGATTGGTCCGCTCGACGAGCGGAAAAAAGAACGATGGCGTGCAACAGCCAAGAATTCGTGGGGGTGCGCTGTGTTGGTTCGCTGGCGCAGGCTGAAGCCTACGCTATTTAAAGATTGTCTTTGAGCCAGAGTTGGAGGCAGGCCAGGGTGGAGATGTAGGAGCGCAGGCCGATCATGAAGGAAATTTCGGCTAGGATGATGGCTGCTACTGGGACGATCGTAAGGGAATAGCGTACAGCGGCGTCGTAGTGGAAGACCTTGTCGGTGACGAGGGCGACGGCTGTGGGGCCGATGCCGAGGCCGATGAGATTTACGACCAGCAGGTAAAATGCAGTGGCTTGGCCGCGCATGGCGTTGGGGACGAGTTCGACAATCGCTGCGGGGATTAGGCAGGTGGGCATGCAGCCGAAGAAAATTGCGACGTAGAGAAGAGGGATCATGGCGTTCGTTTGCGGGACGAGCGGGAAGAGAATTCCTGGGAGGAGCCACGCGGCCGCAGCAAACACTGCGACGCGCATGTAGGCGTCCCGGTAGCCACGCTTTGCGAGCCACGCTACAGCTTTACCTGCGGTGAGCATTCCCAGGGTGCCTGAGAAGATCTGTGCTGCGCCGAAGACGATGCCGGCGTGCGATGCCGTCATGTGGTGGTTGCGGACGAGGAACGTGATTCCCCAGGCTGAAGTTCCGTACGCCGCGAGCGCAGCGAATCCCATGCCGACGTTGAGTGAAAGAAGCGACTTCTTGTTCTGAAAGAAGTATTTACCCACGGCCGATAGCGCGATCCGTTCGACTTTTATTTTTCCTTGGGCGTTCTCGAAAACTCGCGCGCCTTTGCGGGAAGGATCGCGAAGGCTGAGCAGGACGAGGATGAAGAGAATTCCGGAGATTCCGAGGAAAATGAAGAGGGCTTGCCATGGGCGAACGAGTCCGAGCACGGGAAGCTGAAACATTTGCCTGCTGCCGAAGTAGCGGAGGAGCAGGCCGCCGAGAAGAAATGCAAATCCTCCGCCTATGTAAGTGGCCATGGTGTAGACGCTGAATGGCACCGAGCGTTTGGCGGGAGGAAATGAATCTGAAATCATCGAATACGCCGCGGGAGAAAGGGTGGCCTCACCTACGCCGACGCCCATGCGCAAGATAAAAAGCTGGGCGTAAGAATTGATCAGGCCGCAGCCGCCTGTCATCAGACTCCACGTAAACATTCCCACGATAATCAGGCGCGGACGGCTGATTGAATCCGCCAGACGGCCGAACGGCAGGCCGAGAACTGAATAAAAAACGGCGAAGCTGAAACCGATGAGCAGGCTCATTTCGGTGTCGGTGATTCCGAGGTCGCGGCGAACCGGGGCGACGAGCAGATTCAGAATCTGCCGGTCAATGAAAGAGAAAATGTAGGCGCAGAGGAGAATCGCGACGGTGTACCAGGCCCAGGCGGTGGATGGGTAGACCTGGTCTTTTTTCAGCCGTGCGTCGATAAGATTGGCCTGTCCGTGAACGCTCATGCCCGCCACCTTGCTCCACCCAACCTTATACGCAAACGACCGATGCTTTATTGCATGCATTCGGATTGACGGCAAGTGTTCTAGTGCCGATGTCGGCGGAGATTCGTGCGGGCCGATACCTAGATACAGAATTTACCTTATAGACAGCCTGTCGGGCTTTGCTAGTATCCGCGCAGCGTTTTTGCCCTTCTTAATAATTTAGTTTGGTGCCGCGTGTGTGCCCGGGCACGCGGTGAACCAGGCGCAAACCCAACCCTTGTGCTTATTGAAGCTGCGAGCCGCGGAAAACGGCACCGCGTACGTTTTCGGCTGGTTCTTTCACGCAATGCCTAGCCGGCGCCGATGGTTGGTGCCCGCCTTCATGTGTAGTTCGAACCGATAATTTGGCGGCTGCTCAGCGTATTCAAGTGGCCGAACTGACACGCAAAGGCGCGATGTGGTGTATCTGCGAAGTAATTTTCGACTGAAGGAACCGCTAAAGCCTGATAAGGGAGAAATCCGATGGGACGAAAATCGTCTTTTTGGGGTGGGCGCACGAACCAAAAGCCGTACACGCTGAGGACGGCGGCGTACTTATGTGCTGGCGCGATACTGTTTGCCTCTTTGGCGAATACTGCGTGGGCGCAGAAGCGCTTGCCGTATTTCCGGGCGGTAGTTTTTGTGATGACGTGAACTCCGGCTTGTGTACCGACTTGGCGAAAGGAACCAACTACGAGGGCCAATACTCGGGTCACGACGAGCCCGCCGTGGTGTTCTATTCGAGCAAACCCGGGTCGGGCAATTCTAGCTTCTATCTAATCAGAATACCCAAGGACGCGCCGGTTAAGCCCAAACAAGATGGCGGAGGCGGCACTTGGAACTTCCAACAGCATCCCGCATTCTGGTTCAGCGTGGCGATTTGTGATAGCCAATCGGATCCGAACTTTACAAATGTATGCGAACCGGACACCGACGCCAATATTTTCGACAACGCTGACCCGACTGCTCCGGACTTTATTGGCAAGCATCCCGGCGTCTCGCTAATGGAGTTTCAGTTCTATCCACCGGGCTGGGTGACCGACTGCTTTCCGACAACGTGGTGTTCTGCAATGACCATCGACAGTCTCTCCGCCAAGGAATCGACTGGCCAGTTAAACAACCAGGATTGCCTGAACAAGGTGGGAGAGGAGTATGTGAATTTCGCGTTCCTTACCTTCAACGGGAAGTCACAAGCCGCGGCAGATCCGCTGGCGCGCGCCCTTGACCCCAATCAGACGGCTGGCATACCCGATCCTGCTCAGGTGCTCCAGTACAATCCGGGTGATGTGCTGGCGGTCTTTCTCCACGACACGCCGGATGGATTCCGCGTGGACGTCACCGACCTCACGACCGGCAAGCGCGGTTCTATGACGGCCAGCCTCGCCAATGGCTTTGCACAGATTAACTTCGACCCAAGCGCCACTGTGTGCTCGTCGAATCCATATGTGTTCCACCCTATGTATTCGACATCCAGCGAACATACCCGTGTAGTATGGGCGGCTCACACGCTGAATACCGCGTTCTCGGATGAGATCGGTCATTTCGAGTGGTGCGACGCAATCGCAGCCGAAGGTGGTGCCTGCACATTGGCTGGCGCCAACGATCCTGGTGGTCTTGATGCGGATGACCATTTCTGCTTCGACAACTTCGGCGACCCGACGCTGATTCCAGTGATTGGATGCATCACGACCGAACGTGATTTCGATGGAGTCCCTTACTTGGCGGATTCATGGGCGGGAGGGACAAAAGACGAGAATGCCGATCGGCAGCTTCGATCGCAACCGGTGCAGTTCACCAGCCCGCTTTTCGTCGACCAGCACGGCAGACTGAGAAACTATGAGCGAGTGGCCTTTGAAGCGGACATCCCGGCCATTACACCCAACCCACCCTGCAGTCACCGAACGGGCGTTGGATGCACGAATCCTCCGCCGGGAGCCCAGTTCTATCCCATTTACAGCACCACCGAGTTTCTGCCAGGAATTTGCGGCTGGCAAGAAGGCGGCGGGAACATCAAGGGCACCATCAACAACTTCGGCGGCACCTCGACAGCGGAATATGGACCGCTGCTGTTCAGTCCGTATATTAACGGGACCTCCTCCATCATCTTGGTCGAGAACAATCGCCAGGTTCTCAATAACAACCCGTGTGAGTTCGGCTCCAGTGGCGAAGGTGACGACAATGAGTAGCTTGCATTGAAGATTCGATTCAATGCATATGGCCCGACGCTCGAACACAGCGTCGGGCCACATACCTTACATAGAAAAGGCTTCTAGTAGAGGACAACCAGAGTCGTTAGACTTCGACGAGGGTAGCTGTGAGGCGGAGGCGGCCGGCCTTGACGGCGGATTCGAGAGCGGCGACGACTTTGGGATCGAAGCGGGAGACGGCTAGGGAGCGGATGCGCTCCATGGCGAAATCGAGATCCATCGCTGATTGATAGGGGCGGTTGGTGGTGATGGCGTCGAGGGTATCGGCAACGGCGATGATGCGCGCCATCAGCGGAATCTGGTCGGCTGCGAGGCCGTAAGGGTAGCCGGCGCCGTCGAGGCGCTCGTGGTGAAGTTCGATTCCGGGCAGCATTTCTTTGAGCTGCGCGACGGGGCGCATGATGTTGGCGCCTTTCACCGTGTGCTGCTTCATGAGGTCAAATTCTTCGTCGGTCAGCTTGCCGGGCTTTTTGAGGACGCGATCGTCAACTCCGATTTTGCCTACGTCGTGCAGGAGCGCGGAGATGCGCAGGCGGTCAAGATCCTCGGATGTGAGCTGCAGATATTCGCCGATAATCATCGAATATTTCGCTACCCGACCGGAGTGACCGCGCGTGTAGGGATCCTTTTCGTCGATGGCCGCGGCTAGCATGCGGATGGAGCCGAGGAAGAGATCACGATTTTCGGCGGCGGCTTGCTTCAGGCGTTCGACGTAACGCTCGATATCGCCTGCCATGTGGTTGAAGGTCTCGGCGAGTTCGCGAATTTCGGCGGCGCCGCGCACTTCGACGCGCTCGTGGAATTCGGCGCGGCTGATGGCGCGGGTGGAAAAGACCAGGCCGCGAATCGGGCGCGTGATTCCCACCGCGAAGAGATACCCAAACATCAGCGCGACGAATGTTACGCCGACTACGAATGTGAGCGCTTGGGTCGTGAGTTCCTGCACACCCGCATCGATGCGGGCTTCGTCGAGGCCGCGCTCGGCGATCACGGCCCAGCGCAGCTCGGGAATCGTGCTGTAGGTGCCGATCATTTCGACTTTGCGGTTCTTATTCTTAGCAGGCAGGGAGAAATGCATCGTTTCTGTGGCGCGCAGTTCTTGCGGCAGGTCTTTGAATTTTGTGACGAGCGGGGACGTGCTGGAAAGGTCGCGGCCGGGGACCATTTCATTCGTGTTGGGGTGGGCGACGATGTGGCCGTGCACGTCGACGATGAAAACGGTGCGGTCGCGGACGCTGGCGTCGCGCAGGCGGCCGAGCAGATGGTCGATGGAAACGACCGACGCGAACATTCCGGTGAATTGGCCTTCGGCTAGCAGAGGCACGGAGACGACCAGCGCGGGTCGGTTGTCCTGTCCTACGCCGAAGGGTTCGCTGACGTAGTTGAGGCCTTGAATACTGGTGGTGAAGGCGCGCTTGAGCGCTACTTCGACGAAAGGATCAGCGTCGGCGCGGAAGCTGCCGGCAGATTCGCCCTTCGCTTGGGTGTTAACGGCGGTGACGTAGAGAATGTGCGGATTATTCTCAACGAAATTTTGGAGCAAGCGCGTTATCTGCGGCGCGTGCGCGGGCTCGTCCACATTTTGAATCCAGCCGGTTAAAGCGAGGAGTTGGCGCTGGCTGAGGAGCTGTTCGCGCAGGCTCGATTCGAACTGGACGATCTCGCTGGCCAGCGAACGGGTGATTTCGTTCTGCTGCAGGCGCTCGGTGTCTTGCAGTTTCTCTTCGCTCAATCGCAGCACTTGCCGGTGGTAGAGCCATAGCGGCATGACGCTGACGAGCAGAAGCGCGCCCATCACGATCCAGAGGATGCGGAGGCGGCGGGTGGTGAGCTGATTGAGGGCGTTGATGGGCACAGGGATTCCCAGACTTCATGCTATCGGCCGGGAGGGAATGCGCACAACAGGACGAAAGTACTAGAGTTGGCGGATAAGTCACATAGGTTCAGGAGGTTCCGGTGGTTCGGGACTCTCGACTTGGGTCAGGCTTACTTGTGGAATTTCAGGCGCGGTTCTTCCCCTGCTATCAAGCGCTCGATATTGGAGCGATGCTTTGCGAGGATCAGCACGGCGATCAGGATTGTCCCGAGGCTGACGAATTCCGAAGGGGCGTGGCCGGGCGCGTAGAGGACATAAACCAAAATCGGCATCGCTGCCGCGGCGGCGATCGAGCCGAGCGAAGAGTAACGCCAGAAGACCACCACTATCAGCCAGAGGACGACCGCAGCCACTACCGCCTGCCAGCAAATTAGAATGAAGACGCCGAGTCCGGTGGCGACGCCTTTGCCGCCGCGAAATTGTAGCCAGACGGGGAACACATGGCCAATTACGGCGAAGATTGCGCCGAGCATCATCCAACGGATGTTCCAGCCGGTCCAGTGTCCGGCGAGCCAGACGGCGAAGTAGCCTTTTGCAGCGTCGAGGAGGAGCGTGAGTGCGCCGGCGATTGGTCCGGCGTTGCGAGTTACGTTCGCGGCACCGATGTTTCCGCTGCCGACGCTGCGAATGTCGGCTCCGCCGAATGCCTTGACGACGAGCAAGCCAAACGGAATTGAACCGAGGATGTAGGCGACGACCGGAATCAGCGTCGTGACATTTACAAAGGACAGGTCGAGAGAAGCGAACGGTGCGGCGGAAACGATCATTTTCCTTTGCTGTGTGCCTGGGCGGTTGAGCCGCCGACGAATGGAAAAGACGCTACGCGATTATATTGCGCGCCGGTTGATTTCAGTAGGCTTTCGTAGAGGTGAAAATTCGTCTCGGTGGCGGCGCCGAAGTCGGTTGACTTCATGTCGGTTGCTGCGTGGACCACTTCGCGGATGCCTTCGTCTGATTTGAAGCGGGCGAGGGTGAGGTGAGGAGTGAAGGGGCGCGTCTCGGGCTCGACGCCGAGGGGCGCGAGCGCTCGATCGATATCGGCGGCGAGCTCGGCTAGATTTGGCGAAGCAGCGATGCCGCACCAGAAAGCGCGCGGGCGGTGCTCGTTGGGGAAGAAACCCATGCCGCGGAAATGGAGCTCGACGGGCTGTGCGGCGTGGATCGAGGAGAGCGTGGTCTGGATCGAGCTTAGCTTTTCATTATCTACGTGGCCGATGAATTTCAGCGTGATGTGGAGATTTTCGGGCTTTATCCAGCGCGCGCCTCGGGATTTTGGCTGAAGCTTTGCAATCAGTTTTGTGATTGCGTGGCGAACTGGGTCCGGCAAGTCGAGGGCAACGAAGAGGCGCACTGGTTAGGACCGGCTGCGGGGGAAGAGAAAATAGCGGCGCACTGAATCGAGGGCGGTTTGTGATGCGTGCATACGAATTCGTTCGCGATCGCCGGGGAATTGGAAACGGCGCTCGCGTGGACCTCGTTCGTCAGAGATGCCGATGTGCACGAGGCCGACTGGTTTTTCGGGCGTGCCACCGCCGGGCCCGGCAATTCCCGTGACGCCGACACCGATTGTCGCGCCCGTTCTCTTGCGAATTCCCTCGGCGAGAGCCAGCGCCACTTCGGGGCTTACGGCGCCTTTTGATTCGATCAATTCTGCCGGGACGTCCGACGAGCGCTAGATTTCAGTTCATTGCTGTAGCAGACGACGCCGCCGAGAAAATAGATGGAGCTTCCGGGAATATTGGTGAGGCGTTCGGCGAGCAGGCCGCCAGTGCAGCTTTCGGCGACGGCAATCGTGGCGCGATTTTCTGTGAGGGCGCGGGCGACGACTTCTTCCATCGTTTCGCCTTCGGTGGAATAGAGATGCTCGCCGAGCGCGAGCGCCATGCGCTTCACCATTTCGTCGAGAATCTGATTCGGCTTGGGCGGAATCGCGCGACCAGACGCGCGGATGAAGTTGAATTCCCGGCGGCGACGCGAGGATTGTGGTTTCGGTGTCGGGATAAAGCGCGTAGAGCGGCGAGACGCGCTGCTCGACTTCCGATTCCGGCAGCCCGTGTATGCGCAGGTCGCGCGTGAACAGGCGCTCATCGTGACCGAGCCTTGTGAGGCGCGGGCTGCACTTCCTGCTCGAACATCGCGCGCAGCTCTGACGGAACACCGGGAAGCAGAATCACAATGTGGCCACTCGTTTCGAGCCACAGGCCGGGAGCGCTGCCGCGCGGATTCGGAAGCACGGTGGCGCCTTCGGGAACCATTGCCTGGCGATGGTTGATTTCGGGCATCACGCGGCCGAAGCGGCGGAAAAGTTCCTGGATGTGGCGGAGCACGCCGTCGTTCAATGTCGAGCTTGCGGCCGAGCAGATCGGCGACGGCTTCGCGGGTGCGGTCATCGTCGGTAGGGCCGAGGCCGCCGCAGGAGACGATCAGGTCGGCGCGATCGAGCGCTTGGCGGAAAGACGAGCGCATGTCGTCGAGCGAATCGCCGACCACTGCTTTGTGGATCACGCGAATGCCGACTTGATTCAAGCCGTCGGTGAGAAAAAGAGAATTGGTGTCGAGGCGGTAGGGCGTGAGCAGTTCTGAGCCGATGGCGATAATTTCCGCCCGCATCGTGGGCGCTAGCCGATGAGAGGAAGACCCTCGACGTCCCAGTCGAGAGAGTAGAGGGCGCTATTGGTGGTGATCATGGCGCGATGCGGCTGGGCAGCAGCGCGAGGCCGACGATATTGCTGCCGCCGAGGACGACTTGCGGCTTCGCATGAGGAGTGAGCGGACGATGCCGCGCCGGCCGCGAGAGAAGCCGCGACGTAAAGATTGCCGAAGCGATCGAAGGCGAGGCCTTGAGGGCGTCCGAGGCCGCGGAAGAAAACGCTTACATCGCCGCCGGGAGTAATTTTGTAGACGCGATCGAAGCTCGATGTCGTCGGGCCGGTGACGAACAGATCGCCGGTGGGACTGAACGCGAGATGATACGCGGCGAGCGATGGTTCGAGCGTTGCGAAGACGAAAATTTCGCGGTCGGGGCCAATTTTGAAAATCGTGCCGCTGCGATCGCCCACGTAGAGGCTGCCGACTTTGTCGAAGGCGAGGCCGGTGGCGATGCCCATGCCTTCGATCCATTGCATGGCGCGGCCGTCGGGCGAAATGCGGTGGATGGTGCCGTCGTTGCGGCAGGAAACGAAGAGGTAGCCGTCGTGGTCAATCGCGAGGCCGGTTGGGTTCATCAGCTCGGTGATGAATGGCTTCACTGTGTGGTTCGAGGTGATTTTGTAGAGCGAGACGGGAACTTTCTGGCCGCGCTGGCCGCTGAAGGTGACGTAGACGTTTCCTTCGGCGTCGACGGCGGGACTGGCGACTGGGTGGAGATTGTCGGCAATTTGCACGCCTAGCGCCATCGGAAAGGGCGCGCTTTCGACGCTGCCCATTTTCACGCGCACGGCGCCGCCTTCGGCGCCGTCGGGGACGCGCGCGATCAGCGATATTCTCCGCGGCCATCACGAGGCTGCCTTCGGCGGCGCCGAATTGGACCTGGGCGCGGGTGTGGTTGCGCGTGTCGAAGCCGCTGCCTTTAATCGAGACTTCGCCGCCCGGCAGGGCTGCTGCCGGAGTGACGCTTTCGATTCGAGGTGTGCCGTTCGATTTCAATTTGGTTGGTCCCGTTGATGCCACGTTGAGCTCGAAACTCAAAACCTGCCGGTCTGCCTTCGCGGGCTCAGGATAAAAAGACCGGAGGTACAAATTCAAAGAAAACCTGCCGGTCTAAAGACCGGCGCTACAGAACCAGAGGCCACCGTTACAAAATCTAAAGGCCGGCTGCTCGGGCTAGCCACAAACCGATTGCGGCGTAAATGCCTGCGACCCAGTCATCTGCCATGATACCCCAGCCGCCGGGAAGGGACTCGGCTTGTCGGGCTGGAAACGGCTTCCAGATATCGAAAACGCGAAAAAGTATAAAACCCAGGAGCAAATATTTCCAGTTGAGGGCGGAGCGAATCGAAATGAGACCTAACGTTTCGCCTTCTGGTGGAAACTGAAAGGGCTTCCACCAGATTGGGACACCGCAGCCCAAAAGAAGACTGACGTGCTGTCCCGATACCTCGTCGATCACGACCCGTTGTGGGTCTTTTTGTTGCCAGAACTCGGCGGCGCGATTCGCTCCCCAGACTCCCAAAGTGGCTATCAGCAATGTAAGAAGGATCTGCGATAAAAGAAAGGGATCAAGCAGTTTCCCGCCAAATCCGATGTCCGCGCCACTTCCGTAGAGCGCTCCAATAACCAGGACAAGCGTCCAGAACGGAGCAAGCGCCAGGGCAAGTCCGGCTAATGAGCCAAAAGTTCCAGGGGCGATGGGAATGTAGCCGAGGCCGCAGGCGGTGGCGAGGAAGAGGGCGAGGCGTGGTTTGCGCTGCGTTGCGACTGATGAGCGCGACGCGTCAGAGAGGTTTGGCGCTGCGGTGCCTGAGTCGGCGCTCATCAGTGAGCGTCCTTGGTGTCGTCTTTGTCGTCGGGATCGCTTGGGCGTGAGTCTTCTTCTGATTCGTCGAAGACTGGGTTGCTGATTACGTATTTTTCGCTGGACCAGTTGCCGAGGTCGAGGAGGCGGCAGCGTTCGCTGCAGAACGGGAAGTCGGAGGTTGTTTCGGAGTCGGTTGGTTTGCGGCAGATGGGGCAGCGGTGCTTCATGGGTTCTATAGTAAGGCTAACATGGATGGATTTTGGTGGGAGTTTGAAGGAGGCAAGGAACGAGAATTTTGATGGAGGCAAACAAGGAGATTTGCGCTGAGTTGATGCGTTGGCGCAGGCTGAAGCCTACGCTACTTGAAAGCGAGGCCCACGACGAGGACGGCGTCGTCGTGGCTACCGAGAGATGGATTAACGGGATGCTAGGATTGGAAATGGGTTCGGCGACGACTCGGACGCTGCGATTTCTGTGCTGATCGTGCGGGCTTGCGGCGCGGCGAATTCGACGGCGCGGGCGATTAGGTCGTAGTCATTTGATTCGGTGATTTCTGACTGTGGCCATTGTGCCTGGGGCGGGCAAATTCTCGGCGTCGTTGACGCCTTCGAATTCGGTGATGTAGACCTTGCCGTCGATTTCTGGGGCCATGCCTTCGAGGCGCGCTTCCCAGATCAGATCGGTGTCCTTCGAGGGGCCTTCTAGCATCACCTGTAGGCGCTGGCCTACGCGCTTGCGCAGTTTGCGCGCCGGAAATTTTCTTCTGGATTGCCATCAGGGTGTCGCGGCGGCGGGTGATCGTTTCATCGTCCACTTTATTTTCGAGGGCGAAGCTTTTCGAGGTGTCCTCGTCGGAATAGGCGAAGACGCCCATCCAGTCAAATTCGGCGGCACGCACGAAATCGCAGAGCTCGCGGAAATCTTTTTCGGTTTCGCCGGGGAAGCCGACGATGAACGAAGTGCGAATCGAAACGCCGGGAATTGCTTTGCGCGCACGGTCGAGCATTTTCAGGAACGCATCGCCGTTCGAGCCGCGCTTCATGCGCGCGAGAACGCTGCGGCTGGCGTGCTGCAGCGGCACGTCGAGATACTTTGCGAGGCGCGGATGCGCAGCGATGGTGTCGAGCAGGCGCGGCGTAATGCGATTCGGGTAGCAATAGAGAAAGCGAACCCAATTGAGATCTTCGATTTGGGCGAGGCGTTCGAGGAGGATGGGGAGACCGTCGCGCAGGCCGAGATCTTCGCCGTAGAAAGTGGTGTCCTGCCCGATCAGCGAAATTTCGCGCACGCCCGCTGCGGCCAGATTTTCTGCTTCGCGCACCACGGATTCGAAGCGGCGGCTGCGGAATTTTCCGCGCAGCTGCGGGATGACGCAGAAGGTGCAGGGATGGTCGCAGCCTTCGTTGATTTTGATGTAGGCGGTGTGGCGGGGCGTCGCGAGAATGCGCGGCGTCAGGTCGTGGTAGAGATACGACGGCAGGGCGGCGTTGTTGCCATCGGAGCCCGCTGGCTGGAGCTGGCCTTCGCAGGCTTCGAGAATTTTGTCGACTTCACCTGTGCCGATGACGGCGTCGACTTCGGGAATCTGCTCGCGAATGTCGTTGCGGTAGCGTTCGACCATGCAGCCGGCGACGATTAATTTTTGCGCGCGGCCGAATTTCTTGTACTCCGCCATTTCGAGGATCGACTGCACGGATTCCTGCTGCGCCGGGGCGATGAAGCTGCAGGTGTTGACCACGAGCACGTCTGCGTCACCTGCGCGCGGCGTGATTTCGTAGCCTGCGCGCGTGAGAATGCCCATCATCACCTCGCTATCGACGAGGTTCTTCGGGCATCCCAGGCTTACGAATCCAACTTTGGGCATACTTGCGCGCTTCCTTGACGTCGTTGCAAACACACATTCTAACACGCCACGTCTAACGATCTGGCATCACTCGGTAAGTGGGTAACGGTTCCAGTCTTCCGAAGAAGAGTTTGATCTTCATAGCTCACGCACAAATCTCGATACAACGTCGGCGGCATTCCGCGGTTCCCGTTGCAAGAGCAAGTGTGGCCCATCGACTGAGGCAAGAGAAATGTCGGGTCTTATGCCCCTGATCTCAGCAAGACAGGATTCGGATAATAGCCGGTCGTGCGTTGCCCGTACGTACATCAAGGGAACGTCGATTCGATCCAACTGATGCCTCACGTCGCAGTTCAGTGCTTCATGCACGCGATAGCTCAACACAGCAGGGCTGACAAAATGCAGTACCTGACGAACCTTATGAACCAGTGCAGGAGGTGCGTCTTTGCCTATCAAAGTTTGCTCCAAAACCCAGCGAGGTGCTCTTAGCCTAAAAAACCAAGGGTTCGCTATCGCTTTCGCCGCTAACGACCAGCGACCGATGGGCGCATGAACAAAGCCGGCGACGAGGACCACTGCAGCTAGGTTTGGCGGGTTCGAGGAGGCATATTCAATCGCGATTGGAGTTGAAAACGACTCTGCTAGCAGCACGAATGGCTCGTCTTTAGGAACCGCCAAACGGACTAATGGCAGGAGGTCGCCGTAAGAAAGAGATTCATTCGCTGGATACGTCACCGTCGTGCCGCCGAGCGTATCCGGAATCGCATCAAGAAAACTGGCAAACAACTGTCCTGTTCCGTCTAGACCTGGGAGAAGGACCAAATGCATGTTCACGATGACGACGTACAGGGAACAGCGTGGAGCCTTAGGACCGGTCCCGTCATGATTTGCGTGAACGCAGAGTGTCGCGGATTGAGCGGAGGAGGGTCGACATTTGCTCGATGGGGGCTGCGTGTTCGCCGAAGCGGGCGGACTGGTATAGCTCGGTTAGCCGTGCGACTGGGGCTGAAACTTCTGATGCGGGGATTGCGGCTGCGAATTCGAGGGGCGTCTGCGATTCGGCTTTCTTCCAGCCGCGCTTTTCGAGGAGGCGCAGCATTTCGCGGTATTCGAGGGCTGCGAGCGATGCCGTGAGATTTCCGGCGCGGCGGGCGCGCAAACTCCAGCGCGCTACCACATAGGTGATGAGCGGGCGACCGCGCAGATACATCAGCAAGGCGACGAGCATTACGAGAAGCGTGGGCAGGAAGTACGGCGACGCTTCGATTCGCTTGTCGAGGGCGAGAATCAGCTGCAGCACCTGGCGCTGTTTCTCTTTGTAGTATTTTTGCGCGCGGTCACCGAAATCATGCGATGTGCGCTGCATGTTCTGCGCGAGATTCAGCTGGTGGCTGAAGTCGTAGTTGACGATCCACTCGCTCCAGGCGAATTGGAACCAGTCCCAGTACATCGCGACGCGCTCGAGCAGTCCGCCGGGCCGCGCGTTGCCGGGCGGCGTGGGGTCGAATGTGATCCAGCCGTAGTCGGGGAAATAGACTTCCACCCAGGCGTGCGCGTCGCTGGCGCGAACGATGTAATCGCCGCCCACGTCGTTGTACTCGCCGGGGAGAAAACCGGTAACGTAGCGCGCTGGGATTCTCTGCGTGCGCGCGAGAATCGTCATGGCGGAGGCGAAATATTCGCAATGGCCGGCGCGGCGGTCGAAAAGAAAATAGGAGAGCGGATCCTTGCCGTGAGGATCGGTCAGGTCGAGCGAGTAGCCGTACTTTGTTTTTAGGTACGTTTCGATCCTCGAGGCTTTGTCGTAAGGATTCGTCGCGCCGTTGGTGATTTGAGCGGCGAGCTTCGCGATTCGTGGATCGAGGGTGGGCAGCTCCAGATACATTCGCCGCGTAAGTTCCGGATAATCGGCTGGAGCCTGGCGAAGCTCGGCAGCGGGTATCACCGGTAGCAAGGAATCGGCCTGGTAGCGGACCTTCGTTTCGTTGTGGAAGGGGTTCGAGAGCGAGCCGGTCTTGTCGTAAACGAGAAATCCGGAGCGCTTGGTGGCATCGGGGCGATCCGTTTCGTTTGAAAAGCGGCCGCGCACATCGACCAGCTTCAAGGCCACGAATAGAGCGTCGCTCGCGATGGGCTCCATCAGGACTGTGTAGTGCAGCGGGTAATATTCGCCGCGAGCGGGAATCGCAGGCATCAGCTGATAGACGCCATTGCCGTTGGGGCTGACCACCGTGGGATCGTGATTGGGCGTGAACCAGCGGCGGCCGTCAAAATCGGTAAAGGCGATGCCGCGCCAGTGGACGTTGGAAGCGCGCGAGGGATCGCCATCGATCTTGATGCGCATCACCACGGCGGGATTTTTCTTGATTTTGCCGATTGCTCCGAGAGTGACGCTGTCACTGAAGCCGGTCATTAGTGTGGGCTGAATGTTGATGGCGCTCATGTAGCCGGCGGTGAAACGAGGAATTATGAAGAAAAATGCGGCGCCCACGATGAGCGTGCCGACAGCGACAAGAATCGAGGTGAGACCGAGCGCGCGATTCAATTTTTGGGCGAGCGGAGTGCCGGGCTCGAGCGCGGGCGAAACAGCTCCTTGCGAGCTGCGTCGGATTTCAAGCGCGACAAAAGTGGAGACGGCTAGCACAAGGAAAATCGCGAGTGAAATCAGGAAGCCGGTTTCGACCGTGAGAATCGCCGAAGCAAGAATTGACGCGAACGCGAGGACAGCTAGAAACGCATAGTCGCGATTTGTGCGCGCTGAGTACAAGCGCACAATCACGGCGAAGAGTAGCAGGTGAATCGCGGAGAGAAGTGCGGAATAGAGTGCCGGATTGGGTGCGCCGGATGCGAGATTGCGCGAGATAACCCAGAGGTCGAAGGGAAAGAATAAAAAATACGCGAGCACCAGCCACGTGGCCAACCGCACTGAAAGCTCCGGTCCCTTACCACGCCAGAGCCGGAAACCTTTGTAAGCCAGCGCGAGAACAGGCACGACGCTCGAAAACGGGTCCAGCTTTCCTGTGGAGACGACGGCGACCACGCTCGTTAGAACGAGGAGATAGAGCGAGACCTCGAAATATCGTTGCACCGCCGAGAGAGGCGGCGCGCTGATGCGTGCGGCGGATGCGGACATGGCCCTAATGCGATGCTAACACTTGCGGAGGGGGCCTGTTTCTCACGGCGCTTGTAGCGCTGCTAATCGGCCAATGGGCGTTGCTAGACGTGCACGCTGGTCGCGGCGTTCGCGATTTTGCGAGTTGCGCTTGAAATTGGAACTCGGGCAACGCTCTTGAGTGGCAGAACGCGGCCTCGTGTTCCGGTCTGCTCAGGCAGGCGGTCGACCCGGGCAAGGAAAGGCAGCAACGTCACATTGCGAAACGTAACGCCGTGGCGCGCTTCGCGGAGCGCTTCGAGCGTGACGCCGTTCATGCCGAGGGTGGCGCGGAGATGCTTTGTGAGTTCGCTGCGGGCGTTTCGCTTTACTTCGACGGCTGGGAATTGCCACATGCGCGAAAATAGAACTCCGTCGTGCGCGCCGGGATCTCTCACCAACAGCGTGCGGCCTTGGGGATCGCACAAAATCGCTGCTGCGATTTTGATATTTACCGCGGCACGCTTTTTGCGGGGTGCGGGAATTTCATTTGCGAGGCCTTGGGCATGGGCGTCGCACCATGGATTGATGGGGCAATCCGCGCATCGCGGAGATTGTGGAGTGCAGATCGTCTCGCCTAGTTCCATCAGCGCTTGATTCCAATCGCTTGCGGCTTTGCGCGCGAGTAGTTGTTGCGCTGCGTTTGAAAGATTTTGCCATGCGCGCGGCTCGCGCAAATCGCCGCGTACCGCACCAAGCCGCGCGAGTACGCGGGCGACGTTGCCATCGAGCACAGCGAGAGGTTCGTCGTACGCGATGCTCAATACAGCGGCAGCCGTATAGTGCCCGATTCCCGGAAGGCTGAGCGCGGCTTCGAGGCTTCGCGGGAATTCACCATTGTGCTTTGCGACGATTGTCTTGGCGGCGGCGTGCAAGTTTCTTGCGCGGCTGTAGTAGCCGAGGCCTGACCAGAATTTCAGAACTTCAGGCTGGCGTGCGCGCGCGAGTGCGCGCATATCGGGGAAGCGGCGGAGGAAACGGTCGTAGTAGGGAATCACTGCGGCAATACGGGTTTGCTGCAGCATGATTTCGGCTACCCAGACGCGGTAGGGATCGCAGCTTGCGCGCCACGGCAATTCGCGACGATGTACGCGAAACCACGCGAGCAAGCGCGATTGAAGAGTCCGGCGCGCGCGCGCTTTCAGTTGAACGCCCATGCGAGATGCATTCTCGCATGCCTCGCTTCAGTGTGGGTTCTTGTCTGCCGGGAACGGCTGCCACAAGCTCGTCTGCTTCAGCTATGAGAATCTCGAAACAATTCGCAGGAACAATGTGGGCATCGGCCGGAAGCTAGGACGCTCGCCCGTTCCCGCCACGTGATTCTTCCTGCGCAGAGCGGGCATAAGGGAGAATTCTTAGCGATGCTGCGCTGAACGACGAGATAGAAGACTGCAACGATGAAGAAGCAAGCCGTCAGACCGGCCAAGGGCAGGGCCACCGTTCTTCGAGAGGGTGGCATTGAAAGCTGCACTTTCAAAACATAAACAATGATTGGCGTTTCAAGTAGCAGGGCCAGTGGTGTTCCAATTAAGAATATCAGACGGCCACGTGATCTAAGTTCATCCAGCCGACGAAGGAGTTCGTCTTGAGTCATTGAGGCCCTCCCAGCTACAACGTGTCGATGAAGACGAAATAGGAAGAAGACCAGAGCGAACTGGGGATTGCTGCTTGCGGGCGGCTGGTGATTATGATCTTGAAGATTTCTTGCTCGCTTGCGAGGGCGTTCAGAAATGTTCCGCCTGTTGATGAGGAATTCGGTTCTACGAGGGCGAGTTCGCGCAATGTGTCGTAGATAATTTCGCTGGCGGTGGCCATGGGCGTTAAAAAACGGTCTGTGCGAAATTGCATCACGGAATTAATTTCGTGGAAGTGCCAGGCGATGCAGGCGGCCATCGAGACGGCGCGCTCGAAGCGGTCTGCATGCTCCGTTTCTGCAAGCGGACCCAAATCGGCTCGAGCCGGTCCGATGAATGGATCGAGCACCAGCATCACGCGGCGCTCATCTTCGCGAGCGAATTCGCGGACCATCACGCGGCCGGTTTTCGCGGTGACTTTCCAATCGACGAAGCGGGCGCTGTCGTTGGGCTGATAATTGCGCAGCGAATGCAATTCGTGGCCGCGGCCGCGGAAATAGCTGGCCATTTCGCCACTCAGCAGCGGGAGCACTTCGTAGAACTGGTCCGCGGGCTGGACACGCGGGTAGATTGTGATTTCGATGTTCGAGGCGACTGTGCGAGTTTTCTCGAAGAAGCCGAACGGGAAGCGGGTGCGAATGCCGAATGCGTCCTGGCGGTAAACGCCGCGTTTTGGGAAAGTCAGTTCTACTTTTTGGCGCGCTGCACTTTGCCGGGGAATGTAGGGAAAATATACGGGGCGCGTGAGCACCTGGGTCGTGCTTTTCTTCGTCTCGCCTACGACCAGCAACGAAAACGAAGGCCACGTCTGCTTCTCGTTTCGCAGTTCGAGTTCTGCAAGCACCGGCTGCTCCGCAAAAATGTGCTCGGGCATGTCGAATTTCAAGTCGACACCAGTGAGAACAACGCGTGACAGCACTCCGGAAATCAAGATTCCAGCAAGCGTGCAGGCGAGAATCATGAAGAGCAGGTTGTTTCCGGTGTTAACCGCTGCGAGCACGAGAATAAAGACCGCGCCGAGATAAATGATTCCTTCGCGCGTCAGGCGGTAGTCCACTTGATAGACGAACCAGCGAAGACTCGTGCGCCGCGCGAGCGCCGGAACGATCGTGATCGCCACCCAGCCGGCCATGCCGAGCGCTACGACTGTGGCGCCAGCAGCAACCCAAATGCGGCCGGATTGCGCTGCAGCGGCGGAGAAGAGCGAGACGAGCAGTGCGACGGAGAGAACCAGCATCGCGATGCCGAAGTTTTTCCAGCCGGGACGATCGCGTCCCCGCCACCATCGTGCTGCGAATGTTTCCTGCATTAGAGTGGAACGCGGGTGGTTTCGAGAATTTCGCGGAGAATGGCTTCGGCCTGCTCGGATTTTTTCTGTGTAGAAACGTAGCGCGAGCTGACGACCACGCGGTGCGAAAATACCGGAACGATCAGGCGCTTGAAGTCGTCCGGCAGGCAATAATCGCGGCCTTCTAGAAACGCGCGCGCCTGTGCGGCACGATGGAGCATGACGGCGCCGCGCGGGCTTACGCCCAGGCTCAGCTGTTCTGTCTGGCGCGTGCGCTCGACGATTTCGAGCGCGTAATCGAGCAGGCTTTCTTCGACTTTAATGTGCGAGACCGCTTCCTGCATCGAGAGAACGTCGGTTGCGTCCATCATCGGCGCGACCGACTCGGCCGGCGACGGGCCTGCGTTGTTGCGCAGGATATTTTTTTCGCTCTCGCGATCCGGATAGCCCATGCGGATGCGCATCAAGAAACGGTCGAGCTGCGATTCCGGCAGGGGGTAGGTGCCGTGGTGCTCGATCGGATTCTGGGTGGCGAGAACCAGGAACGGCTTCGGGAGCGGGTGAGTGTGATTGTCGACAGTGATTTGCGATTCGTTCATTGCTTCGAGCAGCGCTGACTGCGTCTTCGGCGTGGTGCGATTGATTTCGTCGGCGACGATGATGTTCGCGAAGATTGGTCCGGGCTTGAATTCGAAGCCTTGAGTCGTGGGGTTGCCTGGCGTTTCTCACCGTGATTGCGCGTGAACCGGAGGCCGTGCGCCGCGCACTGCTTGCCTAGGAATCAGCTTACCTGCAACCCTTATCCGTGCTGATCACCTATCTCTGAGGCGGTTGCGAACCGATCCTCTTCAGACAGCCGCAAGCCTGGCTGCGTTAGGGAGGAGACAGATCCGAGAGGCCTGCGACCTGCTGGAGTTTGTAAATGGCTTCGTCGACAAAGGCTTGCTGGAAACACCGGTTGGTGGTGCGCTGCAAGCGGATTGCGCCGCCCCGATCGACGATCCAGTGCTGTCCCATGATCCTCTTGGGGAGTAGCTTGTCGACGTACGGTTTGCTCACCATCACCGGAAAGGTGTAGCTCTTCTCTTTCATGAATGCGCGAAGCTTATCCGGATCTTCGTCGACGCTGAGTGTGACGACTTGAATGTCATTGCGATCCTTTATCGTGTCATAGAGATGCTGAATATCGGCCAGGTGCGCCCAGCACGGCGCGCACCACGAGGCCCAGAGATAGACGATCGTCGCCTTTCCCCGGAAGTCTTTGACAGTCCATCCCGCGAAACCTGGTGCAATGTCGATTTCCGGCAGCTTATAGTTCAGCGCAACCCAGGGCGAAAACGATGCGTGTTCCACCGGCACGCCCGCGGGAAGAGGTTCGATGTGCGAAAACGCTGCCCAATCCTCTTCTGAGCGTCCCATTTCCTTCCATAGATCACGGGTCGTCTGGACGTAACCACTCGGGTTCCAGCGGTGATACCACGGGTTTGTGATCACCGCCGATAGAATGCCAGAGCATCCGCCTTTTTATCCTCCGCGCGGGCCAACTCGGCGGAAAGCATCAAGAACTTGGATTCATGATCCGGGAAGGCTTCCATCGGGTCCTGATCGAAAAAACGTTTGAAATCGCCATCCAGCCAGCCTCGAATTCGGGCGAGGGTGATTCGGGCCTGATCGAACTCTTTCAACTGAATCCGAGCGTATGCCAACGTACACAGGGATCCAAATACGGCGCCTGCCCATTCGGCTTCATCAATGAAGTAGCCGAGCGAGGGGACCTCAGGTGCGGTCGGGCGGATCTGGGAGTCGTGCCAGGCGATCTCGGAAGTGAGCAGCGCGATCGCCTCTTTCAGATTGAAATGGTACGTCACCCAATCATATGCAGCCATGGTGACCGCGTAGGAGTGGGGAGGGTTCAGCCGAATCAGATTCTCATCAACCTGCTTCCAGAGTTCGGGTGAACGATTTTGGGTTTCGCCGAGCGACTGCCTTCGCTGAGTCCAGGCGAACCTGCTATCCGGCCACTTTGCCACCCACTGCCCGGATGCCTCGACCAGAGACGCAGCGTGGGCTTCGCGGTCCGATGCAGGATGTTGACGGTCCCAGACCTTAAAAGCCTCAAGTGCCGGGTCCGGTTGGGCGCGCAGGAGGAACGGCGACAGTAATAGAGCGAGAAGAATTCGTTGCATATCGAGGCTGTGGTCAATGAATTTGAGATAGAGGGACCCACACCAACTGCACGCCGGCTTCGGCCTGACCGAGGAACACCAGGTTGCTGCCGTCCGCACCCATTAATTGCGAATCGAGTCCGCCGGTTACCGTTTGCCACGACGATGTTGATGTGTTGAAGACCATTAGGTCGCGTTTTTTTGACTGGGCGTTATAGGGGTGCGCGAAGAGGCGTCCGTCCGCGGTAAATACCCAGCCTCCATATCGCCTTTTTGGGCCACTATCCAGCGTCCGATTTCGTTGCCTGCAAAGTCCAACTCGACCCAGGTGGCAGTATCGGAGACCATGCCTGGATAGGTCATCATGCCGATCCTGTCGCCGGCAGCCTGCATCCAGGAGAGTCCACTGCCTCCCGGCGCCAGGCCGCTAGGGGAGGAGGCTCGGTGAAGGAAGGCGCCGATTGGTTTGCCGTCCCGGGAATAGTGGCGGACCAAAGGATAATCGGCGCCACGAATGTCGCCGTCATGCGGGCCGAATTGCGTGCCGAGGGTCCAGATGGAATGGTCAGGCGCGAAGCACAGGGCGTTGGGCATGAACCGGTCCGTATCGATGAACTGGACCTGTCTGCCCTCGGGATTGAGGACGACGATACCGCCGCCTTTAACGGGCGCGATTCCGCCGTAGCCTCCGTACCACATCGCGAGGATTACGGTCCCGTCGGTATCGGCTGCAACGCCCTCCTGTCGGAGGTAGGCGGGCGTGCCGTCGGGCGCGATGATGTTTTCCTGGTAGGCCAGTGTGCCGTCGGGCTTATAGACGGCCAGGCCTGTCGAGGGGTTGTGCCCACTGTCAGTCATCTGGAAGACGTAGCCCTTGTCGAAGTTGGATGAGAGACAACCGCCACACCGGATCAGGCCGGTGTAGACGATTGTGCGAGGGGCGTCGGCGGCAAAAATGGCGCCGAAGAATACAGAGGAGAGGATCAGCTTGTCGAGCAATTAGCGCCTCCTGAGCGTTTGACGTTGGGGGCGTGGGATTCGTGCAGGTTCGGGGAAAATGGGGGGCGGACCCCTGGTCAGGATAGCATCGGCATCAATCGGCGTGAACACACTATCATGTCGTGCGCCGACGAAAGCAGGCCTATTGACGCGCGATGCGATACGCGCTACAGTGCGGTATGATAGTCGGGTTTTGACACAAGGGCCTGAAGAGGCTCTTTGAAAAGGATGATGGGAGCGGGATTCGTCCCGATCTGCTCGATAAGGTACGCACCATCCTCGCCCAGCTGAACGAAGCCCAGACCATCGATGACATGAGCATGACCAGCTTTCATCTTCATCCCCTCAAGGGCGATATGAAAGGCCTCTGGTCAGTGACTGTACGCGCCAACTGGCGGATTGTTTTCAGTTTCGCCGATGGCGACGCCGACGACGTTGAACTGATTGACTACCACTAGAAGTGAAGGAGAGAATGCCAATGCCTATGAAGAATCCGCCGCACCCCGGCCTGTCGGTCCGGCTCAACTGCCTTGAACCCTTTGGCCTGTCCGTTACAGAAGGGGCAAAGGCGCTCGGAGTCAGCCGAACCACTCTTTCACGTCTCGTCAACGGCCAGGCGTGTCTCCAGACATGGCGATCCGTCTTTCCAAGGCTTTCGGCGCCACGCCCGACATCTGGATACGCATGCAGGCGGCCCATGATCTGGCGCAAGCCCGGCTGCATGAGAATGAAATAAAAGTGAAGCTCTATCAGCCGCAGCCCCGTCCGGCGGCGTAATGCGAATGCGCATCCGAAAGGCGAGCCTGATGGACGACGCCAGCTTGCGCCGCAACTTTGCCATGACCAAGATCATTTGAATTGGATGGCAAGTCCATGAACTGAGGGTCGTCAAGAGATGGGGCGATCCTCAGCGGGAGGTCTCCGGTTCCGCCAGCCAGATATTGCCCTTCTGGTTCACCATCGGCAGGTACAGACGGTCCGTCGTCAGGCCGTACCCTGTGGCAGTTCCATCGGCAGGGCGCTGGTCGCCGTGAAAGTGGCGGACGGCGAATGCATCGCCGAGCGGCTTCTTTGTGGCGGGATTGAGCCGGCGCGCATACAAACAGCGGAAATGGTCCTCCTCCGAATAGTAATAAACCAGGTTTGAACGATACCGGCGGAGTGAGCGGCAGCGAGCGCGTCGGCAATCTGTACGGCATATTCTGAGAGTGTTGCCCAGGCGCAGGCCCTTGCGCGGGATGAGGTGTTCGAGCGTCTTGCCCGGGACATACTCCATCACCAGGAAGTCGATGCCGCCCGAGAAATGTCGTGAAGAGTAACGATGTTGGGGTGGTTCAGAGCGGAGGCGGCGCGCGCCTCCTGGATAAAGCGCTGCTTCCGCGAAGGGTCGGCAACCTTGTCGGCGGGAAGGACCTTTACGGCGACCATCCGTTCCAGGCGCGTATCGCGTGCCTTGTAGACTTCGCCCATGCCGCCGGCGCCCAGTGGCGCGGTGATTTCGTAAGGACCCAGGAGCGTGCCAACGGTCAACTGCATCTGATCTGTTGTACTACAGTTCATCAAGATGCCGTCGTGCTGCTTTTTGAATCATCGATGATTGGTGCGGGGACGGGAATCGCCTGAAAGTCACGCGGCAGGCGCGCCGGTGGATATGCCATAAACTACGATGGATGCGGCCATTGATGAATGGCGTCGGAGTCGGGTGCAGCAGGGGATTGACCTGCGGGATGGCGTGGCGTCCTGCTGCGGAGCGAAGGAAAAGGAATACAACACGGTGTTCGACGGGTCGCGCCTGGTGGCGGTGATGCCGTCGAAATTGCCGAATTGGTCGGTCCCGGTGGCGGAGATGATATAGGTGTTGCCGGCAGCGTCTGTGGCAATCACGGGAGATCGGGAGGACCAATCGGAATCCGGATTGACGAACTGAAGCCGGGCGGGAAGGGAGGAGCCGGTGATTTCGCTGTAAGAGGTGAGATTCAAAACAGGGCAGAGAAGCGCCGGCAAAGAGCGCCGGCAAGACAGGCCACAAGAAACGATGACCTGTCCTACAGCGTTAGTGGAGTTTTGAAGGGACGACTAACTTACTTTCTTGCTGCTGCGGCGAAATGTTCCCAGGGAGAGAAGCAGCAGACCCGCGCCAAACAACGTATAAGTCGCCGGCTCCGGAGTGCCTGAGATGGTGATGTATTCCTGCGGCAGACCATGCCCGGAGGTTTGAGTGCCTGCAATGGGCGTCAAAATCTGAATGCGGGAAGCCATCGAAGCGACGGACGCGTAGTTAGTGCTCGCCTGTGACGACCAGTATGCCGAACTGGTCTGTCCCGTGGATCCGACCGATGAAACATTGGAGTCGAAGACCTGCCAGAGGGCCGTTTGAATTGCGGACCAATCGGATGTCGGGTTGGAAGCGAATTGTAGAGCCAGATAGGCGACCTCATCATACAGCTTGGTGGCGACCGACAGGCTGTAGGAGCTACCGAATTGAGTGGTCGTGTAGTTTGAGGAGTTAAGGTTGCTCAGTGTGAGTGCGGTGGCCGTCCAGGTTTCATTGGAGGTGACCAGGTCAAAATCGTCGTCGCAGATGATGGTGGTGTTTGGTACTCCGCCAACCGTCCCAACATAGGGAGCCGATGCTCCATTCGGAAAGGGATTGCTACCGAGGCTGATCGTAACTGTTGCGCCGAATCCCGCTGCCGATCCTAACGAGATTGCTGCCAGTAACTTCATAAGTCGTCCGTTCATAATCACCTTGCTTTGCAGTAACCAACATTTTCTGTCGGCCCGTAGAATTTGTTAACTAATCTATGTATACAAGATGAAGTTATAAATCGATAGCGCTTAACCACGTAAGTTCAGATAAGACAAAGGTTTAGGACCACTATGATTGGTAGTCCTGGTACTGAGGCCGGAATACTTTGGAGTTGGGCGTGAAAAGCTTGAGAAGGTTTGGTGGGATGCGGACCGGATTTGAAAACAGCGAAGAAGACGCCGGCAAAAACTGCCGGCGGACAGCGTTGAAAAAACGGCCTGCGCCGGAACGTTGCAGACGACAGACGACAAAAACGATCGTCTGTCGCAGTCACAGACTAAAGTCTGTGTTACGAACGCCGAATCCCGACGCCTATCATCATCACCCCGCTGAGCAGCAATAGCATGGAACCGGGCTCCGGGGACCGCCGTCACGGATACTACCGATGGCCCTCCATTATTCGTGAATGTCGCGAAGGAAACCTGGCCGGTTTTCGGAGCAATGGAAGCGTCGAAGACCGTGCCATTGGGATCGTCTGTCAGCAATGGATTATCACTTCCGTCCAGAAGATAAAAAGCGAGGTCCGTACCGCCAATCGCGCCCGGGGCTGGGATTGCCGACGATCCCGCACCCGTTAACGACAGAAAAAAACTGATCTTGCTCCCGTAAGTGAAGAAGGACTGTTGGTAGTTCTCCGGCGGGCCGTTGTTGTCGAGCGTCAGGGTTCCAGGCAACGTGCCCGAACCGGCTGGGGATAGGACTGCGCCTAACGTTCCACCGCTGAAGCCGCTAACAATCGCATTGGCCGGATCGAACGGAAGGGCTCCCGGCCCGAAGGAAAAGAACAGGCTTCCGGCGACACCTGAAATGGAGGCGGTGTTAATCGATACGAAATAAGTGTTCGCCCATGCCGGGAGGGCAGTTGAGAGTAAACCGAGCAAGAGATATTTTTTGATCATTATGTTTTCCTTGAATTAGTTCAGTGCTCCAGAATATACCTTCATAGTTACCGAGATCAGCGAGTTCGACGGATTGCTGAATTTTACCGGTATCGTAATCGTCTGGCCTGCATTGATGCCGGTGGCTCCGGTGGTTACCGCCAGGTACGGATCGCCGCCGAACGTGCCCACGGGGTTGGAGACCGTTACCCAGCCGGGAGATTTGACAGCACGACACTCACCGGGCCGCTCGCTGTCGCTCCGTTATTTACCACCGTGATGGTGCCCGAGTAAAGCTTGGTTACCGGGCTATACACAAAGCCCGAAGTCGTAACCGTGAGTTGCGTAGAGATGTCCGCCGGGAAACCGATATCCAGAATGGGATGGATTTCAATACCGTTGGGCGCGACGCCGGTCTGCCCGTGAATGAAATCGAAGAACGCTACGCCCTTCATCTGCACGGGGATGTTCACAGTCTGGAAATCCGGCGTGACGGCCAAGCGGGCATCGAACTTCGCCCGGGCATTCATGACACCGGCCAGGAAGGGACTGCCGGCGGTGACGCAGGCGGGTGAGGGTATCTCTGTCACCATGGTGCGGCCGGCATTATCCTGAATCACGATGTGGTAGTCGACGTCGGTCTCCTTCTTGTACACGGTCAAGGTGCCGTTGATACTGTATTGGGTAACTTCCTGGGGCTGAACGCGCGCATCGAGAGGCGGGTTGGCCGGCGCCGTTACGTTGCGAAGATCGTTGATGGTGGTCTTCGTGACGCTGTCCAGGTTGACCAGCGCCGCGTCCGGATCGGAGCCGATTTTGACGGACCAGCGCTCCACTCCACAGGTGGGACTCTCGATGGTGAGAGTAATCGGAACCTTCGCCGTGCGGCCCTGCCCGTCGGACACGCTGGCGAACATGTACTTGACGCCGGTGGCAAGCCCGTCGCCGGTGGTTACTCGTACCGAGAACACATTGTCGCCTGCCGTGACGTCACCGTGCGTGCCGTCGTCATAGAATGTCTGCGAGGCGGAGGCCCCAATGACGGTCAGGTCGGCGGAGACGGTTAATCCGGTGCTAGCCGGAGACGTGGCGGGATTTACTGCAACAGTCAAAAGGGTTGCGCCGGAAACTTCGAAGGATCCCGGGGGTGGCTGTACCCAAACCGGAGATCTGGGTTGGATCGCCGCCGCAGAAATTCGACGGCGCGGAACTGTTGCGCGGAATCGGACCCACGGCCACGAAATCGTTAGAGTTGTTGTCGGTATCCGTGCAGCCGTTACCTTTGCGGACGATCGCGGTGGTGTTGCTGAGTCCAGGGCCAGACGTTGCGCAGCTGGTAGATCCATAGGTCGCCAGATCGACGATCGAGGGGTCAGTCGGGCAACCGCCGGTCAGCGCCGTGGTGCTCGATACGAGAGCGACCTTGCCGGCTGACGAACTGAGATTGAGGCTGCCGGGGGCGTCAGTTATCGGAAGAGCTGTCGTGCCACCGCCGCCCGCAGCTCCCTGGACCAGGAAGTAGTGGCCCGGTTGTATCAGGCAGGTCGCGGTGCAGAGGTTCGAGACGAGCCAGGGCAAGGTGCCCATGGCCGAACTATACTGCACAGACCAGGCGCCGACGTCCACGGCGCTATTGGACTCGTTAAAGAGCTCGATAAAGTCGTTCATGAACGTCGAGCCGGAATTGCCGCCGCCACCATAAACCTGGCTGATCTTGACTGTGTTTGGGGGAGGGGGAGGCAATACGGTCAGTGCAATGGACGTGTTGCTGCTGCGCGCCTGGGCATCGCTGACTATGACGGGAAGTGACTTTGCGCCTGAGGTAGCGCTGAGGCTCACGGTCGCCTGGAACGAAAAGACGTTGTTACCCGGCACCAGGTCGCCGTGTGTCCCATCGTCGAAAAACTGCTGCGTGGGGGAGCCGCCAATCGAGCTTAAATCCGCGACGACGCTGAGCCCCGTGCTGGGCGGATTCGAACCGGGCGTGACCGTGACCGTAAGGAGGGTGATATTTCCAGTCTGCAGGCTGTTCGGATTGGCGGAACCCGTACCGGTGGGAGACGGAGAGTTGGCGGTCACGGTCAGCGCGATTGAGGCCGTGCCTGAACGCACCTGCGCGTCCGTGATCGTGGCCAGGAGGGATGTGCCTCCCGCACTTGTGGCCGCGGGCACCGAAGCCTGGAAGGAGAAGATGTTGTCGCCGGCGGTTGCGTCGCCGTGCGTTCCGTCGTCAAAGAACTGCTGATCGGCCGCGCCGCCAATCGAAGAGAGGTCGGTCGTCACGGCGAGACCGGTACTGGTGGGATTCGTGCCGGGAGTAACGGCGACCGTGAGCAGGGTGGAGTTTCCCGCCTGCACGGTATTGGGACTGGCCGCGCCGGTTCCGGAGGGATTCGTCGGAGAATTACCTGCAACACCCAGGATCGATACATCGTCGATCGAGAGCGCCTGCGCATTGGTGGTGGTGGTTCCGGAGGAGACTGAGTAATTCCAGGCCAGGTACAGGTTGCCGCCGTTAGGAATGGGAAACGGCCAGCATATTGTTGACGGCTACGGTCGCTCCCGGGGCGGTGGTGAAACCGTTGTTGTTGGCGTCGGCAACGAAACTGGTGAGGAAGTTGGCGCCGGCGCTGGTCCAGGCGCTGCCATCGGTCGAATAGAACAACTGGATGCGAAATCCGGCGGCGTTGGAGCCCATGCGGTACTTTTCAATGTTGTAGGCGAGCTGCAGACCTGACAGGCTTCCGCCGGTATTGTTCACCAACTGAGCGTAGAGATTGCCGCTGACGGTCGCCGTGCCGGAGGAGAGAAAGCCGGGCGATCGGTCGGTGTTGCCCAGAGCCGCAGTGCCCGCGCCAAAGTTATAGCTGCCGTTGGCAGCCGACGTTGACAGGCTGGCGCCGCCGGCACGCGCGACGGTGGTGAGGGCCGCGGTCAACGTGCCCACGGTACGGACGGCTCCGGCGGTGGGGATGGTGTCGGCGCGGAAATCGGTGGGGAGGGTCGAGGCTGTCGATATCGTCGCCGGTGTGCCCATCCCATCGAAATTCTGCTCGTAGGTAGCGCTGGTGGAGATCGGTATCGCGGCGGAGAAAGTGACACTGGCGTACAGGGCAAGGGCTAAGGCTATGGACGAACCTCGCGGAAATGCGCTGTGCGCGAAGACGGGTTGGCCTTTGGCGGGGACACTGGTGGACATTTATTAGGTTGCTTCCTTCCTGAATGTGGCTGCGCGGGAGTACCTGGCTGGACGTCTGGTTCCGCGATGAAAAACGACCGCTCTCCTGAGTTTAGACCTGGTATCAGATTTTACGAAGTCCTACCAGACTGCAAAATCCGATGCAACGTTACTTTGCGATAGAGTACCCGCCGGCGGGTCTCTATTGACAGGACGTATCGTAATGGGTTTGGAACGGGGCCGGAAGCGCCGGTAAAAGGCGTCGGCAGAGACCATTGGAAACGGCCCGCAACGCAAACGTTGCAGACGACAGACGACAAAAAACGATCGTCTGTCGCACGGGGATGCGTTGACGCGGTTATGGGGCGGTCGCCAGGGTGACCAGGGATCTGGCAGGCAATGTCAGCTGCAGGTTGGCGGTCGTGATTCGAAGCGCATCCTTCGGCTGATACGGCGAGGCTTCGGTAGTTTCGACGATGCGCCACTGAGCGTCGGGCAGTCCTGAGAGAGCCGCTTCCCTGCTCGGCCCCATATTCAGGATGTGGAGCGTGTAGATTTCCCCTTTGCGAAACGCGGTGTAAAGGACGACTGGCTGATCCGACGTTGCGGCGAGAGCGTCGGAGTGTGGCGGCGTGAGTGTCGGTGAAATGTTTCACCAGGTAGAAACGCGCAGTGGGTTGCACCGCGTTGTCCTGTACGCGCGCAAGGCCGTAGTCGTTGGTGAACTGCCAGAATTGGGTGCCTTGCGGACGCGCGTAAGTGAGAAGCTCCTGCGTCATTTTGGCTTCTTCCAAACCGTAGTGGTAACTGGTGTATGCGCGGTTATGATACGCCGCGGCATCGACGCCCATCTCCGTCACCAGCAGCGGAAGGTGGAGCCATTCCGCAAACATCTCCCCAGGCGGCGTACTGCTCGGGCGTGCCGCCGCCCCAGAGTGGAAAGCCACCGCGCCGACGTACTGCAGTGCTTCGGGATCGGATGCGGCTTCCAATACGAACTTGTGGGTGTCCCTCGGACCGGTGGCGTCGCCCAGCAGCATCCTGGTCTTGAGGCCGAGTTTGCGGAAGTGCGCGCCGATGCGTTTGATGGCTTCCAGATGGGTCTCCGGCGTGAGAGCGACGTAAACGCCGATGTTGGATTCGTTGAACGAGAAAAAGTCGGGCTCGACGGAATATTCGCGCTTGGCATATAGCAGGTAGCTGCCGATGAGGTCGAGCAACTCCTCCCATTTGTCAGGCTTGATCAGTCGGTTGTGGGCGGACCTGGGTTGTTCGTACGCGTCGGTGTAGAAGCGCTCGGGGAGCCACCAGATGCTGATGACGAATGGAATGTGCTGTTGCTGGAAGCGCCGCATCATTTCGCTCGAGATCGCCGCGGACGTCGGGCGGGGGCGAGTCGCGGTGCTTGTCCCACTGGAGCAACTTCATTTCGCTGCGCGCCCAACTCACCTTCAGGTTCTGCATGGTGTAGTCAGCGATGGGCGACTTCGTGTCCCAACAATAGTTGCCGCCAAAGCCGTCGAAGCTGTAGCGCGGCCTCGAAGTATCCAGCGTGAGGTGGACGGGCGGGGGCGCGGGCGGATTGCTAGCGAGAAGCAGCGTGGTGGTGAGGCTGGCCTTGGCGCCGGAGTACACCGGACCCTTCATCAGGACGGTGCGAAGTTGGTACGACCGGCCGGTAGTGTCCCAGCGATCGACCACGCTTACGGTGTGGGGTTGGTCGAAAGTCGCGTCGATTGTGAGAATGCCGGTGGAGCCGGTGAAATGCAGCGTCTTTGCGTCGCCGCGGAACATGACCGGACTGCCCGGCTTGCTAACGGCGAGCGTCACCGGAGGCGCATTGTCAGGGGTCACGCTCCCCTTGACGAAAGCAGCGCGCGGGAGGTCGACGACGACTTCGATGGCGTCGATTTCGAGCGTGGATTCGGCGGCGAGGGCGGTCGTGTAATGCACCCCCGAGGCGTCCTCCACGGATTTGAGGTCGATGGTTCCATGTCCACCGTCGGGGAGTTCGAAGGAGAGGGACCAGGTGAGTGCGTCACCGCTGCGCCGGGCTTCGGTGCGGCGTTGGAGGGAGATGCGCTTGCCGGTGGGGAGAATGGCTACAACATTGGTCGCGACCGGCACGTCCTCGGCGTTGGAGAGGAGCGCAGTGAGGCGGCCATTTACATCGTAGGCGGCTCGTTCGACTGCCAGGGCGGGTGTGCTGAGGAGGAAGGCACACAGTAAAGTCTGTGGCAGTGAATTTCGGAATAGTTGCCGCGCACGAGGATTCCCGGGTAATGGCACACCGGCCAAAGCCGGCGGACAGACTGAAGTCTGTCCCACAAGGCGGGCGGACAGCGGATGGTGTACGTTCGCTGAAAACTTCATGGCCTTGGACCTACTGTCGACATATCAATCGCTTTCCATCCCAGTTTCCAGGCGGGGGAGCGCGGCGAGAGTTTGAAATTGCCACTGGCCGGGTCGGCAAATAAGGGGTCGGCGATCACCGAGTCGGTGTCCTGACCCGAAGCCTTCCAGTCGTCCCATGACTTCCCCCTGGGTCGAATGGGGTTGCCGCGGGCGTCCCAGTAGAGGTTGTGGTTCATGCGGAACTGCGTGCCAGTCCAATTGCTGCCGAGCAGCAGCCCGGATTCGAAATACACAATATTGCGGTCGAAGGTGAAGGAGAGGTGGTCCTCCGCTCGCGTGCGCATCAGTTGATACTCGGTACCGAGCGCGAAGATATTGTTGCGTACGGTGTTATTGGCGCCGTAGTGCTGGTGGAAGCCGGCGCTCTTGGTCCGAAAGACGATGTTGTTCTCGATCACCATGTCGCTCGACCCTTCGTCGGGATAGATGCCCCAACCGCCGTATGTGAACGACGTGACGTCGTGGATCAGATTGTTGCGGATCACCGTGCCGCCCTGGACGCCCAGGTGTAGCATTGCGCCCCATGTCGCTGAGGACGCCCTTGCCGATGTTGTACAGGTGGTTGAATTCGACGATGTTGTGATTACACTGGTTGGCTGCGTAGCCCCACGTCCAGCCGACCGAGATGGCCGTGTAGAAGAGATCGTGAATGTCGTTATGCGAAATCGTGTTGCGGCTGCTTTGGGCAATCCAGATGCCGATGGCTGCCGGATAAACCAGCCCGATATTATGGATCTGGTTATCCGAAATCACATGCTCGAAGTTGTCGCCCGGTCCCTTGGCGCTGCGGGAGGTCTCTCCGATCT
>CAVRLE010000005.1:0-557818 GCA_963721825.1 uncultured Acidobacteriota bacterium | reverse complement strand
TCCACCTGACGCCAGTCTTGCCAGACGTGGCGAAAGTTCGCGCTTGCCGATTGGGCCAGGCCTACGTCGCAAAAGGCTCTGGAAGCGCGGATCCCCACTCGAAGCGGGTCACAGACGGGATCTACCTTGAGCGATACTAATCCAGGTGGAGCCGCTGCTATTGATTTCTCAAGGTAGCTGAGAGCCTTATCCTTGTCCCCAACTCCGATGTAAGGCACCACGAATACCATAGGGTCGAGCGGCTCATGGCGCCCATAATCCAGTAATTTGTCCAGGGCCTCCTCTGCGTCCTTTTCGGCCGGCCTGCAAGACCATAGATGTAAGTCTGATATCCATATGCACATGTGCTTATCTTCGCGCGGGAATTTTGCCACATCGGCGAATGCTTCTTCGGTGCGTCCTCTCATCAGCCCAACCCAATCTGCGGCACGAGAGAATCCGGGTTCAACCGCTTTCTTAACCGCCTCCAACTGCGCAATGGCCCGGTCATATTGCCGCGCAAACAAGAGAGCCACCGCATGGTCCGTCTGGATAATCAATGAAAGTGGATCGAGTTGCCGTGCGCGCTCGAAATTTCGAACGCCTCGTCAAACCGGCCCTGAAAAAGCGAGGTGTTCCGCATACCAGTGCTGCCCGGTCGCAGCTAGTTCGCTCGCTGTCTCAGTCCCAATCGTAATTCTGCGCGATCAGCGCCAGGGAAGTGTGGGCCTCCGCGAGACTTTCGTCGAACTCCAATGATTTGGCCGCGCGCGCCTTCTAGTTCGTTCTGTGGTGCAACGTAGTAAGCCGCCACTTCAAGCCCCGCGTGAGGCACGGGCATGACCCCGGTTCGCGATCGCCCGCTGAAAACAGTCGGTGGCCTTGTAAAAACCCTCTTGCGTTCGCTTATTCCAGAAGTATCGCCCCTGCAAGAGACGTAAGGCCTCGAGGATTTCGGCGCCGGTGAAGGAGCCAGGGGATTGCGGTACACGTGGATTGCCGATGGTGAGTTCGATTGCGTCGAAATCTGCGCGCATCCTTGCAGCGATAGCAAGCTGTCGGGGTGTTCCGATGCGACCAGACGTGCGACTGGTCGTTGGCTTCTAGTTGCGCCGTGATTCGCACTCGCTCCGCGTCGCGCCTCACGCTCCCTTCCAACACGTACTGGACTCCCAACTCGCGCCCCGATCTGCTCCCGCATTCTCCTGCGTGCTCTTGTAATGCATCACCGACGTCCGCGCGATTACTCCAATGTGTTCCGGGTCCATCAGCCCCAGTTGCGCAATCATCTCCTCCGTCAACCCGTCGCTGAAATATTCCTGCGAACGTCGCCAGTCAACTCGATGAATACCGCGAGCATCCTTCTTCCGGCCGCAGCAGGCTCGGTGCGCCTCTGGATTCGTGACCAGTAGAAGTATCCGCCAGCTGCCAGTGCCGACGTCAGCGCGACCCCTAGCGCCCACGGGCCGCGGGCAGACTTTGTCTCGACGACTTCTTCCTCGCCCGCTTCCACAAGTTCAGGCTCCTCCGTCGCTGAAGCACCACCGTCGTGAAGCAGCTTCCCGGCTCCGGTTGTAATTGACGTCGCGAATCATACGCCCGGCCGCGCGACAACATCCACAAGTCCTATAAAGCGATAGCCGAGCTTCGGAAGCGTCTTGCGCGGGTGACTTGCACCGTCGCCCAGAACGGCGCGGGAGCTCTTTTACTGCTGTATTCAATCCCGCTCGAAATGACAAACGTTTCGGAAGACCACAACTGCTCGCGCAGCGTTTCCCGGGTCACCACCTGGCCCGGATGACGCCCAACACGTTCAGTAATTGGCAGTGGCTGTGGGCGTGTACCTTGAGTTTCAAGCGCGGAGGTTCGCGGCTGGCTGGGCGCGATTCAAAGGGCCCGAATCGAAAGACCTGAATGGCATACTCATAACGACAGGAAGTTGAGCATTCTGGCCTGTAGAGCGAAACAGCGCAACTTAAAACTTCTGTTATGTGGCGCTTGGGCCTTCAGTTTTTTACCAGCCTTTCTTCATACCGCCTACATTGACGTAACGCACGGGATCTGGAAGACTCATCCACTGAGGAGGAAGGAGAGTGTACCGATGCGCCGAAATCGAGCCAAATCGGAAATCCCGCTCTAAACGGGTTTCTGTCGCCTCACTTTGCTCCTGCAGGCGAGAGAGAAACTTTTGCGTGGTCTGTTTTCGTCTTGAGGCCAAATTCTACTCTTCTACCAGGAGAATGTCAGTGAAGAATGCTGACCGAGTTTATCAAGCGTTGACCCATCGCAAACGGCCGCCTTTGATGCGCTCAATTTCCGGACATTCTGCTCTCTGTTACTTGCTCTTCACGTTCGGCCAAACCTCCGTCTGGACCGGGGGCGATGGCACGAATAACTCGGGGCAATGGACAGCGGGGTGCCGACGAGTGTAAGCGTCGTATTCATTGACAATAACAATCCATTAGCATCGAGCGTCACGCTCAACACCCACGCCCAAGTGTCCGAGGTGATTACAACTTCCTGAGAACAGTTCGGACGATCGCTGGAGAGACGCTGATTAATCACTCGTCAGGAGTCTCACGGTTGACGGAGCCCGTGCAATGGCAACACATCCATTGGTGGCGGTGCTCTCCCACGATGCCCACCAGGGTGCAATCAACAACCGGGCAGTTGTCGCTTTTCAGAGGCATCGCCAGGGGAAGTCCACGGCCTGCTCGGCGGCCTGATCGATGGCAACGGCATGCTGATCAACAACAGCCAGATCGTTGGTACCGGCACAATCGCAGTCAATGTGGATAGCACCTCGGGGGTGTTCCTTGCAGACAGTAGCGGACGCGGGATCACATTGGATGGGGTGACGGTAGACCGGCGGGGTACTTTCCGGCACCTTTACCGCTTTGAACGGGGCCACCATAAAGGATGCGACTCTTGGCCTGTCTTCAATGGATACCGTTTGCCTAACTACGGGTCCGACATGGGGGACGAAGGAACGGTAACGGCCTCTGGGTAACAACTCGACAGTCGGAGTGCAGGGAACGTTGATCAAGAGATGTCGATAAATCGGCTGATCGCACGCAATATAAAAGGCGCCCACTTTGCGGTAGGTTTTGATCGTTCGCATCACCACCTACCGAAAGGAGCGCCGTTATGAACCAAGCAAAGTATATTGGCATGGACGTTCACCAGGCAACGATCTCAGTTGCGGTCATGGATTCCGCCGGCAAGCTGATCCTGGAGTCCATCCTCGAAACGAAAGCGACCACGATTCTGCAGTTCATCGGCGGGCTGCGCGGCAGCTTGCTGGTGACTTTCGAAGAAGGAACTTCTGCCGCCTGGTTGTATGACCTGCTCAAGCCTCACGTCGCGAATGTCCTGGTCTGCGATCCTCGGAAAAATGCTCTATTAAAGGATGGCAGCAAGAGTGACCGGATCGATGCTCGGAAACTGGCCGAGCTCTTGCGCGGCAACCATCTCTCCCCGATCTACCACGGAGAGAACGGCGTACGCACCTTGAAGGAGCTGGCCCGCAGCTATCTGACGATCACCAAAGATCTGACGCGGGTGATGAGTCGAATCAAGGCCGTGTACCGAAGCTGGGCCATTCCCTGTGCCGGGCCAGCCGTGTATCGACCGCGCCATCGTGCGGAATGGTTAGCCAAGATCGTAGAACCCGGAGTTCGCCTGCGAGCCGAGCGGCTCTACCAGCAACTGGATGCGCTGGAGCCGTTGCGGCAGGGAGCGCGACGCGATCTGCTGGCGGAGAGCCGGAAACATCATGCGGTGAAATTACTGCGTCAGATTCCTTATCTGGGTCCGATTCGTTCCGCCTTGCTGGTTGCGCTGCTCGAGACCCCGCATCGTTTTCGCACCAAGCGACAGCTGTGGGCCTACAGCGGATTCGGACTCGAGACTCACGACAGCGGCGAATACCGCTATGTGAAAGGGCAACTGCGACGAAACCGGGAGCGAGTCACCGTGCTGGGCCTGAACCAGAACCACAATCACGATCTGAAAAATATCTTCAAGAGTGCCGCGATATCCGCCAGCACTCGACCGGGACCGTTCCAGGAGTTTTACGCTGGGCTTCTGGCCAAAGGGAGGAGGCCGGCGATGGCGCGTCTCACCCTGGCACGGAAGATTGCAGCGATCACTTTGACGATTTGGAAGAAAGGAGTGTGTTTCGACGCCAACGAATTACATCGGCAAGCAGCTTGAGCGTCTCTGGCAGAGAGCTCGTTCCATTTTCCTGGGTGGTGGTCGGTTCTTGAGACGCTCGGTTCGAGGGGAGTATCAGATAGCTGGTTCGACCCTGTGTGCTTCGGCACCGAGTCACCGTTCTCACGCTATGCCCCCTCGGAGAACCAGAAATAGCGATAGGCCACGAGCCTCGGATAGAACCATGGTTGCCACGAAATCGAATCGCTTGCCAAGTTTCAAGAATCGACGGCGCTGTCACCACGAGACAATGAAACCGAGGGAACGGAAGAGCAATCCAGAGAAGAACCTCTCGAGCGATCGAGGGCCATATCTGCAAACAGTGGGCTGGATATCGAGACAAAAAACTTCTCGGCTACCAGCCGAAGGAGAAGCTTTTTTGTTGACATCCCCTTTTATAGAACCAGCTATCTCAAGCTGAGATAGCTAGTGATAATCCTGTTCTCGAGAGTTATCCGGAAAAACACCGGTTTCCAATTAGCAGCACCACCCAAATGATTGCAGATGTAACCGATTAGGCTTCACAATTAGTTCTCCTTCGAGGTACTGATCTGGCTGGTCGAGAGGACCATCGGCAAAGGTGTCCACGGGCCCGTTGCCCGAGTGATCCTGCTTTTGCTCTTCTTGCTTATTCCACGTCTTTTTCTTCTTCTCCTTATCGCGTATTCATCAGCGCGATGTTCTGCGCTTGGAGAGTAAAGAGAGCAGCTCGTCCTCCCCGATAGCGCGGGCGATCTCCCTAAAGGAAAAGAACGGTATCAGCACAATGAACACCATGAGGGCTACCAGCAAAATCCCCTCCACCCCTCCTCCGCCCAGCGTTGGCATGCTTTCGGCGATCGTTTTGTGGTGAAACAGTCCGGCTATCACGTCCTCCAAAATGTCGAAACACACCAACAGAACCGAGAAAGCCGCTGCTTTAAACAGGATTGCGTACACGAGCGGCCTATCCTTGAACTTCTCTCCAAAGTGGAAGGCCTCTGCAATCAGGATGATCTTCCCCAGTATCAAGGCGTTGATGAGAGCAAAACCAACCCGGTAACCAAGTGGGCTCGCTGGGTTCTGCCCTCGCAAAATCGTGATTTTATGAATTTCAAACAGGACGAAAAGCACCCAGAGGTATCCTACGATCACCGCGAATTTCTTGGCTTCGCTGATAGCCTTCTCTTTCAGAGAGGTCTTTTGTTGATTCACAATCACAATCCGTTACCCAACGAAATCCGGCGCGGTTCCGCCTTGGGACAACTATTTTGGTCGGAGGCGATAGTGATACCACGCTCGATTGCGGTCAAGGCCTTACGGCTCAGGATAGATGTCGAGAAATCCGCTTATCACGCAATATAAAAGGCGCCCACTTTGCGGTAGGTTTTGATCATTGGCATCACCACCTACCGAAAGGAGCGCCGTTGTGAACCAAGCAAAGTATATTGGCATGGATGTTCATCAGGCAACGATCTCAGTTGCCGTCATGGATTCCGCCGGTAAGCTGATCTTGGAGTCCATCCTCGAAACGAAAGCGACCACGATTCTGCAGTTCATCGGCGGGTTGCGCGGCAGCTTGCTGGTGACTTTCGAAGAAGGAAGTTCCGCCGCCTGGTTGTATGACCTGCTCAAGCCTTACGTCGCAAATGTCCTAGTCTGCGATCCTCGAAAAAATGCTCTATTAAAGGATGGCAGCAAGAGTGACCGTATCGATGCTCGGAAACTGGCCGAACTCTTGCGCGGCAACCATCTCTCCCCGATCTACCACGGAGAGAACGGCGTACGCACTTTGAAGGAGCTCGCGCGCAGCTATCTGACGATCACGAAAGATCTGACGCGGGTCATGAGTCGGATCAAGGCCGTGTACCGAAGCTGGGCTATACCTTGTGCCGGGCCAGCCGTGTATCGACCGCGCCATCGTGCGGAATGGTTAGCCAAGATCGTAGAACCGGGAGTTCGCCTGCGAGCCGAGCGGCTCTACCAGCAACTGGATGTGTTGGAGCCTTTGCGGCAGGGAGCACGACGCGATCTGCTGGCGGAGAGCCGGAAACATCAGGCGGTGAAATTACTGCGTCAGATTCCTTATCTGGGTCCGATTCGCTCGGCATTGCTGGTTGCGCTGGTCGAGACGCCGCATCGTTTTCGCACCAAGCGACAGCTGTGGGCCTATAGCGGATTCGGACTCGAGACTCACGACAGTGGCGAATACCGCTTTGTGAAAGGGCAACTGCGACGAAACCGGGAGCGAGTCACCGTGCTAGGCCTGAATCAGAACCACAATCACGATCTGAAAAATATCTTCAAGAGTGCCGCGATATCCGCCAGCACTCGATCGGGACCGTTCCAGGAGTTTTATGCTGGGCTTCTGGCAAAAGGAAGGAGACCGGCAATGGCGCGTCTCACCCTGGCACGGAAGATTGCAGCGATCACTTTGACGATTTGGAAGAAAGGAGTGTGTTTCGACGCCAACGAATTACATCGGCAAGCAGCTTGAGCGTCTCTGGCAGAGAGCTCGTTCCATTTTCCTGGGTGGTGGTGGTTCTTGAGACGCTCGGTTCGAGGGGAGTATCAGATAGCTAGTTCGACCCTGTGTGCTTCGGCACCGAGTCACCGTTCTCACGCTATGCCCCCTCGGAGAACCAGAAATAGCGATAGGCTACGAGCCTCGGATAGAACCATGGTTGCCACGAAATCGAATCGCTTGCCAAGTTTCAAGAATCGACGGCGCTGTCACCACGAGACAATGAAACCGAGGGAACGGAAGAGCAATCCAGAGAAGAACCTCTCGAGCGATCGAGGGCCATATCTGCAAACAGTGGGCTGGATATCGAGACAAAAAACTTCTCGGCTACCAGCCAAAGGAGAAGCTTTTTTGTTGACATCCCCTTTTATAGAACTAGCTATCTCAAAATGCGACGGACCCGTAGACTGGGTGCTAGCCCCCTGTCACTTTTGACGGTTCCTATGCCCCGACTACTCGCGCTACTTTCCCCGACGTAGTTTGACTCCCCAGGCAAGGGGGACGGTTTCGAACATGGCTGGGCGAGCCGTCCCCCTCTGCTCACTTGGTCCACGCCTCCCATTCCCGCCGCAGAATGGCAGACCACTCCATTTCGAGTTCTTCGGTCCACTCGTCCGGCAAGAAGCCCTTGTGCGTGAGGACAAACTCGTCTTCACTCAGGGATTCACCGAGCAATGCCTTTCTCGCTGCCTCCCGAAAGAGTCTTGGTCTGCGGACGATAATTCTGTCCACTCGATGCAGCCGCTGCTCGCGAGCATGGAGCTTTGATTCCACTGTCATGTCTTCCATCATTTTCTGCAGCTCACGTTCGTCGTCTGACTCTGCCACGGTGCCCTCCCCTACTGCACCATTTCTGCTCGCTCTCAAAGCGATGCCAACGGAAATTGGGGCCCCGAGCCTAGTGTGATGCGGTTTTCGGAATCCCCTGTTCTACTGGGCTTTAGTTAGTTCTGTGTCCCTCGCGTTTTTGCGGGATCTAGGATTTTAGGACTCTGGATTTTCACGGATTTCTGTGGAAGGTCCGAAAATTCGGTTCTAGAGCGCGAAATTCGCCGGTTAAATCGCCTCTGGGCGGCGCTGGGCACGGTTTTAAGCGGTCGACCCGCGGGGATATGCGGGTAGATACGGGGCTTCCCTGGAAAACGCGTTTGTGCGCGAAATTCGCCGATTTTACGTCGGTGATGATTTTCGTTTCTGGAATTGTCACGGATTGCTACCAGTCAATCGTGGAAATACGCGCGCGCTAGCAGCGCAGGGTTCCGGTTCCCGGACGCGCTCATGCCGAAATATATTGGGTATGTGCCTATCACCAGGACTGGATTGCCCCAACTTTTTCCCAGACTTTTCCTTGCCCCATCGTTCTTTGTTGAACTATTTCCCCCATTCTCCTAACGGGGATGGGAAAGAGGATTGTGGATTCGGGTTATATATTTAGCCCCCTGAGCTCCAATCACGGACAAAATCTGGTGAAAATGGGTTTCCCGCCGGAGGATATTCTCCCCATTGCGCCTGTGAATTTTAAGCAGCACTGGTTTATGCCAAGCTCTTTGGTACGCTAGAACATACACCAATGTGGTTCGATCATCTTCCAGAAGGTGGTTCGTGGGCTCGCTTATGGTCAGGGTACGTCCTCTGTGGCGACTGCTCGGGGATTCGCAAGATCGCGGATAGCTGCCCCGCATGTGGCGCACCGCCGCCTGTCCCAAGGCAATACCTTATTCGACTAGCGGACGGCCATGAACGTACAGTAAGCGATGCGTTCATGGGTGCCGAAGCACGATACGAGGATTGGGTATACTTGAGGATGCTCGAAAGGGAATGGAAGCGCCCACTCACAGATATTGACGGTTTACCCGACATACCGGAATCCATGCGTCCCGCTGCTCGTGCTGCGCTCGTTCTAATTTTCTGGAGTTATTTTGAGACGCGGATAGATCGTCTTTTTCGGGAGGGAATGCGTGATATCCGTGAAGCTATTCAAAAAGATCTCCTCCACAGATACGGCACGGTCGGCGCGCGGCTCGATCGACTGTACGCAATTGTCTTTGCCTCTACGTATTGGTCGGACCTAAGTGAATTGGGTTTTGAGGACGTTGCCAGGCTACTTCAAGTCGTCCAGAAGAGACGGAACGAATTCGCCCACGGGCAACCAGCGGCGATTGATGAAAAATTGATCAACGATGTCGTCGCAGCCCTGAAAGATGAGCATGAAGCATGGATCGCCGTCTTCAATAAGCGAGCGGCTAGGCGGTCCGCTCCTTAGCCATCGTTTTAGAAACAGGCGTCGGATAAAACAGAGAAAATCCTCGCGCCATTCGCGCACCCCCGCTTGCCTCGGGCCGACTCCTTTGCGCGTTCGCCTATACCGTCAACTCTCGCGCGTCGATTCCATTTTTTTCGAGGCCATCGACTCGAGAGGTGCTCACGGCATGATTGTGATAGGTAATCAGCCAACCGATCTTAGCGGCGGGACTGCACAGCTCCGGGAATTTGACTGCGGCATTCCTCACCACGTCGCGATGCTTGCGGAGAAATTTCGCGTATGCGGCCGGCTCCGACGCGAGCTCGTACATAGTCGCTTGAAGATAATCGACAAACCACGTTCCATCGTTGTCTCTTGCGATTACGGTGCACAGCGATCTCATCTGGTCGGCGACACCGGGCATACACAATTCCGGCGAGTCGGTGAGCCTATCAAACACCCGGGAATCCAAAATAATCCGAGGATATGACGCGACGCCACGTTCCAATTCATAGGCGCGGATCAGGGCGGGCCCGAATATCAAACGCTCGTCGACGTAGATGTCGCCGACTGTCGTAGCGCCGCGAATCAAAATGCCGTCTTCCGCAAGATGCGATTGGATGTATGCGAGATCCAGGAGCTCCCAATAGAGCAATCCCTGCTCAGCGCCCAGGTCTTCGCGGGCCTTGATCGGCACATTGCGGACGGCCAAGTCCGAAAAATGCGAGAACGTGTGCTGCCATTTTTCCATCTCCGCCCGTTCAGGCTGCGAAAGGCGAGAGAAGACGCGGAGCTTGCTCGCAACCTGTTCCGGGTCGGCTGTACTTCCTACTAATTCCCGGAAGCCAAGAATGTCGAAATAGGTAAGTAAGGATTTCTGGTACTGCGCCGGTCGGTCGGCTGCCGCACGCGCCATCGATCAGTCCACTTGTGGTTAAGACACCGAGGAGTATACGATAAGTTTTACAGCTTAACCAAATCCTAACTTGCGAGGCTCCAATGGCCCCCGACGATCTCGTATCGATCCATATCGACGGCAAGGAAAAGAAATCCCCGAACCCGACAACTGGAAGCGCGCTGTATGCGTTGGGTCAGATCGACCCTAATGCCTACGACCTTTTTCGTGAAACACATGGGCACAGCGATGACGAGCTCATCCAGAACAACAACGCGCCGGTTGAATTGCACGAAGGAGACCACTTCTTCAGCGTGCAGAAGAAACTGAATCCGGGTCGGGAATAATGGAGCTGCCACGCAAGGATTTTTCTTTCCTCGAAAGCAAAGGCTTCCCTTACGAGCTCAATCAGTGCGGCCAAGAACTCTATCTCGTTTTAAAAGGCTGGAAATTTTCCCCGGCCTACACGCCCGAGCAGGCCGACGTGCTCATCATCATTTCCCCCGCGTATCCCCTCGGTCAGCTCGATATGTTCTGGACCAATCCCTCGATCCGACTCAAGAACGGCGCCTCGCCGCAAGCCTGCGAACTTCACCAGGTATTAAGCGACGGGAAGCAATGGCAGCGCTGGTCGCGGCATATCAATTGGAGGCCGGGAATCGACAATCTCCAAACCTTCATCAAGGCCATCACAGCGGAGATCAGCAAAGGGGTCTGATGCGATACACGCTGTCGATCCAGGAATCTCATTACGAGGCGCTCACTGCGCATCTTTTCCCCGATCGGGAGTTTGAACGGGCCGCATACCTTTTGTGTTCGCTTTCGAGCTCTGAGGACGAGACACGTCTGCTCGTGCAGGAGGTCATTCCCGTTGCGGAGGAGCATATCGATGACTCCTCCGGCACTGACATGACGATCGACCAGCCCTCCTATCTGAGAGCTCTCAAAAAGGCCGCACGCGGCCATCAGTGCTTTATCTTCGTACATTCGCATCCCAGCGATTACCCCCGTCACTCTTCTAAAGACGACAAAACGGAGCTATCGCTCTTCCGAACCGCTTATGTTCGCATTCATCGGGAGGACGCGGTACACGCGAGCATCGTACTATCCGATCCGAATAGGCCGATAGGCCGCGTTTGGCTCAGAGACCAAAGCACGGCACCAATCGAACGCGTTCGGGTAATCGGAAATCGATTCCGGTTCTACGATGACGCGCATGAGGCGGCTGCAGATCTCACCATGTTCAACCGGCAGATTGCGGCGTTCGGTGAAGCGTTCCAGAAATTCCTTCGCGTACTCCACGTCGGCATCGTCGGTCTAGGCGGGACGGGCTCAGCTGTCTGCGAACAACTTATACGGCTCGGCGTCGCCAAACTAACGGTTTGTGACCCGCAAACGTTCGAATCGACAAACATCAACCGCGTTTACGGTTCCCGAATGCTGGATGACGGTACGGAAAAAGCCGCGATTGCAGAGAGACAGGCAGCAACCATTGGCCTGCATACGGATCTGCGTCCGCTCAACGGAGCTATCACGGAACTTTCGATAGCTAAAACTCTCAAGCACTGCGACATCATCTTCGGGTGTACCGATGACGAATGGGGTCGTGCTGTACTTACGAGGATCGCGGCGTACTATCTCATCCCAGTCTTCGACATGGGCGTGCAGGTTGCCTCAGAAACTGGCCAGATAAAAAGCGTGCGCGGACGCGTGACGACACTGATACCCGGCTCACCGTGCCTGTTCTGCAGGGGCATAGTGACGGCCGACGGCATTGAGGCTGAGGTTCTCAGCAAAACCAATCCCGATGAATACGAGAGACGGCGCAAGGAGGGCTACATCCCTGAGTTGCCGGGGACTGCTCCTGCGGTAATAATGTTCACGTCCACCGTGGCTGCGAGCGCCGTGTGCGAAATGCTCCATCGATTCACGGGCTATATGGGCGCGGTCAGGCACTCAACTGAGGTATTGCATCGCTTCGACGAATCGAAGATCAGCACGAATTCGAAAAACGCCGACGAAAGCTGCTGGTGCTCCGAATCCTCGTCATGGGGAGCTGGCGATACGGAACCTCTGCTGGACCTCGTATGGATAGAATCAAAGTAAAGAAACTGTCGCATTGGTTCAAAGGTCAGAAGAAAGAACCTCAATATTTCGGTCGCGTTCACACAGTTCCGCGCATGAGTGCAGTACCCTCTGACATCGGTCGCGACATTTACATCGTCGAGAGGGGGCGTCGCAGAACTTGGGCGGTATTCAATTGCCCTTGCGAACGTGGCCATCGCTTGGTCGTGAATCTTTCTCCGAACCGGAGGCCGTGCTGGGGCATTTCTGTGCGACAAGGACTCGCGAGCCTCTGGCCGTCGTTTTGGCTGAAGCAAGATTGCAACAGCCACTTCTGGATTCGAAGAAGCCGGATATACTGGGCGCGTTTTGACGACGAGTGTCCTTGGGATGGAGGCTGAGTATCGTCCATTGATGGAAGAAAAACCGCTTGGTTGCAGGGCGGAAAACTAATATTTCTCACCCGAACAAATCCCGCCAGGTAAATAGTTGGATTTCGGATCTCGCACGCTGTGAATTTCGCCGGGGTTTTTAGCCCGTTTGTTTGAGTCTTCACGCCGACGGAATATCGAAGGCGCGGACAATCAGGTGAGTATCCGGATAGATGTTGAGAAATCCCTTCTCACTAGTAATTCACGTCCAGTCACAGTCTTGCCCTATTGGAACTTGATTTGTTGGGGTAAAAGGCTCAGTTGACTCTCGCCAGATGAGTCTCACTGCAATGCGTGGCCCGATTGTTCGAGGTACAATCTGGTGTTTTGTACCCGAGGTCTCGGAGTACCAACAATGACGACAACCATCCCAAGAAATTCCGTGGGCTTCTCGGAGCTCCTCGACCACGCGCAGCAAGAGTCGCGCCGCTGGCACGACTGGTTGAACCAACACTCGCAAGCGCTCGACGTCAAAATCGACATCGCTGGCTCGGAGACAGTCCGCGACTTGCTCTCGCATATCATCTTCGTCGATCTACTCTTTGCCGAATGGCTGCTGGGCGAATCGACCACGCCTGCCGCCAAAATTGACCCAGTCCGATTCAGCGACCGTATCGACAAGACATCCCCCGATGCCATTTTTTCAGCCGCGGACTCTGCGCTACTGAAATGGCGAAAAGTTCTCGAGAAGACGCACGACGAAAAATGGGACGAGATGATGTCCTTTCCGGCGCCCACGAAAAACATGAAGGCCAGCCGCCGCAAATGCTTTACGCACGCGTTCCTGCACGGGACGCGGCATTGGGCGCAACTCGCTACCGCTCTGCGGCGCGCCGGTTATGAGCAGGACTGGCAGCACGATTTCATCTTCAGTCCCGCAATGCAGTGAATCCTCTGTGCCCATCTCGACTGGAAATTGAGCGCTCACTCGCGTAATCAACGCATCAGGTGAAAATACGCGAATTTTCGGGTTCGGAACGGAAAATAACACCGAATTAAACACGGATTGCAGCCGTTTGGGCGGTTTTTGAGGGGTTTTGCGGGTCGGGAACGGGTCAAAGGGTAGGGATTGGGAAATAAACCGTGTGCACGAGGATTGTAATTTTGGTTATTTGGACCGCTGGAATGTTGTGTTACCCATGTTTCCTCTCCTTATTCTACTTCCCTATCCTTGCTCTTCCGGCGCGGGGCTATTAGCTAGTTTTGATTGCATAGAACGTCGTGATAGTAATTGATCATGGCACGCTTTGGTTTGGTCGAGATGCCATGAAGGACGACGTGATTTTCGAAGCTGGTGTTCCCGGTCAAAGGGACCGAACCGATCCGAGCGATCTGGTGATCTCCAATTTCGATATAGACCGGCACGGTCATGCGGAACGTGTCTGTCACGTTCGACTGGTTAAGCTTGAAGTTCAGAACCGGAGTTCCGTCAGGGGCGTTCGAAAATGAATATTCAAACTTGTAGGCGGGTAGAGCTGTTCCGTAGACGAATTCGTTGAAAAACCAATCCATGCTCCCGTTCCCCTCAAGATTCATTCCGGGAGCCATGTGGTTCTCGATTGCCTGTTTGAAATCTTCGGTAGTTGCAGGACGGTTCGCGAAGTTTTGCAAAAAATCGCGCATGAGAGTCTTAAAGCTCTGGTCGCCGGTCTCGTTAGTCCACATCATCATGCGGACCATGTTGAGGATGTAGGCGCCCTTCGGATAAATCAAACGGCGAGGGATCTCAAATCCGGCGCGCGTCGACGCAAGGCGGTATCCCATTGTCACTGGGCCCACGTCGATCGCACGGAAGCCCTCGGCATTCTTCTCGGTCAATAATTTGCGCTCCTGATCCCACAATTTATCGTATGAACCATCTTTATAGTAGGTCTGAAGAAACAATGTCGCCGAAAACTCTGCAAACCCCTCGCCCATCCATTGGTCGCGATAGGAATTCCAACCGACCGTGTTGCCCCACCACTGATGCGCCACTTCGTGCGGTCCCACGGCCTCGAAAAAAATGGGATCGTCGATTCCTGCAAAATGCCGAACGGTGTTGTCAACATAGGATGTAATCGGAAGAAAAACGAGACTCGCAAAGGACTGTCCGTACATGGCCGTTTGCTCGGTCATCGCAATTCGCTGATAGGCGATTGGACCGTAGAAGTCGGTATAGAGCGGCACGGCGAGCTGCGCCACGCCGAGAGCTTTCTTCATCATTGCGGTGGCGTTCATCGTTAAGTCGAGATTGACGTAGGTTTCGAGCGTCATATTCGGCTCAGCCAGTTTCGCGGCGTCTTGCTTGAAATGACCAAAGTTGAAACCCGCTATCGGGATTGGCACATCATTCTTCCAGGTCGTAATGTTCTGATCAGCTTCCATAGTGTTGCTGATCTTCGTTCCTGGAGCGACCATCGTCAAATCCTTCGGAATTCGAAATGTGAGATCGTAGGTGGTGTAGTTGCCGGCGAAATAGGAGTTCGGATACCAGGACATTCGAGCGACTGGGTAGTAGTTGCCGTACCCTGTGTTAATCACAGCGTCGGGTCCCGCATAACGAGTGACTATCGTTGCGCGCTTTCCTGCACTCAACTCCTGGGGAAGAATTACCGAAAACTGGTAATCTTCTTCCTTCTTCTCCTGAATGAAAGCCAGCGGCTTCCCCGATTCATCGGTGACGCTCTTGACGCGAAGTTTGGAGAAGAGACTTAGCGGCACCACTCGGATCCCGTTCCCGAGTGCTGTAATCGTAGTAACCGACGTCCCGGTCAAGTTACCGCTCTTCTCGATCGCGACGTCCAACTTTTGGTTCCGAATGCGAACAGGGTCATTCGGCTGCCTTCCCGACGCACGACCTTGCGCATATTCATCCGAATAGTGGAAAGCCGCCCACAGTCCAAACTTATTGTCCGCGTAGGTGCAAAATGCGACCTCCTCCGACGCCACCTCATATCCCACTAGGCCCGATGGCACTCCATGGGGATCGTTTACATATATCTCCTTACTGCTGTATTTCTCGCCTTTGATGAACGCTGCAAAAAATCCCCCAGGCTGTTCACTCAAAACATCCTGGAGAATCCGAGCATCGAGGTTGTATTGAATATGTTTGCGCAGGGTCGTGCGGTTGTCAGAGAGTATCTCCTCGGCTGTGCTTCGAACCGGCACGAGCGGCGCCGTCCCTTTCGCCTGAATCTCTTCGGCTGTGCCATCGGTAAAACGAAAGAGCGCCGATGAGAAGCGCTCTGTCATTTCGGGAGACTTGGTCAATAGTTCGAGACTGTGTCTTTCGACCGCGAGTGGCGGATCCAGTGAGAACGTGGCGTTGCCGATAAAAACCGCTCCGGTCACCTTGCCCTGAACCGGAGTGAGAAAAAAGAAATTTCCGGAACTGAACGTAAACGTTCCAGCATCACGCTTCATCACGAAATCTTTCACAGTGACAGCTGTACCGCTCACTGTAATGCTTCGAAGTTGGGAATAAGCGGGGTCAGAACCCAGTGTTGTCGTCGATGTTTCCTGGGGCGCGCCTTGGCTGGGGTGGGTTGCCAGTCCCTTTGAAAAGGCGGCAACCACAATCGTGCTCGAAGAGATTATGGCGACAAGAAGCCAAGACATAAAGGGGCTCCTTTTCGTCGCTGGAGTGCGAGCAGAAGTGTTTGTGGCTGGACGGGTCACGATTGTTTCTCCGTCGTGCAAGGGAACCGGGCCAGACGACCGGAGCTCGAAGTCGAAAGTACCCGCAAAAACTACTGCTAGCCGCCGTGGGTGGTCTTTTCCGCTGAACTCACGCGATGCAAAGATACGCATAAATCTCATATTCGTACCGGTCTATACAACTACATTCTTCGTACATGGTGCGTAAGTCTACAACGGGCGTGACGGAATCAGCGGATAACTTAACCAATTAACACAATTGTTCTTGACACAGGAATTCAGCTGCCGTATATAGCGTCAGTATTTTTACCGAGGCGCTCATGCACCCAGGCATCGCGCTGTTCCGGCCCCCGATGTGTGTTCCTTTCTTGAGATTCCGCTGTCGCACCGGATGAACTTCCTTTGATTTGTGTCGAAATCTTTCGCTTGTACCAACTCTAGACGTATGAGCAGTAGTAATCACCGAACCCCACTAGTAGTGTGACACCTCTTTGGGAGGGCACCATGTATCGGCTCAGAATAGTTGCATTCTCGGCTGTATTGATCGCTTCATTGAGCCAATCGGCCTCAGCTCAGACCGCGACATCGAGCCAAACGCCAATCCGCGACCCACAAGCAATTGCTTTAGCGAGTCGCTCACTGGCTGCTATGGGCGCGCCTTCCGCTTCGCCGCAGACAAATTCTCGGGCGACAGGTCTACTGACTATGCAGTTCGATACACCGGTGACGGCGAATGTGGTTCTTGAGTCGAAAGGGCTGACGGAATCACGTGGAGAAATGCAACAGCCAAACGGCACTAGTGTCCGCGTTTTGCAGGGTGGTCAAGCCGCAATCAAAAACGCGGACGGATCAATCCGTCGGTTAAATCAAGTGAATACGTTTTGTGAGCACGTTGGATATATCCCAGTTTTCTCATTGTTGGCCGAGGCTCCGAACCCAACGGCACAGGTCGAGTTGATCACCAGCGCCGGAACCAATGGGTCTCCTGACGACATCATTGCCGTCAGCCTGGGCCAGTCCTCCGATCCGGGCCAAGTGCTGATCCAGCAAAAATTGTCGCGAAGACTCTTCTATATCAATTCGGCTTCGGGGTTGGTGGACAAGATCGAGTACACCTACTACTCCGACGCACCCAACCCCGGCATACCGATGAGCGTTCAGGAAATCTTCAGTGACTACCGCAATGTGGCGGGGATCGCAGTCCCGTTCCACAGAACGACCTACCTCGATGGCCGCCTCGAATCGGATTTACAGCTGAGCACAGTGAGTTTCAACGTAGGAATTCCGGATTCGGACTTCGTGGTCCCGGGGAGTTTGCAATGAGAGCCGAGAGAAAGAAGTTCAATCTCCTCGCGGCTCTTCTCTTTGTGGCGTTTACTTTGACCTTGTTACCGGGGCGAGCATCGGGTCAGGACGTCACCAACTCCTCGAACATAGGCTTTCCGCCAAATGGTATTTTCGATGGATCAGATTTCGACAACGTACAAACTGCTAACGGAAACCTTCATGTTCATGTTCCCCTCCTTCAGCTTAAGGGGCGTGGTCCGACGCTGAGTGTGGACTATCACTATGACGGTGTGAGCTACTACCTGACGGAGCGCTGCACGCAGAACAATTGCTACGGCACATGGCACTTCGGTGGAGGTGGCTGGAGTGTGACTACATCGCTGAGCTACATTTTGAGATCTACGCCGGTGAACATGAGCATCTGCGGAACACAGAACTCAGTCATGGCCTATACGGGGTATGTGCTCACCGAGCCGGATAACACCCAGCACCAATTCGTCCCGGACCAGAACAAGGTTGTTCAGCCCGGCGGAATCGTATGCTTTTCCCCCATCGTCAATGGGCTTCTATATGCTTCAGACGGCTCCGGCTGGATGATTCGCGTGGATCCAAACTCGGGAAATCCTGCTTACAACGGATGGAATTACGATCTGGTGAGGAAGGACGGAACTGAGATCAAGTCGGTGGGAACGACTGTGACACTCACAGATCCGAACGGTAACCAGTTGATCGAAACAAATAATGGAACGACTTACACCATCACCGACACGTTGGGGCGGACAATCAGCCTTCCTGTTACTGGACCTCCGAGCGAAATCGACTATACGGACTCTAATGGGACGGCTCAAAAGATACTGATTGCGACAACGGGTGTGTCGAAGGCCACAAATTTCGGTTGCGATGGTGATTTGACATGCAGTCAGGTTACCGGTTCGCTCGCCATGCCCTCGCTGATTACGCTACCCAATGGGTTGCAGTACCACTTTTCCTATCCGACGACCACCTATCCTTATGGTGAAGTAGCCAGTGCAACGCTTCCAACCGGAGGCCAGATAAGCTGGGGTTGGCAAATGTCATATCTGGATAACACCCAAGTCACCTCACGAACTGTGACCGCCAACGGTCAGAACTTCGTTTGGAGCTACACTTACGGGACTCCGGTCGGTGGGGTCACGCCCACCACGGTTACCGACCCGGCCCTAAATGACACTCGTTATTCGTGCGACTACTTCGTGTCGAGCCTCGCTGATTTTGCTAATTATGGGTGCCAGACTTTTAAGGTTGAATACTTTTCAGGCTCAGCCGGTGCAGGAAACGTAATAAAAACAATCACCACGGACTACGACTCTACGAATACGAGTCTGCCGATCCGCGAAACCACCACATGGGCGCAGACGAATCAGGTCACTAAAGTTGAAACCGATTGGGATTCCTTCAACACGGGGCAGAGAACCGTCACGTGGCGCAATCCGATCAATAAGAGAGAATACGCTTTCGGGACCGGGACTCCCGGTGCGATAGTTCGCACGACGAACTACAACTACAAGCATCTGACCGACAGCACCTACAGAAACACAAATATAGCCGACCGCCCAACCAGCACGATCGTGTATGAAGCCAACGGCACCACCGTCCATGCCAAGACGCTCTATTTCTACGACAACACTACGCTTGCGGGCACAACTGGAGTGGTAAACCACGACTATACGCACTTCAGCACTTCTAACACGCTGCGAGGAAATTCCACTCAGATTCAGCGTTGGCGAAATACTGATGGCGCGATGCTGACGACGAATAATTATTACAACGATGTCGGAAATATGATTCAAACGATGGACCCGGCCACTCACAACACTTATTTCGACTACACCGACTCCTGGTATCAGTCTACCTGCGCCCCTCCTTCGGGCACTACGCAGGCGTTTGTCACCAAGACGACGAATGCGCTTAGCCAGTTTTCAACCGCCAAATATGATTCCTGCAGCTCGCTCGTAGGTTCGACCACCGATCTAAATAGCCAAACGACGACCTATTCCTACGATTCGATGGGGCGTCGCACGCTGACGACCTTCCCCGATGGCGGCCAGGTCTCAGTTACGTACGGCGCTACATTGCCGATCAACAATGTAACGACGACCAAAATCACTTCTTCTCAGAATAAGGTGATTACCGCTGTGCTCGATGATCTTGGGCGGGTGAAGCAAACCCAGGTTAGCTTCTCTCCTGGCGGACCGATTCTCGCCGACACAACGTATGACGGATTTGGACGAGTCGCGACAGTCTCAAATCCCTATCAGGGCACATCCACGGGAACCGTCACCAACCAATACGATGCACTAGGTCGGACGAAACAGGTGACGAAACAAGACGGATCTATCGTCACAACCGCTTACTGTGGCAGCACGACGCTTGTCACTGACGAAACTGGCCACTGGCGTAGAAGCACGACGGACGCTCTTGGGCGCCTGATCGAAGTCGATGAACCGAATTCGCTGACCGCGACGGTCAATTCAAACGGCTGTCGCGGAACTGGAGAGCCTATCTGGGTCACCTCATATTCCTACGATGTGGTCGACAACCTCTTAGGAGTCACGCAAGACGGCTCCCGCCAGCGTAGTTTCATCTATGATTCTCTGTCTAGCCTCACCAGCTCGACGAATCCCGAAGCAGGAACGGTGCTCTACACGTACGATTCGGAGGAGAAAGTCCAAACCAAGAAAGACGCCCGAAATATTACGATCACCTACGCTTACGAGAGCCTTCATCGGATGACAGGAAAGACCTATTCGAACGGTGACCCTTCCGCTGGGTATACCTACGACCAAGCGGGCTGCCTCGGCCAGCCCAGCTGCTACAATATCGGACGGCGCACGAGTATGACAGACGCAGGGGGATCGGAAAGCGTAAGCTACGACAAGATGGGCCGCGTTGCTACACATCAACGAATTACAAATGCTATTTCGAAGAACACCTCCTACACCTACAATCTCGACGGCTCTTTGCTCACACTGGTATACCCCATCGGCCGAACGATCACGTACGCATACGACACGGCTGGAAGGCCCGTGTCAGCCCTTGACACCGCGAATGGTATCAACTACGCGACTGCTGGAACCTACGCTCCGCAAGGTGCCCTTGCGGGTCTCACTCTCGGTTCAACCGGCAGCTTCACCGGGATTATGCTGAGTAATACATACAACACGCGCCTCGAACCGAACGAGGTCAAGGCTTCCTCCACTGCGGGTACGGTGTTTGACTTGTCATACTGTTTCACTCCCTGGGATACGGTTCACAACACCTGCCCGGCCACCGGCAACAATAATGGCAACGTTACTGGAATCACGAACAATCTAGATAGCAATCGCACGCAGTTCTTCGGCTACGATCAGGTAAATCGGCTTCTAACCGCACAAACTGTTTCGACGTTTCCGATCAGCAGCGCGAAGTGCTGGGGCGAGTCGTTTGTTTACGATGTACCCGGCGGTGGCGCCTGGGGCAATCTGATCCAGATCAATACCGTATCGACCGCCTATAACGGGTGCACGCAGGAGAACTTAAGTGTGGGCGTAAACGCGAATAACCAGATCACCGCCACCGGCTATTCTTACGACGCTTCGGGAAACTTCCTAACCGACTCAAGGAACACATACACGTGGAATGCTGAGGGCAAGACAAAGTCTGCGGCCAGCGTCAGCTATACCTACGACGGCGACGGCAACCGGGTGCAGAAGTCAAATGGCAAGATCTACTGGTATGGAGGGAAGAGTGAGATTTTGAGTGAGTCAGACACGAACGGAAATATCACCGACGAGTATGTTTTGTTCGGTGGAAGGCGCGTCGCGCACCGAATCGTGAGCGGGAACAGCTTCTATTATTACGTGGAAGACTTGCTGGGCACCACGAGGGTAATCACAACATCGACCGGAACCAAGTGCTACGACGGGGACTTCTATCCGTTTGGCGGCGAGCGAACTCCGTATACAAACACATGCACACAGAACTACAAATTCACCGGCAAAGAACGGGATGCTGAATCAGGGCTAGATAACTTCACGGCCAGGTACGATTCATCCAGCATAGGTAGGTTCATGTCTCCCGACCCGTTGCCTTGGCTTGACTGGCAGCGCGGCAACAAGGAAGAGCGTGGGGAGTTTGAGGACTTCATTTCGAATCCGCAGAACTTCAACATGTACAGCTACGTAAACAACAACCCGCTAAATAAGACTGATCCAACGGGGATGAAAGGCTGTCAGGCAGGCGACAAAAAGTTCGAGACTTGCACAATCACCATCGTTTACGACCCCAAGACCTCGAAGGGAACGATAACTGTCACGGGCCAAAACAAGGGCGACAAAGACCCAACCGTATTGCTGACGGGTAGCGTCGTAGTGGGTGGTGATGGGCATGTGACGCCCACCGGTACGTTCACTGCCACGACCTGGGAGAAAGATCACGTCTCCACGAAGTACGGGAGTTGGGCAAATACAAAATGGAGCGATTCCTGGATGGGAAAAAACGTTTTCGGTCCTTTCCAGCTTCATATCGGCGAACTGGACAAGCAAGGAATCATGATCCATGGCACGCTAGGCCCCGCCTGGAGTCCGACGACTTGGGGAAATACGGTTGTCGGCGGCACTTCGCATGGCTGCATTCGCTTGTGCAACCAGGACGATATCGCCTTGCACAACCTGATGCCCAATCCCCGAGGCAACCAGATCATCATCAAGACAACTGGAAAGCCGGACGAAGACGATCAATGAACCGTAGAGGCTGGCTAATCTTTCTTGTGGTGCAGACCATTGGTGAGGTCTGCGCGTGGACAGCGGGGCACTTGTTATCGGCGCTAGGCCCGGCTCTTTGGATCATCGGCACAGTACTGTTGCTGCCGGGCGACCTAGCAGGCGCATTCGTCGTTGAGAAGTTGTTGTGGAAGAGTGCGCTCACTTCAACCCAGTTGACCATCGTGCAGGTGCCCGTGGGACTAGCGATCAACGCTGCCGTGTGGGTGCTCTGCGTCAAGCTCTACACGTCCCTTCGCGGGCGTCGTTCTTCGTCCGCTAGTCCACCTCACACGGCAGGCTCGAATCTGCCGCACCATTCACCATAGAGTTGGGTTATGAGCAGCGCCAGGAAATCCCGTGTGGTATATCTGGCGCTGCTACTCTTGCTGTTCTCCTCGCTTTCTTGGAGCGATGAAACGGTTTCTCATCCAACGCCTAAAGTAGACCGCATCGTTGTCGTGAAATCGACGCGAACCATGACGCTGATGAGCGACGGCAAAGTTCTGAAAACGTACAGAGTAGCCCTCAGCCGTGAACCCGTGGGAGCGAAGGAACGCGCAGGCGACCACAAGGTGCCCGAGGGCGAGTACGTAGTTGACTCCAAAGTTCCGCACAGCCGTTTCCATCTCGGCCTGCACATCTCTTACCCAAATGCCGCTGACCGCGAGCGAGCGCGCAAGCTAGGCGTCAGGCCTGGGGGCAATATCGAAATCCACGGCCTCGACAGCAAGTACGCTTGGGTTGGCAATCTCCAACGCTACGTGGACTGGACGGACGGGTGCATCGCCGTAACCAACTTAGAGATCGAGGAGATTTACAAACTCGTGGCTGTCAGCACACCGGTGGAGATACTTCCCGCGCCGAAGATAGACAACCACCCTGCGACCGTGGACCCGAAGGACGGCAGCTTGCACCTCGAAATCCCAGTCGTGGCGAGTGTCAGGCCGAAGCAGCCCGGCTCTAATTTCGGAGGGGCCGGGTGCCCCATCCTTCGCCGATTTTGCGAAGGGTGGGAAGGGGTTGATTTGTTTCGTTACGCACCACTGTGAGGAACGCGAACTATTGGATAGTGAAAACGTCATCAAGAGTGTAGGTCTGGCCGCCCGGATTCGTAAGAATGATTTGAAACCGCACCAGCAGTCAGAGAGGGAACCGTTACACGCAAAGTGTCCGCATCCACGAATTGTGCTGATGTTGCCGTCCCATTGAAGCTGACACTCGTTCCGCTCATGAATCCGCTGCCGCGAATTGTAACTTTGCTGCCAGCCGAGCCCGCTCCCGGCGTGACTGAACCAATCGAAAGCGGCACCGCGTCGAGCTGAATGATTGTCAAACCGGCGTTCGTGATTGCGTCGATATTCTGGCCAGTTGTGTCAATCGCCAAGGCGTCGATAATTTGTGGAATCTGCTCACTCAGCGCGTGATGCGACGGGACAGGATTCCATGCGAAACGTCGAGGATATCTACCGTATTTTGAAAGGGCACGTATAGAAGGCAGCCGCTGTCATTCATCTTTTCCAAATTCTGCGGCAAGACTCCATTGCCTTGCGGTGTGCCCGGCAGTTGTGCCGGATAGAGCGGGTCTGACAGGAATATCTTACCGTCCAACTTCAAAGCAACGATCCAATGAATTCTCTCGTCCCTTTAAGTGTCTTGGTTCTCACCTTTGCTGCCAGACGGCGTGTAGCTCTCTTTTCCAATCCGGTCTCGAGACCCAGTTATTGCACAATCAAGATAAAAATCGCTGTAGTAAATTCGTAGTAGTTATCGGTTCAGAACGACGCAGAACAAGGATAAACGGATCAAGTCCGTAGCGTTGTATCTGCTTGACAGATAGAGTAGAGTCCAAAATTTTCAAAACGAGTCAGAACAGTCCCCTGTGTTATGAGTCCGATGCTCTAACCAGCTGAGCTACGGGCCCCACGATCGTAACTCCGCGATTTTATATTATTTGTGCAAAATGCGTTGAACATAACCACACCAGCGGCAAGACGAACATAGAACAGGGTGGTACTCCCGTCCCATTGCGCGCCGCGGGCGGGGATACGAAAATTAGAATGGTTAAAAGAGATGCTCCTATCCATTCTCATCCTCGTAGTCTCGTTGGCGGCGCTGATTCAGTTTGCGGCGTTTACGTGGCGGGCTGCTTTTTTGACCGTGGCTACTGCGGACCTGCCTGAGGATCGGTCTAAGTATCTTACTTTGAACGACTTCGAGGAAGCCTCGGCTTACGAGAAGCTATGCCCCGAACTTGGGATTCGCGTGAGCACGAGACTCGGCTCCGTCAGCGCATATAATTCATTCTTGCAGTTCGCCATCTCGATTGGCGATTCGATTCTTCCTTCGGCTGCCGGCTGGGCGCAGCGTGAGATGGCACTTTGCACGCGATATGCGACGGTGACTTTGGCCCAGCGTTTGGAACGAAATCAGGTCGTGGCCGCTGAACTTTCTTCTTTCTAGTTAGCTCCTCCTCTATCGCGTTCCTTCCAGGAAATCTGAGTGGGAGGCGGGAATCCACCCGCGCTCGCCTCGGTTATTCCGGACCAGCAACCATTCGTAGCGGGAATCTTCAACTGTGACTTCTTCTCCGGGCTGCACCGCGAGTTCGCGTGAGGAGTAATCGCAGAGGACGGTCGTCTCCGTCGCGCTTGCGTCCGAAAGAAACTCTACCGGAACCCAACCTTCAAGACCGCTTGATGCCCTGCACCATTTCCAACCGGGAAACTCATCATCTTCGCGACCGACGCTCACGCTCTCGCCGGCCAAGACGGAAAGCGGGTTTGGGTATTGGGGCGTGTATTCGCGGATGATGCGAGTCGAGGGCACGGTCACCAGGTTGAAACGCAATCAAGCTCTTGCTGCGGAGGTTACCTCGCTTCAGGCAAAAAAGCCCACGACGAGAGCCATCGCGTGATTCTCCTTGGGGTTGATTCCGTTCGGACTCGTCGCCTTGTGCCCAAGGCAGCGTACGCCTCACTCGCACGGATGACAACGAGGTCGGTGCCCGGTGGGCTCGGCAAAATTTGCAGCGTCGGAGGAATGAGACGGAAGAGGGTGCCGGGTGGGAACTGCGATAAAAGGGTATCTAATTTTCTTCATCGGGCCTAAAGCCAGCCGCGCGAATGGGTTTCATTACTTCCGAGTCGAATCTGATCAGGTGTGTAAGTGGCAGGCGGTTTGCATAGCAAGCGATGCATTGTTTAAGCAGCGACGGCAAAGCTCCGAAAGTTTAAGCGGATGTTGTCTCACCCTGAAATAAGGTCAGGTGCGAACGCGAAGGCAAAGTCTCCGCGAAAACATGTGGATGATAGGTGACGAGAGCGGTAGGTGAGAGCCAGTCCGCTCGATTCATTGCGATCCTTAAGAGGAGGAACTGATGTCCGTTGGAGCGATTTTAGGAAGCGTCCTTCAGAGCGCGTTGGCGGCCACAAATCCACCATCGAAATTCAAACAGTTTCAGCAGGAGTTTCAGCAACTGGGCAAGGATTTGCAGTCGAGGAATTTGGGTCAGGCGCAGAGCGATCTAGAGAGGCTGGAACACAACTCGCCATTTCTACGCGGCGGCACAGCCGCGAGCACCAGCAGCGCTAGTGCCAGCGTAGGAGCTAGCAGTAACCCGATCACGCAGGCATTCAATAAATTGGAGCGGGACTTGAAAGCTGGAGATGTAACGGCAGCGCAGCAGGATTTTTCCACGATTCAGCAGAATTTCCAGAATGCGCAGCGGGCTTATAGCACGCTTCAACAGAACTTTCAGCAATTCGCGAATAGCAGTGGTTCGGGCATCCGATCAGTTAACACAACCGCGTAGTTTGCTTCTTTGCGCTTTGCGTCTTGACAGCTGGAATCCTGCGCGGAGTTATTCTTCACCCGCGGCGCCACGGTGTCTCCCCCCTCTGCTTTGCCGAATGTAAGAAATCCACTTGCTGGCCCGCGTGAGAAATTGCGGTGTACACTGACGAGCCTGGGGTTGACGATAGACGTCCGGCAAGAGCAGCACGACCAGCAATGTCGATGTCGCCAAAAGAAGTCGAAGGCATAGCTCGAGAACTTCTAACCGCCTGCGAGACTGGACAGATGGTGAGTGTCCCTCCGTCCGAACGCCCCGGTTTCGACCTCGATACGGCCTACCAGGTGGAAGCAGCGCTCAAGAAGTTCCGCGAAGCTGCTGGACACCGAGCGGTCGGCCAAAAAGTTGGATACGCGAATAAGGCGATGTGGCGCATTCTCAAACTTGAAACGCTGGTTTGGGCGCACATGTACGACGACACGGTGCATTACAGTGATCGCAACTCCGCAACTCTCTCCGTTGCGCATCCTCGTTCACTAAAGATCGAACCCGAAATTGTTTTTGGTTTGAGAGAGCCAGCGAACGTGGAGAGCGCGCCTGATGCCGCTGCGGCGCTCGCGCGCACTGAATGGCTCGCGATCGGATTTGAAATCATCGATTGTCCTTTTCCCGCTTGGAAATTTCAGCCGAGCGATTTTGTTGCATCGTTCGGACTTCATGCAGCTCTGGTGATAGGCGAGAAGATACCAGTGCGGCTGGATTCTATTCCCGCGCTCGTCGACGAGCTTTCGCGTTTCAAAGTTCGGGTGTCGAGAAATGGCGCTTTTATGGAAGAGGGTTCTGGACGAAACGCTTTGAAGAATCCCACCTCGTGCCTGGCGGAACTTAGCACGGCCATTGCGCGACGTTTCCCAGATCACCCTTTGAGCGCCGGGGAAATCGTAAGCTCGGGGACGCTCACAGCCGGACACGCCATCGGCACGGGCGATGAATGGATTGTGGATGTTGAAGGGATCAGCTTGCCTTCGCTCAGGCTTCGCCTAGCCTGAGCATTGCGAACGCGCCACAAGGATGAAGAACATAAATTTTTCGAATACGCCCTTGACAAGGTTCCAGCGGCGTCTTATAAACTGGTCTGGTTATCGGACCAGTTGACGAGTGCCGACCCCTGCCAAATTCGACTTCGAAGTTATCCGCAAAGGTAAGGTCTACGAAGAAGTCGCCAAGCAAATCGAACGCCTCATTCTAAAGAAACTGAAGCCTGGTGACAAGCTACCTTCCGAGCGCGAGCTGGCCGAAATGCTGCAGGTCAGTCGCAGCTCCATTCGAGACGCGATTCGCGGCCTGGAACTGGTGGGCATGGTGGAACCGCGGCAAGGTGCAGGGACGATTGTCCGCGAACTCGCCACCGATTCGCTAAACAATCCATTTGCTGATGCGCTCGAGCGCCGGCAGAAGTCAGTGGGCGAACTCCTCGATTTTCGCAAGATGCTGGAGCCGCCGCTGGCGTCACGCGCCGCCATGCACGCGTCCGCTGACGAGATTTCCGAGATGGAAGAAATTCTGCAGCGGCAAGAGGAGAAGCAAGAGCAGGGAGAGGTGACGATCGCTGAAGACGCCGAGTTCCATTACAGCGTGGCCCTCGCTTCCGGAAATAGCGTGGTGCTCAAGGTGATTGACATTTTGATGGAACTTTTGCGCGAGACTCGGGAACGCTCTTTGCAAGTGAAAGGGCGTTCGCAGAAGTCCCTCGCCGGTCACCGGCGCATTCTGGCCGCAATCAAGCGCCGCGATGCGGAAGCAGCAAAAGCAGCAATGCGGCGGCACATTGAAGATGTGGAAGAGATTGTAATGAACAAGTTTTAAGAAGGCTTGGGTCCAGCCAAGAGTCATGTCATGGCGGAAATCAACCAATCATCCTCCGGAGTAAGCCTCACTTTGAGAGTTGCGGAGGCGCGCGTCGAAGACGTGGGCCACGCCATTGCGCGTCTGGCACCAGCCGACTTGCAGCGAATGGGTGGGCAAGCGGGTGACGTGCTGAAAATCACCGGCGGGATGACTGGTGTAGGGCGCGCCGAGCTTTCAGACAACGGCTTCGAAGGTATGATTCAGATCGACGGCACATGCCGCAGCAACTGTGGCGTTGGTTTGCAGGAACGAGTGAACGTCTCGCTGATTGCGCACGAACAGGCAGTAGCTGTTCGCTTATCACCACTGTGGGTGGGTGCTGCGCCCGCGATCATTGCGCCCGAGCGGATGCTCGAAGATCTGCTGGACGTCCCCGTGATTGCCGGCTGCGTCGTGAGAGTACCTACTTTCGCCAAGGCCGTGAATTTCCAGGTTGTGCGTACGATCCCCTCGGGACCGGTGGTAATCGGGAAACGCACCGACATTCGCGTGGTGGAAGGCGAGCAGACCGCGGCGCGAGCACCGGCAGTTTCGTACGAAGATATTGGCGGGCTCGAGCGTGAAGTGGCCCGCGTGCGCGAAATCGTCGAGCTTCCGCTAAAGCACTCGCGCATTTTCGAGCGGCTGGGAATTTTGGCGCCCAAGGGCGTGCTGCTGTATGGTCCCCCAGGTACCGGAAAGACTTTGCTAGCACGCGCCGTGGCTGCCGAAAGCCGGGTTCACTTCATTCACCTCAATGGCCCGGAGATCATGCGCAAGTTTTACGGCGAGAGCGAGGCCAAGCTACGCGAGGTTTTTGAGGAAGCCGCGCGCCATGCGCCCGCCATTCTGTTTATTGACGAGATAGACGCCGTAGCCCCCAAGCGCACGGAAGTGGTCGGCGAGGTAGAAAAGCGCGTGGTGGCGCAACTCCTCAGCCTCATGGATGGTTTCGTTGCCCGCGGACAGGTCATCGTGATCGGCGCGACGAACATTCCCGAAGTTCTCGACCCGGCATTGCGTCGTCCCGGCCGTTTCGACCGCGAAATCGAAATCGGCGTTCCCAATACCCAGGCGCGACTGCAAATTCTGAGGATTCACACGCGCGCCATGCCGCTTGCGGCTGACGTCGACCTGCAAGAAATCGCAGAACATTCTCACGGGTTCGTTGGGGCTGACCTGGAAGCGCTCGGGCAGGAAGTCGGAATGATTGCCTTGCGCCGCTTTCTCTCCGCTTGCTCGCTGGATATCGACGGCGCTGCATCCGCTGAGCTGGGAACGTTGTTAGTCACGCGTGACGATTTTCTTGCCGGTTTGAAAGAGGTCGAACCCAGCGCCACCCGCGAATTCTTTATTGAGAAGAGCGGGACGGCTTTTGCGTCGTTGGGCGGCTTGCAGGATGTGAAGAAATTGCTCGATGCTGTGATCGAGCATTCGCACATGCGCGATGAAATCTATGAGCAGGTTGGACTTGCGCCTCCGCGAGGCATCCTGCTGGCCGGGCCTTCGGGCACCGGAAAGACGGCCATGGCACGAGCGCTCTCGGGTGAAAAACAGATTCCGCTGATCGCAATAGACGGGCCGCAGTTGTATTCGAAATGGCTGGGCGAATCGGAGAGGGCGCTGCGCGAAGTTTTCAAAAAGGCGAGGCGGGCGGCTCCTTGTATCTTGTTCTTCGACACGATCGACGCGGTGGCGCCAAAATTTGGAGCCGAGCAGTTTGGCAGCGATGTGTATCAGAGAATTCTCAGCCAGCTGCTGCGGGAAATCGATAATTTGCGCGATGTGAAGGGCGTGATTCTGGTGGCGGCCACGAACCGTCCGGAGCGAATCGAGCCTGCACTCTTGCGAAGCGGGCGCTTCGATTACATCGTCCCGTTCGCGAAACCTGACGCGGCCGAGCGCGCGGACATTATGAGGATTTGTTGCCAGCGCGTACCAGTCGCGCCCGATGTCGACTACGAAGATTTCGCAAGCCGGACGGAAGGGCTCACAGGCGCAGACATCGAGAGCCTGTGCAAGAAGGCTACGCTGTTGGCAATCGCGGAATTTCAGAATCGCAACCGCGTGGCACCGTTCGTAGTACTGCGAAATGATTTTCTGGCGGTTCTTGAATCTGACCGCGGCGGTCCGAAGGTTTTCATCGGCGACAAAACAGGAAGCGGCGGGCATTCGCGTTCCGAAATTTCGCTGAAGTGAAACAGATACTAAATTAGAGCGAGGATTGAAACATGAGCTACACCGAACTCACCGTTTGGACGCGCGGAATCATCATGGACAAAGAGGGACGCGACATCGTCAATTCCGTCTCCGCTTCAGCCCGGCTAGAGGGCAAGTATTCGCAGGCGATGGAAAATTACGTGGACAATCCCGATCGCACCAACGCGCCGACGCGCAAATATTGCCGCGTGAGCGACAGCGTGATCGAGAACGAACTCACCTACGAAAATGAACAGCCCAACATCGTCGTGCTGGTGGAAGGGACGATGGTGAAGGGATGGGATTACATGCGCGGGATGCCGCCCGGCGGAACGCTGGTGATCAACACGCAATACACACCGGAGTACATGATCCGTTTCGTCCCGGGCCCCGAGCGGCTGGCCCAACTCGTATGTGTGGATGCCGCGAAACTGGCCGACCACAAGTGGCTTTATTACCGGCTGGGCGAACTCGGTCTCGATCGGCTTTCAACGGAAGGGGCCGCCGAGCGCAACAAATCGGTCGCGCCGGATATCGCGGCTCCGCTGATTGCAGCCGTGGTCAAAACCACAGGTATCGTCAAGATGGCTACGATCGAGCCGATGATTGCGAACAAGCACGCGTTTAATTTGGCGCTCCAAGAACTTCATATCATGCCGCTGAATCCAGTGGCGGCATAGGACAGGACACATGTCGACAAAAGGCACAAGAATTCCAGAGCGACTCCAAATACCATTTGCAGGCATCACGCCTGCGCCTTTGCAGGAAAAGGGGCAGGATCTTTTTCCCACGGGCAATTGGCGCGCCATACGGCCCGTGTATCGTGACAAGTTGCCGCCCTGCAACAATGCTTGCGGAACAAACGAGAAAATCCAGGGCTATCTGGACTTGGTGAAGCGCGGCAAGTATCTCGACGCCTACGCGCTCATCAAGGAAGACATGCCGTTTCCATCGGTGACGGGCCGCGTGTGCTACCACCCGTGCGAGCAAGCGTGCAACCGCGGGAAATACGACGAGGCCATCTCGATTCGCGCCGTCGAACGGTTTCTTGGCGATCTCGGGCAGGCGCTGAAGAAGGACGTGGTGAAGGCCGGGACGCCCAACGGCAAAAAGGTCGCGGTCGTCGGTTCGGGGCCGGCCGGGCACAGTGCTGCGTACCAACTGGCGCGGCTCGGTTACAAGGTAACGATCTTCGAGAAGTCGCCGAAAGCGGGCGGACTAAATCGCGGCGGCATTCCAGATTGGGTTTTGCCCCAGGATGTGCTGGATCGCGAGATTGAACGGCTACTCGAACTCGGAATCACGATCAAGACGAACACGGAAGTTGGCAAAGACATCAGCTGGGACGATTTGAAAAAGAATTACGACGCGTGCGTGCTAGCCGTAGGCCTGATCGATCCCAACAGCGTGCGAGCCGAGGGCGAGAATAAGGAAGGCGTGCTTTATGGACTTCCGTTTTTGCGCGACATCGGTATGGGAACCTCGAAGGTAAAGCTCGGCGCACGAGTGGCCGTAATCGGTGGCGGAAACACCGCCATTGATTGCGCGCGCGAAGCGCTGCGGCAAGGCGCCGTGGAAGTAACGATGATCACGGTGGAAGCTCATCCACAGGAAATGCCGGCCGTACCGGAAGATTTGCACGACATGCTCGAAGAAGGTGTGGAGCTAATGCACGGGCGGGCCGTGACCGCGGTGCATGGCAACGGCAAGGTGGAAGCGCTTCAATTGCATCCTGCGCGCTTTTCGGGCGCCATCAATGCGTCTCCGATCAACATCGATCGCGAGGCCGCTGCTGAGCGGTTCGCTGTGGATAATGTGATCATCGCGGTGGGTCAGCGTGCGTCGCTCGCCTGGTTGCCGGCTGAGTTTAAGAACGAGCGCGGAACCATCAAGATGGACCGCTTCGGTCGGCTCGGCGACACGAACTTTTTTGCGGCAGGCGACATCGCGCAAGTAGGCTCGGGCCAGCCGTTAATGGTGGTGAATGCGGTTGGCGATGGCAAGCGTGTGGCCTTCAATCTGGATAAGGTGTTGCGCGGAGTTGCGCTCGAGCCCCGGTCGATTCCGGTCGATGTGATTTTTGACCTGAACCGCATGAACATGACCTACTTCCCGCACTTCCCGCGCGTTCAGCAGACATTGCTGCCGCCGCCGACTCGAAAGAAAACGCAGGATGAGGTGATTCAGGCATATACGGAAGAGCAGGCCGTGGAAGAAGCCAGCCGCTGCTTCAGCTGCGGCACCTGTAATGCTTGCGACAATTGCTACCTCGTTTGTCCGGAGCCGTGCATCGTGCGCGACGTTCGTTCGAACGGCTTGTATAAGATTCTCGTCGACTACTGCAAAGGCTGCCGCGTGTGTATCGAGGAGTGTCCTACAGGCTGCCTGGAAGGCGTGCCCGAGCTCGACTTCGATACGGGCGTGGTCCGAATGGATACCGCATTCGCGATCTCTCCAGGACTGCATGGTCGGCAAGCGGAAGAGTTGAGGCATCTCGGGGATCGAGCAGCGAAGAGCATTTAGGATAAATGTGAAGCTAGGCGGAATAAACATCGAGGCGGAGTGAACTATGCCAACTGCAACCGAAACAAAAAAGAAAACGGTCCGCATGAACGGATGCGTCGCGGCAGCACAAGCCGCCAAGTTTGCCGATGTCGATGTGATTACGGCGTACCCGATCCGGCCTTACACAGCCACGATGATGGCTCTCGCGCAGATGGTAGCGAACGGAGAACTCGACGCCGAATATATCGTGGCTGATAGTGAGCACTCACAGTTGAGCATTGCGCATGGTGCGTCGTCGAGCGGTGCGCGGGTATTCACCGGAAGTTCGGGTGTGGGCGTACAGTTTGCCTACGAACTTTATTCGCCGATCTCGGGCAGCCGCATGCCGGTGCAGATGATGATCGCCGACCGTACTCTCGATCCACCGGGCGACTTCGGCTCCGAGCATACCGACGCGCTTTCGACTCGCGACATGGGCTGGCTCATGGGCTGGTCGTGTGACGCCCAGGAAGCATTCGACAATCACTTGATGGCTTATCGCATCGGCGAAGACCGGCGGGTGCTATTGCCACAGATGGTATGCCAGGACGGTTTCTTCGTGTCGCACATCACGACCGACGTCGAACTACCGGATCCGGGTCAAGTAAAGGAATTCCTGCCGCCCTACAAGCATCCATATCCGCTCGATCCGCGGCATCCGGTGTCGCATGGACCTCAGATCATGCCGGAGCAAGGGCCACCACTCCAGTTGGAGCGTGCCCGCGCGATGGAAGAGTCCATGGCGGTAATTGAAGAGGTTCACGACGAGTTCGCAAAAATTTTTGGCCGCCGCTACGATCCGTGGGTCGAGAAATTCATGACGGACGGCGCCGACATCGTATTTTTCCTGCAAGGCGGTCACGGAGTAACGGCGCGTTTTGCGATTCAGCATATGCGCGATCAGGGTTTGAAAGTCGGCATGGTCCGGCTGCGTACCATCCGGCCATACCCGACCAATCGGGTGAAGGACATTCTCAGCCAATTCAAAGTGGTCGGTGTGATTGAAACGAATATGGGTCTAGGCAGCGTAAGCAGCGGCGGTTCACTCTATGCTGAGGTTTGCGCGGCGCTCTACGAGAGCTCCAAGCGCCCGCTGGTTCTCTCGTTCATGGCTGGAATGGGCGGCGAGGCCATCGTCCTGAAGGAATTCTACTGGATGGCGAAGAAGATGACGGAAGCCCAGAAAAGCGGAAAGATCGAAAAGCGGACGCACTGGGTTGGATTCGAAGAGTAGAAAGAGTAGAGGGTAGAACTAGTTCTAATAGAATTCGTGCAGAGCCTTGAGCTCTGCGATTGAGAGGAGTGGTTATGCCAACGATCGAAGTTCAAAGACAAGTGCTTCCGATTCTCGGAAGCCCGAATCAAGGGGCGCGCTTCTTTAACCCCGAATTACCATCTACCGAGCCATTCGTCCCCGGCCACCGCACATGCGCCGGCTGCGGACCTTCCATTCAATACCGCATGACGAGCAAGGCGGCCGGCGACAATACGATTCTGGTGGGGCCGACCGGGTGCATGTATGTGGCGAACAGTTCGTACTTGTGCACGCCCTACAATGTGCCGTGGGCGCACACCCAGATTGGCAGCGCGGGCAGTTTCACCGCTGGCGTCGCCGCGGCCTATGAAGCGATGATCCGAAAAGGCAAGTGGAAGGGCGCCTTCCCGAACATCATTTGCGAAGCGGGCGACGGCAGCGCTTCGGATATCGGACTCGCGTCTATTTCAGGCGCGCTCTATCGCAACCACGATTGTCTGATCATCTGCTATGACAACGAACAGTACGCGAACACAGGCATTCAAGCGTCGTCGCGTACGCCCTATGGCGGCATGACAACGTTCTCGCCTCCGGGCCCGCTGGTTCCGGAAGCCAAGACGTTGTTCCCCAAGGATCTCGCTCGCATGATGGCCGCCGGCCATCCGCACTGCTATGTGGCGACCGCAAGCGTGGGCTATCCGATCGACCTGATGAACAAGGTGCGCAAGGGCCTCAACCACAAGGGCGCGGCCTATCTGATGATTTACACACCATGCCAGAAGGGCTTTGTTTATGAGACGCCGCGCTCGATCGATCTTGGCCGGCTCGTTGTCGAATGCGGGCTCTACCCCATCTGGGAATGGAACCCCGAGAAGCGCTCTTACGATTACAGCTTCCGCCCGCAGAACATGCGGCCCGTGTCGGAGTATTTGAAACTGCAAGGACGGTTCGGCCATCTTCACGCCGAGCACATCGCCAAGTTGCAGAAGTTTGCCAACGAGCAGTGGCGGATGATGGACGTCCAGTTGCCCGAAGCTTTGATTCAGGCAGCGGATGCGAAGAATCTGGTCAATATGGCGTCTGCAACGCAGGCAGAACAGGTGGCGCAAACTCTATGAACACGAAAGCGACAGTAACTCCTCAAGCTCCGGCTGCCGCTCCCGAAGCGCAGGAAAGCTACATCGTCAGCGAAGGCAAAAAACGCGGCTCAACACGCGAAGTGCGGCCGGAAGCGGCATTTGACCGCTACTACACAGTAATGCGTGTTCACCCGGGCGACGCGATTCTGACGGACAACTGGCACACGAACGAAGTATTGAACCACGCGCGCAACAACTTTGAAGGAGTCACGTTTGCGATGCGGACGCTCGAGGCGTGGGGAGCGATGATCGAGAACGATCACCGCGCCTATTACACCGCAGGCGGACGAATATGGGTGATGGACCTGGAGCCGTGTGAAGGCAAGAAGAAACGCCTGCCGGGAACCGGGCCCAGCAAGAAGTAACATACGCTTGCGCCGCATCCTGCTCATTGACGACACGCCGGAGATTGCCGAGCTTCTTAGTTTTTCTCTGCGCGACGCGGGCTACGAAGTCTTCGCGTCGGGCTACACCGTCACCGTCAACGAATTGATCCGAGAGCATCAAGCCGACGCGCTTGTACTCGATTGCACCTCCTTCGATATGAGCGAAGCGCTCTTCGACGCAGTGCGCCACAGCTCGGACCATGCCGAATTTCCGGTGGCAATTATCAGCGACACGCCCGAGCTTGCCGATGCGAGTCTTCGTGCGCGAAAAGCCCAAAGAGTCCTGCTGATTCCCAAACCTTTCACCGGGTCGCAGGTGGCAAGTGCTCTCGGTCAACTGCTGAGCTAAAACATGCCACTGTGGAGCATGGACGAATGGCAATACCTCGAGCGCGAGGTCGTCACTGACCCGAAGGGCCGGACGTGGACGGTGGCGTTGATGGACGTGTTGGGACAGGAAGGCGATCCCGACATGCCGAACAAGTTGCTTGAAATTCAATATTCATCCGGCCGCTTTTTCACCCTCATCTACTCGGATAGCGGCGCGCTGCAGCGGGAACGCGGCTATGCGTCGCTGCCAGAGGCGACGGACGCATATAATGACATGGTTGTAGGCGTCATCGATGGCAGTCTCGACCCGTCACAACCTGTATTCCGGCAAGACCTGGAAGATTAACGCACACACTACTGCTCGGCTGGCGTTAGGGCCTTTTTCGCCTCGCGGGCGGTAGCTGATGCAGCAGCGCTTGTTTGCGCCAGGATACTGGCGAGATAGATCGTGCGGACCTTCGAATTTTGTTTCCGCAAAATGCCGTCGAGGTGCAGCAGGCAGCTTGGGTCGGTGGAAGTAACGTACTCCGCGCCGGATGTTTCTGCATTTCCCGCTTTTGTGTCTCCCATCGCGCCCGAGATCATCGCAAATTTCGTGGCGAACGTTCCGCCAAAACCGCAGCAGTCCTCGCTATAGGGCATTTCGACTAGCTCGAGGCCGCGCACGTGCCTTAGTAAATCGCGGGGCCCCTGCTTGATTCCCAGCTCGCGGAGCGCGTGGCACGCGTCGTGATAGGTCACACGATGCGGGAAGGACGCTCCAACATCTGCAACTTTGGCCACTCGAATGAGAAACTCGGAAAATTCAAATACTTTGCGCCCGACTTCAATCGCTTTTTCGCGCAGCGGCGAATCCGCGAGAAGTTGCGGATAGAAGTTTCGAACCATCGTGGTGCAGGAGCCGGAAGGACAGACGATAATTTCCGCCGGGCTGAAGATGCTGACGAATCGCTCCGCGAGCGGCTTTGCATCGTTCCAGTAACCGCTATTGAAGGCGGGCTGGCCACAACACGTTTGCTCCTGCGGAAAGTCGACATCGTAGCGAAGCCGCCGCAGCACGCGCACCATGTCTAGCCCAACATCCGGTAACAGTTGGTCGACAAAACACGGAATAAATAGGGCGATTCTCATGGGCGACAAATCATCATTCCGGCCCGATCCGAAAAAAAGCTGCGCTGACCAGTAAGCGCTAGAACTTTGTACCTTGAATGCGGAAAATGTCCAGCGGTTTCGAAATTCCGCAACTTCATGAACGGCTGTGGCCACCGCTTCTAGCCGGTCAATGTTAGAATCTAGTGTGGAGGGGTAGGAAAGCGGTTGACTCCGGCGGTCTTGAAAACCGTTAGGCCCGAAAGGGTCTCGTGGGTTCGAATCCCACCCCCTCCGCCAGCCATTCTTGGGTTTACCTTTTCTTTAGGGCGCCGCGTTTCTGGCGCGTTTTGCCAGAGAACGAGAAATGCCCACGGGTTTAAGCGAAGCTGGATTTCGCCATGTGATTGGAGCTCGTCTGTTATAGCGCCTCCGCTACCCTGCCAGCGATCCTCGTTCGAATCGAGAAGCGTGCGCCACTCCCCTGCAGGGCTTGGTATGTTCACGTCTGTGGCGGTTCGATCGAAGTGATGCACAATAAGAACCTGGCTCGAAGTATCCCACCGCCTGACCAACAGCACTTTCTGATCAGTGAACGGCGTGATCTCAATGGCGTCCTTATCAAGTTTGGCCAGCGCCGGTATATCACGTCGCAAACGGAGCAGCTCCCGATAGAAGTTCCAAAGAACACGATGCTGCCCTTCGGCATGTAAATTCCAGTGCAGTTTGCATCCGAGAAAGGTAGCGTCACTCTGAGGATCGGGAATGTCTCCAGCCCAGCCGAATTCCGCAAATTCCTCTTTCCGTCCTTTACGTACTGCTTCAATCAGCGCGGGATCGCCGTGGCTGACGAAGTATTGGAAGGGCGCGGTTTCAGCGTACTCCTCACCCATAAACAAAAGAGGAATGTAAGGCGAGAGAAGCACAGTCCCCGCCGCGAGCTTCAATTGTTCAAAGGACAGCGACTGCGACAACCGGTCACCAACACTCCGGTTTCCGACTTGATCGTGATTCTGTGAAAAGACCACGAATCGTTTGGCCGGAATCCGCTTCGACGAAATTCCATAACGCTTTTGGCGATACTTGGAATACTGGCCGGAAAACAAAAACCCTTCTCGATAAGCTCCCGCGAGATCGTCGACTCCGTGAAAATCCTGATAGTAGGCATTCCGCTCTCCGGTCAAAAGCACGTGCAATGAGTGGTGGAAATCGTCATTCCAAACCGCGTCGAATCCCCAGCCGCCCACTTCAGCAGGGCTCACCACCCGGGCATCGTTGCGATTATCCTCTGGGATCAAGCAGACGTCCCGGCCGAGCTCTTTTGCTTTCGCATGAACGGTGGCGCTCAGCTCCTCGAGAAATGTTTGCGCGGAGGGATCGACAATCGCGTGGATGGCGTCCAGCCGAAGCGCATCGATGTGGTAATCCCTCACCCATTGCAGCGCGTTCTCGACGAAATAGCGCCGCACATCGTCGCTATCTGCGTCGGCAAAATTAATCGCCTCTCCCCAAGGAGTCTTGTAAAGGTTCGTGAAATACGGCGCGAAATCGGCCAGATAATTTCCCTCTGGGCCCAGGTGGTTGTAAACCACATCGAGCGCCACCGCGATTCCATGTTGATGACAAGCATCCACAAGCCGCTTTAGCCCCAGAGGGCCGCCGTACGATGCTTGCACGGCGTAAGGATAAGCTCCGTCGTAACCCCAGTTACGGTCGCCGGGAAACTGAGCCACTGGCATCAGTTCGATTGCTGTCACGCCGAGATCTTTCAATGTCGCCAGCCGAGGAACGATCGCGTCGAAGGTTCCCTCTGGCGTGAATGTGCCCACGTGAAGTTCGTACAGCACATACTTTTCGAGAGGAATGCCTCGCCACCGGGAATCGTTCCAATTGAAGCGGCTATCTACGATTTGCGATGGCCCGTGAACGCCTTGCGGTTGATATCGCGACGCGGGATCGGGTCTCTCTCTTTCCCCGTCTAGACGATACCGGTAGAACGCTCCAGCCGAAACGCCTTCCACAACAGCGTGAAAATATCCGCGTCCGGCGTCCTTCATGGGCACCGCACGTTTCTTCGGTTCGACAATGCAAACCTCAACGCTTCGAGCGCGCGGCGCCCACACGAGAAAGCTGCATGCGTTCTCGCCCACGAGAGCTGTGCCCAAGGTTCCATCGCGAGCAGTCACGTCCAGTTGGGCCTCACCGAGAATCCTTTGCTGCCTCACTCAGAACAACATGTTACCAGCCACAATCAGGTCTCGTGCCCTTAAGAACGAGGGGGAATTAACCTGATTGCGTGGTTCCTCCGCACAGGAGAATATTTTAGTGATGATCGCAGTGCAGATACGGCCATTCAAAACAATCTTAGGTGGATAGCAAACCATTGGGATGTTTATATTAAAGATAGAGAACACAGGCGAATGATGTCCCGCAATCAGGAGACAGAAAACTAGTGCCAGATCGGCCAGTAGACCAGCAAACAGAGGGCAGGCGTCGTGTCGTAATCGAGGGCGTAACGCCCGAAATCGATTGCGGGCGATTTCCCGTCAAGCGCGTTGTGGGTGACATGGTCCGCGTCGAAGCCAATATTTTTGCAGATGGCCACGACCAGGTCGCCTGCCGCCTGCTCTACTGGCAGGACCCAAAGAATGTGCTTACATCTTCGATGGTGGCGCTGCCCAACGATCGCTGGCGCGGCGAGTTCTTCGTGGCGAAGCTGGGCCGGTATCAGTACACGATCGAAGGATGGATCGACCATTTCCAGACCTGGCGCAGCGCGCTCATGAAGCGGGTCGCCGCTCAGCAAAATGTAAACGTCGAACTCCTGATCGGTGCCAGCCTGATTGAGGAAGCTGCCGTGCAGACGCCTGCCAGGAACGCCGAACTGCTTCGCCGATGGGCGAAACGGTTGCAAGAAGCCAAAGATAAGCCGGAAGGAGCAAGCATCGCTCTCGAAGAAGAGTTGCTGGGCGTCCTCCAACAATATCCGGTTAGCAACTTTTCGACCCGCTACGAAAAAGACCTGAGCGTCACAGTCGATCGCGAAAAGGCGCGTTTCTCCACCTGGTACGAAGTATTCCCCCGGTCGTGCTCGCCTCAGCCGGGCCGTCACGGAACATTTCGCGATTGCGAACGAGTTCTCCCGTACATCGCCGCGATGGGTTTCGACGTCGTATATCTCCCGCCAGTTCATCCCATCGGGCGCTCATTTCGAAAGGGCAAGAATAATTCCACGGAGCCGCAGCCCACAGACACCGGCAGCCCCTGGGCGATTGGATCGACCGAGGGCGGCCACAAGTCCATTCTTCCCCAACTCGGCACACTCGAAGATTTCAAGCACTTTCGTTCGGCAGCAGAAAAGCAGGGGCTCGAAGTCGCTCTCGATATCGCGTTTCAGTGTTCGCCAGATCACCCTTACGTCCGCGAACATCCGGAATGGTTCCGCAAGCGTCCGGACGGCACCATACAGTACGCCGAAAATCCACCGAAGAAATATCAGGATATTTTTCCGCTGGAGTTTGAAAGCCCGCAGTGGCGAACATTGTGGGACGAATTAAAGAGCGTTTTCGATTTCTGGATTGACCAGGGTGTCCGGATCTTCCGTGTGGACAATCCTCACACAAAACCTTTCGCCTTCTGGGAATGGGTAATCGGCGAAATTAAAGCTCAGCATCCCGATGTTCTCTTCCTCGCGGAAGCATTCACAAGGCCTCACGTAATGTACCGGCTCGCCAAGCTGGGCTTTTCGCAGTCCTACACCTATTTCACATGGCGGAACACGAAAGAAGAACTCACCGACTACTTCACGGAGCTTACGCAAACAGACGTACGAGAGTTCTTTCGCCCCAATCTCTGGCCGAACACTCCGGACATCCTTTCGCAAATTCTTCAGATCGGCGGACGCCCTGCCTTCATGATCCGTCTGATTCTGGCGGCGACGCTTGGATCAAGCTATGGCATCTATGGCCCCGCATTCGAGCTCTGTGAGAACGTCCCGCTTCAACCAGGCAGCGAGGAATATTTGAATTCCGAGAAATATGAGCTCAGGCACTGGGATCTGCGCGCTGCCGGTAGCCTGAGTGAGCTCATCGCCCGCGTCAATCGAATTCGCAAAGAAAATCCAGCCCTGCAAAGCAATAGCACTCTACGGTTCCATGCAACCGACAATCCTTCGCTCCTCTGCTACAGCAAGGTGAGCAGGGATTTCTCTGACGTAATCGTGGTCGTGGTAAATCTCGACTGCTTCCGTACACAAACCGGCTGGGTTAATCTCGATTTAGCGGCCATTGGCGTGGACGCTGACCACGAATTTCAGGTTCATGATTTGCTCGGCGAAGGTCAATACATGTGGCACGGTTCGCGAAATTATGTGGAGCTTACGCCGGAAAGCCTCCCGGCTCACATCTTGCGCGTTCGCCGTCTGGTTCGCACGGAGCGTGACTTTGACTACTATCTCTAGGCCGAGAAACGAGGCCATGAGGCTCAGTTTTCTTGAATAAGAAAAAGGAGCACGAGTTTTGCAATCAGCCCTAAGCGAATTTGACCTCTACTTGCTCGCGGAAGGTACCCACTACCGCGCCTACGAAAAGCTCGGCGCTCACTTCACCGAGAAAGATGGCAAGCGCGGTGTGCATTTCGCCGTCTGGGCGCCGAATGCCAAGCGTGTCTCCGTAATCGGCGACTTCAACAATTGGAACCCAAATGCCGCGATCATGCGCCCGTCCACCGCTGGCATCTGGGAGGGCTTCGTCCCCGAAATCGGTCAAGGAGCCTCCTACAAATATCACATCGAATCGCGCTATCGCGATTACAAGGTCGACAAGGCGGATCCCTACGGCTTCGCCTCGGAAATTCGCCCGGAGACAGCGTCTCGCGTTTGGAACCTTGAAAACTATTCCTGGCATGACGAATCCTGGATGAAGAATCGCGCAAACACCAATTCTCTCAACGCTCCGCTATCTTTCTATGAAGTGCACCTCGGTTCCTGGAAACGCGCGCTGCAGGAAAACAACCGCTGGCTCACCTATCGCGAGTTAGCCCCGCTCCTTGCCGACTACGTTCACGACGCTGGTTTCACGCATGTCGAATTGCTTCCCGTAATGGAGCACCCCTTCGACGGTTCCTGGGGTTACGAGACCCTCGGCTACTTCGCTCCCACCAGCCGGTTCGGAACGCCCGACGACTTCATGTACCTGGTCGACTATCTTCATCAGCGAGGAATCGGCGTAATTCTGGATTGGGTCCCAGCGCATTTTCCAAAGGATGAAGCAGGCCTCGGTTACTTCGACGGATCGCATCTCTACGAGCACGAAGATCCCCGCCAGGGAGAACATCCGGACTGGAACACGTTCGTCTTCAACTACGGCCGCAACGAAGTCCAGAATTTTCTGATTAGCAATGCGCTGTTTTGGCTGGACAAATATCACATTGACGGCCTTCGAGTCGATGCCGTCGCCTCGATGTTGTATCTCGACTACGGCCGCCGCGAAGGCCAGTGGATCCCCAACCGTTTCGGCGGAAAGGAAAACCTCGACGCGATTCAGTTTCTACGCACCTTGAATGAACACGTCTATGGCGCCTATCCGGATACGATGATGATCGCGGAGGAATCAACGTCCTGGCCGCAGGTGTCGCGTCCCATCTATCTCGGCGGACTTGGCTTCGGTCTCAAGTGGAACATGGGCTGGATGCACGACGTTTTGAATTACACCTCGCAGGATCCCATACTCCGCACCTACCATCACAACGAGATCACCTTCAGCCTCGTCTACGCCTTCGCTGAAAATTTCGTCTTGCCCTTCTCGCACGACGAAGTCGTCTACGGCAAAGGTTCCATGATTCGTAAAATGCCAGGCGACGACTGGCAGAAATTCGCGAACCTGCGCCTTCTCTATGGCTTCATGTTCGGTCATCCAGGAAAGAAGTTGCTCTTCATGGGCGACGAATTCGGCCAATGGTCGGAGTGGAACCATGATGCTAGCCTCGAGTGGCATCTGCTCGAATACCCTTCTCACGCTGGACTCAAACGTTGGGTGCGCGATCTCAACACTCTGTATCGCGGCGAGCCTTTGCTGCATACCATGGACTTCAATTCAGCAGGCTTCGAATGGGTTGATTGCAAGGATTTTCAGCGAAGCATCATCAGCTTTCTCCGCCGCGGACAAAATCCGAACGACCAGCTTCTGTTCGTCTGCAATTTCACACCGGTCGTACGACAGAATTATCGTGTCGGCGTTCCGCTGGAAGGCTACTGGAAAGAAATTCTGAACAGTGACGCACCTCTATACGGCGGCTGCGGTCAGGGCAATTTCGGCGGACTATCCACGGTCCCGCTCCCGATTCACGGCCGCCCTTTTTCTCTGAATATGACGCTTCCGCCTCTTGGAATCGTGATTTTCCGGCCAGAATCTCCAAGCTCCACCTGACACTCGGGGAAAAGCGACATGGCAAAACTGCCCGGCAGCGCAGCGGATCCTCTCTGGTACAAAGACGCACTCATCTACGAGCTGCACGTGCGCGCCTTCAAAGACAGCAATGCTGACGGCATCGGCGATTTTCCCGGCCTGCTTCAGAAAATGGACTACCTGCAGGATCTCGGCGTCACCTGCATTTGGCTCTTGCCTTTTTTCCCGTCGCCTCTCAAAGACGATGGCTACGACATCTCCGATTACCTGGACGTCCATCCCATGTACGGCACGCTTGACGACTTTAAGGCCGTCCTGGGCGCAGCTCACGAACGCGGTCTGCAGGTAATGATCGAGCTCGTCGTGAATCACACTTCCGATCAGCACCCGTGGTTTCAGGCGGCTCGTAGCGCTCCCATTGGATCACCTGAACGGGATTTCTACGTCTGGAGCGACACTGAAGACAAATACAAAGACGCTCGCATCATTTTCTCAGACACCGAAAGATCCAACTGGACGTGGGATCCGGTCGCCAAGCAATTCTTCTGGCACCGCTTTTTCTCCCACCAACCGGATCTCAACTACGACAATCCCAGGGTCGTTGCCGAGGTTCTGAAGGTAATGCATTTCTGGCTGGACATGGGAGTAGACGCCCTGCGCATCGACGCCATTCCCTATCTCGTCGAGCGCGACGGAACCAGCTGTGAAAATCTTCCGGAGACTCACGCCGTGATTAAGAGCCTCCGGCGCGAGATTGACGCCGATTATTCCAACCGCATGATTCTGGCCGAAGCCAACCAGTGGCCTCCTGACGTGCGCCCTTACTTTGGTGACGGAGACGAATGCCACATGGCATTCCATTTCCCGCTGATGCCGCGCATCTACATGGCCCTGCGCCAGGAAGATCGCCTGCCAATCACCGACATCATCGCGCAAACTCCCGCGATTCCCGACACATGCCAGTGGGGCCTTTTCCTCCGAAATCACGACGAGCTTACCCTCGAGATGGTCACCAACGACGAGCGCGACTACATGTATCTCGCCTACAGCGCCGATCCCAGGATGCGCATCAATCTCGGCATTCGCCGCCGCTTGGCTCCTCTCGTCGACAACAATCGCCGCCGAATCGAGCTCCTGAACAGCTTGCTACTGTCATTTCCCGGAACGCCCATTCTCTACTACGGCGACGAAATCGGAATGGGCGACAACATCTACCTCGGCGATCGCAATGGTGTTCGCACTCCGATGCAATGGAACGGTGACCGCAATGCCGGATTTTCCACGGCGATGCCCGCCCGCCTCTACAGCCCCGTGATCATGGATCCAGTCTGGGGTTATGAAGCAATCAACGTCGAAGCGCAGCAGGGCGATCCCTCCTCGCTTTTAAACTGGATGCGCAACATGATCGCCCTGCGGAAACTCTTCAGCGTTTTTGGGCGTGGCGCCATAGAGTTCCTCAACCCGTCCAACCGCAAAATCCTGGCATATCTCAGGACGTACGAAGACGAGCAGGTTCTCTGCCTCGCCAACCTCTCGCGCTTCGCTCAGCCCGTCGATCTCGATCTCTCAAAACAAGAGGGCCTCGTTCCTGTCGAGATGCTCGGCTATGTGGAATTTCCCCCCATCGAGCGCCAGCCATACCGCTTCACATTAGCTCCCTACAGCTTCTTGTGGCTCGAACTTCAACAGCGAGCCGAATCGACGGAAACCGCGGCGGATGTCGCTGAGCAGTCGCCGTTGAACGTCACCGGCGGCTGGGAAAGCATCCTGGACGGCCCGAGCCTCCTGCGACTGGAAACTTTTAACCTCCCGGAATTCCTTGTGAAACAGCGCTGGTTCGCAGGAAAGTCTCGCCATCTCAAATCAACTCGAATCATCAACTCAAGCCCACTGAACGATCAGCGATTTGCCTTGGCCTTCGTGGAAGTTCAGTTCGATACCGGCGATCCCGACGTGTATCTCGCGCCTTTGGCAATGATTCTCGGCGACGCCGCAAACGAAATGCGCCACACCGCGCCCAACGCAGTCGTTACCTCGCTTGCATCCGCAAAGGTAGCCGGCCTTCTCTGCGACGGAGTGGTCGACGATGCCCTCTGCCGCGAATTGCTGTCGCTCATTGAAAGTGGACGGGAATTGCACGCGAGCGAAGGACGCATTCGAGGAATCCCCACCAAGGCTTTTCAGAAGGTCCTTGGATCAGCCGAAGAACCGCTGCCCGTGAAGCGAGGTTCAGCCGAGCAAAGCAATACTTCGATCATATTCGGCGACCGCTTCATCCTGAAGCTCTTCCGCCGCCTGCAGCCGGGAATTAATCCCGATGTCGAAATCGGCCGATACCTCACCGAAAAAACCAAGTTTGATCATATTCCTCCCTTCGCCGGATCCATTGAACTTGAGCCGGCCACCAACGGCTCCGAAGGAACTGCGCTTGCCATGCTCCAAGGTCTGGTGGAAAACGAAGGCGACGGTTGGAAATGGACAGTCGAAGAGCTCGATCGCTACTTCGAAACCTCCGCGCCCCTGAAGTTTCCCGAAAACGCGAGCTCTGGACTCGGTGATCCGGTGGAGATGTCTGAGCATCCAGTTTCTCAATTGGCTCGCGACCATCTCGGCATTTATCTCGATGCCGCCACCACCCTCGGCCGCCGCACCGCCGAACTACATCTCGCCCTCGCTTCTCCAACCGACGATCAGGCGTTCAAGCCGGAACCTTGGACGCCCGACGATCTGCAGGCCGTCCTCTCCGATTTTCAGCAGCACGCTTCGCAGGTCTTGGACGTGCTGAAGGAGCGCGTATCGTACTTGCCGGACGAAGTGGTCGAAATTTCAGCCACGGTGCTGAGCCGGCGCCGCCGCATCCTCGATCATTTCGCAATATTGAAGTCAGCCAGCTTTCGAACGCAGCGAATTCGAATTCACGGCGATTATCACTTGGGCCAGGTGCTGCGCGTGAAGACCGATTTCGTAATCCTCGATTTTGAAGGTGAACCAGCCCGGCCACTCGCCTATCGCCGCGCCAAAAAATGCCCGCTGCAAGATGTGGCCGGCATGCTGCGCTCTTTCAGTTACGCTGCCTACGCCAGTCTCATCAACTACACAGAGCGTCACACCGAGGATGTTGCCCGCCTCGAACCGTGGGCCCAGCTCTGGGAGCGATCCGCATCCGCGGCATTCTTGCGCGCCTACCGGGAAACAGCCCAAGGCGCTGCATTTCTGCCGACCGATATCGGAGAATTTCAAAAGTTGCTCGACCTATTTCTGTTGGATAAGGCGCTCTATGAAGTGCTTTACGAGCTCAACGCCCGTCCCGACTGGGTACGCATTCCATTGCTGGGAATTATGTCGCTCTCGCTATAAATTATTCTCGCTGATAGGCATCAGGATTTCGCCTTAACGGTGTAACAATCGCTATACAGCCGCCCCGCTTCGCTTACGCGGGCTCAGGAGTGGAGAACGCAACTTTGGCAGTCGAACCCATCGCAGAGCAACCGGCGCCGAAAGTCGAACCGGTAAAGAGCGCCGACTTGGTGCTCGGCGTCGTCGCGGAGATCGATGACCAAAGCCTCATCGCCCTTTGCGATTCTCTGCGAGCGCTTCCCGGTTCTCCGATCGTTGCAGCCCTGCGAAATGCCCACGCCGCCAGCCCAGCCGGCGCCACTTCAGAAGCTTCCCAAAAAGTCCCGTCTCCCTATTTCGTCCCCTGGCCGTCGTCGAAAACAGATGATCCCGGCACCCCGGTCGTCAACATTGCCACCGCATACCAATCCGCTTTTGCCGTCAGCGAACAGCTCAACGCCCGCGCCTGCTGCATCGTCGCCTCCACGATCGAGAATGCAAACCCGGAGTGGATTCGCGAATTGGTGCAGCCGCTACTGGAGGAAGACTTCGATCTCGTCTCGCCGCAATATGCCCTGCGAAAATTCGAAGGATTGCTGAACAGCAGCGTCATCTCCCCGCTCACGCGCTGCCTCTACGGAAAAAGAATCCGCAATCCCATGGGACCGGACCTCGGCATTTCTCGTCGCCTGTTCACCAAAATGCTCGCCTCTGAAAAGACTGGTGTGCATCCACTGGCATCCATTGCTCCCTCCGCTCTCTGCGATAATCTCAAAGTTTGCCAGGTTCTCGTCGGCCCGCGCACCTATCCGCCGCCGGATTGGACGAATATCAGTTCCTTGGTCTCGCAGATACTGAGCCCCATTTTTGCCGACATGGAAAAACGCGCGGCCTGCTGGCAAAGAACGCGCTCATCCGTTCCTCTACCCTCGTTCGGCAGGCCCGTTCTTTTGTCTCAAGACACCGGCACCGTAGACGTCAGCCGCATGGTCGAATCATTCCAATTGGGAAACCGGAATCTGCAGGAGATCTGGGATTTGGTATTGCCGCCCTCCACGCTTCTTGAGCTCAGAAAGCTCGCCCGCTTGCCGCTCGAACAATTTCGCATGCCCAACGATTTATGGGTACGCATTGTCTACGATTTTGCGTTGTCGCATCGCCTTCGCACCATCAATCGCGATCACTTGCTCAAATCCATGACGCCGCTCTACCTCGCGTGGGTAGCTGGTTTTGCCCGCGATGCGGAAGCGGCCGACGCAGCTGGAGTGGAACAGATACTCGAGCGCCTGGCCGTCGCGTACGAATCCGCCAAGCCCTACCTCGTTTCCCGGTGGCGTTGGCCGGATCGATTCAACCCTTAGCGCCTCCGTGAATGTCGGCGGAGAAGAAGTCGCGATGGAGGTACCTATGTGGGGAGAAATCAAGCGAGCATTAGCCCAATCCACCGAGCGATTCCTAACTCGATTTGCAGACCTCTTGCCCGGAACAGCCGCGCTGCTCGTAGCGGTGCTGCTCTCGATCGTATTGGGCTTTCTTCTTGCCGCGATCGTTCGCCGCGTGCTCACCAGCATGCAGTTTGACCAGCGCCTCGCTCAGTGGGGTTTTCATTCGTCCTCCGAGTGGCCGCTGCTGAAGAGCCCCACACTTCTGATATCGCGAGCCATTGCCGCCTCGATCATCGTTGCCGGATTTCTCATCGGCATCGCCGCCTTCGATGCCGAATGGACGTCCCTGCTTGCCCGCAGTATCTTCGCCTACGTCCCCAATATGCTGGGCGCTGTCCTGGTCCTGGTAGTTGGCAGCGTCATCGCTCGTTACCTTTCGCGAAGCGTCCTAATCGGCGCCGTGAATCTGAACCTGAGCTACGCCCGCCTGCTCAGCGTCGGCGTCCGATGGCTGGTGCTCGTCCTGGCCGTGGCAATGGCCCTCGAGCACTTGCGAATCGCCACAGGTATCGTCGAGCTAGCCTTCGGCATTCTCTTCGGAGGAATTGTCTTCGCGTTGGCGCTCGCGGTAGGTCTCGGCTCGAAGGATTTAATCACCAAATCGCTAGAGCGCGACGCCCAAAAAGTTTCTGGCGAAAAAATCGAGGAACCCTTCCGGCACGTCTAGCAAATTTGGAGTGCGAGAGCTCGCACTCGCTTTCATAGGGCGCGCCATTCGCGGTCCCGACGCTTCTTCGGACTGAGGCTAGCTTCGCCTGGTTCTAGCTCAGCTTTTACTTAGGCGGAAAATTCTTCAGCAACTTCTGCATCGCCTTATCCAAATTCTTCTGTTTCTTTTCCTGATTCGCATTCGGATCGAGCGTCTTCGTCACGCGCCCCGTCCAAACAAGCTGCTTGGTCGCCGGGTCATACATATCCAGCACAAGCGTCCCCACACTGATCTTGGACGTCGTAGCGTTCGCCATCCCGCCGCCCCAGCGCAACCCGCCGGTCCCGTAAGCGTTCCATTGCCTTTCCTGATCGATGGAAGGCTGATAACCAACGTAAAGGTCGGCCTTGTCGCCATCGGTCTTGGTCAATCCTTTGGCAGCCAACTGAGAATCGATCGCAGTCTTGATCTGCGCGTCAACGATCTGGTTCGGGTATTTGGCCCCCTCAATCGTGATCCACTTATACGTATGGTATTTCGTGAAGTCTGTCCCCGGCATCGAGTTCGTAGTCACATCCTGCGCCAGCGCCGCGCTGCCTGCCAGCAGCGCCACAATCAGCGCCATCACTAGCGTCGCCATCTTCGTTCGAACTTCTCGCATCATCATTTTCTCCATGAGGGAACAGCCGATTCGGCCGCCATTCTAATTGCCCGCCACCTCGGAAGTCACGGTCTAAATCCTCGGGTCCCAACCCAGCCCGGCCCAGCCCAGCCTAAGATACACACGAGAATTCTTCATAGCGCAGTTCCATGTTGCGTGCGCCGCGCAAAAACACCATAGCTCAGGTCCCTCCCGATCGATTTTGGATTGGATCACCTGAGGCCTTTCGCTTTCGATTTACGCGCATCACCTGAGGAGACGCAAACGCAACTATGCAGCTCTATTTTTCCTGACGTGATTTGATGTAGTTGCTCAGGTTCGTAATCCGTAGCGTTACTTGGGCCGAATCCAAATGCTCTCTGGTTCGAAAATCCGCTCCCCACGTCGGCATCTCCGGCGAACCGTGTGCTGGTATCACCACTCCGTTCCGCAGCACATCCTCGAAATATTTCTCCGGGAATTTGCCTCCGTGACTCTTGGCGAGTTTGGTCAGATCGGGCGGCACATCCTTGAATGGTGCTGGAGCAGGCCCATTCCCCTTCAAGTCATTTCCATGGCATACGGCGCAGTCTTGCTTGTATAGCTTCTCCCCAGAAACGCCAGTTTCCTCCAATGGCTTCTTGATTGGCTTTGTTTCCGTGGCGTGAACGCCAGAATGGACTGTCTGTATCGATTCCAGGTAGGTAACAAGGTTTTCTACTCGGACATTTCCCCGGTCCACGTCCTCCTCAACCTGATGAAAGATCGGTCCCCACACCGGCATCTCGCGTGACCCGTGCGAAGCGATCATTCCCTCGCCCTTAATGATCCTCTTTATCCGCGCCACCGGAAAATTTCCGTCGTTGCTGACCGTGATTATCGTTAGATCCGGAACCGTCGCCTTCAGTGTCGCCGCCACCGGCCCGTTTCCCTTTCCATCTTTTCCGTGGCACGACGCGCAATAAGCCCGGAAGAGTTCTGGTCCTTCCACCGAACGGATCAGCTGCTGATATTGTTTGTCTGACTCTTGCTGCTGCTGAGCGCGTGCTCCCCCAGCCTCGTGCGAAGCACAAACCAGTGCCAATCCCAACAAACCGCTAACGGCAGTTCCCACTCTCCATCCGCCGATTCTCACTTGCCACCTCCAAGCCGCGTGGCTGAGTCAGTCAAGCACGCTTTCAGTGTTTCCAATGTCCCGCTTCACGTTTGGCAAAGTAAAGAAAGATGACCATCAACATTAGAAAGAAAAAATCTTGATAAACCATGGCCGCCTCCTTTTCGCAAATCCATCCTCGCGCAATCACTTATGAAACAAAGTGACCGGCGTCACAATCGCCCGTGACCCCGGTCATAACGTCTTTTCTCGCTGCGTAGTACAAAAGGTGCAGGTCAATCGAAAGGAGCCGATGATGCCCATTACAACCCAAGAAATAAAGCTCGACCATCGCCTCTGCGAAACGAAGACGATGAAAGCCCTCGTCTTCCGCGGGCCGAACCAAATCGATATCGAGGAAATCCCCATCCCGAAGCCCGGTCCCGGCGAAGCCGTCATCCGTGTCACACTCACCACGATCTGCGGCACCGATCTCCACATTCTGAAGGGCGAATATCCTGTCAAGCCCGGCCTCACCATCGGCCACGAGCCTGTTGGAGTGATCCACGAACTCGGTGTCGGCCTTACCGGATACAAGGTGGGCGACCGCGTTTTGGTCGGCGCAATCACGCCCTGCGGACAATGCCACGATTGCCTCCGAGGTAATCTCTCTCAATGTGGCGGCCCCATCGGCGGCTGGCGCTTCGGCAATACGATCAACGGCGCTCAAGCCGAATATCTGCTGGTTCCATTCGCGCAGGCGAATTTGGCCAAAATTCCTGACGATCTTCGCGACGAACAGGTTGTGCTTCTCTCCGACATCGCCTCCACCGGAATTTCCGCAGCCGAGAGTGGCAACATTCAGATTGGCGATTCCGTCGCAGTTTTTGCCCAAGGTCCCATCGGCCTATGCGCCACCGCCGGCGCCAGGCTGAAGGGCGCCGCTCTGATTATCGCCGTCGAATCCGATCCCACTCGCACAGTCATGGCGAAACAAATGGGCGCGGATATCGTGCTCAATAACCATAAACAGGATGTCGTCGCCGAAATTAAGCGCTTCACCGGGGGCAAAGGTGTCGACGTCGCCATCGAAGCCCTGGGCACGCAGGCCACGTTTGAAAATGCGCTCCGCGCATTGCGAGCTGGCGGGACGCTCTCCAGCCTCGGCGTCTACTCAGGGAAACTTTCGATCCCGCATGAGCCCTTCGCCGCAGGCCTGGGAGACCACAAGATTGTTACCACCCTGTGCCCGGGCGGAAAAGAGCGCATGCGCAGACTGATGGAACTGGTCCGTCATGGAAAGTTGAATCTGGTGCCGTTCCTCACTCACACCTATCCGCTCGATCGCATTACTGATGCCTACAAACTTTTCGGCGAGCGGCGGGACGGCGTAATCAAAGTTGCAATCAGGCCATAGGCGCGCTAACAAAAATCGGCGCGAAAGACGGGGTTCCTTTGATCTTTAAAGTCTTCACTTACGAGGTGACTTATGCAGAAAGTTGAATCCAGCACAGGGATCTCAATCAAGAACATACTGTTCCTCACCGACTTCTCGGAGCCTTCCGAAGTAGCTCTGCCCTTCGCAACCAGCATCGCGCGCGGCTATGGCGCCAAAGTGTATGCCCTGCATGTCTTCACTCCTGACCCAAATGTTTGCGGCGCGCCGGCGAAACTGGCAATCGCGGCCATCGAAACGGGTGAACAGTCCGCAAAGTCCCGTATCGATTCGCAGCTCACTGGTTTGGAGCACGAAACGATCGTGGACTGGAGCGTTGACCTCTGGGACGCGGTTCAGAGAACGATAAACGAGAATCACATCGATCTTATCGTGATGGGCACGCACGGCCGCATAGGTGCCGACAAATTCTTCATGGGTTCCGTCGCTGAAGAGATCTTCCGCCGCTCCACCGTGCCGGTGCTGACCATCGGTCCACACGTCCGCAGTAGCGTCCATGCCGGCGGACGATTCCATCGCATACTTTTCCCGACGGATTTTACGGCCGCTTCCGAGGCCGCTGCGCCATACGCCATGTCATTGGCGCAGGAAAACAAAGCCAAACTGGTTCTGCTCCACGTTATGCGCCTTCCTGAACCGACAAATGGAATTGGCCGGAACAAGAATGGCGGTAATGAACGTGAGCGCAGTGAAAACGACCAGAGGCGCTTCGAGCTGTCCGTAGCCGAAGCCATTCATCAGCTTTATGAAATTGTTCCGACCGACGCCGATCTTTACTTACCGCCACAATCAATCGTCGAATATGGAGACCCGGCCGAACGGATACTTTCAGCAGCCAAGGAGCGCTTGTCGGATCTGATCGTTCTCGGCGTTCGCGACGCCTCCGGCCACATCGGCGCCGCAACCCATCTGGCGCGTGCCACCGCCCACAAAGTCGTCGCGCACGCCCCGTGCCCCGTCCTCACCGTGCGCGAGCGACCATTTGACTGATTTGCTGCTTGCCCGGTAGTGCGCTCTGCGGGTTAGGTTTAGACACGCCCCCCGAGTTTTCCACAGGCACGCGTAGCTTTACCGATAGACGACTTAGGCGATCCTTGCTACCATTTCCTGTTTTTATATGATGACGCGATCGCTACTATCGGCCGCTGCTCCGGCATCCCGCGGATATCTCCGTCACGCCGCCCGCCTCCAGTGGCACAGGCACTCTTGCCTGTGCGCAGTTGCTATGCGGCAATCCCTCCGACCTTGGCTTCCACACCACATCGCACTCAACAAACGCCAGATAAGGGCTGAAGCCCCGTCCCACTCAGATCAAATTTCTAATCGCAAATCCGGAATTAGAATTCAACCTAAGTTCCATCAAAACAATCCGTTACAAATTCCTAATCGCAAATAAATGACGATTTCTTATTCGGAAATTTCAACGCCGCTGCGCAACAAGCGGCTCGCAGGCGCATCTCTGCCCGAGAGTCACCCTCCGGCCTCGAAATTTCTAATAGGAACATTCGATATTTCAGATTTTGACTCAAGTGGCTCAAAACAAAGCAGAAGACAAATTCCTAATGGGTACAAGAATCGTATTTGGGAATTACACCTAGCATCCGGATTTCCACCGCAACGCCAGCATCGCGACCGCGAGAATCTAGTACAATGCGGCACAGCACTCATGGCCACGCGACTTTCTCCATCGCACGACGCTCCTCTCGAATCGCAAGTCGAAACCGCCGCCCCCCGCGTCACCCTCCGCAACCACTTCGCGCATCCCTACGATTCCGCCATCGCGGCAGCGCGAACCTGCTACGCCCCGCGCCTGATTGGGCCTGAGGAAATTACCGACAAGCAGCGCGTCACCATCGGCGCCGCCACCTACTTCGGCGGCCATCACACCGTCTATCAGCACGCGCACTTCGAATTCGGCCTCGAAAATATCAGCCGCCAGTTTGTCTGGTCGTTCCTTCACGCGCACCCTTTTTATAATTCCGAGCAGCAGAGCCAGCGTTACGTCCGCCTCGACCGCGCGCAGGCCTACGTCCCGCCGACGGCCACCGCGGAGAATCCGAAATTTGGCGCAGCCGAGCGCGAAATTTACGAACGCGCAATTGCCCGCGCCTGGAACTACTACCGTGAGCTGACGCAGCTGCTTGAGCCAGCCGCGCGCGAAATTCTTTCCGATATCTGGCACGTGAGCGCGATGTCGCATCCCAAGCGCGTGCAAAAAGTGGATCGCCAGTCCGAGAAACGCGCCATCGAAATCGCGCGTTATGTTCTGCCCGTCGCCGCATTCACCACCATGGTGCACACGCTCTCTGGCATCGTCCTGCACCGGCTGTGGCGCATGTCTGCTGCTAGCGACACGCCAAGCGAAGCGCGCCTGGTGATTGGCGAGATGGTCGCGCGCGTCCGCGAGATCGATCCGCAATTCTTCGATCGCTTCGACAATCCGCCGATGGACGAACCGATCGAATGGGTCAAAGCACCGCGCAATGGCCAGACCGCCGGCGAAGCGTTCGCCCGCGAATTTGACGCGAAGCTCGGCTCGCTCACTTCGCAACTCGTCGATTACTCGCCGCGCGCGCTCGCAGTGATGGCCGATGCGTACCGTGCGGTGGTCGGCCTAACAGCTGCGGAGTGTCCAGACGCCGAAGCGCTTGATCGTATGCTGAACCCCGCGCGCAATCCCTACCGTCGCGAAACGCTCAATATCGGAGTCCACGCGCCTCTAATGCGCGCGCTGCAGCACGCGAATTTCACCTTCGCGAAAAAGATCAGCCACACCGCCGATAGTCAGGACCAGCGCCACCGCATGGTTCCCGGCTCGCGGCCACTGCTCACGCTAGCCGACACGCGCTCGCCGGACTACATCACTCCCGCATTGATCCGCGACAATCCGCGAGCGCTCGAAGTCTACGAACGCTCGATGCACGAGGCTTGGTCCGCAAAAAACGAACTGCTCGATCGCGGCGTTCCCGCAGAATTTGCGCTGTATCTCTTGCCCAATGCGAAGACAATTCGCCTCGTAGAATCCGGCTCGCTTCTCCACCTTCTTCACAAATGGACGATGCGCACCTGCTTCAACGCCCAGGAAGAAATCTACCAAGCCTCCATCGAGGAAGTAGAGCAAGTGCGCAAAGTGTTCCCCGAACTCGCGCGTTACATCGGCCCGCCTTGCTATCTCCGCGCCGGAATCTCCACCCCCATCTGCACAGAAGGCTCCCACTTCTGCGGCGTAAAAGTCTGGACCGATTTCCCCAACATCCAACGTAGAATTTGAGCCCATACACAAATGAAAATACCGTTCTTTTTTGCCTTTTGCGTTGTCGGCGTTGTCGCTGGCTGCGTAATTGGCGCTCTGTGGTTCACGACATTGATGTCCGTCCAATCCAACGAGTGGGGCATTTTTATTTTGTTCCCATTGAATCTTTTCGACTCATTCCTATTTGCGTGGTTCCCTGCGCTTCTGTTCGGTGCGATTCTTCATTTCGTCATGTTTCGGCTTGGGTGGATGAAAGTCTGGCAATGGGCACTGGTTGGCGGATGGGTAGCCAGATCGGGCGCTCTCCCTCTTTTGCTGCTGGGATTGGGAATCCTGCGTAATCTTTCCAACTGGACATGGCCGGCGGCAATCTGCGGGGCAATCACGGCCACAATATTGCATCCGCTGGCAAGGCGGCTGGCAGATCCCCCCACTTGGGTATTTGAACGAAGGATATGACGCGGCGAGGCAGCCTTATCTATTACCTCACGGCCTGGATCTGCGGCTGCTTTTTCATGAGCCTGGCAATCTGGATCCGGGATCTTTGGGGCTCGACCGTAGCGTCGCCGCGGTCGCGTGAAGCGTTTGGCGTTTTATTCTTTTATTTCTACGGTCTCGTCTTCGGCGCGCTAGCGATTTTAATCGGCGCGTTCTTGCTGCGGCGAATCATGACGCTGCTGAAGTGCAAGACTCCGCTGCACTGGGCCGTCGCCGCCGCGATCCTCGCGCCGCTGCTCGTCGCGGCTCTGGGCGAATGGGGCATGCGCACACAAGCGGGGCAGCGAGTGGAACCGGGCCTGCTGTCGTTCTTGCTTTACGGTCCGACAATGGTATTTCAGGCGGGATGGTGGCTGGCGATTCCGGCTGGTGCCGCGACCGGATACTTACTCTGCCGAGTGCAGAGCGCGTTCGCCGCGCAGCAGCCTGAAGCGCCTGCGGCTAATTCCTGAGGATGCGGACCTGATTCGCGGCGATGAGTTCGTAACGAATTCCGCGCCAGCGAATCCGCTTGCTGACGAGCGAGAGAATGAAATTCCACGAAAACAAAAACGGCACGATGGGCGCCATCAAGCTCCACACCCATCCCCACTCGTACAGCTTCCCGCGCCACTCGGGCAACAGTTCATTCACCGCGATGGTTCGAATCACGCCTTTCATCACGGCGAGCAGCGGCACCACCATGGTGATGAGCGCCAGCTGCACCCAGGGATCACCGTCCACCATCGTGCTGAATGTGAAGAGGAACGCAAAAATCAGGGTGAGCGAATAACTCAAATGCGCGAGAGCGCCCATTTGCCAGCGTCGCGGCGAATAAGCGCGTGTGATTTGAATCTGGCGATTTGTGAATTCGATGAGCTGCGTGCCAGTCCATGGATGCAGCGTTGCCGCGAGGCACTCCGGGCAAAAGACGATCGGCAAATTTACGGCTTCGAGCGCGCCGGTCATCGCGAAGTCGTCGCTCAGCGCGCCGCTCCACGCTTCGAGCACCTGCGCGTCGTCAAAAGTCTTGCGGCGAATCGCGGTGCCGCCACCCCAGCAGAAATTTTCGCTTTGCTTGCCGAGCATCGTCGCGATCGAAGCGTTCCACGCGGAGGCGAGTGCGCTCGAGAAGGCGCCTGCGCCAAATTGTCCGCTGGGGATAATCCAGCGATAGGCGGTGGTTGCGCCGACGCGCGTATCCTGCAGCGGAGCGACCAGCTTCGTGAGCCAGCCGCGCGGCAATCGCACATCGGAATCGGTGAACACGAGCACTTCGAAATTGGCCGGCAGCGCTTCCACGGTGCGGCGCAAATTGAAAACCTTCTCGCTGCAGTCCTCGGGAGGCCCGGCAATCACGATGTGAACAGGCTTCGAACTGGCGGCTTTTACGCGCTCGATGATTTTCAGCGCGGGATCCAGACTTGTGGCCAGAGTGAAGTAAATCTCATAGTTGGCGTACTCGAAACGAGTGAGCGCCGTGAGGTTATCTTCGAGTCCGCGCTCATTTCCTTTGCAAGGACATATCAAGGCTGTCGTTGGCGCGTAAAAACCGGCGTGGGACGTGAGGCGGCGCCTCACCATGCGAAACCACTCGAATCCATTCCAGAGCGAATAGATGCCAAGCGCGATTTGCGCCATGACCAGAACGTAGAAAAGGGTGGTCATATCGCGAGAATAGCAAGAAAAGCACGGCGGGCAGCAATCTTCGGCCGTTGACTTGCCTTACTCGCAACGATAGACTCGCAACTCAAAATACCTCGACGCGGACCCCTCAGCCGCTCTCATTTCAGGAGAAGAATAATGTCTACAGCAGCATCTCAGCCTTTGGATCAAGCGAAACTGCACGAATTTGTGATGAGAGCAGTGGGTGAAATGGGAGCTGCGATGAATGCGGCGCTCATCGTGATTGGCGACAAGCTTGGACTTTACAAAGCGATGTCGGGAGCCGGACCGATGACGTCAGCCGAACTCGCCAAGAAAACCGAGACCACGGAGCGCTACGTGCGCGAGTGGCTCGCGTCGCAGGCCGCCGGAGGATTCGTCACTTACGACGCAGCCAGCGGAAAATACACGCTGCCGCCCGAGCAGGCACTTGCGCTTGCCGACGAAACGAGTCCTGTATTTCTCCCCGGATTTTTTGAAGTGGTGGCTGCGTGTGTGAAAGATGAACCGAAAATCACGGACGCGTTTCGCAGTGGCAAAGGGGTCGGTTGGCACGAACACGATCACGGCCTCTTTGCGGGCACCGAGCGTTTCTTCCGTCCCAATTATCGAGCGCATCTGATCAGCGAATGGATTCCCGCGCTGGAAGGCACCGAAGCAAAGCTGAAAGCAGGCGCGAAAGTGGCGGATGTGGGCTGCGGGTTGGGCACTTCGACTATCTTGATGGCGCAGGCGTATCCGAAATCGACGTTCGTGGGCTTCGATTATCACGACGGCTCGATCAAAATGGCGCGTGAAGCGGCGGCGAAGGCTGGCGTCGGCGATCGCGTGAAATTCGAAGTTGCGAAGGCGAAGGATTATCCGGGGAAGGGATTTGACTTCGTCGCGTTTTTTGATTGCCTGCACGACATGGGCGATCCGGAGGGCGCGGCCAAGCACGTGAAGGAATCGATGACTCCCGATGGAACGTGGATGATTGTCGAGCCGTTTGCGCACGATAAGCTGGAAGACAATCTGAATCCGATCGGGCGCGTGTACTATGCGGCTTCGACGATGCTTTGCACGCCGGCTTCGCTTTCGCAGGAAGTGGGACTTGCCCTCGGAGCGCAGGCGGGTGAGGGGCGGCTTTCGAAGATATTGAAGGCGGCGGGATTTTCGCGTGTGCGGCGGGCGGCGGAGACGCCGTTTAATATCGTGCTGGAAGCGCGGGCTTAGAACTGCTCGAAGCAAGACCTCACGATAAGACAGTAGCGCATTCGGCCGACTCGAAGTGTCCGTGTGATAGCCGTCAGTAAAAGCGCACAGGCAAGAGTGCCTGTGCCACTTAAAGGCGAAAGCGCTCTTGAGGTGGGGCTTAATTTGCGCGGCGGCGGGAGAAGACTTTGCGTAGGACGCGGTCGGCTGCGGTGTTGAGTTCCGCTTGGAATTTGCCGGCTGCTCGGCGGGCTTGGTCCATCAGGGATGGGTCGAGGAGCATGGCAGTGCGGTCGACGAATGGACCTGAGGCGTTGCCGCGGGCGGGTTGGCGGGAGTTGGCGCGGGAATCTTTCGCTGAGAGTTTTTCGTAGAGGGAGTAGTCGCGCCAGAATTGCTGGGCGTCGTCCTGAGACCAATCGAGCGACTGGCCGAGGGCGACGAAGAATTCCTCACGGAAGAGATCGAGTAGCGGGATAGCGATTTCGAGTCCTGCGCTGCGCTGTTTCTTTTGCTTTGCCGCCTTTTTCCCTTTCTTCTTTTTCTTCGCTGGGCTTCTACGGGCGTTCTTCACTGAGACTTGCACTTTTAGGCGTGTCGGTAGCGCGGCTTCCACTCGTAACGTCATGGCGAGAATTGATTCGCGGCGGATGGTTTGAAGTTGTTCGCGGTAGTGGACCGGTTGATCGGCTCGGCCTGGGCGGCGGAATTCGGCAGCGTACATGTCGAGGAAACGCTGGACCATTTCGTCGCGGTCGAGTGTGGCGAGGAGGAAGAAGGCGGCTTCGCGGGCGCGGATTACGAGTTCTCTTGGGCGGTAGGGCATTCGAGTGTCTTAGCTGTACTTGAATAGTGGGTTGGTCGCAATAGGAAAGCTTGGATGGGGAAGCGGGAGCGATTGTTGCGTGGAGGAGTTGTTGTGGGCTTGCCGTAAATAACGGCGCACAGGCAGGAGTGCCTGTGCCACTGGAGGCGTCCCGACAGGAGAGATGTTGCGGGAGTTTGGGGGCGACTGGCACAAAAAGTCAAAAGAGCCGGCGGGACGCCGGCGGTACGGAAGTGGGTGCGCGGCTTGAATGAAATGCGGAGTCTGGGTTGATATTGCTCGAAGCGGTTGAGTGAAAAGAAAGGCCAAGACTGGCGCGCGTTGAAGAAAAAGGCCCGGGGGCTTGGCGTTCCCGGGCCTTTTGTTTTGGGCTGTCGTCTTATTGAGGCGAAGCCGCGCTATTGCGGCTTCGGAGCTGGGCTTCGTCTTAGTGGACTGGGCCCGCTGCGGGTTGATCTTTCGGGAAGCCGCCGGAGGCTGGCCGGACGGGCTTCTCGAATTTGCCGAGCGCGATTTCGAGTGCTTCCTCGGCAGTGCGGACGAAGTGGATCTGCACGCCTTCGAGCATCTCGGGCTGCAAATCTTCCTTCACGTTGGGTTCATTCTCCGACGGGAGAATGACCTCACGAATTCCCGCACGCTTCGCGCCTAGCACTTTTTCTTTCACGCCGCCGATCGGCAGCACGATTCCGGAGAGCGAAATCTCACCAGTCATCGCGACGCGCGGACGGACAGGACGCCCCGTCAGCAAGCTGACGAGAGCAGTGACCATCGCGACGCCCGCGGATGGACCGTCTTTCGGAATCGCGCCCGACGGAACGTGAATGTGCAAGTCGACCTTGCGGAAGAAATCGGGATCGATGCCGTAACGCTCGGCGTTCGCGCGCACCCAGGTCAAAGCGGCACGCGTGGACTCCTGCATCACTTCGCCGAGATGCCCGGTGACGGTGAACTGCTTGCCGCCGCGCATCTTGCTGGCTTCGATGAACACGATGTCTCCGCCGACCGGTGTCCAGACAAGGCCCACGGAAACGCCGGGTTTCTGCACCCGCTCTTCGACTTCTTTCTCGATGCGAACTTTCTCGAGACCGAGCGCTTCGCGAATCACTTCGGGCGTGACGATTTGCTTTTCCGTCTTGCCTTCAGCGATGCGCCGCGCTTGTTTGCGGATGAGCGTTGCGATTTCACGTTCGAGATTTCGCACGCCTGCTTCCCGCGTATAGCTATGAATCAGGTAGTGCAATGACTCGTCGGTGAATTCGATCTGTTCGCCCAGCGCCAAACCGTGTTCCTTGGTTTGCCGGGGAATCAGAAAGCGCTTCGCGATGTGGACCTTCTCCTCTTCGGTGTAACCCGCGAGTTCGATGATCTCCATGCGATCGCGCAACGGCTCCGGAATCGGATCCATCCAGTTCGCAGTCGCCACCCAGAGAACCTTCGAAAGGTCGAAGGGCACATCGAGGTAGTGATCGCGGAAGGTGGAGTTCTGTTCCGGGTCGAGCACTTCCATCAACGCCGCCGCCGGATCACCGCGGAAATCGCGTCCGAGCTTGTCAACTTCGTCCAGCATAAAAACCGGATCCAACGTTTCAGCTCGGCGAATTCCCTGAATGATCTGGCCGGGCAACGCGCCAATGTAAGTGCGGCGATGTCCGCGAATTTCCGCTTCGTCGTGCATGCCGCCGAGCGAGATGCGGACGAACTTGCGTCCCATCGCTCGCGCGATTGATTTTCCGAGCGAAGTTTTGCCCACGCCCGGAGGTCCGACGAAGCACAGAATCGGACCCTTCATGCCCGGCTGCAGTTTCTTCACCGCGAGATAGTCGAGGATGCGTTCCTTTACCTTGACCAGGTCGTAGTGATCTTCGTTCAAGATCTCTTCGGCCTTGGGAATATTGATGTCGTCGGTGCCGGAAGTCTTATTCCACGGCAGCGAAGTCATCCATTCCAAGTAAGTCCGCGACACCATGTACTCGGCTGAAGCCGGAGTCATCTTGGCGAGGCGCTTCAGTTCGCGCGTGCATTCCTTCTTGGCGTCCTCGGTCATTCCGGACTCTTCGACTTTTTTGCGAAGCTCTTCGATTTCCGCCTGGCCATCGTCGGATTCGCCTAGCTCCTTCTGAATCGCCTTCATCTGTTCGCGAAGCAGAAACTCGCGCTGGCTCTGATTCACTTGTTCCTGTACCTGGTCGTGAATCTTGCTGCGGAGTTCGAGCACTTCGCGTTCTTTGGTCAGCTCGCTGATCAGGGTTTCCAGGCGCTTGCGGACGCTGAAGGTCTCAAGCAGTTCTTGGCGAACCATGGTGTTGAGCGACGGAAGAGTGGACGCGACGAAATCAGCCAATCGGCCGGGTGACTCGATGTTCATCACTTCAGTTTGCAAGTCGTCGGAAAGCTGCGGCGAACGAGCCACCACTTCGCGGAACAGTTCCTGGACGTTGCGCTGAAGCGCGGTCAGTTCGGCATCGGTTTGGTCTTCGAGGTCCGGTTGCGCTTCGATGCGCGCGCGAATGAAGGGCTGCAAGCCGACTACTTCTGTGACGCGGATGCGATCGAGGCCCTCGAGAAACGCGACCACGTTTCCGTTGGGCATGCGCACCATCTTGTGTACTTTTGCGAGAGTTCCCACGCTGTGCAGATCGGAGCCCACGGGATTCTCGACGCGCGGATCGAGCTGCGCGACGACCCCGAGGAGTTTCTCCGACCCGTCCAAAGAATTCAGCAGTGCCAGGGAGCTCTCGCGGCCCACAGGCAGCGGCATCACCGCGCCCGGGAACAGAACCGTATCACGCACCGGCAGGATGGGGAGCTCTTGCGGAAGCACTCTAGTTGTTTTACTCACTGTGTCCCCCTTTGAGCCTACAAAGCTATGAATCCGAATGAATCCTACAGCAGCTTATCGGCCGCTGTAATGGTTTAGATGCAAGGAATAGCAAAAAGGATTGAGAGGGCTTCGTCGAGCGTTATAAGTCTTAGTGAGTGTATCAGACTCAACATCGGATTTCAAGTTCCGCGCGGCTCCGGCGGTCGGGCCGTCTGGTTGTATCCTACTTACAGGAAGCTAGTTACGTCTATCCTGGTGAAGCCGTAAAATTATCCTGAATGAGCCTGAGGGCTTCTTCGCGGTTGTGGATGGTGCCGTTGAGTTGGGCGTCTTCGAGAGCGGCTAGAATTTCCTTGAAACGTGGTCCCGGGGGATAGCCCAGGGCTTTGAGGTCTTCACCGGTCAGGAGGCGGGGAGGGCGGACCTGTTCGGCAGGCGTCTCTGCCAGGAAGCGATGGACGAAATCGTAGGCGCTGAGATTCCGGTGACTCGAGAGGCAATCGAGGCGGTGCAGTTCGAGATGCTCCTCGAAATGATTGAGGCGCACGAAGCGCTTGAGGGTGGAGAGTTTCATCTGGCTGACGTCTTTGAAGCGCAGGTGATTGGCAACGAGCGCTACGATCTGGGCCGTGTCGTCATTGGAGAAGCGCAGGCGGCGGCAGATTTCTTCTGCCATTTTCGCGCCTACTTCCACGTGGCGGTCGAATCGGATGCGGCCATCTGGTCCTGACGGCGGCGTGAAGGTGGGGGGCTTGCCGACGTCGTGAAGCAGGACGCCCCAGGTGAGCGTGGGCGAACAGCCTGGGTTCAGCTGCTCGATCATCATCAGCGTGTGGATCCAGACGTCGCCTTCGGGATGAAATTGCGGCGGCTGTTCGACGCCTTTCATACGCGCGATTTCCGGCAGGATTTCGGGGAGCAGCTTGGTTTCGTCGAGGAGCTCGAAGCCGCGGCGAGCGGCGCCTTCGGTGAGAATTTTGGTCAGTTCGTCGCGGATGCGTTCGGCGGAAACCTGGAGAATATCGGGCGCGAGTTTCGTGATCGCGATGAACGTGCCGCTTTCGATCGCATAGCGGAAACGCGCGGCAAATCGGACGGCGCGAATCATGCGCAGCTTGTCTTCGCGGAAGCGATCTTCCGGATTTCCGATGGCGCGAATGATTCCGGCGCGCAAATCCTTCTCGCCGCCCACGTAATCGAGGACTTCATTCGAGAATGGGTCGAGCATCAGGCCGTTGATGGTGAAGTCGCGGCGTTTTACATCTTCTTCGGGCGAGCTGGCATATTCGACGCGATCGGGATGGCGGCCGTCTGAGTAGCCAACGTCAGAGCGGAACGTTGCGACTTCCACTTGCGTGGGGCCATCGGTGACGATGACGACTCCGAACTTCGCGCCGACGGCAAGGCTATTGGGGAAAAGTTCCTGCACGCGGTCGGGCGTGGCGTCAGTGGCAACATCGTAATCGACCGGTTCGCGGCCTAGCAGAATATCGCGGACGCAGCCGCCGGCGAGATAGGCCTGATGGCCGCGATCGCGCAGGGCGCGGCAGATATGGTCGGCGAGTTGGCGGCCGTTCATGGCGTTCATATCGAAATTATGCGGGAAAACCGGGGGCGGGGGAAGTTCGTAGGTTTCTCGGAGAGGGAATTCGCCAACGATTTGGAGCGGTTCAGATTATGCGGTGACGCGGAGGACGAGACAGGTGATGTCGTCATGCTGGCGAACGTTGCCAACGAATGAGTTTACATCGAACATCACGCGGCGCAGGACGTCGGCAGCTGAAGCATCCGCCGGCGCAATCTGAAGACAAGGAAGCAATCGGCGCTCGCCATATTCTTCCTCCGATTGGTTGACGGCTTCGACGACTCCGTCAGTGAAGATGAATAGAAGATCACCGGGCTGGAGTTGGACGCGGCCGGATTGATACGGAACTTCTTCCGGGGTGAAGAGTGGTAGGCCCAACGGCGGACCGCCTGTTGAGAGCCGTTCGATTTGGCCGGAGGCGCGGCGGAGGATCGGGTCGTTGTGGCCGGCGTTGACGTAGCGCATTTCCCGCGTGGCGGGATCGATCTCCGCGATGAACGCGGTGGTGAAGCGGCGGCCTTCGAGGCTATGGGCGCGGGCGTAGCGTTCGAGGCCGGCGACGACTTCATCGAGCGAAGCTGGCGTTGCTGCGAGCGCGCGAAGGCTGGCTTGAAACGTGGCCATCAGCAATGCGGCGGGGACGCTTTTGCCGGCGACGTCGGCTACTACAACAATCAGTGGGTTGCTGTCCGCTGTTCCTGCCGGGGCCGGGCGCGTAAAGGCGTCGTAATAGTCACCGGCCACCGTGTTTTGCGGGCGGGTGGCAAACGCGATATCGGCGCCGGGAACATGCGGCGGATCATTGGGTACGAGCCACTGTTGAATTTCGCGCGCGATTTCGAGATCGCGTTTCATGGTGACGCGGTCGGCCAGCTCGAGCGCTAGAAGTAGAAATAGAATCAGCGCGCCAAGGCCGCCGAGGCTGAAGCTGATTTGTCTCTCGCCGGAGTGAATTTCGGGCTGAACGACGAGGAGAACGATCGCGACGAGCAGCAAAACGCGCCGCGCCGGCGAAAGTTTCATTAGCAGCGTTTGAAACAGCGCCCAGCCCGCGAGGAGCGGGCGTTTCCATCGTTTCCTTTCGCTGCGGATTACGTCCCAATCCACATCTTTCGAGTAGAGTCCGTAGCTGGCCTCCGCTTCCGCGCGGAATTGTCCCCAGAGCTGTTCGATTTCGAGGCCTTCGGTGACGCGAGCCCAGAAATCGCGAGCGCGGGTTCGAATCGAGCGTTTTGGAGCAGCGGCGGGAATGGGAGCGGATGACATTGGAGGAGGGATTATAGGACAGGCGCGTTGCGACTGCGAAATTGGTTCAGCTTCCGCCCGCGCTGTTCGAGCGCCGGCTATTCGTCGCGGTGGTCGCGATTGCCGAGCGAGCCTCCGAATTGCACTTTGGAGAAGCCGAAGCGGTCGCGCAGGCGATCGGTGGTGCGCGCGAGGCGTTCGAGTTTTTCGCGGCGTCCGGGATCGAGCAGGTCGAGTTGCGCGGCGCCTGAAGAGAATGCCGAAAGCTCCACTCCGACGAGGCGCAGCATTTCAATCCCATTCCAGGCGTGCGCGAAGAGTTCGCGAATCGTGCGCAGGAATATTTCGTCGAGATCGGACGGCTCGCCGAGCGTGTGGCTGCGGGTGATGGTTTTGAAATCGGTGTAGCGAAGCGTGAGGCTCACGGTTCGGGCGCGCAGGCCGGCGTCGCGGAGGCGCTTCGATGCTTTTTGGCATAAGTGGCTAAGCGTCGATTCGAGCGTGGTGCGGTCGCTGGTGTCGGCGCCGAAGGTCTGATTGTGCGAGATGGATTTGGGTTCGGCATCGATGAAGAATTCATAAGAATCGATTCCATGAGCTTTGCGGAATAGCGCAGTGCCCCAGCGGCCGAAGGTTTCTTCCAATTGCTCGAGCGGAATTTTTTGCAGCTGGCCCACCGTGTCGATGCCGAGGGACTTCAGGGCCGCCTCGGTCACTCTGCCGATTCCAGGAATTCTGCGCACGGCGAGCGGCGCGAGAAATGCTGCCTCGCTTCCCGGAGCGACCCAGACGAGGCCTCGCGGCTTAGCCTGATCGCTCGCCACTTTTGCGACGAGGCGCGTGGCGCCGAGCCCGCCGGAGCACGGCAGACTTGTAGTTGCGTTGATTTCGAGCAGCAGTTTATGAGCCGCGGCGAGCGGCGGTCCGTGCATGCGCTCTGTACCAGCAAGGTCGAGATACGCTTCGTCAATCGAAGCCATTTCAACGACCGGCGAAAACTTCCCGAGAATCGTGGCGACGCGATCGCTCCATTCGCCATAGAGCTGATGGTGGCCGTCGAGAAAGATTGCTTGCGGGCAAAGTTTTGCGGCGGTGCGCAGCGGCATTGCGGAGTGGATGCCGAATTTCCTCGCTTCGTAACTCGCTGCGGAAACTACGCCGCGCTGATCGCGTTGGCCGCCCACGACGACTGGCAAGCCGCGCAGTTCCGGTCGAGCCAGCAGCTCGACGGAAACGAAAAAGGCGTCCATATCAATATGCAGAATCGAAGCGGACGAATCCGTGGAGACTTGCAGCGGGGCGTCGTGCTTGGCGCGGAACTGGGCCAGCTTCGGCATCGCCATCCTGTGAAGCAACTATACAACGAGGAGCCGGCAACGGCGCGGGCGGATCGAAATGTGCATCCTGCGTGCGCGGTTCAGGATCGTTCTGCAGCGATCACGCGCGGAATGCCCGCCAAATCGTTGGTCACGCTGACGTTCACCCACGCGGGCTGGCCGTACAGCAGAGGGCGCACGTGCTCGAGCGAATTGTATCCAAGCTCGAGCACCAAAATTCCTTTCTGCCGCAACAACGAGGCAGCTTGTTCGATGAGGCGGGGATAAATTTCGGCGCCGATAGGTCCTCCAAATAGCGCCGAGGCCGGCTCGTGTTCGCGCACTTCGCGCGGAAGCTGGTGTGATTCATTGCGCGCAACATAGGGAGGATTGCTGGCGATGAGATCAAATGAGTCCGCCTCATTTACAGACTCGAGCAAATCCGTCTGCAGAAAGAGAACGCGATCACCGACGCCGTGACGAGACGCGTTGAGCCGCGCAACCTCCAACGCTTGGGCAGAAATATCCGTGGCGAGAATTTCGGCGTGCGGCAGCTCGTGTGCCAGCGCGACTGCGATGCATCCGGAGCCGGTACCCACATCGGCGATGCGGAGCGGAGGACTTGGGAGGCCGGTCAGCATATTGATCTTAATTCCACGCGCGCCGAGGCGTTCAAGAGCGACTTCGACAACGTGCTCCGTTTCCGGGCGCGGGATTAGCACGGCAGGCGTAACTTCAAATTCAAGCCCCCAGAATTCCTGCTTGCCGGTGAGGTATTGCGTCGGTTCACCAGCCGCGCGACGCGCGACCAGGGCGAAATAGCGATCGACGGCCGCCGGTTCAAGCGTGTCTTCTGGGTGAGTGTAGATCCAGGCGCGGTCGCGCCCCAGGACGTGCATGAGAAGCAGCTCAGCCGCGAGCGTATGCGAAGGAACTTCCGCGGCGCGGAGAGTCGTCATCGCCAGTCGCAATGCCGCGCGCGAGTCTATAGCAGATGCCGGCGCGATCACGATTCGTCGAGCTCCTCATTGAGCCGCTCGGATTCGAAATGCGTAACGAGTGAATCGACGAGCGGCCCGATTTTTCCGTCCATACCTTCGGTGAGCTGGTGCAGCGTGAAGTTGATGCGATGGTCGGTGATGCGGTTCTGCGGGAAATTATAGGTGCGAATTTTTTCGGAGCGATCGCCGGTCTTAATCTGCCCTTTTCTTTCGGCGGCGAGGGCGGCGTGCTGTTTCTCTTGCTCTGCTTCGTATAAACGAGACCGCAGTACACGCATCGCTTTCGCGCGATTCTTGATTTGCGATTTCTCGTCCTGCTGCGAAACGACGAGTCCGCTGGGGATGTGAGTGATGCGCACGGCCGAGTAAGTGGTGTTCACAGATTGACCGCCGGGACCCGAAGAGCAAAAGGTATCGATGCGCAAATCTTTTGCTTCGATTTTGATGTCGATGTCTTCCGCTTCCGGCAGCACGGCTACGGTGGCAGCAGAGGTGTGAATGCGGCCTTGTTGTTCGGTGGCGGGGACCCGCTGGACTCGATGCACGCCGCTCTCGTATTTCAGCTTGGAATAGACTTTTTTACCTTGAATGGCGGCGACTACTTCTTTCATTCCGCCGATGGACGACGGCGAACTTTCCAGAATTTCCACTTTCCATCCCTGCGATTCGGCGTAGCGCGAATACATCCGGAAAAGTTCAGCCGCAAATAGCGAAGCTTCGTCACCGCCTGTACCGGCGCGGATTTCAACGATTACGTTCTTTTCGTCGTTCGGATCCTTGGGAATCAGCAGAAGCTTCAATTCGCGTTCGACAGGCGCGAGGCGCGCTTCAAGCTCGCGCTGCTCGTCATGCGCCATTTGCTTCATCTCGGCGTCGGTTGACTCGGTGTAGAGCTGCTTTGCACCCTCGAGCGCATGCTGGATATCTTTCCACTCGCGATATTTCGTCACGATGACGCCCAGGTCGGAATGCGTCTTGGCGAGCTTCTGGAAACGGTCGGTGTCAGTAACGGCGCCCGCCGAAAGCTCGCCCGTCATTTCGTCGTAGCGCGATTCGATTCGATCTAGTTTTTCAAATAAGGTCAGTTTTGCCATGTGCCAAACCTCAAAAAATGCAAAGAGAGCAGGACTGCAACGGTCGGGATCCGACAAGAAAAAACGAGTATCAACGCCCAGGGTAGGCGGGAGGATCGCTAATAGAAGGAGGCAAGCATAAGGACTACAGAATAGTTGGATTCGTCTCGGGTGTCAATTTTCCGGAGACGCGCAAATCCGGCAATCACGAATAAGGCCTGTTTTATTGCCTAAATGCGCTGTTCCACTTTGAAACTTGAGGCGTGAGCCATTCTTGAAAGTCCCAAAACGGTAGTACCTTCGTAACATTGACCGCACCGGTTCAGAACGCTACTTTCAACCTCGACAATTCGTAGAGGCTCTGGACTAGCCAGAGAGGGAGGGGTGTGTACCGTTTAGACACACGCCCCTAAAATTTCCCTCTTGACGGCAAGAGACCGCTTATAAGCTCCCCCGCGTAGTTTCTCTACTCGGAGGGGTCAATGTCTAAGTGGTCGCTTGTGGCTGTATTGGTTTTGCTCGTTTTGACCAGTGCGATGGGTCTTCAAGCGCTGGCCAATAGCAGCGCACCGATGCCGCCTTCACCTTGGGCGATGAGCAGCGCACCAATGCCGCCGTCACCTTGGGCGATGAGCAGTGCACCAATGCCGCCGTCGCCTTGGTTGGTAGCCAACAGCAGCGCACCGATGCCGCCTTCGCCTTGGGCGATGAGCAGCGCACCGATGCCCCCGTCTCCCTGGTAGTCGGAGACAGGATCCCGCAATAGCGGGAGCTGGTTGGGCCAGGCCTCGGAAACCAGGTTTGAATGCTTGGCCCGATTGATTACGCACTTTGGATCGTTGGTTTCCTCGTGGAAATCGGCGTTGTGGTGTGCGTACTTTATAGAAAAGAATTTCTTCGCTATCTATCCTTAACAATCTATTTGTTTTCCGTCGCCTGCGTGAACTGCGTGCAATATCTTTGCATTTCGCGGTTCGGCTTCTCCTCCCCGCAATACTTCTACTGCTACTACTACACGGAGAGCCTACTAATCATCTTACTGTTCTGGACGATCATCCAGTTCTACCAGCAGACGTTCCGCGAGATGAATGTGAGCGGCTACATCCGCGGAGGCGCCGTTCTGCTCTTGCTCGCGACCGCGCTTTTCTCCTACATAGTGGTTCATGAAAACCGCAATCACCTGACGACGCGCTTCGTGGTGGAGTTGGGACAAAATCTTCACTTCGTCGGCATGGTCCTGACATACCTCTTATGGGGCGCGATCCTTAAATTGCGGGAGACTCGCACCCGTCTCATCCAGTTTGTACTCTCAATTGGCGTTTTCTTCAGCGCCACTGCATGTACATACGCGCTAAGAAACCTGTTCCCTGGCCTGCAGTCCTCCGTCCTTCGCTGGGTTCCGCCGATCATGGGAGTCTGGCTGCCGATTGCCTGGGCTTACACATTCGCAAAGGTGTCAGAAGATTCGAGGCTTGCAACAGCTCGGTTGGTAGCGAGGGCTCGATAATGGCAGCAGCGCTTATTTGCGTCTTATCTGTGATTGTATTCCTGCAGTTCTTCGTGTCGTATTGCCGATCGATTCTGGCAGTCAGCCGCAAGGTTGAATTGTCGGACCGAGTGCGCGAGGTCAGCGGCATCGCGAATCGAAGCGTCGGCGCCGATGACTTCTCGAAGCTCGTCCAACTAGTGCGCTTGTGTCCTGAACAGGGTGACGATGAAACCGAGATTCGCGCCGTCGGCACCTATTACGGCTTGCTGCGCATTATCAAATATTTCTCGACGTTCCTGGTCCCCGGCTTCGGACCGTGGACCGAGCGAGAATGCGAAACCTGCTCGCACTTCGCGGCGGTCGCTCTCGACAGGCGAATTTCTTACAGCCGCGATCTCTTTACGCAGCAGGTTGCTGATCGCTCCTAAGTCGCGCGCTTCTTCAGCCACGCGGAAGATCCAGCCGCCCCCGCCCTCGACCCCTTTCGCTGCGACTGCTACGATGGGAACCAGTTAGGGGTCAAACTCGGTACAATTCAGCCTATGCGCACAGCACTCGAACAGCGCGTGCTCGATTTCATTCGCCAATCGCGAATGGCGTCGCCCGGTGACCGCGTCGGCGTTGCAGTTTCCGGCGGCGCTGATTCCGTGGCTCTGCTGCGTTTGCTCGAATCACTTCGGCACGAACTCGGAGTTACGCTGCTCGTGATTCATTTCGACCATATGCTGCGAGGTGCGGAGTCCGATCGTGATGCTACCTTCGTAGAAGAATTGACGCGGGCTCGCGGGCTGGAATTCGTGAGCGCTCGCGAAGATGTGCGAGCCGCGGCGACGCTCCACACAGGAAATATTGAAGAGACGGCGCGGCGTTTGCGGTACGGGTTTTTCGAGCGCATCCTGGCCAGTCAAAAAGCGACCCGCGTTGCCGTTGCTCATACCGCCGACGATCAGGCGGAGACTGTTCTGGCGCGCATGATCCGCGGAACCGGACTGACCGGCTTGGCTAGCATCTACCCGGTTGTTGACTCGCCGAGCGGTGGCACAATTGTCCGCCCCCTACTCCACGTTCGTCGCCGAGAGTTGCGCGATTATCTGCAGGGATGCGGGCAGGAATGGCGCGAAGATGCGACGAACGCGGATCAGAGTCGGCTTCGCGCGCGTGTTCGCGCACAATTGTTGCCCATTCTTGAGCGAGACTTCTCGCCTGCAATCGTTCAGCATCTGGGTGATCTCGCCCGGTTCGCGCGAGAAGAAGAATCGTTCTGGTCAGCGCTGGTTGAGGATCGGCTCGCGAAGTATGCCAAAATCACGAGCACCCCGCACTCAGAAAAGACGCTGTCAATCACCGCGCGCGATCTCCTTTCGCCAATCATGTTCGGTGGCGCGGGCGAGCTCTCTGAAGCGCACCCCACGCGAGCCCTTACCGAACGCCTCATTCGCGGTCTTTATGAGAAGGTGCGCGGTAATCGCCGCGAACTTTCCGCGTGCCACGTGGAGCAGGTGATCCTCTTGGCTGCAGAATCAACGAGCGGCAAGCGTTTGCGGCTGCCGGGCAGAATTGCGGTCGGGCGCGTGTTTGACGACATCGTATTTTCGAGCGCCAGTCACGAAGACGGTCACAAGCCTCGAGCCGCTTCGCGCGAAACCAAAATGCATCCGCCTTCGTATCTATATATGGTGGACTTGCCCGCTCGCGGTGCCACCACGGTGGCTGTGCCGGAACTCGCAACCTGCTTCCGCCTGAAAATAGTTGACTGGCCCCTATTGGAGAGCGACACTAAAACTGACAGCGGCGCCTTTGACGCCGGAAGACTTCGCTCGCCTTTGCTTCTACGGAGTTGGCGACCGGGCGATGCCTACCGACCGCGCGGCCACCGGCAGAGCCGAAAGCTCAAGCAGATGTTCCTGGTAGAGCGAGTTCCCCGTCACCAACGCGTCCGTTGGCCAGTTCTTGAAAGCGCAGGACAAGTGATTTGGGCGCGTGGCATGGCGCCGGCCGAAGGCTTTTGCGCGCGTGAGGATACTCGGGTGGGTTTGTTGATCGAAGAGGAAGGCCTTTGATCTTGTTCGAGTTAGCTGCGATCGCCAGGAGTTGTCAGCATGCATACTCAGGGGCGGCGTCTGCATCTAATGTGGTAGCGATGTTTCCTGTCTCCGAGAAAAGTCTCCAAACGAAGGTTTCAGGGCGTCGAGAGGGTGAGGTAACAAGGTGAACTCAACAGTCCGCACTATTTTATTTTGGCTCTTAATGATTTTGCTCGCGGTGGTTCTGTGGCGAATGGCGTCCGGAACCAGCCAGTCGGTAAAAGAAGAAGACTCCAATTACACGAATTTCCTCGCCAAACTGGATCAAGGACAGGTAAAGGAAGTCACGATTCTTCTTTCTCCCAACAGCGCGGAGTTGAAGGGCGACTATCGCGACGGCGGGAAGTTCCACAATGTGACGATTGCCAACACTGCAATTCCAGATATTACGAAGACGCTGCAGGAGAAGGGTGTCCGCTATAACTACGCGGAAGTAAAGAACGCGGACTGGCTTACGTTTATCGTGAATTTCGCGCCGCTGATGCTTCTGGTCGCGTTCTGGATTTTCATGATGAAGCAGATGCAGGCCGGCGGAAACAAAGCGCTAAGTTTCGGGAAATCGCGCGCTCGTTTGCTTACGGCGCAGCAGAAGAAGGCAACATTTAAGGACGTAGCCGGAATCGACGAGCCCAAGGAAGAACTCTACGAAATTATCGATTTCCTGAAAGACCCCCAGAAATTCCAGAAGCTTGGCGGCCGCATTCCAAAGGGCGTCTTGCTCGTCGGGCCTCCGGGAACTGGCAAAACTCTACTTGCTCGGGCGATTGCGGGGGAAGCGAACGTTCCGTTCTTCTCGATTTCCGGCTCGGATTTCGTTGAGATGTTTGTTGGCGTGGGCGCCAGCCGCGTTCGCGATCTCTTCGAGCAGGGCAAGAAGAACGCGCCTTGCATCATTTTCATAGACGAAATTGACGCGGTCGGCCGTCACCGTGGTGCAGGCCTTGGCGGCGGGCATGACGAGCGCGAGCAGACCTTGAACGCTTTGCTCGTCGAAATGGACGGCTTTGAATCGAACGAAGGCGTCATCCTGATTGCAGCCACGAACCGTCCGGACGTTCTCGATCCCGCACTTCTGCGCCCGGGCCGTTTCGACCGGCGCGTAGTCGTGCCGCGGCCGGACGTAAAAGGCCGCGAAGAAATTCTGCGCGTGCACACTCGCAAAGTGCCTCTTTCGGACGATGTCGACCTCTCGGTAATCGCACGCGGCACGCCCGGATTTTCCGGTGCCGACCTCGCGAATCTGGTGAACGAATCCGCTCTGTGGGCGGCGCGCCAGAATCGCAAGTTCGTCACCATGTTTGATTTCGAAATGTCGAAGGACAAAGTGCTCATGGGTGTCGAGCGCCGCTCTATGATTTTGTCCGACGAAGAAAAGCGCAACACGGCGTACCACGAGGCCGGCCATGCTCTGGTCGCCGCGATGACGCCAGGCGCCGATCCGCTGCATAAAGTGACGATCATTCCGCGCGGCATGGCGCTGGGCGTCACGATGCAACTCCCGATCGACGACAAGCACACCTACACGAAGGAATTCCTCGAATCGCAACTCGCCGTCCTGATGGGCGGACGCGTCGCCGAAGAGATGTTCCTGCACCACATCACCACCGGCGCCGGCAACGATATCGAGCGCGCCACGGAAATCGCGCGCCAAATGGTTTGCGAGTGGGGAATGAGCCCGCTTGGCCCGCTCACATTCGGCAAAAAAGAAGAAGCAATTTTCCTCGGCCGCGAAATCGCCCAGCATCGCGATTATTCCGAAGACACCGCGATCAAGATCGATGGAGAGGTTCGCGCCATCATTAACAACGGCTACGCGAAGGCCAAGAATATTCTCGACACCTATAAGGAAGCACTCGAACGCGTGGCTCAAGCGTTGCTGGATCGCGAAGTGCTTGACGCGACCGAGCTCAAGCTCCTCATGGAAGGCAAGCCGCTTCCTGAGAAGCCGCCACCGCCGCCTCCTGCTGCTCCGCCGGTTACCGCACGAGAGCCACAGCTCACCTTGCGACCCGAACCGCGGCCAATTCCAGGCCTCGCGAAGGGCGAGAAACCGGCTCCGGCTTAAACCTGCGGCTTCTGCCACCTTTTCGACGGCGCTCTGTATTTTCCAGAGCGCCGTTTTTTTTTGCCTCTATTTCACAGCGGCCATGCACGTGCCCATTCCTCTTGGCGCAAATTGGCGTAAAATGGCTTCATGGCGCGCGAACACAAAGAAACCTTCGAAACCGATTGCCCTTGCTGCCACGCGAAGCTCACTCTTGATCGCGAACTCGGCGTAGTGCTCTCGCACGTTCCGCCGCCCAAGCCTCCATCGTCCGTTGATCTTGACGATACGGCACGGCTTTTGCGCCAGCAGACCGAAGCGGTCGAAGCAAAGTTCCGCGCCTCCGTCGAAGCCGAAAAATCGAAAGAAGACGTTCTCGCCCGAAAATTTGCCGAAGGCTTGAAGAAAGCCAAAGACGGCCCCGTCGAAAAGCCACTCCGCGATTTCGATCTCGATTGAAGCGGGAATGCAGAAAGCTGCGGTGTTAGCCGAGCGGCGACCAGGACCACGGCTACTCGCCAGCCTTCCTGCTTTGCTGACATGGTTTTTCTTGGTGATCCCCTGCGCAGTTCTCGTGTCTCCGCTCCCGGCAATTTCAGCCCAGCAGGTACCGCGGCAAAAGCCCAGCGAGCAAAAGAAGAAGCTGCCTAAACCGCGGCAACTCGATGTGGGTGTTACATGGCAGCGTGATCCTGCAACGGGCGAATTAATCTCGTCTGCAATAGGTCCAGGCAACATCGATTCGCCCCCGCCGAACTCGGCCGCCGCACCAGCGATTCGCGTCACTTCACAAATCGTTCCAGTCACATGCAGCGTTTTCAAGTCCGACGGCACGGCCATCACCGACTTGAAGCGTTCCGATTTCCGAATCTACGAGGACGGAGTCGCGCAGCAAATCGCCTACTTCGCAACCGGAACCGAACCAGCCAGCGTCGCCCTGGTAATCGATGCAAGCCCCAGCGTTCTTCGCGATTCCGATGAAATGAAGCGCGCAGCCCTGGCGCTCGTCGATGGCTTGGCCCCGGCCGACCAGGTTGCCGTGGTGGATTTTTCCGCGCACACATATCTGCAAGCCGATTTTTCGAGTGACCGCGAGCTGATACGTCGCGGCATCGATCGTGTGGACGTGCATCAGCTGTTGGGCGACGTGGGCGGCTCGAATATCTATCAGGCCGTTTATCTCACGGCGGCGAAAGTATTTCTCGGCGGGCGTGAAGGTCGCAAAGCGATCGTGCTGCTCACCGATGGACAGGACAGTGGCCTAGGCCTGACGCTCGATCCCGCGACCGCGGCCCCAAGACCCGGCCAGCCGAATAATCGTCTCACCTTCGAAGATCTCGCGCGCACCCTCGCCGCCGCCGATATTCAGATCTTCGCGGTATCCACAGAAAACCGCCCCAAAATCATGACGCCCGATTGGCTCGCTGGGCATCAGGATTCCACTCTGCTCGTTTCCGACGCTCCCAAATCCGGCGTACCCGCGTACACGCTTTATCTTGCTGAATTGGTTCGCCGCTCCGGCGGCCAGCTTTATTTTCTGCGGGATTCCGCCACTCTCGCGGATATTTTCCGCCGCATCGCTCAACGCATCGGCGCCGAATACACGCTCGGTTACTACCCCGAAGCCAACCCGTCAAATCACGCCGGCTGGCATCGCCTACGCGTCGAAGTACTCGGACATCCAGGCGCGACAACCATCCACCGCGCGGCTTATTACGCCCCCGCAGTTGCACCCTAGCGAAAGAAGAACGGTCAAAGCTCGGCACACCCCATTTGGAGTGCGGTGGCTTGCCACCGCTTTCCCAAGCCCCGGCTCGCCGGGGCGGTTTAGATTCGGCGAACGCGTCACGACGTTGTCTCGCCCTCCGAAATCTTCCGACAAACATCAACAAACCAAGTTATCCTTCGCTCCGAACCGTGGTTCAATAGCGCTCTTGATTCCGCGCTCCAATCCCAAAGAATGATCACCCGAAAGAAATTCCGCCTCCGCCTGCCATCCCGCACCCTCGTGCTAGGCGAGCGCACCCTCCTGATGGGAGTCATCAACGTCACGCCCGACAGCTTCTCAGGCGACGGCTTGCATCTCGATGCAGAGGCGGCCGCCGCACGCGCGCTTGAAATGGAGCGCGACGGCGCCGACATCGTCGACATTGGAGGCGAATCCACCCGCCCCGGCGCCGAATGGCTCGAAGCTGACGAAGAGCTAGGTCGAGTGATTCCCGTATTGAACATGCTTCGCGGCCGGCTCAAAATTCCAATTTCGATCGACACAAACAAATCCGAAGTAGCGGAGGCCGCAGCAGAAGCCGGCGCAGAAATCATCAACGACGTAACCGCACTTCAGCGCGACCCACGCATCGCCGAAGTTGCCCGGCGCCGCAAGCTGCCCCTCATCCTGATGCACATGCGCGGTGAACCCCGAACGATGCAGACGAAGCCTTTCGCGCGAGATGCGATGCACGACGTCACACAGAGCCTAAAAAAAGCCGCCTCACTAGCGATTCGCAACGGAGTGCCAAAATCCCAGCTGGTTCTCGATCCAGGCATCGGCTTCGGCAAAAGCTTCGCCCAGAACTATGAGCTAATCGCCCGCCTCCCGGAGCTAGCGCGCCTCGGCTTTCCGCTTCTCGTAGGCCCATCGCGCAAAGGCTTCATCGGCCGCACGCTCGGAGGCACACCCGAAAACGAGCGAACATACGGCACCGCAGCCGCCGTTACGGCATGCATCCTGCAAGGCGCCCATATCGTCCGCGTTCACGACGTGCGTGAGATGGTCCAGGTAGCGCGCGTCGCCGATATGCTGGTATCGCCAAAATTGCGGCACCGGACGCAACCGTGAGCATCCTCGGAAATTTTCGCAATCTCACTCCGGTGCAGCGCAACACCTTCATCGCCTGCTTCCTCGGCTGGTCGCTCGACGCCTTCGATTTTTTCATCCTGATTTTCTGCGTCAGCGCGATTGCCGGGGAATTTCAAACCAAAGTTTCGGCCATCGCCGAAGCAATTTTCCTGACGCTCGCGATGCGTCCCGTCGGCGCATTCCTCTTCGGCTTAATGGCCGACCGTTTCGGACGCCGCCCAACACTGATGCTGGACATCATCGCCTACTCGGTCTTTGAACTTGCCTCCGCTTTTGCGCCTTCGCTGAAGGTATTTCTCATTATGCGTGCGTGCTTCGGCGTGGCGATGGGCGGTGAGTGGGGAGTGGGTGCGGCGCTTGCTTTTGAAACTCTGCCAGCGAAAGGGCGCGGATTCTTTTCAGGGCTGTTGCAAGAGGGATATGTTGTGGGTTATTTGCTGGCGGCTTTGTCGTACGGGGTTTTGTTTCCCTATATTGGCTGGCGCGGCATGTTTGTGATCGGCGCGCTTCCGGCATTTCTGATTATTTACATCCGCACGAAAGTGGAGGAATCGCCCGCGTGGCTCGCCGGGCGAGTATCGAGGCACGCAGAAGAGCATCTCGGCAAGGATATCGCCACCTATCTCGGCAGCTTCTTGTTTCTTGTGCTCCTGATGTTTGCATTTAATTCGTTCAGCCATGGCACACAGGATCTTTACCCCACGTTTTTGCAGAAAAATCACGAATTTTCACCTGCGACGGTGAGCAAGGTTGCCATCATCTACAACGTCGGAGCACTGCTCGGCGGCATCTTGTTCGGTGCTTGGTCAGAGCATATAGGACGGCGGAAGACCATCGTAATTGCGGCGCTTCTCACAATCCCGGTCATCCCACTGTGGGCCTTTTCACACACGGCCCCGCTGTTAGCCCTCGGCGGCTTCGCGATGCAATTCATGGTACAAGGCGCGTGGGGAGTGATTCCCGCGCACCTAAACGAACTTTCGCCTCCGGCGGTGCGTGCCACGTTTCCGGGCTTCGCATATCAACTCGGCAATCTGCTTTCCTCGCGCAATTCCGTGATTCAAGCGAAGTTGGCGGAGCAGCATTACGGCGGGAACTTTGCGCCTGTCCTGGCGTGGACGGTCTTGATCGTTGCGATCCTGGTCGCAATCGTCACGATGAGCGGTAGAGAAGCCAAAGGCGCCGACCTTTCGCACACGAGACCTGGTCGCCAGCCAACGTAGCGATCTGGCGCAGGCCTTGTATCCGTGCCTCGTTCCTCCTGCCTCGTGCAACCCGCATCCATGCAAAAGCGTCCCACTTAGGAGGGTTCCACAGGAAATGACGAACCAGGAAGGCAACCCGAGTTCACAGGAGGTTCGATAGCCGCCCGAGGCGGCTACCACAGGCCCCTCCCGCCCCGGTTTCTAATCTACGGTTCCGCGATTAAGTCTCTCAGCAAGTGCAGCGAAATCAATTATTTACGAAATTCTAATCGGCGGTATTCGGCTGATAAGAGCGTTCAAAGCGTCTCAAGATTACGCTTTGGCCAGCTCCCCGGTCTGAAACGGCAGCCGGCGCAATCGCTTCCCAGTCGCCGCGAAGATCGCATTCGCCACAGCCGGCGCAATCGACGGCACAGGCGGCTCTCCGCATCCACCCGGCGATTCATGGCTCGGCACGATGTGAACTTCCACCCGCGGCATGTCGTTGATGCGCATCATCGGATAATTATTGAAATTGCTCTGCTGCGTCTGCCCGCCCGCTATCGTGATTTCATCGAAGAGCGCCGCGGTCAATCCGAACACGATCCCGCCCTCCACCTGTGCCTTCACCATGTCCGGATTGATCACCTGCCCGCAATCAATCGCGCACACGACGCGATCCACTTTCACGCCGCCATCATTTGCTACCGTCACTTCGGCCACGTACATCAGATAAGTGCCCCATCCAGCGATCCCCGCGATTCCGCGTCCGCGCCCCTTGGGCAACGGACTTCCCCATCCGGACTTTTCCGCCGCGAGATCGAGGACATGCCTGAGCCGCGCTATATCCACAGGCGGCTGATCGCCTCCGCCCGCTTCCGGCTTCGTCTTCGCCGCAATCAGTTCGCGCCGCAATTCGAGCGGGTCTTTTCCCATCGCAGCGGCAACTTCGTCAATGAAGCTTTGCACCGCAAACTGATTCCATGTGGTATCCACTCCTCGCCAGTAGCCGCGCGGCACGGCCGTGTGCAGGAAGCTCGCCTCGAGCAGATAATTCGGCACGGTGCCGCTCGGCAGTCCGGTGCCTGCAAGCTCAGTGCCTCCCGTATCGGGTACATCGCCGCCGACATACACGCCATCCGTAGTGGGTGCTGCAATGTGGTGCATCCAAGCTGTGATCTGATTCTGAGCGTCCACGCCTGCGCGCAAGCGATGGTGGCTCATGGGACGGTAGAAATCGTGGCGCACGTCGTCCTCGCGCGTCCAGAACACTTTCACTGGCGCGCCCGCAGCTTTCGAAATCAGCGCCGCTTCCACGCCGTAATCGATATTCAGCCGTCGTCCGAATCCGCCGCCCAGCAAAGTAATGTGAATCGTGATCGCCGAAGCTGGAATTCCCAGCGCGCTGGCGAGCGCCGTCGCCATTCCACCGGAATTTTGAGTCGGCGCCCAAACTTCGCACTTGCCGTCGCGCACGTACGCTGTGCAGTTCGGAGGCTCCATCGTCGTATGCGCCACGAACGGCAGCTCGTATTCTGCTTCGATTTTTTTCGCGGCTGCGTCGAACGCTTTCGCCGGATCGCCTATCTTCCGCAACTCTTTGCCCGAGCCCTTCACCATCTCCGCGCACGCCGCCCGTTGCTTCTCGCTCGATTCCTCCGCACCCGCGCCGGGGTCCCAGTCGATCGACAAAGCTTTCCGCCCGGCAATTGCTTGCCACGTGGAATCGGCCACTACCGCCACTCCGCCCCACAAATAATGCTGATGCCCGGAATTCGCCGGACGTTCCTCGCCGAACAGCGGCGGCATCTCAACTGCCTGAACCTCAATGACCTTCTTTACGCCAGGCACAGCCTGCGCCTTCTCCGCGTCGAATTTCTTTACGCGCCCGCCGAATACCGGCGGCCGGGCAACTACCGCGTACAGCATTCCCGGAACTTTCGTGTCGATGCCGTAATGCGCTTCGCCGATCACGATCGGGCCGCCGTCAACGCGCGGCTTTGCGGTGCCGATAATGCGGTAATCCTTAGCGTCCTTCAGCGGAACATCTTTCGGAACGGGCACCGTTGCAGCTTTTTCGACAAGCGCGCCATAGCCCAACCGCCGCGACGATTTCTTGTGCTCGATTACACTGCCACCAATCGCGCTGCACTCACTCACCGGCACGCCCCACGTTTGCGCCGCTGCCGTGACCAACATATCGCGCGCCGTGGCGCCAGCCTTTCTGAGCGGATCCCACGAACTGCGCACGCTCTCGCTTCCGCCAGTCGTCATGTCGCCATACTTCAATTCCGACGTAGCGACGGCCTGTTCAACTCTGATTTTCGACCAATCGGCGTCCAATTCCTCCGCGAGTATCATCGTCATCGACGTTCGAACGCCCTGCCCCATCTCCGAGCGCGCCGCTATCAGGCGAATCTCGCCGTTCGGATGAATTTCGATATACGCATTCGGCGCGAAGTCTTTTGCGCCTTCGGCAGTGCCCGCGTGCGACGAGTCACCCCAATAAAAACCAATCACCAGACTCGCGCTTCCCGCAGCGCCGGCCTTCAGGAAATCGCGCCGTGAAACTCCCGCTACCTTTCGAGCCCCCGCGCTCATCGTGTCTCTCCAGCGCCCGTCAGTTGAGCCGTATGCTTCGTCGCCGCTTCATGCACGGCCGCGCGAATTCGCTGGTACGTTCCACAACGGCAGATGTGGCCGCCGAGCGCATCATCTATGTCCGCGTCGCTCGGCTTCGGGTTTTTCGCCAGCAGCGCGGCGGTTGTCATAATCATGCCCACCTGGCAATAACCGCACTGCGCCACTTGTGCATCGAGCCACGCCACTTGCACGGGATGACGCCCATCGGCGGAAAGCCCTTCGATGGTGGTGATATTTCTGCCAGCCACCGCAGAGATTCGCGTCGTGCACGAGCGAGTCGCTTCGCCATCCACATGTACAGTACACGCGCCGCACAGCGCCATGCCGCAGCCGAATTTGGTGCCAGTCAGCCCCAACGTATCGCGCAGCACCCAAAGCAGCGGCGTGTCGGGCGTTACTTCCACAGACTGTGCCTTCCCATTTACAGTGATCGAAATCGCGTCCATGAATATCCCCTTATGCCAGCGCGACAAATCTACGTTTCGCACGCCGGAATTGCAATCCGTCTTTCATGCTCCGCTATGGTTCAGCCGATACAGAAAGAAACTGGTTCGCAGACGGCAACTGAAACGGGTAAGATTAGGTTTCCACTACGAATTTTCAAGGAGCTGCTATGAGCGTTACTTCCTCCGCAGGACCGTCGCAAGCCACGGTTGAAACCATCAAGCAAAAAGCGCGTCTCTTGAGTATTTATTCGATGATGTCCACCACAGCTGCTGGATCGGGCCATCCCACATCCTGTATGTCCGCCGCAGAACTCATGGCGGGAATATTTTTCTACGCCATGAAGTTCGATCCCAAGAATGCAAATTCGAATAACGACGACCGCTTCGTCCTGTCGAAGGGCCACGCGGCGCCCGTGCTCTATTCCGCGCTCGCGGAAGCGGGGGTGTTTCCCGTTTCGCGCGTGATGACTCTGCGCGAATTCTCGAGTGAGCTCGAAGGCCACCCCACGCCGCGCATTCACGGTGTCGATGCCGCCACCGGCTCTCTCGGCCAGGGACTTTCCGTTGGCTCCGGCCTCGCAATCGGTGCGCGCATGGATAAAAGCGACACACGCGTTTACGTTCTGCTGGGCGACGGCGAGATGGCCGAAGGACAGATCTGGGAAGCGGCTGAGTTTGCCGGTCACTACAAGCTCGACAACCTCACTGTAATCGCGGACGTCAACGCGCTCGGCCAGAGCGAGCCCACGATGTATCAGCACGATATGGAAACCTATCGCAAAAAGTTCGACTCCGAAGGCTTTGCGACCGAAGTGATTGACGGCCACGATGTCTCCGCAGTTCTCGCAGCGCTCGATCGCGCGAAAGCCACGAAAGGCCGGCCGCAGGCGATTCTCGCGCGCACCATCAAAGGCCACGGCTTCGCCGAAGTTGCCGGTAAAATGGGCTGGCACGGCAAGCCGTTCTCGAAAGAACAACTCGCCCGCGCCATCGCCGAACAAGGTGGCACGCCGCCCGTAGTTCCTCCGGATCCCGGAAAATCCTACGAGCGCAAGCCGCTTCCCACGCCTCCCGATTTTCCCGCGCCGCCTGCTCCGGAATACGAAGCGGGAAAGCCGGTTGCCACACGCGAAGCCTATGGCTTTGCGCTCAAGCGGCTCGGCTCGGTGAATCCGCACGTCGTCGCTGTTTCCTGCGACGTGAAGAATTCCACTTTCTCCGAGTTTTTTGGCGACGCGTATCCCGACCGCTTCTGCCAGGGTTACATCGCCGAACAAAACATGATCAGTGTTGGCGTCGGCCTCGCCGCGCGCGGCAAAGTTCCGTTCCTCGATACGTTCGCCTGTTTCCACTCGCGCGCGTATGACCAGGTGCGTATGGCCGCCATCAGCCGCGCGAACATCAATCTGTGCGGTTCGCATTGCGGCGTCTCGATTGGCGAGGACGGCCCTTCGCAAATGGCGCTCGAAGATATCGCCATGATGCGCGCTGTGCACAGTTCGGCCGTTCTCTATCCTTCCGACGCGATTTCGACCGAGCGTTTGACGGAGACGATGGCGCGCCGTCCTGGCATCAACTATCTGCGCACGTCGCGTCCCAAGACCGCGATCCTCTACTCGAAGGACGAGAAGTTTCCGCTTCCCGGATTCAAAGTCCCGCGACAAAGCGCGCAGGATAAAGTCACGGTAGTCGGCGCCGGCATCACGCTGCACGAAGCACTGAAAGCCGCCGACCAATTAAAATCGCAAGGCACGGCGATTCGCGTGATCGATCTCTACTGCGTCAAGCCAATCGACGGCAAAGCGCTCGCCGAACAAATCAAAGCCACGGGCGGACGTCTCGTCACGGTAGAAGATCACTGGCCGGAAGGCGGCGTCGGTGAAGCGGTGCTCACCGCGCTGGCCGAGGCGGGAGTCGCGCCGTCAAAATTCAAGCTGCTCGCGGTAAACGGCATGCCGCATTCAGGTAAGCCGGATGAATTGGTAGACGCTTTCGGAATTTCGGCGCGCCACATCGTCGAGGCTGTGAAAGAAGTCTCCCAATAGCGTAGGTTTGTTTGGGAACGTTGTGGCGTGGCGGAAGCAGAAGCGTCAGGCTGCGGGTTCAGACCGCGCGATTGCCGTTGCGGCGGGTGAATTCCATCGTGCCGTCGTCCACTTTGCCGAGCCGCAGTGACAGCGTGTCCAGCGCGTAATTCTGGTAAAGCTTCCAGGGCTTTTTGGAGCCCTGCTTAGGAAGAATCGCGCTGGCTCGCAGAAAATATCCCGAAGTGAAGTTCACCATCGGTTCTTCGACAATGTCCGAGTCGCGCCTGCGCGGAACGCAGGCGACAAATCCCTTTTCATCCATATAGTTCAGCAGGCGACAAACGTATGCAGCCGTCAAATCCGCCTTCAGCGTCCACGAGGCATTCGTATACCCAAACGCGGAGGCAAGGTTCGGAACGTCGCTGAACATCACTCCTTTGTAGCCGAGTGTCCGCGACATATCAATCGGCGCCCCATCGACAATGATCTGCATCCCGCCCAGAACCTTTAGCCTCAAACCGGTCGCCGTCACGATAATGTCCGCTTCGAGCTCGTCGCCAGAACGAAGCCGTAATCCTGTTTCGGTAAACCTCTCAATCTCGTCCGTGACGATCGAAGCCTTGCCCGCGCGAATCGCTGCGAACAAGTCTGAATCAGGAACCAGGCACAAGCGCTGATCCCACGGGTTGTAGCGCGGCGAGAAATGCTTATCGACGTCATATTCAGGGCCAAGCTCTTTACGCACCAGGTTCAAAATTCCCTGCTTCATGTAATCCGGTTTTCGTCGCGAGAGTCCGTAGAAGTACATTCCGATCAGCACGTTCTTCCAGCGGACAACGACATAAGCGGCGCGTGCGGGCAGAACCTTGCGCAGAAAATTGGCAATCGCATCCTGCGAGGGGCGAGCGACGATGTAAGTCGGCGAACGCTGCAGCATCGTCACGTGCGCTGCCTCGTCGGTCAGCGCAGGAACCAGCGTCACCGCCGTGGCTCCACTTCCGATCACCACAATCCGCTTGCCTTGATATTTCAAATCCTCAGGCCATTTCTGCGGATGCACCACCCGCCCGCAGAATCGTTCCATACCCGGCCAGCCCGGCATGTAGCCCTCGGAGTAGTCGTAGTAACCGCTGCACATGTAAAGAAAATTGCAGACAAATCGAATAGCCTCGCCGTTTGCGTCGGTCGCCTCGACCATCCATCGAGCGTCTTCTGATGACCAGCACGCACGGGTCACGTGATGGCCGAATCGAATTTTGCTGTCGATGCGGTGCTCGCTGGCGGTCTCGCGTATGTAACGCAGAATCGACGGCCCATCGGCAATCGCCTTTGACTCGCGCCACGGACGAAAGCGATAGCCCAGCGTAAACATGTCGGAATCGGAGCGGATGCCGGGATAGCGGAACAGGTCCCACGTGCCGCCGGTCGTGTTTCGCGCTTCCAGAATTACAAAGCTCTTGCCGGGGCATTCCGTCTGCAGATGGTAAGCCGCGCCGATGCCGGATAGTCCCGCCCCCACAATCAACACGTCGAACTGTTCGGGTCGCGGCTTGTCGTTTGCGGTCGCGATTGCGCCGGAATCGATTTTCACACTGTCAGCCACGTGAGTTCCTTGCGCGGGCGGAGCGCCAAACTATGAATACACTGAATTATTGCCGCTCACAGCAAGTCGAATCAACTGGACAGTTTATCCGTAGATTTCCGTTGCCCGATGCGTCGCAGCATACTGGATTTTACAGACGCTCAATCGGTATTTTTCCTATGGCGCGCCTGCGTAAACTAGCGGATATTAGAGGTAGGGACCGTCTCCGCTAGCCGGCACTACTCAAAACCTCAGCGACGTTCCAGTTCACCCTGTCAGCGCGCCCGTCCCCAGCCAGCGAAAACTCGAACTGATTTTGGACTCAATCGGTACGAGCCCGCCGTACCGAGGCGGAGAAGCTTTAGCGTATGCACAAATCAAAGCGGGAAGGTGTCGACCATAGCGAGTATCTTCTGCTCGTCGCTCTTATCGTCCTGATCATTGGGGTTGTGGTGCTCCATCTTGCGAACGTTCGATTGCCATGACAAACGCCGTTAAGGTCATGCTCTCAGAGCGATCGAATCTGCAGGAGGCGAGCAAAGTCGCGCTATTTTTCCCGCAAGAGAACCTCGCCGTGCGCGACGACCGCGTCATTGAGCGATAGCCTGTAGCGGTACGCCCCCGGATTTGTTCCAGAGCGCACTGGTCCGCTAACGAGTCGCACGCCGGGCGGCGCCTGGAACACGTTCGAAGAGAAAGGACAGCGCTGCGGATCAAATTCGATTTTCAGGTTTCCGGCGTTGGAATACCACACCGCCTGATCGCCCGCGTCGAGCACGATCACTTCCGGCAATACTCCTACCATCACCAGCTTTTCAGCCACTCGCAGCCTCTCCCGTTACGACTTGGTTTCTGCAATTCACGGATTTCGACGCCGCTATAGTCTCACATTTTGAGCGCGGCTCTTTTGGGGACGCTACTCGGGAAGCGCTCGCTTCCGCAGCTCTACGCGCAACTTCACGGTTCCAATCGATTTTCCGTTCGACGTGCCGTGAACCGTCACTTCCTGGGCGTCTTGTTTGGTCGTCTTCACATCGCTCAATGCCGGCAGGCTGATCTCGACGCGCAAAGCTGCCACTTGTTTCGCGGCCACTAGAAACTTCCCGTCGCCGCTTTCCACTTTCCATCCCGCCGGCAAATCCACCGTCAGTGCGACTTCCTGTGCCGCGGCAGTTTCATTACTCAGCCAGAGGGGAATCACCAGGGTGGTGCCGGCCTGAAGCGCAATTTCCGGTGGCTCGGGATGCGGCAGATTCTCGAGCCCGTGCGCGCGACGAAATTCTGCATAGAAGTTCCATGGCCCTGCGAGTTCGATTGCAACGTCAGGAGGTTCCGGCGCAGGCGCAGGCCGCGTTTGCGCGAAAGGTATCGCTCCGGGCTTGATCCCTTCAAAAACATCTCCTGTTACGCTGCCGCCAACCAGCGATTTTCCCAGCACAAATTCCAGCGACTGCGTCCAGCCGTTTGCGGTTGCTTTCTTTTCGATCTCGGCCTCATCCATTTTGGCGAATGAATCGATGTAGCCTTTCGCCTGCGTCTCGTGCGAAAGGAACGATCCAAGAGCCATGCGCCAATAGGGCTGCTTGGTGGATTTCGAAATGTCTGTGAGCGAGATGCTTGGCCCCTTGCCCTTGAAAATGTCTTCGCGCGTGGCGTCAGCAAAGTAATAGATCTTTTTCGGCTGCCACGGGCGCAAATTATCGAAATAGGGTTCGAGGCGCCGCATCGGCCCGGTCACCTGCTCGGGAAACACAAGCGGATCGCCAGCTAAATCAAACGCTTCCGTCGCCAGCACGCCCGCCGCTTGATGATCGCCGTGGTCCTCGCCGATGAAGGTTCCCGGCAGGAACGTTAGAATCACCTCCGGCCGCGTCAATCGAACGATTCGCACCATTTTCTCGAGCACCGCACCATGATCCCAACTCGAGAATGACTGCAGCACGTCTTGCGATGCTGTGTCACGCCCGCCGATGAACCACACGTCCGTAATCCCCAGCTTCGCAAGCGCGCGCCGCGCTTCAATCTCGCGAATGTCGCCTAGGGCTGCAGCCTGTTCCGTTCCAGCTTCATTGGCGCCGCTGCTTCCACGCGTTCCATACGCAACACCTGCACGCTTGCCTTCGTCCATCGCCCGCGCCAGATAGGCCGTCGCCGCGGCTTCGTCATCCGGATGCGCCACCACTAGCAAAATATCCAATTTGTAACGCTCGTCGGGAACGGGAAGGGTCTTCACGTCCTGTGCCAAACTGGCAACCGCCGAAGCGATCAGCATTGAAGTCAGCACACATATCCGCTTGAGCCCAAGTGTCATCAAGAATTCCCCGTGATTTTCCGCAGCAAGTGAGTAGCTGCCATGCGCCCCGTTAATGCACCAATTGGATGGGATTGTAGCCCAGTAGTTTCAGTAGGCAGTTCGATATTTCTGGTAAAGATAGACCTCCATCACTTGGAACGATTACAACAAGCACTGTTCCATTCGTTCCCATCATCATGAATAATCTCCGGAGTCTCTAATGGAAAGATCGAAGTGTCTCTCCTCATAGGCGTATTCGTCGCAATTGTTCTGTTCGTATTTTGGGTAGAGCCAATGGTATTTCTCGCCGTGTTTGAGAGGCTCACCCCCAACGTTATCTATCGAGTCCAAACAGCTCTTCCAATCGTTGCCCTCTCGTTTGATGATGGCCCTCACCCAGTTTTCACGCCTCGGGTTCTCGAGATCCTCGACCGTTATGATGCGAAGGCCACCTTCTTTCTCATCGGAGAACGGGCTGTGCGCCACCCGCAGTTGGTGGCTCAAATCAAAGCTGCAGGCCATGAGGTTGCCAATCACTATTTTAGAAATGGTTCTATCTTGGGTGACGCTGACGCAGAATTTCTCTCTCTCTTGAAAGAAACAGAGCAGGCGATTGGAACTTCAGAGGGACCGAAACTTTTCCGTGCTCCCGGCGGTGTGGCGCGGCCACGGCAACTTAAACTGGCCCGAGAAAACGGTTACTCTTGTGTCTTGGGCTCCGCATACCCACACGACCCGATGCATCCGCCGGTGTGGTACATCCGGTGGCTCGTAGAACAGAACCTCGTTCCCGGAACTATTGTCATTCTCCATGACGGCATTTCCGACTCGACGCGCAGCATTCAAGCTTTACCCCATATTCTCGATGCAGGGCGTCGAAGGAAATTGAAATTCATTTCCATCGGCGAGTTAAGAGCTGCAAGCGGGAAAGCTCAACCCAAAACTATGTAGTTCCGTCGCGATTGCGACAGGAAGCGCCGGCTTCAGTATTTCCAGCTTTTCACGTCGGCGCCGGCAGGCGCTGTGTCTTCGATGTGCTTCACCATTTCGCCGATGCGCATTTGCAATTCGTTTGACCGCTCGATGGCGGGCGCGTTGAGCGCGACTCCTTGATAGCAGTGCGGCTGAAGCGGGCCGTATTTGAATGTGGCGTTCGCCGGAGGAAATAGCTTCGGGCTGGTGAGCACCGATTCCGCCAGGTGCACCGCGTTGTTCAGGTACCAGGTGTCCATGTCGCCCACCGCAAAATTCAGTTTGCCCGCGAGCTTCGGTCCCAGAGTGGCCCAGTCGCGTTTCGTGATGTAGGTTAGATCGGAGTGCTCGCGCCAGTAGTCGGCCACGGACCTATCGATTTCGCCGGTGCGCTTGTCCCAGATCGCTTTGGGATAGCCGTCATCTCCCATCGGGCCGAACACCGCTTGCCAGATGTCCCACTGTTCCCCGGAACGGCCGTGGGTGCCAAGCACCAACTCATGGCGATTCTCCATCTCCATCGTGGTATCGATAATCCCGTTGGTTTTGCGTTTTTCCGGCAGCGGCACCTTCATAAAAGGCCCTTCGCGGAAATATGCGTTCTTGTCTTCGTATATGTTCACAGGCCCGTACGCCCGGAAATCGATCGGATCAGGGCACCCGGCCCACGCGCCATTGATCTCGTCTGGATAAAATACCTGCGCCGCGAGCGTTTCCCACCCACCAGTAGATCCGCCGTATACAGTGCGCGCCCAACCCTGCCCGAGCCCGTGGAATTTCTTTTCGATCATGGGCAGCAACTCGTGCATGATCGCGTCGCCATAAGGGCCGAGGTTCTCTGAGTTCACCGCATAGGAATCATCGAAATACGGATTCGCATGCTGCGGCATCACGATCAGCACGCGCGGCAGACGCCCGCTGGTCCAATCCTGAAAAAATCTCCATGCTGATTGCTGCAGATGCCGGTCTCTCTCTTCTCCCGCCCGATCAGGACTCGTGGTGCGAAAGCCGGGGAAAAAATGGCGATGGTAATGATCTTCCGAAATCAGAACCGGATAGCGCGCATCCGGGTGTTCGTCCCAGCCGTCCGGTACCAATACCACCGCGCTGATTTCAGTCGGACGTCCCCAGAATTTCGAGAGCAGCTCGCTGCGCATGTGGACGTGTTTCTCCCACTTGTTGTCCTCCACGCTCGCCGGATGCGCAATCGGACGCCAGTCGAGCACCGAGTCCACCTCAGCGAGTTCTTCTTCGAGCGCAGGAATCTTATGGTCGAGGGTAATTCGAATCGTGCCTGATGCTTCAGGATCGAGGTGCAGCTTTTGCGGCGCGCTTAGGAAATTTCCGGGCTTCGTTTGCCAGTGCTGGCCTTCGCCTTTGTCCGGCGGAAGCTTCACCACCTTGCCGTTGCCCAGGTGAAAAGTTTCGTAAACGTTGAGCACGGCGCGCGCGGAGTATTCGCCGGGAACCAGCTCGCGTAGGCTCTCGAGCGGATAGCCAAGCGTGGACGCATCCACGCGCACCGCCGTGCCCGGTTGCCACGCGTCCACATCCACTCCAAATGCCTGCTGCGTCTCGAGGCCTTCCTGCACTCCGAAGCCTGTTGCGATGGGCAGATCGCCCTTTGAAATGATCAGCAGGATGTGGCCGTCCATCGGAGATGCCGACAGCTCCTTCGAGTAAGCAATCTCGAACACCAGCGGTTTTGGCGGACCAGCCAGCGCAGCAAGTGGCGCCGCAAGCAGAATTAGTTCCACAGCGAGCAAGCGCAGGCAGCAACGCATGAATCCTCCAGAAAATCGTCGTGCGAAACTAAATCGGGAAGCGCATGTTAGGTGCGCGCTCGGTGGCAGTCAAGGCTTTTGCGGGCTAGCGCATACGGATGGAGAAAAGGTGATTTAGTTCACTGGAACCAAAACGGGGGCGCCTTTGTCCTTCACCAGGAACACCACGAATTTCGCCGGTTTGGTTTGGCTCGCGTTCTTCCCCACCACGTGGACATCATCGGGACCTTCGTAGAAGGTCTGGCCAGGTGTCAGCGTCACTTCTTTTCCTCCCCGCAGCTGCATCACGATGGAGCCCTCCAGGACATAAACAAACGCATGTGCGTTGTGGCGATGGATTGGGTCCGAGGAGCCCGGAGGATACTCCACCGTGATCATCAGACCTTCTTTGCCGGGAATGTTCGCCAGGTCTTTCGAAAAAAGCGGCGTCACCTTGGCCTCTTCGGGGCCCAGCGTAACGGGCATCAGACACAACAGCGCCAAAACTACTTTTGCAATCGTCATAAACAATCCTCTCTAGAATTCGTTCCGTTAGTGGGTAGCCGCCACCGCTTTTCCGGGCTGTTTGAGCCAGTCCGCAAAACGCGTCTGCCCGAGTTCTGCGCCATCGTCGGGAATCAGCGTGCGCTCGCTCACCTCCACGCCGTAGTAGCGCGCGTGCGGATCAGCAACCACCTCGCGCGGATCCTTCCATGCGGCCAGGGCTTGCCGGACGAGGTCGTCGAGTGGAAACTTTTCGGGCCCGCCTACTTCCACCGCGCCATTCACAGGCGTGCCCATCGCCACCTTTCCAACCGCACTGGCCACATCGTCGGCCGCCATCGGCTGGAAAAGCACATGTGGCAAACGCACCTTGTTGTCGACGGTGGAAATGTCCGCAATGCCCTTGATGAATTCGAAAAACTGCGTCGCGCGCACAATGGAGTAAGGGATTGACGAGCCCTTGATCAATTTCTCCTGAGCGATTTTTGCTCGGAAGTATCCGCTTGTGAGCATCCGGTCAGTCCCTACCACGGACAACGCAACGTGATGTCCCACGCCTGCCGCCGTTTCATTGTCGAGGAGGTTGCGGGTTGATATCTCGAAGAACGTCATCACAGCCGCGTCTTCCCACGAGGGAGAATTCGACACATCGACCACCACCGACGCGCCCTTCAGCGCTTCGGCCAGTCCCTCCCCGGTGATTGTGTTCACACCGGTATTCGGTGACGCCGCCACCGCCTCGTGCCCGTGCTCGCGCAACTTGGTAACGACTCTTGACCCGATCAGTCCACTGCCGCCGATCACCACGATTTTCATGATTTCACCTCTCTTTCGACCGGCACATTTCAAAATCTGCCTGTCGCACTCCGCCTACTGTAGAAATTTGAGCAGACGCCGTTATCAGGTGAATCCTTGGTCGTTCAAGTAGAAATCCTGTAGGCAGTCAGGGGCAGGAGTTTTCAGCAAGCCATCGAGGCTGGTCTGGAAAAACGGACTACTAATCTTCTAGCTGTAGAAACATCGATACAACATCACTGGTCATCGTGTTCGAGCCACGCGTGTATTCCAATCGGAACGGATAGAAAGGGGGACGGGCCCGATCGTATTCCAATATCCGAAATGAACCATCATTAGCACGTGTTTCAACTTCAAACGCGTCTTTGACTCCCATCTCCGTAGCTAACGACAGCCGCCTATTCACGGACAAAATCACTTCTTTTATCCGCGATGGGCCTGTCCCGCCCCATCTGTCGAGTATGTAGTATCGCGTCGTGAATCCCTCTCGAAGTGGAAGGCTGGCGACAAACGCGGTATGGCCAGGACCTTCGGGCATTATGTCTGTCGAAAGTGGAATCTTCTCGACGACACTGCCCCCTTTATCGACCTTGTGAAAAGTCGCGAGTTTCTGATCGAAAACAATTTCAAGCCGAAACTCCTCATTTTGCATCACACTGCGAATCGGTTTGAGGCTGCTTGCGTCGATGTCGTACAGATCAAAATCGTTGGTAGATGTTGCAGTTGGGTCCAAGTCGTAATGGGTCACACGCCAGACGTTACGCCCTTCGAATGTAGTTCGCGTGATAGCTTCCAACAGATGCCCCGGGCCGCCCGGGTCGGTTATACCCGTCCGCCATATCAAAACAGCTGGCTGGATACTGGTGGAATGTGGTTGTGCCCGCCTATTCCTTCCACACGAACACGACGCAAGGCAGAAGATTAGAGCCGAAAGCATAGTGATACGACTGCGGGGTAAAGGCCTCGCGACCGAGGTCTTGATAATCTTCCTCACGAGTCGTCTGTGCCTTCGAAAAATTGAATTTGAAGCGGTTTCCTGCTCATACTACCTGCGTTTGAGTGGGCTCCGTAACCTCTTAATCGGGTAGGAGGTGACAAGCGCTGTTCTCGGCACCTATCGGGCGTCTCTGATTGTTAGGCCTTTCACGCTGTGCCAAAGCCGGAACGCAAATGATGTGCGTTCGTTGACTTGACTCCTCGCGCGCCCTAAGATGTGCTGCGCGTGCCCAGCTCCGATCCGCTCGTTGGTCAAACCATCTCGCATTATCGCATCGTCGAAAAACTCGGCGGTGGCGGGATGGGTGTCGTCTACAAGGCCGAGGACACCCGCCTTCATCGCTTCGTGGCACTGAAATTCCTGCCGCAAGAAGTTGCCCGCGACCCGCAGGCGCTCGAAAGGTTCCGCCGAGAAGCGGAGTCGGCTTCCGCGCTCAATCACCCCAACATCTGCACGATTCATGACATTGGTGAGGAAAACGGTCAGGCGTATATCGTGATGGAGTTCTTGGACGGTGTCACGCTGAAGCACCGGATTACCGGACGACCGCTGGACACGGACGTAGTGCTGTCCATCGCCATCGAAATTGCCGACGCGCTGGACGCCGCCCACTCCGAAGGCATCGTCCATCGCGACATCAAGCCCGCCAACATTTTTGTCACCAAGCGCGGCCACGCTAAGATTTTGGATTTCGGGTTGGCGAAAGTAACGCCGGTTGGCAGGAGAGTGGTAGAAGTGGCTGGAGCAACAGCCGAAATGACGGCGATGAGCGAAGAGCATCTGACCAGTCCGGGGACGGCGCTGGGGACGGTGGCCTACATGTCGCCGGAGCAGGCACGTGCGAAGGAGTTGGACGCGCGCACAGACCTATTCTCGTTTGGCGCAGTGTTGTACGAGATGGCGACAGGCGCGTTGCCCTTCCGTGGCGAGAGTTCTGCGGTCATCTTCAAAGCTATTCTGGATGCGACGCCAACCCCAGTGGTACGGCTGAATCCCGACCTGCCGCTCGAATTGGAACGCATCATCAATCGTGCGCTGGAGAAAGACCGCCACCTGCGTTACCAGCACGCTTCCGAGATGCGTTCCGAACTGATGCGCCTGAAGCGGGATACAGAATCCGGGCGGTCTGCGTCCGTCAGTTCGGGGACGGTGGCTGTGGCGCAGGACTCCAGCTCGCAATTCACTCCTCCACAGCCATTGCCGTCATCCGGTTCTGCACCTGCTGTACCTTCGTTATCGAGTGGTGTGAAGGTTGCCGAAGTTCCTGTAGAAGGCAGAAAAGTCTGGAAGATCCTGGTTCCCGTTGCTGTAGTTGTGGTCGCCGCCTTGATCGCTAGTGGTCTCTACTTCCGGTCGCGTCACGCAGCGCCTTTGACTGAGAAAGACACCATCGTTCTCGCCGATTTCACAAACACCACGGGGGATGCGGTGTTCGACGGCACGCTGCGGCAGGGGCTGTCGTCACAATTGGAGCAGTCGCCGTTTCTGAACTTGCTCTCCGATGAGCGCGTTGCGCAGACGCTCGCCCTCATGGCGCAGGCCAAGGACGCGCGGTTCACACGCGAGTTGGCCCGCGAAGTCTGCCAGCGCACCGCCAGTGCTGCCAGCATTGAAGGCTCAATTTCAAGTCTAGGCAGTCAGTATGTCGTGGGGCTGAAGGCGGTGAACTGCCGCAGCGGCGATGTACTGGCGAACGAACAGGCCACAGCCAATGGCAAGGAGCAGGTGCTGAAAGCGCTGGGCGAGGCGGCGACCAAGATTCGCGTGAAGTTGGGGGAATCGCTGGCCTCCGTGCAGAAGTATGATGCGCCGGCGGAGAACGTGACCACGTCGTCGCTAGAGGCACTGCAGGCCTACAGCCTGGGCTACCAGGCGCAGATAGTGAAGCGCGATTACGCCGCAGCCATCCCGTTGTTTCAGCGGGCCGTCAGCCTTGACCCTAATTTCGCAATGGCCTACGCGCGACTGGGGACGAACTACTCCAACCTGGGCCAAACGGCTCGTGCCGCCGAAAATACCCGCAAAGCTTATGAACTGCGCGAAAGGGTAAGCGAGCGCGAGAAGCTTTACATCACCTCGCACTATGAACATCAATTCACCGGGAACCTGGAAGCGGCTCGCAAGGCTTATGAACTGTGGGCGCAGACCTACCCGCGTGATGACACGCCGACCGGCAACCTGGCCGTCATCTACGGCTCTCTAGGCGACTACAATAAGGCCCTCGCTGCGAATCAGGAGGCGTTAAAACTCAATCCCGGAAGCGGGCTGTCTTACTCGAACCTCGTTGCCGCCTATTCGAATGTTAACCGCATGGATGAAGCCAGGGCGACAGTGCAGGAGGCACAAGCCCACAATCTGGATAATCCTGCAAATCACCTAACCCTTTACGGCATTGATTTCCTGCAGCACGATGCGGCAGGAATGGAGCGTGAGGCGGCAGCGCTGATGGGAAAGCCAGGATTCGAAGACGTTATGCTCGGTACCGAATCCGACACTGCCGCTTATGCCGGGCAGTTTTCCAAAGCACGGGAACTGACCCGGCGCGCGTCCGAATCGGCGCAACGTGCTGATGAAAGGGAAACCGCGGCTGGATACGTGGCCGAAGCTGCTTGGCGCGAGGCGCTGGTGGGGAACATGAGCCTGGCAAAGCTGCAAGCGCAGGCAGCGCTGGCTCTTTCTCCCGGCAGAGATGTTGAAGCCATATCGGCCATCGCGTTGGGTTTGGCGGGTGATGCCGCTCAAGCCACTCGGCTGGCCGTCGACCTGGCCAAACGCTTCCCGGAAGACACGATGGTGCAGTCTATTTATCTGCCCACAATCCGCGCAGCCGTTACTCTGCAAGGGGGCAGCTCCACGAAGGCGATCGAAGCGCTCGTCCCGGTTGCTCCATATGAACTCGGTTCTCCTGCTCAGACCCTTACTTTTGCTCTCTACCCCATTTACCTGCGCGGCGAAGCTTATCTGGCAGCGCACCAAGGGAGCGCAGCCGTAGCCGAGTTTCAGAAAATTCTCGACCACCCTGGCGTCGTCGGGAATGAGCCAATCGGCGCACTGGCGCACTTGGGCTTGGCCCGCGCATACGCGCTATCGGGCGATAGCGTCAAGACCCGTACCGCTTACCAGAACTTCTTCGCCCTCTGGAAAGACGCCGACCCCGACATTCCCATCCTGAAGGAAGCCAAAGCGGAGTACACGAAGCTGCAATAACCGCTAGAACTTGAGCCTCAAAAAATGGGGCCGACCAACCCGTCGAACCGAAGCAGCCGCGACATCGCAACGCTGGTTGCAAAGTACAGTTCTAGAACCAACTGTCAGTGACCTGCACTTCTGACCACTAAAATTTTCTCGCGCTTCGTGCTACCGTCGTCTGTGCGTTACGAACGAAAATTCGAGGTTCAAATCGCCGCTCGAAAGCGAGCCGCTGGTGATCAACTTCGACCCGCTTGCTCGCTCACAGCGAAACTGCCGCCGCAAGGCTCGACCTTCTTCGTCGACCTCACCCCCAGAGCCCTGTCCAAGTTCGGCCACGGCTCGCCTTTCACGCCAAACACGTCAGGGGCCGCGAGTCACCGATTTCTAATCGTTACACCGCGATTAGAATTTCCCGCAACCGTAACAAAACAAAGCCCCGACCGCATTTCTAATGGTTACAAAATCGCTGTTCTCTGTTCCGAATTGCCCGTTCCAGCTCGAAACCGGCGGGAGCCATCGCCTCCCGAATTTCTAATCGCAAATCTGGAATTAAACTTCTTCCTAAGCGCCGCAAAATCAACAATGTACAAATTTCTAATCGCAAATGAACGCGGCTTTTACGTCCGCCGCAGCGGGCCGCGTTTTTATGCGCCGGAATCTCTTTTTGCATGCCGGAATCTAAGTTCCGGGAATCGGTCAACCATTCTTGCGGGAAGGCTGAAAACGATAATCGGCGCTATTCGAAGGACTCTGGTTAAAGTTAAGTCGCTCTTATGTTATGGTGACTCTCACTTTCACCTGTGTAAGATGGTTACCAACAGCCCAAGCGTGATACTCGGAGAAAATTAGCTATGGCCAACGCCAAAGTTAGGGGCGCAGCGCCTGCTGCAAATCGGAGCGTAGCCCAGCGCGGAGGAAAACGACCGGCGCGCCGAGCCGGTGCGCTCGGTATTGAAGCGGAGCTGGGGCTTCGCGAGCGCAAGAAGGCGCGGCTGCGCCAGGAAATTATTGAAACTGCATTGCGGCTGTTCCGCGCAAAAGGGTACGAAAACACGCGCGTCGAAGATGTTGTGCAGGTCCTCGAAATCAGCCAGCCCACATTCTTCCGCTACTTTCCCACCAAGGACGCTGTTCTCTACGAAGTGGGCAATCGCGGCTATTCCTGCATCACCGAAAGATTGAAGATGGAACTTTCGAGCGACGCGAGCACCGCCGACCGGCTGCGGCGTCTCTACAACGAATTTGCACACGAAGTGGAAGCGAATCGCTGGCTTTGGCAAGCGGTAGTGCTGTCCGGCGCGATGGATCCGGTGCGGTCGCCGCAGATGCGCGGACAGGAAAAAATTGCGGCGAGCCTGCTGCAGGAAATTCTGGAACAGGGACAGAAGCGCGAAGAGATCACGCGCGCGTTTCCGGTGGATCACATGGCCGAGTTCATGGAAGCCCTCTACAACACGGTGGTACGAAACTGGGTAGCGGGACCGGCGGGTCCTGACAAGCTGGTCGGGCGCGTTCGTAACGCGGTCGATTTTTTTCTGCGCGGCGTCACGCCCTAACCTTCGCGTCATCGCAGCGAAAAATCACCAGCCCATACCGAACGGATGCGAATGCGAGCCGCCGTCCTCCACGATTTCAAACAACCTCTCACATTTGAAGACATAGAACGTCCCAAGCCGGATGCGGACGAAGTTCTGATTCAAGTCGAGGCCTGCGGCGTGTGCCATTCCGACGTACATGTTGCGGATGGCGACTGGCCGCAGTTCGCGAAGATCGTGAAGCGGCCGCTGATCCTGGGGCACGAAATCGCGGGACGCGTAGTCGAGAAGGGCCCGAACGTCCGCAGTTTGGAAGTCGGAGACCGCGTCGGAGTTCCATGGGTCTACTGGACGTGTGGAGAATGCGAGTTCTGCAAGGAAGGAAACGAGAATCTTTGCAGCAAGCAGAAAATCACGGGCGTGACCATGGATGGCGGCTACGCGGAATATTTCAAAGCGCCCGCGAGCCACGCGCTAAAGATTCCGGATGGTTTGTCGTCAGCCGAAGCAGCGCCGCTCTTTTGCGCCGGAGTAACGGTCTATCGCGCGCTTAAACAATCTGGCATTTCCAGCGGTCAGCGACTCGCGATTTTTGGACTCGGCGGATTGGGCCATCTGGCCGTGCAGATCGGGCGTGAGTTCGGCGCCGAGGTGACAGCGGTGGACATCTCAGATGAAAAGCTTGCGCGCGCGAAGTCTCTGGGCGCGACGAAAGCGCTCAACAATTCCACCGGAGACGCAATAAAAGAGATTCGCAAGGCCGGCGGCGCGCACGTCGCGCTTGTCTGCTCCGCGGCGAAGGCGGCTTACGACGCCGCGTTCAATAGCGTGCGCCCGACGGGCACCCTTCTCGCTGTAGGATTGCCCGCGGAGAGCATCTGCTTTCCGCCGATCATGATGGCCGCGCGAGAAGTGAGAATCAAGGCGTCGTCGGTAGGCACTCGCGAGGACCTCCGCGCTGTTCTGGCGATGGCCGCCGCGGGTAAGGTGCATTGTGACGTCACCTCGAAGCCGCTTGAATTCGCCAACGCGGCCCTAGAGCTCTTGCGTACCGGACAGGTCGCCGGCCGAATGGTTTTGACCTTCCCTGCCTGAGCTCTTTCTGGTTCTCTTCCTGATCCTCTTCTGCTCTTCTTCCTGCTCTTCTTCCTGCTCTTCGCCGGCCTATCGTCTCCCCAGGAACACCTGCCCAAAAATCTTGAGGTCCCCGCTTAATTCGGCTTGACGTTAGTCACTAAAATGTAATATTCCCTATCATAATTTTGGATGGGTGGAACGGGTGGGCGGATGGCGGGTGTTTCCAGCGAATTCGGCTCCGATAGAACCGTGGACGTGGTGCGACTTCCCAGGCAGCCAGGCGATGCTTTGGCCTCACGAGGAGGATATATGAAGTCAGCATTTCTAGCCGGTGTGATCGCGTGTCTCGTGTGCGTGTTGGTTGCGACTCCGGCGGCGCGGGCGCAAGGGGTGGGCGCGTCGGGCACGATCAACGGAACAGTGAGCGACCCAACAGGCGCTGTGGTGCCGAAGGTGCTGGTGGTCGCCGTCGAGTCCGACCGCGGAATCTTACATTCCACCGAGACCGACACGAACGGCTTCTATCGCCTGACGGGGTTGCCACCGACTACGTACGACGTTACGGCGCGAGCCACTGGCTTCGAAACGGTGCAGCAGAAGGGTTTGGTGGTCAGTGTAGGCAGTATTGAGGTAGTTGATTTTCGCCTTACCCTCGCGACATCGAAGGCTGTGGTCGAAGTGAATGCAGCGCCGCCGATTGTTGAAGTGCAGCGCGGCAGCCAAGCGGACACGGTGGTGCAGCGATACATCGAGGATCTGCCAATCGACCGTCGCGATTACCTGACTTTTACGTTGTTGATGCCTGGTGTTTCTGACTCCACTCGATTGGCCGGCGACCAGGATTTTCGCGTGAAGCAGACACCGCAGAGCGGCCTTTCTTTTTATGGCAGCAACGGGAGAGGGAACAGCATCACGATTGACGGCGGCGAGGCCAGCGATGACGCCGGCGGCGTGCGGCCGACGTTGAGCCAGGACGCTGTGCAGGAATTCCAAATCAACCGGAGCAACTACCAGGCGGATTTGGGCGCGGCCAGCGGCGCATCGATCAACATCGTTTCCAAATCCGGGACGAATGATCTACACGGAAGCGCATTCGGTTTCTTCCGCAACGACGCGTTGGACGCGCGCGATCCTTTTGCCTTCAGCCAGGCGCTGGCTCCCGGAGAAGTGTTTAATCCTGCAAACCCGGATTCGGCAGGAGCGCCGATCAAGAATTCTTTGCAGCGCTATCAATTCGGCGGCAACGTGGGGTTCCCGATCCAAAAGGACAAGACGTTCGCTTTCCTTGGGTTTGAGGGACTGCGTCAGGATTCAGAGAATTCCGTTCCGCTTCTCACCAATACGAATATCTTCCGCACGACGACGCCTCAAAACACAGTCTTCGGCGGGCTCGAGGCTCTGCCTGGTAATCCGATGGTACCTTGCATCAACAATCCGAATGGAACCGTCACGAGTTTGCCGGCGCAGACATGCGCTTTCGGGCTTTCGACTTTGCTCACGTTGAATCCCAACCCGAATGCGATTCAGCAGAGCTTTATCAGCCCGGGTCAAGCGGCCCTCAACGGATACCTGATCAATCAGTTTGAGTCGAACGGCGGGTTGTTTGCTTTTAACACGCATAACTATTTTTTTTCGGGCCGCCTGGATCACCGCTTCAACGAAGCGAATAATTTTTCGCTCGTCTACCGGTTCGCACACGACCTGATCGAGAATCCCGACGTGCAGTCGTTAACCGGCTTCTCTGCGGGCAGTTCGATTCACAATTACGACAATAATCTGCAGGCCAGCTGGTTTCACACCTTCAGCCCACGAACGCAGAATGAACTGCGGGTGCAGTTTAACTATGACAGCTTCCGAGTGATTCCGAATGAACCCGCGCAAGTGGGACTTCAAATCCCGGGCTTCGCAAATAACCTTGGCACGAATATCTTTTTGCCGAACCTGACGATTCTGCGGCGCTGGGAATTCGCTGACAACGTGACGATGGTTCACGGCAGCCACACGATTCAATTTGGCGTTGATGAGATTCTCCGCGGCAACCACACGGAATCGCACACCTTCTTGCCGGGGCGTTTCGTGTTCGGTTCGCTGCCGGGGGCTGCGCTGAGCGATTGCTTCCTGCCGTCCACTCCCACGAATCCGGTGAATCCCTGCGGCCTGACCGGGGCGGGAGCCGCCATCAATTCGTTGCAGGCTGCTTCACTCGCGCAACCGGTGGTCTATCAACAGGGCTTCGGCAATCCGGATTATCCCGCGTACACGCGACCGCTGACGGGCCTCTATCTTCAGGATTCGTGGAAGGTGCTTTCGAACCTGACGCTCAACTTGGGCGTGCGCTGGGAAATCGATTCGCAGTTTAACCCTCTAAACACCTACTTCGGCGATGTGGGGCCGCGCATTTCATTTGCGTGGGACCCGTTCAAGGACCACAAGACGGTAGTGCGCGGAGGTTACGGAATCTTCTACGGGCCTGTGGATGCACAGATTAACCAGGTGGACTTGAGTCTTGGCGTGCTGAACAAGAATCATACGACCGTCGAAAATCAGAGAAACAAGACGCAGGTTCCGGATCAGGTGAACAATGTGGTGAACACCTGCGGCATCGGATTCCCCGGCTTTCCGATTTTTCCTGGAGCCGGAACGAGTCCTTGCACCCGCTTCATCTCGATTTATGTAGACCCGATTAGTCCGACTGGCCTGCCGATCGTAACTGCACCGGGAGTATTCCAAACTTTGTTCGCGAACGGACTGATCCAGTGCACGACACCAGCGCCGGGGGACCAAGCTTGTATTACGCCTCAGTCGCTGGGTCCCACGTCGGCAGGCGGCCTATTCCCACAAACTGCGCAGTTTCCATTCGGTTCCGGTATCGTTTCAACGAACAGCGGGCAGCTTTCGCCTCTACAGGTGTTGTTCAGCAATCCGCCCAACTACAAACCACCATACTCACAACAGGCTTCGCTCGGCATCGAGCGGCAAGTGGCGCCGGGCTTCACAGTCGGAGTTAGCGGGATCTACTCTCACACGCTGCGGTTACCGGTGGCGATCGATACGAATCTCATCCCCGCGCCAGAGAGCACGATTGCATTGGCCAACGGGCAGGTGGTTTCCTACAAGAACTGGAACACCAGCTTTGTGACGGATCCTGCCGCCGGCTTGCAAATCTCGGGTCCAGGCGCAGGCGGCGTGTATCCATGCGCCATCACGCTGAATGGTTTCGGTCAGCCGGTTTCGCCTTGTTTTGTGAATGCGTTAATCACGCAGAACAACCAGTACACGGCAGCCGCCTCGGCGCTTTATGAGGGGCTGATTGTGGAAGTGAAAAAACGGTTCAGCGATCACTTCACGCTGTTCGGCAACTACACTTTCAGCAAGGGATTCGACACATCCACCGACTACAACACCGACTACGGTCCGCAGGATCCGACGAATCTCGGGCTCGATCGGGCGCTCTCGGAATTCGACGAGAGGCACAAGGTTGTCGTGGCCGGGGTCTTCGATAGCCCATGGAAGAATCCAATTCTTGCCGGTTTCCAGCTTTCTCCGATCTTCAACTACCACAGCGGACATCCGTTCAACTTGCTTGCTGGGACAGAAGTGAATGGAAACAACCACACGACGAATGAGCGTCCTATCGGCGCGCCACGCGACACCGGTCTGGGTCCTAACTATATCGATTTCGATATGCGTTTGAGCTGGTCGCACCGCATCAGCGAGAGGGCGACCATCCGGTTCACGGCGGAAGGATTCAATATTGCCAACCGCACGAACTTCGCAAGCGTGAACAACGAAGTGAGCCCGCTCTTCGGGCTGCCGGCGGACGTGGGCGGCGGCGGTTTCACATCCTTCAATGTGCACGGGATCCGGCCGGGACGGGTACTCGCGGACGGAAGCACAGTTACGCCGAGCACTCCTCTGGGGTTCACTTCGGCGCTGCCGAAGCGGGAAATCCAGTTGGGCGTGAGGCTTGATTTCTAGCTCCGATCGAGCCGGATGCTAAGGCTGGCGGGTGGACTCGGCTTTGGCGAACAATTCTCCGCAGTGAAAACGGCATGACGAGGCAAACGAAATTCATGCCGTCTTATAGGAAGGAGAGTGTCCGATGTGGCGAGGGGTTAAGCAGGGTGTCTTGGTTGTGTTGTTTACCGCAGTCCTCCTGTTCTCGATAACAATCACCGCAAATGCACAAGTAAGCCTCACCACTAAAACCGGGGCATTGGCGGATGGTGCGACGTATTTGATTCAGGTGCCGTCGAACTGGAACTGCACGCTCTTTTTGTATAGCCATGGCTATGTGGTTCCCGGCAGTGCGAATCCCGCGCAGGATGTGGGCGATCCGGTTACCGCGGGTCCCTACCCGCGTCCATTCGATTCTTTGGCTGCGTTGTGCCCCAAGGGCGCGAGTCACGGCTGCCCGTTTGCATTTTTCCTGCAGCACTAAACGCGGAGTGACCGTGGTGGATTGAAGGGCGACGCCTGCTGAACGGCGGGCGTCGCTTTTTCGCTGTGAATGGGTTTTGTTTAAGAGCCTCAGTGAAACTCAGCGAGTGGCTTCCGGTATGGCGGATCACGGGATAGTGAATGCACACCAGGCAACTCTTCGATCTCGGCGGGCGCGTGGCAATCGTTACGGGAGGCTCCATCGGGCTTGGCCGGCAGATGGCGCAGGGCCTGGCGGAGATGGGCGCGAATGTGGTGCTGTGCGCGCGGAAGAAAGAACGATGCGAATCGGCGGCGGCGGAGTTACGAAGTCTGGGCGTGAAAGCGATGGCGCTTGGATGCGACGTAAAGGATCCAGCCAGCGTCAAGGATGTGGTTGACTCGACGGTTGCGGAGTTTGGACGCGTCGATGTGCTGATCAACAACGCTGGGACGTCGTGGGGCGCGCCGGTGGAGGAGATGCGACTCGAGCATTGGAACAAAGTGCTGGAGACGAATCTTACCGGCACGTTTCTGTTTTCGCAGGCAGTGGGAAAAGTGATGATTGGCCAGCGAAAAGGGAAAATCATCAACATCGCGTCGGTGGCTGGAATTCGCGGAGCACCACCGGAATTCCAAGCGATTGGCTATCACGCAAGCAAGGGTGGGGTGATTGCGTTCACGAAGGATTTGGCGTGCAAATGGGGAGTGCACAATATTCAGGTGAACGCGATTGCGCCGGGCTGGTTTCCGACGAACATGTCGCAAGTGGTGATCGAGCGGAATAAGGATTATTTTCTGCAGCGGATCCCGGCGCATCGTTTTGGCGGCGACGATGATTTGAAGGGCGCCGCGGTGTATCTGGCTTCGAGCGCGTCGGACTACGTGACAGGAGATGTGCTGGTGGTTGACGGAGGGCAGACAGCTTAGCGGGCGGGGCGACAGGGCCATGAAAATTCCACTGACTCCAATTCGTTTCTTGAGATATGCCGAGCAACAGTTTCCAAAGAAGCTCGGGATCGTCTGCGGTGACGTGCGACTGACCTATGCACAAGTGGCCGAGCGGGTTCGCAGGCTGGCCGGAGGCTTGCACGAATTGGGCGTTGCTCCTGGCGATCGTGTGGCGTTTTTGAGCATGAATTGCCATCGCTTGATCGAGGCGTATTACGGCGTGCTGGAGGCGGGGGCGATTCTGTTGCCGCTGAATATCCGGCTGGCGCCGCATGAGTTGGCTTTTATTTTGCGCGATGCGGGGGTGAAGGTTCTTTTTGTGGGCAAGGAGTTCGTCGAACTGGCTAATGCTTTCCGCAAAGATGTGCCGGGAATCGAGAAATTCGTTTTGCTCGAAGGCTCGCCTCAAGTGGATTGGCTTGAGCGGAAGAATTACGACGAGCTTTTAGCTGAGGCGAAACCCGTTCGCGGCGACTTCATGCAGGTGGATGAAGATTCTGTGGCGGAGCTTTTCTATACGAGCGGGACGAGTGCGAATCCCAAGGGCGTGATGCTCACGCACCGCAACGTGTATCTCCATGCGATGAGCGTTGCGCTGGCATTTAACACGGGGCTGGAGAGCGTCGAGCTGCATACGATTCCTTTGTTTCATGCGAATGGCTGGGGCGTGGCTCACTCGCTGACTCTGATGGGCGGAACGCACGTGATGGTTCAGCGGTTTGAGACGCGCGAAGTGTTTCGCTTGATCCAGCAGGAAAAAGTGCAGTCGTGCAGCCTGGTGCCGACGATGGCGACGGCGCTGGTGAATTGTCCGGAGCGGCCGAAGTACAATATTTCAACTTTGAATCGCGTGGTGATCGGCGGGGCGGCGTCTTCACCGACGCTTGTGCGCGAGGTGGAGGAGAAGTTGAAGTGCACCTGCTTTTCGGGTTACGGCCTGACGGAAACTTCGCCGATGCTTTCTATCTCGCCGATGAAACCGTGGCTGCGCTGGGAGGGAGCTGATCGGTACGCGGGGCAGGCGATGACGGGATACGCCGCGCCTGCGATGGAAATTCGAGTGGTGGATGCGAACGATGTGGATGTGGCACACGATGGCGTCGCGATTGGTGAAATTGTTGCGCGCACCGACGGAGTGATGAAGGGCTACTGGAACGATCCGGATGCGAGTCGGGAAGCTTTGCGCGGCGGGTGGTTTCACACCGGGGACATGGCGACGATTAACGAGGAAGGTTACCTGCTGGTTGTGGATCGGAAGAAGGACATTATCGTGAGCGGAGGCGAAAATATTTCGTCGCTGGAAATAGAAAAGGCGCTGCTGGCTCATCCGGCCGTGTACGAACTTGCGGTGGTTCCGGTGCCGGATCAGAGGTGGGGCGAGGTGCCGAAGGCGCTGGTGGTGTTGAAGCCGGGGCAGCAGGCTACAGAGGCGGAATTGCTCGAATTTTGCCGTGGGCGTGTTGCGCACTATAAAGCGCCGCGGTCGATTGAGTTTTTTGAGTCGCTTCCAAAAACGGGCACTGGAAAGATTCTGAAGAAGGAACTGCGCAAGAAATATTGGCAGGGAAGCGAAACGATTCGTCCGCAGGCTTCTGCTGCGGACTCGCAGAAGATTGCAAAATAGCTTGCGGTTTTTTGGGAGCGTGTGTTGCTGCCGCTTTTTGAAAGGATTGCTGAATGGATCTAAATCTCACCGCCGAAGAGACTCAATTTCGCGACGAACTGAGAACCTGGCTTGAAGCGAATGTTCCGAAGGACTGGGGCGAGTGGCGCGAAAAACCGCTCGAGGAGTCGTTCCCGTATCTCCGCGCTTGGCAACGGAAATTGTACGAAGGCGGCTGGGCGGCGGTTTCCTGGCCCAAAGAATACGGTGGGCGCGGCGCGACGCTGATGGAGCAGTCGTTATTTTGGGAAGAGATGGCGCGGGTGGAAGCGCCGCCGATGGCGAATTCGCTCGGGCTTGGATTGATTGGCCCGACGATCATCGCGTACGGCACCGATGAGCAGAAAAAGCGATTCATTCCGAAGATTCTGAGCGCCGAAGAAATATGGTGCCAGGGATTCTCGGAGCCGAACGCGGGTTCGGATCTGGCAGCGCTGCAGACCGAAGCTCGGCTGGATGGCGATCATTATGTCGTTAACGGGCAGAAGGTGTGGACGAGCTACGGCTGGATCGGGAATTGGTGCGAGCTTGTGGTGCGAACGGATTCGAACGTGCCGAAGCACAAAGGGCTTTCAGTGCTGCTAATCGACATGAAATCGCCGGGCGTGGAAGTTCGACCGCTGAAGCAGATGACGGGTGAGAGCGAGTTCAACGAGATTTTCTTTCGCGACGTGCGCGTGCCGGTGGCGAATCTTCTTGGCAAAGTGAATGACGGCTGGAATGTGGCTGTGAGTACTTTGATGTATGAGCGGGGTTCCTACGGCGCTCGATTACATCTGATCTTTAAACGCGCGATAACCCGTTTGATTGAGCTGTCGCATAAATTTCAGAAGGACGGACATCCGGCGGCGCAGGATCCGATCACGCGCCAGAAACTCGCGCAATGCTACGCGGAAATCGAGATTATGCGCTGGAATCAGCTGCGCGCTTTCAGCCGCGTTACAGCAACCGGCGTTCCGGGGCCCGAAGGCTCGATTCAGAAAATATTCTGGAGCGAACTGAATCAGCGGCTTCAGCAGATTGCGCAGGAAATGTTTGGAGCCTATGGGCAACTGCTCGCGGGAGATAAAGACGCCGTGGACAACGGAATCTGGTCGTACGGTTACCTGCGAACGCGCGGGAACACGATCGAAGCGGGCACGTCGGAAGTGCAGCGAAACATCATCGGGCATTTCGTGCTGGGTTTGCCGAGAAGCTACTAGCCAGGAGAGGCTATGCAATTTGGATTGAGCGAAAGCCAGCAGATGTTGAAGGACAATGCCCGGAAATTCTTCGCCGGCGAATGTCCAATGGAAGAAGTGCGGCGGCTGATGGAGACCGATACGGCTTACGATGCAACCCTGTGGAAGAAAATGGCCGAGCAGGGTTACACGGGCATTATTTTTCCTGAGGAATATGGCGGAGTCGGGCTTGGAAAAGTGGAGCTTGCGCTGCTGATGGAAGAGGCAGGGCGCGCGCTTGTACCGGGGCCATTCTTCTCTACCGTGCCGCTCGCGGGAGCTGTGATTGATGCGGTTGCAAGCCCCGAGAGCAAGAAGAAATATCTCGCACCGATTTGTGCTGGCGACGCGCGCTCCACGGTTGCGTTCCTTGAAGCCAATGCAAGCTGGAACTTCGTGGATATTCACGTTTCCGCCGTGAATGCCACCCTCACGGGCGAGAAACTCTTTGTGCCAGACGCCGCCGTGGCGGACTTCATCGTCGTAATCGCGCGAAACGGGATATTTGCCGTGGCATCGAACGCAGCTGGAATGAGAATCACGCCGATGCTGGGAATGGATCTGACTCGGAAACTTTATCGAATCGAATTCCAGAACACGCCCGCGGAGAAAATCGGGGATGTATCCGCATTGGCAGAGGGAATCGATATCGCCACGACGGCGCTGGTGTGCGAGCTGGTGGGCGGAATGCAGCGCACACTCGACATCACCGTGGAATACGCCAAGATGCGGAAGCAATTTGGCAAGCCGATCGGGATGTTTCAGGCCGTGCAGCACCAGTGCGCCGATATGTACCTCGAGACCGAAAGCTCGCGCTCGGCTGCTTATTACGCTGCCTGGGCGCTGCAAGAAAATGCGACTGATGCTTCCGTTGCGGTGTCGATCGCGAAAATGTATGCGAGCGATGCGGCGCGCAATGTGGGCAATCGCGGGATTCAAGTGCATGGCGGGATGGGTTTTACGTGGGAGAACGACGTGCATCTTTACTACCGACGGGCGAAATCTTCGGAAACAGCTTTCGGCGATTCCACATTTCATCGTGAGCGGATCGCGCGGCTTGTGATTGATACCGACGAGCGGCTTGCGAAGAGCGCATAAGATTCCAAAAGAGAGAGCGACGCAATGAGCGATTTGGTACAAGTCACGAAAAACGGCGATATCGCGATTATCACGATCAATAATCCTCCCGTGAATGCTTTAAGTCCGGGCGTGCCGGAGGGCATTGGCGATGCGATCGATCAGATCGCGAAGGATCCCGGCGTAAAAGCCGCAGTCCTGATTGGCGGCGGACGAACATTCATTGCGGGAGCGGACATCAAAGAATTCGAGAAGATGACGTCCGGAAAAACCGAGCGCGGCGCGGGGCTGCTTCCGCTGCTTCTCAAGATCGAAAATTCGACGAAACCTGTAGTGGTCGCGATTCACGGCACAGCTTTTGGTGGTGGGCTCGAGATTGCGATGTCCGGGCATTACCGGGTTGCATCGCCCGATGCTCAGGTGGGGCAACCGGAGGTGAGGCTCGGCATCATTCCGGGCGCCGCAGGAACGCAACGTTTGCCTCGACTGGCCGGTGTCGAGAAGGCTGTCGAGATGTGCGTCGAGGGCAAGCCGGTAAAGACGCCGGACGCGCTGAAATACGGGATTGTTGACCGGTTGATCGAAGGTGATTTGCTTACGGGCGCGATCGCGTTTGCGCGTGAAATTGCAGCGAAGCCTGCTCCCAAGACGCGGGAGAGAAACGAGAAGCTGGGAACGCCAGAACAAGATGCGCCGATTTTTGCCGCGGCTCGCGAAACCACGCGGACGAAACAGCGTGGGTTGATGGCGCCTTTGGCGGCGATTGATGCTATCGAGGCTGCTACGAAATTGCCTTTCGAGCAGGGCTGCGAGAAGGAGCGGGAGCTTTTCGTCAAATGTCTTTTCTCCGACCAATCCAAGGCGCTGATTCACGTGTTCTTTGGCGAGCGCGAAGTAGCAAAAATTCCGGATGTTCCGAAAGACACCCCACTCATTCCCGTGAATAAAGCAGCCGTGGTGGGAGCGGGAACGATGGGTGGCGGCATCGCGATGGTGTTTGCCAACGCCGGAATTCCGGTGATGTTGAAGGATGCTGACCAACCGGCGCTCGATCGAGGAATGGCGAACATTCAAAAGAATTACGCGAGCTCCGTGAAGCGCGGCCGTTTCACGCCGCAATTCGTGGACGAATGCCTGAAGCGAATCCAGCCGACCCTGAGTTTCGATGGCTTTTCGGACGCGGACATGGTGATCGAAGCTGTTTTCGAGGGGATGGCGCTCAAGAAGGAGGTGTTCGCAGAACTCGATCGCGTTTGCAAGTCGGGAGCAATCCTGGCGAGCAATACTTCCACGCTGAATATAGATGAAATCGCGTCGGCCACGTCGCGGGCCGCTTCTGTGATTGGCACACACTTCTTCAGCCCGGCGAATGTGATGCGCCTGCTCGAGATTGTTCGCGGCAAAGCGACCAGCAAAGAAGTGATCGCCACTTGCATGCAACTTTCGAAGAAGCTCGGCAAAATTGGAGTGCTCGTCGGAAATTGCCGAGGGTTCGTGGGGAATCGCATGTTCGGCCCTTACCGTCGCGAGGCGCAATTTCTCGTCGAGGAAGGAGCGAGCGTCGAGGCCGTTGATAAAGCGCTGGTGGATTACGGCATGGCGATGGGTCCTCTCTCGACTGGCGACCTCGCGGGACTCGACGTCGGCTGGCGCATTCGCAGGGAGTATCGTCATCTCGAAAAGCCTGGCATTCGCCAGCCGATTGCCGAGGATCAGTTGTGCGAGATGGGACGTTACGGCCAGAAAACGGGCGCAGGCTGGTATAAATATGACGAGAATCGCCGCGCGACGCCCGATCCGGAAGTCGCGGAGTTAGTCCGCAAATGGACAACCGAGGCTAAAATTCAGCAGCGCCAGATTTCCGCCGAGGAAATCGTCGATCGCTGCGTCTATGCTCTGGTGAATGAAGGCGCGCGCATTTTGGAGGAAGGGTTTGCGCTGCGAGCCGTCGATATTGACATCATTTACTTGAATGGCTACGGATTTCCTGCGTATCGAGGCGGCCCGATGTGGTATGCGGACACGGTAGGGCTGAAGAAAGTTTACGATCGCGTTCTCGAATTCCAGAAGCAGCATGGCGAAATTTGGGAGCCTGCGCCTTTGCTGAAGCAATTGGCGGAGCAAGGCAAGAAATTCTCTGACTTCACGAGAGAACAGGGCGTCGCGGCATCGAAGCCTTAAGGAGCGCGCGTTGCCGGATTTCGAGGATCGCGCAACGACCGTCCGCGCCGGCGAAGAGCTGAATTTCGAGGCGCTCGATGCCTACCTGCGAGCACATTTCCCCGATGAACGCGGGCCTCTCGACGTAAAACAGTTTCCCAGCGGGCATTCGAATCTCACGTACTCCGTACACCTGGGCAATCGTGAGTTAGTGCTGCGGCGTCCTCCGTTTGGCAGCAAGGTAAAATCCGCGCACGACATGGGGCGCGAGTTTCGCGTGCTCTCGAAACTTCACGCCGTTTATCCGCAGGCTCCTGAAGTGGTTCTGTACTGCGACGACGTGACGGTGCTCGGCGCACCTTTTTACTTAATGAAGCCGATTCACGGCGTCATCATCCGGCGGGACCCTCCCGCGAGCCTAGAATTCACAGCGGAAACCGCGCGACGCCTGAGCGAATCATTCGTCGAGAATCTCGCCCGATTGCACAGCTTGGAGTACCAGAGCATTGGTCTCGGTGATCTTGGCAAGCCGGAAGGCTATCTTGAACGCCAGGTGCGAGGGTGGACGGAGCGTTACCACGGTTCGCGCACGCACGAGTTTCCGGAAGTGGAGCGCATCGTGAGCTGGATGCAGGCGCACATGCCCTCGACGAGTGGCGCCGCGCTCGTCCACAACGACTACAAGTATGACAATCTGGTTTTAGATCCGAGCGATATCACGAAAATCATCGGAGTGCTCGATTGGGAGATGTGCACGATTGGCGATCCGCTTACCGATCTTGGCACAGCTCTCGCCTATTGGATCGATGCAAACGATCCTGAGCCGCTGCAGAAAATTCGATGGGGTCCAACGACGCGCCCAGGCAGCATGACGCGCGCGCAAATCGTTGAGCGTTATTCCGAAAAGACCGGACGTAGCGTTTCGCACATGGATTTTTATGTGGCGTTTGCGCGCTTTAAGGTTGCGGTTATCGTGCAGCAAATTTATTACCGCTATCACCAGGGGCTGACGAAAGATGAACGCTTCGCCGGAATGCCAGTGGTAGTTGAATCGCTAATACGCGCTTCCCTGCATTGCGCTGAAACCGGCGTGATCTAAGGTTTTCCACAGTGACTTGCCCGATGCGGATAAGTCCGGTTAAGACACTCGTTCTACCGATAGTGCCGCACTACCCACTCCGCGATGCAAGCGGGTTTATCTGATCCCTCGCACTCCACCGTCACAGAAAGCACAAGCTCGATCGCATTACCGAGATCTTTGAAAGCTGCAAGCGCAAATCGACCGCGTATTCGCGAATCTGCGCGAACGGCCGAGGGAAAGCGGACTCGATTCAACCCGTAGTTGATCGCACGCCGGCCCACTTGCTCAAATTGCATCGCATCTTGCATCAGCGAACTAAGCAGCGAGAGCGTCAGGAATCCGTGCGCGATCGTCGCGCCGTAAGGGGACTCTCTTTCGGCGCGTTCGCGATCCAGGTGAATCCATTGCCGGTCTCCGGTGGCTTCAGCAAACGCGGAGATGCGTTTCTGGGTGACGACGAGCCAATCACTTGCTGCGATTTCACGGCCGATGAAATCTTTCAGAGATTCGATGGAAGAGATCTTAACGGGCGGCACGTGGATCTCCCTGAACGGCTCAATTTCGCGCTGGCTTGCCCCACTTGCCGAGCTCAAGGCGCGCAATGGATTCAGCGTGAACTTCGTCCGGCCCGTCGGCCAGACGCAAGGTGCGAACGCCGGCCCACGCGGCTGCAAGAAAAGTGTCGTCCGAAACGCCGGCGCCGCCGTGAGCTTGAATCGCGCGGTCCAGCACTTTCAAGGCTACATTCGGCGCCACAATTTTGATCATCGCAATTTCAGCACGCGCCGCTTTATTTCCGACCGTATCCATCATGTGTGCGGCTTTCAGCGTCAGCAGCCGAGCCTGTTCAATCTCGATTCGCGACGCTGCGATATCCGCCCGAATCGTGCCTTGCTCAGCCAGAGGCTTTCCAAATGCCACCCGCGACTGGACTCGCTTGCACATAATTTCGAGTGCGCGTTCTGCGACGCCAATGCAACGCATGCAGTGATGGATGCGGCCAGGCCCGAGCCTACCTTGCGCGATTTCGAATCCTCTACCTTCACCGAGCAGCATGTTTGTTGCCGGCACACGAACATTCTTGAACGTGACTTCGGCATGCCCGTGCGGCGCATGGTCGTAGCCAAAAACGCGCAGCAGGCGCTCGATTTTCACGCCGGGCGTGTCCATCGGCACCAAGATCATCGATTGCTGTTGGTGCGTGGCGGCGGATGGATCAGTCTTGCCCATGAAAATGGCGATCTTGCAGCGAGGATCGCCGGCGCCGGACGTCCACCACTTTCTCCCGTTGATCACGTATTCGTTTCCGTCACGCAAAATGCTGGATGCGATGTTGGTGGCATCGGACGACGCCACATCCGGCTCGGTCATCGCAAAGCACGAACGAATCTCGCCTGCCAGCAACGGCTTCAGCCATTTCTCTTTCTGCTCGGGCGTGCCGTAGCGCGCAAGCACTTCCATGTTTCCAGTGTCCGGCGCAGAGCAATTAAAAACTTCGGGCGCCCAGTGGCATCGCCCCATAATTTCGCATAGCGGCGCGTATTCCAGATTTGTCAGGCCCGCGCCGTCAGAGTCGTCCGGCAAAAACAGATTCCACAAGCCCGCAACACGCGCCTTTGGTTTCAATTCCTCGATGATCTCTGTCGGCTTCCAGCGATTGCGCTCCACCTCTTCGTCAAAGCGCCGCTCGTTAGGATAGACGTGCTCATCCATAAAGCGCTGAAGGCGCTTCTGCCGTTCCTTCGTTTTCTCGCTGAATCCGAATGTCATCGGGATTATTTTGGCTTATCGGCCGGTGAATGCGGGGGCACGCTTCTCGAGAAAATGTGCGATGCCTTCTTTGAAATCCTCGCACTGCAAGCTTGCCAGCATTTCGCGCTCGGCGACATCGAATGCTTCTCCAAGACTTTGGAACATCGCGTCGTAAACCTGCCGTTTCATAATGCGCGTCGAGCGAGGGCTGGAATTCGCGGCCACATCGCGCGCATACTCGATCACTTTTGCGAGAAATGAGTCCTGCGGGAAAACCTGATTTACTAAACCAATGCGAAGCGCCTCGGCCGAATCGACCATGCGCGCGGAAAAAAGCAAATCGAGCGCGTTTGCGTGCCCCACGAGCCGAGGCAGGATCCAGGCGAGTCCGTACTCCGCGATCAAACCGCGGCGCGCAAAGGCCGTGCTGAACTTCGCCGAGTCGGACGCGAAGCGCAAGTCGCAGTACAGCGAGATGACCAGTCCGAGGCCAACTACCGGACCATTGATCGCGGCAATCACCGGTTTTCCGACGGCGGAAAAGTAGGAATATTTCTTGCGAAAGTCAGCTCGGACTCCATCAACCGGTCCGGACGTGGAGCTGCTCGAAGCTTGCTTGCGAACTCGCTCGTCCACGCCGCTTGCGACGACGCTGCTCAGCAGCGACATATCCGCGCCGGCGCAGAAGCCGCGGCCCGCGCCCGTGAGAATAATCACCCGCACATTCTCGTCGCGCTCGGCTTCTTCGATGGCCGAACGAACTTCTTGCTCCATGATCGCCGTCCACGCGTTCAGCTTATCCGGGCGATTTAATGTGATGGTCGCAATGCGGTCGGCAACGTTGTAAAGCGTCTCCTGATTTGGCATGACGGCGGCGATTATATACAATGCGCAGCACGATAGTCACTGTCATCTGTGGGCGACTATCAGAAAGAGTGCCGCTGCTTTGTGCGCTGGCGATGGGATTCTCTCGAACCTTCGGAGGAAGAGTTGATGACCCTCAATCACAAATTCGAGCTTGCCGCCCGACCGGTGGGCTTGCCAAAGCGTAGCGACTGGAAATATGCGGAAGAGCCGGTGCGAGAGGTGCGCGATGGCGAGATGCTCGTTAAGATTCTGTACATCTCGCTCGATCCGGCAATGCGCGGTTGGCTCAATGACAGCAAGTCTTACGTTCCGCCGGTGGGTATTGGCGAGGTGATGCGCGCAGGTGGCCTGGGCCGCGTGGTCGAGTCTAAGAACCCGGCATTCGCACCGGGCGATTATGTGACGGGGCTCATGGGCGTCCAGGAATACGCGATCAGCGATGGGAAAGGTCTGAATAAGATCGATCCGAAGATAGCGCCTTTGCCTGTTTATCTCGGCGGGCTTGGCATGACGGGCATGACCGCCTACTTCGGCCTGCTCGATGTGGGTCAGCCGAAGGCCGGTGAGACCGTGGTGATTTCGGCAGCAGCAGGCGCAACCGGGATGATCGCGGGGCAAATTGCGAAGATAAAAGGCTGTCGCGCAATCGGCATTGCTGGTGGTGCAGCGAAGTGCGAATTCATCGTCAAGGAGCTCGGTTTCGACGCTGCGATCGATTATAAGGCGGAAGACGTCCGCAAAGGGTTGCAGCAGCACTGCCCGAAAGGGATCGACATCTATTTCGATAATGTGGGTGGCGAAATTCTCGATGCCGCGCTTTCGCAGCTCGCGCGTGGCGCACGCGTCCTGATTTGCGGTGCGATTTCGCAGTACAACAACACCACGCCCATCAAAGGACCGTCGAACTATCTCTCGCTTCTTGTCAATCGCGCCACTATGAAGGGTTTTCTCGTGTTCGACTATGCGAGCCGTTATGGTGAAGCCGCGCGGGAAATGGCTGGCTGGTATTCCGCTGGGAAACTTAAGACGCGCGAGGATATTGTCGAGGGCTTCGAAAACTTTCCGGAAGTGTTTCTGAAGCTTTTCAAAGGGGAGAACACCGGCAAGCTGATGCTCAAAGTGGCTGACGCCTAGAAACGGCGCGCTACACAAATTGCGCTCGCAGTGATGGTGACTGAATCGGGAGGGTCGATGCCGTTCACAGAAAACAACGGGGTGAAAATTTACTGGGAAGAAGAGGGTAAGGGCATGCCCCTTCTGCTGATCATGGGCCTCGGCTGGCCATCGTACATGTGGTATCGCACGAAACCGCTGGTCGCCAAGCAATATCGTACGATCACCTTTGATAATCGAGGCGCCGGGCGAAGCGACGTACCTGCGGGTCCGTATCCAATTGCGACCATGGCTTCAGATGCTGCCGCTGTCCTCGACGCGGCAGGAGTCGAGAGCGCGCACCTCTACGGCGTGTCTATGGGTGGAATGATCGCGCAGGAATTTGCGCTGCAATATCCCAAGCGCGTGAAGTCGTTGATCCTGGGCTGCACTGCTGCGGGAGGTCCGGAAGCGAAACGCGCCGCGCCAGAGGTCATAGAAGTCCTCACGCGCCAGGGCATGACTCCGGAAGAGGCTGCGCGCGCGATTAATCCTTGTATCTATGACAGAGGAACGCCGCCATCGCGAATCGAGGAAGACCTGAAAATTCGCCTGCAGTGGGTTGCAACATTCGATGGCTACATGGCTCAATTGCAAGGCATCATGATGTGGGAAGCGTACAGCCGCATTGCACAGATAGCTGCTCCCACACTCGTTGTGCACGGTGAAACCGATCAGCTTGTGCCCGCGGACAACGGAAAGCTGATCGCGCAACGAATCTCGGGATCAAAAATCGTCATGATCCCTCATGCGAGCCACATTTATTCCACGGATCAGCCCGACGCTGCACATGAGCCGGTGCTTGAATTTCTTTTCGCGCAGAACGCCCGTTCAGCTAGCGACGCAGTCTGAGAAATCGTCCCGCGGCTTACTCGAAGTAGACACACAGGTGATTCGCCTTCAAACAGCCAAAAATATTATTATATAGTTTTTTGTAGGGCGGCTTTTTTGAAGGGCCTATGAGCGGGTTCCCCGTCAGCGTCGTCAGCGCGATCTAATATGAAATCAAGGCTCGTAGTTATGAAATTTGGCGGAACTTCAATTGGCGATGCGGCCTGTATCGCCCGGGCTGCCCAAATCTGCGCCGACGCGGCACTAGAGTCTTCCGTGGTAGTCGTCGTGTCGGCGATGAGTGGCGTAACGAACCGCTTGATCGAAGCCGCCACTTTTTCCGAGGCGGGCGATAGTGAGAAGTCTTCAGAACGACTAGCGGCGATTCGCAGGCAGCACGAAATGGCACTCGAAGCGCTAATTGCCGACGCGGCAGTGCGCAAGAAGCTGGCCCAGCGAATGGAGGACATTCTCGGCGAGGCCGCGCGGCTCTGCGAAGGCACCGCGTTGCTTCGTGAACTCACTCCCCGCACGCTGGATTTAGTATCGAGCCTCGGCGAGCGCGTCTCGGCCCCGATGGTCGCGACAGCGATATCCGCGCTCGGAACTCCGAGCGAGGCAATCGAAGCAACCGAATTGATCGTCACTGACGGATTTCACGGAGGCGCGGAGCCGCTCATCGATCTTACTCGGGAGCGCTGCGAAGGCCGCCTTCGTCCGCTGCTGCAAAGAGGCGTCGTACCTGTGGTTACGGGATTTATCGGCGCGAGCCAGGATGGCGCGCTCACCACCCTCGGCCGCGGCGGCTCCGACTATTCCGCCACGATTCTGAGCGCTGCCCTTGAGGCTGACGAAGCGATCATATGGACGGACGTTGATGGCGTCCTCACGGCCGATCCCCGTCTTGTTCCTCAAGCTCGCACGATTCCGGAAATCTCGTATCGCGAAGCTGCCGAGCTCGCCTATTTTGGCGCAAAGGTTTTACACCCGAAGACTCTGCGCGCCGTGATGCCACAAGAAATTCCTGTTTGGATCCGCAACAGCTTTGCACCGGAGAGGCCGGGAACGAAAATCACGCCGCAGGGACGAAGCAGCGGAGGCGGCGCGAAGGCGCTAACGGCGATTGGCGACGTCTCCCTCATCGCGCTGGGTGGACCAGCAATCGTGGGCCTTCCGGACGTTATTGGCCGTACATTTTCCACAACGGCAAAGGTGCGCGCCAACGTTCTGCTGATTTCGCAATCATCATCGCAAAATGATATCTGCTTTATCGTCGCCTCGGCCGATGCCAAGCGTACTGTGGAAGCGTTGCGGGAACAGTTCGCTCAAGATCTCGCGCATCATAAGGTCGAGCATATTTCGCTCGAACCGCTTATCGCAATTGTCGCGGTCGTGGGAGAAAATATGCGCGGCACGGTCGGCATGGCGGGCCGCACCTTCAGCACGTTGGGACGGGAGAACGTGAACATAATTGCGATTGCGCAAGGCTCGTCGGAATCGAATATTTCTTTTGTAGTAGAACACAAGGATATGAAAAGGGCAGTTGTCGCGCTGCACCGCGAATTCGGTCTGGGCGCAGCCGAAGCAAGTCACGCAGAAAGCGGCGCGCGGCAATGACGGATGCATCTCCTCGCGCTGTGCCCTCGAATAGGGCCGGTGTTCAGCGCTGTATTCGCCCGGCGTGCGGAGCCTCATTCGAAATTCGCGAACGAATCTATGTTTGCCGGAACTGTGGCGGCGCTTTGGAAATTGCGGCTTCATTGCCGTCTCCAAGCGAATCTGCGGCGCTTCGTGCCCGCTGGAGAGCGCGCGCTGGATCGCTCGAGCCGCGTGACCGAAGCGGCGTCTGGCGATTTCGTGAAGTGTTGCCATTCGGTGACGCGGCTCCGATTGTCACGCTGGCCGAAGGGAATACTCCGCTTTATGACGCTCCGCGATGCGCCAAATATTCCGGGTTAGACGCGCTTCGGCTAAAACATCAGGGCTGCAATCCAACCGGCTCGTTTAAAGACACAGGTATGACGACATGCGTCACCCAAGCCGTCGTATTGGGTGCGCGCACGGTCGTTTGCGCCAGCACCGGGAACACATCTGCAAGCCTCGCCGCATACGCCGCGCGCGCGGACCTGCAATGCGCAATTCTTCTGCCGCGTGGGCAAATCACTTCGTCAAAGCTGGCGCAAAGTATGGACTACGGCGCAATCGTCTGCGAGATTGACGGAAATTTCGACGATTGCATGCGGCTGATTCGGGAGATCGCAGAAGATCCTTCAATCTATTTGGCGAATTCGATTAACCCGTTCCGCATCGAGGGTCAAAAAACTGTCGCCTTCGAACTGATGGAGCAGTGCGAATGGCGCGTTCCTGATCACGTGGTAGTGCCGGGCGGAAACATGGGCAACAGTTCAGCTCTAGGCAAAGGCTTCGAAGAGATGCGCCAACTTGGACTGATTGAGCGACTGCCGAAACTAAGTGTGATTCAAGCCGAAGGCGCAGCGCCTCTTGCCCGGCTATTCGCTAGTCTTCAGGAGGAACCAAAATCAGGTCGCACGTCGGTTCCGGAAGAACTCACGCCAGTCGAAAACCCCCAAACCCTGGCAACCGCGATTAAAATCGGCTCGCCCGTATCTTGGGAAAAAGCTCTTCGTTCCGTGATTCATTCGCAGGGGCAAATTATCACCGTAAGTGAGCAAGAAATCGCGGATGCCAAAGCAATGATTGGCCGCGACGGGGTCGGTTGCGAACCGGCCTCGGCAACGACGGTGGCAGGAATCCGCAAGCTAGTAGCCGCACATTTTATTCGCTGCGACGGATTGGTTGTGGCTGTTCTTACCGGGCATCTCTTGAAAGATCCCGACTATGTGAGCCAATATCACCGTGGCACTTTGTCTCTCGGGCCCGGCACGAAGGATCGCAAAACCGGCGCGCAGCCGAATATAGGAGCGTTTCGCAATGCTCCGGTACAGGTTGCTGCGTCCAAGAATGCAATTCTCGAGCAGTTGCGGCGCTCAAATTCGTGAACGGCCCGTCACTTTCGCCGATCGAGTCTCCTGGCATCATCTAAAATGTTTCTTGCTCCTCAATGACATCTCCGCGCCAGCGTTCGATTGAAGTCCGCGTTCCCGCGTCAACGGCAAATCTCGGCGCCGGATTCGATTGTCTCGGCCTCGCCCTCGAAATGTATCTCACCGCCCGCGCCACCGTGCAAATTCGTCCCGGCTCTCGCACTCTCGCTCGCACTCGAGGCGTTGGCAGCGCCTCTCTACCTAAGTCGCCGGAAGAGAATCTGATTTTCCGGGCGATGCGTCACACTGCCGAAAAAGAAGGATTTCAATTGCCTGCGGTGCGCCTTGCCGTGAAAAACGAAATTCCGATGGCCGGTGGTCTGGGGAGCAGCGCTGCGGCCGCCATTGCAGGAACAGCTCTCGCGTACGCAACAGTTGGACTCCCTCTCTCGCGAGAAAACGCGCTACGATACGCGAGCGAAATCGAAGGCCACGCAGATAATGCCGGGGCAGCTCTGCATGGAGGCCTAGTAGTAACATACGGGCGAATGGACGGCCGGGTGGCTGCGATGAGGCTCGCGTGGCCGAAGATGATTCGCGTGATCGCGGTAACTCCCTCCTTGGAGCTTCCTACGAAGAAATCACGAGCCGTTCTACCTGTCCAGGTTCCTCGTCAGGATGCTGTACAGAATCTTCAGCGTTCGGCTCTTTTCATTGCCGCAATTGAAACGCGCCGCTATGACTTGATTTGGGACGCGATGCAAGATCGCCTGCATCAGCATTACCGGCAGAAACTAATTCCTGGATTGGCCGAAGTACTTGCCATGCCTCAAATGTCTGGCCTGCTGGGAGTGGCATTAAGCGGCGCGGGACCGAGTGTCGTCGCACTCGCGACCGCTGGATTCGACGAAATCGGAAGAGCCATCGCAGCTCACTTCGAACACGCAGGCGTAACCGCTACGATTCGCTTTCTGGAAGTGGCGCAGGATGGCATCTCGATTCTCGAGAATCGCCCGCGGCGCAGGTAAGAAGGAAACATCCGTGTTTGCTATAATTCTTCGCACTCAGAATGGATCTCGACTACCTCACCACATTTCTTGAAATCGCAAAGCAGGGCAGCTTCTCGCGCGCCGGCCAAAAATTATTTCGCTCCCAACCGGCCGTCAGCGCACAAATTCGCCAACTCGAAGAGGAATACGGCCAAAAGCTCTTCGACCGCGTCGGAAAATCCATGAAACTCACCGCCGCGGGAGAAGTCTTGCTCGGTTATGCCAGCCGGCTGATTACGCTGAAGAACGATTCGTTGCGAGCCGTCGCTGACCAGTCCAGCGCCCCGCGTGGCACGCTAGCGGTCGGCGCCAACGAAGCAACTTGCCTCTACGTCTTGCCCGATGTCTTCGCCGAATTCCACCGTCGGTTTCCATCCGTGCAGATCAGCGTTTATCGCAACTTCAGCCGAAAAGTAATTGAGAAAGTTGAAGATGGCGCCGTGGACGTCGGCATTGTCACGCTTCCTGTAAAATCGCCAAGCCTCAGAACACATCCGATTTTTCGCGATCGCCTGATGCTGATGGTGAGTCCCAGCAATCCGTTGGCGAAGCACAAGACAGTGACTCCAGCCGAAATCGCAGATCAGCCTTTAATTATTCCGAAGACCGGGTTCACGCGGCAGCTCCTCGACAAGCTCTTTAGGCCATACCGCGCGCAGCTTCGCATTCCGATGGAACTTCCAAGTGTCGGCATGATCAAGCGATTCGTTGCGGCGGGTCTGGGAGTCTCTCTCATCAGCTCAAGCTTTGCGCGCGACGAGGTCTGCGCCGGCAAGGTGAAACTGATCGAAATAACCGACGTCGATCTCTGGCGCGAACTGGGTCTCGTCTACAGGCGCGATCGCACTCTTCCTCGCTCCGCTGAGGCTTTCGTTTCGATGGTTCGCCATGGATTCGGTGGTGATTCCGATCACGGTCACCCAAAGAAACACAAGGCTGCAAAATAAAGAATCAGAACTAGGCGCGCCTTTCCCGTGGGTGCGCACTCATACTCGCGCTACCTTTGCTTTCTTGGCTTGCGCGCCCGCAGATTCATGGTCCAGCAGCGTCTTTTTTCTCTCGACGCCCCAGCGATAACCGGCAAGCTTGCCATCTCCGCGCACAACCCGATGGCACGGCACCACCACCGACACCGGATTCGTCGCGCATGCCCGCGCCACCGCCCGCACCGCAGCTGGCTGTCCAATCGCTCGCGCCACCTGGCTATAGGTGCGGGTGGTTCCATACGGAATCCGCCGCAGCTCCTCCCACACCCGCCGCTGAAACGCCGTCGCTTGCACATCGGTCGGCAAATCGAGATTTGGTTCGCGCCCCCGCAAATGCTCCAGGATCTTGCTCACCCATCCCTCAAGACCGTTGCGGTCGCGACGTATTTCCGCTCGCGGATACTCCTTCTGCAACGCCCCTTCCAGCCGCGCATCGGATTCGCCAAGATAGACCGCGCTGATGCCCCGATCCGTTGCTCCCACGAGCAAACGTCCCAGAGGCGAATCCACAATCGTATAATTCACCTGCATTCCAGCCCCGCCTTGCCGGTAGGTGGCAGGAGTCATCCCCAGCTGCGAAGGTGCTCGCTCGTAAAGCCGGCTGCTCGATCCAAAACCTGCGTCATATAGTGCCGTTGTCACGTCGTCTCCTTTTCTCAATTGAGATTTCAGCCGCCGCATTCGTTGCGCATCGGCATACTGGCGCGGCGTAATTCCCATTACGCTCCGAAACGCGCGCTCCAGCTGATGTGGACTCATGCCGAGTGGCGCGCTCAAAGCGGAAAGCGTCACCGGAGCATCGTTTCCCTCGCCCACGCGCGAATCGATCTCCCGGCACGCTTGCGCCACAGCTTTCGTGCGCGGATCGCGCAAATTGACCGTTCGCGGCTTGCAACGCTTGCATTCCCGAAAACCTTGCTGCTCCGCCGCTTCGGGTAAAGGAAAAAACACCACTTGATTCGCTTGTGGCTTGCGCGAAGCGCACGACGGACGGCAGTAAACTCCGGTAGATCGCACCGCGTAAACGAACACCCCGTCCGCTCCTCGATCGCGCGACTGAACTGCGCGCCACCGCGCGGCCGCTTTCCCGTACTGTTTCTCCGTTGTTGCTCGAAGCGTGCTCGGTGTCATAGGGTCTCGTCCGCCTACTTTCTTTCTACGCCCCGAAATTAACGCACTCCGGGCTAAGCTACTATCCGTTTCTTGCGGTCAAAGCCTGCCGCTTTCCTCAGGCGTGTCTTTAAACATCGCGCACAAGACGTCCCTTGTTTCGGTCGAAACCTTGCGGTCTCTTTAAGGGAAGGAAGTGCAGCCCCAAGTCGCACCCTCCTGTTTGACCGGGCTTCAGGCCCTTTAGGCCTACCATTTCTCATGTGACCCCAAACGCAACAGCAGAAAGGACTTGACCCGGGGTCATACAATGTTACACGATACAGCACTTTGGTACGGTAACGGGTTGACCCGCTTTAGGGCTGCGAGCATATTTGTCGAACCAAGTTGGGGTGTTTTAGGCTTTCAATTCAGGACAGGGCTGAGGAGACGCTATGGGGGCTGCTCCGGAACGTAGTAACTTGTCGTCCGTTTCGCCGCTGCGTGAATCTGAAGTCCGCACTACCACAGTACCTGCTTTTTCTAACAAACCTGGACCGCAGCGCTTCGCTCGCATTCCGACTCACGCCATTGGTGTGGCTCGGGAGCGGCGAGGCAATCCGCGCGCCTATCTTTCGTTGCCGCTTCGTCTCACTCGTGTCGGCAACAAGATCGAGCCGATTCCCGTGGTCCTTGTCACGCGAAATATAAGTTCGAGCGGCGTCTATTTCCTCGCGCCGTGCTCGCTCGAACCGGGCACCGCGATCGAACTCGAAGTAGCGCTCGTCGAACGCCCGTTCGGTCAGGGGACTGTCCAGATGTGTACCGCCGCGCATATCGTGCGAGCGGAGGAATCGGACATGCCCGGCTGGCGCGGATACGCGGCAAGTTTTGACGACTTCGCTATTCGCCGCGACGACGTCGTCCCGACTCGCTACCGCACAGCGTAATCGCAAATCTCTGCTACGATTCTCTGGTGAAACGCAGGCGCTTCTCTGCTCGCGCCGTTCTATTTGACTGGGACGGTACGCTCGTCAATTCCTACGGTGCGGACTCGCGCGCCTACCTCGCGATGTTCGAAGCTCTCGGCGTCACCTGGGGCCTCAACGATCTCGCTCGCCACTATTCTCCTAATTGGTACCGCGTCTATCGTGCCGCTCGCCTTCCGCGCGCCAAATGGGATGAAGCCGACCGCATCTGGACTCTCGCCTACAAAAGAGAAAATCCCCGGCTGATGCCGGGCGCAAGACAAATCATTCGCTCACTCAAGCGAGAATTCATCCTGGGCCTCGTCACCAGCGGAAATAGGCCTAGGGTGCGCAAACAGCTTCGTGATTTCGCCCTGGCCGATTATTTTTCCACATGTATTTGCTGCGAAGACGCGCCAAAAAGAAAACCCCACCCTGCTCCGTTAAATCTGGCGCTCGATCGGATTGGTCTCGCCCCAGAAGAATGCATCTATGTTGGAGACACTGCGGAGGACATCGAAATGTCACGTCGCGCGGGTGTGCGCCCGATAGGCGTCCTCGGCCCGTTTCCTACCGCCGAGCGCATTCGCGCGGCCCGCCCCGACGCTATCCTCAACTCGATTCGCGAGCTTCCTCACTACTTGCAGCGAATCAAAGAATCGGACGATTAATCAGGCTTGCACCTCTGTTCTGACCTACGAACAGAGCCAATCCAATCCAATGCTCCGGCCTTACTACGGCGACGAAGGTTTTTGCGGATCCTCCGAAGTTCCGCCGCCGGGCCCTTCATTCGCATTCCCTGTCGCAGGCGCCTGTCCTCCCGGCCCAGCCAGCTTGAAATCTGTATCGCGAATCACCATCCGGATGTGCAACTCGCCCACTTTCTCGTTCTCCATGAAATCGTCCGAACGCGTGTATGTGGGCAGCCAATATTTATCCTGAAAATTTTCCCGAAACGTTTCGAACATCGTGAACGGCAGCTTCGTTCCGTTCCCGGCTAGCTCGCCAATGAATTTCCCGTAGCTTTTCACGATCGTCAGGTCCCGGTCATCCACCCACACCGCGCCTTCGAAAAACCGCCGCTTGCGGCTCAGTTGCTTGGGTTTTACCTGAAACACATACGTATTGAGCTGGTCCAGCTTGTCCTGGCCCGCATACGTGAACGTGTAATTCGGAATTTCCTCGGTCGTCAAAATGAAAAGCGGAAGCTGCGCGATGATCCTCACGTCTTCGAGCGTGAAATCCGTCTGCTTCAAATTGGATTCAGCCTTCTTTTCAACGCGCAAGGTCCGCTCGCCGTCGGGCTTGGTATACACCACGCCGGACATCACAAATTTCCCGCCCGGATCGGTGAGCTCCTCAATCCGAATCGTGCGCGCAAAGCTGTACTCGTCGTACTGCTTCTTCATCACGTCTTCGTTCGCCGCAAATTTCCTAATGATTTCCGACTCCGGAATCGGCGGCGGGCCCGGATGCGGCTGCGCCGGAATTCGCTTCACATCAAATTTCGGAGGCGGCGCCATCGGCCCGGGATCCTGGGCGCGGGCACAAGGCACCACACAAAACAACACCCCCGTGATCGTCACAATCAAGCCAAAACGTCTCATCGATCCTTCCATCCTGTTTTAGATGCGATTCGCGATGTCCGAGTCCACCCGTTTTCCGTTTTACGCCATTCTTACTCTCTTCCGCTCGCTCGAATGTGAATCGTGTATTGCGCCGGGTCAACGCCGGGCGTCAATTTCGGAAATGACAGTAGAAACAGCGCCGAAAAATGTTTTGGCTCGATGCTCATTCGCGCGCACTCCGCCGCGCAATCCCATTCCAAAGTCATCGCCGGATGCCCTGTAGTACGCACTTCAACACGCTTTGTCCCAGCCGCCAATTCAATCGCGGCACCTGCCGGCTTGAAATCCTCGCACTGCCAACCGCCCCTAGCCTCCTTATTCCGGGCGCTAGCTTCGCCAGAACCATGCTCGACGGGCCAGCAAAACTTGGTCTCGCGTCCCGGTCGCGCCACTGCAGGAAACGAATTCACTGCCACAAACGATTGCCCGTGATCCTCTGCGGAGGCTCTTCCCGCTGCAGCACCCTTCAACGCGACGCTATAATCCACGCGCACCCCGTTCTGCCCTTCCAGCCGAATCGATTTCTCGATACTCGCGCCCCCAGGAAAAACATCGGCGGCATCGTAATGAAGTTTCAAACTCGGCTCCTTCTCTTCACCCAGCCACTCGGCAACATACGGCCGATTAAAAAGACCATATCGTCCCCGTGCACGCGCATCGTCACCGCCTGGCGGATTGGCCGTGAATGAAAAGTTATCCCGCAACAATCCTACGCTCGTCGATAGATTCTGCCCCGAAGCCTTGTCCACCAGCGCAAGCGCCCGCCCACCCGATTCCGGCGAAATAATCAAACGCAAATTCGAATTTTCCAGCACCCATTCGTCCGCGCCATCACGATCGAAATCGTAACGGTAGTGATACGCTCCGTCTTCTCTCGGCTGCAAAAACGCCACCGGCAAACTCCGCCGCTCGTGCCCCATCTTTATTTCAATCCCGCCGTGCAACAGCCTATCCGCCGATGGCGGCAACGCCATTAGTTCACCTTGCGCGGGCTTTAGCGCCAGCTTTTCAACCGCGACGCCGCGGGGCAAAAGCCGAAGCACTGCGGCACCGCGCAGCGCCCCACTCACCGAAAGATCGAGCGCCAGGTTCGGTACTCCCGTCTGGTTGTCCGCCTGCATCACCACCACAAAAGACCGATTCTTCTCTGCAATCACGAGAGGCGGGTAAGCTCGCATCCCTGCGTCCGCCCCCGTGGGCAATCGCACCGCATTCGCAACAAAATAATCAATCTCGTCGAGCGTGGGCTTCACTGGTTTCTCTCGCTCAGCCACATGCGGCTTCGCCGGTAGGTCGAATGACAGAACGCGGATGAATTGCGGCGCCATGCCGCGCAAAATCTTCACGTGCAGTTCGTGGCCGTCCGGGTCCCAATCCCCTTCGATGCGGTTGTCGTCGAGCGAAATGTGAATCGGCTTTTGCGACAGTCGCAATTGAACTTCCGCGCGTGTCGGAGCATAGAGAAGCAGCTCGAGATTTTTCCCCTCCCGCCGCGCGTCCAGGAATTCTGCGCTCGCCGTCGTCACCGAATCTCCGCACGGCGCGTTCGCCGGATCGCCAAAACACACCGGCTCCTCAACTGGTAGCAGCAGCGATTCCTGCGGCGGCACAGTCACGTGAAGCGGAATGTAAGCCGAATCGTTTCCGCGAACGGGCGCTGCCGTCGACAGAATTTCGAGCGATTCCTCGGCCGTCTCGCTTGCGCTCAAATTTGTGACGCTCAAAAACCCTCTGCCACTCTTGCGCGCCCCCAGCGCCTCTGTCCCGTCATTCGAAATAACTTCGTTGATCAGGACGTCGCTCGACTGCGAAAGCTTTCCATCGCTTTTCACGCTCGGCCGCGCGCCCGCTGCTCGCATAAATTCGCGCAGTACCCCAGCGGCCCAATCCGCTTCCCGTTCGGCCCGAATTTCCGGCAGCGCGCGCTCCAGCGCAATCCAGGAATAGAAGTCTTTCGACGAGAAAATCACCTCGCCCTCGCCAAATTTCCAGCGCGCACGAATCGCGGAGTTTGTATTGCCCAAATCGCCCGCCTCATCCGCTGGCGCATCCTTCCATAAAGCATCAATCACGTTGCCGCGCGGCCTCTGCGGAAACACCACCAGCGTTCCGCCGCGCCGCACGTACTCCACGATCACACCCTGCGCTTTCTCAGAAAGCTGAAATTGCGGCTTTCCGGCATCGAACACCGGCAGCAAAGTCACCGCATTTCGCAATAGCTGCTCCGCTGGCTGATACTGCGGATCAACCAACTCGCTCGAAAGCAGCGCCGAATCTCCCAGCCGCTCGATTCGCATCGCCGCCGCCGACACCAGCGAAATATCCGCGCGCTCGAGCAGCTCCTGTGGATAGCAGCCCATCGGATAAATGATTCCGAAGTCTGCGCGCTTGTGCGAAGCCGCAAGCCACGGGCCCCACCGCTGCAGAATCTCCATGTTGCGAAGCACCGCGTGCACACGCGCCTGTTGTTCGCCATCCGGTGCAAGCCCTGCGTTCCAGCGATACGAACGATTCGCCCAAGGCACCGAATATTCCGCGGGTGTATAGGTGTCCTGCAGAGGAAAATAGTTGAATCCATGAATCCCGTTCGCCAGCAGAAGACGCGAGCTCAGCAGCGTGTTTTCCGGCGGGCTTGCCACCGGCCCGTCATCATCGCCGGGTGTGTACCAACCAGCTTGATACTCGATCATCACCGGTGGAAACGCGGGCTGCGTCTTCAGCTCTTCGGTAAAAAATTCAACTTCAGCCACATCATTCGCGGTAAAACGGCGCAGGCCGCCGGCATTCCCCGGTCGGCGCTCCAGATACCATTGTCCCATCACACCGATTGGCCGTTCACGGTCCGAACCGGAAGCGGAAACGCGCATATCAGTCGGATTGATGAACACCGGTACCGTCACGCCGCCCGCTTCCACCGCGCTGCGCAGCGATTCCACGTAGCGCCAGAAATTCGGGCCCACGCGATTTGCCCGGCCCAGCGCGAAATCATCGCCGAGTTGAACGAACAGCAATGGCCCGCTAACGTCTCGCGCCGCTGCCTTTGCATCCGGGGGAAAATGGGCGATTCGGCGCGCGCTGTACCTGGAGAGTTCTTTCGCAACTGCTATTAGCCACTCCCGCGACTTCTCCATGTGTGTGGGATTCGCGAGCCAGCCTTCCGCCGCCGCTTCCGCGTCAGTCGCCATCAAATCATCGAGCGGCGCGTAGCGACCTTCGGCCCAATCAATCGGATCCATCTTGTACTCAGGCCGTTCGAGCAGCCAGCCGGGATAGCCGCCGTATTTCCACTCGTTGCCAATTTCCGGACCGGGCCGTGCGATAAGCCGCAAATTCTCGTGCTCGATCAGCGCCAGCAGCGCGCGAAGATTGCGCCGCGGATTCGTGTGCCCGTCAAAATCAATCTCGCCCTCCTTGGGCTCGTGCCAGTTCCACGGAATATAGAGGTCGATCGTATTGATCCCGTACGAGTGATACACCCGCAGCAGGTGCTCCCACTGATCCACGGGAATCCGATAATAGAAGAACGCTGCGGAGTGAATAAAAAACGGCTTGCCGTCAACGTGAAGCTCGGGATAGCCGCCATTCTCGACAATTTCCAGGCCGGCGTTCACCGGTGCGGCTGCGTTTTGAGCACGCGATGAAATTTGGACGGCACCCGTAAATGCCGCAACACATGCAATCGCAAGCGCGACCGGCAGGCCCCTCCGTCTATTCCGTCTCATCTGGTGCAAACGCATCGAGGTCCAGGAGTGGCCCGCGCGGACACTCCGCCAATTCTGCCACGTTTTACAAGCCTGCCAAAGCACCGATCAAGCGCAGAGGTATCGATCAAAAACCTGCCAACTATCAATTCGAGGTCGCGTAAGCGCCGTAGGCGCGACATAAGTTAGCCCAGCGCGGAAAGCGCTGGGTACAAAGACTGCGCGTAGCGCCTTCCTTTCGCGGTGCCTTTTCCGCGAGCCTTTAATTGGAAGCTTCCCACTGACGCAAAATCACGCCCGAAGGATCTCAGCCTAAAATTCCTAACACCGTTACACCACAGCCACTACGGTGTTCCTTTTGTGTCGTGTCCGCCCCTACCTCTGCTAGAATCCCGCGTTTGCTGTTTGCGAGTCGCTCGGCCATGCACGAGACGCAGTTTGCCAGGCGTTATTACGTCAATGGAATGGTTCAAGGAGTCGGATACCGCTATTTCGCGCGGCAGTTGGCGCAGCGACTCGGTATCGCGGGCTACGTGAAAAATCTTCGCGACGGCCGCGTAGAAGTCTACGTGATCGGTCCCGCTTCCGTGCTCGCATCGGTACGCACGGAACTCGAACGCGGCCCAAACGGCTCATCGGTTGCCGGCGTAACCGAAGAAGAGGCACCGATCGATCCGAAATTTGCGGCCAGGTTCACAGTCGAGCGAGACACTTGAACCTGAGGAATCAATGGAAGATCTGAAAAACGCGATTGCCGATCTTAAAAAATTGATCCGCGAAATTCCCGACTACCCCAAGCCCGGCATCCTTTTCTACGACCTCACCACGCTGCTGCAGGACCCGCGCGGCTTCCACACGCTTGTCGATCGCCTCTGCGAGCACTATAACGGTCACAAAGTAGACATCGTCGCCGGCATCGAAGCGCGCGGCTTCATTTTCGCCCCGGCCCTCGCCTACCGCCTCAACGCCGGATTCGTCCCCATTCGGAAACCAAAAAAGTTGCCGGCGAAAACAATGTCCGTCACCTATCAACTCGAATACGCCACCGATTCACTCGAAATCCACGCCGACGCCATCACGCCCGGCCAGCACGTCCTCCTTTGCGACGATCTCCTGGCCACCGGAGGCACAGCCGCAGCCGCGATTAACCTGATTCGCCAACTCGGCGGCGAAATCACAGGCGCAGCCTTCGCGGTAGAACTAAATTTCCTAAACGGCCGCGCCAAGCTCCCCGCCACAGACGTCTTCTCCCTGCTAAAATACGACAAGTAGCTAGCGCCGTGGGCGCGACAGAAGTTAGCCCAGCCCGGAGGGCTGGGAACACAAGAACGGAGACGTAGAAGCGCCGTAGGTGCGACACTTCTTTTGCGTTGGCTGCGATCTGCAAGAGTACGCCCACTAGCAACTGTGCCAATCGAAGCCGATCCTTCGTACCGCTGGCCTTCGGCCGTCGTTTTTTGACTTTGTCCGCGTCGCACGCGAACCTCTCCTTGTTCAAACAACGCCGCCTGCATTTTCCCTTTTCTATTTTCCCTTTTCCGCACCGCCGCCCCTCTGCCGCACCGCCTCGAACAACACCACCCCCGCCGCCACCGACACATTCAACGACCGCACCGGCCCAGTCGTCGGAATCGAAACCAGAAAATCGCACCGCTTCCGCGTCAACTCATGCAGCCCTTCGCCCTCACCCCCCAACACAATCCCAACCGCACCCTTGAAATCCACCTCGGTGTAATTCTTCTCCGCGCGCTCATCCAGCCCCACCAGCCAATACCCCGCCTCCTTCATCTCCTCCATCGCCCGCACAAGATTCTTCACCCGCGCCACAGGAAGATGTGCCAGCGCCCCCGCAGCCGCACGCTCCACAGTATCCGTAAGCCCCGCCGCTCGCCGCTCAGGAATCACCACGCCATTCGCCCCCGCCGCAAGCGACGTCCGCACAATCGCCCCCAAGTTGTGCGGATCCTCAATGCCATCCAGAATCACAACCAAGCCCTGCGCATTTTTCGCGCGCAGTAAATCTTCCAGCTCCACAGCCGGCTTCGCAGCCGCCAGCGCAGCGATCCCCTGGTGCTCCCGCGTCCCCGTCAACCGGTCAATCTGCTGCCTCTCCTCAAATCGCACCGGCACGTTCCGCGATTTCGCCAGCCGCACAATCGCCTCAAGCCTCTCCCCATGCCGCCCGCGCGCGATCACAATGCGATCCATCGCGCTCCCAGCCGCCAGCGCCCCTTCCACAGCATGAAATCCAGTCAACCAATTCATTTTCTTGTTTACGTCAGGGCACGGCTTCAGCCGTGCCGAAATTCGGCGAGATTAAGTGTGGCTTTAGCCGCTGAGGGAATGATTCCGAACCAAATCGCTCAAACTAACCTTCAAGCGTCGCAATCGTATGCGCCGCAATCGCCTCGCCGCGCCCAATTTCCCCCGTCCCTTCATTCGTCTTCGCCTTCAAATTAATCTGCTCCCCGGCGATTCCCAGCGCCCCCCCAATCGCCGCTCGCATAGCCGGAAAGTGCGGCCCCAATTTCGGCCGCTCACAAATCACCACCGCATCCAAATGACTGATCCGCAACCCGCGCCCATCAAGCAGCTTCCGCGTATGCTCCAGAAACACCAGACTCGCCGCTCCCTTCCACTTCGCATCCGTATCCGGAAAATGCGTGCCGATATCGCCAAGCCCGGCCGCACCCAAAAGCGCGTCGCAAAGCGCATGGCACAACACGTCGCCGTCGGAATGTCCTACAGATCCTTTATCAAACGGCACTTCGACACCGCCAATCATCAGCTTCCGCCCCGCAGCCAGCCGGTGCAAATCGTATCCAATGCCCGAACGCGTCATTTCCCAGCCCGCTCCTGCGCGAGATAAAACCGCGCCAATTCCATATCCGCCGGCCGCGTAATCTTCAAATTGCGATCCGACCCTTGCACCACGTAAACATCATGCCCGAATCGTTCCACAAGCCCAGACTCATCCGATGCCGTCACGCCGTCTTTCTGACCCGAACGAAATGCATCACGAATCAGCCCATATTGAAAAGCTTGAGGCGTCTGCGCCAGCACGATCCGTTCGCGCGGAATCGTCGAAGTAATCAACGCCACATCCTGCGGCAGGCTCGCGCGCTTCACTTCCTTCACCGTATCAATCGCAGGAATGCCCAGTATCGCCGCGCCCCGCGTCCGCGCTTCCACAATCACGCGCTCGATCTGTTCCCATGTGACGAATGGCCGCACCGCATCATGCACCAGCACAATCTCCGTCGTGGGATCCACCTGTGCCAGCGCATTCGCCACCGACTGCTGCCGCGTATCGCCCCCATGCACCACGCGCGCCGGCCGTCCAAGCCCCGCCTTCGCCACAGTATCCTGCAGCGAAACGATATCCTCCGCCCGCGTGGAAATAAAAAACTCGGTGATCGCAGCAGACGCCGCCAGACGTCTCAGCGTAAAAAGAATCAGCGGCATGCCATCTAGTTCGAGGAACTGCTTCGGCGTCTCAGCGCCCATGCGGGTGCCGAGTCCAGCGGCTGGCACGATTGCAGCAATCCGACTCATCAAAGGGCTAACAGTCTAACGCAAGCAAACCCCGCAGGCGAGACAGTTCAACAGTCTTTCTGCGCGTAAGGACTTGTGGAGATTGATTCGGGCAGGAAGCGACGTAGGTAAGGAAAGCGCCGTAGGCGCGACACAAGTTAGCCCAGGCCGAAGGCCTGGGTACAAAAACCGCGCGCAGCGCGTTCCTTTCGCGGTGCATTTTCCGCGAGCCTTTCGATTTTGCTCGCGGCCCGCGCGAACGCCAACGCGCGCTCGAACTACGATCGATTCGATTCCGGATACAACGGCCGCGGCGGACGCTCCCCGCCACCCGAACTCTCTACCGCTCGCGGCCCGGGCTGCGATTCACCTTGCAACTGCGACGCCTGCCCCTGTCCCTGGCCCGCCATCGCCACGCGCGCCACTTCGCCGCGCTCGTCGTATCGCCCAAAGATCATTTTGCCCGCGGTGGTCTGATGCACAGACGTCACCGTGATATCGATCGTCTTGTTGATCATCTTGCGCGCGCCGTCCACCACCACCATCGTCCCGTCATCCAGATACGCCACGCCCTGATTGTATTCCTTGCCTTCGCGCAAAATAAAAACGCGCATCGACTCGCCCGGCAGCACCACAGGCTTCAGCGCGTTGGCCAGTTGATTCACATTCATAATCTCGATGCCCTGCAGCGTCGCCACCTTGTTCAGATTGAAATCATTCGTCACGATTTTCGCGTCGTACCGCTTCGCCAGCTCGATCAGCTTCAAATCCACTTCCGCAATGCTCGGAAAATCGTCCTCGGCAATCTGCACTTCCAGATGTGCCATCTTCTGCACCCGCTGCAGCACTTCCAGCCCGCGCCGCCCGCGCTGCCGTTTCAACGGGTCAGCCGAATCCGCCACCAGCTGCAGCTCGCGCAACACAAACTGCGGAATAATAATCGTTCCGTCCAGAAATTGCGCGTCGGCGATGTCCGCCACACGCCCGTCAATAATCACGCTTGTATCCAGCAGCTTCACCGAATGCTTCATGCTGCGCTCGCTGCCAAAAAGTCCGCCCAGCGCCTGCAGGTTCAGCATGTCGCCTTTATTCGCGCCCAGAATCAGCCCGATGTACGCCATCACCAGAAAAATCGCCAGGCTGAAAAACGACCGCGTGCTCTCCGGCATCGAAGTGTGCGAGAGCACCAGCGTCGTAAAATACGCGCCCAGAATTCCCAGAATCGAGCCCGTCGCCGCGCCAATCAGCCGCCGCATGCTCGCCCGCCGCAACCGCACTTCAAACAGAATCACCGCCAGCGCGAACAAAAATCCCGTCGCCGCGCCAGCTTCCCTCGACACGCTGAACGGCCGGAAATGAAATCCCGCTGCCACGCAAATCGCCGTGAACACCACGCGAATCGCAAGCATGTCCCAGAATGTTCCCACCTGGTCGTGCTGCTGCGCGCGAGCCGCTGCGCTCGATTTGTGCGCCGTAATCTCAGAATTTGCGGTGTTGTTTTGCGGCCGGCTGGGTCCGTTAGGGGTCCGTTGCATCATGGCACCTTATGAAAGTATGAAAACGAATCGGTACGTACGAAACCTCGCTATCCGATTCACATTTTCTTGCAGCCCGGCTTTATGAAAAGTGTAAAGCACGCCGGAAGGAAAGTGGCCCGGAATAAGTGTTATGACGACGTAGTATAGCACCGCCACTCGCGCACGAGTCAACGAAGGGAACTACGCAGCCATCACCAGAGGTAACCCACAGTCACACCGCGCAGCGAGCCGTTCAGGGTGGGCCGTGGCAGCCACGACGACGCCTTTCTCGTCGTGGGTCTTGCATGTCGTGCTGCGAAACGTTCACCGTGGCTCTTCGCGTATCGCGCGATGAATTGTTCACAGTGGGTCCGTCGCGGGTGGAAGCCTCCTGCTTCAGCATCTGTAATCCCGACCGAAGCGGAGGGATCTCTCCTGCTTTTGAAGTTTCTCCGCGCAACCGTCAAATCCGTCGTCGGTCGTGGGCTTTCGTGGCTCGGCCATGGGTGGGAGCCCCCTGCTTCAGCAGGGGGAGCTGGACTTCAGTCCAGCGAAACACGCTGCCAAAATATGCTGGGCTTCAGCCCGGGGCCTTTTCGCGCCGCGAGCCCTTCCGTCATCTGTCATCCCACCAAAGCGGAGGGATCTCTCTTGCTTTCGAACTATCGCCGCGCAACCATCAAACCCGTCGTCCACCCGGGAGACCTTCGTCGCGCCTCTATCCCGGGCCCGTCGCGAATTTCCACGCAAATCCCGCCAACAATCCGCCCAGAATCAGCCACGCCGAGTTGATCTGAAAACGCCTCAAGATCAGCAAACCCACAATCGCTTCCACCGCCGTGAACGCATCCAAAATCGCCCCCCGAGCCAGTTGCCATGAGACCGCGGCCATCAATCCCACCGTCACCGCATTGATCGCGTCGAGAAACACTCGCGCCCCAGGAGCCTTCTTCAACTTGGGGATGAGCGGAAATACAATCGCGATAAAAACAAAAGACGGCAAGAACATCCCCAGCGTGGCGAGCAGCGCGCCCTGCAAACCGCCCGTCAGGTAGCCAACGAACGTCGCCGAAGCGAAAGCGGGTCCGGGCGTGATCATTCCCGCCGCGATCGCATCCAGCAGTTGCTTGTCCGTCAGCCAATGAAGATGCGCCACAAAATCCGCGCGCAGAAACGCCAGCAGCACGTACCCGCTTCCGTAGGCCACCGCCCCGATCTTCAGAAATGTCAGGAACAATCGAGTCATGCTGAACGGAACTGCACTCGCCGCACCAACCGCCAAGGTCATCAACAAAACTTTCGCCCTGCCAGCCGGCGGCGAAAAAATGCCCAAAGCCTTATGCTGGCCTTTCGTTTTCGAATAACCGGCGATGGCCGCCAGCACCGCCGTCGCTGCGATGATCGCCACAATCGAAACTCCGCGAAAATAAAGTGCGAGCGAAGCAACAGCCATCAGCGCGAGCCACACCGTCTTGAGAGCCGTTCGCCCCAGACTCAAAAGCGCATCGGCAATGATCGCAATCACCATCGGATTGATTCCGTACAAAATCCACTGCACCGCCGGAAGCGTGCCGTAGCGCACATACGCCCAGGAAAGCGCGAGGATCATCAGCATCGCCGGCAGAATGAACAGCACCCCGGCCAGAATCAGCGCTGGCCACCCCGCTCGCCAGTAGCCAAGCGCGATCACCGTCTCCGTGGACGACGGGCCGGGTATCAGGTTCATGATCCCGAAAAGATCGAGAAAATCCTGCTCCGAAATCCACTTCCGCCGGTCCACCAGCTCCCGCCGCATCATCGCGACGTGCCCCGCGGCTCCCCCATACGCGAGCAATCCCAGCTTCAGGAAAAACGACGCCACCTCGCGCAAACTTCCGCGTCCCATGCTCGGAGCAATTGGATTGGTCTCTCCCATTTCGCTCGTACGAAGAATCTGCGTTCGATTCAGCCCGCGCTAAAGTATCATGTCTATTCCGTCGCGAAGACCGCAGCCGTTGCTCATTCGACGCGCAACGCGTACGCTCTCCCGGATTCAATCGACATGAACGACAAACTTCCATCCATCGTAATCGCCGGCCGCCCCAACGTCGGCAAGTCGACGCTCTTCAATCGCCTCACCGGCTCGCGCCGCTCGATCGTCACCAATGAGCCCGGAATCACCCGCGATCGCATTTATGGCACCGGTCACTGGGATGGCCACCCGTTCGAAGTAGTCGACACCGGCGGCATCGTCCCCGACGACAAAGCTCTAATTCCTGCTGAAATCTTGCGGCAGGCAAGAGTCGCCTTTGAAAACGCCACACGCGTCGTGCAGGTGGTTGACGGCCGCTCCGGTCCCGTTCCTTTGGACGCGGAGCTGGCCCAGTTGCTCCGCCGCGCCGGTAAGTCTCCGGTGATCGCGGTCAATAAAGTGGACATGCCGAATCAAGTGACGATGGCTGCGCCGTTCTACGAGCTGAGCGACGAAGTATTTCCGATTTCGTCCGAGCACGGTTTCGGCATCGACGAGCTTCTCGATTCGCTCACCGCCGATTTTCCCAAGGGCGAGGCATCCGAGGATCGTGCTGACATCAACGTTGCCATCATCGGCCGGCCCAACGTCGGCAAGTCCACGCTCTTGAATCAGCTGGTCGGCAGCGAACGCGCCATCGTTTCGCCAGAAGCCGGCACCACGCGCGACATGGTGGACACCGTCGTCGATCGCCAGGGCAAGACATATCGCTTCCTCGATACCGCCGGCATTCGCCGCAAGGGTAAAACGAAACTCATCGCCGAAAAACTCAGCGTCATCATGGCGCGCCGCCATCTCGAGCGCGCGGACATCGCCGTTCTCATTGTCGACGCTTCCGTCGGCGTCACCTCGCACGATGCTACAATCGCCAGTTACGCCGAACAATCCGGCCGCTCCGTGATCATCGCAATGAACAAGTGGGATCTAGCGCTGAAAGCAGCCGCCGAAAAAGCGGCGGCCTCGAAGAAGCCTGAAGAAAAAAACGCCGGCGCAAATCCCCAAAAGCTTCTGGCAGACTACGAACTTCTCGTCCGCGCGAAATTGAAATTCCTCAGCTACGCGCCAATCGTTTTCCTGTCCGCACTTACGGGCGACCGCGTTGAGAGGCTTTATTCAATGCTGGATCGAGTCGCCGCAGCCCGCCAGCGCCGCGTCTCAACTGGGGAACTGAATCGCTGGCTTTCGAATGTTGATCTCGAGCGTGGCACGTCACCCGCGAACCGCGAAGTAAAGATCTTCTACATCACCCAAGCCACGGCCGCGCCGCCCACATTCGTCCTTTTCACAAATCAGCTCAAGCCTCTGCATTTCAGCTATCAGCGCTTCCTCGAAAACCGTCTGCGCTCCGCTTTCGATTTCATTGGCACGCCACTTCGTTTCAATCAGCGGCTCAAAAAGCGCTCCGCGCGCACCCACATCGCGCCCCGCGGTGAAGACCGCGAACGGCGCAAACGCCAGGGCCCGCGCCGCCAACGGAAGCACGAAAAACGCCGCGGCAATCGCGATAAGGGCCGCCGCAAATAAGGAGCTCCCTCTAATTTCCATCTTCTAACTCTCCACTCGGAGTAGTACGATACAGGAAACATATGGCCACCGCCGCACATGCCGCGTCCGAAATTCCGGAGAAGAGCCTTTTCCGCATCGGCGAAGTAAGCCGCCTGACGGCGACGAAAACCTTCGTCCTGCGCTACTGGGAGACCGAATTCCCGACCTTGCAGCCGGTGAAAAGTCCGAGCGGCCATCGCCTCTACCGCCGCGACGACATCGAAACAGTTTTCGAAATCAAACGCCTCCTCTACGAAGAAGGTTTCACGATTGCCGGTGCCCGCAAACATCTCGCCGATCTCGCGAGTGGTCACAGCAGTGGAGAACCTGCGCCGCAGGAGCGCGAAGCTCGCGCGGAAGTCCCCGCCTCAACCGCGCGCCGCGAGCCTGCATCGCGCGCGCAACGCAAATTCCTGCTCGATTTGCACGAAGAGCTCCTCGCTGTCTTGACCCTTCTCGAACGCGAGTGATACGCTGATTGGCGCTGGTCGTCGGGACGTGGCGCAGCCTGGTAGCGCGCACGCTTGGGGTGCGTGAGGTCGCTGGTTCAAATCCAGTCGTCCCGACCATTCGTTATTCGGTTGTGCTCCCTTCGCCGGTAGTCCACGCCAGATGACGCGGCCGGAACTTCGCAGGAAGCAAGGGTGTCACCAGGCCCGCTTCAGCAGATTGGAACGTAATCAAGAGAAATGTCCGAGCGCTTACCAAGAATTTTAATCACTAACGACGACGGGATCCATGCTGCCGGCCTCCGCGCGCTAGTCAATGCTTTCAAGGATTGCGCGATTGTTACGGTAGTCGCTCCTTTGCAGGAGCGCAGCGCTGCCGCGCAGTCACTCACGCTTCGCCAGCCGATTTATTGCGACGAAATCGCCGAGCGCGAATACGCCGTCGAAGGCACTCCCGCGGACGCGATGATTCTGGCGTTTCACACTTTGCTGCAGGAGAAGCCGGACCTGGTGATTTCCGGAATCAATCGCGGAGCAAACATGGGCGAGAACGTCTATTACTCCGGAACCGTGGGCGCGGCGCGCGAAGCAGCAATTAACCGCGTTCCGGCGATTGCTGTGTCGCAGACTTATCGCACGAAGGAAGTGGATTTCGAGCCCGCCGCGGAATTCACTCGCAGGCTCGCGCCGGTGATTCTGAAGGAAGGGTTGCCCCCGGGCGTGCTGCTCAACGTGAATTTTCCGCAGCCGTGGAGCGGAAAAGTGCGCTTCACGCGGCAGTCTTCAAAAATCACGCGCAATCTATTGAAGCCGGGCACCGATCCGCGCGGCCGCCGCTACTACTGGCTGCATGAGCAGCATCTTGTTGAGGGCATCGAGCCCGATACGGACATCGCCGCGATTCGCGAAGGCGCGGTTTCGATTACGCCGCTGGTGCTGGACCACACGCACATGCCTTCATTGAATCATCTTTCCCACTGGGCCAAGTTGCTCGAAGAAACCGTCAAGCCCTGAGTGGGTTGTGGCGCGGTTCCACTTCTAGTGGGTAGCCACGACGACGCCTTCCTCGTCGTGGGCCCTTCAGTAGCGTAGGTTTCAGGCTGCTGCTCCGACCCACAGGGTAAATGTGTGGGCCGGGCTGCCGGCGTCGCACTGCGTCTCAACTCCAATCTCATAAATTCGGAGAGCATCGCGCAATGCTTCCGCGCATGCCGGCAATTTCGTATCGCAAACCAGGAGCGCGAGAGCGGAACGGTTTCCAAGTCCCTCGGCTTCCGGTCCGGTCACATCCCAGCCGATCGCTTTGAAAATCGAGAGAAAATCTTGCGCGTACGACAGCGCATCGCCCGCTGCTGGCGCGTAGCGGATTTCGACGCGCTCATCAGGGAACGTTCGCAGCACCTGAATCAATACAGCCTTCTGATGCGTCGTCAATTTTCGCGCGTGCTGTTCTTGCGCCATTGATCTACGCACCTTCCGTGACGACGAATCCGCCCGGTTCGCTGACCCGCACCGTAAAAATCTGATCGAACCCTTCCTTCCTGTGGGGTTGCTCGAGTTTTTTGTGCGTGCCGGCCACGGCGACAGCCGGAATCTTCTGCCGGAGCTTTCTTTGGTTGTTGCGATGCATCGCGTCGCGCAACGGCACATCGAAAAAATAAGCAATCACCCGAAATCCCTTCTCGCGCGCTGGTCCGATATATTTGGCGCGGTCGCTCGCCTGCGGGTTGGTATTGTCCACCACAAAGCTTTGCCCCGCGCCAAGACAAGCGGCCAGCAACTGCTCCTCGCGTTTGCGCGTTCGCAGCATGTCCAGATTAATTCGCACGTGCGTATCGAAAAAACGCTCGCGATAAAACGTGCTTTTGCCCGCGCCCTGCACTCCCACGAGTATCACCGCCTCCATCACGACAACCCTTCCGGACGCATGATTCGACTAAAGCCCATTTGATAGATGCTTCGAGACTACGCTCAGGGCCCGAACGAAATGATCATCTGATCGAGCGGCATCTCGTTCTTCGCGTGTCGTGGCGGTGAAATCGGCATTGTTGCCAGCGGCGTTCCTTTTTCCTCCGCCGCGTCAAACGCCGCAGTACCCGGCGTGTTCGCCGTCACCAGAAAATCGTCAATCTCGTAGGGCAGCCCGTTCGACGCCAGCGGCACCGCCCGGGTCATCACATGAAAATGCAGATGCGGCGCGAGCGAATTTCCCGTGTTGCCCACCAGCCCGATCACCTGCCCGCGCTTCACCGTGTCGCCCTTATGCACTCGCACGCTTCCAGGGTCCAGATGCGCGTACAACGCATACCTCCCGCCGCCCAGATCGAGAATCACCAAATTCCCGTCCGCCTCCTCGATCGAAATATTCTCTGGCATCTTGCCGGGCGTTTGATTCGGCATGCCCTCGATCGTTGACGCCACTTTCGCGTCCGCCACCGCCAACACTTCCTTCCGGTAAATCGTATAACTCTTCACGTCCGGCTGCGGCCCGTGGTAAATGCGCCCTTCGTCGTCAAGCTGCTCCCAGTCCACCGCATAACGCTGCGCGATCCACACGCGCCCATTCACCGGCAGCGCCGCCCGCGTATGGCGGCTCGCATCGCAGCACGAATCCGCCGCCACATAACGCGCACCGTGCAGCGGTGGCCCAATCACCGCCACCGCCTGACGATCCACCGCCGTCTCGCCGCCCACCTCCATAAATTCCTGTTTGCCCGGCGGCGCAGCCTCCGCGCCCACGCGCACCCGATGCGTCAACTTCGCCGGCACGCGCGCACCATCCGTCAGCATAAGATGAACGAATAGCGACGCCTCCGCGCTCCCCGGCAGCACGTCCGTCGGCGTCCGCTGTCCCGCCATCTGCAGCCGCCCCGCAATCTCGCTCTTATCCATCGTCTTCAACACAGCGCCTGCATCGCCAACCACTTCCACTTGCTCGATCGTCGCATTCCCACTCGAGAAGTTCGTCATCCGCAGCTCATACACCAGATGCGTCTTCCCATCCGACCCCGCAAACGCCACCGGCGCATCCCGCACCTCAAGCAGCACCGGCGTAATCGTCTCCGTCGCCACCTGCTGCTGCGCCCCAAGCAAGCACGCCAAAACAATCACGCAAATCCGCGCAGATAAAATCATCATAGTCCCGCGTTTATACCACGCTCTTTTGTTTTTGCCGCTGCCTTCCAGTAGCGTAGGCTTCAGCCTGCGCCACAATTCCCAACGCGGCATGCGCAAAAATACTTGCCTACCGCCGCGACCTCGTTCTTGGTTCTGCCTCCGCTGTTGCCTCTCGTACCGCTGACCTCCGGCCGGCGCCTTTGCCTTTTCCGCCGCCTTCCAGTAGCGTAGGTTCCCGCAGAGAACCACAAAATGAAACCCGAACTAGCCAACGTGAAAGCCCTCGTCTTCGATATATTTGGCACAGTCGTCGACTGGCGCGGCTCCGTAATCGCCGAAGGCGTGGCCTGGGGCAAGGCCAAAAATCTCCACCTCGACTGGGTCGCCTTCGCCGATCGCTGGCGCCTCGGCTACAAGCCGGCGATGGACAAAGTACGCAAGGGCGAAATCCCCTGGACCAGGCTCGACGATCTGCACCGCATGATCCTCGAAGAACTTCTCGTTGAATTCAAAATCGAAGACCTCACCGAAGAAGAAAAAGTTTCCTGGACTCACGTCTGGCGCCGGCTCAATCCCTGGCCCGATTCCGTCGAGGGCCTCGCGCGAATAAAAAAGAAGTACCTGATCGCCCCGCTTTCCAACGGCAATATCGCCCTGATGGCCCACCTGGCCAGATTGCGCGGTTTCCAATGGGACGCCATCCTCGGCGCCGAACTCGTGCGGCACTACAAGCCCGACCGCGAAGTCTACGCCTCAGCTTACGAGTATCTCGACCTGAAGCCCGAAGAAGTGATGATGTGCGCCGCCCACATCTACGATTTGCAGGCCGCCCGCAGCACCGGTCTCCGCACGGGATTCATCTATCGCCCCGACGAATACGGCGACGGTCCCGTCGGCGTCCCGGACAAAGCGCAGCCGGGCGATTTTGACGTGGTCTCCTCGAGCATAGTCGACTTAGCCCAACAAATGGGCGCCTGACCCAAAGCCCCGTCAACGGTTGCCGTTGCCTTTCAGTAGCACAGGCATTCCTGTTTACCCTGAGAACCGAAGGGCCTGCGCCCCAAGTCCCACGCGGCAGTTACGCCAAATGCTTGGCTAAGGTCGCGACATCGTTCTCGTCAGTTGCGGTTCGTACCGCCCGTGCATCCTGAGGTACGAAGGACACGCTCGGCCTCGCGCAATCGCAACATACATTCTTAGCGGGATTTTACCAGTTTAGAAGTTGACTTCCGCCTTCCTAGAGGATAGGTTACGACGCATAGCGGATTTGTAATCCTGTGGTTTTCCTAGTTCAGAACGCGCCCCAGTGCGACATGATTCGCTGACCGCGTAGACCTCGAACCAACTCAACCGCAAATCTCCCAGGAGGCAAATATGAAATCGAAAGCGTTGGCATTATTCACCGCGACGACGTTTCTTGCCACGCTGGGACTTGCGATTCCGGCCGCTGCGCAAATAACTCAAGACCAAATCACTACATTCGACGCCGGCCCCAACGGCACCATTGCTACAAGCATCAATCCGAGCGGCGAGATCGCGGGCTACTACTCTGGCTCGACGGGGCCCGCCACGCACGGCTTTGTGCGCGATAAAGATGGCACAATCACTTCGTTCGACGCACCGGGCGCTGGCCCCAACGGCACCATCGTTGTAGGCATCAATCCGAGCGGCGAGATCACAGGATACTTCTTTGACCCGAACTACGCCGTAAACCACACCACTCACGGATTCGTGCGCGATAGAGACGGCTCAATCATTTCGTTCGACGCTCCGAACGCCGGAACCGACGGCACCGTACCTTCAAGCATCAACCCGGCTGGCACCATCACGGGATCTTACGTGGACGCGAGCTTTATGGTGCACGGCTTCGTGCGCGATAAACATGGCGCAATCACCTCGTTCGATGCAGGCCCCAGGCTCACCGTTCCTACAAGCATCAACCCCAGTGGCACCATCACGGGATCTTATGCGGACGCGAGCTTCGTGTTTCACGGTTTTGTGCGCGATAAAGATGGCACAATCACTTCCTTCGACGTCGACCCTAAGAACCTTCACGGCATCAACCCCACAAGCATCAACCCGAACGGTGAGATCACGGGTTCCTTCTTTGCTGTGGGCGGACCACACGGCTTGGTGTCGCATGGCTTTGTGCGCGCCGCCGACGGAAGCATCACTATCTTCGACGCGGACCCTCCCGTCATCGGCACCTATTCACAAAGCATCAATCCGAGCGGCGAGATCACAGGATACTTCTTCACCGCAGACATCAAGCAGCATGGTTTTGTGCGCGCTGCTGACGGAGCCATCACTACGTTCGACGTTGGCTCCATCTCAACCGGCACGGACCCCACAAGCATTAACCCGGCAGGAACGATCACGGGTACCGCCGGAGGACACGGCTTCGTCCTGAAACACTCTCATCACGCAGGTTCGCAAGACTAGAACCTGAAAGGCTTCTTGCGGGCCACGCCGTAAATTGTATTTCCAGTTTTCAGCTCATCGCACTGTCCTTCAAGGCCAGGTGCCGATGCTTCGGTTCCCAGAAGCGTGGGAATTTGATTTTCCCAACTCGGCACCGTCTAGATTTTGCAACCCTTTTGCTTTCCACCCGCGCTATACCCGTAAGTAGCACAGGCAATCCTGTTTACCCTGAGAACCGAAGGGCCTTTACCCCAGCCCCGGCAATACTCCAAATGCTCGCTACCGTCGCGACATTGTTCTTGCTTCTGCCTTCGCCGTTGCCTCTCGTACCGCTGGCCTCCGGCCGGCGCGCCTTGCGGTGCGCGTCTGGTCTTGCGAAGCGCCGAGCGCAGCTACTAACGATGCCCAGCGTATGAACGGAGTCCCTGAAAGGTGCCATCGAGGAGAGCTGCGAGCGCATCGCCGAGCGGATCGTCTGGGACACGGATAGGAGCCCCGTTCAGTCTCGGACCGCCTGGGAATTTGCACAAGTACCGCCAGTTCTAGTCCTTGACAAATAAATGGCACGGGTAACATACTCCGCGCATTGCGGCGGCTATTCCCGGTAGCACAGGAAGTGAGAGTCAGAGCGCTTCCTTCGGAAAGCCGGTTTTTTTCTTGCCTCGACGATCAATAGCTGAACCGCACTCGGCCATTCCCTTCTGTGAACGCTTTTCGGTGGAGAAAATCATGAAACTTCCATCAATCCCAATCGCCTCAAATGTAGCAGCAGAAGCAGTCGGCCATCGCGGCCATCAACACTTTTCGGAACGCCTGCTCAACCGTAGAGGGTTTCTTGAAAAAACCGGCCTGACCCTCGGAGCCCTTGCGGGCTCGGGCTTGCTCACGGGCGTTTCGCGTTCCGCAGTACTCAATAGCGCAGCATCCATCAATTCCGGACGCAAATCCACAACCCCGGCCACGCCCCTACCCATACCGGGCGGATTGCAGTTGCTCGGCCCTTCTGGGCCACTGTTCCATGTGTTCTTGCCGGCGACCGGAGTTGAGCCCTCCACGATCACTGACTTCAACGGGTTCGTTGGATGGGCCGCTGTCGGGGGCATGGGCACACACACGCCTCTCGGGGAGGCACCCGCGCATATTCCGTTCGAATCGGATGTTCGCTTCATGCTCGGCGAGTTCGTCGGCGCGGACGGACGGAACCACCACGGAGCCTTTGCGTTCATATGACTGGACGTATTCACAAGTCCCGCTGAGGACTTGCAAATCCATGATTTCAATCCAGGGATAACCGAAAGCGGATTGTTTTGGACGATCGCGGTTCCGGAGAACGCACTTTCGGTGAACTTCGGAGCTGGCAAAGCTTCGTTTCGGGCCAGTGACATCGACGTCGAGGATTACCACGACATCGTTAACGCGCTGACCGATGGCCCGTCTGTCCCAGCCACAGTTTCCTTTGACATCAACTGGGGTCACGCCATGGGCCGGACAAAGATCCGTGACGTGGAAAATAATTTTGCTGGGGATTTTGTGCAGAACGTCGCGCAGATCGCCTGGTCCGGGAAAACAGCAACGGCACAGTTCGTATCCGATCCGGCGGGGACTTCCGTGAACAAGTTCTCGCTCCTCGCTCACGAGCGGAATGGAGCTTTCTTCTCCTAGCACTTTTCATTGGCTCCGTGCACATCCGCTGGAATTCTGCGCCGTACGGGATAGGTGTCGATAACTGGATTATCACCACCGATTTTCGGCAGGCGGGAGCACTCTGATTCAGTGCGTGCCGCTGAAAAAATTGTGAATCGGCGCTGCGAGAATAGCGGCGATACCGCGTACACACACAGCAAACCGATAAAACGGACTCGTCCGTACAGAGTCTTGGGATCGTCTGGCCCTGGCGAGAAAACTCCTTTTGTGGCGTCGAACAGGCTCTGGCTCTGGAAAATCGTGAGCAAGTTCTGCGCACTTCGCTGTGTTCTCTGAACCTCGTACGACGCCATGGATTGCGTAGGCAGGTTGCCCCATGCTTCGGTTTTCGGAAGCGTGAGGATTTTTGAATTTTCCCGAATTGACACCGCCTAGATCTTGCAACCCTTTTGCCTTCAATCCGTGCGATACCAGTAGTTCTAGAACAATTCTGAGTTAGTTAACCGTAAAACTACGTAGTCCTCCGATTACTAAGAACCAGACAACCTCCTTCCGTTTATAAGCGTCCATCTATGTAGGAATGGCGTCGTCGCAAAAGGCGCCAGGGAGGCGACTGAACGAAAGTCAGCCGGCGCCAGCCGGTTGACGACAAATCGAACGATCTCCCGCCTCACCACCCGCGCCCGCGTCCTGCGGTCGCGAATCCAAAAAAGGACAACCCACCATGACCTCGAAAACGGCCACGAAAGCCACCGGCTCAAAAACCAGCAGAAACAGCTCCCGGCAATCCCGAAAGAAGCATTCCCTGAAGAAGCCCGACCGGATCAACCGCCAACGCCGGCTGCAGAAGCAGCTGCAAATCCTCCTCCTCGAACGACACAGCCGCCGCTGCATCATCTGCCACCATCCCGAACGCGAAGCCATCGAAGAAGAATTCGTCCATTGGCGCGCCCCTTGGAAGCTCTCTCAGGACTACAAGCTCGCCGACTACCGCACCGTCTACCGCCACGCCCGCGCGGCCGGCCTGCTCCTCCAGCGCCGCGAACGTCTGCACTCCGCCCTCGACGCCTTCGTCGAATCCGTCGACGATGTAACATTCACCGGCGACACGATCCTCCGCGCCATGCGCGCCTACAGCTGCATCGACAGCCACGGCCGCTGGACCGAAATCCCCACCCAAGTCCAATTCTCCACTTCCAACGACGCCCACCCACCGCAGCCGAGCCCCCGCACGTCGAATGTCAGTTCCGATGTCATCGATATCGACGCCGACCCCGACCCAGACAAAGAACCAGAAGACGACGCAGAAGAAGACGAAGAAAACGCCCCCGAAGCGCGCGTCACCGCTCTCGACGTCCTCGCCGTCATCCGCAAATACTCAAATCAAGCACCGCGGAGTGATGCCACCACTTGTGCAAAATCATCCGCGCAAGCCTCCAACGCTCCTGAAGACGAATACGACGACAGAGAAGAGGATGACTCCGACGCCGAGGAAGAATCAGATGAAGAATCAGAAGACGACGCAGAAGAAGAAGACGCAGAAAACCAGCTCGAAGAGTTCCTAACCTCTCTCTCCACCTCTTCAAAATCGCTGTCGCGCAGCGACACTACCGATTGCGCAGCCCCACCCGCGCAGGCCTCAAGCGTCACAGGTCAATTCGGCACCGACGACTCGGACGGCGAAGACGACCCAGATGACAATCCCGACGACAATGACCCAAAACATAAATCGGAAGCTGATAGTCTCGAAGAGACCACCGCTTGCGCCGCCCTACCCGCGCAAGCATTGCCGCGAGATGTTGTTCGCGGCCAGAATCCGAATGACCGGTCGCCATCTGACCGCACCGCTTGCGCCGCATTGCCCCGTCCTTCAATGGGCGCACCCGCGCAACCGGCTGCTACTCCAAAACCGAAGCCGGACGCCGACGGCCGCATATGGCACCCACGCCCGGGCTATCCCGATCAGGAGATCTCGGAGCCAGATGCCCAGGGCCGCGTCGCGTACAAAATCCATATGACGACTACAGCTTCGCAGCTTCCGTCGCGCGAAACGGACGCCCAACGCGCCGCAGAGTTAATCTACCGTTCCGTGATTAAAAAGTACGGCAACCCATGACCAGTCAGCGATTTAAGAAATTCTAATCGGCGGTAAAAGGGGGAGATAAAGAATCAATCAAAAGAGCCGGCAAGATGCGGGCGCTACAAGGGAACGGGCAAAGGCACTGTCGGCGTTTGACAGTCGGCGCTTCGGCCGATACGCTCTTCACCTCAAAACGCGGCGGGCGTCGTCACGAACTAGCGAATGCTAGGGGCGCCGATAGAGATGCGGGCGAGAGGATTGAGCGCTAGATGAAGATTATTGTGGCCGACAAGATTAGCGAGCGCGGGTTTGCGCTGTTGCGCGAGGCGGGGTGGGATGTGGTGACGCCGGCGGCGGGCGCGCTGGCGGGCGAGCTTGCGACGGCTGATGGGCTTGTGGTGCGCAGCGCGACGAAGGTGACGACGGAGCTGCTGGAGCAGGCGCCGAAGTTGCGCGTGGTGGGGCGGGCGGGAGTAGGCGTCGATAACATTGACGTGGAGGCGGCGACGCATCGCGGCATCCTGGTGATGAACACGCCGGGAGGGAACGCGGTGAGCGTCGCGGAGCATACCTTCGCGCTGATGCTAGCGATGGCGCGGAGTGTGCCGCAGTCGAATGCTTCGATTCATGCGGGGCGCTGGGAAAAATCGGGTGCGGCGGGAACGGAACTGCGCGGGAAGACGCTGGGGCTGGTGGGGCTGGGGCGCGTGGGCACGGAAGTGGCGCGGCGGGCGCGAGGGCTCGAGATGAAAGTGCTGGCGCACGATCCGTACGTGACGCCGGCGGCAGCGCGCGAGGTGGAGGTGGAACTGGTGACGCTTGATGAGCTGCTCAAGCGCGCGGACGTGATTTCGCTGCACACGTCGCTGAGCGCGGCGACGGAGAAGATGTTTGGCGCGGCGGCGTTCGCGAAAATGAAGCGCGGGGCGCGGCTGGTGAATTGCGCGCGCGGCGAATTGATTGATGAAGCGGCGCTGGCGGAGGCGTTGAAATCGGGGCAGCTTGCGGCGGCGGCGGTGGATACGTTTGCGGAGGAGCCGCCGAAGAATTCGCCGCTGATCGGATTGGCGAATCTGATCGCCACGCCGCACATTGCGGGGTCGACGGCTGAGGCGCAGGAAGAAGTGGGCACGGCGGTGGCGCAGCAGGTGCGCGATTATCTGGCCGACGGGTTGATTCGCAACGCGGTGAACATGCCGGCGCTTTCGCCGGAGCAGTATCGGAGGCTGCGTCCTTATATTGATTTGGGAGAGCGGCTGGGGGCGCTGATTGCGCAGGCGGCGCCGTCGCCGAGTTTCAGCCGGGTACGGATTCGGTATGCGGGGGAGGCGGCGGAGCTGGGGTCGCACGTGGTGCGCAGCGCAGTGCTCAGCGGAATTTTGAATTGCGTGCTGGCGGAGAAGGTGAATTTGGTGAACGCGTCGGCGGCGGCGGCGGAGCGCGGGTTGATTGTGGAGGAAACTACGCGGCGGCGCGAGCGCGGATTCCCGAATACCGTGGAGGTGGCGGTGGCGGACGGCGGGCACGGCGACAGCGGCGGTGACGGGCATGACAGCGAACATGGCGTTCGCGATAAAAACGATCGTGAACTGAGCGTGGAGGGAACCGTCGTATCCGACGGGTCGCCGCGGATTCTTTCGCTTGACGGCATCGGGCTCGAGGCGCCTCTCGAAGGGACGCTGCTGCTGACGCGGAATCGCGATGTGCCCGGCGTGATCGGGCAGATTGGAACTGCGCTGGGGAATCTTGGCGTGAATATCGCGACGTTTGCGCTGGGGCGGCGGTCGCCTGTGCATGGTGCGGAGGCGGTGGCGATGGTGCGACTCGACGGCGCAGTGAGCGAATCGGTGGCGGAAAAAATTCGCGAGATTCCTTCGATCACGGAGGCACGGTTGATTCGTCTTCCGGATGCGCCGAAAGCGCGGCAGTAAAAAATCGAAACCCGCCGCTGAAAACCGAAACGCTTCTGAAGTGTGGAAGTGGAGCGATTAAGACGCAGTCGTTAACTGAAATACGCAATGAAACGTGAATGGGCCAATCGAGCTGTGCTATTCTTTTGTGTGCGCTCGAGCGGCATTTCCTTCTTCGAGCGGCAATCGGTCGGGGCGTAGCGCAGCCTGGCTAGCGCGCCTGGTTCGGGACCAGGAGGTCGATGGTTCAAATCCATTCGCCCCGACCACTCTTTGTTGCTTCTTTTTTTGACTTGAATTCACCGCAATCTCAACGACGCTATTCCTCTGGTAAGACAGGTAAGACCATCATGTTTACCGCTGACGGGTTGTCGCGGAGCTTCAGGTACAGCAATGTGCCGTTGGGGCGCGGGACGCTGAGCGTTGAATCCACGAAACCTGCGGGGACGGGGACTGTGTGGCTGAATTGGGAGTCGGAGGCGACTGAGTCGATCAGGAAGAGATTCGAGCCGGTTAGTTTGCATTGTTTGTCGGGGCTGTCGGGGCAGCGGATTTCTTTTACTGATGGGACGCGGACGAGATTTGCGAGCGGGGTCCAATCGCCTTTGGCGCCATCCGCATCTACGGGACGGAAGCGCAGCGGGCCGAAGGCGGAGGGGCCGAAGCTTTTCGCTGGATCTAGGAACGCGAGCACGGTTTGAGAATCTTGCAGGACCAGGTTGCCGTCTGTTTCGCTGAGCAGCACGTGAAAGGATTCATCGGCGGTGGCGACTTCGATCTTTTCGTTGTGCGAAAACTTTTCCGGAACTTCTGCCTTCACGAAGAATGAGAGGCGGCTGCCCTGAGAAAGCTCGTCATCGTTGCCGAAGCGGATTGCCGAAGATCCGGGACCGCGCTGCACGCTTTTGCTGAGCAGGGCAACTTTTGGGCGCGGCGATTCGACTGTGGTTTGCAGGTCGATGACGCGCCCATCTTTTAGCGCGACGTGTGCTACCAGTTTTTCTTCCGGTTGCAATGCTGCGGTTGGTGCATTGTTGAGCGTTGCCAGGTGTAACTCATCTTTCTGGTTCGCGCGGGACAATTTTGCGGGGACGAAGTGAATTCCGTTCAACTCGAAGCCCTCGACTTCGTCGAGGCGCGTTCCTCGCAACACGCCTTGCTGATCGCCTGCGTTGATCGTGAATCGATCGAGATGCGCAGCTTCTGAATATGCGTGAAGAGTAAGCTCGTCGGGTTCTTCCAACCCGTATTGCTTCACTTTCAGCTTCATGGGGCCGGCCATTTGATCTTTCAGCGGAATCTGCACTTCGAGTTCGTCTGCTTTCGCCGGCTTCCATGTGGACTTCAGGTCTGTGCCGTTCGCGGCGGCGACGCTTATCTTCTCGACGCACGCGGCATTCACCGATAGCAGATGAACGGAATCGTCGCGACCGATGATCAGCGCGCTTTGGTCGGCCGGCGGGATGATCCATTTCGCCGAATGCGCGGAACGCAGCTGGAAGCTCGGACCGTCGAAAGTTTCGAAGCCCCATTTGCCGCGAAGAGTTCCTTTTGCCTGCGGATCCAGCTGGCCGGCGTGCAATCCGTGCGTGTCGATCAAGAATCCGCCGCGAGTGGCGTCTGCTGCCGCTGGGAGATCCATTCCGGCGCCGGATTTGCTTTCGATGTGGAGAACGAAATCGTGCGCGATATCGGTAGCGAACACCAACGGAGCGCCTTCGACGGGCAGAACCAGAGGCGATTTTTGCAGGCAGAATATTTCCTCGGTATTTACGGCGCGCAGCGGAGGGAGTTGAGCAGCTTCCACGGCGGGCAGTCCGACGACGATCACGGACTTCGGTTTACGGAACGAAGGCGGATTATTAAGCCGGAGATTCAACTGCTGCTGCTTCGGCAGGGCGAGCGCGGGTATGTATTGATATTCCGCGGTGTGGAGATTGCCGAGAATGCGCGCCATGTCGACGATCGCCCCCACGTACGCGCTGTAAAATCCGCCGCCCATGAGCGAAGTGGAGCTGACTGCACCGATGAAATCTGAATTCGGGCCGGAAGTAAGAGCGGTGACCATCGATTGGCTATGGCCGTCATCGAGCACGAGCTGATCGGTATTCTGCGTGAGGCATGGCCCTTGTTGCTCGGTGGGCTTATCGAAACATTGCTGATCTAGCTTGATGTTCAGGGTGCGGCCCAGGAGTATGGAGCGCTCGTGGAGCGCCTTGGGATCCGTCTCGGAAGTTTCTTTTACTTCGCTGAGATATTTTTCGAGGCGCACACGATCGAGACTGGCTTGATTCAAATCCTGCGAGGCGCGCACAAATGCGCCGGGCTTGCCACGCACGGCGGTGCGAAGAGAGCTGAAATCGCCGCCGGTTTCTGGGGCGAGAAAAATGAGCGTTTGCTGAGCATCCTTCGGCACCGGCGGGAGGTGTGAGTTGCGATGGACAGCAGCGCTAGAAGCGCAAAACTTGCGGTAAGCGCGGTACGAATGGCCGAAGGGCGAAGGCCAGGGGTCCCCATGTCAAACTAGCTCCTGGGGCCGGGGGCAAATATGTTACTACCTCCAAAATGTGCTCGGCGAATTAAAGTGGGCTGATTCTCGTGATGTTCCCAATTTCAAACGGTCGCGGCAACCGATAAGCATGGCTCGATCGACGGGGTTTCGGCTGGACTCGCTGCGCGTTAGGGATGCGCAACGCCGGGCGGATAAGCGCCTTTTGAAGCATCCCAATAAACAGCGTGGCCAAGAGCACGCAGGCGTGTCAGCTCATCTTGATGGAGAGGAACTAAAGGCTCGCCTGGCTTCGCGCCAATTGAGCGCATGTAGCTCTCAAATCCGTGGCGCGAGAACACCGCTAGTAGATGGACGTCGTTGCGGCCCTTATTGGTAGCTGAAATCCAAGTATCACGAGGTATGAACACGATTGACTTCGAACCAGCCAACCCGCTCTTGTTTCCAACAATGACCGCCGCGCCTGCTTCCTGAAAGACAAGCAACTCCTCGGCATTCTCATGCTTGTGAAACGGAATAGTCTGTCCCGGTGCCACTGTCTCGGTGAAAACGAAGAAGACCTCTGAGCCCCCAAATTGGCCATCGACCTTGATCGTGAATGGCAGTCCCTTCAGCGGACCTGCCCGGTGTATAAGCTGATCACCGTCATCCTCCTGCAGAATGAGTGGAGTGGGCGAGTCAGCCGCCAGTTCAGGGCGAGATAACTTAGGAGACTCCTTGCGTTCCCTCGCCTGCAGAACCAATGCTGCCGTGATGGTAGCAACTGTTAGTGCAAGAGCCAGAGTGGTTCGTTTCATGTTTTCCCTCAATTCGAAATCACATGGATGTTGAGTCTAACTCGCGGTAGGAGAGGCGTAAAGTTAGAGCTCGTCATTTTGGAAACAGTCTAGCTAGATAGCAAGCGCAGGCGGGGGCCCCGATAGGGTTTGATTGGTAAAAGGGTGCAGTAGAGAAGATACATCGACGGCGTTAACTCGCGGGGGCGAGGACCCAGTCGAAGGGGAGGATGCGGAGGAGTCTTGTCCTGCGGGCTTTGCCGTGCCAGCCGCAGTTGGGATTGGTGCAAGCGATTTCTTCGTTGCCGAACATTTTCATGGCGTCGGATTCGGAGAGGGAGCTGTTGCTGCACTTCTTTTGCAGATTGATATTTTTGCGGTCTTTGGGGCACTCGAAGACGATTCTGTAGGCTAAGCTCATAGTCAATTTTAGCATCTGGGCGGGGTGCGCCTGTTCGGTTCTTGAGTAGGGTTGATAACTGATAGGAATGCTGGCCCGGCTTTGACGCTCCCGAGTGGCGTGAACGAAGCTTTTGCGCGGGTAAGGGTCGCAAGCGGAAGCACGTTGCGCGCGCGGGTACTGTGCTAGTTCGAACAGTTTATCGATACCCTTTGGGAAACCAGATCCCTCTGGCCACGGGCAACTCCATGTTTGGAGTGACGTGATTTTTGTCGAGGGTTGAAATGTCAACGTCTTCAATTACCGCAGCAATGTCAGGCATCTGGATCCCACCGAACAGTTTTTCTTTCAAGAGCTTAAGGGCGTCATTGTAGTCGTAAGCAGTCACTCCACATCCCAGATTCACGGGACTAAGTGGCAGCGGGGAAAAGTTGAACCAGAACCGTTTAAGCATCCGCCTACTCCTTGCTTTCACAAAACTTGCTAAACAGCTTGAGAAACAACTTGCCGAATGTCATTTGACTTTGCTTCAAGCTGTGCTATCATCATTTTGCGCTTATTACTTTCGGTTGTGTTGTGCGGTCCCTCTGTTCGTAGCTGATCTGAGAATACCCGCCTTCAGTTCTCTCCGCATGTTTTCAGCGTAATCTAACAAAAAGACTGGCCAAAGAGGCCGCCTGTGTGTGCACGAAGGTTGTGCGTCGCGGCGTAGCCCTAGCCAGCAAGAAAGCAAAATGCAGAATTTTTCAGAATTACCCATCTCCCCTTCGTTGAAGGAGAGATTGGCAGCGGCGCGATTCTTCGTTCCGACTGCCGTACAAGCAGCAACAATTCCACCCGCGATGGAAGGCAAAGATGTACTCGCGACCGCTCAAACGGGGACGGGCAAAACGCTCGCGTTTCTCATCCCTGTGATGGAGAAGCTCGTCCAGCGCAATGCGGCTGGAATCGGTGCGCTGGTGCTATTGCCCACGCGCGAACTGGCTATGCAAGTGGCCGAGCAATTCGACGCGCTCCGTGGGAGGCAGCTGGCGCCCGCGGCGCTCGTAGTCGGCGGATTATCCGAAGGACCGCAGCTGAACGCGATCCGCAAGGGAGCGCGGATTGTTATCGCTACTCCCGGGCGGCTCGAGGATTTTCTCGACCGGCGGCTTGTGAGACTCGACGGATTGCAAACTCTGGTGCTCGACGAAGCAGATCGCATGCTGGACATGGGATTTCTGCCGTCGATTCGCAGGATCGTTGCGATTCTGCCGAAAGAGCGGCAGACGATGTGTTTTTCGGCGACGATGGAAGCTTCGGTGGCGCATCTCGTGAAGGACTACATGCGGAACCCGGTGCGGCTCGCATTCGGATCCACGCTGAAACCTTCCGAGAACGTAAGGCTGCAGGCGTTTGAAGTATCGGCGGAGCAGAAGCACGGAATGCTGTGTCATTTATTGAACCAGGAAAAAGGGCGCTGCCTCGTATTTTCGCGCACCAAACGCGGAACGGATCGCATCGCCAAGCTGCTGAAGTGGCGCGGTATCGATGCGGCCGTGATTCACGGCGACCGCTCGCAATCGCAACGGACGGCGGCTCTGGCTGGTTTCCAGCAAGGGCGGCACCGCGTGCTGGTGGCGACGGATGTGGCTTCGCGCGGCATTCACGTGGAGAACATCGCTCACGTGATCAATTACGACTTGCCTGACCTGGCGGAGAATTTCATTCACCGCGTGGGTCGGACGGGGCGTGCGGGTGCGCAGGGCGTTGCGACCACTCTTTTTTCGCGCGACCAGCGGACCGAGATATTTCAGCTGGAACGGACGCTTGGTTTGAAGATTGAAAGGCTGCCGGTGGATCTCGGTTCTCTTGCGAAGCAAGAGAAGGATAACGAGGACCGGTTGAACCGGATGGCGCCTGCTTTCAAGCGGCAATTGGTTCGCCTGCCTGGAGAATATCTTCAGGCGCAGATGCAGGGCTAAAACTCTCCCTGCGTTGCGAGGCAAGAACCGCTAGGCAAACGCAATTTAACCATGGCTTCCGGGGCAGATATTCAAATCTGGTCCGGGAGCCGTTTTTTTGGCTAAAGTTCTGATTCGGTGCGCTGAATGGACCGGCTTAACGGCTAGTATTCTTCGCGCGGCTTCGGGGTGTAAAGGCGATTCGTAGATTTAGTGGCGTGGCCTGCTCTGTAATCTTCCAGTTCGCTATCGGTGATCGGGAAATTTGTCTTCGAGGGAAGGTCGGCGTTGGCGGTTAGCTCGCGCTTCAATTTCAAGGAGCAGACGTCCGGCGCATCCTGGTAGCGGACGCGGTGAGAGGTGAAGGCGACGTCTGCGATGGTAAGGGTGAAATCACGAACGTCTTCGGCGGCGTAGCGAACCTGGAAAGCGTATTCGCGGCTCTGGTTTTTCGATTCGAAGCCCAGATATTGCATCAGAATTGAATTACTCATTTTGACCTTTGTGTTAGGCCGAATTCGTTGACGACGAGAGGCCGGGATCTGCTGCGACTGATTCGTCGCGCTATGTGAGTGTGGACTATTCCGGCGGTTTGCACCAGACAATTCTGACTTGCTGATTCTGTGTTGTGCGCATCCGTTGCCGAAATTTCTCTTCCAGTTCAACTCCCAGTAAATGCGTTTAGCTCAATGCGCTGACTTCGCGAATGATTTTCGCGAGGATTCGGACGCCGTCTTCGATTTGATCTTTATTTGCGCCGCCGTAGCCGAGGACCAAGCCGCCACGCGACGGGCGCTTCAGATAGCAACTGGAAAGTGGGATCGCGGAGATGCCGGTCTCGGCTGCTTTGCGCGAGACCATTTTGTCGTTCACTCCGGGCGGAAGCAACGCTACCAGATGCATTCCTGCTTCTGCGTCTACGACTTCGAGCTGCTCGCCGAGCTGCTTGCGAATCGCTTCACCGAGGGCCTTGCGACGTTCCATGTAGAGCATTCGCATTCTGCGAATGTGGCGGGCGAAGTGGCCTTCTTTGATGAAATCGGTGAGGGCCGCCTGGTAGAGGGTGGGTGGAAAAATGTCGGTGGCTTCGCGCGCGGAATAGAATGCGCGGACGAGATCTTTGGGAACCACGACGTAGCCCAGGCGTAATGCTGGAAACAAAACTTTGCTGAGCGTGCCGATGTAGATGACGCGCGCGTCCGCGTCCATACCTTGCAGCGAAGCAACCGGGTGGCTGCCGAAGCGATATTCGCTGTCGTAATCATCTTCGATGATCCATGAGCCTGTGCGTGCGGCCCAATTGAGCAGCTGCATGCGGCGTGAGGCGCTCATCGTGAAACCCATCGGGTATTGGTGCGAGGGCGTAATGTAAACAGCGCGCGCGTTGCGGCGGCGGCGTATTCCTTCTTTCACGTCGAGGCCATCGCGATCGATCGGAACCGGGACGAGTTTGGCGCCCGCCATCGTGAGAGCCTGCTGTGCTCCGGGATAGCCGGGCTCTTCGATCCAGACGGGGTCGTCCAAATCCAGCAGGGCGCGGGCGGAAACCTGCAACCCCAATTGTGAACCGGGGACGACGATTATTTGCGAGGCGTCGCAGCGCACCGCGCGCGATGCGCCAAGATACTCGGCGATTGCTTCGCGGAATGGCGCGTAGCCCATGGGATCGCCGTAGGCCATCATTTCGCGAGTGGAATTTCGCGAATGGCGCGAGAGGAGAGAGGACCAGATGGCGACCGGGAAATAATCGAGAGCGGGGAGGCTGACGCGGAAGGCGCCGATATTTTTCAGGTCGGAATCGCCCTGCATCGACATGAGGTGGCGGGCGCGCTGCGAGACTTTGCGCGAGATTTTTCGCTTTGCAGGCTTGCGAGCGGTGCCGGGTGCGGGTTTTGAGGCGTCTTCTGGAATGGAGCGTGCGACGCAGGTGCCCGCGCCGACGAATGTCTCGAGGTAGCCCTCGGCGTGCAATTGTTCGAATGCGCTCAGCACCGGGACGCGAGAGACTTTCAACTCTGTGGCGAGGCTTCTTGTGGAAGGGACGCGCTGGCCGGGACGCAATTGGCCGCTCATGATGGCGCGCTGGAACCAGTCGTATAGCTGACGGTACATTGGCCGTTGCATTGGGCTCTTTGCGCGCGGGGCAAGAGCGATCGGCGGGAAGAAACTGGCGCGGACTCGTTTCAACTGTCTTGCTGGCGTCACATGCGGCTCCAAGTGGTCATATCAGAATGCGTGAAAGTGGCTATTGTGACCATCCACTCCATGATCCATCATTCGCGGCAGTGGCGCAATTCGCGCGCGAGTTGAGGCTGGGTCAAATTGTGGATTCAACGACGAACTGCGAGGACAAAGCGATGAATGCATCTGGATCGATTCGGATCTTCTTGTTGCTGTGCTGCGGTGTGCTTGCCATTTCGAAACCGGTTCCTGTGTTCGCACAATCGAGCGCGGACACCTCGAAGGCCGATTCACAACAACCCGCGGCGATCCCGGACGGGCAGCACGATTTCGACTTCGAGCTTGGTAGCTGGAAAATTCACCTGAAGCGCCGCCTGAACCCTTTAACCGGGTCGAATACCTGGGTGGAATTTGACGGCACATCGGTGACGCGAAAGGTTTGGGATGGTCGCGCTCAGATCGAGGAGTTCGAGACCGATAGCACCACTTCCGGGCACATCGAGGGGCTCACGCTTCGCACCTACAATCCCAAAACTCACGAGTGGTATCTCACATGGGCCAACAGCAAGGATGGCCTGCTCGTCCCGCCGCAGATCGGACGGTTCAAGGATGGAACGGGTGAGTTTTACGCGCAGGACACATTGAACGGCAAAATGATTTTTGTTCGATTTATTTGGACGAAGACCGATATGAAGGTGCCGCATTTTGAGCAATCGTTTTCAGAGGATGGCGGAAAGACCTGGGAAGTGAATTGGATTACGGACCAGACTCGAGTGAGCGACGGGAACTGAGAAGGGCGACGAGTTGGTGCGGGCACGCCACCGTCCGAACTCGCTGATGAACGACATATTTCATTCTCGCGTGAAACATAGACATCGCGTTTCTAAATAATCTTGGCGACTGGATAAAAAAGATGAAGGCGCTTAGTGACTTTCGAAAATATATGCTGGCGTGCAGCTTGATTGTCGTGTTGCAGCCTCTTCACGGCACGATGCTTCAAGAGGCTACAGCGCAACGAGACGGGCAGCACGATTTTGACTTCGAGATTGGGAACTGGAAGACGCATCTATCGCGGCTTCAGCATCCTTTGAGCGGCTCCCACACCTGGGTCGAATACGAAGGAACGTCCGTGGTGCGAAAGGTCTGGGACGGTCGCGCCAATCTGGTGGAGCTCGAGGTGGACGGCGCCGGCGGCCACGTCGAAGGGCTCAGCCTGCGTCTTTACAATCCTCAATCACATCAGTGGAGCCTAAATTTCGCCAATGCGAGCGGAGGGACTCTCAGCGTGCCAACGGTTGGCGAATTCAAGAATGGGCGCGGCGAATTTTACGATCAGGAACCGCTCAATGGCCGAATGATTCTGGTGCGCAATGTGTGGATGGACATGACGGCGAATTCCTGCCGCTTCGAGCAGGCGTTTTCGGATGACGGGGGCAAAACCTGGGAGACGAACTGGATCGCAGTAGACACGCGCGTGAAATGAGGAAGCTCGAGAAGTTCACCGCGAGAATCGGATAGTGCGAGCCGTGAAGGAAGCGGTAACACTGACGCGAAGAGATTGCAGTGATGTGGCACTGGGAACAAATTCACAAAGTACTTGCCGCGGCCGTAATAGCATTCGGTCTTAGCGGCGCGCAAGCGGCTTTGGCGCAAACTTCAGGCGATCGCCAATCGCTAGATGATGCCTGGTGGACGGGGCCGATGCTGGCGCCGTCGGCTGCGACGTTGCCTCGAGGTCATTTCCTGATTGAGCCCTACCTTTACGATGTGATCCAGCAGGGCCAATATGACCGCAACGGTGTGAAGCGGGGAGGTCCGGAATCGAACGGCTTCGGATCGCTCACGTATATAAACTACGGTCTAGTCGACAAGCTGACGATCGGGCTGATTCCAACATTTGGTTACAATCGAGTGAGCGACGGGCCGAGCAGCTCCAGCGTCGGGATGGGCGACGTGACGGTGCAGGGCCAGTACCGGCTGACAAAATTTCACGAAGGCCACCGGATTCCAACCATGTCGCTCGCTGTGCAAGAAACATTTCCGTCCGGCAAGTACGATCAGCTGGGAAATCGGCCCAGCAATGGACTCGGCAGCGGCGCTTACACCACGACGCTCGCGTTCTACTCGCAAACTTATTTCTGGCTGCCGAATCGGCGGATACTGCGCATGCGTTTGAATGTATCGCAGTCGATTTCGAGCGGTGTGAATGTGAAGGGCGTCAGCGTTTACGGAACTGATGCTGAATTTCAAGGACATGCGAAGCCCGGCGGCACCTCCTTCGTCGACGCGTCGTGGGAATACAGCCTGACCCGGAGCTGGGTGCTGGCACTCGACGCGACCTATCGCTACCAAAACAGCACGCACGTGACCGGATTCGATGCGCTTGTTTCGCCGGGCGTACAAAACTCGGCAAAGATCCGGTTCGACACAGGCTATAACAACGCGATCGGTTTTGCCCCAGCGATCGAATACAGCTGGAATTCCAAAGTGGGAGTTCTTCTGGGCGTGCGCGTGGTTCCGATTGGCCGCAACACTGCCGCGACGATAACTCCCGCCATTGCGATCAATATCGTCCGCTAAGAATTCGTTCCAAATCTCTTCTGTGCGCCAGCCGAGCGGTGGGCAAGAGCACCCGGGCTTCCCAGATATTCTAAAAACGCAATAGGGTAGTAAGATTTCGTCCAATTTAACTGGGCATTACGGCAGGTACATCAGGGGACAGCATCTTCCCCTGTCCTCGCGCGTGCCTCCAGACCAGTAGACGCTCTCCGCGGGCAATTCGTAGACTCCCTCCGTCGTGAAAATCCAAGGGCCCCGGTAAATTTTTACAGTGCCGTAACCCCCTTCCAGCAACGGACAAATCATACAATGTCGAAAAAATTTCGCTTTGCCTTTCCAATGGCTGTTATCGAATTGTTGCTTTTTATTTTTGCAGGCAGCGCAGCGTCCGCAGCGTCAGTTACGGCGAGTCCGACCTCGATAAACTTCGGGTCTGTGAACGTGGGGAGCAGCGCGCAGCAACAGATAAAAATCACAAATTCAACAACATTTGGCGTGACCATCACGAGTGTGGCTGTAAGCGGCAATTATTTTGCAATCAGCGGCATCACTGCACCGTTGAGTCTGAACACAGGGGTGAGCGCCACATTGACTGTGAGCTTCGCTCCGAAAGCTGCCGGTACGCAAAGCGGAAAGATCGTAGTGCAGGGTAGAGGTTTCACGACCGCTCTCAACATTACGCTCTCTGCGAATGGTGTAACGAGTGGGAGTGGGCCTTCGGTTTCGGTCGTGCCTACCAGTGCGAGTCTTGGAAGCGTTCCCATCGGCAGCAGCAATTCGCAAACTTTCACCGTCACGAACCGAGGCACCACTACTGTCTCGGTCTCGTCCGAGGCCGTGTCCGGGACCGGATTCAGCATGTCCGGCCTAGCCGATGGCGCGCAAATTGGGGCGGGGAAGACCTCGACATTCAACGTGGCTTTCAAGCCGGCCAAGACTGGAGCGGTTACCGGTTCGGCGTCGATTAACTTCAGCGCCTCCGGTAAGACGGTCCCTCTCACGGTTTCGTTATCTGGAAACGGAGTTACCGCCACCGGTACGTTGCAGGTGAGCCCTACCACAATGAACTTCGGAGACGTATTAGTTGGGCACAGCGGCTCGCTCTCTCTCAAAGTGACCAACACGGGAAACTCGGCCCTAACAACCACGCGGGGAACAATCTCGGGTTCAGAATTCAGCATGATCGGTGGACTTTCCGGGCTGACGCTGCAACCTGGCCAGTCTGACACGGTGACAGTTGTGTTTGAGCCAGCTGTAACTGGAAGCGCCTCGGGAGCAGTTTCAATTGTGTCGGGCGTAACTACGACTTCGGTTGCACTATCCGGCTCCGGTACGACGGGGTCGTCCTCGCACTCGGTGGACCTTTCCTGGAGCGCGAGCACCTCATCCAATGTGGCCGGCTACTATATTGAACGCGCAACAACCTCGGGAGGACCGTACCAGGTCCTTAACTCGTCGAAAGATACGGGGACGTCGTACGTTGATTCGACAGTGCAAGCCGGCAAAGAATATTTTTACGTCATCGTCACCGTTAATACGAGCGGACAACAGAGTAACCCTTCCGCGCAGGTGAGCGCGACGATTCCTTAGACACTTTGGGAAGACCAATTCGCGGCTTCCCTGAGAAAGTTCCTTTGTTACTCAAAGGCACTCGCCGGCAGATTCTTCGCGCGCGCCAGTAGCTCGGGCAGATTTTTCTGGACGGCAGCCGCTTTTTTTCCCAGCAGCATTTCCACTTCGCGGCGGGCAGTTTCGACTGTTTGCTGATTTTCGCCGCCTTTACCGCCCAGCAGAATTTCCGCGCGTAGATAACACGCATAGGCTAATTCCAGGTCGGCGCCGCGACGGCGCAGAAATTGCCCGTAGTTGAACAAGTCGAATGCTTCGCTGCGGGGGTCTTGCAAGTTTGCGTCGAGTGCGAGGCCGCGCTGGAAGGAGTGCGCCGAGCCTGCGGCGTCTCCGGTTTTTTCCTGGTAGTCGCCGAGGTGCGCGAGAGCGACACTTTCGAGCTGCAGATTCTTGTCCCGCTCGGCTAGCGCGATCGCCGAGAGATATCCCGCCATGGCCGCGCCTTTGTGATTCACGCGAGCCTCGTCGTCTGCAAGCTGAAGCGTGGCGGAATCCAGCTGCGCAGGCGTGGCGGTGGGATCGTCCGGATGCGCTGCGGCCAGCTGCAGGAACGCGCTCCAGTGGCGAGCGGCAGCAGCGTGTTCGTTCTTTTGATCGAGCGCCTGCGCGAGATAGAGGTGGACATTCGGCTGATTCGGCGAAACGCTCACAGCTTTCTCCCATGAATCGACAGCTTCTTCGGGGTGGCCGAGTTTTGCGGCGAGCAGGCCGTAATTTACGAGCGCGTCTGAATCGCGCGGAAAAAGTTCGAGCATGCGATGGTAGTGCTCGTAGGCTTCGGTGTAGCGGCCGTCTTCGATCATGGCGCGCGCGGCGGTGTGTTGCAGACCGGCATTGTCGGGATTGATTGCGACGGCGCGCGTGAGAGCCGCAACGGCGTCGTCTTTTTGTCCCGCTTTCGTGGAGGCACTTGCGATGCGGGCCTGGAGCATAGCGTCATAAGGATTCAGTTGGGACGCGCGCAAGAGCGAGGGGAGATTGGATTCGTCGGTGCCGAGAGCGAAGTGCCATTGGTCGAGGCCGCCCCACAGGAACAACAATGCAACGAGGCTCATTTGAAATGCGGGGGACGTCAGGAGCTTTTTGGTGCGCTTGGGAGTAGCGGGCGGCGCGGCGTCACGTGAAGCTCTTTTAGCGGCGCGCTTCGCCGGAGCTTTCTGCGGGCCTGATTGTGCCGTGGAGCCGGGATCGATCAAGAGCGAAGCGACGTGCGAATCGCGCAACTTCCAGAGCGCTCCATCGAGCAGGAAATGGTGGATATTCACAAGCGCCGTGAAAATGAGGAAGCTCGTGGTGAAATCGTAATGAAAAATGTAGCTTACCAGCCAGGGGCCGGGCACGAACAGCGCAATGCCGCCTGCGATCAGGGTGACGAAATATCCCGCCATGCGCCAGCTTGACTGGCCTGCTGCGCGCGCTTCGCGCCGCTGGTAGTAACTCGTGATCCATAAATATTGCGCGGAGTGGAGAACGGCGAGAATGCCGCTGCTGTAGCGCGTTTGCGGGATTTGATACGCGGCGTGCAGTTCGAGCAGGGTTGGAAGCACGAACCATAGAAATTGCGTGAGCACGAGCGTGAGCGGAGCGGCCATGGCTCGCGCTCCGCTTCGCTGGATGAGCGGCTTGAACGCCAGGAACGTGAATGCTGCGAACGCGATTGCCAGGACGAGGCGCGCGGGGAGCGTGATTTTGGCGGGCAAGCCCAGAGAAAGAATCAGCGGGTCGCTCGAGCCGCCGGTCATAAAACTTGCGAGCAGCATCACGTAGGAGGCGACGAAAGCTGTGTGCAGCCAGCGGCGCTCCGTCCGAGTGATCTGCGCGCCAGCGCGGCGCGTAAACATCATCATGAGGCCGTAGTTCTGGCCGGTGTAGTGCCATGGACTCCAGCAGATGTAGAGCGTGAAGACCCACGGCACGAGCCGGTACGATGCGTGGAGCATCACCGCCGTGACAACCATCAGCAGCGTGAAGTGGAGCGTGAAGAACTTGTATTTTTCGAATTGCTCGCGCGTGTGATAGGCGCGGTAGATCGTGGCCATGAAATGCGGGTAATTGAAGATGATGGCGAGAAGGTAGAAGGCCACGGCCCAGCCGTGGGTGTGCGATGGCGTAAGCCATGCCGCGATGGCGAGAAGAGGCGCGGACCATGCGCCGCAGCCGACGATGAGATCGAGCCACGGACGATAAATCCATGGGCTCGAGGCCTGAGTTGCCGCTGGCGCAGAGGCGCTGGTGGCGCCAGTCGGATTGGCTTGCGTGGTCAGAAGAAAATCCTCAGGCCGCCAGTCTACTTGGAATGCCGGGTGGGATTCGAGCGTGACGAGAAGAGTTTGTTGAATGCGTAACTTCGGAGCCGCAGATTTGCATCGTTTGCGCCCGCTCGGGTAGCGAAGAAGACGCCTTCCCTCATTGTGGGTTTTTTAATCATTCGAGCGGTTGCGTGATTTGCCCCAAAGGAACGCTACGACGCCGACGCCCAGCAACGCGAATGTCAGCCCAACAATTTTCGCCACCGCCAGAAATTTGTGTGGCTCATCAGCGGCAGGCATGACCGAGAAAATAATTGTAACGAGCGTCGTCGTAAAACCAAGCGTACCGAGAGCGATTGCAACCGGCTTGCCTCCGGGAATGCGAATTACTTCGGACGACACAGGCTCGCGCTGAAATCGAATCAGCGCTGCGAAGACGAACAGATACGGAATAAAATACGAAATGATCCCCATGCTGACAAGAACTTCATACGCGCCGTAAACGCTGGTTCCTGCTTGGCTCAGCAGGATAAAAATCACTCCACAGAATGCTTGAACCAACAGGGCTACGTGGGGCGTTCCCCACTTCGGGTGAATACGGGCGAATGCGGGTGGAAGGTAGCGGTCGAGTCCCGCTACGAACGGAAGACGCGCGGAGACTGCGAGCCACGCACCGAGCGCCCCTAGATTGCTGATCGTAATCAGCAGAGCTGCAAGCGGTCCGATCGCCGTGAAGCCTACTCGTTCGGCAGATTTTGAAACGGCTTGCATGATGCCGCCGAGTCCGTTCACTTCACCTGCAGGCAGCGATACGAGAACTGCGATGGTGCCGACAATATAGCCGATGGTGACAAATGCTCCTCCGGCGAGAAGGGCGCGGGGGAGGTTTTGTCGCGCGTCGTAAACTTCGTCGCCGAGAAATGACGCCGACTCCGAGCCACCGAGGGCGAAAATAATTGTTGCGACGAAAAGAACATCGCGGAAGTGCATGTGCGGAACGATACTTGCGGCTGTGAAGCTGGTGGCCGAGCCGAACCGGTGGTAAGCGATTGCAGCAATCCCGATGAGGATGGCGATCGGCAGCCAAGTGGCGATTGCTCCGAGATTGTGAAGCCACTTGCCGACGGAGAGGCCGATGAGATTCAGAAACGTGCCGAGCGCGAGTCCGAGCAGGGCGAAGACGAGAAAATAGGTTCTGTTTTCGGAGAGCGATTGCCAGCGGGCCGGACCGATGAAGAGCGCGTTGCTGGCCGCGAAGTAGAGAACGGCAGGGTAGTAAGGAAGATTGCTCGCCCAGTACGTCCAGCCGGTGATGAATCCGGGAAATTCGCCGAAAGCGCGCTTGCTCCAGACGTAGAGGCCGCCTTCCTGCGGGTAGCGCGAGGAAAGTTCCATCACGGAAAGCGCGAGAGGAAGATAGAACGTGCACCATGCGATCAGCCAGATTACGACCGCGCTTGCGCCGACGGTGGCGGCCGTTGCGATCCAGCGCAGGCTGATGCCGGTGACGATGTAGAAGAGGACGAGGTCGCGGAAGCCCAGCGCGCGGCGGGGGCGATTCGTGGCGGCGGGCTCAGGCATCGGCTACAAGCGGGGTCGGATTCATACGCGTGGCACATGATGCATCGAGCCGAATCTGAAAGCGAGCGCGTTTGATGGCGAGGAACGTGAAAGGCTCGCGTGCTTTTCTCTCACTGCAAGATTTAGCGCAGGCTACACCTTGGCTTTTTTGTCGTGGTCGTAATATTCGTAGGCCGACATTGGTTTTTCGCCGCCTCTTTTCCAGATGCGATCGTCTGCGGAGATTTTACCGAGAGCGCGAGCCATTTCGCGGATGTGTGAGGCCACAGCGCCGCAGCACGCGCCGATATAGTTGACGCCAAGGTCGCGCGCTTTCGTCGCGTAGTCGGCCATTTCGCGGCGGCTCAGCTGATAGGGATCGAGTTGGTCGGGAAACGCAGGCAGGCTGGTGAAATCGCGATGGTCGTGCGTGGTGCGATACGCGACGGGCTGGCATGCGATGTGCGCCTTGACGGCGCGGCGCATTTCTGCGGCAAGAGGAAGCGTGTGCTCGGGGCTGCGGAGGCAATTCATTCCCACAATGTGTGCACCCGCATCTACAAGCGCTCGCGCGCACTCAGCCGCCGACTTGCCGTCCGGCGTCACGTCTTCATTTTCAAATGACATCGTGACCATTACCGGCAGACTCGTCCGCTTCGCGCGTTCAACGGCGAGCAACGCTTCGCCGAGCCAGGAAAATGTCTCGCCGATGATGAAATCGACGCCTTCAGAAATTTGCACGTCGAGCTGTTCGTCGAAAGTTTTGCGGACACGATCTGCCGCGGGCTTGTCGTTGGGCTCGTACATCCAGGTGAGGCTGATATTTCCAGCGACAAGGCAGCGAGTGCCTGCTGCTTGTCTTGCGATGCGCACAGCCGCTCGGTTCAGCTCTTCGACGCGATCGCCCATACCGACTGTGGCGAGTTTGTCGCGGCTTGCGTAAAAGGTGAGCGACTGGAGAACTTCGGAGCCCGCGTCGCGAAACTCGCGGTGCAGTTCGAGCAAAGCTTCGGGATTTTCGAGTGCCACTTCGGGTGTGAACGGTCCGGCGCGAACGCGGCCGCGCTTTTCAAGCTCGAGCAGGTAGCCGCCATCGCCCAGAACCGGACCTTGAGCGAGCTTTTCGAGAATCCCTATTTTTGTTGCGTTCGTCATTCGCGTGCCTTTTGATAGGGAGTGTTTCCAGGCGCTCCAGATTTCATGCGACAGCTTTTTTCACGCGGCCGCGTTTCAAATCACGAAGCGCCTGGTGCGCCGCATTGTAGCCCGGAGCACCTGTGACACCGCCTCCTGGATGTGCTCCGGCGCCGCATAGGTAGAGACCGTTCACAGGCGTGCGGTATTGCGACCAGCCCGGAACAGGCCGCATGAAGAACAGTTGATCGAGTGACAAGTCGCCGTGAAAAATATTTCCTTCGGTCAGGCCGTAAGTGCGTTCGAGATCGAGCGGCGTCAGAATCTGCCGCGCAAGGATCGATTTCGCAAAATTCGGCGCATACTCCCCAATTTTTCTCACGACGCAATCGCCCAGCAATTCGCGATTCTCGCCCCACGTTCCGCGCTTCAACTTGTAAGGCACATATTGAACGAACGCGGTCATGATGTGTTTCCCCGCAGGCGCGAGCGACGAGTCCACATTCGATGCCACAACGCAATCCACCCACAGCTCTTCCGGAATTTCGCCAAGCTTAGCAATGTCATAGCAGCGCTCCGCGAATTCGAGCGAAGGCACCAGAGTGAAGAGCGAGCGCTGGGATGGAGTCCAATCCGAAGGCAACCCCGTCACGCGGGGCTCCTCGCTCAAAACAAAATTCACTTTCGCACAGGGGCCATTCATCTTGATCGCAGAAACAGCCTCGCGAAAATCGTCCGGCAGCTCACTCGCTTCGACAAGCCCGAGAAACGTCCGCTTCGGATCAGCGTTCGAGAGAACGATGCGGCTTTTGAACTCCGTCCCATCCTCTAGAAAAACACCGCGAGCACGGCCGCCATTCGCGTCAATATTTGCAACGGGACTCGATGTGAGAATTTCGACGCCGAGACTTCGCCCAGCCGATGCGAGCGCCTGCGTAATCGCGCCCATCCCTCCCATCACGTGGCCGTAGAATCCTTGCGTCTCGTTATCGCCGCCACTCAGTAAATGAAAGAGCAGACCGAGTGCGGACCCGGCGTCGTAAGGCCCGCCGTGCTTGCCGTACACACTATTCGCGAGGAACATCGTCTTGATTTTCTCGGATTCGTAATTCCGATCGAGAAAAGCGCCTAGGCTGCCAGTAAGAAATGAAACAAGCTGACCGACTTCGTCCGTCGTCATCCCGCGAAAACGATTCCCGACGCGCAGCAGTTCCCACCAACCTTCAGCCCCGCGAAACGCTGGATCGGGCGGCGGCTCCAGAAAAAACGGCTGCAGATAGCGCGCGAGTTTTTTCAGCTGATCATCTACGCGCGCAAACGTTCCCGCGTCGCGCGGCGAAATCTTCCTAAATTCGTCAATAGTGCGTTCGCGATCCGCCCACCAGGGCACCACATGCCCATCATGAAACGGAACAACGAGCGCCGGGTCGCACGCAACCATCCGCAATCCGTGCGCCGCAAGATCGAGATCGCGAATCACGGTGGGCCGCAGCATGCTCGCAATGTAAGAGGTAGTGGATGCGCGGCACCCGGGCGTGATTTCCTCCGTCACGCAAGAGCCGCCGACAATCGCGCGTCGTTCGAGCACCAAGGTCGAGAGCCCAGCGCGAGCGAGATAGGCTGCCGCCGTCAGGCCGTTGTGGCCAGCTCCGACGACGATCGCGTCATATCTTTTCCGCGGCACGCTCTTTTCTCGTTTCGGGACTTGCGCAGAGCAGGTGTTTTCGACTAGCATGACCGCTAGTCAGGTGATTGTATCGCTAACCGTAGATAACATAAGCGGGGAAGAAATCCAATGACAGCTTCTGGCAATGACCTCGGGTCACATCGGGTACGGTCGCGCCGCGCACTGCTCGAGCCGCCCGTGCGCTTTCGTCCCGAGCCCGGTCCGCGACTCGAAGCCAAGCGCGCGCGAATTATCGATGCCGCGTTGCGACACTTCGCCGAGCAGGGCTACCACGCGGCGCGCATCGAGGATCTCGCCGCGCAGCTCGGCTTCGCAAAAGGTTCGATCTTCCAATATTTTGGCAGCAAGGCCGGACTTTTCCTCGAAACGTACAAGAAAGCGGTGAAATCATTCCCGGCGTACCTCGATTGTCCCGCCAATATTCGCGAAAAAGGTTTCTTCGAAATTGTGCGCTACTGGCTTTTGCGCACCGAGCGGCTCGTGCGGGAAGACTGGATTCCATATCGCGTGGCCCTGCTCGGGAATTACGGCGTCGATTTGAGTTTGAAGCGCGAGATCAATCGTTTTCTGCTCGCCGAGGATCCGTACGGCAGCGCCGCGTTCGTGCGGCTTGGAGTTGCGCGCGGAGAAGTGCGCTCCGATATTGATACAGCGCTGATCGTTTCGATTCTAGACTGGACGATGGAGCGCTTTCAGGACGCGTTGCTGACCGAAGAACTCGACCCGGGCCTCTTCCCCCATCCCTCGGATCCGGAAAAGAATCACGTACGCATCACGCAGTTCCTGCAAGTGCTGCGCGGCGCAATAGGCGTCTAAAAGAATTTCTCAAAATTTGGAGTGAAAGCAGATGGAACGGCCAGCCCAAGAGTCTGTTCAGGAAATTCTCGCCTCCTATAACGCTAACGCCCGGCTGGCGGAAGCGCACACAATTCCCGCACCGTGGTACACCGACGCGCGAATCGCAGACCTCGAACGGCTCAACGTCTTCTCGCACTCGTGGCAATTTGCTGCGCGGCTCGAGCAGGTTGAAAATCCGGGACAATATGTGACCACTACGGTAGCCGGCGAGCCCATCGTGGTCGTGCGCGGAAGCGACAAGAAGCTGCGAGCTTTCTTCAACGTATGCCGGCACCACGCCATGACGGTGATGAACGAGTCCTGCGGCCACGCCCCGCACATGCGCTGTCCCTATCACGGTTGGACCTACAACCTCGAGGGTGAACTTCGGGGCATGACCGAATTCGAGGGCGTCTGCGACTTCGATCGCGCGAAGAACGGCCTCGTACCGATTCGCCTAGAAACCTGGGAGCGATTCGTTTTCGTGAATCTCGATTCCCACGCTGCGCCGCTGAAAGAATTTCTCGGCAAGCTGGTGGATCTCGCGAAACCGCTCGGGTTTTCGGAGCTGAAATTCGTCGAGCGCCGCAGCTACACCCTCGACTGCAACTGGAAAGTATACGTCGACAATTTTCTGGACGGCGGATACCACGTGCCGCACATGCACAAAGGACTGAACAGCGTCCTCGATTACACGAACTACACGATTGAAAATGTCGATCGCTGCTGCGTGCAAGCGAGCCCTGTGACTGTAGACAGCGCCTCCGAAGCGAATGCCGCAGCCACGCGCAAAGGTGATCGCGCCTACTATTTCTGGCAGTACCCGAATTTCATGCTGAACTGGTACGAAGGCTACCTCGACACGAATCTCGTAATTCCGCTCGCGGTGGATCGTTGCGAAGTCATTTTCGATTTTTACTTCGGCAACACGTCCGAATCGGAGATGCCATACATTCGCCAGAGCATCGAAGTAAGCCATCAGGTGCAAATCGAAGACATCGCTATTTGCGATGGCGTTCAGCGCGGTCTCAGTTCACGCGCGTATCAGGCTGGACGCCTTTCCGTGCGTCGCGAGGCCGGCGAACATCTCTTTCATCGTTTGCTTGCGGCCGATTTGAAGGACACCCGGGCGGCCACAGCCTCCTAAGACCACGGAGTTGTAGAGGTAGCCACGACGATGCCGTCCTCGTCGTGGGAAGGTGCGATTACGTGAACACTCTCGTTCGGTCTGCAACCCCAGGGTTTTCCTCCAACAAGCCCATAACCATTCTACGGACGTTCCGTCTAAGCGTGATAACACTCTCTATCGCGAGGCGATACATATGAGATTCAGAATCGTTACGGCCGTTCTGTTATTAGCGACGGCGATCTGCGCTCCTGCTTTTTCAGCCGGCGAGGCACCGAAGGCCGCGTTCAAGCAATTGCAGGCGCTTGCTGGCGATTGGGAAGGCAAGGACAGTGACGGCGGCATAGCGAAAACCAAATTCGAGATTGTGGCGGCGGGCACTGCAGTGATGGAAACGATCTCGCCCACCGGCATGGGCATGGAAGACATGCTGACGCTTTACAGCATCGACGGCGATTCGATCGTGCTCGTGCATTACTGTCCGACGAACAATCAGCCGCGCATGAAAGCCACGCCGGGCACGGGCGAGGTAAAGGAACTCACGTTTGCGTTTCAGGGTGCGGGGAACTTGCCGTCAGAGGAGACCGGTCACCAGCACAAACTCGTGATTCAGTTCGAGGATGCGGATCACATCACGGAAACGTGGACGTGGCGCTCAAAGGGAAAAGACACGCCGATGATTTTCCACTTCACAAGAAAGAAGAATTGACGACCGGTCTCTGCGGCGAATGTCCTGTCGTTACGGTCGCGCGAACGTAGAGCCTAATTCCGCCACCCCAAAAATTTCCTCATTGATGGTCCCGAGGAATCGTGTCGTCCCAGGTTTTCGCGCGGATTTCCTTGCCGTTTTCCGTGAGGTGGCGCTCGAAGTGATAGTAGAAGTTCTTCGCATCGCTGCGGAGATTGAGGACAATACTCCACACGAGCGTCCGATTCGGCAGAATCACGGTCGTCGACGCGTCCGCATGCACCGTGCTGACGGCCGGATCGTTGTCCTGCGCCTCGTAGCTCATCTTCTCGTAATCCTTGGTATCGCCCCAGGGATAGTGGCCGGCGTCCTCCCCGCTCCACATCACGCGCGTCAGCCCGCTCATCAGATCGCGCGTCACGGTCCAATTCTTCGGCGGCCAGATATCCCCAGTTGACGAGACGCCTTCCAGCGGCGGCGATACTTCGATCGGCGGAAAATGTGGCCGCGCCGCCGGCTCCACCGGAACAATTGGCAATTCGATCCGAGATGTCTGCTCGCCTCCGAGGTAAAGCGAAGTCGTCATTGCGTAGGGTGTCGGCCAGATCATCGGCCAAAGCGCGTTCGAAATCGCTACTCGAACGCGATGTCCCGGCGGAAAAATCCAGCTTGTGAGATGCAGTTCGATAGGAATCAAATATTTTCTGCCGAGCTCCAGATCGGCCGGATGCGAGGCGGACTCGCGCTGCGCTCCGCTCTGCCCTGCCCCCGTGATCAAGGCAACGGTGCCGTCCGGCGCCACGTCCGAGAGACGAACAAACCAATCTGCAAGCGGCGCGTCTGAGGAAACCTGCAAGTACGCGCGCGGCCATCCGAAGATCGCTGTTTCTTTTTCCATCGGCGGAGAATCGTAAACAAGGCTGTATGCATCGATCGGCCGCTGGTCCGTCGCAAAATCGCCCCACCAAAATCCTGCCTCGCCGCCAATTGATGGAACATATTTCAGTTCGTGCTGAGAAATGTCGCGAGAAGCCGGGGCGATCGCGCCGAGTGAGTGATCCCGCTCGAGAAAAAGCGTTTCTTTGGTGGCATCCCGTGGCGGCCAGGTTTTTTCCGCGCGCCATTCGCCGGGAATTTCTTTGATATTGGGATCGGGCGGGTACGGGCGTCGCATAAAAACTTCGAAGCGCGGCTCATCCATAATTCCGTTCTGCTTGCCCTTCAGCCAGTAGTCCCACCAGCGAGTGGCTTCCTCGCGCCACTCGATCGCAGGGCCGGGCTCCGCATCGTGCGGGAAAGTGTGATTCCACGGCCCGAGCAGCGCTTTGATCGGTGCCTTTGATTTCTCAAAAAATCGCGCCAGGCTGTCGCGATAACCGTCGACAAAACCTCCAATCATAAATGACGGAACGGTGTATTCGCCGTAGCGATCCGGCGGTACCGAAGCACGCCGCCAGAACGCGCCGTCGCGTTGTTGGTGCAGATAGAGCAGGAACCACGGAGAAGCATCAAAGCGCCGTGCCATCGATTTTTCGTCCGTCGGAAAATCCGGCGAGCGAGTCAGCCCCAATTCCAGGTCCATCGCAGGCTCGAATTCGTCCACGTGCATTAGGCCATCAATGTAATGAATGTCGTCGTGAAATAATTCTTCAGTGGCGCAGACGGCGATGATCGCTTTCAGCGCCGGCGGATGGCGCTCGGCCATCTGGATCGCGTTGAATCCTCCCCAGGAAATGCCCATCATGCCCACATTGCCGTTGGACCAGGGCTGCTTGGAAAGCCAATCGATCACCTCGAGTCCGTCCTGCTGCTCCTGGTCTGAGTATTCGCGGTCAGGCGGGTTGCCTTCGCTTGCGCCGGTGCCGCGGATATCGACGCGAGCCGTAACGTAACCCCGCCGCACCCAATACAGGTGCAGATCCCAGTCGCGCGAAAGAGTCCAATCGTCTTTGCGGTAGGGTAGGTATTCGAGGATGGCGGGAAATTTGTCCTCCGCCTTCGCGCCCTCAGGCATGTACAGGTTTACCGCCAGGCGAACACCGTCCTTCATAGGAATCGTCATCTGAACTTTTTTCATCGTGGCATACGTCGGCTGAATCGCCTGCGCCGCGAGGCTTCTTGCGACCAGGAAAATAAGGCCCAGGATCAGAACTACGCGGACGGGTAACGACAGGATGGCCTTCATGAATGAAGAACAGTAGCACAGGCATTCCTGCCTGTGCCCACGTAACAGCACAATATGATTGCGATACTTGGCACTCGCAAGACATCGTTCTTTTCGCTTCGCCGTTTCCGTAGTAGGGGCAACGCCATACCGTGCCCGAACCCGATGCTTGGCACAGCACTCTCAATTTTTGCAAAGAAGCCGCTATTGGACTAGCATCGAAAAGTAAATTGTGAAGCTGCCATTTCTCGGTCCACATGAAAAGAAACCCAACTAGCAGTCATCAAAGCCGAGCAGGCCGAACAAAACCCAAGCAGAAACCTGTTCGAATCTCTGTCTCCAAAGTACGCCGCATCTTCCTGCTTTCACCAGCCAATGCGGCGGGAATTCGCGCCCGGATCGTCGCGAGCGAGAACGCCAGTTTCGAACTCGCGTTGCGCCTGAGAAACGAAGGAGCACAGCTCGGCGAAGTATTCAGTTTCATCAGCGGGCTCTATTTTCGCGGAAAACTTGCCTATGCGCAGCGATTTGCCGAAGCGCGAAATGGAATCCCTGGAGCATTCGTGATCACTGCGTCCGGCGGGTTGATTCCGCCCGAGACGGTGATCACCACGGAAGACCTCGCGTCGATTTCAACGGCATCGATCAGCGCAACGGACCGGCGATACCGCGAACCGCTCGAACGCGACGCCCTCGCGATTTGGAAACTCGCTGGTCCAAAGTGCGAAGTCGTGCTGCTCGGTAGCATCGCGACTCCGAAATACGTCGAGCCATTGCTGGAAATTTTTGGAGAGCGCCTGCTCTTTCCGATCGAGTTCGTGGGGCGTGGGGACATGAGTCGCGGCGGCCTGATGCTGCGAAGCGTGCGTTCCGGCGAGCAGTTGACATATGTTCCAGTCGCAAGCGCGGTGCGGCACGGGCCCAAGCCACCGAAGTTGCCCAAACTACCCCGCGGGTATTACCAGCAGCTGAAGGGAAGTTCCGGCTAACACACCTGCCCTTGATTCTAGTGTAGTGGGAAGGAGACAAACACGCCCGTATCGTTCAACGGGAGCAGGGGACGCCGCTGCTTAATTACGCTGATGTCGCCGCCAACACGCGAAGAATGAATGCCGCTCGCTCAGTTGATCATTTCGTTCGGGCCTTGAACGCGAATGGGCCCGGCTGAGCGGATCGAGGTGTGGCTGGCGGCGCTATTTGGATTCGTCGGGTACCTGCCCGACGGACTCACGGATTACGGCCTCTGCCCGTTCCAAGAGCGATTGAAGCTCGTTGAAAGTCTGGGAAGGTAGGTCGCGGAGACCGGGAGCGATGGCCCGGAGAATTTTCAAGCGAGTCATGAAGATTGGAAGCAGCGAAGTTCGGAAATCCATTGCAGGACTAGCCATGGTTAACCCCTGAGGAAAAGATGAGTTCTGACGTTTGTCGCTCTGCTACTCGCATGGGCTCGGGCGTGGGCGGGGCTATGTACGAAATCCGAAATCAGTAAACCTGGAGACTTCAAAGCACCTCTAATTCAACACCCATTAAAAGTATAACAAAACAAAATGTGGTGCCAAGCGAGATTTGCTTGTTAGGGACCCGCCTGCCCACCTCAAGACAACCGTCTATCTTCTAACGTAGCGTTCTGCGCCGTGTCAATAGAACCGCTGCATTTCTTCAGCGGAGCGTTTTGGCTCAGTTCCAATTGCGAACAAACAGCGAATTTACCTTTGGGCAACTCTCCGGCAGACAAAACATCCTCGACCATTGACAAGGAGCGGGCGGCAAGGTAGCTTGGCGGATACTTCATCGGTTTAGAACTAGTTCTCACCCGGCGATCCTGCTACTTCGGGTGAGTGGTGTCACGGGAGACCAGCCCTTCCATGAGCCAACGGTGCAGACGTATCGGATTTATCGCGTTGTTCCCTCTGTTGTGTGTGACGTTCGCTGCTCGTAGTGCGCCCCAGAGATAGGAGACAAGCCGTGATGAACAAGATTTTGCGATTCACCTGCGTAGTTTTGACGCTTGTGCTCGGCTGTGCGGTGGTTTGGTTGCGTTCTGCGCCCGCCGGTGATGAGTGGCAGCCTATTTTGCAAGAGGATCTGGCGTTGAAAGACAATCCGGTCAGCCCCGGTGCGCACGCGATGATTTTGTATCGCGAGGACGTGATCAATGCGAAGGCTGCCTGGGACGACGAATACATGCGCATCAAGATCTTCACAACGGAGGGAGTGAAGGACCTCGCCGACGTCTCAATTCCGTTCAATCCGGATCAGGGGCGCATTCAGTATGTGCGCGCGCGGACGATCCAGCCAGACGGGGAAATAGAAAATTTCGACGGAAAGGTGTTCGAAAAGACCCTTGTGAAAGCGAACGGCCTGAAGTTTCTGGCGAAGACGTTTTCGCTGCCGGACGTGAAGCCGGGCAGCATTATCGAGTACAAGTACAGGACGCAGCGCGACACGCAGTATGTTTGGAGCATCGCGTGGAGGGTGCAAGAGGATTATTTCACGCGATTGGGCCGCTTTTCGATTATCCCTGACACCGATTATGGTGTGCCCCCGCTCTTCTACCGAGTGTTCGGCATACCGAACCAGACGCCGAAACGCCAGCCGGACGGTTCGCTGACACTCGAAGTGCGGGACATAAAGGGGTTGGACATTGAGGATTACATGCCACCGGATCAGGCGCTGCGGGCGCGCGTGAGTTTTTTTTACAAAGATATATCCGCACCGGCAAACGAGAGCAGCGACCAGTTCTGGCGGAGGATCGGCAAGCAGCGGGCGGAAGCGGTGGACAGTTTCGTGAACAAGAAAGGGGCACTTCAGGCGGAGGTAGGGAGGATCACCAGTGCGAACGACACACCGGAAGTGAAAGTGCAGAAGATCTACGCACGGGCGCAGGAGATCCGCAATCTGAGCTACGAAAGCGGGAAGAGCAAGAAGGAAGAGCACGAAGAAAAGATTAAGAACAACGGGAACGTCGAGGACGTTCTGAAGCATGGATACGGAACGGGCCGGGACATCAATTTTCTGTTCATAGGATTGGTACGGGCGGCCGGATATTCCGCCAACGAGGTATACGTGGCGGCGCGGAACGAAAATGTCTTTTCGCCAGAGCTGCAGGACCCCCGTCAACTCCAAGCAGACGTGGTATGGGTACGCGCGGGAGACAAGGAAATGTTTCTCGACCCGGCTTCGAAGTTTCAGCCGTATGGAACGCTGCCGTGGGTGGAGACCGCGACGAGCGGATTGAGGGTAAGCAAGGACGGAGGGACTATCGTGAGCACGCCGAATTCTTCGAGCGGCGATGCGACTTGGGTGAGGCATGCGGACCTCGAGTTGAACGAGGAAGGTGTGGCGGTAGGAAAAATCGAGATTGGTTACACAGGACATTTCGCTGCGGGTTGGCGACTGGACGAGCGTGAGGACGATGAAGCAGGACGCAAGAAAAACTTGTCGGACGCGGTGCTGGCGTGGCTGCCGTCGGGTTCTTCCTTTGAAGTGACTGCGATCCATGACTGGGACAAATCGAGTGAACCGCTGCGCGTGGAGGGAACGGTGAAGATACCCGCACTCGGAAGCGCGATCGGACACCGCATGCTGGTGCCGGCAACAATCTTTCATGAGGGCTATTCGACCGCGTTCGTGACGACGAAGCGAGTGAACATGGTTTATTTCCGCGTGCCGTTCGAAGAGACCGACGATATGACGTTTCATGTGCCCGCAGGCTTCAAGATCGAGACAGTTCCCGATGAAAAGAAGATCAACCCGGGAGCCGTGTCGTACGACAGGTCCGCCACGCAGGTGGGGGATGCGGCGGAAGTGAAGCGGCATTTGAGGGTAAGCGCGATCGTGGTGCCGGTGGAGAGTTATCCAGCACTGAGGGCGTTTTTTGCCGGGGTGAAGGCCAATGACGATGCACAGATCGTGCTGCGAAATGCGGAAGCGAACGGCAATTAGGCTCGCCTCAGGGGCGGCGGGAGCCGCCACGCTGGCGGTGGTCGTATCGTTGGCAATCGCGCTGTGGCATCCAAAGGGCGCGCTGGCCGCGGACTCCGCACCGGATTGGATGCGGGCGGCGGCGCAAGACAAGCTGCCGGAGTATCCCAAGGATACGGTGGCGGTGGTGCTGCTCGACGAGCAGTTCACAACGGTGAAAGACAACGGGGAAATTGAGACGCGTTATCGGAGCGTCTACAAGCTCTTGCGGCCGGAAGCACGCGATAGCCATGGGGGCGTGGCGGTGGATTTCGACAATGAAACGAAGCTTACCTATTTAAAGGCGTGGACGATCACGCCGAACGGCAATGCGATCGAGGTGAAGGAGAAAGAGGCTGCAGAAGCGGACCGATACAGCTACGAAATCTACAGCGACAAGAAGGTGAAATTATTGAAATTTCCAGAAGCCAATCCCGGAAGCATCGTCGGATATGAGTACGTGCAGAAGCACCGGCCATTTGTCTTCGAGGACGACTGGTGGTTTCAGTCGCGAGTTCCCACAAGAAAGGCGCGCTTCACGCTGCAGCTTCCCGCTGGATGGGAGTATACGAATCTTTGGGCGCATTATGTGGAGCAGAAGCCGGCGGCTCTGGGAACGAACCAGTTCGTGTGGGAGTTGCAGGATATCCCCGGAATCGAAATTGAACCGGACATGCCGCCATGGCTGGCAGTGGCGGGACGGATGGACGTGAAGTATTTTCCGCGCGATCCCAACATGAGAGCGCGCACAACCGGATCGTGGAAGGATTTGGGATCATGGTACGCGGGCCTTACGGCCGCATCCCGCATACCTTCTTCACCGATGCAACAGAAGGTGGCAGAGCTGACGGCGAACAAAGCAGATCGGCTCGCGAAGATGAAAGCGATCGCCGAGTTCGTTCAGCAGAAAATCCGGTACGTGGCAATCGAAATCGGAATCGGGGGATATCAGCCGCATCGTGCCAGCGACGTATTCGCGCACCAGTACGGGGATTGCAAGGACAAAGCGACATTGATGAGCGCGATGCTGCATGAAATCGGGGTGGAATCCTATTACGTGCTGGTGGATACCGAACGAGGTATCGTGGCGCCGGCGTTTCCCTCCACGCGCTTCAATCACGCGATTCTCGCGATCAAGCTGCCGGAGGATGTTCCCGCGGTGTCGCTGTATGCGAGGGTGAACCATCCGAAGCTGGGAACGCTTTTGTTCTTTGATCCGACGAATGAATACGTGCCGCTGGGATATTTGCCGTCGTCGCTGCAGGATAACTACGGGTTAGTCGTGGGACCGGAGGGCGGAGAGCTCCTGGCAATGCCTCTGCTGCCAGCCGCGACAAACCGGCTGCTGCGGACAGGAACGTTGAACTTGAATGAAGCAGGGAATCTGGACGGGACCGTGCGGGAGACGCGCTGGGGAGCGCCCGCCGAAGCACGACGAGCTGAACTTATGGAAGTAGCGCCCAATTTGCGGGCCAAAGTGTTCGAAAAATTTCTTGGCTCCACGCTGAACAACTTTACGCTCACGCACGCTTCCATTGGAAACCTGGAGCAGTACGACCAGACATTGACGCTCGACTACAGCTTCGTCTCGGCAGGATACGCGAAATCGGCCGGCAATTTGCTGATCGTCCAGCCGAGGGTAGTGGGGACGAAGGGATGGAATATCTTGTCGGGCAAGCCGCGGAAGTATCCGATCGAATTTCGCGAGGCAACGCGGCAAGACGATGTGTTCGATATCACGCTGCCGAAAGGATATGTGGTGGATGAGTTGCCGAAGCCGGTGAAGGCGGAGTGTCCTTATGGATCGTATAAGAGTGAAATAGAGGTGAGCGGGAACGTGCTGCATTACAAGCGCACGTATGAGATTACGGACGTGATTGTGCCCACGCAGAAATTGGACGAGGTGAAGGATTTTTTTCGTCAGATTGCCGCGGATGAGCATTCCAGCGCGATTTTAAAGCGCGAAAGCCCCTGAACGATTGAAAAACACTTGAAGTTTTAAGCGTGAGTACGGGTGTGTTCGGTTGCATCGCGAACGTTCAAAGGCCACGACGATGGGAGGCCGGAAGTACAAACGAATCCGAAAAGAACGAGGTCGCGACGGTTAGTCAAATCATGAGAGCCCTTCGCCGCGTGGGACTTGAGGCGCAGGCTGAAGCCTACGCTATCGGGGGCAGAGGAATTTGACGAGGGAGGTGTGCGGAATGATTGTGAGCTGGGTTACGAGTGCGCGCGGGGCGTATTGGGCGGCTTGTTGTTTGAGGCTAGCGATTGCGGCGGGGTCGAGTGGCAGGGCGTAGACGTCGGCGCGATGGGCGTAGGAGTATTCGCGGTAGGCGGGGGCGTGCTCGAGCGTGAGGTCTAGGAGAACGTCCCAGAGGCTGCGCGATCGAAAGAAGCGTTTGCGGGATGCTTCAGTGCGAGTGAGGCGCAGCGAGTGGCGTGGGGGAGTGCCGGCGGATTCCAGGATTACCCCGGTGCAATTTTCTTGGCGGAAAGGGCGGGAGGGGTCGGCGTCGGGATAGGCGGAGAGGAGAGTTGCGAGCTCGGCTGGGGCGGAGTCGATTGAGTCCCACCAGTAGCGGTAAGAATTGAAGACGATCGTGCCGGAGCGGAGGATTTGCTGGACGCGGTGGGGGTCTTTTCCTGTGACGCTGACGATCATGTCGATGAGTTCTGTGGGGCGGAAGGTTTGGCGGACGAGGGGGCGGATGCTGATGAATTGGGCGTCGTCTTCGGAGTATTTGACGGGGATTTGGGCGGGGAGGGGCATGGCGATACTTTAAGCGAGAAGATCTTTGTTGGGGATGGAAAATGGACGTGAAGAGGGATTGAGATTTTGTGCCTCGCCTGCGGTGCTGATTTGTTTCGCGGAGGCGCGGGGATGAGTGGCGCAGGAGTGAGACGGGCGTCGCGGGCGCGTCTGAGATGCGCCCCTACCGGTGCTTGAGATTCATTTCGCGATCATCGGGATTCGATGACCGAAGGGTGATTACGATTTGGGAGTTAGGCGGTCGCGGACTTTATCGCTTAGGGCTTTGCCGTCGATGGTTTTGCCTTCGAGGCGGGCGCGGGCGGCTTTGATTACGGCGCCCATGTGTTTCAGGGAGTCAGCGCTTTGTTCGTCGACGGCTTCGTCGATGGCGCGGCGAAGTTCGTCGTCGGTGGGGGCGGCTGGAAGATATTTCTCGATGAAGGCAATTTCCTTTTTTTCTTTTTCGGCGAGGTCGAAGCGGCCGCCTTTGGTGAATTGTTCGGCGGATTCGTGGCGCTGTTTGACGAGGGTTTGCAGGACCTGAAGGGATTCGAGGTCGTCGAGCGGGCGCATCTTTTCGATTTCCTTGTGCTTCAGCGCGGATTTCACCATACGGAGGACGCTGAGGCGGAGTTCGTCTTTTTCCTTCATGGCGGCGGTGAGATCGGATTGGATGCGGTCGATGTAGGACATTTTCTCCTCGGGTTGGTTGCCAAGAATAACATAGGGGCGCGGGGGATGAGTGTGAGTGCTTGCCTCGGGTTACGTGTGGTGCTAAGTTGCCCGCACGTTTGGGTGCCAAATTGGACGGTCGCTTGTGATCGAGCGGGTTGATGGCTGTTCTGGTGACTGGCGCGCGGACTTTTGGGGGAGGTGAGGCTTGCCGATTGCGAATAAGACTTGGAGTTCGACGGCGCCGCCGGGAGAATTTCGGCCGTATGTGCCGGCGGAGGAGTCGCTCGCTGAGTTTACTTTGCGCGCGGTGGTGCTGGGGGCACTGTTCGGGTTGCTGTTTGGCGCGGTGACGGTTTACGTCGGGTTGCGCGCTGGGTTGACAGTGTCGGCGTCGATTCCGATTGCTGTGCTGTCGATCAGTATTTTGCGGGCGTTCGGGCGATCGACGATTCTCGAAAATAATATCGTGCAGACGACCGGGTCGGCTGGGGAATCGCTGGCGGCGGGAGTGATGTTCACGATTCCGGCGCTGATATTTTTGGGATTTGGATCGGAGTTTACGTTCTGGCGAATTTTTCCGCTGGCACTGCTGGGCGGGTGGCTTGGTGTGCTGTTCATGATTCCGCTGCGGCGGCAATTGATCGTGAAGGAACACGGCAATTTGACGTTTCCTGAGGGCACGGCCTGCGCGGATGTGCTGGTGGCGGGGGAGCGCGGCGGGTCGTTTGCGGGGCGCGTGTTCTGGGGGCTGGGGCTCGGCGGTGTATACACGTTTTTCATGAACACGATTCAGGCTTGGAATGGGCAGCCTGAGGCGCGGCCGAAGTGGTTTCCAGGTGCCTCATTTCGGGCGACGATCACTTCGGAATATCTGGGGGTGGGTTTCATTATCGGTCCGCGGGTGGCTGGAATTCTTTTTGCCGGGGGCGTGATTTCGTGGCTGCTAGTGATGCCTGCGATTCAATTTTTCGGGCAGCTCGCGGGAAATACTCCGATTTATCCCTCGACGATTCCGATTCCGCAGATGACGCCGGATGACATGTGGCGGCAGTACATCCGTCCGATGGGGGCGGGAGCGGTGGCAGCGGCGGGATTGATTACGCTGCTGCGGACGCTGCCGACGATTATTTCGGCGTTGCGCGCGGGTCTGAAGGACGTGCGGGCGGAGGGCGCGGGTGAAGCGGCGGAGAAAAGCCGGCTCGAGCGTGATATTTCGCTGCGGACCGTGCTGATCGGGTCGCTCGTGATCGTGGTGCTCATGTGGATCATGCTGACGTTCGAGCCGATGAAGGGTGCGAGCACGACGTGGTATCAGAATTTGTTGGCGGGGGCTTTTGTGGTGGTGTTCGGGTTTTTGTTCGTCACGGTGGCGGCGCGGATCAGCGGGCTTCTGGGGAATTCGTCGAATCCGGTGAGCGGGATGAGTATTGCGACGTTGATGGCGACGTGCGCGATATTTTTTGTGGCGGGTTGGACTGCCCCGAATTATGCGGTGCTGGCGCTGATTATTGGAGGCGTGGTGTGCACGGCGGCGGCGATTGCGGGCGCGACGTCGCAGGATTTGAAAACGGGATTCCTGGTGGGCTCGACGCCGGTGAAGCAGCAGTGGGGATTGCTGGTGGGCGTGACGGTATCGACGATTGCGATTGGGGCGACGCTGAATTTGATGAATACGGGCTTGCAGAAATACATTCCGACGCAGATTCCGGTGAATGTGCAGGAATTGCCGACGGGCGTGAAGGTGGAGCGCGAGTCGTTCACGTATCAGGGGAAGACTTACGAGCTGATTAATGCGCTTGGGTCACGCACGATTCCTGATGGCGAGTATTTGTACGACCCCGGGACGAAGCAGATTGAGGTGCAATGGGTACAGGGGATCGGGAGCGACAAGGCTCCGGCTCCGCAGGCGCGGTTGATGGCGACGGTGATCAACGGGATTTTGAATCAGCGGCTGCCTTGGCGGCTGGTGCTGATGGGAGTGGCGCTGGTGCTGGCGGTGGAAATTCTTGGCGTGCGGTCGCTCGCGTTTGCGGTGGGAGCTTATCTTTCGATTGGAACGACGGCGACGATGTTTGCCGGCGGGATCGTGCGCTGGATGGTAGAGGCGAGCTCGAAGGGCGCTAAAGATGAAGGAGAAGCGAGCCCTGGGGCGCTCTATTCGAGCGGACTGATTGCGGCGGGCGGCGTGTTTGGATTGCTGGGGATCGTGATCGCGCTGCTGCAGGATCCGGAAATTTCGACGCGCGTGCCGCAGTGGGTGACGTCAGTATTTAGATTGCCGTGGCGGCCGGATTTGTTTGCGTTGGGGCCGAAGTTGCTGGGATCGCTGGCAACGAGCAATGTTTTTGGGCTGGTAATGTTTCTGCTGTTGGCCGCGTCATTATTCTATTTTGCGCGGAAGAAGCTCAGCTAATTGGCGACAGGCAAAACTCGCTGGACCAGTTCATCCTTGAACTTCTGCTTTTCTTCGAAAAATGGGAAATGGCCGGAATTTTCGAACCATATGACTTCCTTTTGCGGAGCGCTGATGGTTTTGGTGTAGTCCAATACCAGCGAAGGACGGCAATAGGGATCGTATCTTCCCTCAAAGAAAAAAATCGGTACGCGGAAGTCCGGCCCGAGCGTATTCAAGTCAATTTTCATAACTTCGGGAAGGAATGTGTTCAGGGAAAGCATCTGGCCGCGGAAAAAGCCGAGGTCGTCAGCGAGAGAATACTCGGGAGTTGACACAATTCCCGTGACAATTCTCTTGATGTCCAAGAATCCTGCTGCGTCCGGCGATTGCGCGAGTAAGTCGCGTTCCCAATTTCTGGCGGTCGCCATTTTGTTGGAGTCCGCGTTGGGAGGGGGATACGGCGCAATACTTTCCAAATCTTTGATGGCCTGCTGATTGTGGCGGTTGCGGGCTTCTTGCAGAGCATCATTGTAGGCGACCACCTCATTCTGCGCCATGCTGACGACCTGCCCAGTTCCTACGTAGGCGTAAATGAGTTCGGGATGTTCGTGTGCGAGCCAAAGACCCAATATGCTTCCCCACGAATGACCTACGACAAATATTTTTTCTCTTTTGAAACGGGTGCGAAGGTAGTTCGCGACTTCCAGCGCGTCTTGCTCCATTTGAGGGACGTTCATTGTTTTGCGCTGAACCTCCAGATCGTTTGAAGCGTACGTTTTTCCTGCCCCGCGCTGGTCCCATTGCACTACGGTGAAGGATTTCTCCCACGGGTCCTGAAAGGCGCCTGACATAGGAATAAAAGCAACGCCGGGTCCTCCATGGATGAAAAGAAGAATGGGATTGTTCACATCTTGGCCTCGCACCTCGATCCACTGATTGATACCGCCTACGCGCACGGCCTGGAGGCTATTGATTCCGTTGGGTGAAGTGATGGCGCGTTCTTGAGCCACCTTGTGCCGCAGATACGCTCTATAGAGCAGCGCGGACGAAAGCACTACCACGATCAGACAAACGATCACTATTCCAACGTATTTGAGAATCTTCTTTACCACTCGTCGTGTCCCCCGGAGAGAGTGTTTGCTGGTTATACGCAGGAAGTCGTTCGTTTGTTCCTCGAGCAAGCAGGAGCGTTTTTTCGAGAGGACCACGTAGCACAACGAAGGACATCTTGGGGAGGTCGCAGAGTGAGATTTGGCCTGTTTAGAGCAGGAAGCGACCAGACAGGAAACTGGGGCAATGGCGCTCGCCCCAATTTCCTTCAACGGTTGAATCGAGGTTTACTCGGCATCCTGAAACTAAGGATTATTCGATTTTGCCGAGGCCGAGACTTCGGAATTCGGCTTCATGGCGACCACCAGATAGGTCATCTGTTTGTTGTCGCCATCCGCGGATTTTAGAATCATGTGGTCTTTCTTGATCTTAAAAACAACTTCGTGGCCGACTGGCAGCACCGGAGGGTGTTTCGTGTCTGTTGGGCGGATGTGGTATTCCATCTGATCGGTTATCACCATGTATTGCGGACACAACTTCTCATCATTGTTCACGTGAGTGATGCCGGCGGATGCCCATACCGTACCCAATCCCGTCACACCTTTTTCTTTCGCGCCGCAGGGCACGGATTCCATTTTTTCGACCATGGCGCGCTCGCCTTTTTTCTTTTCGCCCCCGGCGTTAGCGGGGATGGCTGAAAATAAAATTAATCCTGCGATGAGTGCCGCTCTGACGTTCATAAATGCCTCCTGAAAACTTCCTTCACCATCGTGAGTATCGAGCTATTTGAGCTCGGGCCACGATTCGGCTGGGAGCGCCCTGGGACTTGGAAGGCCAGTGAAGGCCTTCCAACCCGGGGCAAGCGATTCAGCGTTACTGTTTCGGCTTGGTCGCGTCTGTGGCTGATTTAGATCCGGTGGCTGGCGCCGTTTGTGTGCCACCGCTGTAGCTGCCGCTCTTGTTAGTCGTGTTGAACTGTTGCGAAGACTTGACGAAAGTTTCTGGATTCTGCATCAAGCCCTGGCGCACGTCCGGATGCTGGTTGAGGTAGTCTTTCAGCTCAGGATGGCTCTGCATGTACTCCTGGTTCTTTACCAGGGAGGGGTCCTTCGTGAGCTGCTCATTGATGCTGGAATGGCCGCCCAGGAATTCTCCGAAGTGCCTGTGAGGTTCGCCAGCCTCGCCGGTACGCATTCGATATTCGTTCTGGTCGTAACGGGCTTCCTGCTGCATGAAAGAGTTGGGATTCTGTTTGATCTGCGTACGCACCTCGGGGTGCTGCTGCAGGTAGGTTTGCAGCGAGGGATGGTTCTTCACGAATTCGTCGTTGTTAACGAGTGACGGATCCTTTCGAAGTTGTTCTGCTGTTTCGCGGTGACTGTCGAGGTAACGATCGAAGCTCGCTAGCTCGTCACGGCGAGCATCGCGGTCGCGATCATCCGCGTCACGTTGTCTGTAGCGATTGTCGTTGTCGCGGCGAGCGTCCCGATCCCGGTCGTAATCCGCACGGGCATCACGGTCACGATCGTCGTTATCCTTGCGAGCGTCACGATCCCGGTCACGATTGTCGTTATCCGCGTGAGCATCGCGGTCCCGGTCGTAGTCCGCACGGGCATCACGATCACGGTCGTCGTTGTCGCGGCGAGCATCCCGATCCCGGTCGTAATCCGCACGGGCATCACGATCACGGTCGTCGTTGTCGCGGCGAGCGTCCCGATCCCGGTCGTAATCCGCACGGGCGTCACGGTCGCGATCATCGTTGTCCCGACGGGCATCGCGATCACGATCGTCGTTATCGTGCCGAGCATAGCGGTCATTATCGGCACGCGTGAAAGCGTCGGGGTCCTTTCTTACCGTTTCCCGGAATTCCGGATGATCCTGCAGATAGGTCTGCAACTCGGGATGGCCCTTCACGTACGCTTCATCGTTGATCAACTTCGGATTCTTCCGAAGCTGCTCGGCGATTTCGCGATGGCTGTCGAGGAACTGATTGAAGTGGATGCGCTCTTCGCGCATGCGTTGATCTTCGCGGCGATCATAACGAGCCTCCTCGTGCATGAACGCTTTTGGATTTTCTTTTAGCTCCTCGCGAACCGACGGGTGCTGTTGCATGAAGGTCTGCAGCGCAGGATGGTTCTTGACGAATTGATCGTTATTTACGAGAGAGGGATTTTGTCGAAGTTGTTCGGCAATCTCGCGGTGCGAATCAAGGAACTGATCAAACAGTGCTAGTTCTTGGCGCGTTATGTCGCTGTCGTGAGCCGAATGCGTATTTTGATATTGAACCGGTGCGCCATGAATGACGGCGGGGACGCCGAGTGAGATTAGGGCTGCCAGCATGGGCGTTGCCGGCCAGCCCTTCGCGTGCCATTTTCTCTTTGTCATAACATATCTCCTTATGCGTGGAAGGTGAATATGTCACCCAGATGGAGAAGTGCACGACCTGGGCCAAAGCGCCTGTGTAAAAGCAAAAGCGCCAATGATTCAGTGACTTGGGGGAAATGCAGCGAGGCTTTTCAGGGCAGTGAAGTGGAAATTCGACATGTTGGGGACAAAATTGTTATACGGGAAATATAGTACGAAAAACGTTGCACATAACGTTCGGCGCAGCTTCGTTTAAGCGCTTACAGTATTTTACGCATGCGCGAAATCAGAGGGCTGGGAGCACAAATTGGGCTTTTGGGAGGTGGACAGCGACCGACAGAATTTTCAAGGCCAAGCATTTACTAGGACTTAGCTGGATATCGGTCGTGGGGCTGGTGATTCGCTGCCTCGCGAAAGGAATTGGGATAGAATCCGTGTGCTTCGAATTTAGGAAAAGGAGCTGTAATGCGTAAGGTCGGCTTGCTGGTGCTTGCAACCGTGCTCACGCTGGCGGCAGACAAATTCGCTTCACCTCCGGCGCCGCCGACAGCGAAAAAGGTTCCCAACGTGACTGAGGTGAACGGACACAAGCTCGTGGACAACTACTACTGGCTGCGCGACAAGACGAATCCGGAGGTGAAGGTCTATCTTGAATCCGAGAACGCCTACACGGACGCGGTGATGAAGCCTACCGAATCTTTGCAAAAGAGGCTTTACGACGAAATGCTGGGCCGGATTAAAGAGACGGACGTGGAGGTTCCATACAAAAAAGGGGACTACTTCTACTACACGCGTACGGAAGCCGGAAAGCAGTACCCAATCCGTTGTCGACGGAAGGGCAGCATGGAAGCGCCCGAAGAGGTTCTGCTGGACGTGAACGAATTGGCTAAGGGGCAGATTTTCATGGCGCTGGGCGAGTTCGAGGTGAGCGACGACGGGAACCTGCTCGCTTACAGCACGGATAACACGGGCTTCCGTCAGTATGTGCTAGCCGTGAAAGATCTGCGAACGGGGAAGACGCTGCCGGACCATGCGGAGAGAATTGGCTCGGTGGCATGGGCGAACGACAACAAGACATTTTTCTACACGATCGAGGATGCGCAAACTAAACGGCAATACCGAATGTACCGGCATACGGCGGGAACTACGGGCCCCGATACTCTGGTGTATGAAGAGAAGGACGAGCGATTCAATGTGAATGTGGGCAAGTCACGCAGTAAGGCTTATATCTTCTTGACTGCCTCGAGCCATACCACTAGCGAAGCTCGCTACGTTCCAGCTGATCAGCCGACGGCCGAGTGGAAAGTGATCGAACCGCGTAAGCAGGACGTGGAGTATTACCCGGATCACAACGGAGATTTTTTCTATCTACGTGCGAACGACACTGGGCGCAATTTCCGGCTGGTGAAGACGCCTGTCGCAGATCCGCGTCGCGCGAATTGGCAGGAAGTGGTGCCACAGCGGCCAGACGTGATGTTGAGAGACGTCGACTTTTTCAAGAACTATTACGTCTCCTATGAACGCCAGGATGGCTTGCCGCAGATTCGCGTAACCGATTTGCAGAGCGGGAAGTCGCGACGGATCGAGTTTCCTGAGCCCGCTTACTTGAGCTATGGCTACATCAATGCCGAGTACGACACCAACAAAATTCGTTATGGCTATCAGTCGTTCATTACGCCGCCGTCGGTTTTTGAGTACGACATGGCGAGCGGCGCTTCCGCCTTGCTGAAACAGAAGGAAGTGCCCGGATATGACCGCGGGCGCTATCAGGTGGAGCGGATTTATGCCACTGCGCCGGACGGCGTGAAGGTGCCGATCTCGCTTGTGCATTCGAAAGGCGAGAAACTCGATGGAAAAGGCGCGCTGTATCTCACCGGCTATGGCTCTTATGGCTATGCGTACGACATCAACTTCAATTCAAACATTTTCAGCATGGTGGATCGCGGCGTGACATTTTCTGTGGCGCATATTCGCGGCGGCGGCGAGATGGGGAAGGCGTGGCACGACGCTGGCCGCATGATGAACAAGAAAAATACTTTCACCGATTTTATTGCTTCCGCCGAGTATTTGATGGCGCAGGGATATGGTTCGAAGGACCGGTTGGTGATTGAAGGACGAAGCGCGGGCGGGCTGCTGATGGGCGTGGTGCTTAATATGCGCCCGGATTTGTTTCACGCGGCGCTGGTGGGGGTTCCGTTTGTTGACGTGATAAATACCATGTTGGATGAATCGTTGCCGCTGACCGTGCCGGAATTTGAGGAATGGGGCAATCCGAAGGAAAAGGCTGCGTTTGACTACATGATTTCGTACTCGCCGTACGACAACATTGAGGCGAAGGCTTACCCGAACATGCTGGTAAAGACATCATTCAATGACAGCCAGGTGATGTATTGGGAGCCGGCGAAGTACGTTGCGAAGATGCGCGCTGTGCGCACCGACCATAATACTTTGCTTCTTAAGACGAATATGAGTCCTGCGGGGCACGGCGGCGCGTCCGGGCGATACGACCGGTTGAAAGAAACGGCGTTCGATTACGCGTATTTCCTCACGCAGATGGGGATTAATAATTGAGCCTGTTAGCAACCCGAGACTCGCGAACGCCGAATTAGCTTCCCAGAAGAAAAATCAGCGCTAGTCGGAGTTGGGTACGAGTGTGGTCACTTTTTCAGCGGCAGCTGGCCAGCTTCCGTTCAGGAACTGATCAATCGCAGGGATAACCATCTCAGGATACTCGTCGAACGACTGGTGCGCTCCGTTCCGAACTGTCAGCAACCGCCCGTTCGGAAGCCTCATAGCCCATTCTCTCCCGCCTCCGTAAGGAGCATTCCGGTCTTTTGTCCCATGAACCGTCAGGACCGGCATGGAAATCTTTGCGAGGTCGGCGTTTGCTAAAGATACGGCTTGGATCGAGGAGAAAGACGCTTCGAAATGTGGGTTCAAGTTAACGGGCCACTCGTTTTCCGAGTCGCACAGCCCCGTCTTCGGCACCCCGATGCGATCGACGTGAGAGGGATCGCCCACAAGTGCAAACCGCTGTACGTCCCAATCCATCTCGCAATATTCTTTGGGATGGCTACGATCGAAACCTTGTTTTTGCAGATCGTCGAGTTTCTTAGCAGCTGCGGGATCCAGTGACGCTTCGTAGTTCTCAGACAGGCCAGCAGGATACTTCGTATCCCATTGGATGGGGACAGGGTCCAGCTGAATTACACGCGCAACGTTTTCCGCGTGAGCGGCCGTGTACAACATCACCAAAAGACCCATGTACGAATAGCCGATCGGACTGATCTTCTCCGCGCCAAAGTACTGTCGGACTGTTTCGAGATCGTGGACGTCATCCTGAATAGATTCTCGCTTTGCGTCATGGACGGCATCGGATTTTCCACGAGAACGAGTGTCATAAAAAATCAGGCGACGGCCGGGTGCAAGCTGCCGGAGCGTATGAATGAGGAACATCCGCCCGGGGATCACGACTGTTTCTGGCCCGTTGCCGACGACTTGATAGAAAAGGTGCACGCCGTCGGTGGTGGTTACAAAGCCTTCTTGGGGCCGATTTGGGCGCTTGTCGGCAGAACTCAGTTCCGGCGCAACCAGTAAGGAAGCTACGAACGGAAGCACAGCAAGCACCATTGCCGCGGAAGAGAACAATCCAAAGTTGGGGTGCCTGATGCTCATTTCCCCTCAGGATAGGCGCCTGTTCAATCGGGTTCGACCATATCCATTTGACGCGATTCTCAGGGAATTGTGAGCGCAACCGGAACGCTTGGAACGCTGCGCTCAACCCATGTGCGCAGAGAATCGCATCTCTTCTTGACTGGCTTTGACTCGGATGGGCTGACCCTTTAGACTTGTTGCACTGTGAGCTCTGTTTTCCGCCGCGGATATGGTCACCGGTTTGACCTGACTGAGTATTTCCCGCCTGCTATCAAGACGATCTGCATTGCGTGCGTTTCGGTGTTTGTGCTGCAGGAACTTTCGGCGCTGCTTTTTGGCCAGAGTGGGGCTCGATTCTGGGAAACGTGGTTTGGGCTGGTTCCGTATGCCGCTGTTTTTGGATTTCGGATCTGGCAGCCGTTTACGTACCTGTTTCTCCATGCGGGCGTACTGCATATTCTGTTCAACCTTCTTTATCTAGCGATGTTTGGCGCCGATCTGGAGCGGATGTGGGGCGCGCGGAAATTTTATATCTACTATTTTCTGTGCGGAGTTGGTGCGGGAATCATCAACGTGATCGTGAAACTGATTATTGATCCGCACGGACAGGGTAGCGCGTGGGCGCCGACAGTTGGAGCGTCAGGCGCGATCTATGGAATTCTTCTAGCATGCGCGGTGCTGATGCCGCACCGGCAGGTGTGGGTGTTTCCGTTGCCTGTGACGGTGTCGATGCGAATTTTTGTGGCGGTGATGGGGGCGATTGAGTTTTTTGCGACGATTGGAGCGAGCGGCGACAACGTGAGCCACGTGTGCCACCTGGGCGGGATGCTCGTTGGATATATCTATTTGCGGCGCGGTTCGTACTTATATGGATTTCGCAATTCAGTGTCTGACTGGCAGCGGCGGCGATTGAAGAAAAAATTCGAAGTGTATGTCCGCGAGCATCGGGATAAGCCGCCGTCAAATCCCGATAATTGGGTGAACTAGCGCTCACGATTGCAAGCAGAGTTCAGAAGTTCGATGCGACGGCGCGACGCAGAACGTCTGGAGCGATATTTGCGCCGCTGACGAGAAGCGCCACGTTCCTACCTGCAAATTCCTTCTCTGATTTCAGCAACGCTGCCGTTGCAGCTGCGCCTGCAGGCTCTGCGAGTGTGTGCTCATTTATCAGCAGAAACACTATGGCGCGCAGCATTTCTTCTTCCGAAACAAGACGGATATCGTCAACGAGCGCCGTGAGCTGCTGGACGTTGTCTTCCGTGGTAGTGAAGGCCGCGAGCCCGTCGGCGATCGTATCTGTGGAGTCTGTACTGAGTGAACGGTGTTCCTTCCACGACTGATAGTAGGCCGGTGCTCGTTCCGCTTGCACGCCGATGATTCGCACGGACGGACGGATTTGCTTCGCAGTGTATGCGATTCCACGGATCAGATTGCTATCGCCGACGGGAACCACGATCACATCGGTCGAAGGCGTCTGTTCCAGAATCTCGCAGGCGATTGTGGCGGCGCCGGCAGCGATATGGGGATCGTCCACATCCACAATCAGGGGCCAGCCACTTTCTTTCGAGAACTTAGCGGCATGCTCGCGGCTTTCTTCCAGGTCCCGCCCTGCTTCGACAATTTCCGCGCCTAACTTGGCGATCTTGTCGCGTTTCACGGGATTCGGATTCTCAGGAAGATAGATTCGCGACCGAATATTCATCAGGCGGGCTGCGAACGCAATGGCGGCTCCGTGGTTGCCTGTACTGCTGGTGACGACGCCGTCGAATCGGGATTTGTGCAAGCGACGATCGATGGCGTTGAGCGCACCACGGACTTTAAAAGTGCCTGTAGGATTTTCAATTTCGAGTTTAAGCCAGACCTGTGCGCCGGAAAGCCTCTCCAGCGACTCGGCACGCACCAATCGCGTAGGCGTCAGAGATTTTTCGAGGAATTTGCGCGCGTCGAGAACGTCCGACATCTGGAAGCTGCTAGTAGGCACAGCAGTACGTTAGCAGCCTATGCGGACCAGGCGCATCAGATTTGTGGAACCGCGGGTGCCGAGCGGTGTGCCGGCAATCACACCGACAATGTCGCCATCCTTGACGAGATTCTCCTGTTTCAAGCGGCGCTCGGCGGTCTTGGCGAGCTTATCGATATCGTGCACACGATTGATGCTGCGCGGAAGCACGCCCCAGAAGAGGCTCATTTTGCGGCGAGTATCCTGATTCGGGGAAAAGGCGATGATGGCAGCGCGCGGGCGGTACTTGGATACGAGCCGCGCGGAGCCGCCAGTCTCTGTAAAGACGGCGATGGCTTTCATTTTCAATTCTTCTGCCGCGTGGCAGATGGCTTCCGCAATCGTTTCGCTGATGAGCAGATCGCCGATGTGCGTGGGGTGCAGCGATTCGGTGGCGTTGGCTTCCGCTTCGCGAATGATGCGGTCCATCATGAGGACGGATTCGAGCGGGTAGCGGCCCGCGGCCGTTTCGCCGGAGAGCATGAGGGCGTCGCTGCCGTCGAAGATGGCATTCGCGACGTCGGAAGCTTCGGCGCGAGTGGGCCTCGGATTTTCCTGCATCGAATCGAGCATTTGCGTGGCGGTGATCACGGGCACGAGCGCGTCGCGCGCCTGCATGATGATTTGCTTCTGAACGACCGGCACTCTTTCCGGGTTCATCTCGACGCCGAGATCGCCGCGGGCAACCATCACGCAGTCAGCGACTGCAAGAATCTCGGCGAGATTGTCGATGGCCTCCGGTTTTTCAAGTTTGACGATGACGGGAATGTCCTTGCCGGCGCGGCGGATCGCCGCCTTGGCCACGCGAACGTCGGCCGCGGTGCGCACAAAACTTTGCGCCACATAATTCACATTGAGCGTGAGAGCAAAAGCGAGGTCGCGCCGATCCTTCGGCGTGAGCGACGGAATTTTCAGTTTTACGCCCGGAAGATTGATCCCCTGATGCTCGCGAAGCTCGCCGCCGTTTTCCACCTGGCAGATTACCGTTTCGCCGCGGGTGGAGAGGACGCGCATGGCGATGTTGCCGTCGCTCACCAGGATCCTGTCGCCCTTGTGAACGGAATGCGGAAGCTCGCGAAATGTGGTGCTCACGCCTTCGGAGGTGCCGGTCACTTTTTTCGTCGTGATCGTGAATTTCTGCCCGAAGTGCAACTGGACGGGAACGCCGCGCTCGAGAGATCCGGTGCGAATTTTTGGTCCCTGCAAATCGGCGATTACGGCGACGGATTTTTCGTAGTGCCCGGACGCACGTCGAACGGCCGCGACGCGGGCAGCGTGTTCTTCGGGTTTGCCGTGGGAAAAATTCAGGCGCGCAACGTCCATCCCGGCGCCTACCAGGCTATCGATTAATTCTGGGGTGGAGCTGCTCGGTCCCAGCGTGCAAACAATCTTGGCCCTTCGTTCCATCATGTAATTATCGCGAAACGGCGAAGTCGTTGACAATCGTGTAGAGAAAATCGACGCCTTTGCGGAAGGACTCGAGCGGAATGCGCTCATCGTCCGCGTGCATCCGAAGAAAATCGTTTTCAGTGAGTGGGAAAGGCATCAAGCCGTAAGCCTGAACGCTGCGCATTCGCAGCGGATAGGAGTCGGTGGCGCCGGGCGACATGAAAGGAATCGCAACGGCACCGGGAAACCGCTGTTTCGTGGCACGAGTGATTTCGTCATACAAGTCGGTGGTAAGAGACGATGACGGTGCGGCTTCGCCCGCGCCTGGCTGTATTTCGAATCGAATCTGCGGGTCGTTTACGAGCTGCGTGAGCTTAGCGAGAAGCGCGGAGGCCATGTTGCCCGGCAGCAAGCGGATATTGATGACGCCGCGCGCTTCCGAGGGAATCACGTTCGGGCGAATTCCCGCCTGCAACATCGTGGGAGAAATTGTGTCGCGCATCATCGCGTTCCAGACCAGATTTTCGTTTGCCAGGTAGCGCGCCGCGTGCTCCCCGCGATCGGAGGTCTCGAGCGAACGCATCCACTTGGCGGTTTCTTCGTCTTCCACCTGCGCGAGGCCTTCGAAGTAGCCGCGCGTGACGGAGTTCAATTGCACCGGTGTCTCGTAGGCTGCGATTTTAGCGATCGCGGCGGCGAGATGCGCCACGGGATTGTCCTTTCGCGGCAGCGAAGCATGGCCGGAAACGCCTGTCGCAATCACGTCGACACTAACGGAAACTTTTTCACTCGCTTGTATGGCCACGTATTGCAACTTGCCGTTTTTCAGGGCGTTGTAGCCACCCTCGTTGATGACGTAACCTGCGGCAATCTTGTCCCAGTATTTTTCGACGGCCACTCTCATTCCGTTTACGCCACCGGCTTCCTCGTCACCTTCAGCAAGATAGATAACGTCGCGGCTGAGGCGGGCACTCGACCGTTTTAGGGAGATGAAGACCGCGAGATTGGCGATCGCCATTGCCTTGTCGTCAATCGCGCCTCGGCCATAGAGATAGCCATCCTTCACGACGGCGCCGAACGGATCGACGGTCCACTTGGTTTTGTCTACGCCAACCACATCGAGATGCCCCATAAGCAGCAGGGCGCGCGATGGATCTGGCACGGCGCTTGCGGATAGCCGCGCTACGAGGAAGCCACGGCCGGGCGTGGTCTCGATAATCTGCGCGTTGATGCCTTCGTGCTGAAGAATATCCGCAATGTACTTTGCGGCGACGAGTTCGTTGCCGGGAGGGTTGGTGGTGTTGATACGGATCAAACCCTGCAGCCAACTGAGCGCATCACTTTCCAGCTTGGAGAGATCGGGCGACTGCAGCGGAGAAGTGGTTGGGGGCGCTTGCGGCTGAGTTGGAACCGCATGTGAGGACGATTGCCGGCGATTCTGCGCTGAACTTGCTGTCGCGATTGCGACGATACAGGCGAGGGTGAGGAGAAATACGCGAGCGGTCGTCCGCGCCATCCAATTGCCTCCGAATGAGTTTGAAAACGCCAAGCAAATAGCGCTTGCGGCCACAGGGTAGTGCCGGTGCAACTGAGACGCGAGCGAACCATCTTAGCATGGCGGCGAAGTGCCTTCGGGAAGCCGCTAAAACTCGGTTTTCTGAATTGCAATTGACCATCCAAGTAAGCCCATGGCAGCATCCTACGTACCTGCGAGGAAACGGCGTATGCGACTGAAGGAATGTGCTCGGTGGTTGCTAGTGTTGGGATTGATTGTAATTCTGGGTGTGCCGCCGGGCGCATGGACGGCCCACGCTCAGCAGCAAGAGGGTCCGGCGAAACCCGCGCCCGCGCAACAGCCCGAGCCGCCGAAACTGCCGACCGGCCAGCAGAATGGGCCGCAAACTCAGGCGCCCGCGCCGCAAGTGGCGATCGCGGTTGAGTCCAACGTGGTGAATGTTGATGCGGTCGTTACGGACCACGAAGGCAATATCGTCACGGGATTGAAGAAGGAAAATTTCCGCATCCTCGATGATGGCCAGCCGCAGCAGGTGACCAATTTTGCGCCTACCGAGGCGCCGATTACGGTTGTGATGCTGATGGAATTCAGTGCGCGGTTTTACGGGTTTTTCGGCTACAAAGGTGAGACTTGGGCGTGGGGTTTCTTACAGGACTTGGGGCCTAAAGATTGGGTCGCGTTCAAGACTTTCGATATCAAAACTGAAGTGACGGTAGATTTCACTCAAAACAAGTCGGAAGTACGCCAGGCAATCGCGAGCTTATTCGTTCCCGGATTTCACGAGGCGTGTTTGTTTGACGCCGTGATTGAGACGCTCGACCAGCTGAACGGTGTGAAAGGCAAGAAAGCCATTCTGCTGCTCGCTACTGGATACGACACGTTCAGCAAACACACACTGGATCAAACCTATCACCGGCTTAAGGAAGCGGACGTGCCGATCTTCGCGGTCGGCATGGGTGAGGACATTGATTTACGCACCCGGAATGGCGGAGGGGTTGGATATTTGCAGGCAAAGAATCAATTGACGCAATTCGGGTCGATGACAGGCGGTTACGCGTGGTTTCCGCGCTTTCAGGGCGAGATGCCGGAAGTGTTTAGCCAGGTGTCCGCATTCTTGCGCAGCCAGTATTCGATGGGATTTGCGCCGACTGCGCCGGCCGACGGAAAGTTCCACAAGTTGAAAGTGGAAGCTGTGGACACGAACGGAAATCTGCTCGAGTTGCCCGACAAGAAGGGCAAGATGAAAAAAGTAAACGTCTACGCGCGAAATGGCTATACGCCCAAGGTGCAAGCTGGTACTGGCGGTGGGAGCCAATAACGCGGTCTGCGCGAGCCTTTCTACGACTATGAGATCTAGTAGCCGCGATTCAGATCGACACGATTTAGCAGTTCGTCGCCGGCGAACCACCGCTCCAAATTGTCGATCAGCAGATCTGTTTGGAGCTCCCACAGGTGCTCGCTGACGGCGCTCATGTGCGGCGTGATGAATGCGTTGTCGAGCTTCCAAAGGGGATTCTCAGCCGGCAGGGGTTCCTGCGAGGCTACGTCCAGCGCGGCACCCGCGATTTTGCGTTGTTCGAGAACTGAAATCAGCGCGGGCTCGTCCACCAGCGCTCCTCGCGACACATTCAGGAAATAAGCCGAGGGTTTCATGAGCGCGAATTCGCGCGTGCCGATCATCTTCCGTGTTTCGGGTGTTTCCGGCGCGGCCAGCACAACAAAATCAGCCTGAGCGAGTGCCTCGTCGAGTCTGGATGCCGGGAAGACTTGCTCGGCCAGACCTTGTTCGGAGCGACCGGAACGCGTCACGGCCCAAACACGCATACCCAGCGGTCGGATCATTTTTGCCACCTCGCGGCCAATCGCACCGAAGCCAATGAAAAGCAGAATCTGACCATGCAGTTCGCGCGGGCGCACCGGCGCATTCCATAACTCCTGCTGCGCCCAGCGCGTTTGTTGCTGATGGCGAAAACAATCAGGAAAACGGCGAGCGAGAGCGATGAGAGTGCCGAGAATGTGCTCAGCCATCGGCACGCGGTGAACTCCGCTTGCGTTCGTAACCTCGATGCCGCTCTTTCGCAGCTCGGGGTACATCAGCTGGCCGACGCCTGCTGCCGTCGAGTGAAGCCATTTGAGTTTCTGCGCGAGTGCAAATTGTTCTGGGCGGAGCGAGAAGCCAACGAAAATGTCGGTATCGGGGAGTTCATCAAGTATATGGTCGTAGCGCGGGAGATGGACGACTCGCATTTCGGGCCACCGCGCACGGATCCGCTCCGGCATTTCCGGCGGCGGATTCCACAGTGAGAAAACGTGCCACACGCAGATCAGCAGCTTGGTCTCACCCGGCGATGTGCGGATCATCGTCGCGCGACACGTAAATCCCGGCCCGTCATTTCAGGCGGCGAGGGCAGTCCGAGGATGCCAAGCAGTGTCGGCGCGATGTCGCGGAGCGAACCGTCGGGGCTAAGCTGCAAGCTGCCGTCTTCCGTGACGAGAATGAACGGCACGGGATTCGTTGTGTGATATGTGTGCGGGCCGCCGGTGACAGGGTCGATCATCGTTTCGGCATTGCCATGATCGGCGGTGATGATCCACGCGCCACCGCGCGGGCGTAAAGTCTGGAAAATTCTGCCGAGACAAGCATCCACAGTTTCGCAAGCCTTGATGGCGGCTTCGAGCTTGCCGGAGTGGCCGACCATGTCCGCGTTCGCGAAATTCATGATGATAGCGTCGAAATCGCCTTTTTCAACCGCCTGTACAACCGCGTCCGCTATTCCCGCCGCCGACATTTCGGGCTTCAGGTCATAGGTCGGAACTTTCGGCGACGGCACGAGCACGCGCTCTTCTCCGCCAAATGGCTTCTCGATGCCACCGTTGAAGAAATACGTAACATGTGCGTACTTTTCGGTTTCGGCCACGCGAAGATTCTTGTACTGCATTTCGGCGAACACATTGGCAAGGATGTGCTCGAACTTTTCGGGCCCGATGATGTACTGGAGCCAGGGCCAGGTTTTTTCGTATTGCGTCATGGCCACGAATTTTAGATTTTTCGGGCGAGCAGAATCCTGGAACTTGTCGAAGCCGGGCTCTACGAGCGCCCGCGTAATCTGGCGCGCGCGGTCAGCCCGGAAATTAAAGAAGATGATGGCGTCGTCGTCCCGGATCAAGCCGCGCGCGGCTGCTGCCTTTCCGGGAGTCGCTTCCGTCGTGATCACGGCCGGCACGATGAACTCATCGGTGACGCCCTGTTCATAGCTGGTGCGAACGGCCACGATCGGATCGCTGAATTGTGCTCCCGCATCACCATGTACCATCGCGCGATATGCGTTCTCGATACGCTCCCAGCGATTGTCGCGATCCATCGCGTAGTAACGGCCGATGACAGTTGCGATCTGACCGATTCCGTACTCGCGCATTTTTTGCTCAAGCTGGCGAAGAAAGTCGATGCCGCTGTTAGGCGGCGTATCGCGCCCGTCCATAAAGCAGTGGACAAAAACGCGCTCAACTTTATTCTCGCGAGCCATCCGCAGAAGCGCGAAGAGATGCTCGATGTGCGAATGGACACCACCGTCGCTCATGAGGCCTATGAGATGAAGTTTATGCTCGCGGCCGCGCTGCATCGCTTCGAGGAGGAGCGGCTGGCGGACAAGCTCGCCGCTCGCGATGAGCGCATCGACGCGCGTGATGTCCATGTGAATGATGCGCCCGGCTCCCATGTTCAAATGACCCACCTCGCTATTGCCCATCTGACCTTCCGGCAATCCGACAAAGGGTCCGGAGGTATGAATTAATGTGTTGGGAAACTCCGCAATGAGCCGGTCGTAATTGGGTTTGCGCGCAAGGGCGACGGCGTTTCCCTTCGTTTCGGCGCGGAAACCCCAGCCGTCGAGCACAGTGAGAATGATTGGTTTAGGTCGCTTTGCCATGTTCGCGGGAGTTAGGCTAGCACGGCAAAAGATGAATGCAAGGGGCGGCGCGCGCTAGCTATCAGAATGCTTACGGGGGTGCCCGCCATACGTCTAAGCCAGACAGCGGAGCCAGACAATGCAGTTTAATGACCTTATGAGGCTCGGGCTCAAAGACTTTGATAGGAGAATCCAATGAGAAGAGTTCGATATGTCACTTTGCTTCTGGGCGTTTTGCTCGTTGCTGTAGCGAGTCGCGCACAATCGGCCATTGATGACCTGCCCCGCCCAAGCCAGCATGCAGAGGTGGTGCAGCGCATCGGCATCACTGACATAACAATCAACTACTCTCGTCCGCTCGTGAATGGCCGCAAGGTCTTCGGTGGACTCGAAGCTTATGGAAAAGTCTGGCGCGCTGGCGCGAACGAGAACACGACAATCACCTTTACCGATCCCGTCACGATTGAGGGGAAGCCGCTCGACCGCGGCACTTACGGCCTGCACTTGATTCCAGGCGAAAACGAATGGACGGTTATTTTCTCCAAGGCGAATGCCTCCTGGGGAAGCTTCACTTATGACCAGAAGGAAGACGCGCTACGCGTCACCGTGAAACCGCAGACATCCGAACTCCACGATGCGCTCACATATGAATTCGATGATCTCAAGCCCGATTCTGCCGTCATCACAATGCGATGGGACAAAACCGCTGTGCCGTTTAAGGTGACGGTTAACGTGAATGAAGTGGTTGAGCAGAACATGCGCAAGCACCTCCGCGGCCTGGCGCAGTACACATGGGATGGATGGAACGACGCAGCCGATTACCTCGTGAACGCTAAGGTAGACCTGGAAGAAGCGCTTACCTACACCGACAAGTCAATTGCGGTAGAAAAACGATATGAAAACCTGATGACCAAGTCGCGGGCTCTCGATCTGCTTGGTCGAAAAGAAGAAGCGGCCAAATTTCGCGCCGAAGCGTTGGACCGCGCCAACGCCATCCAGTCCTACGGCTATGCGCGCCAGCTGCAGCGTGATAAGAAGACGGACGAAGCTTGGGCCGCATATCGCGCCAACTTAAAAAAGTTCCCCGATGCCTGGATCAGCCACTTCGGAATGGCCCGAATGTACAGCGCGCAGGGTGACTACGATAACGCACTAAAAGAGGCGAAGACCGCGGCGGCCGGCGCACCCGCCGACGGTACGAAAGACTTCATTGATGGGCAGATTCGCAGGCTGGAATCAAAGCAGGACATTAACAGCTAGACGGTCACTCGCGGATGTCTTCGCGTAGCTTGGCTCGACGTTGACCGCCGATACGTGGTGTGTCACAGGCTAACGGCGACTAGGCACTCGCAGCCAACTCGCGCATCGCAGCCAACAGGCGGTCTACTTCTTCGGCGGTGTTGTAATGCACCAGGCCGATGCGAACCAAGCCGCCTGTTTTTTCTACGCCAAGGCGTTCGGTAAGATTTAGAGCGTAGTAGTTTCCGTCCCAGGTAAAAATGCCGCGATCACCGAGGAATTTCGCGCAGGCAAGCGGTGTTAGATCTTTCACGCGCACGGCCACCGTCGGGCATCGCTCGTCAAATCGCCGGGGATCTGAGATTCCGTAGAATCGCACGCCGGGAATTTCGAGCAAGCCCGCGATCATGCGTGTCGCGAGTGCCATTTCATGCTGGCGGATCGTTCGATACGCGCTGACGAGAGCCGCGCGACGATCCTCTTGCGCCGACGAATCCGAGTGCCGGCCTAAATCCGCAAGATAATCAATCGCAGCGGTCACGCCTGCCAACCCCTCGTGAATTTGTGTGCCGGTTTCCCAGCGGTCCGGCAGATAAGCCGGCGCGGGACGAACTTTATACGGGCGGAATCGCAGGAGAAGCTCGCGCTTCCCGTAGATGCAGCCAATGTGCGGGCCGAAGAATTTGTATGGCGAGCAGGCGAGAAAATCGCAATCGAGCGCTCGCACATCGATCAAGCCGTGCGGTGCGTAATGAACCGCGTCAATGAACGCAAGCGCGCCTGCCTCATGCGCGAGGCGAACAATTTCGGCCACTGGGTTGATGGTGCCAACGGCATTCGAAGCGTAGCCGGCTGCCACGAGTTTCGTGCGCGGAGTGATCTTGCTGCGCAGATCATCCATGTCGAGGGTGCAGTCTGCCTCGTGGATATCCACGTGCCGTATGACGACGCCAATGTCTTCAAGAGCACGCCACGGAGCCACGTTGCCGTCGTGGTCCAGCGTGGTGACTACGATCTCGTCGCCTGGCTTTAAGTCGCGGCCAATTCCGCGTGCCAGGGCAAACGTGAGCGTCGTCATGTTGGGGCCGAAAAACACTTCGTCGGACGTGCAATTGAAAAGATCTGCCATCGCCGTGCGCGCGGCTGCGATCATTTCGTCGGTTCGTCGGCTCGTGACGAACTGGCCCACCGTATTTGCATTCGACGTTTCAAAGTATTCACGAAAAGCGTCGATCACACGCTGTGGCACCTGGGTGCCAGCAGGAGCATCGAGAAATGCGGCGGGATGGCCGTTCACAGCGATCTTCAACGACGGAAATTGCGCTCGCACCCAGTTGATATCGAGTGGAGCAGGCGGCGCTTGTTGTGCGATCGATGCGTTCATTTGGGAGCTTGTAGTTTACGACGGGTTCGCCACCGCCCGAATGAAATCGCCAAGCAGCCCGTAGGCCGTCGCGATCACAGTGGCCTTGTGCTCGATGATCGAGAGGCCAAAAACGTCCATGTCGAAGCGCACGGCTGAGGTGGTGCCGTCGAGAAGCGCGAGCGGATCGGTGAGCGGCAGTTGCTCGGGTTTCACGCTGGCGCGGACGCCGCTCGCAGTGCGTTCCGCCCGGCAGATTAATTTGTACCGCAGCCCCGAATCGCGCGCGCCGCGAACTTCTTCCGGCGAGAGATTGCGAATGCCGGTGCGTTCAATCTCCTCGAGCTTGATTTCCACCCCCATCAGCACGATTATGAGCGCTGCTACTTTCACCGTTGCGTCCCATCCGTCGAGATCGGCGGAGGGATCGGTTTCCGCCACGCCGATTTCCTGCGCTCTTTTCACCGCTTCGTCGAGCATGAGTCCCTTTTCCATTTCCGTGAGCACCACGTTGGTCGTCGCGTTCAGCACACCGCGGAATCCGCGAAGCTCAACCGCGGGAAGCGAATGCGGGAACATCGAGAAAATCGGCGTGCCGTCCATCACCGTGGATTCAAAGAGAAATTTGCGCCCCTTGGCTTTCGCGAGATCGCGGAGCTCTCGCGCCAATCGAGCGACGACGCTTCAAAGAAAACCTGCGGATCGGCAGTCGCAAGCCACTGGTGCAGGCTGTGAGGCGTTTTCCACGTAGGAAACACAGGAAACTGATGTGCGAGCAGCGCCTCGGGATCAAGGGAGTTGCAATCGGCGATCCAACCGATCCGTCGTGACGCGATTCCCGTGATGCGCCAGTCGATGTCGTATCGATCGCGAAGTTCCCCGCGCTTCGTAAGAAGCAAACGCACGAATTCCTTGCCAACATTTCCGAAGCCCACCATGGCAAGGTTGTAGGTGCGAATGCCTCTCTCCTTCACCGCGCGGTTAATGTACCGCGAGGGCCTTCCGCCCAGGAAACCGCGCGGCCGAGCCCAGCTCTTCTTCGATGCGCAGGAGCTGATTGTATTTAGCGACGCGGTCGGTGCGCGACGCAGACCCGGTTTTAATCTGGCCCGAGCCCATCGCCACCGCAAAATCCGCGATGAACGCGTCTTCCGTTTCGCCCGAGCGATGCGAAATGATCGACGCATACTTTGCTTTGCGCGCCATTTCAACGGCTTCGATCGTTTCACTCACGGTTCCGATCTGATTCAGCTTAATTAGAATTGCGTTCGCAATGCCCTCGGAAATACCGCGCGCAAAAATCTTCGGATTCGTCACGAACGCATCGTCGCCCACCAGTTGAATCTTCTTGCCCACATCGCGCGTCAGGATCTTCCAGCCGTCCCAATCATTTTCCGCGAGCCCATCTTCGATGGAAACGATCGGATACTGCCGTACCCATTCCTCCCAGAATTTCACCATTTCTTCCGAGCTGCGCTGCGACTTGTCGGATTTCTTGAAAATATATTTCTTCGTGCCGCGGTCATAAAACTCGCTCGACGCCGGATCAAGTGCGATCGCTATTTGCTCGCCCGGCTTGTAACCGGCAGCCGTGATCGCTTCGAGCACCCGCTCCAGCGCTTCTTCATTCGATGTCAGATTCGGCGCGAACCCGCCTTCATCGCCGACAGCCGTCGAGTAACCGTTTTTCTTCAGTACCGCCTTCAAATTGTGAAACACTTCCACGCCCCAACGCAGCGCCTCGCGAAAGTTTGGCGCGCCCAGCGGCATCACCATGAATTCCTGCACGTCCACCGAATTATCCGCGTGCGCGCCGCCATTGAGAATGTTCATCATCGGCACTGGTAGAGTATTCGCGGAAGTGTCACTCGAATACCGCGCGAGATATTTGTAAAGCGGCTGCCCGGCAGCCACCGCCGCCGCGCGCGCTGCGGCCATTGAAACCGCCAGGATCGCGTTCGCGCCTAGTTTCGATTTATTCGGCGTCCCATCGGCGTCAATCATTCGCCGATCGAGCGCTCGTTGGTCAGACGCATCCATGCCGGCCACCGCTTTGGCGATTTCGGCATTCACGTGCCCGACCGCTTTCAGAACTCCCTTGCCCAGATAACGCGATTTGTCGCCGTCGCGAAGTTCATTGGCCTCATGCTCGCCGGTTGAGGCGCCCGATGGAACCACCGCGCGGCCCAGCGCGCCGCCTTCCAGACGAACATCCGCCTCCACCGTAGGATTGCCACGCGAATCCAGTATTTCGCGGCCGTGCACGGAAATGATTTTGAACGCCATCACTGCTCCTTGCCCGCGATTAATAAATATGGTTTGAAATCCACCGGAATCTTATCTTCCTTCCATGCCGTGCGAAAGCGCGATTCGAGATCCTGCCAATAAACTTCCGGGTCGTCGAGAGCCCTGCCGTAAGCGCCGCCGTACGACGTCGAGCGCCAGAAGCCGGCAAATTCACCCGGCGTCATTTTGCACGAATGAGACAGCTCCACGTCTTCCACCACTCGAATACCTGTTTGCTCGTAGACGATGCATTGCGGGAAATGCTTGCGGCGCAGCCGCTCGTCACGATGACGGCTCCAGTGCTCGCGTAGTTCGAACCGGACAATCTCGCGAACCGGCTCGACGGCTTCCGGCAGGCCGAAACCATAGACAGCCAATATCCCACCGATTCGAAGCCAGCCGCTGCACTTTTCAAGCACACGCGGAATATCCATCCAGTGAAGCGATTGCGCGAAATTAATCAGGTCGGCGCTGGATTGCTCCTGTTCGTACTCCTCGGCAGTGGTTTGAATGACAGTTGCTCGAGGGGCCGCTTCCCGCAATTTGTCGACCATCAGCGGATCGGGCTCGATCGCAATCACTTCTCGGAATGAAGTCGTGAGCTCGCGCGAAGCCTTTCCGGTTCCAGCGCCCAGATCGATCGCGCAATTACGCGCGTCCGTCGGAATCCATACGAGAATCCGTCGAAAGATTTCTTCCGGATAATCGGGCCGATACGTCTGGTATGCGTCGGCAGCTTGGCCAAATCGGGATTCAAAGGACATCGATCAGCTTGATCTCAAGGCAATCCAGGAAGCTACTCAGGCTCCTCAAGCATCGATTCAGGACGAACCACCACCACCACGCCGTTTTCGCTAACGGAAAACCGAGCGCGATCAGCCTCAACGTCGTAGCCGATCACAGTCCCCTCGGGAATACTCACGTGCCGGTCGATGATCGCGCGCCGAATGCGTGAGCTGCGTCCCACATTCACGTGGTTGAAAATAATCGAATCTTCCACTTCGCTATAGCTGTTCACACGCACGTCATAGCCCAAAATACAGCGTTCGACGCGCCCCCCAGATATAATCGACCCGCCGCATACCGTCGAATCCACCGCCGTCCCCATGCGCTCCGGGTCGGCGAACACGAACTTCGCCGGCGGATACTGCTGCTGCCAGGTATGCAGTGGCCAGCTCTTGTCGTAAAGATTGAAAACCGGCGAAACCGAAACGAGGTCCATGTTGGCCTCATGGTACGCGTCGATCGTTCCCACGTCCCGCCAGTAAGATGTTTCCTTTTTATTTTCGTCCTGGAAGTTGTAAGCGAAAACGCGATACTTGCTGATGATCCGAGGAATCACGTCCTTGCCAAAATCGTGGGACGACGTGGGATCTTCCGCATCGGCAATCAGCATCGGCACGAGCAGTTGCGTATTGAAAAGATACACGCCCATCGACGCATTCACTTTGCCCGGGTGAATCGGCGACACTTTCGGATGCGCCGGCTTTTCCTCGAATCCGACAATCCGCCAGTCCCTTTCGGTCTCAATCACGCCAAACCGCTTCGCCGCTTCCGCCGCATCGATCTCGAGCGTCGCGACGGTCACATCCGCGCCCGCTGCAATGTGCTGCTCCAGCATTTTCTGGTAATTCATTTTGTAGATGTGGTCGCCGGACAGAATGAAGACGTAGTTCGATTGCTCGCTGCCGATCGAATAAATATTCTGATACACGGCATCCGCCGTCCCCAGATACCAATGCTGCGAGACGCGCATTTGCGGCGGCAGCACCTCGATGAATTCGCCAAGCCCCATCAGCACAGACCACCCGCGTCGTACGTGCCGGTTCAGGCTTAGAGCTTTGTACTGGGTGAGGACAAATACACGGCGGAGATCGCTGTTCAGGCAATTCGAAAGTGTTATGTCAATGATGCGGTACACGCCCCCAAACGGCACCGCCGGCTTGGCGCGATCGCGTGTCAACGGCCAAAGCCGCTCGCCCTGGCCACCCGCCAGCAGGACACCCAGCACGTTGCGCATCACAGGCATTCAAAAAATCCTCGACTCAGTTCAGCCTCAACTTCAACTTCATTCTACAGCAAGAACTTTGAGCGCATTGCAAATCTCGCCTCGCCGCTGGGTCAATCGTCAGACGGGGCGAATAGGTTCCCCCGATACAATGTCGATAACCATTTACGGTCTGGTTACATAACGGTCGCCCAGCATCCTTGTACAATTTTAACCTTGACTTGCGGGGTAGCCTTGGATAGAAGTTGCTGATTGCCGGCTCCCCTAGGAACCGGTTACACTGGTGTGAATCCAGCAAGACAAACTCAAACATCCATTAGGGACGGGGGTGAATACGCGTGGCAGAAGTTGTCATTCAAGAGGGCGAATCTTTGGAGAATGCTCTCCGCCGCTTCAAGAGAAAGGTGCAGTCGGAAGACATCATCAAAGAGATCAAAAAGCACAGTTACTACATGAAGCCGGGGGAGAAGCGTCGCGCCAAGGAAGCACTCTCGCGTAAGCGTCTCCGCAAGAAGCAACGTCGTGAGCAGGATTAGGCGAACATCAATTGGGCCCATTTAGGCAGTTCGTGCCGGACGGAAAGCAGGAATCGTCGCGCTCGCGATTGTTCCATGCCCAACGTCCGGCGTGAGTTGCTCGCTGCCAGTCCTCTCCCAGCACGGTGGAGCAGCGCAATGGAATACCACGATAAGGTCCTGAAGTGCGCGGAATGCAACGCCGAGTTTGTTTTCACGGCCGGCGAGCAGATGTTTTTCTCCGACAAGGGCTTCAAGAACGAGCCCAAGCGGTGTAAAAACTGCAAAGCAAGCCGCGCGCAGGGCAACGGCACGAGTTCGACGACCGTTCAACGCGTCGAAACGAAAACCGTTTGCTCGCAATGTGGCAAAGAAACGACAGTTCCCTTCAAACCCACCCAGGGACGTCCCGTCTACTGCCGCGAGTGCTTCCAGCAGCGGCGCGCGATGGGCACTTCCCAGGCGGGCGCCACGGCGTAGCAGCTAGCAGCCGCAGCGACGCAGGAACTGAGGCGAACCAGTCAGTTAACCCTGCAGGGGCAGGGCGGGCCGAGTAGGGACTCGGGGCATCCGGGGTTCTCTCTCCGCGCCGCGCTCAACTAATCGCGTCGAATCCTACAAGCGCACACGATAAGCGCACGATAAGACATTGAGGGTAGCCACGACGACGCCTCCTTCGTCGTGGGCTTTTAGCGTTTTGAGCATTCACTCCGCGCTGATCTCAGCATCGTGCACCACCAATCGTCATCTTGAGCGCAACGAAGGACATCAGCGCCCAATCCGTCGTGGCCGCGATTGCCAGCCCAGCGTCAGCGAACTTTCAGCGGATACTGCTGCGTTACCGGCGGCACTATCCCGTTCAATCGCAGATACACAACCAGCTGTCCAAAATGATCCGCGATGTGCCAAAGCGCGGCCATCGCCATGCCCAGTTTCGTGTTGGGCCCGGCATAAGGTCCCTCCACGCGATCCACCGCGTTTTGCGCTGTGATTGTCGCAAGCACCTTGTCGCCGTACTCGAATGAATCGCGCAGGTATTGCAGGAGTTCAGCCTTCGTCTTCGCCTTGGATGGGCCGCCTTTCTCGCAATGCTCCGGCGGCGTCTTCCCTTCAATCTCGTTAAAAAAGGCAAACTGCGCGCACGCCACGTGCTTTACCTGTTCCCCGAACGAACGCACTCCCTCGAAATTTCCTTGAGTAGGAATGTACGAATACTTCTCCTCGGGCATCGCTTCCGCAACGCCAAGAAATCCCTTCTCCGCCCAGCCCAGCGCGCCCCCAGCGCTTCCCGCTATACTCTTCGGAATTTCTTCCTTCTGCGCAAAAGCCTGCGGCGCGACAAGAATCAGCCCTGCGAGAACGGTGAGAGTGGCGAACTTCATGGCAACCTCCTCTTAAACGATAATTCGGACTCAAATCTCTCGTTCGCCCATCGTATGCCTCTCCCGCCGTGTGTTCAACGAACTTGCCACCTCGCAGGTTGACCGCGCGTCGCTCCTTGAAGTATTGTTGCCTTTCAACCGGCCCGGTAAGTCTCTGGAGCAGTGCTTCATGAACAACTTCCGCCGATATTCAATCCGAATCCTCGTCTCATCAAAGGAGCTTTATGCCCAAAAAAATCGACCCACTCAATAAGAAGCAATATTGTTCCGTAACGCCAATGCTGACGGTATCCGACGTGAAGGCAGCAGCGGACTTCTATCAAAAGGCGTTCGGCTTCGCCAAACGCGGAATCATGAATGGCCCAGATGGCAAAGCGGTACATGCCGAGCTCACGCTTCGAGGTATGACGATAATGTTGGGGCCAGAAATGCCGCAGATGGGTTCCCGCAGCGCGAAAACAGTCGGCGCTTCGCCGAGCAGCTTGTATCTGCTGACGGAAAATGTAGACAAAGTAGTTGCAAAGGCGGTGAAGCTCGGTGCCGCCCTCAAGGGACCAGTGATGGATATGTTTTGGGGCGACCGTTGCGGAGCCGTTGTCGATCCCGACGGCTACGCGTGGATGGTTGCCACTCACATGGCCGAACCCACACCTCAGGAAATGAAAAAGAAGATGAAGGAGCAAATGTCAGGTAAACCTGGCACTGAGGAGTTAGCAGCCGCCGCTTCGGCTGACTAGAGCCGGCTCCCTTAGCGAAGCGAACGGGCGTCTCGCCGGCTCTCTTCGGTTTTTGCAGCCGCCATCAGAGCGCCTCATGTCGAGGTGCGGCTGGGCCTGCACCGAAGCTTGTGCGAGCGTCCGTTACTGCTCTACCGAGATCGAAAGTGAGACGACGATGCGGCTCCTGCTTGTCCTGACGCTTCTACAAGCCTTCGCAGCCACGATTGCCGCGCACAACGCACAAAACTCGCAGAACGCCCCCAGTGCTTCCCCCATGCTCAATGCCGGGCGCGCATTTCTGGCCACGCTGGACCCGGCGCAAAAATCGGAAGCTGTATTCCCGTTCAATTCCGAGGAAAGATTCCGGTGGTTCTACACGCCCGTATCCAGAAAGGGCATTCCCCTCAAAGAATTGAACGCCACTCAGCGCAAGGCTGCGCTGGCTCTCCTGCGCGCCGGCCTCAGCGAGCAGGGCTACACGAAGGCCGAAACGATCCGTAAGCTTGAGGACGTCCTGCGAGAAATCGAGCAGGGCAGCGGACCCACCCGCGATCCTGACCTCTACTTCTTCACCTTCTTCGGCGAGCCTACCGAGACCGGCGCCTGGGGCTGGCGCTACGAAGGCCATCACTGCTCGCAGAACTGGACGATTCTGAACGGCAAGTCGATCGGCAGCAGCCCGCAATTCTTTGGCGCGAATCCCGCGGAGGTCCGTGATGGCCCCATGAAAGGCACGCGCGTACTCAAAGCCGAGGAGGATCTGGGCCGCTCGCTCGTGAAGTCGCTCACCGCCGAACAACGCGCCGAGGCGGTCATAAACACATCCGCGCCCAACGATATCGTCACCTCAAACCAACGCACCGCTGCCATCAAGGAAGACAAAGGCATCGCCTACAGCAAGCTCACCAAAGATCAGCAGGGCGCCCTCCTCGCCTTGATTGAGGAGTACCTCGGCGCGCAACCGCCCGCGCAGGCACGCCAGCGCCTCGATAAAATCCGCCAGGCGGGCTTCGATCAGATCAAATTCGCCTGGATGGGCGGCTTGGACAAAGGCGAAGGCCACTACTACCGCGTGCAAGGCAGCACATTCCTGATCGAATACGACAACACGCAGAACAATGCGAATCACATCCACTGCGTCTGGCGTGATTTCAACGGCGACTTCGGCGAAGACCTGCTAGCAGACCACTACCAAAATTCCCCACATCATCAGCACGCAACCGCCCATTAAGGTATGCAGTCAACCACTGCTCCCAGTATACCTTATTTTACTCTTCTCGTGACCGTTATCTAAAAGTGATTTCTTCGTCTCTCACGGTTCCGTTTGACAGGCACAAACCCGCGAGCAGCGGTGTCAAAACTCCAGACGAAACAAGTGGGTCGATGCCACCGCCGCCAGGTGCCTCGGACTGGCGCGGCCGCGCATTCGAGAAGGAGTCCAATCGTGGGAATGTCAGTTGGAGGAAATAGAGGTGGACCCGTCTCGGATCCTAATATCGTCCCGCTGATTGACGTGTTGCTGGTACTGATCATCATCTTCATGGCGATCACGCCTACGGTGCCAGCTGGATTGCCCACTCTGGTTCCGCAGCCTTCTTCGCTGCAACCGAAGGCTGAACCGCCCAATCCCCATACGATCGTAGTGCAGGTGATGCAAGGCGAAAAGCTTATGATCAATCAGGAGCAGGCCGACTGGAGCGCCCTCGGCCCGCGCCTCTCTGATATTTTCAAGGAGCGCGCCGAAAAGGTGGCCTTTGTAAAAGGCGCCGAAGAAATCCCGTTCGCACAGGTGGCACGCGCAATTGACGTAATGCGGGGAGCAGGAATCGATCACGTGGGCCTGATCACACCGGGAGCAATGCCCAAAGAATAGGTCAGCTCATGGTGCCAAAACATCTGCCCTGAATCATCTCAACATCTGTTATATCCATGAAATCGTCCCACGAAGCCTTCGGGGATGTCATCAAGCAAATCGAGTCAGGCAGGTTTTCCTAGTCCAATCTCAGAGATAGCTGTTGATTAGTCTGTTCTCGACACTTATTGGAGAGCAATATTCCATTCAGCCGGAATCACAGCAGTTTAGATTATAGACATCGCATGTTTACGTGCCCCCAAATCGAGCGCGATCTACTCCTTTAGTAGGAATGATTATCAACGCGATCGCAGCACTTGCCAGCGACAGACCGGCACAGATCAACATGACAGTTCGGAATCCGAACACAAACGCACGTGAAAGTGACATCCGGATTAGCGCTCTCATATCGACATCTATGTTGGAGGGTAGGTCAAGGCCCGCCAGCTTGATCTCGTTCGCTCGAATGTATTGAAGAATGCCAGGCGCCAGCGGCTGCCCCGCGAGACTTCGATTCAGACTAGAACTGAACAATTTCACCATCACAATCCCGAAAATTGCGATAGCAAGCACGCCCGCCACACGGGCGACAGCGTTGTTGATGCCTGAGGCGGTGCCGGCACGGTCTTGGTCTACTGAATTCATAACCACTGTGGTGAGAGGGGCCACGCTAATCGCCACTCCAAGACCAAGAACAACGAACGCGGGGAAGAATGCCTTCCAATATCCAGCGCCTACACCTGGTACGGCGAACAGCATGAAGCCCGCTGCCGCAATCAACGGTCCGACGACCAGTGGCGCCCTTGCCCCGTAACGCATGACCAGCCCACCAGACCAACGCGAGAGAGAGAACGTCAGCAGAATGAGAGGAAGCGCGGCAGCTCCTGTCGCTGTTGTCGAGTATCCCTGCACCTGGATAAGGTTCATCGGAAACAAGAAAAAGAAGGTTCCAAGAGCAGCGTAAAGAAACAAAGTGAGCAGGTTCGCGCCGCTAAAACTGCGAGAAGCAAACAGCGTCAGTGGAACCATGGGTGAACTTACCCGGGCCTCCGCGAACATGAAACCAACCAGGCAGATAAAGCCGACGATCAAGCTTCCCACAACTAGAGGATGCCCCCAGCCGTGGCTTATCGATTCGATGAGTCCATAAACCACGCCACCTAGTCCGAGAGTCGCGACGACAGCTCCCACCCAATCCACGTGCCTGGCAGTAGCACTACGGCTTTCCGGAACATGCCGTAGCGAAATTAGGATCACCATGGCCGCGATAGGAACGTTAATAAAGAATGCCCAGCGCCATGAGGCATGCTCGATCAGCCAGCCACCGAGAACCGGCCCTAGTGCTGTTGTGATCGCAGTGAAGCCGGACCAGGTACCGATCGCCTGCCCGCGCGTCTTCTCGTCGAAACTTGCGCTGATGATCGACAGGCTGCCGGGCACGAGAAGGGCAGCTCCTATACCTTGCACACTTCGCGCGATCACCAGCTGCTGAATATTCGAGGCAAGGCCACAAGCGATGGAAGCAGCCGCGAAAATCCCCACGCCAATCAGGAATATCGCTCGGCGGCCCAACAAGTCGCCGAGCGAGCCCCCTACAAGAATCAATGCCCCCAAGAATAATCCATAAGACTCAACCACCCATTGCACACCAACGACAGTTGCGTCGAGGCTTGCTTGCAGTGCGGGCAGAGCCACATTGACGACAGTGCTGTCGATGAAGGCCATGCTGGAACCGAGAATCGTCGCGGCCAGGATCCAATGTCCCGCTTGTGCTGTGCACGGAGCGTCAGCAACCGCTGATCGGACTACGGCTTCATCGCAGGGAGGCTTCATTTAGGGGCTAAGGGTGCGTTTCCTGTGGCGCCCGGTAAGGCGCGGCAATCTTGAGCTAGCTTGATGGTTTTCGTCCCTTACGCATTTGCCTCTGTCTCATAACAACCACAGCGACAACGGCAAGCAGGATCATGATGAGCAGAACAAGTGCATCTCTAAACGAGATGAAATAACCGAAGCCTTGTTGCCAAGCTGCGAACACGCTGAAATCCTAGGCGAGTGGCCCTCCCGCTCGAGACTGGCCGCCTTAGATTTTACGAGTGCCCCACATCTTTCGTGCCCTTCGAAAGGTGGGGCTTTTCTCGCGATAATTCCCTTTCTCGACCCTATCTGATTTTCAATATCCCGTCCATGTTTGGATGCAAAAACAAATCGGGTTGGGCCTGCAAGACTTAGGCTTGAGCCCGTTCTAACCATAGCCACTTCGTGGTCACGTTTACAACCGCCCGTTAGGAGTCACACTATGAATTTCTGGCTGATTCCCGTGTTATTTTTTGTCTCTGTACCGCAAACCGCTCATTCGCCGGATGCGGTCGTTGAACGCCTTGCTAAAGTCGCAGTCTTTGCTTTCGGTCCGGTCGGCTACGCCGCAATAATCTCGCCTGGCGAAAAAGACTACAGAACGATTCTCAATCGCAGTTCAGCTCTGGAAGATTTCGAGAAGTTATATTCAGCCGGCAATTTACAGGCGAAATCCTACGCTCTCGTCGGAATTCACAGACTCGATCCCACGCGCTTTAAAGAATTGGTACAACCGCTACGCGATTCAAAGGAAACCGTAACCACCATGCGTGGATGCATTATGTCCCACGAAGCCTTCAGGGATGTCATCAAGCAAATCGAGTCAGGCAGGTTTTCCTAGACTGATCTCAGAACGAGATCGCTGGTGATAAACCCTGTGGCTGTTGAAAAAGTCGGTTTTCCAGGAAAAAGTCAAAAATCAAGTGATAGAAAATGTCCAGGAGACTGGGAAAAATCGTTTGCAGAGCTTCCTGACGCGATCCAATTTTTGCAAATTCCGAGTGGGCGCGTTTTTCAACAGCCACCCCTGTTATCGATACCTATCTCTGGAACCGCGCCAATTTCCTACCGACGCATTGATCGGGCATGGCTTACCTTCCGAGTGCACCGTCAACCCGGGGATCAATCCTCATAAGCCGACTTCTCGGTACTATCCGCATGTCCCGATGTAGATTACTTTCGGATAGCCGACAATCCGCCCAGTATTCTCGTTCAGACGGTAGGCATCGTGCCGCCATCAATGATGTAGTCTGTACCATGAATCGAAGCCGCACGATCGGATGCTAGGAATGCTACCAGTTCGGCCACTTCCTCCGGTTGGCCGGGGCGGCCAATGGGAATCCCTCCGATCATATTCATGATTTGCTGGCGAGCAGCGTCCTCGCTGATACCTTTGCTCTGGCTGAGTTGCACAATCATGCCGTGTGCGCCCGAAGTCTCGATGAATCCAGGGGAGATCATGTTGACGCGGACGCCCTTCGGCCCAACTTCGTTTGCAAGCCCCTTATTGTAAGTATTGAGAGCACCTTTCGCCGAAGCGTAAGCAAGTGTCGCATCATGGAGCGGCAGACGGTGCTGGATGGACGAGATGTGAAGAACGACACCTGATTTGCGTTCGATCATACCAGGCAGGAATGCCCGGTCGAGACGAACGGATGCCAGCAAGTTGACGTTGAGCGCCTTCTGCCAGTCGTCATCAGAAAGCGCCTGATATCCGCCGTTCGGAGCATCTGACCCTCCGACATTGTTCACCAGGATATCGAGTCCACCCCATTCCTGCTGAATGCGGCTGACTACATCCTTTACGCCTGCAGCCGTACCAATATCCGTTTGTATGAAGAGAGCAACCGCCTGGCCATCGGGCAGCGGCGAGCGTGCAGTCGTTGCGACGGCGGCGCCGCTCAGAGTAAAACGGCGCACCATAGCCTGTCCCATGCCCTTTGTGCCACCAGTTATTAGAACCCGCTTGCCCTTAAATTCATCCCCTGAAACCGGGAAAGGATATGCCATCGTCATGATCGAATCTCCAGAGACCATGCTGTTCTCGTGCAATTGCACAGTCGGAAGTTTCGCAGATACCGGCCAAATAGGAAGTACGCACGAAAAAGTGCGTTAGGAGAAATGTACATGCCGAAACGCTACACGCCCACATCCGCCGCCGCAGACGTAGAGGGAGCGCTCCGTCTCTTGGAAGGAAGATGGAAGCTCGTGATTCTGTTCCATCTATTCGGAGACAAAGTGATGCGCTTCTCCGATCTGGAACGGGCGATACCCAACATCACTCAGAAAATGCTGGGGCAGCAACTGCGCAGCTTGGCAGCGGACGGAATCGTTGTGCGGACGGCCTATGCTCAAGTGCCGCCGAAGGTGGAGTACCGTCTGACATCATGGGGCCAATCCCTTTGTCCTACGCTGGACGCAATACTGAAGTGGGCCGATCGACGACCAGCAGAGCGACGAAAGCGCAACTCGCGCTGACAGTTCGCTTCTCCTGGATAACGGGCGGCCATTTCCTTCCTTGACAACTAGTTACCAGAGGGTTATCATGAGTCGTGATAGTTGTTCAAAACTCGGCTCGCGGCAAGCAGTCGACGGCACTCCGATCTTCGCGCCTCCTAACCGTCCCGTTTGCACACCGCGAGTCACAATTTCTAATCGCAAATGACAATCCGACCAGGATTGTCATCCTGAGCGACCAGCGGAGTCGAAGGGTCACTCTTCTCGATCTCTTCCGCTCGAGCCATCGCCCTCAAGCCTTCCCTGGCTATTGTCGCTTCTAATCGCAAATCTGGAATTAGAATTCCGCGCATTTGCAAGAAAACAAACGGCGGCCCCCAAGTCTAATCGCAAATATTCGCAGCTTTTGCGTTCGCCGTGGCGAATCGCGATTTCTTGTTCTGGCGCACGAAGGGTTCATCCCGCTCCGGTCGTTTGGTTGGCTGACGGCTGGCGGAATGCTTGCATTCTAATAGGAACATTAGGCATTTCAGAAAATGAGTTAAGTTGCACAAAAGAAAGAAGAAAGCAAAATTCTAATAGGGACAAAATCGCGTTTTACAGAAAGTCTAACTCGCGCGGTTTTTCTCTACAGAGATCCGCACTAGCTCATCGACGTCCGATAAGTTCCTCCAGCGCGCCATTATCCTCAGCGCCCAACCTCGCTATAATAGACTTTCCTACGCGAGGACATTTATGAGCCGGCAGCAAGCAGTCATCGAATCCGCAGCGCCCACCGAAACCCAGGCGCGCGTCTGGGACGCCTTCCGCCGCTGGGGCTACCTTCAAGCGAATCTCGATCCGCTGGGCGATTTGCAACCAGTCGAGCTTCCCGAGCTCGCCGTCTCGGGCCCCGATGCGGACGCGGCGCGCAAAATCTACTGCGGCACCATCGGCGTCGAGTTCATGCACATCCCCGATCCCGAGCGGCGGCGGTGGATCGAAGAGCGCATGGAATCGGCAGCATCTGCGTCAACACCGGCAGCGGACCAGAAGGCAATTCTCGATCGCCTCGTCCGCGCGGAAATTTTCGAGCAGGTCCTGCAGACGCGCTATCTCGGCACGAAACGCTATTCACTCGAAGGCGAAGCCGCTCTCCTGCCTCTCCTCGACGCGATCCTCAATGCGGCGTCAGAGCACGACGCGCAGCAAGCTGTCCTGGCGATGAGCCACCGCGGCCGGCTCAACGTGATGGTGCACATCGTCGGCCGTCCAGCCGCCGAAGTTTTCGCGAAATTTGAAGATGTGGATCCGCGCAGCGTCCTCGGCGGCGGCGACGTGAAATATCACATCGGCGCAACCGGCGAATTCCGCGCAGCCAATGGCCGCGATGTTGGAATTCATCTGGCATCAAATCCCAGCCACCTCGAAGCGGTGGATCCGGTCGCGAACGGTCGCGCGCGCGCCAAGCAAACGCGCATCGGCGAGGGTGGCACACAGGCGATCGTTCCGGTCATCATGCACGGCGACGCTGCATTTGCGGGCCAGGGAATCTGGGCCGAAACGCTCAACATGGCCGGCGTCGAAGGTTACAACGTAGGTGGTTCCGTCCACATCATCGTAAATAATCTGATCGGTTTCACCACCGTGCCGCGCGAATCGCATTCCTCGCGCTTTTCGTCCGACCTTAGCAAGCGTCTTCCGATTCCGATTTTCCACGTGAACGCGGAAGATCCGGAGGCGGTGGCGCGCGTAGGTCGCATCGCTCTCGACTATCGCTACGCATTTGGCTCGCCGGTCGTTGTGGATCTGATCGGCTATCGCAAACACGGTCACAGCGAAGTGGACGACCCCACTATCACCCAGCCGCTGCGCTACAAGAAAATTCAGGCCCACCAGCCGCTCTGGCAAATCTACGCTCAGAAAATCGGTGTCGATGCCGAACCGATTGTCGAAAAAGTGCGCCAGGAACTCGACGCCGCGCAAAAAGAAGCCGAAGAGCTCGAGAAAAATCCGCCGATGCGCAAACTGCCCGCCTACTGGAATGCTTATGGTGGCGGGCGTTACAACCCATCGCTCGAAGTGGACACGGGCGTGCCCGCGGCAGAATTAACTGCGACGGGTGAAGCGCTCGCCAGCTATCCGGATGGATTTCACATTCATCCCAAAGTAAAAAAGCTGCTCGAACAGCGCATGGAAATGGCGCGAGGCAAGCGTCCGCTCGATTTCGGCATGGCCGAAGCGCTAGCCTTCGGAACATTGCTGAAGCAGGGAACTCCTGTGCGCCTCAGCGGGCAGGACAGCAAGCGCGGCACTTTCAACCAGCGCCACGCGGCCCTGATCGACATCGAAAACGAAAAAGAATTTATTCCGCTGCAGCACGTGGCGCCTAGTCAGGCATTCTTTGAAGCCTACAATTCAACTCTCTCGGAAGCCTCGGTACTCGGCTTCGAGTACGGCTTCAGCCGTGACTATCCCGAAGCGCTCGTTTTGTGGGAAGCGCAGTTCGGCGATTTCGCCAACGGCGCGCAGATCATCATCGATCAATTCATCGCGGCCGGTGAAGACAAGTGGAATCTGCTTTCAGGTGTGGTGCTGCTGCTGCCGCACGGCTACGAAGGACAAGGCCCCGAACATTCGAGCGCCCGCATCGAACGATTTCTGCAGCTCGCCGCGCGGGACAATATTCAAATCTGCCAGCCATCTACCGCCGCGCAATATTTTCACCTGCTTCGCCGCCAGGCGATGCGCTCGTGGCGCAAGCCGCTCGTCGTTTTCACTCCGAAGAGCATGCTGCGCACGCCTGCTTCGTCATCTACGCTCGCAGAACTTTCAGCAGCGCGCTTCCGTCCTGTGATTCCCGACAGCGGAGACGGCACCGCGACGCGCGTCCTGCTATGCACGGGGAAAATCGGCCACGAACTCGAAGCCGAAAGAAAACGCCGGAAGGATGAATCCACCGCAATCGTTTTTGTGGAGCAGCTCTACCCGTTCCCCGAGGCCGAGCTAGCCGCCGAAATGGATAGGCACGCAAGCGCCCGCGAATTCGTCTGGGTCCAGGAAGAACCGGCCAACATGGGCGCCCTGGCATTCATGCTGCCGCGCCTCGAACGTCTCGCGCGTGGCCGCTCGGTGCGCTCCGTAAAACGTTCCGCAAGCGCAAGCCCAGCTACCGGCTCGCACAAAGCGCACGAGATGGAACAAAAAACTCTTCTTACGGTCGCGTTCGCAAATCCCACAAGCAAATAAATTGCGGACGAAAACGATCTCTTACGCCCGCGAGATGATGCTCGCGGATGAAGGGAAGTTCTATCTCCGCGAAATGATGAAGCTCTGCGGCCCGGGCGTCGGCCGCAACTCGTTGGACGAGAACCCCGCATTCCGGAACATGCGATCGTACTCGGACATCGGATACGAATCGCCGGCTCGCGTCGAAGCGAGCATGATCAGGCTGAAGCCAGCCGCAGTAGCGGGCGTAACGCGATCCTCGTTGGGCACGAATTCCACGGTCACCGCCCGGCCGTTCGGCCCGAGCGCCGCGTGCACTTTCCGCATCAACTTTTCGATCGTGGGCGGATCGAAATGATGCAGAAAACCGGTGAGCAACACGAGATCGTAGCCCGCTCCAAAATCCACTTCGAAAGCGTTTCCAGGAATCGTGTGGTAGCGCGAGTCAACCTTTGCGGCCCGCGCATTTTCTTTCGCCACTTCCAACACGGCGGGCCAGTCGACAGCGAATATTTCCGCGTGCGGATTGTGCCGCGCGATCGCCACGCCATACACGCCGTGCCCCGCCGCGATATCGAGCACCTTCCACTTCTCGCCCGCATCCGCGTTGACAATCTTCGCGACCCCTTCGGCAACCGGCCTTTGCATCGCTGCCATTGAACGGGCGAACTCAACCCAAATAGGATTGTTCACCTCGGTGGTGCCTCGGTCGTCCTGAAGCGAGCCACCCTTGCGAACCACAGCCGTCAAGTCCTTGAATCGGTCGAACATTTCGGGAGCTGTAAGAAATCCCGCGATCGTGCCGACGTAGGCGGGCGAGCGCCGATCCAGGAATGTCGCAGCATCAGGAGTGAGCGAATACTTCTGGTCCTGTTTCGCCAGGAAACCAAGTATGGTGAGGTAGTCGCACAGAGTTCGCATGCCGCGTTCGGAGGCTTGGCAGCGTCTCGCCAATGCGGCAGCGGTGTTCGCTCCTTCTCCGATTGCGGTAAACATCTCGAGTTCGATTCCGGCTTTCAGCGCGGCAGTCTTCTGGTGCGCGTTAAGAGTGTCAAAAATCCTTTCTGGATTGGGTTGTGCCTGTCCTGTCGGTGTAGCCACGATTTCCTCCCATTTGCATATCTCGCGACAAGTTCACGAGTTTGTTTTCAAGCGCCATTCTCTCGCGATGCCGCGCCAGAGTGCAAATGCGAAGCTCGCAGTTTCACCTTGGAAAGTGTTTCTCTCACGCGAACAGTTGGGGCGAGCAAACGCAGCGCTAGTCCGCTAGTTACGATTCGTTGACTTGCGCCGCGCAGCCGCCATAATAAGGTGGCGCGCAGCCGGCTTTTCGCACCGGTCCACGCCTCCCATGAAAGCGCCCCTACCCGAGAATGAAGCGGCGCGTCTCGAGTCGCTTCATCGCTATGCAATTCTCGATACGCTGCCCGAGCAGGAGTTCGACGATCTGTCGCGCCTGGCTGCTTTGATTTGCGGCACGCCGATAGCGCTCGTAAGCCTCGTTGACGAGAATCGCCAGTGGTTCAAGGCGAAAGTGGGAATCGAGGATACAGAGACACCGCGCGATATCGCGTTTTGTGCGCACGCGATCCAGGATTCGGGCGTCTTGGTGGTGCCTGACGCGCTCGCCGACGAACGTTTCCGTTCGAATCCGCTCGTAACCGGGAATCCCAACGTCCGGTTTTATGCCGGTGCGCCATTGTGCACGGCGGAGGGATACGCGCTCGGCACTCTCTGCGTGATCGATCGAGTGCCGCGTGAGCTTTCGGCCGACCAACTCGAAGCGTTGAAGGCGCTCAGCCGTTTGGTGGTGAACGAGCTCGAACTGCGGCGCAGCGTGGGCGATCTTTCAAAAGCGGTTCGCGAGCGCCGGATTGTGGAAGGCGAGCTCGACCAACTCTTCAATCTCTCATCGGACCTTTTTTGTATCGCGGGATTTGACGGATATTTCAAGCGGCTCAACCCGGCTTGGGAACAGACGCTGGGAATTTCCAGAGAAGAGCTTCTTTCGCGGCCGTACATCGAATTCGTTCATCCGGACGATCGCGATAGCACCCTCCAGGAAGCGCAGAAAATCGCAGACGGCGCGGTTACGTTTTCATTCGAGAATCGCTTTCGCTGCGGCGACAGCACTTATCTCTGGCTGCTGTGGAACGCGACGCCCAGCAGCGATCAAAGCCTGATTTTCGCAGCAGCACGAGACATTACGCTTCGCAAGCGCGCGGAGCGGCGATTGTCGGTGGGTTACACGCTGACCCGTGTTCTGTCTGAAGCGGAAAACCTGGGCACGGCGTCACCCTTGATTTTGCGCGCGATCTGCGAAGGGCTCGGTTGGGAGATGAGCGCTTTTTGGCGGCTGGACGAGCTGGCCAATGTGCTGCGCTGCGTGGATCTGTGGCATTTGCCGGGTCAGGAGTTTCCCGGCTTCGAAAAAGCTACGCGCGAACTCACGTTCCGGCGAGGAGTAGGTTTACCGGGACTCGTCTGGGAAACAGGCCAATCCAAATGGGCTACGGACGTGCCCGGACGAGAAAACTTTCCTCGAATCAAGATTGCGAGAGAAGAGGGTTTGCATTCGGCGTTTGGGTTTCCGATCCGAATCGACGACCGCGTGGTGGGCGTGATCGAATTCGTGAGCAGCGAGATCCGGACGCACGAACCCGAATTGTTGGAAATGTTCGATTCGATCGGCAGCCAAATCGGGCAATTCATGGAGCGGCGGCGAGCGGAGAGCGAGCTGAAGCTCTATGCGGACTACCTCGAAGCAGCGCGGCTCGCGCAGGAGGCGGATGCGCGGCGGCTCGCGCTGCTTGTGCACGAATTGGAAATTGCAAAGGCGGGAGCGGAAGAGGCCACGCGCTCGAAGAGCGAATTTCTGGCAAACATGAGCCACGAAATTCGCACGCCAATGAACGCCGTGATTGGAATGACGGAATTGGCGCTCGATACGAAGCTCACGTCGCAGCAACGCGAATACCTGGTGACCGTGAAGAATTCCGCCGGTTCGCTTCTGAACCTGATCAACGACATTCTGGATTTTTCGAAGGCGGAAGCGAAGAAGCTGGAGCTCGATCGGGTGGATTTCGTGCTGCGGGACATGCTGGAGGACACGCTGCGAGCGTTGGCTGTGCGTGCGCAGCAGAAGGAGCTCGAACTGGCCTGTCACGTGGCTTCGGAAGTGCCCGATGCGTTGATGGGAGATGCGGAACGGCTTCGACGCATCGTGGTAAACCTGGTGGGCAACGCGATCAAATTCACGGAAAGCGGCGAAGTGGTTCTGAATGCGAGCGTGGAATCCAGAACGAAAGAAGACGTGGTTCTGCACTTTTCCGTGACAGATACAGGCATCGGAATCCCACCAGAAAAGCAGAAAGCTATCTTCGAAGCGTTTGCTCAAGGCGATGCTTCCACCACGAGAAAGTACGGCGGCACAGGGCTCGGTCTTTCGATTTCGTCGCAACTGTCGGAGCTGATGGGAGGCCGGATCTGGTTGGAGAGCGAACCGGGTCGAGGGAGCGCGTTTCACTTCACGGTGCGGCTGGGACTGCAAACTTCGGCCGTCAACGAGCCAGCGTCGGTGCCCGTGAAATTGCTCGATCTTCCGGTGTTGGTGGTAGACGACAACTCGACGAGCCGCAAGATTCTGGAAGAGATGCTCACCAACTGGAAGATGAAGCCAATTGCGGCCGCAAGTGGTCCAGCGGCGCTTGAGGCGCTGAAGCACGCGCAGAAAAAGGGCAAGCCGTTTCGACTTGTCCTGGCCGATGGACACATGCCGGGAATGGATGGGTTCGATCTTTCAGCGAGCTTGCAGAAGGATACGCGTCTTCGCGGAGTGACGATTATCCTCCTGACGTTTGCCGGCCGCCGCGAAGACCAAGCGCGAGCAAAAAGCGCGGGCGCGGCCGCCGCGGTGACCAAACCGGTGAAGCAATCGGAACTGTGGGATGCGATCGTAACTGCACTCCACGTTCCCGTTCGTCAGAAGGTGCGGCCATCGGCAGCGCGAAGCATGGCGCGGGGTGCGCAGCGCAAGTTGCGGGTGCTGGTTGCAGAGGACAATCCCGTGAACCAGGAACTGGTGCTGCATCTACTGGAGCGCAGGGGACATTCGGCGATCGTCGCTGAGAATGGAAAACAAGCGCTCGCGGCTCTGGAAAAACACAAATTCGATCTGGTGGTGATGGACGTTCAGATGCCGGAGATGGGAGGCATCGAAGCGACGGAAGAAATTCGAAGAAAAGAGAAAAGCAACAGCGGGCACATTCCAATTTTCGCGATGACCGCTCACGCGATGCCCGGTGACCGTGAAAGATGCCTCGCCGCAGGAATGGACGGGTACATTCCGAAGCCGATCGACCCAAAATTATTTACGCAGATCATTGAAACGGGTGCGTTGCCATCCTCGGCGACAGCTATGGGCGGGGAGGCGAAGCCAGCAGATCAGATGAAAACAGAAGGCGCTATTGACGCAGAAAAACTTCTTGCGCGTTTCGACGGGAATCGAAAGCTTCTGGGATCGTTGATTGGAACATTCAGGCACGACTGTCCCAAAATGATGGCAAAAATCCGGGGTGGTCTTTCTGCGCGCGATCCGCGAGCCCTGGCGGAGGCTGCTCACGCCCTGAAAGGATCGGTCGGGAACTTCGGGCCTTCGAGCGCTTGCGAAACAGCGCGGGAGATTGAAAAAACCGGCCGAGAGGGTAAACTCGACGGCGACTGGGAACTGTACGCCACCCTGGAAGACGAGCTTGCGCGGCTCTTACCGGCACTGCAATCCGTCGGCAGCCCGAAGGGTGCAAAGGCCCAGTCTAGGACGAAGCCCAGCAGGACCGGACGAAACAACCGCCTGCAGCATGTATCGCGGAGGAAACGATGACGCGCATTCTTGTCGCTGATGACGACCGCACAACGCGGCTGCTCCTGACCGAAATTCTGCGCGACGGAAAATATACGGTGGTGTCCGTTCCGGATGGGGCGGCGGCGCTGAAGAAATTGAAAGAGGATAAGTTCGACCTGGCGTTACTCGACGTCTGGATGCCCAAGAAGAACGGCCTGGAAGTATTGTCGGCGCTGAAGAAGAGCAGCAAGAAGCCGAAAGTAATTGTGATGACCTCGGACGACACGCCCGAAACGCTCTTGAGCGCGATTCGCGAGGAAGCGTATCAGTATATGGCCAAACCGATCGAACCGAAATCGCTGCTGACGCTGGTGCGCGAGACGCTTGCGAAAACATCGAAGACTTTACCGATCGAAGTAATTTCCGCACGGCCCACGTGGGTGGAACTTTCTGTCCCGTGTTCGTTGGAAGCGGCCGAACGCATTGAAGCGTTCATGTCACACATGAAAGCGGGATTGTCCGAGGAAGTGCAGCGCTCGGTGGGGCAGGCGTTTCACGAGTTACTGCTCAACGCGGTGGAATGGGGCGGGAAACTTGACCCGAGCCGCAAAGTGCGGATTTCTTATCTCCGAGGCAACCGGATGGTCCTCTACCGGATTGCGGATCCCGGTCCTGGATTCAAATTTGCCGAACTCGAACACGCCGCAATTAGCCATCGAGCCGACGAGCCTACGAAGCATGACGAAGTGCGCCAGCAGAAAGGTTTGCGTCCTGGAGGATTTGGATTGCTTTTGGCGAAAGCCAATGTGGATGATCTTCTTTATAACGAAGCGCAAAATGAAGTTGTGTTCGTGAAGTATCTCGATGAAGAGGGCTCCGCGAAGCAGGAAGCTGCGAGCTAGACGCGGCATCCCGCGGCATCCGATCCTGATTGACGATCTATCGTGCCCTGTATACGATGGCTGAGGTTTCACACGGAGGAGACTGATGGCGAAAAAGAACAAATTGTTGAATGAAGCGGCGGAAAAAATCGGCACTGCGATGGGCAAGGCCAATCGCACCGCACACAAAGTGGCGAAGGCGGGCGTGCTGGCGAAAAAAGAGCTCGAGCAGATTTCGAAGCAGGTGGAGTCGCTCAAGAAGCAGTTGCAGAAGACGACGAAGCGCTTGCGAAAAGCTCTGGCTTAGGCTTGCAGGCTTGGCGATTTCACGCCCGCGAGAGCGCACGCCGTTCAGCTCGCCTTGCGCGCCTTCCTTTGCTTTTCGCTGGTCTTTGGCACGGCGCGCAGTAACGATTTCCTTGCCGGCTCCGCCGAGAGACTCTTCTTCAGCGCCGACATCAAATCCGGAACATGTTCACGTTTGGCGCGCGGCATCACCGTCAACTTCTTACCATGGGCTTTCGCTTCGATCAGTTTTTCCAGTTCCTGCTGATACGTGTCTGAATACTGATCGGGGTTGAAGGATTCCGCGAGCGTTTCGATCAGCTGCATGGCCAGCTTCGATTCCGCCGGCTTTAACTCCGACTGATTCAACTTGGCATTTTCTGCGATCGCTCGAATTTCGTTCTTGTAGAACATAGTGTGAAGAGTGAAGCCATTGTCGCGGGCGCGGATGATGACGATATTTTCGCGTCCGTGCATGGTGACCTTTGCGACGCCTGAGTAACCGGATTTCCGCATGGCGTCGAGCAACAGATTGTAGGCCCTCACGCCGCCTTCGCCTGGCTCGGCGTAGTAAGAGCTGTCGAAATAAACCGGATCGATTTCTTCGGCCTTCACGAAACTCAGAATCTCCATCGTCTGGGCGGATTCGGGCTCGATCTCTTCGAGCTCCTGCTTCGTGAACATCAAATACTGATCCTTCTCGTATTCGTAGCCCTTTTCAATTTCCGAGCGATCGACGAATTTCTCGCACGTCGGGCAATAGGTGGGTTGTTTGATGCGGGTGTGGCACACGGAGTGAAGCTGATTGAAACTGATTCGTTCAGACCGGGCAGCCGGCGTCAGTTGAATTGGGATGGAGACCATCCCGAACGTGAGAAACCCTTTCCAGGTTGCGGCCATTGTCCCCCTCCGGCGGAAAGGAGCCAATCATACACTCGGACGTTGCCCGGTTTGCATCGAATGCTCGCGGTATAACGATGCGGTTAAGAGCGAAGAGAAAGCGAAACTTCCAGAGGGTGCGAACAAGAGGACGAAGATGGAATCCGAAATGTGGAGACTTTCCAGGCAGAAGATTCAGGAGATTAAAGGCGGGAGCCCATCATGATGCGCGCGACCGTGTTGGCAACCTCCGGCGCCAGGTATTCGAGAGGAATCTGCCAGTTCGGGGGACTGGACGTAACCAGATCGACTGTCTCGAGGATTTTTTGCGTGTCGCAGCCAGCGAGAACGTTTGATCCGCACTCGACGGTTTCAGGGCGCTCAGTGACGTCGCGGATCGTCACGTTAGGAACTCGGAGTATGCAGGTTTCTTCCTGAACCGTGCCGCTATCGGTGAGAACGCAGAAGGCGCTTTGCTCCAGGCGAATGAAGTCGGCAAAACCTAGCGGCTCGACGAAATGCAATCCACCTCCCCGCTGGGTCGCGGCCTGGAACGCAAGTTCGGGAATTACCCTCAGCGTCACACGGCGCTGCACTTTCGCGGATGGCGACACCGTTCCCAGACGTAGACTTCAGGGGATGTCTTTTGGGCACCGTTCTCTGGGCAGAATCCGAGCCAGCAGGGGGAGACGGTGATTGCAGAATGCGAAGGGAGTCGGGCGGAAGGAAGTAGGCAGCCGAAAACGGATGCACGGCTATGTGTGGCCTGCTACTTGTCGCAATACAGCGGGCATGGCAGTTTGGTCGTTTTCTTGACGGCGGTCGGGCTCAAAATACTCAGGTACGATCTCTCGGAGCTTTTTCCGAATCGGAATAGCGCCGTCGATCGTCATGGAATGGCGAAGCTCCTCGAGGTGCCACGCAAAGCACCGCCTGCTCCAAGTTCCCGCCGTACGGATCCCTAGCGCGCCAATGCAGGACTAAGGCCAGCGGGGGCAGGTCAATGCGCAATCCGAATGCTGAAGACGCGTAACCTTTGGTAGCATGTTGGGCGCATGTCCGGCGCTCCTGTGAGCAAAGCGAAGCATAAGCGCCCTTCCTGCGATAGCGAGAATGTAAGGCGGTCTGGTTCTTCTGGCCCGCTTGACCGATTGCTCCTGCTGTTTCGTCTCCGCCCATATAAACGCCAGGAATATGACCGCCGCTTCTACGCGAGGCAATCACGTCCCGATCTTTGAGTCGCTTGGTTCGTGTCGGCGGCCATCGTGGTTGCCATGCTCATGGCGGGCATGATGTATTTTCAGGAGATGGAGTCCAGGATCGCGGACGTGGTATGACAAGGACAATGCGATGTTCCGCGCGCCAACTTCGCAGTACCTGCCGGCGCCATGAGCGAACTCGAGACGAGAAATCTCGAAGGAAAAGCGCTGGCTCTGCTGGCAAGATAGCGGGTGAGCTTCTCAGGACCGTGGAACATCGTCTCTGTATCTTCGACAGCCCAACGGGCCGCCATCAACGCACGGGTACAGGATCCCGATCCGAGAATATGCTCCTCCTAACGCGATTTTGGCTGGTCGTCTTTTTGGGCCGCGGCGGTCGACTCAGATACAGTTCAAATGTCCCAAAATGTGGGTGATCCCACTGATCAACTACCGTGAGAATCGTCGGGATCATTTCGCCGTGCCGATACGTATCTGGCGGTGGATGCCAACTTGTGCCTAACAAAAGACCTTGACGGATCTCACCGTGCGCTATCTCTCCTGTGAGCCTGTGATTAAGGACCTCTTGACGCGAGTACTCCCACCAGTCCTTACCAGGGAAAGCATAAACCACCGAACTCTTGCCCTCGTCTCTCGGGTCTTGCAGCCATTCGACGCGATCCGGCCAGGGAAGTTCCAAGTACCAATGCGTGATGATCGCCCTTTGTCCGCCGTCCGAACGTATGAAAGCCTGCAAGGTGTATGCAAATGCCCCGAATGAAAGTTCGAAAATGCGATTGGAATCCGGGTCCCCCCATTGCCGTACAAGCAGGTCAACGCCACGGCGCTGATCATCAACCCCGCAACGATGTTCGAAGGGTTCGAGCGGCACGCCGCGACTTTCTAAAGCAGCCCAATCTTCGAGGAGTTGCTGCAGATGTTAATTAACTTGTGAGTTACTCAAGAGATTGCCTCCGATGATATAATCCTCCACATCCTCCACACCTCCACGAGTGCTGTTCACGGCGGCCTAGTTCTCAGTTCGTCGCAGTGCGTACACTGAACGAGTTGCTTCGGCGGCAAGGGGACACCATACCTGGCTGCGATGTAATGTATTTGCTTTCGATTTTGACTTGTCAATTTAAGGCCGTTGCTCTTTGCATCGATCTTTTCGGGCTGGAGGCCCATCCTTCGCATAATCCATCCAGCGCGTTCTGGGGAGCACTCCTCTACGCAACCGCGGCCTGCACAAATCGTCTCAATCCTTTTTCCAAGCTCTTTGGATCGAACGTAGGACCCTTCGGGTTCGTGGCAGAAATCACGAAGTGCTTCAATCGCCACGAATTCGATTTCTCGTGAGCGCTCAACGCGAAGCATTTCGTTTTGGGCTTGAAGAGCGGACACGATTCGTTTTTGCAAATCAGCGTTCCCGACGACTGAAGACGCCATCGATCTCGCAAGCTCCTGAAGCGATGGGGCCAAGTCGCCCATATCGAAGTTGGGGGTTTCCACACTGCCCAAGTTCCGCAGCCGATATCCAAGAAATCGCGCTTGGGACTCTTCGCCGATTCGCCTGCTAAGATTTGAATCTAGGCTAGGAAGATCTCGTGCTGTCGGCAAGAGTGTAATCTTGAAGATTGCATCCTCACCTCCGGTAGCGGTTGGCAGATATTGGGACAGAACAATTTTGGCACTGAACAAGTCCGTGATCTTTCCGCCGCCCGAAATGTTTGCGCCGCGATGCGTTGAGCCGATGAGGATCCGTTGCATCGCCGGTCTCATATCAGGTTCATGCAAAATCAGCGTCGGGTTGATCGCCATCGGAAGAGAACGAATTTCAGCTCGGCCGACTCCCATTAGAGGCAAAGATCTCCGGCAGAGAAGACTGAGCAAGTGCATGGCAGCACGCCACGGACTTCCTGGACTGCAATCTATCCACACCAATGGAACCATTGGCAGAGCATTCAGCAGCCAGGAGCAAAAAACGCAGAAAACCAAACTGTCCGTGCATGGTTGCGGTTGGTCTAAATGCTTGGTTAGAAGCTCGTGCGTATCCCAAAATAGTTTTTCGGTACTTTCTTTTTGTGCCACATGCGTGGGAAATTGCACTGCTCTCAAAACCGTTGGATTGAGGGAAATTGGCACATATCGTTTCCCGCCGTGCCGTGCTTCGGGACCAGCGGCCACGACTCTTCCGGTCCATGTCAAAAGATTTAACGTTTCCGGTTTTTGGGGATCGCGAATCAATTCCAAAACGGTTGCGTCGGGGAAAGCACAGCCCGCTGTCGTGACGGCGTCAATCACACCGCGCTTCTGTGAAGATGACATACAAGACCGTTCCGTCGCGTTAACGATACGCCCCCCCAAAAAAAAACGGACGACCCAATATGTGGGTGCGTCCGCGACCTTCGTCCCGGCTCCGAGTAACTGGAGCCGTGTCCTACATATTACGATTTACACTATATCACATGAGCGGCCTGTTGTCTTTTCACACCGGTTGATCGAATCAGACGACTTACATTTAACTGTCGCATTAGAGGGCGATACAGCAGGGATCGTGATTCGTCCGCAGAAACTTATAGTTCACCAATAAGCAACCATTCGATTGACTTCCCAGCCAGCTAACTGATCCCCGAAGAGTCTCAGCTCCTATCTGATCCCTTGTTCCCCCGTCGCGATCTAGTAATGAGGCGTTGGAGGAAGGCTGCGCCCTCGTCCTTATAACCGTTGGCTCCGCGCTTAAGAATGCTTCGCACACCTGAGCAACGCTACACCATCCACACAAATAACCCCAACATCATAGCACTCTGTGATCGTTCGAGACCGGTTGGATCGTCTATATATTGCTCCATCGCTCCGCGTTCTGTTTTTTTCCTGTCAGGAGCCAATCTACACTTATCGCCTGCGACTTTCCCAGCGCCACTAATACTCCGAGAGGAGGTGCGCTTTGACCCAGCTCATATTTCGACAACTGAGCCTGACTGATCCCCAATCCCTTTGCAAACTCCTCCTGGCTTGTTTGACCGCGCAGTTGTCGAATCCGCAGCCCCACGGCCTTTAGGTCCACGTTGCTATCGGAACGGCGCGGGCGTCCCGCGAATTTACCCTTGACTTTATTCATTTTGAGAGTATTCTTTTTACGAGTACAGAACACTAACGGACACGATCGATAGGTCGGTAGCTTAACAAATGGCGAACTTCGAAATCCATGACTGCATTTTCATCGTGGTATCGCTCTGATATAGGAGATTCCGTGCGAAGAAAAATCGGACTGCTGAGATCCAATGCGAGATTGGCTCGCAATCGCTGGGGTACGTTGCCGGCGGAAGCAATCTCATGTTTGGCCGATCTAACCAAGAGGCATTCTCTTTCGATCGGCGCCGGGCACCTTAGGATGCTGGACGGCCGGTGGTTCATAACTAATTCCGGCTTACTGCATATTGCCCAACGACGCGGATGCGTGGGAATTAAGACGATACTGCAGAGAATTTACTCAGACCCTAATCAGAGCTGTTGGGTTTTTAAGGCGATCGTCTTCAAGAATCGAAGATCGAAGGGCTTCGAAGGCTATGGGGATGCCAATCCCTCCAACGTTTCGTCGATAGTTCACGGTGCTGAAATGCGTGTCGCTGAGACAAGGGCTGTTAATCGCGCCCTGCGCAAGGCCTATGGAATTGGGATTTGCTCGGCTGAAGAGCTGGGATCGCCGTCTAGCGCACCAAGTCCCTCCGATTATCACGCGCGGCCAAGTAAACCGTGTGCTTCGAATGGTTCAAACAATGGTCACCCGCGGTTGCGGGACCAACTCTGCCTGCTGATTCGCAAATACGAACTCGATCCCACCCTCGTAAAACGCTATGCGGCTGACTTCTGCGGAATCGAAACGCTCCGCGATGCCAGCCGAGACCTGGTCGAAGCCTTCATTTCCACGCTGGCTGACGAAGCCGCCAAGGATCGTGCCGCGCTGATTTGCAAGTTGAACAGCTACAACCAGCTTGAGGAGGTGAAGTCATGAAACGACATTTTCCAGGCCTGCATGCTGAAGCATCAGGTGGCGATGGAGTTCTGGAAGGCGTGTTCCTGGTTCGGGTCGATCGAGCTTACTATCGCTGGCATCCGCAAAAACCTTTCTTCATTCTCAGCTTCGCGATCCTCGAGCCCAACGATCTCGCCTCACTCAAAGTTTCGGGACGAATCTACTGCACCCAGAAGTCGCTCTGGAAACTGAACTGGTTTCTTCGGGATTTCGGCTACGACACCGACTTGCTCGGCCGCGACGAAGTGGATGAAAAAGCTTTGCTCGGTCTCACTGGCGTAGTGCGCGCTACGAGAAAAACCTTTGCGGGCCGCGCTTTTGTAAACCTCGAAGGATTCGCGCCAGCGAGCGAATGGGAATTCATCTCGAAGGATGTTCGCGAAGGCGTCGTGGCGGGAGGATCGAATGACTTACAGCTTCACGCAGATTAGCCAGTATCTTCGCTGCCCACGGATGTATCGCTATCGATACCTCGACGGTTGGCGCGAAAAGGAAGATCGGGCCTCGATGATTTTCGGTCGCTGCTTCGAGAACGCCCTGGCAGCCTATTTCCGCGAAGAAGATTCGACCGCTACGTTCTTTAAGGCGTGGCAAGAACATCAGGACGCAGCGCTCCAGTATGCGAAGAACGACTCCTGGGACAGGCTGTATCACCAGGGTGTTCACCTGCTCGAACGATTCGCGCAGGATGATCGTGTGCGGATCCGCCGCCCAAAGAGAAATCTTCAGGTCAAATGTACACGATCGCTTCCGTGCGGAAGCGAATTTGTATCTTACGTCGATGCGATTGGTGAGCTGGACGGGACGAATTGCATCCTCGATTGGAAAACGACTGGATCGCGCTATCCGGAACAGCCCGATGGCCTCTTGTCGCTCGATCCACAGCTGGTCTGCTATTCCTGGATGACTGGAATCGCGGATGTCTCTCTGGTGGTATTTATTCGAAAGAGCGCGCCCGAAATTCAGTATCTGAAGACATCCATCGACGAAGAACAGCGTCGGGAGTTTGGCCAACTGGTGGAAACCGCCGTCGAGCAGATTGAAGCCGGCCATTTTCTCCCGCACAGCGGAATTCGCTTTCCACAAAACGGATGCGTCGGCTGTTCCCATCTAGGCCTCTGCCTGGGAAATCAGCAGCTCATGGATTCCAAACTCATTCGCCGACCGGGAGCAATGGATCTTGATTGGCTTGACCAATTTGACGACTAACGGGCATGTGTTCGTGGAACCCAAACTGAATCGGCGCCGCGCTTTGTTCGTTCTCGACAAGGTGGATGAGATCTTGTCCTGGGAGCGTCATGCCGAGCAAGAGAAGGACACGCGGTTCGTCGAACTGGGTCGATACCTGTGCGAAGTGCGAGCGGGCCAATACTGGAGGCTCGAAAACCTCGGCTCATTCGATGATTTTTTGACGAAACGTTTTCCGGAGTCTAGGCGCAAAGCCTACTACCTGATGGCCATCCACGAGCAACTGCCTCGCCGCATTCACCACGACTTGCAGCAAGTCGGGTGGTCGAAAGCAGCCGAACTTGCGAAAGTGGCACGGCGAGACGGTGAACAGTTTGACTGTGCAACCTGGTTGCACAAAGCGATCGAGCTTCCAAAGGAAGGATTCAAGAGAGAGGTTGAGAGGCATTTGACTGGCCAGGAGACGGAGCCGTGGGAGATCATCTACTTCAAACTCTATAAGAGCCAGCTGCCTGTGATTGAGCGAGCGCTCGAGACGGCGGCGCTGATGCTCGGCGCGAGCAAATCCCGCGGCTATTGCTTAGAGATGATTTGTGCCGATTTTCTTGCCGGAGCTCACCTCGAGGATGGTAATTCCGACTCCCTGCTTTTCGCACTCGGTCGACTTTATTCCCTGCTTCCGGATCCGCAGAGAATGGAGTTCATGCAGCAAATGGGGAAAGTCCAATGAATGGTTTCCGACCACGACGACCGAGACTGCGGCTGGACCCAGATTCTTATCGCAAACTCTGCATCGAAGTGTTGGAACGTGATGGATGGCGATGCCAGTATTGCGGCAGTTCCGATCGTCTTCAGGTCCACCACATTTGCTCACGAAGTCTACTGGGTGACGACACAGACGAAAATCTGATCACGCTCTGCGCTGATTGCCACGGTAGCATCCACCGAAAATGCTTCAAGCCGAACTGAACGAAGGATGCAGAATTAACTGCAAAGCAATAGCGCTGGGGCGTCTTGGTACTCCGCGCGCTGGTGAGACGACGGCTGAGCAATATTCTTCGCGGCTTCTTCGCAGCATTCCGTCGAGATTTCCCTGTTAGTTCCCTATTCCACTTGAGGCTCCGGTGCGCGAAGTCTCCTGTAAATTGGTCTAAATTGGAACATTTGTCATCGAAGGAGCTTGCCGACGAGGTGATATTTCCCTGAATTTTTCCTTGTCAGTGCCGGAGAAAAGTTCGCACATGACTGCGTCCTCCGCCATTCAGTCTTGGACGAGACCTTTAACTTTAAGATGCACAAGAGCCAATTGCATGTGATCGAACAGGTGCTCGAAACCGCCGCCCTGAGGCTCGGGTCGGACAGGTCAGGATATCTTGCTGCTCTCGATGTCTCGGCTTTACAATTTGCTGCCAAGTGCACTGCAGCAGAAACCTTTGCAAGAGATCACCGGGGTCCCGTGTCGGGACTGAGACCCAAACAGCCTCGCAGACAGCTAGCACCCGAGGCGTACAAGGATCTTTGCAGGCAGGTTCCCGGGCGGGATGGTGGCGGGTCGAAGAATCTCGAGGTGCACCATATCGTCCCGCACAGTCACATGGGGGGATGCTCGAGTGACCAATTTGATCACCTTGTGTTGCGATTGTCGCCGTAAGGTCCACACGAAGAAATAGGGTTGGGTGACCAGAATTGTTTTTCTTGCACCATGGAGCCGGAGCGCCGCCTTCGCTGACTAGGCTCGGGTTCATCAGAGGCATGGACGCTTCGCTTCCTGGAACCGAGCTGACTGACGAAATCGTTCGGACCAGCCTGCGGCAGAAGATTAGCCGGCAGAACTGTGGGCTCGCACCGACTCCCACTTCATCTCGGCTACCTTCAGGGCAGGATGAGACACGAGCAGATGCCAAACTAGGGCCTGGAAGGATTCGGTGTGGGGCGTAACGGTTGAAGGGTTCAACACGGGGATCAACACGCAAGCATCGGCCACCTGGGCAGTATAACCTCCGTCGCGGCCGACCACACCGCAGATCGCGGTGCCTACCTCTTTCGCAAAGTCGAGGGCCCGAACCAGGTTTGCGCTAATTTTCTTTTCGGCGTCGCCTCCACCCACGGAGAAAACAAATACCATGTCGTTCGCTATTAGCCGGCTGCCCCGCAGCCAATTCGCGTACGACGTCTCCCATCCGTCGTCGTTCACGCGTGCCGTCAATTCCGAAACGTTGTCGGTGGGCGTGTAGGCTTCGATTCCAGCAATCTTGCGGAAGTCGTTCACTGCATGCGAAGCGTGCCCGGCACCGCCTCCGACTCCGAGAAAAAAGAGTCGTCCGCCCCGCCGACGCAGCTCGACCAGCAGGCCCACCATCCGTTCGATCGCACGTTGGTCGAGCCGCCGAAGGATCTCCATGGCTTCCTGAATGTAAGCTGGCGTGTAAGGTGGCGCTTCATTCGCGAGTTCCCGGTCGGCCCAATCCACGCTCGGCCCGTGCCAGTGGCCGTTTTCGACAACCTTGATTAGGTCGACCGCTTCGAGGAGGTTACCGGCGATCAAATCCGGCCATGCGTTCTGGCGCTCCAGCTCAGAAAAGACGTAGCCTTTCCTCGGGCTGACGAAAACTGTTCTTGTGCCTGCCTGCCGTCCGGCCAGTAGGTCCACTACGCCGTCCCCGACCATGTATGACTGGCCAAGGTCGATCCCCCATTCCCGCGCAGCTTGATGAAGAAGCCCAGGACTCGGCTTCCGACACTGGCACGCAAGCCGGTAGCCGTCGATCGTGCCTTCGGGATGGTGCAGGCAGTAATACACCGCGTCCAATCTTCCTCCCGCCCCCGCCACCAGCCGCTTCATCTTCTCGGTCATTGCTTCGAGCAGCTTCAGAGTGAATCGCCCCTTCGCGATCCCCGGCTGATTCGAGACGACAATCGCCACCAGCCCCGCCTCGTTCAGCTTCGTGATCGCCTCGGCTGCCCCTGGTAAGAGAGCAAGCTCGTCCGGGTTGGCCGGGGAATCGACTGTGCCGAACTCCGGGTTGTATACGTAGGCGTTGATCACGCCATCGCGGTCGAGAAAGACCGCCCGTTGAGTCATCGCATCTGCTCCTTCTGGACCCCGCGGCATGCTGTAGGCTTCGATCCGATAGAAGATCTATCTTCCAACTGCTGTGGCTTCACGAACGACTCCTGTTTCGCCTCTCTCGCGAGCCAGATACTGGTCGTAGATCCAACGATAGGTTTTTTCGAGACCTATCCGCAGTGAAGTGTTGGGCTCCCAACTGACATACTTCTGGATGAGAGTGTTATCGCTGTTCCGGCCATTCACACCCTTGGGCGCACTGAGATTGTAACGGCGCTTCAACTTGATCCCCGCAATTTCCTCCGCGACATCGACCAGTTGATTTATCGTTACCGCCTCACTCGATCCGAGATTGATCGGCTCCAGAATCTCTGAATTCATGATCAGATCGATGCCTTTCAGGCAGTCATCGATGAACATGAAGCTACGGGTCTGATTGCCTGGGCCCCAAATATCGATTTCGTGCTTACCAGAAACCTTCGCTTCGATCACCTTCCGGCAGATTGCCGCCGGGGCCTTCTCGCGCCCACCGTACCAACTACCCCTGGGCCCGTAAACGTTGTGAAAGCGGGCCACGCGAGTGTAGAGACCATAATCTTCCCGGAAGTGGCAACACATGCGCTCAGAAAAGAGCTTTTCCCATCCATAGCCGTCTTCCGCGAGGGCGGGATAGGCGTCCTGTTCCTTGAGCGACGGAGCTTCGAAGGTCTTCTGCTTGTCTCCGTTGTAAACACACGCCGACGACGAATAAAAAAATCTCTGCACGCCAAATTTCACCGCCGCCTGCAGCATGTGTGTATTGATCAGCACCGAAAGCATGCACAGCGCCTTGTTGTGTTCGATGAAACCGATTCCGCCCATATTGGCCGCGAGATTGTAGATGTCGCTGGCGCCCTGAGCGGCTTTCTCACAGTTATCCTTGAGATTCAAATCGAGCGAAAGATTCTCAACGTCATCGAAACGCTGGTACCACTCATCAAAAGGCTTTATGTCTAACGCCCTCATCTGCTTGTGGCCTCGCGCGCGGAGATCCGCGATGAGATTCCCGCCGATAAATCCACCCGCTCCAGTAACGACAACCAAACCTAAATGATCGCCCATTAAAATACTTCTCCTAAAATGGCGCCAAGGGTTATCAAACTTTTTCCGAAGCGCGAATTAAGTTACCACCTTTGGCCAGAGAATGACGCCTCATGGAGCCGTCAGCGAACTTTCTTCAGACCCAATAATTCAAGCAATACGAGAGCTGCAAATTCCGGTCCATAAACCAAGTAGCGCCGCCAAAGGCGCCGTGGCTCCTGAAGCAGGCGGAACATCCACTCCAGCCCGTGCTCTTGCATCCACCGAGGCGCCCGCTTTTTGCGACCGCTATGGATATCGAAGGCGGCGCCCACGCCCACCATCACGGGCACGCCAAGGCTCGAGCGATGCGCGTACATCCATCGCTCCTGCTTGGGTGTACTCAGGCCTACCCACAAGACGTCGGGTGCCGAGGCGCGGATCATCGCAACGATTTCTCGATCTTCCTCCTCGGTCAGCAGTCGGAAAGGCGGCGAATAAGTGCCGGCGATTTGGATGCCGTACAGTTGTTCAAGAGAGTCAGCCAGTCGGCCAGCCACACCGGCTATCCCTCCGTAGAAGAAGTGCCGGTATTTCGTACCTGTCGTTTGGCAGAATGTTTCCAAGAGCTCCGGGCCGTACACGCGACGCTTTAACGCGAACCCATGCCAGCGTCCGAGCCAGACCAACGGCATGCCATCGGGAACCACGCAATCTGCCGTGTTAAGGATCTCTCGAAAAGATGTGTCCCTCTGCGCTTCCATCACGCCGTGCATTCCTGTGACCGCCACGTAGCGGCTCCTGGACCGCTCCGCAATCCAGTTCTCCAAGAGCACAACTACCTGGGGAATCTGCACCGCGTACACCCTCACCCCGAGGACCCTGAATCCGACGAGCACGTGGCTCGGTTCTAGGTTGACCGTGCTTGCTTCTCGAAGGACATCCCTGCTCACCCATTGCTTCATCGGATTTTGCTCTCGCCGCTGAGCCCTTCACTGGATCTACCTCCGCCGTCGCGAATCGCCTCTTTGCTGAATGCGACTCGCACCGCAGCCGCCTCAGAGCTGGTATCCGGCTTTCCGCGCGTCCTCATAGAACATCTTGACGGTGTCCAGCGAGTACTCGTTGAGATCCTTTCCGATCAGGTCGAGCTTCCGCAGTATGTCTGAAGTGGCGGTGATGATATGGCAGCCGATTGCGTCGGCCTGGAAGATGTTCAGCAGCTCGCGCGGGCTGGCCCAGATCAGCTGCAGGTTCGGGTAAGGGCGGAGCAATTCGACCGCTGCGGCCATCAAAGGCACCGGATCGTGTCCGGTGTCGGCGATCCGCCCGGCAAAGACGGAAATCTTTGCTAGCGGTCCATCGGTCAGGCATTCGCACGCTTTCCGCACCTGTTCCAAAGTCAGCAGCGCCGTCACGTTCACGCGGATGCCGGCTCGCGACAGCCGCCGTAACAGCCGCGCCGACGATTCCCCGCGCGTGTTAGTGATTGGGACTTTGACCAGCACGTTCGCTCCCCAGGACGCAATCTCGGCCGCCTGCCGCTCCATTTCCGGGAAGTCGTCGGCGAACACTTCGAAGGAGATCGGCCGGTCGGGGATAAGCTCAAGGATCTCTCGCGCGAACGCCCGGTAATCAATCACGCCCGATTTGCGCATCAGCGTGGGATTCGTAGTGAAGCCGGCAATCTGAGGGTTGGCGTACATCTCCAGCATGGCGCTCCTGTCCGCGCCGTCTGCGTATATTTTCACGCGCAGCCCCGAAACAGTCTTGTGCTCGGCCGCCGCGGCGGTCTCGCGCTCGAGTCGCGCCTGTCTTTCTAGTGCATTTCCCGACAGAAGGGCCATGCTCGGTCTCCTTTGCAATCCGGGTTTGCTGGTTGCTGAAAAGGCTTCTGCGGGTCCGTGATGCGGCGCCGGGCTTCCGGGCAAGGAAGACCGGAGTCAGAAATTCACCAGGACTTTTATACCTCTGAAGCCTCGCTGGAAATTTAGCGGGTTCATTGGGCGAAGGCTGAAAGCTGCGCGGCCACTGCCTTCCCTCCGTTCTCGTGGTTCTGGCGCCGCATGTGCGCCAAGCGAGCATCGCGCGACACGATATCGAAGACCACCTTGCTACCTTCGAACTCGAAACGGAAATTCAATTCCCGTAGCCCGGCAAGGCGCAGGGCCTCGCGTACCTGTGCCTTGCCCACATCGCAGTACAACATCAGGAAGCCGCCACCGCCCGCCCCGCTGATCTTGCCACCAATCGCCCCGTTTCGCTTGGACAGCTCGTACCAAGCGTCAATCATAGGATTGGTGATGCCCTTCGACAGACGCTTCTTTGCTTGCCAATGGTTGTCCATCAACTCCCCAAAATGATGCAGATTGCCGGCCATGATCGCTGAGGCAATCTCCATCCCGATGTCCTTGATCTCGGTCAAACTACTGACGACGGCCGTGTCTTTTCTCTTCGTCGCATCGTCCTGCTGGCTGAGTATGGCGGTGGCATCGCGGACGTCACCTGTGTAGAACAAGAGCAGGTTGTTTTCGAGTTCCTCTACCACATCGACCGGGATTGAAAGATAATGCGCGCCGACCTTACCGTCTTTGGCGATGTCCAGCATCGTGAGGCCCCCGTAGGCGGCCATGTATTGGTCCTGCTTGCCGATGGGCTTGTGTAAAAGCTCCAACTCGATATGGCAGGCTTCTTCAGCCAACTGCTGCGGACTGGCGGGGGTTTGCGTCAAGGCGTGCAACGCATTCATCAATCCGACCAAGTAACAACTCGAAGAACCCACCCCGGTTCCGGCAGGGATATCGGCAATGGAGACGATCTCGATCCCATCTTGAATGCCAAAGCGCTCGAGGGCCGCACGCGCCAGCGGATGCTCGACTTCCTCGCGGCATGAAACAGTCTCGGCTTTGCTGTATCGAACGCGAATGAGATCGTCGAGAATTGGTGTATTAACGCTCAAATACATATACTTGTCGATAGCGACCGCCAAAACGAATCCGCCATGCTCGCGGTAAAACGAAGGCAAATCGGTTCCGCCTCCCCCAAGGGTGACTCGAAATGGTGTTCGCGTAACGATCATGTTAGTTCCTCTCTTTCGAGTGATATTAGATCCCGCATCAGCTATACAGGGGTTGCTGGATTAAAACGATGCAGTTCCTGCTTCGGACCACATGGAAGAGCGCGGCGCTCCAAACGTCAGCATCCTCAACCGACGCCCAGGTTTCGACGTAGTCCAGTCGTCATAAGCATTTGGGGAACTTTCGGGACAGCGCGTTCGGAACAGATTCAGTGTTCTTTCACGCAGTAAAGCTCATCCGTGTCATCGATCGACATGGGGCCAATCGCGTGCAGCTTGTAGCCGAGAGTGCGCAACAGTTCGCAGCATGCTCGGTGAACGTCTCGACCGTGCGTGGAAAGAAAGATCACCGGCCTCGATTTCCGGAGCATTCGCTCGGCGCCACGCAATGCCGAGTACTCGGCACCTTCGATATCCATCTCGATTAGATCCGGCAAGGGAAGTTCTCCCATCAGGCGATCAAGCGAAGTCGTGCGGACGGTAACGTCCCCCCCTACAGCCGTGATTCTCGCCTTTTTCGGATCGTTGTCGACAACGAATCGGGTCATACCTTCGGAGTCGCAGACAGCGATATCCAGAAGAGTAACGTTGGTATTGTGATTCAGACTCAAATGATGGTGCAGGAAGGCTAGGTTTCGCGGTAATGGTTCGAACGTAACCACTCGGCCCGTCGGTCCAACTGCCCGCGAGGCAAGCAAAGTATAGAAGCCAACATTAGCACCGACATCATAAACTGTACATCCAGGCTTGGCATGCCGCGCGAAGAGTTTCGCCTTCTCGATCTCGTAAGTGCCCACCCAAAAATCCGCAACGCCGGATCCGACAGTCCACTTTATGCCTTTTGCAGCGCCAGAAAGAATAGGAACGGTGGCGCCTTTCCTAAGGGCGCGCAGGGGTAACCTCAGGAGTTGGCCTGTAATGGTGTCCTTTCGCCAAGTGAAGGCGGCTCTGCTGATAAGATTCAGGACTAGGCTCATCAGTAGAAGTCTCTTTTCGCTAGAGCTGATCGGTTTCTTCAACAGGGAAACCGGAACACGAGGATATCGGAGTACATGCGACTCTCTTCCAGAAGCGCGAGTCGGTGTTGCTTGCCACGAGCACACGGCTCCGCCGAGCGCGATACACAGCTAGACACAAACAAGCAACGGTGATTACATAATGTTTATTGGGCAAGAAAGCGCACCGAACGCGCAGTCAGATGTGGGTTTCGGTCTGATAACGACCGCTTACCTGAAATCTTGACGTATGAGAAGAACGCGAAGTCAATAAGGGGCGAAGTCTGAAGGGCCGATGCGATCTTTGCTCGCCACATTGGTCTGACCTTGACCTGCGGTTTACCATTGTGTTGCCACATGTGGATATAGTCCGACTGCTGAACGCTATCATGGCGACACTTGCGGGCTTTCACCGTTCTGCAAAGCGCGAAAGTGGGCGTAAACGATATTACATTCGCCCGCTGACCATTTTCAGGCTTTCTTACCTCATACCAAATATCAGTTCGAAATTCACTTGCCAGAAAGACTCTCGTCTCCGAGTAACCGTTCGACTCGCAGTACAGTGAAAAAAATAGTTCCGGGGAAAACTGCCAAAACCCATGACCACAAAAGTTGTTCCCTGGCACCACGTGTAAAATCTGTCCGCCGTCGCAGCACAACTCTGACACGTTCAGAAGTGCCTGCGGAGCATTGTAAACGTGCTCCAGGGTTCCGGTATCGATTACCGTGTCATATTTCGACAATTTTTCGTTCAGGGGCTTGTTCATATCTGCAATATGGCTCGCTCCTTCGTAGTCAGAGTAATCCCAAGAATCTACACATGCAGCGCCGAAATTCCGCAACAGCAGACCATCGCAATATTTCTCATGCTTGTATTCTGTCCCAACGCCTAACAGGCCACAGACTTCTTCCCTGTCAAGACTCAGTTCTTGTCGGCCGATCGTCGCAACGCGACCGAACGGCGCGTGCTTCGCCGAGAAGCGCAGAAACTGAAGCTCGTGATACCCGATTGCCATACGTTTCACCTACTTCCCTTGTCGCTGAATGTTTCGAAACATGCACCATAGTCGACTAATTAGAGGTTCCCTCATGCTCGAATCTCATTCTCATGACGGAAGAATGCGGCGCAATCCTTTTCGTACCAGCAATAGAGAGCCACCAAAAGGGCTCATCAGCTTTTCCTTCCTCGCAATGGCCATAGGTTAAGCTCTCGAGTTACCCTCTGTGCCTACGGCCCAGCCAATGAGACAGGCCCCGCTTGAAGCGATGATGATATTTTTCAAAAAGAACCGAGGCTCGCACACGATTATTGAGACCTGCGGCGGAGTGGACGAATAAGACATCGTAGTTCGTCCGAGAAAAGTCAACAACCCAAAAACCAAGGTCAGCGAATCGCTTTTTGATGGCCTCGATCCGGACACGACTCTCGGGGTAAACAAACTGGTGGAACTCGATGGTCAGTTGCCTCACACGCTCCAGGAATCCTGCCCGCACATGTTCGAGGACATCGAGCTCCGCACCTTCAATGTCCATTTTTACTAAATCGATGCTGGCAGGGGCCGGCATCTGCGAGATCAAATCCTCCAGCGTCACAGCCTGCACCTGAACAGATCCTTCGTTTGAAGCACTCGCATTCCGAAAGTGCGACGCTTCCGAATTGTTCATTACCAGGAACGGTCGAGGACCACGCATACCAGCAAGGGCTACCCCATGGACCGTCACCCCCGGGATGGCCAACTGTTGGAGACCAGTGCATAGATGCGGATTTGGCTCCACAGCGTGAACTCTGCAACCGAAGTCTCTTACAATCGCTCGCGTGAACTGCCCTTGATTCGCACCAATATCCAAGACCAGAGAATCGGGCGCGAGGAGCGACGGAAGAAACGTGTGACCGGCGATCCTAGCGGTAACACCGTTGTCCGACTTGGTAGCATCCCTCCTCGCTCTGACAAAACCAATCATGGGTTCACATTTTCCCCAGCCGGGTTCTCCCTAGCGCCACAACGACAACGCCCACGAATTCCTCGTTTCCATCCGAGGGTAGGCAGCGCTGTTGTTCTGTTGAAATTGTGCAGTATGTGCCGCGCTCCAAGGCGGAAGAATACGACGTACGCGTCTTCGTGCTGTAATACGTCCAGCTCAGGCGAATTACTGCGATATGCATCAAGTTCCACTGAGCGAGATGACTCTTCTCAACTCTCGCGTTTTCGAGAAGGGGGTTCTGCTCCTTGACGACTCAGGTGTTTCAATTCGAATTTCGGGTTTGAACGGAGATTTTCCTCTAAGAATTTCCCTCGCGAGAGCTTCAGCACTCTTTGACGCAGTAAAGCTCATCGGTGTCATCGATCGACATCGGACCAATCGCATGCAGCCTGTAGCCGAGGGTGCGCAAGAGTTCGCAGCAGGCTCGGTGAACGTCTCTGCCATGCGTGGAAAGAAAAATCACAGGACTCGACTTCCGAAGCAGTTGGTTGGCGCCACACAATGCCGAGTACTCCGCACCTTCGATGTCCATCTCGATTAGATCTGGCAAGGGGAGCTCTTCTTCCATCAGGCGATCGAGAGTAGTCGTGCGCACGGTAGTGTCGCCTGCAACCATCATTTTCGATGTCCGCGGATCGTTGCCCACAAGAAATCGCGTCATACCTTCGGAGTTGGAGACAGCGATGTCCAGAACCTTGACATTCGTATTGTGATTCAGCCTCAAATGATGGTGCAGGAAGCCAAGGTTTCGTGGTGAGGGTTCGAACGCAACGACTCGGCCCGTCGGTCCAACCGCCCGCGAGGCAATCAGAGTATAGAAGCCAACATTGGCTCCGACATCATAAACCGTCCATTCGGGCTTGGCATGCCGCGCGAAGAGTTTCGCCTTCTCGAGCTCATAAGTGCCCAGCCAAAAGTCCTCCACACCGGCTCCCGTACTCCACCTTATGCCTCTTGCAGGGCCAGAAGGGATCGAAACGACGACAGCCTTCGGGATGGCGCGCAAAGGTAGCCGCAAGATCCGGCCTGTAATGGTCTCGTATGGCCAAGTGCTGGCGGCCTTACCGATGAGGTTCATGACAAGACTCATTCTCGGAAATCTACTTTTGAGGTGTATAACAATGGGACCGCAGTACTAACGGCATTCTTTTCTCTAGACTGTGCTGCCGATTTTGGAGCATGTAACGGGTTGCGGACATCAGCTAGGCCTGTCGAGTGGCAAGTCGCGACAGGGCAATACGGGGACGGCATATTGCAGCCCCCGCCAGATACACATATGATGCGACTGAGTGGCCTTCACCTCGACGAATAATTGAACGTCGGTAAAGGCCTTGACCAGCATCGGAGAAGAATTGCCCAAAGCGAGCCCAGCTTGATCGTCGCTCCCATGCAGAATGAAAGTTCAGAAACTCGGGCTCAGCCAATCCACGCTCGCGCGCTCTGGCGCAGGCAACTGCGAAAGCATAGCCCACCTGAGTCTCACCGCGAGTTGTAAAACTCAATGACTCCTCACGTAAACGGTAGTGGTACGACGGTTGCGGAATGTTTGCAACTTGTCCGACATCGCACAAGCGGAGACAAAAATCCAAGTCCTCACCGGCACCAGAGAAGCGATATCCGCCAATTGCCTGCCATGCCGCACGCTTCACAACCATAGTTGGATGGTTCAGCCCGGGTCGTTTCTGGAGAAGCCTATGGCGAATAGCCGAATGGTCAGCAGCCGGTCGGGGAGCACCCACGAGGCGATCCCCTACCATGAAGGCCAATCCCGTACCAAGCGCAACAACGTGACCGTGTTCGCGAAGGTATGCCATTTGCTTACTGAGGCGGTCCGAAGAGCTGATATCGTCGGCATCCATACGTGCGACGTACTCGGTTCGTGAATCGCAGAACAGTTCATTAAGAGTCGCTCCAAGGCCTCGATTCTCGCGCACCTTTAATTTGATACGCGGATCGGATGACGAACGAAGGTAATCTGCGGAACCGTCAGTAGAACCGTCGTCGATGATCAGAAAGTCAAAATCCGCATAGGATTGGCTGAGGATGCTCTCCACGGCTGCCGGCAGGTAAGGCATCGCGTTGTATACCGGGAGAGTGACTGTGAGCATCATCTCCTTATATTCCAGACTGCCAGAGTAGTTTCTGGTGCATTGCTCCTGCTCATGTTGCGTTCAAACGTTTCCACGGCGACCCTCACCCTTGCGCAGCCGGCCTAGCGGACAAGCGAATAGGAACTGAGGCAGCGAGAGTCCTCAATTTAGATCGCTGCTCTGCGCTGGTACCAAAAAACCACATGATGAGGCACACCACTGCACAATTTAACACCACTATCAGGGTGAACCTGGCCAAGCCGTCGGCAAGGAAATGCATTAACGCCAGCGCCACTGCAACAGACCCGAGCACAGACAAACTTGCAGGGAACAAAACGTCACTCAACCAGTCCCTGATGGAGATTGTGGCGTGCCTACGCGCGAACCAAAGCCGTCCGCAGCCCGCAAGCGCAGCCCCGCCAACAACGGCCCAGAGAAGCCACGTCCCCGGCTTGCCAGCCCGAAGCAAGAAGTATCCTGCCGGCACGCCAATACTGTTCGCCATGGAAAACACTAGTGAAAAGTTGGCAATCCGCCCCGTCGCTACGAGTGACACTCCGTAGGCCAAGGTGAGCTGATCAACAATAAGCGCAATGAGCACCGGCATCAGGAAGGCTGCCGTGCCCGAAGGAGGTGTATGAAGCCATAGCTTTAAGCAGAACCCCATCTCGAAGAGAACCGGACCTAGAGCAATCCAAAGAATGGCGAAGCCATAGGTGTTCGATTGATTCGACAGACGTGCCATTCCCCCGTAGTCGCCTGAGGCTTGGCGCTTCACGATCGGAGGAGTCGCTGAACCTAGGAATCCCCAAACGAAGTTACTAGCAAATCCTTGTACCTGAACGGCCAGACCGTAAGCGGCATTGGCAATCGGTCCGAAGAACACATTAAACACCAATGCCGGGCCCTGCACACGGACGATTTGGGAAAGAATAATTAACAAGCTCCACCCAGAAAAACTGACAAGCTCCTTAAGACGCCTGGGTAAGTTGTCCACCGTAAGGGATGAGAACCGAGACTCCGGATAGGAGTAAAAACAATAACACGCCGGACCGACGGAGACGGACACTTGAAACAGGCAGTAAATGGCCGCGTACCACAGAAGAGCATCGCCTGGAAGGAATTTGAGGCAGAAAATGGCGACAAGGAGAAACACGCCACTTCCTGTGTTCATCAGCGAAATCGAGGCGATCGATTCGTGTGCAATGAGCAACGCCTGATACGGCGCTGCCAGAACATTGCATACCATCGTCACCACGACCATGCGATAGATCCACGCTGCCGCGGCAAGCCGCGCCTGGGGAAGGGTGAGCAGATGGTGCAGAATCCAGTTCGACGCAAGAAAAGCTGACCCTGCTATAGCAGCGCCCACAGCAAGGTGGACAATCAGGCTCGTCGTAAACCATTTTGTGGCTTCTTCTTTACCTCTCTCGCCTAGTGCGTATGCGATATGTCTCTGCGCTGCGATTCCGAACGAGAAATTCAAAAACATGAGAAAGGCTAAACACCCGCCGATTACCGAGAAAATGCCATAATCTACGGCGCCCAAAGTTTTCAGCGCGACAGGGACAGCAAACAGTCCCGTCAGGGCGAATACCACGAGCTTCACGTAGGTTGCAAACGTGTTGGTGATGATCCGGCGGGAGGCAGTCATCTCGCGGCCTTCTTAAGGTTAGTCGCACCCGCGGACAAGCACAAAGCTGGAAAAAGTAGATACAGCGCGAAAAGGCGGGGATCCCTGATCACATTCTCGGCAATGATCGTTATCGAGAGACTCCCGAGCGCAAACAAGGCCGCATAGCGGCACGAGCGTTCATCGAGACTCGTAGGCCGGTAACGCAGAATTCGCTTCCAAATCGCATACAGGGTGCCAACAAATAGGATGAGCCCGGGCACCCCGTAACAGACCGCTGCCCCCAGATATTCACTGTGCGCCGCACCGACTTGGGGCAAATCCTCGATAAAACGAAGAAGTTTGACATCGCCGAATGGTCCGATGCCGAACAGAGGATGCTGGATGATGCTGGCGATCTCGATTGGCCATATTACTTCTCGACCGCTTAACTCACTACCCTGCTCTCGAGTGCTTGTTTTCAGCAAGAAGATCGCAGCCGCAAGAAAAAGAATCACCGTAAGCAGCAGCAGAAGGCGCTTGTAACCGTGGTCATATGTCTGCTGGCGTTCCGGTTTTCTTCGGCGAGTTCGTCTAACTGCCACATAGGTCGCGACGATGATGCTGAATACAATTCCGATGAGGAAAGTACGAAGAAAGGAAAAAGCGGGGATCAGCAACAGCAGCACTATTACTGGCTCGAGCCAGACGCCAGGCCCGGAAAGGTAGCGAGCAAGTACCCATGCGATAAGAACAGCACAACCTGCCACCGCATACCCCGGCAGACCGATACCGTGGAACCATTCCAATTGAGTGGCCGATGCCAGTTCGCCCGGCATCGCTTGAAGACCGAGGATTCCGAGGATGACACTCGTCACCGCCGTGAGAACAAGAGCCCACACCAGTAGACGCACGATGCCGCGAATGCCCCCGACATAGGGAACGGCACTACAAAACGAGGCAACTACTACGATACCTCCAAAGCTGCTCACCAAGTTGCGCGCAGGAAGCATATCGGCGCCAGACACGATCCAACAGATCACGGCCCAAGCCATCAGCATCACAAATGGGTCCGCGATAGCCCAATGTTGCTTGTGCCCCCTGCAAATAAACAGAATGGCGAAACCCAGCCCCAGCAATAGGAGCTTAATCGCACCAACATCGGGGTTCAGCTCGCTTTCGATACGAGTATAAAAAAGTTCTTCCGGTGCGCTCATGCAGAGCGCAAATGCTGCCAACACAAGAATTTTCGCCAACGGCACACGAATGGAACGCGACCCCGAGCCGATCCTCATTCTAGTCCGAACAGGGCGAACGACTTGCCCGTTCCTTCCCCTTATCGGAAGCGCTTCTGCAGAGGACATCTATTTTCCAATTATTTTTACGGTTGCCTGTCAGGTGCAGCTCACCTGAGCAGACTCAATATCTCTTGAGAAATACGCCGCGAACTCTATCGACAAAATGCAATGCGGCGTGCAGCCTAGCCGAGTGGAGGCGATGGTTTGCCACGCGTATCTTCCGAAGTGGATATTTGCCCCTTATGCATGGAGTCGAAACCTTAGGAACGGACGACGATAACACCTCATTCCACAGACGCTCCCACTGCTTGGAGATGATGTCATGAGAAAAAGTGTCGCTAACAAATCGCTGACCCGCAGCGCCCATTGCTTCCGCCCGATGGGGCTCGGATAAGAGAGATGTCACTCGTGCCACGTAGTCTCGATCATCGCGACATAGATAGCCAGTCGTGCCGTCGAGTATGGTGTCACACAGCCCCCACTGGCGCATCCCAACCACTGCGGCTCCGCAGTCGGACATTTCCACGACAGTTGCCGGGCAACATTCCGTGAAGCCAGTTGGATTCGGTAGCCCGACCAGCGCCCGCGCGATAATGTCAAACTTGTCGCTGCCCATCTTGCCGTGAAAAACGACCCCATGTCGTTCGGGATCGTTTCGCAGATAACGCAGGATCAATTTCTCGTAAGAGGGAGACGCAATACCCAAAGATCCCAATCGCTGGCCCTGATGGTAAACGTCGCTACTACCGATCACATCGAGTTCAGCCGTCGGGCATGAGTTACGAATGCACGGCCATAATCTCGCAAGCCTGTGAAAACCTTTTTGAGGAACAAGGCTCCCTACGTAAACAGCACGGCGCTCCTTGCGAGGAGCTGAACGCGTTCGAACATAAATACCGGGATAAATGTAGGTGGATTTATGCTCGCACGCTGCTCCCGCAGCCAATGCACACTGTTCACGCCCGACGTATACCACCCGCTTGATCTGCTCGCACCGGCTCAGATATCGAAGTGTCGACGGTCTCAGATGATTGTGCGTCCATGCAATCACAGGAAGATTAGCAGGAATGACATCTATCACGCCGGCGCCAGGCAATGAATCATGACCGCGGAGAACCATGCAATCTATGGCCGGGGTCTCACGAAGCAGGTCTCGCAATCCGGCCGGATAATCGTCGACGCGAATGATCGACAGCATCGACGGATACCGATTCGATTGATTGCGGTGGATGAACGTGATTCTGGCTAGCTTGCGTTTCGCTAACTCATATGCCAACGAAACGAAAGCATACTCGGTTCCACCGATACCGGGATTACCGAGTTCTGGATCTGTGAGATCAGCACCCTGAACATGGGAGTCATCCATCAGAAATGCGATCGAGTGCATGCCGCCCATTGAAAGTGCTAATAAAATCTTCTGCGAGCTATTTCATGACTACTCAGACTCCTACCGTGCTGCTAGCGCGCTCTCGAAAGAACGTTGCCGTCAACTGCAGGCCTTCTGCTAGCGTCACTCTTGGAGCCCAGTTCAGTTGTTGTTTCGCTTTGTCGACCTTCAGATGACAGTGGTCGGCCTCCCCGGGACGCTTCTCCGCGTAGATTGGCTCGAGGGGCTCAATAGCGAGCACCCTACTAACCTCATCGAAGATCTCACGATCCGTGGTGGGCTGTCCGAAGGCAATATTGAAGATCTCCCCATTGCCGCGCTCTAGCGCTTGTGCATTGGCGTCAGCCACATCGCCCACGTAAATATAGTCCCGCGTCTTCTTTCCGTTTCCATAGAGCTTGGGAGTCTGCTTGGCGAGAAGCTGCTCGCAGAAGATCGCAACCACACCAGCTTCACCTTTTGAACTCTGCCGCGGACCGTATACATTTCCATATCGCAGCACAACATATTCCAGCCCGTACAGCACGCGATAGGTGAACAAATAATGTTCGACAGTATGCTTGCTAATACCGTAGGGACTGGTCGGATTGACGGGATGATTTTCATCAATTGGAAGGTAGAGGGGTTCGCCATATGCAGCGCCCCCAGTTGACGCGTACACAATTCGCTTCGTCTTGAACTCGACTGCTAAATTCAGGAGACAAATGCTGCCGCAAATGTTCGTTTCGGCGTCGAAGACAGGTTCAAAGACGGCACGCCGCAGATCCATTTGTGCGGCATGGTGATTGATATAGTCAGGACGCTCTCTTTCGAAAATACGACGCATAGCGGCGCAGTCGCAAATGTCCGCTTTATAGAAGCGGGCCTTGGGGTTGACGTTATTCATCGATCCACGAGAGAGGTCGTCTACAATGGCAACGTCCAATCCCATGTCCAGGTAGCTGTCGACGACGTGCGACGCGATAAACCCGGCACCGCCAGTAACAAGAGCTTTCATCGGTTACTCCTTACAGTTATTGATGGTGCTATTTCGCACGAGGCCACGATCTTAGCTCCTTACTCGGGGCCCTCGGCAAAATCTACCTTCCAGAGAGCTTTCTGCAATCGAAAATACGCCAATCAAGTAAATCGAAGCCAAGGTGTATGTTGCCAAGACATATTTGTCTTGAAGTCGGCCGCTTTCGGAATACGGAACCGGCATCTGTACTGAGAAATCCACTACCCTTAATCTAAAACGATCCCCATAAGTTGCCTTCTCATCCAAAACTTATTGACCATTTCCGGTGCCGACGACTAGTAAAGTGCGGGCCAGAATTTTCAAGTCCAGCCAAAGGCTCCAGTTCTCGATATACTCAACGTCCAGTGCCATGTTCCTTTCGAACGACGGATCGCACCGCGCCGTCACCTGCCACAAACCTGTAATACCCGGCCTCACATCCAGTCGGCGAAGGTGCTCGAGCGTGTAGCGTTCGTAATCGTCTACCGGATGGGGCCGCGGCCCCACAAGACTCATGTCGCCGCAAAGCACGTTCCAGAGTTGCGGCAGTTCGTCCAGACTGTATTTCCGCAGCCTGCGCCCGCAACGTGTGACACGTGGATCTTTGTCTATCTTGAAGACCGGCCCGTTGCGCTCGTTCGCGCCGCGCAGCGCTTCTTTCTGGCCGTCGGCCTCAACGACCATTGTGCGCAATTTATGGCACCGGAACTTGCCCCCTTTTCTTCCCACCCGCAGCGCGGAATAGATCGCTGGACCGCGCGAGTCTAAACGAATCCAGAGAGCCGCAAGAACCAGCAAAGGTGCCACAAGAATAAGACCAACTGAAGCCACAACGACGTCGATGGCGCGTTTCACGGCTAACCCCACCGCCGGAAGCGGCTGCCCGTGGAGCTCGATGGTCGGAAAACCCCCAATCGATCTTATTGGCGCACGCCATGCCAGGCCATCGTAAATGTCTGGCACTACGTTTAAGTTCAGACGAAGTCGGCGCGCTTCGATCCAAATTTCTCTGACGAGGTCCGGCTCGGTGGGTGGTGTCACAAATAGTTGGTCAACGAACTGCTCCAAGGCAACTTTTCGAAGATCATGGATCGATCCCAATACTCGCGTGTCTCCATTTGGATGTGCATCCAGAAAGCCGCAGACGGCGTAACCGAGTTGGCGGTTATTTTCAAACAATGTTGCAAGGGCTTGGCCGACTCTTCCCGCCCCGACGATCAACGCGCGCGCTATCCCTTGCCCGCGGCGCGCACGATGAAGAACATAGCGCCGCTTGGCATAACGCCAGCCGGCTAGCGTGCCGACATTTAACAGACCGGCGGAGGCCACGACTAACCGTGAGATTTCCTTATTGCCGGAAATGAAGATGAAAAGAACCAACAACATGGTTGCAGACCCAATGGCTTTAGCCACCAAGAGGCTTTCTTCGAGCGCACTAATTTCTCTTGACGTGCGATACAGGTGTTGGCTCATACAAGCCATCACAATCAGCGCAACATACAGCACTAAGAAGGCGGGGTAGGCATGCGTATACGCCCGAAGAACCAATTCGCGAACAGGAGCGATCTGCAAGCCGAGGTGATGAGAAAAACCAAAACGCGCTCCGTAGATGATAATTGCCCCGAGGCAAGCTAAGGTAATGTCGATCGCTACATACGCTCCCTGGCGAACGAATCCGATCCGCCGACGTTCAGATCTCGCTCGAAAGAAGAGGTTGTCTTCGCCTTTAAACCAGGTATCAGAGACAAATTCATGTGAAGGCTCTGCCTGTCCCCTCGGCGGCGCTGGCGATCGGCGTGCAGCGGTGTGGTTCATGGCTTATTGGCAATCACGTCTGTGAAGTGGCTGAACTCTTTGGAGACCTGGTCCAGATCGTGCTTGACGACCGCAAGCCACTCGTCGAGAAACGCGCGTTCGCGGCGCACCGACGACCTGGAAATCGGTCACCAGATGATCTACCTCACTTACGTTGACTGTCTTGATTCCCCCCCAATCTTCTCGATCGCAGTCTTCAAAAAGGATTCACCGTAATAGTGCAGCACATTAGAGCGGGCCACCATGAACCAATGGCTCCACATCGGCAACATCAATATCAACCGCGATGGACCGCATGATGAGGTCGATTGAGAGGACAACTCGCAAAATTCCTTTCCTCCTTAATAGAACGCCTTGCCTCCCCTCCAGAGGGCCGCACTTAATTCGCACGCGACGACCAACGGTCAAGAACGGGTGCGGCTCGGCACGAACGCCAGCCAAGCCTTTTTTCAACCCTTCGATTTCTTCATCAGGCAACTGTGACAGGTGTCCATCGAAACCGACGAGACGTACGACGCTAGGAACTTGCAACACCCGCAAACGGTCGACTGGCGCCATCCGAACAAACACGTAGCCGGGGAAAAGAGGCATTCGTAAGCGCATCCAGCGGTCTTTCCACCGACGCGAGGTTCCGTAAAGCGGGAGGAACGACTCGACGGACCTCTGTTCGAGCTGGTCGCGCACCCGTTTTTCGTGATTCGCCCTCGTGTAGGCGGCGTACCAGCACAACTGCAAGGAATCTCTCGACAAAATCGTCTCTTCTCTTGGGTCGAGAAATTGAACCGCAGAAACCGCCATCTTGAGCTCCTTGGACTCTGCCGCCAGCTCCGCCCCGTCACTCACAGGGCATTTGTGACCTAACCCCTTTTAGAATAAATAGTTACAGCAAAATTGAGCGCCCTATTTTCGACGCTTCGTCATCTTTTGGTTTTGGGCCCAGACGAACCAAGTTCCAAGATTTGCCAATGCCGGACAAGGACACATGAATGTTCCAAGTCTCTATCTGTTCAACTACTAACCAAGACCCTTGCCTGTGGCCCGAGACAATCCCGGCTCCGAGCTTGCAGGCGCTCCTCGTTTGACATTCGCCTTCTCACGGATAGCCTCTTCTTTATCCGTTTCGCTGCCATTTTTCGTCTCCGGCTTTCCAGCCATGCTGCGCAACATCCCGCCGACTGGTGCCAGCCGGGCTGCTTCGGTTCTCACCGTGGTGGCAACGTCGATGGCAAACTGCTTCCCCGGATCTTCAGGGTCCATCGAGTCCCAGTGCCGCCGCGCGAACAGCCACACGCAACCAGCCAGAAATGCCACGCACGTCCCTAGAAGCGTCAGCAGCAGGCGCGGTGGGAAAGACTTCCGCTCCGGCACCTCCGGCCGATCCAACACCTTGACTGTCGGAATCTCCTTCGCTTCTTGGACCTTTGCTATTTCGTATTGTTTTGTGAGGGTTTCAAAAACTACTTCCTGTACCTTTAACTGCCGAAACTTATCCGCGAATGGCACGCCAAGGACTGGCAATTGGCGGAGGCTGGGGTATGGAAGGTCGGAGGTTGACTCGCCATCTTCCGGAGGAGCCTCGCCGGCCTTTCCGCCGATTTTTTGAAGCTGTTTTCGCAGTTCGCTGATACGCGCCTCGACTGAGCGGACCCGCACATTACTGTCGGTATATATCTGCCTGAGCCCTTCGAGCTCCGATTGTGCAGCGATGAGTTGGCCTTCCAGCGTGGCTGCAGCCACGACCATCGCCTTGCCCTGTTCGGTGATGTCGAGCGTTGCGTTCTTGCTGGCAAACTGACTGAACTCTTTTTCAGCAGTTTCCAGATCTTGGTTCACGCCCGCTAGACGCTGCTCCAAGAACACACGCTCGCGGTGCGCAGATGATGTCGTCAATTGAGCCATCAGAGTGTCGAGCTCGTTGACGTAGGAACCAGCGATCGCCGCAGCGCGCTTCGGATCGCGATCCGTCACGGTCACTTTTATGATTCCGCTTTTTCGGTCCTCAGAGATTTCTGTTCTCTCCGCTAGCTTCTCGCGAGCCTTCAGCTCCAACTTTTCTCCGTAGACTTTTCTTAGGTCGTACCGATCGACAATTCGATCCAACGCCGTCCGGCTTTTCAAGACACCCACAAAGAGCGCCCCCGTTGTCTTCATGCCAAGCAAATCCCCCGCGAGGAGACCGAGGTTGTCGGCCTGTTTGTTGCCGCCAGCCAGCCCCGCCAACAACGAAAGGCCCTCACCGGAATGTGAATCGGGTGGCATCAATTGAACGGCGGATTCATACCGGTTGGGTATCAGAAAGACGATTAGTGTGCTCGCGAGAAGCGCCGCTACGGTCACTCGGAAGAGGAACCGCCGCTCGGCCCACAGAGTGCGGAAGCGCGCAATCATTCGCTCTCGCGCAATTCGTGGGTCCTCGATTGGTTCGAAGTCTCCCCGAGAATCAGGGTCAACCATGGCTTCTGGTTGCGGATTAGTAGCCGTTGGCGTCACTCCAAGATCCTCTCAACCTTCCCACCAGCGATTCTCTTCACTTGCTCCACGAGCGAGGCCAAAAAGCGACCTGAACCGACGTGGTCCAATTCGTTTGCGGGTTCGGAGCCAACACGGGCGCTAGCCATTTCTCATACTGTACGAATGCCGAGACGCTAAGGTCTGTGCGCACCCACCAGTTTGCGGAGACCGACCCGTCATTCACCGTTTCGCCCCCGGGAATGAAGTCGCTCGCGACCTTTGCGTGCCGATACCCCACTTGAATGCTGTTACGAGGGCTAAACCAGTAAGTGCTCCATGCTTGAATGCCTTGGCCTTGTCTTCCGATCCAGCTCCCAATGATGTTGTTCTTGTTTGTAGACAAGTCGTGGTAGACCTGATCCCAGTAAACAAAGTGCCCACCTCCAAGTTGGTTACGGGCGGCAGTCGAATGAACGGTATTGGTGTTCACGGCTTCAACTCGAAAATCCAATTGCCGAAGTTTCGGTACGTGGCTCAAGTACAAACCCGGATTCACGGCCGCGCGCCTCGGCGCAGCAATGGGCGACACGTCATCTGCTGAAAGCGAATCGAGGTAAAGCGTCAGCCAGTTGCGTAAAAATGGGAGTCGGTAAGAGAAATCAAAGCCCCCGGTTCGTTTTCCTGGATTGTCGTTTGACGCGTAGCGAAACGAGTTACGAAGGCTGAAATAGCTGTTGAAGATGGCTGCCGGCGTTAGTGCCCGGCCCACCCCTCCTAGTTCCGAGAGACGGGCGAATCCGAATTCCAGGTTTGGAGTCGGCTTAAAACTGATCTTCTCGCCGTGGATGACCGGACGCGGAGGAAACTCATTTCCCGAGAGCTTCCCGAAGAAGGCTTCTGTCTTCATCGGCCCGAGCCAATGAAAAATCCAGGGAAGCGTGAAAGGAGTGATGCGGCTCACTCGGAACATATAGATTGGCTCGGCGTTGTTGCTGAAAATGAGCTCGCTGCCGTAGTCAGGTCCCCACCATAAACTTTGCTTCCCAAACGTCAGGTTCCACCCTCCAAGGCTGGCTCCGACGTAGGTGTCAAGCAGTTCAAACCGATTCACCGCAGCGATGGGAGCGGCCGGTTGTACGGGGTTGGAGTCGACATTCGCAATGACGTTGCGCACTGCATCGGAGTACGCCGGCGCCGAGGGCGCGTGCTGGTATTCGCCGCGGACGTATAGCGTGAACCGCCCTTCGGTGGCGTACCCTGAAAAACCATCGACGGTGTTGAACCCTTCCTGATATGGCCGGCCGTAATCGTTGATGATCGTCTGACCGAAGTGATAGCTATCGTTCAAGGGCTTGCCGTCGATTCCCATCGTACGAGCGTAGATCGATTCGACTTTCGCAGAGCGCTCCTTCCCTCCTGACGCAGCGTCCAGATCCTCCCTGAATTCCTTCGCCAGCGCGTCATAGAGCCGCTTCACGTCTCGAGGATCTTGTGTTTCCCCGCGAATTCGATCGCCAGCTTCCTCCACAAGGTGAGCACACTCGATGCGGGTCCAGGGACGCAACCCGAGAAACGCCGTGTGAATATAGCCTAATGCCGCGAGCCGTTCGATCGCGGGATAGATCCAACTGTCGAGCTCGACGTAAGGCGAGCCGATGCTTGTAGACCTTCGCCCTGGGCCCTCATCGTGGGACTCAGCGTAACTCTCCCATTCTCCGCCTCCGAGTTCGTGGTCATGGTGCTTGCGATAGACGTACTGCCCCACAAACCAACCGATCGCGCTTCCGATTAGAACGTCCGTCGGGAAGTGCTGCTTCGCCGTGATCCGTGAAACGCTGATGGCGGACGCGGCGCCGTATGCGAGCAGTGTCGTGAGTGGGCCGGGATATTCGTGCGCAATCACGCTTGCGATGGACCACGCCGCCGCTGCATGTTCGGACGGAAATGAATCGCCGCCGCTAAAAAAGTTCCCTTGGTAGTTGTTCGTCATTGGCCGCTGCCGTCCAAACGCATATTTCAAGCCATAGGTAACGGCGAAGCTATCGATCGCCGCCTCACCGGCGAGTAAGCCGGTCTCGCTCTTATGTTCGTCGTGCCCCATCTCACCCCAAAGGTAGAGCCCAGCGCCCACTCCTGCCATTGCACCAAGCCCGTAGTTCGACAAATCGTTGCTGTACTTCAACCGGCTGGGCGAATTCGAGAGATGCTTGCTGTATTCCGTGTCCGTCGCCAGCATCGCGCCCGTCGCGATCCCGAGTGGTACCAGCCAGTCCGCGTCAGACAGATGCAAGTGGGCCGGACTCGTCCAGATCGCCCGCTGATCCTGCGCCAGATGCTCGATGAAGCGAATCCCGACTGAGTTCTCGTGTTCTGCCGATCTCAGAGCGTTCGGGTCAGACGGAAACACAGCGCCCGAATCTTGAACCTGCCGCGTACTTGTGCTCTCTTGTGGCCCCGCCTCATCGGGCCGCTCTTGAGGTGACGCGTAGCAGGCGGGCCCCGTGGCCGCAGCCGTGACCGCAAGAACGAGCCAAGCCGCCGCTCCCATCCACCCTTGGCTCATCTTGCGTTCCCACTAGTACCGCAAAGCAATAAACACCGTGCTCGCTATCGCCGAGGCAACTTGAGCCGCAGCGAAGATGTTCTGCCAATTCACGCCGGGACCGATTGCCTTCTCGGGTACAACCACTGTATCTCCTGGATGCAAAACCGCTCCCAGCGAACTTCCGCTCCACGGACTGTCTTTTGACCCAATGACCGATCCGTCCGCGCGAATTACAAAAATCGCCTTCTTGTTCGCCATCTGCGTCGGACCTCCCGACTGGCTGAGATACCATTTGGCGCTCTTCCCCGGGCGATAGGAAACAGCGGTCGGATTGAATACTTGACCTGTTACCATCACATAACTCGAAGCTTTCGGAATGATCAGCATGTCTCCGGCACGAACCTGAATATCGTTTGTGGTGTTTTTCCACTCCGCTACATTTGACGATATCTTGATATCCACGCGCCCCACAGGCGGGTTGGCGCTCAGCTGAGTGAGGGTTGTCCGGTATTGCTGGAGCGCGGCTTCCTTTACCTGCTTCTGCCGCAGATCCGCTTCCGGCATGGCCTCAAGTACGTTTTGCTGGTCTTTGACTCTTAAAATCGTTTCGTCGCGCTGCTTGGTTTCCAATTCACGCACTTGAGCCCTCTGAAGAATCGCGCCGTAGGGGTAGGCACCAGGCTGGAATCCTCCAGCTCGCTCGAGAACCGAACTCAGCCGCTCGCCAGGCCGGATACCGTACGAACCTGGATGGTTCACTTCTCCCTTGACCGCGATTAACGCGCCGAGATCGTTCCAATCAGGAAGCTGCCGGACGGTAAGGACGTCGCCGTTGTGCAGTGATGGGTTTGAGCTTGCGTCGCCCGCGAGCGCGGCCGAAATTGAAATGGCCTCGTGTTCTCCAAGCAGTGTGTTGCCTTTGTACACATAACGCGTTAGGTCGGCTGTCTGCGCGTCTGCGCTGGGTTTGAGTCCGCCTCCCACCTTGATCAACTCTCCAACCGTCATATTAGTTGTCAACGGATAGCGGCCGGGCTTGCCAACTTCGCCTTCCACATTAACTGTCGCGGGTTCCACGGCGTCGGGATTCCGATGAATCAGCAGGCGATCGCGGGGTTCGAGCATGATGTTCGCAGAGGACTCGCCCCCCATCGCACCACTCAGACTTACACTGAAGATCTTCAATTTCCCGTCTGGCAGATAGCGAAACACCTGCGCGTCTCCAGTTTGTGCGTCCGGTCCCAGCCCTCCGGCCAGGTGCACCGCGTCGCTCAGACGAACTTGACCCACAGTTCGAAACGTTCCCGGAGTGCGCACATCGCCCCACACCGATACCACTGGAGGATTCTCGAAGTCGAACCGGCTGTATACGCGGATGGTGTCCATCGGCCGGAGCATCGGAGCTTGTTCGGGATTCGCCAGCGCATCGGCAAGGTCGAAACTTTCCACGCTCGGGTGATAGTCCGGCTGGTTCAGCCGAATGATTTCGGCGTACTGCGTAGCCGGTTCCGGGAGCAGATCTTTGTACGACGCCACCACATCCGTAACACGCATCTCCGAACGGTATGAATAGCGTCCCGGTCGGATTACGTGCCCTTCGAGGTAAATCGCGTCCTGGTTGTAAGGCGCGATCGGAAACACCCGGATGCGGTCGCCGTCTTTGATCTCAAAAGATTCGAGCTTTTTCGTCACTTCCCCTGAATCTTTTGCGTCTGCATCGGGAATGTCGAAGCTCAGCATCGTTTTTTTCTCGTGCGCCATAGTGCGCTCGACCTCGATATGCCTCAGTGCCGCGGTCGGAAGCAGCCCGCCAGCCAGCTCGAGAGCACTCGCGAGATTCTTTTCGTCCTTCATTTCGTAAATCGCCGGGCGCCTTACCATGCCCTCGATGGTCACCTGGGGGCCTATCGGCGGCACCAGCACACTGTCGCCGTTCTCCAAACGCGCGATGTTGCCCTTCACTCCATGCAGTAGTAGGTCGTACACATCCACCTCCTGCACGAGTTGGTTCCCGCGATAGTGCTTCAGAATCCGTAGTGAGCCCCTTGACGTCGGCCCGCCCGCGCTGAACAGAGCATTCAGAGGGGTTGACAGTGAACTGACGTCGTAGGCGCCGGGATTCGCCACATCTCCCACTTCGTACACACGAACAGTCCTGAGCCGCGCGAGCGAAACGTCGGCGGAAACATCACGGAACTGCGTTCGGAGAATCTGCTGCACATTTTCTTGCACATCGGCGAGGCTCCGGCCACTCACCAGCACAGGCCCGACCTCAGGTAAACTTACTCTTCCTTCGCGATCGACTGTCCTCGTGAAGCGGCGCGACACGCTGCCCCACAGATCGATCTTTAGACCATCGCCCGGTCCCACGACGTAATCGGGACCTGCCGGAAGGTCCATCGGAATGACTCGAGAGTCTCTCCGTCGGTTTTCGAAAACATCGACCCCGAAACGCCTCGGCGTGGTTGGACGAGGCACTGCCTGCACGTACATCTCGTACAAGGATGGAATGTCGTTATACGGATTTGGCTGGCGGATCATCGCCGCCGGCTGTCGCGCTTCCTTTCGCTTGCTCGATTCACTAAATGGCTGCCGAGCCCCTTCTGTCGCATTACGGAACAGGGGAGAGCCAGCCGAATTGCTCATGGGATTCGCTTCGAGTACATCGAAAGTCGGCGCGTCCGATTCAGAATCGTTCCCGGAAAGTCCGAACAAAGCGCTCTGTAACTCGATGTCCCCCCTGCTCCGCATGCCGGCTGATGTGCCCGCACCCAATGACAGACCCGTGGTTCCACCACCATTCATCTGCTGCATCATAAGGTCCGGCGTCATCCCGGGGAGCATCATCCCGTCCGCAGAACCGCCAGAACTAAGCAGCTCTCCGCCCGGAAGCCTCGGGATTTCGGTTCCGTCTTCGCCGGTCGTCTGCATCAGCTGGGCGCGTTCGAGTGGGCTTGTGCCGCCGCCTTCGGAGGGAGACGTTAGATTCGGGTACGTGGGATTACTTCTCGACGGTAGATCTCCCGTCCCGTTATCTTGGTCCTGGCCCTGTTCATAGCCAGCCCTGGGCGATGGCCTTGAAGAGCGCTGCAAATCCGGACAAAGTTGCTCATCTTGCTCTTCACACGCGCGAGCCTTTTCGAGCGCTTCTTCCGTCTTCGCGTGAGCCTTGGCTCGGCCCTCTTCGGCGTGCTGCGTGGCCCACTTCACCCGCTCCTGGACAAGGAGTTCGTGCTCTTTGCCGGCATCCGAGTCTGGATTTAACTTTGGAACTAGATAACCGTAGCGCTGGACGAGTAGGGTCGCTGTCGATCTGAACTGAATATCCGCGGTCAATCGATCAAAGATCGCGTCGTCAGTCATATCCTCGTCTCGGAGGATCTGGCCGTGGTCCGTCGCGTCCTTGGCCACCCACCGCTTCAGCTCCACCATCAACCCTGGGTCCTTGATCAACACAACTTTGATTTCCGCTGCAGACGCCGACACCCGATTTAGATTGGCGCGGCCGAGATCAGAACTCGGCATGGGAGCAGGACGCTGATTTTGCGCCGGCGTAACGATGCAACCGGACAAAATAGCGATCAGAATGCCAGCCGTTCTGAATATGTATTTTATTGACACTCGAATTGTCTCCACGTCCATGCCTTGCGTTTCACGGGCCATTATTGCAATGTATTCATGGATTGAGTTTTTCCGCGAATTGCACTTAGGACCCCCGCCTCGGACGTCTCGATCTGATTTGACTCTATGTGCAGCGAAGTCCAATAAAACATGGAAATGTTGCGATCAGACGCGATGGCGATGATTCGGACTTGTGGATAATTGTGTAGAATTGCCTTGCAAACGTCAGGTAAACGATTGGATTTCTCAAGGGCCACGATCAGAAAATCGGGGCGCGTTTCTTCCACCGCCTTCGCCAGTTCCTGTTCGTCCTGAATCTCACCCACGATTTCGATATCGGGTTGATCGGAAATCGTCACCATCAGCAGTTCCCGAATCAGTCGTGGCCGGTTTGCAACTAACACTCGGATGGGATTCATCTATGCACTCCGCAGGGCTCACGTCTCGAAGCGAGAGTATGCGCACGGAGGATTTCGAGCGGTAGGTTCAAATATGATTCAGAACTATGAGTTCAGGGGTGATTCAGAACGGTGTTCAATAAAGATTCCAGCAACAGAGGTACTAGATTAGGCAAGGGATCATCAGCGATTCATCTCGGTACCGATACCGACCCCAGTACTGCTCATACAGCGATGTCGGTATGCAGGTGGCCTACATGCCAAGCAGTTGAGCTTGGCAGGCTTCTGATACTTCCAATCGGTCGGTCACTCCAAGCTTTGTAAGAATACGATGTACGTGATTCTTAACGGTCTGCTCGGACAAATTTAAGTTGGCCGCGATTTGTTTGTTCGTGAGGCCACGCTCGATTAGGGGGACTAACTGTTGTTCGCGGCTCGTAAGACCGGTGCTCGATTTCGCTCGGCTCCTTGAAAACTCTGACGTCCGGACGGCAACGTAATCAAACAGGACCCGGGTATATTGCGGTGGACAGATCGCCTCTCCTCGACCGACAGCTCGAATTGCGCTGACGACATCAGCTGCCGAGGCATCTTGAAGAACATAACCCGCCGCGCCATAGCGGATTGCTTTCAGGAAATGCTTGGGTTCGTCTGCCATCGCAATGAGTATGAACTTGGTGGAATGTTCAGCTGAGGCCCGTTTTGAAATAGGCATTTGATCGTTCAAAAGCAGATGCAGTGAATCAAGAACAACGACATCCGCACTAGATTCCGCAATCTCCTCTTTGGATATCGCTGTTACAGGCATCGCCGCGGCGACTTGAATATCGCTCTTTTTCTCCAGTATCCGTGCAATCGATTCTCTCGCCAGCCGGTTCTCGCACAGTACGAGGACTCGAAGTTTTCGTTCCACGGTCCCCCTCAGTCCAACACGATCTGGGTAGTGTCGATTATGAAGTTATGTGTTTATCATATGACTTAAGATGAAGCGAGGATTTTCTGGGCTGGGTTCCGCGATTATTTTTGGGCAGGTCGCTGAACGTATCGACCGCATCATTAACAAGTCTTTGTGTGCACTGCTTTAGAATACGCGACGCAAAATATCGAACAACAATTTAAGCTTACCCTATACGTAGACTCATTTCTATACGATAGAAGCTCCAAGGTCCGAGAAGGATGCATCGAAAAAATAAAAACGGGAGCCGGAACTTGACAACGGCGGGGAGTATGAATGCCTCCCTAGAAATACTACGTACGATATAAGGCAAAGTACGTATTCAGGGAAGTGTAGTGTTCCCCTCTAAAACTGGACACTCATCTAGCTAGAATCAGGACCGACCCAGCGACCCGTGGCTGCTCTGGTCCGCGGAAACCCTTCCCAATATTCCTGGAATCGTTGATCAGGCTGACGGATTCTTCAGGATTTGCGCCAGGGCATCCAGCCGCTTGGCATCCGCCGGACTTTTCGCCGTGGCGGCATCCTTCTCCAAGGATGGCGCCATGCGCTTTAACTTAGCGACGTTGCTCTTGCTCATGTGCGAAGTCTCCGCGTTTTGGATCGCTTTCTGCAGAGCCGAGATCCTGTCTGCCGGCAGAGCTTGCGAGCGCGCGAGCTGATCTATATAGGCTTTCGCGACAACCAACTTTGCGGTCCACTCGATCTTCTGCTGGTTCTGCACGTTGAGCGTGGCTACCTGGACCGTCTTCGCCGCGTCGATTTCGTTCTGGGTGAGGAATTTCGACGGCGACAGTTCGAAAACATCTAGGCCGCGAGCAATTTCCGAACCGTAGATGTCGCCGTTGTACCAATACGCCGACCAGTAGCCGCCCAGCACCAACATGTTCGGATCTATAGGGCCGCGATCGAAGTAGGCAATCTCCATCGGGTGGGCCGCGTCGGTGAAGTCCATCACGGAGATGCCGCCTTGATACCACGCCTGCACTTCGATATCGCGGCCAGGAACCGGAATCAGCGAGCCGTTGTGCGCTACGCAATTCTCCGTGTCCGCCTGCGCCGCCGGCAGTTTGTAATAGCTCGCTAGGCTGAGCTTGTCGTCCTTCAGATGGAAGATGGCGTCTGCGCCCCATTTGTTCGGGTCGTTCGCGCGGCAGCGCGCGCCGAGGCCTCCGCCCCACTCGTCGGTGAACACGACTTTGCTGCCATCATTCGAGAACGAGGCCGAGTGCCAATAGGAGTAGTTCGGATCGTTCACGGCATCCACACGCTTTGGGTGCACCGGGTCTTTGATATCGAGAAGGATTCCATTGCCCGAACACGCGCCCGCCGCAAGTCCAATTGCCGAATACACCGTGATGTCATGGCACTGATCTGTGTCCGCCGGCTTCTTCTCTTTTTCGCTCCCGTGGCTACCGCCATTGTTCAGGCCATTCAGTGCCCCGGTTCGCGCATCCATGAACAAACGAGGGCTCGAGACGATTTTCGCGTCTTGCGGCGCCGCCACCGGGACTTTGATTATGTCGATGCGGAACAGCGCCGTATTCGGGTCTTTGTCCGGCGCTTCGCCCGAGCATCCGGCCAGTTCTTCCGCCTGGCGAACGAATGATGTTCCGGACACGTAGATGTAGACGTTGTTTTTATCGTTTGGATCGAGCACCAGCGTGTGCGTATGCGAGCCGCGACAAGTTTGCACCGCTGCCACTTGCTTCGGGTTCTTGATGTCCGAAATGTCGAAGATCCTCACACCGCGGAAACGGTCTTTCTGCGCAGCCGGCGGGCGAAACGCCTTTTTCTGGCCTTTTTCCTGACCTGCGGCTGGCGGAGGTTCCGGAGGCGCGGGAGGAAACCCCTGTGTGCCGCAATCCAGGCGTCCATTTGGCATTTCTACGGACATGAACAACAGATTTTCGTACACCGAGACGTCGCCCTGCCCGCCCGGGCACACCATAGTCGTTAGCAAACTGGCCTTGGCCGGATTTGAGACGTCAAAAATATTCAGGCCATAAAAGTTTCCTTGAAACAGGTGATTACCCTGAAACGCAAGATCTGAGTTTGAGAACGCAAGCTGCGCAATCACCAGTTGCAACGGCTTCGGGATCTTTGAAAGCGGAATTGGAATACCCATCTGGCCAATCGTCTTGGCCACCTTCGGATCATCAGCGTCAGTAACTCCCAACTGAAACGCGTCAGGCTTTTTGAGTAGCAGGAGGTGCTTCAGTCCCATCGACGTTTCACCGGCCTCGTAGAGTCCCGGTGCCAGCGTTGCGCGCGGATCGCTTGGATTCGATCCCGTCATTCCCGCCGGCAGCGGCGCGGCCGGCTCCGGCGCAAACGGATTCTTGTCGTCGTCATCGTCCTGCGCTTGAGCCGGAGATTGAGACGCCGATGATTGGGGCGAGGTCGCTTGCGACGTGGGCGCTTGTGGCGCAGGAGCTTTCTCCTGCTTCGCGCTCACGCGAGGACACAAAAAAAGAATCGCGGCCACGGCCACGGAGACCAGACTCAAACTGACACGCTGTACTTGGTTCATCGTTTCTCCTCTCAGGGTTTCTTCTCTGGCTCCGACGGATTCTTCTCCAACATAGACTGCATAATTCTGATTTCGGCTCGTTGAGTATTGTCCGCATCCGTGGCGAAGTTGAACAATTCGGCATCCTGCCCCGCGCCAGCCGTATCGAACAAATCCTTCACCATAATTAGCGCACCATTATGATGCTGAATCATCCCTGTCAAGAACAGGTGGTCGAACTCCGCCCCCTTTGCCTCCCGCAGGGCGTCCATCTGCTCAGGCGTTAGCATTCCAGGCATAAGAGCCATCGGATGCGCCGGATGATCCATGTGCTTGTCCATGCCTGGCATTTTCGGATCGGGTGTGTCGGGCATCGCCATGGAAATCGGTTCTCCCCGAGTTGCCAGCCACCTCTTCATGAATTTGATCTCGTCCGCCTGCGAACTGCTGATTCGCGCACCGAGCGACCGCAAATCCTTGTTCTCCGTGTGCGACGAAATTAGCGCCGTCATTTCTATGGCCTGCGCATGATGCATGATCATGCCCTGCATGAACTCCACGTCCGCCTGCGACGGTTGCAGCAACGTGGCCCTCGTCGAAGACGGCAGCGTCTTACTTGGCTTCCCCGGTGCACCGGGCTGCACAACCACAGGCGTCTCCGCAGGAGGAGCCTGTTGTGCGCGCGCAGAAATAGACAACGAACTCGCGAAGATGCTCGCGGCTATCAGCGTTCGAATCCGCGCCACTGCTTTTCTGGAGCGCTTGTGCTTGCGGTGGTGAGGAGAGCGGCGGAGCTGCAACTTCAGTGAATAACCAAGCATTTTCAACGCTCTACCCTACCATGAAGCGGAGGAGAAATCTAAGAGGAGTCCCGATTGGACTGTGGAACACCCATAGCGCATGACACTTGTTTATTCATTCCGCGGTAACTCGCCTGCAACACGCGAGAGTGACAGTGCAGCGGCCCATGTCTGCTCCAGTTGCCACGATGACTGCCTCCGCGGACGAAGCTCCTCTTCTTGACAACGACCTTACGCCGCGCCTTGTCAGTGCCGCTTCTCCGTCGATTGAAGTAATTTCCGCTGTGCCCAATTGGGTGGAACTGCTAATTTCATGCACGCCAGAAGCCGCCGAAATTACTCAAGCATTTGTCGCAAAGCTGGAGGCGGATCTTCCGCATGAGCTGATTAATTCAATTAGGCAGGCGTTGCGGGAGCTGCTTCTCAATGCGGTAGAGTGGGGAGGAAAGCTCGATCCCAAGCAGAAAGTACGCGTTGCCCGCATGCGTTACGCGCGGATGCTGCTGTATCGCGTGGGGGACCCCGGCCCAGGGTTCAGTTTCGAAGGTCTTTACCACGCTGCTGTTCACGAGACTTCGGCAGAGTCCATCGCGCGCGTGGCCGTTGTCCGTGATCAACTCGGCATGCGCCCAGGTGGATTCGGCATTGCCATGGCCCGTGCAATCGCCGACGAATTGCTCTACAACGAAGCACAGAACGAGGTGATCCTGATTAAATACCTGCGCTAAGCGATGCAAAATGCCCTCGAGCCGACTCCCGTACTCGGTAGTCGAGGGCTCGCCCTAGAGGACGATTTCAGAACTCCTGGGATTAGACAGGTGGTTGCAGAACTCCCTCAGTTTAACCAATTCTTGACTCCATAAGTACCTGGTCTGGTTGAAGGGCCGAAAAACCTTCTGCACGGTTTTGACATGAGCTAGCGGCCATCCCTGGAGCAGCTCGCGACGCCCGAACCGATCCGCGCGAAACCCAAAGGACTCCGGCGTGATTCGAGCCTGAATACCTGTTGTTCGGCCGGGCTCCCGGCCGGCTCCCGCTCCCGTGTAAACAGTTCGAAAGAGGGTGTTACGATTCACTGTGGGGTGTCAGGAGGCTAAACACGCCGAGGCGTTCGTCCATTAAAGCAAGATCGACCATCTCCAAACGGCCGAAGCTGCTCCGTATCTCGGAGGAGATGCGGCAGTGGTCGGGCATGCTGGAACATGAGGTAAGTAGCTGGCCGCACGTCACGTGGCGACCGATGTTCGGGCTAGTCAGCTTCTATCACAATGGCGTCATCTTCGCGGCGCTGCCGCGCACGCGCGCGCTGAGCACTCCCGACTCGTTTATCTTTAAGTTCGATCCCATGCCACCGGCGCTATTGCGGCGTGCCAGAAAAGACCCGCGCATTAGCTCGGAAAGACAGACACCGGACGTAAGGTGGTACTCCTTCGAGCTGGAAGCAGCGGACGACATGCGTGACGCGGTGTGGTGGCTCAACCGTGCATACGAGGCCGCGAAATGAGAATGCGCGCAGGAAAGGAATCCTTCTCGCGCAATCCGGTGCCTCTACCTGGGGTGTTGCCGAATCTCGTTATGGTGCATCACACAATAAATGCGTCTGCGTGGTTACGATTGCATCGGGGTATTCCGCAGACGGACCGAGCAGCGAAGTGTTCCCGCGTTTACCCCGAAGATTCGTGTCAAGAAATGCCGCGATGTAGTCTCGCACCGCCGCAATGGTTTTCTCCGGGCCCATATTGCCGGTCTTGATCACACCCTTCGCCAACCATACCGCATCGGACGGCATCACGTGCTCGCCGCCAGGGAAATTCACAACGAATTGAGGTCCACGCAAATGGCTTCCCAATCGGCACCGACTCTCACTCCAGTTGTCGCTCCCTGCAATGAGCATGAGGACCGGTGTCTCTATCTCTCTCGCCAAGTCATCCGGCAAGACACCGTCGATCACAACGGCGGCCTTGAAGTGTGGCGCTTGTTCAACTCCGAGGATTGCGGTCAGTCCCCCCAAGGAATGACCCGCCAGGGCAAGGCGGGACGTGTCCAGCTTACCGTCGAACGGACTGTCCGACCGGGCATTCAGTCCCTCCAGAGCACTGACGACGAATTTCAAGTCCTCCAACCGCACCGATACGGCGAAAGAAAGCGCTTGTTCGTCACCTCGCAATGTATCCACGAGATGGCTTCCAAAAACCGACTCGATAAACCGCCCATCGGGAAACTCAACGGCTGTCGCCTCGTAAGTGTGATCCACCGAGGCAACGACGTAACCCCGGCTGGCAAGATCTTCAAAGAGAAACGTGTAATCGGTAAAGGTCGCGGTATATCCTGGTGTAAAAACGACTACAGGATGTGCAGCATCTGTGATAGGAGCATCCCAGCAACTGTTTGTTTTGACTTCGGGAAGCCGCATTTCCACGAGCTGAGAAAAATAGCTCCAAATCTTCGGCGAGGCGTATTGGGCTGGCTGGCACGCCTGACTGAGAGACGCAGGATACCAGAACCGCACCAGCAGCTCTCGTTTGGTGCCGTTCGCCAGGAAGGGATCGTCGCGTGTGGAGTCAACCATGTCCATCACCCTCGTCCCTACAGGGCTAGGTCCTGTTGGGCTGGGCACGGCTACCGTTTGGTACGTGGTCAAAGCGGACCGACGCAGCGCTGCGGCCGTTGGGCTGTGCCCCTTACCTGACAAGGGCACCTGTTGGGGGCTGTCGGCGCTGTCGTCGCTGATGGAGACAGTGGTGCCTCTGATGCCAGTTGCCGTCGGCTTGAAGATCACGGTAATCGTGCAGGATTGCCCGGTCGCGATGTTCGGACCACAAGTATTCGTCTGAGACCAGTCTCCCTGGTGCGGGCCCACCGGGATGGTGATGCCGGTGATACTCAGTGTTTTGTTCCCTGCGTTCGTCAGCGTCGTTGTCTGTGGTGGGCTGGGCGTGCCGACAAGCACGGTGCCAAATTGCAGGCCGGCTGGAGCGAGCTTCACGGTGCCAACCGTGATCGTTATCGAAGTGCCGATCGCCGCGGTCGTGTCGGCTGCCGGAGTCGCTATGATCGAGACTACGGGGTCAGCTGGCACCGTCGCGGGCGCCGTGTAGGTAATCGGCATCCCGCTCGCCGAGCTTGTGACTGAAAGCGTGCCGCACCCCGCCGAACACACGGTTCCACTTTGATTGAGTGTCCAGATGACACCCCTGTTCGCGGGATCATTCTGAACTGTGGCTGTAAACTGCTGCGAAGCATTCACCCCCAAGAGGACCGAGGAGGGGGAAACGGAAACCCTGATAGATGGCGGAACAATGGTCACTGTGGCCAAAGCCGACTTAGATGGGTCGGACATCGAAGTCGCAGTGAGTGTGAGAGTGGGGTTCGTGGGCACTGTCGCAGGTGCGGTGTAGGTGACGGGAGCGTTGCTCGGCGTGCTTGTGGGCGCCACTGAACCACAACCCGGCGAACATGCTGTTCCGCCCTGCGTGAGATTCCAGGTGACGCCCCCATTTGCAGAATCATTCCGAACTGCGGCCGTAAACATTACAGAAGTGCTCACCGCAACGGTGGCAGTCGTGGCCGAAAGGGACACCGATATCAGTGTTGGTGGGGTAATGGTAACTGTAAACGGAGCTGACTTGGTCGGGTCGGCGATGGCGGTGGCGGTGATCATCGCGGTCACATTGCTCGCCACGCTGGCCGGCGCGTCGTACTCGACGGACATGGTGGTCTGCTTGCTCAGAGCGCCCGGCCCAGTGAGTTTCCAGGTTACGCCTTGTGCCGACGGATCATTCTGGATGATCGCTGCAATGGTGACGGACTGGCCCTGTACGACGGTTTGCGAGTTGCCGCCACTAAAACTGATCGAGAGCACCGGCGGTGGCGTGCTTGTACCGTCTCCGCAGCCAGACAGAATTGCCGTGCTGAGACATCCCAATGCCACCAAAGCAATGATTTCGGCCCAGTCGTGCAAGGTATCGGCTCTTCTCATGTGGTGTGACCCCCAACCTGCATCGGGATCCGCCGCTACGATTCCGCAGACCTCAAGGTTGCAGGAGCCTAGAGAGGCAGTTGCATCGAGGAATGTGATAGCTGCTCAGTGGCGAGAACGCTTCGCTCAATCCGTGCCCTGCTGAATCTGCACAGGCAAAAAATACTCCTGCCACTGCTAGCAGGCCTCTCAAGGCAGCTGAAAAATCACAATTTCGCCCGAATCGATCAAACTAAACGCGCCCCGGAGTGGCCCGCTCGTGATCTGGGCCAGCTCTCCGGCACCGACAACCCCCAGCTTCGCCTGGTAATCGAACTGCGCTCGCACGGCTCCGGTGGAATCGATGACGAACATCTGGTGGGTTGCGCCGCTGCTGGAAATCAGAAAATTCCCGCCAGTCGGATCATTCGGGTTGAAGAACGCGATGGCCCGGATTTGGTCAATTCCGGTAGATGTTAGGTCAATTGAGTTCAGCAGCGCGCCCGCCCGTGAAAAGAAGACCAGCGTTGTTGGCTCCGAACGGCGGCGCGCCACGAAGACTTTCCGGGTCGGAATAAAGTCCATCGCCAGAAGATTAAATCTCACCGGGACCCGGTCCACGAGGTTGCCGCTGTTGTTGTACAGCAGAATCGAGCAGTTCAGTTCGCAGAAGTCTTCGGAGACAGCTATGAGGTGCTCATTGCTGAGATAGGCGAGCGCGGCCTGTGGTACACCTGTAAGGTCCACCACGTGGCCCTCTGTCTCGAGCGAAGGCGCTAGGGAAATCACCTGGGCGGGGGCTGATTTAACGGAGTTGCCCTGTCTAAAGCTCACAAGGTGGCTGTCCGTATCGCGGTCCCACGCCACCCCGCGCGCGGTTCCGAGCCCGAAGCCGAGCAGATCGCTGCGGTCCTGTCCTACGAGCAGATTCAGATCCCCATCGAGGAACGACACCTTGCCAGTGTCGTAGCCCGCTATGGCGATGCGGTTGCCGTCGAGTTGGGCGATTCCTTCGAGGTCCTCGACACCTGCGCCGAGAGGGGTAAACGGACCAGCCGTCGGATTGCCGGAGAAATCAATCTGCCAGAGGGAGCCGTGCCCCGTCCCGACGAGGAAATGGTTCGGGGCTTGAAAGCCAAGGCCCGTGACGATATCGCCTTGGTCAGCCGCGAAGATTTGCGGCAAAATCTCCGCAACCACGTTCCCGCTGCCAGGGTCAATCACTTCGAGACGTGATACTACGCTGGGGCCGAAGCTGTTGACGACCTCGACGATCCGATTGGGGAAACGGGCGGCTCCGCGAGGTAGGAACACAAGTCCCTCCACGTTATCGGGTGTGAATCCCGCGGGAAAGTTGACTGTGATTGTTCCCTGTGCGTTGCCCTGATTGTCGGATAGGAAAAGGGTGTTAGGTTGGAGCGCGTCGTTGAAGATAAACCGCTGCTGCGCATCATTGTATGCGATGCCGTGCGGCCCGCTAGCTACTCCCAGCCCAAGAATCTTGAACAGATTCTGGATTGGCGCAGTACCCAGGCCGTCGTTGGTGAAGACACGCACGTCGATCCCATCCATGATGGCGATGTCTCCGGCGAGCGGCCCCTGGTGAATCGCCGTTATGGCCTCGCTGTTGTTGCCAAGCCTTGCTCTTTGCACTACCATTTGCGCGTTGGCCGTAGCCGCACCAAGACTGGCGACCAGAACGCACGCAACAAAGAATCTGCACATTTCAGCACCTCCGTAGACTTACGAATTTTCTGCTCTCTTTGAGTCGCGCGCGCGTCAGTCGCTAGCCGTTTGGCGTCGGCAGCACCGCAATCCTTGCTTACTTCCTCACTTCTGCTCGCATGATGCGAATTCGTCAATCCCGCGTATCTCTCCCGCTCCGCTCTTATATCTATCCAGCAAACTCATTGCACCGGCAGGTGGATAGGAGAATGCCTAGGCGGAGTGCCGGGGCGGTGGTAAACTCCGCAGCACGAAGTCCCTCGCGGCGGTATCCGATGCAAGCAGCAGGCCAGGCACGTCAGTCGCAAGCGACAATTGGCTTTGGTGCGTTCGAGGTCGATTTTGCGGCAGGGGAGTTGCGAAAGCACGGCATTAGGGTAAGGCTTCAACAACAGCCCTTGCAGGTTCTTCAATGTCTGCTCGAGCGTCCGCGAGAAGTCGTGACGCGTGAAGAACTCCGACAGAGAATCTGGCCGGCGGATACCTTCGTTGACTTCGACCATGGTTTGTACAACGCCATCAAGCGATTGCGTGAAGCCCTGGTCGACTCTGCCGAAGAACCTCGCTTTATTGAAACTCTCCCACGTCGCGGCTATCGGTTTATTGGTTCAGTATACGAAACGACTGGCAGCCCCGATCCCGAGCCGAAGGAATTTTCGGCGGTCGAAAAGGGGACCGAAACATCTCAGCTGTCCGGCAAATGGAGACAGACACTCCTCTCGCTCATGTCTGTGACCGCTCTGATTGCCGCCTTACTCGCGTTCAACGTCTCCGGAATTCGTGATCAAGTTCTGCCTCAGCGTGGAGCCCCCAAGGTTCAATCGCTGGCTGTCTTGCCCTTGACGAATCTCTCTGGTGACCCGGCGCAGGAGTATTTCGCCGACGGGATAACCGACGCCCTGACCACCGAACTCTCTCAGCTCGCTGCCCTCAAAGTGATCTCGCGCACCTCAGCGATGCGCTACAAGAAGACCGACAAATCGCTTCCGCAAATTGCGCGGGAGTTGGGCGTGGATGCTGTGGTCGAAGGGACAGTACTGCGTTCCGGTGATCGGGTACGAATTACAGCTCAGCTAATTCGCGGACAAACGGACAAGCACATCTGGGCAAGCAGCTACGAGCGAAGCTTCCAAGATGTTCTGTCTCTGCAGGGAGACATTGCAAATGAGATCGCGGAAGAGATCCGCGTGAAGATCACGCCGCAGGAAAAGCTCCGCTTGATGCACGCACCGTCAATCAATTTGCATGCCATCGACGATTATCTCCAGGGGCAGTATCACTACCAGAAGGCCAAGGACCTGTTCGCCCATCGTGGCGCGGAGAAGGCCCACGAGGAGGAGTTGAATCAGGCTGTTGCTTTCTTCCAGCGCGCGGTCACTGAAGATTCTAACTACGCGCGAGCTTATGTCGGGATGGGAGAAATCTGGGGTGTGCCCGCAACTTTTCCGTACCCATCACGTTCGATGGAGAGACCTGCCAGGGAAGCTCTCAAAAAAGCGTTAGCGATTGACTCGGCTCTTGCGGAAGCACACGTAGCCCTGGGCAGGATCGAATACCGCGAATGGAACTGGCCTGCGCTGGAGCGAGAGGCCAGGCGCGCGATTGAACTTAATCCCAACCTGGCATCGGCCCACGACTTGTTTTCAGCCTACCTCCTGGCCATTGGCCGGATGGACGAAGCCATGGACGAAGCGGAACGGACAAAGTTACTCGATCCTGGCAGCGACCGAGTGGCATGGGTGTTTTATTGTCGGCGTCAATTTGACCAGTTTATCGAATCCAAACGCAACGACATCTCGCGACACGCATTCGGTACGATGGCCCACTTCGATCTCGGTTTCGGATATGAACGAGCCCACATGTACAAGGAAGCGGTGGCAGAGTGGGAAGAAGCGATGTCCGGTTTCGGGTATGACGACTTGGCGCAAGACCTTCGCCGTGGAGAAGCAGTTGGCGGCTTTACGGGTGCCATGCGCACATGGGTCGCGGGCTTGGAGACTATTGCGGCGCGGGGAGGGACAGTGCATCCAGACCTACCCGCTTACATCTACAGCATCTTGGGCGAAAAGGACCGCGCGTTCGCCTGGTTAGAAAAATCGCTCGAAATGCATTCCAGCGCGCCGTCGGCTTTCAAGACCGATCCGACGTATGACGACCTTCGCTCGGATCCGCGATTCGCGGATTTGATTCGCCGCGTCGGCCTTTCTCCGTAAACCAGATGCGCTCCAAAAAGCCTGTGGTTTTCGCACGATGAAAACCGAACGAGGCTAGCGCATCAAATCAATGGTTTGCGACGATGGCTTTCGGGAGCATTTCAGTACACTCGCTGCCAGTTTCGGGTAAGCGTAGTGGTACATTGCGGCTAGATAGGCAGGGTTACTTCCGGGTTGCCCGTCATCCAGACGGGATCCGCATCGATGGTTTCAAGTATCGCTGCACCTAATCCATGTCATTGCGCTTGACCGACCAACCTTCAGAGCATAGAGTCTTGCGATCCTTCAGGCTGAGCCTCCGGCGGTACAAGAACTTCGCACTCAAATGAGTATAAGTCCTGCAGCAGCATCGATCGCGATCGGGACGAAGACGATTCAAAAACTACGCCTTCGTATTCTCCCTTTTGTCTTGTTGCTCTTCGTGGTTGCCCTTATTGATCGCAACAACGTTGGCTTTGCTGCACTTACGATGAATAGAGAGCTGGCCATCACAAGTCGGCAGTTCGGATTGATGTTTGGGATTTTCTATTTCGGCTACTTCACAGTTGAAATCCCGAGCAATCTGTTGCTGCACAAGGTTGGAGCTCGCGTTTGGATCACGCGTATCCTGATTAGCTGGGGGATAGTGGCAGCCCTCAGCGGCGTGGTGCACACAGTCCACCAGCTCTACATTATGCGGTTTCTTCTCGGCCTTGCTGAAGCAGGGTATTTCCCTGGAATCCTCTTGTATCTAACCTATTGGTTCCCGCGAAGGGAACAGGGACGAGCCTTCGCCCTGTTTATTATGGCCACATCTGTTACAACAATTATAGGGGCGCCGATTTCGGGCTTCATTTTGGATCACATTCATTGGCTCGGCTTGAGTAGTTGGCGGTGGCTTCTGCTTTTGGAGGGAGCACCAGCGATAGTTCTCGGCGGGCTCACCTACCTTATACTACCCAGCCGACCTGAAGAAGTAACGTTTCTGACCCCGTATGAAAAGGAATGGATTAGAGCGGAATTGAGCCGCGAAGAACAACAGAAACTGGGACACCGTCAATACTCGATTATTCAGGCTTTGGCCAGTGGCCGTGTGTGGCATCTCGTGTTTGTTTATTTTGGAATGATGGTTGGCCTTCACACCCTCAGTTCCTGGGCACCACAGCTCGTGAAATCATTTTCAACAGCGTATTCCAGTAGCACGATTGGATTGCTATTAATTTTGCCAAGCGTGGCGGGGTTGGCGGCTATGATTTTAGTTTCCCATAGCTCCGATCGAAGACTAGAGCGGCGTTATCACGTTGCGCTACCCGCACTAGTCGCTGCGATAGCTCTCTCCCTGCTGGGGACTGCTCCCTCGCCGGTCGTTTCTATGGCATTGCTGTGCTTGCTCGCGGCGGGAGTGTACAGTTACATCGCCCCTTTTTGGGCACTACCCAATGAGTTTCTGACGGGATACTCTGCAGCCGCGGGTATTGCCCTAATCAATTCTGTGGGAAACTTGGGTGGGCTTGTCGGACCGACCGCGGTCGGCTTCTTTGCCCAGCGATTTGGAAAGCTCACTGCAGGGCTAGCCTTTGTCGCAATCCCCTTATTAATGGCAGCAGCTCTGGTCTTGCTGTTGCCAAAGAAAGTACCAGTGCTGGGCAAGAGTTAATCGGTTTCGGATGGTCGGCAAACCGGAAGTTATCGGTTTGTCTGGGTGGTCGCTCGGATCGTTAGTTGGCTTCTACGAAGCGCGTCAAAACGATTCCATCTGAACGTGTGCTAAGTGCTTATGATAATGGGGTGAGATAGCCCACTTAGCCTGTGTCAAAACCACAAGCTTCCAGCACGATCTCGACTTGTTGCCCGGTAAGCGTCTCGTTCTGAGATTGCTAGTGATAAACCCTGTGGCTGTTGAAAAACTCGCCTTTTTAGAAAAAAACCGAAATTGGGGTGATAGAAAATGTCTAGGCGAGCTGGAAAAATCGTTCGTAGAGCTTCCTGACGCGACCTGATTTCTGCGGATTTCCGGAAAGAGAGTTTGGCTTATAATAGGCCTCGTTGTGAGTCAAGTAGGGCATTGCGTGTTTGGATGCCGGCGGTTGTGGGAACCGCCTCTGGTTACCGATTGGAATCGTGGAGCAGGAAGCTGAGTCTGTGGGCCTCGTGTGTGATCGATGTAAACGAGTCGCCAGCTATTCCCTGAACATCAATTCTCCAAACTACGACCGAACCGGTGCGTGGGCAGACGCCGAATCGGCCATCAATGTTATGAGTCCCGGAGCAATGAGATGTGAAGACAGCACCTGCGAATCTCCTCTCGTGATCTTCGCGTTGAGGGCGCTCTCCACGGACTTCGACGAAAGACTCGCGGAACTTCGAACTTGGATTTGGCTGGAGGTGAAATGCCCTCGAGGACATAAAATTTCTAGGCCGAGCTATTTGTAGCATTCTGGGGTTGTTTCGTTGCGTCAAGAATGTCCGCGCTCTTTGCAATCGCGACAGTGACGTGTCCAAGGCACGGCTTCCAAGCGTGCCCGAGAGATTGGATTCAAACAAACCTCACAAGTGCCAAATGTGCCCCGTCTAATCCGAGCGATTGCCTCCTCGATTGCTCGTAGCAGCCGCGCGTCGGTTTGATGCAACTGTATCTGAAGTTCCGCTGCGGTGTTGGCATTAGCTTGGTCGACGGGATCGCCCCGATGGCCCCCGGCGGCCGGAATCGGACTCTCAGCGTCGGCGCTTGTGACCGACATTTCGCCACGTTTTTCTAGTAGCATCCGCTTATATCGGTCCAAATCTCTTCTATTCATTTCGATTTCTTGGTGTCGATAGACAAATCCCTGACTGAATGGAATCTTACACCCATGACGAGGCGATGACCGCAAATGAGAACCCGGTAGCGCTATTGCGCCGAAAGCGTGTAGTAGAATCAAGGTTCAGGCAACCTGATACCGTCGCGCGCCGAGGCGCACCATGTGAAGGAGCTAGTAGAAGCAATCGCGAGGGCCCTCGTGGATAACCCCGACGAGGTTCAGGTCCGCGCGGTTGAAGGCGAGCAGGTTACCGTCTTCGAGTTGCGTGTCCACGCAAGTGACCTTGGGAAAGTAATCGGCCGCCAAGGACGTACAGCTCGAGCCATCCGCACAATCCTGAGCGCGGTGGGGATGAAACTGCGAAAGCGCTTCACACTAGAAATCCTTGACTAATGTCAGAGCGCGCTCGTTCGGTCTCACCTTCGTGCCGATTCCGCCAAATTGACAGTGTCGGTGTCCTTGGGCAAACATCTGATTTTGCCCGGCGGAGGCGCTACAGCTTTAACCCCTGTAAATAGGTCCGAAATTCCGTACCGAACTGCGGGTTCTTTAGCGCGATTTCCACGGTCGCTTCCAAAAATCCTAGCTTGTCTCCCGCGTCGTGCGTCTTTCCTTCGTAGACCCATGCATACAGCCCCTGCTGCTTTTTTCCCGCCAGCTTCCGCAGCCCATCCGTCAACTGAATTTCGCCACCCACGCCCGGCTCGGTTTTCTTGAGGTAGTCAAAAATTTCCGGCGGCAGCACATAGCGCCCCGTGACGCCGAGATTTGACGGTGCCTTTTCCGGCTCCGGTTTCTCGACCAGATCCTTGATCCGCAGCAATCGAGCGCCCCAGCGATTTTTCTTCTGCTTCTCCGGCGCCGCATCCACAATCCCATAAAAATGCAATCGCTCGCGCGGCACTTCCTCCACTGCGATTGCGCCGACGCCGGTCGCTTCATAAATTTCGACGAGCGAACGCGTCGCCGGAATCTTCCCGTCCATAATCACGTCGCCCAGCAGCACCGCGAAAGGCTCATCGCCAACCAATTCGCGCGCCGACAGCACCGCATGCCCCAAACCGAGTGCCTCGCGCTGGCGCGTGTAGCTGAAATGCAGCCCGCCGCTGATCTCCCGTACCATCTTCGCCTCTTTTGCTCTTCCCCGTGCTTCGAGGAACTGCTCTAGCTCAGGCGCCGAGTCAAAATGATCTTCAATCGCGTTCTTGCGCCGCCCCGTAACGAAAATAATATTTTCGATTCCCGAACCCATGCACTCCTCAACCGCGTACTGAATCAGCGGCTTGTCCACCACCGGCAGCATTTCCTTCGGCATTGCCTTCGTCGCCGGCAAAAACCGCGTACCGAGTCCTGCCACCGGTAGCACGGCCGTCCGAACTCTCTTCGGCTTTTCCTTCATTGCCCCCTTCCCCATTGTTGATTGCTTGTGCAGCTCTACGTGTCAAGAAGCTGTCTGCTCTTGAAGCCTCAGCATCTTACCCGAAGCTTGCTCACTCGCCGAAAGCCGCGGAATCCTGTGTCTTGCCACCGAGTTGCTTATGTTCCGGCGGCACTCGGGACAAGATTAGCATTTCTCGAAATGTAGGCTGAGCAGCAGAAAATGATTGAGGAGGGGATCGCCAAGATCAGCTAATTTTCTTGACGACACTCAATGGATAGTTCATCGGGCGGGCTTCTGCCGCACGTTCTCAGGAGGCGGCCCTCAGTGAGCCAGTTCTAAAATAGATTCTGTACGCCAACGGGCATATCTAGGTCGAAATACCTGCTAGCGTCTGAGGCAATGATTAAGAAGCGGCCTCCGCGCAGTACCACATCTCTCTGGTTTATAGAAAGCCGCGAAGCGGAGAGAAAACTGCGAGAAAACAGAAAAAAGAAATCCAAGAAGAGACCAGGGCGTTCTAATTCGGATAGATGTTAATAAATCCGGTGGTCTCAATGGGTCGACGCACACTCGACTCGGAGCCGGCTCGCATTGAAAACAATAGCTAAAAGCGCTGGCTGGGGTCAGATCAGCCGGAACGCTGCCCTAGTTAGGTTTTGATCGAATACAGCCAAACGGACGGTTCTCCCGCGGAAGCAATGTCGAATCAACGCACTGGATGGTGTTGCATCGACCGGTTGAGCTGGCACCTCTTATCACTAGCAATCTCAAATTGCGACTTTTGCGCTCCGGGCCAAAACCATTCCCTTCTGAACCGCCAGTTCGTTCCACCCGTAAGCGAATGACCCTCCAGTGTAAGAATCGTTTCAAAACCATCCTGGAACCCTTTCGAACCTCTCACGGCTTATTGCAACCGCGCCCCACCTATGTCCCTTCGGAAACGAACTGTTTGACCTACAGTTCAATTGTCTCCAAGGAAGTCATAATGGACTCCAGGGCGAATTGCGAGATGGATGAAAAAGATAAATCCGAACACGATCCGTACAAGGAAGAGCAGGCTTTGTGGGATGCATACCGGGCGATTCGGCAAGCTAGAGGAATCAGCAGCGACCAAGTTTTTGCAGAATGGGCCGCACAGGAAGCGCAAGAGCTTCCGTCGCCCGGCGCACGGGAAGATTTCGACGAACTTTGCAAGCACGGTTGTAACCCGAGAGTGTTGGCTGCAATTGTCGCGGGACTTCGAAATTCACCTAGCCTCGAAGCCATGTGGACAATGTTGGTCGGTCCAACCGAAAACCGCCAGAGAGCTATACAGACCTTGGAGAAAGCGGCGGGAACGCTCGAAGAGATTTTTGGAGCCTTCATAACTGTCGAGGATGAGAAGGACAGGGCTGAATTTGCTAAGATCGGGCGCATTCCTCCTTCGCGTATGGTTTCCGAGCTGCGGCTGTATGGCAGGCTCATAAACATGGCCCAATCGCTTGCCGTAGACACGGAGTCGCATTCGCTCGGCGAGGTATCTAAGTTCATCTTGTCCAATTACGTCGAGCGGACGACGGGAAGACTGACCTGACCGGGGATTTTTGTACCAGGTGAAGTGAGAGAGAATTCAACCTGGAGGAAGACCGGTCATGCCCATGATGAGATACAAGCCGGAGCAGATCGTAACGCTGCTGCGGCAGATTGAAGTTGCCATCGCCAACGGAAAGACCACCCCGCAAGCCTGCAAGGAAGCCGAAATCACTCAACAGACCTACTACCGCTGGCGGAAGGAATATGGCGGCTTGAAGCTGGATCAAGCGAAACGTCTGAAGGAGCTAGAGAAGGAAAACAACAAGTTGAAACGGTTGGTGGCAGAGCTGTCTTTGGAGAAGCAAATTCTGAAGGACGTGGCCGAGGGAAACTTCTAAGCCCTGAGCGGCGACGTGGCGCGGTCAGGCATGCTCGCGAGACCTATCGAATGTCAGAGCGGCATGCCTGCCGGCTGCTGGGGCAGTGGAGAGGGACACAACGCTACGAGGTGATCTACCGAACCGACGAGGATGCACTGACGAGAGCGATCATCGATTTGGGCAGTGAGTATGGACGCTACGGCTACCGGCGCATCACGATCAAGTTGCGGGAAGCGGGATGGCAGGTGGGCAAGGATCGAGTGCAGAGGATCTGGCGGCGGGAGGGGCTGAAAGTGCCGCAAAAACAAAGGCCCCGAGGACGGTTGTGGTTCAACGACGGGTCGTGTGTTCGACTGCGGCCCGAACGAGCGAATCACGTGTGGAGCTACGACTTCGTGAAGGCCATGACCCACGATGGAAGGGCGCTGCGGTTGTTGGTGCTGATCGATGAATACACGCGGGAGTGTCTGGCGATCCGCGTGGAGAGACGGTTGGGAAGCCGTGAGGTGATCGAGACGTTGGCGGACGTGATGCTGTGGCGAGGAATTCCGGAGTACATTCGTTCGGATAATGGGCCGGAATTCGTGGCGAAGGAACTGCGGAAGTGGCTGGGCAATCTGGGTACGGGCACACTGTATATCGAGCCAGGAAGTCCCTGGGAGAACGGCTACTGCGAGAGCTTCAACGGGAAGCTGCGGGACGAGTGCCTGAACGGAGAAATCTTCTACTCACTGAAAGAGGCGAAGATCGTGATCGAGAAGTGGCGGGTGGAATACAACACGAGGCGGCCGCACTCGGCGCTCGGTTATAGGCCGCCGGCGCCGGCGGCCTATAACCCTCTGGTTCCACCACACTCGGTTTCACAGCCTGAGGCTGTGATGTAAACTCTCTCATTCGCCGTGGTACAAAAAGTCGGTCCGGTCAGACCCGGGATTCATTAACGCGTCGGCAAGCCGATTAGCCTACAGCACCGACGGCAGAGCACGAACGGTCCCTTATTCGTTTTCACGATATACGTTTTTGGATTGTGGCGTTCACCGAACGCCTCGCACTTGTACTCGCCCAACGCCAGGGTTGCCTCACCCACGACGTCATTGATGGTTATTTCAGTATGCTCGCCCGGTGAGTTCTGCCATCGTACCCATACGCTTGCCATTGACCGATTCTACAGTCCCAGGAGTTCCGCCTGAAATAGATGTTGCGAACAGGGATTATCACTAGCTATCTCAGACTGAGATAGCTAGTGCGAAGCGGATTTATCAACACCAATGCGGACGAGACTGTCACATGGAGCGAGGTGAATCCCGTCACTTGGTACTCAGTGATGATTCATGACTGAAAATGCAAAATATATTACCGACTGGGGTAAGGAACTTGACATATTGAATCGACGAACTGGTTGAACAGGTCGGCGGCTTGCGGATTCGCGCTTCGATATACAGAACCTCCCTCAGCTACGACAGCCGTTTGGCGCCACATTGCGCCGCCAGCCAGCTCCCCCCAACTGTCTTTGCCAACCACCTCACCGTCAGCAGTAACTATATTTCGCTGCCCGAACTTGGCGGAGTTAATGAACATGTCGTCGTCCGGGTCTGTGTTGATTGCGTATGGCCCGAACCAAAGCTCCAAAAATGCTTCGCCCGACTTGGGCTTGATTACATAGCGGACATAGTCCACATCGGGTTTTCCGCCCAGTATTTTTACTGCGCGGGTTGGGACTTCGAACCGCAGACCATACTTGCCCCAACCAATCTGTTGCTGTCCCGGGCTGGCCTTTCCACAAGCACGCACTATCAGACTGTCTGCGGGTGCGACCATGGCTATGCGAATTTCCGACGTTCCCCCCTTTAGAACTAACGCTTGAGGTTGAAGGCTCTCTTTCCAAAAATGAATAACAGCCCCCGGATGCTCAAGGCGGAATTGCCCTTCTTTATCAGTGGTTGTTTGTTCGCGTTTGAAGGGACAACAGGACTTCGACATGCTGCCGTACACCTTCACGTCCGCTATAGGCTTACCATCACCTGTTACTACGGTGCCTCGAATCGGCGATTCGGTCTGCCCGAGCATCGAAGGAAGCACGACTCCGACGGTGACGACGAGCAACAAAATCGACCAGACAGCAGGGACGTGCCTTAGTTTAAATTTGGTTCGCGGGCTGAGCACCATACTGTGCAGCAATATATCGGATTCTTGCGAAGGAGGCATTGTTAGGCCTGACAAAAACGCGCTTATTGGACACCGCCGCTCAGATAGATGTTGCGAACAGGGATTATCACTAGCTATCTCAGAATGCGACGAAAGATCTCACATCCCCGTACTTAAGTGCGGGAGACTTAAATGCGGGAAATCCCCTTCGGCCATTACTTCTTCCGCCTGGGCGCGGTGACGTTCGCCGTGTCCTCCAATTGCAAGGAGCCACTGGTAGCAATCGAACTGACCGAACAGTGGGTGTGGGTAGCCGTGTTCGCGGAGCGGCGCCTTTGTGGAGGCGACGAAGTCGCATGTGCGCTTGCGGGCCGCGTCAAATTCGCTGAGTAACTGGTCGTGCGACCATCGGCCCGTAGGCATGAGGCGTTCCGGGCCTTTCACGCGAAACGTGCGATTGACGATCGTGCACAGGATTTCGTCGTCGCTCATGGCTGGTTTGGAAGAAGCGGGCGCCTGCTGCAACGTCTTTTCAATGTTGCTCAGAATAAGCCCCTCCACGACGACAATGTGCTCTAGGCATTCGGCAACGGACCAGCGGTCCGGCGCGGGCTTGAATTGCAGTTGGGCACGCCAGAGGTTTCGCGTCGAGCACACCAAGTTCTCGCGTGTTTCCGCCAAATAAGCGGCTGCTCGTTCACGTTCGGCAGGCGTCATTGGTATGCCTCCGTTGTTGCGTTGATACATTCTAGTCAAGTTCACCATGACTGCGGACGAATTTAAGTCGACGAGACGCTCGACAGGACTATTGTCGCCAACAGGGATTATCACTAGCTATCTCAGTCTGAGATGCCTGGTGCGAAGAGGATTTATCAACATCTGTCCGCACGGGAATGCCCGACGCGTTTGCAAAGCCTAGTTTGCGATTATCCGGCTAATCAGCCACTAGCATCTCGGAGGTGATTGCGCTGCGTGTATACTTCCGTTTAGGATTCCTCAATTCACCATCCTCGGCAAGGAACCTGTACGGAAGGTCAAAGTGAGAATGAAACGTGTTTTGTACCTTGCGCTCGCATGGTTGGCGCTCGTGCCGTCTGCAATTTCCCAGCACCAGCACCCCGCAGGAGAGCTCGGTCGGTTTGGCAAAGTGAACTTTGCCATTTCCTGTGACCCTGCTGTGCAGCCGGGATTCAATCGCGCCGTGGCCATCCTCCATTCGTTCGGATACGAAAAGGCCGAGGGGGCATTCGCCGAAGTCGCTGAAAAAGATCCCGCCTGCGGAATGGCTTTGTGGGGCCTCGCAATGACGTATTACCATCCCATTTGGGAAGCGCCGAACCAGACGGCCTTGAAACAAGGTTGGGCTGCTGTCGAGAGAGCGAAATCGGCAGACGCCAAAACGCAGCGAGAGCGCGACTACATTGCCGCCATCGAGATCTTCTACAAGGACTCCGATAAGCTCGATCATCGCACACGCGCATTGGCCTACGAGAAGGCAATGGAGCAACTCCAAGCGAGCTATCCCGACGACCGGGAAGCGGCCATTTTCTATGCGCTGGCCGTGCGGGGAAACGCACCTCCCAGCGACAAGACCTATGCGAACCAGAGGAAGGCTGGCGCAATTCTGGAGAAGGTTTTTGCCGAGCAGCCGGAGCATCCCGGCTTAGCTCACTACATCATCCACTGCTACGACTATCCTATGTTGGCTGACCGCGCGCTGGACGCAGCGCAACGCTACGCGAAAATCGCTCCCGATTCGTCCCACGCGCTGCACATGCCCTCGCATATCTTCACGCGGCTTGGGTACTGGCAGGAGTCTATCGAATCGAATGTTGCCTCCGCAGCAGCCGCCCAAAAAGACAATGCGCAAGGCGACCAACTGCACGCAATGGATTACCTGGTCTACGCCTATCTGCAGGGAGCCCAAGATGTAGAGGCCAGGAAGGTGTTTGAGGCAGTGCCACAGGTTCGAAAGAACGACCCGGTATATTTCGCCGGGCTTTACGCCATCGCCAGCATGCCGGCGCGATACGCTGTGGAACGACACCGCTGGGCGGAAGCCTCAGCGCTGACCGTGCCGCCGGACGTATTCCCAGGCGGGCGGTTATCCTGGACCGAAGCAAATATCCATTTTGCGCGAGCTCTGGGCGCTTCCCGGGTCGGCGGCACCGAGTCTGCGCAAAAGAGTTTGCAGCACCTCACGTCGCTTCGCGACACGCTGGTCCAGGCGAATGAGAAATACTGGGCCGAGCAGTTGGATATTCAGCGGGAGACTGTAACAGCATGGCTAACGTGGGCGGAGGGCAAGAAGGAGGAAGCGCTGCGCCAGATGCGTTCCGCCGCCGACCACGAAGATACTACTGACAAGCACGCCGTTACTCCAGGGGTTATCCTACCGGCTCGCGAACTGCTGGGAGAAATGCTGCTCGAATCGAAGCAGCCGGTCGAGGCGCTTGTGGCCTTCGAAGCCACGCTTCGCACTGCGCCAAACCGATTCAACGCACTCTCGGGGGCGGCGCGAGCTGCCCAGTTGTCCGGCAACCGCGAGAAAGCAAAGAGCTACTACGCCCGGCTGCTCGCCATCTGCGGCCATGCCGGCGGAGATAGGCCTGAAGTCCAGGACGCCAGGAAGTATCTAGCGAAGATGTGAGGGCCAATTCTCGTAACCCACTCGCTGGGGAGGGCACACAACTCACAAGAGGACTGCTCAGCCCGAAAACGGAGTGGCTTAGGACGCAGCGAAATGTCATTTTGAGATTGGTAGTGATAAGCGGATTTCCCAACATCTATCCGGACCCGATGAAAACGCCGGAGTTGTCAAACACCAGCAATGCGCTTAACCACCCGCTGACGATGAGGCTGCGGCGTCCAGCAGTTGCGGCTTTGCGCCCTTGATCACGAGCCACAGCATGAGCGCCACCTCTCCAAGTTGCGCGGGGAAGGCGATGTTAGAGACCGTATCCTCGTATTGCGGTAACAGTAAGCCCGTAAAGCTCATGGCCAGATAGGCGAAGCCGTTGATGGTCAGCCAGACGCCCAAGACTCACCAAGGTGTCGCAATAGACATCTCTTTTTGAAGGCTCTCAAATGTGTTCACAACGGTACAGATTTCCGTCATGCCTCTCGCTAATCTGACTTCCGTGCAGAATTCTTCTGAAAAGGCAGCCCCAGCAAGAGGTAGCCCATGGGTTTTGCTCCATTTAATATCGCACTGCAGGTGATCGCCGCTTTCGCGATCTTTATTTTTGGGTACGTCGCGCTTTTTGTCTCTCTAATCATCTGTGTTGCCGTCTCTCTCGCTGTTGGCAAGGGCATCTATGAAGTCACGAGACGAGTTCGGGCGTACGCGGTGAGATCAGCCCCGGCAAAGACTTTCATTTCATCTGACGGCGGGCCGATTTCTGGATGGGACTCAGGGAGTTTGACTGCAATTGGAGATAAATCATGAACTTAACAGATGCAAGCACGACACAAATCTCGATCGTCGTTGCTGTGGCGGTTATAGCAGTCGTCGGCATCCTCGCTTGGTTCTTCAATCGTAAACGCCGAACGGAAAGACTGCGCACTCAGTTTGGTGGTGCTGAATATGATCGCGCCGTGAAAGAAGGCGGGGGCCAGCGGAAAGCAGAAGCAGTACTCGACCAGCTAGCTGACCGAGTCGAGGGCTTGCACATCCGAGAGCTGGCTCAGGGCGATCGTACCAGGTTTATCGACTCTTGGACGAAAGTACAGGCGCGATTCGTTGACAGCCCCGGTGGCGCCGTGACGGACGCCGACCAGCTACTGGGCGACGTGATGTCCACGCGGGGTTATCCCGTCGGCGACTTCGAACAGCGAGCCGCGGATATCTCGGTGGATCATCCGCTCGTACTCGAAAATTACCGTGCAGCCCACAAAAGCGCGCTTCTTCAAACGCAGGGGAAGACCAGCACGGAAGATTTGCGTCAGGCTATGATTCACTACCGTACGCTGTTTGAGGAGCTGGTCGGAGAGCCAGAGATGGCGCGCGCGAAGGGCGCGTAATTGATGCCCTTTGCTCAGTCATTAAGATAATTACATCATTCGTGGAGGACGACGCTGAGGAGTGAATTGTCGATTTGTAGGCCGCCGTTGTACTTGATGAAACCCAACTTCCGGAACTTGTTCATGAAGAAATTTACGCGGGAGCGCGTGGTGCCGACCATTTCTGCGAGCATTTCTTGCGAGACTTTGGGAAGAACCCGTTGGAGTTTGTCTTCCTTGCCATAGCGCGCGAGAAGGAGCAGCGTGCGCGCCAAGCGCTTCTCGCTGGAATTGAAGAGTTGATCGACCAGGTCTTCCTCGATTCGGATATTCCTCACCAGCATAAACGATATGAAACGATCGGAAAACTCATGTTCGGAATGGAGGACGCGAACCATTTCGGATTTTTCGATGACCAGGGCGGTGGTAGAAGCGATGGAGGTCGCTGTTCCGATCCGAGTCGGCTGGCCGGCGAGGCATCCCTCGCCAAAGAAATCCCCCCGTCCCAAGACGGCCACGACCGCCTCTTTGCCAGATTCGTTGACTACGGAGAGCCTTACTCCGCCTGTCTGAATGTAGAAGACATTCCTGCACGGATCGCCTTGTGAGAAAATCGTTTCTTTTTTCTTGAATTCCGCGACCTTCCGAGCCACACCCGCCGAATCGAGAAATTCCTGGGTGTTGAATACCCTCTTGGCAACGGATTTCGAGCGATTTGGACGCTTCTGGGCCACGAGCGTTCTTAACTGTCATGGTAGCACGCGGTGAGAAATTCGCAAGCGAAGCGCGAATGTGTGCACAAGTGAACAGATACGTCTAAGGGCTCCTTCTAAGATGTTGGTCTGCGGTGAAGCGTGAAGGACCAGGGCGAAATCAGGCCTAAGCGTTTCCCCGCTAAATAGCAGTGGAGATCGCAGGCCCTTCCACTTCAGCCGACATTAGCAGCTTTCGATTCCACACAGAAATTCGGTGAATGCCCTTCATGGGCCGGAGTGTCTACCTGCGAAGAGAAGGAGTGTCGCAAATGCCGTTACTTCAAATACTAGGGGTTCTGGTCGTGGTCGGGGTCCTGCTTTGGTTGGTCAATAGCTTTATTCCAATGCAGGGACAGATCAAGTCCATTTTGAACGCTGTCGTAGTAATCGCAGTTGTCTTATGGCTTCTGAATATTTTCGGATTATTTCATTCGCTTTCCCATGTCCGAATTGGGGCTTGAGCAGGCCGAAATTGATGGATGAGCGGCGTGTCATTCAAAGAACCGTGCCAGGCGACTAACGCCTGGCGCACGGATTCAGTAATGGAGGCAACAGTCATGAAAGCACTTGGAGTCATCAGCACGACAGCAATGTTCTTGCTTCTCGGAGCGACTCTTCCTGCGTTCGCCCAGGAAGAGCACCACCAAGAGAGCGCTAAACCAGCACAGCATGAGGGACAGGTCAAGCCTGCTACAAAGCAGGAACAAGCCAAACCTCAGAGACAGGAACAGCAAGCAAAGCCTGCAAAGCAGGAGCAGGCGAGACCGGAGAAGCAGCAACAGCAAGCGAAGCCACAGCAACAGGCGAAGAGCCAAGAACAGAACCAGCAGAAACATACACAGCAACAGGCAAAGAACCAAGAGCAGAACCAGCAGAAACATACACAGCAACAGGCAAAGAACCAAGAGCAGAATCAGCAGAAGCATTCACAGCAACAAGCAAAGAACCAAGAGCAGAATCAGCAGAAGCATTCACAGCAACAAGCCAAGAGCCAAGAACAAAACCAGCAGAGAAATACACAGCAACAAGCGAAAAGCCAGCAACAGCAACACGAGAATCAACATCAGCAACAGGTCAAGACTCAGCAGAACGAAGAGAAAAGTCAGGAGCACCACCAACAACAAGCCAATGGCCATGCGCAACAATCACAAGGTCAGTACGCACGAAATGGTCAGAAAGATCGATACGGACACGAATACAACGAAAGTCGTTTTGGTCCTAACCATTATTCCCGCTTTGAGGAAAACGGTGGGCGCTACTACCACGGACGCCGGGAGTACTCTTACGGCGGCTATTGGTTCTATGCAGGAGCATATCCGGCGTGGTTTTATCAGCAGAACGTGTACTTCATTCTGGGAGCGGACGGACTGTGGTATGCAGTGGCGTACGATAACCCTTCTCTGACCTTCCGGGTAAATATCGGGTAACGAGAAGCCGAGATTGTGTTCTCGGTGAGGCTACAATCCGCAACCGCAATTCTGATCATGGAGGTCAGCGATGATTCGTAACATAACTTTGACTGTGTGTTTCATGCTTGCAACGGCAGTGCTTTACGCCGCGAATAAGGAACAGGAGCGACTGGAAAATTGTGGCGTCGTGATGCAAGAGATCATGAATGTCCCCGATAACATCCCGCAAGACGTCATGGAGAAAGCAGAGTGCGTAATTGTATTTCCGTCCGTTCTGAAGGCGGCCTTCGTGGTCGGAGCAAGCTATGGCCGCGGCGCAATGGTTTGCCGCACCGGCGAGCGTTTCCGAGGACCGTGGGGTTCGCCCGCAATGTACGCACTCGAAGGCGGCAGTATCGGATTCCAAATCGGCGGCCAAGCCACGGATCTCGTACTGCTCGTGATGAACGAGAGAGGTGCGGATTCGATTCTCAGCAGCAAAGTGAAATTGGGCGGCGATGCCTCGGTGGCGGCAGGCCCTGTGGGGCGCGACGCTTCTGCGGATACGGACGCCTACATGCGTGCGGAAATTCTGAGCTACTCGCGCACGCGTGGTCTTTTTGCCGGCATTTCGCTCGAGGGTTCTACGCTTCGACCCGACGACGATGCCACCCAAGATGTCTACGGCCGTAAACTCACGGCAAGGGAGATCGTGATCGGCGGAAAAGTCGGTGTGCCGGAATCCGGCCGTCATCTGATCAGGGTACTCGACAAGAATTCGCCGAGAAACGAGTCAAGAAAGGAATCCGCCAGGAAATAGGGGTTGGATTACCAGGCGCAGCTTTTTGCGTGCCGGAGTGGGAGTTCGGTACACGCTGACAGTGAGCTCCCATCCCGTCCACAACACCTGTCTTGCTTTCGCTCGCTCGATATGCCCGGCCGAGCGCAGAATCCACCCTCCCAGCTTCTAAGTCACGAGCGAGGTAAATAATGCTAGTTCAAGCGAAGCAGCAGTATCCCGGGGTTCTCTGTTTTCATTGCCGTCAGCCAATTCCTCTTTCGTCATTTGCAGCGAGCAAGGGATGTGGTTTCAAGCAACAGGAAGCGAGCAGTCGCGATGAGTCTACCGTGCGCTCGTTTACCGTGAGCTCTTTTACGCTGCGCTGCCGAGTTTGTAAAGGCGAAGGCCGTTACACCGCCTTGGATGTGATCGGCTGCAACGGAACTCAACGGATGCGAAGTTCGCAAGTACGGGAAGAGTGTCTCCGGCCCAATATAGACGCACCTTCCCCGGACTAAGCCCAAGCTCTGCCGGCGACGCGAGTGACTTCGACTAGCGAATCGGCGAATTCCAGCGTTTCTTTCGTGAGACGCATCAAACCGTCCAAGGCATCTTGGATCGCTTGTCCCTCCACGAGATCTATCGAACTGACTCGCATTCCCTGCAAGCGCAAAAAGATTGCTGTTTCCGCCGCATGAATTCGCTGAATTAGTTCCTGTGGGTTTAGCTCGGTCAAGGTTTCTGGGGAATGCATCTGCCGTTCAGAGTTTTTTGCGTCACTCATAACTACTCCCTCCGCCGCTTGCGACCTCAGGCCGCGCTCCCGCCCTTGGGACAATGATGTTAGAAATTTCGATTCCGGATTGCTGTTTCACCCGTATCACACATTCTCAGATTTGTACGGTAGGGCGTGCCGCATTTTTAGCGTCGAACGAAACAAGAAGAAACCTGTGGGGGGAGCGTAGCGCCAGACAAAAGCTATATAAAAGCTTCGATTCTAATCGCTCTCCGCTCCGATTGTATTGTAGTGTGCGCCAGCATTTCGAGACGTCTTGAACTTCACTCTCTCGTTTTTGAGGACACGCAAACCATTGAGGGCGTCTTCTATTGCTTGTGCTTCCACGCGACTGTCCGGACCAATTCGCATTTCCTGTAAGCGCGATAGGATCGCTCTTTCCGCTTCATTCACCCGCTGAACGAGCTTCTGGGCGTTTAGCTCCAATAACGCATCGTGGTAAATCTTTTGCCACTCGGGGTAGCATAGCTCGCCCATGGGCTCCCTTCGATCCTCATTATTTGAAAGGCGATACTAGGGCATCGTGTTCTCGGCTGCTGTTCAATTTTGCACACTTTTAGAAAGTACTGAGCGCGTCGAACCTGTGAGGAGGGTTAGTGGCGAATCACGTAGTCAATGAAGATGGCAGAACCAATTATGCCCGTAAATCCAAGCACGGAAACACCCGCAAAGAATAGCAAATCAGGAATCAACTCAACTCGCTCTCGCCACTGGCGGATCATTCGTGCCTCTGCGCACGCCTGAATATGAAGTACCGGGGACCGACTGTCGTCAATCTTTCGAAGGGGGCTTCCGCTCGGGTGGATGCGGACGCGATCACGACACCATCGGTGCCCCGGCTTACGCATTTTTATAGCGCGGGCGATCTTCTGTGTCTGTTCAGTTTTGCACACTTTTAAAAAGGACGTTTCGCATGCCGCGGAACTGTGCAAAAGGGAACTGTATGGCTGCCACCCCGACTGTCATGATGTAAGCATGCCGCATAATAAAAGTAAGACACGATCCAATGACGCGACGCGTGTCAGCGTCATGAAGGAAATGGCAAAGCCGCGCGTGGCGAGGTCAGCGAAAATAGCGGAATTGAATCTGGATATTTCACGAATTCCAGAACAGCCAAGCACGACGATGCCCGGGATTGTAAATAAGATAATTTCGTCTCGGCACGCGAGCCAACCGGAAAAGGCGCAGATTGCTCTCGACGGAACCGATCAACAATATCGAAATCTCCGAATTGAAAACACTTTGACGGATGAACATGGCGATGGCGTAAAGCTCAAAAAAGGCGCTCATGTGGACGTCACCGTGACTGCCAAAGCCGACTGATTGTGTGCAAAGTAGGACAGACAGCCGAACCGCGACCCGAGTAAATTCACTTCGTTCGCAGCAATCTCGTTCCACTCGGAGCGAAGTCCGGCCCCTCATTATCAGGCGCTCAGGCGATACCAAGAGGGATTTGGAGGCCGAGGGAGGCTGTTCCTTCGCTTCAGTGATGAAGAGCAAGAATTAGAGAAGAGAAATCTGGTGGTGTATAAACGGTTCATTGTGCTGCTCGGAATATTTCTGGGTAGCCACGCGCCGGCGGCAGCACAGACCCGCGCAGTACAGACACCCGCAGTACAGATCGTCCTGGCGCACGCGTATGTTGCGCCGGCCATAACGATGCTCCGACCCGTATCGGCCCCTTTGCCGGTCGCCTCCTTCCAGGTGTACCAGTATCCCCAAAAATCCCCTGCCTATTTCGATCACGTGTTCGCGGGAGCCTATGAACGTGACGACAGCAAGGAGCGCCTTCCCCCGACGGAAGAGGTTAAGACTTTGTTTTTCACGCGGACGAGCTTGCCGCTCGTCCAATTCTGGAGCGGACGGTTGCGGCTTGATGCCGTCATAGGCACCCTTAACATGCAAAACGTTCAGCTTGGTCCTTCGGCCTCTGGCGGTCTGTGGGACTTCCGTCCCCCGCGACAAAGTTATCCGGGCAGTCCTCGGTCGCTCGATCTCTACGGGGTCAGTGTGAGCTATCACTTTGGCCGAGCCGCGCGGACAGGAAGCCCGCCCCACTTATGGCGGAGCCTGTCGCGGTTTGTGGGCAGCATTCTAAATTGAACTGCCAAAGGCGGAAGAAGTCGCCCTGTCACACCGAGCTTCGTGAACTGAAGGCGCTCACTTCTCCATCACAAACGTGTAACGGCATACCTGCCCTGCGGGATCGATAACTGTTGCGAACATCTCTAACGAAGTCGGCTCCGTCAAGAACGTTTTGTCTTAGCTTTTTTTTTCTAAGCACACCCGTATTTCTGCGCAGCAGCGCATGTGAAATGCTCTTGCGATTTCTACTTCTTTCCGTTTCACGTTCACTCGACCAGCTCGGCCCATTTCACTTCATCATCTCGGTGTTGCCCACCAGACATCTCTTCGGTCCTTGCAGACCATGATGAGTTCTTCGAACTCCCCGCACCTCGGGGAGGCGGGTCGCCTATTCAGGGATCCGATCACTGCAGCGCAGGATCATGTTCGCAAGCAGGCACTCCCGCATGGGCACCACCGTGCTTCTGCCGCAACTGTCCGCGGCGACAGAACTCTTGGTAATCAATCTGGTCACGCAGCAGGATCCAAAGCCGGATCCCAAGTTTTCGTGCAGCTGCCACTTTCGCTTTCCCCAGACCCTTCTGCACCAGCTTGCGTTGGTAAAAACGCTGCAACTCCACATCCATACGAACCGCATGTCCCACCGCTTCACACCACAGAAAACGTAGAAGCGGATTTCCTTGTTTGCTCAAACCGCCCATTCGCTGCCGGCCTCCACTGGAGTGTTCGCTGGGGATCAGCCCCACATAGCTGGCGACTGCCTTTCCATCCACGAACCGCTTGGGCTCACCCAGAAAGGTTTCCGTCGCCAGAGCTGTGATCGGCCCCACTCCCGGATGAGTCATCAGCCGCCGCGCCTGGGGTCGTTGCCAAGCCAACTCTTCTACCTTTCGATCCAGGTCATCGATCTGTTCGTCCAGGTGTCGATACAGCGATTGCAGTGCGGTCCGCCGCTCGGCTGCGTAGCGAGTTAGGGACAACGAAGCCATCGCGTGCTGGCCCGCCTCGCTCCAGAGCGACGAGCCACGCCGCAATCCGTGACTCAGCGCAATGGCTTGCAGGGCATTCTGCAATCGTGTTCGGATCCTTACCCACTGATGCCGATAGAGGATCAGCGCACGTACATCCCGCTGTTCACTCGAAGGCATCCAGATCGCAGGAAAGCGATTTTCGATCAGTAGCTGCAACACGAGCGCAGCATCTCTTCGATCGTGCTTTTGCTTCCGTGGTTCGGCCGCACGGATCCTCGCCGGATGGCCCACGTAGCAGTCGATTCCCAGCTCTTCCATCAACTCCAGGAACCACTGCATCGAACCTGTAGCTTCGATCCCTACGCGAGTCGGTCCAGCAAGAGTCGAGTAAAACTCTCGAACCGAATCGCCCTCGTGCTGCAAAGTCTTTTCGACCACTTCGCCCGTCTCGACATTCAACATCGCAAGCGTCTGCTGTCGCGTATGTAAATCAACGCCTATAATCTGCATCTCGGCCTCCTCGGTTCCGAGCTTTGCCGGGTGAATACCGCAAAGTCTACGCGAACCGTTCGGAGGCCGACTTCGTTATGTCATCAGGGATTATCACTAGCTATCTCAGTCTGAGATAGGTGGTGCGAAGCGGATTTCTCGACACCTAACTTGTTAGAATTTGGGCCTCAAAAATAGGACCGAGCCGGAAAACGTTTGCGCCAGGTTGTTCGCATGCGCTGCCGCAGGCGACGTTACAAGGGCGACCAATCAGACGCTCACGTTCGTACGGCTGACTAGTTTCCTCGCGTATTGTCCCCCTGGTGTTCGATCTCTTCCGCGCACACTCCGCTACTTGATCGGCCGCGCCCCGCTCCCATCGGTACTAATTACCCAGATCCGCGTAGCTCCGCCACGCGTTACTGTGTAGAAGATCTGGCTGTCGTCCACTGACCACACCGGGTGTCCAAACTCCTCGCACTCCTCCGTCACAAGTTTTGCAGTGCTCCCACCGGCATTCATCACGTAGATGCCCCATTTGCCGCTGCGGTCCGACTTGAAGGCGATCCTTTTTCCATCATGCGACCACGTGCCGTCCTTGTTGTTGTGCGTTCCGCCGGTGAGCATCTTGCGATGTGACCCGTGGGTGTCCATCACATAAAGCTGGTCGCTGCCGGAGGCGTTTGAATAAAATAGGATCTTTTTTCCGTCACTCAACCATCGCGGCACCTGATCGTTTGCCTGACTTGGCGATAACCGTCGCTGATTCCTGCCATCCACATCCATCAGGTAGATTTGCCAGTGGACCTGCTCAAGGCTCGGACCTTCATTCACCATGAAGAGGATCTTCTTGCCGTCAGGAGAGACGAGCGGGACGCCGGTGAATCCAGCATTGTCAGTCAGCCTCCTGGGTTCGCTGCCATCGGCGTTCATTACGAAGACCTGTGGCACCTTGGCCTCACGCGGCGATTGGAAGTAGATCTTCTGGCCATCCGGAGACCACTCGGGATGCGCATCCCGCCCTGGCGAGTGTGTGAGCCGCCGCGGGTTTGACCCATCCACGTTCATCACGTAGATCTCAATGTCGCCGTCGCGATCTGACATGAAGGCGATCTTTTTGCCGTCAGGCGACACGGAAGGATTATCGTCGGTGTAGCTCGCCGTCTGCGCGAAGCCCGGCGCCACACAGAGAGCCAAGATGAGCGTTAGTCTGAGAGATTCCGGAAGCGCCATGCGGGGTTAGACGGGCCGGACAGCTATCTCGTTTTGAGAAAGGTGGTGCGAAGCGGATTTCTCGACACCTATCTGACTTTCAACGAGGAATCGACCGAGGATGACTTCCGACCCGAACCGCCGCGCCATGGATTCAATTTGGCCGCGTCGCTGACACGTCCCGCAAGGCGAGTCGGCGTCGGCTGGCCTTGCGTTCGCGCCATGCCAGGAAGACAAATATCACAACTCCCCAAGCAAAGGTGCCCGTAACGAGTGGGTCTATCTTGCCCGGTAAGGAAAACGCGGTGGCGGGGTACAGTATGATTAGCCCGACATCGGCAACCGCGTGACGAAAGGAACTGGCGTTGTACTCCAATCCGTACAACAGCATGGACCACGCAACAAAATTTAACAAGAAAGCCCCAGCCAACGCTCCCACTGCGTATCCAATCCACCTCATAGGAGCACTCCAGCCATTATGGTGCCACATATCCGGTCCGATCCAGGTTCTCTGAGTAGAGGGCCAGGCCGGGAAGTGATGGAGAGCTAGAAGGGGGCGACGGTCCCGTCCTGAAGGCGGTCCGGGTCAAAAGAAATTTGCCTTAGTCCCCCGCCTTCCATTATGAGCGAAGTTCTTCCGCATTGTTTACCGCGAAGAATACATCCCTCAACAACTAAGAGCCTGCTGTCTAGGCGGTACGTCAAGGAGTCGGCGTAACACTGCCATCCAGGAGTGGGGCCAAAGTCCGCGGACTGGTAATGGAAGCCCACCCCCAGGAAAGACGGGTCGTAGACCATTCCGGTTCTCAAATCAATAATCACGAATTCTAGGCAGCCGGTTCCGCAGCCCCAACTAGCAATTGTGAAATGGCCGGAGAAGTTCGCGCCTCCAGCAGCAGCGTCTCTGATCATCGTCTTGTATTTGCGGTCCAGAGGAGTAGCGAGTACGGGGAGGTGTGTCTTGCCTTCGAGAGTGTCCGCTGACGCGTGGTCTTCAAATCGCGGCATTTTCTTGCTCTCGCAACCGGTTGGTGGAGCGCCCAACAAATTCCAGGAAAAGAGTAGAGCAAGCAAAATCCCAGCCATAGAGTTTGAAAACTATTGCATTTCTAGCAGGTTGTCAAAGCAGAGAGATTTTTCCAAGATAACTGTTGCGAACATCTCTAACGAAGTCGGCTCCGTCAAGAACGTTTTGTCTTAGCTTTTTTTTTTCTAAGCACACCCGTATTTCTGCGCAGCAGCGCATGTGAAATGCTCTTGCGATTTCTACTTCTTTCCGTTTCACGTTCACTCGACCAGCTCGGCCCATTTCACTTCATCATCTCGGTGTTGCCCACCAGACATCTCTTCGGTCCTTGCAGACCATGATGAGTTCTTCGAACTCCCCGCACCTCGGGGAGGCGGGTCGCCTATTCAGGGATCCGATCACTGCAGCGCAGGATCATGTTCGCAAGCAGGCACTCCCGCATGGGCACCACCGTGCTTCTGCCGCAACTGTCCGCGGCGACAGAACTCTTGGTAATCAATCTGGTCACGCAGCAGGATCCAAAGCCGGATCCCAAGTTTTCGTGCAGCTGCCACTTTCGCTTTCCCCAGACCCTTCTGCACCAGCTTGCGTTGGTAAAAACGCTGCAACTCCACATCCATACGAACCGCATGTCCCACCGCTTCACACCACAGAAAACGTAGAAGCGGATTTCCTTGTTTGCTCAAACCGCCCATTCGCTGCCGGCCTCCACTGGAGTGTTCGCTGGGGATCAGCCCCACATAGCTGGCGACTGCCTTTCCATCCACGAACCGCTTGGGCTCACCCAGAAAGGTTTCCGTCGCCAGAGCTGTGATCGGCCCCACTCCCGGATGAGTCATCAGCCGCCGCGCCTGGGGTCGTTGCCAAGCCAACTCTTCTACCTTTCGATCCAGGTCATCGATCTGTTCGTCCAGGTGTCGATACAGCGATTGCAGTGCGGTCCGCCGCTCGGCTGCGTAGCGAGTTAGGGACAACGAAGCCATCGCGTGCTGGCCCGCCTCGCTCCAGAGCGACGAGCCACGCCGCAATCCGTGACTCAGCGCAATGGCTTGCAGGGCATTCTGCAATCGTGTTCGGATCCTTACCCACTGATGCCGATAGAGGATCAGCGCACGTACATCCCGCTGTTCACTCGAAGGCATCCAGATCGCAGGAAAGCGATTTTCGATCAGTAGCTGCAACACGAGCGCAGCATCTCTTCGATCGTGCTTTTGCTTCCGTGGTTCGGCCGCACGGATCCTCGCCGGATGGCCCACGTAGCAGTCGATTCCCAGCTCTTCCATCAACTCCAGGAACCACTGCATCGAACCTGTAGCTTCGATCCCTACGCGAGTCGGTCCAGCAAGAGTCGAGTAAAACTCTCGAACCGAATCGCCCTCGTGCTGCAAAGTCTTTTCGACCACTTCGCCCGTCTCGACATTCAACATCGCAAGCGTCTGCTGTCGCGTATGTAAATCAACGCCTATAATCTGCATCTCGGCCTCCTCGGTTCCGAGCTTTGCCGGGTGAATACCGCAAAGTCTACGCGAACCGTTCGGAGGCCGACTTCGTTATGTCATCAGGGATTATCACGCAATATAAAAGGCGCCCACTTTGCGGTAGGTTTTGATCGTTCGCATCACCACCTACCGAAAGGAGCGCCGTTGTGAACCAAGCAAAGTATATTGGCATGGACGTTCATCAGGCAACGATCTCAGTTGCCGTCATGGATTCCGCCGGCAAGCTGATCTTGGAGTCCATCCTCGAAACGAAAGCGGCCACGATTCTGCAGTTCATCGGTGGGCTGCACGGCAGCTTGCTGGTGACTTTCGAAGAAGGAACTTCCGCGGCCTGGTTGTATGACCTACTCAAGCCTCACGTTGCGAATGTCCTAGTCTGCGATCCTCGGAAAAATGCCCTGTTAAAAGATGGCAGCAAGAGCGACCGGATCGATGCTCGGAAACTGGCCGAACTCTTGCGCGGCAACCATCTCTCCCCGATCTACCACGGAGAGAACGGGCTGCGCACTTTGAAGGAGCTAGCCCGCAGCTATCTGACGATCACGAAAGATCTGACGCGGGTGATGAGTCGGATCAAGGCCGTGTACCGAAGCTGGGCCATTCCCTGTGCCGGGCCAGCCGTGTATCGACCGCGCCATCGTGCGGAATGGTTGGCCAAGATCGTAGAACCGGGAGTTCGCCTGCGAGCCGAGCGGCTCTACCAGCAACTGGATGCGTTGGAGCCTTTGCGGCAGGGAGCGCGACGCGATCTGCTGGCGGAGAGCCGGAAACATCAGCGCGGTGAAATTACTGCGTCAGATTCCTTATCTGGGTCCGATTCGTTCCGCGTTGCTGGTTGCGCTGCTCGAGACGCCGCATCGTTTTCGCACCAAGCGACAGTTGTGGGCCTATAGCGGGTTCGGGCTCGAGACTCACGACAGCGGCGAATACCGCTTTGTGAAAGGGCAACTGCGACGAAACCGAGAGCGAGTCACCGTGCTGGGCCTGAACGAAAACCATAATCACGATCTGAAAAATATCTTCAAGAGTGCCGCGATATCCGCCAGCACTCGACCGGGACCGTTCCAGGAGTTTTACGCGGGGCTTCTGGCCAAAGGGAGGAGGCCGGCGATGGCGCGTCTCACCCTGGCACGGAAGATTGCAGCGATCACTTTGACGATTTGGAAGAAAGGAGTGTGCTTCGACGCCAACGAGTTACATCGGCAAGCAGCTTGAGCGTCTCTGGTAGAGAGCTCGTTCCATCTTCCTGGGTGGTGGTCGGTTCGGTTCTTGAGACGCTCGGTTCGAGGGAAGTATCAGATAGGTGGTCCGACCCTGTGTGCTTCGGCACCGAGTCACCGTTATCACGCTATGCCCCCTCGGAGAACCAGAAATAGCGATAGGCCACAGAGCCTCGGATAGAACCATGGTTGCCACGGAATCGAATCGCTTGCCAAGTTTCAAGAATCGACGGACGTTGTCACCACGAGAAAATGAACCGAGGGAACGGAAGAGCAATCCAGAGAAGAACCTCTCGAGCGATCGAGAGCCATCTGCAAACAGTGGGCTGGATATCGAGACAAAAAACTTCTCGGCTACCGGCCGAGGGAGAAGCTTTTTTGTTGACATCCCTTTTTATAGAACTACCTATCTCAGAATGCGACAAGACCACGATTCCGGGAAATGCCGATTCCACGACAACCATTCGCAATAATTTTCCGGGCGGTAGGCCTTCGACCCAGGGCTCTAAAGGCCTTCTCCTTTTGATTCGTTTCGGTCGAAGACGTACTCGAAAAATTCAGGTGGTAAGTCTTCAGCAGCGAGCAATCAAATACTCCAGTACAAGGAGTCGGCGACCGCGGAATGCCTCTAGCATTGCCTTGCCGCCGGTGTAACACAAGTCATACATCAATGCGGCCAGGTACTACCGGCTGGCCAGTTGACACTCCCTTGGGGCGACCTACCCCGCCGGCTGCAATCGAAATAGGGGTCCCAAAGTCATCCGCTTGGAATGCGCCGGTCAACTCGGTGCGCGGCGCCCGAGAACAGTATCCCGGTTTTGTTGCATTCCGATGGCGTAAGTCCCGCAGATCGCACGCCAGCACCGCGTGAAAGCGTTCGCCGGCAGCAAGTAACGTTGCATTTTCCCCCTTCGACACACAGGCGCGCCGTTCCCGTTTATACCTTATGTGCTCGATCTTGACCGGAAGACCCGGAGGCAACGCGTGCATGATCGCTGATTTGCGCGTCGAAGATCACGCGCCATTGAAATGGGCCGGCCGCATGGATTCTCGCGTGTTGAAAAGATGGCACTTAGCGGTCGTCAGACGTGAACAAACTCATATCGAAACGCAGATACCCGGTCTGGATTGTGCTGATTCTAAGCGGTTTACGCGGGGCGTGGTTTAGCCGTTTTCGATTGATGCACAGATGATTTCCGGGTGATTTCCAGCCGACTGCACATCCTGGTCACACCTATTTCGCACGCGAGGGGACCTGAAATGTGGGTCATGGGTCTATAGCTTGATTTACGACGGCAAGCGTTTTGGCAGGCTCAGAGGACCGGGCAAGGGTATCAGCCCAACTCGCGTTTTGCGCGTCAGTAAGTTCTTGTTTTCGTATGAGTGTGTCCGGGCTATTGTGAGGTTTTTGCGCTGTCTGGGATCGCCCGCGTCGACGATAACGCTTGCTGTGTACATCGCTGCAAAATTCCGAGTCTTTGCGCCTGCCCTCCAGTGAGATTCTGCATTCGAGGCACTTCTTTGCGTCCGCTTTCCGTGTCGGCATGGAAACGGCGACTCCGTCGCGGCATTGTGCCGAGCACCATTCTCCCAGTTCACCTCTGCAAGTCCAGCGAACAGAACCGAGCAACTTGCCCGCATTTGTCGCACGCCGCGGAAATCCAGTTGCTGCGCTCGAGCAGAAGCTCTTGGCTTTGCTCGCGGGTGAGCCTCATAGGCTACCCGCGTTCGATGCGGTCCGTGTACCTGCTCGCGTACCTCGATTGGGCGTTGGTGACGGTTTTATAGAAAGTATCGGAACGTGTAATGAATAACTTGCGTGTTTTTAATTGGCTCCGCAGTTCGAGTCCAACCGCCCCAGCCAATTGCTCCCATCGCACCGCGACAGTTTTCTTGGACTAGTCGCGAATCGTAGGAAAGCCCGCTTCGGTCCAGCCGCGCCAGCCGCCGTCCATCGAAATCACGTTGCGATAGCCCATTTTCTGCAGATTGTCTGCCGCCAATGCTGAACGGTAGCCGCCACCACAATATAAAACGAGCGTGGCATCTTTATCCGGGATGGCTTTTTCGATGTCGCGCTCGATTACGCCTTTTCCGAGATGGACAGCATTCGGAATGTGGCCGCGGGCCCACTCGTTATCTTCACGCGTGTCGATGATGATTATTGGATCGCCCGCATCGAGCTTTTTCTTAATGTCCCGGTAGTCTTCTTCCTTGATGCGGGTCTTCGCTTCCTTTACCAACTTGAGAAATCCCTCGGGATGATCCGGCATGATTTACCTCGCAGTTTTTTTGCGGTTCAACAAATAAAATTTAACACAGTAGACGACCCGCCTTCGCTCACAATCACTGCATGTCGCGCCAATTGGGGCCCACTTTGGTTTCGGCGACGATCGGCACGCTGAGCTTGTGCACGCCTTCCATCACTTCTTTTACCAGCTTTCGGAGGCTCGGAATCTCCCCTTCGGGCCCCTCGAATAAAAGCTCATCATGAACCTGCAGAATCATCTGTGACTTGAACTGATCCTCGAGCCGTCGATGAAGCTCGATCATCGCCAGTTTAATCAAATCCGCTGCAGCGCCCTGCATGGGCGTGTTCATAGCGGTGCGTTCGGCAAAATTACGAATATTAGGCTGAGGCGAATTGATCTCCGAAATTTCGCGGATGCGGCCGAAAAGAGTTCTCGTCTGGCTTGTCTTGCGTGTTTCCGCGATCTGGCGGTCGAGAAATTCCTTCACGCCATGATAGCGCTCGAAATATGCCGCGATAAATTTCGCAGCTTCCTTCTGTTCGATATCAAGCTGCTGCGCCAGGCCGAATGCTGAAAGCCCGTAAATTACGCCAAAATTGATCACTTTTGCCACTCGCCGATGTTCGCGGGTTTGAGCCAAGGGCGGAACGTTGAAAACTTCCTGCGCGGTGCGAGAGTGAATATCTTCGCCCCGGCGAAATGCATCCACCAAAATTGGATCTTTGGAAAGGTGCGCCAGAATCCGCAGTTCAATCTGTGAATAATCAGCCGAAAGCAGTAGGTTTCCCGGTGAAGCGATAAATGCCGCCCGAATCTCACGACCTAGCTCCGAGCGTATCGGAATATTCTGCAAGTTCGGGTTCGCAGAGCTAAGCCGACCCGTGGCCGTGCCCGTCTGATCGAAGCGCGTGTGCAGTCGACCCGAAATAGGGTGCATGAGACGCGGCAACACATCGGCATACGTGGACTTCAGCTTAGTGAGTTCCCGATATAGCAAAACCTTCTTGGGTATTTCATGGATCAGTGCGAGCTCTTCAAGGATATCCACTGCCGTCGAGCGCGACTTCATCCGGCTTTTTCGCGGTGGCTGCAGGTTGAGCCGGTCAAAGAGAATTTCGGCGAGTTGCTGTGGTGAATTGATTTTGAACTCGCATCCAGCCAGATCGAAGATGCACCGCTCGAGTTCGGTGATCTCCCGCTGCATGTGTGATGAAAGGCGGTCGAGCTCCTTGGGATCGACGCGAACGCCAACTGCCTCCATGCGCGCCAGCACAGGCGCGAGCGGCAGGTCGATTTTCTCGTAGAGGTGAAGCAGGCCCTGCTTTTCGACTTCCGCGCGAAGAACGGGCGCGAGACGGAACAGGAAATCGGCGCGTTCGCCCGCTGCTCCTGAAAGCGTGCAATTCAGGTGGCGCAGAACAACCTCGGCGAACGTATGGTTTGCAGTCGTGGGCCGCAATAGATACGAGTACAACGCTGTCGCGTGGCGAATTCCCGCCACACCGCGGCTGTTCGTCACCGCATCTGGCGCGGCGAGCAGACAAAATAGTTTCGGATCGTGAAGAATCTTCGGATGCTTCTCGTCCGCCAGCCAATCTTTCATCGCGGCCACCGCTTTGTTCTCAACGTCATTCGCAGCGGTTCTGGCCATGCCAGCCTTCGTTGAAACTTCCACGTCGAGCACCCGCGTGCCGAAGCCCTCGTCGTCCGGCTCTTCGGAATCAAGATTGAGCCACACGGCCGCTTCCTGATTACGAGGAATCGCTTCGAGAAACTTCCCGAGCGCTGTGTGCGAGTCCAGTACGGCGTAGTCGGTCTTGCGCTCGTCTCCCACCGGAGCAAACTCGCGCAGCAACGACGTAAATTCGAGTTCAACGAAAAGTTCGCGCAAAGCGGCAAGATCGGGCCGCGGCATTTTTAGATCGTCGAGAACAAGCGGCACCGGCGCGTCTGTCGGAATCGTCGCCAGTTGCTTGCTAAGTTTTACGAATTCGCCGTGCTTTTCGAGCGCCTCGCGATAGTTTGCCCTTTTCACTTCACTCGCGTGCTTGAGCGTTTCCTCGGCGCTTCCATATTGTTGAATCAACTGGCGCGCTCCCACTTCGCCGATACCGGCCTTGCGTCTTTCGCCGGGCGCCGGCTTTTCGTTGGGATCACGCGCGCCGGGAACGTTGTCGATCGAGTCGCCCATGAGCGCCATCACATCGGGAACCTGGCTCGGCGGCACTCCCATCAACTCTTCCACTTTCTTTGCGTCGATCAGCAGGTCGCCCTTGGCGGGGTTCAGCATCTTCACGCGCCCGCCGACCAGTTGCATCAAGTCCTTGTCGCTCGTGACGATGTAAACATCGAGATCTTCTTTCTCGGCTTGCTTGGAGAGTGTGCCGATCACGTCATCGGCCTCATACCCTGGATATTCGAGCATCGGCAGCCGCATCGCCTCGCAATAGCGCCTGACGAACGGCACCTGGAGCGCGAGATCGTCAGGCATCGGCTGGCGCTGCGCCTTGTATGCGGCAAAAAGTTTGTCGCGAAAGGTGGGCGCGGAGACGTCGAAGACTACGCCAAGATAATCTGGCTTCCAATCTTTCAGCAGCTTGCGAATCATATTCGCAAAGACGTAAGGAACATTCGTCGGAATCCCGGTCGCCGTTCGCATGCGCATAGGCATGGGGGCGTAGAAAGCGCGAAAGATGTAACCCATCGCGTCAATCAGAAATAGGCGTTTTGGGGTTTCTGCAGGCATTCAGTTTCGGAAATTGTGCGACTCGCACGTCCAGCGTCGTCAGGTGGCAGGCCGCGAACACACCAGTATAGCAGACGACGCACGGCGATTCCGGAGGGCCGATGGAGCCTATCCATAATGCGCGCTTGACTCTGTAACTCCTTACGCTTATAGCTATTGCATCGTTGTTTGTTTCGGGGGTTGGGTCTGAGGGTCCGACGATGGTCCGCTTGATGCTGCCGGGAGCCAAGCCGCGCCCGTGCGACACATCCGCCTTTAAATCTCGGAGGGAAATTGCCATGGAGAACCTGCGTGGTTGTGGCATTCGCGCTTTGTTTTTGTGCGCTGCACTCATCCTCATATTGACCGCGGTGGGGGCGCCCACTGCGTCAGCGCAAACATTCCGCGGGACGATACTCGGCACCGTAACGGACACGAGCGGCGCCGCCGTTCTCAACGCGAAAGTGACTGCGCACAACGTCGATACGGGCGTTGACCGCAGCACGGATACGAGTTCAGATGGCAGTTATCTCATCCCTGAACTGCCGATCGGTACCTACACGGTTACGGTTGAATTGAGTGGGTTTCAGAAGTCCGTCGTCACCGGCGTCAAGGTCGACGTTGCCACAGAGCGACGCATTGACGCAACGCTGAAACCTGGAGCAATGAACCAGCAGGTCGTGGTCGAGGGCGAAACTCTGCCTCAGGTAGAAACTGCGAACGACAATCTAGGGGGCACTTTTGAGGATAAGCAGGTGGAAGATCTTCCTATCAATGGCCGCGACTACACAAAAATGTTAATCATGGTTCCCGGAGCCGCTGGAGAACCGAATGGCGGCGGCGATTCGCCGGGTTCCTTTGGTTTGTTTAGCGCTAATGGCAACCGAGGTCGGGCCAACAATTTCCTGTTGGATGGGACAGATATGAACGATGGTTATCGCAATCTCCCTGCGATCAACCAGGGCGGCGTATTCGGAACACCGGGTACAGTGCTACCGCTCGATTCGGTCAGTGAACTCAAGGTGCTGTCAAACTTTGAGGCCGAATATGGACGTAATTCAGGTTCCGTCGTGAACATTGTTACAAAGAGTGGTGGGAACAACCTTCACGGCAGCGCGTTCGAGTATTTTCGCAATAATGTACTCAACGCGAGAAATTTCTTTAACACCTCCGACCAACCGAAAGACGCATTCCGCAACAATCAATTTGGCGGCTCGCTCGGCGGCCCGGTCGTTAAAGACAAGACATTTTTCTATGTCGCTTACGAAGGGCAGCGCGAGGGCTTAGCGATTACCTCGCTCAACGTGGTACCAACTCTCAATAGCGGGGACCCCAATGCGACGGCGGCGAACGATTTTGCGCAGGCCATTGCCGCCATCCCCGGCGGCGATGCGACGCAGTGCACCACGACGATTATCGCGTGCATAAACAACCAGCCTCCCGGTGTCGTCAATCCCGTTATTCAAAATCTGTTTAATTTGTGTAATACCAAGGGTGGCTGTTCGGGAGGAAACAATGTTTGGCCGCTGACCAACATTGCTGGTGCCGCTCCAGGAAGCCCGAACTCGGCTGATGCAGCCCCAGCCTACAACAACGCCGATAGCATGATCGTAAAGATCGACCAGGTCATCAATCCGCACAATCAGCTCAGCGGGAGATATTTTTTTGGCAATAGTCATCAAAGCTTCCCGCTAGGATTGGCGGGCGGAAACAACCTGCCCAACACGAACACGAAATCCCCGATTCGCACACAGCTTGTCTCAATCAGCCTCGTCACGGAGACTTCACCCAGCCAGGTGAATGAGGCTCGTTTCGGATGGAATCGGTATCGGCAAGGTTTTTTCGCCGCTGATGCGAGCGTGTTTGGCAATCCGAACACGACGATTGGCTTGAACAATCAGGTAACTGCTCCAGTCGATTTCGGATTGCCGACCATTCGCTTTGGACAGCTCTCGTTCCTGGGCTCATCGCCCTTTTCAAATCCACGCAACCGCGTGGACACAAACTGGCAATTTTTCGACAACTATTCCTGGAAGTTGAACCGCCACGACTTGAAGTTCGGGTACGAATTTCGCAGGACAGCAGTGGACTCGTTCAATGATTTCAGCAGAAGGGGCGTGCTTGTCTTTGACCAGCTTTCGGACTTTCTCACGGGCACGCCTGCCAGTACCCTCCTCTTCTCAAGTCGTCAAATTGTGGGCGACACCAACCGTAAGGCGCGGCAAAACAATAATGGCCTATACGTACAAGACTCCGTACGGATAACCAATCAAGTAACTATTAATCTTGGCCTTCGTTGGGACTATTTCGGGGTTATTCATGCGGACCATGCCCTGCTAACTGTCTACGATCCCACGCAACCGTTTGGATTGATTCCGAGAAACCCGCTTTACAACAAAGACTTCAACAATTTCGCTCCGCGCGTCAGTGTCGCGTGGGATGTTTTCGGGAAAGGAACAACGGTATTTCGGGCCGGAGTCGGCGTTTTCTACGACGATTTCTCGCAAGACGCGTTCACCGGTCAGATTTATGAGAATTCATTCAACGCCGGTGTTGCGTATAACCCGACTGGAACACTACCGGTCACTGTTTTGAAGCCGCCATCCCCCGCGGTTGCCATCTCACCGGGCGTACCGATTTTCGTGAGAGACGTCACTTCGGATGCCTCCACGGTTCAGAAAAATCTCCGTACCCCGTACGTCTACAACTACAACTTGAATGTACAGCAGCAGCTGTTTCGAGGAACCGTCTTGCAAGTTGGCTATGTTGGTTCGGCTGGCCGCAAGCTGTTGCGCCTGCGTGATATCAATGCGCCGACGCATGCCGAAATCACAGCGGCTGATCTGGGCTGTAATTGCATTAATGATGGTACTCTTCGAGGCACCGGCTTCACGACACCGTTGAGCCCGCTCGAACCGTTCGCACCCTTCTACCTCAACCAGCTCGAATCAACTGCAACCTCAAACTACAATTCGTTGCAGGTATCGTTGACCCAGAGGAACTGGCACGGTTTCACGCATCAGCTGTCCTACACATGGTCTCACTCGATTGATGATGCGAGTGACAGCCAGGATTACGTGCCAAACGCAGCCATGCCGAATGACAATACGAACCCCAAAGGCGACAAGGGGCCTTCGAATTTCGATGTTCGCCAGCGCTTTGTGTGGGCTTCCAGTTATGAGTTTCCAAAGTGGGAAGCGATCGGCCGTATGGGAGAGGGGTGGTCCGCCAGTGGTGTATTGACGTTGATGAGCGGCCACCCGTTCAGCATGAACTACAATTTTATCGACGACTATAGCGGTAGCGCCGAGTTTTTTGATCGGCCTGATATCATCGCCGCGCCCACATACAATCGCAGCAATCCAGGACAATTCCTTGATCTGAGCGCCTTCAAGATTCCGTGCGATTATCCAGCTGGCGGAGGTGATGGTTTCGCCGGTACTTGTATTCCCGGAACACGTCATTTCGGCACGCTTGGTCGCAATGCGCTTCTGGGGCCGGACTACCGGAATTTCGATTTGGCGATCTCAAAGATTACGAGCCTCACTGAACGCTTCAAACTTCAATTCCGCGCTGACTTTTTCAATCTAACGAATCATCCAAACTTTGCTAATCCGCTCGCCGTGGCATTTTTTGCGGATGCCGCACCCAACCGAAGTGGCCAATTCCCAGCTGGTATCGATCCCCTAACCGGTCGCAGCGTTGGCTTCCTCCCTCTCACCGCCACATCGGACGTTGGGCTCGGCAATCCCGTGCTGGGCGGAGGAGGACAACGAAGTATTCAGTTCGCCTTGAAGCTGCTCTTCTAGGAGACACTGAAAAGAGACGGGCCAGATTTGCGGCTCGGCGGCGCAGACGGCTGCCGAACCCGTTCTATTTTGAAGCATTCCAATGTCACGCATGTATTGCTAGGCTGGTTCCGTATTCGCGTCGCCGGGGCTGGCGGGTCGCGCCATGCGCGGATATCAGCCCAAGCCAGGTCCATCCGCTTGTAACAGTTGTGAAATATTCTGCTTGGTCCCTGCGTATTAACCCATGGAGAGGCGAAACATCACCGGAGAGATGAGCGCCGAGGAACTGGCGGAGGTGCTGTCGAACGTCCGGGCCGGTGACTCGGAGGCCTGGGGAGAGCTTTATCGCCGATATGCTCCGGCCATGTTTCGGTTCTGCCGGCGGGCGCTTCCCACCCCGGAAGACGCAGAGGATGCGACGACGGAAATTTTCATGAAAGTGCGGCAAAAACTCGGCACCTACGATTCCTCGCGGCCGTTCACCGCTTGGCTCTACAAGGTGGCCAGCAACCACTGCTGGGACTTGCTGCGGCGACGGCGCATCCGTCAGGACCTTGAAACGGGAGACGTTGAGACGATGCCGCTCGAGCATCCTGACCCCGGCCAACTTGAGAAGCTTCAAGCCGAACACAGCAGCAAAGAAGTCCGCACGGGTCTTGCCAAGCTTCCGGATCGCGCGCGGATGGCGCTCGTCCTGCGCTATTACTCGGACATGAGCTACGACGAAATTGCCGAAACGTTAGGAGTTCGGCGTGCGTTTGTGGGCGTGCTGCTGCTGCGCGCGCGCCATCAATTGCGCGAAGTCTTGGCCGGAAGCGGAGCCTCCGGAGAGCTAGGCGCCGCGGCGGGGAGAAGTTGATGAACCATTTTGACGAGATGACTGTCCTGCTCTACCTCGAAGGCCAACTCGATGGCGAGCGCTCGCGAGAAGTGAAGGAGCATGCAGCTTCGTGCCCCTCGTGCCGAGCGTTGCTCAGCGCACTCGAAAGCGAGGGCATCTGGCTCCGCGAATCGCTGGTTGCGGAAGACGAATCGGTTCCCGCGCGACTTGTGGCGGCTCCTGAGCGTGGTGCTGCGCCGTGGGGTTGGCTCACAGCTTTGGGTCTCGGCGCGGGTGGTGCATATACGTTGTGGACTGGATTCGTCGAACCCTGGCAGACACAAGCGGAACAAGCGGGTTTTACGCAGGGAAATTTGCTCACGATGCTTTTCTTCAGCGGTTCATTTTGGAAAGGATGGGACGCGATGCGAAGCGCAATGGAAATCATGGCAATGGCCACTCTCGGACTTGTAGTGATGTGGCTCGTGCGTCGCCGTTTCAGGCGCGCGACGACATTCGCCGTCGTTATGGCGGCCGCTCTTTGCGCGGTCGCGCTTCCCCCTCGCGCTGCTGCTGCAGACACCGAGCACGGAAAACCGAACTACACGCTGGCCGCTGGGCAGGTAGTTAAAACTGATCTGATCGTCGCCGCGGATCGCACCGTGATCGATGGTGACGTGGACGGCGACCTAATCGCATGGTCGCGCAATATAACCGTCAACGGCCACGTCAAAGGCGACGTCCTCGGGTGGGGACAGCTTGTCACGGTAAACGGAATAGTCGACGGCAACGTCCGCGCTTTCTGCCAGACGCTTTCAATCACCGGCACGGTCGGCAAGAACGCGATGGCCTGGAGCGGAGACGTAAATCTCGATCACAAAGGCAAGATCGGCGGATCAGCCACGATTGGGGCTGGCGATGGCGAATTGAATGGCAGCATTGGAGGCGACGTTCTCGCATTCATTGGTGGACTCGAAATCGATGGACCAATCGGCGGCAATGTCCGCGTCCGGGCGCGCCATCTTTCCATTGACTCTGAAGCAGTTATCGTGGGCACAACTAAGTACGAGGGAAATAAAATGGCGGAAGTTGCTCCGGGAGCCAAGCTCGCCAGCCCGATAGAGTTCACACATTACAAGCGCGGCCCCGATCGTGCATCACCTCGCTACTATTGGCATCAGGCTCTACACTGGGGCGCCGGCTTTGTTTTTGGGCTCGTCTTGCTTCTCCTTGCTCCAGGGTTATTTCTACGATGTCGCGAATGCCTGCAAAAAAGTTGGCCCGACATCCGGTCTCGGTGTCTTGTTTCTTCTTGCGACTCCCGTGGCTGCAATTCTTGTCTGCATCACGATGGTAGGAATTCCGGTCGGTATCGCCGCCCTGTTTCTGTATGCTATCGCCATATACTCAGCGCAGGTGTTCGTGGGAACTTGGCTAGGCGAGAAGATCCTGGGCGCGGGCGTTGGGTTTGGCCCCACGCTAGGACGACTCGCGCTGGGCCTAGCCATCATCCGTCTACTGCGCCTGATTCCTTACTTAGGCGCGCTTGTGGGGGCTATCGTCGTCGTTTGGGGTCTGGGCGCACTTGTTCTGACGCTCTACCGATATATGCGGCCGCAACTTGCGCCTACAGCAGCCACAGCCGTAGCCTAAACCACGCCGATCCTCTTGCCGACGCGGCCGATGATTTCGGCCGCTCGCTCCAAATCGACGCGCTTGTGAGTGGCTGTCATGATCGTGCGCAGCCGCGCTTTGCCTTCGGGGACGGTCGGGAAACCGATCGCCATCGCCAGCACGCCCTCCGAGAATAGCTCTCGCGAAAATTCGAAGGCCTTTCCAGCATCGCCCACCAAAATCGGCGTAATCGGCGTTTCGCTGTCGCCCGTCTTGAATCCAAGTTTTTTCAGTTTGTTCTTGAAAAACTTCGTGTTGGCCCAGAGTTTCTTGATGAGTTTTTCGCCCGCTTCGGAATCGAGAAGCTCGAAAGCCGCTTGGCAGGTTGCGGTGACGGACGGCGGATGCGACGTCGAAAAGAGAAAGGGCCGTGCTCGGTGATACAGAAAATCAATCAAGTCCTTCGACCCGCACACATACCCACCAATCGCTCCAATCGCTTTGCTCAGCGTCCCCACTTGAATATCCACGCGTCCATGAACGCCGCAATGATCGATCGTCCCGCGACCGTGACTCCCAAGCACGCCCGACGCATGCGCATCGTCCACCATCATGATGCAGTTGAATCGCTCGGCCAGATCGCACAGTGCCGGCAAGTCGGCGATATCGCCTTCCATCGAAAACACGCCGTCGGTGATCAGCAGCTTTTTCCCCGGCCAATTCTCGGTTTCTTTCAGCACCCGCTCGCAATCGGCAACGTCCTTGTGTTTGAAAACCTTAATCGTCGCACGCGACAGCCGGCATCCATCGATAATCGACGCGTGATTCAGCTCGTCGGAAATAATCAAATCCTCTTTGCCGAGAATCGCAGACACCGTTCCCGCATTTGCCGCGAATCCCGACTGAAAAACGACGCACGCTTCCGACCTTTTTGAATCGCGCGATCTGCTCCTCGAGCTCCATGTGAATCTTCATCGTGCCGGTAATCGTTCGCACCGCTCCCGAGCCGACGCCATACTTGCGAGTGGCGTCAATCGCCGCGCGGCGAAGCTTCGGATGCGTCGTCAGCCCCAAATAATTGTTCGAGCTGAGGTTAATCACTTCCTTCCCGTCGAAGGTCGCGACCGGTTTCTGCTCGCCCTCCAGTACACGCAAATGAAAATACTGATTCTTCGCCTTCAGATCTTCGAGCGCTTCACGCAAATAGTGAAGCTGCGGACGCGTTCCGGTTGTCCCAGTTGTTGGTGCTGCCATTTGAATCCCCCGAAAAAGAAATTAATTACTGCGATGTAGACGCATTACTTCGCAGTGCCGTTTGGATAAAAAAGGATCTTCCCGGCCTGGCCGGATTCGAGAAGTGAAAACGCATCGTCGAATTTCTCGAGCGGCATACGCTCTTTGAAAAGCGGCTCGAGATTCAAGCGCCCATGCTTCAGCAATTCCGTCATCTGCACCCAGGTTTCAAACATCCGCCGCCCGTAAATCCCCTGCACCGTGGCGCCTTTGAAAATCACGTCGTTTACAAGGTCCAGCGTTACCGGATCCTTCGGTATTCCAAGCAACGACGCGCGTCCGCCCGGCCGCAGCATCTGGAATCCTTTATGAATCGCATCAGGATGTCCGCTCATTTCGAGCATCACGTCAACGCCAGCACCATCCGTCGCATCGATCACATGCTGCACCACGTCGCCCTGCGAGGGATCGAGCGCCTCGTCAGCTCCCATTTTTTTTGCCAGCTCGCGCCGGTGCGCATTCACTTCCGTCGCAAAAAGCGTGGCGCATCCAGCTGCTCGCGCCACCGCGATCGACATCAATCCGATCGGCCCCGCCCCGGTCACCAACACATTCAACCCCGCAATTTCGCCTGCCAGCACGGTATGCACCGCATTGCCGAGCGGGTCCATGATTGCAGCGTAGTGTTCGGGAATCGCAGGATCCACTTTCCATACGTTGCGCGCCGGAATCCGCACGAACTCCGCGAAGCATCCATCTGCGTCGATTCCAAGAATTTTCACATTCTGGCAAACGTGCGGCTGGCCCATCCGGCATGGCCGGCAATGCCCGCAATTCACGTGCATCTCCGCGGTCACGAAGTCGCCGCTGCGAATCGTCGTCACTTCGTCGCCAACTCTTTCGACAACGCCACAGAATTCGTGGCCAAAAGTAAGCGGCGGATGAATTCGCGAGGCCGACCAACGGTCCCAGCCGTAAATGTGCAGGTCCGTGCCGCAAATCGAGGCGGCGCGCACCCGCACGAGCACGTCAGTGGGTCCAATTGTGGGAACGCCTACGGATTCAAGTTGCGCGCCACGCTGCGGGCGCATCTTGCGTAGGGCTTTCATCGTCTCGGATGACATTCGGGTGCTTGAAGCGAGAAACAGCGTCCCGCCAAACTGCTGATGTTAACACACGCCCAAACCGCCCCAAAGCATGGCCAATTAGTGTGTAGCATCTTGGCCTTTTTATCGCATTCGCCTCGATCGCGAAGATCTCGATTCTCAGACGGGCCGAAGCAAAGCCAGCGGGAAACTTTCGAATGCTGCTCCAAGATTCAAGCGACCTGTCGCGGTCGCTATTCCAGCCGCGCCACCTGCAAGCGTGTTAATCCAATGTGCAGGCGCGCCGCTGGGCAGTATTAATTCCGTCTGGTTCCAGAAGTCGCGCCGTTTTTCAGGTCCGATGACCGGCGCCTGCACTGAGGCGATGCAGCGAACACTAATCGAAACAAGCCAGTCATCGCCATTCTTGCGGGCGAAAGCGACGACGCGATCCTTGTGCTGCCCCTTAACTTCTATTGGAAGGTATTCGCCATCAAGAAACAGATCGGGGTTTTCCTTTCTGGCATTCAAAGCGCGGTTCAGGACGTGCATCTTTACAATCCCGTCCTCCCACGATTCGAGCAGCTTCTCGATATTCTGGCCATTCTGCGATTTGTATGCTTCACGCAAAGTGATGGCGAGTTCGCGGCGTTTTTCGAAGTCAATCGTCCCGCGATTATCCGGATCAACGAGCCGCAAGTCCCAGAGCTCGGAGCCCTGGTAGCAATCGGGCACGCCAGGGCACGTTGTTTTCAATAACGTCTGGCTGAGACCGTTCACCATTCCGTAGAGAGCCGTGAATTGCTGAAATTGCTCGAACTTGGCGCAAAACTCGCTGTTGCTTCGCCGATCGAGCACACTGGCAACAAAATCGCGCAACGCCGATTCGTGCGCCTCATTGGGCCGTGTCCAGCGTGTGTGCACCTTTGCTTCGCGCGTCGCCTTGATCATGTAGTCCTGAACGCGCGGTACAAGCGTGGTCCATTCTTCCCCATGCAGAGGCCACACGCCAACGAGCGTTTGGTAGAAAAGATATTCCTCATTTCGATCCGGCACCGCCGCTGCATCCGTTTTATGGACAAATTTGTCGTTAGTACGTGACGAACAGAGCAGCGCGGCCTCCCATTTTTCAGGAATCTCGGACAAAACAGCGATCCGCGCGCGAGTATCCTCCGATCGTTTCGTATCGTGTGTTGTCGTTGCGTTCATGCTGTCAGGCCAATTCTTCTGTCGTGTCGCAATGAGCTGATGGAAGGCAGAATGATCGGTCGTCGAAACTCTTGGATCTCCGCCGACCTCGTTCAGCGATGCCAGCGGAAAATAGATGTACAGCGCGGTGTCTTCCATTCCCTTCGCCATGATCGAACCGGTGAATTGCTGCCAGCGCGTCACGAACGCAAGTCGCGCCTCTCTTTGTTCGGGACGAATATGTTCGGCCGCTGCGAGTAGCAGCACGTCAGACACGAAATTGAAATATTCCGCAGCGAGTGTAGGTCGCCGGCCGCGGGCAGACTCGATTGCTTCGGTGATTACCTTTCGAGCCGCCTCCGGAACCTCAAGCGACTGGATGTATGTCCGGTACACAGGAAGGCAAGCCGTAACTTCGATCAAGGCTTCAGCGAGCTCAGCAGGATGCAGTTCGCGCGCATAGCGATCATCTCGAGCCAGCTCGGCCAGCGTTCTGCTAACGGCGCGAATTTCCACTCCTAGCAGAGTCCGCATGATGAGCTTCTTCTTCTCGTGCAGCAGATCATCGAAGTCGATGGACAGCCCGATCCACTTTGCATAAATCTCTTCAAGCGCACCCGCCTGCCGCTCGTCGACTAAAAGCCGATTGGCAAAATTCAGATAGTCATAACCCGTGGTGCCTTCCACGGGCCAATCGTCGGGCAGCCACTCGTTCTGCTCGAGAATCTTTTCGACAATCAGATACAAATCGTCGTGTTCCGGGCGCTGCGATGAAAGTCGCTCGCGCAAGCGTTTGAGATACCGAGCTGGTTCCCGCAGACCGTCAATGTGATCGATTCGAAACCCGGAGCAGCTCTTGCCAAGCCCGATGCGTATTGCCTTTTCGTGAGTGGCGTCAAAAACGGCCGGATCGTCCACTCGCACGCCGACTAAATCGGTGATCGAGAAAAAACGCCGGTAGTTGATGGCGTCGCTTGCGGTTTGCCAGAAAGCCAGGCGATAGTGCTGCCCGGCAAGAATATGTTCGAGCTCGTTAAAACTGCTCGGAGTGCCGGGCTTGCCGTTGAGAACCTCGAGCGTCCTTTCGATGTGAGCGTAGACTTCCGGAGATGCGATCAGCAATTGATGAAGCCGGTCGCACATCCCTTCGAACTTCGCGCGCCGATCTGCCGCCGCTAATGCTCCATTGCCGGCGGCGATCGATTGCGCCACCGCGAGGACGCCCCGCCATTCCTGAGCACTCGGCGAATCACTCTCAAGCGAGGCGCTCTTTCCGTTGACCGGGGAGTTCAAAATCTGCGCATAGGAAGTTGGCGCGATCGGAAATAGCTGCTCGCCATACTGCAGGACGAATCGGCCGTCTTGCCAGTCAAGATGCAGCTCTCCGTCATTCAGAACATCGCCAAACGGTCGTCCAAGAAACGGAAGCAGCAGCTTGTTTTCCAGCGTTCGTGAAGGCGGTTTCCAATCGATATCGAAATAAGAAGCGAAGGGCGAATCCGGCCCGAACTCCAGCACATCCATCCACCATCGATTTTCTTTGCTGGCAGCCATATGATTCGGCACGAGATCCAGCACAAGCCCCATGCCGCGTTCTTCTAGCGCGGATTGGAGCGCCGCGAATTCCTCTTCGCCCCCTTCGTCAAGGTCGATTTTCGTTGGGTCAGTGACGTCATATCCGTGACCGCTTCCGCTGCGGCTCCCAAGAACTGGTGATGAGTACACATGCGAGATCCCGAGTTCGCGCAAGTAATCGAGGATTGAAATCGCGTCCCGGAATCGGAAGTTCGAATTGAACTGAAGACGGTAAGTTGCCAGCGGCGCCCGAGCAGGCATTAATGCGGTCCCTGGATATGCAGCTTTTCGCGCACTGCGACGAGTTCGCGAGCCCAATCGTCATTGCTCGGCCCGGTTCCGTTGTGGTTTGTGGGAGCTTTCGTCAGCGGCGCAAAGCACAGATTTTGCGCCTCCCAGAGCTGGACTGAAAATGGAAGCTCGGTCGCGATGTCGAGTAGCGTATGCAATCGCTTTAGCGATTCGAAATCATCAGGATTGCGACCAAAGACCGATGCCTGTTCTTCCAAGCGTTTACGGATTGTGAATTCGAGGGTGGGCTCGTCGAGCGTGATCTTGTTCAACTCCGCTTCACGCAGAAGCGCCTTCACCGCTGCCGCGTCAACGTCGCGCCGATCCAAAGCTTGTTGCAGCTGGTTATTAAGGGCAACGCCGGCGAGCGAGACGAAGGCGGGAGGCACGGGAACAGACAGTGAGGTGAGGAAACGCATTAGCGGTGCCTGATGCTCATACATGCTTCGAAATGAACCCGACAGCGTGCCCAAACTGTCCTTAAGAATAAGATCAATGATGCGTCGCTGTTCGTCTCTAAATAGCGAGCGGAGCGAGAAAGTGCTCTCATGAAACTGCTCGTCCAAGATGCGAATCACCGACGCTGTATCCGCTCGTCCAAACGCCTCGTGTAGTTTTTCGCGCAGTTCCTGAAACCGGTTCTCATCATGAAACTCGCGCACGCCGCCCGTGAAGTTGTGGTCTCCAAGATGCAAAACCGCAAAGCTGAGCGGAGTTTCTTCTTTGGTGATCTCAGAACGTACGCGGCCGCGGCCCACGGCGAGACGAACTCGCCCTTCGGTTTCAACGCTGTACTGCTCTCGTTCGACCGTGTAGCAATAGATCTTGGTCTTGTCGCCATACGACTCAAAGAGGGAACTGATCGCGTAGTGCCCCATCACTTTGTCCGCAGTCACGATCGCCGGGGCCACGCACTTCTTGTAGATTTCCTCGCCATTTCCGTATTCGCGCAGGTTGCTCTTTGCCTCGCGCAGCATTTCGCAGAAGTGCGCTTCCATTTGCTGGGTACCGGTTGTTTCGCGCGCAAGTTGAATCGCTCTTCCCGCGTATTGCACCACTTGAACCGTTTCGAGCCCGGAAAGCTCGTCGAAGAACCACCCGCAACTGGTGTACATCAGCATCGCGTGACGCTGCATTTCGAGCATCTTTAACGCGCGAATTTGATCTTCGCGATTCAGATCGCGAGCCGCGTGCTTGCCGAGGAAATCAGCCACATTCTCATCGGCCCGGTTCAAAACTACATCGATGTAGTCATTTCGCGCAGCCCACGGATCGCGCAGCAGCTCCGCTGCTTCTTTTTCGAAAACGGGAGCCAGCGTATTCCTCAACCAATCGAGCGCGTTTCGCAACGGCGCCCGCCACTCCTGGTTCCATCTCGGGTGCCCACCCGAATTACAGCCGCAGTTCGACCTCCAGCGCTCGACGCCATGCACGCAACTCCACGATGTGTTCTCGACGATTTCCACCCAATGATCGGGCGGGTGCATCTCGAGAAATTGGCCATAATTCGTCAGCTTGGCCACACCGCCCGACTCAATACTATTCAGCGCGAACGTCAAAGCCATCTCGCCGAAATGGTGATGGTGCCCGTAGCTCTCGCCATCCGTTGCAATGTGAGAAAGCTGGGGCCATGTTCGCTGGTCCGAGAACCCACTGAGCAACCGATCGGCGAATCGTTTTCCATCGCTCAGCAAGCCTTCGAACGCTACAGCCTGCGAAATCGGCCCGTCATAGAAAAACACGGCAATCGTTTTCTTGGATGGCAGCCTAATCTGATAGGCCCTGCTCGGATCGATGCGGTCGCCAGAAACGTTTTTCCAATTGCGGCTGCCAAACCGGCGCACACGCTTCGCTTGTCTCGGAGCGAGAATAGTGAATCGGATACCTTGCGCTGCGAGCGCTTCGAGAGACGGAATGTCCACAGCCGTCTCAGGCAACCACATGCCTTCAGGCTGTCGCCCGAAGCGCGCGATGAAGTCGCGAATACCCCAGATCACCTGCGTTTCTTTATCGCGCGGGTGAGCGAGCGGCAAAATCATGTGGTTGTACACCTGGGCCATCGCAGAGCCGTGCCCACCAAAGTGCTGCTGGCTCTGTTTGTCGGCTTCGCGAATCGATTCGAGAAGAGCCGGCGCGTTTTGTTCCATCCAGAGAAGCAAAGTGGGCCCGAAGTTAAAGCTCATCTGCGAGTAATTGTTGACGAGCTTTACAATCTTCTGCTGGTCGTCAAGCAATCGCGAAATTGCGTTCGGCGCGTAGCATTCGGCGGTCACCCGTTCGTTCCAATCGTGGTATGGATATGCAGAGTCCTGCAGTTCGATCGCTTCAAGCGACGGATTCTCCCGCGGCGGTTGATAAAAATGTCCGTGAACACAGACGTATTTCATTTTCTCGCTTGCCTCGGGCCTATATATGACGAAAGAACAGTTTGCAGAAGGAAGCCCGTCTTCTGGTGCCTCAGTGAATCGCAGCTTGCCCTGGCGACAGATTCAACCAAGCGCTGCCGGTACTAGACACTCCCAACACCTGACGTCAGCAACCATTCAGAAGACACAGACTCGCAACAATTATGCGAAGACGGCGCGATTAAGAACAATACAGGAAAGTGCCTATGGGCCCCGTCGAACCGTCCGCATAGTGACGCTATTTCTCTGATTCAAAACGAAATGGAAAGACCGGCTCCCGCAGCTGTTCCCTCACCCCTTGGTGCCTAGCCGCGATGTTTCTAGCGCGACAATAACCAACAGTGACCACGAATCGACGTTTTACTTAATACGGTGATAATTTAAGTCAATAGTTAGTCCTAGGTTTTCGACGACTCACAGGCCACGTGCGTTTCACGTTTAAGGAGATCATGATGAAAGCACATGTTAGTTTCCCGGCCTCCGCTAGTCGCGCAGCATCTGTCCAGGCTTCTTCGGCTTGCGCATGTCAGCTTGTTCTTTTTTGCCCTCGGCGTGTACTGCCCCCTCGCAAGGGCTCAAGGCACAGTCGTTCTCGTCGGATCAGGCTCAAGCGTGCCGGCGCCTCTCTACAACCGATGGAGCCAGGAGTACGGCAAGCGCAGCACCAACATTCAGATGCGATATCTTCCCGTCGGTACCAGCGAAGGGATCAAAGAGATTTCTCATGGCGCAGGCGATTTCGGCGCGGGAGAATCCCAGCTCACCGAAAAGGAGCGGAAAGAGGGAAGTTTGATCGAGCTTCCGGCTGTGCTTATCGGGATTGTTCCAATCTACAATCTTCCCGGTGTTCACCAGGAACTTCGGCTTTCGGGGGAAGTGTTAGCCGAGATCTACCTCGGCGATGTGAAAACGTGGAATGCGCCCCAGATCGCGAAGCTCAATCCCGACGTAACGCTGCCGAGCCTCTCAATACAAGTGGTCAACCGGCCCGCGGGAAAGGGCTCTAACTATGTCCTCACCGATTTTCTCTCCAAGGCTAGCTCTAAGTTTCGCGCTCAAATTGGAACCACGTCTTCACCTAAGTGGCCTGTCGGCGAACCGGCGGAACGAAGCGCCGACATGGCCGACAAAGTAAAAAACATCTCCGGTTCCATTGGCTATGTCGAATACCAATACGCGGTAAAAGGAAACATTCCTCAAGCTGCCGTGCTAACCCCTTCCGGAAAGTTCCTTAAAGCCTCAACCGAAACGATCGCGGCAGCGTGCCAGGCGGCCGAAGCTCCCCACTGGAATAATTTTTCCGCTTCTCTAACGAACGAGCCAGGAACAGATTCCTATCCCATCACCAGTTTCAGCTGGATTTACCTGCGGACTCAATCGTCCGATTCAGCGCGTGCAACTGCATTAGCCGATCTGTTGGATTGGATATATACGGATGGTCAGCGATTTGCAGCGCAAGAGGGCTATGCCGAACTACCTTCGCCACTTCTCGCAGCGGTGAGGAAGAAAGTCAAGGAACTCCGATAGCCGATAGCAAGCCTCAATTTCATCATTCGCGCGCTTAGGATTCGGATAATCCTTCATTCACAAGCGTTGCGGCTACCGCGCGTCGTCGGATTTTTCCCGTCGAGGTGGTTGGTATGTTTTTCACCAGATATATTTTCTTCGGACACTTATATTCCGCCAGATGTTCGTGGCAGTGTTTGATCAGTTCGGATTCAGTTGCTTGCTGTGACTCTTGCAAAACCACCGCTGCAGCCACTTCCTCACCCAGCGTCGGATGGAAGTAGCCGAACGTCACTGCCGCTGCCACGGCAGTATTCTGCAACAACACCTCGTCCACTTCGTGCGGTGCGATATTCTCGCCTCCGCGGATGATGATGTCTTTGATCCTGCCGGTCAAATGTAGATAGCAGTCTTCGTCGAGCATTCCCTCGTCGCCCGTGCGAAACCATCCGTCTGCGAAGGCTCGCGTATTCGCCTCGGGATTGTTTTCGTAACCGCGAAACACGTTGGCTCCCTGAATCGCCACTTCACCACGCTGATTCGTCCCGAGGTGGTTGCCCTCCCGGTCCATGATGCTGATGCGCAACCCGGTGCCAACTCCGACAGATCCCGCCTTGCGATGTCGTGGCGGTAGCGGATTCGATGTCATCTGGTGGCTTGCTTCTGTCATCCCGTAAGCTTCGACGAAAGGTACCCCGAATAAAGTCTCGATCTTGTGAATGAGGCTTGGCGAAAGAGGCGCGCTGCAAGAGCGGATAAAGCGCAGCGTCACAGCCTCTTCGGGTTTTTGGTGGGCGCGAGCAAGCAGAAGCTGATGCATCGTTGGTACTCCCGAATACCATGTCACGCGATGCTCTCGAACCGTCCTCCAGAAGGAAAGCGCGTTGAACCTTGTGGGAACAACGACGGTCCCTCCAGAAAGCAATGTCGCCATCAGCGAACGCCATCAACCCATGAACGTGAAAAAGCGGCATGATGCACAGCGAAACGTCTGCTTCAGAAAGAGCGTAAGCGTTCGCGATGTTTGCCGACGACACCGCAAGGTTGAAATGCCGCAGCGGCACGCGTTTGGGGCGCCCCGTGCTGCCGCTCGTGTGCAGCACCAGGGCAATGTCGTCAGGTGTCGGCTCCTTCGCAGTAGCGCCAGTAGGATTGCCCGCAAGCCACACATTCCCGTCCTCACTCATTCCCACCGGGAACACTGGGATTTTGCGATCGGAAGCAGCGCTGCGCGCGAATTCCGCGCCTGCCGGAGGACATAGAAGAATGCGAGCATTCGTGTCATTGAGGAAAAAAAGAAACTCCTCATACGGATACGCCAGATTCAGAGGGGCCGCTTTTCCCGCAATGGTGGCGGCTAGAAAACTTACAATCGCAGGCAGTCCATTGGGCAGTGCGATTGCTACTGCATCGCCGCGTCGAATTCCCACGGAAGCCAGGGCATTCGCCATAGCCAGAACTTGCTGCCGAAGCGAATCATAGCTCACCCGGATTCCGAGCTCCGGCACGATCACCGCGGTATGGCTGCTGTCGGCGAATTGCAAAACATCAAGGAGAGTTTCAACGGACTTCAGCGTCATTCGTTGGCTCCTCTACGCCCGGCTACCGCGTGAGAAATTCTTGTCTTAGTGTTAACGAAATGTAGCGCCACGTGGGAGGAAAATCCTGTGAATTCTGAATCCGCGGCCTTGGCGTTCGGCTTCTTACTCAACGCCTTCCCAATGTCCGGATTATCCCATCGGGTATGTCGATGGGCAACCGTAGCCGAGCGAGTAGTCGAGGAAAGGGGAGTTTCTAGCGGCCCGGATCTAAATCTCTAATCACGACGTTCAGCACCTGTCCGGTTCGCCTCGCATCATTCTCCGAGACAGTTCCTCTCAAGTCGCTCTCGCCGCCGCCGTGGGAATTATCTCGATACGTTCGCGCAATCGCCGGTAGTCTGGCGCATCCGCCGCGGATGAGCCCCGCTTTCTCTGCGACAGCAAGTCTCGTCTCAAATGACCAACCGCTAATTTCCCCTGCGGGCGCGCCCGCACTCGCCAGTGCGTGCAGTCCTTTGTGTTCGAGAGCGTCGGTCACGATGGCCTCGAGAACTCCGCAAGACGTGCGAAGCGCCACGTCGTATTCCTTTTGCTCGAGAGCGCGTCGGCTATCCGCATAAGCCTGCTCCACTACAGGGCGCAATTCAGGGTTGTGAACAAACTCGAACCGGCGACGAATCCCCGTATCCGATGACGCGCCTGGGTGATTCAGACGAAGCTTCACTAAGAGGAGAGCTGCCTGACATTTCGGATAGCGATGTCACCGCCTGCCCGAGAACGTCGAGCAGCCGCGTGACGATCTCGTCCGGAGGCACTCCTTCGGCAGCTCGCCCGTCCGCACTGCGCATCAAGAAGGCATTACTAAACGAACGCGCCAACCAATGGGCTTTGCTGCCCCCCGACAATTGATTAATCGTCGTGCCGCAATGTTCCTGCCAGGCGCGTGTTTCAGCCATCACCACTGGATTGCTCGCACCGCTTCCTAGCCTTTCGCGAATCTGGCGTCCACGTCGGATCAGGCCGTCCAGGTGCGACAACTGTGTCTCGATCTGCGCTCGCACACTCTCTTCCATCGCTCGCGTCTCCTGCTCCTCGGACACCTTCATGGGCGATTTCACGCCAACACGATTATCGCATTTCGCCTGTCGGCGGCAACGTAACGCTGTCGAAACATCGCGGCAAACCGTATTTTGACGAAGGGCAATGTGAGGTTCGCTATAATTCAAACCCATGGCTCGGTTCCTCGATCGATTGTTGCGAGTTCTCCGCGAGCGGCGCGGAACGGATATGTCGTTCATGTGCCGCCATCTTCTATCCGAGCGCGGCGAAGCTTCGCAAACTGCTCTCGCGCAGGAAATCATCAATGCCTACAGAGCGATGAACGACACGCAGCGGCTGCAGTTTTACGAAATGCTGTCCCGTGATTTTGCGCCCGATCAGGCTTCCATTCTTCGCGCGGCGGCAGATTATCAAAGCGCACCTGGGCCTCACTCGCCTTGGCCACGTCTATCCGCGGCTGTCGAGTCTCCGCGCCAGGAGCTGTTCCGCCGGATTAACACGGCGCCACGCGGCACCGAAACCCTCGTCGCGATGCGCGAACATTATTGGCTTCCAGCAACGGAAATTTCGCAGCCCTCGATGTCGACCTGCGGCACTTATTCAGGTCCTGGTTCAACCGTGGTTTTCTGCGTCTCGAACGCATCAGCTGGCACACATCGGCTCTGATCCTGGAAAAACTGATCGCCTACGAATCAGTGCATGAAATCAATGGCTGGCCCGATCTCCACCGCCGTCTCGAGGCCGACCGTCGCTGCTTCGCCTTCTTTCATCCTGCTCTCGTCGACGAGCCGATCATTTTTGTAGAAGTGGCGCTATCCCATGGACTGACGGGTGATCTCGAACCATTGCTGGACATCCAAGCGCCGGTGCTCGCGCCCGACAAGGCCGACACGGCCATTTTTTACTCCATCAACAACTGCCTGCGAGGTCTGCGTGGCGTTCCTTTTGGTAATTTCTTGATCAAGCAGGTAGTGGACGAGTTGGCTGCCGAACTTCCGAATATTCAAAACTACAGTACGCTATCGCCTCTGCCGTACTTTTCGCGAGCCTTGCGGGATCAACAAGACGAAAACGGTTTCACGCGCGATCGCCTGTTGCGTCTACTAGCCGATGATGCCCGCGCTCTCACCACCGCGGGGCGGCGTCGGGACCCCGTGGAAGCTCTCTTCCACCTGCTGGAGCAGCCTCTAGCGCATCGAGAAATTCTCACACGGCCGCTGCAGCGCCTGGCTCTTGCGTATCTCACACAGGTGCGTCAGAACGGTAAGCTTTACGATTCCGTCGCCACGTTTCATCTTTCGAATGGCGCGCGCCTCGAGAGAATCAACACTTTTGGAAACCTGCGGCCATACGGCTTGCGTGATTCCTTTGGCGTGACCGTAAATTATCGGTATCTTCCCGCTGAACTCGAAGAGAACCACGAGCGCTTCGTCAGAGGCGAAATCCAGGTAGCCAATGGTCTGGCATCAGAATACAAAGCGGTAAGGAAAACCTGGCAGCCGCGAGTGTCTCTACAAAACAGAAACCACTGAGGCTGCCTGGCCTGTTATGCGCGCGCGGTCGAGGTCCGCGGTTCTACCGGTGCTACGACCGCTACCTCGCGGGGGCCTGGTGCTTTCAGCCGTCGCAGGACAAAGAACGCTAGCACTGCCGCGATCGAATCGAAAACAATCGCGACCTTGAACACGCCAGCCCAGCCAATCTTTGGCATGTTGAACTTAGCCGCGAACGGGGTCCAGATCGTCGGGTACCACCGTAAGAGCAATTCCGTACGCTACGATCACTCCCGCCGCAATAAGCAAGGCGGTCTTGGCCATGCGACTGAGTTGGAGGCGCATTACTGTCGGCGCAAGGAACACGAAAAGAGACACCATCACGCCGCCAAGCAACAGCAGTGTGTCCGCTCGGAAGTCGAAAACCTTTCCCGCAGCAAGTGCGGATCCGATCGGAACAAACATGGAAGCCGTCCCCTTTGCCGTGTACAGGAAGCCATAGTTCGTTGTGGCGTACTTGCGGCCGAAGAAGTCTCCACAGAGCGCCGGAAAAAGTGAATAGATCTCACCCCATCCGAAGAACGTGAAGGCGCTAAAAACTACGAATAGCTTCGGGTTGTGTGCGAACTTGATCAGCGCGAAGATGGCAATCGCCTCCAGGCCGAATGCCAGAGTCATGGTCTTCTCGCGTCCGATGTGGTCGGAGACCCATCCCCAGAACGGACGGCACAACCCGTTCACCAGGCGGTCTGCGGAAAGTGCAAAGACTAGTGCCGGCCATGGCGCAGACCGAGCAGCTGCACCGGCATTTTGTCCACGCCGAAGTCCTTGGCCATTGGGGCCAACTGTGCGGTCGCCATCAAGCCGCCCGTTGCGACCATCGCCATCATTCCGTACATCAGCCAGAAGTGTGGCGTCGAGGCCATCTCGCCCGGCTTGAAGTCCACAGGGCTCTGGCGAACCTTTACCTCTTGACTGCCCTTTAGCCTCCAAGTCTTCGGCAACCAGCCCTGCGGCGGAGCCTTGAGGAATAGTGCGGCGACCACGACGACTGCTCCCTGAATGATTCCCCACTTGATGAACGCTGCCTGATAGCCAGCGGAAGCAATCATGTTTGCGATCGGTGCCACTGTGAACGCAGACCCGGCTCCGAATCCGGCGGCGGTAAGACCTGCTGCGAGTCCGCGATGGTCAGGGAACCACTTCAGTGCGCTGCCGATGGCTGTGCCGTACACGATGCCAGCGCCGAGTCCTGCGATCGCGTAAGAGAGATAAAGTGCGGTCAGCGTCTCGGCCTTTCCGCTTCCATACCAGCCGATCGCTGCGAGCACTCCTCCCAGCATGACGAGAAGTCTCGGTCCGAATTTGTCGACAAGCCAGCCTTCGAAAGGGACGAGCCATGTTTCGAGAAGAACGAAAACCGTGAAGGTCACCTGGATCAGCGCTTGCTCCACGCCCAGGTGCTTTCTGCAGCGGGGCGACGAACAACGTCCAACCGTATTGGAGGTTCGCCACCGCCACCATGCTGAGCACGCTGAAGAAGAGAATAACCCAACGGTTGTCGACGAGAGCTTGGAACCCTGCGCTTCGTTCGGAAGGGGTTTCGGTCATGCGTGCATCTCCTTACCGGCTACCGTAATTTTCGCTCCATACCAAAAAACAGAGGCGTTTGATCATTCGGCCCGGCCAGCTCGCAAAGATTGCGGAATGTGCGGAAGGGAACAAGAGGGTCTCGAGATACGGCCATAGAGATACCTCTATCATGCACGCTACACGTCAACAGCGCGCTGTCAGATCCGCCTTCTTCACAGCTGTATTACTTCTGTAAATTGGACAAATCCAAATTTCCGAGCGAACCCCCACTGGTCCGCTAAGCGAACCTCTAACACCCTATCAGCTACGTGTCAAGAGCTTAGTAGCCCCGTCTGCGAGAAACCCCAGCAGGCGGGCTCCGAAAAGTGTTGGCGATATAGTCAACTTCGCGCAATTCTCTTGACATGTTCTCGAACGATATGGTAGACGCTCCCCTGCCTTGCGAGAAAACTTTCTGCGGAGAGGGTAAACATGCGCTCGCCTAAACTTCGGGGTGTGCTTCTAGCCTCGCTTTTCGTCATTTCCGGTCCGCTCGCCTTTGCTCAGAGCGCCAAACCCACCGCCGATCCCGCACCGCAGAAGGCTGCGACCGAGGAAGAAGTACAACAATTGCGCCGCGAGGTGGCGGAACTCAAGGCGCAAATCCAGCAGCTCGTCCAGACGAGCGCTCGGCCGCAAGCCGGAGGCGCTCACCTCGTCCAAACCAACGCTGTCGTCGATCCCGCACCGTCAGATTCCACTGCGGCACCCGCTTCTGCTACCACGGAAGACATCGACGCCCTCCAGAAAGAGATCGATCTGCTTCAGAAGAAGGCCAGCGACGCTCCTGCGGTCACCGCGGGGTGGAACGGCGAGCACTTTTTCCTGAAGAGCTCCGATGGCAACTTCCAGCTCATGCCGGTCGGATATTTGAACGCGCAGTATAATTTCTACAAAGGCGACGGCGCTCCCTCGGACACATTTTCCATCAGACGCGCCCGCTTTGGCGTTCAGGGTTACTACGGGAAACAACTTGATTACGCCTTCCTGTTCGAGACGGCCTCCACCGCCACCCCGACAATTGCTGTTCGCGACGCCTACATCGACTTCAAGCCTTGGAACGCCTTCAAGATCATGGGCGGCCAGTACAAGGTGCCCTTCTCCATGGAAGTCGGCACCGGTGACACCAACGTCGAGTTCTTCGAACGCTCCATCATTTCCGTGCTATACCCCGATGCCGCGGGAGCTTTCCGCGCTCCCGGCGTTGACGTTCACGGTGATTTGGCCGATGGTCGCGCGCAATATTGGGCCGGCGTTTTCAACGGCAAGGGACTCCTGTCCAACAACACCACCAACGAAGTCGAAGTCGTCGGCAGGGTCCGCTTCGCCCCATGGAAAAATTCCGACAGTCCCTGGCTGAAAGGGCTCTCCTTTGGCGGTTCTGCCGAGCATAGCCGCTCCAAGGCCCTTTCAAGCGAGTTGAGCTTCAGCGGCGTCCTGAACGACCAGACCTACACTTTCTTTCCGCAGTTCCGAATCAATGGCGGAATCGCGCGATACAACGGCTTTGCCGCCTTCCTGAGAGGACCGCTGGGAATTCGCGCTGAATACACTCAGCTCTTGCAGAAGCGCAGCGGCATCGGCTCATTCGTTCCCAGCGGCGTCGGTTTCAACACGCTTCCTGGCATCGTGGGCAAAGGCGCTTACATCTCGGCAACCTATCTGCTCACCGGCGAAACCGAGCCGGAGAACGCCATCCCGCGCGTCAAGCACCCTGTAATTGGCCCCAATTCCCCCGGAGAAACGGGCGGCCCCGGTTGGGGCGCGTGGGCCCTCAAGGCCCGCTATGCCTGGCTGCAGGGCCGAGCCGGCGGCATTACGTGCGATGCCACCACCACTCCCGCCTGCCCGATTACTCCCGGAGTGGTCCCGACGTTTAGCGACCACACCGCCCAATGGACACTGGGCTTCAACTGGTATCTCAACTACTGGGTTCTCGTGAAGACGGACTTCAACATCAACCAGCTCAAGGACCCAAGCGTTCAGGGCATTTTGCCCCGCAATTACTTTGTGTTTATCGAGGGGATTCAGTTCCGGTTCTAATCGAGGTCTTGAGCGCCTCGGATAAGCCCGTTTGCTGGTTACTACGGGGGCCGGCACGAGAATCCGAAGGCGCTGAGGATCGAGAGCAGCTTTTATTGAAAGGGTAGTCGGGCCCCCGGCAAACATCGTTGGAGGAGATTCGATGAGATCGAAAATGTTGCCTCTGGTAGCTTTCGCGATTGTGCTCACCTCCACTTTGATCTCGAACAATTGCGGAGGCCCCGCGAACTGTCCCACCTGCGGCACGGACAAGAAAGCAACAGTCGGGCTGATCGATGTGATGCTGGTGCCCGAACACAACGCCAACGGCGAGCCCGGCGGCCCCTTCAACATCTTCGACATCAGCTGGGTCGACCCCACGAATCGCCTCTACTACGTGTCGGATCGCGTTGGCCTCGATGTACCTGTGTTTAACACCGTCACCAACATCGCTCTCGCTGCAATCGGCGGAGATAACTCGATCGCCGAGGCGGGCAACAACGTCAGCGTCTGCTTTGTGGATGGAGCACACCGGCATCACAATTCCTCCGATCACCACTCCCCTGGGCAACTACACGCGCTACGGATGCAAGACGGGGAACTTCCGCATACCTGGATTCTTTGGCCCGAACGGCCATTTCGGTGGATTTGATGGTGGCCAGTGTTGCGCCTCGCGTTCCAACAATTTGAACCCGCTATCAGGTCCAAATGGCCTCGAAACCACACCAGACGGAAAGTTCCTTTTCGTCGGCAATGGAAGTGCGAGCGTGGCCGTATTCGACATGAGCGTCCAACGATTTCAAACCCTGCCGTACCGCCCACCGTGGTCGCCACAATAGTCGCAGGTTCATCTCCAGACTTTGACGGGACTTCCCAACGGCATCACCGGTTGCCAGGCTTCAGCCAACGGAAGAGCCTTCTCTGATCCCAGTTGCGGTGACCTGCGCTCCGACGAGATTTCCACAACTGGTGGCTTGATCACTGCTCCCGACGGAAGTCAGCGCTATCTGATACTCATAGCCAACGGCGATCCGGGCTTGCCCTTCATCTCCATCGCTGACGTTACCGGAATCGTCACCGGAACCGGAACTCTGCAACAGCAGCACTGCCTGCCCTACAGTCAGACCAAGGAATACAGTCCGGGTGGCCCGATGACGCCGTTCCCGGCAAACTTCTCCTCCTGCATTCTCGGCCAGATCTACTACGATGCGGCAGCGCAAAATGACCCCAACACCGTGATCGACGACGCCGGTGCCAATGGCGACGCAGGTATTCCCTGCCCCGATCCTTCGCTCGAATTCGCCTTTCCTCCAGGCGGCACGCGAATATCTGTTCCCTCCGGTGCATCCGGCCATGCATTTGGTTTCAACCCGGATGTTCCATGCCATCACGGGCCAATGCTCACCGCCACCACTGCCACTCAAGTCGGCGGGGTCTTTTGTGCAGCGGGCCCTGGCACGCCGGCGGGTTGTGTTGGCGCGGTTGCTCTCGCTGGTATCGGTGGGTCGGTCTTCAATCCCAACACCGGCCACTTCCTTGTTACCAACTCCAACTCAATCGGCGGCGATGTCACGGTTGGAAGCGTCGACGAAGTCGATCCTTTCCACACATTCCCGGGTGGCCCGGTCAACGGAGTGCCAGCTGTGATCAACAGCTTCCCGGTGCCCAACTGCCAACCGAGCGGTGTCGTCGTTGGTCCCGGCACAGACGTCATGGTCACTTGTGCAGGGCATGATGGAAGGCAGTTCGCTCCCCTCACATACATCATGAATGGCACCACTGGCGCCATCATCTCCACGATCAACTTCGTCGGCGGCGCGGATCAAGGGTGGTTTAACCCCGGCGACGGCAAGTATTACCTGGCTTCGAGAGACATGATCCCCGGTCCTGTCCTCGGTGTGATCGACGCCCGTTCTCGGCAGTGGCTGCAGAACGTGCCCACGAATGGCAATGCACACAGCGTCGCGGCTGATCTGAACAACAATCACATCTTCGTGCCCTTGCCAGCGGGCGGGAATTGCCAGTCGCAAGCTCCCGACGGCTGCGTAGGCGTATACGCGTCCCAGTAGTTAAGTCGCAATTTGTTCGGAGTGGAGGCCCGGATTCACAGCCTTGGATTCGGGCCTCTGCGTTTTGAGGGAGCGAAACTATCGGACGACTGTTTCTTGATACCGCATCATTTTCCAGTCGCCGTCACGATTTGTCCAAAGTTCGCCGATGAAAACCCTCCGAAAGAGTGTGGCTGAGCCTCTTGGGAATCGCATGGTGCATTCATAGGTAACGAAAGCGTAGTGCGGTCCAAGTTGTTGCACCTGGAAAAGCTGAAGCGAATATTCCACAAACATGCTGTGCTCCACTTCCCGAACCGTTTTAGCCTTGGAGCGTTCGCCGTCGCCATCCGCTTCCACAGCCTGGAAATCGTCGGTCAAAAATGCGGCATAGGCATCTTTGTCCTTTTTTTTGAACGCCGCCCACGCGGCTTTCACCTTCGCCTCCAGCATCTCCGCCAGCTTGGACTGAGCGCCGGTGTCCTTGGATGGTGATGACGGTGTCGGCGCGTTCGCGGAGGCCTTGTCCGTCGCAGCCGGCTGCTGCGCGAACGCATAGCCTGGTAATGCCAGCGCGATACATGCGCAAAGAAACCAATTTCGCATCTGTATCTCCTCAGATATCGAAGCGCCGCGCATCTTACAGTTCTCGTGGCATGCAGTCAAAGCGGAGTTCGCCGCGCTCGGAATTCGAGCATCGAGATACGGGCTACAGCCAATTGCCGTGTAGAGCCCTCTTAGCTAGTATCAATTTGTAAGCCGATATGGATTTCGAGCAAACGTAGGCAAAGGGAGATGAAACCATGAAATCAACCCCGCTTCTCGCGCTTGTTCCGCTGCTATGGGCGTCTCTCGCATTCCCAGCAGGAGCTCAGCAACAATCCTCATCATCAGGTCAAGGCTGGCGCCAAACTCAAATGACAGACGGAACTCCCTACACCCGATTCTCGCTGACCGGTAAATTCTTGAAACGGCCTGCAGGTGACGTGTCGAATCCCCCTGTATTGGCTGTGGATTGCGGGAAGGGACGCGGCTCCAAGGGCAAACTCATAGACGGAAACGTCCAGGTCGGTGTGCCCGTGAAGATTCACTACGTGGAACCCTCGGAGATTCATGGGACTTCCTACTACCCGAAAGTATTCGTTGAGCTACGTGTCGACGACGACGTTAAAAAAGAGAAGCGAAATTGGACGCCCGGAAAAGACAAGACCTCCGCCGTGTTTTCTAAATATTCCCTGAAGAAGATGCTCAGCGCTCACACCGTGGAAATCACCACCCAGGATGAGTCCGGTACGGACGTCGTCATGCAGTTTGACGTGCCCTCCGACTCAAAGGCCGTCGCACAAGCCTGCGATGTCGACGTGAAGAAATAGGAATTTGATCATGTATACTCCAGCCGATGAGTTCTGCCGCACAAGAATTTCTCCGCAGCGCCGCCGTAAAATCCGCGGACCTCACCCACCGCCAGATCATCCGCCGCGGCATCGACCAGTACAGCACCGCTAACGATCGTGGCCGCTCGCGCTTTGCCGATTGGGAAGCAGCACGCCAGCGTTGCCATGAAATCAAGTGGGAAGCGCTCAATAATCTCGATCGCTATCTCCTCGAATTCGAACAGCGCGTGAAAGAACGTGGCGGCCACGTTTTCTGGGCCGCGGATTCCGCCGAAGCCTGCCGTTACATCACCGAACTCGCCGTCAGTCGCGGCGTCCACAAAATGGTGAAATCGAAATCAATGGTGGCGGAAGAAATCCATCTTTCCCCCGCCCTCGAAAAAGCAGGCATCCAGGCGATTGAAACCGATCTCGGCGAATACATCGTGCAATTGCGCAACGAGCCGCCCTACCACATCGTCACGCCCGCCATGCACCTCACGCGCAAAGATATAGCCGATCTCTTCAAAGAAAAATTGGGCGATGTGGATACCGACGATCCCGTCGAGCTGGTCGCTGCCGCTCGTCGCGCGTTGCGCCGCGATTTTTTCTCAGCCGAAATGGGAATCAGCGGCGCGAATTTCCTGGTTGCCGATGCCGGAATGATTGCCCTCACCACCAACGAAGGCAATGGCCGCCTCTGCACCAGCGTCCCGCGCATTCATGTCGCGCTCGCCGGCATCGAAAAAGTAATTCCGCGCCTGCAGGATCTCGCGCTGTTTTGGCCCGTGCTGGCCACGGCAGGCACCGGCCAGCCCATCACCTGCTACAACACCTTAATTGGCGGCCCGCGCAAGCCGAATGAAGTCGACGGCCCCGAAGAATTCCACGTCGTCCTGCTCGACAACGGCAGGAGCGAATTGCTCGCAGACGTCGAGCAGCGCGACGTGCTGCACTGCATTCGCTGCGGCGCTTGCCTCAACGTGTGCCCTGTGTTTCGCACCGTGGGCGGCCACACCTACGGAACCACCTATCCCGGGCCGATCGGCAGCGTCCTCACTCCTCACTTGCGCGGGATCGACGAGTTTCACCATCTCTCCTACGCCTCATCCCTTTGCGGCGCGTGCACCGATGCTTGCCCGGTGAAAATCGATCTGCACCATCACCTCCTCGAAAATCGCCGCAACGCGGTGAACCATTCCGCTCGCCCCTGGTCCGAACGGTTCGGTTTCAAAATCTGGCAGTGGACAATGCAGAGTGCTGCGCGTTTTCGTATCGTGGGCGGTTTGGCACGTCTGGCATTGCGCATCACGCATGGCCTCGGTTTGGACGGCACGGTGCTCGATCCGATGGGCCCGTGGTCGAAGAATCACGCCGCTCCGCGCGTCCCTGAAAAATCATTTCGCGCGCTCTGGGGAAAAAATAATGCCGCAAACTGAAAACCCCAGCCGCGAAACAATCCTCGCTCGCATCCGCACCGCGCTGCGCGAGCCTGCTCCGCGCCACGAACCTGTCAAAGCAGGCCCAATCTTCGCTCCCGTCACCGATCTGCTCGATCGCTTCCAGAAAGAGTGCGCAATTAATATTACGGAGTTTGTCGCCGTTCCCAATTTGCGCGCAAGTGCCGCGGCCATAAAAGAAATTCTCGCGGCTCTTCCGCCGGGAGAAATTTTTGTTCAAGATTCCTCCGATTTGCGCGAACTCGCGGCAGAATGGCAGGACAGCCGCACGATTCAGTGGTCGAGCGAAGGCGGACCGAAGGAATCCGCGCAAGCCACGATCTCCGCTTGCGAAGCGCTTGTGGCGCAAACCGGCTCCGTACTCGTCTCCGCGGCATGCGGAGGCCGCGGCGCCTCGGTCGTCGCGCCCGTTCACATCGTCGTCGCAACGATCAATCAGTTGCTGCCCGATATCGATGCCGCCTTGGCACGCGTTCAGGAACGCGGCACCGTCGCCCAAAATTCGTTTCTGTGCCTCATCACCGGATCAAGCCGCACCGCCGACATAGAAAAGATTCTCGTCATGGGCGCGCACGGCCCTCGCCGCTTGATTGTTGTCCTGGCAATGAGCTGATTCCCTGCGCCACTGATTGCAAAAATCGCCCTCTTGCCGAAACGTGCCGGAAGCTGCCAAAATGATTTGGGATTGCAAAGTAAGTTGAAGGGTTTCGTCTTGCTTACCAGTTCGCCCAGCCTACGTCAGTAGAAGAGAGCTGCGTCTCGAACAAAGGTCCGAGCGCCGCGAACGCGGCCACCGGAGCGGAAGGAGCCGTTAATGAGCGGAGTACGAGTTTTGGTCGGCACGCGCAAAGGCGCGTTCATCTTGACGGCGGATGGAAAGCGCGAGAAGTGGGACATCACCGGCCCGCACTTTGCCGGCTGGGAAATGTATCACCTCAAAGGCTCGCCCGTAGACCCCAACCGAATCTACGCGTCGCAATCCACCGGCTGGTTCGGCCAGCTGATTCAGCGGTCGAATGACGGCGGCAAAACATGGGAGCCGGTCGGCAACAAATTCGACTACGCCACAGTTCCGGGCACGCATCAGTGGTACGACGGCACGCCGCATCCCTGGAAATTCGCGCGCGTCTGGCATCTTGAACCGTCGCTCACCGATCCCGACACGGTTTATGCGGGAGTGGAAGACGCGGCGCTATTTCGTTCGACCGATGGCGCACAAACCTGGCATGAGCTTCCCGGTTTGCGGGAGCATGATTCGGGACCGCGCTGGAACCCGGGCGCCGGCGGCTTGTGCCTGCACACAATCATCCTCGATGAGAAAAATCCGAATCGAATCGTCATCGCGATCTCGGCAGCGGGCGCATTTCGCTCCGACGATGCCGGTAAAACGTGGCAGCCGATCAATCGTGGATTGAAGTCCGAAGGAATTCCAAATCCGACCGCGGAAGTGGGCCACTGCGTTCACCACATCGCGATGCATCGTTCGCGTCCCAACTCTTTGTTCATGCAGAAGCACTGGGACGTGATGCGCAGCGACAATGCCGGCGATTCGTGGCAGGAAGTAAGCGGCAACCTGCCCACCGATTTCGGTTTTGCGATCGACGTTCACGCGCACGAGCCGGAAACGATTTACGTGGTCCCGATCAAAAGTGATTCCGAGCATTTTGTCCACGATGCAAAGCTGCGCGTGTATCGCAGCCGCACAGGCGGAAACGAATGGGAACCGTTGACAAAGGGCCTTCCGCAGCGCGATTGTTACGTGAACGTGTTGCGTGACGCCATGTCGGTCGATTCGCTCGATTCGTGCGGCATTTATTTCGGCACCAGCGGCGGCCAAGTCTACGCATCGGCGGACGCCGGCAATAGTTGGAATGCGATCGTGCGCGATTTGCCGGCTGTGCTTTCCGTGGAGGTTCAGACGCTGCAATGATTCGCGTGATACTTCCGGCGCATTTGCGAACGCTCGCGCGCGTGAACGGCGAAGTGAGCCTCGAAATTTCCGGCGAGCCAACGCTGCTGTCAGTGCTGAACGCGCTCGAGACGCAATATCCGGTGCTGCGCGGCACGATTCGAGATCAGGTGACGCATGAGCGCCGGCCATTCGTGCGATTCTTCGCCTGCGAAGAAGATTACTCGCACGAGCCCGCTGAAACCGCGTTGCCCTCCGCCGTCGTCGCGGGCAAAGAACCGTTCTTAATCGTCGGAGCAATGTCCGGCGGCTGATTTTCCCCGGCTCAATTGAAACATCACCGGTTCGTGCGCGCGATCCGGATTTGAATCAGACACAGGAGGCAACATGCAATTGGATCCCTATCTTCATTTCAACGGAAACTGCGAGGAAGCGTTTAAATTCTACGAGAAGGCTCTCGGCGGCAAGATCACCTTCAAGACAACGTACGGCGAAGCGCCACCGGCAGCGCAATCGTCACCCGACTACCGCAACAAGATCATGCACATGCGCATGGACTTGAACGGGAGAGTGCTAATGGGCAGCGATGTGCCGGCCGATCGCTATCAGGCGCCGCAAGGATTTTCGCTGTCGCTCAGCACAAAAGATCCGGCGGAAGCGGATCGGCTGTTCAACGAAGTGAGCAAGGGCGGAAATATCATCATGCCGATTCAGCAGACTTTCTGGTCGCCTCGCTTCGGCATGTGCACCGACCGGTTCGGCATTCCGTGGATGGTGAACGCCGACCAGCCGGCTTCGCAGCAAGCGGCGCACGGAAACTAGCGTGGAGCGCCGCAAATTTTTCAACAACTTGACGAATTGACGTGACGAATTAGCGTGACGAATTAACGTGACGACGATGCGCGGGCCGCGGCTCTCTCGCGGACTGGCTGAACACTGTTCATCAGCGCACGGACGCGGCCCGCATCCACTTCGTTTTGCATCACTCCATGTTTTTTCAGGCTTGTTCCCACGATGATGCCGTCCGCGTGTTCGAGAAATGCTGCGACGTTGTCCGCGCTCGTGCCGCTGCCGATTAGAATCGGGCGTTTCGCGTAAGTTTTTGCTTCGTGGACTTTTTCGACATCCGGCGCGCTTCCTGTAAATCTTCCCGAAACGATGAGCGCGTCTGCTCCGTAGAATTCCGTCCATTCGATGTGCGTGCGCAGATCGATTCCGGGAAACGGCACCGAGTGCTTTTTGTCCACGTCTGCAAAAATGTGAATTTCTTCTGCGTGCAGCTCTTTGCGTTTGCGCATCAATTCGGCGGCGCAGCCGTGATCGAATTCGCCGGTATCCCACACGCGCGCGCCGGTGAGAATGCAGACGCGAATCCAGCGCGCGCCAGCGGCGAGCGCGATCGAAAGGCAGACGGTGCCGCCGTTGTGAATCACGTTGATGCCGACGGGTAGCGGGAAATTCTTCACGATTTCAGCGGCGGCCACGGCATGCGCTGTCATCGCTTCGGGCTTGACGTCGTTGCCAACGTAGTAGGGAAGGTCCCACATGTTTTCGACGGCGAGACCATCGACGCCGCCTTGCACCAACGCTTCAGCGTCGCGCAGCGCGTGGTCGATAATTTTTTTCATTCCGTAGCCTGTGTAACCGGGAGCGCCGGGAAGCGGCCACAGATGGACCATGCCGATCACCGGCTTGGGGACGGGAAAGAGATCGGCGAGCGATTTCATTCGCGGGCGGTCGAGTTCCTTTTTCCATTCGGGCAATTGATTGCGATCCGGCTGTGGCGTCATGTGGGCCTCTCTGGGCGCGAATTGCGATTTTGAAGGCGCGCGAGCGCGCTGCGGCGCACCGCATCCCATTTTCCGTGCAGGCGCTGGGAGCGCATCAGCGCGGCGACTTCGCGCGAGCCCGGTAGCGTTTCTCCGGCGCCGACGAACGATACGGCGGCTGCGCCGCCGGCAGTTGCCGCGATGGCGGCTTCTTCCGCGGACCAGCCGCGCAGGCGCGCCTGCAGAAATCCTGCTACGAAGGCGTCACCTGCTCCCGTGGAATCGACCATTTTAACGTCGAATGACGGAACGTGCTGCGGCTCGCCGTTGCGCGAGATTAAGCAGCCGCTTTTTCCGAGTTTCAGGACCACTTCGTGCGCGCCTGCTTTTTCGAGTGCCGCAAACGCGCGACGCGGATCGCGCGCGCCGGTGAGCAGCGTCGCCTCGTCCGTGCTGAGAAGGAGGATATCCACGCGAGGAATGATTTGCAAAATTTTTCCTGGGATCTGCTGAGCGGGCGCCATTCCGACGTCGAGTGAAACCCAGCCGCCGCGGGCGTGAATTTCGCGCGCGATTTGTTTGGCCGCGCGCGCGGGACCTGGATTGAGAAAATTGTAGCCGACGAGATGCGCGGCTGCGGCTCCATTGCACAGCGATCGCACGTTACGCAGATTTTTCACGTGGCCATTTGCGGCGCGGCTGCCGAAAAATGTGCGTTCGCCGTCGGGCGTGATGTTGATGTAGAAAAAGCCGGTCATCGCGTCGCTTGTGCGCTGGACCCAGCGCGTGTTCACCCCGCCTTTGGCGAGATGCTCGAGAACGTAGTCGCCGAAGCGGTCGTGGCCGACGCAGCCGGCAAGCCGCACGTCAATGCCCCAGCGTGCGAGAGCGAGGGCAGAATTCGCGCCTACTCCGCCGCAGTGCATTTCGAGCTGCGGGGCGAGGCAGTCTTGGCCTGGCTTCGGCCAGGATTTCACGCGGCCTAGCATGTCGACGTTGATGTCGCCGATTGCGACGATTGTTGGCTTTGTGTGAGAGCGGGGAGTCATGCTTTTGGCTGCTCTTGGAAATTTGATTGGAGTTGTGGGTAGGGTTGCGTTGATGTGCGGGTGAAATGGGGACGAGGGTGGTGGGTGGTTGTGGTGGGGTGGTGCTCGTCGGAGCACAGGCAAGAGTGCCTGTGCCACTTGAGACGGGTAAGAAAAGTGCGTTTTGTAACGATTAGAAATTTGGAACGTGTTGTTTTTAATCGCTTTAGCGGAATTTGTAATCCCTCTAACGATTAGAAATCCGGGCTTCGTCCGGGGGCAACAAGGTGGCTGCTTGGCGGATCGGCTGCGTGTGATGGGTGGTAGGAAGTCGTGCTGGGCGGTGGTTGGTGGTTCGGCGATGCGATGAGAAATAGCCATCCGTTCGCGATTAGGAGATTTTAGTGGGCTGAGTTTTCTATCAGTTCGGCACAATCTTAATCGCGCGTTCGCGATTAGAAAAAATGCGCCGGGGCGGGGTTTCAGGGCACCGGGTCTGTTGTGCGAGGGGAGTGGCGAGGGGCGGGAGTGGGCGAGGTTGATTGTCATTTTTGGGGACGTTAGCAGAGTGAGGAGTGACGGGCAAGGGTTGGGGTGGCGCGGCGGAGGCGGGGTGCGCGGTGAGAACTGCTTTTTCTTTTGTGTTTCGATTTGTCGTCGTGCGCCATGAGTGAGCGTAACACGGGCACAGAGAAAAATTCGACTGGCTGGATGTGCGGGGCGCGGACAGTTGGTTCTAGAACTGGACTTTCTCGTGGAGAAGGCGTTGCCTCGCAGCTAGGTGCACGGAGTTGACGCACGCAGAGAAAAACTCAGAAGGCTTGCGCGAGTGAGGCTGCGCCCTTCGAAGCTCAGGGTAAACAAGCGGTGGCGCACCGCGCGATAATCTTTGTTCCCTGGGGCTTTGAGCCCTGGGTCAGACTCCCCACGGCTAAAGCCGATTTATGGGTTCACAAGCTTCCGCCGGACTGAAGTCCAGCTCCCCCTGCTGAAGCAGGGGGCTCCAACCCAACGCCAACAGATAAGAGAAAGCTCGGGGAAGGGTGCGGCGAGCCCCAAGTGCCATGACTAGCGATCGCGAGAAGCGGCACGACAAAGAACGATGTCACGAAGGGCGCCAAGAATTGGTGGTTGGGGTGTGGAGTTACGTTGGCGCAGGCTGAAGCCTACGCTACTGAACTGCATTGAGGCGCGCGGATGAGGCGGTAGGAAATTTTAAATTGGGAATTTCAGATTTGAAATGGAGGCAACGGCAAGAAGACGAGGCGCCGGCCGGAGGCCAGCGGTACAGAAATCAAAGGAACAATAAAGAACAGAGAAAGACAGAGGCTGCCGCCCTGAAGGGCGGCGCCCCGGCAAGCCGGGGCGTAACAAAGCGGCGGCGAGCCACCGCACTCCACATGGAATGGCCGGCTATAGCGTGGCGTCTAGGTCTAGGTTTTCGATCATGGCGTCTAGGGCCTCTTGGGATTTGTCGCGCTGGGATTGGAGATCCGTGGTTTGGGTTTGGAGTTTTTGGAGTTGGGTTTCCTGGTCTTCTAGTTGCTGGGTGTAGCGCTGGGTTAGGGCGCGTTCTTCGGAGCTGCCCTTTAGAGATTTCAGGTTTTCGCGAATGCGCTGCTGGTCGTCGAAGATTTTCTCCTGCTGACTTTCGATTGCGGCGAGTTGGGCATCGAGTGAGGCGATGCGATTTTTTTGTTCGACGATTTTGTGGAAGGCGGCTTCGACTTCTGGGTTGATAGATTTTTGCTGGAGGAAGACTTGGATTTGGCCGCCGTCGATGTTCGTTAGGGCGTAGCGGGTTTCGATGGAACTGGATTCTGAGACGACGAGCGTGGTGGTGGCTTTTGCGCCGAGGGTCAGGCGGAAGCGGTAGTCGGTGGCGGTGGTTTCTTCGGGCTTGGGCGTGTCGGTCGAGAGATTCCAGCCGGGACGCAGGGCGTGTTCGATGAGGAGCGCGCGCTGGGAGCTGTCTTCGTTGCGGGCGGTGTAGATGGTGTCCTGGCGGGTGGCGCTGGTTTGAATCATGGTGCCGTGGATGATACGGACTTTTGTGACGCGCTGGGGCTCGCCGTGCGTTTTTTTGTCGACGCGGATGCCGAGATCGGCGGCGTAGGAGACCAGGCGTTTTTCGCCGGGCTTGACGGGGTCCATCAGGCCTTCACCGGCGAAGGCTTCGTCTTCGAGGACGCTGAAGCTGCCGCCGTCGAGGGTGAGCGGGCTGGAGTTTGTGAGCCAGAGGGCGCGGAGAGGCCTTGCGGAACCGAGCGAGGGATTCCAGAGCGAGACTTTTTCGGTTCGCACGTGGGCTTGGACGATGGGGACGAGGGAGGATTCGTTCTTGTGGATTGTGACGCGATCTTTGAGTTTGTATTCGAAGAGGTCGCCGAGGTCGAGACCTTGCGCGGCGGAGAGCACGCTGCTTCGTGCTTCGGATACAGCGCCCGGCACGAGCGCATCGAGACTCATTACATTTCGGCCGTTCACCGCTGCTGCGCCCCCGGTTCCCGACGCGTATCCCGCGGCGGAACCAGAACTGCGGGCGCCGATGCCGCGTCCGCTGCCGAGCCTGTTTCCCGAACCGGCGCGGCTACCCGAAATAGACGAGGTCTCAGAATTTACTTCGACGGTTTGGGCTTCTACGTTCACCGTCGTAGTCACAGACCCCAGCCTAAGCGCAACGTCCTGAGTTCGCTCGCGCCCGCCACCGAGCGAGAGACCATAGAGCATGGACGTTTGAAATCCTTGTGTTTGAACTCTTAGACGGTAGAGTCCGGCGGGTAGATCGCCGAAGGCGTAGTTGCCTTGGTCGTCTGTCGTTGTGGTCGCCACCTCTTCGCCAGATTCGGACAAGAGCGCGACTTGTGCATTTGGGATTACGTCACTGCTCTGATCGAGAATGCGGCCGGAGAGAGCGGCGAGACCTCCGAGCATTGCGCCTTCGTGAGTTTGCGGAGTGAGTTGCGCGCCGAGGCTCAGCGGCACGACGGGACGACGGCCGTAGAGAGGCTGCGACAATTGTTGAATGAAGGATTGGGGTGCGCCGGCTACGAGCGATAGTTCGACGTTGTTCCAATCTTCGCCGACGGTGTTATCTACGATGGCCCAGCCCTGGAGAAGCGGTTCTTCACTAGGTTTGCGCGGGAGAACGATGCGATAGGTGGTTTTCCAGATGGGAACTTCGCTGATGTAGCTGACGTAGAGTTGGCGATCGCCGGTGCCTTCGGTGGCGAGCGTCATGCGGCGGAGATCCTGCTGGCGGACGGAGGCGAGCAGATGAAGATATTGGCCGACTTCGTGGGTGAGGTCGGGCTCGGCGAGCTGGACGCTGACGGCGGGAGTGAGCTCGACGCTGCGGACTTCGCCGGAATCGCTGACGATGGTGGCGAGATCGACTTCGAGGGTGGTGCCGCCGGAAACGCGAGTTTTGCGTTCGACGCTGAGCAGGCGGCCGGTGACGGTGGCGGTGCCACTTCGAACTTGGAGACGAGCGCCGCGGAGGGCGCCATAAAATTTCGAGAGATCGGTTTTTTCTTCGAGCGGGAGGCGGAGGGTGCCGAGGCGTTCGCTGAGTGGCGCTTCGGAGTTGTAGTTGACGCCGGAGATGCGGCCGCCGTTGAGATCGAGGACGGTGAGAGATTGGAGAACGTCGTTGAGCTGGCCGCTGGTGAAATCGATGCGGACGGCTTCGTTGCCGCGGACGTGGCCGAGATGCTCGAAGTAGCCGACGCCGGTTTTGTAGAGGATGACGCGGCGGACAGGGAGTTTGGCGGCGGTTTCGGTGGCCGTGCTGGCGCTTGAGGTGGCTGTTGGCTTGGGTGCTGTTTGCGCGTGGGACGGTGCAGCAGAATTATTTTGGGGAGCTGCGGTGGTGGTGAATGTGAGTGCTATAACTGCGGCGATGGAAATAGCTGGGTGAAGCGTTCGCATTTGCGCCTCCTAGGTTCTTGCTGGGTTAAAACCTGGCCGACGAGCAACCGCACACGCACACTTGTACGCACACGGAGAATTAATTTTATGCGCGGTTGCTTCTACCTCGAAGGTGGGGCGCCGGCAAGCCGGCGGAGGTCCGTACCCGCGCTGAGTGGTTAGACACTGATTGGGGCGAGTTTGTTGCCTGGGTTACTGAAGGATTTAGAAGAAAACTAAATAAGGGTGTTGGTGAGTATTTTGTGACTGAGTAAGCCGGTGGCACTGGGCGCACCCGCAAAGTTATGGCGAAAAGGAATATGTCCATTTCACCGCGAAGCGGGTTTCGCGGACTTGCGGGGGGTTCGCGGGGGCGATGCTGGCGAATTGGGTTCCGATGTTGTAGATGATGTAGAGGTCACTGTCAGGCCGGTAGTTGTACCTCAGGCGAAGATTGGCGCTGACTGCCTGAGTGTTCGACGTGTCCATCTGAATCAGACTCGTGAAAGTTAGAAACCGATTGAACGAGTAATTGGCCTGCAAGCTTGCTAGGACAACGGAAAAATTCCCATTCGGCAGCGGCAAGCGAAATCGATCCCATGTTTCGGAAGCGGAGATCGAAAATTTCGCAGTGGGGCGATAGTTGACCCGCACACGGAATTCATTCAGCGTTCCACCGTAGTATCCGCCCCAACGCTCGAAGAAGTTGTAAGTGAACCGATGATTCTGCCCTGATCCGTATGTGAGCTGATGACGGGTGAAGTGGTAGAGACCGTTCGGAATGAACACATTCTTGTAGATGTGAAACGGGGTCGTAATCCGCTGGGTAAACACGTCTACGATATCGTCGTCGCTGTAAGCACCGTTATTGAACTCGGCGCGGAAAGTGCCCTGCCACTCCTGTGTAGAGACCTGGTTGTGAGTATCCGGTGCGTGGAGGATGAATCCCTCGAATTGCAACTCGCGTACGCCACTGATTTTGGGCCTCACCTTGAAAGTGAGATCTCCGTATGTCTCGTTCGAATCGGTCCTCTCGATGAAACCTACTTCGGGATTGAAGTTGGGTCCGATTTTCCTCCGTTCGACGATTCCGTCCAGCCAATTCGACTTGTAGGAGAGAGAGGCGCCAACGTCCGTGGCGCTGCCGCTTGCGCCACTGATGTTGATGGGAGAATTCGTTCCGGCTGCGTGAGCGTCCACGATCCAGTCCTTGAAAAATACGAGACGGGTATCGACGCCTCCGGTTTGATTAAAACTGTCTTGCGGATCGCCCGATCGCTTATCGATGCCCATCACGCCGATGTAGGAGCCAGACCAGAGTGATTCTTTCAGCCGCACAACGGCATAGTTTGCGTAGGGATTGGGGCCGCTGGAACGAGTGTCCACATCCATGATGCCCAACTCAGTGCGGCCAATCGAGCCCGTGAGCCTCAGTCCGCCATTGATAGGCACCTGTTGCCCGGTCACCGGGTCGATTCCGATTTGACGGCTGAAGAACAGTTGGTCCTGGTCGCCGATGTCGAAGTTGAACACACCTGCGTTCTCCAGGAAGAATTGACGCTTCTCGGGTATGAATACTTTGAATGGCGTGAGGTTGAACGGCTCAAGATCGACTTCGGTATCAGCAAAATCCGTATTTCCAGTAAGGTTCAAGACCAGGTTCGAACTAATGCCATACTTAACATCGACTCCGCCCGTCAGTGGAAATTTGGGGTCCTGTCCCGTTTGTTTGTCGTATCGGGCGAGACCGTATGGCTTAACGATGAAGAGCCTTCCGCTTCCGATGTCTGTTATACCTGTCAGTTCTCCCGCCTCGGAGACTTTCGTGATTCCGAAAGTTCTTCGGTAAGCGCTCCAAAGATCCTCTTCATTCTTTCTGCGAATAAATCGCTTCAAATTCAAACCCCAAATAACAGAGTTCGATTTAGTGAAGTTGAGGGTTGTGAAGGGAATTTCGATTGTTGCAGTCCATCCGTCAGCAGTGATGTGAGCCTCGGACGTCCATACTCCGTCCCAGCCTCGGTCGAAGTCGCCTCCGTCCGTCTCCCCTTGCTCCTCTACTATCAGGCCGTCGCTTTGCGTCCCTAGAGGATTGATTTCGAAAACATAGCCACCACGACGGTTGTGATTGGAGTCGATCAAAATCTCGAAGTGATCATCCAAATCTTGGCTGACGTCACGGCGCAGTTCGGTTGCAACAATACGAGAGGGTTCTGAGTCATAGCAATGAATCCCAAAATAAACAGCTTTCCGTGTGTACAGAATGCGGACTTCCGTCTTCTCGGTTGCTGGCTGTCCTTCGTAGGGCTCTTTCTGTCGAAAGTCGGTTATAGGTTTGGCTAGTTGCCAGAGCGGGTCGTCAAGGGTGCCGTCAAGCTTTGGAGCGTGGTCAACGCGTACCGCCTCGGCCACGCGCACCTCGGTCTCAGAGGCGGAAGCCAAAATGTAAGTAGGAGGTTCGGAGTCACCGTTGCACGGTGAAGAGAGTGAGGCTAGCAGAAGCGTGCCACATAGAACGGAGCGGAAATGGACGAGGAGTTGTTTCCTCACGTCAGTTGGCTATCACGCCGTGCAAAATCCTGCCGTCACGGAAAACGAGGACACCTTCCGAATAAGGAGAAAATCTATTCCTGAAACCTGAAATCCACCTGAAAAGGGACTCTCCAGTGGAGTCAACTCCATTTATTGCTCTTCGACAGCCTTTGGTGCCGTTCCTCGATGGGCTGGATCCCCACGAATTCCTTGTAAAGCAGGAGATCGTAGAGGATTTTCAGGGCGCCGGCGAGGAAAAACGGCACGTTTATCCAGGAACTCCGCGCGAACATATATCCGACGAACAAAGGGCTGATAGCGGCTCCCGTGGTGCGGGCCACGCCGGTGATTCCGGCAGCCGCGGATCGCTCGTCGCTTCTCACGACCGCCATGACATAGGATTGCCGCGTGGGAACATCCATCTGGCTGATACTGAATCGCAGGAGAAGCACCAGAACCGCGAGCGAGAGATTGGGCATCAGTGGAACAAGAATGAGCAGAATGTTGGAAGGAAGATGTGTGAGGACCATGGTGTTGACCAGGCCCCAACGCGCAGCCAGACGGGCTGCCAGAAGCGCTGAAATGCCCGCAAAGATATTTGCCCAGAAGAAAATAACTCCAAGAGTCGCCGGGTGAACTCCGAAACGTAGGTAGAACCAATACGCCGCGAAGCTCTGTACAACAAAACCACCCGCGAACGAGTCCAAGGCGAACAGGCTGGAAAGCTTGACGATCACGCGGTGGGACTGCGCAATGCCGAAAAAGCTCTTCAGCGTTGCCGGCAAGGCTGATCCGTCTCGGGAAGAATGCACTTCTGTCGCGGACGAAAGCCGAAGAAACGAGACCGCCAGGAGGACACCCAGGACAGCGTACAGAACGACCACCGCACGGTATGCAGCGACGGGCGGCAGCGTGGTTCTCTGCAGTACGCCCGTGATCGCGCCCGCAAAAAGTGCACCGCTTGCAGTGGCCACTGACCCGGCCAGCGTATACCAGGCAAATACGTCCGTCCTCGATTGATCGGGAACCACGTGCGCAAGTGCCGCTTGTTCGATCGACAAAAACGGGCCCACTTCATTGCCGCTGGGACTGATCACACCAATCGTACCGGCGATCAGCAAGAACAAGAAGTTGCTGGTGCAAACGAAGGCCAGCCCCGCCGCGGCCATCAGAACGGACCCAACAATCAGCATGCGTCGTCGCCCTATCCGGTCAGCGCGGGTCGTGAGATAGAGTGAGATCACGGTATCGCCAATGAGGGTCAGGGTTAGCAGGATTCCCGTCTGAGATTCTCGGAGGCCCAGCCCGATCAGATAGAAGACCAAGACAACGGATAGTGAACCGTACGCGAATAGACGGATGAATCGCGAGAGAAATAGCAAGCGGGCATCGCGCGTTAGAACGTTCATCGGGTGGGGTAGCAATGAACGGATGGACATCGGGCTCGCGCACCTGCTCTCAGAGTTTTGAACGCTGGAGCGGATGAATTGTGCTGCCTTGTTTTTTGAGAAATAGGAGCCGAATTTTTCGATTCGGCCCCATTACCGCTACTTGCAACCTTCGCTGATCATTTTCAAACTGGTTACTCGGAGATCGGCATATTCGCCTCCTCCCGATTCCTTCTTTTCCTTTTCTTCGTTCTCTTCGCGTACCTGTGTTCCGGTGACGGTCACTTTGTGCCCGACATGCTTGCCGAGGCCCACAGTTTTGCTGCGGAGCCCGTAGCGTTTTCCATCCTCGGACGTAATCGAGTACTCGCCTGCTTCGTCACCCTTTTGCAAGCAGCCGGTCACCGTAACAGTCTTGCCCTTGTCTGTCTTTTCCTGCGTCGCCCGAGCCAGTGAGCCCAAGCCCAATGCCACGGCGAGCACCAGAAAGTAACCAACCCATTGAATCTTCCCTTTCATAGCGGCACCTTTCCTTTTTTCGAAATTCGGGCTGGGGAACTCATACACACGAAACCACTGACCACGGCTCAGCGGACTAGGGCTTCGTAAACTGTCATGCGCGCGACGGCCTTGCCGTCTGCTTCCTGCTCTGGAGCATAGACACGGTGTGTTTCAGTGTCTACAGCCAAGCTGTGCACTTTCTTCTGAACAGGAAAATCTTCCAGCTTCCGGAAGTGATCGGGGTCGTCCATCTGGAACACTGAGATCGCTCCACTCGAACACGCGACATAGATTCGCTTGAGACCAGGATCGAATTTGATGACGTCGGGACCGCTCGCCATTTGTAGGAATGCAACTGGCTGGTGAGTATCAAGGTTAAAAACCGTCATAAGGTCGTTGCCTTCACAGGCGAGAAAGGCGCGATGATGCTCTGGATCAAGAGCCATACCGTGGTTCCCTTTGCACCGCCCCACCGGATAACGCCCCACGACTTCATCTGTAGCCGGATCGATGACCGCGAGAGTGTCCTTGTCCTGCAGGTTTACGTAGACTTTCTGGGCGACGGGATCGTACTGCGGCATTCCCGTTTCACTATCGAAGTGGAGCGTCTTAACGATATTGTCTGTACGTACATCAACAATTGCTTCCGCTTTGCCTCGCTCATCAGAAACATAGAGCTTGTGGAATGGTGCAGCGTAGGCGCTACCGTCCGGCTTGGCTTCGGTGGGGATTTTCTTGATCACTTTCATCTGTCGGATGTCCACCACGCCAATGGTGTTGTCGTAGGCATTCGACGTGTACGCTTTCTTCAACTCGGGAACGTACTCGACTCCTTCCGCACCAGGGGTATCGGTGACCGTGGCCACAACTTTGTTCGTGCGTAGATCGATGACATACATCTGTCCCGCGGCGAGGTGAGTCGAGAGGAGGTAGTGGTCGTCGGGAGTTATTGTGAGATAGTCGAATCGTTTGCCCGGAGGCCCGGGCAGATTGAATTCGGTCACCTTCTTTAACGTAGGTGTCCCCGGCTTCGCGGAAAGTCCCAAGGCTTCCACTAGCACGACAAATCCGAGAAACAGCACGTTTCTTTTCAGCATATGAGTTCTCCGCCGGCTTCTTCCTTTCAAAACTCTTCGTCTAAAAAACAACAGACTCGCAAATGTCCGTCGCCCGTCGCCAAATCAGTTCCCCAAAACTGCTGACCGCGCACTCTTTGTTGGAAAGTCTGAGGGTCAACAGCACTAACGAGTGGTTTCGGCGATCGTTACGACCGTTTCTCCTCAATGTTATGAATATATCTATAAAATTGTCAAACAAAACGGCCAAGGAAGAAGAAAGATGCCAGCCAGGAAAAGCAGGGGCAAAAACCGAGCTGGAAGAAAAAGCGCCGGTAAGATGCTGGCGACGTGACGCGCAAACTTGTGGTATGACCGGGGCGGAAAGTATTGGAGGGTCATTTGGGCAAGGGGCGGTTGGGCGACGACAAGGGGATTTTTATTCACGAGGAAGTGGCGGCGGCGCTGATTGATGGCAAGCCGGTGGTGGCGCTGGAGTCGACTGTGATTTCGCATGGGTTGCCACATCCGCACAATATTGAGACGGCGCGGGGGATGGAGGCGGCGATTCGGGCGGGCGGGGCGGTGCCGGCGACGATCGCGGTGCTCGGCGGGAAGCTTGTGGTGGGAGTGTCGGCTGGGGAGCTGGCGTTTTTGGCGGAGTCGAAGGAAGTGGCGAAGGTGAGCCGGGCGGATTTGGCGTCGGTGGTGGCGTCGGGACGGGCGGGGGCGACGACGGTGGCGACGACGGCGTGGATTGCGGAGCGGGCGGGGATTCGGGTGTTTGCGACGGGCGGGATTGGAGGCGTGCATCGCGGGGTGGAGGAGACGCTGGATATTTCTGCTGATCTTACGGAGTTGGCGCGGACTCCTGTGGCGGTGGTGTGTGCTGGGGCGAAGGCGATTCTCGATTTGCCGCGGACGCTCGAAATGCTGGAGACGCTCGGAGTGCCGGTGGTGGGGTATGGGACGGATGAGTTGCCGGCGTTTTATTCGCGCGAGAGCGGGCTGACGCTGCAGTGCCGGGTGGATTCGGCTGGAGAGGCGGCGCGGTTGATGGCGACGCAGTGGGGGCTGGGGATGACGGCGGGGATTGTGTTTGCGAACCCGGCGCCGGTGGGGAGTGCGCTGGGGCGGCGGGAGTTGGAGGAGTTAATTGGTGAGGCGCTGGTTTCGGCGGCGGCGGAGAAAATTTCGGGGAAACGGGTGACACCTTATTTGTTGGAGGCTTTGTCGAAGGGGAGTGGGGGGAGGACGCTGGGGGCGAATGTGGCGTTGCTGTTGAATAATGCGCGGGTGGCGGCGGAGATTGCGGTGGCGTATGGGAAGGTGGCGGCTTAGCGCGGCTGCAGGGAGCCGGTCGCGGCTTCTGCTTGTGGTTCGCGATTGTGGTCGTCAGAGCACAGGCCCTTCGATTCTCGGGGTGAACCCTTCGTTCCTCAGGGCAGGCAAGAGTGCCTGCGCCACTAGGGACGGGATTGTGTGCGGCGGTGGAGATTGTAGGTGCGGACGGCGCGATTAACGTGGGCAACAGAAAGGAAGTTAGAATTTCAATTTCGAATTTCAGATTGATGCGCAATTCAAAAGAGCCGGCGGGACGTCCGTTCGCTCGCTCAGGGCAAGCCGGCGTTACGGAAGTGCGGCTGAGGCTTTAGCAGAAACTGAGGTCTGCGGCGAGTTACGATTTAAAGGCCCACGACAAGGAAGGCGTCGTCGTGGCTACCCGGGCTTCGTGCACTTTGGAAGTGCTGCTGATGGCGAAATTTATTTTGGGGCGGCGGTGCTTAGTTTTACTGTGCTGTGGAACTTTTGCATTAGGTATTCGCCGGAGCGGACGGGCGGATACTTTGGTTTTTCGCCCTGAGCTAGGCAGGTGGGGATGCAGGTGATTTCGGCGTCCCAATTTGGTTGGTGGAAGAAGGCTACGGATTGGCGGCGCGTGGAGCCCGTGGAATCGGGTGGGGGATTTACGACGCGGTGGAGGGTGGAGACCCAGCGGTCGTTGGTCCAGCGGGCCATGAGGTCGCCGATGTTGACGATGAAGCCGTTGGGGACGGCGGGGACTGGTTGCCATTGTTTTTTGGGGTTGAAGATTTCGAGGCCGCCGGCGGCGGAGTCGGCGCGCAGGATCGTGAGGCTGCCGTAGTCGGAGTGCGCGCCGGCGCGGAGTTGGCCGGGCTGGGGTGCGACGTGCTGATGAGGGTAGTTCAGGGCGCGGACGGCGCTGATTGGGTCGTTGACCGCGGCGTCAAAAAAATCTTCAGGGAGATTCAGGGCGACGGCGAAGACTTGCATGACTTTGCCGGCGAGTGTACCGAGAGAGCGGTAGTATTCTGACCAGGCTTGCTCGAATTCGGCAGGCTCAGCGGGCCAGATGTTGGTGGCGTAGCGAAAATCGGCGAAGGGCTCGTCGCCTGTGTGAGGCGGAACCGTGAGCGGGCCGATGTTGAAAGTTTCCTTGATGTCGGGCGGGGTATCTTCGCCTTTTGATTTTGCGAGGGCTTCGGATTGGAGCGGGGAGTAGCCGTAGGGGTAGCCTTCGTAGCGCATTTTCACGGCTAGCTTTTTTTCGACGGGTAGATCGAAGAAGGCGCGGGCGGAGTTCCAGGCGCGGGTGATGGTTTCGTCGGGGATTCCGTGGCCGGTGATGGCTAGGAAGCCGGTTTGGCGGCAGATTTCGTCGACGGTGTGGCCTAGGGATCTCTTTTCGGATGGGGAGGCGTTGGTGAATTTGGAGAGATCGAAAACTGGGAAGGTCGACATTTTGTGGGCCTTGGTTGTTATTTTGAACCGTCTCTGAGCGAACCTTAAGCCAGGGTAGCGTGGCTGTCAATCTCGGTGCGAGAAAGAAAAGCGAGGTGCGTGGTTGGTGCTTGGCGAGTTGGAGTCTGGACTTGATCCGGGGGCGATGGCTGCGCGAATTTGGTTGCGAGTCGTCGGAGCACAGGCAAGAGTGCCTGTGCCACTCAGGCGTGATACGATTTGTGTGTTGGTTCGATATTTTGTTGGCTGATTTGCGGAGGGCTTGAGATGAAGCAGACGGCTCTTATATTTGCTGCGGTGATTTTGATGGCTGGAGCTGGCTTTGGAATTGGGTTCGCGCATGGCGGTCAGCCGGGTGCGGATTCAGCGTCAGCCCAGTCTGCTGCGGCGCCTGGGCCTGATAGCGATATTCCGGCATATCACGCTGCTCCTCCTGCTGGAGCTGTGCCCGATACGCTTGATCCCAAGCAGTTTCCTGATGCTCGGACGCAGAAAGTTTACGCGATGGCTGCGAAGGTGAAGCCGGTGCTTTATCAGCAGCCTTGCTATTGCCGTTGTGATCGCGAGGTTGGCCATACGAGCTTGCTGGATTGTTTTGGAGATAATCACGGCTCGATTTGTGACGTGTGCAAGAAGGAAGCTGTGTATAGCTATCAGCAGACGAAGTTGGGGAAGAGTGCTGCTGAGATTCGGGCGGGGATCATGGCTGGGAAGTGGAAGCAGGTGGATTTGGCGAAGGTGGATTCGGCGCCTGCGGCGGCGGCCACGAAGTAGTTTAATTCAGTATTCATGCGCGCGGAAAAACCCCCCGACGAAGAATGCGTCGTCGTGGCTACCTCAGTTGTACCCCTCGATAGTGGATTGACCTCCTTGAAAAAATAAAACTACGGGACTACCTGGTGGCGGCGCGGGTTTGTGCCAGGAGTTTTGTGCAAGCATAGACAGCGCGGGTGTGTGGCATTAGGACGTTGAGGCGCTCGCCTAGTTCTACGACGGCGCCTACTACGGCTTCGAGTTCGATGGGGCGGCCGGCTTCGAGATCTTGCAGCATTGAGGTTTTGTGCTCGCCTACTTTTTCGGCGCCGGCGATGCGCTGGTCGATGGTGATGGGAACTTCGAGGCCGAGTTTCGCGCCCACGGCGATGGTTTCTTCCATGATTCTGCGGACGAGAGCGTTTACATCGGGATCGCGCGCCATTTGAACGAGCGTAGCACCGGTGAGCGCGCTGATGGGATTGAAGGCGACGTTGCCGAGAATTTTGACCCAGATTTCCTGGCGAATGCGCGTGGTAACGGGGCAGCGCAAGCCCGCGGCGATCAGCGCTTCGGCGATTTGGCGGCTGCGATCGGAGCGCGTGCCGTCGGGTTCGCCGAGCGAGATGCGATTGCCTTCGGTGTGGCGCACGACGCCGGGCTCGACGATGTCCGTTGCGAAATAAACGATGGAGCCGAGGACGCGTCGTGGTTCGATCGCGGCTGCGATTGTGCCGCCGGGGTCGACGCGTTCGAGATGCATGCCTTGGTGCTCGCCGCCCCACCCTTGAAAAAACCACCAGGGGATGCCGTTCTGCGTGCCAACAACGGCGGTGTCTGGGCCGAGGACGGGTTTGAGTTGCGGGGCGAGTTGCGTCAAGCCGTGAGCTTTTACGCCGAGGAAGACGACATCGACCGGACCGACTTTTTCGAGATTCTCGGCAATTTTGGGATGAGCTTCGAAATCGCCGTCGACGCTTTTCACGCGCACGCCATTTTCTTGCATAGCGCGCAGGTGAGGCCCGCGGGCGAACAGCGTGACGTCCTGGCCGGCGCGGGCCATGCACGCTCCCGTGTAGGCGCCGATTGCGCCGGCGCCGGCTATGAGAAATTTCATGCGCTATGGCTCGGGATTATTGCGGTTCTTAGGATTTTTCCGCGCACGTGAGATCGGCGAAAGGCTCGCGGAAATACTTTATCACTAGTGGACCGGGCGAGGAGCGGCGCGAGCGGGCCAATCCTGGGGCGCGAATTCGACTCCCCAGAAGTGCGGGCTGGGAGAGAGAAATTCGACTCCAATGCGCGTGCCTTTTTCGGATGTGTCGCCGAGGTAGACGACGCGGCAATCTTGTTCTTCTTCCGTGGCCGGGTTTATCAGCACCAGTTCCGCGCCAACTTTTAGCTCAGCCTGTAAGTAGAGAAGGCCGCCGTGGGCATTGATCACGATGGTCTGGCTCGTTTCCTGAAATTTCTTTCCCAGCAGGTCTCTTCCTGTGGCGCGTACAGGAATGCGGGTGAAGACGCGCGAACTGCGGCGCTGGCCTTTGGTTTCTGTCTCTAGCATCATGCAAATATCGTGCAACGCGCAGGAAGTGGAGTCAACGCCCGGAAACGTCGAGGTGTCCAAAAACACAGTTCCCAAATAGCTTGCTGAAATTGAGTAAGGTTCCTAAAATGACGTGTTTGCTTTTTGGGAGTTGTGGGCGGCGCACTCGAGCCGTTTGAGCTGTTCCTGGCAGATCAAAACAACTTGGGGAGCCCAGCATGAACCTGACCGAGTATATCGATTCGAAGCGTGACGAAAATCTGAGCGAGCTGAAGGAATTTCTGCGCATTCCCAGCGTGAGCACAAAAAGCGAGCACAAGGCGGATGTGGAGCGAGCAGCGGAATGGGTGGCGGGGAAATTGCGCGGGGCGGGGCTTGAAAATATCGAGATTGTCCCTACGAAAATGCACCCGCTCGTATACGGAGAATCGCTGCGCGCGCCCGGAAAACCCACCGTACTTTTTTACGGACATTACGATGTGCAGCCGGCCGAGCCGCTGGAACTATGGACGAGTCCTGCATTCGAACCGACCGTGCGCGACGGAAATCTTTTCGGACGCGGCACGGCCGACGACAAAGGCCAGGTGCACATTCATCTGAAGGCGCTCGAAGCGCTGTTGAAAACTTCCGGAACCTTGCCGCTGAATGTGAAAGTGATGATCGAGGGGGAGGAAGAAGTTGGAAGCGTAAACCTTTGGGAATTTGTGCAGAAAAATCGCGAGCGGCTGAAAGCAGATGCGCTGGTGGTTTCCGATACATCGATGCTTGCCAAGGGCGTCCCTTCGATTACATATGGTCTGCGAGGGCTAAATTATTATCAGATCGAGCTTACGGGGCCGGCACAGGACCTGCACTCGGGAGTTTTCGGCGGTGCGGTGCCGAACCCGTTGACGATTCTGAGCGAGACCATCGCGAAGCTTCACGATAAGAATTTTCGCGTGACGGTTCCGGGTTTCTACGACGATGTGGCGACGCTTTCGAAGCAGGAGCGTAAAGCACTCAATTCGCTTCCGTGGAAAGAAAAAGAATTTCGGAAGACGGTAGGCGCGCCCGGGTTGGACGGGGAGAAGGGATTTACGATTGTGGAGCGATTGTGGACCCGTCCTACGCTTGAGGTGAATGGAATCTGGGGCGGGTATATGGGCGAAGGGGCGAAGACCGTAATTCCATCGAAAGCGTACGCGAAGATTTCGACGCGGCTGGTGCCCAAGCAGGAGCCGGCGAAAATTGCGAAGCTGGTCGAGAAGCACATTCGCAAATTGCTGCCGAAATCGGTGACTTGCAAGTTTGAAGTGCTGAGCATGGGGAAGCCGTGGGTGGCGCCCTATTCGAATCCGATTTTCCAGAAAGCGATCCACGCGCTTGAGTCCGGCTTTGGAAAGAAAGCGGTGTTCATTCGCGAGGGTGGCTCGATTCCGTTCGTAACGCAAATGCACGACACGTTCAAGGTGCCATGTGTGCTGATGGGCTTTGGGCTTCCCGACGAAAATGCGCATGCGCCCGATGAGCACATCGCGCTCGAGAATTATTTCGGTGGGATCAAAGCGGTGGCGCTCTTCTATCAGCAACTGGCCGCGCACTAAAAACTCCAAAAGTGACGGTAGCGAGAAATGCCCGTATTTCCGGGCTTTTTCGCGCTTTTTGCTTGCGTTCGAGGAGGAGTGCGGCTATAGTCCCACGCGGCATCCTGGTACGCCGGGGCCAACCGCAAATAAAATCCGAGGAGGAAAAGACAACTCGATGGCAAACCCGATGAGCAAGTCGAAAATCATCACGTACATGACTGAGAAGGTCAGTACCAAAGACAAGCCGGTGTCAAAGAAGCAGGTGGTCTCCTTTTTTGACGAACTGTTCAACCTGGCTGTAAAAGAAGCGAAGTCCGCTGGAAAATTCGTGATTCCCGGTATCGGTCGCGCCGTGAAAGCGCACCGTAAGGCTCGCATGGGCCGCAATCCGGCCACTGGCGAGGCCATCAAAATCAAGGCCAAGACAGTTGTGCGCTTGCGCGCAGCGAAAGCATTTAAAGACGCCGTTTTGAAGTAGTTCGGCCCGGCGCACAGATTCGAGGTGGAACCCTCAAGCACGCCCGGTGCGAAAAACGGACCGGAGGCTTGGGGGTTTTGTCTTTTCTGGCGGTATTTACGGCGATTCATATGGATTGAGGCGTGAAAACCCCAATGAAATGCGGGGGAAAATGAGTTCGCAGCATTGGGATGCGGCGCGCGCCGATGCTTACGCTCGATTTCGCTACGATTTCCCGGAGCGAACGCTGGCCGGGAAGACTGTGGTGGTTGCGGGCGGAACGGGCGGGCTGGGTGCGGCCACTGTCTCGCTTCTTCTGCGAGAAGGGGCACATCCAATAGTCGGGTATCGCAAGGATCGCGAGCGCGCTGCCAGGCTTTCGAAAGCGATGGGCGAGCAGTACGGGGCAAACTTGGAGTTGATTGAGGGTGACATCGCGTCGTCTGAAGTTCGCGGCAAATACATCGAAACCTGCCAGAAGGCCGGGGCAACTCTCGCAGGAGTGGCGATTTTTCCGGGTGATCCAGCTCGAGTGGCGTTCGAAAAACTGGATCGCGATGCGCTGATTGCTTCGCTGGAAGTGAATCATGTGGGCCCGGTGCTGCTTGCGAAGGACCTGGGGCAAGTGATGGAGGGCAGCGGCGCGGGAGGTAGCGTCGTGCTGCTGACTACGATGCAGGCGCATGCGGCGTTTCCGGGGAGCCTGAACTATGGCGCACCCAAGGCAGCGCTTGCGCACGCGGCGAAGATTCTCGCGCAACAGTGGAATCGTGTGCGGGTGAATGTGGTGGCGCCTGGCGCCACGATCTCGGGAATGGCGGCGGCGAGTGTGCAATCGGGGAAATATGATCGTTACGTCGAGAACGGTGCGATTGGGCGCTTCGGGCGAGCGGAAGACGTGGCGCGGGCCGTTCGATTCTTTTTGGAACCGGATAATTATATTGCGGGTCAAACGCTCGTGGTAGATGGCGGCCTAACGCTGCGGCGCGATCGAGGGTAGTTACCGGGGTACAATCCCGGACTTTCATGCGCGAACACTCAGGACTTCTTACCGATCTCTACGAGCTTACGATGGCGGCCGGTTATCTTCAGACCGGCTTCGAGGCGCGTGCTACTTTCGAATTGTTCGTGCGAAATCTTCCGCCGCAGAGAAATTATCTGGTTGCCGCGGGTCTCGAACAGGCCCTCGATTTTCTGGAGCATGTGAATTTCAACGCCGAAGAGATCGCCTACCTTCGATCCCATCACGTTTTTCAGTATATCGGGCCGGAGTTTTTCGATTATCTGCGGACGTTCCGGTTCACCGGCGACGTTTGGGCGGTTCCCGAGGGCACGCTTGTTTTTCCCGGCGAGCCGATGCTCCGAGTATCCGCACCCATCAGCGAAGCGCAGATCATGGAGACGTATTTGCTCGCGACGCTGGGATACCAAACGATGATTGCGAGCAAGACTGCGCGCGTGGTGACGGCTGCGCAAGGGCGGCGCGTGGTGGAGTTCGGTGCGCGTCGGGCTCACAGCGCGCAGGCAGGGCTATTTGCGGCGCGGGCGGCGGCGATCGGCGGAGCTGTGGGAAGTTCCAACGTTCTCGCGGGACAACAATTTGGTGTTTTCACGTACGGAACCCAGGCGCATTCCTGGGTGATGGCGCACGACGACGAGGCGGACGCGTTTGCGCATTTTCTCGACGCGTTTCCAGAGCGCGCGTTTTTGTTGCTCGACACCTACAACGTGCACGATGCGGTGAAGAAAATTATTCGCATGGGACGAAAGCCCGCGGGAGTTCGCCTTGATAGCGGCGACGTGGCGAAAGACAGCCAGTGGGTGCGTCGAGAGCTGGATAGGGTGGGCTGGCAGGACGTGCGAATATTTGCATCGGGCGATCTGGATGAATATGAGATTGCGAGGTTACTCGCGAAAGGCGCGGCGATCGACTCGTTTGGCGTCGGCTCGGCGCTGGCAACTCCCAGCGATGCGCCTCTTTTAAATCTCGTTTACAAACTTGTGGAAGTGGATCGCGCGGGCAAGATACAGGGCGCGGCGAAACTCACGCAAGCGAAGGTAACTTATCCGGGGCGCAAGCAAGTGTTCCGGTATTCGAATCGTCGCGGCGAATTCGAAGAGGATAAGATCGCGCTCGAGGGTGAGCCGGCAAATGGCGGCACGCCGCTGCTCGCGCCGGTAATGCGGGAAGGGCGTCGGACGCTTGCGCCCGAACCGATCAGCGCCCTGCGTGATCGCTGCGTCGCGGGTCTGGCGCATCTTGCCGAGCGTTACCGGCGAATCGATAAGCGCGCGGAATATCCGGTGCGATACAGCAAACAATTGGAGAAGTTGCTCGACAAGATACGGAAGCACGTACGGCGCTCGGCACCGAAGTGACAACCGCGGCGCGATGTTGATGGAATTGAAGAGCTTGTGATGGCAATGGCAATGCGTAAAATTGTTTTTTGGGAAGTGGACGCGCAGCAGGATTTCATGCTGCCTGGCGGGAAATTGTATGTTCCGGGTGCCGAGCGGATCATTCCGAATATCAAGAGGCTTGTGGACGCTGCGCAGAAGAGAGGGATTTTTTTGGTATCGAGTGCTTGCGCGCATGCTGCGGACGATCCCGAATTTGCGACTTTTCCTCCTCATTGTATTCGAGGGACGGAAGGCGCGCGCATCGTCACCGAGGGACTGGCGAAGGATTATGTGATTATTCCGAATCGGACGGAATTCGGACTTCCTGCTGATTTGTTTGACCATGCGCAAATCGTGATCGAAAAGCAGGAGCTGGACGTCTTCAGCAATCCCCATACAAACGAAATCGTCGAACGCCTTGGTGCTGAGGCAACGTATGTGGTGTTTGGAGTCGTGACGGAATACTGCGTGCATTTTGCTTCAAAGGGATTGCTGGACCGTCGTCGTAAAGTTCTTGTTGTCGAAGATGCGATCGAAACGGTGAAAGCGGAAGAGGGCGCACGCGCTCTCAGTGAATTGGACGCGATGGGTGCTCGTCTTGTGACGACGGGCGAAGCGATTCGAATGGTGGAAACCGCTTCAGCAGCCGGCTCCCTCTAGTCAAAATCCCAATCATGGCGAATCTGCGACAGACCCTAGCGGTCAATGTGCTTCGCGCTGGCGGCAAAATTCAAAAGAGCCGGCGGGACGCCGGCGTTACGGAAGGCCGCGCAGCCCTGCGTGGCCGCGAAGTCTGGGTCGATGATCGCACTTGCGCGTTCAAACCGCCGAAGAGTGATTATTCGTCGCCTACCGGCGAGGTGCTCCACGCGTCTGGGGCGGCTTCCTCGAAGCGGGTGTGGCGCGCGAGGAAAACGAAATTCAGGTTGCCGGTGGGGCCGTTGCGTTGTTTGGCGATGATGAGTTCGGCTTTGGCGCGATCTTCTTCGGGCAAGTCGGTTTTGTAAAAATTGGGGCGATTGATGAAAAGGACTACGTCGGCGTCCTGTTCGATGGCGCCCGACTCGCGCAGGTCGGAGAGCTGTGGCTTGCGTTCTTCGCGCTCGGGCGCGCGAGTGAGCTGGCTCAGCACGACTACCGGAACTTTTAATTCTTTTGCCAGGCCTTTGAGCGCGCGCGAAATGCTGGAAACTTCTTCCTGGCGATTTGTTCCTCGGCCCGTATTTGTCGGCACCACCAGCTGCAAATAATCGACAATCATCAGCGAGAGGCCGCGGTCGCGTTTTAGGCGGCGGGCTTTAGCTCCCATTTCGAGGACCGTGGAGGACGCGGAGTCGTCGATCCAGAGCGGCGCGTCGCCAAGGCTGGTGAGCGCACGAGTAATTTTATTCCAATCGTCGCGGCCCATGTGGCCTGTGCGGAATTTGTGGGCATCGACGCGCGCTTCCGACGCGAGCATACGCAGAAGGAGCGATTCCTTCGACATTTCCAGGCTGAATACGGCGACGGGCTCGCGATTGCGGACGGCGACATTTTCAGCGATGTTCAGCGCGAGCGCGGTTTTTCCCATGGAGGGACGCGCGGCGAGGATGACAAGCTCGGACGGTTGCAGGCCGGCGGTTTCGTTGTCGAGGCCGGGGTAACCAGTGGCGAGGCCCGTGATGCGGCGGCCTTCGCTGAAGATGCGCTCGAGGCGCTCGAAATTGTCGCGAACGAGTTCTTTGACGCCGATGAGGCCGGCGCGCACGCGATCTTCGGCAATCTGGAAGATGGTGGATTCGGCGCGATCGAGGATGACGTCGGCATCGTCACCGGCGGCGAGCGCCTGTTCCTGGATTGCGGCGGCGGAGAAGGCAAGGTTGCGGAGGACGGATTTTTCTTTGACGATGCGCGCGTAGTGCTCGACGTTCGTCGCGCGCGGAAGACCGTCGGCGAGTTGGGAGAGATACGCGACGCCACCGGCAGAATCGAGCTCGCCGCGACGCGCGAGGTCGTCCATTAGCGTGACGACGTCGATGGCCTGCTGATGCTCGGCGAGCTGAATCATGCGCTGAAAAATCTGGCGGTGCTGGGGGAGGAAGAAATCCTCCGAGCGCAGCTTTTCGACGGCTGCGTTGAGGGAATGATTGTCGAGAAGGACTGCGCCGAGGATGCTGCGCTCCGCTTCGAGATTGTGCGGGAGCGGGCGTTCGATCGAAGTGTCTGCCGTAGCCATTCGCTTTATTTTCGCCTAGGCCTCTTCGGGATGCAAGAGGCGGAATTTGTGATTGCGTTGCGTTTTCACGCAGCGTGCGATTTATTGTTTGTATGAAGCGCGTGGCATTTTGCGCGTGGTTCGTCGGCGCGTCAATCGTATGCGCGCGTATAAGCTCCTGTGAATATTTCGGAAAAGTGGAAAACGTCAATTAGTCGTGAGCCGCTCGCTAACCGCATGCGTAAAGATACCGACGGCCTACTTAATTCAGCGGGGGCTCTCGGCGATTTTCAGGAAAGATGGAGCTCCCGGCGGAGAGTTTCGGCAATCTCCGCGACACGCTGACCGGCCGCCGCGCTCATTTTGTCCTTGGCGCCGCGTTCGCGTAGAAGGAGCCAGATTCCCGGGCGGTAAATCTCTTTGTCGTGGCAGATGGCGCCGGTGAGCTGGGCGATTTCGAGCGGGCCGCTGGCAAGCTCGCGATCGAGAATCGCGCGCGCTTCGTCGAGAAGATCTTTGAATCCTTGCGAGGCCAGCATCGGATCCACATCGCGCGGGATAGGCGCTTCGATATCTTGGAGATCGTAATCGGGAAGCTGGTTGGTGATCATGAGTTCAACGGATGAGGCGGGCGCGCCTTTGTCGAGCGCGATTTTGATGGACATGACGATATTTTCGCAGAAGGGCGGCTATTTCGGATAGGGGTGTCCGGCGAGAATCGCGAAGGCGCGGTAGATCTGCTCGGCGAGGACGACGCGGGCGAATTCGTGGGGCATGGTAAGAGTGGATAGCGAGATTTTTTGTTTGGCTGCGGCACGCATGTCAGCCGGGAAGCCTTCAGCATCGCCGCAGAGGAAGACGAGTTCGCGCGTGCCGCGGTCGCGCAAATCGCCGAGCCATTTTGCAAATTGCTGCGAAGTGAATTGTTTGCCGGCGGCGTCGAGCAGGACAATCGTTGCGCTTGAGTCGAATTTAAGTTTGCGAAGAGCGGCGGGGCTGGTGTCGCGGAGTTCGGTGACTTCGACGTCGGCATAGTGGCGGATGCGGGCGGTGTAGTCGTCAAGGAGAGCGCGGGCTTCTTCGCGGCGGGTTTTGCCTAGCATTAGGAGGCGGATTTTCATGCGTCGATGGCGCCACCATTTTACGCTGAGATTTCGCTTCGCTCCCTTCGTTCCTCAGTGCGAGCGGGATGACAAGGCAAACAGGGAATTACTCAATCAGGTGGTACTTTTTTCGCTTTTCGAGAAGAGTTTTGCGGCTGATACCCAGGATTTCGGCAGCGCGGCCGATTTTGTAGCGCGTGGCTTCGAGAGTTGCTTTGATCGCGTCACGCTCGAGGTCTTCAAGCGAGCGAAGGGCACCAATGGATCCAGCTTCCTGCGGCGCTGCGCGAATAATTTCGGGGAAATCATTCGATCCCAGCAGCGACTCCTTTCCCAAAATGAGCCCGTGTTCGATTGCGTTTTTCAACTCGCGCACGTTCCCAGGCCACGCGTAAGACTGGAATAGATGCAACGCCGCCGGATCAAGCGTTGCATCCGGGCGACCGTGCACCGGACCGAGGCGCGCAAGGAAGTGCGCTGCGAGGGCAGGAATATCGGCGCGTCGTTCGCGCAACGGCGGAACCGGGACAGCGAGCACGTTGAGACGGAAATAAAGGTCTTCGCGGAATCGGCCCGTTGTGACTGCTTTGGCGAGGTCGGTGTTGGTAAGGGCCATCAGCCGCGCATCCATGCGAAGCGAATCCGTGCCACCTAGCCGCTCGAAGGTGCGCTCCTCGATCACACGCAAAAGCTTGGCCTGCATGCCGCTCGTGAGCGCGGCGATTTCATCGAGGACGATAGTGCCGCCCTGCGCCATTTCCAAGCGGCCCTGCTTGCGCGTGACGGCGCCTGTGAACGCTCCGCGCTCGTGACCAAAGAGTTCGGATTCGACGAGTTCAGCGGGAAGGCTGGCGCAGTCGATTTTGAGAAAGGGCGCGTCGCGACGAGGGCCGTTCTGATGAATCCAGCGCGCGAGCTGATCTTTTCCTGTGCCGCTCTCGCCAGTGATGAGCAACGTGGTGGAAGGCTCGGCGAGCTTGGCGGCAAGCTCAAGAACACGAAGCGAGGCGGGATCGGCAGCGATCCATTTAAGGCTGAACGCGACCGGTTTCACGTCGTGCGTTGCTGTCTCGCGCGTGGCCGCGTCGTATGCCGTCATCGGATCGTCAGGTATTGCTTTGATGCGATGCGCCGGCTTGCCCTTCGCTAGGGGATTCGGGTGGGCGCGTAGGCGCCGGGAAATCAATGCGCTCGGCTGTGCGCCAGAGCCGTTCGAGATCGTAGTACTGACGGGCGCGCTCGCTGAAGATGTGCGCGACGAAATCGCCGTAATCGAGCAGCACCCATTCGGCGCCGGGTTTCCCTTCGCGATGTGCCAGACGGATTCCGTGGCTCTTAAGCCGCTCTTCAATGGCTTCGCCGATGGCTTGAATCTGCGGCTGGCTATTGCCCGAGCAGAGCAGGAAATATTCGGCGAACGCGCCGACGCCCGCCAGTTTCAGTACCGTAATGTCCACGGCCTGCTTGTCTTGAGCCGCTTCGACGGCCCAGCGAATTTCGGGGCGCAAAGAAATGTTGGTCACCGGTACAGGGCCTGCCCTCGAATGTATTCCTCTACGCGCGTAGGCACAAGCCCATGAATCGTTTGATGGCGTTCGAGGCGATGGCGAATCTCGGTGGAAGAGACGTGGCTCGCGACGGTGGTGAGCAGGTGCACTGTGGATTTGCGCAGGGCGATCTTGTGCGGGTCGTGCGAAGGAGTGCGGTTAAGTTTTTCCGGGGGAATCACAAGACGCAACGCCTCGATGCGAAATCCCGGGCGGCTGGCGATGATAAAATCACAGCAGTCGAGCAGGGCTTCGTAGTTCTTCCACGTCGCAATTTCCAAAAACTGGTCAGCTCCGAGCATGAAGTACAAATGATCGTCGGCGTGCTCACGGCGGAAGCGGCGCACCGTTTCGTAAGTGTAGAAGACGTGCGGTGTGGCGCCGTCCATCGGAGCTTCCGCCAGAGATGGAACAAACATCGAATGATCCGCGCAAGCGAGCGTAACCATCGCGTAACGGTGAATGAAAGGCGTGAGCGCCGGTTTGGTTTTGTGCGGCGGGCGCGACGACGCGATGAAATAAATAGCGTCGAGATGAAAACGCTTTTGCGCGGCCTGCGCCACCGCAATGTGGCCGGAGTGAATCGGGTCGAAGGTGCCGCCGAACAAAGCCACTGAGCGGCGATGATGCGAGTGCCCGTGCTGCTTATGAGAGGAGTGTGACGTCAACGATCCTCTCCGTCATTTCCAGCCGGGTTGTCCTCAGAAAGATGGGGCGGTGCGGCCGCGGCTGCTTGAGTTTCGCCTCCTTCGACCGGCACGGCGGGTTTCGGGATGCGATCGAGCGCATCGGCCATGGAGCGAACGAGTTTGACGATTCCTTCGCCAGTAGCGGAGGAGACGGCATGAAATTCCAGGCTGCGCTTGGCGCAGAAGGCGCGCAATTCTTCGAGATGTGTGCGGTCGGTGGTCGCGTCGAGCTTCGTGGCCACGACTATCATCGGTTTTTCGGCGAGCATGGGACTGAACGAAGCAAGTTCATGCTCGATGATCTCGAAATCGCGCACCGGGTCGCGATCATTCGCCTCGCTAGTATCGACAAGATGCGCGATCAGGCGCGTGCGTTCAATGTGCTTCAGGAAGCGAGTGCCAAGCCCGGCGCCTTCATGAGCGCCCTCGATGAGGCCCGGCAGATCGGCAACAACAAACGTACGGCCGGCGCCCGGTGCAGCGTCGGGATCGGCTGAGACGACACCGAGATGCGGCTCGAGCGTCGTAAAAGGATACGCAGCGACCTTCGGACGTGCCGCCGAAATGCGCGAGATCAAAGTGGACTTACCTGCGTTCGGAAAACCAACGAGGCCCACGTCGGCGAGCAATTTCAATTCGAGCCGCAGGTGGCGTTCCTGGCCGGGATGTCCGTCTTCATGCTCGCGCGGCGCTTGGTGCCACGGGCGAACGAACTTGGGATTGCCGTTGCCGCGGCCGCCGCGTCCACCGCGCGCAGCTAAGAATCGTTGCCCTGCCTGCGTGAAATCGAAGAGCTGTTCGCCGGTATCGGAATCGTAGACGACGGTACCAACGGGGACCTTCAAAACCATTTCATCGGCTGACGCGCCGTGGCAATCGGAACCTTCCCCATGGCCGCCGCGCCCGGCTTTAAATTCGCGATTGTAGCGATAGCGAAGGAGCGTGTTGTCGTGCGGGTTCGCTTCGATGTAAATGTCGCCGCCGTGTCCGCCATCGCCACCCGACGGGCCGCCGCGCGGGACATACTTCTCCCTGCGAAACGCGAGGCAGCCGTTGCCGCCGTCGCCGGCCTTCACCATGATTTTCGCTTCGTCAGCAAACACGGATTGCTCGTAGAGTGGCGTTGTACTTCAGGGCTAAAGCCCCACAACATTTGAAGCGTTTAATGTCGCGGTTAAAACCGCGACCTACAAAGAATCCCCGGGACTGTCATCATCGGGTTGAGAAGTTCCGAGAGAGCATACGCCAGGATGGAAAGCTAAAACAAAAATACGCGCCCCGATTCGTCGAGGCGCGCATTTCGCATACGGTTGGATTAATTGGCGGCCGCGGGTGCGGACTCAGCCGTCTTCTTCTTCAGCGCTGTCGCTTCTTCCGCCGTGAGCACGCTGATATAACGCCCCATGCCGCCCTTGTCCTCGAAGCGGACGACGCCGTCAATCAGCGCAAACAAGCTGTCGTCTTTTGCGCGCCCTACGTTCTTGCCCGCTTTGTAGCGAGTGCCGCGCTGGCGGATGAGGATGCTGCCGCCTGTCACCAATTGACCGCCGAAACGTTTTACGCCGAGCCGCTGTCCGTGGGAGTCGCGCCCATTTGTAGATGACCCGCCACCTTTTTTGTGTGCCATGAAATTCCTCTATGCGAGTTGGATGTCGCTAACTTCAACGGCCGTATAGTTCTGGCGATGGCCGGTCTGAATTTTGTATTGGCCGCCCGTCTTGTACTTCAGCACTTTTACTTTCTTGGCGCGGCCCTGAGAAACGATCTTGCCGACCACTTTGGCTTTGGCGATATCGCCGCCCGAGATCAATTTCTTGTCGTCGTTGCTGACGGCGATGACGTTATCGAACGTCACCTTGCCGCCCACTTTGCCTTCCAGGCGCTCCACCTCAACGGTCTCGCCCGGTGCGACGCGGTATTGCTTTCCTCCACTACGAATTACAGCGTACATGCTGCCTCCGGAAGCTATTGGGAAACCTCAATTATACGGGGCGTTCGTATTCGCGTCAACGAAGAGTCGCGTCTTTTTTAGCGTCAGCGCGAGAGCGAGAATGGGCCTTGGTGAGGCGTCACTGCTGTACGATGTCCGGACTTGGAGGCTTGGCGGCCGGGGGTGGTTCCTGGCGGGCTCCAATGCCGATTTCCATGGCTGTATTCTTTGGGAAGACGACATCGCGACCGCGCGCCAGGAAATGAACGTAGATAGATCGGCTCGCGCCGACCGCTCCCATCGCCATACCGAGCGGCTGTGAGCGAACGGCTGCTCCGAGCACCATTCCGACCAGTTTGAAGCCCCCTGCGCCGCCTTCCACACGATTCAGGCCATCGTCTCCGGATGAAGCCGCCGCGAGACCAACCGCAATGGCTACTTGAAGATAACGAATCTTCGGCGTCTGGGCTTCGGCACCGCCTTCCGAATCCAGCTTCAGATCCTGCCCTTTGCCTGATTGCACGCCTTCGAGGCTCGCCTCAATTTTCTGTTCAAGCCCGTCCGGCGGCACAAGTTCGTGAAAAACCACACGAAGCTGGCCATTGCGGCTCATGTAGCGCGCAGGCTGTACCTGCACCACAGAGCCCTTCATGCGGCTTCCCTGCGGAAGAATGAGGTGGTCTCCATCGAACAATGGCTGCGAGAGGACCGCATCTACTTCCTCGCCTTTAGTGGCAGTTGCCGAACTAAGCGGCGTGACAAGCCGCGTGCGAACCGAACTGCCTGCCGGTGGCGGGCTTCCGATGGACTTGGCCATTTCCGGAGTAAGTGGTTCTGTGCCGAATTCGAGGGAACTCTGCAATTCGGCGAAATACACGGTTCCGGCCTCGATGTACTGGGGATGGATTGGCAACTGCGCAATTGCATAGCGCTTGATGCGATGTACCTTGCCCGGTGTTTCCACCTGGGCCATTGCGTTGTCCCATTCGCGCTTCGCTTCCGCTTTAGCTTCTTTGGTTTTCTCGGACGCGACATCTTTGACGGATTTCTTTTGATCCTGGTCGGCGGCGGTAACGAATTCGATCACTTGGCCGGAGCCGGGAGTTACCACGGTTTGAATCGGGATTTGCGTTCCATCGGGGCGCAGAATCGTGTCGAACTCGACTTCTATCTTTCGCGCGGGCGTGAAATCAGCATCGAGCGCATCGAGTGTGCGCTTTCCGTTCGAAACGCCGTGGATTTCCGTAATTTTCCCCGTAACCTCGCAGCCGACAGGAACGACGAGTTTGTCAAAGGCATAAACTGGTTCCGCGGTACGGCCGTGAATGGGCTGGCCTACTTTTCCGATCTTCACCTCTTTATCGAGAACCACCTGTAGAGGAGTGCCTCTGGGGACTGTGAGTGAAACGGCTTGGGGCGGTGGCGCTTTGGGCTGAGCGTCGGACCTGTGAGTCAAAACAGGGTCGGGCTCAGCTGGGGATGCAGGGATGGTTACGGGTTCCTGCGCTTGCGCCGAGCCGGTATGGGCATACCAGAGAGAGACCGCAAAAACGACCGCAAAAACGATTCGCCCCTTGACTATCATACTGCTCCCGCTGCAGAACCCGAGGAGACGTTACCCTTTTCTTCGGATGCCTGCAATTCTACTTTAGTCGCCTTGGATTAATTCCATTTTCGAAATGTCTTGCTTCCTATAACGCCAACACCGGATGACTCGATCATAGGTGCCCATCTACGATTTTGCTTCGAGTGCCGGCCAAATTGGCTACAATACGCGGCATTCTTAACCAAGCATCACGCGCCATGCTTGTCGGGACAGGCCGCGTCATAAAGTCATAAAAGAGGATAACCGCTGGAATGTCCGAGATGCTGGCAACGAAGCCACTCGAAACATTGATGTGCGAGGCAGGCGAAGAACGCGAAGGTGGCCTGCGACGCGTTCTCGGACCTGTAAATCTGGTTACGCTTGGAATCGGCGCGATCATCGGTGCCGGCATATTTGTTTTGACCGGAACGGTGGCGGCAAATTTCACAGGGCCTGCAATCATTCTGTCGTTCATCCTCGCGGGTATCGGCTGCGTGTTTGCAGGCTTGTGTTACGCGGAGTTTGCGTCGTTGATTCCGATTGCGGGATCGGCGTACACATACGCCTACGCAACTCTCGGCGAAATTTTCGCTTGGATCATCGGCTGGGACCTGGTCATTGAATACGCATTCGGAGCAGCGACTGTTGCAGCGGGATGGAGTGGCAATCTCGTCGCTCTGTTTCAGAGTTTTGGAATCGAGATTCCACCGGCGCTGACCGCGCCTCCTGGCATGACGCTCGTGTTTTACCAGGGTATCTGGGTCCGACTCGCGACCATCGGACCAGCCCTCCAGCAAGCCGGCATCGATCCACTCACCCTTCCGCATGCACGCGGAATCATAGATTTGCCTGCCTACCTGGTGATTGCAATTATCACCGCGATTCTCGTGTTCGGTATTCGCGAGTCGGCCAATTTCAATTCGGCAATTGTGTTCGTGAAAGTTGCGACTGTGCTCACGTTCATCGCGGTCGTCGCCGCGTATCTTTTGCGCCACCCATCCACGGCTGCGTCCAACTGGCATCCATTTATCCCGCCCAATCTCGGACAATTTGGGGCGTTCGGCTGGTCGGGCGTGGCACGCGGCGCCGGGGTGATTTTCTTCGCCTATATCGGATTTGACGCGGTTTCCACGGCGGCGCAGGAAGCAAAAAATCCCGAACGCGACATGCCGATAGGGATTCTGGGCTCGCTCGTCATCTGCACGATTCTGTACATCGGGCTGGGCGCAATGCTCACCGGCGTAGTGAACTACAAACTGTTGAACACAGCCGCGCCCGTCGCGGTCGGAATTGAAGCTACCGGCGTGCGGTGGGGCAGCATCGTCGTAATGCTGGGCACCTTTGCCGGCTTGACGACCACGATGCTCGTGATGCTCTTGGGTCAGTCACGCGTTTTCTATTCTATGGCGCGCGATGGCTTGCTACCCGAGTGGGCAGGCCGAATTCATCCGAGGTTTCGAACGCCTTGGATTTCGTCCATTGTGGTGGGTTTTTGTGTCGCTCTTTTCGCGAGCCTTTTGCCGATCAATGTTCTGGGGCAGCTCACTTCGATCGGGACTCTATTGGCGTTCGTGATTGTCAGTGCCGGCGTTTGGATTCTGCGTGTGCGGCGGCCGGATTTACCACGGCCGTTCAAAGCGCCTTTCGTGCCGTTAACGCCGATACTTGGAATGGGAATTTCCTTGGCCTTGATGGCGAGTCTGCCGTGGAGCACATGGCTGCGCTTGATCGTGTGGCTGATTCTCGGGATGGGAATCTATCTTGGCTACGGGCGAAAGCACAGCGTGCTGGCTCAAGCTCGAGAAGCCGCGAAATAGACCGCGAACGGCTGCTCCAAATCTACGAATAGGCTTGGCGACAGGTTTCGTGCTCGCGGCAACTGCGCGGGTCGTTAGTGTGGTCGATCAGAATGTAATTGTGGCATGCGGAGCAAACGACGCCGTAGATTGTCTCGCTGAACTGCTCGTGGCCGTGACTGGCGGTATGTTCCTTGCGAGCTTGCTCTCGGCTAATTGCCATTCGCTTTCCCCTTGCCCTCAATTCGCCGCTGTAATCTTAGAAGCGCGGCGCAGTCCTTACAATCGGCAAATTTCATATGGGCCGGCGTATCGCACGTTGCCGCAAGCACCATCCAGATTGGCTCTTGTTGCGATGGTGCCGAAGGCCTAGCCTCGTTGGATGAGCAAGTTCACTCCTACCGAACGCACAAGAGTGCGTCGCCTGCCGGACCGCGGAAAATATGACGCGGAAAGCGTGTATGGAATTCTCGACGAAGCTTTCATCTGCCACGTCGGCTTCGTAGTTGATGGCCAGCCATACGTAATCCCAACGGGCTTCGCGCGCATCGACGACACGCTGTACATTCACGGCTCGGCGGCGAGCCGCATGCTGCGCACCCTAGCGGATGCCGTGCAGGTCTGCGTCACCGTCACGCTGATCGACGGGATCGTGATGGCGCGTTCTGGGTTTCACAGCTCGATGAATTATCGTTCCGTGGTGATCCTGGGCCGCGCGATGCCAGTGGAAGGACGCGATGAAAAGCTGGCCGCGCTCGCGGCGTTCAGCGAACAGGTGATGCCGGGGCGTTGGAAGGATTTGCGCGAGACCACGGATGCAGAGTTGAAAGGCACTCTCGTGCTCCGTTTGCCGCTGAAGGAAGTCTCAGCCAAAGTTCGCTCCGGTCCGCCAAAAGATGACGAAGTGGATTATGCACTGCCGCTTTGGGCCGGCGTGGTTCCGTTGAAACTGACTGCAAGTACACCGATCGATGATCCGCGGCTTCCGAAGGGGATCGACCCTCCCGGCTACGCGCGGAACTACAAGCGCTGAAAGCCCCGATGTCCATGGTCAAGAAAGCCACTCCCGTTTTTTATCGGATGAACGCTCATCGGTTCCTGTTTCTCTCGCTCCTCTTTTTGTTGGCCTGCATGAGCCTTCGCGCCAAAACGCAGCAGCCCAATCCCGCGGACGGATTCCTCCCGCGCAACTATCACAGCGCCGGCGGCGAGACCATGCAATACCGGCTTTTTGTCCCGCCAGGTTACAGCCCGGCCAAGAAATACCCGATCGTGCTTTGGCTGCACGGAGCGAACGGGCGCGGCTCGGATAATCTCGGGCAAATTTCAGGTGGAAATTTTCTCGGCACGCACGTTTGGACCACGTCGGAAATTCAAGCTAAAGACCCTGTTTTCGTTCTCGCGCCACAAGTGGAAAACACAAAAACCTGGTCGCGCCCCCACGTTAATACAGGAATGCCGGTCTCGCTACGCGTGGCTTTCGAAATTCTCAATGCGCTTGAAAAAGAATATTCAATCGATCGTGATCGCGAATACATAGCGGGGCAATCAATGGGCGGAGAAGGTGTGTGGGCGGCCCTGGCGCTGGCACACGGCCGCTTTGCGGGAGCAATCGCGCTGTGTTCATACGGCTTCGACGATGAAGTCGAGCCCGACGCAAGAGTTCCCGTGTGGATTTTTCAAGGCGATGCCGATCCCGTCGTACCCGTCGAACGAGCCCGCAAATGGGTGGCAGCATTGCGCGAAGCCGGGGGTTCACCGAGGTACACTGAAGTGCCGGGCGTGGGCCACAACGTTTGGGACACGGCGTTCGCCAATCCCGACGCGGCAACCTGGCTTTTGTCCGAGCGCCGCGCGAAGTGAATCCCGCCTATCCTTCTTTTGAAACGGTAAGCTTCACCGCACTCGTGATGTCGCGATGCAGCTTGATCGGAATCTGATATTCACCTATTACTTTGATTGGATCGACAAGAACGATTTTGCGCTTTTCGATCTGATAGCCCTGAAGCGCCAACGCGTCGGCGATGTCGCCCGTGGTCACGGAGCCGAATAGCTGATCGTTTTCTCCGGCCTTGCGCGTAAGCGAAAGCGAGACCGCCGAAAGCAGTTCCGCGAGCTTCTGCGCGGCCTCTTTCTCAGTGGCTTCTTTCTTTGCGAAGGTGGCGCGCATTTTTTCGAGCCGCTTCAGGTTGCCGGGCGTCGCTTCGATGCCGAGATTTCGTGGCAGAAGAAAATTTCGGGCGTAGCCATTGGCCACATCTACCACCTCGCCGCGGGTGCCGAGCTTTTCGACGTCTTCCTGCAGAATGATTTGCATGATCGTGTCCTCTGAATTCAGTTCGTTGCTTTACACGGGCACGATGGCGTGCTGTGCCCGAATGCCGGAAGTCAAATCCCGGAAGCTTACAGTTCCGCTGCAAACGGCAGCAGCGCAATATTCTGCGCGCGCTTGATTGCGACCGTAAGCCAGCGTTGATGACGTGAACAGGTGCCGGTCATGCGGCGCGGAAGAATCTTGCCGCGCTCCTGGATGAACGGAGCCAGAATCTCGGCCTTCTTGTAGTCGATGAAATCGACGCGGTCGACGCAAAAACGGCAAACCTTCTTCTTGCGAACGAAGCTGCGCTTCCCTCGCTTGGCCGGTCCGCCGGGGCGGCCGCCACCACCTTGTGGGCGAGGTCCCGATGGTCCGCCGCCTGGTCCCGACGGAGGCGGTGCTTGTTGCGGTACATGTCCTTCTGACATTCGCTTTCTCCCTGATGATTACATTCGAAATGTGTGCCGATAAATCCCGCGTGGCTCCCAGCATTTGCTGCGGAGCAACAAAGCCAGACGCCTGCTAAACCGCTGCCGCCGTCTGCTCGCCGCCACCTGCAGGCGCGGGCGAGGCTGGAGCCGGCGCGACCTTGCGCGGCCGGCGCGCAGCGCGACGTTCGCGATGGCGCTTGAACTTCTCTTGCCGCTTCAGTTCCTCATCCACGCGAACGGTGAGATATTTCATCACCGGGTCAGAAACTTTGAGCCGGCGCTCGAGTTCCTTGATCACTTCGCCGTGGGTGGACTTCAGAACCATATAAACGTAGTAACCCTCGCGCAGTTTCTGCACGCGATAGGCCATGCGCTTCCGGCCCCACTTGTTCACGGATTCGATCTTGCCGCCTTTATCAGCAGCGGCGTGCTCCACCGTGGCGATCACTTTGTCGATATCCGATTCCGGCGTATCGGGCCGGCAGATGAAAATCAAGTCGTACTGTCGCTCTTCCATGTGTCCTCGGTTTCTGGCTTCTCTACGTCGTCGCTCGTTCTAAAGATTCAAATTCGCAAAAAGCTTCACCCCGGCAAATCGGGATGAGTTAAACATCCTCTTCGAGCGGCGGCACCCGGCGATTGAATTTGGACATCGCCTTACTGATGCCCTCGGTGATGATCAACTCGACCGCGTCCGTCGCTTCCGCAACCATCTGCGCGGCAATTTCCCGGTCAGCCCGGCTCAACTTGCTCAGTACGTAATCCCTCAGCTCGCCCCAAATCTTCTCGGGCTTGATGCCCAGTCGCACCCGGATAAATTCGCCACTGCCGAGCGCGGAGACAATCGACTTCAGCCCGTTATGCGTCCCACCGCTGCCCCGCTCCCGAACCCGCAACATGCCCCAGGGCAAGTCCACTTCATCGGTGAGCACGATCATTTCCGCCGGATCGCACTCATATTTCTCGAGCAGCATCCGCACCGCAACGCCACTCAGATTCATCATCGTCTGCGGCTTCGCGAGAATTACTTCCTCACCCGCAAGTTTGCCGCGTCCGACGTACGACTTCGCTTCCGGCCGCGTAATTCGAATTCCGGCGCGCTCGGCGATCCCGTCGATCGCCAGGAAGCCCATATTGTGTGGCGTCCACTCGTATTCGGGGCCCGGATTTCCCAGCCCGACGATCAGTCGCATATTTTATGCGGCGCGTTCGGCTATTTCTTCTTCTCTTGCTTTTCGGCCTTGGGCGCGGGAGCTTCCGCGACTCCTTCCGCTTCGCCCTCTTCTTCCTTCTTGCCCTTCTTGATGACCTCAGGTTCAGCCGGCGCTGTCTCCGCTGCCACCGCCGCTTCTGGCGCGGGCTCTTCTTCCTTCTTCAGCACTACCACGTGTGCGAGCACACGCTGCGGATCGGTGACGAGCTTCACCTTGTTCGGATCAAACGGCAAATCTGCGGCGCGTAACTGTTTGCCGATGAGCATCTCGCTCACGTCCACCTTGAATTCTTCCGGGATGTCGCCAGGCAAGCATTCGAGTTCCACTTCGCGCGTCACCATTTCGAATACGCCGCCCTGCATCTTCACGCCCTGAGGCTCTCCAAACGTGTGCACCGGCACCTTCACGCGCATGCGCACGTCCATCGCGATTCGCAGCAGATCCACATGCAGGAGCTTCCCGCTCACTGGATCCACTTGCCAATCCTTCATCATCGCGCGTTCTTGAGCGCTATCCAGCTGCACGGAAAAAATCGTGTTGTGGCCGGTCTCCGAGCGCAGGATTTTCGCCACCTGCTTCGCATTCACCGCGAGCGAGATCGCTTCCTTCTTGCCGCCATACAAAGTGGCCGGCACCATGCCGGTCGTGCGCAAGCGGCGCGCCGGTCCCTTGCCGCGCCCTTCGCGTGGTTTTCCTTCGAGCGTAAACGTTTCCATGATTGCCTTCTCCCGTCCGAGTTCTAAATAAATAATTCGCTGATCGACGTCTCTTCGTGAATCGACTGAATACCGCGCGCCAAAAGCGGCGCCACACTCAACACTTTGATCTTCGATACTTTCCGCGCCGCTTCGTTGAGCGGCACCGAATCCGTCACCACCACCTCTTCGATTTTCGAATTCACGATGCGTTCCACAGCCGGGCCAGACAACACCGCATGAGTGCTCGCAGCGAACACTTTCGTCGCGCCGTTCTCCAGCAGCGCCTCGGCTGTCTTTACCAGCGTGCCGGCCGTATCAATAATGTCGTCGACCACGAGCGCAGGCCGTCCGGCCACGTCTCCGATCAGGTGCATCACTTCGCTCACGTTCACGTCAATCCGCCGCTTATCGACGATTGCCAGCGGCGCGTCAATCTTCTTCGCGAAGTAGCGCGACCGCTCCACGCCGCCTGCATCGGGCGAAACCACCGTCATCGGCCCTAGCTTCTTCTTCTGGAAGTACTCCACCAGAACCGGAGCCGCGAACAAATGGTCCACCGGGATATTGAAATATCCCTGAATCTGCGGCGCATGCAGATCGAGCGACAACACGCGACTCGATCCCGCCGTTTCCAGCAAATCCGCCACGAGCTTTGCCGAAATCGCCACGCGCGGCCGGTCTTTTCTATCTTGGCGCGCATACGGGTAATACGGAATCACCGGCGTAATCCGCCAGGCCGATGCGCGCTTGAACGCGTCAATCATCAGCAGCAGTTGCATCAGGTTGAAATCCACCGGATAGCTGCAAGGTTGCACCACGAACACGTCCGCGCCGCGCACATTTTCCAAAATCTGATAGCGCGTTTCTCCGTCGCTGAACTGGCCGTGTTCGGCGCGCCCACGAGTGACGCCCAAATAGCTGCAGATGGCGTCGCAGAGCGCCGGGTTCGCTGTGCCGCAAAAAATCTTGAACTTCTCGTCGACCAAAGCCAAAGTCAGTCCTTCAACCGGTCACGCGCCAACCGAGTGCCCGGGCGTAATTTTCCCTGGAAACAGTTTCGACGACGAAGACCGAATCTTCCGGAAATGCACGAGCGGCTCGGCGCGCACGCGCTGGGTTTCGGAAGATTCCGAACACCGCCGACCCGCTACCCGCCAGCGCGGCATCTGCGGCTCCTCGCTCGAGCAATCCGTCCCGAATTTCCTTCAGGCGCGGATGACGGCTGAAAACGGGCTGCTCGAAGTCATTCGCAACCCTTCCCTGCCGGCTCCAGCATAGAGCGCAGAACCCCCAAATTTTAGGGGGTTCCGTGCGATTTGTCAATTCCGCAGAAATCCATTCGTAAGCGTCCTTCGTGCTTACGCCGATGTCTCGCGGCGAGACTACAACGATCGACTGCTTGCGCGTATCGGGAAGCGGGTAGATTTCGTCGCCGCGATTTACCGCCAGCGCGCGGCCACCGAAAAGAAAAAACGGCACATCAGCTCCAAGGCTTGCACCAATTTCCATCATGCGTTCCAGCGGCACATTCATTTTCGTCAGGCGCAGCATGCCAATCAGCGCTGCCGCCGCATCGCTCGATCCGCCACCCAGGCCGCGCGCTACCGGTATTGTTTTTTCGAGCTGCGCGTGAACGCCAAAGCCGAGCTTCAATTCATTCTGCATCGCATCGATGGCGCGCCATACCAGATTCTCCGGACCGGCCGGCAGCGCCGCGTCATTCACCTCAAGAGAAATACCTTCTTTCGGTACGAGAGAGAGCGTTAGCGTGTCGTGTAGCGAGATCGTCTGAAAGATTGTGCGCAGCTCGTGGTAATTGTCCGGGCGGCGGCCCAAGACGTGGAGACATAGATTTATCTTAGCGAACGCGCGCAGGCGCAGCGATCGCTTTTTAGGCAAGGCCATGCGGGGAGCTTACTGCGGTTTTGCCGAATCGGGTGCCGATTTTTGAGCGAGAGCCCGCTTGAGCGTCTTGAGTTGCGCGTCGAGCTCCGTCACTTTCTCGGCTTCGTAGTCGGCGGGAAGCGCGCGCTGCCATTCCGAGAGAGCACGCTCCATCAAAGCTGCAGCACGCTCGGTTTGGCCCAGCTTCATGTAGACCTCAGCGAGATGCCCGAGAACAGTCGGATCATGCGCGGATCGCGACACGGCCTTTTGCAAATTCTCTTCCGCTTCGGCGAGCTTACCCTGTTTGAAGTACGCCCAGCCTAGGCTGTCGAGGTAGGGGCCGCTGTTGGGTTCCTGCTTCACGGCGCGCTGAATCATCGAAACCGCCTCGTCGAGGCGAACGCTGCGATCAGCAAGCATGTAACCGTAGTAGTTCAGAACTGCGGCGTTGTTCGGGTTCACTTCGAGAACTTTGCGAAATTCCTGCTCTGCCCGATCGAATTCCTTCTGCCGCTCGTAAATTGCCCCGAGCATGAACCAGATCGTTTCTTTCTCCGAGGAATCCTTCGCAAGTTCCTCGGCCTTTTGCGCCGAACGTTCTGCGTCTGGGTATTTGCGGCTGCGCTCCTGCACCTGTGCTAAATCGAGGTAGACTTCCTGGTCGCTGTCATTGCCCTTCAGCAGGCCGGTAAGGAGCTTCGTGGCTGAGGCGGAATCTGCTTTTTCGCCATAAAGCATCGCCAGCGTGACGATCAAGCTCTGGTCCTTGGGCGTATCCGCCAGCGCTTTTTTAGTTTCGGCAATGGCGCGATCGATATCGTGGCTCTCGCGGTAGGTGTCAATCAGCAGCATCTGGGCGCGCTTGTGCGATTCGGGATTCAGTTTCCCCATTTCTTCGAAGGTCTGAACTGCTGCCGTATAGTTTTCCTGCTCCCGATAGGTACGCCCCAGTTGCTCGTAAAGAATCGCCAATGCGCTCGGATTTCCCTCGGCGCCGGATTGATTCTTCATCGCTGCGATGGCGTCGGTAAGAACTTTTACGGCGTCGGCATGGCGACCTTGGTCTTCGTACAGTAGAGCTTCGTTATAGAGAACTTCGAGACTGCCCGGAGAGAGCTGCTTTGCGCGCAAGAGGCTTGATTCGGACTCGTCGTACTTGCCCAGCCGCCTATACAGCTGTGCCATCCGCAGATAATTTTCCGAAGTGCCCGGTTCGAGCTCCGAAAGCCGCTTGTACTCATCCAGAGCCGGACCGTATTTGTCCTGCGATAACAGCGCCTGCGCGAGCCCGTGATGATGGCCCGGGTCATCCGGATCAACCTCGATGGCGTGGCGATAGGCTTCCTCCGCTTTGGCGAACTCCTTGTTCTGCGAGTACGCATCACCGAGAAGATCGTAGATGTCGGGTGATGATGAGCTCCCTGCTGCCTGGCTCAGCAGTTCCACTGCCTCCTGCGGGCGCCCTGCATCCATCAGGAGCTGGCTCAATTGTTCGAGCGCCGGTCCGTTATCCGGGTCGCGCTGCAAGATACTTCGCAGGATTTTCTCTGCGTCGGCGTGTTGGTTCTCAAAACGGTAAAGACGGGCGAGCCACAGCGCAGAGCTTGTATCCCTGGGATCAAGGCTTAGAATCGCGTTGAACTGCTCGACGGCTTTCGCGAGATTTTCCTTCTGCAACTCCCCGGCGTTCGCGTCGCCGAGCGTGCGAACGTAAATGCGTGCAAGCAGCCTGTGCGCCGCGAGATTATTCGGATCAATTTTCAGAACTTCCTGCGCCTGCGCAACCGCGTCGCGAATTCGCTGCGACTTCGCATAGATTTCCGCAAGGCGCTCCATGATTACGGGCGACCCTGGCTGAAGCGCCAGCGCCTTCTTGTAAAAGTCGATTGCCTCAGCCGCCTGTTCGGACCGGCCCGTGAGCTCATACTGCTGCTCGTTCAGGTGGCCCATCGCAAAGTAGTAGTAAAGGTCTGCGCGCGCGGCCTGATCGGTAGGGTCGGAGGCGATTTTGGTAGATGAGGCGGAAGGCTGCGCTGCTTTGCTGCTGGAAGCTTGGTTAGCCTTCGTGTTGGAATTCTGTGACGCTTGCGCCGGGCTTGCTGGCGTCCCCAAGAGAGCTAAAATTGCGATGCCTAGAGTTGTTTTCATGCGCTCGTCCCAAAACTCCATTATGGTTTAGCAGCAGGAAGGGCGTCAAAGTATTCCCCGGCGAGGGTTCCTGGCCAAATATCCATTTTTTTCCAACGACCCAAGTATGACGCGCCTCGGACGGTTCTGGATACCCCAAAAAGGAATATTAGTTGTGTTTCGAAGATACTTGAGGGAGCATCGGCTTTGTCTATACGGATTTCGGTATCGAAATTATCGGAGGGAGATTGAAACGTTTTGGATTCAGTAGGTTGCGGATACTCGGTGCCATGGTGCTTGCGTGTATTCTTATAGCTTCCGGTGTCGCTCGCGGACAAGAGGCAACAGGCGGTGCAGCTGACCATACGGAGAAGCCCGCGAGCACCTCCCCTCCAGCGACTACCGGCGAGGGCGAAGGAGTCTCCAAGACTGAGTCTGCGCCAGCATCGCAACAGGTGCTTACGGCCACAGCCCAGCACCCAACGCTCGACCAATTCAGTTGGCTCGAAGGGCGGTGGCGCGGAGAGTGGGGATCGCGTGTAGCCGAACAGACATGGCTGGAACCGAAAGCAGGTGAAATTGCGGGTCTGTTCCGGGTCATCGAACGCGAAAAGACGCTCGTGCTGGAATTATTTTCGCTTGTGGAGAAGCCGGAAGGAATTCAGTTCTACCTCCGCCACCTTACACCTGAGTTGCTGCCGTGGGAAAAATCCGATGCCACTGTGCTGAAACTCGAAAGCATGGACGGAACGAAAGCGACTTTCGTCAATGCAGTTAACGGTGAACCAAAACGCTTAATCTTCACGCGAGTAGACGCCGACACGTACACCCAGCGCTCCGAGATCGAACCGGCAGAGGGCGAACCGCAGGTGATCGAAATTACGTTTCACCGACAGAAACCGCCAGCCGCAACCGCTAGTGCCGGAAATGCCGCACGCCGGAAAAAACCATAGCCATTCCCAGTTTATTCGCCGCTGCGATCACGTCTGCATCGCGCATCGACCCGCCCGGCTGAATCACGGCTGCGGCGCCGGCTTTACCTGCTTCTTCCACGCCATCGGGAAAAGGAAAGAACGCATCGGACGCCACCACGGATCCTTTCAACGAGAGTCCAGCCGTGGCCGCTTTGATCACCGCAATCTTCACCGAATCCACGCGGCTCATCTGACCTGCGCCAATGCCCACCGTCTGTCCCTCGCGCGCGAACACGATCGCGTTCGATTTCACGTGTTTGCAAACTTTCCATCCAAATAGCAGCGCCCGGATTTCGGACTCGCTCGGCGCGCGTTCGGTCACCACTTTCAGGTCCGTCCGTTTCAGTTCGTGTCGATCCGCCTCCTGCACCAGCACTCCCCCGGAAATGCGTTTTATCTCGAGTTCTTCCGGAGCATCGCTCGTCGGCATTTCCAGCAAGCGCAGATTTTTCTTCGCCGAGAATTTCTCCAGCGCCTCAGCCTCGAATCCCGGCGCAACAATACATTCCACAAACAATTTCACCACTTCTTCAGCCGTGGCCGCATCGATCGCGCGGTTGAAAGCCATCACCCCGCCAAACGCGGACACAGGATCGCACTCAAGCGCCTTTAGGTACGCATCGCGCAATGAATCCTGCTCCGCGGCTCCGCACGGATTGTTGTGCTTCACGATGGCCACGCCAGCCCGTTCGAGTTCCCGCGCAAGCGCCCACGCAGAATCCAAATCGACCAGGTTGTTATACGAAAGCTCTTTGCCCTGCAGCTGTTTTGCGCCGGCAAGTCCCGCAGCAGTCTTGCCCGCTGGAATGTAAAGCGCCGCCGACTGGTGCGGATTCTCGCCGTAACGCATCGCCTGCCGCCGCTCCAAAGCAATATGAATCCGCTCAGGCAGCGTCTCGAGCCCGCCGATTCTTACTTCGCCATTTTCCACCGATAGCCGCTCGAGTTCCGTCGCGATTTCGCCGTCATAGCGCGCCGTCCGCGCGTAAGCTTTGCGCGCAAGCATAAGGCGCGTCGCCACACTCAACTCGCGTTTTTCTCGAAGCTCTGCCGCCAACACGTCGTAGTCCGCAGGATCAGTCACCACGCCCACGCTCTGAAAATTTTTAGCCGCAGACCGCACCATCGCCGGTCCGCCGATGTCAATGTTCTCGATCAGGTCCGCTGCCGTCACGCCGGGCTTCGCCGCCGTAGCTGAAAACGGATACAGATTCACCACCACCAGATCGATCGCCCCGATTCCATGTTCTTCCACCTGCTTGCGATCTTCCGCCTTCCCGCGCTGATACAAAATCCCGCCGTGAACCTTCGGATGCAAAGTCTTCACGCGCCCCCCCAGCATTTCCGGCCAGCCCGTCACCTCCGCCACATCACGCACCGGAACGCCCTCGTCGCGAAGCAGTTTGGCCGTCCCGCCCGTCGAAACGATTTCAATTCCCAAAGCCGAAAGCTCCCGCGCGAATTCCACGATTCCAGCCTTATCGAACACACTGATCAGCGCGCGCTTCACAGCCGAATCGACAGCCACGCACAACCTCCGGAAAAGGAAACGGCCGTCCAGTGTAAGCGCACAGAAGAAATTACGGAAGAGGTGCCCCGTTTAAGAAAACCTGTTCAAGAAATATCGAGGTTGAATAGTCGAATAGGGGAGCGCTATCTCAAATCGGCAATCAACTTGAAATTCGCGCCTTCAATTTCACGCGCCCTGCTTCCACCGTCACAGTGTATTCGATTTCGTGCCCGCCCTTATTCTTCAGATCCGTCGTCTTTTGCAAAACGAAGCGCTCGAAATCTTTCAGGCTGGGCACACTCGCCGTGTCGCCTGCCGCGGAACGCGCCTCAATCAGCTTCCTGTAAAGCTGCTGCACCTTGGATTTTTCGTGCTCGGGATCCGAGAACGACAGGGCGAACGCAGTCGCCTCCCTCACCGCTTTTGCATGCGCCATAGCACCGGCCGCGGCTGTATCAGCTGTATGGGTTGCGGCGTGATGGGCTGGCTCCGTCGGCGCCGCCTCCGCATCCGCCACTTTCTGCCGGTGAGCATTCTCTCGCGAGCGCTGCGCCTCGATTGCCTTAGCCGCTGCGCCGAAATGCCGCAAACTCACGCCGCCTTCCTTCTGCATCAACTTCTTGCGCCACAGGTCCTGATACTTCGCATAGGTTTGCGTCAGGTTGTTGTATCGGAATCGCTGCCCGGAGCTAAGCTCGGCCACCCGCTCCGCATATCTCCGCACCAGCGTATCCACGCGCCACTGCGTATCCGTGGGAGGCCGCGATCGCCCGCCGCCGAAGAACTGCTCGTACTCGATCTTCAGCGTCCGCACGTCGCGTTCAATCTGGTTGAGGTCTTCGTCGATTGTGGCCATAGCCGAAATCTCCAACAATTCCGGGAATCTCCAGCGTAGAAGGCCTCGCCCGCACCGTCAACTTTCCCGTTTCATCCCATGTCGCAAAGGGAAATCCCCAAGCCGAATGCCAATTACGCCTACGGCGACGATTGCCAGCCGTATCGCACTGTGCTCAAATACCTTAGCCATGACCCCTCCGGCCGATCCCGCCGCGAAACTGAAACCCAACCCGTCCGCCCGCCTCCGCGAAATCCCCTCTGTCGACGAACTTCTCGCTCGCCCGCAGCTTGCCGCGCTCGCCGAAAAGGCCGGTCGCGGCCTGGTCACCCAATCGGCCCGCGCAGTCCTCGCCGAATTGCGCAATGAGCTCAAACAGGAATTGTCAGCCACGGACACCACGAACGCGAGCGATCTCGCCGCCGCGCTGGATCCCGCCGCCATCGAGTCGCGCATCATAAAACACGTCGAACTCCTCCTCGCTCCCTCGCTCGCCCACGTCATCAACGCCACAGGTGTAGTGCTGCATACAAATCTTGGCCGCGCCCCGCTCCCGGCCGCAGCCGCGGCTGCGATTGCCTCCACCGCCGCTCACTATTCGAATCTCGAATACGATGTCGAACGAGGCGAGCGCGGCAAGCGCGACGTTCACACCGCCCGCCTGCTGGCGCAGCTCGTCGGCGCGGAGGCTGCGATTGTCGTCAACAACAACGCCGCCGCCGTTTTCCTTGTCCTCAATACCCTCGCGAAAAATGCCGAGGTCATCGTCTCGCGCGGCGAGCTGATCGAAATCGGCGATGGTTTCCGCATTCCAGACATCATGTCCGAAAGCGGCGCCATCCTGCGCGAAGTGGGCACCACGAATCGCACGCGCATCCGTGATTACGAACGCGCCTTCAACGAGCGCACCCGCCTCCTCCTCCGCGTCCATCCTTCCAATTTCCGCATCACCGGCTTCACCGAACGGCCCACTCTCGACGAGATCGCAGCCCTCGGCCGCCGCCTGCACGTCCCCGTCTACGAGGACCTCGGCTCCGGCTGCCTCGCCGATCTCTCCGCCAGCGGAATCAACGAGCCGGTAGCGCGCGCCAGCTCCGATGCCGGCGTCGACGTTGTCAGCTTCAGCGGCGACAAACTTCTCGGCGGACCACAAGCCGGCATCATCGCCGGCAAGCACGAATTCATCGAACGCATCCGCCGCAATCCACTCTTCCGCGCTCTCCGCGTCGATAAACTCACGATCGCCGCGCTCGAAGTCACGCTGAACGCATACCTTCGAGGCGCGCTCGACGAAATTCCAGCCCTCCGCATGATTCGCGCGCGGGCGGACGAAATCGCCCATCGCGCAGAAGCTCTCACAGCCAAACTTCGCCACGCGCTCGCAAACGCAAGCGTCGCGATTGAAACGCGCCCGGGCTTCTCCGTAATCGGCGGCGGCTCAACCCCCGACCAGCAGCTACCAACGCATTTAATTTCGATTGCATCGTCGCACTTCTCTCCAGCCACGCTCGAAACCCGCCTTCGCAAACCCACGAACGGTCCGCCCGTCATCGCACGTATCGAAGACGATCGCCTCATCCTCGATCTGCGCACCGTCTTCCCCGACGAAGAACCCACCCTCGCCACAGCAATCGTCGCAGCATGCCAGTGAATCTTTGGAGTGCGGTGGCTTGCCACCTCTTTCATAAGCCCCGGCTCGCCGGGGCGGTTCGGATTCAGCAGAAGCCTCGCGAATTTGGCACGCCTTCCAGCATCTTCGGATGGATTCGCCTCTGCTTCCATTTGAAATCTGAAATTTCCAATTTGAAATTTCTTCCTCAGTGAGAAACCCACATGCTTGCCTTCATCACAAAAAACCACGCGCTCACCGCCGTCCGCAAGCCATTGCCGCGCCTCCGCCGCAGCTGGGCTCTCGTGCGCGTCCGCCTCGCAGGCATCTGCAACACCGACGTCGAAATCCTTCGCGGCTACCACAATTTTCGCGGAACTCCCGGCCACGAATTTGTTGGCGAAGTAGTGGATGTGCGCAGCGCGCGAAGCCACGAAAAGAAAAGCTGGCTAGGCCGCCGCGTCGCCGGCGAAATCAATATCGCCTGCACGGCTCTCGGATTCCACCCACCTTGCGAATTTTGCCGCCGCGGATTGAAAACCCATTGCCCGCGTCGCAAGGTCCTCGGAATCGTTGCTCATGCCGGCGCCTTCGCAGAATTTCTCGCCCTACCGCTCGAAAATCTCCACGCAATACCCAACACGGTCACCGATGAAGAAGCCGTCTTCATCGAGCCGCTCGCCGCAGCTTGCGAGATTCTTGCTCAAGTTCGCGTAAGCGCGTTCCGTAAAGCGGCTGTACTCGGCGACGGAAAGCTCGCGCAATTAATCGCCATGGTGCTCAGGTCAACCGGCATCCCTGTCGTGATGTTCGGCAAACATCCCGAAAAGCTCGCGCTGGCTCGCCACAACGGAATCAAGACCAGCCTCATCCGGGGTGATGCTACTAATCTCAAAAGCCGCGCCCCGAAAGACAAGTTCCCGCTCGTTGTCGAAGCAACGGGCTCTCCATCCGGCCTCGCGCTCGGAATCGCGCTCACAGAGCCGCGCGGCACCCTGGTGCTGAAATCCACATTTCACGGCGCCGCCCCTGTCGAATCCTGGCCCATCGTCGTCAACGAAATCACGATGCTAGGCTCCCGCTGCGGCTCTTTCGCAAAGGCAATCGCCCTTCTACGCGCAAAACTAGTCGATCCGCGACCGCTCATCACGCGAACGTTCCCGCTCTCAGAGGCGAGCAAAGCGATAGAATTTGCCCGGCGAAAAGGAGTCTTGAAGGTTCTGTTGAAGACCTGAAACGAGAAAGAAGTTCACAAGCCGCCATGAACAAAGACGACATTCAATTGCTCTTCGAATATGACCGCTGGGCCAACAACAGGGTCTTGCAGGCAGCCTCTACGCTCAGCGCCGAGCAATTCACCCGCGATTTAGGCGGCGCCTTCCACTCCTTGCGAGACACTCTCGTCCATATCGTCGCCGGCGAGTGGGCATGGCTCGAGTATTGTAACGAGCCCGTTCCCAACGACGCCTTCCACGCAGATTTGGACACGCGCCTGGCTGCCATCTTCAATCCCAATGCATTTCCCAACGTCTCAGCAGTGCAGTCGAAGTGGGCAGAAGTCGAGAAAGAACAAATAGAGTTCGTAAATCGCACCACAAACGAATCTCTCGAGAGACTAATTCCGTTCCGCGCAAAGCAAGTCCGGCTCGGCCAGCTCATGCAACACTTGGCGAACCATTCCACTTACCATCGCGGCCAGCTCGCCCTGATGATGCGCCAGCTCGACGCTGAGCCTTTACCCACGAACTTCCACGAATTTCTGCTGGAAGGCTGCGACGCTGCTGCGACGCATTAAAATTGTTACGACACGGACGGGCTTGTATGCCTGATTGCCCTGACGAAACTCCTGTGTTACGTTCTCAGCATTTCCGGAACACTCGAGGCGCGCCGTGTGCAAAAGACTGCATCACCCCGGTCACACCCACAGCAAGTCAGACGCCGCCTCCCGCCGCGCTTTTCTTTCATCGCTAGTCTCCGCGTTCATGTTTTCCCCGTTTGCTTATGGACAAAAGGAAAAGAATCCGGTTGGAACGGCGGAAAGCTTTCGCAAGATGTCAGAGGAAGCGGAACAGAAAGGCCTTGCCGATCCCTTCCGGGGAATCACAACGAATGGCGATGTGATGCCGGGCTTGTTCCAAATCAGTCCAAGCGGCATTTCCACGGAGCCTGTTCGAAATGCGGCGGAGAGATTCATTACTTCGCTGAACAATGAGCAGCTCGCGAAGACCATGTTTCCGGTTGACGATATCCAGTGGCGGAAATGGATGAACCAGCATTTTTACTTCCGCCAGGGCATTAGCCTCCAGGAAATGTCAGAAGCGCAGCGCGATCTGGCTTTTGGTTTGATGCGCGCATCGCTCAGCACCCGGGGTTTTGAACTGACGCGCAATGTGATGCGTTTGAATGAGACGCTCGCAGAACTTGTTGACGACCCCGTATTTCTGGGCGAATGGCTATACCACATCACAATCATGGGCATTCCATCGGCGACAGAACCCTGGGGATGGCAGTTCAGCGGACATCACGCCATCGTCAATTTCTTCGTGCTGGGCGACCAGATAGTGATGACGCCGTTATTCCTCGGTTCGGAACCGGTCCGAGCTTCGTCGGGAAAATACAAGGGCGTGATCGTGCTTCAAGAGGAACAGAAAGAAGGCTTGGACATGGTGCGAGCGCTGCCCGGAGCGCAGCAACAGAAAGCGATCCTGAACTTCTCCAAGACCGGGAATAACAATCTAACGGAAGCTTTCAAGGACAACGTGGTGCTCGAGTATTCCGGCATTCGTGCGAAAGATCTGGAAGATCCGGCGCGCCGCAAGTTGCGCGACCTCGTGCAACTGTACGTAAGCAACATGGACGACGGGCACGCGCGGGTAAAGATGACTGAGGTGGAGAAGCACATGGAGAACACGTGGTTTGCGTGGATCGGTGGCACTCAGGACGACAGCGTTTTCTACTACCGCATTCAGAGTCCCGTAATTCTCATCGAATTCGACCACCAGCGGCCGGCAAACCTGGCAAAGTTCGTGCCAGAGCCAGACCGCAATTTGCCCACGCATCAGCACATTCACTGCGTCGTGCGGACCCCAAACGGCAACGACTACGGCAAAGACCTGCTGCGACAGCACTATCTTGCGCATCCCCACGAGGGTTAATACCTGCTTTTTCCTTGCTTTCTTTTCTCCGTGTCTCTGTGCCTCCGTGGCGATCACAGCTTATTAATCACACTCGCCACGCAGCCCGCGCCAAATCCATTATCAATATTCACGACGCTCACGTTCGAAGCGCAGCTATTCAACATCGCGAGAAGCGCCGTCAATCCCCCAAAGCTCGACCCATACCCGGTGCTCGTCGGCACCGCTATCACCGGAGCCGACACCATCCCCGCCACGACGCTCGGCAGCGCCCCTTCCATTCCCGCGACGCACACAATCACGCGAGCCTCCGCCAATTTATCCCGGTGCTCGAGCAAGCGATGCAGGCCAGCGACGCCCACGTCATAAATCGCCTCGGCTCGATTGCCCATCGAGCGCGCAGTTACCAGAGCTTCCTCGGCCACCGGAATATCGCTCGTCCCCGCAGTAACAACCAGAATCAGCCCTTTGCCCTGCGTCTTCCGGCTGCGTTCGATAGAAATCGTGCCGGAAAGCTCATGGAATTCAGCCCGCAATTTTGCAGCGCGTGCAGCCGGCTTTACGGCTGCAAAAATTTTCTTACTTGCCCGCGTAATCAAAATATTGTGCGACGCCTTTGCCCGCAGCATCGCTCGCACAATCTCCGCCACTTGCTTGGGAGTCTTACCGCGCGCAAACACCACTTCCGCATAACCCTGCCGCAATCCGCGGTGATGGTCCACCTTAGCGAACCCAAGATCCTCATACGGCAACCGCCGCAACTTCGCCACCGTGCCGTCGATCGTCTGCTCCCCGCGCTTCACCGCTTCCAAAAGATTTCGAACGTCGCTCTCGTCCATCACTCGCCTTTCACCGGTCGCCAGATTCTAGCACTCATCTTTCCGCACTCCTCTTCTACCACCTTGCACGAACTGTGCTAGAGTGCCGCCACTTAACGCAATCGCGTGTTCGGTTCACCGGTCCCATCTGGGCACACGGGCTCAATTCAAAGGTTCACGCTAGGAGGCACGACATGTGGCTGCTCTGGACAATCATCATCGGTATCCTCGCAGGTTTCATTGCCGGCAAGATCGTAAAGGGCCAGGGCATGGGCACTCTGATGGACCTGCTCGTCGGAATCGTCGGTTCAGTCCTGGGCGGCTGGATTTTCACGCTACTAGGGCTCGCAGCTTATGGATTGATCGGCCAGCTAGTGATGGCAACGGTAGGCGCAGTCGTTTTGCTATTGATCGTAAGAGCCATCAAGAAGTAATCGAGATTCACCTCCGATCCTAGCCGCATCCGAAGGCCTTGGAATTTAGTTTGCGCGCTAGCCGAGCCGCGTGCCGCGCAAAAGCTCGGTCCATGTTGCGCGCCGCGCACTGTGCCACACAAATCTCAAGTCTCGTCCGCCTCCAAACTCACAAACGCCTCCAGTGGCACAGGCACTCCTGCCTGTGCGCCGTTACTTACGGCAACCCCACAACAACTCCTCCACGTAACAATCGCTCCCGTTCATTCCCGCACCTTGCAAAACTCCCCACTTCTGCATACGCTCATCCGGCAATGCCCCAATCCGCCCACCAAACAATCACAATCGGCATCACCGGCGCCAGCGGCGCAATCTACGCTCAAACCCTGCTTCGCCTGCTCGACACCGACACCCGCGTCAACCACGTATATCTCGTAACGACGGAAGCGGGCCTCAGGCTCGTCTCAACTGAGCTGAACATCGTAGCCACCGACGCAAAAAAACTCCCCTCGCTTCTAACCAGCACACCAGCAAAAAAAATCGAATACCTCCAAAATAAAGACATAGGCGCAACGATCGCTTCAGGCAGCGCCGCGGTAGATGCCATGGCCATCGTTCCGTGCTCGGCGGGAGCGCTTGGCGCCATTGCCTCAGGAATCGCAAACGACTTGCTCACACGAGCCGCAGACGTCTGCCTCAAAGAGCGCCGGCCGCTGGTCCTCTGCCTGCGCGAGACCCCGCTAAATCGGATTCACCTCGAAAATATGGTTCGCGTACACGATGCAGGCGCCACCGTAATGCCCGCCATGCCTGCCTTCTACTACGGCCCCAAAAAAATCGACGATCTCGTCGAGCAGTTCGCCCATCGCGTCCTCGCCCAACTCGGCCTGCCCCAGGAAAAGCAATACCGCTGGAAGGGCGGCAAGCCGTAAGGCCTACAACAATTGATTGCACTAGCCGACGCACCAACATAAAATGTAAGTGGGTAAATTGGGACCTGAGGCTGCTGGATGAATAGGGTAGCTGGCGACACCGGTTGCGGCGCGCTTGAAATGTGCCGAGGTGGGGAGTTTAACACGCGGTAACGCGATTAAATCTCAGCGTAAGTGTCCGCAAATGAATAACATACTAAATTCTAATAGGCGGTAAATGACCCCCAAAGAACAACGCGCCACGCCAGCTGGGAGAGCCGCTTCGCCCACCGCGAAGAAGGGCCGATTGCGAATTGTGCTCGAAATGATCAAGTTCGAGCACTCCGTTTTCGCGCTTCCATTCGCGCTAGTCGGCGCTCTGCTCGCCGCGCGTGACGCAGGCCGTTTCCCGACGCTCTGGCAAATTCTCTGGATCATCGTGGCCATGGTTGGCGCGCGTTCTGCCGCGATGACCATGAATCGCATCGCCGACCTCGAATACGATCGCCGAAATCCGCGCACGGCAATGCGCGCATTGCCGACGGGCGAGCTTTCTATCGGCTTCGCCTGGGCGTTTACGCTCCTAGCTTCAGCATTACTTGTAATCGCAGCGTGGCAGTTGAATCCGCTGGCGCTGAAACTCTCTCCTGTAGCTCTAGCAGTCCTGTTCTTCTACTCCTACACAAAACGCTTCACCACATGGGCGCACTTCGTGCTCGGCTTTTGCCTCGGCATGTCGCCCGCGGCTGCGTGGATTGCGATTCGCGGCTCGCTCGATTGGCGCATGCTGATTCTGTGTGCCGCAGTCACGCTATGGGTCGGCGGCTTCGATGTCCTTTACGCCTGCCAAGACATCGAGTTCGATAAGACCGCAGGTCTCTATTCCATTCCGAAACGATTCGGAGTGGCAGGTGCCCTGCTGATCGCGCGCGCGATGCACATCGTGATGGTCGGATTGCTTGTGTGGCTGGCGCTGAGCTTTCAACTTGGTTGGCCGGCTTGGGCGGGAATTGCCGTCGTCGCAGCATTGCTGATCTACGAGCATTCGCTTGTGAAGCCGAACGATTTGAGCAAAATCAATGCTGCGTTTTTCACTGTGAATGGCTATATTAGTCTCTTATTCCTTTTGTTCTGGGGCGCCGCGACAGTTGTTGGGCGTCCCTGAGAATTCGAATGCAAGCGACTAGCGAACTCAAAATAACGGATGCGCGGCTGGAGCCGGTTGCCGCGAAAGTATTGGCCGGCGAGCGCCTCAACGCGGAAGATGGCGTCGCGCTGTACCAATCGCACGATTTGCTTGCGCTTGGTTGGCTTGGGAATTATGTCCGCGAGAAGAAGCACGGGAACATCTGCTACTACAACGTCAACCGGCACATTAATCCCACGAATGTTTGCGTCGCGCATTGCCGCCTTTGCGCTTTCGGACGTTCACCAGATGCGCCCGGCGCTTACACTTTCGCGCTCGACGAGATTTATAAGCGCGCGACGGAAGGCGTAGCGGAGGGCGCGACGGAGTTTCACATCGTCGGCGGACTGCATCCTGATTTGCCTTTCGAGTATTACCTGGAATTAATTCGGGGCTTGAAGCAACGCTTCCCGGAAGTTCATCTGAAAGCGTTTACGATGGTGGAAGTGGGCTACTACGCGCGCATTTCTAAGCTTTCGATTCGCGACACGCTTCTGGCAATGAAGAATGCCGGTGTCGATTCGCTGCCCGGAGGCGGAGCGGAGATTTTTCATCCGCGCGTCCGCAAGGTGATCTGCGATCACAAGGTAAGCGGGCAGATGTGGCTGCAAATCGCGCGAACCGCGCACGAGATCGGGCTACGTTCGAACGCAACGATGCTCTATGGCCACATCGAGACAGCCGAAGAGCGAGTGGATCATCTGCTCCAGCTTCGCGACACGCAGGACAAAACGCACGGCTTCGTCACGTTTATTCCGCTCGCATTTCATCCCGCGAATACGGCGCTATCGCACTTGCCGGGACCAACCGGAATCGACGATTTGAAAATGGTGGCCGTGTCGCGGCTGGTGCTCGACAATTTCGATCACATCAAGGCTTACTGGGTGATGCTCACGCCACGGATCGCGCAAGTGGCGTTGCGCTTCGGCGCAGACGATTTGGACGGCACGGTGGTCGAAGAGAAGATTTATCACGATGCGGGCGCGACGACGCCCGAGCATCTGACGCGCGCCGAACTCGAACGCCTTATCCGAGCAGCGGGCCGAGTGCCCGTGGAGCGCGACACCCGTTACAATCCGGTTGATCGCGTGAAGATGCCGTTTCCTCCCACGGCCGGCGCCGTCCAGCGCCGTTCCGACGGATTTATTCCCGAGACCTCGCTCACGCTGAACGTCTAGCACAGCTGCCGGGCCATGAAAAAACGCCTGCCGCTCGGCCGCTGGACAAAACAAACTTCCAAAAACAATTTGAGCGAAGAGAAAAATTCCGTTCCTCCGGCTCCCACCACAGCAAGCGAAGAAAAATCCCGCCAACATGAAGCGGCGCGACTTGAAGCGCTGATTAACTCCATCGACCAGATCGTTCTCGAGCTCGACGGCGAAGGGACCTTCCTAAACGTCTGGGCCAGTGACGAACAACTTCTCTATCGTCCTCGGAACGAATTGCTGGGTCGACGATCCGAGGATATTTTTGATCCCGATTTCTTTCGCTCTTCGCATGAGCTTTTCAAACAGGTGATCGCCACGGGCAAAGGAGAAGATTTTGAATATTCGCTCAATTTTCCGGAGGGCGAACGCTGGTTTCTGGCGCGTGTGAATCGCATTGAATATCCCGACGGCGAGAAAACGGTTTGCCTGGCCATACGAGAAATTTCCGATCGCAAGCACGCAGAAAGAAACTTGCGCATTTCCGAGGAAAAGTTTTCCAAAGCATTCCGGGCGGGTCCGGACGCGATCGTGATCAGCACTCGCGACGACGGCCGCATCCTCGACGTTAATTACAACTTTATACGGATGACGGGATTCGCGCGCGGTGAGTCGGTGGGGCGGACGTCGACCGACTTGGGGATCTGGCTCAATCCCAAAGAACGCGACCAGATGGTTGAGCTAGTGAAACGGGACGGCGAAGTGCGGGATTTGGAAGTTCGTTTTTCTGTGAAATCGGGCGAAGTGCGCAATTTTCAGATGTCGGCGCACACCATTGAACTCGAACGGACGATGTGCCTGATCTCAATTCTGCGCGATGTGACTGAGCGGAAAGCGCTCGAAGAACAGCTCCGTCAGGCGCAGAAGATGGAAGCGGTGGGTAGGCTCGCGGGCGGCGTGGCGCATGATTTCAACAATCTGCTGGTCGGGATTCTGGGATATAGCGAGCTGCTGAAGAAAAAGGTGCCGCCGGGAGATCTGCAGCGTGTGACGGAAGAAATCAATTCAGCGGCGATACGGGCCCGGGATTTGACGTCGCGCTTGCTGGCGCTGAGTCGTCGGCAAGTTCTTCAGCCGAGGGTGCTCGACTTCAATGCGCTGGTGCGGCAGGCGGAGAGTCTGTTGCGTCCTGTGATCGGCGAAGATATTCACGTGGAGATGAGGCTCGATCAGTCGGCAGGGTCGGTGAAGGCCGATCCGGCACAGCTGGAGCAGGTGATATTGAATCTTGCATTGAATGCGCGCGACGCAATGCCGAATGGCGGCACGCTGGCGATGGAGACTTGCAACATCGAAGTGAACGCAACGTTCGCGCGGCAACATCCGGGATTGATTCCCGGGAAGTACGTTCGGCTGCGCGTGGTGGATACAGGACGCGGGATGAGTCCCGAGGTGATGGCGAAGATTTTTGAGCCGTTCTTCACGACGAAGCAGGCCGGAGTGGGAGGCGGGCTTGGACTCTCCACCGTGTACGGAATCGTGAAGCAGAGCGGTGGGTGCGTCACGGTGGAAAGCGAACCGGAAAAAGGCGCGGCGTTCGGAATTTATTTGCCGCACGCGCCCGAGATTCCGGAAAGACGAATAGCGGAGCCGGCGGTTATGGAGCCGCTGACAGGGCAGGGAACCGTGCTGCTCGTAGAGGATGAGCCGGTGGTGCTGCGGCTCGCGCGCGATCTGCTGGCGGAAAATGGCTATCGGGTGCTTGCGGCGTCGAGCGGCTCAGACGCGCTAAGTATTGCCCGAAAAGAGACAGAGACAATTCATATGCTTATCACGGATGTAGTCATGCCGGAAATGAGCGGGCCGGAACTTGCGGATCGAATACGAAAATTGTGGCCGGGGATGCGCGTGCTATACATGTCTGGTTATACGGATGACGAGATGCTGTGCCGCAAGGGGCTGCCGGAAAATTCGGCGTTTCTGCAGAAGCCGTTCACGCCGCATCAATTTCTCCAGAAAGCGCGCGCGACGCTGGGAACGAAGCCAGCGCGCGAACGCGTCTAAACGTTACTTTGAATTTTCTGAGACGCCGAGGACTTGCACTTGAATCGAGCGGTCACGAGGACCGTCAAGCTCGGCAAGGATGATGGACTGCCAGTAGCCGAGCGCGAGCTCACCATCGCGGACCGGCACCGAGAGTGTGTGGCCAAGAACCATAGCGCGAAGATGCGAATCGGCATTCTGGCGATTGCATTCGGAGAGTTTGGGATCGTTGTGGCGCCAGTAATCGATGCGGCCAACGAGCCGCTCGAGGAAAGACTTGATGTCGTCAAGAAGCGCCTGCTGAAACTCATTGATGAAAATTGCGGTGGTGGTGTGGAGCGATTGCACCAAGATAAAGCCCGCTTTTAGTCCATGCTTGCGCACCACCTCGTTCAGGTCCTTGGTGATATTGATGAGTTCGAGGCGCTCGCGGGTCTTGTAGCAAATCGTCTCGAGGTACATTTGCAAGGCTGCTGCTTTGGGACGAACTTCCGGTATGGTGAGTGTCTTTTTAGCCGATGCAGTCTTCATCCTCAGGAGTCCTTGCTTGCTCTTCGTGTGGGGCACTTAAATTAGATGCCCAAAAACTCTGTAAGTTGCACTGCCTGCATTATAGCGATGTGGTGGAAAGGTCGTCCATCGCTAAGATGCGCGTCAGAAGTTGAAACGATACCCGAGTATGACTTTGGCGATAAGGTGGTCGGTTGACCCTGTGAGTCCAACGCCTAGGCCGAAATTAATTTCCCACTGCGGCGCAATGTTGAGGTCGATCGCCGGAAAAACCTGGTGCTGCTGCTGGGAAATCGGATCAAAACCTGTTACCGGCCCGACCGAGCCGTAATATTCAAGGCCGCCCGCGATGTTGGGGGTGAAGTTGTAGCTGAATTTAAAATTCGGTGAGAAGACTACGCCCTGGTGAACGCTCTCGCCGTGAAAGGAACGGTCGAGCGTGGGGTTGATGGACCAATACCATCGTCCGACTTGTTGATCGACAATCGGGCGAATCTCCCAGGTCCACGTATCAACGGAAAATTGCCGGCGTTGATAGCCGATTTCATTCGAGAGACTTACTCCCACCGGCCAGTGCCATTTGGGCGGAACGCGAAAGCGCGGCCGAATGTGATCGCCGACCCAATCCCATCCCTGACCGGAGCGCGCCGAGGTAAAAATGTAAAATCCGATTTCAAACCAGTCTGTCCACCCGTGAGTTATTTCGATGGTTTCATGCAAGGCGTGGTTGGTTGGGAAAAGGCCGTTGACCATTTGCTTTGAGCCGTCAATCGTGAAATTGCTGTGCAACTCCACCATCGTGTGGCCGGGCTCGACGGTATCGTAGCCGTAGACTTGAATTTCGTAATTATCTTGTGCGGCGGCTGCCTGAGAGAAGAGGAGCAAGCCAAGGGCGGCGGTCAGGATGAGGAAAGGCCGGAAACTTGGCATCGATAAATTTAAGCATGCGGATGCGCTTTGTCATAGGAACTTATCAGCTGTTCAATACTGACTTGCGTATAACGCTGCGTCGTCGAGAGCGAAACATGGCCCAACAATTCCTGAATCGCGCGCAGATCGGCGCCGTCCGCGAGCAAGTGCGTGGCGAAGGCGTGGCGGAGCGAATGAGGGTGGAGGTCCCAATTGACGTTGGCCAGGCGCGAGTACTTTTTAACAATCGCGCGAACAGAGCGCGTACTTAGACGAGAAGAGGAATGGTTTAAGAATACAGCCTCGATTTCGGAGTTTACACCTGGGCGGTTAAGAAGTTCGTCGCGAACCGGCCAATAAGCTTCAAGGGCACTTTGTGCACTCGACCCGAATGGTACGACGCGTTCTTTGCGTCCCTTTCCAAGGACTCGGAGCATTTGTCCGGCGCGGTCGATATCGCCAAGGTTCAGTCCAACCAATTCGCTGACGCGCAAACCGGAGGCATACAGAAGCTCAAGAATGGCGCGATCGCGTTTCAGCATGATCTTCGCGTTATTTCGCTCTTTGTGCGCACTCGCATCACGTTTGCGCTTCGTAGACGTAGCTCCGCCACCCAGGATGTTATCGAGAAAACCGCTCATCTCCTCGGCTGTCAGCACGGGTGGTACACGTTTAGGGAGCTTGGGTGTGCTGACGAGTTGCGCCGGATTTTGTTTCACGACTCCTTGGCGAATGCAATATTTGAAGAAGGTACGCAGCGTTGCCAGTTTTCTGGCTATGGAAGATTTTTTGAGTTTTTGATCATAGCTCCAGCCAACAAACTCGCGGATCACGCGGTGATCGACATGGGCGAGCGGCATGGTTTTCTCGCCGGGCGGTGTGAGGAACTGCATGAACTGGGTAATGTCGCGGCGATATTCGCGGATGGTGTTGGGAGAAGCGTTGCGCTCGTAGCGCAGATATGCGACGAACCTATCGATATGCTGCTTCATTGAATTTCAACAGCGCGGCCGAAAAACTTGGCTGCGGCGCGGCAAGCACTCACTTCGCCCTCGCGCAAATTAGGAAGCGACGCCGGATGGCACGGCCGGGGAGACCGCGGGCGCAGTGGATGACGGCGGTGTGCCCAACGATTCGAGCGGCGGAAGCGGGGCCTCGATTTCCCAGTCGCAGCCTTCCTTGATGCAGGAGCGGAAATTGCCCTGCTTGGTGCGCTTCTCGACGATGAACGGCGCACCGCACTTCGGGCACGGCTCGTTGATCGGTTCGTGACGGCGTGGTGAAATCGCAATCCGGGTAGCGGCTGCAGCCGTAGAAAATGCGCCGCGTCCTCGGCCCTTGGCAGTAGCCGCGGCGCACGAATTCGCCTTCGTTGCACTTCGGGCATTTGATGCCGAGCGTGATCGGGCCGCGTGTACTTGCACTTCGGATATTTCTCGCAGCCGATGAATTCGCCGAAGCGTCCGTGGCGGCGCAGCAACTGGCCCTCGCCGCAGGTGGGGCATTTTTCGTCGAGCGGAACGTCGGGCTGGTGCGCTTTCTTGGTGCCCTGCACCAGGCGGCGCGTGGTCTTGCAATCCGGATAGCCGGTGCACGCAAGGAACGTGCCGAAGCGGCCGCGCTTGATGATCATTTCCTTGCCGCAATTGTCGCAATACTGCGTGGTGGTCTCGGCGTCGCGCTGATCGCTCGCCGACGTTCGGCCAGATCCGCGAATGAAATCGCAATCGGGATAGCGAGAGCAGCCGAGGAAAAATCCGTGGCGGCTGATGCGCTCGAGCAATTCTCCCTGGCCGCACTTTTCGCATTTCTTGCCCGGTGGGGATGCCGGCCTTGTAGGAATCCATTTGATCGGCGGCTTTATCGAGATCCACCTCGAAGCGGTCCCAGAATTCCTTTACCGCCGTGCGCCAGGGCAGCTTGCCTTCCTCGATTTCGTCGAGCTCTTCTTCGAGGCGCGCGGTGAAGCCCACGTCGAAAATGTCCTCGAAAGCTTTTCACAGCAGCCCGCTGACACGTTCGCCAAGCAGTGTGGGCGTGAAGCGGCCCTGATCCTTGTTCACGTATTCGCGTTCGACGATCGTCGAAATAATCGCGGCGTACGTGGAAGGACGGCCGATACCTTTTTCTTCGAGTTCCTTCACGAGCGTCGCTTCGGTGTATCGCGGCGGAGGCTCGGTGAAGTGCTGCTCGGGACGAATTGATTCGAGCCGCAGCTGCTCGCCTTCGCTGACTTGCGGTAGAGAGTGTGCTGTCGGCGTCGCCTTCGTCTTCCTTTTCTTCTTCGTCTTTCACAGCCTGATAGGCGGCGAGATAGCCGTCGAATTTCTGCACCGAACCGGTGGCGCGGAAAGTGTAGTCGCTGGCGGCAATGTCAATCGTGGTCTGGTCGAAGACGGCCGGAACCATTTGCGAGGCGACGAAGCGCTGCCAGATCATCTGGTAGAGCTTGAACATCGACTCATCGAGATACGGGCTGAACGCTTTCGGGCGTGCGAGCAACATCGGTGGGGCGAATTGCTTCGTGCGCTTCCTGCGCGTCTTTCTTCGACTTGAAGAAATTCGGCTTCTCGGGGAGATATTTTTCGCCGTAGGCCGAGCCGATGTGGTCGCGGACCTGGGCAATTGCGTCGTCCGAAACTCTCACCGAATCGGTGCGCATGTAGGTGATGAGCGCGACGGAGCCTTCATTGCCGAGCTCGACGCCTTCATAGAGGCGCTGGGCGAGCATCATGGTGCGCTTGGCGGTGAAGCGCAGGCGATTGTAGCCAGCCTGCTGCAGCTTCGAAGTGGTGAACGGCGGCGGGGCAAAGCGGCGCTTTTCTTTTTGAGCGACGCTTGCTACCTGCCAGACGCCGTGCTCGACGGCCGCGAGAATGCGTTGTGCCTCGGCTTCGTTTGGAATTTCGATGTCTTCGCCATTGTGCTTGATGAGCTTGGCTTCGAAGGCGGGCGGTTCACCGGCAGCGAGGAGGGCGTGCATCGTCCAATATTCTTTGGGGACGAAGGCGCGGATTTCCTGCTCGCGCTCGACGATGAGGCGGAGCGCGACGGTCTGGACGCGTCCGGCCGAAAGGCCGCGGCGCACTTTGTCCCAAAGCAAGCGGAGAAACTTTGTAGCCGACGAGGCGATCGAGGACGCGACGAGCCTGCTGGGCGTCGACGAGATTTTCATTTACCTGCGATGGATGCTCGAATGCGGCGCGAATTGCTTTCGGCGTGATTTCGTTGAACATCACGCGGAAGATTTTGGACGCGGAGGTGGCGGCGGGCTCCGCTTTTGGCGGCTTTACGACTAGCTTTGCGACTTCTTTTGTGGTGACCTTGGCGTTTCCGTTACCGTCTTCTGGCGCGAGCTTCTTTTTCTTGGCGTTTTTTCCGTTGGTCTCGACTTCTACCGGCGGCCTGAAAGGCTTGCTCAGTACATGCGCGAGATGGGCGCAGATCGCTTCGCCTTCACGATCCGGGTCACCTGCGAGATAGACGGCGTCGGCGGTCTGAGCGGCTTTGCGAAGCTCGTTGATTACTTTTATCTTGCCGGGAATCACCTGATAGGTGGGCTCGAAGATATTTTCGGACGTGACCGGGATTGGCTTCGGCGTTGGTTTCTCTGGTTTGGCCTTCGCGCCGGCCTTGGCTTTCGATTTGCGTTTCTTTTTGCGTTTGCCGTTCTGCTCGCCGGGCAGAAGAATGCCAATGGTCTTCGTGGGAAGATCCATCACGTGGCCGTAGGAGGCTTTCACCGTGTAGCCCCGGCCTAAGTACTTGTTGATCGTTTTCGCCTTGGCGGGCGATTCAACGATTACGAGTGATCGTGCCATCTGTCTCTATGTTCCTCGTCCCTAGGTTCCTAGCGAAATCCAACTTCCATTAAAAAGCTACGTCTCCGCTTGAACGGAGCGCCGTACCATCCTACCTGCTGTCCCGGAGAAGACTACAAGAGGACTTTCAGGAATTGCTTCCCAGGTAACTGACGTACCACGCCTTTGAGCTCCAGGTCAAATAGAGCTCGCCAGCACTTCGGACGACGTGAGCCCGGAAACCTCCATAATGTCGTCGATATGGCGGGCCTCATCGACGTTGAGCAACCCGTACAAAGTGCGCTCGGCCGGGACGAAAGTTTCATCGAGTAGAGCAGCTCGCTGTTCAGCCGAGGCCGATTCCACCGGCAGCAGTTCGGCTCGAACCGGCGTGGGCAGCTCTTCAATCACGTCCTCCCAGCTGGTGACGAGCTTGGCGCCTTGTTTTATCAGCTGGTTTGGTCCGAAGCTGGTGGGCTGGGTAGCGTTGCCGGGAACGCCGAAGACTTCGCGGCCAAACTCCATGGCCAGTCGAGCGGTGATTAAGGATCCAGAATACTGCGCGCCTTCGACGACTACAACCCCCAGGGCGATACCGGCGATGATCCGGTTGCGGATAGGAAAATTTTGAGGTGCTGGAAACGTTCCCATCGGAAACTCGCTGATGATTGCGCCGCGCGATTGCATATCGGCAAAGATTTTCTTGTTCTCCTTGGGATAAACCACGTCGATTCCGCGAGCCTAGGATGCCAATCGTGGCGCCACCTGCTGAACTCAACGCGCCTTTGTGGGCGCAGGAGTCGATTCCTCGAGCCATGCCGCTGGTGACGACGATTCCTCGATCGGCCAGGTCGCGTCCTAATCGCTCGGCCATTTGATTACCGTAAGGGGTCGGACGACGCGAGCCTACGATCGAGATTAAGTGCCTGTTTAGAAGTTCTATGTTTCCAAGAACATACAGGAGGGGAGGGGGATCGTAGATTTCGCGAAGGCGGGTTGGATACTCGGGCTCGTCCCATGTGAGCAGCTTGCAGCCAGCCGCCTGGGCTGCGGCTAGTTCTTTAGCGGCATCGCTCATCGGGCGACGGGAGTGAATGGCTTGGGCGGCGGCCGCGGGTAAGTGGTGGCTTTCGAGCTCTGTGAGCGAGGCGTTAAAAATCTGCTGCGGGCTGCCCATCTCGCGCAGAAGCTTGCCGGCCATCCGTGCGCCGAGGCCCGGCGTGAGCGCCAGCGCCAACCACCCCAAGTAATGGTCGGAATCCATCTATAAGGAAGGCTCCGGCGCGAGGGTACGCAGTGGCGTGGGTTGATGTCAAGCAAGGCAATATCCGTATATGTACTTAGATGGGACGGATTAGTTCGCAGAGGTGGAGTAGACGATGCGGCCGCTGCGAACTGTGTAGCGGACCTTTGCGAAATTCGTGGGGTCGCTTGCGGGATCGGCGCTGAGGACCACGAGATCGGCCGGCATGCCGGCGGAGATGCGACCGCGCTTGTCGGATTCGCCGAAGCGCTCGGCGGGGGCGGTGGTGAGTGAAGCGAGGATTTGCATAGGAGTGAGTCCTGCGCGCGACATTGCCGCGAATTCCTCAGTTGGATCATAGTCCGTCATGTAGCCGACGTCGGTTCCGAATAGGATTTGTCCGCCGGCATTCGCGTAGGCGGTAAGATTCTTCGCCGCGCGGGTCTGAAATTGCAGCTGGTCCTCAGGCGACGCACCTGCTTTCGCGGCTTCGTACTTCCATAGTTTGAGAGTTGGGACGAGCGACATGTGCTGGCGTCTCATCTGCGCAATCATCTGCTCGCTCCAGATGCCGCGCACCGAGGTGGTGTGTGCGAGAACGTCCACGCGAGCATCGATTGCGACCTGTGCTCCTTCGATATTCGATGGATGAGAAAAGACGAGGCGATCGTGCGCGTGTGCTTCCGACACCGCTGCAACCGCGATGGGTTCGGGCATCAGTTTTACCTGATCCGGTGCGATTAGCGAGCCGGTGAAAAGTTTGATTACATCGGCTCCTCCAGCAATCTCCGTTTTGACAACCTGCACGGCTTCTTCGGGTGTGGCCGGTTGCGGAAGCATTTTTAAAACTTCCGGAGGAAGTGACTCGCGAACGTAGAAGGGAGCTCCGTTGGGAGGAAAAAGGCCGCCGCCAGCCGTCAGGATCTTTGGGCCCATTACTTCGCCCGATTCGATCCGCTTGCGAAGGGCCACAGTGTTCTCGAGGAAAGAACTGAGATCAACTACCGTCGTGAATCCGTAACGCGAGAACATTTCCGCCAGCTGCTGCGTCAGTTTTGTTGCCGGTAGTTTCTCTGCATCATTCCATTTCGGCTCGATGAAATGTACGTGGCTATTTTGAAAGGCCGCGGTAATCACTGCGCCCTTGCAATCTATTTGCTTTGCGTCGGGAGGAATTGTCAGCGTACCGGTCTTGCCCACGGCCTCAATCTTTTCGCCGCGGACCACAACTGTGCCATTTGCGATCGGCGGATCGGTGGGGGACGTATAGATCTTCGCTCCCACGAAAGCAACGACTTCAGCGTCAGCCGAGGCGGCAGTGGGATGCATCCGAATCGTTAGAAGCGCGAGGATTAGTGCGATGAAGCCGATTGCGAGCGACGATGTTCGCCGTTTCATGACTTCTCCCGACGGCTCTTTGCTTTGCCGAGCGTTCTTCAGGATACGCTTTCGAACGAGAAAAGGTTGCACATCGAGTTCCTCTCCGCAACTTTCTACTGATATTATCCGAAGGCTTCGGCCTACTGATGGGGCGAAACGACATAATGAATGCGAATTCGAAGATTTGTGCGGCGTGGCTACTCACGATTCTGGTTTTTGGATTTACGCCCAAGAGAACAGGCGCCCAATCCCCTTCTGATGACACAGCTCCAAGTGCCGCTACTCCGAAGCAGGCCACCAAAAATTCCGAGACTCACACGCCGAAACCCGTGGGGCCACCGCTGCAGGTGTTTACGCCTGCTGAGCCATGGGCGTTTGAAGCCGATGGGAAATGGCAGCTTGTATATGAACTGCAGGTAACGAATCTTGGCACGTGGAATTGCGTGCTCACGCGGCTTGATGCGGTGACTGGCGATTCCGGTGCGAAGCCCATTGCGAGTTACTCCGGCACCGAATTGGAAGGGATGATTGCGAGGCCGGGGCAAACGGTCGTTGAGAAGGCGAAAATCGCGCCGGGCGCATTTGCGATCGTGTATATGTGGCTCAATATCGACAAGCGTGAGGATGTACCCGCGAAGGTCAGCCATCGAATCGCGATGAAGATTGGCGATTACCCGGAGGCGATCACGCTCGACGGCGTTGCCGTTTCAACGGACCGGAAACCGGTTGCGGCAATCAGTTCGCCGCTGCAGGGAGAGGACTGGGCAGCAGGGAACGGACCGTCGAACAAGTCGCAGCATCGGCGGGCCTTCATTCCCGTAAACGGCCGCGCATACATCTCGCAGCGATTCGCAATCGATTGGGTGCAACTGAATCCTGACGGCAAAACGTATCAGGGCGACTCCGAGGACAACAAAAACTATCGCGCCTACGGGAAAGAAATTCACGCGGTCGCCGACGGTGTGGTGACCAGCATGAAAGATGGAATCCCGCAAAATATCCCGAATAAACCGCCGGTGGTGCCCATCACGCTCGAAACTGTTGGCGGTAACAACGTGATCATGGAGATCGGCGATGGGCTGTACGCGTTCTACGCGCATATGCAGCCAGGATCGCTGCGGGTGAAAGTCGGCGATAAAGTGCACCGCGGTCAGGTGCTCGGGCTTCTCGGCAACTCGGGAAATTCCTCGGAGCCACATCTGCACTTCCATATTTGCAACGCCAATTCGGAACTTGCTTGCGAAGGGCTGCCATACGCTTTCGCAACCTACGAACTTCAAGGCAAGGGCGAGGGTTGGAAACCGTCCGATTCGCACGGAGCGCCGGTGAAAGAAGAAATGGAGATCCCCACCGAGGATGAGGTCATTCGGTTTCCCGAGTAGCCTTGATCTCAATCGTTTTCTTATCGACGGTCGCAATTGGTTTTACAGTGCGCTTGAGTGTCGTCCCCCTCCCAAGGCCGCGTAGGGCGTTGTGTTATATTGGGATTTAACGGAACGAGGAAAACGTGAGCAAGCTTCGCATTTCAATTGTCGAATACCTGAACACAGCACCTCTCGTGTGGGGATTTGCCGAAGGTCCACTCGTGGGCAAATACGATCTATCGTTCACAGTGCCTTCGCAATGCGCGGAAGCTCTGCGCCGAGGCGACGTGGACGTAGCCATCATTCCCGCAATCGAATATCAGCGCATGGAAAATGTGGTCGCGCTGCCGGATATGGCAGTGGCGGCAAAGGGCGAGGTTCGCAGCATTTTGGTCGTGTCGAAGCGGCCGATTGACATGGCGAAACGCATTGCGCTCGATTCGAGTTCGCGAAGTTCGGCGGCGTTGGTGAAACTGCTGGCGGCTGGGTATTGGGGAATCAAGCCTGAGTACGTGGAGGCCGCGCCCGATCCGTCCGAGATGCTAAAAGAAGCGGACGCCGCGCTCGTTATCGGCGATCCGGCGCTGCGCGTCGCGCTGAAAATGGAGGCGCTTTCAGCTAAGTTGCCGGGTGGCGGAGCATGTTGCCAGGGCGACCCGGAAGACATGCCGGTGCCGGGATTCGAGACTGTGTTCGTGTACGACGTGGCCTATCAGTGGCGCGAGATGACGGGCAAGCCGTGCGTACTTGCTATCTGGGCTGGACGACGCGATGCGATCACGCCGGAAGTGGTGGCGGATTTCCAGTCGTCGAAGCGATACGGAATGGAGCGCATACGCGAAATTTCCGAAGCTGCTTCCGTCAAGCTCGACCTGCCGGCCAAGGCGCTCGAGCGATATTTGATCGACAACATTGACTTCAATCTTGACGAAGAAAATCTCGAGGGGCTGAAGCTCTACTACGAGAAGGCCGCTTCGGCCGGATTGATTCCCCGCAATCGTCCGCTCGAATTCGTGAATTTGCCCGCACAATCCACTGCTCGTCGCGGAGCCTGACGCCGTGGAGTGCATCGGCAAACTCAACAGGTTGCGCCGATATCCCGTAAAAGGAATGGCGGGTGAGGATCTCGACGCTGCTCATGTGACATATGCGGGTCTGCTCGGCGATCGCGTTTACGCTTTCATTGATGCGGAAGGCCCCGCGACATTTCCCTGGATGACTGCGCGCAAAGGGCGCGACATGATTTTGTTCCGGCCGCGCTTTCTCAATGCGCTGCCCATCGAATCAGGGACTTTTTCGGCGAATTACGCTGCAGAGGTGACGACGCCGGAGGGTGAAACCCTGCGCGCGGACGATCCGAAGCTAAAGCAGTTGCTCGAGAAGCGTTACCAGAAGACGCTTGAATTCCGCCACTCCGAGCGGAGCATGATGGACCTGGCTCCGATTTCTGTGTTTGGCCTTGCGACCGTGCAAGCCCTTTCCGAGGAAACCGGAATCGAATTGAATCCGCTGCGATTCCGCGCGAATTTTTATGTCGAGTGGGCGACGGGTGGACCTTTCTTCGAGGACAGCCTTGTAGGCCGCGAGCTGCAGATCGGCGAGTCAGTCGCGATTCGGATTGTGAAAAAGGATGGCCGCTGTGTCATGATAAATCTCGACCCGGACACGGCGGTGGCTTCTCCTGTGGTGCTCGAAAAAGTGGCCCGCCATCACGAGGGATGCTTAGGCGTGTACGGCGCGGTGCTGCGAGAAGGTGTTGTACGCACGAACGATCCAGTATATCTGGCGTAAGGTGAAGGTCGAGGCCGAGGAACACAATCGCTGATGAGAATTACACAAGAAAAAGCGCTCGAGCTTTTTAATTCCGACGATCTGATCGGCATCGGAATGGCGGCGAATGAAGTGCGCCGCAAGAAAACCGACCCGCGCGTGGCCACTTACCAGATCGATCGCAACATTAACTACACGAATTTCTGCACGGAGTATTGCTCGTTCTGCGCGTTCTACCGGCCGCTGGGCGCGAAAGACGGCTACATTCTCTCGCTCGAATCGATCTACGAAAAAATCCGGGAAATGATTGAGATTGGCGGCACCGGGGTGCTGATGCAGGGCGGCTTGCATCCCGATCTTCGGGTTGAGTTTTACGAGAACATGCTGAGCTCGATCAAGCAGAAGTTTCCACAGGTGCATCTGCACTGTTTTTCAGCGCCGGAGATTCTGTGCATCGCCGAGGTTTCCGGACTTTCTGTGCGCGATACGATCGCGCGCTTGCGCGATGCCGGGCTCGACTCGATTCCGGGCGGCGGCGCGGAAATTCTGGACGATGAAATTCGGGCGCGCATTTCGCGGCTGAAGTGCCGGTCGGACGAATGGGAGGACATGCATCGGATCGCGCACTCACTCGGGATGCGCACCACGGCGACGATGATGTTCGGTTGCGGCGAGGACTATCGTCACCGCGTGAACCACCTGGAACGGCTGCGCCGGATTCAGGAGGATACGGGCGGGTTTACGGCGTTTATTCCCTGGATTTTTGCGCCGGAGAATACTCCGCTCGGGAAGAAAATTCCTGAGGCCACGGCGTTCGATTACTTGAAGACACTTGCCATCAGCCGGCTGTATCTCGATAACATCGATCATATTCAGTCGAGCTGGCTGACGCCGGGAATCAAGATTTGCCAGGTGGGGTTGCAATTCGGCGCTGACGATGTGGGCAGTATTTTGATCGAAGAGAATGTGGTTTATGCGGCCGGTGTTCGCAATCGAACGAACGAAGCGGAACTGCGCCGAATCATTTCCGATGCCGGCTATATTCCCGCGCAGCGCGACACGCTCTATCGCTCCTACGTTCTGAAACACGCCGCGTAAAATTTCTGGTGGGAACTAAGGTTTATCACTGCGGACACTTCGCAATTCGATTGCGATTTCCGCGCCCTCTGGTAGATCGAGCGGGTCGATTGGAACTAGAACACCGTTTGCGAACCGCGCGCGAATCCTTCGCGGCTCAACTTTCGGATTAGCCCCGGCGGCCATCGGCGGTGAGGCTTGAGCTGAAAGCGCGCTCGGGCGCGATTCTGAAGTCGTGTTGCCCGCGACGGCGAATTTCGGCACGCCTGCTTGGTCGAGCGCCACATTGGCCAGGGCGTCGGCATCGCGATTCAATTCGCGGCGGACGTGCTCGATCGCAAAGTATCCAAGCTGCTTCGCCATCTTTGAGGCGCGTTCGTGCAGCGGCTTCAAATCGGCGCTTTTCACTTTGTAGCGGCCTTGCATCTGACGGACGAGCAATTCGGAATCGCTGCGGATGCGTAGCGCGGAGATGTTGTGGCCCGTCGCGTAGTCGAGAGCCGCGAGGAGCGCATAGTACTCGGCGACATTATTCGTTTCGCGGCCGATATTTTTAGCGAGTTCGAGAATTATTTTTCCGCTCGGATCGCGGATGACGACCGCATAAGAAGCTGGTCCTGGATTGCCTCGCGATGCTCCGTCAATATTCGCGATATGAACTCCTGCGGGTGGCGTGGCGGCGTGCGATTCGGAAAAAAGACGCGCGCTCGATGGCGGCGGAGTTTTTGAAGAACGCTTCATCGGTGGCAGGCGCTCCCGAGGGTGTGGCAGGCAATCAAGATTCCGGGGTTAATTTTCACCGGTGGAAGAAGCGGACGCAGACGCGCCCGACGTCTGCGGCTTGTGATCGTCGAGCGGCGGCACCGCTGTGGGCTCGATGTAGTAGAGAATTCGAGTGCACGTCTCGCAGTGAAACAATTCCTCGTTGTTCGCATTGCGCATTTTTTGAAACACGTGCGGCCGGATTTGCATGCCGCAGAGCGAACACTTCTCATTGTCCACTTCGGCGAGAGCAACGCCGCCGTGCCTTTTCGCGATGCGCTCGTAGTGGTCGAGCAGATCTTCGGGAATTTCCGATGTAACGCGCTTGCGATCGGCCTCGATCAGCGCCAAATCCTTTTCGGCTGTGGCTTTTTCTGATTCGATTGCGGTGCGTTGCGTGCGCACGGATCCTTCCACTTCTTTCAGTCTCTGCTCGGCGGCCTTGATGCGGCGATCGTACTCCTCGCTGGCCACCATTTGTTCGAGCAGGCGATCCTCGGCTTTCGCGATTTCCTCTTCGGCCATCTGCACTTCGTGTTGCAGAGCTTTATAGGCTTCGTTGGTTTTGATCTGGGCGCTCTGGTCGCGGTATTTGCGGACGCGTTCCTTGTGCTGCTCCACGTCCAGCTCGTATTTCTTGCGGTCTTTTATCGTGGCTAGCTGTGCGGCTTTGCTCTGCTCGAGTTCGGCTTTCGCGGCAGCGATGCGCGCATCGAAATCGGCGATTTTCTTCGGGAAAGCGGCCAGGCGGGCGCGAACGTCGTTGAGCCGCACGTCTACGCTTTGTAGTTCGAGGAGGTTCTGGAGAACCTTTAGCACAGAACGCCATTCTAGCATATGCGTAGGGATGCCCGCAGAGGCGCCAGAATGCTGGCAGTGGCTCTAGGTGAGGCTTGATTTAAGGAAGGCGATCGCACGGCGCCAGGAGTCAGCTTGCGCTTCCGCGTCAGCCGCTGCTGTGCCGCCGAAAGAGTAGCGTGCATTTCGTAGATGAGGATTTCGTGAGGCGCGAGCGGTCGTTGGCAAGTAGGGATATCGCAGCATGTGGCCAGCGCTTGGATGATGGAGGTGCTCGACGCGGTGCGCGAAACCGTGTTTTTTTAGGCGCGCGAGGATTGCTTCGCTCATCTCTTCGGCCGGCCAAAGGTGATCATCGCCGCTCGAGATGAGCATGATCGGACCCTGAATCCGTTCCACCGGAATTGCGGCTGCGGCCACGGCTTTTGAATTTCGCAATCCGACACGAAACAGATCGCGGAACATGACGGGCTGTTTCAGCAGGGCAACAGGGATAGCAGAGCGAAAGATGAATTGGCGAAGCGGAAGCGGAACGAAAGGAATTGCCTCACCGCGGTACGTCCACGACGGAGGCAACTCACCGTTTTGTTTGTCGCGTCCGCCAGCTGCCCAGACGACACTGCTTGGCGCATAAGCGACAACGGCGCGAATCTGCGGGAATCTCGAACCAAGGAGGAGGGCGAGCTCAGCGCCGCGCGAAACGGCAAGCAAGCCGAGCCGATGCGCATCAACTTCTGGTTGTGCGCTAAGCCATCCGAGCGCCGCCTCGAAGTATTCCAGTGGAATGTGATGAAGCCACGTGGGCAAAGGCGGCGTGCCGAAATAAGCGAGAGCGAACGCAGCGAAACCGTGACGAGCAATTAACGCAGCCTTGTCGAGATCGAAGCCACCTCCCGAGCCGCTGAGAACGACGACAACGGGAAGCCGATCGCCGGCTTTCGCGCCGGGTGGCAGAAATAATCGGCCCACGGTGTGCATGTCATTCGTTGGTGGTTCGCCTGGCACCTGCAAATCGCGCGTTTGAGCGCCAGGCGCGAGGTAATCCCTTTCGAAGCGTGTGGCGGCTATTACGCGCTCGGCTGATCGCACCTCCAGTGCCACTTTGTTGGCGGTGACATTCTTTTTCACGAACGTCGCGCGGCCACCTTCCTCCGCGCCTTCAAGACTCATCGACCAGAACAAGCCCATCGGCGAAGCGCCGCGATAGGTGCCGCTCAGAGATTCCTGCGATGTGACGTCGACGATGCCGAACGAATCCGCAGAGAACATCGCGTGCGAACTCCACACTCGCCTGTCATCGTCTTCGGTCGAAACGCGAATCGTCACAGTTTCGCGCGCGTTTAGACCGAAAATTCGGATGCTCAATTCGTCGTCAATAAACGCCGTGGCGGGTGAGATTTCGAGACGTACGCCACTCGGTGCAGCCACACTCGTGATAGAGGGCATCGTCAAAGCATTGATTTATAACATACCTACGATTCGAACGTCCCGCCCAGCGGGTGAGTCTTTTTCAAGGGCTCTCCCGTATTACGGATATGATGGGCACCGCTGCATTGCGATGGGAGGGAGGCGTGGGGCTCGAGGCCGATGTTGCTCAGCTTCGGCGTGGCGACCTGGATGCGCTCACGACACTGGTATCGCGCTATCAGAATCGGTTATATCGCTTCCTGTTGCGGCTGGTACGTGACCGGAGCGAAGCTGAGGATCTTTTTCAACAGACCTGGATTCACGTGGCGGAAAAAATCCGGCGTTTCGATCCGAGCCGAAATTTCGACGCCTGGTTATTCACAGTAGCGCGCAATCTGGCGATTGATCACCTTCGGCGCATTCGGCCCGCGAGTTTGGATCAGCCGATCTCAGAAGGTGATTCGCAGGAGACTGCGCTCGATAGGTTGACCGCGCATGATCCGCTGCCGCTCGATCGCATTCTCGAAAACGAGCGCGCGAGCCGTGTGGGAACGGCGCTCGATGAATTGCCGTTCGCTTACAGGGAAGTGATGACGCTGCGATTCGAAGAGGAAATGAAAATAGAGGAGATCGCACAAGTGCTCGGCATTCCGCTTTCCACCGTCAAATCCAGACTGCGCCGTTCGCTCGAGCAGATGCGCAACAACTTAGAGACGCGCTATGCCGGGGAGAATTGGCGATGAGCGGATCGAGGGATTTATCAGTGACGGAGCACAACAAGATTCGCGAGATGCTGGCGCTATCTGCAGCAGACGCACTCGAGCAGAACGAATTAGAACCAGTAATACAGCACGTGCGGACGTGCGCGCAGTGTTCGGCTGAGATGGAGCAATGGCAACTTTTGTCTCGCGGTTTGCGGCAGCTGCCAACGCCGCAACCGTCGCCAGACCTGGTGCAAAGGACATGCGCGCGAGCCGAAGCGCGAGTGATTGACGAACGCGAGCACGCATGGAACCGCCGCGTTATGATTTCTCTGGTGCTGTTTGCCTGGGCGCTGACGCTAACGAGCTGGCCAATCGTGCGCCTGGTGAGCGGCGGCCTTTTGAGTTTGCTCGACCCGCGGCTGAATCAGTCGTGGCTGGGATTTGCAGGATTCACGTCGCTCGTGTGGCTGACGGGCGGAATCGCAGCCGTTTTGCTGGCACGCCATCAACGACGCGAAAGGAGCTTGGCATGAGCCGCTTCAGCGATGGATTAAAAATAATTCCACGGACGGCGTGGGTGATTGCATCCGTTTGCTATGTGGGGTTCGTGACGCTGGCGTTGACCGTCTTCATCCCCGGCGACAAGGAATTGAAGTACTGGCCATTCGCGGGGAAACTCGCCTTCGCCTTCGGTGTTTTTCTTTTCGTCTATGCCTGGATTCTGCTGATTGGCTATGTCTACGCGGATGCGAAGCGCCGGGGCATGCGCTGTGCGATGTGGACGTGGCTCGCAGCTTTGATACCCAATGGCATCGGGATCATCATCTACTTCATTCTGCGCGATGCGCTGCCGCGACCGTGTCCGGGATGTTCGACACTTGTAAAATCCGGATTTGTTTTCTGCCCATATTGCGGAACAGCGATGAAGCCCACCTGCCCCAATTGCGGCCGCGCTGTGGAGCACGGCTGGACGAATTGCCCGGAGTGCGGTTCAAAGCTACCCGCCGTGACCACAACTCCTCGAACGGCGTAGCGCCTTGCGGATCATGTTAAAAACCCCGAGACTCTGCACAGCCGTTTATAATAGCCCCGGCATTTCTTCAGGAGGGCCGATGCCATACGTTCAGGTAACGTGGGTTGCAGGACGCACGCCGGAGCAAAAGCGCAGACTCGCTGAACGCATCACGCAAGCGCTGATCGAAGAAGGCCGCGCAAAACGAGAGAGTATCCAGGTAACCTTCGTGGATCTGCCGCCCACGGATTACGCCGAAGCAGGCGTGACGGTGGCCGATCAGAAGCGCACGCCGTAGAAGGCAGTTGCCGTGTCGCAGCTGAATTCAAGTTGCAGTTACTTACCCAATCCAATATCCTCACCGCCATTCGGTAACCGACCACCCCGCATCTCTTAGAGGCCGATCCTTGGCAAAAAGGTGGGAAAGCATTCTAGAGCGCTGGCACGCCGCCGGATTCATCGACGACGCGACCGCCGGAAGGATTCGCACCTTCGAATCTGACCGGCCCGAGAACCAGGGCTTGCACTGGCCCACCATTCTAGCGATCAGCTTTGGCGGGCTGATGCTCGGCGCCGGCGTCCTGCTGTTCGTGGCAGCTCACTGGGATCAACTTTCCCCAGCGCAGCGGCTGGCTTCGGTAGTCGTGCTTGTCGCTGCGTTTCATGTGCTCGGCGCATTCACGGGTGATGACTTTCCAAATTTAGCGACAGTTTTTCACGCAGTCGGAACGGTCGCGTTGGGCGCCGGAATTTTTCTTGCCGCACAAATTTTCAATCTGAACGAAGGCTGGAGCGGAGGTGTGTTGCTGTGGGCGCTCGGCGCTGCGTTGGGCTGGGCGATACTGCGCGACTGGGTTCAGGCGACGTTTATCGCGCTCTTGATACCGTTGTGGCTGTCGGGGAGATGGATGGATATCACGCAGGGAACCAGGGGCCGCGACGCGATCCTGGCGGAAGGGTTCCTGATGTTGGCTCTCTCCTATCTAACGGCGCGGGGTCCTGGTGAGTCATCGACTTTACGACGCGCCTTGTCTTGGATCGGAGCGATTGCGTTGCTACCGTGTGTTGCGTTCGTTGTAGCAGGCGAATTCGAATTTGGAAACCTTCACGAAATGCTGGCGGGTAAACAGTTATTGGGCTGGACTGCAGCGATCGGGCTGCCACTGCTCGTTGCCTTTTTATTCCGTGGTTCCGCAGCGTGGATGAATGTGTTGGCTTGCGGCTGGGTGTTCATCCTCGGAACGATGGACTACAGTTATCGTGGCGGGAATCGAACCGGAATTTCATATTTCTACAACGAAATCGCGCCATTTCTCTGGTGCCTGATCGGTTCGGTCGGCTTAATTGTCTGGGGATTACGGGACGGCCGCAAGGAGCGGATTAATTTTGGCGTCGCCGGATTTGGGATCACTGTTCTGTGGTTTTATTTCTCCAGCGTGATGGACAAGCTGGGGCGCTCCGAGAGTTTGATCGGTTTCGGCGTGATATTTCTGTTGGGCGGATGGTTCCTCGAAAGGGCGCGTAGAAGACTCGTAGCAAATCTTCACGAGGTATCTCGATGAGCTCCCGTGCGAAGGGCCTTCTTCTGGGAGCGTTGCACGTGATACTTGTGCTCAGCCTCGGCGCTAAATTGCTGATCGATCGTCACAGATATCCCAGAGTTTGGGCCGAAACAATTGCTTATGATCCCGATTCTCCGATCCGCGGCCGTTACCTCGCGGTGAGACTGCAAGTTGAAGACAAAGAGGTTTATTCCAAGCCGCCGGCAGAATCAGCACAACAAAATCGCTGGATGGAAATCCGGAATGCCAGGCTCGGCGTCGAGCATGCTCGTCTCGTCGCATTTCCGAGCGATGATTGGACCGGCATTCAGGCGGCGCGCTGGAAAAGAGGGAATCAGACAATCGTCGCCCTCGAGCAGCCTGTCGATTTCTACATACCCGAACATATTCCGGACCCAAGCCAGCGGTCACCCGGCGAACGGCTGTGGGTGGAAGTAACAGTCCCGCCCAAAGGACCTCCGCGTCCCATTCGACTGGGTGTTAAAAAGAACGACGTTCTCACCCCGCTCAAAATTGATTAGAAGGATAAACGGGAACTAACCGGCGGCCGTTGGCAGGCGAGATTAATTCAGGGCGCCGGCTGCACTTGCATCGTCTGATCAACCGACCAGTTCGAGCAGCCGGGATTCGTGGCAGGCGCACATTTCGCCGTCACTTGAAAGCCCGACGCCGACGTTTCCACCTCATAGGAATATCCGTCACGGCCGTCCTTCAGCATTGACATCGCACCGGCCGACTTCAATTCCTCAAGCGAGCCATACGATCCGTGTTCCGCCTGGTATGCGCGTTCGGCCTGCGCAATGGCGAGAAGATCATTCTTCACGCCCACGACGCTGATCGTCTGCACAGGCGTGCCGGTCTCCGACGATTGCATTTTTGAAAAGTACAGCCTGTAAGCCAGCACCGAAATCAGCGCTACCACCAGAAGTCCAACTAGACTTCGCATCGTTCCCTCGCGGCAAATCCGCCATCAACAAAGGCTCGCTTCGAGGTTACGATGGCCTCGACCTTGCCGCAATCGGCAGCGAAGTAGCCATTTCCTGTTGGTATACGTCTAAATCTCCGTGGCAGAAAAAGGAAATCGCGCAGAAAGCTGCGGGAACAATCCTCCGGGCAGATTTGACAGCCGCAACGAGCGTCTAGGATACTGGAGAATCTTCTCTCGGTTGCAAGCGGTTCTGATAACGGGCTTATCTTTACCGCAGGCCTTTCCGCCTTGCGAGCATCACGCGCAATAAATCCCTCGGGATGGGAGTTATCGGTTTATGAGGACTGGAAGTCGCTTCGCTATCGTTGTGCTGTTCGTCGCGGCATTGGCTGGATCGCTCGCCGCTCAGGAGAAACAAGACAAACCGGAACAGGTCCGGCCCCCGAAGCTTAATTTCACCACGCACACGCTCGCCAATGGCTTGCAGGTGATTCTGCTCGAGGACCATGCTGCTCCCGTGATCAACCTGCAAGTCTGGTATCACGTTGGCGCGAAAGATGAGCAACCCGGCCACACCGGTTTCGCGCACCTCTTCGAGCACTTGATGTTCAAAGGCTCGGCGCACGTCGGGCCGGATGAGCACTCCCGCATCATCGAATCCGCCGGCGGATTCGATAACGCCAGCACGTACGACGACTACACAAATTTCTTCGAGACCTTCCCGAGCAATTATCTCGAGCGCGTCCTCTGGCTCGAAGCCGACCGCATGGGCAGCCTCAATGTGGACGAAGCGAATTTCAAGTCCGAGCGCGAGGTAGTGAAGGAAGAGCGCCGCGTCCGCGTCGATAATCAGCCCTACGGCCTGCTTGAAGAGGACCTTCGCGCCGCGGCGTTCACGGTCCACGGCTACCACCACACGGCGATTGGAAGCATGGTCGATCTCGACAAAGCGACGATTGAAGACGTGCGTGCCTTCTTCAACACCTTCTACAAACCAAACAATGCGACGCTCATCATCGTCGGCGATTTCAAATCCGACGAAGCGCTCGCCTGGGCCAAGAAATATTTCGAAGGTATCCCTGCGTCCGCAAAACCGATTCCGCGGATTGATAAACCCGAGCCCCCGCAAACGGAAGAGCGTGTGGTGAACAAGTCCTATTCCAACACGCCGCTTCCCGCGGCCGTAATCGGCTATAAGATTCCAGCCCGTTACGCGCCCGATTCTTATCCGCTGGATTTAGCCTCTAACATCCTGGCCGGAGGCGAGAGCAGCCGCCTGTACCAAACGCTGGTTTACAAAGAACAGATCGCCGTGCAGGCCGCGGGCTTCGGCAATTTCACGGAAGATCCAAATCTGTTCTGGGCTTACGCCATCATGAATCAGGGGCACACTGCGGAAGAGGGCCAAAAAGCGGTTGTTGCCGTTCTCGATGAACTGAAGACGAAACCAGCCGAGGCTCGAGAGTTCGATAAAGCGGAGAATCAGGAAATTTCCGGATTCATCCTGGGACGGAATACTGACGAGGAAAAAGCCGTCGCTCTCGGGGCGGCAGCCGTGATTGGCAAGGATCCCGATCTCGTAAATACCGAGCTCGGCCACTATCTGAAGCTGACTCCGGCAGACGTGCAGCACGCGGCAGCGGAATATTTCGTGCCGCAACGCGCTACAGTTCTGCTGGTAAAGCCGGCGGCACAGTGATGAAACACCTGGCCGAAACTGAAACTGTACGCATTCAAATTCGAAGATTCATTCCAGGAGCAGCGATGAAGATGTTCGCAGTGCGCCAATGGCTGATTTTATTCGTGTTGGTCAGTCTCGCGAGCGCTGCGGTGTTCGGTCAGCAGGCATCCGCGCCACCCGCGGAAAAGCATCCCGCCACGCAGCAGGATCAAAAAGACCAAAAGGACGGCACCGGCGTCGTTCCCCCCGGCGTGAAACTCGTGCCGCAGATGCCGGGTTCGGGCGCTCCGACCCCCTATCATTTTCCTTCCGCTGCCACAAAGACTCTTCCCAACGGGCTGAAAGTTTTCGTTGTAAGCGACCGCCGCGAACCTTCCGTTGCTGCGAGACTTATCATTTTCTCGGCGGGAGGTATCGACGACCCGGCGGGAAGTCCTGGCGTGTCTCAGATGACCGCGAACCTGCTGACCCAGGGAACCAAGAAGCGATCGGCCCAGGACATCGCTGACGCGATCGATTTCGTCGGCGGGCAGCTAACGGCACAAGCCGGAAAAGACGCCACTACCGTCACGCTCAACGTCGTCAAGAAAGACCTGAATCTCGGGCTCGACCTGATGTCCGACGTCGTCCTTCACCCCGCATTTAAGCCCGAGGAACTCGACCGCCGTCGCGAGCAGCTCCTCTCATCTCTCACGGTGCAATACTCAAATCCCGATTACCTCGCGTCGCTCACGTTCAATCATGTGGTGTTTAGCGGTTCGCCCTATGGCTGGCCGATCGAGGGAACGCCGGACACGGTTAAAAAGTTGAAGAGCGAGGATCTCGCTAAATTCCACGACGCACACTATGCGCCCAACCAGGGATTCCTCGCGTTCGCGGGAGACATCGCTCCAGAGGAAGCATTCGCGTTAGCGGAAAAATATTTTGGCGACTGGCCGAAGATTGACCTGCCCGCCGCGACTCCCGCCGTGCCAGCGCCGATTTCCGGCCAGCATATCTGGCTCATCGACAAGCCCGACGCGGTTCAAACGCAGATTCGTGTCGGCAAGCTCGGTGTGCGGCGCGCGGATCCTGAGCTGATTCCGCTTCAAGTGACGAACCGGATCTTCGGCGGTGGATATAACAGCCGGCTGAACACCGAAGTTCGCGTCAAGAAGGGTCTCACCTACGGCGCGTTCTCTTCATTCACACCACGGCGCTTCGCCGGCTCTTTTACGGCTGGAACATTTACGCGCACAGCAGCAACGGTCGAAGCCACGAAACTTGTTGTTGATCTCATGGCCCAAATAGCCACCGGTGATATCACGCCGAAGGAACTGGATTTCGCGCGTGATTATCTGGCCGGTGTCTATCCCATCCAGACCGAGACCGCCGAGCAGGTGGCCGATCGTATTCTTACAGCTGCTGCTTTCGAATTGCCCGCGGATTACAACAGCACGTACCCCGAGCGGGTGCGCTCGGTTTCGGCGAGCGACGCAAAAACAGCCGCCCAGCTTTATTTCACGACGAAGGACCTCGACATCGTGCTCGTCGGAAATATCAGCCAGTTTCGCGATGAGCTAAAAAAGGAATTTCCCGGCGCGCAATTCACTGAGATTGCTTCCGACCAGCTTGACGCCACCCGGCCAGATCTTCGCAAGCCTGCCCAAACCTCGGGTGCCACAACGCCCGAATCGCTCACCAGAGGGAAAGAGATTCTGCTCGCGGGCGCGAAAGCGTCGGGTGGCGATGCGCTCACGTCCATCAAAGGCCTTGCGATGAACGAGAGCGGCAGCATGTTCAACCAGGGCAACGAAGCGCCAATCAAAGTTTCCTGGCTCGTATCCTATCCGGACCGCTCGCACGGCCAGGTGGATTTTCAGGGGCAGACGATCATGCAGGTTTGCGATGGAAAGTCTGCATGGCTGCAGTTCCCCGATAAGGTTGTGGATGCAACGCGTTTTATCGCTGAATTCGAACGCGGAATCGCGATGTTCGGTGGCGGCTGGGGCGCCTACCAGCGCGTTCTCGATGGCAAGCTCGCAGGGCGATTTATAGGCGAAGAGGAAATCGACGGCAAGAAAGCCGAAGCAGTTCAGCTTGAAGCGCCGTTCAATTCAGTGAAGTTGTATTTCGATCCGACTACCCATCTGCTCGCTGCCGCGCACTACCAGTCCGAAGGCCAACACGGGATGGTGGACAACGACCAGCGCTGGGGCGACTACCGAACCCTGGATGGAAAGCAATTCGCCTACACGACGACGATTTTTCGCGACGGCGCGAAGTTCCTCGAATCCCACGTCGAGCAGGTCAACCTCAATCCTCAAGTCGACGAATCGCTATTCGTAAAACCTGAGGCGCCTGCTGCGAAGTGATCTCACTTTATTTCACCGTCAGCACCACTTTGCCGATATTCTTCCGCTCTTGGATGTACCGATGAGCCGCGGCAGCATCGGCCAGTGGAAACGACTTTCCAATCACCGGCTTGATTTTGCCCGCCTCGTACATGCGAAAGAGCTCGTCAAGTTCCCTGCGCAGAAGCGCGCCACGTGCCTGCAAGCGTCCCAGATTTACTCCGATCACCGCGAGATTCTCGCTCATCATTTTCAGCGGATGAAACCTTGGCGTTTCCAGCAGAGCTTTCAATCCGCGCATCCAGCTTCGTTTTCCATCCGGCCCCGCCGCGGCGGAAAAGCCGAATACCACCAGCCTGCCGGTCGGACCGAGGCACGCCTGGCTTTGCGCGAACGATTTTCCTCCAATCGGATCCATCGCCATTTCGATTCCGTCCGGCGCGAATTTTCGCACTGCTTGGACAACGTCGCTCTTCGTGTAGTCGATCGGATGGTCCACTCCAATTTTTCGGAGATACTCCTGTTTCGTGGGTCCCGCTGTTCCAAATGTCACCAGGCCGCGCGCCTTGGCCAGTTGGATCGCGGCAACTCCCACACCTCCGGCGGCTGCGTGCACCAGCATTCTGTCGCCCGGCTGCAGGTTTCCCATCACGAACATCGAATGATAGGCGGTCAGATAGTTCACAGGAATCGCCGCGCCCTCCTCGAACGACATGGCGGCCGGCAGGCGGTAAGCCATCGACGCAGGAACCGCAACCCAGCCGGCGTACGCGTTGAAATGAGGGAAAGCAGCGACAGCGTCGCCAGGGCGCAACGGCTCGCCCTGCTCTACCTCTCGTTTGCCGCCTTCGGCCACTTTCTCGACGACACCGGCGATTTCGATCCCCGGGACGAACGGCGGTTTCGGAGTGCCGGGATAAATCCCCATGCGCTGCAAGAGGTCCGCGAAATTGATGCCCACGGCTTTCACGCGAATCAATACCTCGCCGGGTTTCGGCTGCGGGTCGGGCACTTCTTGCGACTCAAAAACTTCCGGTGGCCCGTACCGCCTTACGACCATTGCGCGCATCTAATCTCCTTCAAGCGATTTTCAGCGAATCTCGGCTGCTCTGCAACCGCCGGGGGAGAAAAATCGGCCCCGGCTTTTTATTTGGGAATGTACGCATCCTATCTTAAACTGTTGGACTTTGCCTGACGATGAAACCCACACTGACGCATAGAAGTTTAATTGCAGCACTCGCGGTCTTCTTGGCGGCATTCGCCACCTTTGCCAAAGACCGCGCTGCCGAAGACCGTGTAGCCGAAGTCCGTGCCGAAGTCCGTGCTGAAGTCCGTGTAAACGATCAGCAATCGAAGGTTACCGCACCCACCGAAGCGCCTGCCATTCTGGCCACCATGCAATCAGAGCTCGATCGCTCCATGGCAGGCTATTCGAAGGCCGACCCGCCGGTTTACTTCATTAGCTATACGATCGCCGATCGCGAATATGCTGAAGTATCCGGCTCGAATGGCGCACTGCTCTCGAGCACCGAGAATCACGCTCGATGGCTCGAAGTGCAGACCCGCGTCGGCAGCATCAAGCAGGACAATACGCACAAGCTCGGTGAACGCCAGCCAAGTTGGACGAGTCCCGGAACCGCCACGATTCTTGCGGACGATTTGCCCGTTCTCTCGCGCGAAATCTGGCGTGAGACGGACAAGCAGTACCGCGCCGCGTCCCAGGCGCTGATCAAAGTGAAAACGAGCCAGCAGGTGCAGGTGCAAACGGCTGAAGGCGCAGCGCCGGATTTTTCTGCAGAAGCTCCGCGCACCTACACCGGGCCGCACGTCGAGATGCGAGTGGATCGGGGGCCGTGGGAAGCGCGTGTCCGGAAATATACGGCGGCGTTCGGCCAATCGCCTGCGGTTCTTAATTCAATCGTTACCTTCACCGCGCTGGCTGCCAATCAGTACGAAGTGACCAGCGAAGGATCCAAGATTGCGTTTGGCCAGATTCACTACCGCCTCGAACTCTACGTTCAAAGCAAAGCGCCAGACGGGATGGACATCAACCGCTACAACAATTTCGACTGGCTCGCTCCGAAAGACGCTCCCGACGACAAGACCGTGCTCGAGCACATTCAGACGATGATCCAGGAAACCGAAGCGCTCGACAAAGCGCCGCTCGTGGATCCTTATGCGGGCCCCGCATTGCTCACCGGCCGCGCGGCCGCGGTTTTCTTTCACGAAGTTTTCGGACATCGCTCCGAAGGATTCCGCCAGAAAGACATCAACGAAGGTCAGACGTTCACCAGCAAAGTCGGCGAACAGATTCTGCCGGATTTTCTCTCCATCAAGGACGATCCCACCGAGTCGGCTTTCGGCGGCCAAATGCTGCTCGGAAATTATCTATACGATGATGAAGGTGTGAAAGCTGAAAGCGTTAAGCTCATCGATCACGGCGTGCTGAAGACTTTTCTCATGTCGCGTTCGCCGCTCGTCGATATCCCGCATTCGAATGGACACGGACGGCGCCAATTAGGCTTCGTTCCCGTTGCGCGCCAGGGCAATTTGATTGTGTCCAGCACAAATGCTGTGACGAACGAACAGCTACGCGCAAAGCTCATCGAGCTGGTGAAAGCACAGGGCAAGCCGTTCGGCCTTCTCATTGACGATATCGCCGGTGGATTTACCTTCACCGGCCGCGGCCAGCCTCAAGCCTTCCAGGTCCTTCCTCTCGTGGTTTACAAAGTGTTTCCCGATGGACGCCCCGATGAACTCGTTCGCGGCGTGGACATCGTTGGCACGCCGCTCGTCTCACTTACCAAGATCGTTGCCACCGGCAACAAGCCGGAAATCTTCAACGGTTACTGCGGCGCTGAATCCGGATCGGTACCCGTTTCCGCCGTAGCTCCTGCGATTCTGATTTCCGAGATGGAAGTACAGAAGAAGCAAACATCCACAGACCGCCCTCCGATCCTGCCGCCGCCCGCGCACGATCCCGAATCACAGGGGCAGAAGCAGTGAGAAAAATCGCCACTGTAATTTCGTTCTGGATGTTCGCTTTCTTACTCCCGTCATTTGCCGCCCATAAGAAATCGGCACCCGCTGGCGTACCGGCCACGAGCACTCTGCAGCCGTCCGCCATCCAGCAGTCCGCTGACAACGATCAGACTCTCCGAGCCATGCACGACGAGATGGAGAGGAATCGAGCGCGCCTGCAATTACCCGGCGTCGAAAAACCGTTCTATCTCGAGTACAGGCTCCTCGATGTGGACGTCCGCGCCGTCACGGCATCGTTCGGCAACCTCGTTTCTTCCACCACCACGCGCAACCGCTTCATGAGTGTCGACGCCCGCATCGGCGACTACCACCTCGACAGCTCCAATTTCGTCAGCGAAGACGGCTTTCAAGGCTTCCTCGGTTCCACCGGCGAAGTGGGAATCGACCACGACTACAACTCACTGCGCCAGGATTTGTGGCTCGCCACCGATCAGGCCTACAAAGAAGCGGCGACGCAATTGTCGCTCAAGCAGGCATTCCTCCGCAGCCTCACGAAGCCTCCCGAGATCGACGACTTTTCGCAGGAGCGCGCGCTCGTCAAGATCGATCCCCGCGAATTGCCGGACTGGACTTCCCGCAAGTGGGAAGACGAAGCCCGCGCAGCGTCGCTGGCGCTAAAGAGCTTCCCGCAGCTCTACGGCACGCGCGTGAACTACTATTTTGTCTACACCACCTATTATCTGACGAATAGCGAAGGCACCGAGCTCCGCACATCGAAAAATCTGGCAGCCGTCGAAGCGGCCTTTGACACGCAAGCCGACGACGGCATGCCGCTCCACAACTTTTACGCGATCTATGTTGCCAAGCCTGGCGACGTTCCCGATCCCGCGACGATTTCCAAGGGTCTTACGCAAGCCGGCTCGGAATTGATGCAGCTCCGCGCAGCCCCGCTGGTTCCCGATTACACCGGCCCTGTCCTTTTCGACGCCTCCGCCACGAGTTCCGTGCTAGCGCAACTAATGGCAGCGTCACTTTCCGGCGCGCGTCCTCCTCTTTCCATGATGTCCGCCTTCGACCAAATCATGGATCGCATGGGCGGCCGCAGCGAATGGACCGGCCGCGTAGGCACGCGCGTCCTCCCGTCAACCGTATCGCTCGTGGACGATCCCACGATAGCTGACTACCAAAATCATCCGCTACTCGGTCACTACCAGATTGACGATGAAGGCGTGAAAGCCCAGCGCGTCGAACTCGTGCAAAACGGCGTCCTGAAAAATCTCCTGATGTCGCGCCGCCCCGGACCCGAATTCCAAGCCTCGAACGGCCACGCACGCTCGGCGATGCTTTCCGACACCAAGCCTCTAGCCAGCAATCTGATTTTCCAGTCCTCCGACGCATCAAACGCCGCCGACCTGCGCAAAAAATTCATCGACGCCTGCCGCCAGGACGGCCACGAATGGTGCATCGAAGTAAAACGCATGGATAATCCCGCGCTCTCCTCTCTCGGCCAGCAGGATTTCTCCGATTTTCTCGGCTCAATCGCCGGAGGCGTTGCCAGCGGCGAACGCATCCCTCTGCTCTATTACCGCGTCTACGTCGCAGACGGCCGCGAGGAATTAGTCCGCGGCGGACACCTCGAAGGCCTCACTTTGCGCTCGCTGCGAAATATGCTCGCCATCGGCGACGATCTCGCCGTTTACGATTACATGCAGAATCCCGCAGCCGGTTTCGCTGGCACCGCTCTAGGCTCATTCGGTGGAGCGCAGGGCGGAATCCCCAGTTCAATCGTCGCCCCGTCTCTGCTTCTCGAAGAAGTCGAAGTCCGCGGATTCCACGGCGAGCCGCGTCGCCTGCCACTCGTCCCGGCGCCGGCTCTGAAATAATCCACGGCGTGCCGCGTTCATCCCAACGCTGTTTCTCCAGCGTCGCCAGCGTATAATCGCCCGACGTTAATCCATAGCGTCGCCCAGCCCACTCCGAATGAACGAGCCTCTCAAACAAGCAACTCACGAAAAGCGCCTCGCCGCTCTCGCCTCCGTCGGCTCCGCAGTCGTTCTCGTCAGCTTGAAAATTTTCCTCACCGTAATCACCGGCAGCCTCGGAATTCTGTCCGAAGCGCTGCATTCCATTCTCGACCTCATCGCCGCCGTGATTACGTTCCTCTCCGTTCGCGTCGCAGACAAGCCCGCCGACGCAGACCACCTCTACGGCCACGGAAAAGTAGAAAGCTTCTCCGCATTCGTCGAAACCGCTCTGCTCGTTTTCACCGCGGTCTACATTATCTGGGAAGCAATCCATCGCCTCCTCTTCCATTCAACCCACATCCGGCCCAGCTTGCTGGCCATCATCATCCTCGGCATCTGCATGATGGTTGATCTCGTCCGCTCCCGCAGACTCGCTCGCGTCGCCCGCCAATATCCCAGCGAAGCCCTCGAAGCCGATGCGCTCCACTTTTCCACCGACGTCTGGAGCACCTTCGTCGTCATTCTCGGAATCACCGGCGCCTGGATCGGCATGAAATACGACATCCCGTGGCTCGGCACGCTCGACGCTTTCGCCGCCCTGGCCGTCGCCGGTGTCATCATCTGGATCGGCTCGCGCCTCGGCAAAAAAACGGTCGACGCATTGCTCGATGTAGCTCCCAGCGGCCTGCAGCAGCAAATCACCGCAGCGGTTGCAAACACGGAAGGCGTTCTGCGCAGCGAGCGCGTTCGCGTCCGCCGTTCCGGCCAGCGCTATTTCGTCGATGTCACGATGAGCGTCCCCCGCACCGCCAGCCTCGAACAGGCTCACATCGCGAGTGACGCCGTCGAACAGCACATCGAGAAAATCGTGCCGGATGCGGACGTAGTTGTTCACGTCGAGCCCCGCGCCCGCAGTGACGAAGATCTGTTCGAAACGGTTCGCGCCGTGGCGCAGCGCCGAGGCCTCGCCGTCCACGAGCTTTCAGCTCATCAGTTCGAGGGCCGCCTCTTCATCGAATTGCATCTTGAAGTGAACGAAGGCTCCAGCCTGCGCGAAGCGCATCGCAGCGCCACAGAACTCGAAGAAGACATCCGCCGCGCCACCGATCCTCGAGCCCGAGTGAATATCCATATCGAGCCGCTTGGCGCGCGAATCGCAGGCGCCGAAGAGATGAAAGGCCTCTCGCGCTCAGTTCAGGATTTCCTGAATTCACTTCAATCGGAATACCACGAACTGCTTAACTGCCACGAAGTTCACGTCCGCAACGTCGATCACAAAATTCTAGTTTCGTGCCATTGCGCGATGGACGGCGGCCTTCCCATCACCGTGGTCCACGACATTACGGCCGCGCTCGAAGATCGCGTGAAGGAACGCTTTCCCCAAATTTTCCGCCTCACGATTCATCCCGAGCCGGTTGAAGAAAGCTGATTTCCCCGCACCCGCGCGAATGGCTGCGCAGCCAGCGCGATAATCGCCGGGAAACATTCCAGCACGTAGCGCGGCTCAGGCGCCTCCACATAGATCGAAAAGAAAATGGTGCGCACGAGAATAAAAACCACGAGCAGCGCCCAGCCCGGCCGATCGCGCGCCAGCCACGCCCCCCAGATCGCCAGCGCGAGATAAAACGCATCTATCGCCACCAGCGCCAGCGTCGCCAGCAAATCCGCCCGGTCCTCCTCCCATTCCTCCCGCAATGGCCACACCCGCGCCGATACCGGCAATAGCTCAACGCGCGGCGTAAACCAGATCACGAGTGTCCGCAAGAATGGAATCTCGAGATACGTCCGCAAAGGACGCCGTTCGGTCCGTTCGCGCGCAATCTGGCGAAATTGGCTGTCGATCTCCGGCCCCATCGTTAGGCTCTCATTGTATTTCTCGAAGAGAGTTGCGACGCGCTCCCGCTCGTCTGTAGAATCGAATGCCCCGGCAGGAAGATCGTCCGCTGAGATCGGCTCGTCATTCACCTTCCAAGTGACCCGGTACACGTCGCGAAAACGCCACATCCATGTGCTCGTCCAATCGGTCAATCCCAGCGGCGTATACTCCCCCGGTAATTCGCTATAACGCGGCGCGAGAAATTGCACTTTGTGCAGCACCCTCCAATTTCTCGCAGCCCACGGCAAGAGCGGCACTAGAACGCCTAACCCGAGCAGCATTCCCGCTCGCGCGAGCTTCGCCCAATCCCGCGGCCGCCACCATCTCGTGCACAATACGAGTCCCCCCGAAATCAACAGCAGCGGCGTTTCCGGCCGTACAAGCGTCCCGAATCCCACCAAGATTCCCGCCAGCAGCCACGGATTCGCAAAAAATTCATTTCCGATGTACCCCGTCGAGGCGCCGTTTATCGCCCGTCGCCCCAGATCCGTCTCGAACAGCACCAGAATCGCAAGTGCGGTCAGAAAAGTGACGAGCGTCTCGGTAAGCACCACCGCCGGATAGTTCGCCGTAAAGGGACACAACACCGCCAGCCACAACCCCGCGATGAAAGCTCGCCTTCTCGATTCCGGCGCCGCCAGCCGCTCGGCAATCAAGGCAATCAAGAAGCACCCGGCTACATCCACCACGCATTGAGCCAGCATCACGGCCCGCGGCGATTTCCCCGCAAAGGCGAAAATCGCCGCCAGAAATGCCGGGTATCCCGGAACCCGCATATCCACCGGGGTCAGCTGCCCGTTCACCGTGAACCCATACACTCCGTTCTTCAACCAATTCCACGCCAGCTCGATGTAGAATGGTGCATCGCCTGATTGCGTTACGGGAAATTTCAGCACGAAATAAACCCTCAGCATCAGCCCCGTCAGTGCGGCAAAAGCGATGTGGGTGCGCATCTTAGTTGTGGGAGTCATCGACACGTTGTTGACATGCGATTTGACACGCGATTTGACAGGCCACGATCGGACGGCTAGCTTGGATTGCCTGAATGCCTGAACGCAAGCCCATTTTCTACGACGAGCAACGCCGTCGCTGGCGCCGCACTCGCCGCGTTCTCGAGCTTGCGGGCGGATTTTTCACCATTGTTCTCGTTATTTTCGTCGTCAATCTGATTCGCAACCCCGATTTGCCCGATATTCTTCGCGCCGATACGCACGGCACTCTCCACGCCATTCGCGGCCGCCTGAAGGCGAAGGCCGTTCGCCCCGGCAGAAAGCACAAAGTCTCACAACTCGGCAAAATTCCTCAGAATTATGATCCGCTGCGCGCCGCATTCTACGTCAGCTGGGATTCCAACAGCCTCGCCTCTCTGCAATCTCACTATCACGACATCGACCTCTTGCTCCCGGAAGCTCTCCACGCAGTGTCGGCGGATGGCCACCTGGACATTGACCAGGATCCCAAGCTCCTGAATTGGCTGCAATCGATCAAGGCCACCAAGGGCGTCGAACTTCCCACCATGTCAATGGTCAACAACTATGACGGCAAGGATTGGAAGATTGATGAAATGACGGAAATGTTGTCCCGCCCGGCGTCGCGGGAAAAGCTTGCAAAAGCGCTCGTAGCATTCGCTAATTCCGATCATGAACCCGGCATTGTCGTCGACTTCGAAGAAGTTCCCAAGGAAAGCCAGGAAGACTTCCAGCATTTCATCCATGAGCTCGCTCTGTCTCTGCACGCAGCCAATTTGAAATTGATGGTCGCCCTTCCCGCTGCCGATTGGAGCTACGACTACAAGTATTTCGGCTCCCAGGCCGATGCGATTATTTTGATGAACTACGACTTTCATTGGCCCGCATCGCCCCCCGGCCCGGTGGTTTCGCAGGACTGGTTCGTTCGCAACACCAACAACATCCTGAAGCTCGTCCCGCCGGAAAAGATCGTCATGGGTATCGCCAATTACGGCTACGACTGGCCGGCGAAAACGAAAGCCGACCCCCATCCCGTGGCCCAGGCCGTCACATTCCAGCAGGGGGCAAACACCGCGGTCGAATCGCAAACCGAAATTGAATTCGATTCTGATTCCATGAGCCCGCACTTTTCCTATGAGGACGAACACGACCTCGTCCACAACGTCTGGATGCTCGATGGCATCACCGCCTACAACCAAATCCGAGCATCCGAGCGCGCGCACGTTCAGGGCACGGCCCTGTGGCGCCTGGGCATGGAAGACCCGTCGCTCTGGTATATCTGGGACGCCACTCGCCCGGACGATGCAATTCGCAAGAAACTCGAGGACGTGCCGCCTGGATACGATTTGATCCTGGAAGGTGACGGCGATATCTGGCGCATCACAGCCACGCCGCAGAGCGGGCATCGGACTTTTGACTACGACCCCGATACCGATCTGTTCGACGATGAAAACTTTACGAGTTATCCGCTCACCTGGCGAATCCAGCAGATGGGCGATATGCCCAAGAAAATCGCGCTAACCTTCGACGACGGCCCCGACCCCCAGTGGACGCCCCAGATTCTCAATATCCTGAAACAGAAGAATGTTCCCGCATGTTTCTTCGTGATTGGGGAAACGGCGAATCTGCAAACAAACCTCGTGAAGCGCGAATTTGCTCTCGGCAATGAGGTGGGCAACCACACGTTCACGCATCCCGATTTCGAAACGCTTTCGAAATCCCAACTGCAGATCGAATTGAATCTCACCGAGTTGCTTCTTGAAAGCAGCCTGGGGGTGAAGACGTTGCTCTTTCGCCCGCCCTACGGCATCGATCACCAGCCGGAAACCGCCAGCGAAGTCCAGATGCTCCCGATTCCCCAGGCCATGGGCTACATCATTGTCGGCGCGCGGATTGATCCGCACGATTGGGGTGAGCCCAACGGCGGTCTCCCGCCTCCCGCGGACACGATTGTCCAGCGCGTGATCGCCGATGCCTCAGCCGGAAAGGGCAACATCGTTTTGATGCATGACGGCGGCGGCGACCGCAGCCACACCGTCGAAGCGCTGCCACGCGTGATCGATGGACTTCGCGCCAAAGGCTTCGAATTCGTTTCCGTGCCCGCCCTCCTGAATCAGACGCGAGCGCAAGTGATGATGCCGCTCAGCCACGAGGAATGGCTGCTCGCGCGCGCCGATGCTTTCATCTTTGACGTGTTCCGCATCTTTCGCAGCGCAATCGGTTTCATTTTTATCGCCGGAATCCTGCTCGTCAGCGGCCGCGCCCTCGTGATTGGTTTGCTTGCCTTGGCCGAAAAACTCCGGCCTTCTCCGCCGGACCACCCGGGTTACCAGCCCACTGTTTCCGTTCTGATCCCCGCCTACAACGAGGAAGCGGCGATTCTCGATACCATACGATCCGTCCTCGCCTCGAATTATCCAAAGCTCGAAGTTCTTGTGATTGACGATGGTTCCACCGATCACACCGCCGAATTGGTGCGCGAAAATTTTGGCCGAGACCCGCACGTGCGGCTCCTTCTGCAGCCCAATCGCGGCAAGCCGACGGCCCTGAACCACGGTCTTGCCGAAGAAACAGGCGAAATCGTCGTTTCCATCGATGCCGATACGATTGTGGATCCCGACGCCATTCCTCTTCTGGCCCGGCACTTCGCGGATCCCAACGTTGGCGCCGTCGCCGGAAACGTAAAAGTGATGAACCGCAATCGCTGGCTTACTCGCTGGCAGGCTCTCGAATACATCACCAGCCAGAATCTCGAAAAGCGCGCCTTCGATCTCTTGAATTGCATTCCGGTGGTGCCGGGCGCGGCCGGCGCGTGGCGCGCCGACGTTTTGAAAAGTCACGGAGGATTTTCAGGCGATACGGTTGCGGAAGATACGGACCTCACCCTCACAATCCGCCGCGAAGGCTGGAAGATTCTTTATGACGAAGACGCCATCGGCCGCACAGAAGTTCCCGAGACCGTCGAAGCCCTGATTCGCCAGCGCTTCCGCTGGACCTTCGGCACGCTGCAAGCCGTCTGGAAGCACCGCGACGCAGTAGGCAAGCCCCGTTACGGAACTCTCGGTTGGGTCGCAATACCCAATATTTTCCTGTTCCAGATTTTGCTGCCGTTAGTCTCGCCGGTAATCGATCTTCTGTTCTTACTCTCGATCGCTCTCTGGGGCCTGGCGCAACTTCGCATCGCCCGCCTGCCCCAACTCTGGACATCCCAGGACGTCGAACGCTCCCTGATCTTCTTCGCAATCTTCATGATGATCGATCTGCTGACGTGCGTAGTCGCCTTTGCCCTTGAAAAGAACGAAGACTGGTCCCTCCTGGCGCCGCTGATTCTCCAGCGCTTCTACTACCGCCAGATGATGTACGTGGTCCTCTTCCGCGCTCTCAGAGAAGCCGTCAGGGGACGCCCCGTAGGCTGGCGAGGCGTCGAACCCCAAATGCCCGCCCCGGTCACCCAAGCCTGAGAGCCAACCCAATGGTCGGTTCCGGCAGGCCAATTGTATCGATTAGACGTCAGAGAGCCCTTTTTCTAATCGTTACACAGTAAATTAAGATTCCTCATAAGCCTATGAAAATAGGATTCCTAGCGAATCCCTAATCGTTACAAATCGCCGTTTTTGGAGTGCGGGGGCTTGTCCCCGCTTTGTTACGAACCGGCTTGCCGGGAGCGCTTCCGAAAGCACACTCTCGAAATCTTTGCCCAAACCCGCCGCCTTCTGATAGCATCCAATCAGCTAGTGGGCTGCATCCCGATGTCTGGGAGCGGCACCGGAGGCGAAAATGAGTGTTGCACCGCGTGCGGGCAACGGTAAAGTCACCGTGCCTGACATTCTCTCCCGCAAGGTCTTTCCCGGCTCCCCCGCAACAAAAAAGATCACGTTTCTAACAGCCTACGACTATCCCACCGCGCGTCTGCTCGACGAGGCGGGGGTCGATATGCTGCTCGTCGGCGATTCATTGGGCATGGTCACTCTCGGCTACGACAGCACGTTGCCCGTCACGCTCGATGAAATCTTGCATCACACGCGCGCCGTCCGTCGCGGTACAAAACGCGCTCTGCTCGTTGCCGATATGCCGTTTGGCAGCTTTCATGTTTCGATCAACGAGTCGGTCCAAAACGCCATTCGTCTCGTGAAGGAAGCGGGCGCAGAAGCCGTGAAAATCGAAGGCGGCGAACGCCGTCTCGAATTGATTTCGCGCCTCGTCGAAGCCGAGATTCCGGTGATGGGTCACGTCGGCCTCACGCCACAATCCATCAACGCCCTCGGCGGCTTTCACGTGCAGGGCAAAACACCCGACGCAGCCAAGCAGCTCGAACGCGATGCCCACGCCGTCGAAGCAGCCGGCGCGTTTTCCGTTGTTCTCGAATCCGTCCCGCGCGATCTTGCCGCCGAAATCACCCGCCAGCTTCGCATCCCGACGCTCGGCATCGGCGCAGGCCCGGACTGCGACGGCCAGGTTCTGGTATTCCACGATCTCGTGGGCCTCACAATGGGCCACAAGCCGAAATTCGCGCGCCAGTACGCGAACCTCTCAGCCGAAATCACGCGCGCAGCCACGGAGTTCTGCAACGACGTGCAAAGCGGCAGCTTCCCCTCGGACGCCGAGTCCTACCACTCCCCGGCCGAGCTGCGCCAGCAACTCCTAGCCCGCCAACGCACCTGATCGGCGGCTCCGTGCCATTGTGTGTTCGCTTTTGTAGCGCCGGTCTTCAGACCGGCAGGGTTTCCGTTTTTACGGGCTGCCTTCTTGCGCAGGAAATTCAATCTGTGCCAAGCTGAAGCCTGCCCTGCTAAAAATCAGGAGCCTCGAATGAACCTCGAAGATTTCTGCCTTCTCTACGAATATAATTCCTGGGCCAATCGCCGCTCGCTCGACGCCTGTTCCACTCTATCCGACGAACAATTCACGCGCGATATCGGCTCGAGTTTCCCCTCAGTCCGCGACACGCTCTCGCACATCTGCGAAGTCGAATGGCTCTGGCTCGAGCGTTGGCACGGCCGCTCCGCAAGTTCGTTCCGCCCTGCCTCCGATTTCCCCACGCTCGCCTCTCTTCGCCACCGCTGGCAAGAAGTCGAGACGGCTCTCGTCGGCTACATCGACGCGCTTAAAGAAGAAGACATCTCCCGAGTAATCGAACATAAAACCACCAAAGGTGTTCCCCAGGCCGCGCCGCTCTGGCAAATGCTCCAGCACCTCGTGAATCACGGCACGTACCACCGAGGCCAGGTCGCCACAATGCTTCGCCAACTCGGCGCAACACCAAATTCCTCAGATCTAATTTTCTTCTACCGCGAACGCGCCACGAAGGCCTCCGCCTGATGCCATCCGCAGCTCCGAGTCGCACCTCCTTAAACGAAAAGTTCTAATGGAAATCGTCCGCACCGTCTCTTGGATGAAGCAGATTGGCCGTGCCGCGCGTCACGAAGACCGCGTCCTCGGCTTCGTCCCCACGATGGGTGCGTTGCACAAAGGCCACGCGTCTCTCGTCCAAGCCGCGAAGGCGCAGTGCGCGCCCGTAGTGGTCTCGATTTTTGTGAACCCAAAACAGTTTGGTCCTGCCGAGGATTTCCAGAAATATCCGCGAACGCTCGAATCCGATCGCGTCCTGCTGGAAAGCCTCGGCGTCGATTATTTATTCGCTCCGCCCGCGGAGGAAATCTATCCCAAGAGCTTTCGCACGCTGATCGACGTCGAGGGCCTCAGCAATCGCCTCGAAGGGCGCTCCCGCCCCGGCCATTTTCAGGGCGTAGCCACCGTGGTTCTGAAACTTTTCGAAATCGTGCAGCCCCACTTCGCCTACTTCGGCCGCAAAGACGCCCAGCAATGCCGCATCGTCCAGCAAATGGCCGCCGACCTGAACCTCGACACAGAGATTGTAGTCAGCCCCATCGTGCGCGAACCGGATGGCCTCGCGCTCTCCTCGCGCAACGCGTACTTAAGCGCCGACGATCGACGCGCCGCCACCGCGCTCTATCGCTCCCTCGAAGCCGTGAAAGCCGAAATCATCGCGGGACAACGTGACGCGGCGCACCTGATCGCCACCATTCGCCGTTTGCTGGATTCAGAACCAGGAGTGAGAACCGACTACGTGGAAATTGTGGATGCAGAATCTCTCGAGCCCGTTACTCTGTTGCGCAACCGCTGCTTCGTCCTAATCGCCGCGCGCGTTGGAAAAACCCGCCTGATCGACAATGCCCTAATCGAACCAGACGCCGACACCTTCCGCGTCACGATTTAATCGGTTTGCGACTCAGTCTGCCCCGATGAAGCGAGCGCAACAACGCTCGTGGGCGGGGAACTCCAGGGGCTAAAGCCCCTTCCGATTAGTTCCGTGATGTCGCCCCTGAAGGCGACCCACAAATCGTTGTCGTCCAGAGCAAATCAGGAATGCACAGCTTCGCCGCTATTCCCCGCGAATCGCAGCCAGCACCTCAGCCGCGTGCCCCTTCGGCGTCACATTGTCCCAAATCTTGCGAATCAACCCGTCCTGATCGATCCAATACGTCATCCGCACGATCCCGAGAAACGATTTACCCAGGAAACTCTTCATCCTTCGCGCGCCGAAAGACTCAATCACCTCAAATTCGGTGTCGGCCAGCAGAGGGAAATTCAGTTTGTGCTTCACTTTGAACTTCGTCTGCGCTTCCACAGAATCCGCGCTGCAGCCCAGGATCGCGGTATTTTCCCCTTCGAACTTCTTGATGGCGTCACGAAACTCGGACGCTTCGTTGATTCAACCGGGAGTATTTGCTTTGGGATAGAAAAACAGAATCACGTTCTTCCCGCGATACTCCCCGAGCGACACTTTTTCCCCGTCGTCCGCCGTCACCCGGAACGCCGGCGCCTTGTCGCCCTCTTTCAGCACTTTCGATGTTTCCGCTTTCGTCGCCATCACACCCCCTACGCTTCCGCGAGCACGCGTTTTAGAATTTCATTCACGATCTGCGGGTTGGCCTGCCCGCGCGTCTCTTTCATTACCTGCCCCACAAAAAACTTGAACACAGCCTCGTTACCCGATTTGTATTTCGCCACATTCTCCGGGCTCTTCGTCACCACCTGCCGTGCAACACTTTCGATTGATCCCGCGTCCGAAATTTGCGCCAAACCTTCCGACGCAATAATCTCCTCCGCGCTCTTTCCCGTCTCGAACATGTTCTCGAACACTTTCTTTCCGCTCGCCGCCGTAATCTCCCCGCCTTCCACTTTCTTCAGAAGTCCGGCCAGCGCCGCCGGTTTCACCGGGCAATCAGCGATATCCTTCCCAGCATCCTTCAATCGCCGCAGCAGTTCCACCGAAATCCAACTCGACGCCGCCTTCGCTCCAGCCCCGGCTCGGACCACCGCCTCAAAATAATCTGCCAGCGAGCTTTCCGCGGTCAGAACGCCTGCGTCATACGCTGCGATTCCATACGCCCCAACAAATCGCGCCACTTTCGCCGCCGGCAATTCCGGCATTCCGCGGCGTACCTCTGCCACCAGCGGCTCCATCACCATAACCGGGAGCAGATCCGGATCGGGAAAATAACGGTAATCATGCGCAAATTCCTTCGATCGCATCGATTCCGTCCTTCCCCCCGCCACATTCCAGAGCCGCGTCTCCTGCGTCACGCTGCCGCCCGATTCCAGCACTCCGATTTGCCGCTCAATCTCGAATTCCAGCGCATGCGACAAATACCGGAACGAATTCAAATTCTTCACTTCCACCTTCGTTCCAAATTTCGACTCGCCCCGCGGACGCACGCTCACGTTCGCATCGCACCGCAGCGAACCCTCTTCCATGTTGCAGTCGCTCACGTCCGTGTACTCCAGCACTTGCTTCAACGTGTTCAAGTATTGATACGCTTCTGAGGGCGTCCGAATATCAGGCTCCGACACAATTTCTACCAGCGGCGCTCCGCCCCTGTTGAAATCGATATAGCTCCACTTGTCCGAATCCGGGAAGCCCTCGTGCAGATTCTTCGCCGCGTCCTCTTCCATATGCAGGCGCGTAATCCCGATTTTCTTCGCCCGGCCCTCAATCTCGATTTCGAGCGCCCCGCCAGTCGCCAACGGCAGCTCATACATCGAAATCTGGTAGCCCTTCGGCAAATCCGGATAGAAATAATTTTTGCGCGCGAACCGCGACCGCTCATGAATCCGCGCCTGCAGCGCAAGCGACGCTCGCACCGCCAGCTCCACAGCCTTGCGGTTCAGCACGGGCAGCGCGCCAGGCAAACCCAGGCACACTGGACACGTGTTCTTGTTCGGCGCGTCTCCGAACCGCGTCGAGCACCCGCAGAACGCTTTCGTCTGTGTCTTGAGCTGCGCGTGCACCTCGAGGCCGATGACCGGCTCGTAGCGGGCCATCACTTCGGGCGAAACACGCATCTCTTGCGCAATCCTTGCCATAAGAACGGATGACGAGCCTCCGATTATAGCATTCGAACCGCGCTGCTTTTATCCCGACAGGACAAATTGGCCGCTAACAATTTTGTAAGGCCAGTCTTTCCGCACCAACTCGCCTAACCGCCGCCCCACACGTACTTCATGCCCAACCGGAAATTCCGCCCCAGCGCCGGATAGCCCACAGCCGTCTGGTATTTTCGATCGAAGAGATTTTCCACGCGCGCCGTCACGGAGAATCCATAATGCACTGGCAAGATTGCCGCCGTGTCCCATCGCACCCAGGCTGGATCGCTGGTGATTCCCATCCCATCGAAATCGCTATCCGTGGCGCGTCCCACATAGGTTCCGGCCACCAACCAGTTCATCTGCCGCCACCTCGCGTTCATCACCAGGTTCGCCGAATGCAACGGGCGATGAAATAGTCGGTTGCCCGGCTGCAAGACCGGGTCGATCGCGTTCGGCGAAGCGAGGACGAGCGAGTCGTCGTAGGTGTAATTCCCGGCGAAGCGCAGCCAGTTTGTCACTTTTGCTTCGAAAGCAGCATTCGCACCATACGCGCGAGCCTTATCGGTATTGAAAAATGTTCCAGTGCCAAAAGGACACGTGGGCGTCTGAGTCGAGTCCGGACTGAAGCTCACAATATCGTGGAAGTCGTTATGAAAATACGTTACTGAAAGTTTCAGCCGGTCCGATGCGAGCATCTGTTCGATCCCCGCATCCACGGTTGTACTACGCTCCGGGCGCAAATCCGGATTGCCCGGGAAGCAGGGATCCTGCTCGAACGACTGAACGAAAGTCGGTTCCTTGATTCCCAATCCATACGATGCGCGAAGCCGCGTCGAGCCCCAAAAATCGTGGCCGTATCGCGCGGCATACGATATTCCTGTGCGCGGCACCACTTTTGTTCCAAAGCTCGCATTGTCTTCTGCGCGCCCGCCCGCCGTCACCAGCACGCGCCGCAAAAATTGATATCGCCCCTCGATGTAGCCCGCTTGATTATTCCGTCGCACGTGTGGCGGGCCACCCGGCTCGCCATTTTCCACTTCATACGCGTAGCCCAGAGTGACGCCTCCGCGCGCTGCCACGTAACTCGCCTGCGCGTCCAATCCCGTCCGATAAAATCGGTTCAGGGAGGTGAAAAAAAAGTCCGTGTCGAGAATCGTCTGGCGAATATACGCGTCGGTTCCCATCAGGCGATATTTCCAGTGTGGCCCGTGCGCGAATTCCCAGATGAGGCTCGCAAAAAAATTGTGCTGATTGATATGGTTGGTCGGTGTCGGCGCAAACGTTTGCCCGGGCGATCCTCCATCGTTCGAATCATTTCGCAGCGAAGCGTGAATCTGATTGTTCTCGGCGAATTTGTATCCGAAAGCCCCCGAAAGCCCGGTGTTGCGAAAATAATCGTTCTGTCCCTGGCCGCTCGTTGAAAAGTAGGAAGCCGATGCCGAGTAGTCGAACTTTCCGAGAATTCCGCTCAGGCTTCCGCCGCCGTTTCCGGTGCCAAATGTGCCGCCGTCGGCAAACACGCTTACGATCGGAATTGTAGTCGTCCCGCGATGCGTGAAAAGCTCCACCGTTCCCGTCATCGCATCCGATCCATACAGCGCGCTCGACGCGCCGTGCACCACTTCGATTTTGTCCAGATTGCCGAGGTCGAAACCTTCGAGATCGATGTCGCCGCCGGGCTGATTTGCCGGCGCCCCGTCGATAAGTACTTTCGTGAAGTTTGAATTTCCGCCGCCAAGAAACATCGTAGTGATTCCGCCGTATGCGCCTTCTTGCGACACGTTGAATCCACCAGAGGTCATCAACATCGGCGCCAGCCACAATTCCTGGCGTTCGCTGATATCCTCGTGCGAAATCACCGCCACCGGAAACGGCGATTTATCGGCTTCGATCGGTATCGTCGTTGCGGACACGATGACGGTGGCCGATTCCTGCCTCAGCGTGAGTCGAACGTCCCAAGTTTCCGTGTTGCCGGAGGTCAGCGTGAACTCTCGCTGCTGGCGTTCGAACGACCGATCGTTGATCGTCACCCGGTAACGTCCTGGAGCAAGCCTGAGAACGAATTTTCCATCCGGACCGCTCTGCGTGGTGATGGGTGGTGCAGGAGCTGCGGAACCCACAGGCTCCGCAGTTACTTGCGCGGCAGACACGGCCGCGTCACTCGGATCAGTTAGCGTTCCTGTGATCGTTGCGTTGCGGGTGGAGTTCGATTGGGCTTGCGTCTGCGTGGGAGCTACAAAAGGGAATACGACGAAACTTCCAACTGCTATGGCCAAAAAACGCGCCAGTCTCATTTTTCCTCCTCTCCCTCTCGCGCGGGAGCTGAAGGTTGTCCAGACGCGCTTACTCGTCGCCTACAACGGGCAATCGCTTCCGGATTGAGGCTCCGCAGGTCTCCTGGCTCGGCGATTCGCTTCGATTGCTTCCACATTTTCGAAAGAGCAATCGGAGCAGTGGCGCGGCCTTCCCACTCCGGCCTGAATCTCGCGATTCAGAGCGCAGAACAGTGGCACGCGCCGAAAAATTTCCGCCTTACAGTCGCGCGGCGGCGACGGCTTTTAACCGTCTTCCCTTGCGCGGAGTCTCTCGTGATTGTCGACGGCGCCGCAAATCACTCAACGCCGCTTGCGAAGGCTAAACCATCCGCCTCCGCGATACTCGCTAATGGCTCCCCCTCAAAATCACCCGCGGCCGCCCCGTCACTCGCAGCTCCACCTCAAGCGGCGCTTCAAAAACTTCCTCGAGCAAATCGCGCTGATACACCTGCGCGGGCGTCCCGATTCGCAACGGTTTACCCTTTTGCAGCAACACGATCCGATCCGAAAACTCCGCCGCCAGATTCAATTCATGCGTCACTACGACCACCGTGTAGCGATTCTCGTCCGACAGTTTCCGCAATCGCCGCAACAATTCCACCTTGCCGCCGATATCGAGATGTTGCGTTGGCTCGTCAAGCAACAGCAACGCAGGTTGCTGCGACAGCGCTCGCGCCAGAATCACGCGCTGTTTCTCGCCGCCCGAAAGCTGCTCCATCCAGCGGTCGCGTAGCGCGTCCGCGCCCACTTGCGCCAGTGCATTGCCAGCCATCAAACAATCCTCATCAGACTCAAATCGCAAGCGCCGCCCATACGGATACCGCCCCTGCAGCACGTACTCCCACACGCGAAGAGGAAACAGCAATTCGCTTTCCTGCTGCACCAGCGCGATTTTCTGCGCCCGCGTTCGTAAATCGAGGCCGCCTACTTCGGCTCCATCCACTTCGACGCGACCTGATAAAGGCTTGATCACGCCGCCGAGCAATTTCAGTAACGTCGATTTTCCGCTCGCATTGGGGCCCAGAATCGCAACCAGTTCTCGCTGCTGCGCCTCGAACGTGACCGGGCCCAAAATAAATTTCGGCGCCGACCGGTCGGTTGCAGAATACGCGTAGCTGACTTGTTCGACTTTGAGCCGCGGGCGCGGCTCCGTCCCTAATGGGCGCGTTTGCGTCCGTGCTCCGCTCGACATTCCGCTTCCCGCTGTCGCGCTCATCGAACTTTCCGCCGCATCAGATAAATAAACACGGGAGCTCCAGCCAAAGCCGTCATCGCGCCAACCGGCAATTCCGTTGGCGCCACGACGGTGCGCGCCAGCGTGTCCGCGACTACGATCGCAATCGCACCGCCCAACGCCGACGCGGGAATCAGTAGCCTATAGTCGGTTCCAAACATCATTCGCATCACGTGCGGAACCAGTAGGCCCACATATCCAATCGCGCCGCTTACCGAAACCGCGAGGCCGGTGAGCACCGACGCGCCGATGTAAACGACGAGTTTTACGCGCTTCACGTTCACGCCTAAGTGCCGCGCCTCCTGCTCGCCCGTCAAAATCAGATTCAAATCCGACGACGTGGTGTAAATCGAGCCGAGCACCACGAGCAAAATAAAATAGAGCCAGCGCAAATCGATCGCGGCCGGCGAAGACAAATCGCCCATGAGCCAGAAAGCCATTCCGCGAATATCGCGGCCGCTGAGCGTCGTCATCAAGAACATAATGATGGCCGACAAAAACGATGCCGAAACGATTCCCGCCAGCAGCAGCGTGGGGCTGTCGAGTTGTCCGCCGCGCCGCCCCAGAAAATAAACGGCAGTGATTGTCGCTGCCGCTCCCGCAAACGCCGCGATCTGAATTAATCCCGGAACGTGCGGCGCGATCACCAGGCTGACGATTGCTCCCAGTGCTGCTCCGCTCGAAACGCCGAGCACATACGGATCGGCAAGCGGATTCCGCAGCAGCGCCTGAAAGCCTGCGCCAGCCGTCGAAAGAGCCGCGCCTACCAAAATCCCCAGCGCGATTCGCGGCAGCCGCAGCCCAAACACAACGAGCCAAAATTCCGAAGGGATCTGCTCGCGCTGGCCAGCGACGCCGCGGAAGAGCGTCATCACGATTTCGCTGATCGAAATCGGATACGCTCCCATCCGCAGCGAAATCACCACCACGACGAAAAGCACCGCCAGCAAAAGGCCGCACACCGCCAGAATTCTTCGCGGCGTCATCGGCTTCAAAGCGCAGCCCCTAAATACGCATCATCGAATTTCGCAGTAAGGGCGGGTCTAAGAGCCGCCCGCGCACCAAACTCCTCGATCGCCGCCACTCGCACCGAATTCCCACTTTCCGTTTTCACTTTTCCATTTTCTTTTTTCAGGAACGCTTTCGGATGCACTTCTCGCGCTAGCTGCTCAATCGCATCCACCAATCCCGGCGACGGCCGGTTAATCTCTTCGCTGATCACCGCGATATGCCCCAACTCCACCGCGCGCAGCTGCTTCCACGCCTCGCGCGATCGCAGCGCGCCCAGTTCCTCCGCGCCAAATCCCGCATGATCGCTCGCAAACACGATGTAGTCCGGCTGCAAGCGCACCACTTCCTCAAAACTGACGCGCGGCCATTTCTGCTGCGACAAAATCACGGACTCCGCTCCCGCCCATCGCAGTGCGTCCGCTATAAAAGTATTTTGCCCGATCGTGATCAGCGGATCCTCCCACACCACGAACAATGCGTGCACTGGCGACACATCCCCCAGCCGAGCCCCAAGCGCATCGAGCCGGGCCTGCAATTTCGCGACGAGCGCCGACCCCTGCGCCTCCGCCCCCATCAGCCCCGCAATTCGCGCCGTCGATTCGAGCATTCCGCGCACGGTCTGCGGATCCGTCGTGTACACCGCGATGCCAACTTTCGCGAGGCCTTCAACCGTCTCGATGCGATTGATCGACGTCGTTGCCAGCACCAGATCCGGATGCAGCGCAACAATCGCCTCAAGACTCGGGTTCTGCGCCCCGCCCACGTGCGGCTTCAATTTCGCAGCCGGCGGCGTGTCGCAATAATCCGTGTCGCCTGCAAGCCGCTCCTCGAGCCCCAGCGCGTAAATCGTCTCCGTCAAATTCGGTGCCAGAGTCACGACGCGCTTCACGTCCGCCGGAATCGCAACACGTCGCCCAGTCTCATCCGTGACGACTCGCCCGGGCTCAGTCTTCGCCGAGGCGTTATCCTGCTCTAACGCTGTCGCATGAGCGCCGTCTAGCTCCCTAATCGCCGCGTGCGCCGCGGCGCAGCCAAGCATCGCGCAAAAAATCGCCGCGCAGAAAAGTTTTCGCAGTCGCCAGCCGCACCTCAATCGATTCCCCCAGCAACAAAAAAAACGCTTCGCGACAAGTGGCGCAGGCACTCTTGCCTGCGCTCTGGCGACCTCGCATTCGCTATGGACGAGGCCTCGCTCGCTTTGACAGTCGAGCTAAGAAGAAGCTCCGGCCGCGCAACAAAAAAGCCTCGCGAGAATAGCGAGGCCAATCGCCACACTCCTTCTCGCGAAGAGTGCCAGCTTCGACCAGCCCGGGCAGGTTTCCTGACTCACAGCCGCTCGCGCTATCACTCCGCGCGCCGGCCGTTCACAGTGGCGGGACCGTGGCCGATTTTCACGGCCTTCCCCTCAACCCGTGCCAGCTAAATTGTCCATCGGAAGTCTATGCGCGCCATCTCACGCTGTCAATTCTTCGCGCCCGCGGCCGCGCCTACCGATTCTTCCACTTCGGCGCCCGCCTCTCCACCTGCGCGCGCAGACCTTCCTGCGAATCTTCCAAATCGCCCAGCTCGTTCAAAAATACTTTCATCGAATTCCGCACGCCGTCGCGCAACGGCAACCCCAGGCTCCCCAGAATCGCCTTCTTCGCCATCGTCAACACCGGCCCCGACTGCGCCGTCACCTTCGCAATCAAATCATCCACTTTTTTCGGCAGCTCCTCTTCGCTCACCAGCCAGTTCACCAGCCCCACTTCCCGCGCGCGCTCCGCCGTCATCACCTCGCCCGTCAACACCAGCTCGAGCGCCAGCTTCGGCCCCAGGATGTACGGCAGAATCGTCGCAGCCAGCGGAGGAAACACGCCCAGCTTAATTTCCGGCTGTGCAAATCGCGCGCGCGGCGTCGCAATCACCAGATCGCCCAGCGCCGCCAGCTCCGCTCCTCCGCCATACGCCGGCCCGTTGATCACCACCAGCACCGGCTTCGACGTGTCCAGCATCGCCGAAAACGCGTTGTGAAACGCGTCCAGCAATTGAAACACGCGCCGCTGCGTATACTCCCCCAGCTCGATGCCGCCGCTAAAAGCTTTCCCCGCCGAATCCATCACGATCAATTTAATTTCGGCGCGCTCGCTCAACGAGTTGATTCCCGCCGCCACTTCCGCCAGCATCCGCTCATTCAGCAAATTGTGCTCAGGACGGTCCAGCGTGAGCCGCGCCACCTCGCCCGTAGTGCGAAATTTCACAAACTGAAAATCCTCCACCTGCGGCGCGTGGATTGCCGACATCGTTCCCAGCACTTCCGTCCCGCCATTCCCTCCACTATTCTTCTGTATCCGCATCGCGTTGACCCTCGCTCTAGCCTTTACGTATTTCTTTTACGGGTGCCCCACCGTTCGCGGTTCTTGCGAAGGGTGGGGGTTTTTCGCTTCTAAGCCTAGCCCGTTCCCCCGCCGCCCGCCACGCGCTTGCGCCCCGTATGCTCCCAATCCGCCAAGCCCATCGTCATTCCATCGACACACCTGAAAAGAAAACACCGCCCCCGTGCAATAATTTCGCGCCCTCTCCGCGCTCGTACTATGCCGCCCCCGTACTAACCCGTCCTCTAACACGTTTCCTTTGACCACCCGCCGCCCATCCGCCCAACTCCAAACAAACCGCGCGATTGGCCCAGCATCTGCCCAAGCCTCTGAGCCCGCCCAATTTGCCCCGCCCACATACGAGAATCACTAGACCTCCAGGAGGCACTGCCTAATGGCAAACTCAAGGTTTTCGAAACCAACGCTTCGCAGCTTTCTCTCGGGCGTTTCTCTCGCAGCAATCTTGCTTTTCGCTGCTTCCGCGTCCGCGCATCGTATTTCCGCAGCATGGCATGGGACACAGCAGACCAACGCGCAAGCCAATGAAGTTTCCGGCAAGGTCACCGCCATCGCTCCTGATAAGAAATCGATCTCGCTCGAAGTCACCGACCAAAACAAGACGAACACCATGCAATTCGCGATCGACGACAGCACTCGCGTCACGGGCCGCGTCAGTGTCGGCACCATGGCCAGCATTCAATACGAAAGTTCCGACGGCGGCAAACTCGTAGCCCGCAACATTTCGCCCAAGACCCCAACCCAGTAGCGATCACATCTTCGTCGCGAACAGGCTTCACCAAACGCGCAGCCGGCCGGCCAAACCCCCCAAGGGCCACCCCGAAACAAAAAACCGGCCGCTGCGCGGTTTTTTCCGCAGCGAATTCTTGGTTAGATTCGACTCCCTCTCGAAATAATTCACACTGGCGCCATTCGCTGTTACTTTTATCCAGACAAAACCTAAGAAGGGAAGTGCGCTATGGATGCCCAGTACATCAACTACTATCGATGTCCGGAGGACAGTACGGAGTGGGTCATGGTTTGGAGCTGCATGTGCAATGACCGTTGCCCGACTTGTAGGCACGAAATAGAGCCGTATAAGAGCGAGCACCCGCGGTGGGAAAAGTAATGATCGTTGGCACCTAACGGAGATTTATCTCCGGCAGGGAAAGTGATCTAATGCCGCCAGTGCAAGTCGCACTGCCCAGCGGCGGACTCGACGCCTACACAAGCAATGCCCAGCGCGCCCGAATCGCCACCGAAGGATGGGCTTCGGCGAATTTATACTGCACGAATTGCAACTCTCCTGCGCTCGATTCGTCCGCCGCAAACACGCCCGCAATCGATTTCCAATGTCCCCAATGCGCAGCGACGTATCAGCTGAAAGCGCAATCCTGCGCGTTCTCCCGCCGAATCGTGGACGCTGCTTACAGCACAATGGTCCGCGCCATCCTGGAAGACCGCACCCCAAATCTGTTCGCATTGCACTACGGTATTTCAGATTGGGTCGTAGAGAACGTCATCTTAATTCCGCACTTTGCGTTTCCGCTTTCCGCGATCGAGAAGCGAAAGCCGCTCGCCGAAACGGCCCGGCGCGCCGGCTGGGTCGGCTGCAATATTCTACTGCACTCAATTCCGTCAGACGCTCGAATTCAAATTATTTCGGATGGGAAACCGATGTCGTCCGCCGAAGTCCGCGCCCAATATGCACGGATTCGCCCGCTCGCGAAGCTCGATGCCAAGCAGCGCGGCTGGACGCTCGATGTGCTGAGTGTCGTGCGTTCTCTCGGCAAGCCGACATTCGATTTGGCCGAAATCTATAAATCAGAAGAAAAACTCGCGCATCTGCATCCAGCTAACCGCCACGTCCGCGACAAAATCCGGCAACAACTCCAAGTCCTCCGTGACCTAGGCATTCTCGAATTCCTACGCCCCGGCGAGTACCGCATCCGCTGACCACAAATCACATTGAAGGCAGCGCGTCAGTTCCGTAACGCCGGCATCCTGCCGGCTCTTTTGAAGTTTCGCTTCGCACGTTGGGTGGGAGCCCCCTGCTTCAGCAGGGGGAGCTGGACTTCAGTCCAGCGAAAAAGAGCAAACTCACAATCGGCTTTAGCCGCGGGAAGTCCCTCGCCAGGGGCTAAAGCCCATCACGTCGGAGGCAAAGCCCTTGCCGGAGCGCTGAAGCGCTCCTCCCCTCGCATCAATGCGAGGGCTCCCACCGAAAGAGGGTTCGACGCTTGCATTCAGATTTCACTGCTCACTTAAACATTCGTAGGCAGTCTCACTCTAGTCTGAGAGAGTTGGCCGTCTAGCGATCGGTCAACACCAAAACGACAAAGAACGAGGAGGTCGAGTTTCGAATATGAAAGCGTCGAATATGAAAGCAATACTTGTCACACTCTGCGCGTTGCTGCTCGTCCCCGGAGCATTTGCGCAACAGTCTCATCCAGCAGTTACAGACCATGATAAAGACCACGCCGCGCCCTCACAGAATCCCACGGACGAGACCGACGGCACTCCCGGCGTCATTACTGGCTACGTTCGCGATGTCGCTTGTCTTGTTCAGAACCCCAAAGCGGGTGCGGCAACCACACCGGTGGCAAAGGACTGCCTGAAAGAATGTGTCCGCGGAGGCTCGCCCCTCGTAATCCTCTCCGAAGACGGCTTCCTCTATGTCCCGATCTCGAGCGAAACCCCTGACAAAAGCGTCCGCTCTCAACTATTGCCCTACGCAGGCAAGTACGTGAAGGCCAGCGGCAAACTCTTCGAGCGCGGAGGCCTGCATTCAATCTCAATCGAGAAACTCGAGCCAATCACCAGGCCCGCCAACTCCAAAATCCCCACTTCCTGAGGCGCCCAGAGCATCCGCCCGCGCTTATCCAAGCGCCGTAGGTTCGAACACAATTTAGCCCAGCCCGCCAGCCTCTTGGCGGGCTGGGTACACAGTTCGCGCGCAGCGTCTACCGCTCGCGGCGCCTTTCCCGCGAGTTTTCCTCTTATCTGTTTGGAGTTAGGTGGGAGCCCCCTGCTTCAGCAGGGGGAGCTGGACTTCAGTCCAGCGAGACAGAGCAAACTCACAATCGGCTTTAGCCGTGGAAGCGCTTTTAACTCTTACCCACGACCACACACCACCAATCATTCCACAAGCCTCTTAATCACCGCAGCCAACTGCTCAGCAAGCCGCCCTGCCTTCGCGACCGATTCCAACTGCCGATAAATGTCCTCGACATCGCCATGTTTCCGAACACCCACCGCGCACACCGCCACCACACGCTGTGCAGGATAAATCCGGTAAACGATGCGGTGATTTCCAAACTCGTGCTTCCAATAATTCGTCAGCGCGCCGCGCAACGGCAGCCCGTAACCCTCAGGATCAATCGCCAGCTTTTTCTCGAGCACTTTGCGCAACTGCTTCCGAATGCTGCCATCGAGGCGCTTAATATCCGCGGCTGCGTCTGAGGTATAGCGAAGCTCAAAAGCGGGTATTGCAGTTCCGGGCTCGTGTGGGTCGAGCCCAAGTCCTCGATTTTTCCTCCGCTTGCTCATTCACCGAATACATCTTCAGTTTTCAGCAAACGTCCGGTGCGAACATCTCCGTCAATCGTTTTCGACAACTTAAGCAAGCGATCGGCAAGCGAGCGGTCAGCTAAAATCTCCAGCGTGGCCAGAACCGACTCACGCTCCTTCATGAGCGAATCCAAAAATTCCTTATCCACCAGGTATTTCGCCGGCTGCCGTCGATTCTCCACCAGCACCACCGTATTAGCCGTCGCCGCCTTCAAATGATCCCGCAGGTTCTGCCTCAGATCGGTAGCCGTCACTCTCTTCACCGCCATGCGCCCTCTTGCCATCACACGCCTCCTGCCATCATTCCATTAATGTACGTTTCACAGTCCAAATGTACATTCCGCCAGCGTATCGTGTCAATCCCCGGGTGGGAGCGTTTCGTGACATCTTTTAGGTGGGAGCCCCCTGCTTCAGCAGGGGGAGCTGGACTTCAGTCCAGCGAGACAGACCAAACTCACAATCGGCTTTAGCCGCGGGAAGTCCCTTCGCCAGGGCTAAAGCCCATGATCAAAAAACAGCTATTTCCCGGAGCGCTGAAGCGCCCCTCCCCTCGCATCGAAGTAAGCCCCGCCAGTACCCAGAACTATATTAATAAGCATAGAAACATTCCCTCAATCCTGTTAGCATGAGTCGGGGTATTTTTGACTATGCAAGAGATTGGCTACATGGCAAGTGGCACCGTGATTCGGGGGCGCCTTAGCCTCCGCCCAAGCGCCTTTCTCACCGACAGAATTCGAATTCCTAATCGCAAATCTGGAATTAACATTCGTCCTAAGTCGCCAGAAATCAGCACAATACAAATTTCTAATCGCAAATATTTGCCGCTTTTGCGCTCCCCGTTGCGAATCGCGGTTTCTGATCTCCGTTTCTTTCGTTTCCCGCGTTTTCTAATCTACGGTTCCGCGATTAAATATCCCCGTAAGGCATTGAAAATATGACTCCATGCCAATTTCTAATCGGCGGTAAACCGAGGGTACAAGGCTCGTATCGCGCGCCGGTAGCCACGACGACGCACTCCTCGTCGTGGGTCTTCTCACCGGCTCGATTTCTAATCGAGACACCGCGACTAGAATTCTCCGCAACTCGCACAAAACAAACCTCACTCCACATTTCTAATCGAGACAAAAAGCCGCTTTTCACTCCTTCACTTGCCACTGATTTCAGGTATTCTGCTGGGCCTATGCTGGACCTGGGATATGTGCGAGAGCACCTGGATGTGATTGAGAAGATGGCGCGGGACCGCGGCGTCACGCTGGACCTTGCGGCGTTTCGCGACCTGGACGCTGAGCGGCGGCAGATTATCACTTCGATTGAGCGGTTGAAGGCTGAGCGCAACAAGGCCAGCGAGGAGATTGCGCGGCTGGGCAAGATCGTTCATGGCGGCGATAAGGCTAAGGAGCAAATCAAAGAACAGATTAAGGAGCACGCGGCCGGGCACGAAGAGACGCTTGCGGCGGCGATGGCCGAGCGCGACGCGCTGCTGGCGAAGATGAAAACCGTGTCGGAGGAGATCAAGCGCGGCGACGAGCGCATTAGTGAACTGGACGAGCGGCTGAAGCTGTTTCTGATGACGATTCCGAATATTCCGCACGCGAGCGTGCCGGTGGGGAAGACCGCAGCAGATAACGTCGAGGTGCGGCGCTGGGGCGCGCCGCCTAAATTCGATTTTGCGCCGAAGCCGCACTGGGAAATTGGCGAAGGCGCGGGGATTCTCGATTTCGACGCGGCGATCAAAATTGCGGGCTCGCGCTTCGCAGTTTACAAGGGACTCGGCGCGCGGCTCGAACGGGCGCTCGCGAATTTTTTCCTTGATGTGCATACGCGCGAGCACGGGTTCACGGAAGTGCTGCCGCCGTTTCTGGTGAGCTCCGCCTCCCTGACCGCTGACGGCAAGCTACCCAAGTTTGGGAGCGAGATGTTCCGCATCGAAAACAGCGACTTGTGGCTTTCGCCAACGTCGGAGACACAGCTTACGAGCCTCTATCGCGACGAGACGATCGAGGCCGACGCGCTGCCGATCAAAGTGTGCGCGTGGACGGCGTGCTTTCGGTCCGAGGCGGGCGCGGCGGGAAAAGATACGCGCGGAATCAAGCGGCAGCACCAGTTTCAGAAGGTGGAGATGTTCAAATTCACGCGGCCGGAGCAGAGCTATGACGAGCTCGAGTCGCTAGTGAGCAGCGCGGAAACGGTGCTGCAGAAACTCGGGCTGCATTATCGCGTGATGCTGCTGTGCACCGCGGACATGGGATTCGCGGCGGCGAAGACTTACGACATCGAAGTGTGGTTGCCCTCGACGAATGACTTTATGGAGATTTCGTCGTGCTCAAATACCGAAGCGTTTCAGGCGCGGCGGTCGGGAATTCGTTTCAAGCCGCCCGGCGGGAAGAAATCGGAATTCGTGCACACGCTCAACGGCTCGGGGCTGGCGGTAGGGCGCACGTGGATCGCGTTAGTCGAAAATTTTCAGCACCCGGATGGCTCGGTGATGATTCCCGAAGCGCTTCGCCCATACATGGGCGTCGAGAGAATTCCAAAAAAATAACTGCGAAGAGAAATTCAAAAACGCCGGCGAGACGCCGGCGGTACAAAAACCTGGGACAAAAACCCGACAGAAAAATCTACGTGCCGCCGACTAGCACCATCGGACCAGTCGGCTGCGGCATGCCGCCGGCGGGCTCGAGCGTGATCGCGAACATTTTCGGAGCGATGCCTTCGGGCACTTTTGCCATCCAGTGTGCGGTGTCACTAGTGGCGGGATTGAAAACGCCCGCGCTGATTGGCTTTCCGTCCATCGGAACGACCCAGAGCTGATAACTTTTGTCGTCGGGCGACGGAGCAATCCAGCCGTCATACATCAGCAGGCCCATTTTTTCGTTGTACATCACTTCGCCGTCGCCCTTGATCATGCCGGGCTTGGGGGCAAGCGCCACTTTGATCGTGTCCTTCGAGGTGTAGAGATGCAGCATCTCCTGCGCGTCGCCTAGCTGCTTCTGCGTCTTGTCGACGGACGCGCCGAGCTCGGCGAGCTGTTTGGTGAGGCGATCGTTTTCGCGCCAGAGCATCACGGTGGCGATCAGGAGCGCGACGCAGGCGGGCGCCATAATTGCGAAGAGCCAGCGTCCGGCGATGCCGCGGGGCGGCTCGGGTGGAGCAAATTCACGCCGTGGGACTTTCGCGCTGTCGGACGGCACCTTTGATGGCACAGCTGAAGGAGCTTGCGATTCGGCGCGGACCTGTCGAAGCAGGCGATCCTTCACGGCGGGCGATGGTTCGACGCGGGGCGCGGCGAATGAGATTGTGGCGACTCGTCCGCGAGCGGCGGCCAGTTTACGCGCGCAATCGGCGCAGGCGGCCAGATGCGATTCGATCGCGCGCTTCTCGTCGCCCTCGAGCGCGCCGAGAACGTAGAGATCGAAATCTTCTTCGCGGGTTGGATGGCCGTTTGTCATAGCTAAGTGTTCTGACTCATTGTTGATTGCAAATTCCGTTTCAACGTCTCGATTGCTGAACGGAGCCTTGTCTTTACAGTTCCGAGTGGGTCGCCGGTTCGTTCCGCTATTTCGCTGTGCGTCATGCCTTCAAAATAGGCAAGCTCGACGGCTGCCCGCTGCTCCTTGGGCAGCGATTCGAGGGCGCCTTTCACGCGCGTAAGCAGTTGCTGCTGCGCCGCGCTCGACTCAAGGTCGAACGGCATCACCACCGTGTTCTCGAGGATTTCTTCGCCGGCAGCCGGATTGTGGCGGCGGAGGCGCGAGATGGCGCGGTTGCGGGCTATGACCAGCAGCCATCCGGGCAACGAACCGCGAGCGGGATCGAATCGCGACGCGCCACACCAGAGCTGGTAGAAAATATCCTGCAAGATTTCCTCGGCCGCCTGGGTGTCGCGCAGGATGCGGTTCAAGACGGACGAGAGCATCCCGGCGTAGCGGTCATAAAGGGCCGCCAATGCCGCTTCATCTCGCTGTGTGATTTTCTGAACCAGCGCCGCGTCCGTGGCCGGCAAATCCGCTCCCGTTTTCGACATCACGAGTGTGTGGCGGCTCCACTACTGAGTACGCGCATGGCGAGTCTCCGGATTGCACGCAAGAGGCGCGCCGCCCGGTTGCGCGGAATGAAATGAGCGTAACTTGGCTGGTGGGCGAGGGTCAACGAGGATAATTGGCGACTGTCCCAGATTAGCCTTGGAGCTTTCAGGGAATCACGGGCTCAGGAACTGGTCTTCAAGATACTGTTAACAATGGCTTTACGCGCACTTCGGTTGTGGCGAGGCCTTCCACACCCTTGCAAGGCTTAAAAACCGGGCGAATGTTTCGCGGGAGTTTCGATTGACATCCTCGACGGCTTGGCTAAACTTCGACTCGCGCGGGACTTACAGTCACACGACATTCATAAGTTTTCGATTCGGTAATGCGAACGGCGTGGCTGTCCGCGCGCCAGGAGGAAGTGAAGATGGCCACGCTTGCGAAGGCGGCGCCGCAGCCGATACCGCGCATCGCGCCTCGCGAAGATTTGAATCCTTACCGGATCGCGCAGATCCAGTTCGATATTGCAGCGGAATATCTGAAGCTCGACCAAGGATTGCGGCAGATTCTGCGCACGCCGAAGCGCGTGCTGGAAGTATCGATTCCCACCAAGATGGACAACGGGCAGGTGAAAGTGTTCAGCGGGTATCGCGTGCAACACAACGTGGCGCGCGGGCCGGCAAAGGGCGGGATTCGTTATCATCCGGCGGTAACGCTGGATGAAGTGAAGGCGCTCGCGGCATGGATGACGTGGAAAACCGCGACGGTGAACATTCCGTATGGCGGCGGCAAGGGCGGCGTGATTTGCGATCCGAAGCGGATGACAAAGTCCGAACTCGAGCGGATGACGCGGCGTTACACGTCGGAAATTCTGCCGCTGATCGGGCCGGAGAAAGATATTCCCGCGCCGGACATGTACACCGACGCGCAAACGATGGCGTGGATCATGGACACGTACTCCATGACGAAGGGATATTCGACACTCGGCGTGGTGACGGGCAAGCCGCTTTCGATCGGCGGATCGGAAGGGCGCAATGAGGCGACGGCGCGCGGATGTTTGGTGGCGGTGGAAGAAGCGTGCCGCGTGAAGAAAATGTCGGTGCGCGGCTCGAGCGTGGCGATTCAGGGATTTGGAAATGCCGGGTCGCTCGCTGCGAAATTATTTGCGGAGAAGAAAGCGCGTGTGATTGCGATCAGCGATTCGCGCGGAGGCGTTTTCAATTCGCGCGGAATCGATCCGCTGAAGGCGATGCGCTACAAGGAGCGTTCGGGAACCGTGGTGGGTATGCCGGGCACGTCGCGAATATCGAATGACGAATTGCTGACGATGAAATGCGACATTCTGATTCCGGCGGCGCTCGAGAACGTGATTACGCTGAACAATGCGGATCAAATCAAGGCGAAGATCGTGGCGGAAGCGGCGAACGGTCCGACGACGCCGCATGCGGACGAAGTGCTGGCGCGAAAGGGAATCATGCTGCTGCCGGATATTCTGGCGAATGCGGGCGGCGTGACGGTGAGCTACTTCGAATGGGTCCAGGATTTGCAGAGCTTCTTCTGGTCGGAAGCGGAAGTGAACGCGAAGCTGGAATCGGTGATGCGGCGCGCGTTCACGGAAGTGCATGAAAGCGCGCGGAAGCATCGGACGCACATGCGGACCGGGGCGTATTGCCTGGCGGTGGGACGCGTGGCGGATGCGACGCTGGTGCGCGGTTTGTTTCCGTAGGTCGCCAGGAAACAAGAAATCTGAATCTAATTGCTCGGCGCCTGCCTCTATTTCTCTATGCGCCGCTGTTTTCGCTCCAGACCCCGGCCTCAAACGGGATAATTGCCTAAAAATCTTCGTGTAAAGTCAGAAGCGATCGAGTTGGAAGGATCTTTAACGCAATACTGACTCTTTATGTAGCCTGAAAGAGTCGACGCATCCATGCATCGAAAATCGGTGATTGCCGGTACATCGACACTCCCGGAAACGGCTATCACATCCGTTTCCCATGAAATCCTATCGCAGAATATTCCCCAACTGAGCGACGATCCCCAAAATACGCCGACATTTCCGAGTACGGCCAGAGAAACAATGCTCCTAATGGACATAACGGGGAGGTATCTTTCAATCAGACTGTCGGGCTGAAAGGAAGCCAAACCGAAGAAAGAGTCTCGATGGAATAGATCGGCAGGCGCGGGGTCCAGCAACATGAAGTTAACAGTTACGTCTTTGAATATGTTCGACAGCTTGAAAAGGAATGATCCGAATTCCTTTCGATAGATGTGAGTGTGCTCAATCGCAAAATATCTGTCGAATGAGCGCTGAAACACGAAATCGGGCAAGCGCTTCCGAGTGTCGATAAGCTTCTCGCAATCTCGCCTTAGAGCAGAAAACACGGCTTCGTCGACGACCAACTCGCCCGGGACCAAATTCAATTGTCCTCACCTTTCCCAATCACGATCTCTTTGTAGTCAATCATATTGTGCCGACGGATAGATTTTATCATCAGCGAGTTCAAACAAAATGCCACGCGTGACAGGCTTGAGTGTTTTCTCCTGCGGCAGGTTGAATCAGCGAGGATTCTGACGGGAGGGCGAAACCGAAAGGTGCACGACACTGGAGTTTGACGTGGGCGGGCCTGCAGTGCTGGCGGCGACGATCACGAGATCATCTCCAACGTCTGAAGCAGTTGCCGCCGGAACGGTCAGATCTACGCGGACAGTTCCGGACTCGCCCGCACCCAGAGTCAGCTCTTTCGGGTCCACGTTGGTTAGGAATCTCTGCGTGTCTGTTACGGTCAACTTGAAGGTGCGCGGAGGGCCGATGTTTCGCACCTTGAATGCGACTTGTCTGGTACTACCCGGAGATAACTCGTCCAAGTCCGGGTTTGCAGATACTTCTACGCTTTCCGCATGAAATAAACTCGCAAAGAATCGCTGGTACAGTTTGTCATTCGAGTCGCGACCCATTACCGCGACACGAAACGGCACGCTGGGAAGAGCCACGCTTCCGACAAATTCAAGAAACTGCCGGTCGGAATTCACCGCGTCCATTTGTAGCTTTTGAATGGTCTGGCCCTGCTCGTTCACCAGATAGAACTCAGTGGTCTTGGTTGCGCTGGCCGAGACAGAGGCCTGAAGTGTTGCAGGAGTTCCAACCAACGGTTGCCCCTGGATCCGGAACAGCCCCTCGTGGCCCGGACGGCCGCCTCGCTTCACAAACTCGACGCTGACGAAAAAAATATCACTCTGCGCCTGGGCCTCGATCCAATATCTACCTTTACCGGTAATCTCCGCGAGCCACTCTCCTGCTTCGGGTGAGGTCACTGTCAAAATCCGGCCGCAATTTAATTCCGTGACCTCTGTGCTCGACGAGCTTTCTGTGATCGCTCCGCCGGAAGGTTGCGTCACCTTGAACTCGTTGCCTTTTGTATCTCCAGAGAACGTGAACGTAATCCTCTTGGTTACTGAGTCCACGGGTACTCTGATGATCTGTGGTTTGGCGTCGAGCGTTCCAGTCGCCCAGAATACCGTTGCTACGTTGCTCCTCGTTGATTCGCGCACAAGGTGAAAAGCTTTGGCTGCTTCGGAGCGCTGCAAAAACATCGGTATTCCGCCCGTCTCGTTAGCGGTATGGATGTAAGCGGGGTCCGCCGGGCCGCAGGCGTCGGGACCAAAGCCCCTCGATCGGTTCGTCGCAGACTGTGTTTGTGCAAGCGCCAGCGAAGCAGTGGCGAGGAGAAGCCCTGTAGTCACTAACGCGCGGATGAAGGGCCAAGAATCGAGAGGTGTGGCTACCGCTTTGCGTTTAGACTTGTTCGTTTCATCGGGCAACTCATGCATGGGAGACGGGTCACATCTTCTCTGCAAAAAGACGCATGCGATATTATCACCGCAAAACTTTTCTGTCTGAGAACTCCGAAGATCACCGCTGCTGTGCTCTGGTGAGAGTTAGACTACTGGACGGCTTGCTTTCAAAATGTTGATTTTGGGCTTCGAGAAAACTTGTGCCTAATTTATACGGCTTCTTAACACACTCGGGAAATCTGCCCGCAGTGTTGGCTCTCATTTTCCTGGTGCTCTATTTTGTTATTGTGGCGCTGGCGATCCGCATCTTCGAGCCCCAATCCGTTCTGGTGGCGCAATACAAGCCTCCCAAGGGAGTTTCACCCGCTGTTGCCGCTTGGCTACTAGAACGTGGAGCGCTGCCGCGCGCGCTGGCTGCCGCCATCGTTAATATGGCCGCGAAGCGTTACGTGAAAATCGAGCAGGGCGGTGATTTGTACTCGATCACGCAACTCGGTCCGGATGTCTCGTTGGACCTCGAGCCCGAGGAGGACGCCCTGGCGCGTAACCTGTTCAAAGGTTACGACTGCTTCGATTTCGATACTCCCACTCCGCAGTTGCAGGGTGCACTGGAGGATTTCACCACTGCTCTGATGAATACCGATTATTTGACGCAGCGTATGCTGCTTTCCATTCCCGCGTGGGCCGTATCCGGATTCGGAATCACTTTTGCGTTGATTCAAGGGAACTTCTTGCCTCATTCAAACCGCGCTGTGTTGATGATTCTCATGCTGGGGTTTGCCTCGTTCATCGTGGCCGTTCGAACTCTTCCTGGCACCCTGCAAAAAATCGCCGCCCGTTCGTCGGCGACTACTGCGCCGCAGCGTCCCTGGGCGGGCACCGACAGCATGAACTTTACGCTGCTGATCGTCTCGATCGGAACGATCGCGTTATTGGCGGTGTTGTCGACTTCCAGCACAGCGCTGTTAGTTTCTGCCTTCCTGGGCATCAACGCGATTTTCTTCCACGCTCTGCAAGGTCCTACCGCGGCCGGTTCAGAAATGATTGCCCAACTCGCCGAGTACAAGGAATTTCTGGCCAAAGTGGACGCCGACGCGATCAGCCGAATGAACTCGTGCGAGACTCCGCCTAGCGAGATGACACAAAAATACGCCTATGCGATCGCCTTCCATCTCGACCTCGATTGGGGCCAGCAATTCGTCGATGCCGTCGCTGATCTCGTCGAACGCTCCGAAGTATTCAGCAAGGTTCTGCGTGACGCAGACTCATAGCTTCTAAATCAAGCACGACGCGCCCAAATTTCCGCCATCGTTTTGGCGTTTTTTCCATCAAGAATTCTCAAGGGCGTTCTTGGGTGACGAACCACTGCTCGAGCCTAGCTTCCGACTAGCTACGGCCGCTATCAACCTGAAAAGAGCCGGCGAGACGCCAGCGTTACGGAATGGCAGTGTTGCCATGAATTAGGCGCGAGCTCTTGGTCGAACTTGCCAATCGTGCGGGAATTTACTGATCGTCTTTACTGGTGGTTTATGGCTGGCGGCCTCGTGCGCCGCTGAGCCAGAGGGGCCACATGATTTGGTCCTGCATGGCTTTTTCCAGGCCGGTGTCTTTCAGGAGCTGTTCGACTTGGGCGCGGGATTGGCGCGGGCCGATGCGTTCTTCGCGGTCGGCTAGTGCGTAGGTGGTGACGGCGGCGATGGCTACGTGTTTCTTGAGCTGGGCGATATCGACTTTATCGAACGTGTCTGACTGGGCGTGATAGTTGAGCATGTAGTTGGCAGGTTCCTGATTGGCGACGAGGGTGGGCACGCCTTCGAGCAGAAAATCGAGATTGTCGGTGCCGGATTCTGCGTCGAGGGTGAAATCTTTTACGCCGAGTGAGGCGACTGGCTCGAGAGCTTCGCGAATGGCTGGCAGCGCATCTTTGCGGCCGCCGAGTGAATAGCCGGTGACGGCGCCGATTCCAGAGTCAAAAATCACGGCAGCGACCATGCGGTCGAGTTCGTCGCGATGCTTGCGGGCGTAGGCCCAGGAGCCGAGCATGCCCTGTTCTTCTCCTGTGAAAAGGATGAAGCGGATCGAGCGGCGGGGAACTGAACCGGAGGATTTGATCACGCGGGCCACGTCGATCACGAGCGCTGCGTTGCAGCCATTGTCGAGCGCGCCGGTGCCAAGTTCCCAGGAATCGAGGTGAGCGCCGAGGATAACGAATTCGTCCGGCTTTTCGCGGCCGTGAATTTCAGCGACGACGTTTTCGGAATTGACGGGGCCGGTGATGTGGTTGGGCAGATCGAAATGCACGCTTACGTTCTGGCCCGCGGCGAGGAAGCGAGCCATGCGTTCGGCATCCTCGCGCGCGACGACAGCTTGTGGCAACTTTTCGAGTTCGCCGGTTACGGAGACGTTGTGACGATAGAGGAGAAGATTTGGACGCGTGGCCATCCAGAAAATTGCGACAGCACCGGAATTCACGGCGCGAGAAATAATTTGCGGCGCTACTTGATATTCGCCCAGCAGATCTTCCCAGGTAACCAGGATCTTCTGATGAACCAGAACGATCGAACCATTTGCCGCCGCGCCTACCTTCGCAAATCCTGCATCGTCGCCGGAGCCAACGTCTACTACTTTCGTGGTTATACCGTCGCCAGGAATTGCCGGGGACCAGCCGATTGAAACGGCGCGAACGGGGAAGGGCTCGGGGGATAGCACTTCCACGCGAGTGTGGCCTTCACTCCAACCGACGGCGACGGAGAATTTTTCGGTGTGCACTTCGTCAACCCCAGCGCGACGAAACGCTTCAACAGCCCATTTGGCGGCGCGATCTGCGGCCGGAGAACCGGTGACGCGACCGCCGATGGTGTCCGTGAGATAGCGGAGACTTTCTTCGAGCGGCGAGGGGCCGAGAGCGCTCTGAATTATATCGGGCGCGAGTTCCGAGCATCCTTTTTGAACGGAGCAGCCGCCTGCCCCAAGGGGCGGGGCCAGAGGAGCCGGCTTAGTAGGAGGGATTTGAGCGCGGGTAAGGTCCGTGACTGCCAGTACCGCAAGGATTAAGAGAGCGAATTTAATTCTGTACTGAATCGACACACGACCTCCGAAATGAAATCACATTGGCATCGAACCGCAAATTATAACTGGATCGAAACAGCGAGAGACAATTTCCTTTTGAGTGAAGTAAGAGCGCCGAAATGGCGGCAGAAATTGCAGGGTAGATGAACTTTCTACCGGGGGTCAGGTCATACCTGTACCTTGGGGAAATCGTATGTCACGCGATAAGTGTAAGTTACGAAAAATATTGGCGATGGCACAATACCTGCCAACGCTATGGCCCGTAAGTCCCAGTCTTTCGTGGTACAGGCGCGGATCAAGAGGGGGGCCGCCCGGCTGATACCATCCCTCGATTATCTTGTGCTTGCCGACTTGATTGAATGAATTTCCACAGGGCACAACGAAGTTAAAACCAAAAAAGGCTTTGCCGAAAGCAGTCCTGGGCAAGCAGACGGAAGGCTTATAGTGAAAAAAGCTGCAGCATTTCCCAAACTAATTCGACAGGAAAAGAAACGGACAGAAAGTCAGTCCGCGAATATGTTTGTGTTTTGCGACAAAACGACCGGCGTATCGCAGTTCCGGGCTGAGTCGCAAGCAGGGTTGGAATCAGCGGTGGAACGTATCGCGGGACTTTTGGCGATGCAGTGTCTTGTGCGCGGTCAGGAACCACAGGATTTCGAAGTAATGGTTCCCGCGCAGGGCATTTTAGTGGAACAACTGGTGTCGCGTGCGCAAGCGTTGCTGGAGGAAGGGCGGGCGGTGGCGTGTCCCGGCTCGTTGAGCCCCCGGCAGAAGGAGATTCTTTACTCGGTTTTGCGTAACAAGGCAAATAAAGAGATTGCTTCCGTGCTGAATATCACGGTGCGGACGGTGAAATTTCACATCTCGGCTTTGCTGAGCAAATTCGGAGTGGAGAATCGAATCGAGCTTGCGCGGAGAGCCGCGGGTTTTCTGCAAACGGAGAGCGGCGAGGGCCAGGGCATCTCGGTGCAGCAGACTGGCCAAGTTCCGGACCGACGCTTGCTCGGGCCATTTGCGGTTAGCTCTAATTCGAATCTTCGGATGCAGAACAGGGCGCGAGATCGCTTTTCGCCCGGGCGAGTGCTTACTGCTTAGTTTTTCGGGCTGGCGGCGACTTCGGTCGCCGCCACGTCCTTCCTTCCTGCTTTTCTTTCCGGTTTTGAAATCAGCAAAATTTAGAGAAAGCCCACGACGAGAAAGGCGTCGTCGTGGCTACCGTCGGTTGTTCTCACTTGTTGCTTAGGCGCGTGACTAGCATGTCGATGAAGCGGCGGCCGTCTACGCCGACGCCTACGTGCACGTTGGGTTGAATCTTCGTAAGGCCGACCGTGTCCCAATGGTCGCCAGCCGGAACATTTTTCTCCACCGTACCGAAGCGGTTGGCCACGGTCTCTCCGCGGGCGAATTCGCCTGCGGTTTCAACGTCGACGCGGAGGAATTTGGTTTGAAGCAAAGTCGGGTCGATCACGGCGCCGACGGCGAGAGCGTCATGCACCGCGCCGCCGCCTGAGGCTTCGCCGATGCTGATTTGATAGCGAGCGACGGTGGCGGCGAAATGCGAAACCGGCCCGGCTTTTTCGTCGAGCTTGTTCGCGTCGGCTGGAAGAATGGCAGCTTTCTCTGTAACGTCCAGCCCCACCATGGTGATGGGCCAGCCGGCGTTGAAGACGATCGAGGCGGCTTCGGGATCCTGGTAGATGTTGTATTCGGCGGCGCCATTGACGTTGCCACCGGAGATTGAACCGCCCATCAGAACTACGCCTTTGACGAGGGGAACGATCGAGGGATCTTTTCGGACGGCTAGTGCGATATTGGTGAGGGGTCCGATGGGAATAATCGTGAGCTCGTTGGGATATTTGTGAACGAGGTCGATGATGAGATCGGGGCCGAAGCGACGGTCGCCCTGGCATTTACTCGGAGGAGTTTCGGCGCCTCCGAGTCCGTTGGCTCCGTTCCAATAGGTTCCTGTAACGAGGCGCTGTAGAAGAGGATGTTCGGCGCCTTTCGCTACCGGAATGTCGCAGCGATTTACGAGGGACAAAACTCGAAGTGCATCGTCGTAGCCCATGTCGGCAGTAACATTGCCGGCGACGATGCTGATCCCTTTTACATCGAGTTCGGGCGAGTAAACGGCGAGAAGAATGGCGAGGGCGTCGTCGGTGCCGGGGTCGGAATCTATGACGACTTTTTGCGAAGGTTGATCGGCGTTGGGCGGTGAAGCGGCTCGCAAGGTGGTCGAAGCGAGAAACACAAAGCTGAAAGTCAAAATCGCTACTTTAATTGGTCTAAGGCCCGATGGCATGTCGTCGTCTCCTGTTTTTTGCAGTTCGAATGCATGTCTTGAACTAATCGCGTGCGGCGCTGGATTGATGCTCGCAGGATGGAGGGCATTTACAAGAAAAAGGCTAGGTGCGCAAGGCGAAAGGCGATTTTCGTGAAAAACTGGAGTCAAAGTAAATGGAATCAGTCGAGCTGCGGGGCGGATGGGTGGTTTGTTGCGGTGTGCTTTCGCCTTGCTGCACCTGCCCTTTGGTACTACGAGGCCGAAATTTTTGGCCGTGATTCTGACGGCGAAATCGGCGGCGCGACGACAAATTCGTTCAAATTGGTCAGAAACAGCCGTTTTTGCGATGTAAAGCGAGCCTGCTGGATTTTGTCGCGTAGAGGGTTCGGCGACAATGGGTGTTATCTCCTCTGCAAACGCTGTACTTCCGCCACGTGCAGTACAGTTGGCCTTTCGAGCAGTTAATCTTCGCTGTCCATTGTTTGTTCCCCTGACCAGTAGATAGCAACGCGATGCGGTCCCTACACTGTTGCTGTCATGAACAGACTAATTCAAGTTCGCAATCATACGACCTTCGCGCCAATCTCTGCCGACCGTGGCAACCAATCAATTTCTTCGGGTTCTTCGAATCGCCGCCCGTTCACAGCGCTTTTGACCCTGGCGATGATTCTTGCAATCGTGGGGCTATCCAGCTGCGTGGGCCTTACGAACGCCTCACCCAATGCCAAGAAGAGCGCGGGAGGCACCGGGACGCTGTCAGCGAGCGTTACGAGCCTGAGCTTCGGCAACGTTGCAGTGGGTAACAACAAAATTCAGAGCGTGACCATCACGAATACGGGCAGCGCTGCGATCAAACTTTCTGAGGTGTCGGCCACGGGCGCTGGCTACACTTTAGCGGGCGGGAATTCTTCGGTGACGATTCCGGCTGGCCAGTCGGGAACACTTCAGATACAACTGGCACCAGCTTCTGCGGGCGTCATCAATGGCAGTCTTTCGATCGAAAGTAACGCCGCGAATTCTTCTCTTAAGATCGCATTGACGGGCACTGGCACGGAGCCGGTGCTGGCTGTTTCGCCGGGAAAGGTCCAATTCGGAAACGTGAAGGTTGGGCAGAACACGACACAGGCAGTGACTCTAGTGAACAACGGAAACGTTGATTTGGTTTTGAGCGCGGCACAGATTTCTGGTTCCGGTTTCGCAATGAGCGGCCTCACATTTCCGTCCACAATCGCTGCGGCTAAGAATTTGTCCTTCAATGTGAAGTTCGCGCCATCTGCCGCGCAGGGAATGACGGGCAGCATCAAGTTTGTCGACAACGCTCCGAATTCAACACAAAGCGTGGACCTCGCGGGAACTGGAACAAGCGAGAACGCAGCTCTGGTTGCGACGCCGGGTAGCGTTTCATTTGGAAACGTCACGGTGGGAAGCAGCGGAAGTCAATCGGTAACGCTGACGAACTCCGGAGCGAGCGCGATTGCAATTTCGCAAGCAGCTGCGACGGGCACGGGCTTTAGCATCAGCGGTCTTACTCCGATGACGTTGAATGCCGGGCAGACCGCAACATTTATGGCAAAGTTTGCGCCAACTGCAACGGGAAGCGCTACGGGCGCTGTGACAATTACCAGCAATGCATCGAACCCGACCTTGACGGTCGATCTAGTAGGTGTGGGAACGCAACCGCATCTCAGCGCAAACCCGAGCGCGGTGAGTTTCGGCAACCTGGCGGTTGGCAACAGCTCCTTGATATCCGTCACGCTCACAAATACTGGCACTGGCACCGTCGCGGTTTCGTCTGGTTCGGCGTCTGGATCCGGTTTCAGCATTACCGGGCTTTCGGCGGCGACCTTGAATGCAGGTCAAAGCACTTCGTTCAACGTGAAATTTGCGCCGACAGTCGCAGGTGCCGCGAGCGGCAGCGTCTCCATTGTGAGCAACGCTCCTGGTTCGCCACTTGCGATTCCGCTCAGCGGCACCGCTACACAATCGCAGCCAGGTTTGACAGTCAATCCGACGAACGTGCCGTTCGGGAATATTTCGGTGGGTAGCAACTCTTCGCAGAACGTCACGCTGACCAATTCCGGAAATGCTGTTGTAAACATTACCGGAGCGACGGCTTCGGGCACAGGTTTCGGCTTGAGCGGATTGGGCGCGCAGTCGATCAATCCGGGCGCGAGCGTCACTTTCGCCGCGACTTTCGCACCGACAACAGCCGGCAACGTTACCGGTAGCATCTCGGTTTCAAGCAATGCTCCGAACTCTCCAGCAATAATTACGTTGAGCGGAGCGGGGATCCAGGGTCAGCTTATCGCCAATCCTTCAACCGCCAGCTTCGGCACGGTAAGCACGAATAGCAGCAATTCGCAGACAATCACCTTGTCGAACTCCGGCTCCGCTTCCGTGTCAGTCTCACAGGTCAGCGTGAGCGGTACGGGCTTCAGCGTCAGCGGCATGAGCGGCTTGCCGATGACGATCAATGCAGGGGCGAACAAGACGTTCAATGTGGTGTTTGCGCCGACAACGAGCGGGAGCGCTTCGGGAACGGTTCAAGTTGTGAGCAATGCTCCGAACTCGCCAATCTCGATCGCCTTGAGCGGCACCGGCCAGACGGCGACTCAGCTTCTGAGCGCCAATCCGTCGAGCTTTAATTTCAACAGCGTCAACGACGGGAGCAGCGCCACGGTAAATGTGACGCTGACAAATACCGGAAATTCAAACGTTATGATCTCTGGTGTTACTGCTACTGGAGCGGGCTTCAGCGCCACCGGCGCGAGCGGCACAACGCTGGCGCCTAATCAAACGGCAACCCTCGTAGTTACGTTTGCCCCGACTGCCGCTGGAGCGGTGACGGGAAACGTAGCAGTAAGCAGCAATGCCAGCAATTCGCCAACGATCAACCTTGCAGGGACGGGCGTGCAGCAGGCTCAGCACACGGTGGCTGTGACGTGGATTGCCAGTTCGTCGAACAATGTGGTGGGATACAACATCTACCGGGGAACAGCGTCCGGCGGGCCGTACTCGATTCTTGACTCGGCGCCGGTGGTCAATGATGGATACAACGACTCGGCGGTTCAATCCGGCCAGAGCTACTTCTACGTGGTGCGGGCGATTGATAACACGGGACTCGAGAGCGTGAATTCTACCGAAGTGCGGGCCATTATCCCCTAGCGCGAGCGGCAAGGACTCGGTACTAGGGTGAAGTAGAACTATTATTTATAAGTGGTTGGAAAGGGACAGGTTAACTACCTGTCCCCTTTTTGTACTTGCGTCCAGTGGTTCCTCAACGAAGCGTCCCCTCACAATCTAGTTGTCCAGCAGATCTTGATCTTTGGGAGGCTTTTGAGTGCCTAGGCGTGTGGTTTCTGCCGCAGGAACGCGTAACTTAGCCCTGAATCTAGCTATCCTCTTCGCGATATTAGTTGCTGGACTCTCACTAACTGGTTGCGGACTAGTCGGCGACTCGGGAAGCGGAGGCGGCACGCATGCGATGACTGTTACGCCGTCTGCAGCCGGCTTCGGCAATGTGACCGTTAAGACCGATGCAACGCAAACAATCAAAGTCTCGAACACGGGAACAGGTGAATTAAAGATCTTCAGCGCCGATATTGTTGGAACGGGTTTCAGCCTGTCTGGACTGACGGTTCCTACTAAACTGGCTGCCGGCTCGAGTATGAATTTCAACGTGGCTTTCAAGCCGATGGGGACCGGGGCGGAGAAAGGGACCGTATCGATCAAAACCAATGTTGGCGAATCTCCCGCGAGTGTGAATTTGAGCGGCACCGGCGTGGAGGAGTCGATAAAGCTGAAGGTGAGCGAGACGAGCTTGAGTTTTGGAAATGTCCTTGTGAGCGGCAGCGAGACCAGAGACGTGAAGATCACAAATTCGGGAAACGCGAACGTCACTATTACGGGGGTGAGTGTCTCAGGTTCCGGATTCAGCGTGAGCGGGGGATCGAATGTGACGCTAGCTCCGAATCAGTCGGAGACGGTCACGGTGAACTTCAACCCTAAGAGCAAGGGTTCTTTGTCTGGCGCGCTCACTGTTTCGAGTAACGCGCCGACCGTCAAAATCGAGTTGGGCGGAACGGGGATGCAGGGCGGAAATCACAGCGTCGGGCTCGCGTGGACCGCGAGCACGTCCCCCACGATCGGCTACTTTATTTATCGGCGAGCGGGTATGACCGGAACATTTTCACGATTGGATTCCAGCATCGATCCTTTCACATCCTTCACGGACAACAATGTGATCGACGGCGCGACTTACTTTTACGTAGTGACGGCGGTGGCTGCGGGCGAATCAGAGAGCCAATTCTCGGAAGAAGTTTCCGTGACGGTACCCACATCGTAGAAAATTTTTCGTTGTTCGCGGAAAAAGCTAGTGACGGTCTCTTAGCTCTCGCGAATGATCTTGAGCATGCGCCGCAGAGGTTCTGCCGCACCCCAAAGCAACTGATCGCCTACCGTGAAGGCTCCTAGAAATTCCGGGCCGAGCTTCAGCTTGTGGAGGCGGCCGATCGGAACATTCAGGCTGCCGGAAACTGCTGCGGGCGTGAGACAACGCGTAGTGGATTCCTGGTCGTTAGGAATCAACCGCACCCACTGGTTGCTATTCGCGAGAATTTCCTCGATATCTTGGAGCGGCACATCCCTCGTCAGTTTGATACAGAGGCCCTGGCTGTGGCATCGCATCGTTGCAACCCGGACGCAAATTCCATCGACTGGAACCTGCGGATCGAGGCCCATGATCTTGTTGGTCTCAGCCATGCCTTTCCATTCTTCGCGTGTTTGGCCATCGGGCATCTCCCGATCAATCCATGGAATCAGGCTGGCCGCGAGAGGGGCGCCAAATTCGCGAGTAGGAAGGCCTGGGCATCGCTGCGCCTGCGTGACCATACGATCGACTTCGAGGGCGTTGTCAGATGGCCTGGCGCGGGTTGGGTCTGTGATGCACTCCATTTGCTTGACCAGCTCCGAGACTTTGGCAGCACCGGCGCCCGAGGCCGCCTGATAGGTCATTGTCGTGATCCATTCAACGAGCCCCGCCTTCAGAAGCCCACCCACGGCCATCAACATCAGGCTGACGGTGCAGTTGCCCCCAGCAAATGTGCGGAGCCCGCGTGCCAGACCGTCGCGAATCACGTCCTCATTCACCGGATCGAGGACGATAACTGCCTCGTTGCTCATGCGCAACGTTGAAGCCGCGTCAATCCAAAAGCCTTTCCAGCCATGATTGCGCAACGGACCATACATTTCGGACGTGTAGTCGCCGCCATGGCAACTTATCAATACCTCGCACGAGGCCAGAGCCTGCAGATCTTTGGCGTCTTTTAGCGAGCTGCTGCTGCCCGCCTCTTTTGGCGCAGCGGCGCCGACATTCGACGTGGAGAAGAAAACCGCCTCGATGCTGGCAAAGTCATTTTCTTCGCGCATGCGCTGCATCAGCACGCTGCCGACCATTCCACGCCAACCGATAAGTCCGACTCGCAACTTAGGCTCTCCAGCAGTTTCTTAGCTTACCTTGGACGAACTATTTCGCGTGGAGAAAGTGATTGAGGTTGATCTGGGCGATTCAGGCGAATATCTCTGCCACTAGACGGCTGACATATTCAGCAATAGCAGGAGCCGAAGTAAGTCCTGGCGATTCAATGCCGATCAGTTGGACAACCTGCGGAAATTCCGGATCCCGCTGAATGATGAAGTCCGCCACCTGCTTTTCTCCGTGCTTGGCTGGTGGGGTTAACTTGGCGCGAATGCCGGAGTACGCGGGGATCAGATCGGAAGGTTCGATTTCCGGCAGCAGAAGTTTTGCTCCGCGTGCGAACTGCTCGACAGATTGGCGATCGCGTTCGTAATTATTTTTGTCGTCGAGATACGTCGCTGTTGGACCAAGCAAAACATTTCCCCACACGGTCTTTGTGAAGTGGACGCCGAGGCTCACCCCTTCGGGATGCGGCAGCGGATAGACCGGGCCGCAAATTAAGTGCTGTTTGGAGCGAACGAGTTCGCAATATTCGCCGCGCACCGGGTAAATCTTATGCGCCGCCATCGGTGAACCGAGCATAGCCGCAATCTCATCCGCGAAGAGGCCGGCACTGTTTACGAGGCAGCGCGTTTCAATTTCACCAGCGGCGCTTACAACGCGAATCCCTTCGCGAGTGCGCTCAAGCTGCTCGACGGCCGCATTACTGACAATATTCGCGCCGCGATCTTTCGCGACGCGGGCGTAGGCTTTGGTCAGCTCCTCGCTTCCGACAATTCCCGTGGAGGGAACTTCAATGGCCGCGTAGCCGTTCACATGCGGCTCGCGCTCTCGAATCGCAGCGCAATCTATGATTCGCATTCCTTCGACGCCGTTTGCCACGCCATTCTTCATCAGTGCGACAAGTTCTTCGGACTCGGCGGCCGACGTTGCCACGACCAATTTGCCCGTTTTGCGGTGCGGAATGCCGTGCGCCGCGCAGAACTCATACGTTAGCTTGTTGCCCCGCACGCAGAGGCAAGCTTTCAGGGATTCCGGCGGATAATACAGACCTGAGTGAATAATGCCGCTGTTGCGCGAACTCGCGGCCATTCCGATTTTCGGCAGGGCCTCCAAAACAAAGACGTCGCTCCAGCGCGACGAAAGCGCCTCTGCAATCGCGCAGCCCACTACGCCGCCACCGATGATCACAACGTTCGCTTGTTCCACAGTGTGCCAGTTTATCCGGACGCTTGCGGGCGCGTAAGCAGTTTTCAATCGGGGCGTTCTAATAGTGCTTTGCCGCGCCGATCGAAATCTTTTCGAGCTGAGCAGCGATCGCTAATTTTACTTAGAGCACAGGTCATGTCGCGAGCGTTCCCTTTTTAGGACTATCTCTGGTAAAGTGCCGCAGTCGGTACCCCCACAAGCAAGGTCGGAGGCACAACGTGAAAAATCTGGATTTGCGTCCGCTCTCTGTGGGAGAGATTCTCGACCGCACATTCACTCTCTACCGTGGAAACTTCCTATTGTTCCTCTGGATCTGCGCCATTCCACAGATTCTTCTGCTCATTGTGAATCTGGGACAGGTGTTCATCGCCCTTCCGGGAAAACAAGGAAAAACTGCGGCAATTGCGCAAATGTCTGCTGGGATGGGAATAGCGGCCGTTATCCTCGGGCTCCTGTTCCTCATCGTTTGGCTTATTGTTCATTTATTCGCACAAGGCGCCACGGTCATAGCGGTATCAGAGCTGTATCTGGGTCGGACAATTACGATTTCAGATTCGTTTCGTCGAATGCGCGGTGAAGCGGGGAACCTTTTTGGGGTGATCCTGCTAAACGGCCTTGCGACTGGTGCTGCATTTATTCTGCTGATCATACCGGGGATCTATGTGATGTGCCGCCTGGCAGTATGCATACCTGCTGCGCTGATCGAAAACCTCGGCCCCCGGACTTCGCTGGAACGCAGCTTCGAGCTGACAAAAGACAACGCGGGCCGGGCATTCTTGATCATTCTTCTGTATTTCGCTCTAAGTTTCGCAGCGGGCGCTCTATTTGCCGCACCATTCCAATTCATGATGTTTCTTTCGGCGGCGAAGAGTCACCCGGAAACAATGCGCATGTGGATGGCGTTGACGCAAATCGGATCCACGATCGCCACCACGTTGGTGACGCCTGTTCTTACAATTGCCAGCGCGATTCTGTACTACGACTTGCGTGTCCGCAAAGAAGCCTTCGATCTGCAAATGATGATGAATCCTCTGGGAGGGGCTTCACCTGTTCCCAGCAGCGTGCCTTCTGTGCTCTCTTGAGAATCGTTCGGTGAAACGTTTCCGGGCTCCGTTCCTACGCATCAAAAAACTCGTCTTGCACAGCATCGTTCTAGGTGGCTTGTGCGTCATGCCTCACGCCCTTCCTTGCCTCGCTTCCACCCAGAAACCCGGGCCGACCGCAGCGCAATCGCCCGCAGCGGAAGACCCTACTGCCTTTGCCGCCGAACTTCGTGCGCTCGAAGCCAAGCTCTTGGGCGGAAACGGTACCGCCAACGAGATTTTGGCGCTGCGTCGCCGCTTGCCCGCATCCTGGATAGTCGAAACATCCGAGCGCCGCTACGAAATTTCGAGCGCACCCCTGCGCGATCTTCTCGATCGCGTTGGACGAGATGACGCGCACAGGAAAGAAATTCTGGAGCAAGCAGGAATGTGGGCGGAGAACGCGGCCACGCAGGCGGAAGGCTACGTCGCGTCAGAATCCGCCGCCTCCTCATCGAGCGATGCCACCGCTCGCGCCAAGTTAGAGCAGATCCTGAAGCGCCGCGAATTCTCTCCCGCCGGACCGCCCAGTGCACTGGACCAACTTCGCCAGAAAATCGGTCAGTGGGTGTTAAGAATGTTTCAGAAACTCTTCGGAAGCATGGCACGGCATCCCATAGGGTCTGAGCTGCTCTTCTGGCTCATCATTTTCGGGGTTGTCTGCTGGCTCGTCACGATGCTCGTTCGATTCTGGACTGGCCGCGGCCGCAATATAGCCCTGCAATCTATCGGAACCATCGCCGCACACCGCTCGTGGCAAGAATGGATTCGGGGGGCTCAAGATGCAGCAGCACGAGCAGAGTTTCGCGAAGCCATCCATCTGCTCTATTGGGCCGGCATCACGCGGCTTGAGGATTTGTCGATTCTCACAGTCGACCACACCCGCACGCCTCGCGAGCAGCTCCGGCTCCTTTCCAATCCTGCCAAGTCAGGGATGCTAGTGGCCGCTTCCGCGACGCCTGCACAGCGCGCACCCATGTTGGGACTCACGACCCAACTCGAGCGCGTTTGGTATGGCCGCCGCCCGGCGAGCGTCGAGGATTTTCGCGAATGCTTGAAACATGTTGAGGATCTTGGATGCCGTGTAACTTAGATCGAAAACCAGGGTCAAAAATCGATCCGTCTGATCGCAAACTCCTGATTGCGACGGCCGCCGTCCTGATCGTCCTCACCGCCGCTGTGGCGTTCGTCTCGTCTCCACCTGGCGAACAAGGCCCGGCCATTCCGTCGATTTTCTCCACATCGCCCGACGGTGCCCGCGCCGCATACGTACTTCTCCAGCAACTCGGACGCAATGTGCAACCGTGGGAGCGTCCGCCTACGGAATTGCCGGAGGATGCGGAAAACTCTGTCCTGATCCTTGCCAATCCACTGGAAGTTCCGGGAGAGAACGAAAAAAAAGCGCTAGCGGCATTCGTCGATCAGGGCGGCACGATTCTCTTTACGGGACCGCGCATCAGCACGTTCTTTCCCGATGCGACACTTTCGGACAGTGCTGAAGAAACCGCGGATGAATGGAAGGTTTTCGAATCGAGATTCCCAAGCGGCTACTCGCGAGGTGCGCGAAAAATATCGCTCAAACCGGAGGCCGCCTGGGGCGAGATGAAATCGCAGCTCGCGCTCTACGGGGACCCGGAGCTCCCGGTTGTGGTGAGTTGGCGTCTTGGTGAAGGTGAAATCCTGTGGTGGGCCGGTCCGGGACCGCTGACCAATTCAGGGATAACGCGTGACGACAATCTGAACCTTTTCCTGAACGCGGTGAGCAATCCTCTGGCGAAGCAAGGCAGGCAGCCCGACATCTATTGGGACGAATACTTCCACGGAGAGCAGGCGTCGCTGTGGGGATATTTCCAGAAAACTCCCGTGCCGTGGGGCATGCTGCAGCTTGCGATTCTTGGTCTGGTGGTGCTTTTTACCTTCAGCCGTCGCAGTGGCCCTACGTCCGTTCCGCCGGTGGTTTCGCGTCTGTCGCCGCTTGAATTTGTTGATACACTCGGCGGCCTCTATGAGCGCGCGCACGGAGAACCGGCCGTTGTGGGAGCGGTGTATCGGCGATTTCGCACAATTCTCGCGCGCCAGTTGCGGCTGCCGCTCGGAACCCCGGACGCCACGCTTGAGCAAGCCGCCGCGAAACGTCTCGGCGTAAAGGATGAAGGCATCCTGAAAACGCTTGAGCGCGCGGAAGCGGCTAGCCGGGCAGAGAAGGTCTCGCCCGCGGATGCGCTCGAAATCGTGAAGGGGCTCGAGACCTACGAACATCGCGCAGGACTGAAACGAAAGTTCCGGAAGGAGAATCCCTAATCGTGGAAAACCTCTCGCGCCTGGCAAACCATGTTCGCGGCGAATTTTCGAAAGTAATTGTCGGGCAGCGTCAGATTGCCGACCAGCTCCTGACGGTGCTTGTGTGCGGCGGCCATGCGCTCATCGAGGGAGTGCCCGGAATTGCGAAAACGCTTGCGGTGAAAACGATGTCGCGAATCTGCGGCCTGGGCTTTCAACGTGTGCAGTGCACAGCCGACCTGATGCCCGCCGACGTGATGGGCACGAACATTTTCAATATGGCCACTAGCTCGTTCTCGCTGCATCGCGGCCCGGTGTTCACTGATCTTCTGCTCGTTGACGAAATCAATCGCACTTCGCCGCGCACGCAGGCCGCGCTCCTGGAATCCATGGAAGAGCGGCAGGTGACAATCGACGGCACACGTTATCCTCTCTCCGAAAACTTTACTGTGCTCGCGACGCAAAACCCGATCGAGTTTGAGGGCACCTATCCTCTCCCTGAAGCGCAGCTCGATCGCTTCCTCCTCAAAATCAGCATGACGTATCCCACCGCCGAGGAAGAGACGGAGATTCTCTCTCGTTACAGCCAGGGATTTGATGCGCGCCGCCTTGACGCCATGCAAATCGCATCGATTGAACCCATGCTGCTAAAGGCTGCACGGGCGGAAGTGGAAAAAGTTCGCGTGGAGCCGAGTCTCTACACCTACATGGTCACTTTAATTCGCCGTACACGCGACTGGCCTGCATTGACGATCGGCGCGAGCCCACGAGCGGCGCTAGGGCTGTTCGCAGCGGCTCGCGCGATCGCTGGAATGGAGGGCCGCGATTTTCTCATCCCTGACGACATCAAGTCTGCCGCGCCCGCTGTCCTGCGCCACCGCGTCCTACTGAAGCCGGAAGCCGAGCTCGAAGGGCTCACGAGCGACCAGGTGATCTCCGAGCTTCTCGCTACGGTGGAGGTTCCGAAGTAGATGTACGAAAAGCCTCTGGTTCCGCAAGAGGCAATCGCCCGCGGCCGTCCGTTGGGGCGCGTTCCGTTTGGATTTGGCCCACGATTTTTCGTGGCGCTGGTACTCGGCCTCGTCTGGCTCGTGCCTGCATGGTGGTTTTCCAGATTTATTTACGCAATGTTGTTGTGGGATTTTTTGTTCTTCGCCGTCTGGGCCTGGGATCTGCTGCGCCTTCCTGCGCCCGACCAGCTCGAAGTGCGTCGAGTCTGGAGTCTGCGACCCACCCTCGCCGTTCCTAGCTACGTGAAGATTGCGGTGCGGAATTTCGGGCGCGTTTCCCTGCGTGCTCGTATCGTTGACGAGACGCCGGCCGCACTTCAGCTCACACCTGCGGAAGTTGAGCTCGACGTTCCCGCGGGTGCGTCGGCTGAATCCCAGTATCCAATTCTTCCGTCACAGCGCGGCGACTCGAAGTTGAACCGTATTTTTATCCGATACCAAAGCGCTCTGCGCATCGCGGAACGTTGGGCCGTCGCTGATGCGCCGCAAACGGTGACCGTGTTTCCGAATCTCGACGAAGCGAAGCAGCACACGCTATACCTGATTCGCAGCCGTCAGGTGGAACTCGAGAAGCGGCGTCGCCGACAGCGCAGCCAGGGCCGCGAATTCGATAGCTTGCGCGAATATCGCGAGGGCGACGAACTCCGCGATATTTCGTGGACGGCTACCGCACGCCGGCACCATCTGGTCACGCGTGTGTTTCAGATCGAGCGTAGCCAGGCCGTATGGATCGTTCTCGACGCTGGCCGCTTGTTGCGCGCGAAGGTGGCCGAGCCAGGGCGCATTCCTATCTCCAAACTCGACTACGCAGCCAACGCAGCCCTTTCGCTCGCTCAGATCGCGATGCACTGCGGCGATCGCGTGGGCCTGCTGGCCTACGGCCGCAACATTCAGCAGAACCTAAATGCCGCACGCGGCCCGCATCAGATGCGGGCGATTGTCGAAGCTCTTGCGCACATTCGCGGAGAGGCCGGTGAAGCCGACCACGGACGCGCGGTCCACACCTTGCTCAGCGAGCAAAAACGCCGCAGCCTCATCGTCTGGATCACGGATTTTGCTGAAACCGCCACCACGCCAGAAGTTCTCGAATTTGCAATGCATATGGCGAACCGCCACCTGATCGTTTTTGCGGCAATGGGCCAGCCCGACCTCAACGCACTTGCCGCGGCCACGCCCGAAACCACCGGAGACATGTACCGCCACGTCGCGGCGCTCGAAATTGCAGACCGGCGCAGTGCTTTGCTAGGGGCACTTCGGCAGCGCGGCGTGCTCGTCCTTGAATTGATGCCGGGAATGCTGGCGAGCTCGCTCGTCAATCAATACATGGACGTAAAAGAGCGGGGATTGCTCTAATCAGGGAATCTCAGGATACGAGGGAATCTTCCGGCTTTCGGATTTGTCGCGCTCGCATGAGGTACGTCACAAGCGCCGCAAACATCACTGCACCGAACAGGAATTTCAGCGGCGCGGCTGTTTCCGACGGCGAAAGAAAACCCTCAATTACTCCGGCTACGATCAGCATCGGAATCGTTCCGAGCAACAATTGCGCGGCTCGTCCGCCCGCCCGCGCGAGCGATTCGCGCCGCGGGAGGAGTCCCGGAAACAACATGCCGCGAGCAATCTCGAATCCCGCGCCGCCCGCAATGAAAATTGCAGGCAGTTCCAGCACACCGTGGGGAACCACAAACGTCCAAAGCTGCCCTGCCATTCCGGCCTGCCACGTGGCGGCTCCAATCACGCCAATCAGCAATCCATTGAGCACCATCATCCACACGGTGCCGATTCCGGCAGTAATTCCCAATGCGAAGGTTGCAAACGCGACCGACAAATTGTTCGTCATGATCGACGAAGCGGCCAGCGGCTTTATGGTTACGATCGAGTGCGTCCACATTTCCCGCTTCTCGATCGTTTCCATCATGCGCGTACCCAGCAGGCGATGCGCGAAGGTGGGATCACGCATCGTCAGAATAAACGCCGCGACCCCGGTTACGGCGAAAATCGTAAATGCCAGGAGCGTCTGGGGCCACAGCTCGCGAAAAATGCGGGGGTACGTTTCCGAATAGAAGCGGACGATTCCCGCAACTTTCGGCTTGTTTCCCATGTAAATTAGATTGTGTGCGCGGCCGAGGAGCGAGTTGAGATAAGCCGTCAGCTGGCTGCTTGTGATATCCTCCCTCGCGATTGCGAGGTCTGATGCAGTTTGGCGATAGAGAAGACCGAGCTCTTGCAAATCTTTGTGATCGAGCGCGCCTACGCCGCGCCCTTTTGTGCGGGCCAGAAGCTCTTCCAGCCTCGACCAATTCGGCTTCCGTTTTTCGAGCCACCGCGTAGAGATCATGCCTGTTCCGCCTGCTTCCGCGTCTCCGTCAAGCGCTTACGCCGACAAGCTTACCATTGACACGCCGGAGCAAACGTCCGTCGAGTTCGCAATTGCCGGAATCGGCAGCCGCTTCCTTGCCATCGCGCTCGATACCGCTATACAGGCCTCTGTATTTGCGGTACTTGCCCTCGCTTTGGGGCTGCTCGCCTTCATCCTGCCCACAAAGCGATTCGGCCTGTCCGAACAATGGGTGATAGCCATCTTCGTGCTGCTCCTGTTCTTTCTCTACTACGGCTATTTCGCGATTTTCGAAGTGATCTGGAACGGACAGACCCCGGGAAAGCGGACCGTTCGCATTCGCGTGATTAAGGAATCGGGCCGCCCGATCACTCCTTCCGAATCGGTGGCTCGAAACTTGATGCGAATCGTCGATCAGCTTCCATTTTTTTATGGGATTGGGATTGCCAGCGCGGTGATCAGCAAACAAAACAAACGCCTCGGCGACCTGGTGGCTGGCACAATCGTCGTCCACGAGCGGACGCTGGAGGACATCAAACCACTCTGGGAAGCGACAAAGAATCCCGGCACTGTGAAATACGGTTCCGAACGCCTCAGCGCCGAGGAATTCGCTCTCATCGAATCATTCTTAAACCGCCGTGATGCACTCGAACAGGACGTTCGCTACCGAATGGCCGAGCAAATCGCGACCCGCGTCAAAGGCCGCCTAGCTATTCCGCCCGCCGATATGCTTTCCAGCGAAAAGCTCCTGGAAGCAATTGCCTCCGAGCGCCGCGCCAACGCGGGCTACATTTAGCTAGCGCGGTGGCACCCGTGATTGGACATTGCCCTGCGCCCGCGATTGCACTCGGCACCCCATGCGCGCGATCGCTTCAGTTCCCAATGCGCTCGATTTCTAATCTACGGTGGCGCGATTAAAAATGCCTGTAAAGTATTGAAAACATTAGCCCGCAGGCTGTTCTAATCTATGGTAAACAGGGGTCTAAGAATCGTAACGTACTGGGGTCCTAAAAGCTGAAAGCCGCTTGCAGGTAGATCAGCCGACTCGCCGATTGGGCGGAGAATGGCCCGCCTGCCAAGTGATTTGGGACGTTGAAGAACGGAGATGCCGTAGCTTGCGGCACATTGGCTGTTGGCGGATTCAAGACGCCGCTCGGGGTGTCGGCATTTGTATAGTTGAAGAGATTGCGCGCGTTCACGCTGAGCGTGACGTTGTAGCGGCGATTCGTGCCCCCGCCGCCAAGTCCGCCAGCTCCTCCCGCGAATGGCCCGCCAGGACCGCCGCGCCCACCTCCTCCACCGCCGCCCCTGCCTCCACCTCCACCGCCCGGGCCGCCCGAGACGGTTTGTTGTCCGCCCGAGCCTGATTCTTTGCCGAAGCCAAATGTTTTGCTCAGGCGGACATTCAGGGTGAATCTTGAGGGGCTGGTTAAGAAATCAACGGGGATCGGTGTGGCGTTTGGTGCGGGCACCGTGTTGAACGATCCGATTCCCGGCACGGTGACAATCGTCGGCCCAACGGCGCCATTCGCAAGTGCTGGGCGCTGATTGAATTGTGCCGTGCCGATTAAATCCTGGCTCAGCGTGATGTTGAAAGGGGTGCCGGAACTCACGACCATGAATGGGCTCAAGCGGAAGTTGTGCGGCAGACCGATCGTGCCACCGAGGAAGTAGCGGTTGCGAATGTCGAATGGCGAGCGACCATAGTCCTGCATGATGTTCCGCGGATTCGACGGAAACGCGGTGGCCGATGATGTGTCGCTGTTGGCGTACGTCAATGTGTAGTAGCTGAACAGAGTGAGCTTCGCGCCTGCGCGAATCGTGGCTTGCAAGAACATCTGGTTTTCGCGGTAGATGCCTTCCGACTGGAATTGATACACATTCTCGAGGCCGGCGATGGGCCGCACGCCCGGCGTTGGGCTCGTGTAAAACGGAAAATCGAAGGTGCCGGGCTCAGGGCTGTTTATATTGTTGGTGAAGAGCTGATCCCAGCCACGCGAGTTCAGATAGGAAAGCGAGACGTTCGCGAACTTCGTCACTTGTCGCTCGAGGCTGACGGCCGTTTGCATCACGTAGGGCGAGCGCAAGTGCGAGGCCTGGGCGTAGACACTCGGATTTACCGTGCTGGTCGGGACAGTATTCGGGAAGAAGTCGGGGTTCGTGAAAATGAATTGCGCCTGGCGGATTCCGTTGAGGCGATCTTCTTGCAGAGCGTAAGAAGAATTGAAGCGGTCGTAGAAGATTCCGAAGCCGGCGCGAAGAACTGTTTTCGGCGCAGCCTTTCCGCCACCACCGAGGCCCCATGCGAAGCCTAGGCGAGGGGCCCAGTTGGCATGATTGCTGATGTCGTTTTGTGACTCGAAACGCAGGCCGTAGCTCAATGTGATATTCGGGCGGATTCGCCAATCGTCTTCCGCGTAGAGGCCGACATCTACTTGTCCGACGCTCGCCTGCGGATTTCCAGGCACCCCAGCCGTGGGGCCGGCGGTGAGCAGAAATTGAGAGGCGTTCTGCGCGCCGGTGGCCAATGCGGCTTGGTATGCCTGGATCGAAGGGAAGATGTACTCGCCATTGAAGCCAGTTGTCGAGAAGTTTGAGTCGGTGATACCGCGCAGCCGCACGCCGAATTTGATGAAATGAGTGCCGTGTGAGATTGACGTGTAGTTCTGCAGTTCGTAACGATTGGAAGTATCGAGAATCGTTCCTTCATTGCTGCCGCCGCCGTTGAATGCTCCCTGCACTAAGAGGGTCGTAGCAGTATTCTGCGGGTCCTGGCTGCTGGTCTGGTGCAGATACTGGAAGCGGGTTTCATTCACTACATTCGCGCCGAGCGTCTGGGTGTCGCTTACCTGCAGGGTGTTTTCAGTTGAGAGAAGATTAAAACCCTGCGTTGGCAGACTGAAACCGCCGACTCCGTCGTTCTTGAAATCGTCTCGATAGTATTGGTAACGGACCGAAAGCGTATTCGTGGGAGTGAGTTGGTAGTCGACGCGGGGACCGAGATTGTAGCGTCTCTTCGGAGTTGGCACCGCATCGGAAAATGGAACGACTGGGAAATTGGGCGAGGTGGTATCCACGATTTGCGCGTTTACGATCGCGAGATCGTTGATGTCGCGAATATCTGTGGTGAAAAAGAACGATGCTTTCTTGCTCAACGGGCCACCGATGTTTCCGCTGTATTGCACGGAGTAATAGGGAGGATACGGAGTCGCAGAGCTGTTTTGATGAAAGAAAGGATTTTTCGAGTTGAACGCAGAATCGTTGCCATTTACGGAAATTTGGCCGTGCCATTTGTCGGTGCCCGGCTTGGTGAAAATTTCGATACGGCCGTAGCCGACTTTGTCGTATTGGGCGGAAAAAGGATTCTGATTGATTCGGATTTCGCGGATGGCGGACTTTGGGGGAAGCTGTCCGGCTGTAAAGCCGTCGATGTAGAACTGGCCGCCATTCGGGCCTGCGGATGGGCCGGCGAGCGCAGTCAGGTCGCTTTGTAATTCGTCGGGATCGTCAGGCAGAGCTTCGAGCTCTTTGCCTGAGATGATGATTGCTCCTGCGTTGTTCGCCGGATTTACGTCCACGGTGGGAGCTTCGTCGGATACCACCACTTTTTCCTGCTGCTGCTCGATTTCCAGCGCCACCTTGAGCTGTTGAACTTTATCGGCAGTGATTTCGACGTCGTCGTTTTTGTAAATCGCGAAGCCTTTGGCGATGACCTGAACTGAATATTTTCCTGGCGTCAGGCCCTTTCGGTCGAAGACTCCTTGTTGGTCCGTAGTGGCAACGAGAGTGTCACCACTGGGTGTGGTCAAGACGACGGATGCTCCTACTACGGCGCCGCCCGAAGGATCGAGCACTTGACCGTGCAATGCACCAACGCCGGTTTGGGCATTTGCAGTACGCGGGTTGGCCGCGAAGATTAGTAATATCAAGATTGAAAATGAAGCCAAGATGCGATGGGGAAATTTCATTGTGGCCCTGGATGGAATTTGGATGTGGCACCGGCGCATGAGTTTATGGAGTCTCGCCGGCTACCGTGGGTGCGCCGCCGAGACTCCAAGGCGAGAGAGTCATCGCTTGGCCTCCGGTCGGTGTGGCGGCGAGAATCGGTTCGACGCCGCCAAGAACCGTGATTGCAGTTGCCTGGCCCGTAGTTGTTCCCTCGGTGGCGACGATCATTACCGCTTCATCTTTCTTGAAATCCGCGAGTGTAGCCGCGGGCATACGGTTCACGATCTGCTGAAAATCGGCTTGTCCGCCGCCGGGACGGTTGCCGCCCGGACCGCCTTCGGGATGCCGCGCCCCGCCACTCGCGATTGCGGCTTGTCCCGAAGCGCTAGCAGAACCGTCAGCGTGATCGCCTGTTGCGCCCGCACCCTTCAAACGAAAGGCAATGCGTTGTGCGATTTCTGGCGGCAAACGGCGTAGCTGTGATTGGCTCGTAATTGTCACCGCAAACGGCTTCTTGCTGATGAGATCCATTACGGTCATCGTATTTGTATTGGCGTCGATCGAGGAAATGGTTCCAGCAATATTGCGGAAACTCCCTGAAACCACTTCCTCCGCCGCGAATTCGCTTCCGTCGGCGCTGCGCGTGCCGCGCGCCCGAAGCTGGTCGCCTGGCTTGATCTGGTCGATTGGCGCCGGCTTGGCCTCATCGAATGAGACGGAGTCCGGCGCGTAGCGGCGCAGTATCGTGGAGCTCCTCGTGTGAATGGCGATTGTCTTCTTTCCGCTTGCACCGGTCACGGAGATGATGACGGCGCCCGTGGCGGGATCGGCGGAACTTACCAAGCCACCTATCCCGCGCTTTTGCCAGTCTTCGCGGTCGCTTTGGTGCTTTGCTTCCACGTCGGAACGGCTCATCGCGATTACGCCAACGGCGACAAAGGATCTTTCGTCGCTCGATGGTTGGCCACGAACGAGGATTCGATCGCCGGCATGGATGTCCGAGAGTTGGATTGGGTTGGCGCTCTTCAGATCGATTTGCCCTGGCGCTACGCGAACCATTTTCGCGTTGCTTACCACTTGAACTGTAACGTCCGCGCCGGAATCCGTAGTGAGCGTGAGGGCGTTTCCGTTAATACTTTTAACTACGCCTACTTGTTTTGCCACCGGGGTCTGGGTTGCCGCCTGAGCAATTTCGCGCGATGCTGCGGGTGCTGCAAGAGGCGCAGCCAGGAACGCAATTCCGGTAACGCACGCAGTCGTCACCCGAGTCCAGTTCGCCAAACCATGTTTCAAGAGACTCATTCACCGCCCCAAATAGTCATCGCCATGGCAATCGTAACTCGGCATGCCCGGCAAATTCCCGCTTAAGAGTCACCCTGCATTAGACGTATGCCGTTTCAGTGTGCGTTACATGTTGGAGGCGAAGCTCGTGCGTTTTGTTGTCTATTGGATTGGCCCTGGAATGCGTGAATCGGAGTAGTTTGTTTCCGAGATCGTCTATTCCGGAGCGCTGGGAAGGGAACGAAGATAGGCGATGATCGCGACGGCATCCTCGTGTTTCAGATGGTAGATGTGCATCGGAGGACGGATCGCTTCGCCGTTTGCGCCGATTCCTTTTTCGAGGATATCCAACCCATCCTTATCTGAATATCCGGGGAACCCGGCGAGGGTTGGGGCTCGGTCCGCCCATTGAGGGTCCGGCTTTACCGAGGTGATCCAGTTTGGAGCGCCTTGCAACCAACGCGCGGAATCGAGTTGATTGTGGGCGTCGCGCGGAGTGTGACATTCCCCACATTTGGCGACTTCTTCGACGAGATATTTTCCACGCGCGATATCTGATTCGCGAGAGCTTATCGGCGAGGTTCTATTCTTAGTGGTTTGCGTGTAGGAAGCTGACATGGAGGCGATCACAAGAATTGCGCAGATTGCCGAGCCGATGATCGTTTTCACTGTTTTACTCCTTCAGGATGCTCACTCTGAAGCGTCATCCAATTATGGAGCAATGGCCCAAGGCGCTATCGAAGGTTTTTTGCGTTGCGGATACTGCCATGGGATTGGAGTCTGAGAGTAGAAGCCTTTGGTCGGAACGTCGTCAGGTGGCGACTTGAGGTGCGTACTGGCGCCGGATGATGCGAACTCAATGTAGAATTAGGGCAGCATATGATCTTCACAAAATTGCGGCTCGTGGCCCTGTTTCTTGCGGCGGTTGCCAGCACCATAGCTGGGGGCGCTTGCTCTGCACAAACGCAGTCGCCTAAGCACACGATTGTCGTGACGTTCGACTATGACTTTACGGCCGTGCCTGCCTGCTCGGAAAAAGTGAGCAAGAAATGCATCGCGAAATTCGTTGTGTATGACATTTCGGGGGAAAAACGCTACAAGTTGTTCACGATTCCAGTTCCTGCGGGCGCCGCTGGAAAAGTTAAGGGGATTTCAGGAGAAAGCCAGCCGCTTCTCTTCGAGTCTGGGAAACACTTATTGGGAGTGTCGGCGCAGAGGGAAAGCGGAGAAGAATCGAACCCACACGCCACTACCGTCTGGGCGACGATTCCGTAAGGGACCGAAGCTGCAACTCCGAAGACAAGAAATTGAATTCTTCGCTGAGGCTATTTTCCTACGGCCCGGCGGAACTTGAATGTAGGCCAGCGCTGAAGAGCTTGCACGGCGAACCGGCAACGTATCCAATTCCAGGCGCGCGTCAGATCGTCAGGCTCGATGAATAAAACGTATGCTGCGAGAACATCCCATTCAAACATCGGAATATTAAGCGAGTACTCGAGCCAGAGGTGGAAAAGTACGCCGAGGGCCAAAATAAAATAACGAAGCTCCTTAATCCAGATTAGAACACCCAGAGAAAATTCTAGAGCAAGCGCCAACCAAGTGCCCCATTTGAGCATTGTCGGGCGGAGAAATAAAGACGGCACCGGAAAACGATGAAATTCATCGAGATGGTATACATAGTAGAGAGCCGTCCCCTGAATCCAGGGAGCGCCCTGCACTTTCCAAGAGAATGAACAGAAATAGAGCAGCGCTAATTCGAACTGAATCATGCGCTGCGCCCACGGGCTGCGCGGCAGAATGCTAGTGCCTTCCTTTCCGCGTCGGATTCGAATCAGGCGATCTACGGAAAGAGCGGCCCCTGCTGGAGCGAATATCAGAAAGAACCCGGCCAATCTGAGGAATGTGTCGCCACCGCTTGTGACGTAGAGATTTCGTTGTTGGATTGAGGTGAGGCAGAGAAATACAAGCAGGCTATTGAAACGGGTGAATAAGCCCACCGTTAGAAACGCCGCCGATGCCAGAAATACCCAGAACAGCGCCTCGATCCAGACATCATTTTGCGGAATGATCGTGAATAGGTTCAGTCGCGGACCAGACTCGAGCGCGTGCATCGTCGAGAGGCTTACCCACGCGTGAGGGCCATACCAGGTGAGCCAGTCGGGCCGGAGCAACAGGAGAGTAATGATAACCAGCAAACCGTACAGGATGCGAAACAATGCGATCGGTAGAGGTGATTGTGGCGCGAAGAAAAACGAATTCCATGCATCCAGAAGAGACTTCAGCCTCACTTCAAATCCTCAGGCTGCACATCGTAGGTGAAGAAGATATTTGAATTCCAAGGCCCGCGATCGTATGCGTCATCCGTACGAGGAATGATCTCCGACCACCTCACAACCAGCATGATCGTTTTCGGTGGACTTAATTTGTGATTATTCAAGCGCGCAATGTAGCGGGCAGCATCGGGGCGCAAACCTGAATATTGATCGTTCTGGAGATTTTCATCGAATTTACGGTAGCGCTCTTTCGCGTACCGTTCATTGGCGCTGAGGAGCTCCATTCTTGGAAAGCTCCAGAATGTGCTCGATCCGTCTCCATAGATGACGATCGCTTCGAGGTAGCTGTTGACCCTTTTAGGGTCAGGCGAAAACATGTCCCAAGATTGAAATAGGCCCGACCAGATGAAGTAAGGGCGCACTAGTTGTCTGAATGAGGAGATCAATGGGTTGTTTATCGGCAAAGCCCAGCAGGAGATGGCTAGAATGTGAAAGAGGAGGAAGGCGTCAATCGCAACGTATTTGAGTTTCTCCGGAATACCGTCGTGGCTTCGTTGAGTGGCGCTCGGAATTCCAGTCGGCATCGGTTACGTTATCCGCTTCGCGATTTGATCCGTGATGGCTTTCAGAAAGTTGGGCTGCATGTGACGTGAAGTATCTTTCTACGAATTCATTGCACGGCAAAGGCGAGAGTAGCGCATCTTTGGGGCGTAGTTGAAGTGATATGTAATCAGACGCAGAGGGTGGTGAGGCTTACGGTGCGACCGTGCCGCGGATCACCGTGACCGACGCTTTCGGTAGCTCAAAAACTGTTGTCGAAGCGGCATCGATCGACTTCCGAGCCGGTGGACCATCAGGATCAGCCTTACCGTCGTCAAAACCGGGATGCCATTGATACTGTTCGGTGCCGAATGTGACGAAATCCACCGGGCCCGAAAACCCGCGGTCGCGATTCGACTCCGCGTCGTGGAAGACAATGCGGACGCCATGCGGATTTTCCTGGTCTTTGTTGATTACGAGTAGAGACCAACGGCCATCAGGTCGAAGCGCGGCATACGCTGTGACGAGATTGTGTTCCGCATCATCGTGAATGTCACTCGATGCCGAGAAAAGACGATGCTCTCCACCTGCGGCTTCAACCCACTCAAGATTGATGAGTTGGCTTGCGAAGAATTGCGACAGGGGCTGTTCGATTTTTAGATCCTTGTCCGTCGAAAAAAGTCCGAACGTCCCAAGCGAGTTGTTGCAGCCGCGGTGAACGCCGAGAGGGATGTAATGGAAAAAGTAGACGGCATTACCGCCAGCGCTCAAGAATGAGCCGACATAATCTGCCAGCCATAGAGCGCCCCAAACGTTAATGAAGGCTTCCTCTGATTGCCACGCGATATTCGACTCGGTGATGAACATCGGAACGTTCGTGGGAACTCCGTCCTGGTGCCAGACGTCCAGCATGTGGGTTACGAGACTTGGTTCGTCGTAGAGATTGCTCCATTGAATTTTGCAAGGGTCCATCGGGTAATGCTCAAAGGAAAAGAAACTAAGGTCGGCGAGCCGCCCGTGCGCCTTCAAGTAGTCGATGAACCGTGCGGTCCATGACGTGCGACCCTGCGCGTCGGGCCAAGTTTCGATGTCCTTATTTACGCCCGTGAAAATCGGGCCGCCAAGCCGAAGCTTTGGATCGAGCTTGTGTAGAGCCGTGGCCCATTGGACGTACAGCGCGGCGTAGTCTTCGGGGGGTGTGTAGTGGCCGTCGGGTTCTTCGCCCATCTCAATGTAGGAGATCGGATAGCCACGTTTCTCAATGTACGCGATTTCTGCGATGGAGTCTTCCGGAGTCGCATACAGCATGGCGATAGGAATCATCGCAGGCAAACCACGCGTGTAACCGCTCGTGTAGAAAAGATCGAAGCCTACTTGATCTCCGGCGCGTTCTTCGAGATCTGCGGGTTCATGCCAAGGGTCGACTGACGAGCAGTATGTGGCGGTTTGCCCTTGGTCGGCTGTGTGGAGCACGAGGTCGTGAAATTTTCCACCGGAGCTAGTCGTGCCGATGAACAGCTCGCGTATTGCATAACCCAGGCAATTCCGGCGATCGGCGGAGCCGTGCGAGTCGCACGTATTCGAGGACTGAGTCATCAGAATGCGGAGGTATTGGACGTTCATCGGAGCGACAGAAAGTTGGATCACCGAATTTCCGCCGTGGCCGTCATTGACGACTCCATTTGGGAACGCGATCCAGGCGCCGAGCGTGGGCTTCTTGATAGGATCTTCGCCCGTCCAGTATTGGATCACGTATCGCCGAGCATATGGTTCAGCCCAAGTAATTCGAATCGCGTTCAGGGGGCGCGGAGCGGCAAGGTCAACAAAGACCCACTGCGGATGGAGAGAATCGTCTTCGCCCGTGTATGGCTGCGTGAGGTAAGGATTGCTTTTCCAATACGAATTCAAGTCGCCATCGGTGAGTCGCGAGTAGCCGACCATATCTGTGCCGTCGTCGTGAGTGACGCCGCGATGCGGTAGCGGATACGCATAGGAATGGCGGATGGGCTCGCCCGGCGTTGCTGTGCCCGTGAAATAGCCTTTACCAGCGGGGTCGCTCCAGGTGCCTTGGGGATTCCAATGCCACGCTTCAATGTGCAGCTCCGTGTTCTGGCGATAGCTGATCGTCTGCCATCCGGAGGACAAAACCTGTCTGATCGTAGGCTCCACGAAAGTCTTGTCGGTTGCGCCCGGTGGAAGCCGGTCAATTCCTGCGCCCAAAGCTTGCGCGGGCACAATTGAATTCGTAGCATGGCTTGGCGTGGCGTCTATGCGAATTGTTTGAGCAGCTAATTGCGGGGCAAAGAAAAAGAAAACGGCGATCAACGGTAGGAGTGGGCGGGCGAGCGGATTTGTACAGCCTGGCATTCCTAGAACAAGAACTTCAGGCCCGCTTGTAGGACGCGGGAACTGTATGCCGCCGAAATGACTCCGAAGCCGGAGGAACCAGTTACGCCGAACCCGGGAGACAACTGGCCGGAGAACTGAGTGTGATTCCAGGTGTTGAACGCCTCAAATCGAAATTGAATCGTCTTTGATTCGGTGAGCTTTGTGTCCTTCAGCAATGCCATGTCCCAGTTGTTAAGTCCGGGACCGTAAAAGAATCGCCGCTTTGCGTTTCCGATTTGACCAAGCGGCTCGTCGCTGAAGAGTGCGGTGTTGAAGTACGTGCCACCGTTCCGTGGATTTGTGGTCTGGAGGATTTTCCCCGGGGTAAAGTCGGGCAGGTCGATAGGCGCAGAAGTACCCGCAGTCCCAGTGAGAGAATTGTCATTCGGAAACGACAGGCTGACTGGAAGGCCGCTCACAAACGAGGTGATTCCAGAGACAGCCCAACCCGAAGCGAGTGTGTTTTTCCAGCCCGAGGTCGTATGGAAGAAGCGATCGAAAGGTACCTTCGCTTCGTAGCTCGCGACGAAATTGTGCTTCACGTCGAACGCGCAGAGTGAAGTGCTTGCTTTAGGATTGAAAGGATTAATTCCTTCGATGAGTTCCGAAGCGTCGTCCATGCATTTGCTGAAGGTGTAGCCGAACAGGAAGGTGGAATAGTTCCCGGTATGGCGCACGCTGGCCTGCAGCGAGTTGTAAGACGACTGAGCGATCGTGGCTTCAAACGGATTGTTGTTGAAGACCTGAACGTTATTCTGTGGCCCAAAAACCGTATAGGTTCCATTCACGACGCATTGTGCGGGCCCATGCGAGCCGCACGTCGAAGCCGGAACAAGTTCCACCGCTGTCGTTGCTGCGGACGGGTAATCCACGCCCGGCGGCAACGTGTATTGGCTGCCTTCGCCGAAAGGACCACAATTGACACTTCCGGGATTCGGGTTGAATGGAGCCTGGTTCAACTGGAGGCACAGCGCCTGGTTTCCCGGATTCGATTCAATCGAGGTAAGGAGCTTGTGCGCCTGGTTCCCGACGTAACTTAGCGACACTACCGTGTTCGAACCGAATTGCCTTTGTATGGACAACTCGTAGTGCTCGCTATAAGGACTCTTGTTGGTATGCGCGAACGCCAGCGAGCTTGAGATCGGTTCCACCTGCGCCCAATTAAAGTTCGGATTGGGTTGCTTCACGGGCACCGGCGGCAACGTAAAGGGAAAGCGCTGAACCGCCGTGCCGTCGCCGCGGTCCATGAAAGGCGCATCGAAGAAGCTGCCGCTCTGGAACCAAAACAAGCCGAACGGCGCATCGCCGATCTCCTGGAACTGCGTGAGGTCTTCAAATGCCGTGTAGAAAAGGCCGAAGCCCGCCCGGATGCTTGTCTTTCCCGGGCCGCCGGTTAGCGTGGCCAGAAGCCCCGAGTCCCATCCTGGCGAATAGGCGATGCCGATGCGAGGCGAAAAATTGTGATACTGCGTGGGCGCGAGCGTCTTGGGCACTCCGGGGTCGCCGGGAACCACCCATCCGGTTGGAGCACCCGTGCAGCCGTCGCACGTGCCCGCGGGGAACAGCACAGACTGCTTTCCCGGAATCAGCGTTTCGATTTTTCCCTGCGTGTCGTACCACGGCTGGCTGAACTCCCAACGCAAGCCATAATTCAAGGTGATATTCGGCGTGACCCTCCAGCTGTCCTGCCCGTACAACCCCATATACTTCGAACGGGAATCGAGGATTTGCTTGCTCGCCTGGATGAAAAAGCCTGGCGCGCCAATCAGGAAGTCGACGAAATCGGAATTCGTCTCGCTGCCGTCGAAGGTGTAAGCTCCGTTTTCGCCGAAGAGGTTGCGATCGTTGATCTGATCATAGTGGAACTGCCCGCCGAACTTGATGCTGTGCGTACCGATCACTTTTGAAAAATTGTCTTGCCATTGAAACGTGTTGTTGAACTGCTTGGGAGTATCGGCTGGTACGCCGATCGTTGTCCCCGATAGTTCTTGTGCGAACGCAATGTTGGGCACACCCTCGAGCGCCGGAACGATTGGCGCCACTCCGCCGTTAAAAGTTGCTCCACTTCCCGTCGGTGCAGTAAATCCTAGCGAGGTCAGGGTAATCGGCTGGCCATTTAAGGCGAGGCCGCCCTGCGGCGTGGAGAGGTGCGCACCATTCCGCACGTAGCTGAATCGAAACTCGTTTACGGATGTGGAGCCGATAGCTTTCGTGTCGCTAAGAACCAAAATCTGCGCGCGCGTCAGGTCATTGGCAGTGAAGGCGCCAATATTCGGAGCGGGCACGGTCGCTCCGGAGTTGGGGTAAGGATTGACGAACGTATCGTCGTCGATGTGATAGTAGGCCGAAAGCATTCCGTACTTCGTGTTTGCATCCAGGCGGAAGGCACCCTTGTCATCCCGAAGTCTCTGATCGAAACCCGCCGAAAAGAAATTGGGTCCGTTGAGGGGGACGGCCGGCGCCGGAATAACGGGAATAAACGGCAGCACACCCGCCGACGCAGGCGAAAACGCAGCCTTGGGAATGATAGCGTTCGGGAAGACGCATGGCGTCGCTCCGGTGCCGCTCGTGCATCCAGTAAAAAAATACGGTTCTGCGACGTTAACCGAATATCCGAGTTTCGACGATAAATTCGTAGCTAATTGCTGTCCTTGCACGCTACCGGCGGATGACGTCCCTGCCGCGGCGGCTGCAGCGCCTGCTGCGAGGTCTGCTGATTCAGTCGGAGAGAGCGCGTAGTCGCCATTGGACTGAAATGTTCCGTCTGGAACAGAGGCGGCAACGGTTGGAGCAAAAATTCTCCGCGTGCCTTGATAATCGACGAAGAAAAACAGCTTATCCCGCTTGATTGGACCGCCGACCGTGGCACCGAACTGGTTCTGGATAAGCTTCGGAGCATCTCCTGCCGGACTGAAAAAGTTGCGCGAATTGAAAGCCGTGTTGCGATTAAATTCGAAAACGCTCCCGTGAAGGGAATTCGTGCCTGATTTCGTGACCACGTTCACTTGTCCGCCGCTGTAATTTCCATACTCCGCGTCGAAGTTATTGGTGATAATCCGGAACTCTTCGATCGAATCGAGGTTTGGTATCACGGACGTACCGTTGTTTTTCCCTTCCTCGACATTGGCGCCATTGACCATGAAGCCGTTAGACGTTTCGCGTTGGCCGTTAATGGATTGATTGCCGCCATTCAATGCACTGCTGCCGGAAACGGTACGGTCACTCAAGTTCGAATCCTGGAGAGCGTTCGCGTACTGGAAGGGCACGACGCCGGGTTGGAGAGAAAGCAGGTTGGTGAAATCACGGCCATTCAAAGGAACCGCCGTCATTTTTTGAGAATTGATTACTTCTCCCATCTGCGTGCTCTGGGTTTCCACGTGAACGGCTTGGCTCTCTACGGTCACCTTCTCGCTTACTTCGCCAAGCTCTAGCTTTACGTCAATTTTAATCGCAGAGTTGGCGTCGATTACGATCTTACTTTGATGGAAGGTTTTGAATCCTTTCTGCTCAACTTCGAGATCGTAGGTCCCAACGGATAAATCCGGAAAATTGTAGAAACCACTCTTGTCCGTCTGTGTGACGGCGCGGCCGTTCGTTTGCGTGTTGGTCGCTGTGACCGAGGCGCCTACAACCAGTGCTCCGGTCGGATCGGTTACAATTCCGGAGATACTTCCCGTAATGCTCGCCCATACGAGCGCCGAGCTGACTAAGAAACCGAGCACCACCACAGTTGCCAAAAGGATGATTCGACGTTTCCGCATCGTCGTACCCCCGAAGACAAATTGGGTTTCCCAAAACTTCCTAGAAATGGCCTCCGTGCGCCGGTGCGCCGGCTGTTCTGTTAGACTTCAGTTTTATTAAATTCATTGAAATTGGATTTACGTTCAGTATAGCCTTGTTGTCAAGTAGAATTATCGAGGCAAACCCTAAGTCGCGCGGAAGCCAGGCCCATGAATGCCCAGCCCCAAGATTCCCCGGGAAGTTCGCTGCCGGGTTCATCGCAAAGCTCTCTCGCGATACTGCGGGAAATTCCTGAGTTACTTTTGCCAGTTCTCGAAGTGGTGCCGCTGCAGCTTTTCGCCTATCACTTTGCGACGATGAATGGTTGTGACGTAGACCATCCGCGCCACCTCGTCAAGGCTGTCGTCCGCGAATGAACAACCCGAACGTTGCCACTTCGATATCGGCGCCGGTCCAACTGAAGCGAGCGCTCAAACTCTGGGATCTTATTATCATCGGCATCGTAATTATCCAACCCATCGCGCCCATGGGAATCTACGGCGTGATCAATAACAACGCGGGTGGCCACGTCGTCACGACGATCCTCATCGCCATGGTGGCGATGCTTTTCACGGCAATCAGCTACGGAAAGATGGCCCGCGCCTATCCCAGCGCTGGATCTGCCTATACCTACGTCGGAGAGGAAATTCATCCCGCGCTCGGGTACATCACTGGTTGGGCGATGGTGATGGATTACATTTTGAACCCTCTGATCTGTACGGTGCTTTGCAGCAAGCTGACGCAAAATATCCTGCCGGGCATGCCTTATTGGGTGCTGGCGATCGCCTACGCAACGCTTTTTACACTCTTGAATCTTCGAGGTATCAAAACTTCAGCGCGCATTAACGACGTGCTCGCGGCTGGAATGTCGATTGTGGTGGTTGTATTTTTCGCGTTCGTTATTCGCTTCATCTGGGGGCTACACGAATACGGCACCGGTTTTTTCACACAGCCTTTCTACAATCCGCAAACTTTCAGCTTCCACGGCGTCTTCCGAGGTACCTCAATCGCAGTGCTCACTTACATCGGCTTTGACGCGATTTCCACATTGTCGGAAGAGGTCGAAAACCCGCGGCGCAACGTGATGCTCGCTACCGTGCTGGTGTGCGTGATTACGGGTATTTTGTCATCGCTCGAAGTTTATGCCGCACAACTTGTTTGGGGATCGAAGCCATTTCCGCAAGACATGGTTGAGTCTGCATTTCCGTTGGTTGCGCGACAGATTGGCGGTTTTTTTCTTTTCCACCTGCTCAACTTCACGGTGCTCATCGCAAATATCGGGTCGGGAATGGGCGCGCAGCTTGGGGCCGCTCGGTTGCTTTACGGGATGGGCCGTAGCGACGGCATTCCCAAGAAATTCTTTGGGGCACTTGAGCCGAAGAATCGCATTCCTCGCAATAACGTCATCTTCGTCGGCGCGATCGCACTCGTCGGGGCTTTTCTGATTTCTTACGAGAAGGGAACCGAGCTGCTGAATTTTGGGGCGCTGCTCGCGTTTATGGGCGTGAACGCGGCAGCATTCGTTCATTACTACTTACGCTCAAACGAAAAGCGCTGGACCAATTTCGCTTTTCCTGTTCTCGGCTTTTTCATCTGCCTTTTTATCTGGCGCAGTCTTGGGCCCTGGGCCATCGTTCTGGGCACGGTGTGGATGGCGGTTGGAGTTGCGTACGGTGCCGTCAAAACGAAGGGCTTCAAGACAGATTTGGTGCGATTTGACATCCCGGCCGACGATTCCTAGCTCCATAGTTATCGTCGTACTGTTTAATTGCGGTAGGGATGGACGTCAATTCTCGGGGAATCAAAATCTCGTTGATGATGCGAGGCTAAGGAATGCGTCGTCGCAGGATTAGAAAATCAGCCGTCACGTTGCGGGACGTGGCGCAGGCCAGCGGTGTCTCGATCGCGACGGTCTCGATTGTCCTGAACAATGCGCCACTCGCGCGCTACATTCCACCTTCCACCAAGGATCGCATCGAGAAGGCCGCGAAGAGGTTGCACTATCGCCCCAAGTCTAATTCTCATTTTCTGAATGCGAGAAGCAAACACACTGTTGGGATAATGGTATTTGACGTCACAGATCCCTTCTGCACACTCATTCTGCGCGGCATCGAGAGTTCGCTTTACGAGAGTTCCTACCTTCCTATTTTTACGGACATGCACAACCAGCGTGGACGCTTTGAGCGCTATCTCGAGACGCTGCTGGCCCGTCCAGTGGAGGGACTCATCATCATTGCCAATTGGCTCTTGGTCGACGTTGACTTGCTGGCCGATCTTGAAAAACGAAATATTCCTGCAGTTATGATCGCCAGGGAATTGAAATCCGGCAGCATGAGTTCTGTGATGGTTGATAACGAAGCCGGCGCACACCTTGCCATCGAGCATCTTTACTCGCTGGGGCATCGAAAGATTGCTTTTATTCGAGGCCCGAGGGTGCTGGCTGATGCGGCGCCTCGTTGGCGAGGCATACGTTCGTTCGCTCGATCTGTCCGGTTGCCGATCGAGCCGATGCTGGTAGCGGAGCTTCCCGATTCGCTAGACCCCAATTCGGCATTCGAAAGCGGATTCAGGCTTACCGAAGAGCTGCTAAAGCACAAGAAGCGCTTCACCGCGATTATGGCCTTCGACGACATGACCGCCTTTGGCGCCATCCGGTCGCTCGCCAGGGCCGGCTTGAAGACGCCGGATGACTGTTCGGTGATCGGTTTTGACGATGTGCTTCCGGCGGGGCTATCAGTTCCTTCGCTGACCACCGTTCGGCAGCCGATGGAAGCGTTAGGCAGCACAGCCGTAGGCATCATCATGGAAGGGATTAATGCGGCCGCCGAGGACCGGGAATTCAAACCTGTTCGCCGCAAGTTGGCGCCCGAACTTGTCGTTCGAGAGTCGACGCGTGCCCTCACGTAGGAACTCGCTTAGGTCGAGCAGTTAGTCAAAATCCAACCGTGCCCCGCGCTAGTCTTCGAAACTTCGGGCTCCGCCTTCCATGCAGTTTTTCACCAGGTTCGTCCACACGATTTTAATCACTCGCGCATCGTTGTAACAATAAGGACCTTATGGGCAAGGTCCGGCCGTAACAACGGCTCGTCACCATAAGGGCCAGCACCCGGCATCCGCGGTCAGAGAGCCAATCGATAGAGGGCGGGCAACATCTTAAGTCATGCCCCTGGCCTTGCGTGAGATCAGTCTGCAGCCATTTCACGCGCCATCTGCTCGGAATTGTTTGCCGCGAGTTGTATTTGCACCAACTCCGGCGCCGGTATCTCCGCCATTTCAAGCCGAAGCCGTGCTTCGAGCGCGGCGAGTTGGGAATCAATGTCTTGCACTGCCTTACGCTTGCGGATCACTTCTTCGCGGTAACGACGCAGAAAATAATCGATGGTCTCCACGCGAATCTTGATGGAGCCGGAAGGCTTATTCTCATCGAGATCCTTGAAGCAGAAGTAAGGCGTGCCGGACTGTTCTACGATCCCTTCTACAACTCCATAAATCGGCGCGTCGTGTCCGCATTTGAAACTCGAGATTTCGAGTGCCACGAGATTCGGATGCCGCGCCGCAAACTTGGCGGCCCACACTTTGTGATTGGTGCTGCAGGAATAGGAGTTTTTCCAGGCGTCGGTGATATCGAGCGGGCTGCTAATTACGCCGGCCCTCACTTCTTCACCGAAAAGCCTTTCGAGTAGATCCTCGTCCAGCGGAAGCGTGTTTTGCGAGAAGATGGGATAACCGAGCTTCTGGAATTCGTCGAGGATTTCGTGATTGAGTCCCGGATCGTGATGATAGGGACGAGCAAGCATCACGATGCCGATACGATCTTCGCGTTCCAGCTGGTTGAGCACCTGGCGCGCGCGCTTGCGAATACCTGATTCGTAATCCTTTAGCGCCGCGAATCCAGCTTCCACCGCGCGATCGTTCTCCTCGGAAGAGAGTCCGAGAAGTGGCTGCCAGGCTTGCCGCATTTGGTAGGCGAAAAGCTTGCGATCGGCGAAGTTAAGCACCGGATCGATGTATTGCAGGTTGTATTCGGCGAAGACGTCGTTTTCCTTGGTGAATGCGGCTTTGACAGTCTCTGGTGTTGCCGTCACGGTGGGGCACGCATTAGCGCCGACGATTTTCACCAGAGGCGAATGCAGGACGTCGTACATTGGGAAGAAGATCACGTCGAGCGGCTTCTTGTGATGCTTCTCCTGAATCAAATTGTAAACGTGAGAGATTCCAATCTTCGCGGGGAAGCAGGGATCGATGGCACCTCGACTCGCACCGGCGCGGTAGAGTTCTGAGCTGGTGTAATCGGAATAAATAATATTCTCCGGCTGCACGCCAAGGCTTTCAAAATAGCCGTTGAACAGAGGCGCGTACGTGTAGATATTCAGCACGCGTGGAATGCCGATGCGCACTTTGCTGCGATTCTGCATCAGGGTTGCGCGCTCTTTGGCGGCCTTCGTCCATGCGCGAGCGGGAATCGGATCAGCAACGCTCTTCGCATTCGTGGGACGGAAGACCTCCTTCGATGCATAGTCGACAAAATTCGGATGTTTGTCTCGAATTTGGTCAAGTCCGGCCTTGATGTCCTTCATATCGTTCAGATCTTCCACTGTTCCTTTTTCGCAGGTGGCGATAATCAACCTTTGCTCGCCAAGCATGAGTGGAACCTTCGTGACTTTCTCGAGCGGCACAAGATTCTTCGCCGGTTCGGTCCGCACATCTATGAAAGTCCGGAGGCAGTTGTTCTTGCAGAAGTAGCAGCGCGTCGCTTCATTGCGGGTGGTGCGGTACTCGATCTTGCGAACGGCGTCGAGGCCGATAAACGTGCTCTGCTGGCCATTGCGCCACACCCGCAGCGATTCCTGAGCGGCGCCGATGGCTCCTGATTCTCCGCAGTGCTCGTGCACAATGATTTCAGGTTTTTTGCCGGCTGCGCGAAAACTATTGCGAATGAAATCCACTTCGGCCTTTACGACGGCGAGGTTATTTTGTGTCCCGCCCTGAAGCACAAAACGGGTGCCCAGCGCTGCAAGATTGGGAATGCTCGCAACGTAAAGGAAGACGTTCTTCGGCAGCACGGCAGCGAGGCCGGCAAGAATTTCCTCCGCCTGCCAACCTTGGCGCTGAAAATTGACGATGTCGGATTGCATGAAGACCGCGCAGCCATAACCAAATACGGGCATAGCTTGCGCCGAGAAAGCGAGATCGGCAAATTGGTTTACGCTAAGCCCAAATCCCTCAGCCGTGGACTGAAGGAAATACCCATTCCCCGCCGAGCACTGGGTATTCAGCTTGAAATCTTTTACGCGGCCATTGTGCAAAATGATGATTTTGATGTCCTGGCCGCCGACGTCCACGATCACGTGCGGGTCTTCGTAGAATTTCAGCGCGGATTCCGTGTGTGCGACTGTCTCAACCAAAGCGACATCTGCCTTGAGAACATCTTTCAGTATGTCTTTGGCGTAGCCTGTGGTTGCGACGCCCAGCACTTCTAGCTTGGCATTTTGTTTTTCCACCTGGCCACGCAGGTTCTCAAACATCTCAATCGTGTCTTGAATCGGGTTCCCATTAGAGAGTTGATAGGACTTGCAGAGTATGTCCCCATTCTCATTGAGTAGAACCGCTTTGGTCGAAGTAGATCCGCCGTCGATTCCAATAAAGCCAGCGACGGTGCTACCCTTCTGAAATGTCGCCGGCGTAAATTTCTTGGGCCGGTAGGATTCGCGGAAGACGTCGAGTTCGGCGGGGTCACCAACCAAGGCTTTGCCTCCGGCCTTGGCCTTTTCTTCTTGGCGGCCGAATTCGATATATCGGATGAGTTTGTCGTAGCCCTGGTAGCAGCCGATGCAATCGTCTTCACTGCGGCCGAATTCAACCGCGCCGAGTGCGGCGAAGTATTGAGCGTTCTGCGGGACTTTGATCAAATCCTCCGGCTTCGCACCGTCCGGAATCGCCACTTTGCGCTCCTGCCACATGCGAGGAATGTTGGCCTGCCATGCTTCGCGCATGCCTCGAATGAAACTGTTGGGGCCTCCGAGAAGGAGCACATGAGGGCGCAGGGTGTGGCCTCGCGTTAGCACGCTGAGGTTTTGAAGCACGATAGCTTCAAACAGAGAAGCCATCAACTCGTCGGGCGGCGTCCCTACTTTCTGCAAGCCGTTAATGTCAGTTTCCGCGAAGACGCCACACTTTCCGGCCACTTTATGCAGCTTGATTCCCTGGTACTTCAGTTCGCCCAATTGAACCGCGGGGATCTTCAGCTTGGCATTGATCTTGTCGATCACCGCGCCGGTTCCACCGGCACACTTATCGTTCATCGAGGGAATCTTTTTCTTGCGCCCAGTCTCGTCGTCATCCTTAAAGACGATAATCTTTGCGTCCTGGCCCCCCAGTTCGATCACCGAATAGACTTCGGGATGAAGCTTTTCGACTGCGAGCGAGACCGCCGTGACTTCCTGCACGAATTTCGCACCGACTTGTTCCGCGATTCCGCCGCCCCCCGAACCCGTCACGAACATGCGGGTGTTCTGCCGATTGATCCCCACCTCTGCTTCCATTCGTTTCAGGAACTCGAGGCTCTTCTCAGGCTGCTTCGTTTCGTGGCGTTGGTAGTCTTGCCAAAGAACCTGGTCGGTTGCCGCATCAACGATCACTGCCTTGACGGTGGTCGACCCGATGTCGAGCCCAACAAGAAACCTAGTGACGTGGTCGTGCGGCTTCTGCACATGGGGGATTTGCTGCAGCTGCGGCCGGAGCGGAGCAATCTGAATTAATTGCGAAGTGTTGTGGTCGTGCATCGCGTCCTCGTTAGCTTCTGTGTTAGAGCCAGCGTTACTTTGACGCCCACAGATTCTTCTCCGCTGGGCGGCGCGAAATTGCTCTGGTAATCTTCAGTTGCAGGACGCTGCTGGAATCGCAACTCCTGAAACTCTTGCCCTCTTCCAGAACCGGGTATCGCGATCGATTCGATCGCTGACGTGCAAGATAAATTGCGCCGCGGTCCCAGCAATCCCTTCGCGGTGCGGCACGTGATAAAAGGGCCGCTTCAGCTCAGGATGGTCCTCAATATAAGTCTGGATCTCCTGCAAACTCTTGCCCGTCGATTTCAGGCATTGTTCGAATTCCGCCTTGGCTTTCACCTTGGCTTCTCCGAGTGCCATCTGCACGCGACTGTGCGCATTGACTTCGCCTTCACCCGAAGTCTCGATGGGCAGGAAGATCATGTCTTTGAATTTGTTGATTACGGCGGATTGCACCCCGTCAGACTGCGACGAAGGCATGCAGCCGAAAGGCTTCAGCGCCAGCACCATATGGCACAGCTTGTGGATGGTGTAATAAACGTTCTTTCCCACCTCGAGGTGCCCTTCACCTCCTCGTGCGAACTGGTTGTAGAAAGGATGCGCGAGATCGGCGAGCTCGTTCTGGGGCACGAGATGGTGGGTGATCCCGCCCATTTGCCTGATTGTGCGATGATAGAAGAAATTCCACATGCGCTGGCCCGCGCCAATGCCCCAGAGCTTCTTGCGCAAACCGATGTAGTTGGCAAACTGCTTCTTGGCTTCGTACCACTTCGGATTCCGGTGGGGGCGATTAACCGGCCATTTGGCAATCGCATGGGCCTTGGCTTGGTACATAAGGTAAGCCACCCAGGTGGCGATTGGCTCAACCAAGACCTGTGCGCCTTCGCGCTCGAGGAATTCGAACATGTGAAAGTTTCCGTCACCTTCCGTCAGCTGGGCCCAAAACTCGCCGGTAATTTTCACCACGGGTTTCACCTTGGTGCGGTCCACCTCAATTGAATTGAGCTTTTCACGAGCAGCTTGCAACGCGCCCAAGTAATCCTTGCCCCACATGTTCTCGTGCCATTTCCCAAACACGTTGAATGTATTGCGCAGGATCTTGTTACTCTTAAACTTCGGCTTCGCCCAATCGGGAGCCGCCTGTTCGATTTCAAACGACTTGCGCTTCCTGAGGTCCTCGCACAATCCATCCACGGCCTCACGGAAAATGCGATCGGTCTCGCCCTTCGTTACCTCGAACGGCCGGATTTGGTGGATGATGTCATTAATTACGTCGCCCAAGTGCATGGCGTTCAACATACCGAAGCCGAAATCGATCGTAAATTTCAGCCCCGGCTCTCCGGACTCAGCTTTGATTCCGTCGCTATCTTTGAACAAGAGGACTCGAAAGCCGTCGAAGCCGGCATTCTTCAGCGCGAAGCGGTATTCCGCCTCATACATGCCGAAGCGGCACGGGCCGCATGAGCCAGCCGTGAAGAAGACGTAGTTGTCCAGGATTTGCTGGCGGGAGAGGCCTTCTTTTTCCAGGAACTGAAGGTACTGCACCAGATTGCCGACCGTAAAGTAGGTGGGATTACACTGGCCGTTGTTGCCAAACTCCTTGCCAGTTTGAAAGGCAGGGACGTCTGGAACAGGAAGTTTTTCGCAACGGTAACCGCAGCCTTGGAAGACGGCGCGAATCAAGTCTTCATGTTTCCAGGTGAACCCGCCAAACAGAATCGTCACATGGTTGCGCTGTTCTGCGGTGAAGGCGCGCTCAATTGGGCGGTGGAAATGTTCTGGCTTATCAAGGCCCGCAATTTTTCGTAGCCGCGCGCGTTCCGCCTCTAAGCGCTTCTTAATCTCCATCTCCGTATCGTTACCAATCTGGACGAGATTCGTCGCCATGAAGTCCTCCGCTACAAAAAGATTTTTGGCTGAAACTCAATCTCGAGATGCTGTTGATGGTGTATGACAACTGGATTGAACGAGACTGGTTTTTTCAGAGGGCAGGGAAACGCGTAGTGCTGGACGGGCGTGCGGCCTAACTCCACAGATCCACTAACGAACAACACCATACGAAACTCCGGCGGCTGGCTTTATAACGTCGAAGTTTTACTGCGAGGCGCTGGCTGCGCCCACGGAGCAGGTCTCACGTAGAAACGGGATCTCGAAGAGTACTGCCCACCCGTCTCCTGGCGACCGCCCAATTTTAAGATGCCATGCACGCGATTTTGATGCAACCCTATTTCGAGAAATTCTTGGGCCGAAATCGTGGCAACCGAAAAATGAAATTCAAGCAGATTCCGCTGCGGAAGGAGGGCCCAATAATAGAGGTGTCTGTGGTTTGTCTTCGAGCACACTCACGCAAATCAGAGGGAAACGCCTCGCGCTTTGATCATCTGCTGGGCAGAACTCGACGGAATATTTCGCGGTTAAGTCTTCTGGGAATCCTGCACCGCCTCCTTGACGGCCTGCTTCACGGCTTTCTTGACAACCTTCTTTACGGTCGATTTGAGAATCTTGTCGTGGACCAGTTCGTCGCCCGCGTTCGCCACGACCTTCTTGACGGCCTTCTTAACAGTCTTGGCGAGCGGACGCAGCTCGTGGACCAGAACCGCGACGGCCTTCTCCGCTTTCTCCTCTTGGAGATCTGCCGTCAGGTGATTTTTGGTTTGAGAGGCTTTCTCCTCCTCACTGTTGCTCGTACCCCAATCGGACTCGAATGTAGCGAGCAGTCTCTTGACGGCCTTCGGTTCGCGAATAATGAGTCCGACTTCACGGCGGGAATCCAATTCAGCCGCACGCAGACTTTGACTTCCCACAAAGGCCTGCCGGCCGTCACGGATAATCGTTCGGGTGTGGAGACGCATTTTCTTCAACTTGCGCACAGGAAGAGCAGCGCCACTTTTGATCTTCCCAATCACGCGTATTTCCACGCCCGCTTTGGCTTGTGCCTGCAGGACGCTGATCATCTCCTTGTCTGAGATCTGCGGATCGTAGATGAGCAGTTGTTTCTTCGCCCGTTCAAGAAACACCCGCAGCACCTTCCGGGAGTTTGCCGGACTGACGACAAAGTTGTCGGACGAGGGCGAGTAGGGGCGTCTCGCACAATCGGCTTGAAAGAGTTCAATTGCCTCTTGCACAAGAGCCGCGTGTTTAGTCACGATTCCAAATCCGCGACTGTGATCGATGTCCAGGTGAGTAAAATTGAAGGAAAGCAGAAATAAAATACGACGATCGATGATGATCAACTTATCGTGGTAGCGAATCAGGTCGCGAGCGCTACGTGCCACCGTGATGCCGGCTTGCAGAAATCTCATCTCGAGTTCCCGCAAATTCTTTTCGCCGCCGCGGTTTACATCAGCAATGAGCGCAGTGACTTTGATGCCCTTCGAGACCGCTGCTTTCAGCCCCGTTTCGATATCGCTTCGGTCAAAACGAAATATCGCAAGCTCCACGCTTTGCTTTGCTTTCCTAAGAGCCGAAAGAAGCGACGACACTCCGTCATCGGGCTGGACAATCACTTTCATGGTGGGATCTCGCCTTTAGCACTGTGACTGGATTCGCGAAGTAGTTTCCGATTTGTGATCGGGTGCGACGCCTCGAGTACGGCTAGATCATACGTTTGCTTCAGATCGTGATGCCCCAGAGGTTCAATAGCGCAGTTCGTCTTTCAACTTCCCGAAAGTAGGCTCCGGTTTCCTCGGGAGAATGGCCCGCAGCGCGGCCTGGAAGAACAAATTCATTTTGCGGCAGTCTGCTCGGTCAATTTCCCTTCCCCCTCGGAGGTCTGAATTTTGTACAGCTCCGCATATAGTCCACCCCCGGCCAGCAATTGATCGTGAGTGCCTTGTTCCACCAATTCGGACTCTTTCACTACGAAGATGACATCGGCGTGCCGGATCGTACTCAGATGGTGCGCGACGACGATGCACGTCTTTCCTTTCATCAACCGCTCCAACGCTTCGATGACTGCCTGTTCCGAGGAAGAATCAAGACCGGTGGTGGGTTCGTCGAGAACTAGAATCGGAGTGTTGCGGACGATTGCGCGGGCAATCGCGATGCGCTGGCGCTGCCCTCCGGAAAGCGTGACGCCGCGTTCGCCGACCATTGTTCCGTAACCTTCAGACAACTGCACGATAAACTCGTGCGCATTCGCCTGTTTAGCAGCACGTATGATTTGGTCAGGCGAGGCATCGGGCTTGCCGTAAGCGATGTTTTCCCAGACCGAGGTGTGGAACAGCAACGTTTCTTGCAAGACGAAGCTTATTTGTTCACGAAGGGATTTCAGTTTGTAGCGACGAATGTCCACGCCGTCAATTTTGATTGTCCCTGACTGTGGATCGTAGAGCCGTGGGATGAGACTGATGATCGTGGTCTTGCCAACGCCGGATGGTCCGACGATCGCCGCGACCTGGCCAGTCTCGATCTCGAAGCTCATGTCCTTTAGAACCGGTATTTTGTCGTCGTAAGCAAAATTGACGTGGTCAAATTCAACCTTTCCTTTGAATCGTGGCGCCTTTCGCGCCCCCGGCAAATCTCGTACGCGCGCTTCGATTTCAAGGACTTCCTCAATACGCTCATAGCCAACAATCGCCTTCGAAACCGTGTCAGTGCTTTTCGAAAGATCGCGCATGGGCTTGTACATTTTCCCGAGATATAGAAGGAAAACGATCAGAACACCCGCGCTAATCTGTCCGCTCAATGCCAGGCGCGCACCGTAGGCAAGTACAAGACAGGTCCCAGCGGCCACCATAACGTCGACGATCGGTGAAAGCTTCGCCTTAATGCTGCGAGCTTCCAGAGCCGTCTCGACATTCTCTAGGCTCTGTGATTCAAATCTTGTCACCTCGAAATCTTCGCGTGCGAAAGCCTTTACAACCCGCACAGACGTGAGCACTTCCTGCACGATGGACACGAGTTCGCTTTCTTTTTTTCGTACCTCGCGCGAAGCTTTTTTGATACGGCGGGTGAGGTAGTAGACGACTGCAAACAGTGCAGGGGCAATCGAAAGTGCGATGAGGGTAAAACGCCAGTTGATGTAGAACATGACGCCTGCCATACCGACCAACGTCAAGACGTTGACGATGATGCCAAGAAGAGCGGAATTGATGAAGTCCTGCACGGCATTGATGTCACTCGTCACGCGGCTAATCAGGTCGCCTGTCTGGGTCTTATCGTACTCGGCTAGCGAAAGCCTCTGAATGTGGTTATACAGCGTGCGCCGAAGATCGTGGGTCACCCATTGACTGACGCTCGTGGTGAGATACTTTTCGACGTAGGAACTGATCGCACCTATCACAGCAATTCCTGCAACAGCTGCGACGGCGAAATTCAAGATTGCGAGTTTGTTCTGACCAAAAGCTCCCGATACAAAACCGCCTAACCAGCCGGGAAGCTTTTTTGATTGCATGATGTTGTCGATGACGATTTTGATCGGCCAGGGTTCAAGAACGTCGCTGAAGGTTTCACCGAGCACCGCGACGAAGGCAACAGCGAGTTGCTTCCAATACGGCCGGGTGAGGCGAACGACACTTAGTTTAGCGGATTGACTGGACAACCAAAGCTTCTTAGGACTCTTGGGCATGATCGTTTCGAATGGTGAGATAAGTGCTCATTCTTGCAAAACGAGAGGCACTTAAGAGATCGATGTTTTCCTTTTGACGCAACTGCCTAATGGTGGTGAAATGCGCCGCGAATGTCCGGCCAGAATTCTTCGAAGATGTGCCAGCCGACGCTCGACAGCAGAGCGGTTGAGCCCCGCTCAAGCGCATGACCCGCATCGTTCTGGCTCCGAGGCTCCCAGGCGTTGGCGATGAACCCTGCGCCGTAAGCACCGGCAAAGCGCGAAAAAGCAGGCATCGACCCTCCGCTGGGTGTTCGCGACACAAAAGTTCCCGCGATAGCGTGACGAGTGCGCCGCCACACTCCGGTTTGGTTTGAAGGGAAGAACCGGGTATCTTCATGATCAGTTGCAGCAAATCCAAATTCAATTGTGCGACTTATGATGCTCCGCCCAAGTCCAGACGCAAATCGTACCCCATACGCGTCTGCTCCTTGTCCCCATTCTGGCGGCGTGTCCCGCCATTGACCAATGCCGGCCCCAAGTGCAGGCCCGATCAAACTGTCAGGCCGGATGAATGATCGTTCGTAAATCTTGAGACGTTCGCCGAACGTTAACGGCTGAGCAGGGATGACAGGCGCGTCAACGGCCGCGCCGTTCGTGGAAGAGTCGGAGGTTGAACTTTCTTGCTGGGTGGTGGCTGCCGTTGGTTCGGCCTTTGAAGGTAGGTCCACGCTTTCTTGAGCGCGTAATGGGTGTCCGGTCGCAAGCATAAGTCCGCACAACAAAATAACGCATACAGGTATGACTTTATTCGCGCCGAGATTTCTATTTATCTTGTTCGCTGGCATTATTTTCAGTCCTTCATTGCGGATTGGAGGCTGGCAGTTAATTGGATTATCTTGATGCATGTTTGGGGCCGATTCTAGAATCTACGCAACGAATTGAGATGTTGTGACTTGAAGGCTGAAAAGTAGGACATCGAGGCATGGAGCTATGGAAATATCGGGCCAAAAACAACGCTCAGTAAGGCAACTTTACACGTCCTAGTACGGCCGGTTCGATGCAATTAGCTTTATGCCGTTCTATGCAGACGGTGGATAAACACCCGTAGGCCGTGAAATAGAAAATCACGATAGAATTGATCTGTTACGCCGCACAACTAGGACGTTGGAAGAACGATGATTGATGATTAGAGTTATCCATCGCGGTCCGAAACCTTGCGCGCAGAGATAAGGGCGAGATTGAATGACTGAAGCAGTTCATACCACTTCCGGAGCGGACAAACCCCAGGGAGCCACCGAAGCCCGCTTTGCAAGGCGTCCGAGCGCACTACTGAATACAGTTGTATTGGCAATTGCAATTTTGTTCGGCTGCGTGGTGATGGAAATGGCACTTCGCTTGATTTTTGCTCACAGTCTGGATTTTTCGATGGAAATGTGGAAATACGCTGTGAAATTGAAACGCCCAGTTGCGAACCCAGACTTAAGTTTCGCTCATGCGCCGAATCGTTCTGCATTTCTGATGGGAGTTCCGGTTTCGATCAATTCCGAAGGGTTGAGGGATCGGGAGTTCTCGCTTGAGAAGTCTCCGGATGTTTATCGCGTGATGATGCTTGGCGATTCGACCACCTTTGGATGGGGCGTTAGACAGGAAGATACTGCGGCGAAGTTCCTGGAGCGCAAACTAAACGCAGATTTACCCGCGGGGGTTAACCGCGTCGAGGTGATGAATACCGGTGTCGGGAACTACGATACCGTTCAGGAAGTGACCTACTACGAAACGATCGGGTGGAAATATCATCCGGATTTAGTTGTACTGGTGTTCTTCATCAACGATCCAGAGCCCGTTCCCGTGGAGAAAAAAGGATTTCTAATCGATCGTTCTTATCTCATCGCCTTTGCAACCAATCGTATCGACGGTGTTATGCGACACGCAGGCGTGAGACCGGACTGGAAGACATATTATGCATCGCTCTACAACGATGACCGACCCGGATTCCAAGCCTGCAAAAACGCTCTCGTGAGCTTGACGAACTCAACTCGAAGTCACGATGCGAAGCTCCTTGTGGCTATTCTTCCTGAACTTCACCAGATTAATGGCGATAGTTACCCATTTAGAGCTGCGCATCAGAAAATTAAGGACGTGATGGCAGCAGAGAATGTGCCGGTACTCGAATTAATTGACGGTCTCAAAGACCATGGACCGGAAGAATCTCTTTGGGTCACCGGCCTCGATGACCATCCAAACGCCAAGGCAAATGATCTAGTTTCCGATCAATTGAAACGGTGGATTCTGCAGAACGCAGGGGACCATTGAGTTGTTGGGTCTTTAAGCTCGCATACGGCCAACTTGACGGTCCCGGCGCCTTAGAAATGTTAATGGGTAACCGTAAGGCTAAGTCCGAACGTTTGCGTGAGCGTCCCGGATGTCGCCGTGACCGTTACCTGCGAAGCGCTTGTACTGGGCGTGACACCGAGCGCGCAGCCGCTCAGTATACCTCCCGTCAGAAGCATCAGCGCGAAGAGGGCGAGAGCTGAGTAGCGCTTCATGATTGGAATTGCGTGACCCTGAAGCCCCAAGTAGAGCCACCCAGCGATCGCGGCGATCCATAGCGCCAACAGCAACTGCATCGGCGTTCCGCCGGGAAAATTGGCGCCTGCGCCGCGTACCGAAACAGCTGAGGCTCCCTCCGTTATCGTCAACGTTGTCGGCGTCGCATTTCCGTTGGGCGTCAGGGTTGCCGGACTGAATGAGGCCGTGGAGCCTGCCGGGAGCCCGGAGATGCTAAACGCGATTGAATTGGGAAATCCATTTGCCGTCGGAGTAGCCGTAATCTGAATCATCGCTGGATGACCATGGGAAAGGGAGGCTACGGCAGGCCCGCTGATCGTATATCCATCAACCGTGAAAGGGAACGCGGTCGAAGTCCCGCCGCCAGGCGCTGGGTTCGTGACGGTTACATTCATCCTGCCCACTATTGCGACGTCGCTGGCTGGAATTGTTGCCGATAGCTTGGTCGTGCTGATGAACGTTGTTGTTTCGGGCTTGCCGTTAAAATTGACGACTGACTTTGGCCCGAAATTCGCACCATTTATCGTGAGCGTGAAAGCGGTGCCCCCCGAGGCATGCGTCGGGCCGAGGCTTGATATCGTCGGAACAGGGCCATTGGGGCTACTTATGGTGAATACTTGAGCGCCTGACAGTCCGAGAGTTGGAGCCGGATTAGTGACAGTTACGTTTGCTGTTCCAGGGCCTGCGATGTCCGAACCCAAGATTGCCGCAGTAATTTGCGTATTGCTCACGAACGTCGTTGCTTTGGGGGCGCCATTGAAATTCACAATAGCGCCGTTCACGAAGCCGACACCGTTAACAGTTAGTGTGAACGCTGTCGAGCCAGCGACGGCGCTCGAAGGCAAAAGAGAAGTGAGCGTGGGAACCGGATTATTGATCGTAAATGACACAGCATTCGATGTTCCGCTTGGCGCTGGATTGGTAACGGCCACAGTGGCCGTGCCAGCCGTGGCGATATCAGCGGCCGTGATGGCTGCGGTTAGCTGCGTTGCGCTAACGAAGGTACTGGTCTTGGCTGCCCCGTTGAATTTCACAACCGACGTGGACACAAACCCCGTTCCATTGACGGTGAGCGTGAAGGCAGCGCCTCCGGCAGTGGCACTCGTGGGGGAGAGAGAGGTTTCCGTCGGCGCAGGATTATTGACGGTGAAGGTCTGAGCATTCGATGTACCGTCGCCCGCTGGATTGGTAACCGTTATGTTCACCGTGCCCGCCGTAGCGATATCCGCAGCGGGGATCGTCGTGACGATCTGAGAGCTGGTGACGGACGAGGGAGTGATTGCGGGATTGGTGCCGAAATTCACGGTAGCACCGGCGACGAAACCCGTGCCAGTAAGAGTCAATGTGAAGGCTGTTCCTCCTGCTGTGGCGGAGGTTGGCGCGATCGAGGTAAGCATTGGCCCTGAAACAGCATTGATCGTGAACGATAGATTGCCGGATGTGCCGCCGCCCGGCGCGGGATTCGTGACGGTCACAGTTGCCGTGCCAGCCGTGGCGATATCAGCGGCTGTAATGGCTGCGGTTAACTGCGTTGCGTTAACGAAGGTAGTGGTTTTGGCTGCCCCGTTGAATTTCACAACCGATGTGGACACAAAGCCCGTTCCGTTGACTGTCAGAGTGAAGGCAGCGCCTCCGGCAGTGGCACTGGTTGGGGAGAGAGAGGTTTCCGTCGGCGCAGGATTATTGACGGTGAAGGTCTGAGCGTTCGATGTGCCCCCGCCCGCTGGATTCACGACGGTTACATTCACCGTGCCTGCTGTGGCAGTGTCAGTAGCCGGAATCGTCGCAACGATCTGGGTGCTGGTAACGGACGAGGGAGTGATTGCGGGATTGGATCCGAAGTTTACGGTGGCCCCGGTAACGAACCCCGTTCCTGTAAGAGTTAATGTAAAAACTGTTCCTCCTGCTATGGCGGAGGTTGGAGCGATCGACGCGAGTGTTGGCGCCGACCCATTGACAGTGAATGATAGAGCGGTGGATGTGCCGCCGCCCGCTGGGTTCGTGACCGTTACGTTCACCGTGCCTACTGAAGCGATATCAGCAGCAGGGATTGTCGCAACAATTTGTGTGCTGGTGACCGATGTGGGGGTAATCGCCGGATTGGATCCGAAGTTTACCGTGGCACCGGCGACGAAACCGGTGCCTGCAAGAGTCAATGTGAAGGCTGCTCCTCCTGCCGTGGCGGAGGTTGGCGCGATCGAGGTGAGTGTTGGTGCTGCAGCAACGCTAATGGTGAAGGATAGAGTTGCTGATGTGCCGCCGCCTGGGGCTGGATTGGTGACGGTCACAGTTGCCGTGCCGGTGGTGGCGATGTCGGCGGCCGTAATTGCTGCGGTCAACTTCGTTGCGCTAACGAATGTGGTGGTCTTGGCGGCACCATTGAATTTCACGACCGATGTGGACACAAACCCCGTTCCGTTGACAGTGAGCGTGAAGGCAGCGCCTCCGGCAGTGGCGCTCGTGGGAGAAATGGATGTTTCCGTCGGCGCCGGATTGTTGATGGTGAAGGTTTGAGCGTTCGATGTTCCGCCGCCCGCTGGATTCGTGACCGTGACGTTCACTGTTCCGGCAATGGTGATGTCGGCAGCAGGGATCGTCGCAACGATCTGGGTGCCGGTGACCGATGAAGGAGTAATCGCGGGATTGGATCCAAAGTTTACCGTAGCCCCAGTGACGAAACCGGTGCCTGTAAGAGTCAACGTGAACGCTGCTCCGCTTACCGTAGCGGCGGCTGGTGCAATCGAACTCAGCGTTGGCCCTGAAACCGCATTGATCGTGAACGATAGATTGCCGGATGTTCCGCCGCCGGGCGCCGGATTCGTGACGGTGACAGTGGCCGTGCCAGCCGTGGCGATATCGGCTGCAGTGACCGCCGCAGTCAGCTGCGTTGCACTGACGAAGGTGGTGGTCTTGGCCGCACCGTTGAACTTCACGACCGATGTGGACACAAAACCTGTTCCATTGACTGTCAGAGTGAAGGCGGCTCCTCCGGCGGTGGCACTGGTTGGAGAGAGGGAGGATTCCGTCGGCGCAGGATTATTCATGGTGAAGGTTTGAGCGTTCGACGTGCCGCCGCCCGCTGGGTTTGTGACCGTAACGTTCACCGTGCTAGCCGTAGCGATGTCGGCAGCCGGAATCGTGGCGACGATCTGGGTGCTGGTGACGGACGAGGGAGTAATCGCGGGATTGGCTCCAAAGTTTACCGTGGCGCCCGCGGCAAATCCGGTTCCAGTTATGGTGAGCGTGAACGCTGTTCCTCCCACCGTAGAAGAGGTCGGGGCGATTGAAGTAAGCGCTGGCGCTGAGACAGCGCCAATCGTGAAGGACAGAGTTGCTGATGTGCCTCCACCCGGCGCTGGATTGGTGACGGTCACAGTGGCCGTTCCGGCAGTGGCGATATCGGCCGCGGTGATTGCCGCGGTCAACTTTGTTGCACTCACGAATGTGGTGGTCTTGTCCGCACCATTGAACTTCACGACCGATGTGGACACAAAGCCAGTTCCATTTACTGTGAGAGTGAAGGCAGCTCCTCCGGCGGTAGCACTGGTTGGAGAGAGGGAGGATTCCGTCGGCGCTGGATTATTGACGGTGAAGGTCTGAGCATTCGAAGTGCCGCCACCCGCCGGATTCGTGACCGTTACGTTCACTGTTCCGGCGGTGGCAATGTCAGCGGCTGGAATCGTGGCGATGATCTGGGTGCTGGTGACGGACGAGGGGGTAATCGCAGGATTGGCTCCGAAGTTTACGGTGGCACCGGCGACGAAACCCGTGCCAGTAAGAGTCAATGTGAATGCTGCTCCACCTTCGGCGGCGCTTGATGGAGATATTGACGAAATCTGTGGCAGCGGATTGGTACCGAGCAGGCCGTAGGCGTCAACCTCAGTGGAGGTGCCCACGTACACTTTGCCGTTGGCCACCGTGGGAACCGCGAACTTTACGGCGTTCCCGGCAGCATCAAGCGCTGCGTTTTGCGCGCTGCTGTAGAGCATCGTTAGAATGTTTGTGGCATCGTACGCATAGAGTACTGCCGGCCCTGGTCCAGGCCCGGGGGAACCATACTGAGTCCCGTTAATCGCCCAGACTATGGCGCTCCCTGCCGTCGTCCCATTCGAGGAGACCGACACGCCGGCGCCCGGAAAATTGATCCCGGGAGTACTTCCCGTGACGTGCGTGAAGTCGGGAAGCCCATTGGTGATCGGAATCGACTTCAGCACATCACCGGTACCCCAAAAATAGAGGGTGCTATTCCAGAACGCAGGCACATTAAACATGCTGCCCACCGCCCCGCTACCCGATTCCTCGATGATTTCCGGGTCGTTCGGACATCCCGAACAATAGTGAGAATTGTTCGTCGTCATCTGGTCTCGGTTGACGACGTAGATTCTCCCTTCTTTTCCCGCTTCCACCAGGATGTGCTTGAACGGGCCCGGTTGATCCGGAAGCAAGAGCACTCCACCTGATCCCAGGTCTGTGTCATGGGTATCCAAGTTTAACTGATCCTGCGGCGTGAAATAATCCACCAGCGTCAGAAACTGGTCGAGTTTCAATATCGTGTCGCCCGTTTCCACCGGGACGCTGGTTGGATCGAAAACACCATTTCCAGACGCGATGAAGATATTTCCACTCGCATCCGCCGCCACGCCTGCTCCGCTCATCCAAAATCCGCCCATCCCTTTGTTGGGCGTGGTCACGTACACGCTCTTCTGTGCGAAAGTCGCCGCGTCGTAGGCGAACAGCCATCCATGATAGGGACCGAAGTCGCAATGTGACGCGTACGCAATGTAAATCGTGCCGTTCATCAAAAGCAGCCCGGGGCGATTCAGCTGATGCAAGTTATCAAAAGCGACCTGGCCGCCCGACATCCCGTCGCCCATTCCACTCACCGTTCCAGCAATCACAGCCGGCCCAGGAGCCTTTTCATTGCCAGTAAGAAGATCCAAAGCATGCAGCCGGTGAAAATAGTTGGTCCCATTGGTGGACTTCGCTTCCACGTAAATGGTTTTCGATTTGAGATCAATCACCGGTGTACTGGTAATCCCGACTTGCGCCTGCGTATCGGTACAGAAGGTCGTGGTCGCACTATTGAGCGCCGTCTCACCGGCGCCGGCGCCGTGCGCCACATCTACCATGCTGGCTTTCCATAGTGGGGCGCCACTTGAGTCGGCATCGTACGCGTAAACGCTGTCATTTTCCGTGGCCAGGATCACTACGTTGTGGACTTCACCGTTGATGGTGACGCCTGGTACGTAGAGCGGCTGAGCGTAGACTTGACCGTCAGACGGCATGACGAAAAGCTTTCCGAACTGATTCACGTTCACATTGCTTGTATTCAAAATCATCTCTGACGTATTTTGTCCGGTCCGCGCATTGTCATTGTGCTGCGTCAGAACTGAGGTCTGTCCGAAGGCCGGCACTACAGTCGTGCAGAAAAGAACGAATACACCAAACGTACGACAAAAGTCGCAATTGAAAACGACCCCAACGACACGTGCAAAAATAGCGATGAGAGGCGATTCTGTCTTCGACATTCGGACAACCCCTAGATTCGAGCGGTCACCCGACTGCGGCGGGCTAAGGGAGCGTCACCCTATCACAAGCATCTTACGAGGGAAAGTGAAACCCAGAGAAACTTAAATTGGTTCAGGACTAGAAGTAATAGAGCCGTCGCGAATTGGTGCAGACGTTGGAATTTTAAAGTTGGCTAGGATGACTGTACGAATTTCAACCAAGGGCAAACGGACAGTTTCAATCGAGCTCAAAAGCGGACTTGTAGTCTCTCTTGAGGCTTGAATCCTGGTCTTCCTTGCGCAGAAGACAATTGCCGATGGCAAGTACTTCCATATTTGTGCCCATAAAGCAGCGAAGAGCCTCTTCCGGCGTGCCCACAATTGGCTCGCCTCGCACATTAAAGCTGGTGTTAACAATCACCGGACATCCCGTCCGCTGGTTGAATCGCTGAATAAGGGCGTGGTAGCGAGGATTGGTTTCCTTATGTACAGTCTGGATGCGCGCTGAGTAATCGACGTGGGTAACCGCGGGAATGTCACTACGCGGCACGTTAAGCTTTTCGATTCCAAATAATTTTTGCTCATCGTCGGTCATCGGCTTTCGGCGTTGCTGCAGCACATCGGCGACGATCAACATGTAAGGACTGTCTTGATCGAGTTCAAACCATTCGCACACATGCTCACGCAATACCGATGGAGCGAACGGTCGGAAAGACTCTCGAAACTTCACTTTGAGGTTGAGCATAGACTGCATCTTGGGCGAGCGTGCGTCACCTAGAATCGAGCGGCCACCCAATGCGCGTGGGCCAAATTCCATCCGGCCTTGAAACCAACCGACCGCTTTTTCAGATTCGAGCGCATCGACGCATGCATCGAGTAGCGCATCGTCGCCAAGGACCGCATATTTCGCGCCAGCGGCACTTAGGCGTTGCTCGATGTCCGCCTGTGAGAATTCAGGGCCGAGGTAAGAACCCTTCATGTTGTCGCTGCGCCTGTCGATCTTGCGCGGCTGGCCTTTGAACGAGTGATAGGCGGCGAGTGCTGCTCCAAGAGCGCCTCCAGCATCGCCGGCCGCAGGCTGAATCCAAATTCTTTCGAAGTGCCCATCCCGTAGCAGTCGCCCATTTGCCACGCAGTTGAGCGCCACTCCTCCCGCGAGGCACAAATTCTTGGCTCCGGTCTCAGCCGCGAGAGCTCGCGTCATGCGCAATACAACTTCCTCCAATACGACTTGCACCGATGCGGCAAGATCCATGTGCCTTTGCGTGAGGAGTTCCTCGGGCTTGCGTCGCGGCCCTTCGAACAGGCTGTCGAACTTACTGTTCGTCATCGTCAGACCTGTACAGTAGTTGAAGTAATCGAGGTTTAAACGGAAGGAACCATCGGCTTTCAGGTCAATGAGGTGATCTAGAATCTGCTTTGCGAATCGCGGCGAGCCGTACGGTGCGAGGCCCATCACTTTATACTCGCCCGAGTTGACCTTGAAACCGGTGTAGTAGGTGAATGCGGAATAGAGGAGGCCGAGAGAATGCGGAAAGTAAATTTCCTTGATGATTTCCAATTTGTTGCCGTTGCCGAGCGCGACGGAGGTGGTGGCCCATTCGCCCACTCCGTCCATGGTGAGAATGAGCGCGTCTTCAAAGGGCGAGGGATAAAATGCGCTCGCTGCATGGCTCTGGTGGTGTTCGGCAAACAACAGGCGGCGTTCCCAATCGAATTCTTTACTGAATCGCTTTAGTTCATTGTGTAACAGGTTCTTTTGAAACAGCTTCTCGCGCACCCAGAGCGGCATCGCCATCGCGAACGACCGCAGGCCTCTCGGAGCAAAGGTTACGTACGTCTCGAGCAAACGCTCAAACTTCAGGAACGGCTTGTCATAGAAGGCGACGAAATCAACATCGGAGAGGCCCACGCCATCCTCTGCGAGACAATACTCGACTGCTTTTGAGGGGAACCGCGAGTCGTGTTTTTTACGCGTGAACCGCTCTTCTTGCGCGGCAGCGATGATTTCACCATCCCGCACGAGGGCAGCCGCACTGTCGTGGTAGAAGGCAGAAATGCCTAGAATTCTCATCCGTTGGCGGTCGTTAGAAGAGCGTGTAGATAAATGGAGCGATCGCGCTTCCTTGCGCGAACACCAAAAGCGCTCCAAGCGCCAACATCATCAGGAGGATCGGCAGCAGCCAATACTTTTTGCGAGTGCTCAAGAACGCCCAGAAGTCTTTCAGAAACGACATCATCACACTCTCCTAAAATTGATTCGTCATCGTTTCAGGCGCTGGCCCTGGCGGGTGCCGTTCGATCCAGTAACTCCGCGCGACAGGATCACGTGATAGGCGCAACGGATCTTTTCCCAATATTCGGAAGAAAAGAGCAGTGGGAGTAACCACTGCGTAGAACAACACCGCCGTGATCACCGGGCTGACGATGCGTCCCATAAGCAAGCCAAGCTTTGTCCAATACTTGTTCAAAGGACGCAGCCAGACCGGTTTCAGAATCCCAACGAAAAGAAATAATCCAGCGACCGGGAACGACCACCAGCGCATCTGGTGATGTGTTCGCAACGGCGAGAAGCCTACCAGCACAAAGAAAACGGCGAAGACGATCGCAAAAGCCCGGTCTGAGGAGCCCTGACTCTCCTGTTTTCGCGCGAAGTCCTCGTGTAGCGTATCCCGAATCACAGTAGAAGTATAAACCAGCCTGTATAAACTCTGGAAACGACTCTCGCCGCTGGGTTGTCATTTATGATCAATTGCTATCGTCACGGCCTGCGGGCGCTGCCGGTCAGCATTGACCCATATAAGGCCGGCGATCACAAATAAAGCCGATAGAAAAACGTTGAATAACGAAAACGCACGGCCGCTAATCCGAACTAATAGCATTTCCAGAAAGATGGACGGCATGACTATTGCTAGCACCAGGACCAGCATCTCTCTGATACCTGGCGTAATTAATCGCCTTGCAGCGAGTCCGAACAGAACACCACCAGGAAAGAAAACGAGAATGTAATAGATGTAAGTATAGCCCTCTAGTTCATTCGTCTTGATGTGTCGAATCAGCTGCGCGAGCGGCGCCCCGGGAGTGAGTTCATACCTCCGTGGATCGCGCTTGCCGTCAATATGGACTGAGAGATTCGAACCGTCGTACGAAACCAATATGTCGCGACGCTGGTTGAGAGCGAATACGTCTGGGATGTTCAAGAAAAGTAGGTCTTGACGCGCGGAGAGAGGATTGCGAAACCAAAATACGAGGCTGCTATCTCGCTGCCGCAAACTCAGGTTTGCGAGCCCATCCTGGTTCGAAATTGAAACGATTCGGCCTTCCGAACCTTCGACTTCTGCCGGCGTGCAAACAACACGTAGGGAGAAACTGTTTGTCTTTTGGAGAGCTTGAATGAGCGTGGACACGTCGGTTTGAGATGTCAACCAAGACTTCCCGTTCAGATTAAGCGCGCCGCCATCCGGGACATCACCCGTGCTCGGAGTCCATGTCAGCTTGGGAAGAAATCTATTCTGCTCCTCAAAGGAGTGGGTGTCCGAGAACAAATACGTTGCGAGCGGACTCGAAGCCGCTTCCGCCGTTAATCTTTCCGACGTAATTTCAGTCGCAAGGTTCGAAGGCAGCGCCCGAATCCAAAATTGAACCACCGAAATGTCTCCCTTCCAGGCTCTGTCGAGGTGACCCGTGGCATCGTTCCCAACCACAAGTCGTGAATCGTGAATCCAGTTCGACAGTCGCGATTCCGCCTGTAATGGAGTGGATGCGACAAACCAAATTGCGAAATAAAAAGGAATGATCCAAAGCGCCCGCCACAACGTAAAGAAATGCTCAAAGCAGGTCTCAATCTCGGACGCTGATTTTAGAATTGAATCGCCCGCCAGTTCGAATAGGAAATAACCCACCATGGCGCCGGTTGCGTTTGTAAACACATCTTCCCATCCTGAATCACGGGTCGGGATGTAGATTTGTGTCAACTCGACGCAATAGGACAAGAGTGCCCCGGTCGCCATCGTGAGCAGCAGAATTGTCACTTCAGACTTTCCCGTCTTACGAAGTTTTTGCGAGAGTCCAAACCCGAAAGGGACAAACAGCGATATGTTCAAGAAAGCGTTAAGGGGTCCGTTAGTTTTTCCTCCACTAACAAGAAGAAACGGTGATCCATTTAGTGGTGGGTTCGTGTGTAAGGAGAATCGAAAAGGATACAGGGTTAGGAAAAAGATGCCGGCGGCAGCAAGCGCCAGTATTCGATTTGACCAACCGGAAGCAGTATTTTGGAGCTGCAATCTTGACGCCTGATTCTTCATCGGTATCTGGTTGTTTTCGCTTTCAAAGTTTAACATCAGCTGTTTGGGTCGCGTTTGCTCTTGTCTTCGCCTGAGTCATCACAATCAGTGCAACTGCGCGTCGGCGGTACCAGTCTGAATGCTGCAGTCGGACTCTAAGCGTACGGCGATTTGAATTGGCGGGCGGCCAGACGATGTCGAAGCTGTTCGAAGTCGAAGTGAACAGCAGGAAATATGAGGGCTCACAATGTTCCGTTCGGATGTGACACGCTGAGCGTCGAGTCCAGAAAGCCTGTCAGCACGGGAACCATGTGGTTGAATTGCGAGTCGGACCGATTCGATCAGAAATAAATTCGCCCTGTTAGTTTGCTCGCTCGTGATGACACGAGATCGGCACAGATTCGAAGCGATTTAGTCATTTGATCCACGTTCTTGCACGCTTTCGCTCACTTATCTCACGTGGATTTGTGAAAGACCGCTCCATTTAGTCAGGTCCGAGAGGGTCACCGGCCGTTCGTCCCACTGAAATTGGATTTGGCGGAAGAGCCACCTACCCTCCCCTCGAGTCAGAACAGCTGTATAACGAATTGATCGCGAGGAACGTGTCGTGACTACGGTTCCGGTAGTCGCAAGCCACGCCACATCAGCTGACGAACTTATGACGGAATCATCCACGGCGAGGCGAAGATCTCCCCAGTAAAGCCAATCGGACCGGACGAGTCGCGCGATCGATTGATAGCCATTTATCCATTCATTTACGTCCGTACCAATCACCCGCGTGTCCTGATTCCTGGGAAAGAGCCGTTGCATAAAGTCGTCTAGTTGCTTCGGATCCCGGTGAGAGTAGCCCGCCTGGAATTCTCGCAACGACTCCAGTACTTCCGCCCGTACCTGGGCGGGTGCATCTCCTTTCTCTTTCACGTAACCTTGTTGAGTTGAAATTTTAGGTGAGACTACAATCCACCGGCTGGCTAGGCACCCCACGACTAGGCCGCACATAAAGACGCTAAACGCCAGAATAATGCAATTGTGAAAGCGAGCGCGCATTTCCATTTTAACTCCGGATATTCTCTTACTATATACTTCAAGAAATTCCAGACGGCTGTTTTTCTTTAGGCGAACCTAGCCCATGTTTTCCCCGGGCCGCATTCACTGGATCCGGCAAAGGAAGCTCGAAAAATCTCGACGTCCATCAGAATGAGAAGCGCGCTGCTCTTGGTGATGACGGAGGGGGCCGACCTCATTACATTTTGTAGGGATGCCACCCAACCTGTGAAGGAGGAAGAAGGTTGGCTCTTACGTGAGGAATCGGCGCGGCACAATTTAATAACCGCCATGCGAGTAACGCTGGAAAGAGAATCGCGCCTCGAGGACCACATCGATAGACCTTGTCGGACAGCACTTCCTCAAACGTCCTTGTAAAGAATTAGAAAGCGCAGGGCGGAACACTCGTTTTCGCCTCCGAGTACTGTACTGGGTACAGGGACAGTACAGCTGTTCTTCTAGCCAGTTTTTTCCCCCTGTCCTTTGATTGTTCGTTTGACCAGTAGATTAGGAACTCTCTGCGGTGCCTACACTATTCGCACCGTGAAGATGCATTCCCAAACTGGCAACCATCGGGCCTTCGCCCCGATCGCAGCCGGGCGGCTCGCATCACAAGTATTTTCTTACACCTACAGCCTGATTGGCTTTCTTTCAGCCCTCGCCATCATCCTAGCGCCCATCGGACTCTCCAGTTGCGGCGTCACCAGTGCGGGGAGCGGCGGGCACCCCGGAGCGAGCACCGGTGTGCTTTCAGAGAGTGCCACAAGCGTCAGTTTTGGAAACGTTGCGGTCGGGAGCAATAAAACTCAAAGCGTAACTGTTACGAACACGGGGACCGCGACTGTGAATGTTTCAGAGGCTGCCATCACGGGCGCAGGGTACACGGTTATAGGTGGAAGTCCGTCGACTTCGATCCCTGTCGGACAGAGCAGCACAATCCAGATTCAGTTGGCGCCCACATCAGCGGGCGCTGACGATGGCAGCCTTTCAGTTCTAAGCGACGCGTCCAATTCTCCGCTCACAATTTCTCTCGCTGGGACCGGTACGGAACCGATGCTAGGGATATCACCGGCGAGCGTGGATTTTGGAAACGTAAAAGTTGGCCGGAGCAGCACGCAGACCGTCAAGTTGACGAATAACGGGAACGTGGATCTGGTGGTGAATCTCGCTCAGATCTCCGGAAATGGTTTCGGAATGAGTGGCCTATCTTTGCCAGCTACGATCAGTTCTCATCAGAGCGTATCGTTTAGCGTGCAATTCACACCGCCATCGGCAAAAGGAATGACGGGTAGCATCACTTTTACTGACAACGTTCCGGATTCGCCCCAGACTCTCAGTCTCGCTGGAGCCGGGACAGCAGCAAACGCCACGCTGAATGCCAATCCCGGCAGTATTGCCTTCGGCAGCGTGGCCATGGGAAGCAGTAGCACGCAATCCATAACGCTTACAAACTCCGGCACAAGCAGGATCGCAATCTTCCAAGCGAGTGCATCGGGAACAGGCTTCAGCAGCGATCTCAGCGCAACGACGCTGAACGCCGGCCAAAGCACATCATTTATTGCGAGATTCGCTCCGGCGTCGACCGGAGGTGCTTCAGGCGCGATAACAATCACCAGCAACGCCACGAACGCCACGATGTTGATCGCGCTGAGCGGAACTGGGACACAGGGCAGTCTCGGCGCCAATCCATCCAGCGTTAATTTCGGAAACCGACTTCTGGGAAGCAGCGCGACGGTACCCATCACTCTTACTAACTCGGGAACAAGCGGCGTGGCAATCTCTCAAGCGACCGCTTCTGGAGCCGGCTTCAGCATCAGCGGGCTCGTCCCAATGACCTTAAATGCCGGGCAAAGTACTTCGTTCACTGCGACCTTCGTTCCGACAACAGCAGGGGCTGTAACAGGGAGCGTGTCGATATCCAGCAATGCTCCAGGATCGCCACTTACGATCGCGTTGAGTGGAGGCGGCACGCAAGCGCAACCGCAACTGACAATCAATCCGGCCAGCGTGGCGTTTGGAAATGTTGCTGTGGGCAGCAGCGCCCCACAAAATGTGACTCTCACGAATTCGGGGAACGGCTCGTTGAACATTACGGGCGTGACACCTTCCGGAACAGGATTCAGCTTTACGGGACTGACCACGCAGACGATTAATGCAGGTGCGAGCGTCACTTTCCCCGTAAAATTCTCGCCCGCATCCGCCGGCAGCGCCACTGGAAGCATTTCGATCAGCAGTAACGCTCCGGGCTCGCTCGCGACAATTGCGCTGAGCGGAACCGGTGTCCAAGGTCAGCTTACGGCCAATCCTGCAAATTTCAATTTCGGGAACGTCCTTGTTGGCAGCAAGGGCTCGCAAACAATCACGCTTACCAACGGAGGTTCTGCCAGCGTCGCGATCTCTGGCGGGTCGGGTTCCGGCGCTGGCTACAGCATAAGCGGATTGTCGGCGACAACCCTGAATCCTGGAGAGAGCACCGCGTTCACAGCCCAGTTCTCACCGTCAGGCGTAGGTGCCGCGAGTGGAAGCATTTCGATCACGAGCAACGCACCTAATTCATCGCTGACGATTTCGCTGAGCGGCACAGGCATTCAACCACAGCTCGGAGCAAATCCGTCGAGCGCCAGCTTCGGGAACGTCATCATAGGAAACAGCAACTCGCAGACGATCAATTTAACGAACGGCGGTACGGCGGCTGTATCGATTTCTCAGGCCAATGTTTCGGGTGCAGGCTTCAGCATCAGTGGGCTGCCTACACTGCCGATGACGATTAATCCAGGGGTGAGCGCAACGTTCAATGCCGTCTTTACGCCGACAGCGACCGGAAGCGTCACGGGATCGATCTCGGTTGTGAGCAACACTCCGAATTCGTCGCTTGCAATACCGTTGAGCGGAACCGGCCTATCGGCCACCCATCTGCTGAGTGCAAGTCCGACAAGCCTGAGCTTTAGTAACGTTAACGTTGGCAGCAGCAATTCACTGAGCGTGACTCTTACGAATACCGGAAACTCAAACGTGACGATCTCGGCTGTTACAGCATCGGGTGCAGGGTTCGATGCCAGCGGCGCATCCGGCACCACATTGGCGCCCACTCAGGCGGCCACATTGAATGTTACGTTCGCACCTTCAGTTGCTGGTGCGGTAAGTGGTAGCGTAGGGGTCGCCAGCAACGCTACCAATTCACCGGCGATCGCTTTGTCAGGGACGGGTGTACAGCAGGTTTCACACTCTGCGGTTCTGACATGGACTGCCAGCACATCCAGCGGGGTAGTCGGATACAACATCTACCGCAGCACAGTTTCGGGTGGCCCATACGTGATTTTAGACTCTGCCGCGGTGTCCGCCGACACATACACCGACTCTAGTGTTCAGTCAGGCACAACATACTTCTATGTGGTCCGATCTGTCGACAGCACTGGCACAGAGAGCGTCAACTCAAGCCAGGTGCAGGCCACGATTCCTTAAGGGATTACCAAGAACCCGATCGACGACCGTCGTAGATATGCGTGCACTCCAGCATTGATTCAGTGTTCCTTGGATTTGGTGGCGCGGATCATGGCGTAGGGACGATAGCTGAGACCTGAGCCGAGTAGCTGCTCTGGACACCGTTTGATTCAACTGATCTGACAACATAGTAGTACGTGTGACCAGCCTGAACGGAACTATCCGTGTACTGCGTCCCTGCGATTGCGGAGGAATTCACCTTCGAATACGGGCCGCCGGCCTCTGTTCCTCGGTAGACGTAGTAACCCACAATCCCGGAGGATGTGCTGGGATCCCACCGAAGGGTTACCGAATGGGAATCTTGCAGGGCTCCTGTCGCGGACAGCGCGATTTTTGCCGGGGAATTCGTAGCGTTGCTAGTAATGGTAACGCTGCCGGTTGCACTTCCTGCTTTTGTCGGTGCGAATTCAAGCTTGAGTGTGGCCGACTGGGTGGGCGTCAGAGTTACACCTGTAATTGCGCTGCTCTTGCTGAATCCAGCCCCCAAAACAAGAACGCTGGAAATCGTTACGTTTGAGTTTCCATGGTTTGTCAGGGTTACGTCCCATGAACTGCTGCTGTCTATCTTCACTGGCCCGAAATTCACGCTCGACGGATTCGCACCAAGCAGGAAGCTCGCTTCAACGCCGGTCCCCCCCAGCGGAATCGTGAACGGAGAGTCCGTGCCGTTGCTGACAAGGGAAACCCAGCCAGCGACACTTCCGGAAATGATGGGCTCAAACATCACGTCGAATGTGGCACTTCGACCCGAAGCAATTGTTAGCGGGATAGTAAGGCCTGCGATCCTAAAGCCCTTACCGGAAACATTGGCGCTTGAAATTGTGACGCTACCGCTGCCGGTATTATTGAGCCGAATGGGCTGTGAGTTAGTGTTCCTCATCGCGACCTTCCCGAAACTGGCGCTGGATGGCGTTGCCGAAAGGGATCCTAGCACTCCAGTTCCCGTCCCGCCCAATGCGATCGTTAGTAGGGGATCGGACGCATTGCTCGCAATCGTGATGCTCCCCTTTTCTGTTCCCAGAACTTTAGGAGCAAAATGAGCAGTAAAGGTAATGCTTCGTCCCGCCGCGAGCGTCAGCGGAGTCGCCAGTCCACTCTCGCTGAAGCCGGAACCACTGACACTCACCCTCGAAATACTTACGCTCGTTTTCCCGTAATTCGTCAAGGTAACTGCATGCTGACTCTTATTGCCCATAGCGACGCCGCCGAAGAGGATCATCTCAGGACTGAGGGACAACTGTTTCACCCCGGTCCCGCCCAAAGTGATCGTTAGCAGGGGATCGGACGCATTGCTCGCAATCGTGATGCTTCCCTTTTCTGTTCCCAGAACTTTAGGAGCAAAATGAGCTGCAAAGGTAATGCTTCGGCCCGCCGCGAGCGTCAGCGGCGTCGCCAGTCCGCTCTCGCTGAAGCCGGAACCACTGACACTCACCCTCGAAATACTTACGCTTGTTTTCCCGTAATTCGTCAAGGTAACTGCATGCTGACTCTTATTGCCCATAGCGACGCCGCCGAAGAGGATCATCTCAGGACTGAGGGACAACTGTTTCACCCCGGTCCCGCCCAAAGTGATCGTTAGCAGGGGATCGGACGCATTGCTCGCAATCGTGATGCTTCCCTTTTCTGTTCCCAGAACTTTAGGGGCAAAATGAGCTGCAAAGGTAATGCTTCGGCCCGCCGCGAGCGTCAGCGGCGTCGCCAGTCCGCTCTCGCTGAAGCCGGAACCACTGACACTCACCCTCGAAATACTTACGCTTGTTTTCCCGTAATTCGTCAAGGTAACTGCATGCTGACTCTTATTGCCCATAGCGACGCCGCCGAAGAGGATCATCTCAGGACTGAGGGACAACTGTTTCACCCCGGTCCCGCCCAAAGTGATCGTTAGCAGGGGATCGGACGCATTGCTCGCAATCGTGATGCTTCCCTTTTCTGTTCCCAGAACTTTAGGGGCAAAATGAGCTGCAAAGGTAATGCTTCGGCCCGCCGCGAGCGTCAGCGGCGTCGCCAGTCCGCTCTCGCTGAAGCCGGAACCACTGACACTCACCCTCGAAATACTTACGCTCGTTTTCCCGTAATTCGTCAGGGTAATCGTTTGCTTGCTATTGTTCCCGACTACTACGTTCCCAAACGCGAGGCTTTCCCTATTGGTGTTTAACGTCGAACCTGCCGCGACGCTGGTTGGAAGGCCCACCATTGCCAGAAATATTGCGATGGCAATGAGAAGTGAAAACGGATGCTTAGTCCCCAGGTAGTCACCAACTGTCGAACGGCAGTCAGTGCAGAGGGAACGATGGAATCGAGGCTTGCAAGCTTGCATGAGCCCGGCAGTCTAGACAGTGTGCGAAATGGGGTCTACTGGTCTGGGGGACGTAATGGGGACAGGGGTGCCCCCTGTTCCGAAGTGATTCCGCCCGAGCTGTAAATCTCTGGCTTCGATCGTAAGGACAAGCGGAGCAGAACGGCCCAGGTCTGAGAGCTGTGCGCATCAGGGTTTGCTCCATCATTGGGGATCTGCCGGCTGTTAGATCGGAAAACGGACGCGTAGTTGAACTCGGCCTTTATTAATCGTAACTATATCTATCAGTTATATAGTACACTTATTGTAATACCCAAGGACGAACCCCGTGCCGGTCGCGAGGTTGGCGCGAAAACAAGACGAAAAACACTCCGAAATCAATCTAGGAAACCGTCAGGCGTAAATGTGTCATTCGTTTCCGCTGGCACACCCCTATTGAACTCGGGCTGCTCGAAATAGCCGGATGTCACATTGAGATTCGCTAACCACCACGTTTATAATGTCTTAGAGACTGTGGGCTAGCTGGGGGAGTCTCCCGGATTGGTTAGAAACGTGCTCTGTTACACCCCTAGTAGTGTTTCTCAGATGCCGAGAGGTGCGTCTAGGCCTCCTAATGCCAAATTGGCGATAGATGAAGATCCTTGGGATAAGCGGCTTAGGGAACTCTGTTCGATTTAAAGAAGCGCACTGGCCCGGACTTGACCCTCGAGAGTACCGCATCTCCCAGGGGCACGACGCGGCAGCAGCACTGCTAATTGATGGGAAGCTCGTCGCAGCCGCCGCGCAGGAACGCTTCAACCGCAAGAAGCACGCCGGTGATTTTCCGATCGATGTCATCCGGTATTGCTTGTCGTCGGGGGGACTCAAAATCGAAGACGTCGACGAAATCGCACACGGCTTCGACTATTGGCCTTACCGGGAAATCTATTCTTTGGACCCCGTATCGTCGAAGCTGTACAGCGAAGTCTTCTCCAAAGATGCTCTGCTTTCGCAGGTGCGACGATATTTTCCTGTTTTTCCTCCAGAACGCGTTCATTCCGTGGGACACCACCTTGCGCACGCCGCGAGTGCCGCATACACCTCAGCTTGGCATGAATGCCTGGTGGTGGTAAACGACGCAATGGGCGAAGTGCAGAGTCTTAGCATTTATCATTTCTCACAGGGCCATTTCAAAAGGCTCCACGAGATCCCGGCAAGCGATTCTATTGGAATCCTGTACTCCCTTGTGACATTGCATCTCGGGTTCGATTTCAATTCCGATGAATACAAGATCATGGGACTCGCACCCTATGGTGAGCCACACCGTTACCGCCAGTTCTTCGAGAGAATTGTCGAGCTGTGTCCTGGCGGTTCGATTCGTATTCCGATTCTCCGGCTGAACCGCTCGCGAGACGAACGCGAAAACTATCTGGCGACGCGCGCGTACTTAGACGACCATCTCATCCGCCAGCGCTCCGCGAACGAAGAAATTACCGCGGATCACAGAGATGTCGCCGCTGCGCTCCAAGAGTGCCTTGATCGCGTCGTTCTGCATATCTGCGGACACTTTAGAAAACAAACGGGACTCAAGCGGATCGCCCTAGCCGGTGGCGTGGCGCTAAACTGCACTTCTAACGGCAAGCTTGTCGATTCCGGACTCTTCGATGAAGTGTATATACAGCCCGTCGCTGGGGATGACGGAACAGCACTGGGGGCCGCTCTCTACCGCGCCTCGTTGAAAGGCGATGTCTTGAACACACGCATGCTTGTTCCATTTTGTGGTCCTGCGTACGGAGCCGAGTGCATAGAGCGGGTGCTCGAGAAGTTCGCGAGCCGGATCCAAGCGCGGCATTTTGATTCACTTGAATCTACGTGTGCAGAAGCGGCCCGCCTTATTGCCGATGGCCATGTCGTCGCCTGGTACCGCGGCAGGATGGAATATGGACCGCGGGCTCTTGGCAATCGCAGCATTTTAGCTCACCCAGGCCATCCCGGGATGCGTGATCGCATCAACGCGATGGTGAAGAAACGTGAGGCTTTTCGCCCATTTGCACCCGCTTGCACTCAAGAACAGGCCCATCTTTGGTTCGATGTTCCACCGGGCACTTCGCTTCCTTACATGATCACAACCGTCAACGTTCGCGCAGAGCACCGCGCATCGCTTCCCGCCGTAACGCACGTGAACGGTTCTGCGCGATTGCAGACAGTATCCGCTGGAGACAATCCCGACCTTCATACGCTGCTTCGCGCGGTCGGGAAGACGACAGGTCGTGAGGTTGTGCTAAATACCAGCTTCAATGTGAAAGGGCAACCCATCGTGCTTACGCCGGAGGAGGCCATAGATACCTTCCTCGGCACGGGCATTGAGTATCTTTTTCTGGAGAACTTTATTGTTACCCGATCAAATTGTGACGTGGAATCGAACTGAAGCAGAGTATCCGCGCCATAAAACAATAGGGCAACTCTTTGAGGAGCAGGTTGACCGCACACCGGAGGCGATCGCGCTCGTCGCGGGAGAGCGGTCGTTTTCTTATCGCGAACTCGACGCCCGGGCGAATCGGCTTGCAAAGAACCTACGAAGTTGCGGCATAGGCCCTGAAACGCTCGTCGGTGTGGCAATCGAGAGATCCCACGAGATGATCGTTGCGCTGCTGGCAACGCTAAAAGCGGGCGGAGCTTATGTCCCTATTGATCCAAGCCATCCCCGCGATCGAATTAGGTATGTACTGAACGATGCGAGGACATCTGTTCTGCTTACTACCTCGCGCAACCGCGCGCGGATGCCAGAAGTCGCCCCGATTATTCTTTGCGACCAGAGTGAAAGCAATGCGGTCGATGCGAATAGTGCAGATCGCATCGCCTCCCCAGTGACGAGACACAATCTCGCCTACGTTCTGTATACGTCGGGCTCTTCCGGAAAACCCAAGGGCGTCATGGTTGAGCATCGGAACGTTGTCAATTTTTTTTCGGGTATGGATCGCGCAATCGGATCGGTTCCAGGCGTATGGCTTGCACTAACCAGCCTGGTGTTCGACATATCAGTGCTTGAATTGCTCTGGACCCTCACGCGGGGGTTCACCGTCATACTCCACGGCGATGAGGGGACCGATACGATTGCAGCGGAAATTAAAAGACACCGCGTCACACATCTCCAATCGACACCTTCTCTGATGCGGAGGCTCCTACTTGACACGCGCACGTCAGCCGCGCTGGCTTCACTCGAGAAATTGATTCTCGGCGGAGAGACCCTAACTACGTCTCTTGTCACGCAACTTCGACAATTCATGCGAGGGGGAATATACAACGCGTATGGGCCGACCGAGACAACGATTTGGTCGACAACCTGTTTGATAAAAGAAGGCTCGGAGACTATTCCAATTGGCCGTCCGATAATCAACACGCGGATCTACATCCTTGATCCCGACTTACAGCCCGTCCCTCTCGGCGACTCTGGAGTGCTTTACATTGGAGGCGATGGCGTCGCGCGTGGCTATTTGGGCCAACCGAACCTAACTGAGGAGCGATTTCTGCCAGATCCATTTTGGGCGGGAGGTCGAATCTATAACACCGGCGATCTAGCGCGGTTCTTGCCCGATGGCAATATCGAATACCGGGGAAGAGTGGATTTTCAAGTCAAAATTCGAGGATACAGGCTTGAACTCGGTGAAATTGAAGCCAACCTGGAGCAGCATCCCGCTATTCATCAGGCTGTCGTGACGACCCGCGAATTCAGGCCTGGTGATCAGCGCCTGGTGGCCTATGTCTTGATGAAGCCGGCATCAATCGGGAAGGTGACAGGATTCGAGTTACGCTCGGCTCTCGAGGAAAAATTGCCTGTCTACATGGTGCCCGCTGCATTTGTTTTCCTAGAAAGTTTTCCGCTGACTTCGAGCGGAAAAGTTGATCGTAACGCTCTTCCCGCTCCTCCTTCCGCCGGTAGCGCCGAAGCCACTCTGGAGCTCTCACGCGAACGTAACGAAATCGAGCGTGTTATCGAACAGGTGTGGAAGGAGGCTCTCGGTGTCGATAACGTTAGTCTAAACGAAAACTTCTTCGATCTTGGTGCTCACTCCCTGTTGGTCGCAGAAGTACATGGTCAGCTGCAGCAACGTCTAGGGAGAGAGTTTCCGGTGATCGATCTGTTTCATTTTCCGTGCGTAGCCGCTCTCGCCAGCCATCTCAACGGTGAGTTGGCTCCCCGTCGCAATTCGGGCTGGGTCCGCGCGCAACAGCGCCGTGCGGCGCTGCAAGATCAAGCTCCTAAATGAATACCTCTCGAATCGCCATCGTGGGAATGGCGGGCCGGTTCCCTGGCGCACAGAACATTGACGAGTTTTGGCGCAACCTCTCGAACGGTGTAGAGTCGATCCGCCAGCTCACCGATTCAGAACTGCTCGCCGCCGGCGTTGGTCGGGACGAGCTCGCGGCCCCTGATTATGTTAAGGCTGCGGCCATTCTCGATGACGTTGAGATGTTTGATGCATCTTTCTTCGGCTTCAGCCCTAAAGACGCATCGATCATGGACCCGCAGCATCGCCATTTTCTCGAGTGCGCCTGGGAAGCATTCGAGCACGCTGGCCACACCCCGGAGAATTTTTCAGGATCAATTGGCGTCTATGCCGGCTCGGGCATGAACTCCTACCTGATCCATAACCTACTCACCAACCGCCGCCTAGTCGAGAGTGCCGGGTTATTCATGCTTAAGACAACTGGAAATGATAAGGACGTGTTGGCCACGCGCGTCTCGTATCAATTGAACCTGCGAGGTCCCAGCATCGGCATACAGACAGCCTGCTCAACATCTCTTGTCGCAGTTCATTTTGCTTGTCAGAGCTTGCTTAACCACGAATGCGATATGGCGCTTGCTGGGGGGGTCACCATCGAGATTCCGCAGGGCCGGGGTTACGTGTACCGTGAAGGCGAAATTCTTTCGCGCGACGGTCATTGTCGACCGTTCGACGCTTGGTCGAGTGGCACTGTCTTCTCAAGTGGCGTGGGTGTCGTCGTGCTGCGACGTCTCGAAGATGCGATCGAAGATCGTGACACGATCCATGCCGTAATCCTCGGCTCGGCCGTTAACAACGACGGTGGCCGCAAAGTGGGATATTTCGCCCCTAGCGTTGAAGGCCAGTCCGAGGTCATTGCGGAAGCTCTCGGCGTCGCAGGCGTGACGGCTGACAGTATCTCCTACGTGGAAACCCACGGTACTGGCACTACCGTGGGTGATCCTATTGAAATTAAAGGCCTCGCGCAGGCGTTTCGGGAAACCACGAGTGCGACAGGCTACTGTGCCATCGGTTCACTTAAGAGCAACGTCGGACACCTCGATGCCGCCGCAGGTATTGCCGGACTCATTAAATGCGTATTGGCACTAAAGCACCGACGACTGCCTCCCAGCCTCCATTTCCGCACTCCTAATCCGCTGATCGATTTTCGAAATAGCCCATTTTACGTAAGCACCAGCCTTGCTGATTGGAAGTCTAACGCGACACCGCGTCGCGCCGGTATTACCTCGCTCGGTATTGGCGGCACGAATGCGCACGCCGTGCTTGAGGAGGCGGCCGAGACGAAATCTTCCATCAGCACGAAGGCGTATCAGTTGGTGGTCCTGTCCGCGAAAAGCGAAGCCGCACTCGAACGTGCCAGGTCAAACTTTGCCAATCAGCTCCAAGAGCATCCTGACTTGAGCCTCGCTGATGTCGCCTTTACCTCTCAGGCCGGAAGGAAAGCATTCGCACACCGACGCATTGTAGTGGCGCGAAACATACTGGATGCCAAACAGGGGCTTGTAACTCCAGATCCCAAGCGCGTCCTCACTGGTTCGGCCGCGCCGTCTGCCCCCTCCATCGTATTCATGTTTTCTGGGCAGGGCTCTCAGTACGTGAATATGGGTCTTGAAATATATCGGACGGAAGCCGTTTACCGGGAAGCCCTCGATACTTGCGCCGAGAGATTGCGATCGCATATGGGCCTGGATCTGCGCGACATCCTATTTCCTCGAAAAGAAGAAGCCACCGCACGCTCTGAACAGTTGAATCAAACCTCGATCACCCAGCCCGCCCTCTTCTCCCTTGAATACGCGCTCGCGCAGTGGTGGATGAAGTGCGGCGTTCAACCGCAAGCCATGGTTGGCCACAGCATAGGCGAGTACGTTGCAGCTTGTCTTGCTGGCGTTCTCTCGGTTGAGGATGCATTGGAATTGACTGCGGTACGCGGCAGCTTGATGCAACAGATGCCGCCGGGCGCGATGCTCGCCGTGCCGCTCTCCGCGGAAGAGCTCTCTGTTTCCGAGCCGCTTTCCATTGCCGCCGCGAACGGACCGGGTCAATGCGTCGTTTCCGGACCATGCCCTGCAATCGAGAAATTTGAAAAGGATCTCGCCAATCGCGACGTCTTATGCCACAGACTTCCTATTTCCCATGCATTTCATTCTGGGATGATGGATCCGGTCCTGGACTCGTTCCGCGAGCATGTGCGACGAGTCACCTTGAGCCCACCCCGAATTCCTTATCTTTCGAATGTAACTGGCACGTGGATTAAGGCTGCCGAAGCTACCGACCCTGGGTACTGGGTGAAACATTTGCGGAGTACGGTCAGGTTTTCCGATTGCCTGAGAGCATTGTATTGCAGGACGAACCGCATCCTACTCGAAGTCGGGCCCGGCCACGCGCTGACCACACTGGCCGAGCAGCATCCCTGTAAAAACGCCAAAGTATTCTCGTCGCTGCGCCATCCGCAGGAAAAGGTTTCCGACGCAGCCTTTCTACTGAATACGGTCGGTCAACTTTGGATTTGTGGTCAGTCAATCGATTGGTTGGCGCTGCATTCTGGCGAAACAGTCAGACGCATTCCGTTACCTACGTATCCCTTTGAACGACAGCGCTTCTGGATTGAACCAGGCAACGATTCTTCGCTCGGCACCTCGGTGGCAGCTTCCGTTACGGTTGCGCGGGACGGGGTGGACAGTTGGTTTCAACGTCGCGCATGGAGTCGAGTCCCGCTTCGGGTGGCTCCTCAGACGGTATCGACTTGCTGGATGGTCTTCCTCGACCAAGTTGGTTTAGGCAAGGAGATCATCACTCAATTGAAGACCGCCGGGCACCAGGTGATCGTGGTAAAGGCCGGCAAGTCCTATGCCCGGCTCGGTAGCGATGAATATGTCGTCCAACCTGGTGTGCGCCGCGATTACGATGCCTTGTTCGCCGACCTGAAAAATCGCGGAAACTCTCTCCGAAAGATCGTGCATCTATGGTCCGTGTGCGGCGAGTCTCCTTTAGCCTCACTCGACGAGGCACTGAATCTCAGTTTCTACAGTCTCTTGTTCCTCGCCCAGGGCTTGGGCGATCAGGATCTCCAAGGACTCAGCATCGCTGTGGTCTCTGACCGACTGCAATCCGTTTCGGGGGAGCCGATCACAGCGCCGGTTCGAGCCACTTTGTTGGGTCCGACGAAAGTCATTCTGAAAGAGTTCCCCGAAATCACATGCCGCGCCGTCGACGTAAATCTTGAAGCGGGGGGCACCGCCAAGCCGGCTGCTCAGATCATCGGCGAGCTCTCCGCTCTCTCAAACGAATCAGTTATTGCCTACCGAGGCAGCGAGCGGTGGGCAGAGGTCTTTGAACGCATCGATCTCCCGCCGAATCCGAGCGCCAACCGCTTGAAAGAAAAAGGTGTGTATTTGATCACCGGTGGCCTGGGCGGAATCGGCCTGGTCTTCGCCGACTATCTCGCGCGGAACTTCCGGGCAAGGCTTGTACTGGTTGGGCGCACCCCGCTACCACCCGCACGAGAATGGAAGGGTACCCTGCAAAGCAGTGATGCTCCGGACCCGGTCAAGCAAACCATACGCAAGTTGGTCCAGATTGAGTCTCTCGGTGCCGAGGTTTTGACCGTTCGCGCCGACGTCATGCGGCTCGATGAAATTAAGCATGCGATGCGTCTCGCGTATCAGAAATTCGGCCAGATCAACGGGGTGATTCACGCGGCGGGCATCATCGAGGATAGCCCGTTGCTCCTCAAGACGCGCGAGAGTGCAGCGCGGGTACTCGGGCCCAAGGTCAAAGGAACCCTTGTGCTGGACGAAGCCCTCCACGATACGCCTCTCGATTTCTTGGCACTGTTTTCTTCTGTGAGTTCCCTGGTTCCGCCAGCCGGCCAGGTGGATTACGCTGCAGCGAACGCGTTCCTCGACGCCTTCGCAATGAGCCGGCGCGACACCCCGATAGTCGCGATTAACTGGGGTCGGTGGCGAGACGTCGGCATGGGTGCGAGAGCGATGGCCGTTGCTCATCCACTGCTTGATCAACGCATTCTTGACAGCCCAGACGAAATCGTTTACTCGAGCCAGTTCAGTTGTGCGAGGCATTGGCTCTTGGACGAGCATCGCTTTAAGGCCGGGAATGCTCTGATGCCGGGCACAGGCTACATGGAAATGGCTGTCGGGGGACTCGGTTCGGTTGATCAGGAAGTCGAGCTCCGCGACATTTTCTTCCTCGCGCCATTGTCAATTGCACCAGAAGAGACGCGAGAAGTTCGTCTGAGGCTAAGAAGGGAGGGTTCGTCATTTCGATTCTCGATCCTCTCTGACGAGGCTGGTTGGCTGGAGTGCGCCACCGGACAAATTTCTCGTGGTACAAGCACGCCCCCCAAAAAGTATGACTTGCCCAGCCTCGTCGCCCGATGCACGAAAGGAGAAATTACATTCAGCAAAGCGCAGCGGACCAAGCAGGAAAAGTATGTTGACTTCGGTTCCCGCTGGAGGAACCTGAAACGTATCCACTTGGGGAGTGGGGAGAGTCTCGCCGTTTTGGAATTGCCTGCGGAGTATACGAGCGACCTTCAGAACTACATTGTTCATCCTGCCCTGTTCGATCTGGCAACTGGAGGGGCTCTCTACCTTGTTCAGAATTATGATTCATCGGACAAACTCTACCTTCCGTTGTCTTATGGAAGAGTATCCATTTACAAACGGCTGCCAGCTCGGATTTACAGCTACATCCGGTCTAGACAAGCGAACACGCTAGCAGATGAGGTTGTGACGTTCGACATCACGATAATGGACGAAGACGGCATTCCGTTAATCGATATAGAGGAGTTCTCAATCAGGAGGATCGACGATCCCTCTCGAGTTTCACAAGGCAGTAAACGCAGTGCAGGTCCTCAATCGTCTCCCCGCGTGCACTGGTCCGAGCCCTTCGAGAAGCAAACGATCTCTCCTGCGCAGGGCGCTGAGGCCTTCGAGCGAATTTTATCTGCCCCTTCTGTCGCCGAAATTGCAGTATGCCCCCAAGATCTGAAGGCAATGATGCAATCGACCGATACGAGATCCGCCGCCTCAGTCAGACACACCGAACCTCCGGATGCGGATCTGACCTCAGGCGACGAGGTGGAATCACAACTGATCCGCATTTGGGAAGACCTGCTGGGCGTAAAACCAGTCCGTGTCCAAGATAACTTCTTTGATCTAGGAGGCCATTCGCTGTTGGCCGCACGGCTTTCCGCACGAGTTAAAAAGATGTGGGGCACGAGCCTTCCTTTGGCCACCCTCCTTCGAGCTCCCACGATAGAGAAAATGGCAACTCTTCTGCGAGGCACGATTACCCCAAAGGGTTCGCCGAGGGTTGCCGCGATCAAGCCGGAAGGCAACCTGCCGCCCTTTCTATGCGTCGACGCCGGACCTTTTCTCCGTCCTCTAGCCAAGCGGTTGAGCGCCGATCAGCCGTTTCTGGGGCTAAGACTCGTCGATACGCAGGATCTCCCTACCCACTTCGCCATGGCTGATATTGCGGCCTACCATATCGAGACCATCCGTGAGATCCAGCCGCAGGGTCCTTATTATCTGGGTGGCTGGTCCGCCTCAGGTCTGGTCGCCTATGAGGTAGCGCAGCAGCTTCACCATCAGGGGCAAGAGGTTGCCCTCCTGGTGCTTTTTGATGTTACCAATTCAGCTGTTCCTCGACCGTCTTCGAAATGGGACGCGTTGCGCGAACCATTCTATTTTCTAAAATGGAAGACCAAATATCATTGTACAAACCTCCGGGGTCTAAACTGGCTTGATAGATGGACCTATCTTAGAGACTTTTGTCGGCAAATTCGCTTGGATCTGAGGCGGATGTTCTGGGTGATGGGGAACCGGATTCAGCAGCGCGCAGAACGCCGTCTCGCGATCGCGCCTTGGGAGCCGAGCAAAGCAGTTTTTGTTGCCGCTCATGAGTATCGCCCGAGACCTTACCCCGGCCGCGCCATGTTGTTCCGTTGTGCTCTGCAGTCTACGAAGCCTCACTTCGATCCCAAACTGGGATGGGGAGATCTGTTGGGCGATGGGTTAGAGATCTGCGAGATGCCCGGGGACCATAGAGATATGTTCCTCGAGGATAATGTCGACTTTCTCGCCCAGCAATTGGACCGAGCTCTTACTGAGGCGAGAACAAGCGACGTTGATGCTGTTTTGCCAGCGCGATAGTCATAGTCCGACCACTCAGCAGCCACGTTTGTGGCCGATTGCATGAACGAGCTTGGGTTACCGGCCCCACACGGTCTTAGTGCCCTGCGGTCCAGAAATCGGCCACAGGTTGCAGGAATTCGATGGCAACTGCAGTCCTCGTTAAATGCGTCGACCTTTCGCAGACCACTCGGCATTCTTGTTCCTTCTCATTTAGCTTGTTTATCAACAAGAGGCGCTGGCCGTTCCTCACGAGGGTGGTCAGGGTAATCAGTCCGCCGCAAGCATTTACGTGAAGTCCTTCGGTTCCTTCGTGAAACGGCTCGTTTTCGGCTGTGTGTCCGTAAACCAGCAGCGGGGAGTAAAGCCATACGCGTTCACTGCCCCGACGTTCGGGCACTGAATCACGCTTTCCATGCGCACTCCGGTCGGCGTATCCGGCTTCGCATTGTTCGACTGTTTTCAGTTCATCCCAAAGTCTGCTCACCGCTTAACTCCTGTTTCTGCCGGCCCCGTCGCATTCGAATTGGTGAAAGGCAATCAGATGTCGAAAGGAACTGATTGGCTGGTGGTAGACATGTGGTCAAAAAAGAAGATATCGTTTCGACCCAACGCTCTCCGCAGACATTACTCCCTGGGGGAACACTTTCTGCCCCTCGACGGAAGAGAAGGGCGACGATCCGCTCTGGTCGGGAGCGGCATGCTAAGTAATATGCGGCAACGGCGCTCGGAATTCAACCGCTTCCCCTGAGGCGGTTTACTGAGAAATGCCGCCTCGGTGATTCTATGTCACGGGAACGCTATGCTGCTTTTAGCAGATTCCAGGATTTTCGCCTGAACAAAACAACCTGCGCTGCAAGTTCTTGTTTGTAGTTTCAAACTTCGGAATTATCCTTGCAGCCATTCGGTGTGGGTGCCTAAGACCGGAAATGATCCACGAGACTGATTGGCTGCCGGGCTCGCTGAGATGATTTACCTAGCGCGTTGCGACTGTCACGTGTCCTGGATGAAAACATGGAAATCCTTCTTGCAAACACGCAAGCCTTTGCCGACTTCTCGAAGGGACCTCAAAATGACAGTGAATATGAGATTTTTTTCGACATGCAACACTTAGTGGAAGTTTCCGTACTGAAAGACAGCATCTCGTTACTAGGTTAATCGCATGGGACGCAGTAACAATAATTTATGATCTCTTTCACAAAAGACATAATGAGAGAGTGAAGATGGCCTCCCTCCGAGTTCTAATAGCGAATGAGCATTATCTTACGCGGAACAGTTTGAAGATGCTCGTCGAAAGTCATCCTGGATGGACAATTTGCGCCGAGGCGTCTACTGGTCCCGAAGCTGTTTCAGCAGCGAAAACACTCAAGCCGGATATCGCGATTCTAGATATCAGTATGCCGGAAGTGAACGGCCTGGAAGCAACCAAAAGAATAAAGACAGTTTCGCCAAATACGGAAATATTGGTGCTATCCATGCACTATTCCCAGCAGCTCATTCAAGAGATCCTGGGTGCCGGGGCTCGCGGCTATATATTGGAATCCGATTCGGGTCGTGACCTCGTAATCGCTGTCGAAACCGTTGCGAATCACAGGCCATTTCCGACGCTTCTTGCAACAGGAGCCGTCGATTCACCATCGACGGTGACGGCGGCTGACCAAGCCGACATTGAAGAGATGCAGCGTGAATTAGCGGAACTGATAGCGTTGGTCCAGTCGCCACTCCGACAGCAATTAGTTGGAATTGCTGAAGGAAAGCCCGATGACCCAAATGCCTTAGATTTTATTATGGAAGAACTGTTTGCCATTGCTGTTCGCTTTTGCAAAATTGATGACCGCATCTCTGAGCGGGCAGCTTATGTGTGCTGGAAAATCTTTACCTACCTAGCGCCTTCGAGATACGAAGCCCTCACACCCGCAACCATGGCTCAAGTCATGTCGAACATGGCCAAGAGTGTTCCACAGCGGTACAGTGGCGACCTTCGAACATCCTCTTTCCTATCGGTAGATTTGCTCTCTCACGCCGACCAAATTTTCGGAACCAACTATTCCGAGAATTTACTCGACTGTTTGGTCCGGTTCAGCCACCTCATATCGAAAACCCACGGAATTCCTCCAGCCAAAGAAGAATCTGAGTTGGAACAAATCGCAGAGGTCTCGGAAATCAAACAACCGATGCTAGAAGATGCCAACCTTCGGGCCGAAGAAGAATTTGGGTCGCATCAAATGGTGGAGGTCTCTGAAACCAAACAACCGATACTACCATACTAGAAGATGCCAATCTTAGGGCCAGAGAAGAATCTGAGTTGCACCGAATGGTGGAGGCGCTGAAGATTAAGCAGGTGATAGCAGTTGAACGTAGTGTGCCGCAGAGCTCGGCGATCCATGATGATGATCTGTCGAAACCCTCAGGAACATTTAAACTGGCCATTGAGAGAGTAAGAGCAGCGCTCCGCGCCATCTTGAGTGAGGTAATTGTCATTTTCTCGAGAATTTCCCGGTCACTCCAAAAGGTGAAGCATGGTGTGCCGCAGAGTTCGGCCCTCTATGATGTTCTGTCGAAACTCTCAGGAACATTTAAACTGGCCATTGAGAGGGTAAAGACAGCGCTCCGCACCATCTTGCGTGAAGCGATTGCCATTTTCTTGAGAATTTCCCCATCACTCCAAAAGGTGAAGCGTTGGCTGAACACACCGATGAAGTAGGTTTATCCACACACGTAAGCGGACCGTCAGCACCAATGCGTGTTTTTGAATTGTCCGCAATTCGAAGCTTACGATGCTGCGGTGTGGGGGATTAGGGAAGAAGATGAGGTTCAGCCGTAGTATTGCGACAAACTTCCCTTAATGGTACATTCCCCGCGCTTGAGAGCACGACGAGCTCTATCTAAGTCGGCCCCTGCAATTCACAAGGAATGCTGGGACGGGGTACAACAACATGACGCGTGTCTTATCATTTCACCGAGTAGGGCTATTGGCGGCATTGCTGTTCGTTGGTATCGGATCGGCTCTTCACGCCCAGACCGTCGCAAACTCCGATGTAGCAAATTCAAATTCGACATTGGGCCGTCACGTACTAACCATGTACGGAGTTCTTCATCAAGAATCAGGTGACAGCCCTCTCGATTTCCCTAGCCCTGAGGTGATATTGGGACACAAGTTGCTCGTCGAAATGGGCACACGAAATGCGACACCTCAAATAGCAAACGACAACCCCTTCATCACCGCAGGGAAAATCAGTTCACACGCGGATGATGGCGCCGCCACAACTCATAGGTACTTTATCACCGGTCTTGGAACCCTTGGCGGCACAGAGAGTTTTGCCTATGCCCTGAACGGTTCGGGGCAAGTTGTCGGAAGTTCGAGCACAGCAGGCGATGTGTCAACTCACTCGTTTCTCTACAGCAACGGTCGAATGACTGACCTCTTTCCCCTCAATAGCCAGAGTATTCAGACAGTGGGGCCAACTGGCATTAGCAATTCCGGTCAAATTGCGAGTGGCCTTATTGTTGGTGGCGTTTACTCTCCCGCTCTACTTGATAGTACGACCGGCGCCCTTACTCTTCTGGGCTCTCTGGGCGGTGTCACTTCCTTTGGTTTTAATGGAGTGGCTACCTCCGTTAACAATCTCGGCCATGCTGTCGGCTATTCTTATATCGACGCCATCGACCGACATGCCTTCCTGTATAGCAATGGTACGATGACTGACATCGACTCTTTCGGGGGTTATAGCGTCGCCTTTGCTATCAATGATGAAGGTGTGATTGTTGGTCTCGCGTCTCCCAATAACGGTCCCGCAACTGCGTTTGTCTACAGCCAAGGCGTCACGACAAACATTTTTCCGCTGGGAACGGAAAGCGATGCGAGAGATGTCAATAATCGCGGTCAAGTCGTCGGAGAGTTTCTTACCGTGGACCAAACTGCTTTCCACGGCTTTCTTTACAGCGACGGTGTCATTACCGACCTCGGCTCTCCAAACAGTCCAGAAACAATAGCCTTTGCGATTAACGACCAGCAGCAAGTTGCCGGGACTACATTTGTGCCATTTGAAACAACTTGTTCCGGTGTCCCATGCGTCCAATATGCACCGCACGCTTTCTATTACGAAGGCGGAAATATGACCGACTTGAACGCGTTGATTCCTTCGGCTTCTGGTTGGGTATTAAGCTGGGGAATGGATATCAATAATAACGGGCAAATCGCGGGCTACGGAGTGCTTAAGGATAAGTTCCGTGCGTTCCTTTTGACGCCAGCCACTAGCAAAGAGCAGTGCAAGGACGGTGGTTGGCAGACTTTCGGTTTCAGGAACCAAGGACAGTGTGTCCAGTTCGTTGATATGGACAAATAGTTATAATAAATGTTCCCCGCACAATTCGGACTTGAGGATAGGTGTGGTTAAAATCAAGAGTCTCAATCAATTGGTTGTTCGGATCATCGCAGCTAATTCGAATAAGAAACAGCCAGACCTAGAAAACGCAGTCCAATGGACAAACGATACTATCGCCGGAACAAGCCAAAGAATGGGGCATCGTTCAAGAATCAAGGAAAGCCTCATGGAATCCGGAGCGGTGTTCGTCCCCGTCAGTCCTCCGGTGCAAGAAGAAAAGAAGACATTCGAATACAGCACTACATCTGACACGGCGGACCTGCGGAGCCATAGCCATGTTGTGCAGGGTCGTGGCACTAGCGCCATAGGAGCCATAGGCTGGCGCAAATCTTGGTGACTCGAAGAACCAGGGAAAGACAGCGTATCTGCGGGCCAGTCAAAAAAGCGTCAAATTGGGCTCTCGCGATTTACTGCGGACCGCCGAAAGGTCTCTGCGCTCAAAACCGCGAACGGAACATTGCATCGCGACGCGGTCAGGTGTACATTTTCGGCCATCCGCCAAGTAAGACGAAATTCTCGTTGACCTGCGGGCACGACGGACGCTGGTCTCGTTTCCTGATTGTCGTTCAGTCAACAGGCCACGCGCTCGCGGCCGACGCCAAGGCTACATACGGCTTTAGAGACATGGCAGACTGCACAATCTCCCTGGGTAATTCTAGCTGTGTCTGCTATGGAACATAAGTTTGTCTGACGCCTGTGCGGGTAGTTTTGAAGATTTGTAGGGAGGAGATGAGAATCATGACGATGAATAGAGTATTGCGTTCCGTTGTTTTGGTTATTTCTTTCGTCGTGTCTGCGGGGTGGCTGACCAAGCTAAACGCAGCCGCGCAGAGCGGACAAGATTTCACAACACAAACGGGTTCTGTTGTCCACCTGAGGGTGGAACCCGAGGACAGAGCCGCTGCCACCATCGGCACGTCGGGAGTTCGCTACCACCTCTTACTGGCGCATACTCCGGCGGCAAAGGGTGTCGCGGCGGATTTTCCGCCGATCAAGTTTCCCCAGCCCGTCATTCTGGACTCGGAGTCATCTCCAACTGCAGACTCCGAGCTCGCCGTTAATGGTTCCGTGGCGAGCCCGCCACAGCCCGCGTTCTATCCTGCAGATGTGACTAAACTTGTTTCCACCGGTAAGACGATTGCGACTGCGAAATCCCACCCAATCTTCATCAACTGCTCCCCAGCCGGCGGTAGTTGTTGGGGGAATCCGACGGTATTCCTCACCAATCTGGGCGCGAGCAACTTTATCCATCTGGTAGACCAATTTGTCGGATCGACTGTCGCCAATCGCTACACCGTGGGCACGAGTTTCACGGCCAGCGTGGCTATCTTCGCTGGTACGTCGGGTGTGCCAACACTCAGTGAAAATGACATCCTGACGCTTGTGCATTCGGCCGCAAAGATTGGAGGAACCGGCTACGGCCACGTCTATCACGTGTTTATCCCCCAGGGCGTCGACACATGTATGGACGAGGGGCCGTGTTATTCACCGGACAACCCGGCTACTTCGGCTTTCTGCGCCTATCACTTCACCGTGCATTTCAGCGATATCGGAAGCGTGTACTACACCGTCGAGCCATTTCAAAACGTTGCTGGATGCGAAGTCCCGCAGCCAAGTCCGAATGGTGCGCTCATAGACTCGACCAGCTCAACGCTCTCGCACGAACTTTTTGAGAGTATTACCGATCCCGATATAAATACGGGGTTCAGGGCGCTCCACTCAGGTGCCGTGCTCGGTGACGAGATGGGGGACCTATGCGGGGGGGTGGTTTTCGGGATTTTTCCGCTCAACGCAAAGAACTACGAGATCCAGTTGGAATATTCGAATTTTTACCACGCATGTGCCTCGACTCCTTGACTATGCCGTTCATTCAAGCGGCACACTGTCGAGCCTTGGCAGGAAAACTCGATAGAGACATTAGGGACGGGCTGCGACAGTGATCAAGGTCGCTTTCAAGCCGCTGTGGGTTGAAAGATAAATTTAGCTTGCGCTTGGAATTATCTACTAGTAACTACGCTTGCGCGTAAGGCTCCTGCAGGCCAATGTCCAGCACTGCGTTTACCATCGGTGTAAATGCAGATTTTGAATTAGAGAGCCGATGCTCTCGCTTCAGATCACTGCCTGCAGGCTCGCAATTCGCTTACACGATTTCGTTTTTCGCATCCTCTGAATATTTGTGATTTGAGAATCGCTCTTCGCCTTTTGCTCGCCCATCGATGCCCCGAATCCTAACAAAGAAGACGCCGTTCTCTTGCAATTGTTCACTTTTTTGAGGAAAATTGAATACCCCAGCTCATCTCGCATTTTTTGTTTCCCTTGGACGGGACCATCAGCAAAGAGATATTGGGAATTTTTTTCCCACTTACTCAATTATTGTGGCCGAAGCGGAAAAATTACGAGAAAACGTTCAAAACATTAATTAACATCCGCTGGTTTAACGTATTGATAGTACAATGCTTAGGTTGATTCCTCAGGTACCTCTTTACATTGGCTTTAGAGGTGCAAGAAAGCTTGGAATGCCCGGGGGCGCGGCTCTCTTTTTGAACACTTTCCATGGCCGGGAGGGATAGGAATGATTGACGAATCACAGGATCACGCACTGCCAAGTTTGGAGGATTCTTGGGCCATCGTTCGCCGGCGGCGCTGGTGGTTATTGCTTCCTACTTTTCTATGCTGGGCCGTTGTATGGGCTGGGGGCTGGCTCTGGCCCGCCAGCTATCGGTCGGAAGGGCTGATCCTGGTGGAACAGCAAAAGGTTCCCGAGAAATATGTGATGCCCAACGTCACGCTTGATCTCCAGGACCGTGTACAGAGCATGACGCAACAGATCCTGAGCCGCACGCGTCTCCAGGCCGCTATCGATCGCTTTCATCTTTATCCTCCAACTCACAGTCTGAGTAGTCTTCTGCAAGCGGGCGATCCGGTCGAACAAATGCGGAAGGACATCACAATCGAACTCGTGCGCTCGGACAACAAAAAAGAAAATCGTCGCTCAGAACTTACGGCCTTTAAGATAAGTTACTCCGCCCGTTCGCCCGAACTCGCTCAGCAGGTGAATAGCGAGCTTACCTCACTTTTCATTGACGAAAATCTTAAGGCGCAACAGCAACTTTCCGAAAGCACAACTGCTTTCCTCGGCGCGCAGCTCGTAGACGCCCGAGAGAAATTGCAAGAGCAAGAAGCCAAGGTTCAAGCTTTCAAGGCGAAGCATATGGGCTACCTGCCGACCCAGTTGCAGAGCAACGTCCAAATCCTAGCGGGTCTGCAAGGTCAGCTGCAGGGCGCCGAGCGAGCTCTCGATGCCGCGAAGCAGCAGAAACTCTACTTCGAGTCACTGCGGCAACAATATCAGTCTGCCGAGGGGACAGACCTGCGCCTCCAGCTTGCGAATTTACGTTCGAAGTATACCGACGATTACCCGGACATCGTAGCTCTCAAAGAAAAAATTGCGCAGACGGAAAACCTGAGAAAACAAATCGAAGCCGAAGTAGTCTCCAATCAGAAAACGGAAAATGCAATCAAGAATAGCGTCTCCCCCCCGGGCGTGGCAGAACAAGGACAACGCGGTTTGACGACGATGATGCAGATCCAAAGCCAGCTCAACGCAAATCAACTGGAGATTCAGAATTATGAGAGGCGGCAGCAGGACCTCGAATCGAAGATTTCTGCATATCAGGCGCGCTTGAATCTGACTCCGGCAACGGAAGAAGAGCTGCAGGCCGTCTCTCGCGGGTATGAAGAATCAAAGGCCAATTACGACTCGCTTCTCCAGAAGCAATACCAGTCGCAACTCGCCACCAGCCTCGAGCTGCGCCAGCAGGGTGAACAGTTCATTGTCATCGATCCGCCCAGCTTGCCGGACAAGCCTTCGGCCCCGAATCATCTTTTGGTGAGTCTCGCCGGTTTGGCGCTTGGAATCGCTGTCGGAGTCGTCTTAAGCGCGCTCATGGAACTGACACACGTGCGTATCCGGCGGGAGCAAGACCTTGAAGGGCTTGTGCCGGCCCGCGTATTGGTCGGTATTCCGCATTTGAGCACAGACGGAGAGGATCGTCTTCGCGTGCAGGGTCGTTGGAAGGAAATTGGCGCGGCATTCGGGATAGGTGTTTTGATCGTGGCAGGCAACCTTTATGCGCTCTATAAAGGCTGAGGGCGATGTATAGAAAATTTTACGGGTTGACGCGGAATCCTTTTCAGGTGACCCCCGATCCTTTCTTTTTTGTCCCGACTGAACGCCATAACGAGGCGCTGGCGACTCTGACTTATGGAGTGCTTGGACGAAAGGGATTCGTCGTGGTCACTGGCGAGGTCGGTACTGGGAAGACCCTGCTTCTCCGGTGTCTTCTCGACGCTCTCACTAAAAACCAAATCGCGTTCGCTTTCGCCTACAATCCAACGCTTTCGGTGCAGGACTTTTTGGCGCATGTGCTAAGCGACCTGGGTCTCCCTTCGGCGGCTCGCACAAAGGGCGAGACTCTCGCGCTTCTTAACAGTTACTTGATGGCGCGTTCGCGCCGTGGCGCCACAACAGCACTCATTGTAGATGAGGCTCAATTGCTCAGTTGGGAGCTGCTCGAAGAAATTCGCCTTCTGACGAATCTGGAGACCTCCCAACACAAGCTCCTACAGATCGTGTTGGTGGGACAGCCGGAGCTGGACCGTAGGCTCGATTCGCAGGAGTTGCGTCAGCTCAAACAGCGAATCGGTTTGCGGTGCCACTTGGAACCGCTAAGGTTGGAAGAGTTGCGAAGTTATATCCATCGGAGGCTCGAACTGGCCGGGGCAAATTCTCACAGGACTATTATTTTCCCTGAGACCACAATCGAAGCCATCCACAGATTTTCTCAGGGCATTCCACGTTTGGCGAACACCCTATGTGAAAACTCCCTGGTGGCGGGCTACGGCCAGCAGGCAAAGAATATCACGCCGGACATTGTTCAAGAGGTTGCTGCGGATCTTCGGCTGAATCATGCGGTCACCGAATCGTCCGTCCCGAGTGCGAGCAAGATTGAACAGCGGAAAAAGATTCTCATGGAGCTATACCGACTGATCGAAGAGTTCGCCAAGTCTCCAAGGGGAGCCTTCGATGAAACTAAATCGGAATCGGGAGTGAAGACGAAATGAGCCGGTTATATAAAGCGTTGCGGCAGATGGAAAAAGATCAAGGCCGGGCAGCGGATGCCACCGACGAGTCCGTCCAACCAGCCGAATTGCTAGGGGGTGTCCTGGCGGACCCAGCAATCGAACTGGAAGAGGCACCGTCGGCGAAGATAGATGTTTCTCCAGCATTACGCTTTGTTGCGTTGAAAGACCCAAGGAGTCTGGGCGCTGAGAAATTTCGTGCCCTTGCGACGCGGCTGGAAAACCTGCGCCACCAGCGAGAGCTGAAATGCGTGCAAATCAGCAGTAGTGTGATCAATGAAGGCAAGACTTTGGTTGCCGCAAATCTGGCAGCGACGCTGGCGAAGCACTCGGATTTCAAAGTTCTCCTGGTGGAAGGAGATTTGCATCGGCCGACGCTCGCGTCCCTGTTGGGCTTGACCCAGTTGCCAGGTCTGAGTCATTGGTGGAACGGTAGAGAACCGAGTATTGCACGTTACGTTTACAGGTTGAACGAAATGCCGCTATGGTTTCTCGGTGCGGGGATAGCCTGCGATCAGCCTTCACAAATCCTGCAATCGGCGCGATTTGCGGAGGCTTTCACGAAATTGGGTGCTTCGTTTGATTGGATTGTGGTTGATTCTATGCCTATGTTGCCAACCGCCGATGCCAACCTGTGGTCACGATTAGTCGATGGCATGCTCTTGGTGGTCCGCGAGGGTGTGGCCCCGATCAAGGCTATAAAGAATGGATTGGCGGGCCTCGACGATCCAAAGTTGGTCGGTGTTGTCCTCAACGAAACCTCGGCATTCGATCGCGCAGATTACGGAGATCAAGTTAATACCGTACCGAAGGACGGGACCGACACCTTCGGATCGCAGAAAAAAAAGTAAAGAGGTCCCTCAGTGATCCGGTTCTTGAATGCCTATTTCCCTGCACGCACGTTTTTCCTTGGAATTTCGGAAGCGTGCCTTGTGATGGCTGCCTTCGTAGCAGCGGCGATTGCGCGCTTGGGCACTAACGATGTCATCATCATGCTCAGCTACGAGCAGGGTTTTGAGAAGATTCTGGTCGTATCGGCGGCTTTTGTGACTTGTATGTACTATTTTGATTTATATGATTCTTCTGTCTTAAATAACCAGCGGGAAGTGCTCACCCGCATGATCCAAATGTTGGGCACGGTCTGCATACTTCTCGCTGCTCTCTACTATGTTGAACCCGGCCTTAATTTAGGTCGCGGGATTTTCCTGATCGGCTTCGTTCTGGTGGCGATGCTGCTGCTGCTCTGTCGGCGTTTGTTTCTCATATGGAACACTCTGCCGCAATTCGCGGAACGGACATTGATTCTCGGCGACAGTCCGCTAACCAGGTTGCTGGTAGAGGAGCTAAGGGCTCGTCCAGAATTCGGTATCCGCGTGGTTGGACAGGTGCAGAGCCCAGAAAACGCGGATCTGAAGTTGGCTGAGACTTCGAGTGAAGGCGAACTCGATTCACTGCTGACCTCGGTCACGCCCTATAAACCGGATCGCATTATTGTGGGGATGTCAGAACGAAGAGGAATGCTTCCTGTCGAGGCCCTACTGCACCTGAAGAGTTGTGGCGTGAAAATTCAGAACGCCAGTGAGGTGTATGAGGCCGTAACCGGAAAGGTTCCGGTAGAATTTGTCGGTTTGAGCCAGCTCCTATTTTCTCCCGGCTTTCAGCCCTCTCGGCCATTCGTGATGTACAAGCGCATGGCTTCGCTCGTTCTATCCGTCCTGGCCGTGATCCTGGCCTTACCGGTGATGGCCTTAATCTCCTTGGTCATACGCCTGGACTCTCCAGGCCCGGTGATCTTCCGGCAAAAACGCGTTGGGAAGGGAGGGAGTATTTTCACTCTCTATAAGTTTCGCACTATGTGGGACAGTATGGCCCAGGACGACAACCATCGTCCCGCGGAAGCATACGATAAGCGTTTCACGCGCATCGGTGGGCTGCTCCGACGCACCCGACTGGATGAGCTACCGCAGCTCCTTAACATCCTGCGTGGCGATATGCATTTCATCGGGCCGAGGCCATTCGTTACCGAGCAAGAATGGGAATATGCGAAGAAGATTCCGTATTACCATCAGCGCTGGAGCGTCACGCCGGGCGCGACTGGATGGGCCCAGATCAATCGTGGATATAACTTTTCCATCGAGGATAACAAAGACAAGCTGGCTTATGACCTCTTCTACGTCAAGAATGGCTCTGTGGGCCTCGACGTCCTAATTTTTTTTAAGACAATCAAAATCCTTCTTCTTGGGCGGGGCTCGCGATGATCCGCCTCTGTCCGATTCTTTTCTGGTCGAGTGTCGTGTGGCTGGCCTATATCTATTTTGGTTATTCCCTCCTTCTCTGGCTGGCGGGCTTCTGGAACGAATTCCATCCTGAGGTTCGAGATGACTACTTTCCAAAAGTCTCTGTGCTGATCTCTGCCCGCAACGAGGAGAAGGACATCGGGTGGAAGGTTTCTGAGTCGCTTTCCTGGAATTATCTCCCAGACCAGGTCGAACTGATCATCGCCTCTGACGCGTCCGAAGATCGGACTGACGAAATCCTGCAGAGCTTCAAAGATTCGCGGTTGAAATACGTTCGCATGGACAGCCGAGTAGGTAAGAATGAAGCATTGAACCGTCTTGCCCAGCTGGCCACCGGCGATCTTTTACTTTTCACTGACGCCAATACGCACATCGGAAAAAAGTGCCTCCGCGGGATGGTCCGCTATTTCGCTGACCCTCGCGTCGGTTGTGTGACTGGAACAGAGCATACGCAAACCGACGACCGAGAGCTGGCGGTTAGTTCGGGCACCCGAGCCTATCTCAATTACGAATTGCTGATCGACCAGCTCGAAAGTCGGGTTGGGTCAGTCATCGTGTGTGACGGTTCTTTATTTGCGATACGCCGCTCACTATTTCATCAGTTGCAGCCAGATCTAGCCAATGATCTTGAGTTGCCACTTTGGATTGGCAACGCGGGATATGCGCTTCTCTGCGACCCAGCTGCGATCGCAATTGAGACGGCCATGCGCTCCTCTCGCGAGGAATACGATCGGAAACGCCGCATCTGCGGACAAGGCTTTCTAGGGTTGTGGCGTCTCCGCCATTGCCTTCGAGGTTTTCGGACTTGGCAATTCTTTTCGCGAAAGGTTCTGCGCTGGCTGGCACTGATTCCCATGACTGTAATTCTATTGACCACAGTTGAGCTTTCGGCGCGGCCCTTTTTCGCTTTCTTATTCGTCTTTCAAGTAGTGTTTTACCTACTAGCGGTGGGCGGTTTGCTGCTCGACATGGCTGGTCGAAAGGGAAGCGCCGTCTTTACGATGCCGTATTACTTCCTGGTCGTAAACATAGCGGCGGTCATCGGCGTTATTCAGGCTTGCTTTGGGCGGCGCTTCGCAGTCTGGGAAGTCGCTGCATATTCGCGCGGGCAGCAGAACGCGTAGCATTCACTATCCTGCTCCCGTCTTGACTCGCAGATATCTTTCAAAGGTGGCCTAAGATCTGGCAATGTCTCTCCGGAAGGCTTGCAGGGCAGGGGTCTAGGAACCGCCGAATAAATTCAATGCCCATGAAATGCGTATTCTCGGTCGACGTCGAAGACTGGTTTCATATCCTGGACTTGCCTTCTACTCCGGATGTCACAGAGTGGGATAGGCTGCCGTCACGGGTCGAAGGGAATTTCCTGAGGCTGCTTGAGATCTTTGAACAGCGAGGCGTGCGCGTGACGTGTTTTTTTCTGGGGTGGATCGGAGAGCGCTTTCCCCATTTGGTAAAGGAAGCTGCAAGGCATGGGCACGAGATCGCGTCTCACGGCTATGCGCATAGGCTGGTCTATCAGATGAGTCCGGAAGCGTTTTATCAGGACGCGCTACGAGCTAAAAGAATTCTTGAGGACGTAGCTGGTCAGGCCGTTTGGGGCTATCGCGCGGCCGGATTTTCGTTAACGCATGAATCGGACTGGTTCTTCGACAAGCTCATCGAAGCTGAATATGTTTACGATTCGTCGGTCTTTCCAGCACGGCACGGTCATGCTGCGATGGAGGACGGGAATCGAGCGCCCTATTGGATTGAGCGTGTTTCGGGCAGGCTAGCCGAATTTCCTGTGAGTGTCGCAGAGGTTTTAGGGAGGCCCCTCTGTTTCTTTGGCGGCGGTTATCTTCGATTCTTTCCGTACCACGTAATTCGGAAAATGACACGCCGGGTTCTCGGGGAACCACGGACCGTCATTTTTTATGTGCATCCTCGTGAGATTGATCCGGATCATCCACGACTGCCGATGAATTGGAAGCGGCGGTTCAAGTCGTACGTCAATTTGAAATCTACGAGGCCCAAAATCGAGCGACTTCTCGATGAATTCCAGTTTACGAGCTTCGACCAGCTCATTCGGGGCGAGACCGCAGCGGGGAAAGGCACTCGAGCGGAAGTTATGAGCGGGTTGGCTCGCATGGTGTCTGCTTCTACTATGGATCCGGATGTGGGATCGCTGGAAGGCTTGGGGCAAGTATAGATGGGGCAAGTCGTTCAATCCGTGGGTCAGCAAGATACTCAGATGGGCGGTACGCTAGCCAAGCACGTTTTCACATTTTGGAAGGGGCGAATTGCACTGTATGGAGCCCTCAAGGCCCTCGGTGTCGGACCAGGCGATAGCGTTATCGTACCAGGCTATACCTGTGCGGCGGTTCCAGCTGCTGTTAAATTTGCCGGAGCTTCTTCCGTTTACGCTGATATCGATCCGGAGTCGTACAGCCCTTCACTTGGCGCTTATTCGGATGTTCTCGAAGCGCATTCGCATGCACGCGTCAAAGCGCTGATCCTGCAGCATACGTATGGCATCCCCGCGGACGCGCCCCGAATTGCCGTCTGGGCGCGGGAGCAGGGAATGGCGGTGATCGAGGACTGCGCTCATGCATTCGGAACGCGCTACCGTCAAGATGATGGCTGCTGGCAGGAAGTCGGAAATGCAGGGGACGCCGCGTTTTTCAGCTCGCAGTGGTCGAAGCCGGTTTCCACCGGATTAGGTGGCTGGCTTGTGACTTCCGACCGCCGCTTAGCCGAACGGGTGGCTCGGTTTCGTGACGAGGAGTGTAGCGCCCCGACTTTTCTGGAGCTTTCTCTCCTGGCAGGGCAGCTCACCGCCCGCGAGATTTTTTCGTCTCCGCGCTGGTATTGGAGTGCGGCCGAGGCTTTCCGTACGCTTTCCCACGTCGGAATTTTCGTTGGCACCAACGAGGACGGAGAATTTGAAGGGCGGATGCCTGAACAATACGCAAAGAAAATGTCCCGCCTTCAGGAATGGCTGCTCAGGAGATGCCTAGCCAATCAATCTTTGCTCGTCCGCCGACGAAATCTCAGATTGGCCTATGACGAAGCGCTCAACTCTTGCGGGCTTCCCAGTCTGCATGTCACAGAAAATGCTGATCCTGTGCTCTTGCGCTATCCAGTCCGGGTGAAGAATAAGGACGAGGTCCTTCGACAGGCCAGGCGCAGGCGGATCGAATTAGGCGATTGGTTCAATCATCCACTACACCCTCGAGAGGCCAATGCCGAAGTCTTCGGGTATCGCCGTGGTTTTTGTCCGGAAGGTGAACGAGCGGCACGCGAAGTGGTCAATTTGCCGCTAACTGAGCGAACAACAGAGAAGACAGCTCGCGAGGCAGTCGATTTTCTGAAGCAGGTGGCGCAGATATGAGTTCGCAATCCGAGCTGCCGCAAGAGCGAACGGGCCAGCAGAAGCATGTATCTGTATTCGTGTTGATCGATGCTCTCGGCTGGAAGTACGTGGAAGGGCGCAATTTTCTCGCGGACGTGCTGAGCTATCGTCAGCCATTGCGTACGGTATTGGGCTTCAGCTCGGGGGCGATTCCTGCAATGTTGACCGGCGTACCGCCCGCAGTGAACGGTCACTGGAATCTTTTTTACTACGATCCGCACGGCTCACCGTTTCGCTGGCTTCGGCACTTCCTGTTTCTTCCTGATTGGCTGCTGGACCAGCGTGTCACGCGAAAACTCCTCAAAGAGACAGGAAAGCGCTTGCTTGGACTGGGTCCATTGTTTGAGTGCTGCGTGTCACCACGACTTCTGCCCTATTTCAATTGGGTGGAACGGCGCAACATCTACGACCGCGGCGGTATCAGCGGGGCTCCGTCAATTTTCGACCAGCTTCATGAAAATGGCGTCCCTTTTCGCGTCTACACCTATCATCATTCGACCGACGCCGAAATTCTCTGTAAGGCCGAAAGAGACATTGGGAACCGAGCGGCATCGTTTTACTTCCTGTATTTGAGCGAGATGGATATGTTTCTTCATATGCACTGTGATGCACCAGAAAAAGTCGAAGAACGGCTTCGCTGGTACGACAACGGTTTGCGGAGGATCTATGCCGCGGCTCGACAGGTGAGCGGTGATGCGACTTTCGCGGTAAGTTCAGATCATGGAATGACCCGTATAAGCGGGGAGTATGATTTGCTGAGGCATTTTGAAAACTCAAACCTCCGCATGCCAGAGGACTATTTGGCGGTTTTCGATTCGACGATGGCACGCTTCTGGTTCTTCAATGACCAGGCGCGCAAAGAGGTTCTCGGTATTCTGAATCAGGTTCCTTGCGGCCGCATACTTTCGGACACGGAGCTAGAACAATTCGGAGTCTTCTTTCCAGATCGGAGATTCGGGGAAGCTGTTTTCCTTTTGCATTCTGGATGGCTGCTCTCTCGGAGCGATTTCAATGGCTCCAGTTGGAAGCCGGTTGGAATGCATGGCTATCATCCGGATGATCCCTATTCCGATGGAGTGTTTTTGAGCAATCGAACGCCCCCAAACGCCCTCCAATCTGTCCAGGACGTGCACCGGTGGATGTGGGCAACGATTCAGCGCGAAACGGCATGAGCACAAGACCCCTTGCCGTAATGATGTTTGCAAACGCGACCGAGCGTGCCGGCGCTGAGGAGCACACCCTCGAGTTGCTACGCAGGCTGGATCGTCGTCTCTTTCGGCTTCATTTGGCTTGTCCGGATGTGCTTCTCGGAAAATATGGGGACGACATTCCGAAAGACGTCCATGTCACACCGATTATACTCGACCACCTTTCCGATATACGCGGTGCGATCCGGCTGGCGCGGACTCTTCGAAAGCGGAAGATAGACGTTCTTCATTCTCACATGTTTCGTGCCAGCCTATTTGCCTCTCCCATAGGGAAGCTTTCCGGCGTTCCTGTCATTATCGAAACGACGCATGTCCGGGAAACCTGGCGAAAGGGCTGGTTCAAATCAAAGTTCATCGTCGATCGAGCCGTCTGCCATTTAATTGATCACTACATCGCTGTTTCGGAGGCAAATTCGCGGTATCTGATTGGGCGGAAGCGGATACCAGAAAGGAAAGTTTCTGTCATTCAGAATGGCTGCTCGATTGAACGAGTAGACCCCCTGAGAGCCCACCCAGAAGGAATCCGTGAATCCCTTGGTTTTTCCAAAAGTGACCTAGTGCTTCTTGTGATGGCACGCCTAGAGGCGCAGAAAGGGCATCGTATTCTTCTTCAGGCCCTTTCATTGCTACGCACGGAAATTCCCACAATCCGGCTGATTTGCCTTGGCACTGGCACACTGAAAGACGAATTGATCAAAACTGTTCGGGATCTGGGCCTGGAAGACATCGTGCGTTTTGTGGGTTTTCGATCAAACGTTGGCGATTGGCTGGCCGCGGCGGACATTGGTGTTCTGCCTTCCTTTTACGAAGGTCTCCCGCTCACAGCGGTCGAGACATTAGCGGCTGGGATTCCTCTCGTAGCAACAGCGGTCGATGGCACTCCCGAGGTTGTCATCGATGGTGAGACGGGGCATTTGGTTCCCCCTGGAGATCCCGCCGCGATGGCCGAGGCCATCGGGCGACTTGCGCGCCAGCCAGAGTTGCGTCGCAAATTTGCTCTCGCGGGACGGGATCGGGTTTTAAGGCAATTTACGATCCAACGCCAGGTCGAACAAACAGCAAATCTATATCTGTCCGAATGGAGACGGAGAACCCGCTCGATTGTGGAGTTGCCCCGCAAGGAGGCTGTACGAGCCGGGGAAGTCTAGTGCGGGAACATCTAGATTTTGCATCGGACTTGAAAAAGGAGGTTGCGCTGGCCCAACAGGATCGTTCCCACCATCGCAAGATCTAAGATGAGCTCATGATCCGAAGAAACGAAGTAGTCCAGAAGATCTGCGACACCGTGGATGCCGAATGCAATACTGCTTTCGGCAATCGTGTTGTGTCTCTAATCGTGACCGGCAGCGCTGCACGTGGTGAAGCTACAATCGTGAATTCGGGCAATGGATGGAAGCTTCTGGGAGATGCGGAGTTCCTGCTGGTTGTTCAACAAACGGACGGAGCCGCCGATGCTCGCTGTGCAGATACTGTCAAGTGCGAGAGTGCAAGGAAACTGCGCAGCCAGGGAATCGAAGTCTTAATCGACCTCGCCGTCGTGCAGGTCTCCTATTTCAAGAGATTGCCGCCTTACATTTTTTCTTACGAGCTGCGTGTTTGTGGGCAGGTCATCTCCGGCGATCCCAATATCTTAGAGCTGATTCCAAAATTTACGGCTAGGGACATTTCACGCGAGGACGCTTGGCGATTGTTGTGTAATCGGATGATTGAACAGCTGGAGTTCGCGGGCGATCTGGAGGGATCCCCGGTGCAGCTGACGCCTCGGCTGCACTATGCCACAGTAAAGCTTTATCTGGACATGGCGACGTCCTACCTGGCATTCATTGGAGGCTATGCGCCAACTTATCGGGAGCGAGCCGAACGTTTGGTTAAGCTTGCCACAGAGCTAAGCACGGAGGCTCCTTTTTCACTAATGAAGTTTGGAGCAAGAGTCACAGAGTGCACGTCTTGGAAGCTCACGGGCGATGAGGAAGCCCGTGATCGTCGCGTGGAACTGTGGCATGAGGCGATTCGCTACATGCGCCGGTTGTGGCGTTGGGAAATGATTCAGCTCACGAATGGCCAAAACGATTTGACGGTCGCCGATCTGTCGGCTCGCCTCGCAAGACGACAGAATATGGCACAGAGACTTCGCGGATGGATGTCGCTTGTGAAACGGCGCGGCTTGGTGAGGAGCAGCCCGCAGTGGCCCCGCTGGATGAAACTTGCCTTGTATGCGACGCCAAGATATTTGGTGTATCAAGCGGCGGCGGAAGTTGCATTTCGGCTGCCGTGCTTAGTGAAGCACAGGGGCCAGCCGCAACGATTAAATGTGAAATGGCGCGACATGCAGGCGCTTTTGCCGGATCATGCGCCTCAATCGGATTCGTGCGGTGAGGCCATTTGGCGAAAGTTCGTGGATGATGTAGTGTGGAACTATTCGGAGTTTCTGCAAGACACTCGCGCCTAAATAAATAGGCACTGGATCGCAACGCAATTGACAATTGATCAGACATCTCAAATGAGCCAAAGAGAAAAGAGCCGCGTAGTTCTTCGCGGTACGAAGGATAACGGAATCGCCTCGGCCGTTCGCGAGTGCATGGAGTTTTGTGAATGGTGGCGGTGGGTACCTCGCGGCGGAACTGTGGTCCTTAAACCGAACCTTTGCACGGCCGTACCGGAACAGATCGAGTCATCCAATACGAAGCTTGAAGTTACTGCTGCGATATGCGAAGTTCTGCGCGAACAGACGAATCGGATATCCGTAGTAGAAGCGGACCACATCCGTCAGACAACAGAACAAGTCTATATGGCCACCGGGTACACCGAACTCGAGAAAAAGTATGGGGTATCGCTCTTGAATCTCTCGAAGATGCCTACTGTCAATTGCAAATGCGACCCCATCGGAGAAATCGCACTTCCGCGGCTGCTTATGGAATGTGATGCATTCATTTCTATACCGGTGCTCAAGACGCATGCGCTCACTTATTTCACGGGCGTATTGAAGAACCAGTGGGGTTGCGTGCCGGGTGCCTTAGATCGCATCCAGCACCACGATGCGATCCACGAGATGCTTTCCTCACTCCACCGCCTTTTTCATCCCCAGTTTTCAGTTGTAGATGCCACTGTTTGCATGGAGGGTCGTGGCCCCGTCGCGGGGAAGGCTCGCCGCATGGGTGTGATCCTCGCCAGCCAGGATGGCGTGGCGCTCGACGCCACCGCGATGCGACTGGTTGGTCTAGAACCGAACCTTTCAAAACACGTCGTCTTCGCCGCCAAGCAAAACCTGGGGCGCATCGACGAACAAGAGATTGATGTGGATGGAGCCTGGGAGAAGCACGTGACTCAATTCGAGCCTCCACCAAAAGACCGGTTGAACACACTTATGTTCAAGTTCAGCAAGTATCCGTGGTTTACGAAATACATCCTCGGAAATGACAGGGTGTATTACCCTGTGCGCGCCGCTGTGAAGCTTCTCCGGCGCGCAGGCGTGGTAAGCGGGTGAGACTGTCCACAGACGAAGCCTGGTGCTCCAAAGCCGTCTTCCACAGGAATTTCTTAAGATCTGCTCGAAGCTCGTGCGAGCTTTCGTTTTAAACAAATCGAGCGGTTCTTCGTCGCTGCGCCGCGCGCCACTACTCATGGCGTTTCTCATATTATAGTTTCAGGATGAGGTGAGGATGGGTGTCGTCTTGTATCAGCTTTTGATTTGTAAGAGGCGTGGATCAGCGGCAAACGAAATAAAAGAATTCTGCCGGCATCAAACGCGCAACGATTTAGACGAATTGGGCCGATTCTGTAAAACCTCGAAAATGCTTCACCTGATGCCGTGCTTTCCAGTCTCGCGGTGACAGAGTGAATGCGCGTGACGTGACGTATCTCTGCCAGATAGGACCCAAGCGCAGCATGTGAAGGGAGGTGCTGGAGAACGCTTCACCGCTGCCCCCGCGTTCCTGCTGGATTCATTGGCGGTGAGAGTGTCAACCATAACAGGTTAGCGGCCCTGATATGCGAAATGACGTCGCCGTAGTTCGCCGCCTCTTTTCCGCAGGTTAATGTTTGCGTTGGAGGGGAGCAAGAGACGGTGCCGGTGACCGTCTCATTACCGTCATAGGCATTGTCAGAGAGAGATACCAAACCCTGATTAAGACCTTGGAAATCTTGCCAGTTCCAAAAGTTAAGCCCTACTACTTGTATGGTTCCATTGAAACTGGGGGTTGTGAACAGGGCTTGCGCTTCGTCAAACCACCCTTGCCCCCTCGCCGCTTGGTTAGGATAATTCACCTTGCTCCCCGCTGCCGACTTGCAGGAATAGCTTGAATCCGACTGTGACAGCAGGACGTTGAACATCATAAAGGGCTTATTGCCGATGTACTGCGTGTGGTAGGCAAGACGCGAAAGCCATTCCGCGTTTGAGCTTGATTCAATCTGCTGGAATCCTCCATCGAAGAACCCATCGACGTAAGGAGCCTGTCCTTGTTCAAACTTGCTGAAAGCTGGAGCGCCGTAACTACCCGTCACATCGAGGCCAAAATAGGGAAGATGAGAACCGACCGCAGTCAAACCGGCTCGCATCGTCTTAAAATATTTGGCCGCGAATTGAGAAACCCAAGCGTCTAAATCCGCCCCAAGAGTGGGATTTGCGTTCGGCGCTCCGACCGCTCCCCCGCCCCCATTCACGCAGGCGCTATAAGTTGGGTAGAGGGGATTTGGACCTTCTAGGCACCAAGAGTTCGTCCCCACCCATGCGGTGTGCGAACCATCCTCGTCCATCAAGCCCGTGCCGCCCTGCATCCATCCGCCATACTGATAGCTGATCGTGATGGGCACTCCGCTTGTCGGGGGAGTGACGAAGTTGATTGTGATTACTCCGCTCATGTAATTGACCGTGCTTGTCGCTTGGCTGATTAGGTTCGCAACTGGACTGCCCAAAGTGCCCCTGTTTGTCGCGGAGCCAGAGACAAAGCAGAGAGTCGAACTCGAAACATGAACCCACGGACAATCCCCCATTTGGTCCACTCCCCCAACAAATACCTGAATGCTGTACGGGTCGATAAGACCGTGAGCCGTAGTATGGGTGAAAGAAGCGGTGCCGCCATCTCCGGTTGCGAATGCCTCGTTTGTGACCTGCGTAGCAGTGGAATCAAATGTGGTGTAATTCGAGCCCCAAGCCCTGTTGAGCGCCGAGATCGACCCTCCGTATTTCTGCCAAAGATAATCACGCAGGCTGCACGGGTCCGTGATCGAACAGGTCGTAACGGGGTTCAAGGCTTGCGTTTTTGAGAAATTCTGCGTTGTGGTATATACGAGCTTCTTGTTGCCGATCGCCGTTCCCGTGTTGTAGGTCTGCACGGGAGAAGTCAGCAGTGTAGTCCAAGCTGGATTCGGGGCTGTTTTCCCGGTGATGAAGTCTGGGGATGCGCCCGCTCCCGAGAAGAAGTCTGAATCGTCAGTGAATACGGCTAGAATCCAAGGGCTATTAGTTCTGATCGCCACATTAGCGGGATTGGAAGAGGCCATCTCAGCCGCCCAAACCGTAGCCAAGCCTGGATCGAAAACATCGAACAGAGCTGCGCCACGATACCCCTGCCAGTTTGGGTTCGTAGCGATGATTGCGTCTTTGATCGCGCTAGTGATGAAACCACCTACATTCCGATAGGCGTTCTCGGCGGGCTTAGCTTCGATGATATACGGCAAGGGAATGGGCTGCGTATGCCCCGGCCAGAGACACTTCGAACAAGTTGCCCTGGCCTGAACCAAGCCGACCGAATCCTGTCCGATGGAATTGAATCCCCACTGCGTTACTCGTTTGAGCGTCTGCCACCCCCAGTTGTAAGAGGCATCCCCGTACTTGGAGGTGATGATAGGGAAGAGGTTATTGCCTCCCGTGCAAGGGCTCGGAGTAGGGTTGGCAGGAGCCCCCACGCTTACGCTCATGGCAATGAATCCATGTCCCAGGGGAGTGCAAAACCACCATTTCGTGCCAATCTGCTCCAAGTGGAAATAGGGCGTAGTCGTCGCACAGTTCACGTCCGTGCGCCCGCCATAGATGTCCAATTTTGGCGTGGCGTGTGCGAGCGAGGGAGCAAGCAGCAGGAGGGCTAGGGCTAGTTTCCTCATGGAGCGTATGCGCCTCCAGGTGGGCAGCCGGTTTGCAGGTTGGCCTTTGTCGTTCCAGTCACAGTGAAATGCGGAACAGATACGCTCCCTTGTCCTGCACAAGACCCGGCGTTGACCCGCTCGCGGAGGGCCAAGTCTCGCAATCCCTGTAGGGCAGCAGTATTGCTTCGTCTACCGTGGATAGTCGAAATCGTTGGTGTGACTGGCCTTCCTAGGCACCAGGGGGCCTACCGCTCCGGCCGGATGAGGCAGGTCACCGCGACAAAGCCTAGAGACATCATAATCTGCCCTCCCGCGGTCTTAGCAGCCCTGATCTGACTTTCCGGCAAATCTCTCCTCCAAGTTCCCTTTTATGGGCGAAGCCGACCGATTCCTTCTTACTGTTTCCCCTCGCTTTCGACATATGCTACCAACATACTTGATATATCTCAAGCAAGCGCTAGTTGAACAGAATGGCTAAAAGCTGATGACATTTCCTTGGGAAGGGGTTGAACCACGGTGTGTGTGGCAGGTGGACTGGCAGGCCTTCTTTCCGCCCTATCTACGTGGGACGGCAGACCAGCAGGCGGTGGTGAGATCTAGATTCTCGGCGGCAACACATGAGGAACCAAGGGATGCTGATAACACAATTGAGAGGTCCCGCGGTTCAAAATTTTGAGTCACGCTGATGCTAGGAATGGAATGGAAAGCTGCTGGGAGTTCAGCTTTAACCTTGCGATAATCCAAACCGATGCTTCGAAGCATTCTTAGCAACTGGGTTGGTCTTTTGGCGATCGGCTTGATGTCCTTTTTGATCACGCCCTTCATGATTCACCGTTTGGGTGATTTCCAATTTGGCATATACGCATTAGCTTTTTCTACGGTAGGATATTTTGATCTTTTGGCTCAGGGCATTCGCAGTACTCTGCAGCGCTTCGTCGGGCGCCTGAGCGACGCGCGAGATCGCGAGGCACTTAATTCGGTTTTCAGTACGGCACTAGCCGTCACCATTGTTGTGGGTACGTTCATCATTGTAGTTTTCTTTGGACTGTCACGGATTTTGCCATCTTTTTTCAAGCTCGACCCGGTGCAGCAGCATCTATTCGCCAAGCTAGTGATTCTTCTCGGCATCAATTTAGGATCGGGCGTGCCGGCAGCGCTGCTTGGATCGTACCTGTGCGGTCTGCATCGTTTTGACCTGTACAACCTCCTGGGGATAGTTCGACAAGCAGTGCGGACGATCTTGATTCTAGTTGTGTTGCTGCGAGGTCAGGGGGTGCTGGCTGTCGCTGTATGCGTGCTGATGGCGACGCTAATATGCGTGCCTCTCAATTGGTGGATGATTCAGAGAATCGACTCGGGAGTGAAGTTCGCGCGGGGACTGGTCAGGCTGCGAACAGCGCGCGAACTACTTGGCTTTAGCTTTTGGACATTGCTGAACAATGCTGGTCAACTGCTGCGGAACTCGACGGATTCAATTGTCATCGGACGGGTCCTGAACGCATCTTTGATTACTCCTTTCACAGTCGCGTCGCGCTTGGTCGACTACTTTCGTCCCATCATTACGAGCATTGTCAGCCCTTTGCTGCCTCGAATGAGCCAGCTCGATGGCCAAGGGCGCCATGAGGAAGTCCAGCGCCTCTTCTTGGACATGACGCGCCTGTCTGCCTTAGTGTCTCTGGCAATGGGTTCAATGCTTGTGTTGCACGGGCGGAGCTTGCTCCTCCTATGGGTGGGGCCGCGATACGTTTCGAGTTATCCTATCCTTCTCCTGCTGGCCGTCGGCGCTATCGCGTCATCAGCGCAAGTGGCAGCGCAGCACACCTTGATCGCTAAGGGTCGCCATCGCGCCTACGGGATTTGGACCCTAGCCGAAGGTCTGGCGAACCTTGTTCTGAGCATCGTCTGGGCGCGTCGATACGGCATAGTTGGAGTAGCTTTGGGAACAGCCGTTCCCTTGCTTGTCGTTAAGCTAACTCTACAACCATGGTATGTCACGCGGGTATTAAATATGTCACTCGGCGGGTTCTTTGGCAAAGCGTTGGCTAGGCCGCTAGCAGCTTGCGGACTCTTTGTCGGCCTGTGCGGAATGACCAGTGGTTTTCAGGCGGATAGCAGTATGTGGCATCTGCTTATGACAGTCAGCTGGCAGAGCTTAGTCCTTCTGATATTGGCGTACACAATAGGACTGGAAAAGTCGGACCGGAAGATGCTTCAACGACACTTTCCTGCCCTTGGCCGGATCGTTCCTGTCTCCTAGTACAACTCTATGAATACCAAAGTTCGATGCTAAAAGATCTTCTCGCGCGGCTGGCTCTTCCAACGAGTAAGCGCCCTCTAGAAAAAGGGGATAGCTAATGCTCGAACCGACACATCTGCGGCGAGAACCGAGTTTCGTCGCAGAATATGTTACAATTTTGAGTGATTTGGCATTCAGCTTGCCCATATTTCTCTAATGGCTGTTGTGGCGTTAGACCGGGGGGCCGTATTGTAGATTCCAAGTGACTGGCAAGAAGACCTTTGCTATTCGTTTGACAGCTCAGGGTCTTCCCGAAGATCATGCCGCGGAGCCTGCTGCTTTTCTGTTCATGCGCGCACGACCGAGAGGAAGAATTTTCCTCGTTTCGCTGTTCTGAGGGTAAAGAAATGGTCCCGCGGGAGACGTTTTGTGGCTGCACTTTATGAAAAAGAACTAGAGAATGTGCCTGATGCCGAAAGCTCAACGAGAAGACCTGCGCCTCTTTTTCGTCTAATGCTGCCCGGAACTCCGGTATTCAATTATCACGGTTTGGCTGAATCAGTACCGAAGGAAGTTTCACTCGCTGCTGGTCGCTTCTGGCTTTCCCCGACTAAGTTTCGTGCTCAACTGGCTCACATTCGAGAACAAGGTTTTCGGGTGTCTCTACTGGACGATCTCAACGATCGCGCCGTGGGCCCCGTGCCGAAATTGCCGGCAGTAATCCTGACCTTCGATGACGGGCTTTTTACTGACTACGAGATTGCCTTCCCGCTGCTGGCAGAATGTGGCTACAGGGCAGTCTTCTTTCTGAACACCGCGACGATTGGACAGGCCGGATATCTCGACTGGGCCAAGATTGTGGAGATGCAACGCAATGGAATGTCCTTTCAATCCCATAGCCATCGTCACGTAGACCTCACTGTGCTTCCGACCGCAGCGCTGGACGCAGAGCTCACCGAATCCAAGCGCCGCCTGGAAGACGGTTTGGGTAGTCGAGTAGACTTCTTGGCGGCGCCGCATGGAGTACTGGATCGCCGCGTGGTTCGCCGGGCGCTTGCAGTCGGATATCGCGCGGTCTGCAGCACGCGCTGCTGGCCCGCGCGTCACGGCTCCGCCATACTCACGCGGATAACCCTACCTCGGGACGTTCAAATCGAGGAATTTCATGGTTTCTTGAAAGGCGAGTTATGGCCTTACGCGCGCCGACTTTCGAGTGGTTTGCTGCATCGTCCTCTGGCAATTGCAGGTCACTTCTGCAGGGTCCTGCGGTATCGGTGGCTCAAGCAGCCGGCCGCGGTAAGTAAGTAATGAACGTGAGGAGAAGCGAGTACTTGGGTTCTGGGCGCGTCAGCGTGATTATTCCGTATTTTAAAAGAGGCGAGATCCTCGAGCGAGGGCTCGATACAGTTCTGGCCCAGGATTACGGGAACAAGGAAATCATCGTTGTGGATAACCATTCCGAAGATGATGTTAAGCAGCGAATTCTCGCGCGCCAAGCTGGCATCAAGCTCATCGAGCTTCCGGAAAACGGTGGTGCGTGTATAGCCCGGAACGTGGGAGCTCGTGCTGCCTCGGGCGATATCTTGGTGATCCTTGACGACGATGCTGGTTTTTTGTCTCCTCTCGAGTTGAGCAAACTCGTGAAGATCTTCGATAACCAGCCTGACGTCCACGTTGTCGCCTTCCAGGTGTGCGAGCCGGACACAGGAGAACTCTGCTTGCGTGACTGGTGCCACCCTCGCTACTGGAAGGAGTTCGCCCAAACCGAATTCGAGACCGACCACTTCGGGGAAGGGGCGTCCGCTTTTCGTCGCGAGGTTTTCGAGAAAACCGGCGGATATTACGAAAAGCTTTTTTACGGCGCAGAGGGGCTGGACATGGAACTGCGCGTCATGGACCAGGGTTTCAAGATTATTTACACGCCGGAAGTCCGTGTCTGGCATCAGGTATCTGGGAAGGCTCGCACGAACGACCGGCAGTATTACTACTTCACGCGGAATTACATCTGGATGGCCTACAGGGATTATCCCTTATGGCGAGGGGCGCGGTTCCTCAGTTTTAAACTCGCCATGATGTTGTACCTGACAATCCGCGCCGGTTGCTATCCATCATTTCTCCGCGGACTGTGGGACGGGGTCATGGGACTTCGCCGTATACACCCAGACCGCAGGCCAATCAGTCGAGCTACGATGAACCGTTGGCTAGATCTCGAAAAAGGGCGGCCGGGACTTCTTACGCGGATGGCGCGTCACCGCGCACGGCCGCAACTATGAAACTATGAGCGGAAAAAGGGCCGAGAGAGTGAACCCTGCTTGCCTGACGGGGCTGAGCCGATGGATCCGCCGGTGGCTTTGGGGCCGGAGTGTATCCCTTCCTCAGCAGATGGCTCGACGCTGGCAGACAGTATTCCCAAATTGTTTATACTCAGCTGCTTTCCAATCTCGTTCCGGCTGGGGCTGTTTGGCTCGACGCGGGGTGCGAGCACCAAGTGTTCATCCACCGGAGCTTCAGAACCTACTGTGAGCCCTGCCGGCTGCCCTTCGCAAGCGAGAAGAGGCGCAGTTTCAGGAACCTTGTGGAGGGAACAATGATTGGTGTTTACCGCCGATCTCCGGTGCATGTAACTTGCACGGGACATCACGCGCAGATTTCAGCGCACACGGCCGGTGGCGGTCAGGTAGGGCTCCGATGATTATCTTCTATTTACTCATCACCCAGATGCCGTTAGATCGAGACCCTACTTGGGGAACATTCTTGGGGGTCGCCACGGCGATCAAGTTCTTAGGACTCTTGTGCGTCTTCTACGCCCTATGGCACATTGCCGTCACCGGCTCCCGGCCACCATACTTAGCCACCATGCAGGCGCGCCTCTTCTTTGTATTTCTGCTCGTTAACTTCTCTTCTTATTTGTTGATGGGCCACGAGTTTTCCCTCCGCTTCGGTCCATTCATCAGTCTCCTTTCGATGGCCTTCCTATTTTTTGTCGTGCTGAGCATTGTGGACACGGTCCCGCGCCTGCGCTGGACCCTACTGGCAGCGGTGGCTTCGATGGGTTGGGCATCTCTATACGTAGGGAGAGAGTGGATGAGAGACCCCATGTGGCGGCCGGGGTCGATTGCAGGGGATGCCAACTACTTTGCGTTGGACGCTTGCTTTATACTTCCAATGGCCTTTGTTTTCGTGTGGCGCTCGCGGGTTCTATGGGAGCGAATCTTTGCGTTCGGTTGCCTTGTGGCAACCATCGGATCCACTACACTGGGTGCATCGCGAGGCGGTTTCTTTGCCATTGGGGCAGCTTTCCTCTGGCTGGTGTGGCATTCTCCTCATCGGGTCCGCAATCTCATCGCTATAATCATCCTGGTTACACCACCCCTTTTACTGTTTCCGCACTCACCGGTTCGTCGTCTACTTCATCCCACGTACGGTGACCGAATCGGCATAGATGCCCGGCGTATCGCCTGGAAGGCGGGACTGCGGATGGTCGAGCGCTATCCTCTCACGGGTATCGGGCTCGGCGAGTTCAAACCTCAAATGGATGATTATGCCGATCCGGGCGTCGGCTTTTCATCCATAGCTCATAACACCTATCTGGAAGTGGCGGCAGAGACTGGTTTGCCTAACTTCCTTGTGTTCGTCGCCATGCTCTTCTTTACCTACCGCAGCCTTGATCGGGTCCGTCGCCGGGCCTCGGTTTCGGGTCCTCCGCTCCTATATCTGGCAGCAACGGGCATCCAGGCAGGCTTCGCAGGGTACCTCTTAGGCTCCTTCTTTCTTTCATCCGAATATATGAAGCTATTGTGGCTGTGGATGTTCTTATCCATGGTGTTGCCTTCATTTCTTCCAATGCGAGTTGGTGAGCAGCAGAAGAAATTCGAAATGGCAATGACCTCAATCGAATCGGTTCCGGCAAGGATCGGATTGTGAGTTTCAAAAACTACAGATGCAGTCGATATTATCGAATTCCAGAACCCGCGCACTCTACCCATTGTGAACAACCTTCCCAAGAACATCGAAAGAGATATGACGCCAGCAAATAATTCCCTGAGGTTGCCAGATTTTATTGGTGTCGGACCGCCGCGAACTGCAACTACGTGGCTGCATGAGGTTCTCTCCGGCCACGTCGGGCTGCCCGAGGGCATAAAGGAAAGCGATTTCTTTGTGTGGCAATACAGCAAGGGATTGGAATGGTACGCAACGCACTTTCGTAATTGTCCGTCTGGCCGCCCTATTGGCGAATTTAGTCCAAATTACTTCGCGGGAGCACAAACGCGCGAGCGTATAGCGAGGGACATACCCGGCTGCAAAATCATTTGCACACTCCGAGACCCGGTCGAGAGAACGTATTCACATTACCGCAAGATGCGCGAGGGTGAGTACTTTTCAGGTACTTTCGAGGAATGCCTTCAGAAACGTCCAGGAATGCTCAATTGGTCTAAGTACGCCTCTCAGGTCCGGGAATGGCGCCGCCTCTTCAGAGCAGAAAACGTACTTGTACTTATCCAAGATGACCTGAAGTCCAACCCGCAGGATTACCTCAATCAAGTGTGCGATTTCATTCAGATTCCTAGGATTCAGCTCGCCAATTCCGCATCGCAAGATAAGATGGTTAACGCTATCCCCAGCCTTCCGAGGAATCCCCGTATCGCTCGGTCGGCCCGCATCGTAAGGGATCGTCTTCAAAAACACGGATATTACGGTGCAGTGAAATTACTCAAGGGTACTGTCCTTCGGAATTTCCTATTTGGCGGTGGTCCTGCCTTCGAGCCTCTTCGCGCTGAGACTGACGCGCGTCTGAGAGAGATCTTCCGGTCAGAGGTTGAAGCTTTAGAAGATATGCTTGGGCGAGATTTGTCGGCATGGAAAATCGCAGGGTATCCTAACGAGGACGTATCTAATCGATAACAGCTTTGGGTACCGCCGTTGTTCTCGACCGCATGGCCGCTTTAGGCGTGGAAATCGTCCGAAGAAATGAATTAAGGTGGTTCAGAATCCAGTCTCTAGCCGGCTTTGCCCCATGGCGGAGCTGATTGCAGCAACTGCCGATTTGCTGGATCCCGCAGCCCATTCCGTGTAATCGAAAGGGCATCGCAACGAACCAAAACGCCAATATTGATCGCTGCGAACTTGCGCTGAGCGATGCAAAGGGAGCATCGCAGCTTCACTAGGGAGAAAGAGCGGGTCCGCGCTCTGACGGCTGGAAAACCGGATTTTGATCGCATCGATCGGACGGTCGAACCAAATCTCGTGCAACAGATCATCCAGCGAGTTCACACCTCAATGAGCCTGATGTGCACGTCTTAAGAGGCGCGCAGAAGACCCTAGCGAAGCTCGGAGTTGATACGTGGGTCTGTAGTTATCTGCGGACCTCGGTTTCGCGCTCCATGCGGGGCGACCTCCCTTCAATCTTCCGGTACAGCACCGCGCCTCGTTGGACTCGTTGGTTGCAATGCGTCAATCTTCCTTTATCCCAAAGCCCGCCAGCCCTGAGGGCTGATTCCCGCTGGAGCAGCGTGTCAGCTCAAGCCACACGCAATCTTCTTGCCTCTGCGAATTCCCTCTCGCCAAGCCTTCCAGGGCACGGCCGACCTTTTCTTCAGCGAGGAAACCGCAGCGGCCATGGCATAACCCAAATTCAGCCAGCCATAACAGAGATTGTTCGATAATCCTGCTTTCCAGTGACGTTCGTGCATGTAACTGGCAACTTGTGCATCCACGCTGATCCAGTGGGTTGAGTCGCGGCTTTCTGGACTCCGATTGTGAATCAACCGTGCGTTTGGCGCTATCAGCAAGGTACTTCCTTTCGGAAGGCCGGCGCAAAAATCAATGTCTTCACCCGGTGATGCCCCAGTGAGATTCGTGTCAAACCGGTAATGACGAATTGCGGAGGCACGAAAACTCATCAGCCCGCCTCCGAATTGTCGCACGTGAATCGGGCTGGAATCGCAGAGCCGGACGGCATCACGGTAAATGCCTTGTCTATCATCGCGGAAGGGCCCGATTTGGAAAACTGTTTCCCAGAGACGCTGCTTCAGAGGTGGGATCGAATAATTCGTGATAATTCCGGAAACTCCCGTCACGTCGGTGTTGTACGCCTTAAGAATCTCCTCGATGAATTTGGGTTCCAAAAGGACATCGTCATCGAGGAACAACCAAATATCTCCTTGCGCATGATCCATAGCGACATTTCGCGCGACGGATGCACCAGAGAGCGACGGATCATGGATACATGTTAACGGGATCGAGATTGGCCGGGTGAAAGTCGGTTCGGGGCTCTGGTCAACAATGATCAATTCCTGTGGCTGAACGGTTTGTTGCAGGAGAGTTTCAATCGTTCGCGCCAGGTCACCGGGACGGTTCTTGGTCGGAATGATGACTGAGAGCGTTAGAGGATCTGGCATCTTATCTCGGCCAGCGTCTTTCTAGCAGTTTGGTCGCGGCAAGAGGAAGCCGCTTCCATGCGCAAATCGAGACCCGGAGCGTGGGTTTTTGGGATTGAGTTCCAAAGCTTGTTCGCCAGACATATTCCAGTAATTCCAGTGCAGCCGGCCAACCCGCGTGTCTTACTGAACTTGAATTGATACGTGCCTGAGCCTGCCGAATAAGGGCTAAAATCGAAGACACAATATCGCTTCTGGCCCGCACAAACAACGCAGATACCAAAACAGGTTAATATTAGGCCGCAACAACATGGCATCAGGCGAAGATGCACTCCATTTTGCTTCGATGTTCTCTCTATATCCAGTCAGAAATGACTCAACTCTCTGAGGGCAGCTGACGGCCGGCTTGGACCATCCTCGACAGGAAAACTGCGCCGGAACGGCTCAGAGAGAGACGATCGGGTGTACACTCTCCCGATCGGAAGGTCAAAGGGATCTTCCGGTTAATACTTCCATGCTCTCGACCGCTTGAAGAGTATCCATGCGGAGCAGATTATGGTGATTTTGATTATCTGGATGAGGAAGGCCAATCACCTTTGGTTGGACATAGTTGGCTCAAGTGACACTCGGATTTACTAATTGGGTTTCTGACGCACTGCTCGGTTTGTACGGCACTATTCCCTTTCCTCATCCGGGACGCGACCGGCTGGTCAGCCAGTTGAGCAAAAACGCTCGTGAACGTTGGAAGGGCCCGCGGGTGCTCCGGCGGCGAGGACTGCTGATCGAATCGGATCTGGCTGTGGATGATGTTGGCTGGACGTTGTATTCCTACGGATGTCTCGATTACTGGGATGAACACGCGATTCGCCACATGCTCGTACCTGGCTCCTGCTGCTTCGATATTGGCGCCCATATCGGCTACTACTCACTACTGCTTTCCAAATGGGTGGGGAAAAGTGGGCGTGTATTCAGCTATGAGCCAGTGCCTTACACATACTCCTTTCTGAAGCGAAATTTGGGGCGGAACGCTGCATTAAATGTCAACGCACACCAAGCTGCGGTTGGAGACCGAAATGGGTCGGTGCGTATGGCAGCCGAAACCGGGGCGCGACTCGGTTGGTCCACTGTAGCCGATTCCGGGAACCTCGATGTGCGATGCACGACAGTGGATTCCGAAATACAGAGGATCGGGCTCGAGCGTCTTGATTTCATCAAAATCGACACCGAGGGCTTCGAGTTTCAGGTGCTCGCGGGCGCCGAATGTGCAATTCGGCAGATGCGGCCGAAGATCATGTTCGAAGTTAACCAGCGCGCGCTCGCGGAACACAACCGGAGTCCGGACATGCTGGCGGAATTCTTCACGTCCCGCAATTACGGGCTATTTGCCGCGGAAGGCCGCAAACTGACTCCCATCGCAGATCTCCGCAGGGGACCTTCTTGGTTCAACGTCTTTGCCATTCCAAACCGACGAGCTCGGGAGTGGACGGCCAGTCTTAACCCAGTGGAGACTTAGGCTGATCACCGCGCTGATGATCCAGCATAAGTATTTAGATAAGGGCTTGGCAGCATTTCGGTCCCAATAAGGACACCAACCTGCATTGACTGTGTTTGCCTAGGGGCCCTTACCATGAGAGGATACTGGCATCTGAGCCGTCAAAGTGCCCCAAGATATCAATCTTCATTCGTCTGTGTCGTTCCCCAGGCGAAGTAATCCCTCTTGGCGAAGACGCCGCTCAAGCTCGGGTGGAGGCCGTCGAATCACCTGACCTGTCGAGATAAATTTTTCCAGAGCAGGGCTTTTTCCAGAGGTTGACGGTCTTATGGAAACGTGAGAAACGACCAAACCGCAGTCCCTGATGAAAGAGCTTCTGGGTTCGTAACAATATCAAATAGAAAAGTCGCATGAGGCTATTGGGCAAAGGAAACGCCAAGCATGCCATCATTTGAACGGTCGAGGGAAATATCAGGAGCTGCTTAAATGGCAATAAAGTTTGGGGACTTGAAAGACGGATTTAAGAAGCTATTTGGGTTAAATCGGGGCGGGCGCAATTTCGAGGTGTATCCAGACGATCGTTTCCTTTTGTCGTATCCTCGATCCGGAAACACTTGGACGCGTTTCTTGATCGCCAATTTGTTATTTTCCGATCAGGAGATCAGTTTTCTTAATATCGATTACTTAATTCCTGATGTGCTTAATATTAATCGCCGGCAACTTGCAAAAATTCCGCGTCCCCGATTAATTAAGAGTCATGAGTATTTCGACCCGCGGTACAAAAAGGTTATTTACATCGTCCGCGATCCGCGGGACGTCGTCGTTTCCTACTACTATTTTCATCTGAAACAGGGGTTTATTGAAGATGGCTATCCGATGGAGAAGTTTGTCAGCCGGTTTGTTTCCGGCGATGTCGATCCGATATTTGCGTCGTGGGGCGAAAATGTCGCCGGCTGGATCGCGACTCGTTTGAATGGACGGGAGTTTCTTTTGCTGCGCTATGAAGATATGAAGGCCAACCCAGCGCTCGAGCTAGCAAAGATCGCCGATTTTCTGCAGATTTCACACGGCGTGGAGAAACTAACGCGAGCTGTTGAATTGAGTTCGGTAGAGCGGATGCGGGAGCTCGAGAAGCGCGATGAAAATCGCTGGATCGGCACTCGTTCCAGGCGCAAGGACGTGCGTTTCGTCCGCACAGCCACAACCGGGGGTTGGCGATCATTGCTAAGCGAAGAGGACGTGGCAAAAATTGAAAAGGCCTGGGCTCCGGTCATGAAAAATATCGGATATCAACTTAGTAGTACGCCAGCTCAGCAACAGGAACCATTGAGGGAATTCCTTCACGACTCGATCGTGCGCAGGTGAATTTCGCCTCGGGGCTACCAGAAGTGCGACTGACATAGACTCTGTCGCTTTCCTGTGTCGATATCAAGGCGGCTCGGTTCCGTCGCAAGCCCCGTCAGGCTCGCACGATCTTGTTGTAAACTGCACCGATCACGATGCCTATTATGAAGCCGAGAACGAACATGTAGAAAAAGCCGATAAGGCTCCCAAAGAAAGTCACTCGGTAGCCGGGAAAGAATACCGACAGCAGTGCAAGGTGTGGGCCAACGTGCTCGCCTCCCTTCAGGATGAGAAAGTTAGTCGCCAGGAACAGCATGGAACCAAACAGAATTCCAAGCACTGTGCCAAGAAGTTTCTCATTCAACACTATCACCGCATGCTCAATCTGCTCCTGTTGTTCGGATTCCATGCATGCTCCTACAGACGATCGAGGAAGTCCGAGTATTGCTCCATTTCCGTGCGCGAGCGAACGGTGGTCAGCCAAATCCACATAGCGCCGTTGCGGATCAGGACAAACCCGTAGCCAAGCACGAACCCCACGCCTGCTCCCCAAAGGAGTCCGATGAATATGCCACCAACGGAAACCCGGTACCCCCAAAAGAACTGGCTTAACAGATCGAATTCCAGCGGGGCAGGACCGCGCAGCACCAGGTACAAGGTCGCAAGGGCGAGCAACCCGCCGCACACGACTGCCCATGCGACTCCCATCGCGGTGCCATGCAGTGGCGCGATAGCTCGCAGCAACTGCGGCGGTATCGTATCGTCGGTGTGAGAGGCTCCTGGGCTGCAGGAGACTGGTGGGATTCTGGCGGTCATTGCAGTGTTCTTCTCTCGGTGCACCGCAAGCGTGCTGCCGACTCTGTCTGACAATAGTGCCGCTCGGCAAGGAGCCCGCTGCAACCAAGGATACTCCCGTTCCATGCCTGACGGTAGACATCCTCTCGCTGTGCCGTTCTCTTCAGGAATTATAAGGCGATTTCGCCGATGCGTTAGCAGCGAACACGCGGAGCCGGCAGGAGATCACCCGTTTCCCAGACTCAACATCACTCGTCAGATCTGACTCCACGACGCCGGTAGGCAGTCGGGCGAATCAATTTCTCTGTCGCCACCACGACGAATGTGATCCCGCTGTAAAGGTAATAGGCCCAATGAGCGATGACAGACCTCACAGCAAACCAAAGACCTCGCTTGCGCCAGAAGAACCGGTACACGTCCCAGTTCAGAAACATAAGCGCCAAACAATTCATGGCGACCGCAGCTAACGCAGGCAGAAACAAATGTCGCCACCCGTTCGCGAAGATCACCGGCACGGAGAGACCCAACACGGTCAAAAGTCCCACCAGCACGGAGCTGATCCGTGACGCGTAGCTCAGATTCAGATCGCGAGGTAGTTGTCCGGAGCTCAGAATCATCCGCGTCCATGGAACAGCACGGTCGAAGATATCGGCGCGTAGCAGGCTCGGCACGGTCCAGCGCTTCAGGTGTTTCACGGTGAGCCGCTTGTCCAACCGGATGGTGTAGCCCCGCCTTGTGAGTTCAAGGCCAAGCGCGATGTCTTCGACGGAAGGAGCGGTGTACATCGCATCATCGAATCCTCCAACCTCCTCGAAGACGCTTTTCCGCACCCCACCGCAGCCAGCCCAAAACGTGGTCGCCAACTCGCTGGAGGACTGGTGGACATAGTGATGCATTAGGTTCTTGTACTGCGAGACAAACGTATCGCACTCAGGCTCGTCGTCGTAAGAGCCGAATACCGCGGCCAGTTTCGGGTCGCGCGAGAAGGCTTCCTCCACTAAGCAAAGTCCCTCCGGTGGAAGGATGACGTCGGCGTCGATAAAGGCAAGGATTTCCCCCCTTGCGTGCTTCGATCCCAGATTCCGCGCCCCGCCGGGCCCCATATTCCTCGAGGTCCGAATATATCGCATGCCATAGCGCTCTACGATTTGAGGCGTTGTGTCAGTCGAGCAGTCATCCACAACAATGACTTCGAAATTTAGATAGGTTGAGCAGTTTAGGGCCTCGAGACAGCGTCCCAGAACTTGGCTGCCGTTGTACACTGGGACAATCACCGAGATGCGGAGCCCGCGCCGAGCCTGCACTTCCCGCTCGCTGGGGGTGATTTCGGGTTCTCGACTTGGCATTACTGGAATCAAGAGACTACCGTGCACGCCTTTTTGTTCTGTAATACCGGCGAGCGTTGCAGCGACATTGTAGGCCATTCATCGCGGCACGTATCACCGCATCGTCAGGCCGAACTCCCACGAAGTCCACGATCTGATCACCCCGATTGACGGTGAGTGACTAGCCTTTTTTTTTGTTTCCCCTAAAACCTCAATTCTACATCCCGGCCAAGCACCGATATCGGCACTGGCAATGAACTCTCCGGGACCTTCGAAGGATTGGGGACGCGATAGACCAACAGTGAACCGCTCATTTTATGGTCTGAATCCGTCAACGGCAGGACTCGCTCAAAGGATAGGAAGGGCAAGATTTCGGAGGAGACCTCATCCCACGCTTGTGGACGGTCCGTCCGCTCCAGCACAACCGCATCTATCCCATATCGCGAGACGAACCCCCTAAGCTCCTCCGGATCGAAGGTGCCTTCTGGCAGCTTGTCTCCCCTGATGACAATCGTCGAGAGTGTCGAGTCGTTCGTCCGAACGGCGAAGATAAAAGCCCCATTGGTACTACCCCCGCAGTAAAGAAGGCGGCGCTGACCACTGTTGTGGAGAATGTTGGCGACCTCGGCCGGTCCCCGAAGATAGACCACGCGCGCGTTCACCAAACCGTGGGCCACATGCAACAGGCACACGGCCCCCGCCACTACCCAGCGATATTGCGGCGACAAAAGACCGCCGACCCGCCGCAGCCCGTTATAAAGCAGCACCAGCACTGGCGGAATGCTGAAGAACATGTATCTTGGCGAATAAGCTGGCGCAGGCAGTAGAATAAGGACAGTTGCCAACAACCATGCGATGTAGAGCCGGTCCTTGGTGAAGTCGTCCCGGCCGCCTGGCAGTCTGTAGCTCAGCAGGCACAGCCCGACGAGGACCAGCCCCGGCAACCCATAATGCAGGTAGAAGTTCCAGTTGTGCACAAGATGTTGCAACGCACTCTTCCTCGCCCAAGATTGATTGATGCCGTTCCATTGCAACTCCCTCCCCAACATCGCAAGCCCGATCCCCGAAGCCCCCACCAGGAATGTGTCGATCCAGAAATAGGATTTGCGCATCAGGTTCCACCTGCCCGATACCAAAACGTACAGTAAAGGCAGGGGGAAAAGGAACACCGTTTGCTTAGTCCAAATAGCAGCAGCAGCGAAGATCGCGAACCATAAGCTGCGCCGCGTTTGTAGAATCTCTTCGTCCGGAACGAGAAACAAAAAAGCGGCGAGAACAAAAACTAGCGCTGGAATTTCCAGCATGACAGTGTTGGAAAGCCTCTGCACGGTCGGCAGCGCAAAGAAGGAAGCTGTAACCATCAACGCGAGCAAAGGCGAGCCATGACTCTTGCGCAACAGGCGGATCATAAGCAGGACCGCTACGGCCGCTGCGATGGCAACAGCCAATCGCGCACTGAACGGGCTGACACCGAAGATCGAGAAGATCAGCGCCTCGAAAACGGGAAACAGCGGCGGGTGATAAGGAAGGGACAGCGCAGGCAGCCTACTGTAGTACCAGTATCCGTACTGCACCGGATGCGCCATCTTCCAGTGGCGAAACATGTCAAGGATGAATGCTCCGTTCAATCCGTGGCGCGCCGAATCGTAATCAGCAATGCTGCTGCTCGTGCTGATGCCGCGCAGGCCCCACAATCCGAAAAAGATCGCGAGCAGCAGCGAAGCCAGCGTCAGCAGGCGTCCCCAGCCCCGATGGTGTGCCGTGTCTCTCACCATCGCCCTAGCTGCGGCCATGCCTCACTGCTCCTTCGAACAGAATCACCCCTAGACTGATGGCGATGAGCGCCGCTGCGAAGATGTGCACTGATCCAACGCCCACGTTTCCCACGATCACCCCGATTGCCCATGCGATCGCGACTGTTGCAGCCACAATACCGTGCGGAAGCATTAGCCGCCGCCGCGCGCCAGAGGATTTGACTTTGGGTGTAACCACATAGGTAAACGGCTTGTTGCGTAACATCAGCCAGAATGCCTTCCAGACAAATGGCCATTTCGCCACCCGAAGCAGTCCCGCCCTCCAATGTATGCCGACCTCCACATCCGGCCGCAGATAGAAGCGCTGGCGGAACAGGTCGGATACGAACAGCACCGCGACCAGAACCGCCAGAGATGGGCTGGCGAGGTGCTCATAGGTCTTCTGACCAGTTCCAGCGGCCAACAAGGGTACCAACCATAGCAGCAGGCCGGCGGCAATCAACGCATCCTGCAGATAACCAAAGCCCTGCAGGAACTCAATCAAGCGTTCCCGCGAGAGCGAGCCCCTCGTTGCAGGCAGGTGGCGGAACTTGATGTCCAGCACCGAGCGCGCCCAGCGAATCTGTTGCGTCAGGTACTCCGACCATTCCTCAGGAGCCAGCCCAGTGGCCAGAACTCTTGGGACGTAGACTCCTTGCCAGCCCCGCATTCGGTAATAGACGGTCTGCAGCAGGTCTTCTGCCGTATGGTCGGGAAACCCGCCAAACTCCCTCAGGGCAGAGAGCCGGTGCACGTTATGGCTTCCTATCAGAACCGTTTGTCCAACTCCGTAGCTTGCCATCTCGGTTGAAGAGTTGTATGCGTACGTCTCCTCTGCCGCTCCGCAAGACACAAGACTCGCAGACTGGTTCCGGTAAACCTGCGGAGCCTGAACATAGGCAACCTGCGGGCATTCGAAAAATCCCAGTACCGCGCTCGCGTACTCCGGTACGGGCACGTGGTCGGGATCAAATGCCATCAAGACATCGTAATTCTCAAAACCGGTTTCCTGGAGCCACGCATTGTAGTTGCCGTGCTTGCTGCGCGATGCGAATGCGCCGCTCGCCGCCTGGTACGACGGCATGCCGTGGCGGCTGAAGTGGCGCACGCCAAAGGATCGACACAGATCTCGCAGCACCTCGCTATCACCCTCATCCAGTAGCCAGGTGTCATGAGGATAGTCCAGGGACACTAACGCCTCCAGCGTAGGCGCCAGAATCTCCGGAGGCTCCAGATCCGGAACGCAGGTGGTGACCGCTGCCACTCGCAAACCTCTGCGAGGCTCCATAGGAACAGGGCGCTGCATGAACGTCAGCGACGCCCAGCGCAGTTGGTTTCCACCAAGCCCGATCACCAGCAACAAACTAGCACCCAGAAACATGAGTTTTTCTGTATGCCACCATCCGGCGGGGGTCAACCAATGCACCAGGAACCACGCCACGGCTGCAAGGCGCAGCACAGAAAGCACAACAAAGACGATGAGGTCTCCTGAGGTAAATACCTTGCGACTGCGTACAGAATCGTGTGCCTCGCTGGCTCGAATGTCTGAGAACTCAGTCTTCATTGGATGACTTCGCGATGAACTATTGGAGACGATCCTAACCGGCGCTTTGGTTTGATGGTTGCTCAAGGAACCGTGAGCGACTCTCGGCGCCAAAGTCATAAACATATCCGCAGAACACGCGCCGCGAGATGCCGGATCACTCGATCTTAGTTTCCTAAGGTCCTCAGGTCGACGGCACGCGCGACTCAATGTGTTCTCATAACCGAATTTAACACTACCTGCTCAGTACTACCAACCACATCGTAGATTCAGATCAAGCGCCAGCAACTCACGCAGCAGATCGATAAGGTATACGAAGTACGAAGTCAGTGTTGCATTCATCTCGTTGCATTGCGTGAGGAGTGAGTTCAGGCAGGAGGAAGTTGTGATTTCCCCAGTTGATAAGCAATTGCGTGCTTTCTCGATGAAATTACAACGTTTGCCACCAGGTTTGGCTCGCAGCCAGGCTAGTAAAGCCATCCAGCGGCTTGCTGGTGCTTCCCAAAGGGGCTGCTTCGAAGGCATGGGTGTACTTGTAACCGGTCTTGAATCTAGTGGAAGCGATAACGAAACAGCAAACCCTACGGGAGCCGGACAGCAGGCCGCCTACAAGGTGTTCCTGAAATTACGACCTCAAATCATAGGGCGGCAGCATTTGACGCTTCGATTCATCGCGGTCCGATGCGAGAGCGGCGAATCGGAATGCGAAGTGGCTCGCCATACGCAGGGCGGCCGGCCCCCTTCTCCGGTAACGAAGGCTCTTTATGCGCCCGCTTCTCCTCGTAATAATCCGGCTCGGAATTGATGGCCCACAGATCGTACTTCGCTCCCATTATGTTCTTGGCCGCACATAGCGCAGTCATCATGGAATGGTCTTGGTTATTATACTTATGCATCCCGTTGCGACCGACAAGCTGCAAGTTGGGCAAGCATTCTTCCAAGTACTTCCGGATCGTAGCTACCTCCTTCGCCCACCCCCTGTCGTACATCGGATACACCTTGGGCATCCGGACCACCGTGCCATCTTCGATTTCTTCCGGCCTGACTATGCCCAACTCGGCGATCTCGCGTTTCGCCAGGTCGATCAGCTTATCGTCCGGACTCACCCACAGGTCATCGTTCTCAAAGACAAAGTACTCCATGCCCAAACATGTCTTGTTGGGATCGGGGACCATGTCTGGCGACCAAGTTCTCTTTAAAGTTCTGGATTCGTCCCACGTGTACACTTGGCTCATGAATGTAAATCCAGTTGTCCGGAATCACCTCTTTGC
>CAVRLE010000004.1:0-1481801 GCA_963721825.1 uncultured Acidobacteriota bacterium | reverse complement strand
GATCGTGGCCAATGGCTACAAAAACGCCTTCCACAGCCACAGTCTTCAGTTCGTTCGTGTCGACGTTCCGCAGCCGCACCATCTCCACCGACTTCTTGTCCACGTCGTCCACATGCTCGATCACGTAGGGCGTGAGAAATTCGATTTTTGGGTTCGCCCGCGCCCGGTCCAGCATGATTTTAGTCGCGCGAAACTCATTCCGCCGATGAACCAGCGTCACTTTTTTCGCAAACTTTGTAAGGAAGGTCGCCTCTTCCATCGCCGTATCGCCACCACCGACCACAATAATGTCGCGCTCCCGGAAGAAGTAGCCATCGCAAGTTGCACACGTCGAAACCCCATATCCCAGCAAGTGCTTTTCAGACTCGATCCCGAGCATCCGCGCGGATGCACCCGACGCGATAATCAGCGCCTCGCACTCATACGTCTCCTTGCCGGCCACAACTTTAAACGGGCGCTTGCTCAAATCCACTGAACTCACCGCGCCTGATGCAAACTCCGCTCCAAACCGCTGCGCCTGTTTTCGCGCGTTCTCGATCAGCGCGGGCCCCAAAATCCCGTCGGGGAATCCGGGAAAGTTTTCCACCAGCGTCGTCAAACCCAACTGCCCGCCCGGCTCGTAGCCGTCTAGTACCAGCGGTTGCAGTTCCGCGCGCGCCGCGTAAATCGCAGCCGTCAGTCCCGCACACCCGCTTCCTATGATGATCACCTTGCGCACTGAATTCTCCTGACAATTCGATGCTGAATCCACTCAAGCGATGCAATCTGAAAAGCTGACTATTGTAGCATTTAGCGCCGCGAGAGATAGAAGGTCGGCTATGCGAGCAGTTTTCGCGAATGGCCCACGTCATCTATGTTGCATATGCATTGATGATTCTCTCGAACCGGAGTAATATTCGCGCTCACGACAGCGGTGAGAGATTCGGGAAGGCAACATGCAGAATCTTCGGTCCTTGCCGTCGAAAAGCAAACGGAGTTTCCGATGAAAAATATGATCGCAAATCGGATGATGAGACTTACGCGGACGATCGCGGCACTTATGCTGACAGCCTTCTTCCCAGCCGTTACTCACGCCCAAGCGGAAACCGGTGCTCAGGAACACGAAACGCATAACATGGCGGCCATCGCACACACCCCCACTAAAACAGAATTCGAAGGGCATGTATCACTGCCCTATGAAGTGCAGTGCCACGGCCACAAATTGGCAGCAGGCGAGTACAAGCTCTTGGTAAAAACGGTGGGAGAAGACAAGATGGTGACACTTCAGCGGGAAGGAGGCGACGTCGTGCTGCACTCCCGTCCCGTTCCTCCCACTTCGGTTGCCGATCACGGTCCCAGCGCCATGATGCTACGCCACGGACCAGGCCCGGGAACGCACACACTCGAAGGGGTCTATATCGAGAATCTGAAATTGCTTCTGTTCCTCGACGAGACCGGACACGCGAACCCCATCGACAAGGTATTCGCCAGCGTCAAGCGCATTCCGATCACTTGATCTGATCGATTCGATTAACCGCCAATCTATGGGATGTCCCGGGGGATGTCTCGGGGATATCTCGCCGCCGTCGCGAGCAGGTCGAAATCCGCGTTGTAACTTCAACTCTAAGTTTGTTATATGCTCCTACAAGGGCTGTTCGTGCGATAGTTCCTCTTTGCAGATATGGCCTCGCCCACCGGGATGCTCGCCCCAGGGACCAAACTCGGACCGTACGAAATCGTCGGCGCATTAGGCGCCGGCGGAATGGGTGAGGTGTACCGCGCCCGCGACGCGCGCCTCGATCGCATCGTCGCCATCAAGATTCTGCCCACCGCATTAGCCACCGCGGACGACCATTTGCACCGCTTCGAGCGCGAAGCCCGCTCCGCATCAGCGCTCAATCACCCTAACATCGTCACCATCCACGAACTTGGACGAGACGGTTCCACTCACTACATCGCAATGGAGCTGGTCGAGGGTGCGACGGTTCGCGATTTGTTAAAAGCAGGCCCGCTCCCAATTCGGCAAGCCATTGACATCGCCGCGCAAATCGCCGAAGGGCTCGCGAAAGCGCACGAGTCCGGCATCGCGCATCGTGACATCAAGCCTGGAAACCTGATGATCACCGCGGATGGATTCGTCAAGATTCTCGACTTCGGCCTCGCAAAGCTCGTGCCAGCGGGCGAAGAGTTGTCGCAACTGCATACCCGCGCCAGTTCAGACACGCGTTCGGGCATAATTTTGGGAACGCCCGAATATATGTCGCCCGAACAGGCCAGCGGCCTCCCCCTCGATTTCCGCTCCGATCAATTTTCGCTTGGCCTCGTGCTCTACGAGATGGTGACGGGAAAGCGCGCGTTCCGCCGCAACACCGCCGCTGAAACGCTCGTCGCCATCTTGCGTGAACAGCCCGACCCGATCGCCACGCTCGTCCCCGACGCGCCCGCGCCGCTCGCCTGGGCTATCGAGCGTTGCCTGGCAAAAGAGCCCGAGAAACGCTACGCCGCAACACGCGATCTCGCGCGCGAGCTTGCTGCCATTCGCGACCGCTTCGCGGAAAAAGTTCTTCGCCACCCAGAATCCCGCCAGTCGAATATTCCCGTGCAACGCACCGGATTCGTAGGCCGCGAAAAAGAAATTCAGGCCGCGCAAGAACTCCTCGTGCGCGCCGACGTTCGCCTGGTCACGATTACCGGCCCGGGCGGAATCGGCAAGACGCGGCTTGGCATCGAAATCGCCTCCGCCGTCGCCGATCGTTTCCCCGGAGGAGCTCACTTTGTCGCGCTCTCCGCCGTCAACGATCCGGGCCTTCTTCTTTCCGTTATCGTCCAGACGCTCGGCCTTCGCGAAGCCGGAGGGCAGTCACCGCTCGAACTGCTGAAAAAGCATCTCCAGGACCCATCGCGTCCTCCGGTGCTCTTCCTCCTCGATAACTTCGAACATCTTCTGCAAGCCGCGCCTGCGATCGCTGATCTACTGGCAATGGGTCCAAGTCTCAAAATCCTGGTGACGAGCCGGGCCGCTCTCCATGTCTACGGTGAACATGAATTTCCCGTTCCGCCGCTAGCGGTCCCGGATTCGCGCTCCAAGCCTTCCGTTGAAAACCTTTCCAAATACCCCGCAGTCGCACTCTTTCTGCAGCGTGCCGGTGCAGCCAAGCCGGATTTCGAGCTCAATCCAGAAAATGCTTCCGCGATTATCGAGATATGCAATCGTCTAGACGGTCTGCCGCTCGCAATCGAATTAGCAGCCGCGCGCGTGAAGGTTCTCTCCCTCGCCGCCATGCGCACGCGCCTCGCCAGCCGGCTGCAATTGCTCACGGGTGGCGCTCGCGACCTTCCGCAGCGTCAGCAGACTCTGCGCGCCGCGATCGACTGGAGCTACGACTTGCTCAGCCCCGCCGAGCAGAAACTCTTCCGGCGCCTGTCCGTCTTCGCCGGCGGATGCACGCTCGAAAGTGTCGAAGCCGTCTGCGACGCCAAAGCCGACCTCGACTTGGATCTGCTCGACGGCATGGCTTCGATGGTGGATAAAAGTCTGGTCCAGCAAGTCGCCCAGTCCCACGGTGAGTCGCGCTTCACCATGCTCGAAACGATTCGCGAATATGCGCGTGAAAAACTCGCAGCAAGCAACGAAGAAACTCCAACAAGACGCGCTCACGCCGCCTATTGCCTCGTTCTCGCCGAAGAAGCCGTCACCGAACAAGGCGACACGGTCGGCGCCGAATGGCTCGAAAACTTTGTCCGCGAACACGATAATTTTCGCGCCGCGCTCGATTGGCTCACCGAAACCGGCGATGCAGATTGGGGATTGCGCCTCGGCGCCGCCCTGTTTCGTTTCTGGGAACGGCTCGAATATCTCACTGAAGGCCGAGACCGTCTCGGCAAACTTCTCAAACTCCCCGGCGCAGCCGCCCCCACTAGAGCGCGAGCCCGCGCTCTCTTTGCCGCAGGCATACTCACCGTGGAGCAGGGAGACTACCTTCAGGCCGATGTCCTGGTCGGCGAAAGTCGCGATGTCTCTCGTGAACTCGGTGACAAGCAAGGCGTCGCCGTTTCATTGAACGCTCTAGCCGTGTCGGCGCGCGATCGTGGCGATCTCGTGCTTGCAAACGGGCTGTCTGAGGAAAATCTCGAATTGTGGCGTGAGGTGGGCGATCCACGAGCGATCGCGCGTGCTCTCAGCAATCTCGCGAGCGTCGTAAAACTCCAGCGTGACTTCGCGCGAGCCGGCGCACTCTACGACGAATGCCAGACGCTCTTTCGCCAACTCGGCGATCGCACCGGAGTAGCCTGGTCGATCAATTACAAGGGCGACGTCGCCCGCGATGAAGGCGACTCCGCTGCCGCGCGCGCTCTCTACGAACAAGCCTTATCGATGTTTCGCGAACTCGGCGACCGCTGGGGCGTTGCCGGGACGCTCGCCGATCTCGGAAACCTGGCAAGAGAGCAGCGCGATTGCGCCACCGCTCACGCCCTCTATCGCGAAAGTTTGAAAGTCTTCCAGGAACTCGAACACAAGCGCGGAATCGCCCGGCTCCTCGAATGCTTCGCCTGCTCCGCGTCTCTTCAGTTCCAGGCCGAACGTTCCTTGCGTCTTGCCGGCGCCGCCGCCGCTCTTCGACAAAATATCGGCGCCCCGCTTTCCCCCGCAGAACAAGCCAAGCTTGACGCTCATCTCGATCCGGCTCGCTACGCCCTCGCCAACACATCAGGCGCCACCGCGTGGCTCGAAGGCTGGGGTATGCCGCTCGAGAAAGCGATAGAGAAAGCAATCGAGGAAGCCCTCAAGCCCGGCGCAGAAAGTTCGTCGGGTTAGCACACTGCGGCGCGTGGAAAAATTCAATTTCGAATCGAATTGATTGTGAGGACTGACTTACGGATTATGCGAGCTTATTCCGCGCTTGAGGCGTCAAGCAACCGCCTCACCGCCGACACGCGGTTTGCCGGCAGACCAACCCGCCGAGCATGTTCCTTGATCGCAGCTTCATCCGGCGCCAGATAAACGCAATACACTTTATCGCCCGTCACGTAGCTGTGCAGCCATTGAATCTCGGGACCCATTCCCTTAAGCACATTCACTGACTTCTGCGAAAGCTCGCGCAGTTGCGCGTCGGTTAAATTTCCTGCTCCCGGAACGTCGCGTTCAATAACATATTTGGGCACGGCGGCTCTCCTGATGCGATTCGATGCTAGCATGCAGGCAAAAGGCTCACAAGGCAGCGCGCTCGCAGTCTTTCAGCCTTTAGAATCTCTTTAAAATACTCGCTGCGAATAAATGAACGAGGCCCAAATGGATCTTCGATCGCTGCAAAAACCTCTGAAGGACCAATACCGCGCCGACCCCTCCGCCTCGCGAATCACTCTCCGCGCGAAAGGCAGCCAGACAGGCGCTCCAGTCTCATGCTCCGTCGACATCGGTCGCGCCATTTATCAAGCGGAAGCCCACAAAGGCGTCGGCGGCGCAGGAGCCGGCGCCTGTTCCGGCGATCTCTTGCTCGGCGCTCTCGCCGCATGCGCGCAAATCACTTGTCAAATGGTAGCCGCAGCCATGGGCATTCAAGCCGAACACATCGAAGTCACAGTAGAGGGCGACCTGGATCTTCGCGGCACACTAGGCATCTCAAAGGACGTCCCGGTAGGCTTCGAAAACATCCGCCTGAATTTCAATATCGCCGCCCCAAGCGCAACTCCAGACCAGCTCCGCGCCCTACAAGAAAAAACCGAACAATTCTGCGTGGTAATGCAAACCCTCCAACATCCACCCAAACTCCAAACCACCTGGCTTCGCACTGAGTAGCGTAGGCTTCAGCCTGCGCCCGCGTAAGGCCACAGTGCGGTCGCACATACTTGCCTCAAAACGCGCGCGCGTTCTTTTCAGTGGCACAGGCACTCACTCTTGCCTGTGCGCTCCTCGTCACGGCACAACCAACAACCCTCCGAGGCCACCACCTCACTCAAGCCAACCGCCCGAGCACTCAAAACCCTCACTTCGAAAACACCACCCCATGCGGCGCCCCACTTCCCTTCCACCCCTGCGGCCACTCCCGCTCACCAAAATTAAATCCCACCTTCCCGACCACATCACGAAAAGCATCATCCAGCGTAATAGCCCCAGTAGCCTGATCCAATTTCAACAAAAACATCCGATGATCTTCAGGCGAGCCGCTCGAGGTCACCACGAGCCGCTGCGTCTTCGCTCCCCAAGCCGTCCAGTGCGGCCCATACGTATCGGTCACCTTAATCCGCGAAACTTCCACAGGCTTCGCCGCATTCGCGATATCAATCACAATCAAACTGTGTATCGCCGGCACGGTCTGCACCAGATAGTGCCCCACGATCGTGGGAACGCCACACCAGTTACCAGGAAACGTATACACGAGCTGCGCCTTCGGCTCGTCCTTATCTACTCCAGTGATGCGTTCAATTCCGCAGCCCAGCGTCTGAATAAAGACCGATCCATCCGGACCCCGCCGCGGCTCCTCAGGACTAATCTGCGCGTAGCGATTCTCCCCCACATCCAAATACGCCGTCTTCAGCAGCTTCAAATCGGAAAGCCGCCACACCTGATACGTCACGCCGCTAAAAATATCGTCGAGATGCATCGAAGAATTCGTGGAAACCAGGCGATCAATCTCAGGAAGCACCACCAGGCTGTACGGCATCAATAACGCGTCAGCAAACGCCGGGTCAGCGTTGCTCGCACTCCGAACCACCTTGCCCTCGTCATTAATTTCCACGAGCCCGCCCGTCACGCCAGTCTGCCCTTCGCTCCCTCCATGATGCGCGTGCTGAAATGTCGCCAGCACATTCCCATCAGGCAGCCGCAAATACGAATGCGGATGCATGTACCCGCCTATATCGGTGAACGACGTCACAACCTTGGGATGCAACGCATCGCGCACGTCGAAAATAAAAGTTCGCCCAGCCCCGTGATCATTTGCAAAAAGCATCCCGCTCGCAGGCATCGCATATTCGGTGTGATGTACCTGCATGGTCTGCTGGTCCGTCGCGACGGTCGTCACCAAACGTCCATACGACGCCGACGCAGGATCCGCGTCAATCACCGCCAGGAAATCATTTCCCTTTCGCGCCTCATCACCGGCCCAAACAAACAGATAGTCCTCAGGCCCCTTCGTTTTCTGTTCCTGCGACCGCAATGAAAAGCTAATCGCGCACACAGCTACGACAAGCACACACAGGGATCGCATCATGGACCCTCTTTCATGAAGAAGTTAATGCCGGCGCAAAAGCATATCAGCCGTCACAGTGGAATAATAGCGGATGAGGACTCGCTTTCCGGTGGCACAGGCACTCTTGCCTGCCCTGAGGAATGAAGGGTTTACCCTGAGAACCGAAGGACCTGTGTGCTTCGTTTAATGCGCTGCCGTAATGCTAAGCAAACAATTTGATATCGCTCCCCCCAAAAAACACTTCGCCTTCCCTCCCTAATTCATGTACTTTCCGCACCGGAGAAAACACCGCCCAATGTGCTTCTCAGCAGCAGCCAATTTCGCCGGCAGCACAGTCCTCGCCGGAATCGGCATCGCCACACTCTCCCGCGTGAAGCACCGCCGCGAACTCCTTTTCGCTACGCTCCCCACACTATTCGCCGTTCATCAATTCATCGAAGGCTTCGTCTGGCTCGGCCTCGACGGCATCCTCTCGCCCAAAGTCACCCACAACATGGGCGCAGCCTTCATGCTCTACGCCCAGGGACTCCTCCCCTTCCTTCTCCCGCTCAGCATCTACCTCTTCGAACCCACCGCCAAAGCCCGCAAACGCATGCTCCCCTTCCTAATCATCGGAGGCGGCACCACTCTCTATATTTTGTGGGCGCTCACAGCCTACCAGCTCGAGGTCTACGTGAAGGGAAACAGCATCGTCTACATCAACCCAGCCACCAACAACACCATCGTCGCCATTCTCTACGTCATCGCCACCTGCGGTTCCCTCTTCTTCTCAAAAATCAGAATGATGGTCATCTTCGGCGCAGCAAATCTCATCATTCTCCTCGCCGTCATGATCTTCAAGCGCTACGCATTCACGTCTCTCTGGTGCGCCTACGCCGCAGTCGCCAGCATCATCATCCTCGCCTACTTCTGGACCAGCCACAAATCCCGCCCATTCCTCTACGCCTAGCTTCTCAGTAGCACAGGCAATCCTGCCTGTGCCCCCGTAACGTGCAGCACAACCGCCAGTGCTTGGCTCCCGCATGCGAGCGTTCTTACTCTTCAGCTGTACACGCAACCCTTTCGGCTCAACGCAACCCAACAACCCGAGCAACAGTACGCATATAATCTCCTCGAAGGAATTCCACAGTGAAGAAACGGCAATCAACAAATCGCAAATCCGCTAAGAAAAGCAGCGTCGCTCCAAAAACCATCGGAGAATACTTCTCGCGCGTCCCCCAACCAGCCCGCGCTCATCTAAACAAAATGCTGTATCCGTCCGGACTAGAACGTCGGGCCGTCGTCACCCATATCAGCTAGTCTGGACCTTGAAGGGATTGTAGAGTCAGGTGTACGCTCCCCTCAAAATGCGAAAGAAAGCCACCAGCGAAGAAAGAAGCGCTGCATGAACTGCTGCACTCGGTATTGCGCCGGCGAGGAGAAGTTTAATCGCAAGGTGGCGGAGCGCGATCTACAGCGCTACCGACGCCACGGCGCAGACGCCACCACACAACTCATCCTGGCAGAACTGCAGCGTTCGTCGTTGGAGGGACAGCGGCTCTTGGATGTCGGAGGCGGGATAGGAGTTATCGGCAGGGAGCTCGCCGGCACAGGGGTAGCCGACGCCACTCTAGTGGAAGCGTCACCTGCCTATCTGGAGGTCGCACGGCGTGAAGTCGAATCACAGTACGGTTCACGTCCCACCCAATTCATCCTTGGCGACTTCGCAAAGATCGCAGGCACTGTGCCCGACGCTGACGTGGTAACCCTTGACCGCGTCGTATGCTGCTACCCTGACGCCTTGGTCCTGCTCCGCCAAGCGGCTGCGCGAACGCATCGAGTGCTCGCCTTTACCTATCCCCGAGACCGTTGGTACGTGCGAATCGTGGTTGCTCTGAAGAACATTTCGCTGCGACTGACAGGCAAGAGCTTTCGCACCTTCATTCACCCACCGCATCTTATGAACGCGACGTTGGAAGCCGCCGGCCTTGTCCGTGCAGCCCAACGAGGAACGCTTGTGTGGGCACTGGCAGTCTATCGACGTCAAGGGGCTACCTAACGAATCAGCCCAATTCACGGAGCTTCTCTTGAAACTTTCAGTCTGCCAACTCCCCGACGATCTCTCGATTGACCACCCGGCATGGGCTGCCCTCCTTCGGAGGATCCAGAACGACCGGCCTGAAATTACTGTGTTGAACGAAATGCCTTTTGGCCCATGGGTGGCCAGCCAGGACACCTTTCATCCCGGCTTGGCGACGGCCAGCGTGCGTGACCACGAACGTGCGATCGCGAATTTGCACGGGATGTCCACAGCGGTGCTCAGCTCTCGCCCTGTCCCGGGACCCCACAAGCTTTCCAACGAAGCATTCCTGATTGCTGATGGTCGCTACCAAGCCATTCACCACAAACACTTTTTCCCTCACGAGGCGGGCTTTTTCGAGGACGCATGGTTCGCTCCCCAACGCCCCGGTTTCGATGTGGTGGAGCACCGTGGCTTGAGAATTGGCGTGCTGCTTTGCACCGAGTTGATGTTTAACGAGTGGGCGAGGCACTATCGTCGGCAGGGTGCTCATGTGATTGCAGTGCCGCGTGCCAGCGGTGCATCGCGCAAATGGGACACCGCCGCTGCCATGGCAGCCATTGTGTCCGGCTGCTACGTCCTCAGCTCCAATCGCGCATCCCGTGTGAACGATCCGAATTCAAATTTCGGCGGACGTGGTTTTGTCTATTCGCCAACCGGAGAGTTACTGGCCGAAACATCGCCCTCGACGCCCTTGGTCAGTATCGACGTTGACGTCACACAGGTCGCCGAAGCGCAAAGCGGATACCCCTGCTACGTGCCTGAACTCTCACCAGCTACCTCACCGTGAGATAGCTGGTGCGAGCGAATAGAGTCCAGCTAACGCCCATGGACTACAAAGGAGTGTGCGCAAGCAGCTCGTGATTGTCGTCGATGATCGCGGTCAAATAACACGAACCCCTTCAAAGGAGCGGACTTGAATTGGCCCCTCCTCCTCAAGCATGATGAGCTTGGCTTCGTCCCTCTGTGATCGCGGGCTCCCAGTAAGTTTCCTTACATACCCGACATTCCCTGCGAACTCTACCGCCCGCCGATACGGGCGCTTGCAAATGAATCGCGTTGCCGCTGCTTTCCCAGCATTTCGGACAGAAAGGAACGTCGTCTCCCTCCAGAAAGTAATAATCGGATGGTGGACGAGTATGCATCCTTGCCGGCACGTTCAACTGTTGTTTGAGGTTTGTTAGTTCGGAGGCAAGTTCGATGTTGTGGCTTTCTATTGCAAAGAATTCTCTCTGCAAATCAAGAATTAGCCTCACCAGCTCGCGGTCGGTGGTGCCTCTGATTATCTTCCTGATCTTTTTGAGCGTGTTGAGTGGGTCCATCTGCGAATACTGTACTAACAAGTTCAGATTCGATAGCTTAGGAAGCGCCGCGCGAAAATACTACTGGTCAAAGGAACAGTCAGAGGAACAGTGGAAGGAACAGGTCTACCTATCGAATCCGGACCATGTTCAGCGATGTGAAAATGCAGCGGCTGCTTCGACACAGCACAGATCTCAAAACGCAACGAAGCACTCACAGTTAAGGCAAATACGAAATCTCAGTCTGAGATAGCCGGTGCGAAGAGGATTTCTCGACAGTAATCGGGCTGGACCCACGTGAGTGTCAATTCCAAGAGGTTAGGCCGACAAACCGTAACGGATTCTAGCGCTGTAATTCACTGCAGAATGGATAGACACCGAACGAGGCGCGTCCGCGCCGCTTTTAGTACTAGTTCTGACCCAAACTAAAGCCCCAAGAATGTAATGGACCGCGCGGGTACGAAATACGCCCGAGTGTTCCATTTAGGTATCCGTCTGCCTGCGGCATAAAAGAAGCATGACGAGCGGTTCATCGCAGCTTCAAAAACACGAACCCGCCGCAGTGACCGGGCGAGACGACGCGCGGCGGCAATCGGGTGGATGTGAACAGCGCCTTAACACGCCGGCCATGGCGCCGAGACTTTTACGAAGATCCCAGGAGAATTACGTGAAAAAGATTATTGCAGCAGCAGCTTTGATGTTCCTCTTCGCGAGCATCGCCCAGGCGGGGAAGCCGCAGCCGAGCGCGCAGGGCAAGTGGGCAGTTACGTTCACCGGAGGCACGACGATCACGACCGGAGAGGTGAATATCGTGCAGGATGCGCACGGCAACCTTAATTCACCGTTCTTTGCGGGCTACGTGGCAGGCACGTGGTATCAGAACTACGAAGCGTTCAGCGACAGCACCTGCTCGCCCAGCGGATGGGCTCCGGTGCAGCCCACGGGATCAAACGTGAATGGCTCGTTCAACTTCAAGCTGCAAGTGGATACCGGCATCTTCTACGACTTGAAGGGCAGCGTCAGCGATAACGGGACGACGATGACGGGATCGTTTACTTCGAACTGCTCGAGCGATCACGGAACGTTTACAGCGTCGCTCTATGCGCCGGTGAACAAGACCTACATCGGCGTCGTGAATGGAAACAATGACGACGGCACGGTGACTCAATACAACGCGACGCTGGTGCTGACCGAAGACGCGCAGTTCAACGTGACTGGCTCGATCCTGCTCAACACACCATCGGGCACAGCAACCTGCTACGGCACCATCCAGCTCAGCGGCCCTGCTACCGGGAACTTCATCGAGCTTGGCGGCACGAATGGCAACGTGCAAATGCTCGGGTTGCTCGTGATTGCGGACAAGGCGGACTTCAGTTCGGTGAGCGTGCAGACTTTGGAAATCGCTTCGCTGGCGTGCGGCAACGATCCGGCAGAAGGCACACTTTCGTCGGAGAAGTCGAAGAAGCGCAGTTCACCGCGCCGGTAAGGAATCGGATTCGCGCCGCCGCGTTGTATACGCGACGGCGCGAATCCTGGACGACGAAGCCCGGTGCGAAAGATTAGTGCTTAGTGCAAGCGGGCCCGGCGTCGGTCTTGAATGTGTTGTTGTCGGAAAACCAACCGTTCACAGCAATCGAAGGCGCTCCGTAAAACCACGAGAAGAACGCCAGCTCCTGCAGATGATAAGTGAATCCGTTCGCGCCCGTAACCGGCGGGACGTTCGTGCCCGTGAGCGGATCACCTACTTCTAGATTGCCCTGGCATGCGCCTACCTGTCCTGTATGACCCCATGCGGGAGTGGGATTGTTGCCGAAGGGATCGTCCATCCATTCTCCCACTTCATGAGCTGCAATCGAAGTGTCGTGGACGGAAGGAATAAAGGCGCCTGAGGCCTCGAAGTCAATGAACGCGTAGGTCTGGACGCGCGCGGCCTTGTCTGGGGCTACCGCGGCAGGCTGAGTTACTGCATTGTGGAAGCCGAGAATGCAGCAGTTTGAACCGCCAGATGAGTTAGTGGCCATCACGGTGTTGTAGAACAGGAATATCGGAAACTTCGATGAGTCGACATTGGCGCCTTCGGAGACCAGCAACTGGTTGAAAACCTGCTGAATCATAACGTCGAAGTCCACGATCGCCAGTGGCCCACAGCTTCCACCGAACCTCCCTGCAAGTCCCTGCTTGCCTGGCAAATTCACAGTGACCGCAGGCAGCACGTGTCCGCTGAGAAGCGTGTGGTATCCGGTGCCACCTACTGATTGCCAGAAGTTGCCACGCTGGAATGCGTCAAGGTATTGCGTATCGCCAACCGCGGTGGGTCCGAACGTAAACGCGTTCGGCTGGAAAATGGGCGACTGGGCCATGAGCGTGACGGGCACGTCATTGGGACTCGTCAAGCATGCGTCGTCAGCCACAGTCGGGTCGAAGACGGTGACACCCGGCTTGGTGGTGAGAATCTTCCCGTTGGGACTGGCAACCGCGATCGTGTTGGTGATGAGAATCACGGGGATGATGGGGGTATCAACGGTCGTGGTGGTGAAATTCGATCCAAATGGATCCTGTCCCACCATGGCCCCTGAGTAAGTGTTGCCGTCGCGGCTGGAGACGACTGTGTAGTTGAATGTCGCGAGATTCGAATTTGCGGCTGCCTGTGCCGGGCCGATTGGTTTGCCGCCAGCATCGGTGGCCGCCGATACAGCGGTATAAGCCTGTAATTGACTTTGTTGCGCTGACGCCGGGATTGCTAACAACAGAACAGCAAGAGAGAACAAGACCACTGCGAGTGTCCGTAGCAGAGTTACTGCTGACTTCATAGTCTACCTCCCCCATGAGATTATGAATATTGGCTGGAAAAGCAACGACGCGATCGCAATGCGAATTCTCGGGATGGCTGTGACGAGACATGCCGCGAAACCGCGGCTGTGATCGCCGCACCATTCTGCGGCGGAACCCCCAGACGCTGTCAACAGCAAAAGCGCGTACCATTAGTACTCTTTTTTAGCGGCCAAGCCCCATCTCTTAGCCGTCGTCATTGACGTTCGGATAAGTAACGAGACGAATCCGGGTTCCCCCTCACCTTGGCGTGATATTTTGATTCACCCGAAATAAATCTGTCCACGGAGTCTTGGATTAGCCTCCAGCCGCTACATCCTAACGCCACCGCGCCCGCGCACACAATGAACCGTACGGCTTCCGCTCTGGTCAGACGAATTGTCCGAAATGAATTGGCCTGAGAAATACGGAAACGCCCCTCGCGCGTCCAACCGGACAGTATCTAGGAGGAGCCCGTGACATTTCACAAGGTTCTGCCCCTGATTGTTCTGCTGCTGTTCACTCCCGTGATTGGAGGCGCTGGGCAGAACGGCCTTTCCGCGGAAGACATTGCCAAAATAAAGCAAGCACACGTCAGGTATGAAGAGGCATGGCTCAAGGGCGACGCGAACGGAGTGCGCGCGCTCTTCACTGAAGACTGCGTCTTGCTGCCCCCACACGCCGACAAGCCGCGTATTGGCCAAAAAGGATTAAACGAGTTCTGGTTTCCGCCGGACGCTCCCGCCACCCGGATCACAAAATTGGTTGTAACGCCTCAAAACATCTCAGGCGACAGCGAAATCGCAACCGCATGGGGCACAGACGAAGTCGCATGGACCACAGTGCAAGACGGCAAGACCACCGAGTCGTCGCACAAAGCAATATTCTTGAACGTTCTGCGCAAACAAGCCAATGGCGAATGGAAGTTCTCCCATCACATGTGGGACGACCAGGTCGCGCAACATTACGTCTCTGCAAGTGTTCCCCGACAGCCGGCCAGTTCCGCCGGATTCTCGAGCGTAGCCCGCGATTGCCCGCTGCCGCCGCGTGCGAGATAATGCGTCGAGTAGGAATTTCGAGATGCAAACGCCGGCGAGTCTCTTCCACCTCCTGAATGAATTCATCATGCTGCTTCTCGGCGCGCTTCTGATTCTGCTCGCTGCGTCGCATCGAATCGGACTGCCTTCGCGGCCTGCCCTGTGGTACGCGCTCGGAGCCGTTTTGATTTTTTGGGGGCTGCGCACCGGAATGCGCCCCCTGTCGAAGGCTGCTAACGAACACGCCGCGATTCGCGGCGGCTCGCTGATTCTCGTCGGACTGATCATGCTCGGAGTGCCGCTTGTTTCGCTGCGCTACGAAGCGCTTCTGCTCGCGCTGGCAGGTGGTGTCCTCGTGCTTCGCGGTTTGCTCGGCAGCGTACTGCTCGTACGCGCCTCCTGATTTTTCTCGACGCATCCATTTTTTTCAACAAAGGGAGAATTCGATGGAAGTCGTAAATCTGAATGAAAAGCTCTCCAAGGTCACAGAACAGTGGAGCCCGAAAATCGTCGGCGAAATTAACGACTCCTACGTGAAGGTCGTGAAATTCAAAGGCGCCTTCATCTGGCATCACCACGACCACGAAGACGAAATGTTCCTCGTCGTAAAAGGCCGCATGAAAATGCGCTTCCGCGATCGTGACGTCCTCGTCTCACCCGGCGAATTCATCATCGTGCCCAAAGGCGTCGAGCACATGCCCGAAGCCGATGACGAGGTCCATATTGTCCTGTTCGAACCCAAGTCCACCCTCAACACCGGTAATGTGCGCAACGAGCGGACAGTGGTAGAACTGGAGCGGCTCTAGAAACGCAGTCATCGCAGCTCGAGGAGAGTTCAGTTCATGAAACGCCGTCTCTACACGCTCGACGTGTTCACCACCAAGCAGTACGCCGGAAATCCGCTCGCCGTGATCACCGATGGCGATGGCATCGCGCCGGCAAAAATGCAAGCCATCGCCCGCGAGATGAATCTCGCAGAGACGGTTTTCGTGCAGCGTCCCACGAATAACGGGGCGCTGGCCCGTCTCCGCATCTTCACCACCACGCGCGAGCTTCCTCTCGCCGGCCATCCTGTGATCGGCACCTGGTTCTTGCTCGCCGAGCTCGGCGTCGTCCCGGCGTCGGAAGGCCACGTCCAAATCATGCAGCAAACCGGCGCGGGAATTTTGCCGGTCGAATTCAGTTTTCACGACGGCCGCCCGGTGCGAGTCATAATGACGCAAAAACCAGCGCGCTTCGTCGCGACCAAATTGAATCGCGCCACTCTTGCTGAAACCCTCGGCCTGAAAGCAGCCGATCTCGATCCCACGCTTCCCCTGGAATTTGTTTCCACCGGAATTCCTAACTTGATGGTCCCGATTCGCAACAGAAAGACCCTGTCGAAGATTCACGTGAACATGCGCGGGCTCGCGCAACTGATTTCGCGCAACGGTGTGTTGGCTTACTGTTTCGCGCTCGGCGGCAGAGGGAAAGCCTTCGCTCGCGGAATGGTGCCGTGGGGGCTCATCGAAGATCCCGCCACCGGTTCCGCGGGCGGCTCTTTCGGCGCCTACCTTGTGGAGCACGAGCGGTTGAAGCCGGGCGAGACGCTGACGATCCTGCAAGGCGTCGAGATGGGGCGGCCGAGTGAAATTCAGGTCGAGGTGGCTTCTGTGCGAGGACGCCTGGTGCCGAAAGTGAGCGGCTCGGCGGTGCGCGTTTTCGAAGGCCACATCGACGCTTAATTTCTGGCCTGAGTTTAGGCCTAGTCGTCGACCTGAGTGCGGTCTTGGCGTCGCGCTTGGCCTGAGTCCCAACATTCGCGCTCGACATTGATCTCAGCCTTCGAGTGTTTTCTGCGCTGCGTCGAGGATGCCGTTCAGAAACGCCGGGGCTTCTGCTGAGGAAAATTTCTTCGCGAGCTCGAGCGCTTCGTCGATCACCACTTTCACTGGAGCGGTGCCGGATTTGAATTCGTAAATCGCGAGCCGCAGAATATTGCGGTCCACCGCGGCGAGCCGCTCGAACTTCCAGTTCTCCGAAAGTTTCCCGACCAGCGCGTCGTTTGCCGCTGCCTGTGCGACCGCGCCTTCGAAAAGCTGGTTCGCAAATTTTCGCGTGGAATCCGCGGCGCGCGCCTGCTTCCAGAAATGCTGCTCGATCTGTTTTGGTTTTTGATGCGCCATGTCCCACTCGAAGAGCATCTGCAGCGCAAACTCGCGAGACTTGCGCCGAAGAGTCATCGCTTTCCGCGCCGCGGCTTGGCGCCGGGCTTCCCCGAAGTTTTGGGCGCTGGCGCAGCCCGGGACGCCAGTTTGCGTGCCAACTTGATCGACAGTTGCGCCATCTCGACTGCGCCCATTCCCGCTTCGTAGCCCTTGTTGCCGGATTTCAGGCCGGCGCGATCGATGGCTTGCTCGAGCGTGTCGCAGGTGAGCACGCAAAACGCCATGGGGACGCCGGTGTCGAGCTGCGCGATCTGAATTCCGCGAGCGGTTTCTGAGCAGACGTAATCGTAGTGCGAGGTTTCGCCGCGCAGGACGCAGCCGATGCAGATAATCGAATCGAATCGTCCGGTGGCGGCGAGTTTTTTTGCGGCGAGCGCAATTTCGAGCGAACCTGGGACGCGCACGATTTCAATTTGCTTCTCGTCGGCGCCAGTCTGTTCGAGCGCTTCGAGCGCGCCGGCGAGCAGCCGGTCGGTGATGAAATTATTGAACCGGCTGACGACGATGCCAATGCGCAGTCCGGCTGCGCTCAACTGCCCCCGAGTCACCTGTGGTTTCAGCGTCATCGTCGTTTATCTCGTCTGCGCCGCATCTATTCGACGCCTCACTGGCGTCCGCGGCGTCAACGTCCCTGAAATTTGGCCGGCCGCTTTTCGAGAAAGGCGCGCGTGCCTTCGCGCATGTCTTCCGTCGAGCAGCAGACGCCGAACAGCGTGGCCTCGAGAAACAGGCCTTCTTCGAGCGTCATGTCCATGCCGTGCTCGATCGCTTCCATCGCGTACTTCACGGCGAGCGGCGCGTTGGCGATGATTTTCTTGGCGATGGCTTCGGCGGTGGGCAGAAGTTCGGCAGGATCCACAACGCGATTCACCAGACCGATTCGCAGCGCTTCATCGGCTGAAATCATTTCGCCAGTGAGAATCAGTTCGTGGGCGACGCCCTTTCCGCAGAGCCGCGAGAGGCGCTGCGAGCCGCCGAAACCGGGCAAGAGCCCGAGTTTTGTTTCCGGCTGGCCGAGTTTTGCGTTCTTGCTCGCGATGCGCATCGTGCAGCCGAGAGCGAATTCGCAGCCTCCACCGAGCGCGAAGCCGTTGATTGCGGCGATGGAAGGCTTGCCCATGGTTTCGAGGCGATGAAGCACGCGATTGCCGAAGACAGAGAACTCTTTACCTGTGACTGGAGTCCGCGTGGAAAGCTCGTTGATGTCTGCGCCTGCGACGAATGCTTTTTCACCAGCGCCGGTGAAAATGCTTACGCGGACCGAATCATCGCGTTCGATGGCGGCGAGGCAATCGCCGAGTTCTTCGACCGTTTTGCGATTGAGCGCGTTGAGCACGTTCGGGCGATTGAACGTGACGCGGGCGATCTGGTCTTTCACTTCGTACAGTAAATTTTCGTAACCCATTTTTTATTCCGCTCTCTCGTTTAGGTGAGCTGCATTGCCTCCGGCTTGGCTGGATCCGAGTAATCGTAGAAGCCGCGGCCGGCTTTGCGTCCGTTCCAGCCTGCGAGGACCATTCGTTTCAGAAGCGGCGGCGAAGCGAAACGCTTTTCCTTGAATTCGTCGAACATGATAATGGAGATGTAGTAGGTGGTGTCGAGGCCGACGAAATCGAGCAGCGTGAACGGCCCCATGGGATAGCCGCAGCCGATTTTCATGGAGTTGTCGATATCTTCGACGGAACCGACGCCCTCTTCGAGCGCGCGCACTGCGTCGAGCAGATACGGGACGAGCAGGCGATTCACGATGAAGCCCGTGCGATCGGAGGTGCGCACGACCGTCTTGCCGAGGCGCTGGCCGAAGGCGACCATTTCGTCGAAGACTTTGGGATCGGTGGCGATTGTGCGAATCACTTCGACCAGCTTCATCACCGGGACGGGATTGAAGAAGTGCATGCCGACGAAACGGTCGGGGCGCTGGGTGAAGGTGGCCATCTCGGTGATTGAAAGCGACGAAGTGTTGCTGGCGAAAACCGTGGGCTTCGGACACATTTTATCGAGGGCACCCCAGAGCTCGCGCTTGGCGGGCAACTGCTCGATGATCGCTTCGATGATCACGTCGCTGTCTTTCAGATCCTCGACATTTGTGGTGCCGCGCAGACGGCCGCGGACTTGATCGCGATCGCCGGCGGTGAGAGTTCCCTTCTCGACGAGGCGGGCGAGATTTTTGTCGATGCCTTGCAGGCCTTTGTCGAGGAGTTGCCGCGAAACTTCGCGCACCGTTACCTGGCAGCCTGCCTGGGCTGCGACTTGCGCGATGCCTGAGCCCATGAGGCCGCATCCGACGACTCCTACTTTTTCTATGGCTTTTTCAATGGCTTTTTCAATTGCCATGCAACTGCCTCCGAGAACTGCTTGCGATGTGACTGCGGATTTCCGCTAGTTGCGCCGTAGTAGGGTACGGGAACGGCTGCGATGAGGCAAGCGAACGGCATGCAATCCGAGCTTTAGCGGAAACCCGAAAATCCCATTTTGTGTCCATTAGGAGTCTGCTTTCTCCTTTTTATTCAATGACTTGAGCTTTTTTCTGAATGATCGATTGTTCCGATTAGACCTGGGGCGAATTTCGCGGCGCCTTGCGGGCCGAGGCTTGGCGCGCGCCGAGTTCGCTAACAACTCGCTCCTCAGCGGAGAGAGGGACGACGCAGGTGCGGTCAAAATGAAATTGGTGTGGGCGGGCTCGAACCAGTTTCCGTTTTCATCAAGGTGCGCGTAGATGCGGGCGGCGCGAACGATGACACCGGACGACACGAGGGGAACGTGTTCCGCGTTTTCGAGAATGCCTTCGAGAACGCGGCCCAGCTCGCGGCGGCGCCGGGCGATGGCGAGACAGAAGCTGGTGAAGATGCAGGAGCGACAACGACTTCCGTATTTTCCGCGACGGGCGAGGTGGTGGAGTGGTTGTCGTTGGGAGTTGCTATTGGTTGGGGAGCGTCTGCAGGGATAGCGGCTGATGTGGATGCGATGTCATCGCTGTGGAGAGATTTCTGGTACTCCTCCCATTCGTGGGCGAAATACATTTTGGATTCTGCTTTGCTGAAACGGGTGGGCTTCAAGAGCTCGAATCTGATGGGGAAGGATGGTACTCGTCGTCCCATGGTGAACGACCTCCTTTTTGGCGGGGAGAAGACCGCCGATCCGCTTTTGCGGATTCTTCTTCTAAAAACTCAAATTTTCTTGGAGCCGGCTTCAAGCGAAGGACCAAGTGCTTGAAGCAACTGCGAACTGCTCTGCTACGACCTATATTGTTGGAGTGGGAAAAAGGGGGAAAGGTTGCTAGGGGGAGGCAAGGAAGCAAGCAAATTCCAAATTGAAAATTTCAGATTTCAAATAGAAGCAAAGGCAGAGTGAGGCTGACCCTGGCTACAATTTGCGTTTCTCGTGCGATGGGTGCACAAGCGAAAGGACTTGCGGGGGTGAGGCTGCGCAAGCGGTGGCGCGTTGCGCCGTCTTGAATTCTTCTGCCGCGCCTACGGCGCTGAGTGACTTTTCGAGGAGAAAAAGAGAGCAATTTCAAAATTTCAAATAAGGCAAAAGCAATCGCTGGCAATGGGCGGCGGGCGGTTGAGTTGCGGCAAGAATTGCGTCCGTCGAAGCTCAGGGTCAACAAGCGGTGAGGCGACGGGTGTCCGCCATAAACCGGATTACCCTTGGGTTTAGATCGCATTTGGTACCGGTTGAGGAAGAACATGAGCTCGTTTATAGTGTGCGGCACCTTAAGGTTTTCAGAATATGAGATCTGCGGGCACTCTATTTCTGGCTTTCGCGCTCGCGTTGATGGGTGGCGGGACCAGGCATTCATTGCGGGCGCCCATCGCGCCGCAGACAGTCCAGTTCCGAAGCGGGAATCTGCAACTCCAAGCTTTCCTGTGGAAGCCAAACGGGCCGGGTCCATTTCCGGCCGTGCTGTTCAACCACGGTTCAGGCGGCCCTGATGCTGCTCATACCGCTGGAATCCCAATCACTCAGGCTGCCGAGAGGCTGGCGCCAGTATTTGTAAGACACGGCTACGCTTTCTTTTTTCCTTTTCGCCGCGGCCAGGGACTCTCGGCGGGCCAAGCGCCATTCCTTCAGGACGTGCTGCAGCGCGAGGAGACTGCGAAAGGAAAAGAGGCTCGCGAGCATCTGAAATTTGTCCTGATGACGACGGAGCAGCTCGATGATGTGCTCGCAGCTCTCGCGTTTTTAAGGACTCAGCCGGAAATCGACAGCCATCGCGTCGCGGTATCAGGGCACTCGTTTGGGGGACAGCTCACGCTGCTTGCTGCAGAGCAGGATGCAGGCGCCGCGCTGCGGTTACTTTCGCGGCTGCAGCGGAGTCCTGGGAACGCTCGCCGGAATTGCGAGAGAGGCTGCTGACGGCCGTGCGCAATACGACTGCGCCGATCTTGTTTATTCAAGCTGCGAACGATTACTCGACCGCGGTGAGCCGCGTTCTTTCCAGCGAGATGGAACACCTGCACAAGCCCTACCTCATGAAGATTTATCCGTCGGTGGGGAAATCCGCCGAAGATGGCCACAACCTGATATACACGGACATTTCCCTGTGGGAGGACGACGTCTTCAAATTTTTGGACGGGGATCTCGCGCGTTGACTGGATACATGCGAGTCGCGGCGGGACACGAGCGGGCGGGTGCCGGATCAAAAGCTGAGGACGGAGTGCGCTTTGGGCGGATTTTGAGCGGAGCACAAGTATTGAACGCGTTGGTTCTGCTCGGCGTGGCGCTGCGGTTGTGGGAATACTTCTTTAACCGGTCGCTTTACCTCGACGAGATTCTACTTACTCGTAGCATTGTTGGCATGCCACTGGGCGCGCTTCTGACTAAGCCACTTTTGATGGATCAGGTGGCGCCGCGCGGTTTTTTGCTGGTGGAACGGCTGGCGGTGATGGTGTTTGGTCCAAGCGAATGGGCACTGCGGCTGTTTCCATGTCTTTGCGGAGTGGCCAGCGTGATTCTTTTGCGGCGGCTGGCGGAGCGAGTGCTGACGGGAGCGGGGCCAGCTTTGGCGCTGTTTCTGTTTGCGATCGGCGTGCCGCTGATCCGGTATGGCGGCGACGTGAAGCAGTACGCGGTGGATATTGCCGCGGCGATTGGGCTTTTGCTGCTGGCGCTGGATTTGCGCGAGAAGGAGGCGACGACCAAAAGGCTTCTGCTCGCGGGCGCTCTGGGGCTGGTGATTGTGTGGTTCTCGCAGACGGCTGTGCTGGTGATGGCGGGGATTGGATTGGGGCTGATGGTGGATTGGTTGATTTCGCGAGACCGAAAGGCGGGGCGAGAGCTGCTGATTATGATTCCTTTGTGGGCGGTGGCGTCGGTTGCGGCGGTGATTGCGGGAATGCGGAGTATGACGCCATCGACGCGTGAGTTCATGGATGATTTTTGGGCGGGCGGATTTTTTCCGCGGACGCTGCAGGCGACGAAAGCCCCGGCGTGGTTTTGGGAGCGATTGAGTTCGATTTTTTCCGATCCTAGTTTGCTTCGATACCGGTGGCCAGCGATGTTTCTGATTGTGGCGGTCGCGGGAGTGATTGCGCTGTGGCAGCGAAGCCGTCCGGCGGCATTGCTTCTGGTGGGGCCGTTTGTAGTGACGATGGCGGCGGCGGTGGTGCATCAGTATCCATTTCGCGGGCGGTTGATTGTGTGGCTGGTTCCGAGCGCGTTGATTGCAGCGGCGGCTGGCGCGGAGTGGATCCGAGGACGGGCGAGCGCGCTTCATTCGACATTGGGGGCGGCGTTCGGGGCGGCATTGATGCTGGCGTTTTTGGCGTCGCCTGTGATGGCAATGTGGGAAATGCCGCCGCCCTACGACATCGAGCACTGGCGAGCGGTGCTGAGCTATTTGCAGAGCCATCGGCAAACGGGCGATGAGGTATACGTGCTTCCGATACAGCGCATCGGGATGAGTTTTTATGGGCCCAGTTACGGGCTGCAGCCGCAGGACTGGACTACCGGCGTGTGCGAGCAGAATGACACGCGCGCGTACATTCAGGATGTGGATCGCTATCGAGGGGTGCGGCGGCTGTGGGTGCTATCGGCAGCGACCCGACCGTTTCGGGTGGCGCGGGCGTCCGTTCTAAAGTATTTGAATACGATTGGAGTCAAAAAGGATTCGGTGGAGTTTCCGTCGCTGACGATGACGGCTGTAAGCGCGGAGCTTTACGACCTGAGCGACCCGGCACGGTTGCAGGCGGCGAGCGCACGAACCTTTCCGGTGCCGCCAATGCCGAGCGATCCGCGGCCGGGTTGTCGCGATTGGTTGAAACCGTGAATACGATTAGGGAGTGGCAAGCTCGATTAGGGTGTTGCCGCCTAGTTGGCGGGCGTCGTCTATGCCGGCTTCGGCGCGGTTCATCCATTCTGTGACGCGGTCTTCGGTTTCGTCGCCCGGGCGGGCGGTGGATTCGGCTACGACGGCGCTCATGGTGAGATCCTGGGCGCCCCAGGAGGGGTGGACTGTGGAGGCGACGTGGCGAAGTTTTTCGGCGAGGGCTTTGGCGTTTTCGAGATTTGTGTCGGGTAGGATGAAGACGAGAGACCAGGCGGTGTATTTCACGGCGACGTCGGTCTGGCGGACGGCGGAAGAGACGGCGCGGGCTAGCTGCTCGATGAAGTGATCGACGGCTGCGTCACCGTGCTGGCGGAGGAGATCGCCGCCGCGGTCCACGTGCAGGACGATGAGCGAAAGCGGCGTGCCCTGCGAGCGGGCGCGATTCGATTCCATCAGCAGACAATCCACGTAGGCGCCACGGCTGAGTAGGCCAGTGCGTTCGTCGGCCACCGCGAGAGAACGGACGAGAGAGCGAAGGCGCGTGTGATTGACGGAGAGCACGAGTTGATCGCCGACGGCTTGCAGGAAGAAGCTTTCGTTGGATTTCCAGCGGCGCATTTGCGACGTGCCAACGACGAGGGCGCCGGCGGGAAGCTGCGTTTCTTTGTCGGTGAGGACAACGCCGAGCGCGGAGGTGAGGCCGAGATCGTGCAGTAGCGGGCTGGTGGAGACGTTGAGTTCGATTCCGCCGAGGGCGTCGGGATTGATTTTCGAAATCAAATCCGCGAGAGCGTTGATACGTTGCGGGCCTGCGGTTTGAAATCCGGCGGCCGCGTATTCAGCGGTCAAATGCGCTTCGCCGGAACCGCCGATGGTGATGAGGCAGCGCGAGACGGCCAGATGCTTGCCGGTTTCCGTGGCGGTGGAGGTGAGAACTTCGCGCGGAGTGGATTGGCGGTACATCAGGCGATTGATTTCGGCGATGGCGGCGAGATCGCGGTGCGTTTCCGCTGGGGCGGAAGGGTTGACCGCGGCCGGGGGAGGAGAGGGATAAGACGGCATATGTATCACGAGCGGCGTTGGTGCGGTTGGCGCCGGCTTGGGGGCGGGCTTGGGGGGCGCGCCTTTGGGCCACCAATTGGCGCGATCGTAGAGTGAACGGAGGCGCTCGTTTTTTTCTTCTTCGCCGGGAAAAAGTTCGGCGATGCGCTGGAGGCGTTCGACGGCTTTCGATTGCAGCGAATACTGAAGGAAAATTTCGACTTGCACGCTGAGATCTTCGAGGGCCTGTTGGGCGCGATCTTCTTCGGTGACGGGGATAGCGCCGGTACCCTGATCGGAACCTGCGCCGGTGAAGCCGTCGGTGCGAGTGGAAACGGTGGCTGCCTTGGCGGCGCGGGCGAGAATATTTTGGAGAAAGACGGGATCGGCTTTGCCTTCGAGGCGCGAGATACGTTCGTGATTGCGGTAGTCGTACGGATCGATATCGACGAGGCGATCGAGCGAATCGCAGGCGGGCTTGATTTGGCCGGCTTCGAGGTAGAGATCGAAGAGGCGGACGAGGGCGTCGAAATATTTCGTTTCGCGGTTGAGCTCCTCGTAGAGGTGCGCGACAACTTCGGCGACGGGCACAGAGGTGGAATACATGGCGGCCATCTGGTCCATGTGGGCGACGAGTTCGGTCTCGCGGCGATGGCTGCGCATTAGATCTTTTGTGTGGACGAGGAGCGTGGCAGCTTTGGCTTCGTCGCCATTCAGGAGGTAAGCGCCGGCCAGTTCGAAGAGCTTCGAGAATCCTTCCGGTTTTTGCTTGTAGTAGGCTTCAAAAATTTCGCGGGAGCGGTCGAGGCGGTTCGTGCGGAGGAGCGCTTCGCCGAAGAGAGCCAGGAAGGCAGTGTCCTTTTCATTCGCGGCGATGGGATCGAGAAGTTCAACGCAGCCTTCGGCGTCACCTTTGCGCAGGCGCGCTTCGGCGAAGAGCAGGGCGCCGGTGCGATCGTCGGGCGAGAGCTGGTGGGCACGGTCGAAATATTCGATGGCTTCGTCGAGTCCGCCGGAGGCCTGCGTGAGCTGTCCGGCGCGGAGATAGCTGCGCGTGGCGAGATCGCGGTGGCCGAGGCGTTCGGCGAATTCGCCGAGGATGACATGGCGGCCGGGATTTTCGGGGTCGAGCAGCGCGATGCTCTCGTAGCAAGCGAGAGCTTCGATATCGCGAGCCTGCTGCTGGTAGAGCTGCGCGGCTGCACCGAATTGTTCGATGGCTTCGCCGGTGCGACTCTGCTTTTGAAGCAAGATGCCGAACTGCATCAGCCGGTCGGGCGGCTGCGGGAATGTGCGCAGGAAACGGGTGAAGATGGCGGTGGCCTTCGAGGCGTCGCCGGTTTCCACCAGGCGGTCGAACTGCGTCCCGTAATATTGGGCGGCGAGCGTGGGTTCGCCGAGGCGCGTGTAGATATCGGCGAGCGCCTGGATCGATTCCTGATTGGAGGGAACTTCGTCGAGGACCGCCTGATACTCGGTGGTCGCTTCGCGGAGCTTATTCTTCTCGAGGAGGCGTCGCGCTTTCTCGAAATGTTTGTTGACGTCGGCTAATGCCATGGAATTGCGCGCACTGGCGATCGGGACAGGCTCGGGGAGTCCATCCAATCGCCCTGCCGAGGCTTTCGCCGCGGTTTCACCCGGCGCGCGGGTGGAGTTTAACTATACATCGGAGAAAGCGGCGGCCTCACCGGGAAATCGCGGGGGCGTTGCAATGGCAGCAGCAGCGATAGCGGCCCGGCTCAGGCGCTGATGACTACGGATGGACTTCGCTGGGGAGGTGGCTTACGCGTTCGCGCATGTCTTTCAGCGAGAGGCCGCTGCGCACGAGAGCCGCGAATCCCAGGAAGACGAAGGGGATGTTGAGGGCGAGGAAGGCGAAAATGGAGAAGCCGGTGGCGCTGGATTTCTCGATGTCGAACCAGCCGAGGCCGAGAACGCAGAAAAATTGCCAGGCGCCGATGTTCGCGGGGGCGTTGGGAAGCGAAACGCCGAGGTTGATCACAAGAAGCACTACAACCGCGGCGAAGAACGGCAGATGCAGCTTGTATCCCTGCATCACGGCCCACAAGCCACCCACCTGGCAAGCTGGCATGAGCAATGAAAAGAGAATCGCGGGATAAAAGCTGGGAGACGTTCCCATCGCGTGCAGATCTACCAGCGCGCTCATGAACTTTCCGGGCAAGCGCGCTTTTCTGCCTTCGAAAGATTGCCTGTCGCCCAGTTTCACTTCGAGGTAGAAAATGAGCACCACAATCATGCCGAGCAGAACGAGCGTGACGATGGCCAGCGTGTACACCACTTTTCTAAATGCCTGCAAATCAACCATCAGCGAAGCGACTGCGAGCGAGGCTACCGCAATCACGAGGTCAATCAGGCGTTCGACACCCACAGAGCCGAGCACGCGGCCGATGGTGATGCCTTCGGAGTTGGAGAGAAGGTAGCTGCGGAGGAGTTCGCCGGGACGCAAGGGAAAGACCAGATTGGCGAAGAGACCGGCGTACACTGCGCGGATGGCCTTTGTGATCCGAACTTTGCCGAATGGGGCGAGGAGAAATTTCCAGCGGGCCGCCTGCACGATATAGCTGAGGACGTCAAAACCCATGCCGAGAAGAACCCACTTGTAGTCGACCCGCGAGAGGTCGCGGAGCGCCTTCATGATGTGGAAATCGTGCAAGACCCAGACCAGGCAGGCGATGGCAAGGCCGTAGCCAAGAATCTTGGGAACCTGAGTGGGCTCTTGAGGCGTCGGTTCGAACATGGCTTTCAAGGAGAAGACGGCGCAGGCACCGCCGGTTCCTTGTCGTTTTTCCGCACCTTAGAATTTTAGGATGGTGGCGCCGCCACCGTCACGCCCCCGGCGGGCTCGAAATCCGCTACAGCCTACGATAAGAGGTTGCCGCAGGCAATCCGTGGTTTTGCCAGATGTTCGCGGGGGAGCTGGGGTGCTACTGCTGCGGTTCGCCGAAATGGCTGGTATCATGACTGGTATCATCGACGCACGGAAGACTTTACCCGAAAAGACCCAGGGGGCGAAGCGGCAATGGCTGAACCGACGAAAGAAGAGTTGATGGCGCGGATTGCAGAACTCGAGAAGCAAACCGGCTCGCGTAAACGCGGCGTGATTGATTTCAAAGTGGGTGAGAAGGGCGGAGTAAGCGTGTACGGGCTGGGGCGCTTTCCTGTGACGCTTTATTACGAGCAGTGGATCCGGCTACTGGATGCGGCAGCGGATTTGCGGGCGTTTCTGGAGGAGAATAAGAGCAGGCTTAAGTTGAAGGATCAGCAGTAGAAGCAGCGTGAATGCTACTGCGCTTTCTCGGCACCGGAGTGCGCAATGCCGATTGACGAAGAGCTACTGATTCACCTCTACGAACGTTTTAATGCTCGCGACATGGAATCGCTTCTGGCAATGATGCACCCGGACGTAGTGTGGGCGAATGGAATGGACGGAGGGTATGTTAACGGACGCGAAGGCGTTCGCAGCTATTGGACGCGACAATGGTCGATGATCGATCCGCATGTGGAGCCGACTGAATTCTCGCCTGGTACAGATGGAACTACTGAGGTGGAAGTTCATCAGACCGTGCGCGATCTCGAGGGCAACGTGTTATTCGACAGGATGGTGGGCCATGTTTTTCGAGTCGAGGACGGTTTGATCGTCCGCTTTGATATTCGAGAGTGATCTGTTTCCGGAATTTCGAACCAGCATTCCAGCCCGTCCCCTTTTCGATTTCTCAGAGGCTGAATCCGCTTCATGTCGGCTAGGCTAGCGGCGCGGCCGCCCTTGGTGCCTCAGTGTAACGAGCTGAGCCCTGACATAAGGCCAAGTTCACGGAAGCAAAAGTATCGCCTCGTCTTCGTAGTAACTCATTGAGGAATCCGGCAGCAGTTTGGCCATCGCTCCCGGCGATTGGCGGTCTATCGTAGTGGTCCAGCCATATAACAAGGCCTTCTAAAGGCCCTATCGAGGCACTTATGTCGAACAGTCCGATTGTCAGCTCGGCTCACCGGCCAGCGCGGCGAAGCACGCGTCTGAGCGAAGCCGTCCTCATGCGAGTGGAGGGTGTGGACTCTTATCGCGGTCCGTATAGCGAGGAGGTTTCCACGGTCAGCGTGAGCGCGCACGGTTGCAAATATTTTTCGAAGCATCAGGTGCTGTCGAACGCGCTGGTGATTCTTGAACTGAAAGGCGGCAAGCCGGATACGAAACCGGTATCGGCGCGCGGCCGCGTAAAGTGGGTTGCGGGTCTGCAAGGCGGGGTGTTTGAGACGGCCGTCGAGCTCGAGGATCCCGGTAACGTGTGGGGCATCGCTACCCCTCCAAAGGATTGGCTGCCGTTCTGCGGTCCGCGAACGATTGAAATCGACACCGCAAAATCGAAGCCGTTTGCAGTGCCGCGGCCGGAACCGGTGGCACCTGCGGCCTCGAACGTGAGGGAGAAATCGTCGTCCGCCGGCGAAAGCCGAGTGGCGGCTCCTAATGCGGTCGAAGGTGGCGCGCGACAAACAATCGCATCGGTGACGCGTCCCGTAGGCCAGTTGATGGGCGATTTCCAACAGCAGATGGAGGCGATGCTGGCTGAAGTGGCCACCGCCGCGGTGCGCGAAAAAACGACCGCGATGCTGAACGACATTCATAGCAAGCTCCGGCAAGAAGCAAAAGAGATTCTCGCCGAGACGACTGCGTCGGAAGCCGGGCCGTGGATCGAACAGGCTCTGAAGCAAATGAAAATTTCGGGCCAGGATACGGCGCAGAGGATGCATGCGCAGTGGATGAAAAAGGTGGAGCTGGATCTGGCTACATCGCTGGAACAGATCGAAGTGCGGCGGCAGGAAGTGGAAGAGCTTTCGCGCAACCTGGCCGCCAACTCGCTGCAAAAGGTGGAGAGCGTTCTCGAAGCCTCGCGCAAGGATGGAGTGGATCGCATCGTCGCGCGGCTAAAAGAACAGGTGGGGCCGATCGTTGAAGAGACGCGGAAGGCCGCGGCGGAACTCACCCGGCGTAAAGAGGAAATCAATACGTTCATCGGGCAATCCGTAGAAGCGACTAAAGCGAGAATGGGAGAGGAGTGCGCGAAGTTCGATAAGCAGTTCGAAACGGTGCTGCGATCGCGAATCGAAGCCGCGCGACAGGAGATGGAACGCGCTGGAATGGCGGCCACGGACTTGGCGCTCAACAATTTGCGCATTACTTCGCAGCAGCATCAGGAACGGGCGCAGTCGCAGCTTCGAGAACAGCTGAATGGCGTTTCGGAATCGGTCTTGAGGGAAGTGGGCGGTCAGGCGGCGGAAGCGTCACGACAGTTTGCAGGTGAAATGAAGAAGCAAAGCCGCGAGCATCTGGAATTTGTGAGCGGCGCGATTTCGGAATTGGCGAAGGGCATCGGGAAATTGTCGAGAGAATAGGGCGGCCAGGCAGGCCACTCTTGGGACGTGGCTATGGAAAATCTGATCGAAGCACCTTCAGAGGTTCGGCTCATCGGAGAAAGCGCGCCTTGCGGCATGGCGTCGTGTGACGACGGTGCGGCTATCGCGCTGCGCGGCAGACCGCTGTGCGTGCGGCATTTTATTCCGGTCTGCATGCAAGAGATCGAATCGCGAGGCGAGCGGCTGAGGAACGGCCTCTACGATGAGGCAGCCACGCTGGCGTTCAAGAATTTCATTTCGGCATGCGCTGAGCAGGCTAGCCGTTTCATTCAAGATGATGGCCTGACCGACGGATCGACGAAGAGCAGTCTCGAGGGATTTCTACGGCGCGTGTCGCAGTCAGGGCAGCGGCTTCGTCGCAGCCCGCGACTGAGTTCTTCGGTTCCTATTTTTCTTCGACGAGAGGATTCGGGGCGCACGTGGGAAGAAGAGACGTGGACCATCACCGTGAGCCAGCATGGCGCGTCGCTCGTGTGCCGCCATCCTGTGGAGACGGGTGGCGCGCTGGTGCTGTCGCGGCGGGATCGAGCGAACCGCGTGCAGGCGCGCGTTGTCTACTGCCGCTATAATTCGGAAGGTTGGCGGGAAATTGGCGTCGAGCTGCTTGACCGCGACGATTTCTGGGGGCTGTCGACGGCGCAGGCGCGGATCCAGCCGTCCGTGCAGCCAGCATAATTCTCTCACCGCTATTCGGCGCTAGCTCTTGATGTCCTAAATAAGTCAGGGAACGACCTCTCTCATCGAAGTCTCGAAATTTGAGACAATTACTTCGCATAGACACATTTTATCGGGACTGGTGCGCGTGAAGATTCTCGAGACCGAGCGGCTGATATTGCGGCAGATGAGGATCGAGGATGCTGAGTTTATCTTCGAGCTTGTGAACGAGGCAGCGTTTATTCGAAATATCGGTGACAAGAGCGTGCGGACGCTTGACGACGCGCGAAATTATATTTTGAACGGGCCGGTGGCGAGCTATGCGAAGTTCGGATTTGGATTGTATCTGGTGGAGCTTACGGAAACGGGCAAGGCGATCGGAATTTGCGGATTGCTGAAGCGCGATTCGCTTGAGGATGTGGATATCGGTTTTGCGTTACTTGAAAGATTCCGGCGAAAAGGCTTCGCTTACGAATCGGCTGCTGCGGTGATGAAGTATGGAGGAGACACCCTGGGATTGAAGCGGATCGTGGCAATTACTTCACCGGACAATGAAGGATCGATGCGCGTGCTGGAAAAGATTGGTTTGCGCTTCGAGAAAATGATCCGCATGCCGGGATCGAATGAAGACACGCGATTGTTTGTGCCGCGCAGCTGACTCCGCAAATAGATTCCTCGGAAATTGACATGCTGATGCTGAAAACCGAGCGACTGATCTTGAGGGAATGGAACGAGGCGGACCGGGAGCCTTTTACGCGAATGGGCGCCGATCCGCTCGTGATGGAATATCTGGGTGAGACGATGTCGCGGGAGCAGAGCGACGAAATGGCTGACCGAATCGAAGCGCATTTTCGCGCGCACGGATTTGGGTTATGCGCCGCGGAGCTCGCGGAGAGCGGCGAGTTTATTGGATTCATCGGGCTCGCAATACCGACGTTCGAGGCGGCCTTCACTCCGTGCGTCGAGATCGGCTGGAGACTCGCGGCCGAATACTGGGGCGCGGGACTCGCCACGGAAGGCGCGCGGGAAATTGTGCGTTATGCATTCGGAGAGTTGGGGCTGCCAGAGCTAGTCTCGTTTACAGCGATTCGGAACGAACGTTCGCGGCGTGTGATGGCAAAGCTGGGAATGACGCACGACGCGACTGAGAATTTCGACCACCCTAAATTACCCGCTGGTCATCCGCTGCGCCGGCACGTGCTGTACCGACTGACGCGCGAGAAATGGGTCAGTTCAGCTGAAATGTAGCACGGTCAGTGGCGGCAACGAATTGTGTTAAGCCTTCTTTTCGTGTTTCTTGAAAATCACTGACGATTCGTCATGAGCCTGCTTTGAGAACTCGAAGGCTTTCGACGCATATTCCATCGCCTGTCGTGACTGCTCGTGGGCTGTGAGGTGATCTTCCTTGCCATGATGCGCGGCAGCGGCTTGATGCGCGTGCGCGGCCATCATGTGAAACTCAGCTGCCCGCTGATGCGAATCGTATGCCATGGGATCTCCTGAATTACTCGCAATTGAATTCCATGCCCAGTGTATCGCGGGGAAAGAAAGGTGCGAAGTTTGCCCGGGCCGGGAGCGAGTCCGCGAGGAGAGCAAAAAGGATTGCAGGCGACGGCCGCGAAGTGTATATGTTTTTCTTCTTTCCTGGCACTCTCGGCCTTCGACCCAGGCAATTGTTCCGCGCAGGCGGAATCTCACCTCGAGGTGAAACATGAGCGACGCGACCGTTGGAGATGTGGCCAAAAAAGTGACTGGCTGGTCGATTGCAATCAGCGTGCTGATGATCGTTGCCGGACTTCTGGCGATTCTGCTGCCGCTCGAAGCGGGCATTGCAGTGAATATTTTTGTGGGCTGGATGCTGATCTTTGCGGCCGCGGCGCATTTCGTGTACGCATGGTCGACGCGCGGCACGGGCGGCGTGATCTGGAAAGTGCTGGTGGGAATTTTGTATGGGGTGATCGGATTCTATTTGCTGGAACATCCGGCGCGCGGGCTTGCGACGCTGACGCTCGTGCTGGCGTATTACCTGCTAATTGAAGGCGTGATGGAAATTATTCTTTTTTTCCAGCATCGCTCAGGTCCCGGCGCGGTGTGGTTTCTGCTGGACGGAATCGTGACGCTCATCCTCGGCTTTCTCGTTTGGCGGACTTGGCCTTCGAGCACGGAATGGGTAATTGGCACGCTCGTGGGGCTGAGCATTCTCTTCAGCGGTACCACGCGGCTGATGCTTTCGCTTGCGGCGCGGCGGGTTGTGACAAAGACAGCCTGAAGCGATTCCACCTCAGAAATTTGCGAGTATTGGCGAATTCCTTCGTTGCGATTGGCGATTTGCGCACGCGCCTGACTCCGCTGGCTCAGTGCTGTAAACTGTGGCACACTCGATAGTTTGAGAGGCGCGGCTCGAACGCGCGTGTGCCGCAGGCGCGTTTTGCGGCACGCCCTTCGGCGAACGAAAGCCTCAGAGAGCACCCGAGCAAATACATACAATGGACCCGCAGTACATCCGGAATTTCTGCATCATCGCGCACATCGACCACGGGAAATCGACGCTGGCCGACCGGTTGCTGGAGCTGACGGGCGCGCTCAGCCAGCGCGAAATGACGGCGCAAGTGCTCGACTCGATGGACCTCGAGCGCGAGCGCGGAATCACGATCAAAGCGAAAAGCATTCGCCTGCATTACACGGCGCGCGACGGGCATGAGTACCGGCTGAATCTGATAGACACTCCCGGTCACGTGGATTTTTCCTACGAAGTTTCGCGGGCGCTTTCGGCGTGCGAGGGCGCGCTGCTTGTGGTGGACGCGAGCCAAGGCGTCGAAGCGCAGACGGTGGCGAATGCGTTCTTGGCGTCGCGGCACAACCTCACGATTGTTCCGGTGATCAACAAGATCGATTTGCCAGCCGCGCGTCCCGATCATGTGAAGGAGCAAATCGAAAATGTCCTGGCCATTCCGGCGGACGAGGCGCAGCTGATCAGCGCGAAGAGCGGAATCGGCGTCGACGAAGTGCTGGAAGAAATTGTGCGACATGTGCCACCGCCGAAAGGCTCGGCGGAAAATCCGCTGCAGGCGCTGATTTTTGATTCCTGGTTTGATTCGTATCGTGGCGCGGTGGTGCTGGTGCGCGTAATGGAAGGGCGCATCACGAAGCACGTGAAAATTCGGCTGTGCGCGAGCAACGAGGTGTATGAAGTGGAGGATCTCGGGGTCCTGACGCCGAAGCCTATCGTGCTCGATGAGCTTTCCGCGGGTGACGTGGGCTTCATCATCGCGAACATCAAGCGTGTGGCTGACGCGCGTGTAGGCGATACGGTGGTCGAGGCGGACCGTCCGGCGCCGGCGCTCCCCGGATTCGAAGCGATCAAGCCCATGGTTTTTGCGGGAATGTATCCGGTGAACGCGAGCGATTACGAAGTGCTGCGCGATGCGCTGGGAAAATTGCAGTTGAATGACGCGGCGTTTTTCTACGAGCCGGAAAATTCGGTGGCGCTGGGTTTTGGGTTTCGCTGCGGCTTTCTCGGGCTTCTGCACATGGAAATCGTGCAGGAGCGGCTGGAGCGCGAGTTCAACATCGAACTGATCACTACGGCGCCCAGCGTGCAGTACCGCATCACGAATACGGCAGGAGAAGTAGTCGAGGTGGATAATCCTACGAAATTTCCGCCGCCGGGCTCGATTCAGAAAATCGAAGAACCTATGCTTACTTCGATGATCATCACGTCAGAAGAATCTGTGGGCGGCGTGCTGGCGCTGTGCGAGGAAAAGCGCGGCGTGCAGAAGAAATTCGAATATCTTTCGCCGACGCGCATCATGCTGACGTACGAAATGCCGCTGAACGAAATCGTGCTCGATTTTTACGACCGGCTGAAGAGCGTTTCGCGCGGCTACGCGTCTCTCGATTATCATTTGTCGGGGTATCACGAATCCGATCTCGTGAAGCTCGACGTGCTGGTGGGAGGCGAGCCGGTTGATGCGCTGACGGTAATTTGCCACCGCGACCAGTCTTACGAGCGCGGGCGCGATCTTGTTTCGCGTTTGCGGAAACTGATTCCGCGGCAAATGTTCGAAGTTCCCATCCAGGCCGCCATCGGAAGCCGCGTGATTGCGCGCGAGACGATCAGCGCGATTCGCAAGAACGTGATCGCCAAGTGCTACGGCGGCGATATTTCGCGCAAGCGCAAACTGCTAGAGAAGCAGAAAGAAGGCAAGCGGCGCATGAAGCGCGTCGGGCGCGTAGATATTCCGCAGGAAGCTTTCCTCGCGGTACTCAAAGTTTCCGGCGGCATTAACGACGAAGAGTAGTTCTTTTGTATGTGTTGTATGTGACCCGCCTAGGCTTCGTTCTTGTGCTTAACGGTGGCGCCGAGTTCGCCGCTCGCGAGGCGCAACGAAATATCTTCGCCGAGCGCGACCTGATCCACTGACCGCAGCACTTTCCCTGAGGCGTCGTAGGCGATGGCGTAGCCACGTTCGAGGATGCGGAACGGGCTGCGCTCTTCGAGTTGCAATTTGGCGGCTTCGAAGCGCTGGCGCTTCCCTGCCAAGAGGCGTTCAGCACGGGCCTCTAATTCGGCAACGCGCCTCTCAACCACATGATGCCAGCGCGCCACTCGCGCGCGCAGATCGAGGGCTGCGAAGCGCACTTGCGCCGAGCCGTAGGCCCTGCGTTTGCGCGTCATCACTCGCTCGAGCGCTGCGATCAACGCAAGGCGATGCTGATCGATCCGGCGGCGCACGACCACAGCGCGGGCGCGCAGGTCAAACGACCCAATTTGCGCGCTCGCCTTTGTGAGGCGCTGCCGACTGGTGCCAAGTCGCAATCGCAATCCAATCACGAGCGACGACGAAAGCTCGTCCACCTGCTGGCGCCGGCGGCGCACGAGAATTTCGAGTTGGCGAAAGCCGCGATGGGTTTGTAGATCGCGCACGCGGTGGCGACGCTCGGAAAACCAATAACGCATCTGCTGCACCAGATGCCGCTGATGCTCAGCAATGTGCCGCTCGAATTCCTGGCGCGAACGCACGACCTGCTCTGCGGCGGCCGAAGGCGTGGGCGCGCGCAGGTCCGCGACAAAATCGGCAATCGTGAAATCGGTTTCGTGCCCGATACCTGTGATCACAGGAATTTCAGAGGCGGAAATCGCGCGCGCGACTACTTCCTCATTAAACGCCCACAAATCTTCCAGCGAGCCTCCGCCGCGCGCGACGATCAGCACATCCGCAAATTTCGCGCGATTGAAATAATTCACGGCGGAGGCGATTTCTTTCGCGGCGCCGTCGCCCTGCACTTTCACTGGATAGAGTCGCACATGCGCGTTTGGAAAACGGCGCTTTAAAACCCGAAGAATGTCGCGGATGGCGGCGCCAGTGGGAGATGTGACAATGCCGATGCATCGCGGCAAGACGGGCAATGGCTTCTTCCGGGATTCGTCGAAAAGGCCTTCTTCCTGCAGGCGCTTCTTCAACTGTTCGAAGGCAAGCTGCAGAGCGCCTAGGCCGACCGGCTCGATGTTCGTGACGTAAATCTGATATTCGCCGCGAACATCGTAGACGCTGATCGAGCCGCGTACCGTGACGTGCAAGCCGTCTTCGGGCCGGAATTTCAGTCCCCGCGCCTGATCGCGGAAACAGATGCAGCGGATCTGTGCGTGCGCGTCCTTTAGCGTGAAATAGAGATGGCCGGACTGTGCTGCGCGGAAATTCGAGACTTCGCCTTCGACCCAGATGTCAAAGAAAGCGCTTTCGAGCAGATCACGAATGCGGTCAGTTAGTTCGCTGACTTTCCACACACGCCGCTCGGGCATCAGATTGAAAAGCGAAGCCTGGCTCATGTCGTTATCACTGGAATTCTAGCGCCGGAACAAATTTATGACCCAGAGAATCAGAGTTAGCGCGACGCTCAAGACAATGCAAGTGACGATCGGAAAATAGAAGCTGCTATTTTTGCCCTCATAGGTGATATCGCCGGGCAGGCGCCCGAGGCGAAAAGGCAAGCGCCCGCCAAAAAAGAAAAATCCTCCGATAACTGCGAGGGCAATTCCGCAAACGAAAAGCAGCTTCCCGAGTTCGCGCGCTGGTTCCACAATTAACAACCCTGGGTATTCTACTCGAATTGAACTCTTCTCTGGAAAAGGAGCCGAGAATCGCGGGTCGGGCACAACAGAGTCTTTTGTAGCGCCACCCTTCAGGGTGGCAGGTTGGTTTCGGCTACGTGTGACGGGTTAATTTCCAAGTCAAACCCTGCCGGTCTGAAGACCAGCGCTACAAAGGACTAACGGCGAGCCGAAAGCGAGGGCTAAACGAGCTCTTCGCCTGCAAAGAAATAGCTGATCTCGAAGGCGGCGGTTTCGGGCGCGTCCGAGCCGTGTGTGCAATTGTTCTGGATGCTCGTGCCGAGTTCCTTGCGAATCGTGCCGGGGGCGGCTTTCGCGGGGTCGGTGGCTCCCATCGTGTCGCGCCATTTCGCAATCGCGTCTTCCGCCTCGAGCACCATCACGACTACTTTGCCTGAACTCATGAAATCGGTCAGCTCGTTGAAAAATGGCCGCTCGCGATGTACGGCATAAAATCCTTCCGCTTGCGCCTTGGTCAGGCGCATCGACTTAATGGCCACGATTTGAAATTTTGCTGCGTGAATCCGACTCAGTATGTCCGCGGAAATTCCCCGGCCGACAGCGTCCGGCTTGATGATTGCTAAGGTGCGCTCAGATCGCCAAGAGATCAATCCTCCATTTAGTTTTGTTGCGGTCGAAGACCTAACGTTTTCTGCGTTTCGACGGTTTTCTCGACGATTTTTTCTTTGCCGCGGCTTTTGGTTTTGTGCTCGATTTCGGTTTCGAAGCGCCCATTACACGCGCGATCGTTTCGCCAATATCAGCAGGGCTTTGCATGGTGTGAATGCCGGCGGCTCGCATCGCTTTGTATTTCTCCGATTGCTGTTCCCTGCCCGCCGCTGATGATCGCGCCGGCATGGCCCATGCGGCGGCCCGGCGGGGCAGTCTGTCCAGCGATGAATCCGACAACCGGCTTCTTCACATGTTTTTTGATGTATTCAGCCGCAATTTCTTCGGCATTGCCGCCGATTTCGCCGATCATCACGATCGCGTGCGTATCGGGATCGTCGTTGAACATGCGAATCGAGTCGAGAAAGCTGGTGCCGATGATTGGATCGCCGCCAATGCCGATGCATGTGGATTGCCCGATCCCAAGCTCCGTGAGCTGGCCGACGGCTTCATAGGTGAGCGTGCCGCTGCGACTGACGACGCCCACGTTCCCCGGCTTGTGAATCGACGCGGGCATGATACCCATCTTGCATTTTCCGGGGGAAATTACGCCCGGGCAATTCGGTCCGATCAAGCGCGTGTTCGAATCTTTCATCGCCGCGGCCACGCGCACCATGTCGAGCGCCGGCACGCCCTCGGTGATGCAGATCACGAGCGGCAACTTTGCGTCGACAGCTTCGAGAATCGCATCGGCGGCAAACGGAGGCGGAACGAAAATGATCGATGCATTCGCTCCCGTTTTCGCAACGGCCTCGGCAACGGTGTTAAACACCGGCACGCCGAGATGTTTTGTTCCGCCTTTGCCGGGCGTCACCCCAGCAACCACTTTCGTGCTCGTAATCGAGCATCTGCTGCGCGTGAAAGCTGCCCTCGCGGCCCGTGATGCCTTGCACGACGACGCGCGTGTTCTTGTCGATCAGAACGCTCATCGCGCACCTTCCGCGAGCGCGACGACTTTCTCCGCCCCATCCTTCATGCCACTTGCGATCGTGAAATTGAAGCCTGAGTTGCGCAAAATTTCCTGGCCTTTCTCGACGTTGGTGCCTTCCATGCGAACGACCACCGGAACTTTGAATTTCAGTTCTTTCGCCGCGTTCACGACGCCGCTCGCCAGCACGTCGCAGCGAAGAATGCCGCCGAAAATATTCACGAACACGGCTTTCACGTTCGGATCGCTGAGCAAAATGCGAAACGCGTTTTTCACCTGCTCTTCGGAGGCGCCACCACCCACGTCAAGGAAATTCGCTGGGCTGCCGCCACTGAGTTTGATGATGTCCATCGTGGCCATTGCGAGACCGGCACCGTTGACCATGCAGCCGACGGTGCCATCGAGCTTGATGTAGTTCAGTTTGAATTTCGAAGCTTCCACTTCCAGTGGCGTCTCTTCCTCCAGATCGCGCAGGTCCTTGAATTCCGGATGACGATAGAGCGCATTGTCGTCGAAAGTAACCTTCGCATCGAGCGCAACGAGCCGACCATCGCCAGTGACAACGCACGGATTAATTTCTACGAGCGATGCGTCCGTCTCCATGAACGCGCGATAGAGTGATTGAAGAAACGGCACCGCCGCGTTCACAACTTCCGGCGCGAGTCCCAGACCGAACGCGAGTTTACGTGCTTGAAACGGAAGCAATCCGGTGGCGGGATGGATCGTCTCGCGCAATATCGCTTCGGGATTGTCCTTCGCGACTTCCTCAATTTCCATTCCACCCGCGGTGCTCGCCATAAATACGGGCGCGCCCACCGCGCGATCAACGAGAATGCTGAGGTAAAGCTCGCGCTTGATGTCGAGGCCTTCTTCGATCAGCAAGCGGCGAACGATGCGTCCTTCCGGGCCCGTTTGCGGCGTAACGAGCTTCATTCCGAGGATGCGTTCGGCATTTGTGGCAGCTTCATCGGCTGATTTCGCGAGCTTCACGCCACCCGCCTTGCCGCGCCCGCCCGCATGAATCTGCGCTTTCACCACTACGACCGGGGTACCAAGCCGCTGGGCCACGGCGCGCGCTTCGTCTTTTTTGAAAACTACCTCGCCGCGCGGAACCGGCACGCCAAATTTCGCCAGGATCGCCTTGGCCTGATATTCGTGAATCTTCATTCCTACTCCATCGGCTTTCGAAAGCTCGCCCTGAATAGTGCTAGTATTTTATGCTCGCAAGAGCTGCTAAGTTTACTTGGAACGTCGAGGACGAGCAAGGAGCGCTGTGGCTCTTGAAATGAAACCAGCCAGCGAAAACGCAGCGATGCACGGTGCGTCGATCCCTTAATCTCATGATCCTCGAAGCGCTTGAAAAAATCGTGGCCGATCAAGATCTAACGCGCGCTGAAGCCGAAGCTGCGATGGAAGACATTCTTGCGGGACGCGCGAGTGATGCGCTGATCGCAGGCTTGCTCACGGCGCTGCGCATCAAGGGCGAGACGGTTGACGAGGTGGTTGGCTTCGCAAGGGCGATGCGCCGCCATGCGACGCCGATTTTCCCGGCCGGTCGCGCTGCGAAAAACGAAGTTCTCGTCGACACGGCAGGGACGGGCGGCGATGCAGCCGGGACATTCAATATCTCAACCGCAGCTTCATTCGTGATTGCTGGCGCGGGAGTGCCGGTCGCGAAGCACGGCAATCGCTCAGTCAGCTCGCGCTGCGGATCGGCCGATGTGCTCGAGGCGCTCGGCGCGAAAATCGATCTGGCGCCGGACCGTGTGGCGCGCTCAATCGAGGAAATCGGCATTGGATTCATGTTTGCCCCGGCGATGCATGCTGCGACGCGACATGCCATGCCGGTGCGGCGCGAACTCCGCATGCGCACAGTGTTCAACCTGCTCGGGCCGCTGACGAATCCCGCCGGAGCGTCGGTGCAGATCGTTGGAGTGTATGACCCAAGCCTGACCGAGTTGGTCGCACGAGCGCTAGGCGAACTGGGCGTGCGGCGCGCTTTTGTTTTTCATGGCGCCGAAGGCTTGGACGAAATTTCGATATCAGGTGAGACGCACATTTCCGAGTTGCGCGACGGTTCGGTACGAAGCCTGACTGTGACGCCGGAAGATTTCGGCTTGCGCCGCTGGCCGACGGAAGAGATTCGAGGCGGCGATGCGAAGCACAATGCGGAAATTATTCTTCGCATCTTCGGTCCCTCGTCGCATCACCACGCGAATGGAGCGCACCGCGAAATCGTGCTCGCCAATTCCGCCGCGGCTCTCGTTGCTGCTGGCCGCGCCGCGGATTTTCTCGACGGCGTCCGCGTGGCGGCAGAATCAATCGATTCCGGCGCAGCGCGCGAAAAGCTCGAAGGATTTATCGCGTTCACCCAGCGCGACGGCAAACGAGCACTCTCCGGATCGGAGTAAACCAGACTCGGCCTCAACTAAATCTGCGTCAAGCTGCGGACCGAGTAGCCGAAACACGCCAGAACAAAAATCCCGAACGCAACTGCTTCCATCCCTAGCTGGTGCGGGGTGCCGAGCCCGATCGACGTGTAGCGAAGCAAATCCACCTGCCACGTAATCGGATTCGAGAGTCCGATCACGCGAAACCAGCGTGGCAGTGGTTCGAGCGGATAAAACATTGAGCTCGCAAAAAGGAACACAAAATAAAAAACGGATGTAACGCTGTTGAAAATGTCGTTGCGGCGAATCTTCAAAGCGAAAATCGTGTAAAAGAAAAACCATCCGGCGGTCCCGAAGATCACCGTCACCACAAGCAGCGGCAGAAGATCGATACGCAGCCGGATTCCCAGCAGCCAGGTGCCCAGCCCGAGTGTGATCACCATCTGCACAATCGCGATAAACACATTGAATAGCACTTTGCCGAGCAGATATTCCGACCGGCTCATCGGATACGTCAGCATCTCGTAGAAAATTCCATTGTCGCGATCCATAAAAAACGACCACGAGCTATTCGACGCGATGCCAAAACTCGCCATGCCCAGCACGCCCGCGAGAAAAAATGAATTGTACGTTACGCCCGGCGCAGACTGCGGAGTGCCCAGAGAAGCCGTCACGCCCACCCCAAACACCAGCAGGTAGCAAAGCGGATAGAAAAGATCCCAAAACACGAACGTAATGTTCGTCGCGCGAATCTTTGTCTCGCGATACAGCATGGCGGAAATCGACGACACGATCGCTCCTGCCGGACGCGTTCTACTACCGCGCTTCCACGCCGGCCTTCTGCGTCAGCTCGACAAAAATATCTTCAAGACTCGCCCCGCCAATCTCGACGCGCAGCACGCGGCCCTTCTTCGCTAGCGCGGCGACAAGCCCCAGCGCCTCCGCCTCCTGAGCCTTCACGCAGAATTCGAGCGTATTACCGTTAATCTGCGCACGCACAGGATGCAACGCGGCAATCTCGCCTTCGATTCCTGCAGGCAGCGAATCGAACGTGATCGCCACTTCGTACACATCCTGCGATAGCAGCTTCAAAGCGTGCAAGTCGCCGCGCGCGATTTGCCGGCCCTTGTTCAGAATTAAAATGTCGTCGCACAACTCCTCCGCCTCGCTCAGAATTTGCGTCGTAAGAACAATCGTGCGCCCCCGCGCCGATGCCTTCCGCAGAGCATCCATCACCGCGCGCTTCAGAATCGGATCCATCCCAGTCGAAAATTCATCCAGGAACAGCACGGGCGTATCCACCAGAAACACTTTCGCCACTTGCACCCGCCGTCGAAACCCACCACTGAGATCCTGCACTTTGCGATCGGCCTCCGCCGTGAGATCGAAAAGCTGCATGATCTCGGCAGCCCCGCGTTCCGCCTCAGCCCTGGCGAGCCCGTGAAACCCCGCGTACGTAAGCAAATTGTCGCGCACGGAAAGAAACATCTCGCCGGCAGTCTCCTGCAGTACCATCGACATCCTTCGGCGAACTTCCAGCGGCTGCTCGACTACGTCAAAGCCCTCAATGCGCGCATGTCCGCTCGAAGGTTGCAGAAGCGTCGCGAAAATCTTCAGCAGCGTTGTCTTGCCCGCGCCGTTCGGCCCCAGCATTCCGAAAATCGAACCGCGTGGAACATTAAAACTAAGCCCGTCGATCGCGCACACCGGCTCACTGCGCGCTCCGAACAGTCCATTCCGCCGCGCAGGATACACCTTCACGATGTTGTCGACTTCGAGAGCGTACGGCGAGCGCTCGGCGATCATTTGCGTCCGTCCGATGGGTCGGGCGAAAGCGCCGAGCTTAGATCCAGATTAACAGAGCCGGGCCCCGCACCCGGCGCGTAGCAATTGCCGTCCGAGTTGTAAGTGGCAGCGCAGCGCTTCGTTAATTCATGGCGGCGCGGCGACTGTGCGAACTGCCACACCGAGGCGTACGGCACACCGCTCGCGGACGGTAGTGGCGGATTTTTCGGATACACACAACCAGGCGCTGGCGGGCAAGCATCGTTGTACACGAAGTAAGAAATCTTTCGCGGTCCCGCGCGCGCCCGAATATCGTCCGCAGTGACAATTGTTTGCCCTCTGCCTTCCTTCGCGGGCATTCCAGAACAATAAATTCCTGCACGGAATCCGCCCGCGATCACTGCGTCAACCCACGCAAAGATGTACGCGTTCTGATCGTCCGTCATCCGGCCGCCTTCTTCTTGATCCAGAAAAATCACGGTGCCGGAATGAAAGCCTTCCTGCTGCGCGAGCGAAGCAGCTGATTGCCCATCCTTCTTGCCCGCTTCGGCTGCGTTTCCAAGAGATTTTAGTTCACTGATCGTGTGCCCGTTGAAGAGCACAAGAAAACCAAAGCCGTTTTTCAAAAGCGCCGCGCGCTTCCCCACCCAGCCATTTGTATCCGCACCCGGCGGATTATTCAGCCAGTATCCGGCGAACGTAAACGTGCGCCTCATCGACTGAAGCGCTGCGTCGCCCGGGTAGTCGTTCGCGTCAAAGCCGAGGTAGGAGGTTGGCGAAGCATATCCCAGCGTCGCCACCAAAATCAGAGAGCAGCAGAAGGATACGACGCGGCAAATGGGGCTGCGCGAACGCGGATTCATTGAGCATCTCGCAAAACTCGAATTTTATTCTAGACGCTGAGGAAATTTTCGAGAAGCTGGAATCCCGCCTCGGTGAGAACCGACTCCGGATGAAACTGCACGCCTTCGACGTTCATTTTGCGATGACGCAGGCCCATGATCGTTCCGTCGTCCGTCTCGGCGGAGATTTCCAGTTCGTGCGGCAGCGATTTCCGCTCGACGATCAGCGAATGGTAGCGCGTGGCCTGAAATTTCTGCGGCAGGCCGCGAAAAATCGTCTTGCCGTCGTGGTGAATGTCGCTCGTTTTGCCGTGCATCACTTTGCGCGCGCGAATCACGCGTCCGCCAAATGCCGCTCCGATCGCCTGATGTCCCAGGCAAACGCCGAGAATCGGAATTTTGCCCGCGAAGCGCTGAATCAGCGGAACGCTGATGCCAGCTTCCTTTGGCGTGCACGGACCCGGAGAAATCACGATGCGCTCAGGCCGCATTTTCTCGATTTCGTCGAGCGTGATCTGATCGTTGCGACGCACTTCGAGTTCCTGCCCCATCTGGCCGAGGTACTGCGCCAGGTTGTAAGTGAACGAATCGTAGTTGTCGAGAAGCAGAATCATGGTTGCAATTTAAGCGACGCAATTCAAGAATACAGCAGTCCGTGATTTATTTCCTCGGACGCTCACCATGTGCGATTTCGAGCGCCGTTACCAGCGCGCGAGCTTTATTCGCCGATTCCTCGTATTCGCGCTCAGGCACCGAATCCGCCACGACTCCGCCGCCTGCCTGAATGTACGCTCGCCCGTTTTTCGCGACGAGCGTGCGCAGCCCGATGCACGAATCGAGATTGCCGGAAAAATCGAGATACAGAATCGCGCCGCGTAAATTCCGCGACGCGTCGGCTCGAGCTCGTCAATAATTTCCATCGCGCGAACTTTGGCGCGCCCGAAAGCGTGCCCGCCGGAAAGCACGACATCAGCGCGTCGAAACAATCCACGCCTTCGCGCAACCGCCCCCGCAAACTCGACGCCAAATGCATCACGTGCGAGTAGCGCTCGACGAACATCAGCCGGTCCGGCTTTCACCGAGCCGTACTCGCACACGCGCCCAAGATCGTTGCGACCGAGGTCCACGAGCATCACGTGCTCGGCGCGCTCCTTGGGATCGGCGAGCAGTTTCGCTTCGAGCTCGCGATCCTCTTCTTCGTTGCGCCCGCGCGGAACAGTTCCCGCAATCGGCCGGTAGAAAGCATCGCGGCCCTGCACCTTCACGAGCATTTCCGGCGAGCTACCCACCACCGAAACATCGTCCAGCTTCAGAAAATAAAGATACGGTGAAGGATTTACCACCCGCAGCGCGCGATAAATTTCAAATGGATCGGCATTCGTTTTCGCGCCGAAAATCGCTGGCTCACCACAATTTGAAAAATATCGCCCGCGCGAATGTAGCTCTTCGCTTTTTGCACGCGCGGCCAAGATATTGCGACTTGCGTCATGTTCGAGCGAACGCGCAGCGGTCCGCGTATTTCGCGTCGCACGGCGCTGCTTGGGCAAGCGGTCCTTCGAGTGTCCGCCGCGCTTCGCGATTTCGCGCACCGCCGCATCGTATTTCTCGCGCAGGCTTCCCTCGCCCTCGGTAAAAACATTGCGAATAATCCAGACGCGATGCTGCACGTGGTCGAACGCGATCAGGCCGAGATAGAACATCATGACGCAATCGTCGAGCCCCATATCGTCGCGCCCTGTTGCGGGAATCTTTTCGACGAGCCGCACCATGTCGTAAGCGAAATAGCCGATCGCGCCGGCGATCAACGGCGGAAGTCCGGGCACGCGGACGGGACGGTAGCGCGCCGTCAGTCGTCGCAATTGCTCGACCGGATTCATCGTCGAAACTGACGGATTTCGCGGCCACCGGTTTCGAGCGTGCAGATTGCGTCCGCGCGCGCGAAACACTTCGTTCGGATTCGCGCCGGTGAAGGTGTAACGCGCGATGTTCTCGCCGCCCTCCACGCTTTCCAGCAGGAACGAATATTTCGCGTCGTGCGCGATGCGCAGATGAGCGCCCACGGGCGTCAGCAAATCCGCGGTATAGGTCTCGTAGACCGGGACAAGGTTTCCCTGGCGCGCGAGCTTCGAGAATGTTTTGAAATCAGGCTGAATCATATTGTCGTCCGCAAGGCGTTGCGCGTCAGGCGGAGCGCTTTCCGCTCTGTCTTTTCTCTTCGCGTTGCAGTGCCGCAAGAACGGCTTTGCGCATCGCCTTCACCGGCGCGCGCTGGCCCGTCCAAATTTCCCACTGCGCAGTTCCCTGCGCCACAAACATCTCCACTCCGGAAACTGTTTCGATTCCACGCCGAGCCGCAAGTTGCAGCAGTTTCGTCTGGCGCGGACGATAAATTGTGTCAAATACAAGCCGGCAATTCAATTCGCGCGCTTCAAGTGGCGACTGCTCAACCGCGGGATACATGCCCACCGGAGTAGCGTTCACGATCGCGTCGAAAAATTCCGATTTCAAATGCTTGCGCGCGATTGGCTTCCCCGCCTGCCGCTCGAGCAAGAGTCGGCTTTCCCGCGCAGCCCGTCGCGCACAAATACAAACCGATGCGCCTGCTGCGAGAAAGCGCAAATGCAACTGCACGTGCCGCTCCTCCCGCGCCAAAAATCAGCACGCGGCTGCCGCGCAGCGGCATGCGCGTTCGAGCGCGCGAAGCACGCCGACGTAATCCGTGTTGTAGCCGATGAGCTTTCCGTCTGCCCGCACGAACACCGTATTCACCGCTCCGATAGATGCGGCGAGCTGGTCGCAGTCATCGAGATAGCGAAGAATCGCTTCCTTGTGCGGAATCGTGACGCTGAATCCCTTCATCCTTAGCGGCTCGATCGAATTGCAAAAGTCCTTCAAGTCGTGCACCAGAAACGGCAAATAGACGGCGTTGACGTCCGCGCGCCTGAAAGCCGGCATTCTGAATCTGCGGCGACAGAGAATGGCCAACGGGATTGCCAATCACGCCGTACACCCGAGTCTGCCGGTTCATGCTGATCAGCGCGATAAAGATTCTTCATCTGATTGAGCGAAACCTGGCCGGGAGCCGTGGCGTTTTCCACGGGCGCGTAAATAAAGTTCCTCCGTTCGCGTAATGCGAGGACGCGCATCGGAAGCGCAACGTCGCCCATCGGCACTGCGATCGCGTTGCGCCGGCCGCGTGCAATCGCCATCACGCGCCGTGCCTCCGAAAGTGATTCGCACTGCGCTGCAATCTTGATCGCATCCGACCGCACACTCGACAACGTGGCGACCACCGGCTTGAAATCTCTTGGCGCGCGCTTGAAAGAAGTGAGCCGAGCAGATTTGCCGGCCTTCACCAAGTAAGACGTCGAGAAGCTCGCACGGGCAACGCGACGCCGACTCAATTTCAAGGTCGTACCATTCGCATCCGGCTCGCAGCGCAGCGCCGAGATGGATAAGCTGTTTGGCAATCGTCCCGCGATAGCGGCCTCCCGCTTCGCGCCGTCGGCAAGTCGCAATAAATGTTACGCCTGCGCCGAGCACCGCTCCTCCCGGCCGTTCGCCGCCAGCCGGGCGAGAAACCGCTCGATCTCGCCGTCATTCGCGAGCCAATCCAGGCGCAATTCGATCGTCTTCGTCTGCACAAGCGCCCACTCGAGCTGCCGCCACATCGCTGCAGCACTCTTCCGCCGCTACGACCGCGCAAATTTTTGACTCGCCAATCATTTCCTGTCTATCCACACCGCCAATTTTCGTCCGCTTACCGCTAAATCGCCACCGCGTTCGGCATCCACCCGCCGCTCACGCGGACCTGTCCATCCGTACAGGGGTTCTGGCTTCTACCATGCGGTTACTCAATGTGTAAAGCGCACGCAGACCTTGCCTTGACGCTCCCATACCCGTTTGTTACGGTCGAATCATCGGGTGGCGCCCTGTGTCGGCGCACAGATTTCAAAGGAGCATGCATTATGCGCGGGAAAATTGTCCTTGCTGGTCTAATTTTGGCCCTGTCCGGGGGCGCGATTGCCGCGCAGGATAGAGGCGCTGTCCACGACTCAGGACGACATCTACTGCTCGGGAACCGTCACCAGCGAGTCTGTCCCGCGCGACACCTACGTGATTACCGGCGAAGAGTCGAACTATAAGAATACGTTCCAGGAAGGCGACTACATCTACATCAACAAAGGCTCCAGCCAGGGCGTTAAAGTGGGCGACGAATTTTCCGTGATCCGCGCGACTACCGATCCCACGATATCGAATGGACCAAGTGGCAGTTCTCAATCCTCAAGAAAATGGGAACCGTCTGGGAAGATGAGGGCCGCGTACGCGTCGTCGTGGCGCAGCCGAACGTCTCCATCGCCCAGATCGTGAATTCCTGCGATTACATCCAGCGCGGCGACATCGTGCTGCCCTTCAACCAGCGCCCGGCCCCACCTTGAAATCAGAAGCCAACTTCGACAGCTTCGCGCCGCCTAGCGGCAAGCCGGTTGCCATGGTGATTTCGGGCAAGCAGTTCGCCAGCCTCGACGGGACCAACGACATTATTTACGTCAACCTGGGCACTTCGCAGGGCGTGAAAGTCGGCGACTACTTCCGAATTTTCCGCTATCAGGGAACCGAGCACGAAACGGCGTATCAAACCAAGCGGGCTGCTTTTGACATTTACGGCTTCGGAAGCGCCCCTGCAAAATATCAATGGGACAACGTGCCTCGCGAGGTGATCGGCGAGGGAGTTGTGGTGCGCGCCGCGCCGAATTCTTCAAGCGTTCTAATCACATTCAGCCTTCACCAGATTTACGCGGGCGATTACATCGAAGTCGAATAGTTTGATTTTGCTCGTACGTCCGTTTCTTCGCGCCGCTGAGCTGCGTGGAATCCTGCTTCGCTGAAGATTTCGGCGGTAAATCCTTGCACGCGCGTTCCGGGCTGCTTCCAGTCGTCGCGCTCGAGATCGGCCTTCAGGCATGTCTCTTCCAGAAAACGCTCTGCTGTCCAACCGAATTGCTGGGCTACCTGAGGCAGTAAAACGCCGCGTTTTACCCCTCGCGAAACCATCAAACCGTGCTTTCCGGGTTCGACCTGCTCGCTGGAAATCTCCACGAGCGGCGAAAGCACAGAGATTTCAATTGCAAGGCCGTCGATCTCCGGTGGAGTCATCGGAGCGAAGCGCGGGTCATCCAGCGCCGCTGCCATCGCGCAATAAGCAACCACCGAAACCAGCGGCTCCTTCGACGCAAGTTGCCCGACGCATCCGCGCAAGCGTCCCATTCGATGCAGCGTAACGAATGCGTTCCCAAGCTGCCGCAACGCTTCATCATCGGGAAGGTCTTGCAGTATTTCGCGGCGTTCGACGGCGAGAATCACCGCTCGCCTTGCCACATCAAGGAGAGCCTGCTTCGCTGAATCAGCGAGTGGGAGACATCCTGGTGCTTCTCTTCGGGCTTTACAAGAATTACAGCCCGTCGCCGCTCCTGCACGCGAATATCGATCTGGCTCCAGAACATCTGGAAGTAGTGAATCGCCGATGCCACGGCGCTCAACACCACCAGCCACATCAGCACGATACCGAGCAGTTTCAGCGACGTATGACTTCGCCGTCAGAATCACAGCGCAGCCCGCGAGCACCTGCAAAATCATTTTCGTCTTGCCCAGCGGCGACGCCGGAATCACCAACCCTTCCACCGACGCAATCTCGCGCAGCCCTACCACAATAAATTCGCGGCCGATAATGATCACCACCATCCACGCCGGCACCAGCCCCATCTGCACCAGCGAAATAAACGCAGCCGAAATCAGCAGCTTGTCCGCGATCGGATCGAGCAGAATTCCCAGCGTCGTAATCTCGCGCCGCTTTCGCGCGATGTAGCCGTCCATCACGTCCGTGGCAGCGGCCATCAGCAAAATCAGCACGCCCCACACTTCGAAATGGATCGGCAAACCCCAGAAGTCAAAATTCGGCTGGCGTGTAAGCAGGACGACCACAAGAAGCGGAACGAAAAAAATCCGGAGCACGGTAAGACTGTTCGGCAGATTCATCGCGCTCACGGGATTGTCTCAATTGGCAGACGCCGAGTAGGCCGCCAGCCGTGGATGCCAGTTCACTATAAACGTCGATATCGAGTGAGTCAACGGTACACGCGACTTGACCACCTGTTAAGGCGATTCCCCTAAGGTGCGGTACAGCAAATCCTGTAGCTAGTGACTGTTAGCGAACAAATTGCTGCAACGCTGTGCAAATTCGTGTGCGAAGAAAAACGGACGCCGCCTGTGAGTATTTCCCCTAAGAGAGCGGCTGTGACGCCACTAAGCGATAGAGGTGGAACGACTTAGGGATGCATATCGAAATATGCGATTCCGTATAACTCTCTCGATTAAAAAGGTTTTTGCGATTTCGGCAGGCCCTTTTCCACAACGATTTCCACAGTTCGCATCCACCCACCGTCCCTAAGAGGTACTAGTAATAGGACTTTTCTCACCCCTCGCCGCTTTAAATGGGCACGAACTCGCGCAACTGACGCGCAACAGATTCGGGCAGTTCTGCGTCAACATGCATATGTCCGTCGCGCACTTCCGAACTGAGTACCCGGCCGCAGGCGTGGATTACCGCCAAGTCGCGGCCATTCGAGAGCGGCACGCGAAGATGCAAATGGACGAGGGGATCGCCGGGTAGCACGGCGTCGATGCGGGTGAGCAAATCTTCGAGGCCGGCGCCGGTGGCGGCGGACGTGAATGCCTTTTGCCCGTTGTGGCCGTTCGCGCTTTGCAAATTTGCGAGCTGCTCGGGATCGAGCTGGTCGATTTTGTTAAACACGTGCACGCGCGGCGTATTCTTCACGCCGAGATCATCGAGAACCTTTTCCACTTCGGCGTCTTGCTCGGCGTGATGCGGATTGGCAATATCAGTGACATGCAGGATCAGCGCCGCCTCCTGCACTTCTTCGAGCGTCGCGCGGAACGCCGCGATCAAATCCGGCGGCAAGTCGCGCAAAAATCCCACCGTGTCGCTCAGCAGCACGCGCCGCCGCGAAGGCAGACGCACCGCACGAATCGTTGGGTCGAGCGTCGCAAACATCTGCGGCGACGTCAGCACTTCAGCGTGCGTCAGCGCGTTGAAAAGCGTCGACTTCCCCGCGTTCGTGTAGCCCACGAGCGCGATCATCCCCAGCGGCACCGCCTGCCGCGCGCGCCGTCGCGTGGTTCGCTGGCGGCGAACGGTTTCGATCGCCTCTTTAATTTTCCCAACGCGATCGCGAATCCGCCGCCGGTCGGTTTCGAGTTTTTGTTCGCCAGGTCCGCGCGTCCCGATTCCGCCGCCCAGCCGCGAAAGTTCCGCCCCCTTGCCAGCAAGCCGCGGCAGCAGATAATTCAGTTGCGCGAGCTCCACTTGCAACTGGCCTTCGCGCGTCCGCGCATGCGTCGCGAAAATATCCAGGATCAACTGCGTCCGGTCAATCACGCGCCGCCCAATTCCCTTCTCCATGTTGCGCAGCTGCACGGGCGTCAGGTTGTGATCGACAATCACCAGCGGCACGTGCCGCATCTCGGCTTCCACGCGAATTTCTTCGAGTTTGCCGCGCCCCACGAGCGTCGCGGGATCAAGCGCCTCGCGCACCTGCAGCAGCGAGCCTTCGATTTTCGCGCCCGCGCTCTCAGCCAGCTCCGTCAGCTCTTCGAGCGAGTCACGCCCCGCAGACGTAGGATCACCCATACGTCCACGCGCAGATTTCTTCAGCCCCACGCCGACAAGCAACACGCGTTCCCGATTATCCAGCTCTTGCGGAGTTTTCATGCGGAGGCAGTATCCTGCGGCGGCCGAACCCTGGGGGTATCAACTCTCATTCGTATAATCCGATTATACCGCCGTTGGCAAGTCGGCGCGAAGATGCGATTGGTGTCCGATAGGAATATCTTCCCTACCGCACATTCTCCTGCAGCGTCCAATTCCCGGTGCCATTTCCATTGGGGTTCGCATTCACGTCATTCGTCTGCACCCGCTTCCCCTGCTCGTTCACCCACGTATAACTGTACGCGCTCGAATCCTTCGTAATTTCGCCAGTCCTCGGATCGAGCCGCTTCTGCTGATCGAGCGAGTAATCGCACCAATCATCCGCCGCCTGATGCCGCGCATTCGCGCTTTCCGAGGCCCGCGCCATCGACATATCAGTCCCGCGCTGCATTGACGCCAGAAACTGCTCGTGCTGCCGCTGCCGCATCTCCTGCGCCTGATTGAACGCATTGAACTGCGCCTTACTCCGCCGCATAGCCTCGTCGCCCATCTGCCGGATCGCGCGCATCGACGCTTCCGACATATCGTTGATTTTTTGAACATAGATCTTGGTCCGCGCATCGGTCCACTGCTTGTCCACGACGAATGATTTCACGATCGGCTGAAAGGTCGCGTCCGAAAAGCTCTTCTCCGGAGCCCACACGCGCGACACGCTCGCGCTGCAGCCATGCTGCCCGATGTTTCGAAAGTACCTGCACGACACAAACACGTTCAGCTTCTCTTCAATCGCAATTTTGTTGATGTGATACCGCACCACAGCGCGCGCCTTGTCCGCCGACACTGCAAACATATTCGAACTCTGCGCCGCCGCGTTCCTGCGCGTTTGCTCCAAATCGGCCGCCGGCTCTTCCCGCACGTATTCCACCTCCAGCACGCCCACCATGTATTTCAGCACTTCCTCGGCTGGCACTTCTCGCTTATACGGCAGACATTCCTCGCCGCTCTTCAGCGGCTTCCCATTGTTGTCCGCCCAAGTCCAATCAAGCCGCGGCAGCTGCTTCACGCCGGTCAGCCCGTCCGGACTCATCATCCGAAACACAGGAAACGGCCCGTCATTGCAACTCGTCCCCGGCATCACCGCCCCGTCGAAGATCCAATTCGCCGGAATCGAAAGCGAGTAAGCCTGCATATTCAAAATCGGATCCGTAATCGTAACGACTCGCGTAGCTTCAGCCGAAGCCGTGGCCGCAAAGTTATGAAGTGCAAAGATCGCCAGCAGCAACGCCGCAACCGCGCTAAAAAATGGCCCAATAATTTTCATGCATCTCCTCTTGGACATTTAGAGGCTGCCGGTCTGAAGACCGGCGCTACAAAATGCAATTGCGATCCGCGTCCGGCGCTGTGCACGCATAGCGTCGTTGCGATTATAGCGACAGCGGGCACGGTCCTCCTACGGCGGGTCTTCGACATGCCGTGCCCCTATTGAAGAAAATGCAGCGCAGCCAGTTCTGACAAAAAGTGGCGCCGCAACTGCAGCAAACAGGTTGCAGCAGAAAGCAGTTTTGAGGCGTTCCGACCGGCCTTTTCCCCTGTAGCGCCGGTCTTCAGACCGGCAGGGTTGGCTTTCCAGTGGCACAGGCACTCCTGCCTGTGCGCCTTACCTGACGCCCCGCACAAACGAGACACAAAAAATCGCGCGCTCGCAAAAGAGTCAAAAACGCCGGCTGGAAGCCAGAGCTACAAGGGAGAAGTCAAAAGAGCCGGCAAGGAGCCTACCGGCCCCCGCCCGACCTTGCTGACGCTGCGAGGACCAGCTCCGATAGGAAATCGCCTAGGCCGCGCTTCGGGGCGCTGCGAAAATCCGGGTCTCGACTTGCGCGGTCGACCCACCCCAAACAGACCAGCAGCCCCATCTCCGACCACGCCTCCGCCGCCCGCGCCGTAAATCCCACGTCCTCGAACACCTCGGCAATATATCCGCGCCGCTTCCGTTCGATCCCACGCGCCCGGTCCGCCGCCCGCGCGTCACGACGCGCCCAGTCCCGCAAAGCCGCCTCGAGCCGGCTATGCGCGTCATCGGTCAAATGTTTCACCAGCTCCGCCCAACGCGCCGCCGCGCTACGCTCGTCCGCCACAGCCGCCGCAAGCCACGCTCGCTCGTCCTCGTCCCACTGCTCCAGCATCGCCCCCGCCAGCTCATCGCGATCGCGAAAATGCCAGTAGAAGCTCCCCTTGCTCACATGCAAATCCCGCGCCAGCACCTCAACGCGCACCGCATCAATCCCATCCAGCGCCAGTCGCGCAAACGCCGCCCGTATCCAGTCGCCGCGTTGCAGCGGCGCAGCTTTCGGTGCCCGTATCGGTGCAGGTGATGCCATTAGTTAGCCTCGCCCGCGACGATATAGCTGTGGATGGCCCTCGTCAAGCACTCGAAGCTACCTCATCCGTCCCGGATGGCGGTTCCGAATCAGCCGACCCGGCTCGGGAATCAAGCAACACACTCTTCAGCCCGCCCTCGCCGCCTTTCGCTGATGTGCTCTGTAGTCTGTCAGTGTCGCTTCGAGATCCGCTTTGGTGAGTTTTTTTTGCAAAGGCCACGACATCCTGCGAATATCTCGTTAAAACGCCACCCGTCGCTCGCCAACAATATTGAGGCTGCCGCTTAAGGTCATACTTCCATGCAATTGCTTGAAAAATATGAGATGTGAACCGATGGCCGTGGAGCGTAGCCACCTGTTCAACGATCTCCTTTTTACGGAGCGGATGGCTGATATTTGGATCAACGCGTCTGATAATCGCAAGAGGGCCGGTTGCCGCCTCGGGCGCGGCAACTCCTACCACTGCATCTGCTCTTTTGATTTTCTTTGTTGATTCAAGCTTAATCTCAAAAACGGTCAGCAGCCGGCCCCTGTCCTGGCCAGCGTTGTCGACCTCCTTCGTCGCCGTAGCAAGTTCCGCGATGAATTGACGCACAGCGGCCCTCGCGCTCCCATGATCAGACCTTGATATATATTCGATTGGATCCACTGGTGGCTCAATGCCGATAGGTAATAGTTTCCAGTTAATCTCAGTTGCGATGTCCTCATCAAAAGCCTTTGTATAGAAATCCTTCAGGTTCACGACGCTTGTCTGCGCCAGGGCGTAGATAAGTACACCAAAATCGCGGACGTTATAAAAGTGAACTGCATTGTCGCGATAGTTGGCTAGTAGCTCTAGGTTGTAGCCTACGGCAAGGGGATCGAGCGCCTTTGGAAGATACGGTTTTGATTTCTCAAATGCGTCCGCCCACGAGAATGTTCGATAAGGCTGCTTCCGTTTTTTGGGGTAGTAGATAGACTGCTTGTTTTTTGAAAGAAGTGCCTTGAGTGCGAGTTCCCATCCATTTAAAAGCAGAATCACGAAACATTCGTCTCGGTATGTGAATCGCGGCTTGTTGTAAATCTCGACTGCAGCCAGCAACGCAGATTTGGAATTTCTCAGAAGGTAACGGTAAGAACCTCTGTAATACATTTGGTATCCTCTCCGGATAACCCCAGAAATTCGAAAACTTCAAGGCATCTCCTCGCGCGCCGACTGGTCACAACTACTTTGAGTATTCGACACTGTGTCGATCGGGAGAGATTCTGACGAGTTTTCGCGGAAAGTCTTCGCGTCAGCTTACCGGCGGAAGATCATTTGAGATACGGTCAAGCAATGCAGACAGGTCATTTTGCAGTTGCGCCTCGTCAGTGGCAACCAAGAACCGCACCCGCCCACCAAGTTCTTGATTCCTCTTCTCTAAATGGGCCTTTAAGGGTTCAGCCGGTGGTTTTAAAAACATGAAAACTAAGCAAGCAATTCGTTCATGGCGAGAGCAGCATATCATCAACGGCTTGTTCACTTCTCGGTGAATAACTTTAAGCGCCAACCACCTTTCTGGGGGTCGACTGAGCTCCTGGAGAGGTCAGAGCCCCTTAAAGCGCGATTGGCGCTGGAGAAAAAACATGAAAAGCGCAGCTGACAAACACAGGCATGTGACGCGAGGAAACGTCCTGGATGATCTCCGTTCCCCGCTGGAGCACGCGGCGGCGCTGAAGTTTAGGGCTGAGCTGTACCAGGCGATTCTGAAGTACTCGGAGAAATATTCGCAGAAGGAACTCCAGGCGATCCTGGGAGAGCCGCAGCCCCGCGTGAGCGAACTGCTGAACGGGAAGATCGCGAAAAAGAGCATCGACAAGCTGCTTTACTACGCTGGTCGTCTCGGAATTGAAACGAGAGCTAGATTCGTGCAGGCGCATAAAGAAATCGTCAATTCGAAGATTGAGGAAGGTTACGCCGCGGCCCAGCGCGGAGAACTGATCGACGCGGACGAAGTTCGAGTGCGAATGGCCGAACGCAAGCGCGCGCTCAGCTGAAGCGGCAACCCACGAAGAATCAACTACCCAATCTTTTGTATCGTCTCGTCCTCTTGATTTTTTCAGTTTCCCCACCGCTCCGCGTAGTTCTACGGATATTCAACCGGTTGAATCCGTGCTACCGTTGCTCGTTTTTGTGTGACGACGCAGACGAGACTGTGGTGGAGGGTTTAGTTCAGGTGGAGACAAGCGAGACAAAGGCTGCCGCCCTGAAGGGCGGCGCTACAAGGGCACGGCGAAATGCAGATCCCTCGTCGGCTGCGGCCTCTCTCGGAATGACAGTTCTGGGAGGGGGGCAAGAGCTTTTAATACACGGTGGCGCGATTAAAACTCCGCGCAAGGCGTTTAATTCCAGCAACTTGAAGATTTCTAATCGGCGGTAAACGGGAGGTAAGGAATTGGCGCTGCGAGCTTCAGGACGACGAACGAGCGGCGATCAGGTCGAGCGCGGCGGCGATGGTTTCGTCGGTGTCGCCGAAGGCGGTGAACCAGTGGACTTCTGGCTCGCGGCGGAACCAGGTGAGTTGGCGCTTGGCGAAGCGGCGCGTGGACTGTTGGATATTGGCGACGGCGGCGGCGAGGGGGATGCGGCCTTCGAGGTGGGCGCGGAGGTCGGCATAGCCGATGAACTGGAACGGCTTCGAGTCTGGGGCAATGCCGCGAACATTTTCACGCGCCTTGTCACGCACCTTGTCACGCACGCCAGAAGAGACGAGCGCGCGGACTTCGTCGAGCCAGCCGGCGGCGAGCATTTCGTTGACGCGGGCGTCGATGCGGGCGTAGAGGGCGGGGCGCGGAGGCGCGAGGCCGATTTTGGTGATGGCGTAGCCTTCGAGGGCATTTGCACGCAATGCTCGAGGCGCTTCGTCGCCCACTTCTTCGCATCCTTCCCCGCGATCTTTTTCACGTACCTCCCCGCGCGAGGCGGCGTGGCTGGCGCGGAAAATTTCGGCGACTGGCTTTCCGGCGAGGATGCGCATTTCGAGGGCGCGGATTATTTTTTGCGTGTCGCGGGGGGCGATGCGGGCGGCGGAGGCGGGGTCGAGGCGGGCGAGGATTTTGTGGAGATGCACGGGACCGCGCTGCTTGGCGCTGCGACGGAGGCGCTCGCGGAGTTCTTCGGAGCGCGTGGGGGCATCGGCGAGGCCTTCGAGGAGGGCGCGGAGGTAGAGTCCTGTGCCGGCGGCGAGGATGGGGAGTTTCGAGCGGCGGCGGAGATCGTCGAGGGCGAGGAGGGCGTGGCGGCGGTAGTCGCCGGCGGTGAAGATTTCGTCGGGCTCGACGAGGTCGACGAGGTGATGCGGGATGCTGCCTTGATCGCTCGACGGGACATCTGTCACGCGCGCGCCTGCCGGCGCGACTTTCGCGGTGCCGATGTCGAAGTGGCGATAGACCTGCGTTGAATCGCAGACGAGGATTTCGCCGTCGAGGCGCTTGGCGAGTTCGATGGCGAGGGCGGATTTGCCGGAGGCGGTGGGGCCGAGGATGACGATGAGGCGGGCGGGCGGTGCAGTCATTTTAATTTTAGTGCGCGAATTTCCAGCGGAGCAAGAGGACGACGAGGGCGATGGCGGCGAGGATTAGCGCGCCGAGGATTTGGGTGCGGTTGAGGTTCACGGCGGCAGCTCGTCGCGACTAGCGCGTGTTCACAGAATCTGGCGGGATATTGTAGAAGTAGATGAAACGCAGCTCGATGAATTCGCCTTTGAACTGCGGAGGCAGGGGCTCGAAGGGGTTTGAGGTGCGGATGGAGGAGAGCGCGGCGGTGTCTAGCGGCTGCTTGCCTGAAGTGCGCTCGAGATTTGGATCCTGCGGCGGGACGCTGCCGTCGCGATTGATTTTGAACGTGAGCATGACGATGCCTCTGTCGCCCATGAGCGCGGACTCGGGCATTACGGTGTACCAGTTGCGCCTGACGGTGGCGATAAGTCGCTGCAGGTAGCTGTTGAAGTCGACGCCTTGCGTGTCGGTGAGGATCGAGACGCCGGGCTGCATATTCTGCATGCCGCCGCGTCCGCCCCGGCCGCCGCCTCCTCCACCACCACCACCGGCGCCCGGTTCGTAGACGGTGCCGCCTCGACCGCGCTGGATCTGATCTTGAATCTGGCTCTGGAGCTGCTTGCCGGGGGAGGAGTTGGGCAAATTCAAATTCAAGTGGCCGGAAGGGGGCGGCACGGGCAAAACCTGCGACGGCTGGGGATTCGGCTGCACGGGCACGTTGACCGGCGGCTGATTGACGGCAGTGTGAGGCGTGGGCGCGGAGGGCAGCTCGGGCTTGGGCTGCTCGGGATTTGGAATTGAAGGCGGCGCGACGGGCGCGTGGGATTCGGGGCGCGGGGGCGCGACTTTGTTGAGGACTTTGTTGTTGATTTTAACTTTTGGCCCCGGCGGGCCAGGAGGCGCTGAGGGGATTTCGTCGGGAGAAATGTAAGTGATGCCGAGGCTCTTGCTGGCGAGCTCGATCTCTTTTGTGGTGGGAACGTGCGGTGGAAACATTTTCGGGATGAAGATGATGAAAATAATCAGGCCGATGTGGACGGCGACGGATGCGGCGCGAGTGATGGCGTCCCACTTGGCGTCTTTTTTTGCTTCGGGCTCGATGAGGAGATTGGCATCTCCTGTGGTGAAGATGTCGGGCTGAATGACTTCGCGCAACGCGGCCGTCATTATTTGCGGCTTATCGAAGCGGGCGATTTCGGCGGGCTCGGGCGGCTCGACGTAGACCGGGACGACGACGCGCGGATCCATGACGGCTACGGGCACGTAATCGGTGATCGGTTTCAGATCGAAGGGCTTTGGGGCGATGTCGCGCGGGACTAGGGCGCGCTCGACGAGCACGCCGAGCGGAAGATGGCTCGGGATGCTGGATTTTCCGTTGAGCGGCGGGGCGTCGGAGAGGCCGGAGGGGACGACCATGCGGTCGTCCATGTAAGTCTCGAAGCGGGTTGCGGGCTTTTGCTTCTTCGCTTCCTCTTCGGTGAGCGGGCGCACGTCTCTGGGAACTAGTATTCGCGCGATCATCGAGCGTCCTGTGGAGCGAAGCTGGATAGTTGGACGTGGCGGGCGTGTTCGAGGATGCCCGACATGACGCGGTCGGCAAGTTCGAGAGCGCGGCGGCCTGCTGCCCCGTCAACGATTGGCTGCGTGCGTGTGCGGACGGATTCGAGGAACGAGCGAAGCTCGGCGCGAAGCGGTTCTTCGGGCGTGGTGGGAACTTTTTCGAATCCGATTTTCGGCTGCGCGTTATTTGCTTCCGGGCTTGCTGCGGAAGCGGCTTTCGCGTTGCTTGCTTCGACGCGAACGCGGAGAACGTCCTGGCGCGTGAAATCGAGCGAGACGTATTCGTGCTCCTGGAAAAAGCGCATCTTGCGGACGCGTTCGGTGGAGACGCGGCTGGCGGTGAGATTGGCGACGGTGCCGGTTTCAAATTCGACGCGCGCGTGGGCGATGTCCACCTTATCGCTGATGACTGGGATGCCGACGGCTTTCAGATCTACGACTGGCGCGTTGACGAGCGAAAGCAGGATGTCGAGATCGTGGATCATGACGTCGTAAACGACGTCGATATCGAGGCTGCGCGGCGAAAAAATGCCGAGGCGATGGATTTCGAAAAACATGGGGCGCGAGACGATTTTTCCGACGGCGACGACGGCGGGATTGAAGCGTTCGACGTGGCCGACTTGAAGAATGCCGCGACTGCGTTTCGCGGCGGTGATGAGCGCGTCGGCTTCATCGAGCGATGCAGCGATGGGCTTTTCAACGAGCACGTCAATTCCGGCTGCCAGGATGCGCGAGCCGATGCGCGCGTGTTCAGCGGTTGGAACGGCAAGGCTGACGGCGTCGATGCCGTCGGACGTGAGTGCGTCCAAGTCGAGAAGAACGCGGGTGCCGAATTCCGCGGCAACTTTTTGCGCGCGGTCGGCGTTGGTATCGATGATGCCGACGAGTTCGGCGCCCTCGGTTTCGCGCCAAACGCGAACATGGTTGCGTCCGAAATCGCCGACGCCGACGACGGCTACGCGGATGTGTTTCTCGCTCAAGATTTCCTTTTCGCCTCAAGAACCGGCGACGGTGTTGCCGCGAATTTTGCCGGAGCAAATGCCTGAATTGCGATGCTGAAATCGTCGGCCGCGCGAATCAGCTGGTCGCGATCGAAGAGGAGCGTCTTTCCGGCGTCGACGGCGAGAGCTGTAGCGTTCGAGCGGCGCATGACTTCGATTGTCTTCGGGCCGACTACCGGAACGTCAAAGCGCATGTCCTGCGAAGCCTTGCTGACTTTGACGACGACGAGACGCTGGCCGCCTGCGATGCGGGCGGCGCGTTCGATGGTCTCGTCCGTTCCCTCCATGGCTTCGACAGCGACGCAAGCGCGATCGCGGACGACGACCGTCTGGCCGAGATCGAGCGCGGCGATTTTCTGCGCGACTTCGCGGCCGTAGTTGATATCAGCCGCTTCGGACACATCCGGCGAGCGACGCGTGAGGATTCCAACCTCCGGCAAGAGTGGGCCTAGAAATTTTGTGGAGTCCACGAGTTCGATGCCTTCGTCTTCGAGCACGCGCGCGACAGCTCCAATCAGCGAATCGGTATTTTTCGCCGGGAGGGAGAATAGCAGCTTTGCGAGCCGCCAATCGGGGCGGATCGAGCTGAATATTTTATTGTGCTTTACTTGCCCTGCCATCACGGCGTGTTTCACGCCCTCCTGATGCAATAACTCAATCGTGCGGCTGAGTTCGCCGAGGCTCACCCAGTGCACGCGAGCGGCGGACTGTTCGATCGCGGGCGACGCTTCTTCGCGAATTGCGATCACGGCCATCTCGATGCCGCGGCTGCGCGCACCTTCCAGAACGAGGAATGGAAAATCGCCGTTGCCAGCGATCAATCCCCAGTCGGACTTCGCCGGGCCCCAGCGCTCAGAATTCTCCGGTATTGCGTTCGCTGGCATTCCTATTTGGTGAGACCGCGTTCGGCCGTCGATTCGATAAACCGGATAAGGGTTTGGACGTCTTCGGATGCGGAAAGGGTTCCACGCATTTGTTCGAGAGCCTGAGTGGTGTTGAGCTTGGAGCGGAGGAGGAGCCGATACGCTTTCTCGATGGATTCGATGCGATCGGGCGAAAAGCCGTTGCGTTCGAGGCCGACGGAATTCACGCCGTAGCATTTCGTGTCGCGCGGGGCGACGATTTTGGAAAAGGGCGGAACGTCCTGGGTGATGACAGTGTGCGCGGCGATGTAGGAATACTTTCCGATGCGGCAGAACTGATGGACCGGACAGAACGCGCCGATGGTGGCGTAGTCTTCGACGGTGACGTGGCCGGCAAGCGTGGCGCCATTGACGAAAATCGTGTGGCTGCCGATTTGGGAGTCGTGGCCGATGTGCGCGTAGGACATGATGAGGTTGTTGCTGCCGAGGCGCGTGGTGCCGCCGCCTTTCACTGTGCCGCGATTGACCGTGGAGAATTCGTGGAATTCGTTTTCGTCGCCGACTTCGAGCGAGACACGTTCGCCTTTGTAGGTGAGATCCTGTGGGTCGCCGCCGACTACGCTGAACGGGTAGAAGTGGTTGCGGCGTCCCAGGCGGGCTGGGCCCTTTACCATGGCGTGGGATTCGACGATGCAGCCTTCGCCGAGTTCGACTTCGTCGCCGATGACGGCGAAGGCGTCGATTGTGACGCAGTTGCCGAGGCGGGCGGTGGGCGCGATGGAGGCGCGCGGGTCGATCTTACTCATTCGGCGGGCTCGTTGGTTTTAGACATTCTCAAGCTCATTCAGTTGGATTCCCAGGGCTAAAGCCCATTCTTGTTGCGACGCCTTTTTCGCTGGACTGAAGTCTAGCTCCCCCTGCTAAAGCAGAGGGCTCCCACCGAATTGCAAAGTCCTAAGGCAAGCCGAACTGTCAAAGGCCTCAGGTCAATTCCGGCTGACGGCGGCCGGAATGGGACCTGAGCTACGGATAATCTAAACCGTAACGCCCAGGGCTAAAGCCCGTTCTTGCTGCAACGCTTTTTTCGCTGGACTGAAGTCCAGCTCCCCCTGCTAAAGCAGGGGGCTCCCACCGAACTGCAAAGTTCTAAGGCAAGCCGAACATTAACGGCCTCAGGTCAATTCCGGCTGACGGCGGCCGGAATGGGACCTGAGCTACGGATAATCTAAACCGTAACGCCCAGGGCTGAAGCCCGTTCTTGTTGCGACGCTTTTTTCGCTGGACTGACGTCCAGCTCCCCTGCTAAAGCAGGGGGCTCCCACCAAACTGCAAAGTCCTAAGGCAGCAGCACGCCATCATTGCGCCTTCTCGGCGGAGGCTGGCGCGGGTTGCTGGACTTCGTCTATGTCAACCATTTTGCACATGAGTGTGGCTTCGGCGGCGAGTTCGCCGGCGACGCTTGCGCGTCCCTGCAGTTTGCAGAATGTGCCTCGCCACGCGAGAACGTTTACTTCGATGCGCAGCTGATCGCCGGGGACAACTGGGCGGCGGAAGCGCGCGTCGTCAATGGCGACGAAATAGAGGAGCTTTTTTTCGCGGTCTTTTACTTCTTGCAGCAGGAGCACGCCGCCGGTCTGGGCCATGGATTCGATGATGAGCACGCCGGGCATGATGGGTTTGCCGGGAAAATGTCCCTGGAAGAAATATTCGTTAATGGTGACGTTCTTGATTCCGACGATGCGCTTCCAGCGTTCCATTTCTTCGATGGCGTCGACGAGGAGAAATGGATAGCGGTGCGGGAGAATGGCTTGGATCGCGTTGGTGTCGAGAATCATTGTTGGCCTCGTGTGTGAGGTGTGCGCACCAGTTGCTTCGGCTCGGCGTGCCTGACCGTATATGTTGTCTCGGAAGCTGCGCCCAGGAACAAGCGAATAATTCTATACGAAACGTGACGGAGTGGGAATCGGGGCGGGGGTGGAGTGATACGTTGCGAGCAAATGCCCACGACGATCAAGGCGTCGTCGTGGCTACCTGGTGAGTCAAAAGAGCTGGCGGGACGCCGGCGTTACGGAATGGCAGTGTTGCACGCCGGCCGCGCGAGGTCGGGGGCGATGTTGCTGCGTGCGACAAGAAAACGAGGACGCTGGTGATGTGGCGCGATTGTGGAGTGGCTGGTAGCATTGGCGGCGATGAGACCTGAAAAGATGACAATGCGGGAATTTTTGCGGGGGACGCAGAAGCGCGAGGGTGAGATGGTGCAGTTGCTGGGGCGATTTGTGCGGTGTGAATCGCCTAGTGGTGACAAGGCGGCGGTAGATCGGTTTGGGGCGATGGTGGCGAGGGAATGGAGGCGGCGCGGGGCGAAGGTGAAAATCTTGAGGCAGCGTTTGCGCGGGAATCATCTGCGCGTTGAGATGGTCGCGACGGCGAAGCACGGATTAGGGCGCGATCTTGCGCGTCGTGACGGAAAAAGTGCGGATCGCGACGATGGGCAGATTCTTGTGCTTGGGCATCTGGATACGGTGTATCCGATTGGGACGCTGGCGAAGATGCCGTTTCGCGTGGCGGGTGGGAAGGCTTGGGGGCCGGGGACGTTTGATATGAAGGGCGGGTTGGTGATGGCGCTGGGGGCGGTGGATGCGTTGCGGGCGGCTGGGGCGCGACCGCGGAGGCGGGTGGTGTTCTTGTGGACTTCGGATGAGGAGATTGGGAGCGAGACGTCGCGGCGAGTGCTTGAGAACGAGGCGCGGAGGAGCGATGCGGTGCTGGTGCTGGAGCCGGCGCTGGGGCGCGAGGGGAAGTTGAAGACTGAGCGGAAGGGAGTGGGCGGAGCGGAGATTATCGTTACTGGGCGGGCGGCGCATGCGGGGATTGAGCCGGAGAAGGGCGTGAATGCGGTGCATGAGATGGCGTTGCAGATTGCGCGGTTGATGAAGATGAATGATCGGGCGCGCGGGATTACGGTGCAGGCGACGGTGGTGGAGGGCGGGACGGCGTCGAATGTGGTGCCGGAGCGGGCGCGCGCGGCGGTGGATATTCGGTTTGCGAGGGTGGCGGATGCGGGGCGGATTGAGCGGGGGTTGCGCGGGTTGCGTCCGATTTTGCGTGGGGCGCGCGTGGAGGTGAGGGTGGGGGGGATGCGTCCACCCCTGGGGCGGAGTGCTGGGGTGCGTGAGTTGTTTCGAGTGGCGCGCGGGTTGATGGGGGAGATGGGGTTGTCGCTTGGGGAGGCGGCTACTGGCGGGGGGTCGGATGGGAATTTTACTGGAGCGCTTGGGGTGCCGACGCTGGATGGGTTGGGGGCTGTGGGGGATGGGGCGCATAGTTTGCGGGAGCATGTGGTGGTGAGGGAGTTGGGGGTGAGGGCGGCGTTGATTGCGGGGTTGTTGGCGAAGTTGTAGCCACGGAGGCACTGAGGCACGGAGTGGGGAGAAGGCAATTTCAAATTTGAAAATTTCAAATTTCAAATGAAGAAAAGAAAAAGCAGGTGCTCGGCGTAAGAACCGCCGAGCAGTGACAGGTTTTTCGGTCGTTTTTTTAAGTCACGGCTAAAGCTGTGACCCACAAAGCAAGAGGCCCACGACGAAAAAGGCGTCGTCGTGGCTACCGGAGCGATGAGCCGAATTTATTGGCGGTACGAAAGATTGGTTAGCGGAGGTATTCGTGGCGGAGGTAGGCGATGGTTTGCTGGTCCAGGTCGGAGTAGTCGGAGTGGAGGGCGTCGCGTAGGGCGACGTCCATGGAGGGGGCTGTGGATATGCGATCGACGCCGCAGTGACGGGAATGCGGGCAAAAATCGCCGGTGCGGCACAGCGCCGGTTACACCAGCTTATATGCCAACTTCGTTGGTGTTGTCCCGACAATCGCCCCAATGAACATAGCGCTGAGCAGCTATGACTTTGGCGGCGTCAGCCAGGACAGCACGGCGACTGCTAATGTGCCCTTCGTTCTCACGAATAATGACAGCGTTCCCTACACTATCAGCAGCATTCAGATGACTGGCACATATGCCGACGACTTCGTCCAAACGAATAACTGCCCCATCAGTCTGAATACTTTAGGGCCGGGCGGCAGCTGCACCTTCACTGTGTCCTTTACGACGATGTCGCCGCTCGGCTCCGGTCCTGCCGGCGAATTTCACAATTCCGTCGCGAATCCAAATGTTCAACAACTCGCCGGTCGATACATACGGTTACCGCACGGTCCATCCGCTCAGCAATGTTCATGATGTTCACTATGTTCATCGTCTGATCGGCGTCGGCTTGAGCTACCACTGTCCTCATTGAAGCACTCGCGTTAGTTTCGGTTCTCGCCGGTCTAAGTAGGCCCGATGATTCCGCCACATTCAAGCAGTCTGAACGGAGCCGTTCTTAAAATTCGTAAAATAGTACCGCGACTTGATTTTTCTTCGCGCGCAATTTCAGTCAAGTCCTTCCCCACCGCGTATTCCTTCATGACCCGAACGTGTCGCTGCGAAATCCCGTTCAGATTTGCTTTCACGCTCTTCCGTCGGCGCGCTTTCGCGACGTGTGGGATGATCGACCTAATGAATAAGAAACCTCGTGCCACTCGGGTCTGTTATGGCTTAACGCATAGCATATTTCGCAAAGTTCCCATCGAGGGTCTTTTGACAGATGCTTCATATGTCACTCGGAACTGCGCATCTTGCAACTCGGGTATCTGGACGAGTTTCTGTGCTAGGGCGAAACGATCTCGATTCGTCTTCGCCTTGAAACAGCACCCAATCCGCTATCTACCGAAAAGGTAAGATATTGAAACTACGGATCTTAACGTAATTCGTTTTTACATTTTGCTCTTTCCGGGACCGCGGAGAACCAGCTTTAAGTCGCTTTTGCGTATGTCGAACGGCCATATCGGAAGCTCTGGGGTTGACCCCGTAAGTAGCGCTGGACCGTCGGCGTCGCAGAAGGCGATCTATCTCCGCATTCGAAAATAGAGCCCTTGCCATATTTAATATCTTGTAGCACTATTACTTCAAGATGGGGAAGGAGCCACGCACGCGACTGGTCCTGCGCTTGCGCCAGCGCAAGATTGAAATTCTTCGTGGTTTGCCGCGCTTGGCCGATCAACTCCCCGGGGTCCTGACGGAGAGTTATACCCGCTGCGGGAAGTCGAACTGCCGCTGCGTCAGCAGCAAAGGACACTGCGCTTTTTCCCTGACCTATATGGTCGACGGGAAACGACACGTGGATCGCGTCCCCGTGGAGTCGGCTGAGCACGTACGGAGCCGGGTCGAGGCCGGGCGAACGTTCCAAGATGCGGTTCGCGAGGTGTTGGCGGCCAATGCCCGATTATTGATTCTGGCCCGACAGCAACAGAAAAGACGGAAGAACCGGAAGAGATGAGCGGACCGATGCCCCTCACCTGCTCCACTTTGTGAAGCGGCATCTTCGGGACCGTCGGGACGGTGGTGAGACCGTGGTGAGCTGAATGACGGGCGCGAACTTTTTTGTGATAAGATAGCTCGAGAGCTGTTGCAGTTCTGTTGAGGGGCGCGTTTCTTCTCGACTTGACTGCTGAATAGCGACTGGAACCGAACGACGGAACGTATTTGCGACATCGAAAGTCGCGAGGCGTTCCGTTTTTTGTTTGGGATGGAGAATTTTGGGAGAAGTGATCGGGAGAGTCCAACATGGGCCAGAAAATCGAGAACGAATTCGACAAGCCCGACGTCCAACGACGGCAGACCGGTCCGAAGACACACCTGGGCAAAGAGCGATCAAAACTGAACGCTGTGAAGACCGGAATTTTCGCGAAGGTCGTGCTGGCCGCTAAGCCTTTCAGCGAAAGCCGGAATGATTTCGATCAGTTGCTGGTGGGCTTGCAAGAATCGATTCGCGCGCGGGATCATTTCGAGGAGGTCCTGGTCGAAGGCCTGGCCCTGCAATTCTTCCGGCTCGCGCGCGTGTATCAAGCGGACGCGGAAGTCGCGCCCTTGTTATTCCGCAGCGTGCGCGAGAAGTTCGAGAACGAGGGGGGCGACGCCGCGATTGCCGGGCTTTTGAACGCGGAAACCTCCGGCGCCGCCAAGTTTCCAGCGGCTGATCTCCTGCTCCGCTACGAGCAGGCTATATGGCGGCAGGTCGATCGCATCTTGGAGAGAATCGAGCAATGGCGACGACTGAACGCCGAACGTTCCGGGTAGCGCCGATGAAAATCTCAGGCCCGCTGGTCTTCAACGAGGGTGGCACTGCTGAACCATGAAGTCGCGATCCAGACGCAGATCGAAGGGAGTATCGATGGAAGATCGGGATCAGAGGATTCCCGAAACGTCCAGCCTTGCAGTGCTTTACTTGCCGCCGCTCACGCAACTCCTCGCGCTGTCGTCAGACCTCGACGAACTCCTTCGTGATTGCAGGCAGTTCGATCTCGCCTGGAAGAAAACGATCGTCCCGGCACTATCTGTGTTGAGGATCGAAACGGAGCGTCTGGGGCTTGTTGATAGCGGCGTGCAGACCTTTCTCCGCTCCCGAGGAGGCCAGCGGAAACTCGTTATCGAGGCAAATCGCAAAATGGCGGAGAAAGCCGCCGAGGGTCAGAACCTCGACGCTGCACTAAAGAGAGCAGGCGAACAGTTGGCGTTCGCCGTTCTCGATCGTTTTGCGCACTACGGGATCGATGTATCGAGATTGAATTTAAGTGACGAAGAAAAGTCCGCGGTGGAGGAATATTTTGAGAGACCGGAGCCCCGCCGATCAGATCAGTCCGAATCGAACGGCGGCTCGATTACGGTCATTGCTTCGGGTGCACCGGCTGCAGCTCTGACGCGGCTGCTGTCCGAGTCGGAGCCCGATGTGATTGCCCTTCAGCGTCAACTAGAGGCAGTGAGCCACCAACTTACGTGCCGGATCGCGCGCCTGTCGGATGAATTCGAAAGGTACCAGGGACAAGAGAAGGAGAAAACGCGGAGTCGACAGAAGGCGGTTCGACTTCGAGTCGCTTTGGTCCTTGAATCCAAGCGCGCTAAACTTATGGACCGAGCCATCGCTGGTATTCTCCGATGCTTTGGCGGTCAGCAGCGGCTGCTGATCGAGTCTGCTTGGCGACAACATGAAAGCCCGGACAACTGGATCAAGGATCCGCGGGTCAAAAAAATTGTCGAACGGATCTGGGAAGAAGTGGCGGCTCGCGGAGCTAATAAAGAGGATGTTCAGCCTGGCTAGTCGTTTCGTAATTCTGTCTTTCGCTCTCCCGAAACTGCACAGGCTCCAGCCACCGTTTTTCACCTCGGCAAGCGTGACCATCCAAAGCATGCGGTGCCTGAGAACGATTTCGGCCCACGGAAATAGAAGGCTCTGACACAAGCGTCACAGCTTGCTGGTTCCGAGATCGCATGTCCCAACTGGAACCTGGACGGTCAGATCCACATCCATGGTTGTATGGGGGCGAGACAACCGCCCCGAACCGGGATGCTTGGAGCCTTTGGATTTCGTGCAGGATCCGAAAAAATGATCGCTCGAGATTACTTTCGTATCTACGCCGCGATCTCGCTTAACACGAGACTGCGCGATCGACTGCCACGTTTCTGCTCTCTTGCTCCTTGGCTTTTATGCACGGCACCAGTTGAGTGGCACAACGGCAAGAAATTTGGTGATACCATCTGCTTGTGGCAAAGAAAAAACCTACCACATCGCGGCGGAGATCCACGCCGGGTCTTGGGAAAAAAACATTCGTTTACTTCACCGATGATGAACGCAAACTCGTCGATCAGGCCGCCGAAATCGAACGCCGAAGTGTGAGCAGTTTTGTCGCTAATGCAGCACTGACCGCGGCCGAAACAACAGTCAGGAAAAACAGCTTCAAGAGGTAGCCCCGCGCGTTCCCCAAAATTCTAGGCGGTGCTTCCACACCTTATTTCCACACGCCAGAGCCATGTCACCAGATATCGTTTGCCATAATGGTACCGCTATGGTACCGTTACACTACTGGAGGGGCCATGGGTATACACTCAAAGCAACGGTATTTAGTCGCAAGCAACCGCAAGTTAGCTAAACAAATATGGGGCGATGTTCTCGATCCGCTACAGGTGCGTTCGCTGGGCGAGATAAGCCGCTTATTCGGTTTCTCGATCGTCATGCGAGACATCCTACTCCTTGAGGCCGGGTGGTATGTCACACATGCGGGACTCATAAGGTTAGCCAAACGGCGTTATTGTGCCGGAATTGACGTTGAACCAGTTCGCGAGTTCTGTGATCCCATTGCCGCGCGCTGGGCATTCAAGGCAACGGCATACAAAACCAGGAGTGATAGAGGATTCGTCGGCCATGGTGACGCCAATCCCGCCAACGTCTCTTCTCTGGTCCGGGGTTCGGAGATGCGCATCGCCGAGACTCGAGCTGTCAACCGCGCCCTGCGTAAAGCGTACGGCATCGGTCTATGCTCGATTGAAGAACTTGGGTGGTCGCCTCCTACTTTGGACGCTGACCGAACCAATCAAAACGCGCCTAGCACGAATGGGGATCATGGCCACCAGACCGGTCAACCTCGTCTCCGCGACCGACTCTGCCTGCTGATCCGCCAGCACAATCTCGACCCGAGCCTCGTAAAAGCTTATGCCGCCGATTTCTGCGGTACGCAAACCCTGAAAGAAGCCGAGCGTGACTTGATTGAATCTTTTATCGCTCAGCTCGCAGCGTTCGCCAAGAAAGATCGAGACGGGCTCATCTGCAAACTCAATTCCTACGCTCGACCTGCCGAGGTAACTCCATGAAACGATATATCCCAGGATTGCATTCACGGGAGCAGGGTCCCGAAAACCTTCTCGAAGGCCTGTTCCTGGTTCGGGTTGATGCTGCTTCGTATCGCTGGCATCCGCAGAAGTCTTTCCTGTCCGTTCGCTTTGTCGTTCTCGAGCCTGTGCCGTTTGCAGCACGACCGCTTTCTGGGCGGCTGTACTGCACCGAACGAGCCTTGTGGAAGCTGAATTGGTTTCTGCGGGACTTCGGGTATGACCCTGATCTGCTTGGCCGAGACCAGGTGGATGACAGAGCGCTCCTCGGCCTTCGCGGAATTGTTCGGACATCTCACGTGACCTTGAACGGTCGGTCTTTCCAGAACCTGGAAGCCTTTGCTCCAGCGGCAGAGTGGGAAGAGGTTTCGTGCGAAGCGGCCGGTAGAACGCCGAACCAAACGGAGCGGCGATGATCTATAGCCATACCCAGATCGCTCAGTACCTTCGCTGCCCACGCAGCTACCGGCATCGCTACCTCGACGGCTGGAGAGAGAAAGAGACGCGCGCCGCGATGGTGTTCGGGCGTTGTTTCGAAATGGCGCTGGCTTCTTATTTCCAAGGAAACGATTGCACCGCAGCACTCTTCAAGGAATGGGGAGCGTTTCGGGAGACTCCCTTCGAATACAAGAAGGGCGAGTCCTGGGATCGCGTCATCCATCAAGGGGTCCACCTTCTCCAGAAGTTCGTCCAGGATGATCGCGTAAGGATCTACCACCCAGAAAGCAATCTGCAAGTGAAGCTGGCCCAGGAACTTCCCAACAATAACGAATTCGTCGCTTACATCGACGCCTTAGGCGAACTCGATGGCCAGCGATACTTGATCGACTGGAAGACCACGGCGAGTCGTTACTCGGAAGAGCCGGACGGCTTACTATCACTCGACCCGCAGTTGATTTGCTACTCCTGGATCAGTGGAATCTCCGATGTGGCGCTCGTCGTGTTCGTGCGGAAAAATCATCCCGAAATTCAATATCTAAAGGCAGCCATCACGGAAGAACAGCGCCGCGAGTACGGCCGCCTCGTGGAAACGACGATTGCCCAGATTGAGGCGGGGCAGTTCCCTTCTCACAGCGGCATCCGCTTCCCGCAGAACGGATGCACGAGCTGTTCTCATTTGGGCCTCTGTCTGGGTAACCAGGAATTGATCAGCACGAACCTGATTCGAAAACCAGGAGCCAGCGACCTTGATTGGCTTGACGAGCTTGTGGATTAACGGGCGAACCCTCGTGTCTCCCGAGATCAATCGTCGGCGGGCTTTGGTCGTCCTTGGGAAGATCGACGAAATCCTATCCTGGGAGCAGGCCAAGGAGCACGAGCGCGACGAACGCTTCGTCGAATTGGGGGAATATCTTTGCGAGGTTCGTGGCGGTCAGTACTGGCGATTGGAAAACTTGAAATCCTTCGATGAATTCCTCGAGAAGCGCTTTCCCGAGTCGCGTCGGAAAGCCTACTACCTCATGGCCATTCACGAGAATCTGACCCGGATCCCGAAGCGACAGCTTCGCGAGGTGGGCTGGAGCAAGGCCACAGAGCTCGTCAGAGTGGCCCGCCGAGACGGCGGCGAGTTCGATTGTGCAACCTGGTTGCACAAAGCCAAAGAACTCCCCAAGGAAGACTTCAAACGAGCGGTCGAATGCCACCTGACGGGCAAAGAAACCGAGCCCTGGGAGATCATTTATTTCAAACTCTATAAGAGCCAACTGCCGGTGATTGAGCGAGCGCTTGAAACGGCGGCACTGATGCTCGGCGCGAGCAAATCGCGCGGCTATTGTTTCGAAATGATCTGTGCCGATTTCCTTGCCGGAGCTCACCTCGAGGGTGGTAATTCCGACTCACTGCTCTTCGCACTTGGTCGACTTTATTCATTGCTTACGGATTCCCAGAAAACGGATTTCGTGAAGTAAATGGAGAGAGTCTAATGGCTGATCTTCGACCACGGCGACCGAGGCTTCGGCTGGACCCTGATTCCTATCGCAAACTCCGCGCCGAAGTGTTGGAGCGCGACGGCTGGCGATGTCAGTACTGCGGCAGTTCTAATCGTCTTCAGGTGCACCACATTCGCTCACGGGGCCGACTGGGTGACGACACAGACGAAAATCTAATCACGCTTTGCGCTGATTGCCACAGTGACATCCATCGCATCTGCGCGGTGAACGATGGATCCGGAACAACGTACTCATAATCCGTTGGTCCTAGGTCGAATCCTAGCGGGCCCACCAACCAACCCGGGGGTCCAACCCGGAGACATGGGTTAGAAGCTGTGAAGAAACCTCGATGGAGCGTGGGAGTCAAGGGCTGGTGTGAGTTTCCTGGAATGCTAATCTGCTGCCTCGAGTTGTCTAGCTCCGGCTCTCGATTTCTCTTACTGTCTCAGGTGACTGCTGGTGTTGCCCGGGGCTTGCTTAGGCGGATCCAACTCTGCAGGTTGTATGTGAGGCAAGCCCATAGCATTTCCATCTGTGCCTTTACCAGGCCTCGCACATGGAATTGTCGTAGTCCCAGCTTGCTCTTGATCCACGCGTGACAGAATTCCGCGATTCTTCCCCGGCGACGGTATCTCTGCTGGCCTTCTTCGCTGGCCATTTTCTTGCGGAACGCCATCACCAACGGGCTTTCTTCGAGCTGCACCACTGAACGGCCGTGCTTTTTGTTTTCTGGACAACATTCCGGTTTGCGAGTGCAGGTTTGGCAATCCTCGAACCGCGCTTCGTAGACGTGGTAAGTCATCCCGTGCCCCACCTTGCGTTGTCTCTGCCGATGCAGAATTTTGCCCTCCGGACAAACACAGCGATCCCTCTCCGGCTGATAGAGGAATGCGCTCGGTGGTAACTGATTCGGTAGGTTGGCTCCACGTGGTACATACCGCATGCTCCCCAGAAAATCGATCTGTCGCCCGGCCATTTTCTCGATATTCTTTCGCGTGGTGTAGCCGCGATCGGCCACCATCTGTTTTGGTCTTTTATTCAGCCGCTGTTCCAGGCGATCCACTGCTGGCAATAACTGCTCGCAGTCGTTGGCCTCCGCTGTCACGGCCACTCCCACAATCAGTCCATGCGCGGCATCGGTGGAAATCTGCGCGTTGTAACTGAGCGCAAAACTCTTGTCAGACTGCTTCATCACCCGCGCTTGCGGATCGCTGGTGCTCACCCGCACCTCACGCTTGGCCTTTTCTCCGGCCTTGCGTGCCTGCAACTTCTGCAACTCTTCGAGCGCACTCTACTGAATAACGTATAGCGGAGCGCAAGCGCAAAAATCCTTTGCCGGTAGCGGTTCTAACAACCGAGCCTCTCGTAAGCGCGTAGAAGCAGACTCGAATCTCTCCCGCTCAGCTACACCATTGGAGATGGCTAATAGACTTCGAAGCGGACATCGTCAAGCGGTTTAATGTAAAGATAAAGATAGATATGGTTACAACATGAGCAGAGTCAGAAATTAGGGTGTCTGCGTTCGCCGCATCTGCGGATGAACTGAGAAGTGGCATAAGAGAAAAGCGAATGCTCGGCGTAAAGTCCGCCGAGCGGTGACACTTTCTGGTGGCCGTTTTCTTGTCACGGCTGAATCCGTGATCCACAAAGATAGAGCCGAAACGCCCACGACGATGTGGGACGTCGTCGTGGCTATCCGGACAAGGCGATTGGTTAGCGGAGGTATTCGTGGCGCAGGTAGGCGATGGTTTGCTGGTCTAGGTCGGAGTAGTCGGAGTGGAGGGCGTCGCGTAGGGCGACGTCCATGGAGGGGGCTGTGGAGATGCGATCGAGGAGGCGGCTGATGTCGCTGACGCCGCCGGATTCGATGATGGATTCGACGGCGGCTAGGGAGTAGGCGTAGGCGAAGGAAGCGGCGCCGCCGTTGAGAGACATCCAAGAGCCTTCTAGCATTTGGAGACTGGGGGCGCGTCTTTGGCCTGCTAATTCTACTACTGCGCCAGCGGAGCTGTTGCTGCGGTGGCCTTCGATCCATTGCGCGACGCCTTCCTGGACCCAGGTGGGGGCGCGTCCGCGGGTTTTTTGTCCGATGAAGCTGTGGGTCAGTTCGTGTTTCAGGACTCGCGCTAGCTCCGGAGTGACGCAGCTGAGACCCTGCACCGGGATGCGGATGCGGCCGTCGTTGATGGCGCCGGCCCAGCTGGGGGCGCGGGTGATGTCGGCGAAGGCCTGATCGGTGTAGAGAATCACGCCGATGGCTTCGGGCGGGGTGTAGTCGAGCTGGGATTCGATGTCGTTGAAATCTTCTTCAAGAGCGTGAAGGATTCTGCTGGCGACGTCGGGCGTGGCGGTGCCGCTGTATTTCAGGGCGAAGTGAGCAGTGACGCCTTCGCGGTAACTTTCCTCTTCGGCTTTGTCTTTTTGCGCTTTGGCGAGGGCGCGCTCGACTTCGGGGTCGGGATGCAGGTGCTCGGCGCGCTGCCATTCTTCCACTGCGAGATCCATTTTGTTGAGGCCGTAGTAGGCCCAGCCGGTGAGCTTTGCGACGTCGGCAGAATTGGGTGCGACGCGGCGGGCGTGCTCGAGCGGGTCGAGGGCGGCGGTGAATTGGCTCTGGCGCAAAAGGAGCACGGATAGATTTAGGAGGAGGCCGAGATTTTCGGGAGCGAGGTTGAGGGCCTGGCGGTAGTGGTCGATGGCGCTGTCAACTTCGCCTTTGGTGAGGAGGAACTGGGCAGCGGTGTAGTGAGCGGCGGAAACTTTTTCGATGGCGGTTGAAGAACCGGAGCGAGCGTCGGCTTCGAGGCGGGCGATGTAGGCGAAATCGATGGAGTCGTTGTGAACGGCGAGGCGAGCGATGTCGTCATAGCCGCGGACGGGGGCGATTTCGGGTGCTGAGACGGGCGGCGGATCGTTTTGATGAGATGCCGAGGATGATGACGAGTAGCCGAACTGGTCTTTTTCAATGCGGGCGACGATGGATTTGGGCAGCGTGAAGCGACCGGCGGAGGTTTCGTAGCTGACGTGTTCGCCATCGTCGGTGACGTTGGCAGCGGTGATGCGGCGGCCGTTTTTGAGCACAATCGTATCGGCGGCCGCAGAAGACACGGCGAGCAAGAGCAAAGCCGCGATTGGCGCTGCACGATGCACATCTCAATTTTAGCAATGGGGCATGCTCACCTTCGGGCTGCCTTGCTGGTCTTTGTCTTAAGTGGTATGGGTCTTAAGTGGCATGGGTCTTAAGTGGTATGCCTTAAATGGCAACCGTGGGAAGCGTGCTGTTCAAAGTAAAAAAATCGTGGAGTGGGCTTTTTGTGGCAGGGGCGCTTGCGCTGCTGCCAAGCCTTCTTTCTCCATCCTCGGCGACAGCTTTTCAAGCGGCTGCGAATGATTCTTCCCTTCAGAGTGCGTCGAGCGATCCGCGAGCGCTGTATCAGACCCTGAATGCTCTGCGGCCGGATGGGGAGCACGTCTATACGGTTCATGAATTGAATCTGCGGCGAGATGTAGTGAATGTGCGGTTGATTGAAGGCAAGCTGGCGTTTTTTCAGCCGATTGACGGACACGTGACGGGCGCGGTGTTTTCGGGACGCGGCCATATTTTCGCGACGCCGAGAGAGAGAGGAGAGAGGCACTCGATCGCACAGTTTCTTGGCGTGCCGATGGTGAGCCAGGATTTCACACGCGCGTATTTTCGATTCACGGACGGCACGGCGGCGGAGATCGGGCAGCAGCTTGGTTCGCCGGACGAGGCGGACGTGGCCGATCCGAAATTCTCGGAGAGCTGGAACGCGCTGGTGGGCAGCTTGAATCCGTGGCACTCGCTGCGGGTGATGCTCGATCTACTGTCGAGCGATCCGCTGCCGTATTTCTATATTGGAATGGAGAACGACAATATCGGCGCGTTTGACGTGCTCGTAGATGCCCGGCGGGACGAGCAAGTGTTGATAGGGCAGCCGCGGATCGAGAAGGGGGTGCGCTTCTACGATATGTGGGCATCGTTTAAGGCACTGGATGCGCCGAAGACGCCCATTGAGATGTTTGCGCCGGTTGACTACGCGGTGGACACGACGATCGAGAATGATCTGTCACTTACGGGCCGAACCACATTGCACTTGAAAGCGCTGCGGGCCGGGGAGCGGGTGGTGGGGCTGGAGCTTTCCAGGAATCTTGCGGTTGAAGAAGTGAGACTCGAAGGCGGAGCACCGCTTTTTTATTTTCAGAACGAGGACATGAGCAGGCACGATATTTTGGAGCGCGGCAATGACGCGCTTCTCATCGTGCTTCCTGCACCGGTAAGGCTAGGCCAAGAGATTCGTCTGGAGGTGAGGTACCGCGGTAACGTGATCAGCAGCGCGGGAAATGGTGTGGAGTTTGTCGGCGAACGTGGCACCTGGTTCGCGCACGTAGGCGGCGGAGATCATTTCGCGCTCTTCGATCTCGCGTTTCGCTGGCCAAAGCGGTTTACGCTGGTTGCTACTGGAGTTCGCACTGATTTGCATGACGATGGTGACGTGAAGGCGGGCCGGTGGCAGTCGCGCGTTCCCTTCGCGGTGGCGGGCTTCAACCTTGGCGAGTACAAAGAGGAGACTGCGGCGGGCGATCGCCCGAAGGTGGAATTGTACGCAAACAAACAGCTCGAGGATGCGATCCTGGCATTGCTTCAGAAAAATCCCAGCGACTACACGTCAATTCCCGGGATGTTGCAATCGCCCAGGCGAGGAGGATTATCGGACGCAATTCCTGAAGCGCCGCCACCGAGTCCTGCTGCCGTGTTGAAGCACCTCGGAAGCGAATTCACCGATTCGATCCGATTTTTCGAGCGATTTAATGGGCCCTTTCCATTCGAGCGCTTGGATGTTTCGCAGATACCAGGAAGCTTCGGGCAAGGATGGCCAGGGCTTGTCTATTTATCGACGCTGGTGTTCCTGCCTCAATCCACGCAAGAACGTGCCGGGTTCAGCGCGCTCGCCCAGGAAGAATCTCGCGAGTTGATACCGTTTCACGAGGTGGCGCACCAGTGGTGGGGTAACGTGGCCGGATCAGCCGAGTACCGCGATGGATGGATACAGGAAGCGGTGGCGAACTATCTGGCACTGATGTATGCCGATAGCAAGCGACCGGCGAATCAGAGAATGAAAACCTGGCTCAATCGCTATCGGAGCAGGCTGACGACGAGAATTCCCGACACAACATTGACGCCGGATTCAGCCGGGCCACTTAGCTTCGGATGGCGGCTGCTGTCGTCTAGAGCTCCGAATGCCTATGAGACGGTGACATATGGCAAAGGGACGTGGGTGATTCACATGCTTCGCGAAATGCTCGCTGAGCCTAACGCTGCGGATCCCGACGCGCGCTTTCGGGAGCTGCTAAAGACGATCCTTAGCGAGTATCATTTTGCACCGCTGTCGACGGCGGATTTTCAGCGAGCCATCGAAAAACGGATGACGCCTGCGATGGATCTGGAAGGAACGCGCTCAATGGACTGGTTTTTCGATCAGTGGGTGCGCTCAACAGGAATCCCGCACTATTCGGTGGAGTTTCAGGTGAAACCTCGCGATCGGGAATTTCTTGTGACAGGCAAGCTGGTGCAGTCGGGCGTGGACGAAGTTTTTACAGCGTCTGTACCGCTATACGCAATGAGGCCGGGGCCTGGCGCAAAGCCGGAAAAGCTTGGTGTTGCGGTTACAAATGGAACTGAGACGCGGTTCCGATTTGTTACGAAGTCCCGCCCAGCAAAAATACTGATTGATCCGCGAGATACCGTACTTTGTGTTACGAATTGAAATTCGCAATTTGACATTACGGGAAAATTAAAGACGAACCTGCCTGCCGCCCGATATTTTTCGGGTTTAATGTTGCTTCGCATTGCCTTCGGTTTTATCCTGTCACGTCCTGAGTGGGACACCAGCTGTTGTAAACGGGAGATGAAGCGCTTGTTGAAATGGTGCACTTGGGACAAGCTGCATGTTTAAAAGCCTGAGAATTCCCTTTTCACTAACCCATTCGATGCCCCTTCTTTGAAATTCGCAGGCATCTATAAAAAACCCAAATCGAGCACTGGGGCGCTTTCGTGGATCCTGAGGGTTCACCAAACATAGCGGGAGCAGGCGAAGCACCGGTCCTTGAGCCGGGCCACACGCTCGCAACTGTTACCGACAAGATCAGCTCGATCGTGCTGGGCCGCGGCACGACGAAGGGCTGGATGATCGGCTTTGCGATCGCGCTCGCGCTGCTGATGATGTTCAACGTGGCCGTCACCTACCTGCTGATCAAGGGTGTGGGAATCTGGGGCATTAAGATTCCGGTTGGGTGGGGATTCGCGATCGTCAATTTCGTGTGGTGGATCGGAATCGGTCACGCCGGAACGCTTATCTCCGCAATTCTTCTTCTTCTGCATCAGAAGTGGCGCACATCGATCAATCGTTTTGCAGAAGCTATGACGCTATTTGCGGTGGCTTGTGCCGGAACGTTTCCTCTGCTGCACATGGGCCGGCCGTGGCTCTTCTTCTGGCTGATGCCCTATCCCAATCCGATGTGGATGTGGCCGCAATTCCGGAGCCCGCTGGTGTGGGACGTGTTTGCAGTTTCGACTTACGCAACCGTTTCCCTGCTCTTCTGGTTCGTGGGTTTGATCCCGGACCTGGCAACGCTGCGCGATAGAGCCAGAAATCGCGCTACGAAGATCGTCTACGGCATTCTCGCGATGGGGTGGCGCGGATCGGCGGTGCATTGGACGCGGTATGAAGTAGCGTCGTTGTTGCTCGCCGGCCTGGCGACTCCGCTCGTCGTTTCCGTGCACACCGTGGTGAGCTTCGACTTCGCGGTGGCGATTGTCCCCGGCTGGCATACGACGATCTTTCCGCCGTATTTCGTGGCGGGCGCAATTTATTCAGGTTTTGCAATGGTGATGACGCTCGCAATCCCGATTCGCAAATTTTACAAGCTGGAAGATATGGTCACGATGCGCCACCTGGACAATATGGCCAAGGTGATGCTCGCGACCGGCATGATCGTCGCTTACGGGTACATGATGGAGACGTTCATGGCGTTTTATGGCGGGGATCTGTATGACCGCTATTTGATTTTGAACCGGATGACCGGACCGTATGCGGTGGTTTACTGGTCGCTGATTGCGTGCAATATCGTGATCCCGCAGGCAATGTGGTCGCGGAAAGTTCGAGCAAGCGTGCCGGCGCTATTCGTGATCTCTCTAGTCGTAAACACAGGAATGTGGCTCGAGCGGTTCGTGATCGTGGTAATCAGCCTGAGCCGCGATTACATTCCATCGATTTGGAACATGTACTACCCGACGAAGTGGGACTGGATGACGTATATCGGGACGTTTGGGCTTTTCTTTACGTTGTTCTTGCTGTTCGTGCGTTTCCTGCCGATGATTTCGATCGTGGAGATGCGTTCACTGGTGCGGGAGACGGACGAGAAACCGGAGTAGTCGAGGCGCCGGAAAAAAGAAATGGCACAGATCTTTCATCACAGCACGAACCTGATCTCGCGGCTGAGCATTTATGGCGGCGTGTTTATCATCGCTGCGCTTGGGGCGGCGCTGTATGGAATCGAGCTTTCGCCATGGTACACGGACCAGCACGTCGCGCGGCAACAGCCGGTTCCCTTCAGCCACAAGCATCACGCGGGCGAGTTGGGAATCGATTGCCGCTACTGCCATACGTCGGTCGAGAAGTCGTCATTCGCGGGTTTGCCGCCGACGCAGACCTGCATGACGTGCCACTCGCGCATCTGGACGAATGCTTCGATGCTCGAGCCGGTTCGGGCGAGCTACCGCGACGACAAATCGCTTGCGTGGACGCGCGTGAACGCGGTGCCGGATTTCGTTTATTTCGACCACAGCATTCACGTGAGCAAAGGTGTGGGCTGCACCACGTGCCACGGTCCGATTGCGGAGATGCCGCTGACGTGGAGAGCAGGCACGCTCTACATGCAGTGGTGCCTGGAATGCCATCGCGAGCCGGAGAAGTATGTCCGGCCAAAATCGGAAGTGTTCAATCCGTATTACGAGCCGCCGAAGAACCAGATCGAACTGGGACGGCGACTGGTGAAGGAATACAAGATTCAGAGTTTGCAGAACTGTTCGACGTGCCACCGGTGATTGCAAAACGATGAACGACGACTCCAACTCGAACCATTCCATGAACGAGACGATTGATCTTGCGGCCGTGCGGGCGAAGCTCGCGAAGGACGGCGGCAAGCGATTCTGGCAGAGCCTCGACGAGCTCGCCGAGACGCCGGGCTATCGCTACAAGCTCGAAAACGAGTTTCCTGAAAATACGGAGAAGGAAGCGGAGGGAATCGACCGCCGCGGAATTTTGAAATTGATGGCTGCGTCGGCGGCAATGGCGGGGTTGAGCGCGTGCACGAAGCTGCCGACGGAGAAAATCGTTCCTTACGTGCGACCGCCCGAGGAAATTATTCCGGGCAAGCCGCTATTCTACGCCACGTCGATGACGCAGTCGGGCGTCGCGACAGGGCTGCTGGTTGAGAGCCACATGGGGCGGCCTACGAAAATTGAGGGCAATCCAGAGCATCCGGGCAGCCTGGGCGGCACGGATGTTTTCAATCAGGCCTCGATTCTGACGCTTTACGATCCTGACCGATCGCAGACGGTGATTCATGAAGGACGCATTGATAGCTGGGCTTCTTTTTTGACGGCGATTGGAAACGTGAGATCGCAGGTTGCGCCGAGAGGCAGCGGGCTTCGCATTCTTACCGAAACGGTGACGTCGCCGAGCCTGGCGGCGCAGATTCGAGACGTGCTGAAGCAGTTCCCCGATGCGAAATGGCATCAGTATGAGCCGTGCATACGCGACGCGGCACACGACGGCGCTGTAATGGCATTTGGGAAGCCGGTGAACACGGTCTATCACCTCGAGAAGGCGGACGTGATCGTGTCGCTGGACGCGGATTTCCTTACGACGGGGCCGGGACACACGCGGTACGCGCGCGATTTTTCTTCGCGCAGGGCGATTGAAGGGACCGGGATCGAAATTAAATCGCTTGTATGTTGTGGAGTGCACTCCGACCAGCACGGGATCGATGGCGGATCATCGGCGGGCGATGCGTGCGAGCGAAGTGGAAGCGTTTACGCGGCAGGTCGCTACGGAGTTTGGCATTGCGTCGGCGGGAGCGCCGGAAAATTCGACCTCGTCGGTTCCACCGGCGTGGATGATGGCGCTCGTGCGCGATCTGGAAAAGCATCGCGGCGCGTGCGTGGTGATCCCCGGCGAAGGACAGCCGGCGATCGTGCACGCGCTGGCGCATGCAATGAACGCGTCGCTGGGGAACGCAGGGAAGACCGTCACCTACACCGAGCCGATCGAAGCGAATCCCGTGAACCAGATGAATTCGCTTCGCGAGCTGGTGAAGGACATGAATGCCGGGTCCGTCGAGGTGCTGGTGATGCTGGGAGGCAATCCCGTTTATGACGCGCCGGCGGATTTCGAGTTTGGGCCGACGCTGCTGAAGGCGAAGCTGCGAGTGCATTCGGGACTTTACTACGACGAGACGGCGGAGCTATGCCACTGGCACGTGCCCGAGGCGCATTTTCTGGAAGCTTGGAGCGATGCGCGAGCGTATGACGGGACAATTGGAATCGTGCAGCCGCTGATTGCGCCGCTTTATCAGGGACGATCTCGCGCACGAATTGGTCGCTGCGATTGCGGGTGATGCCGGAAAATCGGGGCACGATCTGGTTCAAGGCTACTGGAAATCGCAGCGGCCGGAAAAGGACAAGGCATTCGACGCGTTCTGGCAGAAGTCGCTGCATGACGGATTGATGGCTGGAACAGCGCTGCCTGCGATTTCAGTTTCGCCGCGAACTGACATTGGAAGAGAGCCTTTATCGCCGGCGCTTGATAAGGACGCGCTGGAGATTGTCTACCGGCCTGATCCGACGATCGGCGACGGGCGGTACTCGAATAATGGTTGGCTGCAGGAAACTCCGAAGACGATCACGCGGCTGACGTGGGACAACGCGGCGCTGGTGAGCATCAATACCGCGGAGCGATTGAAGCTGCGCCATGGGCAGTACATGAAGCTGAAGGTGGCTGGGCGCGAGGTATACGCTGGAGTGTTCGCGGATCCGGGGCATCCGGACAATTCGATTACCCTGCATCTTGGGTACGGGCGGCGTCGCGCGGGAAATGTGGGGAATGGGCAGGGCTTCAACGCATATTTTCTGCGAACTTCAGGCGCGCCGTGGATGGCAGGCGGGCTGCAACTCGAAGATTCCGGGAAGAAGTACTACTTCGCGGTGCAGCAGTATCACTACATGATGGAAGAAGACGGTCATCCTGCGGATACGGAGAGCGTGAATGCTTTCCGCCGCGATTTAATCCAGGTGGCTACGCTTGAAGAATTTCAAAAGGATCCGAATTTCGCGCGGCGTCCTGAGACGGAGCCGGGGAAACGGCTGTCGCTCTATCCCGGATTCAAATCCGAGGGATATGCGTGGGGGATGTCGATCGATTTGAACCGCTGCATCGGGTGCAATGCTTGTGTAGTGGCGTGCGTTTCGGAAAACAATATCGCCGTGGTGGGGAAAGACCAGGTGATGCGCGGTCGGGCGATGCAATGGATCCGCATCGACACGTATTTCCGCGGGAATCTGGAAACGCCGGAGATGTATTTCGAGCCGCTGCCTTGCATGCAGTGCGAGAACGCGCCGTGCGAAGTGGTGTGCCCGGTTGCCGCGACGACGCACAGCGTCGAAGGCCTGAATGAGATGACGTACAACCGGTGCGTGGGAACGCGCTATTGCTCGAATAACTGTCCTTACAAGGTGCGTCGCTTCAATTTCTTGCTGTACTCCGACTTCAAAACGCCGAGCCTTTATGGAATGCGCAATCCGAATGTGACGGTGCGGAGCCGCGGCGTGATGGAGAAGTGCACGTACTGCGTGCAGCGGATCAACGCGGCGAAGATTCGGTCGGAGGAAGAAGACCGGCTGGTGCGTGACGGAGAGATTGTGACGGCGTGCCAGAGTGCGTGCCCGGCTGAGGCGATCGTGTTTGGAAACATTAATGACCCGAAGAGCCGCGTATCGAAATTGAAGGGGCAGTCGCGCGATTACAGTTTGCTGGATGATTTGAATACGAAGCCGCGCACGACGTATCTGGCGCGGGTGCGAAATCCGAATCCGGAGATACGCGAATAGGGACCGACTAGAGTTCCACTAGAGCGATGAGACGAAAACCTATTTACGGATTGCTGGCTGAGTTCGTGACGCCGGAGGAGCTTCTCGCGGCGGCGCACCGGGCGCATAGCGCGGGCTATCGGAAGATTGACGCGTTCACGCCGATGCCGATCGAAGGATTGGCGGAAGCGGTGGGATTCGAGCATACGGTGCTGCCGGCGGTGGTGTTCACGGGCGGGCTGATTGGCGGACTGACGGGATTTTTCATGTGCTACTACGCGAACGTGATCAGCTTTCCGTTGATTATTGGTGGGCGTCCTTACAACAGCTGGCCGATGTGGATTCCGATTACGTTTGAGCTGACGATTCTGGGGGCGGCGCTTTCTGCGGTGTTTGGGATGCTGGCGATGAATGGGTTGCCGACGCCGTATCATCCGGTGTTTAACGTGGCGCGATTTGCGCTGGCGTCGAAGGACCGATTTTTTCTGGTGATCAAGATACGAGACCGTAAGTTTGATCTGGCGGCGACGAAGGCGTTTCTTGAAGAGATGCGGCCGCACGGGGTGTTTGAGATTGAAGCGTAGAACGCAATACGGGTTATTCAACGCACACGTCGCGCGATGGCGCGGGAATTGCGTGCGCGTGTGCGATTGCGTGGCTTGTTGCCGGATGCCGGCTGGATATGCATATTCAGCCGAAATATCTGCCTTACGAGCCGACGACTTTCTTCGGAGATGGACGCTCGGAGCGGCAGCCCGTCACGGGTACTGTGGCGCGCGGGCAGTTGCGGCTCGACGAATTGCTGTACACCGGTAAAGAAAATGGCGTGATTGCGGATAAGTTTCCGTTCCCGATTACACGCGCGGATCTGGAGCGGGGACGCGAACGCTACAACATTTACTGCACTCCCTGCCATGACTACACCGGGCAGGGGAATGGAATGATTGTGCAGCGTGGATTTCCGCAGCCGCCTTCATTTCATGTGGGAGGCCTGAGCACGGCGCCGGTTGGACATTACTTTGACGTGATGACGAACGGATTTGGGTCCATGTACAGCTATGCGGCGCGGGTCGAGCCTGAGGACCGCTGGCGAATTGCAGCTTATATCCGGGTGTTACAGGCGAGCCGTCGTGGCAGCGTTGACGATGTGCCGGCGGCTGAGCGTCAAAAGCTTACGCAGAATGCTTCCGGCGAAGCAGGTGGACAAACACCATGAGCGCGGTTCGTTCAGTGACTCTACCGGAAGAGCTGCGATCGCGCTTTGATTACGTACAGCGGGTTGCTTTCGTTTGCGGAGGGCTTGGGCTGGCGCTGGTGATCCTGTTCAGCTTTCACAGCGAGCATACGCGGGTGCAATCTTTCCGGTCTTATCTTTTTGCATTCGTTTACTGGCTTTCGATACCGCTGGGTTGCCAGGCGATTTTGATGATGCATCATCTGACGGGCGGTTGGTGGGGTTATCCGATACGGCGGCTACTGGAAGCTGGGACGAGGACGCTATTCGCGATGGCGATTTTATTCATCCCTCTGCTGCTGGGACTCTCCCGGCTTTATGCGTGGGATCAGCCGGCAGAGATAGCAGCCGATGCGATGATCCGCTACAAGCGCCCGTACCTGAATCCAGGATTTTTTACCGTGCGCGCCGTGATTTACTTTGCGATCTGGGTTGGATTGGCGTTCGTGCTGAACAAATGGTCGCGGGAGCAGGATGAAACCGGCGACCCTTCGATTGAAGGCCGCTTCGAGGCCCTCAGCGGCCCGGGGCTGATTTTGTGGGGATTGGCGCTGACGTTTGCGTCGGTGGACTGGGTGATGTCGCTTGAGGTGCACTGGTTTTCGACGATTTACGGCATGATTTTCATGATTATCGCGGCGCTCACTTCCATGTCGTTCGTAATTTTTGTGGAGCGCAGGCTTACCGACCATGAACCTCTGCGCGGGTCGGCCACACCCGCACAATACAACGATCAAGGCAATCTGATGCTCGCATTCGTGATGCTCTGGGCTTACCTCTCGTATTCGCAGTTTTTGATTATCTGGTCAGGCAATCTAAAAGAAGAGATTCCCTGGTACGTCACGCGCGCTTTCGGCGGGTGGGGAACGGTGGCTGTCGTTCTGATGGTGCTGCATTTCGCGCTGCCGTTCTTGCTGCTGTTGCAGCGCAGCGTAAAACGGAGACTGGCGCGACTGTCGCTGGTTGCCGGAATGCTCATTGTCCTCAGTCTTGTGGACGTTTACTGGCTCATCGTGCCGGCTTTCGATCCGACGAGTCCGCGAGTTCACGCGATGGATATTCTCGCGGTGCTGGGAATCGGTGGCGTGTGGATTGGGACGTATTTCTGGCAACTGAAGAAAATGCCGCTGCTGCCGTTGCATGACCCGCGGTTTGCGGGCGAGTTGGAGCATCAGCATGGCGATTGAACGCCATCCGAAACACGGAGAGGAAGGATACGAGCACGCGGACACGAATGTCCGCAGCATTTATCATTTTGGAGCGGTGCTGGCGATTCTGATCGTGGCGGTGATGTGGGCCATGGTGCACACGTATAACTTTTTCGCGAAGCACGAATCGCTGGGGCCGCCCGCTTCGCCATTTGAGAATCAGCGCGAATTGCCGCCGCAGCCGCGTTTGCAGCCACAGCCGGCGACCGATCTGAAACGCTACTGCGAGATCGAGCAGCAGCAGTTGACCACGTACGGCTGGGTCGACCAAAACAACGGGCTGGTTCGAATTCCTGTGGATCGCGCGATGGGCATAGTTCTTGAAAAGGGATTAACGGCACGGCCTGCGAATCAGCTTCCGCCCGAGACAAGCGTGACGCCCGTGGGATCAGCTATGGAACCGCGAGCGATGGGTATTGCGGGGCCTTGTGGTTACCTGGTTCAGCCTGCGAGCGAATCGGGTGAATCGAAACAGCGGAAGGATTGAAGTGAAACTGGCTGTGCAAAAGTCGGCGAGATTTCGAGGTGATTCAGCGCGACGCGCGATCATTGCGGCAGCGTTGCTGCTGAGCCCGCCATTTTTCGGGGCAGTGGCCCAGGCGCAGTTTCAGTATCCCACTCAGAATATCGGCGTCCGCCCGGAGTTGCTGAAAGACGTGGGCATCGACCAGAAGCTGAACAATTCGGTTCCGCTCGATCTCGCATTCCGCGATGAAACCGGACAGACTGTGAAGCTGGCGCAATTTTTCGGTGACGAGCCGATGATTCTATCGCTTGTCTACTACAACTGCCCGATGCTCTGCACTCAAGTGCTGAATGGAATGGAGCGAAGCCTGAAAGACGTACCGATGGACATCGGTAAGCAATTCAGCGTCGTCACGGTGAGTATCGATCCGACGGAGCGTCCCACTCTCGCGTCGGCAAAGCGGGCGCTGTACACAGGGCTGTACGGCCGGCCAGAAGCTACTCAGGGCTGGCATTTCCTGACGGGCGACGAGCCGCAGATCAAGCAGCTCGCGAATGCATTGGGATTCCGCTACGCCTACGATCCGGCGTCGAAGCAGTTTGCGCACGCGAGCGCGATCATGATTCTCACGCCGGAAGGCAAAATTTCCCGTTACCTCTATGGGATCCAATACGCGACGCGGGATCTCCGGCTCGGTCTAGTAGAAGCATCCGAGGGCAAGATTGGAACACCCGTAGATCAGATTCTGCTCTTCTGCTACCACTACGATGCGGCGACTGGAAAATACAGCTTGCTGATCTCGCGAGTGCTGAAGGCGGCGGGTGTCTTCACGATTCTGGTGATTGGGATTGGAATTTTTCTGCTGGCTCGCAGCGAACACTATGCACTGCCGGAGCGACGGGCATGATAGGCGCAGGTATGGCCGGAGTTTTTGTTGATGCCGGCGCGCGCCTGTTGATGAGCGCGCTCGCACCCATTCCGCTTCGTCCGCCAGCGGCTTCGACGATTGCGGAAGGTGTGGACAGGCTGCATTACACGCTGACGGCAATTACGCTCTTTTTTACGGTGAGTAATTTTCTCCACGATTTTCTTCTTCATGATCAAGTACCGGCGGCAATCGGAAGATGAGGTACCGCCGGAAATCGAGAAAAATGTTCCGCTTGAAATCTTGTGGACCGGAATTCCCACTTTAATCTGCGTTGTCATATTTTTCTGGTCTGCCAGCCTCTATATTCGCAACGCTCGCCCGCCCGACGCATCGACCGAGATTTTCGTGGTCGGCAAGCAGTGGATGTGGCATCTGCAGCATCCGGAAGGGGTCCGCGAAATCAATGAGCTGCACGTGCCGGTCGGCGTTCCAATCAAGCTGACCATGACGTCGGAAGACGTGATTCACGATTTCTACATTCCCGCGTTTCGGGTGAAAAAGGATGTTTTGCCGGGCCGATACACATCCCTCTGGTTTCAAGCGACGAAAACGGGAACGTACCATGTTTTCTGCGGTCAATATTGCGGAGCGGACCACGCGCAGATGATCGGCTGGGTGTATGTGATGGAGCCTTCCGACTATGCCGCATGGCTTTCAGGTGGGTCGTCACACGAATCGATGGCGCAAGCCGGCGAACGGCTGTTCACGCAGCTCGGCTGCACCACATGCCACACGGCCGACAATACCGGCCGAGGGCCGTCTCTCGTCGGGCTCTACGGAAAGATGCAAACGCTGCGCAGCGGCGAGACACGTGTGGTCGATGAAGGATTGATCCGGCAGGCGATCGTGTTTCCCAACTCGGTAATTCTGCCGAACTATCCGCCGGTGATGCCCACTTTTCAGGGGCAGATCAATGAAGAGCAAGTCCTGCAGCTGATCGCCTACGTGAAATCGCTCGGAACGCAGGAAAGGACAGGGAAATGAGTACGGCTGTAGCAGACATCCACGAAGTTCCTGCCGGATCGCGCGTCAATTATTTGAACGCCAGCTACGGCATCAAATCGTGGCTTTTCACCACCGACCACAAGCGCATCGCCCTGCTTTATCTGGCTTCAATTACCTTCATGTTTTTTGTCGGGGGAACCGCGGCTGTGCTGATGCGCATCCACCTGATCGAGCCCAGCGGCGCGCTGGTGCAACCGGAGACATATAACAAGTTGTTTTCGATTCACGGGATCGTGATGGTGTTTTTCTTCCTGGTACCGTCAATTCCGGCTACCCTCGGGAATTTTCTTGTGCCGTTGATGATCGGCGCGCGCGACCTGGCATTTCCAAAACTGAACCTGCTGAGCTGGTATGTATACATGGTCGGCGCAATCTTCACTCTCTACGCCGTCATTTCCGGCGGTGTTGACACAGGCTGGACGTTCTACGCGCCCTTCAGCAGCTTGTATTCGCAGACGCACGTGGTTGCCACGGCTCTGGGTGTGTTCATTACCGGCTTTTCCTCGATTCTCACCGGACTCAACTTCATCGTCACGATCCATAAGATGCGCGCGCCGGGAATGACCTGGTTCCGCCTGCCGCTTTTTATCTGGGCGATGTACGCAACGAGCGTGATTTTCATTCTGGGTACGCCGGTGATCGCGATAACGATTTTCCTGCTCGGGCTCGAACGGCTGCTGCACGTAGGTATCTTCGATGCGGCGGTGGGCGGCGATCCGCTGCTTTTCCAGCACTTGTTCTGGTTCTACTCACATCCGGCGGTGTACATCATGATTCTGCCGGCAATGGGCGTGATCAGCGAAGTGGTAACTTGCTTTTCGAAAAAGCGGATCTTCGGGTACAGCATCGTCGCTTTTTCGAGCATGGCGATTGCGGTGATCAGCTTCCTGGTGTGGGGCCATCACATGTTCGTGACGGGCCAGTCCGTCTATGCAGGCCTGATCTTTTCCGTGCTCAGCTTTTTGGTGGCGATTCCCTCGGCGATCAAAGTCTTTAACTGGACTTCGACGCTTTATAAAGGCTCGATCTCCTACGAAGCGCCGATGCTCTACGCGCTCGGATTTATCGGCCTCTTCACGATGGGCGGGTTGACGGGCCTGTTCCTGGCTTCGCTCGCGACCGATGTGCATTTGAACGGCACGTACTTCATCGTCGCGCACTTTCACTACATCATGGTGGGCGGCGCGGTGATGGGCTATCTCGGCGGGATCCATTTCTGGTGGCCGAAGATTACCGGGCGGTTGTATCCAGACGCCTGGGCGCGTTTCGCGGCGCTGGTAGTGTTCGTCGGTTTCAACCTCACTTTCTTTCCGCAATTCATGCTTGGGTACCTGGGCATGCCGCGGCGTTACGCGGTATATCCTGACGAATTTCAAGTGCTGAACGTGATGTCCTCGGCCGGTGCTTCAATTCTGGGCATCGGCTATCTGATTCCGCTGATCTACTTGATCTGGTCCATGCGGTACGGGCCGGCGGCGGGACCCAATCCGTGGGGCGCGCGCGGGCTGGAGTGGGAGGTGCCTTCGCCTCCACCGACAGAAAATTTCGAAGAGATTCCTGTCGTCACCGAAGAGGCTTACAACTACACAGGCGCGAGGCAAACTCTTGGCTGATATGGCTCATACCGCCGCTCATTCGCCGGCCTTGGTGCATCAGTTCGAGACCAAGGAGCAGCAGCACGATGCTGGAAGCCTCGGCATGTGGGTGTTCCTAGCCACCGAAATCATGTTCTTCGGCGGCGTTTTCATGGCGTACATCGTCTATCGCGCGCTACATCTGGAGGCGTTCATTCAGGGCAGTCATTTCCTCGACGTGACTTTCGGAGCGACTAATACGGCGGTGTTGATCTGCAGCAGCTTGACGATGGCTTTAGCAATCCGTGCAGCGCAGACGGGCAAGAGCAAGTCGACGATAATCACGTTTCTGGTACTGACGATGCTGCTTGGCGCAGCCTTTCTGTTTATCAAGTTCACGTTCGAATGGACTCACGATTGGACCGAAGGGCTCGTTCCCGGCTTGCACTTCACGTACAACGGCCCCCATGCGCCGGGGGTGCAGCTATTTTTCTGTTTTTATTTTTTTATGACCGGGCTGCACGCGCTGCATATGTTTATCGGCTTGGGCATCCTGGCGACGTTGACGGTGATGGCCTATCGCGGGCGTTTCAATGCCGAGTATTATGCGCCGCTGGAAGTCAGCGGTCTTTATTGGCACTTCGTTGATATCGTCTGGATATTTCTTTTTCCGCTGCTTTATTTGATCGGCGGACGTTACGGAGGCGGGCACTAATGTCCGAGCACATCGTACCGGTGAAAAATTACGTGGCTGTTTTTCTCTCGCTGCTGTTCCTCACCGCACTTACTACCAAGGTTGCGTATATTGACTTGGGGCAAACCGCGATTGGCAAGACTCACGTGATCGACTGGAACACAGTGGCCGCGCTTGTTATCGCGGTGGCCAAAATGCTTCTCGTTATACTTTTCTTTATGCATGTGAAATACAGTCCGGGATTAACTCGGCTTGTAATCCTTGCCGGGTTCTTCTGGCTCGCCATCATGATTGCGTTGACCCTCTCCGATGAGCTTTCGCGTGGTTGGACAGGCACGCCGCAGCCTTGGAGCTTGTTGCTGCCCGTTTTTTCACCCTTTCTTCTGACCTGACCCGCGATCGCGCACCGCGCGCTAACCCTAACCTTCCAGCGCAAACGTCATAAACAGAGCTACCGCGCCCGTACAACATAACGACACCAGAAAAAGCAAATCGGCGACTCTCGCGAGCTTCAGCCGCTTTGGTTTTTGCTGGCTTCGCAGCGCCAGGTAAGCGAAGACTGTAGAAACAAAGTAGCCCACGCAGACAAAGGCGAGAAAGTTGTCGGCGAGCGTGGTGATTTTCTCAAATCGCGTATAGATTTTGATTAATCCGATTACGGTGAGGCACAACACCAGCATATTGGGCGAATTGGTGAAGACCTTCTCGGAAAGATCCACCTCCGCCCTTTCTTCCTGTTGATTCTCGTTCGGCACACTGCCCTCCCGGATACGACCTAATGCACGCATTCATATGGAGGCGAACGCGGCGTCGCGGGATGATACCGCAGGTGCTCGATGGAGTGTTTGCTGAGTCGCGCGCGATTATTTCGGAATTGAACGGAAGGCGAGTACGGCGTTCAGGCCGCCGAAGGCAAATGAATTGGACAGTGCCGCGCCCACCTTCTGCGCGCGAGCTTGATTAGGGATGTAATCGAGGTCGCACTCGGGATCGCGTTCGTTGTAATTCGCGGTGGGCGGCAGGATGCCGTGGTAGAGGGCCAGTATTGTGGCAACGGCTTCGAGAGCGCCGGCTGCGCCGAGCGCGTGGCCGTGCATGGATTTCGTCGAACTCACGGCGAGCTTATCGGCATGCGCGCCGAACACCGCGCGAATCGCCTGGCTTTCCACCGGATCGTTGCCGGGTGTGCCGGTGCCGTGAGCGTTGATGTAGCCGACTTCTTCTGGCGACATACCGGCATCTTTGAGAGCTCCGCGCATGGCGCGTGAGGGGCCTTCTACGAGCGGTTGCGTCAAGTGGTGCGCATCCGAACTCATGCCCAGGCCGCAAATTTCGCAGTAGATTCTCGCACCGCGCGCCTTTGCAGCCTCGAGCGGCTCGAGAATCATTATCGCGCCGCCTTCGCCCAGGATCATGCCTTTGCGATCCTTGCTGAATGGCCGGCAGGTATCTGGGGCGATCACGCGCATCGCTTCCCAGGCTTTGATCATTCCGATTACGAAGGGCGCTTCGCTGCCGCCCGTTACTGCCATCTCCGCTTCGCCGTCGCGAACGAGGCGGAAGGCTTGGCCGATTGCGTGGTTGGCTGATGAACATGCGGTCGCAACCGTGTAGGTCGGACCTGTAACCCCTAAATCCATCGAAATCTGGCTCGCGCCGGCGTTGGCCATGGTCTTGGGAATCGTCAGGGGATGCACGCGACCTCGGCCGGAAACGTAGAGGTCTTCAAATCCGCACTCGATGGCTGATTGACCGCCAACCGCTGTGCCGCAGACGACGGCCCCGTTTTCACGAAGTGCAGCTGTTAACTCGAGGCCGGAATCACGCAGAGCTTCGCGGGCCGCTACCACAGAAAATTGCGCGAATCGGTCGAGGTACGCTTCGCGGCCAGACTCGAAATGTTTCTCGGCATTGAAGCCACGCACTTGTGCCGCGTTGGAGAGCTTCATCGGAATGTGCGAGACATCTACCGACTCGATCGGCCCGATACCCGGTCGGCCCTCGCTCAGCGCTTTCCAGTTATCGGCAAGATTGAGTCCCAGCGGAGAGATGATTCCAAGCCCGGTGACGACCACTCGGCGCGGTGCCATCCGTCAGGCTACCGGTGTGGCCGAGCCCATCGAGGTGTCCGGAGGAGCGGCGGCAAGAAGCTTCTTGACGCCTTCGACGACGTCGTTGACGGTACGAATGGAGCGCACGTCGTCGTCAGGTATCGAAATTTTAAAGGCGTTTTCAAGCTCAAAAAGCAGCGTGAAGACGTCGAGCGAATCGATGCCGAGCTCCTGCAGATTGGTATCGAGAGTGATCTTGTCCGCTGGAATTCGCTTTACGGACGCCAGCGTTGCAATCACTTTATCCGCCACAGCATCAGACATCGAACTTGTCCTCCCGCACTACTTGCGCATTTTTGAGACCGCTGATTCGCGCGAAATACGCCTTTCGCAATCGCGATTCACTGAACACCAGACCGTAACGCAACCTCTGGAGTGAAGTCAAATTCTAGCAGGAGTAGGCGCTGCACAGCGCGTCGATTTTCTCCGGGCAGCTGGTCAGCGAGTCGTCGACGCTGGCGCGGAAGACTCTATCGGTGCGAGCTCTTTTTGGGCGGCGGGCGGCAATTTCTCGAGATGGCTCAGAAACGTGACGACCTGCCATGTTTGATTTTCGCTGAGAGTCTTGCTCCATGCGGGCATGCCCGACCATCGAATGCCGTGCTGAATGATGTAGAAGGTTTGATTATCGGCCATGTCCGAGCCTTCTTTGAAAAACTGAGGGACGGGCGGATTAAAAGAATGCCCGAACTGGCTGTCGGCATTCGCAGGCGTACCGTGGCAGCCGGCGCAATGATTGCGGTAGAGAACGGTGCCCGCTACGACGTTCTCATCGGTAGGTTGTAGCGGATTTTTCTGATTTCCAGCGTGACGATCCGTAGATGCGTCCACCGCAGCCATTGCAAAATGCGTTTCCGCGGACGACGGGCTGTGGTCGGCCGAAAAATTCATGTAACCCTGCTTCACGTACAGATAGCCGCCTAGGAAAATGACGAGGATTGTGACGATCACTCCCGAGAGGAAATTTCGCATGTGCCGTCTCCTTTTAGGACGCCAGTAGCCGAAGGGCGGGCTGAAATCATTTTACAGTGAGACGGTTGTACTTCCTCAAGACTTCGCGAAGCCGGTCGTGGGGCAATGCTTCGACCGTGTGGCCGTTGATGCCCGTCATGGTCTTCGCGGCGATCATCGCGTTCACCACAGCTTCCTCGGTGGCCTGTACAGTAGCCTCAAAAAGAGAATCCATTTGGCCGTTGGCTAGCGTCTGGACGCTTGCTGACTTCTGGGCCAGCCCTGCGCCAGAATTTGCAGTCGAGAATGCGATGAAAATGTCCCCGGAGCCATTGCCAGAAATACTGCCAAGGCGGCCCAGACCTAGCGTAACTCGGCGAGCAATGCGTTTCAGTTGATGCGGGAGCAGCGGAGCGTCTGTGGCGACGATGACGATGATCGAGCCGATATCGTTGCGATGAGTATCAAACGGAATCTCGTAACCCACGGGAGTTCCGGCGATGCGAAGTAGATGGCGGACCCCAAAATTGCATTGGACTAGGACGCCAACTGTATAGCCACCAAGGTTCTCCGGGAGTTGGCGGGAGGATGTGCCGGTGCCGCCTTTGAATTCGAAGCAGATCATTCCGGTGCCGCCGCCCACGTTGCCCTCGGTGATTGGTCCCGAATGCGCGTCTTGCATGGCTGCGACGGCGTCTTCCGGTTTTACGTGGAAGCCATTGATGTCGTTCAGGTCGCCATCCCACGTTTCAGCCACCACCGGGAGCGACCACCAATCCTCCAGCGGAATCGGGGTTCCGTGCTTTACTTGCCAGTCGATAACGGTGTCGCGCACAACGCCCACGCTGTGCGTGTTGGTGATCATCACGGGGCCGTAGAGAAAACCGGATTCCTCGACCCATGTGGTGCCAGTCATCTCGCCATTGCCATTCTCGGTGAACCATCCCGCGAATACGGGATCCACTGCGGATTTTCCTCTGGGGAAAATTGCTGTGACACCAGTACGAACGGGTCCGACGCCGACTTGCAACTTTCCTTCGCCGCTGATCAGGGTGCGATAGCCAACCTCGACTCCTTTGACGTCTGTAATCGAATTTAACGGTCCGGGTGTTCCTTCAAATGGGACCCCAAGATCGCGAGCACGCGGGGTGGTCTGGGCGACAGCAATGGTGATCGAGGCGACCAACGCGAGACAAGTCGCGAGGGCGTAAATCTTCATCGCTGGTCTCCGGCAGCGACAGAATCGAGTTCGTTTTTTACACGGTGCAGCAGCTCTGTATTCTTCATCAGCGCGGACTCCAATATTTTCGCCTGCTCTGAAGCGCGGGCCCAGTCACTAGCTTCGGCGGCCTCCGTTAGCCCGGGCAATTCGAGGTGGGCGTAGGTGTAGCGGGCACCGTACAAGGTATGTTTCCACCAGGGACGGCCCGGAATTCCCGCGGGATTGCACCAGTTGCGTTCCACTTGCATGAGCTCTTCATTTACACGATCGGCTTCGGCGGCGTTTAGGTGGCCGTGCGAAATCGCGCGCGACACGCTTTCGTTAAGCTCTCGGCCAGCGGCTTCGAATGCCGCCACGCGATCTTGTAACGGAACGAGATCGATTTTGGTGCTCAGGTGAGTGGCACCATCGAGGCTGGAGATGAACCGTCGAATGTTGGCTCCGTAAGAAGCGAAATCGAACGGTAGTATCTCGGCATTTGCGAGGCGCAGGGCCATCACACCCCAGAGTTGAGCCATTAACGCGTGATAGCGATGTCCGGGGTCGCCAAAATGATTCATCCAGTAGAAATCGTCGTACATCGAGTGATAGACGCCGTGGGGGCCGACGAACGTAAGCCCTACAGTTGGTATGCCGAGGAAATTCAGGAATACAGTGTGATCCGATCCGCTGCCGATTCGCGTGTTTGCCAATTCGGAATCGGAAATGGGCTCGCCGTGAAGCTCGTATTGCCGGGAAGTCCTCCACTCGTCATAAAGCATCTTGCCCGAAGGCGCGGGCAGCGTGCGCGTCACCTCGACAAGTAGGGGCGCGAGTGAGCCTACTGCATCACCTTGAAAGTCTTTGCCCGAGGTGGCCTCATCGACATTGAGATAAGCGACCGCCTTCGTCTTGAGTTCGTCGGCGTATTGCTCGCCCCACTCTGTGGAGCCCGTCAATGCATACTCCTCGCCATCCCAGCTGCATATCACCAGGGTGCGCTTTGGGCGAATCCCCTGCTTCAGGAGCTGACCCAGGCTGCGAGTGAGTTCCAGCATTGAAGCCGTCCCGCTCGACGGATCCACGGCACCGAATGCCCACGCATCGCGATGGTTGCCGAGAATCACCCATTCATCAGGCGATTCTGAGCCTCGAATGCGCGCCTCGGAGACGTAATAAGGCTCGACGTTTGTATTCATGTCGACCTTCACATGCACGCGCACGCGTTTTCCGCCCAGACGATATTTGAGGGAAAGTCCGCCCTGCCATTCGTCCGGCGCTACCGCACCATCGAGATTCTGCAAGAGCGGCTCAGCATCGTGCCACGAGAGAGGCACCGCCATAATCTTTGGAAGCGACACGGCCTGCTCAGCGGGAATGCGTTTCGCGCCAGGCACTGAAGCCCAACCGGGAGTGAGTGGGTCGCCGGGTTCCAGAAAATCGTAAGTGATCGCACCGCGCTGGATGTGAGTCTCCGGGCCCCAGGGACCGTCCGGAAACACGGCGCCTCGTTTGAATCCGTCCTCGGCGGGATCGGAATAGATCAAAAGAGCGGCGACGCCAAGCCGTTCCGCGGTGAGGGCTTTGAAGCCGCGGTAGCTGTATGGGTTGGAATATCGCACGAGCGCGATTTTTCCGCGGACATCGATCCCGTGCTTACGGAGGTAGGCATAGTCCTCCGGGTTTCCGCTGTGCGCATAGACAAGCGGTGCAGTCACGTCACCTGAAGCCGAGTAACCCAGGTATGCGCCCGAAACATTAGGATTCTTGGTATCGGGGTCGACTTCATAGGAGGCCTCGCGAAGCGTCGCTCGATACTTCTTGGGTGCAATCATCTCGAGCGAGACGTCGCGGGGGGACGAGTTCAGGACGTCGTACTGATGAACCGTTACGTCTTCGAGGCCTTGTTCTCGCCATTGGGCGGCAACCCACTGCGCAAGCTCATTGTTCCGAGGCGATCCGGCCGGGTGCGGCTCCGCTGTGAGATAACGGTGAAATTGCGAGATTTGATCTGCGGATATGAGGGCTCGATAACGCAGCTCGGTGGCATTCTCTCGCGCTGCTGAGCCTGATGAAAAGCCGGTGATAGGCGCGATGTCTTCCGTAGCACCGAGCGCGGCCACCAAGAAGAAGAAAATCGAAATCAGCCATACGGGGAACCGGGAGGGCCGGTCAGACAAGCGCAGAGGTACCTCCCGTGCCGGCGAGATGAGTTCTTTCGAGGTCTGCGAAGGCGCGGCCCAGCCCGGCCGCAAGCATCTGGATCATGGCGGAGGTAATCGTATACGGCGGAGCAATCAGGATGTGATCGCCGCGAGTGCCATCAACGCAACCTTGCATCGGATATGTCATCACCCCCGCTTCAAGCGCATCTTCTTGAATTCGCGCGGCCATGTGCGCGTCGGCAGGAAAAGGCTCGCGCGTCTTCGTGTCGCGGACGATCTCGACAGCAAGCAGCAGCCCCTTGCCCCGCACGTCTCCGACAACGGAATATTGCCGCAGCGCTTCGAGCGCCGCCCGCAGCTCGCGCCCAACCGGTTCGACACGCTCAAAAAGCCGCTCCCGCTCGATGTAATCAAGCACGGCATTTCCGGCCGCAGTAGCCACCGGATGCGCGCTGTACGTGAAGCCGTGGAGGAAGGAGCCGGAGCCGCGAGAGATCGTTTCGCCAACATCTGCGTCAACGATGACTGCTCCTAAAGGAGCGTAACCACTCGCGATTCCCTTCCCGACCAGAATCATGTCCGGAGAGACGTTCCAATGGTCGACCGCAAAGGGCTTGCCCGTTCGGCCCATGCCACTCATCACTTCGTCGGCAATCAGGAGAATATTGTGGCGCCGGCAAATTTCCGCGATCCGCTGGACATAACCGTCGGGCGGCGCGACAGCTCCAAGTGTGGCTCCCACCACCGGCTCAAAAATGAAAGCAGCGACATCCTGCGATCCCTCGCGCTCGAGCAAGCGGTCAAGTTCATCGGCGCAATCGACATTGCAGGATGGATATTCGAGGCCAAGCGGGCAGCGGTAGCAATAGCAAGGCGCAATATGTCCCCACTCCTGCAGCATTGGGGCGAAGGGCTCACGGCGACGGACATTGCCCGAAACCGAGAGGGCGCCGAGCGATGCGCCATGGTAGCTCTGCGAGCGGGATATGACGCGATAACGTTTCTTCTCACCTCGTTCGAGCCAATACTGGCGTGCTAGTTTTAGAGCGGTCTCGGTGGCTTCGGAGCCGCCGGAAGTGAAATATACGCGACCCTGATCCCGCATTCCGTGAGGCGCAAGAGCAAGAAGGCGGTGGGCGAGTTTCTCGGCTGGTTCGGTATGGAACTGTGAAGAGTGAGCGTAGGCGAGCTGGGTAGCCTGTTCGGCCATGGCGCGCCCAATCTCGGGAACCCCGTGGCCAATCGTCACGACTGCAGCTCCACCGGAGGCATCAAGGTAACGCTGGCCTCCTGCGGTGAAGATAAAACATCCTTCGCCGCGAACGGCCTGAGGGTACGTCTTCAGGAAATTTCGAGGAAAGACGGCGTTATCAGTCATCGCTACTTCTCAATTGGTAACGGCGCTTGAGCGCTTGCACAACGGAGCCCGCAACCATTTCAACTATCGGCCGATCTGCAAGTAAGGGTTACTCAACGGTGAGACGTGCCGAGCGTATTCATAACTGCGGATAATTGCAAGAGCACCGCGGTTATTTCCACTTCAGTTTCTTGACGTCCACCGTGGGAGGCGGGAACTTCATTTTCAAGCTCTCCAGAGTTTCCGTGATGATGTGGGAGACGGCGAGATTGCGAAACCATTTCTTATTCGCGGGGATGACGAACCAGGGCGCTTCGTCTGTGCTGCATCGCTGCAGTGTATCTTCGTAAGCCTCAGTGTAGTCGTCCCAGAATTGTCGTTCCTTAAAATCGTCCACGGAGATTTTCCAGCGCTTGTCCGGATCGTCGATACGTCCCTGAAATCTTTTCTTTTGCTCGTCTTTGCTGATGTGCAGAAAGAACTTCAAAATTCGAACATGATTCTGGGTCAGCATTCTTTCGAAATCATTGATTTCGTCGTAGCGCTTGGACCATTCCGACTTCGGAACCAGATCGTGGACGCGCACGATAAGCACGTCCTCATACTGCGAGCGATTAAAGATACCGATATCGCCAATGGCAGGCACCGCCTTGTGGATGCGCCAGAGAAAATCGTGGGAGCGCTCTTCGGTTGACGGCTGTTTGAACGATACAACATGGCAGCCCTGAGGATTCACGCCGGCCATTACGTGGCGAATCGTACCGTCTTTTCCGGCCGCATCCAGCCCTTGCAAAACGATTAGGAGAGCGTACTTTCTCTCCGCATACATCAGGTATTGCAAGTCGTCCAGCCGCTTGGCACATTTTTCAAGGTTGTCCTTCGTCTTGTGATCCTTCTCCCAACCGAGCGTGTCGTCAGGATCCCACTTGGAGAGCTTCACACGCTTCTTCCCGGGAGTGACGATGAGCTCCTTCGTGAAGTTAATTGCCATTGGCTTCCTCTTGCAGCTTCGTGGGCCGGTCAAGCTGCCCAGGATTTAGAGCATACCCTGTTCGTTCGCGCAGTCGCAGCGCTCGATTTCAGACTCACTCTGTTTTCGGCGCCGTGAGGTTGTAACACTTTTTTGACTCGGGATTCACAGTTCCGAAGTATGATAAGTTTTTCATCAGGCGCGCCCTTATGGCAACGGTTTTGCTCGAAGCATCGACCACGACTCGAACATCAATAGTCAAACCTCCTGCCCCGAAGAGGCAGTATCCGGGAGCACTTGTGGTGGTGGAGGGCATCGATGGGTCAGGAAAAAGCACGCAGCTTTATCTGCTGAAGCGCTGGCTCGAAATCGGCGGGTACCGGATTCACTTCACGGAATGGAATTCCTCGCCTCTCGTGAAGTCGGCTACACGGCGAGGCAAACAGCGCCGGCTGCTGACGCCCACTACATTTTCGCTGCTTCACGCCGCGGATTTTGCGGATCGGTGCGAGCGCCAGATTCTGCCGCTTCTGCATGGCGGATACCTAGTGCTTGCGGACAGATATATCTACACAGCTTTCGCTCGCGACGCGGCGCGAGGCTGCTCGCCTCACTGGCTGCGGAATCTGTACAGTTTTGCGCCTATCCCGGATATCACATTTTACTTTCGCGCACCTCTTGATGTGGCCGTGAATCGCATCGTGGCGGGCCGGCCGAAATTGAAATATTACGAGGCGGGAATGGACCTGGGAATTTCGTTGGATCGCGCGGAGAGCTTCCGAATATTTCAGGAACGGATTCTTTCGAACTACGACTCCATGGTCGAATCGGATCATTTCGTGTTGATGGATGGAACCGTCCAGGTGAACAAGCTGCAGAAGCTTATGCGACAAGTGCTCAGCGATAAGGTGGAACTCGCACAGTTCGCGCCGAAAAAATAGGGTGGACTCACACGACAAAATGGTCTCGGTGAACTCAAAAAACGGCAAACCGTCCAGCAAAGCAAAAAAACGCAGGCAAAAGAACGGGCAGAGCGAAATACCTTCGCGTTTTTACGGGGTTCCGCTTCCGGGCGTAAAGCTCGAGGAATTGAGCGGGACTTTGTTCGTTCTCGAGGGCACGGACGGTTCGGGACGCTCGACGCAAATTTCCCTGCTCACCGAGTGGCTCGAATCGGAAGGGTTCGCGGTACAGACGATGGGCTTGCGCCGGTCTTTTTTAGTTGCGGACGACATCGATACGCTGCTCGCCGAAAATTCGGTGACGCCCATGACGTTGGCATTGATGTACAGCACCGATTTCTTCGATCAACTGGAACGGCGAATTCTTCCCGCGTTGCGATCAGGCTTAATCGTTCTGGCCGATCGATATATTTACACCCTGATTGCGCGGTCCGCGGTGCGAGGAATCGGGCGCGATTATCTGCACGGAATCTACGAAATGGCGCTGCGTCCGGACCTGACTTTTTGGCTCAACGTGAAACCTGAGGTCGCTTTCGATCGCGAGTTCAAGAAATCGCAGACAATCAGCTACTGGGAGTCGGGGCGCGATATGTCGTTATCGAACGATCTGTTCCAATCATTTATCCGGTATCAATCGCTGATCCGGCGGGAATTTGATTATCTTTCGCAGCGGCACGGCTTTATTGAAATAGACGGCGAAGAAAGCGTCTCCGAAGTGAACCGGGTGCTGCGCAAGCGAATCGCGTCTGCGCTGGGAATCCGGAGCACACACTACAAACCCTCACATGCACTTGCGCACCTCTGGCGCTGAAAATTGGCCGCCCCTGTCCAGCTCGCGGCGATTGACGCAGGCTCGAACGCGATTCGTCTCGTAATCGCGCGGGCCACCTCCTCCGAACACATTCAAATTTTAGACAACGAACGCGCAGCGGTGCGGCTAGGCCATAACGCGTTCACGCGCCGGCTTCTCGATTCGAAGACGATTGCGCGCGCCAGTCGCACCTTCGAGGGATTCCACGAGCGCATGGACCAGCATCACGTGAGCGCTTATCGCGCCGTCGCGACAGCTGCCGCGCGCGAAGCCCGCAATTATCGCACCCTGATGGAACGGATTCGACGGAAGACCGGTATTGAACTCGAAGTGATCAGCAGCGAAGAGGAAGCGCGGCTTGTTTGTTCGGCAGTATTCCGGACGCTGGGCGATCAAATTCAACCGCGACTGATTTTTGATTTGGGCGGGGGCAGTCTTGAGCTGAACTTCTTTGAGCGCGGAGTACTTGAGCACCGAATCGCTCTTCCTCTGGGAACGATTCGACTGATGGAGACATATTCGATCCAAGGTGCAATCGACGAAGATCACGCACACCGGCTACGGCTTCACACACTGGCGCTGCTCCGAAGCGCGATGCCGTCGCCGCCAAAATTATCTCGTACGATCGCTGTCGCATGCGGAGGCAATGCGGAAGCCCTCGTTCGCCTGGCTTCGGGGCCCTTTGTGGGGCGGACGCCAACGATTAATGTGCGGTTGCTGAAAGATCAGACCTGGCGGCTGCTTGCGCTGGATATTCCTGGGCGGATGAAAGTATTCCGCGTGAGACAAGACCGCGCCGAAGTGATGGGAATCGCGGCTATTATTATCACGACGCTTGCGAAGTGGCTCGACATTCGCACGATGCTTGTGCCGGGCGTTGGCGTACGCGAAGGCATTTTGCTCGATCTGGTAGCGGCGCAATATTCGACGTGTCTCACGTCAGAGGAAGAGAAGGATCGCGCCGAGGAGCTTCTTGCTGGCGCTCGATGGTTTGGGCGGCGCTTTAATTACAACGAGCAGCATGCGGACCAGGTGGTTCGACTCGCGCTTTCACTTTTTGATCAGCTTCGGCCGCTGCACGAGATGGGAGCAGACTTGCGGCTGGTGCTGGAAATAGCCGCTTTGCTGCACGATGTGGGCGATGCCGTGAGCCACAAATCGCATCACCGGCATGGCGAATACCTAATCCGCAACGGCGAGATTCCGACTCTGCGTGGCTGGCGATGCGATATGGTGGCGGCGCTGGTGCGTTATCATAATTCGAAATCGGAGCCTCAGCTTGAACACGCATCCTATGCTGCGCTGGACGGCGCACGGCGGAGACAAGTACGGCTTCTCACCTCTTTGCTGCGCATTGCAGAAAAACTTGAATCCGAGCACGAGCAGCACGTTGCCGCCGTGGACGTCCAAATCGCGGGCCGCAAAGCGATCTTCAATATTCGCGCGGCGGAAGGTACGCGATTAGATGTTTTGGGTCTGGAGCGAAAAGCTGACCTTTTTGAAAAGGAGTTTCATTTGAAGCCTGAGTTTCGCCGTGAGCCGCGGAAAGAAAAGGAAAAGGTGGCGTAAACGATGATCCTCTACATTGTGCGCCATGGACTCGCAGTGGACCGTACAGATCCAAACAGCCCGCCCGACCCGGAGCGGCCGCTGACTGCGCGGGGAGTGAAGAAAACACGTTTAGCAGCGCTGGGCCTGGCAAAATTTGAGATCAAGCCCGACCCTTTCATCACCAGCCCCTTAATACGCGCGGTACAAACCGCGGAGATTTTTGCGGAGGCGCTAGGCTTTCCGCCAAGCAAAATTCGTTCCAGTGAGCACTTGAAGCCTGCGGCTGACCCGGCGGAGTTTTTGAAGGAACTCTCGCGGCTGAAGGCGAAAGAAGTCATCTGCTTTGGTCATGCGCCTCACCTCGACACTATGCTTTCGCAGCTGGCTGGGGCGCGCGGGGTGTTTACTTCGATGAAGAAAGCAGGGGTTGCATGCTTCGAGCGCGGCGCTTCGCACGGACGTTGGGAACTTCTGTGGCTGGTGACGCCAAAAACGCTACGTCAGCTGGCCGAGTAAGCGGCTCTGATCTCAAGGGGCAGAACAGGAAGCAGAGTGTTTCCTCCCTGCAGTCCGGACCGCCAATCAAGCCAGAGCGATTCTTTGCCGTTTGTTTTGGCGAGAAACTTTTCGAGGCGCTCCGCACGCGCCGATTGAATTCGCTCCAGCCATGAGGCAACCGTTTGCTGCGGCTCCAGTTCGCGGGAGTGGCGGCGAATATAGGTCCGAAGCACATCGAGATCGTGAATCTCTCCCAATAGGTCTTGTGTTTCCTTCAAATCTCTGGCCCAGGCTTCGTAGTGTTGTGGAAGGAAGTTCTCGACGATATAGCGAAAACGCTTGATGGCAATGCGAACTCGGTGCCAGGCAACGCCACTTTTCCTCTTCCTCGCCTGGTGGTAAAGGGCAACCGCGTCGTTCAACTTCACTAGAGCCTGCCGCTGAAAGACAACGCTTCCGACCGGAAACATATCGGCTTTGCTGCGCAATTTTCTCGATAATTTTCGCCATTCTTTGCGATCGAAGTGGTCGAGTTCCTTCTGCGCTTCCCGCAAGCGTCCATTCTCAAGCACTCGCAATCGATTCAACAATTGGGTTTTGGCGTCCGTTGCCCCGGAGAGGAGTTTCTTGACCCATTCTTGCTCAACCTGGACGTCTCGCAATTCGCCGAGGGTATGAAAAACCTTCTTGGAATTTCTCTTGAGTTTGTTCCAGGCCGGGCTTGGATTGGTGTCGGTAAGGGCATCCGCCATCGTTCGGCATCTTCGCAACGCCACGCGCAAATCATGGACGTCGGCGGCGCTCCAGGTCTTGCGAACCTTCTGTCCGCGGCGCAGGACGCGTTCCATCCACTTCTCTAAAGCATCGTTCTTAGCCAACACGGAAACGGGCAGCGTTATCGTTTGTGACATCGATTACCATTTCTAAAGTCGAAACGGAACGTAGATACTACCGCTGTGACCACAGTTTGGCTATAGCAGCTGTGGATTACGAGAAGCGATCTTGTAGAATCCGGTTGATTTCGCGACGACGTTTTGCTTGGGCACCGCGCAATTGCATACACTTCGTTTTTTCACTTTTCATGTGTCGTTTACCCGCAGCTAACAACGAACGCTTACTAATGGAGCGCCCGCATTACCTCATGCCAAGCACGCCCACTGGCTCGCCCGAATCCCTCGGGACGGGCCAGTCCCGTTTTAGCTGCATTCCACAGCGCATTCGGCGCTATCCTCTTTCTTGTTCCTGAACCTGGATTGTGAATCCGGAGCGCTGATGGCTCGAGCATCGCGTAGCGTCGATCTTACGCAAGTTACGGAATGGAATGACGGCACTGCGGCTCGAAAAGACGATTTTCTGGCTGCGGAAGAGCCGCTTGAAATTCGGATCGGCGAAAATCCGCTTAGCGTCACAATGCGCACGCCGGGACACGACGTGGAACTCGCCGCGGGCTTCCTGTTTACCGAAGGTCTTGTACAGCGGCGCGAACAGATCGTCGCGCTCGATAATGTCACTAGCGATGACGACGGGAAGCGGGGCAATGTTGTGCGCGCCGAGGTGAGCTCAGAAGCGCTGCCGGATTTCGACAAGCTGCGGCGGCACTTCTTTGCGGCGTCGAGCTGTGGAATTTGCGGAAAAGCGTCGATTGATGCTGTGCGCTCACGGTTGCTGCAAACCCCTAATCCGGATTTTCGCGTTGCGCCTAGGCTGCTCGTCAGCCTGCCCGAAGCGCTGCGCTCCGCACAGGATGTGTTTGAACGTACCGGCGGCCTTCATGCCGCAGCGCTGTTCGATTCCGGCGGGAAACTATTGATCGTCCGCGAGGATATTGGACGGCACAACGCGGTAGATAAGGTTATTGGCTGGGCTCTATTCAATGACCGCATTCCGCTAAGCGATTGCGTATTGTTGGTTAGCGGGCGGGGGGGATTCGAAATTATTCAGAAAGCCATCGTCGCCGGAATTCCTGTGGTCGCATCGGTGTCAGCGCCGTCAAGCCTTGCGGTGCAGCTTGCACGCGAGCTTCGACTGACGCTCATCGGATTCCTGCGTGGCAACCGATTCGTGGTTTACGCTGGAGAGGATCGAGTGGCGAAGAACTGAGGCACACGATGGGCGCGAGAAAGAGGTCCAGCGATCATCCCTTGCGCAGGGTCGCTTCAATCAAGCCGTGAGGCTCATCAGTAGGCAGGAAAACTTCACCGGGATTGTCCATTCCAAAGGGAGCAAGATCCACGGGAGTGAAATGCTTGTTGGGAAGCGAGAGATAAATTTCGCCGATGCGATCGAAGTTGTTGAGGACTGCCTCGCCCATGGCGTAGAGCGTGTGTTGAAGCGAGTGGCTGTCGTGTTCGGCAAAAGTCTCAAGCATTGTTTGACGTACCCCGTGCCATACAGGACTGAATTCCACTTCGCCACCTTCGTAAAGCCAGTCCGCGTGAATCACCGTGGATAGAATGCGATCGCGATCCTCTTTGAGCGTTGTGTAGGGATCGCGAAGAAATCCTTCGAAGGCGGATTTCGTCGTTTTCAGCACGATCAAATCGTCGATGCCTGCGCGAATCGTGGTTCCTTCTCGGGTACCGATCAACACAGCGGTGCGTTTCTCGTCTCCGGCGCGAGTGAAAGCCGAAGAGTGGGGTTTTCCGCCGAGGGGAAGCCGCTCCCAGAGATTTTCGCTTGCTTCGATTCGGACACGCGACACCTGCGGATTATACGTAAGAAAATGTTCGATGAGATGCAGCGCGAATTCTTCGACGGCTTCCACAGGATACTGCCTCGCAAGGACGTAAACCGTGTTCTTCATCGTATCCGTGGGCAGAATTTTCTGGTTGTCGCCCTTCGTATGGGCTGTTTCGAAATCGCCTTCAAACCCGACACGAATGGTTAGCTCTTTTATATCGTGGCGCCCCTGCTGCCTTACCACGCGAAGCAACCGAATGCCCGACTTGCCATAGTTGTTTGCGCCGAGCTTGATGGACATCCGTCAGCTCCCGCGATACGTGGAGTATCCGAAGGGACTGAGCAGCAGTGGAATGTGATGGTGCTCTTTCGCGTTTCGGACTTGGAATGTGATGGCGATTAGCGGATAGAGTGCTTCTACCTTGCGCGATTTGAAATAGGGCTCAGTTTCAAACGTCAGGCGGTACGTTCCCTTCACGAGGGAACCGGGCGCGAGGAGATGCCGGAGCCGGCCGTCGGAATCCGTGGCGCCGCGGGAGAGTTCTTTCCAGTCTGCCGCCTTTTGAATTTCCAGTATGACTGGAACGCCCGCGGCCGGCCGGCCTATCGAAACGTCGAGCACGTGTGTCGTGATATCGCTCATGAGTTGAGTAGCTTCTCCAAGCGCAGCCGGGTTATCTTTCGCATTTCCTCCGCAGCTACACGCAATTCTGTTTCAGGGTCATTTGCCAGACGTTGACGAAGCGATTGCAGGATTTCGTCGCCGCTTTTCCCCGTTGCGCAGACTAAGAACACAAACCCGAATGTCGCATGGTAGGCCTGGTTGGCGGCGTGAAGAACAGCTAGTGTCTCAGAGGATGAGCTTTGTGCCGCGGATTGCTCACCTGCCGACCATTTACGTGCGGTTCCAGACTGCTTCGAGTTGCCGCGCTTGCTACCGATCGGCGGATGGTGACGGATCGCGCGTAGCCATTCCTTTGGGTCGAGTTGCGCCCATATTCTTTCGGCACTCTTGAACAGTTCTGAATCTTCCGCGAAAGGCCGCTGCGAAATCATCTGGTCGGCCCAGGTGATTGAGCCGCAACAATCGAGTAGGAACTTGCGCGCTTGGTTGGCTGGCAGTTGGTTGATGCGCTCAAGGCCTTTCAACTGTTCTTCAGGGCTCACAGCCTCGCCGAAAATACGCAGGCGGCTCACGCCGCCATCGGGATAAATATTGAACCGGACATGCGAAACCGCGCCGACTTCCTGCAACTTTCGAAAGGAGTGACGCCTGTTGGCTCGGAGTAGCGTCCGGGGAAGCACTTCTTTCCAGTCGGCGGATTCTAAACTGGCGTCTTTGTTTTCTTTTTGAGCGACGTGGCTGGCTTCAAGTGAACAGCTCTCAGGAAAATTCCCTTTGAAGTGAGCCGTATCCACCTCGATGCGACGGATATTTCCAGGTAGGCCAAGCTTCAGGATCACCCAATCGTGTCCGGGGCCTCGTCTGCGGCGAGTCTCCCAGCCGTCGCTCATGTCCTTGCCGCGTCCCAGCATCAGAAGATTCAGCGGCTCGCTGTAGAATTGATCGCTGGACGCAACTATTCGTCCGCCGTTTTCGACCGCGGCAAGGTCAGTTTCCGAGCGCTTGAATAATTTGCTATCCGGTACCACCTCACCGTAAACGCGAAGCCGGGCTACGCCACCGTCCGGATAAATTTTCAGGCGAAGATGAGTGAAGCGGCGGGAATCATCCAAGGCGAATTGATTTTGCGAGTCGCCTTCGAGCAACGTTTTCGGCACGATTTCGATCCAGTTTGTACTGCCAGATTTCGACAACGCCTTTTCGCCGCGGTACGGACGGTTTCCCAGGTCGCATGCATCCAGCGAAAAGTGCGAAGGAAAGTTTCCCGTGAAGAAGCTTGTGTCCACCGCAACTCCGCGAATCACTCCCGGCAGGCCCAATCGGATGATGCACCAGTCATAGCCGGGTGTTCGACGGCGGCGCGTCTCCCAGCCATCCATCCATTTACCGCGGTCGGTATACTTGCCATCGATGAAGATCGGCTTCGAAGGCTTCAACAAATTTTCTTTGGGTGCGAAAAAATCGTCATTTGCTTCGAGCACACGGCCGCCAAGCCGTTGTGAAGCCAAGTCAACGAAGCGATAGAATTTGTTCACGCACTGCCTCGCCGGAGGATCTGGCCGAGCGGACTATGAGACAACTCGCCCCTGTCGAAAATCTTGCGCCCGCGAAGAAACGTCGTCTCGACAAGACCTAAGAGCTCTCGGCCTGCATATGGGGTGATTTTGTGTCGCTGAGAAAGCTTTGCGGGATCGACCGAGAACCTGCCATCTGGATTCCAAATCACAAAATCGGCATCGTAACCCACCTCGATCGTCCCTTTCCTCTCGAGTCCTGCCAGTCTCGCAGGGCCGCTACAAAGCCACTCTGCGAGCCGCGGCACAGCATAGCCTCGCGACGATGCCTCCGTCCAGATGGCCGGCAGGCTCAACTCAAGCGCTGCGATGCCTCCCCATGCGTTGAGGAAATCGCCCGTTTCCAGCAACTTCATCGCAGGGGGACATGGCGAATGATCGGTCGCGATGAAATCGATCGTGCCATCAACAAGCGCCGCCCAGAGTTTTTCGCGATTGTCCTTCTCACGAATCGGCGGCGCACATTTGAATTCGGTCCTTCCGTCGGCAATTTTCTCCGCATCGAAAGTCAGGTAATGAGGGCAGGTCTCAACGGTGACCGGCTGCCCCTTGGACTTTGCTTCTTGCAGCGTCGGAATCGCGTCCGACGAAGACAAATGCACGATGTGAAGGCGAGCATCGAATTCGTGCGCTAGTTTCAGAACAAGCTCAATTGCCTCGTTCTCCGCTGCACGAGGGCGCGAGGCAAGCCAGGTAGAATATCGCTGTATGTCCGATCCGGATATTTTCTTGGCGGCTTGCGCGATTGGACCCGGCAATTCAGCGTGGACGAGCAACGGCACTTTGAGTTTAGCCAACACCGGAAATGCAGCCCGAAGATCAGCCGCGGTAACATGCGCGAATTCCTCGACGCCGCTCGGCACGAGAAAGCATTTGAACCCAAACACGCCGCTTTCCCACAGCGGCTGAAGTTCGCTGGTATTTTCAGGAACGACACCGCCCCAGAAACCGACGTCCACCCAAAGCTTTCCTGCTGCCGCTGCCAGCTTTTCGCGGAATCCTGCCGCGGTCGTCGTTGCGGGAATGCTGTTGAGCGGCATCTCGATCAGAGTGGTGATTCCGCCTGCCGCCGCTGCTCGCGTGGCCGTCGAAAAACCTTCCCATTCAGTGCGGCCCGGCTCGTTGATGTGAACGTGCGTGTCCACAATCCCTGGCATGACGATGGAGTTCTGAGCATCGTGTAGAGGTACGCCGCTCGGTGCATCGTCGAACGAGTTAATCCGCGAGATAAGGCCACCTCGGACGTGAATCGCTGCCGCACGCTCGCCTTCGGACGTTAAAACTCGCCGTCCGCGAACAATCAGGTCTGGTATTTCTGTGAGGTCAACAGGTGAGCTGGGTGAATTTGGCATGCGCTCTTAGCTACTCATCACTTCAAAAAACTCGGCGAGTAGGTTCTGCGCCACGCGGCGCCGGTAGACCGCACTCGAGCGCATGTCGTCAATCGGTAATATTTCGCGGCCAAGCGTCGCTCGTGCCGCTTTTAGCAGAGCGCTAGTGAGCTTTTCACTTCCCAAAATTTTCTCTGTCTCTGTAGCCCTCAGAACCGTTGGAGCAACACTACCCAGTGCGATTCTCACGTTGTTAATTTGTCCCTTCTCAACGCTCGCGGCGGCAGCAAAGCATATTTTCGAGATCGCCTGCGCCCTTCGTGTTCCCACCTTCCGATAATATTCTTTGCCTCGTTTCGACACCCGACTCAGATGAATGCGCCAGATCAGTTCGTCGTCGCGCATCTGCATTTTCTTATAGCCCGTGTGAAAATCGCGGTACGACATCCGCCTGGTCCCCTCGGCTGAAATAAGCTCGATCTCAGCGTCGTACACCAGGAGAGCTGGCGGGGAGTCCGCGGCGGGCGACGCATTGGCAATATTTCCGCCAATTGTTCCACGATTCTGAGTGGCGATGCTTCCTGTTTCAGACGCCGCGCGGCACAGCAGAGGAAACTCGCGCTGCAAAATGTCGTTTCGCTGAATGTCGGTATAGGTTGAAAGCGCGCCAATGGCCAAGGATTCAGACGTCACTTCAATCCCGCGCAACTCCGCGAATTTCCAAATGCTCACGAATTTTCGATGCGGCAGTTTTCCGGCTTCGAGCAACACCATCAAATCCGTGCCGCCGGCAAAAGGTCGCCAGACGCCCGGCTCTCGCGCGAGCATTTCGAGCGCAGCATCGAGGTTCCGTGGCGCGACCAGCCCGTAAGAAGGAAGGCTAGCCCTCAACTGTGCGATCCATATCGCGGCAAGCCGCCAACACCGCGGCGAATATCTTCGTGTAACCGGTGCAGCGGCAAAGGTTCCCCGAAAGGCCCGCGCGAATTTCTGTTTCCGTCGCGTGAGGTTTGCGCTCCAAAAGGTTCACTGCTGCCAGCACCATGCCCGGCGTACAGATGCCGCACTGCGCACCGCCGTGCGTGATGAAAGCCTGTTGCACCGCGTGCAGTTGATCGCCGGTCGCCACGCCCTCGATCGTACGAATCGTTGCCCCTTCCGCTTGCAGCGCCGGGACCAGGCAACTGTTCACGATCTCGCCATCCAGTTCGACGCTGCACGCGCCGCACTCACCCTCTCCGCAACCCTCTTTCACGCCGGTCAAGCCTGCTTCGTCGCGCAAGACGTCGAGCAGCCGCGCCATCGGGTAAGCTTCAAACATCGCCACAGCCCCGTTCAACGTGCATCGCACGCGAATCTTTTTCGCGCGATCAAGCATGAACGCTCTCAAGCAGTTCGCTGAGGACTTCTGGAGTTACCGGCACGCCGGTAATATTCACGCCGGTCGCATGCGCAATCGCGTTAGCAATCGCGGGCGCGGTACCGTCTAGCGGCAACTCACCAATCCCTTTTGCGCCGGCAGGTCCGCGTTCATATGGATTTTCTTCGAAGAGAACTCGAATCGGCGGAACATCCATCGACGTTGGCATGATGTAATTGGTCATTTGCCCATTCACCATGCGGCCTTCCTGCCACACGACATTCTCATAGAGCGCCATGCCGATTCCTTGCGCGACGCCCCCTTCGATCTGACCAGCCGCCAGAACAGGATTGATCACCTTACCCACTTCCTGCACCGCGACGAAATCATCCACGCGCGCTTCGGCGGTGCGCATATCAACCGATACCTCCGCCACGTACACAGCCCAGGCGTAAGCACCGTACGCGTGACCCTCGTAGCGTTCGTCGTCCCAGAACAAATCGCGAGGATGCTCATATTTCACGAATGACGTTAGCGGTCCGACTCGATCCGAATATCGGCGGCACGCTTCGGCGAACTCGGCGGCGTTGTACTCGGCGGAAAGATAGCCGCCATTAACCAGCTTCGCGCGAATCTCGAGTGCCGCAGTTTCAACCAACTTGCCGACAATCATCGACGTCCGCGATGCAACGGTTGGCCCGCTGTTCGGCACGTTCGCCGTATCAGGCTGCACAATTTCAATCTGCTCCTGATCGATGCCAAGCGCTTCGCCCGCAATCTGCGAAAAAATGGTGTTGGTGCCCTGTCCCATTTCGGTGCTCGCAGCCATCACGCGCACGCGACCGTCGCGAGTCGCCTCAGCAGCAACTTCGGATGCGAGGTGCTCTTCGCCGGAGCCCGTGAATCCTGCACCGTGGAAGAACGACGCGAACCCAATTCCCTTCCGGATCATTTTCCTCGGATTTTCCGCTTTGAACCGTTTGCGCTTCTCGTGATAGCCGCTTAACTCAAACGCGCGATCCATCAAACGATCCATGTCCACTTTTTCATGGATCACCTGTCCGACAGCGATCGTCTCGCCTTGTTGTATGAAATTCCGCCGCCGGAATTCATCCGGCGCGAGTCCCACAGCTTCTGCAATACGATCGAGATGCCTTTCGAGCGCGAAGACGCTCTGCGGCGCGCCGAATCCGCGAAACGCACCGTGCGGCGGAGCATTCGTCGCGACGACCCGACTGCGAATTCGCACGTTCGGGCAGCGGTACGGCCCCGCAGCGTGAATCGTCCCGCGCGAAAGCACGACCGGCGACAAAGTCTCATACGCGCCGCCGTCCAGCGTGAAGTCAATGTCGATTGCCACCAGTTTTCCGTCACGTGTCACCGCCGTCCGATGCTTTGTGCGCGACGGGTGCCGCTTTGTCGTCGCCACCATATCCTCTGCGCGGTCGTAAATAATCTTCACCGGCTTCCCCGATTTCCACGCAAGAAGCGCCGCGTGCCCGGCAATCATCGACGGATATTCTTCCTTGCCGCCAAATCCCCCGCCCGTTTCCGCCTGCACCACTCGCACGCGGTCTTTCGGCAATCCAAATAGCACAACCAAGGCTTTGTGAATGTAGTACGGGCACTGCAACGAGCCCCATACAGTGACGCCTTCTTCCGCGTTCGCCCGCGCGATCATTCCTTGCGGCTCGATGTAGAGCTGCTCCTGCGCGCCGGTTTCGTAGGTTCCTTCGACGATCAAATCAGCTTCACGCAACGCGTGTTCCACGTGCCCTTTATTCACTTGATAGGATTTGAAAATGTTGTCCGTTCCCCAAATCACATGCTTGCACGCCAGCGAATCGTCCATCGAAAAAATCGCGGGCAGTGGCTCGATTTCAATGCGCACAGCGCGCCGAGCCTCCTCGAGCAAATATTTGTCAGGATGCGCAAGCAGGACCACAGGCTCTTCAGGATGGTTCGCGAAATCAGCAGCCAGGCAAGGCTGATCGTCGATGAGCAGAGCGATGCAATTCTTGCCGGGAATATCCTTCGCGGTGACGACCGTGAATTCATCCCACGGAATGCCCGGCTCGAAGTGAATGCCAAGAATCCGTCCGCGCGCCACAGGGCTGCGAACCGTCGCGCCAAAAATCATGCCGGGAAATTTCAGGTCGTCCACATACTTCGCGCGGCCCGTCACCTTCTCCCGGCCTTCCTTGCGCGGCACGGATTTTCCGATCACCCGGGTTGCCATCAGGCCCTCAGTACGCGGTCTTATCCGGCTTCGACACCCACAGATGAAACGCTTCGAGCGCCTCTTCCCGCATCATGGGAATCAACGGAATTTTCCTATGCGCGTGCGGCCGTGGAATTTCCTCGTAGATCAGCGAATCATCGAATCCGGCCTTGGACGCGTCCGCCGCCGTGTTCGCGAAATAGACCCGCGCCGGCCGCGCCCAATAAATCGCGCCCAAACACATAGGACACGGCTCGCACGTGGTGTAAATTTCGCAGCCTTTCAATTCGAAGTTCCCCAGATGTTTGCAGGCCGCGCGAATCGCCACCACCTCCGCATGCGCCGTCGGATCATTCGTGGACGTGACGCAGTTGGTCCCTTCCGCGATGATCTTCCCGTCTTTCACGACGACCGCAGCGAAAGGTCCTCCTCGCCCGGCACGGATGTTTTCAAGAGAAAGCTCAATCGCGCGAGCCATGAATGAATTGCGCATGTTTGTAGAGGCTGCCTGGTGGCCCGATTGTAGCTCAGCCGCTCAGGCGGCGGCTCAACAATGTCCGTATCTCCTCTTCAGCGATGGTCGGTCACGCAGATTCCTCGACACTGACACTTTCTCTTGGCCGAGCGAACTCACCCGTCGCAAATAGTCGTTCTTTCCGGCGCCAAAAGTAAAGCAGTGCACACCCGATCAGAATTAGCGCGACGCAAAGGCCCGTCCACAGCCCCGGCGCACCCCAACGAAGCCGGAAGCAAAGATAAGCGCCGAGCGGCAGTCCAATTCCCCAATAGAGAATCAGGTGACAAAGCATCGGTGTGCGCGTATCGCCTGCCCCGCGCAACGCGCCGGTCGCCACGGTTTGCATCCCGTCGAATAGCTGGAAGAATGCAGCCACGTACAACAGCACGCCCGCTGCATGGATCACCACCGGGTCTGGCGTGTATATGCGCGAAATCGGATCCGGGATCAAAAATAAAATCACACCCATGCAGAACATGAAGCTCGTTCCCAGCGCCAAAGCCGTCCATCCGGCGCGGCTAGCTCCGTGTGGATCGCCTCGCCCGAGGGCCTGGCCCACTCGCACCGCCGCCGCGGACGCAATTCCAAGCGGCACCATATAAGTAAGGCTTACGGTGTTGAGCGCCACCTGATGGCTCGCAAGGGGAACCGCGCCCAATTTGGCGATCAGCGCCGTACACACTGCGAATACGCCCACTTCCATTCCAAATTGTGTCGCTGCTGGAAATCCGAGCTGGACCAGCTTCCACATGCGGAGAAAATTTGGCAGCCGCGGCGTGTCGCGAAGCCCCGTCTGATAGCGATGGTCGTAGTGCACCGCGTAAACGAGCAGCACACTCATCATGTAAATTCGGGCCACACAGGTGGACCATCCCGAACCCACGGTTCCCATCGCCCGAAATCCCAGATGGCCGTATACGAGCGCCCAGTTCCCGACGAGGTTTACAAAGTTTGCAGAAATCAGCGCGAACATCACCGGCTTCGCCAGGTTCATGCCCTGCAGATAGCGGCGAAACACAAAATACAGCAACAGCGGCAGGGTTCCCCAATTCAGAGCGCGCAGATACGGAATCGCCTGATTCAGCACCGATGCTTGAATATCGAGCGAGCGAAGCACGGGTTCGAACAGCCGCACGATCCCCATCAAAAAGGGCGTGATTGCGAAACTCAAGTACACGCCATTCACAAGGGAGTGGTGGCAATCTTCCACGTCTCCAGCACCGTACGAGTGCGAGACTAGCGTATCGAGCCCCAGCATCAGCCCCGTTCCGAATATCGCTACCGCATTAAAAAGAATGCTGCCAAGGCTCACCGCTCCGATCGCCTCGGCGCTGTGAGCCTGCCGGCCGACCATCATCGTGTCCACAATCGCCATCGTCATCCAGCCCAGCTCTGCAAGAACGAGCGGGATGGCCAGGCGCAGCATCGGGCGCGCCTCCTCGGCGATGTAGTGTAGGAATAATCGTTTCAGCATGGCTTGGACGTTTCTTCGAAACGCTTCGCGCAAACCACCGCACGCATGGCAACCGCGAGAGAAGAACGCTATCTCATTTTATAGGGATTCGGATGTGGTAGAAACCAATACCGTGCAACGCAAAACTCTGCCGTCGTCGGGCAAGCGGCGTCCAATAGACAATCGATCTATCGACCCATCGAAAACGCCGGTCATCCTGAGCGCAACGAAGGATGCCAACACAACATGCGGCGAGGTTGTCGCTGGACCGGCGGCCGTCACTCCATCCGCAGCGCGTCAATTGGATCAATCGACGCAGCCCGTCGAGCAGGTAAATAGCTTGCGAGCAGCGCCGCCCCGCCAAGCACAATTCCAACGATCGCGAACGTCACCGGGTCTGCGGGCGCAACTCCGAATAGTAACGATTTCACAAGTCCTTTCAGTGAAAGTGCTCCTGCGACGCCGATCGCGAGGCCAATCGTGGCCAGCAGCAACCCGTGCCCTAGAATCATCTTTAGGATTCCAGAGGGCTGTGCCCCCAAAGCGATGCGAATTCCGATCTCGCGAACGCGCTGGCTCACGGTGAGAGCCATGATTCCGCCGATACCCGATGCCGCAATCAGCAACGCGAGTGCCGCGAATAACCCCAGCAGGGTCGTAGTCACGCGCGGAGACGCCATCGATTCGTAGCGAGCCTGCTCCAGTGTCATCACATGCGTTACGGCTGCCTGCGAGTCGACATCGTGTACCGCACGTGTTATTTGGCGCGCGATGCTTCCGGGTTCGGCAGCCGTCTTGATGAGCAGCGCACTCGGATTAGCACCTTGCGTTTGGGGGATGAAGAACTCCGGCGATGGCGCGTGATTGAGCCCAAACTCGCGCACGTCCCCTACGACGCCGACGATCGTGGCCCAATGCTCGCCGTTGTCGCCTGAAACACGCTTTCCGACTGGATCTTCATTCGGCCAGAACTGGCGCTTCATCGCTTCGTTGATAATCACGACGAGCTCGCTTTTCGGGCTGTCTGTCTCCGCAAAGTTCCGGCCCTCTTTCAGCGGGATCCCCAGCGTTTGGAAATAGCCTGAAGAAACCAAGAACTGGCCTCCCACTGGCGGAGCCTCTCCTGGGCCGAGATCTCGTCCTTCGATCTTAAATGGCCCGGAGAAAGCGCTGGAACCCGCCGAAATCACCTCCGGTTCCAGGGGGTAGCCCGACGTTACGGCCGCCGAGAGAACGCCCGGCTCCGCTTGCACGCGATCAAGCAGCTTCTTAGTGATTTCTGCGAATTGTTCGTTGCTACCGTATTTGCTAAAGCTAAAAGTGGTCCGCATTGCCAAGACGTGCTGGGTTACGAATCCCGGATTCACCTGCTGCAGCTTGTACAAGCTGCGCAGCATGAGCCCTGCGCCAACCAGCAGCACGAAAGAGAAAGCAATTTGCGACACAATCAGGACGCTGCGCATACGATTCCTTTGTTGCCCTGCGCCCGCACCCGCGCTTCCCTCTTTCAGGCCTGAGGTGAGATTAACTCGCGAAAAAAGTGCGGAGATCGTGCCGAATACGATGCTGGTACCAAGCGCCGCTATCAGCGTGAACGCCAGCACGCCGAAGTCGATGCGTATTTCGCGGGCCCGCGGTGTCAAGCGCGAGGCGAATTCAGTGAGCAGACTCAAGCTGCTATACGCCGCCACCAATCCCAGCACGCCGCCGAGGAGTGCCAGCAGAAAACTTTCAGTCAGAAGCTGACGCAAAAGCCGGCTTCGTCCCGCCCCAAGAGCGGTGCGAACCGCTAATTCGCGTTCGCGTTGCGACATCCGCGCAAGAGTCAAATTCGCCACATTGGCGCATGCAATTAGGAGCACGAAACCGGCGGCCGCCAGCAGCACCAGAAGCGTGGGGCGCGCTTCATGCGTTAACTCATCCCGCAGCGCGGTCGCTATTGCGGAGTAGCCCATACTGTCGGGATACGACTTCGGGTACTCGGATTTCAACCTCGCCGCGATAGTCGCAAGGTCGGCGCTTGCTTGCGAAAGCGAGACGCCCGGTTTCAGCCTCCCAAATGCCTCCACCATTCGCATATCGCGATTGTCGATCATCGATTTCGCGGAGCGAAACGGACACGCCGAAGTAGGCATGTACACGTCGCTCTCAGCAGGGTATTGCGGAACCGGCGGCAGCACGCCGACCACAGTGTGAATTTTGTCGTTCATCTCGAACGTCTTGCCCACAATGTCTGGATCGGAGCCGAACTTCTTTTTCCAGTATTCGTAACTGAGAAGCAGAACGGGCGGCGCGCCGAGCTTGTCGTCATCCGCCAAAAAAGTCCGTCCCATCAAAGGATTCACTCCGAAAAGGTCGAAGTAATTTGCCGACACAACCGCCGTGAGCACGCGATCGGGATCTCCGTGTCCGTAGAGAATGAATGACATGGCATGGTATTCCACCAATCCGGTGAGCGACTGGTTCTGCTGGCGATAGTCCTCGACCTCGTGCACTGAAAATCCGGCATCGTCAATTCCTTCCTTCTGTGCCTGCTGGCGTAGGAAAACAAGTTGCTGTCCTTGAGGATAAGGAAGCGGCCTGAGCAGCACTCCGCGCACCACGCTGAATATTGCCGTGTTCGCTCCGATTCCAAGTGCCAGCGTGAGCACGGCAAGAGACGTGAATCCCAGGTTCTTGCGCATCGTGCGCAAGGCATAGCCGACATCCTGCTGGAGCATTTCCCAGTGTTCGCGGGGAGCCGTCGTGAAAATCCCCGCTAGCGTTTCCCACCACACACGCGCCACTCCCACCGCGCCGGACCGATCACGCGCCTCGCGTTTCTGGTCGTCGAATGCGTGTTCCATCTCGCGACCATAGTCAGAACGGAAGTCGGCCGGCAAAACGCGCAATAACGCTCGGAACATTCGTTTCGAAAGCGGAACAGATGTTGTGCTCATCGGAGCGGTCCTCCCCGTGCGAATCTGGTCAACGTGAGATTGCCCTACGCCAGTTCAGGTTTGCGAAATAGGTTTTTGTTGCGCGCCATCGCAACGAGTTCTTCCAAACGCCGAGTTTCATTCACCGCCACGCGTCGGCCTTGTTCTGTCAGCCGGTAGTAGCGCCTTCTCTCATCGTCCAATCCCGCGACGGGGCGCTTCGTCGATTCCACAATCCAATCCTCGGCATTCAGCCGCTTGATGATTCCATAGAGCGTTCCAGCGCTTAGGCGCACTTTGCCTTCCGTCCGCCGTGCCACTTCTTTCAGAATTGCATAACCGTGCCTTTCTCCATCAGCAAGAGCTAGCAGGACGTGAAACATCGCTGGTGTTAAGGGCTCCTGCATCGGAGTTTCGGCGTTATCGCGGGAACGTCCCATAAATCTTCTCCTTCACAGTTCGTCTCTATAGCGAGCCACTGGATACTATAACGTGTTGCGATATAGAATCAATAACCGGATTGGACGGGGCAGGTTCCCAATAGTGAGCAGACAAACTTGATTCGAGACGGCTGACGAGTACGGGCTTTACAGCACAAAGAGGTTGAACCGGAGATCAGCTAGCCGGCGATTTTCTGGGCTTATAGATGCGGATAATGTCGTCCGTCACTTCCACAGTCCGGCCCGGATACTCGTGCGATACTTTTTCCCGCAACTCTTCCATCGTCGGATAGTCCGTGCGGCCATCGAACCAACGTGCGTCGTCAATGAGTAGCACGTGGTCGTAGGGAGATTGGTGGTAAATCGCATCCAGTTCCTGCTTGATCGGCGACGAAATGTCGAAGTCGTGACCATCCAGCCAGAAAAGGCACGGCTCCTTGAGCGCCGGAATTACCTTCGGCAGCACAGCCCCACTATCGCCTTCGAGCACGTGGATATTCGGACGCCCAGCGAATTTTCGACGCGCGCTCTCCGCCCGCCACGGATCGAGCTCGATCGAGTAGATCTCTCGAAACCGGTCTTTGTTCACGTAGATCATGTGGCCGTAGTTGGTCCCCGTCTCCACCAGCACATGCAAATCGTACTCACGCGCATATCTCTCGATGGTTCTCTGCTTCGTCAAATGAGGCGCTTTCACTCCGGGCGAACCTCGCATCCTCCACCAGGCATATTCACCAGGCGCAGAGAGCTTCTTGTACCAGTGAAAGAGCGCACTATTTCTGAACGCTTGTCGCAAATTGGAAGGCATTCAATAAAGCTACTTTACCTTGTCGATTTTCGCTGCAAGAATGAAGTCGCTTTCGGTGAGCCCGTCGATCTTATGCGTCCACGTAGTAATTTCAGCCTTTCCCCATGACAGCAAAATGTCCGGGTGGTGCCCCTGCTCTTCAGCAATTTCTCCCACCTTGTTGACAAACGTGAGTGCCTGCCGAAAATCCGGAAATGTAAATGTCCGCACGATGTGGTGACCATTCACCACCTTCCACTCCGGCACCTGCTTCGCAAGCGCTTCAAGTTCCTTGCCTGCCAGAGGCGGCACGCCACCTTTGCAGGGAACGCATGTCTTGCTGGCTAGATCGCTCATCGCTTACCTTCCCCGATCTATCTTCTTACCGCCGAAAATATCCACCGCGCACTCCCTCCATATTCAGCGCTTGCTGGGCGAAGCCGCGTGCGAATCAAGATATTTCCGAACGTAATCTTCAAAAACCTTTTCCAGCCGCTCCACCACGGGCGTATTCCCGTCCCCAATTTTCCGCCCGACGATTTCGCTCACAGGCAGAAGATTCCGATTCGTAGACGAAATGAAAACCTCGTCCGCCGCGTACAGATCCTGCGGCAAGAGTGGTTTTTCTTCCACCGGAACGCCCGCCGCCGCCCCCATCTCCAGCAACACTCCACGTGTGATCCCTTCAAGGCATCCCGAGTTCAGTGGAGGCGTCGCAACTCGTCCGCCCTTCACGCAAAAAATATTCGCGGCGGTACATTCAGCCACTTCGCCACGCTCGTTCAACATCACAACTTCATCGAATCCATCGCGCTGCGCCTCTTGCAGGCTCCAAACATTCACCAACCACGACGTCACCTTCACTCCCGCCAAAGGCGAAGCGGCATGCCGCCCCTGCTCGCGCAACCCAAGCCGCGCATGCTGGCTATATGACGGCAAATCAGCCGAATAGATAATCAAATCCACGGGCGGAAGCTCCTCACCGCTGCGCCAAAAACCTACTTGGTTATAAATTGCATAGATTCGCGCGCAGCCTTCCTTCACGTGATTCGCGCGCAACACCTCGCCGAGCTGCTCCCGCACCCTTTCTGCGTTAAATGGGAATGGGATATGCGTCCGATTGGCGTCTCGCTCAAGACGCTTCCAGTGGCGCTCAAATGCGAAAGGTATTCCCTCGAACACTCGCACCGTTGTAAAAATTCCCCAGCCGCTTATTAGGCCCGCTTGCCCCGGCGAAAGCCGCACGTCCTCGATACTCGATAGGCGATCATTGTGAGCAACATAACGGTGAATCATGCACTCCTCCGGCAAGCGAATGCCATTCTAACGCAGAAGAGCCCGGGTTGGCGGACTCGACATGGCCAAGCAGGGCTAGCAAGGAGTCGCTTCCCCTCGACACTATCCGGCAGGAGGCTTTGGTTAGCACGTAGCATCCGTACGATCCTGTATCCTATTGACACGGTCCCTTTCTCCGCCTAAATTGGCTACTGGCCCTCGGAGGACGAAAAGCTATGCGAGTCTGGTTCCGTGCTTGTCTCATAGCTATCTTAGCGCTGGGAATGCTGAATCTCCCTGCCCACGCGGCGAATGACAGCCCGCTAGGCATGATCATCCAAGCCGAGGGATTAGCCCATCTAGGCCCCACAAAAGCGGCAATCGGTTCCACTGTTTATCCCGGCGACAGCGTCTTCACCGAAGCTGGCAGCACCATGCGGCTTCGAGTGGGTGGCAGCCAGGTTTACCTGCTCTCTGAGAGCGGGGCGTCATTGTCGCAAGGCAAGGACATGGTTCACGTTGTCGTCTCTCACGGAACAGTAGGCTTCTCTTCTCCTGCAAACGACCCGGTCGGGCTCGACACTCCTCTCGGCTTTGTCCATCCGGTTGCTGGCCACGCAGCTTTCGGACAAGTGACGCTCAACAGCCGGATCGAAATGATCGTTACCGCCTACCACGGTGATCTCATCGTGGAAGAAAACGGTAACGTGCACACGATCCTCGAAGGAAAGTCGTACCGCATTACCACAGAGCTGGAACCGCCTGCGCAGCCCAGTCCTTCGTCTCAATCAAGTCAGGGCAGCGGCACTAAGAGCGCCATGTCGTCACCGAAAGGTGAAGTCATCGCAATCGTTGGCGGCGCTGTGCTTCTCTCTTGGCTGGCCTGGTCCGAACTCTGCGAAAGCCCTTCTCGGATGAAATGCATCAACTGACCGCGCGGCGTCTTACGGCAGGTGGCAGGATTTCATTCCGCGTTTCTCAAAGTACTGCTGGTGGTAATCCTCTGCTCGGAAGAAGTCCGCAGCTGGCGCAATCACCGTCACGATCGGCCGCTTAAACACGCCTGACTTTTCCAATAGCGCCTTCGAGGCGCGCGCCGACTGCTCCTGCGCCGCATCATGGAAAAAAATCTCCGACCGGTATTGGGTGCCCACGTCCGGCCCTTGGCGGTTCAGCGTGGTCGGATCGTGGCTTTCCCAGAAAACTCCCAACAGCTGTTCGTAGGTCATTTGCGCTGGGTCGTAGTCGATCTCCACCGCCTCTGCATGCCCGGTGCTGCCCGTGCAGACATCTTCGTAACTCGGGTTTTTCAGCGTGCCGCCTGTGTAGCCTACAGTTGTCGAGTTCACACCCTTGAGGTGGCGGAAGGCGTCTTCTACTCCCCAGAAACAGCCTGCAGCGAACGTTGCTTTTGCCATGATGGAAGATCTCCCGGTGATTACGCCTCGATTTCCCTCTCGATTTCCCTATGGTGCCACAAGAGCGTAAACCGGTCGAGTTCAGAACCGATTTAGCCGACCGGAAGAGACTCCGTCCTACGTCATGAGCGGATGCGCCTATTCACAGGCGAGCGAGTACAAAATCTCTCAGTCCCCGATCACGGCATCGCCACGTGCTTCCGCATTCGCGTTCGCGTTCGTGTGGGAACGTTCGAAGATCGTCTGCAGAATGTCGGGAATCTCGAATACGGCTCGGTTTTTCATCGCCGCCGCGTTCGCGCGATAGCGGATCAACGTCGCAGGATCGATCAGCCGCGCCACCGCCGGCACAATCTGCCTGAAGCTACTCAGCACCTCGCCCACTTCGTTTTCCAGTATCCAATCGGCGTTATACCGTTCTTGCGGCAGCGTCCAGGCGTTGCGCTCCACGATCACTGGCAACTGCATCGCGAGTGCTTCGCTCACACTGCCGGGCCCCGGCTTGCCGATAAAAAAATCCGCAGTCTGCATATATTGATTCACGCGAGTCGTAAACCCCTCGACGAAACGCGGCAACCGGGAAGTCCGCTCGCGCAAAGCCTTCGCGAGCTTTTCATTTTTTCCGCATATGAAGATCAGCTGCAATTCCAGGTCAGACCGATCCAGGCGCTCCGCGATGTCCAGCATCACGCCCGAGCCGAAGCCGCCAAACAGCACGAGTGCCGTTGGCAAGTCCGGCCGCAATCCCAGCTTTTCTCGTTCAGCCACTTTATTTTCAATCGGCGGCTCGTAAAAACGCGGATGCAAAATCATTCCCGACGTCTGAAAAATATGATCGTCTTCGTGACCCATGCTGCGAGCTTGCGCTACCGCTCGATCAGAACCACAAATGAAATATTGCGTCTGGCGCTCGATCCAGAAATGCGGCGGATAATCGGCAACATCGGTGAGCACGGTTACAAATGGCCGCGTCGGATACGCACGGCGAAGGCTTTCGCCTAACGCGCGATTGAAGTGCGGAACAAAAGAAACCACAATGTCCGGCTGCGTCTCTTTCCAGTGCGCTTCGAGCATTCGCACCGTGGGACCGTGATAGGCCCGAATCACCGCCTGTAACACCTTCATCAATTGAATGCTGCCCAGCGTGTAACCCGACCTCAACATCCAGTTGTAAAAATCTTCGATTCGAATGCCCGCATATTTTTTCAGGATATCCAGCTTATCAAGGAGTTCCTGTAGGTTAGTGAGGCGTACTTCCCATGGCCTCTGTTGGCCGCGGATTGCGATGTCAAGTGCTGTGGCAGCAGCACGATGGCCGCCGCCGGCGTCGAAAAACACGAACTGGATTCTCAACATGCGACGCGGAGTCTGGCAGTCCAACATCCGTTCCATACTACAATTTGATTAAAAGAATGTTGCGCGTGTCTAAACGATTAAGTCCCTGTGTTTTCAGAAGTTTAGCGCCACTGTCATATGCGCGTAACCGGCCTGATTCATACTTTCTATCGTGAGATGCGATATGCATGTTCACTCGTACTTCTCCGGTGCTTGCACCACCCCTTTCCTTTCCAAGTTTTGCCGCGAAAGTTATAGCGATCCGGTCCAGGTCTATGAACTGTTGCGGCGCCGCGGCATGAATCTTTTCACTCTCACCGACCACGATTCGATTGAAGGCGCGGAAAAATTGCGCAGTTTGCCCAATTTTTTCTTGAGCGAAGAACTCACTTGCCGCATGCCGAGCGGAACAGAGATTCACGTCGGCGTCTACGACATCACCGAGCGCCAGCACATTCACCTCCAACAGCGGCGCAACGATCTGGTCGCGCTGCTCATGTATCTATCCGAGCGCCGGCTTCTCTTCAGCATCAATCACGTCTTCTCCAATCTCACCGGCGCGCGCGAACGCGAAGACTTTGCCTGGTTCCGCGAATACTTTCCTGCGATTGAGACTCGCAATAGCCACATGCTCGAAAGGTCCAATGCGAATGCACAAACCCTGGCACGGCAGTGGGAGAAAATTGCAATCGGTGGAAGCGACGCGCATGCATTGCCGTCCGCGGGGACGGCTTACACGGAAGTTTCGGCCGCGCGAAGCAAAGAAGAATTCTTTGACGGACTGCGCAACGGCATGGGCAAGGTTGCCGGTGAGTCCGGCTCTTTCGTAAAGCTGACACGCGATTGCTTTCTGATTGCAGGAGAAATGATGCGCGAGAAGTCCTGGACCGCGCTACTCGCGCCTCTCGGTGTGCTGCTCCCCGCATTCACGTGGTTCAACTATTTCGAGGAACGGCACTTCAGCCGCCGCTGGGCTGCTGAAGTGATCGGCGAACCAAAATCCCGCCCTCGCCCTCGCTGGATCTCTGTGCCGCAACCGGCGCTGGAGGAATGGGTATGACAGTCGCGCAATCTTTCTGGAACCAGATTCAATCCAACGACCACAGGCTGATGCGTCGTGTCCACCGCTGGCGCGCGCCTCGGTGGTTCCGAATCTTGATGATCGTAGCCACGCGCGGGGGCGACGGCTGGCTCTGGTACGCCCTCGGCTTAATCCTGGTTGTCTTCGGCGGACCGCATCGCTTTGCGGCCATCGGTGCGGCTACGTCGGCGGCGATAGCGGGCATTTTCATATTCCGCAGTCTCAAACATGCCAGTCATCGCAAGCGTCCTTGCGAAATTGAGCCGCACTGCTGGGCTTCGATTCTGCCCCCGGACAAATACTCGTTTCCCTCAGGCCACTCGATCACAGCCTTCGGAGTCGCCATTGCCATCGGCCTCTTCTACCCCGAGCTTCTGGGAACCTTGCTCACGGTTGCAATGTTGATTGCTGCTTCCAGGATCATTCTGGGTATGCACTTCTTGAGTGACGTCCTCGTGGGCACAGCAATCGGTGCCATCCTCGGGGAAATCGGCTACCACACATTCATGCTCTTCTAGCGGATGGCACGGCACAGGTTTCATTGCCTGCGTCCGTGTATCAGTGCGACAACTCGCTTTGGCGTTAAATCACTCAGACCGTAGTTCGGCGGGAAGATTCCTGCCTCAATAATTCGATTAGGGACCGGTATAAACGCGCGCGAACTTCTTGACGTTCGCTCGCACGGGTCAGATAGCGCACTAGAATCGTCACTCCGCTACCCTCTAGCCGTACGCTGACTGACGGCGCTGTGGATGCACTCGCTTTCGTGTTAGAGAATGCCACTCCGGGTAGTCCGGAGTTTGGAACGGTTTCCTTCGTTGCAGTAACCTCTGCCACAATCTTCTGAATCTCTTCGGCGATCGGATACGGATCCGAACCGCTTGGCGCCTGCACCTGCACCTCATCCCACAGCCACTGGCCCGACGTTGAGAAGTTGATGTAGTGGCCCTCGATTGCAAAGCTGTTCACGAACGTAATCTTCCGTCCAGTGGGATGAGCTGCGTCAGTCCAGTTTCCCGTTTCCAGGAGCACGGTATGGAACAAACCAACCTCCAGAACTTCACCGCCGACTCCGTTGATTTCCACCCAGTCTCCAGGGCGAATGCCGTCCTTGCCCATCAATACGAACCAGCCAAAGAAACCGACAATGAAATCTTTAAGGGCAACCGTAAGCCCTGCGCCCGCGAGAGCCACCACCGTCGCGAAATTGCTGGGCTTCCCAAAAATAACCAGAAGGATCAGGACGATTCCGACCGCCTGCACTGCAAACAAGACCACCGTCCGCATTGTCTGAAGTTGACGCTGCTCCGGCGACAGATCAGAAAAAAATCGCTGTGCTCCCACGTTTGCGCCGAACACGAAGAGACCGATCACGAGAATCCAGAATGCGCCGAGAAACATACCGTGCACGTATGCGCGCTTACGAACCGTTATGTAGTCGATCCAATTTCCGTAAAGAGTCCCGAGTTCATGCTCGTTCTCAATTCGCCTGTCCAGCTGCGATAGGTTCTTCTGATCGATCGTGAGGTCTTTCAGGAACGTCAGTGCAGCGTCTTGGCCAGCTGCTTCTCCCGCGCTCGCTGCTCCAGTCCCAGCCGTTGGTGGCACGCCTTGCGCATTCGTCGCGCCTTGCCCGATAGGACCATTCGCCTCCGACGCTCCATGCGAGGGTGCTGTTTCACTCGTCGCAGCAGCGCCGCCTGTTGTCCCTGCTGCATTCGACGCAGCTGCGTTCTGCGTTTTTGCTGCTTTCAGCGTGGTCTTCGGTTTCTTGTGGATGATTTTCTTCTGCACCTTCTCTTCACTTAACTCTTTCTCGAGTGTGTCGTGTTCTCCCGCAAGCTTTGATTGACGATCGAACGCGTTTTGCTGTGCCTGGCGAAGCAGCTTCTGTTTCGAATTGAAGGACAGCCACGCTTCGACCTGCGCAACAAGGCTGCTGGATTGGGTGAGCTCTATCGAGGGAGTCGTACTAGCCGAACTACTGGCGCTGGCTTGCGCCACGGCAGCTTTCTGTGAGGCTTCATGCTGATCACGGAGATGCTGAATTGTGGCTTGTTTGTCTCCTCCGGCGCGAATCAGGTCCTGATGGGCGTCGTCCAATTCATCTTGATCCAATTCCAGCTGCGCTTGCGCCAGGCTAAGCTGTTGTTGAAGGTTCTCCTTCGTTTTCTCGCTGGCCTTGGCAATCTGCTGATTCAATTGCGCAACGCGCGCCTGACTGGACGCAACAGTTGCCTCCGCCGCCGTCAAACGCTCGGTGATCTGCTTCGTTTGAGGCGTCAGTGGAGCCGGATTTTGCGCGGCGTCTTGAAGCGCCGCTGCGAATGCTGCGTCAACGGAGTAGTCCGCCAGCCGTAAGGCTTCCTGCGCGTACGCCTTTTCCCTTCGAGACTCCGCCAGCTGCGACAACTGCTCGGCTGTGTCGAGAGCGCGCGTATCAACCACACTCTCTTGCTGCCTCAGATTGAATCGCATGGCGCGCAGCCGAGCGCGATAATCTGCCCACTGCCACGTAAGAATCACCGCGGCAAGCGCCGCCAGAGTCAGCGTCGCCAGGATTACCAAAACCGTTCTTTGAGCCTTACCCATGAATTCCGCCCATTCTCGAAATTGTATTACGCAGCCGAACAGTGTGTTCAAAATTTTCGCGGCGTATGTGCGGTCAAGAGCGAGAGACTTCAGATTCAAAGGCGTTGGTTGACGTGAGTGTTAGCCACAGCGGAGAATACCTTCGGGTAAATAATCTGCAGAAATTGACGGCACAGCCCCAGCGGTAATCGCAACTGAAAGTTTGAATGGCAACCAAACTCACCAATCTTCATCCCTCTATCGAAGAACGCACTGCCGCTGGCAAAGCGCTCCGCGATCGCGTGTCGCGAAAGTCACAAGGAAAGTGGAAACCGGCGGCCAACCGGCCTGATCCGATCGAGCTGCTGAAGCGCGCTGATGAGGGACGCCTGCCGGAGCTTCTTCCCATTCGCTACGGACGGATGAGCCAATCGCCGTTCGCGTTCTTTCGAGGCGCCGCGGCCTTGATGGCGTTCGATCTATCCAAGACACCGGCCACCGGACTTCGAGTGCAGGCCTGCGGCGATTGTCACATCGGCAATTTCGGAGGCTTCGGCTCGCCTGAACGCCGGCTCGTTTTTGACATCGATGACTTCGACGAGACGTCACCTGCTCCGTGGGAGTGGGACGTAAAGCGGCTTGCAACAAGCGTGGTTCTTGCTGCGAGGCAAAACAAGTTTCGCGAACGCCGCGGCCGGGACGTGGCGCGCCATGCAGTGCAAAGCTACCGCGAACACGTGCGGAAATACGCTCGTATGCGCGCGATCGATGCATGGTATTCGCATCTCGATGCCAATATTCTCGTTCGAGAGGCCAAGACCGCCATCGAGAAAAAGCGCTGGCAGGAGGTCGAGAAAAAGGCGCGGCGGCAGACAGCCACGCAACTCCTTACTCAGATTACGTACGTACACAACGGCAATCGCCGGATCATCGATCGCCCGCCACTCATATATCACCCGCGCGACTACGCAAACGCGGGAAAGCACGTCGCCGACATGTTTCACCGCTACCTTCATACGCTTCCCGAGGATCGGAAAGTATTGCTCCAGCGATATCAGGTGGTGGACATTGCGCGAAAGGTGGTTGGAGTCGGGAGCGTTGGCACTCGTTGCGCCGTGATGTTGTTGCTGGCCAGTGACAACGATCCGCTCTTTCTGCAGTTCAAGGAAGCGTTCCCGTCAGTGCTCGAACCCTACACCAGTAAAAGCAAATACAGTAACTATGGCGAACGCGTGGTGACAGGACAACGCATGTTGCAGACGGCCAGCGACGTCTTTCTCGGCTGGACACGCGACGACGACAATCGCTGTTACTATTTTCGTCAGCTTCGGGATATGAAAATGAAAATCGACATATCCAAAATGTCGCAAGATGATTTCTTCGAATATATCGAGCTTTGCGGCTGGGCTCTCGCTCGGGGACACGCTCGAACGGGAGATCCCGTTACAATCGGCGCGTATCTCGGCAAGAGCGATTCATTCGATGATGCGATTGAACAATTCGCGCTTGAATATGCCGACCAGACCGAGCACGACTACGGCCTGTTGAAGAAGGCCATCCGCACTCGCCGGCTTCCGGCTCGTAGTGCAGACATAACCACCTAGCATCACAGGTCCAGCGGCAATAAATTCTTGCCAGTGATCAGCCTGGCGGCGCGATCAAACGTGACGTAAAGCCACATCCACTGCATGAAAACGAGCAGCCGGTTCTGAAATTCGACGATATACATCAGGTGGATAAAAATCCAAACCAACCACGCCGGCAAGCCTGCGAGAGTCATGAAGTTCAAATCAGCAACTGCAGCGCCGCGCCCGATCGTCGCAAGATTCCCTTTGTCGAAATACCGGAATGGCGGCGTTTGTTCTCCGCGCAATCTTCGCTCGATTGCTTTCGCGACGTAGCGGCCCTGCTGAATCGCCGGTTGCGCAACACCGGGCAGCGGCTTTCCAGTTTGATGTGTAAAACTCGAAAGATCACCGATCACAAAAATTTCAGGATGGCCTGGAACGGTCATGTCCGGATCGACCATCACGCGCCCGGCCCTGTCGGTTTTTGTGCCCAATCTTTTAGCCAACGCCAACCCGAGTGGAGACGCCAGCACGCCCGCCGCCCAGAGAATTGTGCGCGTGGGAATGATTTCGGAATGGTCCCCGCATTTAATCGTGACGGAGTGTGCCTTGACGTCCGTCACCATTGCGCCAGTTCGCACCGTAACCTTGAGGCGTTCCAGCATTTTCCGCGCGGCCTCCGAAAGGTTCGGAGGATACGAGGGCAGAACACGGTCGGTGCCTTCCACGAGAATGATTTGCGCTTCGGTGGGATTGATGCGGCGAAAGTCGTGCTTCAGAGTATCGTTCGCGATTTCTCCGAGCGCGCCCGCGAGCTCAGCTCCCGTGGGACCGGCGCCGACAATCACAAACGTCATCCACTCCTTCAATTTCTCCGGATCTGTTTCGCGCTCAGCCGCTTCGAAAGCCAGCAGAATCCGCGCGCGCATGTCCGTGGCATCTTCTATCGTCTTGAGTCCCGGCGCGAATTTCTCCCAATCGTCGTGGCCGAAATATTGATGGCTCGAACCTGTGGCGACGATGAGCGTGTCGTAGCCGATCGCGCCATCACTCAAAATCACTTGATGGTTAGCGGGATCAATATCAACAGCTTCACCGAGAAGCACGGTCGTGTTTTTGTTGTGCTTCAGCACTTGGCGCAACGGCCCGCTAATATTGGCGGGAGAGAGCGAGCCGGTAGCGACTTGATAGAGGAGCGGCTGAAATAAGTGGTAGTTGCAGCGATCGATCAGGGTCACGTCGACCGGCGCGCGCTTGAGTTTTTGCGCGGCGCTCAAGCCGCCGAAGCCGCCGCCCAGAATCACCACTCGCTGACGCGTCGCCATGTTGCCTCTTCAATCGCTCCTTAGGGGCCCGTTTACCGCCGATTAGAATTTCGTAAAGTGCTAATTGTAAACAACTTACTCCGACTTTTAATCGCGCTACCGTATATTAACCTCGGGCTCGGCGAGAGCCCAAACAGTCCGCTGCGTAAGGCTCGATTTCGCCCCATGTTCGCTCGAACTCCTCACTCATTTGATGCCGTCGCTTGGGCCGAAGTCACTCCAAAGCAGGCTAGCACGCTGGGGAGAATTTGTCCGGCTTGACTTCGCGTCAAGGCGCTGATTCGAATGTTTTTGGCTCTAGTTGCCTGTGGAGCCCTCAGGTTTCTCGCGCGGCTCACAATCCTTACGAAAACTTTATGCGTCCCTTATGCCTTCCTGATGCGCTAGAGCCTAACCTCAGTCTCGGCTTGCCTTTCCGGAGTTGCACCTCCAACTGGCAATGGCGAAGGGGTTCACGATGAGGGTTCCGATACAAGATTTGTGGCGTGCGGCTTTGTGTGGACTTGTTTTCACGTTGATGCAGACTCCCTGCTTCGCGCAGACAACGAGCGCGGCGGCGAATCAACAACCCAGCGCGACCGATCAGCCGATATCGCCGGCAATACTAAAAGAGCTGGAGGCGATGCGGCACCGGATCGATGAACTCGAAGCGGAACTGAAAGCTCAAAAAACTGCGCAGGCGTCCACGGAAAAGCCGGGGCTAGTAACGGCCGCCTTCCCCGCGAAAACAGCAGAACCGGATGCCGTGAAAGACCCGTCCGTAAGCTCGTCGCGGCAGGAAGCAGCCATAGCTTCTGACCAGAAGGCGCCATTAATCCCGGCCAAGCAGGAGCCGTTCTCAGACGCGGACTGGACATGGCTGAACGGCAATCCTCGCACTAAAGAGATATTTTGGGACACGAAGTTCTTCACGCCCGAAATCAGAGCCGACATGAACGCCGTAATAGATTTCAATCATCCGACCGATCATTCGATCGGCGGGTCGAGCGAACTCTTTCGTTCGAGTGAAGTGCAGCTCGAGCAGTTCGGAGTGGGCGGCGACTTTCATTACGACAATGTTCGTGCGCGGTTGATGACGCAGTTCGGCATGTATTCTGCGACGACTCCACGCAACGACCCCAGCCCAGGTCACGGGCAGTGGGATCTGGTCAGCGCCTATCGCTATGTTTCCGAAGCGTACGGCGGATACCACTTTGATGTGATGCACGGTGTGAACGTGGATGCGGGGATCTTTCTCTCGTACATTGGATTATTCAGCTACTACAACTTTGACAATTGGGCCTACCAGCCCTCTTACGTCTCTTCCAACACACCGTGGTTTTTCAACGGCGTGCGGGTACAGATTTTCCCTACGGCCCATTTGAAAATCGAGCCATGGATCATCAATGGATGGCAGGCGTATGCGTCGGCCAATCACAGGCCCGGGCTTGGCGGACAGATCAAATGGACTCCGAGACCATGGATCAACATCATCTCCAACAACTATGGGCTAGGCCGGGACGACCTTTTCATACCGAACCGCAGAAGAATCCACACCGATAACAGCGTCGAGGTGAAATATTTCGACCGGCCCGACAACACTTTGGACAAGATGGCATTTTCGCTGACCGCCGATGCTGGATGCGAGTACGGAGGCGGTGTGAGCTGCTATGGCAACAAAGCAGGTGGACCAAAACAGAGCTTCCTGGGATTCATGTTGTACAACCGGTTCTGGTTCCACCGGGACCTGTTCGGCCTAACGGTCGGCGGCGGGAAGATCAACAATCCTGGACGCTACCTGGTGCTGCTGCCGCCCATCAATGGCGAATCGGCCGTCACAGCTGCGACGAATTCACCTTACTTCACTGAGAATCCTGGCGATCCGTATAAGGCGTGGGACTCTTCGATCACGTTCGACTACATGCCCAAGCAGTACATCACGTTCCGCTGGGAGTATGACTATCGCCACGCGAATGTCCCTTATTGGACTGGTCGCGGCGGAATAACTCCTCCCGGCGGCAACACCGGTTTCCCGACGCAGTTTGTCTGTCAAAGCGGAGTGACGTCGGGAGAGACGAGCCTGCCTGCGGCACAAACCGCTTGTACTGCGATCGGATCCACCGTGTGGTCACCGGACCTTCGCAGGAACGAGTCGTTCATCGATATGTCGATCATGGTGAAGTTCTAAGGTGATTTCATGCGAGATATAGCGTTCTTCACTGTTACGGCTGGATTTTTCGTTTTGGCGATCGCGTACGTGTGGGCTTGTGAGCGATTGAAGTAAGGAGAAGCGAACATGCTGGGTAACGTTTTGCTTCTGGGAATTTCGGCATTGCTGCTGGTTTATTTGCTGGCGGCGCTTTTGTGGCCGGAGAGGTTCTGAACATGACGGCGAATGGATGGTTTCAAATTGGTTTGTATCTGATTTTGCTGCTGGCGATCACGAAACCGATGGGCGTGTATATGGCGCGAGTGTTCAGCGGCGAGAAGACGTTTATGGATCCCCTGCTGCGGCCCGTCGAACGCGTGCTCTATCGCGTGACAGGAGTGGACGAAACGCACGAGATGCGCTGGACAGAATATGCGACGGCCATGCTGCTATTGAGCGTGGTTTCGATGATTTTGCTTTATGTCATCTTGCGCGTGCAGCGGTGGCTACCCTGGAATCCGCAACATTTCGGAGCGGTGGCGCCGGATCTGGCTTTCAATACAGCGGCTTCGTTCACCACTAATACGAACTGGCAAGTCTACTCCGGCGAATCGGCGATGAGCTATTTCACACAAATGGCCGGGCTCGCGTATCACAACTTCCTTTCGGCAGCGACAGGCATCGCACTGGCGATCGCCGTGATTCGCGGAATCGCACGGAAGGAGATGCAAACACTCGGAAACTTCTGGGTCGACCTGACGCGGACGATTCTGTGGGTGCTGTTGCCGGCCTGCATGGTCGTGGCGCTTTTCCTTGTTTCGCAGGGGACGGTGCAGAGCCTGAAGCCTTATGTGACTGCGAAGCTGGTCGATCCTCAAACCGTGCAGGTGACCGGAAGCGATGGAAAAACGACCACGCAACATGTGACCGACCAGATGATTACGCTCGGCCCGGTGGCTTCGCAGGAAGCAATCAAGATGTACGGGACAAACGGCGGCGGCTTTTTCAATGCCAATAGCGCGCACCCCTTCGAGAATCCCACACCCCTGACAAACTTCGTTCAGATGCTGCTGATTTTTGCGATTGGGTCGGGGCTGACGTACACGCTGGGACGGATGACCGGTTCGCAGAAACACGGATGGGCGGTGTGGGGCGCGATGGCGGCGCTCTTCATTGCGGGAGTGTTTTTCGCTTACTCGGCGGAAGCGCGTGGAAATCCCGAATTGCGCGGTCTCGATCAGCATGTAAGTGCCACGCAGCCGGGCGGAAACATGGAGGGCAAGGAGGTGCGGTTTGGAATCGCTGATTCGGCGCTCTTTGCCACGATTACGACGGATGCGAGCTGCGGTGCGGTGAATGGCGTGCATGATTCCTACACACCGCTCGGCGGGATGATTCCGATGATCAACATGATGCTTGGCGAGATCGTGTTTGGCGGCGTCGGTGCCGGGCTTTACGGGATTGTGGTGTTCATCATTCTGACTGTGTTTATCGCCGGGCTGATGGTCGGGCGGACGCCGGAGTATCTAGGAAAGAAGATTGAAGCGTACGACGTGAAGATGGCAATGCTGGCTGTTCTGATTTTTTCGCTGCTAATTTTGAGTTTCACGGCGGTGGGCTCGGTGACAGCCGATGGAAAAGCCGGAATTACGAATCCAGGACCGCACGGACTGTCGCAAATTCTATACGCGTACACTTCGGGCGCGGCGAACAACGGTTCCGCTTTTGCGGGGCTTAGCGCGAATACGCTCTGGTACAACTTGACGATTGGGTTCGACATGCTGTTTGGACGATTTTTTATGGTGCTTCCGGTGCTGGCGATTGCCGGAAACCTGGCGAAGAAGAAAATCACGCCAGAAACGGCGGGCACATTCCCTGTGACTACGCCGCTCTTCGCGACGCTCCTTGTTTCCGTGATTTTGATCGTAGGAGCTTTGACGTTCTTTCCGGCGTTGAGCCTGGGGCCGATTCTGGAGCACCTGCTGCTACATGCGGGGAAAGTATTCGGAGGATAGGTAAATGAGCGCGGGAATGACGATGACTTCTGAAGCGATCAAGATACCGAACAGTGGAAGCGATAGCCCGAAGCGGCCGAAGAAATCGCTATGGACTGGCGGGATTGTCAGCGGCGCGCTGTGGGATTCCGTGAAGAAACTGAATCCGCGCACGCTGATGAAGAATCCGGTGATGTTTGTGGTGGAAGTGGGCGCGGTGGTGACGACGGTGGACCTGCTGCGGGAGATTCCTCACCACTCGAATGAATTCGGGTTCGCGCTGCAGATTACGCTGTGGCTGTGGTTCACGGTGCTTTTTGCGAATTTCGCGGAGGCGATGGCCGAGGGCCGCGGGAAGGCTCAGGCGGAGACGTTGCGCAAGGCGCGTTCGGAAACTCATGCGCGGCGAATGAAAGCGGACGGCACGTTTGAGGATGTGCCGGGATCGAAACTGCGCGCAGAGGACGTGGTGGTGGTGAGGGCCGGGGAGTTCATTCCCGGCGATGGCGAAGTGGTGGTGGGCGTGGCGTCGGTGGATGAATCGGCGATCACGGGCGAATCGGCGCCGGTGATTCGCGAATCAGGCGGCGACCGTTCGGCGGTGACGGGCGGGACGCGCGTGCTGTCCGATGAAATAACGGTGAAGATCACATCCAACCCGGGCGAAACATTTCTCGACCGGATGATCAAGCTGGTGGAAGGAGCCGAGCGGCAGAAAACACCGAATGAGATTGCACTGAATATTCTGCTTGCCGGCCTCACGATTATTTTTCTTCTCGCCGTGGTGACTTTGCAGCCGATGGCGATTTATTCCGGCGCACCGCAGTCGATTTACGTGTTGATCTCGCTGCTCGTGTGCTTGATTCCGACGACGATTGGCGGATTGCTTTCGGCGATCGGCATTGCGGGGATGGATCGAGTGGTGCAGCGAAATGTGCTGGCTATGTCGGGACGCGCAGTGGAAGCGGCGGGCGATGTGGATACGTTGCTGCTCGACAAGACGGGAACGATTACGTTGGGCAATCGGCGCGCGACGGAATTCATTGCAGCGCCCGGCGTCGCGGAAGGAGATTTGGCTGACGCGGCGCAGCTTGCTTCGCTTGCGGACGAGACACCGGAGGGCCGGTCGATCGTGGTGCTGGCGAAAGAGAAATACGGATTGCGCGGGCGGGAGCTTGCGTCGGTGGCGACGAATTTCATTCCGTTTTCCGCGACGACTCGAATGTCGGGCGTCGATCTTGACGGGCGCGAAATTCGGAAGGGCGCTTTTGACGCGATTGCACGGTACGCGGCCGATGGGGGAAATCGCGTGCCGTCTGAAGTGGAAGATGCGGTGAAGGCGATCGCGAGTGCTGGAGGTACGCCTCTTTTGGTTGCGGAGGATCGGCGCGTGCTGGGAACGATTTATTTGAAGGACATCGTGAAGGGAGGCATGCGCGAACGTTTCGATCAGCTGCGCGCAATGGGCATTCGGACCGTGATGATCACGGGCGATAATCCGTTGACGGCGGCGGCCATTGCGCGCGAGGCGGGCGTCGATGATTTTCTGGCACAGGCGAAACCCGAGGACAAACTTGCGCTGATTCGGCGCGAGCAGGCGAAGGGGAAACTTGTCGCGATGACGGGCGACGGAACAAATGACGCGCCGGCGCTGGCGCAGGCGGATGTGGGCGTGGCGATGAATGCGGGCACGCAGGCCGCGAAAGAAGCCGGCAACATGGTGGATCTGGATTCGAATCCGACGAAGCTGATTGAGATTGTCGAGATTGGGAAGCAACTGCTGATTACGCGCGGGTCGTTGACCACATTTTCGGTGGCGAACGACGTGGCGAAATATTTCGCGATTATTCCGGCGATGTTTGCGGTGGCGTTTCCGCAGCTGGAGCTGCTTAATATCATGCACTTAAAGACTCCGCATTCGGCGGTGCTGTCTGCTGTGATTTTCAACGCGTTGATTATTATCGCGTTGGTGCCGCTGGCGTTGCGTGGCGTGCGATACCGCCCTCTTGGTGCGGAGGCATTGCTGCGGCGGAATTTGTTGATCTATGGATTCGGAGGAATCATCGCGCCGTTTCTTGGAATCAAGCTGATCGACATGATTATTACGCGCATTGGTTTGGCGTGAGGACAGCATGAAGCGAAACTTTCTAATTTCGATTTGGATGACGCTGGCTACCACGGTGCTGCTGGGGATTGTCTATCCTCTTGTGGTGACTGGGATCGCGCAGCTGCTGTATCCGCGACAGGCGAATGGCGAATTGATTCGGCGGCCTGATGGAACAGTGGTGGGCTCGACGCTACTCGGGCAGCCGTTTACATCAGCGGGATATTTTCATTCGAGGCCGTCCGCTTCCGGGCCTGCTGGTTATGATCCGATGGCTTCAGGCGGATCGAATCTGGGGCCCACGAACAAAGCGCTAATTGACCGCGTCGCTGGAAGCGTGCAATCGCTTTCGGCGGAAAATCCCGGCGCAGCGATTCCGGTGGATCTTGCGACCGCATCGGGCTCGGGGCTCGACCCGAACATTTCTCCTGCATCGGCGGAATTTCAAATTTCGCGCGTGACGCGAGAGCGTGGGATGAGGGAAGACGAGGTGCGCGCGCTCGTAGCAAAACATACAGAGCAGCGGCAGCTTGGATTTCTCGGGGAGCCGCGCGTGAATGTGCTCGAACTCAATCTCGATCTAGATGCCACACATGCGTTGCACTAGCGCGCCAAGACAAATTATTTTCCCGCATGGGAGCCTCGAGTTTTTTGGGGTGAGGGCTCGAAGCGATACCCAATCCACGGATCGGTGTGAATGTAACGCGGATGCCGCGGGTCGGGCTCGATTTTTTTTCGCAGTTGATTGATGAAGACGCGCAGATACTCGGTTTCTTCGCCGTAATCGGGGCCCCAGACTGCCTGCAGCAGCCGGCGATGGCTGAGCGATACTCCCTGGTTCGAAACAAGCTGGCGCAGCAGCTCAAATTCCTTGGGAGTGAGGCGAATCGCGACTCCCTTCACAGTTACACTTCGCTTCGCGAAGTCGATCGTTAGGTCATCCGATCGAAACGCGGGAGTCGTTTCGCCGGTCGCAACGCGGCGAAGGGCCGCTCTGATACGAGCCATCAATTCCTCGGCGCCGAATGGCTTCACCACGTAATCGTCGGCGCCCGCGTCGAGAGCTTGCACTTTATCTTTTTCCGTATTGCGAACCGTGAGCATGATGATTGGCACGTCGCCCGTTCGCCGAATCGCGCGGCACACGTCGAGGCCGGAAATGCCTGGCATGTTCACGTCGAGAAGAATCAGGTCGGCGCGATCGCTGCGAAGTTTTTCCAGGGCTTCCTCGCCGGATTTTGCTTCGATCACGCTATAACCCTGCGACGTGAGCGTGGTGCGCATCACGCGGCGAATCTGCGGCTCGTCATCCACGATTAGAATCGTTGGCGACGTCGTACTCATGTACCAGCCACGACGCGGCTGCGATCGATTGGCAGCGTGAAGGAGAAAACGGAACCGTGGCCACGCTGGCTGGTGAGGCTCATTGTGCCGCCGTGCGCCTGGACGATTGCCTTGGCAATTGGCAGGCCCATGCCTGTGCCTTCGACGCGATAACGCTGGTCGCGCCCGCGGTAAAATTTCTCAAAAATCAAATTCTGCTCGGGATCGTCGATACCCGCGCCGCGGTCCGCCACGCTGGTAATCACAAAATCGCCATTCTGCTCGGCGGTAATCGTGATTGGCTCCTCGCTAGGCGAATACTGATTTGCGTTTTCGAGCAGGTGCACGAGGGCCTCGCGAGCGCGCGCCAGGTCGACGCGAACGCGCGGCAATTCCGCAGGTACGCGCAAATCGATACGTCGATTGCCGAGCACGCCTTTGGTTTGCGCGAGCGCAGCGCTAATCACGTCCGAAAGCGGGAGTGGCTCGAGTTTCAGCACCACCTCACCGGCGTCAAGCTGCGCCATCTCGGCAGCTTCGCCAACGAGCCGGTTCAACCGGTCGCTCTCCTCATTGATGATAGTGAGAAGCTCGCTTCGTTGCTCACCGCTCAGCGCCGGGTTCGAAAGCAAATTGGTCACCGACGCTTTGATGGACGTGAGCGGTGTTCGAAGCGCATGCGTGACGGAATCGAGCAATGCCGTTCGCAGCCGCTCGCCTTCGCGCGCCGCTTCCGTCTGCCCAAGCTGCTCCACCGCGCGAGCCCGTTCCATGGCCACTGCGATCAAAGTACCAATGGCTTCAAGCGTCTGCCGCGAAAGAATCGTGCCAGAAATCCCCAGGCTTCCGATGGGACGCACACCCATGCGCACCGGCACGAAGCAGATGCTGTTCGTCACATCAATTACCGGTTCTTCTCGCACGACAATCGCCTTTAAGCTTTCCAAATCAAGTAGCGGCATCACCGGGCCGGACCGATATATCTTCTGCTTGTCGGCAAGAAAGAGAGCCGCCGCACCCACCTCGAATGTATCCACAATTTGTGCGGGAATTCGGTTCAGCAGTTGAATCACATTGCCAGACTCGAGCAGTCCGCGGCTGAACGAGTAGAGCCGCTCCACCTCGCGCCGGCGAGCCGAAAGATCCTCAGACTGCTTCCGCGCGCGATTGGACAGCTGGCTGGCCAGCACAGAAACCACCAGGAACGCAAAAAGCGCCACCCAATTCTGAGGATCGGCGATCGTGAGCGTGCCGATGGGTGGAAGGAAGTAATAATTGAACGCAAGCATCGCGGCGACGGACATAAAAACTGACACAGCGATGCCCCAAAAAGTCGAAACCGCTAAAATGGCAAGCAAAAAGGTGAGTGCCACGGTGGTGGCATTGACGGGGAGCACCTTGCGATAAAAAATGGTGATCCCGAGCACGATGCCAAACGCAGCCGCAAATTGAAGGGCACGGCTAGCGGCATTTTCGCGCATCGCGCCATTCTACCGTAGCTTTCTGTGCGCCCGTAAAAGAGAATACCCGGCATGGCAAAGACGCCAGAGCAATGGCTCGCGGAGTCAAAACCACTCGACAAAGCCAAGGGCTCCTTGAAGCTTTTTCTCGGCTACGCGCCGGGCGTCGGCAAAACATACGCGATGTTGAGCGAGGCCATTCGCCGGAAAACTCGCGGCGAAGACGTGGTGATAGGCATCGTCGAAAATCACGGACGCAAGGGAATCATCGAGCTCTCCGAGCAACTGGAAACCGTTCCGCGCAAGAAAATCGATTACAAAGGCACTCTGTTCGAAGAAATGGATACGGACGGAATTCTGACGCGGCGTCCGACGGTAGTCCTGGTAGATGAGCTCGCGCACACGAATATTCCCGGGAGCAAGCATCGCAAGCGATATGAAGACGTGCTCGAGCTCCTCGAAGCGAAGATCGATGTGATCTCCACCGTCAACATCCAGCACATTGAAAGTATCGCGCCAACCGTCCGCGCCATCACGGGTGTAGCCGTACGCGAAACCGTGCCGGATTGGGTGCTGCAAGTGGCAGACGAAACGGTGATGGTGGACTTGACGCCCGAAGCGCTGCAAAACCGGATGAAGCGCGGCGATGTATACAACCGCGACAAAGTCGAACAAGCGCTCAAGAATTTCTTCCGCCGCGGAAATCTGATCGCGCTACGTGAGCTGGCTTTGCGCCAGGTGGCCGAACAAGTGGATCGCAGCCTCGAATCCTACATGGTGGAGAAAGATATCCGCGAGAGCTGGGGGGTGCGCGAACGGATCGCAGTGCTGATCAGCGCAAATCCCAAAGCGCAATACCTGGTGGCAAGAGCGGCGCGCATGGCCCGGCGAATGGACGCCGATCTCTACGCCGTTCACATCGATATAGACCACGGCACTTCCAGCGAACAGGATCAGAAATTGCTGGCCGCCAACATGCAGTTCGCAGAGAGCCTGGGTGCAAAAACGGTGCGGCTAAAAGGCGACAATGTAGCTGACGCGACTGCGCAATTCGTCCGCGAGAAACACATCACGCAGGTGATCTTCGGGCGCACCGCTGTGGAGGGCTTACGGAAACTATTGTTTCTGAACGCGATCAACCGATTCCTGCGCGATGTACCAGCGGTCGACGTTCACATCGTGACGCAAGAGCCGGACTGATCTCCAGCTCGGTCGGCGCTTGCGAGCGCGGCACTAAACGCGAGGGATCTGCGAAATGTTCCAGCCGCCGCCGATCGCCTTCACCAGCAGCACGCTGGCCTGCATGCGGCGTGTTCGAATGCTCACCTCAGTTACCTCATCCGCGAGCGCGGCATTTTGCGCCGTGATCACTTCGAGATAATTCACAATACCGCCCTTATAACGGTTGATCGAGAGCGCCAGCGAATGCTCGGCGGATGCGACCGCGGATTGTTGCACTACCTCTTCATCGTTGAGAATTCGAAGAGCCGCAAGATTGTCTTCCACTTCTTGGAATGCGCTCAGCACCGTCTGCCGGTAGGTATCTATCGATTGGCGGTACGCGGATTGTGCCTGCTGCGTGACGGCGTGGCGCTTCCCAGCATCAAAAATGTACTCGCTCGCATTGGCGCCGGCTGACCAAAGCCCAGACGGGCCTTGGATAAGCGTCGTGATCACGCCGCTCTCGAATCCTCCCCCGCCACTCAGAGTGACGAGCGGATAATAAGCCGATTTTGCTACGCCGATCTGCGCGTTGGATTCCTGCATCCTGCGCTCGGACGCGGCGATGTCCGGCCTGCGCTCGAGCAGATCCGAAGGAAGTCCCGGCGGGACAGCGGGGGGCGCAGCACGCAGGGGCGAACTTGGTAAACTGAATTGGGCAGGCGGCTTGCCGATCAAAACTGCGATGGCGTGTTCGAACGAAGCCCGGTTCACGCCTATGTCGATGGCCTGCGCGCGCGTGGTTCGCAGCTGCGTCTCGGCCTGCGCCACATCCACCGCGGACGCAAGACCTGCTTTGTAACGATTCTGCGTGAGGGCGAGAGCTTTCTCGTAAGCGACGACGGTTGATTGCAGAAGGTCTTCTTGTGCATCCAGCCCGCGCAACTGGAAATAATCCATCGCCAATTCGGCGTGCAGGCTCAAACTCACGTTGGCCACGTCTGCTGCTGTCGCCTGCGCTTCCGAGCGGCTCGCTTCCACCGTACGGCGCACGCGGCCCCACAGGTCGGGCTCCCAGGAAGCGTCGATCGAAATAGAGTAATCGGGGAATCGTGTCGTTGACGCTCCGGATTTGAATTGTGGCCGGTTTGTCGAAATTTGATTCTCCGAAGCCGAGGCGCCGCCCGTCACACTGGGGTAGTAATTCGACCTTGAGATTCGAATCGCGGCCCGCGCTTGGTCGAATCTTTCTTGCTGGGCCTTCAAATTAAAGTTCGAGACGTCAATTTGAGCCTCAAGCGCATTGAGCTGCGGGTCCTCGTAAACCTCCCACCAGCTGCCTTTTCCAAATTGATCGCTCGGCTGGGCAGGTTTCCAGTCGCCCATTTCCTTGTAACTGACTGGAGCATCGGCCGGTGGGCGAACGTAATTCGGCCCTACCGTGCAGCCAAAAAGCAACAATGGCGCGGCAAGTTCAGCCGTGAAGCGAAACCGGCGAAGAAACGCGGATCCGCCGGTAAGCTTCTTGAGAGAAGGACACTTCACTGCTGGCGCCCTCCGGATTGAGGTCGTTGGCTCTGAGGATTTTGTCCCGGCGCTTGGCCGCTGCTTTGATTCTGATTCGGAGGCTGTCCCACGCGAACCTCCTCCCCCGAAATCAACGAGTCCGGCGGATTGATGATCACCTGGTCCTCGGCCTGCAGACCGGATACGACTTCGACTTCGCTGCCGAAATCGCGCCCCAGGATTATGTTCGCGAGTTGAGCGCGATTTCCGTCTTTTACCACTCCAACTTGCAATCCTTGAGCCCGAAAAATCAGCGCGCTCACCGGCAATATGAAAGTTGGTGCGCCGGAGGGGACAGCAAGGTGCACTTCGGCGTATGCGCCCGGCAGCAGTTCGCCTGTGGGATTGTCAACATCCACTTCTACGAGCAATGTACGCGTAGCCAGATCGATCGCATTCGCAGTGCGAACAAGCCGGCCCTTGAATTGCCGTCCCGGAAATTCTTGCAGCGTCAAGGTGGCGGACAATCCGGTCTTGGCTGCCGGAGAAAATTGCTGCGGCACGTTGATATAGACGCGAAGCGTGTGAATCGCAGCGATGTGAAATAGCTCGGCCGTGGCGCTTCCGGCGCCCGAATTGATCAAATGGCCCACGTCCGTATTGCGCACCGTGATGATACCGTCGAAGGGCGCGTAGATTTTGCGGAACGATTCGAGCTGCTCGAGATACTTCACCTGATATTCAGCCGCCGAAACCGTGGCGGAATTGGCACGCTCGGAACCGAGGGCGTTGTCCACATCCTGCTGCGCCACCGAATCCGTATTTTTCAATTCCTGATAACGGTTCGAGGTAATTTGCGCGAGGTTGTAATTTGCCTTCGCGGTGTTCAATTGCGAGCGAGCCTGTTGAAGCTGTTGATCCACTTCCGGCGTCTCGATCTCGGCGAGAAGCTGCCCCGTCTTCACGCGCCCGCCGATGTCTACGTACCATTTCTTGAGGTAGCCGTTGGTCCGGGCATAGATCGGAGATTCTGTGAACGCCTGCATGTTTCCGGGCAGCACGATTTCCGTTTGTGGCGCGCCCTGCTTCGCATGCGTCACGTTTACCGTTGGCACTGCGAGATCGTAAGTTTCCTTCTGGAGGGCTTCCTTCGCGCGAAGACGCGGCACGATTCCGCCGATCACGACGGCGGCTATGATCGCCAGCACGATCACTGTGATCAAAACTCCGTGCTTGGAACCGGTCTCGCGTGGGGCGTAGCCAGTTTCCCGCTCTGGTTGCTTCACCACTTCTTCCGTCTGAGCCATATCTCCTCTTCGACTTTCAACTCGCGGATCGCTTCTATATTTGACGTCGGAACATGCTATGCCGCTTCACCCGCTGACCTACTCTGCCGCCAGCTGTGCACAAAGCTGAAAAACACCGGAACAAAAAATAGCGTTGCCACCGTCGCAAACAACAGTCCGCCGATAACAGCGCGACCGAGCGGCGCGTTCTGCTCTCCACCTTCGCCAAGACCCAGCGACATAGGCAGCATTCCGATAATCATCGCGAGAGCCGTCATCAGCACCGGCCGGAATCGCGTGAACCCCGCGTTCAAAGCCGCTTCGCCAGGATCTTCGCCTTCTTCGAGCCGTTCCTTCGAGAAGCTGATGACCAGAATGCTGTTTGAGGTCGCCACGCCCATGCACATGATCGCGCCCGTCAGCGCCGGAACACTCACCGTCGTTCCGGTGATGAACAGAATCCAGACAATTCCGGCGAGCGCGGCCGGCAAAGCCATCAAAATGATGAAAGGGTCCAGCCACGACTGAAAGTTCACCACGATCAGCAGGTAGACGAGAAGAATCGAAAAAGCCAGCCCCGCCAGCAATCCGATGAACGACGATCGCATGGTCAGAACCTGCCCACGCTCGATGATCTGCGAGCCTTGCGGCAAATCCTTCTTGGATTGATCGATGATCTTGGCTATGTCGCGCGAGACGCCGCCCAAGTCGCGCCCATCCACCGAACCGAAAATATCTATTACCGGCTGAATGTTGTAATGAGAGACGACCGCCATCTCCGACCCGCGCGTGAAACTACTCAGGCTTGCGAGAATCTGCGGCGGCGCCGTGCCATTCGTGATCGGAATATTTTGGAGATCCTGCAGCGAATCGACGCGGTACTGGGGCGTTTGCGTCGCGACGTTGTAGCTCACGCCCGTTCTCGGATCGAGCCAGAATGTCGGCGTGGTCTGCGAACTGCCGCTCAGTGAAATCAGCAAGTTGTTCGCCACGTCTTTCTGTGTGAATCCCACCTGGCTCGTTTTCGTCCGGTCGACCTCGATGTGAAATTTCGGGTAGTTGAATGGCTGCTGAATTCTTAAATCGACAGCGCCGGGAACGAATTTCAATTTATTGATCAGGCTTTCTGCGAAAGCGCGGTTCGCGGTCAGGTTGCGGCCTACGATCTGAATGTCGAGCGGCGCCGGCAAACCGAAATTGAGAATCTGAGTGACGATATCAACGGGCAGGTCGTAGAAAGTAACTCCGGGAAAATCGTGCGCAAGCTTCAAACGCAGTTCGCGAACATATTCTTTCGTTGGCCGATGGTCCTTCGCCAACTCCACCTGAATATCCGCATCGGCCGGGCCAATGGGAGCAGACGTGCTATACGACAGATTGATGCCGCTGTAGGGCAGCCCGATATTGTCGATAATCGTGACCAGTTCTTTCGGCGGGACCTGTTGCCGAATTTCGTCTTCGACGCGATCGCAAAGCGCCGCCGTATCCTCGATGCGCGTGCCCGTTGGCGCCCGCATATGCAGTTTGAATTCACCGCTATCGACACTGGGGAAAAAGTCCTGCCCGACGAACGGAAGCAATGCGAATGAGAGCACGCAGCCCAGCAGAAAAATAACGATGAACGCGTTGCGATGATGAATCGAGGTTTCCAGCATTCGGTGATAACGTCCCCGGAATTTCTCGAAGCCCACCTCGAATTTTTCCTGCATCCGGACGAACGGATTGCGCGAAGCTCGTGACGCCTCTCGCCGCTCGTCCTCCGTCCTTGCCACAAGCAGATATCGCGCCATCGTCGGGACGAGAGTTCGCGACAGCAAATACGACGCGAGCATCGCGAAGACCACCGCCTCAGCTAACGGCACGAACAAATATTTCGCCACGCCTGAGAGGAAAAACATAGGCACGAACACGATGCAAATCGAAAGTGTGGAGACGAGTGCAGGCACCGCAATCTGCGAAGCGCCGTCCAGAATCGCCTGCACGATTTCTTTGCCCTGGTCGAAGTTGCGATTGATGTTCTCCACTTCTACCGTCGCGTCATCGACTAGGATTCCCACCGCCAGCGCCAACCCGCCAAGCGTCATAATATTGATCGTCTCGCCCAGCGAGCTCAAAACGATCAGCGACGTGAGAATCGACAAAGGAATCGAAACCGCGATGATGATCGTGCTCCGCCAGCTCCCCAGGAAAATCAAAATCATCAACCCCGTAAGCCCTGCCGCAATCGCTCCTTCGCGAATCACTCCTTGAATCGACGCGCGCACGAACAGCGACTGATCCGACACCGGATGAATATCCACGTGCGCCGGCAGTGAATTCTGAATCACCGGAATCTTCTGTTTGATCCCGTTAATGATGTCGAGCGTCGAAGCGTCGCCTGATTTCAGCACGGACATCAGCACCGACCGCGAACCATCCACGCGCACGATATTCGTCTGCGGAGGAAACCCGTCGCGTACGAACCCCACGTCGTGGATGTAGATCGTCGAATCGCCCACGCTCTTGATCGGCAGATTGTTCATATCGGTCACGGTCACGGGGGCACCGTTCATGTCCACCTGATATTCAAACCCGCCGATCTTCGCGGTGCCGCCAGGCAAAATCAGGTTTTGATTCGTAATAGTATTCACCACGTCGCTCGGTGAAAGTCCCTTCGACTGCAGTGCCGCGGTATTCAGATCCACCATGATCTGCCGCTGCTTCCCGCCATACGGATATGGCATCGCCACGCCCTGCACTGTAATTAATCCGGTGCGGATAAAATTCACGCCCATGTCGAAGAGTTGCTGTTCGTTGAGCCCCTTGCCCGAAAGGGCCAGTTGCAGAATCGGCACTGTCGACGCGTTGTACTGAATCACCAGAGGCGGCGTGGTCCCCTGCGGAAACTGCCGCACAATCGTCTGAGAAATCGCGGTCACTTGCGCGACGGCATTGCCAATCTGCACGCCAGGATGAAAGAAAACCTTCGTGATTCCGATTCCGTTGAACGATTGCGATTCGATGTGCTCGATGTCGTTCACCGTAGTGGTCAGCACGCGTTCGTAGATGTACGTGATCCGGTTCGACATCTCCTCTGGCTCAAGCCCGCCGTAGTTCCAGATCACGCTGACAACCGGAATGTTAATGTTCGGAAAAATGTCGGTCGGAGTGCGCAGAATTGCTACAGGTCCCAAAATTAAAAGCAGAATCGCGGCCACCACGAATGTATACGGCCGCCGCAGCGCAAGTCGAACTATCCACATCGATTACACCTGTCCCGTTGGATCAATCTACAGAGGTTATGCTGTATAGCGTTGTCTCGTCGCCCCGCGCTATCCGATCTTCGCGGTTAATTCCAGCCACGCGCCAGAATCAAGTTGGAACACGAAACGCTAAGTCCTCATCGAGACTTAGACTCTTATAGATGTGTTTGGCATCCAACCGGTTTCAATTTTTGCCCGGCCGGTTCAAAGCGGCAGTTTGCATTTCGCGGCAATCGAGACAGCAACAGTTCTCTCTAAATTCCCAGCAGATTCGTTTGAATCTTTGTGTAGCCGTGTTCCTCGGCCCAGACGTTCAGTGCGATCGTTGCGATTTCATCTACTACTGGCACCGCGTTCCCGTCTTTCGTCATGTCCACCGTCTTGATGTAGTGATGGCAAACGTCACACGCCTCTACGCGCACGCCCACAATTTCGTTCGCGCTGTAAACCGGCAGCTTATGTACGTCTTCCGATCCGCAGCTCGGGCACACCAGCCGCCGGTATCCCCATTCGTGCGCACACAATGAGCAAATCAGCCAGCGCTTGCCGCCGTCACCCTCCGGCCGCAGCGCCCCCACCACCGGGTGCGAAGAACAAAGCGGACAAATCGCAGGTGTTGCGTGGAGCGGCGCGTGAGCGGTGTAGTCGGCCAGATATTCTGCGTAAGGCTGAAGGAACGCCCAAGCAAGAAGCGCCTGCGAAGCATCCAGATCAGCGCCCGATTGCAAATTAGCTTGCCAGTAATCGGTCAGCACCTGCTGCCAGCGCGCTCCGCCGCTCGCCCGCAACGTCGCGGCGTCCTGTGCCAAAGGTGCAGGCCCATTTTTTTCTACCACAGATAGAAACGCGCCAAAGCGCGGCAGCAGAATAAAAAGATCAAGCTCCTGCCTCAATATGCCGGGAAGCCGCGCCACTGGCTCCTTGCCACACTCGATTTCCAATTCATCGTAGAGCGATTTTTGGAATTGGGCGATGTGCCCGTAGAAACGCAGCCCTTCAGCCGCGGACGGATATTTCAGCGCCAGATCGCGCGAACGGGAAATCCGAGCGTCCCACTTGCCACTCCTCATTTCCTCGACGCGTTTCCGCGCGTAATCTGGTCATACCAGATGCCGTGGTATCGCTTCGCCCAGTTCGCTGACACATCCCCGCGGATCACCGAACCAAACGACCCTCGCTCCAACAACACGCCCATGTACACGTGAATAATGAAGAGCCCGATCGTGATCAGCGCCGCGGAAACGTGCACCAGCACTGCGATATATCGCATATATCGCAGATTCCACGGAATCAAGTGCGGAAACCACAAAACCAACCCGCTCAAAAACAGCAAAATACCGCCCCAGAAAAATCCCCAGAAAAGCAGCTTTTGCCCGCCGTTGAATCGGCCGACTGTCGGCACCTTGTCCTCTTCGTTTCGAATGTAGTGTCCGACGGCGTCCCACCACTGTTTATCCACGGCCGTCTCGTGCATCTGCGTGGACCACATTCGAAACATCAGCAACACAGCGATGACAAACAAAAGCCCCACCCACGGATGCAACTCACGCGCAATTGTTCCCCCGCCAAAAATCACAGCGATCCAGAAAAGCCACGGAGACCAGAATGCCAATCCCGTCAGCAGCAGGTAGACATAGGAGAGGCCAGCCATCCAGTGAATGAATCGCTCGTGGAACGTGTAGCGAAGCACCCGGCCTTTGGGAAGAATATAGGCGTCGCTCATGCGCGGTCTCCCGGTCTGGGTCCAGGCTCCTGGCCCGGCCTCGGCGTCGGTGTCAGCACTTCAGGTTCATCTTCTTGGATCACCTTCGGTCCGAATCGCAAATAGTGAATCGCCACACCAAGCACGCCGCCGATCATCGCTATATTGCCAAGCCATTTCAGTGGCTTCTTCCAGAGCTGTACGCTCCACGGAACGTGCGGATCAGAAGGCAATCCGCCGTAAAGCTCAGGTTTCTTGGCATCGTGCAGCACATAAATCACGTGTGTCCCATCGACGCCAGCCGGATCATACACGCCCGCATCCTTGAATCCCGAGACGTCGCGAAGCTGCTTCGCCCGCTTTTCGGCCAGGAACTTCATATCGTCCTTCGTGCCGAAGTGCAGGCAGCCAGTCGGACACGACTTGATGCAAGCGGGTTCCAATCCGGCGCTCACACGATCCACGCACAGCGTACATTTGAATACTTTCCGCGCATCCGGGCTGAATTTCGGAATGTTAAATGGACACCCCGTCATGCAGTATCCGCAGCCGATACAGTGCTCCTGCTGGAAATCCACGATTCCGTTCACGTACTGAACGATCGCGCCATCGGCCGGGCACGCTGCCAGGCAGCCCGGATCCTCGCAATGCATGCACTGATCTTTCCGCATCAGCAGCATCATTCCGTGCTCGGGATGCTCGTACTCATTGAACCGGATCAGATTCCAGTAATTCCACGCCGTGTTCGGCATGGTCTGGTAGGAATTGTCAAAGACCGTTTCGTGGAACGAATATCCGTTCCACTCCAGGCACGCCACCTCGCACGCTTTGCACCCGATGCACGTGGTCGTGTCGATCAATTTGCAGACTTCGAACTCGCGTTTGAGTCCCGTGCCCGGTGCCGGACCGGCATGGCCTGAGATTGCGCGGACTTCCAGATTTACTTGCGTCATGCCTTTTCTACCTTTACAAGGAATCCCTTCGATTCAGGGGTATAGGCATTCGGATCGACCACCGTCGGTGTCAGCAGGTTTGCCGGCGTGCGGGCATCCTTTCCTTCATCCTCTTTAATCCCTCGGAAGCCTTGATGAATTGGCAGCCCGATTTGATAGACCTTCTTGCCGTCAATCGTCATCGGCTTAATTCGCCGAGTGACGAATGCTTTCGCGATGTACGTTCCGCGGATGCTACGTCACCTTGATCTTCTCCGCTCCCCGAATACCGAGGTCGTCTGCCAGCTCCACTGGAATCTCGATGAACGGCTCAGGAATCAGTTGCACGTTCATCGGATTATTTTTCGTCCAGTAGTGGTATTGCTCGGTGAGACGATACGTCGTGCAAACTACCGTGTAGCCCTGCTCGGGAGTCCCGTACTTGTCGGCCGCAGTCGTCAGTTTCTTCACCACCGGATTGTGCGATTGTTCGGGGTGCAGCGGATTCTTGATTGGGCTCTCAATCGGTTCGTAATGCTCCGGGAATGGCCCGTCCGTTACCGCCCCGATGGGAACGAACAACCGCCCCACGCCCTCCGGATTCATGATGAAGGGCCCCATGTGGTCCTTCGGATGAGAGTCGGCCTTGAAGTCGGGTACGTCGTTGCCCACCCATTTCTGCCCGGCTTCGTTCCACCACACCTGCTTCCGTGAAGGATCCCAGGGCTTCCCGTCAAGATCGCACGAGGCTCGGTTGTACAGCACTCGGCGATTCATCGGCCACGACCAGCCCCAGTTCGGATAAATCCCCTGTCCAGACGGATCTTCCGTGCCCCGCCGCTGCAAAAGCGCGCCCGCTTCAGTCCAAGACCCGCAATACAGCCAGTTCCCTGAGGATGTCGTTCCGTCGTCCTTCAGCCATGCAAAACCCGGCAACTGTTGTCCGGCCTTGATTTCTTGTCCGGTTTTATCGTCCTTCAAATCTGCGCTCGCCTTGCCGTTGAGCTCTTTGGCCACCTCCGCGAGAGAGGGATGCTGCGGATCGGTATAGGCCCATGTGCAACCCAGCAACGCGTCCGGAAATTTGCCTCCATCTTTCTGATAGAGCGCCCGAATTCGTAGAAAGATTTGCGCCAGGATGTCCTGGTCCAGTCGCGCGTCTCCCGGAGGCGGAACGGCCACATTCTTCCACTGCAGCCAGCGGGCGGAATTCACCATCGTTCCGTCCTTTTCGGCAAATCCTGCACACGGCAGGCGGTAGACCGTCGTATTGATCTTCTTCATTTCATCGGTGGTCGTCCCCGGAGCCCTCCAGAATTCGCTCGTTTCATCCGGGTAAATCTCGCCCACCACCAGCCAATCCGCCTTCTTTAACGCGTCTATATTTTTCTGCGTGTCGGGGCCGATCATCACCCCGTTCATTCCGAACGCGAACATTCCTTTCACGTTCCCGCGGTACATCTGATCCCAGATTTGCGTCCACGAGTAGTTCCGGTCGATTTTCGGCAGATAGTGGAAAGCGAAATCGTTCTGCTTCGTCGCCGCGTCGCCGTAAAAGGCCTTGAGCAACGAGACCGTGAACTTGGGCGTGTTCGAGTAATAGTTCCATGAATCCCAAACGCCGGGTTTCGAAGGCGTGGGCGTGGTCCGCTTCAGGAAGGTGGCCAGGTCCGCGTCGTTGGGGTTCGGCATTTTCAGGTAGCCCGGCAGAATGTCGAAAATACCGGCCATATCCGTCGCGCCCTGAATGTTCGAGTGCCCACGCAGCGCATTCACTCCGCCGCCCGCTCGCCCCACGTTTCCAAGCAGGAGTTGAATCATCGCCGCGGTGCGGATGATCTGTGTGCCAAAGGAGTGCTGCGTCCAACCTACGGCGTAGATGATCGTCGCCACTTTCTTCAAGTCCCCGTCTTTGCGGACGGACGTGAAGAGATCGTAGGCCTTCAGCAGTTGGTCCTTCGGAATGCCCGTGATTTTTTCCACCGTTTCCGGCGTGTATCGCGAGTATTGTTGCTTCAGCAACTGGAAAACGCACCGCGGATGCTGGAGCGTGAAATCGTAGGAGACGTTCGCGGGAAGCAGGACGGGAGCTGGCGCAGCTGCCGGTTTCGCGCCCGCCGGGCCGCCTGCTTGGTGGCCGTGCCCATCGGGCGGCTCATTTTGCTTGTTCTGATTCTGCCCCTGGGCGTGTGCCGCGCCTGAACCATTTCCATGCCCGTTGCCCGAGTGCCCGTTGCCTGAATGGGCGTCGTGTTCGGGATGGAAGGCAACAGGTACGATTCCCGCTGCCGCATGCGATTCACCATGACTTGCTGGGTGAGTTGAGGCATGAGCTGTCGCAGCTGGCGATTTCGCTGCGCCGCCTTCCTCATAGTTCCATGTGCTTTTGTCGTAGGTTTGTTTCTGCGGGTCAAATCCGGAGTAGAGCCCATCCTCGGGAAGCTTAAAGCCGTCCTTGATGATGAAGGCGGCGTTCGTGTAGTTGACGACGTAGTCTTTTGCGATCCGGTTATTCTCGAGCGCGTAGCGAATCAGTCCGCCGAGAAACGCTATATCCGAGCCGGCTCGAATCTGGCAGAAGAGATCGGACGTGGATGCGGTGCGCGTAAAACGCGGATCCACCACGATCATCTTGGCGTTGCGATTGCGTTTCGCTTCGATGGCCCATTTGAACCCGCAGGGATGGCATTCCGCCGGGTTGCCGCCCATGATCAACATCATGTCGGTGTTCTTTATATCTACCCAGCCATTCGTCATCGCCCCGCGTCCGAACGTTGGTCCCAAACTTGAGACCGTGGGGCCGTGTCAAACTCTGGCCTGGTTTTCTAAATAAACAACCCCCATACTGCGCATGCTTTTGACGGCGAGGTAGTTGAACTCGTTCGTGTCCGTGCACCCTCCGATAAACGCCATACCCTCGCAGCGATTCACCGTCTTGCCGTTCACGTCCTTTTCAAGGAACGTGTCATCGCGCGTTTTCTTGGCCCACACTGCAATTTCATCGAGCGCTTTGTCCCAGGAAATATCTTCCCAATCCGTCCCGCCTGGCCGCCGCACTTGCGGTTTCAGCAGGCGCCGCTCATTCATGATGTCCTGTTCGAGCGAAGCGCCCTTCGGGCAAAGGGTGCCGCGATTGATCGGATGGTCGGGATCCCCTTCCACATGAATCACCTGCGCCGTCACGTTCTTGGCTTTATCGCCCAGCGTATAGATCAGGACGCCGCAGCTGACCGCGCAGTAGGGGCACGTCGAACGCGTCTCCGTGGCGCGCGAAATTTTCAGTTCGCGCACCGCCGCGTATGTGGGCTTCAGATCGAAGCCGAAAACCGTCGCGGCAGCTCCGCCCAGTCCCGCCACCTTCAGGAAGTTTCGACGACTCGTCTCCATATCTCGGCCCTCCGCTCAATCGGTCAATGAACAGTGAACAGTATTCAAACGCCCCTAGATTCCACCTCAGCCTGAGCAAATGTATATCGGTAAAATCGGCCCGAAGACTACAGGATTCTTGGTAGGAATAAATTGCGGGAAACGCCGCGCAGAAATTTCGAATTCAGCGAGGCTCTCGGAGCGGGTGCCGGAAATGAGAACCGCGGGAATGGTTGGCTCCAGAGCAAACCAAACGCGTCAACGAGCGTATTATGTGCAGCCGCCCCCAGCGTGTCAATTCTATTTCTCCCGTAGGCACCTCCGCCATCCGCTTGACCGTTTATCGCTCGATCTGCACCAGGCCCGCGTATCTCGATGGTTCATCTTGACATTCGCCGATGCCAAGGATATATGACCGCGCAGACTGGTTGCTCGTGTGCGCGCTCACGCCCCGGAGGAGCACCTCATGAATTGGACCCAGGTATACGATCCCCTCGGCCATTGGTGGCTCTCAACGCTCGTTGCCGCGTTGCCCATCCTCGTGCTCTTCACGTTGCTCGCCGGCCTTAAAGTGAAGCCTCATTGGTGCGCAATCGCCGGCGCCCTCACGGCCATCGTCGTCGGAATTCTCGTTTTTCACATGCCGGCTGCACTCGCCGTTTCGGCTTTTGCTTATGGCGTAGCGTTTGGCGTCTTGAAAATTGCCTGGATCGTACTAGCCGCCGTCTTTCTGTATGACATTTCCGTCGAGACTGGCCAGTTCGAAATCATGAAAGAATCGATCGCAGGCATCACGCCTGACCGCCGCCTGCAAGTTCTGCTCGTCGCCTTCTGCTTCGGAGCATTTATCGAAGGCTGCGCAGGATTCGGCGCGCCTGTCGCAATCGCCGGCGCGTTCATGATTGGCCTCGGTTTCCGTCCGTTCCACGCCGCTGCGCTCAACCTCATCGCCAACACCGCGCCCGTCGCGTGGGGCGCGATTGGCACTCCGGTCCACGCCCTCGCCGCTGTATCCGGACTCCCTGAATCCGACATCAGCGCGATGGTCGGCCGCATCCTTCCCTTCACCGCCATCATCGTTCCCTTCTGGCTCGTGCGCACGATGGTGAGTTGGTCGGAAACTTTCGAAGTTCTCCCGGCAATTCTCGTCGTCGGCATCTCATTTTCCATCACGCAATTCCTCTGGTCCAATCACGTCGATAGCAATCTCGTCGACATCGCCAGCGCCGTCGTTTCCATTCTCGCCACGATTGCGTTCCTTCTCGTCTGGAAACCGAAAAAAATCTGGCGCTTCGACTATGACAAGCCCGAAGGCGCCGCGGTTCCCACTGCTCCCACAGGCAACGTCGCCGACGACATGGGCGGCAAGTGGCCGGTGAAGGAATACGACGGTTACGTCGCGCCGACAAAATATCCCGCCGGCGTCGTGCTGAAAGCGTGGATGCCGTTTGCGATTCTCTCAATCTTCGTTCTGCTCTGGGGCTTGCCGAAAATTAAACTCGCCATGAACCAAGCCACCACGCCAGCTTTCAAAGTGGTGCTGGCCGACGGCACCGTCCGCAAAGGCGCACCGGGATGGGACTGGCCCTATCTTCACGGCTTGATTTCGCGCAACGTCCCCGTCGTCGCGAAGCCCACGCCAGAAGCCGCGCGTTACGATTTCAACTGGCTCTCCGCCACCGGCACCGGATGTTTCCTCGCCGCGCTACTTTCCGGACTGCTGCTCGGCATGAGTCCCATCGCGCTGATGAAAACTTTCTGGCGCACGCTCGTCCGCATGCGACTCGCGATGATCGCCATCTCGTTCATGCTGGGCCTCGGCTTTGTCACGCGCTACTCCGGCCTCGACGCCGTGCTCGGCCTCGCGTTCACGCGCACCGGCTGGTTCTATCCATTCTTCGGCACGTTTCTCGGCTGGCTCGGCGTCGCGCTCACCGGCAGCGACACTTCCTCCAACACGCTCTTCGGCAGCCTGCAGCGCATCACTTCGCAGCAGCTCGGCATCGATCCGATTCTGATGACCGCCGCGAACAGCGCCGGCGGCGTGATGGGCAAAATGGTCGATGCGCAATCCATCACCATCGCCACCGCCGCCACCGAGCAGGTCGGCAACGAAGGCATCATCTTCCGCTACGTTTTCTGGCACTCGATCGCGCTCGGCTCGATCGTCGGCATCATCGTGATGCTCTACGCCTACGTCTTCCCGCATCTGGTGCCGCACGGCCTGACGTTCGTGAAGTGAAAATCCGCGACGCGGCCTCTCTTTAGGAGACAATAAGTAGCGGGGCGCGATGAGGCCTGCAGAAGATTCAGAGAAAGACGGCGGACGCACATCGACGACCGACAGGCGCATCGCCTACGCGCTGCTGCGAATCGTCTTCGGCGTGAATATTTTCTTCCACGGATTCAGCCGCCTGCTCGGCGATCACGCCGCCTTCCTCGCCTACCTCTCGCAACAAATGGCGAAAGCGCCGCTGCCGAGATCGATTCTGCCGCCATTCGCGTCTACCCTGCCGTGGGTAGAAGCCACCGTCGGCCTGCTGCTGCTTCTCGGATTGTTCACGCGATTCGCGCTCGTGGCAGGCTCGCTCGTGCTGATCATCCTGATGGCAGGCATCACGCTGGCTCAGAACTGGGACGTCGCCGGCATCCAGCTCATCTACTGCGCGATTTACTTCGTACTCCTGACGCATCGCGGCCGAAACTTCTATTCGCTCGACACCCTGATCGCACGCTAACGGAAGCCCCTAATGGTTCCTCGGCGCCTCCTATACAGTCTTTACCTTATTAATTCGCCTCGCAGGTCTCTGTAGGGTAGCCGACAGTGGTGGGCCGGACTTCGCGCTCCTCCATCCCTAGCCCGTATCGCTCATGCAGCTGATTGTCGGCGACAATCAGCCGGCCCCCCTCGCATCTACTCGCCAATCTGCAACGGGATTTTCAGGAGCGCCCATGATGATGATGACGATCGGATCCAAGCGCATTCTGGTCGCGGATGACAGCGACACCTCGCGCACCGTCCTCACCAGGTACCTCGGCAGCCAAAAGAATCTCGATATCTGCGGCGAAGCCGTGAATGGCGAAGAGGCCATCGAGAAAGCCTGGGAACTGAAGCCCGACCTGGTCCTCCTCGATGTTGCCATGCCCCGCACGAACGGCATCGTCGCCGCGTCAGTCCTGAAAGAGATGATGCCAGAGGTTCGCATCGTCCTGTTTACGATGTATTCCGACGCGATCGCCAAAGCATTCCCGCGCGGCCTAGCCGCCGACGCAGTAGTCAGCAAAGGCGACGGCATGCAGAAGCTGGCCGACTGCGTTCAAGCCCTGCTGGCATAGCGCCGCGCCACCAAATCTCCATCCACCCACGCCCTAAGAGCGGTTTCCTCTCTGCTTTCTGAATTGCTCCACGATGCGCCCATCCTTGTCGCCATCGCTCAGCACGCTGATGGAAATCACCGGACTCCCGCTCTCGCCTTTCTCGACGATATACACCGTCGTCTCGCGTTCGAGCGTGTCGCAGGCGTTCCCCTTGCACGATTCGAGCGTCGCAAACATCCGAATCTTGCCGTCGTTGATTCCGTCGTCGCGCTTCACCACCACGCGCAACACAGCTTCGCGGTACGAATCCTTGTTCAACTCCCCGTTCGATTCCTTGCTCGGCGCCGCTTTCGTTTTCGCTTTCGATCCCGACGCTGCCGATTCGCCCTTCGATTCCCCGGACGACCCAGAAGCCGCTGATGCGTCCGCGCAGCCAGCGGCGCCAGTCTCACTCACGGTATGCCGCTCCCGCAGCATCAGCGTGCCTGAAAACTCGCTCTTGTCATATTCAGGCTTCATATCCAGGATGTTGTCGATCCAGTGATAATCCTTAACGCAGTCAGAGTCGTGGTTCAGCAATTTCGTGAAGATATACTTGCCCTGGAGCCAATCCACCTCATCGAACCATGCGAACCTCTTGTTGTTTTCGGCTGTCTTGAGTTGCAACTCCTTCACAATCATCTCCGCGCTGAGCTGGTTGGCCGCTTCCTGCAGCTTCTTCGGAAGCCCCAGCTTCTGCGCGACCGATATGCTCTTGATCCCGGCTTCCCGCTCGCCGCGCTTCGACTGAATCACCGCCAGTTTGTAAAAAATCAGCGCATTCTTCGGCGCAAGCTTAGCCGCCGCCTGCATCTCCTCCTCCGCAGCAGCCAGATCGTTTTTCTCAAGCGCGGCAAGCCCCGCCTGGTAGTGGCGCTGCGCAGCATCGGCATTAGCCGTCTGCTGAGCTGCGCCGCCTCCCGAGTCGCTAACGTTTGTGTGTTCGAAACCAGCCATCACGTGATTTGGCTGGCTCCGCAATTCGAGTCTGGCCGTGGAAATTATAACCAGCAGTAATTGAAGGTAGAGCAAGGCGTCCCCTAAACAGCGCGTTCGGGGAATAATACCATTCGTATTGTCGCTTCGAGCTTCGCCGATGCGCACGAGCCGTCAAAGCGACGCGTAATATCCAAGACTTAAGAGATTAATAATCTTTGCCAGCTTAGTGGTTTATACTGCGGGCTGTGAACGAGTTTCCTTCTTCTGAACCCGACATTCAGAAATATTGCGCCCTTATGGAGGGAGAAATTAAGTTCTACGGATGGAAGTGGTCAGTTACTTCATTTCCGGGCAAGGACATGCTTTGTATCCAGCCCCCGACGCTAGAGTCTGCCCTGTCTCCCAACTTCGCAAGATTCTGGAACTCATCCGCTTTCGGCTCACTAGTCGCAAATGCAGATGTTTACACGTCCGTTTACCTCGAAGGTTTCGAAGGAATGGCACGCCTCTGACTTACTGAAGGAACTGGAGCGTGTCAATCCCGAATTTTATCCCGTGGCGGTGTTAGAAGCTCCATCAGATGACCCACGCGCAATCTTGCGGCACAAGAAGCGCGAAGGAGACTTCCTGACAAAAGACATTTTTGCTGAAGTGTCACGGACGATGCGGCGCGATGGCACATGCACCAAATCCATACGGGAAAGGAATCGACTATGCTTACTACCCCCAACGGATGCTTTTCCACTTGGCAAATGCTTGTCGTCAATCTCCTCAACAACCATGAGGTACATCTATTGAATACTCCTGGGATGTACGTGATCCACATGAGAGAAGACAGAGGATCAGCGGGTGCACTATTTACAAATTCCGAACCCCCACGTGATCGATAGCATAAAGACGCTCCGTTTCCTACATCAGCTCCTAGTGGTGGTGGCCGGAGCTGTGCTCATCCTTGGTTTGACGCCGATCCGTCACGGGCTTACAACGCCGCGCTTGAAGAATTGATCGCGCTAAAGAAAATTGGGCTCGGACAACAGAGTACGCTTCCTATCTCCGCCTGGATGTGGCGGCCGCAGATATGATAGCCGCCTTTTCGAGGATTTAGTACGTACAGGAGCGGTCGTGCCCGAAGGGGTCGAACTTCCTCGACCGTTTGCGAGTGACTATGCGTTCCGCGGCTCGCGCTTGATGGACTACGATTCCTTTTTCACGGGCACCCACCGAGGTTGCTCCCATTGAATTTAAATACGACAAGGCTCTGACGGAGTTTGTGGACGCGATATCTCGAGAATCAAATAGCAATTTTGGAGCCACCATCCACAGCGCAGCCTTTCGGAGATTTGAATGTCGATGCAGAGCAGGACTCGGCACGATAGTCGGACGGAAGACTCAGATGCTTTGCAGGTTGGGATATTGTCCGACCTCACAGGGCTCTCCTGAAGCTGACGGAACCTTGAGGTTCGTTTTTCGCGAACCCCCCAGCATCCGTGGAAAATCCGCTGTTCAGCCGTGCCTTTTGCAAATCAAATATAGAGTTCGGAAACATGACCTCCGGGGGAGTTCTTCGCGCGCGATTTAGGCTTAACCTCCACGAACGTTGGCAAGCAACTTGTGGATCCAAAGTCAAAAACCGTGTTCCCTGATCTTTAAAAAAACTGGAGTTTTTGGAGGAATCTTAGCTTAATGGAACCTGATGCAGACTGCGTTAATCTTGCAGAAGAAATTAGATTCTCTAAATTCTGAAACTGTGTCCCTTCTTCGGGATTTCAGTGGAGCAAGTCGCTAGCTAGTCCTGGGTAGGGCCATTCGTGGTGTCTCTGCCTCTCTTGGTTGTTTCCCCTCCGCCACTTTAAGGGCGTTTTAACGTTCAACGCAGACCAGAAGATTCCGGACCAGAGTAAACCCTTGGATCGTATTGTTTCCCGGGTGCGGCTAATGCTTTTACGACGTACATTTCTCTCTTGCTTCTGCCCGCTCGGCGCAAATCTTCTTCTGTTAATTAACTATGGTCACTGGAGCGAATGGAGCACGAGATTCGGTTTGGTCCTTTGCTGCTGGGCTTATACTCACCCAGTCTGTACGCGTTCAAAGAAGTTCACAGATTCCGGCGATCTCCCTTAGGCGGGCCAATCCTTCGCGGACTGTCAAAAGGGCCGAGATCTTCCGTCGGGAGTCAGGTCCGCAAGCTTACTTTTGCGAGCAAAGACTTCCAGCGCTTCCACGCATCTTCGCGGGCTTTTTTGTTGGCTTCAGTCGCGTCGGGGGCTTCGCCTGAGCGCATGAAGCCGTGGGCCGCGCCTTCGTAGGTGACCGGCTCGTAGGTTTTTCCTGCGGCTTTCATGGCGGCTGTCGTCTCTGGAATAGTCGCGCCGATGCGCGCGTCGTTACCGGCGTAAAATCCGTAGACGGGCGCGGTGATCTTCGATATTGATTCTTTGGGCGGCGGTGGTCCGTAAAAAACAAACGCCGCGGCCAGATCAGGACGATTCGTCGCGTAGCGGAACGTCTGGCCGCCGCCCCAGCAGAATCCGCCGGCGTACAATTTGCCGTTCGACGCGGGCAGCTTCAGGACGAAGTCGGCGGCGGCGTTCAGGTCCGCGGTGATCTGCTCAGGATCGAGCTTGCCGATGGCTTCGGTCACCGAGTCGCCGGGAAAATCTTTGGTGCGGCCGCCGCCGGGCGCCATGCCGGTGAGCAGGTCCGGAGCGACGGCCACGTAGCCCGCCGCGGCCACTTCGTCGGCGAGTTCCTGCGCCCAGTCGCTCAGGCCGAAAATTTCATGGATGATGAGCACCACAGGCCGCTTCTCTTTCGATTCCGGGTATGCGATGAACAGCTCGACGCTGCGCCCACCGTGCTTCACCGTGACCCATTCGTGATGGCGCGGCGATTTTTCAAGCCGTTCGACCGCCCAGGGCTGCGACCAGGTCTGCGCAGCGGCGGATTGCGCTATGACCGAAATTCCAGCTGCGATTGAAAATACTGCGATGAAAAATGCAGCAAATCGTTTCATTGCGCACCTCGTTGACTGCGTTCGAGAATCCCTGATAGCGATGATAGTTGCGCCAGTGCTTTTCGGGCAATCGTAATGTCGTGCGGCGACCTCACCGCTTGGCGACGGCGAAACGCGGAACGCTATTGCTCAGGCACAATGTTGGCGTGCCGGGCCACTTCCTGCCAGCGTCCGGCTTGTTTCATCCACACAGCGGTGAAGCGGAGATGCTCGGTCTTGCCGGCGTTTGGCATCCGACCGCCCCACTTCACCGTCTCGCTGCCCGCGACAATCGCAGTGTCGCCGTACAGTCGGAGATATTCGATCTGCCGGTCGTAGGAAGTGATCACCAGGAAGCCCGATTCGACCATTCCCAGAACCTGTTGCTTCGTTACAAATTTATTCAGTGGATTGGTGACCACGAGATCGTCCGACCACAAGCGCGCCATGGAGTTCGGATCGTTTTGAAGAAGGGCTTCGATTTCCCGGGCGTTGAGCTTTCGCACCTCCTGTTCGGCGGGATTGTCCGTCTTCGCAGGATGGTCCGCCGCTTGCGCGCAGGCCGTGCGCGCGAACGGCAGGATTCCCGCGAAGGAGATTGCCATCACGAGCAGCATCGTTGCGAGTCGCTTCATGGTTGCACCTCGTTTTCCCGCAGGCTAGAAACGTTGCCGGCGATGATACCCGAGCGACGACTGTCGCGCCCACGCTGTCCGGCACTCGCTCGACGACGGTCAGGAAGGGGATTCATCCCCTCCGTAAGACGACTTCGCCCGCAAATCCCTACCGCTTGCGCAGCGTCACTCGCGCAACATGTCTTGCGCGCGCCAGCGCGCCGTTCAACCCGAGCGAGCTGCAGTGGAGCTCGCTACCGTTTGCGCTGATTCACCCGCGCAGACGCCCGTTGCGTGCCGCGGCCGCAGCGCGCAATTGCACTTCGCACCGCTGGCCTCCGCCCGTCGTCTCCGCATTTGACTTGGCAACTACGTCAGGGAGGGGATCCATCCCCTCCGTAAAACAAACCTGCCGCAGTTCCCTACCGCTTGCGCAGCCTCATCCGCGCAACATGCCTTGCGCGCGCAAGCGCGCCGTTCAACCCAATCGACACGAGCTGCTGTTCAGCTCGTTACCGATTGCCTGCCCTGGGGCACGAAGGGCGCAGCCTTATTCGTCGCTCGCGATTCTGTACCGCTTGCGCTGATTCTCCCACGCAACATCCCATTGCGCGTCGCAGCCGCGGCGCGCAATCGCACTACGTACCGCTGGCCTCCGGCCGGCGCCGTTGCATTTGACTTGGCAACAAGTCAGCGAGGGGATTCATCCCCTCCGTAGAAAGATCAGCGCAGTTCCATACCGCTTGCGCAGCCTCACTTGCGCAACATGCTTTGCGCGCGCAAGCGCGCTGTTCAACCCAATCGACGCGAGCTGCAGTTCAGCTCCTGACCGATTGCTTGTCCTGAAGCACGAGGGCGCAGCCTCATTCGTCGCTCGCGGTTCTGTACCACTTGCGCAGCCTCATCCGCGCAACATGCTTTGCGCGCGCAAGCGTGCCGTTCAACCCAATCGACACGAGCTGCTGTTCAGCTCGTTACCGTGCTTCACCCGCGCAACGCGCGTTGCGTGCCGCACCGCGCGCGCAATTGCACTTCGTACCGCTGGCCTCGGCCGGCGTTTCTTTTGTCTCGTCCTGAGGCACGAAGGGCGCAGCTTTATCCCTCCGTAGAACGCTCGCTGCATTCCCTTCCACTTGCGCAGCCTCACCCGCGCAACACGCTTTGCGCGCGCAAGCGCGCCGTTCAATCCAACCGATGCGAGCTGCAGTTCAGCTCGTTACCGATTGCGCTGATTCACCCGCGCAATACGCCGCTGCGTGCCGCTGCCGCCGGCGCACTGAACTGGCCGTGAGACCAGCTTGACACCGGCCGTGGCGAGTCCTATCGTTTCGCACAAGACAGAGTCGAGATCGAAAGTCCCCGCCAAGCGCGCGGACTTCCGATTCGGAGGTGCCTGATGCCGCTAGACCTTACGACGCTGACGTTAGTGGAACGACCGTTAACCAAGGAAGAGGGACTGCGTATTTTGGAACGCGATCAGTACCGTTGCCAGTACTGCGGATTGGATGGGATGGCCAGCTTCGAGAATGCGCTGGCCATGTCGGTGGATTTCGTCATGCCGCGGGCTCGCAAAGGCAAGAAGGATGACCGCAACCTGGTGGCCTGCTGCCGCTCGTGCAATTTGATTAAGGGCACGCGGGTCTATCGCAACTTTGACGAAGCCAAGGCGTACGTGCTGGCGCGCCGCGAGGCGTTGAGCAAGGCATGGGAGACGAAAAAGGCGGCGCCGCCCAAAACTGCTAAAGCTCAGAAGCCGGCAGCGCAACGCGAAACAGCCAAAACCGCGTCGGCTTCCGTGGTAGGCAGCTCGCCGCTATCAATTCGCGGCGGATAACGACCCGCGACCGCCAAGCATCTAAGATGCATGACGAGCCAACGTCAAGTCGCGGGAAAGGAGGGGATTCATGCCCTCCGCCAAACGTCGATTGCGGTTCCCCACCGCTTGCTCGTCATGAGGCACCATGTGCGCTGGTTCTCCCGCACAGGCTTTTGGTGCAGTATGTAGTCGAGACCGCTTCAGATGCGAGGAAGAAGCGGGCGTATAATGCCGGTGCCCGAGGAGGGCTCCAGTCATGCGCATGCTACTGAAAGTATCGATCCCGGTGGAAGCCGGGAACGCGGCGGCTCGAACTGGCAATTTGGGACAAACGATCAAACGCATCGTCGACGATTTGAAACCGGAAGCGGCGTACTTCGCAGAAGATAACGGCGAGCGGACGGGTTACATATTCTTCGATATGAAGGACTCGTCGCAGTTGCCCGCGATCGCTGAGCCGTGGTTTCTGGCGTTCAACGCGCGGCTGACGGTGCGGCCCGCGATGAACGCTCAGGACTTGGCCGACGCCGGTCCGGGAATCGAGAAAGCTGTAAAAGGATTCGGCAAGGCCGCACAGGCTTGACGCGGCGGCCCGACGGAAGCGGACAACTTTAATCTACGGTAGCGCGATTAAAACTCGGCGCAAGCCGCGCAAAATCAGCGAGTTGCAAATTTCTAATCGGCGGTAAATCGACCCCTAAAGCAAGATTCAAATTGCGCTTTCGCGCCAACGCTCGGCCGGCCCGCGTCCGTGTGCGGTCGAGCCCGATGTTCGGGGCGCGCTACTGTGCGGAAAGAATATTGATGAGCGACGCTGCGATCGGCGTTCCGATTCCGGTGACGTAATCGTAGCCTGTGCTTGCGGTGCAGAGCGCGCCGCACGCGCCGTTTGTGCCGGCTGTGATCGGATGGAAGTTCGCGGCGGCGCTTTGCTTCGAGAGCGAGTAGAGCAGCGTGTTCGCGCCGGAGAGACGCGATTTGCGATTGGCAACGCGCATCGAGTTCGAGATGGCAAGAAGCGCGGCCCATTGCGGCGAGCCTGCGCTCGTTCCGCCGACGCAGAACCAACCTGACGCGCCGCTGAGCGCGACCGAATCGTACACGGCGAAACCGGTTCCCGGATTCGCGTTGTAGGAAACGTCGGGCGTGCCGCGATAGCCGCGAGCGTCATTAGGAATTCCGAACGAGGATTGGAAGAGCGGCTCAACTTCGCGGGAGCTTAAGCCGCCGCCGCTGCCCGACCACGCAGCTTCGCTGAGATAGTTTCCATTCGCGTCGAGCGCGAGCGAAGTGCCGCCGACGCCGACGACATCGGGCGACGACGCCGGATACGCGACGCCGGTCCCGTTGTCGCCGGACGCGGCGAGGAAAGTGACGCCGGTCGAGACGAAGTGATTGTCCTGGCGCGACTCGCTCGAGAATTCCGAGACGGTCCAGCTCATCGAGACGACGGAAGCGCCGTTGCGGACGGCGACGTCGACGCCGCTGAGCAGATCGCCGAGGCTGTTGGTGGTGGCTTCGACGAGAAGGATTGTGGCTTTCGGCGCGATGGCGTGGGCCCATTCGACGTCGAGCGAAATTTCGAGCGCCCAGCCTGCGTTGGCTTTGGGACGTTTCGAGCCGCCGAAGATTTTGCGGAAGCAGCCGTTGGCGGTGGTGCACGGCGGCAGACCGAATTGCTGGTCGAAAACGGCGAGATCGGATTCGGCGTTGGGGTCGTCGTAGGCGTCAATGATGCCGATGATCTGGCCGGCGCCTTGATTGGTGATCTGGTCGAAGCCGTAGGCGTGGCGGATTTGCGCCGGCGTGAAGCCGTTGGGCGTGGTTAGCGTGACGCTGGGAAGCGGATGAATCGAATATGGCGCGCGCATGAAGGTGATGGGCTCGGGACTCTCGCTTTCGAGCGGCAGGCGAAAAGCAAGCGAACGCTGAGCCATCAGCGGGCCGGACGCGCAGAGCATGAAAACGATGATGGCGACAGCGCGTGCGGCGCTGGAACGGATTGAGATTTGGCTGATGATGCGGATTGCTGTGTGAATTTCGGTGCGGACAGCGGCGCGGAAAGCTGCAGACTGCTGACTCATAGCGAACCCCCCTCAGGGTCGTTAATGACGGGCTCTATTGGCAGAGAATTGCGACGAGGTGAGGATAGCGTTCGCGATGGAAGTGGGGCTATGGGCCGCGGCGCTCAATCTGGTGGTACGAAGGTTTTGCGGATGCGATTGCACCGGAATGGTGCAGCAGCAAATCACGTGGGCGCGTGAACAGATGCAGCGGCGAATTGCAGACGCGCGGGAAAAAGAAAACGCGATTCGCCGGAGCGAATCGCGTTTGTGGAAGCTATGAAATCAACTGCGTAGCTGGAATTGAAGCAGCTATGCAGCTGATGCGTTTTTCGAACGGCGACGCAGACCACCACAAAGCGCGAGCAAGCCGGAACCGAGCAAGAGCATTGACGATGGCTCAGGCGCTGTTACGGTGCTCGGCACGATGCTTGCGTCCCCAAACGTCGAATAGAAAACCCATTCCGATGGCAGATTGCTGCTGCTGATGAAATTGAACAGCACCTTGTTGCTGCCGTCCGGGTTGTTGGGATTCGGATTGAGGATTTGCGACGGATCGGGGAAGGTGTTGCAAAAATTATTGAGGGAGGTAAGCATTCCCGAATCAATCGTACCGAAATCACCGTCGAGTCCACACATGAAGCTTCCGAATGCAACGCTCGGACCCGTTAGCTGGAATGTGACCGGACCCGTCGTTGGAACCATAAAGAGTTCGAAGTTGTTGTCCAACACCGCAGTCGTGCCGTCGGAACCCAGAGAAAAATTTTCCCAGTGAGCAGTGGTTGAGGAGAGCTGAGTGAACTGTACACACGCCGGATTTGTCGTGATATCGGCAACGCAGTCTGGGTCAATGACGCCATTGCCCGAAGCGCCTCTGTCAACGCGCGTAGCGCGAGCGGGAATGGCAAGGAACGAAACGAGTAAAGCTAACGCGGCGAAAAACTGGATACGCGAGATCATAGTTGCACCCTGAGCTGAATTAGCGGAATAAACCACCAGAGCGAGCGACTGGGCACTCGAATCCGGGACAGAACCGTAGCATTTTCATTCCCAAAATGAAACGATTTATTTCTTTTATTTAGAAAGGCTAACTTTGAAGAGCCTAGCACCTGGTGCATATCCTTGCACATTATGGACAATGGACAGTCCGCTGCACACACCCGACGGAACTGGATACTAGTCGCAGAGATGTTTTGTAAGTTGCTTGGTGGCATAATGACTCAAATTTTCCGAGACTCCCTCGATGGCCGATCCCAAACCGGACAACCCCGACCAGGAAACGCTAGGAGCGATCTCGCCTCCTGGTGAAGACCGAACCGCGTCCGGTTTCAGCTTCGACGCGCGTGCCACGCAAGACCGATTGTCTCCCCGGATTTCCTCGTTCGTGAAAGGTGAGCTTCTGGCGGGGCGCTTCCGGATCGTGCGATTTGTGGCGCGAGGCGGAATGGGGGAGGTTTATGAAGCCGAAGATACAGAATTGAACGAGCGAGTGGCGCTGAAAACGATTCGATTCGAATTCGCGGAGGAGGATCGGAGCGCAGAACGATTCAAACGCGAGATTCAACTTGCAAGAAAGGTGACGCACCTCAACGTGTGCCGGACGTTCGACGTGTTCCGGCACATTGACACACACCCGGACGGGCGAACGACCGAAACGATGTTCGTCAGCATGGAATTACTCGCTGGCGAAACCTTGAGGGACCGAATCCGTCGCGGCGGGAAGATGACGGAGAGCGAAGCGCTTCCGCTGGTGGAGCAGATGGCGGCGGGTCTCGACGCCGCGCACCGAGTCGGCGTAGTCCATCGGGACTTCAAGAGCAGCAACGTGATTTTGGTTCAGCCCGAGCACAGTCCTGGCGGAGTGCGGGCGGTCATCACAGACTTTGGATTGGCGCATGGGCTCGTTCCCTCCGGACTCTCGCTTACTGGGTCGCAAGAGATGGTCGGCACGCCGGCGTACATGGCGCCGGAGCAATTGAACGGCGGAGCGATCACGCCTGCGACTGACATCTACGCTTTGGGCGTGGTCATGTTCGAGATGCTGACGGGCGCGGTTCCGTTCAACGCCGATAATCCGCTCTCGACAGCGCTCAAGCGACTAAGCGAGCCTGCGCCATCGCCGCGGGTGCACGTTCCGAGTGTTGACCCCGGCTGGGAAAGCGGAATCCTGCGATGCCTAGAGCGCGAGCCAAGCGAACGGTTTGCGAGAACCGACGAACTGATAAAAGTGCTGAAAGGCGACGAGGTAATGTTGCCGAAGCGGCCAACGCGCAAGGGCCCCTCCAACGATAAGAAGATAATTTATCTGGCCGCTGCGGTGACCGTGCTTCTTGTTCTCTGCGCGCTAGGCTACGTTGGGTATAAACACGATTTCTGGCGCGCACAGCAGACTAGCAAGTTGACTCCTGCAGCGGAGAAGGCACGCACATCGGTTGCAATCCTGGGTTTTCAAAATCTCTCCGGACAAGAAAGCGCGAACGTGCTGGGTGAAATGCTGGCCGACAGCCTGTGGTCGCAGCTTGATACCGATCAGATCCGATTCATCCAGCCGAGCCGAGTGGATGAAATGAGGCAGAGCCTGGGGATTCGCGACATCTCCGAATCGCTCAACAAGGAACAGGTTGGAAAGGTCGGGAAATACCTGGGAAGCGACGTGCTTGTAACGGGATCCGTATCGAGTGGCCGGAACATCCAGTCAGCGAACGGTTGACTGGAACATCCACCTCATTAGGACTGCGGATGACGAGAGCATCGGGTCGGTTCAGACGATGGGAACAGAATCGGACCTAAATAGAATGGCCGTTGACGCCGGGAGACGCGTCCGCGCGAGCACTCGGAATAGAACTTAAGGCGTCGGAAGAGTCACGAATGGATTCATCACTTTCGGCGAACGGCGATGCACTGAAATATTTTTCCGAAGCGCGCGATAAGATGAGGAACTTTGACGTCCTCGCCGCCATAAAGACTCCTGCAAAAGAGCCTCGAGGCAGATCCGGATTTCGTCCAAGCGAGAAGCGCCCTGTCGGAGGGATGGTTCGATCTGGGGTACGAATCCAAAGCCCAAGAAGAAGCAAAGAAGGCCCTGGACCTGATCGTCGAAAATGTCAACCGAGGGACGAGGTCTCGTCGGCGGCCGATATTTCGAAATGACCCACGATTGGAACAAGGCAATCCAGCAGTACGCATCACTGTGGACACTCTTCGGTGATAACCCGGAATATGGGTTCTTATTGGCCAGGGCACAAGCAAGCTCGGGGAAACCCGCGTTAGCGCTGACCACCCTAGAACAGCTTCGCAAACGGCCGCTTCCGGCGGGTATCGCGGCGCAAATTGACCTGCTGACGGCTGACTCTCAACAAGCCCTCTCGAACTATCATGAACAACTAACAGCAGCGAATTTGGCAGCCGAAAAAGCCAAAGCATTAGGCTCCAATCTCTTGCTTGCCCGGGCGCGAGTGCTGGAGTGCTGGGCGACTCTATATCTAGGGAAACCGGAAGACGCGAGGCCGCTGTGTGAAGAGGCGAACAAGCTCTACACGGATGCTGGCGATCAGCTAGGCTCGGCGCGAGCAATCAATCAAATCGCAAATACCTACATGGGGGAAGGAAACAGCAAGGAGGCGTTGTCTCGCTACGAACAAGCGTTGGGGATTTCCCAGACCATCGGTGACAAATTAAATGAGGCCGGAGCGCTCAACAACGTAGGAAATATCAAGGCGAATGGAGGGGACTACTCCGGCGCAAAAAAAGCTTACGAAGAAAGTATTACCGTCGCCAATGAACGAGGGAACGTGAGTGACAAGGCCCTGGCGCAACAGAACCTGGCAACTGTGCTGTATGAATCGGGTGACCCGCTAGGGGGTGCGAGGATATTTGCGCAATCCATCAAACTTGCCCACGAGATTGGCGACAAGAGAACAGAGGCGAGGGCTTTGAACAACTTGTGCATGCTTTCGCTGGCAACTGGAGACCCGGCGCGAGCGAGCAAGAGTTGCGAGGATTCTTTGCGACTGCGCCGAGAGTTTGACGATAAGGGCGACCAAGCGAGGTCGCTCATCAATCTCGGAGATGTGTTGCTTGCGCAGGGGAACGCCGCGGGAGCAAAGCAGAGCTACGAGCAGGGGTTGCAATTTCAGCAGTCGCTAGGGTCAGAAGGGAGACGCGGCGTACTCGCAGATTTCGCTGGCGGCTTTGGCGCTTGAGGAGAAAAAACCGGAGGATGCGAAGAAGCTTGCGCAGGAGGCAGTAACCGAACTCGCCGGCGAAAAGGACGTGGGCGGAGAAGCGCAGGGACGAGAGACGCTGGCGCTGGCGTTGCTCGATTTGGGCGACATGGCTGGGGCGGGAACTCAGATCGAGCAGGCAACGACCTTGGCGCAGCCAGGCGAACGACCGGAATTTGAAATTGATGATTACGATTGCGAAGGCGCGAATTGACGCGGCGTCAGGGAAGATTCAGGAAGCGATGAATGGACTCACCTCCGTCGAGAAGGAAGCGCATGCGGCGGGACTTGTGGCGATCGAGTTCGAGGCGCGGCTGGCGCTTGGCGAAGTGGAGGGCAAAGCTGGACAACCGGCCAGGGCGCGAGCGACTTTGAATGCGCTCGCGCAAGAAGCGAAGGCCAAAGGTTTCAATCTGATCGCTGCAAAAGCTGGCGGCGCACCGAAATAGGCCAGGTGAGTCTACGGCCTCAGGCAGCTTCTTGGATGTCTCTGCCGGGCGTATCATAGGCGGTGAAATCGTATTTGAGCGGTTTCGGTTCGTCGCAGATGGCGCGGCGTTCGTGGGGGATTCGGAAGATTCCAAGATTGAGTTGATTCAAAATGATAAGGAGGCGTTCACATGGCATCGAAGAATGATAGGGGCGACAAGCGCGGTCCGAGCTACAGCCAATTATCCGAAGGGACGCGGCGGTCTGAGCCGATTCTGCATCAGAACGCGCGCGAGATTCAGCCTTACGGCAAGGTTGCGAAGCTGCCGATCGCGCTGGACGAAAAAGTGTGCGCGAAGAGCGCCGAGAATTTGAATCAGCTGCTTGCGGACACGATGACGCTCCGCGATATGTACAAGAAGCATCATTGGCAGGTGGCGGGGCACACGTTCTATCAGCTGCACCTGCTTTTCGACAAGCATCATGGCGAGCAGGACGAATTGGTGGACGAAATCGCGGAGCGGATTCAGCTGCTGGGCGCAATCAGCCTGGCGATGGCAGCGGACGTGGCGGAGACAACTATTATTCCGCGGCCTCCGCGCGGGCGCGAGGAAGTGCCGGTGCAGCTTTCGCGTCTGCTCGAAGCGCACGAGATTATTTTGAAAGAAGCGCGGACGATGGCGAAGCAGGCGAGCGACGCGGGCGACGACGGAACGAATGATTTGATTGTGAGCGATGTGATTCGCACGAATGAGTTGCAGGTGTGGTTTGTTTCCGAGCACCTGGTGGATGTGCCGGTGGTTCGGGCCGACGAAGCGAAAGCTGCGACGGCAAGGTAGCGAGAGATGACAGCGGAAACTCCCAGCGTCCCGCTCCATCAACTGAAGATCAAATGCTACGCGCTTGAAGACGCGATGGTGGTGGAGTGCGCGGGGCGGCTTACGATGGAGCACGCGCCGTGTCTGAAATCTGAAGTGAAACCACTGATTCCGCACCACAAGCGCATCATTCTCGATATGGGCGAAGTCGCGTTCATGGACAGTTCCGGGGTGGGAACGCTGGTGGGCTTGTATATTTCGGCGCGGAACGCGGGCAGCAAGCTAGAGGTTTGCAACATGAGCAAGGCGGTTCGCGATTTGCTGGGGATGTCGCATTTGCTGTCGGTGTTCGAGGCATGCGGGCGCTACGGCATGAGGATGTAGGCACGCGATGCGCTTTTATATTCAATTTACTTTTAGGATTTGGAGTTTACCGTGTGCAGGAATATCAAAACACTCTTCAACTTTGATCCGCCAGTGACGCTTGAGGAGGTTCGGGCTGCGTCACTGCAGTTTGTGCGGAAAATAACCGGATTCAACAAGCCGTCGCAGGCAAACGAAGCCGCGTTTGACGGGGCAGTGGATGAAATTGCGAAAATTTCTGCGCGTCTTCTGCGATCGCTCGAAACGACTGCAATCCCGAAAAATCGAGAGGAAGAGGCCGCAAAAGCCAAAGCTCGAGCGGCCGTTCGATTCGGTACGTAGACGCGGCGTCTACTTTGCGCGAGCCGCTTTCCAATCGCCGGTTTTGCCGCGACCGCTCATGGTGCCGGACATGGAATCGCCGTCGACTGTGCCGGTGTAATCGAGCGGGATGCCTGCGGTGACGTGGAATTTGATATTGTTGCCATCGACGGTGCCGGCGATCGTTCCGGACTGGCGTGGCCCTTTGAAGGTGCCGGTGATTTTGCCGCCGTCTTGCGCCAGGGTCATGGATTGCTTGGCGTTGCCGGTGCCTCCGCTGACATCGATGGTCCAACTGCCGGCGACGTTTGCGGGCTTATCCTGAGCTGCAGCCGCGCTTGCGACGCCGGCTAGAAAAATAAATAGCGCCAGGATTCTTCCTACTCTCATTCCACCTTTCATCATTTCCTCCGGTTTTCACAATAGGGCGCCAATAGGCGCGTTCGGATTATTGGGATCGGCTCTTTTGCACTAGACGCAAAACGATTCGATCGAGAGATCTGCGGACATCGTGGTCGGTCCGGGGCGGAAGTATACTCTTGGGAGCCACGCACGCCCCAACAATTTTTGCGACTGCAGGAGAAGTTCGTTTCGATTGACACGGTCGCGCGCGGCGGTATACATTCCGCGAGCCATCCAACTGAAATAATGAGTTTTGAGGGGTTGCGGCGCCGTCCGTGACGGCGAATCTTGCATCCCTCAGCAAGCGAGGGAGTACGGTCTGAATGCCCCGCCTTTTTTTTACAGCCGTCTTACTTATTTTGACGGCTGCCCGTGCCTTTGCGCAGGAGGCAGTGAAGGATCCCCCGGGCGTTTTAACCCTGACCGCCGCGATCACCGAAGCGCAGCAAAATAACCGGTCCATCAAGATTTCGATTCAGGGCGTGCTGTACGCGAACGATGCGATTTTAGCCGCGAAGACGCAGCGCTATCCGCAATTCAACGTGGAGCTGATTGGCTCCGGGCTGCTGCAGGCGATCAACGTCAGCATTCCGCAAAACGCCTTCGGGACCGTCAACGGAACGCAGGTGCCGTCGAAAGACACAGTGATTACGACGGAGCCGAAATTTTCAGCGCTGGCTTTCGTTCAGGCTTATCAGCCGCTCACGCAACTTTACAGCGCGCATTTAAATATTCAAATGATGAAAGTGGGCAAGCAATTGAGCGAGGAACAGCTGAGGCAACAGCGGCAGCAGATTACGAACTCGGTAAAAGAGGCTTACTACGGGTTATTGCAGTCGCAGAGCGCGCTGGACGCTGCGCAGGAAAACTTCAAAGCACTGCAGGAAGTGGACCGAACGACCGAACAGTACGTGAAGGAAAAAACGGCGCTGCCGTATCAGTCGACAGGAGTGAAAGCGCAGCTTGCGCAGGCGGAATTGCAAGTGATCACGTTGCAAGACACACTCGAAACGCAGAAAGAAAATTTGAACGATTTAATGGGGCGGGATATCCGGACGGAGTTTCAAATTGGCGGTGTGCCGGACGCGCTTCCAGAGGAGCAGAACCTGGAGCTGGCGCGCAAGACGGCACTGGCGAACCGCACGGAAATTCGACAGGCACAATTCAAGATTGATCAGGCCGTTTATTCTCGGCGGCTGCAAAAGGCGCAGTACATTCCCGATGTGGGAATCAAGTACCTTTTTTTTTCGCCCTTCACCATCCAGGGATTTCCGTCGAGCGTGAATTCGCTGGGAGTTTCGTTCAAATGGGATCTCTACGATTGGGGCTATAAGCGGCACTTGATGGATGAGAAGCAGAGGAACATCGAACAGAGCCAGTTGAATCTTACCGAGACGCAGAGTCAGGTGGTGATTGATCTGGACAACCGCTTTCGAAAACTGCGAGAGGCGCGCGCGGGCTTGAAAGTGGCGCAGCTTGGAGAGGACGCGGAGAAGCAAAAGCTGCAGGTGGTGATGGAGCAGTACAAGCAAAAGGCGGCGCTGCTCAGCACGCTGGAGACGGAACAAGCGAACATGGCGCAGGCAGAGGCGCAGTATCAACAAGCGCTATCAACATTTTGGAGCGCTCGTTCCGAATTCGAGAAATCGCTGGGCGAGGATTAGATGCGGAGACAACCAGCCAAACTACGCGGCCTAGCTTCAGTTCATTTCTTATGGATCGCGTGCGCGCTTATCGGGTGCAAATCCGGGCAGAAAGTGCCGGAGAAGGCGCCCATCCCGGTGACGGTCACAGAGGTGCAGGAATATTCCGGGCCGGAAGGTGTGACTTATTCGGCGAGCATCGTGCCGTATGACCAGGTGAATGTTGCGTTCAAATCGGCAGGATACGTGACAACCATTTTGCAGCGAAAAGGAGTGGATGGGCGAGAACGCAATCTGCAGCAGGGCGACTGGGTGAAAAAGGGAGAGGTGCTGGCGCGGGTGCGGGAGTCGGATTACCAGCATGCCGTCGCGCAGTACAAAGGACAACTGGAGCAAGCGCAGGCCGGGGCTGAAAAATCCAAGCAAGATTTTGGACGCGCGCAGACTCTTTACAACGCGAACGCAATGACGCAGTCCGATTACGATGGTGCAAAAGCGCAGAACGATTCGAGCCAGGGTTCTGTCGTCACGGCGCAGGCAGCTGTCGCGCAGGCGCAGCAGTCATTAGACGACTGTGAGCTGCGCGCGCCAACGGATGGCCAAATTCTGAATCGCAATATCGAACTGGGCGCTCTAGTGGGGACTGGCACGACCGGGTTCACGATGGGCGATACCAAGCGGGTGAAAGCGGTGTTTGGAATTCCGGACACGGTGCTTGCTTCGGTGACGCTAGGCAAGAAGCAAGGAATTCAAACGGAAACGTATCCGCAGGAATTTTATGGCCAAGTGACGGCCATTGCTCCGCAAGCGGATCAGAAAAGCAGGACGTTTCAGGTGGAAGTTACCGTCCCCAATTCGAATAACCTGTTGAAGTCAGGCATGGTGGCGACGCTCGACCTTGGCCAGGCGAAACTGACTAAATCGGTGCTGGTAGTTCCTCTCGGAGCCATCGTTTCTGCTCCGAGCGGTTCGAACAGATCATTCAGTGTGTTTGTCGTCGTGCGAGATGGCGACAAGGACGTGGCGAGGCAACGAATCGTGCAGCCGGGGATGACGTATGGAGACATGGTGTCGATCACGAAAGGCCTCAGCCCAAGCGATCGGGTGATTTCGAACGGCGCGACGCTGGTAAACGAAGGGCAAGTGGTACGGGTGATTCCCTAGATCTTCAGGCAACCGAAGAGACCGACGAATGGCACACCGGAGCGACGCGGACTACATCCAGAACGAGCGTAATACCGCCCGTTTCTTCGTCGAAAACCGCCAGATTTCCGGGATTCTTCTGCTGGCCACCGTTGCGCTTGGCATTTACGGATACACGCAGATGCCCAAGCGAAAAGATCCGGATATTCCCGTGCGCGTGGCGTCGGTGCAGACGCAGTGGCCCGGAGCCACGGCGGAGCAAGTGGAACAGTTGGTCACGCGGCCGATTGAATCGAGCATCGCGCAAAACCCGAACATACGCGCGCCGAAGGGCGGCGATTTCGGCATCAAGTCGCTCTCGATGCCGGGCCTTTCGATCATCCAGGTGCAGCTTTCCGACAACGTAAAGGATTCAAAGAGGGAATTCAGCGACATGAACCTGAAGCTGAATTCTTTAAGCCTTCCGCAAGGCGCGGGTCCGATCAAATTCAACAGCGATTTCGGAGACACGGCGGCGCTCATGTTAACGGTTGCGAGTCCGCTGGAGGATCCAACCGCAATTGCCGTGCGCGGCTACGCGATTGAGGCTGTGCTTGAACGCGTGCGCAAAGAGCGGCGCGGAAAAGCCAGTGGCGCGCCAGTATCGCTGGTTTATTGCTACCCACTGACAGTTCCGCAAGAGGCGGTGGAAAGAAATGTGCGGGTATTCGTTCAGTCCACTGAGGTGCAAGGAGTACTGAGCCAAGCGAAACTGGTCAATGGTCCCGGATTTGCCGCCATCGATGGATTCACGAGAAAAACCGACGCAGAGATTTACGCCTACATCAAACATTATCTCGAGCTCAACGTACACGAATCCGAGATTCATCCCGACACTTGGCCTCCCGTGGTGGTTCGTGACCCGAGCCATGTTGGCGCGCAACTCGCAGCCGCGCCGGGAAACAAATACACGTATCGCCAATTAGACCAATACACGGACCTTCTTTCGCGCACGATTCTGGGGGCGCCGGAAGTCTCGCGAGTGGATCGAAATGGCGTTCTGCAGGAACAGATTTATCTGGATTATTCCCAGGAACGGCTTGCTTCGTATGGATTGCAGCCGTCAAATCTGAAAGGGATTTTGAACGCGCGCAATATTACGCTGCCAGGCGGAGCGCTTGAAGCGGGCTCGAAGAATATCCTGGTCGATCCCTCGGGTGAATTCACGAGTACGGCCGACATCGGTAACGTAATCGTAGGAACGTCGGACGCGGGCTCAGCCGTTTATCTGCGAGATCTGGTGGACATCCGCAGCGGATATCAGAGTCCTGCGCGTTATTTGAATTTTTACACGTGGCGGGACGAAAACGGAAAGTGGCAGCGTACGCGGGCCGTTACGCTAGCCGTGCAGATGCGCGGGGGCAAGCAGATTGCGCAGTTTGCGGAGCACGTGCAAGGAAAAATCGCCGAGACGAAGAAACTGCTGCCTGCGGACTTGATCATTGCAGCGACCTCCGATCAGCCACGGCAGGTGAAGGAGAACGTCGATCTCTTCATGGACGCGCTGTACGAAGCGATCGCGCTAGTGGTGGTCGTATCGCTCATCGGGTTCTGGGAGTGGCGTTCTGCGATGCTGATGGCGATTTCGATTCCGATTACGCTGGCGATGACGTTTGGTTTCGCGCACCTTCTGGGCATCGATATTCAGCAAGTGTCAGTCGCGACATTGATTATCGCGCTTGGCCTTCTCGTGGACGACCCTGTGGTGGCTGGAGACTCGATCAAGCGGTCGCTAGACGATGGCCATCCGCCTGTGATTTCCGCCTGGCTTGGACCGACAAAGCTGGCCCATGCGATTTTGTTCGCTACGGTCACGAACATAGTCGCTTACCTTCCATTTCTGATGTTGAACGGCACCACGGGAGAATTCCTGTACAGCCTTCCAGTGGTGATGACCTGCGCGCTGGTGGCATCGCGGCTTGTTTCGATGACGTTTATTCCGTTTCTCGCCTATTACCTGCTGCGGCCGTCGAAAAAAGAAGAAAGCACGATGGAGGAACGCGAAACACGCGGATTCACAGGGTTCTACTACCGCGTGGGAAAATTTGCGATCGATCACCGCTGGCCTGTTTTTGGAGCATCGTTGCTCTTCCTGGCTCTAGGTGGATTTTTCGGGCATCGATTGAAGACGCAGTTTTTCCCGGACGATGTGCAGTACCTGTCGTTCCTGGACGTTTGGCTACCGAATGATGTGCCGCTGACGGCGACCAACCGGTCCGCCATCCAGGTGGAAAATCTACTGCGGACTACAGCCGAGAATTATGCGAAGGAACATCCGGGCAAAGACGGGAAACCGCAGCCGGTGCTGAAATCGTTGACGACGTTCGAGGGCGGCGGAGGGCCGAGGTTCTGGTTTTCGGCGACGCCGCAACTGCAGCAACTGAACTACGCGCAAATAATTATCGAGCTCTATGACAAAGATGACACGCCGAAACTAGTGGGCGCGTTTCAGGATGCAATTTCGAAGAATGCGCTCGGAGCGCGTGTGGACGTGCGCCAACTGCAGACGAATCCGGTGGATTATCCAGTGGAATTGCGCGTTACCGGGCTCGCGGACGTCAGCGCGCTCGACGAAGCAAAGGATATCGCGACGTTGCGGTCGATCGCTGGCAAAGTAACAGCCATTTTGAGTGCGGTTCCTACGTCGGCCCGCGTTCGCGATGATTGGGGGCCGGAGGGCTTTCAGGTGTCACTCAAAGTGGACCCGGACCGCGCCAATCTGGCGGGCGTGACGAACCAGGATGTGGCGAATTCATCGAGTTCAGCTTTGAGCGGCGCGTCATTGACCACTTTGCGGCGAGGAGATCAACAAATTCCGGTGGTCGCGCGACTTCGGATGGAAGAGCGCGTAAATCTGTCCGACGTTCAGAATCTTTACGTTTACTCCTCGCAATCGAACAACAAAGTGCCGCTGCTCGAAGTTTCGTCGGTAGAGAACACACTGCGAAACATGCGCATTCGGCGTCTCGAGCATTTCCGGACAATTTCCGTGCAGAGCTTCACTCAACCTGGATTTCTGGCTTCGGAGGTATTCACTCCCGCTGCGCCGAAACTGAAGGACCTCGATAATTCACTGCCGCCCGGCTACAAGATTATCGTGAGCGGGGAGCAGTCCAAGCAGGTGGATGGATTCAGGAACCTGAGTGTGGTGATGGCGATTTCGATCGGGATGATTTTTCTCGCGCTGGCATTTCAATTCAAACATTCGATCAAGCCAATACTGGTTCTGGCCGCCGCGCCATATGGAGTTGCCGGAGCGCTGATCGCGCTTTACCTTATGGGCTCTGCCTTTGGCTTCATGGCGTTCCTAGGGATTGCGAGCTTGATTGGAGTGATCGTGAGTCACGTGATTGTGCTCTTCGATTTCATTGAGGAGATGCATGAGAAAGGCGAGCCGCTCGAGCAAGCTTTGCTCGACGCTGGGATTGTGCGGTTGCGGCCGGTGATGATTACAGTGGGCGCGACGATCCTGGCGCTCTTTCCGCTGGCTCTTCACGGAGGCCCCTTGTGGCAGCCACTTTGCTACGCGCAGATTGGGGGGCTGGGGGTGGCGACGTTCATCACACTTCTGCTCGTGCCGGTGCTTTACTCGATTTTTGTGCTCGATCTGAAGATTGTGACCTGGGGCAAGGTGGAAGCGCATTCCGCCGAGAAACTTAGTCTGCAGCCGAAAGGAGAACTACCTTAATGAATCATGGTGCGAAAAATATCTCGCTGGTAGTTCGGCCTGCTCTGGCGCTGCTCGCTTTTCTTGTGGGCGCATGCGCCATACCTTTGTTTGGACAGACCCAAAGCCAACCCTCGACGCCGCCCGCGCAAAAAGATGCTGACGTGATGCTCCAGATGAGCCGTTCCATACAGGATCTGGCAAAGCGAGTTTCGCCAGCGGTTGTTGAGGTGCTTGTAACAGGCTACGGCTCGCCGAGCGATGAAGACGAAAAGGCCTCGAGCGCATTAGGGCGTGAGCGAGCGCTCGGATCTGGCGTAATCGTCGATGCGGACGGGTACATCGTAACGAACGCTCACGTGGTGAAGGGTGCGGATCGCGTGCGAGTGGCGTTGACACCGGTGATAACTGATGAATCGCAAGCGGAAGGTTTGCTCAAAGCGCGAGGAAGGATTCTGCCGGCGAGAATTATAGGAGTGAGCAAGCTAATCGATCTCGCAGTTTTGAAAGTAGAAGCGACGGGCCTGCCCACGCTTCCGATCGGCCGCTACAACCGGGTGCAGAAGGGCGAAATCGTGCTGGCGTTTGGCAGCCCGGAAGGCTTGCAGAATTCTGTAGCGTTCGGCCTGGTGAGCTCGGTTCTGCGGCAACAAAATCCGGACGATCAGATGGTGTACATACAGACTGACGCGGCGATCAATCCCGGAAACAGCGGCGGACCGTTGGTGGATGTCGAAGGGAATGTGGTGGGTATCGATACTTTTATTTATTCAAAATCCGGCGGGAACGAAGGACTCGGATTTGCAATTCCGGGCGGTATCGTGCGATTTGCGTATGATGAAATTCGAAAATACGGACGAGTGCGGCGGCGCTCGATTGGCGCCGAGCTTCAGTCGCTGACCCCGGAACTGGCCGGTGGTCTGGGACTTTCGACGGACGTTGGCGCGATTATTTCCGATGTTGCGCCTGGCGGCCCAGCGGACCGTGCCGGATTGAAGACGGGCGACGTAATCGTGAGTCTCGACGGCTTTCCAGTGAACAATGTTCCACTTTTTACGTTGGGTCTCTATGTGTTGAATTCGGGCGGTTCCGCGAAGCTCGGGATCTTGCGCGGCAGCCAAAAGATCGAAGCGGATGTGGCGGTGGTGGAACCTCGCAGCGATCCGCAAAGGCTTTCCGAGATGTCTGACCCGGCGAAGGGCCTTATCGCGAGATTGGGTATTGTGGGAGTCACTGTGACGCCCGAGGTGGCCGAGTTTTTAGGCGGGCTTCGGATGCCATCAGGCGTGGCGGTGGCATCGCTGGTTTCTGATCAGCTCGCGGTTGATTCAGGGCTCGCCGAGGGCGACGTGATTCATACATTGAATCGCGTTCGGATTACCACCGTGGACGATCTTCGGGCGGCTTTCACGAGTCTGAAGCCGGGAGATCCGGCTGCAATGCTTGTCGAGAGAGCTGGGAAACTTACATACTTGACGTTCGAAATGGAATAACGAACCGAGGGCTTCCCGGCACCGCAATTCCCTTCCGCGATCTCTTTCAGCGTTTCTGATAATTTCCGTTTTGCGTCGCGACCGTAAGCTGTTTGCTGACGCCTTCGACCGTGGTGCTCGAGACGTGATTCGTCCCGTCCGGCAAGCGATCAAATCTTACTGTGAGATTCATGCCGTCACTCGGCCCATCCATGTATGACGCTATCTGGATACTTTGAAGCTGTTTCTGTTCTTTATTGCTTGTCAGGGTCATGGAGTCGCCTGGCTTAACATAGTTGTAAATAACGAGTTTCAGGCCACCTGGTCCGGGCGTCATCGAGATGTTCCCTTTCTCATAGGCTGCTTGAATCAGGTCCTTGTCAGGCGGCACGTATTGTTCGGCGAGGGCTTTCATTCGCTCGGCGTATTCCTCGTATTCCTCCTTCTTTTTCTCCACGACGCGTTGACGCAGCCTGCCACTGCGGCCACCCGCTTGCTGCGATTGCGCTGCTGGCGCTGAGTCTAGAGATGTCTTTTGCGGCTTCCCGTCTGGTCCGTTCTGAACTTGGAAGTGCTGCTGTTTCTTCTCCTGCCCCTTCAAGCTGATCGTGACGGTTTCGACCCAGGCGTATTGGGCGAGGGCCTGCTTGTTCTTCGCCATCGATTCCTTCAACTGGCCGACTTGCTGTTGAAGGCCGCCTTCCTGGGCGTAGAGGGCGCACACGGAGATAAAAGAAGCGACGAAAAGAAGGGGAAGTAAACTCTTCCGGGACATCTCGATCTCCTTGAAAATTCAAAACCGAAACTGGATTGCAACATTCAGACCGGGCGCACCCTTATACGTCCGGTAATGACTTCTGTAAAGGCAATAAGTGAAGTGCGGAGATTCGCGACTGCATCGATGAGCTGTGATTGGCTCTGATTGCCTAACCCTCGATTCGTCTTGCCGCGAAGCGAGCTTCCTGCGATTATCTCGCGGTCGAACGGTAGGACTCTTCGCGCCTGAATTCACAATGCGCGATACAAAACTTAGGACCAGACCCATGCGAATTTCGTTGAAATTAAGGCTATCGCTCTTCGTTTTGTGCATCGCAGCGATGGAAATATTTACGGCGGCTGCGGCACCGACGCTCAAACCTAACGTGATCCGGAGAAGAACGTCGGTGGGGCCTGTTCCGTGGACTGTCCCGACGACTGTCCTCGCATACACCCGAAGACCTTGCGCTGTGTAGCGGGTGAGTGCTATAAATTCAGTTCCTACTGAGGCTTCTGACTGTTGCCGTTTTTTGCGGCCGCCTGCTGACTTCCCACCTCTTCAGCAGGGAGGAGGCTTATCTATATGGAATCATCAGCGATCCCCTCCTTCGATATTTTCAGGGGGCGTTTTGGCGATAAAGATGTCGTCTGGATTGAAGCGGTCGAGGGACTAGCTACGGCACGTGAGCGGATGGAGCATTTCGCATCGCAAGCGCCCGGGCCTTACTTCGTCTTCAGTTCGTTTAGCCACGTTGTTCTCGCGGCGATCGACACCACACATTTGAAGCGCACCTCCCGACGGTCGAAAACCGCGGGCGCCGCCTAGCAGACGGACTGCTATTTGCCACGTGGGCGCAAAATGAGGAACTGTATTCTGGCAACTAGTCCGGGAGTCGAAACACGAACCTGATATCGTCATGGACAGGAACGCGACGGCCCTCGAACAGCGTCGGTCCGTAGCGCCACTCGCGAACAGCAGTTACGGCCGCCGCGACAAGTGGTTCCGGGCCGCTCACCGGTTGGACGCTCTGGATGCTCCCGTCAGCGCCAATCACAGCGTGTAATCGCACTGTGCCTTCAATTCCCTGCTGTTTGGCTTCGACTGGGTAAGAAGGCGAGACCCTTCTGACTAATCGCCCAACTACCAAGTCCTTTGCAGGCGGTGTTTGCGAGCTGACGCTACGAGGCATCGCGATTGAACGCCGAGAGCTGATAGCGACAGTCGAGGAGGCGCTTACCGCTTCCTCCGGCAAGCTTATCGCGGGACTTGGAACTGCTACAGGGCGCGAAGCGCTGACCGGCGCCTCAGTCCGCGGCGCGGGACGCCGAGTCTCGTTCACCGGAGGCGTCCTTCGAGCCTCCAAAGGCGGTGCTGCCGGTTGTTGGGGCGGATTTGCGCGTTGAGGCGCACCGCTGGGCGCATTAGCCGCGACCGCCGGGGGCGGCACGCTCTTGGGCGGGGGTGGTGGAGGGGTATTTTGCTTGATTCTCTCGGTGTTTGCCGCCGATATCTGCTCCGGGGTAGCCTCCACAATATTCTGAACGCGAATCGTTCCCGTAAGACCGTCAAAAGCTCCGGTGATCAATACATTTTTCCCAAGGAAACTGCCGGCTTTCTGTTGGTCATCGATGTGATACCAGGTATCGTTTTCATAATCCTTTAACACGAAACGCACTTGGTTCTGGGAGACGACTTTCCCGCCAAACGTCTGCCACTTGGACTGTCCCTGCGCGACGGCCTGGTGCGAGCTATCGGGTTGCAATGCGCGCGACGGCGGCGGGGTACCGCAAAGCAGTATCAATGCGACCGCCAGGACGGCAGCGGTTCTTTTCATTTGTGACCTCGGTTATCAAGCAGGAAGGAACAGCTAGTGGCGGCAATCTTGAGCCTCCATCAAAGCCGTCTTTCCTCTGATGAATGGCCGGGAATACAACGTTAACGAAGAAATTTGCGAAAGTAAATGGGCGGCCCAGCGAAGGTCACGAGCAAGGAACCTCTTACCAGTTAGGGCGATCTTTGTGGAACCTCATGCGAATCGGCCGCAGTCTCTCCTGCTGCCACCCGTGCTCGGGGCATTCGAGCCTTCGCGGAAATTGCTTCGCGCCGGGCACAGGCCTGGCTATGAGTTCTGCGCCGCATTTCTCGCACTTCACCGTAGCCGAATCCTTTCCGACAGGCTAACCTCAGCTTGCAGCGATTTAGGAGGGTCCATTGAGTAAGAACATTTTAGCCGGTTTTGCGCTCGCAATGGCGCTGAGCCTGTCGTTGGTGGCCTGTCAGGATACGAAAGCCCGTCAGGAGAACGAACAACTAAAAGCGCAGGTATTACAATTGCAGAAGGATGCAGGTGACCTGGGAAATCGAATCGATGTCCTGACGAAAGAAAATACTGAGTTGAAAGCTGAAAACGAACGCCTGAAAACAAAACAGCCGGCGAAAAAATCCTCGAAGCCCAAACGTCGCCATAGGAAATCGAAGGCGGCGACGAGCACTCAGGATTGAAAGCTAGAGTCGGAAACCTGGTAAGTCCTTCTGCTGCCAGGAACGAAAGCCCCGGCATGAAGTGAGTGACGCGAAATTCCCTGAAACGCTTCGCCTCTCTGGGACACTATTTCTTGACGCAATAGCCAGCGAAGCGGCTGAACCTAAGCTGCTTCCAGAGTGTTGCGCTAACAGGTACTTTCGAAGGGGAAACATGTCCATAGCGTTGAAGATGCAACCTCAAATTCGAGATCCGGCCAAAGTAGACCCGGACCATTATAAAGTTGAGTTCGAAAACGATAGGGTGCGGGTGCTCCGCGTCAGGTTTGGACCTCACGAGAAATCGGTTATGCAGGAACAGCCTTCTCTGCTCGAGATAAACCTCACAATCGCTCATCTCCTCGTCACTTATCCAGACGGAAGAACGGAAAATATTCACGCTAAAGCCGGACAGGTTCGCCTATTCCCATCAGCTGAGCGGCAGCCTGAAAACCTAAGCGACTTTCCTTATGAGGCGATTGCGATCGAGTTGAAATAGCTGAACGGTCTGTTCCCTACAACCTGCGCTAGAAACTGATCTTCAGTATTTGGCCGTTGTTGCCAACAAACCAACCATCGTGCTCATCCGCAAAGGCGACGGCCCAGAAGCCGCTCACATCGGGCAGCACATTCCAAGTGCGCCCTTCGTCAGGAGTCCAAGCCGCTTCCCCGGAGGTGAAGTTCGGCTCCGTCTCGGTAGTGATTACAACGGCGCGGTCGTTTTGATGACCGACCTCATTGTCCTCTCCGCGTCCCTTGCCGTCATCTTCGTTATTGCGAGCACCGCGAACATAGGCCAGGCAGAAAATCGCCCCTTGCACGGGCGGTTTGTTCGTTAGAGTCCACGTCTTGCCGCCGTCGTTTGAGGTTGCCGTGTCAGCCGCAGTGTTGGAAGCCAGATCGCCACCACCGACGATCCCATTCCGCGAATCGCGGAAGGCCACAGACACTGCACCTGCACTCGGGGAGCTCACCAGTGGCGTGTCATACGCGTTCCAACTGTTGCCTCCGTCGCGGGTGGCCAGGATCCTAGCTGTAGAGGCGCCGCCAGTCGCAGTCCAGGCGTTGCTCGAACCTTGAGTGGTAATGCAGGTTCCACTCGCCGCAAAGGACGCTTCACCAGTTAAAGCTGGGGGCATATTGCCGGCGATCGATTGCCAGGTCATCCCGTCAATTGTACGAATATCGGGAAATACCCCGTTCACCGAGTCGCTGTGCGTGACGCCACGGTTCGGGGCCCAGAAAGCGAAACAATCATAAAACGCACCCGGGGTCTGATTGGTGAACTCAATCTTCCAGGTCGCGCCACCGTCGACGGTTTTGTAGATACGAAAATCGGTCGTGTTGTCTCCAATCGACATCAGGTAGGCGATCTTGTCGCTCACTCCAAACACATCGCGGAACTGAAGGGTTTCGGCTCCCGGTACGACAGCAGCTTTCCATGTCTGGCCACCATCGGTCGTCACGACATAGGTACCGCCAGTTCCGGCTGCCCACACCACGCGGGGGTTCACTGGACTCACGGAAATGAGGAGTTGTGTGGTACCGCTCTGTTGAGGAGTAAGTTTTGGTTGATGAATTTTCCCAGTATCTTGCGCAAAGCTGACGCCTGCTGACGCTGTGATTAGGGAAGCGGTCAGAAAAAACTTGAACATTGGAGTCCCCCTGAAAAGAAGTGGGCGTGGGGGAGTAAGTATAGGAATGCCGCAGGCGGGTGTCAATAACGCGCCAACAAGGGAAGACTCACTTGCTGCCGCAATTTTTAAACGAAGTGGTTGTTACAAATTGAACGCGTACAGCAGAAACCGTGTGACGAACAAATCCACAACCAGAACAACAACGGAGGAAACCACGAATGCCGTAATCGTCGCGCGGCCTACCCCGGCGGTCCCGCCTTTCACTCGAAAACCCTCGTGACAACCAACCGTTGCAATGATGAACCCGAAAATAACTGGTTTCGCGAACCCCATGACAAGGTCTCCAAAAACCAGCGCATGAACGGCGCGTGTCCAAAATTGCTCTGCGCTGAGATGGAGCGTGAGGGTCGCTACCGCAAATCCGCCCAGCAGCCCGGCGCAATCGCCTACTGCCACGAGCAAGGGAAGCACCAGCACCATGGCTAGTAGCCGGGGCGTCATCAGCTTACGTATCGGATCAATGCCGAGTCCTCGCATTGCATCCACTTGCTCCGTGACGACCATGGACCCCAACTCGGAAGCCATCCCGGTGGCGTTCCGGCCCGCCACCAAAAGCGATGTGAACACGGGACCAAGTTCGCGGAGGAGCGCAAGCGAAACCGCGTCGCCCGTTAGAGCTGTTGCGCCGAACCGGCTAAATTGTGACGAAGAATTCAGAACAACGACGCCGCCGACGCAAACGAGGGCGACAATGACGATCAGCAAGGAACCCACTCCAATTTGGTCCATCTGGACGATCATGTCTCCGGTGTAGCGCGTCGTAGTGAAGATGTCCTTCACCGATTGAAGAGTGAGCAGCGTATAACTCTGGAACGAGAGGACCTGCATTTTTGTTGCATGTTCGATGTTGGAGAAAACCGAACGCGTGTTCACAATGGTGCTCCCTGTCACGAGAAGTGACATTTCAGTGCACAGAATCCTAGGAACGCAGCCCGGAGAGGACCATATACTACGATAGTTCGGCACAAGAGCCGCCGTTCTTTCAGAAATGCCTCACTGCTAATGAATAACTGGGATATACCCATGCGGGAAAATTAGGACTCTCAATACCACGCTGAGGCCAACTGGACTCGCCTTTGTTTCAAAAATGGCTGCAATGGGAACTGCTCGAACCGGAGCGAGCCTTGACTTCCTAACTCATTTGTTTTTTTGATTGAAGAGACGAGCTTAGTTCGAGGGTGCGCAACGTGGCGATAGTTTTTGCGAGTCGTAGTTTTCTCGCTCGAGGTGCAGTCAGCTTCCTGCTTTTGATTTCGAGCATGGTAGGTGGATGCCAGAAAAGTGCACAAAAACCAGCAGGAGAACCTTCGCCGGTAGGTTCGGGGAAATCTCTCTCCATCCCAGAGGGCCAAGATCCGGTTCTGGTCGGAGCTGGTGACATTGCCTCTTGCGAGGATCTGTCAGGCGCTGAAGCTACGGCGAAGCTTCTCGATTCGATTCCAGGCGTGGTGCTCACCGCCGGCGACAACGCGTACGAGTACGGCACCGCCGAGGAGTTCAGGAATTGCTATCAACCTACGTGGGGACGATACAAAGACCGAACGCGCCCAGCGGTTGGGAATCATGAATTTTATTCCTACGCCGCAACGCCGTACTTCGGCTATTTTGGCGCGAATGCGGGTGACCCCACACAGGGCTACTACAGCTACGAATTAGGGACGTGGCACATCATTGTTCTCAATAGCGAATGCGTTGAGGTAGGCGGACGCCAGCAAGGTTCGCGGGAGGAGAGGTGGTTGAATTCGGACCTCGACGCTCATCCTTCTCGCTGCGTTTTAGCTTACTGGCACAAACCGCTTTTTAGTTCTGGGGCAAAGCATGGGGATGACCCTGAGATGAAGACGTTCTGGATCGATTTGTACAAAAGAGGGGCGACGGTGGTGATCAATGGACACGACCATGACTACGAGCGATTCGCGCCACAGGATCCAGATGGCAAGCCCGACCCAACTCGGGGAATTCGAGAATTTGTAGCTGGGACAGGCGGAAGAAACCATCGTCCTTTCGCTGCTCCGCTGCCGACAAGTGAGGTTCGGAATGCGGATACCTTTGGCGTCCTGAAAATGACTCTCCATCCGAACGCGTATGAATGGGAGTTCATCCCAGAGGCGGGCAAGACATTTCGCGATTCTGGCGCAGGTTCCTGCCACTGAATGAGCACCGCGAAACGCGCTTAATAACTACATAAAAGCAAGCAAGGACTGCAACGTTACGTTATAGAAGAACGAGACCGCGACGAATTCCGAGGGTGACAGCTTCTGTGCGGCTCGCAGCGCCCAGCTTGCCGAGAATCGACGCTACGTGAAATTTCACCGTGTGCTCAGAGATCGCAAGGCGTGTTGCGATCTCCTTGTTCGCCAAACCGCTCGCCAGCATTTGAAGGACTTCGCTCTCGCGGGGCGTAAGTGGCTCAATGAGTTCTGCAAGCGCACTGGATGCTGGCTCTGGCGCTGGAAACATGGCGCCAACTTCGGCAGGATGGAGGACGATAAGACCCGCTGCGGCGGCTTCGAGGCCAGCAACGATTTGGTCCGGTGACATATCGCTGGGCAATATGGCACGGACGCCTGCTTGCAGCACTTCGGCGAGCCGCCCAGGCTCAGATCGGTCCGAAAGGGCCACGATGGCGACTTCAGAACTAAGTTGCGATTGGTTTAGAGAGTCAATCATTTCTCCGAAGTAATCGCCGGATGCCTCAACTAAAACGACGTCCACTTCAACGTCTGGAGGCTGATCCCAGAGCGATTCAAAGTTTGGGGCGCTGCCAACTACTTCCACTTTCCGCGCCCTGAGCAGACTTTGTAAGCTCGCACGAGACAGAGGCGAAGCGGCGACAATAAACACCCGAATCACGCTGCCACGACGTTCCTTAACGTGTTGTGATTACCCAGCTGAACGGTGACGCGCCGAACCCGCGAGGAATCTCCCCGCAGAAATTGAAGGCGTAGCTGGCGCGAACCACTGCCTTCCAGTGCTTTCGAGAGATCGTCGAGCGAAGAGAACGCCTTATCTTTGGCGCCCAGCAAGATGTCGCCTGGCAAAAGAGAGGCATAGGAAGCCGCGCTATGCGATTCCACTTCGAGGAGCACCAGGCCAAAACCGTCAGTCACAGTGGATCGGGGAATTCGAACGGGACGAACGGTCACACCAAGCCAAGCGTCGGATGGGGCTGCGGAGAGAAAATTTCGAACGACGTTACTCGGAATCGCCAATGCCAAACGGCCTGCGACCATCGTATTGATTCCAATCAGTCGGCCATGCTCGTCGGCAAGTGGACCTCCGGAATTGCCGGGCGCTAACCGAACATCCGCTTGCACCCACGATTGCGGGCCCAATCCACGAACCGGGCCAATCGCGTGAATCACCCCCGTTGTGAGTGCACCAACAAAACCCATGGGATTACCGATGGCAATCGCAAGTTCGCCAGGCCGGACCTGCGACGAGTCGGCAACGAAAACTGATGGGAGGTTCGTTGCATTGATGTGAAGTGACGCGAGGTCTCGGTGAGGATCACGAGACGCCACTGTGGCCTCAAACTCGCGTCCATCCCAAAGCCGAACGCTGACTTGCCTACCGCGCGCGACGTGAGCGTTAGTGAGAATCATGCCGTCGCTCGACCAGATTACGCCGGAGCCAGCGGACCGGTTATCCACGTGGACCAAGACGGTCGAGCGGCGCAGTTTTTCTGTGATTTCGCCAAATCCCGTGATAGCCATTGTCATTCGCCTGCGTGCGGGCGTTCCGCAACCACGATGTGGCTTTCCTGAATGGAACCGCCACGAACGAATTTCAGCGGAAGTGATTTTTCGATCGCGTCCCCGACCAGAAGAGACTGAACGTCCCCCGGTCGTGCGATCGGGTGCCCAGCCAGTGAGATTAGAATATCGCCTATCACGATGCCCGCCTTGTCCGCGGGCCCGCCCGGCTGAATTTCTAGAACGATCGCCGCGGTCTTTTCTTTCCGCTGCAAGGATTCTCGAAGAGTGTCGGGTAAGGTCACTGGCTGCAAGCCAACTCCAAGATATCCGCGAGGAATCCGCCCTTTTTTCAGAAGCGTGTCCGCGATTTTGTTTATGACCGAAGCCGGAACCGCAATGGCGCCAAAACGCGCGAAGCGCGGCGTCGCTAAACCGATCGTGCCGCCTTGCGGGCTGATCACAGCGCCACCTACGGTGGTGGGTTGCAAGCTGACATCGAGGCGGATGTAAGGAGTAAGCGATCCACCAGTCCAGGTGCGCCGGTCGGAAGCGACAAGACTGACGACTCCCAGGGCAGCCACGGGCCCACTCGCACGCGTACGGCCCACGACAAGCGTCAGGCTACCCGGTTTCATCTGCGCCACGTCGCCTGACTCGGTCACCGCGCTATCAGCCTCGGCACACTTCAAGACCGCGATATCTGTTGAGGCATCGCGCCCTACGAGTGTCGCAGTTACGACTCGGCCATTTGGCAATGTCACCTGAATCTCTTCGTCGCGACGCAATGCATGCTCAGACGTGACAATTATTCCAGAACGCCAAATGACACCGCTGGAAGAACCGCGAATCTCGGTGTGAACAGCCACGACGCTCGCGGCAGCTCGACCAGTCGATTGTGCCAGTTCATTCGAAAGCTCGATAAGTTCTTGGGACATGTTTGATCCTCCGAGAAGAGAATCCCACAGTGCAACCTCGTCCACATCCGCCGAAAGACTAGGTCTGGTACAGTTTAGGAAATTCGAGGGCAGTTCTGAAGTGCTGGAGTAACTACGGGGCACCTCATGCGATAAGAAACCAAATTGAACCGAACAGCTAACGGAGTTGGGCGGCAAACCCAGTCAAGCCAAGGACCTTGTCTTTTGATTGAACGATGTGCTCGTACATCCGCTGGCGCGCGCGAGCCGGGTCACGATCCCGGATCGCCTTCAATATCTCGCGGTGTTCTACGCTGGGCGCTTCGCCGTAGTAGTTAATGTCGATTGCCGCGAACATGATCCGCTCCATCTGGGAACGGGCTTCGTTTACTGCTTGGACCAGCATTTGATTGCGGGAGAGCCGCGCGACGGTTGAATGAAACGCCGTATCGGCCTCGATAAAACGAACGCAGCTTTGGCGGTTGTCCGCGCGACAAGTGACGCCAGCGAGGTCCGAGAGTTTGTGGAGGACCTCAGGGTTTGCTCCCTTGAAAGCGGCGAGTTGAGCTGCTTCACACTCGACCGCACAGCGAAACTCATAGATATCGTTCAACACTTGCAGGGTGATCTGAGTTACAAAATAGCCGCGGTTCGTGACGATGCGAAGGAGGCGTTCATTCGCCAAGCGAACAGCAGCCTCACGCACAGGAGTGCGGCTGCCCCTGTAGCGAGCTGCCAGATCCTTTTCGTTGAGGGATTCGCCGGGTTGGTATAAGCCGTGGATGATATCGCGCTTAAGTGCACGGTACACTTTTTCGCTCAGCGTACTCGCGACAGCCACAGGCGCCAACAGCGGCGAGGGCGTTGAAAAGGAACGCCGGCGCGCTCTGCTTCCGGTCTCCGATTTTGTCAATTGCCCTCCGACGTACTCAGGCAAACCCTTGCATTCTTCATCATTTGTCGCATAGTGTCAAACGTATACCAATTGCATACATAAACCATTTCATTGACACACCGAAACGAACAGGGTAGGGTCTTGCCAACTTCGTGAGCGTAACTAGAGACTCACGAAAGAACAATTCTTATGCTCGAATGACACTTTCAGCGAACCGCAGCACAGCGCCACGGGGGTTGAGCAGGTATGGCTAGCACGAATGGCTTGCCGGAGGGCCGCGAGAACCCGCAGCAACTACGACGACTCCTCAATCAGCGCCAGTTAACGATGCTCGCGATCGGCGGCGCGATTGGCGTCGGCCTCTTTCTCGGCAGCGGCGTCACAATTCAACTGGCCGGCCCTGGGGTGATTCTGAGTTATCTGATGGGCGCGATCATTGCTCTCATCGTTGCGTTTGCGCTCGTCGAAATGGCGGTCGTGCATCCCGATGCTGGCTCGTTCGGCGTTTATGCCGAGACTTATCTGAGTCGCTGGGCTGGATTTGCGGTGCGAGCCACGTATGCTTTCGTCCAAATGATTGCGATCGGCGCTGAAGTTACGGCAGTAGCCATTTACTTTGCGTTCTGGTTTCCCGGTGTCCCGCAGTGGATGTGGGTCGTCGGCGTCTCAATCGCACTCATCGTAATCAACACACTACAAGTGGCGCGATTTGGCGAGTTCGAATATTGGTTCGCGCTGGTGAAAGTGGTGGCGATCTTGGCATTCATCGCTATTGGCACGGCGTTGATATTTGGAATTGGAACAAGGCAAGCCATTGGCTTTTCGAATCTGACGGCGAACGGAGGGTTTTTGCCGCACGGCTGGACGGGCGTTTGGCTTGCACTAACGTTAGTGTTGACAAGCTACATGGGAGTCGAGGTCATCGCGGTGACAGCTGGCGAAGCTGAAAAACCGGAACAAACGATTCCGAAAGCGATGCGCACGATCGTTTTTCGGCTTATCGTTTTCTACGTTCTTGCTGTCACCGTGATGCTCGCGATGACGCCCTGGAATCAGGCTGGCGCGGGGAACGGACTAAACGCGAGCCCCTTCGTGCGGGCTTTTGCCATTGTAGGAGTCCCTTATGCCGCCAGCATCATGAACATGGTTGTGATTACAGCGGCGCTCTCAAGCTGCAACACCGACCTTTACCTCACTACGCGCATGTTATTTTCGCTTTCACGCGGACGTTACCTGCCTGAATGGGTCGGAACGCTGAGCGCGAACGGCGTACCAGGCCGCGCTCTAGCCGTGTCGTCGGTCGGGTATGGCCGCTGCAATTATTTTTGCGATTTACGCGCCGAGTAAAGCATTTCTCGCGCTCTACGGAATCGCTGTGGCGGGAATGTTTTTTGTTTGGACTGTAATTCTAATCACTCACATCGCATTTCGCCGGTCGCTCGGCAAAGACCGTGTTGCGCGCTTACCGATGCATCTGCTGTTCTATCCTTACTCGACGATCGTCGGAATCCTCGCGCTGCTCGGAATCACAGCAGCCACTTTCTTTGTTCCCGGCTTGGCAATGACCGTACCTGCATTCTTATGCTTTCTCGCCGCCGTGACTGTTGCTTATTTGGCTCGCCCGGCGCAAAAGCAAGTCGCACGCTGAATCCAAACCGGCGAAGAGAGATCGACAGTAAACGCACTGTTTGTAGAGTCGTTATATCGTGTACGGCTGGTATACAAGCAGAATGGCCTTGACATACTTTTCTACGAGGTGTAGCGTCCGCGTCAAAATCGGGGCCTCTGGAGGATGACGTGAAAGATGGTCGCATCGCCCGCCTTTGCTTCTTCGTTCTTGTGCTGATTCTCACATGCGCCGGCAGTTCGTCGGCCCAACTATTTCCAGGCCGCGTTACTGGCGTGGTACGGGATACACAAGGGGCAGCGATTCCCGATGCAGGCGTGAAACTGTCGAATCCCGCTACGGGGCTGGAGCGAACAGAAACGACGGACGCAAATGGAGAGTTTAACTTTCCCGATTTAGCTTTAGGAAGCTATCGGCTCACGGTCAGCAAGAAGGGGTTTCAAACCATCGCCATTACAGATATTGTGACATCGCAAAACGAGGTCAACACGGTTTCGCCCATCCTGAAGGTGGGAAACGTTACGTCGGAGATCGAAGTCACGTCTGCGCCGCCGCTACTTCAGACGGAAACAGCTTCTGTCGGCGGGCAACTCACGCAAGAGCAAGTCACAGCCCTCCCTATCGGAAATAGCGACTACACACGCTTGGCGCTTACGCTTCCTGGCGTGACACAGAATAGTAACTTTGCATTCGCGCAATACACAATTAACGGTTCACGATCGAGATCGAACGGATTCAATATTGATGGAGCGTCGGACACAGACCCTTCCACATACTTACCATCCATCAATGAAGGCGGAAACTCAGCGACCGCCGCAACGCGACTGCCGCTTGATGCAATTCAAGAAGTGAGCGTGGTCAGCGCCGGCGGAGCAGACTCGGGCCAAAATTCCGGCAGCGTGATGAACGTGATTGTGCGAAGCGGAACGAATCAGTTCCACGGATCAGCCTACGAGGTGCATCGCGATGCGGCGCTTGACGCTGCAAACTTTTTCGAAACATCGGCGACGAAGGCGCCGTTCGTGTGGAACGAATTTGGGGCGACGGTCGGCGGCCCGATCATCAAGAATCGGACATTTTTCTTCGCCGGATATGACGGCAGCCGTCTGCGGCTAGGCGTAACGCAAAACGGAATTGCTCCGACGGCCGAGCAGATCGCCAACGCAACAGCCATTGTGGAATCAAAAGGAATTGTACCGAATCAACTCGGTCTCAATATTCTCGGCCTGTACTCTAATTTGGGGCTTTCTGGGCCGTTTGTCGCAGACAATCGGGGCCAGCAGTCGCCAAATAGCGGCGTACTCAAGATCGATCATAAGTTTTCAGACTCCGACTCGCTTTCGGGCCGCTACTTGCAAGGAAATGGTGAAGACGAATTTCCGGGTGGTGGTCCGGGGCCTGGTGGTGGATCGCAATTAAATCCATGGTTCGGTGTAACTCCTACGGTTGCAACTAACTTTGCGATTAGCGAGGTCCACGTCTTCAATCCCAATCTAATTAATACGCTACGCCTAGGTTGGAATCGTTTCAGTCAGTTTCAGAAGGGGCGAGATGCCAACGTCGATCCCTCCACGCTCGGGTTCAATACCGGGGTAGGACCGGAGAGTTTTGGCATCCCGGAAATCGACATCGGTTCGAATCTAACCGCGCCGGGTTTCACTCCAGGACGCTTCTCGAACCTCGGCCTTCAGAATGGGGCCGGGGGGCGCGTTGCAACGAGTTATCAGATCGCGAATGAAGTCAGTTGGACTCGGGGGCAGCACGCTTTTAGATTTGGTTTTAATTACTTACACAACTACTCGGATTACACCGTTGTGGGTAGTCGCGGCATCTTCACATTTGACGGGTCGCAGTTCGCGATCCCAAACGACCTAGCGACCAACGGCTTTGATGCGTCCTTGATTGACCTGCTTGCCGGTACGCCTTCGCCCGGCTCGGGATTGACGCAAATCACCCGTGTCGGTACTAGCCGCGCGAACATCGATCAGAATGTGATCAGCGGTTTTGTGATGGACAACTACAAGATCACGCGTAACGTCACTCTGATCGCAGGCTTACGATACGATTTCTTCTCGACCGTGCATGAAGATCATGGCCGGTTCTCCGCTTTCGATCCCACGTTGGGGTTGGTCCCGGTTGCCGAACTTCCCGGAGGAAAGCTGTACAATGTGCCCAAAAACAACTGGGGCCCCCGCATAGCTGTCGCGTGGAACCCACCGTTCCAGATCATTCCTGGCCGGCAAACCGTTGTTAGAGCAGGCTTCGGAATCTATTACGACACGATTCCTCTAAATAACTTCGAAGAGGGTTTGGCGCAAAACCCGAGCGGCCCGACCGGTGGAGTGACCATCGTTCCCACAGCCCCAATTCCTTTTGGCGTCGGGATTCCCAGCTTTGGCACCGGAACCCCAGTACCTCCTTTTAACATCGCGAGCATTCAGGACAACATAAAGACGCCCAACACTCAGGTTTGGACTTTGAATATTCAGCAGGAACTGAGTCAGCGATTCATATTCGAAATCGGATATGTCGGCAATCACAGCATCCATCAACTGCAGTTGTTGGACATAAACCAACCGCCCGTAGGTTCAGGATGGACTCCGGAAGCGATTGCGGCCGGACAGCCGGACTCAGCTGCGGAGCAAGCAGCTAGGCCATTCAATTCGATATTCCCGACGCTGGGTCAGATCAATACGATTTCGTCCGCCGGTTGGGCCCACTACAACGCCCTGCAAGCAGTCTTAAAGTCTAACAACTGGCACGGCTTGACGACCCAGATCTCGTTCACGTGGTCCCACAATCTGGACACCGGGTCGGAGGTAGAGGATTTTTTTGGAACCAGTGGCTACGTTCCCCAAGACTCCCGGAACCTGGCAGGCAGCTACGGGAATTCTGAGTTCGACCAGCGTCGCGCGCTGATCTTCACGTACATCTACGCACTTCCGTCGCCGAAACTGGATGGTGCCCTTGGATATGCGCTGAAGGACTGGCAGATCTCCGGCACGACGACGCTGCGAGATGGTTTGGCCGCACCGCTATTGACGTTCGGCGACGAAAGCGGAGTGGGAAATTTCCACACACGGTTCGATTGCATTGCCCCAATTCACTACCAGCTCAGGGATCTAACACTGCCGTATGCCTCCCAGAGTTCGTTCGCGCCTCCTCCTCTCGGAACCTTTGGAAACTGCCCGCGCGATCCCCTGGTAGCTCCAGGATTGAACGCATGGGACATCTCGATTCAGAGAACATTCCGGTTTGCTGAGCGATACGGGTTGGAATTCAGAACCAGCTTCTTCAATGCGTTCAACCATCCGAACTTTGCCGAGCCATCGCCGGACATCACAACACACATCACGGCCTCGGCGGACGATGGCAGCTTCGACTCGCACTTTGGCGTCGGCGGGCCGCGGAACATTCAATTCATGCTCAAGTTCTCATTCTGATCGCCGGAACACCTTCACTTAGGTTGTTGGCGACGCTTAAGCGAGCTGATGCCAGATCTGTCTCGCAAAGGCTGCAAGAATCGGAACTAAGGAAGCGGAGAGTTTCGAAGAAGCCGCAGGGAGTGATTTTGCGTATGAACCGTAAAAACTGGACCGCTCTCCTGGTGATTCCGATTGCGCTCAGCCTCATTGCAGCGAGCAACGCGCGCGCTCAGCTTTCACCCCCCGGCCCAATCACTATTTCTGTCGATGCCACGCATGCCCCACAAAGAATTCTGCACGCCAAGCTGGATATCCCAGTGCGGCCCGGCCCCCTCACGCTTTACTACCCCAAGTGGATGCCGGCGGACCATTCGCCCGACGGCCCGATTCCCAATGTCGCCGGGCTGAAATTTTCGGCGGGTGGAAAGGAAATCGCGTGGGTGCAGGATGACGTGGACATGTATGCGCTCAACCTCGATGTTCCACCAGGAGTAAACTCAATCCAAGCTTCGCTCGACTTTTTGATCTCTGCGCCTGGCCCGACGATCGACTTCGCCGCGTCCGGCTCCGCGAAGCTCTTCATCCTGATGTGGAATCAGGTGATTCTGTATCCGAAAGGGTGGCCCGCTGCGAAATTGAACTTTCAACCCTCGCTCACTGTGCCGGCGGGATGGAAATTCAACACTTCCCTTCCCATCGCCAGCCAGTCTGGGGACACAATCACATTCTCACCTGTCCCGCTCGATCTGCTGGTTGATTCTCCGGTGCAATCGGGTGAATTTGTGCGTGTATATCCCTTGAATCCTGGCGGAAAACCACCTCATGAAGTCGACGTGGCCTCCGATGACGCGTGGGCGCTGGATATTTCACCGGCGCTGATCGACAACTACAAGCAGCTCGTTGCCGAAGCCGATGCGCTCTACCAGTCGCACCACTATCGCGACTATCATTTTCTTCTCACGCTGAGTGACAACGTTCTGCCTCTCGGCCAGGAGCATCATGAAAGCAGCGATGACCGCGTTGCGGAACGCACGCTCGTCGACCCGAGCGCTCGTCTGCTCGAATCGGGATTGTTTCCCCACGAATTTTCGCATTCCTGGAATGGACAATACCGGCGCCCTAGCGGCTTAGCCACTCCGGATTTCCAGTTGCCGATGAAAGGCGAATTGTTGTGGGTCTATGAGGGACTTACCGAGTACCTCGGAACGGTTCTATCGGCGCGCAGCGGCCTTACTACACCACAGCAGACCCGCGACTACATTGCTCTGACCGCGTCGACAATGGCGCATCGCGCGGGACGTCGTTGGCGCTCCCTTCAGAACACTGCGAACGCCGCCCAGATTCTGTATTTTTCGCCGCAGGAATGGGCTTCTTACCGGCGGAGCGTCGACTTTTATCCGGAAAGCGTTTTGATCTGGCTCGATGTCGACAACACGATTCGCAAGCTCACAAATAATCGCAGGTCGATGGATGATTTCTGTCGAGTCTTTTTCGGACCTCCCGATGGGCAGCCCGCGATCAAGACATACGAGTTTGACGACGTAGTCGCCACGCTGAACCAGATTGCTCCTTACGACTGGCACTCTTTCCTGCGCGAGCGTCTCGATTCCACTGCAGCCACTGCGCCGTTGGGAGGAATCACCGGGGGCGGCTGGAAGCTCGTCTATAGCGATGATGCCAATGAATTCCTCGCCGCGGGTGACGCGGTTTCGGGCGGCGGAGACTACACTTCTTCCATTGGGCTGAGAGTGAAAGGCGACGGAACGGTAGTCGATTCGATTCCCAGCATGCCTGCATTCGAGAGCGGTGTGAGCCCGTATCTGCGGATCATCGCTGTTAACGGGCGGGCATTTTCCGTTGATGAGCTAAATCGAGCGATCGCTAACTCAAGATCTTCGGCTGGCCCCATTGTCATCACCGCGATAAATACCGGGGCGATCGAAACGCATGAGATCCGTTACCAAGGTGGGAATCGTTATCCGCATCTCGAACGAGTCGACGGGACGGCTGACTATCTGGATGATATTTTGAAGCCGTTGACACCCGCGAGATCGCACTAACGAAACAAACCCTTGTTATGTGCTGATTGGGGTTTCTTGATTTAGGATTGCGACCCAACGTTTGCCGCGACGGATCCAAGTGGTGCTCTCGATGACTGGGCCAGTAGGAAATGCTGCGCCGTTCTGTTCGCCGAAGCGCAGTGCTTCGTAATACAGAATGACGGTTGTTGCATTCGGCATGAAAGCGCGCATATCGCGAATCTCGTATCGAGAGATCGTGCGCGCGTTCATGGTTAGAAGGTACTCCGGCTGGAGGACGATTCCGCTTTGAAAAATCATTACAGCGTCGGCTGGTACAAGCTTTTTGAATTCAGCTGCGTTTCTCTGCTGAGCAACCTCCCACACGCGCTTCTCGAGCTGAATGACAGTCTCGATGGTATCGGATTTCGATCTGGGGCTCTGGGCAAGCTTTCTCTTGGGAACCTTAGGACTCTTCATTTGGTTCTCCGGCCAATCGTTCAGGGGTTCGGCTTTCTTCGCACTTTTGATCTCGGCAATTCTATGCTCAGTTGCCTTGGCTTCCGTAGGTTTTGTTGCGTGAGTAGCGCGAAGCCGAGCATCGAGATCCCAGCTGCTCGGGGACCTACCGAATATCACTGCAGTTCTTCCGTAGAAATCGAATCGACTGGAGGCCGAAGCTTTGTCAGCCACACTTGAACTCGAATCCGTTCGCTCTAGATTCCCCATATTCAGAAACAAAATCTATCTGAACTCCTGTTCGCAAGGTGCGTTGAGCGATGCGGTCGAGGCCTCTCTTCACGAGCACATTCGAACTTGGCACGAAGACGGCTCGCCTTGGGACAAATGGATGGACCACTACGAAGCTGCCCGCGCAGCCTTCGCGGGGTTTATAAACGCAAAACCCGAGGAAGTGGCAATTCTATCGTGCGCATCGGCGGGCATCAGCGCAATTGCGAGTGCCCTCAACTTCAATGGCCCACGCAAGAAAGTCGTCATGGGCGAGTTTGAGTTCCCTACCATGGGACAAATATGGCTCGCGCAGCAATCTCGCGGCGCTGAAATTCGCTTCATCCGCGCGCAGGATGGACGAATTCCGGCAAGTTCATATGCAAACGAAATCGATGAACAGACGCTCATCGTCCCCGTGACAGGCGTCTGCTTCATGAATGGCGCTCGTTCCGAAGTGCCTGCGGTTGCGAAACTCGCTCGCGAGCGGGGCGCTCTCGTGATGCTGGACGATTATCAGGATTGCGGAACGCGCCCGGTGGATGTAAAAGCGCTCGATCTCGATTTCTATGTCAGCGGCGCACTCAAGTACCTGTTAGGCCCATCCGGAATCGCGTTCATGTATGTGCGGCCGGAATTGATTCAGAAGCTCACTCCTACCATTACGGGTTGGTTCGGACAGCAGAATCCGTTTGCATTTGACGTGAAGCATTTCGATCCAGCCTGCTCAGCCCGAAGATTCGAATCGGGATCGCCGCCTCTGCCGCATGTCTTCGCTGTTCCCGCCGCACTTGAACTTCTTGGCGGTGTCGGATTCGACCGAATTGCGTCCCATGTAGCCGGTCTCGCCCAGATGTTACTAATGGGAGTGCGTGATCTTGGGATCAAATCAAAAACACCTGCGGAAAGCCGAGGGCCGCTTGTGGTGTTACAAATGAAAGATTCCGACGCAGCTGTTCGGAAGCTGGCGTCTCATAATATCGTCGGCTCGAATCGAATGGACGGTCTGCGCGTATCATTTCACCTTTACAATACCGCCGACGATGTTCGGAGCGTGCTCGGCGTACTCAGGGACAACCTCGACGTTGCGGTCAGGCAATGAGCTGCAACGCTCGTTCTCCCGGAAATTCGGACCCGAGTGGAACTCGTCGCAAACGTCGGACACTAGCCCCAAAATCCTGATGGGCACATTGCGCGACGTTCCGGTTCAGTGTGGATTAACTGGTGCGCGGCGACTTCTTTCTCTGAAATTTTCTGAGCCCCGCGCCCGGCGACCGTACTGCGCGGCGATTGTGGGAGCGAGGTAGTGTCTGATCAACCGGCGCCTAGGTTTCGGTTCTCTTCAGCAGGTAATCGAGCCCGCCGATACGGAACCAACGGTAACCATAGGGCTCAAGCAGAATGCGATGCTTCCCCAAACGATTGCGTTTTTGTACCAGAGGTCATTAATCATAGGTCCGTCATCAATTCCAAGTTATCGAATCAGGAGAAATCCCTGGGAGGAGATTCGGCCGACAGCTTGCATATCGATTTTACCCTGCGCCATATTGGTTTGGACTAACAATCTTCGAGGCCCGCGAATGGAAAATTTGAAGTGGTGGCAAAGTGGCGTCATTTATCAAATTTATCCGCGGTCGTTTCAGGATACCAACGGCGATGGAATCGGCGATCTTCCGGGAATCATTCAACGCCTCGATTATGTTGTGAGTCTTGGCATCGATGCGATTTGGATTTCTCCGATTTATCCTTCGCCGATGGCGGATTTTGGATATGACGTTGCGCATTATTGCGACATTGCGCCGATCTTCGGCAATCTCGCGGATTTCGACCAGCTGATCGCCGAGGCCCACTCACGAGGTCTTCGCGTCATTCTAGATTTCGTCCCCAACCATACGTCGAACCGGCATCCGTGGTTTATCGAGAGTCAAAGGTCCCGCGATAATCCGAAAAGGGATTGGTACATCTGGAAAGATGCGGGGCAAGAAGGCGGTCTGCCGAATAACTGGTTGAGCCATTTCGGCGGCCCAGCGTGGGAATGGGATGAAGCGACAAAGCAGTACTACTACCATTCGTTCTTGAAAGAGCAGCCGGATCTCAACTGGCGAAATCCTGCGGTCAAGCAAGCCATGTACGACGTGCTGCGATTCTGGCTCGATCGCGGCGTGGACGGGTTTCGCGTGGATGTGCTCTGGATGCTGATCAAGGACGATCAGTTTCGCGACAATCCAGTGAACCCTAGTTACGTTCCAGGTGAATCGTCGTACAAGCGGTTGTTGCCGCTCTTTACCGCCAATCGGCCGGAAGTTCACGAGATTGTTGCCGAGATGCGCGCTGTATTGGACGGGTATCCGGATCGCGTTCTGATAGGTGAAATTTATCTATCGATCGAAGAATTGGTTACTTACTACGGGCGCGATCTGAAGGGCGCGCATTTGCCGTTTAACTTTCAGCTTATCCAAACTGCATGGAACGCGCCCAGCATCGCTGAGATTATGGACGAGTACGCAGCGGCGTTGCCGCGCGGGGCGTGGCCAAACTGGGTGCTGGGAAATCACGATAAAGCGCGGATCGCGTCGAGAATCGGTGAGGCGCAGGCACGGGTTGCCGCGGTGCTACTGCTTACTTTGCACGGCACGCCGACGATTTATTATGGAGAGGAAATCGGAATGAAGGACGTTCCAATCGCGCCCGAACAGGTTCAGGATCCGGCTGAGAAAAATGAGCCGGGGCTGGGATTGGGCCGCGATCCTGAGCGGACCCCTATGCCGTGGGACGGATCACTTCGCGCGGGTTTTACTACCGGAACACCATGGCTGCCTTTGGGACCGGATCATGCGAGCGCAAATGTCGCGGCGATGTCCGACTCTCACGAATCGCTACTGAATCTGTACCACCGTCTCGTTGAGCTACGTCGAAGCAATCCGGCGCTTACACATGGGGTAATTAAAGCGGTCGGTGTCGAGGAGAACATTTTGAGCTACGAACGACGCCAAGGAAATGATCGACTCGCCATAGCCCTCAACCTGAGTCATGAACCGGCGCGAATCTCGCTCCCCTCGGGTCGGGTGCTGCTCTCAACCCATCTTGATCGTGCCGGAGAAAATGTGGACCATGGCGTGTGGCTTCGCGGGGACGAAGGTATCGTTGCCCACGTGAGATCTGAATCCAAGCGAAGTGGCTGAGCGTACAAGCCCCACAGCGAGAACTCACCCAAAGTTGGTTTCTGGAACGGTCCTACCGGTCCATCGTTTTTCTCATTGCTGAATTCCCGAATCATTGAGTTTCACAAACTTAATGAACCCGAACTTCGGCTTTGATCCCAAAATCTCGCTACGTGGATGGCAAGTCAGCGCTCTTAATAGGTGCTTCCCAACGACCCGGCTAAGTGGCTTCTCGGCACTCTGCGAGAACGAGAAAGAGCTTGCACTGACCTCGCAACGAGGACGCGTAGTGCACAGGAAGGGTGAAGCCCAAGCAAGTTCCAACACGAGGGGGGTAGGTGGTGGGCCCTAGGAGACGATTTTAGAACTCTTCCGATCAGTCAAATTGTGGCGAGCATTCCACATTTTGCGGAGTTTGCCTCGATTTGATTTTCAGGACGTGTCCCTTTTCCAACGCTCGCGCCAAAATGCCCATCGCAGGCATTTTGGCAACTCTAACCACCGAACGGGGAGAACGATATCGCTAGAATCCGTGGAAGGGATGAAAGGAAATGATTTTGGGCCGGAGCGCAAAAGTCGCATTTTGAGATTGCTAGTGATAAGCGGATTTCTCGACATCAATCGACAGGGCATTCATAAAGGGTGACTCAGATGAATACAGAGGCGGGCCCCTGCCCGTCATAGACTTTTAGTTTGGAGATTTGTATGGACGAACCCCCAACGACGCTCAAAGTACTACCAACAGAGATTCCTCGGCCGGATTATTTCCGTCCGCACCCGTTGGCTCGGATTAGTGCTCTGCCGTTGCGACGCCTGGATTAGGAATACGGTATCGTCGAGCCATTCGTGTGCGCCAGGCAGCGACGTTTGCACTGGGCGTCAGACGAGTTTGAGCGACGGTTGATGGACTGTTGCTGACGGCAGCTGAGCTGTGAGGCGCCGCAATGGTTGCGGATTCATTGCTGTCCACGCATCCTTCTTCACCTGTCTCGCACGGACTCAGCACCACAGAGTGCTGGTCCCCATTGGAAAGAAACCCCTCCAACACAATGTCACCTGCGTCGTTGATGATTTTCGGATCCGTCAATTCCAGCCCAGAGCCCTGCTTAACCAGAGCGTTCAGGTCATGCACCGTGCCATCTCTTTCCCACACTGCCGCCCGTGGGGGGCTGGAATCACACGGAAACGATTGGCCGACAATCTGACCCTTAGAGTTGATTGCAAACGCCTGGCTGGCACAATCACCGGGCAGGGTCCCCAGGTCGGTGATCACGCCATTTTTCCACAGAGTGCCGTGGACCGTCTGCTCGCCTGGTGTGCTGGCAACGCCGACGATTTCACCTTCATCATTGATCCAGTTTGCGATTGAGAAGTCCCCTCCGAGCGTCCCTAAATCTTCAAGAATTCCCCGGTCCCAGAGAATCCCGTGACAGCCCGGCGTCCCATTAGAAGGCCCGGTAATGCACGCCCCCGGTGCTTCTGCCAGGCTCGATATACCGATCACCTGGCCGCGATTGTTGACCATGAAGCCCAATCCAACCGTTCCACCCAGCGTACCGATGTCAATCATCTTGCCGTCTTCCCACAAGAAAGGATCCAGAGTGGGAAGACCGGTATTTGGATCCACAATCGAGTTCGCAAACGAGGCTCCCGTGATCTGGCCGCCTTGATTGATCCACACGGCGCAAGCGTCTGGCCCACCCAATGTGCCCAGGTCATGAATTTGTTTGCCCTGCCACCGGAATGCGCGCAGTTGCTGAGGCCCGAATCCGAGCCCGTAGAAGACGGCGGTGGGTGTGAACGAGTCGGGAACGTCGTTGAACGCGCATCCGACCACCTGCCGGCGGTCATTGTTCATGACCGCCAGGCTAAAACTGCCACCGAACGTCCCCAGATCCGTCATCCGGCCGTTCTGCCAAACAGTTGCCACAAATTCCGGTATGCCTGTGACCGGATCGATCAGTCCGTTTTGTGAAAAACCGGCTATCTGCTCCTCAGAGTTAATCGCATTGGTGGAGCTACTGAAGCCGCCGGGAAGCGCACCAATATCAGTCAGCACCCCTTTCCGCCATTCGAATGCGTGCACCACGAAGCAGTCTGCAAAACAGATGGGGGAGAATGGATCTGGAGCGGTTGTGTCCGCAAAGCCGACAACATCCCCCCCATTGTTCATCACTGTACTCTCACCGTTATTCCCACTGTTCGGCCCGCCGAAAGTACCGATGTCGACGAGTTTGTATTGCAGGTGCGCTTTCTTCTCGCTCTGCGGCCTCGGCTGCGCAGCCAGTCGAACCGCGACGACTGCGGTGAACAAGGTCATCCCGGCAATGTACAACGTCTTGAATTTCATGGTGCGTCTCCTTCTAGTCATTTCAATCCGTCAATTTCATGGTCCGACTCTGGCATCCCGACGCTGCGGAGACACAAAACGCCGAGTTTGGGATCTCGCTCCAACAATTTCGGTTTCCCTGCGGTGCAGTTCGCCATGCCATGTCCGCGCCTAAGGTGCCAGGCTTCGCCCAAAGTATTTCCCTCACTCGGAATGCTCAATGACAGCTGTCTTAGAATTACGTTAGAGTCCAGCACACAGAAATCAGGGGGTTTAAGCTCTGGGGGAAGTCTAAAGTTTCAATCGAACTGACAGTTCTAGTGATGTTAGAATGCAGCCACTGTTCGTCCCCCGGAGCTTCTGTGGCATTAGCGAAACCTTCCGCGCCGATTCACTTCGGGGCGTTCGAGCTGGACGCCGCCTCTGGAGTACTGCGCAAAGGTGGCACTGCGGTCAAGCTGCACCCCCAACCCTTTCGAGTTCTCCAGTTGCTCGTCGAAAACTCGGGACAACCCGTAGCTCGAGAGGAGATCCGGCGTTGCCTCTGGGGCGACAACACCTTCGTGGACTTCGAGCGCGGGATCAACTTCTGCGTGAATCAGATCCGCGCCGCACTCGGAGACGATTCGGACAAGCCTAAGTACATAGAAACCCTGCCGCGCCGCGGCTATCGCTTCATCGGATCCCTGCGGGGAGAGAACGGCGACGCTCCGATCGAAGCGGCGGTCGCGCGCTCGACCGCTCCGTCTCGCCTTCGCGCGCTGACCATCACTGCGGCAGCCCTGCTTCTCATCGTTGTCGCTGCTTTAAGCCTGAACCTGGAAGGCCTGCGCTCGCGCCTGCTCCTGAAGCGCACCACGCCGGCCATCCGCTCTCTCGCCGTTCTCCCATTGGCAAACCTGTCGAACGACCCCGATCAAGAGTACTTCTCCGACGGGATGACTGATGCCCTCATCACGGATCTTTCCCAAGTCAGCGCTCTCCGAGTGATCTCGCGCACTTCCGCCATGCGCTACAAGAAAACCGATAAATCGCTTCCGCAAATCGGGCGCGAGCTCGGCGTGGATGCTGTGGTCGAAGGCGCAGTGCAGCGCTCAGGCAACCGCGTCCGCATCACCGCGCAGCTGATTCAAGCGGACACCGACAAGCATCTCTGGGCGCGCAGTTACGAGCGCGACATGCAGGATATTCTCTCCTTGCAGGGCGACATCGCCCGAAGCATCGCCCAGGAAATCAGCGTGGAGGTGAAGCCGCGCGAAGAGCTGCGCATGACGCGCGTGCGCCCGATCAATTCGAATGCTGTGGAGGACTATCTTCAGGGGCAGTATCACTACCAGAACGCCAGACATATGGGCCTCCATTTCGGAAAAGCGGTGGCACACGAGGTGGAGTTGAACCAAGCCCTCGCCTTTTTCCAGCGCGCGGTGACGGAAGATCCTAACTACGCTCGCGCCTATATCGGGATGGGCGAAATTTGGGGTGTGCCAGCAACATTCCCCTACCCGCCAACCTCCATGGAGCAACCTGCCAGGGACGCATTCAGCAAAGCGCTGGCCATCGACCCCGAGCTGGCGGAGGCCTACGTGGATCTGGGCAAAATGGATTACCGTTATTGGAACTGGCCCGCCCTGGAGCAGGAAGCGAAACACGCGATAGAACTCAATCCAAACTTGGCGGCGGGTCATTATATGTATTCGGTCTTTTTCGGTGCAATGGGCCGCATGGACGAAGCGATGGCAGAGGCGGAACACACGCAGGCACTTGATCCCGACACAGATAGAGTGGCTTGGGTCTTTTACTGCGAACGGAGATTTGACCGCTTCATTGAAATCAAGCGCAGTTATATTTCTCGTAACGAATTTGATCCGTTGGCTCATTTCCAACTTGGATATGGGTACGAGCGAGCGCACATGTACAAGGAAGCGGTAGAAGAGTGGGAAGAGGCTATGAGCGGGTTCGGAGATGACAACCTAGCGAGGGACCTTCGCCACGGATACACAAAGACCGGCTTCAGAGGCGCGATGCGTGCGTGGGCTGCAGGATTGGAGATGATTGCGAAGCAAGGAGGAGCTGTCCAGCCTGATCTGCTGGCGTACCAGTATAGCCTTTTGGGAGAAAGGGACCGTGCATTTGCGTGGCTCGAGAAATCCATGGAGATGCACACGGCCCAGCCACCAGCTTTCAAGGTCGATCCCACCTTGGACGACCTTCGGTCCGATCCGCGATTCGCGGATCTGCTTCGCCGCGTCGGACTGCCGCAGTAACTGCACAGTTCAGGTCTAAGCTGGAACTGCACGCACAGCTTCCGCCGCGCAAGTGGCTTTCGGTTGAACGCCGTTATCGGAAACTGGCCGTTTCCAGCTAACTGTTGATAACAGGGATTATCACTCCCTATCTCAAAACGAGACGCTGCCCGGACAATAAACAGGTGATTGTGCGGGAATCATGAGGTTTTGACTCGCCCCGGAGAGCCGACAATCAGGGTTTAGTTTCTAGTGTTTGCCTAGGCGCACCGCTTCGGCCTTCTGGAACAGAGTGATTTCAAAGTCGCTCTAATTCAAAACCATGTGGGGTTGGGGCATATCGACAGTACGGCTTGACGTATAGCTTGGGCAGGCAGCTGAGCGCGGCACCGTTTTGGTCTGCCTCTTACCGTTGAAGTTACCATTTGAATTACCATCTAGTGCCATACGAGCCGGTGGTCATTTGCCTTTCGGTTAATCGGAGCGGACATGGCATGGCATGAAGGGTTGGCAGGTGCTGCTTTGGCAATCGCTGGGACCTCTGATAGACCACTTCGAGTGGTGGCAGGTCCAGGCACGGGCAAGACATTCGCTCTAAAGCGGATGGTCGCCCGACTGCTGAATGACGCAGTTGCGCCCGGTCGCATACTGGCCGTCACCTTCACGCGCACTGCCGCCGCGGAACTGAAGCGAGAACTTCGCGCATTGGGCGTAGCTGGTTGCGAAGAGGTCCGCGCTGGGACCTTGCATTCATTTTGTTTTTCCTTGCTCTCTACGAACCAGGTGTTTGACTACCTGCAGCGAATCGCAAGACCACTTGTAACGTTCCTGAGTTTCGGAGTGTCTCGGTTTGAAGCCGAGCCCCTCTTACACGATTTGAACAACCGGGGTCTGTTTGGCGGTGTACGGGAACGGACAAGGCGTGTCCAAGCTTTCGAGGCGGCCTGGGCTAGACTCCAGTCTGACCAGCCAGGATGGCCGATTGACCCCGTCGATAGAGAATTTCATGATGCACTACTCGGCTGGTTGCGGTTTCACGAGGCTATGCTAATCGGAGAGTTGGTTCCAGAGACTCTCCGGTATCTGCGAGACAATCCGGCATGCGCTGAGCGGCGAGCGTATGACCACGTCGTCGTCGATGAGTATCAAGACCTGAACCGCGCAGAGCAGGTCTTGATTGACCTCATAGCACAGCAGGTGAATCAGGCGGTTGTGGGAGACCCAGATCAATCAATTTATAGTTTTCTGCGGTATGCGCATCCCGAAGGGATAGATAGTTTTCACGAGACTCATGAAGGGACCCATGACGAGGCACTCGTTGAGTGCCGGAGGTGTCCCCGCCGCGTCGTTGCGATAGCTGACTATCTGATTAGGCACAATCATTTAGGGGAGGCAGAGCCAAGACTGCAGCCATTGGCGGCGAATCCGGAAGGAGAGATCCAGATAGTTCAGTGGCGATCACTCGACGAGGAAGCGAGGGGCTTGGCTGCCTTCATTCAACACTTAGTCCGAGATAGAAACATTCCGTTAGGGGAAATCCTTGTTCTTAGTCCGCGCCGACTGATCGGATACAGTATTCGAGATGCGGTGTCGAACCTAGGAATTCGAGTTCACAGCTTTTATCACGAAGAGGCTTTGGAAGATGAGCGTGCTCAGACATCCTTCTGTCTTTTGACGCTTCTAGCGAATCCCGATGATCGAGTTGCGCTCCGCTTCTGGTTGGGCATCGGGAGCCCAACATGGCGGGAAGGCGCGTATAGGCGGCTCCGGGATCACTGCGAGAATAATCGAATATCGCCATCGCAAACTTTAGAGAGACTCTCGGCCGGCAAAATTGGAATCGCACACACAACAGAACTTCAGCAGCGCTTCCAACTTCTTCGACGTGAACTAGACAGACTAGGTCCAATGGCCATCAATGATTTGATTGACGCACTCTTTCCTGCCGGCGATCAGAGCGTAGCAGTGCTTCGTGAGGCGGCCTCGTTGAATGCTGGGGCTCTGGAAAGCCACAGGCAATTGCTAGATTTTTTGCGAAGCATAGTGACTCAGCCAGAAATGCCGCAATCTGGTGACTTTGTGAGAGTGATGAGCTTGCATAAGTCAAAAGGGCTTACGAGCAGAGTCGTCATCGTCGCCGGCTGTGTGCAGGGATTGATTCCTAGCTTTGATTCGGATCTGACGCTTGCGGAAGCCGCAAACCACTTCCGCGAACAACGGAGGTTATTTTACGTAGCGATAACTCGGGTGCGCGAATTACTTGTCTTGTCGTCTGCGGCGCATATTGATCACCGGTTGGCGCATCGGATCGGCGCTATCGTTCGGGGAGCAGGGCGAGCGGTGACAAGTGATTTCATCAATGAATTGGGCCCGGGGGCACCCCGGCCTAGACTTGGGCACGATTGGATGGCGGCCGACTTCGCGTGATGTGTTTAACTAATTTTTCGACACGGCCCTGCCTTGTTTTCAATTCGCATCATTTCGGAACCTGGTAGAAGACCGACTCGCCGTGTTTCAAAAGGCCGAAGCGGTCCACCTGGGCAAACACCAGAAACTAAACGCTGATTGTCGGCTCTCTGGGCCGAGTCAAAATCACAAGCTTCCAGCACGATCTCGACTTGTTGCCCGGTAAGCGTCTCGTTCTGAGATTGCTAGTGATAAACCCTGTGGCTGTTGAAAAACTCGCCTTTTTAGAAAAAAACCGAAATTGGGGTGATAGAAAATGTCTAGGCGAGCTGGGAAAATCGTTCGTAGAGCTTCCTGACGCGACCTGATTTCTGCGGATTTCCGGAAAGAGAGTTTGGCTTATAATAGGCCTCGTTGTGAGTCAAGTAGGGCATTGCGTGTTTGGATGCCGCGGTTGTGGGAACCGCCTCTGGTTACCGATTGGATCGTGGAGCAGGAAGCTGAGTCTGTGGGCCTCGTGTGTGATCGATGTAAACGAGTCGCCAGCTATTCCCTGAACATCAATTCTCCAAACTACGACCGAACCGGTGCGTGGGCAGACGCCGAATCGGCCATCAATGTTATGAGTCCCGGAGCAATGAGATGTGAAGACAGCACCTGCGAATCTCCTCTCGTGATCTTCGCGTTGAGGGCGCTCTCCATGGACTTCGACGAAAGACTCGCGGAACTTCGAACTTGGATTTGGCTGGAGGTGAAATGCCCTCGAGGACATAAAATTTCTAGGCCGAGCTATTTGTAGCATTCTGGGGTTGTTTCGTTGCGTCAAGAATGTCCGCGCTCTTTGCAATCGCGACAGTGACGTGTCCAAGGCACGGCTTCCAAGCGTGCCCGAGAGATTGGATTCAAACAAACCTCACAAGTGCCAAATGTGCCCCGTCTAATCCGAGCGATTGCCTCCTCGATTGCTCGTAGCAGCCGCGCGTCGGTTTGATGCAACTGTATCTGAAGTTCCGCTGCGGTGTTGGCATTAGCTTGGTCGACGGGATCGCCCCGATGGCCCCCGGCGGCCGGAATCGGACTCTCAGCGTCGGCGCTTGTGACCGACATTTCGCCACGTTTTTCTAGTAGCATCCGCTTATATCGGTCCAAATCTCTTCTATTCATTTCGATTTCTTGGTGTCGATAGACAAATCCCTGACTGAATGGAATCTTACACCCATGACGAGGCGATGACCGCAAATGAGAACCCGGTAGCGCTATTGCGCCGAAAGCGTGTAGTAGAATCAAGGTTCAGGCAACCTGATACCGTCGCGCGCCGAGGCGCACCATGTGAAGGAGCTAGTAGAAGCAATCGCGAGGGCCCTCGTGGATAACCCCGACGAGGTTCAGGTCCGCGCGGTTGAAGGCGAGCAGGTTACCGTCTTCGAGTTGCGTGTCCACGCAAGTGACCTTGGGAAAGTAATCGGCCGCCAAGGACGTACAGCTCGAGCCATCCGCACAATCCTGAGCGCGGTGGGGATGAAACTGCGAAAGCGCTTCACACTAGAAATCCTTGACTAATGTCAGAGCGCGCTCGTTCGGTCTCACCTTCGTGCCGATTCCGCCAAATTGACAGTGTCGGTGTCCTTGGGCAAACATCTGATTTTGCCCGGCGGAGGCGCTACAGCTTTAACCCCTGTAAATAGGTCCGAAATTCCGTACCGAACTGCGGGTTCTTTAGCGCGATTTCCACGGTCGCTTCCAAAAATCCTAGCTTGTCTCCCGCGTCGTGCGTCTTTCCTTCGTAGACCCATGCATACAGCCCCTGCTGCTTTTTTCCCGCCAGCTTCCGCAGCCCATCCGTCAACTGAATTTCGCCACCCACGCCCGGCTCGGTTTTCTTGAGGTAGTCAAAAATTTCCGGCGGCAGCACATAGCGCCCCGTGACGCCGAGATTTGACGGTGCCTTTTCCGGCTCCGGTTTCTCGACCAGATCCTTGATCCGCAGCAATCGAGCGCCCCAGCGATTTTTCTTCTGCTTCTCCGGCGCCCCATCCACAATCCCATAAAAATGCAATCGCTCGCGCGGCACTTCCTCCACTGCGATTGCGCCGACGCCGGTCGCTTCATAAATTTCGACGAGCGAACGCGTCGCCGGAATCTTCCCGTCCATAATCACGTCGCCCAGCAGCACCGCGAAAGGCTCATCGCCAACCAATTCGCGCGCCGACAGCACCGCATGCCCCAAACCGAGTGCCTCGCGCTGGCGCGTGTAGCTGAAATGCAGCCCGCCGCTGATCTCCCGTACCATCTTCGCCTCTTTTGCTCTTCCCCGTGCTTCGAGGAACTGCTCTAGCTCAGGCGCCGAGTCAAAATGATCTTCAATCGCGTTCTTGCGCCGCCCCGTAACGAAAATAATATTTTCGATTCCCGAACCCATGCACTCCTCAACCGCGTACTGAATCAGCGGCTTGTCCACCACCGGCAGCATTTCCTTCGGCATTGCCTTCGTCGCCGGCAAAAACCGCGTACCGAGTCCTGCCACCGGTAGCACGGCCGTCCGAACTCTCTTCGGCTTTTCCTTCATTGCCCCCTTCCCCATTGTTGATTGCTTGTGCAGCTCTACGTGTCAAGAAGCTGTCTGCTCTTGAAGCCTCAGCATCTTACCCGAAGCTTGCTCACTCGCCGAAAGCCGGCGGAATCCTGTGTCTTGCCACCGAGTTGCTTATGTTCCGGCGGCACTCGGGACAAGATTAGCATTTCTCGAAATGTAGGCTGAGCAGCAGAAAATGATTGAGGAGGGGATCGCCAAGATCAGCTAATTTTCTTGACGACACTCAATGGATAGTTCATCGGGCGGGCTTCTGCCGCACGTTCTCAGGAGGCGGCCCTCAGTGAGCCAGTTCTAAAATAGATTCTGTACGCCAACGGGCATATCTAGGTCGAAATACCTGCTAGCGTCTGAGGCAATGATTAAGAAGCGGCCTCCGCGCAGTACCACATCTCTCTGGTTTATAGAAAGCCGCGAAGCGGAGAGAAAACTGCGAGAAAACAGAAAAAAGAAATCCAAGAAGAGACCAGGGCGTTCTAATTCGGATAGATGTTAATAAATCCGGTGGTCTCAATGGGTCGACGCAACACTCGACTCGGAGCCGGCTCGCATTGAAAACAATAGCTAAAAGCGCTGGCTGGGGTCAGATCAGCCGGAACGCTGCCCTAGTTAGGTTTTGATCGAATACAGCCAAACGGACGGTTCTCCCGGCGGAAGCAATGTCGAATCAACGCACTGGATGGTGTTGCATCGACCGGTTGAGCTGGCACCTCTTATCACTAGCAATCTCAAATTGCGACTTTTGCGCTCCGGGCCAAAACCATTTCGTTTCAGCACAACGGCCCGGTGATTCGTGCAAAGCTCTGAGGCCGGGGGAGGTGCAGTGTTTCGAAAGGGCGTTCGAGGGTTTACTTTACTGGCAGATTTTTCGCTAACCGATCCATTATTTTGATCACGCGGGCCCGGAGCTTCTTCATGTTCTCCGGATCATGAGTTTCCCCACAATTACACACTTCATCGTAGCAGTCTGCTAATTGGTTGGGCGAAAGATGTCTAAAACCCAGTTCCAGACCTGTTTGCATGATCAAGATGTGGTGGCTATCGAATTTGAAATGCATCTTGTTCACATCCAGCTTTCCGTATCGCCAATTCTGATAATCTCTTTGGACGCTCAACAGTTGCCTGCTTGATTTTTCGTCCCCAGCTGCGTCCCCAGCAGCAAGCTCCACGATGGACTTTCCGAACTTGTTAAATGCAAGCCAACCCAGCGTGAACTGACCCTCAGACATCGTGCCGCCCTCCGGCGCATCCGCAACTCCGAATATCGACAAGTAAGCGTCGTGTTGAGGTCGTTCCTCGGGCGGTATTGCATCGTGCATCCGATACGCCTCTTCAACGAGTTTTGGCGGCGGGTTCTCTGTCAACCGTTGTGCCTTTTTTCGGTCTGCCTCGTTGGGACTGGAGCTTAACTCCGTTACCCGATTGTTGTATTCCAGCATGCGGATGAAGAAGGGGTGCACCTTCTTTCGCCAATTCGACTGCGTGGTTTCTGGAATCTTGATTCTAGGCTTGCGTCGCTTCTTTGGTTGGCTCATCGCGGAAATGAAACGTTGATTTGAGTTCCTAGACCTAAGTCTAGCATTCCTGTTCGATGGACATGTCGGGAGCAGTACGGACCGGCTTCAGTTTGAAACGGGCATGTCCTTCAAAGCCTCGAAGAGACGATTCGTCGAACCTAAACAACCCCTCCAAGCCAATTGTGTACATCCCCATCAATTGGAAGCGGCACAGAGCGAACTCGCTTCGTTCCCAGATCCAAAGAACACCCCAGATTTAGATTCTCTTTGCAGATTGATAAGCTTCTTTGAACTACTCGATAAATGGGACCAAGAGGAGAATGCTGATGAGAAATGACTCGCGCGCGGCTAACGTTAACGTAACGTTGAACGGTCAAAATAGCCTGCTCGGGAAACCTTTTCCGTGCCCGGTATGCGGCACGAGCCTGGGAATCCGAATTGCTCGCACGCAAAAACCTTACTGCGTTTGTATTGATTGCGGGATCCAAATTTTCTTTCGCGGACAAGTTGGAATTTCACGTTTAAATAAGATCATCGAAAACGAAATACTTATCGCCGGAAAGGATTCAAATGCGAATCTTGCAACCGTTCTCTTTAATCGCATCGGGCATTTAAAGGCACAGAAAGCCAATCTTGAAGCAAAGCAAGGACTTATTTTTGTCGATCCTGATTTAGCGAACGCAATTCGTTCGGTTGACATTGAAATCAAACGCGTGCAAGGTGAGCTAGAAAAACTAGCGCGCACAACTCCCCAGGAGAAAACGAGATGAAAGCCGTTATCTATGCCCGTGTCTCCAGCAAGGATCAAGAACGCGAAGGCTATTCGATCCCCGCGCAATTGAAACTTCTGCGGGAATACGCCCAAAAGAGCGATTTTGCAATCCAGCGGGAATTCGTGGACGTCGAAACCGCGAAGATGGCAGGCCGCAAGAATTTCGGTGAAATGGTTCGATATCTCGAAAAGTCGCCCGACTGCCGAATTGTTATCGCTGAAAAGACGGATCGTCTGTATCGAAACCTCCGAGATTGTTTGACGCTGGAGGACATGAACCTAGAAATCCACCTCCCTAAAGAAGGGCAGATCATTAGCAAAGATTCGAGGTCCCAGGCGAAGCTGATCCATGGAATTCACGTTGTTCTCGCGCGAAATTACGTCGAAAACTTGAAAGAAGAAGTGAAAAAGGGAATGAGAGAAAAAGCCGAACAAGGGATTTATCCCAGCCGCCCGCCACTGGGTTATCGCAATAACAAGCTCGAACATACAATCGAAGTTGACGCGGTGAAAGCACCCATCGCAAAGCGGATGTTCGAGTTATACGCGAGCGGCCAGTTTTCCCTCGACCTTGTTTGGAAAACTCTAAAACGGGATTTCGACGTGAAACTCTCAAAAAGCCACGTCGAAAAGCTCCTAAAGAATCCCTTCTACGCTGGAAGCTTCTATTGGGACGGAAGGTTGTATCCGGGAACCCATAATCCCTTGATCAGCCGTACCTTATACGATCAGGTACAAGCAGCTTTCCGAAGCCACAACCAGCCGAAGTACAAAAAGCGTGCATTCGCGTTTGGGGGATTGCTGCGATGCGCTTACGACGATTGCACAGTCACGGCAGAAATAAAAAAGAATCGCTACATCTATTACCGTTGTACGGGCTATCGGGGGAAATGTGCGCTTCCGTATTTTCGGGAGGAGGAGTTAGGCAACAGACTGGGCCAGGTTCTTAAAGATATTCACATTCCGGACGACGTTCTCGTGCAACTGCAGCAATCGTTGCTCCATGATAAGAGCCGCGGTGAAGCCCACGGGAAATCTGAGAGCGAGAAATTGCGGACCCGATTGGCGCAGGTACGCCGCCGAACCGAGCAGGCCTACCTGGACAAACTGGACGGCAAAATCACTGAAGTTTTTTGGGCGGGGAAATCTTCGGAATGGAACCAGGAAGAACAACAGATTCTGATGGCGCTTGCCGGGTTGGAGCAGCAGAGCCCCGAGAAGCTGTTAGACGGCGCAAGAATTTTAGAACTCGCGAATAAGGCCTATTTTCTTTATTTTAGACAACCACCTGCCGAAAAAGCGAAATTGCTCCGAATTGTACTTTCGAACTGCAAAATCGACGCCGCAAGTGTTGAGCCCACATATAGAAAGCCCTTCGACCTGATCTTCCGGCGGGTAAAAAATGAAGGTTGGCTCCCCGGGCTAGATTCGAACTAGCAACCCCTTCGGGATTTTTCTCCTTGGCCCTTGCTGCACTAAATAATCAAAATCGTTCAAGACACATCTCTCCATCGCTGAGACGATTGGCATACAGGCAGCCTGCCGAATATCTGGAGAGTTCCGGGTTCGTCGCCTGCGAACGAGCTGCGGCTACTCCGGCTTGCCTGAAATCGCATTGGGCGGGGGAATCCAGAAATGAAATTGTCTAGGCCCTCTGTAGCATTCCACTCGTTGGTCTTGTCGGTCGGAGTGTTGGTAACTTCCGTAGCCGGGTTGCTACATGGTTGCAGCAGTGCAGCAGCCCCCCGGGGGACCGCCTCCTTCGAATTGAAGAGCACCAGTTTCTCTGGGGACACGATCCCCGACAAGAACAGTAGCTGTAAAGGGCAAAGCGACATTTCTCCTGAATTGTCGTGGAGTCCGCCTCCTGAAGCCACGCTGAGTTTCGCACTCATTGTGTTCGACCGGGACTCCCCATTGGGTTTTAAGTTTACGCATTGGGTGCTCTACGACATTCCACCTGATATGCGTGAATTGGCCGAGGATGTCGCGAAACAAGAGCAACTGCCGGACGGGTCTCGCCAAGGTCCCAATGACTATGACAAGGTCGGGTACGTCGGGCCATGTCCGCCCGGGCACTCACCTCATCATTACGTCTTTGACCTGTACGCCCTCGATACAAAACTGAACCTGCCCCCCAGAGCTTCAAAAAAGCAGGTCCTGAAGGCTATGAAGGGGCATGTTCTGGCAAGCGGCGAACTCGTCGGCCGCTATCAACAGTGACGAAACGGGAAAGGATGCGGACGAGCTTGAGAGTCCTGTGCGCGATCGCCCTCCAGGATATTGAAGAAGTAAAAGACGTGCATGTGACTATCGACGATCCGTAAACCTCCTCGCTTGGCTGGGCTCGTTAACAAGGGCTCGTTCCCTGCGAAGGAGGATCAGGAGCGGTTAGTTTGCATTCCGACTCGATCTACTCTCCAGCCATGGGAAACTCATCCAAACTGAAATCCGCTGCCTTAATCGCCTCCGTTTGGTCGCATGACCGGACCGCCTTACGCCGTTTGTTTGTCGGCAAGGACGGCATCCGCGCCGGATGGAGTGTGTTGCTGTTTGCCGCCATTTTCTGGATCCTGAACAGTATGCTGAACGCCGCCCTCGGCCGCTTTGTCTCATTGGACGTCGCAGGCCCTATACCGTTCGGACTCGGACTGCTCGAAGAGTCTGCCGGGCTGTTTGTCGTTTTTGCCGCCACCCTGATAATGTCGCGGTTGGAGAAGAGATCCGTTTTTTCTTATGGCTTCCTCGGTGACGGTAAGATCACGCGTCTGGCCACCGGCGCGCTATGGGGATTCATTTGCCTGTCCGCTCTGGTCGGCGTCTTGTGGAGAGGCGGCTGGTTGGTGTTTGACGGAAGGGCGCTTTCGTGGTTCGCGGCATGGAAATATGCTTTTGCCTGGGCGGGCGTCTTTTTGTTCGTCGGGTTCTTTGAAGAATCCCTGTTGCGTGGATATGCGCAGCACACGCTCTCACGGGGAATCGGGTTTTGGTGGGCCGCCTTGGTTCTCTCCATAGCCTTCGCGCTTGGTCACGTGAGCAATTCCGGTGAATCGGTTTTAGGAATCGCGGAGGTCTTTACCGCCGGCTTGGTCTTTTGCCTGAGTCTCTGGTACACCAAATCGCTCTGGTGGGCCGTCGGTTTTCACGCCGGCTGGGATTGGAGTCAGTCGTTTTTCTATGGAACACCGGACAGCGGGTTAATCGTTCAAGGCCACTTGCTGGCGTCGCATGCATCCGGCAGGGCGCTTTGGAGCGGCGGAACCACCGGTCCGGAGGGCAGCCTGCTTCTTTTACCCTTGGTGATGCTGGTCGGCACGGGAATGTGGCTTTGTTGGGGCAAACGAAGGAACGATCCTACATAACGGCCGCGCTTCTTCGCCAGAAGGTCGGCGAGGCTCCGGTGATTCGGTGGATCCATCGGGTCATGTGCGCTTGATCCGCGAAACCTGTATCCACTGCAATCTGGCACAAGGCTTCACTCCCCCTGGTGATGCACAGCCACGCTGCGCGGGCCCGCAACTCTGCTCGAAAGACAGCTGGCGTAATGCCGTATGCAGATGCAAATCCCCGCGACACGGTTTCCCGGGTAAGTCCGTTGGCTTCCGCCCATACTCCAATCTCGGTGGAAGCATCATCAGCCAGGTCCAGCAGGAGCTGGTCGGGCCAGTCGTTTTTTTGCCCCGGTGAAGGCGACCCGTTTTTTTGCAGAGCTTCTTGCAGCAGGAGCACCGCTTTGTGAACGTCCTTCTCCGCCGCGCGGGCCAGTTCGTCCACGGCGTCCAGATGGTAGAGCCCGCCGATTCCGGTGGTATCGGGCCAATCCAGCCGGATCAGCTTCACCCCCGCAGAGACCATGTTGTTGCCATGGCAGTCCATCGCCGGATGGATCAGCACGTCCCCTGCTCTCGCATGAATCCGGCCGATGTAGCCGCACTCCTCAAACGCCCCCGCCAGAACGACTGTAGCGTAGGCGTGCAAGTGACGATGCCTTGGAAGGCTGAAGCTGCAGGGCAAGGTTTCGATCCCGGGAGTAATTCGGCGAAACTGCGAGCTAGGCACAGACGCGGGCATTTTCAAATCCTATGATAGTCCCATCACGGCGAGGAGGCACCACCTCGGCCATCGTCGGCTCTCCCAGGTCAAATCGATTCAAGACAGTGACAGTGTGGTGATTCATTCTTGTAGCGGGATGTTTCACACTGCCAAGTTGCTCGATGACAACGAACCCTCGTTGTTTCAGACGCGCTGCAACATGAATGGGTAAGCCGATGACCACATTTTCCAGGCGCTACTTCATTGAGTTGGCCGCCGCTCTGGGTGCGACAGCCGCCTTCGGCAGCGGCATCGCCGCAGCATCGAGTGTGGGGTGGCACGAACGACGCGACTTCTACCCACAGGGCGTAGCCTCTGGCGACCCCGACAGCGACAGCGTGCTTTTGTGGACCCGCCGTCCACCGACGGACGGACGCGGGATGCGAAAATTGTTCGTTGAGGTGGCCGAGGATGAAACATTCGCTCATATCGCGGCCTCTGCGGAAGCGCCCATTTCTGAGGCCGCTGACTGGACTTGCCGCGTGCTTGCCGGTGGCTTGCGCCCTGCGCGAGTCTACTGGTACCGATTTACCGATTCCAGCGGCAATGGCAGCCGCATTGGCCGGACGATTACTGCTCCGGCAGACGACGACCCACGGTCGGTCCGCTTTGCCTTTGTCTCTTGCCAAAACGCCAACCAGGGCGCACAGAACGCTTATCGCCGGATGATTTTCGAAGATGAGCGCGCGGCGGATTCGGATCGGTTGGGCTTCGTGCTGCACTTGGGCGACTTTATCTATGAGATCGTCTGGTATCCCGAGGATCGCCCCCAAGGCATGTACGATCGCCGCCTGCGCGACATTGTCCGTTACCCGCAAGGCGAAAAAATTCGAGATTTTCACATCCCCACCGATATCGGCGATTACCGCGCCATTTATCGCAACTATCTCCTCGATCCCGACATTCAAGACGCGCGCGCCCGCTGGCCCTTCGTCTGCATGTGGGACAACCACGAGTTCAGCTGGCTCGGCTGGCAGAGTCTAGAGATTTTCCAGCAAGTTAACCGGCCGGCACAAACGCGAAAAGTGGCCGCCAATCAGGCGTTCTTTGAGTATCAGCCGGCGCGGATATTCAAACCGAGCGGACCTTCACTGGAACGGTTCGATCCGCCGAAGGTGGTTGACGCCCCGATCCTGCGTTTTGACAGCCACGGTCTCGGCCAGGAGCCGAATAACCTGGCCGCCATCCGTAGTCTCCGCGGTTATCGCGCACTGCGCTGGGGTCGCAACGTCGAGATCATCATCACCGACCAGCGCAGTTATCGCTCCGAAGAACCGACCGGGATGCCGGAAGCGCAGGTCCTCCAGAGCGATTTTTTCCCCGAGGTCATGCCCCAAGAGGCCACCGAGATTCTCGATGCCGGTCGCACTTACGACCACGGCCGACCGCCGGCAACCATCCGCTCGCTGGATGGAAAGATCGAAATTCCCAACATCTGGAAAGACCGGCCGGCGCAGACCATTCTGGGCGCGGAGCAGAAAGCTTGGTTTCTTGAACGCCTGCGCAATTCCAGGACGGTCTGGAAGATTTGGGGCAATACCACCGCCACGCTCGAGCTTCGCGCGGATCCCCAGAATCTTCCTGCTAAAATGGCAAAGCACTGGCCCTGGTCTGGCTATGCGAGTTTCCCCATGCAGGACTGGGGCACCGCCTATTCGGAGAAGGGCGAAATATACGACTTCGTTCGCGAGCACGGCATCACCGGCTTCGCCACGGTGGCCGGAGACCGCCACAGCTTCTGGGCTGGTCTGGCCGCAAAATCTCTGCCGCCGAAATCGTTTGACCCCGTCGGCATTGCCTTCGTGACCGGCTCCATCTCTGCCCCCGGAGTGATCGAGGCCTATGAACACGTCTTCCCCGCGGACCATCCACTACGCTCTCTGTTCGTAGGCCAGGGACCGATAAGTTCGCGCCCGCAGCCGACGATGAATCTGCTGCTGCGACACGGAGTGCGGTCGTGCCTTGAGTACGCTGCCAGCGGCGATATCGCAAAAGCTCGCGCGTTGTCGAACCCGGAGCTTTCTCCGCATGTCTCTTTCGTGGACATGGCCGGCCACGGCTATGCGGTCGTGCGTGTGACCGCCGACATTCTCGAGACGGAATTCGTCTGTATCCCCCGGCCTCTCGAGCGCAGCGAGCGTCCCGATGGAGGGCCAATCCTCTATCGAACCCGCCATCGAGCCGCGCTGTGGGGTAAAGGCGAAGCCCCGAAGCTGGAGCTTCAGATCGTGGAGGGCGATCCTCGATTTTCGATTTGAACCGAACGAAGCATTTCGGAGCCGTCCGACGGAGGAAGAATGGCTCCTCGGCTTGGCTTGCGCTCCCACTACCGACCATTCTTCTGTTGAGTAGCCACCGATTAACCCTAGTCTCGCTTGTAACATTATCCCGCACCATGGAATCCCCTTGATTGACAGGACTGTTGGCGCTAGGCATAGTATTCGACGGGGTTATCTATCTCATGATTGTCACAGTCCGTAGGGCGAAGGACTGGGCGGGCAAGCCTGTTTCAATAGGGCTCATATTAGCGTTTTTCTCCCTGCAGGCAGCTTTCGGCCAGGCTCAAGAAGAGACAACGCAGCAAACGAACGACAGGATTCAACAGCTTTCCCAGATCGCAAAGCCCACTTTCACGGATATTCCTATCGGGGCTGGCGACGTCATTCATATCGACGTATTTGATGTGCCTGAGCTTTCGCGTGACGTTCGCGTCAGCAGCAGCGGAAATATAGCTCTCCCTCTTATCCACGAACGAATTCGTGTGGCCGGCGTCACCCCCTTCCAACTAGAACAAACGATTCAGGAAAAACTCATCGAGAGTGGGCTGGTGTCTCGTCCGCAAGTCTCCGTATTCGTCAAAGAGCAAAACAGTCAGCCCGTAACGATTCTCGGGGCCGTAGGGCGCCCGATGACGACACAATTACTGCGGCCCACTACCTTGCTCGAAGTTCTGGCAAATGCGGGAGGTATCTCCGATAACGCCGGAACGGTTATTTTGATCACGCGCAAGACTCAACAAGAAGCTGTAAGGCCTGTGGCCGATACTTCCGGGCCTAATTCGGATCCGGGCGTACAGACAATTCGGATTCAATTACAAGATCTTCTCAACACCGGGAATGCCGCGTTCAACATTCAGGTGTTCGGCGGCGATGTCATCGAGGTTCCCAAGGCCGGTATTATTTATGTGCTCGGTGGCGGTGTCGCCCAGCCGGGCGGCTACGCCATCCAGAGTCATGGAGAACCGCCCACGGTGTTGAAGGCCGTTGCCCTGGCGCGTGGCTTGGGCGGCTTCGCAAAGCCGGATGACGCCGTAATTTATCGGGTAAATCCAAAGACCGGCGAACGCGAAGCAATCCCCGTGCATATCAAGAAGATCGAAAAGAACACTTCCGAAGACGTCGCGATGAAATCGAATGACATTCTCTATGTTCCGGACAGCCTCGCCAAAAAGGTTGCCGTTCGGGGACTCGAAGCGGCGGTCAGCATCGGCAGTGGTCTCTTGATTTATCGTTCCACTCAAAGTGGTGGTGGTGGCAATAACAACAATAATCCTCCGCCTGCTCAATAAAGGACTGCCTTCACAAAATGGAAGAAGCATCCAGACTCGTCGCCCGCGACCGGAAAGCCACTGATTCGCTTACGGTGATTCCTGCTCCTTCCATTCTTCCATGGGAGCAAATGCGGCGCGAGCCGCATCTCCTCGACTATCTCATTATTTTGCGCAAGCACCAGTGGCTGATCCTGACTTTCCTCGTCACGGTCGTGACCGTCGTTACGATTGCTTCGTTCAAGATGAAGCCGGTCTACCAAGCGGCTGCTCGTGTGGAAGTGGATCGTGAATCCCAAAGCGTGCTGCCCTTTCAAGGACCGACTGCTTCCTACGACGAAGTCGTGGATATGGAAAATTACCTCGAGACGCAGTCGAAGATTCTTCAGAGTGAGACTTTGGCTCTGCAAACGATCAAGTCGATGGACCTGGGGCGCTATCCGGAGTTCGGCGGGGTTGCCAATTCCCTGGTGTGGACGCACGGGAAATCATCGCAAGCCCGTCCCGCCATTCTCGGCGCATTTCTTGGCCGATTGAGCGTTCGTCGAGTTCCGAATAGCCGCCTGATTGAGGTGGGATTCGAAGCGGAAGATCCCCAACTCGCCTCGCAAGTGGTAAACGCGCACCTGCAGAACTTCATCGAACAGAACTTTCGCAGTAAATACGACGCGACAACGCAGGCATCCAGCTGGCTCTCCGGCGAACTCGAGGAATTGCGAATCAAGGTTGAAAAGTCAGAAGATGCCCGAATCGCTTACGAGCGGCAAAATCAAATTTGGCGAACAAACGAAAAGCAGGATATCACCACCGAGAAGCTTGGTGATCTTAATAAAGCAGTGACCGATTCTCAGACCCAGCTGGCGGAAAAGGAAGCCCTGTATCGTATGGCCACGTCGGGAAACGTCGACGCACTGCCCGCGGCACAAGGAAATCCTGTCATGCAGGAACTCCTCAGACATCGGGCCGAATTGAATGAGCAGTATCTCGTAGCCCTCGACCAATATGGGCCGAACTACCCAAAGGTTCTCAGACTCGCAGCGCAGCAAAAGGAAGTAGCGGAGAATCTGGACAGGGCCAGAAAGACGCTCATTGAAACAGTCGAGCAGGATTACAACACCTCGCGAAATCGCGTCGAGCTCCTTCAGCAAAATCTCGACGCACAAAAGGCCGAAGCGAACGACATGGCCGAAAAGCTCGTCCAATATCAGATTCTTCAGCACGATGCGGATTCGAATAAGCAGCTTTACGACGGCCTGCTTCAAAAATTAAAGGAAGCTGGCATCACCGCCGGCTTGAAATCCAGCAATATTCGAGTCGTCGATCCGGCGCTTACCCCTTCGAGCCCGTCGAGGCCTCAGCGAGCTCGCAATATCCTCCTGGCTATATTGGTCGGCCTCGTGGGTGGTGTCGGGCTCGCTCTTTTCCGCGAGTACCTGGACAACACTATCAAGTCTCCGGACGACGTCGAAGCTATCGCAGGGCTGCCTTCGCTGGCCGTGGTGCCGTCTCTTCCGGGCTTGAATGGAAATTACAGTCGCCGCGGGAAAGGAGATGCTGCGCTCCAATCGGCATCCGGTCCTCATGTCGAACTTCTCTCGTACGTTCAGCCGAAATCACAAATTTCTGAGGCTTTCCGCGCCTTGCGCACTTCGCTCTTGCTTTCGCAGGCGGATCATCCGCCGCAGGTAATTCTGGTAACGAGCGCTCTTCCGCGCGAAGGGAAGACGACTGCTGCGGTAAACCTCGCCGTCACCCTGGCCCAGTTGGGCGACCGCACGCTGCTGATGGATTCCGACCTGCGAAAACCGGGCGTCCGTCGTGCTCTGAACTTGACCATCGGAAAAGAAGTGGGGCTCAGTTCGTATCTTGCGGGCGTCTCAACACTCGACGAGGTTCTCTATCCTCACCCGACCATCTCCAATCTCGAAGCGCTCACGACAGGACCCGTGCCCCCAAGTCCGGCCGATCTTCTCTCGTCTCACCGTATGCGCGAAGCGATCGCGGAACTCCGCTTGCGTTTCAAATTTATCGTGATCGATTCGCCCCCGGTGATGGCCGCCACAGACGCGGTAATCCTCTCCGCGCTCACCGATGGAGTGTTACTCGTCGTCCGCAGCGGCGAGACTCCAAAAGAAGCTTTCAGTCGGACGCGCGATCTCCTGACGGCGGTTAAAAGCCGTCTGCTCGGCGTCGTACTTAACGCCGTCGATTCGAGCGCGCCCGATTATTACTATTCGTATCGCTACTATCCATATGCCTACGGTTATGGTTATGGCGAAGACGTGGCAAAAACGTCCAGGTTCCCAGCCAATCCGGGCGATGCAGGCGAATCCTAGAACGATGGAGCGATCATGCGCTATCTCATCACTGGCGGAGCTGGATTTATAGGTTCACATCTATCTGAAACTCTTCTCGATAAGGGTTCAGAGGTATTCATTCTTGACGATCTCTCGACGGGCAGCGTCGAGAACATCCGTCATCTGAAATCGAACAACCGCTTTCATCATTTTTTCGATTCGATCCAGAACAAACACCTCCTGGCAGAGCTTGTCGACGAGTCAGATGTCGTCATCCATCTGGCTGCGGCCGTGGGCGTGCGTCTGATCGTCGAAAGTCCCGTGCGAACTCTCGAGACAAACATCCATGGCACTCAATCTGTCCTGGACGCCGCCTCGAAGAAGAAAAAACTCGTTTTTATTGCCTCTACTTCCGAGGTGTACGGAAAGAGTGACAAGGTGCCGTTTCACGAGGATGCCGATCTCGTCCTCGGGCCCACCACCAAAGCTCGCTGGAGTTATGCTGCTTCGAAAGCGCTCGACGAATTTCTCGCCCTCTCCTACTGGAAGGAGCGCAAGCAGCCCGTAAAGATTGCCCGGTTCTTCAACACCGTCGGCCCGCGCCAAACCGGCCGCTATGGCATGGTGGTTCCGAATTTCGTTCAGCAAGCTCTCGCCGGCCAGCCGATTACCGTTTTCGGCAGCGGAAAGCAATCTCGATGCTTTTGTGATGTCCGCGATTGCGTCGAGTCATTGATCCGCCTTCTAGCCAATGACCACTGCGTCGGTGAAGTCGTAAACATCGGAACCGACGAAGAAATCTCCATCGAAGGCCTTGCGCAGGTCGTGAAGGAACGTACCGGGAGCGATTCGCCGATTACTTACATCCCCTACGACCGCGCCTATGAACCCGGTTTCGAGGACATGCCACGCCGCATTCCTTCTCTCAAGAAACTCGAAAGCCTCACCGGCTTCCGGCCGGCCACACCGCTGGTTGAAATTGTGGATCGCGTGATCGCGCACAGTAAGAAGCGCAACGCCGCAAGACTCGTCCCAGCGAAAGATGAATTGGCGGCAGCTCAGACTGCATCCGACTAAAGACATCGACATGCGGTTCGTGGTCTGCAGTCGTTCGGTTTCCTAAGAGCAAACCAGTTCAAGACATATTCCGGTCCTCGGACATCGCTTGCAAGAAGTGTCACTGAGGATTTTACGGGGAATTCGATCCGTCGCATTCGCAGACAGGCGGTGAGAAGAGAATTTCCCGCATTCATCGGTCTTCCCGGTAGGCTCTTGACTAAACCCACCTTGCGGCAGCTAGTCCAAAATCGCGATTCGTCAGTAGAAATACCGAACCCATCCCAATAAATACGGATTGACGGGCCTCACGACAACCACTATTTTGCAGTTCCAAAGGGCCATTCCTTAACGTTTTTGAAGTTTGCCTGAGGGTCACGACGACATTTAGGTCAGGAGGGCCGATGGCCGATCCGAAATATCTACCTGAGCGCTACAGGCTTCTCTCAACCTCGGGAGTTTCTGTTTGTTCCGGCCGGTCTCCTTCCCACACTAATTCTCCTTATGTTCGTGAGTTCGCAATTCGGTGGAGGCGATGCGTATGCTGGATGCCATCCGACACATCTTAGCTTCGGATTTCATGCCTCACGGGGCATGCTATTTCTGGGAACCCTGGTTAGTTTGGTTGCATGTGATTTCTGACAGTGTAATAGCGCTTGCATACGCAGCCATCCCCGCCGCTCTTATTTACTTTGCGATTCGCAGGCATGACGTCGATGCCCCCTACCGCTGGATGTTCACGCGATTCGGAGTTTTCATCGTAGCGTGCGGAGCCACGCACGTCATGGAAGTCTGGAATGTCTGGCATTCCAACTACCTGCTAGCCGGTGTGATCAAAGCGGTGACCGCGTTTGCGTCAGTGCCCACTGCTTTTCTACTGATGCGCGTGATTCCAGCCGCCGTTGCTGCCCCCAGCCCTGCACAGTTGGCGGATGCAAATCAAAAACTTCAAATCGAAATTGAGGCGCGAAAACTAACAGAAAGAACCCTTGCCAGACATGTGGAGGAACTGGATCACGTCAACAAAAAACTGATTGAAGCTGAGCGAATCAAGACCGAATTCCTGTCTAACGTTTCACACGAACTGCGCACTCCGTTGACACTTATATTGGGCCCCGTCGAGTCACTCTTAGGTTCCGAAGGCGATGGACTAACGGCTCAGCAAGAGCGGTCGCTAAAAATCATCCACAACAACTCTGTCAGGTTGCTCAAGATGATTACGGGGCTACTCGATTTTTCGAAACTCACAGAAGGAGCAATTCAACCACGACCGGAATCCACAGAGGTCATTTCGCTCACTCGTTCCATTTGGTCGGATTTCGCCCCGTTGATGGATCACAAACATTTGCACGGAACTCTTGAATCTGAGGAATCCGAATTCTGGGTCCTGATCGATCGGTACTTATATGAGCTAGTCGTCTTCAACCTGCTTTCGAATGCTGTGAAGTTCACAAATGCGGGTGGCACTATCCAGATCCGCTTAGTACGAAATGAAGAGGGATTCCATGTCTCCGTCCAAGATTCGGGGATAGGAATTCCTCCTTCGGAGGTTGAGACAATATTCGAAAGATTCCGGCAGGCGGAAGGATCCTCAGCGCACAGATTTGAAGGCATCGGGCTTGGTTTGGCCCTGGTGAGGGAATTCACAGACCTGTTGAAGGGGAGCCTGACCCTCGAGACTCGGCTCGGACAGGGAAGCACGTTTACGATCAATCTTCCTGCTACGCTTGCCGAGCGCCCGGCCGAGCCGCTCCAACCTGCGTCAGCGTTTCCCCGGTTATCCGAAAGATTCCTGGAGCTTCCCGACACCGAGGAAAATTTCGTTCCGCACTCCGAGCGGGCACCCATCGTTCTATTGGCCGAAGACAACCTGGAACTGGCGGCTCACATCACCCGTCTTCTGCGCGGATCTTGCCGGGTTACCCTCGCGACCGATGGGGAGCAAGCCCTACAACTCCTCCAGAAAGGCCAGCTACCCGAACTAGTCATTGCAGACATCATGATGCCCAAGCGCAGTGGCCTTCACTTATGTCGGGATATCAAGTCGAATCCAGACACCTCTGAGATTCCGGTTGTCCTTCTCACAGCATTGACTCATCGCGATGCGTTGTTAGAGGGCTGGGAAGCTGGAGCAGACGAGTACCTGTTCAAACCGTTCCATCCCCAGGAATTGATCACAAGAATCAGATCCCTTCTCAAAGCTGTGCAGGATCGCAAGCGGTCAAGCGAACAGGTGGAACGTTTGTCCGTTCAACTTCTTCACGTACAAGACAAGGAGAGACAACGAATAGCTCGGGAAGTCCATGACGGCATTGGTCAGTATGTCGCGGGCTAAGCTTAGCACTTGGCAAGCTGACGGCATGCATTGATGATCCCAATCCAGATTTTCAACACACCTTGTCTGAGTGCGGCGGGTTGATTAAGGCGGCGAGTCGAGAGATCCGGAGTATTTCTTACCTCCTCCATCCACCTATGATGAACGAGATGGGACTCAAATCCGCACTGCAATGGCTTGTGACAGGTTATCGAGAGCGAAGCGAAATCTCCGTATCGTTCGAAACGTCACCCAATTTTGCCAGGTTGCAACCCGAGATCGAAATGACCTTATTTCGTATCGCCCAAGAATCGTTGAGCAATGTGCATCGTCACTCAGACAGTCTCTCAGCAGTTGTCCGGTCGCTCCAGAGGCCGGACGAAGTCGTACTTGAAGTTGCCGACCGGGGCAAGGGAATGCCCTCAGGTCCCCTTGAGCCTATGGCAAGCGTTGGGGTAGGGATTCGAGGGATGCAAGAGCGTGTCCGAGAATTGAAAGGCCGTTTTAATCTTGAGAGTTCTCCCAACAGGGGAGTTACAATCCGCGTCGCGTTACCAGTGATTTGAGATTCACGAACTGGCGACGGCCCGAGCTGCATCCGACTGAAGGCAGGCTCGTCGTGAGGCCGGCTCGGCCCGCACTCTGCTTCTACCCAGAGGTGCAAAAAGCCACTTCAAAAGACTCAATAAATTCGAGCGCGGGGCGTCATTAGAAAGGCGTCCAGTAGCTGTATTCACCCAAATCAGTGGCCGGCCTTTCGTGCGAGGCACTCTCGTGTTGTAGAATTGATTGCAGGATGACCGAAGAGAGCACACAAGTTGAAGCTAGCTCACCGCGTCAGCGTGCCGCTAAACGCCGTTGGTTGCGTCCAGCCACGGGAAGTTCAGCGTATCGCGCTGAGACCGACGGACAACAGACGAGCACCAGCCTCTCCGTAATCGTGCCGGCTTACAACGAGCAGTATCTCGTTGAAGCGAGCCTCGAACGCCTCAAAATTCTGGAAACTTCTCCCCTTCTGCATCGTGTGCAGGTGGTAGTGGTAAATGACGGCTCGAAAGATTCAACAGCCGAAGCCATTGCGCGCTTTCGTAACTCGCTCGAGCCGGATCGGCCGGATAGCAAACTCCAGTGGACTTGGCTTCAGCACGACAAAAATCAAGGAAAGGGCGCTGCCATTCGCACTGCTCTCGCGCACGCCGAATGTGAGCTCGTTGTAATCCACGACGCCGACCTCGAATACCATCCCTGGGACCTCTTGCAGATGATCGAGTTGTTCTTGTATGAAGATGCCGACGCCGTTTTTGGATCGCGGTTCATGTCCGGCGGCCACAAGCGCGCTCTGTTCTTCCGCCACGCGCTCGGCAATAAATTCCTCACCTTCCTGTGCGACCTCGTTTCCGACCTCAACCTCACTGACATGGAAACCTGCTACAAAATGGTTCGCGCGGATTTGCTCAAGAGCATTCCGCTCGAGAGCTCCACATTTGACGTTGAGCCTGAGCTCGCCATCAAGCTGGCAAAGCGTGGCGCGCGCGTATTCGAAGTTCCTATCAGCTATTCAGGCCGTACCTATCGAGAAGGAAAGAAAATTGGCTGGCGGGATGGCGCGCGCGCTTTATGGGCAATCCTGCACTACGGCGCCTCAAGCCGCATCTACACGGACGAGGCCCAGGGCGGAGAAATTCTCGAGAGAATCAACCGGGCTCCGCGCTTCAACAAATGGATGGCAGACGTCGTTAGGCCTCACGTAGGAGACCGAGTGCTCGAAATCGGCGCTGGTATCGGCAACATGTCTGTGAACCTGATGCCGCGTTCGATCTATTGGGCCACGGACGTAAACCCGGCATATTTGAACTACCTCGAATCGCTTCGCACCACTCGTCCCTACATGAATGTGTCCTATATCGATGGTGCCAGCGGCGATTCTTTTCCCAAGGATCAGAATTTCGACACGGTTGTCTGCCTGAATGTCATCGAACACGTCCCCGACGATGTTGGAGCCCTGCGAAATATCCATCACGCTCTGGCAGACGGCGGAACAGCGATCATTTTGGTTCCGTTCGGTCCGAAGCTCTTCGGCAGCTTGGATGAAGTGCTGGGACATTACCGCCGCTATACCGAAGAGCAACTCGCCAGCGTCGCGCAACAAGCCGGATTTCAAGTGGAGAAGATTTTGAAGTTCAACCGCCCCGGCGTACCCGCGTGGTGGCTGAACGGCAAATTAATGAAGCGCCGCACCTTCGGAATGGGGCAGATTCGTTTGCTCAACTTGTTGACGCCCCTCTTTCGCATGATCGATCCATGGCTTCCGCTTCCTCCCCTTTCGATTATCGCGATACTTCGAAAATGGGATCGTCAGGATCATGTGCTTGCGCTTGACAAGAAGGCCGCCTCGTAGCGCAATCTCACGGAGATTCTGCCTGAACAAAATTGGTTTTCATTCAAGGACGACGCCGATTGGCTAGGCTCTCGCGCTACGACAAAATCCTGGCTCTTCTTTTCGTGCTCTCGCTCCCGCTCGTTAATCCGTGGGTCCGCGGCGACGGCGTCGGATACTACGCCTTCGGCCGGGCGCTGCTCATCCAGCACAATCTCAATTTCGAGCAGGACTGGCTCAGGTCCAATCCCTCCTTCCGCATGGGAAGGACGGATGCGGCAGGGAATATTCTTCCTGAGGAGTACACAGCCACAGGCCATATAGATAACCATTTCTCGGTTGGCCCCGCAATTCTCTGGTCTCCATTCTTGCTCGCCGCGCATCTCTGCGTTCTTTCCTATGACGCTCTCGGCGGCCACGTCCCGTCGGATGGATTCGCCAAACCGTACATCGTTTCCTTAGCGCTGGGCACGGCGTTCTATGGTTTTCTCTCCCTGTGGCTTTCGTTTCGACTAGCCCGCAAATACCTTTCCGAGCGATATGCGTTCCTTGCGACTCTCGGAATCTGGTTCGCGAGTTCGCTGCCTCTTTATATGTACTTCAATCCGTCCTGGTCCCACTCCCTCTCCGCGTTTATCGTCGCGCTCTTCGTCTGGTATTGGGATCGCACCCGCGATACCCGCTCGTGGTCCGAATGGATCATGCTGGGCGCAATCGGCGGTCTCATGATGGACGTATATCCTCCGAACGCAATTCTCCTGTTGTTACCGGCTCTGGAATCTCTGGCGGCCTACTGGCAACAATTGGCGCGCCACGATTGGAAGTCGTTCGGTCGCGAGCTTCTGAAAAACGCGGGTTTTGCAATCACGCTTTTCGCCGCGTTTCTGCCGACGCTGGTCGCCAAGAAAATAATTTACGGGAGTTACTTCGATTTTGGTTATGCAGAGAGTTGGTTTCTGAATTCACCTGCACTTCTAAGAGTCTGCTTCTCCGCCGACCACGGCCTCTTCAGCTGGACCCCCATCATCCTCCCCGCCGTGATCGGATTGTGGCTGTTGAGGAAACGCGACGAAATTCTCGGCCTCTATTCGATCATTGTTTTCGTCGCATTCCTCTATCTGATCGGCTGTTATCAGGACTGGGATGGCCTCTCGTCCTTCGGCAACCGCTTCTTCGTCTCCCTCACAGTTCTTTTTGTTCTCGGCCTCGCAGGCTTCATCGACTATTTCGCGCGCGCCTGGATCGAGCGCCACGTCTGGCTCGCCGCTCAAGCCGCCACAATCCTGCTGATTCTCTGGAATTTTGGACTCATCTTCCAATGGGGCACGCACCTGATCCCTGCCCGCGGCCCGATTTCCTGGCGCCAGGCGGCGTACAATCAAGTAGCGGTAGTGCCGGTCCAGATCGCCGGAACTCTGAAGCGTTACGTTACCCACCGAGGCCAATTGATGCGTAATATCGAGCAGAATGATGTTCAGCGGCTTAAGTCGCAGCAACCGGACGGTTCCGAATGAGTGCGATTGACACTACTTCCGCGGCGCCCGGGCCCGAACAGAAACGGCATCAGGAACAGGCGCAGACGTCTGAAGTGCCGGTGGTGCGGATTACGCCGCCGACGCGCTGGTGGGTGCTGCCGCTGGCGGAGCTGTGGGAGTATCGCGAGCTGCTTTACTTCTATGTGTGGCGGGAACTTAAGGTCCGCTACAAGCAAACCGTGGTGGGCGCCGCCTGGGCTGTCCTCCAGCCGCTGATGACAATGCTGGTCTTCAGCCTCTTCTTCGGCAGGCTGGCGCATATTCCATCGGGTGGTTTGCCTTATCCGGTGTTTTATTACAGCGCGCTGCTTCCGTGGATGTACTTCGCAGGCGCACTAACCAACGCGACAAACAAAGTCGTCGAAAATCAGTACGTGATCACGAAGGTTTATTTCCCGCGCTTGATCCTGCCTTTTTCGGCGGTGCTCTCGGGGCTGGTGGATTTTGGCGTATCGTTTTTGATGTTTGTAGTCATTATGATCTACTACAAAATGCACGCAACTGCAGCAATGCTGTTGCTGCCACTGTTTCTGCTGCTGGCAGTGCTGACGGCGCTGGGTGTGGGGCTGTGGCTCTCGGCGCTGAATGCGATTTACCGCGACGTGCGCTACGTGGTTCCCTTTTTGGTGCAGTTCTGGATGTTCGCTTCGCCGGTAGCCTATCCCAGCTCGCTCGTTCCCGTTAAGTGGCGACCGCTCTATGGTTTGAACCCGATGGCGGGCGTAATCGAGGGCTTCCGCTGGTCGCTTTCCGGCACCGGCAATCCTCCGGGGGGAATGCTGCTAGTGTCGTCTGCGGTGGTGGTGGCAGTCGTGGTAACCGGAATGATGTATTTTCAGAAGATGGAATCGAAGATCGCAGACGTGGTGTAGGCGATTTTGGCTGTTTTGGCGGTTGCTAAAACCTGCCACCAGGTTGCAGCAAAAAGCTATTTCAGAGGTTGGAATCGAAAATCCCGCTGCGTTAATTGCAGTGCCCGATTCCACGGGCGCAACCGCGCTCACGGCCCGACGTCGCAAGATCTCAAAGCGGCCTAACGAATCCGTTCTTCAGTCTTTCAAAAAATATTTGATCAAGTTCCTCGATTGTTTCGTCCGGATTTCATGCGTTGTTTTGATGGATTAACAGTTGCGGCTATGGAGAGGATTGCGGATAATCTTTTTATCGTGCTGTGCAGGATCGAGCCGGCTTGCCGGCTTCCGCGATGAATTGTCCTCACTGTAGTACGGTTAACCCCGACTACGCCGAATCGTGTTCTCGCTGCGGCACTCCCATGCCTATAGGGGATTCCGAAACAGTGGTGATGGTGAATGCCGCTGCTCTCGCTCCCGGTAGCAATTTCGGCACGCGCTACCGCATTGAGTCACTCTTGGGCCAGGGAGGAATGGGCTGCGTTTACAAGGCTTACGACAAGGACCTCGACCGCACGATTGCGCTCAAGGTCGTTCGTCAGGGTGTGATGGGTGAAGCCGATGCCCTTAAGAGATTCAAGCAAGAACTCATTCTGGCCAGCAAGATCTCGCACAAAAATATCCTTCGCATTCACGACATGGGAGAAGTCGGCGATACGAAGTTCATCACCATGGCCTACATCGAGGGCCAGGACCTTTACGGAATTCTCAAAGATACCCCCAAGATGCCGCTTGAGCGGGTTCTGAAATTCACGATAGCGATGGCGGAGGCCCTTGCCGCTGCCCATGCGGAAGGTGTGGTTCATCGGGATCTTAAGCCACAGAATATTCTAGTCAATAAGGATGATCAGATCTTCGTGTCCGACTTCGGCCTTGCGAAATCATTTGAAGATGGTGCGCAAGGCATGACAAAGACCGGAGCCTTCCTCGGCACGCCCCGCTACATGTCTCCCGAACAAGTCGAAGGGAAGCCTGCTGATCAACGCAGCGACCTCTACGCCTATGGTTTGATGTTCTACGAAATGGTTACAGGTGACGTGCCCTTTACGGGCGAATCCACGCTGAAGGTGATGTACCAGCGCATCCAAGAGAAGCCCAGGAATCCGAAGCTGGTCAATCCATCGGTCCCGAACTGGGTGGCGCGGATCATCATGCGCTGCCTGGAAAAAGATCCCGCAGCGAGATACCAGACCGCGTTCGAAATCCTGGCTGATCTGCAGCGTTCGAAATCGTCCGCTGGCGCACGTAGTGTACAAATCCTAATCCCGGAATTCGCCCGCTTGCGCTGGATCTGGATCGTTGGGGGGATGATTGGTGTATTGCTGCTTGCTTCCGTTCTATTAGTCCTCCGGGGAAAATTCTGGTCCGGCTCTTCGGCTAAGTCCGGTGCTCCCGGACCGCAAGTCTCCCTTGCGATTCTACCGTTTCGGAACGCATCTGGGGACGAGTCGCTGAACTGGCTCGGGCCCGGGTTGGCGGAAATGTTGACGACTGATGTGGGCCAGTCTTCAGCCCTCCGAACAGTATCAGCGGACCGGCTACAGCGGATTTTAAGTGATCTTCATATTTCTGCCGACGCAGATCTGGACCAGGGCACGCTTAATCGGATCGCAGACTTTACCAGCGCCGATAGAATCGTTTCTGGCAAGTATCTAAAGTTTGGCACCCAGATTCGGGTCGACGCCACACTTCAAGATCTGAAGCGACAGCGGTCCATTCCCCTCAAGGCAGAAGCGCCCAACGAGCAGGAACTCATGCGCACCGTGAATCAGCTCGCGCAGTTGATTCAGCAGAATCTCGACTTGTCTTCTGCTAGCGTCAAACAACTGAATGCAGCAGCTTTTACTCCGTCGTCCAAATCCCTCGAAGCTTTGCGCGATTACAACAGGGGTCTGCAGCTAGCCCGACAAGGAAATTACAATGATGCCGCCAAGAGCTTCGAAGCAAGTATCAAGGAAGATGAGACATTCGCGCTTGGATATGCAAAGCTTGGTGAAACCTACTTCAATCTGAGCGACCAAAATCAAGCTCAGCAATTCGCGCGGAAAGCTGTCGATTTAAGCGAAAACCTGCCTCAGCCGGAAAGGCTCCAGATTCTTGCCGCCGATGCTCGCATCGAAAATGACCCACAGAAAGCTATCGACGCTTACGAACGCTTGGCTACGATGTACCAGGATGATTCTGACGTAGAATTCAATCTCGCTAGCCTATACCAAGTTACCGGCGCACTCGACAAGGCCCGGAACGAGTACACAAAACTGCTCTCTCGTGATCCGAAACACGTCGACGCGCTCATCGGCATGGGACGGACCGAGATATCTGCGGGGAATTCACAGAATGCCTTAGACTATCTAAACCGTGCCCTCAGTTTGAGCATACAGCTCGGAAATGATGGTCAAAGAGCCGCGAGCCTGCACAGCCTTGGCGTCGCGTACCGGGAACTCGATAAGCTCGACGATGCGCTTCGCAGCTTGCAAGAATCGCTTTCAATCAAACGACGCCTCGGCGACAAACGCGGTATTGCTCTGACCCTCAATGCAATGGCCCAGGCACAGGGCCGACTTGGAAAATCATCTGAGGCTCTGAAAAACTACCAGGAGGCGCTGCAGCTTCGGGAGGCGGTAGGTGACAAGAAAGGAACCGGCGATACATTGATCGATATGGGGAATCTGTATGCTGACCTGGGACAGTATGACCAAGCCCTGAAGTTATCCAAAGAATCGTTACAGATACAACACGACGCTGGAGACGCAAATTATGAGGGACTGTGTTTGAACAACATCGGAAACGCATATTTCAATTTGGGGCAGTACGATGACGCCCTCACTTTTTTTCAACAAGCTCTGCAAACTCGCGAGAAACTAAAAATCCCCGTGGATACCGCCATGACTTTGCATAACATTGGGGAAACCTCTGCCCGGGTAGCGCAGTTCGATCAAGCGCTGAGCTATTATCTCCGCGCTCTTGAACTCTGGCGTAGCGCGGGCGATCGCCTTTGGCAAGCCATCGAGTCGGATAGCATCGGATCGGTGTACGAGTTCCAAGGTCGCTACGGCGCCGCCCTTCGCGCGAAAGAAGAGGCCCAAAAGACCGTCCGAGAGGTCGGCGAACGTGGCGTTCCCTTAGCAGATATTTTGAGCAACTACGGGCATGAGCTGAGCTTGGTGGGAAGAGACGATGAGGCGCAAAAAATCCTCAACGAAGCTCTAGTTGTGGCCCGGGAGGCAAAGAGTGATCCCAAAATCTCCCAGACTCTCAACTTCCAGGGTGACCGGCTCTTTTACAACGGCGATTTCAAAGGGGCCCAGACGCTATATCAACAGGCTTTGCAATTAGCCTCTAAGACGAAAGATCCCTACGCGATCCTAATGATCAAGGTGAATCTCGCAAAAACGGTCGTCAAGCAAGGCAATTCGAAGGCCGCCATTGCATCATTGAAGGACTTAGCTCGAGAGGCGGACTCCCACAGGCTGAAATACATTTCTGTAGAATGCTCGCTCTCTATGGGCGAAGCCTTGCTGGCCACGAAGGACTATGCACGGGCTCGCCAAGAGTTGGAGTCAGCTGAGCGAAAAGCTGAAGACCTGAAGGCGCAGGTGCTCGTTGTTAAAAGCAATTACCTCTTAGGCACGCTACTGCGTCTCACCGGCGACCAAAGTGGGGCCGCTCGCCACTACACCGAGGCTCGTCGTATTCTCGAAGAGGTCAGGAAAGAAGCACAGAGTGACGCTCTGTTGAAGCGCAGCGACCTCAGTCCAGTCATCGCTGAATCCACACGATGATCAGACAGTCCTTCCAAAAGAAAAGCGCCGGGTATTTTCGGACCCGGCGCTCCCTCAAAAGCCCACGGGAAGCCTAAGGCAGACTGATCTTGCTGCAATCAGCGCCGCCAATACTAATGATTACTGTGGCTGGATTGGTTTGCGAAGAATAGCTAAAGCTGGCGAACTGGTTGCCAGCATCGGACGTCGTCGCAATGTAACATCCAGGGGCCGCCACGGTAGACGTATCCACATTGACGATCCAACTCGAGGGCGGGGAAAATCGATACGGAGGGGCGGAGTGCCCAGCCGTCCCGAATCCGAGTTCTAGCGTACCTGTAAGCCCGTTTGGATCGAGCTTCACCAGATTCACCTGCGGCACGAAAGTCATTGGACTGGTGAAGGGCGTACTGCAATGATTAAAATCCGAGGCCAATGCGAACTTGAGGGCAATCGTTTTCGCATTGGGGAAGTCCGAGGGGCTCGTCGTGACCGGATTCTGATACCCGCACGCCACCGCACCGCCCGCTGGCGCGGAGAGCGGCTGTTCCTGAAGCGAAAAAACGGTGCTACCCCTAGTGCCCCCGCCGTAGGTGGATCCGTGAACAACGAAAGTCGTGTCCGAGTTCTCCTCATCGGCAAAAAAAACGGGATTAATGCTGTTCTGGCTCGTCAGCAGCCCTAGGTTAGCTGAAAGGAAAACATTCTGGTCATCTGGTGTGAATTCCAGCTTGACGACACCGCATTTGTTCGTCGCTGACGGCGTATCGACTACCAAGCACGCGAGGCTGCTGGGGGCAGGTGCAGCCGCAGGATCGGATATCCCAACAGCGGGGTCGATTTCCGTAAACCAAGCGTTCACGGTCACCGACGGTGGGTTGGGGTTCTGGGCAAAGTTTATATTCACATTGAGCAGATTCGTGCTGGTGCTCGCTGAAGAGACCGAGTTGCCGAGCGAAAGCGGAGTTCCAGACACGGTGAATGTCATTGTGGCGAAATTGCTTGTCGGGGGCGTGAGTGTGGCAGTCTTCAAGATAGGTTGAGGCTGAGCGGCGCTAAACGCACCATCCACGCAGACGCCACTTTGGCCGTTATTCGTATTGGCTGTCGTGGAAATAGGGCCAAGTGCTTTCGCCGGCGGGCTGATTGTGAACTCAAACAGGTGCCCAGTAGCAAGATTGACGGCCCAGAACTGCGCCCCACCTGGAGCGAAGGCCAAGGCCCGCCAATTGTTGCTACTGCCGTCGACGCTGTTGACATAGGAATTCACAATCGTTCCTGAGCCAGTAATGCTCACAACATCTTTCCCAATAGCAGCGAGGAAGCCGGAAGTACCATCAAAATTGGGTCCTAGTAAACGAAGGCCAAACAGGTTGCTGCCGTTCAATCCGCTCACGGTAGTCTTGCCGGTTGCGTTAGTAGATATATTGAAAGTTCGAATCGTCGATCCCCCTGAGGTGTAGAACAGGGTGTTTCCGTCGGCGCTGATTTCGAGCGAGATAAAAGTCCTCGAGTCAACTTTTACCGTAAAGGATCCAAGGAGGTTCCCCGAAGGGCCATATTTCTTGATCGTTCCTCCCTCGTGTGCGACGAAGAAGTTGTTGTGGCCGTCGAACACTACCGACTGCGGAGAAGCCGCAGTCGTCGCAGTTTGGGTGGAAATGAAATGGAACGGAGAGGGGATTGCAAATTTCAAGACTTCGGCTCCGGTGAGATCCGCCGCGCGAAGGCGGTACGTGGAATCGAAAGCGCACCCGCTCATCGTATCGCTCCCCGAGGGCGCCGAGATAGTAGCCTTGGCCGCGCCGCCGGCAGGAGCGAAGACTTGGTATCCTCCCTGCACAGCTACAACCACGTCTCCCACGTTTAATTGTTGGGCCTGCACGCAAACTGCGGCTGCAAACAGCGCGAACAAAGGCAGGGCGGCCTTTGCGGTCACTTGAATGATATTCTTCACGGCTTGTTTCTCCTTACGACTTTTGTCAGAATTTCGCAAATATTGTAGCTGGTCCATAAAAATCTCGAACCTACTCTCTCTGTAGGCTGAAAGAAAGGCGACTGGCAAACCTTGCGCCAAGGCCGGCGCGCAACGCGGAGGCAAACAAACAGACAAAAACAGGGCGGCTGGGCAGGCGCACCATCAATTCTCCGCTGCACTCAGTTCGGTAGTGGAATGAGTTCTGAGAATTTCCGCGGATTTTCGTCTGAGTGAGCCCGTCATTAATAGCTGGGAATGGGAGCCCGTGTCAAGGTGCTATCTTGAAAAACCGACCTCGACGAGGGTGACAAGAGCAGAGCGTACCTGTACTCCTATAACCTAGAAGTCTGACCAAGGTGTTTTCGGTGACAGCTCATGGAAGGTGGAAAGATGGCAACGCTCGGGTCGCTCTGACCACGTTGGTAGAGTTGCCGTCAGGTGGACGATCGTGCCGCGTTTGTAGCCTGCGGAACAGACTTCCCCTTGTTTAGAGACCGATGGTGAAGAGCAGCGATTAGTTCTGGGAATCCGTCGTTGTCCATCTCCACAAGTCTTTGGAAGGGTTCCTCGAAAGGCTCTTCTTGTTCCGATCTGTATTTGCTCAAAATATCCTCCGCGGTTCTAATCGGTTATCAAGCCAAAGCGGGAAACAGTGTGGCCTGCCACGAGCAAAACATCTTGACAAGCACAGGGGGCTGCACTATAAGCCATCCACAGCGATAAGCGGTTAGACGGCTGGGTGCACGTATCCGAATGGCCCCAAAAAGGGTTGTCATGGGATTTAATCGAGCGTTGCTAAACTTGGGGGGACTATGCGAAATCGAAGATTGAGCGCACGTCTTCTTGTGGTTCTGGTGATTGGTTTTATTCTTGTCTTGAGCGGCCAACTGATCGCGGGCGTAACGGCGAGTATTTCCGGGACCGTGACGGACGCCACCGGCGCGGTCGTTGTTGGCGCTACTGTGACTGCCACAAGCGTGGGGACGGGCTTGGCGACGACGCAGGCCACAAACGGGCAAGGATTTTATTCGTTTCAAGCGCTCCCGCTAGGGACGTACACGCTGGACGTACAGCAGACCGGTTTCAAAGCCTACCGCCAGACGGGTCTAGTGGTCGACGTGAACTCGGCGCTAGTCATAGATGTCTCCTTGCAGGTAGGAACAACCTCTGAAAAGGTCGAAGTCTCCAGCGCGGCGTTGCACGTGGATACCGAGAGTACGCAGATGGGAGAGGTCATCACCGGCAAGGAAATGGTGGACGTGCCGCTCGTATCCCGAAGCTATACCGATTTGCTGACTCTGCAGCCTGGAGTAGCGCCGTCGGCATCGCAGATAACTGGCGCCTTCGCGGGTCCCTTCATATCTGCAGGATTCGCTGTTCCGCTGGTTTCGGGCAGCTTGAATTCCGGGGCTTACTCCGTGAATGGCATGCGGGAGTCTGAGAATGGCTTCATTCTGAATGGGGTACTGGTGCAAGAGTTGGGATTTTCCGGGGCAGGAGCGATACCTAACCTGGACTCACTGCATGAGTTTCGTATCCTTACCAACAATTTCGACGCCGAGTACGGCAACTACAGCGGCGGGCTTATCAACGTTGTCACCAAGTCCGGCACGAACCAATATCATGGCAATCTTTTCGAGTTCTTGCGCAATACGGATTTCGACGCAGCGAATTTCTTTGACCACGGAAGCCGGGGCGCCTATCACCAGAATCAATTCGGCGGCACGTTTGGCGGGCCGGTCATCAAGGACAAGGTCTTTTTCTTTGGTGATTATCAGGGAAACCGTCTGATTCAAGGAGTGACGCAGGTGATCAAGGGGGCGCCAACCTCGGACGTCTTAGGCGGAGATTTGACCAGCTTAGAAAGCAGTTTTGTGGATGGACACGGCAATCCGACCGTGGTGAACGGAGCGGCCTTTGCGAGTCAGTTGACTCAACAGTTCGCCACCACCACCCACCAGACTGTTACAGCTGGCGAAGCCTACTTCGTTCCCGGTTGCACACAAGCCACCTGCGTATTTCCCAACGGACTGTTGCCGACCGGCGCGTTCAATCCAATTTCGACGAACCTTCTGCCGTTCATTCTGCCTGCGAACGGAGCAGTGTCGGGCGTGCCGACGTTTACGACGAACTCACAAGCCATAAACCTTAGCGACAATAAGTTCAGTCTGCGCGGTGACGCCAACACCCGATTTGGTTTGCTGACCGCCTACTACTATTACGATAAATATAACCGCATCGATCCGTATTGGCCTGGCAATGCACCTGTTTATCCGGGCTTCAACGTAGATGGCAGAGGGCAGACCCACAACATCAACCTTGGAGACACCAAAACGATCAGTTCCTCCTCAGTGAATGAATTTCGTTTGGGTTATTTCCGTCTGGACACCGCATTCAATCAACCGCAAGGTGGAAAAGGGATCACTCTGGCCAGTCTTGGATTTGCTTCGGGAGCAAACAGAGCTCCCGGCATATTCCCAGTAGTACCAGCGTTGGAAGGCGTTCCAGAAATCGATTTCAATAACTTTGTAATCGGAGTACCGAGCCGTCCAAACGGTCTCATCGATAACATTTACCAGGTATTGGACAACTACAGCAAAATCATCGGTACCCATAGTCTGAAATTCGGAGGCCAGTTTCACTACGATCAGCTTGAAGAAAATCTTCTTGATAACGTCTCGAATGGCAACTTCTTCTTCGGCAGCAATTTCAGTGGTCAGCCGAGCGAAACAGGCAGCGACTTTGCCGATTTCCTTATCGGCGCGCCCAGCCAGTATGTTCAAGGACAGGCGTTTCCTTCTTACGGCCGAAATTTTTATTTCGGATTATTTGCCCAGGACAGCTGGCGCGTGAAATCGAATCTGACGTTCAACTACGGCCTACGATACGACGTGAGCGCTCCATGGAGAGTGAAATTCAATCAATTCCAGACACTAATCCCTGGTGAACAGTCTGTTGTTATTCCAGGTTCGCCAACTGGGTGGGTATTCCCTGGTGACCCTCACGTTCCGAGCACTCTCGCGCCCATCCGTAAGAATAACTTCGCTCCTCGACTCGGACTGGCATATGCATTTGGCCAGCACGACGGCTGGATGGGCAAATTGCTCGGTAGCCCAGGCTCGACAAGCCTCCGCGCCGCTTACGGCATTTTCTACAGCACCTTTGAAGGCGCCACGGACTTTAATGAAATAGGAGATGCACCATTCGGAGATTTTTCGGGCCAAAATCAGCCGAACTTTGCCGCTCCATTTACGAACCGGGCTGCGGGCACATCGATCCCAAACTTTTTCCCGGTGGCCCCGCCGCCCAAGAATTTCTCAAGAAGGAATCCTGCCGGTCCTCCGTTAGATACGCTGCCCGATTTCTTCAGCGCTTTTGGCACGATCAGCAGCTCACCGGCGTTTAACAACCATAATCGTCTCCCCTATGCGGAAGAATACGAACTCTCGATTGAGCACCAGTTCACGCACGCCGATCTCTTGACCATAAGTTATGTGGGCACCCAGGGTCACCGCCTGCTTGCCTCGATGTCTGCCAATCCAGGTAATCCTGCTTTGTGCCTTTCGCTCGCAGCCGAGGGCTGCGGGCCTGGCGGTGAAAACAATGTATACATTCGTCCGGACAACTCGTTCGTGTTGGGCACGCGCGCGCCGTTCAGCGGAGTTGCTCTGCCGCTGGGTACCGTGTTGCCTTGCGCTCCCGGTTGTTCCACGTTGCTTCCCAACGGGCAGCTTGGCATCATTCCCTTTGGCAACGACTCATATTTCATCACTGCGGGCGCTTCGTCCTACAACTCTGCTCAGATCAACTATCGCCACACCAGCGGCAGGCTCCAGACCCTTGTTGGTTATACGTTGAGCAAGGCGTTTGACGATTCTTCCGGCTATGGCGAGCAGATCAATCCTGTGAACCATCGGCTGAGCCGTGGTCTTTCTGCTTTCGACAGCACCCATAATTTCGTCGCCAGCTACAACTACCTTCTGCCTATCGATAAGTTGGGGGGACCAAAGCAGCTGACGAATGGATGGGCCGTCAGCGGAATCACGAGATTCTCCACCGGCCTCCCCGTTACCCTGGTCGAAACCGATGACCACTCCTTGTTAGGCACCGCTTTCGGCGGCCCGATCGTTCTCCCGGTAGATACTCCCGATCAGGTGGGTCCCTTGGTTCGGGAGAACCCGCGAAAGTCGGGAGGCTTCTATTTCGATCCGACAGCGTTTGCGTCTTCAGCCGTGGGCCTGGAAGGCGACGCCAGGCGGCGATTTTTCCATGGGCCCGGAATAAACAATTGGGACTTTGCCCTGATCAAGGACACTCGAATCACCGAACGGTTTAATCTCCAATTCCGCGGCGAGTTCTTTAACCTGTTCAATCATGCTCAGTTCTTGACGCCGGGCGGAATTCTCGGGTCGGCATCCTTTGGCTTGGTTACAGCAACTCTTCCGGGGCGCATTGGCCAGCTTTCGCTGAAGCTGGATTTCTAACCGAACCGGAAACACGGACAGGAAATAGCAAGACGCCGCGGAGACCGGGACTGCGACCGGTTTCCCGCAGGCTCCTTCAGGAATGAAAGTCCGATTCGCTTTGGCGAAGAACAGAATCGGCGAAGAATCCACACTATCGATATGGCGGCCACAGGCGTACTCGCAGCAACACTCGTAAAACCCGGGCAGTACGAAATTCGGGAATATCCGCTGCCGGAACCGGCTCCCGGTTGCGTGCTGGTCAAGATGGAAATGTCCGGGATCTGCGGAACCGACAAGCACACGTTTCAGGGCTACACCACGCAATACGGCAATCGCACGCTTGAATTCCCGATCGTTCAAGGACACGAAAATGTCGGCACGATCGCCTCGATTGGCGGGAAAGAGACCTACACTGACTTCGAAGGAATCCCACTGCGCGAAGGCGATCGGGTAATAATCGGCGCGAATATTTCCTGCGGGAAGTGTTACTACTGCCGGCACGATTTTCCATATTATTGCTGCGAAAACTCAACTGATTATGGAAATAACCTGAGCGCCAAGAATCCACCGCATTTATTCGGAGGCTGGTCCCAATACATTTACATCCTTCCGGGAAGTTTTCTCGTGAAAGTACCGGACGATTTACCGTCCGAAGTAGCAGTGCTGACCGAGATTTTTGCTGTGTCCGCCGGGCTGGATCGTGCGAAGCAGATGTCTGCGTTTCCGAATGAGTCGTTTCGCTTCGACGACACCGTGGTTGTGCTCGGCGCCGGTCCCCTGGGAATGTGTTTCCTGATGAAAGCGCGCATGCTAGGCGCGGGAACCATCATCGCAGTGGATCTTTCGGATTACCGCCTGAATTTCGCGAAGCGCCTGGGTGCGGATCACGCGGTGAACGTGGGGAACACTTCAAAGGAGGAACGCCTGCAGTTCGTGAAGGACTTAACCAGCGGCCGCGGCGCGGACATGGTGATCGAATGCGCCGGAGTTCCGGAGGCTGTGCGGGAAGCGCTCGAGATGTTGCGCATCGGCGGACTGCTCGTGGAAGCCGGCAACTTTTCCGATCTGGGCGAAGTGGCCATTAGTCCCCACCGGCATCTGTGCGCGAAAAATGCGCGCATACTTGGCGTCGGCGGCGAAGAGCCCGCGGCCTATGGACCGGGAATGAGGCAGATGGTGCGATACATGAAGCATTACCCGCTGCGGGAATTCGTCACGCACCGGTTTGGCTTGCGCGATGTGCATGCCGCGATGCAAAAATCAATGGATGGGGACTCGATGAAGGTTGTGCTGGAACCGTGGCAATAGATGCTCGAAGTTTTGCACTTCATCTCAATGAGTGGTGGATAAGGAACGTATGAGCGCAATTAGAGAACGATTTCAATTTGCATCGGCTCCCGATAGCTGGGGAGTGCTCGATTATCCCGGACCGTCCTGGGAGCAATCCTACGAGAAGATGCTCGACGAGATGGTTGGCGCCGGTTACACCGGAACGGAATTAGGGCCTTACGGCTTCTTTCCGACGGATCCCAAAATTCTTCAACCGCAACTCGAAAGGCGGAAATTGAAGCTGCTCGCCTCGTTTGTGCCGATAAAGATGACCGATCCGGGGGCGAGCACCGCCGTGATCGAGCGGATCCGAAAGGTCGGCGACCTCCTCTCAACTCTGAAGGCTCCATTCCTTGTGATCGCGGATGACCAATCCAACGAACGGAACGCGTATTCCGGGCGCGCCTACGATGAGGGTTGCCCCAAGCTCAGCATGGAGCAGTGGAAGCACATTGGGAAAATCGTGGCTGACGCTGAGAAAGTGGCGAACGACTTCGGATTGGACCTTGTGTTCCATCCGCACGTTGCGACCTATGTAGAAACTCCCGAGGAATGCGAGCTTTTCTTCGATGCAACCTCGCACACGAATGTCGGCCTGTGTCTCGATACTGGGCACTGCGTTTACGGCCATGGCGACTCGGTGAAAGAAGCCGAGAAATATAAAAGCCAGCTTCGTTTCGTTCACATCAAGGATTGCGATACGAGCGTATTGGAAGCTGCGCGGCGCAACAAGTGGACATTCGAAGAGGCGATCGAACACAAGGTTTTCACAGTGATCGGACAAGGCAATATTGATTTTCCAGCCTTTTTTCGGACACTCGTGCGGAACAACTATTCCGGATGGTCGGTGGTAGAGCAAGACGTGAAATTTGGCGCCACACCCATTCCGCCCGCTCAGAGCATTGCTGCCAGCTTGAAGTACCTGCAGGGGATTGTGAACGACCTCGGCGCTGCAGCCGGGGCTCATTAACTGTTTTGGTTGTCGGATTTGTTCTGACGGGCGCGTCCGTGGCGCGCGAGCAACAAGAATCTTTCGGGAGCATTTTCAGATGCGCAAGCTGGGCGTTGGCGTACTTGGCGTCGGGGAGATGGGCAAACGCCATGCGGAAAATATCCGCCGCCTTGTGCCGGAAGCCCGTTTGGTCGCTGTGGCGGATGCTGCCGCGGAGCGTGCAAGCCAGGTGGCAGCGGAACTTGAGATCGAAACTTCATACGGTAGCCTCGAAGCAATGCTCGAATGCAAGGATCTCGATGCGGTTCTAGTCGCAACTCCCGATAAATTCCACGCCCAGGCTATAGGAATTGCTGCCCGCGCAGGCAAGGATATCCTCTGTGAGAAGCCGCTCGCGCTGAACATTGCCGACGCGCGTGCGGCGCTCGAGGCAGTATCCAAAGCGCACGTGCGTCTCCAGATTGGGTTCATGCGGCGCTATGACCCGGCCTATGCGGCCGCGATGCAACGAATCGAAGGCGGCGAAATCGGAACCCCTGTGATTTTCAAGTCGGTGGGCCGCGATAAGGACGCACCGCCGTTGGCTGCGTACCAGTCGAACCTGAACGGTATGGTGTTCTACAACAACACGATTCACGATTTCGATTTGGCTCGCTGGCTGATGCAGGACGAAGTGTCGGAAGTTCATTCGTATACAACGGTGGCGATTCGCCCGGAGGTAGCGCATTACGGCGACGTCGTTGCGAGCGTAGTCAATCTTCAGTATCGGAACGGCGCGATTGGCAACGTTGAGTCGTATGTGCAGGCTGTTTACGGCTACGACGTCCGCACAGAAATCGTCGGGTCGAAAGGCTCGATCCTCGTCGGGAGTCTTCGACAGGTTCCCGCGACATTCTTGAGGGCTGAGGGAGGCGTGCAAATCCTTGCGGACCACTTCCTCACCAGATTCCAGGATGCGTATCTGGCGGAAGTTCGGGATTTCGTGCGAAGCATTTTGAATGACCGGCCGCCACGAGTGTCCGGCGACGACGGCTTGAAGGCGCTCACAATCGCAGTGGCGGCTGAGAAATCTTACCTACAAAAGATACCGGTCAAAATCACGTTCGAGGTGGGCTCATCCGCGTAACGCTTCTGTATTCTGCCAAGAGGGACGTATGACTCACGCGACCAGTGCTGCTTATAAGAGCCCGTTGCACAAAATGACGCAAACTACGCCGACCTGCCTGTGGAATGATTCTGCCTCCATTCAGGAGTTGACCTACTCGATCGAGCACGGTGCGGTGGGAGCTACGTGCAATCCCGTCATCGTGCATGGAATTCTCAAGAAAGAAATAAACGTCTGGAAGAGCCGCATTCAGACTCTGATCAAGGAACTCCCCACTGCCACAGAGGATGAAATCGCATGGCAACTCGTGCGCGAAGTTTCCGTGCAGAGCGCCGCTCTGTTGAAGCCAATTTTCGACACGCACCGCGGCAAAAACGGACGGCTTTCGATTCAGACTGATCCGCGGCTCTTTCGCGACTCCCAGGCAATCGTCGAACAGGCGGTGGAATTCAGCCGGCTGGCGCCCAACATGGTTGTAAAAATCCCGGTCACTCAAGCGGGAATCCCAGCGATCGAAGAAGCCACGTATCGCGGAATCAGCATTAATGCCACGGTATGCTTCACATTGCCGCAGTGCATTGCGGTGGCGGAGTCCGTCGAGCGCGGTCTCAAGCGACGGGAGCGGGAAGGCAAGGAAATCGCGACGATGGGGCCTGTGTGCACCATCATGGTGGGACGCCTCGATGACTGGCTGAAGGTGCTGATCGAAAAAGAAAATGTCTCCATCGACCCGGGATATCTGGAGTGGGCGGGCGTCGCCGTGTTCAAAAAGACTTACAAGATTTTCCGAGAACGCGGCTATCGAATTCGGTTGCTCTCCGCGGCATTTCGAAACCACATGCACTGGAGCGAGCTTATCGGAGGCGACGTGGTAATTTCGCCTCCTTATTCCTGGCAGGTTCGCTTCAATGCCAGCGACATTGAGCCTCGCTCCCGTATTGACGAGCCTGTGCCGCCCAAAATGGTCGAGGAACTATCGAGGAAGTTCGCTGATTTCCGGCGAGCGTACAGCGAAGAAGGCCTCGCGATCGCGGAGTTCGATTCGTTCGGACCGACGCGCCGGACTCTTCGCCAGTTCATTGCTGCTTGCCACGACCTCGACAGCTTGGTGCGCGATATTCTGATTCCCAATCCTGACACAGCCTAGACCCGCGACCTTGCAAACGTAGACGCTTATCGCAACCGTGAAATAGCTTCATCGCAGTTCTAGCTAGGAGGCTGTACATGGGAAAACTGGCGATTACGGGTGGCGAGCCTTTGCGCAACACCCCGTTCACAACGTGGCCAATGTCCACGAAAGAGGAATTGCGGGCGCTTGAAGATGTGCTTTCCAGTTCTAAGTGGGGGGGGCAGCCCTTCCCTGGCAAGCACGCGCTGGCCTTCGCAAAAAAATTCGCTGAGGTTCACACTGCCAAGTACGCGCAGTGCGTGAACACCGGAACGGTTGCAATCCAAGCTGCGTTGAAAGCGATTGGGATTCGTCCCGGAGACGAGGTGATTGCGCCGGCGTATACATGGGAGGGCACCGTCGGGCCGGTTCTACTCGTTAACGCAGTGCCTGTCTTCGTCGATATCGATCCGGATACTTACTGCCTCGACGCAAAACTCATTGAAAAAGCGATTACCCCGAAGACGAAGGCGATTCTTCCGGTTCACCTGGGGATGCGCTTCGCGGACATGGACGAAATATTGCGTATTGCAAAGGCGCATAACCTGAAAGTGATCGAAGATTGCGCTCACGCACACGGGGGGATGTGGCGGGGTAAGGGAGCGGGCTCGATGGGGGATCTGGGGGCATTCAGCTTCCAATCGAGTAAGCTCATCACCTCGGGAGAAGGCGGAGCCGTTATTACCAACAATCTTGAATATATGGAGATCGTCCAAAGCTATATCAACGCTGGGCGGGCCAGTCTCACCGACCAGTATCATCACCGCATCGTCGGCTTCAATTACCGGCTGGGTGAATTTCAGGCGGCCGTGCTCGGTCCACAGCTCGATCGTTTGCCGGAACATGCGGCGATCCGTGAACGAAATATGAAGCACTTCGAATCCCGGATTAAAAATACTCCCGGTATCGGTCTCTTGAAACCCGATCCGAGAATTACAAGACAGGCAGCATACGGTTACGTCATGAAGTATTTCGCACCGCAGTGCAAGGATGTTCCGCGCGCGGCCTTTGTCGGCGCATTACAACTAGAAGGCATTCCCTGCGACGGCCTCTTCTACGAACCGGTGTACAAAAGCTCGCTGTTCCCAGTGGATTCTTCCGATTTCCCGGCGCTGAGTTGGGGCCGCGAAAAGTCGCTCGATCTTAGAAACATGTATTCGTGCCCGGAAGCGGACCGCGCCGCCTACCATGAAGCCGTATGGTTTCCTCACCAGCTTTTCCTTGGAAGCACCGCGGATGTGGATGCGATCGCGGACGCAATCCACAAGGTGCTCAGCGGAATCGAGGAATTGCGCCAGCTTGATCATAAAGCTATCCGCAATCAGCGGCTGGGTCGCGCAGATCGCGAGAGTTAGCAGGCGAAGTGCTGCGCTGAAAACGGTTCCCGATGAAAACTGCCCCAAGAGTAGGTTTTGCCGTCGTCGGTCTCGGCGCTATCGCGCAGAGCTCGGTGCTGCCTTGCTTCACAAGGAGCAAACGAGCCTTGCTTGCGGGCTTAGTTGGCCGGAATAAAGAAGAAGCCGGCCGCCTGGCTCGAAAATACAAGGTTCACACTTTCTACGGCGCCGACGAGTACTCCGCGTGCTTGGCGAATCCGGAGATTGCTGCGGTATATATCGCTACCCCTCCGGGCGAACATTCGAAACTAACGATCCAAGCCGCAGAGGCCGGCAAGCATGTGTTATGCGAGAAGCCACTCGCGGCCAGGGTGGAACAATCCGCCCAGATGGTAGAAGCGTGCCGCCGGAACGGCGTGCTCTTGATGACGGCGTACCGCAAACATTTCGAGCCAAGCTGCCTTTATTTGAAAGAGCTTATTCAAAAAGGCGATCTAGGCCGAATCGACGTGATTCACACTGCATTCAGTGAACTGCATTCGCCGGGGGTCTCTTTGCCCTGGCTTCTGAATTCGAATATGGCGGGTGGTGGACCACTGACGGATCTGGGAGTGTATTGTGTGAATACAACTCGTTGGCTAATCGGAGAGGATCCCGTTTCGGTGACTGCACGAGCTTGGGCAAACGACACAGTGCGCTTTTCGGAGGTAGAGGAAGGAATCTCGTTTCGGTTGCAGTTCCCGAATGGCACCGTCGTACAGGGTAGTTCATCATATGGCGCAGCGATCTCTTCATTCGTATTCGTTCAAGGAACAAAAGGTTGGGTTTCATTAACGCCTGCATTCCCGTTCGACGAAGAACGCCGGCTCACGGGAAAAATCGGAAAACGGTGGATCGAACGAAGATTCAAGATCGTCGACGAGTTCCTCCCGGAGGTGGACGCGTTCGCTTCGGCCATCCAGAACAAGCGCAGCATCGAACCCGATGGCGTGCAGGGGCATCGGGATATGATCATCCTCAATGCAATCTATGAGTCAGCACGAAAGCAACAGGCGGTTTCTATAGGATACTGACGATTCATGGTTCCTTCTAACAGGAAGACGCGAAAAAAGACTGGAAAGGCAGCCAGCATCTATGACGTTGCCCGCGAATCCGGTGTGTCCGTCTTCACCGTCTCGGCCGTCGTAAACAAGAAAGCGCACGTCGGAAAGCGTCTTCGTGAACGTGTGGAGACCGCGATTCGCAAACTCAACTACCGGCCGAATCTTATTGCGCGGAGTCTTGCGAACCGCCGGACACACACAATTGGCATGATCGTGCCGGACATCGGCAATCCTTTCTTTCCCCTGGTGGTCCGCGGCGCTGAGGATGCTGCGCAGAAGCACGGCTACAATCTGCTGCTTTGCAATAGCGACGACATCCTCGACAAGGAGGAGCGTGCCGTCGAGTTGCTCCTTTCCAAGCGAGTCGACGGTATCTTGCTCACAAAAGCTTCCGAAGACTTCCGGCCTCCCATGCGACAGATGATCAAAGAGGCCAACATTCCATTTGTTCTTGTAATGCGCACGTACGCGGCGCTCACGAACGATGCCGTCATCACGGATGACTATCACGGCGCGTACGAAGCCGTGCGCCATTTGGCGCGAGCGGGCAGGCGACGCATTGGACTCATCAGCGGCCCTCTAAAAATAAGCAACGCGAAGGAGCGCTGGCAAGGTTTTCACGATGCGCTCAAAGCGGAGGGTCTTCCTTACGAGTCTGAATTGGTTATCGAAGGGGACTACCGAATCGAGTCCGGATTCCGCGCTGGGCATGCATTGCTGTCTCACCGGCCGGATGGCATCTACGTCGCGAACCATCTGATGACGATCGGACTGCTGAAAGCCGCTGAGGAAATGGGCATGAGTTGCCCGGACGATTTCGGCCTGGTGAGTTTCGACGATTATCCGTGGCTCAGCATTTTTCGGCCACGGTTGACGACGGTAGAACTGCCAAAGCATCAACTCGGTAGCGAGGCCGCCGAACTTCTGATTCGGCGAATCACGGGAGATACCAGCAAAGCCGTGGTGAGAAAACTTCAACCAGAATTGCGCGTACGTGAGTCCTGTGGGTTCGCCCTACATTTGGCGCGTGTTCAAGCCCCGGATCGCACGGTCGCACAGTGACTCGCCTCTGGCGCTCTATGATGCGTTGAAATCGAATAGCTTGGGCCGCAGCCTAAAGCCTCGCGTTTTATAGACCAGGTACACGAACCCTATGGCCAGCCACACCAAGCCCGCGTATTTCGTCCACGGCTGAAGGCTGATTAACAGCAGGAAACAAAATGCAAAACCAAATCCTGGAACGAATGCATCGACAAAGAATCTTCGATGTCCAACCGCTTCCGGAGAAAACCAGAATTGGCGCAATGCGGACACATTGACGCCCATGAAAGCCAGAAGGGCGCCGAAGGTGACGATCTCCGCAGCGCGTTCCCACGGAATTGTGAGCACACCGATGTACGCGAGCACTCCCACGATCCAGACGTTGTAGATTGGATTGCTTTTTTTCGGGCTGAGATAACCGAATATTTTTTTCGGTAGCACGTCGTCGCGCCCCATGCTGTAGAGCAAACGCGCCGCGCCCACATGCCCGGCCAGTCCGCAAGCAATGCTCGAGACCAGAAGCATCACTCCGTAAACAGTAAAGAGTATCTGCCCACCCGCTACTCGTGCCACATCCATAAACGCCGTCTCGGGATTCTGAAATGTCGAGAAGTCCGGCCAAACTCGTTGCGCAATGTAAACCTGTAAACCGCTGAAAAGCCCGGTAAAGACGCACACCAGGACCGAGGCCAGCAAAACGTTGCGTTTCGGATTCTTCACTTCCTCCGCAAGGATGGAGACGCCATCAAATCCGATAAACACCAGCGCTGCAAGCGACGTCCCCGCCGCCAGGGCGCGTAAATGGAAGGTAGCCGGATTGTAAATCGGCTGCATCGAGAAAAGCCCCGCGAAGCTCTCACGCAGAATGATGAAGCGGAAAGCCGCGACGAGGAATACGGCGGTGACCACCACCATGAAGCCAAGCATCACTTCATCTGTCCGCGCCGTGAATTTGATCCCCTGGACAGTCACCAGTGTGATGAGTCCTACGGCGAGTGCCGCGATAATCGCGAAGGGAATGCGCGGCATAACGCGCTGCACCGCAAGGACAGCGTAGAGGGCGTTCTGAATTGGTTGAAACAGATACTCCAGAAACATCGCCCATCCGACGATGAAACCAAGGTATGGATTCAGGCCGCGGCTGATATACGTGTAGACAGAACCGGAAGAGGGATACTTCGCGGCCATACGGCCAAAGCTGACGGCTGTGACCGACATTGCCACCATCGCTACAAGTAGAGTTGTTACGGCGTGCCCTTGCGAGAGCACCTCGGCTTCACCGAACAGGGGAACTGCGGCGATTGGTGACGTCAGGATGATGCCGTAGTAGATAAGGTCCCAGAGATGTAGGACACGTTTGAGATGAGGTGGTTGCGCGGCCGTCGTCGCTGCTGGGGCTGCTTCCACGGTTGTTTGCACCCTCACCTCTTTTTACGCGACTCTGAAAAACCGACCTCAGACCCCGCACCCCACTTGCGCGGTCGCACTAGAAAAACAAGCGTTCCTTCTTTCGCGCTTCCTCGTATTTCCGGCGCGCTGACTTAACTGCCTCGCTTGTGGAAACTTCAGCAATCGCGACGTCCCACCAGGATTCATATCCAGGAACTCTGTCGTCGTAAGATGTTTCGACAACAACGACAGAAGTTCGGGGCTGCTTCCGCGATGAGACGATCGCAGCCACAAGTTCCTCCCTCGTCCGCGCGCGAACAGCCCAAGCTCCCAGGCTCGCCGCGTTCGCCACAAAATCGACGGGCACACTGTCGCCGTCGTATTTTGTTCCCTTCCGATATCGATAATTCGTGCCCATTCCTTCGTTGCCGCAGCTTCGGCTCAGTCCCCCGATGCTCGAAAATCCATGATTATCAAGCAACACGATGTTGAGCTTGAGGCCTTCCTGGATTGACGTCACAATTTCTTGAGCCATCATTAAGTACGATCCATCGCCCACGAGCACGAACACCTCTAGCTCGGGATGCGCCATCTTTGCGCCCAGCCCGCCGGCGATTTCGTAGCCCATGCATGAGAATCCATACTCCATGTGATAACCGCCCGGTTGCTGCGTGCGCCAAAGCTTGTGTAAATCCCCGGGTAAGCTACCCGCAGCGCACACCAGGATGTCCGAGGCTTTGGTGACCTCGTTGACCACCCCGATCACTTCTCCCTGCGAGATCGGCGGCCCCTTGCGGATGCCATAGATGCGATCGACCTCTTTTTCCCAATCATCGCGAAAGCGGGCAATCCCTGCTCGATAGTCTTCAGATACTTGGAACCCGGCTGTGGCCACGTGCAGGTCTTCCAATATCGCTCGAGCGTCTCCGGTAAGCGGAAGTGCTGCGTGCTTGAAAGCGTCGAATTCTGAAACGTTGATGTTGATGAAACGAACCGCCGGATTCTGAAAGGCGGTTTTCGAAGCACTGGTGAAATCGCTGTAGCGTGTTCCAATTCCGAGAACCAGATCCGCTTCGCGCGCTAGAATGTTCGCTCCAGGTGTGCCCGTCACGCCCACCGCTCCAACCTCCTGCGGATGGTCGTAAGGGAGGGCCCCCTTACCGGCTTGTGTCTCGCACACTGGGATACCATTAGATCGAGCAAACGTGGAAAGCATTTCCGATGATTCGGAATAAAGAACGCCTCCGCCTGCGACGATGAGCGGTTTTTTCGAGGCGCGAATCCATTCCGCGGCTTGATACAACAACTGCTGGTCGCAACGGTTGCGAGGGATAATCCAGGTTCGCTTCCGAAAGAATTCTTCCGGAAAATCGAAGGCTTCCGTCTGCACGTCTTGAGGCAGGCTGATCGTGACTGCTCCAGTGTCTGCCGGCGAAGTGAGGACGCGCATAGCCTCGGGAAGCGACGTGAGAAGCTGTTCCGGACGCTGAATGCGGTCCCAATACCTGGACACCGGCTTGAAGCAGTCGTTCACTGAAATGTCCTGCGAGGACGGCGATTCCAGTTGCTGCAAAACCGGCGCGACATTTCGCCGCGCGAAGATGTCACCCGGCAACAGCAGAACCGGTAGGCGATTCACCGTCGCCGCCGCCGCGCCAGTTACCATGTTTGTCGCGCCCGGGCCGATCGACGTCGTGCAGGCCAGCGTCCGCATCCTAAAACTCGCCTTGGCGAATGCGGCGGCTGCATGCACCATCGCCTGTTCATTCCTCGAGAGGTAGTAAGGTAGTCGTACGTCCTGCTCGAGGGCCTGCCCCATTCCGGCAACGTTCCCGTGGCCGAAGATTCCGAAACATCCTTGAATGAACTGGTATTCTTTCGAATCCCGCGCCGAATACTGGCTCCGCAGGAAAGCAACGATCGCTTGCGCCACCGTCATCCGGCGATCCATCAGTGTTACTCTCCTGGCTGCGAAATGCACTTGCGCACACTAGCACGAGCCGAAGCCGGAACTGAAACCCGAGATTAAATCAGCCGCCCGCTAAGCGCTTATCCGCGCATCCAGCCAACTCGTCCTTAATCCAGCCAGTGAGTCGACCCTGTTGGTGATTCCGTATTTCTGTTCGCGCGACCTACCGCACCAGCGGCAAACGCGGGTCGATATCATTCCATGTTGACTTGAGCCAAACGTGGTTGGGATCTTCCGTGACGGCAAGCGTCCGAGAGGTCCCTGCCAGAAAATTGAGATAGTAGACATCGTAGCCCGGCCCGGCCACCACCGGATGAAAGCCCGAGCGAACGAGAATGGCGTCGCCATCCTTTGCGCGTATGGTCACGTCGCGTGACTGATCCCCTGAGTACAGTCGCTGCAACGCAAACCCTGTTTCAGGGCGTTTGATGCGGTAATAGTAAATTTCATCCAGGTCTACTTCTGCGGGTGGGTTGTGGACATCGTGCTTGTGCGGAGGGTAGCTTGACCAATTGCCACCGGGTGTATACACCTCAATCACCAATAATTTGTCGGCGGGAAACGCGGGGCCAATGATGTCCAGTATCTGGCGGGACGCGTTTCCACCGCCGCGGAGGCCTGAAATCACTTCATTTGGCGTGATCAATTTTGGCTCGAGTTTAGCCTTCGAAGGAACCCGGCATTCCGCTATTTCACAGGCGGTCTCAGCCTTCATCGTGACTGCGTGGCCGCTTGGAAGGTACAAGCAGTATGGAAGACCATCGAATACGTCCTTGCGCTCGCCTATGGATTGTTCGCCAGCGCCCCATCCCGCCGTGCACCTCCCTTCCAGAATCACGAACGCCGCTTCTTCTCCGTTGGTTGTTGCTGAAAACTTTTCGCCGGGATTCAAGCGTCGAGCGGACATGCTCATCCATTCCCATTGAGCGTCCTCGCGGGAAAATCGCAGCAATTCGCCGGATTGCCCATCGGCTAGAATCCGGGAATGAATGACATTTTGCTGAGTGCTCATAGAAAACTCCTACCAGCGCCACATAGGCCTGAGGGCGCAGAACCTTCTGCACGTGTTCCTTATTGAGGGAGCGCCAAAGACGCCATCTTGCCAAGAACTATTTCCCGCTAACCGCCTAGAGTGTATCCCAGACGGTCTTTCTTATCCATCAGTTCGCCGGAACCGCGGGACCAGTTCCCTGATTCACGAAATCGCGGATTGCAGTTCGATCAACGATCACAAGGATGCCTTCAACGACCGAAGGCTGCGGCAGGCCTCGACCAGGACGCGAAGTTTTTCGCGGGTGATGTTCAAGGGGACGTGGCCGAAACCGCACTCGCTGGTGAGCAGGAGGCGATCGGGAGAGAAATGGGCGAGTGCGGGCGTGAGTCGTTCACGGATTGCGTCCATGCTTTCGATTGTGTCGCTGCGCTGGTCAATTACGCCGAGGGCTAGTTCGCCTTTGAAGTTCCAGGTTTTCCAGAGTTCCATCAGGTCGTAGCCGAGAGTGCAATGTTCGAGAGAGACTTCGTCGATTTTGACTTCTCGGAAAGCGGGGACGAGGTCGGTATATTTGGTGAAATAGACGCGCTTGCGCCGCGGGTTTCCTCCGCAGACATGCAGGGCGAATTTTACTCGTGGCAGGGAATCGATCAGCTCGTTCAGGATTTTTGCCGACCAAAGACTGTCTTCGGGTGACTCGGTCCACATCGGCTCGTCGAATTGAATGTAGTCGCAGCCGGCAGCGATCACTTCTCGAATTTCGTCCCCTAATACTTTTGCGTACGCGCGGCAGAGCGCTTGCTCGTCAGGGTAAAGATCCGGGCGCTGGTTGACGCTGAAGCGAGTGAGGACGTGAGGGCCGGTGATGGTCTGCTTCACGCGGCAGTGGGCGGGAGCGGCATCTCGAGCAAGTTTCCAATTGCGCGCCAGTTCGAAGCGGGAGTTCTCGATTTCGCCGACTATCCGCGCGCACTCGATGCCAAATCCTGCCGTGCCGAAGGATTGCTTGACCATTCCTTCGAAAGTGATCCCATCAAGCCGCTTCTGATAGAAGTAGTACATGTTCTCGCGATAGCCCTCGCCGTCGGTGATGACGTCGAGACCGAGGTCGGCTTGATCGCGAGCTGCCCATTTTATTAGCTCGTCGATTTCCGGTCGGGTGAGCGAGGGTTTCTTCATCGTGTCTTCTACACTGGCGTTTCGCGGGTAGCTGCCCACGACCGTGCTGATGAATGGCGGCATATATTCCTCTTCTTCTGGAGTCCTCATCTCAACCGAGACTAGACAGCCGGAAGCCCCGCTGACGCGCGTGCTTCGTTAATGTGCGCACGAACGCCTTGCTCCAGCGGGTTCGGCGCGAAATCGATTTCACGTATTAAGCGAGTGCCGTCTTGATTGTCGATCAGGGGCGTGCCGCTGCCGGGTGAGAAATCGATTTGCGAGCCGGGAAGCCATTTCTTTACGATGGCCGCGAGTTCGGCAGCGGTGATCGAGTGTCCGCCGTTGTTGTAAGCGAAGTGAGCGAGCTTGGGCTTGAGCGCGAGGCGCACGAGCTGTTCCGCGCAATCATCTTTGTAGATCCATGTGTCGCGTGTTTCCGGTCCGAAGGGTAAGGTGACCGGCTCGCCGATGGCCGGCTTCGAAGCGAAGTGTTCAGCCCACATCACCGCGCTGCGTTTGCGACCGTGACCGAACACGACGGGAGGCCTGGTGCAGACGATACTTGCTCCGTGACGCTCGACGTAGCGTCGACCCATGTGTTCATTTAAGAGCTTCATCACCGCATATGTAAACGTGTGAGAAGCGGGATCGCAGAAATCCTCTTCGGTCACCGCGCGATCACCGTAGGGCTGCTGCGAAGGTCCATGTACCGTTTCGCTGCTGGTGAAGACAAGACGAGCGAGCTTGCGGTGGACGGAGGCTTCGAACATATGGGTCATGCCGAGAATGTTGACGCGAGTGGAGAGAGCGGTGTTTTCATCTACGAGCGGCCCCATCACGTAGGCCAGATGAATTGAGTGAGTGATGTCGGGATACTTGTGAAACACGTTCATGACGTCGCGGAAATCGCCGACGTCCATAGAAACAGACGCAAAGGTAGCTCCGGTGCTTTGTGCAAGACTTTTAAGAATGGCGAGAGCCCCCTGATCCGCGGACTGATCGGCCGCGACGACGGGAATTTTTCGGGCGAGCAAATTGCGCACCACGGACTGGCCGATAAAGCCCATGCCGCCGGTTACTAGAAACTTCATGCGCGCCACATTGTAATTTTCAATTTCATCCGAGCACTCGTTCAAGCATTCGGTTCGGCGGCGGGCTCCGGTTTGTAGCCGCTGAACGAGAAATAGATCACGATCGCATAACAGACAAGCGGAACCGAAAAGGCCGCTTGAATCGAGCTACGATCTGAAATGTAACCCATGACAGCGGGAACAATTGCGCCGCCGATGATCGACATTATCAGGAACGAAGAACCAAGCTTGGTGTAGACGCCGAGATTCTTGATGCTCAGCGCGAAAATCGTCGGGAACATAATGGAATCGAAGAAGCCGAGCAGAACGACGGCCCAGACGGACACGGGTCCGGTCATGAAAATCGCGATGATGGCGCAAACGGCTGCGGAGGTGGAAAAAATGCCGAGCAGCCTGGGAGGCGCGACGCGTTTCATGATGGCAGAACCGGCAAAGCGTCCGATCATGAAGCCGAAGAGGTGCCACCAAAGGTAATTCGCGGCGGTCTTTTCGGGCGTGCCGGGAAGCACGCGTTGCGTGAAACGAATCACGAAGCTCGTGACTCCTACCTGCGCGCCGACGTAAAAGAACTCGGTGATGACGCCGCGTATCAGGTGTTTGTAGTGCCAGATGCTCGCGTGGGTTGGCGGCGCGGCTTCCGGTTCTGCGAGCGCCTCTCCGGTAGCCTCGCGAACTTCGGGTAGATGAGCAAAATAGATCAGAACCGCGACGAACAAAAATATTCCCGCGATCACCAAATACGTGCCGGTGACACGTTTGGCCTCGGATGCCGAATAAACCTGCCACTGCTCGGGAGTCATCGTGGCGAGTGCGGCTGCGGAATATTCAATTCCCGAGAGGATGAAGATTTTTCCGATATACGGAGTTACCCACGCACCCACGGCGTTGAAGGACTGTGCGAAGTTCAAGCGGCGTTCGGATGATTCCGGCGGACCGAGAATCGTGACATAAGGATTCGCGGCGACTTCGAGAACGCCTTGCCCGCAGGCCATCACGAACAGCGCGAACAGAAAAAAACTGTACGTTCGAATCGAAGCGGCGGGAATGAAGAGAAGCGCTCCGAGGGCGCAGGTTCCAAGGCCGACCAGAATGCCTTTTCGATACCCGATTCGTTCCATCAGCCAACCCGCGGGCAGCGCCGCGAGGAAATACCCGCCGAAGAATGCGGTTTGAATCAGCGACGATTGGAAATCGGTGAGGTTAAATGTTTTCTTCAGGTGAGGAATCAGAATGTCGTTGAGGTTGACGCCGAGGGCCCAAAGAAAAAACAGGCTCGTTACCAGAATGAAAGGAATCAGATATCTTCGCTCGGTGATTGGCGCAGAAGGATTTCCCATGCGTCTCCGTTGAGTCAGCTCCAGTTAAGTCAAAGCCCGGTCGAGATGTACGTAACCACCATCCACATACATATGCTGCCCGGTAATGTGCGAAGCCTGCGCGGAAATGAGAAATACGACCATCGCAGCAATTTCGTCGGGCGTCGTCATTCTTTTTTCGAACGGAATTTTGGCGGTGATCGCCTTTAGCTTCGCTTCTGGATCAGGGAATTTGCTGAGCCACCGCTCATAGAGGGGCGTCATGACCTCGGCGGGAACCACGGCGTTGGCGCGGATGCCGTAAGGCAAGAGCTCCACCGCCCACTCGCGCGTCATCGCCAGGATCGCGCCTTTCGAGGCGACATAACCGGAAGTGTTGCCTTGCCCGGTGACAGCAGTCTTGGAACTAATGCTGACGATGGAGCCGCGCGTGTGCTTCAAATACGGCAGGGCAAAGTGCGTCATGTTGTAGTAATGGAGCAGATTGAGTTGGAGGGACGCCACGAATTTGTCGGGCGTGCCGTGCTCGAGGCCCACGCCGTCGTTTACGCCTGCGTTGTTGACCAGGGCATCGATTCGACCGAAAGTGTGGACGGTCTCTTCGACTGCCTCTGCGCAATTCTCGGAAGGTTGAAGATCGGCAATCACATAAAGCCCGCGTTCGGGGGAGAGCTTCAGCTCTGCAAATAATTTCTCGCACGCGGGCTGATCTTTATCCACGACTACGGGGATGGCGCCTTCCCGAACCGAAGCTCGCGTGATAGCCGCTCCGATGCCCTTCGCGCCACCCGTGATGAGCACGACGTGATCATTCAGCCGCAGATCCACGCGCTACCCCCGAACCGAGCAGGCGAAATCGAATTTATTGGCCACGAAGATTGAAAAAACCGCCATCAAGAGGGTAGTCCACACCGGTCAAGAAGGAAGCTTCATCCGAGCAAAGATACAGCGCGAGAGACGCTACCTCGTGAGGCTCAGCCATCCGGCCAATCGGCTGCGAGTGGGAAAGCTCGCCGAACATCTCCGCTTCGCGTCCGGGATAATGCTGGCGCAGGTACCCATCCACGAACGGCGTATGGACACGGGCGGGGGAGATGCAATTACAGCGGATATTGCATGCAAGGTAATCCTTGGCGACCGAGTAGGTCATGGCGATCACGGCGCCTTTGCTCGTCGAATAAGCAAAACGGTCAGCGAGCCCCGAGGAGCCAGCGATGGAGGCCATGTTGAGGATCACGCCGCCGCCGTTCGCTTTCATGTGTTCCACGGCGGCGAGCATACAGTTATAGAAGCCTTTCACATTTACTTCGAACACGCGGTCGAAGTCTCCCTCGGTGGTTGTTTCGAGCTTGCCGATGTGGGAGATGCCGGCGTTGTTCACCAGCGTGTGGATGCGGCCACGCTTGGCCAGGGCTCGAAACGCCTTTCGTACTTCTTCCTGATTTGTGACGTCGCATTCGTGTGCTGACGCCTGGCCGCCCGCTTCCAAAATTTCCCGGACCGTCTCCTCCGCTTCTTTCGCACGAATGTCGATTACATAGACATGGGCACCACTTGTTGCGAAGCGGAGCGCGATCGCGCGACCGATGCCGCTGGCGCCGCCCGTGACGACTACGGATTTCCCGTCGAGCCGGAAGCCATTCGAATTCATAGTGGCGTTCTTCAGAGGGACACTCCTCGTTTCCACGGGATGAAATCGTTTTGCGCCAGGAGCTCGGCCTTCGTTTGGATTTCGCCGCTCGCCACCTGGGCCACGCGTCCGAGAATCAGTTCGCCCATCTCGTCGATTGTAGTTTTGCCGAGGATGATATCGCCTGTATCAACGTCGATGATGTCCGGCATACGTTGTGCGAGCGCCGAATTGGTAGAAATTTTTACGACGGGCGCGATGGGATTGCCCGTCGGCGTGCCGAGGCCGGTGGTGAAAAGCACTACGCTCGCCCCCGCCGCGACTTGTGCGGTGACGCATTCGACGTCATTGCCTGGAGTGCACTGAAGATTTAGGCCTGGCTCCGTTGAATACTCCGCATAGTCGAGCACTGCGGTTACTGGGGATGTTCCGCCCTTTTTCGCAGCTCCGGCGGACTTCATAGCGTCGGTGATGAGTCCATCGCGGATATTTCCGGGCGAGGGATTCATGTCGAAGCCGGAGCGAACGGCTTTCGCTCTTGCGGCGTAGTCTTGCATTAACTGAATGAAGCGATCCGCAACTTCCTTGTTCGTGCTGCGGTTCACCAATTCCTGCTCGACGCCGCACAGTTCGGGGAATTCGGAGAGAATCGTGCGGCCGCCCAGCGCCGCGAGGATATCCGATGTGTAGCCGATGGCAGGATTGGCGGAAATACCGGAAAAACCATCGGAGCCGCCACATTTCAACCCGACGCACAGCTGGGAAAGGGGCGCCGGCGTGCGGCGCGAATTCTCATCCATTTCCGCGAGCCCGGCGAATGTCTTGCGGATCGCTTCTGACATCATGCGAAGCTCAGATCCGCTTTGCTGCTGTTCGAACAGCAGAAGCGGCTTCGCGAACTTCGGATCGCGCTTCTTGATCTGCTCGAGCAGGATCGCGACCTGCGAATGCTGGCAGCCGAGACTCAGAATGGTGGCTCCGGCGACGTTGGGGTGGTGGATGTAACCGGCAATCAGCGAGCACAGATTATCGGAATCTTCCCGCGTTCCGCCGCAGCCACCTTCGTGAGTCAGGAACTTAATTCCGTCGACATTTTTGAACACGCGGGGACGCGATGCAGGCGAGCCACTCGTCTCGGTGTCGCCGCCATCTATTTCATTTGCGCGGCCCGTTCGATATTGACGAACGAGGTCGGCAACTTGCTGACGATAGATTTGCGGCGCCGCGAATCCCAACTCCTCCTCGAACGCCTGCTTCAGCACACCGATGTTCCGGTTTTCACAAAACACAAGCGGAACCACGAGCCAATAATTCCGCGTGCCTACCTGACCATCCGCGCGCTGATATCCCTGGAAGGTGGTCTTGCGCCATCGCGAAATCTCCGGAGGCGTCCAGCGATACTCCTCTGTTTTTTCGTGGTAAGGGGCGGCTTCATGATGGGTGTTGCGTGGCGTCAAGACTTCGCCCTGGGCGATTGGCTTCGTAGCTTTTCCTACCAGGACGCCATACATGATGACATCGCTGCCGGCGGTAAGATTTTCAGTGGCGAATTTGTGTTTTGCGGGGACATCCGTAGCCAGCGTGTAACTGGAACTAGACCACGCGATCGTCTCTCCCTTCCGCAAATCCGAAAGGGCAACTAGCACATTGTCTTTGGGACTCAGTTTGAGCACGAGTTCTTGTTTGATGCCGTTGCTTGCCGCAACCATCGCAAAGCACCCACTGGCTAAGTGACCACTCTTATAAAATACACAATTCGAGCGCTCAAGCGATATAGCAAGGGGGTTAAATATTTTCAAGATAAAAAATTCAGTTTTCACATTTCAAAATGTGAGGTATATAGTCCCCCAGCGAGCGCTGCCGCCAAATCGTTTGGCAGAGTGCCGGGGAACTCCGTTACGGCTATTGCATGGGGGTGGGTATGATTCGTGCACGGCAATCGAAATCAGCTCCAGTCGGAGTTGTTTCCAAAGTTCTTCGGGTATTTGAAGCATTGAACTCATCGCCGGAGGGTCTGCAGCTTAAGGATGTTGCGCAGAGAACCGGGATCAACAAGAGCACAGCGTACCGATTCCTGGCCCATCTGGAGTTCGAGGGCTATTTGTTTCGCGACGACTCGGGAGCGTATCTCGTGGGACCGAAGCTGGTGCGCCTGGGCTCTGGCGTAAGCTACCAAACCTCGCTCCGAAAAATCAGCCGCCCCGTGCTTCAGGATCTCTGGAAGGTGACGGGCGAAACCGTGAATCTGGGAACCTTGGACGGGCAGGATGTCTTCTATCTGGATGTGCTGCAGAGCCCGCATCCGTTCCGGATGGCTTCGCCGGTGGGATCGTGGCGTCCTGTTTATTGCACAGCGATGGGGAAAGCGCTGGCTGCGTTTCTGCCACCTGAGGAAAAAGAACACGTTCTTGGCTCTATTAAATTCGAACGGCTCACTCCTCACACGATTACGCAGACGTCGCGGCTCAGGCGCGAACTCGAGAGCATCCGCGAGCGCGGGTACGGGCTCGATGATGAAGAGGCAACGCTCGGCGCAAGGTGTATCAGCGCTCCGGTGGTCATCAACAATGGCAAAGTGGCTGCCGCCATCAGTGTTGCGGGACCCCTGGCGAGAATCGGGCGCGATAAGATTCCGTTTCTTGCGAAAGCAGTGATGACGAGCGCCAAGGCAATCTCTGTCCGGTTGGATGCGTCCGCTGTGGTTGAAATGGAGTTTGCGGGCAAAGAGTTGCATTGAGCGACAATTATCGCGGTCGGGAGCTTTAAGCTACAGCTTCGGAAAGGTTGTTTCCCCCAAAGTGTTCAGCCGAGCCATACCTTTCGGCCTATTTGTTTCAACCGCTGAAATCATTCTCGCGAATCGGTCGAATATCCTTGACTGAATTGAGTTGACTGAATTAGGTAAGTGGACGCTGTTTTTCTGCGCCGCTCTGCTGCAGGAAACCGGCTCAACTCAATGAAACTCTTCCGACCATGAAACTCGTCCGTTTCGGTGAGCGCGGCAATGAAAAGCCCGGTGTACTTCTAGACGATGGCACTCGCGTCGACGTCTCTTCTTTGGGGATGGATTACGATGAGGAGTTTTTCGGTGGAGACGGCGTCGAACGACTGCGCCACTGGGTAGAAAGGAATGCCGCCGATCTGCCTCGGGTGGAATCGCCCGTGCGTTGGGGCGCCGCGATTTGCCGCCCGAGCAAGATCGTCTGCATCGGGCTGAATTACAAGGATCACGCCGCAGAAACGAAGCAGCCCATTCCGAAGGAGCCCGTGATTTTCTTAAAGGCTACCAGTGCGCTCGCTGGGTCGAACGATCCAGTGATGATGCCGAAAGGGGGCGCGAACCTGGATTGGGAGGTTGAGCTTGCTTTTGTAGTCGGAAAAGAGGCGCGCTATGTGTCGCAGCAGGACGCTCTTGATCATGTCGCGGGTTACGTCCTGCACAATGACTATTCTGAGCGCGCATTCCAAATGGAACGTGGCGGCCAGTGGGTAAAGGGCAAGAGTGCCGATACGTTTGCCCCGTTAGGGCCATTTCTTGCAACGCGCGACGAAATTCCCAAACCGGAGCACCTGGATATATGGCTGAAGGTGAACGGCGCGACGCGGCAGAAAAGCAATACCGAGCAGATGATCTTCGGCGTGGCTGAACTCTTGAGCTACGTGAGCCGATTCATGACGCTACTGCCTGGCGATGTGATTAGCACCGGAACGCCCCCGGGAGTTGCATTGGGAATGGATTCGCCGGTTTACCTGAAACCAGGAGACATAGTGGCGCTGGGAATCGAATGCCTCGGCGACTCGCAGCAGGAGGTTGTAGCATACAAGGAATGAATACGGCCTCGCAGTGCTTCTGTGCCTCGGGAACTTTCCTGCCGCTGCAGAATTTGCTGAGAAGTATCGAGGAATCCGACTCGAATTTTGAAAACGTCGCATGAACATGAAACAGATACCAGTGTCGCTTTTATTGGGCGCAATTCTGGCCGCGAATCTCGCAAGTCTTGGCGCGGTACAAGAATCTCAACGGAAACAGGAAGCCGCGCCTGCCGCGGTGAAGCCCGGCGTGGTGCATTTCGAAGATATCGCCCGGCAGGCAGGAATCACGATGCAGAATTTTTACGGTAGCGACACTCACAAGGAATTCATCATCGAAACGACGGGGAATGGAAGCATCATCTTCGATTACGACAACGATGGCTGGCCGGATATTTTTCTGCCTAACGGTTCAACCGTGGAAGGATTTCCGAAGGGAAAAGAACCGACCGGCCACCTCTACCACAATAATCACGACGGAACATTCACCGATGTCACTGAAAAAGCCGGACTCGCCCGTCCAGGATGGGGGCAGGGGGGCTGCACCAGTGATTTCGACAACGACGGCAATCTGGATTTGTTCGCCACCTACTGGGGACAAAACGTCCTGTACCACAACAATGGCGACGGCACGTTCAGCGACATAACCGAAAAAGCCGGCCTGAAAACTCCTCGCGACGAATGGAATACGGGCTGCAGCTTCATCGACTACGACCGTGACGGAAAAGCAGATCTGTTTGTCGCGCGTTACGTGGATTTTACCTACGATTCCGTCCCGAGGCCTGGCCAGGGACAATGGTGCCAATGGAAGGGATTGAATGTTATGTGCGGTCCGCGTGGCTTGAAAATTCCCGTCAACGCGCTCTATCACAACAATGGCGACGGAACCTTCACCGACGTATCGAAGAAATCCGGAATTACGAATACGTCCGGTTGTTACGGATTCACATCGGTGACAGCGGACTTCGATCACGATGGCTGGCCGGACATCTACGTGGCCTGCGACTCGACTCCCAGCCTTCTCTACCACAACAATCGCGACGGAACTTTCACGGAAATGGCCAAGACCGCGGGCGTGGCGTACAACGAAGACGGCACGCTGCAGGGCAGCATGGGAGTATCGGCTGACGATTTCACCCATTCGGGCCTGCAAGACATCGTCAAAACAAATTTCAGCGACGACACCTCGACCCTTTATCTGAACCGCGGCAATAATCTTTTCGATGACGTGACGCAAACCGCCGGCCTCGCCAAAATCACAAGGCTGCTTGGCTGGGGCGTACAGTTCTTCGACTTTGACAACAGTGGCTGGCCCGGAATCTTGATCGCCAACGGGCACGTCTACCCGGAGGTGGATGGCAAGGGATTAGGCACGAGCTATCGCGAGCCGAAAGTGGCTTATTACAACCTTCACAACGGAAAGTTTGCGGATATCACCGCTCAGGCCGGCGCCGCGCTGAACGAGCCCCACGCAGCACATGGCATGGCGCTCGGCGATCTCTTCAACAACGGGCATGAAGCGGCGGTGGTGAATAACATGAACGAGCCGCCTTCGATCTATTACAACACAGCGCCGATTGGCAATTTCATCAGCCTGCAACTCATCGGGGTGAAATCAAACCGAGCCGGGCTGGGAGCGGCGGTCACACTCGAACAGGGCGCGGACAAGCGCGAGAAAGAAGTTCGGAGCGGAGATGGGTACATTTCGCAGAGCGACTTGCGACTGCATTTCGGTTTGGGCCAAGCGTCCAAGGCGGACAAAGTTGTAATTCGCTGGCCGAGCGGGCTGGTGGAAACTCTGAATGACTTGCCGGCTAATCGATACTACATCGTGAGAGAAGGCAGTGGGGTCGACGCAAAGCGAACGCATCCGGTAAGTGGAATCGCGATTAAAACCGGCGGCAGCGCCTCGAAATAATCTTCTCAGGACGCGTTGCCAATTGAGATCACGACAATGGCAAGAATCAGGATCCCGACCCCAGTCCAGCAATAGCCCAGCGCACGTTTGCTCGCCTGCTTCCATTCACCGGTCACCGCTCCCCAGAAAATTCCGGCGATGATGTCGAGCGTCATGAAGACCGGCCAACCGACAATTCCGCCGAGTTTGCCGAGCGAAGCGGCCCCCATACCGTAGGCCACGACGCCTCCGTACCAGAGAAGTCCCGTTAGCCCGCCGAGAAGCCAGTAGGTGGACGAATTTCCCTCGCGATAGACGCCCCAAGTTTTATTTTTGTTGAGCAAGTAAACGCAAAAAACAAGATTCGAAAGAAAGCCGCCGGTCACCGTGAGTGACCAGATCGGATTGGCGGCCATCGAATTGCTCGCTCCGGCCGCTAGCGCGCGAATGCGAATCTCGTCCCCAAATACGAAACTAAAATTGAGCATCGACGAGAAAATCCCCGAGAAGATACAAATCACGAGGCCAAGCGCAAATCCCGACCGCTGCGCGCCGCCCGCTCCAGCGTCGCGTTCGCGCGTCTTTCCGGCGAGCGCAAGAAAAACAAGCCCCACGATCATGATGGCAGTGCCGATCATCAGGTATTCACCGCGTTTCGAATGAAGTTCCTCCGGATGCAGCACCGCAAGTGGGAAAAGCGATCCAAACGACGCGGTAATCCCGAGAATGATGGCAAACCCAAGAGCCATCCCGACGCGGGTGATTCCAAGGCCGAAAAGCGTCGATCCAACGCCCCACGCGATGCCGAACAGCACAACTTTCCATAGCGTCGCTTCTGATGCCCCGGAGTAGACAGAGCCGACTTGGGGAACTGTGGCGAGGGTGATGATCCACGGAAAAATAATAAGGCCGGTCACAGCGAAGATGAGCCAGCTGTTTTCCCAGTGCCACGCCGGCATTCTCTTCATTGGAGCGGCGAAGCTCCCGTTCAAGAGGCCAGCCAGCACTACGAGGGCGAAACCAATCACGACCTGTTCGGTCATCAGTTCACCTGTCGCGCGATCACGTGTTGTATCGACGCGATGGATGCGGAAGCGCGCACAAAATGAGGCATGCGTGTGCGAACGTCAAGGCAAAATCAGCACCCGCGGTACCGTTTCATGAGCTGAAATTCTGATTTGATTGACGCTGCCCGCCCCTTTCGCTAGATTTGCGGCGCGTTCGGCGAAAGCGCGACAAAAATTTTACTGTCCGCACGCGAAGATGGGGGACCGCAAGTGCGCATAACCTCGATTGAAATCCGCGTTTGCCAGAATGCCCGGCCGGCAATGTCGGATTCCGAAATGCGGTCGGGCGGCAAGTCCACTTTCGATTTCCTCGTGATCACGATGAAGACCGACGAAGGAATCGATGGGCACTCGTTCGGATTCGCAGGCCGCGGCGCGGAGATGGCGGGAGCCATCGCATCATCAGCCCTGAAACCATTTTTTCTTGGCAAAGACCCGCTGTTGCGCGAAAAACACTGGCAGGATTTTCGCACTTACGATCGCTGGTGGATTCACGTACCAATCTATTCGTACGGACCTTTCGATATCTGCCTCTACGATATCGCCGCGAAAAAAGCAGGCATGCCGCTCTACAAGATGCTAGGGGCGTATCGGGACAAGGTTCCGATTTATGCCAGCTCCTTTGTGCTTTCCTCGCCGGAAGCTTATGCGAAGCAGGCGCTTGAAGTGAAATCGCGCGGATGGCATGCGTACAAGCTCCATCCACCGGGTAAGCTGGCGTTTGACTTGGCCGCGTACCGCGCATGTCGCGAGGCGGTCGGCCCGGAGTTCAAGCTAATGGCCGATCCCGTGGCGGCGTACTCACACGAGGAGGCCTTGCGCGTGGGGCGCGAACTCGAAAAATTGAACTACTACTGGTTCGAGGAGCCGCTTTTCGACGTGGACTTCACGGGACTCCGCAAATTGAGCGACAAGCTCGACATTCCTATTTGCGGAACGGAAGTTCTGGCGGGCTCGCACTATTCGACGGCGGAATGCATAGCCAGTCGGGTGGTGGATATCGTGCGCACTGACGTTTCCTGGAAAGGCGGCGTAACGCCGGTGATGAAAACAGCTCATCTCGCCGAATCGTTCGGGATGCACTGTGAATTGCACACCACGATTTATCATCCGCTCGAGATCGTCAACCTGCACTGCTGCGCCGCGATCGCGAATTGTGAATTCTTCGAGGTGCTCTACCCTCTGTCGTACATGGATTTTGGGATGAAGACGCCGATTCAAGTCGACGGCGAAGGCTATGCCCATCCGCCGGAGGCGACGGGGATCGGCGTCGATTGGGACTGGGATTTCATCGAGAAGTGCACGACGAAACAGGTGTAAGCAGAAATTGCGACGGGCGTTTTGCTATAGCGAAATCAACTTGCCAGTGACTGCCCTTGGGCTCAGGATGCAAGCGATGCGCAGCGGTTTTTTGCCGGCCATTTTTTTGGGGACGCTGTTGAGTGCGGCAATCCCGGTCGCAGCCCAGGATATCGACACGCTCGTCACGACGACGAATCGCAGTCCCTCCACCGTTGCCGACCAGATAAGTGATCCCGCGGAACGAGACGCATTCCTCATTCTTTACAAGCCTCAAGATGCAGGCGCCATGTTGCAGGCTGCTGAAGGCTTTCTTAAAAATTATCCGCAATCCGCTTTCCTGGCGCAGGCATACGAGGTTGCCGCCGACAGCAGCTTTGACCGAGCTGACTATACCGGTGGTTTAGCGTTTGCCAGGCAGTCGCTCACCTACTTGCCAGAAAATCCGCAGCTGCTGGTCGCTGTTGCCGATGTTCAAGCGCGGCAGCATCAGAACGATGAAGCGATTACGAATGCTCGAGCTGCTCTCTATTATTTCGAGCGCTTCGGCCGCCCCGGTGCAATTGCAGAAAGCCAATGGCCGGATCTGAAACGCCGCATGCGCGCCACTGCAAATTTCGCGCTGGGCCGCGCCCTGTTGCAAGAAGCAGTCGCCGGGCCTGCGGGTGAAAAGCGAATTGGTTTGCTGAAAGAAGCGGAAACGGCGCTTGAGCGGGCACGTACCTTGAATGGCGCAGATTCCCAGATTATCTATGTTCTCGGCCTGGTGCGATTTTCATCGGGTAATTTCCAATCGGCCGCGGAGAACTTCGGCGCGGTCTACCTGCGGAAAGACGAACTCGCCCCGAAGGCGCTCGATCACCTGCAAACGATTTACAAAACGCTCGACCCAAAGACTCGCGGCGACTTCGATTCGTTTGTGGCACGCGCCGCGGGGTCTGAATCCAAAGACTCGGACCAGCCGGTAAAGCAAAAGCCGGTCGTAGAGCCGAAGAAATTGCCGGCGTATGCAGGCTCAGATTCCTGTCGCGGATGTCACGGCGGCATTTATCGCAACTGGTCTCAATCCGGCATGTCGAAAATGTTTCGCGTCTACGCGCCCCAGAATGTGATCGGCGATTTCAGGGAGAACAATCAGTTCTTCGCCGGCGACGAACCAAGATATGAGGACGGAAAACTGCAAATCGTTCACGGCGAGAAGCGCTTCCCATTCGCGCGCATGGAACTCCGCGACGGCAAACATTACTTCAATATCTTCGAATCCGACGGCCAGTGGCACACTTACCCTGTGGATTACACGATTGGGTCGAAGTGGCAGCAGGCGTACGCGACGAAATTAGCGAATGGCCAGATTCATGTGTTCCCGATTCAGTACAGCGCGCTCGAAAAACAGTGGCTGAACTATTGGAAGGTGATCGATTCGCCCGGAAGCCCGCGCGCGGATTTGCATTTGTGGGAAAAACTCGACGCGACGACCAGCTACCAGGCGGTTTGCGCTGTCTGTCACACCAGCCAATTGCGCAACACGAAGGGCGGCGGCTTCGAGCCCGACAATCTGGAATTCCGCGAGACGGGTATCAACTGCGAAATGTGCCATGGTCCGGCCGCCCAGCACGTGGCCTCGATGAACACGGGCGAAGAGTACAAAAAAGGGCCGCTCGACCCGCCCATCGAGTTCAGGAAAATTGACAATCGCGATTTCGTGGCGGTCTGCGCACAGTGCCACATGCAATCGGCGATTCGCACTCCCGGGCCTCAGGGCGAGCTGAACTATTCCACCACGGGCACATTCTTCCGGCGCGATCCGATGGTCCCCTTCGGCGAATTTTCGCGCAAAGGCTTTTACAAGGATGGCCGCTTCCGCCAGACCACATTCATTGACGAGGCGCTCGAGCGTTCGAAGTGTTTTCAGAGAGCTGCGGTCAGTTGTGGTACGTGCCACAACCCGCACACCCACGATGAAGCTTCTAATCGCACCGCCCTGAAATTTCCCGACGATCCGGACCAGATGTGCACCGGATGTCACACGCAGTTTCAGGAAAAATCGAAGGTTGCCGCCCATACACATCATGCCAGCGGCTCGGAGGCGAGCCAGTGCGTCTCCTGCCACATGCCGCGCATCATGGACGCACTTCTGTTCCGCGCGCGTACGCATCAAATCGACGACATTCCGAATCCCGATATGGCGCAGCGCTTCGGTCAGTCCGAAAGCCCCAACGCGTGCCTCCAATGCCATACTGAAAAGAGCGCAACGTGGGTGAAGCAACAAATCACGAACTGGAAAGCCGCAGACTAAAGTGCGCAGCCGGCCATCGAAGCTCCGCATCGTGCTCCTAGGCGCGCTTTACACCGCCGCCCGCTTCGCCGTTACGCTCGGAATCATGATCTTTCTGCTTGCGGCGCTTCCGTTTTCCAAGAGCCACGGAAATCATGCGCTGCAGAAAGAAGGGCAAGAACCGCAGCAGAAACCAAACGATATCGCTGAGGCGGCGCAGTCTGGAGTCAACGCCTATGTGGGCTCGAAAGTTTGCGCGCACTGCCACGCGCCGATTGCAAGCAAATATTCGCGCACGGATATGGGGCGTTCGATGTCCGAAATCACCGCATCACTGCTCGAAAAAATTCCAAACTCCGCCTCACTCGTCGACGACCGGCTGCAGAAGCACTTCGATCTTTACGTCGATGATGGGAAGCTTTTCCAAAGCGAATATGAGAAGGGTCCGGATGGCAAAGAGGTTTTCCGGGAAACGCATGAGGTGAACTGGATCATCGGATCGGGCGCGAACGGCTTCGGCGCGCTGCTAAAACGCGGCGATTTCTTGTTCGAAGCTCCGCTTTCCTTCTATTCAAAAACGCAAAACTGGGCCCTCTCACCCGGCTATGAGTTCGGCGATTACGGGTTCGATCGACCAATTCTCCCTGGCTGCATTGCGTGTCACAGCGGACAACCAAGAGCAGTGCTCGACGGAAACGGCCGGTTTCTCGAACCGCCTTTCCATGAACTGGCTATCGGCTGCGAGAATTGCCACGGCCCCGGTGCAGCGCACGTCCATGAAATGCAGGAAGGCGATTCGAGCGCGGGAACGAACAGCCCGACGCACTCCATCGTGAACCCGGCCAAGCTTAAACCATGGCTCGCCGACAATATTTGCATGTCATGTCACCAGACCGGAGACGCGATGGTGCTCCGTCCCGGTAAGGACTATCGCGATTTCAAGCCCGGCATGCCGCTAGACGACACCCTCGCCATCTTCATGGTTCCGCCGCGCCGCGATTCGCCGCAAACCGATCTACTTGAGCATTATTTCTCGATGACGCTCAGCAAGTGCTATCGCAGCAGCGGCGGCCGCCTAAGTTGCGTCACCTGCCATGACCCTCACGTTGAACCCGCGAAGCAAGAAGCACCAGCTCAATTCCGCGCAAAATGTCTCGAGTGCCACAACGAAAAAAGCTGTGCGTTACCCCTCGCGGTGCGCCAGCACAAAACGCTTCCCGACGATTGCGCGGGCTGCCACATGCCTAAGCGTCAGGTTCAGACGATCGCGCACGCGGTCCTGACAAATCACCGCATCGTAGCGCAAGCCGAAGAACCTTACCCCGATGCTGCATTTCACATGGCCTCGCCGCAAACGCCCGATCTGGTTCACCTCACCGCGATCCCCGGCAAGCAAGGCGAACCAATCTCGCCCCTGTTGCTCCTGAAGGCCTACGGTCAGCTGATGACGCCGAATCCGGAATATGGCGGGCGGTACTTCGCGCTCGCGAAGCAGCTCGAGTCAACGAATCCTACCAACGTCGACGTGCTCGAAGCCCTCGCTACTCTCGCTCTCGAACAAAAGGACGACGGTAAGGCGATCGAATACTTCAGCAGCGCAGCGAAGAATGGTTCCACCTCCCCACAATCCTACGAGCAACTGGCAAGTCTGCTGGTCCGCGCGAAAAGATTCTCCGAAGCTTTGAAAGTGCTTGAACCGGGCGTCAAGCTGCTGCCCTTTGACGCGACGCTCTATCGGCTCCTCGGCGTCAGTTACCTCTCGCTTGGCAAGAATGAGGAAGCGCGCAGCCTGTTCCGCCAAGCAGTGCAAACTTTTCCGCAGGATCGAGCGCTGCGCCAGCTTTTGAAGGACTCAGAAGAAAAGAACATCCGAGCAAATCCGTAAGGATCGTTTGCACATCGTGTTTGGGAATTTACATCAGTTGCAGAGCGTCAAGAACCTACAGAAAGAAGCCTCCGCGGTTTTTCGAGCACGACCTGCTCTTGCGGAAAACCCATGGCCGAGGAAATCGCTTTCGCCGCATGAACTACCGCTGCCGCTAATGCTCCCACCTGTTCGCGTCCAACGCGCGTCACAGGCCCAGAAACACTGATTGCCCCGATGGCCTCTCCGTCCGCGCCCAAAATCGGTGCGCTCACGCAACGGGCTCCTACAGTGGTTTCCTCATCATCGACCGCAAATCCCTGTTGCCGAACTTTGTCCAGTTCCTGCCGGAATTGCACCAGGTTCATGATCGTCTTTGGCGTGAGCGCCTGAAAATTCAAGCCTTCCAGAATTTGCTCGCGATGCGTCTCGCGCAGAAATGCGGCAAGAGCTTTGCCTAGCGCGGTGGCATGTAGGGAACGACGGCTTCCTACCCGCGATGACAGCCGAAACTCGTGCGGACTCTCCAGAACTTCGATATACAGAACGTGCCCTTGGTCCAGCGTCGCCAAATTCACCGTCTCGCGAGTCGATTTCCAAAGTTCTGAAAGAATCGGCCGCGAAACCGCCTGCAGTGTCGCGCGATGATCCGCTCGTGCTCCCATTTGCGAGAGTTTCGGTCCGATTAAATATTTGCCTCCATCGGCGCGAATCAGATATCCCTCGGCCTCCAGATGCTTGAGGAACCGGTGAGCGGTGCTCTTGTTTAAATGCGTGGCGCCGCAGATGGACTTCAACGCCAATCCCGAAGGCGATGCCTCAATCGCCTCCAGAATCCGAAATACCTTCGAGATTACGCCCACAGCCACAGCGGGTTTACCTCCCTGTCACTCAACATGACACGACCACAGCCAATGTACTCCATTGGCACTCAGTTTCAACTAATAAAACGGCCGCCGAGGACTTGCTCATTCTGGCAACCCATATCCGTAATGCTAAGAGTCCAAGAATCAAAATCCCCGTGCCATTCGTACCACTATTTGGAATGCAGTTCAAAAGAATAAAATTTTTTTATTGACACCATCTCGAAATATTGTTAATCAACGCACCCATTGGGGTTGTCTATCTTGCTCGAACAAGGGTTTTGGGCATTCAACCTGGGTTTTTGTGGCTCGAACCGCACTAAGAGGGAGCACGGGCTCCGGGTGTGTTTTTCGTACCTGAGGCTGGGAGAGGCGACGATGACATCTCAGAATGTTTGCCGAATTTCCAGGTTTCGATCTCTCGCATGTGGCGTGCTGATTCTCGGGGCTCTATCCCTCGCGCAGCCACAAACGGCCCGCGCCCAGGCGCAAGCCGCGATCAACGGCACCGTGCGCGACACGTCTGGCGCCGTAATCCCGGACGCCTCGATCGTGCTGCACAATAACGGGACCAACCTCGACCGCCCGGCGACCACCAATTCGGTCGGTGCGTATGTACTCACCGATGTCCAGCCCGGCAACTACGACCTCCGCGTCAGCAAGGACGGCTTTACCACCTACGTCGAGTCGGATATCACCCTCCTCGTCAACCAGACGGCAACGCACGATTTCACGCTTAAGACGGGCTCGGTAAAGGAAACCGTAACCGTCCAGGCCACCGCAGCTGCGTTAGAGACTTCGACTTCGGAATTGGGCGTCGCTATCGTCAGAAAGGAAGTAAATGACCTGCCGCTCAACGGCCGTAACTTTACCCAACTACTCGCTTTGACTCCTGGTGTTGTCACAATCAACGTTTCGCAAAACGGCAGCACCGGCGGCGTGTGGTCGAATCCGATCGGCACTTTTTCGTATCCGTCCGTGAACGGCCAGACGAATCGCAGTAATCTTTTCATGCTCGACGGCGTAAACAACCAGGGGTCTTTCGGCAGCACGTATGCCGTAGCTCCAATTCTTGATGACGTACAGGAATTCAAAGTTCAATCACATAACGACGATGCGTCGTTCGGCGGTTCACTGGGTGGCTTGATCAACGTTGTGACAAAATCTGGGACTTCGCAGTACCACGGCTCCGCTTGGGAATTTCATCGCGGCGCGGGCCTCGACGCCTTGCCGACTTTTCAGCCGGCAGGCGTTCCCTATTCCTTTACCCAAAATCAATTTGGCGCAGCAGGCGGTGGTCCGATTGAAATACCCGGACACAGCTCCGGCGCCCCGAAGACCTTCTTCTACGCAGCCTATGAGGGGTACCGGAATACGAGTTTGCCACCAGCGAATTTTTATACCACGCCAACTTCGGATCAGCTGAATGGCAACTTTTCCGATTTCTCAGGCCAAATTTTCAACCCGTACAGTGTTTCGGGCGGAGTCACCCAACCTTTCAAATGTACTGCTCCGGGCGTTGCGGCACCGTTACTTCCCAACAACACGCAGGCAGTAGGAGCGCCCTGCAACATCATTCCCACTGCCTTAATTGACCAAAACATGGTCACTTACTCAAAAACGATTTTCCCAGCGCCGAATCTCAGTAGCCCGAACGGCAATGGCATCGACACCACTTCAACGGTCACTCGTCAGGATACCGGTACGCTGAGAGTCGATCATCAATTCGGCGCGCGAGACAATCTCTGGGCACGCTACGTCGGTTTCTGGCAACCAGTGGAAGGCTCAGGAGGTTTCATAGGGTTACCGCATAGCCAGAAGACGAATGGCTTCAATATCGGTGTGGGATACAGCCACGTTTTCTCTAGCAGCAGTTTGCTTGACGTCACCCTCGGCCGTGTCGTTCTCACAATCAATCAAGGCTCGAATCCATCCGGAGCGCCACCGAGTTTTGGTCCTACGATTTTCAATTCGAATTTCGCGGGCAATTTCAGGGGTGGCATCGAAATGGTTCCGATTGTAGCTATCATAGGCGATATCGGAAACCCCAATGCCAGCGCGCACAACGCCGCCCAAGTCGACTATACCAAGGCCTCAAACATCTGGCAGTACGGCGGGAACTATACGAAAACGTACCTCCGTCACACGTTCCGCATGGGCGTCAACTTTGCTTCTAATAACGCCAACGCTGAGTATCTGAATTCTTCCGTTCAATTTCAGGCAGCGACTACCGCGAATGCGGCTACCGGAACAGGGGGGAATGCAATCGCCTCCTTTGTTCTCGGCATTCCATTCAAGGCCTCTCGACGCAACGTTCTTGAAACAGAACATGCCGGTTGGGTGGACGGCGCCTATTTTATGGACTCATGGAGAGCGACTGACAAGCTGACCGTCAACTTGGGCCTTCGGTACGACCTTACACTGGTTCCGATTTATGGCGACAACAAGAACGCCAACAACTTCGTTGGAGACTTGGATGCTAGAACCGGCATTTATTATCTTGAGAGGAACGCGCCAGCCTGCGATCCTCCGGCCGTAAACGCTCCTTGCATTCCAGGTGGGACGCTCCCCGGCAACGTCGCAGTCACTTCTCTCGGCGGCGGAGCTATTTATCACAATGATTTGAAAAACTTTCAACCACGCATCGGTCTGGCGTATCAACTCCGCCAAAGCACCGTCATTCGCGCGGCATACGGCCGATTCTACGATAACTGGGCCGCGATTACCCAGACAGCTCAAAACTTTGAAGGGACTTGGCCGAGCCTTGACCAGCTTGGAGCAAACGTAAACCCCAACACGTCTATCCCTACGATAAGGGCCGAGGATCCCTTCAATCAGGGCACCACAACACCGGTCACGACAGGCACACCCTTCACGCAGCAGACTTGGTTTGCCGACCCGTATTTGAAGCGGCCGTACGCGGACCAGTGGAACGTGGGCGTCCAGCAAGAGCTAGGCTCTCACACCGTCCTGACCGCAAACTACGTAGGGTCGCACGGTGGCCGTCTTGACTTGGGTCCGTTCGCGAACACAATCAATCCTGCTCTAGGGCCCATCGATCCAGTGACGGGGAAACCCACGGGGGCTCAGCCTCTTACTTTTCTCGACCCCAATAACAACTTCAAGGTCACTCCGGTAACGCCGACTCCGTTCGATTACAGCGGTGGAAGAAGCCACTACAATGCTTTGCAACTTTCCCTGGACGGCAGGTCTTGGCACGGCTTGACCTATCTGGTTTCTTACACGTGGTCGAAGAGCGTCGACATTGGATGCACTGGTTGGTACGGCGTGGAAGGATGCGGCATTCAGAATCCGTATAACGTGAATGCGGACAAGGGGCCGTCCGCAATCGACATTCCACAAATCTTTTCCGCCGCATGGGTTTATCAGTTGCCCTTTGGCAGTGGGCAGAAATGGTCTTCTGGAAATAAGGTCGTAGATTACATTATCGGCGGTTGGAACCTGAACGGCATCGTCACACTCACATCTGGCCAGCCATTTGATATCGGTCTTGGTGGTGATCCGGCGCAGACTCTAAATTTCGGTGCCATTGGTTACTACGAGCGGCTGGATGTAGTGAAGGGCGAGAGAAAATACTCATCCAACAAGGGTTCGCCGCTCCCTGATGGTTCGATCCCATGGCTCAATGTACAAAAGGAAACCGTACTTGATGCAATGGGGAATCCGACCACTGTTTGCACAGGTGCCTTCACCTGTACGTTCGGGAAATTCCAATTCGGTAACTTGGGGCGCGATTCGCTCCGCTCCGATTGGTTTAAGAATGTGGATCTTTCCTTGTTCAAGCAATTCCCAATCACCGAAAGATTCAGGGCCGAGTTCCGGTTCGAAGCATTCAATTCCTTCAACAGCCCAACATGGAATATTCCCGACCGGAATGTTTCAGACGATCACTTCAATCAGGTTTTAAGTACGCTAAGTACGGCTCGACAGTTGCAACTTGGCGTGAAGCTTTACTTCTAGCGCGTTTGGCTTTGCACCCGCGCCGGCGTGTTCTCCTGCGTCGGCGCAAGAATCCGGGAGTGGCACCCGCACTTGCACGTCGCGGCCAGCGTACGGATTGCGCGTGACGTAACCCCCGACCACCCCAGCGGCGTCACTCCCGGGGCTTTTTGCGCGCTTGCCCGCTCTCCAATCTCGACGCCGCCGTGCGACGGCGCAACGCTCGCTGCTTTTTTCGCGAACTATCTGTGGCACAGCGGCTCTGCCTGTGCTACCGTGACCGATGAGTTATGAAGATGGATCGCCGCGCGGACCGTCACAACGGGTACGAGGCGTTTCATCGCCTCAGTTCTAATCGCAACATTCGAAATATTAGAATTTCATCTAAATCCAGCAGAATCAGCAGTTCCATATTTTCTAACCGGAACAAAACGAGCTTTTTGCATTTTCGGCTCTTCGACGTTTTCCGAGACGCGAGAATTCCGCTCGCAACCCTCGCTGCCGTCTTATCGCTGGGCGCGCCATGTTGGGCGCAAAGCAAGCCTCTCGCCAGCCCGCGAGGCGCGCAAAATCCAGCGCCCACGAGTTCGTTGCCCAAGCAGTGTCTCGCCCCTCAAAGCGGCTCCGAACAAATCTCGATGCTGCTGGAAACGGTGAAAGATCATCCCACCGCCGGCGCCTACAACACTCTCGGCGCACTCTTCGCCGCTGCTGGACGAGTCAACTGCGCGATACCCGCGTTCCAGATTTCGCTCCGCCTTGACGCCAGGAACTGGGAAGCTCATTACAATCTCGCTCTCGCCCTACTCTCGTCTGGCGACACAGCGCGCGCTACGACCGAGCTGCGTGCGGCCATCAGCGAAAAGCCCGATTCCGCAACCTCACATTTCGCGCTCGGTACGCTGCTCTACGATCAAAAGAAATTAGCCCCGGCCGCTGCTGAATTTGATGCGGTACTGAAGATTGATCCTAATTTCCCCGGCGCCGCGATCAGCCTCGCACAGGTTCTCGTCGCGCAAGGAAATCCACCTGCCGCCGTTGCGCTGCTTCAGAAGGCCTTGGCCCAGCCTCCAACTCCCGAACAGGTCGTACCGCTTACTGTGGCTCTAGCTCTTGCATATTCCCAAGGGGGGCAGCCGGCTAAAGCCCTGGAAACACTGCAACAACTCGTGGCCTCTCATCGTGATTCTGCGGAAGCCCATCTGGGCCTAGGAGTCGTCGAAGCAGGAGCCCAGCCGCCAAGCTTCGAAGCAGCAATCACCGAGTTTCGCGAAGCCTTGCGTCTCGATCCGAAGAAAGACGAAGCACGTCTCGCCCTCGGTCGCGCTCTCATCTCGCAGCAGAAATTCTCGGAAGCGATCGCCCCACTGCGTGAATATGTCCAGCACGAACCGCTCGACTTTCAGGGCTATTACACCGCGGGTCTCGCCTACAAGGGTCTCCAGCAATGGGAGCCATCCATCGAACTTCTGCAGCGAGCAGCGAAGCTCAATCCATCGAGCTACGAAGTTCACTACGAGCTGGGAACCGTCCTTGCAGTAACAGGTCAGACTCAGCGCGCTATTCACGAATTGCGAGCCGCGGAAAAAGTCCGACCATCCGCACCAGAGGTTCACGACCAACTCGCTCAGTTGCTCGCAAAAACCGGCCAGAAGGAACTCGCGCAAAAGGAGCGAGCCGAATCTGTTGCACTCACGTCACGCGGTGATGCGCATGGCGCAGCGGGCAAGTTCAACGCGCAAGCAAACCAGCTTCTGGCCGCCGGAAATGCCCGCGCAGCAGCCGGCGCCTATCGCGAGGCCCTTCGCGCCGACCCAAACAATCCGCAGTTGCACTACAATCTTTCGCTCGCGCTCGATAAACTCGGCGATCAATCCGCCGAGCTCCACGAGCTCGAAAAAGCCATCCAGCTGAATCCAGATCTCGCAGTCGCCCACAACCAGCTCGGAATCCTGGAAATGCAGCGCGGCAGAATGGGCGAAGCTGAAGCCGCATTTAAGAAGGCTATAGCAAGTGACCCGCAATACGCTGACGCGCAAAACAATCTCGGCGTCCTTTATAGCAGGGAAGGAAAGGACTCCGACGCGGCAACGTTCTACCGTCAAGCGATCGCGAGCGATCCGAAATATGCGAAGGCATACGTGAACCTCGGTCTCTTGCTCGCCCAGCACGGGCAGGTGGCTCAGGGCGAACAACAACTGCGGACCGCCATCCAGATAAATCCGAGCGATCCCGGCCCATACACGGCTCTCGGAATAATCCAGGGCAAGACGGGCCGTGCGGCAGAAGCGGTGGAGAGTTTTCGCAAAGCGGTATCGCTCGAACCGAATTCAGCTGACGCGCATTTGAATCTCGGAATCGCGCTTGTAGATCAATACGATCGCACGAATGGATTCAAAGAGTTCTCAGATGCCGCTCGCCTCGATCCTCGCTCGGCGGCAGTTCACTACAATCTCGGCCGCTTCTATTTTGAAACCGCCAAATACGAAGACGCACGCAAGGAACTCGAAGAAGCCCTCCGTTTGGAACCAAATTATGCTGCCGCACTCTACTTCCTCGCCCTCGCCGCAAAGCAGGACAATGATCTCGATCGCTCCACGCAGCTCTTCGAAAAAGTGATCGCTCTTCAGCCGGGTAATCCAGATGCGCAATTCCTCCTCGGACAAAATCTAGAACATCAGGGAAAAACCACCGAAGCGGTCGCCCATTGGAAACTCGCCCTGCAAGCAGACCCCAACTATTCGCAGGCTCTCTACAATCTGGCCCGGGCTTTGAGGAAATCGAACGATCCCGAAGCCCAGCAGTATCAGGATCGCTACGACACTCTGCAAAAGAACCAGCAGATTTCCGACCGCGTGCAACAACTCGGGAATTTTGCACTCGAAGCTTCGAACGCACAAAACTGGCCTCAGGCCTTTGCCCAGATACAAGAAGCTCTCGAACTCTGCGGTGAATGCCCCGAAGCCGCTCACCTGCACAAGAATCTCGGCATGATGTATGTCCGTACGGGCAAACTTAATCAAGCTCAGAAGGAACTCCAAACAGCGCTGAAGTTAAATCCCGATGACAGCGATGCCAAACAGGGCTTGGCCGCGATTCAAAATGCCACATCAGCCCAGAGCAAGTGAGAAGAGCGAATGAACAAATGAAGGGCGTTCGATCCGATTCGAAAAGAGGATCACGACATGGCTGACGTTTTCCCACACCTCGATTACAAACCAACAATGCCGCGCAAGCTCGACCGCGGAATCGGGATCATCGGAGCCGGCGGTATCGTCAATTACGCTCATTTGCCGGCTTATAAGCGAGCAGGGTTCAAAGTCGCCGGCGTCACCGACAGGAATCTCGAAGCCGCAGAGAAAACAGCGCGCGATCACGGCATCCCGAAGGTTCACGCGAACATCGACGATCTACTGAAAGATCCGCAGATCGAAATCGTGGATATTGCCGTTTACCCCGCAGCCCAAGCGGAAATTGTGGAGAAGGCTGCTGCCGCGGGAAAACACATGCTATGCCAGAAGCCCTTCGCCGACGAATTTTCCAAGGCTGTCCGCAACGTCGAACTTGCTGTGAAAGCAGGCGTGAAGATTGCCGTGAACCAACAGATGCGCTGGGATGCCGGTATCCGTTGCGCGCGGTTGCTCATCGACCAGGGTTGGCTCGGGGCTCCGTTCTATGGAACGATTCAGGTCCACTGCAAAACGGACTGGAGCATGTGGCCTTGGATCTACGCGGGCAAGCACCTCGAGGTGATGTTCCACAGCATCCATTACATTGATTCGCTGCGCTATCTACTCGGCCAGCCAAATTCCGTGTTCACGAGCGGGAGCCGCGCTCCTGGAGAAACAACCACCGCCGAAACAAAAACGCTCACAGTTTGGGAATATGCATCTGGCCTCCAGGTGCTGATTGATGTTTGCCATTCCACCTGGACGGACGATCCCTACGCGATTTTCAGGCTGGAAGGAACGGAAGGCGTGATCAAGGGAACGATCGGATTGATGTACAACTACCCGGCGGGACGCCCCGACACTCTCGAATTCATGTCCAAGCGCAATCCGGGGTACTGGTTTTCGGCGCGCCTAGACACGATGTGGATTCCGGACGCATTCGTTGGGCCGATGGCTTCGCTAATGTGCGCGATTGAACAAAATTCCGAGCCGGAGACAAGCGGCAGCGACAACTTGAAGACGCTTCAAGTTGTATTCGCTGAGTATAAGTCCATGGCTGAAAAGCGAGCCGTGCGGCCGGAGGAAATTACGGCATGAACTCCAGCCTTCAATCGGTTCTAAAAACTGAAAACTCCAGCCGCTTCGGGCGATCAGACGAATTCGCTCTCAGACAAAGGATCCTCATCTCATGAAACGATATGGCTCGGTCATCAAGGTAAAACCCGACGCGCTTTCGGAGTACAAACGCTATCACGCCGCGGTCTGGCCCGACGTGCTCGACATGATCAAGAAATGCAACATTCGCAACTATTCCATCTATCTCAAAGACGATTTTCTCTTCGGCTACTTCGAATACCATGGATCCGACTACAAGGCCGACATGGCAAAAATGGCGGCCGATAAGCGGACGCAGGAATGGTGGGCGGTGATGATGCCCATGCAGCAGCCGCTCGACACGCGCAAAGAAGGCGAATGGTGGGCGGAGATGGAAGAAGTCTTTCACACGGACTAGCTGCCACGATGAAAATCGTCGATACCCACCAACACCTCTGGGATAAGGACGTTTTTCATTACGCATGGCTCGAGCCGCTGCCAAAACTCGACCGTTCGTTCCGTCTCAGCGACTATCGCGACGCAGCGAGCGGCCTTGAAATTGAAAAGACGGTGTTCGTGGAATGCGACGTAGACGAATCGCAAATAATGGACGAGGCCTTGCACGTTCTGCGCCTCGCGGACGAATCTGAAAATCGCATCGCGGGTATCGTTGCATCGGGCCGGCCTGAACACGACGGATTCAAGGCGCACGTCGAAGCGCTTGCAGCCCATCCGAAAGTGAAAGGAGTTCGGCGAATTCTTCACACGGGCCCGGACGAAGTCGGCCAAGGAAAAATGTTCATCGAGAACGTCGCCCGTCTAGGCGAACACGGCCTCTCGTTCGATATCTGCGTTCTCGCCAGCCAGCTCCCCGTCGCGATCAGCCTGATTTTGAAGTGTCCTGAGACAACGTTCATTCTTGACCATTGCGGCGTTCCCGATGTAAAGGGTCAGGCCTTGCACCCCTGGCGCGACTATATTCGCGAGCTCTCAAAGTTTCCCAATGTTGCGTGCAAAGTTTCCGGGCTCGTCGCCTACGGTGACCCATCGAATTGGAAAGCAGAAGATTTGCGCCCGTTCGTCGATCACGTTATCGAATCTTTCGGATGGGACCGGGTGATGTTCGGCAGCGATTGGCCGGTGTGCAATCTCACCGCGAGTTACAAAAAATGGGTTGAAACATTGCTTGGTCTCACCCATTCCGCCGGGGAGGCGAATCAGAGAAAACTGTTCAGCGAAAACGCAATCCGCATCTATCGCCTGCAATGACAACATGACGAAAGGCCGCACAGCAACATGAAGAAACCGCCGAAGCCCGGGTTGATCGAAAGACTTTCAAAAATTCCCTACACGGGAGCAATCAGCGACATCCTCGACGAGATGGGCTTCCACCATCAGGTGTTGCCGAAGGAAATCCAATCGCTTCATCCCGGCCACACGCTCGCAGGCCGCGCCCTCACGATCGCGGGTGAGCCGACCACGAGTGAAGACCCCGAAGTTATTTTCATTCCGTTTCTAAAGATGCTCGGCGACGTAAAGCTCGGCGACATTCTCGTCAGCCAGCCGAACGATGAACTAGCCGCCCATCTGGGTGAGCTTTCGACGGAGACTGCACAATTTCGCGGCGCCCGGGGCGCCGTAATTGATGGAGGCGCGCGCGACACAGACTACATTCTGAAGCTCAAATTTCCCGTGTTCGCGCGCTATAGGACTCCAGTCGACATCGTGGGCCGCTGGCGGCTCGTCGCTCACAATGTTCCTATCGAGATCGGCCGCGTCCACATAGAGCCGGGTGATTACATGGTGGGTGACCGCGACGGCGTTCTTGTAATCCCTCAAACGATTGCCGAAGAAGTGGTCACGAAAGCCGAGGCTGTAGTGAAGACAGAAAATCTGGTTCGGAAATCGATCCTGAAGGGCATGCATCCGGTTGACGCGTACCGAAAATTTGGGAGATTTTAGCCTTGATTGTTAGAGGCCGAATTCCGCGGTGATCGCTTCAGTCTGCTCGCCCACTTTCGGTGCAAGCTTCGCGCTAGAGAGCACGTCACCATCAACGCGAAAGGGACAGCGCGTCGTAAGAATTTCCAGGCCCTTGCCGTTCGCCAGCGTTTGAAGCATCCGCAGTTCCTGAAAGCCGGCGCTCGAGAGGAGCTTCGGCCAATCCAGCACCTCGGAGCACCAGATATCCGCGGCATCCAAAATGCCGAGCCAGTGTTCAGTCGGTTCACAACGTAATCGATCAGCGATCAGTCGTTTGATTTCGTCCCGACGCCGGAACGCGTCGGCGGAAGTTTTTACTTCTGCGAGTTCCGCGATGCTCAGAAGTGATCCCAGCGTCGGAAGATGCGTCATCGCCAGCGCCAGATGTCCATTCTTCGTGTCGTACACGCCATACGGCGCCGAAAGATAAGTATGCGCGTTCCGAAACGCACCGCGCCGAGGCGGCCTTCTTCCATCATTCAAATGTGTAGTGAGAACTTCAAACTGAAAGTCGATGAGCGATTCGAGCAAACTTGTTTCTACATGCCCGCCTCTTCCAGTGATGCCGCGGCGCACCAAGCACGCCAGAATTCCCTGGCACAAATTGTGCCCTGTAAGCATGTCCGCGATTGCCAGCGCGAACGGAGTAGGTGGATCGCCTTCGTCACCGCTCAGCCACATGATTCCAGAACGCGCCTGTGCCAGCAAATCCTGGCCGGGGCGATCGCGCCACTCGCCGGCCTCACCATACCCGCTGATCGATCCATATACGAGGCGTGGGTTCGATTGCGAAATGCTTTCGTAATCAAGTTTCAACCGCTCGATCACGCCGGGCCGGAAATTCTGGACCATCACGTCAGCGCGCGCGATCAAGCGCCGCAGCCTTTCCATATCACGGGTATCTTTCAGGTCAGCCGCGAAGCTTTCTTTGTTGCGGTTGATCGCGTGAAACAGCGTGTTCACTCCGTCGATATCCAAGTCGCTCAAATAAAGCGTCCGTCCAAGATCTCCTTGGCCTGGCCGTTCGATCTTGATAACCCGGGCACCCATGTCCGCCAATCGAAGAGTTGCCAGAGGCCCGGAAAGAAACTGGCTAAAATCGAGGACAAGCAGCCCTTTCAAGGGTAGGTCGTCTGTCGCTTTTGCTGTGTCCGACCGAATCGTAGTGATGTCCATCAGTTCTCCTGCCAGAAAGGCCGTCGCAAGCCCCGCGGATGTCGCAGGACAGTATTGCACATATGAAATCATATTTTCATTAGAGAAATAATGGTGTAGGCTATTCCCTGTCATGTTGACCCTTCGCCCCAAGCGCGCCGGGACGCATAATCGCTTCCGTCCTGCGACCGTCCGTTACGCAGCGCCGGCCCTCGACAAGGGTCTAGATATTCTCGAGCTATTCGCGTCAGAGCCCGGCGGCCTGACTACCAGCGAAGCGGCCCGGCGTCTGGACCGTACGGTTGGCGAAATTTTTCGGATGCTCGTGTGCCTGGAGGAACGCGGGTACATCTCGCAGTCCGCATCCGAGGAGCGCTACGAACTTACCCTGAAACTTTTTGAGCTGGCGCACCGTCATCCGCCACTTCACCGCCTTGCCGCTGAAGCGCGCCCGCTTATGGAAAAAGTGGCTCACGAAACCGGCCAATCATGTCATCTCGCGATGCTGAGCAACGGAGAAGTGATCGTTGTCGAGCAGGTGGACGCGCCTCGAACAGCTGGATTCGCACTCAAGCTCGGTGCGCGGATCGATCTTCTCAACACCGCCTCGGGCCACCTCATCCTCGCATTTCAACAAAGCGCGATGAGAGATCGCGCGCTCGCAGAATGGAAGCACCGAACTGGCCAGCCGCTGCCACGCGACCTCCACAGACATCTTGGCCGGATTCGCAAGAGAGGTTACGAGGAAATGCCCAGCTACCAGGTCAGGGGCGTCACGAACATTGCGTTTCCAGTGCTGAATCAGCACGGCGATGCTATTGCATCGCTCTCTGTTCCATTTCTCGCGCGCATTGGCGATCACATTGGTCCGGCGAATGTGAAATCGGTGCTTCGGGAGGCAAGCCACAAACTCTCGAGTGCTGTCGGCGGCTAGGAGCCTTGAAAAACGTCGAGGGAACAAAGGCGATGGAAAAAATCGAATACTTCGAGGACTACGTCGTCGGCGCCCAGCGAAAGACCTCTGGACGGACCATTACCGAGGCTGATTTCGTTCTGCACGCCGGTCACTCCGGCGACTTCTTTCCCCATCATATGGACGCGGAGTTCGCGCGCAAGACTCCATTCGGTCAGCGCATCGCCCACGGAACCATGACGTTCACGATTGGAATCGGATTGACGGCAAGTCAAATCAATCCGGTTGCTTTCACTTACGGATATGACAGGCTGCGTTTCCCCAAACCGGTCTTTATAGGCGACACGATTCACACGCGCGTCACAATCAAGGAAAAGGAAGAAGATTCGAAGCGTCCAGGTTTTGGCCGAGTCGTCGAAGCTTGCGAAGTGATCAATCAACGCGGCGAAGTAGTTCTCTACTGCGAGCATATTCTCGTCGTAGAAATGAAGGCGGCGCAGTGAATCTGTAGCGGTTGCGATTATCAAGGCACTCAAGCAATAAAAGGTGGAGCGTCGAACTTGGAAACAACCCTGAGAGGACTCACTTGGGATCATCCGCGCGGTTATTCCCCGCTGATAAACGGAGCGGTCGAGTACGAAGCGCTTCATCCCGGGATTCGTATTCATTGGGATCGGCGGACGCTACGCGAATTCGGTGAAGCCCCGATCGAGCAATATCTCGATCGGTACGATCTGATAGTCATGGATCATCCCTTCGTCGGTTTTGCAGCCGCGCACGATGCCCTTGTCGAACTCGGCCGCTATCTTACTGAGGTTGAGAAGGCAGCGTTCGGCCACGATTCCGTGGGCCCTTCGTGGGAATCCTACCGTTACGCAAACGGAATTTGGGCTTTACCCATTGACGCGGCGACTCAAGTGGCTTCCTACCGTCCTGATTTGTTGTCGCAACTCTCAGCCATTCCGCCGCGCACCTTCGATGAAATCGTTCAACTAGGTCACCAGGCGCGCGTGAGCGGAAAGTTCATAGCCATTGCGGCTTGCCCGATCGATGCGATCAGCCTTTTCTTCACACTCACCGCGAACCTCGGGCACCCCATTGCTGAAAACGCTGATCCATTCGTCGACCCGCGTGTAGCAAAAGAAGTGCTCGATCGCATGCATGCCCTTATCGCGATCGCTCATCCTGACTCGACTTCCTGGAATCCAATTCAACTTTACGACCAGATGGTTGCGACATCGGAGATCGTTTATTGCCCATGGGCCTACGGTTACTCGAACTATTCTCGCCGCCAAAACCCGATTATGCTGGCCTTCGCCGATGCTCCATCCGCAGACAACTGCGGATGCAACGGAACGCAGCTTGGTGGCACCGGTATAGCCGTCAGCAAACAAAGTCCACATCGTGATGCCGCGGTCTCATACGCGAAGTGGCTCGCCAGTCAGCAACATCAGCGTGGGACATATTTCCAGCAAGGCGGCCAGCCTGCGAGCCTCGCTGCGTGGACTGATCCTCAAATTGATTCCGAAGCAGGTGGTTTTTTTTCGGGAACGCTCGAGACATTGCGAACCGCTTATGTCCGGCCACGGTTCGACGGATTTATCCGTTTCTTCGAGGCCGCGGGAATCCAAATCAACCTCTGCTTGAAAAGTCAGATCACCGACGCGCGATTGATCGAGTGGCTCAACAAGTCTTTCGCAGAGCGGCTTGCCTCGGCAGTGGCGCGCGCTTAGCACAATATTGCGCGCAATCGAATGGAGGTCAGATGACAAATCCAAATCCCGACCCAGCCAAACACACTCAAATCAAGATCTGGAATCAGGAGGTCTGGCTCTACGAAGATTTTGAAGTGGGCCTCCGCGCGCGCTCGATCCGCCGCACAATCTCGGAAGGCGAGAGCATGGCTTTCAACGCGCTCGTTCTCGACATGCATCCCTATGTAGCCGATGAACAATTCGCCACAGAAGAGGGAATATTCGGAAAGCGCCTGGTGGCCGGTGCGATGGTATTCAGCGTTGGTCTGGGTCTGATGGCTCACAACAATGTTGACACCTTTAGCTACGGCTACGATAAATTGCGCTTCATCAAGCCCGTTTTCATAGGCGACACGCTCTACACAATTCGCACCAATCTCGAAAAGCGGCCGAAATATCCGGCCATGGGGATGGTGCGGGTCTCCTATGAAGTTTTCAAAGTCCCGGGTGAGCTCGTCCTTTATTGCGAGCATCTGCAAACAGTGAAGTACCGTGATTCATCCAAATTTGCGAACGAGATCGAAAAGAAGTAGCTCCGCGCAAGAGATTAGGAAAGAGAAATGACGCTGCAGGGTAAGGCAGCTCTAGTCACCGGAGCCGCCACTGGAATTGGACGTGCGATTGCCGAGCGGTTCGCTCGTGAGGGCGCGCTGGTCGCAGTGAATTTTCGAAGTTCGCGCGCAGCTGCGGAACAATTGGTCGCAAAGATTCAAGCGGAGGGGGGCGCGGCGATTGCAGTTGCCGCGGATGTTTCCGTTGAATCCGAAGTGCGCATGATGATCGACCAAGTTCAGCGGAAATTTGGGCGCCTCGATGTGCTCGTCAACAACGCCGGATGGAGCACTCGCGTCCCCCATCGCAATCTTGATGATCTTACGGATGAGATTTGGGACAAAACGTTCGATATTAATCTCCGTGGCCCTTTCTACTGCGTGCGAGCGGCTGTGCCGCTGCTCAGGAAGCAGCCTGGCGCTGCAATTGTGAATGTGGCGTCTGTTGCAGGCTCCACCGGAGTGGGAAGCTCGATGGCCTACGCCGCCGCCAAAGCCGGCGTACTCATTATGACGAAATCCCTGGCTCGCGCGCTCGCTCCTGAAATTCGCGTGAATGCAATTTCTCCAGGACTCATCCGCACTCACTTCGCGGGCCGCCCGAATTCGGATTCCGATTTCACCGCCGAAGAAATGGCGACGCCACTGAAACGACTCGCCACCGTTGACGAATGCGCCGAAGTTGTCCTCTTCTTGGCCTCATCGGCCACCGCCGTCACAGGTCAGACCATCCTCGTCGACGGCGGATTGTATGTCCTCGGTCCAAATCGTTAGAAACCGTACAAGTAAGTAACGGTCGTGCCAGTCCGAGTGGCAGGAATCCTTAAGCGCGAACTTACGCATCGAGGACAATTTGATGGGTAATATTAAGCGGGAAGGCGTCGCGCGTCCCCGGGGTCAATCGAAAGCGTGAAGATCACGACCTCGCGTTTCGGGAAGCAAAACGACAGCGAGGATCATAAGCGCATAGGCAGCCACAGCAAAGACAGCAATAGCGTGGCTCAAAGGCATCGTTGCACTCAGATAACCAACGAGCGTCGGAAAGATGGCGCCGAGCGCCCGTCCGAAACTGTAGGAGAAGCCTTGGCCTGATCCGCGCAGGCGATTGGGGAAGAGCTCGGTGAAGAACGCTCCGATCGGGCTGAAAACGCCCGAGGCAAAGAATCCAAGCGGGAACCCCAGCGCGAGCATTAGATGATTGCCAATCGGTGAGTAGGTGTACCCCACGACGGTGGCGAACGAACCGACGGCAAAGAGAATGAGCGTCGTTTTGCGTCCGAGCCAGTCAGCGAGATGCGCGCCTACTAAGTAGCCGGCCAACGAGCCCGCGATTACAACAGCGAGATATCCGCCAGTATTCAGAACAGAAAGGTGGCGCTGAGTCTTGAGAAAGGTTGGCAGCCAGGTGGTAATCGCGTAATAGCCGCCCTGTGCTCCGATCGCCATCAGGGACGTCAATGCCGTGATGTGGAGGAGATTGGGGCGGAAGATTTCGAGAAAGTTCACTGCTTGGCCCGCGATGATACTTTGACGAGTCTTGCTGTACACCTCCGGCTCCGGAACGTTTCGGCGAATGTAGAAAACGAGCAGCGCTGGCAAAATGCCGATCAAGAACATCGCTCGCCACGCAATTGCCGGGGACAACAACGAGAACAGAAGCGCATAACAAAGCGCCGCGAGTCCCCATCCGATCGCCCAGCCTGCTTGCACGGTGCCCACAGCCTTGCCGCGATGGCGGGCACGAATCGTTTCTCCCATCAACACCGAGCCCACCGCCCACTCGCCGCCAAAGCCCAGGCCTTGCAGGCCTCGCGTGAAAAGCAGTTGCCACCAGGAGTTCGTTAGTCCGCTCAAGAACGTGAAAAGCGCGAACCACGCAATCGTGAGTTGAAGGATGCGTACTCGGCCGTAGCGATCCGCGAGCAGCCCGGCGAGCCAGCCACCAGCAGCGGAAATAAGCAGCGCTGCGGTGCCGAGTAGCCCCGCTTCGCCTCCGGTGATATGCCACGTCGTCATGAGGGTAGGAACCACAAAGCTGTACGCCATCACGTCCATGCCGTCGAGCGCCCAGCCGCCGAATGTCGCGATCAGAGTATTACGCTCCCCAGGAGTGAGTTCGGCGATCCATTTCGCTTCAAATTGCACGCTGTGCCGCGCCTTTCGCGAGCTGCCGGTATCGCCTATAGTCATGTTTGGTTTGCGGAGGCCTAATGGTTCGAGATTGTATCTCCGTCTGGCGCGAGTGTGGGTTTCTATGAAGGTTGTTCCGGCGAGTGATTCCTCGCTTCTGGTTGTTCTGGGGGATGTAATGTCGCTCGACACTTACGATCGAGTAATGTCCCTATTCCGCGCGCTGCGTCGCCTCGACGACCGGCGCATTCGGAATCTGCATCCGGCATATGCATCAATCTTGATCGATTTTGACCCATTGCGCCTAAGCCATGAAGAGGCAGCATTGCTGATAGAGAACTTAGCGGACGATGAGTTGCAAAAAGACCGAGCAGCAAACGTAGTGACGATTCCCGTTTGCTACGACATTGAGTTCGGTCCCGATTTGCAGGAGGTTGCGAATCACGCAAAAATCTCGATGCGCGAAGTGATCCGGCTGCACTCCTCGGCGACGTACCGGGTTCACTTTCTCGGATTCACACCTGGGTTCGCGTACCTCGGGGGCCTGCCGGAGCCGTTGCATGTGCCAAGGCTTGCTACGCCGCGAAAGCATGTGCCGGCTGGTTCGGTAGCAATCGCAGGGAGCCAGGCCGGCATTTATCCCGTCGGCTCACCGGGAGGATGGCGGTTGATCGGACGCACGCCAGTTCGCGTCTTCGATCCCGACGCGACGCAGCCGACCCGACTGAAACCGGGGGATCTTGTGGAGTTTTCAGCGATCGATCGCGCCGCATTCGAGGCGACGCTTCATCGTTAGATACACAAAATGTCGATACGCGTTCAAGACCCGGGCCTGCTGACAACTGTCCAAGACCTTGGGCGCTATGGTTACTCTCACCTGGGTATATCTCCGGGCGGCGCTGCGGACAGCCTGGCGATGCGCATCGCAAACTTGCTGGTCGGAAACGCAGAGAATGCTGCCACGTTAGAGATGACGCTCGCGGGAGCCACGCTTGAGTTCGACGAGGAGAGCGTCGTCGCGCTCACCGGTGGCGAATGCGACTGCCGAATCAACGGCGACACCGCGCCGCTGTGGCAGGCGATGCGAGTGCCTGCGAGGGGGATTTTGGCGTGCGGCGGAGTGAAAACGGGTGCGCGGTTATATTTGGCAATTCAGGGAGGATTGGATGCCGAGCCAATCATGGGAAGCGCCTCTACGAATATGGCAGGGCATTTTGGCGGATTCGAGGGGCGCGGGCTGCGCAAGGGCGATTTGCTTGGCGTGCGGAAAGGGCCGAATTCGCGTGTGTCGACCCTTAAGCCGGGAACGGTCGACGCGCTGTATTCTCGCGATCCGCTTCGCGTCACGCGTGGTGCGCAGCACGACTGGTTTGGCATCGAAGCCTTTGGCAAGCTTTTCTCTTGCCCGTATACCGTGAGCGAGCAATCGAACCGCTCCGGCTTGCGTTTGAAGGGCGAATTGATTTCGCCGCGAGTTCGATCCCAACTGCTCACCGAAGGAGTTTCGCTCGGGGCCATTCAAGTGCCTCAAGATGAGCAGCCCATTATTCTCTTTGTCGATCAGCAGACCACCGGCGGCTATCCGAAGATAGCGAATGTGATCTCCGCAGACCTCTACCGCGTGGGACAACTACGGCCGCGCGAACAAGTGCGATTCATCGAAGTCGCGATTCCCGAGGCGATCCGTTTGTTGCGGGAGCGGGAGAAATGGCTGAAGCAGATTTTTCAGCAGTAGCGGAATCGATATACCGACTGATTCATGAAAGCAGCTTCAATCGATATTAATGCGGACTTGGGCGAATCTCCCGAATCGCTCGCAAGCGGGGCGGACTTCGAGCTGATGCGTCACATCACGTCCGCGAGTATCGCGTGCGGAGGCCACGCGGGTGATGCGTGGACGATGGAGCGGACGCTTCAGTTAGCCAAAGAACTGGGGGTTGCCGCGGGCGCGCACCCAGGTTACCCCGATCGCGCAAATTTTGGGCGCGTGGAGCTGGCGATTGCCGCCAACGAACTCGAAACTTCCTTGCGCGAGCAAATCGCCGCGCTGGCGCGTGTAGCCGATAAGTTGGGGATACGGCTGAATCACGTAAAGCCGCACGGCGCGCTGTATCATGCGGCCAATCGTCATCACGAGGTCGCGCTGGCGATAGGCCGCGCGGTGATGGCGGTCGATTCGAAATTGATTGTAGTGGGACAAGCTGGATCACCCTGCCTGGATTCGTGGCGTAGCCTGGGGCTGTGGTGCGCGGAAGAGGCGTTTGCGGATCGAATGTATGAACGGGGCGGTGCGCTGAGGCAACGGAAGTTTCCCGGCGCATTGCTCGAAGATCCGGAGCGGGCGGCGAGTCAAGCGCTGGACATCGCGATGCGCCACAGAGTAAATCTGGACGACGGCTCGGAACTTTCTTTGATGGCCCAGACGCTCTGCATTCACTCCGATACTCCTGGAGCTGCGTCCATAGCTCGGGCAGTGGGCGAGCGACTCAAAGCAGCCGGAGTTCAGATTCGCGCAATGTCGGCGGTCGGCGCCTAGGTTTGTTTATCGTGCCAGAGTTTTTGGCACTATGTCGGCTCTGGCCACGCGAACGAAGGCACGTGCCGCGACATCACCAGTAATACCCGATCATCCGCCTGACCTGCTGTCTTGGATTCCCGGCCGCCCTTTATTTCAGTTTTCTAGCGCAGGCGGAAATTGACGGTGATCGAGGTTTTGGTTGGAATAAGTTTTTCCCAGCTCGCTCGTTCCGGCCAAGTGGCGTCCGCTCTATGGTTTGAATCCGATGGCGGACGTAATCGAGGGCTTACGGTGGTCGCTTACAGGTACCGGGAATCCACCGGGGCGAATGCGGCTGGTATCGTCTGGGGTGGTGGTGGCGATTGTAGTGACGGGATGATGTATTTTCAGAAGATGGAATCGAAAATCGCGGACGTTGTGTGACGGCGGAGTCTCCGGTAGCCCTTTGGCTCGGTGTACGAGCAGATTTTGAGTGTTGCTACCACTGCCCAAGCCCGACAAGTACATCGGCCAACCTCGTGAGGGTGAATTTGCGAAAACCATTGGGAGCTTCAAAAAGGCTCGCGGGTTGAGAGCGTTGCTTCGTGTTTTGCAATTCATATCCAGACTGCGCACCCGACTTCGAGGTCCGCAAAACCTTCACGATGAAATTCAGCTCTGGGTCATACCAGAGAGAACCGTTTACTCCCTCCGGGGTCGTAGCGTCCCACCTCTGCGTCGGTCGACCATCGAGGATGTCTTGCCCTCCTCTCTTACATCTTAGTGTTATTCCGCGCCGGTCCGCCTCTGATACCCAGTCGTTGCAGGGATATTCGGGAGAGTGAGGTCTGAACATCCATGCCCCGCTATAGAATGGCGTTCCTGCCGAACCCTCAATTTGCAAATACAGGTTTGCTTGTGAAATAAGCAGGAATATGGACTGATGGTCAAAGTCGATGAGGATTGAGCCAATTCCGCTGGTATCATTCCCTTGTTTCGGAAGGTCGAAGCGCGCCTGCATCTTCCCGACAAAGAGTTTCAGGATTTGCGTTCGTCCGGCGCCATCCGTTACCTGCATGTCGGCTGAAAATTCAACCTTTTGAGCTAACGTCGATACGGCTGACATCAAGAAAAACGATATGGTTGCCAGTCCTCGACAAAAAGCCTTCATACCCACTCCTTGTTCGCTCCGAAGCAGAGCTTTTGACTCGGTCCGCTCCAGAGCGTCTCGGGTCACGTTCTGTTGTCTACCATTCCCTGCGGACGAACTAAAGCTGCTTCTCTTGCTCACTCTCTCTATGTATACCAAGAATAGGTTGAACTCTCATTGATCGGTTAAGGTGAGAGTTTACGCTCACATAAAAGCAGTCTGTAACCCTGCAAAGGAGATTCCAATCGCTTCGAAAAGCCGCTTTCATTCAGGTCGAACCAATATCGTTTGGAGATTCTTTCATGCCTCTGCGCTTAATGAACAGTTGTTGCCTATCGTTGAGAGACTAAGTTGCTGGTGTCGAGTGAGCGTTTGGCGATTGATCACATCGCAAGACCTCCTAGGTATTGTAGGCGAAATCACTATAGGTCGCGCTGGAGGTTGATCCCACTCGAGGGTCAATCGCCCCAATTCGCATAAGTAACTCTGACTCAAGTTTATTGGAACTGTTAAAACTAACAGGGTGACGAAATGCTTGGCGGCTGTCTCCGTATCCATGAACGCAATTTGTAATCGCAACCGAACGTACTCAGGTCCTAGGAAGCCGACATTGTTAAGAAATCGCTACCACTAGCAATCTGATTTCGAATTTGCTCATGCAGGTGCTACGGGAAGGAAGCTAACACTAACGGAAGAGAGGGACGATTCGTAAGGAGGTACGAACCGCCCGTTGCACCGGGAGTTCGAGAAAACTAAGAGAGCGATCTTACCCAGTCTTCGAAATCGCCCCTCATACGCACGGAGTGCGATGACCGTAACATGCTAGTTGGGACTGGCAGAACTGTCAAAAGTGAAAGGGTGACGAAACCGTTTGGCGCAAGGGACATTTAGCTCCCTGCTGAGATTCTGCGAAATTCCTTACTATCAGCTATTTCACTCTGCGACCATTCCGGAATCTCGATCTCGACGCTTGCCCAAAACGTTCCATGCCCAAAATACCTGTGCCTATGCTTCTCAGGATCGTGAGATTGCTTGCCGAAAATGCGGCTTGGATCGCGTCTGAGAGTTGAGTGCAGCCATTGAACAGGAAGCGGCCCGGCGGCCGGGAGTGGAGCGGTTCATGAAGCATCCCGGCGTAGGTTCGCTGACTGCGCTTGCTCTCGTTTTGATAGTCGACTCCGCAACGATTTGCTTGTGCCCAGCAGAACGCGACCCATGTGGGATTGGTGCCTTCAAGAGATTCCAGCGCGAACGCCGCAACTGGGCCATATCAGCAGGCGAGGGGATTTGTCCTAAGCTCTTGCTGGTGGAACCGGCGTAAGCTCACGGTGCGCAGCGAGCGTCGAAGGTTCACGGTGCGGTGGCATCTCCGAGTTGCAACTTCAGTGTTTGCGTTTGAATACCCGGGTGATTTCAGGTGCAAACTCTCCGATAAAATTAATCCCCATGCCAACGGGAACCTGGGTGATCACCGCCTGAACGCCTTTCTCCTGCCACCTAAGATGGCCCGGCTCCCACGCAGTTCCGGTTACATTTCCAGCGAATGCTCCTACATAAGGAAATAGCTGAGGCCGCAGAGATTTTTCCGTGCGGTCGTAAGTGACGAAGTTTCTGACGATGGCATGGCGGGTGCGCAGCCAGAACCCATCACAACGGCACCGATCGTAGCGTGGCTCCCACCCAAGGAGTCCATCACCTAAAGAAATAACCGAGTTTTGAATTATGAACTCGGCTTGCCGCGTGCCAAACCGTTTAGCGAATGCATCGAAACCGTCTCCCCATTCGGGATAGGTTCCGTGAACCTGGTCATGGACGGCGAACAGAGTGGTCTTGACGTAGATCCCGAAACCCGTATAGGTCTGTCGTATATAGAGCTTGAACCGACGGTGTGCATTCAGAGATTCCAGCAGAACATCCTTGGGGACATATGAGCCGTAGAGCCAGTTCACATTGATCTGGTTGTCTTTTTTGGGCTCTGGACTATCGGGTAGTTGGTTCTGCGCGAGGCACAGCGGGCCACAGAATATCATCAGCAAAATTCCGGCAAGTGCGTGAAATCCAAGATTCAAATTGCCATAGCACACCTTATAGTTGAAGAATCCACCCGGGAATCGTCTCGATATTTTCATGTTGGCAATGCTTTTAGCGAATGTGGCGCGATCGTCCTCGATTGGAATACGGGGCCGTTCTCGTGCAGAGATATGCTCTTCATGCGTATTCCGTCTGACCGCTCCTGTAGGCTTCAGTTGATCGAAGCGTAGAGCTTCCGGGGCCCCGCTTGAGACTGTCAAAAGTAACAGCGTGAGACCTCCCGAACAGGTGTGCTTTCGGCGCGTAACTTCGGCGACGGCTGGAAGCCTGACTAATTAGACTGTGTTTTCTGTCGATCGCTTATCGGCACCCTGGAATCGGGTCTCAGGCTGACCGAACAGATGAATCGGGAATCGCCATGGAGTAAATGCTTGCGACAGCAAAGAATTCTCATGTCGACGTCGTTAAACCCCAATCACATCCGCGGCATTCAACTTGCCTGTATTCTTGTCCGTCAGACTGGTATAACGAACTGTAATGCGGATGCTAGCTGCGATCTAAGTCCTTCTCTTTTCTATCCGGGGTAGGTTGACACTCTGGAGATGTAAAGGCAGCCAGAGCTGGCGTCTTTTACATTTTGCAAATGACGAACGGGCCTACATTGCTTCGGAACCTCGTCCCTGAGGGACGGCCTGCCGACCATTTCTGCCTCTACCAAAGCATTCGGTGTCTTCATTGCATCCAAATTACATGTTCACATCGCAGCGCTTGGAAACCAACAGTCAATTCCGGCCTCGAAGAGGTTAAAAGGAGACTTCATGCCTGCCCGTTCAATCCGGGTTCTGGTAGTAGAGGATTACGAGCCGTTTCAGCGTTTTGTCGCGTCGATACTTCAGAAGCAGCCAGAATTGCAGATTATCTGCAAAGTCTCGGACGGATTAGAAGCAGTTCAGAAAGCGGAAGAACTGCAACCGGATTTGATTGTGCTCGACATCGGGCTCCCATCACTAAATGGAATCGAAGTCGCTCGACAAATCCGCAAGCTCTCCCCTAAATCCAAGATACTTTTTGTAAGCCAAGAATCGTCTGTCGACGTGGTGCAGGGAGCGCTTGGCACGGGGGCCCAGGGATATGTCGTCAAGAGTGATGCCAGAGGAGAGCTTCTGGAGGGTGTGAACGCCGTTCTTCGGGGTGAGCAGTTTGTCGGTAACAGATTTTCTGGTCACGATTTCGTCGAAGGTTCGTACGTCGTAGCCTCCCAAGAGTTCCGAACCAAGAATCCCTTCGCACCACTTCAGCGGAATACGGAGATCGCCCGCCGACACGAGGCTGGCTTTTATTCTGATGATCGACTTTTCTTGGATGACGTTACGCACTTCATTGGTACTGCCCTCAAGGCCGAAAACGCGGCGATTGTTGTCGCGACTGAGTCACACCGGAGCAGCCTTCTTCCGAAATTGGAAGCACATGGCGTGGATATTGCTGCCGCTATTCAGCAGGGGAAATACATCGCGGCGGAAGCTGCCGACGCGCTCTCGACATTCATGATCAATGGGATGCTTGATCCAGCTCGATTTTTGAACTTCTTTGGTAACCTCATCGTGACGGCGGCAGACGCTTCGAAGGGAGAGCAAGCCCGCGTTGCAGTTTTCGGAGAAGGCGTTCATCTCCTGTGGGCACAAGGTAAGGCGGAGGCGGCGATTCGGGTCGAAAGACTCACCAATCAGATAGCCAAGACGTACGATGTGGATATTCTATGCGGTTATTCATTGGGTAGTGTTCAAAGCGGAATGGAGACCCGCATCTTCCAAGAAATCTGCGCACAGCATTCAGCCGTTTACTCCCGATGAACGGGACCTCACACAGATTCTAGATTCAAACATAAGAGCGACATTCCCATAACACGAGTCCCTTATCTGAGCGTCATGCACGCCTGATACGAGCTAGCACAATATAACGGATCTACTAGGGCGAGGCGAATTCGACAGGCGCCTTAAACGGAGACTGTCAAAACTGCCAGTTCACATGTTGTGGTGCGCTGAGAGAATTCTGGCCAATGGACGGTAGGCAGGATATGGTCCTTTTGCCTTCTTTGAGGACGATAGTCTTGATAGTTCCATGCTAAGCAGGGGCCGCTTATAAGGAAAATAAGCAGATGACGATCTGAAACGACCGCTAGGCGGAGAGTTCGGACTCGCCAAGGAAACAGTAGATCCTGAGATTCGTCGAGCTTTTCCGAGGAACGGCGAAGGCGGAAGGCGATTGGTTCCTCTTCCCGTCGCTGTAAAGTAGCGGAAGCTCTCACACTGAATGTGTCGCTAGCCCTAATCATGCAAACGGCTGCACACCGCCGATCCGTCGCACAAGGCTGCATCGCAAAAGGACACGGTAATGAAAGTCACGAAACCAAAAACTCTCGTCGCCGCCGGTCTGATCTCGGCATTGATATTTTGCACCCTGGTCAGTCTGCCTATCGCAAACGCTAAGGGAGTAAAGCTCGTCGTAAGTTGGAGAAATTCTGATTATTCTGGTCCGAAGCCTCATCGGATTCTTGTAATCGGCATGAGCGAGAATCCGGAAATTCGTGCGGACTTCGAAGATGATCTTTCGTCTGCAATTGCAAATGACAGCCTTGAGGCGGTCCCTGGAAACTCCATCCTGTTCCGGCCTCACTCTGCCGAGCTGGACCCTGACTATTTGAAAGGCCAGATTCGTGACTTCAAGATCGATGCCGTTCTTGTTTCGCGGCTTGTCAAAGTCGACAAAACGACCACTCACGTCCCCGGCCATAGCTATGCCGTTCCCTACGCCTACTACCACTCATTCTACGGTTATTACGGTACGGTGTACCGGCAGGTGTATTCTCCTGACTATTTGCGTGAAGACACGACTGTTCGTGTGGAAACCAATTTCTATGCAGCTAGCCCGCCGGATGGAGAACTCATCTGGACCGGCACGAGCGATTCATTCAATCCGAAGTCAGCCCAAAAAGTAATCGATGGGGTCGTCAAGCTGATCGTAAGAGAGTTGAACAAGCAAGGCCTTTTGTAAGAGAACGCGATCCAGTAGAAGTCCTATTATTAGTGGAGCGTTTCCGGACCCAGCGAACGTCCTCGAGAATGAAGCCGTTCTTGTGATTTCGCGGCGAGCCGCCCAAGGACGAGGCAAATGCGATGTGACTGCAAACAGTACGCCGGCCCGCTGCAAGGTTTGTGCTGAGCCTTGGCACGTGGCTTGTCAATGGCTGTTACGCCGCCACGATCGGCTTGCCTCATCAAGGATGTCTTTTAGATTCACTTCGCTCGGGTTGAAGCAGAAGCCGGAACACAAGACCACGGGTGAAGAGAAAGGGCTCTCGATGGGTGTAGGATCCCCGGGATTGTCTCCTTTCCGGGGAAGCGCAGGCTTGAGATGGACAGAAGAAACTTAGACAGGTACAAACGAGCACTGCTCGAAAAACGGGGCGAACTTTCAATCGCAAGAGCTGAAGCCGAGAGTCCGATTCCAGCCGCGGGAGGCTGGGAAGGCGATCAGATCGACCAAGCGAACGCGGACGCCGAAGCCGAAGCGGAACTTCAGATCCACTTACATCAAACCACCCTTCGGCTGCTCCGAGCAATCGAGGATGCACTCGCTCGGATCAGGCGTGGTACCTTCGGTACTTGTGAGGCCTGTCAAAATACAATCTCTCGAGCGCGGTTAGAAGCTGTGCCTTGGGCACGACTCTGTCGCGATTGCAAAGAGCGCAAAGATGGGTGATGGCACGAAGTTCTTAACTCCGACATCGAAGTAGCTCCCCGCGTCCTTCGACCTGTCATTACCGCGCTAGGAGAATAGGAGCCGACCTCCCCTCTTCAATAGTAATCGGGGAGCTCCGTGATGAGCGAAGAGCATGTCTGAGGCCTTGGCGAACGGTTCAGTTTCCACAAATAATTTGCGCCAGAGGTACGACGGGCTGGGGCCGAACATCAGGGTGGTTTCGGCGCAAGAGGTCGGCTTGCTCGGGCGAAAGAGTACGCGAGCAGCCCGCGGGTCAGGGCCGCCGAAGTACGCACTCTCGGAGCGGTTCTGCAATGCCTTGCCAATCGGGAAGATCTCATTCAGCGCCAACACGAGCAGATTTGTTGATGATAGGGAAGGGCTGGAGACCGCCGTTGCGGTGATGGCTTCCGCTGGCAAGCTGGGTCTGGAATCTATCCTCGAAGCGAAAAGGGCTAGGATTCTGGCAGTCTATTGGCAGGTTGCGCGGTAGTTGGCTGGTGACTTTCGAGGGAGGAACCTCGAAGTTACTCTCCGGACGACGCACTCGTTCGAGAATGAGGGACTGCAAGTCTCGAGCCGCCATGGCATGGCGGCTCACGCCCACCTGTCAATTTTGACAGTTTGTCACAGATCAAGCACCCCTTATTGTACAGGCCGTGTTGTTGAGCTGGCAGCCGCGGGCCATTCCGGCAGCACACGGGGTTTTGCTCGATATGACGCAAGGCATCCGATTTGGGGAACATAGCGAGACAAACTTGTGGTTACTACTTAGCTATGTTATATTGAGAGAAAATCGACAAAACGCTCATGTCCGCTGCCTGCACAGCTCCTCTTGGCGCAGCGAAACTTGGCCTAGGCGACTTGTTGCATTTCTGACGGGAGTTAGCGGGAAACCTGGATTAGGCCGGAAGACAATGATCGGTGCCGCTGGCGAAATGAAAATTCGCAAAGCCGAACAAGTCATCCTCATTATCGGCCTTGCGCTCTTAGCCGTCTGGGTAGGGGCACGGCTTCACAGTAGCGTTTCCTCCAAGGCAGCCGTCGCACAATTTGAAGCGGAGGAAGCTGAGAACGCAACCGACGGTACCTCACCCTTGTTGGATCCCGCTTTGGGCTCGAACGTTGACTTTCGATTGTGGTCGGTGAAACGAGTCGCGGCCTACAAGGACAGCCTAGATAAAAAAAGGGATACTCCACTGGCCATTCTGCGCATTCCGAAGATCAGCCTCGAGGTGCCTATTTTCAATGGTACCGATGACCTGACTCTCAATCGCGGAGTGGGGCGGATTCTTGGGACCGCCCAAGTGGGGCAACCTGGCAACCTGGGGATCGCGGGCCATCGGGATGGGTTTTTCCGAGGCCTGCAAAGCATTGTGACTGGCGATGTCGTTCAACTTGCTCGGCCCGGATTCCAGGATCGATATACTGTGAGCCAAATTAGGATTGTCACGCCCGAAGACACGTACGTTTTGGAGCCCACGCCTGGGCCGACGCTAACGCTCGTGACTTGCTTTCCCTTCTATTTCGTCGGCAACGCTCCCAAGCGGTACGTCGTATCGGCGTTGCTAGAGAGTGCTCGCCAGTCGGACCTCAGTGAGCACAAGGATCTCGATTACCACGGAACGAACACCATAAAGTAAAGGAGAAGAAAAGATGATTACTATTAGGTTCGCAAGAACGCCCTCGCGTAGCCTGCTGGGTGGAGTCGCCCTTTGCATGGCCTTCGCGCTGCCATCGGCTGCGCAAGTGCAAACCAGCAAGACGGCAACACACGGCGAACCAACTCACTCGGTTCAGGTCGAGCGCGGAGAGGTGGTTTATGTCTCCGGGAACGATGTCATGATCAAAGGGGAGGATGGAGAGCTACGGGATTTCAACAATGTTCCAGACAGCGTAACTGTTAATGTCGACGGCCGACAGCTCAATGTCCACCAGATCAAGCCGGGCATGAAGATCGAGAAGCAAACCATTACGACAACCACGCCGAGGGTCGTTACGACCGTACAAACGGTAACCGGCAAAGTCTGGCACGTCTCACCTCCGAGCTACGTTATCCTGAGGCTCGAAGACGGCACCAACCAGGAGTTCAACATCCCCAAGGGCCAAAAGTTTATGATCGATGGGATAGAAACAGACGCCTTTGGCCTTCGGAAGGGGATGAAGGTGGATGCGCAGAAGGTCGTCGAGGAACCTGAACTAGTGGTTACTCAGGAAGTGACGCGAACTGGAAAGCTGCCGCCGGCGCCGCCACCTCCAAAACAGGACGTACCGATCCTGATTGTTTCCGCGCCTGTCGCGCAGCCTGAGCAGCCTGCGACTGAAATGGCAGCCGCGAAACTGCCCAAGACAGCGAGCGATCTGCCCTTGATCGGTCTACTAGGAGCGCTCCTCTGCGCCGTTTCCTTGACGGCCATGCTGATTCGGACGACCGCGTCGCGACTCAGCAGCCCAAGAGGCTAACCACGCCGAGGATTGAGAAACTTGGCGCGCGGAGGGCGAGGACCGCGAACGAATTGCTAATTGTGGTAGAAGTCAGTCTCCGCACAAGCGGTTTGTCAGCATCGCGTTCACGGGTTTCGTCTTAGCGACAACTGAAGGGCAATCCGGTGGCGCAGACGATTACTTAGTCTGTCCCACCTGTGTTCTGATGTCGAATCTTCACTTGGAACGCTAATGTCGATACTGGCTCCCTTGGAACGCAACAATTTACGCCTCACTCGGCGCCCAGCTGGGATACTTCGTTCTCGGCCGTCTGCAATCGGATTTGGCGAAATACTTCGATTTTATCCCGTTGCGAACGTTACACCCTCGGCAGGCTAAATCCAATCCTCTGACAAAGAGAGCTTCTCGACAAGATCTGCGTCGACACAGATCTTTATCTTGAATTTGGAGAAAGGAAAAAGGATACGGCGTCCGCCAGCCTTCGATGTCGTCTCCTGTACGAGAACGCGACTACGATGGGCCGAGCGCGCTAGTGAGGACCTGTGAACTGTCAAAATTGACAAGCGGATGTTTTTGTGTTGGGCGAAGTAGGTGCGATTATCCGCGCTATGCCCAATTTCTCAATTATACTTCGTCGGTCTGACATCCGCTGTTGCCATCGTCCTCATCGTAATGCCCACGACTTTGGCGGTGCGAGTCCCTCGAAGATCTGGATGCCTTCGAGTGAACAGCTTGATATACGCGCGGTCACAGAATGCGTTGCAAGCTATCGTCCTGAGTCAAGGATTGCGGCGTGGCTCGTCGCTCTGGACCGAGGCGGGCCAGCACGCGTTGTCTTTGACTCTATGCAGCCGGTCGGCGGACAGCGCTGCGATCGCTCCATCGACACGTGGAGGAACAGATCGATGACCCGGATCGAGAGGTAGAAGAGTTCGCCCCCATCCGGGCGTGGGACCGATTACGCCCTTGGCGACCGAAACCTTTCTGGTTTGAGCAAACAAAGAAACTGGTGTGAAGCAGTGGGGAATGCGGTTTCGCAAGGATGTGGAGTGGCAGCTTTCTTATCAGCGCAAGCTGGTGCAGAAAGGGTGTGTGGAGAGTGAAAGTAGCAGTCGCACGAAAATTCAGGATCCGGCTTGGATCCTGCTGCGTGGCTGATTGATTACCAAAAGTTCTGTTCGTCGGGGCAGTCGCGACAGAAGCCGGTGGAGCCCATGCGGACTGCCTATTTGTGAAGATGATCCTGCGCGCCAGTAATCGGATCCCTGAATACGCGACGCAATTCGATTGTTATTTGCCGATCTTCACACCGATGATTTCGCCGGAGACGACTATCTCGACGCGGCGGTTTTGTTGGCGCCCAGCTGGAGTATCGTTGTCTGCAACGGGGTCGGACTTGCCGAGCCCGTTTGCTGTCACAGAGCTATCTGGCAATCCCTGAGTTACCAAATAGTTGAGCACGGTATCGGCCCGCTGCTGCGATAACTTCAGATTGAAGTCATCGTTACCCACGCTATCGGTGTGTCCTTCCACAGCAAGATTCAAACCCGGGTGAGAGAGAATGATGCCAGACAGCTTGGCAAGGACGATCTGGGCTTCTGGCCGCAGATCGTATTTTCCGGTCGCAAAGAGCACATCTCCCATATTGACAACCAATCCGCGAGGGGTGTCGCTAGTCTCCAGGACGCTATTGAATTGCTCCAAGAGTTGAGCGCGCAAGTCTTCGGCGGCCTTGCGGCTACGCTCGGCGTCCGCCCGTGCTGCGTCCTGCTCCACTTTCAATTTGGCCTGCTTTGCGGCGGCGAGATTAGCCTGGCGCTGGGCCTCCGCATCACTGTTCCGCTTGGCTTCGGCCGCTGCCGCTGCCGCCCTGGATTCTGCTTCCGCTTTGGCGGCTGCTGCGGCAGCGGCCCTTTCGTTCGCGATCCTCTCCGCTTCTTTGCGTTGTTCTGTGAGCCGACGCCCATCTTCTGCAAATTGGACGGTTTGGCGAGCGTTCGAAATGACGACCTTGTCGTCAGCTTTCTGAGCGAGCGAGTTCTCAGCCGTCTGCAGACTGCCTTTGGCCTTGGAAAAGATCTCCGGTGCGTATTTATCGGCTCCCCGCGATTGAGCAATCTCCACTGCATTACGGGCTTCATACATATTCAGAGGAACGTTCTTGAGATCTAGCGTCAAGGCCAAGGGGTTTCCCATTTTCTGGTACTCACTGCGTCTCATTAGCGGGTAGTTGTTCACTGGGAAGATTTTCGCCTTGGTGTTTTTCTTGAGCTCATTCTGGAGAACTAGCATCTCGCTCGGAAAGCGAACGGCAAAGTAAGGCTCTGCTGTCACAAAGAGTGAAAATGTTTGGAACGCTGTCGTGGTATTCAGTTTGCCTTTACCATCCCTGTTAATGATAATCTCTCCGAGGTTGTTGCCGCGACCATCCGGTGAGACAGCCCAAAGCACGTATGTCAAGAACTCGGTCCCGAGTGTCATGGCCTGTGCCATGTTCTGAAATTCAGCCTCCACGCCTGTCGCCCCAGTCCCCGCTTTAACCTTTGCTTGGCCGCTCCCCACTGGCATTAGTCCTGTGCCCGCAAGATCCACTTCAATGCTCTTTCCCGGCGGGTACCCGATGGCGGTCACGGTTTTTTTGACCGGGTCTGAACCAGGAACTTCTTTTTGCGCCTGCCCTGTGACGGCACACGGCGAGATGCAAAGAACCATCGTAAACAAGATTGTTCTCCAATACGGCTGCATGTCGACCTCGCTTGCAGGCTAATGCAAGTTGGGATTGATTCGACTCTCGCTGCCAATTCCTTCGAAAGGATGGAGGCAACATTCACTATCGGGTCGTCTGCCCTCTGGGGAGTCGCCGCCACGTCCCTAGAAGTTACGTCGGCCAGAGATTTTTAGAACTGTCAAAAGTGACAGTATCTGTCGTCGTCAAAATTTGTAGACTCTTCCTTCCAGCGCGACTCACAGAACTCCGCTGATAGCAGCTGTTCGCGTGAGTTGAGAATCTTGAGAAACCATTGGTCTGGACGCTCTGAGCTAACCCGCGCTTGTCGAGTCTCAGGAGGTAACCGTGGCGCAAGCAAAGGATTCGTCCTCTTCTCTATCAGCATTCTTGCTGCTAGCCGTTGCCGTCTGTCTCGTCTGTGGGTGCGGCGGCGGAGGCCATCACGCTGCCCAAGTCTCGTCAGTGCCGTTTCAATCGGCAAGGGCCCTCAACGGCAGCGACTCACCTGTCGGCGGCAACGTCAGCAACATCTGGGTGGTCAATCTGGACGGTTCGTCTGCGACTCCGTTGACCAGTCTCACTACCAGTGGCGCAATTGCCCAGAATCCTATTTTCTCGCCGGATGGCAGCCAGATCGCCTTTGAGTCCTCCGGTTCCTTGAATGGAAAAGATGCTGCCAATACCAACGACACCGCCAATATTTGGGTGACGAATTCAGACGGGCGCAACACGACCGCCTTGACCCGAATCACCGCGCAGGACGCTAACAGTTCTGTTCCCGTTTTTTCTCCTGACGGCGGCGCGATCGTGTTTGAGTCAAGACGCGCCCTGGACGGCAGCGACAATGCCAATACCAATATTACAGCCAACATTTGGTCGATGAATTCCGACGGCTCTCACGCCACTCCACTCACCCAGATCACCGCCATCGCGGCGGACAGCGTAACCCCCGTTTTTTCTCCCGATGGCACCAGGATTCTATTTGCATCTGGACGGGCGTTGGATGGAAGCGACGCAGCGAACACCGCCGGCCGTTCCAACATTTGGCTAATGAACACCGACGGCTCGAGTGCCACTCCACTGACGAGCCTTACGGCTGCACTGGGATCTGGCGACCCTGTGTGGTCCCCGGACGGAACGAAAGTTGCCTACGATTCAGATCGGGCCTTTGACGGAAGCGACGGCAGTTCCGGCCGATTTAACATCTGGGCGTCGAATGCGAACGGTTCAGGAGCTGCTCCCCTCACAAGTCTTGTGGCTGCGACTGCTGTGGGTCCTGCGTATTCGCCGGACGGAATGAAGATTGCCTTTCAATCCAACCGCTCGCTGGACGGAACCGACACTGCCTCTCCAAATAACACGCTGAATATCTGGGTCATGAACGCCGACGGCTCAAGCCCTACCGCCGTGACCAAGCTGACTGCGAATCAGGCGAACAGTTTCGGCACCTTAGTCTGGTCGGCGGATAATACCCAGATCGTGTTCAATTCCAACCGCGCGCTCGACGGAACCGATGCTGCTAATTCCAACGGAACTGTCAACATCTGGATCATCAACGCGGACGGCACTGGCGCTATGCCGCTGACAAACCTTACCGCGGCCGGAGCACACAGCTTCTTGCGCCTAGCGGACTGATAGCTGGAGCCTGCTATGGCGGGAGGGACTCTATCAAATAACCTACGTAACCACCGCGGTTCAGTGCTCATCCTGAACGAGCTTACCGTTGCCGGGCTCGCGCATGAGTGTGTTACCAAGGTTCCGCCAACGCCGGATGCTGAATAGATGCGTTGGATAGGATCGAAATATGGAAGACAAACAACTCTATGAGGCCGCAAGAGAACGAAAACAACTCAGGTTTGCTGATTTGTCCATCTAGAGCCTTTGGGCCTCTTCGACAGTCAGGCACTAAGGTCAATGTCTCCCATGGCGGAGGAACAGGCCGGCGTCATTGTTGGATTAAGGCATTTGCGGCAGCGCGCGATGTCCGTGAACCGAGAATAAATTCGCCGGGCCGAAGTATCGAATCTGTTGCGGGGTGGAGATAGGCTCTCCAAATAATCCGAGATTGGATTTCTAGGAGCTTCGCTTGATATCTCCTCCCTCGTTACCGAATCGACAACGTCGGCGACGGATAGCAACACGGATTCTTCATTAGGAGGTCTGATATGAAATGGAGGACGGGAACGAGAGCCGTATTTTGGTATGCAGCGTTCTTCGCCGTTGTCAGCCTTTCCGCCACGACGCACGCACAGATGAATCCATTTACAAAGGCTCAAGTTGCTGACCGCATCCGCAAAGTGGAAGACGGCGTTGACCAATTCCAAAAGTATCTCGAGAACCGCGGAGAAGACGCTAAAGACCGGGCGCAGTCGGCACAGAGCAATAGCGCAACAACGCGCCGCCAGCGTTCAAATTCGGCAACCACTGACGCGCGGGGGAACCAAACCAAGCAAACAAAAGATGATCTCGACAACGCTATGGACGATTTGAATCGCACCACGAACCGACTTCGGCGCAAGTTCGATCCAACGTCGAATTATCTGGAGGCAAAAGTGCAAATGGAGCAGGTCATGGACAGTGCTCGCGGCGTCAACCAGGTCATGACAAAGGGGAATTACGGTACACAGGCAGCAAAATACTGGGCTGCTTTGCGCACGAATATCAATGACCTTGCGCGCTGCTACAACTTGACGCCAATGAGCGTGTAGGTTTACGTCGCTTTGCAAACGCTAATATGACTGGATTTGCTGATTTCCACGCCTTGGCTCATCGGCGCATCCGCGGCCAGAACTCCTGCACCACCGAGCATGAAAATGGGCTCATATCGAAGAAGCGTCGCGCATCATTTCTCGCCTGAGACCGATCAGAAAGTTGTCGTGGACGCATCGTCTCCCACACGTTGAGTGTGCTCTCTAAAGATTTTTTGGCTCAGCAGTTTCGTTACCTGTTACTTTTGACAGTTCCAATACGCTCAAGCCGGTGTAGGTTTTGCGGGCATGGGGGCGACTTCATCCCCGCGTGGGACCAGACACCTGGCACCCATAGTGATGTCGCCTACCATCCATTTCCACAAGAGGCCCGTAAAGTGATCGCTCTTGCCATACTTTCTCTAACGTCCTCGAGAGTATTGGAACTTCCCCTGATTCGCGGCTCATGAATACTCGAATTCATCGAGAGGAAAACCCGTATCCATTTTCTATTGGTGTCTCTTAAACCGAAACGATCTTACCGACAAACCTTGTTGCCTGGCGCAGCGTGCTCAAGAGCATAACCAGGAGGGACAGTTTCAACGGGCAGGAGACTCCACCGTGACATTTAGCAAACTCGCACACGACAGAACCCAACTAAGCCTCGCACTCGAAGCATCCATCTACATCGGCCTGGGGATCCTGCTAACCACTGCCTGTCTCGTGATCCTGCGTCCCTTCATTCCTTTGCTCACTTGGGGCATTATTATTGCAGTCGCTGCTTACCCGGGCTTCCAAAAGTTGCAGCTTGCGCTAGGCGGGCGAGAAGTGGCGGCCGCTGTCCTTTTCGCGGTTCTACTTCTGGCCTTCCTGATTGTTCCAGTCGTCTTGCTCGCGAAAACGCTAGTCGAGAGTGTCCATACCCTTGCAGCCCACTTCAAGGAAGGAACCTTAATCATCCCGCCTCCTCCTCCGGGCGTCGAAACCTGGCCGATCATCGGGGCTCCTTTGAACAGTTTGTGGAGCCGGGCATCTAGGGACCTAGGCGAAGCCGTCAGAAGTTTTGCTCCCCAGATCAAAGCGGCAGTTCCTGGATTACTCTCTGTTTCTGCGGGACTCGGCCTCACCGTATTGCAATTCGCTCTTTCCATTGCAGTGGCTGGAGTCCTTCTGGCGAACGCCCAGGCCGCATATGACGTGACTTGCTCCTTGTTCAATCGTCTTTTCGGGGACAAAGGGCCCGAATTCCAGCAACTAATTGGAGCCACAACCCGCAGCGTTACCAGCGGAATTCTTGGCGTCGCGTTTATCCAATCGGTTCTCGCGGGCCTTGGTTTTCTTGTAGCAGGGTTGCCTGGCGCGGGCTTGTGGGCTCTAACGTTTCTAATCACCGCTGTGTTACAGGTGGGCGTGCTCGTCCTCATACCCGCAGTGATCTATATGTTCGCGATCTCGAGCACCACCAAAGCGGTGATTTTCCTGGTTTGGTGTCTTGTTGTTGCCCTGTTGGACAACTTCCTGAAACCCCTTCTACTGGGGCGAGGAGTCGCAGTTCCAATGGCGGTGGTGTTCCTCGGCGCGATTGGCGGATTTATTGCCTTGGGCCTCGTCGGCTTGTTCGTCGGCGCGATCGTTCTATCCGTGGGTTATAGGCTCTTCCTCGCTTGGCTAAGTCTTCAGGCTTAGTCAGAATCTGCAAGGGACAAACAGTGCTCCCCGTGGCGGTGTTAGTCGTGTTGTCCTCCGCACTGGAAGTCCGGTCGTATGAAGCCAGGTGTTTTTCGAAAGGGGTTCGCTTAGCTCTGTCTTCCCGCTGCAGCGGCGCGTTCCGCCTGCTCGCTAACGAGTGCCCGCTCTGCCTCGCGAACAGGAATTGTTTGACCAGGAATTCGCATCGCATCGTAAACCACCGCGGCCAAGGTGGCGCCCGCAAGCGGAGCGACGATAAACAGCCACAATTGTTGCAGAGCCCAACCGCGGACAAAGATCGCGGGTCCAATGCTGCGTGCCGGATTCACCGAGGTATTTGTAATCGGAATGCCGACCAAGTGAATCAACGTAAGCACGAGTCCGATTGCTATGCCTGCGAATCCGACGGGCGCTTTCAAGTCCGTCGAGCCCAGCACAGTCAGGACCAAGAACATCGTCAAGACGATCTCAACGAGCATCGCCGCGCCCATAGAGTACAGCTCAGGAGAATGCTCGCCGTAACCGTTTGCACCAAGTCCGCCCGCGACTGGACTTGTAGTGCTCGGCGCATTGCTGGCTACAAACAAAATCAGCGCCGACGCAATCACGGCTCCGATCACCTGCGCGATCATATAGGCCACCGCGTCTTTCGCGCCTATCTTCTTGGATACGAGCAATCCGAACGTAACGGCGGGATTGATATGGCAGCCCGAAATCGGCCCGATGGTGTAGACCATTGCGAGCAGTGAAAGTCCGAAGGCTAGGGAAACGCCCAGGTATCCAATTTCGGGGCCGGCAAAAACGGCACTGCCGACTCCTCCGAATACGAGTACAAATGTGCCGACAAGTTCAGCCGTGTACTTCTTCATTTCTCTCCTCCCGTTGGAACGTAGTCCTCAAGCGATTCGCTTTTTGGGGTGCGACGCCAAAAGCTGAATATGACGCCAGCTTGGTAACGTAGATTGCTCGGTTGTTGTTGCCGTTTGTGAAAGAATTGCCCAAACGTATGAGCCTGAGTCCGGTCCCCCGCCCCGAACGAAATAGATTTCGCGGTTGGGATATCGAATGCCACCGCAACTTTCTTCATTGTTGCTAGGAGACTTCACGACAACGCATCCCGTAGAATCGCACTGTCCGCCATCGCAGGCTTTTCGCTTACCAACAATCGCGCATGCCAAGAGTTTGAGGACCCGAATTGACTCCGGATCGAGTCGTGGATATTCGTCCCCTCACGCCCTCAACTGTAGCGGCGGGCCAATACGATGTGGACTGTCACTATTGACAGTATGTCTGGTGAAAAGCTGGCATCCCCGGTCTTGCGCCGGTTGGACAAAGAATACAGAGCGCAACAGTGTCGGTTCGCAGGGAACAATTTCTCGATAACCGCACGGCGGCAGGTCATTCAGCGGAACCAAAATTAATCGGAGAGTAATTGCAAATGGGTCGGACCGATATGGTGAGGACGCTTGTTGGGGAACCCGCTTCGTACCATGAAATTGGGACATCGCGGTCGAGCGAAGAGATTTCACGCAGTGTCAACCTGGCTACCTTGATCGCAAAGCAGGTCGAATCGGGCAACCCTAACAAAAAACAGCCGCTCATGCGCGGCAGGATCCGAAACACAAAGAAACCGAGGTTCCGGGCGATCCCAACCAACTGCGAAAAGACAACCAACTTTTCAATGGGACAGTGCTCCATCTTCAGAGGTGTACCGCCAATCGAAGGCGTGCTTCCCTTCGGTGGCGCGGAAACGAATTGAGGGACGGCGCGCGGGTGCAGCATCCCTAAGCCTTGAACACTACATCCCGCGCGACACCCTACCGGGGAAGTTCCCAAAAGCTACTCCGTCCCGCGGACTACGGAACTGTCAGAAATAACAGATTACTCATCTTCCAGAGACGCAGATACTTAACCTACTGGTGAGTCGTTAGCGCGATGTAGTTTACCGTTAGATATTAACAGTGCTATATATCTTCCTAAGGGAGGGATCACACGCTGTGATTCCCCACGCTCAGCTCCTCCGTGACGTTTTCAACGCGAGTCCCATTGGGATTGCGGTGGAGAACCTTGAGGGGCAACCGCTCTTCGTTAACCCAGCATTTTGCTCAATCCTAGGTTTCAGCGAAGGCGAGCTGCGCAGCAAACACTGTGTTCAATTTTCTCCTCCCGAAGATGCCGAAAAGGACTGGGATCTTTTCCAGCAATTGCGAGCAGGCTCGATAGACCACTACCAACTGGAGAAGCGTTATTTTCGGCGGGACGGCTCGTTGGTATGGGGCCGCTTGAGTATCTCTTTGTTGAGCAGTCGCCCGTCTCCACTGGTACTCGCGATGGTGGAGGAGATTACTGATAAAAAGACCACCGAAGAGGTGCTTTTGGAAACGAACCGCGCTTTAGAAGCGCAAGCGGCAATACTGCAATCACGGGAGGAACTGCTGAAAACCTTCGTCAAAAACGTACCAGCGGGAGTGGCGCTGCTCGACCGTGACATGCGCTACCTGGAAGTGAGCGACCGCTGGTGTGCAGATTTCTTGCTCGACAGTTCGCAGATACTAGGACGTTCGCACTATGAAATCTTTCCTGATGTTCCCGAACGGTGGAAGCAGATTCACCGCCGCGCCCTTGCTGGAGAAACGTTGCGCGCCGAGGAAGACCGATGGGATCGCAAGGGCGGCACCACTTGGTTCCGGTGGGAGATTCGCCCTTGGCAGAATCTGAAAGGGGAGCCCGGAGGAATTCTGATCTTCTCAGAGGACATTACCCGCCGCAAGCAGATGGAAGAGGCGATCTCACGTATGAGTCGGAACCTCATCGAATCGCAGGAGCAAGAACGCACCCGGATCGGGAGAGAGCTTCACGACGACATTAACCAAAGACTTGCAATGTTGGCAATTGAACTCGAGCAATTGGAAGAAAATCCTTCTGAAATTCGGAGCCGTGTGCAAGAACTACGAAAGCAGACGACAGAAATCTCGGACGACGTGCAAGCTTTGTCACACGAATTGGATTCTTCCAAACTGGAACGTCTCGGTGCCATTGGGGGCATGAGAAGCTGGTGCAAAGAATTCGGTGAGCGGCAAAGAATTCAGGTCGAGTTTAAGAGTCCCGAAGCGAAAATCTTTCTGCCACGAGAAATCGGGCTTTGCCTTTTTCGAGTTCTACAGGAATCCCTGCACAATGCAGCCAAGTACAGCGGGGCGAGACGGGTTGAAGTGCAACTGCGGGAAGACTCAGGTGAGATTCATCTCCTCGTCAGCGATTTGGGAAGAGGATTCGACTTGGAAACGGCAACGCAGGAGCGAGGTCTCGGTCTTACGAGCATGCAGGAACGAGTTCGGCTGATAAACGGAATCATTGAGATTCAATCGAAACCGCTGGGTGGGACCACCATTCATGTTCGCGTTCCACTCCGGTCAGAGCACTCCCAACGTGCAGCAGGGTAAGCGACTCGTGCTATGGGAATGTCGTTCCTGTGTTTTGAATCTAGAATCTGTGAGATCCTGTTCAACGGGAGTAAACGGCTGAATGCTGTGCGCAGGTTTCCCGAAAACTGCAACGCGGGCTTGCTCTCCCTTCGAAGCGTCTGCCGCCGCCACGATGAGGTTACCAAAGAAGTTCAAAAATCGAGCTGGATCAGGCATCCCCATTGATCATGAAACTCGAGAGCGCGTCGGCAGCTTCCGCCGCGATGTATTTCCCCTACTGAATAGCGGCAGCAATATCCACGCCATGTGCTTCCAATTTCGGAAGGAGGCTGTTCCGGTGTGACTGAGTCGCGACAACAATCGCTGAAGTGGGGCGAAGGAATCCTTGGCTCGGAACTCTTGGGAGGCTACCTCACTCGGAACCTTCGACGAAAGCATGACCAGAAAATCTGTTACCGACAAACTGCTCACCCCGAAGAACGGCGTTCACACCCTCCAGAAGCTCTCCTCTGGCATCACTCTTGACGACATACCCTGGGCCCCCGTGCCAAGGACTCCATGCACTATGTCGGCAGACGATTCTTGGCTTACAAAAAGTATCTTGGATTTAGGGGAGAGCTTGCGGATTTGTCGAGCGACTTCGATTCCATTTAGCGACGGAAGCCCAATGTCGAGCACAATTAGGTCCGGTTGCAGTTCTTCCGCCTTCTGAACCGCTTCTAATCCGTCCGAGACTTTGCAGATGATCTGCAATTCTGGCTGCTTCTGAAGTATCGACGCGACAAAACGCTGAAACGGCTCGTAATCCTCTACTACCAGAACCCGGGTTGAACGGGCAGGCATGAAGTCTCCTTTTAACCTCTTCGAGGCCGGAATCGACTGTTGGTTTCCAAGCGCTGTGCTGCAAATATGTAATTTGAATGCAGGTGAAACACCGAATGCTGGTAGGGGCAGGAAATGCTCGGCAGGTCGTCCCTCTCACGGACGAAGTTCTGAAGCAATATAGGCCGGTTCGTCATATGCAAAATGCAAAAGGCACCGGTTCTGGCTGCCTCCACAGCTCCACAGTGTTGACCTACCCCGATAAGGACTTAAAATCGCATCGGATGTACTCATCGCAATTTTTATGCCATTCGGTCCTTCCCTGTTAGTGTTGCGAGTTCTCAGGGCCCTGGCGCACTACGATAAACGAAAACAACCCGGACCGGACGGCTTCGGACAGTCTTCCCCTCTATCTCACCGTATTAGCTTCCCCTCCGTTGCTCCTGCATGTGGCTTCCCGAATACACCTGGTCACAAACGTAGACACACCCCAAGGAAGCACCGACACTGATGGAGAACGAGCGGCAGCGAGAATTTACAAGCTGGCCGCCGATGTATCAGCGGGGTTCAAAAGGACGAACGGAGAGTTCCCTCGGAAAGTTGAGGCGGGGTCGGAATCACCACTCCCGGGTTGTCAGGATACAAATTCAGCAGTGCCGCTCGTTGCTCGCTGGCGCTCGACGGATTCGTAAAGTCACTCCCAAATCCAAGATTCTCTTCTTGACCCAAGAGCTTGATGTAGAGGTGGCGCGTGTAGCTCTCAGTCATGGACACGGTTATGTACTGAAGTCGGATGCCGACAGCGAACTGTTCGCCGCCGTTGAAGCGGTGATGCTGGCGAAGAAGTTTGTGAGCCGCCGATTGTCGAGCCAAGCTTTTGCCGACGATATGGATTCGCCAGTCATCGGCCAGCTCCGCGACGAAGCTATCACATCGCCGGCGGTCCCTCTCTTGGTAAGGGACGTCGGTCGTTGCCATGAGGCTCAATTTTATTCCGATAACTCACTTTTCCTCGACGGATTTACTCGCTTTATTAGCGTCGCTTTGAATGCTGGGAACCCGGCTGTTTTTGTCGGGACCGCATCTCACAGAGACACGCTTCTCGAAGGCTGCACGCAGAGAGCCCAGATAATCGCACCGCCATCCGAGAGGGAGGATACATTGCATTGGACGCTGCAGATTTTCTCTCCCATTTCATGGTCAGCGACATGCCTGACGCAGGCTGGTTCTTGAGGGTTGTAGACGATTTGATTGTAGCCGCGAGAAAAGGGGCGAATGGCGAGCATTTGCGCGTCGCAGCGTGTGGGGAGTGCGCGCATATGCTGTTTGCGCAAGGAAACGCAGACGCAGCGATTCGACTCGAACAACTCTGGAACGAAATCGCCAAGACATACAACATCGATATTCTGTGTGGATATTCGTTGGAAAGCCTTCGGTGCGACGAAGACAGCTACACCTTTCGTCGCATCTGTGAAGAACACTCAGGCGTCCATTCTTAGTGAAGATTGTAGTCCGGGCATCGGGAGGAAAGCGAAGAGAACAATTCGCAACGCGAAACAGGGATGCCAACCCAACGTTGTTTGGGTCATTTAACCGTGCTCATACCATTCGCTCAACAAGAGCTCAATCGGCAGACCGCGCACAACCCGCGTCCAACGTGGTAAAATCAGCGGAGAAGTAACGCCATGACGAATACTTCGGCATGCCCATCTGCAATTCCGTGATGTACTGACCGAATCCAATGGTCATATTCCTTCTAATTTTAATTCTCGTCGTTCTACTTGTGGGGCGCGGGGCATTCCTAAGAAGCTTCGGGTCGGTCGCTGTGGGTCTCGTAGTCTACACTGCCCTCGTCGTTGGGTGCATTAGCACACTCGTTTTAGTCGTAGAACTTGCAGTTTGGGCGGGCTCGACCGCCGGTGCGCAGTCATTTACGCAATGGTTCTGGAAGCACTCGGTTTTCACTTTGTGGTTGCCTGGTTCGTTGGTTTTGGTGTGGCTGTTAGCTAGCATCATTCACGCACGCCGTTCCCACGGAGATATCTGACGCGTGCTATATTCGTGTCCGTGCCTAAGCCCTCCATCCCATGTAAATTAAGCACGCCCACTACGCTCTTCGGATACGGCGAGAAGCAGGGATATGAGAATTCGAAAAATATTCTTCCCGAGCGATAAATAGAACTCGGTAGAGAAATGCGGGGAGGAAATGGCTGCGGTGAAGCTGCTTAGGTTGCTGACAGAGCTTGCCGATTCTGCACGGGGCCATCCCTCACTACATTATTGTATTGTTCGGCAGAGCCCCTCATATCCCCGAATTGCCGGCTGCAAGATTTCGTCGGACACACGGATTGCGCTCTAAATTTGGGCATTGCTTTTGAGCAGGGCTGGAGTCAACTCTTTTAAAAGTCGTCGCGAGCAGCGCGCGCCGCTACACTTGGGACACTTAATTGCTTTTTTTCTTTGTTGGGTGAGAAGCGAAGGCTATAGAGAATTTCTTGCCGGAGGGATGCGCACAGATACTCATATTACGGGTACTCATATTAGACTACAGGAGTCCTCTTGTGCTCTCAGAGTTCAGCTAAAACGATAGCTACGCGACTCGTTTAAGCAATTAGAAAGGAACGGGCGGGCGCGTGTTCACTGCTTGCGGTAGACTGCTTGCATGGATCTAACGGGATGTATGCCTCTTATTTTGTGTCCCGCTTATGATCCCGCCTTGTGTGCCCGCGCCCTGCCTACGTCCCGGATAGCACTTCGAGCCTTGTCCAGAACGTCCAGCGGAATCTTGTTCATCTTGTGAACGGACTTTGCATGTTCCCGAACCTTCTTCAGAACATCCTCGTCCGTGTATCCCCATGCTTCGAAAGTACAACCGGGATTCAAGTCATTACATCTCAGGACTCGCCTCATGTTGGCCTCCTTGCGAGGTAGGAAGAATAGCTGCGGTTCTCCAAGCCTCGCCAATTGCGCGGCACCGTTACGAGTTGCTCATGAAAATCGGCGCAGAACGCATCCTAATTTACTCACGCCCGCCATACTTCTCCTAGTCGGAGGGTAAGCGGAACTGTTGAAACTAACAGGGCTGCTGGATGCGTAACTCTTGCTTAAGCGCAGAAGACCCGCCGCAGGCTCGCGGCATGATTTCGGCATTTTCCATCCAAGCATTTCCTTGGCCTTTTCCAAATTCAACCATATTCATCGTTCACTTTCGGCTCTTCATCCAGCCCGCATTCCCGCAGCTATTTCTTCGTCCAACTCGACTCGCTCGATAGGTGACAACTCGCTGTGATAAATCTCGATACTTCGATGCCCAAAATACGTCTTGATGCCCGCGAACATTGGCGGCATCTGAAAGTGAGACAGATGCTCGGCATGATGTGAGTGATTCACTGTCGAACCGTCGATGGAAACAAGTTCGCGTGCGGGAAGGCGGTGACCTGTTAACAAGATATGGGGGGAGTTGACGCTGGAAGGGGTGTAACCGCTAGAGAGGAGCTACTGCACCAAAAATTCAGACCGGCACGCCGGGAAGGTTACCAGGGCAATTTAGGCGTCGCAGCATGATGACGCTTCTTATGTTGTTTCCGGATCACCCTATCCGCACTTTCTAAGGCAAGTCTGCTCCCTCTGTGTCACCGAGGCGTTTGGTTCTCCCCTGTCACTTTTGACAGTTTCCGAGCCTTGGCTGAAGCGATTACGGTCATCGAAAGCAACACGAGCAACAACCGAGCAAGTACCCCGTCGGGGACGGCTTCTCAAAGGCGGGCAGTCGTCCCCCGCGCTCCTCCAGTTTGTTCGTCAGTTTTGGGGATTGACGGCCTTACGCTTGCGTTTTGCGTTTCGAACGCCCCTTTGACGGGCACCTCACGCAACTCGGGGTAGACCACCTGTCATTTTTGCCAGTATCACAAGCCCCGATAGCGGCGGTACGGTATGTGCCCCCAAGGGAGGCAGGGCTTGATTGGGGTTGCCAGCGACCGTGTTTCTCGGAGGAGTTCTATATGAAAGGGTTCCGAGCTCTCCTCGGTGTGCTACTTCTAAGTCTAACGATCGCCGCCGCTGGCCCCAAACCGCAGTCAGGCAACATTCTTTCGCACACCTCTGTCGCATGTGGCACTAAGAAATCTAAGAAGCAGGACATCGATCTGCTGTGCCAGCAGTATGTCGTCCGCTCCGGCACCACCGACTACACCATTCGTCAGCCGAAGCCCTCCGAACAGACCGTCATTCCCTTAAACACAGCAATCGAGTTCAAGCTCGACAAGAACAAAATGAAGTTCAAGGTCGACGGACAATCATTCGAGTTCATAGTCATCTCCCAAAACGCTGCATCTTCTTCCGTTGCCGCACCGACCTCTTCCGTGAAGACAAGATTCGAGCCTGGGCACAGATGTCCGAACCCGAGGACGGTGTGACTTCTCCCCGGCCCCCTATTGACGAGTTGTAGACGTAGGGGCAGCACATTCACGTCCGATCTTTGCTTTCTTGGCGGTGACGAACGACCAACTGCTGAAAGACGTGCTGACCCTGCTTGAAACCGACGTAAACTGTTGGAACGATGCAGCACAGTTTTGCCAAAATATTGCAGGCAAGCAAGCAGGTACGGAAGCTGACGTATATAGGCTGGAGTTTGCCGTTTACAGTGAGCGCGCCCAACTTCGTGGGCGATGCGCTGCAAGAGTTTTCGGTAAGGATTCAGGTGAGAAGTTCCTCCCCTGTCACTTTTGACAGGTCCCGCTCATTTTGTTCCCTGCTTTAATTACCTCTACTCTGGAGGAGATTTGAATGCTGGATTTCTGAGATTCAGTTCAAATTTCGCGAGAGCCGTGCTATGGAAATCCACATAAAACAAGTTGCCGCCCGATAAACGCGGTAACCGGTAATGTCAAGTACAGGCTGAAATTCCTGATATCTCATGAGGGCTATGAAGGTGAATTCTGCGCCCTAACCTGGGCGATTGTTTTCCCGAGTCCAGGTATTAGAGCTGCCCTAGGGTTGGAGGTGCAACAATGAAGTGGCGTCAATTCCATCGGCTGAAACTGTTTTGGCTTCTTTGTCTCCCCGGGGCTTGCTTTGGCCAAACTACTGATGGTTCAAGGATGGAGTCGAATCCTCTCAACGTATACGCCCCGCCTTGCATTTCCCAGGTTAAGCAGTACATCGCGGTGAATTGCCAAATTACACCGACAGGGGGCGCGCAACCATACAGCTATGCGTTTACTGGAGGCTTCCCAACTGGGATGTCTATGTCGACCGGTTTGGGCGGTGGCTTGATCAATGGGACGCCCACAGGGATAACCGGAGCGCAGGCCACAGTAACGGTAACGGATGTAAGAAGGGCGATCGCAACGACTTCGTTCATGATCACTCCGGTAGGGTTGACCGGCTTAGGTCCATGCGGGAGCGCCATCTGCGTCACGGGGGCCGGTTACGCGATCAAAACGGCTGAAGGTTATACAATCACAACGTCAGCCACGCTGCAGATGACGGCCACGAGCTATTGGAGTGATGGCACGAGCCTTGATTTAACTCCCATAGCGACTTGGGGCTGCACTCCGAGTCCTGACTGCGGTTCGGTATCAGCAAAGGGCCTTTATACGGCTGGAAGTTCTGCCGCCACCTACCGTGTGACGGCAACGTTCTCTGGAGTGACGGATGATGGCGGGTCGGGAGTCGTGGTCACTGCGGCAACAATCCAGGTCCATGGAAAAGAGAACGACCGAGTCGCAAATTCTGGGATGGTGATGAGGGAAGTCCTGCAGCTGAAGAGTGGCATACCTGCGTCGGTGCTACAGAAGGCAGAATGCGTGATTGTTGTGCCTTCAACCCTGAAGTTCGCTGTTGGGGTTGGTGGAAGCTACGGGCGTGGCGTAATGACTTGCCGCGGAGGGCCCGACTTTCAAGGGCCGTGGGGGGCTCCGTCAATGATGGCGCTGGGGGGAGGCGGATTTGGTTTTCAGGTCGGCGGGCAAGCCACGGACTTTGTTCTTCTCCTGATGAATGAACGTGCTGCGACCAGCATTCTCAAGAGCAAAGTAAAGCTCGGCGCTACTGCGTCGGCTGCCGGCGGACCCGTTGGACGAGAATCAACTGCCGCCACGGATCTATTCCTACGTGCGCAGATACTCTCGTACTCGCGTGCTCGGGGACTCTTTGCTGGGGTGTCGCTTGAAGGATCCACGCTACGGCCCGATAAAAAAGCGAACAAAAAGCTTTATGGGAAAGCTGTGGATGCGAAAGCAATTGTACTCCGGGGTGAAGTGTCGCCGCCACTATCCGCTCTGGAACTGCTATCGGTACTGAACAGCAAGTCACCCGCCAACAGGTCAGCGGGCGGTGCTCCTCCTAGTCGGCCGGTGGCGACTCGTAATCCGACCCATATTATCACTGGAAGTGGCGAGACCGTTTTGGTCCGAGCCGATGCTAGCGATCCCGGACAAGGATCCGCTTACCTATACATGGACGGCAACGAGTGGGGCCATTGAAGGTAAACCATCGCAAGTGCGGTGGAACCCGCAGGCGTGCCACTGGGCACCCATTCTGTCACAACGCGACCGGATGATGGTCGCAGCTGAAGTGTGAGTGGCGTGGCGGAGGTCCAAGTGGACCCGCGACCCAACCGGCCGCCAACGATAGGTTGCTCCGTGGGTCCAGGCTCGGCACTACCGGGCGATCTCGCGAACATCGCAGCGGTGGCAAAGGCCCCCGACAACGATCCGCTAACATTTAGCTAGGAATCCACCGGCAGGCAAATCGTCGGCTTCGGTTAGCAAGTTGACCTCGACACCACTCACGTTGTGTCCTCGCGCTACACAGTGACGTGCCACATCAGCTTGCCACCGCACTTGATGTCTTACGATGGACTGGCAGCAGACTAAGTTCTTAGTGGTCGGCTATCTGATCTGTCTAAGACTTCATTGCAGGTGCAGTAACGCAAGGCAGACTACAGCTTATATTGGAGTCTGATGACTCTACGAATCAAGAAGTCGGGAGTTCGACTCTCTCCGAGCGCGCCATTCCTTACACTTTCAGGAAACACCAAAGCACCGCGATTATCGGCCCGCGGCTGGACTCTTTGTGGCTGGCGGTGGAGGCGTATGTGGAACTGATATAGGCGGAGCTTCTGTGCGTTTTGAGGAGATTCTTTCGGTGTAGCGAAAGAAGATTCTCTCCGCGAAGCCGCTGGCGAACGCCACGACATACTGCGCGCTGGGAGTGAGGAAAGCTCCGCCATCAGTTCCGGGGTGCTGAGCTGGAAAATCCACGATTCGAAGTTGCAAGAACAACGTCACGATGCCGGCAGCAAACGCGCCCAACACAGACCGGAAAAATAACTGCATGGGCTCGATGCGAAGGTCGCCCGGCGAGATGCGCTGGCGCCGGTACTGCATCGTCGCGCTCAGCATTCCGCCGCATGCACCGAACAAGAGCACGGGAAGCTTTTGCCACTGAGAATGGACATCAACTTGTAGCATCACGAACAGACCGAGTACGCAGAGCAGAATAAGAGACAAAATCAAATTTGCTCTGAAGACGAAGACGAGGAACCCTCGCCTCAAGTCTTCGTCGCGCCGCAAGCGGAATCTGCCTTCATCGATGGTCTTGGCTAGAGTTTCGATCTCCACACGAAGATGGCCGTTGCCACCGTGCATTCTAACGGCATGTTCGAGTGCGTCCAGCTTTCGCGGACTCGAAATTTCTTCGCTGCTTCTATCGAGATGCTTGAGGCTTGATTTGAGCTCCAGTATGACGCTCAGGAGTTCGTCGTCGGGACAGATAAGTATGTACTGCCGATAAGCCAGCTGGTAGGTATTGCGCTTCGTGCGAAGATCCTCTGCCTTGATGGGATTGAGGGTGTTCTGGATTTCGTTGACCTCTGATTGCCGGCCAAAATTCGATCTCGAAAGAGCATCGAATTTGTTGCGCAGATCACTCACCTTCATCTCCAAGTATTCTGCGTCGTACTCAGCGACGAGGTCGCGTTTCAAGGTGAATGGTTTGATGGGCTCCATCTAACACCTCGGCATCAGAATCAAGCGTGCGTTTTCTCGCCGGACTTGATCCGTCCGGTCTTTACCGCGCGTTTTCCAAGGTAATCACATTCATCCTGACAGACCTTGGAGCACGCCAGTCACACAGATGGCAACGCACGACTGTGAAGTTCTCTCCTGTCGATGCCACAGAAGACGATGGCGGTTCTCCCGGCAGCGGGGAGAACCGCTTTGAGCATTAAGCAACCCGCGTCTTTTCACACGGGCTGCGCTTTCAGCAAGCCTTTCAGCCACGTAGTCCACGTGCCGTCGACTTATGATCATGCAGTTGCGATTTTTGCCGCCACCTTGGTCGCGACGACGTTCCTGATGAGACGTCGCGTTCGTTCAACAAACGCGAGCTTGTCTGCCAGGCAACTCTCCAGCAGAACACCAATTGAATAGTGTCCGGTTATATCGGCAGCTGCTACCAGCGCCGCGTACTCGGCAATCCGAAAATGAATCAAGTGGTTAACCTTGGCTAGGACAAAGAGGTGCTTTGCGATTGGGTTCTGTATTTCCGCAAGTTCTCTTCGGAAGTCCTCAAGAAAGACTTCTTGAAGACGGCCGCTGAGTTTCACGGGCTGCTCACCGATCAGCTCAAAGCACCGATCAATCGCGCTCAAGTCCTTTTGCGAAATCCAGGCCCGCGATTCTAGCGCTTCTTTTATCTCCGGATCCTGGGCTGCCTGACTGATTTCCTGATAGATCTTGGTCGACCGTTCGGTGCTTTGCCGCGCGTCACTAAGCAGCGTTACGAAAAGTTCCTTTGGGTTCTTCACTGGCATGAAGTTTTCTCCTTTTTGATGTTGTTCATTCTCAGATTTAGTGTTGTGTATTCCCGGATAAATTTGATCTTGGCTTCTCGGCATGTCCTCTGACGGACTGAAGTCAAAATCAAGATCTGGGTCTGATTGGTGAGCGGTTCGTCCGTTCTCCCTCAGAGCTGATCGCGAGGTCAGCGCCTCAACGTAGCATTTCCCCGCATCGACCCAACTGTCAAAACTAACAGTCGAGCAAAATCGCAATTGCCGGCTTGGTTTCCGCGCTCGCCTAGACGACTGAACTCCTTTAGGTGCAGGAACTGCACTTTGAGTTATGGATTGAGAATCCCCTAGAGATTCGGCTACGCGGGTACCGAAGGAAAAGACCGATCGCCACTGTGCGCAACCGCTGCAGAAGCTCCTTCTGGAGTGGCGAGTTGGGAATCCCACTCTTTGGATGCGGTCGGCAACTTGAGCCTTTGTAAATGGATTCGCATGTGCGTGAGCCTAGGTGGAACGGCTGACTGCGGCGAAGAACGCTCCGCACCAAATATCTACAGCTATTTCTTGTTCAGGTCGTCATCCTTGTAGTACTTCGTGCCTTGCAGAGTGAGCTGTAGGGCGAGGCCATTCTTGGTAATCTGGTAGACCCATACTCCCGGGGCAACTTCAGCCGCTCCCGAATAAGCTCCGCCCTTCTCGCCCGCTTTGGCGGCAGCGTCCGCTTGCCCTGAACCGGACCAGCCGGAGTCCAGAAATTGAGCCAGGGCCTTATCGTTCCCGAAGACGAACACCACGACATAGCCTTTCACTCCCATGCCCAGACCGGCACCGGCCGAAGCCATCTTCATGAAGGTTTCTTTCTTGGTCGTGTTGTCGACGGCCAATCCTGAACCGCGTGCCGTGCTCAACAGCAATACGTTCACCCCCATGTTGTCGAAAATGGCGTATCCCGCCGCTTTCTGGATAGCTGCTTGGGAAGTGGGTTCCAGCTTGTACAAATCTTGCAAGGCCTCGGCTGCCATCTTGCGGGTTTTCTCTCTTTTTTTCTCATTGTCATCCTCGGCGCCGAGAGCGACTGCTGACAGCAAAACCACAGCGAGAATGCTGGCGATCACTTTGAATCTCATGGAAGTCCTCCATCAAGAACTGCACTCTTCTGAATTACGCTGCAGATCTACGTGCAGGTCAGAAATCCCTTCCCCAAGAATTTCAGACAAACACCAACTCGGATTCCCGTTAAGAAACCAGATTCATCTGCCGCATGTCACTATTGCTGATTACCGCATGATCTCAACTGTCAAAAATACTAGTGGGCCCGACATGATAGTCTGGCAGCTAGTCCGAATAAAACTAGAGAAGGCAGCCCCGAGGATAAAGCGTGTTCCAGATGTGGTGCTCAGGCTAGAAGGCCGTTAAGGGCGGAATGAGAGAATGGACTTTGTCCACCCAATGGATGGAAACGACTCTTGCATCAGCGGAATTTGCGAGGCGAGCTTGAGGTCGATCATCATTGGGATGCGGCGATCCAGTGACAGCTTTTGGAGCCACATGGAATGACGTCGGACTGGTGGGGAAGGACCCACGGGAGACTGACCATCACTTTTCAGCAGACATACTGTCAATAATTACAGTCCACATCGTATTGGCCGGCCGTTACAGTTGAGGCCGTGAGGACGGGAGCCGATACCCACGACTCGATCCGGAGTCAATTCGGGCCCTCAAACGCTTGGCATGCGGATTGTTGGTAAACGAAAAGCCCGCGATAGGCGAACAGTGCAATTTTACGGGTCGGGAGTGGGTAAGACGAGGTCGCAACGTGACAGTTCGAAAACGAAGGAATCTGCCTGATGCCCGTTGCGATTGCTAACATATCGTCGGAACTGAGCTCACACTTCTTGAACGGATTGGCTCAGCCTGACCGCACAACGGTCCTATCAGCTGCAACACAGCTTCGATTCGCTGCCGGTTCTGTAGTCACAAACCAAGGCCACCCTGCCGACCGTCTTTATCTGCTCGCGAAAGGTTGCGCCAGACACTTCTTCGTTACCGAGGAGGGGAAAAAGCTTCTCCTCCAGTGGCTTGTACCGGGAGACCTATTCGGCGCCCGGACAATCTTATCGACCAGGTCCTCGTATCTCGCTAGCACAGAAATGGTAAAGGATAGCACTGTGTTTGTATGGGACCGCACCGCAATCCGAAGTCTTGTCGAACGGCATCCAAGATTGCTTGAGAACGCATTGTTAACCGCTTCGGATTACGTCACCTGGCAGCTCACATCTCACATAGGTTTAGCTTGTTGCACCGCGCGACAGCGGGTTGCTCAAACGCTCGTTACTCTCGCCCGCTCGGTTGGCCACGAAGCTCCGGGTGGTATTGCACTCCACATCACCAATGAGGATTTGGCTAACGCGGCGAATGTCACCCCTTTTACTACAAGCCGTCTGATTAGTGAGTGGCAACGCAGCCACGTCTTGGAAAAGCGTCGCGGCAAGGTGGTGCTGCGGTCGCCTGAGCGCTTGCTCTTGCGTACCGTATAACAACCACACGGATCAAAATCCAGTCTCTTTCCCTTCCGTTTTTGCGATTCGCAATTACGCTTCGGCAAGGTCGAGGTTGCTCAAGCGCAACGACAGGCTCACGGCTTCATGCAAAACTATTTTCTGCGGAAGACAGTTCAGCACCATCAGTCCGTCGATTTGATTTTGAACTTTAAATGGGAGCAGGCTATCAGTAACCATACCTTTGTCCGTATTCTCCTTGTAGATGACTTTGCTCCTTGGCGGCGTTTCGTAGTCACGAAGCTCGGGCAGAATCACATTATACGCATGGTCGGCGTCGCGTCTGATGGGCTTGCCGCAGTTCTGAAGGCAGAAGAACTGCAGCCGGACATGATTTTATTGGACGTAGGACTACCAAAAATGAATGGTATTGAGGCTGCTCGGCGGATTCGCAAAGTCGCTCCCCAATCCAAGATTCTCTTCTTAACCCAAGAACTTGATGTAGACGTGGCGCGTGTAGCTCTCACTTATGGGCACGGTTACGTCGTTAAGTCGGGTGCTCACAATGAACTGTTTTCCGCTATCGAAGTGCTAATGCAGGGGAAAAAGTTCGTAAGCCGTAGATTGGCAAGTCCCTCTTTCGAAGACTCTGGGACTCACAAGCCAGCGCCTAGCTATGCCGCGAAGAAGCCATCGCATCGCCGACGGTTCCCCTCTTGTTAAGAAGGGACGTCGGTCGTTGCCACGAGGCTCAATTTTATTCCGACGACATTTACTTGCTTTATTCGCGTCGCTCTGAATGATGGGAACCCGGCCGTTTTTGTCGGAACCGCGTCGCACTCTTCTCGAAAGACTCCACGCGGATACTCTAGGCACTCGTACCACCATCCATCAGGGCAGATACGTCACATTGGATGACGCAGATTTTCTCTCCAATTTCATGGTGACTGACATGCCTGCCGCAGGCTGGTTTTTGAAGTTGTAGACGATTTGATTGTGGCCGCGAGAAAAGGGCGAATGGCCAACGCTTGCATGTTGCAGCACGTGGGGCAATGCACCCATATATTGTAGGCCCAAGGAAACGCGGACGCAGCAATTAGACTTGAACAACTCTGGGACGAAATTGCCAAGACATATAACATCGATATTCTGTATGGATATTCAATGGAGAGCCTTCGATACGACGAAGACAAGTTACACCTCTCGTCCTATCTGTGAAGAAGACTCCGCCATCTGTTCTAGTTGGGATCGTGACTGTCCATACCCAACTAGGCCATGAGAAGGGTCGTGCCTCGAACGCCGAATAGCTGGTCCGGCGTCCGGGACGGAATTTATGAGCAACCTACGCTCGACGCTAAGAAGGAAACGTGCTCGAGTTGGCTACTGTTACTCGTCCAGGCTGAAAGGAGTTCATCACCGTTCAATTCTGTCTGGACGCCTTTCGCTTTCTCCCACAGACAGTTTTCGCTGGCCTCGTCCAATTTCGCCACAATTGGTACTCTTCAGTCAGCGTCTCACCTACTAGCGCCTTCTCACGGCCTCCTCGAAACACTTTCGGTCTGCGCCCTATCTTCCTTTTCTACCTAACGCTGGCCGCTTTTCACGAACAGCGAGGTAGACGAAGCACGCGAGCTGTGGAAGCTGCCGAATCGTTTGCGTCCAGTCCTACGACTGTTAATTTTGACAGTTCCACAAGTCTTCTCCAGCGCGCTAGGGTCACTTACCGTGGCATCGCACTTCTCCGACATGGGAAGACCGTCTCCAAGGGCGAGAGCAAGCCCGCTAAACAGCGCCAACCGGCGCGGGAAATGCGCAGTATAAGCTCGGCCCCCGACCAGTTCTGAGGGTTTAACGGATCCTGCGGATCGAGGGCGGCGGGAATCATCGTTACGAGCGATGGCAATGGCAATTGGCGGAACCAATTCGATGAGCTGTCTCGGGCCCGACCCTAGCCGAAAAATAAATATCCAGCCCGCTCCGGAAGATGCCTACGCCGCGACCAAGCGGGTGACCGAGCACGTGCCGATGTCGGTGATGAGCCTCAGCGCACTGGAGCAGGGGAGACGGCGCGGCGGAAATCTAGCAGTGGCAGTTACGTTGATGGCATGGGAGCGTAGCGGCGGAGTATGACTGCTACACGGAGATCCAGCAGCAGACCGGAATCAATCACGGAGACTCCCGCGCCCTCAGGCCTTCGCCGCGGAAGTGCTCCAAGGCAACAGGTTCTCTTGAGAATTCAAACTTCAACAGGAAATCCGTCCTAAGGGAGGTGCTAACATGAGCAGCATTTCAGCAGTCGGGGTAGGACGAACCGATCAACACTATTTCCAATTGAGCCTCCATTCTCAGTCCCAATTGTTGAGAGAGAAAATCAAGGAGGCGCGTACTGCAGGAACGGTGGCGCCAGAAACGATTCAACGGATCGAAGGCCACCTGAGTGCGATGTCTCAGGAAAAAAACCCAGTCGGCCAGTGGAACTCGTACGAGCTGGCCTACGAGAACTTCATACCGATTGCGTCCCGCGACGATTTGCTTGGTGTATTTCTTCGCTTGAGAGCGAGAACCCATCGACTCGATGAACATAGTCAGAAAGTATGGCCCAAAGAAAAGATTGCCCAAATTGAAGAGGGCATACGATCAGGCGAAATCACCTCTAGTCTCCGTGCCGAGATTGTGACTCTCGTACGAACCGTCCACGAATGCGGACTCCGTCGGAAACGCGAGTCAGAGACGAAATCACGGATCGTTCGCGCGGCATTTTTTGTTAACGCATTCTTGTCCATCCTTGCGTTCATTCTGGTGATCGGGCTTGATTTTCTCAAGAAAGAAGCGAGCAGCCCTTGGCCAATGGTCCTTACCGGTATATTCGGCGCCATCGGGGGACTTCTAAGCGAAACCATAGAGCTCAGGAACCGACGCCTGGAGGGCAGTGATTTACAAACTGACGGGGCCGATCTGCTATTTCGTGGTGCTCTGGGAGCGATCGCAGCTCTCGTCGTCGGCTTGTTTCTCCGCCTTCGCATTGTCGACTTTCCTTTTCTCGACTTGGGCACGACTGAAAGTGCGAGGTTGGCACCGGCCGCGTCCTACGTCTTCGGGTTTGCTAGCGGAATGGTGGCCCAGCTGTTCTTCAAAACGACCCGAGGAAATGGGAACAAACACTCGACCGTCGAAAAATCACAGCATGGGGATAATGATCGACCGTCACCTGATCAACTTAGTGGAGTCGCGAGAGCTCGTTACGGTTCAGATGAAGAAGAGTGAACGGATCGCTTCGGAGTCCCGAACAGAACGTGTGGCCGTCGAATAAGTCAGTTTTTCTGAAAAAAGTCGGAAATCAGGTGACCGAAAATGTTTAGGAGGTGGGAAAAATCGTTGTAGAGCGAATTCTCTCCACAGTCGAATGGCGCGGATTCGAAGGTACTTGGTCCGCTTCAGGTACGCGGCAGACGCTCAATCTCGAGACGAATCAACGCGCCTCGATCTTCGATCTAACCGGGTCGCTGATTCTCACCGGGGACCACGGATAGGAGTCGGGTTTCAGGCGCGGACGATAGGCTTGACCGACAAGCTCACCGGAATGGAGGCTAAGCCCGCGGCCGAATCGTTGCATCCAGTCCTCGGACTGTTAATTTTGACAGTTCCATAGACCCCTGCCTAGCGCGCTACGGTTGTGTAATATAGCAACTTCCCGACGAGAAGACGGTCCCAAGGGGTGACTCAAATGAACCTTAACTCCAAACCGCCCTGTCCACATTGCGGCGGTTCCGAGGTATTTCGGTCGCATCGCCGCGGGCTCAGGGAGAGGTATCTCCTGCGCGCACTCGGAGTCCGTCCGTTCCGCTGCGTCAATTGCAATGCCCGCTTCTATGCGCTCAACCGCTCTGATGGCCCGACGTCGCACGATCTCAAGGCGGCCTAACCAAGAGCGCTACGGTCTCTCGAAAATATCCGAGCGACCCTGCTGTTTTTTCAGTCCTTGGTTGGTTCGGGGTAAGGCATGATTCCTTCCTGGAATTGGCACCGAATTGCCTCTCCGCATTGACCATGACTTGCAGTAAGTCGGGTGGGCAAAAGCCGCCGAACTTGCGAGAGAAGCGTGGCGACACGGCGAACAGTTTGACTGTGTAACCTTGTTGCACAAAGCGATCGAACCTCCCAAGAAGAGATTCAAACGAGAAGTTGAGCCAGAGGGGCTCAAGAGTACCTCCCCAAAGACGCTTTTCCAGGTCCTGCTAAGGTTGTTACGCAATAGCGTCTGGCACAGCATAAAGGCAGGCGTCCGGTCGGTGTTCCGTCTTTCGAGGAGGTATCTCTAGAGACTTAACCCAGGCATAGAGAAATTGACTTGCTCGACGAAGAATGATCAATAATGATCAATAAGGACACGCGGAATTGGGAGGAGGAAAGCCATGAGATCAAGTCAATTGGTCGGTTCTCTGCTTGCTGCAGTATTCCTTATCGTTTCTGGAATCGCGCTGGGACAGGAGGTAAATCAGGACCGCACGCTGATTATCAACGGCCAATCGACGCGGGTGCCCGTCATTCAAGTGAAAGGTCGCTCCTACGTTGATTTGGGGGCGTTGGCGAGCGCGGTGAATGGCACGCTCAGCTTTGCAGGAAGCCAGATCGCGTTCAGCGTTCCTCTCGGCCCCGTAACCACCGGGCCGCCCGCTGCTGCCGCGACGCCAGTGTCCGCGCTCGCGCAAGTGTCGAATCCCGGATTTTCAAAAGGATTCTTGAACGCGGGAATTGAAGAAGCAGCAACCCTTCGGGAATGGCACGCCGCTCTTGCTAGCGCCATACAAAATGGATACCCCGTGACGGTCGCCGCACTCGCGCCATACCGTGCCCAAGCAACGACCAACCTGCATTTGGCTTCGGTCGCAGTCTCAACCGACTCAGATCGAAGTGCGTATCAATTGTTGAGCAATATATTTCAGAACATGGTGAAATTGACCGACAAGTACGTCTCAGCGCGCGCCAATTTGACCTATGTCTCGCCAGACGCACTCCAGAATGACAGTTTAAACCAGCGTCTCGTAACTTGCGGACATTTGCTTGGGACAATGGCGGCGAGTGGTCAGTTTACGGACGATGTCTCGTGCAATTAATCGCCGAGGGCTGTCTCGAGATTTATGCCTCGCATTAAATTTGGTCTCGAAATGTAATAGAAGGAGCCCATTCGGTCGCTAAACCCCGGATCGATTCTGCGACGAATTGTGGTTAGGAGATCCTATGAACTCAATTGTAGGTTAGATCCGCTCGGCGCTTACATTGTCACTTCTCCTTGATGTCTCCGACGAAAATCACGAGAGGACGTCGTTGCCTCGTTGAGATACTGAGGATGCTGGCATTATGCAGTTGGAGAGATGAAAATGCGGCCGGCAAGGACCTCTTGAATGGCACGCGGGAGATCGCTGGACATTCGCGCCTTCAAGACGTATCCATACGCGCCCGCTGCAAGGCAGGCGCGAATATAGTCGGGATCCGCGTGCACAGTTAAGAAAATGATCCTCGATTCAGATCCGTCTTCCTTAAACCTAAGGGCTGCCTCGATCCCGTTCAGGACCGGCATCGTGATATCGATCACAAGGACATCCGGCTTCAACTGCGCGCAAGCGGTGACCAGAGATTGACCGTCACTCACGGTGCCGACAATTTCGTATTTCGAGTCCAAGAGCTGTTTGACTTTATCGAGAACGTCTTGATGATCGTCTGCCAGCAGGACTCGCACTAAACTCACTAGGCTCGCCTTGCGCATGTGAATACTGGTAAGTCAGATGCTCGTTGTCAGTTCCCGTTCTTCTTATTCGAGTGCTACGAGCATTTGCAAATGCTTCAGCTGATCGAGATCTGAGATTAGCAACCCCTGTGGAAGGCAAAACTGGCAGAACTAACAGTGGTCGGAAGGCCCCTTTGCAAAAGATTATATCACCACGATCCTGTTCTTGATTGCGAATTGAACCAGGTCAGCGCTCGTCTTGAGTCCCAGCTCTTCCATAACCCGATATTTGTGAAAAGCCACGGTCCGCGGTGTTACCTTCAAGAAATCCGCAGCCTCCTTCATGGACTTACCCTCGGCCAAAAGCTGAATGACTTCTCGCTGCCGGGCTGTCAGAGTTTTTTCGGACGACTTGCCTCGCGGATCTCGAATAAAGGCTTGCTGCATGCCACGCGCGATCTGAGGCGTCACATACGTTTTGCCTTTCAGCACATCCTGGATCGCGCGGAACAGCTCTGTGGCCGCGGATTTCTTGAGCAGGTATGCGGATGCCCCCGTGCGCAACGCCTCGACTGCCAGGTCTGGATCCTCATTCATCGTCAAAAATACAAGCTTAACCGATGGCAAAATTGCTTTGAGCTGCCGGCCGGACTCCAAACCATTCAGCAAGGGCATGCCAATGTCGATCAAGACCACGTCCGGCTTCAAGGCCGGAGCTTCTTTTAAGAGCGCGCGGCCATCCGATACGGCACCCACAACTTCACATCTTCCTTCCAGTAGTCTCCGAAATGCCTCCAGCAAAATTGTATGATCATCTGCCAGCACGATACGAGGGAGTTTCATAAAGTCCTAACGACGCCCAAAATATTCAGGTCCCTGCTTTGTGCACTTTTTCCTGGATCGGCGCCTGTTCATTAGATGCGATTTGAACGAGGGCAGTGTAGTCTCGAAAACTGGAGCTTGCTCTCGACTGAATGACTGAGACATAGCCAAAGATACCTTCCTTCTAGCCAATTTTAATTGTCCTCGTTGCTAACCACAATCTCCGAAGCGTTAGAGCCGCACATGCCGGAGATGGTCCCAGCGATGCAGGCCCCGACCGAAAACTTGTAACAGCCGGGGCGCTTGGCGACGACGGAAATCGAGCGGTCCGATCCGCCCATGATGGCGCCCGGGGTGTCGAAGGGAGAGGCGGGCCCGAAATCCACGACGAAGCCGGTATCTTTTCTAGAAGTTCGCCACGTGACCGTAGTTCCCACCTTCACGCAGAACGGGACGTTCGACTTGGCGTTCGGAACGTTTGGCGTGACGGAAGCCGAGGTGCCTTTGCGTTTGAGATCGACCACACACGGTTCGGAGCTGGAACCGCAACGAGGTGATGCATCGCACAGACTTGCTGGATTTGTTTCCGAACAAGTGTACATACTGGAGCGTTTATTTTGCGTCTTGGCCAACAGAACACCGACCGACGACAGCGAAAGCAGGAGCCCACAAAAAATGGCTAGCTGAGACTGAATCTTCACGAGGAATCTCCTTACAAAGCAAGGTGACGTCAAGAACTATGCCAAAGCCCAAAGTCAACCGCCCACTTCTAATCCGGAACGCCCCCTTGTGCCGGTCGATGATGGTGGTGAGCTTCCAAGGACTCTTGGCTGAGCTGGACCTCGTGCTCTCGTTTTTCTCTCCAGGTCTCCCCTGGTTCCTCCAAGACCGGTATCCACGATTGATCTGGGTTGAAGCGTTCCATCCGAATGAATTCATTGAGGGTAGCGGGCCCGAAGTCCTTTTGGTAAACAACGCCGTCGTTACTCACCATGAAGGTCTTCAGGCCAGTGACGCTATACTCGGCCGGCGCAGCCACCAGGGCGAAGCCACCGATCATCGCACCCTCCACCACGTAGTTCATTTCGCCGAGCGGTGCGGCACGACCCTGCCCTTTCAGAATCTTGAAAAAATAGCCGTGGTAAGGCTGCGCAGTGGCCGAGTAACCTTGTTCTATTGCACGGGCTATCATCTCACCTACTGGACCGCCCCAGCTGCCATCCGGGTTTTGCCAGGCCAGTCCATCTTGTTTACCGGGAGTACTGACGATGCGTTGGGCAAACTGATTCACCTCGTAACCTTCCTGTATCTGGAATGCGTATTCGTACTGTGCGTTGACGAAGCCGTGACAGATGTCAATAGCGTCGATTTCGTTGCTGCCAATGCGCCGGTAGACGAGTTCCTGGCGGCCGGCCTTGGCATCAAAGCACCATTTGTCGGCCAACTTCACGAGCGGCACAGGGAACGGCCAGTCTTCATCGCCCACGATGAGGTATGCTCGGCCCCGCCTCTTTAGTTCGACCCAGACACTTTTCTTTTCATGGGCCTCCGCCGCGAAATCAAGCGCTCGCTGTCTGTCTTGCGGATATTCCCCTGTAAGGTAAATGTCGTCCCCGCTGGGACCAAAGATTTCGTGGAGAGCGTCCACATCAAACCTCGCGGCCGCATCGACGAGCGCATCGGCAGCCTGCTCTGGAGTGTCGAAGAGCTTGGCGTCTGATGTAGCCGAAGGTGTTCCCTTGGTCACGGCAGATTGCGCTGTGGTGGGGAGAACCGGTGTTGCGAGAAAAGACCACGCCAAAACGGTCACAAGTCTGAGACGCCTGAAGCATGTTCGATTCGTAAACATTAATTTCATCTCTGGCTCCCGAAACTCTCTCTGCGATCTGCGCCGTTTATCTGCGTCGTCCACCGCCGCCGCCACGGTGTCCGCCTCCGCCAAATCCGCCTCGAGATCCCACACTGGAGGCGCCGCGATTGCTGCTGGCACGGGCGCTTGATCCGTTGTATCCCTTCGAACCTCTTGAACCACCTCCGAAGGCGTCGCGGTTGCCTCCCCCACTGCGGGTGAGGTCCCGACCACTTATGCTGTTTGCTCCACCGCCGCCAGGTCGATTGCCAACACCGATCCCACCGCTGGCTCGATTGCTGATGCTGGCGGCGCCCGCTCGATTGGTAGACAGATTGCCGCCTAGTTGGCCAACCTGTTGCCGGGCGCTGGCCTGGCGGTTCGCAAGAGAATCACCACGGGTTGTGCCCCCGAATCTGTCCGCAGTAGTTCGGTCCTTATATGGAGTCCCTCCGCGATGTTGGGGATTGTGGTTCCAAGTGGAATCTCCGCCGCGATCGCCCCCACCGCGAGCTGGCTGCTGCGACGGGCGATTGCCGGCCCCAATGTTGCTACGATTCCCCCCGCTACTCGGCAGTTGCGACGGGCGATTCCCGCCAATGTTCGAGTTCCTATTGAAATTGTTGTTGTTGTTGATTGTAATGTTGTTATTGCCCCAGCCGGTGCCACAGCACCAACCACCGCTCCAGAAGGCCCCCATCATGACGCCCACACCGAAGGAAATTGCCAAGCCTGCCGCGTAGTAGCCCGGCGGCGGATAGTAAATGGGGGGATAGGGATAGACCGGTGGACCGTACACCACCACCGGATCATAGGAAGGCACATATACCACCTGCGGATTGGCCTGCTCGACCACGATCACACTCTTGTTCTCGATGACCTTGGTTTCCACCTTTTGTTGCTCGGTCGATTTCAAATTCCCTTTGTCCTGAGCCTTTTTACGCATGCGTTGCACGGCCTCCATCAACTCGCTTTGCTGCGCTAGGAACGCGTTACCCAAATCTGTGGTCCACCGGATATCGTCCGCCAAGCGCTTGACCACTTCGGGTAACCCGGCCAGTGCCTGAATGCTTGGGTCCCAGGACTCCTTAGCGACAGCATCGGCGAGCGCTTGATCCTTAAGCCCCGGATTCTTCAAGAGCCACTGCTGGAGCTGGATGATTTCAAGGGGATAGGTGGATGCCGCGAGGGTCTGAGCTAGCATTGGGTCTGGATAGAGCGCAACTGGCGCTACGAGAGAATCAAGTTGGTCAGGTGAAATCTTCCCTGACTTGTTCTCTTGCGAGGCGGCCTGTGCAAAGTATGTGGAGGGCACATATGCCGAGACGTCGCCCGGGAGGAGGCCAACCGTGCAGCCCGCAACTAGCAGGTATCGGCAGACGTCTCTCAAAACCCTCCTTCGCGGAATCATGGTTACCTCCGCTCCGGGCCGCATAGCGAAACCGGAACCTATGTGTTCCTTCGCAATCGCGACTAATCGCGAACGCCAGCCTTGTGCCAGTCGATGATATTGGTGAGCTTCCAGGGATTTTGACGGAGCTGGAACTCCAGCTGTCCATCTTTGTTGATGATCAACTGGGCCGCCGGGAAAAGGACGCCGTTGCTTTTGTCTTTGTCTGCGTCGTAAATCTCGATCTCGCCGGCGGTCAAGTTGTAGTCACGGGACCGGGTGTTGTAATAAGCTTCGCCAAATCTGATCTGGCGGTTGGCGGCGAAGCGAATCTTGCGGCCGGTTGGGGTGGGGACGAGGCGGATGTAACTGAGGTCATAACCAAGCGTGCCGGTGATGGCAATCCGGCCGACGGCCCTCATTTTAGTTAGGGCGTTCACCAGACCTTCATTTTGCCCCTTCTTATAGGCCTCAATGACGACGGCGCGATCCTCTTCCGTAGAGAACTCGAAGATGGTGACCTTCACGTTGATCATTTTGCCCAATTGCGTGCTAGTACCCATGGCAGTGGCGTCGATTACCTCCTCACCCCTGTCCTGGCCGGGAAGAGAAAAAGGGACAGCGGCCAGAAAGAGCGGGACGATCATAACCCCGCTCAACCAGAACTTGCGGACTCTGGATTTGCGTGAATTGCTTTGTGTCATCGCCATTCTCCTCCGCGTTACCGGTTCGCGGTCTTCTTTCTCTGCCGCATCGATCATCCCCCTGCACCATTCGCACTTGGAAAGCTGCGGGCAACCGCAGACAAAGCTCAAGAGCAAGCCCAGCCCCTATGTGTTCTGGAAAACACTGACAACGACGGGGCGATTCTCGGCCTGAGCTTTTCTGTTTTGTCGCTACCGACTTGGTCTTTGCCGGTTCGGAACCTGCCCGCCGCTGCTGATAAAGAGTGTCTCTAGCTACCGGCGATGCCCTTGTTGACCAGGACTTTAACCACGACCCGACGGTTCTCGGCCCGCCCGGCCTTTGTCTCGTTCGGTGCCGCCGCCCCGTATTCCCCCATCGCGCCCGGCGCTACGATATGCCGCACTGGCACGTTACCCTGCTGCATCAAAAAAGTGATCACTGCTTTAGCGCGGTCCTCGCTCAGCTTCGTGTTCATCGCAGGGCTGCCGCTCGAGTCGGCATAGCCGGTCACCTCGATGATGTATCCTTGTAGGGCGGTGGCGGTTTGTGCCAACCTCTTAAGTTCTTCTTGGTCCTGCGCCGAGATATTGTTGCTCCCCACATCGAAATTCACGGTTGCTTGGCTCTTTACGTCATACTCGGCCAACGCGGTAAAACGGTTCGTGTGCTCCTCGATGTCCTCGACGTTCTGCGCGACTTGCTTTGCGGTGGGATGCACACCGGCCTGGATCATCTCGGACGTTTCCAGATCGTCACCATCGACCGTAATGGTGTTGGCAATGACACGGCCTTGGTTGTCAGATGTGCCGTCGATATCCACCTTGAGCCCAGGTATCAGCACCACATCAGACATCTCCTCTTCCCGCACACCAAGGAGCCCCTTGTTATCTTTCGTTTTCGTATTTTCGGTGAGAACCACGGTGACGTTTCCCTGCCCGGACTTTACGGTCAACGTGTCACCAGTCCGGGAAATGATCATTCCTTTGACTTCGGCGCCGAAAGCAGATACCGATGCCAGAGCGAACAGTCCCATCAGACCTATTACAATCGTTTTTCGGTGCAAAGCTGCCTCTCGTTTTCTTAGTTCTCGAATCCAGAAAAACATGTTTCGCTCCCTGTCGAATTTGATTTTCCAAAGCCTCGGGCAAAGACCTTCGAGAGACCACCAATTCGAAGGCTTGTACTGAGGGGCTAGACTATAAAGACCGCAGGAGCTGACGAGAACTGTCAAAATTGACAGTCTCCTAAACGGTGGTACTAAGAAAGTCCAGCGGCTTTCATGCGCGGAACCGCCGAAGGAAAAGTGCCGAGGAATTTGCCAGTCGAGATTCCGAATAGACTCGGCAAGCTGCAGGCTGAGGCTAAATTGTCGACACTCCACCAAGAAGCACCGCGATGACTGCCGTTAGTGGCTAGACTGAGCCCGCTTGTCAGCAGAAAAGGTTGCCGCCGTTCGCCCTTGTGTTCACCAGTTGTCGTCGGTTTCATGCCAGGTCTTGTCGGGATCGTAACGATCCATGGCCGCGGCAATCTTTGCTGTATCCGGACCCATGTCCTTCTGGTAGACGACTCCGTCGTAGCTAACGATGAAGGTCTGCACGCCAGTTACGCGGTACTCCGCCGGCCAGGCTACCAGCGCGAACCCGCCGATCATGGCGCCGCTGATGACATAATCCAGTTGGCCCAAACGCGCTGCGGGTCCCTGGCCCATCAAGACTTTGAAGTAGTACCCGTGGAAGGGTTCGCTTTTGCTCGAGTAGCCCTGCCCGATGGCCTTGGCTACTCCTTCTCCCACCGGTCCTTCCCAAGTTCCATCGGGGTTTTGCCAGGCCAAGCCGTCATGCTCTCCAGGCGTGCTAATGATCTTCTGGGCGTACTGGTTTACGCCGGAGTCGTTGTGAATCGTTTCAGCGTACTCCTCCTGGGCCTCGACGTAACCGCGGCAGATGGTGATGGCGTCGAGCTCATTGGAGCCTATGCGACGCTGCAAAATTTCTTCGCGGGCGGCCTCGGTATCGAAATACCATTTCCCGTTCTTCATCACGATGGGGATGGGGAGTGGCCAATTGTCGTTGCCGACGGTGAGCGTGGCACGCAACTTATTTTCCGGGTCTGTGGTCACTTCACTTTTCTCTTTTCCCAGGGCCGCGAACTTTGTCGCACGGCTCTTATCCGCAACCGGGTCCGCAGACTCAACCAAATCTTCGCCATCATGGCCAAGAATTTTTAGCAATGCTGGAACATCATAATTCCCTGCCGCCAGGATCAGATCATCGGCAGCTTCTCTCAGCGTGGCGAAACCTTCCCCGCCTGTTTGTGATTGCGGATTCCCAAACATTGAAGCGGCGGAAACAACGGAGAAGGCTATTACCACGAAGACAGAAAATGTGACCGAGACCAAGCCATTCAATACCCTGGTATTAGTTCGGGTCTCTTTTGTCATGATCTATCTCCTCCGTCCGCCACCACCACCGCGGCCACCGCCGCCCATGCTGGACGAACCGCGCGAACTGCTGGCCCGTGCTGCACTCCCTCCTCCGGAGGTGCCACTAAAGGCGCTTCCGCCGGACCCCCTCGACCCGCCACCGCCTGTGCTTGGCGAAACGCTGCGGTTGCCGACGCGGTCCGCTCCGCCACCCGCTCCGCCACGATTACCGGCCTGACCGCCCCCGACCTGGCCTTGACTCGGGCGTGCTCCGCCCTGCGCGCCACCTGCTCCGCCACGACTGCCAGTGCCGCCTCGATCCATCCCGCCTGCCTGCTGCCTCGCCTGCTGCTGGCGCGCGCCTTGCTGGCGCGCCGCCTGGGAGGATCCACGCGTGGTACCACCATACTTGTTTGCTGTGGCTTTATTGGAGTAGGGCGCGCCACCGCGGTGTTGGGCGTTATGTTGCCAATTGTTTCCGCCACTGATGTTGTTTCGGTTTCCTCCGTTGATGTTCGAATTTCGGTTGTAGTTATTATTATTATTGATAGTTACGTTATTATTTCCACCCCCCCAGCCGCAGTTGTAGCCCCAGCCACCGCCCCAGGCAGCCCCCATGGCCAAACCCACACCAAAGGAGATGGCCATACCCGCTGCGTAATATCCCGGCGGCGGGTATGTGATTGGGGGATAGGGATAAGCAGGCGGCCCATAAACTACTACAGGGTCATAACTAGGAACGTAAACGACCTTGGGGTTGGCCTGCTCCACGACGATTACCTGCTTGTTTTCGACGGTTTTTGTCTCGACTTTCATCTGCTCATTGGGTTTCAGATTTCCTTTCTGCTGGGCCTTGGCGCGCATGCGTTGTACTGCGTCCATCACATCCGCTTGCTGCGCCAAGAAGGCATTCCCGAGGTCGGTGGTCCACTTGATGTCGTCTGCGAGGCGTTTGACAACATCAGGCATTGCAGCTAAGCCCTGCACACTCGGATCCCAATCCTGCTTGATCACTGCATCTTCCAAGGCTTTGTCTTTCAGGTCCTTATGCTGTGGCAACCACTGTTGAAGTTGGATGATTTCCAATGGGTAAGTGGAGGCAGCCAGCACCTGAGCAAGCAATGGATCAGGGTAAAGGGCGATGGGCGCAACCAAAGAATCCAACTGATCATTCGGAATCTTCGGGGCCTGCTCATCGGACTGTGAACGAGGTGGTTGCGCAGGCAGAAGCAGGTCTCCCCAAGCAAGCAAAGCTGGATCCCCGGATGCGAGCAGCATGGAGCAAAGTGCTACCACCCCGGTGCGAAGCACTTGGTTCCTAAGCCTTGACCGAGAGGTTCTCTGCTTCATAACTCCTTTGCCTCTCCTTCCTGTTCGTACGAGAGAATTCGTACGGAAAATTGCGGGCAAAATTTGAGCGGACTGTACATCCTAAGTTCACACAATGGATGGTGGCATTCCGAGTGAATACTGGCAAAACTGACAGTCCTATAATTATAGGGCGGCCTAAAGAGCCGCCAAGCTCAGATGATCCCTTCCTTTTCCAGCTGCAGAACTACCAATTTGACGACAGCATTGATTGTTGAAGCGGAGTGAGGATTCACCGTATTGCTTGTGCCAGTCCAAACGAGTTCGCCATCGGGTTTCGCGGATGAGTAAAAATTCGTTTCGATCTGCGCGGCTGTTTCCGTCTGAAGATAGCCCGGAGAATTGACGACCGGGGAGAGAGCTCCGTAGTAGCCATAGAAGGTCCCGTAATGAGGATAAGCTTGCGCGGGAACATCGATAACTGACTTGTCGTACTTGACCAAACGAGAGACCAGGATTGCGTCGAAGTCTTGGTTTCGAACAATGTTCCTCAATTGACCCATATTAACGGGTGTCGCCTCTGGCCGCGGAAGCAGAGAATAGCTAGGAACGGCTTGAATGCCCGGTTTCGTAATTCCGGCCACCACCTGATCTTCGAAATCAGCCCGGCTCGAAGCTTTGCCGTTCATCGCGAGCACGAGAATGTTCTTGAAGCTTCCACCGGTATAGTTGGGATTTTTCCATGCAAAGGCCAGCTTTGTGGATTTGGCGCCGGAAATTGCCACCACGCCGAAAATGGCTAGAATCAGGATCGCTGGCTTCTTCATACCCCACCTCCTCTATTCCCGCAGCGTCGATTCTGAGAATTTTCTTCATCAACGCAAGCTCTTGCGGGAAGGACTTCCCAGCAATGCATTCTTGGGTGCCGTCGATGAAACGAAGGCGTTAACCAAGACCTATAGTAGGTCTCTGATGAAGACTGCAAGCATGGTCAGAGCTCCCGTCGAATTAACTGTTCGCTCTGAGAAACTAGTTTCAATGATTGGCGCTCGAAACTGTCAAAATTGACAGGTTGAATTTGGCTGCATGCGGCCCAAGCGGATCAAAGACCTTAGAAGCGCTTTTCTCTCGGGAGTTCTGAGCGATCGAAGATTAGGCTGGAGATCAAAAGCGAGTTGCCGGGAGAAACGACAAAAGTGCCTCACCGTGATACGGCGGGGAGGCTCGCTGCTGGGGAATGTGCTCCTTTTTGATGTGATCACCATTGGATGCGTGACGAGAAGAGGCAGACATGCAACAGAACGCCTTCGTGGCAGATCGGGAGCAGATGATGGGCGCGCAGCCACCTATATGCGATATTCACTGCGTTGGCGACGCCCGGCTTGTCGTTTATCTATCGCGCACCTTCCGTCCCCGCGGCGTGAGCGGTAGAGGCGAAAATTGACTCACCGCCAGGAGCGGCTCCGCCAGGGGCGGCGATGCTTCGAATGTGCAAGTCGCGCTGGGGAAAAGGAACTTCAATATTGGCATCGCGCAGAGCTTGCACGAGGCGCACGGCCACGTCACTCTTCAGTTGGAACCACGCTTCCTGATAAGTCCAGAAGCGAACCTCGAAATTCAAAGCGCTTTCGCCAAAACCCAGGAAGAAAGCTTCTGGCTTCGGATTGTGAATGACCCCCGGCTGCGCGGCAACCAAATCAATCAGCAGTGAAAGTACGCGCTCTGGATCCGTTCCGTAAGCGACGCCCACGGGAATGTCTACGCGGCGCCGCAGAGAGGAGAGGGTCCAGTTGATGACTTCTTTCACGACCAGATCGGTGTTGGGCACGATGACCTCTGCGTCTTGAAACGTGTGGATGGTGCTCGAGCGCGCGCCGATTCGCCTGACCCTGCCAACCAATCCGCCGATCTCAATGGTATCTCCGACTCGGATGGGACGTTCGAAAAGCAAAATCAATCCGCAAACGAAGTTGTTGACGATATTCTGGAGGCCGAAGCCAACGCCAACGCCGAATGCCCCCGTAATCACTGTGAACTTGTTGAGCTCCATTCCGGCATTAGTCAAGGCTGTCAGCAGGACGACTACGAGGAGAACGTAGTGCGTGACCTTGGAAATGGCGAACGGCAGTCCGCGCTGAAGAGCAAGTCTCGGTAGCAGAAATTTTCTCAGCGCGAAAGTCACCAGACTGGCGAGGGCATAGCCGGCGAAGAGGACGAACAGGAAACTGAGGATGGCGCCCAGCGTGATATGTACTCTCTGGAAACCGAGCGGGTAGGAGAGAGCGTCGAAGATGGCGCGCTGGACATTGTCGTGAATCGTCAACAAGCGAGTCACCGCGTCAACCCATAAGAATAAGGAGCATAAGACCAGGGCTCGCGAAGCCCAGTTGTCAACTTCTTCCGTGCGGGCCTCAAGAACGGACTGAGTCCAGTCGTTGCGGAGCACTGTGGCCAAAACGAGCGTCAAGATTCGAGCAGCGCAATAGAGAGCCACCCCTGCGAACGCGCCGAGCAAGGCTGTAATTCCCAAGATCTGTGCCAGGGAGACGAATCCGAAAATATTGGCTGCCGCGGAGAAGGCCAGCAGAATCAATCCGAGGCAGATTCCGAGCTCCACAATCCGTCCGCTGCGTCCAGACACTGAAACTTCCCGCAACCGGGAGGGACGAACAAGACAGCCGAAATAGATCAAAGAGGAGAGGACAATCAAGGCATGGATTTCACGCCCGATTAACGGCGGGAAGCGAATTAATAGATACAGGGCTTCGAGAGTGTAGAACACTGCCAGCCCGTGGAAAAGGGCCCGCAGACGGGGCTCAAGCAGGGGGGGCAACAACCGTAGCACCGGGATCAAATACAGAACGCAAAAAACGAATACCATTTCAAAGGGAGCGGAACCGAGATACATGATCGTCCCGACCAGAGCCACAAGAAGCGCAACCGAGAAAGGCATGGCGAAAATTTTCTTCGCAACTTCCCCACTGGGTCCGCTTTCGACGCGTCTCTTGAGCTTGCTCGCTCCGATCAAAGCCAAAAAGTAGGACGCCACAATACTCAAGATGCCGACCTTGTGCGCGCGCAGGAATTCCGCGGCGGTCTGCAACGACCGATCAATGGACCGGCTGGAGTCGGTTTTTACAACTCGGTCGAGAGGTTGGAGTTCATGAGCCTTCCAGAGGGGAAGGCTGTCCCGCTCAAGCAGCCGGCTGCGCGACCGGTTTTGAGCTTCCCGAACTCTGGAGAGAACGTCGGAAATTTGACGGTCCATTTGCGAGACTTCGTTCTGAACAGTGAGAACGAGGTTTAACTGTGTTTGTAAATTAGTGCGCGTATTCCGGATGAGGTCCAATTCTTGCTCGGTACGTTCCACTACCGGCTGAATCGCGCTTCTCTGGTGGATTTGATCCCAGGTGGCCTGCCAATCCAGCTCTTGCCTGTCAAGAAAGCGGATCTGCTCTTCCAACTCGGCCCCGTGTGGAGTCAGAAGTTCACGCTCTCCGGCATATTTGTAATTGAGGATGCGCAAGAATCTCTGTTCGTTCTGAAGCTCCAGAATAGTAGGCTTGCTGGCCAACAGCTCGTTTACCTCGTCTATACTTGCGCGAATTTCATAAGACTGATTCTTCGCATTCGCCTCCCACTTGACCAGGTCTTCTTGAGGAGCCAGTTGACCTATGGTCTCCCGCAGCCAGCGATCGAGCTCCTCAGCGCGGTCAGCAATTTGGGGCAGGGGAATCGAATGGTCTTCGGGTCTGGGCGCGGCCGGTACAGCGGGCTTTTGTTGCGAGGGCTCAGTGGTCGTCTTTGAAACACCCTCGGGCGTTGAAGGTGACTGAGGTTGAGCCCATACGAAAAGCGGCAAAAGGAGCGTGACAAATAGGCCCGCGAGCATTCCCCGTGGATTGAGTATAGACGTGCGAGCACGCCTGACGTCGCCAAGATGAAATGAGCGTCGAAACATTATGCTCCGGGCCAACGCCATGTACCCTTTCCCTGGCAGAAGAGTCAGCCAAGAGGCTGCTCGAACGCTAGCGGATGTCGAAGAGGCCGCAACCTGTTAGAAATGACAGGTCGAATTGGATAAATCTCACGCCTTAAAGGAAATCCAATTAGGCGGAGGCTGGTTCCAGATACTGCGCATCGATAGGGCAATCCCCCTACTTAGAAATGGGAATACGAACCCCAGGACCATAACTGTCACAACTGACAGATTGTTCCCGCCGGCAGCGGAGCAAACTAGACTCGCCCGCCGCTTCTGCGCCAATGGCCGATTTATAAGTTCAAAGGAAGACGGACGGAGGCATTGGGAGGGCACAAAGTATGTACGACCGACGCCGCAATCCGAAGCTTCCGAATTGGGTCATTCCAACGGTTTACGCTATCGCTGCTATTGCAATCGGACTGACATTTCCGAGATTTGAACCGAAGTTGCTGCCGCGAATTGAGTCCGGCATGAGCACCGTCGCAGCTGTGGCGATCTATTCCTCCGTTGGAACGGGAATGTTGGCATTGACGGGCATTGTTTTTTCGCTTGTATTCGTGATGGTACAGTTCAGTGCCATCGCTTACTCACCACGTCTGTCCCTGTGGATCGCGCGTGACCGGGTAATTTGGCACTCGCTTGGAGTATTTACAGCGACTTTCATATATTCCATGGCGGCAATTGCCTGGTTGGATCGCGATCATTCGGGCACGGTGCTGTTTTTCAGCGGATGGCTCGTTGTTGTTCTGCTGCTGGCCAGCGTAGGCATGTTTATTGCCTTGGTCGAAAGGATCACTGTGCTCCAGATAAATGGAATGCTTGCATTCACCGGGGACCACGGCCGAGGCGTGATAGAGAAAATGTATCCTCCTCTTGAAGCACCCATTGCGAGGGCGGAGCCGGAAGAGTTTCAAAAAATCTTAGTAACGCAAAACTTACTCCACGTGGGGCGCCCTCGCGCCATCCAAGCGCTCGATACACCTACCTTGCTACGAATGGCTTTTTTTTCGGGAGGAATTGTCGAAGTGGTTTCATCCGTCGGAGACACAGTGGTAGAGGGAACTTTGCTGCTTCGGATCCATGGCGGAAGGGAAAAGATAAATGAGCGCGATCTGAGAAAAGCGTTTGAGATGGGGGCGGAGCGAACTTTCGATCAGGATCCGAAATATGCCATCCGGCTGCTGGTGGATATCGCGATCAAGGCTCTTTCACCGGCGATTAACGATCCGACTACCGCGGTGCAGGCCCTCGATCAGATCGAAGATCTATTGCTGAGACTCGGGCGAAGGAGGCTGGAGATCGGCGCCCTTCGCGACAACGGCGGCGTCCTCAAGCTAGTGATCCCGGGCCCCGCCTGGGAAGACTTCATCATTCTGGCATTCGACGAGATTCGATTTTGCGGGGCGAAGAGCGTGCAAGTCATGCGCCGAATGCAAGCCCTGGCCAGCGACTTAATTTCGGCATTGCCGTCCGAGCGCCACGCGCCCCTTCGCCATTATCGTGAAAGGCTGAATGCGACCGTCGCGAGGTCGTTTGAGAATGCGGAAGAACAGCAGGAGGCCTCCATCGAGGACCGGCAAGGGCTGGGCGGGCCTCGCCGGATTCCCCCTGCCCCGGGAAATGCGTGAGATAGTCTGATCCCTGCGAATCCTCATCAAGTCATTTGGCCTAGATCAAACTCCGGCGACCTGCTCCCGAGTCATTCGGGCCGCCAGTTCGCCTTTAGCGGACTCGAGCCAATCGGCCGCGTTACCGCGGGCAAACAAATCGAGCGTTCGCGCTATGACCCCTGTCCATCCCGTTTGGTGGCCGGCGCCAAGACCTGCGCCATTGTCTCCGTGGAAATACTCGTAGAACAAAATGTAATCCTTCCAGTGCGGGTCTTCCTGAAACTTCTTGGTGCCGCCATAAACGGGGCGCCTGCCGTTGGCATCACGGAGGAAGATGCTCGAGAGTCTCCGAGCGATCTCCTTTGCCACTTCGAATAAGGTCATGTATTTCCCCGAACCCGTCGGACATTCGACCCTAAAGTTATCGCCGTAGAACTGATAGAGATTCAGAAGCGCCCGGATCAATAACGCATTCACCGGCATCCACACCGGCCCGCGCCAGTTGGAATTTCCGCCGAACATTCCCGTGTTCGATTCCGCCGGAAGATACTGGACCTTGTATTCCTGCCCGCTCAAGTTGAACAGGAACGGACGCTCTAGGTGGTAGCGAGACAAGGAGCGTATGCCATAGGGACCGAAGAATTCGTTTTCGTCGAGCATGTAGGCCAGAACGCGCTCGATCTTCTGCTTGTTGCAAACCGACAGCAATCGACGGTCGGCATACCCGATAAACTTCTCATCTGCGGGAGCAATATGCTTCAACAGTTCCGGGTGGCGATTCCGGAACAAAGCGACCAATTCCATGAGTCGCGGGTGTTTTTTCACGATTCCTGATTCGAAAGCTGTAGAAGCACACAAGGGAAGCAATCCCACCATCGACCGCACCCTCAGCCGCATGGCATCGCCATTGGGCAGATGCAGCAGATCGTAGAAGAAGCCATCCTCGGTATCCCACATTTCGTCGTGATTCGCGCCGATCCGGTCCATGGCGTAGGTAATCCAGAGGAAATGCTCGAGGAACCGGAAGGCAATTTCTTCATATACGGAGTCGTAATCGCTCAGAATCAGCGCGATCTCCAGCATGCATTGGCAATAGAAGGCCATCCACGCTGTGCCATCTGCTTGGTCGAGGTGCCCCCCGGTGGGAAGCTGGGCACTGCGATCGAACACACCGATGTTATCTAGGCCAAGAAATCCCCCGGCAAAAACATTTTTCCCGTCTGGATCCTTGCGATTAACCCACCAATTGAAATTCAACATCAGACCCTGGAAAGATCGCTCCAGGAAGCGTAGGTCCGCGCGGCCAAGTTGCCTTTCCATGTTGAACAGGAACAATGTTGCCCAGGCGTGCACCGGCGGATTCACGTCGCTGAAATTCCACTCGTAAGCGGGGATCTGTCCGTTCGGATGTGAATATAGATTTCGCAGCATGAGCAGGAGCTGGTCTTTCGCAAAGTCGAAATCCACTAGCGACAATGCCAGCGTATGGAAGGCGAGATCCCAGGCCGCGTACCAGGGATATTCCCACTTGTCGGGCATCGAGATGATGTCGCTGTTCAGCATGTGGAACCACTCGGTATTTCGGACATTGCGATCAGCCGTGCCCATCAAGGGATGAGCCTTATGCTCGTCCAGCCATTTATCCAGATCGAAATAGTAGTACTGCTTGCTCCACAGCATGCCAGCGAGCGCCTGGCGGTGGACGCGGCATTCATCCTCGCTCAATGAAGTCGGGGTGATCCGGTTATAGAATTTTTCCGCATCAGCGAGACGGGTAGCGAATATCTTGTCAAACGGGTCGAATGGATCAGATGCAGGTTTCGCGCTCAAGCGGAGCCGCACGACTTTACTGTCACCCGCAGGAACTTCCAGACGGTAATACGCAGCAGCTTTTGTGCCCGTCCCGCACGGGTTCACCGCTTCTTGATTGCCCGAGATTAGATAATTGTGAAATGCGTCTTTCACGTAGGGCGACGGATTTGGCTGGCCCCAAAGGCGGCGGGCGTTCGTTTCGTTTTCCGTGAACAAAAGGACTGGGCATCCTTCGCAATACATGATGGGATCACCCAGTTGAGGATGAGAAGCAACAACCGTTCCCTGCGCAGATTTACGCATCAGGGGTCTCGTCGTGCCCTGCTCCCAGGACCAGGTGTTGCGAAACCAAAGTGTCGGGAGCAGATGAATATTTGCCGTCTCGGGGCCGCGGTTGTGTACTGAGACGCGAATTAGAATGTCCTCCGGTTCGGCCTTGGCGTACTCGACGAAGACATCGAAGTAGCGGTCAGCATCAAACACGCCCGTATCCAGCAGCTCGTACTCGAGCTCTTCGCGCGATCGGCGTGCATTCGTTTCTACCAAATCACGATAGGGGAATTCCTGTTGCGGATACTTATAGAGATATTTCATGTAGGAGTGCGTCGGCGTGCTGTCCAGGTAGAAATAACATTCCTTCACATCCTCGCCGTGATTGCCTTCGCTGTTAGTCAGGCCGAATAAACGCTCTTTCAGAATGGGGTCTCGGCCGTTCCAGAGAGCGAGGGCAAAGCAGAGTTGCTGCTTATCATCGGAGATACCGGCCAGACCGTCTTCTCCCCAGCGATACGCGCGGGAACGAGCCTGGTCATGGCTGAAATACTTCCATGCATCCCCGTCCTGGCTGTAATCCTCGCGAACCGTGCCCCACTGGCGTTCGCTGAGATAGGGCCCCCACTTCTTCCAAGGGACACCACGTTCACGCGCTTCGTTCAGGCGCTTCTGTTCAGCAACCTCGACGTACGACAATGGAGCGGGTTCTTGAATTTTCGGAGTCATGGGCGTTCTCCTCGACCTCGCTGCCAAATACATGCGCAAAGAAACGACGAATCATGTTTTCAGATATTTGCTGATTTCCCAACTGAGGTCGCTACCGATTTCTCAGATGTCTTCAGGCGAGAGCAGCGGAAGAAATGGTAACCCCAGGGGCCCAAATCCGCATAAAGACCCAACGACAAACTCTCATCTCCGGAACCTGCTGGACAACGAGTCGGTCAAGCGTCACGTGCTTCCTCCTAAATTTTCAGGAATTTTTTCTTCCTGGGACGCATCCTGTTTGGCCATTGGGAGTGACTCCTACATCGTGAATTGCGAAACCGCAACGTCTGTCCCAGCCCTCCCTGAATTTATCTGACGATTAAAAATCTTCCTTCAGCAACTGGCAGATCAAGTCCCTTATGGAGTAGGCGACTGCGCGGGCGCAGAAGTCCCGGTCGTGCTAATCCACTGCGAATCATTCAGATTCCAGCCGCCGCCCAGTGCTCGATAGAGATTGACGAGGGCCTCCTTGCGGCCGAGGTCATAGATGATTGCGGAAAGTTCCGCGGGATACATTTGGATCTCAGCATCGATGATTTCGAGATAGCTAGCGAGTCCGCTGTCATATCGAATGCTTGACAGCTCAACTGATTCCTTGTAGGCCGCTACTGAATTCAGCTGGTCTTCGTACGCCCTGGCCAACTCTTGGTGGGCCGAGAGCGACGACGAAACCTCGCCAAACGCCTGCGTAACTGTTTTCTCAAAGGCAATTCTTGCTTGGTCGCGTTGCGCCAGAGCTGCCCGGTATTCGTTCTTCAAGCGGCCGGCCGTAAAAAGGGGACCGGCCAAATTGCCGGCAAGGCTCCACGCTTTGCCGCTAGCGGTGAGCTCGGAAAGTTGGGGACTTATGCCACCAAAAAGGCCCGTTAAGGAGATCGTCGGGAAAAAATTGGCCCTTGCGACTCCGACGTTAGCGTTTGCAGCTATCAAGGTTTCCTCGGCCTGGCGAACATCAGGTCGGCGCTCCAATAACCGTGAAGGCAAGCCCGTAGGTACGTCAGGCGGATCGAACTGATCCGCCAAAGCACTACCTCGGTCAATCGGGCCGGGATTGCGCCCCAAGAGCAAATTCAACGCTACCTCCTGGGCAACAATCTGTCGCTTAAGGTCTGGAATTACGGCGGCGACGTTCGCGAGAGCCGCCCGTGCCCGCGCGACCTCAAGGCCTGAAGCGGCACCACCCTCAAACTTGCGCTGAAAGATGTCCAGTGTGTCCTGGAAACTCTTGACTGTTTGGCGTGAAATTTCGAGATCGGCATCGAGCGCACGCAATTGAAAGTATCCTTGAGCAACCTCTGCGAGCACTAGAAGGCGAACGTCACGTTTGGCTTCCTCGCTTGCGAAATAAACGGCACGTTGTGCTTCATTCAGTCTGCGGATGCGTCCAAACAGGTCTATTTCCCAGATAGTGTTCAAATTATAGGAATAATATGTATGGCTGGCAACTAGGGGAAAGGGGGACCGCTGCCCCGCAATGCTCGCACCGTATCCTACTTGCGGGAAATATTCGGAACGAGTCACACCGGCGAGTGCTCGTTCCTGCTCCACGCGGGCCAAGGCTACTTGCAGGTCGTAGTTGTCCTTCAGCGCTTGCCGAATGAGAGCTTGCAGGACGGGGTCCTTGAACAAGTCCCACCAGGCCAGATCTGCTTCGGAACTCGTGGTTATTTGTCGCTCCGCATAGAAGTCGGTGGGAGGCTTCAGTGAGGGGCGATTGTACTTGGGACCCACGGTGCAGCCAGCCAAGAGGAGTGACAGAGCAGCAGCTGTGCAAATTCTTCGCATCAGCTGTGTCCGCCTTCGAATGCTGCGGGCTGGGTTACAGCCACGTGAGGCTTTTTCTGAGCGATTCGCTCGACCACCACAAACAAAACAGGGACGAGGAATATTCCAAGAACGCTGGCAGCCAGCATGCCCGTGATGACCGAGCTTCCTAACACCTTCCGGCCGATCGCACCTGCCCCTTTCGCCGTCCAAAGAGGGACGCATCCTAGGATGAACGCAAAGGAAGTCATCAAGATCGGTCTTAACCGCGAGCGCGCTCCTTCGAGTGCCGCTTCCACCAGTTCCTTTCCTTTGGAGTGCGCCAATATTGCGAACTCAACGATCAGGATGGCATTCTTGGCCGTGAGCCCAATCAGCATAACCAGCCCGATTTGCGCAAAAACATTGTTATCGAACTTGCGTAACAGCAATCCGCCATAGGCGCCGAGAACTGCAACGGGGACCGACAGAAGCACACTGAATGGCAGCGACCAACTTTCGTACAACGCGGCCAAGATCAGGAAGACAAACAGAAAAGACATGGCGAAAACCATTGCCTGACCACCTTCAGCCTTCTTTTCTTGGTACGACATGTCACTCCAGGCGTAACCGAATCCAGTAGGCAAGACTTCGCGCGAAACCTGTTCCATAGCCGCCATAGCTTGCCCGGAACTGTAACCGCGAGCCGGTGAGCCATTGATCTGAATACTTCTGTACAGATTGAAGCGGTTAGTGTATTCCGGCCCAGACACGCGTTTGATTGAAACCAGTGAGGCGAGTGGGGTCATCTCTCCTTTGGAATTCCGGACGTAGAAATTGTTGATTTTGTCGGCGCTGGTTCGATATTCCGGTTCTGCCTGGAGGTAAACCTTCCACTGACGACCGAAGCGATTGAACTGATTGACGTAGGCGCCACCCAGGAAAGCCTGTAGCGTCTGGTAGACCTCGCCAAACTGCAATCCCTGCTTCAGTACGCGATCCTGGTCAACTTCCAAATACAGTTGTGGCACAGATGGCCGGAAGGTGGTTACAAGGGAGGCAAGCTCAGGGCGCTTCCGCGCGGTTTGCGTCAGCTTGTCGAGAGTGTCCCAAAGTTGTTGAACGGTTCCGCCGCTGCGATCCTGCAACATGAATGTGAATCCACCGGCCGTGCCCAAACCCGGGATAGCGGGAGGACCGAACGCGAAGGCAATGGCCTCGGGGATTTCCCTGCCCATTTTCTGGTTGAGGCTTTGCATCAACCCGTTGGCGGAGAGTTCCGGGGACACGCGCTCCTCCCATGGCTCCAGTTGAAGGAAGTAGAACCCGGTGTATGAGGCAGAGGTGTTGGAGAGCAGGCTGAATCCGGAAATTCCGCTAAAGCTTTTGACCCCGTGCGTGTGCGCAAGCATGTCATCAAGCTTGCGCATTACCGCATCGGTACGTTGCAGCGAGGCAGCATCCGGCAGTTGTATCTGAACGAACGCGTAACCCTGGTCTTCTTCGGGAATAAAACTGGTTGGAAGACTTTTTCCCATCCCCCCGGCGACGACAGAGATTCCCACGAGCAGAAGCAGTGCAACGACCCAGCGTCGAATGAGCACATGGCTCCAGCTCACATACCCACCAGTCATTTTTCCGAACCACTTGTTGAACCAATCGAAGAATTTTCCTAATGGGCCCTTCGACTTCTTTCGCGGCTTCAGCATGAGAGCCGAGAGGGCAGGCGAAAGCGTTAGCGCATTGAATGCCGAGATGAGTACGGAAATCGCAATCGTGATGGCGAATTGCTGGTTCAGCAAACCCTTAATGCCGCCTAATGCTGCCATGGGGATGAATACAGAAGAAAGCACCAGGGCAATGCCAATTACGGGACCAGACACTTCTTCCATAGCTTTCAACGTTGCTTCCTTCGGTGTTAGACCATGTTCAATGTGATGCTCCACAGCTTCGACGACCACGATGGCGTCGTCCACCACAAGGCCGATCGCAAGGATCAGACCAAAGAGAGACAGTGTGTTGATGGAAAAACCCAGCATAGGGAAGATAGCGAACGTGCCAATCAAAGAGACGGGTACGGCAAGCAACGGGATTAGTGTCGCGCGCCAGTTTTGGAGGAAGAGGAACACTACAATGATGACCAGCACGATCGCTTCCGCTAAGGTGGTAACAATCTCTTTCATGCCCTCCGTAATTGGCAGCGTCGTGTCCATAGCAACCACATATTCCAGGCCTTCAGGAAACCGGGTTTTTAGGTCTTCCATTTGCGCCTTAACCTGTTTCGCCACCGCCAAGGCGTTGGATCCAGGGGCCTGGTAAACGCAAACGACCACTGCCGGTTTTCCGTTGTACCGGCCGATCTGCTGATAGACCATGGAACCCAACTCGATCCGTGCAACATTCTTCAGCCGCACCGTCGAGCCATCCGGATTCTGACGTACGATGATGTTTCCAAATTCCTCCGCATTGACGAGCCTGCCCGGAGCGCGGACCGCGTAAGTAAACTGCTGACCCTTGGGGGCTGGCTCTGCGCCGATCTGGCCTGCCGGATTCACTGCGCTCTGTTGCTGAATCGCGGCCGTCAAATCAGAAACGGTCATGCCAAGTTTTGTGAGCTGATCGGGCTTCACCCAAATGCGCATCGCATAATCCGCAGCGCCAAAGTTCGTGACTTGCCCGACTCCAGGAACTCGAAGCAGTGCATCATTTACATTGATCGTGGCGTAGTTACCCAAGAATTGCCCGCTGTAGTTGCCGTTCGGCGAGTAAAGGGAAAGCACCAGAAGTGGAAGCCCCATTAACTTCTTGACCGTCACGCCGTATTGATTGACTGAGGTCGGCAGATTGGGACTGGCCTGGGAGACTCGATTCTGAGTATTCACCTGGTCAATATCGACGTTCGTTCCAACGTCGTAGGTCACCTTGAGTGTCATGGTGCCGTCGTTGGCGTTTGTGGACATCATGTAGAGCATGTTGTCCACGCCGTTCATCTGCTGCTCGAGAGGCGTGGCGACCGATTGCTCAATCGTCAGTGCGTCAGCTCCGGTATAAGTAGCGGATACGTTAATCTGGGGAGGAACGATGTCTGGCAGCTGGGCAACCGGCAACTTTGCCATTGCCACGACGCCGCCTATTACAGTAATAATCGAGATGACGATTGCAACGATCGGTCGGTTGATAAAGAATTTTGACATGACTACTTCTCACCACTCTGTGCGTTGGCCTGAGTGTCCTTGAACTGTGCAGGAGTAACGGTCATGCCCGTCTTTACGCGTTGCAATCCATCCACGATCACGTTCTCTCCCGCCTCAAGTCCGGACTCGACCACCCACATGTCTCCGAATTGCGGGCCAAGTTTCACTGTCTTAATCGCCGCCTTGTTGTCTTGGCCTACGACTCCTACTTGATAGACGCCTTGCAATTCGGAAACGGCCTGCTGGGGAACCAAGAGTGTCCCTTTACGAACCTCCGTGATAGCCCGGATGCGAGCGTATTGTCCCGGGCGCAGGACGTTGCCCGGATTCGGAAACTCCGCTCTCACCTGAATCGTTCCGGTCTTTGCATCCACCTCGCGGTTCACTAGAAGCGCGCGGCCTCGTTGAGGAAATACTGTGCTGTCTCCTAGAATGAGTTGTAGAGATCGTCCCGCGTCCCGTCCTGATTTCTCACGGGTAAATCGCATGTAGTCCTGCTCGGCTATGCTGAAGTCAACGTAGATGGGATTTATGTTTGATACTGTGGTCATAATGGTTGTGGGAGTCATAAGATCCCCGACGCCCACTTTGGAAATGCCCGCAATTCCGGAGATTGGCGAGCTCACGGTCGTCCAGCCCAGATTTAACTTCGCGTTGTCGAGGACTGCCTGATCCGCGTCCACCTCTGCTGTCGCCGCACGTTCCATACTTTGGGCTTTGTCGAGTTCGGCTTGGCTGACAGCCTTCTGTGCTACCAACGGTGTGTACCTTCTCACGTCGATCTGCGCCTGGGCCAAAGAAGCCCGCGTGCGCTCAAGCCTCCCCTGCGCTTGCTGTACGGCGGCTTGTGCCTGGCGCTGATCCAGCTGAAACATCGCCTGTCCTTTTTTGATATAAGAGCCTTCCGAGTACAATTGGGTTAATAAGAATCCATCTACTTTGGGGCGGATATCTGCGTCGACGTTACCGAGCATGGTTCCTACCCAATCCTGCTGGATCTCCACATCTCTCTGCACAACTGGCGTGACCGTGACACCGGGGGGCGGCGGAAGCGGTTTCTCCTCCTTCGATGAGCATCCGCCAAGAGTCCCGAGAAGTAGCAGTGAGGCGCGGAGAAGTTGCCGGTGGCCAAACGAGCCACAAACTACTGGTTTGCGTGAGCGCGCGCGAGTTGACGTCGGCATCATTTTATGGCTCCGCCGAAGCGGAATCTGGCATCTCGATTCTGCGGTCATGCGTTTCGCCTCCGGACTGCGGCGGCCAGAAGGGCCCTCAAACTTCAATCGCTTCTCCCGCTTAGGTCCGCTCCTAAGAGCCAGCCACAGCTTGAGTGCACTCCCCGCTCTATTCCGCTGTGACGGAAGCATGAAGGTTAGCGAACCGGTCCTTCCCCGTGAACTGTCAGAAATGACAGAGCAACATATGGCCGTGGCTCGACTCCTGTCGGCGCAAGAGCTCATCGGAGAAATGCGCAAACAGTTCTCTTCCGCAAGAACCTGTCAGTTCTTACAGTTCGAAGCGATTCGTTTTTGAACGATAGTCGACTGGGACAGGGGCGAGATGCCTTAAGGGTAACGTTCGGACTCCCCGGAAAGATTGGCCGGGGTTCAGCGCTCCAGGATGACGAGAGGGTCTTATGGCGAAAGAGAAGAGCGATGGCACCGGAAATCGTTTGAAGCGCAAGCGCTATGAAAAAGAATTACGACGGCTTCAAGCGGAGCTCTGCAAACTCCAGGATTGGATTAAGTACAAAGGCCTGCGAATCATGGTGGTTCTGGAAGGCCGCGACGCGGCGGGGAAAGGGGGAACCATCCGCGCAATCACCGAGCGAGTGAGCCCCCGCGTTTTCCGGCTGGTTGCCCTGCCCGCGCCGTTCGATCGCGAGAAGTCTCAGATGTACATGCAGCGGTACATGGCGCACTTTCCTGCCGCCGGCGAAATCGTCATCTGGGACCGCAGTTGGTACAACCGCGCGGGGGTAGAGCACGTGATGGGATTCTGCACTAAGGAGCAGTACAAAACGTTCTTGGAATTATGTTCCACAGTGGAGAACTACATCGTGAACTCCGGGATTATCCTAATCAAGTACTGGCTGGAAGTGGGCCAGAAGGAGCAGCAGCGCCGCTTCGAGGCCCGGATCAAAGATCCCCTACGCCAGTGGAAACTAAGCCCGATGGATTTGGAATCCTTTCGCCGCTGGTACGAATATTCCCGCGCACGAGATCGCATGCTCGCTGCGACGGACAGTAAGCACGCCCCCTGGTACATCGTGCGCTCCGACGACAAAAAGAAGGCGCGGCTCAACTGCATTGCACATCTGTTGAGCTTGATACCGCATCGAAAGGTGCCCCGCGAAAAAGTGAAGTTACCGAAACGGTCAGATAAAGGCCGTTACGATGATGAAACATCCCTAAAGGGAAGGCGCTTTATTCCCGGGAAGTACTGATCCTCGTCTTGAGCGCAGCCGCGGCAGGGGAGTGCGCGTCCAACTAGATCGGCTCGACGATCTCCTCGGAATCGTTGGTTATCCCGTGCGAGCGCCGGTACACTCGGATCGCCTCGCGGAAAGTCGGGTAAAGCTGAATCTTTTGGTCTTGCGGGGCACGGTGATGGGATTCGGCCCAGAGGCGCCACTCTGTCTTCCGGCCCACAGCCGAAAGAACTACGCCCTGCTGTTTGAGCGTATCAGAAACTTCTTCCGCCGTGTAAAGCCCGGTCGCATCAATCATCGTAATTGGGAGCATGTCAATCACGAGCCATTTCAATGATGGTCCGGCTGCTTGGGCAGCAGCAAGCACTTCGCGCTTGAAGTAGGGGGCGTTGAAGAACACAATCGGTGCATTAAAACGTAACAGCATCAGGCCGGGCGTCGTGACGGCTTCGGAATGACGCTCGATGGAATGAAAGCCCGGGAAGCCCTTTACCTTCCCCAGGATTTCGACTTTGGGGTGGGAGATGAGTCTTACAAAGCGCAGGATTGCCAAGACTACGGCGAACAGGATCGCGCGAATCGCCCCGACGGCAACCACGCCCAGCAGTGCAATAACAGACAGGGCGAACTCCCGGCGATCAATCCGGTAAATTGTTCTGAGCGACGGAATTTCTACCAGCGAAAGCGCCGCTTTCACCAGCACGGCGCCTAACGCAGCGACGGGGACGTATCGCAAAGGCCCGGTGAAAAACAAGAGCACGATCCCAATGGCCCCGGCCGCAACCAGCCCAGTGACCTGTGTGCGCCCGCCGACCGTATCGCTCATGGCCGTTCGAGAGTCTGCGCCGCTGACTGCGAAGCCTTCCGAAAGCGCGGACGCAATGTTGGCTGCACCGAGCGCCGCGAACTCCCTGTCTGCGTTTACATCGTATCTGTTCTTCGAGGCAAAACTTTGCGAGGTCAGCATCATGCTCGAAAACGTCACCAGCGCTAAACCGGCGGCATCTCCCAGGAGGCTTGGTACAAGTTCGAGGGGGAATCGAGGGATCCTGATCACGGGAAGTCCGGCAGGCACATCGCCGATGGTCTTGACTCCATGTGCCTCTAAACCCAAGAGGCGCACAGCAAGTGCTGCGACAATCATGGCGACAAGCGGTGCCGGGATGCGTCGCGACAGCCGCGGAGTGATCAGTAAAACTACAAATGTGCCCAAACCCACGGCGAGCGTCGGCCAGTGCGTAAGGCCGAGTTTTCGGGCAAACTCGAGCAGTCGCGGCACGATGCCGCCTGCGGCGATTTGGTAACCGAAAATCTTGCCAATTTGCCCGAGCATGATGCTCAGGGCGATCCCATTCAGAAATCCGACCAAAATGGGTTTCGAAAGAAAGTCGGCAAAAGCGCCTAATTTCAAAAAGCTTGCGCCGATGCAGAGGATCCCCGCCATCAGAGCCAGCGTCACGGACAAGGATTGGTAGAGGTTCTGGTTTCCGGCAGCGAGCGGGGTGACCGCTGCGGTCACGAGCGCGCAGGTCGCTGCATCCGGTCCGATGATCAATTGTCGGGAAGTTCCGAACATGGCGTATGCGACGAGCGGGAGTATGCTCGAGTACAGCCCTATGGCAGGATTGAATCCCGCCAATTCAGCATAGGCCACGCCAACGGGCAATGCGACTGTTGCTACAGATAATCCTGCGATCAGATCGTGTGAAAAGTCTTCACGCCGGTAATGAAGCAATTTGACCAGACCCGGCGCGATTCTCTCCAGATACCCCGACCCACTGTTCTTGCTCAGGTTTGGGTCGAAGCTCATCTTGACGCTAGTCGATCGTCACGGAGCGGATTGGATCGCATGCATAATTCCCGTCTCGGTGATGGCAACATAAAGCGGCCTAACACCGAACTGGCAAAACTGACAGGTTGGGACATGGCTCGCTGGGGGAAATCGTCCAAATGGCATTTGTGTAAGGACTGCCAGTGCCACCTCCTCAGGTTCTTCGCTAGTTTCTGCCCAGCTGCGGATTAGCCAGAAAGCGATCGGCGAATGCTGAGTCGTTTGATCAACGTGCTGATCCCCATGACGCTCATCGTCATGATGCTGCGGATCGGGTTGGAGATCACTACTGCAGAAATTATAGACACAGTAACTACTCTACGACTCGTCGCCCTGGATCTGCTAGCAAATTACATCTGTGTTCCACCCTCACTGTCGCGCTGTTGTTAACCTTGCATGTAAAGCCAATCGTATCCGTTGGGTTTCTGATCCTCGCGGTATGTCCCGGAGCCCCATTTAGTCCGCCTTTGACGTCGATGGCAAAGGGGAATGTCGCGGTATCCGTGGAATTGATGGTAATCCTTGCAGGGCCTCGGCGATTCTGGCGCCTCTTCTTCTAGGAATCGTCCTTCGATTCATATCGGGAGGCGAATTGCCCCATGTGGACAACCTGAAAATGGTGAAAACATTGCTGGTCAGCCAACTTCTGCCCTTGTCGGCCGGTTTTGCAGTTCGACTGCAGCGGCCGAACTTGGCGCGCAGGCTGAAAAAGCCCCGCGAAATCCTCAGCAACACTATTTTGTTGATCACCTTGGGCTGGTTGTGGTCGTCTACTATCGAGTCTTGCTGGGGATTCGATTCGTTGCCCTTGCCGCGATGCTGTCATTATGTCTGGTCAGTCTCGCGGTCGGCTGGCTTAGCGGCGGGCCGGATCCTCGTACAAGGAAAGCCGTGGCGCTGACGACCTCATTTCGCAATGCGGGGGTCGGCATGGTGATCGCCCCGGGGAGCTTTGCTGGAACGCCCGTCCTGTCGGCCGTGCTGGCTTACACTCTTGTTTCCGCGGTGGGAACAGTGTCCCAGCACTTTGGTGGGGAAACTGTGCCTCAGTGAATTAAAGTGCCGCCGCAATTCACAGGATGCGAAGATCTGGACCATACACTCAGCTCAGGTTTTAATTCGGCGGGATCATTGGCCATTCGCAACCTGACCCGAGGACCATCGCAAAATTGTCGCACGCATCTCAATACCTAATGCCACTTTCTTCAAGCCTCCTTGCCAATCCGAATCGCTCGTCGTTATTCTTATTCTGGGTCTATCCTCACAAAGCTGTACTTCGCGCTAAGCTGGATGCGAGGGGCGTAGGCGAAGGAACCGTCCTTCAAGATTTGTCCTCCGTAGAGAAATTCGGCGCCCATGTTCAGCGAGCCGAAAGGGTTCCAGATCAGGTTCACAGCACTATAGTTGCTATGGCTAAAGGGATTAAAGGTTGCAGGCGGGGTCGGTACGAAATTCGTGTTGTCGACCGCCGCGTAGCCATAAACCAGGCTGGACCGTAGGGCCCTCATCCAGTAGTGTTGATAGGCTACTTCAAGTCCCAAACCAGGAGTCGCTTTCAAATGGGGTCTGGAGTTGTCTGCCACCTCTGCATCAATTCCGAGTCCGGAAGTGTCCTGTATATAACGTGAAATCCCGTGACCATACGCACCTTCAAGAATCAACGTGTCTCTGCTGAAGGTCTTCAGAGCCGCGGCCGCATTGAAGCCCCATCCAAAGACTGACCCGGCTTGCCCTGTAGAAGCGAACGCCGCAATCGACCGGAAAATGGCGGCGACCTGAACGTGGCCTCCTTCAAATTCATTCCGCACGCGGACCACTCCATCCGGGGCAGATGAATTCGGCTGAGCAGAGAACTGAGCAGTTTTGAAAGCAACATCCGAGCTGGGCTTCTCTGCTGAAATATACAGCGTAGTATTTCGATTCAAGGCGAAACCATAGCGAACTTGCGGGTTTCGGATGCTCACGTATCCGTTCGGGCCCTGGAAGTCCAGTGTGTCCGGAGACGCATCCGGATCCATGAAGTTGGTGAAGGTCTGACCAATCAGCAGGTTTCTTATTTGTCCGTATGCGTGACGCAGGCGCGGTGTAGTTGAATTTGTTCCAAAAAAATCTCCCTCGACATAGAATCGAGCTTCTCCAAACTTCGTGGTTGGGACCCGGAAATCGAGGCTCAATCGTGTCGGACGAATCGACACGGTGAAATTGTTTACGCTGGCTACCTGTGGCACGGGAATCGAAGATGTAACGAATGAGTCGGTGTTACCTGCCGGTTTCAGGTCGTAAATGAAGTCCGACTTGGCGTAACCGCCGATCTTCAGGAGGGTTTGAGTGCCCGGCAGATAGAAAAAACCACGATACTTAGGATCCAAAGGGATGTTGTCATAGCGGGGCGCTGCTACGTTATCCTCGGAAAATACCCGATATTGCCGAGTTGTCTTCCCGAGCTGTTCGGAAGTGGGCCCTTGGGGCAGGGGGTTGGTCGTCTGAATCGTGCCGTCCTGCTTTGCAGGTGGAACCGGTGCAGTTCCTGGCGGCTGGTTCGCACTCGGTTCCGCTTTCACGCTTTCCAATTGATCCAGCCGCGCCTGCATTTTGCTCATCTGAACCCGCATCTGTTCGAGTTCCTTCCGCAACGCCTGGGTTTCTTGACTGGCAGCGTCCGATTGGGCGACGGCCTTTGTCGGCATTAGCGTCGCCAGAATGAGCACCACAAAAAAGATAAACATCCTGATCCTCATTGCTAGTCTCCTTGCCTTCGTTCAGGCCGCGCGAATGTATCGGCCTCCATGCCTCGACGTGCGTGGATCAGGACAGAAGTGCAACAATCACGGTCCCCCACGTCGTCAGAAGAATGTGGCCGAATGCGGCTGTGTAGGAGTAACCAAGCGTCGAGACGGAACTGTCTGACTTTTCCTGCACGGCCGCGACACCGGCGATCATCGTTTGCGCGCCGGCAATTCCTCCAACCAGCAGTGCTGGGTTAAGCCGGAGAACGTAGCGGCCAAAGAAAAGTCCTGAGATCAACGGGGTGAGAGTGACCACAATGCCTCCCAGAAGGAGTACGGCACCGTACTCCTTTACTGCTTGCACGAAGATTGGCCCCGCCTTGAGCCCGATCATGGCCACAAACGCAGCTAGACCGAGCGACCTCATAAAGAGAATCGCGGCGTCAGGTATTCTTCCGAACCAGGGCTTCACCGATCGCATCCAGCCCACAACCACTCCGGTGAGAAGTGTTCCGACGCTCGTGCCCAGTGTGATCCGCAGGTGGCCGACTGGAATTGTCAGGATGGCACCGACGAGGATGCCTATGAAAACCGCGAGGCCAAGAACTGCCAGATCGCTTTCTTCGACGGGCACTATCTTTCTGCCTACCACGGGCGCGAGTTTTTCGACGGCTGATTCAGAGCCGGTCACATGGAGTGTGTCGCCCCGTTGCACAACAGTTCCCGTGCCAATAGGCAGTGATTGTTCACTTCGGGTGATACCACGCAGCAGAACGCCGCGGGCTTCCTCGACACCATCTGCGATTTCCTTAAGCGTTTTGCCGGCAATTTGCTTATTGGTGACATACAAGTCGAATGATGCGACTGGGATTTCCAGCAGCTCGGGATCGGCGACCTCATTCGACGTGGGGCCAAGGATTTTAATCAGGACATCCGTACGTCCCAGAACTGCGACGGTGTCACCCACTTCAAGGACAGTTGTACGGTTCGGCGTGAAGATTTCGCCTCCGCGTCGAATTCCCTCTACAAAGAGTCGAGCATCGGGCACAGACTTTTCGGCATCCCACACTGTTTTGCCCACGCTGGGTCCGTTTGGAGGAATCTTGTAGGCGCGATAACCGATGGGTTGCCAGGCGGAAGAAACTCCAAGTTTCTTGCGTTGGATTCCCAGCTTGGCTTCGACTTTCTTTGACTCTTCCCGTAAGTCGATGCCTAGGAGTTTTGGTCCGAGACTGCTGCAGCACCAAATCACCCCGAGGGTGCCAAAGATGTAGCAAATCGCGTCGGCCACCGCGATATGCCCGATTAATTGCTGCTTTTGTTCGTCGGGAAGAGATAATGCACTTATGGCTTCGCTGGCGGTGCCGATGACTGGCGATTCGGTGAGCGATCCGGAAAGCAAACCCGCGGAATACCCGACGTCAAGTTTCAAGAAGCGCGCAACGGAATACGCGGCCAGTAAACCCACCACGGGAACGAATACTCCGAGGACCACCCAGCGCCAGCCTTCTCCTTTAAATGTCTGGAAAAAACTAGGGCCCACGGAGTAGCCGATCCCGAAGAGAAACAACAAAAAAAGGATGGCTTTTGCTTGGTCTGATACGGGCACATGAAAAAAGTTCCCGATCAGGATTCCTCCGAGCAACGAACCCGTCACCACGCCCAGCCCGATACTGCGAAATTTCAACCGTCCAATCACATACCCTATTCCAACCGCGAGATAGACGCCCATCTCGGGGTACCTTGTGAATAATTTGGCCAGCCACTCCATTGCGTTAGTCCTTCCGCCAACGTGCTGCTCAGTGTCGGTGCGGAAAAAGAGCCTTCTGCGTTTCAATTTTATTGAGATTCACAAGGTCCACTGCTTTTGCGTTCATTGCCGCTCACGACAGCAAAATGATGAGGATCATGCCCCATATCGTCAGGAGAGTATTCCCGACCGCGTAGGTGACTGTGTATCCCAGCGCAGGGATCTGGCTGTTGGCCCGGTCGCAGACCAGGCCGAGCGAAGCCGTCGTCGTGCGCGCCCCGGAGACGATACCGAGCAGAATCGCGTCATGGAAACGAAAGATGTATTTGCCGACGAACATGCCCAAGACGAGGGGCACTGTGGTCGCCACGGCACCCCACAGGAACAGACTGATGCCCTGCGTCCGCAAACCGTTGACGAAGCCTGGCCCAGCCGAGATGCCGACCACGGCGATGAAGATGTTCAGGCCGACCGAGTTCATAAACCACACAGTCGGAGACGGAATCCTCCCAAAGAGAGGGCGAACTGAGCGCAGCCAACCAAACACGAGTCCCGCGATCAGCGCGCCACCGGCGGTTGAAAGCGTCACGGGCACACCTTTCACCTTCAAGACCAGCGCGCCGACGAGCGCGCCGATGGTGATGGCGGCGCCAATGAAGGCGACGTCAGCGGTGTCCGTCGGGCGATCCACGACGCCCAGCAGCTTCGCTGCGGCGGCGGTGTCCTGCATGCGGCCGACAAGGGTGAGGATGTCACCACGGTAAATTTGTGTATTCGGTAGGATAGGAATCGAGACAGCGGTCGCGCCCCGCGTAATCTTCCGCAGGAAGACGCCGCGTGCCCCGGGGGTTTCAGCCAGCTCGGCCAGTGTTTTGCCGTCGACCTCTTTCTTGGTCACAAAGACGTCAACGCCCTCCACCGGCACGGCCAGCAATTCGGGGTCCTCGACTTCTTTCGCCTCCTCGCCAATCACCTTCACGAGCACTTCGCGTGCGCCTGCTACCGCCACCACATCGCCTTCGTGCAGTACCGTATCTGCGGTGGCATCCTCGACTATCCCGTTGTGGCGAACACGGAGGACGAAAACACGCGCGTCAGGAACCAGCGCCTCAGCTTCGACTGCTCGCAGACCAATGGCCTTCCCGCCGGGCCGTATGCGGAAGGCGCGCACTTCCCAGCGGCGCCAAGCCGAGCCGCTTCCGCCAAGCTCCTTGCTGCCGCCCTGCTTCTCCTCGTAGTCCTTGCAGGCAGCGACGAGGTTTATGCGAAGCAGCGCGGGACCGATCAGAGCGATCACGATCGCAGACCCGAGGGTTCCGAACATGTAGGTCACTGCGTAGGCGATCGGCATCGAGTCAAGAAAGCGTTTTGTCTGGTCGCCAGCCAAGCCCAGCCGGTTTATGGCGTCGGTCGAGAGGCCCAAGGCGGCCGATATCGTCTGAGACCCCGAATAAAGTCCTGCGGCGTAACCTAGGTCGTAGCCGACTACCTTGGCGATCACAACCGGGACCGCCAAGCAGAACAGGCACTGCACGACCGAGAAGAGGGCTTGCGGCATCCCATCTTTGGCCACACCGCGGACGAATTGCGGCCCGACGCCATAGCCCACGGCAAACAGAAACATGAGGAAGACTGTCGCTTTGAGGGGAGGAGAAATCGTAATCCCGATCTGTCCGATCAAAACTCCGGCCAGCAGGGTGGCTGTGACAGACCCCAGGCCGATGCCCTTGAATGTGAACTTCCCAAAATAGTAACCGAGGGCGAGTGTGAAGAAGATCGCGATCTCTGGGTAATGGCGGAGGGTTTCAGCGAACCACGCCGCTACACCCATTGCAAACCTCCTCCTTCCCGCACCCCGACATTGACAGCATAGTGAGTGCGCATCACGATGACTCCTGCGCTTTCCATGCATTCACAGCTACTTGAACAACCATCGCGAGTTGCTCACCGATCTTGGCGTAGGCTTCATCCGGCAGATTGGCGAGCGAAACCCTGATTGACCAATCCGGCCCGGCAAAACCGCTTCCATTGAGGAGTACGGTCGAGAATTTCTCTGCCAGCGCGAAAAGAACATCAAACGGGTGATAGTTCTTCTTGAGGAATTCGACAAAACGCGGGCCGTGAGTTTTTTCAGCCCACACCATTATGTCGAGAGTAGCGTAGTAGTCGGCGCGCAGAGGATCGGGGGGAAGTGGGAGGTTCATCCCAGTCCAGAGGGCTTTCAACCTGCGTTGAACGATTTCTTTTGTGAGCTTTTTGTACCGATCTTCTTTGTCCAACAGCGCAAAAAGGGAGAACAGCATCATCTGCACCTGTTGCGGCAGGGAGAGGCCGGCGGTGTGATTAAGGGCAACGCATCGGCTGTCCGCCACCATGCGATCGATGAACTTAATCCTTTCGGGATGAAGCGTGAGCGGGCCATACCGAGTGTTCAATCCCCGGCGAATTTCTTCAGGCAGCTTAGCGATCGCTTTGTCAAAAATGTTGTCCTGATGAATCGCAATTACTCCGAGGCGCCAGCCCGTGCAACCAAAGTATTTCGAGAACGAATAGACGCCAATAGTGTTGTGCGGAACTTCTGCCATCAGGGAACGGAATCCAGGCACAAATGTGCCGTACACGTCGTCGGTAACGACGATCAGGTCAGCGCGTTTGGTCTGGATAAGGTTCGCGAGCCGCTCCGTCGAACTCGGGCGCATGGCCACAGACGGCGGGTTGCTCGGGTTGACAAAAAACAGTGCTTTGATTGCCGGATCATTGAGTTTGTCAATCTGCGCATCTGAATACTGCCAAGTGTGGCGGCCGTCGGTTGGCGAGACTTCGTCTGCTTCGATCTCGACTACGTCGAAGTGGAACCGGTCCAGATGGCAGATCTCAATATATGGGGTGAACGTGGGTACAGCGAGAGCCACCTTGTCGCCCCGGCGCAATAGATGGTTCACCAGAAGTGAGTCGAAGATGTAGCACATGGCAGCGGTTCCACCCTCGACCGCAAATAGGTCAAACCGGGTGGCTGGCCCCTCGCCCGCGCACATTTCCTTCGCCACGTACTCCTGCGCCACGCGTTCGGCGTGGACCAGCATGCGGTCAGGGGACGGGTATTGATCGCCAATGATGCTGTCGACTAACTCGTGAACGAACGCATCCGGATCGAACTTGAGTTCTCTCACTGCATAGTCGACGGCAGCGCGAAGCATGCTGACGCCGGCGGCCTTGGAAATGGCGTTCAAGAAGTCATCTAGACGCTTCGCAATCCCCGCTTTTTGAGGCATTCCCCCAAGGTCAGGTTGGTCCCAAACCCGCTTCGATTCTTGAACTGCAAATGACCCGAGAGTAAAGAACGCATTGCGAGGCGTGGTTGCAATCCAGTTCGGGTTACCACGGCCGGCATTCAACATGGTTTGAGTGCTTTGCCGCGAGGACTCGCCGGCCAGGTGGATCAATTTGTCCTTCAGCTCAAATGGACTGAGCCTCTCGAGCTCCTTTTGTTGTTCAAGGGTAACCGAGAGATGACGCACTGCTGCCGTTCCCATTTTCCCCTCCTCAATCTGGTCGAATTCCGACACACAGATCGATACTCACCATTAGTCCCTTGAGACATAGCCTCATGCGACTGCTTTCGCTGCCTTTCGTTTGACACTCTTCGCTTCCTCCGACCTGCCATTCCCCGTTTTTTTTGCCGAATGCAAGGAGGATGGATTCAAAAGCTTCAAACCGAGCGCAGCGTTGAATCCGTGGATTTCCTTGACGTCCAGTTTGCGCATGAACTCGATGGTTTCGGCGTTAATCACTTGGCCGGGAACCATGATGGGAAATCCGGGCGGGTACGGGATGACGAAATTGGCGGAAACCAATTCCGGCCCGTCCTTCAGCCGCCTGTCGATCTCCGGACCGAACAGCTTCAAGTGTTCGCATTGCTTTGCTCGATATGCTCCGAAGAACGCGGAACGCATATCGCCTTCGCTGGTCGTGCTCGAGGGGTCTTCACGGAAGCTGTCAAAGAAATAACTGAAATTCGGCAGATCCGGAACATCCGTCATCAGGGATATCACCCGCGCGGCAAAAGCCTGTTGCGCCGCCGCGCCGCCTTCCTGAAGTCTCTTTTCGATCCCTTGCGAAATTTCTACGAGCACCTTGATCAAGTGCGCTACGTCACTCCGCGTATTATTTATGTTGGTTTGCAGCAGCACGCTGTTTCGCGAAGTCTTGTTGAGCTGGATGTCGTAGTCGGCGGCGAGCAGGTTCTTAAACTGAGTGCCATCGAATCCGCCGGAACCGCAGACCAGGGTGAGACGGGTCACATCGAGCGCGAATTCGTCATCGGTCAGCGCTTTCACGGCGGTTGCCCAGTTGGTTCCGGGCGTGAGGTAATCCACAAAACCCGAATTCCGGAATTCAGGGGGAATCATTTCGTCCGCACCCAGTATTCGGAAGTACTTCGAGACCAGTGGGTGGGAGTTCACTTCGCGCCGCAGATCAAGTGCCAACTGAATGGCCCGATTCACCAATTCATAGCCCTCGAGCTCCATCTGCCGGCGGGCCACGTCCAACGATGCAATAATTTGCAGGTTGGGCGAGGTGGATGCGTGCGTGAAGACCGCCTCGTGAAATTGCTCTTCGATCATGTGAAAATCGGGATCTCTCACAAGCACCATGGAACCTTGCCGCAAGCAGGACATTGATTTATGTGTCGAATGCGTTTGATAAACGCGTAAGCGCACCTTTTCGGGATTTACTAATAGATTGGTGTTCAGGAGAGTTTTGTCACTCGGATCGAGGTCGGCACCCAGCTTCTTCTCCTGTTCTTTGTAGGCTGCCCGGTAAGCCGGATCCTTGAACTTGCGTTCCAGTAGCGTTGCCGCGCCCATGGCCGTGCGTCGGCGGTAGAACGGGCTCCACCTGGCAAATCCGAACCATGCCTCGTCCCACAGGAAAATTAGATCGGGCTTGATGGCGAGACACTCTTCCATTACTCGCTCGACATTGTAGATTTGTCCGTCGAACGTACAATTCGTCAGTACCAAGAGTCGCGCTCGGTCGAGTTTTCCCTCGGCTTTCAGCTCCAGAAGCGCCTTCTTGATCGTGCGCAACGGCACTGCTCCGTACATGGAATATTGGGTGAGCGGATAAGCTTCCACATAGAGGGGAAAGGCGCCGGAAATCACCGCGCCGTAATGGTGTGACTTGTGGCAGTTCCGATCGACCAGCACAATGTCCCCGGGAGCCAGCAATGCCTGCTCGACCATCTTGTTCGAGGTGGAAGTGCCGTTCGTGACGAAGAAAGCGCGGTCTGCGCCAAAAGCGCGCGCGGCTTTATCTTGGGCAGTCTTAATATTTCCAGTCGGTTCTAACAGGCTGTCCAGCCCGCCCGTCGTTGCCGAGGACTCTGCGAGAAAGAGATTCAGCCCGTAAAACTTGCCCATGTCGCGAATCCAGTTCGATTTGAAAATAGATTTGCCTCTGGCGACCGGCAGCGCGTGGAAAGTTCCGATTGGACGTTGCGCATATTTCTGCAGGTTATCGAAATAGGGGGTGTCGTACCTGTCTGCGATGCCATCGAGGATGCTGAGGTGCAATTCGAGGGGCTCTTCCACCTGATAGAAAATGCGCCGAATGCATTCCGCGCCGACGTCGCCGGCCATTTTCTCGACTTGGCGATCACTCAGAAAATAAATATCTAACTCAGGGCGCAGTTGCTTGAGTCCTTGAGCCAGCGCCAGACTGGTCTGCGTGGAGTCCGCGCCGATGCCGCTGGCGAGACGGCTCGTCAGAAACTCACGCAACACAGGATTGTTGTGGGACGAGGCAAATGGAACTCCCTCATAAATGATGACTGCCTCAAAGCTGCCGTTCAGGATGGCCCCGAGTACGGCGTCCTCAAAATTGCCGACAAAAACTGGCTCATACACAAACTTGTCCTGCGGCCTCCGAAGTTTTCGAAATTCCTGCGCCAGTTCTGGCCAAGTAGCCGAACGGGACGGGCTTACGATCAGGACTTCAAAATAAGGTCGGTACGCAGCACTTTCCTCACCTGCACCAGGCACCCGCTCGCCGAAATTGATTGAAGTCGGCTCATCACTTTCCCAATCGGAGACATTCGCGCGATAGGAATGGGTTAGCAAGGCCGCGCTGACGGACTGCGCCAAACGTGCCGTGCCGATTGGATCACCAGAGGAGATGCGCTCTTCGAGCGACTTTTGCAGAGAGTGCCCCGGGTAGGCAAAGAAATCCTCCCACTGGCGCAGTTCCTGGAATGAATCCGACACAACGGCGCGATGCACATCTTTGTTCGAATTTTGCTGATTGACAGAGGCTTCCCACATGCGAGCCGCTTGCAGGAACGCTCGCCAACGGTCAAATCTTGCTTCTGCTACCGTAAAGAATTGGTCCAGTCTTACCGTCTGCGCCTTTTCCCTTGCTGGGGTACTCATGATTCCCTCCATTTCTTCGCAACGAATTCCCCTGGAGCGGGGTATAACTGTGTTTTTTTGCTTCATTTGAAATTCAAACTTAGGCGGGAAATTTCGCGCCTTATACTGTCAAAACTGACAGGCCTCACGACGGTGGCCGGCGAAAATTTGTGAAGAAAATTAAGAAAATGTTGCAAGCAGACAACTGAACGAGCGCTGCTGAAGGCACAGCGAGCCATGAGGCCAGTGTGCGACTTCCAAACCTAGCGGCAGGCGGCTTAGTTGACGCGTTCTGGTAGGGAAAGGTCTATGACAACAACTGCCGCGATGAACGCAATCGGATGTTCAAATCTGCAGAGTTGCTGGCTCGCTACCGACATGCCTGCCGCTACCGCCGGTCAGGTGAACTGGTGATCGAAATTCATGGCGGCGAGCTTGCGGTGCTCACTCGGCTGGCGCGGAGGCATTCTTGCCGCAATAGTGTTGAAGGTTCCAGCTCATCCCCGGAACAATCAGCATTCCGGAAATCTTTTCGAGCGTTTGCTTTTCATTCCGCCCGATTCCTTCGATTGTGATGCTGCTAACGCAGCTCGTGCCAGACTATCATCCAGCGTACGCAGCTCCCTCACCACCCGGCGCCAACCTGAAATTCAGGATTTGTGACACCGATTTATGATACAAGTGGGCAGATCCTGATTACTGTCCTCAGCCGATAGCAATTGGGGATCAGGGTGCCAATCCTCGAACCCGATGCTTTTGCATCCTCGAATGGAGAGATCGGGTCATGTACCGCCGCCCCCTTGCGGCCGCATCGAGAATTCACGAGCACAACACCTCTTTGAGGACGCTGATGTTGGTGTGCCTCGCTGTTGGGCTTTCTTATCTCGCTGCGAAGCTGGGTGCAGCACTCGGACCCCGTTGGGGGGTGGTGGCGCCGCTCTGGGAAGCGGACGCAGTTCTGATTTCAGTGCTGTTGTTGGTTCCCCGGCGGACTTGGCCAGCATTCATCATTACGGCGCTTGCGGCTTCTATTTTACTTGACCTTCAAGCCGGCACGCCCGCTGGCTCGATTGCCATTTTTCTTCTCAGCGAGGCGGTGGAAATCCTCATCGTCGCACTATGCCTCAGCTATCTATTTCATGGTGTTCCACAACTCAACAGCCTGAAGGCACTGGCGAAGTACTCAATCGTCGCCGTCATTCTGGCACCAGCCGCTTCCACATCGATCGGCGCGTTCGCAACTGCCGGAAGCTATTGGACCAGTTGGAAAATTTCTTTCTTGTCAGAAGCTCTGGAGTTTCTCGTTCTGATGCCTATGATCTTGGGCTGGTTTATAGAAGCACGTACTTGGACAAAAAAGTCCCGCTATTATTACATCGAGGCAGGCGCATTACTCGTTTTTCTGGCATCTCTTGGGTATCTGACCTTCGATACTTTTCGCAGAGGTTACAGTCCAGTTCTGCTCTATTCGGTCGTTCCCTTTCTTTTGTGGGCCGCCCTCCGCTTCGGGACCACGGGGGTCAGCACTTCCATGATGGCAATTGGTTTCCTTTCGATCCGGGGGATCGTTCGCGGCGTCGGACCCTTCACTCGCTATGATCCCACCTCGAACTTAATGTCGCTCCAGTTATTCCTGCTCTTCTTGGCTGCCATTTTTATGGTCTTGGCGGTGCTCGCAACAGAGCGCAAGCAGGAGGAGCAAGTGCGAAAGAAGTCAGAAGAGAAGTTCTCGAAGGCGTTCCGTGAGTCCCCGATGGCCCTGATGTTAACTAGCGCCAGAGACCATCGGTACATCGACGTCAACGAAACTTTTGAAAAAATCACCGGTTACACCCGTGAAGAGGTCATTGGACGCACCCCGTTTGACATTGGAATTTGGGTAGAGCCCTCGGAGCGGATCGAATTCGTGAATCGGCTCCTCAAGGAAGGCAGCATCCGAAACCTTGAGCACCGGTTTCGCACCAAAAGCGGGGAGATACGCTTCGCCTTTTCATCGGCAGAGCTGATAGAAATCGAAGGCGAACCTTGCGTCCTGTCCGTGACCGACGACATCACGGAGCGCAAGCGTGCGGAAGAGCATTTTCTGCTGGCGATGGAATCGGCACCCAACGGCATGGTGATTGTGAATCAAGAGAGAAAGATCGTCCGGGTGAATTCTCGGGTGGAGGATCTCTTTGGCTATCAGGGCAAAGAACTCATTGGACGGGATATCGAGGTTCTCGTGCCGGAATCTCTTGGCGCGGTCCATGAGAATTTCCGCCCAGGCTTCTACGCTGACCAGGCACTACCGATTGGGCCTGGACGAGATCTACAGGCTCGGCGCAAAGACTGCACACAGTTCCCCGTAGAGATCGGCTTACACGCCATGCAGAGCCAGGAAGGGACTCAGATTCTGTGCTCAATTGTGGACATCACGGAGCGGAAGACAGCGGAGTTCGCTCTTCGCGAGAGTGAAAAGCGATTTCGCTTGGTCGCAAATTCAGCTCCGGTGATGATCTGGATGTCCGGCCCAGACAAACTATGTACGTTCTTCAATCAGGGCTGGCTGGATTTTACCGGCCGCCCCCTGGAGGATGAGTTGGGCAACGGCTGGGCCTCGAGGGTCCATTCGGAAGATCGAGAGCGCCGTCTGGAAGTCTACGCGCGAGCCTTTGAAGGTCGCGTCGATTTCCAGATGGAATACCGTCTCCGGCGCCACGATGGACAATTCCGCTGGATCACGGATGTTGGCATCCCAAGATTTGGACCCGACGACAGCCTCCAGGGATACATCGGCTCCGCCATTGATATCACAGATCGGAAGCAAGCCGAAGAAGAGCTGCTGGATATGAGCGGCCGCTTGATCAGCGCGCACGAGGAAGAGCGGGCACGCATCGCCCGCGAGTTACACGATGACCTAAGCCAGCGAATGGCGCTGCTCGAGATCGGCCTTGAGGAGGTTGAGCAGGAGACGCGCGGAGTCTCGCCGATCGCAAGGCAACATCTGCACAAGATCGCGGAAATCGCCTCGGAAGTCTCCTCTGACATCCACAATTTGTCCCATGAACTTCACCCGTCGAAGCTCGATTCTCTCGGTCTGGTCGCGGCCGTGGGAGGTTTTTGCAGAGAATTCTTAATGCAGTACGGCCTGCACATTCAATTTACCCACAACCAAATGGAAGGACGGATTCCGAAGGATGTGACTCTTTGCCTCTTTCGAATCGTGCAGGAAGCTTTACGAAACGTCGTCAAACACAGCAACGCTGCGGACGCGAGGGTAGACCTGACTTGCCATGGCGATCGAATCGAGCTGTCTGTTTCCGATTCCGGGGTTGGCTTCAACCCTGGGTCGAACAAGCAATTCACTGGAATCGGGTTGATCAGCATGCGGGAGCGGCTTCGGCTGTTGGGGGGGCAACTTGTTATTGAATCGGAGCCGTCGCGCGGCACTCGGATCCACGCTCGCGTTCCGCTGACTGCACCAAAACAACAGGCGCCGATCCAGGAAAAAGTGCACAAAGCAGGGACCTGAATATTTTGGGCGTCGTTAGGACTTTATGAAACTCCCTCGTATCGTGCTGGCAGATGATCATACAATTTTGCTGGAGGCATTTCGGAGACTACTGGAAGGAAGATGTGAAGTTGTGGGTGCCGTATCGGATGGCCGCGCGCTCTTAAAAGAAGCTCCGGCCTTGAAGCCGGACGTGGTCTTGATCGACATTGGCATGCCCTTGCTGAATGGTTTGGAGTCCGGCCGGCAGCTCAAAGCAATTTTGCCGTCGGTTAAGCTTGTATTTTTGACGATGAATGAGGACCCAGACCTGGCAGTCGAGGCGTTGCGCACGGGGGCATCCGCATACCTGCTCAAGAAATCCGCGGCCACAGAGCTGTTCCGCGCGATCCAGGATGTGCTGAAAGGCAAAACGTATGTGACGCCTCAGATCGCGCGTGGCATGCAGCAAGCCTTTATTCGAGATCCGCGAGGCAAGTCGTCCGAAAAAACTCTGACAGCCCGGCAGCGAGAAGTCATTCAGCTTTTGGCCGAGGGTAAGTCCATGAAAGAGGCTGCGGATTTCTTGAAGGTAACACCGCGGACCGTGGCTTTTCACAAATATCGGGTTATGGAAGAGCTGGGACTCAAGACGAGCGCTGACCTGGTTCAATTCGCAATCAAGAACAGGATCGTGGTGATATAATCTTTTGCAAAGGGGCCTTCCGACCACTGTTAGTTCTGCCAGTTTTGCCTTCCACAGGGGTTGCTAATCTCAGATCTCGATCAGCTGAAGCATTTGCAAATGCTCGTAGCACTCGAATAAGAAGAACGGGAACTGACAACGAGCATCTGACTTACCAGTATTCACATGCGCAAGGCGAGCCTAGTGAGTTTAGTGCGAGTCCTGCTGGCAGACGATCATCAAGACGTTCTCGATAAAGTCAAACAGCTCTTGGACTCGAAATACGAAATTGTCGGCACCGTGAGTGACGGTCAATCTCTGGTCACCGCTTGCGCGCAGTTGAAGCCGGATGTCCTTGTGATCGATATCACGATGCCGGTCCTGAACGGGATCGAGGCAGCCCTTAGGCTTAAGGAAGACGGATCTGAATCGAGGATCATTTTCTTAACTGTGCACGCGGATCCCGACTATATTCGCGCCTGCCTTGCAGCGGGCGCGTATGGATACGTCTTGAAGGCGCGAATGTCCAGCGATCTCCCGCGCGCCATTCAAGAGGTCCTTGCCGGCCGCATTTTCATCTCTCCAACTACATAATGCCGGCAGTGGATCCCCCTCAGCATCTCAACGGGACAATGACGTGCTCTCGATCCGCTGACGCTTACATCGCTACTGGAATTTCAATGAGAACCTGAAGTTTGTCCCCTCCAATCGGAATTTGAATTCCTCGGTGCAGCAGGGGAGGGTACCGTGGCAGAATCAGACGACGAACGTGAGCTGCGGGAACATGATGGAAGACATGACCGTAGAATCAAAGCTCCTTGCTCGCGAGCAGCGGCTGAGGCAGCGAGAAAGGCATTGTTAGATAGCCCCTGAGTGAAGACGAGTTTGTCCTCACGCACAAGGGCTTGTTGGCGGACGAGGACCGAGGAGCCCGAAATGGAGTGGTCTGCCATTCTGCAGCGGGAATGGGAGGCGTGGACCAAGTGAGCAGAGGGGACGGCTCGCCCAGCCCAGTTCGAAACCGTCCCCCTTGCCTGGGGAGTCAAACTACGTCGAGAAAAGTAGCGCGCCAGTCGGGGCATCGGAACTGTCAAAAGTGACAGAGGACTAGCACCCAATCTACGGGTCCGTCGCACTGTGAGATTCGTGGTGGTAAGAGGATTGATATTCTATCTAACTGCTCCTGCGTACTTCATTCTGACGATGAGAGGAATGCGAGCTTGGAGCGTTGTTCCGTGTTGGGGCTGCGAGTCGATGGAAAGATTCCCGTTCACCAGATAGAAATCTTGCTTCGAAGTATGAGGACGCCGTCGGTACGCCACCGTGCCGACACCCCGTTTACCTGGCACTATACTACCCACGTGCTACGCCGGACTTAACTTATGTGATCCGCCGCGGGAAATCCATGGAACAGGGCGAAAGGCAAGGGGGTGAAGCTATTAGAACGAACACTACGACACGTCGAAGGATCATCGACACTCTTGAAGATAAGGCTCGTGCCCGAGTGTCATCAGTCGCCATTCTCGTCGTAGAGGATTTCGCACCCTTTCTGCAATTCATCCGCACGATGCTCGCCACAAGGCACGATCTACAGGTCATCTGCGAAGTGTCCGACGGACTAGAAGCCGTTCGAAAAGCAAGAGAGTTGAGACCAGATCTAATTTTGTTGGACATCGGCCTCCCAAGCCTGAACGGAATCGAAGCCGCCCGACAAATTCGCAAACTTGTCCCACTATCCAAAATCATCTTTTTGACTCAGGAGTCCTCCGATGATCTGGTTGAAGAAGCACTTCGATTGGGTGCGTGTGGTTACGTTGTAAAGATAAAGGCTAAAAGAGATCTTTTGGCTGCGGTAGAAACCGTTATCTCGGGAAAGCAGTTTGTCAGCCCTTGTTAGCCAGCATGGGTATGGCATTGCTCATCGCTGCCTAATTCCGACTCCGACTGAATCTCGCTACGGTCGCCTTACTCTACCTAGTAGTTGTGCTGCTGTTCCTCAAGGAAGCTTCGTTGCATCAGCCGCCGTTTTATTGCAAGGGTTGTTTCAATCGACTCGCAACCACGACGTAGGCCGACGTGCCTGTCACTTCGGGTACTGATTCCATGCTTCAAGTCGTAAAATTTGTAAAGCCGCAACCTAAAACAAACGGCTAGCTTCGGAACACCGACGCGGGGGGCTCGTCCAGACCTTCCTGGGCGGGAAAATGGATGTTAATCTCCGCGCCAAACTCTGTCACGTTTCCGCCTGACATGATCTACAAACCATGAGTAATTGTCCTCCTGAATCCGGGTACAAATTGGCTCTTGAGCCAAATGCCGGAGAGCGTCCTGGACCGAGACCAAGGCCTCCGCAACCAGATTTAATTCGTCCGTACCTTCAACGTTATATATAAGTTCGATTAGATAGCCTTCGATGTTTATCAGGAGCCGTTCGTCAGTCTGTAAGTCCATGTCATCTTCCCTTCGTGAGCGCGATCACTCGATCAGCGGGCACGAGAGTGCTTTGCTGAACGTGAGCGTCGGCGCTTACAAGATCGACGGGGTGATACCGAATGCGCACCAGAGAAAGATCGCAGATTACCGCACAGTCTAAACTGTCAAAACTACTAGTGGGCCCTTCCTGACAGCGTGGTTGCTAGTCCAGATGAAGCTAAAGAAGGCAGTGCGGAGGATGGAGCGATGGAATCCTTCTTGATCTTTGCCAACAGCGGCTTTACCGAATCCAGTTGGGCAGTTACGCTGGGATTATCATCGGTGGGTTGGCCAAATGATCTGACGGGCACAAGGCCTGATGCAAACAAGAGAGCCCCAGCAACCGCAATTCTAAATCTCATCTTCGTATCCTCCTCTTGCACTTTCCACTCCGGGAACCTGACCGGGTTTAACATTACCGCAAGCAACACGGAATCTTGTCTCGGTCTAACCGCTTCCGCATGCCATCACGGGCGCGTTTCTCGGATATTCAGCACTGCCGCAAAAATCAAGCGGGCGATTCGTTCAATAGGGATATCCTTTGGCAAGCGCTAGCGCCAGCTTTGCATCGTGCCCATAGATGTCATCGTAGAAATCCACAAGGCCATCTTCATCCACTCTTGCTGTGCCATACAAAATCAGCACGGGAATCGGTGAGCTCAAGTTCACTTGGACGCTCTTCTCTCCATTCATCGCCGCCCGGATGCGTTCCTCAGTCCACTCCGGCTTGGATTGCAGCACCCACGCGGCTAGCGCGGGAGGGTCTTGAACACGAATACAACCGTAGCTGAAGTCACGGCGCGACCGGGAGAACAATTCGGTTTTGGGCGTGTCATGCAGGTAGACCAAATAGGTATTGGGAAACATGAATTTCACGCTGCCCAAGGCGTTCTTGGGGCCAGGACGCTGCCGAACGGATAGCTTTCCCGCGCGCAGCAGCTGAATCTGTTCCGGTGTTACCTGCGTGCCGCTTGTGACCTTGCCGCTTGCGTCGATGAGGTCGTATCCGTTTTGGGCGAGGTAAGTGGAATTCTTTTGCAGCGGCGGAAGAATTTCCTTGCGCAAGATGGTGGGAGGAACACCCCAATCGGGCCGGAAGACCAGATAGGTCATCTTCCCTATAAACGCGGGTGTCTCCGAGCGCATAGCCTTGCCGACCACTACATTCATCTTCAGACCGATGTGGTGTGGCTCGTCGAATCCGTAGAGGCGAAATGCCGGCACGTTTACGGCGATCAACGGTGTAGTGAGATCGTGAGGTAGCCAGCGCCAGCGTTCGAGTGAAAATTGAAGCTGGCGAACGCGCTCTGCGACCGACACATTGAGCTGCCGTACCGTTTCCGGCCCCAGACTTCCCGTTACCGCCAGCGCGTGGCGCAGTTGAAATCGCTTCACTGCCTCGGCGACATCGCTTTCATATTTCACCGGTCCTTCGGCTAGCGTTGTGCTCTGGGGTAAATCCCCCAAGAGCTTCAGCTTGTTCACCAGCAGACCCATCCCGACATACATGCTGCTCGCAGTGACCGGTTTTTCTGGAACCGGAAGCTTCTCGGAAGGATCTTGCTGCGCGAGTGAGAGATATTTCCGCAGCGCCTGAGCGGTTCGCGAGTATCCGTCTTCCTGAGGTTCTACGTCGTCCAAAAGCGGTACGATATCCGAAGCTTGAGAAAGCTGCGAAAGAAATCCCGGCAACTCCATTTTTCTGTGATTCAAGTCGAGATCAAATTTCAGGTGCTGGGGGTTGATGCGTCCAACATTTAGCGCCGAGACGTATCGCAGCAGGCACACTGATAGGGCTAGATCAAATCGTGCAATCTCGTCCGGTGTTGGCTTGCCGGCGAAAACTTCCTCGCGGGATTGCCACCGCGAGGCATCGTAATCTTCCGCGTTCAGACCCTTCTGTGCCGCTTCTTGTAAAATTGAAACGACAAGTTTCGCTTGTGCGGTCGGCCCCGTTCCGCCAACCCAGGCGGGTGCGTACCCGCGGCCTACATAGAATTTCGTGGTATCTCCACCGACGTCGCGGAAATCGGGCCAGCGAAGACTCGCAAGTTTGCCGGAGGCGACCAGGGGACGCAGCGCGGCGCCCACCGCTTCCGCAGTCTCCGGAGCTAGCGCGGCCCTCTGCGGCACAACCAGGCCAGCTTCTGACCGGTCTCCTGAGGTGTGGCACGCGATCGTGGAGAAGGCCAGAAGCAATGCGAAAACCGAGTAGACACACCGGCCTAGTATGCGAATTCCACCCGGCTCTTCTGCAAGTTTCATTTTTCGTTCATCTTACGCCTGCTTCCAGATAACTGTGGCGAACAGGGACTGGCACTGCTTATCTCGTTTTGAGATAGGTTGCGAGAAGAGGATTTCGCAACATCTATTCGATCCATTCGCCAAGCGCTTAGCAGTCACGCTAAATGTCCCTTGCGCCAAGCAGTTTCGTCCCCTGTCACTTTTGACAGTTCGACAAGCCTAACTTCAGCGCTACTATCACCGTTAACATGTTTCCACAGCGAATTGGGGGACGGTTCGGATTCCTCAGGACGAGTCGTCCCCTTCGCTGTTACTAAAGAGATATTCGATCCTGCTCGGAATGTTCTGTAAGGTCACGCCCATGTTTGGCTTTTGGAAAAAAGAATTGCCGCCGACAGTTGAATCGCCGGTTGAACCGAAGGACACGCTCGCCATGCGTGAGCGCGAATTAGTTTCGCAACTCCACACGGTTGACCATGAGCGCCAATTACTTGCGATTGAGGTACAGAAATTTCGGAAGGCCAGTACCGCGGTTGTGGATTCGCGTCCGGTTTACTTGAGTGATCGAATCACGGCAAGGCGTGAATTGCATTCGCGGTGGAATGAACTGCTACGGCGCGGCGGACAATTGATTGCGGAGCGAAACAGAATCTTAAAAACACTCTCAGAGATTCGGTGTCCGGTTTTTGGCGAGCTACCATGCCAACTAACAGAATGAAGTTAGATATGGATGTGCCGGCGGAATTCTTGAGCGAAGAATCAAGCCGGACGTTATTGATGATCCCGCTGGCCGCAAAAGCTTTGCTGATGCCGAGGTCTTTCGTTGCTCCCATTGCCACGAAAAGAAAACATTCATTTGCCCCGACGAAACACTTGAAATTGGCCGTTAGCAATCTGCCCCAATTGTTTACGGCAGTTGGAGAGTTAAGAAGAGCCTCAGGAGGAGTTTGAGCGCAATGTTTCGAAGTCAAAACGGAATCACGCCGGATAATGCCACGATGGGCACTTTTGTAAGTACGGTTTTGGAGAGTGCGATTGCGGAATTTCGACTAACGTCTGCCGACGAAATTTTTAGAGCTACAGCAAGCCAGTGGTGCATGCGGTTGACCCGGGTGAAACAAATTACCGACGTGATTTTGGACATAGACTAGCCCATGCCTGTAAAAGACCGCCGCGACCGACCGCGCCACAAACTAACGGAGGAACAAATTGCGCGTGCGCTCCGCGCATGGCAAGAGGGTGTTTCGTGGGAAGTATTAGGTGGTAGATTCGGATGCTCCCCATACAGATTAAAAATCCGGTGCGGAGTCGAAAAGAACGGCGGAAAGGGATGTTAGAAATCTTGTGCGAGCAACTTGCCAAAAGAATCAGCGAAGAACGTCTGCGCAGGAAAGATAGGCTGGGGCTGGACGTGATTGCGGCAGGGCCAACGCTCATTTCAATCTGATTAACGCAGCGGTTACCGGACATCGACTTTCAGATGCGAGTCGATTACCCATCCCATGCGCAAAACTTAGCTTCCGATTATCCGACTTATCAGCCAATTGAAAATTCGTCATTCGACAGGTGAAGAGCCGATTATCATCGTCTTGAAGTTTGAGTAGTCAATCAATTCTCGCAACCTCAAAGCGGTGTGCTCGCCTCACCGAGTCACGTAGTATGTAATCGCAATGGCTGCGGAAAAAATTAGAATCACGCTGGACGCGAAGAAGGCTGCATTCTTCCTCCTGTGGTTGCTCACGGCCGCGAGCCTCACTTGATGTCAGCCTCCGAATATTTCTGAGCAAAATGTCGGCAAGCCTTCATCTCGAAGGGTGTTAAGCTTCTGACTCGTAAGCTTTCAGAGGGTATAAGCAGCTGAGTGCGCGACACAGATTCTTTCAAAGATGGGGCTGCTTTCCTCTGTCTGAAAATCACGCAACAAATACCCACACAAAATATCGATGTAGTGGCTTCTAGCGATTTTGTCCCAAAGGCGTTCCATCTCAATGGCCGCCTCCGGCATGCCTTGTGCGATCAAGCTGGGTGCGCATTCTCCGCAAGCCGCAACTCGAAAATGCTTCCCTTTTGCTGCTTTGGCTGCCTCTATAATGAGATCGCCCGCCACTTTCAAGAAACGAGCGGAGTCAGGCCAATCATTGACCATGATTTCCGAGAGCATGTCATCAGCGTCCAATGAAATATAGGTCCCTTCTTGGATTGCGGCAGCCATATCCCAGTCACGTGCCTGCAATCTCCGTCGAAGATTGGTCCTATGTGACTCAGTCGCAATCACGATGACCGGATTCTCCATCTTCAGAGCGACTTCGATAAAACGCGTGAAGTCATCCACGAGAGATGCATCATCTGGGTGGAATGCAACTTTATGAACGCGAACGATATTTCCGTTTTGCGGTGCTAGGGACGGGTGCTCTTTGGAACGGAGAGGGCCAGCGGGGTATTCATCTTGGGTCCTGCTGATCAAATGTTGTCTTAGGCGACGACTGAGGTATTGCCTGCCTTGCAGGACCGCGTCCACGGCAGGCAGCAGTTCGCCTGCTGCATCGGCCTTCAATAAGTAGCCCTGTGCTCCCAGGTGGAGGGCTTCTTGCACCACATCAGCAGAGGACTCTTGGCTGACAAAAAGGATCTTGGAATTCGGGGAAACCTTTCGAATTCGTCGCCCGGCTTCAATTCCATTCACACGGGGCAGTCCGATGTCCAGCAGAATCAAGTCCGGTTCTAGCTCTTCGGCTCTCTCGACGGCCTCCAATCCATCAGAGGCTTCGTAGATGAGCTGAAACTCTGCCCTTTGTCGAAGGCTCAGAATGACAGATTGCCGGAAGCGATCAAAGTCCTCCACTACGAGAATCTTGCAAGATCGCACTAGGTTCTATAGCGTCCGCAAATTTCGTGTCAGCCTGCCCCTGCGAGGCATGTCAACATTGCCCGTCGAGGGTTCCGGGACATAAGTCGGGAGTCTTATAAGGCGCTACATGCAAAATGCCCACGTGCAGATTAGCAGGGAGGGCGGAGCTTACTCCTCGTAGATTCCCCTGTCTAGTCCGTGAATTAGACGCTCAGCCGGAGTCTCGAATACAGCGCAGATACGCAGCAAGGTTGAAACTGTGATTGGCCGACCTGCTTCAATTTGTTGCCAATGTCGCGCAGAAAAGCCGTATGAAATCATGTCCTCTTGAGAATGGCGGTGTTTTCTTCGCAACTCGCGAATTCGTTCTCCTAAGCGATGGAAGAATTTCTGTTGATTCACAACTGGCGGTGTCCTAATTGATTCCTCCTGGCAGATGCCAAAGCTCTTGGGTCAGGCGCACAATCGACTATGGGGATAAAAGGGGGGCACGTCGTTGCTCTAGAGCAAGGTATGACTCTCGGGTTAGGGAAGTGGGGAGAAGACACTATGCACGGAGCCAAACCAACCTTGAAGCAAAGGGTTTTTCACGGAATGAGACGGGGTCTCGTGATCGCTTCCTACCTTTTCATTGTGCTTTCACTCTTGGATATCCACAAATCTGTGATTCTTGCCGAGTATCAGATTGACTTCGTGGAATTCGGGCTGAACTTTATCAATGCCTCGGCGCTCGCCAAGGTCATACTCATTGGCCAGGAACTAAACTTCGCAAACCAGTTCCGGGACGCGCCGCTCATCTATCCGACTCTCTTAAAGTCGTTTGCGTACACGGTTCTACTTGCATGCTTCAAAATCATTGAAGTGGCAATTGTCGGCATGTTTCACCACAGGTCGTTTGCTGAAAGCTTGGCTGGCTTCGCTGGAGGATCCTGGAGAGGATTATTGTCTCTAACGATTTTGCTGTTTGTGGTGTTGATTCCTTTCTTTGGTTTCGGAGAGCTGCGACGGGTCTTCGGTGAAGACATTGTGAGGGCGTTTTTGCGTCCGAGGCATTCGCTAAATCGCCGCCGTTCTTCGGGGTGAGCAGTTTGTCGGTAACAGATTTTCTGGTCACGATTTCGTCAAAGGTTCTTACGAGGTAGCCTCCCAGGAATTCCGAGCCAAGAATCTTTCATACCACTTCAGCGGAATAGGGAGATCGCCCACCGACACGAGGCTGGCTTTTATTCTGATGATCGACTTTTCTTGGATGACGTTACGCACTTCATTGGTACTGCTCTCAAGGCCGAAAACGCGGCGATTGTTGTCGCGACTGAGTCACACCGGAACAGCCTCCTTCCGAAATTGGAGGCACATGGCGTGGATATTGCTTCCGCGATTGAGCGGGGGGATACATCTCGGGGGAAGCTGCCGACGCGCTATCGACAATGGGATGTCTAATCCAGGTCGATTCTCGGCTTCTTTGGTAACCTCATCGTGACAGCGGCAGACGCTTCGAAGGGAGAGCAAGCCCGCGTTGTGGTTTTCGGAGAAGGTGTTCATCTCCTGTGGGCACCAGGTAACGCAGAGGCGGTGATTCGGGTCGAAAAACTCGGCAACCTGCTAGTCAAGAGATACGATGTGGATATTCTGTGCGGGTATGTGATGAAAAGCTTTCAACGTGAACCGGAACGCCACATTTACGCGAGAATCTGTGCAGAGCATTCAGCGGTATGTTCACATTGACGGGCTACTAAGCAGCCTTAAGCGCTATTTTGCACAGAAAAAACAGCCGATAATTTTCGCCTTTCCTAGTAGATGATCCCGCGACGCTGTGCGACATCGCCAGCACTCTCTTTCAGCGTATAGGATTTATTCTCCAGCGTGCCTTGTGCAACCGACGCCAATTCCGTCTCGGGGACTGTGAACTGGGAGAGGCCGCAACCCAAACACACCCGTATCTCGGGGAACAAAAAGATGCCCGGGTTGTCCCGATGCTTAAGCCCACGGAAATGAATCATCATTTCAGCCGTCAATTCGGCCTGCTTGGTTGAACCGCATGATAGGCAGTACATAATGCCCCCCAGGATTTGATGGCCCCCTGGAGCTTGAAGCACCTCTAGTGGGTCCCGAAAATGCCAGTCGAGAGATCATAAGAAGACTGATCAAGGGAGATTGGGAGAACTCGTGTAACTCTGTTCGTCTCGGCATGTCAAATAAAAAGTTAGTGAACAACACTGAATAAACCCGCACTTATAGAGCGGAACGCTTCGCGGCCTGATTGGTGGCGTGTTCGCAGATACGTGTCGAGAACTTTCTCAACATCTATCCGTACCGGGAGCTTATCGGAGTTGTGACTTAGTTAGGGCAGGTGATCGTGGGCAAACCTCTATTTTTTTTACCAGATGCCGCATAATCTTGGCTTGACCGGACATAGCTTCAAAACTGGCGTTATAGTTTAACGTTTGAGAACGCCAAATCTCGGTTCCAAGCTGGTCTCACTCGACTCCAAATTTCTTGTCCTCACCGGCTAGTTCGCTCTTCAGACCCAGAGGGACTCGAGCGCGAATTCTAGTTCCACGCGACGGCTCCGACTCGATCGAGAGGTCCCCTCTCACCAGTCGGAGGCGCTCGCGCATACTAATCAAACCCAAGCCTGGTGTTCCCTTGCTAGATTCAGGATCAAACCCCGTCCCGGAGTCAGAAACGCACAGATCGATTCGATCGCCATGGCAAGTCAGGTCCACCCTCGCTTCCGCAGCGTTGCTGTGCTTGACGGCGTTTCGCAAGGCTTCCTGTACGACTCGAAAGAGACAAAGAGTCACATCCTTCGGAATCCGTCTGTCCATTTGGCTGTGGGTAAATTGAACATGCAGGCCATGCTGCATTGAGAATTCCTTGCAAAAGCCTCCCACGGCCGCGACCAGACCGAGAGAATCGAGCTTCGACGGGTGAAGCTCGTGGGACAAATTGTGAATATCGGAGGAGATTTCGGTGGCTAACACCGCGACGTTGTGAAGGCGCTGCTTGACTTCTGGCGAAAGCCTGTGTGTTTTCTGTTCAAACTCGTCAAGGCCGATCTGGAGGAGCGCCATTCGTTGGCTCAGGTCATCGTGTAACTCGCGGGCGATGCGTGCCCGCTCTTCCTCGTGCGCGGTGATCAAGCGTCCGCTCATATCCAACAGCGCTTCCTCGGCTTGCCTCCGGTCTGTGATATCAATGGCGGAGCCGATGTATCCCTGGAGGCTGTCGTCGGGTCCAAATCTTGGGATGCCAACATCCGTGATCCAGCGGAATTGTCCATCGTGGCGCCGGAGACGATATTCCATCTGGAAATCGACGCGACCTTCAAAGGCCCGCGCGTAGACTTCCAGACGGCGCTCTCGATCTTCCGAATGGACCCTCGAGGCCCAGCCGTTGCCCAACTCATCCTCCAGGGGGCGGCCGGTAAAATCCAGCCAGCCCTGATTGAAGAACGTACATAGTTTGTCTGGGCCGGACATCCAGATCATCACAGGGGCCGAATTTGCGACCAAGCGAAATCGCTTTTCGCTTTCGCGTAGCCTAATTTCAGCGCGTTTCCTTTTCACTCGCTGCAACAAGAGCGCAGCAATGATTGCTGTCTGTGCCAGGAGCAGGAAGACGGATGCCAAAATGTAACTCTTGTAGGTCTCCCAAAGCGTTGGCGGTCGATTTAGCAAGATGCTCCCTGGGGGCAGATCGCTTTCTTTCAGCCCCCAACGGCGCAAGACCCGCCAATCAAACATGTATGCGTCCTTGCTGGTAACGATCGGGATATCTTCTGGCTTCTCACCATTCAGGATTCGTACAGCCATCTCACCAGCAAGGCGGCCGTCGTCGGCCCAATTCACCAGGTCGCCGCCCACGGTTCCCGACCGTAAATCGACATCATCCATGACGAAAACAGGCGCGTTCGAGGACCGGGTCACCAAAGGTAATGACTGAGCCGAGTCGATAAAACGGGACCCTGCCGCATCTTGTGTTAGTGCCGTGTGATAAACGATTGTATTGCTCGGCAGGTGCATGAGCTGGTCAAGCAAGGCGGGCATCGTTAGATCAACGAGGTATGTGAATTCAAGCTTCGACTCATATTTCTGGAAGCCTTGCTTGGCGACCGCTTCGAACTTCTGATCAAACTTACCGGTACCACCCACGACCACAACGTGCTTGGTGTCGGGAAGCAAGTGCAGCGCCACTTCCAAAGTCTCCTTCGGGTGCAACTTGCCCTGAACCCCGGTGACGTGGACGATTTGCTTCGACCGGTCGGGAGCCTCGTTTAGAATCACGCCGCAGAAAACGACAGGGATCTCTTGAAGGGATTGCTCGTTCAACTCGGCGAGGAACTTAAGGGATGCCGACCCGGCGGCAATTATCACGGCTGGTCTGCGGTCTGAGTATTTCCGAACAAACTCCTCGTGAAACCGGCGATCGTCAGATTTGTTTGGGAACAAAGTGATTTCCAGAGTCTCATGGTACAACTCGATCTGGAATCTCGATTCTTGTAGAGCATCGAAGACTGCTTGATCAACTTCTGCGAAACCTGGCGACGAAATGTCGCCCAGGTCGTCAAGTATGAGCACACGCCGTGTTTCCTTGACCTGGCCGAAGGCCAACTGCTGAAGTAAAAACAACGAAGCAAAGAAAAGACGTATGACCGGAGTCCCCCCAGAAGGCCTGACGGCCATCCATACGTGATGCCCGACGCCGCTTCCGTGCTCAAGCCAAATTCTAGACTTCCGAATGGCCACAAATCGGAAAAGAGATCGCATGGGGGTTTTGGCAGCGACGCGCGGTCTCCCGCTCGGGGCGAGTCGTCCTCAGCGCGTAGAAGTTACTCCGGCTGGAGCTCATTGGAACTGTCAAAAGAAACAGGGTGACAAAATCGCTTGGCAAAGGGCCTCTAGCGCGACTAGGTGCAGATAGGCGTTGTGAAATCCTCGCGGTTTGTTTAAGTCGTGGCTTTACAAATTTAACGCTTGAAGCGACTGATCATCTTCAGGAGCCGTCAGTACACGGGCTTGAGGTCCGTGCACGCGCCGATCGTATCACACAATTATTCCGGCGTGGCGCGCAAGTTTTGATCGGCCAAAGCGGCCAGAGCCGCGAGGGTTGGTTTCACCCTCAGCCAGCGCCTTCAGCATGCGCCGGGCACTGCGCCGAGACCAGGCTGGACAACTTAATGTGGGCCTCTTCCAGAAGAGACTCCAATTGGTTCTGCAGGCGCACGTGATCGCGCGTCAACTAGTACTTCCTGCGTGTCACAGTCCTCCACAGACGCTGCTCGACACCGGGCACAAAGCTCAGAGTCAATTCTCGAGCTACCAGCCGCTTTCACAGGCGTTCGGCATCGGGGAAATCCCTCTTACGTCCCCGCCGCCCGCGATTGGACTGCGCCTGCGCCAAATGCAGCGTTCCCGACCTCTGGCCTGCAGCTTCCCGCTTCTTGCGTATCGATTCCCGCTATCCTGCATGCCATAACGTTCTCCTGGCCGGGAGCGGAGAGCGTGCTGCGGTTACCTTAAAAAGGGTCGCAGCCTATCGCCGCTCCCCCAGAATACAACGACGCCCAATTATTCGCTCAATCACGCGCCGGATCAGGCAGTTTAACGGCCTCGACTTCTCCAATGTGCGGTCGACCTCGTCCTCCGGACCGTTTCGATCTTACCTCTGAATGATTTTCATAAGGTCCCGCGGGCTGAAGGCCCGAAATGACAGTTTACTCGCCGTCGTGAGGCCGACTTCGTTATGCCATCACCTATCCACGCCAAACCCAGCCCGGCCTAACCCAAAGCTCAGTTTTCCGATAATCCGACTCATCGTCCATTTGGTCGCGAGCAGCTCAAAGGGAAAAGGCGATCTCATGTTGTGTAGTTGCGTAGTGAGGATCGGAAACCACACTTCGGAACCGTTACCTCTTCGTCGCTCGAGCGTGTTCAGGGTTGCCCCGAGGCAACAACGGGAATCAACCCGATGGCATGCTTATGGAAAAAATTAGTTCAGGACCACGTGAGTGGAGCCTGCTATCTTGCCTGTATTCTTGTCTGTGAGACTGGCATGGAAATTGCTCAAGGGTGTTCGATACGATCTTAAATCCTTCTCTTTCCTATCGGGGGCAGGTCGACGCTGCGGGTTAGCAGCCAGAAACTGGCGTCTTTTGCAGTCTACAAATGACGAGCGGGCCTACTCCAGAACGCCGCGCTCAAATTGACGTGTTGCACTTGGAATGCTGAACCCGTCGCGCGTTCAGCGGAGAGGTCCTAAAGTGCCGAAACACCGAGGATCGCTACAATCAACTAAAGCTCGGACATCGTCGATGATCGCGAAGTTTTTAGCTGAATGAAACTACGCATTGTTGTGGCCGACGACACCACGGCATTTTTGGTCAAGATCGTATCCGTGTTAGCGACTGAGTTCGAGGTCGTAGCTACGGCCGCGGATGGGAGGTCGGCTATGCAGTGTATTCGCCTTTACCGACCCAATGTCGTCGTGTTGGACCTTCAAATGCCTGGGCTTAATGGCCTCGAAGTTACCCGAGAATTGGCCCAATCTCCCCCGAGTCCTGCCGTAGTTATTTGCTCTGTAGAGAATGACCTGGAAATTGTCAAGGCTGCGCGGCAGGCTGGAGCGCTGGGTTATGTCTTTAAAGCCCGTATCACAAAAGACTTGATCCTGGCGGTGAAATCGGCCGCCGATGGCCAATTCTTTGTGTCACCTTCCTAAGATCTTCCCTTGCGGCTTAATTCAACTGAGTAATTTACGGAAATGACAATCTGAACTTGCAAATCTCTCCTCAAATCTTTAGTATCTGCTCAGCGTTGAGAGGTCGTCCCCCCTGAGCCACAGCTTCATTTTCCCATTGGCCAAGCTCCGGGCTGATTCAAATTCAGATCGGTCCGGTTCGGTCCTCCAAGAGACCGTCCGCTCAGTCCCGCCCTTCTTAAGTACATCAGTGATCGCATTGTCAGTAGCGATCAGCTACTATTTGGGATCACAACTCGGCTTTTTCTTCACTCCTGCACATTCACCCATCGCAGTCTTCTGGCCTCCCAATGCGATCTTGCTTGCCGCTTTCTTGTTGACTCCTCCGCGAATCTGGTGGGTTCTTTTATTGGCCGTGCTGCCTGCTCATTTGTTTGTCCAGCTAAGAACGGGTATACCGGTACTCTCTTCGGTGGGATGGTTTGTGGGAAACACCGGCGAAGCGCTGCTGGGTGCGGCTTGCATCCGCTATTTCAAAAAAGAAAAGCCATTATTCGAGAGCGTGAGGGGAATCGTCGGTTTCATGGCATTTGGCGTTCTCCTCGCGCCACTCGTGACATCATTTGTGGACGCGGCCAGCACGGTTCTCACCGGACTGGGCCCCGATTATTGGACCCTTTGGACGGCGCGGCTCACGTCCAACATGACTGCCAATCTAATCATCGTGCCGATCATAGTGACCTTTGGAGTGAAAGGACTTTCCTTATTCCGCAAAGTAAGCCCCACTCGGTATATCGAGGCTGGTGCGCTAGCAGTGGCTATAGCGATTGTCAGCCTCCTGGTATTCAGCCGTGACAGCGCAGCGGGCAATATCCCGGCATTCATTTTCGCGCCGCTACCGCTCTTGATTTGGGCTGCTGTGCGATTTGGGGCGGGCGGTCTGAGCGCATCGCTGTTGGCTGTCGCATTGATCTCCATCTCCAATGGCATGCCTGGCCGAGGACCGTTTGGAAGCCTGTCAGGGGCTGATCATGCGCTATCACTGCGTATCTTGCTAATGGTATTCGCATTTCCCTTGTTGTTGTTGTCGGCTCTGATCGCTGAGCGATCCACTAGTGAGCAAACGCTGAGGGAGATACGAATCAAGCTGGTTGATGCACAGGAGCAGGAACGTCACGGCATCGCTCGAGAGCTGCACGATGGTATCGTCCAGCAGATGATGCTGGTAGGCCTCGGTGTTGACCAACTTCGATCTGATTTCACGGCCTCTGAGAGGCCGGCTTTGGATGAACTTTACGACCAAGTTTCAGATATTTCCAACGCCACTCGCGACTTATCGCACGAATTGCACCCTTTCACTCTCGAATACCTGGGGCTTGTGGGGGCCCTCAAGAAGATGTGCCGAGATATTGGCTCGAAGAGCAGCCTCACCATTAGTTTCTCGGAAAATGATGTGCCATCTCAGCTCCCATCAGATGTTTCCCACTGCTTGTTTCGTGTTGCGCAAGAAGCATTACAAAATATCGTCAAACACGGCCACGCCAGAGCTGCGTCAATGGAGTTGGCGGTACGTGACGGACATATCTTGCTGCGGATTGTTGACGACGGAGTTGGTGTCACTCCCGAGCAATATCACAGTGGAGGTATGGGGCTCATCAGCATGCGCGAGCGCGTAAGCGTTGTCGGAGGAACGTGCAAGGTTACATCGGGAGCTCTGAAGGGCACGATAGTCGAAGTGTCGGTACCGCTAAACGAGGAGCCGCAAATCGGGAAATAAATGAAGTGCTTTTGACTTTGCCTCGTCTCCTAATGCTTGACACTCCTTAGACGCACTGAAGTTGCTAGAATCGATAAATGTAGCCTGTTGCGACCTGGAAATTTCCTTGAGTGGCGATGTAGGTGGGCGAGATGTAAGCTACGGGGGCCTGCCGTGGATCGAGGCCCTGCAGATAGCGAACGAAGGTGGTACCCGCGTCGAAGCGCAACGAGGAACGCTTCGAGGCCTTCATTTCGATGATCCCACCGCAATCCACCGCAAATCGGCTGAGCGAGACAAATTCATGGCCGGTAGGGAACGAAGCCGTTTTCGGATAATAGATGAATCCCGGCCGCGCTTTGACATACACGTTCCAAACGCGGCCCGTGTAGCCGTAGCGAATGCCGAAAAGTCCCTCGGTGGCGCTGCCGCTTCCTTTGCTCGAGCCCGAGCCGGGAAACTGATTCACTTCGGAATCAAACCAGAAATGGTTCGTCATCCGGTAGGAAATGGTTGCGCCGACTCCGGAATTGTTCACACGGCATTTGTAGCAGCCCTGCCAATCCATCGGCAGATTCAGATTCACGTAGTGGATCCCGATCGCCTTGCGCGGCTGGTCGCGCCATGAGGAAGCTTCGCTTGGCCCCTTAGGCTTGATGGATGGGACGATGAGGTTGCCAGCCCTGCCCGTCTCATTTTCGTAAAGCCAGGGCCGGTACCACGGCAGTTTTCCCTGGAGGAAATTAGCCATCGTGCGGCTGGGCGCAAGAGAGCCTCTAACGATTTTCCATTTCAGCGCCGTGCTATCGCCAGCCAGTGGATCGACAATTTTTGCTTCGATTGCATCTTCGAGAACGATCCAGCCCATCCCGATCATTGGAGTGACCACGAAATCGACCCAACCCGTATTGTTCGTCGGCGCTTTGAGTTTGCGGCCGGGTATCGTGCATGGCGCCAAACCGCATTTCGGCGCGTAGACGTAGCCACCTTCATTTCCAAGAGCCGTTTCGCTGAACACCGGTCCAATCTCAAAGTAGGCGCTGTACGCCGCGGCGAACAAGATGGCCCTGAAGCGGCTCTTCCAGTAAGCGCCGGATTTGCCGAATCGTTCCGAGCGTCCGTGCGGATCATTTTGAATGAAAATATCGCCGGTCACGGCGCCTTCGAGCGGATGTCCGATGTAGTTGACTAGGAAGTCGTCACCGTCGCCCCAGCGGGTCATATCGAAGTGCTGAAGCGAGTCGAAGTAGTCTTCCCAGAAAGGTTTGTGCCACAAAAGATGGCGTGCGTACCGATCATTAGCAAGCCGGAAAGCGTGCTCGAATACGAGAAATTCGAAGGACTGCTTGAGGATCGGTCCCCAGTGAATTTTTTCGTTGAACCCCTCGGTGTATTGAGGCTCTCCGTAAGTCGGCGGAGCAGGGCAGGTCTTTGCAGCGGGCGTCGGAGAAAGCGGATCGGTGGTGCCAGCCGTCATGCTCGAAGTAACGCTGCTGGGATCGCTTTTGAGCGCTGAGGTACTTTCATCCCAGCGATCGCAGTCGGATCGGTTGCCGGCGAATTTCGTATCGAGGGAAGTGCTTGGATGGGTGAGGGAATTGGGCTGGACGCGTAGCGTGAGATCGAGCGAGGAAGCAGAACTACTTGCCGGAGAGGTTTGCGGGTTCGCGACCGCAAGCGGAGCCGTAGCGAGCATCCAGTAGACAATGGCGCAACAACGGAGACGAAGCGTCAACTTTGCAACCTGTCCATGATGTGCGGGTTATCAATGAACACGCGCTCCGTCAGCGAAGCATCAACAAGGCGCACATTGGGCACTTTCCCGTTACTGGTTTATCGCGCAACTCGGCGTAAATCACCTGTCACTTTTGCCAGTGCCACAAGCCCCAGCCAGCGCATATGTTCATCATCCTACCTTCCCACGCGCGGGGGACGGGCTGCGAAGGTTCTGGGCGGTCGTCCCCCGCTTCTCTCCAGTTTGTCGGTTAGTCCTCCCCTATACCCGCAACAAGCGGATGAAGCATTCATCAACGATTTCGACTATTCGGTCTAAAGCCTAACTTTCGTCAATCAGGAGTTAGCTAAGTTAGCCCGACTTAGTCCGTTCTGCATGGCGTGTAGCGCAGTGTCCCTGCTCTGCCAGCGTCACTGTCCGAAATTCTCTGCAACGTTGGGAAATCGAGCGGGCGCGAATGTACAATCAAGAAGCCTGCGATAGATGTTAAGAAATCCTCTTACAACCAGCTATCCTCAAACTCAGGTAGGCGGTGATAACGCAACGACCTTGGCCACCATATTTCTTGAGCATCAGCATGAAGTCACTTGCTCTCTGGAATCCGACGAAATCAACTCGGAGCCAATGCTTCAGCTGCCACGCTGGCCGTTCTTTGAAAAGACTTGGCGTTGAGGAAGAGCACGGAACTCCGATGACAATTGGCCGTTTTCATAGCTTACTGAGTGTGAGACACTGTTGTCGCGATGAGATCCCATGTGATCATTCCTTAAATACGATCGGAGGCCCGCTCACTCGCGTGCCCTTTAGGTCGACGGTCACTTCCACTCGGTCAGCGATCTTGATGAACGGGATGCCGCTATTCATGCCATAGTCTTTGCGATCAAAGGCCATGATCCCCGTTACCGAACCTGAGCCTGTCCCCTTACCGGTAATCGTAAACGTCAATTTCTCGGGTTTTGTCACTCCGCGTATCGTGAAGTCGCCGTCGAACTCCACCGTGTCGGGACCTGTCTGTACAACCTTGGTCGAATGAAACGTGATCAGCGGATTGTGCTCAGCGTCGAAGAAATCTTTGCCCTTCAGTTTGCCGTCCTTCATGCCGCTTCCTGTATCCACACTTGCCGCTTGAATCTCGACGTCCAAAACGGCCGACGCCACATCAACAGAAGTATTAACGATAGTGGCGTTCCATCTATCGAACGTGCCATTTATGGCTACTGAGGCTTTCACGTTGAACCTGATCGAACTATCTTCCTTCATGATCTTAAAGACAGGAACCCCTGAAGAAGCCTGCGCTTGGGCTATGCGTGGAAAGAGAGCAGCCGCCCAGAGGCAGAGAACAGCCAGCCACATACGGAGTATTCGTGTTGCCGGTACGCCTGAACGAGTAGGACTTGTGAGCAAAGAATTCTTCATAGGTTGCACCTCTTTTGAGCTGTTGAGACTGGACCGCCTCGACATCGGCAGCTTCCAGGTCTTGTCGAAGTATGCCTTTTCCGGACCGTACAACCGGAATACCAGAAAGAAGTCTTCCCTCATCGGAATCCAGTTCGCTTCCTTGTCCAGTCGGCGCGTTTATCCCAAAGTAGATATCAACACTGCCGTCGGCGTTCATCTGAAATCTTAAGCATGGGCGGATGCAGCGACGCAAATCAAAGTGAGTGCGATTCGCCTGAGGGGATTTGTCATGGTCCGGTGACACGCTGTAAAGGTCACTCCGACTGAAGTTTATTGGGACTGTCAAAACTGACAGGGTGGCGAAACTGGTTGGCTAAAGAGCCTTAGAGCCCTGGCGAGCAATTTCGACCCGCAGGATTAGAGCAGGCGGTTGAATAGATGTTGAGAAATCCCGTGGTTGTTGAAAAAGTCTTCGTGAATGCGAACTGAAGTGTCGGCAGCAACGTCTGTATGAGCATTTTGCTGATGCTCTTCTTCATCGCCATTCACGGAGGCTTGCGGATTATGATGGGACAAACACTCCCGTTCCGAGTCGCTGTTCTAGTATTTTCGCATCGAAGATCAGGTTCCTGAAAACCACCTACTCCGTCTGATTTTTTCTGGCACGCGGCCAGCATTGCGGGAACGACGGTTGTTGTCAATTCCAAGCATCCGAGCACTATCGGGAGCCGCTCGCAATGGCGGCGTTTCTGAGCGAACATCGCGAGCGGCCACTAGCCGCGTGCCCGGAACTTCGCAGGTTAGGTTTTCTCCTCGCCTCGCGCCGCCGCCGATGCCTCTTGAGGACTTTATCTCGGTTCGCTTCGTAGTAACGGCGATGGGCTTCAACCGTCGGGGAATCGCCCAATTCTCCTGCGAGCTCGGTAGCTGAGACGGGCCTCCCCAAAAAACACGCCTCGCACATTGGCGTGCCGGCGACATCCTTGGCCGCCGCAACGGAGAAACCGCGATCCTGATGGGGTTCACAGAGTGGCCGAGGATCCATTTCGTCTCGCTCATTTAAGCGACGGGATCGCTGTGTCGTCAATGGGACTACGGGCCGTGCTTCCAATCGGTTCATCGCTTGTCACGTTGGTGGTGGCGGAGAAGGCCGATGACCATGAAGGCAAGCCCTATTCGAAAGTTCCAATCACGCTCACGCCCGACGTAAGTCTTGGGGCGCCTTGGTGGCGCGCGCTATCGAAACCTGATTCATCTGCCGCATGTCACTATTGCTGATTACCGCATGGTCTCAACTGTCAAAAATACTAGTGGGCGCCTCGTGATAGCGTGATCGTAACCGGAAGATGACATAGTTCGAAGTCATCACCAGCCGCAGTACCGAGAACAAAAGCCGCGACGGTACCGGACGGGAGGTCCGCCGGCGCAGGGTGGCGGACTGCCTAGCTACGGCGAGTCTGACAGAGAGATTTCGCATTATGTCAATGAAAGCGATCCTAGCCGGCACACCCTCCCTAGGGATGCAGATGTGGGGGCATTGGACGGCCGAGTCACCTGAACGTTGCCTCGGCGATAAATCGCTGGAATCTCGGGACCGGGGTCATCTTCTCGCAACAAGCATTCGCTAGTTTCATCTGGATTAGCAGCCACGCTATCACGAGGGGCCCACTAGTATTTTTGACAGTTGAGACCATACGGTAATCAGCAATAGTGACATGCGGCAGATGAATCTGGTTTCTTGAGCGGGAATCCGGGTTGGTGTTTGTCAGAAATTCTTTGGGGAAGGAATTTCTGACCTGTGCGTGGATCGTGTGGCTGCTCTGTCGAGCAGCGGAAACAAACTTAGAATGTATGGAATTGCACCCCAGCAGCGTAAGAAGAGTGCAGCTCTTGGACGGCGGCTTGCGCGTCCCGAACTATGAGATTCAGCAGTCGAGCCAGCGCACAGATACCGTCCGGTAATCAGTTCCAGGGAGAGAACAATGCAAAAGAAAAGCGCAGTAGCCGTTTTTGCTGTGGTGGGCGCGTTGCTGCTATCCAGCGTACCGCTGTTTGCCCAGGTCCCCAATGCCGGTCCGAACACTGCCATCGACACAGACATCAAGCTCCTGCGGGAAGACGTCCGCTCGCAGAGGAACCAGTTCGTCGCTGCCAACCTGCCGCTGACCGATACGGAAGCAACAAAGTTCTGGCCCATCTATAACCAATACGCGGCCGAAGTCTGGAAGATCGGCGATGCCCGCGTGGCGCTAATCAAGGAATATATGCAGAGCTACGAAACCATGACCGATGTCCAGGCGAATGATTTCATGAACCGCTCCGCGGCCATCGACCAACAGTTTTCGGCCTTGCTAACGAAATATGTGCCGATCTTCGAGACTGTCATCTCGCCCAAGAAGACTGCAAGGTTGTATCAGCTCGACCGCCGCCTGGATTTGGTTATCAACGTGCAGTTGGCCGCTAACATTCCGATGGTGGACGCAAGCAAGTAAACTTGACTTATTGTTGCAGAGGCGGCGCATCCGCAGGGTGCGCCCAAGCCCGTGCGGTGGCCGCCTTTCCGAGGGTCAAGATGGCAAACGCATGTTGGGGTAGCCCGGATGTATTTGTCGTGGTCGAGGTCGCCGACCAGAAAGAACTCAACAAGCTCATAATGGACAAAATTCAATCCGTAGATGGCGTGGGGCGAACTGACTTTGCTGTTGAGTAGCCTGTCGTTACAATTTGACCGGAGGCGGCGTGTAGGATCGCGGCCAGTGGAAATTCATGCTCGGATCAAGAGCGGCTCTCACCTTCTGCCTTTCACTTATTCTCAACGCGACTCCTGTGCCCGCGGCACAAGACAAACCCAACAAAGAGGACAGTGAATGCAAGACTCTTTTTCTGGTTGCCCGACCTGAGCTACGGGATCCTGTTTTCAAAGAGTCCGTGGTTTTGAGGCTCCCTTCTTCCGTTCGTATCGGGGGAGGTCTGGTTGTCGGTCTTATCCTCAACAAACCTGCCCGCATTGCGCTGAGTGACATCTTCCCAAATGACAAAGCGCTTGAGAACCGGTCAGAAACTGCCTACTTCGGCGGGCCTGTCAACCCGTGGACCCCCGGCGTAGTTTTTCGTTCGAGCAAAGCGGCCAAGCAGGCGGCGCTGTTGTTGGGCGACACTTACGTGAGTTTCGATCCGGATTTCATCAGGGAACTTCTAAAGGAACCCGAAAAAACACCAGACTTGCGACTGTTTGTGGGCCGCTCCCAATGGGCGCCGGTGCAACTTCAAAACGAGATGGTGATGGGAGCGTGGCACAGCGTGCAGGCCGAAACGAACCTGATATTCAGCGCTAACCCGCAGTATCTCTGGCGGAAATTGTTTGACCGCGCGGAGCCTGCTCCTGTCGCGAACGTCGCAGACGTGCCCTTACACATTCCAACGTGGCTATGTCCCATTTGGGACTGGGCGTCACGCGCAAGGGTTTATTTCTTCGTGGATCCCTTGGGAATCTGTCTTACTTTGAGATAGTTGGTGGCAATGATTTCATAATAATGTCGGCTCAAGAACCCTTGACTCAGCCGACTTGGTAGAGACAGGGTTTATCAACACCTGGAAAGCGTTTTTGTTATTTGGCTCCCTTTCTTTAAGTTAGACTCTCTTGGAAGGAAATCAAGCCTGTCCGTGTAAGAATGTCCGCGATAGCATCAAACTGGAAGCTTGCGACCTCAGTCGCGCTCTCCGCTTGTGGCCTCGCGCTGTCTTTGATGGTCATTTGCGGTCCGTGCAGGGGGCAGGTGTCGCAGCTTCAGTCCGACACAAATCTGCTTACGGCGAACGATTTTGTCTCTGCCATGTGTTCAGACCCTGGGTCGGGCGATCATCTGACTTGTGTGGACGCCCAAGCCCAGGCGTCCAGTCCAACTCAATCCAAGGCGATCGGCGACGATAGCAATTGGCATATCGCTGTAGCCCCTTATCTTTGGTTTCCGGGAATGCACGGAACCGTCGGCACTGCCGGTCGCCAGCTGAGCGTCCACGCGAGTGCCACTGAAATCCTCTCCAATTTCCGTTTCGGTCTCATGGGCGCAATCGAGTTTCGCCGCAAGCGGTTGGTTTTGCCAATGGACGCGATGTGGGTCCGTCTCGAAGATGATAAACCGCTGCCGCTCGAAAAAATGGTAACTTCGGCAAAATTTAAGGCACAACAAATCATCCTAACGCCCAAGATCGGCCTGCGCCTGATCGATCAGGAGCAGGTGAAGCTTGATGCTCTAACGGGTTTCCGCTACTGGCACCTTGGAGAAAGCCTCACCTTTAATCCCTCCGAGTTGGGCTTGAGCTTTTCAAACTCCCAGAACTGGGTGGATCCGCTGGTGGGTGGACGGATTCAATTGGCTCTCGCACGTAAGGTAGCGGTCAATGTTCTGGGGGATGTCGGCGGTTGGGGAATAGGGTCCCACCTCGATTACCAAGTGGCCGGTCTGCTCGGTTTCAGAATAAAGCCTACATGGAATCTTCAGGCAGGCTATCGCTACGTGGGAGTGGACTATCGCAGCGGAGAATTCCTCTTCGACGTCATCACGTCCGGTGTCATATTTGGCTTGACGGTGAATCTAAAGTGAGTGGCCTGAGCAGAGACTCTGCAGATCGAATCCGCTCACAAGCTGTAGAATGAACCGCTCATGTCCCTAAACAGTCGGATTAGCGCACACCATGGTGGAAGTGGTGATAGAACCTCACCCGCAGCGGATTACTGATGACATAACGATGTCGGCCTCGCAGCGGTCCGGGTAATCTGTTTGGTGTCTCATCTGCACAGTTTGAGGGACGCAAATGTGAACGCCGGCGGAATCGCAATCAACACCACTGTTTGCAGCATGTCCTCGATCTCATCTGCGATAGTTCACAGAAGTGAAAGGATCAACTTCTCGAGGGTACTCGGGTCGTTTCATGATCGCGTCCTTCTTCTAAAATCGGAGTGATCTGCCCGAGTTTTTGTACCACGACGAGTGAGAGAGTTTACATCACAGCGTCAGGCTGTGAAAGCGTGTGCACTGGAATCAGTGTGGCCGCTCCGTGTTGTACTCGATCCCACTTCTCGACCACTACCTGTACCTCCTTCAGCGAATAGAAAATATCTCCGTTCGGGCACTCGTCACGCAGCTTCCCGTTGAAACTCTCACAGTACCCGTTCTCTCAGGGACTGCGCGACTCGATGTACAGAGTCCCCGTCCCCAGGTTCCCAGCCAGTTCCTTAGCGCGTGGGCCGCGAACTCCGGGTCATTATCGGAACGAATGTTCTCGGGGATCTCTTGCCATAACATGGCGTCGGCCATTGTCTCAATCACTTCGTAGCTTCCCAGCCTCTCGCCACACGGATCTCCTCGTCGAAATCACACGTTGGGCCGGACAAATCCGGGGAACAGGGCTAGCAGGATGACTTAACTCTGCTTGTTTTCGACCTCAAGCGTTAGACATTTTCGTATACTGCCGAGGTTGCGCAATGTTCTGAATAGTTATCCGCACAGACCAAGGAGGACCCAGCCTAGGTCTCACAACGGGGTCCCTCAAACAGTCTTCTGAAACGTAAATCAAGGCTCGGCTACGCCAGCGGTCGGAATCTGTCTCAATGCATTCAATTGACTGAGTACTTTTTGCCAAGCTCTTGGATCTTTCTTGGTCGCGAACCCCTTCCCGAGGTCCGCGTAATAGGCGAGAATGTCTCGACGTAAGGAATCGGAAATAGGTTTGCCCCTCGTTTTGCCGAGCAAGTTCGCGTACGTTTCATCTGTGAGTCTGTAGACAGCTGGCCCGGTAAGTCCACCGATGTCGAGATTGTGGTTGGGCAATTGGAGTCTGCCTTCCTGTTGCGCAAGGAGCCACAATCGATAATGGTCTAGGGCCTCGTTGAAGCTGTGCATATATATCTGTTCCACAGCGGGTGTCGGTGGATGAAATGCGAGGACATTCAACGGACCGATTTTGGGCATCAGGCGCAGGATGAGCGCCTTGAAACGCGCGAAGAAACCCGGCTTCTCGTAAGCGTCACCCCACTCCCTCCGGTACCCAGAGTTTGAAATGTTGTAGATGAATTTTGTTTTGGTCTCGCTGGGGTCACTGTGCCGGATCTCTCGCCTCTTGAGATGCCATGCTACTTTGGTCGTGCGTGGAATGACGGTTGAAACAGCGTGGCGATAGCTGCCAATGGAAAGATCCACGCTGAAAAAGATGCTCGACATATCGACCGAGTAGGTTCGTGCGAACGCTCTATCCAAGACCGGTTCGGAAACCTCAAAACCGATAAAGTCGTGGTAGGCCTTCGGTGCGTAGTTTTCTTTGGCTACCTGGTCCACATCGAAGCCAAACTCTACTTTCATGTGCGCGGAGGGCTTCTCTTCATATGTGACGACTGGTCCGTACTTCTTCTTCAGTTGGGGATACATCATTGCAACAGCGCGATTAGTTGCAAGCGGGTGACCCGAAGTGTCAGCAGCATAATGTGCCAGTGCGCCCAGCGCAAATGCGTATTCGTTGAGATTTCTGGATTCTTCAATCAAGGCGATAACAAAATCCCCACTTCGGACATAATGAGTTAGATCGCTGAAAAAAGAGCTGCCAAAAGGGTAGTAGCCCATGTCCTGGATAATTGCGCCCCCATAGGCATACGCGTGGGCCTGGAGCAGTTCCTCCGTCGTCGCGTAGGGGAAGCGCCTCAAGAGCGCTGGCACGATGCTCTCCTTCCACGCGGCGTCGATAATCGCTTCATGCGTCAGAACGGAGTAACCCGCACAACTGGGGACGCAGCATGTCCCGAAAATGAGTCCAAGAATAATAAGCACCGATAGGCAATGGATAGCCGCATTCGGAAACGGCAAAGTAATTGCTCGTAACCGTTCTAGGGAACCTCGACAGCCCACGCAACCACTCTCCATCCCGCGTTCTCTTTAGTCCACAGCAAGAGGAGCGCCGGTGACTGCTCCTCACCGAAATTCAGACGGCCCGCAGACAAGTAGTATTTCCCGTACTGCGCATCTGCCGGCTTCAACTCTGACGTGTTTTCGGGCAGATGCCGGTTCTGGCACAAGAAACTGTCTGCCTTCTGGTTCGGTACAGCCATGATCGCGAACGCCTTTGAATTCTCTTGTTCCACAGGCCGCAGCAGGTCGTTCACGGGTTGCACACTCGACATCATGTCGGCTAAATTTGCCTCCCGTGGTATTCTTCCGAGCACCCGATCCAGAGCCGACCGTACCCGGGCCGCGGGCGCCAGACTCTCCTCTGCTGAAGAAGGGGCCTGCAAACACGGGTACGACCGCGGCGACGCAAACTTGGAAGCCTGCGCGCTGTCCCGCTCCACAACCCAGGTTTGATAGAACTGGGTGATGTTTTTCACAGCTTCGGGATCCCCGGCAATCGACTTCGGCTCTTCTTCAGCGGATGCTGTGACCGCGGTCTTCTTTGGGATAATTCCCACATCGCTGCTGTCTTCGATGCGGATGGCTATAATCTTCCAGTAGCCTCCTTCCTGCCCCCAAAGGAGCGACATCACCTTGTACTTGCTGCCGCCCTGCTTCGCTCTAAATGCGGTCCCATAATACTTCTCTTGCGAACGTCTTCCTGATTCATCAGGGGGCGCCGCCACGCATTCCACATCGTCTCCTATGTCGGATGGCACACTTACCAACCGGAACTCCGACCCATACTCGTTCTTAGCCACTTTCAATTCTGGCAACCATTGATCCGTAGGCTCGAACACTTCTGCCACAGAAACCACCGTAGCCATAGTCGTGTTGAATGTGCTCATGGCCATTGTTACGCTCAGCCTCAACATGCCTGGCGCCAGCGGTTTTCGGTTCTTTTGCGTGATCACCTCCAAACACGGGTATGCGCGACGTGAGAAGTACGCAACAGAGAGATTCGGTTGTTTGTCTACAACCCAACTCTTCAGAAAATCGTGCGCGCTTTTGTCGATTCCTTGATCCCCTTTCACGGCGGGGTTCAACGGGATATGGCCGAGCCTTTCGGTTGCCTTTTCTTTTGGTGGTTTTGCTCCGCCTCCCAGAAGTCCGAACACTTCCCGCCACCAACCGCTTAACCCCTCCCATCGTTCGTCATGTCTATTCAGGTTATTCCCCGCGCGTACGTCCGAGTTCGAAGCCGACAGGTGCCCGTTGACTAAGGCCTTGGGAAAGCTTGAGGAGCGGTAATCCACGTCGATGTCCGCCATCTTGGCGTCACGCGAGACCGAAAATTGAATTGACGGTGGCCCATTCTTCAGGCGGTAGGAGATTGGAAAACCCTTGTGATAGACGGTGTTGTCGCGATCGCGAAAGAACTCCTGGCTCTTTTTGAAGATATCAACCGCGTTAGGCTTAAGGTAGACATAGACACGGAATTGGCGGTCGCCTCTTACACCGGATTCCTCTCCCATTACTTCGTCAACGGCACCTACAAGATCAATCGCGCGACCGAGGCTCTTCCCTTTTTCATCCGTCAGTTTTGCTTTCAAGAGTGCGTGGGTCACAGCATCAAACGTAGTTCGGACAGATAGCCGAGCGTTATCGTACGCCTCTTGTGGCACAACCTTGCTTCCGGTGGTTTGGTTATAATGCCTAATGTAGTCGTCGACCAGCCGTTTTTGCTCAGGCTGTAGTTTCGAATAGGATTTTCCGATCTCCTGACTGATGCTTTCCTGTTCCGGCGGGTTGATCGCCTTTTTGATTGAGTTCGGTTGTGTTTGACCAACCGCCAAATTCACAGCCACAAATATCGTGAGCGCGATTGTGAAGGCGCGTGTATCTACTTTCATTGTGAGGCTCCCCGAAGAAAGATACGTTTTCGAGGTTAGCGGCACCCTGATTTGCACGCCCTAAGGGAAATTCAAGCGAGGATGGCTGATCGTAGAGCGTTCGCGGCTCGAGCCGATTCAGTTCTGACCCAGCCATCTCTTCGATCATAGCCTCGATCATGATTGCTTCTGCGAACTCCCCTTCCTAAGAGGGGAGCGGGATGCCGAGTTATTCGGTCGGCGACCTTGTTCTGGTTGCAAGGGTAAAATTCCATAGATTAAGTTTGTTGCCACTGCTGGGTAGAGCAGCCACACGATCCACGAGCAGGCCAGAAATTCCTTCCCCAAGAATTTCTGACAAACACCAACCCGGATCCCGTTGAGAAATCAGATTCATCTACCGCACATCACTATTGCCTGATTACCGCATGTTCTCAACTGTCAAAAATACTAGTGGGCACCTGGTGATAGCGTGGCTGCTAGTCCGAATGAAACTAGAGGAGGAGCCCCGAAGCTGGGAAGTCCTCATTGTCGTCCGGTAGAAACGGTGGCGTCACTGTTAGCGTGAGATTGAATCACCTGGGAATGAAATTGCTGCCGAGCAATTCACGATTAGCATCGGGCATGAACTTCGCACTGCGATCACATGACATCCTAGACGAATTTAATAGTTTCTACGTTGATACGGACGAAAGCAAAGACGCCAGGCGAAGACTACCCGCCGGAGAAATCGAAGGCGACAGGCGGCTCGGCGAAACAGCCTTCGCCCTGAACGGGACTGTAGGTCTTCCCGTCGAAAGATTCTTGAACTCTTCTTGCATTCCGTTCCAAACCTTACGTACAGATTGTTGTGCCTGAGGAGGAATGTCAGCTGGCGGAGAATGTTCAGGGTCTTCTGAGAAAATTAAAATCGGAAGATCGCCAAACGGACCGGTATGAACGTTTCGTTCCCCGATTGCCTAAAGCTCTTGTCCTCTTGCGCTATTGCTGCGAACAGTGAAGGACGGCACTGGTCCTCGGCGATCATCTTCCGAACGCTTTCACTAAAGCCCTCTTCCGGCGTGCATTGTCCCATCACGCGATGTATTCCTAGAATATAAAGCCACTCAAGCTTCTTGAACTTCGTCGATTCATTCTTGAATGCCTGCGCGACTTCTGCCGGAAAGAGGTTCTCTTATAGAGGGGTGGAACTATCGACAAACACGAGGCCGGAGACACTCTGCGGATAAGGGGTCCATGAACACCAGTCCGATGAAGGTAAGCAAACCATACGCACCTTGCGATGAAAACTGCCCTCCAAACCACACCGGAATCTCACCCTGCGGCGTAGGATCTCCTCCACGAAACCTCTATGGAATTTCTTAGCAGTGACCAGCTAGAAAGCAGAATATGCTTGCTCCGATATCGAAGAACAATCCAGAAATCTTCCGCATATCGGAAAAGAGATTGCTTGGGTTTCTGGCAACGCCGCGGTCGAGATGGTTGGGCTCAATGCAGAGGTCCAGTGCTCAGCGACTGGCCTAATGAATGTCGGGGTGTCATTTTTCAACGGTTGAAGAATCAATACGTGCAAATGTTAAATTCGTTCAAATCTTAATGGACGGCCATATTGTCACAGACATTTCACAGGTATAATATTTGTTAAGAAATTACTCCATTTCGTTGCTGGGGCACCAGTGGGGTGCCAATTGCCTTGGGACTCTCAGCACTGGTTGAATGCCCGAAGGTTCGGTCGTTTAATTTCTACCAACCTCCTGCGATCGCGGTGGCATTTTCCTTGTCTTCGAATCACCATTATTTGCTTCAGCGTTACGTTACCCCTATGGGGCCAAACGGCATCAACCGGATCCCTTACGGGTGTTGCTCTGGATCCTTCCGGCGCAGTGGTCCTGGGAGTGAGTCTCCAACTGACCAGGAACGGTGCGAGCCCGACAAGGTCCACTATCTCCGATGACGCGGGAAGATTCACTTTCATTTTGCTGCCGCCTGGAAGTTACGAACTGCAAGCTACAAAGAGCGGCTTCGACACTGTCGTCAACACAGCGATAAAAATTAGCGTTACGGAAACGACCCGTCTCGAGCTGCATCTTCGAGTGACGACCGTCACTAGCAAAGTTCAGATTACAGCAAACCCAACGATGGTCGAAACTGATAACACGGCTCTCGGAAGAGTCGTCAACGAGCAGCAGGTATCGGGACTTCCGCTCGTTACGAGGAACTTTGCTCAGATTACCTCGCTGTCGCCAGGCGTTGAATCCGGGGTTCTGAATGCCGGAGAACTCGGACTCGGCGCAACAGCCCAGTCGCAGATTGCCAGCTCGAATGATGGAATTTTTGTCCATGGGGTTCGCTCCTATGACAACAACTACCTATTGGACGGTCTCAGTATTAATGATGTTCAAGGAAGCGCTTCAGGAAGCGGTGGAATTCCAGCTCCCAGCCCCGACAGCATCCAGGAGTTCAAAGTTCAGACCGCGCTTTATGATGCGAGTTATGGCCGATACGGCGGCGCCAACATAAACTTAGTTACCAAATCTGGGGGACCTCTTTTTCATGGCTCGGCTTTCGAATTTTTTCGCAATAATGTTCTGAACGCTAACGATTTCTTCTTTAACCAAACGGGGCAGCCCCGTCCACCTCTCAATCAGAACCAGTTTGGATTCACCCTTGGCGGCCCTATACGGAAAGACAAATTATTCTTCTTCGGTTCCTACCAGGGAACGCGTCAGATCAATGGGTTGGCCGCGGGTCAATCAAGGGTCGCTTGCACTGCGAGCCTCATCGAACCGCCGCTGACGGATGACAGGTCGGCTGCGACACTGGGAGCGATGTTTGCGGGACTGACCGGCGCGAATAGAGGGACCGCAATCAAGTCAGACGGATCGAATATCAATCCTGTCGCTTTGGCATTGTTGAATTTCAAATTGCCCGACGGGAATTTCCTGATTCCTACCCCCCAAAGAGTGGAGCCGACGAAGCCACTCCCCGAACAGGGCTTCTCTGTTTTTACTGAACCTTGCCATTTCAGCGAGAACCAGTTCTCGACAAATTTGGATTATCTAAAGGGTCCCAAAAGTAAAATTTCAGCCCGCTTCTTCCTCGCAGATGACGATGAAACCGTCACTTTTCCAGGCAACGGCGCGAATCCTTCAGGTAATATTCCCGGCTTTTCCAGTCCCGGCGAATCCGGTTTCCGTGTCTTCTCACTCTCCCACACATACACCTTCAACAGTAATTTGCTGAACGAAGCTAGGATCGGGTACGTTCGCACTTCAGCGGACAGCCGGGCTATTTCACCACTCAAATGGTCCGACGTGGGAGTTGCAGAAGGAGAAATGAGCGAGAACAATGAGCTCCCGAGCCTGAAGATCTTAGGCTCCGTCAGCATGGCTTCGGGGTTTCCGCGGACTTTTGCACAAAACAGTTTTGTCTTCACAGATAACCTCAACTACGTTCACGGAGCCCACACCTTCAAATTCGGAGGATCGCTCACAAGGTATCAGAATAATGTGAATCTTCAGGGTCTTGGAACACTCCTCGAGTTTCTAAGCTGGCCGGATTTCTTGCTTGGCATGAACGCGACGAGTAACGGCACCTTGGAAAGTAACGTCTTTGTCTCAATAGACGCCTTCGGTCTCACATTTCGAGAATTCAGAGCCTGGGAATGGGCAGGATTTGCCCAGGATGATTTTAGGGTCTCTAAGTCTCTAACACTGAATTTCGGCTTGCGCTACGACCACCTTGGTCAATTTGGAGACAGGCTTGGGAGAAACTCTAGTTTTGATATCAATAACGCTGATCCGAATTCGCCCCCAAGCGGGAGCATTGCTGGCTACATCGTGGCATCGAATTTTCCAGGAGTCCCTCCTCCTGGCGTGATACGAGCAGGGAATACCTTTGGAAATTTTGGAGCGGGACAGAACGCCCTCTCGCCTCGAATCGGGTTGGCTTGGCAGGTTCTGCCATCGTCAAGCAAGTTGGTGCTAAGAGGTGGCTACGGAATTTATCCCTCGCGTCCGACTGGCCAGGCCTTCTATCAAAATAGTTTAGGCGCACCCTTTGCATTGTTTCGTATCAACACGGGACAAGCAAACGCGAGCGCGACCTTTCAAGAACCCTTCGCGCGACCATTTCCTACTCCGGCCTCATTCCCCTTGTTTCCTCCGTATTCTCCGACTAGCACGACAACCATCTACACCGCTGCACCTGGATTCCGCCCAGCCAAGATTCAGCAATATTCCTTGAGCATCCAGTCTGAGTTTCAGAATGGATGGTTACTCGATTTGGGATATGTCGGCACTCGCGGCACGCACCTGATCCGTCAGCGCTCTTTGAATCAAGCGCTCTCCGCTTCCACGAATGAACCGATCCGAGGAGTTATTGACAATACCGTAAAAAACATTCCTCTACGAGTTCCGATTCTAGGGGTGCCGCCAGATTCTTTGTTGGAGATGGAATCCGAGGGCAGCTCCTGGTACAACGCTCTTGAAGCAAGCCTTACGAAACGATGGAGTCACGGGTTTCAATTTCTCGCCTCCTACACTTTCTCGAAGGCGTTAGATACAGACGGTGCCGATGTCAATTCCATTTCGAGCGGAAATTCTCTGACGTTGGGAGACCAAAACTCACCGCATCAACGTTGGGGGCGGGCCAGCTTTGATCGTAGTCATCGTTTCGTTCTCAGCGGAATTTGGGCCCTTCCGAGTCCAACTGAGGGCGTCATTCACGCCATCCTGAGCAATTGGTCGGTAGCCGGAATCTTGACGATCCAATCCGGTACCGCCTTAACGATTAGTGACACGAATCCCGACAATGTCTTTGGAATCAGTGAAGATCGCGCAGAACTGAGCGGGCTGTGCTCGAAAGGCCAGCTGGTGAATAGTGGACCGACTGAGTCGAAACTGAATAGCTATTTCAACGAGAAGTGTTTTACGAATCCTCGAGTAATCGGGGCGGATGGCATCGGAACTGCCTTCGGGGATGGCCCGACCGGAATCGTGGGTGGTCCCGGACAGGCCAACCTCGATATAGCTTTCTCGAAAATGATTTCTCTTAACTCGCTGATTGAGGGGAGCACCCTTGAATTTCGGACGGAGCTATTCAACGCTTTGAATCATCCGCAGTTTGCCAACCCTGACACCAACTTCACTTCTCCAACATTTGGTGTCATCGGCAGCACCGCCGTCAATCCTCGCGTTGTACAACTGGCGTTGAAGCTTTCATTTTGATCTTCAATTTGTCTAACAAAGGTTATGGGTTTCCCAAGATACGGCTGTGTTAGGGTTGCGGCCTTTCCCGGTTCACCGTCCCCGAGACGGAATTGGCGTCGATTACAAACACGGACAGGTTGCCAATTCGACGGCGGCGTCGGAAGTAGTGTGTTATTGAGGCCGCACGCTTCCAGGCAATTCGTGTCATCACGCCAAATGGGTGTGCGGTAGATCAGCGAGATAATGATCGGACGACGATTCTCGGCGAGCAATGTCAGCAGTAATCGCGCATCCCGCCGATCATGCTTTTGTTTGCGTGTTTCTGCTTTGCGGATTTTCGCCGGATGACCGACGCGGCATTCGATCCCCAGCTCTTCCAGCAGTTCCAGGAACCACTGCATCGAACCGGTCGCTTCAATCCCCACCAGAATCGGACCAGATAGTGCGGAATAAAACTCCCGCACGGTCTCGCCCTGATGTTCGAGGGTCTTTTCTTCCAACTCTCCTGTGTCGCTATCCAACATAGCGATCGTCTGTTGTCGAGCGTGTAGATCGCATCCTATAATTCGCATCTCGGCCTCCTTCGATCCGAGCTCTGTACGTTGGACACCGCACAGTCAACCTGGTTTCCAGTAACGCTACTGACCGGGGAATTAGGTGCGGAGAAATAGTTACTGCTGGTGAAATTTCGGCCAGCCAAGCCACGAATACTGCCAAGCCCCGGAAACATTTTGATAGTTACCGCCAAATCGCACGTAGGTTCCGTCGCTGTAGCTAATCTTAATCGTCTGGTGTTTGCTCAGCGGAAACGCCGCTGTTCCTCCGATGCGCGAACTTGTCTGCCGCGTTACGGGATTGGAAACACCGTTCAAACTGGTAGTGCCGCCGAACCAGAAATTTACGTCCAGCGATATCCAGCAGCGTTTTCTACTGAAATCGTAACTCAAGTGGCCTTCGAAGGACCCGATAGGCTTTTCCGTTTGAGGCTGCGGGTTGGGTATGGAGAAGAAAGCGTTGTTTGTCGTGTAGAACCATACTCCACCGTACCCGTCGAGCAACCAGTTACCCCAACGCCGCGAATAGCCTAACTCCGGTTTGAATGCCCATCGATGGATGCCCCAGTTGACGAGGCGCATCGGATCATATTGACCAGTCGGAGCGATCATTGTCAGGCTGGCCCCCAACAAAGTCTTTTGTTTCCAGTTGGCGAATTCCTGCGCGGACATCGCTCGTCCGCCTTTGAGATTCACCGAGAAACGCAAGCCAACGTCGAGAAGCCCAGAGCGGTAAATCTGCTGATGAGTTCCAAGAACAGATCCCTGGAAGGTGCCGACACCATAGGGCAACAAACCGGTAATGTTCGCAGAGCGCCCAAACAAGCTGAACGAATGATAGTAACTGAGTGCCGGTATATGGTAGGTGCCAGTGGCGCCTGTGATGGGAATCGTCCCGTTGAAATCCAAGCCACCGTCAAAGAAAGACCAAGACAGGGTAAGGGCATTTGCACCGAGCGGTGTGATGATGTAGGCGCGAGGAGCCAGAGTCTGCGCCATCGTTACGTGTCCACAACAAACTACTATGCCAACAAAAACGAGCGAGCGGACGATTGTTGTCATTGGCGAGCCTTCAGGAAAAACCTACAGCAGATGCGTCATCCACAAGGATGTAAAGAGGGACCCATTTGATGCCCGTAGAAACGCGAAATTGCAGATAAGTGTCGTGGACAGGGATTATCACTAGCAATCTCAGTCTGAGATAGCTGGTTCTATAAAAGGGGACGTCAACAAAAAAGCTTCTCCCTCGGCTGGTAGCCGAGAAGTTTCTTGTCTCGATATCCAGCCCACTGTTTGCTGATGCCCCTCGATCGCTCAAGAGGTTTGGCTCTGGCTTGCTCTTCCGTTCCCTTGGTTTCATTTTCTCGTGGTGACAGCGCCCGTCGATTCTTGAAACTTGGCAAGCGATTCGATTCCGTGGCAACCATGGTTCTATCCGAGGTTCTTGGCCTATCGCTATTTCTGGTTCTCCGAGGAGGCATAGCGTGGGAACGGTGACTCGTGCCGAAACACACAGGATCGGACCAGCTATCTGATACTCCCCTCGAACCGAGCGTCTCAAGAACCGAACCGACCACCACCCAGGAGGATGGAACGAGCTCTCTACCAGAGACGCTCAAGCTGCTTGCCGATGTAACTCGTTGGCGTCGAAGGACACTCCTTTCTTCCAAATCGTCAAAGTGATCGCCTTTTATATTGCGTGATAAACCCTGCGTCGTCCTGTGTGGTTGGCAGAGCGTTCGGAGTGCTTCCGATACAGATTACCTCACATTGCCGCGATCAAGCGAGGTGGCGTACTATCGTCCTGTTTTCGAGGCTCCGGGAGGAAATTTCACTCGAATCGCTCCGCGGAGAAAGTTCCATGAGTTGGCATCCATTCTGCAGAACTGTTCTGTTTGCTTTTATCCTGAGCCCAATTAGCTTGCCTGCCCTTAGCGCTGCTCAGGAAGCCCACCCGCACTGGGCCTATTCGGGCCCGGAAGGTCCGGTGCACTGGGGTAAGCTCGATTCATCTTATGCAGCTTGTTCCGTGGGCCATACGCAATCGCCCATCGATATCGCGCATGCCAACCCCGCGAATCTCCCCAACCTGAAGCTGGACTACAAGGCCATACCGCTGAACATCGTTGACAACGGCCATACTATTCAGGTGAATTACACTTCAGGGAGCACCCTCACCGTCGGCGATAAGACCTACACCCTAAAACAGTTTCACTTTCACCACCCGAGTGAAGAACACGTAGCCGGTCAGGGATTCCCTCTGGTCGCCCATCTAGTGCATGCAGATGCCGAAGGGCACTTGGCTGTGGTTGCCGTCCTCTTCGAGCAGGGAAACGCCAATCCGCTGATTGATGCATTATGGAAGAACATTCCATCCGAGAAAGAGAAGCCTCAGGACATTCCCTCAGTATCTATTCAGGTGAGAGATTTGCTCCCGGCCGAGCACAGTTACTTCACATATGCCGGGTCCCTGACTACTCCCCCGTGCAGCGAAGGGGTAACCTGGTATGTCCTGAAGAGCCACGCCACCGTCTCGGCGGAGCAAGTGGCTGCGTTCTCGAAAATTTACCTGATGAACGCGCGTCCCATCCAGTCAACCAACGGCCGCGAGATTCTAGAGTCAAAATAAAAGCTCCGAAACCGGGAATCCAGTGAACCGCCTGCAGTTTGGCGGGCCGGGACCGGGTCGGTATGGATAGATGTTGAGAAATCCTGTGGCTGCTGAAAAACTCGCCGACTGGTGGAGTTTTGAACTGAGGTAGTTGTTCCTGCGGGTTATCGCGCTTCCTTTTTCTATCTCAGATCGGCACCATGGCTGATTCTAGAGATCTTGATCTGAGGAAGCGGGCCAATCGTTTCAAGTTCTGGGCTGTGGCCGCCAGAAAGAACTGTTCGCGAACATGCTTCATTCTCCGTAAGCGGCACCCTGCGCAGTCCGATCTGGTTCTTCAATTCCGCAAAGAGTGCTTCTACTCTCCGGCGTTGGCGTTGCGCTACCGCGAAAGCCGGCACGGTCGCCCGTTCTCGTGCCCGTTGTCGCGCCGGTTCGTGGACATGGATCGCGATCTCCCGATAGTGGCCTCGGGTGCATTGCGCTCTTTGCGGGCAATCGCGACAGCGCTTCCGCGTGGCCACATGCACATGCTTTCGATTTATGGCATTGATGCCACATAGGTGAACCGCTTTCATTCAGGGCATTGATATCTGTTCCTCTCGGCAACATCGGTGAACTTCTCGATTCCGTACAAGTTGGTTTTGGGAACAGGACTCTCTTTCACGCGAATATAGGGAGTGATGTTTCGTTCCTCAAACCAGGCTAAAAGCTCACCGTTCCCATAGGTCATGTCGGCGGCAACCGACTGGGGGAAGCGCCCCCGTCTCTCCGCTGGCCGCGTGATCATCTCGCGAGCCGCCGCACTTTCCTGGCTCAGTCGAGCGGACGTAGCCTGAACGCCAAGAATGACGCAACTCTGGTTGTCGATCAGATAGTTGTTGAGGTACCCCAGCTCCGCAGGACGAGCGCCCTTAGTCGAATAGGCAATTGCGCTCCACGTCCACACCGCTGCGATAACGAACTACGCGATTGCGAAGAATATTTGTTCAGACATTGGCCGCAGCAGACGCCATATTCAGCCTCTCATCATTTAACAGTGTTAAATCAAGCTTCATTAGGACCCCTAGAGGTCGCTAGGATTCGAACCTGGGACCAACGGGTCATGAGAACGAATCTTGCCGGCCGGCGAAGCGTCGCTAAGTCATGAGCAATCCACGCAACCCCTTGGATGCGAATCTCACCAAGGATATTTGTGTGGATCGAGAGCCGCCGAGTCTACAGGCTCTACTCTGAACTGAGCTCCTCGAAGAAGAGTTGGCCTCTGCCAGTTCCGGCAATGTCCTCAAGGATTTCATCGAGCGATTGGACCGGTTGGAAGACCGAGCCGGCCGCCTGCGGGTGCCAGATGTAGGTTATCGCGTCAGACTCGACCCGGAAGCGTGACGTCTGCATTTTCAAAACCTCAACAGGAGCTCGTTGAGTCTGATGCTGAAGATGAGCTAATCGCGGCGATAGAAGCGGTCGTGGAGGGGAAACCGTATGTGAGCCTCCGCCGTGGCGTCCTTCAGCTGGGGATCGAGGCCGTCAATGCGGGAAGGCCGACACGCCGCAACAGGTCTTGGAAACGTGGGTTGTCCCGCAAGCCGTCCATGCTCGGATCTACATGAAGATAGATAAGCCAGTGGGAGTGCTCTTCGTAGGATTTCTCCAAGTATTCAATCGCGCGGTCGTTTTCTCCCAAGCCGATGTGGATTCCGGCGAGAAAGTAGGGTGCGACATACTTTTGCTTTGCTAGTTCTGTCAGATCATCGAGCATCTGAAGTGCTTCCTTTGTCCTGCCAGCCGCGCCCAAGGTGTGCGCCAGTGCCGCGCGCATCAGGGGACTGCCGCCTGACAGCTTCACCCCTTTCTCACCCTCGGCGATGGCCAGTTCGTAGCGACCCGTTTTCCTGAGCAATAGGCCGAGAATCCAGTACGTGACGGGGTAGTTTGGGTCCAATTCGAGCAGTTCGCCGGAGTTGTTCGATGGCTTCGTCGTATCGGCGGGCAAAGTAGAAGTCCCATCCGACTGCGACGTTGATAATGAGCGACAACGGATCGAGCTCCTGGCCGTTCTTCATCCTGGCCATAGCTTCTTCGTGTCTCCCCATGGTCATCACATACTCGGCGTACCAGTGGTTGGCAGTTGGGTAGGTGGGACCCAGTTCGAGGCTGCGCTTGAATTCTGTCTGAGCCTCTTCCCACTGCCAATCGTGAAGCCACAACAGGGCCGCCAAAGACGTGTGGGCTTCGGCGAGATCCGGGTCGAGCTGCAGGGCGGTCATCGCCGCCGCTTTGCCTTTAGGGAACGCTTCCTTCGGCGGCAGATAGCTGTTCCATCCCAGGAGCACGTAGGAATCGGCCAAACCGGTGTAGGCGAGGGCGTAGCTGGGGTCTTTCTCGACTGCCTGCTGAAAGTACTCGATCGCCTTGTAGAACCCTTCTTCGGTCCACCTGTTCCAGTGATGACGACCTTTTAGGTAAAGCCGGTACGCCTCGGCATTCTCCGTGTGGTGTCTTGTTAATCGCTTCTTTTCTGCCCGGGTCAACTGTAACCGCAATTTTCCCGATATCTCGTTGGAAATTTCGTCTTGGACCACAAAGATGTCGCCAGGCTTGCGATCGTATTGCGCGCCCCATAGTTGAGAACCTGTGGCTACATCGACCAATTCGGTCCCAATGCGCAAAGAGCCACCGCTTTGCATCATTCTTCCTGTGAGCACGGCGCGCACATTAAGCTCGCGACCGATGGCTTGAGGATCGATTTCCCGGCCCTTATACCGAAATACTGTGCTCTGCGCCATCACTCGCAGTTTCGGTATCTGTCGCCAGAATATTGATGAGGCTCCCCGTGATCCCGTCACTCAGATATTCGTGCTCAGGATCGCCACTAGCGTTTTCGAACGGCAAAACTGCAAGCGAGTCAATGATCTTGGAGACTCGCTGCGGGCGGAGAGCAGCTGTTTCCGCTGAGGAAGTCCGTGCCCTCCGCTTGCCGGTCGAGGATAAACGATTTGGGGTTGGTGTCGGGACCGATTCTGTTTCTTCTCCTGCAACGCTCCGGCCCGACTCGGTGTCTCGCTTTAGCCGTTGCAGTTCGGCCCGCATGTCGGCCGCGTGCTGATAACGCAGGTTGCTGTCTTTCTCCAAGGCTCTGTGGATCACCTCTTGGAGTGCCGGGGGGATGTCGGGATTGACTCGTATGGGAGCCACCGGATTGCGGTTGAGGATGGCTTCCATGATGAGGCCCAAACTGCCTCCCTGAAAGGGCAACCTCCCCGTCGCCATCTCATAGAGAACGATACCGAAAGAAAACAGATCCGTGCGGCCGTCCAACTCCTTGGCCCGTACTTGCTCGGGAGACATGTAGGCCACAGTTCCGAGAGCCGTCCCCGGGCTGGTGAGGTGTTCTTCGGCGACATAAGACAGAGATTGCGTCGGCTGCGCCGCGAATCTGGCCTGCGGGGCTCTTCGGAGGCATACTTTTCGCCAGGCCAAAGTCGAGAATCTTGGCGTGCCCCCGCTTGGTGATGAAAATGTTGGCGGGTTTGATGTCACGATGAATGATGCCTTCGCTGTGAGCAGCATCGAGCGCATCGGCGACCTCGATGGCAATCGCGACAATACGCTCCGTATCCAGGGTGCCTGCGGCTATCAGGTATTTCAGGGTCACGCCATCCAGGTACTCCATGGCGATGAACGCATGGCCTTCGTGGCTCCCAATTTCGTAGATGGTGCAGATATTGGGGTGATTGAGCGCAGATGCACCTCGTGCTTCCCGGCGAAAACGTTCCAGTGCATGCGGGTCCCGGGCTGCGTTCTCAGGCAGGAACTTTAAAGCGACAAACCGGCCGAGCTCATTGTCCTGGGCTTTGTAGACTACACCCATGCCGCCGCTCCCCAGTTCCTCCAGGACACGGTAGCGCGAGATGGTTTGCCCGGTAGCGGACTGGGCTTGAGGCACACTTGAGGTTAGAAAGGGGGCACTTCAGCGTCCACTGGTAATAATGCCAGTATCGTAGGAAAATCCGTGCCGCGGAGTCGTATACAGATCGGGATCGCCAGAGAACCTTTCGCCGATATCGGTCAGCGGGACGCGGGTTTCCGACGACTGCGTACCTAGGGCGAGATTGCGGCGGGCGTTGAGAGAGTTATTGTTGTAAATCTCATGTCGCCACCTTTCTCGCCTTGAGATAGCTGGTTCTATAAAAGCAGTTGACCTCGCCTCGCACATTCACAGGTGCCAGAATTTGTCTCGAGTTTCCACTAACGCGAAAATCTAATTGCGGATTCGGTTCGGCAACTAAAGCCGACTTCCTACTGGTGCTTCGTGCCAGGATAAGAGCGTGGCTCCGGTACAGGCGATCGCTGGCAAATGCCACACAGCAGCAAGCATACGATCACCTGAGCGACAATCCCGCCGATTCTCGTTCGCCTTACGTGTCATTCTGTCCCTGACCCGGTGAGCTTATACACCTGCCCGGGGATCAATAGGAAGAAATAAATGGGACGATAGCATCGCGTTGGTTCTTGCAGTGACAGTTTAACCATCCCATGTAACGATGGTGCTGAACATCCGAATGAGCAATTCACGCTGACCCGAATGATCGCAAATTGAAGCTTTCCAAAATAGGCGTTGCGAGCAGGGTTTATCACCATCTATCTCGCGATGAGACAGTGCACCGTAGGCCAGCATCAGTTCGAAGCGTCCGCCTCGCATTGAAATCATGCGGAGAGAGCGTCCACGATTTTCCGCGAATACTTCCCGACGAATAAAAAGGGCGAAACCCGCTACTGACGGTGCTTCTTGGTTGACACGATGCCTAGCAGCACGCGGCACCCGGTTAGGAATATCGACGCAAGTATTGCGCTGCCAAGCAGCGCCAGTAGCGAGATTTGATCCATCGCTTTCACTTGCGAATGTCTTCGAAATGGTGTGCCGCGTCATTCCGGCAGGTTGCGTCAGCGTCGATAAGGGGAAAAGCTTCGTGAAGAAGTTGGTCGGTCACAGGGGTAAGCCAGACGCCGCACTGCGTCTTATAAGGCGCTAAACGCAAAATGGCCACGTGCAGATTGGCAGGGAGTCCAGACCGCACGTATTCGGCGGGGAAGAATCACTTCTTCCGAGGGAAATTCTTCATCGTCTTTTGTATGAATTTGTCCACATTCTCTTGAAGGTTGTTCGTAAATTTCATGGGGTCTTGAATTTTCTTGGACGCCACCGCCTGCCAAACATTGGTCTTTGTGGCGGAGTCCGTCACGGAAATCTTCAATTTCGCCAAGCTGGAAACCCATACGTCCGAGGAAATTCCACTGAGATTACCCCAGTAATAGCCGACCATGTCTGAAGCGTACAAGGGTCGTTGCGCGCCTACATCGGTTTGAGATTGCCCTCCTGCCTCGTAGGTAACTTTGAAGTCGGGATTGCCATCGTCTTCGACGAAACCCGCGGCTCGAAGATTGCGGTTAATGGAATCGACGATCGCCATGTTGATGCGTTCCTGAACATCTTTGGGCTGTTGAGTCAGCAGATAGTTTGATCCCCATGTATATTTCTTGTACTTCGTGAAATCAGTGGACTTGTCAGAGCTAACCTTTACATTTTGCGCGGCGGCGCTATGCAATGGATGCAGCGCGCTAACACAAACCAGAAAAGTAACTGCTAGCCGTTTTGCAGACATGTGATGGCTTTCCTCGCGACGCGCCTTTTCCTTCAATTGCGAAATCCGCACAATGGTACACCCAGCCTCTTTCTTGGCGATACACTCAGATAGGTGATGACATAACGAAGTCGGCCTCCTTTCGATCCGAGCTCTATACGTTGGATACCGCACAGGGTCGAAAGACCCTGAGTCGCAATCAAGGCATGCTTAAATCAAAGGAGTTAACGTCATGAGCTATGCCTTGCCTGACGTTGAGTGATTTTCATGAGGTTTCGCGGGCCGCAGGCCCTAAATGACAGTTTACTCGGCTCGTCGCGAGGCCGACTTCGTTATGTCATCACCTATCAACTTTCCGCCAGAAATCGACCGAGGGTAACTTCCGAGTCTCTGACGACCCGTTAGGAACGGACGCGCAGTTTTCCCGAAGCGATTCCGGGGCCGGTTTAGAACGTAATCGCGGCAGAGATCTGGAGTGTGTATCCTTGGAAGGTAGATCTGCACTCGAATTCATGAAAATACTTAAGCCCGACGCTCACCTTCCGCTCCGGCAGGATTGCGTTGGCCGCGAACCCCAGAGCGTTGACTTTGTAGTGCGCGCCTGCCTGTTCCGGCGTAATGTTCGGGCCGTGTTTATCCGTCGTCTGCCACTGGCCGTATCCCACCAGCCCAAGTTGAAGGCGCAAGCCTCGTTGAAGGAGAAAAGTATGGGTTAGCGAGTAGTCGAGGTTGAGGGTCTGGCCGGGGTGGATCATGGTGCCCCCTTGGGTGCTGTGAAATTCATACATCTGAAAGGCAGATAAGGCAGTGGCTTTGCTCGGATCCAGATATATCGTCTGTCCACTCGCAACGACTGAGGTCCAGTAACCTGAACCGACATTCGTGTTGGCACCCGCGCTAAATCTTCCGGTCGGCGCCAGAAACCCATAGATCGCCCGAATGGCAACGCGCTGTTTGCGCCAGCCGAGAATCAACGGTTGATAATAGGAATCCGCAAACCCGCCACCGCCGCTGAGGGCACCGTTGACATCCGAAGTGAGCGAGTTGTTAGCAATTGGAAGGGTAGCGGATGCCGAGAATACTGCTCCACCCAGGAAACCCATCTTTTTTTTGCTCACCCAGATAAAACTGTTCATATCCATCATGATCGAGTTCTGGCCGGTAGCCAGTATTTCGCCATGAGGGCCCTTTTCTTCATCACGCGAGAAAATAATAAAAAGGTTTGAATAGGTGAATCCTGCTTCGGGGGTCACCCCAGAGTTGGTGGCATTCATGCCTACGGGATAGACACCTCTTACTTGCGCTTGCACGGGAGTCAAGACAACAAAGTTAGCGGCCGCAAGGAGGACAACTACAGCAAAGAGGCGCCATGCGAAATGTGCTCTCATCAACGTTCACGGGTTGTTTCAGATGTGGGGAAACTCTGCGGTTCCAAACCCGTGGTGTTCTAAACCGGAGTTTCCGCACTTCGAGTTCCAAAGGCACGCGCCAGCGGCATGAGAATAAGCAGTCCGACGACGGCAACGACGACAATCATGACGAGTACTTTGGGGTCGTCGAAGTCCTTGCCGCCAACCACAAGTGCGGCGGCAATATTGCGCTGTGCAGTCGCTAACGCCAGCACGCCCTTTGTCCCGAGGTCCGGACCGCCGACTAGCCAACCGATTCCAGCACCGGCGAAAAGAAACAGGATGCTCGCCAAAATTCCGCGTGTTCCGAACAAGGAGATTACATTTTGAATGTTCGTCACCAACAGCAGCACGATCAGGAGTGCCAGGCTGAGAGTGGAGATTCGGTTAAGCGGCGCGCGCATTCTTTCAGCAATGCTTCCGAACCTGGCGTTGACTGCAAGCCCAGCACCCAGTGGAAGCAACATGAGAAGAACCAGCGAGCGTGCTATTTTCATCGGGTCGACCGAAACGCCCTCCAAAAGCAGGGGCAGGACGAGTGGCATGTAGGCCACGGTCAAAACCATGAGCAGCACCATTAGTCCCACGGCAAACGCAAGGTTGCCCTTGGCGATTCCTGCCAGCTTGGGAAGGAACGGCGCGCCGGCAGCTGCGCCTAGCAAAAGCAAGGCTATGCCGAGCGGCTGGTCAAGCCTGAGAATTCTGGCTATGACTAATGCACCCACTGGCATCAGCACAAAATTGGCGAGCAGTGCGAGGAAAACAAGTTTTCCATTGCGCAGAGGCGCCACAATCTGCCGAATGGTGAGACTCAAACCAACCGCCAGCATACTTGAAACTACAAAGGCGAGCATCGTGATCGGGACTGCCTTACTCAAGAGTTCCATTCAACCGTTCCCGTGGAGTGCTTGTGCACTTCGCGTTTCGGATCAGGCGACAGCCTGAGTTTTCTTGGCTTGCATCCCGCTTGCCAGTGGCATCGTTGCCAGGTTCTTCCAAAAGGTCTCCAACGACTCGACGCCGCCAAACAACGTAGTAAATATCGTGGAGTCCGCCAGCAGGATGTTTCCGGCGCGTCGTGCATTAGGTGGCATCCAGATGAACGAGTTGAACTCAGTGTTGCCCGCCTGGGTGAAGGGATGCGGTCGGTCCAGGTCAATCGGCTGGCGCGTAAGCACGTGGACCGATTTTGTGTCATCGGTGGTCAGCGCGTAGTGCGGCAGATGGGGATGAAAATTAAATGTGGTAACCCCGTTGAGGAGGCCAAGCGTATCCACGTCTTTGTTGATTGTCAGCGGCGCAATTTGTTTTGTGCCTTTGACGAGGGCCGGGCGAAGTCCGAATTGATTCATCACCGGCACCCCAAGTGCTTTCATCATCGAACGCGTGTATTGTCCGAAGCGCTGCTGGCGAGGGACGAGCGCATCTCCGTGGTGCGTATATTCCAGTTGGCGCTGCTGCAGATCTTCTGTAAATCCCACATCGTGGTGGGGCCCAAGCAAAAGGCAAGTTCCTTCTCGTTTCAGCCACTCGCGGACCGCCTCAATCTCCCCTGAGGCTGCCTCCTGCTCTGAAAGCAGGTGATCGAGACCGAACACCATTAGCGTGTCTGTGTCCGCCAGGATTCGCTCGTCTATCGGAAGCTCGTACCCGGCCTGGTCGATTCGTTGGAATACCGCAACCGAATGTCCGGTGACTTCTCCTACGACCTTCTGAAACGCGAGCGTGGAGCGGTGGAACAGTTCCAGGGTCCCAGCGATTCCTTGCAGGAAATGCATCTCATCCCATTCCGTTCCCTCATACGCGGGCCAGGCAACTCTCCGGACCTCGGTCATGGTCGAGAAGCGATTGTCTAATTCAGTGGTTTCCCGGTTGGCTTCCCAGGGGTAACTCCAGGTCCAGTAGATGGAAACTCTCCGTTTGCCCGGAGTGTACTTGCGCGGCGCATGATTCTGGTTGTAGGTACGCGGCGGTTGAGGAACGGAGTTCATGATTGCCTACCTTTCTGAACTTTCCGACGACCCTTCAAAGATCATCGCTCAGCGACGCCAGGTATCGGAGCGCTTTGATACCCGGCAAAAAGAAGTAAGCGCCGCCTCGGATCGTGGTGAAAGCTGGCAGGCCCTTGATCTTTTTCCGAATAGGCCGCTTTGGGATGGTCATGTCAAAGGTGCCGTCTTGAGTACCAAAAATCGGATCGCGCTCGTTTCCCAACTCGTGAAAGTTTGGGTCGTTAGTCCACACATTCATCGCAAATTCAAATTGGCGGACGAGGCTCGCACAGCCAACGAATGCGGCGATGCCTCGTTCTATGCCGTCGTCGGGGACACCTTCCGGCAGAGGCGGACCATAAGTTCCCCCTCGCCGAATCATCTTCCGCCGGTTCATGTTCACTGCGGTATCGCGCGGGTTCATACGCCGGATATGTGCCCCGAGAGGGCAGCCATAGCCGTGAGGATCCATCTTTGCGTAGTTAAAATCGTTGCTGCGCTGAGAATCAGCGCCGAGCTTTGGATCGTCCCTATCCGGCGCGAGGACAAGAGGAGCGCCGCTTCGCCATCGTCCCATCAGCTTGGCAGCTATTAATTCCTGCTGTTCCGGTGTTTCACCATGGGCTCGTAGGAAATCTCGAAACGCGCCTACGTGCTCTTGCATTCTCAGATAAGCAACATAGCTGCCGTTGCGAGAGAGAATTTCCGGCTGCGGCAATCCGGCAGCAGAACCTTCTTCGTCGGGATAACCAAGAAAAAATTCGCCCGGTTTGATCGGTGGGCCAGAGCCGGGCATCGGCTCTGCTTCCGTTCCCTCGATGACTGGCTGCGAGAGCCTATCCCGGTAGCCGAAATGTTCATGAGCGTAATCGAACGGGGGGATAGCTTCCAGATCAAGAGAGGACAGCACTTCGACTCCGCCGCATTGCGCGACATACCGTTCGTACTCCCCGCGACAACGCTCACGTTCGGTGACGTCGCGGGCAAACAGTACGACAATCGCATGCAGGTTAGGACTGGCGAGCCCTCCCACCCAGTGATTTGGATGATTAGCGCCTGTGGTGCCGAGGACGCCCGCCCTGGCCGCCATGCCCTGACGAAACTCTTCCGGGAAGGTGGCCAATGATGCTTCAGCCACACCGAGCGTTTGCAAACCGTTCCAGGTTAAGCCAACGGTTACCCACCTTGCGTCAAGTAGGCTCGATCCGACAGCACTCGCCGTGCCCACCTTATCGATCAGGCCCGTCAGCCACTCGCGTCCGCCTGCCGGATTCCCGAACGTTAAAAACTCGTACCGTGCTGCCCGCGCAGGTGGCCTTGCCATTAGGAAATGTTGAATATCTTCAAGCTCAAGCGAATCTGGTTCTTCCGTTCGTTCGGTCAGATTACTTGAAATCCTCTGCGATTGTTGCAAGATGCCCACGGCCTCTCTCCCGCGAGTGAACAATGATTTTGCTACTGCATTAGGTCGAGCATGTCGCTAAAGGCCGCCTTGAGCTTAAGGGCCTTCTTGATTTCGTCCGCTGTCACGTACGGATACTCCCCGTATTCCAAAAAGCTCGGACACTGGTGTTCACGAACGAATTTAACGAACGCTGGCACGTTGGTCTTCCAGTCTTCCGGAAATCCTTCAAGATTCTCAAAAGTCGTGCTCACACCTAACTTTGTGAACAGAGCTACGGCGTCCTCGGTGTACTTGTCGAAATCGGTGTCAAAGATCCCCTGGTACATGAAATAAGTGTCCTTCCCGATGTCGAAAAGAACCCACCGAAGGTAGTGGAGCTTAAGCGTCGCAAGGGCATCAGGAAGATCCGCGATCGCCTTCTCGATGGTCTTGCCATAAGCACGGATCGTGTCCTCTCTTCCCGGTTTGATCTTCGCGATGAGGGTAAATCCATAGCAGGCGGGAGTTCGCGGGTACACTGGGCCGTACCTCCCGTTTTCAAGCTGGAAGTATCCCTCCTTTGGAATTGCCATCGCCTGTGGTTTCGTCCAATCGCGCTCTGTCGACGTTGAGGGTGTTGCGGGCGCTGCTGTGGCCATGTCAGTCTCCTATCCCGGTTCTTGTTCCCCGTGCCGGACTCTCCACCGGCAGACTGTACTCTTAGCTGATAATCGGGGTACGAAATACTGTTAGTTCTTACAGTGGATAGGTGAGCACTCTCCGCCAAACGGGGGAGTGGCCAAGCTGAGTCGGGACTTGCATCATGGATTTCCAGTTAGCTGCTTTGAGGTGACGAAAAGACGATGATCGCAGTTTCGCATCCGGCCGTAGGCAACTGGGGAGAAGACAGCATGCACGGAGCCAAACCAACCTTGAAGCAAAGGGTTTTTCACGGAATGAGACGGGGTCTCGTGATCGCTTCCTACCTTTCATGTGCTTTCACTCTTGGATATCCACAAATCTGTTCTTGCCGAGTATCAGATTGACCTCGTGGAATTCGGGCTGAACTTTATCAACGCCTCGGCGCTCGCGCGCCCTGTCGAAATGAATCTCGGCGCGATACTCGTGTGTTCCATACTTGAATACCGGCAACGGCTTGAACGGTGGCCACATACCGGCAAGGATTAATTTCATCTCGGTCTGTTGCATTTGAGAGGCGAGTCCGACAAGGTTGGACCTAGCTTGTTCGTGTTTATTCAATTTCATGACTAGGCCGAAAAGTGGGACGCGACACGATTTTGCTGGCGTGCGGCTGGCAACTTTTAGACTTGTTTGTCGCTTCGGGGACTTGAACGATGAATGTTTAGAAGTACAGCAAACGGTACAAGTCTAATGCGACTATGGATCAGCGAAGGGTCTGCGAAAATCTAATGTTTCTTTGGCGTGAGAACTCTATTGCATGTCGCGCGGAGGTAGTGGTTTTCGACCGCCCGCTGAGTTTCGGCTTTAGATCCAAAACAGGATTTTAGTAGGAATTCCCAATTTCAACTTGATACTTGCGCAAAAACCATGTGCCTGTCGGCCACTGGTGCCAACCCAGGATCGCCCTGGCCGCTCCAACGCGGGCGAACCTGATGGTCGCACAGTCGGCGTCTCGGACCCAGTGTGAAATCGTCTTTTGATTACGCACTTTCCCGGCAATCTCGTTTAGCTGAATCGGTACAAACCTCTGCAGGCATGTGGCACTCGGAATCATACCGCGCCTTAATAAGGCCGCGCGGACGGTTAGTCCTTCGGGCTAGACTCCGAAGAATAAACAACTCAAATGGGCCAACTTTTATGCGATACGGAGCCGAAGAAACAGTAAGGATCCACGCCGCCATTGGGCAGCAAGGTTCTAGTGACGGAAATCAGGCCCGTGAGTGCCCGATCCCTTTTACCGTCTTCTACAATGGGTATTCACCTATGGCGCTTCTCTATTTCAAAACCGCCAATACAGGACGAGGGCCAAATCTCCGGCATCCAGCATTGCGAGGTTACGAGTAATGGCCACTGCGTATCGGTGAACAGCCTGCGAAAATCTGAGGTTTTCGGGAGTGAGGATTGTGGTGCATTTCACGCAGTGGCGGTGGTTTTCAACCGCCCATAATCGCCGAAAACTCTTACGGTCTTGATGAGTGTTGGTGGGGATTGCTTCGGCATGACTACCACTCTTCTGCACTATCTGTGGTGCGAAGCGGCGATGCACGCAGTCGAGCGCGATCCAAGTTGGTTGCTCAGAGGCAACGACGGAATCAACTTCAAATGGCATGCTTTTATGGAAACAATTAGTTCGGGACCATGTGAGCGGAGCCTGCTATCTTATTCTTATTTGGACTGGTATGAAAATTGCTCAATGATGTTCGGTACGATCTTAAGTCCTTCTCTTTCCTATGGGGGTAGGTTGACGCTGCGGGGATGTGGAGGTATCAGCCGAACTGGCGTCTTTTGCACTCTGCAAATGACGAGCGGGCCAATATTAGCTCAGAACGCCGCGTTCAAATTTGACGTGTTCACATTGCAGCGCTTCGAAGCCAACAGTCGATTCCGGCCTAGAAATTAAAAGGAGACTTCATGCCTGCCTGTTCGATCCGGGTTCTGGTAGTAGAGGATTACGAGCCGTTTCAGCGTTTTGTCGCGTCGATACTTCAGAAGCAGCCAGAATTGCAGATTATCTGCAAAGTCTCGGACGGATTAGAAGCGGTTCAGAAAGCGGAAGAACTGCAACCGGATTTGATTGTGCTCGACATCGGGCTCCCATCACTAAATGGAATCGAAGTCGCTCGACAAATCCGCAAGCTCTCCCCTAAATCCAAGATACTTTTTGTAAGCCAAGAATCGTCTGCCGACATAGTGCAGGGAGCGCTTGGCACGGGGGCCCAGGGATATGTCGTCAAGAGTGATGCCAGAAGAGAGCTACTGGAGGGTGTGAACGCCATTCTTCGGGGTGAGCGGTTTGTCGGTAACAGATTTTCTGGTCACGCTTTCGTCGAAGGTTCGTTCGAGGTAGCCTCCCAAGAGTTCCGAGCCAAGAATCCTTTCGCACCACTTCAGCGGAATAGACAGATCGCCCGCCGCCACGAGGTTGAATTCTATCCTGACGATGCAGCTTTTGTAGTTGGCTTTAGTCATTTCATCGAAACCGCTCTAGAGGCCGGCGATGCCGTTATCGTGGTCGCGACCGAGGCACACCGGAAGGGTCTTCTTCAGAGATTGCAGGAACATCGAGTGGATGTTGTCGCCGCCATGGAACAGGGGCGCTATGTCTCTTTGGATGTTGTCGAAACGCTCTCGACTTTCATGGTACATGACCTGCCTGACCCGGCTCGATGCCTCAAGACCGCGGGCGATCTCGTGATGGAAGCCGCGAAAGCAGCGCAAGGGGAGCCTCCGCGTGTTGCAGTCTGTGGTGAATGTGCACCTAGTTTGTGGGCGCAGGGGAAGGCAGATGCGGCGGTTCAGGTCGAACACCTCTGGGACGAGATCGCCCGAACGCACGAAGTGGATATTTTGTGTGGGTATGTGTTGAACAGCTTTCAGCGTGAACAGGGAAGCATCTACGAGAGAATCTGTTCAGAGCACTCGGCGGTGTGCTCCTAGTAGACGGGCTTTCAAATAGCCTCAAGCACCGCTTCGCACTCACTCTGCTAGCTGACGCAACTCAGTTTCTAGAAGCGTAAAATTTGTAAAGCCGCAACCTAAACCAACCGCCCGCAAATACCCTGGGCAGAATCCCTTCCAGTGGGTACTCATCGAATTTCTACAGGGGCGTCCACCCGCTTTTAATTCAGTGCTTCACGTCTACAAATCAAACCATGTCTGTATTGTTGGACCCACACTCTATTGCTAAGCAGCCGGTATACCCTTTGAGCGATTTCAGGCAGCTTGCAGTGTCGTGCACTTGCGAGTATAAGGTGGTTATCTTAGCTAATTGGTGTCAGCGAATAATTATGGCTTCGCCATATTCGTTGCAGTACAAGCGAAGAGAGCCCCGCATAATTCAGGCGAGTCAGATTCAGGCCATCGTGCGCCACATCGGCCGATACCTCCTCCAGATTTCGGTTGTCTTTGTCGCCTATCTGGTCGCGGGCAAACTCGGCCAAGCTACCACGAACATCAGGAGCAGTAATCTTGGGCCTGTATGGCCTGCATACGGCATTGCACTTGCTGCGATTTTAATTTGTGGGTACCGTGTATGGCTTGGGGTGGCCGCTGGAGCTTTTCTCGTGGCATTCTTCAGCCCCGTTTCTCACGTTGCTGCACTGGGGCAAGCGGCTGGAGCGACATTAGCAGCGACGACTGGAGCTTTCCTCCTCCATCGCATTGCGAATTTTCATCCCTCGCTATCGCGCTTATCTGATGCGCTCAGTCTGATTGCGCTAGGGGGATTTGGCAGCGCTATAGTGAGCGCGTCAATCGGAGTGTCAGTTCTCTATGCAACCCATGTGCATGCTTATTCCGGCTTGGGCGCGGCATGGCTGATCTATTGGCTGGGAGATGCTACCGGAGTCTTGTTAGTGACGCCACTCGCGTTACGTTTCACCGATTTCTTACAGCTCCGTGACCGGGATCGCATCGCAGAGCTTGCAATTCTTCTGTTGCTCCTTGCGACGACCTGCTTGGTCATCTTTGACGATCTGCCTTTTATTCCAGTCAAGCTGCATGTCATGGCGTTCTCGGTACTCCCATTCATAATGTGGGCAGGCATTCGTTTCGGCGTGGGCGTAACGGCATTGTCGATTCTGATGGTCGCTGCCATCGCTACCATTGAAACCGCCTTGGGGTCCGGGCCCTTCGCGAGCAATACTACGTTCGTAAACGCTGTTTTGTTGGACGTGTTCTTCGGTGTGCTTTCAGTGTCGGGCTTGTCATTGGCGGTGGTGATCGGCGAACGTGAGAAAGCCGAGCGCGAGCGAGAGCAGGTCGTAAGTAAACAAGCGGCAATGGAAGCACGGCTTCGCGCCGATGAGACCCTACGTGAGAGCGAAGACAAACTCCGATTACTTCTTGACTCGACCGCCGAAGCTATTTACGGAATTGATCTCGAACACCGATGCACGTTCTGCAACCCTGCATGTCTTCGCACTTTGGGATACGAGCACATTGAGCAAGTCTTCGGCAAGAATATGCATGAGCTGTTGCATCACAGTCGTGCGGATGGAACATTGTTACCCGTAGAGGCGTGTCGCGTTCACCGGGTGACACAAACCGGGGAAGGATTCCACGCGGAGGACGAGGTGTTTTGGAGAGCGAACGGGACGAGCTTCCCTGCAGAATGCTGGTCGTATCCGCAGCGAAGGGGACAATGGCTTGTCGGGGCAGTGGTGGCCTTTATCGACATTACCGAGCGCAAATTGGCTGAAGCTGCGCTCGCAAACGTCAGTCGCAAGTTGATTGAGGCACAAGAACAGGAGCGTAACCGGATCGGAAGAGAGTTGCACGACGACATCAGCCAACGTATCGCAATGTTGGCCATCGAGCTAGACCAACTCCAAGAAAGCCTTCCCAATTTATCTGAAGTTCATAGCCGCATGGGCAAGCTGCGGAAGCAGACCTCGGAAATAGCCACTGATATTCAGTCCTTGTCCCATGAGTTGCACTCGGCAAAACTGCAATATTGGGGTATTGCTGCGGCAATGAGAGGCTTCTGCCAAGAGTTCGGCGAGCAGCAGAAGGCGCAGATTGATTTCCAAAACCACGATTTGCCAAGTCCTTTGTCGCCGGACATTTCTCTTTCCTTCTTTCGGGTACTGCAGGAAGCCCTGCACAATTCCGCGAAGCACAGTGGGGTTCGACGCTTCGAAGTGCGATTGTGGGGAACATCGGATGAGATTCATCTCACCGTGAAAGATTCCGGCGCAGGCTTTGACCCCGAAGCGGCGAAGAAGGGCCGTGGTCTTGGTCTCATCAGCATGGAGGAACGACTGAAACTGGTGAACGGAACCCTGGCAATTGAAACGCAACCCAAGGGCGGCACCGTGATCCATGCACGCGTCCCGCTTGGTTCAAAGAGCGATTACGTACGGGCGGCAGGATAGAACAACGACTTCGCCCGAGTTCGTCCCCGGTGTCGTCACAACTGACAACCAAGATGTGATGCACGACGATTACTTGCCTACGCACGATCGAGCACAAATCGAGAGTAACTCTTGACCTTCGAGCGCCTGAGCGACGAGGAGCTAAAGCCCAAAGGGTCCTCAAAGTATTTTTCGGCGACATCTTCCTTTTTCCTCAATCTCACTTGATAGTTACCCACGGTTCGTCGCCGACCTTGTAGCCGCCCGACAACCAATGGTTCGTCGCAGGCTTGCTGAAAATGATGGCACGTCGCGTGGAGAGTTATTAGGTCGATCATCCCGCCCGTCGCGAAGCGCGGCGACGGAAGCCCGCGAGAGCAAATCTAGACCGCATTTCGCCGCGAAACGTTCGAGTCATACAGGAGTACGCGGGGGGAGGGACCTGACTTAATTTGCGCGAAAAAAAATCAAAACCGCGGAACTATTTTGCGAATTTTAAGAACGGCTCCGTTCAGACTGCTTGAATGTGCCGGAATCATCGGGCCTACTTAGACCGGCGAGAACCCAAACTACCGCAGCGCGTCTTTACCGAAAGACAGCGGTGGCTCAAGCAGCGCCAATCAAACGACGTGAACATGGTGAACATCATGAACATTGCTGAGTGGATGGAACGTGCGGTAACCGTATGTATCGACCGGCGAGTTGTTGAACATTTGGATTCCCGACGGAATTGTGAAATTCGCCGGCAGGACCGGAGCCGAGCGGCGACATTGTCGAAGTGCTTGCGTCCGCCTTCGACTCCCGGACCGCAGTTCGAGCGCTTACAGCATTGATCGCTTACTGGGGAGTACCCTTCAGGAATAGCGTCTGGGGACTGTTGTTCGCGCTATCGTTTACGACGATCTTCGCCGTTTCCTTGGTGGCGCCCGATGTCGATGGCGTAAAGGTCTCACAGTAAAGGTACAGCTGCCGCCTGCGCCTAAAGTATTCGGACCGATGAGCAGTTGTTCGTCTGAACGAAGTCGGCAGCATATGTGCCCGTTATCCGAATACAGCTGGGACACTGTTTGACGCCGACAAAGTCGTAGCTGCTTGGCGCTATCATTCATTGCATTCGGGGCGAGTTACACCTTTCGTCGAATCTGTGGAGAACACTCAGCCGTCAGGGGCTGCCCCCTGCGTGGGTTGTGCCCCGTTGACAAACCGCAGAAACCTTCGGGAAGTACTACGAGGTTCGTCGTTTGCATGAAGTCGGGCGCGAGGAATACCCTGTCAATTCTGACAGTGTCATCTGACCGGAAACCTTACCAGAATCGGCCCTCCGAAACTGGAATATAAAGAGCAGACTCACGAGATCAATCTGAAGAAAAACAGAAACTTGAACAACAGAAATTTGAGCAACAAGATGAACAGGAAATGGTTGGCCGGAATCGTTCTGCTCGGGGTTTGGGCGCTGTCTAGCACTGGAGTAGCGGCCCAGACAAGGCCAATCTGAACCTTACGGCCGACCAGACCACGAGATATTCGCCCGTTTACGATCGATATACCGCAGAGCTTACCGAGATTAACGACCAGAAGTATGGGTTGATCAAGGAATTTGCGAATTCCTGGGGTTCGATGACCGACGCGTAGGCGGAGGACATCACGAAGCGCGCTATCGCCGTAGAGGATCAGGTGGCAGAGCTGCGACTCAAGTAGTGCCAGGCAGACTCGTGGTTACTTTTCAGATCGATGGTCGTCTGGAACTAATGATCGATCTGCGTTTTCTGCGTCCTTCTGTTTCATGTTCACTCGACCAGCTCGGCCCATTCACTTCATCGTCCCGATGTTGCCCACCAGACATCTCTTCGGTATGGTCTGGCAACATCGAGTGGATGTTCGGGCGTTGTCATCGTGAAGGCGAAAGCTGGGTGGAAATTTAGAGCTGCAAGATGGCGGATGTTTATTGTGGCTACGCTCGCGGCATTTCCTGCGGCTCTTGCCGCGGGCGGCTGCGATCAAGTTCCTGCAGGCCAGACGTTCGAAATCAGACTCCTGCAGCCGCTCGCCTCATACAGCTCGAAGGTCCACACCAGCGTTCGCGCCCTTCTCGTTGAACCCCCGCGATGTGAAGGCTCGGCTGTTTTTACCTTAGGGACGATCGTCGAAGGACACATCGAGTCTGTTCACCGTGTGGGGATGGGCATTCGTCACGAGACTGCCGCTATTCACCTGGTCTTCGACCGGTTTTCTAGCGCCAACGGAGAGTCATCGGAGATGCGCTCTCAGGTTGTGAATGTGGACAATGCCCGCGAAAACGTAAGGAAGGGCGTGATTCACGGCGTGCTTGGAACTCAAACGCCGCAGGGACGCATCACCAGCCGGCTGAAATACTTTCCGACGATCAATCCATATTCCGACTGGTTCTTACTCGCTTTTAGGGCGACGTTTCCGATTTTTCCTGAGCCCGAGATTTATTTTCCGGCCGGCACAGACATGCGTTTGGAACTAACTGCCCCGATGCAGCTGGTAAATCAGCCTCCCGTGGAATCGATGGTCAAAGACTTCAGCCCGTCGGAAGAGGACGAGCTAAGCATGATGGTGCAATCTCTTCCCGAACGGACCTTCACGCAAAAAGGACAAGCCGCGGACGCGATAAATCTTGTTTTTCTGGGCTCTCGCGAACAGCTCGAAAATTCTTTCGGTGCGGCCGGCTGGCGAGACAGCGACCCAGCATCCAGGGGCGCGGCCTTTCGGCAGTTCCACGCGTTTCTGGCGCTAAAGAACTACCCCACTCAGCCTATGTCGCAGCAATTGTTCGAGGGGCGCGCGTCAGATATGACCCGGCAGAAAAGTCTCGACAGCTATGCAAAGCGAGATCACTCGCGTGTGTGGGCCACAGGGGAACGCTGGGCCGGACAGCCAGCGTGGGTGGCGGCAGGAACGCGTGACACCGGAGCGGTGATCTCGATTCGCCAGAGGAAGCTGATCCATCACGTGGAAGCAAACATTGACGATGAGCGCGAGAAGATTGTGCGCGACCTTACCATGGCCGGCTGTGTGGATGCGGTCTTTGTTGCCGCGCGCCCGGCAGCTTCGCGGTCATTTGAAAATGCCACGGAAGACGACCTTCGCACAGACGGCGGAGTGAGTGTGGTGAAACTCAAAGGCTGCCAACGACCGGACTTTGCGTCCGCTTCAACGGATGCTACTTTGCAAGCCCGCCCGCGGTCGAAATTCGCGCGCTATTTCCGCATGCAGGTACTCTCGTTCCGCGGCGACGTGTTGCGCGGCAATATCATTTACGGAGCCTTTGACCTCAGCCGCATGAGCGTTCGAGCGTATCGCAGCAACCGCGCGCGAAAGCAACGAATAATGGACACGAACGGAACCCCCCAGGGAAATCGATTTCACCGGTTGTTCTTAGGGCCGACTTGAACCCGTGAAGGGCTGCTGCGTACTGAAATTTAAAATAAAAGAGCTGTGAACGTAATTCGTCCGGGGATGCCCACCAGAACCACGTGGCTCCCGATGAAGACCTGTCTGCAATCGCAGCCCTCTGGCGGCGGCGAGCGCCGCTCCAAGTCCATCGGCACCGGCTCGATTTTCTTTTGCAATCCGGGCGGCAGAATGCCCCGTTGTTGGAGCTGGATTTCAAGGCCGGCGGGAGCTGGTCTCGCTTCGCGAGGCCCGACTTCGACTGGTTCTTACAGTCCAGACTGCGGCTTTACTTCTGCGTGACGCGCAATGCAATCCGTCTGTTCCGGGCGCGGCCTTCTTGGGTTGAATTATCGGCTACCGGATGATCCCGGCCATAGCCTTTTGCGTCCATGCGCAAAGGGTCAACGCCGAAAGCGATAAGATGGGCCTTCACGGCATAAGCGCGATCTTGCGATAGCTTCAAGTTGGCCGCAGCGTCGCCTTCGTTGTCCGTGTAGCCGCCGATTCGCACGCGGACATTCGGATAGGCCCTCAGAATCTTTGCGATGTTTTCCAGCTGCTCTTGCGACGAAAGCTGGAGGTTGGCCGAACCGGTGTCAAAATTCAGGCGATCGAACTCGAACCAGGTCTCTCCCCTTACCGTGGCGTTGGCCTGCTTGATGTATGCCAGCAGCCTGTTCTCCATTCCATTCTCAGGGATGTTTAGATCGACCCCGCCTGGAATCGAAGCGTTCACGAACGCGCCCAGCGACCCGGCCGCATTCGACGCCGCCTTGCTGGCTTGCGACGCTCCGTTCGAAGACCCTGTTGCAGCCGTGTTCACCCCGAAGTTCACGGATGAGGTATTCCAGTTTGCGAACCATAGGAGCACACCGATGGACAGAACCGCCAGAACGACCGGCCAGAGCCACTTCAACGTTGTCGACTGCATGCCCTCCGTCACCTGCAACGCGCGCGAGGTGCCGCTCGATCGACGACGAACCTTTCGCCGGCGCGGATGAGAGGGCCCCCAGATGGAAGGGTCGGCGGGAAGGAAACTACGCAGGCTCGGTATTTCGGCCTTGATCAGGTTGCCGAGTTCGCGGGCGCTGAGCCCTTCGCTTTCTACCTTCGACGCGAGCGTGCCCACCACCATCGGCGCGGCCATCGAAAGAATATCTCCTGCCGAAGACACACGAATGCCTGAGAATTCAGCTATTTTGTTTTGAATGCTCGACAGGTTGTTGCCGAACAGCATGCTCAGAAAAGTACTTGCCGCCTGTGCAGGGCGGCTGAGCGTAGAGGAGCCGCCGCCCGCCGTCGCTCCCATCGCGCTCGGGGTGCTGATGCTCGAAATTAAGTTCATGATCTGGCTCAGAAAGCCGGGTTCCTGGGCCTTGCTGGCGAGCGTCGCAAGCATCGCGGCCGAACCGCCTTGCAGCGCTTTTTGAACGGCGTCACCGGATTCACCTGTGTTGGAAGCGAGTCCGCGAATCAAATCAGGCGATGTTTGTTCCTCCAATGAATCTAGCAACGAGCTCATGGAGTCTCCCTCCTCGCAAAATAAGCGTCAACCACGGGCCGGTTTTCGTGACCTGGGCCTTCGGAGTTCTGTTACGGGGCGATCGGGTGGCCGGCGACTCAGATGGAATTGCCGGCTGGCTGTAGATGCGGGAACCTATCCGGGCCGTTCGAGGGGTTGGAAACTCCATGAGGTTACTCGGTTCTTAAGAAAATTATCGGAACGCCAGGCATAATTTTCTTTAATTGTCGCGCCGCCTCAAGGCCATTCAATACAGGCATAGCGAAATCGAGAACTATCAGATCAGGGCGATACTTCAAAGTAATTGCAGGTCGAAGAGTATTAAAACTAGGGTGTCGTGTAAGTGTCCAGTAAGCGCGTTTGTCGGACCGTAGGCCAAAAGTGCTACTTGATTGAATATCCACGAGCGTCCATACATGCACCGAAGCCTCGCTTAAACGTGTCGATGCCCTGTTGGTATGTGGCCTTTGCTTGAGCTTCTTCCTGCTGTTGTTGCTGTGCGGTGGCCTGCGCCGCCTGCTGTTTGGATGCTTTGTTGGCTCTTCTCTGTTTTGCTCCTCCCACCATAGTCCCGGCAGCGGCTCCAGCGGCTGCGCCCTTGCCCGCTTCATCGTCAGCAATTGCCCCAACCGCGGCACCTCCAGCGGCGCCCTTGGCAGCACCCTTTACACGCCCGCCTTTTGCCTGCTTGGCGCTGTCCGCAGCCGCCTGCTGCTCTGCTTTCTTTTGTTCCTCTGTCTTTACAGCGGGGGGCGGGGCCTTGGGATCAATTCCCGTTTGCTGTTTGGCAGAAGCGAAGCACTGGTTTTCATCCTCAAGCTGCTTGTCCGCGCTCTGCTGATTCTTTGGATATGCAAACATGCCGATACTCTGAGAAGGAGAAGATGCGGTATTAGATTGTTCTGCAGTAGTGGGGGCTGATGTGGGGCTACTCGCCGGTAAGGATTCGGCCAGAAGAGGGGTTGCAAAGCAGAAAGTCGCAATTACTAGAAAGTGTCTCACCATAGAATGTCTCCATAGAGCTCCGCTACTTGACTCGCTGACGCGGAGCCTCCGAGCCTCCGAGCTAACTCAACCATTGAGAACTTCATGATGGCGAGCGAGTGAGGGACCGTCTCCTGGCAAAAATACCAGTGTCGCCTCGGCATCCTGACTTGAGGATTGGCTTTGACCAAGAAGACGCCATCAATCGTTACGGTTTGGAGCTGATGAGCCTGCAATTGGTAAGCGGCGAGTTTTCAATCAAATCGCAACGCGGTAACGGCACCACGATCAACGCGATGTCCTTCGGGCGATCAAAAGGCAGAGCCGTTCTTTGACGAAGGCAACTTAGCGATCACGATAGCGACAAGTCCAGAAGGGCGAGTAATCTTTTTGGTGGAGTGTTTGCGGTGTTTCTGTCGCTGACTGCAGTGATTGCGCGCCTTTATAACTTCGAGAGACACCGCACCGTCAAAGTCTTGGGCGTATACTTTCTCAGCCTGGCAGCTGGCATTGCCATCGTGCTCCTCGACGACTTGCTGCGGTGAGGACCCACGTAGCCCGCGGAGGATTTCTCGACATCTATCCGCAGTGCGGCCTCAGCCCGCATGACGAATATATTCACTAGGCGTATTAACCTCATTGCGTCCACACGCTGATCACCCTGATACTGTTATTTTTGACAATTCCACTATAAGCCTGACGGAGTAACTTTTGCGATATGGAACTCACTGTTTCCGGTAAGGTGTCGCGCGGGGATGCAGTGTTCAAGGATGAGGACGCTGCACTCTGCACGGTGCCTAGTACTTCTCCGCTGAATCCTCGAAAGGAGTAAGTCTGATGGAACCTGCTATTAAACCTTTACTTTTTGCGGTGTTGCTCTTCGGTGGCATGCTTGTCTTTCTGGAAATCGGCCGTCGTCTTGGCGTTAGGCGCCGTTCGAGAGAGTCGGAAGGCGACCGGGGCAGTCTGGGTACGATCGAGGGCGCGATGTTCGCCTTGTTTGGATTGGTTGTGGCGTTCACATTTTCAGGCGCGGCATCGCGGTTCAACGAGAAACGGATATTGATCGCTGAGGAGGCTAACACTATTGAAACTGCATATTTGCGGCTGTACTTGTTGCCGCATGAAGCACAACCCGAACTTCAAGAGTTGTTTCGCCTGTATGTTGATTCTCGACTGGAGACTTATCGGAAGCTGCCAAACATGCAAGCCGCGAAGATCGAGATGGTTCGATCTAAACAGTTCCAGGAGGAGATTTGGACCAAAGCAGTCGCCGCTACGCAGCTCCCGAATTCTCATCCAGACGCCGGCAAACTACTGCTGCCTGCGCTAAACAGCATGATTGACATTACTACGATCCGTAAGATGGCGCTGCAAACCCACCCCCCGAACATCATCTATGCACTTCTGTTCGTCCTCGGTCTCATTTGCTCGCTACTGGCCGGTTATCGGATGGCAAGCGGCCAGCACCGGAGCTGGCTGCACATTTTAAGTTTCGCGACTATCACGGTCATTATCGTATATGTAATTATTGATGTTGAGTACCCACGGGTCGGCTTAATCCGCCTCCAAGCGTTTGATCAACTCCTGGTCGATGTTCGCGAAGGCATGAAGTGAAGGGAATCTGTATTGTTTCTGGATAACTGTCGAGAACATCCCAACGAAGCCGGCTCTGTTGGCGCGTTCCGCGGGTATCAGTCCCACATAGCTGGCTGCCGCCTTTCCATCCACGAACCGCTGGGGATCACTCAGAAATGTTTCCGTCGTCAGGGCCGCAATCGGTCCCACTCCTGGATGAGTCATCAGCCGCCATGCCTGAGGGCGCTGCCAGGCCAACTCTGTTTACATTTCGATCCAAGTCTCCGATCTGTTGCTCGAGCTGCTGATACAGCGATTGCAGTGCGGTCCGCCGCTTGGCTGTATATTGAGCCAGAGATATGAGCCGATCCCGTGCAGGCCTGCCAGTACTAGAAACCTCACCGCTGAATAGGTCCACGGCTGATCATCGCTTCAATTGCAGGTATCAGGTCTTTGGAGATGAGAGTTTTAGAAACGTAACCCCACGCACCAGACTCTGCGGCGATTCGCGCCAGCTCGAGCGACTGATACACGGTGAGGATGAGAATTTCTGACGTCGGAACTCTTTCTCGAATTAATCGGCAGGCACTGAGACCGTCAAGCTTGGGCATCTCAATATCTAGCAATATCACCTCCGGCTTCAGCTTAATGGCCTTCTGTACAGCCTCATCTCCATTTTTGGCCACACCGCAAACTGACCAGTCGTCATGCCGCTGTTCCAGCAGCGTTCTAAGAAAAGTTCTGAAACGCTTATGATCATCCGCAATTAGAATTTGAGCCATGTCTGCCCCGATGCTACTGCGATATAGCCGCAATAATCTTAATTATGGAACGGGCGGTTTCATACTGTGAGTTCTTACAGGGGGGCGGCTATGGGCGACGGTACATCGCACTGGGCGCTCCGTCGCACTACTCTGCAGATACCTCGGGTCACCAGCTCGCTATCAACCGAGCAGTTGCAATCGTGTATCCCGGTCCGGCAAAGAAATTATGGTCATCTGTTACTCATCGGGGAAAACTGACCGCCGAATACCCCGAATACCCTTTGATGTAGAGCAGCTCGCCGAAGGAAACTACGCTCCAAAGCCTATCATGACTTTGCTGGCTTTGAAGTTTCAAGCTAGTCCTAGAAAGAGCGTTTGTAAGTACCTATTCCCTAGATATGTACGGAGCTTTTTGAAAGGCTTTAAACCGACTAGCCGAAATGGTTGATGAAGCTTCATCTGTCTTGTTACGAGTATAGGAGAAGATTAACCAACAAACTGGAAAGAAGCGGGGACGGCTGCCCAGAACCCTCCGCAGCCCCGTCCCCCGCGCGTGGGAAGGTAATGATGGCCATATGGCACTAGCCGGGGCTTGTGACACTGGCAAAAGTGACAGGCGATTCAGCCCGAGTTGCGTGATAAGCCGGTAGAGATAAAGTGCCCAAAGTGCAGATCACGGTTTTTTCAATGCGGCTGTTTTTTTGCTCTGGCTTGCGTATCGGAACAAGTAAACGGGGACTTAGAGGAGATAAGAACAAGGAGAAAAAGGATATGACGAAGTCCATTGTTTTGAGTGTCGCTTTGTTGGTAAGCAGTGTCGCAGCCACCATGGCTCAAGATGTCCGTTATAATTTTGCTCAAGGTGAAGATTTTTCAAGATACAAGACGTATAAGTGGATTGATCTAAAAGGTTCTGATCGCGCCGATGAGCTGACACAAAAACAAATCATGGCGGCAATTGATAGCGAGTTGGCAACGAAAGGGTTACAGAAAACCGATTCTGATACAGCCGATCTTTACATCGACATTCAAACCGCAATTGGCACAGAGAAGCAGTTCACTTCGTACAACACTGGCTGGGGTTATGGTCCAGGATGGGGCGGTGGCTGGTATGGGTATGGCGGTGGCACCTCGACCTACGGATCAACTTCCACGATTTACGTTGGACAACTGGGGCTCGACATGTATGACTCCGCCAAGAAAGAGTTGGTGTGGCGAGGAATCGCGAGCAAGACCATTGATCCCAAAGCCAAACCCGACAAACAACAAAAGAACATTACGAAGGCTGTAACGAAGCTTTTGAAAAACTATCCGCCGACGAAGAAATGAATTCACGCAGCGCGGAATCCATGTCCTTCACGGAGAACATGTATCTCGACGCCTTGCACCAGGGGCGGGAGAAAAGCCTCGCTGAATTTCGCAAGCGCGACCGTCAGTGGCTGGCGACGGTGGTCACAGAAGAAGACTTCTCAGCGAACACTTACCGCAAATGGTTTCACGTCACCGAACACGAATCCAACCACGACGGCCAGATCAAATTCCTGAAGCGCCGTGTACCTGGCGCGAAGCCAGCATCTGAATAAGGTGTTGCTAGCAGTACGTCAAACTCATTTTTGCTAGTTCAGGCGAAAGGCGCCGGGCGATATTCTGAGAGCTCCAGAGGGTGAGTGTCCAGAAAAGCTCAGGGTTGGGCCGACGTCGTTTCTATCGAGCGATGGCCTTTAGCTTGGTCAAGCAGATCCGTGCGGGCCGCGAATTTCTCAGGAAAACAAGTTCTCCACTCTCCAGCCGTTTATCGTCCAGGGCGTTTACGCCGTCACATTTTTTCGAGATCGAGAAAATGTTCACGCCTTGGGCGCGACTAGACTTCTCACTGACGGATCGGTCGGGTGATTGCACAGACGTCTTTTGGGCCGTTATTCATCAGGGGAAGCGTCGGACACGCGGGCCACGCCAAGTGTTCTTTTCTCTCGGTCGGTTGTTCCAGCCCATTGATACTCGCGTTTCGAGACGGTAGCGCCAAGAAAAGGGATTGAATACGTGATCCAAGATTCTGGTACGGAGCGTGGCTGGCGCAGGTTCGCAGGATTTCTTGGTGCCGGTCTGGCCTGGTTTGTCATTTCTCTGTTCACGCTCTGGGCCTTCGCCGCCCTGTGTTTCGACGTTCGGAGGATTTGGTTGAGGATTCCAGCGATATCGGTATTCGTTCTATCCCTCTTGGCGGTTTTCGTTTTCGCAAAGGGAACATGGCTCCGTCTGGCTGGCTGCGGCGCATGTTCCACGATTGTTCTGCTCTGGTGGCTTTCTATCGAGCCATCGAACAATCGCCCCTGGCAGGCGGATGTTTCCCAGACGGCCTGGGCGGAGGTGCACGGCGACCTGGTCACGGTCCATAACGTCCGCAACTGCGACTATCGCGCGGCGTTCGACTACACCTGCCGGTGGGAGACGCGTACGTACGATCTTTCTCAATTGCGCGGCGTCGACACTTACATCGTCTACTGGGGGTCACCCTGGATTGCGCATACGATGCTCAGTTTCGAGTTTGGCCAGGACGAGTACATCGTCTTTTCCATCGAAACGCGCAAGGAAATCGGCCAGTTCTATTCTGCCATCAGGGGATTCTTTCGGCAGTATGAGTTGATCTACATTGTGTCGGACGAGCGCGACGTCGTTCGCTTGCGTACCAACTACCGCACGGGCGAAGACGTGTACCTTTATCACCTCAATATGGATCCGATGCGGGCACGCGCGCGCTTTCTGGAGTATATCGACCGCTTGAACGAGTTGAACAAGCAGCCGGAGTGGTACAACGCGCTGACAAGGAACTGCACCACAAGTATTTTTACTCAACGAGGGGAAGCACGCGGCTCATACAAGAAGTTGACGCCATGGGACTGGCAAATCCTGCTAAATGGAAAGCTGGACGAGAAGGCATATCGTGAGGGGGCGTTCGCCGGAAATTTTCCCTTCGCGGAATTGAAGGCTCGCGCGTACATCAATCCGGTCGCGCATACCTTAGATAAGGCCCCCGATTTCTCCACCCGAATCCGCGAAGGCCGCCGGTGATTCTCCGACACCACGCACGGGCTTGCCGACTGGTGGGAGCCGCCAGAATGGTCTCGGCATATGATGCCCGAAGCGGAAGCCGTTCGCTACGGTGAGTATCGGCGAAAATATAGTCTCCGACGCGGCTGACATCAATGAAAAGTGGAAATGCAATGAAAATTACCGCCAGTGCCCTATGACGATTCCAGCGATCTTCAGAGTGCGTTCGTTAAATTGCGTTGGCTTGCTCCTGTTTCGAACAGTTTGCCATCAAGTCTGCTAAGCATCTTGCGCAGCTTTGCGACGGATGCATCGGTTGTTGCTTCTCCGATACGGGCCATCTCCTCGACCCGAGTGAATTCGGAAATATCAAAGGACGTCACGTCGGGCGCGACCACAAAGTCTGCCGGCTGAACTCCTATGGAGTTCATGTTGTAATCCTGGACCATGGTCTGCCGCATGATCACTTGAATTGTTGACAGGAACCGACCGGTGAACCTAGAACTGATTCCTTCAAAATCCTTCTCTAGCTTTGCCGTCACAGTTGATGCGATGACAAAGTTGCATCCCTTGGCTATCAGCACATTGGCGGGAACATTGTTGAGCAACCCGCCATCGACCAACGCCTGACCTGAACTAATGATAGGAAGCGATAGAGGAGGCAGATTGATACTTTCCATGACGCCCATGGTCGCATCATTACTCCCGCGCACTACCGCTTCTCCTTGGACGAGATCAACGGAAACTGTAAGCATCGGAAGTATCAATTGCTCCATCCTGGCTTGACCCAGGTATTTTCGCAGCATGGAATCGAATCGGCGCCATCTGTACTTGTAGAGCAAGTACCAGTAGCCGGCGCCGGGCAGCTGTCGAAAGAACCACGATGGCTGCAATTCGGTCTTGAAACAACGAGCAATGTAGTCGGAATCGAAGCCAGCCGCGTACAGAGCCCCAACCATCGCACCAGCGCTCGTACCTGCGAGTATGTCAACGTAGATGCCATGGCGCTCAAGCGCTTTGAGCACCCCGAGATGAGCCATGCCTCGAGCTGCGCCACCCCCGAGCGCCAAGCCGATCTGGATGCCTCGCAGATGATGAATGATGCGTTCAAATCCATGCTGCAGTAAAGTGTTTTGGTTTGCTCCAGGAGCGTCGAAAGTAAGTTTGAAGTGTCGCTCAGCGAGTTGAGACAACTCCGGCACGTAGGGAGCGATTGGCTGCTTGCTGTCGAGAATCCATACGATCCGGATCTTGTCTCCCCATCTGGGTACGCTCTTCACCAGTCCTTCGAGCAGAACAACCGCTGAGCGCGCATCCTGCGGCCGAATACACCAAAGCACCATGTCGACGTAACTCAAGAGCCGTTTCACTGCCTCAGGTGAATGGTCCGCACGAACATCTATCAGAAGTCGGCGATTCGAGGACCAGTCTTTAAGAAGATCTTGTCGAATCTGCCCTTCTGCAGCAAGGAACTTAAAGGGGATATCTCCGTCTGGCTTCCATTGCTCGTCGTCGCTGACAATGCCGGGAGACTCGTCCAACTCTCTAAGTCGACGTGCCAATCGAGCCACGAGTGAACGGCTCGCCTCGCTGTGATGAATAATACCCACCACGGACGGCTTCGGAAGGGAACGATCCACCATCACGTATCTTTTGAATGCGTTCACCGCCAAGCGAAATAAAGCAAGTTGAAGGTCTGGATGCTTCGCTGATAGCTGCAGTAGTTGCTCTGGCGTCAACTTTATTGCCGTCGAAGGCTCAATGGCTTCGATGTGCAAGAGGGAGCGGTCCGATGAACCGATCGCAACCAAGGCAAGGGCAAGCCCTGGAACGATAGTGTCTTTCTGGAGCTCCCTGCCCAACGAATCATGGAGCGTTGACTGCACTCTTCCAATAATCAAGAAGTAGATATGAGTAATTTCTGATTCGACTTCAAGGACCACTTGCCCGGTGTGAAACTCGACCCACTCAGCCGCGCTCATGATCGCCGTCAACGTGTCCTCGCTGAGTTCCCGTGCCCAGTCGAGCCGACGAAGATCCACACGAAGTTGTTCAATAGTGGGGCGAACCGGTTTTTTGTCGCTGCCATTCATCTCATTCTCCTTGAAGCTCAGAATCGAGAGGACCCTCTGATTCGATCCCACGACTTCTCAGGAGAGACTGTCGTTGGCATGGAAGAATCAATGTGGCTAATTCTCAGCTGCTCGGCATGGGATCTCCCAGCGGGAGGAGGCGCTCAAACGGACGGCACCAAGTCGGACAAGATTAGAGCCTGCATGTTCTGCGGGGAAATGAAATCCTCTTCCATTTTCGCCAGGACATACGCGAAGTCCGCCCGCGATCCGACCAAATGACCGATGCAATTTTGTCACGCTGGTGGGACAGAAGGCAGAACCGGGACATCGAATTGAGGTCATACGATTTCGAGGATTCGGTAGCTTCTGTCACCGCGATCGCCCAAGAAGCAAGATGGATGATCACACTTCGTACAGTGAATTCGCCAGTCGTTTCAGGCCACGATCGCGGGCGATAATGTCGAGGTGAAGTGAAGTCCAATCCGCCAGCAAGAGGCTCTCGCTCCCCTCTCCAATATAAGTCTTGAGATAGGCGCCGCAGGAATCACAGTAGTCGATACGAAGGTATCCCTCTTCCTCGATCGCTAAGGCGGCGAGCCGACGATCGTCCCTGTTTTCGCAGAACGGGCACCCGATTCTCCGATATCGCCAGCGCGTGCTGCAGCAGCCGCAAGAGAGTAGTCGCAGGCGGCCAGGGTCAAAGCCGACCAACTGGGCCATGGTCGGGGGCGATCCGCAAGTGGGGCAGTACCCACAAAGCCAGTGCTCCTCCTCGCGCCAGCTACTGAACGCTTCCACAAGTGGGCGGAGGTATCGGCCCAGCGCAGTCCAGCCTAGGTAGCGAATCAAGCCTGGGTGCACTGGTTTGAAAACCTCGTTATCAAGTAACCAAGCGACGGCTCGACCAGGCGCATTCATCTCGCCGTGCAATTGGGCGTCCAAAACTCTGCACTCCCCCGCCAACTTTCTTGGCAATGGCTTGGAAGCTAAACTGTCGACGAGCGACACAAGGATCGCCTCCGCGGGCTCCAAGTCGATTGCAACATGCGAGCTCTGCAGTAGAGGGACGCCCATCTGATAATCACCGACGTAGTCATCCCAGTTTGGAATGTGCGCACTGCCGCTTGGGACGCTGGCTGCGGCCATCGCCACTTGTGCATGGAAGTCCGCGACGAAACGTAAGTATGGATGTCTCGATAGCCAAACATCTTGAGTCATTGAACCAATATTCCTGAGCGTCCAGTTTCTGCCTTGGGAAGAATCGGCATGAGTCGTGCACCGAGTCCGAAAAGGAAGATACTCGCAGCGATGAGGCCAACAGAGACGCCCCACTCGAAGATGGACGGAGTGTAGGACGCTGGCGCGACTTGAGGCATCGGCCCTTTCAAGTCCATAGCCATGAGAACCACATTCACACGATTGAAAACCACGCCCGCAGCAGCGAGAATGGTTCCGAGAAAGAGCACCGCAGGACGGGTTCGCAGCGAGCCACGAGCAAGCAGGGCTAGAGGGATGATGCCGCCAACGAGGATTTCAGCCGCGAAGAGGATGCCCAGTCTTCCAGAGAATGCGTTGAAGAACTGGCCTCGAACGACCATATCGACCAACCGAAAGGCCCAATAGCACAAGAGGGACCAAAATGAGATTTTACCCATAGCCGCCAGTTGCGTGATTCGAAGTCGCCTACCCCACGCTTTCGCTATCCACATCTCGACCAGAACGACGAGAGACGTACCGGCTGCGATGGAGGATAAGAAGAACGAAATGGGCATCACCGGAGACCACCACTGAGGAGCAACCTTGTCTGGCATCAGCAGGAACAACGAGCCCAGCGAACTCTGGTGCATGGTGGAGAGCGTCACTGCGGCGATCGCCAGCAGGATCGGCTCAGATTTCTTGCCCCTGGCTCGAAACGCCCAAGCAAGAAAAGAAAATAAGACCGCTGTCAGCAACGTATAGGCCAGTTGGCGCGAGAGCAGATAGACAAATAATGTGACCGCACAAGCCACATAATAGCCAGACCACCGCTCCCAAATCTCCTTCGCCTTCGGCAGCCCCCATCTTTCAAAGGGCACCGGAAGGAACTCTAGAAGCAAGATCGTGACATAGAGGCCGACACACCAAGACACCTCGAACATCGCCGATTGCTCGGGAGACTGCAGGCCAAGCTGGTAGAAGTGCCACGGCAAGCCAAGGTCAGCAATCAGCGTCACCGTGACAAACGAGTAGCTCAACAGGCCCATAAGCACGGCTGTGCGGCCCAAGGAGTACAGGTCCTTGCGCTGAAAGACATAGATGAGGCCGGCAGTAGCGAATGCGCCGGCAGCGACCGCGATCCAAATCAAATCGAAGACGATCCAGAGTCCCCAGGCGTAAGTGTCCGAGAGGCGCGTGCTACCGCCCAAACCCAAGACGAATCGGGCGATGAGCGAGATCAACCCGAATACCATGATTGCAAGAAGAATCCAGTTCCACGGAGTCAGCAGTTTGTGCCGCAGGGGCTCGAACTCCACGTGAGAGACGCGAGCTTCCATGTCTGCGGCTGGACCGGGCCCAGTAGCCATTGCGACGGCCCTACGTTTCAAGAAAGCGTAGGTGCCACCTAGCAACGCACCGAGGGCCAAGACGGCAGGGGGAACAGCGTGTATAGCTAGGCTCGAGAACCCCGGATACGGCTTGCTTCCAACGTCGGGAAAACCGAGCTTCGCAAAAGGCACCGAGGATAAGTACACCACACTGGTGCCCCCGGCCTCTTTCTCTCCGTATAGATGGTCTACATACTTTTCAGGATGATCGGCAATCCGGTTGCGCGCCTCCTGTAGCACGTCGTCCCGGGTCCCGAAAAGCAACGCTTCTGCCGGGCAAGCCTTGACGCAGGCCGGCACGACAATATTGTTGCGGTACCGTTTGCTCTCCTCAGCCGTAGGTGCCCGTCCATTGAAGGCCAAAGGGATGGGCTGATCATCGCGGTCGGCACAGTGGGTACACTTCTGAATCTTTGGGGCGAGCGAGTCCCATTCCGCGGTGGGCACACCCCAAGGGCACGCCCATTCGCAATAGCGACAGCCGATGCATTTATTGGCATCGTAAGTTACGGGGCCGTCGGGTTGCCTGGTCAGAGCTGTTGTGGGGCAAGCTGAGGCGCATGCGGGCTCTAGGCAGTGCAGACAGCGCCGCATCGTGAAAAGGTAATGCAATCCACCGGGGGCCTTCTCATCCGGCAACTCGTGAAACGTGATCAGGGTCAGAGTCTTTGCGCTGAGCGTGGCGGGGTTCTGAAAACCCAACTCCGACTGAAACTCTGTTTCTTCCCCAACGCGATCATTCCACTGCTTACAGGCAACTTGGCACGCCCGACAACCGATGCATTTCGTGATATCGACCAGCGTCGTTTTGAAAGAGCCTGTGTTCGCAGACTGACTCATGCGTTACCCCTTCATGCGATGGACGATCTTGCGCCAGCCTCGCGCAACTTGACTACATTTACCAAGCAAGCCTTGGTCTCTTGGGTTCCCGCTCCGGGATCGACGGCATCGATTGTGAGGACATTTACACTCGGACCGACCGAAAGACCTTTAAAACCCCAGTTGTAAGGCATCCAAACAATAGTAATTTCTTGTCCATCTACCTTGAGCGTCTGCATTCTTGGAGTAACCAAAGCTTTCACGGTCAGTTCGCCGCGTGCGGAGGAAACCTTTACCCAGTCTCCGGTCTTGACCGCCAGCTTCTGAGCAAGAGATACAGGAATCTCGATGACAGGCTCAGGGACAAGTTCATTGAGCCACGGGATGTTGCGCGTCGAGGAGCCCCCACACCAGTGCTCCGCAACGGTTGATGTCATAAGGACGTAGGGAAAATCCGCGACGGTGCCGATTGGCTGATGCGTCGGGACGCGCGGATACTTGAGCATCGGATTGCTCTTCACGCTTGGATGAAGGATGTTCTCCACCGGGCTCTCGACGGGCTCGTACATCTCCGGCAGCGGACCATCCTTCGGCACATAGGCCACATCGCGCGGATACCCCGGATGCTTCTCGTCCGGATCCGAGTAGACGGCCGCAAACAGACGCCCAACGCCCTCCGCGCCGAGGTGGAAGGCTCGCTGGCCGTTCGGCGTGTCCGGTCCGTCCGTCAAGACGGGGACGTCCGGTACATCGTATCCTGCCCAACGCTTTGCCTTTTCGTCCCACCAGACGATGTCCTTCGAACCCGGATATGGTTTGCCGTGCCGATCGCACGACGCTCGGTTGTAGAGAATGCGCATGTTGTTGGGCCAGGTCCACCCGAAGCCCGGATAAAGGCCGAGGCCTCCCGGATCCGTTTGCGAGTCGCGGCGCTTCGAGAGGTTCTCGCCGTTGGCGAAAACGCCCGCGTAGATCCACGCGCCAGACGACGTGGAACCGTCGGCGCGAAGATCGCTGACCTTGCGGACGAGGTCGCCCGCCTTGAGGCCGGTCTCCGGGTTGTCGCGCAAGGCGTACCCGTTGATCTCGCGCAGGACGTCTTCGGCCGTGGTGTAGGTCCAGAAGGCCTTCCGAATGATCTCATCCCTCGGCTCCTTCGAGTCCTTGACCAGATCGCGCACCGAGCGGAAGACGAGGTCCACGATCTCGCCGTCGGACTTGGACTGCCCCGGAGGCTTCACGGCGGCGTGGCGCCATTGCACCATGCCGCCCGAGTTGCTGATGGTTCCGTTTTTTTCCATGAAGAAGGCCGCCGGCAGCAGGAGCACCTCGGTGGAGATGGACTTCGGATCGACGCCGGGTCGGTGCCAGAACGCCGCAGTCTCGGTCTCCCAGATCTCCTGGACCACGAGCGTCTCGAGTTTCGCCATCGCGTCGAGCGTCAGCCTGAGGTTGGGTACCGTGACCGCGGGATTCTGGCCTACGATCCAGAGCACCTTCAGTTTTCCGGCGAGGGCATCTTCGAACATTGGTAGGGTTCCGTAGTCTTTGGAAGCGTTCCGCTTGGGCAGCCAGGCATAGGCATAATCATTCTCCGCGGTGGCCGCATCACCAAAGAAGGCCTTGAGCGTGTTGACAAGGTACCGGCTGTCAGCGATCCCGTTCTTGCGCACGTAGTCGTGAATGGCCGGCTCGGCGTTCGACGGAGAATTGAGGTAGCCCGGCATATAGTTGTAGAGCACCGCCATGTCGCACGCGCCCTGCACGTTCGGCTCGCCGCGCAGCGCGTTGACGCCCCCGCCTGGCTTGCCGATGTTGCCGAGCAGGAGCTGCAGGATCGTGAACGACCGAATCCCCTGCACGCCGGTCGTGTGCTGAGTCATCCCGAGAGCGTAGAGGATGGATCCCGGGCGGTTCTTCGCCATCATCTCCGCGATCTGCCGGATCTGCTCGGCCGGAATGCCAGTGATCTGCTCGCCCGTCTCCAGGGTGTACCGTGAGACAAAGGTCTTCAGGCGCGAGAAGATGCAGCGCGGGTCATCGAGGCTCTTGGCGACACGGGGCTTGCCCCTGGCATCGAGTTGATATCCCCAGGTCTCCGTGTGGTACTTGTGGTTCTCCGCGTCGAACCCGCTGAAAAGGCCGTCCTTAAAGCCGAAGGCCTCATCCCCCAAGAAGAGGGCATTGGTGTGAGTCACGACGTAATCCTCGTCGTACAGCTTGTTGACGAGGATGTGGTTGATCATCGTATTCTGGAACGCGGCGTCGGTTCCGGGTCGGATGCGGGCGTACACGTCTGCTGCTGAGGAGGTCCGAGTGAATCGCGGATCGACATGGATGATCTTCGCCCCGTTCTCCTGTGCCTTCCGAATCCACTTGAAGGCCATGGGGTGGTTCTCGGCCACGTTGCTGCCTTCCACCAGAATCGTCTTGCAGTTCTGGAGGTCGATCCAGTGGTTGGTCATCGCCCCCCTCCCGAACGTGGCCCCCAGACCGGGAACCGTGGGGCTGTGTCAAAGTCGGGCCTGGTGCTCGACATAAGCCAGGCCGAGCAGCCGGGCCGCCTTCTGGAAGAGGTAACACTCCTCGTTCGTGTTCTGCGCGCCGCCCAGGAAGCCGATCGCATCCGTTCGATTGACCGGAACCTCCTTGTCGCCGATCTTCTCGGTGGCGATCCAGGTCGCGTCGCGCGTCTTACGAATCTTCTGCGCGACCCGCGTGATCGCGTCGTCCCACGAGATATCCTCCCAGTGGTCGCTGCCCGGCGCCCGATAGCGGGGCGTCTTGAGCCGGTTCGGCGAGGTGTGGGTCGCGAACATGGATATACCCTTCACGCACAGGGATCCACGATTCACAATGTGGTCGAAGTCGCCCTCCATGGTAATCAGCTTGCCTTCCCTTACAGCGGCGATCATGCCGCACCCGCACGAGCAGAAGTTGCACGAGGTAGTGAACTCACTGACATTCGCAAGCTTTAACTTTTGTGCGGCGGCCCTCATCGCTGACAGATCGAGCAGCTCATCGAGCGCCAGCCCTGCACCACCGCCTACCGTCAACTTCAACCAGTCTCGGCGGTTGATTGACGTTAAGCCCTCGGTCCTCGGACTAAGGTCTACTTGATCCTGAGTCTCGATTTCGATTCTGGGATTGCCAATCGGGTCCATGGTTAGAGTTCTCCCCTTTTCGATCGGGTGAAGGAATCTGTCGGCGCGATTGGTTTGTGACCCCACCACGAATCATCTGTTTTATCTTATTGCTCAAAACGATACTTAAATTTTGAAGACGACGGATACTGTCATTTTTGACAGTGTTTTTCTTCACGGTGGCACCTTTACTCTGCCTTTCGGGCGAGATGTTCTTAACTCCCTATAGGTTCTATGAGTGCGACAAGCGAAAAGCCTGCCTTGTTCGTGTTAACTCAACACTGCCTGAGTCTGCTGGGCTGCTCTAATTTGATGGCTCTTTGTATTGCCGCAGAGCTTCGCGGCCACGTCGAAAATCCGTACGTCGGCATTGTGGTTATTCTGGACTAGGAGGTCAGTATGAACTGCAAGCTTTGGGTTAGTTTGGCCGTGATGTTACTGGTGACGCCTCTCGCTTCATGGGCGGCCGACGACGGAGCGGCCCTTTACAAGACCAAGTGTGCAGGTTGTCACGGAGCTAATGGTGAAGGCAAACCTGCGATAAAGGCCCCAGCGCTAAAAGGAACCAAACTGGATGCAAGTCAAGTGGCGACGCACATAACCAAAGGCGAGGCAGGGAGTAAGGCCCCACACAACAAAGGCATTGCTGGGCTAACAGACGAGCAAGCCAAAGCGATTGGTGAGTACGTCAAGACTCTGAAATAGGCTGATCCGAAATCTAGTTGGCATCCGCTGTTGCAGTGTCCGGTTTGCTAAGTGGAACACCACAGCGCTCGTCGCGAAGCGAGGAGTTGAGCGTGGAGATCAAAAGAACGCGTAAGCAACTCCTGCGCTTTGCTATGTCGGCGATCTCGTTGTTCGGTTTGTTTCGATCAGCCGTTGCCGCCCCGCAGGAAAACAGTAGTGCTCCTTCCCAGAAGGGAACAGCCCAATACGTCGGAGTTGATGCTTGTAAGACCTGTCACGAGGACCTATACAAGAAGAACTTCGAAAACACTCCACACTTCAAGACCACCCTGCAAAATGGTCACGGCTGCGAGTCCTGTCATGGTCCCGGATCCGCGCATGTAGAAGGCGGTGGGGACGTGACCAAGATCCTCACCTTCAAAACACTGTCAAAGCAGGAGATCAATGCTCATTGCTTAAGCTGCCACGGCGATAAGCACGAGCAACGGCACTTCTCCGCGTCGGCGCACGCCAGCAACGATGTCGGCTGTCTGGATTGCCACTCGCCCCATCACGCCAAGCAGGCCGAGCATCTCTTAGTTCGGGCCCAGCCGCAGCTTTGCTACGGCTGCCACACCACCGCCAAGGCTGACTTTGCCAAGCCGTATCACCACCGGGTCGACGAAGGCCTTATCCGGTGCAGCGATTGCCATAACGCCCACGGCACTACGATGCTTCGGGAGGTAAGGGCGATGCCGAGCGGGGATGCAATTTGCGTCAGATGCCATGCCGACAAAAATGGCCCATTCGTCTATGAGCATGTACCGGTGAAAACGGAGGGCTGCAGCAGTTGCCATACGCCCCACGGATCGACCAACCCGCGCTATTTGCGCGTGAGCAATGTGAATCTCCTATGCCTGCAGTGCCACACATTCCCCGTCCAGGGACCTGCGGGGCCTGGTCATAACCAGTCCACCAAATACCAAGCGTGCACGATGTGCCACACAATGATCCATGGATCCAATGCGAGCAATGTGTTCTTCAGGTGAAGAGGCAAGCCATGATTGGAGACTGGCTCCGGATGTGTCAGCTTTTTGTCATCGTCTTGCTCCTGAGCACCGCGGCAAGAGCTCAGACTGGCGACGGCAACCCTAGCCAAAGTCAGTCTCAGCCGGAAGGTTGGGAAAACGGCGGCTACGTGATTCACCAATCCATGGAGATCGGCTATCGTGTATCGGACGTAACTGGCAGCAAGCAGATGTACAATACGCTCGTCGATCTTCGCAGTGGACCGCGTTTCCTAGAACAGAGTCTCTCCATGCAATCGGTGACCCACGAGAGCCTTCTCTTTGACAACCTGTTTATAAACAGCTTCGGATGGGGAGGGGACCCCAATAACGGTCTCAGCGCCCGGCTGGACAAGAGCAAATGGTATGATTTCCGCGCCACCTTCCGACGCGATCAGACCGATTTCAACTATAACCTTCTAGCCAATCCGCTCAATCCACCGACTTCGAGTCCGAGCATTCCAGTTACCTCTTCACCCCACAGCTTCGCGACCCGCCGACGCATGAGCGACTTCGATTTGACACTGCTACCACAGTCGAAGATTGATTTCCGCATTGGGTATTCACGTAACAACATGACAGGGCTATCGTTTTCCAGTGTCCATGAAGGTACGGACGCGTTGCTGAACCAGGCATGGAATACCACGCTAAACTCATACCGTTTCGGAGTGGACTTGAAGCTCTTGCCGCGAACAGTTATCAGTTATGATCAGTTTCTCGACTACTACAAGGGGGATACGTCTTGGCATCTGGCTCCGTTCGCACCGGCGCTGCTCCCCTCGCCGCCGGCGGGAATACCAAGCACCGTGGAACTGGGCCTTCCCATCGACACAGCCAACAAGAACCCCTGCGCCGTCAACCCGCCTGCAACCAGCCTGATCGATCTCACCGGAATCCTGACCAATACTGACTGTAATGGATACTACGATTACAACCGCTCGAATCGCATCCGCACGTCCACGCCGACAGAGCGCATAAGTGTGCACACTACCTATTTCCAACGTTTGGACCTGAGCGCGTCTTACGCCTACAGCTCGGCGGATATGAACGCCCCCTTCAACGAATTCTTCAACGGGCTGATCCAGCGTTCCGATATCCGCCAGGAAACGATCACTGGGCCTGGCCATTCAACGCGTATCTCGAATGTAGCCGATTTTAGCGCCACATTACATTTGTCAGGGCACATTCGGCTCGTCGATACGTTTCGTTTCTGGAGCTACCGGATCCCGGAGAGCTTCAATTCCACCGAGACCGACTGGACGTGCATTTCTTCCTCAAGCTGCTCCTTGCTCACTCCGATAAGCGGCACTACACCGAGCTCGACCAACGTTTTTGATCAATTGTCATTCAACCAGAGTTGGACAAGAAACGAGACCGATCTCGTGTGGGATGCGTCGAAACGCTTCGGAGGCCGCATCGGGTTCCGGTACAGCGACCAGGTCTTTCATCACATCCTTGATTTCACAACCGGAGACGAGGATCGGATCGCTGTCCACGAATACACTCCCGTGATCGGCTTATGGGCAAAACCAATGATGAACCTGCGCTTCAACTTCAACTGGGAGCATTCCAACTATGATGACGTCATTGTGCGGGTCGGACTGCGCAAACTAGCCCGCTATCGCATCCAAGCCACTTACACTCCACGGCCGTGGGCCGTGCTCGGAGGGTCGATCAATCTCTGGGAAGCCTCGAACGGCGATGTCTTAACTGACTATCACGGGCATAACCGCAACTACGGATTTACGGCGAGCCTCACACCTCGCGAACGGCTAGCTTTCGACTTCGCCTACAACTATAGCGACTACATACAAAACGCATTCGTTTGCTTCAACGATTCGGACAAGACTCTTCCGGTGGTGGCAAATGCGGGTAGCTGTACCGCCAACGGGTACAACGACGGCGGCAATCCCCTGCTTACGTATGGTCGGTACGAGAACCGCATCAATTACGGCATGGGCTCGGCGCTGTTCAGGCCGCTTCCCCGGCTCACTGCGGAGTTGGGATACAGCGTCATCAGTGTGGGCGGCCAGACGCCGCAGTTCAACAGCCTGCAGCCCTTCGGCTCGCTCCAGTACAACTACCACCAACCGCTCGCGAATCTTGCGTTCGACATCGGACACAACCTGACGGCAAAAGCGGGGTGGAATTACTACCAGTATGGGGAGAAGTCTTTTGTCGGACCCACCGATCCCCGCTATTTTCACGCCAACAATGCGACATTTGCCTTGCGCTGGGCATTTTGAGCGGGCCACGCACACCCGATGCTTGTAGGTGCTAGAAAATAACGAAAGAACTGCCGACTATCTTGACAAGTAGTCGTCATCTGTAGCCTCAGAAGGTTCCTCATAAGAGGCATTGTTTTTTTGGCCCAGAATTAGAGAGTTCCGGAGGCAACACATTGAACTTGCCGTCGCCCGAAATGTTGCTGTACGGGCTGCTGGTGATTGCGGCTCTTCTCATCGCCACAATCGTGGTGAGGCCTGCGATTACCAGTTCCGTAACTGGGAAGATGCTTGCATTCATCGCGTTTTGCATTCTTCCGGTCCTGTGCGGCTCGATGGCTGCCTCCACGCATATCGAACGCTCCAAGCAGACGAAGTTTTGCCTCTCCTGCCACATCATGGAGCCTTATGGGAAAAGTCTGTATGTAGACGAGCCGTCCTACATTCCGGCCTCGCATTTCCAGAATCACCGGGTTCCGCCCGAGGAGGCCTGTTACACCTGCCACACCGACTACGGACTCTACGGTGGTCTCCGCGCCAAGCTCGGGGGCCTTCGCCACATTTTCATCCAGTATTTCGGCACTCCCCCCCAGCCACAAGATATTAAGCTGTACGTTCCTTATAACAATCGCGAATGCCTGCACTGCCACGCAGGCGCTCGCTCATTTGAGAGCAACGCAATGCATGCGGCGATTCGGGATCAGCTCACCAGCAACGAAATGTCCTGTACATCGAGCGGCTGCCACGACACGGTCCACAACGTCAAAGACCAGTCGCAGGTGAAATTCTGGACTCCAGGTCAACAACGATGAGGGAAATCCAAATCCAACGAGTACTGCGCATTTCCGGAATACTTCTGATCCTCGGCATTGCCGTTGAGATCATCAGCTTGCTGTGGGAAAAGCCGCTCGCTTTCTTGCTGTTCGTAGGCATCGGAGGGGCCCTGACCTTTGTTGGTATCATCCTCTATCTTTACTCGCTGTTGCCTCCGGCCCTCGAAACCCAGCCGCCACCCCCATCCAAGAATCCTTAGTTTCAGATTCCTCGCATCGAACGCGGAGAGCTCATACTTTCCGCAAACGCAAGGTAACGACGCGGTTTGCAATCCGATTCTAAAGGTCTCCGCAGGTTTCTGTCGCAGTGCCGCTTAATCGGATTACCGCGAAGCAGTCCGCGTTTCATACGGCGAAGAAGTCCGCCGCCAATCTGAGGCTCACGAACTTTTCTCCTTGCATTACCACTTCGATAGCGGCAAACAGTTCGTTGTTAACATCCGACTTCACCACGTAACCGTGCCCATAAGTGAGAGCTACGTGCGCCACGTCTACATCAATCTCTTGACTCAAGAAGAGTATCTTGGACTTGGGAGCGACTTTACGAATCCGTTGAGCGGCTTCAATCCCGTTTATTTTTGGCAGTCCAACGTCGAGTAGAATCACATCCGGCTGGAGTTCTTCTGCCTTCAGAACTGCGGCAAGCCCGTCAGACGCGATCCCGACGATGCGCATAAAGTGATTCTGCCTGAGCTTCGCGATTACGAAACGCGGCCAAGGAGCAAAATCATCTACAAGGAGAATACGGACAAAAGAATGACTACTGATAGCCTGCTCCTAATTTAGAGTTCAAAGACCAAACTGGTGATGAACTGGTTCCCGCAGGAAGAGAATCACATGTGGGCTTAACTCTGTCGCTGAGCTTGAGCACCTCTGAACTTGCCGAAGCACAATCACGAATCACAACAGCAGAAGGTAAAGAGGACGGAATTTGAACCGTTAGTCCGTACGATTGCGAGCGCGGATTGGAAAGGCTCCTTCCCTAATACAGAGTCTCTGTGGCGGGGCTGTGAGAGGGGAAGCACGGCAGAGAACAGGCTACTTGCGTCTGATCTTCAGCAGTGATACCTGCGGTCTTGCATTCTGGGCGTGCTTGTTTCAGTTTTCTAGCGCAGGCGGAAATTGACGGTGATCGACGTTTTAGTTGAAACGGGTTTTTCGTTCAGATAACCAGGCTGATACTTCCAGGTACGCAGCGAATCAATCGCCGCTTGTTGTAACAGCGGCGGACCCGAAATTACCGTCATATTTGTCAGCTTCCCGGTTGTGTCAATCACCGCCTGAATTGTCACTTGACCTTCCACATGAGCTTGCCGAGCCATGGCCGGGTAGATCGGTGCAGAACTAACGAGGAGTTGCGGCGCTTTCGCCTGACCTCCAAGAGGCTGTAGCGTCCCCAACACCCCTTGGAGCGGGCCTACACCGTTATTCGGTTCGGCTCCGCGAGGATCGGGCGGCAGCTCTCGACCCACTGATGCCAGGCGATTTGCTGAGGAGTACGGGGCGAGGAGCTTTTCCTTCGGGATCTTCTTCTCGGAAGTAACCCTTCTCCCGGACGGACGAGAAGAGCGGGCGTTGTCAGCAAATTCGCGGATTTGAGCGCCGGGAAAATTCTCCGACTTCGCGATCGGGAGCTGCGGCACGACAAAATTTGTGTTGCTCTTGGGCTGCGGACTTTGAACCACCTTCGTTATTGGCGAACCTAGCGAAACCTCGGGCATCGGAGCTGTCTGACTGATTGCAGAAGGTTGCCCCACGCCATCACGCAGCAAAAAAACTCCGAACGCACCCAGCAGCACGAGCGCGGGCACGACCGACGCCAAAACCAAACTTCTCCTCGGCACAGGAGCACCGTACGTCGCGGTTCGCACGGTTGGCTTCGGCCACCACGAAAATAACAAACTCGCAATCCCAAAACGTCCTGATTCCTGGCTTGCAATCCGGGGACTTGAAGCTTGGGCACTTAAAGCCCGGGGACTTGCAGCCCGGGAACTTGAAGCCCGGGCCAGAACAGTATGCTGGTTAGCATTGCTCGGGGCAGTCGCATCCACTCGCGCTTCAGACTCCATTCCCATCGCAGCCACGTGTTGCACTGGCTCTTCAGCGAAAGGAATTTGGATTACAGGGTTTGCGATTGGCTCTTCCTCAGTCCGAATCCCAACAGCAGCAGCAACCGGCGAAGCGGTCACCTCGCTTGGATGAACAGAAACCACTTCCTTCGCAAATCCATTGCTCCAAAAATCCGCGGCCGCCGATGGCATTGCCGACTCCACTTTCGCCGCCAGCCTCAGCGTCCCTTGCGACGCGTACGCCCCCCAAAAGCCCGCCGCAGAGTGCATGAACTCGAGTTCGGCATACCCTCTTATGTTTGGATAGGTTCGCACATTGACGATGCGACAGAGCATGATCTGGCCCGATTTGCGATTCGCAATGACCACCAGCTGGCCCGCGGCCACGCTGGCCGACAATCGGATCACTGCGCCCTGCGGAAACACGATCACAGTGCAAGTGTCTTCCGCGAAGACCTCAACCCGTTCCGACTGGCCCGAATCCGTTTCGACTCGGCGAGATCCCCAAACGCCAATCGGCACCTCAAGCACGCCGATAGGGACCGCAACAGACTCCGCGTCTGCCTCTGACGCCGATGTTCCCGCTGGAGGTGGTTGACCAGCTAGTTGTGCAGGTGATTGTGCTGCTAGTTCAGTAGTCGGTTGCGCGGCAGGACTTTGAGCGAATTCACCCAGTACGCTAAACGGCAATTTCGTTGGTGCTGACATTTCCATCGTTGCGGCGGCCTGTTCCCTGATGGCCTCCCCCCCCAAGAAGTGCAACTGAGAGAATCTTCTTCCGGAACAAGTCAATCGACCTATAGTACTTGCACGAATTCTGTTGCAGTTTTGGAAACGCTCTAAGCCCCCTCGGGCGATCGCGTAAGCCGGCCTGGAACTATGAAATTGTCCGCGGTCGGTTCCCGGCGGAAAGTTGGGTAGGTGTTGAGAAAGCCGCTTATCATCACCAATCTCAAGATGCGATAGATGCAGGAAGAAGTGAGGTATTTACCGAGTTCTACGAACGGAGCTCTAGCACGTCCGCAAAAACAAAGAGAAATTCAGAAGACTACTCTAATCCAGAGCTGCGATTTGGAACTGTTCGAGCATTTCGTAGGTCCAGGCGCGTAACTCCGATTCGTAAGTTTGATCAAGTCCACACGCGTCTTCACACCCCCGCGCGACAGCTGGAGAGCCTGGATAAATTCTTTCGGGGTACCCAGCGGACCTAAGCTACCAGCGAAATCCTTTAGCGCCTGCTCATTGAAATAGAAATTGGCATTGTCGGTGAACGGGGACAGTCAATCGCACCGTCGTTACGGCATGTAGTGTTTGGGGTTCTACTCACTCCGTACTCCGCAAAAGCTTGCACAAAGCACGGCAGATCTTCGAAGCTTTACCGCCTGCTCACGTTGGTCCAGCGGGCACTTCATTTGTGGTGCCGGCGCTTTACGCGCAACTGGGCCAAGGAACGAGCCAACGAGGCGTTGATGTGTGCGACCTCTTCGTCGGAGAGTTTTTCTTTGAGCCGAGCCTCCGCGCGTTGCCGGGCTTCTTCGGCCTTGGCTTCGTCAATCTTGTCGGCTTCGACCGCCAGATCGGTGAGGATCGAGACGCGGGAGGCCGTGACTTCGATCAGTCCTCCGCCGGTCGCGAAGAACGTGTCGCGGCCGTCTTTACGCACGATGATTTCGCCCGGCTCCATCTGTGCCATGAGGGTGACGTGCTGTGGGTACACCCCGAACTGGCCGGCCACACCCGGCAAGGTGACCATCTCCACATCTTGGGAGTACGCCGGGCCTTCCGGGGTGACGATTTCGAGCTTCAACCTGTCGGCCATGGTCAATTCGATCAGACTTCGTCGATCCCGCCCTTCATATAGAAGTCGGCTTCTGGTACGGAGTCGTGTTTGCCGTCGAGAATCTCCTTGAAGCCGCGCACTGTATCGGCCACCGGGACTTGTTTACCCTCGAGGCCGCTAAACACGGTGGCCACGGTGAAGGGCTGGCTCAGGAAGCGCTGAATCTTGCGGGCGCGCAACACCGCGGTCTTGTCCTCGGGTGAAAGTTCGTCCATACCAAGAATCGCGATGATGTCTTGCAGATCCTTGTAGCGCTGAAGCACCCGCTGCACACCAAGCGCGACATCGTAGTGCTCCTGGCCGACAATTTCAGGCGCGAGCGCCCGGGAGGTCGAAGCCAGCGGATCAACCGCCGGGTAGATACCCAACTCCGCGATCGACCGTTCCAACACGATGGTCGCGTCCAAGTGCGCGAACGTGGTGGCCGGGGCCGGATCGGTCAGATCGTCGGCCGGCACGTACACTGCCTGGAACGAGGTGATCGAGCCCTTTTTGGTCGAAGTAATCCGTTCCTGGAGCACGCCCATTTCGGCAGCCAGAGTTGGCTGGTAACCGACGGCGCTCGCAGTTCGGCCGAGCAAGGCCGACACTTCAGAACCGGCCTGAGAAAACCGGAAGATGTTGTCGATGAACAGCAGCACATCCTGATTCTTCTCGTCTCGGAAATACTCGGTCATGGCCAGGCCGGACAGGGCGACGCGGAGGCGCGCGCCGGGCGGCTCGTTCATCTGGCCATATACGAGAGCGATCTTCGAAGCGCTCAGATTGTCTTGCTTGATGACGCCGGCCTCGGACATTTCCTTGTAGAGATCGTTGCCTTCGCGAGTCCGTTCACCAACGCCGGCGAACACCGAAACGCCGCCGTGGAGCTTGGCGATGTTGTTGATCAGCTCCATGATGATGACCGTCTTGCCCGTGCCGGCACCGCCGAATGCGCCGACCTTGCCGCCTTTCAGGAAGGGGCAAATCAAGTCGATGACCTTGATGCCGGTGGGGAGAACTTGCGGTGAGGGCGATTGGTCCACGAGCTTGGGCGCCGGGCGGTGGATCGGGTAACGCTTTTCTGCCTTGACCGGCCCACGTTCGTCGACCGGGTTGCCACACACATCGAAAATCCGCCCCATCACTCCTTCTCCGACGGGCACGGAAATGGGCGCGCCGGTGTCGATGGCTTCGTAGCCGCGTTTGAGGCCTTCGGTGCCGGACATGGAGATGGCGCGGACCCAATGATCACCGAGGTGCTGCTGCACTTCGAGTGTCAGATGGAACGGCTCGTTCGCGACCTTAAAGTCGACAGTCAACGCACTGTAGATGTCCGGGAGCTTTTCCGTGAATTCAACATCCACGACCGGACCTACGACTTGGACAATTTTGCCTTTATTCATGTGGCATTCTTTCGCTAATCATTTCCGAGCTGGCCCCCGGCAATTTCGAGCAGTTCCTTGGTGATATTGCCCTGCCGCAGCTTGTTGTATTCGAGGGTCAAATCTTCGATGAGGCCGCTGGCACTGTCAGTGGCGTTCTTCATGGACACCATGCGGGCGCTTTGTTCACTGGCCTTGGCTTCCAACAGGACCCGGTAGATGAAAATGTTGAGATAATGCCCCAAGAGATAGGAAAGAACCGTCTCCGGGCTAGGCTCAAAGAGAACCTCATTCGTGTCGGAGGCCAAGTCCACGTCGGACTCCACACCGGGAATCTTCATTCCCTTGATTTCGCCGATTGGCAGAAACTCCACCACTCCGGGCTCTTGTCTCAGCGTGTTGATGAATAGTGTCGCGACGACCTTTACTTCATCCACCTCGCCCTTCAAAAACAGGTCACGGACAAAGTTGGCAATCGGCCGGGCTTCGTCCATTCGCGGGGAGTCCGTGAAGGTAAACTCCGCCGCCAATTTCCGGTGGGTGCGTGCGATGAACTGCGACTGCCGCTTGCCTGCGGTGATGAACAATGTGGTCGCCGGATCAAAGCGAGCAGCCTCTCGAAACAGGTTGGTGTTGAGCGCCCCGCACAACCCTTTGTCCGTGCCGACGAGGATCACCGCGCGCTTGCGAACTTCACGGACTTCCAGCAGCGGATGGATGAACTCACCGGAAGCAGTGGTGGCGCGCCTTTGGATGCGATAGAGCAGGCGCGCGAACGGCCGCGTCATCAGTGTGGTCTGTTGCGCCTTGCGCATTTTCGACGCCGCCACCATTTGCATCGCGCGGGTGATCTGCGAGGTGCTGGTGATTGACTTGATGCGTCGGCGAAGTTCACGGGGGCTGAGCATATTTCACCAGTCAGTGTTCATTGCCAGGTCTGCTTGAATTCGTCGGCGGCCGCCTTCAACTCGGCCTTCAACTCGTCGCTGAGCGCCTTTTCCCTGCCGATCTTGGCGAGCAACTGGCCCTTGCGAGTGGTGAAGTATTCGGTCAACTTGTTCTGGAACTCCTTGACCCGTGCGACGGGCACTTGATCCAGGTAACCGTTTTGCACGGTCCAGATCACGACCACCTGGATTTCCACCGGAATCGGGTTGTACTGCGCTTGCTTGAAGATCTCCATGATGCGTTTGCCGCGGTCGATCTGCGCTTGTGTCTTGGCGTCGAGGTCCGAACCGAACTGCGCGAACGCCGCCAATTCCCTGAACTGGGCAAGCTCGCCCTTGAGTTTGCCGGCGACCTGCTTCATGGCCTTGACTTGCGCCGCGGAGCCGACGCGCGAGACCGAGATGCCGACGTTGATCGCTGGCCGCACACCCTGATAGAACAAATCAGTTTCCAAAAAGATCTGTCCATCGGTAATCGAGATCACGTTGGTCGGGATGTACGCCGAAACGTCGCCGGACTGCGTTTCGATAATGGGCATCGCCGTGAGCGAGCCGTTGCCATGCTTCTCGTCGACTCGCGCGGCACGTTCGAGCAACCGGCTGTGCAAGTAGAACACATCGCCGGGAAACGCCTCGCGTCCTGACGGCCGCTTCAACAAGAGGGACACCTGCCGGTAGGCCACCGCTTGCTTGGTTAGGTCGTCGTAAACAATCAACGCGTCCATGCCGTTATCCATGAACCACTCGCCCATGGCTGCGCCAGCAAACGGCACGAGATACTGGTTGGCGGCGGAGTCCGAGGCCGGGGAGGCCACAATGATCGTGTACGGCATGGCGCCGGCTTCCTCGAGAACTGCGATGACCCGCGCAATTGTGGACTGCTTCTGGCCGATCGCGACGTAGATACAGTAGAGCGGCCGATAGTCCTTGTCGCCGGACACTTCGGCGGCTTTGTTCAGCCGAGCCTGGCTGATGATGGTATCGATGCAGATCGTTGTCTTACCGGTCGCACGGTCACCGATGATTAATTCGCGCTGGCCGCGGCCAATTGGAATCATCGCATCAATTGGCATGATGCCGGTCTGCACCGGCTGGCTGACCGAGCGGCGGCGGATGATACCGGGCGCGGTTTTTTCCACCGGATATGCCTTGTCGCTCTTGATCGGCCCTTTACCATCGACCGGTTCGCCCAGGATGTTCACGACGCGACCCAACAAGCCCTTGCCGACAGGCACTTGCAGAAGCTTGCCGGTGGTGCGGGCTTCGTCGCCCTCTTTGAGTTGCGTGTAGTCGCCAAGAATTACAACACCAACTTCGGTCTCGTCGAGATTCAATGCTAGGCCGGTAACGCCGTGGCCGAGGTCGATCATCTCGTTGAGCATGGCGTCAGTCAGGCCTTCGATCTTTGCGACGCCGTCGCCAACCTCGCGGATGACGCCCACGTTTTGCTTTGCAGCCGTCGTCTTCGCGCCCGCGATTTGCGCTTCAATTTCTTTTAATAGGTTTGCCATAGTCACCTTGCTTCAAAAACTCTTCTCCAATGCATCCAGCCTGGCCCGCACACTGCCGTCATAGACATCGCACCCCACCTGAATCCGCATCCCGCCAATCAACTCCGGGCTATGGGCGAACGTGAACGTCAACCCCGGACCGTACCGGTGCTCCAACCCGGTTTGGACGACGGTCCGTAAATTGGCCAGTAACGGGATGGCGCTCTCGATGGCAGCAGTGTGCTGCGCACAGTCGAGTTTCACCAACCGGAGAAAATGCGCGAGGATCGACGGGGAATTCCGTTTGCTGGACGCGACGAGGTGCTGCACGACTTGCCTGACGCGACTCTCATCGAGCAAGCCCTTCACCAAACAAACGCGGTACAGGTGTTTGGCTTCGCGTTTTGCTCGCTTGGTGATCTTCATCGTTACGCGACGAACTGTCTGGAAGTGATCTCGGCCAGACGTTGCTGGTCTTCTGCGGTCAGAACCTTGCCGGTGACCGTGGCCGTGGCTTGTACCACCAACTTACCGACCTCGCGTTTGAGCTCGGCGAGCATGCGGTCGTGATCCTGCTCGGCAGCTTCGCGCGCCTTGATCATGATCTGTTCGGCAGCGGCATTGGCCTTCTTGGTTTCTTCTTGCTGCACGCGGGCCGCAGCAGCCCGGGCCTCCGCGATGAATTTGGCGCCTTGAGTGTGGGCCAGCGTCAGCACTTCTTGGCGCTGGGTTTCGGTCTTGTCCAGCTCCGCCTTAATCTTTTCGGTGTTGGCGATGCCTAGCGTGATTTGTTCACGCCGCTGTTCCAACATCGCAAGGATGGGCCGGTAGGCGAACCTGTATAGGACGGCGCACACGATCGAAAAGCTGATGATCTGCGCGCCCAAATGCTGCCAGTCCACGCCGAAGGTCTTGGCGATCTGCGCGACCTGGCCATCGCTTTCGGCGGCGGCCAACAAAACAAAGACATTCATAGTGCTGCGTCCTCCGGTGGTTGTTATTTCGCCAGAAACAAGGCGTAGAACACGATCGCTTCTGCGAAAGCGATGGCCAGAATCGCCTGGACCAAAATCTTCGTGGATGCGCCGGGATTACGTCCTACCGCTTCCGAAGCTCTCATGCCGATCATTCCCACAGCTAGCGCCGCGCCCAACGCTGCTAAACCCACGGTGAGATTTCCGTCTAAGCCCTCTGCCAACATGTTTGCGAGCATATGCCGTGCCTTCCTTTGCTTTCTCGCCGGCTCCCGCGATTGAACGCGGTCAAACTGGCGGAATTCAGTGTTCGGTCTTGGGTTCTGCCGCCGTTGCCGCTTCTTCGTGTTGACAGATGAGCAGAGTAAACACGGCGCACAACAACATGAAAACCAGCGCCTGCACCACACCCACCAACAACTCCATGAAGTAAAACGGAATGGGCAGTAACCAGCCGAAGCCGGGTTTCAGCCGGGCCATGGTCTCGAGCATGTTCTCCCCGGCAAAGATGTTGCCGTAGAGACGGAAACTCAGGGAGACGGGGCGGAACAGAATGGAAATGATCTCGAGGCAGCCGCACGCGAAAAACACGACGATCATCAGAACTTTCAAAAGCCCCGTTGTCTCCCCTTTCGGCGCAAACAATTCCTTGGCGAATCCGACCGGGCCCACTTCCTGCAGTGCCCAGATGATCCAACAAGCGAAAAAGACAATCGCCATGGCGAGCGTCAGGTTCAGATCGGCATTCGCGCCGCGGAACAGCGGTTGGTCAATCACGAAGCCCTGCGAAGTCCGCTGTCCCCACCCAATCGTGCCAACTCCTGGAATGAGTCCAAACCAATTTGCCGACAAGATGAAGATGAAGATCGTGGCCAGAAACCAAAACGTCCGCTTTACCAGGTGTGGCCCAATGATTTTCTCCAAAAAGTCGTACAGACTCTCGACCAACCACTCCAGGAGATTCTGAACCCCGCTGGGAATGCCCTTCATATTCCGCGTCGCGATTCTGGCAAAGATGATCAAGACGATGGCGACAACCCAACTGACGACCATCGAATTGGTGATGAAGCCGCCCCAGTGTTCGATTTTGACGGCGTTCTGCGGCAAGCCGTGTCCCGGCTCCGCGCCAAAGACAGTGCCGCCTGGTAACACGGTCACCAACCACAACCATCGCTGGAACGAGGCTTTCATCAATCAGTACTTCTCTCCGACGAACTTCCAAGCTTCGATCGACTTCTGGTCATCGTATGTGTTTCATCGAGTGTTTCGGTGGCGGCTTTACCCTCTCGCGTGAAACCTTATACGGGATCGGGTCAAGAATGTGAGCGATACACTTCGGCTGCACATGGCTTGTTTATGGGAATGCTGGCTCGAGTGGGAACAGGTGCCAACTGGCAAAAATGACAGATGGTTCTCCAGCGCACGAGGCGTGGGGAATAGACCTGTCTTGCAACTAGACCCACATTTGCTCGCGAAGCCGACTGGGTGACGACACTGACAAAAAAACTGATCACGCTCTGCTCTGATTACGACCGTGATATCCATCGAGGTTGCCTCAAGTCGCGGTAAAATGAAGCTATCGGACAACACAGATGTCTAAGGCGCAAGACAACTATGGCGGGTACAAAACTACAGACACAAAGTTCTGGGACAAACTCCGTAAAGCGTGATCTTCCGGATGCTCACGTATCGGAAGCCCGTCGTAACGCAGGCCCCGTTTTGGCAAGATCCGCACCGCCGGCGCGATCTATTTTGATGTAGGCACCTGGCTGCACCGCCGCCCAAACGTTAACCCAGGCGAGCCTCTCGAACTCTTCGGGTCAATATCGTGCCGGAAAAATCCGGATCTTGCACGGCATCCTGAGACCATATGGGCTTCGCCTTGCCCGAAAATCATTTTTGGCTTTACAGTCGATTGAAACCAATGTGGGAAAACAGCTTAACATCGCGCGCATCAAAGCGATGACCGGCGAGGATACGATTTCGGCCGCCATGATCTATATCTATTGGTCCGATGCTCCGAAATGCGGCCGCTTCCGATAAGGCATAATTTCAAGAGGTGCCCTGTTTGACGCACATTCTGAAGCGGATGGTTAGCGGATGTTAGCGAAGGCCAACGGACATGCTCTAAGATTGTCACCTATGTTGCAGAACGCGGCCGCTTTTCAGCGGTTGGAATCGAGAATCGCGGACGTAGATCTCGATCGCATCGGCGCGGTACCGTGGAGAAGTGTCTCCTCCGGGCAATCGGAGTCCGACCGTTCCGCTGCGCTAATCGCAATGCTCGATTCTATGGGCCCAAAGATTCCTACGGCCCGACATCTCAGCATCTTAGAGCAGCCTAACGACGAGTTCTTCAGTTTCTCAAAAGAAAGATCCGGTCACCCCTAAAACGGTTCCGGCCAGGTTGCATGCGAGGTGCTTTTGCATGACGATCCATATTTCGGGATTGGCCGTCAGATAAGGCTTGTTGCCGGAATTTAAGCCTCGCATTTTCGTCTTGCCAACGAGTGTCGCCTGAGAGTAATTTCCCCAAATCACATTTGCGGGCAGGGTAGCTCCTTGTTACGGTTTCCTAGTTCCTATTCGTCTTCTTGCTCTTACTGTTTGTGCTCCCTGACCGCTAATCAAGAGGCCAGACATGTGGCGTACTTACGCGTTCATTTCGTTGTTTTATCTTCTTTTGTGCCAGACGGGCATACGCGCTCAGGAAATCGTTGTGCCTGCCGGGACGCTTCTCCACTGTACCCTGGACGAACCCAATTTCTCATCAGCCACTGCTGACATCGGCGACCCGGTTTTATGCCACCTCAGCAGCCTTCAGCAATTTGGGCGAACGGTCTTCCCCCGGGGCAGCTACTTGCAGGGCCACCTGGAAGCGGCTAAGGAACCGGGGCATTTCTTCGGAAAGGGATATCTGCAGATCCAATTTGACCGGATCAGCTTGCCCAACACAGATATGCCAATTTCCAGCAAAATAATTGTGGCGCACGGATATCGGACGGACCGTCAAGGCGATATCGAGGGCCACGGCCATGCCAAGCGCGATGCGATTGAGTGGATGATTCCTCCTCTTTGGCCTTGGAAGGTCGTTTCCTTGCCTGCCCGCGGTCCCCGACCCATGCTGAAGGGAGAAGAGGCGCTCACCCTTCGGCTAATGGAAGACATTGTTTCTGAATCAGAATCTCCGCTCGAACCTGAGGCTCCCCTCGAACCTGAGGCTCCCCTCGAACCTGAGGCTCCGCTCGAACCTGAGACGGCACGGGTCACCCGGATTGCTCTGACGTCCGATATCGCTTTCGATGTAACAAAGTATCGGATCGACGGCGATCGCCTTAATTACGTGCGTCCCGACGGGCATGTGGGCGCTGTAGAGCTCCGCGATGTGAATTGGCGAAAGACTTCGCAGCTCAACGTTGAACGGGAAAAGGCGTCAATTCTAGAGGCGAATTTGCGATCCCACTAGTCTGGTTTCCTCTTTGGGTGTAGTTCCAGTTTACGCGGAGCCTATGCCCTTCATTTTCAACGATGGCCTGTGTTGATACGGCATTGCGACGTACCGCTAAAGTCTTCAGCAATTTGTTTTCTAGTGTGACCGTGATCGGGGCGTTTCAAGGGTTGGACTGCTTCTCCCACGTCCAAGGAACCATCCACTTCCATAAGCACAAGCCACTGTCGAGTGCACTTGTTAAGAAGCTGGTGAAGGCGCAGGTCTAGCAGAACGAAAGCAAGAAACGGTTCTGCCGGGCTGGCCTCGGGAACTCTTCATGACTTCGAAGACGGTTGACTGCCCCCGTCATACTAGAAAGAGTCAACGCCTGCGCAGATGCGACAAATACTTTGGTGGCTGGAATTCAATCGTGATGTCCTGTTGGGCTTGAACAGGCTCATCGTTCAAGAGAGTGGGGTGGTAACGCCACTGGCGAATGGCGCTCATTGAAGCAGGAAGAAGAGAGATCGAGCCGCTCACGAGCTTTACATTCAGCACCTGGCCGAGCTGTCCGATGATGGCGCGGACCTTTACGGTTTCTGTCGATCCATATCGATCCCCCAGTTTTGGATAGCGAGGCCAAACATAGGAGACAAGCTCACCAGCTTGCAACCGAGTGGGTTGACGAGCTACTCCAGGTCCGGCCTCGGGATGGACCAAAACGGAAAGCTGCGAGGTAATCGCGAACGAAGAAGAGGCGGCGATAGGTTTTTCCGGGAAAGTCAGCCTGAACGACTTGCTCACTTTGGGTGGTGCAGTAACAAGGATTACGGAAGGCGGCGACGGTCGCAATGCTGTGCCTGTCGCAGGCGTTATCTTGCGTGGGGCCAGATTTCCCAACGCGGCATCTTTCGGGTCCTCAGTCACAGCGGGACGATTGTGTTTGGTAGCCACTACTGACGGTTTCGGCGCAGTGGCCGTCACAGGTTTTACGGTCCGAAGGGCAACATTTTTTGGCGCGCTACGAACAAGGCCGACAGCCGCAGCCGGATAACTGTGTTTGAGACTTGGCGTTTGCGGCGACGATTTCGGCGTTGCGGCCGACACAGGTTTTGTGGTGAGAAGGTCACGATTTCTTCGCGCGCTGGGTATTGAGCCACCAGCCACCGTTGAATGTGATTGCTCGGCAGTGGCCGGTGGCGGCACGCTTCGCGCAATTAGCCCGGTCGAGCCACTGCGCTTAGGACCGGCCTCAGGAATAGCAGATTGTTTAGATTCTATTGTCGGAGATGAATTTGAATCTGTCGAGGCCACTTTCACGGAAGGGTCAGAGTCCCGTGTGCCTTCCTTGGACTTTTCTTCGGAAGGCGGGGTGTCATCGAGTTTATTGGCACCCGAGGAGTGATCGGAATTAATGTGGAAACGGCTCGTAACTGCTGAAGATGGTTCGGTCGGTCTCACACGAATAACTGAATCAGCTGGTCGTGCATTGAGGGATTGAGCGGATGTGCTTTCTGGGCGCAATTCTTCTGTCTCCGGTGATGGCGGATTTACGGCAGGGGTATCGGAGGTATCTGCCGCCGACGGAGTAGAAGTTGGCGAAGTCATTTCGCCAGGTTGATTAGGCGGTGCCGGTGACGTGGCATCAGCAGCCAGGATTGATTTCTCGGTGTCTCGGAGGCTTCTCCCGAGCGGGCCGCGTCCCACTGTAAGCCCAAGCGTGAAACCGATCAGCGCGAACAAGAGCACGAATATTGCACCCAGAATCTCACGCGCGACGGGGGATATACTTCCAATCGGCTCTGTTGGGAAGTCTTCAAGGGTCGTAGGGATGAAACTGTCCACAGACTCTGCTGTTGGGCTTTCGCTTAACTCGGGAATAGACGTCTTGATCGGTTCGGGCACGAAATGTCTCGCCCGTTCCGATGGAAAGCTGGCCTCTAAGCGTTGCGGGAAGTCGCTGGTTGAGATTCCACCAGCGGAACCGATCACCGAATGACCGGCGTCGGAGTGAGAAACGGCGGGAATTGGGAGCGGCCCCTCCTGTAATTTGATTCCGTCAACCGTGGTGTGTTTTGCGTAAGTGCTTTCAGACGGGAACATTCCCTCGTAAGGTGGTGGCTGTACGTCTGCTTCCAGCTGCGCCTTATTCCGCTGCGCGATTTCAATGAGTGTTGCTAGCCGCCCGCGCGCATTCCAGAGTGCGTCAAAGACGAACTCAACATTCTTCGGGTTAAATTGAAGCTGCCGAGCTGTAAGAGTCATTCGGATACTGTCGTAGATTTCATCTTGCTGGCTTTCGGAAAGATAGGCCTGCAATTCAGAATAGAGTGCGCCGTTTCCGTAATTCTCCCGCCACTCAAGAATGGCCTGGAGACGCCGATTGGCTTCGTTCTCCAATTCTTGCTCTTGCGATTCTGCTTCGGCAGCTTCGGTGAACACCTCTGCTTGAGTATGGGGTAATGCTATGGTCATTTCTGTTAATCTACCGCGCAGTTCTTCAACTTTGTTCGACAGCAAAGACGTTTTGCGGCAGACCCACTCTCCGCGCGTCCTGTCGAAATGAATCTCGGCGCGATACTCATCCGCTCCATACTTGAATACCGGCAATGGCTTAAGCGGTGGCCACAAACCGGCCAGGATTAATCTCATCTCATCCTGTTGCAGTTGAGAGGTGAGTCCAGCAACGTTGGGCTTGGCGCGTTCGTATTTCATGACTGGGCCCGAAAAGTGCTACCCCGACACGATTTTACTGGCGTGCGGCTGGCACCCCCACCGCTTTGTGCGATGCGCCGACTACAAAGCTCCTAATACCGTTAATCGCGTCGAGGAGAGCAACCAAGATCTTTTAAGCTGTTAAGTGCAATGCAGGACCAGGACCAAACTTCTTCGCGGGGTATGCTGAGGGTAAGTCCAATTGTGACTATCAGAGAAGGGTTTGAGAAAATTGCGTCTCGCGCGGAGGTGGTGGTTTTCGGCCACCGGCTGGGTTCGGCTTTAATCCAACAGGGCTTTAGCGGGAATTCCAATTTCGTGCCTGTTGGCAACCGGCGGCCATCCGGATTGCCCCATCCTCACCGAGGAGGGCGAACCTAACCTAACCCCATAATAAAGGCCGGGCGGTCGGGTTTTAATTCTTCGAGCGACCTCTGAATAATAATCAACTGGACCCAGTTATGCGGCAACATGCCGATTGGCTCTGATTTTACCGCGGAAGTTTGAATATTACAGTGACGTCCTGGTGAGTTTCGATAGGCATTCCATTTAGTAGAGTGGGTTTGTAGCGCCATAGGTGAACGGCGCCCATTGTGGAGGACAGTAAAAAGATCGGTCCGCTCACGGGCTTGATTTCCGTCACTAAACCTTGCTGCCCAATGGTGGCGTGAACCTTTACTGTTTCTTCGGCTCCGTATTGATCCCCTGGCCTCGGATTGCGAGGCAAAACGTAGGAGACAAGCTTGCCTGCTTGCAATCGAGAGGCGTGAGCCGCTACGAGTCCAGACTCAGGAGGAACAAGAACAGAAAGTTGCGTTGTAATCATGAGCGAAGACGATAACGAAATCTGCTTTTGCGGAAAAACCAGCTTCAGCGGCTTGCTGCCTTTGGAGGGGACAGTGACGAGGTAGGCGGGTGGCGACGGATTCGGCTGCGCAGCCGTGGGAGGGACGGGATTTCGTGGCACCGCACCTGACGAGCCTTCAGCTGTAACTGGAAGTGCGAGTTCGGAGTTAGCGGGTGGCCGTGGGTTCGGTGCTGTGGGGGCAGCGGGTTTCGCTGTGGGAGGCGCGGGATTTCTTGGCGCCGCACCTAACGAGCCTTCAGCTGTAGCCGGACGTGCGAGTTCGGAGTTCGCGGGTAGCCGTGGGTTCGGTGCTGTGGGGACAGCGGGTTTCGCTGTGGGGGGCGCGGGATTTCTTGGCGCCGCACCTAACGAGCTTCGAGCTATAGCTGGATTCTTGGGCTTGGGACTCGCGGGTGGGGGTAACGCTGCAGCCGCCGCAGACTTTGCCGAATCCGAAGTGGGATTTCCGGGCCCGGTACCTTTCGGGTTGACAGCCTCGGCCAGATGAGGGCGTTTGGGACTCGCGGCCAGCAGCGACGGTTTCGCCGCAGTACTCGTCGCGGGTTTCGCGACCAGAACAACACGATTTATTCGTGCGCTACGAATTGGGCCAACAGCCACCGTTGAATGTGCGTGTTCGGCAGTCGCCTGTGGGGGCATGCTTCGCGCAATTAATTTCTTCACGTCGTTGCGTTTGGGACGCCGCTCGGAATCAGCCGATGGTTCATGTTCTACTTTCGTAGAGATAGATGAATTTGAATTTCTCGCGTGCACACTCCCGTCAGGTTCAGAGTCAAGGGCGCTTCCCTTGGCTTTTTCTTTGAGAGGCCTGAAGCTGCCAACCCTGTTAGCTCCAATGGAGCTACCTAGATCAACAGAGGATCGGCCGGTCTGTGCTGAAGATGTTTCCGTCGGGAATACGCTCGGAGCAGAATCTGACCGTAGCCCACCGGGCGGTTCAGTGTTTCTACTTAGTGAGTGCAACCTCGCATGTTTTCCGAACGGGCCGCGGCCCAGAGAAGCCAAGATATCAACGCTGGCTTTCGTTGCCACAATCCCAATGATTAAACCGACCACAGCGAACAAGAACACCAGTGCGGCTACGTGCAATCCGGACAGATCAAAGATATAGGGATGCGAGACTGAGCCCACAGCACCGTCCGCAGACGACTTGACTTCGTCTGTTGGACTTTGCCGTCCAAATCCGGCGGTTGGAGCATTGGACGCGCTGGACGCGACCAGGTCGGAGGTGGTCTGCACTTGAGGCGAGCTGAGGATTCGAGAAAGATTGGCTGTTGAGATTTTCGAAGCGGCGCGGAGAATCAAGTCATTAGGACCGGTGTGGGGCCTGACAGGAGCCGGAAACGGATCTTGCTGCGGCTTGTTTTCGTCGACCGGGATGAGGTGTTTTGCATAATGTTTTTCAGCCGGAAACACCTCCGCATAATGCGCTGCTGCTTCCTCATCGCGAGCCGATGTATTGCTAGATGAGCCGACCTCCAAAGGCTGCTTGTTGTGGGCAAGGAGTTGTGCTGGCTGTTCAAATTCGGTGGCTAACTTTTCGGATGCGATCCAGTGTGAAACCCGCGAGCGGGCGTCGACGGTGCAATCAACCAAGCGGACGCCGACGACTTTTTTAGATTCCCTCAGCCACACGATCCGGGCGGAGACTTCGACGTTTTGGCTGGACATCGGCAACTGTAAGCGAATGCGTGTGGGGTAATCACCTACTGCCGGAAGGTTGCCTACAACGATGGCAATGGCCATGCCCGTTTCAGTTACATTGACGACGCTGCCGCCGGTGTCGCCGAACATTACGTATACCGGGGAAGTAGGAGTGACGCGCATCTTAAGGCGGCGGTCACGCGCAGGAGCCAGGCCCTTCAAATATTCTTGCAGACTACACATGTTCCCATCCGACCGCCCTGGTGATATTCACCGGCCAAAGCCGCCATATACGATGGCAGGAGTCAATGTTCGGGATTCGGCGCCCGAGAACTTTTCCTATCTGAAATCGAGCAATACAGGATGAGGGCCAAACCCTTTAGTCCAGCATTGCGAGGCTAAGTGTAGTAGCCACTGTGTGTCGGGGAGAGCCTGCGAAAGTCTAAGGGTTCCCGGCGTGGGGGTTGCGGTGCATTTCACGCAGTGTGCTGGTGGTTTTCAACCGCCCATAATCGCCGAAGGCCCTTCCGGCTCGGGCGCATGAACATCATCGCAGGGGAAGCGCGATCCCAAGTCTCTTGGAAGAAATTCATCACCCACGAAATCTTGCATCCGAGGCGCTTTCCTGATGATGCTTAGGGGTGGGCGCCTTCCTATTTGAGTAATTTTCGCCGCGGATTTAGCAGCAGGACCTCGAAAAACATCTGCTCGACAGAAACAAGCGTGTCTAGCGCTCACCCCGAAGTGACGTTGACGCGCCATTGCTCCTTCCGTAGACTACCGCGCAGCGCCGGACCTTGCGTTGGCAGGAGGGTGACGGAGCTTCAGAACTGTGCGATGACAAGGAGTTAAAACGTGAATGAGCGCATGAAGAGACCGGCGCGGACAATGGCCCTGACCACGTTGCTCGTTGCATTGTACTTCCCAGTACAAATTGGAGTGATATACGGGCAGGCGGTACAAGCGAAACCCATGACCAATCCGGTTGCGGCCAATTCAGCGGCGATTAACGAGGGTGCTTCGCTGTTTCGAGCCAACTGTTCTCCATGTCATGGACTGAGTGCAAAAGGTGGTGGGCGTGGGCCGGACCTCACGTCGGGCCGGTGGACGCACGGCTCCAGTGACGCCGAGATATTTCGCACCATTACACAGGGAGTGCCGGGGACGCAAATGCCGGCGAATGGATTTGAAGACTCTGAGACGTGGGCGATTATTGCGTATTTGCGCTCGCGGACCCCATCGCAACATTCCAAGGCTTCAGGTGACGCAGCGAAGGGCGAAAAGCTTTTCCACGGAGAGGCGGGTTGCGCGACGTGTCACATGGTGAAGGGACGCGGAGGGCTGCTGGGGCCGGACTTAACGCGCGTGGGCGCTTCACGATCGATAACTTACTTGACCGAGTCAATTCGCGACCCGGATAAGGAATTGAGCGACGGGATGCTGGATCCCAATAACCACTACGGTTCGCCGTTGCTGTACGACACTGTGACCGTGGTTCTGAAGAACGGTGAAAAAGTGACCGGTGTAGCTAAAAACGAAGATACATTTTCGGTCCAGCTTCTGGACACCAGCCAGAGGCTTTGGCTTCTTTTGAAGCGTGATGTGAAAAATATTGTCCACGAGCGCACATCGCTGATGCCTGCGTATACCGAGCAGATGATCAGCGCACCAGAACTGCAGGACCTGCTCGCGTACATGGAGAGTTTGCGGGGTGAATGAACCTGCCTGTTTATCTAACCGAATCGATTTACCGGAAGTTATGCCGTCGATCATCGAGAAAGGCATGATGAAAAAATGGTTCGGGTTGTTGGGGCTGTTGGTATTCACCGCTTCGATTGCTACGGCACAGGTCACCTACGAGCGAATCCGCGGAGCTGCGCAGGAACCGCAGAACTGGCTGACGTACTCAGGAAGTTATGCAGGTTGGCGCTACAGCACACTGGATCAGATCAGTGCGAGCAATGCGTCCGCTTTGTCGCTGCAATGGGCCTTTCAGGTTGGCGATCTTGGACAGTTTGAGACCACCCCACTAGCGGTGGATGGCGTGCTCTATGGAACAGGACAGAACAACCGCGCGTTTGCCATCGACGCCCGGACAGGCCGCGCCATTTGGCGGTACCAGCGGAATTTGCCGGACAAACTGCAGCCGTGCTGTGGGATGGTGAATCGCGGGTTCGCGATTCTCGGCAATAAACTGTTCCTGGCGACGCTGGACGCGCATGTGATCGCGCTGGATACGAAAACGGGAAATGTGCTGTGGGATGTGACGGCCGCGGATTTTCACCAGGCTTACACGTTCACCGTGGCACCGCTGGCCGTGAAGAACGAAGTGATTGTCGGCGTGTCCGGCGGCGAGTACGGCGTGCGCGGATTTATTGATGCGTACGACGCGGATACCGGCAAGCGCGTGTGGCGATTCAACACCGTGCCGGGTCCTGGCGAGCCGGGACATCAGACCTGGCCGGGCGATTCATGGAAAACAGGCGGCGCCCCGGCGTGGATTACGGGTTCGTACGATCCGGAATTGAATCTTGTTTATTGGCCAACGGGTAATCCTTCTCCAAGCAATTATGGTGGCGATCGCAACGGAGACAATCTCTACAGCAATTCGATGCTCGCGCTGGATGCGGACAGTGGAAAGTTGAAGTGGTATTTCCAATTTACACCTCATGACGTTTACGATTACGACGCCACGCAGATTCCGGTGCTGCTGGATACGGAGTGGTACGGGAAGCAGCGGAAGTTGCTGGTGCTGGCGAACCGGAACGGTTTCGTCTATGTGCTGGATCGCACTAACGGAGAGTTTCTTTCCGCAAAACCGTTTGGACGCGTGACCTGGGCCAAAGGAATTGGTGCAGATGGCAAACCGGTCGTGAACACGGCACTGGAAACGAAGGACGGGGGAAATCTTGTCTGCCCCGGGGCACTCGGACTGACGAACTGGTATGCACCCTCTTACAGCCCAAACATGAAGCTGCTGTACGTCGCCACGTCGACAGAGTGCGACGTTTTTACCAGTTCCCCGCAGCAATATCGCGCCGGGCATGATTTCTTGGGAAGCGTGTACGTGCCGGATCCGGTGGAAAGGCCGAAGGGAGCGTTACAGGCATTGAACCCGCTGACCGGCGAGCAGAAATGGGAGTTCAAGTATTTCAGCGCTCCGAATGGTGGAGCCTTGTCAACCGCGGGAAACGTGGTGTTTGCGGGGGATTCGGACGGGAATTTTATTGTGCTGGATGCGCGAAGCGGAAAGGACTTGTGGCACGTGCAGCTCGGAGCGGCCATTTATTCTACTGCGATGACGTACGAGGTAGACGGAAAACAGTATGTCGTCTTGCCGGCGGGATCAGCCCTGTTTGCGTTTGCTCTCGCTAAACCGTAACGCCAGTACCGAGCAGCGCCAATTCCGGCCCGAGAAAAGTTTGTATTGGCTGCGTCGGCTGGTATCTCGACAGTGTCCCTAAGTGGTGCTTGCCTTGAGAGTGAATTGACTTCGTTTCTCAGGAACTCTGGATAAGGTTGGAACTTTGCGCGACGTTTCGGCCATTCTCGCACGAGAGTACTGCCGAGTGTTGCTTTAGCTCGGCTTCCGATATTCTCCACAGGTCGCTGGAAAGGTATTTCTTTTTGCAGAGATAGAACTCTTCCGAACGCACATTCATGTAACGAAGCGCCGACAGTGACAGCTAGTCGCTCTCCGGCGGATGCTCCCCAAAGAAGTCGAGCCGCGCCTTCCTACCCTCCGAAGGAAACATATTCATGAGGTCTGCGTACCGCTTCGTGTACTCTAGCCAGCGGGCCTTCACTTATTTGATCTCGAGCAGCCTCATCTTGCTTCCATTTCCGATAAACGTTGGCAACCGCGAGCGTCCAAAAAGGAATCAAGTCCACGCCGGGCACTAGTTCGGCGATCAACGACGGCAGGAACTCCCAGTGCCAGCCAAGCATGCGAACCAATGCCACAGCCGTGATGAAATCCAAGATGTCATCCAGCGGCGATAGCGCGCCCTCAACAAACAAAGAGAACCCGATGATCTGAACCGCGTCTGCCACCATGGCCAACACCATGGCGGCGCGGAAGCGCGAGCGCGGTGAGTTCAGGAATGAATCATCGACCATAGCAATATCGACAGTTGGGTTCAGTTTAGCAAAAACAAATGAAGAGGGCGAAGTGTCGAACGATAAGTAGGAATTGAGCAGCTGGAATTGCAGCGGTCAGTGTAACTTCTCCTGGCGTGCCGAGAGGCGCCGTTACCGGCGCAACGTGATTACTCAGCTTTGCGCACGCCGATGGACCCGGGTTTCCTCCTACAGCACCGCCTCCGCTGCCGCAGCCTGAAAGCAGCGGGGAGGCTAGTCCGGATGCAGTCGCGCCGGTGGATATTTTGATGAGTTCCCGCCTCGTGATAGGCCGAAAAGACAATGATTTATGCTCTTGAGTCCGATGAAGGATGGAAGCGAAGGGCTGCCCGTTAGAATACGGCGGAACCTGTAGGCGATTGAGCAAGCGCGACGTAGCCGGGGCTTGGAACCCGTCCGCCCGGTTTTTTCCGCGCTAGGCGGGTTCGGGTAAGGCATAATTTCAAGAGGTGTCCCGGTTGACGCACATTCTGGAGGATAGTTAGCGTATGAGCCGAATTGTGATTCAAGTGGAGGGCCTGGGCAAGCGCAACCGCATCGAACAGGCGTACGGACATGCTCTAAGATTGTCACCCATGTTGCAGAACGGGGCCGCTTTTCAGTGGGTTGGAATCGAAAATCAGGGGCGTGGTGTGAGCGAGTGAGCGTTTCGCTGTGAACAACCCTAAGTCATTTCTAAGGTCACGCCTCAATCCGACGGTCTATTCCGCGCTGAGCAAAACCAAACAGGCGCTGTGGCATTCTGGGAACACGTCTCAGCCAGAGCAAACGGACCTCGGCAAGCTCGCCGAAATCGGCGAACCGTTTTCAACCGTGCTGCGCTCGATGTATTCGGGACAGCCACAAACCGGATCGGACGGGCAAAAACACGAATTGCGTCTGGATACTAGAATCTCGGTCGAAGAGGGCGCATGTCTCTATCGTCTTTGCCGCGACACTAAAGCGGAACGCACCATGGAGATTGGCTGCGCTTACGGTTTCAGCACTCTCTATTTTCTGGCCGCCATCCGCTCCAATCCTGCCGCCACACACACCGCGATCGATCCATACGAGAGTAACGGTTGGCAAGGGATAGCGGTACAAAACGCGCGCGCCGTGGGCATGGATACATCGTTCCGCTTAATCGAAGAAAAGTCGTTTCTCGCTGTTCCGCGCATGATAAGCGACGGAACTCAATACGATTTGATTTTCATTGACGCTAACCATCGCTTCGACGACACCCTGGTCGAATTCACTCTATGTGCGCTGGCCTGCAAAATGGGCGGATACATTCTCTTGGACGATATGTGGATGCCCTCGATCCGCAAGGCGGTTTCCTTCGTCCGCCGCAACCGCAGGGACCTTTCCGAAGTCGCCATGCCCGTGCTCAACCTTGCCGCTTTTCAAAAAGTGGCGGAAGATAAGAGGGAATGGGATCACTTCGAGGATTTTCAATGACTCTGAGGTGCACTTGGCCGATGAACCGGACTGCGCCCCAGCCAAACAGGTGGCAGAAAAAGGCTGCTTTTCAGTCCTTGAAAACGGCAATCGCGGACGTGGTGTAAGAAATGAAGCCTGACTCCAAACAACTCTGTCCACATTGTAGTAGTTCCGAGGTATTTCGATCGCATCGGCGCGGTACCGTGGAGAAGGTTCTCCTCCGCGCAATCGGAGTCCGACCGTTCCGTTGCGTTAATTGCGATGCCCGTTTCTTTCGTCTTAAGCGCTTTGACGACCCAGCGCCGGGTGATCACAGAGCGGCCTAACGAACCAGTTCCTCAGTCTCTCGAAAAAAATCTAATCACCGGCCCCGCCTCGAATCTGAATTTTTCTACCTCTGGAACTGAACCGTGAGCACTATGTGTGTTGCAGTCGGCTTCCCGTCCGACAGTGCTGGTTGAAATATCCATAGCGCCACCGCTCTTTCGGCCGTACGTTGCAGTAAGCGCGGTCCAGACATTGGCTTTACTTCCGCCACGTTCCCGTTTTCATCGATCAGGGCGTCGAGTTGTACAATCCCGTCCATGTCGAGCCCTTTCGCCCACGGAGGAATGGATGGCAGAGATTGCGACAGGATTTTTGCCGGCAGGATTTCCCCGGCATTCAGCTCATTTAGCTTTCCAGATTTTGCCTGTGCTAATGCTTCCTTCGGGGAACTAAGTGTGCCATTGCTTGTTTTCACTTTGGGTGTGGCGGACACGGCAGAATCTGGGACGACGTTGCTTCGCTGCGGGGCGCCTGCCGTCATTGGCGTGCCGATGGCAACAGCCGAACCTCCTGTTGGCGACGACTGCCCAGTGGAGGGAACCGCGTGTTGCCTTGATTGAGTGGTGGATGCGGATGGTCGGTTGCTGTGAATCGAACTACGTCTAATGTGCCACGCGATGCTCAAGACCGCCGCGATCGAGACGAACGCGGCGACTCCGACCGCAATTGGATTCCTGTATGCCGTGAACTTGCGCGTTCGGCAAATCCGGGATGCCGGCGTTGAAAATACTTCCGCATCGCTTGCGGTGTCCGAAATTGTTTCGCTTTGCTCTGAAGCACCCTCGGACGCCACCTCTCGCTCGAACTCGGTTGCTCTTTTCTTGTCGGATTCTCGCTTGGCCGGCTGCTTGCTGTCTATTGCAATCAGCGCGGCCATGAGCTCCCCGTCTTTCGCATCATTCCATTCTGGTTGATCTGTCGACTCAGGGCAGACGGGCGCCATGGTATTAGTTTCCGGAAAGGTCAAAGGGATGTCGCCGCCGGGTCGTGAGCTCGGCTCCATCCTCGGCGTGGCGACCCGACTCGACCCGCCCGGCTCTATTTCTTGAATCTCCGGCGTCTGTCTGGCTGCCACTGGTTGTTCAGCAGGGACATCCCAAAATTTCGGATCGCGATCGACGAATTCGAGGTTGGTGTAGTGAGCGAGTCCTCCTTGCCGCGACTCGAGTACTTTGCACAGAATCTCTTTTCCGGAGTGCTCATTTCGAAGAAAAACACATTGCCCGGGGAGGACGCTCGACTTCAGGCAAAGTACCGCACCGTTCTCGAAGACAATTGTCGTTTTTGTGGCCTCGGTGAATAGCTCTCGTCGGTCCGTCCCCTCCACGAGCTTCGACGCTTGGATCGTAACCGGAATTTCCAGTTCGCTTACGTGGGCACTGTGCACAGAATCAGGCCTTCCTTTTCGCGCTGCTCGACGGAACTTATGACGCACCTTTCTGCCTAGGTCTTCCCTACGCAACGCCCCGGTCAGACAATGAACGTCGTCGGCCCCGCTGTGCTGTTCATCTTGAAGGCCAAAGACGTTGGCAGCAATAGTCGAGAAGTACTGTTTTTGTGACAGTGAGGTTAGCCTTCACTATGGAAGAGATGCTCGCATGATCTAGCGCCCGCAATCCGCTATTAAATCCTTAAACATCAGATAGTCGCGTTCGTTTGGAATAGTGCGTCAGATTCAAGGGGAATGCGATTTGAGTCTGCCAAGGATGACAGCCGTTGATGGTTATCGCGACAGCAGCGCGTGGCGTCCCTGACGGGACTACGAAAGTGCAGGCCCGCGCTATGCCTGTTCTTGCGAAACCTTGCCCCGATTCGCCGAATTGTCCGCGGCAATCCGACGTGGCGAGCACGACCAATGGTGTTCGGATCGCCAGCTAGACTGAAACTGGCAACGTTTTGAATATTTTGGTGATCGGGACTTCCGGTTTGGCCAGAAATTGATACTCTTCGTGCTGCCTGCGTAAGGCGTCTTAGTGAAGCCTTGCGGCCTGGATTTTTACTTGACAAATGCCGCATGGTGCGGCATTCTATAGATGGAAGCGTACTCCATTTCCGAGGCGGCGAGAATCTTGGGAGTTGATCGTCGCACGCTGCAACGCTGGGTTCACGAAGGGCGAATCCCCGTCCCAACTACTCAGGTCCTAGCTGGCGTTCGCCTGAGGTTTTGGACGAAGAAAGACATGGCGAAGCTGAGCGAGTATAAGGCCGCGCGGTACTGGGGTAAGGGCAAGAGTCGCACTAAGAACAGGAAGTCTAAAGAGAAGACGTAAGAAAACGGGACGCGCCCGTGCTAGTAACACGAACGCGTCCCTAACCACGTCGTCTTGAGGCAGGCAACGATGGCTGACAGAAGGTTAGCGGTTTACCATTCGGGCTGCAACTTCTCCTACCCTCAAAGTTTTTTACCTCTCCATGCCGAGCGGATCCCTGCATCGCCGCAGCGAATAGCGCCAAGCACGCTTCGGAGATGCCAATGAGGACCCGAACTCGGTTAATCCGAAGCAACCTGAAGCACGCTCGGGCAGCTTGGGGACACATTCCAAGTCTCACTCTTCAAGCACTCGATGAGCTGACACGGAAATACCACCTGTCTCTCGCGCTGGGAGACGTCAATTACATCAATGAGCGCTGGTATGTGACCCATGCTGGGCTCCTGCGATTAGCCGAACGTAGATGTTGTTCGGGCATCCGAGTTCGGCCGTTCGTGAGTTTTGCGATTCCTTGTCTTGCCGCTGGGTCTTCAAGGCCGTCGTCTACAAACCGGCAGGTTCGAAGGGATTCGTCGGATACGGAGATGCCGATCCATCAAACGTATCCTCTTTGGTCCGTGGCGCCGAAATGCGCGTTGCGGAGACCCGTGCGGTCAACCGCGCTTTGCGCAAGGCCTACGGGATTGGTATCTGCTCGGTCGAGGAGCTCGGGTATCTCTCTTCGCCGCCTGAGCGAGTCCAGGGTAAAGGGATCGATTCCAGTCATCCGAATGGAAACGGCTCCGGCACTGGCCAGCCCAGGCTCCGCGACAAACTCTGCCTACTGATTCGCAAATACGAACTCGATCCCACCCTCGTGAAACGTTATGCGGCTAATTTCTGCGGAACCGAAGCGCTCCGCGATGCCAGCCGAGATCTGGTCGACGCTTTCATTTCCACACTGGCTGAAGAAGCCGTCAAGGATCGAGCCGCCCTGATTTGCAAGTTGAACAGTTACAACCAGCTTGAGGAGGTGAAATCATGAAACGACACATCCCGGGTTTGCATGCTGAAGCACCACGTAGTGATGGGATTCTGGAAGGCATATTCCTGGTTCGGGTCGACCGCGCTTACTATCGATGGCACCCGCAAAAACCTTTCTTCATTCTCAGCTTTGCGATCCTCGAACCCAGCAACCTCTTTCCCCACAAGGTTTCCGGACGAATCTACTGCACCCAGAAGTCGCTCTGGAAGCTGAACTGGTTTCTTCGGGACTTCGGCTACGACACGGACTTGCTCGGCCGGGACGAGGTGGATGAAAAAGCTTTGCTCGGCCTAACTGGTGTGCTGCGCACTACGAGAAAAACTTTTGCGGGCCGCTCTTTTGTCAACCTCGAAGGATTTGCATCGTCCACGGAATGGGAATTCATCTCGAAGGATGCTCGCGAAGGCGTCGTGGCAGGAGGGTCGAATGACCTACAGCTTCACGCAGATTAGCCAGTATCTTCGCTGCCCGCGGAAGTACCGCTATCGATACCTCGACGGATGGCGCGAAAAGGAAGATCGGGCCTCGATGATTTTCGGTCGCTGTTTCGAGAACGCACTGGCAGCCTATTTCCGCGAAGAAGATTCGACTGCCGTTTTCTTCAAGGAGTGGCAAGAACATCAGGACGCAGCGCTGCAGTATGCCAAGAACGACTCCTGGGACAGGCTGTATCACCAGGGCGTTCACCTGCTCGAACGATTCGCCCAGGACGATCGTGTGCGGATCCGCTGCCCGAAGAGGAATCTCCAGGTCAAGTTCACGCGTCGACTTCCGTGTGGAAGCGAATTTCTATCTTACGTGGATGCGATTGGTGAGCTGGACGGAACGAAATGCATCCTCGATTGGAAAACGACAGGATCGCGCTACCCAGAACAACCCGAGGGTCTCTTGTCGCTCGATCCACAGCTCGTCTGCTACTCCTGGATGACTGGGATCGAGGATGTCTCCCTGGTGGTGTTTGTTCGAAAGACCACGCCCGAAATTCAGTATCTGAAGACATTCATCGACGAAGAACAGCGTAGAGAGTTTGGCCAACTGGTGGAAACCGCCGTCGGGCAGATTGAAGCCGGCCATTTCCTCCCGCACAGCGGGATTCGCTTTCCACAAAACGGATGCGTGGGCTGTTCCCATCTAGGTCTCTGCCTTGGGGATCAGCAGCTGATGAATTCCAAACTCATTCGCCGACCGGGGGCAATAGATCTTGATTGGCTTGACCAATTTGACGACTAACGGGCGTGTGTTCGTGGAACCCAAACTGAATCGGCGCCGCGCTCTGTTCGTTCTCGACAAGGTAGATGAAATCTTGTCCTGGGAACGCCATGCCGAGCAAGAGAAGGACACGTGGTTCGTCGAACTGGGTCGATACCTGTGCGAAGTGCGAGCTGGCCAGTACTGGAGGCTCGAAAATCTCGGCTCCTTCGATGACTTTTTGACCAAACGGTTCCCAGAATCCAGGCGCAAAGCCTACTACCTGATGGCGATCCACGAGCAACTTCCTCGCCGCATTCACCACGACTTGCAGCGAGTGGGCTGGGCCAAAGCAGCCGAACTTGCGAAAGTAGCGCGGCGAGACGGTGAACAGTTTGACTGTGCAACCTGGTTGCACAAAGCGATCGAACTGCCAAAGGAAGGATTCAAACGAGAGGTTGAGAAGCATTTGACGGGCCAGGAAACGGAGCCGTGGGAAATCATTTATTTCAAGCTCTATAAGAGCCAGTTGCCGGTGATTGAGCGAGCGCTCGAAACGGCGGCACTGATGCTCGGCGCGAGCAAATCGCGAGGCTACTGCTTAGAGATGATTTGTGCCGATTTCCTTGCCGGAGCTCACCTCGAGGCTGCTAATTCCGACTCACTGCTCTTTGCACTCGGTCGACTCTATTCATTGCTTCCAGATCCACAGAAAATGGAATTCGTGCAACAAATGGTGAAAGTTCAATGAGTGATTTCCAACCGCGACGGCCGAGACATCGGCTCAACGCAGATTCTTACCGCAAGCTCCGCACCGAAGTGCTCGAGCGTGACGGCTGGCGATGCCAGTGCTGTGGCGGTTCCGATCGTCTTCAGGTCCACCACATTCGCTCGCGAAGCCGACTGGGTGATGACACTGACAAAAACCTGATCACGCTCTGCGCTGATTGCCACCGTGATACCCATGGCAGTTGCCTCAAGTCGCGGTAAAATGAAGCTGTACGACAACAGAGATGCCTAAGGCGAAGACAACTATGGCAGAGATGAAGACGCCTACAAAAACGACAGACACAAAGATCTGGGGCAAACCCAGGAAAGTCATGATCTTCCTGATGCCCACATATCGGAAGCCCGTCGTATAGGCCGACGAATTCGTCGGCCTAGGGCTCTTCTCGAAATTTGTTGAGGAACACGAGGTCTGAAACCCAAAAGGAATGCTTGCAATCGTACTCAAATGGCACGACTGGGGAAAAACGTTCATGCGGCAGTTGCTATGGGCAAAGCGAAGCATAAGCGCCCTTCCTGTAGTAGCGAGACTGTAAGGCGCTCTGGTTTTCCTGGGCGGTTTGATGGTGGGTTCGGGTAAGGCATAATTTCAAGAGGTGTCCTGGATGCAGAAAAGGGCTACCTTTCAGTCCTTGAAGACGCCAATCGGGGCGTGGTGTAAGGAATGAAGCCTGACTCCAAACGACTCTGTCCACGTTGCGGTAGTTCCGAGGTATTTCTGTCGCATCGGCACGGCGCCATGGAGAGGTATATCCTCCGTGCAATCGGACTCCGTCCGTTCCGCTGCGTTAATTGCGATGCCCGTTTCTTTCGTCTTAAGCGCTCGGACGACCCAGCACCGCGTGATCACAGAGCGGCCTAACGAACCAGTTCTTCAGTCTCGCAAACAATCTGATCGGCCCTGCGCTGATTGCCACAGTGACATCCATCGAAACTGCTTCAAGCCAAGCAGGCTTTTGTACCTCGCTCACATTGATGGAAGGATTTTGACGTGCATCGTATTGATTTGCCCGCTGGTCTGTATAATCCGCTTGGGTCGACCCGGGAGTATATGCCGTCTTCAGCGTGCGCTGAATTGCTCTGATTTAGGGCGCTTTTCAGTGTCCTCGGAATTACTACGCTGTTGCAAAATAAGGATTTACGATAGTTCGTTTTGTAATTTTCACCCTCCCCGCGTCGCCGTGGCGCCCTTCAGTTTTCACTTAGGACAAGACTGACCCCGAGGACAGTTGTGATCTGCCTATGACGAGAAAAGAATCGACTAGATGCTTAGGAGTCGTGCCATGAGAAAAGGCTGTGCTCTTATCGTCGCCATCTTTCTAGCATGTCCCACGTTCGCAGCGAATGAAGGCAGGGAACAAAAACGCCTTGAAGCCTGTGGTCAAGTGTTTAAAGAAATTATGGACATCCCCGACGGGATTCCGAAGGAACTGCTCAATAAGGCTGAATGCGTGATTGTGATTCCCTCGGTTCTGAAATTCGCGATCGGCATCGGAGGCGACTTTGGTCGAGGTGCGATCACCTGCCGAACCGGCGCACATTTTACCGGACATTGGAGCGCCCCCGCACTGTTCGCGCTCGAAGGCGCAAATATCGGATTCCAGTTGGGCGGCCAGGCTACGGACTTCGTACTATTGGTAATGAATCCCAGAGGCGCGGAGTCAATCATGAGCAGCAAAGTGAAGCTTGGTGCTGACGCCTCGGCAGCGGCCGGCCCTAAGGGGCGCGCAGCGGCGGCGGATACCGACATCGTAATGAGGGCAGAGATCCTTAGTTATTCTCGTTCCCGTGGGCTGTTCGCTGGGATCTCCCTGGAGGGTTCAACCCTTCGGTCTGACGGCAGCGCCAACAGGAAACTCTATGGCCGCGACATCGGCGCTAAGGAGATTGTCAGGGAAGGCAAGGTAGGCACCCCGGCTTCGGGTCGTGAATTAGTCTCCTTGCTGAATAAGCTGTCGCCGAAAAACGAATCCGATCCCGTATCACTGAAGGAATAACTTCGCACTGCAGTGTCGAGCGTGGCGGCTGGCGATGCCAATTATTGCGCTGCTTCCGATCGACTTCAGGTGCACCACATGTGCTCGCGAAGCCTGCTGGGCGACGATGTACATGAAAATCCAATCACGCTCTGCGCTGATTGCCACCGTGACATCCACTGCAGGTACCTCAAGGTGCGGTGAACGAGAGATCAGCAATTGCCTTCCCTAGATCGTACCTCCTCTGGCGGTTACGCGAACTATGATCTTGCCACGCTGCTCGTTTTGCTCTAGGTAGCGGTGCGCATCAATGATTTCGTGGAGAGAAAATACCCGATCGGCAGCGCAGAGGATTTGAAGAGATTGCGAAAATCATCCGGCGATTGTTCGTGTTGTTCGTATTTCTTTTCCTTGTGGTCTGCGGACGGTGTGAGCGGAGTTGGTTGATGGCAATGTATGCCGATAACACCGCGATAAGGGAAATCGTAGGCGCAATCACCCCCTGTGAAGCTGGCAGATACGCGCCGGTTTCATTACTCACAAACTTTATTTAAGCCCTTGCATGCTCCCTCGATCGCGCAGTTACCAGCGTTTAATAACCACCCACCTGGCTGCCGACGCGATGCGCGTCACTCAAGTTCGACTAGTCAACGACGAAGTTGACCGCTGGCGCAGATACCGTCTGGCCGTTAAAAGTTGCCATAATAAATAACTGATAATTTCCAGGCAGCGTCACACCATTCGGGTTTCTCGGCAGCGAGTTGCACGCCACGCCTCCCAGCGCGATCAGCAAGAACAGCGCAGACGAAACCGCCCAGCGCGGATTCCGTCGGTACATCCATGTGGTTCCGGCAATCATCATCGACAGCAACAAGAAGGCGATTCCGCCGCCGAGTCCGACTGGCGGCATTACGTGTCCTGTAGTCGTTGGCCCCTTGCAGAACGTCTCAACCACAAACGCGATCTGCAACGGTCCATTCGCCGTAAGCATAACCGACGCAGGCTGCGGCGAACATGTGATCGTCGGCGACGAGGTTGTGCAACTGAACGTCACCGTTCCAGTTGTTCCCGGATTCGCCGTCAAAACGACCCCCACAGGAAGCGTCCCGCCCGGTGCTACAGGAGGGAAAGTGCCGCCGGGTGGTGGGTTAATCGTCAGCGTAATCGGCGAATTCGAAACGGTGAGCGATGCGGTTCCCGAAATTGCGCCGTCCGTAGCCGTGATCGTCACCGGTCCGCCCGGTACAACGCCTGTAGCCAAACCGGTAGTCATTCCAACCGTCGCGGTCCCAGTATCCGAGGATGTCCACGTCGATTGTGTGGTCACATCTTTTGTCGAATTATCCGAAAACGTTCCCGTCGCCGTGAACTGCTGTGTTCCCTTCACCGCGATCGTCGCGGTAGCGGGCGTCACCGCAATAGACTTCAGCGTCGGCGCGCTGCTGACGGTGAGTTGCGCTGTGCCCATGATGTTGCCGTCCTTCGCCGTGATCGTCACCGGTCCGCCCGGTACAACGCCTGTAGCCAAAGCAGTAGTCATTCCAACCGTCGCGGTCGCAGTATCCGAGGATGTCCACGTCGATTGTGTGGTCACATCTTTCGTCGAATTATCCGAGAACGTCCCGGTCGCCGTGAATTGCTGCGTTCCATTCACCGCCACTGTCGCCGTAGCCGGCGTCACAGCAATCGACACAAGCGTCGGCGCCCCGCTTGTGCCCGTGCCCGACAGCATTACGGTGTGCGGGCTGCCCTGCGCTGAATCCGTAATGGTAAGGTTTCCAGTAAACGTCGTCGCACTGGTCGGTGTGAACGTCACATTGATCGTGCAGCTCGTCTGGCCGGTCTGCCCCATCGGCACCAGCCCACCGGATGAAACGCAATTGTCAGTCTCGGCAAAGCCTGCCGGGACAATGACGCTCGGAATCGTTACCACCGCAGTCCCTGTATTTGTGATAGTCACCGTCTGCGTCGCGCTGGTCGAGTTGACAGGCTGATTGCCAAACGCGAGTGATGACGCAGAAACATTGATGGTATTCGTGACACCGCCCGTCAGACCCACCGTTTGTATGCCATTGTTCTGGGCGTTGTCCACCACCGCCAGCGTCCCCAGTTCAGGCGTGGTTATTCCAGCAGCGGGAGTCCACGTCACTGAAATTGTGCATGAGTTCGTAGGTTGAATCGTGAAGTCCACGCAATTATCGGTCTCGACGAAATCTGTTCCGCTTTGAATTATGGTTATCGAGGAAACAGTCAACGCGCTTATCCCGGTATTTGTACCTGTCACTTTCTGTGCCGGACTTGTCATGCCGGTAGCTTGCGGACCAAACGTCAAGCTAAAAGGAGAAAAACTTGCAAACGGACCGGATATTCCAGTTCCCGACAGGCTGACGGGCTGGGGACTGTCTCCCGCGCTATCGGTGATACTCACGGATCCTTGGACCGGTCCGGCCGCCGTTGGAGCGAACTTCACGCTAATCGTGCAACTTCCTCCCGGAGGGACGTCCGCTGTGCAGGTATTCGTCTGCGTGAAGATGCTCGAATTCGTGGCGACGGACACCCCACTCAACGTCGCTGTGCCCACGTTCGTCAATGTCACGCTCTGCGCCGCGCTTGTGCTTCCCACGTTTTCATTTCCAAATGCCAGGCCCGTGGGAGAGAGCGAAACAACTGTGCTCGAAAGACTGCCGGCCTTTATGAACACGTTGGAATCCAATAAGTTATCGAGTGCGTCGGCGATGGCTAACTTGATATGGTTCGTAGCCCCTGCGTTAACCTTCGCGCTTGCTGTGAGCACAACCGTCAGGCCATTCATTTCTGTATTGAACGGTGCGGTTGCAGACGGGAAATCGTTATTCAGATAGAACGACGGGTTCACCGGCGGAATGCCCATGTTGGCGGGGCCCGTCGATCCATTGTTTACATTGTTGATCGAAACGATCGAATTTGTCTGCGGTATCAGCGCAACATTCTGGCCGTTCACAAAAAACGCGAAAACATCATTAAAGTCGAAAACGAATTCTTGGTACTCGTCGGATGCAAACACGTACTGAAATCGGATCGTCGGGCTGCTGGGATTGAAATCAAACTCTAAAACGGCCGCATCGAAGGTCGGCTGACCGATAATCGCTGCCAGGTCAACGTCCCCCGGCGTGTTGTTTATCCACGTGATTGCTGGAGAGCAATTCGGGCCGATCACGTTCGAAACCGCTCCATTGCTCAAGATGATGCCGCTGTCGAATCCGATGATCGAGCTCCCGCCTTTGAACGTTCCGGCTGCTATCGGAGCTCCGGTGTAAGCCACATTGGTGATGGACACGCCCGACCCTACCAGCGCTTGCGCCAAGTCGCTCGCCGTTAACGCTTGATCCCGCAGATCATCTGTAACAAGACCGCCCGCCGTAGCCGCAATTGAACTCGCATCCAGCGTGAGCGGGCTTGCCGGATCATTGCTCGTAATCGTGATCGTCGCCGTGTCGCTGCACACAGCTTGTGCGTTCGGCTGGAAAGTAACCGACAGTTGGCACGTGCCGTTCGGAGCAAGCGTGACAGCGCAGCCGCTCACTGCGAAATCCGGATTATCAGAACCCACGCTCGAAATCGTTACACTCGTCGTAGTTGAGGTGTTCGTGATTGTGACGATAACGGGCAAGCTCGTTGTTCCTGCGGTCTGTTTCGGAAAGGTGGGAGACGTATTGTCCGCCGTAAGCAGAGAACTCGCAGCTTGCTGCTGCGCCTTTGGCGCAGGCCTTCTGCGATGGCCATTTTGCTGACTTACCGGCCATCGAGCGCTCCGTGCTTCTTTACGCGCGAGCGCCGCTCCTCGTTCTGCGAAAATTCGCTGGGGTGCAGCGCCTATCACCGCAACCGCAGCCGACAAGAAAAGAAGTAACCAAACACGCGCCGAGTGCATGGCTGGGCCCCCGATGAATTATGGCTGTCTAATGCGGAATCGGTGGGCGAATTCTCTTGCTCCTGGGCTCTTTCCGTCAAGCAAAACTTTGAATTGAAAAGCCAGGAACGTCCCATATCATGCCGCCCGTTCCACTGCGGCTCGATGCAAAAATCTCCCGCCGAAAACAGCCGCGCGCCATCTCCTGAAACCACTGCTCGCCTGCGCCAGATCGGATTTCTTCCGCTGCTCGCGCTTTTCTACGGCTACGCCGCCGATGGCCCTTTCGGTTACGAAGAGATTTTTCGCAGTTCCGGTCCCGGCGCTCGTCTTTCTTTCGTCTTGGTGGTGGATTGATTGTGGCTAGCTCTTCTCGATAGGAGCGAGTGAGCCACGATATTTCTGCTCTCGAAAACTAAAGAGGGCAAGGCCTCGCAGCCTCGTCCTCTGTCCTCGCACGAATTACGATTTCAAGTAAGCGTGGCTCAAGTGCAAGGGTTTATTTGCGAGAATTCCGCCGGACTTGTAGCGTCTGCTCGAAGCGTGACAACTCGGCCCGCACCCAAGCACCATTGCGTACGTAGCGAAGAGATATGCGCCGACTTCAGCCTCCAACGCTACGCGCTCAAAAGTCAAGTTTCGTTATTGTACCCATGGCTTCCGCCAAGTCAATCCGCGCATTCGTGTAGTCGAATAACGCAGCCACCTGTTCATCTTCAGTGATCTCCAACTGCGTCTGCGCGTCTGTCATTTCAATACTATTCGTAACCCCCGCCTCATAGCGTCTGCCTGCTCGTGCCAGCGCATCGCCGGCAAAAGAAACAGCCTCATCGGCGACGGCAACTTGTCGTCGCTTCGATGCCAATGCGTCCAATATTTTTCGGATTTCCAACTCGACCCGTCTTCTAAGCTCTTTTTCCCTTATCTCTTCCTGCCGCATCAGTGAAAGCGTTTGGGCGCGGTCCGCCTCCATCCTCCCCCCGTCGAACAAAGGGATTTTTAGCGAAGCACCCGCGACGTGGGTTTGCGATCCGCTCAGCACACCATAATCTCCGTACCCGGTAATTGACGGCAGACGTTCGAGCTTAGCTGCGGTATTTTTCAGTTTTGCGCTTGCTACTCGTTCCTCCTGGCCCTTCAAGTCCGCGCGCCATTGGAGAGCTGTCCTGACAGCAGCCTCTACGGTAGGCACGTCTTCGGATCCAATCGCCAGCTTACCGGTCAGCTTTAATCGAATATCCCAAGGCAGGTTGAGAACGTTGATCAGTTCCAAATATGCCTGATGGAGCTCCGACTCCACCGCGATGAGATGCTGCTGATATCGCGTTACGCCAAGTTCAGTGCGTGTCACCTCGACATCAGTTCCCTCTCCCACGGATCTCTTGTTCGAAGCTAGATCGCGTACCGCCTCGGCCAGTGAGATATTGGCCCTAGCGGCCTTCAGTTCGGTCTCAGCCCGCAGTGCGGCTGCGTAGAGTTTCGCTACGTGGCCGGCTTCCTGGTCGCGGATGGTCGCGTCATCGGCCTTAGCAACACGGATATCTCGCGCTGCCGCCTGTAGGTTTCGAATGGTGGTCAAATTCAGGATATTCTGCGTCATGCGAATCCTGGCATCGAAGGTGGAAAAAGGCCCCACGGATGCGGGAAAAACAACTCCGGGGACCACGTTGGACTGCAATCCTACCGCTCTCAGGCTTACGGTCTGGTTCTGTTCGGTCACTGCGCCATCCAGGAAGGGCAAGAGATTGGAACGGGCCTGCGCGTATTCGGACTTGGCAAAGTTAACGATTTGCTCTCCCCGCTGCACTGCTGTGCTTTGCTGGGAGGTTGCGATCTGAATTGCATTTTTAAGGCTGAGCTCAAGTTCCCCTGGAGCAGGTGGCGTTGATTGCGCCGAGCAGGCAAACCCACATAGCAAGACAGCAACGAGAACGCAGCTTCTGTTGAACATAATGTTTGGAATCCTTAAATGGAATCTTGACGAAGCGTGGTGTAATATACGCCGGCATGACTGCGAGCACCAAGCAGTTTGGCGTTCTGGGTAGCTCACGCAAATTGCTTCTCACTGCCCTCCTCCTTTTCCTGCTCGTGATTTCAATGGCCTCCTGGTGGTGGATGAGTCACATTGCTAGACCTTCGCATGAAGGAGGGCGCGCTTCTGCCTCGGCGGCGCCAAAGAATACGGGCGGCGGCAGTCCCCGAGCCGCAGTGGCCTGTCTTGGTCATATCGAGCCGCAGAATGGCGTCCTACGCATCTCCGCAGCCTACCTCGATGGGCGGCCACAGCGAGTGAGCGAGTTGAAGGTGAAGCAAGGCGATCGAGTCAGCGCAAACCAAATATTGGCGATTCTGGACGGGAACAGCCAGCTGCAAACCGCGGCGCGAGTGGCCGAGGCCAAGGTGGGTTTGGCGCAGGCGAAGCTCTCGCAGGTAAAAGCCGGTTCTACCGAACCAGAGATCTCCGCTCAGAAAGCTGAAGTCGAACAACTTCAGGCTTCGCTTGAGAATGCGCGCGCAGAGTATGGTCGCTACGCTGGCCTGCGAAAAAACACGGACGTGTCGGCGGCAGAACTTGAGTCTCGAGCGCTCGCGGTTACCACGACCGCGCGGAAGCTCGAGCAAGCGCAGGAGCACCTCAAGGACATTTCTAGAGTCCGAACGACCGACCTCGACATCGCCGAATCCGAGTTACGCGTCGCCGTCGCGCAGAGCGAAGCGGCGCGTACCAACCTGAATGCTGGTGTCGTCCGCTCTCCGATTGCGGGCGACGTATTAGAAATTCTCGCCCACGAAGGAGAAGAAGTCGGCACAGGAGGCCTGCTGGACCTTGGAAAGACTGACTCGATGTACGTTGAGGCTGAGGTTTACGAAACTGATATCGCGAGAGTTCGGCCCGCTCAGCTGGCAACCATCACGAGCGATCTGTTCCCGGGCGAGATGACAGGCGTGGTCGAGGTGGTGGGAACAACTCTCGCCAAGAACGACGTTCTCCCGCTCGACCCGGTTGCTTTCGCGGACGCGCGCGTGTTCAAAGTCTGGATTCGCCTCAACGAGGGTGGACGGGTCGCGGGCCTGATCCACGGCAAAGTCAATGTGGTGATTCAGCCGTGAGCTCTGCTATACCGCTGGCTTGGCTGTTGCTCGTCAAGCTCAGAGGACGTTTGTTGACCGCGGTCGCTGGTGTAGCGTTTGCGGTCATTCTTGCACTTGTTCAGCTTGCCTTCCAAGACGCGCTCTTTACCAGCATCACGCTCTTGTATTCCCACTTCGACGCTGATTTAGTCCTGATTAGCCCCCAGTATCAATCGATTGAGGCTAGGGAAAGCTTTTCGGAGCGCCGCCTCTATGAGGCGCTTGCCGCCGACGGGGTCGAGTCTGTGGCGCCGTTGTACATGGATACGGTGCAGTGGACGAATCCCGTGAATCATATCGAGCGCTTCATCTTCCTGGTCGGATTCAAGCCGCGTCCCGGAGTGTTCGATGTGAAGGCGGTGAATGCGCATTTGGTGCAGATCGCCGAGCCCGGGAATGTGCTGTTCGACGAAGGTTCCCGCTCTGAGTTTGGGCCGATAAGCAAACTGTTGCGTGATCATGGCAGTGTCGTCACCGAAGTGTCTCACCGGCGCATCGAGGTCGTGGGCCTATTTCGCGTGGGCGCGAGTTTTGCGAACAGCGGACAACTCATTACCAGTGACATGACGTTTCTTCAACTCGTTCCTGCGCGCCAGCCCGGAATCATCGATGTGGGATTGATTAAGCTCCGGAATGGCGTCAGCTCCGAAGCGGCACGAACGGAACTCGCAGCGATGCTGCCTGCTGACGTGGCAGTACTGACCAAGCAAGGTCTTCTCGATCGGGAGAAAAATTTCTGGAACCGCAGCCTACCCCTTGGGTTTATCTTCCAGGCATCTCTCGTCATGGGGCTGATCGTGGGCGCAGTGATCGTTTACCAGATTCTTTATAGCGGCCTTTCTGAACACCTGTCTGAGTTCGCCACCCTCAAAGCAATCGGCTACTCCGATCATTCTTTGTTCTGGGTTGTATTGCAGGAGGCCTTTCTTCTTTCTGTGATTGGCTTCGCTCCCGGGGTTTTGCTCACCTTCGGTGTTTACCGTATCGTTCAGGCTGCCACAGTTCTGCCTGTTAGAATGACGCTCTTGCGGCTTATAGGTGTGTACATTCTTACCGCTATCATGTGCATGCTTTCCGGCATGCTTGCGGTTCGCCGTCTTCGTTCCGCCGATCCAGCTGAGATTTTTTGATCCGATGGAACCAGTTATCTCAATTCGCAACGTAAACCATTATTATGACTCCGGGTCGCTGCGACGGCAGGTTCTATTTGATGTCTCCGCAGATATTCTTCCGGGAGAGATCGTGATCGTCACAGGTCCTTCAGGATCCGGGAAAACCACTCTCCTCACCCTGGCAGGTGCGCTCCGTTCTGTGGAAGATGGCAGCCTTCTAGTCTTGAGCCATGAATTGAGAGGAGCCGGAAATTCCGATTTGGTCCGAATCCGCGAGAACATTGGATTCATCTTCCAAGCGCACAATCTTCTGGAAGCGCTGACGGCCCGTCAGAACGTACAGATGGCACTTGGCGTAGACGGAGACATCTCAGATGATGAGGCTCGTACCCGCAGCGAGGACGCGCTCCGGGCGGTGGGCTTGGGCGATCTTCTTGAGGCCCATCCGTCGAAATTGTCTGGAGGCCAACGACAACGCGTTGCGATTGCGCGCGCGCTCGTACGCCATCCTAAAATAATCCTCGCCGACGAGCCGACGGCAGCTCTCGATAGAAAGACCGGCCGCGAGGTCGTTGAACTGATACACACGCTCGCGAAGCAGCAGGGATGCGCCATCCTGATGGTCACGCACGACAATCGAATCCTTGACATCGCCGACCGTGTGCTGACGCTCGAAGATGGCCGTATCATTTCCTTCATGGCGAGTATCGCGGCCAACACCGGCCTGATGCTCTCGACTTTTTCGCATTTACAGCGTAAGGGAGAATTGCGGCGCCACGTTGGCAACATGTCAGGCAAACAGTTCCTCGACGTGCTGGACCAAATGACGGCCGAATTTGATCAGTTTCTCAGCGTCAATGACTTGGGCAACCAGGAGGCCGTCCAGGCGCTCTTTGACGAAATGCTGGAGGTGGTCGTCATCAAGATCCGTCAGTTGCTGGATGCAGACCGCGGGTCCGTGTTCCTGGTAGCAGGCACACAGCCGGCGCCGACCGACACCTCGATTCAAGAGAAGCGAGAACTGTGGTCGAAGTGGGCGGAAGGTACTGCCAAAATCCGGATGCCAATCACCATCGGCATCGCCGGGCGTGTGGCAAGAACCGGGGAGACACTCAACATAACTGATCCGTACAGTCATCCGGATTTTAATCCGGAAGTGGACCGCAACACCGGCTATCGGACCCAGAGCATACTTTGTATGCCCATCTTCGACCGGCAGAGAAATATCCTTGGGGTGGCCGAGTTGCTCAACAAGCACGGCGGACAGCCGTTCACTCAGGCTGACGAACAGGCTTTCCGGGAATTTGCCGCCCCGCTGGGATTGATTTTGGAAAGCTGCCTCAATTTGACGATACGCTTGGTCCCTTCCCAACGTGAGGTCAGCTGAGCACACGACCGCTCATTGCTGTCAGGCGTATGGTAAGCTTGGCCGCTGTCACGCATGGACTAAATCTAAAAATAATTTCGCTCTGAAGATTCGGTGAGCCCAATGGTTGGTGTGCGATCCGCAAATTGGACCAAGAGCGGACGTGTCAATGTCGCTTGGCTGCAACTGATCAGTGCGAAGGGACGATTCGCCGCCGCCATCGCGGGAATCGCATTCACAGTTATCTTTTCCATGCTGCAGCTTGCGTTTCAAGACGCTCTCTATACCAGCGTCACGCTATTTTATTCGCACCTTAATGCAGACCTCATTCTCATCGGCCCGCGGTACCAGTGCATCGTCGCGACGTCCAATTTCCCGGAACGCCGATTGTACCAAGCACTGGCCGTAAAAGGTGTTGAATCCGTCTCAGCACTCTATATGAGTCTGGCCCCGTGGAAGAATCCAGTCAGTGGCCAGCATCGGGAAATATTCGTAATCGGATTCAAACCTCGCGCCGGAGTATTTGATTATCCAGACGTCGATAAAAGATTATCCCAGCTGTCCGAGCCAGAGAAAGTACTGTTTGATGAAGGATCACGTCCCGAGTTCGGACCGGTGCCGAAATTGTTCCGAACTCGAGGGGTCGTCACGACAGAGTTGTCTCACCGCGAGGTACAGGTCGTAGGATTGATCCGGGTCGGGGCGAATTTCGCCAACGATGGCAACGTCCTCACCAGCGATGCGAACTTCTTTCACTTCATTCCCTATCGCGATGCGGGACCGGCCGACGTCGGTATCATCAAGCTGAAACCTGGAACTGACGTTGAATCGACCAAAGCAAACATCGCCGCGGTTTTGCCTGCGGACGTGACAGTACTAACCAAGCAGGGACTTCTCGAGCGGGAGAAGGCCTTTTTCGATGCCAGCCTTCCCGTCGGTTTCTTCTTCCAGATGTCGGTCGTCATCGGCCTAGTGGTCGGTGCGGTAATTGTGTATCAAATCCTGTATAACGATGTATCCGAACGTCTCCCCGAATACGCCACTTTGAAAGCGATAGGATTTTCGGACTGGTACCTGTTTTGGGTCGTGCTGCAACAGGCATTAATCTTATCGATTGTTGGATTCCTACCGGGTCTGCTGCTCTCGATGGGGGTATATGAAATCGCGCGGTCGGCGACGTTGCTGCCGATTCGAATGACCGTCGTTCGGATGTTGCTTGTTTACGTTCTGACGGTTGTCATGTGCACGATTTCTGGTCTGCTGGCCATGCGCAAACTCCGGTCCGCCGATCCTGCCGACATCTTCTAGTCTGAACCGGTCGGAGGCGTCACCAACGGAATCCGCTCGCCTGCCGTTAACTGAGGTGGATCCGGACGGATCTAATCGCAAACACCAGCATTCCTCGACCCGATGTACATTATTCATATCGGGTCGGAATAGCCCATTCACTTCCGGCACAGTGAGGGTAGAACCTTGCAATTAGGTGACAGCGCACAACAAGCAAGACTACTCTATGCCGACGAAACTCCCCATCGCACGAACTATTATGATTCTGCTCGCTATGCCAGAGGGCTCTATGATCTCGGTCAACATCTCTATGCATTTCTTTCGCCTAATGGATCCTGGCAGGAGACCAATACGGGATTGATTGTTGGCGATGGCGAGTCCCTTCTCGTGGATACTCTGCTGGATCTAGCACACACGCATCGGATGCTTGAACTCATGCGACCACTTACCGATGCTTGCCCGATCCGCTACATCGTGAATACACACGCCGACGGCGACCATTGCTGGGGCAATCAACTGGTTACGAAAGCCGAAGTTATCAGTTCAGAGGCCTGCTATGACGAAATGCAGGAGCTCTCACCACGAGCGTTTATGTCGCTCGGCACACTTGGATCGGCGCTATCACTTGTAGGTCGGCTACCCGGGTTGGCGAGATACGGACGGATAGGAGGCTGGTGGCAAGCGATGCTCGCACCATACGATGCCTCTACCGTGAAGCTAGTATTGCCATCACACCGTTTCACCGGTGAACTAACTCTACGGGTAGGTAAACGTGAAGTTAAGTTGCTTGAGGTCGGGCCAATGCACACCCGCGGAGACACACTCGTCTATGTTCCAGACGCAAAAACGCTCTATGCTGGTGACGCGCTGTTCGAAGAGGTAACTCCAGTATTGTGGGCAGGCCCGCTCGAGCGTTGGATTGCCGCCCTTGATAAGATGCTACAGATGGACATTGATTGTATTGTTCCCGGTCATGGAGCCATTACGGATAAAAAAGGTGTCCGTCAAATGAGGGATTACTGGACATTTCTTGATGGCGAGACTCGTCAACGCTACACGGCCGGGATGCCAGCGCAAAAGGCAGCGTATGATATTGCGTGTAGTCATGCATTCACCGAGAGCCCATTTGCTCAATGGGACTCACCGGAACGTATGCTGGTGAACATACATACGATCTATCGTTGGTTGCGGGGCCGTACGACACCCCCCAAGCTCTTCGAGCGGCTGCGGATTTTCGCGCAAGAGGCGGAGTTTGCCTGCGCTTTTCCTAACGCCAGCCCAACGCGCTTGCATCGGGCCCCCTGTGATTAAGGTCTCTGATTTCCATCCGTCTCAGGCTAGGGTGCAGCGGAAGAGGTGGAATCCAGAGAAGGAAGCAGAGGAGACTCACAATGATGATTGGCGTCGAGTTGTATAACGCCAACTTGCTGTCGAGGTATTTGTGCTAGGATGAAATCGATACTGGAACGCCCGCATCTTGCGGGTGACCGCAATCTATCTTTGCACAATGCTCTGCTTCCCCACTCCGCAACTCGGTGTTCAGATGTTCCACAACTTCACCAGCATATTTAATGAAGTGATGGCCTGACGCCAGCAACACGAATCCACCCCATAGTTTCATCGGCATCATTCGCCAGCGCCGCAGGATTTGAAACAGGAACTTCCACCACGTTTTTCTGTAATTTGATCTGATCCCCTGATGCCAGAGGCAGCGAAGCACGATGGCAATTAGATCCCGCGGCGGGACTGCAGGGGGGGTTTGGCATTCACGCGGTTTCCAGTAGGTTAAGGAGCGAAGTGACCGGTCGTAGAAAGACGAAGCGGAGTAGATAGACCGAAGGGTATCCCGCATACCTTGTACTAGAACAGTACGGGGCAAACAGGTACGAAAATTCGGAGGATCAAAAAAGCTGCGCCACTTGTCCTCAACCAGACGGCCATCTCTTAACATGCGGTCGTACAAAGGCGTTGTGGGCATGGCTACCAAAAATCCCAGCATCGCCCAGGGAACGGCAGCATGCTCAATGAACTCTCGTTGACGCTCGAAGATCTCTTCCGTGTCGGAGTCGAACCCAATAATGAACCCACCCATCACCCACAACCCGCTCTCTTGAAGAAAACGGACCGATTCCCCGGGATCGGTCCGCAGGTTCTGATACTTCTTGGTCTCCACGAGCGATTCCCTCGAAGGGCTCTCGATGCCGACAAACACGGCAAAAAAATTAGCTTGGACCATCGCCTCGACCAGTACCGGGTGTTGGGCTAAATTAAGCGATGCTTCTGTGAAAAATGCGAAGGGATTGTGGTGAACCCGTGACCACTCCCGCATGTCCCTAGCAAGTTCCAGAGCAAGCTTGTGGTTGCCGATAAAATTGTCATCCACGATGAAAACTGGCTTTCGCCAGCCGAGCCGAAATAAGGCATCGAACTCAGTAAGCATTTGCGCGCTGCGCTTGGTCCTCGGCCTTCTTCCATAGATGGTGATGATGTCGCAGAACTCACACTGAAAGGGACAGCCGCGCGAAAACTGTACCGCCATAGAGCCGTACATATCCATATTGAGCAGATCGAAGCGCGGCACCGGGGTGCAGGTGACGTCCGGCTTGTCGTGAATCACGTAGAGTCGCCGCGCCGATCCAGTCTCCAGATCGGAAGCGATACTCTCGAATTCGGCATCGGGCTCACCCACCACAACATGGTCTGTCAGCGGCAGCAAAGCTTCTGGTTCACTGCTGGCATAAGGACCGCCCACCATAGTGCGCTTTCCCAATGCGCGGGCTTGAATGAGAATCTCTCGCAAGGACTCGATCTGGACGCGCATGCCGCTCACCATGACGAAATCTGCGGCCCTAATGTCATCGTCGGTCACCGCTTCCAAGTTCTGGTCAATTAGGCGGATCCTCCAATCCTTGGGGCACAATGCCGCCACGGTAATCAGGCCAAGAGGGGGAATCGGCGCCCTCTCCGGAACCAGCTGCGATGTGTGCTGGAGGCCCCAGAACGAGCTTGGAACTCGAGGCCAGACCATCAACACTTTGAGCTCCCGACCTAATGGTGGGAACTTTTCTTTTTCTGTGCTCCGAACGACAGCGCGGGATTTTGACGCGAACACATCTGAGGTGGACATTTCCTGGACTCCAAACAGCCGGCCTCGTGCGATTTGCTGCACGACCGGCCGAAATGCAGGACTCCGACCAAGTCTTCAATTAAACCGTCTCGATCTCCGTCAGCGGCGGCCTGCTCCTTCCTTGGAGAAGGTAAGCCGCCCGGTTATACCACCAGAGCACTGGCAAGCCATCCGCCCGCGAGTACCAAACAGGTTAACACCGCAAGATAGAAGTAGATCTGATGCGCCTGATGCGATTCTTTGGAGCGAAATAAGACAAAGGAGGTACCAACAGATAAGATTACAACAAGCAACGTTGGGAGACGAAGCTTAGGTTGAGAGGGGACAAGGCCGGTCATCGCTAAAACCTCGATCAGGATGGAAGCCAGGAGGATGAGCAGGGAGATAGCGGCGATCGCTCTTTTTCTACCAAGCACGACCACAAGGTTACGCACCCGATTTGCCTGATCCTGCTCGATGTCAGGGAGCGTGTTCGCCAGATGCAAGGCCAGACCGAGCAGAGCTGCGATGGGTATCTGCCACAATACCCAAGGAACGAAGCGATCCATGGCAACAAACGCGTAGGCAGGAATGAGCGGAATAGCCAGCGCGAAGACGACCCCGCCAATAGGTGTCGTTTTGAGCCCTAGGTTGTAGCTCTGCCCACAAGCGAGATAGAGCAAAGAGATCAGGAGAGCCATACGATTGAGCGGGATGAGCAGCACTACCATGATGAACATCGAGAGAAATGTAGCGATCAGTGCTTCTCGCGGAGACACAAGGCCGCGGACAATCGGCTTGTTCTTCTTGCTCAACACATCTCGCTGACGATCACAATAATCATTGAAAATGGCAATGGAAAGCTGCATAGCAAGGTGCGCAGTGACCGCTAGAACGAGGACATTCCAATAGATATACGGCCTGGTGGCAAGCAGTGAAAATGCGGTAACGGCAATTACGTTTAACATAACCGGTCCCGGGTGGCAAAGCCAGAAGAAGCCGCGCAGAACGTCAACCGGACGACGCTTTCCGACAGCATTCATATGTTCCAGCTGATACATATCTGAGTCCCCCACGAAGGCAAACTCCTCTCGGGAACGGAGGTTAAGCCCGAACCTGATTAAGACACCTCTGTTTCAATGCATGGCCCATATACAATACCGAGAGATTTCTACTCTCATGGAAGCGTAAACCATTCGCCACTTCAGCCAGCGTGGTTTCGCCGCGTCTGTATCTCAAGAACCGGCTAATGAACACAAACGGATTGCCATGCGGACTCATGCCCTTCATTTCCTGGTTGTCTAGATCAGAATGCTGCATCCATAACAGCAATTGGCGGGGTTTTATAAATTGCTTCCAATCATGAAGATTAGGAGGGAAGAAACAGGTCATTTTCCATTCCTGGGCCATTTTGATGACCGTCAGCCAGGAGAGAAATGTCGCGTTAATCGTATCGTAGAACCAGATACCGCCCGTTACGAGAACGCGAGCAATTTCGTGCACAACCCGCGGCACATCATTCACATGCTCCAAGACGTCGCAACAGACGACAACGTCGAATGAGGCATCCGCAAAAGGAATCTGCTCACCAGCACCTGTCTGGTAGGCTATCTTCAGATCCGATTGTTCCGCATGCCTTTTTGCAGTGCTCAAAGAAGGTGCTGAAGGATCCATGCCTATCACCCGACATCCGAGCCGAGCAAATTCCTCGGCCAACAAACCGCCGCCGCATCCTACGTCAAGTACTCTGGTCCTCTTTGGATCTCTTTTGTGACGCTCAATGAGAACTCGCCGGAAATAGCCAAAGCGAACATCACCCAACGAAGTGCGCAGGAGACTGAGGACTTCATTCTCGTCCCACCAGGTGTGACCGAGACGATTATAGATTTCATTATCGACTGGCATGGACCGCATTCCTTCCGTTCATACAAAAAACTGTTCTCGCAAGGCCCCTACGAATGCTTGCTCTTGATCTGGACGAAACGTGCCAAGGACGTGGCGATCGGGTCGTATGAGGGCGGAGTGATCCCGCCGACCTCGTAAGAAATGGGCAATTTGCTCTTCGCGATCGAGCGCACAGATGACATTCTCACAGCTATCTTGCATATGCTCAATTGTGGGTACCAGACAAATACGACTTGGCCGCAACTGTTGCCAGATATCTGCCTGGAGCGGTTTGAAAGCCGCGGTGGGATCAGAGTGCAAACGCACCAGAGCGAAGCCGGAGCCTAGCAGTTCGTCCAGCGGCACCGACCGCTTGACTGACAGGAGAACACTGGGTTGCGGCAACAGACGACCCGCAGGACTGCGATGTCCGTGGTCATCTGCCCAGATGAGACCGCTCTTATAGACCGGTTCAGGCTTCATACGCATCTGCCTCATACTGGATACAAAAGGAGGTAGCCTCATCAGTACACGAAGAGCAATATCTCGGAAAAACGCACGGAGACGATTAGTGGGCATAACCAGTTGACTGCCCAGAAACCTAGCAAAGCGAATCATCTGCACAACGTGTGGCAAACGTTCCTGTTGATAGGTTGCGAGAATGCGCGGCTGCGCTTGCCCACGTAGGACAAATGCGAGCTTCCAAGCGAGATTGTGGGCGTCACGCAAACCGCTATTCATGCCCTGACCTCCAAATGGTGGGAGGAGGTGAGCGGCATCACCGAGCAAAAAAATGCGCCTGTGCGCAAATGAAGTCGCATAGGAAGCATGAAACGTATAGACAGTCTGGCGAACGATGCGCGGTTCACGCCGATCGCCAATCTGCAAAAGTAGTCGACGCAGGTAGTCCACCGGGACATTGCTTTGCCCCTCGCCAAGGACGTACGCATCTTCTTCCGGACGCAACATGAACTCCCAACGCCAATGCTGGTCCGGTGCAGGAATACTGACCACAGGTCGGTCGGAATCGTAGTAGCACGTGACATAACTTCCTGGGCCAGACTCCTCCCCCACAAACCCATCAACGATTAGCCAGCGTTGAGGGAAGGTCATTCCGTTCATCGGAATACCAAGAATGCGGCGTACCAGACTCTTACCGCCGTCGCACGCTAACAAATAGGCGCAGGAAATTTGTTGCAATCTTCCGGAAGGGGTACGCAGGCTGACCAGTACTTCCTGTTCCGTCTGTGTAAAGGCGTCAAGAGTATGTCCGAAAAGAACCTCAATATTGGCAAAGCGCCGCAATCCGGCCAGCAGCACGGCTTCCAGATGCGGCTGATTGAACGTTGAGATGAGCGGATAGCCATTGCGCAGTCCGCCGGGCGCCAGACGCATCACCAGTCGCCCATGCGAGAAATACTGTGCGCCAACGTCCAGTAACACATGGTCCAACACCTCATCACGTATTCCAAGCGCCTGACAAATGCGCAGGCCCTCGTCGTCGATCGTGATAGCACGGGGGAGGTCGCTCAACGTCGAATTGCGTTCGACGAGCAGCGCCTCGATACCATATTGTCCGAGCAGATTAGCGGCAGTCAGTCCTGTCGGGCCGGCACCGATGATGACTACAGGCACAAACTTGCTGTCCATTTAGCTTCCGCTTACGGTGCTATCTAAACATATCAGACAGCTCTCCGAGACAGTTTGCTCCCCGCCCAAGTGAGTTCGCCGTCGACCATACTGCTCGGACGGGACAAGCCTTGTCGCTACGAAGGAAACATTTTCAGCGCAAGAACAACATGGCTCCCACCGAGTCCACGCGCGCATATAAGCGCCCCTCCAGATGAATCCTTTGTGCCCACGCTGAGCTCACGTACAAGACCGGGAGGGCAATGATGAGGATTGGGCGTGTCACAATTGATAGTTGGAGGAACAAGATGTTTCTCCAGCGTTAGAAGCGCACAAATGGTATCGAGCGCTCCCGCAGCGGCAAGAGTATGACCAAATTGTGTCCGAGGGACACTACAGGGCAGAGTATCAAGCGACGAGCCGAGGACTTGACGGAGCGCCGCTGTCTCGAGAGCGTCCCAGGCAGGGATGGCCCGACCATCGAGAAAAACGCAGGCAAGGTCCTCGGGCAACATCTTGGCTTCTGTGAGAGCGATCTCAAGAGCACGAACGTAGGCAGTCACATCAGGTTGTGTGTGAGGAGTTAGGTCACAGGGGCAACATGTCTGCGCATAGCCGACGATTTCGCCATAGATCGACGCACCGCGCTGGATCGCATGCTCATACTCTTCCAGAATACAGATCCCGGCTCCCTCTGCGATTAGTAGTCCATCGGCACGCAGATCGAAGGGACGGTAGGAAGAGGGATTGGCTCTACCATTAAAGGGGGGAGATGCATCGAGGATAGGCAAAACGCACGGATGTATCGGCGCTTCAGTGCCTCCAGCAATCAGCACATCGGCAGCGTCGCGCATGATGGCGCGATACGCCTGCCCAAGTGCGTCCAAACTACCGCAGGTATCGTTGATCGGCACTTTACTGTAGCCTTGAAGGCCATAACGAACGCAGAGTCGTCCTACGTTTGCGACATGCAGCCAGGCAAGCGCTGTGTGGGCACTCATGAAATGCGGGCCAAGCTGGTAGAGGCGTTTGACCTGCTCCTGAACGTACTCGATGCCGGCAAGCGTATTGGCGACCACGGTGCCGACCCGCTGTCGGTCTTCGTGTTCAAGTGAAAGCCTTGCGTCGCGTATCGCCTCCTGGACAGCGGCAAAAGCAAAGTGGGTCATGCGGTCCGTGCGCAGTGCCAATTTGCGGTCGACATATTCTTCGGCATGGAAGTCCTTGACCTCACCCACAAAGTGAAGAGGAAGTTGCAAGTTTTTGGGACGCGTAGGCGGCCCGATCACCGAGCGTCCAGCACATACGGCCTTCCAGAATGCTGCCTTACCGACGCCATTCGGTGCTACGATTCCAACACCTGTAATCACGACGCGCCGCCGTGGCGGAGCCTGTCCCCGCAACAGTTTCTCAGTTCGACCCTGCGATGGCACTTCAATCGCTTCATCCAGTAGGTCATTCCTCGCCAGTACCAGGGCTGTATTTACGCCACCAAATCCGCTGGAGTGACTCAACGCAAACCGTAATGGTCGACGAGTATCCACCGGACGTGCGACATTCGGAACATAGTCCAGATCGCAAGATGAATCGGGGACTTCCAGATTGATCGTGGGTGGCAAGACCTGCTGATCAAGAGCGAGCGCAGTGACCAATATTTCGATGGCACTTGCGGCACCCTGCGTATGGCCAATCAACGACTTCGTTGAGCTGATAGGAATTTGGTAAGCCTGGGTACCGAACAGTTTCTTGTAGGCGACAGTCTCAGTTACGTCGTTCGATGGTGTTGAACTCCCATGCGAGTTTATATAACCGACTTGCTGTGATGAGAGTTCGGATGTGTCCAGCGCCTGCTGCAGCAAGGCTTGCAGAGGAGCGCCATCGTCAGGCAAGGTAGCCATATGATAAGCATTGTTGTTCGTCGCGTATGCCAAAATCTCGGCGTAGATATATGCACCTCGACCTAGAGCGAGGTCGCGCTCTTCCAGCAAAAGAACCGCTGCGCCCTCGGACAAAACAAAACCATCACGTCGAGCATCATAGGGGCGCGAAGCACGTTCAGGCTCCTCATTGTGAGTGCTAAGCGCACCCATAGCACTGAAGACGCTGAGCCCGCATCGGCTCAGTGCAGAATCGCTGCCACCGGCGAGCATACGTTCGGCATGTCCCTCCTGGATCTGCCAGAATGCCTGACCGATTGCATCTCCGCCCGCCGAGCAGCCAGTGCCAATGGTCAGACAAGGACCACGCAGAGAGTGGTGGGCGGCAATGACCGCGGAAGGCATATAGCTTAAGATAAATGTTGAAGGCTCGATCCCGTGAGGCGGAATTCGTGGGGGATGTACGCCGTGGTCAGTGAGTTGCAACCAGAGGCATTCTCCAGCCTGTACTGATGCCATTGCCGTACCCATGTACACGCCAAAGGACTCGCGCTCCGAACCTTGCAATGTTGCGCTGCTAAGTGCTGCATCATCCATGGCAAGGTTGGCCGCAGCAACAGCAAACTGTGTACCACGATCCAAAATTCCGGACTCAAGGAGCGTCAGACCAAACGTGGCGGGCGAGAAATCTCGAATCTCTCCTGCAATACGTGTTGGAAGATCATTGGCAACAAACCGAGTGATAGGGCGGACCCCCGAACGGCCCTCCAGACATGCGTGCCAGAATGCGTCCTTCCCGCAGCCATTCGGAGCCACTACCCCCAGACCAGTAATGACGACACGCCTCTGCTGCATGAGTTGCTATCTCCTTCAAACAAAGCACTGAATGAAGGCATGCTCCCGCAGCCCGCATAGATGGCTACCTGTTCCCCTCATCGCGTTGACAGGAACTTCTCTATAAGTGGGGTAACATGCTCAGCTTCTGAGTATAGAAAAAAGCGTCCGCGCCCCGGGACCACGTGATAAACGCAAGCAGGCAGGCGTTTTGCTAGCCAGGCAGTTTTCGCCTCTGGAGCGAGGGCATCGTCCCAGCGGTTGATCAACAGAATAGGCATCGTGAAAGCTGCAAGATGGGCACGGATATCAAAACAGTGAATGACTGGAAGCACTGAGAAGCGATAAAGAGCAGGCCAACAGGCGATTTTTCGAAACTGGTCCTCGATGAGGTCACGAGGGATCTCACTAAGAGTAGAAGCCGCCTCCTCGGAAACGGCCTGGTCTTGTGCTCTGCCTGTCGGCTCGAAGTGGGTAATATAGCGCATGATAATGCGAAGCAGCAGAAAAGTTGGCACCAGGCGCTCGACGGGAAGGCGAAGAAAGAGCTCATGGAGAATCCAGATCAAAGGATGCGGCGCGATGCGATAATCAGCTCCCAGTGACACGATCACCAGCGAGCGACAACGCCCGGGGTGACGCAAGGCAAACTCGGTGAGGACCATTGCCGCATCACCATGTGCCACAAAATCAGCAGAGGCAATTCCGAGGGAGTCAACTATACTGCGCAATTCTTCAGCACGGTCAGCCAAGCCCACAAAACGCGTGCGTGACTCGCGTCGACGATAAAGAATCACGCGGCGCGATCTGCTGAAAGTGCGTATCTGACGTGCGTAGACGAACTCCAGGTGTTCATGAATGGGTACGAAAACCAGCGGATCGCCCGTACCGAAATCAATAAGAGGTACATCAACCCCGGCAATAGAGACCTGTCGCCAACTGTCTTCCAGGAATCGCACGTCGGCACGGAATATCTCTGCACTACATTGATTTACGACTGGCTCGTGAGGTGACGTTGTAAACGCCATGCTTTCCATACTTCTCCCTAATCAATGAGAGGCACGGCGATACGACCATCCGAGGCATACTGAACCGCTGGGAAGTCCGCCGACAACCTTTCATATCGCGTCGGCGGTAGCAAGGTCAAGCGCTCACGGTTTCTTTTCGGACGTGTCTCGGTCGGGCCGCCGCGCTAGAAACTGAGCCGGAGGAAACGCTTGTTGCACAGCGATTAAGGCGACCAGAAATTTGCAAGTGATGCTCCCTTGAAAGGTGCAAAAATCAAAGTCGGCCGGCGGTGCCAACACTGCGGCGGTTCCCGAGAGGATGAGATTGGGAAGCTCGGAGTTTTAAACTCATACGTCGCGGGAACGGCGGCACTTCCCATCGCTTAGGATAGTTGTATATGAAAAATGAATGGAAAATAATCGCGCTGCAAAGGGCATGATATTATTTCGTTCTTATAAACGTGAGTCGTGAAAAAGGTGAACACCTCAACAAGGTCAGAACAGGCGGGATGGGTATATGATCGGTGCCGTTTTTCGCACCCAAACGTATGATACTCTCTCGCACTTACGAACATGAGTAGCTAACAGTGCGGAAGATCTGCTTTGTCAACCCGGCTTTTCCAGAATCGCTCTGGAGCCTTCGTGCTGTCGCTTCGCTCGTCGGCAAAAAGGCCGCATTCGCGCCTCTCGGGCTTGCAACTATAGCCGCCTGCACTCCGTCTGACTTCGAGATCGAAATCTGTGACGAAGAGATTGAATCGATCAATTTTGATACGGATGCCGATATTATTGCCCTTACCGCATTTAACGTCCAGGCGGCGAGGGCTTTCGACATCGCGCGAGAGTTTAGGAGGCGTGGAAGACTTGTTTGTATGGGTGGCCCTTACGCGAGTCTCTGCCCGGAAAAATGTAAATCACACGTAGACGTTCTCCTTGAAGGCGAAGGCGAACATATATGGCGGAAGTTCCTGGCCGACTATAAGGAGAGAACTCACGCGGACCATTACAAGCAGAGCGAGAAGGTTTCAATGCTCTCGTCACCTTTGCCGCGATTTGAACTATTAAGGGTAAATGAGTATCTTGCATTTCCAGTGCAGACAAGCCGAGGGTGCCCGTTTACGTGCGAATTCTGCGATATCATAATAACCGATGGAAGAATTCCGCGAACTAAATCGGTGGAGCAGGTTTTGGCCGAGATTCAAACACTCTATCAGCTTGGGATCGGCGAGGTTTTGTTCACAGACGCCAACTTCATCGGTAACCCCAAATATGCAAAGCAGCTGGTCGAGGCACTTGGAAGGTTCGGGAAAGAGCGGGGCTTTCCAATCAGGTTTGCATGTGAGGCGACGATCAATTTGGCGGCAAAAGAGGAACTCCTCTGCTCAATGCGGGAGGCAAACTTCGACCGCGTGTTTGTGGGCATAGAGTCGCCGAGAAAGTCAAGCCTGGTCGAGACCAAGAAGTTTGTCAACACGCGCGGGTCTTTGGCAGACAGTATCCGAAAGATCCAGTCTTATGGCATGCATGTCGGCGCGGGGATGATTGTGGGCTTTGACAGCGACGATAAAGGAATATTTCAGGAGCAGTTTGACTTCCTAACAGAGGCAGGAATTCCAATTACTACGGTTGGCACTTTGGTGGCTCTAGACAAGACGCCCCTTTATCAAAGACTAGAGAGGGAAGGGCGCCTAGTTGCTTATGAATTCGCGAATGTTCAGGGTCACGGCACGAGCGACACGAATTTCATCCCAAAACAGATGACGCTTGAGGAATTACAGCGCGGTTATAATTGGCTCATTCGCGCTCTTTACGCATATAAGAACTACTCCACACGGGTCTTGAGATGCATGAACAGTTTTCCGAAAAATGGCAATTGGCGCAAGGGGATAAGCAACGGGCGCGGTGCGCGTGGCTTTATGAATGTGAATGGCCTTCGCTCCTTGCTTGAGCTTTTGAAAATAACGAAAAGGGTGCTGTGGTGTTGTTTATTTGGACCCGGAGAAGTGAGGCGTTTCTTTGTATCAACGATATTTGAAACTCTCAGGGGCGGGGCAACTTATCAGAGGTTGCTTGCAGCCGTAACTTTGCTGGTCTTCCATAAGCATTTTCATGACTATGTTACGCGCGCTCATGGATCTCCGGAGTCCGCGGGTCACCTCTCTCCGTATTCATTTAGAGCCGCGGCTAGCGAAGAGGCCTGCCGGCCGGACCAAGCCGCATTTGATTGACGTCTGGCCGTATGCATTGCTAACCGGGCTTCCGAATTCAAGTACTCCAATACGGCGATCATGCCTGACCAGCGGCGAAGTGCAAGTGGAGACACTGCTCCAAGAACCACTGCATCGAGCTAGTCGCTTCCATCCCCACTAGAATCGGACCACGCAGCGCGGAATAAAACTCCCGGACGGTCTTGCCTTGATCTGTATAATTCTCCAAACAATGGCGCTTTCCCTTGGCACGAAGCTAGGGTCCTATGGGATTGTTGCACCGCTTGGCGTGGGCGGGATGAGCGAAGTATACCGTGCGCGCGACACAAACCTAGGAAAGTCATGATCTTCCTGATCCCCACGTATCGGAAGCCTGTTGTAAAGTAGGCCGCCGAATTCGTCGGCCCAGGGCTCTTCTCGAAATTTGTTGAAGAACACGAGGTCTGAAACCCAAGAAGGAATGCTTGCAATCGTACTGGAATGGCACGACCGGGGAAAATCGTTCATGCGGCAGAACTAGCTCCACCCTTTCAGTGGTTCAGGAAAGAAATAGCCTGCTGAATCGGCATTCAAGTCGAATGTTGGGCTTTGCCATTCCAGGAGGGCCTTCGCGCGGAAGGGATCGGCGACGAGCGTGCGGGGTCGCCCACCCGGTCGCGTCTAGCAAATACCCTCGTTATTTTCCCTGATGGAGAGGCGACGATGCTGTTGTTGTGAGCCGCTCGACGGTGACGCTGCCAATGTAACCGGCGCCGCCGGTCACTAAGATCGTCATGATTTCCCTTTGGACGACTCACTCCCGAACAGCGTAGCGCGAGCGCTCGCAATGCGGCTCTCGCAAGATGGGCGAAGGCGAGAAAGTCCTCAGAAAAGAAGAAACACGTTGGTCAGAACCGAAGAGTCAAGCCAGTGTAAAGGAAGCCGAAAACCGGGTGAAGAATGACCCAGGCAATGTAGACCCCATAAAGTGACATGCAGTTGACCGGGAGGCGGAAACCTTGGCCCATCTCTCGCACTGCCAATCGCCTGGAAGATTAGGCCAGCGAGCACGAGGCTCGTGACAAGCACCGTACCTCCAATAAGCACGTCCAAAACGTCCGATCTGAAGACATGTGTAGGCGCTTTCTGCTTCGTGAAATCACCGTTGATCACATGAAGACCGCTCTTGCCCCGCAGTGTTTCCGCTGCGTCTGCAAACAACGGATCAAGCTCGACACCCGTAGCGGCTTCGACCGCCTTCGCACTACAACGAGACGGTGGGTTATCGTGCTGGGACGACACAAGTATTGGCATGATCGCAGCCTAGCTCCGGAAAGCAGCGATTTCGCCAGACGGGAAATACGTCCTCAGCATTGTGGAAGAAAGCGGGAAAATGAGTTTATGGCTGCGCAACGTCCCGACGGGCAGCGACACACAGATTCTGCCTCCCGAATCCGCTCGGGAAAATCCCAATTTGCACGTCGTCGGCGTCGCGTTCTTCCTGGCGCATCAAGATGAACACGATATTCAAAACGCATAGGAATAGAACGATCGACAAAAACAGCGAACGCGCTGCACAGGATCGGATCAAGAACCTCGCCGATTACCTTGCATCTCTGCAACGAAAGTAGCGGCTCATTCCTCGTTTACGAGTCACATTGCGGGAAACGCGACGACCGGTAGAACGATTCGGCTTCAGGTGTGCTTCTGGGCGTAGCCGGCCTGGGCAATGGCTGCCTCGATTTCGGCAAGGATGGCTGGTTCGTCGATCGTGGCAGGCGTGACATACAGATCGCCATTGGCGATTTTCTGCATCGTGCCGCGGAGAATTTTGCCGGAACGGGTCTTGGGGAGGCGCTGCACGACGATGGCGGTCTTGAACGAGGCGACGGGACCAATATTCTCACGGACCATTTGCACGACTTCGGCGGCAATAGTTTTCGAGTCGCGAGCGACACCGCTCTTGAGGACGAGAAGACCAAAAGGGACCTGACCTTTCAGCTCGTCGTTGACGCCAAAGACGGCGCACTCGGCGACATCGGGATGCGAGGAGAGAATTTCCTCAATGCCGCCCGTCGAGAGTCGGTGACCGGCGACGTTGATAATGTCGTCTGTGCGGGACATGACGAAGACGTAGCCGTCGTCGTCCATGTAGCCGGCATCGGCGGTCTTGTAGTAGCCGGGGAAAGCGGTGAGGTAGGAATCAAGGAAGCCCTGGTCGTTGTTCCACAGAGTCGGGAACGTGCCGGGAGGCAGTGGGAGCTTGATGACGAGAGAGCCGACTTCGCCGCGTTTCGCTTCGTGGCTGAGCGCATCGAGAACGTGCACGTCCATTCCGGGGACGGGCTTGGTGGGCGAACCGGGCTTGACGGGAAGCTGCTCGATACCCATGCAGTTGGCGCAAATGGCCCAGCCGGTTTCGGTCTGCCACCAGTGATCGATCACGGGAACCCGAAGATTTTTCCTGGCCCACTCGAGGGTATCGGGATCGCAGCGCTCGCCGGCGAGGAAAAGACTCTTGAAGTGCGAGAGGTCATATCCCTTTTTGAGCTCGAGCGTGGGGTCTTCTTTCTTTATGGCCCGGAAGGCGGTAGGTGCGGTAAAGAGAGTTTTCACCTTGTGCTGGGATATGACGCGCCAGAAGGAGCCGGCATCGGGCGTGCCGACGGGTTTACCTTCGTAGAGAATCGTAGTGTTTCCATGGAGGAGCGGACCGTAAACGATGTAGGAGTGTCCGACGACCCAACCGACGTCGGAAGCGGCCCAGAAAACGTCGCCGGGATCGACGCCGTAGATATTTTTCATTGTCCACTTGAGGGCGACGGCGTGGCCACCGTTGTCGCGGACTACGCCTTTGGCTTTTCCAGTAGTGCCGGAAGTGTAGAGGACGTAGAGCGGATCGGTAGCCGCGACCGGGACGCACTCATGAGGCTGCGCAGCGGCGACGGCGTCGCTCCAATCAAGATCGCGGCCGAGCAAAAGCTCGGCGTGGTCGAGTGGTCGCTGGAGGATGATGCACTTCTCGGGTTTGTGGTGCGCGACGCGGATGGCTTCGTCGAGAAGCGGCTTATAGGAAAGGATGCGCTTGCCTTCGATGCCGCATGAAGCGGAGACGATGACTTTGGGCTTGGCGTCGTCGATGCGCACTGCGAGCTCGTGCGAAGCGAAGCCACCAAAGACAACGGAATGCACGGCACCGAGACGCGCGCAGGCGAGCATCGCAATCGCAGCTTCAGGAACCATGGGCATGTAGATAACGACGCGGTCGCCCTTTACGACATCTTGTTGCGCGAGCACACCGGCGAAGCGCGCGACGGCGTCGCGCAGTTCGCGATAGGTGAAGGTTTTGATTTGATTAGTGATGGGGCTGTCGTAGATGAGTGCGGCTTGATCAGCGCGGCCGGTTTCCACGTGGAAATCCAGCGCGTTGTAACAGGTGTTAAGCTCGCCGCCCCTGAACCAGCGGTAGAAGGGGGCGCCGGAGTCGTCGAGAACTTTGTCCCACTTCTTGTACCAGTGGATTGCGGCGGCGGCTTCGGCCCAGAAAGACTCGGGTTCCTGAATCGAGCGAATAAATGTGGCTTGCAAGGAGCCGGTGGTGCTCGTGTTGATGGGCGTGCCGATAGTCATGGCTGCCTTCCCCGTTCTGTCGTTTTTACGAGCAACCCAGGGGAATTACAGTGGCCGAGGTCACATAAAAGTGTGACGGCGAACACGGGTTTCGGAAGCGTACGCCCGAGGGAAGTCGGCTGGCAAGGGTGCCGGCGGGATGCGACGTGCGACCATTGGGAGGGCAAACGGTTTATTCCGTCGCGTATCGTATTTTGCGAGACGTTCGAGTCTCGTTAAAGGCCGCTTCTTGACGCCGATGGTTCCGCATTTCTGGCGGAAGCCACGCCGAGCAGGAAGGCACTTTCACCAATGGCGAGCGGCGCATTCAGTTGGTCCGAACTGCCGTTCCTCCTCCCGAGGGCGCACGCGCGGACTGGCGGGTGATTCGCGACGTAGCAAACGCGATGGGCGCGGGCTGGGCGTACGATACTCCGTCGGACATAATGGACGAAATTGCGCGAGCCGCTCCAAAGCTTTTCGGCGGGGTCAGTTACGCGAGGTTGGTGCCGGATGGTTTGCAATGGCCCTGCCCGACGCCTAACCACCCTGGCACTGCGACCACTCATTCTGAGGGCTTCCTGCGCGGCAAGGGTAGGCTCGTTACGCTCGACTTCGTTGCGAGTCCGGAGCACACCCAGGATGGCTATCCTTTCTTACTAATTACAGGGCGCGCTCTGGAGCATTACAACGTCGGAACAATGACCCGCCGGACGCCGAACCGAAATCTTTTGACTACTGATTTCCTTGAGATTCACTCTACAGATGCGGCGCGCCATAAGATTAAGGATGGGCAAACGGTGCAGTTGCAAAGCCGCTGGGGCTCGACCCGAGTTCCAGCGCGCCTTACCGAGCGCGTTTCGCCTGGCATGCTCTTCCTTACTTTCCATTTTCCGGAAACGCACGCGAATGTTTTGACCAGCCCCTATGTAGACCCTCAATCGAAATGTCCTGAATACAAAATAACGGCGGTCGCCATTACGGCGCTCGGAAACGAGGCAGGGTAGGTTTCCCTAGCGTGGTCCGTCAGCCCGCTCAAGCCCCTCCGCCAAATTGTGGAACGTATCCCTCACTGAGCGGGGGCCCAAAGATCCGCTTTTCCGTGCAAACCATGCTGGTTTTCCGGGGGAAGGGGGGCCATTATACAAAAAGTCTCAAAGTCCCTTTTCACGAATTCACTTTAAGCTTCTTAACATCTCTAACGGAAGCCCTACAAACCCCATTGGAGTACGGCAGGCACCCCTCGACTGTCACGAAGTCTGCCCCCGCGTTTGCTGCCCAGCACTTATCAAGGCGGCGGCTCTTGTGACTCACGCCGCAATGAACCGTGACGACTGTCACAGCACATAAGATCGACCAGGATTAGCGTGGTGGTGGATTTAGCGCGTTGGGCCTAATAAACATTTGCAGATGTAGAGGAGGTTCAAATGCTTCAAGAACATGGAGTAGCGACAGCAGCTGCAACAGCAGCTGCAACAGTCACCAATCCTACGACGCAAGTTTCTTTCTCGAAGATCTTGGTTGCTACGGATTTTTCACCCGCGTCTGAGCGCGCGCTTGAATATGCGATCTCGATTGCCCGCCGATTCAGCTCTAAGATCTATCTCAGCCACGTCATCACCCTCGATGGGTATCCGATGATTGCGCCCGAAATCGCCGCCAAAACCATCGACGCGAGCCGAGGCGAAGCCGAAGAGAACTTCGCGAAGATCGTTGAATCCGGTGGTCTCCACGGAATCGAATATCACACCAATATCGTGGAAGGCGCATTCTGGCCCACACTCAACTCATTCATCAATGAATGCAAGATGGATCTGCTCGTTCTCGGCACCCGTGGTCTCGGCGACGTCAAGAAAATCGTCCTCGGCTCCGTAGCTGAGGAAGCCTTCCGGCAGGCACGCATTCCCGTCCTTACCGTGGGACCGCATGCCAAAGATGAATCGCTGGGCAAGACCGAGTTTAAGAACATCTTGTTCGCGACCGATTTTGGTCCGGGCGTCGACCGCGAAGCGGCCTACGCATTCGCACTCGCTCAGGAGCATCACGCGCATATTACACTTTTGAATGTAGTGCCGTATGTGGAAGAGTTTTCGGAGGAAGCCGTCACAAACCGGCGCAACTGGGTCGTTCGGCAATTGAAAGAGCTCGTGCCGGCCAAGGCAAACCTGGAATACAAACCGGACTTTTTTATGGTCATCGGTGAGCCCGTGGGGGAAATCCTCCGCTTTGCACAGGAAGCGGACCTGATCGTCATGGGTGCCAAGCCCCGCAAGGGTCTCGCGGGCCACGTACCCCACACCAAAGCATACCGGGTAATCAGCGCGGCAAAGTGCCCGGTGCTTACGATCAAATCATAGTGCGACCATCGCTCGCGGCCCAAGCCGTGAGCGAATAGTTCGGCAAGGGTGACACGGTAGGTAGAGGGCGGGCGCAAGTGCGCTCGCCCTCGCTGTTTTGTCCAGGCTCAAATCGCTTAACAATTAACGCCTCAGGAGAGACCTGTCATAGGGGGCTGCGGTTAGTGATCTTAGGCTTAAGAACTACGTACTGGAATCTCATCCGGAACTAGGCGTCTGAGTGGCGTCGATTCGTGAAGGTGGCCGGATCCCGAGTAGGTAGAAAGATGAACACACAATTCAGGAATCGAGAGGAAGCGGGCCGTCTGCTGGGTCAGAAGCTTGCCGCATACAAGGATCGGCCTGATGTAATCGTGCTCGGGCTCCCGCGCGGGGGCGTAGCCGTCGCTCGCGAAATAGCAGAGGCCCTTGATGCTCCGCTGGATGTTTTCCTCGTTCGGAAACTGGGTGTCCCGGGGTACGAAGAACTCGCTATGGGCGCCATTGCAATGGGCGGTTGTGAACTGGTTGATCCCGATGTTGTGGAGGAATTCGATCTATCGGGAAGCGTGATTCGCCGCGTCGCCGCTACGGAACGGCAGGAGCTGGAACGGCGCGAGCATGTCTATCGTGGCTCGCGTCCGCCGCTCGATGTGCGCAATAAGACTATCATCCTCGTCGACGACGGAATTGCCACCGGCTCAACGATTCGCGTCGCGATCGAAGCCCTGAGAAAATTGTATCCCGCTCGCATCATTGTGGCTGCAGCAGTCGCGCCTCTGTCCACGTACCTCATGCTTGGCTCAGAGGCCGACGAGGTTGTGTGCTTGCTGACTCCGAGAGAATTCCGCGCTGTCGGTGATTTCTACTCCGACTTCCCGCAGCTTGCTGATGAAGATGTATGCAGACTGCTGAAGCACGAAAGGGAAGAGAGCGCCCTGAGTCGCTGATCAGGGATGTGAGCGTTAGCCGAGCTGATATTCCGATCGATTCACGTGCTGACGTGCCGATTCCAGAGTAAGCAAACGACAAGACTCGCGCCTCGGTGTCGTCACCGAGCGCGCTTCGCCGTCTCACGTGATGGACATCCCTATTACTGAGCGACCCACATTGCTGGCAGCGCCAACTGTCACGTTCAGACCGCGCGAAGCAGAATCGCATAAGATCTCGGCATCGCTCGAATTCACGGTCGTTTTTGTGAAGCTGAGTTATTCATCTCGCGCTGTCTTTTTCAAAAAATCGTTACAATCTGACAATCCCGCCGCGTGACGCAGGTCACTTTGTCGTGTAACCAGTGATACGGAAGAGATGTTTCGGGTGCGCGTAAACTGGTTCTTAGCTGACAGCGCGATCGTTCATCGTTGACCAGCAGAAACAAGAAGGGAGGCGATGATGGGAACTATTATGAAGGCTAGGGTTGAGAAGGCCGAGGAGTTGATCTGCGTCGATTGCGGTGCTACGTTCGCTTCGCATGGAGCCAGCGATGGCCTCGAACAATTGTGCAATGATTGTTATGTTGCCCAATTCACATCACACCATCCAATAAAGACGGCTGGATTGGAGATTTCGCTAGTTGCTCCAAGCCCGTTGCAATAAACCGTGCCGACTTTTCCTGCTGAACTTTTCGAGAATCCGGCGACGGCCGTCCTAGCGAGCGCGCAATGCGTAAGAGCTTAACACTTTCATGTAGTTCGCTCGCTCAAATGCGGTTGGGTCGGGGACATTTTGCTGGCTCATGCTGCCGCACATCTGCCCGATGGAGCTGTATTCATGCTCTTCCATCCAGCGAACGAGATCCTCTCGAACCGAATCAAGGTGACCGATCCCATTCTTCAGAAGCGCTGACGCCATCATCGCGACCCGTGCTCCTGCCATCACTGACTTGATTATATCCGTGGCGCTGTGCACACCACCCGTGATCGCAAGATCTGCTTCAACGTGCCCGAATATGATCGCCACCCAGTGGAGACGTAGGAGGAGTTCCGTCGGATGGCTTAGCGTGAGGTTGGGAACCACCTCTAACGTTTCGATGTCGAGGTCGGGTTGGTAAAAACGATTAAACAGGACAAGGGCGTTTGCTCCGGAAGCATCTAGGCGCTTTGCCATGTTCGCGGCTGCAGTAAAGAAATGCGACAACTTGACGGCAACTGGAACCTGGACGGAGTGCGTCACCACGCCAACCAGATCGCAATAGTCTTGTTCGACTTCCATTCCAGTGCGCCCTGGATCGGCCACAAGAGAATAAATATTCAGCTCGATCGCGTCCGCGCCCGCCTGTTCCATTTCTCGCGCATATCGAATCCATCCTCGCGGCGAAACTCCGTTCAAGCTCGCGATGATTGGGACCCGGACGCTTGCTTTCGCTTTATGAATGAGATTGAGGTAACCATCGGGTCCGAGGTTATACGTCATTAATTCGGGAAGATATGTCACTGCTTCCGCAAACTCTTCAGCGCCGCGCGAGAGATCGGAATCGACAGCTTCACTCTCAATATCAAGCTGTTCCTCGAAAAGCGAAGGAAGCACAATTGCACCGATTCCGTGATCTTCGAGACGGCGAATATTGTCAAGCGATTCACTAAGCGGTGATGCCGACGCGACGATTGGATTGCAGAGCTTTATGCCAAGATATCTTGTCGTAAGGTCGATCATCGCTCGTCTTCTTGTTTGGCTGGGACAGTTTGCGCGGGCTCAGGCGATTCTTCGACTTTGGGTCCCACAGGCTGTCCTGGCGCTGCGGCTCGGTTGTGATACACGTGCCAATTTCGGTTCACGTCGTCCTGTGCAAATCGAAGCAGCGTGCGCGCGGTCTCCGGCTCGCTTCTCGCGAGCATTGAGTAACGAGCTTCCTGATATGCGTACTGTTTAAACGGAATGCTAGGAGCTTTGGAATCCAGCTGAAAAGGATTTTTCCCTTCGTTTCGCAGCGCCGGGTTATATCGCATGAGAGGCCAGTAACCTGACAGCACGGCGGCTTTCTGTTGGTTCATCCCGAATTTCATATCGTAGCCGTGGGCAATACAATTGCTGTAAGCGATGATAATCGAAGGTCCATCGTGCGCCTCAGCTTCAAGGAATGCTTTTACGGTGTGCGTGTCGCTGCTACCCATCGCAACGCGCGCAACATAGACCGAGCCGTAGCTGACGGCTTCCATCGCGAGGTCCTTCTTGCCAGTTCTTTTTCCGCCGGTCGCATATTTCGCCACTGCGCCACGTGGCGTCGCCTTCGACATCTGGCCGCCCGTGTTCGAGTACACCTCCGTATCCAACACGAGAACATTGACATTGGTGCCCGAACCAAGAACGTGATCGAGACCGCCCGCGCCAATATCGTAAGCCCAGCCGTCGCCGCCTACGATCCAAATCGTTTTCCGCACGAGTGCATCGGCAACCGCTAGTAGATCCCGGGCTTCGCGCAAATCGAGGTTCGCGAGCTTCTGCTTGATCAGTCCAACCCGTTCGCGCTGTGCTGTAATTTCCGCCTCCGATGAATGATTCGCCTGAAGGATTTCAGCGACAAGTGATTCGCCGAACCAGTCTGCGTGCGATTTCAGAAGCTCTCGTGCGTAATCAGCCTGCTTATCGACCGCAAGCCTCATGCCAAGACCAAACTCAGCGTTGTCCTCGAAAAGCGAATTCGACCATGCCGGCCCGCGGCCGAGCGCGTTCTGCGCGTAAGGTGTGGTTGGGAGGTTGCCGCCGTAAATGGAAGAGCACCCAGTAGCATTCGCAATGAGGAGCCGATCGCCAAAAAGTTGAGTAAGCAGTTTGATGTAGGGCGTCTCGCCGCACCCTGCGCATGCGCCTGAGAATTCAAAGAGTGGCTCGAGCAATTGAACGTCTTTCACGTGTGAGTGCGACAGGCTGCCTCGCTCCGCATCTGAGATCGAAAGGAAGAAGTCCCAGTTCTTCGCTTCTTTGGTTCGCAAGGGCGCTTGCTCTTGCATGTTGATTGCTTTGTGCTTCACTTCGCTTTTGCTCTTGGCTGGACAGACCTCCACGCACAAAGCACAGCCGGTGCAATCTTCGGGTGCCACTTGCAGCGTAAATCGCATCGGTTCGAATTCCCGCCAGCGAGGCTTGGCCGACTTGAAATCAGCTGGCGCGTCCGTCAACGCGCTTGGGTCATAAACCTTTGATCGGATTACGGCATGCGGGCAAACAAGGACGCACTTGCCGCATTGAATGCACAGTTCCTCATCCCAGACGGGGATCTGTTGCGCGATGTTGCGTTTTTCCCATCTTGCCGTATTGGTTGGGAACGTTCCATCCGGAGGGAGTGCGCTGACGGGAAGGTCATCCCCTTTGCCCCCCATCATGGCGCCGAGAACATTACGCACAAACTCGGGCGCTCGATCTGACACGGGCGCGAGAATATCAAAGGCGCCGGTCGCCTGGGTTGGCACGTGGACTTCGTGCAGATGTGCAAGCGAGGCATCAACCGCGGCAAAGTTTTTCTGAACCACCGCATCCCCACGCTTGCCGTAAGTTTTCTGAATCGCGTCCCTAATGGCGGCGATCGCTTCGTCTTTCGCCAATACGCCACTGAGCGCGAAGAACCCCGTTTGCATGATCGTGTTGATGCGGTTGCCCATTCCCGTTTCGCGCGCCACCTTATAGCCGTCAATAACGAAGAAGCGAATCTTCTTGTCGATCAGCTGCTGCTGGGTATTGCGCGGCACGTGATCCCACACTTCGTTCGGCTCAAACGGTGCATTCAGCAAGAAAGTTGCACCCGGTTCTGCCGCCGCGAGGACATCCATCCGCTCTAGAAATTGAAATTGATGGCATCCAATAAAGCTGGCCCGGCTAATCAAATAGGTCGATCGGATCGGGTCGGGCCCGAAGCGTAAATGCGAAACCGTCACCGATCCGGCTTTCTTCGAGTCATATACGAAATACCCTTGGGCATAATTCGAGGTATTCTCTCCGATGATTTTGATCGAATTCTTGTTCGCACCCACTGTTCCGTCGGAGCCGAGTCCATAGAAAAGCGCTCGGACCGTCCGCGACTTCTCGGTCGAGAATGCAGGGTCATAGCGAAGGCTGGTATGAGTGACGTCGTCGTTGATACCGACGGTGAAATGGTTCTTCGGTGATTCCCGCACGAGTTCGTCGAAGACGGCTTTCACCATCGCCGGGGTGAATTCCTTCGACGACAGTCCGTACCGCCCCCCAATGACGACCCGTGGCACGCGTCCATCCATCCCCGCCCCTGTCGTTTCCGCGAGTGCTGTCACTATCTCGGAATACATCGGCTCGCCAACAGCACCTGGTTCTTTTGTACGATCCAAAATCGCAATGGCGCGAGCGCTCTTTGGCATTGCAGCCAGAAATGCTTCGCTCGCAAACGGCCGGAACAATCGCACCTTCAGGACACCGACTTTCTCGCCATGCGCATTGAGATACTCCACCGCTTCCTCAGCTGCTCCTGCGCCCGAGCCCATCAGCAGCACCACCCGTTCCGCATCCGGGCTTCCCATATAATCAAACAGGCGATACGCACGCCCGGTCTGCTCGGCGAAGCGGTTCATCGCATTCTGAACGATCGTTGGGCAGGACCGATAAAACGGGTTAATCGACTCGCGCGCCTGAAAAAAGACGTCCGGGTTCTGTGCCGTCCCGCGCAACAACGGGCGTTCGGGGGTTAGCCCACGTTCTCGATGTTGCCGTACGAGCTTTTCATCGATCAGCGCCCGAAGATCGTCATCCTCGAGAACATCGATCTTGTTCAATTCGTGTGAGGTTCTGAATCCATCGAAGAAATGAAGGAACGGAATCCGAGCTTCGAGCGATGCCGCATTCGCAATCAGTGCGAAGTCATGCGCTTCCTGCACCGAACTTGAAGAGAGCAGTGCGAATCCAGTCATCCGCGCGGCCATCACGTCGCTGTGATCTCCAAAGATCGAAAGCGCGTGCGTAGCGATCGTCCTCGCCGCCACATGGATCACACACGCTGTCAGTTCGCCAGCGATCTTGAACATGTTCGGGATCATGAGCAGCAGGCCCTGCGAAGCAGTAAACGTTGTTCCCAGCGCCCCGGCTTGCAATGCCCCATGCAGAGCCCCGGCGGCTCCGCCTTCGCTCTGCATCTCCACGACCGACGGAATCGTTCCAAAAATGTTCTTCTTGCCTTCCTGTTGCCATTGGTCCGCCCACTCCCCCATCGGCGATGAAGGTGTAATCGGATAGATCGCAATTATTTCATTGAGGCGGTAAGCGACCGAAGCGGCCGCTTCGTTTCCGTCGAGAATCTTCGTAGCGGTATTTGCCAATGGACACCAAAGAACTCTTGGACGGCAACGAGCCTTCTCAGCCCTTACAAGGATTCATCGACTCATAATGGTCCAGCGTTAAGGACGCTTCCGTGATTTGCAACACTATCAGCGGTGACAGTGGTCACATCGAGCTAAGTCGGACTTACGCCGTCCGTTCTCGACTGGCACATAGATCATCACTAACTGTCTCAGACAGTGATAGCCGAACTGCTACTTTCGTTGCAGAGATGCCAGATAATCAGTGAGGTTTCTGATCCGGTCCTGCACGGCGCGTTCGTCTTTCTCGTCGATCGTTTGAAAGATCGGACCCCACGTAGGCATGTCCGGGGAACCGTGGGCAGAAGAGCCCGGGCCGAATCTGACGATACTAGAGACATAATCGTAAGGGAACTTCCCGCCGTGACGCTTGGCTAGGGTAGTCAGGTCCGGGGGCTGCCTCTTGAGTGTCGGAGCGGCGGGGCCATTTCCCTTAGCGTGAGCTCCGTGACAAGCAGCGCAAAACTGTTTGTACATCACCTCACCGGACGGGAGCCACTCTGACGGAAACGGCGCTCGGGGCGCAATCCCCTGACCCCTCGCAGGGGCAGAGAAAATCAGGAAGACCACAGCGCTAACCAGAAGTGTTTGACCCATAGTCGATACCTCGCGTTCGGGCTTGGGTGCCGCGACATATTTCTCGTCGGAGAGTAAAGCGTAATCCTCGCACCGCACTTGCCGGAAGTGACACAAACGCGGGCGAGCGCTGGGATCGTGCTCACACAGAATCCTAGACACCAAAACCCGGTTTTGCTATCGGGTTTTTATCGGATATATCGACACGTATCCGAGCGAAAGGTCCTTAGCCAAGGGTTCCGTCACCCTGTTACTTTTGACACTTCCAATTAGCCCCACGCGGAGTAACTTCTGCGGGCATGGGGCGATTCTACCGCAGCGCGCGCACACCTTTACCCGCGCGCTCGACCGCGGCCGCCCGCTCGCCTCGCGGCTTACTTCGCTTGTAGTGACTTGATGTACTTCGTGAGGTTAGCGATCCTCAAATCAACGACCGCCTGATTCTGATCCATCGACGAGAATAGCGGCCCCCACACCGGCATTTCCGCATCGCCGTGCGCCGGAGCCTTCACGCCGTTACGCAGCACATTCGCTACATAGTCGTCCGGGGATTTTCCTCCATGCCGTTTCGCCAGCGTTGTCAAATCCGCCGGCGGCTGCTTCAGCGCCGACGCTGCCGGCCCATCTCCCTTGCCCGTCGGGCCGTGGCACACCGCGCAATACTGCTTGAACATCTCCGCCCCGGAATCGGCCTGCGCCGGCTGGATCGGCTCTTTCTTGATCTGCTTGTCCTGCGCCGCTGCTGCTCCGCTGAGTCCCAACATCAAACCCAGAAAAATCAAAACCCAAAACTGAAATCTGGCCCCTCGTGCTATCCCGAAGTCGTGCATCGCAACCTCCGTATGAGTCGTGTCTCGTGCCTCTTCCTCGCAAAATGCCAGGGCCCCGCGCACAATGCTTCTTTTCTCTGCACGAACCATACCCGCGGCCCCCTTCCCGGTCTGTGACTCCTGTCACCCTCCGTCGTTCACCCCACACAAGCACCTACGAAATTCTAGACGGCTGGTGGACCGACGCCGGCACATTCGAATCCCGATTGCGCGCGAACAATCTGGTCGCCGAAACCGGCGCAAACAAGCTCAAGAGCCATTCTGCCGCGAAAGCCTTCGCACACACGGAACCATCGCAATGAAACTTTTCGTCACAGGCGGCGCCGGATTCATCGGCTCGAATTTTATCCGCTATGTTCTCGGCCTTCGCAAGGCCTATTCGGTCGTCAACTACGACAAACTGACCTATGCGGGCAATCTCGGAAATCTTGAGTCAGTCGCCAAGGATTCCCATTATCGTTTTGTTCGCGGCGACATCTGCGATCCTGCCGCAGCCGAATCCGCGATGCGCGATTGTGATGCCGTCATTCACTTCGCAGCAGAATCTCACGTCGATCGCAGCATCTATGATCCTTCTCCTGCGATCGAGACAAACGTCAAAGGAACATTCGTTTTGCTCCAGGTGGCGAAAAAGCTCGGCATCCATCGGTTCGTTCACATTTCCACGGACGAAGTGTACGGCGACATCGCACCGGCCACCTTCTCGGATGAATCCGCGATGCTTAACCCGAGTAGCCCCTACTCCGCGTCGAAAGCGGCATCCGATTTTCTCGTTCTCTCCTACGTCCGTACGTACGGATTTCCCGCATTGGTCACGCGTTCGTCGAACAACTACGGCCCATTCCAGTTTCCCGAAAAATTCCTCCCGCTGATGATCACAAACGCGCTCGACAACAAACCTCTTCCGATCTACGGCGACGGCAAGCAACAGCGCGATTGGCTGCACGTCGAAGACAATTGCCGCGGCATTCTCGTAGTGCTCGAGCGCGGAAGAATCGGTGAGGTGTACAACCTCGGCGGCATAGCCGTCGAGGAAAATCTGACGATGGCGAAGCGCTTACTCCGCGTGATGGGCAAACCCGAAACTCTGCTCTCTTATGTGAAGGATCGCCCGGGCCACGACCGCCGCTACGCCCTCGACTACAAGAAGATCGAGAACGAAATAGGTTGGAAACCGGCGATCGGGCTTGATGAAGGCCTCCGCCAGACGATCGCATGGTATGAAGCCAATTCCGAATGGCTCGCCGGCATACGCGGCGGCGAATATCAGACCTATTATGAAAAATATTACGAAAATCGCAATTCGTCGCTCAGTGCGATTTCGCACGAACGTCGCAGGACGCTGCAAAATTAGGGTTTCGCGTTCTGCGATCAGAAATCTCCGTGAAGGCGTGAATTCCTTGCAAAAAAATGAACTCTCCATTCCGGGCGTCTGGGAGCTGCGCCCGAAGATTTTTCGCGACTCTCGCGGATTCTTCATCGAAACCTACAATCAAAAAGAATTCGCCCAGCTTGGTATCACCGATTCCTTCGTGCAGGACAATCATTCCGCCTCCGTCAAAGGTACGATCCGCGGACTCCATTACCAGCTCCACCACGCGCAAGCGAAACTCTGCCGCGTCGTCGAAGGTGAGGCTCTGGACGTAGCGGTCGATATCCGCGTTGGATCGCCCCATTTCGGCCGGTGGATTTCCGTCGTTCTCTCCGCAAAAGAACAAAATCAAATCTATATTCCTCGCGGCTTTGCTCACGGATATCTGGCCCTCTCAGAGAGCGTCCAGTTCCTATATAAGTGCACCGATCTTTATCATCCCGAGGATGAGCACGGGATCGTGTGGAACGATCCGCAAATCGGCATCTCATGGAACGTAACGAATCCGATTGTTTCAGATAAGGATTCGCGCTTCACCACCCTCTCGCAAACCAGGGAAGAATTTCTGCCGCAGTACCTCGTGAAATGAAACCGAGGATTTTGCTCATAGGTCGGAACGGTCAGGTCGGAACCGAACTGGCATCGCGATTGCCCCACTTGGGTGAACTCGTAGCCGTAAATCGCCAGGAACTGGATCTGACCAAGTCCAATGACATTCGACGAATGATTCAGGAACTCCAGCCCCAATGGATCGTCAACGCCGCTGCCTACACCGCCGTGGACCAGGCAGAGCGCGACGAAGCCGCGGCCCGAGCAGTGAACGAGGAAGCCCCCGCCGTGATCGCCGAGGAGGCCAAAAAAATTAGCGCAGTTCTGGTTCACTACTCAACGGATTACGTATTCGACGGCTCGAAAAAGTCGCCCTACGAAGAAACCGACACTCCCAATCCAATCAATGTCTACGGGAGAACGAAGCTTGGCGGCGAACGCGCCATTAGAGAAAGCGGTGCGCATCATCTGATCTTTCGGACCGAGTGGGTCTACGCCACGCAAAGCCGCAATTTTCTCCTGACGATTCTGCGACTCGCCACTCAGAAACAGGAACTACGAATCGTAGCCGACCAAATCGGTTCACCCACAACGAGTCGCGAAATTGCCGCCGCAACGGTAAAAGTTATTTCGCAGCTCATGGATAAAGAGGAGGGCGTTCGTTCTCTTGCCACGATTGGCGGAATCTATAACATGACCGCCGAAGGCGAGACCTCGTGGTATGAATTCGCAAAAGCGATTCTCGAAGAGGCCTCAGCCACCGATCAATCGATACCTTGGGTCAAGGTAGCCGCGAAAGGAATGCCGTTCCTCTCCGAACGCGTCCTCCCTATTACGACCGCAGAATATCCCACAACAGCTCGGCGCCCCGCGTATTCCGTGCTTTCGACTCGACGCCTCCACGATCGCTTTGGCGTTCGCCTCCCTCCTTGGCGCGCACAACTGCGATCTTTATTCGTCCTGGACTCTTTCGAAGATCGCCACAACTTTTAGTCGAACGCTTTCGAACTATCCTAGGCAAAGCCGAGCTGAACATTGCTGGAGGCTAGGAACTCCAGGGCCGTCCCGGCGATTCCGTTAACGCCGCATGATTGTCCGCTGCCACGTCGGGCTCATAGGAAGGTACCGTCGGTTTCCGAGATGCCGGCATCAAGCCCGGGCAGCCTTTTGCGCAGCCTTCATCACCGTTTTCTTCATACGATTCTCGCCTGCCCAATACAAGCTGATCTCGTGCCCATCGGGATCGTTGAGATAGGCATGCCGCCAACCCCAGGGCATCATGCGTGGCAGTTGGGTGATGTGAAACCCTTTTTTCTGGAGATTGCGGCAGAAGTTGTCGAGTTCACCGACTTCGAAATACAGACGCACACCATCGCTCAAAACAGAAACTTCTGGACCCGCCTGGTGTAGTGCGATCGTACCGTCGCCGCCCGGTGCGCGCAGGCGCGCATACACCGGTTTATTCTCATAGCGGAAGTCTTCGATGAGTTTGAATCCCAGCAAATCTCGGTAGAAGGCGAGTCCGCGCTCCACGTCTTTCACGTAGACCATGGCATGATTGAAAGTAAGTTTCCCGTCAGCATCTAGGGTGACGGAAGCCTTATTTTTTTGTGACCCAGTGTGTTTGGAACCCGCGTGCTTCGCTGGGCGCGAAGGAGGAGTCCTCTGCGCAGAGGCTTTCTTTCGGGTTGGCTTCTTCATTGGGTCGTTTCGACCAAGCAGCGCCAGTATCGTCGGGGAGTACAGAAGCTGTCAAGGTCGCAGCTTCGCCAGGCAGGATCTCCGAGGTTGACTGGTGGTGCGTCTATGCCTGTCCAGCAATCGTGATGTGTTTCCCTTTCGAGTGAGGTTGGAATATTCCTCGCGCAAATTTGGACAAGGACGCAAGGAGTGCGAAGGATTAGAAAATCCGCTTGTTTTTGCCTCTCAAAATCCTAGGAAAACGACACTCTGCCAAGCCCAATCAGAGCATTAGAAATTTGTAATTCTCTAATACTGTGCAAGTCGAAATGGGCTGCCCAATGAAATCCCCACAGAAAGCCCATCTCCAGTCTCCCTGGGCTTTAACCGGTTTTGCGTGCGAAGGCACCGCAGGATGCTCGGAAATACGGAAGGCAGGTGGTTAAAAAACCCGTCGTGACCCTGGATTTCGGCATTTGAGTATCATTTTGAGATAGGTGGTGCGAAGAGGAGTGGCTGTTGAAAAAGTCTTCGTGAATGAACGGAACTGTTGCAGCAACGTCTATATGAGCAAGCGTTCTGCCGATGCTCTTCTTCATCGCCATTCACGGAGGCTTGCGGATTATGATGGGACAACACTCCCGTTCCGAGTCGCTGTTCTACTACTTTCGCATTGAAGATCAGGTTCCTGAAAACCACCTACTGCGTCTCCTGGACCGACACATCAGCTTCGATTTCGTTCGTGAGAAGCTGAAGGACTCCTACAGCGATACGGGCAGACCTTCGATCGATCCGGAACTTCTATTGCGCATCCTGCTGATCGGCTATCTCTATGGCGTCACCAGCGAGCGCAAGCTAGTCGAGGAGTTGCAGATGCATCTGGCCTGGCGCTGGTTTACCGGACTCAGCTTCGATCAGGAGATTCCCCATCACTCCACGTTTTCCAAGAACCGTCATGGACGCTTTCAGGAGTCGAACCTCTTTCAGCGGCTCTTTGAAGAGATTGTGGATCGCTGCTTGGAAGCTGGGTTGGTCGAGGGCGAGCACCTGTCCGTGGATGGCAGCTTCATTCCCGCGAATGCCAGCCGGTCGAGCCGCATCCCGCGGGAGCAGTTGACGGAAGTGGCCCACGTGAAGGGCACGGTGCGCGAGTACTTGGCGGACCTCGAGCAAGAAAACCCGATCGAAGAGCCGGCCCATCAACAAGACCAGGTATCGACGACGGATCCGGATTCAACCTATTCAACCAAGGGCGATCGTCGGGCGGAGCTGGGGTACTTCAACAACTATCTGATCGACAACAAGAGTTGCGTAATTGTTGGCGTTCAGGCCACATCCGCTCGACTGAGCCAGGAAAGTGCGGCGGCTCGCGAGATGATCACACGGTCAGCGGAGAGACGCGGGCGCTTCCCACAGTCGGTTGCCGCCGACACGACTTATGGGAACGGTGAGCTTTTGGCTTGGTTTGAGGAACGAAACATCACTCCCTATATTCGCGTGAAAGAGAGTCCTGCTCCCAAAACCAACTTGTATGGGATCGAAAAGTTCATCTACGTTGCCGAGACGAACAGCTATCAATGTCCGGAAGGAAAGCGACTAACGTACCTTGGGGTGAATCCGCGCAACCGAAACCATATCTACAGGGCAACGCGAAAACGGTGTCGGGAGTGCTCGCAGAAATCGCAGTGCACCACCGGCCACTATCGGCAGATCGCGATCCATGTTCACGAAGCGGCGCGACAACGGGCACGAGAGCGAACGACCGTTCCGGCTTTCGCGGCAGCGCAACGCCAACGCCGGAAAGTAGAAGCACTCTTTGCGGAGTTGAAGAACCAGATCGGACTGCGCAGGGTGCGTTTGAGGAGAATGAAGCATGTTCGCGAACAGTTCTTTCTCGCGGCTACAGCCCAGAACCTGAAACGACTGGCTCGTTTCCTAAGATCCAGATCTCTAGAATCAGCCACGGTGCCGATCTGAGATAGAAAAAAGAAAGCGATACCCCGCAGGAAAATCACCCCAGATCAAAACTCCTGCCAGCGGGCGAGTTTTTCAACAGCCACAGGATTTCTCAACATCTATCCCGACCGGAATGTTCAAGGCCGGTATTCCCAATGCATTTCCCCGTTTTTTTGGCTTATCAGTGCCCACAATTTTATCTGCTCACGCGGTTCATTTTCTAATTGCCATGAACGAGGGATCTTGAACGCAACGGTGTAGTATCGGACTACGGCGGTGGGATTCGGCAAGCGGCAAAGATTTGCAGCGGTTCTGATCGTTGAATCGAGGAGACTAAATGCAAAAAATGTTAGTGCGATTTGCACCAGCAGTGTTCGTTATCAGCTTCGCCGTCCTGGCGCTTCCGGCTGGGACACGAGCCCAGAGTGATGCCGCCAAGATCTTCAAGACCAATTGTTCACCGTGTCATGGGCCAGACGGCAGCGGCGATACCCCAACCGGCAAAGCCCTGAAAGCCAAAGACCTCCGGTCAGATGAAGTGCAGAAGCAATCGGATGCCGAGCTCGCCGCTGTTATCAGCAAGGGACGAAACAAGATGCCGGAATTCGGTTGGAAGTTTTCTCCCGACGTCATAAATTCTCTTGTGGCGTACATCCGGCAAATGGCGAAGAAATAGAATCCTTTGATCATCTGATTGCGGTAGGTGGCGTCGAAGAGTGCAATCGGTTCGTGGTCTCGGCGGAGGGTGGGATGCAGGAAAACCCGTCGACCGTCTAACATAAGCTCCGAAAATCGGCGATCTCTTCTGGGAACGTTGCTTTCACTCGAATGGAATGGTTGTTGGATACGCCTGAATGCGAGTCAATTTAACGCCACGGGAGCGCATGAAATTGACGGGTTTATCGAGTTCGATGTTGCGACTCAGTAGGCCAGCGGGGTTGCCCCGAAGCGTCGCGTTAGTCATCTCTTACTTCACATGGCGATCTTCGATTCCATCTTCTGAGAATACATCATGGCCGTCACAAGCAAGGCGAGGTCGTCAACCGACTACACGGGCAGCATTGGCTCAGCTGGCAATCGGTTCACTTAGGCGTCCAGCGCTTGACCTTGCTACTGCTCCCGCGATATGAAGTCATCCTAGTCCTTTTGTTGGGAGATGGTGCGACTTCATCAATGGCTTACAGTCCAAAGCCGATCGACAAATCTCAAATTCTGCTCAATGCCGCACTTACCAGCCTCACAGAACAGCTAGCCGAAAACGTACATGACACTTGGTCGCAGCGGCGGCTGGCTGAGGGCTGGCGTTACGGCCCCTCCCGAAACGACTCCTCGAAAGAACATCCGAACCTCGTGGCGTACGACCAGCTTCCCGAACATGAGCGGGAGTACGACCGTAAGACAGCGCTGGAAACGATCCGCATGCTTCTTTCTCTGGGCTACCGGATTGAAGCCCCAAGCTCGAAGACCGACACAAAGACGCAGTCGTCCGCACGAGTCCTCAAAGAGTTGAAGCGACTCAACAGCTTGATATCGCAAGGGGCACGGTTGCATGAATTGCTGCCGATTTGGAACAGCCGAGACCTGGCCATATGGGCGGATTCCGAGGCACTGTTCGGTTGTTTGGGGGAAGGCCTCTTGAAGATTGACGAACCGATACTCGCTTATGATGTTGCGAAGAAGGGCATGGAACAATTCCCGCTGTCCCTTCGGCTGCGCCAACTATTGGGACTTGCACTGGCTCGAAGCGGTGCTAGCGATGAGGCGTGCACACTCCTGACGCAAATGTATACCGAAGGAAATGAAGACGAAGAGACGCTGGGCTTGCTCGCTCGGTCGTACAAGGATATGGCGGAAGCTGTGGTTGGCCCCGAGAAGAAATTGTATCTCCAGCGCGCCAAAGACTTCTATGCAAAAGCCTACGAGAAAACCAACGGATATTGGAGCGGCGTCAACGCAGCGACCCTGGCCGTGCTGCTTGGCGAACGACAGTACGCTTCAAAGCTGGCTCGCGAGGTGAGGATGTTCTGCATTGAGGAGCTGAAGCGGCTAAAGAAAACAAACGGGGATACCTACTGGATGCTCGCCACGCTGGGTGAAGCGGCGCTGATTTTGAACGAATGGGCGGAGGCGGAAGATTGGTACTCGCAAGCCGCTGAAGTGGCAGGAAAACGTTACGGCGATCTTCGTGCTTCCCGGCGCAACGCGCGACTGCTGATGATTCATCTCAACGCACACTCCGACCGAATCGAGGCCTGCTTCCACGTGCCGACGGTAGTGGTATTTGCCGGCCACATGGTGGATCAGCCTGAGCGTTGGATAGCGCGTTTCCAACCGGACCTGGAGCCGAATATCTACACGGCAATTCAGGAGCGGCTGCACAAGGTGGATGCGGGATTCGGATACAGCGCTGCGGCGTGCGGATCGGACATCCTGTTTTGTGAAGCGATGCTCGAGAGGGATGGGGAAATTCACATCGTGCTGCCGTACGAAAAAAGCCAGTTTATCGAGACGAGTGTTGACCGAGCGCCCGGCTGGAGGGCCAGATTCGAAAGAATATTGGAGCGTGCAACGGACGTCGTGATCTCTTCCGGGCATCGAATCGATGGCGACGGTATTCTGCACGAATACGCGAACCGAATACTGTATGGTCTTGCGAGAGGCCGGGCTGAGCAACTGCAAACTGGATTGGCGCCGCTCGCTGTGTGGGACGGCAAGCCGGACGGAGCACGCGGAGGCACGGCGAGTGCCATCGAACTGTGGCGCGAGGCAGGCTCCGACGTCGAGATTATAGAACTGGCGGCAATCCCGCGAAAGTCCCCGGGAGAAGCAAACGCTCACACACAGCGCGTCGAACAAATCGATCTCGAGTCGGCCCAAACACTTGTGAATCGGGATGATACACCGGAGATCCGGGCCCTCTTATTCGCGGACGCAGTGGGCTTTGGAAATTTCAGCGAGACAGAAGTGTCCTTATTTGTTCGTCACTTCCTGGGTCTGGTCGGAAAGCTGCTTCACGAGTTTTCGCCTGTCCCGTTGTCGAAAAATACTTGGGGCGATGGGTTGTACTTCGTCTTCCCGGACGTTCGAAGCGCAGGACGGTTTGCCTTGGAACTTCGAGACCGCGTGAAGGCGACTCGGTGGGCTGAGCAAGGCTTGAGGGACCTAGAACTACGGATTGGTTTGCATGCTGGCCCTGTCTATGAATGTGTTGATCCGGTTACGGGCCTGCGTAATTATATCGGAGCACACGTAAGTCGCGCAGCACGGATCGAGCCCATCACTCCTCCTGGAAATGTATACGCTAGCCAGTCATTTGCTGCGCTTGCAGGCGCGGAAAAGTCGCTCGAGTTTAGGTGCGATTATGTGGGCCAAACTTCGTTGGCGAAGGAATATGGTAACTTTCCAACTTACGTCGTACGCCGCCGCGGCACCGCATCCAACCCGGACTCGCACGTAAGCGCTTTGGAGTGAAACCGCTTGCCAATCACTTTCCCTTACGCTATAAAAATCGTCCAGGTTATCGTCCAGATCGAGGGCATTCTCCGATAACGCGAGGGGCAGTATAAGGAAATCGCCGGCCGAACGTAGCCAGACTCCTGTTGGATCTATTTCCGCGTGGCTGGACGGGTCTCGCGGTTCGCTTCCCAGCATCGACCTAGAGGCACTGGAATGAACTTCGAGGGTGACGCGTTCATCAGCTATGCGCACCTGGACAATGTAGAACTCATTGAGGGCGGAAAGGGTTGGGTCACGAACCTGCACCGTGCTCTTGAAGTGCGCGTGGCGCAACTGCTCGGCAAACCTTCACATATCTGGCGCGATCCCAAGCTTGACGGCAACGATATTTTTGAAGAAACGCTCGTAAAGCGCCTACGGGACGTCGCTTCCCTCATATCAGTAGTCTCTCCACGTTACGTCAAATCCGAATGGACCCGCAGGGAACTTGGGGAATTCTGGAAAGCTGCGGAGGCTCAAGGTGGCGTCCGTTTTCGCGACAAAGCGCGGATCTTTAAGGTTTTGAAGACGCCTGTGCCGATCGAGGCAACCCCTCCCGAACTGGAGTCTCTGCTCGGTTATGAGTTCTTCAAGGTTGATCCGGATACAGGAAGAATTCATGAGCTCGATGAAATATTCGGATCCGAGGCGCAAAGGGAATTTTGGATTCGACTCGACGACCTCGCGCACGATATCTGCTGCATGTTGGAGGCTCTCGAAGGGTTCGGCACGGCGGTAGGAACAATTGAGTCGATCGGGGCGATGACCATCTTTCTGGCCGAGACCACGTCTGACCTTCGGGACCAGCGCGAAGCCATCAAACGAGATCTTCAACAACACGGATACACTGTGCTTCCGGTTCGCACTCTGCCGATGGTCGAGTCTGAATTGAAATCGGTATTACGCACTGACCTCGCTCGGTCTCGGATGTCGATTCATCTCGTAGGCAGGAGCTATAGCTCCGTACCAGAGGCGAGTGAACAATCTCTGCTGGAAATTCAGAACGACCTCGCGATTGAAAGAGGTGATCAGGGTGGGTTCTCCCGCCTGTTGTGGATTCCTCCGGGTTTACAGGTTACGGACGAACGGCAACGGAGCGTAATCGAGCGGCTTCGGATGGATCCTCGAATCCAAAGAGGAGCCGACCTTTTGGAAACTCCCCTAGAAGATTTGAGAACCCTGATCGAAGACAGGCTCAAACCGATTACAGCGCCTGCAGCCCTGGCTGGCAAACGGGCAGTCGCTTCCAACAATCTTGTTCAGCTTTACTTGATATACGACCAGCGCGACACAGAAGTGGCATCGCAGTGGGCCAATTTCCTCTTCGAAAAAAGGATTGAAGTGATCCGTCCTGTGTTCGAAGGTGATGAAGCGGAAGTCAGGGAATACCACGAAGAGAATCTGCGGAGCTGCGACGCCGCGCTGATCTTGCACGGGACAGCGAGTGAATGTTGGCTGCGGCGTAAGCTGCGGGAACTTCAAAAGAGCGCCGGATACGGACGTACCAAGGCTGCGCCAGTCGTCGCGATCTCACTTATCCCACCTGCAACCTCCGAAAAGGAACGATTTCGAACTCACGAGGCCATGTTGATTCCTCAGTTGACCGGCTTTTCGCCTGATGCCCTGCAGCCGTTTATCTCTCTTCTGAAAGCATGACGGAGGGAGGCCAGGGCTAATGCCACCTGGAGTTCGCTTCAACCCTTTTCCTGGTCTCCGCCCATTCGAGCCCGATGAAGATCATCTTTTCTTCGGACGGGAAAAAGAAATCGACGATCTATTGCGGCGTCTGCGATCGTGCCGCTTCTTGTCGGTGGTCGGCACTTCCGGGAGCGGGAAATCCTCGCTCGTTCACTCCGGCCTGATCCCCTCTCTTCACAGCGGATTCATGGTCCAAGCCGGTTCCAACTGGCGGGTGGCTACGTTTCGACCGGGTGCGGATCCTATTGGTCACCTCGCCGAAGGTCTAGACGCACGGGACGTGCTGGGGGCAAAGGGCGAACTTGCAAGTACGAATCGTGTCCTTCTGGAAGCAACGCTTCACCGCAGTACGCTCGGTCTGGTGTCGGCCGTCCGCCAAGCAGGAATCCCAGCGCGGGAGAATATTCTTGTAGTCGTCGATCAATTCGAAGAGCTATTCCGTTTCCGGCGAAGCCGCCCTGGAGAGAGCTCGAGGGACGAGGCGGCCGCATTCGTCAAGCTGTTGCTTGAAGCCGCGCAGCAGGAAGAAGTACCGATCTTCGTTGTACTCACGATGCGGTCTGATTTCATCGGAGACTGCATGGAATTTTCAGGTTTGCCGGAAGCAGTTAATTCGGGCCAATACCTTGTGCCTCGCATGACCCGCGACGAACTCCGTTCCGCGATCACGGGCCCGGTAGCCGTAGCAGGTGGAACCATCGCGCCGCGTTTGGTTCTCCGGCTGCTCAACGACGTCGGGACCGACCACGACCAACTTCCAGTTCTGCAACACGCCTTGATGCGCACGTGGGACCACTGGCAGAGCCATGCGCATGCTGAAGAACCCATCGACGTTGCGGATTACGAAGCTGTCGGAACAATGCGAAATGCGCTCTCCGCGCATGCCGAGGAAGCGCATCAGGAGGCTGGATCGGAGAGCAGACGAAAGATTGTAGAGCGAATGTTCAAATCGCTTACGGACACTTTCTCGGATCCGCGCGGTGTAAGGCACCCGACGTCGATTCGAGAGCTTGTCGCGATCTGCAATACCTCGGAATCGGAAGTGATCGAAGTAATCGAAATTTTCCGCCGGCCCGGACGCACTTTTTTGATGCCGCCCGCCAAAGTGCAACTCGATCTCCATTCGATCATCGACCTATCGCACGAGAGCCTCATGCGGTGCTGGACGCGATTGATCACATGGGCGGAGGAAGAAAGGCTTGCGGCCACTCGATACGCTCGGCTTTCGCAGGCCGCTTCCTGGTTTGAAGAGGGCACCGCGGGACTGTGGCGTAACCCGGAACTCGAAATAGGGTTGAGATGGAAACGGGAGACCAATCCTACTCAAGCGTGGGCAGACCGCTACAACTCTCAGTTCGCGTCGGCGATGAACTTCCTCAACCGCAGCGAACAGGAACGGAATCGCATTGAAGCCGAGCGGGAGAAAGAGCGTAAGGGCAAACTCGTCCTTGCCTGGACGGTCGCAAGCTCTCTCGGAGTTCTTCTGCTGGCTACTCTGTCTCTTTACATTGTGGCCCGCAGGGAGACAGCGCGTGCCGAAGCCAATCTGCTGTTAGCCAAGAAGGCCGTGGACGAGAGTTTGTCTTCCGCTGGCCGAAAGCAGGCGCGTGAAGCTCCCGATCCGCCACAGCTTGAAAAGTTCCGCCACGAATTGTTAGTCAAGGCCGAAGAATTCTATTCAGACTTTCTTGCCAAGCAGAGCAGGAATGATCCCGAGTTTCGCGCGGAAAGCGCGTTAGTGCATTCCAAATTGGGCGACATCAATCGCCTGCTCGAAAAACATGAAGACGCGGTTGCGCAATACAGAAATGCCATCGCCGAGCTTGAGAATCTCCTGCGCGAGGCGCCAGATAATTCCAGCTACCGCCAGGCACTGGCATATGCTCATAACTGGCTTGGGGAGACATTGCGGCTATGGTCAGAGGAAACTCACAACCAACCGGAACGACGCTCCGAGGCACTGCAGGAATACGACAACGCTCTGCGGCTGCAGCAGGGCTTACACGAACAAGAGCCGCAAAACGCCAAGTATCAGCAGGAGTTGGCCCGCACCTATTACAATCGTGGCATTCTTCATTTTGAGGCGGGCGACCCGAATGCATCCGAATCGGACTTCCGCCAGGCCATCCAATTGCTGGAGCCCCTGGCAACTGCAGAGAAAGCAGATGCACGGATGAATGCGGACGAAGACCCGTCTGCCCACGACCTGGCCCGCGCCTACAACGACCTCGGCACATTGTTAAGAGCTCAAGGGCAGCTCCCGAAGGCTCAGGACTTTTCAGCGCGTGCCATTCGAATCCAGGAAGACCTTATTAGCAAGGCCCCCGACAATTGGGAATATCGCGTTGAACTCGCGAAATATCACAACAACCTTGCGCTTCTATTGGTGGAAAAAGGCGACGTTGAAACGGCGGCCCAGCAAAACCACCAGGCTCTGGATAGTATCGAAGACTTAATCACACCTTCGCCATCAATGGAGAACGAGCGCGCCAAGACTCATATGCTTTATCATTTACTGGGTCCATCTCAGCACCCCGAATTCCATGTGTTGTACAAGAAGTTAGCAGAAGAGTATGTGAGTCTTGCCAAGGAATACTTCAAAGCTGGCCTTCCCGACGCTGCACGTGTGGCCATCGAGCCCTTGGGAAAAATCTTACCAGACGTAGCGGAGCCGGACCGAAGCAGGCTTACAAAGACTTACCAGGATTTAGAAAAAGAATTGCAGGAAAGCAAGAAGAGGGTTAAATAATGCACCTGCCGCACCCGACTAGGAGTCAATAATGAACCGATTCGCGCTAGCTCTCATGTTTCTTTTGCCATTGGCACTTTCCGCGCAAGAAAAGGGATCTTTGGAGACGAATCAGATCCTGATGGCCGGCGCAACGGGAGTGAATATCGCAGGCACCGGTAACGGTTCATCTGTTGAATTGGCAACTGACTCCACCACTGGCTCGAATCTGGAAACGAATGCAGCGCAGCAACCAAATGCCAAGCCGACCCCGTCAACTGCGCCCAGCGAGCCTGCGCCGAAAATCCCCGGCAGTATGGTCGGCTACATCGATAATCCCATCGTTGCATCACAGATTCGTATTCGCTTCGACGACGCATTCGAAGATCGGTTCCCCGATCGCGCCGAGTTCTTCTATGCGAAGTGTAGCTGCTTTACTATGCTGAATAAATTGCCTCAGCCGCTTCCTCTGGCTTTCGATCCCAAGGCTCCGGGTCCGGGTCCTGGCGTGCCAAGGGCCGTCAACTACCAGCAGCTCTACATGAATGCTGAATATTCACCATTCCGGCGCTTCTCGGCGTTTGTGGAAGTTCCCATCCGCTGGCTGCAACCGCAAGGTTTTCAAGCACTGCCCCCATTTGCACCGTTCTCCAATCAATCCGGGCTAAGCGACGTGACAGCGGGATTTAAATTTGCCGCAGTGGCGTCTGAGGGCACCTACGTCACATTCCAGTTCAAGAGCTATTTTCCTTCGGGCGACGCTTCGAAGGGTCTGGGGACGAACCATTACAGCATCGAGCCTTCGTTGCTTTTGTACCACAAGCTTTCGAGCCGGTTCACTATCGAAGGCCAGGTGGGCGATTGGCATCCGATCGGAGGCTCGTCGGGGGTTCCGATTACGGGCTCGGAGGGGTTCGCAGGGGATATTTTCTTCTATGGTATCGGCCCGAGTTATAAGCTGTATCGCGGACGCCGTGTCGGAGTGGCCCCCGTCGTCGAACTCTTCGGCTGGCATGTGATAAGCGGATTTCAGACTCAACCGGGGGGGCCTGTCGATGGGGCTGCAGCGGAAGTGGGCGGGTTGAACGTCGTCAATCTGAAAGTGGGAGTTCGCACCAGTATCGGTTTTCACAATTCCTTCTACGTTGGCTTCGGCCAAGCGCTCACGCACGATGATTGGTACAAACACATCGTCCGGGCCGAGTACCGCTATACCTTCTGAGGCAGTACTCGATCCGTTTTGCTACCTTGTCATGTTGCATTGGGCAGCGTTTCTGATATAGGCTACCGCCCATCTCTTGGCCGTAGGTAATCACAACGTGCGTCTTCCCGTCCTTGCGGCAACCGGTTGCGTCTCAGTTCTGTGCTTCTTCACTCTTGCCTGCGGCACGAAGGTAACGGAGACGCCGAACCCGCCCGTAGTGGGCTTTAAGCCGCAAGCTTTTCAACGTCCGGAGAATTGTCTTCCTTGCCACCAGCGCCAATACGACGAGCTCCACAGCGCGGTGAAATCTGGCTATCGCAATGTCAGCCCGCTGTTCAACGGGCTCGAATCGGCAGGCAATCTTGTAAATGGCGGCTTGCTGCGTCCCGTGTACAAAGACAGCACGATAGTGTTGCCAGACAAAACGATTTTGAACACCAACATGTATTCCTCGCCGGTCCTCACGGAAACAAGACAGGTTCAGGCGGGATTTTGCTTCACCTGCCACAACGCAAATGTCGAGGTGCTGGGCGACAGCGACTTGACGAAGCGAGAAGTTCCGCAACTTGCAGGCTTGGGCACCTGCAACAATCCGGCTCCACCCGCGGGGCAGCAGTGCTTTCAGCCGCAACTTTACCGGCCGCTGCGGGACTACGTGATGGTGGATGCGAACGGAAATCAGATTTTGCCGCCGGCTCCCGGTGGCGATCCGCCCTCGGGCGCAATGCCCTCGTTGGCCGCCGCGGGAATTACATGCGACTTCTGCCATGACGAGAATGGGCCAGACCTGAATCGCAGCTTCCAGATGGACGGCTTCGGCAACACGAGTCTGTTGCTAAATCAGTCGGCCCTAAAGGTGGGACCTTTCCTGAACCCGGTAGCGGTTAAGAATAATTTCCACGTGGCAAGTAACGATCCCGACAAAATCGCCTTTCTGCGCGCCGGAGCGTTTTGCAATACCTGCCACGACGTTCGCGTGCCGAATCGGAATTTAGTGGCTGAAGAACACAACATGAATCCTGGCGGGCAGAATGTCAGTTATTTCCGGCTCGAGAATTTGAGCACGGAATGGCAGATCGGTCTTTACAACAGCACCAGCAATCCTTTCGGGCAGATTGTGCGTTGTCAGGACTGCCACATGTCTCTGTTTCCGTACGCTGGTACAACCACTTATCAAGTCGGTGACATGACGGTGACAAGTCCCACGCCGGGCGTTTTTGCCACCGACTATGCGGCAGTGCCGGGCGTCGCAACGGACCAGAACGCCCCTCTCCAGCAACGAAAAGTAGTGGAGCACTATTTCACCGGCGTCGATGTACCGCTTTTGACACCCGTCGAATTGAGCGCTCGCCTGGGCCCTAATTATCCGGATCCGTACGCCACGGGAACAGACACGCATGGGGTACCAGACGGACTCGCGACGCGGCGCGCCGATCTGATGAAAGCTGCGGCGCGCATCAGCTTGAGCAAGTCGGACACAACCGCGCAGATCGGTCAGAAATTTACGGCGCGGCTCGAAGCCGTCTCGCTCACGGGCCACCGCTTGCCGGCAGGATTTTCACAGGAGCGCACCGTGTACGTTCAGTTGGCGGTGACGGACAATAACGGATTCCTGCTCTATCAATCCGGCTATGTCGTAGATAAGCCGCACCCAAATACCGGAGAGAATGCCCCGGATGGCAATCTGGACGACGAAGACCTTGAGCATCTTCACGCCGTTGTCGACCCGGGAATGCATACCGCTACATACACGGCCGGAACCGCGACGAATGGTGGAAACAATTTAGTGTTTGAGGCCGGACCCGACGATGGGCCGGACGCTCGTTTGTTCGTCGGCGCGCAAGAAGGACTCGTGCTGTTCCGTAACGAATTGACACATATCTTTCTGCCGGGGCAAGCGATTGGGCGCATCGATCCGGTCACGGGAAAGTCCATTTTGGCAAAGGGCGTCCATTTTGAGGAGACCTTTCAGGCCGCTCTGGCGAACGCCGTGGACAATTTCCGGTCGCTGCAGCCGTTGCACCCGCGCACATACAACTACGAAATTCAGCTTCCCACCCAGCAGCAGCTCCAGGCGATCGGAGTCACGCTCCAGGGGCCCTTGCACGTCCACGCGCAAATCAACTTCGAGCACTTTCCGCCACTCTTTATGAGGTTTATAGCCGGAGTGACAAGCGAGAACGGACCTTCGGGCAACAATTTGAATCTGGTGGACGAACACAGGATAGATTCGCTGCTGAAGAATGTTCAGAACATTGCTTCGGACGATATTACCGTGAGCTTGACGCCATGAAACTCTGCTACCGTTATCCGATTTTAATTGTGCTGGCCATGACGGGAATCCTGGCGGCCGTCTTCGCACAGAGCAGTGGCTACACGCCGGGAGAATTTCAAACCACCAATCCCAATTATCCGAAGCCCAACCCGTTCTATTTCGAAGGAAAGATAGATTGGAACCTGCTTGGCATCACAACGCCGCAAAACGCCTGGGACTATCTGCAGCGCGGAATGCATTTCCAGGATGATATGGACGATATCCCGGACGCGATCAGCGACTATCAGACATCACTTTCGATGAACAGCCTGCAGAACAACACCTGCCAGCTCGTTACCACCTCAACAGTCCCCCCCCAGTTAACCCCCGCACCCTGCATGTTTACAGTGCGGCTGCGACTGGGCTATCTCGTGCGAGAAACCAATCCGAGCATGGCCATTCAACTCTTCCAAGAGGTCATCCAGAAAATCGATCCGCAAAGGCTCGGAGTGAATACGTTGATAGCTGAAACCTACGTGATCCAAGCACAGCAGGCCACCGATCCGGCAACGCAGCAGCAGGCCTACGCCAACGCCATCGCAGCATATCAGGCGGAGCTGGCGCTTTCTCCCGTAACGCCGCAGAGCACCGCGCTCACCGGCGACACGGCGAACAATTCCAAGGTGCACTGGGAACTGGCACAGGTGTACGTGGCGACAGGACAGAACACTCTGGCGAAAAGCGAGTTGCAGTCGTACTTACAGGCTACGAAGTGGCATAGTGACGTCTATCCGTGGCGAATTGCGTTAGCGAATAACCAAATCCAAGCATTGGCACGTGTGAAGTAGCTTTCCTGCCGGCCGAGCGGTCGCGAGGGATACAGTGCCCAGGCATTTCCAAACGATGTCGCTATGCTGCGCGAGCGCGTTGCTCGCCGTGTTTTTGTCAACAGCGGCTAAGGCTCAACCTATTGCTCTCCTAGTCGATCCTTCCGCCGCGGATAACCCGCCTGCGCAAAATATCGGTGCCGCGTGGGACAACCTGCTGAAAGACACGATTCCCCAGACCCCTCCCGATCCGGCGCTCGCCGTCGCTCAGACTCCGTACGAAGCAAGCCCGGCGGGCGACTTTCTAAATCATTTCTTCATGAACACTCGCACGGAATATCTTCGGACCCAGACCTTTTTCACAGGGCTTCCCACTGCAACGGGCGTCATCGATGCTCCGATCACAGGCGTCTTCAATCCAAACGGCGTTCCGTATCCCAACGCATTTCAATCCGACACCAATATAATTTACAGTTTTCTGAATTGGGGCACCCGCGGGTGGCTCTCCGATCGGGTGAATTCGAACTTTTCATTTGCCTATTCGCAGGATCTGACGCACGTCACGGATGCATCGCCGCAGCTTGACGTCCTCAATACGTTCGGTTCGAATCGCCGTCTTGAGCTCATTTCCGGTTACATCGATATCAACGGTCGTCCCTCGGACGGCATCTTGGAGGGCACGACTCTCCGCGTCGGCAGGCAGACCGTTTACGGGGCCGAGCTGGCAGAGATGGATGGAGCGTCGTTCACGATGGACCGCCCCAAATTTTCGTGGACGCTGTATGCGGGACGCCGTTTCACCTATTTTTCTGATCCCGACCAGCGAGCCATGGGCGGCGGAAATTTTCTTTACCGCTTCAACGAGAATTCCAGTCTCGAATACGACACGTTCTACTACATCAAAGGGACGAACGCATTTCGATACCGGCAGGTTCTCGGTCACAGTTGGTTTTTCAGCGCCGGCTTCCGGATGGTGGGCAGTTATCCGGTCGACTTTTCCGCCGATGTGCTGTGGACTCCCTCGGACGGAAAAACATCGTTGCGCCTCAGCTTCGCGCAAAAAATCACCAACAAAGATTACTTTTACGACTATACCTTTAGCGCGCGTGATTTCGATCTCCATAATCCGTTAGTGCGGCTTAACCTCGAGGCTCTGCATCCCCATACCCAGTTCATTATTGACGGCTCGCGCGCTATCAATTCAAAACTCCGCTTGGGGGGCGACGTCTGGATCCGGCGCCTCGACGACAGGCAAGACGTTGGGCCGTTCGATACATCCTTCGAAGATTTTCGCGCCCACGCCCAGATTCTTCCGTGGAATAAGACGGACCTGCTCGTCGGATATCACTTTCGGCACTCCGACGATCGCGGCTATCCGACGCCCCCCACCGAATTTGACGATTTGAGCGGCACCGGCGAGACGCAGGTGCAGGACATTAGCATCGAAATCGGGCGCAGCTTCATGGATGGACGTCTCCACCTGCAGGCTGGCGGCTTCTACAGGCAATTGAATTTTCGCGATCAGTTCACAGTTATCACGAATGCGCGCGACAAAGGTCTTCTCGCAAACGCATCCTTCAATGTTGACAGCCGTACCCGCGTATATCTGGATTATGGCCTCGATACCGATTATCCCGTGTTCCGCCCGGCCATCCAGAATAGCCAGACATTCCGGTTCGGCATGGCCTGGAGATACTGAGTGGCCTGGCGGGGCATTAGCTTAGCGAATGCCTCCCTGGCAGGATTGTGCTTCTGCGTCGCGATGACGCTGAGCGGGCAGGAAAATACCGCTAAAATGCCGGGGGCGCCGCCATCGTCACCAGCATCGCAAGCGCCGAAGGCCCCCGCGCCCTTGTTTCATTTGCACGAATTTCATCTGAAGCAAGTTGGACTCGATTGTGACGCTTGCCACGTCCCGGCGAAGAGCGGTTCGGTAACCCTACAGCGCCCCGGGCACGATCAATGCACCACCTGCCACCAGGATAACTTCAACAAGGACCTGAAAGAGAAAATCTGCGTCCAGTGCCACACCGTTTTTCCTCCTACAAGCGCCGAGGAGCTGCTGCCATTCCCTCGCTTCAAGAACGAGCGCCCGATCGTCTTCGAGTTTTCCCATGCGAAGCACATCGACCCGCACGCGCGGCTGGACGCGCGTACTGGTTTCCGGGCTGATTGCACGTTCTGCCATAAATTTCAGGGGAACGGCGACTACGCCTCCTTCGGGAATCACGAGGTTTGTGCGGGCTGCCATTCCAAGGCAGGGACGAAACCGCTGCTCAGCGACAAATCGACCACCGCGGATTGCCAGGGCTGTCATCGAGTGGAAGAAATTGAAAATCCGGGCCCCGCTTCTGTTCACCGACAACTGGCCTCATTCGTCATCTCTGGCAAATACGATCACATCAAGTTCTCTCACGCGGAGCATTTCAAGGGGCGCGAGGCTTATCACCTCGACTGCACCACCTGCCACTACGGTGTCGCCGCCAGCACGAACCTTGCGAGCCTGACGTTGCCTAAAATGGCCGATTGCGTGAACTGCCACGACATTGAGAAGAGCGTCGCGACGAACTACCGGATGAACAACTGCGCGGTTTGCCACATCGACGAAAAATCGGGCCCACTTCCCGATATACACTCGCGCATCGTCAAGCCCGCCTCACACAACGAGGCGTTTCGGCTACATCATGGTGACGAAGCCTCAAAACCGGGCGCGCCATGTTTCGTTTGCCATTTGGACGTCGCGCCCTCGGCAGTGGGGAACCAGGAGTGCATTAGCTGCCATCAGGTCATGATGCCCGTCTCTCATGCGGCGCGATGGAAGGACGATGTTCACGGGAAATACGCAGCTCTCGATCGCAAGAACTGCGCCGTATGCCACGTGACGGACTACTGCAGTCGGTGTCATAATCAGACACCCGCCAGCCACTTGCCACTGGCGCAGTTCAAAGCAGGCGGTCATGCTCAGTCGGCGATGTTGAACGAGAGGGCCTGCTTCACATGCCACACGTTTGCAGACACGTGCTCGGAGTGCCATTCCCAGAATCTTAAATCGATGAGCCACCCAAAATGAACGAGTTATTTAGCAGGAGTGAGGCGCAAGGCGTTTGCCCCACGTCACATTTCTCCCCAGCGATGCGATTCCTTGCGTTGAGCGCTGGCGTTTTTCTTCCTCTAACCGCCCGAGCACAGGACGAGGGCGCGCGATTCCAGCAGGATCCCGTCGAACAGGTTGCGGTGCGCCTGCTTGTCGCGCTGGCCATCATCGGAATCCTGGTTGTGATTTACAGTTTGATTCGGTACCGAGGCTCGGCAATTGGACCAGCCTCATGGGGCGTTCTGTTGGCAGGCGCAGTGGCGCTTCCGCTCTTAATCACCGGCGTGGGCACCATCTTGGTGTTTCAGCGAGCAGAGCGCGTCGAATTCTGCGCCTCGTGTCATCTAACGATGCAACCATTCGTCGATGATCTCAAAAATCCCACGAGCAACAGTCTGGCGGCCGTTCACTTTCGAAACCGATACATTCCCGATGACCAATGCTATAGCTGCCACACGTCCTACGGCCTTTTTGGAACCGTGGAAGCCAAAAAAGAAGGCCTAAACGATGTGTACAAGTACTACACTAGGACGTTCCACTTGCCGATCAAGCTGCGCCATCCGTACCCGAACACGGATTGCCTGAAATGTCACGCCGGCTCCGCGAAGTGGATCGCTTCGCATCAGGACTATAAAGATGCGCTATTCGCCGGCGAGGCAACTTGCATGCAGTGCCACTCAGAATCTAACCCGGCGCACAACATCGCACAGAACGCCGGGCCACCACCCAAGCCATGACACCCAACGCGACGACAAACTTTGTAGTGAAACCCTTCAAGTTGAATTCCGCCACAACGCGAACGCTTCTGATCGCGGCACAGATGCTCGCCCTGGTTGTATTCATCCTCGCACTGGCATTCCTGAAGCGCACCACCGGTGGAACGCTTTTCCTCTTCTCCACGATTGGGCCTGTACTTGCGATGCTCGCCGTAGCGGCCGTCCTCGGTGTCGCGGCGTACCGGTTCTTGAGACGCCACAGTCTGTTCGAGGTTGAGGACATCGAGCCGGGACAAGTGATTTTTCGAGAAGGCGAGGAAGGCGATTGCGCTTATTTCATCCACGGCGGCGAGTTCGCAGTGACCCGGGAGGAAAATGGAGCCGAGAAAGTAATTGCCAGACTTTCCACTGGACAATATTTCGGGGAAATGGCCTTGATCGGTGACCAAGCGCGAAACGCTACAGTGCGTGCCGTAACTCCGGGCAGGTTGGCCATTCTGGGAAAACAGAATTTCCTGACGATGCTCAAAGTGATGCCCCACACTCAGGAAGACATCATGAAAACTGTGAACGAACGAGCAATGAGAAAAGCAAAGAAGTGAATTCATCCTGCACGAACAAGGGAGGATCAAAGGAAATGATAGGAAAGGGAATTGCAGGTCTAATAGTAATCGCGGGATTGCTGTTTGCGGCGTCTGCTTCGCTCCCGGCGCGGCCCACGGGTGATGCGACGGCGGGAAAAGACACGTATATGAAAAAGTGCAAGACCTGCCATGCCGAAGATGGACATGGTAACGACGGCATGGCGAAACTGCTGAAGACCGCGATTCCGCCGCTCGATAGCAGTGAAGTGCAGAAAATGTCCGATGCCGACCTCAAGAAAATCATCGTCGAGGGCAAGGGCAAAATGAAACCCGTTCAGGGCTTGAGCGACGCCGAAATCGATAACGTGATCGCCTACGTTCGTACGATGAAAAAGTAACCGGGATATCGGCTGGCCTTGGCTGAATGGAATCGGGAATCAGCCGTGCGTGAGATCGGCTCAGCCTGTCCATAACGGGACGTCGAATTCTGTCAGCGCTGGTGAAACCTGACGTTAGGCCGCCTACTGGATTGCAGGATAAAATCTTCGTGAGCGCGGCAATCACCGATCGCTGAATCTCTTAAAGCGGCTTTCAGCGGTCGCTCGCACTAATGCTCGGGGCAGCTCCGCGATGACGTCAAACGGGAAAAAGATAGTAATACTGGGCGGCGGTTTTGGCGGAGTCTATACCGCGCGCCATCTAGGCGGCATCCTGAAACCCGATGAAGCTTCCGTTACCCTCATAAATCGCGAAAATTATTCTGTATATCAGCCGATGCTGCCGGAAGTTATTTCGGGCACGATCGGCTTCACCGATGTTGTATCCCCAATCCGTCAGCTATCCCCTCGCACGGAGCTCATCACGCGCGAAGTCGAAAACATTGATTTGAAAAACAAGCTTGTCACGGTGAGTGCCGGTTTTCGGCCCCGTTCGATGGATATACCCTATGACTATCTGGTGGTCGCTCTCGGCGGAGTAACTGACTATTCTGGGAAACCCGGTTTGCTCGAACACGCAAAACCATTTCGCACGTTGGCCGACGCTTTGAGTTTGCGCAGCCATCTGATTCACGTACTCGAGGAGGCGGAATTCGAGGGCGATCCGATATTCCGTAAGAAATTATTAACATTTGTCGTTGCCGGTGGTGGATTCTCCGGCGTCGAGGTCATTGCTGAGCTGAACGACTTCGTTCGCCACGTGAAAGGCAATTATCCAAAGCTTCGCAACGAGGAGATACGGTGCGTGCTGGTTCATTCCGGGGACCGCATCTTGCCGGAAATCACCCCCCGCTTGGCCGTGTTTGCTCACAAACTCCTCGCCAAGCGCGGGATCGAAATCAGATTACTGGATCGGCTTGTCACCGCTACGTCTGAAAGAGCGATCTTGAAATCTGCTCTCGAGATTCCGACGAAGACAATAATCTCCACCGTTCCGGCGGCAATCGCGCCGGTTCTTCAACGACTCGATTGCGCCAAAGAGAAACAACGCCTACAAGTCAACCGACAATTAGAGCTGGTGGGCTACGAAGGTCAAGTCTGGGCTCTAGGCGATTGCGCCTCGATCGTCACCAAGTCTGGAAATCCCGTCCCTCCCACTGCGCAGCACGCCAGTCGTGAAGCCAGAACAGTAGCGGCGAATATTGCCGGTAATCTTCGAGGTGAAGAGCCCTCCGAATTTGACTTTGAAGGGTTGGGTAAGCTCGGGTCGCTGGGACGCTATTCGGCTGTAGCGGAGATTTTCGGCATTCGTGTCTCCGGCCTTCCCGCATGGTTTCTGTGGCGTACCATCTATTTGACGAAAATGCCCAGTCTGTACCGCAAGGTTCGTATCGGACTCGACTGGATGATTGCACTCCTGTTTCAGCCCGACTTGGTTCAGGTGCGCGAGGTTCATGAATCCAGTTTTGCGCGGCAGCACTTTGAGCCTGGCGACTTCGTCTTCCTACAAGGTGAACTCGGCGACTGCGTCTATGTGATTGAAAGGGGTGAGTGCGAAGTCTTCCGTGAGCAAGATGGAACGGCGGAACACTTGGCTATCTTGCACGCCGACGACTATTTCGGGGAAATGGCAGTGCTCACGGATTCGACTCGCAACGCCACCGTCCTCGCCCGCACTCCGATGGACGTCCTGCTGATTCCTAAATTAGAGTTCCAGTTACTGAAGTCTTCCGTGCCAGCATTCGGGGAGTTCTTCAGCAAACTCGCTCGAGATCGAACGAGCCCGATGGCGAGGGGTACATCCACCTCCTGAGTATCCGATTCTGTCCATCGGGTTCACGTTGAAGCGAGGGGACACTCTTCTCTCAGCTTCGCACTCGTGACGTGCGCGTGTTTCAATTTTTCAGGAGGCTGCAAAATTAGAACTACGATGCGAGAGCCCTCGCCTTGTATGAGGCCGGGGCCCTCGCACTGAGAACTACAGGACGACCATCCCCTTGGCGGGATCGGGAACGAGAGATGGCGAGATAATCAAAGGCGACGCCAGGTGTCTCGGTGAGAGTGCCATCGCTATTGATTTGAAGTGCCTTGCGGACAATTCACCGGGTCCACGCTTGGCGCTCGTGCACGTCTGATCGCTCAGAACGTGTACGAACTGCCACAATGCGTCGGATTGCGCGGGAACTTCGAGAGGGCAGGCGGGAAACTACCGCCTGCCCAACCGGAACAAACTGTGCCGCTCAGTAAGCCGCGAGCCCCTGTGCACCGTCGTTCACAGGCATTCCAGGAAGCGATCCCAGCGCAGTCAGGGAACCATCACTATTGATCCGATAGGCGTCAACCGTGCCGCCGCCACTGGCGAGTGTATATAAGAAGCCTGCATCGCCTTCACGCGCGACTGCCATGTCGTTGGGGCCGTTGTCGGTCCCGGCAACCGAGGCCAGCAATGTGAGAGTGCCGTCTTCTCCGACCGTATAGCTTGCTAAGGAGGCCGAGAGGTTATTGCTTACGTAGAGATATCTCTCATGCACGGGATCGAGGGCCACCCAGCAGGCGGCAGTCCCACCGTCGCCTACGCTGGTACTGATCGGCTGTAAGTTGGCGGCCCTGGTGATGGTAAAGGAAGAGACCGCGCCGGTACCTCCCGCAGGAATAGATGGGCTGGCCCCGAAAGCCTCTGACAGAAGTAGGTGCTCATCCCTGTCAAAAGTGAAGCCGAAATAAGTGGGTATACCCGGTCCTGGGGCCTGCGTGATCGTTGGCGTGCCGACCCTCCCGTGGTCGCTGACCGGGAAGACGTAAATCGTGTTGGTCCCTTTCACCGTCACGAGCAACTGATTACCCTCAGGCGTGAACCCAACCTGGCCTGGCGACCGAGGGAACGCGGGCGGATTCAAGCCGCAGTCGAAAGCGGGTACCGGAAACCCTCCAATGTTACAGTTCTCGCCGGAACCAGTGCCGTCCAGGGCACCCGGATCTATTGGCCGCATAGAGTTAGCAAGGGGAGTCATGATTCCCTTGGGGTTCACCCTGAAGCCGTTAATATTGGGTCCGAGACCGCAGGCGGGACTCATTCCGGGGCCGCCCGAGTTGAGCACGTAAAGCAAGTGTTCGCCATCTTCGTCCCGACCTTCTTTGTGGTCGCCCTCTCGTTCTGTTACGTCGCGGACAGTCAGACCGTCGGGATACAACCCGCCGGAAGAAACTTTATCGGCGAACGTCAATGTGCCATCCTTCGCCACGCGGAAGGAAGTAATTGTGCCTACTTGGCAGTCTTGGCTATTTGAGGCGAGGGTTTCCGTGTTGACAGCAAAGAGCCGCCTATGGTTGTGATCCAATATCAGACCACCCTGAGAAGCAAGCGAGTCTGTAGCGCCTAGTTGGAGGCCGCTGCCCCCGCCTCCCGTTGCCACTGTTTGCACAAGCGTTAGCGTTCCGTCGGCGGCTCGATGAAAAACGAGGATTTGGTTGTTTCCGATAGCGTTGGTCATGGCATACACAGCTCCGTCCGCAAATGCGGATGGTGTGAATCCGAAAGTACACGCTACTACGATGAGCGAAAGGACTACGATGCGTTGGGCCGGGGCTTTCATAGGTTTTCTCCTCTTTGGGCCGGGACTACAAACCCGGAAGAAATTCGTTGGGAAAGTGGCCGCAATCTACGCCCGGAGGAAACCTCTTGTCAAACTAAATACGGGTAACTTCATTTTGAGTTTCAAGTCGGAGGCTATAACTACCGGTGCTGAGCGCTGAGCACGGCACGTGAAAGGTAGAACCACAGTCAAATGTGCGACATCGAGGGATGGCGCACGTTGCCTTCACTACCTTGTACCAAGGCTTGCCCGCCGATAATCATCGACGAGAGGAAAATACCGCCTGCCAAGCGCGGATTTATGCCAACGCCGCTTTCGCGATCCGGTCGGACTTCTTGTGCGTCTGGGACAATTCAAGTTCTGCTTGCAGCCAGTCATCTACGTCTCGCCCAGGAGCAGCACCGCGTTCGATATAAATCTCATATGCACGCGCTTCGATTTCTTCACGCGTGGGATGGTCCTCGACAGTACTTGGTTCACGAGTAGGAGCAGACCCTTCTATCGGTTTGGACATAGACTCCCTCCTTTGGCCCAATTTCGGAAAGCTAATATTACCCCCGGGAAGCTCGTAGGCCAAGAGCGCACGATTCATTGCAGCGCGTCACGGCTGAACTTGAAATTCTCAAGCGAATGAAAATCAGCAGCAAAAACAAAGTGCTTGGCCTGCCGATTTTGCCGACTGTTCCGCGTAATATCAATACTTGTGGCCGTCGAGCGAGATTTTGCCAGCGATGAAAGGTAGCTATCGGCGCTGACTTTAGGATAGGTGTCGGGAACATCTCTAACGAAGTCGGCTCCGTCAAGAACGTTTGTGTTAGTTTTTTATTTTCCTGGGCACACCCCTGTTTCTGCGCAGCTGCGCGTTTGTTGATTTCTTTCCCGTTTTCACGTTCACTCGACCAGCTCGGCCCATTCGCTTCATCGTCTCGGTGTTGCCTACCAGACATCTCTTCGGTCCTTGCTGACCATGATGAGTTCTTCGAACTCCCCGCACCTCGGGGAGGCGGGTCGCCTATTCAGGGATCCGATCACTGCAGAGCAGGATTATGTTATCCGACTAGGTATTGCCACATGGGCTACCACCGCACTTCTGTCGCAACTGTCCGCGACGAATGGTAGAAACGCTGCCACTCCGCATCCTTACGAACCGCATGTCCCACCGCTTCGCACCACAGAAAACGAAGATGCGGATTCCCTGCTCAAACCGCTCAATCGCCGCCCTCCGCTGGAGTGTTCACTGGGGATCAGGCCCACGTAGCTGGCTACTGCCTTTCCATCCACGAACCGCTGGGGCTCACCCCAGACGCGTTGCCGTGGCCAGAACCGTAATCAGTCCCACTCCCGGATGAGTCATCAGCCGCCGTGCCTGGGGTCGCTGCCAGGCCAACTCTTCTACCTTTCGATCCAGGTCCCTGATCTGTTCCTCCAGCAGCCGATACAGCGCTTGCACTCGGCCCTGGGCTACCGGCCCCTGAGGAATTCGAGCAACTAAGCGAGCGAGGAAATTTCGCAGGCGCTCCGGGTGCCACTGTGGAGTTTGTTGTGAACGATGGGAACGGTGAAAAAGGAGAGGGGTTTCTGCCGAGCTACCGGGGAAGGGGACTCAACATGCCGTCCTCTTCCCCAGACCTCTTCTCCTGCTAGGAGATCCAAGAGCGTCTGAATAAATTCGGAAACTGTGCCCAAGCAAAATTGTGCCACTACAGGGGGTCACCCCAACAGGTTGGGAACAACTTGGGAACAATTGTCGCCAAAGACCAGCCAAAACCGTATACTGCGACACAGGAAAAGACGAAACGAACCAACAACATACGAGAATCTTGCTAGATTCTGGTATGACAGAACGCGCAAAGAGTGATTAGATTCTCTAGGGAATCATCTCCGAGCGCGCTGCGAAAACACAGATGATGAACTTGCAGCTGGGTGGCACTTCCACAATGCTGACACCTCCAGCTATCGCGTTCTAAAACTTGGCGACATAACTGTGCGTAAGCCTCGGGATCCAGTTTGACCCTCGTGCGTTTTGGGAAAATCGTGTTCATGCAGTTTCTTTCAGCGCTTGGATCAGTTCAATTTTCTCGGGTCCGGGAAGGAACTCGATCAGCCGACGCACTGAACATGAAAAAGCACGCGAATCCGTCTCTTCCAGATTTGCGCCTGCCAGAAAGTCTGCGCAAATCATCTCCAGGCAATATCCGCGGGCCTTTTGAGAGCCGAGCATCAGGGAGGCCGTCTCGAGCGCCCTTTCGATTACTTGCAGCTGACTTTTGTAGACTTTGAAATAAAGCATCTCCCACGGCTCCGCATCCTGGCCGGTCAGGTGTCGTTCTACCTCACGCTTGAACTCTTCCTTCGGCAACTCCTGCGCTTTGTGCAGCCAGGTTGCACAGTCGAATCTCTGACCGTCCCGGCGAGCGACCTTGGCTAACTCGGCGGCCTTCGTCCAGCCGACCTGCCTCAGGTTTCGATGGGTTTGCCGAGGCAGCTGCTCGTGAATCGCCATCAGGTAGTATGCCTTCCGGCGGGATTCCGGGAATTTCTTCTCAAGGAACTCATCAAATGATTTCAGATTGTCTACTCGCCAATATTGTCCGGCACGAACTTCGCAGAGATACCTGCCCAACTCCACAAATCGAGTGTCCCGCTCTAGCTCTGTGGTTCGCTGCCAGGACAATATTTCATCGATCCGACCCAAAACGAATAGAGCCCGGCGGGGATTCAGCTTCGGTGCCATCAGCGGAGCACCGCTATTCCTCAAATTGGTCAAGCCAATCAAGGTCGCTTGCTCCTGGACGGCGAATGAGTTTCGAATCTGTTAGCTGCTGATCGCCGAGACAAAGTCCCAAATGAGGGCAGCTCACGCATCCGTTCTGCGGAAAGCGGATTCCGCTGTGGGGAAGGAAGTGGCCGGATTCAATCTGACTGACTGTGGTCTCAATGAGCTGGCCGAATTCTCGACGTTGGTCTTCCTCGATCGACGTCTTCAGATACTGAACTTCGGGTGCGCTTTTCCGGACGAAAACAACGAGTGCAACATCGGAAATTCCGGCCATCCAGGAATAGCAAATCAACTGTGGATCGAGCGCTAACAGGCCCTGGGGATGCTCGGCATATCGGGATGTCGTCGTTTTCCAGTCGATGATACATTTCGTACCGTCAATCTCGCCGATCGCATCGATGTAGGAGACGAAATCGCTATCCTCCGGAAGTGATCGCGTCAATTTCACTTGGAGATTCTGGTTGGGACGCGGTATCCGAACTCGATCATCCTGGACAAACCGTTCGAGCAGGTGAACACCCTGGTGATAGAGCCGATCCCAGGAATCATTCTTCGTATATGTAAGTGAGGTGTCCTGGTACTTGCGCCATTCCTGGAAGAATGCGGCGGTCGAATCTTCCTGAGCGAAGTAAGCGGACAAAGCATTCTCGAAGCAGCGGCCAAAAATCATCGAGGCCTTATCTTCCTTTTCGCGCCAGCCGTCTAGATATCGGTATCGATACTGTCTGGGACACCGAAGGTATTGGCTAATCTGCGTGAAGCTGTAAGTCATCGGAACCTCCCGCAATCACACCTTCGTGAGCATCTTTCGAGATGAATTCCCATTCAGTGGATGGTGCGAATGCTTCGAGATTGAGGTACATACGCCCGGCTAAAGTCTTGCCAGTGGTTCGGAGAATGCCTGTGAGTCCGAGCAGGGCCTTCTCATCGACCTCATCTCTACCGAGCAGATCCGGGTCATAGCCGAAATCTCGCAGGAACCAATTCAACTTCCAAAGCGACCTATGGGTGCAATACAATCGTCCAGAGATCTTGCGTGCGGCGAAGTCCTTCGGCTCGAGGATTGCGAAGCTGAGAACGAAGAAAGGTTTTTGCGGGTGCCAACGGTAGTAGGCGCGGTCCACTCTCACCAGGAAGATACCTTCAACGACATCGCTTGCTCCAGACGCCTCTGCACGTAAACCGGGAAACTGACGCTTCATGGACGCACCTCTTCAGGCTGGCAGTAACTGTTCAACTTACAAATCAGCGCCGCGCGATCATTCGCTGCTTCCTTCGCTACAGTCGACACGAAGGCTTCGACGAGATCTCGGCTAGCATCGCGGAGTGTTTCCGTCCCGCAGAAATCAGCCGCGTAACGCTTTATTAGATTGGGATCAAGTTCGTACCTCCGGATCAGCAGGCAGAGTTTGTCGCGGAGTCGAGGCTGGCCGTTGGTTGAGCCATTACCATTGGCGGGATCGGCGTGTTTCTTAGGCTCGAACGAGGAAGGATTTGAGCCCAGTTCCTCGACCGAGCAGATACCAATCCCATAGGCCTTGCGCAGGGCACGGTTTACCGCACGGGTTTCCGCAACACGCATCTCGGCGCCGCGTACGATCGCTGTCACGTTGGTGCGAGTAGCGTCGCCGTAACCTGTAAATGCTTTGGAACTCTGGTCTTTATAGACCGTTGCCTTAAAAACCCACCGGTCGCTCAAAGGATCTGACAGGCTCTCCTGGACTGCTGTACTAATGCCGAGGCAATGCCGGTTTTCTGCGATTCTGAGGAGGCCCGAATGCGTAACGTAACAACGTCCGTCCAACAACTGAATGTGTCCGTCAGCGACAGACAGAGCAAACTTTCTAGTGAGCTCCCGCAAATTGCCGCGAGCGGTATCCGGAATGTCACCCCACAAAGCCCTTGCGAGCTTAAGGTTGCTCCGGAACTTCTTCACACGACTCTTCATATGCCTTCCGTGTCATCCACAGGATGATAAAGGATGACACATATTCGAACGATTGTCAAGATCTGCTGGACACGGGCCGCCGAGAAACAATGGTAGAATTTCGCGAACATGAAGAAGGACACGCGATTAACATTTAGGGTACGGTCTGACCTCAAGGGGCGTATGGAAGCTATTGCTGCCTCGGAAGGTCGCAGCGTTGCACAAATCTGCGAGGCATTTCTTAGGGCTGGGTCAGAGGCATATAAGCGACAAGGTGGGAAGTTTTTGCAACGATTTCTCGCGAAGACGAGCTGATAAAACGGGTGCGTTGGGGGACCCGAGATTCAAGTTGAGTTACGAAACAGATCATCTGCTCAGAGTTCCGTCGATAGTCTTTAGCTGCCTAAGGCCGATGTTTGATAGGATCGGGCTGCACCATCCGCTTTTTGCAATTTCTGATCGCGGTAGCCTGTACCGCCCTCGTTGAGGGGTTGAGTTATCGCTTCCTCGAGACGCCCTTCAGCTGAAGGAGCGGTTCTCGCAGCTTCGCTCAGCAAAATCTCCGAAGGTGACTGCTGTTACGTCTGTGCCTGTCCAACAATCGTGATGCGTTTCCCCCCTCCTTACTGCGAACTTCTGCGACCAACTGATTCAACCACTTCACGAATTGACTCAATCACAAGATCGGGCTCGTCAAGCTGGATCCAATGACCACCCTTGGAAGCAACTACGTGTTTCCCTTGGGAAGACAGGTGCGCCAAGGACTCATGTTCCCTCATCTGCGAGGGAGATGAGCTATTCGCCGAAAGCACGACCAACGGAATGTCACCGTAATCTCCAGTGGCAGCAACCTGAGCTGCGCTTTGAGGAAGTGCCTCGGCCTGGCCTACAATCGCATCAAAAAACTTCGGCTGCGTCCACAAGGCAGCAATAATCGGCCGCAGCTCTGCAGGTAACTTTGCCAATGGGGCGATCATACGCTCTGCCTCCGCGATCGTCCCACCCGTCAGCAGAGAAACGCTAGTGCGTCCCAGCCCAGGTGCACCAAGACGCACGAGAGCGGAGATGAGACGAGCGACGCCCAGCCGCGCAAGTAAAGCGCCATATCGAGAGAGCCTTATTGCGCTCGCAAGTTTTCTTGCGCCTGCCTCGGTCATCTCAAGCCATTCGCTTGGGTGGATTGGATCAACGAGCACCAGGCCCACAACGTCGCCGGGATAGGTGCTCGCGAAGAGGCGTACCGTGAAGGTACCAAAGGAGTGCCCCACGAGCACAAACGGTCCTTCGATTCCAGCATTGAGCAGGAGCGCACGGAGTTCCTCAACAATCTGCCGGCTCGAGCGTGGCATGGGGCCCGCATCGCTCCAACCAAGTCCCGAGCGATCATAACTGCATGCGTGGGTGAATCTTGCCACTGCGGGCTGCACGAACGTCCAACTTAGCGAAGAGGCGGGAAACCCAGAGTCCATCACTACTGCTGGAGTGCCCTCACCCATGCAGTAGATGTGAAGTCGATGGCCGCCGACGTTGACCAGTTGACCGGGAGGCGGAAACCTTCGCGCGTCTCTGGCACTGCCAACCGCCTGGAAGATCAGGCCAGCCAGGACGAAAAGCGTGACAAGCACCACAAGCCCAATAAGCAGGTTCAAAACGTCTGATCTCAGGGCATGTGTGATAGCCCACATTAATCATGTGTATTGCAGGAGGCTAGGAACTCCAGGGCCGTCCGGGCGATTTCGTTAACGCCGCAAGATTGTCCGCTGCCACGCCGGGGTTATAGGAAGGTACCGTCGGTTTCCGAGAGGGTGGCATCAAGCCCGGGCAGCCTTTTGCGCAGCCTTCATCACCGTTTTCTTCATACGGTTTTCGCCTGCCCAATACAAGCTGATCTCGTGGCCATCGGGATCGTTTAGATAGGCATGCCGCCAACCCCAGGGCATCATGCGTGGCAGTTGGGTGATGTGAAACCCTTTTTTCTGGAGATTGCGGCAGAAGTCGTCGAGTTCACGGACTTCGAAATACAGACGCACACCGTCGCTCAAAACGGAAACTTCCGGACCCGCCTGGTGTAGTGCGATCGTACCGTCGCCGCCCGGTGCGCGCAGGCGCGCATACACCGGTTTATTCTCATAGCGGAAGTCTTCGATGAGCTTGAATCCCAGCAAATCTCGGTAGAAGGCGAGTCCGCGCTCCACGTCTTTCACGTAGACCATGGCATGATTGAAAGTAAGTTTCCCGTTAGCATCTATGGTGACGGAAGCCTTGGTTTGTTGTGACCTAGGGTGCTTCGCTGGGCGGGGAGGCTGAGTCCTCTTCGCAAAGGCTTTCTTTCGGGTTGGCTTCTTCATCAAGTAGTTTCGGCCAAGCTGCGCAAGTATCGTCGGGGAGTACAGAAGCTGTCAAGGTCGCAGCTTCGCCAGGCAGGATCTCCGAGGTTGACTGGTGGTGCGTCTATGCCTGTCCAGCAATCGTGATGTGTTTCCCTTTCGAGTGAGGTTGGAATATTCCTCGCGCAAATTTGGACAAGGACGCAAGGAGTGCGAAGGATTAGAAAATCCGCTTGTTTTTGCCTCTCAAAATCCTAGGAAAACGACACTCTGCCAAGCCCAATCAGAGCATTAGAAATTTGTAATTCTCTAATACTGTGCAAGTCGAAATGGGCTGCCCAATGAAATCCCCACAGAAAGCCCATCTCCAGTCTCCCTGGGCATTAACCGGTTTTGCGTGCGAAGGCACCGCAGGATGCTCGGAAACACGGAAGGCAGGTGGTTAAAAAACCCGTCGTGACCCTGGATTTCGGCATTTGAGTATCATTTTGAGATAGGTGGTGCGAAGAGGAGTGGCTGTTGAAAAACTCGCCCGCTGGCAGGAGTTTTGATCTGGGGTGATTTTCCTGCGGGGTATCGCTTTCTTTTTTCTATCTCAGATCGGCACCGTGGCTGATTCTAGAGATCTGGATCTTAGGAAACGAGCCAGTCGTTTCAGGTTCTGGGCTGTAGCCGCGAGAAAGAACTGTTCGCGAACATGCTTCATTCTCCTCAAACGCACCCTGCGCAGTCCGATCTGGTTCTTCAACTCCGCAAAGAGTGCTTCTACTTTCCGGCGTTGGCGTTGCGCTGCCGCGAAAGCCGGAACGGTCGTTCGCTCTCGTGCCCGTTGTCGCGCCGCTTCGTGAACATGGATCGCGATCTGCCGATAGTGGCCGGTGGTGCACTGCGATTTCTGCGAGCACTCCCGACACCGTTTTCGCGTTGCCCTGTAGATATGGTTTCGGTTGCGCGGATTCACCCCAAGGTACGTTAGTCGCTTTCCTTCCGGACATTGATAGCTGTTCGTCTCGGCAACGTAGATGAACTTTTCGATCCCATACAAGTTGGTTTTGGGAGCAGGACTCTCTTTCACGCGAATATAGGGAGTGATGTTTCGTTCCTCAAACCAAGCCAAAAGCTCACCGTTCCCATAAGTCGTGTCGGCGGCAACCGACTGTGGGAAGCGCCCGCGTCTCTCCGCTGACCGTGTGATCATCTCGCGAGCCGCCGCACTTTCCTGGCTCAGTCGAGCGGATGTGGCCTGAACGCCAACAATTACGCAACTCTTGTTGTCGATCAGATAGTTGTTGAAGTACCCCAGCTCCGCCCGACGATCGCCCTTGGTTGAATAGGTTGAATCCGGATCCGTCGTCGATACCTGGTCTTGTTGATGGGCCGGCTCTTCGATCGGGTTTTCTTGCTCGAGGTCCGCCAAGTACTCGCGCACCGTGCCCTTCACGTGGGCCACTTCCGTCAACTGCTCCCGCGGGATGCGGCTCGACCGGCTGGCATTCGCGGGAATGAAGCTGCCATCCACGGACAGGTGCTCGCCCTCGACCAACCCAGCTTCCAAGCAGCGATCCACAATCTCTTCAAAGAGCCGCTGAAAGAGGTTCGACTCCTGAAAGCGTCCATGACGGTTCTTGGAAAACGTGGAGTGATGGGGAATCTCCTGATCGAAGCTGAGTCCGGTAAACCAGCGCCAGGCCAGATGCATCTGCAACTCCTCGACTAGCTTGCGCTCGCTGGTGACGCCATAGAGATAGCCGATCAGCAGGATGCGCAATAAAAGTTCCGGATCGATCGAAGGTCTGCCCGTATCGCTGTAGGAGTCCTTCAGCTTCTCACGAACGAAATCGAAGCTGATGTGTCGGTCCAGGAGACGCAGTAGGTGGTTTTCAGGAACCTGATCTTCAATGCGAAAGTAGTAGAACAGCGACTCGGAACGGGAGTGTTGTCCCATCATAATCCGCAAGCCTCCGTGAATGGCGATGAAGAAGAGCATCGGCAGAACGCTTGCTCATATAGACGTTGCTGCAACAGTTCCGTTCATTCACGAAGACTTTTTCAACAGCCACTCGTCTTCCCACCACCTATCTCAGACTGAGATGGGTGTTTCCTAAGCCCTGTTAGCGCGTCGGCCGCCGAAGGCATGGATGGTGCGAGTGCCAGCGAGCGGTTCACCACCGTGCCAGAGCCCCTTGGGAATGAAATATTCCTCCCCGGCTCTAACAGAAATGCGCTGCCCCCCAATGATGAGTGTATAGCAACCCTGGACGACCACCATGTATTCGTCATAGTCATGCACGTGTGGTTCGGAGACTGCGGTTTCACGGCAGGTCCAGAACGCCATTTGACTACCATCGACTCCGTCAAAGACGTAGCCTTCGACTCCCGGCGTCGCCTGACTGCTGACTGCGATCCTATTTGCGGGGCACTTCATGAAGTTTGGGAAATCGTTCATGGTCTCTCCAACCGTTCAGCGCCAATCAACTCGTCTAACGTGCACCTATGAGGCGCGCCTCATTGGAGCCGGGCGCAGTATACCTTGGCTGGATATTGAAACAGCACTTGTGCGGCAATCGCGTCGGCAGATGCCCGGAGGCGCCGCGTTCCGATAGGTGTTGGGAAATCCGCTTACCACTAGCTATCTCAGACTGAGATAGTTGGTGATAATCCCTGAGGGCTCAACCGGTCGATGCAACACCACCTGGTATAAATCTTTTTTCTAAAAGGTGGTGTTTATGATCCCAAAGAAACGTATACGGCTTTCTGCGATGCAAAGAGTTGAGGTATGGCGTCGTTGGAAAGCGGGAGAGTCGTTACATGCGATTGGTCGAGCGCTGGGCAAAAACAATGTGGTTATTCACCTTCTGTTGAAGCGCCATGGTGGGATTGCGCCGCCCATCCGCCGCCGTTCACCGAGTTCACTCACCCTGGCAGAACGAGAAGACATCTCCCGCGGAATCGCTTGTGGCTCGTCGATTCGCGGAATCGCCCAAGGCCTGCACCGCTGTGCCTCGACGATCAGCCGGGAAGTGGCACGCCATGGCGGGCGCGCGCAGTACCGCGCCAATGAAGCCGATCAGCAGGCCTGGGAATCGGCCCTGCGGCCCAAGCCGTGCCTGCTGGCCACTCACACCACGCTCCGGGAGATCGTTGCGAGTAAACTGATGCAGGACTGGTCGCCCGAGCAAGTTTCCGGATGGCTGAAGTGGCAGTTTCCCAAGGATGAGGGCCTGCGCGTGTCGCACGAAACCATTTATCGCAGCCTATTCCTTCAAGCGCGAGGAGCGCTGAAAAAGGAGCTGATTCAGCACCTTCGCTCCCAGCGGCGGATCCGCCGCTCGCGGCATTCCAGCGTTCACGGACACTCCCAAGGCAAGATCGTCGATGCCATTTCTATCCGCGAGCGACCTGCGGAAGTCGAAGATCGCGCCATTCCCGGTCATTGGGAAGGCGATCTGCTGCGCGGGGCGCGCAACAGTCATGTGGCCACGCTGGTGGAGCGTCATTCGCGGTTCTGCATGCTGGTGAAGGTGCCCGGCAAGGACACGACTACGGTGGTGGCCGCCCTGAGCCGGCACGTGCGCACTCTGCCCGCGACGTTGCGGCGCTCGCTGACCTGGGACCGCGGGTTGGAGATGGCCCAGCACAAAAGCTTCACGACGGCTACGGACGTACAGGTTTACTTCTGCGATCCCCAAAGCCCATGGCAGCGCGGTTCGAACGAAAACACGAACGGGCTGCTGCGGCAATACCTGCCGAAGAAGGCGGATCTGTCCTGCTACTCACAGTCGGATCTGGACGAGATCGCTCTGCGCCTCAATCAACGGCCACGAAAAACATTGGGATTTGAAACTCCGGCGGATAGACTGCAAGCCAGTGTTGCATCGACCCCTTGAGACCACCCCTGTTCTCGACAGTTATCTGGAAGCAGGCGTAAGATGCCCGCAAAGTGGCTGATTCCTTATCCATCCTCGGCTGCACAATTTCCCGCCACCGTATCATCGAAAAGCTCGGTGGCTGGATGGGCGTCGTTACAAAGCTGAGGACACGCGGCTGCATGGCGCAGTCAGCATCGGCTTTAAATCACCCGAACATCTGCACGATTTACAAAATCGACGAGCATGACGGGCAGCTTTTCATCGTGATGGAGTTCCTCGACAGCGAAACGCTCAAGGGCACCGCATGAGAGCGGACCGCTCAAGACCGATTCGCTCGCGGACCTGGCCGTGCAAATCGCAGACGGGCTTGACTTCGCGCACAGCCAAGGGACCACCCAGTTAACAAGCTCGAGGGAGGTTCGGATATGCCCACACAAAAGCGCGATTCTGCCATTCCCGCCGCAGGCAAGCTGAATGTCGTCACCGAGGCCCGACGCAAAGAGGCTCTGCTAAAAACGGGAGCCTTGCAGAACGCGATTTTCAACAGCGCCAACTTCTCGAGCATTGCCACCGATGAGAGGGGCGTCATCCAGATCTTCAATGTCGGCGCCGAGCGCATGCTCGGCTACGCGGCCGCCGACGTGATGAACAAGATCACCCCTGCCGACATCTCCGATCCACAGGAGATGATCGCCCGCGCCGAAGCATTGAGCAGCGAACTGGCGACGACAATTACTCCGTGCTTTGAGGCATTAGTCTTCAAAGCCTCGCGCGGGATCGAGGACATCTACGAGCTGACCTACATCCGGAAAGACGGCAGCCGCTTTCCCGCCATAGTGTCTGTCACAGCGCTGCGCAATAATCGGGGCGGGATCATCGGTTACCTGCTGATCGGAACCGATAATACTGCGCGCAAGCAGGTCGAAGCAGAGCAGAAGAAGCTCGACCAACGCCTTCGCGACCAGCAGTTCTACACGCGCTCTCTCATCGAATCCAACATCGACGCGCTGATGACCACCGATCCGGCCGGCATCATCACCGACGTCAACAAGCAGATGGAGGCACTCACCGGTTGTACGCGCGACGAGCTGATCGGCGCGCCGTTCAAGAACTACTTCACCGACCCTGAGCGGGCAGAGGCGGCCATCAAGTTGGTGCTGCGCGAGAAGAATGTGACCAACTACGAGCTCACCGCGCGCGCCCGGGACGGCAAGAAAACAGTGGTGTCATACAATGCGACCACCTTCTACGACCGAGACAGGACTTTGCAGGGCGTGTTCGCCGCAGCGCGCGACGTCACGGAGCGCAAACGTCTCGACCAGGCGCTTCAGGATAAGAACGTCGAGCTGGAGAGAGCCAAGATCGCGGCGGAAAAAGCCAACCTCGCTAAATCGGACTTCCTTTCCAGCATGAGCCATGAACTGCGCACTCCGCTCAGTGCGATCCTCGGTTTCGCCCAGCTGATGGAGTCCGACTCTCCGCCGCCGAAGCAATCCCAGAAGGCATACATTGACCAGATTCTTCATGCGGGATGGTATCTACTGAAGCTGATCAACGAGATCCTAGATCTCGCGCAGATCGAGTCCGGGAAGCTGTCGCTGTCGCCGGAGCCGATATCGCTGGCCGAAGTCATGCTCGAGTGCCAGACCATGATTGACCCGCAGAGGCAAAAGCGGGGCATCAAAATGACCTTTCCCCGGTTCGACACCCCTTGCTTTGTCGGTGCCGATCGAACCCGATTGAAGCAAGTTCTCATCAACCTTCTTTCCAACGCGATCAAATACAACCAACCGGGGGGAACGGTCGTCGTGGACTGCACCACAAGTACCCCGGAACGCACTCGCATCAGCGTCAGGGACACTGGCGCGGGGTTGACTCCAGAGAAGCTGACGCAGCTTTTTCAGCCATTCAACCGTCTGGGACAAGAGAGCAGCGCCGAAGAAGGCACGGGCATCGGTCTGGTAATGAGCAAGCGAGTAGTGGAGCTGATGGGAGGCGTGATAGGCGTAGAAAGCACGGTCGGGGTGGGAAGCGTGTTTTGGTTCGAACTGAGCACAGCTACTGCACCACAACTTGCAGTTAACCGAGCCGAACCTACGGCAGTGGCCGAAGTTCAAGTTCAGTGCGGCGCGCCGCTGCGCACCCTGCTCTATGTAGAGGACAACCCGGCTAACCTAAGGCTGGTCGAACAACTCATCGCGCGCCGCCCCGATTTGCGCCTGCTGAGCGCGATAAACGGGAAACTCGGCATCGAGCTTGCGCGCTGTAACCAGCCGGAGGTGATCCTGATGGACATCAATCTGCCCGGCATGAGCGGTATCGAAGCCCTGAAGATCCTGCGCGAAGACCCGGCAACGGCGCACATCCCGGTCATTGCGATAAGTGCAAATGCAATGCCCCGCGACGTCGGGAAGGGCCTGCAGGCAGGATTTTTTTGGTATCTGACAAAACCAATCAAGGTCAAAGAGTTTATGCATGCGCTGAACGTAGCCCTGGAATTTGCGGAAAAGTCGGTCCGTCCGAGCAAATGAATCAGGGCGAATGTCAAGGTCAGTTCATCCGATATATTCAACGACCGACTCGGTGAAAGCTTCGTGAATGACGATGTTCGAGTCACAATCCGTGTCTGCGAGCTTGCGGATTAGATGCGACAACACTCCTGTTCGACGAGTCGCTGTTCGACTACATGCATTGAAGATCGCCTCCTGAGACCACCACTGCATGTCTCCTGGACTGACACATAGCGTCGATTCGTCTGAGATAGTAAGTGATTCCTGGCTGTTGAAAAACTCGCCCGCTGGCAGGAGTTTTGATCTGGGGTGATTTTCCTGCGGGGTATCGCTTTCTTTTTTCTATCTCAGATCGGCACCGTGGCTGATTCTAGAGATCTGGATCTTAGGAAACGAGCCAGTCGTTTCAGGTTCTGGGCTGTAGCCGCGAGAAAGAACTGTTCGCGAACATGCTTCATTCTCCTCAAACGCACCCTGCGCAGTCCGATCTGGTTCTTCAACTCCGCAAAGAGTGCTTCTACTTTCCGGCGTTGGCGTTGCGCTGCCGCGAAAGCCGGAACGGTCGTTCGCTCTCGTGCCCGTTGTCGCGCCGCTTCGTGAACATGGATCGCGATCTGCCGATAGTGGCCGGTGGTGCACTGCGATTTCTGCGAGCACTCCCGACACCGTTTTCGCGTTGCCCTGTAGATATGGTTTCGGTTGCGCGGATTCACCCCAAGGTACGTTAGTCGCTTTCCTTCCGGACATTGATAGCTGTTCGTCTCGGCAACGTAGATGAACTTTTCGATCCCATACAAGTTGGTTTTGGGAGCAGGACTCTCTTTCACGCGAATATAGGGAGTGATGTTTCGTTCCTCAAACCAAGCCAAAAGCTCACCGTTCCCATAAGTCGTGTCGGCGGCAACCGACTGTGGGAAGCGCCCGCGTCTCTCCGCTGACCGTGTGATCATCTCGCGAGCCGCCGCACTTTCCTGGCTCAGTCGAGCGGATGTGGCCTGAACGCCAACAATTACGCAACTCTTGTTGTCGATCAGATAGTTGTTGAAGTACCCCAGCTCCGCCCGACGATCGCCCTTGGTTGAATAGGTTGAATCCGGATCCGTCGTCGATACCTGGTCTTGTTGATGGGCCGGCTCTTCGATCGGGTTTTCTTGCTCGAGGTCCGCCAAGTACTCGCGCACCGTGCCCTTCACGTGGGCCACTTCCGTCAACTGCTCCCGCGGGATGCGGCTCGACCGGCTGGCATTCGCGGGAATGAAGCTGCCATCCACGGACAGGTGCTCGCCCTCGACCAACCCAGCTTCCAAGCAGCGATCCACAATCTCTTCAAAGAGCTGCTGAAAGAGGTTCGACTCCTGAAAGCGTCCATGACGGTTCTTGGAAAACGTGGAGTGATGGGGAATCTCCTGATCGAAGCTGAGTCCGGTAAACCAGCGCCAGGCCAGATGCATCTGCAACTCCTCGACTAGCTTGCGCTCGCTGGTGACGCCATAGAGATAGCCGATCAGCAGGATGCGCAATAAAAGTTCCGGATCGATCGAAGGTCTGCCCGTATCGCTGTAGGAGTCCTTCAGCTTCTCACGAACGAAATCGAAGCTGATGTGTCGGTCCAGGAGACGCAGTAGGTGGTTTTCAGGAACCTGATCTTCAATGCGAAAGTAGTAGAACAGCGACTCGGAACGGGAGTGTTGTCCCATCATAATCCGCAAGCCTCCGTGAATGGCGATGAAGAAGAGCATCGGCAGAACGCTTGCTCATATAGACGTTGCTGCAACAGTTCCGTTCATTCACGAAGACTTTTTCAACAGCCACCCCTGTTACCAACACCTATCCAAAATTTAGCCACCTTCAGTGCAGGTTCAATCGTTTTGTCGTTCTCGCCAAATCCATGGTAGTCAGTGGGAAATATCTCTGGACTAATGTTGTGACGGGCCGAATCTGCGCCGCTTTAACGAAGGCGATAGACAAAAAATGAGAATCGCAATCGTATCGGATATTCACGGCAACCTGCGCGCCTTCCAAGCAGTTCTTGCCGACCTGCGGCGAATTGCTCCCGACTTTGTGGTCCACGGTGGCGATTTGGCTTACGGTGGAGCGCGCTCAGCGGAGATTATCGATCAGGTCCGCTCCCTCGGGTGGCCCGGGGTCCGCGGAAATACAGACGAGATGCTTTGGGCTCCGGAAAGTCTGACTGAATTTGCGGCCACTGCGCCGAAGCTCGCACCACTTCTTGCGATACTGCAAGAGATCATTCCGCCGACGCTCGCAAGCATCGGTGAAGAACGCTTGCGATGGCTTGAAGGACTTCCTTTGCTGTACGCTCAGGAAGGTTTTAGCTTGGTTCACGCCAGTCCCAACGACCTGTGGCGAGCTCCCATGCCGGATGCTAGCGACGAAGAATTGCAGGGCAACTACGCGGCTCTTCGCACGCGAATCGCGATCTACGGACACATTCATCGTCCGTACATACCGACTTCAATGACCGGCGAATACGGGCAGCGTCCTACGATCGGAGATCGCCGCGCATCGTCTGTGATTCGACGGAGACATCACCATTCGTCGGGTCTCTGACGTGAGAGTGGCTGGCGTCCGGCGCTCCCTTCGCTACTGGCTATCCCGAGATTCTCCTCGCCGGATAGTTCTGTCCCCCGATAGCATGTGGGTCGAGACTCCCGAAATCCTTGACCTCGTGAGCGAGCTCCATCTCGACTTACTGAGTTGTCCTCAACTCGACGCTGGCGGGTCCCTGGCTACTGCCAGGATCGCATACGGCATCTTCCGGTGTCTCGGCGGATATACCGCTGACGCATACTCCTTAGCGACAGTATTCAACGTGAAAGTCTGGTGAAGGTCGCACCGCATAATGCGAACGTTGTCGGGCGGGTCCACATACTCCAACACTCCAGCGGCATTCCTGCGTTGAGCAGAGTTTCGGGACTCCATGCGCCGCCGGTCCCCCATCGTATAAGTCGTGAACTCACTGGTGTGGTCTCCCGAAGTGTGACGCACCACTACCTTGGTCCCGATATTTTTCCCGACAGCCTGTGGCCCGCCAAGACTGAGAAGAAGAACCCACGAAAGAAAGACAAGCATGGCGAACTCCCCTGACGTAGCGACTTAAACATCGCCGAATCCCACACCACTCTAACCATCCGGCAGTGTACGATCAAGAGAATGCATTAGTTGGGTTACCTGACAACACGTTTCGTATAGGGCGTGGGAAAGGTTCTGTCCGGATAGATGTTGATAAATCCTCTTCGCACGCAATATAAAAGGCGCCCACTTTGCGGTAGGTTTTGATCGTTCGCATCACCACCTACCGAAAGGAGCGCCGTTATGAACCAAGCAAAGTATATTGGCATGGACGTTCACCAGGCAACGATCTCAGTTGCCGTCATGGATTCCGCCGGTAAGTTGATCCTGGAGTCCATCCTCGAAACGAAAGCGGCCACGATTCTGCAGTTCATCGGCGGGCTGTGCGGCAGCTTGCTGGTGACTTTCGAAGAAGGAACTTCTGCCGCCTGGTTGTATGACCTGCTCAAGCCTCGCGTTGCGAATGTCCTGGTCTGCGATCCCCGGAAAAATGCCCTGTTAAAGGATGGCAGCAAGAGCGATCGGATCGATGCTCGGAAACTGGCCGAGCTCTTGCGCGGCAACCATCTCTCCCCGATCTACCACGGAGAGAACGGGGTACGCACTTTGAAGGAGCTCGCGCGCAGCTATCTGACGATCACGAAAGATCTGACGCGGGTGATGAGTCGAATCAAGGCCGTGTACCGAAGCTGGGCCATTCCCTGTGCCGGGGCAGCCGTGTATCGACCGCGCCATCGTGCGGAATGGTTAGCCAAGATCGTAGAACCGGGAGTTCGCCTGCGAGCCGAGCGGCTCTACCAGCAACTGGATGCGCTGGAGCCGTTGCGGCAGGGAGCGCGACGCGATCTACTGGCGGAGAGCCGGAAACATCGCGCGGTGAAATTGCTCCGCCAGATTCCTTATCTGGGTCCGATTCGTTCCGCGTTGCTGGTTGCGCTGCTGGAGACCCCGCATCGTTTTCGCACCAAGCGACAGCTGTGGGCCTATAGCGGATTCGGACTCGAGACTCACGACAGTGGCGAATACCGCTTTGTGAAAGGGCAACTGCGACGAAACCGGGAGCGAGTCACCGTGCTAGGCCTGAATCAGAACCACAATCACGATCTGAAAAATATCTTCAAGAGTGCCGCGATATCGGCCAGCACTCGATCGGGACCGTTCCAGGAGTTTTACGCCGGGCTTCTGGCTAAAGGGAGGAGGCCGGCGATGGCGCGTCTCACCCTGGCACGGAAGATTGCAGCGATCACTTTGACGATCTGGAAGAAAGGAGTGTGTTTCGACGCCAACGAATTACATCGGCAAGCAGCTTGAGCGTCTCTGGCAGAGAGCTCGTTCCATTTTCCTGGGTGGTGGTCGGTTCTTGAGACGCTCGGTTCGAGGGGAGTATCAGATAGCTGGTTCGACCCTGTGTGCTTCGGCACCGAGTCACCGTTCTCACGCTATGCCCCCTCGGAGAACCAGAAATAGCGATAGGCTACGAGCCTCGGATAGAACCATGGTTGCCACGAAATCGAATCGCTTGCCAAGTTTCAAGAATCGACGGCGCTGTCACCACGAGACAATGAAACCGAGGGAACGGAAGAGCAAGCCAGAGAAGAACCTCTCGAGCGATCGAGGGCCATATCTGCAAACAGTGGGCTGGATATCGAGACAAAAAACTTCTCGGCTACCAGCCGAAGGAGAAGCTTTTTTGTTGACATCCCCTTTTATAGAACCAGCTATCTCAAAACGAGATAGCTAGTGATAACCTGCCAGCTCAACCGGTCGATGCAACACCCTCTAATCGGTTGATCCGACGATGCTTCCTCTGGAGAACCACTGTGTTTGGCTGTACTCGGTTAAAACCTAGCTAGGGTAGTATTCCGGCTGATCTAGCCTACAGAGCGATTTTAGCTTTTGTTTTCAAGCAAGCTGAGTTCGAGCCGGGTGTTGCGTCGACCCATTGAGACCACCCGACTAATCAGGACTTGGGAATTGCTTCGTTTCCATTCCAAACTTGAGAAATCTTCCGATGAGGTTGAGAATGTCAGGGACGATCGCCCCATCCGCCCCGCATCCGAGCGATCGACCTTTTGGCCTCGCATCTAACCCTTTAGGAGAAGATTCGCCATGTCGCATCATTTCGATACGCCTACTGCAAAAGAAGACCCCCGCATCAACGTCTGCGACTTCTACTTGTTTCGCGGCCGCCCGGGCACAACGGTCATGGCTTTGACTGTGAATCCGAACGCCGGCGTCGGCGCGCCAGACACCTTCCGCGACGAAGGTCTCTACGCCTTTCGCTTCGACACGGATCGCGATCTTCGCGAAGACGTCGCCTTCAAGGTCCAGTTCGGCGTGCCCGCCCACGCCGATGGCGGCGAGCACCGGCACGTTCAGACCTTCGCGGTCCGGCGCGCCACCGGAGCAGACGCTCTGAAGGGTGCCGCGGGCGAACTCATCATTTCCGGGAATACGGGACGCGTCGTAAAAGCGGATCAGGGCTGCCTGGCGTACGCAGGCCTCGCGCCCGATCTGTTCGCCACCGATGGCGCCGGTTTCGGTGCCTTCAGAAAAGCTCTGTGGTCCGAAAACCGGTTTGCCCCGGAGGCGTTCCAGAATCGCCAGAACTTCTTCGGCGGCAACAATGTCACCGCCATCGTCCTCGAGGTCCCCAGCAGCCTGATCGGCCGAGGTGTGGTGCACGCCTGGGCCACCGCATCGCTCTACGGGCACGCGCCGGAGGTGCAGGTATCGCGTTGGGGCCTGCCGATGATCACCCATATCCTGCTCTCCGATCCTTCGCTGCACGACGCATCGGAAAACTACAACCGCGCGGTCCCGGCGGACGAAGTGGCGCTGTTCTCCAAACCGATCCGCGACTTCGTGGAAAAAGTCACCGCGCTCGCCCACTCAGCGGCCGACCCATCCGCCTACGCTACGCAACTCCTCGCGCGCCTTTGCCCATCGGTCCTACCGTATGAACTGGACACGCCCGCCTCATTCAGCTTTGCCGCCTTCAACGGTCGCGGCCTCTGCGACGACGTGATGGACGTGATTCTCACGCTGGTCACGAACACGGCCCTCGGCGATGGGGTGGCGCCCGATATGCGGCTGATGCGCCCGGATTTTCCCTATTTCGGCGAACCGCACCCTACGGCGGCGAGTTCCGCGAAGCAGTGAGGGCGAAGGAGTGAGCGCACGGACGACAGAGCGGCGACCTGCGATTGGATGGATTTGCTCGCCGGCAGCGCGGAGCGAATCTCCGTCGTCTCCGTCAAGCGCGCTGCATTTACCGGACATTGATTTTCGGATAGATAACATCGTCGTTTACAACAAACAGTAAAGCGGCTTCTTAAATTGTTGGCGATGTGACCGGGTGCCTCTGGCAGGATCGTTGGCGAGCTTGATTTTTGCAGCCAGCGTGAAGTACGGCCTGAAAGCTCGTCCCAATCGATGCGGAACCCCGGACGGTGTCTGCATCCGGCGAAATCCAACTATACTGGTTTGCGCCCACTGAACAGAAGTGCACCCTGCCCTCGAACAGAAAATCATTAACTAGTCTCGCCCCGGCGTTCGTAACGCCACCCAAACTGTAGTGCGCGTCCAACTTTCCGCCAGTCAACTCGGACGGGACGATAGTCGGAAAATGCGATCGTCCCGCCCGTTGGGGCGCGAAGGATCTATTCTTCGTCGTGCGTCTGGTCCGAATCGACGGGAACTAGGCTGCCGAAGAGCCCATGCTGCCCCATTTGCGGCCCCGCCGTGAAATAACAGGCGTTGTAGGGACCCATGACCGACGTGAAATCAGCGATTCCGCCGTCGGCAAAGGCCAGGGCCCACAGCCCGTCGATGCTGATAACGTTGCCGTTCGGGTCAAGCATGTACCCGACGAACTTGCCTGAAAAAGGATCGAACGCAGCAATCTGGCCGGTGCTGTGGTTGGCCACGAGGAGCATGTGTGTGAACTCGCCATAATCCTGGGGGGCAAGCGTCACTCCCCACGGCGCACTTAACCAGGGACCTGGATGTAACCGCGAGAGAAAGCTACCGCGCGCGTCAAAGATCGCCACCCAGCCCTGTGGACCCTCCGAGTCACCCGCTCGGCGGCGATGGAAAGTGACGACAACGTCTTTCCCGATGTTCTGTACATTGAAGGGGATCAAGTCATCCGGGAGATCCGGGTCCTGAAACGCGTCATCGCCGAAGGATACCTTCTGTAAGTTGGTATCGAAGATTTCGATGCGTTCCGTCAGCGCGTTCACCGCGTACAAGTAGTGCGCGGTCCCGATTTCCCCGGTAGTCATGCCGGTGTAGGAGGCTCTTCCGTGGCGATTCACCACCACGATCGCGTTGAATACGTTCACATTGGGATTCCACCCGAGAATCGTGCCGTCGAGCGTCACGAACATGAACAGGGCGGGATTTCCCGGCGACACGTTGAATCCGGTAATGCCTCCGGTAAAAACGGTGCCTGTCGCCCGGGTGGGGATGGAGCTACCCGGCGCCGGTGGAAGGGTGACGATGAGAGCGCTCTCAACCCCGCTTCCATCGTAGAGCGTGGCCGTGGCCGACCCGGAGTTTGGCACCCACCACTTACCGATGATCCCGCGCGACAGCCCAACGGAGCCGATAAGGTTGGGGTCAGTGTTTGCCGCGGCACCCGGCACATCCGCCGTCAGATTGTTCACGGTGAAACTCTGCGCCACCGCCGCCAGCGGAAAGCTGAAAAACAACAGCCCGAGTATCAGACCCCGTCTACACGAGCGAAGGCCGGCCTTTCCTGCAAAGTCTTTCATAGAACTCCTCCCGAAGAGTTTTCAAATCTAATGTGGTGACAAAGGGACGCGCGAAAGATGCCCGCAGATCAAGTGACTTTGGAGGTTTTCTCCGTGAAATTTGTCGGTAAATCGGAGGTAAATCTGTAGGTGCTTATCGGTTCTTGACGCGGTGCGCTTGGGTTAATCGGCGCAAGGCAACCGAAGGAGCGCACGAGAGGGCCCTGGACCCGCAATTCCCCATTTTCCGTAGGCCCTGCTCGCATTTCCAGTAGCCTCCCGGCGAATGCAGGCGAGGTCAGATGGACTCTGGCGCGATTTCAAAGCGCGTTTTGTGCGCCGTTCGTTTGCGGCGGCGCTATACTCAGCAAACCAATGCCGTCAGATCCCACTTCCGTCGAAGACCATCCGCTCGCGAGTCCCGCGGAGGATCCGCCGCGCCTGTCGCGCCGTTTGCAGTTCGGCGTGTTCGAGGTCGATCTTTCCACGAACGAGCTCCGCAAGCAGGGCTCCCGCATCAAGCTGCAGGAGAAGCCATTCCAACTCCTCGTTCTTCTGCTCGAGCGTGCTGGCAGGATCACCACTCGCGAGGAACTGCGTCGTGGGCTGTGGTCGGCGGACACCTTCGTGAACTTCGACGCAAACCTGAAGACCACGGTGAACAAGCTTCGCCAGGTCCTTGGTGATTCCGCAGAAAGCCCAATCTTTATCGAGACTATGCCTCGCCAGGGGTATCGTTTCCTCCCGCCGGTTGTGAACCTTGAGTCTCGATCCCTTACCACCGGGCAATCATCGCCCGTGGTACCAATGTGGGCGAATGCCTCCGCCATCCCTGCGGAACCGGCCAAAGCGTCGCGCTGGTTGTGGCGGCACGCGCTGTTCGCGGCACTTCTCGGGATCGCGGTGTTGGCAGTCTCCCTCTACATGTTCCGGGCAGGGACTGCGCCTGTTTCTCGGCAGGCGCCGCTCCGCGTCGTGCTACTCGTCCTTCCATTCGACAATCTCAGCGGTGATCCCGCGCAGGAATATTTCAGCGACGGACTTACCGACGAAATGATCACCCTGCTTGGCCGCCAGTATCCCCGGGGGCTTGCGGTCATCGCGCGCACCTCGGCAATGCGATACCGCCGCACGCAAATCCCACTCGCACAAGTGGCTCGCGAGCTTGGCGGTGTGGAATACGTGCTGGAGGGGAGCGTCCGCCGCTCCGGCAGTCACGTGAGCATCAACGCTCAGCTGTTTCGGGCGCAGGATCAGGCCAGCCTCTGGGCGGAATCCTATGAACGCGAGGTGGCTGATCTGCTCGCGATCCAGCACGACGTTGCCGAACGCATTGCCGACTCTCTTGTGCTCGAAGTCGTGCCGGACCGCAGCCGCCGCGTCTCTCCCGTTCCGGATTCGAGAATCTATGACGCCTACCTGATGGGTCTGTACGAGGCGAATAAGCGTACCGAGCAAAGCCTGCGCAAGAGCATGGAATATTTCCAGACGGCGATTCAGGGCGAACCCGCATACGCCCCGCCCTATGCCGGACTCGCGAATTCGTATCTTCTGTCGGCGGGCTGGTTGAACATGAGCCCTGAGGACGCGTACCCGAAGGCGAAGGCAGCGGCGCTCCGCGCCCTTGAGCTCGACGAAAATCTCGCGGAGGCGCATACGACGCTCGCTGAAGAGGAACACGAGTACGAATGGAAATGGGCGGATGCCGAACGGGAGTTCCGCCGGGCCATCGAGCTCAATCCCAACTCACCCGTCGCGCACAAGAGTTATGCCGAATTCCTGATGCACGGCGCCCGAAGTGCGGAGGCCATCGCGGAAATGGGGCGCGCCCGGGACCTGGATCCCCTCTCCCTCATCGTTAACACTCTCGTGGGTTTCGCCTACCACAATGCGCGGCAGTATGATCGCGCCATCGAAGAGTACGACAAAGTGATTCAACTCGATCCCCGCTTCGCTCCGGCTCATTATTTTCTCGGCGCAACACTGGCGCAGAAGGAACGCTACGACGAAGCGATTGCCCACCTCCAAACCGCGAAGGATCTCTCCCAGGGAGCCAGTCTCATGACGGCCGGATTGGCTCGCGCCTATGCGATCGCAGGACGCCGCAACCGTGCGCGTGCGGAGCTTCGCGAACTGCACCAGCGCGGCCTGCATCGTTACGTCTCACCTTACGGCTTCGCTCAGGTATACGCCGCCTTGGGAGACAACTCCGCTGCTCTCCAAATGCTCGATCGCGCCGCCGCCGAGCACGCCTTTGAACTCATGTTTCTAAAAGTCGATCGGAGTTTCGATTGTCTTCGCGCCGCCCCCGAATTTCAAGATCTGCTCGAGAAGATCGGCTTCCCGGAGTAGGAACCACTCGGCCCGCCTTCCGAAAATAGTTCCGGGTTGCCGGTTCAACTCCTGATTAGCGTTCCCCCAGCGGAATAGAGACCCGGAGGAGAATCTTGGGAGAGGTGGGGTTGGGTTGCGCTTCCGGGTCCTCACATTCCTTTGCAAAGCACGATAGGACCAGTGCAACTTTGCGTGAACTGTCAAAAGTAACAGAAGACAGATAGCGAATCGTCGGCGTGATAAACACACTTATCGGAAGGCGAGCATCTCCAGATAACTGTCGATAACAGGGGTGGTCTCAAGGGGTCGATGCAACACTGGCTTGCAGTCTATCCGCCGGAGTTTCAAATCCCAATGTTTTTCGTGGCCGTTGATTGAGGCGCAGAGCGATCTCGTCCAGATCCGACTGTGAGTAGCAGGACAGATCCGCCTTCTTCGGCAGGTATTGCCGCAGCAGCCCGTTCGTGTTTTCGTTTGAACCGCGCTGCCATGGGCTTTGGGGATCGCAGAAGTAAACCTGTACGTCCGTAGCCGTCGTGAAGCTTTTGTGCTGGGCCATCTCCAACCCGCGGTCCCAGGTCAGCGAGCGCCGCAACGTCGCGGGCAGAGTGCGCACGTGCCGGCTCAGGGCGGCCACCACCGTAGTCGTGTCCTTGCCGGGCACCTTCACCAGCATGCAGAACCGCGAATGACGCTCCACCAGCGTGGCCACATGACTGTTGCGCGCCCCGCGCAGCAGATCGCCTTCCCAATGACCGGGAATGGCGCGATCTTCGACTTCCGCAGGTCGCTCGCGGATAGAAATGGCATCGACGATCTTGCCTTGGGAGTGTCCGTGAACGCTGGAATGCCGCGAGCGGCGGATCCGCCGCTGGGAGCGAAGGTGCTGAATCAGCTCCTTTTTCAGCGCTCCTCGCGCTTGAAGGAATAGGCTGCGATAAATGGTTTCGTGCGACACGCGCAGGCCCTCATCCTTGGGAAACTGCCACTTCAGCCATCCGGAAACTTGCTCGGGCGACCAGTCCTGCATCAGTTTACTCGCAACGATCTCCCGGAGCGTGGTGTGAGTGGCCAGCAGGCACGGCTTGGGCCGCAGGGCCGATTCCCAGGCCTGCTGATCGGCTTCATTGGCGCGGTACTGCGCGCGCCCGCCATGGCGTGCCACTTCCCGGCTGATCGTCGAGGCACAGCGGTGCAGGCCTTGGGCGATTCCGCGAATCGACGAGCCACAAGCGATTCCGCGGGAGATGTCTTCTCGTTCTGCCAGGGTGAGTGAACTCGGTGAACGGCGGCGGATGGGCGGCGCAATCCCACCATGGCGCTTCAACAGAAGGTGAATAACCACATTGTTTTTGCCCAGCGCTCGACCAATCGCATGTAACGACTCTCCCGCTTTCCAACGACGCCATACCTCAACTCTTTGCATCGCAGAAAGCCGTATACGTTTCTTTGGGATCATAAACACCACCTTTTAGAAAAAAGATTTATACCAGGTGGTGTTGCATCGACCGGTTGAGCCCTCAGGGTTTATCACTAGCTATCTCAGTCTGAGATAGATGGTGCGAAGAGGAGTGGCTGTTGAAAAAGTCTTCGTGAATGAACGGAACTGTTGCAGCAACGTCTATATGAGCAAGCGTTCTGCCGATGCTCTTCTTCATCGCCATTCACGGAGGCTTGCGGATTATGATGGGACAACACTCCCGTTCCGAGTCGCTGTTCTACTACTTTCGCATTGAAGATCAGGTTCCTGAAAACCACCTACTGCGTCTCCTGGACCGACACATCAGCTTCGATTTCGTTCGTGAGAAGCTGAAGGACTCCTACAGCGATACGGGCAGACCTTCGATCGATCCGGAACTTTTATTGCGCATCCTGCTGATCGGCTATCTCTATGGCGTCACCAGCGAGCGCAAGCTAGTCGAGGAGTTGCAGATGCATCTGGCCTGGCGCTGGTTTACCGGACTCAGCTTCGATCAGGAGATTCCCCATCACTCCACGTTTTCCAAGAACCGTCATGGACGCTTTCAGGAGTCGAACCTCTTTCAGCAGCTCTTTGAAGAGATTGTGGATCGCTGCTTGGAAGCTGGGTTGGTCGAGGGCGAGCACCTGTCCGTGGATGGCAGCTTCATTCCCGCGAATGCCAGCCGGTCGAGCCGCATCCCGCGGGAGCAGTTGACGGAAGTGGCCCACGTGAAGGGCACGGTGCGCGAGTACTTGGCGGACCTCGAGCAAGAAAACCCGATCGAAGAGCCGGCCCATCAACAAGACCAGGTATCGACGACGGATCCGGATTCAACCTATTCAACCAAGGGCGATCGTCGGGCGGAGCTGGGGTACTTCAACAACTATCTGATCGACAACAAGAGTTGCGTAATTGTTGGCGTTCAGGCCACATCCGCTCGACTGAGCCAGGAAAGTGCGGCGGCTCGCGAGATGATCACACGGTCAGCGGAGAGACGCGGGCGCTTCCCACAGTCGGTTGCCGCCGACACGACTTATGGGAACGGTGAGCTTTTGGCTTGGTTTGAGGAACGAAACATCACTCCCTATATTCGCGTGAAAGAGAGTCCTGCTCCCAAAACCAACTTGTATGGGATCGAAAAGTTCATCTACGTTGCCGAGACGAACAGCTATCAATGTCCGGAAGGAAAGCGACTAACGTACCTTGGGGTGAATCCGCGCAACCGAAACCATATCTACAGGGCAACGCGAAAACGGTGTCGGGAGTGCTCGCAGAAATCGCAGTGCACCACCGGCCACTATCGGCAGATCGCGATCCATGTTCACGAAGCGGCGCGACAACGGGCACGAGAGCGAACGACCGTTCCGGCTTTCGCGGCAGCGCAACGCCAACGCCGGAAAGTAGAAGCACTCTTTGCGGAGTTGAAGAACCAGATCGGACTGCGCAGGGTGCGTTTGAGGAGAATGAAGCATGTTCGCGAACAGTTCTTTCTCGCGGCTACAGCCCAGAACCTGAAACGACTGGCTCGTTTCCTAAGATCCAGATCTCTAGAATCAGCCACGGTGCCGATCTGAGATAGAAAAAAGAAAGCGATACCCCGCAGGAAAATCACCCCAGATCAAAACTCCTGCCAGCGGGCGAGTTTTTCAACAGCCACAGGGTTTATCACCACCTATCTCAATCTGAGATTGCTACTGATGAGAGCGGTTTTCTCAATGCGAGAGTGCGAACAGAAACGGAAGCGAAGCAGGAACAGGCAACGAAAGAAGACGGTCTCCACCTCACCCCTCCCTATTTGCGTTCCTGGTCCGGCTGATCCGTCCCTTTTTTGTGCCTCTCGCATCGGCTTGATCTAGGAGTTGTGAACGTTGAGGATGCGCCATCGACCATCACCCTTGCGGCATATGGACGTGCCGTGGCCGGTTCGGTGCTCCACGGGCGTATCGAGGACGTATTCGTAGGAGTACCACAACGCGTCGCCGATCATTTGCACCTCATTCACCTTGAAAGTGTGATGCACGTTAGGCGCGTACTGGAAGAAACGGTTCTGCAAGTAGCCGATCACCTGCTGCGGTCCGACGAATTCGCCGTGGGGTGTGTACATCACCACTTCGGGATCGAGACATTTCTCGAACTCGGCCGCATCGCCTTGACTGAAAGCGGTCATGCAAGGCTCCATGGAATTTTGCATGGATTCGTATGCCGCACGCGCGTCTTCAACGTCAGCGCCCATGGATGCCACGCGATGCTTCAGGTCAATCGTCACGCCCATCTTGTCGAGCAGATCCACGCCGAGGATGCCGTCAACCGACCCGCCGCAGGCCGCACCGGGCAGGTGGTCGCGGTTGAGATCAGTCCCCAAGCGGCCATCAACGCGCAACGAAGAATCCGGAAGCGATGGCTGGACGAATGTCCGTCGTATTGAGCGGCAGACGCGCAAGCAAGTCGAACTCGAAGGAAGGCTCGACGCAGTGCTGATGTTCGGCGCGCCTGATATTTACGCCTCCCCGAGAGCGCTGGCTAATCTCGTCCCGCACCTGCGGACAAGATGCGCGGCTTCGTTGCCTTCGGCGCCAAACTTGTCCGGCGTCCTTGGGCAAAGCTTGATTAACCCGGTCTTTCGTTTTTTGTTTTCAAAGGCCACTTTCGTTTCTACTCCTCAACTGGATTTCGAGCCCTGGAAACCGCTTGAGCACGATGCGGCTTCCTTTGCCCACGAATGAAACTTTTTCGGATGGAGTTTCTGGCGTGGGGGGTATAGCATCGGTGGGATCCTGATCGCGCTCATCGCAGTCCAGGATGTTCTCTTGCCATCGCCGCGATTTCCCCACTCCCAGGAGCGAGCACTGCGTACTCGCAAGTAGTCTGTAATGCCTGATTAACGTCACTAACTTGACATTGAAAATCAGATAGCTGTCGAGAACAGGGATTATCACTCTTATTTGTCCATCCTTCTTCCTTCGAGTAGCCCCCATCCACAAAAGGATCTTGTTCTTCATCCAATCCGGGCTCCGCTCCCGTCCGGCGCGCCTTCGGAACCCTTACCGCGCATACCGACTCGCATTATATCACCACCCATCTCAGACTGAGATAGCTGGTTCTATAAAAGGGGATGTCAACAAAAAAGCTTCTCCTTCGGCTGGTAGCCGAGAAGTTTTTTGTCTCGATATCCAGCCCACTGTTTGCAGATATGGCCCTCGATCGCTCGAGAGGTTCTTCTCTGGCTTGCTCTTCCGTTCCCTCGGTTTCATTGTCTCGTGGTGACAGCGCCGTCGATTCTTGAAACTTGGCAAGCGATTCGATTTCGTGGCAACCATGGTTCTATCCGAGGCTCGTAGCCTATCGCTATTTCTGGTTCTCCGAGGGGGCATAGCGTGAGAACGGTGACTCGGTGCCGAAGCACACAGGTCGAACCAGCTATCTGATACTCCCCTCGAACCGAGCGTCTCAAGAACCGACCACCACCCAGGAAAATGGAACGAGCTCTCTGCCAGAGACGCTCAAGCTGCTTGCCGATGTAATTCGTTGGCGTCGAAGCACACTCCTTTCTTCCAAATCGTCAAAGTGATCGCGGCGATCTTCCGTGCCAGGGTGAGACGCGCCATCGCCGGCCTCCTCCCTTTGGCCAGAAGTGCAGCGTAAAACTCCTGGAACGGTCCCGGTCGAGTGCTGGCGGATATCGCGGCACTCTTGAAGATATTTTTCAGATCGTGATTGTGGTTCTGGTTCAGGCCTAGCACGGTGACTCGCTCCCGGTTTCGTCGCAGTTGCCCTTTCACAAAGCGGTATTCGCCACTGTCGTGAGTCTCGAGTCCGAATCCGCTATAGGCCCACAGCTGTCGCTTGGTGCGAAAACGATGCGGGGTCTCCAGCAGCGCAACCAGCAACGCGGAACGAATCGGACCCAGATAAGGAATCTGGCGGAGCAATTTCACCGCGCGATGTTTCCGGCTCTCCGCCAGTAGATCGCGTCGCGCTCCCTGCCGCAACGGCTCCAGCGCATCCAGTTGCTGGTAGAGCCGCTCGGCTCGCAGGCGAACTCCCGGTTCTACGATCTTGGCTAACCATTCCGCACGATGGCGCGGTCGATACACGGCTGCCCCGGCACAGGGAATGGCCCAGCTTCGGTACACGGCCTTGATTCGACTCATCACCCGCGTCAGATCTTTCGTGATCGTCAGATAGCTGCGCGCCAGCTCCTTCAAAGTGCGTACCCCGTTCTCTCCGTGGTAGATCGGGGAGAGATGGTTGCCGCGCAAGAGTTCGGCCAGTTTCCGAGCATCGATACGGTCACTCTTGCTGCCATCCTTTAATAGAGCATTTTTTCGAGGATCGCAGACTAGGACATTTGCGACGCGAGGCTTGAGCAGGTCATACAACCAGGCGGCAGAAGTTCCTTCTTCGAAAGTCACCAGCAAGCTGCCGCACAGCCCGCCGATGAACTGCAGAATCGTGGCCGCTTTCGTTTCGAGGATGGACTCCAGGATCAACTTACCGGCGGAATCCATGACGGCAACTGAGATCGTTGCCCGGTGAACGTCCATGCCAATATACTTTGCTTGGTTCATAACGGCGCTCCTTTCGGTAGGTGGTGATGCGAACGATCAAAACCTACCGCAAAGTGGGCGCCTTTTATATTGCGTGAGAAGCGGATTTCTCGACATCTATCCCAGACGAGGTGTTTCAATCGGGTAGGAGAGGACGTTATTTTCTAACTCCAATTGGAGAAAATCCCAGTGACAATGACCAGGTCCCTTGCTGAACCCACCGCTAAGCGATTGGCGAACATTAGTTCTGTGTTTTTGCGGCTCGCCCTTGGAATCTCTTTTCTTTCTGCGGTGGGAGACCGATTCGGTTTTTGGGGAGCCTTCGGACAGTCCCACGTAGCCTGGGGAGACTTCTCGCATTTCATCGCATACACTGCCAAACTCAATTGGTTCATGCCATCGGCAACAATTCCAGTACTCGCTTGGGCTTCCACTTGTGCTGAGATTCTGTTGGGCGTCGCCCTCGTTCTGGGGGCGTTCACGCGGGTCGCCGCGTCCTTAAGCGGCTTACTCCTGCTCTTGTTCGCGCTTGTTATGACCTTCGCACTTGGCCTTGAAGTGCCTCTCAGTCTTTCCGTTTTTTCAGCCTCAGCTGGAGCCTTCCTACTAGCAACGTGCGGCGAATATTCTTGGAGCCTAGATTCGGTTCTACGGCGGCGCTTGGGACGCTCTGGTTAGGTGGTGGGAAGAGGATTTCTGGCTTTCTCCGATGGTGGATGGGTATATTCGCCGAAGGGGATGCCCCCTCGGTAGACGGGACAGGCAAGGAGAAAAAATGAAGAGCCGAACCCTATACTCTGGCATCTTGTCCTGGGTCTCACTCGGCATTGCTGCCTTAAGCTGGGCACAATCAACCAACAATTCCGCCACCCTACAGGTATCAAGAAAACAAGCGGCCGTTCTTCTGGAAAATCTCACTTGGGACGAAGCCGAACGAGTTCTAACACCAGACGCCGTAGTTGTCATCCCTCTGGGTGCCGAATGCAAAGAGCACGGTCGTCATCTGCCACTTAACAACGACTTCCTTGTGGCCGAATACTTCAAGCAACGAGTACTCGCCGCCGCACCAAAGGAAGTGATCGTGGCTCCCAGCATAAACTACAGCTTTTACCCGGCCTTCCTCGAATATCCTGGTTCTACGTCGCTCAGCCTAGAAACATCCCGAGCCATGATTACTGACATCGTGGGCTCTTTAGCCCACTACGGCCCGCGGCGGTACTACATCCTGAACACTGGAATTTCTACGTTAAAGCCACTCGCCCAAGCCGCCGCTGAACTCGACAAAATCGGAATCCTCCTTCGCTACACCGATTTTACGAAAGAGGATCCAGCTGAAAAAAGGCTTCGTCAATCCGGTGGTACGCACGCGGATGAGATCGAAACCTCGATGATGCTCTATATCGCGCCAGAGTCGGTGCAAATGAAAAAGGCTACCCGGGATTTCAACCCAAAGCAGTCCGGCGGCTTGAGCCGAGATCCAACGGGAAGGGGTACCTACTCACCAACTGGGGCGTGGGGAGATCCAACTCTCGCCACTCGCGAAAAGGGACAAGCTGTCGTTGAATCTCTAATCACAACCGTTCTGAAAGACATCGACGATCTCCACCGCGCTCCAACAAAGCCGACAAACTAACAGCGAAATAAGGGTTAACTCCCGATTAACACATTGACCAATCTAACGTCCACCGACCCCAACGGAGCCTGCTCTGGTAGCCAATTCGTTGTATCCGGAACAGGGGAAGCATACGATGCACAAGCCGGACGTCTAAGTCGAAAATTCTGTGTGGAGGCGTTCTTTGCGAATCTACGTTTTGCGGATTTTGGCATTTACGCTGTTGTGTATGGTGGCAGTTCCGTGCCGGGCACAGGACAAGGTGACGATTCTCTACGATGCGATCGGGGAATCGAAGCAGCTGACGAAGGATTGGGGATTTTCCGCTTTGGTGGAGCACGATGGAAAGCTGATTTTGTTCGATACGGGGAATGATGCCGCGATTTTCGAACGCAATGTGAAGGCGTTGGGTGTAGACCTGACGAAACTGGATTTTGTGGTGATCTCACACCGGCACGCAGACCACTCGACCGGGTTGAGATATGTGCTGAGTGTGAATCCTAACGTTAAGGTGTATGTGCCCGCGGACGGAGCGAATGGATTTGGGGGAGCGCCGATTCCGAAGACATTTTTGCGAGCGGATGAGAGTTTGCCGACGAAGATGCGGTATTACGGTGGAACGGAGCCGGAACATTTCACATCGGGCAAGTTGTATGACAAGGGGAATTTTGTGTTGGTCAATGAAACGACGGAAGTAGCGTCGGGGGTTTTCTTGGTGCGAACAGTTTCGCAGAAGAAGGGTACGCTGGAGCTGCCAGAATTGACTCTGGCGATCAAAAGGCCGAATGGATTGCTGCTGGTAGACGGGTGCTCGCACGCGGGGATTGAAACGATTCTGGAAGCGGCAAGCGCGGTGGATCCGAGGACGGAAATTGTGTTTGGGGGATTGCACCTGGTGACGACGCCAACGGAAGAAATTGATGTGTTGGTGGAGAATTTGAAGACTAAGTGGAAGGTACAAAGGGTTGCGCCGGGACATTGCACAGGCGAGCCAGCGTTTGCACGATTGAGGAAGGCCTACGGCGAGAATTATTTGTATGCAGGGTTGGGGACAAAGGTGGAGCTTGCCCAATAATTTTGCGAACAAGGCGAACGGACGGCCAGGTTTTCGAGACCGTAATGTCCATTTTGAGATAGGTGGTGGTAAGAGGATTTCACAACAGTTATTTCCGTTATGACAGCACCGATGGCTTGCCGACACTAAGGGGTGGCAGTCGGCGATGGGGGAAGCGCCAGGGGCGACACCACGTAGATCTGATCGAGCACCTTCAACATGAGGCTATTGGCCGTCGGCTGTTCGTCGAGCGATACCGTCAGATTGGTCCAGACCACGAGCGTCACGTGGTTGTCAGGGTCGTAGCCTATGAACGAGTTGTAGCCGGGAGTCTCACCGCCGTGAAAATAAATCGTATTCGGTCCCCAGTTAATTTGGGTAATGCCGTACCCATACCGCTGGCCCTTGGGCTTGTTCGGATCCTCCGGCTTTAGGCTCTCGACCCAGCGGAGCTGATATGTCGCGTCAAGCACGCGGCCGGAAACCAGTGCCTCGATCCACGCAGCGACATCGTTGGCAGTCGAGATGACAGCTTCGGCCCCGTCGGAAAACGAATGGTTCAGTCCCGTGTAGTCCTTGGGCAGAAGGGTGCCAGCCCGGGCAGCAGCCTGGACTTCGGAGGAGTAAGGCGGTGAGCCCACTATCGCGACCGAGGCACTTCCGTACAGGTAGCCGTGTGAGTAGGGCGAGGGGAGGGTGTTCACGGCGCTGGCGGGGTATACGGTGTGCTGCAAATGCAGCGGCCCGAACAACCGGTCCTTCATCGACTGCGCCAGTAGCTTGTGATCGACCTTTTCGGCGACGAGGCTGAGCAGCACGTAATTGGTGTTGTTGTACTCGAAGGCTGTGCCTGGCGCAAAGTTGGGCGGATGCGCAAATGCAATGGCCAGCAATTCAGCCGGGGACCAAACCCTGCCCGGGTCACGGTCCATGCTCGCCGAGATTTCAGGGGCGTTAGTGAAATTGTATAGGCCGCTACGCATGTCCAGGAGTTCAGCGAGCGTGATGCTGTCGCCATTGGGCACGCCCGGGACATACTTCGACACTCCATCGTCGAGACTGAGCTTGCTCTCCTGGGCCAGTTGCATGATCACCGCGGCAGTCATGGTTTTGGTATTGGAGGCGATCCGGAAATAGGTGTCGGCGCGGGGCGGGCTGCTTGCGCCAAGTAACGTGGTGCCGTAGGCGGCCGTGAACTCCCCTTGGGGCGTGCGCAAGAGAACCACGGCGCCAGGGATCAGGAGATTGTGGGCGGTCGTGGCCACCATGGCCTGCAGCGAAGCCAAGTCGATCCGCTTAAGGGCCGACGAACCGGCCAGGGAGTCAGGCCGTGGCGTCGAACTGTTCCCGGGTGACGTGATAGGTGTTGGCGTAGTCTGCGTTGTTGCAGTCGGCGCCGTCGAGCACGCCGCGGTAAGGAGAGCAACAACGACTAGGTAGCTCGCGACGTGGAGGTGCCCATGTCGGCCCCGCGATCGCGACCGTCCGATGAATATCCGCACGTCGTTTCTCCGTTCCTTGGACGCCCGCAAGGATAGAGTGATCGCGTTATGGAGACAGCGAAAATCAATCACGGTTATTCACTTTCCTCGCATCTTCCCCTGCTTCCAGATAACTGTCGACAACAGGGGTGGCTGTTGAAAAACTCGCTCAGCAAGAATTTGCAAAAATTGGATCGCGTCAGGAAGCTCTGCAAACGATTTTTCCGAGTCTCCTGAATATTTTCTATCACCCGATTTTCGACTTTTTTCAGAAAAACCGACTTTTTCAACACCCACAGGATTTCTCAACATCTATCCGCATCGCTACGTCCCGATCAGCCTGCCGCGCGTACATTCCGATTACCCAACTTACCAGGCACTGACCCACTGCTTGATGTCCATATGTCTAGGTTTCCAGCGCAAGCGAATTCCGCGAATGATGGTCTTGCCGGATTGTCAGGCGAGGCTGGATTCAGGGCGGTCCGGCACAGCCGGGGCGATGCGTGCGAACAGCTCTTCTTGAAGTTTGTGATACCGCTCGTAGGCGACGGTTTCCGCCGTACGCTGCTTTTGAAGATCGTGATAGAGCGTCCAACTGGACGCGCCCATGGGCTTGGCTAGAAGCGCGCTCAGGCGCTCGGCTTGCTGAGAATAATCAACGAAGGCTTGGTCCATTCGGTCGAGCAGCATGCGCCACAATTCCGAAAATATCCGCCTTGCTACCGGCCCGCCGCTTTATGACAGAGCTCCGTGGTCTTCCCTTTTGTGCTCGCGTCCGGGCTCCGATTTCTAGCTTTCATCGCGTACAATGCCGCGTCTGCCGCGCTCAACAGAGAATCCACCTTTTTGCCATCTTTGGGATAAATAGCAACGCCGACGCTGACCGACAGCTTTGGCTCTCTGCCATCATTTGCAAGACTGTGGCAAATGCGCCTAGCAACTAAATTGGCCTGGACTTGCCCTGTCTCGGGCAGCACTAGTGCAAATTCATCTCCACCGAAACGCGCCGGGGTATCAATCTTCCGGCTACAGATGCACAGAGCATCGGCTAGTCGGCAAAGCGCTTGACTGCCGACTAAGTGGCCACAACCATCATTGATCTTCTTTAACCCGTCCAAGTCAAGAAATAGCAAAGCAAACTCACGGCCGGTGCGTTCGGTGCGATTGATTTCAAGGTCAACGGTTTCCACCAGATGGCGGTAGTTGGCTAGTCCGGTCAGGGGATCGGTAGCTGCTTGGTGGCGTAAGTGATCCTCGAGTTTGCGTTGTTGGGTGACATCCTCAATGATGATCTCGTAACTGTCCGCCTCGCCCTCATCGGCGACCTTGCGTCCGCTGAGCCTAACTCTGAGGTTTGTCCCATTCTTTCGCTTCCATTCAACTTCCAGGGCATCGGCGCTTTCTAATTCGACGGACTGGCCCAATAAATGCGCTCGTTTGGAGGGATCGCAAAGGATACCAGTTGTGAGATTCACGGCCAGGAGTTCCGCGCGGGATGGATAACCAAGCATGGCCACCAACGCCTGATTGACATCCAGGAAATCGCCTTTCGTGTTGCAGCGACACATTCCATAGTTGAGGTTTCCTACAAGAGCCCGGTAGCGGGCTTCTGAATGGCGCAGCCTCTTTTCCGTTTGATCGCGCTCTTCGCGCAGATGGTTGTCATTGAGCGCTCGACGAATAGCTACAGGAAGGTGGGTAAGACGATCCATTCCAATGCAATCGGCAGCGCCCTCTGTAATAAGTTCCGCCACGGTTTCCGGTTGGATTGTCTCGCTCAGGAAGATGCAGGGAATCTGCCTACCCGTCCGATGCAGGATTTCCAGCGCCGACGGTCCTTGCCAGTTCGGGGACGGGTATTCAGCTAGTACCACGTCATAGTATTTTGAGTTCAGGCGTCCAGCAAACCGGTCCGGGGTTATAACTACGTCTGCGGTGACCTTGAAATGCACCCTGTTGAGCTCTTGCACCCAAAGCTCTACCTTCGCCGCATCGCTGTGAATAAACAGAATACGCAAAGGGAGCCTTCTGTTGGCCGGTCCGTTCAAGACCAGGGGCGGGTCGCCTTGCTTGACGCGATCTCGTGTCGCTGAAGCCATTCAGAGTCCACCAGATTCACGGGAGGCAGCCCCCTCCCACGACTGAACCTCGGAACTGGTTCGAAAAGGAATCAGTGACAACCTTACTGGAACAGCCCCAGAGGTATCTGTTCAAAACAGCACACTTTTCATCCGCGTGTTAACTGATTGGATAAAATCTAGGAGAAGACTAAAACTAGCTGCCGGATTTCTCGAAAGTAATCGGCGACGGGCAAAGGGCTCCAAATGGAACAGATTTAGCGATTGGATTGGAAGCTGGCTCTGAGCAAGTTCTTGCGTTTCTTCTGTCTCTCGCTCGGAGCAGTTTCTACAGCCCGCACGGCTTTCTATGAACCAGCGAGATGTGGTGCAGTGCGGCGGCCGCTTCTTCGTCTTTGCCCGCTAGCATTCATTCCGGTCTGGAGTATGGCCGGCGGCATACAGAATTTGTTTCAAAACGGAATCCACTGCTGACACGCTTACCTGTGAGCTAATCGTTGGATGCAACGAGGGTACGGCCAACATTTTAATTCATGTGGGGCTGGATCCGCCTGAACAGCCGCAGTGCAGCCTCCTGAAATTCGATCCTTTCGCGCTTCAGAATGGTCAGACCGCGCAGCGCGTCTTCAAGAGCTTGGATTTCCTCTTGACTATCGGGACCGATGCTTTTCATTCGCAACAGGATCGCCTTTTGGGCTAAGTCGAGGCACGCGGCAAGCTTCGTTTGTTCCGTCTCCATCAAAGCCCTTAGGTAGGGAGTCTGCCATTTCGGGAATTTCAGATCGCTCACCTGTGCTCCTTGCTGGGCTCAGGACATGATTCTCACCGCCGATGGGCATTGTAGGAACTGCCCAGACGAGAGCCTGTGCTGTTTTGCAGCTTTGTCGGAGGTGTCTAGGACTGATCGTTCGTAATCTCGACGACGAAGCGATGTTGGAGATGCCTAAGGGCTCGGCGAACGCTCAGTACATTCCGCCCATGTTGCCGCCATGTCCGGCGCCTGCCGCGGTCCTTATCTCCTCGTCCTTGATGTCAGCCACCAGGACCTCAGTAGTCAGCATCAGCGCAGCGATAGACGCAGCGTTCTGTAATGCTAAACGCGTAACCTTGGCAGGGTCGATCACGCCAGCCTTGACTAAGTCGGTGTATTCGCCCGACTCAGCGTTGAACCCTAAATTCTCATCTTTTGAATCGCGGACGCGGCCGACCACCACAGCGCCTTCGTGGCCCGCGTTCTGGGCAATCTGGCGCGTTGGCTCCTCCAGCGCTCGTTTCACGATGTTCACGCCGATCGCTTCATCGTCGTGAACCCTGAGCTTTTCTAGGGCCGGTAAGCAGCGCAGAAGAGCGGTACCGCCGCCAGGAACAATGCCTTCCTCGACTGCAGCACGTGTGGCATGCATGGCGTCCTCGACACGAGCCTTTTTCTCTTTTAGCTCCGTCTCGGTCGCGGCGCCAACTTTAATCACTGCGACGCCGCCAACGAGCTTCGCCAGCCGTTCCTGGAGCTTTTCCTTGTCATAGTCCGAACTGGCATCTTCGATCTGCGTGCGGAGTTGCTTGATGCGGCCCTCGATCTCACTGGCCTTGCCGGCGCCCGCGATGATCGTGGCGTTGTCCTTGTCGATGGTCACTTTCTTCGCGCGGCCGAGGTCTTCAAGCTTCACGTTCTCGAGCTTGATGCCGAGATCTTCCGTGATGGCTTTGCCGCCCGTCAGGGTGGCGATGTCCTCGAGCATGGCCTTGCGACGATCGCCGAAGCCAGGAGCCTTCACCGCAGCGCACTGCAGCGTGCCGCGGAGCTTGTTCACGACGAGTGTTGCGAGCGCTTCACCCTCAACGTCCTCGGCGATGATCAAGAGTGGCTTGCCCATCTTGGCGGTCTGCTCGAGCAGTGGAAGCAGGTCCTTCATCGAGCTGATTTTCTTCTCGTGGATCAGGATGTGGACGTCTTCCAACAAGCATTCCATCCGCTCAGGGTCGGTGACGAAGTAGGGCGAGAGGTAGCCGCGGTCGAACTGCATGCCTTCGACGACCTCGAGCGTCGTCTCCATCGTCTTCGATTCCTCGACGGTGATGACGCCGTCTTTGCCGACCTTCTTCATCGCCTCAGCAATGATGCTGCCGACCTGTTTGTCGGTGTTGGCACTGATAGTACCCACTTGTGCGATCATGTCGCCCTTCACGTCGCGGGAAAGCTTCTTGATCTCTTCCACGGCGACTTCCACGGCCTTATCAATGCCTCGCTTGAGCGCCATAGGGCTTGCACCTGCGGCAAGCGTCCGCACGCCTTCGCGAAAGATGGCCTGGGCCAGAACGGTCGCAGTGGTCGTGCCGTCGCCGGCAACGTCGGAAGTTTTGGAAGCGACTTCGCGAACCATCTGCGCGCCCATGTTCTCGAGCGGGTCCTGTAATTCGATCTCCTTCGCTACCGTCACGCCGTCCTTAGTGATGATCGGCGGGCCGAATTTCTTTTCGATTACTGCGTTGCGGCCTTTGGGGCCGAGGGTGATTTTCACGGCGTCCGCGAGAATGTTGACGCCGCGCAAAATCGCCTGACGCGAATTCTCACCAGTAACAATCTGTTTTGCCATTAGATTTCACCCTCCTGGGTGCATGGGTATTCGAGGCGCCTAATACCGTTTGGATCGGCGGATCTATTTCTTGCTGGAAGCTGCTTTGGCCATTCCGCTAACCTTCGCCAGAATTTCCTCCTCGCGGAGGATTAGATACTCCTGGTCATCGACCAGGATGTCGTTGCCTGTGTACTTGCCGAACAAGATCCGGTCGCCTACCTTTACATCGAGCGTGACCCGCTTGCCTTTTTGGATCTTGCCGGCTCCAACGGCCATCACTTCCCCCTCGTGAGGTTTCTCTTTAGCCGTGTCGGGGATAATGATCCCGCCCTTCGCGGTTTCTTTCTCTTCCAACCGCCTCACCAGGACGCGGTCGTGTAAAGGAGTCACATTCACAGGCATTTCTTTAACCTCCGTTTAATTCATTCTAAGATTCGAAAGTAAGATTGTGATCGTCTGAACCGAGATTAAGGGCGAGAACTCTTCATGATTTTCGCCCGCTCTGCCAAGAAATACGCGCTTACTTCACCCGCGAAATGACAGCTTAGAAGGCCTTGCGACAAATATCTGTTCACTTGTGCACACATTCGCATCGAAGATCGCGTGCGAAATACGGGCGACGGCGGAAACGGGGTTGGTCGTAGCGGTGGCCGATACTATAGCTTAGGACACCAAATCTCGCATCAGCAGCAGCTTCCTTAGGCTGCGGTTTAATGTGCACACCACAAATTCGGCTTGGGGGTCGCCTGGGCGGTCCCAGACAGCCACGAGCATAACTTTGTGGCGGAATGGGTACCGAAGTATGTAGTAGACGTTGGCCGCGCCATCGATTTCAAAGAAACCAGGACGGCGGGTGTCTACCCGATCCAGACCAGCGTTGAGCAGAAGGCGCAGCTCAACAAGCTGCTCCCGCGTGTGATGCCTCAGATCCTCAATGACTCGCGGTAAGTTTGTGTGTTTGTTTTCCTTCGTTAGTTCTTTCAATGTCGGTGACCATCGGGAATTCTCTCCTGTCAATCGCTTGAGCCTCAATGAGCTTCCGATCTAGGCGGGGTTCTGTGCGCGACGCTGACCCAGTGTTTGATGTCCATAGGTCGAGGTTTCCAGCGCAAGCGAATTCCTCGAATCTTGCCAGATCGTCAGGCGACGCTGGATTCAGGGCGGTGCGGCACAGCCGGCGCGATGCGCGCGAAAAGCTCTTCTTGAAGTTTGCGATACTGCTCATAGGCGGTGGTTTCCGCCGTGCGCTGCTTTTGCAGATCGTGATAGAGCGTCCAACTGGACGCGCCCATGGGCCTGGCTAAAAGCGCGCTCAGGCGCTCGGCTTGCTGAGAATAATCAACGAAGGCTTGGTCCATTCGGTCGAGAAGGATTCTGCTGGCTGTGTCTTGCACGGAAGAGTGCCTCTTGAAGCAGCATGCGCCACAATTCCGAAATTAGCTAGAGAACTCGGCCACGGAAGGGATTATCACGCAATATAAAAGGCGCCCACTTTGCGGTAGGTTTTGATCGTTCGCATCACCACCTACCGAAAGGAGCGCCGTTATGAACCAAGCAAAGTATATTGGCATGGACGTTCACCAGGCAACGATCTCAGTTGCCGTCATGGATTCCGCCGGTAAGTTGATCCTGGAGTCCATCCTCGAAACGAAAGCGGCCACGATTCTGCAGTTCATCGGCGGGCTGTGCGGCAGCTTGCTGGTGACTTTCGAAGAAGGAACTTCTGCCGCCTGGTTGTATGACCTGCTCAAGCCTCACGTCGCAAATGTCCTAGTCTGCGATCCTCGAAAAAATGCTCTATTAAAGGATGGCAGCAAGAGTGACCGTATCGATGCTCGGAAACTGGCCGAACTCTTGCGCGGCAACCATCTCTCCCCGATCTACCACGGAGAGAACGGGGTACGCACTTTGAAGGAGCTGGCGCGCAGCTATCTGACGATCACCAAAGATCTGACGCGGGTGATGAGTCGAATCAAGGCCGTGTACCGAAGCTGGGCCATTCCCTGTGCCGGGGCAGCCGTGTATCGACCGCGCCATCGTGCGGAATGGTTAGCCAAGATCGTAGAACCGGGAGTTCGCCTGCGAGCCGAGCGGCTCTACCAGCAACTGGATGCGCTGGAGCCGTTGCGGCAGGGAGCGCGACGCGATCTGCTGGTGGAGAGCCGCAAACATCATGCGGTGAAATTACTGCGTCAGATTCCTTATCTGGGTCCGATTCGTTCCGCCTTGCTGGTTGCGCTGCTGGAGACACCGCATCGTTTTCGCACCAAGCGACAGCTGTGGGCCTATAGCGGATTCGGACTCGAGACTCACGACAGCGGCGAATACCGCTTTGTGAAAGGGCAACTGCGACGAAACCGGGAGCGAGTCACCGTGCTAGGCCTGAACCAGAACCACAATCACGATCTGAAAAATATCTTCAAGAGTGCCGCGATATCCGCCAGCACTCGACCAGGACCGTTCCAGGAGTTTTACGCCGGGCTTCTGGCTAAAGGGAGGAGGCCGGCGATGGCGCGTCTCACCCTGGCACGGAAGATTGCAGCGATCACTTTGACGATTTGGAAGAAAGGAGTGTGTTTCGACGCCAACGAATTACATCGGCAAGCAGCTTGAGCGTCTCTGGCAGAGAGCTCGTTCCATTTTCCTGGGTGGTGGTCGGTTCTTGAGACGCTCGGTTCGAGGGGAGTATCAGATAGCTGGTTCGACCCTGTGTGCTTCGGCACCGAGTCACCGTTCTCACGCTATGCCCCCTCGGAGAACCAGAAATAGCGATAGGCTACGAGCCTCGGATAGAACCATGGTTGCCACGAAATCGAATCGCTTGCCAAGTTTCAAGAATCGACGGCGCTGTCACCACGAGACAATGAAACCGAGGGAACGGAAGAGCAAGCCAGAGAAGAACCTCTCGAGCGATCGAGGGCCATATCTGCAAACAGTGGGCTGGATATCGAGACAAAAAACTTCTCGGCTACCAGCCGAAGGAGAAGCTTTTTTGTTGACATCCCCTTTTATAGAACCAGCTATCTCAGACCGGAGACGTCTGCTCGTGCAAGCGGATTTGAAAGCTCTATCCGATTCATGACGCTGACGTCCCGATTCACGCCGTTTGCTTCGACAAGCGGTCCCTTCGGTCACTTCCCGGGCCCTGCTAGATCAGCCATTCGAGTCAGACTCTGGATCCCAGCGTCGGCTGGGAGACTGTTTAGAGATGTCTGGTTGAGCTCGCGATGCATAGGCCTGATCTCGTCACACCGCCTAAATTCCTGCTCGAAAAAACCAATGGCCGTCAGAGACACCGAGCCGAGCAGTGTGACCAGCACCGACCGCAAGCGAGTCGGAGTAGGCAGATTCCAGATTTCTCGCCGGAGCAGTTTTGAACCTTTGTTCGCAAGTTAGACATTCCACTCTGCTCAGCCTCTCACTCAGTCTGGTGGCCTCTCTTCCGCGGCGAGATACACGTAACTCACACTGTCTGGTCTGATCGAATCCATCCGTTGCCGCAAGTCCAAATGCAGCTCCACGACGCGGTTCCCGGACGGTACCGTCAGTGACTTTCGAGAATGTCTCGCTTCGTTTCCCCAGGATCGTTGTAGAAGTTTTTTGGACTTCGGCAATGTGATCCGCATAGATCGTTCTGCCAGACAATGGAGTACGGATTCCCGGCGCGGCGAAGAGCATGCGACTGATAGAGGCTGCGGAGCGTCGGAATGTCTAACCAGCAAACAAAGGTTACGCAACTATGATCCGGTAAGAAGCTGCCGCGCGCCCCTTGGGCGACTCGCTGAACGACGTCGGTTGGTCACGCCTTGGCATCGAGGTGGATTGACGGGTGTGACGGTTTGGCCTTTCGTATCGGAGTTTCTGGCGTCTAAAAAACAGCTCCTTGCGAGAGCTCGGACGAACATCCTACGGTCTCCCGAAGCCGCGTCTCAGCTCAAGATCTGACTAATGGGACTAGCAGGGTCCAGAAGTGAAATGCGCTCCTCAGGCAAACGGCGCGAATCGAGATGTTCGCGTCGTTGCTACGGATAGATGCCGAGAAATCCGTCTCGCACCGGCAATCTCGTTTGAGATAGCTGGTTCTATAAAAGGGGATGTCAACAAAAAAGCTTCTCCTTCGGCTGGTAGCCGAGAAGTTTTTTGTCTCGATATCCAGCCCACTGTTTGCAGATATGGCCCTCGATCGCTCGAGAGGTTCTTCTCTGGCTTGCTCTTCCGTTCCCTCGGTTTCATTGTCTCGTGGTGACAGCGCCGTCGATTCTTGAAACTTGGCAAGCGATTCGATTTCGTGGCAACCATGGTTCTATCCGAGGCTCGTAGCCTATCGCTATTTCTGGTTCTCCGAGGGGGCATAGCGTGAGAACGGTGACTCGGTGCCGAAGCACACAGGGTCGAACCAGCTATCTGATACTCCCCTCGAACCGAGCGTCTCAAGAACCGACCACCACCCAGGAAAATGGAACGAGCTCTCTGCCAGAGACGCTCAAGCTGCTTGCCGATGTAATTCGTTGGCGTCGAAACACACTCCTTTCTTCCAAATCGTCAAAGTGATCGCTGCAATCTTCCGTGCCAGGGTGAGACGCGCCATCGCCGGCCTCCTCCCTTTAGCCAGAAGCCCGGCGTAAAACTCCTGGAACGGTCCTGGTCGAGTGCTGGCGGATATCGCGGCACTCTTGAAGATATTTTTCAGATCGTGATTGTGGTTCTGGTTCAGGCCTAGCACGGTGACTCGCTCCCGGTTTCGTCGCAGTTGCCCTTTCACAAAGCGGTATTCGCCGCTGTCGTGAGTCTCGAGTCCGAATCCGCTATAGGCCCACAGCTGTCGCTTGGTGCGAAAACGATGCGGTGTCTCCAGCAGCGCAACCAGCAAGGCGGAACGAATCGGACCCAGATAAGGAATCTGACGCAGTAATTTCACCGCATGATGTTTGCGGCTCTCCACCAGCAGATCGCGTCGCGCTCCCTGCCGCAACGGCTCCAGCGCATCCAGTTGCTGGTAGAGCCGCTCGGCTCGCAGGCGAACTCCCGGTTCTACGATCTTGGCTAACCATTCCGCACGATGGCGCGGTCGATACACGGCTGCCCCGGCACAGGGAATGGCCCAGCTTCGGTACACGGCCTTGATTCGACTCATCACCCGCGTCAGATCTTTGGTGATCGTCAGATAGCTGCGGGCCAGCTCCTTCAAAGTGCGTACCCCGTTCTCTCCGTGGTAGATCGGGGAGAGATGGTTGCCGCGCAAGAGTTCGGCCAGTTTCCGAGCATCGATACGGTCACTCTTGCTGCCATCCTTTAATAGAGCATTTTTTCGAGGATCGCAGACTAGGACATTTGCGACGTGAGGCTTGAGCAGGTCATACAACCAGGCGGCAGAAGTTCCTTCTTCGAAAGTCACCAGCAAGCTGCCGCACAGCCCGCCGATGAACTGCAGAATCGTGGCCGCTTTCGTTTCGAGGATGGACTCCAGGATCAACTTACCGGCGGAATCCATGACGGCAACTGAGATCGTTGCCTGGTGAACGTCCATGCCAATATACTTTGCTTGGTTCATAACGGCGCTCCTTTCGGTAGGTGGTGATGCGAACGATCAAAACCTACCGCAAAGTGGGCGCCTTTTATATTGCGTGAGAAGAGGAGTGGCCGTTGAAAAACTCGCTCACTCGGAATTTGCAAAAATTGGATCGCGTCAGGAAGCTCTACAAACGATTTTTCTTACTCTCCTGGACATTTTCTATCACCCGCTCTTCGACTTTTTCAGAAAAACTGACTTTTTCAACAGCCACAGGATTACGCAACACCTATCAATTATCAATCTTGGCGCCCGTCTCCGAGCGAAATCGTGAACCGCGCAATCGGTTAGGTGTAAACTCCCGCCGGAGCGCGATTCCGGGGCCGAAGCCGAATCTGATTCGCAATATTTCAGCATAGCAAAGGTCACGCACATGCAGTTCGTTAGCATTCCGGCGGGTAGCTTCATGATGGGCTGTTCAGCGGGAGATCATGAATGCTACGCCGAAGAAAAGCCGACTCATCGAGTATCCATTACCCGACCTTTTGAGATGGGCAAATATCAGGTCACTCAGGCAGAGTATGAGGCGGTGATGGCCACCAACCCGAGCTATTCGCGCAGCCCGAACCTTCCAGTTGATGGCGTGAGTTGGGAAGACGCGCAGAAGTTTTGTGAGGCGGTCAATCGCAAGGGGGACGGGCACCACTATCGCCTGCCCACAGAGGCAGAGTGGGAATACGCGGCACGCGCCGGAGATAGTTCCTGCCGGTATGGTTCTTTGGATGTGGTTGCCTGGTTCCGAGACAATTCCGGTGGAAGAACGCATCCGGTCGGTGAGAAAAAGCCGAACAGATTTGGATTGTATGACACGTTGGGGAATGTCTGGGAATGGGTGCAGGACTGGTACGGCATAACTTATTACGGCCGCAGTCCTGAATCCGACCCGAAGGGCCCTCTCAGCGGAGAGTATCGCGTTTCGCGCGGCGGTTCCTTTCGCGGACTTGTCAGAGGACAGGCGCGCGTTTCCTCTCGTTATATCCAAAAGCCCAACGTCCGAAGTATCGTGATTGGGTTCCGCTGTGTGCGCGAACCAGTCCACTGATGTTTTGTCGTGGTTCTTTTCTAGCGCATCTGGCACGCTCACGAAGCCGGCAATGGAATAGGAGGAGATGAATCGATGCTAATGATAGGCGAACGTCTGCGAACAATCCGCGAATCAAAGAACCTATCGCAAGGCGACATCGAAAAACGTACTGGCTTAATCCGCTGCTACACATCCCGCGTCGAGAACGGCCACACTGTTCCGAGCATTGAGACACTCGCGAAGTACGCACAAGCGTTCGAAATACCGCTCTATCAAATTTTCTACAATGGTGAAGAGGCTCCAAAGAAGATCAAAGGGGTAGACCTAGACGGGGAGAAGCTGTCCCTCACCGAGCGGCGCGAGATCGAGAGCCTAGGCCGGAAGTTTACAAAGTTGAAGGAGCGCGACAAAGGGCTTGTGCGGTTGCTGGTTGCAAAACTGGCACATTCCGCCTTATAGAACGCCGAGCGTTCACGATCATCGAAGACGTTATTCGCATTTTGAGATAAGTGGTGGTAGGCGGATTTATCAATATCTATCCGGATCGCCATTGACTGACGAATGTTCGATTAGGTTTCCGTCGTGTATATGCCTTGTTCTACCCTTTCTTTGCTCCTCGACGTTCCGCAACGCCTGAACTCGGGAATCCGCAACCATTTTCACGGCTCTGCATCTGCTCTGTAGTATCCTCGAACCGCACTAAAGAAATTGGGTCATCGGCAAGGGGTACCACGGCGCGGCGCTCCCGTGCGGGCTAAGTCCATGAACCGATATTCGAGAAGAATCCTGCTCGGAATTACTGCGGGTGGCATCGCCAGCGCAGCGCTGATCTACACCGTCCCGCACCCCTTGGTTGGCGTCCTGCTCGCGGCGCTCGTGGGCGCGGCATATTCGGTGAGCATGTCTCCCACACGGAACGCCTACGTTGACAACATGATGACAGCCGCCGCATTGGGCGTGCCCCTCTGGGCTTTGATCAGCGTTGTGGCGATTCCGCTCATGGCTGGGCGGGTCCCGGATTGGAGTGCAGAACAGATGCGCACTCACTTTCCAGCTCTGGTGGGATGGGTTCTGTACGGCGCGGTGCTCGGTTTATTCACGCAAGGATTCAATGATCTTGCCGAACGGATCCTCGGCCCCGAACCCGCACGCGCGAGCAGCCCGCCGAAAGAGGTGAAGCGCATCCTCATCCTCGGCGGGGGATTTGCCGGCATGAAAACCGCCGAAAGCCTCGAGCACGAGTTCCAGCACGACCGTTCCGTTGGCATTATTCTTATCAGTGAGACAAACTCTCTTCTATTTACTCCGATGCTGGCCGAAGTGGCAGGCAGCAGCTTGGAGCCGAGCCATATCAGCACTCCACTGCGTTCCAGCCTCCCGCGGACGAACTTCATTCGAGCGACCGTTGAAACCATTGACCTTGAAAGGCGGATCGTGAAATTGGCTGCCGATCCATCTCGCAAAGATCAAGGGCCTCGCGAGATCGCTTACGATCAACTCGTTTTAGCGCTCGGCGCCATCTCAAATTACCTGGGCATGGCGAACGTCCAGAAGTATGCGCTCGACTTCAAGAGTCTGTTGGATGCCATCCGAGTCCGTAATCGCGTGATCGAAATGTTCGAGCGCGCTGACGCGGAGACCAACCCCGAGTTGCGGCAGCGGCTGTTGACGTTTGTGATCGCCGGGGGAGGCTTCGCCGGCGTGGAGTTAGCTGGCGCGCTCAATGACTTCGGCCGTGGCATTCTGGCCGATTATCCGAACCTCAGGCCCGAGAACCTGAACGTCATTCTGGTCCACTCGAGAGAGCATATTCTTCCCGAATTGAGTGAATCCCTGGGGCGTTATGCGCGGGAGAAAATGGCCGACCGCGGAGTTATCTTTCGCCTGAACGCCCGCTTGAAGGATTTCCAAACCGGAGTCGTTTCGCTGAGTGACGGTGAAATTCTGGCAGAAACGTTGGTTTGGACAGCGGGCACTGCGCCGAATCCTCTTCTCCGCGCGCTTCCTGTCGAACGAGATAAGCGCGGCGCCGTGATCGTCGAGACCACACTTGCGGTGAAAGATCATCCGGGCGTGTGGGCTCTAGGTGATTGCGCTGCAGTAACCGATGGTGTCACTGGCAAGCCCTGCCCGCCGACCGCGCAGTTTGCGCTCCGGGAAGCTCCAGTTCTCGCGAAAAACGTTCACGCCTTTTGGGAGGGACGGGCTCTGCGGCCATTCCATTTCGATTCGCTCGGCTCCCTCTGCGTCGTCGGACACCAGACCGCTTGCGCCGAACTGTCCGTTCCGTTCGCTCGCACGAAGTCCATTCGTTTTTCCGGCTTGCTGGCATGGGCAATGTGGCGAGGAATCTATCTCGCAAAACTGCCAGGGCTGGAACGCAAAATTCGCGTCTTGATGGATTGGACGGTGGAGCTTTTCTTTCCACGCGACATCGTTCAGACCATCGATCTGAAGTAGGGCGGGCCCAGGGCCAAGAAATGAGCCAAGAATCCAGAGTAATCGCACCCGGGCCCCTGACATCGAAGGCGTTGTCCCCGGTTTGGGTGGACTCCCTGCTGGGGCTTCTCGTTGGCTTCGCCGGCGGACTGCTCTGCAACGCCGCGCTCGGCTCGTGGACACCGCGGAATCTGGTCCTTGCGTCCTTATTTGGGCTGATCTTCGGATTGTTCTTTTCGAAAAGAGCAACGAGCCCGGGAGCTGGTCTCATCTGGGGACTAGGTTTTGCATTTTTCATGTGGATCGTGGTTCCCGCAGGTCTCGGTCATTTATTTTCCGGTGTTCGCCACCCCGGAAGTATGTTCGGAGATGCACAGGAACACTTTCCGAACTTGGTAGCTTACCTCGTATGTCTTGGAATGCCGGTAGGGCTTGTCTTGGGGACTCGTGGCGCCTTCCGCAGCAAGGCAGAACCTCGAGCGTTCAGCTGGGCACGAGCGATCGTTGTCGGAGGCTTTTCAGGACTGCTCGGCGGAATGATATTCGGACGCTGGATGTCTGCCGGGGATTTCTTCCCGCTGCTTGCGGGATTGGGCGTAGTTCATTCACACGAGACGACGGTCGCACTGCACTTTGGCATTGCAATCTTGATCGGTGCGACGTTCGGAGTGCTCTTCCAGCGGGACGTTCGCGGGTACGGCTCGTCGATGGGATGGGGCCTGGGCTACGGCATTTTCTGGTGGTTCTTTGGCCCGCTGACCACGTTGCCGATTTTAGCCGGAACAGGTCTCGATTGGTCTGCAGACCAAGGCACCGCGATGTTCGGTTCAGTTGTCGGCCACATTCTTTACGGGCTGATCCTCGGAGTGGCCTATGCCACAGTGGATCGACTCTGGGTTCAGCTGTTTATCCAATCAGACCCACTCAATCGGGAACCCGAGGGCCCCGGTTTGCGTCTGTTTCGGTCGTTGCGCTGGGGAGCGTTTGCGGGCTTGACAGGAGGACTCGTTGCGAGCCCAATCCTCTTTGCCACTGGTGTTCTCTCGTCGGTAGCAGGCCTTGACACTCATCTTTCCGGCTTTCACGGTTTCTTAGTTCATTTGTTCGTGAGCGCGGTAATCGGAATGACCTACGGTCTTCTCTTTCGTCACGAAGCTTCCACTTTGGGACTAGGAGTCATGTGGGGATGGCTCTTCGGACTCATTTGGTGGTACATCGGACCAATGACCCTCTTGCCACTGCTTTTGACCGGCGAGTGCGACTGGAGAGCCAGCGCAGCTTCGGCGCTGCTGCCGTCTTTGACTGGACATTTGATTTTTGGTGCAACCACAGCTCTGATCTTCCTCGTTCTCGAAAGACGCTACACACGCGTGCTGTTCTCGGATCCTCGTATCGCCGCTCGGGAATTGCGCCGAATCCGTCCCGTGGGAACGCCCGCACCCGCCTTGTGGCTTCTCACGCTGGGGCTGGGAGTCTTACTGCCTATTCTATTGGGGTGATCCCAATTGCCGGCACATGGGAAGCGCGATTCAGTTGCGCATGGATCTGGCCTCACTGGCGCTCAGATAGATATTGATAACCGGGGTGGTCTCAAGGGGTCGATGCAACACTGGCTTGCAGTCTATCCGCTGGGGTTTCAAATCCCAATGTTTTTCGTGGCCGTTGATTGAGGCGCAGAGCGATCTCGTCCAGGTCCGACTGTGAGTAGCAGCACAGATCCGCCTTCTTCGGCAGGTATTGCCGCAGCAGCCCGTTCGTGTTTTCGTTCGAACCGCGCTGCCATGGGCTTTGGGGATCGCAGAAGTAAACCTGTACGTCCGTAGCCATCGTGAAGCTTTTGTGCTGGGCCATCTCCAACCCGCGGTCCCAGGTCAGCGAGCGCCGCAACGTCGCGGGCAGAGTGCGCACGTGCCGGCTCAGGGCGGCCACCACCGTAGTCGTGTCCTTGCCGGGCACCTTCACCAGCATGCAGAACCGCGAATGACGCTCCACCAGCGTGGCCACATGACTGTTGCGCGCCCCGCGTAGCAGATCGCCTTCCCAATGACCGGGAATGGCGCGATCTTCGACTTCCGCAGGTCGCTCGCGGATAGAAATGGCATCGACGATCTTGCCTTGGGAGTGTCCGTGAACGCTGGAATGCCGCGAGCGGCGGATCCGCCGCTGGGAGCGAAGGTGCTGAATCAGCTCCTTTTTCAGCGCTCCTCGCGCTTGAAGGAATAGGCTGCGATAAATGGTTTCGTGCGACACGCGCAGGCCCTCATCCTTGGGAAACTGCCACTTCAGCCATCCGGAAACTTGCTCGGGCGACCAGTCCTGCATCAGTTTACTCGCAACGATCTCCCGGAGCGTGGTGTGAGTGGCCAGCAGGCACGGCTTGGGCCGCAGGGCCGATTCCCAGGCCTGCTGATCGGCTTCATTGGCGCGGTACTGCGCGCGCCCGCCATGGCGTGCCACTTCCCGGCTGATCGTCGAGGCACAGCGGTGCAGGCCTTGGGCGATTCCGCGAATCGACGAGCCACAAGCGATTCCGCGGGAGATGTCTTCTCGTTCTGCCAGGGTGAGTGAACTCGGTGAACGGCGGCGGATGGGCGGCGCAATCCCACCATGGCGCTTCAACAGAAGGTGAATAACCACATTGTTCTTGCCTAGCGCTCGACCAATCGCATGTAACGACTCTCCTGCTTTCCAACGACGCCATACCTCAACTCTTTGCATCGCAGAAAGCCGCATACGTTTCTTTGGGATCATAAACACCACCTTTTAGAAAAAAGATTTATACCAGGTGGTGTTGCATCGACCGATTGAGCTGGCAGGGATTATCACTAGCTATCTCAGAATGCGACGGTCCCCGGATTGTGGGTGACGAAGAGGCTACCGGCGTAGTTTCACTAACGTTTCTTTATTTGCGCCCATTCGGACCCTACTGTCGTCTATCATCCTCAAACGTGCCGTTAGTGGAAGCAAGCGACTTCAAGCGTCGCCAACAGCAGATGCTTCCTTGCCAAGGTCGAGACGCGGGTTCGATTCCCTCATCCCGCTCCAGCCTTCCGCTGCGTCACGCGATTCGCTGAGTTCCTGCAGGGTTGTCCAAGCGATTGCCGCGCTTCGAGCGCCGTGCTAGAGTCTCGCTGCTCAACTCACATGCTTGCGTATCTGTGCGGCCCCATCGAGTTTGCTCAAGACGGCGGAAGGCTTTGGCGGCGCAAGCTGGCTCCGTTTATTGGCGAGCAACTCGGCCATCGCGTTTACGATCCCGCGGAAGACGAGAAGAAAAACCTTTCCGAAGAAGAAACTGCCAACTTTCGCGAGTGGAAGAGGACTGATCTCGATCGGTTCCGGCGCGTCATCAGGAAAATCATCGCGTTCGATCTCGAATTGATCGAAAACCACGCAGATTATCTGATTTGCTATTGGGACTCGGCTGGTGCGCAAAGCGGCGGCACGTCCGCCGAGCTTACGGTAGCGCATCGAAAAGGCATTCCTGTGTACCTCGTGACGCCGCTGCCCCTCGAGCAAATTAGCGGCTGGATGCTTGGCTGCTCCGATCACGTATTCGCGTCCGTCGAGCAGCTGAAGGAATTTCTGGTGCTCAGGTTCGCGCAGAAAAAGCAGACACAGCTCTGGAAGGATTGAGCGTATCCGCTGCTGATGGAAAGGATTCTCATCGCCGTCGGAAGTGCGCGCAAACCAAAAGTGGAGGCGGTTCGCGATGCGCTTGCCGTTTTCGGGCCGAGGATCGACGAGGAATCAGCCACTTTGCGGGCATCTTACGCCTGCTTTCAGATAGGTGTCGAGAACAGGGATTATCACTACCTATCTCAGTCTGAGATAGCTGGTTCTATAAAAGGGGATGTCAACAAAAAAGCTTCTCCTTCGGCTGGTAGCCGAGAAGTTTTTTGTCTCGATATCCAGCCCACTGTTTGCAGATATGGCCCTCGATCGCTCGAGAGGTTCTTCTCTGGCTTGCTCTTCCGTTCCCTCGGTTTCATTGTCTCGTGGTGACAGCGCCGTCGATTCTTGAAACTTGGCAAGCGATTCGATTTCGTGGCAACCATGGTTCTATCCGAGGCTCGTAGCCTATCGCTATTTCTGGTTCTCCGAGGGGGCATAGCGTGAGAACGGTGACTCGGTGCCGAAGCACACAGGGTCGAACCAGCTATCTGATACTCCCCTCGAACCGAGCGTCTCAAGAACCGACCACCACCCAGGAAAATGGAACGAGCTCTCTGCCAGAGACGCTCAAGCTGCTTGCCGATGTAATTCGTTGGCGTCGAAACACACTCCTTTCTTCCAAATCGTCAAAGTGATCGCTGCAATCTTCCGTGCCAGGGTGAGACGCGCCATCGCCGGCCTCCTCCCTTTAGCCAGAAGCCCGGCGTAAAACTCCTGGAACGGTCCTGGTCGAGTGCTGGCGGATATCGCGGCACTCTTGAAGATATTTTTCAGATCGTGATTGTGGTTCTGGTTCAGGCCTAGCACGGTGACTCGCTCCCGGTTTCGTCGCAGTTGCCCTTTCACAAAGCGGTATTCGCCGCTGTCGTGAGTCTCGAGTCCGAATCCGCTATAGGCCCACAGCTGTCGCTTGGTGCGAAAACGATGCGGTGTCTCCAGCAGCGCAACCAGCAAGGCGGAACGAATCGGACCCAGATAAGGAATCTGACGCAGTAATTTCACCGCATGATGTTTGCGGCTCTCCACCAGCAGATCGCGTCGCGCTCCCTGCCGCAACGGCTCCAGCGCATCCAGTTGCTGGTAGAGCCGCTCGGCTCGCAGGCGAACTCCCGGTTCTACGATCTTGGCTAACCATTCCGCACGATGGCGCGGTCGATACACGGCTGCCCCGGCACAAGGTATAGCCCAGCTTCGGTACACGGCCTTGATTCGACTCATCACCCGCGTCAGATCTTTGGTGATCGTCAGATAGCTGCGGGCCAGCTCCTTCAAAGTGCGTACCCCGTTCTCTCCGTGGTAGATCGGGGAGAGATGGTTGCCGCGCAAGAGTTCGGCCAGTTTCCGAGCATCGATACGGTCACTCTTGCTGCCATCCTTTAATAGAGCATTTTTTCGAGGATCGCAGACTAGGACATTTGCGACGTGAGGCTTGAGCAGGTCATACAACCAGGCGGCAGAAGTTCCTTCTTCGAAAGTCACCAGCAAGCTGCCGCACAGCCCGCCGATGAACTGCAGAATCGTGGCCGCTTTCGTTTCGAGGATGGACTCCAGGATCAACTTACCGGCGGAATCCATGACGGCAACTGAGATCGTTGCCTGGTGAACGTCCATGCCAATATACTTTGCTTGGTTCATAACGGCGCTCCTTTCGGTAGGTGGTGATGCGAACGATCAAAACCTACCGCAAAGTGGGCGCCTTTTATATTGCGTGCGAAGCGGATGCGAATGTTTGCGAGGCAGCTTCGGCACAACATAAAAAGCAAGAAATCAGAGAACGATGGATTGCAACTTCAGCTGTTGTTACAATCACTCCATGCCTTCGGTACCTCTGACAGTCTGCCCAACCTGCCTCGCTCAAGTCACTTCCCTTATAGTGGATTTTGCCACCCAGCGACGGTTCTGCCAGGAATGCGCCACTACGTCGTCAACCGCGGTGAGGGTGGCGCGAAAAATCCACGAGCATAATATGCGGGGCACACTTGATGAGTATTCGATGGAAGAAAGGCTGCGTGATTTGCAAATTGACGCCGACAGCGCTGAGGGCCTGGCTGACACTCCCCACACCTGAAGGCCACTTCTTTGTGCAAGGAAGAACGGCAGCGGCATACGAAAAGTCGTTAAGACGCACTGAACGAGTTTATCCCGATGCCTTACAAGAAGCAGCCGCAATGCCTTGAATGGGCGTGCTGGTTAGTGTCCTATCGGGAAGGCCAGTATCCTGAGAAAATCAAGCTGCATAATCCGATACCCTGCGCTGGCAGCTTTGCTGATAGCGAAAAACAGTTCTGCGCCTGGCTGTCACAAAAGCGTTGCGAACTCCATCTGTGCAAGAACTGTGCCCGTTCTGTTGGAGTCTGGTAACAGCGAGGCTTACCCGGAACAGAAGAAGCCTGTAGTGGTTCGCTTGAAACCATTCCCGAAGGGATTATCACTACCTATCTCGTTTTGAGATAGGTGGTTCTATAAAAGGGGATGTCAACAAAAAAGCTTCTCCTTCGGCTGGTAGCCGAGAAGTTTTTTGTCTCGATATCCAGCCCACTGTTTGCAGATATGGCCCTCGATCGCTCGAGAGGTTCTTCTCTGGCTTGCTCTTCCGTTCCCTCGGTTTCATTGTCTCGTGGTGACAGCGCCGTCGATTCTTGAAACTTGGCAAGCGATTCGATTTCGTGGCAACCATGGTTCTATCCGAGGCTCGTAGCCTATCGCTATTTCTGGTTCTCCGAGGGGGCATAGCGTGAGAACGGTGACTCGGTGCCGAAGCACACAGGGTCGAACCAGCTATCTGATACTCCCCTCGAACCGAGCGTCTCAAGAACCGACCACCACCCAGGAAAATGGAACGAGCTCTCTGCCAGAGACGCTCAAGCTGCTTGCCGATGTAATTCGTTGGCGTCGAAACACACTCCTTTCTTCCAAATCGTCAAAGTGATCGCTGCAATCTTCCGTGCCAGGGTGAGACGCGCCATCGCCGGCCTCCTCCCTTTAGCCAGAAGCCCGGCGTAAAACTCCTGGAACGGTCCTGGTCGAGTGCTGGCGGATATCGCGGCACTCTTGAAGATATTTTTCAGATCGTGATTGTGGTTCTGGTTCAGGCCTAGCACGGTGACTCGCTCCCGGTTTCGTCGCAGTTGCCCTTTCACAAAGCGGTATTCGCCGCTGTCGTGAGTCTCGAGTCCGAATCCGCTATAGGCCCACAGCTGTCGCTTGGTGCGAAAACGATGCGGTGTCTCCAGCAGCGCAACCAGCAAGGCGGAACGAATCGGACCCAGATAAGGAATCTGACGCAGTAATTTCACCGCATGATGTTTGCGGCTCTCCACCAGCAGATCGCGTCGCGCTCCCTGCCGCAACGGCTCCAGCGCATCCAGTTGCTGGTAGAGCCGCTCGGCTCGCAGGCGAACTCCCGGTTCTACGATCTTGGCTAACCATTCCGCACGATGGCGCGGTCGATACACGGCTGCCCCGGCACAAGGTATGGCCCAGCTTCGGTACACGGCCTTGATTCGACTCATCACCCGCGTCAGATCTTTGGTGATCGTCAGATAGCTGCGGGCCAGCTCCTTCAAAGTGCGTACCCCGTTCTCTCCGTGGTAGATCGGGGAGAGATGGTTGCCGCGCAAGAGTTCGGCCAGTTTCCGAGCATCGATACGGTCACTCTTGCTGCCATCCTTTAATAGAGCATTTTTTCGAGGATCGCAGACTAGGACATTTGCGACGTGAGGCTTGAGCAGGTCATACAACCAGGCGGCAGAAGTTCCTTCTTCGAAAGTCACCAGCAAGCTGCCGCACAGCCCGCCGATGAACTGCAGAATCGTGGCCGCTTTCGTTTCGAGGATGGACTCCAGGATCAACTTACCGGCGGAATCCATGACGGCAACTGAGATCGTTGCCTGGTGAACGTCCATGCCAATATACTTTGCTTGGTTCATAACGGCGCTCCTTTCGGTAGGTGGTGATGCGAACGATCAAAACCTACCGCAAAGTGGGCGCCTTTTATATTGCGTGAGAAGCGGATTTATCAACATCTATCCGGGCCAGCACGCCATGGCACGTTAACCGGACAAGTTTGTGTAGTGGGTGTACTTCAAAGAACACGTCTCGGCGGCGATCTTCGAAACGTGCCTAAAGTTAGTCCTCAGGGACTGGACCGACAGATTCCCGGATTACAGCTTCCGCTCTTTCCAAAAGCGATTGGAGCTCGTCGAAGGCCGGCCGCGGCAAATCACGGAGTCCTGGAGCCATGGCGCGCAGTGTTTTCAAGCGAGCCGTAAAGATGGGGAGCAAAGAAGTTCGGAAATCCATTGCGGGACTGGCCATGGGAAACCCCCGTCGAAAAGTTAATCCGCAACGGAGCGTGCCGGAGTCATTTTCGCGATTCGTATTCTCTCATTACGGTTGCGGAACCAACTGACGATGCTGACGGTTAGTGTGACAGCAAGAGCAAACGTGATCGTTATTTGGGTCAAGCTTGCGTCGGTTATGTTCATGATCGAGCCCTAATTTCCGATGAATCTCTGAGCCCAACCCAGCCGGAGCTTCCGGCCTGATCTGGCTGTGCCCTTGCAGACCGCTTCACTACACGGAACAACGAGTGAGAACGGGCGGCTGAGCTACCTCGTGCCCGTCGGCGGAAGGGGTGACCTGTTTTTGGGGTGGTCTGTCGAACTCGGCTGAAGACGCGCCGGGCTTCGGTGGTGCCATTACGGTTCCGAAGAACGCCTCACGAGCTTTTTCGAACATATCATCGGGCATAACACCATGCTAACAAGCCCGACCGAACCGGACTGTGCAAAAGTGAACAGGCGCCGGATTCCCATTCCGCTCAGATAGAATTCACTCCTGGGGAACAACAGCCGCAGAAACGGGTCTAGGAATGACTTGTACACTAGCGTTCCCGGTCAAAAAACGGGGCTACCCAGTGCTGCCTTCCACCAATTCTTGGGTATCTCGTGGCATCGGACAGGAGTGCACGAGCGAAGACTGAACTCGGGGGCGATATCCGTGTTCTTGATGGCCAGTGCCTCCTCGAGGCCTTGCCATGGACCGGTTCGGTGGGAAGGGAAGAGCCGGCAGGTTCCCGGCCGCAGCCGACCGTCTTGCATTCCCCTTCCTCGATGATATGCGCCTCGCAATTGCCTTTGCTCGCGTAAGGGCTTTGTTTTCCGGTCGCCTTCCGCGATTCTCGAATGACTTCACCAACCATGTAGAAACGGGTCCAAGGCTCGCTTTCGAATCGCAAGAATTCCGCCATGAAGGCATTTTCCTCGATCAGTACGGTTCCTGAGTTGATTGTGTTAGACATTGGTATCTCGTTTGCATTGACCGTGGCGCTCAAGGCGGCCACCTTCACAGCTAAAGTGGCTCGCCGCTTGGACGCGTAGCGAATCTCAATTCTGTCTGATAAAGACTAACGCCAGAACCATGGCGGCGCCCGCACAGACCACAAAATGCAGGATTATTTGGTAATTTACAGAGGGCGCCATGCCACCGCCAGGAGCAATGCCGTAATGGGAACCCACCGCATGATTTTCCTAATCATTGGCAATCTCGTTTCTCGTTTATTCCGCCCCCATGCTTGCGCGCGGCGTTAATTAAATTGGCCCGTGTGTGCAGCCTTCGCTTTTGCAGGTTTGATTTCGGGTTCGGCCCCTAGCTCTTGTTCGGCTCTGATCCAGTCCTCGACATCCTTACCTGGCTCGCAGCCGCGTTGTGTGTATAGTTCGTAAGCCCGGTGCGCAATATCTTCTTTTGAGAATTCTTTGCGTTCGATCATGGCAACCTCCTTGGTTGTAAGCACGAGGGGCACGAACTGCCCCTCGTGCGTGACTCTGATCTACGATCTACTTGCCGTTTGCAGCGACGCTGACCTTGATCTGCTTCGGCTTGGACTCCTCACGCTTAGCCATATGCAGTGTCAACACTCCATTGCGATAGTCCGCTCGGATGTTCTCGGGGCTGACCGTGTTCGGAAGGGAGAAGCTCCGCATGAACGAACCATAGGCGCGTTCGATCCGAAGGTAATGTTCTTCTTTGACGTCCTTCTCGAACTTCCGCTCTCCACGGATCGTCAACGTATTGTTTGTGATCCGGACGTCAATGTCCTTGTCTTGAAAGTCCGGCAGCTCGGCCTTTACAACCAATTCATTCTCGGTTTCGTAGATGTCTACGGGTGGCGCCCACGTTGCTAGGTCGGCATGACCCGAGCGCTCGCGAGTAAAGTTGTCCTCAAATAGGCGGTTGACTTCGTCCTGCAACGTTAAAACACGAGACTGGTCCCTGCGGGTGATTGTATTCATGAATCTCCTTAAGTGTCTGGCGAGGGGTAGATCAGGCAACTTCCGTGTGTTCAGGTGAACTGAAGAATCCCAGGTCCGTAATCACATTGGGCGCATGCTGCCCATATTGTCAAGGCAATTACGACCCTGTAATAGAAATAGTCTATCTATGGGTCGTAGGCGCATCCAAGCCGCACTCTAGAGGCCTTAGAGCTGTGGGACACCTTCGCATGATTTCCCAGATGGGCGCGTACGGCCTGGGTTTCGATACGGAGGAAAGAAAACCCGAAACCAACAGTGGCTCAAGGCTAAGTCCGACTGACGTTTGTAGACACTCACTTTGAAGAGTTTCGACATTCAAGCTACAGCGTGGTCACACTCTCGATACTTTCAGCGATAGTTGGCCGCTTGCAGTTCGAACATCTCTGCATATCGACCACCGATCCCTACTAGCCTCTCATGCGACCCCTGTTCGACTATTGTTCCATTCTCGAGGACAATAATTCGGTCCGCCATTCGAACTGTAGAGAAACGGTGGGAAATCAAAAGGGCCGTCTTGCCCTTGGTGAGCTCACCGAATCGCTCGAACACCTCATGCTCGGATTTTGCATCCAGCGCCGCTGTCGGTTCATCGAGGATCAGCAACTGGGCATCGCGCAGATAGGCCCGGGCGAGAGCGACTTTCTGCCACTCTCCGCCCGAGAGATCAACAGCCTCTTCGAATCGGCATCCAAGAGGCTGTTCGTAACCCTTGGGCAAATTTCGAATAAATGTCTCTGCTAAGCTTTTGTGGGCCGCCGCGCGAATTCGCAGCTGATTGTCTCGCTCTTCGATTTGACCGATAGCGATGTTTTCAGAGACCGTCATCTCGTAGCGTGTGAAGTCCTGGAAGATGACTCCAATCTCCTTCCACAGATCTTCCAGGTCGTACTCACGAAGGTCTACGCTGTCCAAAAGGATCTGGCCTTCAGTCGGATCGTACAAACGCGTAAGGAGCTTCACGATAGTTGTTTTCCCCTGGCCATTCTCTCCAACCAAAGCTATTCGCGAAGAAGATTCTAGGGTAAAACTGATGTTGTTAAGGACGAGCCTTGGATTTGCCGGGTATGAGAACGAAACGTTCTTAAATTCAAAGCCTCGCCGAATGGGTCGCGGGGCAAGCAGTGCGCCCGGTTTAGAGAAAATCCTAGGCTGCACGGAGAAGAATCTAAGCAAGTCGGTCATGAACATCGCCTGGTCAGCAATTACAGAAAAAGTTGAAAAGAAGGCTTGGATGTTCGTGCTGGCACCCGCAATCGCTCCTGCTAAGAGGGTCATGGTGCCGAGAGTCAGTGCCCCCGTGACTGTCCGATAGATGACGAACGCATAGGTTCCGTAGTAACCAACTGTACCCAGAAGCGTTAAAAATGATCCAAAGATGAGTTTACGTTTTGCGAGTCCCACTGTCTGGCGGTGGAGCTCATCGGATAGCGCTGTGTAACGGTCCACGAGGTACGAACCCAGTCCGAATAGTTTTAACTCCTTGGCGCTTTCTTTACTCCCGCCCAAGACCCTCAGGTAGTCCATCTGGCGGCGAGCGGTAGTCTGGCGGAAATTTAGCGAATAGCCCAGGAATGCGAAGTGGGTCTCGCCGAGGAAAGCCGGAACGACGCAGATGATGAGAGCTAAAAGAAGCCACGGAGAAAAGAAGAAAATGCTAGCCGCCAGGCTGGCTGCTGTTATGGCCTCCTGGAATAGCCGTCCGGCCGACTGAATCATTATCAAACGGTCCGTGCCTTGAACTCTGGCACGCTCCATCATGTCGTAAAACAGCGGGTCCTCGTAACTGGTCAGGTCAAGACGCGCAGCATGCTTCACAATTCGGGTGCTGATGTGGCGAGTGAATTTGTCGGCCAGCACGCTGTCGCAGAAATCAAGGACACGGACCAAAATTGTACCCAAGCTCGCGAGGACAAATTCCAGTACAACCCACCACCAAAAATTCGCCGGCAATGTGTGCTGGTGTGACAGGAGAGCAATAGCATCGATGATTAGCTTAGTCACCGCCAACATAGCGAGCGGGATCAGAGAGGCAGCCAATCTCGCCGAAAGGCTTGCCACGACGACTCTCGGTGCCGATTTCCACACCATTCGAACGATCGGAGGAGTGTTGCAGCACAGCGCCTTCAGCCGTTCACGCCACTTGGGGCTTGGCTCTTGAGTGCCTTGGCCAATCGCTGTTTCCACGGAATTCATCGTATGTTACCTCGTGTCGCCCTACGAAGGTTCTCTTCATCTAGCGAGTGGCAATAGGCGTATTTGGGTGATACGTCATGCGCATCCGAAGCAAACCAAACCCCAAAAAGACCTGTGGTCAAAAGTCGTTCAAAGAATTTCTCGCCTTCTGGGAGCAATTAAATTGGGAGTTGAAAGAAGCTATAACGTGTGGTCGCTTTTTTGAACGGGCATGAGCAACCAGATGTACTCATCCGCACAATTGAAACGCGACGGCACAGCGGTCAGTTAAGCCGAGACTGGATTCTAGTGAGCAGCCGTCCTTGGGACCTTGTGAATTCAAGGGTCTCTCTTTTGAGAAAGGTCAAACCCTTGAGCGCATCTTCGATAGCCCGTTCTTCTGTGCGTCTCTTGGAGCTGCTTTGAATTTCCTTTAAGCGCCCCAAAATCGCCCTTTCAGCGAAATCAACGCGCCCGACAAGTTTCCTCTGGTCGGTCTCCATCAAAGCTTCCAGGTACGGTCCTTGCCATTTTGGGAATTCTAGGTCGGTCATCGGTAGTCCTCACTGCTCGCTGCTTCGGCCTGCTTTCGCCGTTGATGCGCGCATTATAGAAGGAGCCGTTGCGGAGCATCTGTACACTTGTGCACACTTTCCCCGATTCACATTCTCGGTTTATTGGTTGAGACTGCCGATTCGTCTGAGGAAAAACCCTTGCTACTTCCCGACCTTCCACAAATTGTTCGGATTGTGTGCCGAATTGAACATCCATCGTGACAACTAAGGGTGCAAAATGGCTCATCAGTATTCTGAATTCGAGAATCTTGTTCTCGGTGGAGGCGACAATGTTTGGATACGGACTGATCGGAACTATCGTGCTTATCTGTGTAATCGTTTGGGTCATACGCAGCTTGTAACAGCGGAATCACATTCCCAAAGGGTGCAGCCGATCCAAGTCACCATCTGTTCGGCCGAGCATGGAATGCGTCATCCTTCGGTTTTCCACCCATTTTCCCGAGGCAAGATAATAAAAAGGTAATAAAAATGATAGTTGAAGCGAAACAGCAATATCGCGGAGTTCTCTGTCTTCATTGCCATCAACCGATTCCGCTTTCGTCCTTTGCAGAAAGCAAAGAATGTGGTTTCAAGCAGCAGAAAGCGAGCGGTAGCGATGAGGCTACCGTGCGCTCATTTACCGTGAGCTCTTTTACGCTGCGCTGCCGAGTGTGTGAAGGCGAAGGCCTTTACACGGCTTTAAATGTCATCGACTGCAGCGGAACTCCAAGGATGCGGAGTTCGAAGGTACACAAACTCCTACCGATTTACCGGATTTGACGAATCCGCAATCGACCGCAAAGATTTTCGATAAGGATTCCGACCAGTCGGCCCAAGCCGTGCGTTAAACGCACCAGCGTCGCTGTTTGCCAGTACAGTATCCTCGGGATTTACCTACATCATGGACTGGCGCGAATACCACGAATTGACGAAAACACAGTGTCGAATCGCTTCGGGGAACTCTGCAGCAAGCTGCCGCGTAACCCGCCAAGGAACTGCAGAATTGTGGCCGCTTTCGTTTCGAGGATGGACTCCAGGATCAACTTACCGGCGGAATCCATGACGGCAACTGAGATCGTTGCCTGGTGAACGTCCATGCCAATATACTTTGCTTGGTTCATAACGGCGCTCCTTTCGGTAGGTGGTGATGCGAACGATCAAAACCTACCGCAAAGTGGGCGCCTTTTATATTGCGTGGGAAGAGGATTTCTCGACATCTATCTCCGTTAAGAAGTCGACGGCCGGCGCGTTTTCTCGCGCTAGGAGAACGTTGCCCGCCCTTGGGCACCGTGTCCGGTGGTCTGGGCAATTGGGCGCCACAGCACAACGTCATAACGAGCTGACGAAGGGGGCTTACCAGAATCGACTACGTGAGAGTGTCTCGATATGATAGATCAGTTCTGGTGGTGCTAGTGTGACGCGCGTGCCGGAAGACAACGAAGGATTGGCGCCGACCGATAGTCGGTATCGAGCCCTGCTCGTTGTCTCCAGCGCGATGGTCGAGCAACCTACCGTAAAGGCTGTCCTGCATAGCCTGCGCGACGTTCTATCCAGCAGTTGCCGCCTTCATGGCGCCCACCTCTACGTCCTTGGCGGTGATGGAGAGACTCTGCATCTCCTTGACTTCGATCGAGAAGCGGACGCGCCAGCGATCCGGATCGGTACCAGAATTTCGCTCACCGGCGCGGCAGCCCGAGCACTTGAGGAACGGGAAATAGTCTTCCTGCCGGACGTATCGCAGGAAATGTTGCGACATCCCGAGCTGGCTCCCTTTGCGGCTGAGTCTGTCGGGCGACCTACATATGTCTTTCCCTTATTTACCTCCCAACAGCGTTACGGAATCCTCGTGGTGACAAAGGACCGGGGACAGGAATTTGTGCCCGAGGATGTCGAACTCCTCCGCTCTCTGGCATCGCACGTTGCGGTCGCGCTCGAGTGCGCGCTGGCGAGAGACAACGCAGAGCTTTACCAGCGACAAGTGGTGAAAGAGCGGGATCGACTCAGGTTACTGCTGGAGATCAACAATCACATCGTTTCTAAGCTGGACGTTAACGAATTGTTTCGGTCGGCATCGGCATCCCTCCGGACTTATTTTCGAAACGACTTCACCGGATTTTGGTTGATCGATAAACAATCGAACCAGCTTGAATGCGTCGTATTGGATTTCCCCAGCGGCAAAGGTTCGTTGACCGCTGTCCTTAGGTCTGAACTGAGCGACACCGATCACAGAAAACTGCGGGCCCACGTCCCTGAACTGCTGTCGATCGAAGAAATTCGAGAAGCTTCCCGCGCCGCATCGTTGAAAAGCTCAAAGCTGAGTCCATCGCCTCGATGGCGATTGCTCCGATGGTAACGGCACGCGGCCCTCTGGGTGTGATGGCTATGGGCAGCCGACAGCCGCACAACTTCGGACAAGAGGACTTGGACCTCTTGTCACAAATCAGCAGTCAGATTGCGCTCGCGGTTGACAACGCGATTGCATATGGACGCGTTACCGAGGCCAGAGATCGCCTCGAGGAAGAGCGCTTGTACCTTGAATCGGAGATCCGCTCCGAATACAACTTCGAGGACATCGTCGGTAAAAGTGCCGCCCTTCGCAAGGTGCTGGATCAGATCGCGATTGTCGCCCCCACCGGCTCAACTGTGCTCCTGCACGGCGAGACCGGGACCGGCAAAGAACTGTTCGCCCGGGCGATTCATAACCTCAGCCCGCGTCGCGAGCGCACTTTCGTCCGACTGAACTGTGCCGCCATACCTTCCGGGCTGGTGGAAAGCGAATTGTTTGGGCATGAAAAGGGCGCTTTCACCGGAGCCCTGATGCAAAAGAAAGGCCGGTTCGAGCTGGCGGATCACGGCACTCTCTTTCTAGATGAAATCGGCGATATCAGTCTCGAGCTGCAGCCAAAGCTGTTGCGCGCTCTGCAGGAACATGAATTTGAGCGACTGGGAAGTACGAAAACGATTCGCGTGGACGTTCGCCTGATTGCCGCAACCCATCGCGATCTGCAGGCAATGATACGCAGCAACCAGTTTCGCGAAGACCTCTTTTACAGACTGAATGTTTGCCCGATTGAGATTCCTCCGCTTCGCGAAAGGCGCGAAGACATTCCGCTCCTGGTGCACTATTTTGTTTTGCGCCACTCCCGGCAAATGCAAAAGCGCGTCAAATCCGTTCCGAAGCAGGCCATGGAGGCGCTGGTGAACGCCGATTGGCCGGGCAACATTCGCGAGCTTGAAAACTTCATCGAGCGTTGCGTGATTTTCACGCAAGGCGACGAATTGAATGTCCCACGCGCAGAGCTGAAGAAAGCGTCGGTCCGCTCCATCTTCAGGCGTGCCAAGTTTCGAACAAGCCGAGCGGCAGGCCATCATCGATGCTTTGAGAGCCGCATCCGGAAGAATCTCCGGCCAAGGCGGAGCCGCAGAGCGCCTCGGACTGAAACGAACCACACTTCAAAACAAGATGCGCAAGTTGAACATTAGTCGTGCCGACTATACAGAGTAAAGGCCCGATCTCGGTGTTCACTTTCTAAAAAACCCTTCACTTGGTCCAACTCTCAGAAGTCCCAAGCCTCACTGGTTGGCACGCGGTGTTCTAACGCAATGGCACGCCTGCCCGCATTTCGGCACTGCCCATCTGCAGGGCACAGTTGATCCCCAAACTCTTCAATACTCATTTTTATTTCAATAACTTACGCGAATTAGTCCCTGGCATGACACCTGCAATACTTTGAGCTCTCACTATGGAGGTGCGATGCTACGCGTCGATATACGCGATTCCGCGAACACTCTGAGCATCAAGCTTCAAGGCCGATTTACCGGCAATGACGCTGAGAATACTCGCATGCTCGTGACGCGCTGCCGTGAGGGAGTGAAATTAGTGGTCGATCTAACAGAAGTCACGTTCATCGACTCCGTAGGGGAAGGGGTACTGTCGTTTTTTGGTCGGTTCGGGGCAGAGTTCATTGCCCAAACGTCCTACACACTCGATATATGTGAACGTCTCCATATTCACCTGGCTCGAGGTGAGGGGTTGGATGGGAACGCGTCGAGCGCTTCCCCCTCAAACGCTGGCCCACACACGCCCAATAAGAACTCGTAGGTGCTAGCTCGTCGAGAAAAGAAAAGGACCTGTGCTTATCAGTGTCTTCATTAGTCTTGCCTTTCATCACCTCAGCTGAAACTCGCGGTCAATCATTCAATCAGTTTTGACAACAAATGGCGCGAGTTGTTTCAACATCGCAGCCGCGTTCACCGCTGGCCGAATGACGGCAGCACCTGGCGTAGCACTACTTCCGTCTGCAACAGGTTGAATTTGCAAAATCGGAATGCCCTAAGCAAGAAAGCACTCCTGAGATCGGGAAGTGTCTCACGCGTTTGGAAGTTCGCTGGCAATGGGCACCAAAAGGCGGCAATGCCCGCATAAGGGCAGCGCTTCCCCGCCAAAACCCATCCGGGACACCTAGATTCAACAACTTGCCAACCCCAGCGAGTTGGCATGTTCTTTGCATAATTCGCAATCGAGAACAAAATCATGAGCTTATTAGCCACAAAAAACCAAACGACTCACACCCGAACAGAAGAATCGACGCTGCGCCACTCAAGCAGGGGCAGAGAACCTAAAAAGACGGGCAAGTGGGCACGGCTCGCGCTTATTTGCTCGATCCTCGCCGGCATATGTCCCGGAACGCTAATGGGCCAGCAACAACAAGCGTCGTCGGCCGACAGCAATGCCCCTGTTCTTACGCTCGACGAGGCAGTCAATCTTGCGCTCCAGCACAACCGGCTTGTCAAGAACTCCGTGCTAGAGGCTCAGAAATACGACTTCCAGGTAAGCACGGCGCGCAGCCGCCGGAAGCCCCAATTTCAGTTTTCAATGCTGGGGGGTGAGTTACTCCAGCCGTTCGACTTTACCTTTCCGAAAGGCGCGTTCGGAACATTCCCGAGCACTGGGCCAATCCCAGCGACGAATGCCAAAGTCCACACGCCCGCGGTGTTCACCACATATCTCACCGGCAGCATCGATCAACCGTTCACGCAACAATACAAAATCGGTCTCGGGATTCGCGCCACGGAACTTGGACGCGACATTGCCCGTGAGGATGTACGCGCCGAGCGTCAGAAAATCGCTGCGGAAGTCCGAAGCGCCTATCTTCATCTTGTCGCGAGCCAGGCGGGCGTCGATGCGGCGCGGGAGGCGGTCAAGACACTCGAGGAAGCACAGCGACTCACCACGCAGTACGAGGCTGAAAAGAAAGCGCTGCGAGGCGATGTACTGGATGTCCAGGCCCGGTTAGAGAAATCGCGTTATGAGTTGTCCGTCTCAGAAGATGGCTTGGCGACGCAACGCGAAGCCCTGAATCAACTGCTTGGCCGCGATGTAGCCATGCCTTTTCGTGTTGACTTCATTCCGGAGCAGGATGCCAGCGATCTGACTCTCGATTCAGCCCGCCAGGACGCTCTGGCAAAGCGCCCCGAAAATCGGCAAGCGCGTCTGAAAGAAAAGCAAGCGGAGTATGACCGGCGTCTCGCGAAGGCCGAATACATCCCGGACCTGAGTCTCTCTGCGCGTTATCAGGGGATCAGTAACGTGCAAGTTCTTCCTCAAAACGTTGCCACGGCCGGTTTTCTTTTGACTTGGGAGCCGTTCGACTGGGGACGACGCCACAATAAGGTTCGCGAGGCAAGCAAGAATATTGAACAGGCTCGCAACGGTATTCAAGAGACAGAATCGCAGATCGCTGTCGAAGTTGGCGCGAAATACCGCAAATGGCAGGAAGCCTCTTTGCTGCTTAAGGCTTCTCGGACCGCTCACGAAGCGGCCGTGGAACAGCTCCGGGTGACTAATGACAAATATAAACAGCAGGCTTCGCTCTTGAAAGATCTTCTCGAAGCCCAGGCCAGGAGCTCGGAAACCACTGCTCAGTATCAGGAAGTGCTTTCCTCATATTGGAGCGCCTTCGCTGAGCTGCGCAAGTCGATCGGGGAAGAGTAGCCATGAGAACGCCCCCATCTCAGACCGGCAGCCGAGGAAGCCGAGGTGTATTGCCAGCGGGAGCTTCCAGAATTTTGGACAACCATAACAGAGTTCGAGAAAGCAATTGGAGCGGAGTGGAAATCATGGAGAACAAATTGAAGATACGGCTTGGATCAGCAAGAGCGGCGGTGGTTCTGGCCTTGGTGGCAGTAACAACTGGCTGTCATAAACCGACACAGTCGAAGCCAAGTCTCCCACACCAGTTCATCTAGTGGATGTAACTTTGGCTTCGTCTTCAGAAGATTTGCGCTACTCGGCTTCTGTTCTGCCGTTCGCACAAGCGAGCCTGTCCTTCAAATCCGCAGGATATGTGACGCAAATCAAACAGGTCGTTGGCGCCGACGGACGGCGTCGAGATATAGGCCCGGGAGATTATGTTAGCCGCGGATCTGTTCTCGCGCAGATTCGGCATCAGGACTTGAAGAATCAGCTTGACCAAGCCGCGGCAACGCTCAGTCAAGCCCAAGCACAGCATGTCGAAGCAACGCAGGATTACGAGCGTGCGAAGGCGCTCTACGCCTACGCAGAGCTTGACCAAGCCCGATTTCGATCAAGCGCAGGCCAGATTCGATTCGACCCTTGCGGGTGTGGATCAGGCCAAGGCTAGTCTGCACCAAGCGCAGCTGACTCTTGGGGATGCCGATCTCACGGCGCCGTTCTCGGGATACATCCTTGCCCGAAACATTGAACTGGGGAACCTGGCAGCACCCGGGATCGACGGCCTTTACGATCGCCGACACGAGTGCGGTCAAAATCGGTTTCGGCGTTCCCGAGTACGCCGTAAGGCATCTGCGCCTGGGGCAACAATTCAGCATTCATCTGCAGGATGATCCGAAAGAGTACAGCGGGCGGGTCACGAGTATTGCCGCGAGCGCCGACGAGAAAGAATCGCGTCTTCGCTATTGAAGTGACCGTTCCTAATCCCAAGAGCGTCTTTGAAGCCCGGGATGATTGCTTCACTCACGTGTGACTGGCGTTCAAAAGGCTCCGGTTCCCGCCGTGCCCTCTTAGCGCCGTTGTTGCTGACCCCGCTTCACCTGGCCGCTACGCGGTTTTCGTCGCCAAAGAACAAGGCGGGCAAATGGGCTGCGCATTTGCGCGAGGTCACGCTAGGTGAAACGCACGAGAGCGATGTGGCAGTCGAAGGTGTAAAGCCAGGCGAAAAGAGTCGTCGTCGTTGGAGCCGCCGGTTTGAAGGACGGCGATTCGATTCAGATTCTTCCATAAAGGTATAGAAAAAAATGGCACACGAAAACGAGCAAGACATCACTAATCGCCGGAATGTTCCAAGGTTCTTTGTCGAGCATCCGCACATCTCCTGGATGTTTCTGGCCGGAGTTCTCATTTGGGGCTGGTTCGGGTACACAGTCCATGCCGCAACGAAAGGACCCTGAAATTCCCGTGCGCGTCGGCGTCGCGGCTTGTCCGTGGCCCGGAGCGACAGCGCAACAGGTCGAGCAATTCATCACGAGTCGAATTGAGGATGTTGCCGCCGAGAATAAGACCATTCATCCAGGAACAGATGCGGACTACGGCATTAAGTCCATATCCCTTCCGGGCTATTCGTTCGTGACCATACAACTCGATGAAGGCATCACCGATACAAAGCGGCAATTCAGCGATATCAACCTTAAGCTCAATGCCCTAAATTCTCAGTTGCCTCAGGGCGCCGGTCCAATCACTTTCCAGAGCGATTTTGGAGACACCGCTGCTCTCATGCTCACGGTCGCGAGCCCAAAGACGGACGATATTGAAATTGCAGCTCGCGCCAATTCCATTGGGGCTGCGATTCGCAAAGCTCGCGATGCAAAACAGCAGAATCGAGAGGGGCAGCGCATTACGGTGGTAGATTCCTTTCCACAATCCATTTCCGCACAGGAGGTCCTTGACACCGGATACCTATTTCAAGAGGAAGCGCAGAGCGCTGGAATCATTCGAGACTCGGAAATCATTCAGGGAAGTGGGTTCATCGGCGTGGATGGTGTTTCCGATGCAGATGACAGCTCCATTCAAGCGTTCATCCAACGGTTTATCTCGCAGCGCCTAAAGCGATCCGAGTTACATCCCGACGCGTGGGAGCCGACGATCATTCGCGATCCGAGCGAAACACGAACGAAACTGGCCAGCGTCGCCGGCGACAAATACAGCTATGCCGAACTCGACAATTTTTCTGACTCTGATTGGCCGAACGGTCCAGGGAGCTCCCGAAGTTTCCAAGGTTGAACGGCGGGGTGTTTTGTCGCAGACCGTCTATCTCGATTATTCGCAGGACCGACTCGCTGCCTACGGACTGCGTCCTGCTGATCTCTCCAAAGTCATTTCGGCTCGGAACATCATCGCGCCGGGCGGGACTGTGGAAACGGGCGAACGCAGGGTTACCCTCATTCCTTCCGGACAATTCGATACCGCCAGAAGCATCGGCGATGTGGCTGTATCCGCCACGTCCGCAGGGGACCCCAGTATATTTGCGGGATCTCGTCCAAATCAGCCGCGGGTATCAAGCTCCTGCCGCGTATCTCAATTACTACACATGGCGAGACTCCAGTGGTCACTGGCAACGTAGCCGGGCGGTCACCTTGGCAGTCTACATGCGCGATAAGAAGCAAATCGCGCGATTTGGACAGTCCGTGAATTTAAAGCTTTCGCAGCTTCGCCAAGTTCTTCCCGCCGACCTGATTTTGGCGCACACGTCCGATCAACCGCTCCAAGTGAAGGAGAACATCAATCTATTCATGCGCGCGCTTGTCGAAGCCATTATTCTCGTGGTCATCGTTTCGCTGCTCGGATTTTGGGAGTGGCGCCTGGCGCTGATTATGGCTCTCGCCATACCGATCACACTGGCGATGACGTTCGGCGTCGTGTATGTGCTGGGAATCGATCTTCAACAAGTCTCCATCGCATCGCTGATCATCGCGCTAGGACTTCTCGTCGACGTGCCGGTGGTCTCCGGCGACGGCATTAAACGCCATTTGGCGGAAGGGTTTCCGCGCAGGACAGCGTGCTGGCTCGGACCCACAAAGCTTGCAACCGCGATTTTCTACGCGACGATCACGAACGTCATCGCCTACCTGCCATTTTTGATGCTGACGCGGCAATACCGGCGAGTTCCTGAAGAGCCTTCCCATCGTAATGACGGCTTCCCTGCTTTGCGCACTCTTTGTGGCGATGACGTTTGTTCCGTTCCTCGGTTACTACATTCTGCGCGCTCCGGCAAAGCGCGAACCAACCATCGAGGAGAGACGGCAGAGAGGATTCTACGGCTTCTATAACAGACTCGTGGGCAAAGGCCATAAAACACCGTTGGGCCGTCCTCGGTGGGTCCCTGGTTTTCCTGATCATAGGTGGGCTGTTCGGCTCTCGGCTTAAGACCCAATTCTTTCCCGAAGATGTCCAGTATTGGTTTTATCTGGATATTTGGCTGCCGAATGACACTCCTTTGAGCGTCACCAACGATACTGCGGTGCAGGCCGAACGAGTCGTTCGTGCAGGTAATTGAAAATTCAACGGAGTGCCACTACCAAGGAGAACCATGGGCATCTTCTTAAGTCGCTGACGACCTTTGCCGGTGGTGGCGGGCCTCGCTTCTGGTTCTCGGTATCGCCGGAAATGCCGCAGACCAACTACGCGCAAATGATTGTTGAGATCACCGACAAAGAAGCTTCGCCAAAGTTAGCTCGCCCGATCCAGGACGCGCTGGACAAGGAAGTACCGGGAGCGTGGATTACGGTTCGCCAGCTTCAAACAAATCCTGTCGAGAATCCCGTAGAGCTGCTGATCTCCGGGCAGGCAGACGTCGACGCGAGAAATGAAGCTAGCGATATTCGTACGCTGCGACAGATTGCCCGGCAGGCTGAGGACATCGTCAGTCAAGCTCCCGGCATTTCCGTTCTTCGTGATGATTGGTTCCCGGATGATGTACAGCAGAGGATTCAGATCGACCCAGACCGCGCAAACGTAGTAGGAATTACTAACGCCGATGTCGCGAATGCGTCGACTGCGGCCATGAGCGGCGACGACAGTGGGCGTGTTCAAGGAAGGCGACAAGAACATTCCCATTGTGGCGCGCCTTCGCATGGAGGAGCGTGCCCAGCTTGCCGACATCAAGAACCTGTATGTTTACTCTTCACAGACGAACAACCGGGTGCCTTTGCTGTCGATCGCGACCGTCGGAAATTCTTTGGAAACAGCTCGCATAGCCCGGCGTGAGCATTTTCGCACCATCTCAATTCTTTGTTATCCCCAGCCCTGGAGTTCTCGCCTCTGAAGTGCTCGAGCCCATTCTTCCAAAATTGCAGGAGTTTCAGAAAAATCTTCCGCCCGGTTATCAGCTTCGCATCGGGGGCGAAAGAGCAAAACAAATAGACGGATTCAGCAACCTGAAAATCGTTCTGCTAATTTCTTTGATTGGAATTTACTTGGCGCTACTCGTTCAGTTCAACAACGCGGTAAAACCTCTTCTGGTATTCGCCGCTGCTCCCTATGGTGTGATCGGCTCTCTCATCGCTCTCTCGATCATGCATACGCCCTTTGGATTTATGGCTTTTCTGGGCATCGCCAGCTTGATCGGCGTGATCGTTAGCCACGTGATCGTGCTGTTCGACTTTATCGAGGAAATGCATGCGAAAGGGGAACCTTTGGAGCAGGCGCTTCCGGACGCGGGAATCCAGCGTATTCGGCCGGTAATGATCACCGTGCTAGCGACCATCTTGGCTCTCTTCCCACTGGCGCTTGAAGGAGGGCCCCTCTGGCAGCCTCTCTGTTATGCACAGATGGGCGGCCTTGCCGTAGCTACGTTCATCACATTGCTTTTGGTACCCGTTCTTTACAGCATCTTCGTTCTCGACCTAAAAATCATCCGCTGGGACTCAAAAAAGTCTGCGGAAGCGACTAGGGTTGGCGCAGTTGCGGAAAAAGTACCGCAGACGAATTGACGGAGGGCTTTTCGCGATGATTCTACTCAATCAAATTGGCGCGGCTGTTCTTCTGGTAAGCCTTACGCTCTTGTTGCAAGTTTCTGGGGTTACGGCGATTATCGAGTGGCTCAAACGTGTTCTGACTCGGGACGTGGACAAGCATGGACCAACTTACTCGGCCACGCTTGTAGTGGAATCGAGCGTAGTAATTGTGCTTCTGCACGGGCTGGCGATTCTTCTATGGGCCGGTTTCTACCGATCGAGTTGCTTCCCGTCATGGGAAATCGCCTTTTACTTCTCAGCAAGTAGTTATTCCACGGTGGGTTATGGGGATGTAGTTCTGCCGTCGAGATGGCGACTCTTAGGCCCTCTGGAAAGCGTCACCGGTATGTTGATGTGCGGAATATCAGTAAGTGTTCTGTTTGCTCTCGTCACTCGGCTGCTCAACCGCGATATACAAGTTCGCTGATGAATTCAACTGAACAAAGCCATGCCTAACGTCAATATCAAGACTCCGGATTGGCTTCGCCAGATGGAGAGCATCCTTGAAGAGCTCAATGAGGGTGTGGCGATTCTTGATGACCAACTTCGCGTCATTTTTGCCAACGAAGAGTTGACGCGATTATGGCAGTACGACCTCGACGAATTGCGGGGCTGCGCACCCGACGCAATTTTCTCTCCCGAGGATATTCCCGATATTATCCGCCAGCACAAATTGGGGCACCGCTACGGCCGTCACCGCAGCGAGTTCCACCTCCCACGTAAGGACGGCAAGAGAATCCCGGTAATCTTCAGCGGACGGGTAATTCAAGGACCAGACGGCGAGGACTATGTTGTGTTGACCGTGACTGACATCAGCGAACTGAAGCGAGTCGAGGAACAGCTCCGCAAGCGTCAAAGCGAAATTGACTCCGACCTCTCGACCGCGGCACGAATCCAGCAGTCACTCGCGCCACATAATTTGGCGTGGAAGGACCTCGCTGTCGAGGCCTACTACAGCCCCGCGTGTACGATTGGCGGCGACTTCGGTATAGTCCTTCCCCAAGGCGACGAATTTCTAAACCTTGTCCTGTGCGACGTCTCAGGCCATGGTATAGCTTCCGCTCTGATGGCCAATCGCATCTACTCTGAAACACTTCATGCGCTGGACCGTAAGGCTGAGCCCTGCCGTCTGTTGCAGTGCCTCCACGACTTCGTACATGATCGCATCCCACAGGAGAGTTTTTACTTCACCATGGCCGCAGCCCGTTTTAGTCAGTGCGGACGCCGCATGACTTTTGCGGCCGCGGCCCACCCGCCAGCAATACTCGTTTCGAAAGACACGTTGCGTCTGCTCAATTCGCAAAACGGTATCCTCGGTTATCTCTCCGAGTTTGCGCCGTCGGAGTCGGTGGCGGAAATCGAGCTCGCGCCTGGCGACCGCCTGGTTCTCTACACCGATGGGCTTGTCGAAGTGTTCAACAGGTCCAAAGACATGCTCGGTGTTGAGGGCCTTCAAGAGTTGGTCCGCCAGTCGGCCACACGAGCACTTCCCGAAATGAAACAGGGCATCGTCGAGGGCGCGGCCGCTTGGAGCCATGGCCCCCTAGCCGACGACGTGTCTCTCGTCATCGTCGAAGTTCGCTAGCTCCATTGGAGTGAGGTTCCGGCATGAAGTCGCAAACGTACACCTTCCATTTCCGTGGTCTGTTTGAAAAAAAACACAAACGGTTTGCTTGAGAGTCTTTGGAAGGTATTCGGGAATTTTACCCAGGCTGCCGAGTTATGTCACAAGCTCGTTGGTAAAGCGAATCAGCGAATCACCTCAGAATCTATTGAGGATTGTAGCGCGCGTGTTCGATGATGGACTCTCCGGCTCTGCTTCCGGCATCTGCGAAATTAGCGATAGAATCAGATCATGCTGATTTTCCTCTCTTGGCCGCGGCTCTTCTTCACTTTTATCTTTGTGTTCGTCTGCGCCGCTTCCGCTCGCGGTCAGGGAGCCGAACCCAACCCGCCGCTGGAAAGCCCAGCGCGCGGCGACGTCGAAAAGTTGATTCAAACGCACGGCGCAGATGCCTCGGTGGCCTTCCGCACATTGGACGGCACGCAGGAGCTTTTTGTCCAAGCAGACAAGCCCTTCCGCTCTTCGAGTGCGATCAAAATCGCGGTGATGATTGAGCTCTATGCCGAAGCGGAGGCGGGCGAACTGCGCCTCAGCGATTCTCTGCTGCTGACGTCCGGCTCACAAAATGATGCTCATCCGGGCACGCCGCAAGCTGACGCCAAGAATGACCCTACCTACGGGTCAATCGGAAAGACGCTGACGCTCCGGGAGCTTTGCGAAGCAATGATTGTGCGCGGCAGCCTTCGGGCTGAAAGCTTGCTGATTGAAAGGCTCGACGCCGCGCGCATTCGCAACCGCCTGCACGAACTGGGAGCGAACGGTGTGGAATTCGTTGCCGCCGTAGAGAGCGACACGGGGCCCGCCGAAGGCCCTCGGAATACCGAGACGGCACGCGATCTGATGGTTCTGTTATGGGCGCTTGCCAAGGGCAAGGCCGTCAGTCCCGATGCTTCTCAGGAAATGATGGGCATGCTGGCGCGATCCATCCCGTACCAGGGAATTGCGGCGGGATTGCCGGGAAGCCAGGACGCAGCACTGGGCACAGCCGGATTCGCCGAACACCATCAGGAGGCCGCGATCGTTTACGGGCCGCACTCGTTCGTAATCGTGATAGTGGTGCGCGACGTCCAAGATCGCTCTGCGAGTTTCGCTTTGTCCGCTCAACTCACCCACGCTCTTTCTGTCCCCGTCTGGTAGGCATTCAGGCATTTTGGAGAGATGTCGAGAACATCTCTAACGAAGTCGGCTCCGTCAAGAACGTTTCGTTCTAGTTTTTGCGTTCTCGAGCACACCTACGTGTCTGCGCAGCAGCGCTTGGTTGATTGCTCTCGTGATTTCTGCTTCTTTCCGTTTCACGTTCACCCGACGGCTCGGCCCATTCTTCATCGTCCCGGTGTTGCCCACCAGACATCTCTTCGGTCCTTGCTGACCATGATGAGTTCTTCGAACTCCCCGCACCTCGGGGAGGCGGGTCGCCTATTCAGGGATTCGATCACTGCGCGCAGGATCATGTTCTCGAGCAGGCATTCCCGCATGGGCACCACCGTGCTTCTGTCGCAACTGTCCGCGACGACAGAACTCTTGATAATCGATCTGGTCACGCAGCAGGATCCAGAGTCGGATCCCCAGCTTGCGTGCGGCTGCTACTTTCGCTTTCCCCAGACCCTTCTGCACCAGCTTGTGCTGATAAAAACGCTGCAACTCCGCATCCTTGCGAACCGCATGCCCCACCGCTTCACACCACAGAAAACGAAGCAGCGGATTCCCTTGTTTGCTCAAACCACCCAATCGCTGCCGCCCTCCGCTGGAGTGTTCGCTGGGAATCAGTCCCACATAGCTGGCTACTGCCTTTCCATCCACAAACCGCTTCGGCTCACCCAGAAAGGTTTCCGTCGCCAGAGCTGTGATCGGTCCCACGCCCGGATGAGTCATCAGCCGCCGTGCCTGAGGGCGCTGCCAGGCCAACTCTTCTACCTTCCGATCCAGATCTTCGATCTGTTCTTGGAGGTGCCGATACAGCGATTGCAGTGCGGTCCGCCGTTCGGCTGTATAGCGAGTCAGTGACAACGAGGCGATCGCCTGCTGGCCTGCCTTGCTCCAAAGCGACGAGCCACGCCGCAATCCGTGACTGAGTGCGATCGCTTGCAAGGCGTTCTGCACTCGGGTGCGGATGCGTACCCACTGATGGCGATAGAGGATCAGCGAGCGCACGTCCCGTTGTTCGCGGGAAGGCATCCAGATCGAAGGAAAGCGATTTTCAACCAGCAACTGCAACACCAGCGCGGCATCTCTTCGATCGTGCTTTTGCTTCCGCGGTTCGGCCGCGCGGATCTTCGCCGGATGGCCCACCTGGCAGTCGATCCCCAGCTCCTCCATCAACTCCAGGAACCACTGCATCGAACCAGTGGCTTCGATCCCCACGCGACGTCGGTCCAGCAAGAGTCGAGTAAAACTCTCGAACCGAATCGCCTTCGTGCCGCAAAGTCTTCTCGACTACCTCGCCCGTCTCGACGTTCAACATCGCAACCGTCTGTTGTCGCGTATGTAAGTCCACGCCTATAATCTGCATCTCGGCCTCCTCGGTTCCGAGCTTTGCCGGGTGAACACCGCAAAGTTTACGCGAACCGTTCGGAGGCCGACTTCGTTATGTCATCAGGGATTATCACTAGCTATCTCAGTTTGAGATAGCTGGTGCGAAGAGGATTTATCGACATCTATCCGGACCGGAACATTTCAACTAGCCCGCTGAACATAGTTTCCTTCCGCAGACAATTCCCGGACGCCTGAATTGCCGGTACAGTATTCTCAGGATTCAACCCACATGAGCTGGCGCGAGTACCATGAACTGACGAAACACAGTGTCGAATCGCTGCGGCGAACTCAGCACTATCTCGATTGGGTCAATATGCCCAATCCATTTCGACACTATGAGGGCGTTCCCGTCCTGGACTTGCCGGCCGACGCACCAGTTCCACAGATCTCAGCTCTCGCAGTACTCGAAGGCAAAACAGGAATTACCCTGGCTCGGGACGGTGCAGAATTCCTCTCGCAGTTAATGTTTTATTCCGCTTCGATTAGCGCGTCCAAGCGAGTCTCGTCCACTGGAGCCGTCTACTCTCTGCGCGTGAATCCTTCCTCCGGCAATCTCCATCCCACCGAATTTCACTTTTGCGCGCAAGGATTGGTCGGTTGGCCCGATGGCCTCTATCATTACCGTCCCTCATCCCACATGGTGGAACAACGCGCCATCGGAGATTGGGGTGGGAAGTTGATCGGTACCTCTGCCCCGCTCATTTTCATCCTGACGAGCGTTGCCTGGCGCGAAGCCTGGAAATACCGGGATCGAGCCTATCGGTACTGCTTGCACGATGTCGGGCATGCCTGGCAGGCTCTCACTCTCGCTGCTCGATCGATCGGATGCGAAAGTTTTGCGTTTGGCCAGTTTCCGGATGACAGAGTTGCGGAACAGTGTCTCCTGAGTCAGGATGAGTGGCCGATGCTTATCGTCGAGCTTCAAGGCCCATCCATTCCCGTGAGGCCGCTGGAACCAGTCGAGACAATTTTGTTCAGAGGTCAGCCCAACCGATTGTCGGACGAGCAAGTAGCTTATCCATTGATTGAGCGAATTCACGCCGCAACGAAGCTCACTGTGCAAACCGCCGCCCCCGTTCTCGCCCAGGCAAAGCCATCCGGGCGCGGGGAAATCAGCCTGTCACCTAACTCTTCCACGAGCCGTAGCTTCGGCGATGTCGTTCGTACCCGGCGTTCTGCACTCGACTTCAGGGGTGGGGAAGAATCGATTTCGCTCTCGCAACTTGCAACACTCCTCACCGCCGCACAGGGACGTCTCTTCGCCGATTTCGCTACCGTTCCTATGGTCCAACTGTATCTTTACGTCCACCGCGTCGACGGCTTGAAGCCGGGAGTGTACCGCTACTGGCCGGAGCACGCAGAGTTGGAAAGAATCAAGGAAGGAGACCAACGCGTAGCCGCGGCAGCTCTCAGTCTGGGACAAGAGCTGGCGGGTAACGCTTGTGTGGCGGTGTCCATGATCGGTGATTTTGAGAATGCGTCTCGCAGCTACGGCAATCGCGGATATCGCTACGTGCATTTCGAGGCGGGCGCCATTGGTCAACGAATGTATCTTGCCGCCGAGGCGCTGGGCCTGCGAGCAACCGGCATCGGAGCGTTTTTTGATGAGCGAGTGAATCGATATCTGAACTTGTCCCCCGAGCTAGGACAAGTCGTCTACCATTTCGCGATTGGCTACCCGGTTTCCGATCCACGCCTGGAGGGTTGAAAACCAATGGTCGGCATTTTAGTCCATGGAAACAACCATTTCATCCTGTCCGGGCCCGTGCCTGACGAAGCTATCGCGTTGGCGTTAGCGCGGCACTGGTCAATCATTCAAATCGGCGAGACAAAATCTTCTTCTTTCGGCCACTGGGAGATTCGGTCAAAAGAATTTCGAGAGAATCTGGAATGGGCTGTCATCGTCCCGGGAGACCGTGAACCTTCTCAAGGAGTGGTGGAATTGCTTGGAGAGCTTTCTGCTCGCGGTGTGATAATCCAGAGATTGCGCACAGGCTGCTGGTAACACGCAGGGAAAAGGAAACCATTCTGAAGCGGCCGGCACACCAACTGTAAGCAACTAGAATAGGTGGTGAGAAGCGGATTTCTCGACATCTATCCGAGGCAAACCGTCCCAGCCCATCTGCAAAGCTAGTTTCCGGTTACGCTTGCCAGCTCAACCGGTCGATGCAACACCCTCTAGTCGGTTGATCCGACGATGCTTCCTCTGGAGAACCACTGTGTTTGGCTGTACTCGGTTAAAACCTAGCTAGGGTAGTATTCCGGCTGATCTAGCCTACAGAGCGATTTTAGCTTTTGTTTTCAAGCAAGCTGAGTTCGAGCCGGGTGTTGCGTCGACCACCCTACGAACCGGGCGCTAGTCCGCTTCTGACCGAGGGTCGATTACTTGTGATAAAACGATTTTTCAACAGTTAGCCAGACCCAGATGCAATCGCAAGCTCTCCGAATCTCCCAAGAGTCATCCACAAACTCATAATTCCGGCAGATCAACGCCGCCCTAATCCACTGCAAATGCAGGGTTTGAGTTTGGACCTTCGGTTGCAATGCGTTTCAACTGCAGTAGAGTCCGCGGGGGCGATGTATTTTGACTTCACCAACGTGCTGAATCACATGCAGCCAAACGATCCGGCCCTCAATATCTTTAGCCCGGGCTCGCGTGCGGGAGGACTCCCCAGATCCTCCCGCGTCCGCATCGCTTGGCCGCCAGACTTCGGAATGTACACTGGAACCAGATTTTTCGACTGCGGTTCCCAGTTCGAACGGGGCGAACTACGATCCGCGCGGCAGCAGCATCGGCGCGTCCACATGGTCTGAACCGTGGGATCGGCAGCCATGAGCAAGCTCAGCGTCGAGCCTTGAGCAGTTGCGGACACATCTTCGGCAGGAAGGAAACGAAAAGGAGCATGATGCGATTTGCAAAGATCGAAAAGATTGCAGCCAGAGTTGCAGTGGGAGCGCTTGCGCTCGTGAGTTTGCTGAGCATGACTGCGAGCACGCGGGCACAGGATGCAGAGAGGCCCTATCCGAAGATGTTGCCACTTTCGCAGTATTTAATGGACCGGAATGCGGCAATCGCGCTGGCGCGAAGCGCCGCTCCGGAGGGCATTTCAAAGGATGCGTCTGTTTTGGTGCTGACCTCCAAAGGCTGGGAAACAGCGGTCAAAGGTACGAATGGTTTTGTGTGCATGGCGGGGCCGTCATGGGCGGCCAGCATTGACTTTTATGATGTCTGGAGTCCGAAGCAGAGAGGGGCGATTTGCCTCAATCCAGCGGCTGTGCGGTCGATCCTGCCGATTTATCGCAAGCTGACGCAAATGACGCTGGCTGGAGTGACCTCTGTAAAAGAGCGCGTCGCGGGTATTCAAGAGGCGTACGCGAAGCAGGAGATTCCGCCGGTGGAGCCGGGGGCAATGAGCTATATGATGTCCAAGGATGCATACCTAACCCATTTGGGCGATTCACACAATTTATGCCACGTGATGTTTTTCTTGCCGATGAAAGATCCTGCTGAATTGGACGCCAATGATCCGAACTCACCCATTTCTTCCACGTCATGGGCAGCGGTCTCCTTGGCCGCTGCTTTATTTGTAAGCTGTATTCATTCCGGCCGATCCGTCCTCTATCTCATTTCGAGATAGATGGTTCTATAAAAGGGGATGTCAACAAAAAAGCTTCTCCTTCGGCTGGTAGCCGAGAAGTTTTTTGTCTCGATATCCAGCCCACTGTTTGCAGATATGGCCCTCGATCGCTCGAGAGGTTCTTCTCTGGATTGCTCTTCCGTTCCCTCGGTTTCATTGTCTCGTGGTGACAGCGCCGTCGATTCTTGAAACTTGGCAAGCGATTCGATTTCGTGGCAACCATGGTTCTATCCGAGGCTCGTAGCCTATCGCTATTTCTGGTTCTCCGAGGGGGCATAGCGTGAGAACGGTGACTCGGTGCCGAAGCACACAGGGTCGAACCAGCTATCTGATACTCCCCTCGAACCGAGCGTCTCAAGAACCGACCACCACCCAGGAAAATGGAACGAGCTCTCTGCCAGAGACGCTCAAGCTGCTTGCCGATGTAATTCGTTGGCGTCGAAGCACACTCCTTTCTTCCAAATCGTCAAAGTGATCGCTGCGATCTTCCGTGCCAGGGTGAGACGCGCCATTGCCGGTCTCCTTCCTTTTGCCAGAAGCCCAGCATAAAACTCCTGGAACGGTCCTGGTCGAGTGCTGGCGGATATCGCGGCACTCTTGAAGATATTTTTCAGATCGTGATTGTGGTTCTGGTTCAGGCCTAGCACGGTGACTCGCTCCCGGTTTCGTCGCAGTTGCCCTTTCACAAAGCGGTATTCGCCGCTGTCGTGAGTCTCGAGTCCGAATCCGCTATAGGCCCACAGCTGTCGCTTGGTGCGAAAACGATGCGGTGTCTCCAGCAGCGCAACCAGCAAGGCGGAACGAATCGGACCCAGATAAGGAATCTGGCGGAGCAATTTCACCGCATGATGTTTGCGGCTCTCCACCAGCAGATCGCGTCGCGCTCCCTGCCGCAACGGCTCCAGCGCATCCAGTTGCTGGTAGAGCCGCTCGGCTCGCAGGCGAACTCCCGGTTCTACGATCTTGGCTAACCATTCCGCACGATGGCGCGGTCGATACACGGCTGCCCCGGCACAGGGAATGGCCCAGCTTCGGTACACGGCCTTGATTCGACTCATCACCCGCGTCAGATCTTTGGTGATCGTCAGATAGCTGCGCGCCAGCTCCTTCAAAGTGCGTACCCCGTTCTCTCCGTGGTAGATCGGGGAGAGATGGTTGCCGCGCAAGAGTTCGGCCAGTTTCCGAGCATCGATACGGTCACTCTTGCTGCCATCCTTTAATAGAGCATTTTTTCGAGGATCGCAGACTAGGACATTTGCGACGTGAGGCTTGAGCAGGTCATACAACCAGGCGGCAGAAGTTCCTTCTTCGAAAGTCACCAGCAAGCTGCCGCACAGCCCGCCGATGAACTGCAGAATCGTGGCCGCTTTCGTTTCGAGGATGGACTCCAGGATCAACTTACCGGCGGAATCCATGACGGCAACTGAGATCGTTGCCTGGTGAACGTCCATGCCAATATACTTTGCTTGGTTCATAACGGCGCTCCTTTCGGTAGGTGGTGATGCGAACGATCAAAACCTACCGCAAAGTGGGCGCCTTTTATATTGCGTGCGAAGCGGATTTCGCGCGTGATTCTCACTTTGACAAATTCATTGTGTGGGCTTCTTAATGTAGGTGCAATGTTCGCTACTGCATGTACTCCAACGGAGCAGCGTGACTCGGCGCTAGGCTTCGCTACGATGATCCAATTCTTCGAGGTACTTAAGAATTGCGTCTAACGCTTTATACAGAGCGCGGATAAATTCCTCGGGGTTAGGTTCGGCACCCGTTTTTGTGAAACTATCAAGAGCTGTTCGGGCATCCTGTAAATGCCTGTTCATAAATCTAATTCTCCCATTGCCAGCCCTGGGTTTGTCAAAGATATGATTCTGTTGCTCAAGCAGCTGCAGAGTTGCCCGGTAAGGACATTGAAGACATTTGGGGAATCACAAGTGTTAGGAACCCTGCATTTCAGTACAGGAGATGGCGTGACAGGACTATTCCACAGAAAGTGGCGAAGCCAAGGAGGACAAGGCCGAGGATGGCGTTAACGAGGCGGAAGAAGTTCGGGCCGATGCGGTGCGGGATGAAGCGAACGGCGATGATTAGCGTGGTGAACCAGGTCATCAGGCCGGCGGTGGCCATCAGAATTCCGAACCCAGGGGCGTTGTAGCCCAAGACTGAGTGGGCGACGGGGAGCCAGTTGGAAGTGACGCCAACCCAGTAAACTATGGTTAAGGGGTTGAAGATGGTCAGGGCGGTGGCGGCCGGGACCTCGGCGAACAGATGCGCGGGAACGGTGCCTTCATCCCAGTGTTGGCGAGCGCTGGCGTAGGCCCGCAGGGGCTCCTTGACGGCGCGGACAAGGAAGTAGATCCCCAGGGGAAGCAGGACGATTACGCCGACGGCCGCCAGGACTGTCTGGAGCATCGGGTCGGATACGTCGGAAAAGAGGTAGTGACCCCCGAAGAGGACCATAGAGAAGAGGATTAGGTCGCCGGTGATGGAGCCGATTCCGCAGGCGAGGGTATGGCGCCAACCGCCGATCACGCCGCGGCGGATGGCCAGCATGTTGACAGGACCCATCGGCGCGGCCGCCGCCAATCCCATCAAGAATGCGCCCGAAAGCACGCGGACGTATGAGCCGAACACCATGTTGCGACGGATAGGTAGGGATAAGCCCGAAATTCCACTCGGGCATTCTGCCAGACTAGAATAAACACCCGGTTGCCTGCAACTGCGCCCAGCGGGTTTTCTTCTCCTCCGGATAACTGATGGCATAACGAAGTCGGCCTCGCGACGAGCCGAGTAAACTGTGCGGTGTCCAACGTACAGAGCTCGGATCGAAGGAGGCCGAGATGCGAATTATAGGTTGCGATCTACATGCTCGACAACAAACCATCGCGATGTTGGATAGCGACACAGGCGAGCTGGAAGAGAAGACCCTCGAACATCAAGGCGAGGCCGTGCGGGAGTTTTATTCCGCACTGTCTGGTCCGATTCTGGTGGGGATTGAAGCGACCGGCTCGATGCAGTGGTTCCTGGAATCAGTTGAACCGTTGCTTGCCGGGCTGATTTTGCCGCGAACCATTAAATCGCAAGGCACGCATTAACATTCAAGCTCCCATGTGCATTGTGGGACCTTTCGCGGAAGAAATGGATGAACCATCGCGACGCCGCGAGTGCGCTCTCGTTCATTCATATCGAAGTGATTCCGTTGGATGTAGCCGGGCGGCCCGATTCGCAGGCAGGTAGCCGAACAAAAGGCCGGTTGAGCACGACACCACAAACGCCAGCACGATCGAAACCCACGACAGTGGAACGTGAATTCCTACCGCCTCGGGTATCACGCGCAAGACCAGATTGATCGCCACAGGAATCGAGACAGCGATCAAGATGCCTATCAGCGCACCCGTTCCGCTGATTAGAAATGCTTCCGTCAAAAATTGGTACAGAATTGCGTCGCGCGGGGCTCCGACAGCCCTACGAATGCCGATCTCGTGGGTGCGCTCGGTGATGGTGACGAGCATAATGTTCATGATTCCGATCCCGCTGATCGCGAGCGAGATGAGCGCTATTACAACGAGAAGTACCGTCAGCGCGCTCGAAATCTTTCGCGCCGATTCTAGGAGTGACGCGAGATTCTCGACAGCATACTCAGCTCCAGGACGATGGCGGCTCTTCAAGATTTCCACTACTTGCCCCGTTACTCCGGGTACGACTTCGGGCGAGCCTGCCTGCACATACAACGTGCTGATGTACTCTGTTCCCGTGTAGTAGGTCATCAATCCGAAGGGGATAAGTACGGACTCGCGTGCAATTTCCGTTTCGCCAAAAGTGGAAATTCGCTCGCGAAATACGCCAATTACCGCGAAGCGAAGGTCGCCGACGCGAATTTCCTGGCCCACTGGATCCTGATGGGGAAATGCGCGTTCGGCCAGCTCCTGGGTGAGCAAGCAGACCTTGGCGTGGCTCATCATGTCATCCGGGTCGAAATAGCGTCCGCGAAAGACGACCAGACGGCGAATCTGCTGGAATCCATCGGTAACTCCGACCAGCTTTACGGGCCGCTCGACACCGGCGACAACAACACTCATCGGGATGTCCGTCGCTCCCGCAGCCACCGTAACTTCCGGGATCTGGGTCTTCATCGCTTCCATGTCGCCAAGCGAAATCTCGTCGCTCAGTGTTAGACGGAACGAATTGGTCGAATGCGTGAGCCCGGCATACACCAGATTAGAGCCGACACCCTCAATCTGAGCGACGATGTAGTGTTTTCCGGCAAGAGCCACCGTGACGACGAGCACGGTGCAGCCGCTGCCTATGATGACGCCGAGCATCGTCAATCCCGTCCGGAGTTTGTTCGACCAGAGCGCCTGAAACGCGAGATGTAAGGTCTCGCTCCAATATTCGGATTTGGTTCGTACGTTTGACATCACAACGTGGTTATCGTCCGGTAATGATCAGGTGGTCTGCACTAGCTCTTCACGGTTCCCAATGTCGCGGAAGATTGCTCGTTTGTGACAACCAACTCATCGAATACTTCGCGGCTGATACCGCGCAAATAGAATGAGAATCCGATCAGGCCAACCATCGCCGTCCAAATCCGAGTACAAAGGAGCGCATCCGCTCCGCCATGGAGGCCTGTGAGATTAAATAATGCATTGAAGGCCGTTTCGCCCACTCCAAGCCCGCCGGGCGTAAGCGGCAGGCTATTCACGATGTGGCCGACCGGAACCACCAGGAACATTCTCGGAGTCCAGCCGGAAGGCGCCACTGCGAGTGCTCCAAGCATCGTTACAAGAACTAGCAACAAATTCGCCAGAAGCGAGACTCCCAGGGCCGGGAATAGCACTCCGGAATTTTTGCGGTAGGTGGTAATCGTTCCCAGAATCTGCCGAACGACTCTGTTTTCTGTCAAACGATTCCGCGTGATGCTCGGAATCCAGACCATCAATCGGTCGCTGAAAAGGCATGCGAGAAATCCAGCAGTCATACCGAGCGCAAGTATTCCTACCGTCAGCACTACGCCGCGCAATGCGGATTCGATCTTAAGGCGTTGAGAGAACATCGGAACGAAAATCAGAGGCAGAAGCAGCAGCGAAAATAGTCCGATGGCACGGTCGAGAAGAACAACTGTCATAATCTCGATCCTACGTCCGCCATTTCCCCTAGTCGTATAGAAAAGCTTTGAAAGATCGCCCCCAGCCGCTCCCGGTAAAAAGGTGGCAAAGAAAAATCCCACCAGCGACAGTTTCAGGGATGTGCCAAATCGAAGGTTCAATCCTTGAGGCCGAAAGAGCCATGACAACCGAACCGACATCAGTGCGTTGTCTATAAGCAAGAGCGCGACCGCGGCGAAAGTGATGCGCCAAGCGGTGAACAACTTCGACAGCGCTCGAAAGTCAACGATGCCCGACTTAGCCAAATAGACGAGGAGACCAGCTCCGATCGCAAGCCGGAACAGCGTTAGCACCACGCGTCGGATGGGCGCATGACGAGTAGAATCCCCACGAATCGACATCCGCTCAGAGATCATGTTTGGCGTCCATCAAGGCCACACGATTAACCTTCGCAGTCCCAAGTTGCGAAGGTTTCAAAGCCTGCTGAGAAACAGTTGTTGATCCGGCGGCCGGCGCGAGCTGCTGGTTGGTCAGCAAGACTTTTCCGCCACTTCTGTCTACAACAATGAGCCGCTCATGCCCGACCAAGTTTTCAAAACGAGGAAGAGCAGACTCACTGGCCACCAGGTAATACCGCTCCGGCTGCACCCATAGTTTCGCGAATTGCGAATCGTCAATGAAAACGTCGGGAGCCCCGGGAGCATAGGAACCATATTCGAGATTGTTTCGGCGACCGTTCAGAAGAAGGACATCTCGATTCGTATAGAAAACAACGCAGGAAACACCGTAGTACTGACCATCGAAGATGAGTTTGCCTGCCGGGGATCGCAAGAGCGATTTCGCAAGCGGACGCGATGACATATAGGGGTCAAATGCAACCATAGCGAGCCGCGCAGCCTGAAAAAAAATGGCCATCATAAGAGCAGTCGCCAGAAAAACCCTTCGGCTAGTTGCTCGAATCGTTCCCAGCGCGCCAACGAGAAAAGCCAATCCTGCAAGGAGCAGTGGTCCCTTCAGGTAAGCCAGTGATGAAAGCGTTAGATCTTCCATGTGGCCCAGAGAAAGTGAGTAGGCTTTGGGATGCCGCGAAAGGGCGACGGAAATATCTCCTGGCGCAGGCATGTTTCGTACGCGGAAATAAAGAACGAAAGCAATCAACGCCATAATTCCAGCGAGCGCTCCCAACACTCGAGTGCCTCGGCGAACCCAGATAGTGTCTTCGGCCATCGCAGCACCTAGCAGCAAGGCCAGCGCCGGGTAACACGGCATTGAGTAATATTCTTGCGTCGTCGAAAAGGTGAAGAATATGAGAACGAAGCCTATCCAGCAAAGCGCCAGCAACTGAGTTCGCCCGGCGCGGTCCCCTGGATTGAAGCGCAGCTTCGTAACTGCAGGTAGATACACGCTCCACGGAAATAACCAGACAAGATGCAGCAACCAAAAGTAGAGCCGCGGAACTGTGTTGTAATCCCGTGGGTAGCGCAAATTCAAAAAGCGAAGCACTTGCTCATTCACGAAGAAAAACCAGAGAAAGCCGTGGTATTGGCCGGGAACACTGTGAAAAGTGAAATCGAAGTATGGCGGGTTGCGGAGCGTGGCGAGTACGTGCCAAGGCGCTGCTATCAGCAGCACGATTGCTAAACCACTGAATGGATGCAGCCGCTCCCAGGTTCTCGTCGAAAACAATTGTCGCGTGACGAGCAGAAAGATAAAACCCGTGGCCAGCGGAAAGAGCACCGCCACCAAACTCTTTAGCAGAAGACCCGTTCCCAAGCTGGCCGCGAGCACGAATGCCCAAGCCGTCGGGTGACGCTCCTGTTCGTCGAGAGCTCGCAGCATCGCCCACAGCGCAAGCGTAACGGTAAACGTCAGCATTACGTCCGGAATGAGTATGCGCGTGAAGAGAAACAGACCGACGCAGGTGGCTACGCAAAGTCCCGCATAAAATCCCGCGCGTCTGCCGAATGCCCACGCGCCAAAAGCGGCTGTCAACCAGCAGAGTCCGATAGCGGAGAGCGCGATCGGAAGTCTCGCGGCCCAGTCGTGGACGCCAAATATCTTGTACGAGACCGCCATCGCCCAATACACCAGCGGCGCCTTTTCGAGATACGTGACTCCATCCAGGCGAGCGGTGACCCAGTCGCCGGAACTCAGCATAGTCCGCGCAATCTGAGCCTGTACGGAATCGACATCGTCCATCAGCGACGGCGGCGAAATCATGCAGCCCAAATACACAGCTGCAGCGAAGAGAACGACGCCTAGGTATACATAGCTGCTGCTCGTTCCGGGACGACTCGTTCGGCCATCGAATACCCTGACGCCTGAATTCGCCATTTTTTCATCCACAAGAACAGGAGCATTAGTCCCCATAAGTGATATCCAAGATTGGCCCGCCTTTCGAGATGCCGGCTTACATAGGTTTCGAGAATGTTGGGCTGGAACAGCTCGTCGTGTTCGGAAGCACCGGAAGTTATGGTCTCCACGAGTAGTGCACGAAGGGGCCCGCGTAACCATTCATGAGTGGGGATGTCAAAGCCCACTTTCTTTCGTTGAAGAATCGATTTCGGCAGCTTCCCCTTCATTAATTGTTTCAGTATGTATTTTTGACAGGCGCCCCGAATCTTGAGTCCAGCCGGTAGCGTGGCGGCAAACTCGACGATTCGATGATCGAGAAATGGCGGCCGCACTTCCACTGAATGAGCCATGCTCATTCTGTCGGACTTGACCAAGATGTCGTCCGCCAAGAAATATTTCTGGTCAAACCACAGATAGGACACCAGATCATCCTTCGTGGCGGGTAGATCGCCAATCTCACTGAGAAGGCTATCAAGCGCCCCGGGAAGGGGAAGCCGCAACATCGACCGTTTCTGGGCCTCGGAGAAAGTGCCATTCCAATGGATGTGGCCGCGATCCGCGGGAAGCAAGCAGCCCTCGAGGAAACGCGTCGCTTTGTAATCGAATCCGATTTTCTCGTCCGATACTGGCCAGTGACACATCCTATCGAGAGCCAGTCGAAGAACGCTCGCTGGCAGTCGACGCATTTGCGACGCAAGGCGGTCCGCTCGATATGTCAAGTAACCCCCAAATAGCTCATCAGCTCCCTCGCCGCTGAGCGCGACTGTTGTTCCCGTTTTGCTCAGCTTGGCGAGAAACCAGACAGGCAGTGCACCGGCATCGGCGCTCGGCTCGTCGGAGTAGTAGGCAAATTCTTCAATCGCGTCTGACAGGTTCTCGCCAGGATTCAAGTCCAATTCCGCATGGTCGGTCCCGTAATGCGATGATACTTGACGAATGTATGCGCTCTCGTCGAAGCTGCGACCTCGAAAGGAAATCGAGTAGGTTTTCAGCGGCTTGCTCGATGTTACTGCGGCATAGTGGAGGATCGTCGATGAGTCAATGCCTCCACTGAGCCACACTCCCAACGGAACATCCGAGCTGAGATGCTCGTTGATGGAATTTTTCAAGAGCGAGTCGAGTTCTTCCTGTGCTTCGTGAAGCGACCAATCGCGGTACCCACCGAAAGGCAGCGTCCAATAGGCCTCGGAGCGAGTATTTCCATCGCGCCATTCGAGCCAGTGCGCGGGCGGAAGTTTTTCGACTCCGTCGACAAGCGTCCACGGAGATGGTACGTAGTTAAGAGACAGGTAGCAGTCGAGGCCCTCCATGCTCAAACTGCGTTTAATTTCGGGATGGATTAGAATCGCCTTCAGCTCTGATCCGAAAAACAAATCCTCTCCCTCCCTTGCGATGTAAAGTGGCTTGATTCCCATCCGGTCTCGCGCCAGAATTAGCCTCCGGTCTGATTCCGTCAATATGGCAAGAGCGAACATCCCCCGCAGCCGGGCGAAGCAGCTTGTATCCCACTCGACGAATGCATGAAGAACGGTTTCTGTATCACAATACGAGCGAAATCGATGTCCCCGTTTGCGTAGTTCGGCTCGCAGTTCCTCATGATTATAGATTTCGCCATTGAAAACGATGGTCGCGTTGCCATCATCGGTGGTAATAGGTTGGCTTCCGGACTCTAAATCAATAATCTTCAGGCGCGTTGCACCGATCGATGCGAAATGTGCTTCGAAGACACCTCGCTGATCAGGCCCCCTATGGACCAGCGTTGCCGTAGCATCCCGAATACGTCCGGGCTCAGGAATCCAGTCTCTATGGGTAAAGCCAGCTATTCCGCACAACGTGGCAACATCCCGCAGTCAATGGCAACCTGAAGTGACCGCTTGTCCGCTTATTAGAGCCGTAACAGCCACAACAAGTCTTAACGCTTTAAGACTCGCAGTCAAGGTTAATCTTAATACTTTAAGACTTTTTTGTTCTAAAGTTTGTGCATATGCGTTTTTCTGGCGGTCGGACCAGTTCCGGCCTGGGGCCTAACTGTTAAGTTCTTGTTTGAGTGGCGGGAACTTACTCTGAAGCGGGAAGCTGGGCTAACGAGTCTCGATGCCTCTGTCTACTCTTCTGTCTTTATCTACGTCTTTGTCTTTGCCCCCCAAAGCAATATGTTCGAGAGCACCAATTGCGGCACCGGCGATGGTCCGTCTCCACGAGACGGGATTCTGCGAAGGCATCGACGGAGGCGCTTCATCCCAGGTGGAGCGGTTGTCGACCTCCCGGGGCAATACACGGGACTCGACCTCATGAGCGGCAATCAAACTCTCGATGTTGCCGCCGCGCGGTGCAAAAGAGGCATTCTCGTCAGGCTCCTCGGGAATCTCGTGAACCGCAGGCGGACTCGGTGGCAGCTTCCCAATCTTGGCCGAGAACGCATGTGGTTTCGAGATCGCAACTCTCACCTTTTGGGAGGCAGTCGAACGTTCTTTCTGCACCATCAGCGCGATACTCTCCGGGACCGGAAGGGCTAGCTCAATGGCCAGAGCGAGAGATGACCATCCGGCGAAGAACAGCATGAGAGCAAGGAGCCCGGCAGAAACCGCAGCACTCTGTTTCCACCAAAGCCTGCGGCGATTTTCTTTCAGCAAGGCTTGCACACGTAGCGCCAAAAAAGAGTCCAGCAGTGCCAAATGCGAGGGCGCCGCAAGTTGACAACCGAGAACGCGACGGCGCGCCAATCGCGTAAGGCATAAGGCATAGTCCGTGCGGCGCCCTTGTCGCAATTCCACAACTGCTTCATCGCTCGCTAGTTCACGCTCTCGACGCAGTTTCGATAGGGCTAACCAAATAGCCGGATGAAAGAACAATACAACACTCACAAGCTCTGCCAGTGTGTTCCAGAAGAAGTCTAGGCGACGGATGTGGATCAACTCGTGACACAGAACGTCGATGACCTGCTCGCTATCCAGGTACAAGTCGAGCCCCTCAGGGAGTAGGACCAACGGCTTCCACGTATAGGCCGTGCCCGGTGAATGTAGCCCCGGTAGCTCGAGAATCCGGCACCTCGAAATCCCAACATGACGGCATGCGCTTTGAAACGCGCTGTGCGAACCGGGAGAAACCACCTGGGCGCGAGCTACAGATATGCGGAGGAATCGTCTGCGTCGAACCAAACGAAAAAGCATCAGAACCAAACCGATTGCGTATATGCAGACTAGAATACCGCTCGTTAATTCTAAGCAGTGGTCCCAGGAAAAAGGGACCTTAATCGTCGTCGTATTGCTGCTGGTCGATGCGAGTTGATCTGCCCCGACCGAGCGAACGATCGAATGCGTTAAATGAACTGGCGTGAGGGCTTGTATCCCAAGAAACGCCCAATAGAATCCGGCTCCAATGAGAAAAAGGAGCCAAAGAGCATGTCGGACATAGGATCGCGAACTCAAACGAGTGAACGCGATGAAAAGGACGTAAGCGGCCAGAATTCGGAGGCACCCGCTGGCGATGAGGCCGAGTCCCGTGAAATGCTGAATTGATCCCATATTACTTTGCTTTTCGCTCGCGATGTTGCCGGATTAAATTCTCGAGCGCATCAAGCTCATCTTCTTTTATGTGATTGCTGTCGAGCAGATTCATCAGCATCGCTGTGTGCGATCCCTGGAAGTTCCGGTCCACTAGCCGCTTCGCCGAAACCCGTCCTACTTCATCGCGAGTCACGCACGGCATAAAGACAAACGCCCTGCCGCGCGTCGTATGCTGGACAAATCCTTTGTTTTCCATGATTCGCAGCAGAGTCTGCACGGTCTTGTAATTGGCACGCAGATTGGACGGTGACCGATTAACGACATCATCGACTGTGCCTTCTCCGAGCTCCCACAAGGCATCCAAGATGAGAAGTTCTGCGTCGGTGGGCAGGAGGACCTTAGTTCTTGCGCGCAAACGGCGTTTCATCTTCGTCTCGGAAGTCTAAGACAGTCGGATAGGCAGGTCAATCTCAGTGGGGCTTTTAACGAATCGAAACGATTGCATTTGAGTTTCTTGTCCGCTCTTAGACGCGATTCCATGGTCGATTTGGCGGCCTCTAGGAGTGTCATAGCTCCTTGCTCGAAACGGGTCAAATCGGGGCAGATTGATCTCCCTAAGCGCGATCGCGGCCGCTGTGAACCGGGATTATCCGGTCCATCTCAGTCTAAGATAGCTGGTGCGAAGCGGATTTCGCAACAGTAATCCGGACCGAAGCGTATCCCGTTTTATTCGGAGTTGAATAACAATTTAAGCGCCTTCCTCTGCCTGGGTTAAGCCACTGCCAACAGCACTCATGTCCCCCCTCAGGATCAGTCTACGTCTCCTCATCCTGTTTCGCCCTTGCCTTCGCTTGTGTAATCGCCGATCCGGATTATAATTCTGTTACCTGTACTGGCCCGGAAGGGAGACTGTCGTCATGCGCCCGCCTGATTCCGGGAGTGACGACCTGCTGCCGCGCGAACCTCGTGAACGCTCGTGGGCCCGAGTTACTCCACTTGTGCGCATCGTTTCGCTCCTGTTTTTCGGTCTGTTTCTATACGAATTGGTGCGCGATATGGAAATGCCCCATCTCGTGGACAACGCTTTCATGCAGATTCACGCTGGCGGTCATACGCTCTTTCGGGTTTTCGGGCTGACTGCCGCCGTTGCGGGTGGGACATTTCTGCAATTGTTCGTTCCCTTCGCGCTCGGTTTTTATTTTATTCGGCAACGCCAACCGCTCTACGTGGCGCTCTGCCTGTTCTTCTTCTTCGAGCAGTTCCTGCCTATCGCTAGGTATATGGCTGATGCTCAAGCGCAGCAGCTACCTTGGATGTCAATTGGCCGCTACGAATCCTTGATTCACGACTGGAATTACTTGTTCACCCAACTTGGCGTCCTCTCCTACGACACAATGATCGCCGGCATTGTCCGGTCGATCGGAAGTCTCGGGATGATCGGCGTAATTTTTTGGTTTCTCTGGCGTGCCATGATCGACATCGCGCTGGACCGATAGTCTTACGTTCTATCATTTCTGTGTATCGCAGGTGTTGTGGCCGAATGCGGCCTCTTGTCGAGAATGGGATTATCACTAGCTATCTCAGTGTGAGATCGGTGGTTCCTACAAGTCAGCTTGTAGGAAGTGATCTCCGCGCTTGGCATCGAGTCTGGACGGACTACGAAGAACTCGGAAGTAATTCCGCTTGCCTGGTTAGTTGGCTAAACGACAAGTGGGTTCTGGTACAGACCTTCTTTGCTCTCGGGGCACATTACATTTATTACGAACGGCATCGAGCATCTCACCACGGCTAGGGCCGTGGCCATACAAGTGTCGCTTTTAGTTCCTCAAAAGCGTTGAACGCGATCGGACAAATAGCGACATTGTCCATCACGCCCATCAGTCGGGATGTGAATTCTGGTTGTTCCAGGTGAGGAAACGACCTGCAAACGTCTGGTCTATTCCCGTAAATGGAACACAGCTTTCCGTTAAGCATCGGGCAGGGCGGATTCACTTTGCCTTCTGACATAGATTGTTTCTGGAATACTTCTACCGACTGGCCAAGCGTTTTTGCAATAGCGTGAAGCTCGCTTTTCTTGAATTCGATACGCAATGATCGGCAGCAATTTGCGCACTGCGTGCAGTCGATGAGAGCGAAGTATTTCTGGCTCAAGGTCTTGACAAGGCCATCGATGTTATCTGGAGCGTACTGTTTTAGCCACGATCGGAATTCCCAGTTTTCGCCGTCGCGCTCTTGTGAAAGCCGTTGGATTCTTGACAGATCCATCTCAATTTTTGGAGCTGTGACCTGCTCCTGCATTTTCATCCCGGCCTCATGTCGTGAGCCTACCCAATGCTCAAGCGATAATACCGGATTGCCTGACGACGAGGAAATTATCGCCAACAAAAGGCTCAGTGAAAATCCCGAAAAAACCTAGCACTGGGTACTAGGCCGGACTTGGCCGGTTAGCCAACTAATCAGGCGTTTTGAGATAGCTGCTGCGAAGCGGATTTCTCGACATCTATCCGAGGCCGGGTCACCTCGGCCACGCTATCGAATGGAAGCGTGCGTTGCAAACGCGGAATCATACTTTGATGAACGTCGGACTACCTACCGCAATCGACGTAAGATAATCAATATGTTAGGACCGCGAAAGAAAACTGTCATGGTCTTTGCTGTCCTGGCGATCCTAGTCGTCGTCTTCGCCCCTATTAATTACGTGCGAGATGGTTCTGGAGCCAATCTCATCTGGAACGGCGATCAGGCTTATGTATTTATCACTGTGTTGCACAGAGGCTACCGAATGAATTGTCTCCACCTCGTCGCCGAATTCGTTATGGAACTGTTTCCCTTCGGAGCATCTTCACCGGACGACAAGAGTTCTTCTGTCATCGTACTTCGGATCGCGCCCGGAAACCTGCAGCGCTTCGACTTCGACAACATGAATCTCGACGCGCCGGACGCGATGGGTTAAAATATTTATGTCGTCAATGGAGAGAATAACGGCGGATTGTTGAAATGGTTCAATGACCATTTCGAGAGAACAAGCGTTATATAAGGCAGCAGACCGGTTGGAGGAAATAAGTTTCGCCCATATCGGGATATTGGGACCAAAATAGCCGCCCAAATTCCCCACCGAGTTCACGATTCCAATCCCGGCCGCGGCAGCCGTCCCCGCCAAAAACGCAGACGGCAACGGCCAGAATAATGGCATCGACCCAATCACTCCTAGCGTTCCGATGGACAGGAAGATGATTGCCCAGACTGGATTCGAGGCGAAAATACCGCTCAAAAGGAGACCGATCGCTCCGGCAGTAACGTTAAACACATAGTGCAACCGCCGCTCTCCCGTTTTATCTGAATGCACGCTGAGGAGAATCATCCCGATCACAGCCACGCCGTAAGGTATCGCCGTAATCAGGCCGACTCCGAAATATCCCTTGATACCAAACGCCTTCACGATCGTGGGCAACCAGAAAGCAATTCCGTACAGGCCGATCATCAATGTGAAATAGATCGCGCAAAGCACTCACACTTTTCCGCTCTTAAATGCGTCCGGCAGTTTGTGCTCCGTCTTGTGCTTATCCTCGGCTATCAGGTTGTTGGTGAGCAACGCTTTGTCTTCAGAGGTAAGCCATTTCGCTTCCTCAATGCTGCTGTCTAAATAAAAGATCACCCAAATCCCGACGATAACCGAGGGAATCCCCTCCGAAAGGAACAGCCACTGCACCCTGCCAGGTTCATTGCGCCGCTCAGCTTATCCATGATCCAACCGGAAATGGGATTGCCGACGACCCCGGAAACTGCAATCGCCGCGACAAACCACGCGGTTCGTGGTGCGCGGAGTTTTGAGGGATACCACAAGGTCAGATTAAAAATCACTCCCGGAAAAAAGCCGGCTTCTGCCAGGCCGAGAAGAAAACGCATGGCGTAGAAAGACCACTCGCCTTTTACAAAAATCATGCACGCGGAGATCACGCCCCACGATCGTTATGTTAAAATGAGTTCAGCTGTTTGAGAATTTCCGTAAGTATCTGGGACTAGAAATCGGGATCCCCGTGAATCTCGATCAGACGCTGACGCGATGATGGAATACGCCAAGATGTTCGGACGGAGACTTGGAGTTAAATCTGCTGTCGTACGTGACAGTCTCTGGAGTATTCCATGCACTCGAACAAATCGAATAGGAACGACGCGTCCACAAATTTTGTAAATAATCGGAAAATCCGCGCTTCGTCTGCCATCCCACCCGATGCGATTCTGACAAATGGTCCTGCAATAGTTCCAACCACAAGCCCTTTGCCCGAACACGAAGTTGATTTCGTCGAACTCGACGACGGAACCCTGATTGAGACCATCGAGGATCCGAATGATGCTGCGAGGTCACTCTTCGCCGTCTACAGGAAAGGCATTCTGCAGTACGCTCTAAGGATGGAGCGCACAGGTCGCCGGCTCACGCCCGTTCCGCGAGGGCAAGGGATTTTCAAGCACGTGCGTCTTCCTCGCGGAGCCCAACCCTACGGCTCCTCCGCAGATCTCTTGACCGATATTGCTGCGCTTATCCTTGCATGCGTCGACATCAGTGTGAACGACGCAACACTAGTGGCGGCGTTTGTGATGAGCACGTGGTTCATCGAAAGGCTGTCAGTTGCTCCTTATCTTGCCCTCGTCGGTCTACCTCGTTCTGGGAAAACTACTTTGCTCCAAGTGCTGAATTTGCTGTGTCGGCGGTCCTTACTTACGGCGGACATTACTTCGTCTGCCTTTTACGAGCTATATGAAAAGTTGACTCCGACTCTCCTCGTCGACGAGACGCTCACCACCAGCAACAAACGTGAACTTTTTCACCTGTTGAAGACCGGAACAACACGCGGGTCAGTTACCCTTCGCAAAGGCCGTTCGCTCAAGGCCTTCGGGCCCAAAGTTATTAGCTGCACGGAGCTTCCAAGTGACGCAGCTTTGAACAGCCGATGCGTGATCATCCAGATGCAGGAGACGGGTCGGACCGATTTGGTCAGGACGACGGATAAGAGATTATTGGACAGTGCGGATAGCTTGTGCAAGGAACTCCTGCAGTATCGCCTAGAGAACTACCATTCGCTCCGGCTGCCAAAGGCGGAAGGGGATCAAGGTCTGCACTCGCGCACGCGCGACCTGTATCAGGCACTGGCCCTTCCGCTCGGGAATAATGCGGAACTGTGCGCGGTCTTAGTTGCTCTTTTCAAGATTCAGCACGAGATCAATCGGGAGCCTTTGACGCCAGCCTCGACTGCACTTCTGCGATTTTTGTACGAATGGATTCATTTACATCTAACGGACGGGAAGTGCGCCCAGAAGGAATTGACCGTAGGAGTGAACTTGAACCTTGTACGACTGCAAGAGGCCTTCCGCCTGAATGCGCATGAGGTTGGACGCGCTCTAACATCTCTAGGATTCACTAATCGCAAACGAACGAATGCGGGGTTTATTCTCTGGCTTGACCTAAGGACTCGGAAACGGATCCACAGTTTGGCCCACGATTACGCGATCGATCAGGGAGATCAATTCCAGGAAGAAGGTTTCCGCGGCGGCTGTGAGCTATGCCAGAACGCGGGGAAGCCGAATCCCACTTCTGCTGAAATGAAAGGGGATAGCGGAATCGAATCACAAAAAGCGTGAACTTCGTGAACATCGTGCACATGAAAGTGGCGTGCCAGGGGGTGTCGTTACACCCCCTTGGAGACATCACTGCGAGTCTTCGATGCGCCCTTCGATTCTGAAAATCGTTTCACCGCTCAGCAGCTTTGGATAAAAATCCGTGGACTTCTGCGGCAGCACGCCGCCACCGAGCGCAATCTCCGCCACCTGCTCCACGCGCACCGACTTCAGCAGGCACGCCATCTGCGCCTCGCCGCGATCCACTGCGGCAATCGCCTTGTCCATCTCGCGTTCGTAGGCGATGAACTTCTCCGCCTCTACCGCTTCCGCCGTAATTCCCAGGCCCTTTTCCAGGATCACGCGATGCAGCAGCACCACGTCCAGGCCGCGCTGCGCCTCGGACAAATCCGGCAGCATCTGTTCGAGGTCCACATCGCGCCGCAGCAGAAATAAATAGAACGCATTCGCGCCTGTCGGCGTGCCGGGCCCCGCGCCAGTTGTTGGCGTGGGACTGACAAATGATCCCGAATACACCCCGACTCCGCGCCGCCCATGATTCGATCCCTCGAAATCGCGCCGAAATTCCGCGTAGCTCGCCGCACGCTCCTCCGCGTTCGCGAACGGGTAGGAATACCAGTCGAAGTAGGGCCCCACACTTTTGCGAAAGCGCTCGAAATTGAAGCCGTCCAGATTGCGCACCAGCCGGTGCGTTGGCAGAATCGTCAGCCCCTTCGAGTGCGTGTTGATGAACGTCATCATCGCGAACTCGTACGTCGCGTATTTGTCCCCGGCAAGGGGACTCGAAGAATTGGGCTCGGATTTCTCGCCTTTCGCGACGGATTTCTCGCGATTCTCATTTCTGAAATTCAGCGCCGTCTCGTAGCGATGGTGCCCATCGGCGATCACGAGCTTCTGCTGCGCCATCGCCGCTTCGATTCGCCGGATCGTGTCCGCATCGGACACCGGCCAGAGCCGGTGCAGCACATCAAACTCATCGCGCATCTCGATCGCGGCGTTTCTTCGGGCGATATCTTCGAGCAGCTTGTCAATCTTTCGCGATGCGTCGTTGTACAACATGAAAAGCTGCCCGGTCTGCGCGCGCATGTGACGCAGCAGTTCCATGCGGTCAGCTTTTGGCGCCGTATGCGTGCGTTCGTGAGGGAAGACAACCCCCGCGCTGTAATCTTCCACGCGCCCCAGCGCGATAAAACCGATGCGCGTTCGCCGCGTCTGCGTCCCCGGCACCAGATAATCCTGCGCGTAGACGTAAATCGATGGCGCCGCGTCCTGCACGAGGATTTTCGCAGCAATCCATTCTTCAAGTTTTGCCGCCGCCCGCGTATACACGTTGTTTTCAGCCGAGACAGAAGCCGAGGTCGTAGAGGCGTTAGAAGAAGTCGAAGCGCTGGAGGATGCCGAGGCAGTCGAGGCGTTGGAAGAAGCCTGTGTGTCGTCAGGCGCCGCCTTGCCCTTCTCGATCGCAATCAAATTGTAAGGACTCGCGGCGTAATACCGCTCCTGCATCTCCGGCGTGATCTTGTCGTATGGCTGCGTCAGCACATCCTTCAGCGCGACGCGGTTGGTATCGTAACGGTAAGCTCGAAAGGGGCGAATCTCAGCCATGTGGGCCTCAGCAGGAAGCAACGCAACGCGAAAGAGAAGTATTGTAGCAGCCGCAGGCCGCGCGCTGAAAGCCGCCGCCTCACCCCTTGAACAGAAGCAGGCCAACAACCCCCGCCACCAGAATCAACAAAGGTTCAGGAAGTCTTTTGAACTGCAGAAGACCAAACGTAGCGACAGCGATCAATATCGTCGGCACATCCACCAACGAACGTTTCCCCAGAATGAATGCAGCTCCCGCGATAGCCCCCACCGCCGCCGCCGTCACGCCCTGAACGAAAGCTTTAACCTGCGAGTTTTGTGCGAAGCGTCGGTAGTATGGCGCACCCCCAATCACAATCAGATATGGCGGCAAAAAAACTGCAGTCGCCGCCGTAGCAGCTCCCGCCACGCCGGCAACCAAGTACCCAATGAAGCCAGCTGTGATCACCACCGGCCCCGGAGTAATCATCGCCACCGCAACCGCATCCACGAACTGCCGCTCCGTCAGCCAATGAAACCGGCCCACAACTCCGCCGTAGAGAAACGGCACGATCGCGAGGCCGCTGCCAAAAACAAACGCTCCCGCCTTTAAAAAGAAAAGGAAAAGAGTCCCAATAGCGCCTGAAGAAGTAGCGCTATCCGCGCTGCCGACGAAATTCCCGAGCGCGACTATCGCCGGTATCGCACCCATCCCGGATGTCACTCGCATCCGAGGCCGCGCCTTGAAAAGCATCGCAATCAAACCGCACAAAAGAAAAAGCCACACAATCTCCGATTCTTTCCAGGCAGTCGTAATCGCCATCGCCGCGAAAAGCATCCATAGTAGCCGGTCATTTTTCAAAGTCGAGCGAATCAGTTTGTACGCACTCCGCGCAATAATCGCGATCACCGCAGCGCCGATTCCGTAAAACACACCTTGAATCCACGCCAGCTGCCCGTAGTGAACGTAAATTGCGGCTAGCGCCAAGACCATCAAGAAGGAAGGAAGGACGAACACGGCTCCAGTCAGCGTTGCTCCAAGCGCTCCCGCGCGCACCCAGCCGAGATACATCGCAAGTTGCGCCGCGAGAGGACCCGGAGAAAGCTGCGAAAACGCGAGCCCCTCGGCGTAATCTCCGCTCGAGACCCACTTTCGCTCCTCCACCAGGTCCTTCTGCATATGTCCCGCGAGCGCAATTGGTCCGCCGAAGCCAAGCGTGCCGAGGTAAAGAAAATAGAGGAGAAAATCCCGCAGGCTTGGTTGCGCGCCTTCGTCCCCCACGTGACGTCCCACTGAAGGCAAGATCGTTTCCATCTTCCGCGCCGCCGCTACAGCGCCTTACATCACTTCGTTTGAACTTTTGCGAGCGCCGCCTTGATTCCTTCGCCCACCGATTGTGGCGATCCCACCGCCCAGAAATGCATGAAGAAAAGCCGCGGCTGCTCGGTGAGCATGTGACTGTGCAGCGCTGTCACCAGGATGTGGTGCTCCTCGAGCGCCGAAATCACCGGATTCACTTCCTCCGCGGTGAGCACAAAGTCCCCCGTAGTCGCCACATTTCCAGCATCTGCTGCCTCGAAATTGATAGATTCGCCCACCCCGGCCGCGGAAGGAATTTTCATTCCACCCTTAATCCCCAGTGGATCTTTCGAAGACGCTAACCTGATTTCCTCCGTGCGTGGTATTCCGAATGACAACACTCCGCTCTTAAAGGTGCCCTTCCGTCCCACGTGATCCTCTACGGTTCCTACCCAATTCGGCGGGGCTGGTTCCTCTGCGGAAGCAGCCGGCTTCTCGAGCGGCGTTTTCGAAACCGCCAGCGCTCCGTGCAACGACGCTGCGAGTTCCGATGCAGAGCCATGTCCCATGTAGTGCAGGTACATCACGCGCGGTGTCTCACCGAGCAGATGGTTGTGCACCGCCGAAATCTCGAAGCCCGACGCGCGCAGTTTTTCCATCACCGGATTCACCTCATCTTCGAGCAGCACCAGATCTCCCATCACCATCGCATGCTCGTCAGACCCGGTGAACGCCGCCCACGACCCGAGCGCCAATCCCGGCTTAATCGCCAGTCCGTGAACGGAAACGTGCAGATCGGTCCTCGGAAATCCCACCCTGTAAACGTCCGCGATCTTTTGCCCTGGCCGGCCCAGCACCTGCTCGATTTTTGCCGTATCAAGCCCGTTACCCCCGCCGGACACTTGCGCAGCCGCGGCAATCGGCAGAATAAGAACCGCACCCACAATCGCAAAACGTCGAATAGAATTCACGACATCCTCCTGATCAAAATAAAATCACTGCTTCACTTCTCCGAAACCTAGCTGTACAACGCCGCTACGAGCTGAATGCCGCGCCGGAGAATCTCCTGGTCCGCTACCCGCTGCTTCGCCCAGCCATTCAGCACCGCATCAATGCCAAAACCTTCCCTGCGCCCGAACTTCCCGTCCAGCAGATCGGCATCGTGGATGATCTGTGCGATCACCGCCACCTTCCTGTCGCGAATTCGAAATGTCTTTTGCAGCGTCTCGAACGTGCAGTCATCGCCTCGGTGGCCAAAACCGCCGTGAAACATGTCGAAGGGAATTGCTGCGGCGGGCACATCCTCTTCTACGGCGAAAGTAAATCGCGCTTTCTTGTCAATGAAACGCCGGATCAACCACGCCGAAGCCGACCGGTCAATCCCGGGCCGCGGCCGCGTCACCCAAACTCGCCCGACGTATTCTCGCGCGTTGACTCTTGCCGTTTTCTCCGGCGGCCTAGCAGGTGTTTCCGCCCGCGTCAGCAGTTCCTGCACTCGCTTCTGCAGCGGACTTTCAAAAAAATCCACCTCCGCGATTTCATTGAATCGCGTTCGCAGACGGCTCACCCGTCCAAACGCCCTTCTTTGCGACGGAACCGATGCCAGCTTCTGCAGCTCGCGAACTATTTCCTGATATTCATTCGCGCGCGCCTCGGCAAACCGGCCAATCAACTGCGGCGTCGAAAGATTGTCAATCGACTCCACCATCACCACAGAAGCTTCGCCCGAATATTTCCGGATCGCCGCAGCCAACCACTCAAACCGCTCCCGCGTAGTCACATTGTTCGGCAGCAAGTACCCGCTATTCCCCAGCGCCACCGCGCCATAGCGCTGCAGCTTCCTCCAAACTTCAACTCGCTGGCTTGCTCGCTTCTTGGGCAAAGTAAAAGTCAACAGCAGCCAAGGCACATCATGCTGTGATACGGCCATTTCTAATCAACGTTATACTCATAACCAGAAATAGTCAACGCCCAGGCCCAGTGCACCGCAAGAGGGAAGTGGATCATGCGCCCAGTTCGCCAGTCGAAGTCACCGCGCCGGCTTCTGCCAGCGAAGAAGGACGAGGTCGCGAAGCAGCCAAGGATTAGTGGTGGTGCCGCGTGGGACTTGGGGCACAGGCCCTTCAGTTCTCAGGGTAAACAGGAATGCCTGTGCTACTGAAAAGCGAAGGCAACAGTTATCCGGAAACGGAGGGCTTGACTACGACGGTTTCGGAGAAGGAGACGGCGGCGTGGCATGGGGCGTAGCTTGTACAGACACGCCTGAGCGCATCGCTTGGAGCACCTTTTCCAGGTACTGCTGCGGAAGGCTTTGGATGTAGGGATTTGCCAGCCAGGCGATGATGGCGGGAACGCCGCGGCTGAGCGCGATCAATTCGATTTGCAGGAAGACGCCACCGTTTTCTTCCTGGCAGCGCCAGTCCAAATTCAGCCTCCAGAGTAATCCTCGATCGTCACCGACGGGCAACTCATGCTCCGTGGGTTTGCCCACATCGGCCAATTCGGCAATCCGAGTGGAGCGGGAGCGCCGGTAGCCGTGGTCCGCATCCACGCGAAAGTAGCGATCATCAAGATCCACATTGTAGAAGACGGGCGACCTGGCTTCGCGGAACATACGCAACTGGACCTGGAAGTCCTGCTTCTCCTGGCTCAGCACGTTGGATCGTTGCACACCGAAACTGAAAACTTGCGGATAGGTCGGATAGTTCTCCATCAAGATCATCGTCTGCTGCAATGTGGCGCGCGGAATGAAGATCGTTCCTATCCAGTGATGCACGAGGCCATGGGGTATGCGGATGGGCCGGTTGTCGTCGCGCGTTTCCAGGCGTTTCGTTACAACTTCGCCGCGCGCTAATCTTTCGTGGAGTTGCTGGCGGAGCGCCTCGTCCTGGCTGTCGATCCAGAGAAATGCGCCGGACTTGCGCATCTTTGCTGCTCTCTCTTCTTCCGTTACCTTAACGTACTGATCGAAAGCCTGGATCGTTTCCTGTTTGAGCTCGGCTGCCGCTGCGAACGCAGCAAGCAGGCCGAAACAAAGAATCCCGAGCGCCGTTGGCCATCTCCAATCGCCTCGTGCGTCTTTCAGAGAATACATGCGATCCGCCATTTGATTTCTATTCTAGCCGATGCATGCGATTGATTTCGGTCGAAGACGAGGCTGTATAGTTGGCATCTGATCGCTACCGCCTTGAGATCGAATAAATCGACTGGCGGAAACGCTTATACGACCGGGAGAACGACATCACTGGATTTGCTGCGGGAATTCTGGATTGTAGCGGGATTGGGATATCGAACCTGTCTCAGCCAAACAGCGCAGAGCAACCACACCATAACAATCAGCAAAGTACAAAGTAGACTACCCTCGGGACCGACTGTACCGCCAGATAGCCAGGCAGGCCCCGATGAACTGGAATTTAGAAGATGACCGGGCAGCGTCTGGCCGCTGTCCGCCACGCCATAAAAGTATGTCTCGCCCCAGTCGAAGGCCGCATGAAGTCCAATCGGCATCCAGAGATTGCCGGTTGTGCGCAACAAGAAACAGGCCAGCAGTCCAAACGCGCCAGCATTGAGCAATCCGATCCAATCTTCACCGGAGTTGCCATGATGAGAATAGCCGAAATATGCCGCCGATAGAATTGCGGCAGGCCAGAAACCGATGCCGGCCGACAGCGTGAATAACCCGTATCCACGAGCGCGAAATTCTTCTTTCAGAGCGACAAGGATGAAGACGAGCGCATAGGCAGCAGCCCGCTTCCAGATTTCGAAGCCGTGCAATGCGATTCGTCCAAAATAAAACACTCCAACAAGCCGCATAACGAACAACAATGCGGTGATGGCCCCGAAGCCCAGCAGAACGCCTTGCCAGAACTGAACGCGAAACGACCCTCTCCAGGGTAAGCCGTAATCGGCGATCGTCCTGCGTTCCATGCGGCTCATAATCCAACTCGCGAGAAGGAAAATCAGGAAGTCCATCACTTCGCGGACAAGAAATAAAGCGGTGTCGTCCGCACCATGAAGCACTCGGCGAACCAACAGGTTGCTCGTGTTGATCAAGGCGACGACAATTGCCAGGAAGATACAGAGCCGCCAACCGGCGCGGAGTTCAGAGGGGCCGTAGAACACACGATGGAAGATCGACAGATTACGGGGTTGCTCGGCGCCGGTCATGCAGTCGCAGTTTCCATGCATGTGAGTACGATGCCGAGTGGAGAATTGTTCCGGACATCGTTCGCACAAGCCGACGGCTTCATATGGCAGCGCCTGGGTTATCCGAATCAGGAGGCGTTTCAGTCAGATGTGAGGCCGTGCGTATGGACAAACGAAAAGCAATCGCGCAGCATAGGGGTGAGGTGGCAGAAGCGGATGAAGATTACTATTGCGCACAATCGCAGCAAGGCGGAAGTGATACAGACGATCGACCGGTCGTTCGACGAGATGTCGCGGCCGAACGCGGGGATTCCCGTGCAGCTGGCGGTGAAGTCGAAGAGCTGGCAGGGGGCTGTGTTAAATTTCGAGCTATCGGCAAAGATGGCTATGTTGAGCACGCCGATTGCAGGGACCGTGGAGGTGACGGACACGGACGTGATTATCAATGCCGACCTTGGGATGTTGAATCGGTTTGTATCGGATGAGACCGCGGCTGAGATGTTTGGCAAGCGGTTTAAGGGATTGCTGAATTGAGAGAATTGGATAGCAGAAAAGAGAAAATCGAAAACCGCGGGCCGCGCAAGGCCCGCCCAGAAAGGCGGACCTTGTCGGGAGCGGTCGGCTGAGACGGAATCAGGTTTTCTTGATGGGAATTGTGACGGGCCGAACCAATTGGAAGGTTAAGGTTGTCTCCGCCGGAACGCGGACGTCTTTCTTGCCGGTATAAGCCGCACCGGCTGTGCCAGCGCCGGCTCCTGCTCCCGCACCGATCGCCGCACCGACACCTCCCGTAGCGACGCCCCCAATGAGCGCACCCAATGCGGCTCCGCCGCCGATCAGGATGCCGTTTCGTTTATTGTGGTTTTTTCCGACGCGGCCTTTATCGGCGGTAGCAATGTCATAAGACTTTCCATCTATTTCAACCGTGTCGAGCGTAAGGTCGAGCCGTGCAACGCCGCGCAAGCGGCCGGAAGGACGAGCGTCGACCACATGGCCGATGACGCGCGAGTTCTGGGGGATCACCGTCTTGTCATCAACTACAACGGGAGAAGCGAGACTGGCCTGAAATTTGTCCCCGGGCCGATTTTGAGCGCTCGAAAGAGTTTGGTCGAGAACGACGGCTAGATCCGTCCCTTCAGGAACTGTGACTGGTTTGGTGGAACTGAAAAGCCCGCTCAGAAAGCCTGGCTTGGCGTTTGAGGGGTCTTTGTAATTGCTCGCCTGCGAATTTTGCGAGCATGCAGCCATGGCCGCGCAAAGAAAAAGCGATAAGGCAGAGACGAGAAATCCGTGCCTTCTGGATACCAGCATGCTTTCCTCCTTACGAGGGAGCCCTATTTTGAGCGCAAACGGGGCTCCACCCGTGCGGTCTCTAAACTACAGTTTATGAATGGCTTAGTGGAATATTGGAGTAACGGGACTGGGTAAAAATTACAGAAGACGCTGAAATCCTTCTTGAACGGGAGCTAAATCGAGATCGAGATTCTTACTGGGCGGCTAGGGCTTCTGGCTCGGTTTCGAAAATGGAGAAGACTTTGACGAGATGGGTGAGTTCGAGCACCTGGCGCGGGCTGCGTTGGAGGCCGAAGAGCGCGAAGCCGGTCTTAAGCTCGCGGGAAATCTTGAGACCTTCGACGAGCGAGGCCACACCTGCGCTGTCGATGTATTTCACTTCGGAGAGATTGATGATGAGGCGCGCGGCGTGCTTGTCCTTCAGTTGCTCGACGAGCATGGCGCGAAGCTGGGGCGCGTTGTAGAGAGTAATGTCGCCGGTTACGTCGACGATTGTTGCGTTGCCGGCTTGTCGAATGGAAAGATTCACGAAACCCGATTCTGCTTGGCTGCTGCTCTCACTAGCGAAACGGCGGGAGGGGCGGCGCCGCTAAGCCTTTTCCAAAATCACTTCTGTTGACTTGATGATGGCGCCGACCGTATCGCCAACTTTCAGTTTCATTTCGTCAGCGCTGCGCCGCGTGATCACACTTTCGATAATCACTTCGCCCGAGCGGACAACGACGTGGGCCATGATATCGCCGACATGAATTTCTTCGATTTTGCCGATGATGCGGTTACGCGCTGAAAGTCTCATGGGCAGGCATGATACAGGGAGTGGCGGAGGAAGTCGAGACGCGCGACGGCCAGGTGCACGATCGAAGTTATGACGGAATTACGATACGGCTCGAGCGGCATGGTACGCGTTCCACTACTACGGGTGGTTCCTTGCAGTTCGGCATCGCTTACTTGCTGATAGAAGGGAAAAGGAAAGCCCGCCGCGCGATCAGGCGCACGGCGGGCTTTGATGGTGGACCCGTTTTCGATCAACTGGGCGACGCTTTTTTCAGTGACCTTGATTCTGATTTATTGGTTTGCCGGAAGACGGGTCAAGGAACAAGATCTGATTGCCATCGCCGTTCCCTTCGCCGTCTCGTGCAGAACTAAAGTCGAACATCTGAGTGATCGAGTTTGCGAGTGCGTCGAAGGAACCCTGGCCGATGCGCTCACCCTTCAACCAGTTATCCTCGACGAAACGGATGATCGAACTCTGGTCGGTGAGAGTGTGATCGACGAAGTTCGATTTGGCGAATGGCGAGATTACCAGAAGCGGCTGGCGCGGGCCGTAGCCGCAGCGTCCTTCGATGCCGGCCAGCGGCGTGCCATGGCCACACAGGCCAGGCCCGTTCAACTGGTCGCTATCGTTCACAACGCCCGTGTTGACCGCCGACGGGTTGATGATTGGCGACATCTGGTGGTCGTACCAGCCATCTGAATCATCGTAGAGGATCACGATGGCGGTGTCCTGCCAGTATCGCGATTTCATTACACTGTTAACGGTATTCACCAAAAACGTTTGTTCCATCAGCGGATCGGAATAGCCGGCGTGGCCGTCCTGCGCCGCGATGGCTTTCAGGAAGCTGACGGCTGGCAAGTTCCCGGTCTTCAGCGCCGCATAAAAGTCATTGATGTCGTACTGGTGATTTGCCGGTCCGGCATTCCCGATTTCCGAAGGGGACGCGGGACGTACGTGCATCGAGTTCGACGTCGAAGCGAAGTAATTGAAGAACGAGTGATGGGCAATGTAATCCGCCGTCGGACCACCATTGGACGGCGAAGCCGGGCTCGATCGCTTGCAGAGGGTTGTCCCGTTCGGATTCGTGATGGTCAGGTCGAACCCTCCCATGAACGATCCCCAGGAAACGCCCGCCGCCGTCAGGAGGTCGCCGATGTTCGGCCCGCCCAATTGCACGGTAGTCCCTGCGGAGCAGACATCGCCAGTGGGATCAAGGTCGCCGACAAGCGTACCCGGCCCAGCATTGTTGGGCACGATCTTGGCATGCGGAGCGCTCGGCGTTGCCGGGAAAGTATTCCCCGATACCAGGTTCAGCACGCCCGGAGTCGACGGCCCGAAGTTTGTGCCGTAGGAATTGTCGTTCATGGCGAAATGCTGTGCGTAATTCCACAGGGCGGTGACTGTGTTGCCGTCGAAATAGCCCATCACGAGGCCTTTGTCCTTGCCGTAGGCAAAGGCGGCTGCGCAGAACGGACCCTCGCCGGCTCCGGTGCTCGCGGGAAACAGGTCCATCAAGCCGCCGTCAAAAGCCAGCTGCTCAGGGCCGTAATTGTGGCCCTGGTCACAAGTGGAGGCCTGCGAACGGTCGAGGCGAAAAGGGTTGATCGCGTTGGCACTGTTTCCGGTGTTGTTGGCATTGGGGTTGTTGGTGAGCAGCGGGCCGGTGAGGCCGTTTACCGTGGGCGTGCCGGACCTGGGATGTGAGAAAAAGACGGACTGGTCGGCATTGGGCTGTGCGTTAGGGTATGTGGCGAAATAATGGTCGAACGAAACATTTTCCTGGAAAATGATTACGAGATGCTTGATCGGGGTCGCGGTCTGCGAGTGGCCCCCGTCGGCGAAGGCCGGGGCGGCCGGCAGCAACATCAATGCAGCTGCAGCAAGCCCGGCAACGGCCTTTTTCACATAAAGGTGCATGTAGATCCTCCTCCGATTTGAATTCCGTGATCTTTGGTCTGCTGGATGGATGTTATTGAGACAAAAATCCGCCGACCCGAACCTGCGGGATCGACGCTCCTGCAGCCCGGGGAGTTTGAAGGCGGTTTGTTACCGTTTCGTAAAAATCCGGTCAAAATTGGTAGAGGCCGCAGCCTGGAAGTTGCTAATTAACTGGCAGAACGCCCTTCTCGCTGCGCAAATCTTCGGGCTCAGCGGCGAGACAAGAATCGCACGGCTTGTCGTTCCATCCCGAAGGCCGTTCCTATCCTTGAATCGAATTTCATTTCAGTACCGCTAGTTCTGTTTTGAAAATTGACGTGCGGCGCGGACCTGTAACTGTAATGTTCGCCGTGTCACGCAGTGGCAATGCGATTGCCCCGCAGTGCAATGCCGAAGCGAACCGGGTCGTTCGTAGCAGAACGGAACACTACCGACTCGTTCGAAGGATTTCGAGGAGATGAGGATGCGCTTGCACGCCCGCCTGCACGGAAACCGAAGACAGATTGTGATCTGTGGGCTAATGCTTTTGATGATGGCAGCCGCTCTAGCTCCAAGTGCGATCGCGGGAGCCGGTGGCACGCCGGTCCCGTTTGTGCAAGCGATCAGTCCAGTATCGGTGGCGCCTGGTGGAAATTCATTCACGCTAACGGTGACCGGCGCAAATTTCGTCCCGGCGTCGGCCGTATTTTGGGGTTCATCGCAACTGGCCACCACGTACGTGTCGTCGACGAAACTGACGGCGACTGTCTCCGCCGCGATGATTGAGACGAGCGGGACCGGATGGATCACGGTGGTGACGCCGAGCAATGTGTGCAATCCGGGCGGTGGAACCTCGAACGTGATGTATCTGCCTGTGGTGGGCACAGTGCCGTCGCTGACTTTCGTGGAGTCCCAGAATAACGGTGCGCCCGGTGCGTGGGGCGTAATCGCGGCGGATTTCAACAAGGATGGAATGCTGGACGTGGTGACCTCGAACCGCGGAAGCAATACAGTGACGGTGTACCTGGGCGATGGCAACGGGACGTTCCAAGCCGGACAGCAAATTACAGTTTTCACGGGGCCATTTGGACTCGCCGTCGGGGACATAAACCACGATGGAAATCTCGACTTGATCGTCACATCTCTTTTCGCGAGCGGCAGCGGCGGCATCGCGGTCTTGTTGGGAAATGGGGACGGGACGTTTCAATCGCCGACGCTCTTCACCACCGATCATGGACAGTCGCTGGCGGCAGCTCTGGCCGATGTGAATGGCGATGGCAACCTCGATTTGATCGCCGGAAATGCGACCGGAGGAGTGGCGGTGTTCCTGGGAAATGGGAACGGAACATTCCAAGCGCCGGCGATTTATGGCGGAAGTCTGTTCGATGTCGGCGGGATTCGAATTGCGGATTTGAATGGAGACGGAAAGCTTGACTTGATTGTGGCGAACGAAGGGGTGGTGGCGGTCTTGCTAGGCAACGGAGACGGCACGTTTCAGAGTGCTGTGTCTGTGAGCGTCCCGGGTTCTGTCGACACCGTGATTGGTGATTTCGACGGCGACGGCAAACTCGACGCCGTGGCGTCATCGTTCGATTCTGCAACCGTTTTCCTAAAAGGAAATGGGGATGGGACCTTTCAGGCAGGAGTAACGATCGCGACCAGTGCGAATCGCGGAATTCAAATCGGAGATTTCAACGGCGACGGGAAACTGGATTTTGTGACGCAGGATCAGACCGGGCAGAAACTCGATTTTTACATTGGAAACGGAGACGGGACATTTCAAGCTGTGCAATCGTTTGGTGCTGACCTGGGCCCGCAATTCACGTTCGCTGTAGGGAATTTTGCCACCGGCGGAGGGCTGGCCGTGGCCGCGGCAGGAACTTCGAACCACATGGTTTTTTTCCAGACGGCAGTGGTCGTATCGCCGGCAGTTGTCAATTTTGGTTCGCTCGCGATCGGTTCGACCTCTGACCCAATGACCGTGACAGTAACGAACTCAACTCCGGCGATCGTGAATATCTCGGGCATCGCGACTTCCGAGGCTGGCTCGAGCGTCGATTTTCACCAGACGAGCACCACGTGCGGCGAGACGCTGGCCGTTGGCGCGTCGTGCACCGTGCAGGTGACTTTTCAACCGACCGTAGCGGGGCCTCTCTCGGCGTCGGTGGAAGTAACTGATGACGCTCCGGGAAGCCCGCAATCGGCGACGCTGAGCGGCACAGGCACCGCAGCGCCGGTAGCGACATTTTCAGCAACAACTGTGACGTTCGCCGCGCAAGGAGTGGGCACGCAGAGCGCCGCGCAAATGGTGACGCTCACCAACACCGGCACGGCGACCCTAAACATCGAAGGGATTTCCATCACGGGTGCAAACGCGAGCGACTTCATGCAGACGAACGATTGCGTTGCGTCGATGGCCGTCAACGCAGTTTGCACATTCAACGTGAAATTTACTCCGGCGGCGACCGGGGCAAGATCCGCCTCGATCACGATCGACGACGATGCTCCGGGAAACCCGCATTCCATCGCGCTGATGGGCACCGGCCAGGTGCAACCGACGGCTACGCCTTCAGCGAATACGCTGACGTTCGCCGCGACCGTTTCCGGTATGTCCAGCGCGTCTCAGATGGTGACGGTGACAAACAACGGAGGAACGGCCCTGGCGATTACGAGCATCGCACTGGGCGGAACGAACCCCGGCGATTTCATCGAGACAAGCACTTGCGGCTCGTCTCTTGCTGCGAGCGCGAACTGCACGATCTCAGTGACGTTCAAGCCGACGGCGGGAGGCGCGCGAGTTGCAGCGGTGACGCTGACGGACAACGCGGCCGACAGCCCGCAAAGCATCGCACTCAACGGAACCGGCGAAGATTTCACGCTCAGCGTGACAACGCCGACGCAGACAATTTCTCGCGGAGGAACAGCCAACATTCAGGTTGCTGTGACGCCACAAGGCGGATTTACCGGGCTCATCACTTTGACGTGCACGGGCGCGCCAGTGCACTCGACGTGCAGCGTGGTGCCGAGCTCATTCACGGCTACTGTGACGCCGACGACTGTCGCAGTGTCGCTTGTGACCCAAGGGCGGATGTTTGCGCCACAACCATTTTCAAGCCAACGCCGGCCGGTGAAGCAGTTTTTTGCCTATCCACTCACTTTTTGCGTTTCGCTTCTTGCGTTGTTCTTGATTGCAGCGAGCAGGCGACGCGACATTTCTTTTGAATGGATGCGTAATGCACGGCTGGCAATGGTGCTGGCCGCTGCGATTATGGTCGGCGTGTTCGGCTTGGCCGGTTGCGGCAGCACGAGCGGCGTAGCGCGCGGGAATGTGAACCTCACAATCACCGCGACGTCCGGCGGAATTTCGCACGGCGCTCCGATCACGGTGATCGTGCAGTAGGACGGCGTCAGCGCCCGCAAGAGACTGGACGGGGGAAGGAGCCGGATTGTGAAGTCATACTGACCCCGCGTTCTCCGCGCGGGGCATGCCGCACCATACCTAAAAAATCATCTCCCCGTCCGGCCTGAAAATCCCTAACACTCGATTTACAATGGTAGCGCTCATTCTAGGCGCATTAGTTTGCGAGCCTTTATTTCTCATGGCTCAGGCATTCGCGCGCGTGGGCGGGGGATACGTTGTCGGGAACCAATCACCGTTTTTCCGAAGTGCGGGTCCTGATCTTCGATTTGGATGGAACGCTGATCGATTCGAAGCTGGATCTGGCGCATGCCGTAAATGCCACGCTGGCGCACATGAAGCGCGAATCGCTATCGCCGGAAACAATCTACAGCTACGTGGGAAATGGTGCGCCGATGCTGGTGCGTCGCGCGCTGGGTGAAGGGGCGAGCGACGCGGAAGTGGATACCGGGCTCGCGCATTTTCTGAGTTACTACCGCGCGCACATGCTCGATAACACGGTGCCTTATCCGGGTGTGCGGGAAGGACTCGCTCTTCTCGATCGCCATCCGATGGCGGTGCTGACGAACAAGCCGGTGCATTTCAGCCGCGCGATTCTCGATGGGCTTGGCCTGCTGCGTTATTTTCGTTACGTCTACGGCGGCAACAGCTTCGAAAAAAAGAAGCCGCATCCGATGGGTACGGAAACGCTGTTGCGCGAATTGGAAGCAGCGCCACGCGAAGCGATGATCGTCGGCGATTCGGATGTGGATGTGCGCACGGCGCGAAATGCGGGCACGTGGGCCTGCGGAGTCAGCTACGGCCTGGGCATGGAAGGAATGAAAGCGCATCCGCCGGACCTGATGCTGGATAGTTTGGTGGAACTGCCAGAACACTTGAATGGCCGAGATTTGTAGACCGCGAAACGGCCGCCGCTGCGTCTAAGCAGCCGCACCCTTTTGCAATATCATGTTGTGCCCTCCGGAGGATTGGAATGAGATTCAGCATCATTGCGTTCGCGGCGGTTCTGGCAATCCTGCCGGCCGCAATAGCCGGACCCGGAAAAACTATAGGATTTCAACAAGTGAGTGTGCCTGATCCCGAAGGCAAGCCAATTGCGATGGCAATTTGGTATCCGAGTGATGCACCTGCGGCTGATTCGCCGCTGGCGATGTTTTCGCAATCCGTGGCTACGAACGCGCCGATATCGGGAAAACAACTTCCATTGATTCTGATTTCACACGGAACGAGCGGCTCACTCGCCAGCCACTACGACACGGCGCTGGCGTTGGCGAAGGCGGGTTTTGTTGCGGCAGCCATCACCCATACGGGTGACAGTTTTGCGGATCAAAGTTACGCGGGGAATCGGATTGACCTGATCGACCGGCCGCGTCAGATCCGTGTGGCGCTCGACTACCTGCTCGGAAGCTGGAAGGATCACGCGCAGCTCGATCCTGAGCGCATAGGCATGTTCGGATTTTCTCTGGGGGGTTTTACGACGCTCGTTACGACGGGAGGAACGCCCGACCTCGCACAGATGGGGAAGCTTTGCGCAACTCGGCCGGACGCGCCGGAATGTGTCTTTGTAAAGCAGCGACACGGCGACCAACTGGAACCACCTGCGACCACTCCCGTTTGGGTGCACGACGGAAGGATTAAAGCCGCAGTGATCGCTGCGCCGGCGGTGGGATTTCTCTTCGAGGGTGGGGGACTGAAGCGAGTGTCGGTTCCGGTGGAATTGTGGCGCGCGGCCAACGATCGTCAGGCGCCAGACGCGTGGAATTCAGGAGTCGTCCGCAAAGAGCTGCCGAAACCGCCCGACGAGCATGTTGTTCCGGGGGTGGATCATTTCGTTTTTCTCGCGCCTTGCAGCCAAGCGCTCGCGAAAGCGGCGCCCTCGATTTGCGAAGACCCGCCCGGTTTTAGTCGCGAGGAGTTCCACGATAGCTTCAACCGCGCAGTGACTACGTTCTTCAGCACTGAGCTCAAGCGTTGAGAAAACTCGACGTATAAAGCGAGCCTAACTTTTTTTGTAGGACTGCGAGTACCAGCCCCAGGTGCGGCGGAGACCTTCTTCAAATTCAACGACAGGCTGATAGCCGAGTATTTTTCGCGCGAGCGAGATGTCGGCCTGCGAATCGCGGATGTCGCCGGTGCGAGGCGGGTCGTATTGGGGCTGGATTTTCTTGCCCGTGATTTTTTCGAGGAGTTTTACCACCTGATTCAGAGTGATGCGCGCGCCGGTGCCGCCGTTGAAAACTTTTCCGGAGGCGTTTTTGGCATCGCAGGCGCGAAGAGTTTCGTCCACAATGTTGTCGATATAGGTGAAATCGCGCGATTGTTCACCGTCACCATAAATCACGGGCGGCTGATTCTGAATTACGGCGAGCATGAAGCGCGATAACACGCCGGAATATTGCGAGGTGGGATCCTGGCGTGGACCGAAGACGTTGAAGTAGCGGACCGATGCGTTCTCGAGGCCATAGCTGCGGCCGAAAGCCTGCGCGTAAAGCTCGCCAACGTACTTCGCGACGCCGTAGGGAGAAATCGGTTCCGGCTGCATGGATTCGGTTTTGGGCAGAGTAGGAGTTTCGCCGTAGGCGGCGGAAGATGCGGCATATACGAAACGGCGGACTTTTGCATCGCGGGCGGCCACCAGGACATTGAGCGTACCGTCGATATTGACGTGATTCGTATCGAGCGGGTCTTTCACGGAACGCGGCACCGAAGTACGTGCGGCGAGATGCAGCACATAGTCTGCGCCTTTCACCGCCGATTCCACCGCTGCGAGGTCGGTGACTGTTCCGATGCGAAGATCGATCTTGCTGCGAACTGAGGAGAGATTGGACTCGTTGCCTGCGGAAAGATCGTCGAGGACAACCACTTCATGATTTCTGCGGACGAGTTCGTCGACGATATTTGAGCCGATGAAGCCGGCGCCGCCGGTGACGAGATAGCGCATGCGGGGATTCTCCTGAGATTCCCGGTTGATGCGCGCCGAGCTGTTTGCAGCAATGCGGAATCGGACGCGGTGGCCGGCGTGGTGCCGTTGGAGTACGCTTGAATATAGCCTAGCTGCTGGAAGCGGACAAGGAATGTGGCGTCTTTGCGAATTTGAAACGGATCTGTTGACATCCCAGTTCCAGAAAGCTGCGCGCCCGGCACGGCCCATTTGGAGTGCGGGGGCTTGCCCCCGCTTTCTTAAGCACCGGCTTGCCGGGGCGCTTCTGTGCGTGGCGGTCGTAGGAGCCTTTTCCTTTGGCGCGTTGGTAACAGCATCGGAAAAGACACAATCGCCCGGGCACGGTGCGAAGAACGCCTCGACTGCGTCTCGCGAAGCGCGCATGCCATTTCGAATCGGCGAGAAACTCGATTACCGTGTGGCGTGGGCGAGCTTTACGAACGCAGCGTCGATTGAACTCACGGTTCCCGAACGCCGCGACTTGATGGGATGGGGAACCTGGCATTTTCGCGCGTCGGCGCACACGCTAAGTCCGATGCGGGCAATGATAGCGGTTGACGATCAATTCGATTCCTACACCGACGCAGCGACGCTCGAAAGCCGGCAGTATGAAACGTACTTGAACGAGATGGGGCAGAAGCAGACGGAAGTGTTTCATTTCCTGGCGGAAGGCCAGCCATCGCGAGGCCATGTGGCAGGAGTCGTGGTCACGCCCGGTACGCGTGATCCTCTTGGTGCGGCGTATGCGTTGCGGGGCGTGGACTGGGCGCAGACGCCGGAGTTTCGGGCGCCGGTTTACGACGGTCACGACGTGTATGACATGCGGGCGCGTCTTGACGTGCCGGCCGAGACGGTAGCAGTGGCGGCAGGAAATTTCTCAGTATCAAAAATCTCGATTCGCTTATTTCAACGTGGAAAAGAAGTACCGGGCACAAACTTCACAGCGTGGTTGGCGAACGGCGCGGCGCGAACCCCGGTGCTGCTGGTAGCGGAGATGCCTCTTGGAAACTTCCGAGTGGAATTAGTGTCCGCCGTGCAATGAAGCCGAAGAGCGTCGCAGGGTGACGGCTTAGTTTTCCGGAACGACCCAATCGTCTGGCGGGAAATCGATTTGCCAGAACCTGCCTGAAGGCTTGACGAATTCCAGGCCGACCTGCGTTTTACCGCCTTGCGCGGTTCCGAGATGCACCACGCGGCAATCGATCGATTGCTGAGTGGCTTTATTGGAGAGGGTAACGGTTTGTTGACCGGCAACCTGCGCGGCGAGTGCGATCAAGGCGCCGTGTGCGTTAACGACGAGGGTCCGCGTCTCTTCTTTAAAGTCCTCATTACTAGCGGTCTTTCCGCTTACGACAATGGGAACGCTGAGGAGCACGCGCATGCTGCGGCGGCGCCCAGGATCGGCCTTCCAGCCGGGTTTTGGCGACGCTGTGGTTCCCATGGAGAAACGATAGCTTTCGGGAACGCCGGGGGCAATGGAACTCTCTTACTAGAGGCATTCTTGAGTTAATAGCGAAGGTTGTTTGTCGCAAATGATTGATAGCGCTAGCAGTTAACGATCTTTTCGCGGTTCTGTTTCACGCGCCGAGTGGCGTTGCGCGTGTCCACTACAAGCTTGGCGTCGCGGGCGATGGCATCGTAGTCATAGCTCGAATGATCGGTGGCGATTAGGACGCAATCGTAGCTGGCGAGGCGCTCGGGCGATAGAGCGACTGAGCGCATGTTGGAAAAATCGTAGTGGCGCATTTTGTGCAGGGCGGCGAAGTAAGGGTCGTTGTAATCGAGAAGAGCGCCGCGAGCGGTGAGCAATTCGAGGAGTTTGAGCGAGGGCGATTCGCGCAGGTCGTCGACATCCTTTTTGTAGGCCATGCCAAGCAGAAGGATTTTGGAGCCTTTGATGGACTTGCTGCGTTCGTTGAGCGCCGTCGCGACTGCGTCCACCACGTGGTAAGGCATTGCCGTGTTCACTTCGCCGGCAAGCTCAATGAAGCGGGTGGCGAAATCGTATTCGCGAGCTTTCCAGGAGAGATAGTACGGATCGACCGGAATGCAATGACCGCCGAGGCCGGGGCCGGGATAAAAGGGCATGAAGCCGAACGGCTTTGTGGCAGCGCTATCGATGATTTCCCAGATATCGAGATTCATGCGCAGGCAGAGCTGCTTCAGTTCGTTAACCAGCGCGATATTCACGCAGCGAAAAATATTTTCGAGCAGCTTCACCATTTCGGCGGCGCGCGTGGAACTGACGGGAATCACCTTGGAAACGATCTGCGCGTACAGCCCTGCGGCTGCGCGTCCGCTGGGCGGATTCATGCCACCCACGACTTTGGGAATCTGCGCGAGGCCGAATTGCTTGTTGCCCGGATCCTCGCGCTCCGGCGAGAAAGCGAGATAGAAATCCGTCGCGATGTTTTCGCCGCCTTCGCCATGCGCGATGGGGCAGCGCAATCCGTTGTTTTCGAGAATAGGAAGCACCAACTCTTCGGTCGTGCCTGGATAGGTGGTGCTTTCGAGAACGATGAGCTGATTTCGTTGCAGGTTCGGTGCGATGGCGCGCGCGGTGTTCTCGACGTAACTGAGGTCCGGCTCGCGGCGTTCGTCGAGGGGCGTGGGGACGCAAATGAGGACTGCGTCCATTTCGCGAAGACGAGTGAAATCGGATGTCGCATCGAACTGCTTTGCGTCGACGTGCGCTTTGATTTTTTCGGCGGGAATGTGCTGGATGTAGGATTGGCCGGCATTCAGCTTGTCAATTTTGGATTGATCGAGATCGAAGCCCGTGACGCGCTGGCCGACGTCGGCAAACCGGAGAGCGAGAGGAAGTCCCACGTATCCGCAGCCGATGATTCCGATCTTGATGCCCTTATTCGCAAAGAACTCCGGTTTCCGGTCCACCCTTAATCTCCCTGCGCTTGTTTTATCGGGTATCAGATTCGAAAAATACTCTAAATTGAAACATCAATGATAGCAGGGGTCGGAAAAGTCGGAAAGCAATGGGAAGTTTGGAGTCGCACGGGTGCGACGGGGTTCGATTGTCAACCGCGACACGCTGAGCTATTCTCGCGTGAGTGATCGACATTCATTGCCACATTCTTCCGGGCCTCGATGACGGGCCTGATTCGTTTGAGGTGTCGGTCGCCATGGCGGAAATGGCGATTGCTGACGGGATCACGCACGTGATCGGGACGCCGCACGCGCATTCGGATCATGTCTTCGATCCCGTGAAAATCAAAGAGCGCCGTGATGAGTTGCAGGCGCTCTTTGAAGGGCGCCTGATTCTTGCAACTGGCTGCGATTTTCATCTCAGCTACGAAAACCTTGAAGATGTTCGCTTCGACCCGAACCGCTATACGCTGAATCAGAAGAATTATTTGCTGGTGGAGTTTGCTGATTTTTCGATTCCGCCTTTGCTTGATCAGGCGCTTCATACCCTGCAGCTCGCGGGGTTAGCTCCTATCGTCACGCATCCGGAACGGAACCCGCTGATTCGCGCGCAACCTGACCGGCTCTTCAAATGGCTGGGGCAGGGCTGCTACGTGCAGGTGACTGCGCAATCGCTGCTCGGAAAATTCGGAAGGTCGGCACAGGAATGTTCGCAGCGCTGGCTTGCGGATGGCGCGGTGCATTTCATCGCGAGCGACGCGCACAACGTGACGTCGCGGCCGCTGCGTTTGAAGGAAACTTTTGACTGGGTGGTGAAGATACATGGCGAGGACGTGGCGCGAGCGCTGCTGGTGGATAATCCGCGCGCGGCATTCGACGGGGAGTCGCTGCCGTTCGTTCCGGAAATCAGTGAGGACGGCTCGGGGAAATCCGATTCGCGCGGCGGGCGCGGCAAGAAGCGCTTCTGGTTCTTCTGAATTTTCCGATTGTTATTGCGCGAGAGCCTTGTCCAGCACATCGCCGATTTCCTGTTCGCTCACTTCGCCTGCGGTGTCGTAGACGGCCTTGCCCGTCTTATCTAGAACCGTGACGTGCGGAATCGACCCTGTGTAGTGGCTCTTTACCAACTCGGATTGAGATGATGAGAGCGGTTTGTCGAGGTCAACGATCACGAAGTTGACGCGGCCGCGATACTTCTCGTACATGGCGACGGTGCGGCGGGCCTGTTGCTTTGAGTTGTAGCAACCTTCTCCGTCCATGAGGACGTAGTTGACACGATTTTGCGCGGCGCCGGCGTCCATGTGATCGCCGGTGATCAGCGGGCCGTCGATACTATCGCTTGTGTAATCGAGCTTGGGATTGATCTTCAGATTTTCGCCTGCCTTCGAGGACGACACGGCGGGAAACAGAAACAGGAACAAATACACGGCAGCGGCCAGATAAATTCGCACGAAAGCTCCTCCATTTCTTGTACGCCAGCCGGAGGCAACTGGATTTATGTTGTGGTCGAGCCGCGCTGATTCGACCACGCCCAGATCAAGCGCTGCGGAGATCATGAGAACAGCTCGAGTACTTCTTCGTAGCGCTTGAAGGGCGGAATCAAGTAGGCGCCAGCGATTCCTTCGTTGCGGGCCGTTCGCGCCCAGTCGAGCATTCTTCGGGCGAGCAGGAAACCGCGCGCGCGGGCGGCGTCTCCGGCGGATTCCATTTCTTTCAGCGTAGCATCGGGAATCACGATTCCGGGTACTTCATTGTTCAGCCGCAGGGCTTGCTTGTAGCTGGTGAGCGGCCATAGGCCAACCAGCACTGGAACCGGTGATTTGCCGCCGAGGCGTTTCAAGAATTTCTGCCAGTGTGTGGGATCGAAGATCGGTTGCGTCATCGCGAAGTGCGCGCCGGCCTGGATTTTAGCTTCGAGGCGGCGCAGCTCGTCATCCATGTCTTCCGCGACGGGATTTACGGCGACGCCGATGGTGAAATTTGTTGCCCCGCCGAGCGCTTTGCCGGCCCAGTCTGTGCCTTGATTCAGGCGCGCGAGAACTTTGACGAGGCCGATGGAATCGACTTCGTAGACGCCGCTCGTTTCCGGATGATCGCCGAGTGATGGGGGATCGCCGGTAATTGCGAGGACGTTGCGCACGCCGCCGACGGCCCAGGCGCCGAGAAGCATCGCCTGCAAGCCGATGATATTCGCATCGCGCGTGGTGAGATGAGGAATCGTTTCGAAGCCGTGAGCTTCTAGCGCGCCTGCGAGGACGAGCGCATCCATTCCGACGCGCGCTAGAGTGCCGCTATTGATGTCAATCGCATCGACGTGGCCGTTGGCCATGACGCGGCTGACCTGCTCGACGATGCGGTCGATGGAAACTCCTTTGGGAGGATCTATTTCGACCGAGACCGCGAATTGCTGCGCTTGCAATTTTTTCCAGAGCTTGCTTTCAGGCTCGCGCGTCTTGAGACGCTTCGTGCGCTCTTCGGGTTCGAGCACTTCGACGATGCCAGCTGGTTTTCCATCTGCTCCCGATTTTGGTGGGCGCAGTTTTTTTACGGCGACCGCCATGGCCCGAATATGTGCCGGGGTGGTGCCGCAACATCCGCCGAGCAGTCGAACACCGAGATCGGCTGCCTCTTCGGCAAAGAGCGCGAAATATTCCGGCGACGATTTCGGATAAACGATTCGGTCGCCGACGCGTTTGGGGAAACCGGCATTGGGCATGGCTGAGAGGGGCATGCTGATTCCGTTCAGCTCGCGTATTACTGGGAGCAGGTATTGAGGACCGACGGTGCAGTTGGCGCCGACGGCCTGGATATTTTTTTGCTTCAACTTTTCCCACGCGTCCTGCGGGCGCATGCCGCCCATCGTGGTGCCTTCTTCGGAGTAAGTCATTTCGGCGACGATGGGAAGATTTGAGAAGGAGCGAATCGCGTCGATTGCGGCGAGCAGCTCGTCGAGATCGCTGAAAGTCTCAACGACGAAGAGATCGACGCCGCGTTCTTCGAGCGCTCCGGCCTGCTCCTTGAAAATCGCGAAAATCTGGTCATAGGGCAAGTCGCGAACCTGGCGAACGATGCCAAGAGGTCCAATCGAACCGGCGATGAGGACTTCGTGCTTGGCGGCTTCGCGCGCTTCGCGGGCGATTTTGACGCCGCGATGGTTGAGTTCGGCGACGCGGTCGGACATGCCGAGTTGCGCTAGTTTGTGGCGGTTGGCGCCGAAAGTATTTGTCTCGATGACCTGTGCGCCGGCTTCGATGTACGTCTGGTGGACGCGAAAGACGGATTCGGCGTCGGAGGAATTGAGTTCGTCGACGGAGCGTTGGGGGCCGACGGACTCGTAGAGGAGCGAGCCCATAGCGCCATCGGCGACGATGACGGCGTGTTTCAGCCGGTCGTTGAAGTCTTCAATTCGCATCGAGTTTGTGGTTAGGCCCTCTCGTTGTTACAGCGAGGAGCAGGGAAACGAATATTGTAGCATTCGCGCCAGCCGTGTACGCGGCGGCGGGGCGGGGCCGAAGCAGTCGGCAGGATGTCCTTCGTCCCTCTGGATAAACCGGCGCTACAAGGGAAAGGAACAACTCGGCGACGAGGTTGGGGTGGTCCGACGGTGGCAGTTGCTTCTGTGAACCGGGAGCTCGTAAGAGCACAGGCAGGAGTGCCTGTGCCACTGTAATTCAAACGAGCCGGCAGGATGCCAGCGCTGCAAGGGAGAGACGCGGAGCCCGTCGCCACGCAGTTCTTGGCACGCAAAAAGCGCGATTTGTAACGATTAGAGGTTTGATTAGGCATTTGTTTTCATTGACTTGGCTGATTTTTTAATCGCGGTGTAACGATTAGCCGCCACGGCGGCCGGGGATTTTGGACGCCGGATGCCTGAAGCGGGACGAGCTGACTGCTGAGTTCGGCGGACAGCGACGCGCTTGGGGAGGTCCACCCAGTCGCCGTTCTTGGTTAGGCAGGAATAGGCGCGCATGGCCCGAAGGATGGTGGCGCCGGTTACCTGGACGGTTTCGGCTTGCTCGATGATGGAATCGAGGACGGAGCAGAGGCGGGATTTGCGCAGGGCGGTGAGGCCGGTGGACTCGGCGTGGCGGTAGAGAGCCACGCGATGAGGCAGGGCATACTCGCGGACGATTTCTTGGGTGCTGCGCCAGTTGAGGTAGTCGAAGTCGATCACGGGGCGGTCTTTGTGGTTGCAGATGGTGCACTTGCGGGCGTGGCGGGCGAGGTCGGGTTGGGAAACCCTTTGGCGGCGCCGGCCGAAAACCTTGTCGAGCTTCATGTTGCTAACTCCCTTTTTGCGCGCCTCCTGATTACTGCGGCGCGGGGTGTTTAAATGGGCCCGACTCATGGTAACGCAATAGTAACTATTTTGCAAGCTCGACTCGGGGAGTCTAGCCTCCGCTGATTGATAGATTCAGCTTGACTCTGGACTACACTCAAGGGTGTACGTTTGAGAAGCCGGATGATTGGTGCGAGGAAGTTGATGCGAATCGGTGAAATGTCCAACCGCTCTGGCGTAAGCATAGATGCAATTCGTTTTTACGAGCGAAAGCGGCTGCTCGCAGCGCCGATCCGCAGCAAAGGCGGGTTTCGTCTTTACTCTCTTGAAGATCTCGCCGCACTGCAATTCATTCGTAACCTACAAACCCTGGGTTTCTCGCTGAACGAGGTGCGTGAATTCGTAGGCCTCAGAACCAACGACCTTCGCGCCTGCTCCGCGGTGCGGAAGATGCTGGACCACAAACTCGAGGATATTCACGCCAAGAGAATTGCGCTATCGAGGCTGGAAACCGATCTGAAAACTGCGCTGACAAAGTGCGATGCTCAACTCAAACGCCCACGCGCGGGGAAGACACAGCGTTGCCCCGTCCTAACGGTATTTGGAAAATCGAACCGGAAGGATGCGGAATGAAAATTGAAGTCTTGTACGTGCCCAACTGTCCGAATCACGGTCTGGCACTTGAACGCCTGCGCGAAATTCTTCCGGCGGAGAGTTTCGAAGAGAGCGTTACCGAATTGCTGGTAAAGGACACCGAGACGGCACAATCATTGAAGTTTCCCGGTTCACCGACGATTCGCATAAACGGAAATGATGTGGAACCGCAGAACGAAAAAGCTACCGCGTTTGGACTCATGTGCCGCTTGTATTCGGATGGCAGCGGTGTTCCGTCTCGAAGGAAGCTGCGTGAGGCCATCGAACACGCGCGAGGCTCAGGAGCGTAAATGGCCAGTTGGAAGACAACCGGTGCATCGCTGGGTGCGATGCTGACTTCGCTTCTTACGTTGGGTTGCTGTCTGCCTTTGCCCTTCCTGGGTGCGGCGGGAATAGCTGGTGCTTCCGTGTTCTTGGCGGGAGCGCGGCCCTGGCTTTTGGGACTTTCGATCGTCCTTCTTGGATTAGGTTTTTTTCAAGTTTATCGAGGGATGCGCTGCCGGGCTCGTCAAAGCAAGACTGCTATTGCATTCTTATGTTTGGCAACTATCGTTGTGGTTCTTCTTCTTCTGTTTCCGCAGATAATTGCTGGTGTGCTTGCAGACGTTTCTGGCGGAAACCACCCATGAGGAAACGCCTTGCGATTCTGGGCGTGGTGACGATCCTAGGGCTGCTGGCTCTCGCTTGGCATTTCTACGGCGGGGCAAGAGTTCCCAGAGGTCAGCATTCGTTGGTGTTCGTGACGGCAAGCAACTTTGACCAGCTGCGTGCTGCATTCAACGCGTCATCTAGTGATGTGCGCATCGTTCTGCTGCTTTCCCCCACGTGACCAACATGTCTGCGGGGGGCCTCCGCAGTCGAAGATGTTCTGCGACAAAATGCAAACCCACACATCCGTGTCTTCGCCGTTTGGGAACCAATTCTGCCAACGGACTTTTCGAGCCCGAGCACGCCAGTGCTTTCGCGGCTTTCCGACGCGAGGGTCGCGCAGTACTGGGATAAGAACCACCTGTTTGCGGAGCAGCTACGACATAAGATCGAAGGTGACGAAAGTCAACCGCAGCCGAAATGCTGCGTCCGTGAGGGCACTGAGTGGGATGAAGTTGCGGTCTACCCTCAAGGTGTGCGCTGGGATGGACAGCTTCCGCGTGCGGTTTTCCTAAATGGCCCCGTAGTTCGTTCGCTTGATTTTTCGAAGACGGTCGCCGACCTACTCTCCACTCAAACTCACGGACAGCTTTAGGCCCAGGAAGCTAGCGGTAACTGTCGCAGCGCGATGCTGTTTGTGCCGTGGCTGCCTTCGTCAGGTCAAGAAGCCGCAACCTGCAAAGATAACAGTAAAAACGCTGGCTGGAGCCAGCGGTACGAAAGGCAATGGGAAAGGCCCACGACGAGGGAGGCGTCGTCGCGGCTACCGGTGAGAATAAGATGGGGGTCAGCGGGAGGTGATGGCGGTCGGGTCTGTGCGGCGCCAGCAGTCGTAGATGAATTCCCAGTGTTGGTCTAGGCCGGCTTTGAAGGTGACTGTGGCGGAGCGCTTGGAGTCGTCGGTGTAGGTGATTTTGAAGTCGGAGACTGATGCGGTTGTTGAATGCAGCCATGCTTGAGCGTCTTTTTCGGAGTGGATCTTGATCGTGGACTGGGGCTCGGCGTGGGTGAGATGGTCGAGCAGGCAGATTTCGGTGGCGTCGCAGCAAGGGTTGGTGGCCGGCGGGTGAGCGTGGCTGCGATTATCGAGTCGGGCGATGAGGCCCTTGAGAACTTCGAGTTGATCGGGCGGGGCGGGCAGGGTGGACCAATATTCAAGCAAGGGTAGCGCGGATGGGTCGCTGAGATTCTCGATGATCCAATAATTCTTGGCGCGCTCGGGATTCGCGTTGAAGAAGCGGAGCAGGCGGCGCGTGTCGTTACCTGAGACGAAGTCGGCGAGATGGTAGAGCATGTGATTGTAGACCCAGGGATCTTTGGGGCGGGCTCCGGATTCAAGCCAGTGCAGGAGCGCATTCAGATCTGATTCGTCCAGTTTTGGTTGCGGGGGGCGGCGACCGCCTTCGGGAAATTCCATCGGGACGAGAATGTTCACGGGAATCCAAATGTCCCAGTAGTCGCGGTAGACGTAGTCCTGGCGCGTTTGCAGATTGCCGTTTAGAAGCTCCCACTGAATGTATTGTGAGGGTTCGGTCTTGAGAAGATCGAGAGCCGCGGGCGCGAATTTGCGGCCGAAACGGCCCCAGGCGTTGATGACGATCTGGTGGCGCTCCCAGACATTGGAGGTCTGACGCGCGAGGCGGTTCCAATAAGTGACGGACTTAGGAGAGCGCAGAGCGAGCGACTTAAGCGCGATTACGTGCTCCATCATTTCGCAATCGGGCGTGTTCTTGTGAACGATGGCTTCGAGCGCTTGCAGGTCTGCTACTTCTTTATTGGGATCGATGCTGGGCGCGAAAAAGCCGAGCCAATAGGCGGCCATCGCGGCACGTTGGTCACAACCGCTCTGAACGATGGAGCGGAGATTGTCGCGGTTGCGGTTGGCCGGGGGAATCATGTTCCAGCGGTCGTGCATTTCGAAGAGGACGGGATAGTCTTCGTCGGCGATTGCTGTCTGCGCGAGATTACTTTCCTGGCCAGCTTCCGCATATTTCTGGATCAGGCCCACGGCGCGGCGCGTGCCGATATTGCGAAGCGCGGAGATTACGATGGCTTGTTTGTACTTGCCGCCGGTGAGGAGATGTTTTTCGAGGACATTTGTGACTTGTTCCTGATTGCCGCTCATCACCATGGCGTAGACCATCGTGAAGACGGTTTCTTTGCCGTGGAAGCCGGGGAGCGCGGGGAGAGTGGGGAAGGCGTTGCTATCGGGCACGAGATTGTTGAGGACGCTGTCGAGGAGCTCGTTGTAGGGAACTAGTTTTGGAATGTCCTGTTGGAGGACGAGGAGAGCGGAGCGGGCGAGGATGTTGTCGATGTACTTGGAGTTTGGATTTTCGGCGATGCGCTGGATTTCAGCGGCGGTGATGTCCTGCGGGGTGCCGATTTGGATTGTGCGGAGCAAGCGGCGTTCGAGGGGTTCGCGAGCGGCGGCTGGCTTCGGGTGGAACGCGAAAATAATTATGGTTAGAACGAAAACGAACCGGCGCGGCAACTGCGTGAGTTCGAGTGAGTTCGCCGGAGTGCGACGATTCAAGGCTTTTCTTCTCGAGGATAGGAAAAATTCAGGAAGATCGTTCCGGTGAGGTGAAGAGTGATGTTGCCGAGCAGGTCGCGCGGCGGTCGCGAATCCTGGCCACGGGTGAGGGTGACCTGCCAGTAGCCCGCACCCGATCCCGGCAGTAAGATTTCTTCGTCTGAGCGTGCGCTGAAATTCTCGAGCTGGAAATTCGATGGGGGCGCATCAGACTTGCAGGCAGTTGTTGCGGGGTCGGTGGCGCACCAATTTTTCCAGGCGTCTTCGATGCAACGGTGTTCCATTTCGTGCAAGGCGGAATCGAGATTGCCGATGCGGAAGAGAACGGCTTCTTCGCGGTTATTCGTCGCCAGAACTGTTTCGCCGAAGCGATCGAGACCGAGTTCGAGCAGGCGTTGCAAGACGGCGTCAACGGGCGTGGTGACAGGAAGTTCGACGTGGAGGCGCTGGACGATTTCGAAGGGCTGGGCGGTATCTGAGGAACCATTGGGAGCGGGATTTTTCAGGGTGCGAACGCGCTCGAGGAGGACCAGCTTGCCGTGATTTTCTTCCACGTATTTGCGAATCGCGTCGAGCTGCTTATCGAGATTGTCGGCTGCGTCGAGGGGCTTGATTCCTTGGACGGCGACGCCTCCGGCGATGATAGCCATCGTGGGCGCGATTTCACCTGTGCAGGAGCCGTAGAGCTGAGCGAAGAGCGGCCCGATTTGCGAGGGCGTAGCTCGAGCGAACGAGGTGGCGGGGGGTAAGGCGGTGGTGGGCTTGGGCGTTTCTTGAGCGATGGAAGGCGAGGCGGCGCAGAGAAATGCGATTGCCAGGAGAGCGAGGAGGGTTCGCTGCATAGAATTGTTGTACGTGGGGAGGGAGGGAGTGTCAATGAATCGAGTGGCGGAGGTGAGGGAGTGGTAAAGCGGGGGCGGGCCGCAGCAGTCCAAAATGAGAAGAGGCCCACGACGATGGGAGGCGTCGTCGTGGCTACCCGATTTTTTGAACCGCGACTAGCGGGATTGGGAGACTAGGCCTGAGATGGTGTCCATCAGGTCGAATTTGGTTAGGACTTCGAGTTTGCCGCCGGGCATTTCTACGAAGACGGCTGGGCTGTCGTGGCTGAGGATGTGGGTGATGCGTTCGACTGGGGCGGTGGCCGGGACTTGCGGCAGGGCGGCGCCCATTACTTCGCGGATTACGAGTTTGCGGAGATCTTTTCCTTGGAGGGCGAGATTTAGGATCTGGTCTTCGAAGACGGTGCCGATGGGGTGGTTGTCGTCTTCGAGGACGGGGAGCTGCGAGATATCTTCTTTTTGCATGGTCTGCAAGGCGTGGAAGACGGTTTGATACGGGCGGACGATGACCAGGTCGCGCGATTTTCCGTTTTGATGCTTCACACGGATTACGTCTGCGGCGGAGATTGCTACTTCGGCGTCGACGTAGCCGTGCTCTTGCATCCAGCCGTCGTTGTAAATTTTGCTGAGGTAGCGCGTGCCGGAGTCGGGGAGGAAGGCGACGATGAAGTCGCCCTTTTTGCCATTTTTTGCGAGGCGCAGAGCTCCGGAGACACAGCCGCCGCCCGAGCCGCCCGTGAAAATTCCTTCCTTCTTGGCCAGGCGGCGGGCCCAGACGAAGCATTCTTCGTCGTTCACCTGGACAACGTCGTCGACGATTTTCAGGTTCATCGTGCCGGGGAAGAAATCTTCGCCGATTCCTTCGACGACGTAGGTGGTGGCCTTGCCAACTTTGCCGGACTTCACGAAGTCGTAGTAGAGCGAGCCGACGGGATCGACGCCGACGATTTTGATGTCGGGATTTTTTTCTTTTAAGTAGCGGCCTACGCCGCTAATCGTGCCGCCTGTGCCCATGCCGCAGACGAAATGCGTGATTTTTCCTTCGGTGTCGTCCCAGATTTCTGGGCCCGTGGTTTCGTAGTGGGCTTGCGGATTCATCTGATTTTCGTATTGATTCGGATAGTAAGAGTTGGGAATTTCGCGCGCTAGCTTTTTGGCAACGGAATAGTAGCTGCGCGGGTCTTCGGGTTCGACGGCGGTGGGGCAGACGATCACTTCGGCGCCGAAGGCTTTCAGCAGATCGATTTTCTCGCGGGATTGTTTGTCGTTGATGGTGAAGACGACTTTGTAGCCGCGCGTGACGGCGACGAGAGCGAGGCCCATGCCCGTATTGCCGGAGGTGCCTTCGATAATTGTGCCGCCCGGTTTCAGGACGCCGCGGCGTTCGGCATCGTCAATCATCCATTTTCCGATGCGGTCTTTCACGGAGCCGCCAGGGTTCATGTAGTCGGCCTTCACGTAAATTTCGGGATCGAGGCCTTTGGTGAGGCGATTGAGGCGGATGAGGGGCGTGCTGCCCATGGTTTCGAGGATGTTATTGCACTTCATGTGTGGGTCTTTTTCCTCCGGCCAGTTGAAAGCACAGCTTAGAGAGTTCGGAAAAATCTGTCCAGCGCAGTTTCGCTAGGTGTTCCCAGGGGCGGAGAACGAAAGCTGCGTGCGTGATATTCTTTTGGCGACGGCAGTCTTGATGGCAATCGCGGGAGAGTGAAATGGAACGACAAAATATCTCGTCTGGGACGCCTTGGGAGCCGATTGTTGGTTACTCGCGGGCAGTGCGAATGGGACCGCATGTGCACGTAGCGGGCACGACGGCTACGGATGCTGACGGGAAAGTAGTTGGGGAGAAAGATCCTTACGCGCAAACCGTGCAGACTATCCGCAATATCGAGTCGGCGCTGGCGAAGGCGGGCGCGAAGCTTTCGGACGTGGTGCGAACGCGAATCTTCGTGGTGAATATTGCGGATTGGGAGAAAATCGGGCGGGCGCACGGGGAATTTTTTGGGCAGATACGTCCGGCGTGCTCGATGGTGCAGGTGAGCGGGCTCGTCTCGCCGGAGATGCTGGTTGAGATTGAGGCGGATGCGATCGTAGCAGATGAGGAGAAGATCCCGCGAAAATAGCCCCCAATCTGGTACTTATGAAGGGCGGGCGGCGTTGTAACAGAATATTCACAATCCGACCGAGCTGTTTTCGCTAGAATCCGGGCTCTATGGTGAAAGAAAATCTGCAAGTTATGGCGGCTGCGGGTGCGCGAGAGGGCCAGCGCGTTCTCCATCTTAAGGGCTCGTTGAATATTCAAACGGTGTTCACGTTTCAAGATGCAATGAAAACGGAGAGCGGGCCCGCGCTGGTGCTCGACTTCAGCGATGTCGATTATATTGATTCGGCGGGGCTTGGAGCGCTGGTCGCTGCATACGTGGGCGCGCAAAGAGGAATGCGGAAGCTTGCGTTTGCGGGAATGAACAAACAAGTGACGGCGCTTCTGGATATGACGCACGTTTCGCAGCTTTTCAAAACGTATCCGACGATCAAGGACGCGGAAGCGGCGCTGACTTAATTTTCAGGCGTGCGATTCCTTCAATGAGGGAGCAGTAGCGCGTTCGGATGCGGGTAGCTTCGGTTCGACCCACTTCAGCACACCTCGCACGATAAACACGTTCAGGAAAATGGAAATTAGCGATGCGGCGAGAGTCGCGGTGAAAATCTCGTCGCCGACCATTCCGGATTTGCGCGCGACTTCCACGAGGATGAAGGAGAGCTCGCCGATTTGGGTGAGCCCGGCGGCGACGGCGATGGCGGTCCATTTGGAATAACGGAAGATTCTCATCACTGCGAACCAGATGGCGAATTTTCCGAAGACGATCAGAAGCAACATGATGCCGAGGAGCGGAAGATTGTGGACGATTACGGTGGGAACCACGAGGGTGCCGAGTGAGACGAAAAACATGGCAACAAAAGCGTCGCGTAAAGGTAGAAGAGTGGTGTGAGCTTCGTGCAGGTCAGCTGAGCCGCTGATGGAAACGCCCGCGAGAAAAGCGCCTAGTGCTACGGAAAAACCGAGTGTTTGCGCGAGCGCTGCGCAGGCGAGGCAGATGGCGATAGCGACCAATAGGAAAATCTCCGCATCCTTAGTGCGGCGCGCGCGACGAAGAAGCCTTGGAACCACCGTTATCGCGAGAAGAGCAAGAGGGACCAGCAAGAGAGCTGCTTTGCCGAGCGTCCAGGCAATTTTTTGAAGGCGGCCTTCGGAGGGGCCGTTGAAGACTGGAAGGACGACGGTCATGAAGACGACCGCAAGATCTTCCACCAGGGTGATGCCGATCATAACTCGACCATAGGTGGTGCCGAGGGCGCCGCGATCGGTAAGAAGGCGTGCCATCACCATCGTGCTTGCAACTGAAATCGTGGCGCCGACAACGATGCCCTGGGCCATGCTCCACCCAGCGAGCCAGGAAGCAATCAGGGCGAGCGCGATCGACATCGTGATGCCGAGCGTTCCCCCTCCAATTGCGACCCATTTCACTTGCATCAGGTCTGGAATCGAAAATTCCACGCCGATCGAGAACATCAGCAGGACTACACCTACTTCCGCAAATACTTCGAAGGTGTGTAGATCGGAAAGCTGGGGGCCCGGAGTGAATGGGCTGATCGCTATTCCACCGACAACGAAGCCGAGGATGAGGGGCAGTTTCAGGCGCCAAGCGAGCAGGCCGCCCAGCACGGCGGCCAGGAATACATAGGTCAAATCGCGAAATAGAATTGGGTCTGCTTCCATGTCCTGCCCATCTTCCTTGAAAACTGTTTCTGGTGTTCTCTCCGCAACGGTCTTCGCAACGGGCAATACTACTCCAATGGTTACGACCGGCATCTAAGGTTTTGGGTCTGGCCCGATAAATATTGGAAACATCACCATAAGGTAGTGACCGGCCTGATGTGGCTGGATGCGATAGAATGACTGTTTATATGGAGCGATTTTACCGAGCGACGATGAAGATCGGCGGAGGCACGCTTTTTGGACGCCTCGCGTTCGGGTTTCTGGTGGTGTGCGCGATCGGAATCGGGGCGGCAACCGGAGTGCTGTTCGTTTATTCGAGCGACTTGCCTGAGATTCATGCGCTCGAGGATTACCGGCCGGATGTCGTGACGGAGTTGTACGCGGACGACGGCCAGTCCATTGGAACCTTTGCACTGCAACGCCGAATCTTGCTGACATACGGCCAGATTCCTAAGGTTCTGCGAGATGCAATCTTCACCACTGAGGATCAGCATTTCGAAGAGCACTGGGGAGTGGATTTTCCGCGCGTGCTGGAAGCGGCGTGGCACGACGTTCGTCACCACGGGATGAAGGAGGGCGCCAGCACGCTGACGATGCAGCTTGCCGGCGGCCTTTTCCTGAATCGAGCGGATCGCAGCCTTCACCGCAAGTTGCAGGAGACGATTCTGGCGATCGAAATCGAACGTCATTATACGAAGGAACAGATTTTCACGATGTACTGCAACCAGATATATCTGGGGGCTGGGAATTACGGCTTTGAGGCGGCGTCGGAATATTATTTTGGCAAACCTGTCGGACAGCTGACTCTTCCCGAGGCTGCAACACTGGCAGCGATTGTTCGCGGGCCGATTTATTCTCCGATTGTGCATCCGGAGCGGGCGCTGGCGCGGCGGAATCTGGTTCTGTCGCTAATGGCGCACGAGCGGAGAGTAACGCAAGTGCAAGCGGCCGCAGCGGCCAAGGAGCCACTCGGACTGCATGTATCGTCCGCGCGCAATGATTTCGCGCCCTATTTCGTTGAGGAAATACGGCAGTACCTCGAACACACCTACGGGACGGCGGCGGTTCACGAACAGGGATTGCGGGTTTACACGACGCTGAATGTCGCAATGCAAAAAGCTGCGGAGCAGGCCGTGCGCGATGGCTTGCACGCTTATGATCGCCGGCATGGGTGGCGCGGGAATCTGCCGAACATTCTCGCGCAAAACTCAGGCGGACCGAATCCTGCCACCAAGCTGGATGCCTATCAAAATGAGGAATGGCGCGCCACGCCCGCGAAAGGCGATTACATTCCGGGATTGGTAACGGCGGTGGAGCCGACATTTGCAACAATTCGGGTTGGTGCGTATCACGCGATGTTGACGCCCACGGATTTCGCGTGGATGGGGAAGAAATCGCCGTCGCAGCTGCTGAAGGTGGGCGATCTGGTTGTCGTTGGGATTAAGGAAGTGGCAGGCTCGACGCTACACGTACAATTGGAGCAGCAGCCTGTGGCGCAGGCGGCATTGCTTGCCATTGATAATCCGACGGGCGAAGTGAAAGCGATGGTCGGCGGGTATGATTTCGATCAGTCGAAATTCAATCGCGCGACGCAGGCGGTGCGGCAGACGGGCAGCTCGTTCAAGGTCTACGTGTACGCGACCGCACTCGAGCAGGGAGCTTCGCCATTCGACACGATCGTGGATGAGCCGGTGACTTTTCGGAGCGGGGGGCAAAACTACTCGCCGAAGAATTACGATTTGAAATTCGAGGGTCGCATCACGCTGCGGCGAGCACTGGCCGATTCGCGCAACGTGCCGGCGGTACGGTTGATCGAGCACGTCGGCGTGCAGAACACGATTGATATGGCGCGACGATTTGGAATCACGAGTCCGCTTCCGCCGTATTTGCCGCTGGCGCTGGGTTCGGCCGACCTGACGCTGATGGAGCACACGTCCGCGTTCACCGTGTTTCCCGATGACGGGATTCGCATCGAGCCGCACTACATTCGGCGCGTGACTTCGTATGATGGCGCTGTGCTTGAAGAGCCGCGGCCGAATGTGAAGGATGTGGTGCAGCCCGACGTGGCGCGGACAATGACGGCGATGCTGGAGGAAGTTGTGCAGTTTGGCACCGGGGTGCGCGCGAAAGAATTGGGACGCATTTCGGCAGGGAAGACCGGCACGACGAATGATTTTACGGACGCCTGGTATGTCGGGTTCACTCCACACATTACAGCGGGCGTGTGGATGGGGAACGACGACAAGCGCGTGTCGCTGGGGAAAAAAGAGACGGGAGCGCGAGCGGCACTGCCCATCTGGCTCGAGTTTATGCAACAGGCGGTCGAAGCGTACCCAGCGCAGGATTTTCAGAATGTGGTGCCGCTCGAAAAGGAAGCAGGCGGGCATCAAGTGAAGGTGGATACTCCGGATACGGCGCCGCCGGCGGATGCCGCCGAGCAGGGGCTGACACAGACGCAGGCTTTGCCGCCGACAAAGACGCCCGCGGCGCCGCCGTCAGCGGCGATGCCAGCTGCTGCGACCGCCGTTGTGAAGCCGTTAGAGAAGATTTCGGCGCCCAAGCCGAATTAGCATTGTTTTCCGCGACGAACAAACTCAAAAACTAAAAACTTGATTCGAAGGCTCGGAAGCGGCGCTCTAGCTCCCATTGCTGGCGGGCTCGTTCGCTTGATTGCAGAAACGTGGCGCACTCGGGTGCGGGACTTTCCGCTCCGAGAGAATCCTGCGAGCAGGCAGCATTCGTGTGAGAGAAATCATCCGGCGCTGCCCAAAGACTCGGGCCCGGCAGGAATGCGTGCTCGAGACCGGTGCGCGCGATTTTTTTCAAGTCGGCGTAGCGCAGATTGTAAGTTTGAACCGCGCGAGCGTATTCATGGGTGAGATCGATGCGCGAGACGCCTTCGTCATCGGTCGAGAGAGTGACGGGCACGCCAAACTTGCGATAGAGCGGGAATGGGTGTGAATTTCCCGTCACGCCGAGAATCACGTCGTTACTGGTGAGGTTAATTTCAACCATCACGTGCTTTGCAGCCAACTCCTTCAGCAAATCGTTGGGACGATTCTCATACATTATGTCCGCACCGTGGCCGATGCGTTCCGCATGACCTTCGTTGACTGCGAGGCGAACGTGGCAGCAGAGGCCCTCATAAGTAACAAGCCCCGGTGCAATCTCTCCGGCGTGGAGCGTGATGCGAACTTTTGGATAGAGCCCGTGAAGAAAATCGACCATCCGCATGTGCAGCGCGTAATCGGTCATTGAGATGTAACCGTCCTCAGGCATTACGAAGTTGATGCCGGGAACACGCGGATCAATCGAAGCTACTTCGAACCCGAGCAGCGCTTGCGCGAACACCTGCTGTTTTGGAAAGCCGCGAAGCACCTGATAAAGGATGCGGATTTCGAGATTGCAACCTGGAGAAGCATCGGGCTGACCGCAGTGCTGACGCTCGTTTCGAAGCTTCTCGGCGCGATCCCAATGAGCGCGAGCGACGGCGACGTCATCGCGCAGACCGTGATCGAGCAACGCCTGGCGGAATTTGGCGAGATCATCTTGCCAGCCGAGATCGTTCGCGATCTGAATTGTGTGGATGAAGGGCGGCGTGTCCATCAGTTCGAGGTATTGCTCGTTCTGCGCGGCAGCGCGGGAGGAAACCTCGTCGAGCCATTCGCCGGTGTGGCGCGGATCGACGATTTGGAATTTCGCAAACGCGTCGAAGAAATGATCGTGGCCGCTCGCACCGGCGGAAGGAACGAACGAGCGCATCGAGAACGCGTCTACGAGCGAATCGTAGAGATGCTGGTTTTCAAAAGCGCGCGAAACCGCGGTGTTGCCTTCGCCGCAGACGGGCTGCGGAGGGATGCTGCGCGTCATCGAGTCGGTTTTGAAGAGTGAGAGCGTGTCGAGATCGACGCAAAGCTTGTCGTCAGCGCCGTCGCGAATCCAGGATTCGGCGTAGACAGCGCCGGCGAGATGATTATGGAGGTCGGCGCCTTTGGGCATACGCACGAGAAACTCGCGAAGTTCGAGCGGGTTCTGGCGGACGGATTCGAGCGCGCGAGCGGCGCGTTTCTCGCCGATGGATCCGGACGCGGCTACAGGTGCGGGTGCGGTTTTTCGAGCCGTCGCTTGTGCGAGCGTCGGAATAGGAGTAACAAAGAACAGAATCGAGAGGATTCTCGATACCTGTGAACATCTGGAATTCTTGAATCGCATCGTTCCGCACTCCTGGCTGTTGTGGGCGAAACTTTACCACGCCGAACGGTTCATTTGCGGCTGAAGGGATCCCATCCGCGAGCTTCAAGCGGCTTGGCGGAGCCGTCGTCGCTGATAAGCAGGATTTTTCGTCCCGATGTGATCTGACCGATGCAGGTAAGGCTTGAAAAGTCGGGAGCACGTTGAAGCCTCTTCGTCCGCTGCGGAGCAACCGTGAAAACCAGGCCGTAGTCATCGCCTCCGTGAAGAGCCAGTTGGAGGGCGCTGAATTTCGGCTTCGTAGCTGCACGGAAAAGATTTGCAGGAATCGCGACACATGGCAGCCGGTGGGCCTCGATTCGCGCGCCGACCCGGCTGGCGCTGCAAAGGCGCGCAAGGTCCATCGAGAGGCCGTCGGAGATATCCATCATTGCGGTTGCGATTCTCTTTCGGACGAGCCATTCACCCAGCTGTACGGGAATTCGTGGATATAGATGTTGACGCAACAGCGCCTGAAGGCCGCTTCGGCGCGCCAAATTCCTCCGCACAAGTACCAGTCCGAGCTGAGCGCGGCCCAGCTTTCCGGTAACATATATAAGGTCGCCGGGGCGAGCGCCCGATCGGGCAAGGGCGTGGCCTCGGGAAACCTCGCCAAGAACGGTGATGCTAATCGAGACAGAGTGGCTTTTGGTCGTGTCTCCACCGATCAGGCGCATTCCAAGATAGCGAGCAGCGCGAGCCATTCCTGCGAGAAAAGCGTCTAGCCAAGTACCGATTCGGGACGCTGGTAAGGCGAGCGTCATCAGGAAGTATCGGGGCGACGCACCCATGGCAACCAGATCGCTGGCGGCACGCACCAGGGATTTATAGCCGACGGAATCGGGTGGGTGGGCTTTCGCCAGGAAATGGACTCCTTCCAGAAAGGCGTCGCAGCTCAAAACCCAGTCATTGCGGCGATCTGGCGACAGAATTGCGGAATCGTCGCCTATACCGAGACGCAGCGCTCCAGAGGCACAATGTCCCTCAATGGAAGGAACTTTCCTGGCAATTTTTTCGACCAGCTGGTCTTCTTTGTGCATGCCTGAACTTCAGTACAGTTGTAGCAGAGTTCGCCGATAGAGTAAGGTAGAGCTAGGAGTATTATAGACTTAGGGCGGAATGGAAACGCAAAAGGCCGAGAGGCATTAAGCGAACGGACGATTAGGGTTGACGGCAAGCAATATGCTCTCTACAATCCGTGCCGTTTCGGACCAAAGCTCGCGGTTCAGACTTCTGAGGGAACCGGCTAGCCGTGGCGAAGGGCGCACGGCGTTCGGCCAACTAGCGGAAACTAATTCAGGATAAAACTGAGGATGAAGGGTAAGTCATACACGTTTTTTATTGCCTCAAGCGCTTCAGGCGGTATGCGGCGCTTGCGCGTGCCTTTCTACGCGTTGAACCTGCTGTTGGTGCTGGCCATCGTGGGAGGCATCACCATTCTGGCCGGTATCGGCTCCTATTCCCGGATGCTCTTGAAAGCTGCGAACTACAACACGCTTCGCCGGGAGCAGGACAGTCTGAAACAGCAGTATAAGCAGCTGCAAACCGAAGTGAAGGACACGAACCAACGCCTGAATTCGCTGCAGTCGCTGGCAAGCGAAGTGGCTATGGCTTACGGGTTGAACCGCTTCCAGCAGACCCCTTTTGCAATGACCGACGTGACCGAAGGGACGACCGCCGAGTTTCAACAGACCCTCGACCAGTTCAGCTATCTTGAAAAGAACGCTTCGCTGGTGACGGTTTCAAACGGCGGATTGCGGCTGATGCCTTCCATGCAGCTTAGCGCTCTTGGAATCGTGCCGACCTTGTGGCCTGTGGTCGGTGAAATCACCGGTCACTTTGGCGAGCGACTCGATCCGTTCAGCGGTGAAGGCGCGTTTCACGCCGGGATGGACATTGCGTCGCACTACGGGGACGGCGTACGGGCTTCAGCTGACGGCGTCGTGACGGTAGTCGACCGGCGGGCGGGCTACGGCAAACTGGTGGTAATCGATCACGGTTTCGGCGTCACAACGTGGTACGGACACCTTTCGAATTTCAATACGCAAATGGGAACACATGTGAAACGGGGTGAAGTGATCGGCTATGAAGGCGCAAGCGGCCGTTCGACTGGCCCGCACCTGCATTACGAAGTGCGCATTTACAACACACCTGTGAACCCATGGCGCTATCTGCGGAATATACCCACCGCGGTTGCCTCTGCAGATTAATTTTAGTTAGACCCTCCAGATTCTTCCCATCGAATTAATCTCGAAATGAAAAGCAGATCGCGTGTCAGAGCTTTCAGGAATATCCCCGCCAGCCCTTACTCGTGTCGAAGGGCGACGATGGGTTCGATGCCAACGGCGCTGCGGGCGGGAACGTAACAGGCGAGCAGAGCTGCAGCGAACAGAGCAGCCGCAACGGAAAACAAAGTAAGCGGATCTGTGGGGCTGACTCCGTACAGGACGCTCTGCATTAGCCGAGTGGCCGCCAATGAGCCGGCGAGGCCAGCCAGCACTCCGGTGGCTGTAAGTTTTAGACCCTGTAGCAATATCAGGCGCCGAATATTCGCAGGTTGGGCTCCAATGGCGATGCGGATGCCGATCTCATGGCGGCGAACGCTCACGGAATATGCAATCAGTGCATACAGGCCGATCGAGGAAAGCAGAAGCGCGACGCAGCCGAGAAACAAAAGCAAAAACAGAGTGAGGCGCTTGGGTCCGAACGAGTCGGCGACGACTTCGTCCATCGTGCTGACGTCGTAGATCGGCTGCTCGGCATCCACCGAAGCGATGGCTTTCCGGACCGCGGGCGTCAGTTGGGCGGGGTCCGTTGTGCTTCTCACGACGACTGCCATGATTCGCGGGGCGGTTTCCTGCTGGTCAAGCGGAAGGTAGAGCTCTGGCCGCACCGGTGCTTCGAGGACTCGCGTTTGCTTCACATCCGAAACCACGCCGACGATTTCGAGTGGCGCGCCACGCGTATCGGTCCCTGTAAAAGCATCACGACGCCCGAATAATTGTCCCATCCTGAGCCGGTGACCTACGGCGTCTCCTTTGGGCCAACTTAGGCGCGCCAGCGTGTCGCTGATTACAACCGAGCGCGGGGCGTCGCGGCCGTCTTGCTCCGAGAGTGGGCGTCCTTGAAGCAGGCGAATCCCCATGGTCCGGAAATAGCCGGGACTGACGACGCGCAAATTCGCGTTCTCGGCTCCACGAGCGTCTTGCGACGGGCGGCCTTCAATCACGAAGTCCTGCGACGTGAGGTCTTCGGTGCGATCTATCATCGGACGTCCGGAGACAACGGCGGCGCTTTCCACGCCTGGAAGAGAACTGATGGATTCAATGGCGCGGTCAAAGAATTGTGCGATCTGTTCGGCCCGCGAATATTTCGTTTCGGGCAATGATATTGAAAAACTCAGCAGATGATCCGGCCGAAAGCCGAGATCGATTCCCTCAAGGTGCCTGTAGCTCTGAACCATCAGGGCTGCGCCTGCCAGCACAATCAGCGAAAGCGCGATTTCAACAACTACCATCAGGTCGCGAACCGAGCGTCCTGCTCGATCACCGCCGATCTTCCCGCTCCCTTCCTTCAATGCCACGACGAGATCTTGCCGTGAGGCTTGCCATGCTGGAACAATTCCGAAAAGCGCACCCATCGCAACAGCGATTGCCGCCGCAATCGCGAGCACGGCCGGATTGATGCGAATCAGTTCCGGTGCGACGTCAAGGTATTCATCAGGGATGAGATGGACGAGGAGGGGCAAGCACGCGATCGCTGCCAGAACCCCTAAAATTCCGCCGGTAAGCGAGAGCACTAGGCTCTCGGTCAGAATCTGCCGCAGCACGCGCCGTTGGCCAGCGCCGAGGGCCAGTCGCACGGCGATCTCGCGCATCCGCACAGTGCCGCGCGCCAGTAGAAGGACAGCTACGTTGGCGCAGGAGACCAGAATCAACAGTCCCACCGCGAAAGCGAGCACCAGCAATGCGGGCTTCACACTGCCGTTGACCGCTTCTTTGACGTTCCAGACACGCAGATCCCAGCCACGATAGTCCGGTATTGTGGCTCCGTACTGCTCTTCGAGTCCCTTCGCGAGTACAGCCAGACGTGCATTGGCCGCCTGTTCGCTCACTCCTTTGCGAAGCACGGTGATAATCCAGTTGCGCCGATCCGTGCGATTTGAGTCCGAGGGATTGAGCTGCAGGGGAATCCAAAGCTCTCCGCCCCACAGATCGAAATGCGCGGGCATGACGCCGATTACCGTATAGGCCACGCCGTCCAGGCGAATCGGCTGGCCAAGAATGTTTGGATCTGATGCGAAGCTTCGCTTCCAAAGTTCCGCGCTAAGGACGACGACGGGTGGTCCGCCTGGACGATCCTCCTGCTCCGTGAAGCTGCGGCCAAGAATCGGCGCGACCTGGGTCATCGAGATCCCATTCGCCGTGACGCGGGTACCCAGAATGCGTTCCGGATAGTCGCCTCTGGTGAGATTGAAACTGTCGCCGCGAATTGCCCCCACTGCCTCGAAAATATCGGTCAGGCGCTTTACCTCGAGCACTTCCGGAACTGAAAGATAATTGACAAACATCTTCTGGCGCGGCGAGTAGGCGTGGACAACATCCCAGCGGTCAACGACCGGATACTTGCTGTAGATCAGGCAAGCGTCGATCAGGCTGTAAACGGCCGTGGCCGAACCGATTCCAATCGCGAGGATCGCAACGATCACGGCTGAGAGCACCGGCGTTCGGGTAATAAGGCGCAAGCCGTAGCGGAGATCCTGGACGAATTCTTGAATGAAGCGCACGCCACGGGAATCCCGGCACTCTTCTTTAAGCTGTTCGACGCCGCCTAATTTCTTCAGGGCGTTGGCCCGCGCTTGTTCTGGATTCATTCCGGAGGCGATTTCTTCGGCGATTTGCTGTTCTAAATGAAAGCGCAATTCTTCGGCGAGTTCTTGATCCAGACGATCGCGCAAGAAAAGGGCACGAAGGCGATGAACGATCTTCGCGGGCCAACGCGTATAGGCAGGCGGCTGCATCAGGAAGTCCTAAGTACCAAACCAATCGCAGAGGAGAGACGCTCCCAATTCGACTGCTCTTCGCGGAGGTATTTCCGGCCGGCGGCGGTAAGCGAATAGTATTTCGCCCGGCGATTATTTTCCGACTCGCCCCATTCGGAGCGAATCCATCCCTGATGCTCGAGACGATGCAACGCCGGATAAAGAGCGCCCTGGTTCACCTGGAGAACGTTGTCGGACACCTGGCGAATTCTCTGGGCGATGGCCCAGCCGTGTATGGGACGGAGCGCGACAGTCTTGAGGATCAGGAGGTCAACGGTGCCTTGGACGAGGTCGGTCGGCTTGCTCAATTTGCTACACTCCCCTCAGTGCATGACAGGAAGGTTACCACCGCTCCTGTCAATGAGCAAGGGGAGAGGAAGGGCGGTCACCCAGCATCTGAGGGGTGATGTTCAAACGAAGACGCACCCAGCGGTCTTGCCGCGAAATGTCCAACTGGCGGATGAGGGCTTGCACGAACGCGGCTTGTTCCTTCGTCATCTGCTGCATCGCTTTGGGATCGGAAAGCGCCATCGAGCCGACCATACGGAATCCGTCGAGGAGCGTAGAAATCTCGAAGGCGCTTTTCACGGAATCGCACTCGCCGTCGAGAGCGGCAGCGATGTCATTTCCAGCAGGTTTTCCCGCGAGCGACAGGCCGCGAACGCTTCGCGCCAATTTCTCGAGCTGTGGCGCGTTGGCGAAATTGGCGTAGAAACTTTGCGGCAGGTTGTCGGTGCGGGCTACTGCGAAAATGGGAGCGCCGGCTACCCGATTCAAACGCGCCTTCATCACCGGGTCGCGTGGCGAAGGGCTTAAGGATTCGGCCAGCAAGCGGCGTGCGTTGTTCCCGCTGGCGATTGCGATTCGGGTGGGCGAGAGAAACTGAAAAAAAATGGTCGGATTGCCCGGGACCTCGTATACCGGCGGGTTTGTAGATGGCACAATCTTGCCGGTGCGCAACGCGTAGGACTTGATTTTCTGTTGATCGAAGCGTCCGTCCGCGACCGCGAGCACTCGGTTCTCGCCGATGCCGTTTCCAGGTTCGACTGCGAAGCTATGAGGCCAGAAGGCGATCGCCGCCTTATCCAGGTCGCGAGTGTAGTCGAAACCAGTCTGGCGGACGAATTCCTTATATTCCTGATCGGCTTCGGGTCCAGGCGAGGTGAGGCCGAGCAGTCCCGCGAGAGGCGAATTCTTCAACGCGCGCAATGCCGCTACATCAATATAGCCCACAGCGGGCGCGTCCGCAGGAAGCTCGCTGAGCAGATCTGGAGGAGTGACGGCGGTAATTCCAGGGAGCGACGGCGGTGGTGGAGTCGCCGGTCCAACTGAACCGATTGGTCCCGTGACTCGGTGACGATAGAAATAAAGACCAATGCCCCCAGCAATCAAAATGATCAGAATGAAGACTGCAATCAGTGCTCGGTGCGTTGAAGAAAGAGTCAAGCAGCGAGTATAAGTTTAGGGCGAGTTGCTGTAAAGTTTCAGCAGCAGAGTGCGTGTAAAATAGCGGATAAGGGGCCTGCGTTCCGGAAACGCAACCAAAGTAGCGCCAAGAACTTCCAATTTATATCCGGTGAGAAGCGCATTGCGAGAGAGAAGACTGTCATTCCAATGGAACACGAACCGCCTTGCGGTGCTGGCTGGAATCATCGTTGTGTTCGCGTCGATGGCGTCGGCGCAGTCGTCAACCAGCAAATCGCCAGATCCGAAAACGGCGCCAGCAACCGGCGCGTCCGCTTCCATTCCCACGCTCACAGCAGATCAAATTCTCGACAACTATATTAAGGCGATCGGTGGCCGCGAAGCCTGGAAGAAATTAACGACGCGAATTTCAACGGGTACGATCGACGTCCCGGTGATGAATCTGTCAGGGCTTGTTGTGGTGAAGGAAAAAGCTCCGAATCGAAGCGTTTTTACCGTAAATTTTAATGGTGCGTATTTCCAGCAAGGATTTGACGGAACGATTGGTTGGTCATCCGATCCGCAGAACGGATTGCGCGAACAAACGGGCGACGAGCTTTCGGAAACGAAGCGCGATTCGGACTTTTACCACCCGCTCGATTTGAAGCAGATGTATTCGAAAATTACAGTGACGGGCACCGATAAAATCGATGACCGCGACGCGTATGTTCTGGAAGCTTCGTCCGGTGACCTGGGCACAGACAAAATCTACTTCGACGCACAAAACGGATTGGTGCTGCGAATCGTTGGCCAGCATCACACAGTGGACGGCCCGGCCACGTTTACTGAAGACTTCAATGATTTTCGTGAAGTCGATGGAATCAAGCTGCCGTATACGGTGCACCAAGAAAGTCCGAACTCGACGTTTACGATCAAGTTCACCGAGATACGGCATAACGAATCAATCGATGACGCGATATTCTCAAAGCCAGCTGCTGCGCACTAGTTTACGAACAGGTACGCTGGCTGAAATAAGTGCTTTGCTGGCAATGCTTTTGCTGGGGCTAAGATAGTTGCTTGCAATTCGATTGCCTCTATGATATTTTTGTTCGGTTTGAGCAGGGCTGGCGTAGCTCAGTTGGTAGAGCATCTGATTTGTAATCAGAGGGTCGGGGGTTCGACTCCCTCCGCCAGCTGAGTTTTGAGGGGCCGGGATTTTTGGCAAGGTTGCGGACGGATTCCTCGCGACAAAAGCGCTAGGGCTGGTGTCTTCCGACACGAGCCCTTTCTGCATTGCGATGCTCCCCGTACAGATGTCCGGTCGTGTTCTGGTTGTTTGCGCGGGACGATGCAGTTGTGTCCCGAAGATTTTTTACGGGACATGATCGAGCGTCCCGAACGAATTTGCGGGACGGGTGGGTGAGTGGCTAAAACCAGCAGACTGTAAATCTGCCGCTCCTTGCGGGCTACGGAGGTTCGAATCCTCCCCCGTCCACCAGCGACTCGTAGGAGCTGAACCGAACGAGAGCTCGGTGAGAGCTCAATGAAAAGCGTTCAGCAACCAGCAGCGAAATCACAGAGCTGAGCATCCGCGGCCTTGCTTTGGACGAAAGAGATTTGGGAGGCGTCAGGGAAGCCGGTTCGAGCCTGGGTAGCTCAGTTGGTAGAGCGCGTCCTTGGTAAGGACGAGGTCACCGGTTCAATCCCGGTCCCAGGCTCCACGCTGTAGCGGGCGGCAGGAATCAGGATGGGAATGAGCGGGGGTAACTCAGTGGTAGAGTCTCTGCCTTCCAAGCAGATGGTCGCGGGTTCGAGCCCCGTCCCCCGCTCCATTGTGGTGGCTGAAAAATAAGAGGTCGGGAGTTTTAGTCGGAAGTAAGCGGAAGCAATCAGATTCAGCGCGGCAGCAGCCGCGAACTTCCAGCACGAGTGAGGCGAGATGGCGAAGGAGAAATTCGAGCGCAGTAAGCCGCACGTAAACGTGGGGACGATTGGACACATCGACCACGGCAAGACGACGTTGACGGCTGCAATTACGAAAGTGCTTTCGAAGAACAACCCCAAGGTGCAGTTCCGGGCGTTTGATTCGATTGACAACGCGCCGGAAGAGCGCGAGCGCGGAATCACGATTGCGGTGTCGCACGTGGAGTACGAGACGCCGAACCGACACTACGCGCACATCGATTGCCCCGGCCACGCCGACTACATCAAGAACATGATCACGGGGGCAGCGCAGATGGATGGCGCGATCCTGGTGGTCGCAGCAACAGACGGCCCGATGCCGCAAACACGCGAGCACATTCTTCTCGCGCGGCAAGTGGGCGTGCCCTACATCGTCGTTTTCCTGAACAAATGCGACGTAGTCGAAGATCCCGAACTGCTCGAACTCGTAGAACTCGAAGTGCGCGAGTTGCTCAAGATGTATCAATTCCCGGGCGACACGGTGCCGGTGATTCGCGGTTCTGCCTTAAAGGCTCTGGAAGGCGACGCGAAGTGGGAGAAAACAATCCTGGAGTTGATGGAAGCGGTGGACAAGAACGTGCCGCTGCCGGTGCGGGACGTGGAGAAGCCGTTCGCGATGCCGATTGAAGATATTTTCTCGATTTCTGGCCGTGGCACGGTGGTGACGGGCCGAGTGGAGCGCGGCAAAGTGAAAGTGGGCGAAGAAATTGAGATTGTAGGATTCCGTCCGACGATGAAGAAGACGGTGACGGGCGTGGAAATGTTCAGGAAGCTCCTGGATGAAGGAATTGCGGGCGACAACGTCGGATTGCTGCTGCGCGGCACGGAAAAAGAGGAAGTGGAGCGCGGGCAGGTGTTGTGCAAGCCCGGCTCGATCACTCCACACACGAAGTTCAAAGCGGAAGCGTACGTATTGACGAAGGAAGAGGGCGGGCGGCACACGCCGTTCTTTACGGGCTACCGGCCACAGTTTTACTTCCGGACGACGGACGTGACCGGAGACGTAAAGCTGCCGCAGGGAGTAGAGATGGTGATGCCGGGCGACAACATCTCGGTCGAGATATCGCTGATCACGCCGGTAGCGCTGGAGAAGGGATTGCGATTCGCGATTCGCGAAGGCGGCCACACAGTAGGCGCCGGCGCAGTTGCCGAGATCATCGAGTAGACGACCATGCGAGAAATCATCACACTACAATGCGGCGATTGTAAGAACCGCAACTACACGACCACGAAGAACCGGAAGAAGCATCAGGACCGGCTCGAGACGTCAAAATTTTGCAATACGTGCCGGAAGCACACCGCGCACAAAGAGGTCAAGTAGAGCGGTACGTTTACGCCTCGCCCTGGCGGCGGGCGCAGGATGAATCTGGCCTGCGGCTCAAAATTCAGGGGAGTAGGTTCAACGGTAGACCATCGGTCTCCAAAACCGAGAGTGGGGGTTCGAATCCCTCCTCCCCTGCCAGCTCTTTTGCAGGAAGCGCTGGCGGGCGGATGAAAAAAGTTTGACGGGGCAAAGGCGGTTAGGTTGATGGCACAGGCAGCGAGAACGAACCGGGAAGAAGCAAACGAGAAAGTCAGCGGATTCGCGCTGCTCGAGCCTGTCGGCAAACTGGCGACGTATCCGAAGCGATTGCGCAGCTTCTTGCACGATGTGCGCGTTGAGATGAAGCAGGTGAACTGGCCATCGCGCGCCGACGTAATTTCGACAACCGTGGTCGTCGCGGTAACGGTTGCTTTTTTTGGAGTCTACTTTTTTCTGGTCGATAGCGGATTCAGCTATCTGATTCAACGGGTGCTCAAATACTTCAAGTAACGGGAACAGGCATGTCAAAGCAGTGGTACATCGTCCACACCTATTCGGGGTTTGAGAAGAAGGTGAAGGAGAGCCTGGAAGGACGCGTGGCCGCGTTCGGGCTCGGTGAAAAAATCGGTCAGATCATCATCCCGACCGAGTCGGTAGTCGAAGTGCGCGGCGGCAAGAAAGTGATCTCGCCGCGCATGTGCTATCCCGGCTACGTGCTGGTCGAGATGGATATGGACGATTACACCTGGCACGTCGTTCGCTCGACGCCGCGCGTCACGGGTTTCGTCGGTTCCGGGCAGACGCCTTCGCCGCTCACCGAAGAAGAAGTACAGAACATTTTGAATCGCGCGACGACCACGGCGGAAAAGCCGAAACCGAAGCTGTCGTTCGATCGCGGCGAGAAAGTGCGCATCGGAGAAGGGCCGTTCGCGAATTTCACGGGTGTCGTGGAAGAGGTCAATTCTGACCGCAGCACTCTGAAAGTTTCGGTCACGATTTTCGGCCGATCAACACCTGTTGAGCTGGATTTTGCCCAGGTCGAAAAAGTGGCATAACGCGCGTTCGGCGGAACGCGCACGGAAATAGGCAGGGGAGCACTCAATCATGGCGAAGAAAGTTCAAGCAATGGTAAAGCTGCAGTTGCCGGCGACGAAAGCGACGCCGGCACCGCCCGTGGGCACCGCTCTCGGGCCGCACGGCGTCAATATCATGGATTTCTGCAAGCAGTTCAACTCCAAGACGTCGAAAGAACCCGACGGAATGATCATCCCGGTTCTGGTGACGATCTACAGCGACCGCACCTTTACCTTCATCTTGAAGACGCCGCCTGCTTCCGAGCTTTTGAAGCGCGCCGCGGGGATTGTGAAGGGATCGCCCGAGCCGAACCGCAACAAGGTAGCGAAGGTCACACAGAAGCAGATCGCTGAAATTGCGAAAACAAAATTGCCCGACCTGAACACGACAAGTCTCGAATCGGCGATTCGCACGATCATGGGCACCGCACGCAACATGGGAATCGAAGTCGAAGCGTAATTGCAAGTTTAGAAGGCAGGAGAAAAAGGCGATGGGTCGCAGTTCGAAAGATGGTGGCAAGAATATTGATCGCGCCCGCAAGCTCGTCGAGGCGCGCCCGTACCGGCTCGAAGAGGCCGCGGAGCTTCTTCGCAAGGCGCACTTCGTGAAGTTCGACGAAACAGTCGAACTGGTGCTCAACCTCGGCGTCGATCCGAAGCAGTCGGACCAGATGGTTCGCGGCACAGTAGTGCTGCCTCACGGCCTGGGCAAATCGAAGCGCGTGCTCGTCATCGCCAGCGGCGACAAGCAGCGCGAGGCGCAGGATGCGGGTGCGGATTTCGTCGGCGGCGAAGATATGGTCCAGAAGATTCAGGAAGGTTGGACGGATTTCGAAGCCGTGATTGCCACACCGGACATGATGAAGTCGGCCGGCCGCCTCGGAAAAGTCCTTGGCCCGCGCGGCTTGATGCCGAATCCAAAAACCGGAACCGTCACGTTCGAAGTCGCGAAAGCGGTTCAGGAAGTGAAAGCCGGTAAAGTGGAATTCCGGCTCGACAAGACAGGAATCATTCACTCGCCCGTGGGCAAGATCAGTTTCACGGCGAAGAACCTGGCCGGAAATGCCCAGGCGCTGCTCGCAGCCATCATCAAGGCCAAGCCCGCGGCAGCCAAAGGCAAGTACATCAAGAAAATGACGCTCACCTCCACGATGGGGCCGGGCGTGCCAATCGATCACGCAGAAGCAGACGCAGCCGTAGCGGTTGCGGCGTAACAGCGCAAGCATCAAATAGCGCAACGAACGAAGGAGTTCGGCATGAAGAAGAAGGCCGAAAAGCTGAGCAAGTCGGAAGAGCTGCGAAGCCAGCTCGCCACGGTCTCAACCGTGATTCTCTCCACGTTTCAGGGAATCACCGTCGAGCAGGATACGAAGCTGCGCCGGTCCGTTGAAGCTGCGGGCGGCCACTATGAAGTGGTGAAGAACACAGTGGTCGAGCGCGCCGCTGCCGGAACTCCGGCGGAAGGTCTGCTCAAGAATCTGAAGGGCACGAATTCGATTTCGTTCACAAAGACCGATCCGGTAGCCCTTGCGAAGATTCTGACGAAGGTCGCGAAGGATGTTCCGGCATTTCAGTTCCGCGCGGGATTCGTCGAAGGCCGCGTCATCTCGATTCAAGAGATCAATCAGCTGGCGCAGCTGCCGAGCAAGGAAGAGCTGATCAGCAAAATCATGTTCATGCTGAATGCGCCGGCACAGCGAGTGGCAACGGCGCTGGCAGCTCTGCCGCGCAATCTGGCGGTGGTGACGAGCGAAGCGGTGAAGGCGGGAAAATTCAGCGGTGGCACTGCGGCAGCACCGGTAGCGCCAGAGCCAGCGGCTGAACCGGTGCCCACAAGCGCTCCAGCTCCTGAACCGGCTCCCGAAAGCGAACCGGCGCAGTAAGCGAATCGTGTCGCGAAGAGTTCAGTAAAACAGATTCTGGGCAATGTTTTGAGGCACGGGTTTTAAGTAACGGGTTTTTAATTTCGAGGAGGATGCAAACGGCGATGGCAAGCAAAGTGGAGTCGATTCTGGAAGAACTCAAGGGACTGACGCTTCTCGAAGCGTCGGACCTTGTGAAGAAGATGGAAGAAGCGTTTGGCGTCTCTGCGGCGGCGGCAGCTCCCGTGATGGTAGCGGGTGGCGGCGCGGCAGCGGGCGGCGCTCCGGCGGAAGAGAAGACGGAGTTTGCCGTCGTTCTCACCGAAGTCGGCGCGAACAAGATCAACGTGATTAAGGCAGTCCGCGAAGTCACCAGCCTGGGCTTGAAAGAAGCCAAGGATCTGGTGGATGGCGCCCCCAAGACAGTCAAAGAGGGCATCAACAAGGACGAGGCTGCCACGATCAAGAAGAAATTCGAAGACGCCGGAGCCAAGGTCGAGATCAAGTAGTGCTGGCAGCCTGTGAGCGGCCCGGTGCCGTGGCTGCAAGGGAATTCGCGTACGCGCGCGCTCCTTTCGAATTTAAAACCTAAAAAAATGTCCTTCCCGGACTGGCGGGGCGGGTGTCTATCCGCTTCGCTGTTTCCGGCTTTGCCCTAATTAAGGATGGTTCCATGAGCAATCGTAATGGTGTTCGCGTCACTCGGGAACGGGAGCGTCTGGACTTCGCCAAAATCAAGACGGCTGTCCAGATTCCCAACCTGATTGACGTGCAGAAGAAGTCATATCAGCGCTTCCTGCAGATGGATTTGCTGCCAAGCGAGCGCGAAGATACCGGTCTGCAGTCCGTGTTCACGTCGGTATTTCCGATCCAGGATTTTCGCGGACTTTCGCAGCTCGATTTCGTCGACTACGCGATCGGCAACTGGGAGTGCAAGTGCGGCCATCTGCGTGGCCTGCACCACTTGCGCGCCACCTGCCGGAATTGCGGCGCATCCGTTGTTACAAACCCTTATAAGACGGGCGACGTGCTGTGCGCGAAGTGCGGCACGTTCAATAAGAACACGCCGACGTTCTGCAATAAGTGCGGCGATCCCGTCACGCTCCAACTCAAGTACGACGTGAATGAGTGCCAGGAGCGCGGCATGACGTACTCCGCGCCGCTCAAGGTCACGATCCGCCTCACGATTTACGACAAAGATCCCGATACCGGCGCGAAGTCCATTCGCGACATCAAGGAACAGGAAGTTTTCTTCGGCGATATTCCGCTGATGACCGAGAACGGCACGTTCATCATCAACGGCACCGAGCGCGTGATCGTCAGCCAGTTGCACCGTTCGCCGGGCGTGTTTTTCGAAACCGCCAACAATCGCAGCTACTTCCTCGGAAAGATCATTCCCTATCGCGGTTCGTGGGTGGAATTCGAGTACGACACGAAGAACATTCTCTACGTCCGCATCGACCGCAAGCGCAAATTCCTCGGCTCGATTTTCCTGCGCGCGCTGGGGATGAAGTCGAATGAAGACATCCTGCGCACGTTCTATCAAGTCGAGCGCATCACGCTGCGCGAAGGAGACCTCTACTGGAACGTTTCCGAGAGCCTGATTGATCGCAAGCTCTCGAAAGAAATCAAGCACCCGCGCTCGGAAGATGTTCTGGTCGGAGCGCACAAGCGCATCACTGAGCCGCTCTACAAAGAACTCGTCAAGGCTCGCGTGAATCAGGTGGAAGTGGGCGTTGCGGACCTTGAAGGCGCAGTCACTGTCGGTGAACTCGTAAATCGCCAGACCGGTGAAGTGCTGCTCGAAGCCAACAAGCCGCTTACTCCCGAAATGTGGGCTTCCATCGCCGAAGCGGGCATCACCGAAGTTGACGTCTGCTTCCCGGAGCGCGACGACGTAGGCGTGATCGTGAGCCGCACCCTTGAAAAGGACACGATCCGCACTCCGAAAGAAGCGCTGATCGAAATCTACCGCAAGCTGCGTCCGGGCGATCCTCCCACGCTTGAAACCGCCACCGCGCTCTTCAATGGCATGTTTTTTGACGCGCGTAAGTACGATTTCAGCAAAGTGGGCCGCCTGAAATTCAACATCAAGCTCGGTCTCGAGACGCCGCTCGACAAGCGCACCCTCGATCCCTCGGACTTCGTCGCGGCGATCAAGTACCTGCTCAAGCTGCGCAAAAATATCGGCGCGGTGGACGACATCGACCATCTCGGCAATCGCCGCGTACGCGCGGTGGGCGAGTTGCTCGAAAACCAGTTCCGCATCGGTCTGGTCCGCATGGAGCGCGCGATCAAGGAAAAGATGTCCGTGTACCAGGAAATGTCCACGGCCATGCCGCACGATCTCGTGAACGCCAAGCCCGTTATGGCGGCGATTCGCGAGTTCTTCGGCAGCTCACAGCTCTCGCAGTTCATGGACCAGACGAACCCGCTGAGCGAAATCACTCACAAGCGCCGTCTATCGGCTCTTGGACCTGGTGGTTTGTCGCGTGAACGCGCCGGATTCGAAGTGCGCGACGTTCACCCGACTCACTACGGCCGCATCTGCCCGATTGAAACGCCGGAGGGTCCGAACATCGGTCTCATCAGCTCGCTTTCGTCCTATGCGCGAATCAACGAATTCGGGTTCATCGAGTCGCCTTACCGCCGTGTAAAGGGCGGCCGCGTGATCGACTTCGTCCAGATCATCAACGCGGGCGACAGCGAGTTCAAGGCCGGCGAAGTGGTTGAAAAGGAAAAGGTGGAAGACGCCAACGAGGAGTTGAAGCGCCGGCGCGTAGTGGTCGAACCGCACTGCTTCTATCTCTCGGCGTGGGAAGAGGATCGCTACGTAATCGCGCAGGCCAACGCCTCGCTCGACGAGCGCCTCAAAATCACCACCGAACTCGTCAACTGCCGCCAGGCTGGCAACTTCGTACTAAAGAACCGCGAAGAAGTCGACTACATTGACGTTTCGCCGAAGCAGCTCGTCTCCGTCGCTGCCAGCTTGATTCCATTCCTTGAGAACGACGACGCGAACCGCGCGTTGATGGGATCGAACATGCAGCGCCAGGCTGTGCCGCTGATTAAGGGTGAAGCGCCGCTCGTCGGCACCGGCATGGAACGTGTGACAGCGCGCGATTCAGGCGCAGTCATCGTTTGCCGCCGCGATGGCATCGTGGATCAGGTCGACTCGGAGCGCGTCATCGTGCGCGTCGAATCAGACCAATCCGGCGTGCTCAGCCGCGAAGTGGGCTCGGACATCTACCTGCTTACCAAGTTCAAGCGCTCCAACCAGAATACGTGCATCAGCCAGAAGCCTCTCGTTCGCGCGGGCGACCGCGTGAAACAAGGTCAAGTGCTGGCCGACGGACCGTGCACCGATCGCGGCGAACTCGCTCTTGGCCGCAACGTGCTCGTCGCTTTCGTGCCATGGCGCGGCTACAACTTTGAAGACGCCATCCTCGTCAGCGAAAAGCTCGTCGAAGAGGACTACTACACTTCGATTCACATCGAGGAGTACGAAATCGAGGCTCGCGACACGAAGCTCGGTCCCGAAGAAATCACGCGGGATATTCCCAACATCAACGAGAGCTTCCTGCGCAACCTCGACGAAAGCGGCGTAATTCGCATCGGCGCCACCGTTAAACCAGGTGACATTCTCGTCGGCAAGGTAACGCCGAAGGGCGAAACCACGCTCACGCCGGAAGAAAAACTTCTGCGCGCGATTTTTGGTGAGAAGGCCGGTGACGTTCGCGACGCTTCTCTCTACTGCCCGCCGGGCATCGAGGGAACCATCGTCGACGTGAAGATCTTCTGCCGCAAAGGCGCGGAGAAGGACGAGCGTCACAAGGCCATCGAAGCCACGCAGGTGGCCAAGCTCGAAAAGAACCTCGCCGATGAGATTCGCATTCTCACCGACGAGCGCCTGAAGCGCTTGACCGACTTGCTCGGCGGACAGAAGCTCGTCGCCGACTTGCACGATGAGCGCACCAACAAGCGCCTGCTCACCAAGGGCGCCGAGCTCACACGTGAAATTCTCGAAAAGATCACCACGCGCAACTTGAAGCGCCTGCGCCTCAACGACAAAGACCCGCTCCTAATCGAGAAGATCGACGAAATCGAGGAGATGACTTCGCGGCAGATCGACGTGCTTCGCAAGATCACCGACGAGCGCATCTCGAAACTCAAGAAGGGCGACGAACTGCCGCCCGGCGTGATCAAGCTCGTGAAAGCGTACATCGCGATGAAGCGCAAGCTTTCCGTCGGCGACAAGATGGCAGGCCGCCACGGAAACAAGGGCGTCATCGCGCGCATCGTTCCCAAGGAAGATATGCCGTACATGCCGGACGGTACGCCGGTCGAAATCGTTCTCAATCCGCTCGGCGTTCCTTCGCGTATGAACGTGGGCCAGATTCTCGAAACGCACCTCGGTTGGGCGTCGAAGGAATTGGGCGTGCGCATCGGAAAGATGCTTGACGATACGAGTTCACGCGCCGAAGCAGTGCGCAAATGGTTCAAGGACGCGTTCGGCCCCACGTCGGTTTGGAAGACGATTGCCGATCTCGACGATGAGGCCCTGCTCGATCTCGCGCACAGCTTCCGCGAAGGTGTTCCATTCGCAACGCCCGTATTCGACGGCGCTCGCGAGCACGACATCCGTCACCTGTTCGAATTCACCGAGCTGCCGGAGAGCGGCAAGATCACTCTCTTCGACGGCATGACGGGCGACGAATTCGCGCAGAACGTCACAGTCGGCTACATCTACATGCTCAAGCTGTCTCACCTGGTGGACGACAAGATTCACGCGCGCTCCATCGGTCCGTACTCGCTCATCACGCAGCAGCCTCTCGGAGGTAAGGCCCAGTTCGGCGGACAGCGCTTCGGAGAAATGGAAGTCTGGGCGCTCGAAGCCTACGGTGCGGCTCACATTCTGCAGGAACTGCTCACGGCGAAATCGGACGACGTTTACGGCCGCGCGAAAATCTACGAGGCCATCGTTAAGGGCGAGCCTGGAATCGAACCGGGCGTGCCTGAATCCTTCAACGTTCTTGTGCGCGAGCTGCAGTCGCTCTGCCTCGACGTTGAATTGATGAAGCGCCAGAAGCCCCAGCTCGAGAAGGCCGAAGCGTCGGATTAATTTTGCGCTCCCGCAAATCATCGCGGGAGCGCCCACGAGTTTCTTGAATTTTTCCCTGGTCACATCAGGGAGGAGGGTCAGCCATTGTATCGATCTAGTCCTTACGACCGCGCCAGCCAGATTGCAGATTTCGATTCGATTCGCATCAGCCTGGCGAGTCCAGAAAAAATCCGGTCCTGGTCGCACGGTGAAGTCACCAAGCCGGAGACCATCAACTACCGCACCTTCAAGCCCGAACGTGATGGCCTCTTTTGCGCCAAGATTTTCGGCCCCGTCACGGACTGGGAATGCTTGTGCGGAAAATACAAGCGGATGAAGCATCGCGGAGTGATCTGCGATAAGTGCGGCGTCGAAGTCACGCTCAGCAAAGTCCGCCGCGAGCGACTCGGCCATATCGAACTCGCTTCGCCCTGCTCGCACGTGTGGTTCTTCAAGGGCCTGCCCAGCCGCATCGGGTACCTCCTCGATATCACCATGCGGGATCTCGAGCACATCCTCTATTTCGAGACGTTCGTCTGCATCGATCCGGGCGAAGTTCCCGGTTTGAAGCAGAAGGAAATTCTGCCCGAGGAAAAGCTCCGCGAGATGCAGAAGGAATATCCCGGAAAGTTTCAGTCCGGGATGGGCGCGGAAGCCATCAAGGAACTCCTGCGGCGCGTTGAAGTCGACAAGCTTTCCGAAGAGCTGCGCGAAAAAATGAAAATCGATCCGAGCCTTCAGAAGCGGATCAAGTTCGCGAAGCGCCTCAAAGTTCTCGAAGCGTTCCGCAAGAGCGGCAATAAGCCCGAGTGGATGATTCTCGACGTGATTCCGGTTCTTCCGCCGGAGTTGCGTCCGCTCGTGCCTCTCGATGGCGGCCGCTTCGCCACATCCGATTTGAACGACCTCTATCGCCGCGTCATCAACCGCAATAACCGGTTGAAGAAGCTGATGGAGTTGCACGCGCCAGACGTAATCGTCCGCAACGAAAAGCGTATGCTGCAGGAAGCCGTTGACGCGCTCTTCGACAACGGCCGCCGCGGCCGCGTTCTGCGCGGAACAAACAACCGCCCGCTCAAGTCGCTGTCGGACACGCTCAAGGGCAAGCAAGGCCGCTTTCGCCAGAACCTGCTCGGCAAGCGCGTGGATTATTCCGGCCGTTCAGTAATCGTAGTCGGCCCGGAACTGAAACTTCACCAGTGCGGTCTGCCGAAGAAAATGGCTCTCGAGCTTTTCAAGCCGTTCATCTATCACAAACTCGAAGCCGCCGGCCACTGCACCACCATCAAGCAGGCCAAGGAACTCGTCGAAGCCCAGGAATCAATCGTCTGGGACATCCTCGAGGATGTAATTCGCGAGCATCCAGTTCTGCTGAATCGCGCTCCCACGCTGCACCGTCTCGGCATTCAGGCCTTCGAGCCGGTGCTCGTCGAGGGCAAAGCGATCCGCATCCACCCGCTCGTCTGCACCGCGTTCAACGCGGACTTCGACGGCGACCAGATGGCGGTTCACATTCCGCTTTCACCAGAAGCGCAAGTCGAAGCCTCCGTGTTGATGCTCAGCTCGCACAACATCCTTTCGCCGGCCAACGGTTATCCTCTCGCCGTTCCGACGCAAGACATGGTCCTCGGCATCTACTACATGACGAAAGCCAAGCCGCAAGCCAAGGGCGAAGGCCGCGCGTTCGGCTCCTCCGAAGAATGCATCATGGCGCTCGAAGCGGGCGAAGTCGAATTGCTCACGCCGATTCGCATGCGCTACACAGGTGAAGTGATCGACCTAACCAACGCCTACGACGATCAGGACGTCTCGCACACCGAGCCGATTCAGCTCAATAAGCAATTCCTGCACACCACCGTCGGCCGCGTGATCTTCAACGATCACCTCCCGTCGGATATGCCTTTCGTCAACGGCTTGCTCAAGAAGAAGGGCATTCAGGCGCTCGTTCAGTATTGCTACTTGCGCTTTGGCCTTGAAAAGACCGTCCTCATGCTCGATAAGCTGAAGGAACTCGGCTTCCTCTACGCAACGAAAGCCGGCGTCTCCATCAGCATCAGCGACATGGTGATTCCGGACGTGAAATCGAAGCTGGTCGGCACAGCCGAACATGAAGTCGTCAAAGTGCAGCAGCAATATCTCGACGGCGCGATCACCAATGGCGAACGCTACAACAAGATCATCGCCATCTGGTCGGACGTAACCGAGCGCGTTGCCGACGAAATGTTCAAAGCCCTCGAAGAACAGGACAAGCAGGGCGTGATCAACCCGATCTACGTCATGGCGGACTCCGGCGCTCGTGGTTCGAAGCAGCAGATCCGGCAGCTTTCCGGTATGCGCGGTTTGATGGCCAAGCCCTCGGGCGAAGTCATCGAGCAGCCCATCACTTCGAACTTCCGCGAAGGCCTCACCGTGCTGGAATATTTCATCTCCACGCACGGCGCTCGTAAGGGTCTGGCCGATACGGCGCTCAAAACCGCCGATTCCGGCTACCTCACGCGCCGCCTCGTCGACGTTGCGCAGGACGTGATCATCAACGAATTCGACTGCGGCACGGCTGACGGAATTTTCGTCGAACCGATTCTCGAAGCCGGCGTCGAAGTCGAGCCGTTGCGCGACCGCGTTGTCGGCCGCGTTTCGCTCGAGAAGATCAAAGACTACGAAGGCAACGTGATCGTCGAGATCAACCAGGAAATCACCGAAGAGCTGGCCAATTCCATGCAGGCGGCTGGCATCGAACGCGTGAAGATTCGCTCCGTGCTCACTTGCGAATCCCGGCGCGGTGTTTGCGGACGCTGCTATGGTCGCAACCTCGCCACCGGGCGCTTCGTCGAGATGGGCGAAGCGGTAGGCGTCATCGCCGCGCAGTCCATCGGCGAACCCGGCACGCAGCTCACGATGCGCACGTTCCACATCGGCGGCACCGCCACTCGCGTCACCGAACAGTCGAAAGTCGAAGCCCGCAACAATGGCTTCGTGAAGTTCATCGACTTGAAGGTGGTCGAGGGCCGCGGCAAGCAGATCGTCTCGATGAACCGCTCCGGTTTGATCGCGGTCGTCGACGAAAAGGGCCGCGAAAAAGAACGCCACCACGTCGTATACGGCGCGCGTCTCAAGGTCGAAGACGGTCAACCGGTCACGCTCGGTCAAGTGATGGTCGAGTGGGATCCTTACACCTTCTCGATCCTCACCGAAACTGCCGGTACCGTTCAGTTCAAGGACCTGCAAGCCGGCATCACCATCGAAGAGCAGGTGGACGAAGTCACCGGACTTTCGCAGCTCGTCGTCACGCTGCCGCCCGGTGATGAAAAACACCAGCCCACCATCAACATCCGTGGCGCAGGCGGCCGCACCAAGAAATACCTCATGCCGTCGCGCGCTCACTTGATGGTTGTGGACGGTGACGAAGTGCAGCCTGGCGACGTGCTCGCGAAGATCCCGCGCGAAACCACGAAGACCAAAGACATCACCGGCGGTCTGCCGCGTGTTGTCGAACTCTTCGAGACTCGCAAGCCCAAGGATCCCGCGGTCATCAGCGAAATCGACGGCATCGTGAAGTACGGCGAAATCGCCAAGGGCCAGCGCAAGATCTACGTCGAAAGCGAAGATGGCAAGACGACGAAGGAATACTCGATTCCTCGCGGCGTGCACATCAACGTGCAGGAAGGCGAACACGTGCGAGCCGGCGAACCCTTGATTGACGGGCCGCTCAACCCGCACGACATCCTCGCCGTCCTCGGCGAAAAGTACACGCAGGCTTACCTGGTCAATTCGATTCAGGAAGTCTACCGGCTGCAGGGCGTGAATATTAACGACAAGCACATCGAGACGATCGTTCGTCAGATGATGCGCTGGGTGAAAGTCGAAGACGTGGGCGACACGACGTTCCTCCTCGAGGAGCAGGTGGACAAGTTCCGCTTCCGCGAGGAAAACGATCGGATCATTCACGATGGTGGGCGTCCCGCTACCGGCCGTCCGCTGCTCCTCGGCATCACCAAGGCGTCGCTCTCGACCGATTCCTTTATTTCCGCGGCAAGCTTCCAGGAGACCACCCGCGTTCTCACCGAAGCGGCTATCTCCGGGAAGGTCGATTATCTGCGCGGCTTGAAGGAGAACGTGATCATGGGCCGCCTGATTCCGGCGGGCACAGGTCTGGAGCGCTACCGCAACATCCAGCTCCTCACCGAATTGCCTCCACCGGAAGACGGCGAAGGCATGGGCGCCGGATTCGGCCAAAATGGTCCGGATCTCACACCCGAAGAAGCCGCGGCTCTCGATTTCCTGCGCAAGGATACCGACGCCGTAGCCGAAAGCTAGCCAACGCGAAGAATCATCGTCCTGAGCCGATAAGGACGGATTCTTCTAGCGACAGACTACAGGGCGCTCTGCACCATAGAGCGCCCTTTTTTATATGGAGTGCGGCGGCTTGCCGCCGCTTTGTTTTACCTCGCCGGGGCGCGTTGCTCACCCTCGTCTCTGTTATGCAACTTGGAAATCACATTCGCATTCGAAGCGATAGTAAAACGTCGTACATGTAAAATTCAGGTGCACAATTTTGGTCGGAATAACCCGTTCTGAACGCTGCAACCTTGGAAAGCGGAGATCTTCACTTTGTCGAAGTCATCTGCCGAATCGAACAAGCCATCCTCCGCCCTACCCTCCAACGAGGAGCAGTTCAAAAAACTCGTCGATGTAATTTCCCGTTCCCAGCATAACTACCGCGAACTGATCGATAGCCTCGACCAGGCCGTCTTCACGATTTCTCTCGAAGGTGAAATCCGGGTAGCCAACCGCAGCTTCGCGGAAATATTGGGCGAGGACTTCCATACCCTTATCGGTCATCGCATTCACGAGTTCGTCGCCGCCCCGTCACCCGAAGAGGCCAAAGTCTGGCTGCCCGGATTTCTCCACACCGGTTTGGACCATGGCAGGCTCTCATTACGCCTGAAAAAGAGCGGAGAGCTTCGCTACTTCGACTGCTGGGTTCAAGTGGTCACCGAAGACGGAGTCGCCGCGGGAATCAGCGGCTGGGCACGCGATGTCACCTCTCAGCATCAGGCGGAACTTCGCTTCAACGAGTTCTTCGAATCCCTGCGCGAAGGAATCTTTTTCACCACGCCCGATGGCCAGGTGCTCGATGCCAATCCCGCATTGGTTCGTATGCTCGGCTTCGAATCGAAGGCAGAGCTGCAGTTAGGAAATTTTAGCCAGGTCTATGCCGATCCCTCTCAGCGCGATGCGCTTCTTCGCGAACTTCAGTCGCGCGGCTCGCTGCAGGATCGGGAAGTCATTCTCCGCCGCAAGGATGGTTCGCACGTTTACTGCCTCGCTTCCGGCTTCGCGATTCGCGACACCTTCGGGCGCATCGTTCGGTTGCAGGGGACCATGGTGGATATCACCGAACGCCGCGAAATCGAAAAACGTTTACATCAAGAACAGGAATTCGTCCGCCATCTGATCGCCTGCTTCCCGGACATGATTGCGGTTTTTGACGCGAGCGGGCGATTTACCTACGTCAGCCCGCGCGTCTACGAAGTCCTCGGTGCAGCTCCCGCCGAATTCGTCGGGCAGCCCCATCTTTTTGGAGTTCATCCCGATGATCAGCCGAGGGTTGCCGAATCTTTTCGGCAGGTAATGGCGGGAGAAAACCCTTCCACGCAGATGGAATTTCGAGCTCGCCATGCGGATGGCACTTGGCGAACGCTTCGCGCCAGCGCCGGTCCGCTCTTTGACGCCGACCAAAAAATCAGCGGTGTCGTTTCCTCCCTTCGCGACATCACGGAAGCAAAAACATTCGAGCAACAGCTTATGCAGAAGGAGAAATTCGCGTCCATGGGCCAGATGATGGCGGGCGCGGCTCATGAGTTGAACAATCCGCTCACCGCCATCCTCGGGGTAAGCGATTTGTTGCGCGAACGCTCCACCGACGATCCAACCCGGCGCCAGGTCGAGATTATCCTGCAGCAAGCTCGCCGCGCGGCAGCAATCGTCCAGAACCTACTGGCATTAGCTGTGCCAACCGGCCAAAAGCGCCTAAAGGTGAAGGTGGAAGAGGTCATTGGGAAGGTAATCGAATCTCACCAGAAATCGTTGCAACAAAGAAACATCATTGCCGATGTCACGATCGCTGGAAAACTCCCTGAAGTAGAAGGAGATCCCAGGCTGCTCGCACAAGTCTTTGCGAATATCCTCTTGAATGCTGAGCAGGCTATCTCCTCCGTGCGCGATAAAGGCACCGTGCGAATTTCGCTGTCGCAAGCAGGCAACAACCTGCTTGTGGAGTTCGCCGACGACGGTCCCGGCATTCCCCGGGGGATCGCCGACAAAATCTACGATCCCTTTTTCACGACCAAGAGACCAGGAGGCGGAAGCGGACTGGGTCTCACGATTTGCCTGGGCGTGATTAAAGACCATGGCGGCCGGATGGAGCTACAGACTTCAGAGGGCGCCGGCGCGACCTTCCGGATTTTCCTCCCGGCATTCGTGGAAAAAAGGCTGGAAGCTCCGAACTCCGCATCCGCCCGGCGTGCGGCTCCGGTCTCAGCGGCACTGAGTGGTCGAAAGCTGCTGATTGTAGACGACGAAGAAAGCATCCGTGAAATTGTGCAGGATGGCCTTTCCGCGCGAGGGATGAATGTGGAGTGTGCGGCGAGTTCGGAAGAGGCGCTGGCTTTATTGGCCGACAACACCTATGACATGGTGCTCTGCGATTTCAATCTGCCAGGTTTGAGCGGCGAGCAGTTGTTCGAGAAGCTTAGGGCTCAAGCCAGCGGTTCTTTGCCCCGATTTGTTTTTATGACGGGAGACTTGCTGGAACGTTCGACGATTGCTTCATTTGCGGATAGGGGAGCGCACGTTCTTCAAAAGCCATTTCAAATTTCCGCGCTGGCGACTTTACTTTCCGAACTTCTTCAGGTACAGCCTATGAAAGCAAACTAATTTTCCCGCCGTCATGAGCTCGCGAGTCTTTATTTTTTCTCTGCGGAAGATTTTCCCCCGACGTCCACACCAAAATCCCACACGTACAGATGTGTCCCTTCGCCCTTTACGATTTCCGTGAACACGTATTCGCCCGGTTGGAGCGATTCGCTGAGCGTGAAACGATAGACGCCGTTAGCTATCTGCCAGCGTTCAGCGATAACTTCACTTCGCTTCGTCTTTGAAATCACTTGAAGGTAAGTATCAACGTTCTCGATCAGGCGGGAGTCGCCATGCACTTTCGTGCGAATTAAAATCATGTCGGGCTCGCGGCCATCCGCGGTGCGCATATAGAATTCTGGCTGCTCGTTGTGCACGCGAACCTCGGCATGCGGCCTCGGAATCGAGAGGTTGCGGCGAGACGGCACGATTGGAATCGGCACGAGGACCTGTTCAACCACCTTGGCCTTATCCAATTTGTTGCTTGCCTGCGCTTGCGTGAGGCGCAGCACGGATTTTCCGTCGTAAACGAAAAGTCCTTCGCCGGGAGGAATGAAAACGCCGGGAGCCGCTTCCAGGCTTGCGTCCACATCGAGCGGCATGATGCGGCGCGCCTGCTCTTGTTTGTGCACGGCGCCGAGCAGCGCGGCATCCGTTTTCTTCTGTTCTGCTTCACTTTGTCGCGTTGCGTCCCAATCGACCAGCGCCGCCGGCATTTCTTCCCATTGCGATCTTTCCGTGTTGTAGAAACGGACCCGGTCGTCCATCACCTGATATTCACGCACAAGCTGGACATTGCCGTCTTTTAGAATCAGCTTTTTCCCGCGGGGGAGATGCGCAATCCTCGACTCTGGAGGCGAAGCTTGGCCTTGTTGTCCCGTGTTGGCCGGGACGGACGACGCAGATTGGGAGGATTGACTGGATTGCTGCCCTGAAATTTCGAGTCCTTTAGCGGATGCCGCGAGCAAGGCACACACGGCGATCGCGCAAATCGCCTGTAAAAAATGAGCGTGCCAGATTCTCGCCACGCGAGCCGTTCTCTGCACGGACATCACCCGTTCACCTATAAACTGAGATGCAGGTTTTTGCTGTCGGGGATACGGGACGAAAAAATTCTTCAGGCAGGGAAACTAGTGCTGGCAGCGCGGATGCAGAACCGTGAGGATCATCAGATCGGAATTCGTGAAAAGCCACTTCTCGGCTTCGGCGCCTGCGGCTGAGGCTACCCGGGCAAGCTTGCCAAGATGCTTGTTGAGAGCGAGAGCGCGCAAGTGGTCGAGGCAGATTCCGGTGAGCCGGACCACTTCGTCCTCGGTAAAGAGCTTCTGGCTGGACTTTACCCGAACCATCCTCGCCGCCTCCCAAACCGTTCGATGCTGAAACGAGACTAAACGCCGCACTCTCTTCCAGCAATAGTCCTTCCGTTCCATCGAGCAAGGACTCTCCGGCTACTCCCATCCGGGAACCCCCGTTAAATCTGTGGTTTGCGGGCGCTTCGGGTTCCTTTCGCTGCCCTGCATATCGGTGTTAGAGCTAATTGGACGGAAAGAAACATTCCATCGGCGGAAAGTTTCTGCAGATTCAGGAAGACATATTTGCCGCAGAGCGGCTGGTTTGCCGGAAAATGCGCGCGTGATCTTGGGAGAGCCTAGCGAGTATCTGAACCTCATATCGTGAACCCACCCGCTTTTTCAAAAGCTCGTGCGAGCTGCAGGACGCGGCCTTCCTCGAAGTGCGGGCCGAAAATTTGCATCCCGATGGGCAGACCCGCCTTCGTCTTTCCGCATGGAACAGAAATCCCCGGAACGCCGGCTAGAGAGCCGGTGACCGTATAAATATCGGCGAGATACATCTGCAACGGATCGGCTATCTTTTCGCCCAGGCGGAATGCCGGAGTCGGCGCGGTCGGCGTAATAATCGCGTCAACCTTTTGAAACGCGTCGGCAAAATCGCGAGCGATCAACGAGCGAACTTTCTGAGCGCGGAGATAGTAGGCGTCGTAATAGCCCGCGGACAAGACATAGGTGCCGAGCATGATTCGGCGTTTCACTTCGGGACCGAACCCGCGCTCGCGAGTCTTCTTGTACATATCGCGCAGACTCGTGCTCGGCACCCGAAGGCCGTAGCGGACTCCGTCGTAGCGGGCGAGGTTCGAACTCGCCTCAGCGGTTGCGACGATGTAGTAAGTGGCGATCGCATAGTCGGTATGCGGCATGTGCAACGGAATTCGCTTGGCGCCCAGTTTTTCGAGCAGCGCAATCCCGGCGAGCACTTTTTCCCTAACCTCGGGATCGAGACCCTCTCCGAAGTAGTCCTCGGGCACTCCGATTCGAATACCCGCGAGAGGCTTTTCAAGGTTTGCACCGTAATCGGGCACTGGAAGCGCGGCGGAAGTGGAATCGTTCGGGTCGTGCCCGGCGATAACGGTCATCAATACGGATGCGTCTGTAACATTTTGTGTCAGTGGCCCTATGCGATCGAGCGAAGAAGCGAAGGCGATGAGCCCATACCTGGATACGCGTCCGTATGTTGGCATCATTCCAGGAATGCCGCAGCAAGCTCCCGGCTGGCGAATAGAGCCTCCCGTATCGGTTCCCAGCGCTGCCACGGCCAGTCCGGCCGCCACGGCGGCCGCAGAGCCTCCGCTGGAGCCTCCGGGGACCCGGTCAAGAGCAACGGGATTCCGTACCGGGCCGTATGCCGAGTTCTCGTTCGAGCTGCCCATGGCAAATTCGTCGCAGTTGGTCTTGCCGAGGATTACGGCGCCGGCACGCTCGAGCCTCTCGACGGCGGTGGCATCGTAGGGCGGGACGTAAGTCTCAAGGATCTTGGAGCCGCAGGTGGTGGTGACGTCGCGGGTGCTGATGACGTCCTTGACGGCGATGGGAACGCCGGCGAGCGCAGGCAGCGCGTCGCCTTTGGCGATCATAGCGTCGACTCGGTCTGCTTGCGCGTAGGCGCGATCAACTGAGAGAGCGAGGAACGCGTTTAGCTCTTGGTTGCGGTTCTCGATGCGGGCGAAGAAGTCCTTGGTCAGTTCGCGCGCGGAAATCTCCTTGGTTCGCAGCGCGTCGCGAACTCCGCTGATCGTCCATGTCGAGGTTGGGCTCATCGCTCGTTTTCCAGTATCTCGCTCACCGCTCGATCACTCTGGGGACGCGGAAGAAGGGCTTTGCCGCGTCAGGGGCTTGGGCGAGGACGGCGTCGGCGATGTCGCACGGAACTAGCGTGTCGTCACGGAGCTCCGGATGGTCTTCACCTGGTGCGGGGAAGAGGACTTGCGCCATGGGCTCGACGTTTGAGACGTCGAGCTTCTCGAGCTTGCCGATGTACGAGAGGATCTCGTCGAGCTGGCCGCGATAGAGCTCGATTTCCTCGGGCGTCAGCTCAAGGTGCGCCAGTTCGGCGACTCGCAGAACATCTTCGCGACTAATCTTCACTCGTTAACCTCCGCGCCTTTTTCTTCGAGGCGCCAATCCTTAGGTGCCCTTTTACCGCCGATTAAAAATTCTTATGTTGTTGAAAAAGAGCCGTTTGGCTCGATTCTTAATCGCGCCACCGTAGATTAAAACCCCGGTGACTCTGGCCGGCCCGGAGAAACCGAGATGGCCAGGGCGCAGCCAATTTGTCCGTCAGCTGCGGCGCTCGGTGCCCAAGTAGCCTTGGCGGCCGTTTTGACGCCGGTGGCACCCAGCTATCTTACTTAGACGCGGCTAGATTCTAGGGAGATGTACAGCACAGCGCAAGCGGCACCGTAATTAGGGGGAACAACCGCGTTCATCTCAATTGTTGTCTATGTCGTCGTAGAGTGGGCATTTGGAGGCATACACGGCATGCACACTCGGGTCCTTGGTGTACACACAGCTCCTAGTCCAGTGGTCTACACCAAAGATGTCCGTATACCTGACTTCCGCATAGACAACAATAAAAGCTCGCCCGGTGTCCATTTCCGAAAGCTCTTCTTTCGAAAGAATCCGAGCATTGGAGTTTTGGTCGTAGCTAGTGGCGGTACCAGTATGCGTTCCTCCCGGCGGCATCATTCCAACAAAACTCTGAAAATGTGGAATGCCTTGATAGGGAAAAGAAGACAGCACTTCCTCGGCTTCCAGATTGTTTGGAACCAAGCGGACAACGGCGTGAAGAAAGTAATTCTTGGCGGGAGTTTTCCCAACATTAGTGGTAGTTATAGGAACGTAAATCGGATCTCCTTCGTTCCACATAACTTCTCCGAAAGTTATGTTAATCCATGCTCTCTGTTCTCTTCTGGAATTACCAATTGTGGCATCCAATGCAGCTCTGCTTTGCCTACTACTTGCATCGAGAGAAGCTTTGGCGTTGTCGGCAATCCTTTGCTCTTGGACAACCATGTTTTCGGCGGCCCTTTGTATCTTTTCAGCGGCGTCCGACATATTTTTCATTCTCCCGGCTTGCGTTTCAGCGGCAATCGCAAGATCGTGAGTGTCGGCGGAACCAGATTTCATTTCACGCCACTGGAGATAGACGAATAAGCATGTGAGAAGGTTGATTCCGACAATTATGCTTGTCCATTTAAGAGTAGCCCGCTCATAACTGCCCAGTTCTTTCTTTACATCTTGGAGTTCGTTGGCGGGTTGTGGCTGGGCTGCTTCTGGGGGAGTGTTGGGCTCGGCACTTTGAATGTTCGGATTACTATCGGAGGGTGTCTCGGGCTGGTTGGGGGTAGCATTCTCGTTATCCATACTGAAGTTAGTGTAACACATGAATACGTTTGACGAACATAAATTACTGTAATACAGTTATATCTAGAGGAAGAAGGCAAATGGCAAACGCTCTGCCGACGGAGAAGAAGCGTAGGAAAGTAGGGCGTCCGCGATTTCCGCGTGGTGCAGCAAAAAGTCGCATCGTGCCCGTTCGATTCAATTCCCAAGATTTGAAGGTAATGACCACGGCAGCGAAGGCCAATAAGCAAACCCTGTCCGAGTGGATTCGGAGCACGGTGAATGCCGCAGTCGCCAAATAACAATTCAAATTAGGACACCACCCTTAATTGGGGGGTGTTAAGACGCTTCCGATGAGGCTGCGCGTAAGGAATATCCCGTTCGATTTGTTAATGGCGGACCTGAAAGGTCGGCCCCACCAGAGCATCGGGCCTCAGGTCTGGGACCTGAACTACACGAGGACGTGCTCTTCAGTGACGAAGTAGGCGACTCTTGTGTGGTCTAGGAAGTTGGCTTCGTCTGCGGTTGAGGCTTGCCATTCGGGGGATTGGCGGGCTGCGACGAGGTCTTCTACGGTGTCGAACCAGAGTTCTGCTATGCCGTCATAGGCGGGTGGATATTTGTCACCGGGGATGTTTAGGCGGTGGCTTTGGACTAGTTTGCGGAGGCGGGGGATGGTGGCGCCTATGGGACCGTGGATGTTTTTCCAGTAGCGAGAGAATTCTTCGTCGGATAAGTCTGGCTTTTTTGTGATGCAGTAGACGAGTTTGATCATTTGGTTTCCGCCCGTGGTGTCCTGCCCGTGGTGTCCTGCCCGTGGTGTCCTGCCCGTGGTGTCCTGCCCGTGGTGTCCTGCCCGTGGTGTCCTGCCCGTGGTGTCCTGCCCTGGTGTCCTGCCCGTGGTGTCCTGCCCTGGTGTCCTGCCCTGGTGTCCTGCCCCGGTGTCCTGCCCTGGTGTCCTGCCTTGTGGTGCCTGCCCTCGATGCACTTCAGTTGACTTTACGTTGAATCTCGGCGATGCGGTTGGCGCTGGTTTTGGGCTGTGGCGGCGAGGATGAGAGAGGCGGCGCCCATGGCCATTGCTACGAAGAGGCTGCTCCATTGGTTGCCGTTGTTGAAATGGGTGGCGACGAGTGGGGCGTGCAGGACCACGAGCCACAGGAAGAACATGGCTGCAAGGATGAGGCAGGCGAAGCGCGCGTAAATACGGGTGATGATTGCGAGAGCGACGGCGATCATGCCGACGCCGGTGAGAAAGGTCCAGAAAAGTTTGCCGGGAATCCAGGAGGTGATGAGAGTGGCGATGAATTTTGCGTACATGAAATGCTGAATGCCGAAGACGATCAATGCGAATGCAAAAACGCAGCGTCCGATTCTGGCGAGAATGGCGATGAGGTTCTCTCGTCCGCGAAAGCTCGAGGTTGCCGCTGGGATGGCTCCGGCGAGCACCCAGGCCGCGGCGGCGAGGGCCATGGGCTCGACTGCCCGCGTGCGATCATTTCCGCGGTTGATGATGTCGTGCAGATGGAGGGTGTGAAGGAACAGGACGCAGAAGAATAAGGAGGCGCCCAGGAGGATCGCGGACAGGCGGGCGTATTTCTTGACCAGGAGCCCTGCGCTAAGGGCGAGCAGGATTGCGCCGGCGACGTAAGCGAGAACGGAACCGCTTGGAATCCAGGGAGGAACGACGGGCAGGCCTCCCTCGAGATGTCCGTAGATAAAATATTGAATGCCAAAAGCCGCAATGGGAATTGCGAGAAAGACGCGGCCGAAATCGAGCAGAGTGTTCACGCTTGCCTCTTGATGTTCGCCTTGAGAGGGCGAGATTTGCCGCGCGCGATGATTAGACGTTGGAAACGGGCGAAGGGGTTGCGAGCTTAGCGAGTGGTGTTGTGGGGGGCGTCGTCTGGATTACAATGCGCGGAGGGCATACAGGAGGCACCATGCGAGCGGACGAGGTGGAAGTCTCGTGGGACTCGGCGAAGTCGAAATGGCTGGTGCGAATTGTGGTGGGCGAAGAAGTGGTGAGGCGGTATTGCGACGCGGGGAAAAATGCGGACGATGCTTCGCTGCGTTCGGCGGCGATGAAGACGCTGCAGGATGAAGGGTATGAGGCGGACGCGTCGATCGTTGTGATCAAACATTAATGGGCGCTAGTGGGCGCGGAAGGCACTGACTTCAAATTCGTGAAACATCCATCCTTTAAATTCTTTTGTGCATTTGTGTGCGCATCCGCGGCGGCTCTTGCGGCTGGCGCGCAGAGCCCATCGAAGGCGTCCATCGCGAAGCCGCCGGGCGCCGCGGCTGAAGAGCGGACGGAGAAATATCTGGCGTCAGTGCGAGAAAAGCCGCTGGACTGATGGGTTTTCTCGAGCGGATACCGAAGGGCGGCGACCTGCATCATCACCTGACCGGCGCCGTGTATGCGGAGAGCTACATCAATTACGCGGTGGAAGATGGGGATTGCATCGACCGCGCTACGTTCAAGATATTGCCGCCGCCGTGCGATGCGGCTCGCGGATTGTTGCCGGCGTCGCAGGCGATCAGCGATTTTGTTTTTCGCAACCTGGTGATTGACGCTTTGTCGATCCGGAATTTCCATCCCACGGCTGAAGACCGCGACGTGCGGCTGCATTTTTTCGCGGCGTTCGGGAAATTCGATTTGGTGACGAACAAACACTGGGGAGAAATGCTGGCGGAGGTGACGCATCGCGCCGGAGCGCAGAACGAGGTGTATCTGGAGACGATGCTGACGCCGGATCAGGGCGAGGCCCTGCAACTCGGGAAGCAGATTGGATGGAACGACGATTTCGCCGTGATGCGTTCGCAGATGTTGGCCGGGGGAATGGCCAAAGTGGTGGCCGATGGGCGGAAGAACCTGGACGACGCTGAAGCGAAAATGCGGCAGGTGCTGGGCTGCGATGGGGCGCAGGCGGACGTGGGATGTGCGGTGACGCTTCGCTACTTGAATCAAGTGTTGCGCGCGTTTCCGAAGGGGCAGGTGTTCGCGCAGATGGTCGCGGGGTTTGAGATCGCGAGCGCCGATCCGCGCGTGGTGGGAATCAATCTAGTGCAGTCGCAGGATGAGTTCAACGCGCTGAACGATTTCGATTTGCAGATGCGGATGCTGGATTATCTGCATGGCGTGTATCCGAAGGTGCACATCACGCTGCATGCGGGCGAATTGACGCCGGGCGAGGTGAAGCCATCGGAGCTGTACGCGTCGCACATTCGAAAATCGATTGAGATCGGGCACGCCGAGCGAATCGGCCACGGCCTCGATGTGATTTACGAGCAGGATCCGGTTGGCCTTGTCGCGTTGATGGCGCGGAAGCACATTCTGGTGGAGGACTGCCTGTACAGCCACGAAGTGGTGCGCGATATGAAGGGATCGGAGAATGTGCTGCCGACATATTTGCGCGGAGGCGTGCCGGTGTCGCTGGCGACGGATGATGAGGCGATTGTGCGATCGGAGCTGACCTGGTATTTCCGACGCGCGGTGGAGGGATATGACGTCGACTATTTGACGCTGAAGCGTATGGTGCGTGACAGCCTGGAGCATGCGTTTTTGGCGGGGGCGAGTTTGTGGGTGGCGCCGGAGGAATTCAGGATGGTGGCCGCGTGCGCGAATGAAAAATTGAGTGGCGAGCCTGCTGGTGCGCCGTGCCGGGAATTTCTGGCGGGGAGCGAGAAGGCGCGATTGCAGTGGAAGGAAGAGAACGAGTTCTCGCGATTTGAATCTAGATTTTAGCCGGCGGGCGCGGTTGAGTGCTTCGCCACGATTGCATGTCGTCGAACAGATAGGTGTGGCGGCCGGGTTCCGCGCGTTTGACCGCTGCGATCATCGCTGCTGCCACGCGCGAAGCTTCGATCGGGCGATATTTGCTTAGGCCGCCGATGAACGCGAACTGCAATGCTTTCGCGAGAGCAAGGCCGATGCCTTCACCGGCGCGTTGTTCGGTGCGCGAACCCATCAGGAAGCTGGGCTGAAATATGTGCACGGAGGCGAAGCGGAGCGCTTTCACCGCTTCTTCGAGTTCGCCTTTCGTGCGGAGATAAAAAGTCCGCGAACGAGCGTTTGCGCCCACCGACGACACCAGTGCGAATTGTTGCGCGCCTCCTCCCAGAGCAAATTCCGCGAAGGCTTTCGAATAGCCGAAGTCGATTTTGCGATACGCTTCCCGGGAACCGGCTTTGGCATTTGTGGTGCCCAGGGTGCAGAAGGCGTCGTTCGCGGCAATCGGAGCTAACTGCGTGAGATTATCGAAGTCGACGAGTCTCTGGACGAGCTTGGGGTGCGATTCGGATGCCGGCCGGCGCGAGATCGAGATAACTTGCGCGTAGGCGGGATCGTCGAGCAGCTGCTTCAGACAGAGGGAGCCAACCAGTCCGGTAGCGCCGGCGATCAATGCGATTCGCTGCGGCATGATTTGAGGTTATCGAAGGTGCGGGAGAAATTCTAGCGTTTGCCGCGGCGGACGAAGGGCGTGTGTTCGTTGTCGAGTTCGCGAGGGACGCGACTCGGGCCGGGTTTGGCGGCGACGAATTTTACTTCACAAATTAATTTGCCACCCCAGGCTTCATTGATGCGGGCGCAGAACTCCGGCTTCATGTCTTCGAGTTGCTTGCGCCAGGCTTTATTGTCGGCCGCGATTTCGAGGCAGCCCTTTTCGCAGCGCAACGGACGAGTGCGAGCGGCGAGAGCTTTGCCGACGATTTTGGGCCACGAACTTACGAGCCAAGCGAGGGCGGCTTCGGGGCGATGAAGGCGTCGCAGGGCACCGCCGAGAACTTGTCCGGCCTTCTCCATAGAGTTTGCGGATTCTAGCACAAGTGTGCGTGGAAAATTTTCTGTGATTGCTTTTATTCGACGCAGCTCAATCGATACGACGAGCGGCGTAGACAAGAACGGGCGAACCGTCGGCGATGAATGCTGAGCGCGGTGGCCGCGAAAGAATGCTACCAAAGTCAGGTCCATAGAGGGCGGCGCCATCGCCTTCAAATGTGGCGCTCGATGCACGCCAGATTCGCCACCGCTCGTGAGCCACGTGATATTCGAGGGAGCTGCCGTCGCGGCGCCGCGAATAGCCCCAATAATGTTCGGAGATGAATTGTTCGAGGCTGCCGTCGGAGGCGCGAGATGGTGAGCCTTGCGTTTGACCGTGAAGGCGAAACCGTTGGCGATTCAGCTCCCAGCTGTATTCGAGGGAGCCGCCCGAATCGGCGAGATTGATCGAGTGGCGAAGCGGCAGCGTCCTGTAATTTTCTGCGTATGCCAGGCGCGCGATGAACGTGACGGCGGGAAGCGAGACGATTTCGCTTATGAACATCACGCCGCGGCGGATTTCGCTGCCTTCGCGGCGGCGAACGTAGATGCGGAGATTCACCTCGTCGAAATCCGAATGGAAGGGAACGGAGATTAAACCGAAGAGCTTCGTGCGGGCGAAGCGAAGGCCGACGAGGCTGACGTATGTTTTACCTTCGAAAGAATCGAGTTCCGTGCCGCGCGGAACGAACTGGCGGAGTAGCTCGGGATCGATTTCGTAATTGAGCATCAGAAGATCGCGCCACTCGGTGGACAAAAAGACGCGTTTGACGTCAGTGGGACGGCTCAAAGGTGGCGCTCGCGGTAAACCTCTTGAAAATTCGGTTCTGCTTGGAGGATCTCTTCAATGAGCAGCATCATGCGATCATTTTCAAGAATTTTGCCGGTACCGCGAAACCATTGCGAGACCGATCGTTTTTTTTCGACAATGATTCGCCACTGGCCTCCGTCACAGCCTTGTTGATGAGCATTCCCGGACATGCCTAGGAAGTAGGAGTCTCGGAAATAATTCACGTTCAGGTACCAGCCCCAATCCTCCTGCCCGGGGCCCGAAGACATAACGCCTTTCGCAACCAATTTGTCGCGAAGCCATGCGGCCAGATCTTCCCCGAAGCAGCAGGGATTGATGAAATGATCCTTGACGGCAGTAAGGTTGAAGCGCCCGGTCTTGAATAGTAGGCAGCAAGCATTCATCGTTTAGACCTGGTTCAGGAGACGCTGGGACCACTGAGGCCAAGTTGTGGAGCGACGCCGCGGAGGGCTTCAATACAAAACGCGATGTGATCGTCGAGGGGGACGCCGAGTTCCTGGGCACCGTTGTAGACGTCGTCGCGATTGACGCCGCGCGCGAACGCTTTGTCTTTCAGTTTTTTCTTCACGGATGCGGTTTCCACCTCGTGGATGCTTTTGGAAGGTTTGATGAGGGCGCAGGCGGTGAGAAAGCCGGCGAGTTCGTCGCAGGCAAAGAGCGTGCGATCGAGCGGTGAAACGCGTGGAACGCCGGAGTAGCTGGCGTGGCCAAGGATCGCGTGAATGATTTCTTCGGAGTAGCCGCGCTCGCGGAGAATCTGCGTGCCTTCGTAGGGATGTTCTTTCGTGGGGTGATGCTCGGCGTTAGGCCAGCGCTCGTAGTCGAAATCGTGAAGCAGGCCGGCGAGGCTCCAGGTGTTTTCATCGCCGCCGAGCTTGCGGGCGTAGGCGCGAACGCAGGCTTCCACGGCCAGGGCGTGCTTTCGGAGGCTTTCGCTCTGTGTGTATTCGCAGAGAAGATTCCAGGCGTCGTCTCGATTCGGCATTTTTTCCTCGAGGATCATATTAATGCAACTACGTGTGGTGTAGTAGACGGATTGGGTACGGGCGAGAGCTATTTTAGCCGGGAATCGTACGACTGAGAGAGAAGGATCACGGCGGGAGAAAGATCTAAGGCGACAGGCCCACGACGAGGTACGGCGTCGTCGTGGCTACCGGGGCAGATTGTGTCTGATGTTGGGGTGATTTTGGACGATAGACACCTCGTTGGAAAGATTCCGAGCGAGCAGCTAGAAGGGCGACGGCAAGCGTCGGTTTGGGCAGCAGAACGCCAAGGATGAGACGCCGAGGCACCCGGCGAGACGCGGCGTACCATTTTGAGACGGAATCAGATGAAAGCGTCGCAAAATGATTTTCGGCGTTTGTTCTCGTCATGTATTGAACACAAGGGGTTGGGGAAGCGATTTGGAGGCTATCGAACGGAAAATGCAGGGCAAACTGGGGCGAATCGGCCGAAAAAAGCAGGGTGAGAGATTCATAAAATTGCGTGGCATGACGATTGCAATAAGTGGACGAGCAAGGCCGATGTCGAATGTGTTTCGATACGGAAATTGTCACACAGGAAAGAAATAGTCAGTTTTTGGCTGGGATGGGAAGACGCGAAATGTCAGGCGAAGAAATTTAGAAGCGGTCCAAGCACGGCGAGCAGATGCGAAGTCATTTTGTTTGTGCGTCGTGTGCGGGATGACTAGACTGTGCGGGCATTCCGGGGAATAAATATCGCTTGACAAGAAGTGGCACGATGGGGAGAATCACTCGCGCGCCAGTCCTGCCTTCCCACTGTTGTGACGTTCCTCCCTTTCGCATCGCCGGAATAGTCTGCGAGGAGATCCGGTGGCAGATAAAGATGCAGTGGCAACCAGTATGGAACTCGATCGAGAAGTGATTCGCTGTCAGGTATGCGGACTGGTGCAATACCGCACACGCACAGGCAACTGCCGTCGTTGCCTGCGCTTAATGCCTCCTAAGGTGGCGTTCGTCATTCCGACGCCGTCGCCGCAGGATCTACCTGGTGATGACCGCCAGCTGTTCGAGAACTGGCCGAATCGCGAGACTGTCGAGAACATCGGCCAGCGAATCCGGCAGTTGCGGGAGTCGCGCGGGATGACGCAGAGCCAATTGCAAGCACGCTCTCGCGTGTCACGCTCGTATTTGTCCCGAATCGAGAGCGGGCAGATGACGCCCAGCCTCGGCACGCTTGAAAAGATTGCCGAAGCGCTGGGAGTTGGTCTGAACCGTTTCTTCGTTCCGGAGACGAATGGCGAGACGGTGCTCGAGGATCCGTTCATTCAGGGTCTTCGGCCATTCCTGCGGCAGTTGGATTGGGCTCAGTGGCAGGGGATTCTGAAGAGGCTGCAAGCGATCAGCGAACACGTGAATACGAACCATTCGCGGCCGCTTGTAGCGCTGGCTTCGGACCGAATGGCGGCGCACGCGGCGCATTCGATGCCTCGAAGACAGAACCTTGGCCACCTAGCGGCCGCGATTCAGCGGTAGTTGATATTCCTAGAGAAGTAGGCGCGCACAACGAGATCTGGGTCAGCCCGGCCCAACCCCGCACGGCGGACGACGTTGGCTCCGCCGGCGGCAAGCCGGGCGACTCTCATCGCCGGGACGAGTTTCGAACGGCGAATCCCGCAGTTCACTCCTAATAAAATCTAATCTGGCAAACTCTATTGGACTTCTTTTTTTCCGATGCGGAGGAGCTGGATATCCACCCCGTCTGACTTCTTCGTGAGTGCTACGAGACGCGTGGTATCGCCCTTCTCATAGACGTAGGCGACGTCTGCATCTGAACTGACGTGCTCGCGATGCGTTGCAGAGCCGTGCTCTTCGCGTTTGTAGCCCGGGCCAAGTTGCTGCTGGTACCATTCGGAGACTTCGTCGAGATCGTCAGACGTGACGTATTTTTCCGTAGCGAGTCCCAGGCCTGCTCCGCTGATTGCCGAGAGCTCTACCGTCGAGCCTTCTGATTTATCCTGCTTCGCGCCGGGATATACGGGCAGGCCGGTTGCATGGGCTTGGTCACCGTTCACGCGCAGTGCACCCGCGGGCGTTTCGATTTCGACTTGCTTGCCGGTCTGGTTCACGTGGACACGGCGGATGAACATGCTGGCGAGCAGCAAGCCGCCGAGAACAAGAACAACGAAACCGCCGCCCACGATGGCGAGAATCCAGAGGACAGCGTCATTGCGTTTCGGAGGATGTTGTGGCGGGAGAGGGTTACTGCTGGGCGGGCCGATTGGTGCGGTTGACATACTTCACCCCTTGCGTGTTTCTCTCTTAAAGATACGCGAAATAGGCGCGAAAAGTTTCCTTCGACAATCGGCTCAAGTCCCCAATCTGCGTTTCGCCGCTACCGCGGTAACAAGGTGTCGCGCGCAAAGGCCTCAGGTCATCCCGATCCAACGTCGATCGGGAGTGACCTGAGCTACGGCAGTTTTGCTGTCACGGGAGCGGCGAAGCGCGGATTAGTACGCGGATTAGTAGAAGACGACCTTGATGTCGTCGCGCTTGTAGAGATGCACCGTATCAATGAACCGCACCTGCCGGTCGTCGTACGTGAGAATTAACGAGTGGGTGCGAGTGCCCTCGCCGAAGAAACGCACGCCGCGCAGCAGGTTGCCGCCTGTCACTCCGGTACACGCGAAAATGATTTTCTTGCCCGGGGCGAGTTCGTCGGTCTTGTAGATCCTCTTCGGATCCTTGATTCCCATCTGGCCGATACGCTCGTGATGCTCGGGCTTCGAGACTACGAGCCGCGCGAGAATTTCGCCGTTGAGGCAACGAAGCGCTGCGGCGGTGAGCACTCCTTCTGGCGCGCCGCCAGTTCCCATCACCGCGTGAACGCCTGTGCCGATGACGGCGGCGCTGATGCCCGCGGAGAGGTCACCGTCGGAAATCAGCCGAATGCGGGCGCCGGTGGCGCGGATATCGGCGATCAGCTTTTCGTGGCGCGGTCGGTCGAGAACTATGATGACAAGATCCTCGACCCTTCGGTTCAGGCGCTTGGCGATTGCTTTGAGGTTATCGGCAACCGGAGCATCGAGTTCAACCACACCTTTGCACGACGGGCCGACGATAATTTTTTCCATGTAGAGATCAGGCGCGTGGAGCAAGCCACCCGGCTCACTTGCGGCGAGGACGACGATGGCGTTCGGTTCGCCGGTGGCGCAGAGATTCGTGCCTTCGAGCGGATCGACGGCGATTACGACTTCGGGATATTTTCCGTTCTTGTTCTTCACAGCGGCGCCCACTTTTTCGCCGATAAACAGCATGGGAGCCTCGTCGCGCTCGCCCTCGCCGATGACGATGGTGCCGTCCATGTGAACAGTATCCATCTCCGAGCGCATCGCTTCGACGGCCATTTGATCGGATTTGTGGCGATCACCAAGGCCCATGGTGTGGGCAGAGGCGATGGCGGCGCGTTCGACAACGCGCAGAAATTCCAGGCTAAGCTCTTTTTCCATTGTTTCTCCCGGTTTCGTGACCAGCTCGGGCGGGGGTATATCCCGTTGCAACCATCATAGCGAAGTGGAGCGAGGCAAGGAAGCGGTGCTGTTTCATTTTTTGACTTGGGTGCTTTCATCGTAGGCGGCTTTTGCGATGCGGGCAATCACAGCGTCACGAGTTGCTTCGTCAGCCTTTGAATCGGTGATAAAAATAGCAATTGCCAGGCGGCGTCCGTCAGGCAAAGTGATCAGGCCGATATCGTTGGTGGCGAAAGCTACGCCGTCTCGAGTGGGAGATGTCCCTGTTTTATGCATTACGATTGTCCCTGTGGGTAGCTCGCCTCTGATTCTGCGCGGCCCGGTAGGAGAAACTTCCATCCATTTGAATAGCATTTTGGTGTGCTCGGGAGTAAGTGGAGAATCATCGCTGATCCGCCGAAGTAACCGGACCGCGCCTGCGGGTTCAAACCAGTTCCGATATTGGGTGGTGACGTCGCGAGCGAGGCCGTGCTCTCCATCTTCCAAATGAAAGCCTGGGACTCCGAGCGATTCAACGTAGTTGTCCACCACCGTTGGTCCGCCGATTGTGCGCAATACCAAATCTGCAGCCGCGTTATCGCTAAAAGAAACGGTGAGGCGGAGAAGTTCGCGGAGAGGAACGTCAACGTTCGCTTCGGGGTATTTGTCCTGGAGAGGACTGTAAGTGTGCGGGAGGAACCGATCGCTGGGGAGAAACCGGATGGGTTGGTCGAGCGAAAACGTACCCTGTTCGATGAGATGAAGAGCAGCGATTGCGAGCGGTAATTTGAAGACCGACTGCATGGGCGGATGTGCGTGTGGGTTCAGATCACAATTTAGGGTCGAATCCGGCAGCGAGCAGGCCACGGCGACTCGGCCTTGTGCGTCGGCCGCAATCGCCCTGATCTGCTGCTGGAGCGCTGTTTGCGCGAAGGCGGAATGGGTCAACAGAAGAAATGTGATCGCGAGTCGTATCGGCTCCATCGGCGCAGTATAGCAGGCGCGACCGCAGCTATTCCGAATGTGATTGGAGGTAAGGTTTTAGGGGAGGGGTTGGATTTTGGCGTTGACGAGAAACGGATCGTCGAGCTCGGTCATATCACCGGCCTTTTTTCCGGCGATCGGTAGCAGACGCGCTGAAAGCGGCTTGTGCCATTTCACCGAGAGGCTGGCGACATCGCCCAGGATGCGAACGAGCTGGTCTTCGGAGATATCACCGGGAAGCGGGATCGTGTCGAGGCCCGTGCCGCAGACGGCGGAATACGAGAGTAGGGAATCCATTGTAAGGCGGCCTTCGCTCCAGCGTTGCGCGATGATGGAATCTTCGAGGACTGGAATCATGAGACCAGAATAACCAGCGTGAGTGACCGGGATTTCTTTCAAGGCGCGGGTGATGATTGCAGCCACGGTAAGAGTGCCGCTGGAACCGAGCGGGGCACCGTAGAATTTTTCGATGGCGCCGCCGATGGAGATTTCTTTGAGCGGTGCGGGTGAGAGATCGATTCCGCCGTATTTCCACCCTGTTTGTTGATCGACCTGCTTTGCAGTGGCTTCAATTTCCTGCGCGTAACGGCCGAGCGTATCGCGGAGGTGCGATACAGCTTCGTCGGGCGAGTGGACCGAGCTGAAGACGTCCGCAACGACATTCGCGGATTGCAGCGCGATCGCGAAATGATTTTCTTCACCCGTGAAGGATGCCGGGTAAAACGGCGTATTGGGTGGAACCATCGCAGCTGCGGTAAAATTGAAATTGCCTTGGCTGTGCGCCGTGTGTGCTGCGAGGTATTTGATGATGCCGGCGGTGGCGTGAATTGATTTCCAGTGGATGCCGTCTTCTCCGGCGATGCTGACGCTGCCTTCGAGGATTTTGGAATTGGCGATAATTTGGGCCAGCAGGTCCGCGTAGCGCGGGTCGTCGGAATCCTTCGTCATGGCGGGACCGATGGAGGCGTCGAAGCCTTCTTTGACGGCGAGCGCATCGTAGGCTCTGAAGAAAGCCAGGGCGTCGGCCGTGGACATGCCTTGCGTGTATTCGGGGAATGGTTGTGTGGTGATGCGGATGGTTTGGACTTCGTAGCCGGATTTCTCGTATGCGGATTTCGCGGCGTGCAGGAATTTTAGAGTTTCCTGGATTTGGGGTTGGTAATTGACGCGATCTAGGCGGATGAAAGCGGTGACTGCGCGGATTTTGGGTTTTTGTGCGATAGCTTGTGGGGAGGCGGTTTTGGCTGTGGTTGCCGCAATTAGTAAGAGCACAGGCAAGAGTGCCTGTGCCACTAAAACCGGGCGCCGGTAACCACGAGCGGTGTCCCGATTAAATCCGGGTTGATTCTTGGCTGATTGGATTCTCATGCGAAGGCCCCGATTCCGGTGATGCGTTCACCGATGATGAGTTTGTGGATGTCGTGCGTGCCTTCGTAGGTGATTACGGATTCGAGGTTGTTCATGTGGCGCATGATGGGGTAGTCGTCGACGATGCCATTGGCGCCGAGAATGGAGCGGGCGCTGCGGGCGGTTTCAAGCGCCATCCAGACATTGTTCATCTTGAGCATGGAGATGTGCGATGGGTGCACTTTGCCTTGATCTTTCAGGCGGCCCACTTGCAAGGCGAGGAATTGCGCCTTGGTGATTTCGGTGATCATCCAGACTAGTTTTTCCTGCACAAGTTGGTGCGACGCGATGGGTTTGTTGTCGAACTGCTTGCGCTGCTTGGAATAATTTAGTGCGCAATCATAACAAGCCATCGCTGCGCCGATGGCGCCCCAACCGATTCCGTAGCGCGCCTGGTTGAGACAGGAGAGCGGTCCTTTCAGGCCTTCGACGTTGGGGAGCAGATTCGCCGCCGGGATTTTGCAGTCGTTCATCGCTAGCCCTGAAGTCACGGAGGCGCGCAGCGAATATTTTCCGTGAACGTCCCAGGCTTTAAATCCCGGCGTACCTTTTTCGACGAGGAAGCCGCGGATTTTATCGTTCTCACATTTCGCCCAGACTACAGCGACGTCGGCGAGCGAGCCGCTGGTGATCCACATTTTTTCGCCGTTGAGGATGTACTCATTTCCTTTTTTCACCGCGCGGGTGAGCATGGCGCCGGGGTTGGAGCCGAATTGCGGCTCGGTGAGGCCAAAGCAGCCGATGGCTTTGCCCTGTTGCAAGAGCGGTAGCCATTTATCTTTTTGCGCATCGGAACCAAAGGCGTGAATCGGATACATCACCAGCGCCGATTGCACCGAAACGAAGCTGCGCAATCCGGAATCGCCGCGTTCAAGTTCCTGGGTGACGAGCCCATATTCGACGTTAGACATGCCTGCGCAGCCGTAGCCTTTCAGGCTCGCGCCGAAAAGTCCGAGCTCGGCCATCTGGGGTACGAGCTGAACAGGAAACTTTCCTTCGCGGTTGTACTGCTCGATGATGGGCATGATTTCAGCGTCGACGAACTGCCGCGCGGTATTGCGAGCAAGCTTTTCTTCGTCGCTGAGGACCGAGTCGAAGTCGAGGTAATCGACTCCGGGGAATGATGGCATCCGAATTCTCCTTGAAGATTGCTGGTCGCGAGGCGTGATTGCAGATAGAAAGCAGTTCGCCGCACCGACAAACCCGCCTATTCTATAGGAGATAAGCCTCGCAGCGCCAGTTACCCAAGTTGACGGACGCGCGGAGTGGATGCGATAATCACGGGCTTTGTTTGCAGTCCTAGAAGTGTGTTCCGTTGGGGAAACGGAATAGCCAAGGTAAACTGACCCGGAGCGCGGCGCCCAGCACCAGACTAATCGGAAATGGAAATTCTTCATCAACTCGGCGAGTTGTTTCTCCAAGCTGTGCCCACGGTTATCATTGTTTTTCTCTTCTATTTCTTCATGCGCTGGGCTTTTTTCACGCCGATCCTGAAGGCGATGGATGAGCGTAAGGCGCGCATCGAAGGAGCTCAAGCCGAGGCGGCCAAGGCGCGGGAAGATGCGAAGAAGGAGCTTGAGAGCTACAACAATGCCATTCGAATCGCCCGTGGTGGAATCTATGCCGAGCAGGAAGCCGCGCGCCAAGCAGTGCTTGAGGAGCGCCAGCGTTTCCTGAAAGCGATGCGTTCGCGTGCGCAAGAAGATGTGACGAATGCCAAGAAGAAAATTGCCGCCGAAAGCCAGGCGGCACTGGCTGAGCTTGAACTCACTGTTCCGACGATCGCCGCCGAAATCGCGCACATGATTTTGGAGAGGCCAGCGCCGCCGGCGGGAGGCTGGCCAAGGTAATGAAACTCGTCCAGCGGATAAGCTCTCTTGTGGTGTTTCTGCTGATCGCGGTGACTCCCATGCTGGCGCAAGAAGCAGAGAATTCGCCGGCAGACACTCCGACCGGTTGGGCGTTCCGATGGCTGAATTTCGCGATCGTGTTTGGCGCCATCGGGTACTTCGCCGTGAAGTATGGCGGCCCGGTTTTCCGCGCTACTGCCGAAGAGACCGCTAAGAAAATTGAAGAAGGTACCCGGGCGCGCGAAGAAGCTGAGAAACAGAAGAAGGAAATAGAAGCCAAGCTCGCCAACCTGCCGAAAGAAATCGAAGCGATGAAAGCGGAGGCCAAGCGCGACAGCGAGGCGGAAGCGCAGCGCTTGCGCGACCAGGCCAAGGAAGAAGCGCAAAAGATAGAAAAATCAGCGCTCGCCGAAATTGCCGCGGCGGAGCGGGCGGCACGACTCGAAGTAAAAGCACTCGCTGCGCGCATGGCCGTGGATAAGGCCGAGGCGCTGTTGCGACAGCAGCTGACGGCAAAAGCCGAACAGAAATTATTTGAGACGTTCGTGGCTGAGCTGGAGAGGAGCGTCAATTGAGCGCCGTAGCAGAACGGTACGCAGCCGCTCTGGCGGATGTTGCGGTCGAGCGAAAAAATAGCGAGACCATAAAAGGGAATCTTGCGGCGTTCGTCGAGGCTTTCTCTTCGATAGCGGATTTGCGAAACGCTCTGGAAAGCCCCGCGCTCAATGCTGAAGTAAAGCGCAAGGTGATCGCCGAGGTAGCCGGGAAGATGGGCCTCGACGTCGCCGTACGGAATTTCATTTATCTTGTGGTGGACCACCGCCGCACGGAAATCCTTCCTGAGATCGAGCAGGCATTTCTTTCGGAACTGATTGAACGGCTCGGAATCGTCGATGCGGAAGTGACTTCCGCACACGAACTAAACGATGATGAGAAACGGCAATTGAGTACTGTCCTGGAGCAACGCACCGGCAAAAAAGTGCAACCGCGGTTTCAAATCGACGGCGCTCTGCTGGGCGGCGCAGTAGTGCGGTTGGGCTCGACGATTTACGACGGTTCGGTGCGCGATCAACTGAAACGGCTGCGCGAACAGCTTGAAACGGAATAGGAGCCGTAATGTCGAATATCAAAGCGGACGAGATCACAAAAATACTGAAAGAGCAGATCGAGAACTACCAGCAGACCGTCGAGGTGGACGAAATCGGCTCGGTGATTTCGGTCGGCGACGGCATCGCGCGCGTTCACGGCCTCGAGAAGTGCATGGCGGGCGAGATGCTCGCGTTTCCGCATGACGTGACCGGGATCGCGTTGAACCTGGAAGAGGATCAGGTGGGCGTGGTGCTGCTCGGCGACTACACGGAGATCAAGGAAGGCGACATCGTCAAGCGCACCAACAAGATCATGTCAGTGCCGGTGGGAGACGCTCTGGTCGGGCGCGTGGTTGACCCGCTCGGCAATCCACTCGATGGCAAAGGCCCGATTCAGACAAGCGAGCGGCTGCCACTGGAACGTTTGGCGCCGGGCGTAGTGGACAGGCAGCCAGTGCGCGAGCCGATTCAGACAGGTATCAAATCGATTGACTCGATGATTCCGATCGGTCGCGGACAGCGCGAATTGATCATCGGCGACCGGCAGACCGGCAAAACGGCAATTATCCTCGATACGATTATCAACCAGCGCGGCGGCGACATGATCTGTATCTACTGCGCGATTGGGCAGAAAAGGTCGACCATCGCGCAGGTGATTAAGACGCTCACTGACAATGGAGCGATGGATTACACGATCGTAGTGGCGGCGTCTGCAACCGAACCAGCGACAATGCAGTACATCGCGCCATTTGCGGCTTGCGCCATGGGCGAATACTTTCGCGATTCAAAACGGCATGCTGTGTGTTTCTACGATGACCTTTCGAAACACGCGCAATCGTATCGTGAAATTTCTTTGTTGCTGCGACGGCCGCCCGGGCGCGAGGCGTTTCCCGGGGACGTTTTCTTTTTGCATTCGCGGTTGCTCGAACGCGCGGCGAAATTGAACGACAAGCTCGGCGCCGGTTCGCTGACGGCGCTGCCTGTGATCGAGACGCAGGCGGGCGACGTATCGGCATATATTCCGACGAACGTGATTTCGATTACAGATGGGCAGATTTATCTCGAAGCGGACTTGTTCAACGCCGGAATCCGGCCCGCGATCAACGCAGGTATTTCGGTGAGCCGCGTCGGTGGCAACGCGCAGATCAAGGCGATGCGTCAGGTGGCCGGAACTTTGCGGCTGGATATGGCGCAGTATCGCGATTTGGCGGCGTTCGCGCAGTTTGGAACCGAGCAGCTTGATAAAGCGACGCAGGCGCAACTCGCGCGCGGCCAGCGGCTTGTGGAAGTCTTGAAGCAGGATCAATACCAGCCGCTGACGGTGGAGCAGCAGGTGTTGATTATTTTCGCCGCCTCGAATCGGTATTTGGACGATATTGACGTGGCCGAAGTTCGGCGTTTTGAGAAGGAGCTGTATCCCTTTATCGAGACGAATCATCCGAACGTGATGAAAACGCTGCGCGAAAAAAAGGCCATTGATGATGGCTTGCGCGATGAGATGAAGAAGGCCCTCGACGCCTTTAAGGAAACTTTTAAAGCAAGTATGGAAACGGCGAAGGCTGATAAGGCTGCCGCCGGAAAGACCGCCGCGGACGTGGCGGAAGCTCCGCCTGCCCCTAAGGCTCCGGAGAAAGTGGCCGCGCACTAACCGCAACGCTCGATGCCCACACTTCTCGATTACCGGCGGCGCATTCGTTCCGTGAAAAGCACGCAGCAGATTACGCGCGCGATGAAATTCGTGGCGGCGGCGAAACTGCGGCGGGCGCAGGAGGGAGTGTTTGCGGCGCGGCCGTATGCGCGGGAAATCAAGCGCGTGCTGCGTTCAGCAGCAGCACGCATGGAAACGCCGGTGCATCCTTTGCTCGAGCGGCGGCCCGAAGAGAGAATTCTGGTTGTGGTGCTGACTGGGGATCGCAGCCTGGCGGGCGCGTTCAATACCAACGTGCTACGGCGAGCCATGGAGTTCTTGCGCGACCACTCTTCTTCGAAGAAATTACAAGTTGCTGTGGTGGGCAAGAAAGGCCGCGACACGCTGCGGAAACGCGGCTGGAAATTTGCGGCTGAGTATCTGAATGTGTCGAACGCGGTGGAGTTTTCGAAGGCTAAAGAGATTGCGGCAAAAATGGCGGAGATGTATGTGACCGATGAAGTGGATGCCGTCTACGCAATTTACAACGAATTCAAGAACGTGATGGTGCAGAGGTTGTGCGTCGAGAAGCTGCTGCCGATTGATCCCGCTGTGCTGAAGGAAGGCACGACGGAGAAGGGCGAGCGGTCGGACGTGGTCCACGATCCGGCGAGTGGGTCTTTGCCGATGAAGCCATCGCCCGATGGGACCGTGAACCTGGTCGATTACATTTATGAGCAACCGGTGGCTGAACTTTTTGGCGGCCTAGTGCCGCGATACCTGGAATCGGAGGTTTTTCGAATTCTGCTGGAGTCGGCTGCCGCTGAGCATGCCGCCCGCATGACAGCGATGGATTCGGCCACAAGGAATGCCTCGGAATTGATCGACAAGCTGACGCTGCAGATGAATAAGATTCGGCAGGCGGCCATTACGAAGGAAATTATTGAGATTGTGAGCGGCGCGTCGTCCGCGATGTCATAACGCCAGCGCTCGGTAAATAATAAGGGGAACAAAGACATGGCAACGGATCAAACGAAAATCGGGCACGTCGTCGAAGTGATCGGGCCCGTGGTGGACGTGCTTTTTCAGGAACATCATCTGCCGGCGATCCACAGCGCGGTGCGGATCACGAGCGAGGGATTTAACGTGCCGGAACCGCTCGACGTGGTGGCTGAAGTTGAACAGCATCTCGGCGAGGGGCGCGTCCGGTGCGTGGCGATGAAGCCCACCGAGGGCATGGTGCGCGGTATGAATGCGGAAGACCTCGGTGAACCGATTACAGTGCCTGTGGGGCGCGCAACGCTCGGGCGCGTGCTGAATGTGCTTGGCGAGCCGGTCGATAATCTCGGGCCGGTGAAGTCCGAGAAGCGGTATCCGATTCATCGGCCTGCGCCCAGCCTCGAAGATCAGTCCACTACTCTCGAGATGTTCGAGACGGGTATTAAAGTGGTCGATTTGATCGAGCCCTATCTCAAGGGCGGAAAGATCGGGCTCTTCGGCGGCGCGGGCGTCGGCAAGACGGTGCTGATTCAGGAATTGATTCACAACGTGGCGATGAAGCATGGCGGCGTTTCGGTGTTTGCCGGCGTGGGCGAGCGCACCCGTGAGGGAAACGACCTGTGGCTCGAAATGCAGGAATCAGGAGTCGTGGTTCCGGGCAATTCAGAAAAATCGCGTTGCGCGCTGATTTACGGGCAGATGACGGAGCCACCGGGTGCTCGACTCCGCGTGGGTTTGACCGGCCTGACAGTCGCCGAATATTTCCGCGACGAAGAACATCTCGACGTGCTGCTTTTTATCGACAACATTTTCCGATTCGTGCAAGCAGGCTCGGAAGTATCGGCACTGCTTGGCCGAATGCCTTCCGCTGTGGGTTATCAACCTAACCTGAACACGGAAATCGGCGAGTTGCAGGAGCGGATTACATCGACGAAGCACGGTTCGATCACGTCCGTTCAGGCGATTTACGTTCCCGCCGATGACTATACCGATCCGGCACCGGCAGCGACGTTTGCTCACCTTGACGCTACGACGAACTTGAGCCGGCAAATCGTCGAGCGCGGAATCTATCCCGCAGTCGATCCGCTGGCGAGCTTCTCGCGCATTTTGGATCCGCGCACGGTGGGACAAGAGCACTACACAGTAGCGCGGGCAGTGAAGTCGGTCCTTCAACGGTATAAGGAACTGCAGGACATCATCGCGATTCTCGGGATCGAAGAACTCTCCGATGATGACAAGCAGACCGTAGCGCGCGCCCGAAAAATCGAGAAGTTCCTCTCGCAGCCGATGTTCGTGGCCGAACAGTTTACGGGCCTGGCGGGAAAGTACGTAAAGATCGAAGACACGGTGCGCGGCTTCAAGGAAATCGTCGAAGGAAAACACGACGATCTTCCCGAGCAGGCGTTCTACATGGTAGGCGGCATCGAGGAAGTGCGCGAGAAGGCGGAGAAGATGGCGGCGACAGCTTAGTCGCAGCGCCGCTAGCGCGATTCACGGCTCGAAACAAGAATGCTACCTGAAAAAATCGAACTCGAAGTGGTCACGCCCCAGCGTCATGTGCTCGACGAGAAAGTGGAGTCTGTCGAGATGCCGGGCAAAGACGGCTACCTGGGAATTTTGCCGGGTCACGCGCCGCTGCTTACCGAACTCGGCGTCGGAATTCTCACCTACCACAAAGGCTCGGAAGTGAAGCGGCTCACCGTTCTGAACGGCTACGCAGAAGTGCTGCCTGACCGGGTGATCGTACTGGCGGAAGCTTCCGAGCGGGTGGAGGAAATTGACGCACAGCGCGCGCGGACGGCAGCCGATCGCGCTCAGGCTGAGCTTGCCAAAGCCACAGGAGCGCCTGAGACGGATTGGGAGAGCGCGGCGAAGGCTTTACAGCGAGCATTGGTTCGTGTCGAGGCTGCATCTAAACGATAGAAACTAGTGTAGATAACTGCTAGCGCACATAGCATCGTCACATCTTTTGCGGCATCCAATAAACAAGGTACAAAGATAAAGACTCATGGCTGAAATTACAGTTTATTCCACTTCCTGGTGCTGCGATTGCCGGCGCGTAAAGCAGTTTTTGCGTGAGCGCGGCCTTGCTTTCAGGGAAGTCAATATCGACGACAAGCCGGACGCAGAAGAATTGGTGCTCCGTGCAAACAACGGCCTTCGGAAGGTCCCCACGCTCGAAATCGACGGGCATTATGTCGCGTGCAGCCCGTTCAATCCTTATCTGCTCGCCGAAGAATTGAAAATTCCGCTCAACAAGTAAGGCTGAGTTCCTCGCGGCGCCCCCATGAAACCTTTCAGGAAAGCCCCGCACCGCGCGTCATCACGCCAGCAAGGCGCAAATCAGGATTCAGGATCACGATGTCGGCGTCGGCTCCTACTGCGATAACGCCTTTCTTGCCGCCGAGACCGAGGCGACGGGCTGGCAGCAGCGTGACCATACGCACTGCGTCAAGCAGCGGCACGCCAAGCGCGACAATATGTTGCAGGGCGCGATCGAGACTGAGAGTGCTCCCCGCGAGCTTTCCTTCCGAATTGCGAACCACGCCGTCCGTGACGCTCACCTCAAAATTTCCCAGCCGGTAATTCCCATTGCGCATGCCCGTCGCTGCTGTCCCGTCGCTAACCAGAAGTACGCCCTCGAGTCCCTTAGCGCGCAACAGGATTTCGACCGCGGGTGAATCGACATGATGCCCATCGGCGATCAGCTCGGCCGTCACGGCTGGGTTCGTCAGTACGGCGCCGATAACACCCGTATCCCGGTGCGAAAACGGCCGCATCGCGTTGAACATATGAGCGGCGTGAGTTACGCCGCGTTCAATCGCCGCGACTGCCTGTTCGTAAGTCGCGTCTGTGTGGCCCATCGAGGCAACAATGCCATTGCCCACCGCGCGTTCGACCAGATCGAGCGCTCCGGGAAGTTCCGGCGCAAGCGTCACAATGCGAATGAACCCGTCGGCGGCAGCGATAAATTCTTCGAAGAGTTCCTTCGATGGTGGCGTGATGGCATCGAGCGGATGCACGCCACGCCGAGCTGGATTGATGAACGGCCCCTCCAGGTGAATTCCCAAAACTTCGGCCGCAAACCGCGAATCGGTGTTCCGAGCACTGCGGATATAGCGGGCGATCCCATGCAGGCTCTTGCAGGTTTCCTCAGACGGCGCGCTAACGGTTGTCGCCACCAGCGACGTGGTCCCGCGTCGCGCGACCGTGGACGCCACCTTTGCGATCGCCTCGGCCGTGCCCTCCATCACGTCATGCCCGCCGGCGCCGTGAATGTGCACGTCCACGAAGCCGGGAATGACGATTTTATCGCCCGCCGCAAAGTGTTCTGAGTCTTCAGGGATGCGAACCTCGTCGCGATGGCCCATCTGCGTGATCTTCCCGTCTTCAACGACAATCACGCTGTCGAGAATTTCTTCGTGAGGAGTGAGAATACGGCTAGCGTAGATCGTGGTCGCGGCCATGGCTTGTTCATGCTACCCGAACTGAGAGTGAAAAACACAGGCGAGCCTTGCATCCTTTTCCTTCTCCGCTACAATCATGGTGCCCGAAAAATTCAATCAAAATGGAACGGCAGAAGGTTTGGAGGGATTTGCATGGCATATGACAAGCGGTATGTAGCGCAGAAACGCCAGCGGCGTCGCCGGAAGACCGCCAAGGCCAAGATGCATCTCTACGAGCAGGGAAAACTTCCGCACGATAAGCTTCCCGCTCTCGCGAAGAAGTTCCTCAGCCGCAAGACCCGCGCTCTCAAACGCGCCGGATAATCGCGCATAGTTCGCCAGCAATAAAAAAGGGCGTCCGAATGGACGCCCCTTCTTGCGCCGCTCCCGCCAGTTCGCGGCCTGATTTTATTCCGTACTAGTTGCCAGACGCCTGCGCGTGTGTGTTGGAAGCTGACTTCGGCACGCTCAGGTAACCAGCAATCTTGTCCTTGCCTACCTGATTGACCGTCAACTCCATCGGTGCATGCGTGCCGTGCGAAAAGAAGTAGATCGGCTCGTTTACGGAGCGGTTCTTCTTCTCGTAGCGCGCATCGTCAATGTACATGGCGATGGTGTAGACGTTCTTCTTGGGATTGACGCCGCGGAGTTCGATCATCAGGTCGCCCACTTTCTGGCGCTGATCCTTCTTGTCGATCGTGAACTCGTAGTAATCGCGTTCGCCAAGACGCCGCAGCTCTTCCACTTCGTCATGGTTCTTCGCGATCAGGGTGCCGAATTCGCCTCGAGTCATGTTCAGACTGTTCTTCGTGGATTCGAGGTCGGTCTTGACGCCGTTGACATCCGTTCCGAGTTTGTTCACATCATCGACGCCAGCCTTGGTCGCGAGTTCTCCATTCACATTGTTTTGGAGATCCGCAAGCTGCCTGGCATCTTCTTCCTTGATTTTGTTCGCTTGCGCGCGCGCTCTCGTCAGCTCGCCTTGCGTCAATTTCATCTTATCCGTGACGATGCTCAGTTCGCCTTGGAGCTGGGCATTGGTGTCTTCAGCTTTCGCCAAGCGCTGATTGAGCACCTCTCCCTGCTGCTTCTCCTGCTGCTGCGCGGTTGCGAGGTTCTGCGCGAGCTCCTTGGAGTGCGTCGACGCGCTCCAGCCCGTTCCCAGAGCTGCCAGGGAGACGATTGCGAGCGCTACCACTACTATGCCGACCCAACGCGGTGCGGCGGCTTCGGCTGGTACGTATTCTTGTTTATCGTCGATACTCATGATGCTTTTTCCTCCGTGAAGGCCCTTGCATGGAGGGGAAAGAGCAAAAGGGACGCCAATCGCGCCAAACGGGCAGGGCGTCTGTATGTGTTTGATACCGAATCGCTTATCGAGCATATGGCAGCTGGGTTTTTTGAGCGTGGGTTAGTGTGGACCTGCAATTTTTACCCTGTTGCACGGATTTCTTCGCGGTACTAATTACGCACTCCCTAGCCGGATCTGGAGGCAGAATGCCGCCAAATACTTTCATCCACGAAGGCCCGTCACGAAGGCGAAGTTAGCGAGTGACGGTCATGGCGCGGAGTTGAGCGATTCGATCTGCGAGTGGTGGATGCGTGCTGAAGAGACTCGAGAAAATCTGTCCGGCTGACAACGGTTGCACGATCATTAGTGCTGAAGTTGTCGGAGGAACGTCCATAGGAATGCGCTGGTTGTAAGCGCCGAGTTTTTCGAGAGCGCGGATTAGGCCGTAAGGATGCCCAACCATTCTTGCGCCCGACGCGTCCGCCTGGTACTCACGTTGCCGCGAAATGCCCATCTGCAGCAAGAGCGCGGCTAAAGGGGCGAGAATCAACATCAGTATTCCTGTGAGACCGCCGCCTCGCTCGCGGTTGCCACCGCCGCCGAACCAGAATCCCATTCTGGCCACCCATGTGATTGCGCCTGCGATTGTGGCGGCGATCGAGGACGTCAAGATGTCATAGTTGCGCACGTGCGATAGTTCGTGCGCGATTACGCCCTCGAGCTCCTCGTCGTCCATCAATTCCATCAGGCCTTGCGTGACGGCGACCGATGCATGGCTCGGATTCCGGCCGGTGGCGAATGCGTTGGGAGCAGCTTGAGGGATCAAGTACATCTTCGGCATCGGCAGATTCGATTTCGCCGCAAGACGCTCCATCACCTCATAAAGCCGTGGCGCCTGCTCCTTACTGATGGGTTGGGCTCCGCTGGACATCAGCGCAATCTTGTCCGAAAAGAAGTATGCAGTGCCGTTCATCAGGACCGCGAAAACAAGCGCAAGTGTCATACCGCGCTCGCCGCCAAATGCCGCTCCAAGAAAAAGCAGCAACAACGTAAGTGCTGTGAGCAAAAATGCAGTCTTTAGAGTTTTCATTTTCGATGTTCCTGGGCGCTGTTCTTAGGCAGCGCCCGCCTTCGCAGTCTCCGTCGCGAACTTCATTTCATCGCTTCGCGGGTCGGCGTCAACAATCACCGTATCACCCGGCTTCACTTCGCCATCAAGAAGCTTAAGAGCCAGCGGATCCTGAATCAGCCGCTGAATTGCGCGCTTCATCGGACGTGCGCCATACGCTGGATCGAATCCTTCGCGGAACAAAAGAGTCTTCGCCGCCGGCTTGAGCTTCAGCGTAATTTTTCTTTCGCTCAGCAGCTTCACCACGTTGCGCATCTGCAGCTCGATGATGTGCTCGATCTGGTCCTTGCCGAGCGGGTGGAACATCACGATGTCGTCGATGCGGTTCAAAAATTCCGGGCGGAAAAGCTCGCGCAGCGCCGCCATGGCTTGCTCGCGCGCCTTCTTGGGATCCTTTGCTGCGAGCTCGAAGATCGCAGTCGAACCGATGTTCGACGTCATGATGATCACGGTGTTGCGAAAATCCACGGTTCGTCCCTTCCCATCCGTAAGCCGGCCTTCGTCGAGGATCTGCAGCAGAACATTGAACACATCCGGATGCGCTTTTTCGATTTCGTCGAGCAGCACGACGGAATATGGGCGCCTGCGAACCTGCTCGGTGAGCTGGCCACCCTCTTCGTAGCCCACGTAGCCTGGAGGCGCTCCAATCATGCGAGCCACCGAATGCTTTTCCATGTACTCGGACATATCGAGGCGGATGATGGCGCGCTCATCATCAAACAGAAATTCGGCAAGAGCACGCGCGAGCTCCGTTTTTCCCACTCCGGTGGGGCCGAGAAATAGGAACGAGCCAATTGGGCGATTCGGGTCGCTCAAGCCGGAACGGTTGCGACGGATTGCATTCGCGACGATGGCTAGAGCCGCCTCCTGGCCCACCACGCGCTGGCGCAGGCGGTCTTCCATGTGAATGAGCTTCTCGATTTCGCCCTCGAGCAGTCGTCCCACCGGAATACCGGTCCATTTGCTGACGATTTTCGCGATTTCTTCCTCGCCGACTTCTTCCTTCAGCATCGGATGGTCTTTTTGCAATTCGGCGAGGCGGTCCTGCGCGGCCTTCAAATCTTTTTCGGCCGCGGACAACTTGCCGTAGCGAATTTCCGCCACGCGAGCAAGATCACCGGCGCGCTCGTAACGCTGCTCTTCCGTTTTGAGCTGGTCGATCTGCTCTTTGATTTTGCGAATCTTGCCGATGGCTTCTTTTTCAGTTTGCCAGTGCGCCTTGAGCGTATTGGACTGCTCGCGCAAGCCGCTCAGTTCTTTTTCAATTTGCCCCAGCCGCTCGCGCGAATGCGCATCAGACTCTTTCTTCAGCGCCTGACGCTCGATTTCGAGCTGCATGATGCGACGTTCAATTTCGTCGATCTCGGAGGGTAGTGAATCAATTTCCATGCGCAGGCCGGCGGCTGCTTCGTCTATAAGGTCGATGGCTTTGTCCGGTAGGAACCGGTCGGTGATGTAGCGTTGCGAGAGCATCGCCGCCGCAACGATCGCAGAGTCCTTGATGCGCACGCCGTGGTGCACTTCGTAGCGCTCTTTCAAGCCTCGCAGAATTGCGATGGTGTCTTCGACGGATGGTTCGCCGACAAACACCGGCTGGAAGCGGCGCTCGAGCGCGGGGTCTTTCTCGATGTATTTGCGGTATTCGTTGAGAGTGGTCGCGCCGATCGCTCGCAGCTCACCACGCGCTAGTGCCGGCTTCAACATGTTCGAAGCGTCCATCGAGCCTTCCGCGGCGCCCGCACCGACAAGCGTGTGCAGCTCGTCGATAAAAAGAATCACTTGGCCTTCGGATTCCGTGACTTCTTTCAAAACGGCTTTCAAGCGATCCTCGAATTCGCCGCGATATTTTGCACCGGCAACCAGCGCCGAAAGGTCGAGCGTAACGATGCGCTTCGGCCGCAGAACTTCCGGCACGTCGCCCGCCACGATTCGTTGAGCAAGGCCTTCCACGATGGCGGTCTTGCCGACGCCAGGTTCGCCGATCAGCACCGGATTGTTCTTCGTGCGGCGCGCGAGAATCTGCATCACGCGGCGAATTTCTTCGTCGCGGCCAATCACGGGATCGAGCTTGCCCCGGCGCGCCAGATCGGTCAGGTCGCGTCCGTACTGTTCAAGCGCGCGATAAGTAGATTCCGGATTTTGCGACGTGACGCGGTGGCTGCCTCGAATTGCGGCCATAGCCTGCAGGATCGTTTCGTGTGTCACGCCGTGCTTCGCGAGAATTTCACCGGCGGAGTCGCGCTTCGCGGCGGCGATGCCCAACAAGATGTGCTCGGTTGAGACGTATTCGTCTTTCAAGCGCTGCGCTTCTTCGAACGCGCCCTCCAAGACCTTGTTCGCTTCCGGGCTCAGGTATTGTTCCGAGCCCCCCGAAACTTTCGGCAGGCGCTCCACTTGTTTCTCAACTTCACTGGCGAGTTGCGTGGGCGACACGCCCAGCTTTTCGAGGAGGGGAGGCACTACGCCGTCGCCTTGCGCTAGCAGCGCCCAAAGGACGTGTAGCGGCTGAACCTGCTGCTGCCCATAGCGCGCAGCCATTTCCTGGGCGGCTTGCATCGCCTCCTGAGCCTTTAGAGTCAGTTTGTCAAATCTCGGCATTTCGCAATCTTCTCACTTTCGCGGAGCAACAAGAAGGGTCGGCAGACTCGCTAGCCCCCGTCGCGTCCTGCGATTTTAGTTCCGCGCTTTTAGAGTCGAAAGGTGAAAGGGGCCGATCGGCGCATCGTATTCATATAACCTATCCCCTAAAGTCTATAGACTTTTTGGCATCTTAGCTCATGTGGATAATAAAATATGCGCGTAGTATTGTCAAGTCTATTCGTGATCCGCTTCGATGTGCCATGTAACATTTATTATACTCATTCTAATACCTTTACAACCAGGCATTTCAGATAGTGCGTTTCCGGCATGGTTAGCATAATGGGATGGTCTTTCGCCTGTGTGCGGCGATCCACAACAACAACGCTCCGGCGGGCGTCGATGGCCGCCTCTGCGAGGATCTGCAGGAACAACGCCTCTGGGATGTGGTAGGAGCAGGAGCACGTGACGAGGAAGCCGCCGGGCTTCAGCAGCTTCAAGGCGCGAAGGTTGATCTCTTTATAGCCGCGCTGGGCGGCTGGGACGCTATCGCGATTCTTGGCGAAGGCCGGTGGGTCGAGGATCACCATCTGGAATTTGCGGCCCACGTCGTCATACTCCTTCAGAATGTCGAAGGAGTTGCCTTCGCGAAAGGTGACGTTGGAGATGGCATTGAGCTCTTGATTGCGGCGCGCGGCTGCAATCGCGGCTGGGGCCATGTCTGTGGCCTCCACATGCTCGCAGTGGCCGGCCACCGTCAGTGCGAAGCCACCGTTGTAGCTGAAGCAGTCCAGCACTTCGCCGGAGGCATAGCGGCGAGCGGCCAGGTGGTTCTCGCGCTGGTCAAGAAACGAGCCGGTCTTTTGTCCTCTCCGCAAGTCGTAAACAAAACTGATTCCGTTTTCCTTGGCGATAACTTCTTCCGGAACCTCGCCTTGCAAAACGCTGACGCTTTGCTCTAGGCCTTCGAGCAAGCGCACTTTTGGATCGTTTCTTTCGAGAACGCCTTTGGGCGAGAAAAGTTCGGCCAGAATCTGTACGAAGAGGTCCTTCAGGCGCTCGGTGGATTGGCTCAGAGTCTGTAGAACGAGATAGTCACCGTAGCTGTCGACGACGAGCGACGGCAGATGGTCCGCTTCGCCGTAGACGAGCCGAAAGGCATCCGTGTTCTCAACAACGATCTTGCGATAGGCGGCGGCATTGCGAAGGCGTTCGGTGAAGAATGCGCGATCGATGGGCACATCTTCGCGTGTAAGCAACCGGATGGCGATTTGGGATTTGTCGCTGTAGAACGCGCGGCCCTGGAAGCGTCCTCGCTCGTCGGTGAGGCGCACGATGGCTCCAGCTTCCGCGTTGGCGCTGCGGACGTCACTTCGATACACCCAAAGGTGCCCCGAGCGCATCCGTTCTATGCCGCGCGAACCGATAACGACGGAACCTTCTGCCACAAATATTCCCTTCCCGTAGCATCCTTAGGCGAAAGCGTCCCGATGCGAGGTCTCAACGAATCGAATCGCCGTTCAATCCGCTACAATGTTGACAAAGATACAGCAGAAATACACATGCTAAAGACACGCTGATGAATTTGAGCGATTTCGATTATGAACTTCCGGCCGGAAGTATAGCCCAGCGGCCATTGGCGGAACGCGACGCTTCCCGAATGCTACTGCTGAACCGCGCGAGCGGCGCGTGGGAGGATCGCCAGTTTCGCGAATTGTCGACGCTGCTTCAGGGCAACGAACTTCTCGTATTGAATGACGCTCGTGTGTTGCCAGCGCGTCTGTTCGGGCATAGGGCTGGGCTGCACGCGGCGCCGCCCAGCGAAAAGAGTCCCGTGCGAGCTGAGTTTCTCACGTCGCCGATCGAAGTGCTCCTGGTTCGTCAGCTTGCGCCGGACACGTGGGAGGCGCTCGTCCGGCCGGGCCGCAAGATTCCCGTGGGCGAGCGAATTGTGTTCGGCGAAGGCGAACTACAGGCTCAGGTGGAAGCCCGCGCCAGCTATGGACTCCGAGTGTTGCGGTTCGAATCGAAGAACGGCTTCCATGAGACGCTTCGCCGACTTGGTCACATTCCGCTTCCGCCGTATATCAAGCGTGCGGACGAACCGCTCGATCGTGAGCGTTACCAGACCGTTTACGCTTGCCAGGGAAGTGCAGTAGCGGCCCCGACTGCGGGGCTGCATTTCACGCCGGCGATACTGGAATTGCTGCGCCAGCGAGGCATCGAAATCGCGAAGGTGACCCTGGATGTGGGCCTCGGGACATTCGAGCCGATTCGCACCGAATCACTCGAAGAACATAAAATTCACGTGGAGTCTTACGAGATTCCGCAGGCTACTGTTGAATCGATCGCACGGGCGAAACGAGAACAACGGCCTGTTCTTGCCGTCGGGACTACGGTGGTGCGCGCGCTGGAAGACGCAGCTGAAAAAGCGGCCGGCAGCAATACGCTTCTGAATGCGGGTCAATTTGAAGCCGGCATCTTCTTACTTCCGGGCAAGCCGTTCCGCGTCGTCGACCAACTTCTCACGAATTTCCACCTTCCGAAATCGAGCCTGCTCGCATTGGTCACCGCCTTCGCCGGGCTCGAAAACACTCTCGCGGCCTATCACCATGCGGTCGCGGACGGCTATCGCTTTTACAGTTACGGCGATTGCATGCTAATCCGCTGAACATTCAGGGCGAGCCGAATTTCTGGGCGAGATTCGTGCATCACGCCTCGCGTTCGACTATAATCCGCAACCTGCCAAATAAGGGCAGGCTTAAATGCGCTATCTGATTCTCAGCGATATTCACGCCAACCTCACAGCGCTCGACACCGCGCTCGCTGCCGCCAAAGGCAAGTGGGACAAAGCGGTGTGCCTGGGCGACGTCGTGGGGTATGGACCCGATCCCAATGAAGTAATCGACCGCATCCGCGAAATTAATGCGGTCACGATTCGCGGCAATCACGACAAAGCGGGAAGCGGCCTGGCCAACGCCGAGGATTTCAATCCGGTCGCGCGGAATGCCGCGCTCTGGACGCGTGACAAGTTGCGCCCGGAACTTCGTGAATACCTCGAAAAATTGCCGACTGGGCCGGCAACGATCAACGGCTTTACCATCGTTCACGGTGCGTCGCGCGACGAGGATGAATACGTGTTCGCTCCGGCACAAGCCCTCGACAGCCTGATCGAGGCTGCGACTCCGATCACTTTTTTTGGCCATACGCATCTGCAAGGCGGGTTTACGCTGGGGGGTGAGGACGACAGGGTTGGCGTGCTGCACTTCAAGCCGGAGGGCGAAAATAAATTCTCACCTCTCACGATCGAACCGGGCACCACGTATTTGCTGAATCCGGGTTCCATCGGCCAGCCTCGGGACGGAGACACGCGCGCGGCGTTCGCGATCGCAGACGTCGACAACAAGGTTGTGGAATTCTGGCGCGTTCCTTACGATATAGAAGCAGTGCAAAAACGCATGGCAGCAGCGGGCCTCCCAGAACCGTTGATCCTTCGATTGCAATTCGGCCGCTAAGGCAGGCTCTTTCGATGTCTCCCGAAGAGATTCCCCAGCGAGAACAGCGCAGCCAGTTTCCCATCGCATTCGCGGCTGGGGCGGTGGTTGTCCTGCTGTTGCTCGGCGGTCTGATTTTGCTTTCGCGTGGATTGCACCCCGGCGGCGCGGGCGCCGCTGCGAAGTTGCCTTTTGGTCCCACCGAGCAAGCTTATGCCGAGCACATTCACTTCAAAGATATCCAGATGGCGAAAGCCAATAATTTCCTGAATCAGGAATTCACTTACATCGCGGGAACGCTATGGAATGATGGCGCGCATACCATCCGCGCGCTCGACGTGACGCTGGAATTCCACGACCCATTCAACCAAGTAATCCTGCGGGAGACTGAATCGGTCGTCGGGCCGAAAGATGCTGCGATACAGGGCGGCCAGCGGCGCGACTTTCAAATAACGCTGGAACATGTTCCTGTAGAATGGAATCAGCAGTATCCTTCTATCCGAGTGACAGGCCTTATTCTGGGCGACTGACGCTCACCCCTTACAGCTAAATCTATTTGCTCGGTGGTTCGATGGACGATTGGGCAGAACTCGATCGTGCATTAGGCGAATTTGTGCGTTCGGGCTTCGTCGAAGTTCGCGAAGACGGCCAGTGGCTCGCCGGGCTCGCGGATCTTCAATATGAAATGCGGCGCGCCGGGAAAGAGCCGCTCGTACACTTGTGGTCGGACGAGAAAAATCTGACGCGGCGCGTGATCCGCCTCAAGGAACAGGCGGCGGACAGGATCGTTCTCGAAGTACATCGTCTTGGTAAGTCAAAACCAGGCCGGCTCGAATTTTTGCGGACAGATTCACCGCGTCCAGCGGGCCGGATCTCGAGAGAGCAATTTCGCGCGCGCTTTGACCGCATCCTGGCGGAAGCATTTCCCGACGCGCACTCCGAATCGTTATCCGCGGCCCCGGACCTGGAGCACTCATTCTCGGGCATGTATGTGCGTGGGCGCATGCATGAAGGGGCAAGCGACTGGGCGTTCCTGGCTGCATCGCCCTCCGAAAATGCCACTGCCATCGATGGGATGCTTGCTTTCGGTCTTCTCTGGCTGGATTGGACCCGAGGCCACTCGGATAGGCGCGCCGTCGAGGGATTGAGATTATTCATGCCGCAAGGCTCCAGCCGAATCCTGCGCGAGCGCGTTCTCGCGCTTTCATCGATTGCGCGGACCGAGATTTACGAATTCAGCGAGCCGGATTCGCAGATGAAAAAAATCGATCCGGCGGATGCGGGGAATCTGGACAGCTCCCTCATTTCGCGGCGAGACGTGGAGTCCACTTTAGCGGCTGCCCGCGATTGGCTCGCAAGAATCCGCGCGATGATTCCGGGCACCGCTGGCGCCATCGAAACGCGCGTCCCATCAAAAACGAGAGAACTCGTGTTCAGCTTCCGCGGCCTGGAATTTGCGCGGTGGACGCGCGAGGGCCTCCTTTTCGGCATCGGCGAAGCCACCGAGAAATTGACAACCATGAAGATCCCCGCGCTCGAAAGCAATATTCGACAACTGGATCTGCATCGCAACTCGCTCGCGACGGACACGAAGAACTATTTTTATCGCGCGGCTCCCGAACGCTGGCTCGAGACTCTGGTACTCGAAGATCCATCACGCTTGGACGCGCAGCTGGATCCCAAGTTCCTCTATTCGCAGGTTCCCGCCTTGAGCGGCTGGAGATCGCGGCGTCCTGGATCTGCTCGGCGTCACGCGACGCGGCCGGCTCGTGGTAATCGAACTAAAAGCGTCGGAAGATATTCAGCTGCCGATCCAGGCCGTGGATTACTGGCTGCGAGTGCGCCGGCATCAGCGCGAGGGAGATTTTCAGCGCTTCGGCTATTTCAGCGGAATCGAGTCTGAGACCCGAAGCCGCCGCTCGTGTGGCTCGTCGCGCCGGGTCTGCGATTTCATTCCGCCACGGAGATTCTGCTGAAATATCTGTCGCCCGAAATTCAAATCACTCGGATCGGAGTCAGCGAAAACTGGCGTCGAGGAATCAAGAGTCATTTTCCGTCAATAACCGGCGAGTGTCGCAGCCGCAGGATTGCACGCCGTTTCAGCAAATGGGCAAAAAAGGGAAGCGGCCGGATTTGTCCAGAACCACTTCCCGGGGTGTGTCCTAGAAGTGATTTGATAAGTTAGACGTCGGGGCTACGCAAAAGGTTGCAGCAGAAAATTCTAAGTAGGGACCGAACTCAGTAGAAAAGATACTTGCGCCACTTTTCGTCGCGATGTCCGATCAGGCGCATAAGCTGCCGCGAAGTGTGAAGCGTGAACGGACGCGGGCGACGCTGCAAGCTTTAAGCCCGCTTCTTCGGGTGTGCGGTCCCCTTTATTGTTGTTGCAGGAATAGCAGCAGGCCACCAGATTCTCCCAGGACGAGCGGCCACCGCGCGAGCGCGGCATTACGTGGTCGAGAGTCAAGCTCCGCAGCGGGCAACGCCGTCCCGCAAAACTGGCAGGTATTCCGGTCGCGCAGCAAAATATTCTTGCGAGAAAGCGCACGGCTCTGCTGCGGAATGTGCCGGTAGCTGAGAAGTCGGATCACCGAAGGCACCTGCATCGCTCTGGAAGTAGAATGCACTTCGGTGTGATTGGTCTCTTCGGCCTGGGCCACGCCCTTCAGCATCAACACCAGCGCACGACGAACCGCCGTGACATTGATGGGCTCGAACGTGGCGTTCAGCACCAGTACGGGAGCCTGCATCAGCGAAGGACGCTTCGTAGCGGGGAGCTGCGAACTTTGGCGCACCGGAATCCCGCAGTCGTCTCGGCCAGCCCAATATTAGGCCGCGGACGTAGTCCACGTTCTTAAGCCGGTTTTCCATCTGCGCCGCCTTTGCGTCGCTCGAACGAGTTTGCCCTGTTACTAAGGATGCTTTTCAACCGCACCCTGTTGGTTTCAAGGGCTTTGTAACTTTGTTCGCTGCTTAGAAGCCGTGAGCGACGAGCCCGGAATGACTCGCGCGACCGTCAGTCCCAAGACACTTGCGGCTCCAGCCTTCTTCAGCACTCCGCGAGCACGCATCCAACGTCGCGCCAGTCGTCAATACATCATCTACCAGCAAGATGCGCAGCTTGTCAACTCGCACGCCTTGGCGCGTCGCGTAGGCGCCACGTACGGACTTCCAGTGCTCGCTGCGGGAAAGCACCAGTTGCGGCGGGGCGCGGCTTAGTGCGCACCAGCAGAAATGCCCGCCAGCTTGAGTCCCAGGCGCCGGGCCAGGGGCCTCGCGATAAGTTCGGCCTGGTTGTAGCCGCGCTCGCGCTGGCGGTCGGGATGCAAGGGGAACGGGAACCACTGCGTCAGCTTGAAATTCCTCTCCTGCATTTCTGGATCACCTCGGCGAGGCGCTCCGCAAACCAGTGCCCCAGCCGGGTGACTTCCTCGTACTTCAAAAGCACGATCGCGCCTGCCAGGGCATCGTTGTAGTAGGCGAAGCTGCGAGCGCGCTCGAAAGCATAGAAATTTGCGCGGCAGAGGCGGCAAAGTCCCGGAGCCTTCTCAACCTGTGGTGCCAGCTCGAAGGGGCGTCCGCAGCATGAGCACATAGGATCAACAATCGGCTCTATCGAGGCAAAGCATGAAGCGCAGATGGGAATTCGATTCGCATCGGTGAGCGTGGCTCCGCAAATCCGGCAGGGTGCCGGCAGGAGCACAGACACAACGGCATCGAGTGCGCCGCGAAGGGACACAATTCGCTCTTTTAGCTGTAAGGGGTAAAGCGAAAGTACTCCAATTCAGGCGGAGAACAAAGACAAATCGAGACGGCAGCCTAGTCAGTCTCTGCATCGGTGCGAGCTCGCGCACCTCTATCCACGCCGTTTAGACTGAGGCCCTTTTGGCTTTCGCGCAGACGTCTCGATGGCTAACGAGGGGACGAAACGGGGGCTACAGAAGCCCCTGTTCCATTTTTTCCTGGCAGATAATGCAGTAGCGAGTCCACGGCACTGCTTCGAGACGCTTTTGCTGAAGTTCCTCATGGCAGGAGACACATTCCCCAAAACCATTGTCCTTGTTGATCCGGGCCAGCGCGTCATCCACTAATTGGAGCAGCGAGCGGTCATTGTGCGTCTGGCCGAAGAGGAACTCCTTGGTGTAGGAGTTGGCGGCTTTGTCCGCGAGATCCACTGTGGGATCTTCGTCGGCTTCGCGTCCCTCTTGCTCTGTGCGGGCGATGCCGCGCACGAGTTCCTCGCGTCGCGTCACCAGTTTCTTTTTGTAGTAGTCGAGTCTCTTCTTGTCCATTGTTTTGGTCCCATTGTGAGGCGCAGAGCCTCACCTAGAGCCGGAAAGTTTACCGGCATGCCCTCGCGTTGTCAATTAAGGCAACCACCCGAGAGCGGACAGGTTTGATGCTGTAGGCGTGAAGAAGATGCAAGCTGCAAGCAAGCACTGCGGATAAGCGCCCCTCTCTAGAATTCAGGACGCGCCGCGAAGGCTTTGTCGGTATCAGTTCCAGTCTGTCCAAATGCGGTGGGTTTTGCGGGAAAAAGAAAATGAATAGCGATCACCCAAAGAATCAGAACGGCGAATACGAAAACGCTGCCTTCGGGACCGACGGTACCCCCCGTCAACCAGTCTGGTCCGTGGAATGACGAGTTTAGGAAATGTCCCTGCGCCAGAATGCCGCTGTCGGGAGTACCGTAAAAATACGTTTCTCCCCAATCGAAGGAAGCATGCATCCCGATGGGTAGCCAGATATTTCCAGTTCGCCATAAAGCGAAAGCGGCAACCAGTCCAAAGCATCCCGCCATGAATGCACCGATCTTCGCTTCACCGGTGTTTCCGAGGTGGATCGCTCCGAAAGCGACCGACAGAATAATCGCGGCGGGCCAGAATCCGATGCCTGAACCGAGGGTTGACTGCATGTAGCCGCGAAATGAGAATTCCTCGAAGAGCCCGACGAGAATGAATCCGATGAAGTATAAGATGGCGAGACTGAATGCAGCCGTTCCGCCAACTGCGACACCATCTATGGAAAATCCATGCAGGGCGCCGATGAGCAAGAGAAGAATTGACAACATCACGAAACCGAGCGGAACTCCCTGCCAGAACCGCTTGCCGAATGCTTCTTGTAACGGCATTCCATAGTCGGCAAAGGACCGTTTCTCGATGAGGGTCATGACTCCAGCAGCCAAGAGCAGCGGCAGCAAATTGAGCAGGCCCTCGCTGAAAAGCAAACCCTTCGCGGTGAAAATCTGTTGGGACGGCAGGAGGGACCGAACGCCGGGAATGTGCACGATCCCGTAAATGAATGCGAGATCCAGCGCGAGAAAAATTATGAGTCGCCACCCGGCGCGAATCCCATTGGGCCCGACGAAAATGTTGTGGGCAGCGGACGGCTTCGTTGGGATCGGATTCGGAGGGGCCTGCTGCGATATTGGATCAGCAGCGCTGTAGTCTTCAGCCATATTGAAATCCTCCTAATCGCCGTCGTCCTCATAATCGAAGCCACCAACAATATCCCGAATTTCGTTTCCGCTGAAAGGTGAATATTAGTTCGCGGCCTTTTTTGCCGGGTAAGCCCAGTTGAGAGCCAAAAACGCGATTGCCATGACCACGAAGGCCAGCGCGCTGCCTTCCGGGCCAATCGTTCCTCCGGTCAGCCAACGCGGTCCGTGAAACGATGAATTCAGCAGGTGGCCTTGTGCAAGCATGCCGCTGTCGGGCGTCGAGTAGATGAAGGTTTCCGCGTAGTCACTCGCCGCATGGAATCCCACCATGAACCAGAGATTGCCTGTTCGTCGCAGCATCATGCAACCGAGCATTCCGAATGCGAAGACCGCGAGCGCTCCCACCCAGCCTTCACCTGGATTCGAAAGGTGAACCGCGCCGAACGCCGCCGAAAGTAGGAAGGCCGCCGGCCAGAAGCCGATTCCGCTTCCCAGCGTAAATTGCGCGTACCCGCGAAACAAGAATTCTTCAAAAATTCCTACGAGGACGAACCCGATCGCCCAAAGCACCGCATATTTCAACAGCGCCGCGCCGGCCAGGGCAAATCCTCCGGGGGAGTATCCGCCGAGCGCGAAGATCGCCAGCATCTCGAGCGATTCGAAACCCAGCCCCCAAAGAGCTCCCTGCCAGAATAATTTCCCGAATGCGCCTTCACGCGGCAGGCCGTACACACTGAGAGAACGGCTTTCGATGCGGCTCATGATCCCTGCGGCGAGAAAAACGATCAGGATGGCGACGCTCTCGAATATGAGCTCGAATCGCGGAGTCAGGACTCCGCTGCTCTGAGCCTGCTTCATGATTTCTGCGACTCCCGGAATCAGCCGCAGGCCGCGCTGGATAATCAGGTACTGAAGGCCGATTACCAACCCTAGGTAGATGGCAAGCCTCCACCCGGCCCTGAGCCCGCCCGGGCCGAAGAAGACCTTGTGAGCGCCACTCGGTTCGGCAGGAGCCTGCGTGGATTCGGCAGCCGGTAATATCGCTGCGTCTGGAGTCGGCTCGTTATTCATGCGTCCCTCTGGCATCTATACGGTTTGTAGCTGGAATTAGTTGCGTCACTTCGAGCTATTTCCTGCGAAATAGGCTTAGCGAGTCAGACGTGCCCACCTGCGATTCGATAGCGCGCCCCTTTGTGCTGTGTATGGCGCTCAAGCGCGGGTTGCGGCGGCTGGAAACGGCTGCTAAACTCTTTAGTCTGCGCACTTGGAAGAGTCGCAGTCGTAACCACCCTTCCATGCATCTATTGGTTCCGGCTGAAATACCAACCGAAGGGGAGAACCAGTTTGGCTAAATACGATCTCGCGATTATCGGGAGTGGACCGGGCGGCTACGTCGCCGCGATTCGCGCCGCACAGTGGGGGCTGAAGACTGTCGTCATTGAGAAAGATCCCTTTCTCGGCGGCACGTGCCTGCATGTGGGCTGTATCCCGACCAAAGTTTTTCTGCACCATGCCGATATTTACGACCATTTCAAGCGCGCCGAAGAATTCGGCTTCGAAGTAAAGGACGTGAAAATCAATTGGCCGGCGATCCTGGCGCGCAAAGATAAAATCGTCAAAAAGCATGCGGGCGGTATTGGCGCGTTGTTTAAGAAGAACAAAGTTGAATCCATCACGGGCTGGGGACGAATCGCCGGGCCGGGGCGCGTTTCGGTGGAGAAAGACGGCAAGACTTCCGAAATCGAAGCGACTTACACGATGCTGGCCACCGGGTCCGAAGCGCGGTCTCTTCCCGGCATTGAAATCGACGGCAAGATAGTCCTCACAAATCGCGAAATTCTGGGGCTTCAGGAAATCCCCAAGTCGATGATCGTGGTCGGCTGCGGCGCCGTCGGCGTCGAGTTTGCTTCCATTTTCAAAACGTTTGGTACGGACGTGACGCTGCTCGAAGCGCTGCCGCGTGTGGTGCCGCTCGAAGACGAGGAAATCTCCGCCGAACTCGAGAAGATTCTCCGCAAGAAGGGCATGAAAATCGAGCTAGAAGCGAAAGTCGAATCGGTGAAGAAGGACGCCAAGGGTGCGACGGTCACATACAAAGACAAAGCAGGAAAATCACAAACCATCAGCGCGGAGAAAGTCCTGATTGCTGTTGGCCGTCGTCCGCTCACTGAAAATATCGGTCTCGAGAAAACGAAAGCGAAACTCGACCGCGGTTTCATCGAGACGGATGCATTCCTTGAAACGGCCGAGCCCAAGCTCTACGCCATCGGCGACATCGTTGCGGGTCAACCACAACTCGCACACGCCGCTTCGATGGAGGGCATCATCGCCGTCGGCCGCATGGCGGGCAAAGAGGTGCTGCCGTTCGACCGCAAACGCTGCCCCAACGCCACTTACTGTGAGCCGCAGGTCGGTTCGATTGGTTATACGGAGAAGCAGGCGCGCGAAGCAGGATTCGAAGTGAAGGTAGGCAAGTTTCCGTTCCTGGGCAACAGCAAAGCTACGATTCTCGGCCAGCACGAAGGCTTCATCAAAGTGGTTGCCGACGCAAAGTACGGTGAAATTCTTGGCGTGCATGCGATCGGACCGCTCGCGACGGAAATTATTGCCGAACCTGTAGCCGCGCTCGGCCTCGAAGCCACGCTCGACGACATGGCCGCAACAATTCACGCTCACCCGACCGTGTGGGAGGCGATGGGCGATGCGTTCAACTCCGTGCGCGGTCTTTCGATTAACTACTAAGAGCGGCCAATCACGAGCGCCGCGCGTCGTTGCTGATGAATATTTCGAAGGACTTGTGAATCGAGCCACGAAAAACTGTTGGGTCGTCGACCTGGGGCTCATGCCCTACGCGCCCGCCTGCGAATTGCAGCGTGAGCTCGTGAAAGCGCGAAAAGCGAACGCAATTCCAGACGTTCTGTTCTTCTGCGAACACCCCCACGTGATCACGCTCGGGCGCAACGGTAAGCGCGAACACCTGCGCGCGAGCGATCGTTTGCTTGCGCAGATGAAGGTGGAATTTCATGCGACCGATCGGGGCGGCGACATCACCTACCATGGCCCCGGACAAATTGTCGGCTATCCGATTCTGGATTTAGCCGGGCATCGCCGCGACATTCGCTGGTACGTCCAACAACTCGAAGAAACAATGATCCGCGCAACCCGTGCTTTCTGCATCGAAGCGCATCGCGTTCCAGGCAAGCACGGAATCTGGGTCGGCTCAGCGAATGGCACGGCCGCGGCAGAAGAGAAACTTGCGGCGCTCGGTGTCCATTTGAGCCGCTGGGTCACGTCCCACGGCTTCGCGTACAATGTCTCGACCGACTTGCGCTATTTTGACTTGATCGTTCCGTGCGGGATCCAGGACGCGCGCGCCACGTCACTTGAACGCATTCTCGGAGGGGCCGTAGAAACCGCCGAAGCGAAGGCGCGCCTGAGCGCGCATTTTGCGAGTGTCTTTGGTTACAGCCTTACGCCCGTATCGCGCGCTGAGCTGGAAGCGACGCTCGCTAGCAGCCGCAAAATGGTAAGGGAACCAATCGCAGCCGCGGTCTGAGATTCCTCGGCTGCTTTATAAGCCTTTATAAGCATAGTGGAGACCATCGTATGCACGTCGCAAACTCGGTGAAGGAAACGGGAACCACGGCCGCAAAACTCACGCGCGAGCAGTATCTCGACCTCTACTACTACATGCAGCTCAATCGCCAGCTCGAAGACCGCATGGTCCGGCTCTTCCGGCAGAATAAAATCGTGGGCGGACTTTATTCCAGCCTCGGACAGGAAGCGGTTTCGGTCGGCACGGCCTACGCGCTCGAGCCGAAAGACTGGCTCGCTCCGATGATTCGCAATATCGGGGCTCTGCTTGTGAAAGGGTTCAAGCCGCGCGATATCTTCACCCAGCACATGGCCAAATACACTTCGCCCACATTCGGCAAGGACGGCACCAGCCACTTCGGCGATTTGAAAGTGCACCACACTATTTCGCCCATTTCGATGCTCGGAGATTTGATCCCGGTGATGACCGGAGTCGCGATGGCCGGCCGCTATCTTGGCCAGAACATTGTCGCGCTCACATGGATCGGCGACGGCGGTTCTTCCACTGGGGCGTTTCACGAGGGACTGAATTTCGCGGCCTCGCAACGTGCGCCTTTCGTTCTCGTTGTCGAAAATAACCAATGGGCATATTCGACTCCGGTTGCGCGCCAGGTGCCCGTCAAGAATCTCGCCGACCGCGCCGTGGCTTACGGCATCACCAGCAAAATCACCGATGGCAACGACGTGGTAGCGGTCTACGCGACGACGAAAGAAGCGGTCGAGGAGTGCCGCGCCGGTCATGGGCCTGTTCTGATCGAGGTCAAGACGCACCGCATGAAAGGCCACGCGCAGCACGATCCCGCCGAGTACGTGCCGAAGGAGATGGTCGAATATTGGAAGGCGCGGGATCCGATCGCGCGTTACGAAAAATTCCTCACCGAAAATAAGATCTGGGACGCCAAGACGAAATCTGAAATCGATAGAAAAATCGAAGCATTACTTGACGAAGACCAGAAATTCGCCGAGGAATCGCCGCTGCCGCCGCCTGAGCTTGCCGAGCAGGGCGTCTATTGCGATGGCTGCCACACGATCGAGGCCGATTGGCAGCGCTCGAAGGATGAACTGACGCCGCCGAATTGCAGCGTCGAGGCGATGTGGGAGGTTAAATCTTTCGGTTCTCTGGACCCCGATGCCGACGCCGAAATGAAAGCGGCTGCGCAGACGAAGCGCCCGCAGGCAAGCCCGGGAAACGGCGCGCCGCCGGCGCGTACGGAGAAAACTGCTTCCAAAACGCCGCCGAAGGCACTCGCCAATCCGCCGGCCGCAAAAACCGCCGCGGCCTCTGAGGAAAAAGACGCCCTCGAGACAGCCGCCGCTGCGAGTCCCATTCGGCCGCGGGCCGAAGGATCGCGCTTTTCGCGAAGAGCGCGCGCAAAAAGAAAAGAGCCGGCGCGGCAAGCGAGGACGACGCTGATGGCCGCCATCACGATGCTCGAAGGAATCCGCCAGGCGATCTTCGAGGAGATGGACCGCGATCCGGCCGTCGTCGCGCTCGGCGAAGATATCGGAGTCTACGGGGGCGCGTTCAAAGTTACCGAAGGCCTACTCGCGCGGTTCGGTCCCGAGCGCGTGATCGATGCGCCGATCAGCGAGACGGCCATCGTTGGCGCAGCCTGCGGCATGGGTTATCTCGGGTTGCGCCCCATCGTCGAAATGCAATTCATCGATTTCATCGCCTGCTGCTTCAATCAGGTGACGAACTTCGCCGCCAAGTCCCACTATCGCTGGGGCGCGCCGGTGCCGATGGTACTGAGAGGACCCTCGGGCGGCGGCGTGCACGGCGGCCCATTCCATTCCGCAAATCCGGAAATGTATTTCATGCATACGCCGGGACTGAAGATTATTTATCCCTCGACCGCTTACGACGCAAAGGGTCTGCTGAAATCGGCGGTGCGCGACAATAATCCCGTGCTCTTCTTCGAGCACAAATATCTCTATCGCCGCATCAAGGAAGAAATTCCGGCGGAAGAATACACGGTTCCCATCGGCAAAGCCGCAGTGCGGCGCGAAGGCAAGGACCTCACCATCCTGAGCTACGCGGCGATGGTGCATACTTCACTCGAAGCCGCCGAAATGCTGGCGAAAGAGGGCATTGACGCCGAAGTGATCGACCTCCGCACGCTTCTGCCGCTCGATCGCGATGCGATCCTCGCGTCGGTGAAGAAGACCAACAAACTCTTGATCGTCCACGAAGACACGCGTACAGGCGGCATCGCTGGAGAGATCGCGGCGCTTGTCTGCGAAGGCGCTTTCGAAGATCTGGACGGACCGATCGCGCGCGTCACGTCGCTTGATACGCCCGTGCCTTATTCGCCGCCGCTCGAAGAGCGCTTTCTGCCCAACGCGGAAAAAGTTGCCGCCGCCGCGCGCGACTTGGCAAAATACTGATTGGCAGAAATTGGTTGGCAGATTATTGACGGGAAATTGTAGCTAGAAAAGCTCGACCACGGAGAGTGCCATGGCTGACGTCATTATGCCGCAAATGGGCGAAAGCATTTTCGAAGGAACGATTACGAAGTGGCTGAAAAAGCCCGGCGACAAGATCGAGCGCGACGAGCCGCTCTTCGAAATCTCGACCGACAAAGTGGACGCCGAGATCCCGTCGCCATCCGCCGGCGTGCTGAAGGAAATCAAAGTCAACGAAGGACAGACGGTGCCGATTCAGACCGTTGTCGCGGTGATCGACGCCGACGGCGCTGGCGCATCCGCTGGCGCTCCGGCCGCTGCCTCCGCTCCCGCCCCAGCGAAAACAGAAGCTCCGGCGCAAGCGTCCCCGCCACCAAGAACTGAGGCTCCCCCGAAACCGGCCGCGTCACCCGCTCCGAGCGCGCCTCGCGCCGCCGCTCCCGCAGCCACGTCGGCGCCACCGCAGCGGCCGAACGGCCAGAAAATTCGCAGCTCTCCGCTTGTCCGCCGCATCGCGCGCGAAAACAATGTCGACCTGTCGCAGATTCCCGGAACCGGTGCCGGGGGCCGTATCAGCAAGCACGATATTCGTGCCGCCATGGAAGGCGGCGGCGCGTCACGAAGCGCATCCGGTGTTTCGGCAACCTTCGCCGCGCCGGCGCGCGCGACCTCTGCGCCGCCCGCCGCAGGAGGTGCCGCTGCATCCGCCGTTCTCGAAACGGCCGTCCCGCGCGAAAAAATGTACTTCGGCCAGTACGAAGTTCAGCCCATGTCGGTGATGCGTCAACGCATCGCCGAGCACATGGTGCTCTCGAAGCGCGTTTCTCCGCATGTGTACTCCGTGGATGAAGTCAACGTCTCCGGAATCGCCGCCGTGCGCTCGAAACTCAAAGACAAGTTCGAGCAGTCGAGCGGCACGAAGCTCACCTTCATGCCCTTCTTCGTGCGCGCCGCCGTCGAAGGCTTGCGCGCGTTCCCGACTGTCAACTCTTCCGTGGACGGGACGAACATCGTCCTCCACAAGGAGTGCAACATCGGCATCGCCGTCGCGCTCGACTGGGGCTTAATCGTCCCGGTGATCAAGAACGCCGAAGAGAAAAATTTCCTGGGAATCGCCCGCGCCCTGAACGATCTTGCCGAACGCGCCCGCGCGAAAAAACTCAAGCCCGAAGAAGTGGCCGAAAGCACTTTTTCGATCACGAATCCCGGCGTCTTCGGCGGCCTCTTCGGCTTGCCGGTCATCAACCAGCCCAACGTCGCCATCCTCGGTCTCGGCACGATCGAGAAGCGCCCGGTGGTTGTCGACGACGCGATCGCGATCCGCTCGATGGTCTACCTCACGCTCTCCTACGATCATCGCGTGGTGGATGGCGCCGTCGCGCACCAGTTCATGGGCAAAGTGAAGCACACGCTCGAGAACTGGACCGAATCGATTCTGTAGCGGGCGGCACGCAGTCGCCGTTATCAACTAGACGAAAAATGCTAGATGAAGAAACGCCCCGCGGCTCATTTGCTTGTAACCACGCCGAGTTTGCAACCGGGCCCACTTTGCAACCGCGCCGAATCCCGTAGCTCAGGTCCCATTCCGTCCCGTCTCCGGACAGAATTGACCTGAGGCCCGTCGGCCGTCTTCCGCGTCTATGTCCTCAGCAAAATCACAATCGGCGCAGCCGCTTAATTCTCATTCGAGTCCGCACCCGCACTGGGGCGCTCCGCCCTGGCACATCGATTTCGCCGTTCGCAGCAAACGCGTTCCTTCGTCGGTCGATTTCGCGATCGTAGGCGGCGGTTTCACGGGTCTGGCCGCGGCTGCCTGGTTGCGCCGTCTCGCGCCGGAAAAATCCGTTGCCGTATTCGAGGCGGAGCGTATCGGCGCGGGGGCCAGTGGCCGGACCGGCGGGATGGCCCTTGCGGAATCGGCCGCGGGCGATCTGCCCGGCCTCGGAAATGTTTTGGGCGGTCTCGAGCGCATCCTCGCCGAGCTCGACATCGATTGCGATCTCTCGCTGCCCGGCGCTTTTGAAATTGGCCGCGGCAAGGCCCTGAAAAACTCGCCGATTCAATGGAACGATTCAGGAACGCTTCGCGTGGTGAAAAGAGTCCCCGGCGGGACGCTCGACCCCGGCAAGATGGTGGCGGGGCTGGCTCGAGCTGCAGACGAACGGGGCTCCACAATTATTGAAAACCATCCGGTCACAAAGATCGAATGGCAGCGGCGCCCTCCCGTTCATATGGTTCACGCAGGCGGCTCGCAATGCTCCGCCGGGAAAATCCTCTTCGCCACGAACGCGCTCGCGCTTGAACTCACATCTCTCGCCGGGCGCGCCGAGCCGAAGCTTACGCTCGCCGTTCTCACCGAGCCAATGGATGAAAAGCGACTCGAAGCCATCGGCCTTGCCGGAGGGAATGCTTTCTACACTGTCGATCTGCCGTACCTGTGGGGCCGCTGCCGGCGCGACGGAAGCGTGATCTTCGGCGCTGGCCTGGTGGACGCTGACGACTCGCGCGATCTCGGGCGGATTGACATCACGACAGGCGATGCGAGAAATCTCTTCGAGTCGATCGAGCGGCGAATTCACAATCTGCATCCCGATGTGCGCGAAATCGCGATTACTCACAGGTGGGGCGGTCCGATTCTTTTCCGCGAGAACTTGCGCCCGGTTTTTATGCCGCATCCGCAAAGCAAGAGTGCAATCGTGCTTGGAGCGTATGCCGGCCACGGCGTGGCACTTTCGGTTTATCTCGGGGCGTGGGCCGCGGAAGCGCTGCTAGGCCAGCGGAAACTTCCGTCCTGGGGTTCGCTTTCAAAATGAAGCTCGGCAAGTGCAATGCTTGCGAGATGGCCGCCCAACCCGTAGCTCCGGCCCCGTCGCGGCTGTCAGGCCAAGACTGACCTGAGGCTCCTTCCATAACCCCCGCCGCTACTGCAATCGCGCCCGCAAATCCTCCGCAAATCTCTCCACTCGATTGAGCGGCACCACCGTAATGCGCTGTTCATCGAACAGCTTCACCATAAACTGGTGCCGCGAGTTCTCCCGCGCGGGCTCGATCTCCGTAATGGCGGTGAACTCCACATCCGGCACACGCGCGCGAATTCTTTCCGCCGTGTAGGCGAGAACTTTGGCCTGCGCTGTGTCGCGGCCGAGCGCGACGGCCTGGATGTATCCTTGCACGCCGTTCCGGTAGCCATAGTCCAAGCGCAAGGGATCGCCCGGCTGCGTAAACTCTTCAACGCGAATGCCGCGCGCAAGCTGCGGCACACGTCGCCTGCGAAACACGTCGTTGAGCCGCGCCTTGATCCAGGCTCGAGTGCTTTCGATGATCCCGCCGCGAGCACGCGCCGGAGGCGCCACCTGGTCTTGATAGAGCCGGTCGAGTTCAGCGTCGAAATCCTCTGCAAACACGCCTTTCACCGGGCCAAACTGCACGGCGTTCGACAGCGTCTGGTCGAGTTTCTCAAGGTAGGCTGCTACGGCTTCGTTCGGTTTGCGGAACTCGGCGTCGAATGTCCCGCCTAGCCCTCGCAACAAGGAATCGTCCATCGCTGGATTCAGCCGCCGCACCCGCGCGAATTCTGAATCCTCCTCGATGAGCTTGATCGCGCGCTGTCCACTCGGACCGTCCTCGAGCAGCACCCCGATATTCATCCACTCGTCGCGCATGAGATTCGGCACATAACGCAGGATTCGATAGGTCAGCATCTTTCGTTTATCGTTCGCGTTGTCATTCTCACTGTCATTCCGTTCGTCATTCACTTTGCCATTCCATTCGTCATTCTCTTTGTCATTCCGTTCGTCATTCATGTTCAGCGACTCCCGCAAACACATCTGTTCCTTGGCCCGAAACCCCACTCCCAGGCTCACCACCACTTTTCGAACGCCGCCCGCGATCCAGCCCGATTGTTCGACCGCGCCGGCCCGCGCTCACTTCCAATTCGGAAACGGTTGCGCGGACGACTTCTTCGCCGCCACGATCAAATCCGCCACGAGTTTGCGCCTGCGCAGCAGCTGCTCGAGCATCTTCTCGAGCGCGTCCGCTTTGTCTTCATACCACTCCGGCGGAATCTCGCTCGCCGCTTCCTCCACCGCCGCTTCGCCGATGCGCTCCTCGAGCCGCGAGAGCCAGGGCTCGAACGCTTCCATCCCGCGCACCCCCTCGTACACGCGGTGCCGCGCATAGATTCCCCGCAGCGGCGCATCGGGAAAATTCCATTCGCCGGCATTGAAACAGAAACCGTTATCGATCATCAGCGCCCGGTAGTGCGCGTCGCCTGTGCCGCGAAAAAAGATCGCCTGCCGCCCGTTCGTGTTGCAGGTCCATTTGTCGAACACGAGCATGCCGCAGAAATCGCCCAGGTTTTGGACTTCGCGCAATTGTTCGTCGGGAAGGAAGTCGTACACGACGGTGTCGGCCGGTGAGCCCGGGTAGCGCGACCCGAACTGCAATCCGGCCCGGCAGGGCGCGCGCCCGCGCCCCAATTGCATCACCAGGTCGGCCGTGTGCGCCACCAGCTCTTCACGCACCTCGACCACCGCCACCGGCGGCGCCGGCAATCCAATCCTCGCCGCCAGCCTGGTAGCCAGCAATTCGTTCGCCAGGATCCTCGCTCCCTGTGGGTTGTTCTGAAACTTGACGACGTAATAGTCGTATTCCCCGCGTTTTCGAGTGCTCGATACGCCATCAGGACTGAAAGAAGGAATGGGGCTCGACGCTGGGCTTGACCCTGTTCTTGACGCTGTTCTTGACGCTGTTCGTGACAATGTTCCGGAACTTGCCGTCACGCAACGCATCAAGTGCGACTGCGCTCCCCCCGCATTCGCCGGATCTGCTCCAGAGCAAGCGCCATCGGTAGCCTATGCTAGCCACCAACCCGTGTTTATCGCAAGTGGAACATATCAAATCGGGAACAGCGCGGGACTTTTCGAATTCAACCTGAGAGGGAACAGCTGCGGAGCGAAACGACACGTTGCAAACTTGCGCGCGAAGATTGCCAACGTGCTCGAAGTTGTGTTCGAGAGAGGAACAACCAGCCAAAATGAAAGAGAAAAAAACAAGGACTGCGCCCGCCACCGCGCGAACGCAGTCCCCGTTCACAATCGCATTTGGATTTGGAAAACAGCCTTAACGCCGCTTGCGCTTCGCCGGTTTCTTCTTGGCCGCTTTCTTGGGTTTCTTGGCTGACTTCTTCGGCTTCGACTTCTTCCGAGCCGGTGCCTTCTTGGCCTTCTTCGCAGGCTTCGACGGCCGTGCGGGCGCCGAGCGCGGCGCAGCCGCCGGAGTCGGCTCGCTCTCATCCTCGTCCGGCTCTTCCTCAATCGTAATTTCTTCGACCTCGACCGTGCCGCCCAGGGGCTGCTCGCCCTCTTCTTCTTCCTCTTCGAACCGGGGCAGTTCGTCGTCTTCCTCATCATGTGATTTCGAATAGAACATGGGACCTCCCTGGATGTCTTTCAGGATCGCCGGACGGCTTTAGCTCCTTCGCGATATAAACGGAGTCTCGGAAGTTTGTCAAGAGCAAGCGGTTGAAAATCGTGAGCTTGCGCGGAAAATCCACAGAGAGACCTTCTCGCGTCGCCTTGAGCCTTGTATCTACAAGAAATTAAGCGGTTTGGCAGAACCTGCGGATGGGGAATCCGCTTTCCCTTCGGGGAGTGTTATCGCTGAATTGTGAGGACGTCCCCGGCTGCCAGGGGTCGATCCGCCAGAAAGGGATTGGAGGTTTTTAGCGCGCTCACGGTGGTTCCGTAAGCCCGCGCAATCGAGTACAGAGTCTCGCCCTTCTTTACCCGGTGCTGCACCGGCTCGCTTTTTTCCGGGTGAGCGCTTGAGACGTTTTCGACGGCCGCCCCATGGTCCGCACCCGCCGTCACACCTTTGGGTGTTCCATTTTGCGCGGATTTCGACTTCGCATGTGAAGGTGCCAGAGGTTCGCCGCCCGCATAGATTTTGAGACGTGCCCCCCGCGGCGCCTTCGCTCCGCTGATGTGGTTCCAGCGTCTGATCTCCGCCACCGTCACGTCAAACCGCTCGGCAATTCCTTCGAGCGTGTCGCCCTTCTGCACGCGGTAATGCACCAGCTTCACCACCGGCGGCGCCGTCGGCACATTCAAGAGAAACCCGGAAGGTAAAGTCGCGTGGGTCTCGAGATGATTCGCATTTTCGATCGCCGGCACCGTCACACGATAGTGCCGCGCCACATCCGCCAGCGTCTCACCGCCTTCCACGGAGTGCAGCCGCCAGCTCGTCCACTTGTCGATCGGCACGCGCTGTATGTTATCCGCGAATTTCTGCCCCGTGCCCTTCGGTAAAACCAAAATGAAAGCAGAATCGTTCGGCGTCACGCCGCGCAGCAGGGCCGGATTCAAGAGGCGCAAATCTTCGAGGTCCGCCCCGGTTGCGTCTGCCACCAGGTGCAGATCCACCGGATGCCCCGGCTTCACCGTCTCCACCGCCGGCGGCTTTTCCGGGATCACCTGCACGCCGTACAGCACCGGGTCTTTGGCCACCAGCGCGAGCGCAATAATAATTGGCACGTAGTTCTGCGTCTGCTTCGGCAGCGCGTGGCGCTTCTGCAACTCCCAGAAATCCGCATACCCCGTCCGCTCCACGGCCTTCGTCACGTTCCCAGGCCCGGAGTTGTACGCCGCCATCACCAGATACCAGTCGCCGAACATCGCATACAGATCCTTCATGTGTTGCGCGGCCGCATGCGTCGCTTTTTCGGGATCGCTGCGCTCGTCAATCCAATAGGTTCGGTCGAGACCGTACTCCATCCCGCGATAAGGCATGAACTGCCAGATCCCCCGCGCCCCCGCCCGCGAAACCGCTTGCGGCAGGAAAGCGCTCTCCGCCTGCGCCAGATAGATCAAATCCTGCGGAACACCCTCCGCCTTCAAGGTTCGCCGGATCATTTCGTTGTAACGCCCCGCGCGCTCGAGCCCGTGCTCCACCACAGCCCGGCCCCGCGAGGTCGAGAAATAGCTCAAGTACTGCAGCACCGAATCATTCACCGTAAGTGGCAAATCGTGCGGCACTGCGATCAATTCCTGCTCGGCCTTCGTATAGAGGCGCGGGTCGCCCGGAGGCAGCGTCAGGTCGGCAATCTCTTCAATCGGAGCCGGAATCCCAGGATTTTCCTCTTCCTCTTCGGCATTGTTCTGAGCCTGCGCTTGCTCGTAGACCTCTGTGGCATCCCCAATCTGGTCCACCAGCTTCGAAAGCCGCGGGTCCGATTCCATTTGGAAGCCGCTCGCCTGGATCAGATCCACAGCCCGGTCAAATTCGGCGCGCGCCTTTTCAGGATCTCCCGCCTTCAAATACTTTTGCCCCGTGTTGTAAGCGGCTTCCACCTTCTCCACCAGAATGTCGATGGACGGGCGCACTGCCGGTTGCAGTGCGTTGTAGTCGGGCAATTGCCGGGTGAAAGGCAGCTGTTCGTGAACGAAATCCGGTTTGGCAGCCTGAGCCACCGGCGTCGGCGCGGGTGGCCGAGCCTTTACCTGCTTAGTCGAGGTAGTGCCGTTGCATCCAGCAAATCCGGCCGAAATAGCAAGGGAGAGCCCCAGCAGCCCCACCGTGATCGAGTCGCGAGTCGCCGCTGTTCGTCGCATCGTGTCCCTATGCTTCTTCACAATTTTTGGCTACAGATAGCAGCCACGCAACTTCTATCGTCACTTCCGGTTCAATCGGCACTTCCACCCGAGGTTTCAAGCTCTGTCAGGCTGCCCCAATGCTCAGATGTCCCAAAAATCTTACGAGTTACCCGAGCCCCGGTCAATGGAACCGGCCCAGCCGCCGTTAACGAAAAGAGGACACGCCAGGACCGCCTCGCAGAAGAGTTCCATCAAATCTCACCGATGAAGAAAACCCTCCGCAAATTACCGTGACGGGTTTAGCCTCGGATTGGCGCAATGCATTCCGAAGGGAAAACGCAACCAGTCAGCCATAGCCGGGAGCTCAAAATGAAAAAGCCGTGGATCGCATTTCTACTCAGTTTTCTCGTTGCCGGCGCCGGGTTCGTATACCTGGGCAGGTGGACGTGGGCCCTCCTCAATTTCTTCGGCGCCATCGCGGTCGGCCTGATCGTCTACCGTTTCAGTCCTGACTCGCTCAGCATGGCCTCAACCGTAGTGGCGGCAGCCAGCGGCAGCCTCGCCATGACGGCCGCCAAAACCATGAACTCAAAGCTCGTGCCGCCACCTATCACATCTCCCCCGAGCCGCTGAGCAGAGCCAATGTAGGAGGTTATATCGCTTGGGTGCGTGGCAACGTCCTGCAGAGCGCTTGACTATTTTTGTATTTGGACTTGGCTCGGATTGCTGGCCACAATTTCCGGAATCCCCAGATAGCTGGTGATTTTGCCGGTCACGCATAAGCCTTTGTCACGATAGATTTCTTCCGGGCGCCCGAACTTCGGCCGGTCGCTCCCCCAAATCACCAGCGTAAATAGCTGGTCCGGATACGGCTCATCGAAGTGAACGAACGTCGGCTGCCCCTTGCCGCTGGAAACGAAATGGATCCCGACCACCTTCCCGCAAACGGTAGCCTTTTCCCCCACATGATTCTTTGCTTCTCTCGACGTGAGATGCGCAGCCTGCGCAGCAGCCGCGCTCGCCGCAGCCAGCCAGAGTGTAACGACCATCACAAACCGAAGCGTTCGCACCGTCTGATCCTCTCGACGTGTATCGTTCGTGCGTACACCCGCTCTTACGAGCGATCGTGCACACCAGTACAGTCTTATCGGCCAAGCGCGAGACCCACTTTAGGAGAGAACCAGCTCTTGCGGACTTAACGCGGCAAAACACACGCGCAAATCAAAAGGCGTCACGCTTTTCTTGCTCAGCGAGCGCAGAAATACGATCGGCCAACGAACTCAGCCCACTACTCGTAACGCAGCGCCTCAGTCGGCGCAATCCGAGACGCCCGTCGCGCCGGCACATAAGCCGCCAGCATCGTCACCACCAGCAGCGTCGGCACCACGATCATATACGCCAGAATATCCACCCCGCCCGAATCGAACAGCATCGAATTCATCAGCCGCTCGACCATGAAACCCATCGCCAGCCCCACCCCCGTTCCAATTCCTACCAGCACCAGCCCCTTGCCCATCACCAGTCGCAGCACATCCGACCTTCCCGCTCCCAGCGCCATGCGAATCCCGATCTCGCGGGTTCGGCGAATCACGTTGTACGCCACCAGTCCGTACAAGCCGGCCACGGCCAGCAAAAGTCCCACCAAACCCATACTGCCAACCAAATCGATCGCAATCCGCGGCCCGTACACTGCCTGGTTGAGGTAGAACTCCTCATAAGCACGTGTCTGCAGCACCGGTAGATTCGGATCGAGCGAATGAACAGCATCCTTCACCGGCGGAATCAATTGCCTCGGGTCTCCACCTGTGCGCAACATCAATACCATTCGCGCCACAGGATGCTGCGCCAGAGGCATGTACACAAAATCCATGGGGCTTTCCATCGATTGATACTTAATGGTCTCCGCCACTCCCACGATCTCCACCGGCGTCCCGGTGCTGCTATCGAGGCGGATGCGTTTGCCCACAGCCTCACCCCCCGGCCAAAAATGCTTTGCGAAGCGCATGTTCACAATGGCCACCCGCGGCGCATCCGCAGTGTCGGACGCCAGGAAAGCGCGGCCACGCAAGATCGGAATCCCCATCGTCTCGAAGTATCCCTCGTCCACCGTGTCCATGATCGAACTGAAATTCGCGCGATCCGGCGGCATCTGAAACCCATCCGGCACGAAGGTCACGCCGTCGAAGTCGGTCTGCCCCAGCGGCACATTCTGCGTCAGAGCCACGCTTTGCACTCCGGGAGTTCCCCGCATCCGTTCGGCCAGCAGCTTGTAGAATTGCTGCGACTGAGCTGCGTTGTACTGAATGAGACGCGGATCGAAACTGGTCATCAGCAGATGGTCTTTCGTGAAATTGCTATCCTTCATTATGTCGTGCTGGAAACCCCGCGCCATCAGGAACGACGCAGTCAGCAGCATCAGCGACATGGCCACCTGCGCCACCACCAGCATATTGCGGCCCCACAAGCGTTTGCGCCCGGGAACGTCCACATCAGCCGACTTCAGCGCGTTCACCAGGTCCACCCGCGTGCTCTGCAGCGCAGGCGCCAGGCCGCAAAGCAGCGCGCACAACACGGACAACGCGACGCACGCGATCAACACGCGTGTGTCCATCTGCATGGGGACCGCATTCGGCAAATCGGTCGCGAAAACGATACTGTTTTTCGAATGGAACCACTCTATGACTCCATATCCCACCGCGGCCCCCGCCAATCCACCGAGGGTGGCCAGTATCAGGCTCTCCGTTAACAGCAGCCGGATAAGCCGCAGCCGTCCGGCGCCCAGCGCCAATCGCACTGCAATCTCGCGCGCTCGCGCCCGGGCTCGGCTCAGAAGAAGTCCAGCAACGTTGGTGCACGCCACCAGCAGAACCGCCAGCGCCAGGATCACAAACACCACGCCAAACTTCCAATTCTCGTCTTCTATCGTCCGCGCCTGGAATTGGGTGTAGACGGCTGCGCCACGGCCGCGGCTCGCATTTGCATACTCGCTCTCGAAATTCTTTGCGATCACAGCCAGCTCACTGCGCGCCTGCTCGAGTGTCGTCCCTGGTTTCAAGCGGGCCTTTACGTTCAACTCGCGATCGTCGCGGTCCTCGAAGAAATTCTTTTGCAGGTTCGTCGAAAACACGGGCGCCATCGCCAGCGGCACGTAAAGGTCGGGATGCCCGAACGTCAGCAGTCCCGGGAAAGTTTCCGGTGCCACTCCAATTACCGTGAAATCTCTTCCGTTCAGGCGAACAGTCCTGCCCACTACCGACGGGTCGCTCGCGAATTGATGCCTCCAGAAGTCTGACCCCAGCACCACAACCGAATCTCGGCCCGGCACCTTATCTTCATCCTCGCGAAATGCGCGCCCCAATCGCGGCGTTACACCCAGCGCATCGAAGTAGTTCCCGGAAACCATCATTCCGCCTCTCACCTGCGGCGTAGTCCCCGGCTGGGCGCTGAATCCGACCGCCTCCATATCGGTGTAAGCAATCACTCCGTCGTAACTCGTCGTTTTGTCGCGTACGTCCCGATATTCGCGATAGGAGAAATCATCGAACGGGATATCGCGCGTCGTGCTCACCAGCGTAACTATGTTCCCAGGATGCGGCACCGGATAAGGCCGGAAGATCAGCGCATCCACCATGCTGAATGTCGCCGACGTCATCCCGATTCCTAGCGCCAGCGTGATTACCACGAACGCCGTCAGTCCGGGCGTGCGCCGCAACCCACGAATCGCGAAGCGCACATCCTGCAGAAGATTCTCCACCAACGGCAGTCCTCGCTTGGCTCGATAGTCCTGCTTAATCGCCTCCACGCCGCCGAATTTCAGAATGGCTTGCCGTCGCGCCTCGACCGGCGACAAACCCGCGCGAATGTTTTCTTGAGTCTGCAGCGCGATATGTCCCTCGATCTCTTCCCTCAACCGTTCGTCCTGCGCCCGCGTTCTTCCGAGCATTGTCCCGAGGTTCAGCAGCCGCGCGAAAAACCGCCTCAGCGATTTCATGGCAAATCCTCCGCCTTCACTTCGAAGAACCAAGCAAAACTATTCATAGCGCAAAGCCACCATCGGATCGACCCGCATTGCCCGGCGCGCGGGCACGTAAGAAGCGGCGAAGCCTGCTGCGGCAAGAATCGCTGCGGCAGCCGCGAAGATCCAGGCGTCCGTCAACGCCACTCCATAGAGTAGTGTGCTCATCAATCTCGCCAGACTCAGTCCCGCGCCAAGGCCGATGGCTACACCTATCAATGTTAGCAATCCGCCTTCGCGCATAACTGCGCGAAAAATGTCCCGCGGTTGCGCGCCCAAGGCCATGCGAACACCCATCTCATTCGTACGCCGAACAACCATGTATGCGATAACGCCATACAGCCCAATCGTCGCGAGCGCCATCGCCAGCAAGCCATAGAAAACGGTGAGCCGTTCCACAAGGTGTTCCTCATTGAAGTTAAGGCTCACTTGGTCGGCAAGCGACAGAATTTTTAGCGGCACAAGGTTTGGGTCAATGTTTGCCAATACCTCCCGGGCGGAGGATTGCATTCGATTGGGGTCGCCGGCAACGTCCAGTTCGATATCGTTGATGAAATCAACGGAAGTCATATCCCTCGTCGTTGACGCGTCTTTGTATACAGGGTCTTGAAAAAAAGGGACGAAGTATGTCGCGTCCGCGGGTTCCCGCGCATTCTGATACTTGGCATCTTCGACTACGCCCACGATTTCAAAATCATGGCTGTGGCTGGCATCGCCGAGGATGCCAAATGTTTTCCCCAGCGGATCCTGTTTCGGAAGAAATTTCCGCGCGAATGTTTCGTTAACCACCGCGACAAACCGTGAATTTGCCGTATCGTGTTCGTTGATCAGACGACCGCGAAGCAGCCGCGTGCCCACCGTCTGAAAATAATGCGGACTGACGCGCAGAAGCGACGGCGAATGCTCCACTCCTGCGTTGAATTCTGGATTCCCAGCAACGCTAATCCAAAATCCAGTTTTCAACCCGTCCATCGGGCTGTGTGTGGAATAACTGGCGCTTAGAACTCCCGGCAAGGCCTCAAAGCGCTGTTCGATCTGAGAGTAAAGCTGCGGCAACCGGTCAGCGGTATAACCGGCAAGCGAGGGGTCGACGTGAATGATCAATCGCCCATTTGTGACGAAACCCCATTTCTGGTGTTGGAGGTTGTTCAAGCTTTCCACCAGCAAGCCTGCCCCGGCCAGCAGCGCGAGCGAGAGTGCGGTTTGCAGCACGACCAGAGATTTGCGCGCGAACGGCGAGCGATCGCGCGTCGAGCGCGCGTTGCGCAGCGCTTCATTGGGATTTGTTTGCGAAGACATCCATGCGGGAGCCGTTGCAAAAACTACTCCAGTCAAAACGGAAATCGCCAGCGTAAATCCGAGAATTGGCAGCGAAGGACTGGCGCCGATTGGCACGTAATGGGCTCCTCGAAACGCCACCAGCAATAGCGCGCGTGTGCCGCTGAATGCCAGCAACAAACCAGCTGCACCGCCGAACAGCGCGAGAAGAACTCCCTCCGTCACCATTTGGCGGATCAACCGGGCGCGCGTCGCGCCGAGGGCGATCCGCACGGCGGTCTGCAAACGGCCGCTCATCGCGCGCGCGAGCAAGAGGCTCGCCACATTCGCGCACGCAATCAGTAGCACCAATCCGGAAATGATCGTCAGCACAAGTAAGCCGTTTTGATAGCTCTCGCGAAGACTGTCCACCCCGCCCGCCGCCGACTCAAAAATAACTGTTTGTTTCGAAATATCCCGGCGGTCCTCGGCATTCAAAAAGCTCTGCGCCGAAAGCCACTGCTGCACTTCCGTGGTGACGTGCGCTTGCACCTGGCTTACGCGCTCGCCTGGCTTCATACGGCCGATAAGGAACAACCACTGCACATCGGGACGGTCCACCTTCACTGCCGTTCTGTCTTCAAGCGCCTCCGTTGCGATGGGCATCCAGACGTCTGGGGGATCGCTGCGCAGCGTATCGCCGTAAAACCCCGCAGGCGCGACTCCGACAACCGTGAAAGAAACCGTATTCACAGTGAATGCAGAGCCAATGATGGATGGATCGCTCCCATAGAAATCGTGCCACGCGCGGTAGCTCATCACCGCGACCGCCGGCGCTGCCGGCGTATCATCAGTGGGCGAGAGAAGCCGGCCCAGCACGGGCGAAATCCCAAAAGTCTGGAAGTAATTCCCGGAAACGTGCTCCGTGTGACCTACACGAGAATCGCCCTGTGAGCCGTTGCGCTGAAGACTGGCGGCGGGAGCTACCGCCTGAAACGCGGTAAGCTCGGAGAATTCTGGCGTGTTGTCGCGGAGCTGATCGTAAAGCGCCTTCGAGAAAAGCGTGTAACGCCCCTCGAGGCCAGACATCACGCAGCAATTGTAATTGTCGTTGCCAAGCCGGTAGAGCTCGCTTGGATTTCTCACTGGCAAAGATTGCAACATCACCGCGTGCACCAACGTGAAAATGGCAGTGTTGGCGCCAATACCGAGGGCGAGAGTGAGCACGGCGACGGCCGTGAAGCCGGGATTTTTTCGCAGCATGCGCATTGCGTAACGCACGTCCTGCAGGAGAGTCTCGATAAACGGCAGACCTCTTTCTCCGCGATACTCCTCTTTCACACCTTCCACGCCGCCAAACTTCAATATCGCTTGACGGCGCGCTTCAGCAGGTGATAAACCCGCGCGAAGATTTTCTTCAGTTTGCAGCGCGATATGCCCCTCGATCTCTTCCCTCAACCGTTCGTCCTGCTCCTGCGTCGTTCCGAGGTTCAGCAGTCGCGCGAAAAACCGCCTCAACGATTTCACGGCAAATCCTCCGCCTTCACTTCGAAGAACCGCCCAATGATCGCTGCCGTTTGCTCCCAATCCTGGGTCTCCACCTGCAGCTGTTTGCGCCCTTCTTTTGTAAGCCGATAAAAACGCGCCCGGCGATTGTTCTCAGAAGCGCCCCAGTCCGACGCGATTGCCCCTTCCTGCTCCAGCTTCAACAGCACGGGATACAGCGTCCCCTGATTTACCGCCAGCAGGTCTCCGCTGATCTGCTCAATGCGTCGCGCAATCCCATATCCGTGCTGCGTTCCCAATACATCGAGAGTCTTGAGCACCATCAACGCCAGCGTGCCTTGAAGGACATCCGTTTTCTGTTTCATAGTTTCATAGCACCTTCGTTTTGGTTTCCAACAGGAATATCACACACTTCCTTTGGGAAAGCAACAGGTAAAGCAGGCAGGAATCAAACGGGCTCACCGTAGCGGAAAGTACGGCTTTATTTACACGAGATGTTACGCAGATCCCCACGCGATTTTGCTTCGCAACCGTAGCTCAGGTCCCATTCTGGCCATCGTGGCCAGAATTGACCTGAGGCCTTCGGGCGACGAAACCCGATGCGAAACGCCAATTCGAAGAATCTTAAGCTGCGTCGCGAACCGGCTTTCTCGGCGAAGATTTCCCCCGGTGCTCCCAGATCACCCAATGCACGGAAGAATGCAAAACCGGCACCCCGCCCACTTCCCGCGCTGGCAGGTGAAATTGCACGTTGATAAAAACTTCCTGCTGAAATCCCGTCGCGTGAAACGACGAGCTCTTCACCAGCTCCAATGCCGCACGGCTCAAATCCTGATTGGAATTCTGCAGCACTTCGGCGTCGATCACGCGACCTTCCTGCGCGTCGAGCGTTGCATGAACGATCACAGGCTGAAAATAAGTCGAAGTGGGCCCATCGGAAGGATCGACGCGCATCGGAAACCGGCGCGACCCGGATAGCGTGAACGATTCGCCGGCGTCCGTCATCTCAGGACCCGGTTTGAAAGCGTTCGGATCGATCTGTCCCGGATCGCCGAAGCTTTCCACACGCGCTTGAACGGCTAACGCTCCACCCTCGAAAATGGAGATTTGCCGGGGCAGAGTGTGTCCTTTGAATTCGGTAGCGCCCTCGTAGTCGTACTCCGCGTAAATTCCGGGCGCTGCCGACCACATCTGCAACAATCCCGTCGCAGAATCGATGCAGTATTCTTCTTCCACCCACGCCCGCGGCGCAGGATTTTCCGGCACGGCCGCACTTAGCAGCAGGCATGTCACCGGTTTACCATTGAGCTCCGCGTTCGCGGATCGAATCACGGCGGCCCCGGGATTCCGAAAGATCGGCCAATGCAAAGCCGCGCGGATTTCCTGAATCCGCAACGGAACCGGCTCGTTGGGATTCGCGCCGTACGCGTGCCCATTTCCTCCTACGCGAACCACGCTTGCGCCTTGCATCTGCGCCGTCCATCGCCACTCCGGTCCGTTCGACAGCTCCTCCATCGTTCCGTTTCCCTCGTTCTGCGTCGCACCGTTCGTTTGAAACGAAGCCTCCAATTCGTAAGCGCCGAAGGTATGCATGTTCAAGTCTTGCCGCGCATGTTCCAGAAGATCGGTCGCCGCCGATCGTTCCGCGGGGCTCGAAAGGGTGCGCGGCTGATGAACCACAAGTTCATGCGGATCGGAGGGCGGGGGATTCGTCTGCGCAAAAATCGAAGGGACGAAAAGCAAACAGGAAGCCACTAACGCGCAAAGCCGGATGAAAACTCGCATGGGGACCTCCTAGACTGAGTGGAGATTCAGCGGGGAACCGGCCCCAATTCTACTCACGAATTCCCGCCGCACGCAACGCCCTTGCAGGGTGTCTGCATCTAAACAAGTGACGCGCTTGAAACGAAGCCGCCATCGGAAGGGGTGCCCGAAGATGGCCGGATCTGGCTTGCGCTGGTCGAAGCACTTGTTGCAAGCAGGTCAGTAGGGGCATGGCATGTCGAAGACCCGCCGCAGGAGGGCCGTGTCCGGCGAAGGAACTTGGCGGGGATTGGGCCATTCGCCGCGGACGCGGTTTGTGTACCGTCGGCCTGTGGCCGGCGTTTTTGGCCAGGGCTCGTCGTGGCCAGCGAGGTTCTAATACACGGTAGCGCGATTAAAAATCCTCACAAGTGAAGTAAAATCAGCAAGTTGCAAATTTCTAATCGGCGGTAAAAGGCCTCTTAAGGATTGCGCTCCAATCGCGGATTTCACATGAAAACGCCTCAGCCTTAAACGGAATTTAACCGAGCGCTTGGCGCAAATCGTCAATCAAGTCCGCAGCATCTTCGAGCCCCACTGAAACTCGCACACTTCCCGCGCACACTCCCGCCGCACGAAGCTCCGCTTCCGACATATTGTAATGCGAAGTGTAAATCGGCAGAACGACAAGCGATTCAACGCCGCCCAAACTCGCCGCCAGCAGAAAGACGCGCACGCGATCGCAGAACCGCCGCGCGGCCGGAAGGCCGCCCTTCAAGTCGAAGGCCAGCATCGCGCCGAATCCTTTCATCTGGCGTTTGGCGAGCTTGTGATCGGGATGCGAAGCGAGTCCCGGATAATGCACTTTCGCGACTTTGGGATGCTTAGCGAGATATTTCGCGACGATCATCGCGTTCTCGCATTGGCGTTCCATGCGAACGCCGAGTGTTTTCATCCCGCGAATCAGCAAATACGCGGCTTCGGGATCGAGCGAGCCGCCGAGGTTGATGATGTTGTGCCGAACTTCGTTGATGATGGCGCGGCTGCCTGCGGCGGCGCCTGCGATCAAATCGGAATGTCCTGAAAGATATTTCGTGGCGCTGTGCAGAACGATGTTGAAGCCGAGCTCGATCGGCTTCTGCAGTGCGGGGCTCGCGAACGTGTTGTCGATCAGCGAAATCAGGCCCCATTCCTTCGCGAACGCGACCGCCTTTTGCAAATCCACGAGCCTCAGCGTCGGATTCGTCGGTGTCTCGATGTAGAGCGCTTTCGTGCGCGGATTCACCAGCTGCTGAATTCCCGCGAGGTCGGTTTCGACGTGGCGCACCACAATGCCGAAGCGCGGAAAATTGTCGCGCATCAGGCGATACGTGCCGCCATAGGTCTGCCGCGTCGAAATCACTTCGTCGCCTGTCTTGAGCACAGCGAGCAGGGCGCTTGAAATCGCGGCCATGCCTGAGGCCGTGACGATGGCTGTTTCCGCTCCTTCGAGAGCGGCGAGCTTTTCTTCGGCGATGGTGAGCGTGGGATTGCCGTAGCGTGTGTAGATGTAGGCTGAGCTTTTTCCCTCCGCCCAGCGCTTCATTTCCTCCGTGCTTGCGAAGGTGAAATTCGCGGTACGCGCGATCGTGGTACCGACGGGCGCGCCTACGTGAAAATGTTCGGCGCCCTGGTGAATGGCGATCGTCGCGTCGCGCCAGCGCTTCTGCTTTTCCGGTTTTTTCATGGCTGAAGAAGCTTCCGGCATTTGGCCGCTGAATCGCAAGCGCCAAATTGGTTAGGCAGAGGCGCCGGGCGGTGAGGTTGACAGACTTATTTCGGTGCGACAGAGTTGTGGCGCTCAACTGGACTAACCGGAAAGAGGAAACGAACGGCGCCGTCTGTTTTCGGCCCGTCTTTATCTCGCGATGCCTGCACCAGATCTGCTTGTTCAAGCGGCCTGGATCGCGTTCTGCATTTACTGGATCTGGGCTGCGCGCAATCAGAAACGAGAGCAAAAGCGGGAGCCGCCGCTCGCGCGTCTGCTTCATGTCGCTTACATGGCGTGCGGGTTCGTTTTGCTCTATGCGGAGGATCTGCGTTTTGGCGCGCTGAATCGCAGATTTCTTCCCGAGCGGGAATGGATTGCAGTGCTGGGAGCAGGTCTGACGGTCGCAGGAGTGGCTTTTGCAATCTGGGCGCGACGGCACATTGGAAAAAACTGGAGCGCCCAGGTAACTATCCGCAAAGAGCACGAACTCATTCGCAGCGGCCCTTACGCGCGAATCCGCCATCCAATCTATACCGGACTTCTATTGGCCGTGGCCGGAACAGCAATCGCGATCGGCGAGTATCGCGCGATTGTGGCGTTTGCAGTAATCGCGATCGGCTTCGTAGTAAAAGCGAGACGAGAAGAGACTTTTCTCGCGACGCAGTTCGGCCCGGCATTTGACGAGCATCGCCGGCAAACTGGATTTTTCCTACCGCGTTAGAAATTTCGCTTCGCCTTCTATTCTCTGTTACTGATGCGAGTGGGGCCCGGACAATACTGCTGACCCGCGCAGGATTGTGTGCAACTATAGAATTAGGAATCGGCCTGTCTAGAGTGCACGTCTGCCATCTGAGGGAGCGCATCACATGAAGAAGAACACCCTGCTCACGTTACTACTGTCTTCGGCGGTGTGGATCGGGGGCTGCTCGCTTATGCGGGTGGCGGGACCTCCCTGCGTGGGCACTTCTTGTCCAACGGGAGCCGGAGGCACGCTTCCTGGCGCAGCGAATACGGCGAATGCGCAGGCGGCGGCGCCGGCCGATACTCAGGCGAAGAATACGGAAGCGCCTCCGCAGCACCGCAGCCTGGCCAGCCGGTTGCATCTCACCCACGGCAGCTAAGTCGGCGCTTATTTCACGGCTACCCTTCTACCTCAGCGGCGAAAGCCGCCCCTCTTTGCAATTCTTACGGCACGGCTAAAGCCGTGCCCTGATGAACTGCAATCGACGTCTCAGAAATGCGGGAGGGTCGTGCCAGCTACGCAAACGCGTCGGCCTAGAACCGTCCCGGCAAGCCGGGACTACGAAAGCGGCGGCAAGCCGCCCTTCGGCTTCGCTCAGGACAAGCCGCACTCCACATGGAGCGTGCCGAGCGCAGAAATCTCGGGAACTGGAATGTCAACAGAGCCAGTTCAATCGTAAGTACGGAAAAGCGTCAGGCGGAGGCGGCTTCGCCTTCTTCTGCTGCGTGGTGCGGCTTGTGCGCCGCGATTACTTTTTCTGCGAGCTCACCTGGGACGTAGTCGTAGTGTGAAAATTCCATCGAGTAGCTGCCACGGCCTTGCGTCATCGAGGTCAATTCGTTTGCGTAGCTGAGCATTTCTGAGAGCGGTACCTGCGCTTTGATCACTACGCTTCCCGCGCGCGATTCGCTGCCGCTGATTTTTCCGCGGCGGCTGCTCAGATTGCCCATTAAATCGCCGGAGTATTGATCGGGCGCGTAGATTTCGACGTGCATCACCGGCTCGAGCAGCGCGGGGCGTGCCTGTTTCATCGCTTCTTTGAAGGCCAGCGAGCCTGCGATGCGGAAGGCCATATCGCTCGAGTCTACGTCGTGATATTTGCCGTCGTAGAGGGTGGCGCGGAAATCCGTGACCGGGAATCCGGCGAGATAGCCGCGCTCGGCCGATTCGCGAATGCCGCGCTCGACGGAAGGAATCCAGTTCTTGGGGATTGCGCCGCCGAATAAATCGTCCACAAATTCGATACCCTTGCCGCGCGGAAGCGGCTCCATCTTGACTCGGCATAGACCAAACTGTCCGTGCCCGCCGGTTTGCTTCTTGTGTTTGCCTTCGGCGTCGGCTTTCGCGCGAATCGTTTCGCGGTAGGGAACTTTTGGGGGATGCAAGGTGAGGTCCACGTGGTAGCGCTTGCGAAGCTTCGCAACGACGACCTCGATATGCTGTTGTCCGGCGCCCGAGAGCAAAAATTCTTTCGTTTGCGGATCGCGTCCGAAGCGCAACGCGAGATCCTCCTCGAGAATCTTGTGGATCGCGACGCCGATGCGATCTTCGTCCGCGCGCGTTTTCGGTTCGATCGCGAAGGTGATGGAAGGTTCGGGGATGCGGGCGGGCGGATAGAAGATCGTCGCGCTTTTGTCGCCGAGCGTTTCTCCGGTGGTAGTTTCTTTCAGCTTCGCAATCGCGCCTACGTCGCCTGCGTGCAGATCGTTCACGGCGACAGCGGTTTTTCCCTGCATTACTTGAACGTGTTGGAGGCGCTCCTGAGTTCCGCGATTGAAATTAGTCAGCGTCGCGTCATTCTTCAGCACGCCGGAAAGCACTTTGAAGTAAGTGATGCGGCCGGCGAAAGGGTCGGCCAGGGTCTTGAACACGAAAATCGAAAGCGGTTCGGAATCCGCCACCTTGCGCTCGATCGTTTCGCCTTTGTGGTCCGGTGTTTTGTGGCCGCTCGCTTTTCCGCGTGTGCAGGGCGCCGGGAAAATATCGCACAGGAAATTCAGGATGGCGTCGGCGCCAATATTGTGCAGCGCGGAGCTTAAGAGCACAGGGAAAATGCGCTTCGCGAGCACAGCCTCACGCAGGCCTTTCTTCAAATCGTCGATGGGAAGCGTTCCCTCGTCAAAAAACTCCTGCATCAAGGCGTCATCGCCTTCGGCGACGAGTTCCACAAGCGCCTCGTGGGCCGTTTTCGCTTCTTCCGCGAGATCGGCGGGAATTTCCTCCACTTTGGCTTTACCATCGCCGTCGAGCGTGTACATCAAGGCTTTCATCGCGATGAGATCAATCACGCCGCGGAAGCTCTTCTCGGAGCCGATGGGCAGCTCGATGGGAACAACGCCGCGACCGAAAACGTGTTGCAGCGAGTCTAGCCCGCGCTCAAAACTCGCCAGCTCGCGGTCCATCCAATTCAGGACGAACGCGCGAGGCTGATCGTATTCGGTGGCGTAGTCCCAGGTTTTTTCGGTGACTACCTGAACGCCGGCGGCAGCGTCTACGACGATGAGAGAAGCGTCAGCCGCGATCAGCGACGATTTTGTTTCGTTGATAAAGGTGGAATAGCCGGGCGTATCGAGGAAATTGGTTTTTGTTTTTTCTGCTTGGCCGGCGGCCTGCCATTCGGCGTAGGCGAGGCCAGTATTGATGGAAATTTTGCGGGCAACTTCTTCTTCGTCCCAATCGGTGACAGTGGAACCGTCGGAAACTTTACCCAGCCGCGGCGTCATGCCGGCGGTGAAGAGCAACGACGACACGAGCTGGGTTTTCCCCGTATCGCCGTGGCCTACAATGCCAACGTTGCGTATCCATTCGGTTGTATAGGATTTCATGTTGCACCTCGGTTGGAGTAGTTGGAATCAGCACTGAAAAAACGAGATTTGCATCTGGGCCGGGCAGAACAGGCATTTCGTGGCGGGAAAATCTGAAGCGCGAATCCGAGCTGTGCGAAAAGGGAAACTTCACGACGCCGCCCCCCGGCGGTTGCGCGTGACCCTGCGGAATGGGGATGCTAGCACACCGATCGGTTGAGGTTCAACAGAGGAAGGGGGGTGGTGGGGGCCGCTTGCAGAGTTAACCAGGCACTATCGGAAAGCAGGGTGCATACAGGAAATAAGGATTATTGACGCAGAGCGGCGCGAGTTTCGGCTGGCTTTTTTCTGTCACTGTTTCAAGTAACGAAGCGCAACACATCCTGATTTAAAAATCTTTGACTCAACAAGTTTTAATTGTAATTTCTCCTGCAGGTTGATACCTTCAAACAACCGTCTCCCTTCTCCTACAACTATCGGGTGAACCACAAAATGATATTCATCAATCAGACCAAGCTCTGCAAGTTGTGAAGGAATGGTTACACCACCGGTAAGAATATTTTTGCCTTGTTCTTGTTTCAATTTAAGTACTTCGTCGTGAAGGCTCGTACGAACAATTCTCGTTTTTTCTCCTTCAGCGCTGTCTAATGATTGTGAGAAAACAATAATTTTGTCGACGGCGTCAAATGCCTGGGCAAATTCGTAATCTGCTTTTGTCTGCCCGGAAGGGTTTTTCGCCACATCGGGCCAATAAGGAACCATCAATTGATAAGTTTTACGCCCGTAGAGGAATGTGTCAGCATCTCGCGTGAGGTGCGTAAAATACTCAAACGTTTCTTCATCGGGATTGAATTTGGTATGGTCGCAGCAGCCATCTAAGGTCGTGTTGATTGCGAAGATTAGATTTCTCATTTCAGCCTCCGATTGAGCAGCACGGTCTTCGAACATAACACCAATAACTTTGAACCGCGCGTCGTTGCAACTGAAGATTGTGGAAGAGTGGAAGAACTCATCGATCGCCTAGCAGTGAGGACGCGATCGGAAAAGAGTGTTGTGAAGATTGATTTTGCCGCGGGTTTAGTGAGTGGTTGAAAAGCAGCAGAGTCGGTGGTTGGCAACCAAAATTTCGAGTTGCCGCTTCAGGTCATTTTCCGCCAGAACTCCCCCATTCTACTGATTTAGAGACACTTAGCGGACTGCCGGGGTTTGGCATTCGCCTTGCAGTTTGTGAATGGCGTGATGGCTTTAAAGGGCAGTAACGGAGCTGGAAGCGAAGTCGGAAAGAGACGGCGCCAGCCAGCCGGGAGGTCTCAGATGCGTTATCTTAAATATGCGGCGTTGGTCGGAATTTTGGTGCTCTCAATGAGTGCTGTTGCGAGCGCGCAGGTACGAGTGGGAATCGGCGTCGGTCCGATTGGCGTGGCGATTGGGGCGCCTCCAGTGTGCGCCTACGGCTACTACCCGTATGCTCCGTACGCTTGCGCGCCTTACGGATATTGGGGCCCTGACTACTTCACGAACGGAGTATTCATTGGCGCCGGCCCTTGGTTCCATGGCTTCTACGGTCGTCCGTTCTATGGCCGCGGTTACTACTATGGGCGTGGCAATTGGGACCATCGGGGTGACTGGGATCATCGCGGTGGTTGGGATCGTGACGGGCATCGTGACAACCGGTTCCATGGTAATGAAGGGTTCCGTGGTGGAGTCCGCGGAGGTAATGAATTCCACGGCGGGAACAGCTTCCATGGTGGAGGCGGCAATAGCTTTCACGGCGGAGGCGCGGTGCGCGGTGGTGGCGGCGCAGGTCATGGAGGCGGACACCGGTAAACGTAGTTTCTTTGCCTGATGTGAAAACGGCTGGCAGCGAAAGTTGCCAGCCGTTTTTTTTTGTATTCAGATTAGTTCTGTTCGTCGGCTGAGGGGCCGTAGATTGAGGGAACGGCGACGTTGTTGAGCCGCAGGTAGACCGTCAACTGGCCGCGGTGATGGACTATGTGGTTCAGGATAAAGCCGCGAAGAGCGGCTGTGCGCGGGAGCGAGAAGATCGTTTTGCCGCCGGCTTGCAGGGTGAAGATCTTTTTTAGATCTTCGTCGCTGGATTGAGCGATGGCGGCGCGGGCGGCGGCGACGTTCTTGTCGAAATCTTCGAGGAGCTGTTTGCGTGTGGACATGACGGTGGGTTGTCGCGGTGGAGCGCCGGGCGGGCGAAAGTCGACAGATTCGCGCTGAAGGGCGAGTGGCACAAGCGTCGGCAATTCGACGAGGTGGCCAGCGAGGCGGCCCATGGTCATGGATTTGTCGTGGGGCTTCCAATCGGTGTTGGTTTCGGGCACGCGTTCGAGGGTTTTTCGGGTGGTGCCCATTTCGTGATCGAATTCCGGTAAGAAGGCGTCGCGGATTGCCATTGGTGATCTCCTTGTGTGGATTGGCGCGGATATTATACGCCGACGGTTTGATGAGGCAGCAGCAACAAAAATGCGGCGCGGGTTACGGGGCGATGGTGAAGGAATCGTCGGGGTTTATGAAGCCGTAGGCCATGCGAGAGGTGTTGAAGGCGGCGGCTGGATTGCCGTTGCGATCGAGGAGGATGAGGCCGCCGGTGGTGTGGGCTCGATGGGCGAGTTTGCGAACGCAGGCGTTGGCAACGGATTGGGCGTCGCCTCCGGCGGAGGTCGTCGGGACTATCGCGCGCGGGCCCCAGCCGATTCCCCAGCGGCAGTCATCGGATTTTGTCGCCGGATTCTCCGCTGTGGCGAGTAGATCGGCGGCCATTTTCGCCATCACAATTTTCATGATGCCTTCGCCGTGTCCAGTGCAGGAAATGCCGCCGGCTTCTGCGTCGGCATAGCAACCGCAGCCGATGAGCGGCGAATCGCCAACGCGCCCGGGAAATTTGCAACAGGTGCCGCCGGTGGAGGTGCCGGCGATGAGGTGATTCTGCTTGTCGAGGGCAACGGCGCCGACTGTGCCGAATTCGTGGTCGAGGTGATGCTCGGCTGCGCGTGAATCTTCGAGGCAGCGGCCCCAGGCGGAACGCTCGCGGTCGATGACGAGATCTTCGGGAGCGCAGAGGGGGATGCCGTTTTCGGCGGCGAATTTTTCGGCGCCGCCCCCGACGAGCATCATATGCTCGCTTTTCTCGAGGATGGCGCGCGCGAGGCGGATTGGATTGCGGACGCGTTCGACGGCTGCGACTGAGCCTGCTTTCAGAGTTGCACCGTCCATGATGATCGCGTCGAGCTGAACGCGGCCGTCGCGATTGAGGTGGGAGCCGATGCCGGCGTCGAAGGTGGGGTCGTCCTCGAGAATTACGATTGCGGCCTCGACGGCATCGATAGCGGGGCCGCCTGCTGAGAGAATTTTCCAGCCTGCTTTCAGGGCGCGGCGAATGCCGTCGCGGCAATCTTCGACGGCTTCATCGGGGATGTTCCAGGCGCCGCCGTGAATGATTAGGGAGGGTTTCAATTCGGCGGGCCTTCAGAGATTTGTGTAGAGCAGAAGCGTGACGCTGATGGCGATCAGCATCGGGCCCAAAAGGAACGCAAATCCTACGCCGAGGAGAAAGCGGACGGCGTGTTTGCGTTTGGCGGCTGGGACAGCGGCGGGGAGCACGCGAGCTGTGCGGATGCTTTCCTGGCGGCGGAGAATCGAGCGGAAAACGTTGATGTAGGCCGCCAGCCAGAATTTAATTTCGTTGCGCGATTGCCATAGCAGGTCGACACCTGCGCATATCACGAGCGCGCCGATGATGGCGAGGAGCTTGGGCATGGCTACCGTCCGCGTCCCGCGGTGCGCGAGAAGAACTGAGGAGATGGACGTTGCGCTCCGTGCGAGAGATTCGCTTCCAGCGGCAATGGCGACGGAGCGGCGATGGAAACGGGTTTTGGAGCGGTGGCGACTTCTTTCGTCTGCTTCCAGGTGTGCACGATTCGGTGGATTACTGTGATGTTGGGGCCGATCGCGAGGATCCAGAGGACGGGCGGCATGCGATTCGCGAGCGCGCCGATGATCATTAGCACGAGGCGCTCAGGACGGTCCCAGAAGCCGACGTCTTCGTTGGGCACTAGCGATTCGGCGCGGGCTTTCGCGTAGCTCACCATGACGGCGCCTGCCATTGCTGCGCCGGCGAGAAAGGCGTAGCCGAAGCGGTTGACGCTGGCGTAATAGACGAGGAGACCGAGAAAAAGGATCAGGTCGGCGTAGCGGTCGAAGATTGAGTCGAGAAAGCCGCCAAAAATCGAGACGCGATTCTGGATGCGCGCCACGGGGCCATCGAGTAGATCGCAGAGTCCCGCGAGAATCATCATTCCGCCGCCAGCAGCGAAACGGCCCTGTGCGAACAGGATGCCCGCCCAGAGGTTCAGGCCAAGAGCTACCCAGGTGATGACGTTTGGAGGGATGCGGGTAGGGGCGATAAGCCGAGCGAGCCCGTTGATGGGCCAGGACAGATAGCGACCGATGGTGCGGCTCAACATGAGGCGGGAATCACCCAGTTACTCCTCGTCGTAAATGGTCGTCAGGCGGACGACTTCGTAGTCCTTTATGCCCGCCGGCGTTGTTACCTGTACTTCGTCGCCGGGTTTCTTGCCCAGAAGGGCGCGGCCGATTGGAGAACTGGTCGAGATCAGGCCCTTAGGCGCGTCCGCTTCTTCTACTGTGACCAGTTTGTACTCGATTTCAGAGCCCTTCGCAATGTCCAGTACGACAATTCGCGAGCCATAGGCAGCGCGGTCTTTCGGGAGGTTGTTGAGATTGAGCATCGAGAGGTCCGCCATGCGCTGGTGGAGCTGGGCTAGTCGCGTCGAGACGAACGATTGGCGTTCTTTGGCGTATTTGTACTCGGCGTTTTCCGAGAGGTCGCCATGGGCGCGTGCCACTTTGATTTCTTTGGGGAGCTCGTCGTGGAGCTCGTGCTCGAGAGCGGCGATCTCGTCTTTCAGCTTCTTCTTGATTTTTTCGGCTAGATCGATCATTTCGGGTTGTTTGCGGCGCTTGGGAGAGCGTCGCGATGCGAGTGGACTCCCTTTTCGTTTTCGGCACAATACCCTGCAATTATAGAGGATTCGCGCGGAATACCGCAAATGGCGTCGGAACGTCCCAACTGTTTGGAGTTACGAAGGCTACCGCTATCCCTCGATTACGCTCTCAGGGTGCTCGTGCTAGGATTCGGCGCTATGAAAACCGTCCTCCTTCTCATTTGCTCCAACGTTTTTATGACGATCGCCTGGTACGGCCATCTGAAGTACAAAAAGGCGCCTCTCTTCGCTGTGATTGTGGTGAGCTGGCTGATAGCTTTCTTCGAGTATTGCTTCCAAGTTCCCGCGAATCGCATCGGCTATGGTGAGTTCACAGCGTTTCAACTGAAGATCATTCAGGAAGTGATCACGCTTTGCGTGTTCGTAGCGTTTGCATGGATCTACCTTGGCGAACATGTGAGATGGAATCACGTTGTCTCGTTTCTCTTCATTATCGGCGCTGTGGTATTTGGCTTCTGGGGCAAACTGTAGGATCGAGTGATTCAGGCTGATGTTCGATAGACTTCGGGGCAATTCCAGATAAAATAACCGGTTCGAAGACGGCCGGCGATGTGCCTACTGGAGTTGGTGCGTCTGGCCGATAATATTTTCGACTTCACAAAAGCTGCGAGGGGGATTGATGCTCGTTGGAGTTCCGCGCGAAACCTTTCCGGGAGAGCGGCGGGTGGCGCTGGTGCCATCGGTGGTGCCGACACTTGCGAAATCCGGGCTCGAGGTGGTGGTGGAAGCGGGCGCTGGGATTGAAGCAGGGCATCCGGATGCAGACTACACAGCGAAGGGCGCAAAAATTGTAGCCGAGCGCGCCGAGATTTTTCGCTCTTCTGACATTATCGTGCAGGTGCTCGCGCACGGTTCGAATGACAAGACCGGCGAAGCGGATCTGCCGCTATTTCACCGCGACCAGGTGCTGATTGGATTTCTGCGGCCGCTCGGCGAGTTGAAAACGATCCAGCAGATCGCGGCAACGGGAGTGACGTCTTTCGCGGTGGAGTTGATTCCGCGAACGACGCGTGCTCAGGCCATGGATGCGCTTTCGTCGATGGGCACCATTTGCGGCTACAAAGCAGTATTGATTGCGGCTGACACGCTGCCGCGCATCTTCCCCATGTTGACCACCGCGGCGGGGACGATTACGCCGGCACGGGTGCTCATCATCGGCGCGGGCGTCGCTGGTTTACAGGCAATCGCGACAGCTCGCCGGCTCGGTGCCGTCACGTCGGCATACGACATGAGGCCAGCCGCGAAGGAGCAAGTCCAAAGTCTAGGCGGACGTTTCGTCGAGCTGCCGATTGAAGCGAAGGATGCGCAGGATGCGGGCGGTTACGCGAAAGCGCAGGATGAGGAATTCTACCGAAAGCAGCGGGATCTGCTGGGTCGCGTGGTGGGCGAAAGCGACGTCGTCATCACGGCAGCGGTAATTCCGGGCAAGAAATCGCCGGTTCTGGTGACCGCCGACATGGTCGCGAGGATGGCGCCCGGATCGGTGATTGTCGATCTAGCGTCAGAACGCGGCGGGAATTGCGAGCTGACGCGAGCCGGCGAGAAAGTAATAGCCAACGGGGTGACGATCATCGGACGAATCAACCTCGCGAGCACCGTGCCCTATCACGCGAGCCAGATGTACGCGCGCAACATTACCGCGTTCCTGCAGTACTTGGTTCACGACGGCAAACTCGAGCTGAAGCTTGACGACGAAATCATTCGAAGCACCCTGCTCACGCGAGGCGGTGAAATCGTAAACGAGCGCGTGCGCGAATTCTTATCGCTGCCGGCACTCGCGACCGCCGGGAAGGGGGCAAACTGATGGTGCAGTCGGACCTGCTGACCGATTTGTACGTTTTCATTTTGGCAGCCTTCATCGGATTTGAAGTGATTCGCCGCGTTTCGCCGCTGCTGCACACGCCCTTGATGTCGCTCACGAACGCGCTCGACGCCATCGCTGTAGTGGGCGCGATCATTCTCGCCGGGGAAGGGAAGAGCACTCTCGCGACAATCCTCGGGACGATCGCCATCGTCGCCGCGACGAGCAATATCGTAGGCGGCTTCCTGATCACCGACCGCATGCTGAAAATGTTCAAGACCAGCCGACCCACGAAATCATGAATTCCTTCGCTGGTTCTGACTTACTCCTACAGATCACCTATTTGGTAGCAGCCGTCCTTTTCATCCTCTCGCTCAAATTGATGAGCTCGCCAAAAACCGCGCGGCAGGGAGTGTGGGCCGGCGAACTAGGAATGCTTCTCGCGATCGTCGGGACCCTGCTACATCACGGGATCGTGGATTATCGCTGGATCGCGATCGGACTGGTGCTCGGCTCGATCGTCGGCGTGCCGCTGGGCCGTGTGCACATGACAGCCGTTCCGCAAAGGACTGCGCTAAGCCACGCGTTTGGCGCGCTCTGCGTGACGCTGGTGGGCACATCGGAATTTTATTTGCGCGCGCCGAATGTGCCGCCATTCATGATGGCGGTGCTCTCGGCAGAAGTGATTCTTGGTTCTCTTACTTTCACGGGCAGCTTGATGGCGGCGGGGAAGCTCGAAGAAGTGTTGCCGCAGCGGCCGATCACCTACAAAGGACAGAATTTCGTCAACCTTTCGGTGCTGGGCCTCGCGATTGTGGGCGCAGTGCTGCTGATACTGCATCCCGAGCACATGCATCTTTTCCCGGCGATTCTCGCAATCTCGCTGCTTTTCGGCGTGCTGATGATCGTTCCGATTGGCGGCGCCGACATGCCCACCGTGATGTCGCTGCTCAACTCCTACGCGGGCCTTTCGGCGGCGGCGATGGGGTTTGTGCTCGATAGCAAACTGCTGATCATTGCGGGCGCGCTTGACGGAGCTTCCGGATTCATTTTGTCGGTGAACATGTCGAAGGCGATGAACCGGTCGTTTTCCAACGTGCTGTTTGGAGCGTTTGGCCAGGAGCAGGCAGCGAAAGGCGCCGTCGGGCAAGAAGCAAAACCGGTGAAAAGCGCGACGCCCGAAGAGGCGGCTGCAATTCTGGGAGCGGCCAGCAAGGTGGTGATCGTGCCGGGTTACGGGATGGCGGTTGCGCAAGCGCAGCACAAGGTGCGCGAACTGTACGACGCGCTTACGAAGCGAGGCGTGGACGTGAAATTCGGGATTCATCCGGTGGCTGGGCGTATGCCGGGGCACATGAACGTTCTCCTTGCAGAGGCGGATATTCCCTACGACAAGCTTCTCGACATGGAAGACGTCAATCCGGAATTTCCGCAGACGGATGTGGCTCTCGTGATCGGCGCAAACGACGTGACCAACCCTGCTGCGCGCAACGATCCGAGCAGTCCTATCTATGGCATGCCGATCCTCGACGTGGATAAGGCTCGCACGGTGATGGTGATCAAGCGGGGCATGAGCCCCGGCTTCGCGGGAATCGATAATCCTCTGTACTACCTTGATCGGACGCTGATGCTTTTCGGAGACGCGAAATCATTCGTCGGCGATATCGTCCGCGAACTCGGCGGCGGCCACAGCTAGTCCCGTCGTTTCTCCCCGTATGCCTGATTTCCGGGATGGAATTTACACACTTCGATCTGCGGCGAATTCTATGGACTTTACTTAACAAAGTACTTTACATTACCAATTAATTTAGGCAAGCTTGGAGTGCGGCGGACGGAAGTGTGTTCCGATTCCAAGGAGAGAATGTAATGGGCAAACGCATCGCCGCAATCGGTTTCATCTTCTTCTGCACGGCAATCGCCTGGGCTATCCTTGCCAGCACAATTTTTTACCGCACCTATTCGTCAGATTCACAACTGCGGGGCAAAGTAGCATCGTCATGGGGCGCGCCACAGGAACAGTCCCCGCCGACCGCCACGTACGTCGAGGGTTCGTGGCGCCAGGTTCCCGCCATCGAAAATGGCAAAGAAATTCTGCGAACGATTGACGACCGGCGTTATATCCCGCTCACGCTCCAGAAGAGTCGCGTGAATGCGGCGCTGCATGCCGATTACCGTCGGAAGGGCCTTCTCTGGTACAGCACGTACCAGGTGCAATTCGCGGGAGCGTATGAGTTCGTGAATCCCGACGATCGGCCGCGCGATGTTACTTTCACGCTTCACTTGCCGGCCGAGCAGGCGATTTACGATGACATGATTTTTAGTGTGAACGGCACGCCTCTTGCGCTGGAAAACCAAAAGACTGAGACATACGGACGCGCAACGGTGCCGCCTCATCAGACAGCGGTGCTCGATGTCGGTTACCGCTCGCAGGGTTTGGATACCTGGCACTACAGTTTTGGCGACCAGGTAAGCCAAGTTCGCGATTTCGAGTTGCGGCTCACCACGGATTTCAAAGGTTTCGATTTCCCCGAGAATACGCTTTCGCCGACACAGGAAACAAAATCGGTGGCGGGTCGGAACTGGTCTGGAGTTACAAGAATCTGGTATCCGGCTACAAAATAGGTCTCGCCCTGCCGCAAAAGCTGCAGCCCGGTCCGCTGGCAGGGCGAATCAGTGCCTTCGCGCCCGTATCGCTGCTGTTTTTCTTTTTTGTGTTGTTCGTCCTCACCACGATTCGTGGCATCAACCTGCATCCAGTGAACTATTTCTTTCTTGCTTGCGCTTTTTTTTCTTTTCATCTGCTGATGGCCTACCTGGTGGACCATATCTCGATTCACCTCGCGTTCGCGATTTGCTCGGCGGTTTCGGTGGTTTTGCTGGTGAGTTACTTACGCTTGGTGGTTGGAATGCAATTCGCGGCACTCGAAGCAGGGCTCGCCCATGTGATTTATCTGATTTTGTTTTCGTACGCGTTTTTCTTTGAAGGATTCACAGGACTCGCGATCACGATCGGCGCGATTCTTACGTTGTTTATCACCATGCAGATGACGGCGCGAGTGCGTTGGGCGGAAAAATTCGTTACGGGTCCAGTGCTGGGATGAAATTATGCAGGAATCGTTAGCGAACCTGCACGGTAAGCGCTGAGGTCTTCGAGTTTCCGTTGCCATCTTCGATGGTGAGCGTGTACTCCGTAGTTTTCTTCGGGTTCACGTCGACGCAGCGGCTTACCGACGGCCAGATGGGATTTGTTTGCGGTTCTAGCTTGACGGTCTTCGCATTGGAGACGCCGTAACACAACTGCACCGTTTCTCCCGCGTGGACGACCGGGGGTGTAGCGTAAAAATTCAGGATCTTGAATTCGCTTCCGCCGAGTTGTTCGACGGTAAGCGCGTCGTTCGTTCGCTCTTTCGCGGCGACCGCATCGGCGGCGCGCTGCTCGATCTCGCGGTTTTGTTGCCAGCGTACGTAAAAGGTGCCGCCAACATAGACAAGAACAATGAGCAGGAGCGTCGAGGTGTAGAGGAGGGGATTGCGAAAACCAGAAAAGGGCTTACGGCTTGGATCTGCGGACATCGGATTCACCGCCCAATTGAAGTATAACCCACTGACTGGGATACCTTTAAAGCCTCGGCTGAAAAGACGCCCAATTTCCACAAAGCAGTAGTTGCAGAAATAATATTTATATAGATAATGAGCGCCACAGTTGAGTAGTGTTAGTCAACGTCGGCTGGTACGGAGGCTCCCATGCCCACCAGTTCAAACGCCCTCACTCTCACGGCCTATGCGGGTGACGGCGCTGTATTGCTTGGTTTCAGTCTGGACCCTTCCGAGTTGAAAACCCACGATCTGGTAGGATTTTCCATACAGTGTACACCGCCAGCCGGGAAGCCGTTCTTTCTGGATAATCGGCTCAATTTCGCGAATCCCGTCACGTCCAGCACAACCGCGGTTCAAACTCCCTGGACTTCCTCTGAAAACGCACCGTTTCAGAAATTTCACTGGGTGCATTTTCCGGCCAATGTTTTGCCGGGGAATTTCCATTACGAAGTGACCGCCCGCTATTGCCAGGGCTCGAACATGGTTGATGGGCCGAAAGCGACTGTCGCGGTGCAGTTGGCGCCTCAGGCAGGAAGCAATTTCGAGCTGGGACTTACACGCGCCTACATCAGCTCGCAGGCTTACGCGGCGAAATTCGGGAACAAGCCCATTCGTCCTCTGCCTAAGAGCCTCGATTACAACACGCAGCCGTTTCAACCGCAGTATGAATGGCTCGGATTCCACGCGCGAAAAATGATTTTTGATTTGCTGGGCGAATGCCTTGCCGATTCCTCGATCACTGTGGATTTGTTCGCATACGATCTCGATGAGCCGGATATCGTCGACAAGCTGGAAGCGCTCGGTACCCGGTTGCGCGCGGTGCTGGACAATGCGCGCCTGCATGTGGGAACGGCGCTGGAGGTGGTCGCTCACGCGCGACTCGTAAAGTCCGCGGGCGCCGACAATATCATCCAGGGACACTACAAGCGGTTTGCGCATGACAAGATCATGATCGCGAAGAAAAACGGTAAAGCGGTGAAAGTGCTTACGGGTTCGGCGAATTTCTCCGTGCGCGGGCTTTACGTTCAGGCGAATAACGTTTTGCTTTTTAGCGATCCCAAAGTCGCCGATCAGTACGAACAGGTGTTTCAGTCTGTTTTTACAAATATGTCTGGATTTTCGGGCACCTCGCTGGCCAAGCAATGGTTCGATTTTCCAAACGAAGGCGGAGGCGTTCCGAATTTCTCAGTGAGCTTTGCGCCTCACAAGGTTGCTTCCGTATCGCTCGCACAAGTGCAGCAGGCACTCGACAATGCAAAGTCTTCGATCATGTTTGCCATTATGGAGCTGCAAGGCGGGGGAACAGTTCTCAAGACGGTCGAGGGCCTTCACCGTAGCGGCAAAGTGTTTTCATACGGTATGACGCAATCCGTGAAAGGGTTCACGGTTTATAAGCCGGGAATGCCTGGAGTTCTGGTTCCGTTCGCAGCTCTTATCAAGAATGTGCCGCCACCCTTCAATCAGGAATTCACTGGGGGGCCCGGCCAAGTGATTCACGACAAATTCATCGTGATCGATTTCAACGATAAGAATCCGGTGGTGTTCACCGGTTCTTCGAACCTGGCGGAGGGGGGCGAGCAAAGCAATGGAGACAACCTGCTTGCTATTCACGATGCGCGAATTGCGGAAGTGTTTGCCGTCGAAGCGATTCGGTTGGTCGATCACTACCAGTTTCGGGCGGCCGCGCAAGCCGCCACGCTGAAAAATCCTCTCATGTTGAGTCCTTGTGGCAGCCCAAAGAAATGGTGGGCGCGCGATTACGATCCGAACGACATGTACAACGTGCAGAGGGAGCTTTTCGCCTTGGGTCCTTCCGCCGTCACTTCGATTCCGGGCGGTGCTTCGGGAGGAGGCGGGCCTGCCTCAAAAGCGGGACCGCCGACAGGTCCGCGCGGCAAGATGACAACCAAGCGCGGACAGAAAAAGACTCAGACTCCGCGCTTAAGATCGAAGCCGCGTCGTCGTCGCAAATAATAGAAAGTTCTTAAAGCGAGAAAAGAAAGAAGCCGGGCATCAGCTATTGAGTGCGAAGGCTAGAGGATACTTTTTGCCGCGGCTTGACCTGTGTTCACAGCGCCTTCCATGAAGCCCTGCTCGTCAGCAATGTGCTCGCCAGCGAAATAAACTCTGCCAAAGGGGCGGCCGAGGATTTCGCGGACTGTAAACCATTCTCCTGGGCGGTAGAAACCGTAGGCGCCTTGCGTGTATTTGTTGAATTGCCAGGCCTGCCGCTTGATATCGAGGATGCGAAATTTCTCTTGCGGAAAAATAGCGCCGATATTCTCGTGAAGTCTTTCGATCAGATGTTCTTTTGTGTATGAGCAGAGATCGTCGGCTTTGTCTCCGATCGCGTAGCTGCAGAGAATTCCGCGCTTGTCTCTCTTTCCGTTCGGCCCGATAGGACCGCGTTGACCTAACGTCGCATCGAACAAGAAGTCCGAGGTCGTGTCAGTGAAACAAGAAAATCGCTTGAATTGCTTTAGCCAAAATCGCAAGTCGCAGAGAATCGCGGTTTTCATGATCCGGGCATACTGAAGCTGCTTGGCCGAATCCCACTGTTCGTCGGGAAGACGCGGATGAAACTGGATTTTGGTCAGCGTGCGTGCTGGCACTGTGCAGATACAGTATTTGGCGCGAAATGGTTCGTGCCGTCCGGCTGTTCGAACCAGGACTCCGTTTTCCTCGTCAGGCTGTTCTACTGCCCAAACGCGGTGCGATACCAGGATTTTTCCGCGTCGCCGTGTGATTTCTTTCGCGAGAGCCTTGGGAAGCTGCTCGTTTCCTCCGACGATTTTTCTGTCCATCTCGTCGTACTTATCGCTGTCGAAGTATTCCGCAGCAGCAGAATATCCGCCGGTTTGCCGGATCGACTCACCAAAATCGGTGCTGTCCATCAGATCCCGGTGCAAGAGATCCCTTTCGCTGTAGCCGCGGTCGCGAAGGATGGTCCACCAATCTTTCTTGTCGAGAATTTCCTGCTCAGCCGGGCTCCAGTGTTTGCTCTGTCGTTTTAGTTTTTCGTACGCAGCTTTTGCGCGCGGCGAAAATGGCGATGTTCCCGCCTTGTAAGTCTTGCGGCTTCGCCGGCCTTTCTCAAAAAAGAAAAAGTCGAACCGGTGCGGGATTGTTTTCAGTTTCAACTCTTTGCAAAGACTGATCATGGAACTATGATCTTTGCCGATCCACTCGCCTCCCAACTCGCAAACAAGTCCGGGTGCTTGATCGAACTCGAAGGAATATACCCGGCCATTGCTAAAAGGCTGCGCCTCAAGGACCGTCACCTCCCAATTCTCTTTCGTCAGCGCATGAGCAGCCGCGAGTCCGGAAAGGCCGGCTCCGATGATGACGCAGCTTTTTGAGTTCATAGTTTCACCATTCCGCCAGTCCGCGAATCTTCCGGTTATTCTCCCAGCGCGTATTTGACGAAGTCCCGCAGCTTGTAATCGGGATTCTTCTCCTTCGAGCCCGGTTTTGTTTCCGGCTGCCAATCCGGTTCGAGATTCAGCAAAGAATGGTTGTCGCCGAATTGCAGGCCCAGGAACACTTCAGCCACGATCCGTCCTCCCACGGGTCCCAGTTGCGGCGTTGTGATCGTCTTTTTCTCCGTCACCGGAATCGTCACGGTTGCCTGGTGGTGCATTGCTTCCGCCAGGATGTAGGTCCACAACGGGCAGTTGTCGGCGAATACTTTGTTCACGTCAACCACGCTCCCTAGCGGTGCATCGGGCTTGTCGACTCCCTGCCCAATCAAAATGTCCTCGTCCGCGAGCGGCTGAATTCCCATCGCCCGCGCCACAGCCTGTCCGGATGGAAGACCTAGTCGCCAACCGCGCAGCAAGTTCCGCTTTGCCAAGGAGTCCGGAGGATCTTTTGGATCCACGACAGATGGCGGAAGATGCGAAAGCGGATTTACGATCGAAGTGTCGATACGATAGGCAAACTGGAGACGCTTCTTCTTGATTGCATCGGAACCGTCGTAACCGCGGACATCAATATCAATGAATCGACCCCAATCGATTCCCCAATGAGGATTCATCGCGCGAAATCCGGTGAGGCCCTCATTCAGGTGGTGAGAAGGAACCGGAAAAATCGGGAGTAGCGTTTTGTCATCGTCATTCAAGCGATAGCCCGGTCGAATCATCGAGTGACCCAGCCGGTAAGCAGCCACTGAAAATTCCACAGGCATGAACGGATTATTCTTCCAATGGAAGAATTCAAGCTTTTTTCGATCGTATTTTTTCGCCGTCTTCAAATCGTTCAAGACGCTTGCCGTGACGATCCGCGGCAAGAAATCGTTCAACACCACGTATTGGTAATGAAATCTCACAAGGTGCTGAATGTGCGCAAAGTCGCTGTGCGGATTGTCCTGCACCATCCGATTGTGAAATCGCAGAACAAGCCCCTGCAGCTGAGAGACGATACTGTTCTCGTCGTTCCGCGGATCTCCAATTAGAGCGCGACTCGGATTCGCACCGTTGCGCGCCAAATCCCTGGCTCCGCCACTGCCACCGTGGAGCGGGCTTCCTAGCAGGAACGACCTGCCACCCTCGTACATGTAAGGCTGATCGTCGGGGCCGCGGCCATAGACATTGTCCATATCGAACGCAGGACTCCTGAAGTCGGTTAGCGCGTCGGGATCATCCCGCTTTTGGAGACTGCTCGAAGGGTCGAACGTAATATCGTGATCGATAAATTGGCCAAAGTATGTGTAAAGCGCTGGTATCCCGCTTTCCTCGCTGTCTTGTCCATCTTTAGGGGGATCGAAGCTGTTAGACATCTTGGCGCCTAGCTCGCCGAGGTGCTTATGGTTCGCGTCATCGTCAACGCCGAAAGTGGCGGGGCGCAGCGAACGGAACATTCGTCCGAAGCGGCCTTCGAAAATCTGCGACCGATTCGTGGCCATCAGGCCACGCAATGGCTCGCCGTGTTTTCCACTCATTTGGAACCTCCCGTGTCAGCACCCGGTTGTCGCGAGTTCGAAGACATATCGCCGGGTCATTAGGCTCGGACCGTCGAAAGCCTGCGTCTGGGTGTCGGTTTTACAGGTAAGTAGTGAAGCCAAACCGCAAATCGTTTCAGTCAGCAGCGTGACAGACTCAAAAAATGGATTTTTCAACAAAATGTCAGCCTGTCGATTTCGCCGTCCCTCGTTCGACGTATAAAGCAGAAGGAACTAAAACGCACTTCAGGGGGGCGGTCATGGCAAGGCAGCGCGCAGTCTTTCAGGATAGTAAATCAGTCGTGGGAGCGGCTCTCATCGGCCTCGGGTTTTTCATCCTGCTTCGGAACGCAGCTGAGGCGGCTACCCTGATCCGCTCTCTTCGAATTATTGGACACGAAGTTGATTCGCTAGGGATCCTGACAGCCGCTGCTATGGCGGTCCGGCGAACCTTGCAGGCCTATCTCTTCAATCACGCGGCGTTCTTGCGAGCCGTCAATCAGGTATTGATATCATTGTCAGCGCTACTCCTTATCGTCACGGGAACGATATTTTTTGCAGCCATGTTCGAGGTGGGGGAAGGACTTAAAAAAAAGAATAAGGCATGTCGATTTCGCTGCCTCTCATTCGACGCATAGATGGGAACAAGACTCAGCCGAGCACGAACAGCAGGAAGCAGTGTTGTTGAACCTAAATCATTTAGGAGATGAAACGATGCGAGTGATGGTGATAATCAAAGCAGACAAGAATTCAGAGGCAGGAATTCAACCGACCAGGGAAACAAGGGAAATGTTTGCCGCCATGGGGAAATTCAACGAGGAACTGGTAAAGGCCGGCGTAATGCTCGCAGGCGACGGGCTTCAACCGAGCGCGAAGGGCAAGCGAGTGAAATTTTCAGGACAGCAGCGCACCGTGACAGACGGCCCATTTGCTGAGACCAAGGAATTAGTCGCAGGCTTCTGGCTGTGGCAAGTGAAGTCAATGGAAGAGGCGGTCGAATGGCTTAAGCGCGCTCCGTTCGATGGGGGCACCGAGGTCGAGATCCGGCAGGTATACGAAGTGCAGGATATCCCCGCGGACGTCATTACTCCCGAACACGCCGCGCGTATGCGGGCTCTGCGGGAAGACTTGCAGAAAAAGGCCGCAAAGCCTTAATCGCAGCGGCGGCATTTTGAAGCTGCGCCTTCGAACCACGGTACAACAAAAAAATCTTTCGGCTAGTCGATTTCAACGCCCCTCGCTCGAGGCCTAATTAGAGAGCGAGGTCAGCAGGTTGCGAGAATTTGGAGATTCGACTCTCTTTCATACCGAACCCCAAAAGGAGATATGACGATGCGATTCATGATGTTGGTGAAACACAGTGAAATTCAAGCTCCTCCACCCAAAGAATTCCTGGATGCAATGACGAAGCTTGGTGAAGAGGCAGAGAAATCCGGCACGATGGTCGCAAGTGGCGGCCTGTCTCCGATTGCAAAGAGCGCGCGCGTCCGGCTTTCGCGCGGGCAGGTGAACGCGGTCGATGGGCCTTTCGCCGAGGCCAAGGAAGTCGTGGGAGGTTTCGCGATTTTTGAATTGAAATCGAAAGAAGAGGCGATTGAGGGCGCCAAGCGCTTCATGGAGCTTCACAAGAAATACTGGCCAGGTTGGGAAGGAGAAACCGAAGTTCGCCAGGTGCTCGGGCCTGAAGCCTTCGATTGCAAAGCATAGGGGTGCTCATTCGCTAAGGACAGCCGCGACGAATGCCACGAAGAAGAGTCGCGGCATCCCGGGCTTGCACGACCGCTATTGAAGATGGTGTGATGGGTAGCCGTGACCGCTACCGACACACATAGCACCATTGATGCGGTCTGGAGAATCGAGTCGGCCAGAATCATAGCCGGGCTCACGCGGATTGTGCGCGATGTTGGCCTCGCCGAAGAGCTCGCTCAGGACGCTCTCGTCGCCGCGCTCGAGCAGTGGCCGCATTCCGGCATTCCAGACAATCCGGGTGCGTGGTTGATGGCCGCCGCAAAGAATCGTGCTATCGATCTGTGGCGACGCAACAAGCGCCTCGAGCTCAAGCACGCGGAGCTAGGTCGCGAACTTCAGGCGCAGCAGGAGAGGGCCGTGCCGAATTTCGAAGTCGCGCTCGATGATGATATTGGCGACGACCTGCTGCGCCTCGTTTTCATATCGTGCCACCCGGTTCTCGCCACCGAGGCGCGCGTGGCTCTCACGCTTCGCTTGCTCGGCGGACTCACCACCGACGAAATCGCGCGCGCTTTCCTCGCACCGGAGCCGACGATCGCGCAGCGCATCGTTCGCGCCAAGCGCACACTCGCCGATGAGCACGTCCCTTTCGAGGTCCCGCGCGGATCCGAACTTGCTTCCCGCCTTTCGTCGGTGCTCGAAGTCATTTACCTCATTTTCAATGAGGGCTATTCGGCCACTGCTGGTGACGACTGGATGCGTCCCGCGCTCTGTGAAGACGCGCTCCGCCTCGGCCGCATTCTGGCTGAGCTCGTCCCCAAGGAGCCGGAAGTTCACGCTCTCGTCGCGTTGATGGAGATCCAGGCCTCGCGATCCGCCGCGCGGATCGGACCGTCGGGCGAGCCTATCCTGCTGCTCGATCAGAATCGCGGCATGTGGGATCAGCTGCTCATCCGTCGCGGCCTGGCAGCGCTCGATCGTGCCGAGAAACTCGGTGGCGCGCCTGGCCCGTACGCACTTCAGGCCGCCATCGCTGCATGCCATGCCCGAGCGCGTACGCCGCGAGAGACGGACTGGCCGCGCATCGTAGGGCTCTATGAGGAGTTGGGACGGCTCACGCCGTCACCTGTCGTGGAGCTGAATCGTGCAGTCGCGGTCGCGATGGCATCCGGTCCTGCCGCGGGCCTCAAGATCGTCGACGTGCTCGTTTCGGAGCCATCTCTCAAGGCCTACCATCTCTTGCCCAGTGTCCGCGGTGACTTTCTTTTCAAGCTCGGCCGCTTCGGCGAAGCACAAGCGGAGTTCGAGCGTGCCGCCTCGCTCACGCGCAACACACGCGAACGTGATCTTCTCCTAGACCGCGCAAAAGCCTGCGCAGAAGTCCGTGCAAAGGGTCAGACGTAGACAACTCAGTGAGGAAGGCCTGGCACAACCTTGGGGCGCACAACGAGCGGACAAGAATTGCGTTAGTGGAAATCAGAAACGATGGCGGAGAGGGGGGGATTCGAACCCCCGTCACCCTTTTGGGGTGAAACTGCTTAGCAGGCAGCCCTGTTCGGCCACTCCAGCACCTCTCCGCGGAATTTCCGAGTGGATGGGGCGACGGCCTGCGCCGCTAGTATAGCATCAAGCTATTTCGACTTCTCCGATGGAATCGCGCGGAAGCGCGCGAACACGAGCACGCCCATTGTATTCGTGCCATAGATCGGATTTAGAAAAGACGGCTTCGTGTACAGCGTGTATTGCCCGCCGAACGCGCTCGACACGTGCGGGATGAAATTGAATTCGCGATCGTAGCCGAATGTGTAGGCCTGTACGCGCGCTAGAAATTTCTCCTCGAATTCCGGTGGCAAGGGATTTTCCCCGAGCAGCAGTTCATTCGTGCGATCCACGTTTTCGATGCGCGTCCAAGCGTAGTTGCGCTTGGCGAAGCGAACTGTGCTTTCCGCGAGATAGCTGTTGAACACTTGCCCGTCGGGAATGTCGCGATTGCGTCCCCAGAGTAGCAACGTCGCCCAATTTCCGTTCTGAAATGGCCGGTTGTAGCTGACCGACGCGGTCATTCGCAGCGTGGCTTCCGATGGGAAAAGCTGCTCAGGGCTCTTCAGCCGCGTAATCGAATACTGCCCGCTCCAGTTCGCTGCAGGATTCACCGTCAGCCGCGCCGACCAGGAATCGAGCGGCCCTGTATCAATATTCCAGCGGAATTCGTCCGGCTCGCGCCCGTGAAACGCCGACGCCTCGATGCGCGCGATCCTATACGTGAGCCCCAGGGTGACGACGTCGTTCGCGATGTGCGTCGAGTCCTGCAAATGGTGGCCCAGCGGCGCCAGATCATCTTCGCCCGCGGACGTGCGATGCGCGAACGCCGTTGGCCCCATCGCAGGATCGCCCACCGGCGCGCCGTAGAACGAAAGCAGCGTATTCTCACCGAGCTTCAAATCGTAGAGCAGCGCCAGTTCCATGAAAAAATCGTGCGGATGCTGCCCATCCACGATCGGGTTTCCGAAGGCCGTTTCGCCCAATTGGAAAAGCTCAGGATAGCGACGGTTCGTAATTGTCGCGGGGTCGAGGCTCAGCATCACGCGCCCCGTGAAACTGCCTGGGCCGAGCGAGCGCTGCACCATTGGCATGAACCAGCTCGTCCCAAAAACTTTGTCGCCGCCGCGCGCTCCCGTTTGCTGCTGCGAATTCACAAAAGCAACGCCATGAAACATAAGCATCCACGCGCCTACATGTTTCATGAGCATGTCATGCGGTGTAGAAATCGGCTCGATGCTTGTGCCAGAGCTGGCGTGCATGAGGATTGTCTCGATCAAAGATTCCGGGTGGCTCATGTCCATCCCGCCCATCGAATGCGCAGATCCGTGCTGCATGGTCTGAGCGTCTGGCAAGGCGTTGCCGGCCGCGAATGGTAAATATTCGAACGACACGCAGTTGCAGCAATCAGCGGGTTCGCAGACCCGTCCCGGAATCTCGCCGGCCAGAATCGGCGAACAGAAAAGAAGGGCCGCGATCAGAACCGAAGATCTGCATGAAGAAATGGCTATTCCTTTAGCGCTCACGACGTCCTATTAGAGTCATCGGCAAGCTGAATCGTTGCTGCGATTTCAGTCACCCTCAAAGATTCGGCTGGATCGGTGAGTCCTGCACCGTGGCAGCACGATCCTCTGCGGTGGCGCGAAGCACGCCGGATTCGTCCGTGTAATAACTCCGGAAACCAAAATTTCCCGGCCGTGCTGTAAGAGTGTAACTCGTCACGCGGCCTTCGGAATCAGGTTTCCCGGGCGAGTATTGCAGCGTGTAGTGGCCGAGTTGCGCTTTCTGCGCTGCGATCCGAGCTGTGTCTCCGAGTGCTTCGAGCGAAGAAGGATAAGCTGCCTCGGCTGATTCGTAAGTCGCGAGTGCCGCCTGAACGGTGGCAATCGCTTCGCGCGCGCGCGCCTCCGATTCCGATTTCGACCCCGACATGTGCCATGGCACCGCGAACCAGCCGACGGCACCGAGCGTAACCAGCAAAACGCCGCACGCGATAAGGATTCGTTTTGCGGTTGGTTTTTTCGCGACGGGCGCCGGCTCGCCAAACACGTCCGGAGCCGGCGAGGTCAGATCCGCGCCGCAGTACGGGCACACTTCGCTCCCCGAATTGATTGCCGCATCGCATTCCCGGCAGGTGTACATCGAACCACAATCTTAGCAGGAAGCGAGTCTTGGGCGTCGCCGGGTCGCAGACTCACTTGAATTCGTTCTTGTAAACCACGCCTTCCTTCATCACGAATTTTACATTCAGCAACTCATCAATATTCGCGAGCGGATCGCCAGGCACAGCCACCATATCCGCCAGCTTCCCGGGCTCAATCGTTCCCGAGCGGTCGCTCCATCCGAGCATCTCCGCAGCAACGGTCGTAGCTGAACGAATCGCCTGCATCGGCGTCATCCCATAGGCCACGTAATAGTGAAATTCGCGCGCCTCATTCAAATCCGGATCGGTCCACGGAAAACCGCCCGCATCCGTGCCCATCACAATCTTCACACCTTTTTTCACGCCGAGCCCGAGGGCTTTCTTCTCCAACTCCACCATCGGCCCCCAGTTTCCGCCACGCCCCGGCGCCACATAAGCGCCAACCATCACCGTCGGACACCAGTACGCGCCTTGCTTTACGGCCTGATCGAGCAAAGCATCGGTGAATCCGTCGCCATGCTCGATCGAATCAACACCCGCGCGAAGCGATGCCGCGATTCCGTCCGACCCAATCGAATGCGCGGCCACCTTGTGCCCCAGGCGATGTGTCTCTTCGACAATCGCGCGCGCTTCTTCATCCGTGAAATTTACATGACTGTGCAACACGCCGTCGGATTCAAAATAATAAGCGCGGTCCGAGTAATACTTGATCCAATCCGCTCCGCGCGAAATCTGCTCGCGGACCGCCAGCCGCGCATTGTCAACTCCGTCCACGTATTGAACTCCATGCGGCACTTCGATTTCCCATGAGTAGCCGAGCAGCGGATACATTCCCGTCGGCGTCATCGCCCGCGTCGAAACGAACATATGCGGCCCGGGAACTTCGCCGCGATTGATCGCCTTCTTTACGTCCACGTCCGCATACATCGCACCCTCAGTTTCCAGGTCGCGCAACGTCGTGAAGCCGTGATCCAGCGCAATCTTCGCATTGCGCGCCGCGAGAATCGCGCGATAGGGAATCGATTGCTTCAGAAGCTGCTCGTCGTAGTCAGCGGCGGTCACGTCGCCCTGTAGCAGCACGTGCGTGTGCGCATCCGTAAGACCGGACAGCACCGTCGCGTGTGAAAGATCGATCATCTCGACGCCCGCGGGCGCGCTCCCACCCGGCGTAACGGACGCGATCTTGCCGTCTTCCACCACGATCATCGCGTTTGCAATCGGCTGTTCGCTCTTGCCATCAATCAATCTCCCGGCGCGCACAGCGATTCTTTTCTTGGGCGCCTCCTTCGGCGCTTGCGCATTCAACGAAACGCAACAGAGAATCAAACCCACAAACACTGCAACTCGACGCGCCATCGATCCTCCCCGGACAAATTCGCAGAATTCGAGTGCGACTATAGGCGAACTCGCGGCCATATTACAAGAAGTTGCCCGGCACAAAATCGGTCGCGTGACTAGCCTGCGCGCTCACGTTAAGTGGCACAGGCAGTCTTGCTTGCCCAGAGCTTCGAAGGTTTATCCTGAGAACCGAAGGGCCTGTGCGAATTTTGAACCTCTCCGATTGCTCTCCCTCCACGGCCAACCAATCGCTCCCGTGCAACTCACGCCCCCGATTCTAGTATCATTCCTCCCCAGAGGCGGCCCAGCAAAGATGCCAGCCGACAAATCGCATCGCTTTTCCCCCGCGCTCAACTCGGCCGTTGCGCGCTGCTGGCAAACCGCTGCCGTACCTCCAGGCTGGAATCTCACGCGCGAACGATTCCAGCGCGCACTCGAACGCAGTGCCTCTCGCCGTTTCCCGAATTCTCTTCCAGACGACCGTATCGTCGCCCGATATCTCGAAAGCCTGCATTTAAGCGACATCGCCCTCGCGTGCGCCTGCAGTGCCGGCGACAGCGCTGCCTGGGAATATTTCATCGAGCACTATCGCCCGGAACTCCACCGCGCCGCCCGCATGATTCTCTCGAAATCGGGCGGCAACGATTCGAAAGCGCGCGAGCTGGCCGACTCGCTCTACGCCGACCTCTACGGGCTGCGCGAGTCATCCGACGGCTCGCGCCGCTCCCTTTTCGACTATTTCCACGGCCGCAGCAAATTATCCACCTGGCTGCACGCGATTCTCGTGCAACGCCATATCGACGAAATCCGCCGCACGCAAAAAATGGATTCACTCGACGACCCCGGCAATGGTGACTCAGACGCACGCGAATTGCCCGAGATGAAAACTGCGCCGCCCGACCCCGAGCGCGACGCCTACCTCGCGATCATGCAAGCCTGCGTCACCGCGGCGCTTAGTGATCTCGCGCCGCGTGATCGCCTGCGTCTCGCTTACTACTACGTGGACGATCTAACGCTCGCGCAGATCGGCAAGCTGCTCGGCGAGCATGAAGCCACCGTCTCGCGCAAACTTGAGCGGACGCGCACGGACTTAAAGCGTTGCGTCGAGTTCGCGCTCCGCGAAGAAAAAAAATTAACCGAAGCGCAATTGAAGCTGTGCTTCGAATACGCGCGCCAGCAGTGGCCATTCGATTTGACGCGCGCATTGTCGGCGCGTGATTGACCGTGGCCGAAGCCACGCGATTCGCGCTGTATTTTTGCAAGAATTTCGGCTTGGCCCGTTCTAAAGAAGGAGAATAGCGTCATGCCTTCGCAGGACAACGAAAACGCAATGGATGGCCTGCTCCGGCGAAGTCTCGCGCGCGATTACACAGCGGCCGGCGATTGCCCCGATGCCGAACTCCTGGCCGCATATTTCGACCAATCGCTCGGCACCGACGAAGCTGCTGGATACGAGCTTCATTTCTCCACATGCCCGCGCTGCCGCGAACAACTCGCAGCAATGGCGCGCGCCAGCACCGAACAGATCGTGCAACCCGATCTCGCGCTCGAACCAGCTCTCGCGGGTGCACGGCCGGTCCGGACAATTGGCTTGGAGGCCGTCCGCACGCCCGCCCAAGCGAAACCCGCCGCATCCCCCGCGCGTTCCGAAACAAAGTTTCCTGAGCGCAAATCGCCCGACGCCAGATGGCTGGATCTCCGATGGCTCATTCCAGTGGCAGCAATGCTCGTTCTCGGCACCTTCGTATTCATGCGCTTAGCGTCGCACGAAAAAACCGTCGGTCTCAACAATCAGGTGGCAATGACGAAACCAGTTCAGCCGCCCCAAGAGCAGACAGTGACTGAACCGGAGAAGCAAGCCAGCGACGTTGGAACACTGAAGAAGACCGCCCCGAGAAACAAGCCATCCCCAGAGAGCACCACTTCTCGCTCGCGATCTTCTGCGAAACCCGCCGGAAGCGCTGAATCGAATTCCGAAGCGGCACGAACAGAAAGCAACGAAGACAAGTCGGTCCGCGGTGGCGCCCCTTCAAGGAATACACCTACCGCGTCTCCGAGACCCTCACAAGCAGTTGGGGGCCGCGCTTCCTCCGCGCCAAGACAATCCGCCGGCGCAATTTCGAGCGCGAGGGTTCAGGAATACCAGAAGGCCGCGTCCGAGCCCGCCCCAGCCGCTCCGGCTCCGGAGTTGAATGCGTCAATGGCAAAAATTCCGGTCGCCGCGGATTCAGCCGAGGCTGTGAAATCTCCCGCGCCCGCACCGCCTCCGAGCGCTGCAACAAAATCACAAGGTTTCGGGCTCGGCGGCCGGAATATCAAGAGTTCAACCGCAGCTAAATCCGCCGAAAAAGCAAAACCAGCCGAAGAGGGCTATACCGAAACCGTAATCTCGACCCCCGATTCCGATGTGTTCTACCGCACCGCCAAAGGCGGTTTCGTCGAAATTTCCGAGGATGGCGGCGTCACCTGGCAAGGCCAGCTCCTCAATCCCTCCGCCGAGTTCACCGCAGGATTCGCCCCAGAACCGCGAATCTGCTGGCTCGTCGGCCGCTCAGGCATCGTCTTCCTCACCGAAGACGGAAAAAACTGGCGAAAGCTCCCGTCACCCACATCTGATGATTTGGTCGTAGTGGTAGCAAAAAGCGCTTCCAATGCCACAGTCACAGCGACTGACGATCGAAAGTGGTCAACCGACGATGCGGGCAAGAACTGGCACCCCGTGAAATAACTCGGCAAGACTTTCGAGCTCGGCCGTTCTAACCAGAGGAGTAGTTTCGCCACAAGGAGACAGCCCATGCACCCGCTTTCCAACAAAAACGTTCGTGCCGGCATCGCCCTTATGTTTCTCGCCTTTCTGCCGCTCGTCGGAAATCTCACGCAGGCCGCAGGCCCCCAGGCACAAAGAGAAGACGCCGCCGCGCGCAAGCAGCCCGCCATTACCACAGAAAAAGACCAGCTCGATCTCGCCGTCACCGTCTACAACTCCAACATCGCTCTCGTTCGCGACGTCCGTCAGATCCACCTCCCCTCCGGCCTGTTCCCGCTTCATTTCGAAGACGTCGCCGCTTCCATCAATCCCGCCACGGTGCATTTCCGCTCGCTCGTCGATCCCGCGAAGCTCAACGTCATCGAGCAAAACTACGAATTCGATCTCCTCGATCCGCAAAAGCTCCTCCAAAAATACGTCGGGAAGGAAGTCACGCTCGTGCGCGCCGAAAAAGACGCCGGTTCCACGCGATGGGTTGAAACAAAAGCCGTCCTCCTCGCCAATAACAACGGCCCAGTCTGGAAAATCGGCAACGAGATCGTCACCGGCATGGCCGTCGACTCCTATCGCTTCCCCGATCTCCCCGAAAATCTCTACAGCCGCCCCACTCTCGTCTGGATGCTCGAAAATCGCGGCGCCGAATCCCAGCGCGTCGAAGCCTCCTACCTCACGAGCAACATGAATTGGAACGCCGACTACGTTCTCACTGTCGGGCGCGATGAAAAAAGCGCCGACCTCGATGGCTGGGTCACGCTCGTTAACAACAGCGGCGTCGCTTACTCCAACGCCAAGCTCCAGCTCGTCGCCGGCCAGCTGAATCGCGTCGCGCCAGAGGCGGACAGGACGAGGGCAGCGGTAATGATGAAGTCCGAAGTCGCCAATGCGCCGCAATTCGGCCAGGAGGCATTCTCCGAATATCACCTCTACACGCTCGGCCGCCGCACCTCCATCCAGAACAACGAATCAAAACAAATCAGCCTGCTCTCCGGCAGCGGCGTACCCGTCGAAAAATATCTTCTCGTCGAAGGCCAGCAATACTGGTTCCGTAGTCCGCAGGGAATCGGCAATCCAATTTCGCAACCGGTAAAAGTTCTCTATCGCTTCAAGAACGACGAAAAGAGCAGTCTCGGAATGCCTCTGCCCGCCGGAACCGTTCGCGTCTACCAGGCCGATTCGAAAGGCGGCATCCAGTTCGTCGGCGAAGACCGCATCGACCACACGCCCAAAGACGAAACGCTCAAAATTCACGTCGGCAACGCCTTCGACGTGGTCTGCGAGCGCAAAGAAACCGACTACAAAAAAATCTCGAGCAACACGATCGAACTCGAATATCAAATCACGCTTCGCAATCACAAAGACAGCGCGGTAACCGTCGAAGTTCGCGAACCGATTGGCGGCGATTGGGAAGTGTTGAACTCGAATTTCAAATGGACGAAGCTCGACGCAACCACGCTAGGATTTTCCATTCCAGTCGAAAAGGACGGAACGGCTACGCTCGATTATCGCGTGCGAGTGAAATGGTAAGCAGCAGGAGAGGCGTTCAACTGAAAGGCGTTCAGCGTTTGCAGCACGATTCTTTCTGATCGACCAACACCAGTTCGTGCGCAAAGATCCGGTTTGACGGGAATTGCGCGGAGAGCTCGCTTAGAAGCAAGCGGGCTTTCTCGGGCTCGTGCTCACGCTCATAGGCCAGCGCCAGCATGATCTTTGCAAACGGGCTTAGATAACGCCCGTGTTCGGCAGCCGTCGACATCAATTCCATTCCTTTTACTTTGTCGCCGTGAACCCCGCCGAACCACAAAAAGGCGCGCTTGTAGCTCGGCAACGATCCGATCACATAATTGGCCATTCCCAGCGCCACGTATGCGTCCTGCGAAGAAGGATCGATCGAAAGCACCGCGTTCGCTTCCGCCTCACCCTGCTTCATAAAACTCAGCGCGGCCATCTGCTTCTTCTGGATGAACGCATCGTAGTTCGATTCCATCCCGTCAGCGATCGTCAGAACAAGCAGCCCCTGCACGTCGTGCGAGTTTGCTTTCACGCGTTTTTTCGCCATCTCGCGCGACTCGTGCACCGCGGCTTCAAAGGGTTCGTTCCGATTCTGCGATGGACTCCCTTCCGCGCCGCCGAGGAACCGCTGATCGTTTAGAAAAAACTCCGACGACAAAATGCCTTTCGTATCGAATTGCTGATACAGGTAACTTGCGGCTTCGGCGGCTTTCCCCATCGGATCGTCAGGGCGAATTTTTTGATACTGCTTAAAATCCACACGCGCCCCATCGAAATTGAGCTCGTAAAGTTTTTTGAAGCCCGTGTCGAGAAGTTGCGACGACGTATCCGCTTCGAGTACCGGCTCGTGCTTAGCCGTCGGACCCTGCTGCGCTCTAGCTTGAGCCACCGGCCACAGCCCCACCGCCAGACACATCGCCACACATTGATTGACCCGCAATTTCGATCGGAAGTTCAATTTTCTCCGAAGCCGCTCGGCAGGAACTCCTGCCGAACCGGTGTTACGCGCTAGTATATTGGAATTCGTCCACCTTCGGCAGGTTGTATCCATATCTTGTTTACGTACCTATCATCGTCTAAAGATTCTTCAGAAAAAATTCCGTGATCCGCTGAAAAAGCTGAATGCGCGCCGCTGCGTCGCCGATCGGATGCCCGCGCCCGGGAAAAATCATGAGTGCCGCAGGGTAACGGTTTTTGTCGATCATTTGATTCAGCACTTCGGTCGTGTTCGCAAAATGCACGTTGTCGTCGCCGGTCCCGTGCGCCAGCATCAACTGCCCCTTCAGCTTCGCCGAGTCATTTCCCGGTGACGCCTGCTTGTAGCCTTCCTCGTTGTCCTGCGGCTTGCCCATGTAGCGTTCGGTGTAAATCGTGTCGTACAGGCGCCAATCGCTCACAGGCGCCACCGCCACGCCGGTTTTGAACACGTCTGCCGCATTGAACATCGCATCCAGCGTCATGAAACCGCCGTAACTCCAGCCCCAGATTCCAATTCTCGAGCCGTCCACATACGGCAGTGACTTCAGGTAATTCACACCCGTCACCTGATCTTCGAGTTCCACTTTGCCCAGGTGGTGATACACCGGCGTCTCAAACGCATGCCCGCGATTGTAGGAGCCGCGATTATCCAGCGCGAAAATAACAAATCCCTTTTGCGTCATCAAATCCAGCCAGAGGCCTTCCACGTCGCCCCACAGGTTGCGTACCGTCTGCGCCTGCGGCCCGCCGTACACGTAGATGAGAGCCGGATACTTGCGCGCCGGATCAAAATTGGCCGGCTTCATCATCATCGCGTAGAGTTTCGTGCCGTCATTCGCCGCCACATTCAGAAACTCGACCGGCGAAAAATGGTATTCAGCAAGCTCGGCAACATTATTTTCTTCGACCGCGGCAATCCGTTTGCCATCAATCCGGACCAGATCCTGACGCGGCGGCGTCATCACCGTTGAAAATACGTCAACGAACGCAGAACTGTCCGGCGCAAACATCGGCTGATGCGTGCCCGCTTCGCGCGTAATCCGCGTCACGCTTTTGTCTCGTAGTGAAACCCGGTACACCTGCGTCTCGACCATGTTGTCTTTATTCGAGATGAAATAGACACAGTTGTGCGCTTCGTCCACCTGCGGATGGCTCGCCGTTCCAGGCCCAAAAGCGCCGGTGCCGTTGATGCCCCAGTCGCCGCTGGTCAAATGTTCCAGCTGCTTACCGGCCAGATCGTAAATGTAGTAGTGGCGAAATCCAGTGCGCTCGCTCGACCACAAAAACCGTTTGCCGTCAGAGAAAAAGTAGAGATCGTCGCTGATGTTGACCCAGTATTTGTCGGACTCCGTAAGAATTGTCCGCGCCGCACCAGAACCCGCATCCACAAAGAGCAGATCGAGCCTATCTTGCGCGCGATTCACTCGCTGAATCGCAATCCGCCGCCCGTCGGGCAGCCAGTTCACACGCGCCAGATACACATCCGTGTTCGAGCCAGTATCCATCCATTTCGTTTCGCCGCCTGTCACCGGCACCACGCCCACGCGCACGATCGGATTCGCTTCACCCGCCTGCGGAAACCGCGTGTACTGCATCGCCCCCGTCACCGAGCTCATGTCCATGATCGGATAGCGCGTCACGGGCCGCTCGTCCATTTCGTAGTAAGCGATTTTGGTCGAATCGGGCGCCCACCAGTATGCGGTCGACGTGCTCAGTTCCTCCGGATACACCCAGTCGAGTTTGCCCTTCAGAATTTCTTCCCTGCCGCCAGTAGTCAGCGCTTTCGTCTCGCCGCTTGCGATATTCGCGACCCACAAATTCGAATCGAGAACAAAGCTGATCCATTTTCCATCGGGCGAGAATTTTGGATCCTCCACATCCTGTTCGCCGCTCACGATCGTGTTCGGCTTCATCGTCCCCAAATCAAGCAGCACCAGGCGGCTGCTACCCGCGAACAGAATCGCTTTGCCATTCGGCGCCCACATGTAGCTTTCCGCGCTCACGCGTCCCAGCCCGGTCGCTTGAATCGTCTGCTGCTTTTCAGGCTGCGTCACAGCTTTCAAAGTGTCCGTGCCAACGAGCATCTTTCGCTCACCGGTTTCTCCATCCATCGTCCAAAGTTCCACCGACGCGTCCGGACCAGACCCCTTTCGCACAATGTATGAGATCCGCTTGCTGTCCGGCGTCCACTCAATACCATCAGTAAAGTGTCCGCTCAAACTCGGCGCGCTGTAAATGCGCTCCACGGTCAGTTCTTTAGCCGGCGAGGGAGATGACTGTGCTCGTACCGCCGGAGCACCCATACTGCTGGCGCCAAGAACAAAGAACAGCGCGCAGAGAATCTTAGCGGGAAGAAACCGTGTCATTACGTCTCCTAGAGAAAGCGCAGAAGTTTACCATCCCCGATAAAGGAAACCAGCGGCTTGAGTCAAATCAACAATCGGAGACAGGTGCGAATCTAGAGCGTCATTGGGGTACAGGGAAGATGCGGCAGGCCACGCGCTGCGGCACCCCGACCTGTTAAACAGTTGCGGAGGCCACGAACTCGACTGTGGGGTCGCCCCGGCGGTCCCAGACAGCGACGAGCATAATTTTGTGGCCGAAGGGGTACCGAAGTATGTAGTAGACATTGGCCGCGCCATCGATTTCAAAGAAACCAGGACGGCGGGTGTCTGCCCGGTCCAGACCAGCGTTGAGCAAAATGCGCAGTTCCGCGAGTTGTTCCGGCTTGTGCGGGCGCAGGTCTTCAATCACTCGCGATAGGCCTGTCTGTACATTTCCCCTCTTTGATTCTGTCAACGTAAGGGACCAGCGGGAACTCTTTCCTGTTCGATCGCCTCAGCAGCAATGAGCTTCCGATCCAAGTGTGGGTCTGTGCGCGAAGTGCCTGAACGCCACAAACAGCGTTCCCCTGGAGGGACACCGCACGCGGGACAAGCGACCGAGGTTAGCTGGCCTAGAGTTAGGTCTCTCATTCTCATTCCGCAATGGTGCAGCTAGAGACCACTTGAAAACTGTGCAATCGGAGACAGTTTCAGAATTGCCAGGGGACCAATCACACCTTCCAATCGACTACGGACGAAAACTTTTGATGTTCTTCTGCCGTGCAATATCCAGGTCGTCGACTTCCTTTATCTGGCGGGCGATTTCCTTTTGTGGCGCCTGTTCCTTCGCGAGTTTTGCGGATTCGACGATTGCCGCCTCCGCCTGTGCGTTTACCCGCTTGGAAAACACGGCGAGGCCGAAGGATTCCAGACCGGTCGAATGGAAAAAAGTCACCGAGTTTTCCGCGTCATCCCATCGGGCGATCACTTTCTCGGGTGCCGCGTAGACATCGTGGTTTGGGAAATCGATCTCAGGATATAGCCTCACACCGTTGCCGTATCGTGCGGAGATGGCCTTCACCATATCCTCTTCGGTGAGACCTTCCACTGCCTTCTCATCGTAAACCACTACAATGCGGTACAGCGCGCCATTGTAGAAGTCTAATGTAATGTGCGAGATGGGTTCCATTCGGCCCGAGTTGTCGGAAGTATCCACCTGCCAATAGGTCATTTCTTGGATGAGCGCAGGACTCTGTGAAATTAGAGTTGCCTGGCTCTCGTCCTTACCGACTTGTTTTGAAATTGCAGCCAGACTCGTCCTGAGGACAAATTTCCGATACCTGGAAAGGTCCTGCCCAGAAATCACGGGCGTTGCAAGCAGAACCAGACCAAGAGAAATCATAGACCTACGAATCGTATTCATGAGCGTCTCCTTCACACGACTAATCTCGCTAGAGCCTAAGAAACTAAATGATTCGTATTTCGAACTATTTCTTCGCCGATTGCTTTCTTGATTCATTTCTCGGCGAACTCTTGTCTAGTACCGCGATCAGATGACTTCAGAATTGCAGCCGCGGACGCTGAATATCTCCGAAACCTGTTTGAAGGCGCTTTTAAGCCGCGCCGTCGAGCCGGGTCGAACCTGTGTCCGTTGACCGCGTCTCGGACCGCCCGGGTAAAGGATTTCCGTTATGCTGCCCGTTTCCCGCCGGCGACTAGTAGAACGATTCCTCCCACCAGCGCCAGGCCCCCGAGTATTGGAGGAATGGGAACCGTCTCCTGTGTGTCTTTCGTTGCGTGGATCGGCCCTACATCAAGAACCTTTTCCCGGTGTGTGTACGTGAATCCTTGATAGGCGAGCGCTAGCGCGCCCAGTATCACTAACAAAATCCCTGCAATCGAAATTGGCTTCATGATTTTCACTCCGCGAATTCGCTGTAATACTTCTGTCGCGCGTTAGCTCGGTTTCCTCAGTTCATTCACAAGCTTCCGAGCTTCTCTCATTCTTTCTCTGTAGTACATCGAACTGATCACCACCTTCTTGTCTCCCACCTGCACGCGTTCTTTGATTCCTTCCTTCGACAAGAACAACGCTAGCGCTATGTACGTCTTGATTTCCTTTTCGAGAAACTGAACTGCCAGCCGTTTTGACTCATCCATTTTTCACCTCGAGTTGCCGCCTATGAAGATGCGTGAAAGTCGAAGGGAAACCCGGCCACCGGCCGGGCACCTTTTGTTCCGGACGCTCGTGCCTGCGCCCATGATGCTGATGACTGGTACTCAATCATCCACATCATCGACCCAAGCGCCCTAGATGCGACCCAGGATCAGTAGGACCAGGACGATCACCAGCACCAGTCCTACCCCTCCCGATGGGGCGTAGCCCCATTCTCTACTGTGAGACCACCTGGGAAGTACACCGAGAAGCGCCATCACCAGAATTACGATCAAGATTGTTCCCAACATCGTTGGCTCCTTTTCCCGGCATTCCCGCCGGGCTTCTAAGATCCGCTAGTTCACGTACACGGAGACTGCGATTCGGTCCTGCGGATAGCGGCGGTTGTAGAGGTAATATCCGTCGTCGGCGTAGGTGATATACACATCATCGTTGTCGTACCAGTTCGCCGACCAGTATTCCGGCCAAGGGTCCACGGCGCTGAACCAGAAACCGCCATACTGAAATCGCGGGTCTCCACCGACAATCACCACGGGATAGGTGTAAATGCGAAACGCGTGTTCCGCACCAAAGTAGCCGCGATAACGATCCTCGGGAATTCGGTAACCGTTGTAGCCGCCGCGTTCCTTCCAATCGCGGTGCTCGGACTTCCAGTTATGCGCGCGGTGGTCCGTCCACGCTGCGCGCTGTTCGCCTTCCTGCCTGTGCTGCTCTTGCTCTGATTGACGGGCGGCGTGTTGTTCGTTCTGTCCCTGCTGTTTCTGCTGTTGTTCCTGCTGACCCTTCACTTGCTGCTCGTGCTGCTGCTCCTGCTTTGAGGACTTGGCCTGTTCCTGCTGTTTCTGTTGTTGCTCCTGCTGACCCTTCACTTGCTGCTCGCGCTGCTGCTCCTGCTTTGAGGACTTGGCCTGTTCCTGCTGTTTCTGTTGTTGCTCCTGCTGACCCTTCACTTGCTGCTCGTGCTGCTGCTCCTGCTTTGAGGACTTGGCTTGCTCCTGCTGTTTCTGTTGTTTCTGTTGTTTCTGTTGTTGTTCCTGCTGACCCTTCGCCTGCTTCTGCTCTTCCTGCTTTGCAGGTTTGGCTTGTTCTTGCTGCTTTGCAGGCTTAGCCGCTTCCTCGTGATGTTCTTCCTGTGCGAACGCAGGAAGAGTCGCTCCGAGAAGTAAGAACAGTGCTGTCGTGCCGATCACTTGAAATGCTTTCATCGCTTGTTGCCTCCGTTACTGAATCCGTGCGCCCGACGTATATTCCATCCGGCCCGGCCTGTCGTTTGCGTTCAATGCCACGCTGCTCATCTCTACTATTTCGATCTGCTCAAGCCCCAATTCGAATGTGGGAGAGCGAATGAAACAGGCCAAAAATGTTCAGAAGCCACAGAACCACGGCGATCACTACGACCCCGTTCAAGATCGACTTGATCTGTCCTTGCATCGGAATAAAACTATTCACCAGCCAGAGCAGAACCCCGATCACCACCAAAACCACCAGTATTTGAAGTAAAGGCATTTCGATATCTCCAGTCTCTTTGCAGGTAGACACTCCGGCCCGTCCAAGGCATTTCACCCTATTTCGGTCTGAAGCCACGAACTGCTGATGGCGGGCAGAGTGGAAAGGAACCTGCGATTGCTCTTGCTCTTTAACGGAGAGAAACGCTCGGACCTGCTTTCGCCCGGTCCCAATGCTTCAATCGCAAACCAATGCTAGAAGATCGCGCGGCGGGTATCTGTTCAGTTGTGCACACATTTCCGTTCTCTTGCGAATTTCTGGTTGCGTGCTACCATCTCAGTAAGAAACCGTGGTTTCGAAGCGTCCAAAGCGCGCAAAAGCAGCCCCCAAAGCGCTATTCAATACTCAGCAATTTCTTGATTCTGCAGGTGTGGCCCGGAAGGTCGCTGAATTCAAGAAAAAAGAAACGATCTTTTCGCAGGGCGATCCGTGCAAGAGCGTCTTCTACATTCAGAAAGGTGGAGTAAGGCTCTCCGTCGTCAATGAATCCGGCAAGGAGGCGGTCGTGGCCGTCTTGGGGCCGGGGGATTTCGTGGGCGAAGGATGCCTGGCCGGTCAGCCGATTCGGATCGGTACGGCGACCGCCGTTGCGTCGACCACCGCGCTCGTGATCGAAAAATCCGAGATGGTTCGTGTCCTTCACTCGGAACATGAGTTTTCCGACCGCTTCATCACCTTCATGCTGGCGAGGAACATCCGAATCGAGGAGGACCTGGTCGATCAACTCTTCAATTCCAGCGAGAAGCGCTTGGCGCGCACGCTGCTGCTTCTCGCGCGCTACGGCAAGGAAGACAAACTCCAACGGGTTCTTCCCAAAGTCTCGCAAGAAATGCTCGCGGAAATGGTCGGCACCACCCGCTCCCGCGTAAATTTCTTCATGAACAAATTCCGCAAATTAGGTTTCATCAAGTACAACGGCGGCCTGCAAATCGACAATTCGCTCCTCAGCGTCGTTCTGCACGAATAATGTAATTATTCAAAGCACTCGACTCTTAGGCCCACGAATTTACGCGCCCTTTGCAACTGTGCAAGAGTGAACAGTTTTAATTGGGCGCCCCACCTAACCTCTCCTCCAGATGGCGAGGCTACGCGACAGCTGCGCACCAGGGCTGGGGCCGGCGATCCCGTTTCCTCGCCATTCTGAAGTTTCGATTCTCGGAATCATCCGCAGTGAAAAGCAGATCCCTGCTTGAGTTTGGACAAAGGAGGTTGCGATGAAAGATGATAGGAGCGGAACGATCTTAGCGTTCGTCGTTGGTATAGGTATCGGAGCGGTTGCTGCGCTTTTACTCGCGCCTAAGGCCGGAGACGAATTGCGCGACGATATTTCGGGAGCTGTCGGCGATCGCGTTGACCAGCTCCGGGATCAGGGCAAGGACTTGACGCGGCGTTCAAAAAAGTTCGTTGAAACCGCAAACGAAAGGCTACAAGACGCTCTCGATCAAGGCGCCGATGCATTCAAACAAGCCAAGAAAGCCGGGGCGTAGCGAGGAATGTGTCACAGCGGTCAGTTAACCTGTGACCGGGTTGTAGCGAGCAGTTCTCCTTGCGACGTTTTGAATTCAACGGTTTCTCTCCTGAGAAGAGTCAAAGCCCTCAGCGCATCTTCGATAGCCTGCTCCTCCGAGCGTCTTTTAGAGCTGCTCTGAATTGCCTTTAACCGCAAAAAGATCGTCCTTTCAGCGAGATCAACGCGCCCGACAAGTTTCCGCTGGTCGGTCTCCATCAGAGCCTCGAGGTAAGTTTCTTGCCATTCTGGGAATTCTAGGTCGCTCATCGTTAATCCTCCACTGCCGGCTGCGTGGCCTTGCTTTCACGGTTAAGGCCCGCATTGTAGAAGAAGCCGTCGCGCGCATCTGTTCGCTTTTGCACACTCTCTCCAATCCACATTCTCGGCTTATTGGTCGAGGCTGCCAACTCGACGGGCGACAAAACCTCGCGGCTTCACCAACCTTCCAACAAATTGTTCGGAATGTGTACCGGATTGAACATTCATCGTGAGGCCGGACGGTGCAAACTGGCTCATCAATAATTCCAAATCCGAGTATGTCGCTCACGGAGGCTACATTGTTTGGTTACGGACTGATCGGAACCATAGTTCTTGTCTGTGTGATCGTTTGGGTCCTGCGCAGCTTATAAGAACGGAATCGCATTCCCACAAGAATCCGGCCGATGGTCGCCGTCGGTTCGACAGGATGGAAACGTCATCCTCCCGTTTTGCACCCACCGTGCGAGGCAAGGTAAAAAATGATACTCGAAGCGAAACAGCAGTATCGCGGAGTTCTCTGTCTTCGTTGCCGTCAACCAATTCCGCTTTCACCCTTTGCGGCCGGCAAAGAATGTGGCTTCAAGCCACAGGAAGCGAGCGATCGCGATGAGTCTGCCGTGCTCCCGTTTACTGTGAGCTCTTTTACGCTGCGCTGTCGAGTGTGTGAAGCCGAAGGCCTCTACACTGCCTTGGATGTGATCGACTGCAACGGAATTCCGAGGATACGGAGTTCGCAGGCACGCAAACCCCTCCCGATTCTACCGATTTGACGACGACAGAGGCCATCAGGCCAGCCGGCCGACACCTTGGAGTCGATCTCAGTATAAGGCCCGACACAGATGCCTTGTCGCGCGTGGGCTTCTGCTTGCACGTCAGGCAATCGCGCTCGACCCCAACCTTCTGAAGTCCTTGTCACGCAATAGAAACAGACTTTCCTGGATATGCCTCGAGCAGGCTGTAACACTCACATAGGGCACTCCCAGGAAACGCTCCGAGGTCACTCTCGTGATTTGCAAGGAATTGAATTTGTCCGCCTTCAGCCTCGCCAACATTCGCTTCACAGCTCTCCGAACGTTCTTTGGTCCTTCAAAGCCGAAGACACTCGATTTGATTTCACCCGCGATGCAAAAGAATCTCCATCCCGCATCGTGGATTCTGCGATTCAATTCGTACCCGTCGAGATCCTTAACTAATCTCCAACCCGTGGCACAGGGCTCGCTATCGAATCGCAGCGCATCCGGCAACAATGTCTCATCTTTGAAAAGGATGGTTCCCATATTGATCGTCTCTGCCATTCAGGATCTCCTCATGTCTTGCTGGTTGGCTGGCGAGGGGTAGATCAGGTAACTTCCGTTGCGTTCAGGTGAACTGAAGAATCCCAGGTCCGTAATCACATTGGGCGCATGCTTCCGCATTGTCAATGGAATTACGGCTTATTATTATAAATAGACTATCATCCAGGCGTCCTCACTTCGCAAGCCGGGTACACGAGAGGAGTTAGAGCTGTCCGGCGAATCCGAACAACGGCGGCTTGCAAATCGACAACTCGCTCCTCAGCGTCGTTCTGCACGAATAAAAAAGCCTGTATGAGAACTCGTCTCACACAGGCTTCCTTAATCGAATCAGGTTACGTTGTGCCGTTCTAGTCGTCGTTTCCGTTGCCGTGCCCGTGGCCCTGATCGTGTTTGAACTGGAACATATCGAACAGATCGCTGAGGGCCGGGCTGTTGAGCGGCACGTAAGGGTTATTCGGATGCGAAACCGGATTCGGGAAATTATCGCGGCTCCGCGCCGTTAGGGGCTGCAAGTTCCAATTGCGCTCGATGAACTTCAGAATCGAGACGTGATCCGCATACGTGTGGTTCACATGCCCGCCCTTGGTAAATGGCGAGACGATAATCAGCGGGATGCGCGGACCGTCCCCGAAGAAATCGAGTGGTTGAATGTAGCCGGAATCGTAGAAGCCGCCGCCCTCGTCCAGCGTGATGATAAACGCTGTGCTGGCGAATAGCTCTGGGTTCCCATTCAGTGCGTCAACCGTCTTCCTCACCATCGCTTCGAAGAGATCGAACTTCGAAGACGCCGGATGCCCGTCGAGGAGGCCATCGGGTTTGACGAACGACACGGCTGGCAATGAGCCGTTCTCAATGGCGGCGAAGAAATCCGTCGTGTCTTTGATATGAGCAGTGCGTTGCGCCGCATTGCCCATAATCGCGTTTGAGTAGGATTCAAAGTTGCAGATGTTGCAGTAAGCTCGCCCAATCTGCACACCCGGATCCGTGCTCGTGGGATCGTGCTGCAGCGCGACGGCGGCGTTGTACGCTCCGCCGTAATACGCCCACGAAATGTTCTTCTCGTTAAGCGCCTCGCCGATCGTTCGCACGTTCGTCGGAGGTACCGAGCTGCCCTTTGCACTACCGGCTGTATCTACCGTGCCATCCGGAAGGAAGCCCGGATTGTCGTTGTTGATCATATAAAAGTGGCCCATCTCGCAATTCGGCTTGGGATGATACGGCAATGTGGCCAAGTAATCCGTAATAGGTGCGATTCCGGGTTGCTCAGGATCCCCGCACTCCGTGAAGTTTCCGTCAAAACCGATGTCCACGGTGTACTGGTTGTCCGAACCTGGCAGCGGATCGGGGTTGGCAATGTGAGATGGTGGCGTGGTTGGATTGCCCTTGCCATCGCTCCAGAAAATGGCGTCGCCCGTGCCAAGCATGAAGTGATTGGCGCCGGTGCCGCCCATAAACGATTGGTGGAAATTGTCGCTGATGGAGTATTGGTCAGAGAGGCTCTTGAAAACCGGCACGTCGCCGGCCTGCATGTTGTAGAACGCCATGGAATTTCCGCCGCCGTTGTCATCCACTTCGTTGGCTACCGGAAAGCTGAAGGCATCAGGCTCGCTCGTATACGTGGTGATGACGAAGGGATACAAATCATTCAAACAGCCCGACGGATTCTGACGCGTGGCGTTGCTGATATTGCAGTCCGATTGCTGCCACATCTCGAAGAGCCGGTGCGTGGTGTCTCCCGTGTAGGAATCGTACGGGAGATTTGCTCCCTCGAGCGGGAACGGTCCATTCGGCAGATTACTGAAATTCTTTATGCGCGAATCGAAGTCAGGAAGTTCGGCAGTTTGTGCGGCTCCAGATGATCCGGTAGTCAACAAGCCGAGATCCTTCATCTCCAGCGACGGCTCGATCTCTGCCAGCAGCGCAGTGGGAGTTGCGGCGGGAAACGGAGGCGGCTCGCCTGTCGCGGGGCTGGGTGAAAAATTTAGGGTCGGCTCGGGCAGCGTGGTGTAGGGCGTCTTCTCGCTGCTGTCGAGACTGATGAAAAACTTCGTCTTGAACGGTGCAATGGCCTGGAATTGCGCCGCTTTGCTGAAATTCTTTCCAGGCGTGCCGTCCGCTTTGATGATCCCCTCTGAAAGCAGGTTGTTGATCGAATCCTTGCTCTGTGGAACGTATGTGGCGAACAAATGGTCGAAGGTGCGATTTTCTCCGATGAGTACGATCACGTGCTTGATGGGCGTTTCGGTCTCATGATGGTCTTTCTTGTCGTCGTCCTTGCCGGGTGTATGAGCGGAAACCGGACCGGCTGCGAACGGCGTAAGCGTGACAAAGAGCATGCCTGCTACCGCGCGCTCTCGCCACGTCCTTCGTACGGACACACGTGCCATGTATTTCCTCCAATGTTTTAGTGAATGGGCAGGGCTGCTGCTAACGCTGCGCGAGAGACTGGCTGAAGGTTGTTACAATTCAATTACAGAATGATGGACGAATGGTTTTTTTTTGATGAGTCCCATCAAAAATTCCGGGTGGTCTCGCTCCGCTCTCGAAGTCTCCGAAATATTGTAGCCAACGGCACTTCGCGTTACCCACGTGCAACCTGCAACACCTTCGCGCAGTCAAAGCTTGCTGTACGTGGGTGCATAGGCGATAAAATTGGAATGGTGACCACAACGAGTTCTGGTTTGCCCACAAATTCCACCTGTCGCCGCCGCCAAGGTTTGGAGGCCTGCCGCCCGCTGACATTTTTCTGCCTCTGCCTCTGCATCTCGCTCGGTTTTGTTCCATCTATCGCGTTCGCTCAGTCTCAGCCGCCCGCCGTTCATCAATCGGATGTCACACCCGCGGGCGACGGAAGCGGCGCTGATGCGGTCGCGGCCCCGGGCACGATCAGCGGCCAGATCGCGGATAAGAGCGGCGCCGCCATCGTCGGCGCTCACGTAAAGCTTTCGCTCGACGGCCAATCTGCGACGCAAGTAATCATCGAAGCCGCCGCAGACAACGACGGCCAGTTCACTTTCACCAATATTCCTTCCGGCTCGTTTCGACTCACAGTTTCCTCGACGGGTTTCGCGACGCAAACAATTTCCGGTACCTTGCACGCAGGCGAAATCGATGTCGTCCCGATGATCCAACTGGAACTCGCCACAGCCGTCACAGAAGTGCACGTCGCAGCTCCTACGGTAGAGGTGGCGGAAGCGCAGATTCAGGAGCAGGAAAAGCAGCGCGTCCTCGGCGTCTTCCCGAATTTCTATGTCAGCTACGATCCCACCGCCGTTGCGCTGCGCCCCAAGCAGAAATTTGAGCTGGCCTGGAAGACCACGATCGATCCCGTCACCTTCGTATTGATCGGTGCGGTGGCCGGCATCCAGCAATCGCAAAACACATTCGGCGGCTACGGCCAGGGCGCCCAGGGCTACGCAAAGCGCTACGGCGCCGGTTATGCGGACTACGTCACCAGCACCTTCATCGGCGGAGCGATTCTCCCGTCCTTGCTGAAACAGGATCCGCGCTACTTCTATAAGGGAACGGGCAGCAAGCGCTCGCGCGCTCTCTACGCTATCTCCATGGCCGTCGTCTGCAAGGGCGACAACGGCCGCTGGCAGCCCGCCTACTCCGCGATTCTCGGCAGCCTCATCGCCGCCGGCATCTCCAACGCCTACTACCCATCGCACGATCGTGGCGCAGCGCTCACTTTCGAAAACACAGCACTCGGCATCGGCACCACCGCCGCCGCCAATCTCTTCCAGGAATTTGTAGTCAAAAAAATCACCCCAAACCTCGCCAAGCGCGACCCTGCCAATTCGAGCCCCGCTACACCCTAGCCACGGAAACGCGGTTCTATCTAGCTCACCGCTTGTACGGCGATCGGAGTCGTATCGTTTGTAATTAGCCGTAATCAGCGGGTGCGATCCGTCCAGTGGACGATAGTGGCATTGGGGCCCACGGCCCAGGCGGCGCCATCGAGGACGGCGATGGCGTTGAGGTTGATGTCGTCGCTTCGCGTCCAGTGTGCGCCCTGATCGGTGCTGATATCCTCGCCGCCCGTGCCGGCGCTGAGAAGCGTATCGCGATTCAGGAACGCGACCGCTGAGCGGAATCCTGTCGGCGGGCGTGTGGCGAGAGTCCAGGTAACGCCGCCGTCAAGCGAGTAGGCGGCGGTGCGTTTTGCGTCCGCCTCATCCTTGAAATCCCCGCCGACGACAACAAGCATGCTTCCCAAGCGAGCGATCGAGAACGCTCCCCAGGATGAATTGCCTTTTACGATGGGCGTGTCCGTCACCGTCCAGGTGCGGCCGAGATCGGGCGAATGAAACACGCGCGCGGCGGCGCCGCCGGTGACGAAGTAGATTTCGCGCTTGTCGTAGATGGCGAGGCAGGAATTGCTCGCGGCGAAAGCTCCTTCGTCGGGAAGCGCTGCGGGCATCGAGTCGCGCGGGAGTTCTTTCCAGTGTTCGCCATCGGTGGTGCTGATGAGCACGAATTTCCCGTCAACGGGATCGCTGAGAGCGAAGCACTCCGTTTCGGAGATGCAGGCGAGCGCGTCGAGAAAAAACTGCTGGCCCGTGCCGGAAAATTGGAGCTTCCAGGTTTCGCCGCCGTTGTGAGTCTTGTAAATGCGCGACATTTTTCCCGGGCCGCTGGACATCACGTAAGCCAGCTTTTCATTGAAGGCCTGGATTCCGCGCAGGTCGAGCGAATGCGGCTGGGGGGCGTTGACGAGCCCGCGCGTGTAGTGTTCGCCGCCGTCAGTGGATCGAAGCGTGCGTCCATTCGAGCCCGAGGCCCAGATCACAGGTGCAGAATGGCGCTGCGGATTGCTCGAGTGAGTGGCGACGACGGCGCGCAGATTCGAATCCCAGCCGCTGGTCTCGACGGTCCAGGATTGAGCCGCGGCAGGTGAAACAAAAAGAATCACAAGCAGAAGGGTTCGCACGGGGGCGCATTCTACCAGCAATTCTGAAAGTTCGAGCGCCAAGAGTATGATTGGCTTACCCCCGGTTTGCCGCCGATTAGAAATTCGCATGTGATTGAAACATTGTAGGTTGGCGGAAGTTTTAATCGCGGAACCGTGCATTATAACCGAACGGAGGAGAGGCCCTTCGACTCTCTGCGTTCGCTTCGTTGACTCCGCTTACGCCGCGAACTACCATGGCCACCACCATGGCGGATTCTCGGCCCCTGCTCGGCCAGATCCTGTCTCACTACCGCATCCTTGAAAAGCTCGGCGGCGGCGGCATGGGTGTGGTGTACAAAGCCGAGGATACGAAGCTCGGCCGCTTCGTTGCGCTAAAGTTTCTGCCCCAGGAAATTGCCCGGGATGCGCAAGCAATCGACCGTTTTCAGCGCGAAGCTCGCGCTGCCTCTGCACTCAACCATCCCAACATCTGCACGATTTACGAAATCAGCGAACACGACGCGCAGCTTTTTATCGTGATGGAATTCCTCGACGGTGAGACGCTCAAGAGCCGCAGCGAGAGCGGCACACTCCCCATCGATTCTCTGCTCGACCTTGGCATCCAGATCGCCGATGGACTCGACGCGGCGCACAGCCAGGGCATCGTCCATCGCGATATCAAGCCGGCTAACATTTTTGTCACACGCCGCGGGCACGCGAAAATTCTCGACTTCGGCTTGGCGAAACTGACCTACGAATACTATCGCGTGGCTGAGGTTGCAGGCGCCTCGGCTCTTCCCACTGCCGGAGCGACGGAGGAAATGTTGACGAGTCCTGGCGCCGCCGTGGGGACGGTCGCTTACATGTCGCCTGAGCAAGCGCGAGGCGAGCCGCTCGATGCGCGCACGGATCTTTTCAGTTTTGGCGCTGTCCTTTACGAGACAGCCACCAACAAGCGTCCCTTTCCTGGTGAAACGTCCGCGATGATCTTCGATTCGATACTCAACCGCACGCCCCAGCCGCCTTCGCGAGTGAATCCGCAGCTTCCATTGGAGCTCGAGCGCGTTATCGCCAAGGCGTTGCAGAAAGACCGAGACAAGCGCTACGAATCCGCCTCCGCGATGCGCGCCGATCTCGAGAAGATTCGGCAGCAGCGCATCGTGGAGTCGAGCGGCGCGGTGCCTATCGCTCGCGCCGTGCGCAAACCGCGTTTTGTGATTACGACTCTGGCGCTCCTGGCCGTAGCCGCGCTCATTGGCGGTCTTGCTTACCGCCATCACTCGCGCGTCCGATGGGTTCACGAGCAAGCGATTCCGGAAATCCAGAAGCTTATGTTGGATCGAAAGGGAGTGGCGGTCTATCAGGTTGTCCGTCAAGCGGAACGCTACGCACCGGGCGACCCGGCCTTGAACAATTTCAAAACGCAGCATCTCCTGCCGGAGGTAATCCGCACAACTCCTCCCGGAGCGGATGTATTTTTCCGCGACTATCTCGACGTTCACGGAAACTGGGAATATCTCGGGAAGACTCCGCTGGAGAATTTTTCCCTTCTCGATGCTCAATATGCGATGAAATTTCTGAAGGAAGGGTATGAGCCCGTCGTAGCGACTGACGACGAGAGCGACAATCTCGTCCTCGACCCAGTGGGAAGCCTTCCAACGCAAATGGTGCACGTCCCTCAAGGCAACATTGAAGTCGCCAATAGGACTACGCATCTGGACGATTTCCTGATCGACAAATACGAAGTCACAAACCGCGACTTCAAGAAGTTCATCGACGCGGGAGGCTATCGCAATGCTCAATACTGGAAATTCCCTTTCGTGAAAGATGGCAGTTCGCTCAGCTTCGAGAAGGCCATGGCTCTTCTTGTCGATAAGACCGATCGTCAAGGGCCATCCGGATGGGAGGTGGGCAGCTATCCGGCCGGGCAGGACGACTACCCCGTGAGCGGCGTGAGCTGGTATGAAGCTGCAGCCTATGCGGATTTTGCCGGGAAAAGTCTGCCAACGGTTTACCACTGGTACCGCGCATCCAGCATGAACACTGACGCGGAAATTCTGCAAGCAAGTAATTTCTCCGGGAAAGGCCCGGCGCCGGTGGGCAGCTATCCGGGACTCGGACCCTTCGGAACCTACGACATGGCTGGCAATGTGAAGGAATGGTGTATCAACGCCAACGGTAACCGGCGCTATATTCTTGGCGGCGCTTCCACCGAACCACTTTACATGTATCAGACACCTGATGCTCGGGTGCCCTTCGATCGATCCCCGACGAACGGCTTCCGGCTCGTGAAATATCTGCACGCGACGTCGGACGAAAAAATGTCTGCCCCGGTGGCCGTTTTCAATTTTCTCGAGACCGCGGAACTCAAGCCGGTCCCGGATTCTACTTTTCGCATTTACGAGGATATGTATTCCTACGATCGCTCGCCGCTCGACGCCAAGATTGAATCCGAGGACGACAGCTCTCCGTACTGGCGGCGTCAGCGCGTCACTTTCAATGCCGCCTACGGCAACGAGCGTGTGATCGCGAACCTGTTCCTGCCGAAGAACGCCTCGTCGCCGTATCAGACGATTGTTTTCTTTCCCGGCTCGGACGCGCGAACCTCCCGCCCTTTCAGCGACATCCACTTGTACGCCGTCGACTTTCTGATCAAGAGCGGGCGCGCCGTGATGTTCCCCGAATACAAAGGCACGTTTGAGCGGTTTGAAAAGCTGTTGGAACGCGGCACCATTGCCGACCGGGACCAAATCGTCGAGCAAGTGAAAGATGTCCGGCGTTCCATTGATTACCTGGAAACGCGCCCCGAACTCGATACCAGCCGCCTGGCGTACTACGGTTTCAGCTGGGGTGCCTCGGAGGCAGTGATCGCAGCAGCGGTCGAGACCCGCTTTAAAGTCGCAGTGCTGGCGAGTGGCGGCCTCCCTTCTCGCTGGAAGCCGCGGCCGGAAGCGAACTTGGTGAATTTCGCGCCGCACGTGACGATTCCCGTGCTCATGATCAACGGGCGGTACGATTATGTGGCGCCACTTCAAACGTCGCAGGAGCCTCTCTTCCGGCTTCTCGGCACTGCTCCCGCAGACAAGCGCCACGTGGTGCTGGAATCGGGGCACGGACTTCCCCCCACGCCATTCTTCAAGGAAGTACTCGATTGGCTCGACTATTACCTCGGCCCAGTGAGGTAGACCGTTTTTCACAGTTTGCGTAGTTCTATGACTATCCTTCGGACCAAATTCGTGCTACCATTTTCCGTTTTTATATGATGACGCAAACGTTACTATCGTCCGCCACTCTGACTCAGCGGGAGCATCGATACCCCGCTCCCGTCCACCCGTCCGGAGCCGCGCTCGCGCTCCGGGTTGGTAAGGACCGAACTGCCGTATCCTATCGTTGTCCCCCGCCGTGCGACGCTGCATTTCTAATCTACGGTTCCGCGATTAAACTTCGCGCCAACCTACGCTGTTTCAATCACATGCAATTTTCTAATCGGCGGTTAAAGGGGGGTCTAGGGATCACCTCGATTCCTGCGCGAACATCGAGAACCGCCGCCTGCAAACGGGCAGCTGACAAATTGCATCCTGAAAAAGTGATATCGTATCGGGCCGGTGGCCGTCGAATGTTGCTCCTGGGCGATACGACGGAACAAAGCCTCACCTCTGAAGAGGTGAGCTACATAAATCAAAGGATGCCGATGAACTTTTCGAGACGCATTTTCAGCTTTGTTTTCGCCGTGATTGCCCTTGCAGTGGCGACTGGAACAGCGCGAGCGCAGTCGAGCGGGCAGGGAGAGAAGCGAGCGCAGTCGAGCGCAAGAGATAACGAAGCGCGGGTGAACGATATGGCGGCGCAGTGGAAGGCGCCGCAGACAGGCTTCGATTACGTGAAGCGCGTTGAGATGATTCCGATGCGCGATGGCGTGAAGCTGTACACGGTGATCGTGGTGCCGAATGGGGCGAAGAATGCGCCGATGATTTTGACGCGGACGCCTTACAACGCGGCGGGGCGAGCGCAGCGGCCGCGCAGTGGGGATTCGCCATATATGGTTGACGAGTTGCCGCAGGGCGATGAGGTGTTCGTGAGGGCGGGGTATATCCGCGTGTTTCAGGATGTGCGCGGGAAGTATGGGTCAGAGGGAAACTATTTGATGGTGCCGCCACCGATGGGCCCGTTGAATACGACGGGGACGGACGACACGACGGACGCATATGACACGATTGACTGGCTGGTGAAAAATGTGGCGGAGTCGAATGGCAGGGTGGGGATGCTGGGCTCGTCGTATGAAGGATTCACGGTGGTGATGGCGCTGATTCATCCGCATGCGGCGTTGAAGGTGGCTGCGCCGGAGAGTCCGATGGTGGACGGATGGATGGGTGATGACTGGTTTCACTACGGGGCGTTTCGGCAGAACAATCTGGATTATTTGACGCTGCAGACTACGAAGCGCGGAGAAGGCAAGGCGATTCCGCGCATGAGCTACGACGATTACACGAATTATCTGGCCATCGGGTCGGCGGGAGATTTCGCGCGATATGGCGGATGCGATCAGCTGGGGTTCTGGAAGTTGATGGAGGCGCATCCGGCGTATGACGCGTTCTGGCAAGGGCAGGCGCTGGACAAAATCATGGCGAAGACGGCGCTGACGGTGCCGGTGATGTGGGAGCAGGGACTTTGGGACCAGGAAGATATGTGGGGCGGGATTCACGCGTGGGCGGCGATGGAGCCGAAGGACACGTCGAACGACAGAAATTTTCTGGTGATGGGGCCGTGGCGGCATAGCGGGGCGAATTACAACGGGTCGTCACTGGGGCCGCTGATGTTTGATGGCGATACGGGGCTGCAATGGCGTCGCGATGTGCTGCTGCCATTTTTCAATCAGTATTTGGTGGAGGGAGCGCCGAGGGCTGATACGCCGCCTGTGTTGATTTACAACACGGGGGAAAATCATTGGGACAGATTTAAGTCGTGGCCGCTGGCGTGTGCGGATGGCTGCGCGAATAAATCGAAGCCGCTTTATTTTTCGGCGAATGGCTCGCTTTCGTTTGATACGCCGGGTGGCGGGACGCAGGGGCCGGCTGTGGCCAAGCACGAATATGACGAGTACGTTTCCGATCCGGCGAATCCGGTGCCTTATCGGCCGCGTCCTGTGACGGAGGATGGCGACGGGTGGCGGCAATGGCTGGTGATGGACCAGCGGTTTGTGGATGGGCGCACGGATGTGCTGACGTATGTGAGCGCGCCACTGACGAAGCCATTGCGCGTGAGCGGAGTGCCGGAGGTGAATCTGTACGCGTCGACGAGCGGGACGGACAGCGACTGGGCGGTGAAGTTGATTGACGTGTATCCGGGGACGGTGGAATCGCAGCCGGGGATGGGCGGGTATGAGCTGGCGATTTCGCTCGACATTTTTCGCGGGCGATATCGGAAAAGCTTTGAGCATCCGGAAGCGATCGCGGCGGATCAGCCGCTGCTCTATCGCTTCGGGCTGCCGACGGTGAATCACGTGTTTTTGCCGGGGCATCGCGTGATGGTACAGGTGCAGTCGACGATGTTTCCGCTGTACGATCGCAACCCGCAGAGTTTCGTGCCGAATATTTTCGATGCGAAGCCGGGGGATTATCAGAAGGCGACGCAGCGGGTGTGGCGGGCGCCGGGCACGGCAAGTTTTATTAACTTGCCGGTGGTGCCTTGACGCGGCGCGCTAACTGCGGAGTTTGTCGCGATTGCGATTAGCGGCGGCGACCGCCGCCACCTCCGCCGCCTGATGATCCGGCGCCGCCGCGACCGCCACCGCCGCCACCGAATCTTCCGCCACCACCGCTGCTGCCGGAGCTGCGATTTTGTTGATCGAGTTGGTCGCCGCGAGAGCGGGAATTCGCGTCGTTGTTGAGTTGATTGCCGAGATTGGAGTTGCCCGAGTTGCCGGGCGCGGTTTCGCCGGGCTGGCTCTGGCGATTGCGTGCTTCGGGCGTTTGCTGCGTTTGGTTCAGGTTGCCGCCGCTTCCGTTGTTCGCATTATTGCCACGCGAATTGGCACTCGGCTGAGTGCCGCTGCCGGTTCCGTTGTTTGCGTTGCTGCCGCGTGAATTGGCGCTCGGTTGTTGAGTGCCGCTCGAGCCGGACTGGTTCTTGTTCGTGGCGCCGCTTAGATTCTGGTTGTTGCTGTTGTTCTTTGAATTCTTCGTTTGCTGGGCGCCGGTAGAGGGATCGACCGGTTGCCAGCCGCCATCGCTCCACTTGCTCCAGTCACCATTGGAATCTTTTTTGTAAACGTTGCCGTCGGCGCCTGCGTAGACGTTGTTGTTGTTCGCGTCTTTCGCGACGAAGCCGCTGTTTCCGTTCTTACCCGTAGCGGCAGCTCCGGCGCTGCCCTTGGAAGTTTGGAATCCCGCGACGGTGCCGTTCGCGTTTGAGTAGTGGCCAGCTTGGGCCCAGTTGTCGCCGTTGGTGACGACGCTGCTGCCCCACTGCGAGTAGGCGTTGTGACCTTGCGACGTTTGGGCGTACGTTCCGGTCCACGGATTGTAGGCTTGCGCGTAGGTGTGTCCGCCGTAGGCGTTTTGATAGGTGACTGCGCGGCCGTACGTTCCGGTGGTCGGATTGTACCAGGCGGCCGTGCCTGCGGAAGCGTACGGACCGTAGACGGCGTGCGCGACGCCGTAAGTTCCAGTGTACGGGTTGTAGTAGCTCGCGACGCCGTACGTGTATGGATACGGATAGTAGATCGGGTAGCGCGGGCCGTAATAGATATACGGCGGATAGTAGTAGCCGGTGCCGTAGACGACGCAGGCGCCGACCGCCATGCCGAGAACGAAAACGCCGAGGTAGCCGCTGGTGTAACTGGTTTGCACTGTGGTGGGCGTGGGATTCGAGACGACGACGTAGGTGACGTTGTAGACGGGCGAGCTCGGCGGAATTGTGTAGATTACCGCCGGAACTGTGTCGGCTGTCTTCCACGGGCCCATGGCACTTACGGAGATGAACCAGATCCCCTGGTAGCAAAGGTAGTAGGCGCTGCCGACGCGAATCACTCGGTTCTGCGTGTTCACCCCGTAATACATCGTGGTGCCTTCGATCACGACGAATTGCGGCTCGCCTGCGTAGATGACTTTGACGCTGGCTTCGGCTGCGGCGCGATTTACGACGGCGGTGGTGGGAACTTGCGCGAGGAGCACGGCGTCGCTGGCTTCCTGCGTTCCGGGGACGGAGACGAGAACGTTGGAGTAAGGCTTGCCGACAGAAATTTTCGCAAAGTCGGCTGGGAGATCGTTGCCCGCGTAGAGCCAGGGCGCGTTGATATTTCCAGCGCGGAACCATCGCCCGGAGAGAAGTGCGTAGACTTGATTATCGGGCTTGTGAAGGAAGACGCTGTCTTCAGTGTTCGTCGCGTAGGAAAGACTTGTGCCGGCGATGGGTGCGTAGACGGGAGCGCCGCGAAAGACGATCAATTCTGCGGGGTGCTCGGTGAAGAAAACTTTCGGGGCTGGTGGCGCACCGGCGGGCGGCGGGACCTGCTTCAGCACGCCATCCCAATTTTGTCCTTTGGGCAGCTTGGCCATTTCGGCGGGGAGCTTGGTGGTTGCTGTCCAGAGGCCGGAAGGTTCTTTGGATTTCAGCCACGTTTTGCCGCTCAGAAGAAAGTATTCGCTGCCGTCGTTGAAGAGATCCCAGTTCGTATTCACAACATACTTGAGATTGGTGCCTTCGATGGGGACGAGGACGGGTTTGCCGTCAACCATCAGGACGATCGCCGGGGTAGTGCTGGCAAAAATTGTGGGGACCTGCGTGCTGACGGCCGCGGAGCCGACCGGCTCTTTGACTTTTTCGAGGCTCGCTATCATGTGATTGAGCGAGACGTTGAACGTCATAGTGGGGTAGACGTGGCTGATTTTCTGCTGCATTTCGGCTTCGTGCTGGGGATCGAGAGTGGGGAAGCGGGAGCTGAGGACTTCGATATCGCTGACGTAGACGGTGCGTTCGCTTACGTTGGCGAGAGTATTGGCGCGCCAGGAGATTACGCCGAGGATTTGCTTCCCTCCGGCGGGCGTGATCGAGATCGCGGTGTCGGCTACAAGCGTGCGGTATTTTTCCCAGGATTTTAGCTGTGGTTGGTAGACGATGATGTGGTTGCCGTCTCTATCGATTACTTTGGGCCAGGCGGGGGCGACTGGGGCGGAAGCCGCGGGTGCCGGCGAAGTGATGCTTGCGGTTGATGCGCTGAGCGGGGCGAGGGGATAAGTGCCGATTAGAAGCGTGAGCGCGACAACGACTGACAAGGCCGCTTTCATTCTTTGCATTTCGTATCCTCGATGGGAACTTTTCGAATGCGATTGGCGGTGATGGTCTGCGCGCAGGATGAGGCAGTGCGCTGTCAGGGCCAGCTGCCGTAGTTCCTTATTTCGTTGGGTTGAGATCGGGCGGATTCTACATCAAGTGGAGAAGGGTGAGGGAATAGAAAAGGTGAGGGTGGGGGATTGAACGTTGAGATCCTTCATTCTGTTGAGGATGACAGGAATTCTCGAAAGGTTGCGCGGTGCCTTTTGCGCATTCGGGCACGGCCCGCCACGGCGGATCTTCGACATGCCGTGCCTCTACTGTTCCGAGGTGCGAGTTAGTCGTGGAGGGGAGTGTAGTAAGACTCGCCGGCGCAGGCGCGGCAGAGGGTGCGGCCGTTGAGCGCGACTTCGCGTTTGAAGTTGATGCCTTCGCCGCATTGGGCGCAGACGACGCGGGGGCCTTTGAAGCCGGGGAGATCTTCGGGATGAATTTCCACGCGAACCCACTGTTTGTCGAATAGCTGTTCGTCGGGAATCACGCGGTAGGCTTGCTGCTGGCCTTTTTCTTTTTCGAGCGCGGGAAACATTTCATTGGCGCGTTTTTTGGAATCTTCGCGAGCGACGATGCGGATGGCGCGGCCGGTCTCGAGATCGACGAAGGTGGCGGCTACTTTTCCCCAGTCGAAAAATTTAAGAGCGCGCTTGCCGAGGCGGCAATTGGCGACGAGAGCTACGGCGTCCGTCATGCAGCGGTCGATTTCGACGTAGGTGACGATGCGCTTGCGGTCGCGGATGGGATCTTCGATGCCGAGTTCGCGGAGGCCGAGCATGGCGAGGCGGACGCCGAGGACTTGGCCGGCGCAGATGTGGCCGTGAGCGACGGTGGCGTCTTCGAGGTATTGGTCGAGGGTTTTCATTTTTGGTGCTTGGTGATTATAGGACGGATCGGGACGGGAAATGCCCACGACGAGAAATGCGTCGTCGTGGCTACCCGAGTGAAGGGGCTTGGGTGTGGCTGGACGAACTGGTCGCGGCGTTGCTGCGGCGGTTGGTTAGGAATGCGCCGACTGTGACTGCGATTGCTAGGGCTAGAAGTGAGCCGTCGCGCAAGAGCGTTATGGGGCCGAGGCGTTCGCCTGGGCCGAAGCAGCCGCAATTTATTTCGAGGCCTAGGAAATAGGAGCGGACCATTACGGCGAAGAAAGCTGTGAGGAGCAGAGTGGTGACGAGTGCGGCGTAACGCAGGGCGATGCCGCTTAGGAGCCAGAGGCCTACGAAAAGTTCGAAGGGCGGGAGGAAGTGGGCTGCTGGGCTGACGATGGCGGGTGGGAGGAGTTGGTAGGAATCGACCTGCATGGCGAACATGGAGAGCGAGACGCGCATTGAGCCCATGGACCAGGGAACTGGGGCTTGGGGTTTTAGTTTTGCGTAGGCGGCGACGATGAAGATAACGGCGAGCGCGATGCGGCCGATGGTTAGCAGGATTTTTGCGGTTGTTTGCCGGGACGCGTCAGTCATGTTTGGTCAGGAGAAGCGGTCTATTTGGATACGTCGGGAACTTCAGGGGTAAAGCCCCTACTCCTCGTATTGGTTTATGTCGCCCCTGAAGGGGCGACCCACAAAGCTCTCGGCGTTCGACGCGCGCCATAAGCTACTGGCTCATCAGCGAATCTAGATATTGCTTCATTATGGGCCAGGTGAAGATGCCGGACATGGGTGGGTAGCGCTGGCCTTTATAGGTGATGACTATGGTTGGCGTGGAATTGACCGGCACCTGTTTGCCCAGGGCTTGATCTTGCTGGATGAACGCGTCGAGCTCGCAGGAGTGGCCGGTTGCTGCGGCGCCGGTGTTGCCGGGAGTTTGGGTGAGGCAGCCCGCGACTAATCTTTGCACGCGCTTGAAATCTGTGGGGCCGAGGGCTGTCGAGATATATTGCTCCATGCTTCCGTCTTTCGTCCATTTGTCCTGATTGTCGAAGAGCGCCGCGTCGACGGTTTCAAATCTTCCGATGCGAGCGGCGGCATTGGTCCAGCGGGCGGCGTCCATTGAATATGGGTGCATGGGCAGAGGGAAGTCGCGATGGACGAGGTAGACCTTTCCGGAGGCTACATAGTCGTTGATCATGTAGCGGAGGGTGTTTTCGAAAAAGCCGCGGCAGGCCGGGCATTGATAATCGCTGAAAACTTCCATTGTGATGGGCGCGGATTTGGTCCCGATGGCTTTCATGGGCGCCGGGAGGGATTCGGCGGCTGCGGGCTTTGCGTGTTGCTTTGCGCTGACGGGCTTGGATTGCGCACGGCCAGCGGGCGCTAGGATCATTAGCAGTGCGAGGAGTGGCAGTGCGTACGATGCAGTCCACCGCATTGGATGGATTCGAAGATTCAACTGTGCCTCCCCAGCGTAGTCCGCGTGTGACGCTAATCGGTTCAGAATTGGATTCGGATGACCATTGTAGCTCGAATTAGTTCAGCTTTGAACCAAGCGATGAAGCGGCGGTGCTCAGTCGGTTGCGCTGAATGATGTGATGCCAAGGCCGAGGTGATGGTTCGATTTGAAACTGGGATGACTGTAATGCAATCCGAGGAGGCAAAGTTACTGGAGGAACTTCGTCGTTACGTGGGCACAGACAGGAATGCCTATGCTACATGAAGAAGAGTCAAAGGAGCCGGCGGGACGCCCTTCACAGCTCGGGGTAAACCGGCGTTACGGAATGGCAGCTATGCCGTCTGAGGGCTGCGCGCTCTGTCTGCGTGATTCGGCCCTTGGCGCGATACAAAGCTAATAGATACAATGGTATACGGGCGCATAGATAACTTGACAATACAACACTCAACGTGTATTATGTGGGCTGCTTTGGCTGGCACGAATCGAGGTTGAGGCGAGCGGAAAGCACTAGGAGCGATTTCATGAGCAAGATCATAGGTATTGACCTGGGCACGACCAACTCGGTGGTGGCCGTGATGCAGGGAGGCGAACCAACCGTCATCCCGAACCAGGAAGGGGCGCGGACGACCCCGTCGGTTGTCGCGATCACGAAGAGCGGCGAACGCCTGGTAGGCCAGGTGGCGAAGCGGCAGGCGATCACGAACCCCGAAAACACGGTGTATTCGATCAAGCGATTCATGGGGCGGCGTTTTGACGAAGTGACGGAAGAAGCGAAGCGCGTGCCTTACAAAGTGGTGAAAGGGCCGAACGACGATGTGCGCATCGACATTTCCGGGAAGGTGTACACGCCGCCCGAAATCTCGGCGATGATTCTTCAAAAGTTGAAGACCGCCGCGGAGGATTTTCTCGGCGAGAAGGTGACGAAGGTGGTCATCACCGTTCCTGCTTACTTCAATGACAGCCAGCGGCAAGCGACGAAACAAGCCGGCGAGATTGCGGGCATGGAAGTGGCGCGCATTATCAACGAGCCGACGGCGGCCGCGCTCGCGTATGGCTTGGATAAGAAGAAGGATGAAACGATCGCCGTGTACGACTTGGGCGGTGGAACGTTCGACATTTCGATTCTCGAAGTGGGCGAAGGCGTGGTGGAAGTGAAGTCGACAAACGGGGATACGCACCTGGGCGGCGACGACATTGATCAGCGCATCGTGGATTGGATTGTTTCTGAGTTTAAGAAAGAGCAGGGCATTGACCTGGGCAAAGATCGCATGGCCATCCAGCGGCTGAAGGAAGCGGCGGAGAAAGCCAAGATTGAACTCTCGCAAGTGATGGAGACGGAGATTAATCTGCCGTTCGTCACCGCGAATGAATCCGGGCCGAAGCACCTGCAATTAAAGCTGACGCGCGCAAAGCTCGAGCAGTTGATGGAAGACTTGCTGCAGCGGACGGTGGGTCCGGTAAAGCAGGCTTTGAGCGATGCAGGAATTTCGGCCGACAAGATCGACGAGGTGGTGCTCGTTGGCGGTTCGACGCGAATCCCGCGCGTGGTGGACATCGTCAAGAACCTCTTCAATGGGAAAGAGCCGCACAAGGGCGTGAACCCGGATGAAGTGGTGGCGGTGGGCGCTGCGATTCAAGGTGGTGTGCTGGCGGGCGAAGTGAAGGACATTCTCCTGCTGGACGTGACGCCGCTTTCATTGGGCGTTGAGACGCTTGGCGGGGTGATGACGCCGCTGATTCAGCGGAACACGACGATTCCGACGCGGAAGTCGGAGACGTTTTCGACGGCGGCGGATAACCAGACCTCGGTTGAAATCCACGTGCTGCAGGGCGAGCGCCCTGTGGCGAGCGGCAACCGGTCGCTGGGGAAATTCCATCTGATTGGAATTCCGCCGGCGCCGCGTGGAGTGCCGCAGGTGGAGGTGACGTTTGACATTGATGCGAACGGCATCTTGAACGTCTCCGCCAAGGACATGGCGACGAACAAGGAGCAGAAGATCACGATTACCGCTTCGACCGGCTTGAGCAAGGAAGAGGCGGAGCGTATGAAGAAGGAAGCGGATGCGCACGCGGCTGAGGATAAGGCGCGGCTTTCGGAAGTGGAGGCGCGGAATCGGCTCGATAACCTTGTTTATCAGACCGAGAAACTGGTGAAGGAGAACCGCGAGAAGCTGGGCGAGACCGATGCGAAGTCGGCTGAGGAAGCCATCGAAGAGGCGCGACGAGCGCTGAACGAAGGCGGACTCGACCGGTTGAACGCGGCGGCGGAAAAGCTGACGAAGATCTCGCACACGATGGCGGAGACGATGTACAAGTCGCAGCAGGCATCGGCGGGAAGTGCGGCCGGCGCGGGTGCTCCGGGCGCGGGGCACGATAGTGGCGGCGGAGCGAGCGGGCCAGCGGGCTCGTCGGGCGGCGGACAAGGCGATGTGGTGGATGCCGAGTTCGTAGACGTGGACGATTCGAAGAAGCCGAACTAAAACTGGCTCTACGCGGCGGTTGAAGGTGAGTGGACAAACTGAATGCAGCAAATGGGGCGGGAGCTGGCGCGAGCAAGCCCCGCCCGTTTTGCTGTGCGGGCGTGATAGAGCAGCAAATTCGAGGAGAGCGCGTTGACGACGAGCGGGATTCGGCGGGCGAGTGCGCCGCAAGCGGTAACGAAGGTTCGCGATAATTATTTTCTGATTCAGGTGTCGATCACCGAGACGCCGAGCGCGGATTGGCGGCGCTTGTTTTACGACGCGCAGGGACAGGATGTGCCGGCGGATTTCGCGCCGCGGTCGATTGAGATTACTGGAACGTTTTTGAGATTCAAGGCGGATCCCGCGACAGTGGAAGAGAAGATCGCGGTGCTGGATCGGTGGATAGGGAAGGCGAGCCAGAAAGAAGCGGCGATGGCGGGGCGCACGGAAGTGCAGCGCCAGAAACAGGAAGAGGCCGCGCGTGAGGCGCAGGAATTGGCTGAATGGAACGCGCGCTGGGCGAAACTCTAAGGATTAGCGAAAGTCAGAATGGCTACGACAACAAAACAAGATTATTACGAACTGCTGGGAGTGCAGCGCAAGGCGTCGGTAAAGGAAATTCGCGGGGCCTATCGCAAACTCGCGCGCAAATATCATCCCGATCTGAATCCGGGCGACAAATCAGCGGAAGAAAAATTCAAGCAGATACAGGAAGCGTACGACGTTCTGTCGGACACGAAGAAGCGGCAGATGTACGACCAGTTTGGGTTCAACGCGCCGGGGCAGGGAGGCGTGCCGCCGCAAGGAGGGGGTTATGGCGGCGCGCCGGAAGATATTCATTTCGATTTTGGCGGATTTGATTTTGGCGGAGGAGCGGGGGCGGGTGGCGGTGGGACGAGTTTCCGCGATCTGTTCAGCCAATTTTTCCGCAGCCAGAATGCTGCTCAGCAGGGAGTGGAGGAAGAGCCGGGGACCGATCTGGAATATCAGATCGACATCACGTTTGCGGAGGCGATGCGCGGAACGGTGAAGAAGCTGAGTTTTACGCGGCTTGATGTGTGCAACGTGTGTCATCGAAGCGGCGTGGAGCCGGGCGAGGCGAAGGTTTGTCCCACGTGCGGCGGGACTGGGCATGTGACGCAGACGAGCGGCAAGATGCGTTTTCAGGTGAATTGCTCGCGGTGCGGTGGCTCGGGGCGGTTGCATACGATTTGCAAAAATTGCGGCGGCGAAGGGCGCGTGCCGAAGATGGAGACGATTGACGTGCGGATTCCGCCTGGGGCGCAGACGGGTTCGCGCGTGCGCGTGGCCGGGTATGGAAACGCGGGGACGAATGGCGGGCCTCCGGGCGACCTTTACATCATCACGCGCGTGCAGCCGCATCCGTTTTTCGATCGGCGCGGAGATGATTTGTATACGGCTGTGCCGGTGACGGTGACGGAAGCGTCGCTTGGGGCGAAGGTTGAGGTGCCGACGATTGACGGACGCGCGCAGGTGCGGATTCCGCCGGGGACGAACAGCGGGAAGAAATTGCGACTGCGGGAGAAGGGGGCGCCGTCGTCACGTCAACCGGGAAAGCGCGGGGATCAGATTATTGAAGTGCAGGTGGTGGTGCCGAAGCCTGAGGACGAGCGGGTGCGGAATCTATTGAAGGAGTTGAGCAAGATCGATCTTGAGGATCCGCGCGAGGAATTGTTTGCTAAGGCGGCGATGTAACCAGGGATCTGCAGGAGCAAGGAGAAAGGAAATGGCAGGGCGGCCGAGAAAGAAAGCGAAAGCCGGTTACATGATCAGCGCGGTGGCGGAGCTGTACCGGTTGCATCCGCAGACGCTGCGGCTGTATGAGCGCGTGGGGTTGCTGAAGCCGTCGCGTTCGCAGGGGAATACGCGTCTCTATACTGATAGCGATCTGGAGCGGCTGGAAGTGATTCTGAATTTGACGCGCGAGCTGGGCGTGAATCTGGCGGGCATCGAGATCATTTTGAATATGCGCGATAAGATGGGCGAGATGCAGGCGCAGATGGAAGCGTTCATAAAATTTGTGCGCGGCGAGATGGCGCGCGGATTTGCGGCGCCGGACGAGCGGAAAATTCGCAATGCGATTGTGCGCTTGGCGCCGCGGCCGGCGATCAAAGTGGAGAAGTAGCGGTCACGAGTAGTTCCGCGAAGTGCAGCTTCAGTTCTTTCCACAGGTTTGATTTCTTCCACAGGGGCGAGTGTGCTTGCGCGAAGCAGACGCGGCGCATATTCTTCTTAGCGATGGCACGAGCGGATTGTTCCGATTGTCAGGGAAGCGGCTGGAAAGTTGTCGAGCGCACCGCGCCGGGAGCGCAGCCGCTGGCGGCGGATCGGCCGGGTTCCGGCATTGGCGAGCCCAAGATGGTCTGGGCCGTGCCTTGCGACTGCACGAAGAGCGAGCAGCCCGACCGGGCGCTGACGCGTGCGCGCATCCCTGAACGTTACCGGCATTGCGATTTCGAAAATTTCGAAACGGACAACGACATCGAAAATGTAGCGCGCGAGCAACTGCAGGTTTGGAATCGCAGCCTAACGCAGGCAAAGCTCGTGGTGCAGCGTTTTGCGCAGGAATTTCCGTATCCCTCCGGCAATGAGAATGGACTGCTACTGATGGGTCCCTGCGGCGCGGGGAAGACGCATCTGGCTGTATCCGCGTTGAAGCAGATCGTTTCGCGCGGCCATGCGGGAATTTTCTACGATTACCGCGACCTGCTGAAGCAGATTCAGGACAGCTATAACGCCGAGAGTCAATCGACGGAATTGAGCGTGCTCGAACCCGTGCTAAAGGCTGAACTTCTCGTGCTCGACGATGTGGGGTCGAGCAAGCCATCGCTTTGGGCGCTCGAAACGGTGGGGCATGTGCTCAACACGCGCTACAACGAAAAGCGGGTGACCGTGCTCACTACTAACTACCTGGATACCGATCCGACAGCGGGCGCCGGGCCTCGTGTGGCTGGGATGCGAGCCCCGTCGATTGAAGATACGCTTACGGAACGGGTAGGGAAACGGATTCGCTCACGGCTGTATGAGATGTGCCGCACGGTAGAGATTTCTGCACCCGATTACCGCAAGGAAATCCGCAACATCAGCCGCGCTGGGGCGTGAGCCGTGATCGAGACAGGAATTCAACGCACCGGCCAGAGCCCGCCTGCACGCCGATTAGGACGGGATGGCCCCGGGGCGACACCCGCGCGGGCACATTAGGCTTTCGTAATAAATCATTCATACAATGCGCGATGGCGGCGATATAGAATTCCACCGTTTTGTTGACAAGCCGCAAACCGGACGCGTATCATCGCTGCGATACGGCGTTTCTGGCGCGGACGCTGTTCCCCTTCATTGCTCAAAACCCAGCTGGGTGGAGTAACCGAGGCCAAACTCTCGGCACGCAATGAACGAATCCGCATGGAGGCCGCTCTCAATGTCACCCGAACACGACAATAATCTTCAACCGACTCTGGAAATGTCCGCAGCCGAATCTTCGTCGGATGCGCCGCAAACTGCCACGTCCCAGGCAAAGGAACCCCAGGGAACGGGTGCCGCAACAGCAGCAGCACGCGCGCTGGACCCTGCGCCGAGCGCTCCAGCGGTTGAAGAAAGTACGGGGATAAGTGCGTCCACGGACGGACACGGAGCGAGCGCAACGATCGCGCCGGTAAGCGGAACGGAAGAAAGTTCCACCCAAGCGGTTGAGACACACGATGCGTTGCCGCACGTCTCGAGCGACACCCACCAGGAGGGAGTTAGGGCCGAGATCTCCGATGAGACGACCGCAGCGGAAGCTGCGGAGAGTAGCGAGACGATGGATCAGCTGCTCGACCAGTTCCCGACGCCGGAACCGGTGGTAACGGAAGGCGAAATTTTCGACGGGCGCGTGCTGGCAGTGACCGACGCAGGCGTGATCGTGGATGTGGGCGGGAAGTTTGAAGGGTTGGTTCCCGCGCAGGAGTTCGCAGATTCAGGTTCTGCGATTGAATTTGGCCCGGGCCAGACGATTGAAGTCGAGCGGCTGCACGAGCACAAGGATGGTTACGTACTGCTGTCGCACGTGCGAGCGCACCGGCGGCGCGTGTGGGAACGCATCGAAAAATCGTACCGTCAACATTCGGATATCAAGGGCAAAGTATCCGAGCGGATCAAGGGCGGCCTGGTAGTTGACATCGGCGTACGCGCCTTTTTACCAGCTTCGCAGATTGAATTGCGGCCGGTCCATGACCTGGAAGGATGGAAAGATCGCGAGATCGACGTTCGCGTCCTGAAGCTGAACCGCAAGCGCGGCAATGTGGTAGTGAGCCGGCGCGCGATTCTCGAAGAGGAGCAGAAGGCGAAGCGCGAAGCTCTGCTAGCGACGCATGTCGGATGGAGCGGTGGTCACAGGACGCGTGAAGAACGTGACGGACTACGGCGTGTTCGTTGATTTGGGCGGCATCGACGGCTTGCTCCACGTGAGCGACCTCGTGTGGGGCCGAGTGCCACATCCTTCCTCTGTGGTGCAGGCCGGCGAAGAAATTCAGGTTCAGATCCTAAAATTCGACAAGGAAAAGCAGCGCATTTCGCTGGGACGCAAGCAATTGCTGCCCGATCCATGGGCCACGGTGCCGGAGCGCTTTCCCGTGGGGACGCGTGTCAAAGGCAAGATCGTGGGCGTGACAGATTACGGCGCGTTCGTGCAAATCGAGCCGGGCGTGGAAGGGCTCGTGCACGTGAGCGAAATGAGCTGGTCAAAGCGCGCGAAACACCCGTCGAAAATCGTGAAAGTGGGCGACGAAGCGGACGTGGTTGTGCTCGAAGTGAAGACGGACCAGCGGCGCATTTCACTGGGACTGAAACAGACGCAGGCCGATCCCTGGGAAGCGGCTGCGGAGAAATATCCGGTGGGAACTATGGTGAGCGGCCGCGTTCGGAACCTTGCGGACTTCGGCGCGTTCGTTGAAATCGAAGAAGGAATGGAAGGCCTGATCCACATCAGCGATGTGAGCTGGACTGAGCGGATCAAGCACCCAAGCGAAAAGTTCAAGAAAGGCGACACGATACAAGCGAAGGTGCTGAAAGTGGATTCGCAGAACCGCCGGCTTTCGCTGGGGATCAAGCAGGTGAACGATATTTGGGCGAACTGGTTTGGCGAGCACAAGATCGGCGACCTTATAAAAGGGAAGGTGGCGCGAGCTACCGATTTCGGCGCGTTCGTCGAATTGTCCGATGGAATTGAAGCGCTCTGCCATGTTTCGGAGATTGAGGAACGCCGTCCGAAAGGCGATCGCGACAAGGAACGCGAAAAAGGTTCACGCGGCGCTCGCGTGACGGCCGTATTGACACCCGGACACGAGTACGAATTCAAAGTTCTGCGGCTCGAGCCCGAACAACACAAGATCAGCCTGAGCTATCGCGCGGCGCAGAAGCAGGCCGAGAAGCAGGAGATTGAGTCATTTCGCGCAACAAAATCGCCGAAATCGTCACCTACAGCGACGATTGGCGACGCGATTCTAGCCAAGCGGCAAGCCAACTAGACTTGAGCCCTCAAGGCGCATCACAGGGCAGTAGAGAGTCGGCTCTCCTTGTGGATGAGCGGCCATTCTTTTTCCCTAAATGAAATTCGTTTACCTCGACGTAATTTGATGATATGCAAAGGTATGCGGCGCCCCACCCCGGCTCAGAATAGGCCAGTCGCCCAGAGATATTGAGGAGGAGGCTCACGTCCCGATGGCAGAAGCTGCGGGAGTCCACGAAAACAAAGAACATACGATGACGAAGGCGGAGCTCGTCGAAGAGGTAACGCGCGTCACCGAGCTACCGCGAAAAGAATCGGAAGCCGTGGTCGAGACGATATTCGACAGCATCATTGCGGCGCTGCAGGCTGACGACAAGATTGAAATTCGAGGCTTCGGAAGTTTTCGAACTCGGCAACGCCGGGGCCGCACAGGGCGAAATCCGAAAACGGGCGCGAAAGTGGAAGTGCCGCCGAAGAAAATTCCTTACTTCAAGCCCAGCAAAGAGTTGAAAGATTACGTGAATCACCCGCGAGCCGCGGGTTCCTCCGAATCCGGCGCGCAGAGCTAAGCGGGATGGATTATTTGTGGACGCCGTGGCGGTATCGCTACATTGCCGACACGGGGAAGGACACGGGGTGTATCTTTTGCGACGCGGTGGCTGCAAATGACGATCAGAAGACCCAAATCGTATTCCGCGGCGCGACTTGTTTCGTAATCCTCAATCGCTATCCCTATACCTCAGGCCATGTGATGGTTGTTCCCTACGCCCACGTCGCGGATCTCGCGGCGGCAGACCCTGAGACGCTGGCCGAGATGATGCGAATCGCGCAGCGCGTTCAGGTGGCCTTGAAGCAAACATATCATCCCGACGGATTCAATCTGGGGATGAATCTTGGGCGGGCGGCTGGGGCGGGAGTGACGGGGCATCTGCACATGCATGTGCTGCCGCGCTGGTCGGGCGACGCGAATTTTATGACGGTGGTTGGCGAGACGCGAGTTGAGCCGGAAGATTTGACTACAACGTATGAAAAACTACGAAAGGCCCTGAACGGATAACTCCATGGAAACTATAGATCGAGAACAGCTGTTGAGATTGTTGAGCGCTTCACGCAAGAAACTTTTGGAATCAGCCGAAGGGCTTACGGACGAACAGGCGCGGCAGCGTCCTGCAGAGGATCGCTGGTCGATTCTGGAATGCGTCGAGCACGTCGGGCTAGTGGAAGATGGGATGTTCACTACGGTGACCACGAAGCTGGCGCCGCCCGAGACCCCGATTGATCGCGCCCGCGAGCAGAAAATTATCAGCAGCGTGACGGACCGAAGCCAGAAATTTGGAGCGCCGGAATTTGTGAAGCCAGCCGGGAAATTCGCGACTTTGGCGGAGGCTCTCGAGCATTTTCAGCGAAGCCGTGCGCGTACGATCGAATATGTTGAAAAATGCGATCAGGATCTCCGAACGCTTGTGGGCCCGCATCCAGCGCTTGGGAAGGCCACCGGCCAGGAACTGATGATCGTGCTTGCGCTGCATCCGGCGCGGCACGCACTGCAAATTCTAGAAGCGCGCGAGGCTCTCGGGCTGGATTGACCCGGCCAATTTTTCCCAGGCATGTGGATCGCCCTGCCGCCGGAGGCGGGGTGTTGTCGGTGTTACTTGACTCTGCGTGAAGAAATTGGCAATATCACGCCTTCCGACGATGCCTCAACCGCCCTCGATGCTCGACGCCGGGCCTCCGATTCTGCCGGTGTCCCCGTATCTCACCAACTATATTCGGTCAACCTTCAACCATGCGCTCCGAATCTGGTGGGTATTCTTTTGGCAAACGACCCTGATTTCCGCAATTCTAGCGGCTGCGATCGAGTTTGGAATGCTGGGAGTGGTTTACGAGCACAGGAACGTACGAGGAAGTCTGATTGACTCCATAATGCGGTTCATGCCCTACGTCATCAGTTACGTCGTAGCTTTTTTAATCATGGAATACATTCTTCACAAGAATTTTCGCCACTTCCGAATTGGCCTGGTTTCGTGCGGAGGCAAATTCACTTCGCACACCATGCCTGCGACCCTCGCACGCACTGCGCGAGTCTGGTGGACTTATTCGTGGCGAACCGTGATTTGGCGGCTCGTTATTTTTTTCGTCGCTTCCATTCCGATTGGCGCACTACTCGGAATCTTCACGGGAATGCCAACGGCGCAGGCTGTTGTACGGATATTGGTGATCATCGCTATCGATGCTGCGGCTGGGCTGTTTGTCATTTACGCGAATATCCTCGATGAGGACTTTGGCGATTTCCGCGTTTGTCTGCTGCCTCTGCGGAGCGATCCGGCTGCTTCCCCGTTGCCTGTTGCCACGCCTATAGCGACGTAGAGAACTGATCTTTCCGCCGCCGCATTTCTCCTTTCTTATTCGCGCTACGCAGCCTAGAATTTGTGTTCTCATTTTGTTTCAGAGAACGATAAACGAGGAACCCGATCTTGAACCTGGAACTTACTGACGAGCAGCAGTTGCTGCAGAAGAGCGTGCGTGAATTTGCGGAGGCGGAAGTGAAGCCTCTGGCGAAGGAGATAGACGAGACTGGGAGATTTCCACGCGACACGTTCAAGAAGGCGGCTGAGCTGGGGCTCACCGGTGTGGCGCTGCCTGAAAATTATGGCGGCGCGGGGATGGATCACATCAGCTATACGATTGTGATCGAAGAAATCGCGCGCGCGTGCGCTTCGACGAGTGTGATTTTGTCTGTTCAGAATTCGCTGTACTGCGACCCGATTTATCGTTTTGGGACTGAGGAGCAGAAGCAGAAATTTCTGGTTCCTTTTGCGCGCGGCGAGAAAATCGGTTGCTACGCGCTTACGGAGCCGCAAGCCGGCTCGAATGCGGCGGCGCTTCAGACAAAAGCGGTTCGCAAGGGCGATGGCTACGTAATTAACGGCACCAAGGCTTGGATTACGAATGGGGGCGCGGCAGATGCGGCGATTGCGTATGTGAATACGCAACCGGAAAAAGGCGAGAAGGGGATTACAGCGCTGGTCGTCGAGAAAGGCACACCAGGATTCAGCGTCGGCAAAGAAGAGAAAAAACTCGGGATTCACGGTACGGCCTGCACCGAACTGGTGTTCAGCGATTGCGTGGTGCCGGCGTCGAATCGAATCGGAGAGGAAGGCGAGGGCTACAAAGTGGCGCTGTCGACTCTCGATGGAGGCCGCATCGGAATCGCCGCACAGGCGACAGGCATAGCGCAAGGCGCATTCGAGGCAGCGCTTTCCTATGCGCAGCAGCGGCAGGCTTTCGGGCATCCGATCGCTGATTTTCAGGCGATTCAGTTCATGTTGGCGGACATGGCCACGGAAATTGACGCGGCGCGGTTGCTGGCACGGCGGGCGGCGTGGAAACAGGATTCCGGAGCGCGTTTTTCCATGGAAGCGGCGATTGCGAAATTATTCGCGAGCGAGATGTCAACACGCGTGGCGCACAAAGCGATTCAGATTCACGGGGGCTATGGATATAGCAGCGAGTATCCGGTCGAGCGCGCGTATCGCGATGCTCGCATCACCGAGATTTACGAAGGGACCAGCGAGATTCAGCGCCTCGTGATTGCTGCGTGGGTTTTGAAATCGTACTGAAGGCTGCAACTTCCCCGCGCTGCCGCTCCGCAGTGTATTCTTTTCTCGATGCTTGAACTGGATTGCGGCCTGGAATTTGACCCCGGGCATGACGAGACATTTTTCGCGGGCCTCCCTGCTCGCCCTGGTGTACTGATGATCGAAATGCGCGAGGCTGGAGCACAACCCTACCTCGCGCGCACCGCTGATATCCGTCGCGCTGCTGAGCGGCTGCTGCGCGAACCCGAGGCGGCTTCTAAACGGCTGAATCTGCGGAATGTTGCTGAGCGTGTGCGCTACCGGATGACGGGATCGAAATTCGAGCAGACATTAACTCTGTACACGTGTGCTCGCGCTAAGTTTCCGAAGCGTTATCGGGACCTGTTGCGTTTGCGTCCGCCGGCTGTGCTGAAAGTGAATTTGCGGAACGAATACCCGCGGTGTTATGTGACCCGGCGGATTTCCGGGGATGGCGGATGTTATTTCGGTCCGTTTGCTTCGCGGAAGAGCGCGGAGGCGTTTGCGGAGGGATTTCTCGACCTCTTCAAAATACGGCGCTGCCAGATCAAGATTCGCCGCGACCCGGAATTTCCAGGATGCATTTACTCGGAGATGAAGATGTGCCTGGCGCCCTGTTTCGCGGGGTGCACGAAAGAAGAGTACGACGTGGAGACGGGCCGCGTCCTGGCGACGCTAGCGACTTCCGGGGAAGCGCTTACCCAGGAACTGGAGCGCGATCGAGAAGCTGCGAGCGAAGCGCTCGATTTCGAGCGTGCTGCTGCGGTCCACAGGCGGCTCGAAAAGGCTACGGCGGCGCTGCGCGGGCTTCCTGAAGTGGCGCGGCGCATCGATGAGCTTGATGCCGTAATCCTGCAGCGAGGGGCGGAGGAGAAATCTATCATCGTGTTTCCCGTGCTGGCGGGACTTCTGGCCGAGCCGATATTTCTGCGATTCGGAGAATTGTCGAGCGAGCCTAGGTCCGTGGAAGCGATCCTGAAGCAGGGACTCGAGCGACCTGGTGGCACGGATGGTCCCGAATTAAAAGACGACGCGCAACAGCCGGAGGTCGGTGCTCCTACGGATGAAGTCCTTCCTTCTTCGAGCGCGGCTTGGCGTTCGGAATACGGGCTGCGGGACGCGCCCGCGCAGCGCTCCGAGCATCTCGCGATTCTTACGCGATGGTTTTACTCAAAGCCGCGCGACGGCGAGATTTTCTTCCGGGAAGGTGCCTGGCCCTACCGGCGCATTCTTCGCGCTTGTGGGCGGTTGCTTGCGCCTCCGTCATCGAAGCCTTCTGCACAATCCTCCGCATAATCGAAACCGGCAGAGCTGCGCGGCGTCGTACAATTGAGAGAGATGGCGACCCAGCACCCGAAACCAAACCACGCAACACCAGGGCTCGAAGATACCCGCCGTATTCCTCAGATGCTTCGTGCGTTGCGGCATCGCAATTTCCAGCTCTTCTTCAGTGGCCAATTAATTTCTCTGATTGGCATCTGGATGGACAACATAGCGGAGGCGTGGCTCGTCTACCGGTTGACCGGATCATCGCTGCTGCTGGGGACAGTGGCGTTCGCAGGGCAGATTCCGGTGTTTCTGCTGGCTCCGATCGGCGGAATGGTGGCCGACCGGTGGAATCGTCAGCGAGTAGTGATCGCTACGCAGGCGAGCTCGATGGTGCTGGCAGGGATTCTGGCCGTGCTGACTTTGACCGGCCGCGTTAAAGTGTGGGAGGTGGTAGTGCTTGCGGCGCTGATGGGCGCAGTGAACGCTTTCGACATACCGGCGCGGCAGGCGTTTCTGGTGGACATGGTAGGACGCGAAGACCTGATGAACGCGATTGCGCTCAATTCGTCGATGTTCAACGGTGCGCGAGTAATTGGGCCATCCATTGCCGGAATTCTTGTTGCGAGCATTGGCGAAGGATGGTGCTTCGCGGCAAATTCGATCAGTTACATCGCCGTGATCGTTGGGCTCATCTTGATGCATGTGAACCGCGCTCCGGTTGAAACACTGCGCGTTTCGCCATTCGAGCACATCGTCGAAGGATTTCGGTTTGTGTGGAACACTGGCCCGATACGGGCGCTGTTGCTGTTATTGGGCCTCGTGAGCCTGGTGGCAATGCCGTACTCGGTGCTGATGCCTATTTTTGCGGCTAAAATCTTGCACGGGAATGCGCGGACGCTCGGCGTTCTGATGTGTGCGACGGGCGTGGGTGCGCTAGGTGGCGCGCTGACGCTGGCTTCGCGCTCGGGAGTAAAAGGGTTGGGGCGCTGGGTAGCGATCGCCTGCGCCAGTTTTGGCACGTTCCTGATCTTATTTTCGCTTTCGCGCTGGTACCTCTTGTCTGTGGCAATGCTGGTTCCGGTAGGATTCGCGATGATGGTGCAGATGGCATCATCGAATACACTGATCCAAGCCATGGTTCCCGACCGGCTTCGCGGCCGGGCGATGGCAGTGTATTCGATGATGTTCATGGGGATGGCGCCGATCGGCTCATTTTTGTCGGGCTGGTCAGCGGATCACATCGGGGCGCAAAGGACGCTCGCGATTGGAGGAGTTGTTGCAATCATAGGCGCGGCGTTTTTCGCCCGAAATTTACCCAAGATTCGCGTGGAAGCGCGGGAGTTGATTATCGCGCAAGGAATGGCGGGTGGTGAACCGGCGCAGGAAGTAACCGCGCGCACTGGATCTTAGATTATTGTAAATTGAAGGCAGCACAAGGGAATGATGTCATCTTCGGCAGCACACAACAACGGGCGAATCGCCGGCTCGGCCAGCGCACAGGGAACGCTTCGTTATGCGGCGCGGCTCCAGGGGCGTTCTGCAGCCGGGCATTTTCGCGAGATTTCTGGCGGACAAGTGCTTTCGTCCATCGGTATAGGGACGTATCTCGGCGAGCCCGATGCGGCGACCGATAAGGGTTACGCGCAAACAGTCGTCGCAGCCGTGGAAAGCGGCGTGAACGTGATCGATTCAGCGATCAACTATCGTTTCCAGCGCAGCGAACGCTCGATTGGCGCAGCGTTGCGCGAACTCATGGCCAAGGGTTACAGCCGGGACGAGTTGATGCTTTGCACGAAGGCGGGATTCCTGACGCCTGATGGCGAAATGCCCGGAGATCCGAACGAGTACTTTGCGCGCGAGTTTCTCGATCGAGGTGTTTTTCAACCCGAAGAAATCGCAGCCGGCTGCCACTGCATGGCGCCGAAATATCTAGCCGATCAAATGGAAAGAAGTCTCGGGAATTTTGGTGTGGAGTCCATCGACGTCTTCTACCTGCACAATCCCGAGACGCAGCTCACCGAAGTGTCCGCTCCGGAATTCCGAAAAAGGATTCGCGACGCCTTCGCATTTCTCGAATCTGCGGTGGCTGAACGGAAGATCGGTGCGTACGGGGCGGCTACCTGGAACGCGTTTCGCGAGGATCCCAAATCACCAGGTTTTCTTTCGCTCGAAGCGATGGCAGAGATCGCCAGCGAGGTCGGCGGCGCGCAGCACCATTTTCGATTCGTGCAGTTGCCGTTCAATCTCGCGATGCCGGAAGCCCTGACACGCCCAAACCAGACCGTCGCGGGAAAAACGATGCCGATGGTTCAGGCGGCGCGCGACCTGGGAATCACCCTCGTTACAAGCGCGGCTCTTCTGCAAGGGCAATTGACAAAGAATCTGCCGCCTTTTGTTCACTCCGCTCTAAAGCTGAAGAAAGAATCCGAGCTCGCCTTGCAATTTGCGCGCTCGGTGCCGGGACTTACCACCGCCCTTGTGGGCATGAGTCGTGTCGAGCACGTCCAAGCGAATCTTGTGCTAGTAGGCGTAGAACCGGCGTCCCGCGAGCAGTTCATGATGCTGTTCGAGTCGAAGGGTTAGGTTTGTGGTTCATGACGGGATAACGCTCGTCCAGCCAGGCGCCGATTGCCGTTGTCATCTGGTCGAGCTTCCCGGTGAAAAAATGATCGGCCCCCTCGACGATCACCAGCTTCTTCGGTTCCGGCAACACGTCAAACAGTTCATTTACGTTCTGTTGCGAGCCAAACTGATCGCTTCCGCCTTGGACAAATAGCTTGGGCTTGCGGCATTCGCGCAGATAAGAAAGACTCACTGAATTCACAGGAATCCCGAGGCCAATCAGGTCGGAAACGCGCTCGTCCTCGCAACCCACGGCGAGCCCAACCCACGAGCCGAAACTGAATCCTGCCAGCACAATCGGCCGTCCCGGAAATTCGGCGGCTAGAAAATCGATACCTGCGCGCACGTCCTCTCGTTCGCCACGCCCTCTATCGTGTTCGCCCTCGCTCTGGCCGGCACCGCGAAAGTTAAATCGCAGCACAGGAATTCCGCGCCGGTGCAGCGCTTTCGCTGCTTGGAAGACCACTTTGTTGTGCATCGTCCCGCCAAACAGTGGATGCGGATGGCAGACGATGGCAGCGAGATCAGGATTCGATGACGCAGGAGTCCACAGCATGGCTTCCAGCTCGCCTGCCGGCCCCTGCAAGAACAAGCTGTGATGAAACACTTCAGCCATGGAAATCCTTTTTTGAAACGTGGCGCGAATCAAGTCTAGCCGAGAGCGACTGTGCGGGAAAGTGGGCCTGAAATCTGATTGTTCATCTTGCTTTGGGCGCTTGGCCGCAACGCCACCCGGATCGAGTGATGAGGATAATTTGAAGTCTTTAGTACCGGTTGCGGATAGTGAATTCGCTTGTATTTCGTATCTGTAATCCACAGCGTATCGGTAAATTTGATTGCGCAAGGATTAAAGCGGTGTTAGTTTTGGCGCAGATGAGCGAATCGGCGGGAGGAGCGATGAACGAAGCTGTCGAGCGGCGCGCCGCGCGACGTTTCTCGATGATGCTTCCCCTGAAGGTGCGATTCACATCCGGCGACAGCGTCACTGAGAAGGATGGGGAAACCCGCGACGTGAGCTTTCGCGGCCTGTATTTTCTGATTGAACCCGCTACTCCCGATACCGGCAGCTCGATTGAATTTGTTCTCACGCTGCCGCAGCAAATCACGCTTGCCGGTGATGTACACATCCGCTGTTATGCGCGCGTCTTGCGCGTTGAGCCGCACAACGGCCGCCGCGGTGTTGCGGCACGCATCGAACGCTACGAATTCCTGCCTGCCTCCGCGTGAGCGAAACCTTCCGCCGCTCATTCCTCAGCGGCCTCACTGCATCAAATGATTCGGGGTAGAATACTCGATTGCACTACGTTCTAAAGCGGACGGAGAAATCCATGTACCACTACGATCCAAATAGCGCCCTAGACGAATTGCGCGATGACGCCGTGCTGCCTCACCCCGTGCATTTGCGGGATATGATCTTGCGGACGAAACTCGACCCCACAACTGCGCTCGATTTGAACCGCGAATTTCAAGACTACTTGACGCGCTTCGGCGAGCTGCAGAAACTAGCGCGCGAAATCCTGGAACGCATCGCGGCGGGCGCAAGAAAGGCTTCCGCACAATAGCACTGCTGCCGTACCTGACAAGCAGTTGGCGTCGGATGTTGTAGGTTTGATTCAGTGCGCGAAGAATCGGAGAAAATAGCTGGATGGCACGAAACACGCTATTGATTGACGCGGATGACACCCTTTGGGAAAACAATATTTTTTTCGAGAAGACGATCGAGCATTTCATCACTCAGCTCGAACATCTTGGCTATACGCGAGAATACATTCGCCACATCCTCAATGAAACTGAACGCCGCAATATCCGTCAGCACGGCTATGGAGTACGCAGCTTCCGCCGTTCGCTGGAAGATACTTACCTGAAGCTGGCCGGAAACGCGGCTCGGCGCGAAATCGTGCAGGAGATCGAGCGCATGGCTGTGGAACTGGAAGCGACTCCGCCGCACATCCTCGAGGGGGTTCCTGAAACCCTTGCCTACCTCGCAAAGCATCACCGGCTTATCTTGCTGACCAAAGGAGAACCGGCCGAGCAAGCGGGTAAAGTGGAGCGGTCGGGATTGCAGTCATATTTCGATGCGATCGAAATAGTACTCGAGAAAGACGCCGGGACTTATGCGCGGATGATCGAGCAGTTCAAGATCGTGAAGACGCACGGTTGGATGGTGGGCAATAGTCCACGGAGCGACATTAATCCTGCACTGCATGCCGGTTTGAGCGCAGTTTTTATTCCCCACGCGGCCACGTGGGAACTCGAGAAGTGCGAACTCGAGAGCGGAGGCGGGAAGCTCCTGATCCTCACCAGTTTTCGCGAATTACGTACTCACTTCTAGACCATCCTGTTCCAGGAGACATCGCCTTGGCATTCAACCTCTCTGATTCAAGTGTGGCGGTGATGGGTGCCGGTGCGGTCGGATCATATTTTGGCGGAATGCTGGGGCGTGCGGGCGCGCGCGTCACCCTGATTGGGCGTCCAAAGCACGTGGAGGCGATTCAGAAGGATGGGTTGTTGCTGGACACCGTTACGTTCAAAGAGCACGTCGCGATGAATGCTTCGATAGATCCGGCGGATGTACGCGACGCGCAGTTCGTTCTTTTTTGTGTGAAGACGCTCGACACGGAAAAAGCTGCGCGAGCAATCGCACCGCATCTCTCCCCCGAGGCGATCGTCATCAGTCTGCAGAATGGAGTCGATAGCGTGGCTCGAATTCGCGCGGCGTCAGGAATCGATGCGCTGCCTGCGGTTGTGTATGTGGCCGCGGCGCTGCCTGAACCCGGGCACGTAAAACATTCCGGCCGCGGCGAGTGGATCGTGGGCGAGTACGCCGGCGCAGTTTCTCGGCCCGCCGGAGCAAAAAGCAGGCCTGAACGAGTGGCCGAAATATGCGCGGCGGCCGGCTTTCCCTGCCACATCTCAAAAAATATCGAAGTGGATCAGTGGACAAAAATGGTGATGAACTGCGCTGGAAACGCCGTTACCGCGATCGCGCAAACCAGCTTCGCCCACGTGGCGCGCAACCTCGATACGCGGGAAGTGCTGCGAACGCTAATCAATGAATGCGTCGCGGTGGCACGTGCTTCCGGTATCGCACTACCAGATATCGACTGGACCGAGAAGGGATTGAAGAACGCTGAGACGCTCGGCGAAGCGACTTCATCTACAGCGCAGGACGTTGCGCGCGGAAAGCCCACCGAAATCGATTCGCTCAACGGCTACATCGTGCGGAAGGGTAAAGAACTGAGTGTGCCAACGCCGGTTAATCTGACGCTGTTCGCGCTCATCAAGTTGATCGAAGAGAGTTCTGCCAAACGCACTGGCCGGACTGAAAGCGCGAGTTAAGATTCGCTCGCACCGTCGTCTCCGCAATCTTGCGAATTCCAGTTATTGATCGCTGGGATTGCGGAAGCGGAACGGGATGTGCACCACCATCTCGACGTCGACCGGCACGCCGTCCCGCGTCCCGGGGCGGAATTTCCAGCGAGCCAGCGCTTCCATCGAGTTCTTGTCAAGCTGGGGATCGAGCCTCCGCACCAGCTGGATGCCGTCTACCGAGCCGTCTTTGCGGACAATCGCGTAGAGAACTACTTCGCCATCCACATGCTGCTCGATAATTGATTGCGGATATTTCGGGTCGACTTTGTCGAGTGGCGCCGGGCCTGAAAAAGCACCAGGGGGCCTATAACCCGGATTATCTCCCTCATCGAGTTGCGCGCAATTCAACACCCAGCTTCCAGTGATGCTGGTGAGATTCGGCATGTTGACGTGCACCGGGTAAATTTCTTTGCCCGATAGTATTTTTTCCGGAGCCACGCTCGGGTCGAGATGAGTTACGTAGACCGGGGACCGATGAGAGGATCGCGTCGGTTCGGCCGAAGGCGCGAGTTTCAGATTCAATTTTCCGCTGGGACGCGAACTCCCGGAACCAATGCCGGCGCTACCACTCGCGCCACTATTTGACCCGCCGGTGACGCTTATTGCCGCGGGCAGCGAATTCGCATTCCCGTTGCCTCCGCCTCCGCTACCGTGAGTCGAGCCGCCCGCGCCATTCGTTCCGCCAGCCGAGTCCGGATGCCCGCCTGTGCCGCCGTTGCCGGCCGCGCCATGCTCCGAGCCACCTGGGACGCCAGGTTGTTTGCCGTCAGGTGAAATCGCAATCCGGGCGGCAGCATTCCCCTGAGGCACACTCACTTCCGCAGCGGGCGGAGCGGGCGCAGCCGAAAGCGCGATTACGCGATGCAGATCCGAATCTGATGACCCTGCCGCGCCGACTTCCGGCGCCGCGCCGGCATCTTGCTTCGACGCGCGGGTATTTGTCGGTGTCGCGGCTGCCGCCATCGGGCTGAGCGGCATGCGAGGCTGTTCGTTCACGAGCGGCGTCGCGGCGACGTTAATGGGCCCTGGGTTCTTCTCGTTGTTTGCAATATCCGGCGCGGCAACATCGTGCGCGGCGCGCTGCCGGACGCGCGGCGCGGCTGTCGAAGCTGAAAATTGAATCTGGGGTTTCGGAGGCGCGGGGGAGGACCACTGCACCATATTCGGCATCGGCGCATCGATTTTCGGTGCGGCCGCCGGGGCGTTCGGTTGAATCAGGGTTTGGTGTGGATGCGTCACGTTCACTGGCATTGAAAGTATCGTTTGTCGTGGATGGTAAGCGTCGGCACCGAGCGGTGGCAGCGGCTTCGCGGGATCGCCGGCCGGGCTCGGCTTTGATGGTGGTCCGGGCAGCGAGATCGGCGGCAAATCTTGAGTGGGCAGATACGTCAGCTCGATGCGAACCGGAGCGAGATTATGCTGCGTCGCCGGAAGAAAACCCCAAATCGGAAGAATCAGCAGCACGACAACGGCAACATGCCATAAGGACGATGCTGTAAACGCCCAGCCGGATATTTTCCCGCGCACCCACTCGATACGAAAAGCGTGGTTACCGGCGACTTTGCCGCCTTTGGGCGCGCGCGGTCCGGTGAAAAAATCCCGCATGCTGGTGCGAAATTCGCGCCAGGGAGATTCCCAGTCAACTCCAAGGTCGAGTCTGGGAAGACGCGAATGCGGCGAGAGTTCGATAAGCTGGATTTCTTCGTCTAGGGAACGTCCCATTAATGTCGGCATTTTCCCGGTCATTATACCTACGAAATAAAATACGCCTGCGGAAATCCTAAGCCAAACTGGGTACCAAATGAGATGCGCCAGACTACGCTGCGGCTGCCAGTTGATAAAAACTTAATGCCGCGTCGCCTTGCTCGAGGATACGAGAGCATTCCAGCCGATCGAAGCGCTCTGGCAGCTCCATCGAATTGCGGTGCTCGGCAATCACGATTCCGCGGGGAGCGATCAGATGGGAGGTGTCGAGAAACTCGAGAACTCGAACGTAATCCTCCTCGTTTTCGTATGGCGGATCGAGAAAAATAAAGTCGGCGGCCAGCCGTCGCGCCGACAAGTTTTCAAGTCCTCGCACGGCGTCTGCTTCGATCACCTCCACGCCGGCGCGAATTGCGAGGGATTCGAGGTTCCGGTGGATAAGCCGCGCTCCGGCAGCGTGTGATTCAATGAAAACCACTTCGCGCGCCCCGCGGCTGATTGCCTCAATGCCAACGGCGCCGGTCCCGGCAAAAAGGTCAACGAAGAGAGAATCTTCAACCAACGCCCCAAGGACATTGAAGAGCGTCTCGCGCAGGCGGTCACTCGTGGGGCGCAGACGCAGTTTTAGCGCACTCTTCAATACCCGGCTGCGATATTTACCTGCAATCACGCGCATGATGTCGTTAACCGAGCTTGAGCGTTGAGCCTAGCCGACAGCCGCCAGTTGATACCGCTTTTGCCACGCCGGGCTTACGGATTCTACCTTGGCAACAATCTCTTTTGCCGCTGCCGGATCCTCTGCAATCGCGAACGCTTCGCGACGCGCGAGTTCCAACAGTTCGTGATCGCGCAACGGTTGGGCCACAGAGAACGCGGCGTCACCGTGCTGCCGCGTGCCAAAGAATTCGCCCGGGCCACGCTGCTTCAAATCCCGCTCTGCGATCTCAAACCCATTGGACGTTGCGACCATGGCTTCGATCCGGTCGCGTGCGTCGCCGGTGATCGATTTAGGCGCGATCAGAATACAGTAGGATTTCTCCGCGCCTCGGCCAATCCGCCCACGCAGCTGATGTAGCTGTGCGAGGCCAAAACGGTCGGCATGTTCGATCACCATTATCGTGGCGTTGGGCACATCCACTCCTACCTCGATCACGGTCGTAGATACAAGAATTTGCAGCGTGCCGCGGCGAAACTCGTCCATCACCGCATCTTTTTCCTCATTTTTTAGCCTGCCGTGGAGCAGGCCAACTCGGATTCCTGGAAAGACGTTCTTGGCGAGCCTTTCATATTCCGCCGTTGCCGCCTTCAGTTCCTGTTTCGATTCTTCAATCACGGGATAGAGGACGAAACCTTGGCGCCCTCGCGTCACTTCGCGCCGCATAGATTCCCACACGCCTTTCAGAGACGCCTCATCGCTCCAGCGTGTTTGAACAGGTGTGCGGCCAGGCGGCATCTCATCAATCACAGAAAGATCGAGGTCGCCATAAAGAGTCAGAGCGAGGGTGCGAGGAATCGGTGTAGCCGTCATCACCAGCACGTGCGGCGATACGCCCTTCTCGATGAGCCGCTTGCGCTGCAGAACGCCGAAGCGGTGCTGCTCGTCTACAATCACGAGACCGAGCCGCTTGAATCGCACGGGATTCTCAATCAGCGCGTGCGTGCCCACGACGAAATGAGCTGCACCGCTTTCCACGCGCGCAAGAGCGTCGCTCCTCTCAAGCCGCTTCTGGCCGCTAACAAGCAATTCCACCTGATACCCCGCTCCGTGCGCCGGCTCACCGCGATGAAATATTCGTCGCGCAGAAAGGTAGTGCTGGGCCGCGAGAATTTCCGTTGGCGCCATTAACGCCACCTGATAACCGTTCTCGATCGCGATTGTGGCCGCTTCGAATGCCACAATCGTCTTTCCGCTTCCGACATCGCCTTCGAGCAACCGATGCATGGGATAAGGCAGCTCCAGATCGGATGCGATTTCGGCCAGCACGCGCTTCTGAGCGGCCGTCGGCTTGAACGGCAAGATTCGCTTCAACGCTTCGCGGATCTTGTCCTCGCGAACGCGCATCGCGATTCCCGTCCGCCGATGTTCCTGTTGCCGGCGCAACGCAAGGGCAAGTTGATAGTAGAAAAACTCTTCGAAGATCAGGCGAATCTGCGCCGGGCTGCGCCAGCTGTTCAGCAACTCTAGGTTTTCATTCTTGGGAGGAAAATGTGCGTACAGCAATGCATCGCGGCGCGTCGGGAATTTGTAACGTTCGCGGATCGCGGCGGGCAGTGGATCGGGAACGTTGGCATCGAAATCATTTAGCACGGAATAGATGATTCGCCGCAGCATTCGCGAACTGATCGCGCCGATCGCTTCGTAGATTGGAACGATCCGCCCCACTTCGGTGGAATCCGCTGGCGCCCCGTCCGCGCTTCCAATCAGCTCGATTTGCGGGTTCACCATTTCAAGCCGCCCAGGGCGATAAGGGTCGGCGTCCACCTTCCCATGCATCACAAGGCGCTGCCCCTGCTTGAATTTGCCTTCGAGGTATGCGCCATGAAAAAAACGGGCATAGAGTGTTCCCGATCCGTCACGCACGGCAATATGAAAAACGCCGCCACGCCCGAGGGCGAAGCGAATCGTGCCGCCGGCATTGGCTACCTCCACCAGAATTGTGTGCGGCTGCCCGGGAATGATCTCGGCGATCGGCGTGAATCGAATGCGATCTTCATAACGAAACGGCAAGTAAGCTAGCAGATCTGCAACGGTCAAAATTCCACGCTCTTCCAGCAAAGCAGAGCGGTGCGGTCCCACGCCGCGCAAGTATTTCACCGGATTGGAGAGGGCGATGCTCACGAGGGTGAGTCGCGCAAGCGACAAGCACTTTGCGCGTCAACGCAACTCACGTTTATACCATTGCTCACACCCAAAACATGGAATCCAAAAGCAGAAGGGGAGGGGCTGCCGGTGGTCGGGCGGCAACCCCCTTTGCGGCAGAGAGGGACTCTTTACCTGGCTGAAAAATCCCAAAACAGCTTTTCGATCGTACTCAATCTGTTGAGTCGGGCCACAACGCTCTGCCACTGATGATAGCCGCAGGCGAGGCCGGGCTACTATCAGGCCGAGTCGGTAGATTGAAAGGGAAGAACGCCTTAGAGCCCGTGGCTGGACCAACGCGGTTAGGAATTTCCGATTTGGCGCTCGGTTCTTATAAATCCTAAACGCATTGTGGACTGGAATCCGCCCGGCCTCGCGGAGGCAATCGGGCTTTTCATCCTCTTGGTTGAGTGGCGCACCCCGTGCATTATTTCCGGGTCGTATCGTTTCGAGTCTAGATAACAGCGGGTTGGCAAGTCTTCTCAGCCGCCTAACCATAGCTGTTACAATAGGATGCGCCGCAACCGCATCTAACCAGAGAGGCAGCACAGTGGGTCAGCTGTCCGATAGTGGGAAATCCGCGTTCTCGGATGCTCACCAACGGCCACTCCGGCCGTCTATGCATTCGGAACCTGCAGAAAGGGCAGAGGCCGGCACAAGCGGCAATCGCCAGGCTGATCCACTGGATCAGCGCCCAGGCGACGCGAAACCGGCCGTCAAACCGATGGGGATGAGCGTCGCACTCGACGGGGATGCGCGCCAGGCAGCGGCCGCAAGGGCTGCGGAAGAGCAGTCTCTTGTGCGCAATGCACAGGCGGGCGACCGTCTGGCATTCGAGGAGTTGGTGCATCGCTATGACAGAGAGGTCCTGCGCCTGGCTCTCAATCTGGTCCATCGCTCCGAAGATGCCCGGGACATCTATCAGGAAAGTTTTCTGCGGGTTTACAAGAACCTGCACCGGTTCCGGTTCGAATGTAGCTTCTATACCTGGCTCTACCGGATTGTCACCAACGTGGCGCTCGATCACTTGCGCCGCCGAACCAGCCGCCGCGAGGATCAAGCACCGGTTCCGGATGAAGCAGAAGGCGGCACTAGAGACTTCTTTGACCGCCAGCCTGAAGTTAGAGCCGCTGCCAACCCCGAGCGCAGTCTGCTGGGGCAGGAGTTGGGGCAGCACATTTCCGCAGCGCTGAAAAGGCTGTCACCGCGCGAGCGCATGGTTTTCGAGATGAAGCACTATCAGGGCTTGAAACTGAGGGCGATTGGCGACATGCTCGGCACCTCGGAAGAAACGGTAAAGAATTCGCTGTTCCGGGCGACGCGGAAACTACGCGCAAGCCTGGACTGCATGCGGTAACGAACAAGACTGATTGGATGGAAGAATGCGGCAGGAAGACAACAACGAAATCTTGAATTCGGAAGCATGTGAAGAGTTCGATTCGCGCCTCATGCTTCTCGCAGCCGGGGAATTAACGCCCGACGAGGAAGCGGACGTCGCCGACCACTTGAAACACTGTGCGCGCTGCGCCGAAGCTCTTGAAAAAGAGCGCGAGATGGTCGAATGTTTCGCGGCAAGCCGAATCGAGCCGGATGCCGCTCTGCTGGCAACCTGCCGGTCCAGTCTTGAAGACGCGCTCGATCGCCAGGAAGAGCGCGGTTGGCTGCGCCGGATCACGAGTGTATTTCTTCCCGCAGGTGGATTGGCTCCGCGTCCGGCGTGGAGCGCCGCGCTACTCGTGCTGGTAGGATTTTCCGTTGGGATCCTGGGGCCGCGTTTTCTTCAGCGCACAATCCCGGTTTCTGGCGATTCGGATACTGCGATTGCGAATGATACAACTGGTTCTTACAATTTCACTTCGCAATATCCCAGCGGCGCTGCGAGCGGAGCTCCGATCGACATGCACAGCGCACAGGTGGCCGGTATCAGCGTGATGCCTTCGGGTGGCGGACAGCCGCCCCAAGTGGAATTGCAGATGCGCGCACAGCAGCCCTTCCGCGTGCAGGGCACAGTCAATAACCCGAATGTCAAAAGCGTCCTTCTGAATATCCTCCGCAATAATGACCGCTTCGATCCCGATGTGCGGCTCGATGCCGTGGATCTTCTTCGCGCGAAGAACGACGATCCCGAAGTGCGCGACGTCCTTTGCCATGCCGTGCATACCGATCCCAATGCAGCAGTGCGGCTAAAAGCGCTCGAAGCGCTGAATGGCGCTGAGCCGCAGGATCTGGTCCGAAAGACGCTCCTCGATGCCCTCGTTGACGATCGTAATCCCGGAGTTCGTGTGGAAGCGATCAATGCGCTGCGCAACATGGCGGCACAAGGCAAAGTGGTTTCCGACGACCATATGATTGCAGTGTTGCGCGATCGCATGCAGAAAGATCCCAATACATACATTCGGCTCCAGAGCGCGGCCGCAATTCGCGACCTTGGTCCGCGCGAGAAATTCTAGGTCATGCGCCTTCACATGCCGGGCTTTCGTCTCTCGCGATACTGGTACGTCGCCCTTAATGGTTTGATCTGCGCTCTTCCTCTGTTTTCTCCCCATGCCGGAATCGCCCGCGAAAATCGGCCGGCTGATTCCGCGAAATCCGGTCCGCGCGTCACGTCGCAATTGAACGGTTCTGTTCCTACAAAGAATGGTCAGCGCCTTCACCTTGTGATTGATTTAGGCAACGTCGTAGTTCACACCCAAGAAACGAACCAGGTTGACTACCGGGTGCGTCTGGAGACTGACTCTTCCCAAAAAGATGCGAAGCTGCTTCTGAAAAGCTTTTCGATGAGCGCGCGCCAGACCGCCGATGGTGTGTATCTTCGCGGACAAACTGCCGGGTGCCAATGCCGTGGCCGCTTGTGGGTAACGCTCGAAGTGAACGTCCCTAGGAATTACAACGTGGACCTCTCCACCGGCGGTGGCAACGTTGAAACCGAAGATATCAACGGGCGGCTTGGAATCTCTACCGCGGGTGGCAACATCCATGTGGGAAATGTTGGCGGACCAGCACGCTTGAATACTGATGGTGGACACATCACCGTCAAGAATGTTTCCGGCGATCTCGTCGCGACGACCGGCGGCGGGCACATCACCACCGGATCGATCGCCGGCAATGCGACTCTGCACACAGTTGGCGGACACATTCGCGTAGCATCGGTTGAAAATCTCGCGCGGCTCGATACCGGCGGTGGCAATGTAACGCTCGAGCATTCGGGCGGAGAACTAGTTGCCTCCACGGGCGGTGGTCAGATTGATGTGGGAGAAGCTGCTGGATTGGTAAAAGCAAAAACTGCCGGCGGCGGTATTCGCGTGGTGCGCGTATCTGGCCCCACCAATCTTGAGACCGGCGGCGGAAGCATCTACCTGACAGAAGTGGATGGCGCGGTAAAGGCCTCGACAGGGGCGGGTGGAATTACTGCTTGGTTTGTGTCCACAGCGAAACCAGGGACTTGCGATTTCCAATCGAGCGATGGCGATATCGTCGTTTATCTGCCGCGCAAGCTTCCCATTACCATCGACGCTCAGATTCAAGACGGCGACGATCATCGCGTGATTTTCGACCCGGCTTTTCCGGTGAAAATCAGTTACGACGACGCGGCGAACGGCACGCGCCGGCTCCGCGCCGCGGGTGAATTGAATGGCGGCGGCCAAGTGTTGCGATTGCGAACCGTGGCGGGAAATATCCGCTTGATGCTCAGCGACGCCGATAAACAGCTTGTGATGTACAAACAGCAGATGGAGCAACTGGAGCAGAATCTGCGAATGCAGATGCGCTTGCTGGAACAGTCCATGGCCGCCGACAGCCGGCCCTGAAGCGCGCTCGGGATTTGTTTTCAGGTCAGTTGATGGGAATGCAGTCGAGGGGGCGTACCGTGAAAAAGAAACTGCGGGAAACTCGGCTCCGGTCTCAAAGTCTGCGGTTTTTCTCAGCTGCAGGCTGTGCTGTACTGCTGTTGCTCGTTGGCGTCGTAGTTTTCGCGGCGCCCAGCTTCGGTTCGGTCGCCAATCGTCAGACCTTCGACCACAGCTATCCACTGGCGCCGGGTGGAAGTTTTCTGCTTGAGAACGTGAATGGCTCCGTGCAGGTAGAAGGCTGGGACCGCGACGAAGTGGAAGTCGAAGCGGTGAAAACAGCCGACACGGATGGTCAGGATCTGGAACGCGTCAAGATCGATGTCGATAGCGTGCCTGGCCAGGTCTCCGTTCACACTCGATATCCAAAAGGTGAGGGTGTTGAAGTGGCCGTCGAGTATCACGTCCACGTTCCGTATCGCGTTCTGCTCGGAAGTATCGGCACCGTGAATGGCAGCGTGCTGGTTCGTGGCGTGGACGGCGGCGGCGATCTGCGTTCGGTCAACGGCAACGTCGAGGTCTTCAACAGCGCCGGCCGCTTCAGCGCGAAGACCACCAACGGAGACTTGCGCCTGGAGCTGCACGAAGTGCTCGACGGAGCGCCGATGAATCTTGAAACCGTGAACGGCTCCGTAATACTTGGCCTTCCATGCAATGCGAAAGCGAATTTGAAGGTTTTGAGCATGAACGGTGAGTTTCATTCCGAGTTGCCGGTGACTTCGACTGCAGGCGAGCCGGAACCGCGCGCATTTCGCGGGAAGATTGGCACAGGCGGCGGCGAAATTTCCGTGCGCACCATCAATGGTGGTGTACGCCTGGTTCTGCAGCGCTCAGGCGTCTAGTGCTAAGAATTGCACGGTAGCCACGACGACCCATCATTCGTCGTGGGCTTTCTGACTTTCTGGTTTTACGGGGCGTAATCCAACTACGAGGATGAAACCCATGAGGCGCTTCGCACATCCCGGCCTCGCGGGCACGGGAATTCTGCTGCTGCTCGCAGGAGCCGCCCAGTCCGCATCCAGCCACCCGCAACAACAAGTTACCCGACCTCAGCAAGCCACCTCTAACGCTGCACCCTCCCCACCCGACGAAAAGTGTCAGGATTTCGATCGCTGCATGAAACAAATTGAGGCTCAGGTTCGTACCATCGAGAAAGAGATTGAAGCCGGGCTCCCCGAACTGGAGCGCGCAGCCAAGGAGGTGGAGATGAGTTCGCCCGAACTGAGTAGACTGAGCAGCCTCTCCGCCAAGTTACAGGCCAGAGGAGATGAACTCGCGTCGCAAGCGGCAGAATTGAGCGCCCACGCCGAAGCGTTTGCTCAGCAAGCCCAAGCGGACGCTCAAGAGAAGGTCCAACGAGACCAGGATAAAATTCAGGAAAACATCGATCGCCTCTTCAGCATGTCGCCCGGCATTGTCCTGTCTTCGACAGACGAAGGAGGCTGGCTCGGAGTTGAGATCGCAGAAGTCACAGCTGAAAAAGCAAAAGATCTGAAGCTCTCTGCCGTGCGCGGCGTCATTGTGGATGGTGTGGAGCCCGATAGTCCTGCTGCGAAGGCCGGCATAAAAGAGAAAGACGTGATCACCCAGTATGACGGGCAGCCAGTCGAAGGCGCGGTGCAATTCCGGCGGCTGATCCGCGAAACGCCACCCGGTCGCTCCGTCACGCTGGAAATTTCACGCGGCGGCGCGCTCCAAAATATTTCTGTAGAGCTGGGCGACCGCACTGATGTCTACGTAAGAAAAATGAAAGGAAAGATGCGCGACTTCGGCGGCGCGTATTCGTTCTCGATGCCGAACATTGAGGAGTTGCCTGATATGCCGGAAGTCATGGACCCGCGTACTCCAGTTTTGGGAATCAATGCGGAAGACCTCACGAGCCAGCTCGGTTCCTATTTCGGTGCGCCCAACAATGCCGGAATCCTTGTCCGCGAAGTTCGCCCTGGTGCGCCCGCTGACAAAGCAGGCCTGAAAGCGGGCGACGTAATCACAAAGGTGGAAGGAAAAGAAGTTCGCAACCTCGCCGATCTACGCGCTCAGCTGCGCGAGAAGAGCAACCAAGCTTCGGTAAACATGTCCGTACTCCGCAAAGGATCGGAAATCGCGATCACCGTCCCCATCGAAAAGCCGCGCCCGATGGAGCAAATGCATTCCGTCCACCGCGCTCAGCTATAGACTTCGACGTTTTGTTCCAGCCAGCAGAAAGGCTCGAGAATTTTTTGGGTCCTTTCGACTTTTCTCTTACGCGCGCCACCGTACCAAGACTACAATAATCACCTTTCAATGCCATTCCCAAGCCGGAGGTCCGCATGCCGCCAGCACCAACAATCGCATCAAAGGGCTTTGGTCCGCCGGTGTTCGCCACCGCGGCAGAAGAGCGACTGCATCGCAAACGAATGCTCGCCGCAGCGTTCCGGCTTTTCTCGCGTTTCGGATTCGACGAAGGTGTCGCTGGCCATATCACCGCGCGTGATCCCAAAAAGCTCGATCATTTTTGGGTCAACCCGTTCGGAATGCACTTCGGACAGATTCGCGCTTCGGATTTGATTCTTGTGAATCATCAGGGCGAAGTCGTCGAAGGAAAATACCCGGTGAACGGAGCGGCTTTCGCGATTCATTCCCGTGTGCACAGCGCCCGTCCCGATGTAATTGCCGCAGCGCACGCTCATTCAATGCACGGAAAGGCCTGGGCATCGCTGGGACGTCCGCTCGATCCCATCACGCAGGATGCCTGCGCATTCTATGAAGATCATGCGGTTTTCGCCGATTTCACCGGCGTCGTTTATGAAACGTCAGAAGGCGAGCGCATCGCGCAAGCCCTCGGCCAGCGCAAAGCGGCCATCCTCCAGAATCACGGCCTCCTCACCGTGGGCCAGTGCGTTGAGGAAGCCGCCTGGTGGTTCATCACAATGGATCGCAGTTGCCAGGCGCAACTGTTAGCCGAATCAGTTGGCACCCCCAAAAAGATCGATCACGCCACGGCCCTCGGTACCAGAGAGCAGGTCGGAAGCCACCTAGCAGGCTGGTTCCAGTTCCAGCCGCTTCTCGCTCGCATCACGCGCGAAGAACCCGACCTGCTCGAATAACTCAAGTCAGTTCGACGTCATCGTTGCGGCGCGAATGGTCGCCATTCGCTGGTCCACCTTATTTGCTTCATCCGCACGCCCCAGGCCTCGCAGCGCCTTTGCTTCGTTCGCGAGGATAGTTACAAGGACGGGGCTCTGCGCGCCATACTGTTTCTCAAGAACAGTCAGCAGCCGCTGATTGCAGGTTGCGGATTTGGCCGGTTGTTCCCAATGATCATAAAGTCCACAGAGCGCCGCAAGCGGAATGCTCATTCCAATGTTGTCGACCCCATACAGCGCTTCGTCAATATGCACCGCTCGCAGCAAGTACGGCTCCGCTTTCTCGTACTGTTGTTGAACCACATAAACCGTGGACGCTGTGATTAGGCTCGCAGCCACTTGATCGCTTCCCTCGCCGAAAAACTTCTCGTTCATGTCAACAGCCTGAAAATAGAAATGCTCAGCACCCGCATAATCTTTCTGACGCAGCGAACACATTGCCAAAGATTGCAGCGCCGCAGCCACTGCAGGCGACTGTGCGCCAGACAGTTCTTGAGCAGCTTTCACTTCGCGTTCGAATGCGGCCTGCGAGGCAGTCCAGTCTCGTCCCATGTAACCTTTTCCCAGGAAATCGAGCGCCGTAAGTAACCGCTGATCATGCGGCTGAATTTTCTCTGCCAGCTCAACCGCACGCTTGAAATCGGCAATAGCTTCGTCAATACGTCTTTCTCGAGCGGCGGCCCTGCCATCGCTAATCGCGGCGTCAAGCTGCTCCGAAAGGCCCGGGGCCGCCTGCATAGCGCTGATACGCGATTGAAGGTCCGCTGCTTCGGCCGACTTTCCTGAGGACTTCAGCGCCGCAATATGATCGGAGAGCCTCTGCTGAGCTTCCTTGTGCTCACGCTGAGGATCTCGATCGTCGGTGCGCCCCACTTTGTTCCTAAGGTCGATACTCGCGTCGGCCAGAGCCACGCTCCGGTATTCCTGGATAGCTGCCGCCCAATCGCCCTTCTTTTCCAGCGCCGCTGCAAGCTCGATTCTCACCTGGAGATTCTTCGGATCGAGGGTGGCGGCCTGACGAAATTCGCCGATAGCCTCATCGATTTTTCCTGCAGCATAGAGAGCCTTTCCGCAGAATTCATGAATCCTGGGGTCTGCTGGCATCAGGTCGATCGCTTTTTTCAATTCTCGCGTCGCATCCGGATAATCTTTCTTGGCCAGCAGAATTCGTCCGACTCCCATATGAGCCATTGCGAGATTGTCATCCAGCTGCAATGCGCGCGCATACTCTTTCAAAGCTTCGTCCGCATGCCCCTGATCTTCCTGCATGGAACCAAGGTTCAAGTGAGGCATCGGATCCGACGGGTCGAGTTCGACGGCTCTTTGAAATTCTGTCTGCGCGCCCTGAAAGTCCGCCATCTTGTACAGCCCCAGCGCCAGCGACGCAACGCATATTTCCGAATTCGGATAAAGCTTCACAAGTTCGCGAAACTCAACGACTGCCTCGGCATCCCTCCCGTGATTCATAAGATCGGCGCCTAGATTCTGCCGCGCGTCGTATCGCCGCGGATCGATGCGCTTCACTTCGCGATACGCGCGAATTGCTGCCTCAAAATCCCCTTTCTGGTCAGACGAGTAAGCCAGGTTGTAGTACGCGTCGGCGTCATCGGCGTTGAGTCTGACTGCTTTCTGAAAGGAGGCGATCGCGTTGCTCCAATCGGGCTTCGCAATATATAGAATCCCCAGATTCACGTGGGTTGCCTCATAGTCCGGCTTGATGCGAAGCGCCTCGTGGTATTCTGCGAGGGCGGCGTCGAATTTTTGCATGCTCATCAGTGCCAGGCCCGCATTCTTGTGCGCCTCGGCATTTTCTGGATTCAGTTTGAGAGCGGCGTGCGCCTCGGTGAGGCCTGCCTCGAAATCATTCAAACGATACAGAACGAAACTCAGCTTCGCATGCACCTCAGGAAAGTCCGGCGCGAGCCTCAGCACTCCGTTATAGACACCAGCTGCTGCTTCCCACTGTTCCTCCAGTCGCAGCACTTGGGCCATTACGAATCCGCACTCAGGACTCTTAAAGTTCGCTTTCACCGCCGCGGTCAGTTCGTTTGTGGCTTCCTCATAGCGCTTCTCTCGGATGAAACTTCCGGCGTTTGCGATGTGTTGCAACAAATCTTTGCCTGAATCAGCCTCCGGAGTTACGTCCGCCCCAACCTTCGCAGAATCCATAGCCGCGAGAATTTTCGAGTCGGCGCCAGCTGTTTTCAACAGCGTTCGGTAAGAATCGTTAGGACGAAACGCGAGACCGTCGACAGTGATCTCGTGAACGACGTTCTCCGGAAGCGCGTTGCCCGCCACCAGCGCCAGCAATTCGCTGGGTCGCAGTGGTTTCGCTTCGGAATCTGCAGCCATCGCGCGCGTCGCGCCACCACCGAACAACACCGTCCATATGGCAATGCTCGCTACAACCTTGCTTACTCCCATCCGGATTACCGGCATGAATAGTCTCCTCTGGAGCGTCGTTGGTGATCGTTCAGTTACCGTATCAGAGGAGTTCAGCGCGTGTCGTTCTCAACGGATGTCAGCCGTCGCCAAAGGGGAACCTGTCCTAAAGGGCAAGGGTTCTAAGTGAAGAGTTCGGATTTGTCGCAATCTTCTTCGCAATTCGAGGTGCGAAGCAAACCCAATTCGCTTGCTAATTCTTCTTGCCGAAGATCGATTTGGTTGTTCGTCCGAAGATTCCACCCACGTCTGCGGTTATGTTGGGATCGTCTGGTGTGCCGATAATTCGGATCGGTACGCCAGACTTACTGCCCGTACCCCCATTTAACGTCGACAGCAACCCCACGCCCACCTTGCCGATCCCTTTTGCTGTGGCGCCCTTTAAAATGAGATTGAAATCAAGTTGGTCGGCTGGCGACACAGTCCCGCTACCCGTGAGTTCACCCATTCCGCTGATCACGGCATCAATCCTTTCCGCCACCACGCCTGCATTTGTCATCCGCACGTTCAGCCGCAATCTTTCAAACTCCGTCGTGTCGCCCGTTTTCATTCCGCTCAAGGCCGCGATGCCGTGAATCTTGGATCCGATATCGAATCCAACAAGGCGCGTGTTCGCAAAGGCCATCGGGCCAGCAATCGCAAGCGCTTTAGCCGGACCGTGAACAGCGAGGTTTAACGAAAGTGTCCCGCCCTTTAACACCGAGCCGTTGGGAAAACGGACGGCCGCCGCTGTCATCAATTGCTGGAGCTCGTTAATGGGCAGATTCTCTCCGGAAAGCTTCAAATTCAGCAGAGGATCTCCTATTCCTGACTCGGCAGGCTGGTACGTGCCGCTCGCGTGGATTGCAGAATCGCCCAGCTTTATGCTGGCATCCTCGATTTGTCCGGAATTTTCCTTCAGTTCGTGCGTTAGGCCGTAGGCAATATCAATCGGCTTGCTGGCTGGCGTAGCGCCTTTGCGAAGTTTCAAATTTTGGAGCTCCGCAGTTCCGTTTGCAGTCAGTGCTTTTCCGTCTGAGACCGCGTGGGTTTCAACGTCCGCTACGAGCGAAACCCCGGCGTCTGGATTAAGAAATCCCGCGGCTACTGGGTCAAGATGTTTCAGGGAAATTTTCGCTTCCCCGGGAGTGGTAGCAACATCGTCGCTACTGATCGGGCCCAGTTTGCCCTTCACGCTCAGTGCGCCATCGCCGGGCAGATTTGCGCTCAGCTCGAATGGAAACTGGGACGCGAACGAAAAATCGCGCACCATAATGTTCACGTGCTCGTATACGCTCGGTTCACCTTGCGCCGGAAGTGTGGTGACCGCCACGCGCCCGTTCTCAACTTCGATCAAAGCCACGGAGAACGGAGGCACCGTCGGAACAGCACTGCTCGAACTCCCCGGTGCTGCGCTCGCAGGGGCGCCGCCCGTGGGTTTGCCGGATGCGTTAATGCGCCGCCCAATGCTCGAGAAATTCCAAGTACCATTCGCAGCGCGAATCAGGTTGATTTGAGGCGACTCGATTTGAAAACCGCGGAGTTCGAGCTCATGCGAGAAAACCAGGGCTCGTAGCGAGACGCCAATCCGAAGCGTCCTCGCTGTCAGAAACGGAGTGGCACTGAAGTTCGGATCGTCCGCCACGCTGAGGTCTTTGCTGAGCATGCTTCCTGAGAAGACCGACAGGCTCAGATCGCCCACCTTCACGCTGCGTCCAAGCGCGCTGGCAAGCTCCCTCTCAATGGCGGGGCGAAACGTGTTCGCGTTCACGAACAAAGGAATCGCCGCCACCGCAGCAACTAGAACAACGGCGATGACTATCAGAATTTTGGCCCAACGTTTCACGTCGCTCCTCGGCGCCGTCGGGTCCGTCCGCGGCTGAACTTCGTGAGAGGCACAAGTATATGACGAGCGCAGGATCAGAAATACTCAACACGACAAAAAGCTGCCACAGCTTGGACTTTGTTTTTCCGTTTGGTTTGCTAGTGGACTAAATGAAAAGCCGAGAGAACCCAGGCTCAAGGCCAGGGCTCTCTCGGCAAAAAGACTAAGATGGGTAGCGCTTACACCGCCAGAATCGGTTAGTTCGATTGTTGCTTACGCCGAAGCACCGCGATGCCGCCCACGGCGAGTATCCCTGAAGCAACAAGAATTGTGATTCCTGGCTCTGGCACTGTGGCAGGATCTTTATCGCAGCCCTTCGCTTTGTTGTCGCTGCTCGTACAGCCCTGCGGGCTTGCATCGGCCTTCGCCAGCGCGGGTGCTAGCAGCGTTACAGTCAGAATAGTTGCGAGTAGCAAACTCTTCATCGTTTGGCTCCGTGTGGGTTGCCGAAGGGCTCTGGAATTTCAGCATAGCTCCCCGCTTTCACTTTAGCAGGTTTGGGATCAACAGTACTTCACAAATTAAGACTTTTAGACTCTGTGCTTCAGAGCGACGACCAACCATCCTTTCGTCGGAGGCCTTGCACATTTCCGCCTAGGCCCTTCCCGGACTCTTCTCGTCTACAGTTAAATTAGTAGCTGCTAACCAGCATTGGTCGTCATGCGCAAGCCTCACCAGCCGTGCTAATCTCGGGTTTACACTGGGTTGACATCCATATCGATTCGGGCGGAAACTACTTTGGTGGTTAGTCCTGTCGATTTTCTCTTAACTCCCCGTCGGAAATCCCAGCTTTCCGAAAACGAGACCCTTAGAGAGGTGCCGAAACATGCCTGGTAGTCAAGACTATTTCGGCGGCATCACCGACTCACGCGACCGCCGGCGTCACTCACGCCAGATCACGACGCTCAACTACATAAAGTTGGGCGAAAACAATGGTGGGATACTTCTCAACATCAGCGAAGACGGACTGGCTTTCACTGCGGCCGAGGCCATCACAGGGGAATTCGTCCCTCGATTGCGCTTTCAACTCGAAGAGAAAGCAGAGTGGATCGAGGCCAGCGGGCGAATCGTGTGGCTCAACGATTCCCAAAAGGGCGCCGGCATTCAATTTCTTGACATTTCAGATGCAGATCGCCAGCAAATCAGGCGTTGGATCGAATCCAAAAACCTGTCCGAAATTCAAGATGCGGAGAGGACTCCTCGAAAAATTCGTAAAGAAACCGAAGTAACCCCATTCCCAGCACCTAAGAGCAACACCCGTAACATCGAAAAGCAGTACGAAATCCTGGAACCTCATCTACGGAGGATGTTCCCGTCTGAAAGCGTTCTCGGAGTTGAAGTCGCGCCTCCCGCTCCGTCACATCAGGCTGAGGCATTCAACGAGACTCGGGCCGCTCGCGCCGATTATTTCCCCTCCGAGAATGATGCACGTCGCGAAGTACCAGTAGCACAAGATCCTCAAGTTGAAATCCATTCATCAGGCCGCGAAGGTCGGCATGCTGAATCGCTATCTGAGAGCGTCGCGCACGTTCCAGCCTCGGAGACGCGTTTTGCCCAGGCTGTGCAAGTCGAAACGCTGGCTGAGACAGAAACTCACCAGAAGGAAAAAGAATCCGCACGACCCGAAAGAGCTCCCTTGATTGAGCGGTCTGAATCGCTCCCTGAGCGCCGGCCTGATTCCACCGCCGATACGAATCAATTTCTACCAAGTGGTCCGGCTGGCCGGTCAGTTCGAGTACCTACCTTCGGCTACCAACCCACCTCCTCTCCTAATTACGAGCAGCAGGACGACTGGACCAATTGGGTTGATCCCGCGGCCGGCACGCACCGAAGTAAACTTGGCTTCGTCGTGGTGGGCGTTCTGCTTGTTGTTGCTGCCTTCGCGATCGGGTTGGCGTCCGGGCACGGATCTCTTGAAGGATTCATAGATAACATCAGAGAGTATGTGCCGGACAAATACCGGCAAGAGCCGACGGCGAACGTTTCCGCGGCGGAATCTGCCCCGCCTGCCCCAAAGGTGGAAAAAACCAGAACCGATACCGATACTCCCGCACAAACCCACAGCGACAATTCGGCGGATCAAGCATCCGAAGCGCCAGCGACTTCAAGCCCGGTGACGCCGTCCACTGAGCCGATTGCTTCACGCGCTGACAACAAGGGAACTCCTGCCACTGCAGCTTCATCCCGTACCGATACCGACTCCGCTAGTGAGACAGGGAAGCCGGCTGCAGAAGGCGACAGCACGCCGGTCTTAATATCTGTCGCAAGCTCTGGAAGTGGACCGTTTCGTCTCGTCGCTACAGAGAATGCTGTCAGCGCGTCTTCCTCTGTTGCAGTGAGCTCTCAGGCCACCATACTCGTGCCGCGCGAGGTGGGCGCGGATGCGGCTCACGAGGCAAAGCGATTGCAGCTCGGCACTCTTGTTTTCCGTGTCGATCCTCAATATCCAAAGAAAATCGGCCGCAGTGAAGTCGAGATCGTCAAGCTACTCGCCACCGTAGGCGAGAACGGGCAAGTTGCGAGTGTCCAGCGGCTGAGTGGCTCCCTGCCGTTTGCCACCGCCGCAATCAGCGCCATCCGTGAATGGAAATACTCGCCGACGCTATTCGACGGACGCCCAGTGAAGACCGAGCAGAAAATCACCGTTGCGTTTCGGTCGCACTGAACTGCTGGTGATCAGCGCGAAACTCATGCGCGGTCTGACTTTTAATCTACGGTAGCGCGATTGGAGTTTTGCATAAACTTAAGAAAACAAGTCAGATGGCAAATCCTAATCGGCAGAAAAGTCACGATTCTGGGGTTTATTCAGCAGTCTTTTTGCGCCCGTAATCCAGTATAAGATGCACCGAGAAAAGCTACTCGCGGATGATTTCGGCGTTTGCGCTGGGCGAGACGATTCGAACGAGGCGTTGTCCATCGAGGAATAAGTTGATCTCGATGTCTTCGGTCTTCACCCGAAGCTGTTCGAGTTTCGCGCCGCTGCCTGTGTCCTGCTTGCCGAGCGATTCGACCGTCACGCTGCCCGGCGTCATTTCCTGCGGCACGATCACCGAGAAAGTCTGCGCGCCTTTCTTGTCCCAATCGTAGAGGCGGGCAAGAATCGCGTACTGGTCGTACATGTTGTTGTCGAGCACGACGACTCGATCCGAATTGAACGTGAACTGCTGGGTGTAAGGCCGCGCACCTTCCATGCGAAGTTCCACATTCGCCGTCGCGCCATTGAAGACGATCGTTGATGCCGCTTTCTTCGCGCCTTGCATATTCCATTCGTAGCGCAGCGGAACGCCGTCAGGCCGAAGCTCCAGATTGCCCGTTACATGCGCCGCTCCCTGCGGGGTTTGAATTTCGGCGTTGCCACGCGCGGTCCAGTTGCCTCCATTCGCGCTGAGCGAAAATTCTTCCGTGCCGGCCGGTTGACCGTTGACGAGGATCTTGAATTTTCCCTTGTCGGGCGCGAAAGCGAGAGCTGCAGCGACCGTGGCAGCAGCGAACGTACACACGAGAAGAAGGCATGCCGTGCAAATGTCAAAGCGCAGAACTGAACTGCGCAGTGCGGAATACCTCGTCATGCGGTCACCTTTGGAAAGATGCCGAGCGCGAGAATCTGTTCGACGACGCGCAGGGGTTCGATGTTGGTCTCGACGCGAAAGTCAGCCAGCTCATAAAACGGCAGGCGCTCCTGATAGAGCCGGCGAAAGCTTGCTTCGTCGCGAAAAAGCGGACGATTGGTGATGTGTGCGCAACGCGAGAGGAGCTCTTCGACAGGGCAATGTAGCCAGACCAGCGCCGCGCCACCCTCGCGAAGCAAAGCAACGTTGTCCGGCTGCGTGGTGGTGCCGCCGCCCAGGGAAATAATGCGGGGCTTTTGAAGCGCGAGAGCTTCGCGCACTGTTTTGGCGAGTTGCTCGTGCTCGATTTTGCGGAACGCCGGTTCGCCAAGCTTCGCAAAAATCTCGGGAATGGTTGCGCTGGTGGCCTCGGCAATCAACTTATCGAGATCCACGTACTGCCAGCCGATCTGGCGAGCCAGAAGTCGCGCAACGGTGGATTTGCCGCTGCCCATGAACCCTGTCAAACCAATGATACGGCGCGGACGAATGTCGTTCTTCATGAATGGGATGTCGCTGCTGGATGACCGGTTTTGCAATCGCGAGCCGGTTCGCTGAATCGCCTGAAAATCATCAGCCTGAAATCAGCCTCGCGAGAATTACTCTCGCTTCAGGATGTTGATTGTACCATCGAACGAACTGAGTTCGACTTTCGCGTGCCCGGCATTAAACGTGCCCAGTATCGCATTCCCGAATTTGGAGTAGACAGGATGCGCATGAGCGGGAGGAGTGAGGCTGGCTTGGCTGTTGACTTTGCCTTTGAGGGATGTGGCACTCAGGTCAAAAGAGTCGCCCGGCGAAAAGTGGACTTCGATCACGCCGCTGTAATTCTTAAGCCGGTAGATGCCGTTAGGTAGAAATTCGCCGTCGAACAGGATGTTGCCTTTGGACGTTTGCGCGTGAACGTGGTAGCTGCGCAGGCTGAGCAGTTTGAAGCTTCCACTGATCGACGAAACTTCCAGCCGTCCCGCACAGCGTATGCACTGGAATGAACCACCTACGGTGCGCACCGTGAGATAGCCAGCGGCGTCTTCAAGATCCACTCCAGCTCCAACCGTTTCTACGTTCATATCACCGAGCACATTCGCAACGGAAACTTCGCCGGAGTCGTCGTGAATCTGCAGTTCCGCGTCTTCCGGGACATTAATTTGATAGTCAGCCCGTAAATCTTCGGGGGAAATCGAATTGGAGATCTGGTGGGTCATCACATCCACGCGATTGCCGGTCTGTTCGGCATCCACTTCCACCTTATCGCTCGTGTGCGTGGCAATTACCATCACTTCGGATTTTGTCCAGGCCTTCACGATCACTTTTCCACTGGGATTGTGAATCGTCACAACGCTGCGAGGCTCAACTTTGAAATGCTTTTCGATATTGTGAGCAAAAACCGCGGAGGAAGTAACGAGCAGCAGGCCCGGAGCAAGAAGGCCCGTCTTCCAATTAAAACGAAGCGGTATGAATTGAGCGGTACTCATTGGGCTGGTGCCTCCGGGCTCGACTGTAATTCGTTCCTCGCTCTCATCGTTCGTTCAACTGGGCGAGTAAATCGGCTTTCTGCTGATACGCCTCGTAGAGATACTCACGCGCGAGCTCGTTCTCAGGTTCTTCGCGCACGCTGTTTTCACACAAAGAAATATAGTTGTCAACGATCTCGAGGTTCTGATGAAGGGAAGCAGTCACGGGTGTTTCAGATGCGGGCAAAGAAGAGAAAGAGGCTTTTTCCGCAGACATCAGCTGCGCGCTCAACGGCTCCATCGAGGACTGGTTTCCGTCCACCCAGCGCTGCCGGTTAATCCGGGAGTTGATCGGGCCGCTAAGCCCGAAGGCAATGGCCAGCAGCGCAGCCAGATACCCGCCAGCGAGAACGGGCCTGGGCAGGACGCTGAATCTCCCGCCCAAAAGCTCGCCCAACCATGATTTGGAGGGAGACTTGGAAGGAGTATCGCGGATGAGTCCTTCCTTTTCGAGTTCCGCCCGCAACGAAAACCAAATCCGAGCGGGTGGCTCGGGATCAGAACCGGCCAACTGAGTGGCCGCCGCGCGGATCTTCCCAAGATCTTCGACGAAGCTGCGGCAAGAAGGACAATCGCGAAGATGCGCGTGGACGGTTAGGTCAGGCGGGGAATCATTGCGCGGCGAATCGCCAGACGAATCAAACCGATCCTGGAAATCCCTACAACTCACTGTCGACATTGCATTTAATCCTCACCACCGGCATTGCCGGCGGCCTTCCGATCTTCGCGGGCTTTATCCCGCAAGGATTCGTGGAGCAATTCGCGCAGCCGCATCCGCGCTTTATGAAGCTGCGATTTCGAATTTCCGATTGAACAGTCCATGATCTCAGCAATCTCGTTGTGCTCGTAACCTTGCACGTCATGGAGCACGAAAACGGCCTTATAACCGGGCGGCAATTGATCCACGGCTCGCTGGAGGTTGACGCGATCTATCGAACCGCTCAACCTCAGATCCGGCATGCCGAAATCGCGCCGTGGCCCTCCGGATTCCTCATCCGGCTCGGTCATTTCGTCCAAAGAAGACTCAGTGGCCGACTTCTTTCTCAGGCGCATCAGCACTACATTCACTGCCAGCCGATGCAGCCACGTCGAAAAGGCCGATTCACCGCGGAAGGTAGCAATTTTTCGGAAGAGCTGGAGGAAGGCTTCCTGAGTCAAATCCTCCGCTTCGGCCGTGTTCCCAACCATCCGCAGACACAGCGAATACACGCGGCGGTTGTGCAACCGGTACAAGCGTTCGAAGGCCGCCGCATTTCCCGCCTGGGCCAACCGGATCGCTTCCGCTTCGGGTAACTCGCCAGGCGTCTCGATTCGTCTCACGCGGGCCACGCTACCCGCTGGGACGCATCACCAATTGCGATGCGTCACCGTCTCTGAAAGTTGTCCTAGTGGTTCTTTTCACGCAATTATCCAATTCGGCATTCCGAAATATAGCCTTCAACGAGTACCCAAGTGCCTGTTCGATGCTGGTGTGAGGATAAAGGCATCTGTATTCTCGCCGCAATTGTGTTAGACGTCCAGTCGGGTTCCAAATCTAATTTTTTTCTTCCATTTATGGGAGCGCATGACGCGCCTCACGAACTCAAACCGGTTAGGGAATGACCAACTATGTGTTCCAAATTGCTAGGCGGAAGCGCGGGTAGCACGCGGCAGCGGACGCGATTTCACAACTGTGCGAGGCCGGTTCAGCTCTGTACCGAAAACGGCGAGCTGCTCCGCGGGCAGTGCGTGAAGAAACGATTTGAGGATCACTTCCGATTCACGAAGGCAAGTATTGAGGTCGTAGTGGAGCGAATCAAGCTGTTCCCAGCAGGCGGCGGGCTTAACGGACAACCCGGCGGCAATATCATGGGCATTTTGTTCAAATTCCGAACCAAGATGTTCGACTGTGTTCGAGAGTATGCGAAGCTTATGGAAAAAGCGTGACCGCTCTCCAAGCAACACGTTGTGGAGAAGACTGTTCCAGGATGCTGCGCTTTGTCCAGTGTCTCCTCGAAAGAATTCAGAGTGCAATGGCTGGACGAGAGGAAGGTTACTTACATTTTTGCCGCTTTCCGAAATGACAGCGCATGCATTGGTGAGCATGGACGTGAGTCGGAGGAGAAGTTCGGAAGTAATCGCCACTTGCTGCTGGGCGCAGACCAGCTCGCCGCGAGCACGCTGAGCGAGCGCCTCATCAAGTGAGACGCTTAGCATCGCGTAGGAGCATTCCCAATCGCGAACGGTACTCTCGAAAACCTGATTTTTCTCCCGTGGGAGCGTAGCGCGCCAGTCATCGGATGCGTTACGTCGGACGGGGGAGGGGGCCCGCCTTCGCTTGAACAACACGTGTCTCCGAAAGGCAGCGCATTATAGCACCAGTTTCAGAAGGGGGAGATTTTTAGGGTGGGGAGGTGGCGCCAAGGTCTGCATTCTCCGGCAATTCAGGTCGATTCGAATGTCTTGCCCTGGTTTTCAGAAATCGGACTCGCGAGCCTAGGGCTTACTGCTGATCCGGCGCGGCTGCGTTGAGCACGATCGTAAGCGGAGCAATGTGATCGGGCTTCGCGTAGCGATTGACCAGGAAGCGAGTGCCATCCTTGGATGCGTCATACGTGAATGTGTCCGTAGAAGAGATTTGAAAACGCCCGTGAATTTGGAACAGGGGCACGGGAGTCCCGGTCGCAAAGCCCGCTTGCGTGTTGACGGGGACAGCCGTCAACACTCCAGTAGGTCCTTCGTAAAAAATCTCTTTGCCATCGGCGCGCCAGCGGGGCTGAGTGCCGCCGCCGCGCGATACCTGCCACTTGCCCTCGGCGCCGGGAAAGGTGGTCACGTAAATCTCCTAGTTTCCCGATTCATCGGACGCGTATCCGCCCATTTTCCGTCGGGAGAAATCATTCCAGTGGATTCGCTGCCGGTGCCGGAATGAAAACGAGTGCCGGTTCCGCCGGAAGCCGGAACTATTTCGAGAAAGGTGCCGGAGGGAGTGCTATGACTGGCCAGGATTTTCTGATCGTCCGGTGACCAGGAATTCGGGATGATGTCATCCGTACCCTTATAACGGATCAGGGTCTTCGTTTCGCCGAGCCCGTTTGCCGGTTGGAGAAGCAACCCCGAGCCGGCGGAAATATTGGATCGGTAAACGATATTATGGCCATCGCGCGACCACACGCCAGCCACCTCTTCCTCGGGGGCAAAGGTGAAACGATTATTGCCGGAGTTGTTTGTGCTTAAGAGCCAGATATCTACGTTGTTCGCTTTCTGGTCGGTGATGTCGACGGAGACGCGGCTGCCGTCGGGCGAAATAGAGGGATTGCACATGACACCCGTTTGGCCAAGCACGCCCAGCCGCTTACCAGCGCGGTCGAGCCAAACCAGTTCAGAGAGAGAGGCGCCGGGATTTGAGCTGTAGATCAAAGTCCCGGTGCTGGAAATCGTGAAGTCAGCCCAATACGTGGCTGGTTGGAAACCAACCAGGCTGGCGGCGGGCGCGCACCACTTCGCCCATTCCACCGGCGCCCAGTGGCGCGATGATTTCGTAGGGGCCGAGCTTTGTAGTGGGCGCCAGCGGCATTTCAGCCGGCGATTATAACCTTGCTAAACCGGCAGCGATACCTCTCATACTCATGCGGTGGCTTTGCGTTATCCCATGTGTGGTGGCTTAGCGCAGACCAACGCTGACAACCAGAAGCGCGAAAGCCACAATCAGCGCGAGCGTTCTGACGCCGTGGTAGACGTCCCAGCGATGTTCCTGATTTCGCCAATCATTTGGGAGCGATTCCGGTGTCCATCTTGCGATTCGATTATTGATCGGAACTGGACCGATAAGCGAAAACACAACCGCCGCCACTTGGATAGCGAGCGCGATCGCGGCGAGCCGCCACGAAACCGTGTTTAGACTTTCGAAGCGCAAGAGCAAGTTCAATAGAGTCGAACCTACCATCCAGAACGGCATCACGCGGCCAAGCTGCGCCGCGAACGAAGAACGCACCGGAACGTGTACAGCGAGCGGTTGCCGATTGAGCGTCGGGTGGGCGAACGCGGCCACGTTCAGCTCGCTTCCGCACATCAAGCCGAGCACTAACGCAGCGACGAATTGGAGAATCATGGAGAAGCACCTCCCTGAATTCTTAGATGTTGGAAGGCATGTACCGTCTCAAATGACTCGGGAGAATTCGAAGCGTACTAAGGCTAAGGCGTTTTCTTGACGCTTCTCGAAGGCGACCGCTATACTGCCGGACGACTCCTGGAAAGGACTCTTCGTTGGAATTTGAACCGCTCGACCAGTTTCATCAACGCCGCAAAAAACTGACCGAAATCGAAGCGCTTGGGCATGCGTCTTATCCGCACAAGTTTGAATGGACACACACGGCCAGGCAAGTGGCCGAGAAATTCAGCGAGCGAACTGCCGAACAACTGGCCGCGGAGCATGTGGACGTGCGCGTGGCGGGGCGCATAGTCGCGCTACGGCCGCACGGGAAGGCAGCTTTCGGACACATTCTGGGAGACGGCGCGCGGCTGCAGTTCTACGTGAAGCTCGATGTGGTGGGCGCGGAGCAGTTCAAGCTATTTCAGCTGCTGGATTTGGGCGACATTATTGGCGTCAGCGGGCATTTGTTTCGCACGAAAACGAATGAGCTCACAGTTTGGGTGACGAAGCTGGAGCTGCTCAGCAAAGCGCTCCTGCCCCTGCCGGAGAAATGGCACGGGCTTGCGGATATCGAGCAGCGCTACCGGCGGCGTTATCTTGACCTGATTGTGAACGACCGGCCGCGAGAGATTTTCATCACGCGCGCGAAAATCATTCGAGAGATTCGAGATTTTTTTAACGAGCGCAGCTACGTGGAAGTGGAAACGCCCATGATGCATCCGATTTTGGGCGGAGCGACGGCGCGGCCGTTCATCACGCATCACAATACCTTCGACATGGATTTGTACCTGCGCATCGCGCCGGAGCTTTATCTGAAGCGGCTTGTGGTGGGCGGGCTCGATCGTGTTTACGAGATCAATCGCAATTTCCGCAATGAAGGCATCGACGCGATTCACATGCCCGAATTCACGATGCTCGAGTTTTATCAGGCCTACAGCGATTTTGCGGAACTGATGGATCTTACGGAGGAGCTATTTCGCGGAATTGCGGAGAAGATTGCCGGCACAACCAAGATTACCTATGGCGAGATCGAGATTGATTTTGGCAAGTTCGAACGGCTCACGATGCGCGAAGCGATCGCGAAATACTGGATCCTTCCGGGGGAAGCGGGCAGCCTTGTCGCCGAGTTGGGAACCGACCAAGGACCGAAGGCTGTAGCCGCGCGATACAACGCATACGCGCGAACGCATAGTGCGGATATGATCGCGAATATCGAGAAGCTTTCGGTCGGCGAATTGATTGGCGAGACATTTGAAGCGGTTGCTGAGGCTCACCTAGTCCAACCGACCTTCATATACGATTTCCCGACGGCCATTTCGCCTCTTTCAAAGCCGCGTGCCGATGATCCCTCGATCGCGGAGCGGTTCGAACTTTTCATCGCCGGAATGGAATTGGCCAACGGATTCTCTGAGTTGAATGATCCGTTCGACCAGGAGAGCCGGTTCGCAGCACAAGTGGCGAAGGGCGGACAAGAGGCGCCGAAGGAAGTGGACACCGATTATATTCGCGCGCTGAGCCACGGGCTGCCGCCTACGGCCGGCGAAGGCGTTGGAATCGATCGCCTCGTGATGCTGCTCACGAATTCGCGAACGATTCGTGAGGTGGTGTTGTTCCCGCTTCTGCGCACTGAATCGGCAGAGCCGGATGCGCCCCCTGGATCCCAATCTGCCTCGGGCGGGCAGCCCTGATATGGCAGCGGGCGCATACTTCGACACAAAACAAAAATGAAGTTTGAATCGTTTGTTGCGCTGCGGTACCTGCGGTCGCCAAACCGGCCGGCAGTGCTGCGGCTCGTCACGCTGCTGGCGATGATTGGCGTGGCGGCGGGCGTGACGACGCTCGTGATTGCGCTGGCGATGAACACCGGTTTTCGCCAGGCGATTCGCGACCGGCTGCTCACCGTCACCGCGCACGTGAACCTCAAACCCGTCGGCCCCGAGGGCATCCGAAACTATCGCGAACTGATGGCGCGGCTTGCGGACACTCCCGGCGTTCGCTCAATCGAGCCGGCGATTTACGACACCGTGCTTCTCTCGTCTGGTAACCACGCGCGAGGCGTGGTGCTGAAGGGAGTTGACCCCGAGCTCGAACTCAACGCAAGCGAAGCGTTGCACCGCATTGTGGCTGGGTCAGCCGATTTTCACGCGGACGCGGACGGAATCCCGGCCATCCTGGTTGGGCGGCTGCTCGCAGACGATTTGAAAATGTCCGCCGGCGATTACCTTACTCTCACGAGCCCACAAGGCAGTCTGACGCCCTTCGGAATGCTGCCCCGCTCGAGGCGTTTCCGCGTAACTGGAATTTTCGATTCCGGATTCTACGACTACGATGCGAATTGGACTTTCGTAACGCTTGCATCCGGACAGGCGATGGCAGGCATCGGCGATGTGGTGAGTTTGCTCGAACTGCGCGTGAACAATCTTGACGACGCTGCCAAAGTTGCAGAAGAAATTTCGAAGCGCGCCGGCAGTGGATTCACCGTAAGCACCTGGATGGACGAGAATCGCGCCCTGTTCCGCGCCCTCAGTCTTGAAAAGCTCGTTACTGCATTGTTTATCGGATTGATTACTTTCGTCGCCGGATTGAATATTTTGGTGGTGCTTACAATGACGGTGACCGATCGCTCTAAGGACATTGCTGTACTGATGGCGATGGGCGCCCGTCGGCAGCAGGTGCGAAAATTATTCGTTTTACAGGGCTTAGTCGTCAGTCTTGTTGGAACCCTCGCCGGGCTCGTGCTTGGATATCTGCTGGCATGGGTAGCAGACCGGTGGGAGCTGATTCCGTTGAACCCTGAAATCTACGCAATCCCTTATGTCCCTTTTCATGCAAATGGTTTCGATGCCTTATGGATAGCGGCGGCCGCCCTCGCGATCAGCATTGCGGCCACGGTGCTGCCGGCGCGTTCAGCGTCCAAGATTCTGCCGGTGGAGATCTTGCGGTTCGAGTGACAAACAATAGCCGCGTGGTGGCTATTGCTCTGGCAGTTGAGAAATTGCGCCGGAACTGAGCCCGACAACATGAAACTTCGACGCCAACGTGCTAGAATACCGAGTAAGGCGAAGATTTAGCGTAGAAAATCGGGTCGAAAACGCGGTGCCAAAGGATGCATAGGGGTAACAGTACGGCGCAAATGTGAAAGTCTTTAGAATCAGTGCCACTTTGGGAAAGACTAGTTGCAACGAAATGAAGGACATACAGTTGGCGCAGTTCGGCATCTAACGTGAAATAGACGATGCGATGAGGGAGCAAGACACCTTGGGCGTCGCGGTCATTGACGAGACTCACCTTCAAGCCGTCACAGGCTCACGAGAGCTTGTGCGGGTGGAAGGCATGCGAAAGACCTTCCGGTCCGGCTCCCATGAAATCACGCCTCTTGATGGAATCAATTTTTCAATTGAACGCGGCGAGATGATTGCGATTGTCGGCCCCTCGGGCGCGGGCAAAAGCACTTTGCTTCACATCCTGGCCGCGCTGGACACTCCAACAAACGGTGCAGTATACTTCGGCGCGAAATTATTAAAATCTTTGAATGAAACTGAACTCGCCGAGTATCGAGGCGGCGCAGTGGGTTTTGTGTGGCAGCGGCATCACCTCTTGCCGGATTTCACTGCGGCTGAAAACGTGGCGATGCCGATGCTGGTTCGAGGCGAACCGATGAATCAAGCCCTCCGGGCGGCGCAGGAGTGGCTAGGTGAAGTGGGATTGGCCGATCGAGCTGGGCAAAGCGCGGGAGAATTGTCGGGCGGGGAACAACAGCGAGTTGCAATTGCACGAGCGCTGGCAAACCGGCCGGCTCTGTTACTGGCCGACGAACCTACAGGCGATCTGGATGAGGGGAACGCGGAGAGTGTTTTCGAACTCATGACGCGTCTTCACCGCTCGCACCATTTGACTTCCATTCTCGCAACGCACAATCTATCGTTAGCGCGGCGCACGAACCGCATTCTGATTTTGGACCACGGAAAGCTTGCGCCGGCCGCAAACGTACCTGCTGGAATGGCGAGTGCTTCAACGGAATACTCGGCGACCGTTGAGGCGCAGATTTCAGGAGACCTTGGGTGAACCGTGTTTGAACGCTACACAGAGAAGGCTCGACGCGTAATATTTTTTGCTCGCTACGAGGCGAGTCAGTACGGCAGTCCATTCATCGAGACGGAGCACCTCTTGCTCGGCCTGTTGCGCGAGGATAAGGCGCTCGCGAACCGGTTCCTGCGCACGCACGGCTCGATCGAATCGATTCGCAAGGAAATCGAATCGCGGATCACCGTCCGCGAACGTATTTCCACCTCTGTGGAAGTGCCCCTCAGCCAGGAATGCAAGCGCATCCTGACCTTCGCCGCGGAAGAGGCCGAGCGTCTCGGCCACAAGCATGTCGGCACCGAACATTTGCTCCTCGGCGTTCTGCGGGAAGAAAAATCCTTCGGAGCCGAAATTTTGCTGGAGCGTGGACTAAGGCTTTCAACCGTGCGCGAGGAACTGGCGCGCAGCACGGGAGAGAAGGTGCCTGTGAACCGGCCAAAAGAAGCATCGTTGTTAGCGGAATTCAGCCGCGATCTCACGCAAGCGGCGATGGAGGGCCAGCTCGATCCTCTCGTAGGGCGAGACCGCGAGCTGGAACGCGCGATTCAGATCCTATGTCGCCGGACGAAAAACAATCCCGTCCTGATTGGCGAGCCCGGAGTCGGAAAAACTGCGATCGTCGAAGGCCTGGCTCAGCGGATTGCCGATGGCGACGTGCCTCCGTTCCTCGCCGATAAGCGCATTCTCTCGCTCGACCTTTCACTAATCGTAGCGGGCACCAAATATCGCGGGCAGTTCGAGGAGCGGCTGAAGACCATCATGAAAGAACTGATGGAGAGCCAGAACGCGATCGTATTCATCGATGAATTGCACACCCTTGTCGGCGCCGGTTCGGCGGAGGGTTCGCTCGATGCGGCCAACATTTTGAAACCTGCGCTCAGCCGCGGCGAAATTCAATGCATTGGCGCCACGACTCCCGCGGAATATCGCAAGTCCGTGGAAAAAGATCGCTCACTCGAGCGCCGTTTCCAGGCCGTAAAAGTTCCGGCTCCCGCGGAAGACGAAGCCATCCGCGTGCTGCAGGGCGTGCGAGATCGTTACGAAAAATTCCACGCCGTCAGCTACACCGAAGACGCGATTCGTTATGCCGTGTATCTCTCGAATCGCTACATCCCAGATCGCTTCCTGCCCGACAAGGCAATCGACCTTCTCGACGAAGCCGGCTCGCGTGTGAAGTTGCGCCAGGCCATGCTTCCAGACGAAGTCTCTGAAGTTCAAAAACGCGTAAAGTTCATCACGCACCGGATGGAAACGGCGATTGCGAACCACGAATTTGAGAAGGCGCGTTTCTATTCCGAAGAAGAACGCAAAGAAAAAGAGCATCTGCGGATGCTGCGCGAGAAGCTGAAGATTGACGATTCTTCCACCGGCATCGTCACGCGCGAAGATATCGAGGATGTGGTCGCGCGATGGACCGGCATCCAAGTCTCCGCCATTAAAGAAGACGAGCAACAGAAGCTGCTGCGCATCGAAGAAGAACTGCATCGCCGGGTTATCAGCCAGGATAAATCCATCACGGCTTTGGCGCGCGCTATTCGCCGGAGCCGCGCTGGTTTGAAAGCTCCCGGCCGTCCGGTCGGCTGCTTCTTGTTCCTCGGCCCCACAGGCGTTGGCAAGACGGAAGTGGCCCGCAGGCTCGCTGAATTTCTATTCGGCAGCGAAAAATCTCTCATCCGTTTCGACATGTCCGAATACATGGAGAAGCATTCCGTGTCGAAGTTGATTGGCGCGCCTCCGGGATACGTGGGATACGAAGAAGGCGGGCAGCTGACCGAACGTGTGCGCCGCACGCCGTACTCGGTGATGCTCCTCGACGAGATTGAGAAGGCGCATCCTGACGTTTACAATATTTTGCTGCAGGTCTTCGAAGACGGGCAATTGACCGACGGGCTCGGAAATACAGTGGACTTCCGCAACACAATCATTATTATGACCTCGAACATCGGAGCACGGCAGCTGCAAAAACAAGCCGGCCTCGGATTCCAATCTCCGGACGACGTGGCCGCAGCGAAGAGCCAAGACGACATGGTGATGGGCGAGGTAAGGCGAGTCTTCAATCCTGAGTTCTTGAATCGATTGGACGAAGTGATCCTGTTCAATTCGCTCACGGATGACGATTTGCTGCGGATTATCGATTTGCTCGTCGGCCAGATCAACGAGACGCTGGTGCATCGCCAGGTGCAGATCGCTCTGACACCGGAAGCGCGCCAGTGGATTCTCGAGAAAACTTGCAGCGATCGAAATTATGGCGCGCGGCCGCTCCGGCGCGCGTTGCAGAAATACGTCGAAGACCCACTGTCGGAAGCTCTCATTCAGGGCGGACTGCAGCGGCCGGCTACGCTTGAGATTTATCTCTCAACGGACGGCTTGTTGTTCCGACCTGTTGTGGAAGCAACCCCGGTGGCCCACTAGGAATCCTACACGCGCAAGCTGGACGGAGCGGTCCGGCGGGGGAGCCAAATATCTTGGGCGGGGAAGTGCGGCCTTGACCAGAACCATGGCCGCAGGCAGGAAAATTTTTCTGCGCCGATTCCAATTTCCCGTCGTTGTGTATCTCCTCTGCCTTTCTATCGTGCATCCCGTTTGGGCTCAGCGATTGCAGTCGTCCCCCGGCCCGCAATACACGATTGAACGGATTGAATTCCAAGGAAATCGCCGCATTCAACGCGACACGCTTCTCGCTCGCATTTTTTCTCGTGCCGGTGACCCCTACACCGAAGAAGGTGTCCATCGCGATTTTCAGGCGCTATGGAACACGCAATTCTTCGAGGACATTCGTCTCGAAGTTGAAGACAGTCCCACCAGCCCCAACGCGAAAATTCTCGTTTATTACGTGACGGAACGTCCGATCATCCGCCGGATCGAATACAAAGGAAACAAATCCATCACCGAGTCCGACATTCTCGACCGCTTCAAAGAACGCAAGGTCGGCCTCTCCGTGGAAAGTCAATTCGATCCCACAAAGATCAAACGCGCCGAGGTGGTTCTGAAGGAGCTGCTTGCCGAGCACGGCCGCCAATTTGCGACGGTGAAGCCGACGTACGAGAGAATCGCGGCCACCAACGCCGTCAAGCTTGTTTTCAATATTGATGAAGGCCCGAAGGTAAAAGTAGGAGAGATTAAGTTCGACGGCAACAAAGCGTTTTCCGACCGAAAACTGATCCGTGCAATGAAGCACGATCGCCCGTACTCGATTCCTTTGGGGTTTACCGAGATTCCGGTCCTCAGCAAGACGTACGACCGGCAAAAACTTGATGAAGATCTCGAAATCGGAGTACGCGGCCTTTACCAAAACAGCGGCTACTTCAAAGTGCTTGTAAAGGATCCAGTTCTAAAAATCGTTGACGAGGATCGCGGCGGAATACCAGGACCGTGGCCTCTGGTAGGTTCGAAACACGGGAAATCGACAAACATCACGATCCCCATCGAAGAAGGTGAGCAGTATCGGATGGGGGTAGTTAAGTTCAGGAGCAGTGATCCTGAACAGGGCCTCGTTTTCAAGCCAGACGCCCTTTCCAGGTCGTTTCCGCTCAAAGAGGGAGATATTTTTGCGACTGATAAAGTTCGCAAGGCCCTCGATGATTACAAGAAGCTGTACGGAGGGTACGGCTACATCAACTTCGTGGCGACGCCGAACACCGAAGTGAACGACGCGAAAAAGTTGGTCAATATCACAATGGAATTCGATCAGGGCAAGCCATTTTACGTCCGCCGAATCGAATTCTCGGGCAACACGACCACTCGCGACAAAGTGATTCGCCGGCAGCTCCTGATCGACGAGGGCCAGGTATTTAACAATCGCTACTGGGAATTGAGCTTGTTGCGTTTGAATCAGCTGAATTATTTCGATCCCATCAAACCGGAAAACGCGGAATTGAAGAAAAACGAAAAAGCCGGCACCGTAGACATCAAGCTCAAAGTAAAAGAGAAAGGAAAGCAATCGATCAGCTTTTCGGGTGGCGTCAGCGGAATTGCCGGCACGTTCGTCAGCTTGTCTTATCAGACGAACAATTTTCTGGGTCTCGGCGAGACTCTTACGATTTCAGGACAGCTTGGCAATTTGCAGCAAGGCGCTACGTTCGGCTTCACGGAGCCGTACTTGTTTGACCGGCCGATCTCCACCGGCTTCACGGTCTTCTATAGCAAGTTCAACTACAACCAGGCGAAACAGGAAGGCCTGCTTCTCGGGCAGCAGGTTGCCATCGATCCGGCGCTTCAGCAGAACTACACCACCGACTCGCATGGCTTCACGATTTTCGCCAGCTACCCTTTGCGAAAGTATCAGTTCACGCGGATCGGCGTCACCTACGGTTTCTCCACCACCAACATCACCGCCTTCAGCCAATCCGCACAGTTGCTATTCGAATTCACTCAGTTCCGCAGCCTGGCGGGCCCCTCGGCTCTGAACGGAATTCAGTCGAGCAAAATCACTCCCACCATCTCCTACAACACGGTTGATAATCCGCAAAATCCGACACGCGGAAAGAGTTTTTATTATGGACTTGGCTGGGAGGGCGGACCCTTAGGCGGAAACACCAACACGTTCACAAATACTTTCACGATGACCTATTTCCGTCCCCACCATAAGAAGCGGAATGTCATCGGCGTTCGCGTTTTGACCAGCATGATTACGGGATACAACGGTACCGACGTCCCGCCCTACAGCCGCTTTTACCTGGGCGGAGAAAACGACGTTCGCGGATTCGATTTCTATACCATTTCTCCATTCGTAGTGATCCCCAGCTCATCGACCACCACGGTGACTTATTTCGATCCCACGCGGCTTGGCCCCGGTGGCAATCCCGTCCCGGTGGCCCTCAACGTCCCCATCGTCACTTTTCTCCCGACGCGACCCGGTGGCGATTTTCAAGGCGTTGGAAATTTCGAGTACCGGATTCCGATTGCCGGCCCTGTGAGCATGAGCCTTTTCAACGACATCGGTTTCGACGGGATCATTCGTAAGTCACAGTTGGCTTTGAATCCTGGAGCGCTCAGTACTCTCCAGCAGCAATATCCAAATCCGGATTTTCCGAATCTGACGATTCCCAAAAGCCTCGAGGTGCTTTCCGGCACGAACTTCAAGCCGCACACATCGGCCGGAGTCGAATTCGTCGTTCAGTTGCCCATTGTCAATGCGCCTTTCCGATTCTATTACGCGTATAACTATTTGCGCCTGAATCAAACGCTTGCCGGACCGCGAGGAGGATTTTTCCTGTCCGATGCCCAGAAATCCGCGCTGCCTCCCGGAGTATTTGAAACTCAAATCGCCCCGCAGCTGGACACGATTCTAGATAGTCAGGTCCAGCGAATTCCCGCCGGCTTGATCGAACCGAAGCAGACTTTCCGGTTTACGATCAGCCGGACATTCTAAAACTCATCTCGATCGAGGAAAGCTTGTGATGCGAATGATTCTGGAAATCGAAATTTCAATCAGCGGCAGACGCTCGGAGGAAGGGCAATGAGATTGGGAAGACTGAGCGTCGCAGTTTTGCTCGCTGCGGGTGTGGCGGGATGTGGGAGCAACGCCGCCAAGGTTGGGGTCACGATAGCGCCGACGACGGCGACAGTGGTCGAGCGGGGGACGCAGCAATTCAACGCAATTGGATCTGGCTCAACCACCACGACCGTGAACTGGCAGATTTGCCTCCCTCCGGCCACCGCCGGAAACCAGCCGACCAACTGCACTCCTTTGCCTGGCCAAACGGGAACCGGCCCAACCGGCGTGGGAACGATTACGCTGGCCTCGTCAACTCAAGCCGGAGGGCTTTACACAGCGCCTGCGGCCGTGCCTTCTACGAATCCAGTCCTTGTTGTAGCCACCAGCACGGTCGATACCACGGCCTTTGCATCGGCCATGGTCACAATCACTTCAGGCATCACAGTGCAGATCACACCTACGACGGCGACGATCGCGCCACAGGATAGATTTACCTTCACCGCCACCGTCAGCGGTCCCACCAACGATCACGGCGTTACCTGGTCAGTGAACGGCGTCGCTGGTGGCGATGCGGTTCATGGTTTTGTCTGTCCGAATCCTCTGGTTCCCACTCCCCCGGCATGCCCAGCGGGAACGTACGTGGCACCGGCACAACTACCGGGCGCAATCACTGTCACTGCTACTTCCTCAGCCGATCCAACGCGATCGGCTTCCGCTGGCGTCACCGTTACGGCAGCCTCTCCAAGCCCGGCCATCTCCAGCATCGATCCCACTAACGCAGTCCAGGGTTCCGTTCAACAGGACGTCTACATAAATGGCGGCTCCGCGAACGGCACGGATTTCTTTTCCACTTCCGTCGTGCTTGTCGATGGGGTTCCGATTGTTCCGACATTTATCGACTCCACTCTGCTACGTGTGACGATTCCGTTTGTGCTGCTTCAACAGGCGAAGGCGGTCAACGTTCAAGTTCGCCGAAGTAACGGGGATACTTCGCCGCCCGCGACCTTGACAGTCGCTCCAGTGCGCCCAGCCGTAATCTCCTCGACGCCCGCCAGCGTGGCGGCGATGGCTTCGAGTGCAAACGTAACCCTCTCAGGCGGTTTCTTCATCCCGCCCCAAACTTCTTCGGGAGGCACCACGGCGACATTCAATGGTGTAAGCGTGACGCCAACGGTGATCAATAGTCGCCAGTTGATGGTGCCCACTCCCCTTGGTGGTGTGACGACGCCAGGTCTCTACCCCATCGTCGTTCAAAATCCAGGTATCGCTCCGAACCTCCCGTCCATCTCCGCCGTGAATTTGGCAGTGACTCCGAATCCGTCGTCGATTCCTACCGCTCCCAACGCGACTATCACAGTAGGTGCGAGTCCATCCGCGATTGCCATCGATCCGGTGTTGAACCTTGCGGCGGTTGCGAACTCAGGAGACGGAAGCGTTTCCTTGATCAATCTAGCGACAAACTCTGTCGTCAAGACGATTCCAAACGTCGGCAATGCGCCTACCGGTATCGCAATCGACGACCAGTTGCCCGATCACATCGCGCTTGTCATCAACAGTGGGGACAACAGTGTCTCGACAGTGGATCTTACGACTCAAGCCGTCGTCGGAACGCCCGTTTCGGTTCAGATAGGTGCGCCTCCGCCACCTGTGGCGGGACCTGTTTCGATAGCAATCGGCATCAACCCTCTCACGCACCGCGCGGTTGTCGCGTACCAATCAACTAATCTAGCCACGGTCCTGGACACGTCCACTGGAGTTCCTGTTTTCGTCGCGCAAATTGGCGGCACTCTCACGCCGTTCAGCACCGGCGTCAGCCCGTCAATAGGAATCGACCCATTGTTGAATTGGGCGGTTATCACTCCCGGTGGTGCAGGCACCATCAATATCGTCGATTTGGGCCGCGCACCCATTGCGGGTGACGGCGGCCGGCCTCCGCAGGTCGTCGGAAGCCTATCCATCTCAACGAGCGTTCGGGGCGTGGGCATCAATACGGAAACCCATCAGGTGCTTTTGACAAATCCGAATGGTGGCACACTCCAGACGTTTAGCCTCCTTGATAATTCAGTGAACTCCATTGCCTTTACCATTAACCAGTTGGGCTACGCTGCGGCCGCGGTAAATCCGCTTACAAATGTTGGAATCGCCGTGAACTCGCAGACCTCGACCGCGGCAGTAGTCGATCTCGAAACCGGCGTAGTTTTACAGCCCACTGTCTCTGGACTCGGAACCTTGCCTGAGGCTGTTGCCGTGGACCCGGCGCTCAACGAGGCGCTCGTAGTGAATCAAACAAGCGGCACTGTTTCGGTCGTCTCGCTCGGCAGTTCATTCAGGAATTTGCAAATCACGGCGCTGAATCCCGCCGTTGCGTTTGCCCCCGCTGCGGCGAATCTCTCCCTCACGATCAACGGTTTCGGTTTCGCGCCAGGAACTTCGCAAGTGTTTCTCGACGCTACCGCGCTGCCGCCTGGAAATGTCACGGTATCGAACGGCGGCAGACAAATAGTTGCAACGGTTCCCGCAAGCATGCTGCAAGCGGCGCGGCGATACAGTGTGACGGTTCAAAACCCGGGCCCCAATGTTTCCAACACGGCTGAACTAGCGGTTGTGCAACCTGTGGTCGTCGGAAACCTCCCCTCGAGCGTTGCAGTCGACCCGGATCGCGATATCGCCGTTGTCACCAATAATGGCGACGGGACAGTCTCGCTCGTCGACCTGACGACCGGAACTACGCTTCCGCAAAGTCCCTTGTCGGTCGGCCAAGGCCCGATCGGCGTCGCCGTTTTGCCGCGACTCGGCCTGGCTGTTGTTGCGAACAACGCGAGCAGCGACGTCACGGTCGTGGATGAGAATGGGATCAATCCTCCACAGGCGGTGACGCTATGTTCCGGATGCACTGGTCCAACCGGTGTCGGAATAGAGCCCGACACAGCTAACGCGATCGTTGCAGCCTCGGGACCGGATTCGGGTTGCTCCACGGTCACCAGCGGATGCGAGGTGAGTTTCGTCCATCTCGCCCCCACCGGGTCAGCTGCGGGACCGAGTGTGCAGGTAAATCAAAGTCCGGTATCAGTGGCCACAGATTCGAGCGGTGACCGCTTTGCTGCTGTTGGCGCTGCCTCGCAGGCGGGCAGTATCGACATCATCGACCTCCTGACGAGCACAGTCACTTGCCGCGTGAGTGGAGTTCAACTGCCAAGCGGCGTTATCTTCGATCCCGTCAACCAGGTTTTTGTAGCCGCCAACAGCCTGCAAAATAACATTGTGATCGTCGATCCGCTTACCTGTATCCCGACCACAGTACGAGTGGGCATCAATCCGACGTCGATCGACTACAATTTCCAGACGAGCACTCTCGTCACCGTAAATTCGGCGAGCAACACGATGTCGTTCCTGGACTATATGTGTCCACCGGCGGTCGGCGTCCCGGTAACCTGCACATCTCCGCAGACGCGCGAAATCTTTGGCCTTCCGAGCTCGGCGAAGTTTTCGCAGAACCAGCAGTTTTCTGTCGCGATCGATGCGAAGTTGAATCTTGCAGTTGTCGTAGATACGAATAATAGTCGAGTTTTGCTGATACCCCTTCCGCATTGACGATGATGGCCGGATTTGCGCGGGCCAACCCGCCAGTCTCGCCCTGCATCCGAAAGGCCGGGTAGACTTGAATCCGATTGACCGCTTTCTCGGCGGACGGCTATAATCGCGAGTTTGTGTTTCATGGAATTTACGAATAAGGAGTGAGAATGAGGATTCGATTGGCAGTTCTGGCCTTGGCGGCGTCATTAGCAGGACCCGCAGTGTGGGCTCAGTCCGGTGGCGCGGGTGCTGCGTCGGCGGCTGGAATGAAAGTGGGAGTGATCAACGTGCAGGTGGCTATCACCAGCACGAGCGAAGGCAAGCTGGCAGCGGGTGAATTGCAATCGCAGTTCGCTCCGCGGCAATCGGAGCTCGACACCCTTCGCCGGCAGGTCGAAGACATTCAGACGCGGCTGCGCACCGGCGCGAGCACACTGAGCGACGACGAAAAGGCCCGCCTCTCCCGTGAGGGCGACCAGTTGAGCCGCCAGTTTCAGCGCAAGCAACAGGATTCGCAGGACGACTTCAACGAAGCGCAGCGGGAGATAGTCGATCGGATCGGCCGAAAGATGATCGACGTTCTCGATAAATATTCGAAAGAGCAGGGATACGGCGTGATTTTCGATACCTCCGCGCAGAACACACCCGTGGTTTACGCTGCGAACCAGATCGACGTGACGCAGGAAATCATCCGCCTCTACGACCAGAATTATCCGGTGAAGGCGGGCGCAGCGAAGTCGTCAGCACCTCCGAGATCAGCTGCTCCAAAGCCGGCACCGGCACCGGCAACACCGGGACAGCCGAAGAAGTAGTTCCGCTTCACTTCATCCGAGACGTTTCGAAAGGCCTCCCAGTCCGGGAGGCCTTTTTGTTTCACCTAATCGGTTTTGCGAGCGCCCCATCCCTTGCGTTTCTTGCAAGGTCTTTTTTTGCTTTTCAGGTGGGAGCCCCCGCATTTATGCGGGGGAGGAGCGCCTCGGCGCTCCGATAGAGTATTGCGCCTTGAACGTGCGCTTTAGCGCTGGGCCCTAACTCCGCCCCGACGACGTTGTGTCACCCAGAACGAAGTCCCGCCCGTTTTCATCTTTACGAACCGGTTACCACTATGCTAACATCAGTCGTGCGATTTGATTACAACTCGGCCCGAACAAACCAGTTACAACCGGACTTCGCCTGTCCGCCCCGGCCTCCATACTCCACTCATCCGCCTCCCCGAATTCCAAATCCCCGGCCCAAAGCCTCCAGCCCCAAGAATCCACCGCGCCTAATCGCAAATTCGCGATTAAGATTCCACGTAAACCCCATAAGAATCAGCGAACTAAATTTCCTAATCGCAAATTTCCCGCGATTCTGCGTCGCACTCACCGTCTCAAGCCTCCAGAACCTAATCGAAACACGGGGATTAGAAAACGCAATAAGCTCAATCAATCCAGCCACTTCCAATTTTCTAATCGGGACAAAACGTGGGTTTTGCGTCCGCCGTGGCGGAACAGGGTTTTCTCAATGCAATCCCAGGCGCGTTCTCTCCCCGCTTCCGCGCCCTCAGGGCTTCGCAACGTACATGCTGGGGAACTGCTCCCGCAGATGATTCATCTTCGGAATATCGCAGATCTGGATATAGGGATTCTCCGGATGACGTTCGGCATAGTCTTGATGGTAGCTCTCGCCCGGATAGAAGCCGTCAAGCGCAACGATTTGCGTCACGATCGGACGCGAGTAGATCTTCGCTTGAGTCAATTGTTCGATGTAGGCTTTCGCGATTCGTTCCTGCTCGCCGCTGTTGAAGAAAATTGCAGAGCGGTACTGAGTGCCGGTGTCCGGTCCTTGGCGATTCAGTTGCGTCGGGTCATGCACCACCGAGAAAAAAACTTTCAGCAGTTGCCCGAGAGTGATCACCGAAGGGTCGTAAACAATTTCCACCGACTCGGCGTGTCCCGTCGATCCGCTGCTCACGGTTTCGTAGTCCGGATTCTTCAGCGTGCCGCCCGAATAACCGGCGGTCGATCGCGTGACGCCTTTCACGTGTTTGAACACTGTCTGCACGCCCCAGAAGCAGCCACCCGCGAGAACAAGCGTTTCTTGTCCAGGCTTCGCGGCCAGCTTCTCATCAATGGCGGGGTCGGGAATCGCAGCAGCCGTCGCAGCTGCGGCAGCCACCGCCGTTGCTGCCTGGCGGCGCGACGTCATGTAAAGCACCAGCGCAGCCGCGCAAAGAATCAAAAAAATCGTTACAGTTCGACTCATATTTCTCCTTCTCGAACGTCACCCTTAGTACGCAAAACCGAATGGTCTTGGATTGGTTCGACCAAGATTGGCCAGGCGGGCGCGGTGCATCTCTTGCCGAGATTTGTCCGCGCCCGTCGTGTTCGCACCGCTTACTTCAGCGACGCCATATCGATAACGAAACGGTATTTCACATCATTCTTCATCAACCGCTCGTACGCGTCATTGATCTGCTGAATCTTGATCATCTCGATGTCTGCCGTGATCCCCTTGTCCGCGCAAAAATCCAGCATCTCCTGCGTCTCGCGAATCCCACCGATGCCGGAACCGGCAAGGCTATGACGTCCGGGGATCAACTGAAAGGCCGCGATCGGGAAGGGCTTCGGTGGCGCGCCGACCAGCACGAGCGTTCCGTCCATTTTCAGGAGCGAAAGGTATCCGCCGATATTGTGCTCGGCCGACGCCGTGTCCAGGATGAAGTTGAAACTTTTAGCGTGCTTCTCGATCTCTGCGGGATTTGTCGTGAGCACCACTTCGTCCGCGCCCAATCGCTTGCCATCCGCCACCTTGTTCGCCGACGTGGTGAAGAGCACCGTATGCGCGCCAAAGGCCCTTGCGAATTTGATGCCCATGTGTCCGAGCCCGCCGAGCCCGATCACTCCCACCTTTTGCCCCTTGCTCACTTTCCAGTGCCGCATCGGCGAGTACGTGGTAATTCCAGCGCAAAGCAGCGGCGCAGTGCCCGCAAGATTTGCGGAGTTTGGAACGCGCAGCACAAACGCTTCGTCCACCACAATGCTCTCCGAATAACCGCCGCGGGTGACGCCGCCAAGAATCACGTCCGGCGAATTGTAAGTAAAGGTAGCACCGGGTATGCAGTACTGTTCTTCGCCCGCGCGGCAGTTCTCGCAAACCCGATCGGAATCCACCATGCAGCCAACAGCGCCAATGTCGCCTTCCTTGAATTTCTTCACCGCGCTTCCGACTTTCACCACGCGTCCGACAATTTCATGTCCGGGAACGCACGGGTAAACGGTCGCCTGAAAATCCACCCATTCGTTTTTCACCTGATGCAAATCGGAATGGCAGACGCCGCAATACAGAATTTCGATCTGCACGTCCTGCGGACGCGGCTCGCGCCGTTGCAAAGTGTACGGCGCCATCGAGCCGGAAGTGTTTTGCGCGGCGAACGCCTTCGCTGCGAATGTTTGTGGTTTCTGGCTTGCCTTGGCTGCCTGTTGCGCTGTCTCGGTCATTGGGAGATGTCCTCTCAGGATGTAGCCTCAAATGTAGGTCTGAAGCTCGTTAGATGCAATCAACCAGTGTGCGGCTTCACTACTGGAATCCCAGTTTATCCATCCCGCAGCGCACTGCCGAGCCAAATCGACGCGTCTTGCGTTTTCCAAGTCACCGAGCTTATACTCTTAATTGCTTCTAGATAGGTCGCTCGCCAAGTGGGCCGCAAGCCCACTTTTTTGTTGGGCGCAGATTTGGCGCGGGGGTCGAGGTATCGGCGGAAGGTGATGAGTGGATAACTGCCGCGCCTAGAACAGAATGGACTTGGAAAAGATACGTGAGGCAGCGGAGCGGGTGGCGCGCTCGCAAGGCCTCGAGGTTTTCGACGTAGAATGGAAGATAGGCAAGCAGCGGTTGCTGCGCGTCTATCTCGACCGGCTACCCGGCCCGGCCAACCCAGACAACCTGGGAGTGAGCCACGCGGATTGCCAGCGCGTGAGCGAGCAGTTGAGTGTGATTCTCGACGTGGAAGATTTGGTTCCGGGGCCCAGCTACATTCTGGAGTTGAGCTCGCCGGGCATGGATCGAAAGTTGATCAAGCCGGCTGACTATGAGCGATTTGTCGGCAGACTGGCGAAGATTTGGCTTGAGACGCCTGTCGAGAACCAGAAATATCTGGAAGGGCGATTGGCCGGTTACGCGGACGGCAATGTGAAGTTGAAATGGAAAGACCGCGAAATTGAAATTCCGTACGCCGGGATTCGAAAAGCGAACCTGGTAGTAGAACTCTAGGGAGAACTTGGATGGCGAGTCTGCTGTACCAGACAATCGAGCAGATCAGCCGGGAGAAGCACATCGAGCCCGAGGTGATCGTCGCGGCTATTGAGGACGCGATGGTCGTAGCGGCGCGGAAATACTACCGCACAGAGGAAGAGCTGCGCTCGAAGTTCAATCCTGATACCGGGCACGTGGATGTGTTTTCGGTGCGCGCAGTTGTAGAAGAGGTCACAGATCCGCTGCGCGAGATTTCCATCGGCGACGCGCGAAAGAAACAGCCCGAAGTGGAAGTAGGCGGCGAGGTTACAGAGACCAAACCGACCGACGTGCTGGGACGGATCGCGGCGCAGACTGCGAAGCAGGTGATCCTGCAAAAGGTTCGCGAAGCCGAGCGCGATACAATTTACAACGAATTTCACACGCGCGTGGGCGAGCTCGTGAACTGCATCGTGAAGCGGACCGAAGGGCCGGACACGATTGTGGATCTGGGCCGCACGGAAGCGCGGCTGCCGAAGCGCGAGCAATCGCGGCTCGAGGCGTATAACGTAGGCGACAGATTGCGCGTGACGATTCGCGCGGTGGAGCGCGCGGCCAAAGGGCCGCAGGTGGTGGTGTCGCGCGCTGATCCCGCTTTGGTGCAGCGATTGTTTGAAATGGAAGTGCCGGAAATTTATGACGGCACCGTGCAGATTCGCGCGGTGGCGCGGGAAGCTGGCGAGCGCACGAAAATCGCAGTGGAAAGCCGCGACAAGGACGTCGATCCGGTGGGTGCCTGCGTAGGCATGAAGGGCATGCGCGTCCAATCGATCATTCGCGAACTGCGCGGCGAAAAAATCGACATCATTCCTCACAGCGAAGAGACAGTGGCATTCGCGCAGAAGGCGCTGAGCCCGGCGAAAGTGACGCGCGTGCAGATTGTCGATCCCGAAGAGAAGCGTCTCGAAGTGATCGTCGAGGACACGCAACTCTCATTGGCAATCGGCAAGAAAGGACAAAACGTTCGCCTCGCGAGCAAGTTAATCGGCTGGAACATCGACATCAAGAGCGAGGAAGAGAAGCGCCGCGAAATCGAAGCGCAAATGGCTGCGCTGACGGCGCCTGGAACCCCGCTCACGCAGCTGGCAGGCGTGGGTCCGAAAACGATTGAGAAGCTCGAGGCGCATGGCGTCACGTCAATCGAGAAGCTGGCGGACATGACTCCCGAGCAATTGGTCGAAATTCCGGGAATCGGCGAAAAAATGGTGGAGAAGATCCACCAGTCCGTGGCGCTTTATTTCGAGGAGATTGAAGCGCAAGCCGCTGCTGGTCCTGAAGCTGCGCCTGTCGAATCCGAGGTGGCAGTGGAAGGGGAAAGCATTGCCGCGGAAGCGGAAGTGAGCGCGGAAGAATCCTCTGAGAACGCTGGATCGGTAGAAGCTGCCGTAGAGTCTGAGACGGCGGAAGGAACCGAGGCTCGCGCAGCGGAGTCCGTTGAGGATGCAGAAGCGAGCGCAAACGCGAACGTTGAAGCAAGTGAGTCAGAGGCAACCGCCGGTGGAGAAGCAGATTCGGATTCAGAAGGTGAAGCGGAGAAATCGGCGGGTTCTGACTAGTTTTGGAGAAAATAGGGGCTGATGGCAGATTCCAATCAGATTCGAATTAACGAGCTGGCGCGCGAACTCGAGATTAAAGCGAAAGTCCTGATCGAGTTCCTGCCGGAAATCGGTGTCACTGAAAAAAAGACGCACTCGAGCTCGCTCGACCTCGAACACGCGGAGCTTGCGCGAAAACATTTCGCGGGTTTGGCGGCGAAGGAAGCAGCGGCCGAAGCCGAGAAGCAAGCAAAGGCGACTGCAGCGAAAAGACCGCCCGCTCGTCCTGCGGCCGCGGCCACGCCTGTGCCATCCGTCGCGAAACCTTCGGGGGCACCGGCAAGTGCTGCGCCTGCTGCTGCGGCGAAGCCCGCGGCGCCCGGCGCGATTCCCGGAAGCCCCGCGACGCGCCCTGCTGGAGCGCCTTCCGCACCCGCGCCTGCGTCATCTTCAGCGACGAGTGCTCACCCGCCTGGTCATCCATCTGGTCAGGCACCTGCTGCTGCGAAACCAGTGGCTCCTACAGCGGCTGCTCCTGCGGCCGCGGCAAGACCTGGCGTTGCGCCATCTGCGCCACGTCCGGGAGTTCCACTTCGTCCTGCCGCACCCGGTCAGCCGAGCACTCCTGCAGCACAACGTCCTGCCGCTGCTGCGCCATCTGGAGCTCCCGCGTCGGCTTCAGGAACAAGTTCGGGGACAAGTTCGGGAACAGGTTCGGGAACAACGCGACCCGCCGGCGGTCCTCCTTCGCAAGGCCAAAGATTTCCAGTTCGTCCCGGAGCACCACCGTCTGGTGGACAGCCTCGTCCCGGGGCGCCTCAGAGTTTCCGTCCAGCAACCGCACCTGGCCAACGTCCCAGCGGCCCGCGGCCTGGTATGCCATTGCGCCCCGGAGGCGGACCTCCGGGAAGATATCCTCAGCGGCCCGGCGGTCCCGGCGATCGAGGTGGCAGGCCTAATCAAGGACCTGTTGGCGGACAGCGTCCCGGCGCGACCGGCGGAGCAGGAATTCCGAAAGCCGAACCAGGCAAGCCTCTTTATGCGCGCAAACCGCCCGCATCGCGCGGCCGTCCGCTCATCGAGAAGCGCTACGCGGAAGGTGAACGCAAACTCCATCCGGTGCGTACCCGCGCGGGTGTAGGCGCAGGACGCACGGCGCAAGCCGAGCCTGTGGCGCCAGTACAGCGCGAGCCGCGTGAAGTAACAGTCACCGAAGGAATTACGGTTCGGGAGTTGGCCGAAAAGCTCGACATTCGCGCGAAGGAATTGCTGAAGAATCTGCTCGACCGCGGCGTTTTCGCCAGCATCAATCAAGCTCTGGACGCGCCTACCGCGACAAGTCTCGCAGAAGCGTTCAACGGAATCGTGCAAGTGGTGAGCTTCGAAGAGCAGATCGTTCAGGAAGAAAAAGTAAAGGAAGTCCGGTCTGGCAATCAGCAGCCGCGCGCTCCAGTGGTTACCGTGATGGGGCACGTGGACCACGGCAAGACCAGCCTTCTTGACGCGATCCGCGAAACTGAAGTGGCCGCAGGCGAAGCGGGCGGAATCACGCAGCACATCGGCGCGTACGAAGCGCGTATCGACGGGCGCCGCATCGTATTTATCGATACGCCGGGCCATGAAGCGTTCACTCGGATGCGTTCGCGCGGAGCGAAGGTTACGGATATCGTCGTGCTCGTGGTGGGTGCGGACGATGGCGTGATGCCGCAGACGGAAGAAGCGATTGCGCACGCGCAAGCTGCGAATACGAAGATCATCGTTGCGATCAACAAAATCGACAAGCCGGGCGCTGAACCCGAACGCGTGAAGCGGCAACTCGCCGACCGCAAGTTGATGCCGGAAGAGTGGGGCGGCGACACGGTGATGGTGGAAGTCTCGGCAAAGACAAAACAGAATGTGCCGAAACTTCTCGAGATGATTTTGCTGGTCGGCGATTTGCTTGAATTGAAAGCCGATCCGGACGCACCAGCCAGTGGCACTGTGCTCGAATCGCGCGTTGATAAGGGCCGCGGACCTGTGGCGACGGTGCTCGTGCAGAACGGTACTCTACATGTTGGCGATTTCTTTGTTGTTGGAGCCGTGTACGGAAAAGTGCGCGCTATGTTTGACGACATGGGTCATCCGATCAAGCAAGCCGCGCCGTCGACGCCGGTAGAAGTCCTCGGTCTGCAAGGCGTGCCGGAGGCGGGCGATCAGTTCCAGGTAACGGACGAAGCGAAAGCGCGCCACATCGTCGAATACCGGCAAGGGAAGCAGCGCGAGGCATCACTTGCGAAAACAGCTTCGGGTCGCTTGACGCTCGATCAATTACACGAGCAGCTGAGAGCCGGCGAAGTGAAGGACCTGCCGGTCGTTTTGAAAGCGGACGTGCAAGGATCGGTAGAAGTGCTGAACGACATGCTGCCGAAGCTTTCGAACGATCAGGTAAAATTGAAAGTGATTCAGGCGAGCGTCGGCGCGATCAGCGAGACAGACGTGCTGCTGGCTTCGGCCTCGAACGCGATTGTCGTCGGATTCAACGTGCGACCGGAAAGAAAAGCTGCCGAACTGGCGCAGCGCGAAGGCGTCGACATCCGGCTGCACACGATTATTTACGAGTTGCTGGACGAACTGAAGAAGGCCGTCGCCGGTCTGCTCGCGCCGGTCATCAAGGAAACCTACCTGGGCCGCGCGGAAGTGCGCAATTCATTCCGAGTGAAGGGCGTGGGAATGATCGCGGGCTGTTCGGTGCAGGACGGCATTCTGAAGCGTGACGCGGAAGTGCGCGTGTTGCGCGACAATGTGGTGATCTACACGGGCAGAATCAGTTCGCTGCGCCGCTTCAAGGACGATGCGAATGAAGTGCGCGCCGGATTTGAGTGCGGCGTGGGCGTTTCGAATTTCAGCGACGTGAAAGTAGGCGACATTCTCGAGTGCTTCAAGATCGAGAAAACCGTCGCTCCGGAGTTCGTCAACGTGGGAGATCGCGGGCGGCTGCAGGAAAGCGCGGAAGCCCGGCGAAATTAGTCAGCGAATTTTTAAATCGTCCGTTGCTGTTCTATCGCACGAGCGCGGATATGCCGATCGGCCTTCTCACCCTGGAAATTCATATCCCCGATGCGCAGTCCCTCAAGGACAAGCGGCAGGTGCTCCGTAGCCTGAAAGACCGGCTGCGCGCGCATTTCAATGTGGCGGTGGCGGAGCTGGAGCATCAAGAGTTATGGCAACGCTCGCGTGTGGGCGTGGTGAGTATTTCAGGCGACAGCAAGTATCTCGAGGAATCGCTTGAAGCGATTGCCTCGGAATCCGAGCGAATTCTGGGACGCGACTTGGTATCGCGCGACATTGAATATTTTGAGGATGGAGAATGAATACGGGAACGAATCGCGCCGGAGGGCACCGCGTGGAGCGGATCGCCGAAGAGATCCGGAACGAAGTGAGCCTGATGCTGGCGGGTGAGCTGAAAGATCCGCGTCTCGCGGGAACGGTGATGATCACAGAAGTGCGTGTGACGCCCGATCTGCGAACCGTGCGCGTTTACGTGAGCCTGGCGGATGAAGACGAAACCGAGCGCGGCAGCACGCTCGCGGGATTGCAGGCTGCGAAAGGCTACGTGCGCCACGAACTCGTCGAGCGCCTACAACTTCGCCGCGCTCCGGAAGTGTTGTTCATCCTCGATCAGTCTGAAGAAATCGGCGATCGCATCGATCAACTGCTGCGAAACGCGAAAAGCCCGGGGAAGTAGCCTAAGCATATGCCCCGGAAGCCACAGCCTCCTGCCATCGACGGTATCCTTGTCGTTGATAAGCCTCGCGGAAAGACGTCGCACGATATCGTCGAATCCGTGCGCCGGCTCGTCGGATTCCGCCAGATCGGCCATCTGGGAACGCTCGATCCGCTCGCAACAGGTGTGCTGGTGCTGGCGCTCGGACGGGCAACACGACTCGCCCGTTTCTATGCGGGTCGTCGAAAACGCTATAGCTGCGCGGTGCGGTTCGGTTTTGCCACCGACACCTACGACGCAGACGGCGAGCCGCTCGGCCCAGATTCGGCGCCTGCGCTGGACGCGGAAAAGATCGCCGCGCTAGCGACGCAATTTGTCGGAAACATTCAGCAGACGCCGCCCTCATTTTCCGCCAAGAAAATTCGCGGAACGCCGGCGCACGAGCTGGCCCGAAAACACAAACCGGTGAATCTCGAGCCGGTGGAAGTGGAAGTATTCGAATTTCGGCTCACGGGCGTCGAAGGCTCGTTGGCTCGCTTTGTGGTGGAATGCGGCGCCGGGACGTACATCCGTTCGCTCGCGAACGATCTAGGCAAGCTGCATGGCGCGAACGCTCATCTTGCGGAAATTTCGCGCACGGCAGTTGGCGAGTTCACATTGGATCAGGCGACATCGCTGGCGGAGTTGGAGCAGGACGCGAAGGCCGGACGCATAGAAGAGCGGGTAATCAAGCTCGAAGGCATGTTGCCGGAGCTGCCGCGAGCGACTGTGCTGCCGATTATTGAGAAGCGCGTGCAGCATGGGGCGAAATTCAATTTGTCGCTCGCGCAGATTCAACCGGGCCGCACGGAGGTCGCTCAAGGCGCGCCGGAGCACTTGAATTCAGGTGAATGGAAGCCCGCGCGGCTGCGTGTGTTCAATCAACAGGGGCAACTGATCGCGATTGCCGAACCCGTGGTGCCTCGGACGTATCAGCCACTCGTCGTGCTGGAAGGAACTTCATAGCGTCGAACTGCGGCGAGCGTGTTTCTGCCGCGCTTACTATTAAGGTTGTGGCGGAGGCTGCGGCGGTGTTTCATTTTCAGGATTCGGGTTTGGTTGCGGCGCGGGAAGCGGTTGCGGCAAGGTTTGAGGCGGGGGCTGTTGCGGCGGTTGGGGCAGCTGGACTGGAACGCTGCGATCAATTCCGCGCCCGCCACCGAAGGATCCTCCTTCGCCTTCCACGGTGCCGCGCCCCGCATAGATCGAACGATCTTTGCGCGGGGAAAACTCCACCAAACGCGGAGTGATCATCACGATTATGTCGCTATCCTGATCCGTCTTTCCCTGCACGCTGCCCAGCATCCCGACGCCGGGCACTGAAGAGACGTAGGGCCAGCCATTCAGCGTGTTTGTGACTTCTGGCTGCCGAATGCCCATCACCATGGTCGTTTCGTTGTCGCGAAGCCGAATCGTCTGCTCCACGGATTGATTCGATATGATGGGAATCCCGTTCACGGACTGAGCACCGAGGCTGCTGATCTCGAGATTCAGGTGCAGCGTAACTTCATCGTTGGGGTGAATCCGCGCTGTAGCTTTCACCTTCGTTCCAATATCGAGGTACTCGACTCCTGGAAACGCAGTGGCTGCCAGTGGATTGGTTGCTCCAGTGAAGTTCGTGTTGTTCAGAATTACTGTCGCAGTGTTGGAACCTTTGTCGGCTGACACCGCATCGGGTCTTCCGTTCGCGTCAAAATCTGCACTAGCGACGCCGACGGGAGTGGTTCCGACAGGCAATTCGAAATTGGGCCCGAACAATCCGCTGCCCAGATTAAGAAGAACAGAGATGGCGTTGTCGGTTTGATCCGCTGCGATTATATCGAGCCGGCCGTCGACGTTGAAGTCGGCAACGGCAAGCGAAGTAGGACCATTGCCAGCCGGAAACACACTCTGCGCCTGGAAGGTTCCATCGCCGACGCCAGTGAGAACCGAGACGGTATTGTCGGTATTATTCGCCACGGCGAGATCGAGAAATCCGTCGCCGCTAAAGTCGCCTGTGGATACCCACACGGGAGCGGTTCCGACGGCGTAGTCCGTCCGGCTCCGGAACGTCCCGTCACCATTGCCGATAAAGACCGAAACTGTGTTGTCATTTTGATTGGTTACGGCGAGATCAATGTGACCGTCATTGTTGAAGTCCGCCGCCGCGATCGAAGATGGTGCTCGACCTGTGGCGATGAAAGTCGGTGTCTTGAATGTGCCATCGCCATTACCCAGAAAAACGCCCAGCGTGTTGTTCGCGTTGTTTACGACCACGAGGTCAGAGAATCCGCTGCTTGTCAATGTGGCGGCAACAGCCGAGACCGGTCCGGTACCTGTGCCAGTCGAGATGTCTACCTTCGGGGCAAACGTGCCATCCCCATTTCCAAGGAGAATTGAAACGGTATCGGCGGTGTGATTGACGACGGCAAGGTCCAGATTCAGATCGTTGTTGACCGTTGGATTAAAATTCGCGCTGGTGATCCAGACAGGACCGGCCCCGGTGGGAATCGCGGTGGTGGGTGTGACGAACGTGCCATCGCCGTTGCCGAGGAAAAGCGAGAGCGTATTGTCAGTATTATTGGCGACGATGATGTCTTCGAGGCCGTTGTTGCGAACGCTGACGGGGGTCACAAAAACGGGCGCTGCGCCCGTAGCCAGCGTAGTGGTAGGAAGATTCGCCGATATCAGCCCTGCGACTCCTGTTGCGGTTCCTGCGAGACTAGGTGAAAACTGCGCCAGGGCTACGGGAAATCGCTGGCCGACGAAGAATGTTGCCGGCTTTCCATCTTCGGCGCGCAGCAAAATGCGCCGGCCCGTGCGGACGAGCGACAGCATCTCGGAAAAAGTTGCGCTGGCGCCAGGCACCGTTGCCAGAAATGTGGTTGAGCCGCCCCCGAACGCAACGAGTGGCGGAATTAATGACCCGATGCCGACCTGGCCTGAGCCCAAGAGCGAGGCAATTTGAGTAGACGTTAAGCCGGCGAGAGACGACGGCGTGCCAAAGAGCTGGGTGATAACGTCGATCAATCCTTGCTGCGATTGAAGCGCTTCCTGCACTTGTTGGCGGCTGAGCGTGAATACTTTGGTGCTTTGAGGCGGAGTGATTCCGAGGTCCCGCGCGTAATTGCGGTCCACTTCCAATACTTCAATTTCGAGAATCAGTTCGCCCACGGGATTTTCGAGGTTCTCGATCAAACTCGAGGCTACCGTGACTGCCTGCGGCGAGGCACGCATCGTGATCGTGCCGCTGCGAGTATCCAGGTCAGCGCGCGTGATGCCGGCGATTTCACGCACGAGGCGGAAGGTTTCCGTCATTTGTTCGGGAGTTTCCGAAGCGGAAAGCACTACGGTTCGCACCACCAAGAGCGCATAGTCCTTGCGTTTCTGTGGCGTATTTTCGGCGACGAGAAAGAGTTGTTTTGTCAGGGGCCGCCAGAAAGTGCCGGTCTCCTCGCCGAGTATTCGCATCGCGGTGGGGAAATCAAGATCGTCGATGTGAAATCGAACCGCTCGAGAGCGTAAGTCCACGTCAAACGCGACCTCGAGTCCAAACTGCCGCGCAATTTCGTTGTAGGCGCTTTGCGTATCGCCTCGGAGATCAAAGTTCTTTTTCCCGGGCGTGTATTCGAGATGAACTTCGCCGGCCAGCTCCTGCCCGCTCGCCTTTGACTTGGCTTGGCCTCTGAATAGGGCACTCAGTTCGGTGTAGCGAGCCTGGAGCACGCGGTTGGAAGGGTCGAGCGAGCGCGCTGAAACCAGAACTCGCAGCGCTTCAGACAGGCGTCCGGAGACCGCTTCGCGTTCAGCCAGGTCCATTTTTTCCTGAACGATGTGACCCTTGGCGATTTCCAAATTTGAAAAGTAATTGGCATCATTTGGCGCCCAGCCCACGGCGTCGGAGTAGGAGTCGTACGCCGCTTGCCAATTGCCTTCATGTTCGGCTCGCAATCCACGTTTGTAAGCCGCCTGAGCTTTATTGGCGTCGGGCTTAAAGGCCGGTTTTGAGGGCGCGGCCGTGGATGATGAATTTTGTTTTTGAGTTGAAGTAGCTTGCTGCTTCGAATACAGCAGGGGCGCGGATATGGTCAGCGAAAGGCAAAAAACAGCCACAACGGGAATTCGAGCAAGCCCTCGCCGGTTGTACATAAGAGCTTCCATTCTACAGGAGTAAGATGGCAGCGGGGCCCGTCGAGTGGCCAAAAGCCCTTGATTTTAACGATACGGAGGGGCTAGACTTGTAATCGTAGTTGTAACTGTGTTTCAACTGGAAACTCCATGCTTTCTGCGCTTTTAGTGGCCCTTCGGGAAGGTGTCGAAGCCGCGCTGGTTGTCGGCATCGTCCTGGTGTATCTGAACCGCACCGGCCGGCGCGCACTCACGAAATACGTCTGGGCTGGAGTTGCCCTTGCCGCCGCGGCAAGCGTCGCGGCTGCCATCCTGCTCGATCGCTGGAAGGTAAGCGAGGACGGCTTCGAAGGATTGCTGATGCTGGTGGCCTCGGCACTCGTGGTGACGATGATCGTGTGGATGAACCGCGTAGCACGTACATTGCGAAAAGACATCGAATCGCGGCTCGAAACATATGCGCAGCAATCCACTCGCGCGGCCGGATGGGGCATCGGAGCTTTCGTGTTCCTGATGGTTGTGCGCGAAGGAGCGGAGCTTGTATTGATTCTGCGAGCGGTGGAACTATCGAGCGCGGGCGTGGAAGTCTGGATCGGAACTTTGCTGGGAATAGGGCTTGCGGTCGCGGTGGGACTCTTCTTCTTCCAAGGCACACTGAAAATTCCGCTGCACCGATTTTTTGCCGCCACTAGCGTGATTTTGATGGTGGTAGCGTTCCAGTTGGCGCTTACTGGCCTGCACGAATTGAGCGAGGCAATGTGGCTGCCGTCGAGTAAGACGGAGATGGCAACGATTGGGCCGATCGTGCGCAATGAAGTTTTCTTTTTCATTGTGATCCTTGGCGCTGCGGCGCTTGTGGTTCTACGCGAGTGGTTTGGATCGAAGGCACCCGTCGCCGAGCAGGCTGCGAACCCGGCCGAGCGAAGAAAGTTGCAGTGGGAATTTCGACGCCGCCGTGCGTGGAGCTTTGCAGCCGCAAGTTTGTGTTTACTCGTCGTGTTGGCCCTGACGGCAGAATTTGTATATGCGCGCAGCGTAAATGCTCCCGTACAAGCCACTGCGCTCGTGGCGCAAAATAGCGAGGTGCGTATCCCACTTTCGCAATTGATGGATTCGAGTCTTCATTACTACACTGCCGAAGTGAAGCAGGCTGATATACGATTCGTCGTAATTCACAAGTCGGGCGGCGACTACGCAACCGCTCTCGATGCCTGCCAGATTTGCGGTGCAGTTGGGTACCGGCAGGAAGGGCAGAACGTAATCTGCCGAAATTGCGGCGCAGCGATTTACATCCCGTCGATCGGACAGTCGGGCGGGTGCAATCCGATCGCAGTGAAATCGCGAGTGGAAAAAGGAGAAGTGGTGGTCGACCTTTCGGCGCTGATGGATGCGGCCTCGACAATTCACGCCAAATAGAATGTTTGCTCGCCTTGTAGGTGAATCCTTCGTTCGCAACCCGCGCCGCAAGATTCTCACGGCTGCCGCGCTCGTCGTAGGCATGGCCGTTGCGACGGCAACTCTGACGATCGCGTTGGATGCAGGCGATCGGCTGGCGCGCGAATTTCGCAGCCTCGGCGCGAACCTGTTGGTGAGACCGCAATCGGATACGCTTCCGGTGGAAATTGGCGGCGTGGACTATCGCCCTGTCGACGAGGGCGCATACCTGCAAGAAGCCGATCTCGGCAAGCTGAAGATGATTTTCTGGCGGCACAATATTCTCGGATTCACTCCGTTTCTCGATGTGCCGGCAGTCCTGGATAGTTCGAATCCGCCTCTGGAAACCACGGTGATCGGCACGTGGTATGAGCACGAGGTGGCGATTCCCGACAGGACGCACTTTCGCACTGGGCTTAAAACCACTCATCCTTCGTGGAAGATCACCGGCAAATGGTTTTCGGACAACGCAAAGGAGTGCGTGGTAGGGGCCGATCTTGCGGCTGCGCATCCAGATGCAATTCAGGTCGGGAAGACAATCGATATTGGTTCGTCGATGATCTCGCAGGTTAGAACTCCTCTCTTGGTGACCGGAATCGTTTCTACCGGCGGCGCGGAAGACCATTCGGTGCTGGTTCCTCTCTCGGTTGCGCAGGACCTTTCGAATCATCCCGGCCAATTCAGGCAGCTTTTTGTGAGCGCGCTCACGAAGCCTGCCGACGCGCTTTCGGTCCGCGATCCGCAATCTTTGACGCCTACCGAATACGACCGGTGGTTCTGTTCGCCATACATTTCCTCGATCAGCTACCAGATCGGCCAAGCGATTCCGGGCGTCGACGTGCGGGCCATCCGCCGCGTGGCGGACACAGAAGGTAGGATTCTCTCGCGCATCAGTACGTTGCTATGGATTGTCACTTTGGCGGCGCTTGGTGCGGCGGCTTTGGCGGTGGCAGCGACGTCCGCGACGACCGTTCTCGAGAGGCGCGCTGAGGTAGGCGTGATGAAGGCGCTCGGTGCGCGGAATGCGATCGTTGGTGGAATTTTTCTGGCTGAACAATTGATGCTGGCCGTGATGGGTGGAGCGGTAGGTTATTTGCTGGGCATCGTGCTCGCGCGGGCGCTGGGACAAAGTGTCTTCGGTATGCCGGGCTCACCGCGAATGATTCTCTTTCCGGTTGTGCTGGGGCTGGCCGCGTTGGTGGCAATTCTCGGAAGCTTATTTCCGCTACGGCGCGCCGCGCGTTTCGAGCCTGCGGCGATTCTGCGAGGCGAATGATGTTCGGCCGTCTGCTGGTACAACTGTTGCGAGGGAGCCGCGGCCGTTTGGCTGTGGCGCTGATTGCCATAGTGAGCGGTGCGGCCGTAATTTCTGCGCTGCTGAATCTCGATCTTGACGTCGGCTCCAAGCTCACTCAGGAATTCCGCTCGCTAGGTGCGAATATCGTCATCGCCCCGCGCCAGCCTCAAGGGAGCACGCCGGCAAAGACGAATGTGGCCGTTTCGCTGAGCGCTCCGGAGCTGATGAACGAGAATGCAGTTGTCGAGCAGCTGAAATCGATGAAGACAGCGCAAATTGTCGCAGCGCCGTACCTCTACGTGATTGCCCGCGGTGAAAAGACTCCGGTAGTTGTCGCCGGCACGTGGCTCGACGAAGCTCAGAAACTCTCGCCAACGTGGAAAATCGAAGGGAAGCGAGTCGATTCGCGCGACGACCAGGTGCACGCGCTGATTGGCCGAAATGTCGCGCGCGAGCTTCATCTCGCGCCCGGCAGCGAAATAGCACTGGACTACTTGGACCGCACAGCGAAGCTCACTGTTGCGGGCATCGTTGACTCCGGCGATGCGGAAGATAATCAAGTTTTCGTGAATCTTGCCGTGGCGCAGCAGCTATCGAATCTGGACGGTCAAATCGGGTTCGTTCAATTGAACGTTGGGGGAGGCTCGAAAAATGTGGCCGATGTAGCTGCAAAGCTCGCTGCGGCGCTGCTGGAATATGACGTGCATCCGATTCGCCAGGTGACGGCGGCGGAAGGAGTGCTCCTCGGGCGGCTCCGACTGCTGATTTTTTCCATGGTCGCGTTGATTCTGGTGCTCACGTCGCTGTGCGTCCTTGCCACAATGGCGGCGCTTGCGATCGAACGTCGCGAAGACGTGGGCCTGATGAAAGCTCTCGGCGGATCGATCTCGCGTGTGGTGGGATTATTTCTCGCCGAGGTGGGCGTGCTTGGCGCTGTGGGCGGAGCAATAGGCTGCATCGTAGGGATGGTGTTAACGCGCTGGATGGGGCATCGCGTGTTTGAGGCGACGATTTCGATGCGCTGGGAAATAATTCCGCTCACAATCGCGCTCATGATCGCCGTCGCGCTCGCAGGCGCTTCTCCGCTGCGAATGCTTGGAAACGTGAAACCAGCTGCGATCTTTCGAGGCGAATAGTGGCGCTGCTTGTACAAGTGGAGGGGCTGCGGAAAGAGTACGGGCACGTGCGTGCGCTCGATGGAGTTTCATTCCAGGTGAACGAAGGCGAATGGATCGCCTTTATGGGCCCGTCGGGCTCGGGCAAGACGACGCTGATCAATATCCTGGGTGGCCTCGACACGCCGACCGCGGGACAAGCTATTGTGGATGGCACTGATGTCGCGCGCCTCGACGAAGCTGGCCTCACACGATTTCGTGCCGAGAAAATCGGATTTGTCTTCCAGCAGTTTCATCTCGTGCCGTACCTCACGGCGCTAGAAAACGTGATGCTGGCGCAATATTTTCATAGCACGACGGACGAAAATGAGGCGCGCCTCGCCCTTGAGCGCGTGGGATTGGGCGACCGTTTGAAACATCTTCCCTCGCGGCTTTCCGGCGGCGAACAGCAGCGCGTAGCCGTGGCTCGCGCTCTGATAAATCATCCGAAATTGGTTCTGGCCGACGAGCCCACCGGAAACCTGGACGAAGCCAACGCCGAAACGGTAATCCGGCTGCTTCGCGAACTCCATGATCAAGGGCACACAATCTTGATGGTCACGCACGACCCAGCCATCGGGCAGTTAGCCGACCGTCGGATCGATCTCGCGCACGGCCGCATTGTGCAGATTTCGGAATTCTCGGAGCAGGACGAGATCCGATTCGACCATCTTCTCGAGCAAGTGTGGATCTGCGGCGAAGAGGGAATCGCGCCGGCGCTCGAGAAAATTCGGCAATCGAGCGGTCCTGACCCGATGCGAATTATTTCACGCCTTGCGGATTTGAAACTGCTCGAATTGCGCGGCAGTGAAGTCTCGCTCACAGCGCACGGCGAGAATCGCGCGCGCGATATCGTGCGCCGACGCCGCCTGGCAGAGCGCCTGCTGACCGACACATTTTCCATCGCCGATTCCGAAGCCGATTCGCACGCCTGCAAGTTCGAGCACATCATCAGCCCCGAGCTCGACCAACGCATCTGCGCGTTCCTGGGCCATCCTCAGACCTGCCCGCACGGCAACCCAATTCCGCCGGGGCGCTGTTGTCCCTCTCGCTAGCGCGGCGCCTGTCTCTGTTAGAATTGAGTGGATGCCGATACCACAGGATGTCCGTAAAAAACCAACCGACGTAAAGGTACGCGTCTCAACCGGAGAGGGCGTTGATGTCATCTGGTCAGACGGGCACACGAGCCACTACCCGTTTCCGTATCTGCGTGATTTGTGTCCGTGCGCATTGTGCAACGATGAGCGCGATAAGAAGGCTCGCATGGGAACCTCGCCCGCAGCGTCCGTTGAGCTGCCGATGTACAAGCCGCGCGTGACCGCGAAAAGCGCCCAGGCCATGGGCAATTACGCATTGCAGATAACATTCTCAGACGCCCACGCGACGGGAATCTACAGCTTCGAACACCTGCGCGAAATTTGCCCCTGCGAAGCCTGCGGCAGGGATTTCCGGGACGCACAACCATCGCAGCCTGAAGCCAAGGTCGCGCCTGCTCGGACGAAGGATTGAGGGCACTCCTCGAAATCATTGAGAGACCGTTAGCCGCAGCGCGCGTCGCGACGCTTTCCTTGGGAGCCTATTTCAACGTATAGTTCATCCCCTCATCATTTAATAGCGTATGGCATCAAACACCACGGGTAATACATTCACGCCGGGTAGACCCCGCCCCGTAGCCAAAGTCCTCGTGGCCACTACGGCCATGTTGGCGTTTATCTCTTTTTGGCGCGCCGCGGCGATCGTTCTCAATGACCTCGCTTCATCAGCCTATTACGCGGGTGGTGAGGCCGAGCAGTTCATAGGCAAAACCGCTCCCTGGTTCATTCTCGGCATCATGCTGTTTTCGTATGCGGTGCGAGCCGTGTACGTCGAGAGCTGCAGCATGTTCGTGCGCGGCGGTGTGTACCGCGTTGTGAAAGAAGCTCTGGGGGGAACCCTCGCGAAGTTTTCTGTTTCTGCGCTGATGTTTGATTACGTTCTCACCGGCCCCATCAGCGGCGTCTCGGCAGGCCAGTATCTCGTTGGCGTACTTAACGAGCTGTTCGTTTACGCCCACATTCCGCTGCACCTCAACGTCAATGCCACGGCTGCGGCTGTGGCGATTGCCATCACGCTTTATTTCTGGTGGGAGAACATCAAGGGCGTTCCCGAATCGAGCGGCAAAGCTCTGCGCATCATGCAACTCACCACCGTAATGGTCGTGATACTGATTGGGTGGTGTCTCTACACTCTTTACGCCAAGCCCGATTGGCACCTTCCCCCGTGGCCACATCCCTGGAACATGAAGCTCGACAAAGGCTCGCTCGGCTGGCTCGATCGCTATCAATGGGCGCACATGATAACGCTTGTGGCGATCTTCGTTGGCCTCGGGCACTCAGTTCTGGCGATGAGCGGCGAAGAATCGCTCGCGCAGGTGTATCGCGAAATCGAGCACCCGAAACTCCCCAATCTGAAAAAGGCCGGGCTGATTATTTTCATTTACAGCCTGGTATTCACATCTCTGGTTTCGTTTTTTGCAGTCATGATCATTCCGGATAATATCCGTCCTTCGTTCACTGAGAACCTAATCGGCGGACTTGCGATGCATCTGGTTGGAACCCCTACGGCGCGGCTGGCTTTCCACGTGTTTGTGGTCGTCGTTGGGACTTTGATTCTGGCCGGGGCGGTGAATACGGCCATTGTCGGTTCCAACGGTGTTCTGAACCGCGTCTCGGAAGATGGAGTTCTCACTGACTGGTTCCGGCATCCCCACCCGCGTTTCGGGACTACGCACCGGATCATCAATCTTGTCGTGGTCTTTCAGATTCTGACCATCGTCGCAAGCCGTGGCGACGTGACGTTCCTTGGCAACCTATACGCGTTCGGCGTGATTTGGAGCTTTTCGATGAAGGGAATCGCCGTCCTCGTGCTGCGTTATACGCATCCTCAGGACCGCGAATATCGAGTTCCCTTGAACCCCGTGATTTTTGGAGTCGAAGTTCCTATTGGCCTGGGCCTGATAACGCTCGTTCTACTCGCAATTGCAATCATCAACCTCTTTACCAAGCCCGATGCAACGATCGCCGGGCTGACTTTTTCGGCCCTTCTCTTCACAGTCTTTGAAATCTCCGAGCACCGCGTTCGGAAGCGACAAGCCGGCGCCTCCCACGTGGAACTCGATCAGTTCAATCTGGCGCCGGAGGCCGAACTCACGCCGACAAGCGTAGGTGTGGCGCCCGGGAACATCCTGGTGCCCGTGAGCACTTACTACGCGCTGTATCACCTCGAAGCCGTGTTGCGGCGCGTGAGAAGTCATGATGCGGAAGTTGTGGTGCTGCACGTGCGCATGCTGCGCCGGGCTGCGTCGGGTGAATACGATTTAGCGCCCGATCAGCTTTTCAGCACGATCGAACAGCTTCTCTTCACCAAAGTTTTGGCGGTTGCTGAGAAAGAAGGCAAACCGGTGCGCCTCGCGGTGGCTGCAGCCAATGATTTGTGGGAAGGCATTCTGCGCACGGCAGCCAATCTCGAATCGAGCAGCATCGTCAGCGGAAGTTCGTCCAAAATGCCCGTCACGGAGCAGGCGCGGGCCATCGGCTTGTCTTGGGAGCGAATGCCCGAACCGAGGCCGCGCGTCACACTTGAGATTTTTACTCCGTCGGGCCAGGAGCAGATTTTTTACCTTGGTCCTCACGCCCCTCGGCTTACGCCCAAGGAGATCGATCTGCTGCACAAGCTCTGGCTGCAGTTGAGCGAGAAACTACCCGGCGAAGAAATCCATCACCACGATATCGTTCATTTCGCGCTCGATGAAGTGGAGCGCGAGCTCGATGAAGGTCAGCAGGAAGCCGTCATCCAGCGGCTTCGTGACCATCTCCACGATATCGAAACCCACCGCGCAACCCCGCAACTTCCCCCAGGCAAGCCGCAATAGAAGGCTTCTAAGGAGTCAGTTGCGATGTGCAATTGGGGCAGCGCTTGGCAGCGATTGGGATCGCCGTCGCGCAGTAGGAACAATCCTTGGTCTTTGGTGCAGCGGCCGGTGCGGGCTTGTTCCAACGATTCACCATGCGAATGAGCAGAAAAATCGCGAACGCTACAATCAGAAAGTCGATGATGTTGTTCAGGAACAGTCCGTAATTGATCGTCGGTGCTCCCGCAGCTTTCGCGGCCGTCAGGCTGTCGTAAGACTTCCCGGAGATATTCAGGAACAGGTTCGAGAAGTCCACTTTGCCGAGTACCAGCCCGAGTGGCGGCATCAAAACATCGCCGACGAGCGAAGTGATAATTTTTCCGAATGCCGCGCCGATGATGATGCCGACGGCCATATCCAAGACGTTACCGCGCATTGCGAATTCTTTGAATTCCTTCAGCATCGAGTCTTCTCCTGATCGCTCTTGGATCGGAAGTCAGCCCGGGCCGGTTCGGGCCTGCGCGTGATAGTCGCGCTGTGGATGTTACGGGGCGGAGGTTAGACGGAACGGAACCGCGTGGCAAGCCCAAAACTGGCTTTTCTCTGGGACGATTGAAGCCCGACTAAAATTCTGGAATCCAACTACAACTTGGAAACAAGGGCGGTCACTTCATCGAGCAGGCGCCGCGTCGTCTCGGCCGTTTCAGTCTCCGAGTAGACTCGCAGCATAGGTTCCGTGCCCGAGGCGCGCACCATCACCCAGCCAATCTCGCCCAGGTATACCTTCACGCCGTCGAGATCCTCGCGGCGTGTGACGGACCATTCAAGCAGGCGCTTAAAATTTCCATTGGCAAAATATCGAAGTGCCTTTTCCTTTTGTCCTGGCTTTAACGTGAGGTCCACACGGCCGTAGTGATGTTCACCGAATTCGCGGTGCAGCATCGTGATCAGCTCGCCTAGCCGCTTCCCGTGCCACGCCATCACTTCTGCCAGCAACAACGCACTGACTGTTGCATCGCGTTCGGGAAGATACAGTTTTGTTCCGATCCCGCCACTTTCTTCGCCGCCAAGGAGAACATCGCCCTCCAGCATTCGGTCACAGATATATTTGAAGCCGATGGGTGTTTCCCACACTTTGCGTCCAAATTTCGCGGCGATCTTGTCGATCATTTTCGTGGTGGAGAACGTTTTGGCCACGTCGCCTGTAAGCTTGCGAGTACCGGCAAGATGCCAGAGCAGTATCGAAAAAATCTGGTGCGGCGTGACGAACGTGCCGTCAGCGTCTAGAGCGCCGATGCGGTCGGCATCGCCATCGAGGGCGAATCCGGCGTCGTATTTCCCGTCGCGCGTTGCTTTGCGTAGCGCTTCCACGTGAGGCTCGATCGGTTCGGGATTTACGCCGCCGAAAAGCGGATCGCGATTTCCTCGAATCTCTTTGCATTCGATTCCATTTCTCCGGAAAAGCTCGCTCAGCAGCCCGCGGCCCGCTCCATGCATCGGGTCGACGACGAACCGGAACTTCGCCGCCCGCAACCTATCCCAATCGACCAATCCCGAAATTGTTTCAAGGTAGGGCGCCCGAACGTCGAGCGAATGAATAAGGTCAGTACGCGAAGGCAGGGAGGGGATTCCGTCCCGTAGCACTTTCTCAAGTTCATTCTCAATTTGCGCTACGATCGCAGGCGAGGCCGAGCTTCCATAGCTGGCCTTGTATTTTATTCCACTCCACTGGTACGGGTTGTGGCTGGCCGTGATCTGAATTCCGCCCGCGGCGCTACGAAGCCGCACAAGCAGGGAGACTGCCGGAGTAGGGCACGACTCCATTGCGAGCCACACGGGCGTACCTGTTGCTGCCACGGCCTCTGCAGCTATGCGCGCGAAGCGCTCGGATCCAAACCGCGTGTCGTAGCCGACCACAACGCCGCTGCCGGGTTTCTCAGCGCGCACCACATAGCGCGCAATCGCGTGCGCGACCTTTCGCACGTTCTCAGCCGTAAAATCTTCAGCGATGACAGCGCGCCAGCCGTCAGTTCCAAAACGAATGGGATTCATCTCCCAGAAGTATAAGCGATGCGCAAACATGAGAGAAGCCACAGAGGACACCGGCGCCACTAGTCACCGGCAAATTTAAGATATAGCCCTTCACCATCCTTGCAACGCCCGGCGATGCCTTCAATCGCGTCAACAAACGCACGCTGTTCTTCGGTGGTCGCCTTTTGCCGGATGCGCCGCAACTCGAAAATAAGTTCGTCCATTTGAAGATGGTTGAACACGGTCTCGCCCCAGGGGTCGATGTAACGCAGAAAATGATAGGTGAGATCGTCCCACGACGGGAAAAAACGGCTGAGCAGACTTTCGAGGTCTGGAATTTCCTCAATCGCCTTACCCTCTCTATTTTCGAGCCGGATGCTCATTCCCATCAGCAGGCCATCCTCTAAAGCAGGTCTCGGCGCCGATTCTCTTCCAGCCATTTCACAATTTTCCCCACGTCCTGCGAGCGTTCGCGGCGGCAAAGTAACACCGCGTCATCCGTTTCCACCAGCACCAAATCCTGAACGCCGATCGCCGCAACGAGTTTCTTTGGGCTCCAGAAATAATTTCCGCTGGCATCGAGCGCGTGAAACGGCCCGCCCGAAACATTTTCTCCCGGTTTCTGCGCGAGCAATTCGTAAACAGCCGCCCAGGAACCGATGTCGCTCCAGCCAACGTTTGCCGGAATCGCCACGGCGCGAAAACCGCTTTTCATCCGAGTCGCTGGCTCCATCACCGCGTAATCAACGGAGATATTCTCGAGCCGCGCGTATGTGCGCCTCAATTGCCTCGGGTATTGCGACCTGCCGATAAACCGCTTCAGCTCAATAAGAACATCGTGCGTGGCCGGAAGAAATTGTTTCAACGCCTTAAGAAATGTCGAGACACGCCAGAAAAACATCCCCGCATTCCAGAAATAGCGCCGAGAAGCCACGTATCGCTTCGCCAGCGGCAGCGCAGGCTTCTCCGTAAAGCGCCGCACATCAAACGCGCTGATCCCTAACGAGCGCGCGCAAACTCCGCCTCGTTCGACGTAACCGTAACCGGTCTCTGGCCGCGTGGGTGGAATTCCCATGACAACCAGACTTCCAGGCGTCTCCGCCAACTGGATCGCTGCTCGAACGAGCTTTCGATAGCGCGCGGTTTCGGCAATGTAGCTGTCGGACGGCAAGACGGCCATCACCGCATCGCCGCGTTCATGTGCGAGGTGTATCGCAGCGAGACCAATAGCGGCTGCGGTGTTCCGGCCAAGCGGTTCAGCCAGAATGTGCGAAGCCGGCACTCCACGCATTTCGCGGCGCACCGCGGCTGCCTGCTCCACATTTGTTACGGCCCAGAAATTCTTCGGCCCGAGCACCGGCTGAAGGCGGCGCAGCGTGGCGCGCAGCATCGTGTCGTCCCCGGTGATATTCAAAAGTTGTTTCGGGGTCCGCATTCGGCTGCGCGGCCAAAAACGCGTGCCTCGTCCGCCGGCAAGCAGCACCGCACACGCTGGCAGCTTCGACCGTGTCACTTGTGCACCAGCCGCGACCACTTCGATTCCTCGACTCCGGAATCCTTCAAGTGTTGTAAAAATTCGCTGGCGTCGCTCGGAACGTATGTTCGCAGAAGCGTAGTGGATGCAGACGGCTCGATTCGGAAAGCGCCAAGCGCCGCAGGAATCATCCACACTTGCGCCGGAGCGTATTCCGCTCGCGAATCGCCCCATGCAAAGTTTCCGGCGCCTTCGAGAATGATCATCAAATCGAAATGTTCACGCGAGGTGGCGGCCGCAACGACCTTCACGAACTCCCATTTCTCAGTTGCGAAATACTGGCACGAAACAAAAAACGTTTCCGTAACCGGCCCGCGCGTAATACTCACCGGGGCTATCTTCCCACCGCTCTGCTCGCCGAAACGGATTACCTCGAGCGCCTTCTCAATGTGCAATTCGCGCGCCCGGCCCTTCACGTCGCGTCGCCCGTAATCGTAAACGCGGTACGTCAGATCCGAGTGCTCCTGAATCTCGCACAGCATAAGCCCCGCCCCAATCGTATGTGCCGTCCCCGCAGGAACGAAGATGGCATCGCCCTCACGCATAGCGATTCGCTCCAAACATTCTTCCGCAGTCCCGCTGCTGATGGATTGCTCAAATTTCTCGCGATCCACCCCCGCTTTTAATCCAACCAAAACCTCAGCGCCTGGCCGGGCCCGCACTGCATACCACATCTCCGTCTTCCCGCGTCCACCCGCAGCTTTTTCATGTCGCGCTGCGTACTCATCATCGGGATGTACTTGCACCGAAAGCTTGTCCTCGGAGAAAATAAATTTCACGAGCAGAGGAAACGCCGAACCACGATCAGATTTCGTACCCGTCCATTCGCTAGGCATCTCGGGCCACACACTCCCAAGCCTCCTCCCCGCAAATGGTCCGGAAGCGAAGCAGCACTCGCTACCCGTCATCCATGCCTCGCCCAACGGTTCGGTGAGATTTGATTTTTCTGGAAAGAATGGCGCGAGCGAGAGCGATCCCCAAGGCCGCGGACTAAAAATCGGTTCCAGTCGCGCCGGGCAGAGAATCACGCCGCTCGACCGAAGAAGCGCGCCAGCCGCCGCAATCCTTCTTCGATTCGCTCCATCGAAGTTGCGTAGGAAATTCTCAAATGACCGGGCGCTCCAAACGCATCACCCGGCACCACAGCCACATGCTCGCGCTCTAAAAGCACCCGCGCCATAGCCGTGCTGTCCGGCATTTCGGCATTTAAATGCGCGGAGATATTAGGGAACACGTAGAAGGCGCCTTCCGGCGTCGTGCACGTAACGCCCGGAATCGCTCGCAAGCCGGCCAGAATCCGTTCCCGCCGTCGGGCATATTCTGCAAGCATCTCCACCACCGAAGTCATGGGCCCGCCCAAAGCTTCGAGCGCAGCATATTGCGTAATCGAATTGGGATTCGAAGTCGACTGGCTCTGCAGCTTCGTCATGGCGTCCACAACCGGCTTCGGTGCCAGCGCATAGCCGATGCGCCATCCGGTCATCGCAAATGTTTTCGAGAGCGACCCGGCCACGATCAACCGGTCCTTCGACTCCGGCAGACTCGCCACCGAAAAAGGTTTCGCATCGCCGTACGTGAAATGCGAATAGCATTCGTCGGTCAGCAGCCAGGTGCCGTGCTGCTTGCAAACCTCGAGAATGCGCGTGAACTCATCCGGTGGAATCACGGCTCCAGTCGGATTGCTCGGAGAATTGGCGATTACGATCTTTGTTTTCGGCGTAAGGGCTTTCTTCAGATCAGCGGCGCGCAGCCGGAAACCGTCTTCCGCTCGCGTTTGCAGAAACACAGGAGTGCCGTCGGCGGCTTTCACGATGTCGGGATAGCTCACCCAATACGGCGCGGGAATAATCACCTCGTCACCGGAATTCAGCAACGCGCAGGCCGCGTTGTAAATTGCGTGCTTGCCTCCGGACGTGACGATGCACTCCGTCATCTGATATGACGATCCGAGCTGCGCCGCGTGCCAATCGCAAACAGTCTGACGCAACGGCGCGATTCCTGGCGTTGCCGTGTACTTCGTGCGATTTTCCTCGAGCGCCTTGATCGCCGCGAGCTTGATGTGGTCCGGCGTCGGGAAATCCGGCTCGCCCGGGCCAAAGTCCGCGACGTCCACGCCGCGCGCCTTGTAGCGCTCCGCCTCCTGCAACACCATCATCGTCTGCGACACGCTGATGCGGTTTACGCGGTCGGCCAGCTCGATAATTTCCTCGGCTTTCATTCCCGTGGCAGATTCCATTCGGCTCCTCATCTCGATGCACACTTCGAGTAGTTGTGTCAGCTCAAACTCAACTTACACTACTTTCATTCATCCCACTTTCGCGCGCAATCGTTCTTCCACCAGCGCTGGCACCAGATCCTTCACCACGGGCGCTCCAAGCCGCGCCAGCTCGCGAACCAGCCGCGAACTCAAAAAGCTATACGCCACCGCCGGCAGCATGAACACAGTCTCAATCTGCGGCTCAATCTTGCGGTTCATCATCGCCATCTGCAGCTCATATTCGTAGTCTGAGACGGCGCGAATCCCCCGCAAAATCACGCGCGCATTTTTCGCACGCGCGTAGTCCATCAACAAACCGTCGAACACCTCGACCTCGACATTTTTCCAATCGAACGTCACCGCTTCGAGCATCTCTACGCGTTCGCTTACGGCAAACAGCGGGTCCTTTTCGAGGTTCTGCGAAATCCCCACAATCAGTTTGTCGAAAATCGCGGCCCCGCGGGAAATGAGGTCGAGATGCCCGTTCGTCACCGGGTCAAACGTGCCAGGATAAATCGCAACCACAGGCCGAGTGATTTCGTGAGCCATCGGTTGCTGATTCTAACCTAGAATTTCTGGTGTGCTCAGACAAAAGCTGCCCCGCAATCGAGCCATTCCCCGCTTCTCGCCATACCGTTCGCCCATATGAAAACGCCGCTCACTGCCTTTTTCTCTCTGTTGGACTGGCAAACGTTGACGAATACGACTAAAATGGTCGTAGTTTAACTGATTGGCGCATATGGAGTTGTCTCTCAGCCAAACTTGACAAGCGGGCGGCCCAGGCGCTAGAATCTAACTGCGACCGAATCAGTCGCATATGCATCCATGATGAAGCTGTCAAAGAAGGCAGACTACGGGCTCATCGCGCTGAAGCATCTCGCGATGCGCAATGGTGCTATGCACGACGGAAGCTCCTGCAGCGCGGCGGACATCTCAGAAATGTACAAGCTCTCCGCCCCGCTGATGGCGAAAGTGCTCCAGAAGCTGGCCAAGGGCGGCCTGGTTGCCGCACGGCATGGCTCAGGCGGGGGATACGCGCTGGCGCGGGATGCGGCGCACATTAGCGCGTTGGATGTAATTCGAGCGATCGACGGTCCTTTATTCATCACCTCGTGCGTCACATCTCATGGGACGTGCGATCTTACGACCACCTGCTCGATCCGCGAGCCTTTGCGCCGCGTGAACGACAGCATTTTAGAAGTGCTCGAGAAGGTGAAGATTTCACACATGACCGACGAATCGCCGCTGCACGAAGTCGTCGAGCTCAGAGTCTAGTTTAGGGGTTTATCGATTTTAGGAATGAGGGAGAAAGCGAATGGCAATTAAGCTTCCGGTTTACTTTGATAATCATGCGACCACGCCGGTTGATCCGCGCGTCGTCGAAGCCATGGTTCCGTATTTCACGGAGAAATTCGGTAACGCAGCGAGCCGCAACCATGAATTCGGCTGGAAGGCCGAAGAAGCCGTGGAAAATGCCCGCGGGCAGATCGCCAAGCTGATCAACGCGACGCCTAAAGAAATTGTCTTCACCAGCGGCGCCACCGAATCCACCAACCTCGCAATTAAAGGCGTCGCCGAGATGTACCGCGAGAAGGGCAATCACATCATCACGCAGGTCACCGAGCACAAAGCCACGCTCGATACCTGTAAGCGCCTGGAGAAGTATGGATACGAAGTGACTTATCTGCCGGTAGAAAAGGACGGGCGTATTAATCTCGACGATCTTCGCCGCGCAATCACGCCGAAGACGATTCTGATTTCAATCATGTACGCGAACAACGAAATCGGTGTCGTCCAGCCCATCGCTGAAATCGGAAAGATCGCCAAAGAGAAAGGCGTCTTCTTCCATGTCGACGCGGTGCAGGCCGTCGGAAAGATTCCGGTCGACGTCCAGAAAGACGGCATCGACCTGATGTCCATCTCTGGCCACAAAATTTACGGCCCCAAGGGCGTAGGCGCCCTCTACGTTCGCCGGAAGAATCCGCGCGTGCAGCTTGCCGCCATCATTGACGGCGGCGGCCACGAGCGCGGCATGCGTTCCGGCACGCTCAACGTTCCGGGAATCGTCGGCCTCGGCAAAGCCTGCGAGCTCTGTCAGCAGGAGATGGCCGCCGAGTCGGGGAAAATGAGTGGTCTGCGTGATCGCTTGAAAGAATCGATCATGTCGCGCCTTGATGAAACCTTCATCAACGGATCGATGGAGCATCGCCTCCCGAACAATATCAACATCAGCTTCGCCTACGTCGAAGGCGAATCGCTGCTGATGGGCATCAACGACGTAGCTGTATCGAGCGGTTCGGCCTGCACTTCAGCCACCCTCGAGCCCAGCTATGTGCTGAAGGCGCTCGGCGTCGGCGAAGATCTGGCGCACACCTCGATTCGCTTCGGCCTCGGCCGTTTTAATTCGCAGGAAGAGGTGGACTACGTCGCTGACCGCGTCGTAGAAACCGTCTCACGCCTGCGTGAGCTTTCACCGCTCTACGAAATGGCAAAAGAGGGCGTCGATATCAGCAAGATGAAATGGGTGGCAGCATCGGATTCGCACTAACCGAAATCTTAGGACTTTATTAAAGGAGCAGAAAGAACATGGCTTATTCAGACAAGGTAGTCGATCACTACAACAATCCGCGCAACGTCGGCTCTCTCGATAAGAAAGATCCGAACGTTGGCACCGGACTCGTCGGCGCGCCCGAATGCGGCGACGTCATGAAGCTTCAAATGAAGGTCAACCCGGATACGCGCGTCATCGAGGAAGCGAAGTTCAAGACGTTCGGCTGCGGCTCGGCCATCGCCAGCTCGTCGCTCGCCACCGAATGGGTGAAGGGCAAGACGGTCGAAGAGGCGCTGGCGATCAAGAACACGGACATCGTCCGCGAACTGTCGCTGCCGCCGGTGAAGATTCACTGCTCGGTTCTCGCCGAGGACGCGATTAAGGCTGCGCTCGGCGACTGGAAGACGAAGCAGGGCGAGGCCGAAGCAAAGCCGGCTGAGTCTGCTACGAGCGCGTAAAAAGTTTGCATCGCGGGACGTGCTGGTTTGCCGCTTGAATTCCGGCACAGGCTCGTTTTGCGATGACACGAGAACAAACATGATTCACGTAACCGAGAAAGCGGCCGCGAAAATTCGCGAGCTGCTGCAAAAAGACGGCGTCCCCGCCGAATCCGGCGGGTTGCGCGTGGGTGTACAAGGCGGCGGGTGTTCGGGGCTGACGTACGCAATGAGGCTCGATACCGAGGCGCGCAATCGCGACAAAGTGTTCGAAGAGAATGGCGCGCGTATTTTTGTGGATCCCAAGAGCTACCTCTACCTCCACAACACGACGCTCGATTATCTTGAGGATCTGATGAAGCAGGGTTTCGTCTTCCAGAATCCTCAGGCGACGCGTAGTTGCGGATGCGGCAGTTCCTTCACCGCCTAAAACTCGTCCTCGGCCGCGATGGCAGGCCTCTCACTTTCGCAAATCGCGGCCAATTCGAGGACGGCACCCGGCTCCGAGTGAATAGCCATGAGTGTGACGAAAACCCAAGCACAGACGATTACCGAATCGAATTGCTGGAGCTGCAAGGCTCCAGTTGAAGGAGCGCACTTCTGCGCGTCGTGCGGCAAGATTCAGCCGCTTCCGCCGGGAACTGATTATTTCGGATTTTTCGGCTGGCCTCAGAAGGTGACGATCGATCCGGCATCGCTCGAAGAGCAGTTTCACAAGCTAAGCTGGAAGCTGCACCCGGACAACTTCGTTCGCGCGAGTGAGGAGGAGCGCAATCTCTCGCTCGACCGCTCATCGCAGCTGAATGACGCATACCGCACGTTGCGTGATCCAATCGCACGAATTGAATATTTGCTGCTGCGGCTGGGGCTGCGAAAAGAGGGAACTACCAAACAGCAAGCTCCGCCCGAGCTGCTCGAAGAGGTTTTCGAGCTGAACGAATCGCTCGACGAGCTTCGCGAGGCACGGGCCGAAGGCGGCGACGTCGAAGCGCTACGAGGGCGGCTCGTCGAAGAGCAGAACAATTTCAGGGAGAAGCTGAGCGAAGTGGATGAAGAGCTCGGCGTTGTCGCGCGCGAATGGGACGCGACGCTGGACGCGAATGCTGACGGAGCAACGCGAAGCGCGCTTCCCGCCCGTATGAACGAAATCCTAAATCGCCGCAGCTACATTCGTAATCTCGTAGCGAGCGTGCAAAAGGAATTAGAGTAGCGGCAGCCAGCCTCCGGGCCGGCTTTGGTGAAACCGAAAATGGGACGCACAGTAGGAATAGACCTCGGCACCACATACAGCCTGATTGCATATCTCGATCAGCAAACGGGCGCGCCGAAGTGTATCCCCGGCCCACACGGTTCAACCCTATGTCCCTCCGTGGTAAGCGTTGATACTGACGGAAAAATTCTGGTAGGCAATCCGGCCCGCGAACGCCTCCTGACAAACCCCGACCGCACAATCTATTCTGTAAAGCGCCTGATGGGCCGTGGTGTCGCAGACATTCAGGACGAACTCACGCGCTTCCCATTCCGCATCGACGAAACAAGTAGCAACGTGATCCGCGTTCGGCTGGGCGAGAAACTCTTCACGCCTCCAGAAATTTCCGCTTACATTCTTCGCGAGCTCAAATCCTGGGCCGAAAAATATTTCAACGATACAGTCGACCGCGCAGTGATCACCGTCCCGGCCTATTTCAACGACGCACAGCGCCAAGCCACCAAAGACGCAGGCCGACTCACCGGCCTCGAAGTTCTTCGTCTCGTCAACGAGCCTACCGCCGCCGCGCTCGCTTATGGCCTGCACAAACAGAAGCGCGGCCATGTGGCCGTCTACGATTTCGGCGGCGGCACATTCGATATTTCAATCCTGAAGCTCATCAGCACCAGCGAAGGCGACATCTATCAAGTTCTTTCGACGAACGGCGACACGCACCTCGGCGGCGATGATATCGACAACGCCCTAATGGACGTCGCACGCCGCGAAATTCACGCGCAGTTCGGTGTGGAACTCGATCACCACGGTGAAGCCGTCCAGGAATTGCGCCGCGTACTCATCCGCGCAAAGCACGAGCTTTCGTCGGGCGAAAAAACCATAATCAAATGCCGCGTCTCGCCAACTCAAACCTACAACCGCGAATTCACTCGCGCCGAATTTGAGGATCTGATTCGTCCCATCGTCGCGCGCACCATGGCTCCCGTGAAATTAGCCCTTGCCGATGCGAAGCTCGCCCCGAAAGAAATGGACGAAGTCGTCCTCGTCGGCGGCTCCACGCGCATTCCGCTCGTACGCAAAACCGTAGGCGATTATTTCGAGCGCCCCCCGCACTGCGAGCTCAATCCCGATGAAGTGGTCGCGCTCGGCGCTGCCGTACAAGCCGACATCCTCGAAAGCGGCGTCAAAACGATGCTGCTTCTCGACGTCACCCCGCTTTCACTCGGAATAGAAACGATGGGCGGAGTAGTCGCGAAAATCATCCCGCGAAATTCCACGATTCCCGCAAGCGCGCAGGAAATGTTCACTACCGGGGTTGAGAATCAAACCGGCATCGACGTTCACGTCCTGCAAGGCGAGCGCGAACTCGCCAAGGATTGTCGTTCGCTCGCACGTTTCCAGCTCAAAGTTCCGCCTGGCCCGGCAGGCCTCGCGCGCATCGAAGTAAAATTCCTGATCGACGCAAACGGCATCTTGCAAGTCGCCGCAAAGGATTTGCGCTCCGGCGGCGAACATTCCATCGAAGTGCAGCCGAGCTACGGCCTCTCCGACGCCGAAGTGGAGCACATGCTCGAAGAATCCATCGAATTCGCCGAACAGGATTTCGCCGAGCGCCAGCTGATCGAAGCGCGAACCGAAGCCGAAGCAATTCTCACCGCGACAGAAAAAGCCTTCCGGGACCCGCGCTCATCAGAAATAAGCTCCGCTGAGCGGCGTTCGATCGAAAATTCCGTCGCCGCTCTCCGGAGCGCGATGGCAGACACGGACTACAAGTTGGTTCGCCAGCGCATCGACGAACTGAACCAGGCAACCACGAACCTAGCCGAGATGCTGATGAACAGCGCATTGCAAACGGCTTTGGAAGGCAAGCGCCTGGACGACGTTTAGCTTTTTTGTACAGCCGACCTCCGGCCGGCGATTTTGAATTTGGATTTCGAGTTTGGATTTTGATTTTAGCTTTCGCCTTTGACTTTGTAGCACCACCCTTCAGGGTGGCAGGTTTTTTTGAATTCGCTTTGCGCTTGTAGCGGCGGCCTTCAGGCCAGCCAGCTTTCTGGTTTCGAACGAAGGAGCAAAAATGGGCGGCAAGAACCCATACATCGAAGAAACAAAATTCACGCCCGCGACGAGGAAGTACAAAATCACCTTCATCAAGGACGGCCAGCCAATCGAAGTCGACCCGGACAAAGTCCCCTACGGTCACGACGGTCTCCCCGGCAGCATCCTCGATATCTCACAGGGCTTTCACAAAGGTCTCGACCACGCCTGCGGCGGCGTCTGCGCCTGCTCCACTTGCCACGTGATCGTTCACGAAGGCCTCGAATCCTGCAACGAAGCCACGGACGCCGAACTCGATCAACTCGACGAAGCGCCCGGCGTGACGCCGAAATCGCGCCTCGGCTGCCAGTGCGTCCCCGACGGCACAAAAGACATCGTCGTGGAAATTCCCGACTGGAACAAAAACTACGCCAAGGAAGCCGAGCACTGATCATGCCGCAAACTTTCGATTGGGACGACGTGGAAGAAATCGGCATTCAACTCGCCGACAAATACCCGGACATCGATCCGCTCACAGTCCGCTTCACCGATCTCCACAAATGGGTCTGCGAACTTCCGAATTTCACCGGCGACCCGAAGCTCTCAAACGAAGGCAAGCTCGAAGGCATCCAAATGGCTTGGCACGAGGAATACAAGGATCGCCAGACCTAGCACCGTTTGTCTTTTCCCGGAATCGTGCCTCGCCTTTTCGCATCCAAAGAAACCGAATCGCCCCAAAACCGTCTATAAGCCAGTCGCAACTGAGGAGGGCACCATGGCCTTCGCCACCGAAACAGACCTGCGCTATCCAGTCGGCAAGTGGGAGCGCCCCCATACCCTCACCGATGAACAGCGCCTCGCCTTCATCAATCAGATCGCAGAAGCTCCCGCCAAAATGGGCGCCGCTATCGCGGGACTAAGCGACCAACAGCTCGATACGCCCTACCGTCCGGGCGGCTGGACCGTTCGCCAAACGGTCCACCACGTTCCTGATAGCCACATGAACGCCTTCATGCGTTTCAAGCTTGCCCTCACCGAAGAGATCCCCACAATCAAGCCCTATCTCGAAGCGCGCTGGGCCGAGCTTGCCGACGCTAAGGCTCCAATCGGTCCATCGCTCGATCTTCTCGAAGCTCTGCACAAACGCTGGATCGCCCTGCTCGGTTCGCTCAAGCCCGCTGATTGGCAGCGCGAATTCATGCATCCCGAGCACGGCAAAACGATGTCGCTCGACCAGACGCTCTCGCTTTACGCCTGGCATGGCAGGCACCACGTCGCACACATCACTGCCCTACGAGAACGCAATTCCTGGCGTTAGTTTTTGGATTCAAAAAAGAATAGAAAAGAATAGAGCAGACAGGCCAGCGACAATCAATATCAAACGGTGGCCAGGTCCCATTCTGGCCACCTTTGACAAAATTGACCTGAGGCCGCTCAGCGCAGTTCTGGCTCGACCCTTCTTATCTTAAGTTCGCCAATACGGCCTATAGCCGTAATACTCATACACCTCCGCGCCCCAAGTCTGGTTCGCCAGATCCGGCCAATCGTCTTTATCAAATCCCGGCGCGTTTTTCAGCCGGTCCTTGTCGATATCCAGCACAGCTACCTTCTGCGACAGATCGAATGTCAATGCTTCCCATGGTATTGCGAAATGTTTGTCGCCCAACCCAAGCACGCCTCCAAACGACAAAATCGCATATGCCACTCGGCTGTTCCGCGCATCGATCACCAAGTCTTCGATCTTTCCCAAATCCTCCTGCGCGGTGTTGATCACTCTAGCTCCCAGAATCGACTTCTTCACCACCACGGTGAACGCGCCAGGCGCTGGCCTTGCTCCGGTTTGCATAAGTCCTCCCAGTAAACTTTTACGTCTATGCCATGTGGTCAGCCGTCCGGCGAATCGGTAGATTCACGTATTTTGCTTGATGAATTTCATCACCAAGCGAAGTGGCTGGGAACTCCGTCTCCCTAACTCAATGAAGCAAAACTACTAGTGCGCACCGACGCCAATACTGCGTGCTCCATCCCTTCCTACCTGCTTCAGCGTATGGCCGCCGCTTCGAAAATGCGGTCTGATTGTCGGAGAACGTGATTAGTCTTGCAGACTATTTTCCGGATTTTTAGAGCACTTCGGGGGAAGGAGAGTGTTCCATGGATCGGAACAAGAAAACGGCTGTCTTCGGAATCTACTCCACGCTTGAGGCGGCGAATAATGCTACCGATGTTCTCGTAAAGGGCGGTTTCCCATCCTCCGATATATCGGCACTGCTCCCCGACAACCTCGGCTCTCGGCCGATTGCCACCGAGAAATCGACTAAAGCCCCGGAAGGTGCCGCGGCGGGCGGCGGCTCGGGAGCAGTGCTCGGCGGTGCGCTCGGTTTGTTGGCTGGCGTCGGGGCGCTAGCAATTCCGGGAGTCGGTCCGCTCATCGCAGCGGGCCCGATCATGGCGACGCTCGCAGGTATCGGCGTTGGCGCAGCAGTCGGTGGAGTCGCCGGTGCGCTGATTGGTTTGGGCATTCCGGAGTATGAAGCCAAGCGATACGAAAGCCGTTTGAATAAAGGCGGCGTTCTGCTTTCCGTTCATTGCAATACCGCCGACGAAATCAAACGAGCCAAGAATCTGATGGAAGGCACCGGTGCGGAAGATATCTCTTCCACCACCGAGGCGGCAGTATCGAGCGATAGCAAAACGCGCTCCGCAAAGCCGTAAGGGGCTCGCGACCGAAATGGCGCGGCAATTGTTTTCGAGAGTGTTTAGCTCAGATCAAGAGGAGAAAACATGCTGCTTCTAATCATCATTCTCGCCCTTCTGTTCGCCGGCGGCGGCGGCTATTACGGATACTCTCGCTGGGGCACAGGCGGCGGGCTCGGCATCGTCGGAACTGTGATCGTCATCGTCTTGGTCCTATATCTACTGGGTGCGGTTCGCTAGCATCCGGATTCCGCAGTCGCGGAACGTCGCGTCGCAAACCCGCAGCAGAGGGCCGTGCCCGAGAATCATCCTATGGGCACGGTGCCTCATTCCCAGAACCGCTGATTTCCGAATCTCCGCCCGCTCCTTGTCAATTTCTCTCCTTTCTCCCATAATTGAGTGTCTCGTTTCCCTGAAATCCCACTGTGGCGCTATGGTGCAACGGTTAGCACGCGGCCCTTTCAAGGCTGAAATACGGGTTCGATTCCCGTTAGCGCTACCAACATTCTGAAGTTCTTAAGAACGCTTCGGACGGCTCCACGCGCTGACTGAAACCTGGCCCTTTATAATCCTTGCAGCGATTGAACGTCGAGGATGCCAACCAGATCGGTATTGAAGCGCCCGAAAGCGGCTCAAAAGTCCTGAATCGAGGTAAATCACGCGATATTTCCGATGAGTGGAGGACGAACGTAATCATGAAAGAGGGCAACAAACGTTGGATTTTTCGCTGGATTCACATCATCTTCAGCATGCCGATACTCGGCTATATTTATAGTCCGTTCGAAAAACTTCCAGGCTATGCTCCCGCTACCCGATTTGTCTTCCTTCCCACCATGGTCGTTTCCGGATTGTGGATGTGGAAAGGCCATGTGGTCAGGCGGCTTCTTTCGAAAAAATCGGCAGAGTAATTTGCCCGCTGCCACGTTCGTGATGTAAAAACATTCCCACACTTGATTACTTCTGTCCTCCACTCACCAGACGTGAAACCTCCGAAGAAGAATCCACCGAGCGCGCTTTTTGTTTAAGTAACCACTTCAAATATCCCGACCATCAACACAAAGCGTGCCTGGAATTTTTCGAGGCGGGTGCTGCGATAAGTGCTAGTCCCCGGTGGGAGCCCCCTGATTTATCAGGGGGAGCCGGACTTCAGTCCGGCGAAAACTCACGCTCTCGCTCAAATGGGCTTTAGCCCAGGGAATTCCAACCTTAACCATCACTGCGCGCGTTCGAACTGCCGCCTTTTTGCTTGGAAAGGTTGCACGTAGCGCTGAGCGTAGCTAAATTAGGTGCGAGACTCGGAGCTATACATGAAAGAGTCCATCCCGGTAAAATCTGCCTCTGCTTCAATCGACGCGAAGATCAAGGAACTTGCTGACTGGCGCGGGACGACGCTCGCCAAAGCGCGCGGCATCATCCACCAGGCAGACCCTGAGATCGTCGAAGAGTGGAAGTGGGCCAAAGCCAAGTCGCCGGGAACTCCCGTCTTCTCCCACGGCGGCATCGTCTGCACCGGCGAAACCTACAAGAGCGTCGTCAAGCTGACCTTTGCCAAAGGCGCTTCGTTGAAGGACCCTTCGCGCTTATTCAACTCCAGCCTGGAAGGGAATGTCAGGCGCGCCATCGACATTCACGAAGGCGAGAAAATCAACGAGGCGGCTTTGAAGGATCTCATCCGCGCTGCGGTGGCTCTCAATCTCAAAGACAAGACCAAGCCGAAGCCCCGGCGAGCGGCCACCAAGCGGACCGGCTAGCCGTTGGACGGCGCGGAAGAAATCGCTTCTCATCCTGCACCGATCACCAAATAGACATAGCGTAGAATCAGCTCGCAGCGCAGCATCATCCCTAGCTCAGGTCCCATTCTGGCCCGACCTTGGCCAGAATTGACCTGAGGCCGTCAACCATTCAAACCCGGTCAAAATAAAAGTTGACCGTCAACGCCTTTCCAACGATGCTGCTCATCTGACCCGCATTCGGACTGGAAATATTCCAAACTGAAGGAGAACAACGTGACGCCACTCAGGAATTTCCCCGGCCGCGCCTATAAACTCTGCGCTGGCTTCCCAAGTTTAATCCTCGTCTGCCTTCTTGCTTTCGCAGTGGTCCCTGTTTCCGCCCAGAGCCGGCCCAAAGTCGAAACAATCGAAGCCACCGCCTCGGGAACCGACTTTCAAGCGGGACAACTCGTCACCGTCACCTTCAGTATTTACGAATATTCGCCTCTGTCCGATCAGCAAATCCTCAACGACGCATTTCAAAAAGGCAAAGATCAAGGTATGTTCAACGCGCTTTCGAAAATGCGTGCAGTCGGCCACATCGCTATCAGCGGTACGATCGGCTACGACATTAGCTACATCCGTATGATTCCCACGCCGAATGGCCGTAAAATTCGCTTCATCACCAACCGTCTTCTCCGCTTCGGCGAGGTCTGGTGGGACACCCGCTCGGAATCCTACAATCTCACCGCTGGCGAAATCGATTTGAACGATGAGGATAAATCCAAGAGCACGGGCGTTCTCTATCCTGCCGCCCAGCTGGTTGTGAATAAGGACGGGGAGCTGCAAATGAACCTGATTGGTAGCCCGTGGAAGCTCGTCAGCATAATCGACTGGAAGGGAACCCCAGGCGTGAATTAGCCTTTCAGTAGCGTAGGCTTCAGCCTGCGCCCCAAGTTGCTAGAAGCAGCCCGTAGCCAAATCGCAGAAGCGCCGGCCCAGTTGGCCCCACGCCTCAGGCGTTTGGTATCAGGCCCGTAGCTCAGGTCCCATTCTGGCCTGTCGCCGGCAAAATTGACCTGAGGCCTTTCACTTCACGCGCCAACCCGCAAATGTTTTCTTTGCCTTTCCGTTCCAACCGCCTCAAAATACTCGTTACCCAAAGCCCAATAGCTTCACCTCGAATCGAGCGTAGCGCCTCTGCGCGCCACTCGAAGCTGCAGGTGCCATATGACCAATGCCTGGAAACAACAGGAAGGCCAGATTGTCGACGGACGATACCGTCTCGTCCTCTATCTCGGCGGCTCTGACCACAGCGCCGTTTTCCTCACCGAGCTGCCCAATACCCGCGAGCGCGCCGCCATCAAATTGATTGGTTCCGATCCGGCCGAGGCCGATTCTCAGCTTTCGCGATTGCGTCGCGCTGCGAAACTCTCGCATCCCCACCTCGCCCGCATTCTCGAATCAGGGCAAGCGCAAATCGGTAGCGCGCACGCGGTCTATCTCGTAACGGAATATGCAGAAGAGGACTTGTCGCTGATTCTGCCCGATCGCGCCCTTTCGCCGGAAGAAGTGCGCGAGATGCTGCCTCTGATTATCGACACGTTGCAATATCTGCATTCACACGGTTTCGTGCATGCGCGAATGAAGCCCTCCAATATTCAAGCGGTCAACGACCAACTGAAGCTCTCGATTGACGGCGTCTGTGCGCCACACGAGCGCAGCTCTTCCGGCGAAAAGCCTAGCCCCTACGATCCTCCCGAATTCGCGCCCACCGGACCTTCTACCGCTGGTGATGTCTGGTCACTCGGTATGACAATTGTCGAGGTGCTCACGCAGCGTCTGCCGATCTGGGAATGGACTGGTCATGCGGATCCGCCCGCGCCGCGTACCCTCCCGCCGCCTTTTCTCGAAATAGTTCGCAATTGCCTGCGCCGCGATCCTGCCATGCGTTGCACGTTGCGGGAAATCTCGGAAAATCTCGAACCTCAACCGGTTCAGCAGGCCGAATCAGCCCGCATTGCATCAATGAATACGACGCCGATCCTGAAATCCACTTCCTACGGACCCGCATCGTCGCAACCTGAACGTGTGCTCGCAACGAATCCGCCTCCGCAAAAATCAAACTCGCGTTACGCGGTGCAAGCTGCCGCATTCATTTTGGCGCTCGCTGCGGTGATCACAATCCCGCGATACTTTCGCCACTCCAGCAAATCGATCGAATCAGAACCTGTAGCTGCCAGTGCTGCTGCTCCGGCATCCGAGCCCATCAAGACCGACGCACCAAAAATAGAACCAGCGTCGCACCCCGCAGCTCAACCGTCAGCCCAGCCCGCAATTCAGCCCACGCCTCAACCCGCGAAGCGCCCTTCAATTCAACCCGCGCCCCCGAGGCCCGAGCCTGCTCCTAAGCCTGCCGCGCATGTGAGCGCATCGCGCAAAAACCCGCCAGATCCCGAACCGTTCGCAGCCAAAAAGGCAGTTGCTCCTGCCTCCGCTTCGCCAAGTCCGCGCCCGGCCATCAACGCGCCCGCCCCAACACCAGCGCGCGGCCAGGTCGCGCACAAATCAATGCCAGAAGTTTCGCAGAAAGCTCTCGAAACGATTCGAGGCAAAGTGCGCGTCAGCGTAAAAGTGAACGTCGACGCCTCAGGAAGAGTCACCAATGCCGTGTTCGAAGCTCCCGGCCCCAGCAAATATTTCGCCGATGCCGCAATCCACGCCGCCAAAAATTGGACATTCGCTCCACCAAGCTCCAAGGGCGAAAAAGTCCCAAGCGAGTGGATACTCCGCTTCGAATTCGCCCCAGCAGGCACAGAAACATTCTCAGCGGAGGTTAGTCCTTAAAGTAGCGTAGGCTTAAGCCTGCGCCACCGTAAAGCCGCCCCTCAGACATCAATGCTTGGCAAACGCAAGACATCGTTCTATTAGTCCCTGCGTTTTTCCATTCTTAATTTTCGCCGCAATCCTTAGCCCAACCACCCGCACGTGTTTTCCATTTCGCCCGCATTCTGATACGCTCTCTCTTTACCGAAACCGTCGCGAGGTCAAGCAGGCCAATTGTGGCGATTAGAGTGGCGCCGAATTTCTAATAGGAACATTCGAGTTTTCAGAATGAAGGTCAAGTGCCTGCAAAGAAGCGGCTTAGCTATTTTCTAATAGGAACAAAAACGGCATTTTCGCGCAGCAGGCCAATTCCGCGCGAAGGAGACAATCCGTGGCAGATCTGATGAGAACTTCGAATCCGGCCCTCAGCGAGCGCGCATTTCAAGGCGAGCGCGCCGTCCTCGGCGACACGATGACGCTGCAAGGCACCGTCAACAAGACAGGCGTGCTTCTGATCTGCGCCGTCGCCACAGCTGCGTGGACCTGGAATCTTTTCCTGCATTCGCACTCGCAGCAAACCGTGATGCCGCTCGCGCTTCTTGGAGGGATCGGCGGCTTGATCGTCGCGATGGTCACGATTTTCAAGAAGCAATGGGCTGGAGTCACCGCTCCGATTTACGCGATGCTTGAAGGGTTGGTTCTTGGCAGCATCTCGGCGATGCTGGAATTGCGCTTCCCGGGAATCGCGATTCAAGCCGTCAGCCTGACTTTCGGCACACTCGTTGTTTTGCTGCTCGCGTACCGCTCGGGATTGATTGCTGTCACCGAGAAATTCCGTCTCGGCATCATCGCCGCGACGGGAGGCATCGCCCTTTTCTACATCGTCGAAATCGTCCTCGGACTCTTCGGCATCCATTTCACGGCTATCAACGGATCGGGCGCAATCGGAATCGGCTTCAGCGTTTTTGTCGTGATTATCGCGGCGCTCAATCTGGTGCTCGATTTCGATTTCATCGAGACGGGCGTCCGCGTCGGCGCGCCGAAATACATGGAGTGGTACGGCGCCTTCGGCCTGATGGTCACGCTCATCTGGCTGTATTTTGAAATCCTTCGCCTGCTATCAAAAATTCGCAGCCGCGATTAATTCGCGGGCTGCCATCCTTCCATGCCTGTTGACCGAGATCTCGCTGTCAATCTGCTGCGCGATCTCGTCGCGATTGACTCTGTAAATCCTACACTTGTCCCCGGCGCGCGCGGTGAGGCAGCCGCTTCAGAATTCCTTTGCAAGTTTCTCCGAGAGCACGGAATCGTGGCAGAACTCGAAGAAACGGCGCCTGGCAGACCCAACGTCGTAGCGCTGCTTTCACCCCCGAACTCAGCGAGTCAAATCAGCGAAAAAAAATCAGCGGCGCTCGCGATTCTCGCGCATATCGACACGGTCGGAGTCGGTGACATGCCTGAGCCGTTCACGCCGCGCGAGCGCGACGGGCGTCTTTACGGTCGCGGCGCGCTCGATATCAAAAGCGGCGTCGCCGCGATGTGCGCCGCCACGATTGCGGCTCGCGACGCAGGGGCGATTCAGAAGCCGCTCCTGATCGCGGCAGTGGTGGATGAAGAGTGCGACAGCATTGGCACCGAAGCTTTGCTCAAGCGCTACACGGCGGATGCTGCCATCGTGATCGAGCCGACGGACGTGCGTCTGACGATCGCGCACAAGGGGTATGCGTGGTTCGAGATTTTAACGCACGGCCGCGCTGCACACGGCAGCCTGCCGTCGGAAGGTCGCGACGCGATTAGAATGATGGGCCGCGTGCTGAATATTCTGGACGCGCTCGATCGTAAGCTCGCGTCTCTCACGCCGCATCCGCTCCTCGGACATGGTTCGCTTCACGCTTCTCTGATTCGCGGCGGCCAGGAACTTTCGAGCTACCCCGCGGAATGCCGCTTGCAGCTGGAGCGTCGAATGCTGCCCGAAGAATCTGCGGGCGAGATCGAAGTTGAATTGCGAAGCCTTGTTGCGGGACTTTCCGCCCGCGATCCGGAGTTTCGCGCTACGGTGCGTGGACTCGGCTCGCGTCCAGCGTACGAAATTTCTCCCGATGCGCCCATCGCGCAACTCGTCAGCAATGCAATTCGCAAAATCGTCGGCTCCAGCGCCGTACAGCAGTTCGTCGGAATGGCGGCGTGGACGGACACGGCTCTTCTCTCCTTGGCAGGCGTCCCGGGAATCGTTTTCGGCCCTACCGGACGAGGACTCCACGGAAAAGAGGAGTACGTGGAGCTCGATTCGGTGATTCAGTGCAGCGAGGTTTTGCTCGAAGCAATTTGCTCAGCGTGCGCTTCCTAACGACTTGGTATCCCACGCAATTCTGTACGCGGCACCCAAATCGGTAACTTTTTCTCCCCGCTAAAATCAATTATAGCTCGCAGATTTCCTGCTCCTGGTCTGCAAATGGGAGTATTCGCGTTACTTACACTTTCCTTCTCAGGGGCCTTCCACATGCACCTCTCAAGCGGGGTATAGGGCTCGCCCACTTCGAGTTTCAGCCACGGGCGACCCGAGGGTGTCAGCGTGAGTGAGCTGAAAACAAGATCCAATGCGCGCCGAGGTGGGGACCAGGCGCGCGGTTTTTCGATGGTCGAAATGCTCGTGGTGGTGGCCATCGCGATGGTGATCGCGGGAATCGCGATTATTCAAAGCCGGCCAGGTCTGATGCAAATTCGCGCCAATACAGCGAAAGACCTGGTGCAGGGCAGTTTGCGACGAGCGCGGGAATCGGCAATTTCGGACCGGCGTTCCGTCAAGGTGGAATTCCTCGTGAATCCTCCTGCAAATCCTCCCGGGTCCTACGTGAGGTTGACGCGGCTCGGAGGAGGAGTTGGCCCGGACATCGTGATTGCCATGACGCCGATTCCTGGCAGCGTGATTTACACAACTTTTCCTGGTGAACCCGACACACCAGATGGTTTTGGAAATGCCTGGCCAGTTTATTTCGGAGGAGTGAATAACGGTCCCGCCGCAGGAATGATCTATCAAAGCGACGGCACGTTTGCGGCTGCGACCGGAATTCCCATCAACGGGACGGTTTTCATGGGTATTCCGAACCAGCCGACCACGGCTCGAGCCGTCACCATTCTTGGAACTACCGGTCGAGTGAGGTCCTATCACATTTCGGGGACGACGACATGGTTCGACTACTAAAGAGCGGCGGAGAAAGCGCGAAGGCGGAGATGCGGCGGAATTCAAACGCGGGATTTACGCTGGTCGAGACGATGGTTGCAATTATGGTCCTGACTATCGGCGTATTGGGTCTCGCTGCGATGCTGGCGAGCAGCGTGGCACATATGGGCATGTCGCAGGATGAGTACATCGCCCAACAGAAAGCCGCGGAAGCGGTTGAATCGATATTCACGGCTCGCAACACCGGTCAGAAGACCTGGAATACATTGTGCAACATCGGTTCTGCCATTTGTCCGACCGGCATTTTCACCGCAACGCCGACACAGCTTTGCGATCCCGGTCCAGATGGAATTGTCGGAACGGCTGATGATAACTGCGCCATTCTGGACAGCATCGTGACTCCCGGACCAGACGGAAAACTGGGTACGGGAGATGACGTAATGATCGGGCTTTCGAATTTCACCCGCACGATCACCATCACCGCAATACCAGGCACCACGGAAGTGCGGCAGATTACCGTGACCATCAACTACAGGACAAGCGGGTTCACTCGAACCTACACCCTGACAACGAACATTTCGGCGTTCTCATAGAGAACCGCGAGGGAGACAGAGAATGAAACGCCAAGCCGGATTCAGCCTGATGGAAGTACTGGGGGCTACTGCCCTGATGGTCGTGATCATGGGAACAACGCTGCGAGCGCTATCCGACGCGACACATGCGAACGAGGCGGTCACGCTAATGGCAGACTCGCAGGAGAATCTGCGGGCAGCGATGAACTACATCACGAAAGACATTATAGAAGCAGGGGAAGGGCTACCGCAGGGCGGTATTCCGATCCCGAACACCGCAACGGCTCTGAATCCAGCCCCGGCGCTCGCTTCTGCGGTGAACCGCCCCGGCCCGATTGGAGGACCGGCAACCTTCCCACCCAGCTTTTTGACACTACCGGCAGTCACAGATGGATTTCAGCAAGGTCCTCAGGCCGTTACGCCCAACCCGAACGTGCCGGGAGGCGTGTTGCTGGGTAACAGGACCGATTTCATTACATTGGTCTACGTCGACAATACGATCATCGATACCATTCACAACACGACCCTTAACTCGCTTCCGATATTCCTAGCGGCAAGCGGCCCGAACCCAGGTTGTCCAGCGGGCAGCCTCGATCCCACCGGCCTCACCGCCATTTTTGACGCGACCTGCATAACTTTGCCCACCGGCAACACAGCGATCACACCCGGCGATCTGATCATGTTTCAGAATGCCAATGGCGCCACGATTCAAACGGTAACGGCCGTCAACGGCCAAGCGCTCACGTTTGCGGGCGGCGGAGCCGGAGATGCTTTTGCGCTGAACGCATCCGGGAAGCCAAGCGGAACGATAATCAATATCAGGAATGGCGACGGGACATTTCCTCCGACAACCGCTTCGCGCGTCTGGATGATTACGTACTATTTGGATACGACGAATCAGAAACGGCCTTTGTTAATGCGTCAAGTAAATTTCCGTCCCGCAACGCCCGTCGCCGAAGTGATTGAGGACCTCTCGATTTCCTATGATATCAATAACGGCCTGCCAAACACGCCCCAGGTCGAAGATGCCGGATTCTCGCCGAATGCGATCCGCAAGGTGAATCTTTCGGTGGCGGCAAGGGCAGACAACGCCTACAGCCAAAATATGCAGTATTTCCGGAATAATTTGCAGACTCAGGTCAGCGTCCGCAGCCTGGCCTTCTTCAACGATTTCAAGTAATCGTCGCAAAGGAGAACATGCGTGAGGAACCGTCGCGAACAAGGCATGGCTCTCATCACAGCGCTTCTGGTGCTGCTGTTGATCTCGTCCATGATCGTGGGCATGTCGTTTCTTGTCCTGACCGACCAGAAGCTCGGCGGAAATAACGCCGACCGGCAAAAAGCCTTCTATGGCGCCGAAGCCGGCATGGAGTCCCTTACGACAGCTTTGCAGGACGGTTTCTCCAATAACTACGCATTGAGCGCGGCAGACATCACGAACATCGTGGCCAACACCCAAACCACGACCACGAATCTTCCCGGCATGCAGTTCCTGAATCCCGACGGGACGAATGGCTTCATGATCAATTTCACCGCGGATACGTCTGCAAATAACCTCGGCAATCCGACAGCGGTAAGTCATACGATTCTGTCGGGCACCTACGCAGGTTTGATCGGACTGTTGACCCCTTACACTTTGCAGGTAACGTCGCGCACCCCGATGGGCTCTGAGGTAAGGCTTCAGCGGACGGTTCAGACCGTCGCGATCCCCGTGTTTCAATTCGGAATCTTTTCCGATACTGATTTGAGCTATTTCGCCGGCCCTAATTTCGATTTCGGCGGGCGGGTACATACGAACGGCAACCTGTGGCTGGCGGAAGGCGATAACGCCACGTTGACGATGAGGGACAAGGTAACTGCTGTGGGCGAAGTGGTTCGCACGAACCTTGAGAACGGCTGGCCGCTTACAACCGCTTACAACGGCACCATCAGCATTACCGAGAATCCAGGTTCGGGCCCGTTTGCTAACTTGGGTCAGAATCAGGGCAGCACCACCGGAACGAGCTGGTTTGGCAACATCGCAGGAACCCAGGAGACAGCCTTCCAGACCGTTTCAAACACATACAACGGTAATCTCGGAAACGGGGCCACCGGCGTAAAGGCGCTGGACCTGACAATCGCCACTCCAGCGATTGGCGGAACAGCTATCGATATGCTTCGGCTCCCGCAGCCGGGTGAGCTGGTGGCGAATCCCGGCAAGCTCAAGGAGCGCTACTACAGCCAGGCCAGTTTGCGAATCATGCTTTCCGACTACGACGCGAACGGAACCTGTGCAAACAGTGATTTAGTCGGCTTAGACTATGCCTCGCCAAACACACCAAACACACCTGTCGATTTGGCGTCGCTGGCATGGGACACTACGGCTCCCAACCCGGCAGCAGGGCTTGCTCCTGTTGGACAGGTACCCAAGGCGGCGTGGCTTGCAAACCAAGGCGTTACGGTATTTCCACTGCCCGTATCAGATGCGCAAGGTGGAGCGGCCGGATACAAGACGGCGGACGGTTATTGGGTTCAGAAGTGGTTCCCGATTGAGACGGGATGCATCAAGATCGACTACCAAACGAAGGCAGGATTGGTCTGGGTAGACGTGACGCAGCAGATTTTGAATCTTGGTTTCACGGGCCGCAATTTGAACCAACAAACCAAAGCGGTGATGAGTATCGCGGCAAACCAGGTGCCGAACCGACTCGCCCTACCGCCTGCACAGATTGCACCTTCGGGTTGCGGGGATCCGAGCCCGAGCGCCGTTATTCGCTTGGCTCGCGTGCGTGACAATCCGGCGTCTGCCAATGGTGCAGGTGGTTGCGGTTTCCCGTATGTAGCCCGCGGCACTGACTACGTCCCGAACGTACTCTACGACACGCGCGAGGGAATTCTTCGCGACGACCCACTGCCTGTAGTTGCAATAACGAGCCCTACCGGGCAAGCGACTCTCGCCGGGGCCATGCACTACGTGGAACTGGACGTCAACAATCTAGACAATTGGTTTAAGGGCGCCGGAGCAGTCGCAAACAACACGACAGGCTATACCGTCTACTTCTCTGACCGCCGTGGCGACCGGAAGGACCCCAATCCTCCGGCGTCTGTCGGAGTCGGTCCGCGGAAGACGGGAGCCTTCGGTTATGACGACATCGTCAACCCCAACGACGCCAATTCCTGCCCGGACAATGTCTTGCAAGGTGCCGAGGATTTCGAGTCTGACTTTGTACATGGCACTGACTTGAATCCGCCAGCGGGTCCGAAAAATTACGACCAATTTTTCCCAACAGATAACAACGTTGCGCCGAACAATCCGATGCTTTGGACGGTGAACAATACTGCTATGCAGGTTCCCAACCTCTTCACTTCTCCAGCCGTCCCCGGAACGACCGTGATACAGAATCACCCGAAGTGTGCCGGGCCCGCGCCAAAAGGCAACGCATGGCCGTATGCCGCGGCGCTAAACGTCGGCGACTTGCGGTTGAATCCGCCGGTGTATTTCCGTCGCGCGCTAAAAGTAGTCAACGGCGGCACCATTTCGTTGGGTGTCTGCGACGGGGTGGCGTGCGGATTGAGCATTGTCTCAGAAAATCCGGTGTACGTGCAGGGTGACTACAACGCAGGAGCGAACGGCAACTTTGCGACGCCGTTCGTGGCCGCGGCGGTGATGGGAGACGCGGTGACGTTCCTTTCCAACAACTGGAACGACGTGAACTCCTTTGCGTTTCCTTATGGCTCGCTTAACGCCGCAGGAGCCGCCTCCATCACCAATGGCGGCCGCAATGCGACGACGACAACCTATCGCATGGCCATCGTCGGGGGAAAGACGATTCCGTTCAAACAGCCGCCGGCAGGCACCGGCGGGGCGGCAAACGGGAAGTCTGACTTCGGAACCGATGGCGGTGTGCACAATTTTCTGCGGTACCTGGAAAACTGGGGCGGACAAACGCTCTGGTACAAGGGATCGATCGTGGCCCTTTTCTACAGCCATCAGGCCGCGGGCACGTTCAAGTGCTGTAACACGGTGTACAGCCCGCCCACTCGTGGATACAGCTTCCAGACAGAGTTCCTGACTCCGAGCCTGCTGCCGCCGCGAACGCCGATGTTCCGCGACATCAATACGCTCGGCTTCACGCAATTGATTCTGTCGACGGAAGGTGTGGACTAGTTTCGACTCGAACGCGCTTACCCCGCAACACCCCTAGCGGCTCCCGTTCCCCCCGGGAGCCGCTTTTGTTTTGGGGGCGTTGCGCTGGTGACTCCTGGGCGAAACAGGTGACTCAGGGCGAGGCGGGGCGGGTGCGAGGGTTGAAATTTGTGTTTGCGGCGGGGGTTCGGCACGTGGGCGCCGATTGCGGGCCGCACAGGCTGACGAGTAGATCGCTGAGATTCGCAGGCGTCACCAGTCCTTCGAGTGGCTCGGCATATATTTTGTAATTGTGATTGAGCGGGAGGCGCTCGATCGCATAGGAGCCATCGAACTGCAACTGCTGGCTGGCTGGCTGCGCTGCAGCTCCAGCCGCTGAGGGTTGCGGCGATCACCGATCCGGTGTCGGCATCGATGGCTACTACGTGGGCGCCGAAAGTTCCAGTGACGAATGATCCGGTGGCGGGGGCTGGAATATTCGCGAGCGCAAAACGATTGGCGGGAAGAATTTGTCCGCTGATTGTGCCGATGTTTACGGCGTCTGCGGGATCGGGATAGAGCGAGCGGATGCCGGCTCGGTTGTCGTCGGACAGGGGACCATCGGGCGCTTGAGCGGTGGGACGATCGCCGAGGAATTGCCCGGGCGGCGGTGCATAGGGAAACATCAGAGCGCGCCAGACAGCGGAATGATCGAGGCCGAACCAGTGGCCGAGTTCGTGGGCGAGAAGCGATTCGAGATCGTAGGCGGCCTGGCCTTGAGGAGTGGCTAGCGCGGCGGGAGTTGCGTAGGTGGCTTGATTGTCGTTTCGGAACAGGGTGTCGGCGTCTAGAATTTGGCCGGCGAACGCGGCGGGGCCACTTGCACCGATAGAAACCCCTGGGGCGTTCGCGGTGATCACGCGGGTGAAGGTCAGGACGCCGGAGGTGAAGGCGGAGCTGGATTGGTTGAAGCAGATTGTGTTGAGGCCGTCGGCGTTGCTTTGCTGATCGTTCGTGCAGGAATTCGCGGGGGTGACGCGCGCGAGCGATGCGATGAGGCCGGGATGGGCGGCGGTGTTGAAGGTGGTGCCTGTGACGCCGGTCCAGGCTTCGAAGGAGTCTGAGATGGATTGCTCGATTTCGTCGAGCCGCGCGGGCGTGCCTTGGGCGGCGACTGTGAGGATCGTGTTGCTTGTGAGCGGAAGGGACGTGCTCCAGCGGCGATTCAGGGGCGACGCGAGCGAGAGATTCCAGCGGTTTGATTGAGGACAACCGCCAGCGAGCGGGACTGTGGAATCTGTGGTGTAGCTGAAGGCGTCGGGGGTGTGAACAGCGGCGAAAATCAAAAGGTATATCGTTGCCAGCGCGATGGGGCGTTTCATTGGCGGCTTCCTTGCGCGGCGTGAGTTTGGGTCGAGGCTATCACCAGGGAGTGGAATGTACTGATTGGCATTTTGCGGATGCCGGTGGTTTCGAAGCGCTGCGAGGCCGGGTCGAAGACGGGGAAGGCGGCGGTGTCTTGCGTGACGGTTTCTTCGCCGGTGGTGCGGTTGAGGCCGATTCGGAAGGTGCCTTGCACCCAGCTGACGATCGAAAAGTCCTGGGCCGGGGTGCGCTCGAGAAACAGAATTAATTCTTCGCCCTGCGAGAATCGCGGGACGCCGGACACTGTGGACGTGAAATTTCCGGCATTGCCGCCGAGCAGACGGACTGTAATCTGTGCGGGGGCGGAGCCTTTCCAGGTTTCCTCGACGTCAAACGTGGTGAAGGTCCAAATTTCGCCGGCGTCCCAGCGGGTGGAATTTGTGACGCAACGCGCGCGGACGACGATGTGAGCTGCGCGGGATAAATCGGTAACGGACATGCGCTTGAGCGTCGTGGCACGGGCGGACGAGTTGCTTGCCGCAAATGAGATGGCTACGAGTGCAAGCGCGGCGAGTGTTCGAATTGTCTTCATTATTTCACCTCCAGGATTCCGGTGGCTGCGGCGCGGTCGTTGTTCAGCGAAGTGATAAAAAGCGTGCGGACGCCGGGAACAGTTGTCCTCGAAATTTGCAGATCGAGCTCGATTGTGTTGGGAAAAAGGCCGGTGATGGCTGACGCGGTGACGGGGATGTCGCCTGGCGCTGCGCCGGGTCCTGTGAATGCGTAGGTCATCGTAGGATCGAGGCCGCTGCCGTGAATGCAGAGACTCATCGTTTGCGTACCCGATGCCGGGCGCGTGATGGTGAGTGGCGTGCCTTCCACCCCGCAGGTTCCGTTTGTCAGAAGGCCATCGAAATCCACGTCGAGCGGAATAGAAATGGCGGCTGTGGTTGGTTCGACTACGGTGATGCTCTTGTTGGAAGCGATCGGTTGAGCGGAGGTCAAAGCGATGATGTCTTCCGAAATGTCGAATGGCAGAATGACGAACGGGACAGGATTGGAGAGAAGGGCGGGGGCGCCGGGATTGGAGATTTGCAAAGCGAACGTTGCGGCTGTTTGCAGATCGGCGGGAGTGAGCGCGATCGTGCAGGTGGTCGCAGTCGAGCACGTGGTAGGACGCGCGACGCCGTTGAGGAGAATCGCGGAACCTGTGCCGGCGCTGCCGGGCACAAAGTTCAATCCTTGAACCGACACGGGGAAACCTTCAATGGCGCCCGCCATCGCGCTGGATGGCAAGATTACTTCGATGGTTGGGCCGGATGTGATGGCGATGGTTGCGGACGCGGACTTCGTGTTGTCGGCCACGCTGGTGGCGACGATTGAGATGGCGTTCGGCGACGGCGCGACTGTGGGTGCGGTGAAGACGCCGTTGGCATCTACCGAGCCGCAGGCCGCGCCACCGCAGCCCTGGTCGGCGATTGCGGATTGAACGCTCCAGGTGACGGCGGTGTTGCCGCTGCCGGCGACGGCGACGAAAAATTGGCGGGTACTGAGAGTGCTCGTGGAATGCGGAACGAAAGCATAGAACGGTGAAACTGAAACCGAGAGCGGACCTGATACCCCTGTGACGGACACGATTGCGGTGCCGGTTTTCGAGGGGTCCGCATGGCTCACAGCGATGAGCGTAACAGGATCGACATTAGGGGCGATGGCAGGTGCGAGATAATCGACACTACTGGAATTTGGGCCGACCGGAGCGATGCAGGGATTGGAACCTGATTGGCAAATTTGTCCGACTGTTAGATTCCCGTTCGCGGAGCCATTCACGAACCAGGAGACTAGCGTATCGGATGTGTTGGTCAGAGTGGCTCCGAAGGATGTGCGCTGTGCGACCTGAATCGTTGCCGATGAGGGCGACACTGTGACGGTGATGTTGCTGATGAGCGTCACCGGTGCGGATGCATTGAGCGTTCCGCTAGCGGCATGAATCACAACCGTGCTCGGTGTGGGCAAATCTGTCGGCCCCGTGTATACAGCCGTATTCGCACTGCTTGGCGAGATTGTCCCGATTGTCGAGTTGCCGCCGGGAATTCCGTTGACATCCCATTCGATGGTGGCACCCGCAGCCAAACAGAACGACACGCTGAATGTTTGTGTCAGCGCGAGTGAAACTGTGGCTGCGGGTGGCGAGATGGTATTTGTCGCCGAGCATGTGATGGCGACGCTTGCGGTAGCGGATTTAGTGGGATCGGCGACGCTGGTGACCGTGACGCTAACGGTCGAGGGTGAAGGCGGAACCGCTGGCGCGACGTACAGCGCGCTTGCGGATCCGTTGGAAACGATCGTACCTAGAATCGAATTGCCTCCAACGACGCCGTTCACGCTCCAGGTGACCGCATTCGAGGCTGCGCCCGCGATACTTGCTGTAAACGCTTGTCCGGCTCCGCTTAACACCGTGGCGGAAGTGGGCGAGATCCCGATTACAATTCCGCCTGTGAGCATGACGACGGCAGACGCTGTCGCACTGCTATCCGTATTGCTTGACGCGGTTACGGTGACGGTGGGAGGCGAGGGTATCGCGCTTGGAGCGGTGTACAAGCCACTCGGCGAAATTGTGCCGGCGGTTGCGCTTCCACCGGCGACGCCGCCGGCAAACCACGTAACGCTTTTGTTCGACGTGCCGGTGACGATTGCCTGGAATTGCTGTGACTGACTGAGGGGCAGGCTTACTTGTGTTGGCAGCAAGGCTATGGTGACGACCGCGGGGCCTGTTAACGTGATTCCCGCGCAGCCGGGCATCGCGATGGCAGCAGCACAGAAAACCGTGAGCAAAAGCAGATTCGCAGCGCGATTCGTTCGGTCAAACGTGGTGGCAGCCCGACTCAGAGTCGTCTTCAGCCACCGCCGTTTGATTGAGGGCATCATCTGCGCGACGGCTTAACGCACGGGATGTGCCATCGCGGAGCATTACGAGCCTAGGCGATTTCTTTGGTGCGTTTGTTTGTACGTTGGGCAGGTAAGCTTTGTTAATTCAGGAGGATAGAGAAGAATCGTGGTGCGGGAGAGATTGCGGTGTGGTGATCAAAAATCCTTCCGCGCGCTCCTCACCGTCCCATATCGGCGTTCTTGCAATTCAATTTGGCACTCGACCGAAGCAGTTACGATTCGAGGCTCCATTCGAGTGCGGCTCAGTGTTGACAGCAGCGCAGAACCCGCCGAATAATCTCGGCATGGCAAAACCGGAGGCAGTTCGACGAATCAAGAGCTACTCGGCGGAAAGCGGCTACGTCTATCAGTATCAGTTTCAAGATGCGCATCCCGGGCAGCAGGGAAATGCTCGCGGAAACGAGTACGTCTACTATGTGTCCGCAGATCGAAAGAAGATGTTTCCGGTTCGCATTTTTGTGGGACAGGATGCGATCAAGAAATGGGGCGAAGCAACGGGGCGAGCGCTGACGGGAACTGAAGAATATGCCGCGGCGAAGATGCGGCTATTTCAGGCATTCGACGAAGGCGAGGAGCTTTCCGCTACGGGGCCAGCCTTGGTCGTCGACGAATCGAACCTCAATGCTTTGCTCCAGCGTCTCGATCTTTAACCTTTCCGACTGATTACATTCGCGAGAGCACCGCCGCGCGCAGTGCTGGCTCCAAAATCTCGAATCGAAACTTATATCCGGCTGCGAGCATTCGGTCTGGTTTTACGCGGTCGCTGCCGAGCAAGATGGCGTCGGCCATTTCGCCCATTGCGAGGCGCAGTACAAAAGCAGGTGCCGGAAAAATGGCCGGTCGATGCAGCATGCCGGCTAGCAGACGTGTGAATTCTTCGTTTCGCACCGGACTTGGCGCCGCGACATTTACGGGACCGCTCACCCGCTCGTTGGCGATCGTCTGGCGGATGATTCCCACCACATCCTCGATCCCAATCCACGACATCCACTGCTGCCCGCTGCCGAGGCGACCACCAACTCCGAGTTTGAAGGGCGTCAGCATGCGCGGAAGCGCTCCACCTTTGCCGGAGAGAACAATCCCGGTGCGCAACATGATCGTGCGAATGCCCGTTGCGGCAGCGCGGCTGGCTTCAGCTTCCCAGTCGCGGCAGACCAATGCGAGGAAGTCTGTCCCGTTGGTGCTCGATTCGGTGAGAATTTCGTCGCCTCGAGAGCCGTAGTACCCGATTGCCGAGGCGACGATCAGCACTCGCGGTTTTTGCTTGAGCCGCGAAAGCGAATCGACGAGGACGCGAGTGGTGTCGATGCGGCTGCTGCGAAGAAGCTGTTTGCGTTCTGCTGTCCAGCGGCCATCAGCGATTCCCGCGCCGCTTAGGTGGATCACTACGTCGACGCCCTCGAGACCCGCTACGTCAACGGTCGCGCGCATCGGATCCCACTGCACGTCCTCTGGATTCGGCGCTTTACCGGGACGAACGAGGCGAACCACATTGTGGCCGTCGGACTTCAGCGCCGTCGCGGTTGCCCCGCCGATCAAACCCGAGCTTCCGGAAATAAGAATCTTCATGTGCTGTGTTTTCTCCCGCTTCGACCACGGAATCTACCCTAAGGTGCAAGGTGCCTCGCGTCAAGCGATTGAAGCAATCAGCGAATATGCACCTTCTGCCTGATTCAAAGTTCGAGAAAGCCGAAACAGCTTTGCGATTCGCGCGTCCATCTAAGATAAACTCATCGGCTGCTCATGAGGTGATGATGAATCATTTGGCCCGCAGATACGGTGCAATCATTGTTCTGACGATGCCTCTCGTGCTCTCGTCCGCCCCCGGAAAAGATCAGAACGGCGGCATCCGCGGGTTCTTTCCCGAGCGCGCCAAGTCCGAACACGCTCTTGAATCCAAGCTCCAGGGTATCCCCGACGCCGCGTATGCTGAGAGCAATTTGCGCCATTTGACCAGCCAACCGCATAGGGCCGGCACGGAAGCGAGTCATCAAGTGGCTGAATGGCTGCGGGCCCAATATCGAAGCTTTGGCTTCGACGCCGAAATCGTTACATACAGCGTGTGGATGGCGGAGCCGCGCGAAGTGAAGCTTGAACTCGTCGCACCATCAAAAAAAGCGCTCGCTACGCCCGAGCAGCCGGTAGATGTGGACAAAGACACGACAGACCCTCGCGCCGTAATGGCATTCAACACCTACTCGCCTTCGGGTGAAGTTACCGCGCCGGTGGTTTACGTGAACTATGGAACGCCTGAGGATTATGCGGAACTCGATTCGCTAGGCGTGAGTGTGCAAGGAAAGATCGCGATCGCCCGGTACGGCCACAACTATCGCGGCATCAAGTCGAGATTGGCAGAAGAGCATAAGGCGGCGGGACTGATTATCTTCTCCGATCCAGCGGACGACGGTTATATGGCAGGGGATGTATTTCCCAGAGGCCCGTGGCGGCCCATGAGCGGGATTCAGCGCGGGTCGATCCTTTATACGGAATATTATCCCGGCGACCCGCTTACTCCGGGAGTCGCGTCGACGCCCGATGCAAAGCGAATCGCGCCCGCCGCCGCTGCGAACCTGCCGCATATTCTGACGATGCCAATCAATGCGCAAGACGCGTGGGCAATTCTCGAACATCTTGGCGGGCCGCACGTTCCGAGGAACTGGCAGGGAGGCTTGCCGTTTACATATCATGTGGGACCCGGCAAATCGGAAGTTCACATCAAGCTGGTGATGGACTTCGCGCAGCGTCCCATCTTCGACGTGATAGCAAAATTGCGCGGCACCGATGATGGGCAATGGGTTGTTCTCGGCAATCACCATGACGCTTGGGTGTACGGGGCTGCCGATCCGAGTAGCGGCACGTCTGTGATGCTCGAAACAGCGCGAGCGCTTGGCGAGCTGGCTCGCAGCGGCTGGAAACCGCGTCGCACAATCGTGATGTGCGAGTGGGATGGAGAGGAGCCGGGACTACTCGGCTCGACGGAATGGGTGGAAGGGAATCGCGCCGAGCTTCAAGCGAAAGCCGTCGCATATATAAATACCGATGTGGGCGTAACCGGACCTAACTTCAGCGCGGGGGCGACGCCATCTCTGAAAGAATTGGTGCGCGACGTCGCGCGTCAAATACAGGATCCCGAGACAAGGCGAAGCGTATATGACATGTGGCGAGAGCATTCCTCGCAGAAAAAAAGCGCGCCCAACGGTATCGCGCGGCCAGAACTCAAGGCAGAGACTCCTGGCGAAACGCCCGTCGGCGCTTTGGGAGCGGGCTCTGATTTCTGTCCATTCTTTGACTTTGCGGGCATTCCTTCGCTGGACATGGGCTTCAGCGGCGACTACGGCGTCTATCACTCGTTGTACGACGATTTTTACTGGATGAAACAATTCGGCGATCCGACATTTGTTTACCATGCGACGCTGGCGCGGATTCTGGGCACGGTCGCGCTGCGGTTGGATGAAGCGGATGTACTGCCGTTCGACTATTCAGCGTACGCGAGTGAAATTGCACGGATGATTAGCGACGTGAATGCGCGCGTGCGTGAGCCGAAGGGAGCGGAGGCGTCCGATTGGAAGGCTGTTTCGGATGCCGGTGATCAGTTGACGGCGTCGGCATCTCGGACGGCGACGGCGCTCGGAGCGATTTCACCTGCAATGCTGAGCCCGGCCACCCAACGTGAACTGAATCGTGTGCTGGCAAGTGTGGAACAGTCGCTGCTTATTCCTGAAGGGCTTGTAGGCCGCCCCTGGTACAAGCACGCGATTTTTGCGCCGGGAAGTTATGCTGGTTACGCGGCGGAGGCAATGCCTGGTGTGAATGAGGCGCTCGATCGCAATGATCCCGCTACGTTCCACCGCGAGGCCAGCGCGCTTGCGGCCGCACTGTCGCGAGCGGCTGTGCGCCTCGATGAGGTGAGCGGTATGGCGAAGACGGCGGGCGGCGCGCATTCAGGGCAATAATTGGTCGCCGTGCCGATTCCTGGGGCACCAAATTCCGCGCCTGCTGCGAAAGGTCGCGATAGAATGAACGGCATGCGTGTTCGAGTGCTATTTTTCGGGCAGTTAAAGGATATTGTGGGTCTCGACCAGGACGAGGCTGAGCTCTCCGACGGCGCGCGCGTGGAGGATCTCTTCGAGCGTTACGGCCGGCGCTTTCCGAAGCTGGCGGAATTTCGTCCTTCGATTGCGGCTTCGGTGAATCAGGAGTACGCCGGCTGGCGCGAATCGTTGTCTGCGGGTGATGAGGTGGCGTTTCTTCCGCCTGTGAGCGGCGGAGAACATGTCGCGACGGTCGAAGACATTTTTCAGCTCGTCCGCGAATCGATCCGGCCACAGGAGCTAGTTGAAAGCCTCAAGGCGCCGGAGGACGGGGCAGCAGTGGTGTTCGACGGCTTTGTACGCAACAATTTCCGCGGCAGGCGGACGCTGTACCTCGAATATGAAGCCTACGAAGCGATGGCGCTCGCGAAAATGCGCGAAATTGGCTCGCAGATGCGCGAGAAATTTCAGATTCACCGCATCATCATCGTGCATCGCCTGGGACGGCTCGAGATTGGCGAAACCAGCGTTTGGATTGCGGTGAGTTCAGCGCACCGCGCTGCCGCATTTGACGCGTGCCGATACGCGATTGACACCTTGAAGCTCACCGTGCCCATCTGGAAGAAGGAATATTTCGCCGGCGGAGCGGTCTGGGCCGAAGGCGAAATAGCCAGGGAAATATCGTCACAGAAAGCCATTTCCCGCGCGGATGAATCTACCCCTTAGATGAAAATATTGCCTCGGATGTTCAGCGCGGTGCCGCTGGCTGTAGCGGTGGTGTGCGTGGGATTGTGTGGCCCGTTGCCTGGTCCATTGATTGCACAGGAGGAGCAGAAGCCTAAGATTCGCGTGGACGTGAACCTCGTTAGCATTCTCGCGAGCGTGATTGATGCGAACGGGCGTCCGGTTCCCGATCTCACGCAGGACGCGTTCGAATTAAAAGAAGAAGGCGTACCCCAAAAAATCGAGCGCTTTGAAGCTCAAACAAACCGGCCGCTCGACCTGGCGCTGATGGTCGATTCGAGCATGAGCACGTTCAAAGATCTGAAATTCGAGGCAGACGCGGCGGCGCACTTCATCAAGCAGGTGGTCCGGCCGACGGATACGCTCTCAGTTTTCGAATTCTCGGATTCGGTCATACAGCTGTCGGAATTTTTGGACGACGTTCCGAGACTACAGGCTGCCGCGGAGAGAATCAGCCCAGGCGCAGGAACAGCCATGTATGATGCGGTGGTCCTTGCGTCGAATGCGCTGCGAAAACTGCCCCAGGAACGGCGCCGCGCGATCGTTCTGGTTACCGACGGTGGGGAGACGACGAGCGTTTCGAAGTTTGACGACGCGCGCCGAGCGGCAATCCGGTCCGGCACGCTGCTTTATTCGATCATCATTCGTCCGGTGAAGAACGAAAACGGCCGCAACACCGCCGGCGAGCACGCGCTCATCACAATCACAGACAGTACTGGCGGAGCGTTTTTTATTCTCGACGAGCTTCAGCAGCTCGACGCGATGTTCGATCGCATCAACCGCGAGCTGCGCACGCAATATTTGCTCGGTTACTATCCGAACCCGCCGCCGAAACCCGGCAGCACCCGGCATGTGGAAGTGACGGTAAAATCGGGAGACCTTGTGCGATACCGCAAGGAATATTTCACTTCGGCGATGCCTCGCTAATGAACCAATTTCTCGAAGTCGCGATTGATGCAGCGCGCGAAGCGGGTGCGCTGCTGCGGACGGAATTCGATCGGCCAAAGAAGATTACTTACAAGGGCGAAGTGGATATCGTCACGGAATCCGACCGGCGCTCGGAAGAAATTGTGGTCGGCAGATTGCGGCGATATTTCCCGCAGCACGAAATTGTGGCCGAAGAGGGAAGCGGCGGGCCCACGGGGAAAGCGCGATATCGCTGGCACGTCGATCCGCTGGATGGCACCACGAATTTCGCGCACGGGTATCCGTGTTTTGGCGTCTCGATTGGATTGCTCGAAGATGGCGAGCCGATTGTCGGCGTTGTTTTTAACCCCGTGAGTGGCGAGATGTTCTCGGCCGCGCGCGGCGAAGGTGCGTACCTCGACCACAAACCGATACACGTTTCGCAGATCGGCACGCTGGCTACGAGCCTGCTCGTCACAGGATTTCCGCCCGATCAGCGCAACCAGCAAACGAATATCGCTTACTACGCAGGTTTTACACTTCGAACGCACGGCGTGCGGCGCGACGGATCGGCTGCGCTGGATCTTTGCGGAGTCGCGTCCGGCCGCTTCGAGGCATTCTGGGAATTTGGCCTGAAGTCCTGGGACACGGCAGCGGGGATGCTGTTGGTGAAGGAAGCCGGCGGAATGGTCACGGATTTCTCCGGCAAACCCTATCATCCCGGCGACCGCGAGCTGCTCGCATCAAATGGCCGGATCCATTCGGAAATGCAGACGGTGGCTGCCGATATTTCTGAGCGCGCCGCACGGCAGCCAATCTAGCTGGCTAGCGTCAGTGTTTCTTCAGGTCTTTGTAAATATTCGTGATTGAATATGTGACGCCGGCGAAAAACCGTTTCTGTGGCGCACCGTGCGTCAAGCCCACGTCGATCCCGCCATCCACCACCAGCCGCGGCAAGATGTTGTACGTAAGCGCCCAAAGATTCGATGCCAGAGCCGGATTTTGGGCGTTCAGTCGCGTATCTCCGTAAAATTCTCCCGTAAAGCCAAGGTTGCCGTAAATTGCGCGCGAAAAAGCCAGATTGATTTGCCAGAGAGAATCGAATCCTGAACTCGCCGGGCGACCAATCAAAAAGTATGACGCGTTGAAATCGAAATGTACGTCGTGGATGTCTTTGCTCGCGAGAAACGTGAATTGGTGATCGACGCGCCCCGAGCCCAGGCCCTTCATCGTACTAGCCGTCGGAGCCTTCACCGCGTAGCTGAACGCGAGGGATGGAACATGCGCTGTCTGCCGATAAAAACGAATCTGCGGCCCAAACCAATTATCGCCGATTCCCGTTTGCCCCCCGCCTTGTTGGTTTTCAATCAACACGCTTGTGGTTGACCACCGCAGCTCCGCATCGCACAGAAATGCGAATTTCAATAGCCCCACTGTATCGTCTAAGCGCGCGCCCGCTCCGAGCGATGTTCGATCCCATCCGTATTCAATTTCGAGCACGCCATATTGCGTAATGTCTGCCGGGTTCGCAACCGTCGGCCGATTGGGATTTGCTTTTATGGGTGACTCGTAACAGCCGGTCTGCCGCCCCATCCACTGCGCGTGGGACACAGGCGAGACAATTGAAAGCAAACAAATGAACAGGCTGGATGCAATGGCCCTGTGCAAGATGGTCTCCGGGACCGACTGATGATATCAGCCGCCAGATATATTGATTGCAAGGTTGTGCGTACGAGTTTCATCGGCAACCCCTGATTCTCCGGCTGAGATCGATCCTACGAGAAATATCTCTCGGAGGTTTCGTTGACTCGGTTCCGGCAGAATGCTAGCCTCGCGCACGATTCCAATCTATGCGCGCTGTCGACATCATCCGCAAAAAACGCGAAGCCATCGAATTATCCCGCGAAGAAATTGATTTTCTCATCGAAGGCGCCACCCACGAACGCATCCCGGACTACCAGATAGCCGCGTGGCTCATGGCTGTCCTATGGCGCGGCATGACGCGCACGGAACTTGCAGCTCTCACGGAATCCATGCTGAATTCGGGCTCCGTTCTCGATTGGTCCAGTCTTCCCGCCTCCAAAGTCGACAAGCATTCTACGGGTGGCGTCGGCGATAAGACTTCACTCGTGATTGCGCCGGTGGTCGCGGCCGCCGGGCTTTACGTGCCGATGATCAGCGGACGAGGCCTCGGCCACAGCGGCGGCACACTCGACAAGCTCGAATCGATTCCCGGCTTCAACGTGAATCTCACGCTGGATGAATTCCGGCGCGTCCTTGAGAAATGCCATTGTGGACTAATCGGGCAAACACCCGAAATCGCGCCAGCCGACAAAAAGCTCTATGCCCTGCGCGATGTTACTGCGACCGTGGAAAGCCCTTATCTGATCTGCGCTTCCATCATGAGCAAGAAAATGGCGGAAGGCATCGACGCACTCGTTCTCGACGTTAAGACAGGCGTCGGCGCCTTTATGAAAAAGCAATCCGATGCCGAATATCTCGCCGAATTGATGGTCGAGACCGGGACGCGCATGGGGAAAAAAGTTATAGCGCTCATCACGGACATGGAACAGCCGCTTGGCCGAAAAGTCGGAAACGCGCTCGAAGTGGAAGAGTGCATCGAGATCATGAACGGCAAGGGCCCGGCAGACTTGCGCGAAATATGCATCGAGCTTTCTGCGTGGATGTTTTTGCTCAGTGGCAAGTCGAAATCGATCGCTGACGGCCGCGCTCTCGCAGCGGAAATGATTGCTTCCGGGCGCGCCCGTGATACATTCCGCGAGATCATTCGCCTGCAAGGCGGCGATGCCGGCGTCGTTGACGATCCACACAAGTTGCCGCAAGCACGGCACGAAGCCCGAGTCGCCGCGCCCGCAGATGGATTCATTATCGCGATTCAGTGCGAGCAGGTGGGAGTCGCCAGCATGATGCTGGGCGGCGGCCGCGAGAAGAAGGAAGACACAATCGATCCCGGCGTCGGCCTGATCGTCGAGAAGCGGCTTGGCGATCCGGTGAAGGCGGGCGAGACGCTCTGCACCGTGCGTTACAATCTCGAATCCCGTCTTCCGCACTCGATGGGATTGCTGGCGAAAAGCTTTGAAATTGGACCGCGACCGCCGCACGTGTTACCGCTCGTCCGAAAAGTGATTGGCGCGGAAGGAGCACTGTGATTCCAAGAGCAGTGTGGGGAGACTCCATCGAATGCATCGCCTGATTGGCCTGGTGGGAATGCTCGTTCTTATGGCCCTCGCGTTTTTGTTTTCGACGAACCGCCGCGCAATCCGACGAAAAACTGTCGCGTGGGGCTTGGGTCTGCAGATCGTCTTCGCATTTCTCGTGATGCGTTGGGAGTACGGCCGCTGGATTTTTCACCAGGCGGGCGAAGGCGTGAACTGGATGCTCAATTTCGCGTTCTACGGTTCTTCCTTCGTATTCGGTGACCTCGGCAAAAAAGGTTCGCCGATGGGATTTTTCTTCGCGTTTCAGGTGCTGCCAACGATTATTTTCATCGCTGCGTTTTTTGCGGTTCTCTATTACTTCGGTGTGATGCAATTCATCATCAAGATTGCCGCTGTGGTGATGACGCGATTGATGGGCGCAAGCGGCGCGGAATCGCTCAACGTTGCCGCCAGCATCTTCATGGGACAGACGGAAGCCCCACTCACGATTCGCCCGTTTCTGCCGGAAGTGACGCATTCGGAGTTGATGACCATCATGACCAGCGGGATGGCTCACGTCTCGGGCGGAATGATGGCTGCATACATCGCATATGGCGTCGAAGCGAAGCACGTGCTCGCGGCCGTGATTATGACCGCGCCGGGCACAATCTTGCTTTCGAAGATGCTCGTGCCGGAAACGGAAAAACCGGTCACATCCGGCCGAGTGGAAATGGCGGAGGTCGAGCGCGACAAGAACGTGTTGGCCGCTTTAACCCGCGGCACTACCGATGGGCTCAGCTTGGCCCTCAACGTAGGCGCGATGCTGATCACTTTTATCGCGATGATTTACCTGGTTGATGGCGTTTTTGGCGCGATCCACAACGCCCTCGCCCTTCACCGCATTGAATGGTTCCCCACGAGTGTGGAGCAAATTATAGGCTGGTTTCTTGCCCCCATCGCATGGCTGATTGGAATTCCATGGCACGACGCGCCTGTGATCGGCAACTTGCTGGGTCTTCGCATGGTGACGAATGAACTCGTCGCCTTCCAGCGTCTCGGCCCAATGAAAGAGACGCTCGACCCGCGTTCGTTTACGATCGCCACCTTTGCGCTTTGCGGCTTCGCAAATTTCAGTTCTATCGGCATTCAGATTGGCGGCATTGGCGCGCTCGCTCCCAATAAGCGAACCGATCTGGCGAGGCTCGGGCTTCGCGCGATGTTGTGCGGCACCATGGCCAATCTCATGTCGGCTTCAATCGTTGGAGTCATGTTGCAATGACGCCGGCTCGTTCGGCGGCTGCGGCGCGAGACAGTGAATTCGCGCGAGCCGAGCGTGCCGCGAAATTCGTCCTTTCGAAAACAAAGCTCCGGCCCAAAATCGCATTGGTTCTTGGTTCGGGCCTTGGCGCTTTTGCCGACGAGCTCCCCGGCGCTACAAGAATTCCCTATCAGAAGATTCCGGGATTTCCGCGCTCCACGGCCGTAGGTCACGCAGGCCAGCTCGCCATCGGCAAGGTAGGCAGTATCGAAGTCGCAGTGATGCAAGGCCGCGTCCATTTCTATGAAGGTTACACTGCCAAGGAAGTCGTGTTCCCGATGCGCGTACTTGCCAGGCTTGGAATTCGCTCGGCAATCCTGACCAACGCCGCAGGCGGCATTGATCTTGGATATAAGCAGGGCGCGCTCGTGGTGATCCGCGATCACATCAATCTTCAGGGAGCGAATTCACTGATTGGGCCGAATGATGAACGCTTCGGTCCGCGCTTTCCCGACATGACCCAGGCATACTGGAAGCAATATCGTGAAATTGCGCTGGCTGAAGCAAAGCGGCTTGGCATCGAAGTGCACGAAGGCGTGTACGCCGCGCTTTCGGGCCCGAGCTACGAAACGCCCGCTGAAATTCGTTATCTCAGAACGATCGGCGCCGATCTGGTCGGCATGTCCACGGTGCCGGAAACGATCGTCGCGCGCCACATGGGCATTCGCGTCTTGGGAATCTCCTGCGTCACGAACATGGCCGCGGGAATTCTCGATCAACCGATCAATCACGCGGAAGTAATGGAGACTGGCGAGCGCGTGAAGACTCAATTCATCGCCTTGCTTCGCGCCGTGATTCCACGTATCGCCGCAGAAAAGAACTAACGAGTATCAGAGAGTGTAAATAAATGACCGAATATGACGCATTGATCGCTGCCGCCAAGCAGGCCCGGGAAAACGCGCACGCTCCTTATTCGAATTTCCGTGTCGGGGCCGCCTTGCGCGCAAAATCCGGGCGCGTGTTTTCAGGCTGCAATGTCGAAAATGCCACGCTGGGCTTGACGTGTTGCGCCGAACGGACAGCCATCTTCAAGGCAGTCTCCGAAGGCGAGCGGGGCTTCGAAGCGATTGCAGTCGTGGCGGACACCGACACGCTCACGCCACCCTGCGGCGCCTGCCGCCAGATCATCTGGGAATTTTGCGGTGACGTTCCGGTGATCATGGCGAATCTCAAAGGCAAAGTGCTGGAGGAGAAGATGTCCAGTCTTCTGCCGCGAGCCTTCGATTCGTCGTTCCTGTAAGAAAATTCTTCACAATACGACTCAAGGATAGGCGGGATCATGATTCGTAAATTCTGCTGCGCGATGCCTGGCTTTCTTCTTCGATTCCGTTCGCGCGCGTTGATCTCCAGTTTCGTCGCGTTGCTCCTGCCGTTGCCAAGCTACGCCAAGGACAAGGCTGACCTGCTCGTCGTTCACGGAACCGTTGTCACCATGGACGTGCAGCGTCGCGTCATCGACGATGGTGCGGTCGCCGTTCTTGGCGATTCCATGGTGGCGGTTGGTAAATCAACCGAGATTGAATCTAAATACGAAGCGCCGAAAATAATCGACGCGCGCGGCGGCATCATCATGCCCGGCCTCATCAATGGCCACGCGCACGCGGCCATGAGCCTCTTTCGGGGCATCGCCGACGATCTTTCACTCGACGAATGGCTTAACAAATATATTTTTCCTGCCGAAGCGCGCAACGTTACCGAAGATTTTGTCGTTTGGGCCACTCGGTTGAGTCTTCTCGAAATGCTGCGCGGTGGAACGACCACCTATTGTGACATGTACTATTTCGAAGACGCCGTTGCGCGGGTAACGAAGGAAGCCGGCATGCGGGGCGTGCTCGCCGAAACGATCATCGATTTTCCCGCTCCAGACAACAAAACGACACAGCAGGCATTCGACTACACGCAGAAATTCATCGACGACTGGAAAGCTGACCCACTGATCACGGCCGCCGTCGGGCCACACTCGATTTACACGCTATCGGAGAAAACGCTCCTGGATTCAGCCGCACTCGCGCGTCGCAACCACGCACCAATCGCGATTCACATCGCAGAAGCGCCTTTCGAGCTTCAGCTAAGCCGCGAAAAACACGGCGCCACGCCCGTCGCATACCTCGAACGAATCGGCTTGCTTGGCCCCGACGTGATCGGCGCCCACTGCGTCTGGGTGGATTCTGCCGACATCGCGATCCTCACGCACTTCGGCGTTGGCTGCACTCACAACCCATCGAGTAATATGAAAACGGCAGCGGGCGTAATGCCTGTCGTAGATATGCTAGCCGCAGGGCAGGCAGTTGGTCTGGCCACGGACGGCGCTGCCAGTAACAACAATCAGGACATGTTCGAGGAAATGGACCTGGCCGCCAAGCTGCAGAAAATCGCGCGCCGTGATCCTCGCGCCTTGCCAGCACAGCAAGTGGTCGAGATGGCGACAATCGGCGGCGCTCGCGCACTGCACTTGGAAAAACAGATCGGTTCGCTCGAAACCGGCAAGAAGGCGGACTTTATCCTGATCGAAACCGCCGCTCCGCACGCCACGCCGATGTACAACGTCTACTCGAGCCTCGTCTATGCCCAGAAGGCCGCAGACGTGAGAACGGTCGTCATCAACGGTAAAATCGTAATGGAAGACCACCGGCTGCTCACGCTTAATGAGCCAGAAATTCTGGCCAAAGCGGAAGAGTACAAAAAGAAAGTCGAAACATCGCTCGTAGCCCCCGCTGCGAAATAGCTCCGGGAAGCCTGCGTCTTGCCATCCCTATTTCAGGGTCGAGATCGTTCGCTGGCGCTGCGTTTTCACCGCCATCGAACGCAACGTGTCGGGAATGTTCTTATTCGTGGTCAGCAGCTTCAGATCATTTGCGTTCAGCCTAGGCAGCAAGTGAAGCGAAATATCGAGGGGCGTCTTCGGGTTGTTCACCAGGTTTTTCATGATCACATAGCTCTTGATGAATTTCCGCGTCAACGAAATCACCCGGAACACTTCTTCCGACAGATTCGTCATTTTCGCAAACGCTTCCACTTCCATATCCGTCAGCCGCGGCGATTGCAGCACGCATCGCTGCACCAGCTTGTTGGGATCCTTAATCAGGATCATCCGCGCCTCGCGGTTCCCCTTCAGAGCCAACGTGAGCCGCTGCACCACGTTCATGTGCGCCACTTGCTTCAGCAGTGTCTCGCGCTTCACAGGATCGGGTTCCGCTTCCTTGACCGCGTCTTCGAGAGCCTTCGCGGGAATCGGTTCGTTCTTGTGAATTTCCGCGAGGAGAGCTTGTTGCTCGGCGGTTGCGCCCTGTGATTGCACCAAAGCGGTCGCCAGATGCTCGTCTGAGCTGAGCCGTTCCATGTTGTCGAGAAGAGCTTGGATTCCAGGAGCAGTTAGATGTCGTGCCACGCGCGTGACGAGCGCCGCCGGGCAAGCCTCATTTTTCGCCAGCGCATCGGCAACTCCAGGCTTGTCGGCAATCTGCTCCGCGGAATATCTGAAAAGGTGCGCATCCGCATCGGGCCGCCCCAGCGCCGTGAGAAAACTTTCCTGCGGCAGCGTAACCAGGACGCTTTGTGCGCGCTCTGCGATTGCTTCGTCCGCATCAGCGGCCAGCACCGCCAGCAATTCCGCCCGGTCTTCCGGCGAAAGCGAAATTCCGCCGGAGCACACGGCAAGCTTCCGCTCCGGACGCGCGTGCCCCGACCGGATCTCTGCCCGCACTTCCGCGCTAATGGGAATCTCCGGCAGGTGCTTTCAAATCATTTCGTGTGAGCTTGACGCTTCCCGGCAGCCCTAGTTGCCCGAACGCTCCCACTCGACGGCCGTTCAGTTCGAGAACGATCGCGCTCGAATCGCTCGAGCTAACGTCAAACGCGTCGCGCGCCTCAAACACGCGCTTGTCGCCCGCATCGATCGACCCGCTAAAGATAGTGGCGCCATCAGCTAGGATCGTCACATCAACGAGCTTGCTCGTTTGCAGCGTGAGTTCCAGTGGATCAGCCGCGGCCGCCCCCGCAGTCCCAGCGGCTCCGTCGCTCGCCTTCGAATTTTGCGCCGCACCATTGCCCGCAGCAGCAGCGCCCCCAGCCGCGTCATTCGCTCCGCGCCCCGCATCGCCCGACGTCGCCGACGCCGTCGCCGACTTCCAGTGCAGCCGCGCCGCAATCTGTCCTCCGTAACGCGCATACGCGAGCCCAACCCCCGCCAGAATCACCACCAGCACAATCGCCGCCACGATTGCCGGCTTCCAGTTGCGCGGCATCTCCATCGGCGGGTCGGGCACCACGCCGGCTTCCACTCTGCCGCGCGTTTCCAGCGCATACTCCGCCACCATGCTGTCTTCATCAAGCCCGAGATAACGTGCCACCGACCGGATGAATCCGCGATTGAACACTCCGCCCGGCAGCGACTCCCAACGGTCGCTCTCAATCGCTTCCAGAAATCGCGTGCTGATGCGTGTCGCAGCGGACACTTCTGCCAGCGAAACGCCTCGCATCTCCCGCTCGCGCTTCAAGTGTTCGCCAAATGGTGTCGATGACATTCCGGAGGGCCGCAGCCAAAGAAAATATAGGCGTCGGTCGCGGGTGTGTCAATCACACCAGGCTGAATAATCGCAAACCCTCCCTGATTGGCCTTAGGTCAAACCTCTCGCGATGCCCATTGCAGTTACCGAAAATGGCCTCTTATAATGTCAAAGTTGCCCGACAAGACCCCAGACCCGAGCCCACGTCCACCGACTGAACCGGTCCGCAGGGCGAATGACGGCAAGCCCTTCGGCGGCGTCGAGCGGCGCCGAACTGCGCGCGCAGTGCCAGAAGCCGCGCAAGCTGCGCAAGCCACGGAAGTCACTGTCTTCCACGAGCTTGGCAAAGCTCTCACCTCGTCCCTGCAGCTCGATCAGGTTTTGCGCACTATCATGGAGAAGATCAACGAAGTTCTCCGCCCGGACACCTGGTCGCTTCTCCTCATGGACGTGGACAAAGGTGAGCTCTATTTTCAGATCGCTACTGGCGTAGGCGCTGAAGCTCTCAAAGACGTCCGCATCAAGCTGGGCCAAGGCCTCGCTGGATGGGTCGCACAAACCGGCGAAGTCGTCGTCGTTCCCGATACCTCGAAAGATTCTCGCTTCTTCGCGAAGGTTGACGAACGCACGAAAATGGAAACGCGCTCGATCGTCGCCGTTCCAGTGCGCTTCCGTGACCATTGCCTCGGCGTCATCGAGCTCATCAATTGCATCGGCCCGGAAGGTTTCAGCACGCGCGATCTCGCCCTGCTCGAAGCGCTCGCCGATTACGCCGCGATCGCGATTGAAAACGCGCGCCACGTCCAGCGCATTCACGAACTCACGATCACCGACGATTGCACCAGCCTCTACAATGCGCGCCACCTGAATTTCATGCTCGATACCGAGCTTTACCGCTCGCATCGCTACGCCTTCGAGTTCTCGCTCATTTTCATCGATCTCGATCACTTTAAAAATATAAACGACACCCACGGCCACCTGATGGGCTCGAAGCTCCTAGCCGAAATCGGCTCGGCCATCAAGGAAAAATGCCGCATGATCGATCTCGCCTTCCGCTATGGCGGCGATGAGTTCGTAATCCTGCTGCCGCAAACTTCGAAAGAAAACGCCCTCGGCGTCGCCCGCCGCCTGCACACCTTGATTCGCGAAGCTGTCTGGCTAAAGGAGCCGGGCCTCAACGTGCAAATCACCGCCAGCGTCGGCGTCGCCTCCTATCCCACCGACTCGCGCACCAAAGCCGAACTCCTTCATCTAGCCGACGAAGCCATGTACCTCGTCAAGAACACCACGCGCGACAGCGTCGCAGCCGCAGGTGTCGGGCTCCTCCAGCACTCCGAGTAGCGCTTCCCGCCCATCGCTCCGCCTGAATTTTGCACAACCGCCGCACCGCTCCTTGATTCACCCGTGTCACCGTGTTAGTCTGCGCCCACGCTAACACTTACATTTGCAACAAAATCAAGCCGGAGGCGAGCGAGAATTCATGGCTAACGAAGCGCTGGGAATGATCGAGACCAAAGGCCTGGTGGGCTCGATTGAAGCGGCCGATGCCATGGTGAAAGCCGCCAACGTGATTCTCATCGGCAAAGAATATATCGGCGCAGGTTACGTCACGGTGATGGTACGCGGCGATGTCGGCGCAGTAAAAGCTGCCACGGACGCAGGCGCCGCCGCCGCTCGCCGCGTCGGCGAACTTGTAGCCGTGCACGTGATTCCGCGCCCGCACGAATTAGTCGAAGACATTTTGCCCGGCGGCGGCCTCTCGCGTAAGAAGTAATTTGGTCGTTAGGTGGGAGCCCATGCTTCAGCAGGGCCAGCAGAAGTAGCTTGGTCTCAGCCATTCGGTCCGAGCCCCGCTTGAGCAGAGCAGGAGTAGTTTTGCTTTGAGCCTTTCGGTGGGAGCCCCCTGCTTTAGCAGGGGGAGCTGGACTTCAGTCCAGCGAAAAAAGCAGTTCGCATCGAAATGGGCTTTAGCCCCGGGAACTTTCTTTGAGCCTGCGCGATCGCGACCTGATTTCCATCCAGGAAGCCCGCCATGCAGTCGAGCGGGCCCACGAAGCCCAAAAGAAGTTCGCCACATTTTCCCAGCAGCAAGTTGACGCCGTCGTCGAAGCCTGCGCCAACGCAGCCACCGAAGCCGGAGAATCGCTCGCCCGCCTCGCCGTCGAAGAAACTGGCTACGGCAACGTCCCCGACAAAATCACAAAGAATCGCCTCGCCTCGATTGACGTCCCCCGCGCCATTCGCAACATACGCACCATCGGCATAATCCGCGAAGACCGCGAAAAGGGAATCATCGAAATCGCCGCGCCAGTCGGCGTTGTCGCCGCCGTAATCCCTTCGACGAATCCCACCTCCACCGCCATTTACAAGACTCTCATCTCGCTCAAAGCACAGAACGCCATCGTCCTCAGCCCGCACCCCACCGCCATGCGCTGCATCTGCGAATCCGCTGCCGTATTGCGCCAAGCCGCGCTGAAAATGGGCGCCCCCGAAAGACTCATCACCTGCCTCGAACACCCCACCATGCAAGGCACGCAGGAGCTGATGAAAAATCGGCTCACGGGAGTAATCCTCGCCACCGGTGGCACAGGTCTGGTGCGCGCCGCTTACAGCTCCGGCCGCCCAGCCTACGGCGTCGGCCCCGGCAACGTTCCCGCTCTGATCGAGCGCACCGCCAACGTGAAGAAAGCGGTCGCCGATATTTTTGCCGGCAAGACGTTCGACTACGGCACCATCTGTTCATCCGAGCAAGCGATCGTCACCGAAGAAGCCATCCGCGAGCAGGTGCTCGAAGAGTGCCGCAAGCAGGACGCATATTTTCTTTCCGCCGATGAAATCAACCGCCTCGGCGCGCTCGTTTTTCTCGGTGGCGCGCATGTTCCCAATACGCAAGTTGTCGGGCGCCCCGCCACAACAATTGCTGAAATGGCCGGCATCAAAGTCCCGCCCTCGACGCGCGTCTTGATCGCGCAGCTGGACGGCATCGGCCGCGACGTGCCTCTCTCCGCCGAAAAGCTTTCGCCAATCCTCGCATTCTATTCAGCGCCGAATCTCGCCGCCGCGATTGAAATCTGCGTCCGCCTGCTGCACCACGGCGGCGCTGGCCATACCGCCTCAATCCACTCGCAAAGCGAAGCCGCCGTAAAGCAATACGGCCTCGCCGTCCCCGCCTTCCGCATCGCCGTCAACACCTCATCAGTCCACGGCTCGATCGGCTACTCCACAAATTTATTTCCAGCAATGACGCTCGGCTGCGGCTCCCCCGGCGGCAACATCACCTCCGACAACATCGGCCCCCAGCATCTGATGAACATAAAGCGCGTCGCCTGGGAATCCCGCCCCGTCGAGCACCGCACCATCCCAGCCGATCAGCGCTTAGCAGCAATGTCTGTGCCGGTGCAGAAGTCCGCCGCAGCAAGCGCGGGCTTCTCAAGCGCTGCCACAAACTCCGGTCTTTCGTCGTCAGGTTTTTCGGGCGCCCCATCCTTCGCGCCCTCTGCGAAGGGTGGGGATTTTGACTCTGGTGTGCGTCAGGGCACGGCTTTTCACCCTGAGGCGACCCGTTTGGAGTCGACGCTTTCTCCCACAGTCGCCGCAGCCGCAGCATTAGCACCCGTACCCGACCGCCAGACAATCGCCCGCATCGTCGAACAAGTCTTCACCGCACGCGGCATCCCCCGTCGAAGCAGCTCAACCGCCGCGTCTCTCGATATTCGTCAGGACGCGTCTCAAGCCGCGCCGAAATCTGGCAATCTTGCCGATGCCGGAGCATTTGCGGGTGCCCCATCCTTCGCGCCCTCTGCGAAGGGTGGGGATTTTGCTTCTGACGTACGTCAGGGCACGGATTCATCCGTGCCGAAAACGAGCACAGGTCCGGGGGCTTCAGCCCCTGAGGTCCGTCCACCGGCGCCCGCTCACCCACTCCCCCCACCCATCGAAGTCGCCGAATTCCTCAGCGAAAACGACGTCCGCATGGCCCTCACCCGCAATCGCAAACTCTACATCGGCCCCAAAACAATCCTCACCCCCTCCGCCCGCGATCTAGGCAACGAACACGAAATCTTCATCATGACCGACATCGTCCCTGCCACGAAAAAAAGCCGCTCCGAATCCTGACACATCCACCCGTCACTCCCATCGAAACATCTGTCAACCTGAATAATCATTCGCACCACGTTTTATGCTTGAATAGACCGGGGAAACATCCGAGGGAATCCATGGCCGCACTAAACGACGATCGCACCAATCGCAACAACGAAGACCGCTGCGGAAAATGTGGCGCCGATATCGACCCAACGCGCCGCGTAGACTTCACCCTGAAAGACGGCACCCGCGTCTGTGACTCTTGCTTCGTGAAGGGAACCAAAAGCCCAACCCACGCCAAGGAAGAGCGGTTCTCTTAGCTTGCCGGTATGACCCTTGTGAAAATGAGCCTCGCGAACAGATGGTTGGCCGTCGCCGCAATTTCTGTGCTCCCGGTGCTCGTCGCGGCTCAAAATAGGGCGGCGAAGTCTCCCGCAATCGCAGAACCACCGCGACCCGTCATTGACCTCAACGCGTGCCCTTTTGAAGGGTGCAGTTTCAGAAAGTGGATCGTGTTGAGCGAGACGCAAATGTATTCCACGTGGAAGAATGAGGGCCGCAAGAATGTAATGACCCTCGCAAAGGGCCAGATCGTTACGGGGCTCACCGGTGTACACCTGACGTTTGAACCGGACCGCATCCGCGTGTTCAAGGCGATGCCGGAATTGGGGCTTCAGCCGGGCGACATCATCCTGCGATACATGTACCAAGGAGAAGGCTTCGCGGATATCTGGGTAAACGGGGAATGGAAAAAGAGCTACGATTGTTCCTTCGTTACCGAGAAAGACGACTCAGGCTGCCTACAGAACTGCTCTGCGCGCGTAATTTCTGAGGGCCGCAGGGAATGGTGGGTTCGTATTCAAACTGCCGGTGGAATTACCGGCTGGTCGCTTGCGGACGACCATTTTGATTGCATGGATTCGTTGGCCGGCGAATCCCAATGCGGTAAATTGTGATCGTTGGGAGGCCCTATCCTCTCGCAGCGCTATGATCTCATGCGCGGCCCGCAGGTATGTGACAGCCACAAACGATATCGTCACCAGCATGTCCAACGCGCGACGTTCTCAGCCAACAGAACAACGGCTAGGTGCAGTTGCGGACGAATGCCGATCTTACCCTCGGTTGCAGAAGGTAAATCAGCAGCGCGCCTGCGATTGCTACGCCTACGGCGCCTTTCAATAACTCCCCTCGCACTGCATTCACAAAATCACCCAGCACCTGGCTCGCAATGATGATTACTGCAAGCGCCCAGCCCTAGAAGCGCCGCTTGATCCATCCGATCGTGGCAGCGATCATCGCTGCAGCCAGGCCTAGAAATGCGATGCCGATTCCACGGCCCAATTGACGCAGTTGCTCGCCCGCCTCAGGATTGAGCCGCCAGATCGGATCAAGAAAGCTGCCCGGAAAAAGTAAGGTAAATCCAGCGAGCGTCGCCATTGTGGCCCCGAAAACCAGAAAGACCGCCATTGCCGTCAGACCAAAACTGTGACTACTACGTTTCACCACCGAGCCTCTCCTACTTCGATCGCTTACTCCTTGGCCAATTCATACATGCAAAGCCGTATTGTAACGATTGCTAGACTTAAACTGTGCGATTGTAGGCGTGCGATAACGTCCGAATCCGCAGCCGCATCATGACGACAACCAAAATCCCCGTCCCTGTTCCGCAGGATGACCAGCGTCCTAAAGATCACCTGCAGCACGCCGAAAAACGCCCGCAGCACGGCAAGCTCGACAAAGCTCTGCGTCGCTTCTTCGCGATTCTCGGTCCCGGCCTGATCACCGGCGCTGCGGACGACGACCCGTCCGGAATCTCGACTTACTCCGTAACGGGCGCAGCCTACGGTTACGCCACCCTCTGGGTCGCGCTGCTCACATTTCCGTTGATGACGGCCGTGCAGCTGATGTGCGCGCGCCTCGGCATTGTCACCGGCCGCGGCTTGGCTGCTTCAGTCCGCATGTATTACCCGCGCTGGGTACTGTGGGGCGCTTGTGCGATTCTCGCGGTCGCGAACATCATCAACATAGGCGCCGACCTTGGCGGCATGGCAGAGGCAACGCAACTCGTCACCGGAGTCCACATGCTGATCTGGATTCCAATCTACGCCGTTCTAATCGTCGTCCTGATGTTCTGGGCCTCCTACAAGCTGATGGCGGAAATCTTCAAGTGGATGACTCTCGTTCTGTTCGCGTACGTCTTTGCCTCATTTTACGCACATGTTGATTGGAGACGCGCGCTGATGGTCACGCTCGTACCCCATCTCGAATTCTCGCGCGGCTTCCTCTCAGTGCTGGTAGCAATTCTGGGGACCACTATCTCTCCCTATCTTTTCTTCTGGCAGGCCGCCGAAGAAGTGGAAGAAAAACGCGAAAAAATCGAAGATCACGCGCCCAAGAAGTCCGTAGGCTACCAGTTAAAATGCGCGCGCACAGACACGCTTTCCGGAATGCTGTTCTCAAATCTGATTATGTATTTCATCATCCTCACCACCGCCGCCACATTGCACGCCCACGGCAAGACCGACATCACCACCGCCCGCGAAGCCGCCGAAGCGCTTCGTCCCTTGGCCGGCAATGGCGCTTACCTGCTTTTCACCCTCGGCCTGATTGGGACTGGAATGCTGGGTGTCCCCGTTCTCGTCGGGTCGTGCGCCTATGCAATATCAGAAGCGGCAGGCTGGCGCGCGTCTGTAGCCGACAAGCCATATCAAGCCCGCAAATTTTATGCGGTGATGGCAGTCGCAATGACGCTCGGTCTCGCGCTGAACTTCCTCGGCTTGAACGCCGTAAAGATGCTCTTCTTCTCCGCCGTAATGAACGGCCTCCTCGCGCCGCCATTGATCCTGTTGGTAATTCTCCTGACGAGCAGCCACAAGGTAATGGGTCATCGCACCAACTCGCCGCTCCTAAAATCCCTAGGCTGGGTGACGTTCGCGATTATGACAGCCGCCGCCATCGGCATGCTGATCACCTGATAGGCATGGTATAATGCTAGTAAGGCTTGGCACGGATTCTGGGCGCCCGCACAACCTGCCGTTTTAATCTACGGTACCGCGATTAAACCTCCCCTTAAATGCTTTAAAATAAGCAACTTGCCGTTTTCTAATCGGCGGTAAAACGGGAGTTTGGATTTGCACCAACAGCTGATTTTCCCAGCATTCAGAACCGCGAAACGATAAAAAGTCCGCCACAAATCGCCACCAAATCATCTACACAAGCAATCACGTAAACAAGGGAATCGTGATCAAGCGAGGTGTTGCGCGCGTCCCGACTCTCTACCGAACATCACTTCCTTCGCACATCGCCGCTATTCCTGCACTGCGAGTTGTCCGAAGAAAACCACTCGCCTATACTCAGCTTCTAACCGAACCGAGGAGAATCGCGGGTGCGAAACCAGGAAGCGGCGCGATACGCGCGGTGGGCGGCTGTGACGGCCGCCGCGATCGCGCTGGTTGTCGCAGGCGTCTACTCGAAGCGCGCGATTCAGGCCGCGCGTGCGCGCCACTCCGCACCAGCCTCGGTGCCCGTCACTGTTCAGCAGCAATCCGCGGAGTTCAAGTTCACCAAGATGGAGCAGGACCGCGCCGTCTTCACGATTCGCGCGTCCACCGCCACGCGGTTCAAGGACGAAGATCGCAGCCTGCTCAAAGACGTCTGGATCACGATCTACGGGCGCGCGGGCGATCGCAACGACAACATCCACACGCGCGAGTGCAGCTACGAGCCGAAATCCGGCGAAGTTCATTGCGCGGGCAACGTGGAGATCGATATCCAGGGCGCGAATCCCGCGTCCGGAAAACCCGCGGACAAACAACTGCAGGTGACCACAAGCAATCTCTCATTCAATCGTGACAGCGGCGAGGCTTCGACGCCGGAGAAGGTTGAATTCCAGTCGCCGCAAGGGCACGGCTCAGCGATGGGAGTTTCATACAGCTCGCAGACGGCGGTTGTCCGTCTCGAACACAATGTGTCGATTGAAATGATTCCCGCGGACGCCAATGCCGATAAAGCGGGCAGGCAATCGAGCGATCGAAACAGCGTTCTCGTGACAGGGGTCCCAATCTCGGCTACCGGAAGCAGCCTGGAATTGCGGCGCAACGAGCGGCTCGTGGTGCTAAACGGGCTGGCGGTGATGAAACAAGGAGCGCGCGAACTTTCCGCCGAAAAGATATCGATGGAGCTTGATTCCACGTTTCACGCCCAGCACCTAATCGCAGAAGGCCATCCCGTAGTGAAGTCAGCTGAAAACGGCGCAACCCTGAACGTCGCTGCCGAAAAATTCGAAGGGTTTCTCAACCCGTCGGGATGGATGCAGCGGATCGTTGCAGCTGGCAGCGTGAACGGAAGCCGCGCGGCCAAAAACGGAACCGACCATTTCACGGCAGCCCAAGTGGAAATAGCCATGAAGCCCGAAAGAAATCTGGTGCGCGAAATGACGGTGAAGGGCGGCGTCACAATGGATTCTAGCCAAGATGGCGCATCGCGTTCGCTCAAAACGGAAGCCCTGCTCGTGAAATTCGGCGCAGGCGCTCAGCCCGATCAGCAGAAAATCGAAAGCGCCGAGACACTTGCTCCCGCCACGATCGAGACGAAAACAGCGGATGAAACAACGCAGCTGCGCGCCAGGAAATTTGTCACGCAGTTTGGACCCACCGGCCGGCTCGAGAAACTCATCGGGCACTCATCCGTCGAGGTACGGCGCGAAATTGGCAAAGGTGCGCCGCAGACGAGCTCGTCGGAAGAACTCGCAGCGACATTCGGCGCGAATGGCGAATGGGAGACGCTCGATCAGAGCGGCAACGTTCGCTTCCAGCAGGGGGACAAACGCGCCACCGCGCAGCAAGCCAAAATCGTCCGCACAACAGATTTAATCGCGCTGCAAGGTTCACCCGTTATATCGGATGCCACCAGCCGCACCTCGGCGGTCAGCGTCACGATCAACCAGAAATCCGGCGCCATCACCGCAGCGGACAACGTAATCTCCACGTATTTCTCATCCACACAATCCGGCGGCGTGAATCTCGGCACAGGACCAGCGCATATTTCTGCGGATGCACTCGCAGGCTCGACGACTTCCGGGCATGTGTTCTACACCGGTCGAGCCAGATTGTGGCAAGGCGAGTCGGTCCTGAATGCAAATCAAATCGAAGTGTGGCGCGAAGACAAGAAACTCCAAGCCACCGGCAACGTGATCGCCGTATTTCCGCAGAGCGCCTCGAGCCCAATCGGCGGCGGATTTGGGATGGCCACCCCCAAGTCGGGCGGCAAGCCTCTGACGGCCACTCCAGGCTCGCAGCCAAATCCAGCCTCGTCGAAGGCGAGACCCACGGTGTGGGTGATCCACGCGCCGTCGCTCACCTATTGGGATGAACAATCCAAAGCGCGCCTCGACGGAGGCGTGATTGCCACCTCGCAGCAGGGCGAACTAACATCGAAGACCCTGGACGCATACCTCGGTCCAGCGCCAACTGGTAATGAAGCAAAATCAGGCGCCTCCCCCGCAGGTGCCAGCGCCGGCACTAGCACTAGTTCAGCCGGCCGCCAGCTCACCCGCATCGTTGCCCAAGGGCAAGTGGTCATCCGGCAAGGCGACCGCAGGGGTACCTCACAGGAGGCGATTTACACCGCTGCGGACCAGAAATTCGTCCTTTCCGGCGGCGAACCCACGATTATTGATGCGAATAGCGACACAACCACGGGCCATTCGTTGACCTTCTTTGTCGCGAATGATACGATTTTGATTGATTCCCAGGAAGGTCTACGAACTTTGACCAAGCACCGGGTTGAGAAATGAATCGGCATGTTGAGACTCCAAGCGGCCGACCTAAGCAAAGTCTTACCGAGGGCGTAAGGTAGTTGATGAAGTCAGCTTGGATATTCATCAGGGCGAAGTAGTCGGGCTGTTGGGACCGAACGGGGCGGGAAAGACCACCACATTTTACATTCTCGTCGGTCTGGCGCGTCCCGATTACGGGCGCGTGCTTCTGGACGGCGAAGACATCACTGACCTTCCGATGTATTTGCGGGCCCGCAGTGGGATCAGCTACCTGCCTCAAGAGCCTTCCGTTTTTCGGAAATTGACCGTCGAAGCGAACCTGATGGCGGTGCTCGAGACGTTGCCGCTCACAACTGAGCAGCGGCGTGACCGTGTGGAGGAGCTTCTGGCACAGATGGGGCTCGAAGGCGTACGCGACAGCAAAGCGTACGTGCTGTCCGGCGGGGAACGCAGGCGGCTGGAAATTGCGCGATCGCTGGTGCTTTCGCCATCGTTCGTGCTGCTCGATGAACCTTTTTCGGGGATCGACCCGCTTACAGTGGTCGATATCCAGAAAATTATCGCGGATCTGAGCGCGGCGGGAATCGGAGTGCTGGTGACGGATCATAACGTGCGCGAAACGCTGGCTGTGACGAACCGCGCGTACATCATCAGCGACGGCAAAATTTTATTTGCGGGTACGCCGGCCGAGCTGTCAACAAATGCCGACGTTCGCCGCATCTATTTAGGGGAGAGTTTCCGGCTGAACTGAAATTATGAACTGGCTCCAGCCAAAATTAAGCTTGCGCGTGGCGCAGAAGCAGATTCTGACGCCGGGCCTCGTACAGATGGTCAGCGTGCTGGCGCTGAACCGTCTCGAACTGCGGGAGATGATCAATCAGGAGATCATGGCCAATCCCGTACTCGAGGAAGTCAGCGGAAGAAACTCCCACCCAGGACAGCTACACCGACGAAGCGTTTCTGAAGAAGGAAGTCGAAAAAGTTCCCGAAACTCCCGCCGCGAATCCTTTCGACGAATTCGATTTTGGCTCGTTCTTCAACAGTACCTGGATACGGGCGCCGAGCGCACCGCAGGCAGCGAACGCGAAGAATCCGAAAAGCCCTCCTTCGAGAAGTTCCTTTCGTCCGCGCAGAGCCTCGCCGACCACCTAAGCTGGCAATTAAGTGTCGCCATCTGCACCGAAGTGGTTCGCAAAATCGCGGAATCCATCGTCGGGAACCTCGACGAGAACGGCTACCTGACGGCCACGCTCGACGAAATTGCGCAATCCGGAAATTATTCGATGGAAGACGTGGAAGAAGCTCTGGCAATGGTGCAGGAATTCGATCCGCCCGGAGTGGGCGCGCGCGATTTGCAGGAATGCCTCGCGCTGCAACTGAAAGTTATCGATCCGCAGAATACTCTGGCGCAGCAGATTATCGCGGAACACCTGAAGCTGCTGCAAAACAATCAACTGAAGGAAGTGGCGCGGGCGCTGAACCGTCCAGTCGAGTTGGTGAAGCGCGCCGTGGATGTGATTAAGCGGCTCGATCCCAAGCCGGGGCTGCGTTACAACAAGATGGAGCCGCGGCTGGTTGAGCCGGACGTGCAGTTCCGCAAAGTGGACGGCGAGTGGCAGGTGTTCATGAACGATGACGACCTGCCGCAATTGCGCTTGAATCCCACCTACCGGCGCCTTCTGGCGCGCGACGCGGCCGATCGCGACGTTCGCAACTACGTGAAGGAACGATTTACTGCGGCGATTCAGTTGATGAAAAATATCGAGCAGCGCAAGCACACGATTCTGCGCGTATGCCAGTCGATCTTGCGCAGGCAGGGCGATTTTCTCGATTACGGCGCCGATCACCTGAGACCGATGATGATCAAAGAAGTCGCGGAGGAGGTGGGCGTCCATCCTTCCACCGTCAGCCGCGCTGTGGCCAATAAATACGTCCACACTCCCCAAGGCGTGATCGAGCTGCGCTACTTCTTCTCCGAGTCGGTAAACGGGCCACAAGGCAGCGAAATGTCGCTGCTTTCGTTAAAGCGCCGCGTGAAGAAGATGATCGAAGACGAAGATGCCACGCAGCCGCTCACCGATGAACAGATCACCAAAAAGTTGAGCGATGAAGGAATCCACGTCACGCGCCGCACCGTCGCGAAATACCGCGAAGACCTTCGCATTCCCAGCACCCATCGCCGCAGGGTTAAGAGCTAGGCACGCCCGCTGCCGTGAAGCGCACCCGCCAGAAAAAAAACCAGAATTTCAAAACAAGAGACTCCAGACAACTCGTGATTCTCACGGGGCTCTCCGGTTCAGGAAAAGGCTCGGTGCTGAATACATTTGAGGACCTGGGCTACTACTGCGTTGACAACTTGCCGGTGGCGCTGATTCCGATGTTCAGCGAGATTTATGGAAGCGGCGCAGGCGAAATCGAGCGTGCTGCGCTTCTCGTCGATGCGCGTGAGGGCGGGCAGATCGAAAACCTTCCGGGCATCTATCGCGCGCTCACTGCCGACCGTCCGGCAACGCTGGTTTTTGTCGAAGCGAGCGACGAAGTTCTGATGCGGCGTTTCAGCGAGACGCGCCGGCCGCATCCGATGGGAGAAGGCCTGTCCGTGGCGGAAGGCATCCGCGCTGAGCGGCGGAGAATGGCGCCGATTCGGCGGCTTGCGGACGTGGTGATCGACACGTCGAAATTCAACGTGCACGAGCTGCGGCAGTTTGTGATGCGGAGTTTCCAAAAAACCGCTCCGCGGCCGCTGCTGATTTCCGTGGTGAGCTTTGGATTCCGGTATGGGATTCCGTCGGACGCGGACCTTGTATTCGACGTGCGGTTCCTGCCCAATCCGCATTTCGTGCCGCGATTGCGGCCGTTTAGCGGGAAGAATCCGAAAGTCGCGCGTTACATTCGCTCGTTTCCGCAGACGGGCCAGTTCCTCCGCCGAATTGAAAATTTGCTGGCGTACTTGGTCCCTCATTACATAGGCGAGGGGAAAAGCTATTTAACCGTCGCGCTGGGATGCACTGGAGGCCGGCACCGTTCGGTGATGCTTGCGGAAGTGATTCGCCGGAATCTGAAGAAGCGGGGTTATGCGACGAAAGTCGTGCACCGCGATCTGGAGAAATCAGGCACATAAGAGCTGTAGAGCATTTTGCCGAGACACCGTGACACGGTACTATCTCGGCAGGCAACCACTGCGCGGGGGCGGGTTCGGTAAGCACGGGCGTTTTTGGCTTTAATTCATAAGGATTCTTCGACCAATCGATGGACGGACTTCCGCGCTTGAAACATCAGGGCGAACTTCGCAGGCTGCTGCGCTATTTGCGGCCCTACACGCCGCTTCTCGCGGGCGGCATTTTTCTGATGATGGCGATGGGCGGGATCGAATTCCTCACCGCGTTTTCGATTCGGCCGGCGCTCGACGTCGTCCTGAATCCGCAGTCCACCGCGCAGAAGCTCACTCTTTTCCAAATTCCTTGGAACGGCCACACGGTGTATCTGAATTCCTTTGTTCCCACACGTATCCATCACGTCTGGAGCGTTTTCGCACTGGCGCTCGTTTCGCTGTTTTTCATGAAGGGCCTCGCCGAATTTTTTGGCGGCAGTCTGATCGAGTACGTGGGACTTTCCGCCATCACGGATTTGCGCAACCAGGTTTACGGCAAGCTGGTGCAGCAGCCGGTGGGATTTTTTCATCACAATCCCGTGGGACGCGTAATGTCCGCGGTGATCAGTGACGTGGAACAATTGCGCGCGGTGTTCTCTGATCATCTGGTGGATTTCTTCCGGCAGATTTTTTCATTGGTGGCTTTTATCTGTGTACTGCTAGTGGTGGATTTTCGAATGGCCATCGGCGCGGTGGTGCTGATTCCGCTGGTGCTTTACCCGGTGGCAAAATTTGGCCGCAAGATCCGCAATTCGTCGCAACAGAGCCGGTCGCGGCTAGCCGACCTGAGCCAGATCTTGCAGGAAACAATCAGCGGCAACCGCGTGGTGAAGGCATTCGGGATGGAAGGATTTGAAATCCGCAAATTCCGCGAGGCTTCCCGCAAACTGCTGCGCGAGAACATGCGCTGGGTGCGTGCTTTCCTGATGACTTCGCCGCTGATGGACCTGCTAGGCGCGGCGGTGCTCTGCATGATTCTGCTCTATGCGCGCGACGAAATTAAGGTGGGGCGGCTCACGATCGGCTTGTTTGGCGCGTTCACATTTGCGCTCTTCAAAGCCTATGAGCCCATCAAGCATCTCGGCAATATTTATCAGCTGTATCAGCAGGCGCTCGGGACGTCGACGCAGGTGTTTTCGTTCATCGATCTGCGCGAAGAAATGATGGACGCGCCCGATGCGAAAGTTCTGCCGCGATTTGCGCGCCAGATTGAATTTGATAATGTGAGCTTCGGCTACGATGGGCCGCTGATCCTGAAAGCGATTAATCTAACGGTGCCGGCGGGCGCCGTCGTTGCGATTGTCGGGTCAAGCGGGGCGGGGAAGACGACGCTTGTCAATCTTCTGCCGCGGTTCTATGCCGCTGATTCAGGCTCTGTGCGCATTGACGGACACAATTTGCGCGACGTGACGCTGCGTTCGTTGCGCGAACAGATGGCGATCGTGACGCAGGAAACCATTCTGTTCAACGATACGATCTGGAACAACCTTTGCTACGGGCGTCCAAATATGCCGGAGAAACAGGTGTATGCTGCGGCGCAAGCGGCGTTGGCGCACGACTTCGTTATGGAGATGCCGCAGCGTTATCAAACGCTGATTGGCGATCGCGGGCAGAGGCTTTCGGGCGGACAGCGTCAGCGTCTGGCGATTGCGCGCGCGCTTTTGAAGGATGCACCGATTTTAATTCTCGATGAGGCTACTTCGGAACTCGATTCTGAATCGGAGATGCTCGTGCAGAGCGCGTTGAACAATTTGATGGCGGGGCGCACGGTGTTCGTGATCGCGCATCGGCTTTCGACGATTCGGCGCGCGGATATGATTGCGGTTCTCGAAGGCGGCACGATACGCGAATGCGGCACGCACGACGAACTTCTCGCGCGCGGCGGCGGATTGTATGCGCGGCTTTACGAAATGCAATTTCGCGACGCGGAACCGGCCGCGCGATCGGCGGGAATCATATGACCGCTTCGTCTTCCGGCGCGGGGTCAAAGCCCGTCGCGAGCGAAGATTCGCGGCCGCGGTTGGCGCGCTCGAGTGGACTCAAGTCGATGACAGGTTACGCCCAGACGCGGATCGTCGAGAACGGCTGGAGTTTGCGCGTCGCGGTGCGTAGCGTGAATCATCGCTTTCTCGATCTGCATTTGCGAGTGCCGGAAGGATTCGAGCCCGTCGAGCCGAGGATTCGGCAGATCGTGCGCGAACGAGTTCGCCGCGGGCATCTGGATGTTACGCTGCACTACGAGTTGGCTGGACCGGCCGCGGTGGGAGTGAATCGCGAAGTTGCTGCGGCGTATTTGGAGGCGGTGAACCAGTTGCGACGCGATTTTGAAATCGAGCCGCAGCCCGATTTGGCAGCGATTCTGCGTTTGCCGGGTGTGATTGGTCCCGCTGCGGCATCGCTAGAAGATAAAATCGCGGAGATCGAAGCGGCGGTGACGAAATGCCTGGTGGAATCGCTCGATAAACTCGATCGCATGCGTGCGGACGAAGCGAACGCTCTGCGCATCGAGATGTCGGAGCGTTTACGGACGATCGCCGAACTCGCTACGAAGACTGAAGCCATTGCCGAACGCGCGCAGGGCGCCTTTGCCAAGCGGCTCGAATCACGCTTGAAGGAATTGCTCGGCGAAGCGCAGCTCGATCCGGCGCGCCTCGCGCAGGAGGCTGCGATTGCGGCCGAGCGCAGTGACGTGAGCGAAGAAATCACGCGGCTGCGCAGCCACGTGCAACAATTCGAAGCCCTGCTCGCCAATGCGGCCGACATCGGCAAGAAGCTCGATTTTCTTTTGCAGGAGATGCAACGCGAAGCGAACACGCTGCTCTCGAAAACTCCAGGCAACGAAGCGGAAGGGCTCGAAATCACGCGGCTCGCGCTCGAAATCAAATCCGAGATCGAAAAGTTGCGCGAGCAGGTTCAGAACATCGAATGAGCGACCGCGAGCCGCTCGTGCTGATCGTGTCGGGGCCGTCCGGCTCGGGCAAGTCCACGCTGGTGGAAAAGATTCTGGAGCTTCCCGGGACGATGCTATCGATTTCGTGCACCACCCGCCAGCCGCGCAAGACGGAAGGCGACGGCAGATGGTACAATTTCGTTACTGAGTCCGAGTTCCAGCAGATGGTGGCGCGGGGCGATTTTCTGGAGTACGCGCAGGTCTTCGGCAAAAATTGGTACGGGACGCCTCGGAAATCGATTGACGAAGCGCTGGTGCAGAAAAAAGATCTCGTGCTCGAGATTGACGTGCAGGGCGCATTGCAGGTGAAGCACAAGCTGCCCGGAGCCGTCGCGGTCTTTGTGCTGCCGCCGTCGCGAGCCGAACTCGAAAATCGCATCCGGGCGCGCGGCCAGGATTCAGAAGATGAAATCGCGCGGCGACTCGAGCGCGCTCGGCAGGAGATGTTGAACTACAGCAGCTACGATTTTGCGATTATCAACGACGATCTCGAACGCGCCGGAAAAGAAGTGCAAGCCATCGCGATCGGGTCGCGTTGCAGAGTGGAACGGAACGAAGAGCGGATTCGAGAAATTTTGAAGTCCTTTGGAGGCTGACCTTCCTATGGCTGTGTCACGCGAAGCACCTGAAAGCCAGTTCGCCTATGTAGTAGTGGCGGCGAGGCGCGCCCGGCAGTTGATGATGGGCGGCCGTCCCATGGTTGATAACCCGCAAGCGCGCAAGACCACGCGCATTGCCGAAGAAGAATTGCAGAGGGGTCTCCTCGAATACCAGACGACCGAAGCGATGGACGCTACCGAGGACAAAGATAAGGACGGAAAGCGGCGCAAGTAGTTGCCCGCCGCCGTTGCGATGAAAATTGCGCTTGGCGTCACCGGTGGAGTTGCGGCGTATAAAGCCGCCGAACTGGTGCGCCGTTTGCAGCAGGAAAAGCTCGACGTGCAGGTTGTAATGACGCGCGCCGCGCAAGAATTTATCACCCCGCTCACGTTTGCAGCGCTCACCGGCCAAAAAGTTATCACAGACATGTTCAGCCCGGCCGATTCCGCTCCTGCGAATGTCGAAAGCGCAATCGAACATATCGCCGTCGCGCAACGCATCGATCTGTTGCTCGTAGCTCCCGCCACTGCGGACATTCTCGGCAAATTCGCCCACGGCATCGCCGAAGATTTTCTCACCACGCTCTACCTCGCCACGAAAGCTCCCGTTGTCGTTGCCCCCGCGATGAATGTGAATATGTGGGAGCACCCGGCGACGCAGCAGAATCTCGCAGCATTGCGCGCGCGCGGCGTGAATGTGGTCGATCCGGACGAAGGTTATCTCGCCTGCGGCATGACCGGCTCCGGCCGCCTCGCTGCCACCGAAACCATTGCCAGAAAAGTTTGCGACGTCCTCGGCTTCCGCCACGATCTCACCGGCCAGACGGTCCTCGTCACCGCCGGCCCCACCTGCGAAGACATTGACCCTGTTCGATTCCTCACCAACCGCTCATCGGGGAAAATGGGTTACGCCGTCGCGGAAGCCGCCAGCCGTCGAGGTGCGCGCGTGGTGCTCGTCAGCGGCCCCACGGACCTGAAAATTCCAGACGGCGTCGATTGGGTGCCGGTACGCGCCACCGAAGAAATGCGCCGCGCCGTGCTCGATCGCGCGGCCGATGCGAAGATCATCATCATGGCCGCGGCTGTCGCCGATTATCGCGCCGCCACCTCGCACGACAAAAAAATGAAGCGCGAAGGCAGCATCACCCTGGATCTCGAGCCCACGCCCGATATTCTCGCGGAACTTGGCCGTGCCTCGCACGACGCGCACCACCGCCGCATCCTGGTCGGGTTCGCCGCCGAAACCGACCGTGTAGCGGAAAATGCGCGCGGCAAGCTCGAGCGTAAAGGCGCGGACATGATCGTCGCCAACGACGTGACCCAGGAAGGCGCCGGATTCGATACCGACACCAACATCGTCACCATGTACCTGCGCGATGGCCGCGAAATTGCTCTGCCAAAGATGAGCAAGTTCGACGTGGCCAACCGCATTCTCGATCAAGTCCTGATTCTCGCGCGGTAGAGTGATTCTCTAGAAAAGAGGACAGCAATGCTCAGACCTCTCAGAACGATTGCACCCATCGCCTTCGCGCTACTCGCCATGCTGGGCGCTGTATCGCACGCGCAAGCGCAGGACGCCAAGGCGCCATATCCAAACATGGCTCCCGTCACCCAATATTTGATGGAGCGAAATGCGGAGATTGCGCTCGCACGAAGCGCCGCGCCCGAATCCATCTCAACGGATGCCGAGATTATGGTTCTCGGAAACCATGGCTATGAGAATGCGGTAAAAGGGAAGAACGGTTTTGTGTGCATAGTGGAACGTTCTTGGACTGCTCCCATGGACGATCCAGATTTTTGGAATCCGAAGCTGCGAGGCCCGATCTGCCTAAACGCCCCCGCTGCCCGATCCTATCTTCCACTCACGATCAAGAAGACGGAGTTAGTGCTGGCCGGACGATCGAAGGCTCAGATGTCCCAGGCGATGAGTGCTGCACTCGACAAGAAAGAATTGCCCGCAATCGAATCCGGTGCGATGTGCTACATGCTGTCCAAGCAAGGTTACCTGAGCGATCGCGGCGGGCACTGGCATCCCCACCTGATGTTTTTCGTTCCACTCACGGATCCTGCAGCTTGGGGCGCAGACGCGAAAGGTTCACCAATCATTGCAGCTAAAGTCGATCAGGACCGCTTGACGATTTTCCTGGTCCCGGTTGGTGAATGGTCGGATGGCACTGCCGACACCCCCATGGTTGAGTCGCCAGCGGGTAAGGCCTCAGCGGAGAAAAGCCCTGCGGAAAAGACCCCGGCCGAAAAGACCCCGGCCGAAAAAAAATGATCATTCGTTAGATTCGGCGGCGCTGCGATCCGTTCGTTTTTCCCTACTCACAATTTCCACGCAATCGGTTACACTCCCTCCGGCGAAAATTTTTCTAGTCGGCGGAAAGTGGGGAATCGATGGATTCGGCGAAGCGTAGCCGTGTGGAAGCTTGGCTGCAGTACGGCAACGATCTTGGGCTCGGGCCTTATTTTGTCTCGCGAACGGAATCAGCGCTTTCGTCGCCGCAGCTATCCGCCCCGCCTCCAACGGCAATGAACATGGCCTCCGCCGCGAAATCCTCAGCCAAGCCCGTCGCAGCCGCAAGTGGAAGTGCGGCATCTCCGCCCACCGCTAAGGCCGCCTCATCGCTACCAATCATCTCCGTTCCGTCCGGCCCGACGCTTTTTGAAGCGGCCGAACGCGTGCCCGGCGAAACGCTTGACGACATTCGCGCCGACCTCGGCGAATGCACGCGCTGCCGCCTGCACAAAGCCCGCACCAAGCTAGTATTCGGCGTCGGAAATCCCAAAGCCGAGCTGGTCTTCGTCGGCGAAGGCCCCGGCCACGATGAAGACATCCAGGGCGAGCCGTTCGTCGGCCGCGCTGGAAAACTCCTCACGCAGATGATCGAGGCAATGTCGCTCCGCCGCGAAGACGTCTACATCTGCAACGTCGTGAAATGCCGCCCGCCCGAAAATCGCCTGCCCGACAAGGACGAAATTGCCGTCTGCTCCCCGTTCCTGCTGCGTCAACTCGCGGCCATTCAGCCAAAAGTGATTTGCTGCCTCGGCGCATGTTCTGCCCAGACTCTGCTCGCCACCACTCAAGGCATCTCGCGATTTCGCGGCGAGTGGTTCGATTTCCACGGCTCGAAATTAATCGCCACCTATCATCCCGCTTATCTGCTGCGCAATCCGCCCGCGAAGAGCGAAGTCTGGAAAGACTTGCAAAAAGTGATGGCGGTTCTCGGGCTTCAGCCGAAGAAACGGTAGCTCCCTCCCTTGCAACTATCGCTCGCCATCATTCTGGGACTCACCGGCGCCCTGTGCTGGGGCGGAGCCGATTTTGCCGCGCGCTTTGCCTCCCGACGCGTCGGCGCCTACCGCACGCTTTTCTTCATGCAATTCTTCGGTTTTATCGCTCTCAGTATCTATCTGAAATTCCGCGGCGGATTTTTCGAGGGCATCGCCCCGGGATGGCACCCATGGGCGCTTGCAGCCCTCGCCGGCGTGATCAATATGATCGCGTCGCTCTCGCTCTACTACTCGTTTCAGATTGGCGTGATGAGCATCGTCGCGCCGGTGTCGTCAGCCTATCCGGCGCTCACCGTAGCGCTCGCGATCGCGAGCGGTGAACGAATCACGGCGCTACGCGGCGCAGGCCTCGCCGTCACGCTCGTAGGAGTGATTCTCGCCGCGACCACTTTCACGCCCAGCGCCGCCAATCCCGTGGCCGCCAGTCCGGTAAACGAAGGCCCCGTGAATGCCAATCCCGTGAAGGAAAGCCGCGCGAAGGAAACCGCCGCGAAAGAAATCGCCGCGAAAGAAACCGCGCATCTGTCCAAAGGCGTCGGCTGGGCTCTCCTCGCAGCTCTCGGATTCGGCGTGCTCTTCTGGTTCCTCGGATTTTACGTGATCCCCGCCGTCGGCCCCACAATCTCCGTGTGGGTGATCCGCCTCACGTCTTTTTCGGTACTCGCGCTCGCTGCCGCCCCAGCGCGCCAGAGCCTCAAGCTTCCGATTGGCAGCGTCTGGTGGCAGCTAGCCGCAGTAGGCTTCCTCGATACAGCCGCATTCGTCGCCAATAACGCAGGCCTGCACACCGGCCAGGTCTCCGTCGTCAGCGTCCTGGCCTCACTCTACGGCGCAGTCACAGTCCTCCTCGCCTGGATTTTCCTGCGCGAGAAACTCGAACGCACCCAGTGGCTCGGCATCATCCTCATCTTCGCCGGAATCGTGCTCGTAAGCATCTAGGTCTGAAGCAGTTGCATCGTCTATCGCCTTATCACAGCTTTGTAACTGTTACACTATCAACTTCCATGGCTCAAAGATTCTGCGAAGTCGCGCTCCCGATCCCGCTGCGCTCCACATTCACGTACGCAGTGCCCGCGTCGTTCAACGGCGAAGAATTAATCGGCCGGCGCCTCGTGGTGCCATTCCGCAATCGCGCCATGGTCGGCGTCGGCCTCGCGCTCTCCGATCGCGCGCCGGAAATCGCCGCGGGCAAGAAATCCATCAAGGAAATTGTCGAGCTGATGGATTCGCTTCCGGCCCTCCCGCCGAAACTGATCGACCTCGGACAATGGATCAGCCGCTATTACGTCGCCCCGATCGGCGAGACGATCCGCGCCATGCTTCCACCCGAAATTGAAGTGCGCCACGATCGCGAATATTCGCTGAGTGACGCCGGACGCGCCTACCTCGCGCAGTTAACTTCGGGCGTCGAAACCACTGAAGAAGAATCCACCCAGCGCGCATTGCTCGAACGCCTGAATGACCAAAAGGGCGCCGCCTCATCGGTTCAAATTCGCCGTTGGCCCGGCGGTGAAGCGGCAGCCGAACGTCTCGTTCGCCGCGGCTATCTCACCGCCCGTGAGGTCCTTCGGAAGCGGCGCACTCGCACCCAGAAAATTCTGGCCTGGAATTCGGCGCAAACAGATTCGCCCGCGCAATCGGATTCGTCCGCGCAAACTGGTCTGCCTAAAAATGACGCGGAAGAAAAAATCAAAGAAGTACTCACGGCCGTGCGAGGTCCGCTGCCACTAGCAATCCTCGCCGCTAAAGCAGGCGTTTCCCGCGCCGTGATTCTGCGCCTCGAGAAAAAAGGCCGGCTACTTTCCTGGGAAGAGCCGCTCACGATCGAGGAAGACTCCTGGGACACGGATTTCACCCCGCCCACAAATGTCCTGAATGCCGAACAGAAAAGCGTGCTCGAAGAAATCTGGCGATGGATCGTAGCGGGGAAATTCGCCGCAGCGCTCCTTCACGGCGTCACGGGCAGCGGCAAGACGGAGGTTTATCTGGGCGCGATCGAAGCAGCCCTCTCGCGAGGAAAAACGGCGATCATCCTCGTCCCCGAAATCGCGCTCACCCTCTGGGTCGGTCGTCTGGTTCGCGCCCGATTTGGCGCAAACGTTGCCGTTCTGCACAGCGGGTTGCCGGATATCGAACGCGCCCGCGAGTGGTGGCGCGTACGGCATGGCGAAGCGAAAGTCGTTGTCGGCACGCGGTCGGCCGTCTTCGCACCGCTCGAAAACGTCGGCTTGATCATCGTGGACGAAGAGCAGGAGTCGAGCTACAAGCAGGAAGAAACGCCGCGCTACAACGGGCGCGACACCGCGGTGTACCGCGCGCAACTCGAAGGCGCGGTTGCGCTTCTCGGCTCTGCGACGCCGTCACTCGAGACCTATCACAATGCGCGCGCAGGAAAATATCACCTGCTCGAACTGACGTCCCGCGTCGAGAATCGCTCGCTCGCCGAAGTTCGCATCGTCGATCTGCGCGAGGAATTTCGCCGCGAGCATCGAGCCACGCCCGTGTCCGAAACATTGCGCGCGGCAATTCAGCTGCGCCTCGAAGAAGGCACGCAGGCGATGATACTCATCAACCGCCGCGGATATTCCTGGTCGCTCCTCTGCCGCAGCTGCGGCTCGATGATTCAATGCCAGAACTGCAGCATCGCGCTCACCTATCACAAAAGCCGCCAGCGCCTGGAGTGCCATTACTGCGTTTACTCGATTCGCCCGCCGAAGGAATGCCCGAAGTGCAAAGCCGAGTACTTGTTTTTCGTCGGCGATGGCGCTGAGCGCGTGGAAGAATATCTCCGCGAACAATTTCCGAAAGCGCGGATCGCCCGGCTCGACCGCGACACGGTGCGAACGAAGCGTGAATATCAGCAGGTGCTGGGCGCTTTCGCAGGCGGTGAAATCGACATTCTCGTCGGCACGCAAATGGTGGCGAAAGGACACGATTTTCAGCGCGTTACTTTGGTTGGCGTAGTTGCCGCCGATTTGGCGCTGGGCCGCCCCGACTTTCGCGCCGCCGAAAAAACATTTCAACTCCTAACGCAGGTTGCGGGGCGCGCCGGCCGCGGCGAGCTTTCAGGAGAAGTCCTCGTCGAAACCTACTACCCCGAGCACTACGCGATTCAATACGCGGTAAAGCAGGACTACGTTTCATTCTACGAAAAGGAAGCGCACTTCCGGCGCATGCTGCACTATCCGCCGTTCGCCGCGCTCGCCAGCATCCTAATTCGCGACCGCAAGATCGAGAACACGATTCGCTGGTCGCGCGCGCTAGCCGGATTCTTCGCGCCGTTTGAAAATCGCGGCGTGAAAATCCTTGGCCCGGCCGCTGCTCCACTCGCGCGTTTGCGCCGCGAATACCGGTTTCAATTCGTGCTGAAATCGCCAAAGCGCTCAGCACTTTCCGGCGCGCTCAGCGGGTGCCTCGATTTCTGCGCCTCGAAGGATATTCCGGAGACAGCCGTGATTGTCGATGTCGATCCCGCAAGCTTGTCATGAAGTGAAGCGGCGTGATGTCAGCGATTCCGAATTACTGCGGCGTGATGAGCGGCACCAACGTAAAGCAGAGCGCAAAAATCGCAAGCGCGACGACGGCAAGCAGCCGCCTTGAGCCGTCGAGAAATTCCCAGCGGTTCATCACAGGAGGATGCCGGAAGCGCAACGTGAGGACGAGCAGAATAAATCCCCACAGCGCCCAGCCGCGCCATATAAAGCCCAGCGCAATCAGCACCAGCGAGAGCGCGATCGAAATTCTGCGATGGCCCTCGTTTGCGAGGCTGTACAAGATGTGGCCGCCGTCGAGTTGCCAGATCGGCAGTAGATTCATCGCCGTCGCAAGAAGGCCAAACCACGCCGCGCAGCCGACGGGATTCAGAAGCAGCCACTTCACCGGCACGTTGGGATGAAACAATGCGGCGAAAATTTTCACGAGCGGCGAAACCCCAAGCAATATGTCGGCGTTCGCCTGCATATCGGGCACGATTTTCGCCGCCGCAACCGAATACGCAATCGCCGGAATCGCCACGATGAATCCTGCGATCGGCCCGGCGATGCCGACGTCGAAGAGCGCGCGCCTCGTGGGAAACGGAGAGCGAATGCGAATGAACGCGCCAAAGGTGCCGAAGAGATTCGGCGCCGGGATAAACATCGGATAGCTCACATCGATTTTGTACAGCTTGCACGCGATGTAATGTCCCATTTCGTGGGCAAAAAGAATTCCGAGCAGCGTGAACGAGAAGGGAATTCCGGTGAGCAAAATAGCTGGGTGCGCGATCGGCTGCCAGATCATCGTGAACGGATTATCGACGTTGGAAAATGGCGCCTGATTATTTGCGTAGGAAGCTGCAAGCTGCGAGCCGACCGCGAGCGTGGTGATAACGGTGAGCAAGAACATAATGATCGCCGGCCAGAGCGGATGCTTGGGAGGCAGCGGGGGCGGAATATCGACCACTTGCGGGAACTGGAGGTCGATGACGTCAGTCGGGAGGCGGCTGTGGCCGTTGCCGTAGCTCATGGGAATTAGATGTGCAGCGTAAGAATATGTTTCGGGCGACGATCTTGCTTGACGATCCGGCTAACGACAGCACCTGACTTCGTTCGGCATTTCCACTCTGCCGCCCATTCATGCTCCGCCGACACTTCTATCGTAGCGTGATTCTAGATGCAGCGCTTGTTCTCTTGGATCAGGGTTTCGAAGCGGGCGGTGCCGGCAGTGCTTGCAGTTCTTTGCCTGGCTTGAAGCGAACCGCCTTGCCGGGCGGGATGCTAACCTGCTGTCCGGTGCGCGGGTTACGGCCGATGCCGGTCTTGCGCGGCTTCACGTTGAAGACGCCGAACCGGCGCAATTCGATACGTTCGCCGCGGCCGAGCGCGTTCTTCATGGCTTCGAAGACGGTCTCGACGGCCTGTTCGGCTTTGGTGCGAGTGATGTTGGTTTTCTGAACGATGGCGTTGACGATATCGAGCTTGATCACGCTAACCTCCCGCGACAGCACCGGAAGCCCATGCTAGACAGGGACTTGCGGGTTGTCAAGCATCGAGCGCTGTAATAAACTCCACAATTCCTTTTTAGCCGCGCCACAAAAAGTGGGTGCGGTTCGCGCTTTTCGCCCTCGCGTCGCGCGAATTACCAAGGTTATCAGCCCCGGGAGGCCACGAATGTCGGTGAAGTCTGACAAATGGATTCGTAGGATGGCGCAGGAACACAAGATGATTGAGCCGTTTGCGGGCGCGCAGGTGCGCGAAGGCGTGATCAGTTACGGCGTTTCGTCGTATGGCTACGATCTGCGAATCGCGGATGAGTTCCGGATTTTCACGAATGTGAATTCCACCACGGTGGACCCCAAGAAGTTTGACGCGAAATCGTTCGTCGAGTTCAAGGGCGACGTTTGCATCGTGCCGCCAAATTCGTTCGCGCTGGGCCGCTCGATTGAATACTTCCGCATCCCGCGAAATGTGCTGACGATCTGCGTTGGCAAGTCTACCTACGCTCGCTGCGGGATTATCGTGAACGTGACGCCGTTCGAGCCGGAGTGGGAAGGTTTCGTTACTCTGGAAATCAGCAACACGACGCCGCTGCCTGCGAAGATTTACGCGAACGAAGGACTCGCGCAGGTGGTTTTCTTTGAATCCGACGAGCAATGCGAAACTTCTTACAAAGACAAGAAGGGGAAGTACCAGGCGCAGCAGGGAATAGTGCTGCCTAGGATTTAGTCCTCATGCTCAGCATCATTGCCGCGTTATTTCGGCTGGTGTTCGCCGGATTTCATCTTCCATAGAATTTGCCGCAACATGCCGAGCCATAGTTCGCTGTCGCGCGCGGGCAATTTCAGGCGGCGAACAAGCCGGCGGATTCTTTCGTCCACATCCGCCACTCGCCGCAGATCGATGTAACCGCTTGTGCGCAGCACTTCGAGCAGCAGCGTCGTGATTCGTTCAAGCTCGGCGGCGCTCGCGACAGTTACTTTCTCCGATTGCCGCGCCGCTTTTTGATCGCGAATCAATTCATACAGACAGACTGCTACCGCTTGTCCCAGATTCAGTGAAATATTCTTCTCGCTTGTAGGAATATTCAGGAGCCAATGGCAATGGCTGAGGTCTTCATTGGAGAGGCCAAACTTCTCCGAGCCAAATAGAATCGCGACCGGACTTCCAGCGAGATGCTTACGTATCGCACGAGCGCCTGGTTCGAGGCGCCGTAGCGAATGCTGCAAATCGCGGTGACGGACGGCCGTGGTGCCGACTACGAGTGTGCAGTCGGCCACGGCGTCCGCGACGGATGTGTATTCCTCGGCGCTGGCCAAAACCGTAGCGCCGCCCACCGCGGAACGCGCCTCACGAAACGCGCGCTCGAACGGGTTCACCACCCGCAGGTGCGAGCATCCGAAGTTGCTCATCGCCCGGGCGGCTGCGCCGATATTTAGCGGATTGCGCGTCGAAACGAGAACGACGCGCAGGCGATCGAGTTCGCGGGGTAAAGGCACGGCGTTATCTTATGCCAGTATCGTTTACCGCTCTCCCCATAACTCACCGGATGCAATGGAGCCGAATGCGATCGCGGGCGGCCGGTGCTCGAAACTACTTCTTCACGACGATCGGCGATGCTTTACCCCAATCGCCATCGAAAACAAACGACTCGAGCGGCTTTCGTTGACGGGGGCCGTGCTCCTGCGCGCGAAGTTGTTCGGGCAATGAATTCGGATCGCCGGGGTAGCCAATCGCGATGCCCGCGACAGCTTCGAAGCCATCGGGGATATGGAACAGCTCCTTGGCTTTGTCCGGCAAGATGCCCGCCATCTGGTGAACTTGCAAGCCAAGATTCGCCGCTTCAAGTGCGAGCGTGGCTGCGGCTTGGCCGACGTCATGAAACGCATGGCGATTCGGCTGCCCGTTATGGGCAAAATTCAACGCAGCCACACTGATCGCCAGAACCGGAGCGCCCTTCGCCCAGCTCTGATTAAATTCGACGAAGCTCTCTAGGATTTTCTTGTAGCTCTCGGACTCGCCTTTGGTGGCGACGAGGAAATGCCAGGGCTGCCCGTTGTACGAGGAAGCCGCCCAGCGGGCCGCTTCGAAAAGGCTTCGAAGCTTGACTGGTTCCACCGGCCGGCTATCGAAAGCGCGTGGGCTCCAACGCTTGCCGATGATGTCGTGAACGGGTGCGCTCGTTTCAGCGTGCTTCTGAAGAACTGCCATGATTCCTCCTTGGAGAATACAAATACGGTTCCGAGATCATTCTTACGAGAAAAGCGAGAGGCCAATCGAGGCCTCTCGCCGGAGCATTCGATTAAGCTTTTCGCGCGCGGGACGCGTCGACAGACATGCCGCCCGCGCCATTTGCCGCAAGGATGAGCAAGCCGCCCATGATCGCGACGTTCTTAAAAAAGTGCGCCTGGTTGTCCATTCTCGCCGCCCCATCCAAAGCCCAGAAGTTGTGGAAGACAAACGTCGTGGGAATCAGATAGAGGAACACGATCCAAGCCGCGATCCTGGTCTGAAATCCGATGAGAATGGCAAGGCCACCCAAGATTTCGACTGCAATGGCGACAGCAATCGCTACGGAAGGCATCGGCAGATGAGCCGAGGCGTATCCCGTGTACATCGAAAACGCCGCCATCTTGCCGATCCCGCTGAAAATAAAAATCGCGCTCAGAAGAATTCGACCGGCAAGCGATATCACCTTGTTCGAAGAGTCCATTCGTCTGCTCCTTTTTTGAGGGCTCGTTTTTTGATTTCTAGAGCGGGGCGGAATTACCCCAAATCAAACAGCAATACTTCCGAACTTTCCGGCGCCTCCACGCAAACTTCGCTTTCTTTCGAAATGGCCGCACCGTCGCCTTGCTTCAGCTCCGCTCCATTCACGCGAACCGATCCGCGCGCCACCTGAAGCCAGGCATGACGATCCTTCTTGAGTTCGTGCTTCGCTTCCTGGCCTTTGTCGAGACGCGCAATGTAAAGATTCGCGTCCTGATGAATCGTGACGGGCGCTTTCGGGCCCGCGACAAGCTGGAATTTCCCGCGCAGCTCCGAGTCCGAAAACGAGAGCTGCTCATATTCCGGCTTCAATCCCTTGCGTTCGGGCAAAAGCCAGATTTGAAGCAAGTGCACCGGCTTCTCCTTCGAGGGATTGAATTCACTGTGCATGATCCCAGTGCCCGCGCTCATGTGTTGCAGTTCGCCGGGACGAATCACGGCGCCGGTGCCCATGCTGTCGCGATGTTCGAGCGAGCCGTCGATAATCCAGGTGAGGATTTCCATATCGCGATGCGGATGCATCCCGAATCCCTGTCCTGGGGCGACGACGTCTTCGTTGAGCACGCGCAGCGAGCGAAATTGAACGTGCTCGGGGTCGTAGTATTGGTCAAACGAAAATGTGAAATGGGTGTCGAGCCACGAAAGCTTGTTGCGTCCGCGCTCTTCACTGGGTCGAATCTGAATCATGTTGATGCTCCTTCTTGCGTCTTTCCTCGCAGAGTTTCTCCGCGTCGTTCGTGCCCAGCTTTCGGCAGATCCGTCGCAAAGTCTCTTGTTCGTCCGGCGTTAGCCGGCTCATCTCCTGCGTGACGGCTTCCGCATGTTCCGGAAACACGCGTGCGATCAGCCGCTTGCCTTTCGGCGTCAGGTAAATCTTCACGAGCCGCCGGTCGTCCTTCTGCCGCTCGCGCCTTACCCAACCGTGCTTTTCGAGATTGTCGACCACGAGCGTCACGTTGCCGCCGCTACGCAAAAGTTTCTCTCCGATTGCGTATTGGCACATGGGTCCCAGGTGCAGCAAGGCTTCCAGCACGCCGAACTGCCCCATCGTGAGGCCGCTCTCCTCGATCTGCTGGCTCATGCGCGCCGCCACTGAATCCGAGGCGCGAATCAGGTTCACGTAGGCGTTGAGCGCCCGGATCGTCTCTTCGCGGCCTTTGAAGTGAGTGGGCATATCGTTCAAGATAGAATCGTTTGAACTTGAATGATTCGATGCCCGCCCTGCCGCGAAAGATTCAGCGAGGTAAGTCCAAGGAAATCAGGGCTTTTGAGTGGGGCGAATCAGAACTTCACTGATGAAGCTTTGCGGCGCCTGAGTTACGAGCATCTCGACGGCGTGGGCGATGTCGTCGGGTTGCAGCATCTTCTGCGGATTCTTCTTGCTGGCGGGCGAGCCAAATTCGGTGGCCACGGAACCGGGGCAAATCACGCTCACTCGAATGCCATATTCGCGGAGATCTTCCGCCATGCACTCAGTCAAGCCCATGAGCCCCCATTTCGAAGCGCAATAAATAGAGCCGTTCTTGAAAGCATTCTTGCCGGCCAGTGAGCCGATATTGATGATGTGTCCGCTGCGGCGCTCGATCATTCCGGGCGCGACGGCTTTCGAAAGCAGGAACACCGATTTCAAATTGGTGTCTAACACAGCATCCCAGTTCTTTTCGTCCGCTTCCTGAACAGGACCGAAGTAACCGACACCGGCATTGTTGACGAGAATCTCGATCGAACCGAGCGATTTTTCTGTTTTGGAGGCAAGCGCGCCGATGTCAGTGGCGCTCGTTACATCTGCCTCGACGGCAAGCACCTCCACGGCTTCGCTCCGCAAGTGGCCGGCAGCGTCGTCCAACTTTTTGGCGTCTCGCGCACAGATCGCAACTTTGGCACCCATGAGGCCTAGTTTTCGAGCGATGGCAAATCCGATTCCGCGGCTTGCGCCCGTGACGAGCGCCGTTTTTCCTGCGAGAACTTTTTCACCCATAATTTGCTCCAGCGAGGCGACAAAAATGCCTCTATTCACCATCTTATCATCGGGGCGTTGGCGTCACGACAGGGGTAGGCCCTATTCATCTTCGCAATCCACGACTGCAATTCACCTTGCGCGTTCGGGATGCTTTTCCCTATAATCCCGAAGATTTTGTTGCGCTCGCGCGTCTCGACGGGTGGCGCGGTCCTAAAGTGTCGATGCTCGCCTGATGTAAACTGGTCCAGGAGGCAGGGAAAGAGATGATACGAAAGTGTTTACTCACGAAGGCGATTCTGCTCAGTGCTCTCGTTTGGACCTGCATGCTCGCGCACCCGGTGACGACCCGCGCGCAGCAGGCTCAGGATCAGGCCGGCGCGAAGCCGACCTACACGATTCCTGAATACAATGCGTTCCAGGCCGCCAACGCGGAAAAAGATCCGCAGGCCCGGCTCAAGCTTCTTGACGACTTTGGCGCGAAGTTTCCCAGCTCCACGCTGAATCCGTACGTCTACCAGCTTTACATCAAGACTTACACCGACCTGAAGAATTACCCCAAAGTGATCGAATACGCCGACAAAGTAATCGCGCTCGGCGACAAAGTGGACGCGGGAGGAAAGCTGCAGGCGCTGCAGGCGCGCTGCCAGGTGTTCCCATACGCCTACAACGCAAAAGCTCCCGACGCGACGGAGCAGCTGAATAAAGAGCGCACCGCCGCGCAGGACGGCGCGAAGTTGCTGGCGGCGTTTCCCAAACCCGCTGGCGCAACGATGACCGACGCGCAGTTTGAAGAGCAGAAAAAACCGGGAATTGCCTTCTTCCAGAACTCCCTCGGGTTTGCGTGTTCCCAGTTGAAGGACTCTCCGTGCGCGATTAGTGCATTCAAGGCGGTGCTCGGGCTCACACCAACGGATGCCATCGCATCGTATCGCCTGGGAGTCGCGTACCTTGAGATGAAGCCGCCGCAGGCCCTCGATGGTTTCTGGGCGCTGGGGCGCGCGATCAATCTGAAAATATCTGACAGCGACAAGATCAAAGATTATCTGCGCCGCCAGATTCTCGCGTACGAGCAGCCCGGTTGCGATTCACTTGCCGACGCGCAACTCAATGAACTGCTGCAGCTCTCCGCGAACTCACCGGATCGTCCTGCGACCTACACGATTCCGAGCGCGGACGATCTGAACAAGATTCGGACTTCAAGCAACATTCTCACTGTCCTCGCCGACTTGAAGGCCGGCGGTGACAAAGCGAAGATGACGTGGCTCGCGCTTTGCGGCGCGGAGTTTCCGGAGGTTGTCGGGAAGCTCATCGACATCACGCCGGGAACCGATTCTGTCCAGCTGAAACTCTATACCGGAGCGACGCCTGAGGAAATTCAGGCCGCGACGACTGCAAACCTCGATGTGAAAGTGGTGGGGCAGCCGGAGGCTTCGCGTCTTGAGAAAGAGCAGGGCGTGCGCTTCAGCGGCACTCTGGTGGGCTACGATCCTGATCCGAACTTCATGCTTCACTGGGATAAGGCCAAGGTGAATCCCGAGGACATTCCGACGGAAAAGGGCGGAGCGAAGAAGCCTGTGCACAAACCGGCTACAAAGAAGAACTAAGTTCGTTACGAAACTCTATGAAGATGGCCGGCTCGACGGGAGCCGGCCATTTTTATTTGCAGGATGTTTTTGCGGCGAAAGGTTCACATGGGCGGGTTGCTCGAGCCCGGCGAGCCGGGCTTATGAAAGCGGCGGCAAGCCGCCGCACTCCAAATGAGCCGTGCCAGCGCGGAGTAGTGACTAGCCTCTGTGGCCGTTGCGGCCTACGCGCTCGAGTTTGTATTCGCCTACTTTGCGGCTCAACGTGTTGCGGTGGATTCCCAGCGCTTTTGCGCAGCGGGATTGATTGCCCTTGCAGCGTTCCAGCACACGGCGGATAAACTTTTTCTCGAATTCACCGACTGCTTCTTCGAGCAAGATTCCTCGCTCGACCATCATTCCGACCAGAGATTCCAGTTGATCTTTCACGATTGCACGCTCCGCAGTGACGCTTCGGAATGGGCTATTCCGTGGGCTCAGTCGAGTGCGTGGCCGGTAACGCGCTGATAGGCTTCTCGATACTTTTCCGTTGTAGCGGCGACGACAGCGGGCGGCAATGCTGGCGCCGGAGGCTGCTTGTTCCAACTAATCTTTTCGAGATAATCGCGAACATACTGCTTGTCGAACGAAGGCTGGGGCTTGCCGGGCATGTATAGATTCCCGGGCCAGAATCGGGAGGAGTCTGGAGTCAAGGCTTCGTCGATCCAGATGAGTTCGCTGCCGATTAGGCCGAATTCGAATTTTGTATCGGCAATGATGATGCCGCGGGCTGAAGCGAACTCTGCGGCGCTCTTGTAGATCGCGAGGCTCGTGTCGCGCAGTTTCTCAGCAAGTGGACGGCCGATTCGCGCCACGGTTTCATCGAAGGGAATATTTTCGTCATGACCGGTGGTCGCTTTTGTCGAAGGCGTGAAAATTGGCTCGGGGAGGCGATCGCTTTCGCGCAGGCCAGCAGGGAGCGCGATGCCGCAAATCGGCGCCTGTCTTTTGGTAGTCCTTCCATCCCGAGCCGGAAATATAGCCTCGCACAACGCATTCAATCTGGACAGGTTCGGTGCGGCGTACCAGCATTGCTCGTCCCTTGAGCGCATCGGAGTAAGGAGCGAGCTCGCCGGTAAAATTACTGGCGGAAATTACGTGGTTCGGCACGATGCTTGCAAGCTTCTCGAACCAGAAAAGAGATAGTTGTGTGAGTACCCGACCTTTATCGGGAATCGGCGTAGGAAGTACTACGTCGAAGGCGGACAGACGATCGGTGGCGACGATCAGGAGTTGATCGCCCAGCTCGTAGATATCGCGCACTTTGCCGCGAGCTCGGAGCTTGAGGCCGGCAAAATCCGTTTGCGAAATGACAGCGCTCATTTGCGGAGAAGCCACGGGACAATTTTTCCTTATCTGAGAGGCGGGTATTCTAGCGCAGAGTCGCGGCTTGTCAACCGCTAAGAGGTACAGGTGGAAGAAATATTTTCCACAGATGAGTGCCGCAAAAAATTTTGCGCCGCGCTTCTTTTCGGATACTAGGCGGCGTTGCTCGCGGCCTTCGGCGTGCTGGCTTGCTCCGCTTCTTCCCATTTCACGGAGACGAGCTTGGAGACGCCCGGCTCCTGCATCGTCACGCCGTAGAGCACCGAACCCATCTCCATCGTCTTGCGATTGTGCGTCACGACGATGAATTGCGTTTGCCCGCACATGTCCGCGAGCATTTTGTTGAAGCGGCCTACGTTCGCTTCGTCGAGCGGGGCGTCCACTTCGTCGAGGATGCAGAAGGGGCTCGGCTGGTAACGGAACACAGCGATCAGCAGCGCGAGCGCCGTCAGCGCCTTTTCGCCGCCCGAGAGCAGCAGGATATTTTGCAGGCGCTTGCCCGGCGGCTGCGCGACGATGTCGATTCCCATTTCGCCGGAGCTGTCCGGCTCGCCGAGGCGCATTTCGCCGTGGCCGCCGCCGAAAAGCGATTGGAAGGCGACCGCAAACTGGCTGTTGATGAAATTGAAGGCTTCCTCGAATTTCTGGCGCGATACCTGGTCGAGCTCGGTGATGGTCAGCTGCGTGTTCTCGATCGGACTGCACCAGATCGTCGCGTTCGCGGCGCAGGAAAATCTCGCGCTCTTCGCATTCCTTGAATTCTTCGAGAGCCATCATGTTCACGGGGCCCATGGCTTCGACGCGCGCCTTCATTTCGTTGTAACTCGTTTCGGCGGCGATCAGTTCTTCGCCGATCAGCAGTTGGCTTTCCTGCGCCATCAATTCTTCGGGCTGCGCGTTCAGTTCGGCTACGCAGGTCTGGCGCAGATAATCGCGGTCGGCATCGTTGCGCGCTTTTTCGATCTGGCGCTGGCTTCGCTCCGAGCGAAGTTCGTCAAGCGACTGCCGTTTGCCGCGCAACGATTCGTCGAGTTGGCCGGTGCGCGCACGCGCTTCGTCCCATTCCTTTTCGAGCGCTGCTTTCAATTCCTTCGGCGCGTACTTTTTCCTTGCGCAGATCTTCCGCTTGCAACGCAAGCTGCTCGCAAGCGGCCTCGAGGTCTGTTTTCTCCTGCAGCAGCGCGCCGTGTTGCTGGTGCAGAGCAATCGTGCGCTCGCCCGCCAGCTGCCATCTCCTCCGACGAGACGCTGTTCGGCGGCCTTCGCGCTGGTAAGGCGCTCGGTCATCGTGGCCAGTTCTTCGCGCCGCGCCACCACCTGTTCCTGGAGCGCCTGGAAATCGCGGCGCAGCTCTGAGAGCCTCTCGGCCGCACTCGGTGGCTTCCGCTTCTGCAGCTGGCGCGCGACCGAAGCGCTTCGGCGTGTTCCTGGCGGGCTTGCTCCGCGCGATTGCGCGCCGCTTCCGCTTCCTGCGTGCAGCCGAGCGATTTCCTGCGCTCGGCGGCAAGCTGCTGCTCCACGCGGCGGTGCTCCGCGCGCGCCTGATCGCGCTGTGTGCGTCGCGCCTACAAATGACTTCTCGGCTTCCACGTGCTTGGCGATCGCGTCGGCGACTTGCAATTTCTCCTCGCCGCGATTGCCATCTCGATGCGCGTCAGTTCCGCTTGCTGCTCCTGGGCCACTCTTCGAGCCGCACGGCTTCCGCTTCGTGCTGGCGCAATTCGCGCTTCAGCGCCAGCGGGCCGGCATCGCCCTGGCGTCCGCCAGAAACCATGCGGCCGTGATAGCAGGTGCCATCCGGCGTGAGGAAATAACTGTGCGGATTCTCGTGCGCCAGTCTGTTCTGCTGCGATCGCCCGTGTTCCACCAGATATGCGGTACGAAGTTGGTGAGGAAATGCTTCGCCGCCGGGCCGAGCGGGTCGCGGAAATCCACCAACCGGTCGAGCCGCGCGATCACGCCGTCGGGCATGGGCAGAGAGCCATTCCATTTCGGATGTCGAGATGTTCAGCTTGCTGAGCGAATCGACGAAGAATGTCGCGCGCCCGCCCATCTCGTCGCGCAGCAAGGAAACTCCCGCGCGCGCCTGATCGAATGATTCGACGACCACGTATTCAAGCTCGTCGCGCAGGAATTGTTCGATGGCGCCTTCGTACTGTTCCTGCACTTCGGCGTAATCAGCCAGCAAACCAACAGCGTGGAATCCCTGCGACTCCGCCTCGCCGTCCTGCATTGAAAAGCTTCTGCACCGCATCGGCCGTGTAAGCACGCTCACTGAGAATCTGTTCGATCGAGGATGGCGGGCGCGTTCGGCGGAAAGATTCTTCGCGAGTCTGCTTCAATTGCTGTGCCGGTTTCCTGTTGCGCGCGCCGCAGCGTCGACGAGCCGAGCCTGCGCATCGCGCGCCGCCGCGCCAAGTTCCTGCAGCGCGCCGCTCCGCTTTCGAATAGAAGTCTTCTTCGTTCTTCACGCGCAAGGCCAACGCAGCGCCATTCGATTCCCATCGTGCGCACCGCTTCCGATGCGCTGTTCTTCCGCGGCGGTGTGGCGGGCGGCGGCTTCGTCAGCCTGTAACGATTCGGCCTGTTTGCGCGCTGATTCTTCCACCAGCTGTCCGGCGAGCTGCCGCAATTCCGCAATACGACCTTCCAGCCGTTCCTGCTCCGTGGTGCTGAGCCGCAACCTTCTCCGTGGTTTCGCGCAAACTCGACTTCCAGCGCGCCAGTCTGCTCCCGCAATCGCGTCACCGCTTCGCGCTGCGCGGCCATGCGCGCCGCCAATTCGGTGCGCTTGCGCTCGGCCTGTTCGATTTCGACGTCACGCGCGTCGAACGCGATGCCAGCTGCGCCAGCTGTTCGCGATTAAAAGTAATCCGATTTTCTGCGCGATCGAGATCGAGCGCCGTCTGCCCCAGCAGGTTGTGCGTCTGGCGCAATTCCGCGTCCAGCTCGTAGCGTACGCGCGTTCAGCCGTTCTTGCTCGGCTTCGAGTTCGTGCACCGAAGCGCGCATCGCGCTCTTCCGCCGCATCCATATCGCGCAACAGCGTTTTCAAGCCGCGCCGCTTCGATATCGAGATGCTCCGCCTTGCTGGCCAGAACAATGCGCAGCAATGCCGCGCATCTGCTCGCGCAATTCGGCATAGCGCCGCGCCTTGGATGCCTGCCGCTTCAGCGAAGCAAGCTGCTTCTCCACTTCCACCAGAATGTCGTTCACGCGCGAAAGATTGATCTTCGACGCTTCGAGCTTCGCCTCCGCCAGCCGCCGCTTCGTCTTGTACATCGTGATGCCGGCAGCTTCTTCGATGATCGCGCGCCGGTCCATCGGCTTTGAGTTCAGAATCTGCCCGATACGCCCCTGCTCGATGATCGCGTAGCTGTCCGGGCCCAGACCCAGGCCCATGAAAAGTTCCTGCACGTCGCGCAAACGCGCCACGCGCCCGTTGATCACATATTCGCTCTGCCCGGAGCGATAGAGTCGCCGCCCCACCACCACTTCGCCCGGTTTCAGGTGCATCGCCGGTTTCTCGGCGCCGCGCTTCTTCAAGGGCTTGCCCTTGCCGTCAGGTTCGGACTCGGTGACCGCCAGTTCCTCACTAGGCGCGCCTGTGTCGGAGGAAGTCTCGGAGAAAGTGTCGAGGAATCGTTTACGGGCGAGGGCATCGTGAGGGTGTCTTCGCTCGGCGCGGAATCTTCAGCGACCGTAAACGGAGCCTCCACGGTGTGGTTTTCCGGCGCAGCCAGCACTTTTGCCACGGCGTCAGCCAGCTCCGGGTCCACCAGCGTCAGCGTAACCTCCGACAGCCCCATCGGCGGCCGCTTGGCGGTCCCGTTGAAGATGCAGTCCGACATCCGCTCGGCCCGCAGCATCTTGTGGCTCTGCTCGCCCAGCACCCAGGAGATCGCGTCCACCACATTCGACTTCCCGCAGCCATTGGGGCCCACGATACAAGTGATCCCGCTTCCGCTGAACGTGATTGGCGTCTTCTCGCAGAACGACTTAAACCCCAGCAATTCGACCTTACGCAGTTTTAGCACCCGGACCCTCGCACAGTTTGCTCCATTAGCCTCATCGGCTGGAGAAGCTTCAGTTTATTCTTCCTCGGGAGGAGTTTTGAGACAACAACGCTGGAAGGGTCGGTATGAATGGCCCTGCCGCCTGGCGCTTCGGATCGGCGGTTACGGGAACAAAAGTTAACACGCGCAGCAAAGCGTGTAAAGCGTGAATCGCGAAATGTTTAACGCAATGGAACTATCGCAGATCGTGCAGTTTGAACTGCAGTTCTCAGGTCGTCGTCTTTGCCTTTCGGTGGGAGCCCCCGCATTCATGCGGGGAGGAGCGCTTCAGCGCTCCGAAAAACGCTCCACTCCAAATCACGCGCTTTAGCGCTGGGCCTCAAAACCGCCGGCGTCCCGCCGACTCTTTTGCCCTAGCTCTGGATTTTGCAGTTCGTACCGCTGGCCTCCCGCCGGCGCCTTTGCCTTCCGGTGGGAGCCCCCGCATTCATGCGGGGGAGGAGCGCTTACAGCGCTCCGAAAGAATCCCCCCCTCCAAATCACGCGCTTTAGCGCTGGGCCTCAAGCGCGCCACCCGCCGCCGCGCGAAACACCGCAAAATAAGAAAGCAGCCGACGCCTGAATCCCAACCGCTCATAAAGCTGCACAGCCCGCGTATTCTCCGCCCGCACATGAAGAATAGGAGTTTCACCCCGCCCGCGAATCCGCCCCGCCAGAATCGTCATCAGAAAACCCGCATAACCATGCCCCAAATGCTCGGGATGCGTGCACACCGCGCTAATCTCCGTATAACCAGGAAGCTTCAACCGCTCGCCAGCCATAGCAACAAGCTTTCCATCCTTGCGTATCCCCAGATAAGTTCCCATCTCCCGCGTCCGCGTGTCGAACGGCCCGGGCTTGGTCAATGTAGCCAACTCGACCATCTCCGCCACATCCGCCTCCCGAAGTTCGATGAAATCATGTGAAAGTTCGATGAAATCATACGACTTTCGATTAGGCTCGAGGCGCGCATCGTTCTCCAGAATCATCTGCAACAAAGCGCCGTCGAGCACAATCTCAAGCCCCTCAGGCGCGTCGATCCGCTTCGGAAGAAACAAACCAAGTCCGCCGCCCGTCGCAAGCAAGCCCCGCACCGCGGCGAATCCTTCCGCATTCGGCTCGGGAAACCCACCCAGCGGCGTCACCTCCGGCGGAAACCGCCGCAACACGCCGTAACTCTCAGCAAAATTCGCCTGGCAAGTCCCCAGCGCATTGAAAATCGGATTATCAAGTGGGTGCATCCGTGCTCCAAAGCGCCGCAAACATTCCCGACGCCCACTATTGTCGATGCTCTCCACCCGAACTTAGACTCGGCCAGCACGCTCCCGCTATCCGTTATTTGCGCCCAAATTGGCCCATCGCATGGCAGCAAACAAACACAGAAATCCCTACCGAAGGCCACTCCTCGAGGGGTGTTTTAAGAAGGGCAGCAGACCAACGCAGAAATCCCCACCAGAGCGCGCGCCTCGAAAGCGCTTTCAAAACAAAGCGTTTTTTAAAGGACAAAACGCTTCAAAAACAAAGCGTCCCAGAAACTAGTTTGCTCAATCGAGTCCCTCTCGATCCAGCGCCGTAGGCGCGGCACAAGTTAGCCCCGGCCGTAAGGCCGGGGTGGCCATCGCGCGTCAGCGCTTCCTTTTGCGCAGCTTCACCCGCGCAAAGCAATAGTCCGTGCCTTCGTTGTGCCGCCTCACGGTTGTGAGCTGGAGATACCTCTTTATCCACCGAACAAAAATAAGAAAGAAGAACTAAGCGTCTTAAAGTCAGCGAAGATCACCCATCGGATTGGTCCATGATTTTCATGGACCTTCAATTATCCATCGAAAGCGGTTCGGCCACGGACCATGGATTTTCTCGTCATTCACGACGATATGAACCCTCGGCGGCAATTTCAGACTCATCAGAATCACGAGAAGGTCTACGATCGCACCCCACACCATATTGAACAATGTTTCGACAAAACTCGCGTCGTAGAACTTACGGAACTCCATCCTGTCACCTTGCTGATGCTCCAAAAAGCCATTCCGGAAAGCACGCAACTCGCTTTGCCACTTGCTTCGATTTTCACGTACAAAGTGCTCGAATTCCCCCTGCACTCCTGGCCAATCCACTCTGAACTTTTTCAGGCCCTCTTCGAATCCCTGCTCTTCCTGGTACAAGAATCCAATATTAAACCCCATTGCCTTTCCCGCGCGTTGTGTCAGATCCTTATGTGATTTCCATACTTTTCGCGCGAAATCCTCATAAAGCTGATACCGGTCGACGAGAGGCAGGTCCTGACCAACTGATGCGCGAATGTTCCGCAATTCCAAGAAGGCCGGGATCAGACCGTCGAACAGAACTGTTCCGATCGCATCTTTTACATTCACCTTTTCAGTATCGGGAATCATCGTCCCGCCCAAAATGTCATAGAGCTCCAGAAACTCACTGACGAATGGTTCCGATACCCCTACTTCCGCGAATTTCTCAACTTTCCATTTACTGGGAGGATTTCTTTCCACCACTGTCTAATGTCCCGTGAGGAGCCGCCGAACAAGCGGCTCGAAGATCGGAGAAATGGCCATCCCGAATAACACAATCTGCACGATGTCGGCCGCCAAAGAGAAATATTCCGACACAATTTTCGGCGACTCCGTGTCGCTCCCGGCTTCTTGACTTATCTGAGTCCTTATCCTTGCCTGCATGTCGGGCGAAATATTTCCTAGCGAGTCCATAACCGCTTCCCGGATGGCCCGAATCCCCCGAATCTTATATTCACGGATTGCGCTCCGTATTCTCTCAAGCGAACTCAATATCAATGTTTTGAGGCTCGGATCTAAGTCGGAGTTTTGCACTTCTTCATACAGCTTTGTCGCCTTGCTGAGCCATTTTCCCAATTCTTCCGTCGGCACGGTTTCTTCGCCGCGATGTTCTCCAAGCGTGATCGAACAAAACCTCAGGGTCGCTAGCAGCTCCGGCCTCACGATAGCGTTCCTAAATCCATCCCAGGGTACGGACACGCTCTCAATCTCGAAACACCTTTTAACTGCCGGCATTGATTCGCGGTATTCTTCCCAATACGTCTTATTGTTGATCCCCGCGAGCAGTAGTTCCACCTCGTCGCATTGCTTGCTCAGCATGCCTAACATGCTCAAAAGTTCCCCTAGATCGTTATTCTCAATCCCAAGCGCGGTCGTGTACGCCCCTCTCACAGTCCCGCCCGTTACACCGTTTGTAGCGCGAAGCACCGCTAAGATTCGCCCCGCGGGATTGTTCGGCTCAGCCGCGTTATTCATCTTCTCTCCTTCATTCCTTCTGTCCACACCTCAGTACTGTAGTTTCTTCAACGTATTCTATGCTGAAAGGCGGGTGGCCCGCCCATTAGGTCGGACTGCCATGTCGCACTACCCCCTAATCTCCGGAGGCAAGAATGCATTCATCGCCGCAAGCATCCTCGCTACCCGCTGGTCTTCATACCGCCGTGCCGTACCTGATCTTCGATGGCACGGCGGCGAAAGCGATTGCTTTTTATTGCGAAGCTTTTGGCGCCACCGAACTGCCGGGCAGGCTTACGGATCCAGCTGGAAGAGTTCTAGACGCCGGGATCACGATCGGGGACTCGGTTATCCGTGTCGGGATGAGGCGCCCTGGCGCATTGCGAAGAGTCCCCGGACACTTGGCGGCGCATCGTCATTCGTTCACCAGTACGTAGCCGATGCGGACGCGGTGATCGGGCGGGCTGTGGCCCTCGGCGCAAGAATCCTATTGCCCATCAAAGATCAATTCTACGGTGACCGCGCCGGAAGTATCGCCGATCCATTCGAGCAAGCCTGGACGATCGCCACCCACAAAGAAGATCTATCTCCCGAAGAAATCCAGCAGCGGTTTACTGCTTCTCTCCGCGGCTCATAAATGCACAGTCCGGCGACGCTTTTAGGAGCTACTCACTGTTTCTTCGCTGGAACCGAAGAAGCGGCCGTCGCGCCCACCACGTTTTCCCGCTCCTGATTGTAGGTACCGAAGTTCTTGGCCACCGGCTTCAACGTAGGATAGAACTGCACAAATGTATGCTCCACCGCAGCATGCGCATCGTGACAGGCGAAGCATCCTTCTTTGGCCCTGATCCGTGCAGTCTTGCTGTTCTCGTCGAAGGCGAAGTAGCCCCACTTATCCGGCAAGCGCGCATCCTTCACCTCGACGGCAATACCCATCAGATCCGTTTGGAAGTGGCCGTCCTTATTGATTGAACCTTTGCTCTGCGCGCTACGCTCCTCGACCACGAACATGGTCTGCTCCGGCCAACGTCCTGAGCCCATAAACTCGCGATAAGCCCACTGCGGCACGAAGACGTTGGTGAACTGAGGATTTCCGCCGGTGCTGTAGGTCATACCGTAGCCTGCCGAGAGAAAGACCCAGGCGCGATAGTTTTCCGGGCGAATCAGATCTTTTGTCCCCGTAAATTCCGGCCGGTCGGTCGTACCCGAGCCCGATGACTGCGTTTTAACCGCCCGAGCCGCAGCCAGCACAGAAAGACACAACGCCGCCGCCATGAACCAAACGCCACTCTTCATGTTCTTCCTCCGCTGCGACCTTATCGCCCATAAGCTCCTGTAGCTCATCCCCTTCGGACTCACCGCGTGCCTCTTATCCATCTTCATCGCCAAGGGTGCTCACTATGTCGTCTAGCGATATAGTGGTGGCAAGTCAGCCGCCATGCCTGCAAAAGTGATAAGTCACCGAAGCATCGCGACTTATGACACTCTCCGCCGACTCCCACGTTCCGAAGGATGTCCTATTGTGGGATTGCCCTGTCCGCTAGGGAGCGAGCTCCCATTCTATCTTGACAAATGGTTACCAGTAAGGTAACATGTGTCGTGCGAATTAGCGGCGACTCGACTCGGTGCCTACCGTCAGCCGCCAATCTCATTTCGGCGGTCCTAATCGCAAATCTGGAATTAGAATTCCGCGTAAGCCCCATAAGAATCAGCGAACTAAAAATTCCTAATCGCAAATTTTCACCGATTTTGCGTCCCGCATCTCGGATCTTGCCCAGCCTCGATCTTCACGGTTCCAGCTTCCAGAGTCCCTGGCCGCCGAAGCCTGGTCGCTGGCGTAGGCGGCTAATCGAGAACGCGCGATTAAGATTCGATCTAAGTCCCTCAAGAATCAGCCAACTACAAATTTCTAATCGCGAACGGATGGCGATTTCTCACCCCGTCCCGAGCCCCGCCGGCCTAAGCTTGCCAGCCACTCGTCACTTGCCTGTCCTGATGAGGCCAAGGGCCTACGAAGGGCCACTAATCACTGCCTTTCTCACGCAACACATTGACTTGCCGAGCACTTACGGCCTAGCATGGCGCGCACAGGAGGTCCGCTTGGAGCCCGGAAGCGTACCAGGAGTTCGCCGAGTCCTGTTTAGCGTCGCCGTGATTTCTGGCGTTTTTCTTCTTTCGCTGCTCGCCTCTCGCCCGCCCGCTCCTAAATCTGCCAAGGCTCCGGAATCGGAATTCTCCGCGGCTCGCGCTCGCGCAGTTCTCGATAAGTTGGTAGGCGATGGCGTTCCGCATCCCACCGGAAGCGCAGCGAACGACGCCGTTCGCGCGCGAATCTTCGAGGAATTTTCAAAGCTCGGCTACGCCCCGGAAGTGCAAACCGGATTCGCTTGCGACGAATATGGAACCTGCGCAACGGTAAACAATGTCGTCGCTCGTCTCGACGGCACCGAGCCAGGACAGTCCGTTCTAATCGCAGCGCACTACGACTCCGTGCCCGCCGGCCCAGGCGCATCCGATGACGGCGTTGGCGCCGCCACTGTATTGGAATGTGCCCGCGCTTTGAAAACTCTGCCGAAGCCGCGTCACTCCATCATTTTCCTGATCGACGACGGCGAAGAAGCGGGCCTGATCGGCGCGCGAGTGTTTGTCAATCAGCATCGCTGGGCCAAGGAAATCGCCGCGGCCGTCAACGTCGACACGCGCGGCACTTCCGGTCCAAGCCTGATGTTCGAAACTGGCTCTGCCAATTATTCGATCGTGCAGCTCTACGCGAAGCACGCGAGCTTTCCGGCCACGAACGCATTCGCCTATTTCGCCTACAAACTTCTTCCCAACGACACCGACTTCACCGTGTTCAAAGCCGCCGGCTACCAGGGCGCAAACTTTGCCTTCATCGGCAACGTCACTCAATACCACACGCCGCTCGACAATTTTCAGAATTCCAGTCCCGCCAGTCTTCAGCACGATGGCGACAACGCGCTCCCCATGCTTCTCGCGTTCGCGAATGGCGACCTCTCGAATTTTCTTCCGCGCGAAGCCGCATACTTCGACGTCTTCGAGCGCTGGACGTTCTACTGGCCTGCTTCGTGGACACTCGCGATCTCCATCATCTTCACTCTGCTTCTTTTCGTCGAAATCGGCTGGCTCATCTATCGCGAGCGACTTACGCTTTCGGCCTTGGTGTGGGGAATTTTCGCGTGGGCATCGATCCTCGCCGTTGCTGCGTTCAACGCTTTTGTCATCAATCGCGCATTGACGCGCGCCGGTGCGATGCCGGTGAACTGGGTCGCTCACCCCGTCGCGATCCAGGCGGTATTTTGGTTCGTGGCGCTAGCTGTTGTGTCCACAGTGGCGTTTGCGTTCTCGCGCCACGCCGGTTTTCTAAGCCTTTGGGCGGGCACGTGGACCGGCTGGGCGATCCTTTCGATCGCTGCCGCGGCTTACACCCACGGCATCGCTTACCTGTTTCCGCTCTGCCTGTGTGCTGCCGTCGTGTCGGCTATACCGCTCGTCTTCAGTCGCACAGAAACTTTCCGCCAGGGATTGGCAGCCGGAATTGTGCCGCTGATAGTCGCCACGATTTCCGGCTTCGAGCTCGCGATCCTTCTCTACTCGGCGCTCGGCAATCATCTCCTTATGGGAATCGCGATTGTTGTCGCGCTTTTGCTGACGCCTTTCGCTCCTTTCTGCGCGGATTTACTCGAGGTTCGCGGTCTTTCGCGAATCGCGGTGCAGACAATCGCGATCATCGCCACGGTCCTGGCCGCACTCGCAGCTACGGTTGTACCTGCTTTTTCTGCGAAGTCGCCGGAGCGCGTCAATGTCAATTTCTGGCAGGATGGCGACACGGGGAAATCGGTCTGGATTGTCGAGCCGGAATCGCGTCGGCTGCCGGAACCAATCCAGCTTGCCACTCATTTCAATCGCCAGGATGCAGGACCGTTTCCATGGAGCACCACTACGGCATTTGTGGCCGACGCGCCCCACCAGGATCTCGCCCCGCCTACTTTTACGATTCTCGAATCGTCCGAGCAGGGTTCAAGACGCGCCTACCGAGCGTTGATGCGTTCCGAGCGCGGCGCTCAAAACGTGATGGTTTTCTTTCCGCCCGATTCCGGGGTCGAATCGGCGCGCATGGAAGACGAGCCGATCCAACCCGAGTCTGAGCGAGTTCGAAGTTATCTCAATCGTTGGATTGTCTACGATTGTCTGACGGTCCCTGCGAAAGGTGTGGAACTGAGCTTCACGTTGCCGATTGGAAAATCGGTTATGGTCTACACGCTCGACCAGTCGTACGGACTGCCCGCCGAGGGCGAGTTCCTGGTCAAGTCGCGCCCGCTGACGGCGACCACTTCAGGCGACGGCGACATCTCGCTCGTCAGCCGTCGCGTGGAACTGAATCCGTAATCGCCGGAGCCAGCGGCCCGAATTTCAATCTGCCTTAAGTGCGGGGCGAAGATTGAGGAGAAGTGTCGCCGCCACTTCCTGATTGCGTCGCTTGGTAGCGCATCAGATCCTCGAGGTCGCCAAGCTTGTCGCCGAGCAGATTCATCTTTCGCGCCAAGCCTTGAATTTCAGACTCGGCCCGCCGGTTCACATCGAAATCCAATTCGCCGCGCAGGCGGTCTTTTGTGTCCTGCCGGTTCTGGCTCATCATGATCACCGGCGCTTGGATTGCCGCGAGCATCGAAAGGAACAAATTCAGCAGAATAAATGGGTACGGATCCCACGCACGATTGCGCAGGAAAATATTGATGCCCGAATAAACGATGATTGCGATCGCGAACGCGATGATGAACGTCCACGACCCGCCGAAGCCCGCCACCGCATCTGCGATCCTCTCACCGAAAGTCGTTTTCTCCTCGATCAGCACGTTCGGGTTGCGGCTCGCTCGTAAACGCACCAGTTGTTGCGACGCGTGAAACTGCCGCCCCAGCACCGTGAGCATGTCCATCCCCGCGTGCGGTTTGCGCTGCAATAAAATCAGTATGTCGTTGCGGTCTACTTCGATCGCCACCGTGTCTTCGGTTGCCACCGCGTTCGTCTGGTGCGGCGTCTGTTCGAGCATGGACGCGAAGCCGAAAAATTCGCCCGACGCAGGCTGATCGACAATCACTTCCTGATGGTCTTCGTCCACCGTCGTCACCTGCACCGCTCCGGAGACGAGGATGTAGGCTTTGTCGCCGGGGTCGCCGATTTTGTAGACGCGCTGCCGTGGCGAGAATCGTCTGAGCTCCACCTGACCAGCAAGGATGGCGGCTTCGTCGTCATCCAGCAATGCGAACAGCGGAACCTGCTTCAATGCCTCTGGCGTACACGACATCGTTCACCTCTCGCACCTAAATTGCATTTCGGCGCCCAATGCGCGAAAGCCTACCACGCCGCGCAGTTTCCGCAGTAGGGGCACGGCTCGACGCGTCACTAAGAAACCACCCGCGCACCGCAATTGCTTGGCATGCGAAGCGTCAGCTAGAATGCTTGGTTCTGTGACCGCGCAAAATCATCTCGACATTCGCTTCCACGACACGCTCACCGACCGGCTCGAGCCTCTCCAGCCCGTCCACAAAGACGAAGTCCGCATTTATACCTGCGGGCCTACCGTCTACGATTTCGCGCACATCGGAAATTTCCGCACTTTCGTGTTTCAGGACATCCTGCGCCGCTTCCTCCGCTCGGCCGGCTATCGCGTCCTGCAGGTGATGAACTTGACCGACGTTGACGATCGCATCATCGCCAATGCCGCCGCCGCGAAACTCACTCTTCGCGAGTACACCGAGAAATACATCGAAGCCTTTCTCGAGGACATGCGCTCGCTCAACCTCGAAATGCCCGAAGAGCTCGTTCGCGCCACCGATCACATTGACGATATGGTCGCCCTGATCGAGCGCCTGACGACAAAAGGGTTCACCTATCCGAGCGACGGTTCCATCTACTACCGCATCGCGAAATTTCCGGATTACGGCAAGCTTTCGAAGATTGACGTGAGCGGCATGAAAGCCGGCGCCCGCGCCGACACCGACCGCTACGAAAAAGACGACGTGCGCGACTTTGCGCTCTGGAAAGCTCCCAAGCCGGGCGAATTTTTCTGGGAGACAGCCGTCGGCCCGGGACGCCCCGGCTGGCACATCGAATGCGCCGCGATGTCCATGAAATATCTCGGCGAGACGCTCGACATCCACACTGGCGGGATCGATCTCGCCTTCCCGCACCACGAGAACGAAATCGCCGAAAGCGAAGCTGCTACGGGCAAGCAGTTCGCCAAGCTCTGGCTACACGCCGAGCACCTGATCATCGAAGGCGAAAAGATGTCCAAGTCGCTCGGCAATTTCTATACGCTGCGCGATCTTTTCGCGAAGGGTTACAAGCCCTCGTCCATCCGCTTCCTTCTTCTCTCCGTTCCTTACAATCGCCAGCTGAATTTCACGATGGACGGGCTGAAACAGGCCGAAAGCTCGGTCGAGCGCATGCGCAATTTTGTCGCGCGCCTGAAAACGGAAAAATTTGGCGCCGGCTCAAACCCCGAGATGCCCAAACGCGCCGCAGAAGCGGAAAAAGATTTTGCTGCAGCGCTAGCCGACGACCTGAACACGGCCGTCGCCCTGGCCGCGGTTTTCGATCTGATCCGGGACGTGAACACGGCCATGGATCGCGGTGAATTTCTTCAGCAGGATGCGCCTCGCCTGGTCGCGGCAATGGAAAAATTCGATGAAATTCTAGCCGTGCTCAATGACGACGATGCCGAGCGGCTTGCCAAGCTCGGATTCGGCTCGTCCAAGCCCCGCATGACGCCCGAAGAGATCGAAGCCCTCATCGAGGAACGCCAGGCCGCCAAGAAGCGCCGCGATTTCAAGCGCTCCGATGAAATTCGCAAACAACTCGCAGACTCTGGTATCATTGTCGAAGACGTAAAAGACGGCACCGTTCGCTGGAAATATAAATAAATGAGCATCTCCAAAAAACACGAACTCTCGCTCCATAGCCAGCCGTCCCACGAACGCCCCAACCTCTACGGCGTAGATTAAGTCCGCTTCCTCTGATGGTTGTTCCCGGCATGCGCTGGCAGGAATCCGTGCGCGCGCCGAACAAAAATCCATTCTTGGAGGAAGCTATGCCAGCGATCGATACGAAAGCTGATTCAAAGATTGCCGCAAAATCAAATGGTGCCACGGCGAAGCTGCCGCACCTCGTCACTGAATTGCCAGGACCGAAAGCAAAACAGCTTGTGGAACGCGACGCGGCCGTTGTGTCGCCGTCTTACACGCGCGATTACCCGCTCGTCGCGAAGATCGGCCGAGGCGCGATGATCGAAGATGTTGACGGCAATACGTTTCTCGATTTTGCAGCGGGCATCGCCGTTTGCGCCACGGGTCATTGCCATCCCGAAGTCGTTGCCGCGATTCAAAAACAAGCCTCAGAGCTGATCCACATGTCGGGCACGGATTTTTATTATTCGAATCTCGTCGAACTCGCCGAGAAGCTCGCCTCGATCGCGCCCGGCAAAACGCCGAAGCGCGTCTACTTCGGCAATTCCGGCGCGGAAGCGATCGAAGCGGCGATCAAGCTGGTGAAATATCACACCAAGCGCGACAAGCTCATTGCCTTCCATGGCGCTTTCCACGGCCGCACGATGGGCGCGCTCTCGCTTACCGCCAGCCGCTCGATTCAACGCAAAGGTTTCGGCACGCTTCTCTCCGGCGTCTTCCACATGCCTTTTCCGGACACCTATCGCGGCACCTATGGCGTCCGGCCTGAATGTGCATCCGCCGATTGCTTGAGCTACCTCGAAAATGAACTGTTCCGCCGCCGGGTCGATCCCGAAGAAGTCGCTGGAATTTTCATCGAGCCGATTCAGGGTGAGGGCGGCTATCTGCCCGCGCCCGCGGATTTTCTGCAGGGTTTGCAGCGCATCTGCCGCAAGTACGGCATCATGTTCGTCGCCGACGAAGTGCAGTCCGGCATGGGCCGCACCGGCAAGTGGTGGGCATCGGATCACGCAGGAATCGAACCCGACATCATTTGCACAGCGAAGGGAATCGCTTCCGGCATGCCGCTGAGCGCGATTATCGCTCGCGCCGAGGTGATGAACTGGGTTCCCGGCGCGCACGCTTCCACCTTCGGTGGCAACCCGGTCTGCATCGCCGCTTCGATCGCCACTCTCGGCTTGCTCGAGCGACAATACATGGCCAACGCCGCGCGCATGGGCGACTACATCATGAAGCGCACAGCCGACTGGCGCGAGAAACACAAAATCGTCGGCGAGGTTCGTGGCAAGGGCTTGATGATCGGCATCGAGTTCGTCCGTGACCAGAAGACCAAAGAAAAAGCCACTGACCTGCGCAATAAGCTGGTCCAGATGGCATTTCACAAGGGCTTGCTGGTTCTCGGCTCCGGCGACACGACGTTGCGCCTTTGCCCCCCACTCCTGATTGACGAAGCGCAGGCCGACTTTGCGCTAGACACGCTCGAAGCCTGCATCGCCGAACTCGAACGCAGCCTGTAGGCAACGAAAAAAAGAGCCGGTGAGGGGTATCCCCGCCGGCTCTTTGTGAATGCCAAGTTCGAAATTTGCGTAGCGCCCAAGTTCGAGCGCAGGTGTAGAGTGGCACAGGCACTCCTGCTTGTGCGCAGTTGCCCGTGCGCCAAGCTAAATTCAAGCACAACGATGGAATCGGATGTTTGCCCGTCTAATCTTCGCTGCTGTCAATTTCGCCGCACGCAACGGCCTGAGCGAATCGCGCCACGAATCGAACTCAACCGCTAAAGAACTGGCTCGCATCACCGGCATCCGCGGCGAAACCTTCGCTTACTGGTACCTCCGCCGCCAGGGCTATACGCTCGTCGCACGCAATTACACCGTGCCGGGCATCAAAGGTGAAATCGATCTCATCGGCTACGACGGCCGCGCCCTGGCTTTCGTAGAAGTAAAAACTCGCTCGTCAGCCCACCAGCAATCCACTCCCGAAGATGCCGTGAACGCCGACAAGCGCCGCAACCTCGCCCGCATGGCACGCCAATTCCTACGTTCGCGCCGCATCGATTCTGCCAGCTGCCGCTTCGACGTCCTGGCGATCGAATCCCACGCCGGGAAAAAGCCAGTCGTCCGCCTCCACAAATCCGCTTTTGGCATGGCCGCCGAATTGTCGCGCTGACAGTTGGTAAGGTTGACTCCAAGGCACTCGTCCACCCGCCCTCCACCAACGAAATGGCACACCATTTGCTATAACCTCGCTTGGCCCGTAATATCGCGTAGTAAAATAGCTGCAATCTACCCGAAACAGTGGCCTCGGCGCGCAACGAGGCAAAAATCTGGACGAGGAGGGAAGTTTGCCGGAGCTTCGCAGGGACCCGATTACCGGGCGCTGGGTGATCATTTCCACAGAGCGTGGCAAGCGGCCGCTGGACTTCGTTCGCGAAAGCGTTCAAATCAAAGGAACTCCCGCTTGTCCGTTCTGCCCCGGCAACGAAGGCAAGACGCCTCCTGAAATTCTCGCCTACGGCCGCAACGGCACTGGCAAGGACACGCCGGGCTGGTCGCTGCGCGTTGTGCCAAATAAGTTTCCGGCTCTGGGAATAGAAGGCGGCCTCGATCGCGAAGGCGAAGGCCTGTTCGATCGCATGAACGGCGTCGGCGCGCACGAAGTGATCGTCGAAACGCCGGATCACATGAAGACGCTCGCGAACCTTGGCGAGAAAGCGGTGGAAGAAGTTTTCTGGGCCTACCGCGATCGCATGCTCGACCTGAAAAATGATCGCCGCTTCCGCTACATCCTGCTCTTCAAGAATCATGGCGAACCGGCCGGCGCCACGCTTGAACACACCCATTCGCAGTTGATCGCGCTGCCGATTGTTCCCAAGCGCGTCCGCGAAGAAGTGGACAGCGCCAAGCACTACTACGATGAAAAAGAGCGCTGCATTTTCTGCGACATGATTCGCCAGGAAGTGGAAACTGCCTCGCGCGTGATTCTCGAAAACGATTACTTCATCGCGCTCGCTCCCTACGCGCCGCGTTTCCCGTTTGAAACCTGGATTCTCCCGCGCCGCCACAGCTCCGCTTTCGAAAATATGCCGACGCCTTACTACGGCAGCCTCGCAAAAATTATTCGCGACTTCCTCGCGCGCCTCGATAGCGTGCTCACGTTTCCGTCCTACAACTACGTGATCCACACCTCGCCTATCGGTGAAGAAATCAACGATCACTACCACTGGCACATCGAAATGATGCCCAAGCTAACGAAGGTGGCCGGCTTCGAATGGGGCACTGGCTTCTACATCAACCCGACGCCGCCCGAAGAAGCCGCCCGCTTCTTGCGCGACGCGAAGTGATGGTCAATCAATGATCGCGGTCGCGTCAACCTCGATCAAGTAGCCAGGGGACATCGTCGCTATCCCGACCACTACGTTTGCTGGCTTGTGATCTCCGAACAGCGCTATCTGGGCCTCTTCGATGATCGGCACGTGTTCGTCGCGTTTGTAATCGACGATGTAGATGGTGATCTTGCAGACTTGCTCAGGCCGAGCACCGGCAGCGGCAAGCGCACGGCCGAGATTGCCAAACGCCAGGCGCGCCTGAGCCGCAAAATCACCATCGCCAACGAGCTCGCCGTGGATGTCTTCGGGCTGCTGGCCCGAGACGAATACCAATTTGCTTCCCGTCGCGACGACGACCTGGGTGTACATTTCCGGAGTCGGCAGATCCTTGGGATTGATGCATTCGAGCGTCATTGCTTAGGTCTCCTGCTATGGTGGGATCACCGCCAATGGAACAGCCGCAGCAACAATAGGGAAATGAACGCAATCGCTAGCACTATTCCCGGCAGACTCTTTAACGCTATCTTCTTTAGCAGATTGCTGTTCATCGACACAGTTTATCTAAACACAGATTCGTCATGACAAAAAAGCGCCCGCGAAGAACTAGATCCTCGCGGGCGCTTTGTAAATTTATTGCGGTTTGAATTACGTCTGCGTCTCTGAATTATCCTGGACTCGCGGCGCCGGTATCGGATCCGGCGCAGGACTTGCCGTCGGGGTGGCACCGCCATCGCGACCCGCACCCGGATCGCTCGAAGCCGTGCCAGTGCCGTTCGGCTGCGGCGCAGGGGCAGATTCCGGCGACGTCGCCGGTCCGTTGCGAGAAGGCTTCAGCGTGAACGTAACGCCGCGCTTCGCGTTCTCATCCACTGTGCGCTGCAAGTCCACCTCGTCCATGTCCACGACGCTCTCGGTGCTATAGCTCGTCATGTAATGGAGCTTGCCTTCCACGAGCCAGTAGTCGCTCGCCGTGTACATCGTGCCGTCCTTCAGATAAATCAGCACTGTGGGCGTGGTGGTCGCCACGTTTCCCGTATCCGGGTTCGTGTTCGGACTTCCTTGCGGCTCCACGTCGAGCGATCCGCCGAACGACGGCCGCTGGAAATAATCATCCGAAGGCGCCGCGTTGTCCGACGAATCGTTGTTGTAGCCGCTATTGTCCGAATCCGTGCCCGAATAGGGCGCAGGATACGTCACGCCGTAATTGGGATAGACCGGATAGGGGTACGAATACGCTGCAGGGTAGCCCCACCCGTAAGACGGACCCCAGAATCCCCAGCCAGGTCCCCACCACCAAGGATTCCACCATCCGCCCCAGCCCCAACCCCAGCCGAAGCCCCAACCCCAGCCCCAACCAAATCCCCATCCGCCGCGGAATCCGCAACCCCAGCAGCCGAAGCCGTTGTGGAAACCATTATGAAAGCCGTTGTGGAAACCGTTGTGCCAGGTGTTGCCGTGCCAGCCCGACCCGCGCCAAGATCCGTTGCGCGAGCCGCTAAACGTGGTGTTGTGGAAGCTGCTGCCGTGGAATGCGCCGCTAGTCGACGTGCTGCGCATGCCGCTGCTCATTGTTGAATTGTGAAAAGTCGAGTTATGAAAACTTGAGCTGCGGCTGCCACTGAAAGATGACCCGCTATGACCAAATGAAGTTCCGAGCGTGTGACCGGAGCCGATGTGCCCGCTGAATCCGCGGCTGCCGCTCACCGTTCGCGAAGTGCCGCCGAACGAAGAACTGCCCGACCGGCCAGACGACGAGTTGCTCGAACCGAATCGCGAGCCGCTCATCGAGTTGTTGCTCGATGCGCTCGACCCGAAATGCGAGCCGGAGGTCGAAGAGCTGCCGAAGTGCGAGCCTTCAATGTTCGACACGCCGCGATTCGGCGAAATCGAATTGCGCGTCGCCGACGATCCCAGCATGCCACTGCGTCCGGACGTCGCCGACCCGCTGTTGAAATTGCCGGCGTGGGAATTCGAGGCTACCGAAGGTGAATTCGATCCCCGTGAAGCACCCGTTGCGCCGGATGAGTTGCCGGCCAATGAACGACTCGTGGACCCGTTCGCTGCCGAATTACCACTCGCGTGTGTTCCCGCCGTATTTCCCGTGTTAGGACCGCGCGCGCTTCCGGTATTACCCGCGAACGAATGCCAGTTGCCATCCGCATTCGCGCGCGTCGCGCCGCGTCCCGCCGGCCAGCCCGACGAGCGTGCGTTCGAAGAATTCGAACGCCCCGCACTTGAGCCCGCGCCGCCGTTCCGCGCGTTCATCGACGAATTGCCGCCGGCGCGGCCGTTGTTCATGCCATTCGAACGCGCACCGCCGTACGCGCCATTTGAACGCGAGCCGCCATAGATGCTACCGCCGCCGCGCCCATAGGAGCCCATGCTGCGAGCAGAGTTACCCGGCGAGCCACCGCCGCGGTACATACCACCACCGCCGCCGCGATACGTCCCGCCGCCTCCGCCGTGAAAACTACCGCCACCACCTCCATGGAATCCGCCGCCTCCACCACCGCCACCGTGGAAGCCACCTCCGCCTCCTCCTCCATGAGAACCACCACCGCCACCGCCTCCGTGTCCGCCTCCGCCACGCTGCGCGAATGCAGGATTCGGAGCAAACGCCAACGCCACCAACGCGATAAATGCAAATATGAATTTAATATAGGTGGATCGCTTCATATGTATCCTCCACCGGACGACTGGGAGCCGGGGACAGCTCCGCTCAGTATCCGGTGATATTACACCTTATTGGATTGCCCGCGCATGATTATGGTTGCAGCTTTCAACTCCATGTATCAATGACCGTTACCTTCCTTCGTTGCGGCTCGTGAATTCGGCGAAAGCGCCGCGGAATACACCACGTCGTAACACTTAACACGCATCCAGAGATTTAGTTGCGCGACAAATGTCGCGATTCGGTGTTTTTATCGTTGATGCCGCAGGGAGAAAAGCCATGATATAATTAAATCGCCCAAATTTGCCCTCACGACAAAATTCCAACTGGCGTACAGACGCAAAAGGAATCCCCGTGGATCGCAACTACGACCTCTTCGAAATCCTTCCCGATGGCTCACCCATCTGGAAATGCGCCGTCGCCGGCCACGAAGACGCAGTTCAGCAATTGCGCGAACTAGCCAAGTACACCGACAACGAAGTTCGCGTCATGCACCTTGCGTCCAACACCGTCATCGCCGTCCTCAACGCCTCTCCCCACAGCGAACGCGCCAACCCAACCCCTCAAACCCAGCCGCCAAAAAGCACCTGAAATTTTCCGCCGCCCCGCGTGTATCATGTCGCAGCAACCTGGGATTATTCAACGCAGATCAGGTCCCTCCCGACCACTTCATGGTCGGATGACCTGAGGCCTCCGCCTTTCGCACCCCCGTCGCCTCTCCGCATTTACCTCTTACGCAGCCCTTCCCCGCGATTGTCATCCCGAGCGAAGCGAGGGATCTGCAGTTCCGCTTTCGCTTTATCGGTACCGCTGGCGTCGGGCCGGCCCCGAATTGGCCTCTGCATTTCTTCCAATGCCGGTGTCCGAATTTGGACAGTGCCTTCCGAAAGACGGCCATTTCCCGCGACGCAGTCCATGGTAAGTGATTTACAATGTGGGTCTTTCTATTGGCACGCGTGGTGCGGATAAAGGGCGAGAAATCTCTGGCGCTGACCCACCAGGAGCCAGAGCGGCAATTCCTGCAAGAGCGGATTCGGCAGTTCAAACAAAAAAAGACTCATCAGAACCCGATGCGGATATTAAGATGACCAGGCGCGAAGCATAGTTTTAAAGCGAGGAAGAAGCAAAATTTCTTGGGCGATTTGTCGAATTCCGGTCCGGCCGTTCGTCTATATAATGAAGGCAGGGCACCGGCCGTCCCGAAGGCCGTTGCAGGAGAAGGACAAATCATGACGCCGAGGGGGCAAGAAACATGTCATTTTTTCGCGATCTAAGAGTTGCACTCCACTCCCTGCGCCGCACGCCAGGCTTCGCCGTCATCGTGATCCTCACCCTGGCGCTCGGCATCGGAGCCAACGCGGCCATCTTCACTCTCGTGCGCGGCGTCCTGCTCAAGCCTCTCGTCAACCGTGACGAGGACCGGCTCGTCTACATCCGCCAGAGCGCGCCTGGCCTGCGCGACGAAAACACCACCTTTTCCGTCCCCGAAATCAAGGACATTGAGTCCAGCGTTCACTCCGTCCAACAGTTTGGCGATTTCTCAGAAGTCGGCTTCACAATGATCGGCCTCGGCGAGCCCCGCGAAATTCAGGGAGGCGTGGTAAACGGCACCTACTTCGACGTGATGGGCCTCCATCCTGTTCTCGGTCGCCTGATCGGCCCACAGGACGATGGTCCCAACGCCCCCGGTGTCGTCGTTCTCACCTACCGTTTCTGGTCGACCGTCCTCAAACAAGATCCCAATGTGCTTGGCAAAACGGTCCGCCTCGGCAGCATTGGCGACCGCATGGGCACGGTGATCGGCGTCCTCGAACCCTCCACCCCTTATCCGGCCGATACCGACATCATCGCCAATATCGTCACCAGCCCGCATCACATGTCTGCCACGATGGTTACGGGCCGCGTCCATCGTATGACCGAGCTCTTTGGCAAGCTCGCTCCCGGCGCCACTCTCGATCAGGCGCGCACGGAGTTGCGCACGGCGTACGCCTCCATGGTGAAAGACCACGACGAGGCTTATCCGGCCAGCGCTCAGTTCAGCATCAGCACTAAAATGCTTCGCGACCAGATCACCTCGGGCGCGCGCACCGTCCTGCTTGTCCTCCTCGCTGCCTCGGGTCTTATCTTCATCATCGCCTGCTGCAATGTGGCCAACCTGATTCTCGCGCGCACCGTCCGCCGCGAAGGCGAACTTTCGATTCGCGCGGCCCTCGGCGCCAGCTCGGGCGCGCTGCGTCGCATGCTGTTAGCCGAGAGCCTTATCCTGTGCGGCGCTGGCGCGGCCATCGGCGTGATCATCGCGCAGCCGCTCGTCTCGATCCTTGCTCGTTACGCCTCGCGTTTCTCGGTTCGCGCGATGGATCTGAAGGTCGATTCCAGTTTGCTCTGGGTCGGGGCGGCGCTCGCCATTCTCGCCGCGGTGATTCTGGCCTTCGTACCGCGCCTGCCTTCCGTTGACAAGGCCAACGGCCTCAACGTCTCGAGCGGCAGCGTCCGCATTACCAGCAGCACCAGCCGCCGCCAGCGCGCCTTCGCCATCACTCAAATCGCCGCCTCGTTCGTGCTTCTCGCGGGCGCTGCTGCTTTGGTCACCACTCTTCTCGCTCTTCAAGCCACTCGCACTGGTGTCGAGACGCAGCGCGTTCTCGCCATTGACGTCCCCGCCATGACCTACGGTAAAACGCCCGAGCAAGTCATCGATTTCTACAAGGAATCCATCCGTCAGGTTGACGCCCTTCCGGGTGTCACGGGCACGGCCTTCGCTGAGACGGCCCCATGGCGCGATGCGCAGATTTTTGGTCCCGGCCTTCAATATTCCGGCGACGGTCACACGCACACCGCCGAAGATCCTCGCGCCATGTTTCGCACCATCTCGCCGGGCTTTTTTGCCGCTCTCGGCGTTCCCATAGTGGAAGGGCGCGATTTCAACGATCTCGACGACGCGAAGAGTGATCCCGTCGTGATCGTCAGCAAAACTCTGGCTGAGCGCATGTGGCCCGGTCAAAGTGCCGTCGGACGCCATGTTTACTGGACCGATCCCGTGCTTGAATTCCTTTCCGGTAACGACGCGGAAAAGGCGCGCGCGAAGGCGCCGCACCGCATCATCGGCGTTACAGCCGACATCGACGACATTCACGTCGTCCCTGAGCCGACCCCTGCCGTCTACAGCACCTTTGCCGAAGGCGGAGGCCTGTATGGAGGCCATCTCTTCATCCACACCACTGCGAATCCCTACTCGCTTGTTACCCCTGTTACCCGCATCATTCGCGACATGTCCGTGGATCAGCCCGTTGAGCATGCTGCTACCCTCGAAGACATACGCGCGAAAGTTCTCGCGCCCGACCGCTTGAATTCGCTCGTCTTTGGAGTTTTTGCGATTGTAGCGTTGGCGATCGCCGTCGTTGGAGTCGCCGGTGTGCTGGCCTTTTCCGTTAGCGCGCGCACGCGCGAATTTGGCATCCGGCTCGCCCTTGGCTCTCAGCCGGAAAATATTCTGCGTGCCGTCGTTAGCGAAGGCGCCATCATGGCCGCGGCGGGTGTGCTTGCCGGAGCCACGTTCGGCTTCATCGTAGCTCGTGTCGCCAGCAGCTATTTCGGCGACCTGCGAATGCCCGGTGTCTTGCCGGTGCTCGTCTCGGCCGTCGTGCTGCTCGCCGCCGCGGTGATCGCTTCGATCCTGCCCGCCTCGCGCGCCGCCCGCGTCGACATCATCCAAGCCCTCCGCTCGGAGTAGCGTCTATGCCTTTGCGGCGCGATCCGCTTGCCGCTAACGTAGCTCAGGTCCCTCCCGGCCGTGAGGCCGGGATGACCCTGAGGCCTTTCGCCTTTGCGGCGCGATTCCCAACGATTGTCATCCCGAGCGAAGAGTGGGATGTGCAGTTTCGCTTTCAGTCTTCGTAGCGCTGGCTTCCGCCTTTGAATCTGCCGCTGCATTCTCCGTTGTAGCGCCGGCATCCTGCCGGCTCTGTTGAATTTTGCCACTGGCCCTTTCCTCAGTAGGGCACGGCATGCCGTGCCCGCACGCGCCACATGCACAAAACGCGCCATCGAGCTCGACCAAACTTTTCGCCTACCCCCGCTTCGCCTTCACGTCCGCAATCCGAATCACCACCCTCTTCCCCAACGCCCGCGCCGCTCGCGTAATCGTATCCAGCGTCACCGACGCATTCCGCGGATCAAGCAAACGATCCAGCTGCGACCGGCTCGTCCGAAGCTCCTTCGCCATCGCCCGCTTCGTCTTCTGCTGAACCTTCATAGCGCGCTCCAGCTGCCACGCCAGCACGCGTTTAATAGCCACCGCCTCCACTTCAGCCTTAATCCCAGCTTCCTCAAGAAAGCTGTCAAAGCTCGACCCGCTGTGATCCACTTTTTTAAGGGTTTTCCGCACTTTCATTCGAGTCCTCGTTGGTGTTTATTTTTGTTGGTTCTCGCCAACTCCAAGTCCTCTGCAGGAGTCTTTTGCGTTTTCTTGATGAATCCATGGAGAAGAACCATTCTGCTTCTCTTGTCCACGTAAAAGAGCACTCGTGCGATACGGTTTTGCCTCAACCTCGTCCGTACCTCATAGATCCCGTCGCCGAGTGCCTTGCACACTGGCATTCCAATCGGCCAACCAAACTCCACAGTCTTGATGTCCTCGCCGATCCGCTTGCGGTCCTCAGGCAGTGGTAATCCCTTCAACCATTCCCGCACCGGTTCGCCACCAGACTCCGTTCGATAAAAGATCGCCGGAATCCGCTTGCCTTGAGTTTCAACGCTCTCAGATGGCGCAGACAGTCCCGCTGTGAGTTTGCGTTTCGTACTCACGGATCGAGTGTACCATATAAGGTACACATGGAAAGCGCTATTATGCCGCGGCTGTGACGCAAAGGGCATGAGGCATCACTCAGATCCCACAGCTCTGCATAGTTATTCCCATGTTCAACCGCCCCAAATCCGTGCTACCCTAGTACGTTTGTATATGCTGACGAACATGACGCTATCGGCCGCGACTCCGGCTAGCCGGAGAAATGAAACCGCCGCACCCACAGTTTTAATCTACGGTAGCGCGATTAAAACTCCCGCTAACTCGCCCGGATTCAGCAACATGCAATTTTCTAATAGGTGGCAAACCGGGGGTCTGACAATCGCGTCGCCAGTCTCCCCGGGAAGATCCGCCGCGTCGGACCACTTCCGCTCATCACTCGTCACTCATCAGTTGCCACCTCTGTCAAACTTGGCTTTTCCCCGCGCCGAATGCTACTTTGTTTGCGCCAGCCGAACGAGGCAAACACCACCGAGAGCGCCCAAATGAACCCTGCGAGAATCGAATAACATGAAAATGAGAATGAAATCGAAGCCGACCGCGCCAGCCGCGCTCCTGCTCGGCATCGTTCTATTTTGCGCGCCGCGAGCTGGCATCGCCGCGCGCGACCGCTTCGTCCCGCCTGACATCACTTCGGCGAGCGAGATTCCGTTTCCCGTCGAAGTCGTCGCCTCCGGTCTCGTCACGCTCGCGCTCAACATCAGCGTCGCCGGCCAGCCGCCCGATGTGCAGGTTCTGCGTGACATTCCCGGACTCACCTCGCTGACTTCTTCGATCGTCAAGGGCTGGAGCTACACGCCGGGCAAGCTTGACGGCAATGCCGCTCCGTCAACGATCACCGTCGAAGTGGTGTTTAACCCGGGCGATTCCCTCAACCAGAGTATGAAGATACCGCCTGTCGCGCCCACGCCGCCGCCGTTTCCGGCCGGGTATCTTCCGCCAGAGGTTTCGGTCGGATCGTTTGCGTTGTATCAGCCGAACAGCGTTGGGGTAGGCACAGTGGTACTCGACGTCACCATCGACAAATATGGCGCCGTGAAAAAGACTGACGTGATTCGTGATGTGCCATCGCTCACGCCGGAAGCAATCGCCGCAGTGAAGCGATGGACCATCAATCCGGCGACGTTCAACGGCAAAGCCATCATCTCGAAATTGGTCGTCGCGTTCGTCTTTCGCTCGCCGACGATGACCACACGATAATCAGCAAGGACTACAAGAAAATGACGACGGCTAAAATGGCGCAGGCGGTTCGAGAGGAACGACGATGACGTGGGGAAAGCGGCGAGCGCTCATTATCGGATTTTTGATTCTGTTTTTCATCATCGTCATCTGGGCGGCTTCGAAGCCGGCGCGGCTGCCGTCGAACGCCGTGCTCGTGATCGATGCTGACGGCGAGATCAACGAGCAGCGCGCGCCCGATTTCTTCGCCGACCTCAGTGGCGGCGGCAGGCCCGTGCTCCACGATTATCTTGACGCGATTGACGCAGCGCGTGGCGATTCGCATATTCGCGGGATCGTGGTGCGCGTCGCACCGCTTGCCACCGGCTGGGCCAAGCTCGAAGAGATTCGCGCTCACCTGATCGAATTTCGCAAGAGCGGCAAGCCCAGCATCTGCTACCTGGGTTACGACGGCGTCGCCAACCCCGAATATTATTTGGCGAGCGCGTGCCAGCAAGTGTGGGTGGTGCCGCAATCGTCCGTGATCGTTCACGGAATGATGGCGCAGGCGCTTTTCATGCGCGGCACGCTCGACAAACTGAAAATCGTGCCCGAGTACTACCACATCGCCGAATTCAAGACCGCCGGCAACATGTTCACCGAGAAAAAATTCACGCCTGCGCACAAGGAAGAAGTGGAAGGCCTGCTGAATGGCTTCTACAACCAGTATTTGACGGACGCGGCGGAAGCCCGTGGCATCGAGCGCGCGAAATTCGAACAGCTCGTGAAGCAGGGGCCGTTCTCCGCGAAAGCGGCGCTGGATGCGAAGCTGGCCGACAAGCTCGCCTATTGGGACGAGGTGCAGGATTACTTCAAAGCGCAGGCAGGCGATTGGAATCCGCTCCCTCTGGTGCGTTATCGGAACTACTTGAAGTCGAGCGGTGGCGCGCTCGGAGGCGATCGCATCGCCGTGATTCATGCCACCGGCCTGATTCTCTCCGGCGAATCGCACGAATCGCCGACGCAGGGATTCATCATGGGCGGCGACACGGTTGCGGGCGACGTGCGCCGCGCGCGCAAAGATTCGAGCATCAAGGCGATTGTGCTGCGTGTGGATTCGGGCGGCGGCTCGGTGGTGGCGAGCGAAGTGATTCGCCGCGAAGTGGAGCTGGCGCACAATGTGAAGCCGGTTGTGGTGTCCATGTCGGACGTGGCGGCTTCGGGCGGCTATTGGATCGCGGCGCCGGCAAATAAAATCGTCGCTGACCCGAACACGATCACCGGCTCAATCGGCGTGATCATCGGCAAATTTAATGTATCGGGCCTCTACAATATGCTAGGCCTCAGCACCGATTCGGTGACGACCAGCGACAACGCCACTCTTTTTTCTTTGCAGCAGAATTTCACGCCGGCACAGCGCGCCTGGGTCGAAAAATCGCTGCACGACACCTACGACCAATTCATTAAAGGTGTCGCGCAAGGTCGCGGCATGACGGTCGACGCGGTAGATAAAATCGGCAAAGGCCGCGTCTGGACCGGTGCGCAAGCAAAAAAATTGGGCCTGGTGGATGAATTGGGCGGAGTCGACACGGCGATTCGTATCGCAAAGCAGCTCGCGCATATTCCCGCCACCGAGCGCGTGAACATCGTGCGATTCCCAGAAGAAAAATCATTCTTGCAGCAGCTCTTCGAGCGCGAACGAGAAATGACAAGCGGCGAAGCGGCAATCGAAGCGGAAGCAGGCAGCTCTGCTTATGGCGTGCCCACGGCTGACGCAAGAACAGTAGACGCTATCATTCGGCGCATCATCGGCCGCATGGACATCGTCCAAGCCCGCATAGCCTACGAGCTGCACATTAATTGAGAGCGGGCGCGAGTAGCCACGACGACGCATTCTTCGTCGTGGGCTTTTCTTGTTTTTTGTGGCGACGAGCAACGCCGAATGCGCGGTTATGACTTTCGCCGTAGGCGGAACGCTTCGCGGCTGAAACCGCACGCGACTTTCGCTATACTAGCTAGCTCGAGGGCGCGGTACCCAAGTGGTAAGGGAGAGGTCTGCAAAACCTTTATACGTGGGTTCGATTCCCACCCGCGCCTCCAACATTTTTTATTTCTGCTCTTCCGCTGATTCCTGCTGGGAAATTTTCAAAGCAAGACGAACCACCGATATTCAACTACCAAAGTTTGCTACGAGCGCGCGCCGTCCTGATGGACGTACTTGATCACCTCGACTTCGGACATCGCGATCAGGCCTTCGTCAACCAGTTCGTCGAGGAAGGGAAGGAGCTTCTGCACTTTGTCCTCGGAGTCGATCACGCTGACCATCAACGGCGCGTCGGACGAGAACGAAAGCAAGTGCGAGCGGTGAATCAGCGTGCTTGCGCCGTAGCCTTCGATGCCGCGGAAAACTGTGGCGCCTGCTAGATCGAGCTCGCGGCATTTCTCGACGATGGCGCGGTAGAGCGGTTTGTCGTGCCATTTGTCGTCCTCGCCGAAATGGATCCAGAGCATTTTGGCTTTGCCTTCGAGCTTCATGGCCGCACCTCTTTTCGCCGGCCTTCACTTTCGTAGTCGTGCGTGTACTTAATCACGTCCACGTCCGACAGAGTGACGAGTCCCTGTTGAACCATGGAATCGAGAATCGGAAAGAAGGCGCGGAGCTTTTCTTCGGTGTCGACGACCGAGAGCATCATCGGGCGGTCGTGCGAAAGATGAAGCGCGGTGTCTTTGTGAATGCGACGGTTGGCGCCGTAGCCGAGCATTCCGGGATTCACGGTGACACCCGCGATGTCGTTGGCGCGCATGCTTTCGACCAGCGCTTTGTGGAGGGGTTTATCGTGCCATTTGTCATTTTCGCCGATGAAGATGCGCATGAGCTTGGCTTTGCCTTCGCGCTTCAGCGCGGGCGCTGATGGCTGTGATGCTTTTTTTGTCGCGGCCTCGGAGGGCTTGACGACTGTGGTGTCCTGAATTTCGATCAAGCCTGTGCCAGCCATTTCCTGCAGCTTGGGCAGAAGCTCATCTACTTTTTGCGGCGACTCGACGAATTCGATCGTGACGGGAAGATCGGCCGCGAGAGATTCGATTCGCGCAGTGTGCATGTGGTGATCGGCGCCGAAACCTGCGATGCCGCGGACGACGGTGGCGCCGGAGACGGCGCGATAAAATAGAAAATCCAGAATCGCGGCGTACGCGGACTGGCCGTGATATTTGTGATTTTCGCTGACGTGAATCGTTACTTTCCTGGCTGGTCCCGCCGTCAACATGCGCCCTCCTCGCCGAGAATTAAGTGCGAAGCGTTCACGAGATTGTCCTGCCGGTGATCACTCCCAACCATACCGCGATGAACCCGACGACGACACTCAGGATTACATTCAATCCGGCTACGAGCAATTCTCCGTCTTGAATGCTGCGAAAAGTTTCGTACTCGAAAGTGGAGAAGGTGGTGTAGGCGCCGATGAATCCGATGGGAATCAGGTAGCGCCAGTTCGGGCTCCAGTGGGTTCTCTTGGCGAGAACGGTGATGATGAACCCGACGAGGAATGAGCCGGTGCAATTGATGATAAATGTGCCGTAGGGGAATCGTGTCCCCATGCGATCGCCCACGTAGGTGCCGAGCCAGAATCGAGCGATAGCGCCAATGAAGCCGCCGATGCCGATAATCAGGTACTTGTTCATGAGAGTCGCGGCTCTCCTTTTTTGAGATCACGTTTTGAGGTGACGCAAGGCAAGCCGGATGCCCGGAATAGGGCATTCGCTCGCGTTCTCTATTCTTTGCAGGATTTCTGCCGGGGACATGACTCCGCGACAAGAATCCTGTCAGGAGTCATCATCTGTCCCGGCTTAAGGGACAGCGGTTAGAGGGCGAACTCCTTCGCCACTGTAGAGGAGGATATCAAGACGTGCGGTTAAGTCAACCGTGCAAGCAGCCGGATGCACTCAATTACGTACGCCGTAGCCGCGGTTAGCGCACCATTAAGAACGATGATGTCCGCTGTTTATCTACCTGCGCCCCTCGATTTTCCCGGGGCGCGGGTGGCTGAAGTTTGCGGCCGATCCTGATTGACGGCGGATTCGGCGCCGGGCGGAAATTCGGTTGTGGGCGTGTCATCGGCGGGCTCGAGGTCGCGCGGATTGGCCGGGTTCACGCCGAGATTTGTTTTCTTGTCCATTACGTTGTGGACGATTTTCTTGTGTTCTTCGTGTTCTGCGCTTGTGCTGAACTCCTTCCCACACAAAGCACAAACCACGCGGTTTGTTTTATGGCGTGCCATTCTTAGCCTCCATGCTGCGCTGCAATTTGGATTCTCTTCTTGCCATTCTTGCGCAGGTCTCGAGAGTGTCTCCATACACAAACCCCTGCATTTTTTCGGTCTAGTACGCAACTAAACGTGGAGGGCGGTGTTGGTTTGCGCGAGGAGGTGTGGCTGTTCGCTTCTAAAGGGAATTACGGGGAAAACTACACAATGGTAAGGATGTGTGGTGACGCGGCACTTTCCTAAAGTCGCTGAGCGGTTGGAGTTATAGCCACTAATTATAAGTTCCACAGGCCTTCTTGAAATTTAATCCTAAGTCTGGAGAACAATCATATGAAGCATGCAGTCATTTACGTGAAGTGCGCAGTTATGGCCGTTCTTGGTTTGCTCGCATTTGCAATCTGTACGCCACAAGCATCCGCGCAATACAAAGCAGCGGGAGGACTCGACCACGTCGAGATTGGAGTTTTCGGAGAACTGTTCAGAATTAATCAAACGGATACAAACCTGGCAGGCGTGGGCGCACGATTGTCATTCAACGTTCTGCCGCTGCTTCAATTCGAAGCTGAAGCGGCCTACGACTTCAATCAGGTCTTCACAGAAAGCGATCCGACAGGTGCGTTCATTCAGCGCACCAACATGCGAGCGATACACGGACTGTTTGGTCCGAAACTCGAGACGAATCGAGGACCGGTGCGATTCTTCCTGACGGCTAAAGGCGGAGCGGTTGGTTTCCATCTCGATCCTGGGCCGGCCACGATTGGGGAATTCTTCAGCAACGTAGGAAGTATTCGGAGCCAAGAAGTAAGCGGCGTGTTTTATCCGGGCGGCGGAGCGGAAGCGTTTCTAGGGCCGATCGGGTTCCGTCTCGACGTGGGCGATGAGATTTATTTCAACGACCGCGCTCACCACAATTTGCGCGTAACGATTGGCCCGACGATCCGCTTTTAGGAAGTTCGGCCGCTATTCGAAAATATTGCGGAAGTGCTGGCAGCCGAGTCGAGTGAATGCGCTGCATCGGTTGTAGGCGATGCGGCCACGTCGGCACGGTAGAGGCGTTGGTGTACTTGCGTGCCGGGAGGTCGCAGCGGGCTGCGCGTGACGCCGCGTCCTTTATTGGCGCTGGCCGTTGATTTGCGTGCCGTTAGTAATTTTGTTGCAGCTAGCCTGCGGTCTGGCGCCGGCGGTTGTTGGAGTCGAGCAGGTTTGAGTTTTGCTGACGCTGCGGACCACTGCCGTCGCTACGCCGGCTGCGACTGCAGCCCCGACGCCTACGGCAGTTGCCGTTCCCGCGCCGACGCCACCTCCCGCGGCTCCGGCTCCTGCTGCACCTGCGCCAGCGCCTGCTCCTGTGGTATTCGTCGCGCTAACGGCGGAAGTGAGAGTCGCGGGGCTGACGGGAGCGGGAGTCGAGGGCGAGGAATTGCCGTGGATTCCAGTTTCTTCGCCGCCCTTCATCAGGACGCAAACTCCAGCGAGATCGCAAACTTTGCAAACGCCTTCCATGCAGATCACGTTCATGTTGCCGGCAGCGTCAAAGAGGACGACCATTTCGGTGCCGACGACTCCGGCGACGCCAACGGGAGTGCGGATTTGGAAGCGGGCATTGGGCTTGACGAGTTTCACGGCGCGAGCGCGGACTTGGCCGTAAGCGAGATCGAGATCGGTTTGCTGTTCGCCAGTATCGTGCTTGGCGATGGTGAGATTGGAATCGGAGCCGACGCTGAGGACGGAGCCGTCATCGAGCGCAACGCGAGCGCGGGCGAGATGGCCGGTATTGATCACGTCGCCCCAGAAAACCTGTTGTGATGTGGAGGCGGCCACTTGCTGGGCGCCGCGAACGACGTTAACGATCGGCACAACGGCCGTGATTTTTCCGGCGCTTTGCGCCACTTGCGCCGAGACGCCAACGGGAACGGCTAGAAGCAAACAAATTAGAATTGCGATCACGGCTGTGGCTGGGCGACGCGCGTTCATTGTGCTTTCCTCCGCGGATTTCGTGCGGCGCTGGCGGCGGTGAGTTCGATCCAACCCCAGTGCTTATGAATCCGTTGGAAACTTATTCGTGGGGACTGGGCGAAAAGCTATCACAGAACGGGCGGAGCAGCCAGAAAAAATCCGGCGAAGCAGTGGGTTCGAGGAGTTTACTTTTGAAAGAGACTAATCGGCGGCTCTGGAGCGGCAGCTTCCTCGTCAGTCATTTCCGGATAAACGAACCTTCGACAAATGATGCCTGCGAAAGTTGCCATGGACAGGAATATCGGACCAAGGCCCAAGAATCGACTGCCACCTGCGAAGACGAAAGCAAACCCGACGGCTGCGAACAACCACCCCGTGAGAAAACACGAGCGGGGTGACCACTTCCATTTTCGCGCAAAATATGCCGCGAAGGCTGCCCAGCAGAAGGTGAGCGAGCTCAAGACACAAATAAGGGCCGACATAAATCCAATACGGGAAGGTAAATCGACATATCTGCCGTGGAGTGAAATCAACCAGGCGAGCGCGAAGCAGGATACGATGAGGCCCGAAACAACTCCAAGTTTTCGCGTTATCGAGGCAACCATCCCGTGACCTTAGCTGGATAGTAAATCAAAAACTGTTCGCCTGCAACAGTGATCGCTAAACCCATCCGCGAGCCCGGCCAACCACGCCCAGAAGGAAATGCGCGTATTCGCAGACGCCCAAGCAAGCAGCCGCCCACTGGATCTCCGCCGCGAACTCCCTAGGGGGACGATTGGTTAGAAGCCGGCGCCTGATTTTCTCTGCGCGGCTAGTTGCTCCATCTGAGCGCTCATGGCGCGCATGGCTTCGGTGGAACCGGGGGCGCGCTTTTCACGCCAGCGATCCATCGCCGCGACGTGCTTTTCAAGATTGGCGAAAACCATCGGATTCTTGAACATTGTGCGGAACGCGGGGACGACGGGCTTGAGGCGTTCCCAGACGACCCATTGCTCGCCGGAATTTTCGAAGAAGAATTCCTCGTCAATCAGGCCGCGATTCACGATGCTCGCCACCATATCCCAGTAGCTGAAAACCATGCGCATGAACGCGTTCTCCTGGCTTCCGGGAGGGCACAGCGTCATCACTTCTTCGGGCGACTTCGGATTGAAATGAGACATGTACCAATCGCGGGCTTCGCGAAGGCGCGGCTCACGGCGAATGTCGTAGAGCCGCAGCATCAGATTTACCTGTTCGTGATTTACGTCAGACATTTTGAAGCCTCCTGTTCGAGTATGTTCGATTCAAGATTGAAGTTCGATTCAAAATTGAAGATCGCTTCGACTTTCCGCCGGTCAACCTATTCGAGTGGACGGCATCTCACTGGATTGTGGGGTCGGCTGCGGCAATTCGCCTTGTAGCGTAATTCTCAGGAGCTGGCTGGTTGGGATGCGCGACTGCTCGAATCCGAGTTTGATGCGGCGGCGCAGTTCGCGGGCGACGTCCTCTTTGCGATTGAGGACGGTGCGGACCTGGGTGCGAAGCACGTTGCCATCGAGCGAGAGCGATTCGATGCCGAGCACGCGTGGGCCATCGACGAGAGCGGGCGACCAATCGGGATCGTTGCGTAAATCGCCGGTGACTTTTTCGAGCGTGGCGAGGGCGCGGCCGACGTGTTCTTCGGATGGGACGGTGACGTCGACAAAGACCTGCGACCAATCGCGGCTGAAATTGGAAACCTGGCCGATGAGGCCGTTGGAAATGGTGACAAGAGCGCCGGCGGTATTTCGAATCATGGTGCGCCGCAGGGTGAGATATTCGACGCGGCCGAGTTCGGAATTCACCTGGATGAGATCGCCGACGACGAACTGGTCCTCGAAGACGATGAAGAAACCGTTGATGAGATCTTTCACCAGGTGCTGCGCGCCGAAACCAAACGCAAGGCTGGCGACGGCTGCGGCTGCTTCGATTGGCGTCACGTTGAAGCCAAATTCGGGAAGCGCGGTTAAAATGGAAACTGCGACGATGATGAAGATACCGGCGCTGTAAAGGATGCCGGCCATCGTGCGCGTTTGTTGTTCGCGCATTTGCGCGATGCGCGTAGACGATTTCGCGGCTTCCACCAGGCGATTGGTGAGCGCTTTGAGAAGCCGCGCGACGATCAGCGCGACAATGATGATCGCGAGAATTCGTAGGCCGCGCGTTTGCGCGATCTGTGTCCAGCTCTTAAACGATTCGGTCATAGGTCATAGGATGAGCGGCGGAATTATACCATTCGCGCTGCGAGGGCTCGGCGCAAGATGTGGCCGCGGTTTTTGCAGGGGGAGTGAAGGATATGGACCATAAAAAACGCGATTTTCTCGGCCTGCTATTTACAGCGGCGGTGGTGACGCCGATCGCTCTATTCACGCGCGGCAGCACCGCGCATCAGATGGGTCGAAGGCCAGGGCCGCCTGACCCGCTATCGGATCCGATGAACCAACCGCCGCCTTTCAATTCCAAGAAAATTCAGGAGCAGAACCAAAAGACGATCGTCCAGGACATCCAGCGGCTATACAAGCTGGCGGGCGAATTGAAGGACGAGGTAGAGAAAACGGATTCAACCACGACGCTTTCACTGCCGATGATTCAGAAAGCGAAGGAAGTGGAAAAACTCGCGAAGCAGATCGCGAGCCTGGCAGTGGGATAGCTGGCTTCGGATGGCATGCTTCGGATCGTTAGCGGACTAGCAGTCCGGTGATGCCGATTCCGAGGCCGATGAGTCCCAGGGCCGAACCGAGATACCAGAAAAATCGCTTGCGTGTGAGCACTGTGATCGAGCAGATCACGAGAGCGGCCTCGAGAAGAACTTCGCCCAGGTCAAAATAGTTCGCGTGGCGCCGCTCGGCAGCCACCTCTTCCTCCGCCTTCCGGGCTTCGGCTTGAATATCCTGGCCTTCTTCTTTGTATCGCTCGATTTCTTTTTGGTACTTCTCTTTGATTTTGTCGGCCTGTTCGGACTTCTGCAGCGCAAACACGGACATCTCATCCACGAAGAGCTCGTAATTGCGGCGGCGGATTTCCTTGGCCTGGTAGTAAGCCCAATGATCGGTCGCTTTCGTCTGCATCAACATTTCTTCGGTGTGCGCGCGATGGCCGAGCAGCGATACGGCGGCCACCAGCACGGCGAGAATCGCCATGGTCACCGTGACCGGCGCAAGATTGTGTTGGGCAGCTTCTTCGGCGTGCTCTTCGAGTTCGCGGAAATCTTCAGACATTCAGGCACCCTCGTCCGCAAAACGAAACTTGTTTTGAAAGGTTGAAACGCGAGGGATTGTAGCGGGAATCGATACAATCGAGAAGCGCAAACTCGGCGCAGAAGCGGACGCCAAGTTGGAACACCAAAAATCGAAAACGCCGAAAATGGCGCGCCCGGGAGGATTCGAACCTCTGACCTTGTGCTCCGGAGGCACACGCTCTATCCATCTGAGCTACGGGCGCGCAGATTGCGCCGCGAAGGTCTTCGCGAACGCAAGTGGGAAGCTTACTCGATGATTTTACGCTGCTTCTTGTGCTGTGGCAAAATCAATCGCGATTAAGCCCGACAAACGAAGGAAGTCAGCCCGCGGAGAGTCACGTTACAATAATTTCGCAGCGGAGAGGCCTTGAGCATGCCCGAGACGTTGCAAGAATACCTTAAGAGATTGCAAAGCTACGTGGGCGGTCGAGATCCGCTGAAGGTGCAGGCCGCGACGGCGAAGAAACTCGAGCAATTAATGAAGCGCGTGCCGCGCAGGAAGCTGATGCGGCGGCCGGCTCCGGGAAAATGGTCGATTGGCGAAATCGTCGCGCACCTTGCTGATGACGAGCTTGTAGGCGCCTATCGGATTCGCAAGATACTGGAAGAGACGGGTACGGCGATTCAATCGTTTGACCAGGATAAATGGGCCGCCCTCGGAAAGTACACTCGCTGCTATCCGAAACGATCTCTTGAACTGTTCCGCACGCTGCGGCAAGCAAACCTCACGCTTCTAAAGTCGCTCAACAAGCGGCAATGGAACCAGCACGGAGTCCACGCCGAAAGAGGCATCGAAAGCATCACAGCGATAACGAAACATTTCGCCTGCCACGACCTCAACCATTTGAAGCAGATTGAAACAATACTACGCGACTCTTCTCACTCTTAGTCTCGCCTTCGCTTTAATTCTCACCGAATGGCCACTCGCTCGCTTAACAGCGCGTGAGCAAATCAATCGTTAGATTTTTCTTAGATCGCGGCGTACTAAAACTGTCGCTCATCGATCTCGCCATCGAAATAGCGCTCAGACAGTTCGTTAAGGTTTATGCGCTGCCGCCGATTGATAGAAAAGCGGGAGCGCATACATGAAAAAGCACGTATTGCTGTGCAATGGCAAGGCTGTCGCCGTCGGGATCTTTCTCATCATCTTGCTGGCGTTCACGGCGCGCGCCACCGACGCTCCGCTGCTGAGCGATGCGCACATCAGCAGCGCACATCCCAGCACGAATTTCGGCAGCCTGACGAACTTGGCCGTCGGCAACGGGAACACGGCGCTGATCCAGTTCAATCTTGGATCGCTCCCCGCCGGAACCACTTCCGGTGGAATTGCCGCCGCCACGCTCCGTCTGTACGTGAACCGCGTAAACACCTCAGGCGCGCTCGATTTGAAGCCGGTCACAGCTGCGTGGAATGAGCTTACGGTGACGTTCAGTTCCGCGCCGTCGTTTGGCGCGGTGGTTGGTTCGCCCATCGCGGTTACGCAGGCGGATACGGTAATTCTGGTCGACGTGACTTCACTCGTTCAGGGTTGGGTCACAACTCCCGCTTCAAATCACGGCATCGCGCTCTCAGCTTCCGCTTCGGCGGCGTCCACGTTCGTGCTGCTCGATAGCAAAGAAAATCAAGAGACGAGCCGTCCGCCAGCACTGGATATCACTTTGTTTGGGCCGCAGGGTCCGCAAGGCGCGGTGGGTCCACAAGGACCGCAGGGCGCAACGGGTGCAACAGGTGCGCAGGGGCCGGTCGGCGCGGTTGGCCCGCAGGGACCGATTGGTCTTACGGGGGCAACGGGCGCGACCGGAGGCACAGGAGCTACGGGGCCGCAGGGTTCTCCAGTCACATTTCAAGGGACCTGGGCTGCCGCGACAACATATGCGGTCGGCGATTCCGTTTTCTTTCAGGGCACCAGTTACATCTCGCTCGTGAGCGCGAACCTAGGACATCAGCCGGACACGGATGTTACGAATAGCTCGGGCAATTGGGCAGTGCTGGCGCAGCAAGGAGCAATTGGCGCGACCGGAGCCACAGGTTCCACGGGTGCAACCGGCGCCATTGGTCCGCAGGGCCCCATCGGATTGACGGGCGCGACAGGTGCAGTCGGCGCCACGGGTGCAACGGGACCGCAAGGTCCGATCGGAGTAACGGGAGCCACAGGACCAGCCGGGCCGCTGGGTCCAGCAGGTCCAACGGGGGACACAGGAGCAACTGGCACCACCGGCGCGACAGGTGCAACCGGTCTGCAAGGCCCCCCTGTTACGTTTCGCGGGACCTGGGACATCGAGACGACCTATGCAGTCGGCGACAGCGTTTTCTTTCAAGGCACTAGTTACATTTCATTGGTGAGCGGGAATTCCGGACATCAGCCGGACACGGATGTTACGAGCAGCTCCGGCAACTGGGCAGTGTTGGCGCAACAAGGAGCGATCGGCCTGACAGGAGACGTCGGTGCAACGGGACCGGCTGGCCCGCAAGGCCCCGTCGGGCTCACGGGCACTACGGGTGCCACCGGTGCAACAGGACCGGCAGGAGCGACTGGTCCACAGGGTCCGATCGGCCTAACCGGAACCACCGGGCCGGCTGGTCCGCAGGGCTCCACGGGATCAACAGGGGCTCAGGGTCCTGCAGGTCCGACAGGTGCCACCGGGACTACTGGTGCGACGGGCGCAACCGGAGCAACGGGTGCAACAGGCGCGCAAGGTCCTTCTGGTCCGACGGGTGCAACGGGCCCGCAGGGACAGTCATTCGTCTTTATCGGGGCTTGGAACTTCGCCACGAATTACGGCGTTGGCCAGACGGTGTCTTTCCAGGGATCGAGTTACATCTCGCTGGTCAACGGAAACGCGGGGCATCAGCCGGATACCGATGTTAGCGGCGGCGGTGGCCACTGGGCTTTGATTGCTCAGCAAGGTGCCACCGGCTTAGCCGGAGCCACCGGGGCGACCGGAGCACAGGGTCCCGCTGGAGCTACCGGAGCGACAGGGGCTGCCGGACCACAGGGACCTGTGGGTGCAACTGGAGCGACAGGCGCGACTGGTCCGCAAGGTCCCATCGGCGTCACTGGAGCAACAGGACCTAGCGGCGCGACGGGCGCCACCGGAGCGCAAGGCCAATCAATCAGCTTCGTCGGCACCTGGAACTTGATCACTACGTATGCGGTCAGCCAGTCAGTTTTCTTTCAAGGCTCGACGTATATTTCGCTCGTCGACGGAAATTTCGACAACGAGCCCGATACAGACGTCGCCAATCACACAGGAAACTGGGCAACCATCGCGCAGCAGGGAGCGCCCGTCAGCTTTCAAGGAACTTGGAGCGGCTCGACGACCTACGTTATCGGCGGCGCGGTGTTCTTCCAAGGATCGAGCTACATTTCGAGAGTAAACAGCAACTTGAATAACCAGCCTGATATTTCGCCCACGCAGTGGGCGCTTCTTGCGCAGCAAGGCGGCGTCGGCCCGACAGGACCAACTGGCGCGACCGGTGCGCAAGGGACGCAGGGAATTCAAGGCCCGACAGGACTTACCGGAGCCACCGGTGCAACCGGCGCGCAGGGACCAATAGGTCCAACGGGGACAACCGGCGCACAGGGGGCAACAGGTCCTCAAGGCCCTCCTGTTTCGTTCCAGGGAACCTGGTCCATTGAGACGACCTATGTAATCGGCAACGCCGTGTTTTTCAATGGATCGAGCTACATTTCGCTCGTCGCTGGGAATATTGGACACGAACCCGACACGGACAATGGAACTCACTGGGCGGTGCTCGCTCAACAGGGTGCGGCTGGAGCAGCGGGATCAACAGGTTCGCAAGGCCCGGCAGGAATGGACGGAACTCCGGGCGCGCCCGGTCCCCCAGGCGCGGACGGTTCGCCAGGCTCTCAAGGCCCGTCAGGTCCGCAAGGTCCGGCGGGGATTAATTTCCGGGGGCCATGGAACGGCGAATCAATCTACGCCTCTTCAGACAGCGTTTCCTTCGGCGGATCGACTTACATCGCGCTTCAAGTGAATGGAAACGTCGAGCCGGACACGGACGTTGCGAACGGTGGCGGCAATTGGGCGATTCTCGCGCAGCGCGGCGCCATCGCGACGATCCAGTCGCTTCACGACCTCTCGAATGTGTCGGTCGGGACAACCAAATTTCTGAATGCGGGGAGTTCAAAGCTCGACGATACGCCGACCGAACTCGGTCAAGACGTCACGCTCGCTCCGCTCGCATGTACCGCTACAACGATTACTGTCAAAGCGGACTCGAGCATTAATGCTTTCTTAGCTGTGACCTATACGCTGCGAGTCGGCTCAACAGTAACGTCCACTGGAGAGGGAACCGCCACTTCCGACCTGGTCGATACAGTCCTGTCGTGCCAAATGATCGGATCGAACACCTGCTCAGGCACAGCTGCAGTCTCGATACCGGCCAATGCTCTCTTCGACGTGAGCGCTAATGTTTCATTTTTCGGTGCGAGTGCGCCCGGATTTCCCATCACCTCGACTCCGCCCGTCCACAACGTCGCCGTTGCACTGGTTTGCCAGTAAGCATGTGAGCCGGGGAGAGCGCGATGACGACTGACGGATCGGGGAGAGCGCGATGAAGATTGGTCGCATCGGGGAGAGCGCGATAACAATCGACCGCATCCGCACGATGAGGGCTGCCATCGCGCTTTGCGTGGCAGTGCTCGGCGTGGCGCTCGCGACTGCGGCGCAAGCTCCAATCATTTCGCTTTCTCCCGGCGACACGATCAACACCATTGCAGGCACGGGCGTCCAGGGATTCTCAGGCGACGGCGGCACGGCTATCAGCGCGGCGCTGGCCAATCCTTTCTCGATGGCAGCCGATGCAGCCGGCAATGTCTACATCGCTGATAGCGATAATCACCGCGTCCGGCGGATCGACACGAACGGAAACATCACAACGGTAGCAGGCAACGGCGAGCAGGGATTTTTCGGTGATGGTGGCCTGGCGACGAGCGCCAGCTTGAACACTCCTACGGCCGTCGCGGTCGACGCAAGCGGAAACATCTATATCGCGGACAGCAACAACAACCGCATTCGAGTGGTCACCGGCGGAAATATTTCCACATTTGCGGGCAACGGCGCTGCCGGCTATTCAGGCGATGGCGGTGCGGCTACGAGTGCGTCGCTCTACACACCGCGCGGCGTGGCGGTGGATGCCAACGGCGTGGTCTACATCGCGGACACGAACAACCACGTGGTGCGTAAAGTGAGCGGCGGAACAATTTCAACCATCGCAGGGAACGCTCAACAGCAGGGATTTTACGGTGACAACGGCACAGCCGGCTCTGCCGGACTCGACACTCCCACGGGGGTCGCAGTAGACGCGACCGGAAAGGTGTATGTCGCTGATTCGAACAATCACCGTGTGAGATTGTTGAGCGGCGCAACGCTTTCCACGTTTGCAGGAAATGGCACTGCCGCATACTCCGGCGATGGCGGAGCCGCCACCAGCGCAGCAATCGCTTTTCCGCTCGGCGTTTCGCTCGACGGGATGGGCAACATCTTCGTAGCCGATTCGAATAATCATGTGATTCGTCGTGTCGGCGGCACGGGAACAATCACAACGATCGCGGGAGAAGGCGAACAGGGATTTTTCGGCGATGCAGGCGGCCCGAATGCCGCCATACTCGACACTCCTTCGGGCGTTCTCCCCCTAAACGCCAATGTCTATATCGCCGACCTGAACAATCAACGCATTCGAAGCACCGCCGCGACCGTGCTGATGTTTGCGAATCAGATTGTCGGCACGCAAAGCCCGGTTCAAACCGTCACGGTAACGAATTCCGGCAACGCTGCCTTAACCCTTTCGTCCGTCGCGCCGTCCTCACCTAGCTTTGCCCTCGCATCGAGCGGGACATGTGGAGTGAGTTTTCCTGTCAACGTCCCGGCCAGCATGAGTTGCACGCTCGACGTAGTTTTCGATCCGCTGACCGTTGGATTGATTAACGCGAGTTTCAGCGTGGTCAACAACGCCGCCGGTAGCCCCGACTTCATCACCGTGACCGGCACAGGCTTGCAGGATGGCACCACTCTGGCGCTCGTTTCATCGCAACCAGTGTCGAACGTAAATTCACCGGTCACCTTCACCGCCACGATTACTTCGACGACGCCCACCACAGCGCCAACACCCACCGGCACGGTCGTGTTCGCAGATGGCGCGACGAATTTGGGAACTGTCAACGTAAGCGCAAGCGCCGCAAGCTTCACCACTTCGACCCTGACCGCCGGGACGCACACGATCACCGCAACCTATAGCGGCGACACGTTGTACACGGGAAGCACTGCGAACCTGATGCAGAAAATAATCGGGCCGCCGAACATTCAGCTAGTTCCCAGCCTGAATCCATCTACGCCGAATGTGAACGTCACGTTCACTGTCACGGTCAGCTCGTCCAACGGCACTCCTACCGGAACCGTGATATTCAACGACGGCTCGACGGCGCTGACCATCGCGCTACCGCTGGACGGCTCAGGAGTTGCGGCATTCAGCACAGCGACGCTCGCGGCCGGCACGCATCCGATCACCGCCGTTTACAGCGGCGACGCGAACTTCTCTACGGTCACGTCGCCAATTGTTTCGCAGCGCGTCGAGGACTACACGATCGCCGTCATGCCTGCTACGGCCAGCGTCAAGACCGGCCACTCCGCGAGCTTCATGATCACCACCACGCCCCTCGGCGGATTCTCATCGCCGGTCACGCTGCAGTGCACGAACCTGCCGCAATATGCGTCGTGCGACTTCGAGCCGCCGATAGTCACCCCGAACGGCACAGCCATCACGTCAAAGCTCGTAGTAAAGACCGAAATGTTTCAGGCGCAGGTCCGGCAACAGCGCGAAAGATTTCCGTGGAATCCTGGATGGCCGGTTATTATCCTGGCGGCCGCCGGAATGGTCTTCCTCGCCGCTCTCCGGCCGCGCGCGTTCCGCCGCCCCGCAATGCTATGGAGCGCCATCACCGTCGTCGCGCTCATTACATTGACGAGTTGCGCCGGTATCCCGCCGGCGGCGATCTTGAAGACCCCGCCGGGCGATTACACCATCACCGTGAACTCTTCTGGAAACGTAGGTGCAGCGGTTGAGGCGCACACGGTGAATGTTACGGTCACAGTCACGCCGTAAAACCAAAGTCTCCGAGACAAGAGCCATCTCACCATCGAAAGTGCCTCTCGGCCTCTGATTGTCGACTGTCAGCTCGCGCTCCTATATTCTTTGTCGCGCGCCGACAGCCACACGTTGACGCCCGCCGCGCTATACTCACATCGTTGCGAATAATTATCCGCCGCACTGAAATACCCGCGAGGAACCGATGCCTTCTGACAAGTTCAAAGCATTGATAGCGGAAGGGAACAGCAGCGCGTACAAAGTCGCTTTCAAGGAACTCACTAACGACGAACTTCCCAAAGAAGATGTCCTGCTCGAAGTGCAATACTCCTCGCTGAATTACAAGGACGGGCTTGCCGTCACCGGCCGCGGCAAAATCATCCGGAAATTTCCGATGGTCCTCGGGATCGACATGGCGGGGCGCGTCCTCGAATCAACTTCGCCGGAATTCCGCGCCGGCGATCAAGTGCTTGCCGTCGGTAACGGCTTCAGCGAAACGCGCTGGGGCGGCTATTCTCAGCGCCAGCGCGTTCCCGCCGTAGCGCTGGTTCACATTCCGAAAGGCCTCACGCTCAAGCAAACGATGGCGATTGGCAGCGCAGGTTTCACGTCCATGCTTTGCCTGATCGCGCTCGAGCACTACGGCGTAAAGCCTGGCGAAAAAGAAATCATCATCACGGGAGCGGGCGGCGGAGTTGGTTCAACCGCCGTGGCCTTATTCGCAGCAAAGGGATACAAAGTTGCCGCGTCCACCGGCCGCCCGGAGCTGCACGCGTTCCTGGGCGACCTCGGCGCATCTACGATTGTCGATCGCGCCGAGCTCGCGCAAAAAACCGCCCCGCTCGCATCCGAGCGCTGGGCAGGCGGCGTCGATTCTGTCGGCGGGCAAACCCTCGCATCGCTGCTCGCAGCCACGGCACCTTACGGCGCAATTGCCGCCTGCGGCCTGGCGGGCGGCGCGGAACTTTCGACCACGGTTTTTCCGTTCATCCTGCGCAACGTCGCCCTTCTCGGCATCAATTCCGTCCTCACTCCCAGGCCGCTCAGCATTCAAGCCTGGGAACGCCTCGCCCGCGAATTGCCTCTCGACAAGCTCGATTCGCTCACCGCCACCGAGCCCCTCTCCGCCATCTTCGATTTAGCCGACAAAATCCTCGCTGGCAAAACCCGCGGCCGCGTCGTGATCGACGTCAACGCGTAAGTCAGTATCAAATCGTCACTTAAGTAGCGCCCTCGGCCAAGGTTTACATCGCCGCACACAACGAGCACTCTGCCCAGCCCGCCCAAGAGTCTGTGCTACAGTGGTTTACAGCTAAGAACAAGCGGGGCAAAGGAGCTCATGGCGATCCTGGTGACCGGTGGCGCCGGCTATATCGGCAGCGTCACTGTCGAGCGGTTAACGAAAAAAGGCGAAAGCATCGTCGCTCTCGACGATCTCGCTCACGGCCGTCGCGAATCGATCGACGATGACGTCCCGTTCTATCAGGGTTCCGTCGGCGACCGCGCACTTATCGCTCGAATCGTGAAGGACCACGCGATCGAATCCTGCGTCCATTTCGCATCGCTAATCAGCGTCGGCGAATCCGAACAGCGTCCCGCCGAGTATTTCGAGAACAACGTTCAGCACGGAATTTCGCTCGTCGGCACTCTGCTTCAAGCCGGCGTCCGCCGTTTTGTTTTTTCCTCCACCGCCGCCGTCTATGGCGACTCTGAGAAAATGCCGATCGGAGAGGATTCTCCTCAGTGGCCGAAGAATACTTATGGCTGGACAAAATTTATCTTGGAGCGCCTTCTCGAAACGTACGATACCGCTTACGGTCTGAAATCAATCTGCTTGCGCTATTTCAATGCCTCCGGCGCCACCGAACGCTGCGGCGAAGATCACGACCCCGAAACTCACCTGATCCCCAACGTCCTCGCCGCCGCGGCCGATCCGCAGCGCGAAGTGAGAATATTCGGCAATCAATATCCCACGCCCGACGGCACCCCGATTCGCGACTACGTCCACGTAGCAGATCTTGCGGACGCGCACATTGGCGCTCTCGAACATCTGCGCCGTGTTGGTACATCCCACGCGCTGAATCTCGGCACGGGCCGCGGCTACTCTGTTCTAGAAGTCATCGAAGCGGCCCGTCGCGTCACAGGTTGCCCGATCCGCGTCCGAATCGAAGCTTCGCGAGCGGGCGATCCGCCCCGCCTGGTTGCTGACCCCTCGCGCGCCAAATCCATCCTCGGTTGGTCTCCCGCCCAATCCGATTTATCCTCGATCATCCAATCGGCCTGGGATTGGCGAAAAAAACATCCTCACGGTTATAAATCTCTCACCAGCGCCCAATAAGCCCAGTTAAAAATAAAAAGCCCCGGCTTCACACCGGGGCTTTTGTTGATGCCTCCCGAATCCGCCTTACTGCTTGCGGCCGTTGTGCTTCTTGTTGTAGATGTTGCGTGATGCTCGATTCTGCTGCTGGTTCACTGCCTTCCTGTCCGCAGCCGTCAACTTGCCGCCATTCGCTTCGCGCATTCCCGCAGTTTCGCGGTTGATGCCCTGTTGCTGCTTCTCGAGCTTGGCGGTTTCTCCCGGCGTCAACTGGCCGCTCTTCACTCCCTGAGCGATGCGGTCCTGCTGATTTTCCTTGCGCTGGCCAACTTCGCCCGGTCCGTCGTGCTGCACCGCGCCATTGTGTTTGTCATCGTAGATCCGGTTCGACAAGCGATTCTGCTGGTTGTTCAGTTTGGCTCGGTCAGCAGCCGTAAGGTGACCGTTGTCTTCCGAGCGCATCGTGCGCTCTTCCTTGTTCAGCCCGGCTTCCTTGGTTTCGAGATTCTTCGTTTCTCCGGCAGTGAGTTGACCGCTCTGGACGCCCTGACCGATCCGATCCTGCTGATTTTCCTTGCGCTGCTGAATCGTTTGCGGCGGGTCACTCGTCGTTGCCGATTGCGCGAAGATGGCTGGCGCCGACAGGACGAAGAGCGCCGCACCGGTTAAAACTGCATTCATTACTTTCATCTCATCCTCCCCGTGATAAGTGCGTTAGTTCCGTTTGGCCTTCCGCTTTCACCACAAAGACCGTATGTCGATGAAACACACGCTCTTCGGGAAAGTTGCGAGCTGTAATCGAGCATGCCGTAAGCCCTATGGAACGAGAGCCTTGCAGGGGAACATTGCGATACCTATTGCGTCCTTCGAGCATCCAACGTGGTAACGGATGCGTACTTGGATTGGCACATATAGAATGCAGTTGGTGGGCTCAGTACATAGAAATGGGATTAGGAAGCTCTGATGGCGACTAAGAAAAGCCCTGATTTAACCTATGCTGATGTCACGCCGAAAGGCGTCTACATGGGACGGCGTAATTTCTTGCTAGGCCTGCTGGCGACAGGTGCCGCCGTGGAAGGCTACAAGAAGCTCTCCCATCTTCCGTCCGCGTCTGCGGCTGGAAACGCGCCCGTGAAATTGACCGGCTACACAAAATGGCCGGGCAGCACCACCGAAGAGCAAACGCCCCTCGAGAAAACCACCCACTACAACAACTACTACGAGTTCGGCACGGGCAAAGGTGATCCCGCCGATAACTCGAAGAATTTCATCACCGTGCCATGGACCGTCTCGGTGGAAGGCGAAGTGAAAAAGCCGCGCAAGTTTTCGATGGACGAAATTATGAAGCTCGCGCCGCTCGAGGAGCGCATCTATCGCCACCGCTGCGTCGAAGCCTGGTCCATCGTCGTTCCGTGGATCGGATATCCATTCAGCGCGCTCGCAAAGCTGGTCGAGCCAACTGCAAATGCCAAGTACGTGGCCTTCCAGAGTTACTACGATAAGAAGCAAATGCCGGAAGGCCCGATGGCAGGTATTGAACTGCCCTATGTCGAGGGCTTGAGAATCGACGAAGCGATGAATCCGCTCACTCTCCTCACCGTCGGCATGTACGGCGAAACCCTCCCGAATCAGGATGGCGCGCCGGTCCGCATGGTGATTCCCTGGAAGTACGGTTTCAAGAGCATCAAGTCGCTCGTGAAAATCCGCTTCGTGAAAGACCAGCCGCCCACCACCTGGAACATTTCCAATCCGCGCGAATACGGTTTCTATTCGAATGTGAATCCCACCGTCGACCATCCGCGCTGGAGCCAGGCCCACGAGCACCGCCTGAAAGGCGGACTCGGATTATTCGATAAGCCGATTCCCACTCTGATGTTTAATGGATACGGCGATCAGGTCGCCAGCCTCTACACCGGCATGGATCTGCGCAAGTATTACTAGGGATTTGCAGTTCGGTGGGAGCCCCCTGCTTTAGCAGGGGGAGCTGGACTTCAGTCCAGCGAAAAAAGGCATCACTCACACGATGGGCTTTAGCCCTGGGCGTTACTCAGATTATATCGTTGCACCCGAGGCCCAACGCCTCACATCATTCATGCGCCCAGGTTTTTCTCCGTAGCTCAGGTCCCATTCCGGCCGCCTTCATCCGGAATTGACCTGAGGCCCTTGACCTTGTCCCACGGGAGCACTCGTTGAACGCGATCCTCACGAGCAAATGGACAAAGGTCCTCATATTCCTGATCTCCCTTCTGCCGCTCGCAATTCTAGTCTGGCGCGGCCTGCACAATAATCTCTCCGCCAACGCCGTTCAATTCGTCGAGCACTGGACCGGCGATTGGACGCTGCGATTTCTGATTTTCACGCTTGCCGTCACGCCACTCCGCAAAATCCTGAAGTTGCCGCAACTCATCCGCTTCCGCCGCATGCTAGGCCTGTTCGCATTTTTCTACGGCTGTCTCCACTTCACCACCTGGCTATGGCTCGATCGCTACTTCAACTGGCCCGAAATGCTGAAAGACGTCGCCAAACGCCCCTTCATCACCGTCGGCTTCACAGGTTTTGTGCTCATGATTCCGCTCGCCATCACCTCAACAGCCGGCTGGATCCGCCGCCTCGGCGGCCGCCGCTGGCAAATGCTCCATCGCGCGATTTACCTCAGCGCAATCGCTGGAGTAGTCCACTATTACTGGCTCGTGAAATCGGATGTTCGCAAGCCGCTGCAATATGCAGCAATCGTTGCAGTCCTGCTGGCGTGGCGACTTGGCTCCTGGTTCAACGGCCGCCGCCACGGCGCTCAGGCGACCGGCGCTATCCGCCGGGAAGAACCAACCACCGCCGAAACGGCATAGACCTTACACATCCCGCTCATAAAATCCGCTGATGCTTCCCATTACCATTTGTCTATTGCGCCGGTCGTCGCAAGAGCGAAAAATGGAATCGAGAATGGAAATGTGCCCAACTCGCTCCGCAATGCAAATCGAGGAATTGGCCAACAGCATCACGCACGGAATCGGCCTGGTTCTCAGCATCGCCGGTTTCGTTGTTCTGCTGGTGTTCGCCATTCTGCGCGGTGGCGCCCTGCAAATCGTCAGCTGCGCTGTGTACGGAAGCACTCTGGTTTGCGTCTACGCGGCCTCGACGCTCTATCACGCTCTGTCATCCTCCCGCACCAAGCACGCCTTAAAAATCTTCGACCACTGCGCGATCTATCTGCTCATCGCCGGCACCTACACTCCATTCACGCTCGTCACTCTGCGAGGCGGCTGGGGCTGGTCGCTCTTCTCGATTGTTTGGGCGCTCGCCATGGCGGGAATCGTCTTCAAGTTCTGGTTCATTGATCACTTCCAAATCCTGTCCACCGCCGTATACCTCGCAATGGGCTGGATCGCGCTGATTGCACTGAAGCCTCTGCTTTCCTCCATCCCGCCGCACGGCATCTACTGGCTCCTGTCAGGCGGCTTGCTCTATTCGGTCGGCGTCGCGTTTTTCGCCGCTCGCCGCCTTCCATTCGGCCACGCGATTTGGCACGTCTTCGTCATAGCAGGAAGCGCTTGCCATTACTTCGCGGTCCTCTTCTACGTCATCCTCCGCTACAAAATTTAAACGCCGGAGTTGATCAATCGTTGGGCCGGCCTTAGCCTTTTGCCTTTGTCTTTCGTACCGCTGGCCTCCGGCCGGCGTTTTTGAATTCGATTTGCCGGGCCTCGATAACGAATCGCACCACGTGCAATCAGCGTCTCACGGTGAGAGCCTATCTTGGTCACCACCTTCGTGAGCGTTTTTCCCAGTCGAATGTTGGCTGGCCCGTAACTAGTCTCACGGACAGGTGTGTCGCGAACGCTCTTCCTCTACAATAGATGCCAGGCGGTTGATCATCTCAAACTCACGACAAAACTTATCAGGCTCATGACCAAACTCAACGTGGGACCACATCACAGCGCATCCGTTCTTCAAGCTTCAATCCATACCCGAGAGCGATCGCACTCTAATAGGAACAGTCGATTCTTAGAAATTTGCGTAAGTTCCTGGAAACAAGCCAGTTCATCAAATTCTAACCGCAACAAGAACGCACTTTTCGGCATTTTGACGGTTTCAATATTTCTGGTGCTGTGCGGAATGCTCGCCGCATGCGCCGGCACTAAGAGTGACCCTGCCACCGCTCCCGTCATCACCGCTCAGCCTGCCAACGCTACAGTCACCGTCGGGCAGCCTGCAACATTCACTGTGGCTGCGTCCGGCACCGGAACGTTGAGCTATAAGTGGACAAAGAATGGAATGAACGTCGGACCGAGCTCCGCGACTTACACCACCGCTGCGACCACCTCGTCCGACAACAACGCAAAAATTCAGGTCACGGTCAGCAATTCGAAGGGAAGCGCGCCCAGCAGCATTGTCACTCTCACGGTGAACGCCGCCGCGACAAAACCGTCGATCACCGCGCAGCCGGTGAACGTTACCGTCACAATCGGCCAGACCGCAACCTTCACCGTGGCGGCGACGGGTACGGCTCCTCTAACGTATCAGTGGACTAAAAATGGAACGAATGTAGGAGCGAACTCTGCGACGTACACGACTGCCGCGACCACGTCGTCCGACAACGGCGCCCAGATTAAGGTGACGGTGAGCAATTCAGCGGGAAGCACGCCCAGCAGCACCGTTACACTCACCGTGAACGCGGCAGCGACCAAGCCCACGATCACGACGCAACCGGTGAATACCACAGTGTCAGCCGGCAATGCTGCGACGTTCACCGTAGCGGCAAGCGGGACCGCCCCACTCAGCTACCAGTGGACGAAGAATGGAACGAATGTCGGAACGAACTCAGCGACCTACACGACCGCCGCGACCACCTCGTCCGACAACGGCGCCCAGATTAAGGTGACCGTGAGCAATTCAGCCGGCAGCACTCCGAGCAATACCATCACGCTCACCGTGACAACTACTCTGCCCCCGCCGAGCAGCGCCAATGTTCTCACTTACCACAATGACGTCGGACGCACCGGCCAGAATCTGAACGAAACCATCCTGACTCACAGCAACGTGAATTCAACTAGCTTCGGCAAGAAAGCTTTTCTCACCACGGACGGGCTGGTCGACGCCGAGCCGCTCTACGTTTCGAATCTACAAATTGGCGGCGCCACTCACAATGTGGTATTCGTCGTCACCGAGCACAATTCTGTCTATGCCTTCGACGCCGATACATTTACTCAATTATGGAAAGTCTCGATGACTCCCTCGGGTGAGGCTTCGAGTGACGCTGTGAATGGCTGCGGCCAGGTTACGCCGGAAATCGGAATCACTTCTACTCCTGTGATCGATCTCAAAGCCGGGCCGAACGGAACGATCTACCTCGTCGCGATGACGAAAAATGGTTCCACTTACTTTCAGCGCTTGCACGCCTTGGATCTCACCACGGGAGCAGATCTCGCGGGCAGCCCCGTGACGATTCAAGCCACATTTCCGAACAACAGCGGGACGACCACATTCGCTCCCAAGCAATACAAAGAGCGCGCCGCGCTCCTGTTGTTGAATGGCGTGATTTATACAAGCTGGGCTTCGCACAGCGATATTGGGCCCTACACGGGCTGGGTGATGGGATACAGCCAGAGTTCGCTGCAACAAACGAGCGTGATTGACATCACGCCCAATGGTTCGCTCGCCGCCATCTGGATGGCCGGTGCGGGACTGGCCGCCGATTCCACCGGCAATATCTATTTCCTTGCCGGCAATGGCACGTTCGACGACACCCTGAATTCCAGCGGTTTTCCCGAGAACGGCGACTACGGCAACGCCTTCATAAAACTTTCGACGATAGGTAACAAGCTCGCTGTCGCCGATTATTTCAACATGTTCAACACGGATTCAGAATCAGCGGGCGATACGGATCTGGGCTCGGGCGGCGCTATGGTCCTTCCCGATTTGCAGGACAGCGCGCAAAACACGTGGCATCTGGCGGTCGGCGCCGGCAAAGACACCCACATGTACGTCGTAAATCGCGACATGATGGGCAAATTCAACGCTCAAAACGACAACGCGATTTATCAGCAGCTTAGCAGCGTCCTGCCCGGCGGCGTCTGGGCCATGCCCGCTTATTTCAACGGCACGATTTACTACGGCTCAGTGAACGCGCCGCTCAAAGCTTTTACGATCACGAACGCGAAAGTCGCAGCGTCGGCCTCGTCGAGTTCTTCAGCCTCGTTCGGTTATCCCGGCTCGACGCCGAGTGTCTCGGCAAACGGCACATCGAACGGAATCGTCTGGGCGGTGCAGAACGGCGGGACGGCGGTGCTGCACGCCTACGACGGAAGCAATCTCGCCACCGAACTCTACAACAGCAATCAGGCCGCAAATAGCCGCGACCATTTTGCCGGCAACAAATTCATCACTCCGATGATTGCCAACGGCAAAGTTTTCGTAGGCACTCCCACAGGCGTGATCGTTTTTGGTCAACTGCCGTAAATTCCGTGGCGTTCAGCGGGCTCAGTTCTCCGGATGCACGCCGAGCCGGTCGTTTAACTCGCCGGCCGCGAGCGGGCGAATGCAGAGCTTGGTCCAATCTTCGCTGCACTGGTAGATCTGGTAGGCCGGCAAGTCCTCGGATTGCACTTGGTAGTCTCCCGCTTCCATTGACGCCACGTCTTCGAAGTCCGTCATCGCGTACTTGTTTCCCGGCAGCGCTTGAATTCGAAACAGCGTCGAAGCTGGCTCGTAATTTCCGTAGCTGAAGCAATGGCCGATGCATTCTCGATCCACGATGTGCTGCACCAGGACGCGCGACTCGTCGCGCTTGAGAATCGTTGCGAGCACACGGTGATCCGGCGGCAGAGTTTTAATCAGGTCTGCGACTTCTGTTTCCATCCGGTTGATCATCGCCGTGTCCTGGTAGAGAAACGTGAAGAAAATCCCCGCAATTCCTGCGAGAGCGACGAGGTGCCATTTGCGCGGCAGCGTCGCGCCCAGCACGCAGCAGATGAGCACGGCCGAAATGGAGGTAAGTCGTTCCGTGATCAGCGCGAGCGCCGCGGGCTGGTTCGGCGCGCGCACACCATCGGGCAGCAGAAACACGGCGAATTCGGCGATCACGTAAAGCTCGAGAGGAATAAGGTAGGCGTGCCAGAAGTTTCGCTCGCGCCTGCGAGCGATCACGTCGATCGCGATCGCAACCGCGATAAAAATTCCGCACAGTGCCTCGACAATTTTGTAACGCCCGCCGAATAGCACGAATTGGTCTCCACCATTGAACAGCTGCAGCGGGTCAAATGCCGCCCCAACCACGAAATGGTGTGAGAGATACAGGCGCAGCAAGTACAAGGTGGCGGCCGCGGTGGCTACCAGCAGCAGCTGAACTCGCGGCGAAATTAAGGACGCAATACGAACATACGCAGCCGCAGCAATCAGCCAAATCACTCCGAGCGGATGCGCCACATAGATAAATGGGATTAGAACAATGGCAACTGCGCATTCCCGCAGTGTCCCTCGCCAGAGTATCGCAAGGGCAAAAAAGGAAAGCCCCAGCGAGATGTAATAGTTGAAGAAGCCCATCTCGAAGGTCCAGCCGTAGGCCACCATCGCGATTGCCGGAGCCAGAAACCACGGCGCGCGCTTTGATGCCGCCGCAACGAGGGCAAAAGCTCCCCAGAAAAAAGTGAGGACCGCGATTGCCACCGAAAGTGTCTCGGCGGCATGCAGTCCAAAGATTTTCGCGAGGCCGCTGAGCAGGGAGTCGAACAAAATATTGGTCGATGGATACGCGATCCGCAATCCGGGCGCCTGCCCATGCTCGATCAATTGAGCGAGCCAAGCGTTGTAGACGTGGCTGCCAAGATCGCCGGCTTCGATGTGGCGGTGCCAGAAGCAGGGCACCAGAATCAGCGCCGAGGTTGCGAGCAGCCTTATCCAGCGATCCGCGACAAACCTGCTAGCCGCCGGCAAGACGCGGATTTTCGCCGGGACTTCGATCGATGATTCCTGTGGTTCATGAGGAGTAGAGCTCAGCGCGTGGGAGCGAATCAAATCAAGAAGCCGTTTACAAAGCCTTTCGTTCAATAAACATACCATGCCATCGCGCCGAAGGTTGGTGCGCAATCAGAAGTTGTGACACAGGTCACATCTTCAGGTGACGCCGGGTACCGCGACCGTCAGGGGACAGGCCTATACAAGAAGCAGAAAGGAAAAGGAGGTGGGCCGTGAAAGCACTTGAAACTGTCACCCGCATTTCTCTTAAGAACATTCTATACACAACCGATTTTTCGCCGACTGCGGAAGCGGCGGCTCCTTACGCACGGGAGCTTTCCAAACGATACGGCGCGAAAGTAATCGCACTTCACGTTCGGCCTGTGGAGTCGAACGGGATGGTTCCACCGGAAGCATGGGCAGCGGTTCACGAGGCCAATGAATTGCAAGCGAAACAACAAGCCGGGCACCTGAAGGCGCTCTTTCGCGGAATCGAGAATGAGGTGGAAGTCACCGAGGGCGCCGTTTGGGATGTGATTTCCAAAACCATCGACGAAAAGAAAGTAGATCTGCTGGTGACCGGAACCCATGGCCGCGAAGGACTCGGAAAAATGGTGATGGGATCCCACGCGGAGAATATTCTGCGCCACTCACCCGTTCCGGTTCTGGTGGTAGGACCGTACGTTCGGGGTGGGCCGGAAACGACGACGGGAACGAAGCGCATTCTTTTCGCGACGGATTTCTCGGAAGCGTCCCTCGCAGCTCTTCCTCACGCCATCTCCCTGGCGGAGGAGAACCAGGCTGAGTTGGATGTTTTGCGGGTAGTCCCGCCGCCGAAGAGCGGAGAGCTGGTGCATCCGAGCGAGCTGATGGACGCCACGGTGCGGCAGATGAAGCAGCTTGTTCCTATGGAGGCTGAGGCGTGGTGCAAGCCACGGTTCATCGCCGAAATCGGCGAGCCTGCGCAGAAAATCCTGCAGGTCGCCGAACTGAGCAAAGCTGATTTAATCGTGCTGGGAGTGAAGCGGGTTTATCGCGCACTTGGTGTGACACATATTCCGTGGACGATCGCTCACAAGATCATCGCTGAAGCGCGTTGCCCGGTGCTCACGGTTCGAAGCTAGCGAATAGCTGTATGAATCCTGTCGGGAAGTGGGAGGCGCGGCACTTGGGCCCCAGCGAAACAAGCTATCCGTTTCGCCACGATGAAGGCGCGACCCAAGGGCCTCGCCTCCCTTTTCCAGCAGGAACCACTCGAAGACCGAGCATGCAGCTGTGGTTGAGTGGCGAAACGTGGATAGCGCTTGTAGCTCTCCTCGGAATCGGTCTCCATCTGCTTTTGCGATTTGGCTTGCCTGTATCTTCAAACCTAACTCTCGCGCCCCTCTGGTTCGCCCTTCTAGTGGGCGGCGTTCCTTTATTGTTTACACTCGCTCACAAGCTCTTGCGCGGTGAATTCGGTTCTGACCTTCTTGCCGGAATTTCCATCCTCACAGCCGTGCTTCTCGGCGAGTTTCTCGTTGGCGTGATCGTCGTGCTCATGTTGTCAGGAGGCACTGCACTCGAGAAGTATGCCACCCGACGCGCTTCATCCGCGCTCGACGCTCTGGCCAAGAGGGTGCCCAGCAGCGCGCACCGCAAATCGGGGAATCGTCTCGAGGACATTCCTCTTTCCGAGATTGCGGTGGGTAACTGGCTGGCCATACTTCCGCATGAGATCTGTCCGGTAGATGGAGTCGTCATCGAAGGCCACGGCAAGATGAACGAGGCGTACTTGACCGGCGAGCCGTTCGAAATTTCCAAGACGCCTGGTTCGGCCGTGCTTTCCGGCGCTATCAACGGTGAAACAGCACTCACCATCCGAGCAGAAAGGCTGCCGGTGGATTCCCGCTACGCTCGAATCATGCGAGTGATGCAGGAAACCGAGCAACGCCGGCCGCGACTGCGGCGCCTGGGGGATACACTCGGAGCCTGGTACACACCTTTTGCGGTGGGCATCGCCATTCTCGCTGCCGTCTGGAGTGGACATTCCGAGCGTTTTTTGGCCGTGTTGGTGATAGCCACTCCGTGCCCGCTGCTCTTGGCGATTCCCGTCGCCATCATTGGCGCGATTTCTTTGGCCGCGCGGCGGGGCATCGTCATCAAAAATCCAGCGGTGCTCGAGCAGATCGACCGCTGCCGTGCCGTCATCTTCGATAAGACCGGCACGCTAACCTACGGCAAGCCGACCCTCACCGAGATTGTCTGCTCGCCTGGCTTTCAGCAAAAAGACGTCTTGATGCTGGCCGCTAGTCTCGAGCGTTACTCCAAGCATCCTCTGGCAGGCGCAGTGATTGAGGCCGCGCAGAAGGCTCTTCTGCCAATGGAAGCGGCTTCGGAAATCAGCGAGCGGCCCGGCGAAGGACTACACGGAATCATCGCCGGCAGAAACGTCTTGCTGACCGGCCGGGGCAAGGTGAACGCGAAGGAGTGGGATCTGCCTCCTGTCGCAGGTGGTCTCGAATGCCTGGTGTTTGTCGACGGCGCATTTGCTGCTGCCGTCCGATTTCATGACGCGCCTCGAATTGACAGCCGCCTGTTTCTTAAACACCTGGCGCCCCGCCATGCCGTACGCAAGTTGATGCTTGTCTCTGGTGATCGCGAATCCGAAGTCCGTTATATCGCCAGGGAGGTTGGAATCGACGACCTGCATTTCAGCAAGAGTCCGGAAGAAAAGGTGGAGATCGTCCGTTCCGAAACGAAACAGCAGAAGACGCTCTTCCTCGGAGATGGAATCAATGACGCGCCAGCTATGCAGGCTGCCACCGTGGGCGTGGCGTTCGGGCAGGCAAGCGACATCGCGGCCGAAGCGGCTGACGCCGTGATTCTCCAGCCTTCGCTCAGTAAGGTGGACGAACTCATCCACATTGGGCGGCGAATGCGATCGATTGCCCTTGAGAGCTCAGTTGGAGGCATGGCTTTAAGCGTCATTGGCATGGTCGCGGCAGCTTTCGGATACTTGCCACCGATAGGAGGAGCGATCGCGCAGGAGATTATCGATCTAGTCGCGGTCCTCAACGCCGTGCGCGTGGCGCTTCCGACCAAGAATCTCACCGACTTCTAGGTGGCGCAGACGCTCCTCTGCTCGTAAAATCCTCACCAGCCGATTCAGATGTAATGAGCCGAAGATCCACGTTCGAGTGCATGTTCGTGCCGCAATCCGTTGCGGTGATTGGAGCGACGGATCGCGAATCCAGCGTTGGGCGGACGCTGCTGGCGAATCTATTGAATGGCCTGTATCACGGCAAAGTGTTCGCGGTAAATCCGAAGCGCAAAGAAGTTCTCGGCCTGCATTGCTACAAAGACATCGGCAGCGTTCCTGAAAAGATTGACCTGGTAGTGATTGTCACGCCGGCGCGCACTGTTCCCGCAATGGTTGGCGAATGCGTGGCGGCGGGTGTGCGAGCTGCGATCGTGATTTCCGCCGGATTCAGGGAGATGGGCAAAGCCGGCGCAAAGCTTGAAATGGAGATTCAAGAGCAACTGAGCCGGGGAACGATGCGGCTCATCGGCCCGAATTGTCTGGGAATCATGAATCCCCTGGCAGGGCTGAACGCAACATTCGCTCACGACATCGCGCGCCCAGGAAATGTGGCATTTCTCAGCCAGAGCGGCGCGCTCGAAACGGCAATCCTGGATTGGAGCATTGAGGAGCAGGTGGGGTTCAGCGCAATTATTTCCACAGGTTCGATGCTGAATGTGGGATGGGGAGACCTGATCGACTACTACGGAGAAGATCCCGATACGCACAGCATTTTGATTTACATGGAATCGGTGGGCGAGGCGCGCTCATTTCTGTCTGCGGCGCGGGAAGTCGCGCTGAGGAAACCGATCATCGTGATCAAAGCAGGACGTTCCGAGGAAGCTTCCAAGGCTGCCACGTCGCACACCGGCGCGCTGACGGGCAGCGACGAAGTTTTTGACGCCGCTTTGCGGCGTTGCGGAGTGTTGCGCGTGCAGAGCATTGCCGACCTTTTCTACATGGCGGAAACGCTTGCGCGCCAGCCGAGGCCACGCGGCCCGCGGCTGACAATCATTACGAATGCAGGCGGGCCGGGCGTGCTGGCGACAGACGCCCTGATTGCGCAAGGCGGCGAACTGGCGCCGCTGTCGGCAGCGACGATCGACTCCTTGAGTGAATTTCTTTCGCCGCATTGGAGCCACTCCAATCCGATCGACATTCTTGGCGATTCCGGACCAGATGAGTTTGCTCGAACGGTGGAAATTGCGATCCGCGATCCCAACAGCGACGGCTTGCTGGCGATTTTGGCTCCGCAAGGGATGACGGACCCGGCGCGCGTGGCGGAACGACTGAAGCCGTACGCCCGCGGATACGGAAAGCCGGTATTGGCGAGCTGGATGGGCGGCAAAATGGTTGCGGCCGGCGTCGAAGCGCTGAACGCCGAGGGAATTCCTACTTTTTCCTATCCCGACACGGCAGCCCGCGCGTTCGATTATATGTGGCGATATACGTACAACCTGCGCGGCCTATATGAAACGCCGAGCCTGGTGATGGAGGTGGAGGAAGGAAGCAGCGCGCGCGCCAAAGCAGAGGAGATTCTGGCTAGTGCGAGACGCGACGGGCGCACGCTCTTGAACGAAGTGAAATCGAAGCAGGTTCTCGCGAGTTATGGAATCCCCGTGGTTGAGACGCGCATGGCTTCCTCGGAAAAAGAGGCGGCAGAGATCGCGCGGGCGCTCGGTTTCCCGGTGGTGCTGAAAGTATTCAGCGACACGATCACGCACAAAACAGATGTCGGCGGAGTGGTTCTGAACCTGACCGGCGAAAAAGCGGTCGCGGAGGCCTATCGGAAAATCGAAGCGGCGGTGCGGGAAAAAGCGGGCGAGGGAAAGTTCCGGGGGGTTACGGTGCAGCCGATGGTAAGCAGGGAGGGGTATGAGCTCATCCTCGGCAGCAGCGTGGACCCGCAGTTCGGGCCTGTGATTTTATTCGGTTCGGGCGGCCAACTGGTGGAGGTTTACAAAGATCGCGCACTCGCCCTGCCACCGCTCAATCCCACACTTGCAGAGCGGCTGATGGAGCAAACACATATCTTCACGGCGTTGAAAGGCGTGCGAGGACGCGCCGCTATGGACATTGCGGAATTACAGCGAATTCTAGTGCGCTTCAGCCAGTTGCTCGTTGACCAGGCATGGATCAAAGAGATTGACATCAACCCGCTGCTGGCCGCGCCAGGAAAGATCGTTGCGCTGGACGCGCGGATCGTGACGTATCCCCGCGACACAGACGCTGCAAAACTCTCAAGGCCGGCCATTCGTCCTTATCCGACTCGGTATGTTGGCCGGTGTACAACCAAGAACGGAACGCCGGTGATGATTCGTCCCATACGGCCTGAAGACGAGCCTTTGATGGCGAAATTTCACGGAACGCTTTCGGAACAATCCGTATACCTGCGATATTTCCACATGGAGAAACTGGATTCGCGGGTGGCGCACGACCGGCTGCTGCGGAAATGCTTCATCGACTACGATCGCGAGATGGCGCTGGTAGCCGACCGGCAAGATCCCTCGACTGGCGAGCACGAACTGCTGGCAGTAGGACGGCTTACGAAAGAGCCCGGTTCACCCGAGGCGGAAGTCGCCGTGCTGGTGAGCGATCGAGCGCAGAAGCAGGGCCTGGGTGCGGAGTTGGTTGGCCGCCTGATTGAAGTGGCGCGCGACGAAAAGCTGGAACGGGTCGTCGCAGTGATTCTGCCTGAAAATTACGGAATGATGGCGCTCGCCAGACGCTTCCAATTCACTGTTCGTCCGAATCCTGACCCAAGTGTAGTGATCGCAGTCCTGAATCTAAGCCAGATTTGCTGAGCGCTGCGGTTCTTTGTGACGAATATCACGGGGCTGCGTGACCCCTGCTACAGCTTCTATGTTCTATTTTCAGGGAACATATTCACCAGCGGATGCATCCGTTCACAGGTCTGGATATGTCTCCCAAATCGTTTTGGTACTCCCAACGGCCCGAGAGGGCTATAATCGCGGGAAACACAATGCCTGCTCCTTACGGACTCGAGATCATCGAGAGCTGCATGAACTGCCCGCATCGGGAAGAGCGGCTCTTCTGTAATCTTCCGTCTGCATCCGTCCAGAAATTATCGTCGATTACGTCCCCCGCCAGCTATCCGAAGGGCGCCATGTTGTTTGTGGAAGGGCAGTCGCCGCGAGGCGTGTTTATTCTTTGCAGCGGTAAGGTGAAACTGTCCACTTCGTCGGCAGATGGAAAGACTTTGATCCTGCGCATATCCGAAATCGGAGAAGTGCTCGGATTAGCAGCGGTGGTTTCCGGCAAGGCTTTTCAGGCGACGGCCGAAGTGATCGAGCCGACCCAGGCCAATTTCATCAGTCGCAATGAGTTTCTCGAGTTTTTGCGTGACCACGGAGAAGCCGCGCTACGCGTGGCGCAACAGCTTGCCGAGAACTACCATCACGCGCTCGGCGAAATGAGGACCATTGGTCTTTCGCATTCGGCCGGCGAGAAGCTTGCGCGATTCCTGCTGGACTGGATTGCCGAGCATCACTCGGGCAACGGCGAGATCAAAGTGAAGCTCACTTTAACCCACGAAGAAATCGCGCAGATGATTGGGGCGTCGCGCGAGACGGTCACCCGCCTATTTACAGACTTCAAGAAAAAGCAGCTTTTGCAGATTAGGGGTTCGACGCTGGTGATCCGCGATCGAGCCGGCCTCGAAAAAATTCTCGAAAACTAAATCCGCGCACCCATATTTTCAGGCTACGAGCGGGATTTCCGCGGGAGTTTGCTTCGGTTTGTTCTTGGAATCGAATCTGGAAAGTTTCGGAGGGATTTCGATCCGCGTGCAGACAAAAAAAAGGCGGATCAGCCTAAGCTGACCCGCCCTTTTCGACTAGAGGCTAGTGACGTTGGCTGCCTGCAGACCCTTGGGGCCGCGGGTAACTTCGAATTCAACCGCCTGGCCTTCGTTCAGCGACTTGTAACCCTCCGCCTGGATGGCGGAAAAGTGGACGAAAACGTCCTCGCCGGACTGGCGCTGGATGAACCCAAAACCCTTGCTGGCATTAAACCACTTCACTGTTCCTTGTTCTCTCACTGATGTACTTCCTTTTTCTTAAGCTATTTGTGCTTCTCGACCGCCTCCAGCCGTAAAGCAAAAGAGGCCGCAAGTGTGAACTTGCAGCCCCTTCAATCGAATCTAAAGGTGTTACAAGAGCAACAAACGCAGACTGAACATAGCATGGTTTGGAGTGGATGACTAGCGAAATCTGAGTCTGCCGGGCACAGGAAGCTTAGCGATCGCTTGCGCGAATAACTATGTGTGCTGCGATGCGAGAGTGCAAAGAACGATGTCGCGATGCGAGGCAACAATTGGAATCACGGTGCGTTTTTACGGTGGCGCAGGCTAAAGCCTACGCTACTGAGGCGTATCTGTTGCGCTAACTATTTGAGGGAGTAATTGGCGCTGAAATGTGGTATTTGTTTTCTTTCGAGCAGCGACCCGCCTCGCAGCTCGCGGTCCCCCTCGGAGGCACGCAATGAACAAGAAAATGCTTACCATTGTCGGCGTTCTTGTCGCCGTTCTGCTCCTCGTAATTCTTATCCTTCCGTCGTTGATCGACGCGAACCGTTACAAGCCGGAAATCCAAGCGAAGCTTGGAACAGCGCTGGGGCGCAACGTGCAGATCGGCAACATCAAACTTTCCATTTTTTCCGGCGGCGTCGTGGTGAACGACGTTGCCATCTCCGACGATCCCGCCTTCAGCCACTCACAGTTTCTCGCGGCGAAAGAACTGACCGTCGGCGTTCATCTGATTCCGCTCATCTTTTCGAAGCAGCTTGAGATCGAGTCGATCACGATAAAGGATCCGCAGGTGACCTTGCTTCGCAACAATGCCGGCGTGTGGAATTATTCAAGCATGGGCGGCGGAGCCTCAAAGACGGAAGCCAAAACACCCAGCAGCTCGGCATCGAGCGCAAATTCTCTTTCCGTTGGAAAGATCGAAATTACGAACGGAAAAATTTCTGTGGGTAACGTCGGCTCGCGCGCGAAGCCTTTGGTGTATCAGGACGTGAATCTCACGGTGACCGACCTCTCGTATACGTCGCAGTTTCCATTTAAGCTTTCGGCGAAGGATCCGGGCAATGGTGCACTGAAAGTGGAGGGCAAAGCCGGACCGATCGATCAGACTGATGCTTCGCTCACGCCGCTGAACGCCACAATCGACGTGCAGCATCTCGATATCGCTACCTTCGGGGGTTTTGCGAGCCCGTCCGCTGGAATTGCTGGCTTGATGGATTTCAACGGCTCGCTCACGTCGGACGGAAAGCAGATGAGTTCGAAAGGAACGGTGAAGACGACGAAGCTGAAGCTCTCTGCGGCTGGAACGCCATCGACGGTTCCTGTGAATGTGGACTACGACACGGACTATCAGTTGAAAGCGCAGTCCGGCGTATTGAAAACGGGCGACATTCACGTGGGCAAGGCGCTCGCGCGATTGACCGGAACTTACAACATCGCGGGTGAGACGCCGACGGTGCAATTGAAAATGAACGGCCAGGCGATGTCTGTGCCCGACCTCGAAGGCGTGTTGCCCGCGGTGGGCGTCACGCTGCCATCCGGCTCGGCGCTGACCACCGGAACGCTCGATGCGAATCTGGCGATAGCGGGGCCGACGGACAAGCTTGTAATCACGGGCCCAATCAAGCTGGCGAACGGCACGATTAAGGGTTTTAGTGTGAGCTCGAAACTGGGAGCGCTCGGTTCCTTCGCGGGCCTGGGTGGAAACAAGAGTTCGGATACCGTGATTGAGAGCTTGACGACGAACGTTCGCGTGGAGCCCGCGGGCACGCACGCGCAAGATCTAAACGTGGTGATTCAAGGAATCGGCTCGGTCACCGGAGATGCCAACGTTGATGCTGCGGGAAAACTCGATTGCAAGATGGTCGCCCATGTTAGTGGTGGCGCGTTGGGAGGCATATCGCAGGTGGCATCCTCACTGCCTTTGGGCGGTGGAGGCAAGGGTAACGGCGGCGGCATTCCGTTCCGCGTCACAGGCACTACCTCGAATCCGATCTTCGTTCCGGACGTTGCCGGAGTGGCGGGAGGACTAGCGAAAGGCGGAGTGGGAGCAGCTCTGGGCGGCAAGGCGCTTGGTGGCGGCGCGGCCGGCGGAGCGGCAGGGGCATTAGGCGGCTTGCTAGGCAAGAAGAAGTAAAAGGCAAATTCGGAGTGCGAGAGCTTGCTCTCGCTTTCATAGGTCGCGGCTTGCCGCGCCCGGTTTTTGCAGAGCGTGAAGAAGGCGGCGCGCACGCGCCCCGGCACCCCTACGAGGTAAGCGCTCGCTCGGTGTCCGCAAACAGATTCCGCAACGCCCGTACGACCACGCGAATCATAAATATGATTACTACAGTCGCAATGAGGACGATCGTCGCTGCGGCATAAGGATGTTTGGTCGCAAACCAGATCAGGAACACCACCGCGGCATCTTCGCTAAGACTCAACGCGGCGTTTGAAATCGGCTCGGGCGAATGCAGCACCGCTGCACGCGCGGCCGTCTTTCCGCCGTGCGCGGCCAGCGCGATCAGCGATCCAGCCAGCGTTGCCAGCAGTTGCTGCCATTGCGGTAACTGCGAGGTGGCGGCGAACGTGATCAAGGCTGCCACCGGCACGCGAACGAAGGTCTGTAGCGCGTTCCATAGCAAATCAAAAACCGGAATTTTATCTCCCACAAACTCCACGAGAAACAAGACCGCGCACGCGCCAATCACGTGCCAGTTTTCGACGATTCCGAGTGACGACGGAAGTATCACGACATGGGTTCGCGCGAGCAAACCTAACATTGCCACCGTCGCGTACACGTTCAATCCCGCTGAAAAGCAGACCACGACAAGCATCGCGGCCAGGGTGTGACCGTCGGGGATGAACGGCGAGAGCAGAGAAGCGGTCATGCGGGGTTCGAATTCCTCCGTACCGTTGCAACTTCCGCCTGGTATCGGGTTCGCACCGGACGCGCCGGCTATCTGTGCGTCGTGTGCCTTTAACTCTTGCGGCACGCCCCGCCTGCGCCGTAGGGAATTATGCACTATAATCTATGCTGTATTCAGGCTCGCGGAACATTGCTGGCGATCGGCCTTCCGCGAAAATCCCTCTCCTTAGATCTACCCCCCTTCTGTTTTGTGATTAGCATTTTATCGCGAGGACGTTATTGCGCTTGCGACGCGATGTCTTTGTGGCTTGTGCGTCTGCAAAAGCCCTATAAGGCACTAAATACAAACAGGGGAATGGGAGTTGCGAATGAAACGAGTCCTTTTTGTGGATGATGAACGCGAGTCGCTGGAAGCGCTGAAAGGAATGCTGGAGCGGCAGGAACTTCCTTGGGAGGCGGCATTCGCGACCAGCGGAAAATCGGCGCTCGATCTGCTATCTGAAAAATCATTCGACGCGATCATTTCTGATATTCGAATGCCGGAAATGGACGGCGCGGCCCTGCTGAAGATTGCCTGTGAGCGGTTTCCCGGCGTCGTGCGAATCGTGGTTTGCAGCCAGGAGGAAATGAATGGCGCGCTCCGCGCGGTACCGGTGGCGCATCAGTTTCTACTGAAGCCTTGCGAGCCACACATGCTGCGGGTGGCCGTGGAACGCGCCACAAGCCTTTCGGATGTCCTCGGCAACAAGCTGCTCGCCAACATTGTGGGTTCGGTGAAAGACCTGCCGGTGCTGCCGCGCACCTTCATGGCGCTTCGCGAAAAGCTGGCCGATCCGAACGCGTCCGTAAAAGAGGTGGTGAAACTCGTCGAGCAGGACATCTCTATTTCTGCAAAAATTCTTCAGCTCGTGAATTCTGCATTTTTTGGATTGCCGCGTGAGATTTCCACGCTGAATACCGCCGTGAGTTATTTGGGAATCGACATGCTCCAGAATCTCGTGCTGTCGGCCGAGGTGTTTCGGGTGTTTGAAAACTCCGCGAATCTGCCGGGATTTTCCTTTGAGGAACTTCACCAGCACTCGCAACTCACTGCCAAGATCGCTTCTCACATTCCCGTGCCGGCAGCCGTGCACAGTGCTGCCGTCGTCGCGGGCTTACTGCATGACGTTGGCAAGCTGGTTCTTGCCACGCGATCGCCGAAGCACTTCGCTCGCGCGCTGGAGGGCGCGGCCGAAGAAAAGCGGCCGTTGTTTGCAGTCGAGCAGGAGTTGATGGGCGTCTCGCACGCGGAAGTGGGCGCATATTTATTGGGGATTTGGGGATTGCCATGTCCAGTAGTGGAAGCGGTGGCCCATCATCACCATCCGGAGCGAGTGCCGCAGGAGACGCTCGATGCAGTCGCAGTGGTTCACGTCGCGAATTACTTGGCGCACGAGAATCCCGTGCGTCCGCGCGCCGAGGGCGATTCAGATTCGTATTCGTATCTGAAGCCCAATCCTGCGTACCTCGAGAACCTGGGGCTCACGAACCAGATTCCCGCGTGGAACGAATTCGCAGAAGAGGCGGCGATCGATATGCGTCATGGGTCCAAGCGCGAAACCCGCCGCGAGATGCAAACCAGCAAGAAGTAGGCGCGGTCCAACTCCTTCTCGATAGGTGTGCTGGCGCAGTAGCGCGTTTCCTTACTGCACGTTAATCGAGATCGGTACAGCGTGCGTTGCAGTTCCAATTGTGAAAGATACGCTCGCGGCGGAATCGAGACCTACGGGCGTTCCGGGATCGTGAACGCCGCCTCCACCGCCACCGCTGCCCCCGCCGCAAGCCGCAAATGTCAGGAGTGCCGCGAGAGTGACCACGCTGAAAGCGATTTGAATTCCGCGGCGGTCGCGCCGCAGTACAAGTAGCGAGAGAATTGCCAACAGTGCCAGTAGCCCAATTATGAATATTGTTCCCGGTCGATTGTTCGTCGGCTGAAAGCGCCGGGTAGCAGGAACGCTCGACGGAGCTCGCGTCGACACCGTCAGCATGACAGTAGCCGTAGTCATGGTTGAGCCGAAAGTGACGCTCGCGGGAGATACGGCGCAGGTGCTCTCGGATGGCAAATTAACGCACTGAGGAACCAGATTGAACGTGCCAGTCAAGCCGTTCATCGCCGACAACATCAGCGATGTGCTGCCTGATTGCCCGGGGCTACCGACCGTGATCGACGCCGGACTCGCCGCAACCGAGAAATCCGGCGCTGCTGTGACCGTCACCGTCACGGTTCCTGTGGAAGGTGAATGCGCGAAGTCGCCTAAATAGTTTCCCGTGACAGTTACGCTTCCGACCGGCAATGTCGTGCTGGAGAGTGTAGCTTGGCCGCTTGCATTGAGACTGACGTTGCCGCCCCCAGTCCCAGCCCCATTCACCAGAAACATCACGATGCCTGTCGGAGCAGGCCCGCCGGTCGGACTTGGTGTAACGGTGGCCGTAAAGGTTGCATTTTGACCCTGCTGGAAGGAGGGATTTGAAGCTGTCACCGAAGTTACTGATTCAATGGGATTCACTACCTCTATGACGTTGCCGGTCGACTGCGCATAATTCGCATCACCGCTGTAAGCAGCGCTGATCGCAATGTTTCCAGAACTCGACAGGGTCGTTGTCAGCTGAGCTTGCCCGTTCTGCACGTTCACCGGACCGCCTAATAAACCTTGCGATGGGCCCTGGAGAAACACAACTGCGCCTGTGAGTGGCGGCCCACCTTGTTGGGGGGACGAGACTTTAGCTGTAAGCGTTACGGTCTGGCCCACTTGAACCGTAAGATTCGAGGAGGTAAGCATAGTATCTGTCGAGTAAACACCTGTGATGACTACCGTGGGAGTATTTGAATCCACATAGCTGGGATCACCCGAATACTTAATGGAAAAAGTATTCGTGCCGAAGACGAGAGGGCTTGTGGGCGTATGTATTTGGGCGGATACGCTGTGGTTATTCGGGTCGACGGGTAAGTTTATCGGGATAGAACTTGCCGTCGAGTTACCGGCAGAAACTGTAAGTATTCCTGATGTTCCAACGTTTGAGTAAATGCCATTCGCGGAGAAGTTCACGAAAAGATCGATGGGTTGCCCAACGATCCCCCTTGGAAATTCCGTAGCCAGCGCGACTATGATCGGCACCGGAGTGATCGTGATCACGTCGGTGGTTGATGTGGCGGCGGTGTAGCTGCTATCTCCCGCGTAGGTGACTTTCAAATTGTGCGTTCCGCCGGGCAAATCAATCAGCAGGTCTTCGACATACCCGTTGCTGTTCAACGCAAACGTCCCGCCGTCCAGCGGTTTCGTGTTGTCGGTCAGCGCCACCGTTCCCGTCGGACATCCCGTGGCCCCCTGAGCGTTACCAGCACATGCGTCGCCCGCCTGGCTTGTCACGTTGATTCGCAGCAATGATGGAGAGCCGCCAAAAGTCGCCGTTGTAGCGTTCGGATTTGTCAGGTTTCCGGTATTCGGATCGAAAAGCTCATACGCGATCGTAGCGGCGCTCGCTTCGGGCGTCACTTTTACGGAAATACTCGGTGAATCACTCGCGGCGAACGTGCCGTCTCCCGGATAATGCGCAGTTACTCTATACGAACCACCGGGCAGATTGTTCGTCGTTCCGGTGACAGCACCGTTGGCCAACAAGAAGCTGCCGACACCCAGACCCGTGGTCGTTTCCAACGCGATTTCGCCACTTGGAGTGCCAGTGCCTCCCGGTGCAGGAGCCACGGTGACGTTTAAATTGGCTGTGGCGCCGTGCGTAATCGTGAGCGGCGCTGGCGTCATCGAGAGCGTCGTCACGCTGCCTTTGGACCCAGCCGTCGCAGTGGCCCACGTGTTGACGAGATTTGTAGCGTTCACGGTGCCAAGGCCGGTGGCGAGGTCGTACGCAGCGGTCGTCGCGTAACCGGTCAGCACGCCGAATTGGTCCGACTTGACATTTGTGTGGCAGTCGGCCGTGCTTCCCGTCAAACAGGGCATCGCAATTGTGCCCAAAGTTACGTCATAGAAGACGCAGATGCTCGCCGGGTTCGAACTTGAGTTGCAGCCGGAGGCGGACTGCTTCGCGGCGAGACTGTACAGAATGTAATTGGGGTTGCCCTGGCGTGAATTGGTCTTCTGGTCGATCATTGCCATGATTCCGGCGAATGCGGGGGTGGAAGCGGAAGTACCGCCGATGCCGACAATCGTGCCGTTCGGGTTGGCTGCGTCGCAATAGGAGCCAGTAATATTCTTGGAACAGATCACGTAGAAATTGCCGTTGAATCCGTTGCTGGCGAAGAGTGACACGTCGGGAATATCGCGCTTGCCGTCATTCGGCACTCCGGTTCCCGTTTGCCAGGAAGGTTTAGGATAGCCGCCGGCGCAACTGACGATGTCCACGCCGCTCCCGGTGGTGCAGGAGCTTTTTCCTCCGCTGCCGCCGGTCGCGGCGATTCCGCCGTCGTTCGAGACCTGCGAGTTGTTGCAGTTGCTTTCTGCGTTGGTGAGGCCGGTAACCAGGGACCATTCAGAATTTGTGCAGGAATCGTTCCACGTCGTCTCCGGTATGTACGACTTCGCGGATGCCTGGTGCGCGTCGTTCGTCGCATTGAAGTAGGTCGTGGGATTTGAAATGTCATTGAAATCCGTTCCACCCACCGTTGTCGTGTAGGGAGTGGATGCGAAACCGCTCACCTGCAAGCCGAATTGGGCGGGATCGTCGCGATCGCATCCGGCCGAACCGCTGTCGCCGCTGGAGATGAAAACCGACATTCCCTGTGCGGCTGCCTGTTGCCAGAGTTGATTGAAGAACTGATTTCCAGCGGTGCCAAGAGCCGCTTCGCAAATTCCATAACTCTCGCTGACGATCGGGGCGACGTTGTGATCAACAATGTACTGCGCGGCCAGATCCACGCCCAGAGTTGTGTCCGTCGTGGCGGCGACGACGAATTTAATTGCGGCGCCGGGAGCTACTGCGCTGGACCATTCCAGGTCGAGATCTGACTCGATCTCGTCAGGCTGCAAGCCCGGATCAGGGCCATCCACGATCATGGTCGGGTCGTTCGACGTGATGCCAAACAAAGCTCGGAACTTTTGCAAGTCTACAAAGTCGACATCAGTTTCGCCGACGATTGCGATGGTTTGCCCGGCGCCGTTGATCGCCGGCGTCGCGTTCCAGAGCGGAGACACATTGTAAATGGTCGCGAAATCGTAAGGACCGACACCGTAAAAAGTATCGTTGCCAAAAAAATTCGGCAGAGTGAAAAGCAGACTCACCGGCGTGAGCGCGCTTGTCCCTTTCGAGCGTTTGAAGGTGCCGACGATTTGGTTCATGGCGTGTCGAGGAAAATTGTGCAAGGTGAGAACGCCGGCCACCGCGGGCACGAGCGCGGTCGGAATCTGTGGGTCGCTGGCGTTGGCCCAGTGGTCGGCTCCGTTGACCGAATACTTGTGAATCTCGGTGTGGAATGCGTTTTGTACTTGTGCGGCGGTGCCGGAGAATTCGATTATCGTGCGACCGTTTGAGACTTTTGCGATCTGGAATCCCTGAAGCTGGAGCCACGACGTGATGGCTTGAATGTCGGCGTCGGCGGGGCCGAATTGCTGCCCAAATTGTTCGGGAGTCAGCCAGGCGTGGTAATTCGGCGAGGATTTGTCCTGTTGCTGGTCGAGCAATGCCACGAGCGAGGCTTCCAGTCCCGGGCTGCGCTTCAGCACGAGCAACATGCGCTGCATCGGCAGGCTCGCGGGGGCGGCACCGCGGTCATATTTCGCGAGCGCGAGCGGATAGGTATTGCCACGCAAGACGGTCAGTTGCGATTCTTCGACGGGTTGCGTAATCAACGCGGGCTTGGGAGGCGCATTCTGCGCGCGGCTGAAGGAAGGAAGCATCGCCGCGAGCAGTATCAAGAAAACGGCTTGTAAAGCGATTGGGGAGCAGAGGCGGAAGACACGTCGACTGTTGCTGGCTGGGGCTGGGAGCCTCATCGTTTCACCTGTGTTGAACCGTGAAAAGCGAGGCTTTGTTTATAACAAGTTTATAGTTTGAATCAAGTATTAATTTGATGATGAAATGAGCACATCGCGCTTCGCTTCACTTTCGCGTGACATCCGAAAGATGGGCCGGGCTCTAGAGCATTTGGCGAAGGACGTACTGCAAAATGCCGCCGTGCTGGTAATAGGCGACTTCGAAGGGCGTGTCGATGCGGGCGATGGCGGTGAAATGCTTTTCCTTGCCTGAAGCGTCGCGGGCGCGCAATTTCATTTTTTTGCGGGGCTCGAAATTACCGGCCAGGCCTTCGATTTCGAAGATTTCGAGGCCGGTGAGGCCGAGCGTTTTGGGAGTCTCGCCGGGGAGGAATTCGAGCGGCAGGACGCCCATGCCGACCAGGTTCGAGCGGTGGATGCGCTCGAAACTTTCGGCGAGCACGGCGCGCACGCCGAGGAGAATCGTTCCTTTGGCAGCCCAATCGCGAGAGGAACCCGAGCCGTATTCTTTTCCTGCGATCACAATGAGGGGAATCTGTTCGTCGCGATATTTCATGGCGGCATCGTAGATGCTCATTTTTTCGCCGCTGGGTTGATGGATCGTCCAGCCGCCTTCAGTGCCGGGGGCGAGCATGTTCTTCAGGCGGATGTTCGCAAATGTGCCACGCATCATCACTTCATGATTGCCTCGGCGGGCGCCGTAGGAGTTGAAATCTTTCGGTTGAACACCGTGCGCGATCAGATGTTTTCCGGCTGGCGTATCGTGGGGAATCGAGCCGGCGGGGGAAATGTGGTCCGTGGTGACACTGTCGCCGAGAACTGCAAGCGCGCGCAAGCCGTGCAGGTCGGTGAGCGATCCAGGCTTCTTGGGCATGCCTTCGAAGTACGGCGGGTTCTTGATGTAGGTGGATTTTTCATCCCAGGCGTAGAGATCGCCTTCGGGAATCGGCAGCGCGCGCCATTGCTCGTCGCCGGTGAAAACGTCGGCGTACTCCTTGCGGAACATTTCGCTCGTGACGGAATCGCGCATCGTGGTTTCGACTTCCTGCGGCGTGGGCCAGATATCGCGGAGGTAGACGGGCTTGCCGGATTTATCGTTGCCGAGCGAGTCGTTGACGATGTCGATGTCCATGCGGCCCGCGAGAGCGTAGGCGACGACGAGCGGCGGTGAGGCAAGGTAGTTCGCGCGGCAGAGGGCGTTGATGCGGCCTTCAAAATTGCGATTGCCGCTGAGAACGGAGACGGCGACGAGGTTATTGTCTTTGATGGCTTTGCCGATGGGTTCGGGGAGCGGCCCGCTGTTGCCGATGCAGGTGGTGCAGCCGTAGCCGACGAGGTGGAAGCGCAGCTTTTCGAGATAGGGCCAGAGACCGGCTTTCTCGAGGTAATCGGTGACGACTTTCGAGCCAGGGGCGAAACTGGTTTTTACCCAGGGCTTGGAACTGAGGCCGCGTTCCACGGCTTTTTTCGCCAGCAGGCCTGCGCCGAGCATCAGGGATGGATTTGAGGTGTTGGTGCAGCTGGTGATGGCGGCGATCACGACGGAGCCGTCGGAGAGATCAAAATTGTCGCCGTTGTTCTTTACCTTGACGTGCTTGGGGGCGGCGCCTGCCAGAGATTTTTCGAAGGACGTTTTCGCCTGCGTGAGCGGGACGCTGTCTTGCGGACGCTTCGGGCCGGCCATCGTAGGGACGACTTTTGCGAGATCGAGCTCCAGGCGGTCCGAGAAAATGGGATCGGGAGTCTGGTCGGTGCGGAAGAGGCCTTGTTCTTTCGTGTAGGCTTCGACGAGGCGGACTTGCTCTTCGGGGCGGCTGGTGAAGCGAAGGTAGGCGAGTGTTTCGGCATCAACGGGGAAGAAGCCCATGGTCGCGCCGTATTCGGGCGCCATATTTGCGATGGTGGCGCGGTCGGGAAGAGTGAGGCTCGAGAGGCCGGTGCCGTAGAACTCGACGAATTTTCCGACGACGCCTTTCTTGCGCAGAATTTCTGTGACGGTGAGGACGAGATCGGTAGCCGTCGCGCCTTCGGGCAAGCGTCCGTGAAGTTTGAATCCGACGACAGCGGGAATCAGCATCGAAAGCGGCTGGCCAAGCATTGCCGCTTCCGCTTCGATGCCGCCGACGCCCCAGCCGAAGACGCCGAGGCCATTGACCATTGTGGTGTGTGAATCGGTGCCGACGAGCGAATCGGGGAAAGCGAGCCACGTGCCGTTTTCCTGTTTTTTGAAAACCACTCGCGCGAGATATTCGAGATTCACCTGGTGGCAGATGCCGGTGTCTGGCGGAACAACCTTAAAATTCTGAAAACCTTTTTGACCCCAGCGCAGGAAAGCGTAACGCTCGATATTGCGCTTCATTTCGAGGTCGGCGTTGAAGAGGAACGCGCCGGCCGAGCCGAATTGGTCCACTTGCACGGAATGATCGATTACGAGCTCGGCGGGCAGCAGCGGATTGATTTTCTTTGGATCGCCGCCGAGTTGGCGCATCGCGTCGCGCATGGCGGCGAGATCGACGACGGCCGGGACGCCCGTGAAGTCCTGAAGCAGAACGCGAGCAGGCATGAAGGAAATTTCTTTTTCGCTGGCGCCTTCCGCGCTCGTGGGATCCCAGGTGGCGAGGGCGCGAATATCGTCGGCATGAACGAAACGGCCGTCTTCGTGGCGCAGTAAATTTTCAAGGAGAACTTTCAGCGAAAAGGGAAGTCGCGAGGGTTTGCCGACGCCGGAGCGCTCGAGCGCGTCGAGGCGGTAAATTTCGAAGGATTCGCTGCCCACTTTGAGAGCGGCGCGGGTGGCGAAAGAGTTTTTGTGCGATGGGCTCATGCCGGGTTGGAATCTCCTGTGTGAATAACGGGATATTGTATCGCAGAGGCAGTTGGAAGGTAACAGCGGCGGCGGGTAACGGCCGGGAGCACTTCAAAATGGATCGGCAAAAAGCCACTTTTGTAACGATTAGAAAATTCGAAGTTATTGAAACCGGGAGGGTTATTGGGATTTCTAATCGCGGTGTAACGATTAGAATTTTCGATGCACTCTGGGCTGGGACCGCCTTGGGACAGTCGCGAGCGGGCCGTGTTTTGTCGAACTAGCACAACTGATGTTAGCATATGGGTTACGAGTTGTAAAGTAACAAAATGTTACATGCAATTCGTCGAGGCTCCGTGGGGTGTGGGAACTTGCAAAACACGCCCCAGCGGCTAAAGCCGCACACATGTTGCGTCATTTACGGCACGACTAAAGTCGTGCCCTGACGTAACCTGACGCAAAACGCAGGTTCTCACATGCAGCGGGATGGCTAAGTTGAAGAGAAAGCGTGGGATAATTTCGCATAGATGAGAGTTGTGCTGATTTCGACTTACGAGCTGGGGCGGCAGCCGTTTGGGCTGGCGTCGCCGGCGGCTTGGCTGCGGGCTGTTGGCGCGAGCATTACCTGCGTCGACTTGTCGCGGGAGACTTTGCCTGAGGACGCGGTGAGGGCGGCGGACTTGGTGGCGTTTTATGTGCCGATGCATACGGCGACGCGGCTTGCGGTGGCGGTTTTGCCTGCGGTGCGCAGGCTGAATGCGAAGGCGCATCTGTGTTTCTACGGTTTGTATGCTCCGGTGAACGAGAGCTATCTGCGTGGATTGGGTGTGGAGACGATTCTTGGCGGGGAATTCGAGGAAGGATTGCGTTCACTTGCGGAGAGGCTGGGCGGAGGAAACGCGGTGCCGGCGAAAAATGGACAGCGCGAACCCTTCGGCGCGCCATCCGCGCCTCAGGGTGAACCTGTGATTTCGGTTGCGCGGCAGAAGTTCATGACGCCTGATCGCACCGGGATGGTGGCGCTCGAAAAATATGCGCGGCTGGTGATGCCTTCGGGCGAGGCGCGGACGGTGGGATATACGGAGGCGAGTCGCGGGTGCAAGCATTTGTGCCGGCACTGCCCGATTGTGCCGGTGTACAACGGGGTGTTTCGGATTATTGATCGCGAAGTGGTGATGGCGGATATTCGGCAGCAAGTGTCGGCAGGGGCGGGGCACATTACTTTCGGTGATCCGGATTTCTTCAACGGCATCGGGCATGCGATTCCGCTGGTTGAGGGGCTGCATCGGGAATTTCCGGGCGTTACGTATGACGCGACGATCAAAGTGGAACATTTGTTGAAGCACTCGGATTGCATTGCCAAGCTGCGCGATACGGGATGTTTGTTCGTGACGAGTGCGGTGGAAAGCGTCGATGATGCGGTGCTGGAGCGGTTGGAGAAGAATCACACGCGGGCGGATTTTTTGCGGGTGGTCGAAATGTTCCGGGAGATTGGTTTGGCTCTGCAGCCGACGTTTGTGCCGTTCACGCCTTGGACAACGCTCGAAGGTTATTGCGAATTGCTGGAGGTGTTGCGCGAGGAGGAGCTGGTGGAGAACGTGGCGCCGATTCAGCTGGCGATTCGATTGCTGATCCCGGCGGGTTCGCGGCTGCTGGAGCTTGATGAAATTCGGCGCGGGGTCGAGGGATTTGATGAAGCGGCGCTCGTGTATCCGTGGAGGCACGCCGATCCGCGAGTGGATCGCTTGTGCGAGCAGATTCAGGGAATCGTTCATGCGGGCGAGCAGATAAAGCGGAGTCGCGCGCAGATTTTCGAGCGAATCGAGGATGCGGCGTTCGCGGTTGCAGGCGGTGGCATCACTCGGAGCGCTTTGCCTGTGCTGGCATCGCGCGCGGCCGTGCCGTACTTGAATGAGCCTTGGTATTGTTGAGCGGAGCCGACCGGGGACCAGTTGGTTCCCATTGTCGAGGCGAGGAAGAGGACGCGGCAGGCGGATACGTTTGTGTGATTTCGTTGTGATGAGAAATGGCTGTGTTGACATCCGTCCGAAGATGCAGACGGCGGTGCGAACTTAGCGACTCTTAACCGCCCCGGCAAGCCGGGGCTATGAAAGCGGTGGCAAGCCACCGCACTCCACATGGGCCGTGCCGAGAACGGAACTCTCTGGAATCAGGATGTCTACAGAGTTACGGTAAATAAAAACTACAGCTAAATGCTGGGTGACTACCTTGATAGACGCAAATAATACGGGGCGTGGCAATGGCGCACGTTCGAAACGCGTGCTGATACTGGCGAGCAAGCTTGGTTATCAGACTCGCGGATTTGCTGAGGCGGCGGAGAAGCTGGGAGTAAATGTGTCGTTTGGAACTGACCGCTGCCATCAACTTGAAAACCCTTGGGGTGATGATGCGCTGGCGCTGCATTTCGAGAATCCGAGAGAGGCGGCGCAGGAGATCGTGAGAGTTTTCGGTGGAGACGCGGTGAGCGAACAAACGATCGATGCGGTCATCGCGCTGGGCGATCGGCCTACAGCGATGGCTGCCTACGCAGCAGAGGCGCTTGGAATTGCGGGGAATCCGCCGGCAACGGCGGAGACTTCCAGGAGCAAATTGCGGCAGCGCGAAACGCTTCGGGCGGCGGGCGTGCGCGTGCCGGACTTTTTTTCGTTTGCGGTTTCGGACCGGGTGGCTGATGTGGTGGCACGGGTGAAATTTCCTTGCGTGGTGAAACCGCTCTCGCTTTCCGCGAGCCAGGGCGTGATACGGGCGAACGATGCGGACGAATTTGCGGAAGCAGTGCGGCGGATTCGATTGCTGATGGAGTCTCCTGAGATTCAAGTGCTTCGCGAGCCGGAGCGCGACCAACTGCTGGTCGAGACCTATGTTGCGGGGCGCGAAGTGGCGGTGGAAGGGTTGATCGCGGGCGGGCGATTGCGCGTATTGGCGATTTTCGACAAGCCTGATCCGCTGGAGGGGCCTTATTTCGAGGAGACGATTTACGTGACGCCCTCGCGATTGCCGCCGGAGATGCAAAAGGCGATTGAAGAATGCGCGGGGAATGCGGTTCGGGCGCTGGGATTAACAACGGGGCCGGTGCATGCAGAATTTCGACTGAACGAGAGCGGCCCGTGGGTGCTTGAGATTGCGCCGCGGCCGATTGGCGGGTTGTGCTCGCGGGCGTTGCGATTTGGCGCGGATAGGATTTCGCTCGAAGAATTGCTGCTGCGTGATGCGCTGGGAATGCCGGGCGGGGATGCGGAGCGAGAGAGTCAAGCCAGTGGAGTGATGATGATTCCCGTGCTGCGGAGTGGAACTTTCGACGGGGTCGAGGGAATTGAAGCGGCAGAGAGCGTGCCGGGGGTGACGGAGATTCAGATAACGGCGCGATTGCACGACTACGTCGCTGCTTGGCCGGAGGGATCGAGCTATTTGGGATTTATTTTTGCGCGGGCGGATTCTGCTGCGGATGTGGAAGCGGCGTTGCGCGAGGCGCACGCGAAGTTGCAGTTCCAGTTTTCGCCGAGGCTCGCAGTGGAACATCCGGTGACAGGTAAAATTGCCACGTAAGTTCAAAACGGAAAAGAGAAAGTCAAAAGAGCCGGCGAGACGCCGGCGTTACGGAATGGCAGCTATGCTGCTATTTGCTGCTAGGTCTTTTTCAAGCTTTCCCTTTTGCATAGCCGAAGCGAGCTGACAGGGCCAAGCCTATTAACCTTTGCCTCTCTGCGGGACGTAGCCTTCGGGGAGTTTGGCGCCTTCGCCGAAGAAAAACTGTTCCATTTGCTCTTCCATGATTTTCTGCGAATTGGGATCGAGCGGGTTCAGGCGGTATTCGTTCATGACCATTTTTGAGTGCTCGAGCCACATTTTCCAGGCGTCTTTGGAGACATTCTCGTAGACGCGTTTGCCGATTTCGCCCTTCCAGGGGATGCGATCGAGGCCGGGGAGGTCGCGTCCGAATTTCACGCAATGCACAATGCGTTCGTTGTGACCCGCGGATTGCTGGGGAGCTGGCGCTGGAACGTTGTCCGCGCATTTATCGTCGGCCACAAATCCCTCCTGAAGCTGGCAGTGAAAACGTTACAACTCAAAGATACTTGATTCACCTGCGGAATTCCAGCCGACGCCGGACATGAAGCTGCGGGGCGGTCGGAAACATCCGATGAGACTGTGACGGCCGCTTGCGTCCTTGCGGTCTGGACACACTGTGGAGAGAAAGATAGACTCATTTCTCCACGCAACCTCGGCTTCCGGAGACCAATTATGAATACCCGCGCGACAGTGACGGCGGATGTGCCGCAAGCGGATGCTTATTATTGCGAAGTTCCCAATGACCCCTGCGCAATCGTGATGTTTGGCGCGTCTGGCGATTTAGCTCGGCGAAAATTGCTGCCTGCGCTTTACGACCTTGCCGTGCATGCATGCCTGGCGCCGCGGTTTCGTTTGCTGGGGTATGCGCGAACGGAGATGAACGACGACGACTTCCGGAAAAAAGCCGGAGAATTTTTGCCCAAGGCGCCGGGGGGCGACGGCGGCGGCGCTGCCGGAGGTGAAGCTAAGATCGACGATTTTCTGAAGCACTTGCACTATTTCAGCGGCAACTATGACGATCCCGCAGCGTTTCAGAAGCTGACTCAACGCCTGGAAGAAATCGATCGCGAAGCGGATTTGCGCGGGAACCGTCTTTTTTATCTGGCGACGCCGCCGGACGTCTATTTGAAGATCATCGAGCAGATTGGAAAGGCCGGGCTTGCGAAACCGAAGAGTGACAAATCGTGGACGCGCGTGATTATCGAGAAGCCGTTTGGGCATGACAAGGCGTCGGCCGAGGATTTGAACGCGAAGGTGCTGAGCGTATTCAGCGAAAATCAGGTTTACCGGATCGATCATTACTTGGGCAAAGAGACCGTGCAGAACATGCTGGTCTTCCGGTTCGGCAATGGAATTTTCGAGCCGCTGTGGAATCGAAACTACATCGATCACATTCAGATTACGGCGGCGGAATCGCTGGGAGTGGAACGGCGCGGAGGATTTTACGAGAACACGGGCGCATTGCGAGACATGATTCAAAGTCACGTGCTGCAATTGACGTCGCTTGTGGCGATGGAGGCGCCGGCGACGTTTGATGCCACTGCGGTGCGAAACGAAAAAATCAAAGTGCTGCAATCGATTCGGCCGTTTTCTGCGGAGTCGATATGGAAGACGGTGATACGCGGGCAGTACGGGCCGGGGACCGTGGGTGGAAAACAGGTGCCGGGTTACAGGCAGGAGCCGGGCGTAAATCCTAACTCGGCGACGGAGACGTTTGTCGCGCTGAAACTGTTTGTGGACAACTGGCGATGGAGCGGTGTGCCGTTTTATTTGCGCACGGGAAAGCGGCTGGCGCGACCGACCACCGAAGTGGCGATCGGATTCAAGAAGGCGCCGCACATGGTTTTTCAGGGCGAAAACGTGGAATCGAATTCGCTGGTGCTGAACATTCAGCCGGATGAGGGGATTTCGCTTTCGTTCGGGGCAAAGGCGCCGGGCGGGCACATGCAGATACGCCCGGTGGAAATGGACTTCCGGTATAAGCAGGCGTTTGGCGGCGGTTCGCGCGATGCTTATGCGACGTTGATCAACGATTGCATACGCGGCGACGCGACGCTGTTCGATCGCGCGGACAGCGTGGAAGCGGCGTGGTCGCTGGTGGATCCGATTCTCGATGCGTGGATAAAGGGCACGCCGCCTCCGTTCCCGAACTATCCAGCGGGGAGCCAGGGGCCGAAGGCTGCCGATGATTTGATCACGACTGATGGACGCCGCTGGCGGCCGTTGTAACCTCTACCTAATACCGCGACTAGAACGATACAATTCCGAGCGCTTCTCAGGGCGGAGGAACCTCGATGATTCTTGCGGGCGACCTTGGTGGAACGAAGGCGAATCTGGGTCTATTCGAGATTCGGGCGGGGAAGCTCGCAAACGTTTGTACGAAACGATATGCGACGCAGGAACACAAGGGCCTTGAGGAAGTGATTACGGATTTTCTGAACGAGACGAAAGGCAAAGTGACGGCGGCGTCATTCGGGGTCGCTGGACCTGTGGTGCAGAATCGCGTGCATGCGACGAATTTTCCTTGGATTGTTGACGGGGCCTCGCTGGCGGAGCATCTGGGAGTGAGCCGTGTGCGTTTGCTGAACGACTTGGAGGCGGCGGCTTATGGAATCGGCGTAATGGAACCGCCGGATCTGGAAGTAATTCACCCAGGCGTCTTCGTGCCGCGAGCGAACCGTGCGGTGATTGCTGCGGGGACAGGATTGGGCGAAGCGATTCTTTTCTGGGATGGGACGCAGCACGTGCCGATGGCTACGGAGAGCGGTCACGCAGATTTTGCGCCACACACAAATCAACAGGCCAAGCTGTGGGAATTCTTGAAGCAGCACGAAGAGTTCGTGAGCGTCGAAATGATTTTGTCAGGCGGAGGATTCAAGCGCGTGCACGAATTTCTCGATCCATCGGTGCGGCATGACTTCGATGAGCCCGGAGTCGATCCGGCGCCCGCGATCACTGAGCGCGGCCTTTCGGGCGAATGTCCCGTGTGTGCGGCGACGCTGGAGCTGTGGGTGGACATCTACGGATCGGAAGCGGGGAATTTGGGTGTGCGAGCGATGGCTCGCGGTGGGATCTTCGTGGCGGGCGGGATCGCGGTAAAGATCCTGCCGAAGATGACGAATGGGCGGTTTGCGGCAGCAGTGAAACACAAAGAAAAGATGGGCCCTTATCTGGAGCAGATTCCGGTGGTGGTGGTGTTAAACGAAAAGTGCCCGCTGATGGGGGCGGCTTTCGTAGCCTGGAAGGGGCTGTAGAAAATTAAAGCGACGAATTCACGCTGACTGGCGGGCTTTGCTTTTCTTAAAATGCAGGTCCTTTCTATAACGATAGAGAACGTAAAGACCCAGGGAGACGGCTACGGCAATAAACGTGATCAGGATTGGCCTATAGTGGTTGGTGATGACCGTAAGAATCTGCCGGCCGTAAAAAGCGCTTAAGCACGAAAGAATCGTAAATCGGATTGCGCGGCCAGTTGCAAGCGCCGCCAAGAATTTATTGCGCGAGTATTGCATAGCGCCCGCTGCGATCAGAAATGGAACCATGGGCGCTGGCGGCGGAAGTATCGCAGGAATCAAAACTGCGCCGAAACCCCACTTCTCGAATGTCTTCGTTACGCTGTCGATCCGTTTGCGGGAAAATCTGCGCTCCATTGCGCCCTTGCCCTGTCGGAATGAGATGCGGTAGGTGACGTAACCACCGATCACCGAGCCGATCGTAGCCATCAGTGCATAGTAAGGCCACAGCTTGCGCTGGTTCGCGGAGAGAATGATCGTCAACGCATCCATGCTGCCGGGCACGGGAATCACGGAATTGTCAATCAGACCGAGAACGATCAAACCGGGACCGCCGAGGTGGTGCAGCCAATGAAAAACTTCATGGGCGGGCTTGGCGAATTCGATGGTTTTATGAATCATCATCGGTTTCTAAATCGGTTTCTAACTGCCAGAGTAAACCGAATCGAATACTTCTACCTTTGATTTGATGCAAAGCGAGATGCCAAAGATTGGTTCGATATTAGTTCGCTGCAAGTCCATTCCCGATTGGGGATTACCGCGACATTCGCCTCGGAATTATCTGTACCTTTGATTGACACTTTTTTGCCACCCGTTCTGTTCGCTTTAAAGGACGGATATGTATCACGCGCGGTTTCAGTACAAAAGCGACAAGCGCGCTGGCACGGTGGTATTATCCGCCGACTTGTGCCACCTGAATCAGACAAGGCCGAAATGATTGATGTCCAAACTCCGCCGCCTGAGCTGAAGCGCGAACTGGGGTTGGGCTCGGCAACCGCATCTGTGGCGGGCGAAATGATCGCGGTGGGAATTTTTCTGACTCCCGCCGGAATGGCGAAGGCACTTGGTTCGCCGATGTGGCTGCTCGTGGTGTGGGTCGCTCTTGGCGCGATGTCGCTCAGCGGAGCGCTATGCTACGGCGAACTCGTCGGGCGATTTCCGCGGGCAGGCGGAACATATATTTTCTTGTGGGAATGTTACGGTGCGAGGATCGCGTTCCTGTTTGGATGGATGTGCCTGCTTGTGATGGAGCCGGGACTGACGGCGGCCTTTGCCACGGGTCTCGCGGGATATGCCGCTTATATTTTTCACTGGTCGCCGGTTCAAATAAAGCTCGGGGCTGTGGCGGCGATTTGGGCATTGTGTGCGGTGAACATGGTCAGCGTGAGGATGAGTGCTGGATTTTTGCGCTGGATAACGTGGCTGAAGTTTCTGGTGCTCGGGACTCTGATATTTTGGGCCATCGCGTTTCGGCTGGGGGCTTGGTCGAATTTTATGCCATTTGCCGCGCAGCGTCCGGGAGCTTTGCCGCTGGCTCCGGCGCTGGGGATTGCAATCGTGTCGGCGTTTTTTTCGTTTGGGGGATGGTGGGACGCGGCGAAGATCGCCGGGGAGGTGCGCGATCCAGAGAAGACGTTTCCGCGCGCGCTGACGCTCGGAGTTCTGTCAGTGACCACCGTTTACATTTTCGTGAGCGGCGTGTTCTGGTATCTGATTCCTTTTGACAAAGTGACGTCGGATGGGGCGGTGGTCGCGATGGCTGGCGCGACGCTTTTCGGGGCATGGGGCGGAATCATCGTTTCAGCGATTGTGGTCACATGTGTTCTGGGCAGCCTTTCGGCGGTGATCATGTCGTCGCCCAGGCTCTATTATGCGATGGCGAAAGACGGACTTTTCATTCCCGCCGTGGCAAAAACCCATCCGCGATTCGGCACACCGGCGCGGGCCGTCACGATTCAAGGTATTCTCGCGACAATGCTCGTGGCGGTGGGGAGTTTCCAGCAGATCGTGTCGTATTTTCTTTTTGTGGCGGTCGCGTTCATCGGCCTCGCGGTTGCGGGATTGTTCGTGCTGCGCAGACGGCGCGAACCGCTCAACGGCGCGGTGGAAACCCCAGGTTATCCTTTGACGCCATTCGGCTATCTGCTTCTGACAGCCATCATGCTTGTGCTGCTTGCGGTGCATAGCCCGCGGGAGGCGCTGCTCGGAAGCTCAATCACGCTGGTGGGGCTGCCGGTTTTCGAATGGTTAAAGAGAAGCACATTGCGGAAAACCGCTCCGATCTGATTTGCTCATAAGGCGTTCCCTGTACGCGCGCGGTCAGTCTTACCTAGTGGGCAGAATCTGATTGACTTGATTCCGTCGATAGTGCGAAGAATTGTTGAGTGTCGTTTGCGAGGATTGTTAACCGATGAGCCTGAAAGAGTATCGCAAGAAGCGGCGGTTCGGTGTGACGCCGGAGCCGGCCGGCGGACAAGATGGAAAGGGTCACAAGGGCCCTTCGCGGATTTTCGTCGTGCAGAAACACCGCGCCACACAGTTGCACTATGACTTCCGATTGGAATGGAATGGGACGTTACTCTCTTGGGCTGTTCCCAAAGGCCCGTCACTCGATCCTTCCGTAAAACGGCTGGCGATGCAGGTGGAAGATCATCCGATCGAATATGCGAGCTTCGAAGGTGTGATACCCGCCGGAGAATACGGCGGTGGAACGGTGATGGTTTGGGACAAGGGAACCTGGGAACCGGAGCAGCCTGATCCGCAAGCGGCTCTGGAAAAAGGCGATTTGAAATTCACGCTGCATGGAAAGAAGCTGAGAGGGTCGTGGGTTCTGGTTCGAACTCGCGGCTTCGGCGGCGGTAGCAAGCCTTCATGGCTGATGATCAAACACCGCGATCAATATGCTTCGACGGAAGACATCACCGAAACGCAGCCGAGGTCAGCGGTGAGCAGACGCTTTCTAGCGGGTATTGCCCGCGATAACGGCGGCAACGTGGAAGTCGCTGCCACGGGCGATCCCGTCAGCAAGGTAATTCCACGAAAAACAGTTTCCAAACGGGTGAAGCCTTCAACTCCAGCAGCGCCTCGCAAGCGGCGAGCATAAGGCACTGGAACATCTTCGTCGATTTTGTTCGTGTTGAAATTTCCAAGGAGCCGCCACCCGCATGAGCGATCGAATCCCGTTTCGCGTCAAACCTATGCTGGCGACACTGGTGAGCGAGCCTTTCGATAGGCGCGGCTGGATTTATGAGGAAAAGTATGACGGCATTCGCATCCTCGCCTATAAAGAAGGGAAGGACGTGAAGCTGCTCACACGAAACGACATTGATCGAACGAAAAGCTTCCCTGAGGTAGTGGATGCAATCCGCGCATTGAAACCTGCGACATTGCTATTGGACGGTGAGCTGGTGATATTCGATCGCAAGAAAGTTTCACGTTTTCAACTGCTGCAGCAAGGAAATGGCGAAGCCGTCTACGCAGTTTTCGATTGCTTGTACCAACAAGGAAAAGATCTGCGGCGTCAGCCACTTTCGGAGCGGCGAGCAGCCATGGAGAAATCGCTGGGGCGGCCGGGAGTTTTGATTCCGTCGCGCCGTCTCGCAACAAGCGGTTTCGAAGCCTACCGTGAAGCCAAGAAACGCGATTTCGAAGGGTTGGTTGCGAAGGATGCGTCGTCACTCTACTACGAAGGCCGCTCGACAAATTGGCTCAAAGTAAAAGTTCACCAGGAAGATGAGTTTGTCATCGGCGGCTTTACGAAGCCCGCGGGAAGTCGCAAACATTTTGGCGCTGTGCTGCTGGGTGCCTATCAGGGCGGGAAATTGCATTATGTAGGCAAGGTGGGAACCGGCTTCGACGAAGATTTGCTCGCGTCCCTGTTAAAGAAGTTCACTCCCCTAAAGATTGACAGGCCGCCGTTCGTCGATCCTCCGCGCGAACGCGACGTTACCTACATCCAACCGAAACTCGTCGCACAAATTTCGTTTCAAGAATGGACGGCGGATGTGAAATTGCGCCAGCCGGTATTCCTGGGCTTGCGCGACGACAAGAAACCCACGGAAGTCTTGCTGCCGGAGCCGCAAGAATGAAAACAACAGCAACCAAGCGGGCGAAAGCTACCCCCACAAAAGATCTCCCGGTGAATATTTCTCATCCCGACAAAGTCTTCTGGCCCGAAGACGGCTACACGAAAGGCGATTTAGCTGAATTTTACGAATCGATATTCCCAAAGCTCGAGCCGTATGTGAAAGGTCGCTTGCTCACCCTCGAGCGATGCCCGGACGGAATGGCGGGCCAGTGCTTCTATCAGAAGGAAGTTCCCATGGGCATGCCGGCCAAAACTCCCACCAAGCGAATTAAGAACGAAGAGAGCAAGCGGCCGTTCACGAATTACGTGGTGGGTGGAAGTCTTGTGACCCAACTAGCGCTCGTGAATCTCGGCTGCATCGCTATTCATGCGATGGGCGGGCGCGCAGCGTCGCCCCGGCAGCCAGACTGGATCTGCTTCGATCTCGATCCCGATTCGGGGGAATTTTCCGATGCGGCGCGCGCAGCGCTCTACGTAAAAGAAGGATTGGATACGCTAAAGCTCGAATCATTCGCAAAAACTTCGGGCAGCCGCGGGATTCATGTCTTCGTGCCACTTCGTATTGGCCCCGACGTGGATGTCGTGCGTTCTTTTGCTCAGGAATTCGTCGGAAAACTGGCTGCAGCTCATCCCAAGGAACTCACCACGGAGCATTCGATTGCGGGCCGGAAAGGACGCGTCTACCTGGATCCTTTTCGAAATGGATTCGGGCAGACCGTGGTCACACCTTATTCGGTGCGGCGAAAACCAAAAGCCCCGGTGTCGACTCCGCTTGCCTGGACGGAAGTAAAGCCGTCGTTGATTCCGTCGAAGTTTAATATCGGCAACTTTGCGGAACGCGCGAAGAAATCCGATCCGTGGAGCGATTTTTTCCGAAGCCGGCAGTCGCTGGAGAAAGCGCTTCAGCAGATTAAAAAGCTGTAGTCGACTTCGAGTTTGCGCCGCCCAACCGCGTTGCAAACTGGGCGCCCTGCTCTGCTAATCAATCCGCGCTCACCTTCCTGGACCGTTCAGCGGAATAAGAACTGCTTTGCGACCTTGCAACATTTTCCGCGTTAAAGACGCTCCGCTTCGCGACCAGATCCGACGCCCACAGAAAGATGTCAAAAAGTCGCGCGCGGTCCAGATTGTCAAACCCGCGAATAGGCCGTACCAGCTCTCCCGCTTGGTTCATGCATTGTTGCAGGAAGCGGTCCACGGAAAATGACGTGACGACGTCTGCGTCTTTAATGGGATTGCAGTTGCAGCGCTCGAGATACTCGTAGCAGTGCGATATGAAATGACCGACGCAATAAAACCTTAGCGCGAGCAAGCCGACAGCCGGATTCCCGCAATGCGGCGTGTCGCACCGAATCCATTTTCTGGCGGATAATTCGGTTCCCTCATGTGACGTGACTTTTTCTACAGAATCTTCCTTCATGGCCCTTATCGTCCCCAAGGTAGTTGATGATGCTAAGAGGTTCGTCTGGCTGTGCGTTGCGATTGGCATTTGTATTCCGATCAACAAACCGGTATCGCCGCTACGGGTAGTGGCGCGTCCGGGAAACTGGGCATTGCCGCTTGATAGGTATGAACTCTCGTGCACACGTCGATCAACGGTGAAACCATCTTCAACACAGTTGCCGAAGATTCCCAGCGATTGCCAGCATCCTTCTCTGACTTCCAGAAACTCATCACCAGAATAAGCCGCGGCTCTTTCACAGAACTGAGAACGATCACGCCCGCAAATCCTCGTTGCTTCTTGAGGTGGTCCATCAAGGCGCTGCGGACACAACTTCCCAATTCGCGAGTTTTGCCGGGCTGAGCCACTAATTCGACTGACCGTGCATGGAGCGTGTGAGTTCCCAGAGCATCGTTTGGCGCCAATGCGGTCCTCGCCTCCCATGGACTGGAATTGCAGACCACGTTTTCGATTTGCACGAACTCGGTATCGATCGGGTGCCTCATTTCGTTAGCTCTCCTCACTTGGCCTTGATCGCGATGAGGGGAAGCGCATCCCGGTTCGTTCGGGGTAGGGACGACCCGGGATGCGCCGGGGGCATGGGCGGCTCGAGAAATACCAGTTTGTGGAATGAGGGCTTGAGATTGCATTTATCGCCGCGTCTCCATCGCTGCAGAGTAGTGAAGTGAGGACAGGAATCGTTTCACTTTGGGACAGAGATTTATACGCTGTGCGAAATAAGTGGTAGTTCTGCGGATTTTTCCGTACTTCCCGAACGAGAAGGCACGTCGTTGCACCTGATTTCTTAGGGGGTTATACTCCCTCTCCACTTGAGGGGTATGTGGAATTCTTCTCGTTCGATGAATCCTATCTTCAGCGGCTTCAAGGCGGGGACTTCCCGACCGAGCAGCATTTTGTCGACTATTTTGGCCAACTGCTGCTGATCAAGCTGCGCTCCCGCCTTCGGTCTTCGCAATCGGTAGATGACATACGGCAGGAGACGTTTGTACGCGTTCTAAAGGCAGTGCGAACGGGCGGGGTGAGGAGCGCGGAGGGCCTCGGGTCTTTCGTTAACTCCATATGCAACAATGTCTTACAGGAGCATTATCGCAGCTCGGCTCGTTCCGTGCCACAGGATGATGAGACCCCGTTTGATCCGCCGGACACGAGCATCGATCTGGATGGCATGCTGGTGGCAAAGCAGACTCGCGAGCAGGTAAGGCACACGCTTTCAATGCTTTCCGAGAAGGATCGGCGCCTCTTGCGAGCCATATTCTTCGAGGAAAAGGATAAAGATGAGATTTGCACCGATTTCGGAGTCGATCGGGACTATTTGCGCGTTCTCTTACACCGTGCCAAGCAGAGCTTCCGAACGCTTTACGAGAAGGCGGAGCAGCGCAAGCAAGTCGGTGCCGGGTAACGACGGCACATATGAAACGATTTACCCTCTCCCGTCACTATTGGGAGTATGCAAATAATGAATCACGACGAAGCCATCCGGCTCAAAGCTGCTGAAAAATACCTCCTGGGCGAGTTGACCGCGGAGCTGCGCGACCAGTATGAGGATCACTATTTTGGGTGCGCGGAATGCGCGCAAGAAGTGCGAACGGGCGCGGTCTTCATTGATAATGCGCGAGATGTGTTGGGCTCGGGCTCTGTCGCTGTCGCTGAATTAGGAGCCAAGCATCAGCCTGCTCCTTCTGGTGGCTGGTGGACGGCACTTTTGCGGCCAGCTTTCGCGATTCCGGCGTTAGCGCTCTTGCTGCTTGTGGCCGGATATCAAAATGCGGTGACGATCCCGCACTTGAAAACGGCTTTATCGCAATCCGACGTAGCTCAGACCCTGCCGTCGTTTTCGCTTATCTCCGAGAATTCACGAGGCGGCCCTCCGCTTGCGATTTCGGTTCCAGCTGACAAACCGTTCAGCTTTTTTGTCGATATTCCGCCAAAGGGCAGCTACACGTCCTATGTCTGCGAGTTTCAAACCGAATCGGGAACTCCCGAATTGTCGTTGAACATCTCCGCGGACGAAGCGAAACGAACTGTTCAATTATTGATTCCTGCCGGACGCCTGGCATCGGGCAAGCACGTGCTCGTCGTGCGAGGATTGGACTCGCAAGGAAAGCCCGATGCGGATAAGATAGGCGTCGCCAGCTACCCGTTCTCTCTCGATTACACCAGGTAACCCTATCTTTATTGACGCAGGAGGCAGCGCCAATGCTGAACGAAACCGTTCAAAGAACCTATATTTTCAACGGCCATGGTCACGCGCTAAGCGGCCACATTACGCAGCCTTTCGATCACCAGATCGAAGTGCAAGCCGGGATGTCGCTTCCGACTACCGGCGGTATTGGACACGCCCGTGTTGAGAATTTTCGCTTCCGGGAATACGTTTCTTTTTCGGCAGCCTATACGTATGTCGCCGGCAGTAAGCATGGCAGAGACACGTACACGACACTCGTCACTTCCGTCGTAGAAAATCTGAACATTTTGGACGTTGTCACCGCGGATCGCGTGGTCGCGCGGCTCGCCTCGCACCACTTTGTGAAAGAAGAGGACGAAAAGCAAAATGACAAACCAGAAGAAAAAGAGCCCCAAATCACTCTGCTCGGAAGCAAGATTGATAACTTAAAAATCAGCGGGTGCCCGGTGGAGCTCGTGTTCGAGGACGACTTGTTTCTTCGCTGCAAGACGTTCGAAACATTGAAAAAAGAGTTTGACGTCAACGAGGGATTCCGCAGAATGGCAGCTGATCCCTTTGTCAGGACACAGCCAAAGGTTCCGGTCGATCCGTGCGGAGTGTTTTTGTGCTCGCTAGTGAAACCCGGAGAAATCAAGTGTCCCGGGGTGAACCGGGTGGGGCACGCCTTGGACGTTCCCGAATTCGGCAGAGTGTATATCGGCGAGGTGATTGCCGAGAATTCCAAACGCACCGTCACAATGCTCCGAATCGCCCTGGGATGTCCGGTCTCCGGAAACGTTACCATTGTCCAGGCTATGACCAACGGACGGCCCTATCCACCATCCTAATTCTGTTGATCTCCATCTGGTTCTCGCTCGCGACGGCTTGTCATAAAGAGCCGTCGCCCGACGCTTCCTACGGTCAGATCCGCCAATTGATGCAGCGGGGGGCGCTGGATGATGCGTTACGCCAAGTGGAACAACTCAGCCGCACTTATTCGCGAAACCCTGAGTGGTCTGGGCGGTTTGGTGTCCTGAAAGCACAAATCATGGTGATGCGCGGCTCCGACGGTGAAGCGCTGGACCTGCTGAAGGACAACCTTCCTCCGAACCTTGCGAAGACAGACATCGCTGTCCGCCGAAAAATGGTTCAAGGTATCGCCTACGACCACCTGCAAGCATTCGACAGAGCGGAAAGTTCATTCGCCGAAGCGAAGGGACTCGCAAGCGAGTATGAGCCTGGGATGCTCGGCGATTTGGAACTCTCAGAGGGTGCTCTAGAACTCGATCGCAGGAACTATGCAGCTGCAGGTGCGGCCTTTCATCGAGCCCTTGTCTTCGCCCGGGACAAGAAAATGCCATATGTCCAGGCAAACGCGCTCGGTAGTCTCGGTTATCTCGCGATGTGGCAAGAACACTATGATGAAGCGATCGACTGGTATCGCGAGTCGCTTGAACTATCCAGAACATTAAAGACGCAATATTCTGAATCCAAGACCCTTGGAAACCTGGGCTGGAGCTACTTCGAAATGGGAGATCTCGAAACTGCTTCAGCACTCTATCAGCAAGCTGAGGAGTCAGCTTCGCATGCCGGGCTGGCAGGCGATCGCATTTATTGGCGAATGAGCGTTGGGAGAGTCTACCTGGCCCAACGTCGCTATGATTCGGCGGAGAGTACGTTTAATAGCGCATTCGATCTCGCTAGAAATCTCGCGGATCAAGCTCTTATGGCAGAGTGCGCCGAAAACCTGGCGCTTGTGAATTTGGAAACCGGCAAGGTGGTTTCAGCACAAAAACACTATGACGAATTGCTTCTCTTCGTGGCAGCCCATCCGGATCACTATCTAGCACCATATGCTCCCCTAATCGAAGGCCGGATCGAACAAACGCGTCAAAACTACGCGAAAGCGAAAGAGCTATTCGACTCAGTTATTAACGATCCGAAGGCGAGTAACTCACTTCGTTGGGAAGCGGAAGCACGACTTGCGAGTGTTGATGTAGGCGAGAACCGCCCACAGGAAGCTGAGATGGAGTTTCGCCGGTCGATTGCGACGATTGCGAAGGCTCGTTCGTCTATCGACCGAGAAGAACTTCGCCTATCTTTTCTTACGAGCGCAATCGCATTTTACGAGGAATATATTGAATTCCTGATTTCCCAGGGTAAGACTGCGGCAGCTCTACAGGTTGCCGAAGTGAGCCGCGCGCAAACGCTTGCGGAAGGCCTCGGCCTCAGCTCGAAAGTTTCTTTTCCGATTCCCAACTTTCAGCCGGGATTGATTGCGCGACGATTTGGCGCCACTCTGTTGTTTTACTGGCTAGGTGAAAAACGCTCATATCTGTGGGTCATCACGCGTTCGGGCATCTCGCTTATTCCGCTGCCGGCCACGTCGGAAATTGAACCAATTTTGAAGGCATATCGACAAGCCTTGCTGGGTCCGCGAGACGTGTTGGAGACTTCGAACGAAGACGGAAAGAAGCTTTACGAAATATTGGTCGCTCCAGCGCAGAAGCTTATAGCGGCCGGTTCCCGTGTAATTATCCTGCCGGATGGCGGATTGTACGGTTTGAATTTCGAAACACTTCTCAATCCCAAACCGCAACTCCATTACTGGATCGAGGACGCCGTTGTCGCATATGCGAATTCGCTCGTTTTGCTGGCTGCATCTGCAAATCAACCGGTGGCCAGAGCAAAGAAGCTGCTGCTTGTGGGCAATCCTATCTCGCCGAGCACGGAGTTTCCGGATTTGCCGCAAGCGGGCACCGAGATGGCGGACGTGGAGCGATATTTTGCGGCGCCGGATCGAACAGTGCTTTCGCGACAGCAGGCGACAGCGGCCGCTTACCTCGAAAGTAAGCCATCTCAATACTCGTTCATTCATTTCGTGGCGCACGGTACTGCCAGTCGGGCGAGCCCGCTCGATTCGGCGGTGATTCTCTCGAAGCAAGGTGATTCCTACAAACTCTATGCGCGCGACATCGTCACGCAGCCGCTGCATGCGAATCTCGTAACGATTTCGGCGTGTCATGGCGCCGGTGAGCGCACTTATTCAGGTGAGGGACTCGTCGGACTCACATGGGCATTTTTGCGTGCAGGTGCGCACGGCGTGATCGCTGCGTTGTGGGAAGTGAACGACAATTCCACGCCGGAATTGATGGATGATCTCTACGCTGAAATTCAGAAAGGTTCAGCCCCGGACGCCGCTCTGCATCACGCTAAGTTGAAGCTCCTGCATTCCGGCACGGTCTATCAGAAGCCTTTTTATTGGGCACCGTTCGAGATTTATCTCGGCCACTAATCTCCGACGCGAGGCTGTCGCCTGTTGTTTCTACCTAATTCGGATTCTCGAGAAGCATGGCGATACCTTGACCACCTCCAATGCACGCTGATGCTACGCCATATCGCTTCTGCGAACGCTGCAACTCACGCGCAAGCGTAACAGCAAGCCGCACACCCGTCGCCGCCAGCGGATGACCAATGGCAATCGCTCCGCCGTTTACATTGAGCTTGCTGCGATCGAGTTTTAGCTCGCGCTCGACGCCCATCACCTGCGCAGCGAAGGCCTCGTTGATTTCAAAGCGATCGATTGCATCGAGCGAAAGCCCAATGCCATCGAGAAGTTTTCGAATTGCCGGTGCCGGACCAATACTCATAATTTCCGGCGGGACACCCACAGCCGCAACCGCAGCCACCCGCGCAAGCGGCTTACCATCTCGGGATTTAGCATAATCTCCTGAAGCAATCAGCGCCGCAGCCGCTCCGTCGACGATCGCCGAACTGTTCCCGCCCGTTTGCACGCCGCCAAACGCCGGCCGAATCTTCGCCAGCGCCTCGTAGGTAGACGGACGAATGTGCGTATCGGCTGCAACTGTTTCGACGCCCCTCGGCAGCTGAATACCGCGCGACTTGTAGCCTTCGAGCCGGAATTCCTCGCTTACAATCGGCACAATCTCGCCCGACAAAAAACAAGCCTTCTGCGCCGCCACAGCGCGCGAAAAACTCAGCTCCGCGAAACGATCCACTTCCTCTCGCGTAATTTTGTATTCGCGCGCGGTTTTCTCCGCTGTATCGCCCATCGTCACGTCAGCCGCCGGATCAAGCAGCGCCTCCCACAAAAAATCTTTGAACTCGACCTGCCCCATCTTGAATCCGCCGCGATGCGTGTACGCCGCAATCGGATTCCGGCTCATCGATTCGGTCCCAACGCAAAGCCCAAGCTCAATTTTATTCAAAGTAATCGCATCGGCGGCCTGCCCGATCGCCTCAATTCCAGTTCCGCAAACCCGCTGCACCAGAATCGCAGGCCGATCAATCGGCACTCCCGAATACAGTCCAATATGCCGCGGCAACAAATACGCATCGAAACTAGCCTGCGCCACGCACCCGGCGATCACAGAGCCCACGTCGCCAGGCGCAACTTTCGCACGCTCAAAAACCGCCCGTGCAGCTTTAATACCAAGATCGGTCGGCGACACCAATCCCAATGCACCGTTGTAATCCACGAACGGCGTCCGCACCCCATCGAGCAGCCACACGTCGTCATACGCGATAAAAAGTCCGCCCTTATCTCTTCCTGTCATTTGTCCCCTCGAGCCTAAAAATCAAATCGGAATCCCGCGACCCATATAATTCCTCGACAAGCCTCGCACGATGTTCGAGCACCGCCCGTTGATTCAACGATCCCTTATCCGTAATTTCCCGCGCGTCCAGCGAAGGCGGCTCCTCAAGAAGTATCGCACGGCTCACTCGATTCGAACTCCCCGTCGCCTCCGCCGCAAACGCAGCCAATAAATCGCGAAAACGCTCTCGCACCGCCTCATGCCGCAAAATATCCGAAGCAGCCAAACCAGAACCCGAGCCCGCGCGCAGCGAGCTGGCGGGGCACAAAGCACGGCAAGCCTCAGCATCCGCGAAAATCATCATCCCCACATCATCTTGATCGTGCCCGGTGATCACCACATCACGCACAAACGGCGCAAAAAAACTCAAAATCCGCGCTCGCAGCGGTCCCACGCTCACCCAAGTCCCAGTTGCCAGCTTGAAATCCTCAGAAAAACGCCCATCGAAGAGAAAACCCTTATTCACATCCGCGCCATCAACAAATCGCACCGCGTCGCCAAATTTATAAAATCCATCTTCGTCGAAAGCCTTCCGCGTAAGCTCCGGCTGCCGCCAGTACCCGGGCGTAATATTCGGCCCGCGAACGCGCGCTTCCATTTTGCCGCCCTGTGGCACCAACTTCACCTCCACGCTGGGAATCGGAATCCCGATCACTCCCGCCCGATCCGTTTCCCACGTCGTCTGAATCGCCATCGGCGCCGTCTCCGTCGAACCGAGCCCGGTCACCATCACCACGCGCTCGCCGCAAGTGTCCCGCGCCAACTCTCGGTACGCGTCCCAAACCGGCTGCGAAAGTCCAGCGCCCGCATAGAACAGCAGCTTCAGCCGGCTGAAAAAGTTCTCGCGAAGCTCGCGATCCGCGCGCAGCGCCGGCAGCAAATCCTCATAGCCCTTCGGCACGTTGAAATATACCGTCGGAGCTATCTCGCGCAGATTCCGGATCGTCTCGGAAATAAATCCCGGCCCGGGTTTGCCTTCGTCAATGTAAAAGCTGCCTCCATTGTAGAGCGCGATGCCGATGTTGTGATTTCCGCCAAACGTGTGATTCCACGGCAGCCAATCCACCAGCACCGGCGGCTCGTCCTGCAGAAATCCAAAAACTTGCGCGATCATCTGCTGATTGCAACAAATCATCCGATGCGTGTTGATCACCGCCTTCGGCATTCCCGTCGAGCCCGACGTGAAAAGAAATTTCGCGGGACTGTCAGGATCGATCCGTTTGTGCGCCGCATCGAGCGCATTCGTCGGATTCGTTGCAAGAAGCTCCTCGAATCGTGTCGCTTTGCGAAATTCCAGCGCAGATGACGCAACGACAAGCTCGGTCTCCTCGCCCACCACAACTTCTATCGCGCGCCGGTATTTCTCCCCGTCGGACACAAACACCATTCCAGGCGTCAAAAGCCCAAGACAATGCCGCAGCTGCGCCAGATCCTTCGAAACCAGCGAATACACCGGAGAAATATGCGCGGTAGGAATTCCCGCATGCTGCCCTGCGAGCATCAGCAGCAAATGCTCGAGGTCATTTTCAGAAAGTATTGCGACGGGCCGCTCGGCGCTCAGTCCGCGATCGAGCAGCGCTTGCGCGATACTCCGCACCGCCGCATAAACCTGCGAATACGTAAGCGTCCGCCAGCGTCCATCCTTGTCGCGCTTCGCCGCGCAAATCCGATCCGACGCGATTTCCGCCCATTCAGCAACGCGGTCGGTGAGAACCTTCGGATAAGCGCCCACAGGCTCGTCAGGACGGACCAGAAGCGAGCCATCCGGCAGCCGCTCGACGGAAGCACCGGAAGTGCGAAGCCGCACATGCCTCACACCGCTGCTCGGCTCCTCCAAAGGACCAGTCGCACGCCCAGCGTCACTCACGATTGGTTTCGCCATCGCACAATTGTCATCACTCCAATTCTAATACGTGCACAGACCGCCGCAAGCGTGACGGCGACGGTCTACGTGGGGCGAGCAATCGCATCAAAAACATTCATAAGGCGTTTCAAATCGGTCGTCGCCGGCACGTCTCCATCAGTCGTCACCAGAGTCGGCTTGATACCTGAAATTTCTAGAGAACGCTCTCCGCTGGAATCGCTCGCTTCCATAGCTTCGAGCGGTACCGAGCACCCGAACATGAGATTCTCATCGCGCCCGCGTGCGCCCGCGATGAATTCTTCAGAAGCCGAACAGAGAACCGCATCCCAAGATTGCTGCAACATCACTTCGACATGTTTCGCCGTCGCTGACTCACCCGAAATTTGCAGCAGGGGCAGCGCTTCGTAAAAGCGCACGATGTTGAACAGCGGCGCGAGCAGCGATGCCCAGTTCTGGCATTTGTCAGAAGAAAGTGGTGGCAGCGCTTCCTCCCGAATAAAAATCAGATTCGCCCCCGCCTCGACGAAAGCAGACGCAATCTTTGTGATCGCAGCCGCAGCAACTTCCAGCGCAGGTTCAGACGGCTCTTGCCCCTGACGCATCGCACCAGGATCGATCCCCGTAAGCCGGGCAGCAAGCGTGAATGGCCCCGATACGCCTGCCATAAGTAACGGTTCGTCGCGCAGTAGAGAATTTAGGCGGCGAATCACCTCAACGGCTGCTCTCACACGCGGACTATTCGCAGCCTCTTCGGGAGCTCGCAAGCGTGCGGGCAATTCTCCCTTCTGCGCAGACGCGGGCCACCGAATACTGCGCGTCTGATTCGTCTCGTCCCAGTGAGGCGTGCCGCCAAGCGCTTCCACTTCGAGAAGCGGATCGAAATAGCACGCTACGCCATCTGTTCTCAATTGCGTGCGAATCTGGCGAAGGGCATTGGAAATCTTGGTCGGATTGTCGAGATAAGCTCGAAACGAAAGGTTTTCAATTTTTGCGCCGAGCGCAAATACGATGGGAACAATAAGCGGCCGCGGCTGAGGATTTCCCTGCAGCAGGCTCTTCATCATTTGCCGCGGAGTGAGTTGTGCGTTCACATGTGGACCTGTCGTTCTTCAGCCGCTAAAAAGAAGGCCCGCGAACAGCCTCGATGTCAGCCGGTTATTGCCTGAAAATCGGTCCGAGTGATTTGGCATCGGGCCAGCGCCCATAAAACTGCAAAATATCCTGTGGCGGGCTCTGCTTGCTCCACTCTTTCTCAAACTCGTCGAAGCTCTTGCCGCGCGCCAGCCGGCTCTTGCGCTCATTTTCTCGTAGCTGGTTTGTCTTTTCCGCGTCAAGCTTGTTGCGGTCCGGATCGTACGCGATGTGATAAATGTTGCGTGCCGTCCATTCGGAAACGATTTTCTTCTTCAAATCTTCCAGCACTTCGGCGGCATCGCGTTCGAGTGGATCGCCGTAGCCCGGGCCGCCTCCACTGAAGCCGAACAGCAGATCGCCCTCCTCGTAGAGCTTGGGTGTTCGCGCGATTAATTCAAAGGTCCAGTCGCCGTGCACCGTTTTGTTCTCGAGGATGTCGCGGCTATCCATCGAAAGCTTCGGATTTCCCGCTTCCATTTGCTTCAGCAGATCCGCTTTGCGGACGCTGATGCCCGGAATCGGCGCAGACGCGTAACCTCCGAAGAGCGGCTGCCCCAGCGGCACTTTGCTCCCGTTGCCCATGCACAGCGACACGAGATTCGGCACCTTATGAATCATCCACTGCTGCACGCCGCCCGAGCCGCCGCGATGTCGTCCGTGCCCGGACGAATCCTTCCAGTGTTGCGACAACGTCACGGTGACGGGCAACTCGCTCTCCACCTGCTCGGAATCCGGCGCACGGCCAAAGGCGCACCAGGCGAAACCGTAAGCGTCCATTCCGTCATTGGCTGCGCGCCCGCCCTGCCCCTGCGTGTTGAGCGAAAACGAAAGCACGTCCGACACAGCCAGATTCCATTGCGAATGCCCCGCACAAATCTGCGCCGTGTGCTGGCTGCCGGGAGATGCGGCCACTTGTCGCCACAATCCGGCGCTCGAGAAAGTCATCTTCGCGAAACTGTTGTGCGTGGCGCAGCGGCACTGCATCCCGATATAAACGCAGCAACTCGTCGCCGCCATCCTTCCCGGATTCAAAATGATTCCTTCCGGGAAAACAAAATCGATCGCCGCAAACGTGGAGCTGCAAATTGGCAAATCGTGGAATACATACTCGTACATGAAATTTGCGATGTGGCCCACCACGGCTTGCGGATGCACGTTGTACGACGACGGGTTTTCAGGCGACGTCCCTTCGAAATCGAACGTCAGCGTCTCGCCCTTCTTGATCAGCGTCAGGTAACAGGCCCGGACCAGCGCCGGCGTCCAGCCGATCGCATCATTGAATACAACCGTGCGGAACTTCCCGTCGGGCAGCGCTTTGATCTTCTGCCGCGCGCCGGCTTCAGCCGTGTCCGACATTTTGCGCAGCAGCCCGACTACGAATTCGCCGCCCCGCTTCTCGGCAAGTTCGAGCAATCGCACTCGCACTCGGTCGGCAGTGGTACAGCGCGCGCGTAGATCGGAGATAAACATCGCGGGTGCCCGCAGGCCGTACACGGTGTAAAACTCCAGGAAATCGTTACGCAGCTCGAAATTCTCGCCGATTTTAATCGGCGGCATGTTCAGGCCTTCGTCGAACCTCGATTTCGCGCTCACAGGCATGCCGCCCGGTTCGATGGCTCCGGTTTCGGTAGTATGCAAAGCGGCTGACGCCCAGGCCAAGAGCCGACCCTTGTGAAAAATCGGCATCAGCGCCACCTGATCGGGGTTGTGAATGCCGCCGTAAAGCGCGTCATTCGTGTACCAGATGTCTCCTTCGCGCACTCCGGGGTTGTCGGTGTAATACTTCTGAATAAATTTGATTACGATCGGCTGAATTATCGCGTGGAGATACGTTCCGCACGATGCGTTCACCAGGTCACCATTCGCGGTGAAGATAGCGACCATCGAATCGCCAGACACGCCGAAATAGCTCCGTGATGACCGGACGAATACTTCCATCGCTTCGTCAAGAATATCGTTGGTGATCTGCACGCCGATTTCATAATCGCCGGCCTGGACTTTCGCGGCGCACTCTTTCTCGAAAGCAGTCGCGGGCGCAGGCTTCAGCCATGCAAGTTTCTCAGCCGTACTCGGAATCGGCATTGGATCTCCTTCCAGCCTTCTTCTAAATTCCCGTGGGCTCAGCCTTCCAGAATGCCAAGGCCTCGTTCATCAATCGAAAAGTTCATTGCAGGCGGCACCACAACAGTCGTGTATTCGCCTTCGAGAATTGCCGGGCCTGCAAGCCGGTTTCCCGGCTTAAGCATTTCGTACGCGTAAATGGGCGTAGGACGAAAATCCTTCGCGGCCGCCCAAAATGCAGGCCGCTCGCCTTTTCGCGCGCCTGACGGATCGTGGCCTTCCAGCGGCATCTTGGGCAGATCGATCTGCTGTACCGGAACGATTGCTTTCAGAATGAAACTGTCGACAAACACGCCGCCCTCCGGATTCACTACAAACGGGCTGAACGCTTCGCTGAACTCTTTTTTGAACGCCTCGCAGATTGCGGCCACATCCTCGGTCGAGTGGAGCGCCAGACGCGGCGAAAGCGCCCGTTTCACGTGGAATTGCCCTCCGTAAAGCATATCGAGCTCGAGCACAAACGACGCCGTGCTCGGATTCAGCCCATCCGCCACCAAATCCTTGCGTGCCTGTTCGAGCAATTCTTCCACCGTGCGGTTGAACACTGTAAATTCCTGCGTCAACTCCTGCGCGCCCGGCGACATCAGCGTCAGTTTCTTTGACACTTCATACACATGCATGATGTCCATCGTCGAAGAGCCAAATGCGCAGAACACCGGCGAAAAAGGAAACGTCACAGCTTTCTTGATGTCGGCCTTATATCCTTCCGCATGCGTCGCACCGGCCCCGCCGCCAACGAACAAAATAAAATCTTCAGGACTGTAGCCGCGCAGATGAACTTCTTTCATGATCGCGGATGCCATATTGCCATTCACGATCTTGCGGATCAGCATCGCAGCCTCTTCTACCGAAATACCAAAAGGCTTCGCGATTTTGTCGCGAACTGCGGCAATCGCCCGATTCTTGTCGAGCTTCATCCGTCCGCCCGAGTAATATGCGGGATTGATGTAACCGAGCACGACATCCGCGTCAGTGACGGTAGGTTCAGTGCCGCCGAGGCTGAAGCACGCAGGCCCGGGCATCGAGCCGGCACTGCGCGGCCCCACTTGGAGCTGATTCTGCAGAAGGGGATTGATCGACGCGATCGATCCGCCACCGGCGCCGACCGAAAGCGTTTTGATCATCGTGATGCCCACCATCCAGCGATCGATGATCGGGCGGAAGTCGTAGCTGCGTACGCTGTCTTTCACCACGAGACCGACGTCGAAGCTCGTCCCGCCCATGTCCGTCATCACCACGTTCTGGTAGCCAAGCGATTTCGCCACGTGATGCGCGCCCATCAACCCGGAGACGGGTCCGCTGTTGAACGTGCGGCAGGCAGTGGTGCGAAAGACTTCCGCGATCCCGCCCGAACTCTGAATCATCAGGAGCGGTTTCTTGTAGCCTCGCTCGCGCAGTTTGTCCCACATCGCTGAAAGCTCGATCTGCATCGACCGCTGCAAATACGCGTCGAGGATTGCAGCAAGCGTCCGTTCGTACTCGCCGAGTTTTCCGACCACCTGTCCTGCAAGCACAACGGGCAAATACCCAATGTGAAATTCTTTATATTCGTCGCGAATGATTTCCTTCACACGGCGTTCGTGGGTGGAGTTGAGAAAGCCCCAAAGAAGTGAAACGACAAAGCCGCGCGCGCCGCGGCTAACGAGGTAGCGGACTTTTTCGCGAACATCATTCTCGTCGAGTGGCCGGATGATTGTGCCGCGCGAATCGACTCGTTCCTTCACGCCCACGATCATGTCGCGAGGGATGAGCGGCTCCGGCTTTTTCTGGATCGCAAGGTTGCGGCGCTCCTGCACGCGCGTCCCATCAATCCACTGCGCGCCGCGTCCAATCAGAACCACGTCCTCATGCCCTTCCGTCGTAATCAACCCGAGCCGCGGCCCTTTTTTCTCGATCAGGCGATTCATCGCGATCGTCGTCGAGTAGCGGATCATGTCGATGGCTGGAAGAAGCTGATCGATCGTCAGGCCCAAAGCTCCCGCGCCTTCCTCAATCACGCGCGAAAAACACACGGAGAGATCGTAGGGAGTCGTAGGCGTCTTCTTGATCAACGCCTTGCCATCGAAATTAAGAACGAGATCGGTGAACGTTCCGCCGACGTCGATATCAATCGAATTCATTCGGCTACCTCGATCCTCTGCTCCCGAATCACAAACTCGCCTTTGCTAAGGCGTTCCTTCAAACTGTCCAAATCGATTTCAATGTCATGCGTGATCGGGTGGCCCGGCGGCAGATACTCGGTCTCCACTTGAGTCCCGCAACCGGGACAATAAAATTCCACGATGCGCACCCAGAGCGGATCAGGAGAAAAGCTGAACGAGCCAGGAACCAGCGGCGGATGAATCTCGCGCGGGTCGCGGTCGTAAAGCAGGCAGCCGCGCTTATAGTTTTCCCGCGCCGGCCCGATCTCATGCCCGCATCGGTTACACAGCCACTTCTCCCGGTCGAGATCCAGATCAAGATACTCAGTCACCCGCAGCCGGTTTTTGGCATCTAAAGACATGTGCGATCTCCTCTCGCCGGAGGTTGCAGCGTCAGACGATTTTTAATCTACGGTAGCGCGATTAAAACTCCGCGCAAGCCCCACAGAATCATAAACATACAAAATTCTAATCGGCGGTAAAACGACCCCGAAGACCAGAAAAAAGACCAGAAAATCCGTTCTCCATTCCGCTTCACTTTTCAGCGCTTGATCAGCGCGCCGTTGCCAAATCGATCCACAAACATCGTCCAACCTTCAGGAACAAAATAAGTTGTATTGATCCCCTCAAGAATCGCCGGGCCCAAAACGCGATTGCCTGGCTCAAGTGCTTCCCATCTATAGACTTGCGCGTCGCCGCTGCTGCTTCCCCAAAGAATCTTTCGCGTCGCGGTTCGCGCGTGCGCCGACTCTTCGGATTTCAGTGCGCGCTCCGCAACGTGCGGTTTTGACATCGGCTTCTTCACGCGCACTCGCATCAATTCCAACGAGATGTCTTTTGCGCCGGTGTTCGCTGCGCTTCCTGACGCTGATGCGAGTGCGGTTTGTAATTCCTTCGGGTTGGCGAGAATTGATTCCGAGCAGGGAATTACGATCGAATTGCCCGCGCTTCCGGAGGCTTCGATTTCAATCTCGTATGTGAGGCCTTCTGGTTTGATTCCTTCGCCTAGCAAATCTTTCGTGCCTTCCGCTTTTATTTCTTTGAGGGCTGTTTGCAAACTGCCGGCATTTTCATTGGAGGTTGCGATGTGCGCGAGGCCGCGTTCATAGACGTGGCAAATATCGGAGACTGACGAGCCGAATGCGCTGAAGACTGGGCCGAGCGCGAAGAGTTGCACGTTTTTGATTCCGGCTTTTTCTGCTACGCCGCAGGCGAAGAGGCTTCCGTTGCCGCCATACGCGAAAAGCGTGTGCTTCGAGAGATCTTGTTTTAGATCCTTCGCGGCCGTGGCGATTAAATCTGCTACCAGTTCGAAAGCACGGTTGATAGTCAGGCGACATGCTTCGTCAACCGAAGTGTTCATCGGCTTCGCTACTTGGTTCTCGATCACGGATTGGGCCAGTTCGCGGTCGAGAGGTTTTGCGCCTCCGAGAAAAAACTCCGGGTTGATGAGGCCAGCGGTGACGAATGCATCGGTGAGTGTGGGCTGATCGCCGCCGAGCGCGTAACACGCAGGGCCGGGAAACGAGCCCATGCTTTCCGGGCCCAGTTCGATTTTCGGGTTTCCGGCGCTGCCGGAGGGCTTAATGACGCTGCCGCCGCCGAGGGCGATCGAGCGCAGGTCGGGAAGAGAAATTTCTACGGGGATGCCGAAAAAGTCGGAGGGCTTACGATTGATCGGGAGGCCATTTTTCAAGACGCTGATTTTTGCGGTGGTGCCCCCGATGTCCATCGCGACGACATCTTTCAAGCCATAGAGCTGAGCGAAGAAAACGCTGGCGTGGATGCCGAGAATGGGACCCGATTCGATTGTGTCGATCGCTTTGGTCTTGGCGATGCCTGCGACTCCGCCATTGATGTGGCTGACGAGAAAAGTTCCGGCGTATTGAGATGTTTGGCGCAATTCGTCTTCGGCTTTGAAGAGCGTTGCGGCGAGAGCGCCGTGAGTGTACGCGTTGATCACGGCGCAATAGGTGCGCGTGCGGTCGTCGGAGCTTTTCGAGATATCGCTTCCGGCCAGAACGGGAACCGAGCCGAGAAAATGATCGGGGTATTGCAGATCGATCGCGGATTTCACTTCGAGTTCTGCGGCTGGATTCCGATGGCTGTCTTTCAGGCTGACGCAAATTCGGCGGACGCCGCCTTCGAGGAGAGCGCGAGCCGCGTTCGTGACTTGAGCGCCATCGAATGCGCCGTTGAGGCCGATGACGTCTTTGTCGGCGAGGAGGCGATTCAGGATCGAACTGCGTGTGTCTGCTCCGTAGAGATCTTTTTCGTGGTTCTTCGAGACGAGCAGGCCGATTCTGGGGCCGCGAAGTTCAGCGAGAACATTGGAAGTGATCGTGGTGGACCAGCGAATCAGATCGATGTGCTCAAGGAAGGCGGGCGTATCGGCAAAGCCTAGTTTCGCGGCGCCTTGTCCGAGGCAATCGAAAAGGCAGACAGTCAAGTCGTGCGGAGTCGTGTCGACTTTGGCGGAGAAGACTTGCTCGCCGCTTGTGAAAATTCCGTCGGTGAGAGTGCCGCCGACATCGATGTCAACTATCCACATGGGTTCCTGTTTCAACGGCTAAGCCGATCAAACTGCTTAAAGACAATTCAAAAGAGCCGGCGGGACGCCGGCGTTACGGAATTGCAGCTTTGCTTTCTGGCAAGACCGAGGTCTTGGTCGTCTGCTGCCTTAATTGGCTCACCAATTCTTGCGTTGTCATCGTCCAGCCGAAGAAAGATTCTACGTTGAATACTGTTGCTTCGTGCGCGGTTGGCGGGCCTGCGGGCATTGCCGCATCGCGCAGAAGAATCGGCCAGTAGTCGTGAAAATATGCGTCGCGCAGGGTGGATTCGACGCAAACGTTGGTGGCGATTCCGGCGAAGAAGAGATATTGAATGCCACGCATGCGCAGCTGCGAATCGAGAGGCGTGCCGGCGAAGCCGCTGTATCGCGTCTTGGTGATGATGAGGTCACCGGGCTGCGGCGCGAGGTCATCGACGATTTCTGCGTCCCAAGTGCCCTCTGTAAGGACTTTGCCTTTGAGTTCTGGACGCGAGCACATCAGAGTCATTGCCAGTTCCTTGTGAAAATTGGGCGAGTTAGGGCCGCCGCTATCGCTCAGGTCGGGCTTGTAAGCCATGCGAAGGTAAACTACCGCAACGGTATTTTGTCGAGATGCTGCGATGAGGGATCGAATTGTGCGGATTACACGCGACGCGTCCGTGATATCGACTCGCGCGATATCGAGCATGCCGCCCTTGGTCGCGAAGGCATTCTGCATGTCCACGACGACGATGGCCGATTTTTTGAAATCAACCTCAAGCGGATTCGGTTTTGCGTCTAATTTCGTCATGCAAATGTTTAGTCGCGCCCTGCTTCGATGATTTTTGCGGCCAAGCCTTTTGGATTCGTATAAATCACTTCGTGGCTGCCCGGCATTTGTACGAGGCGGTAAAGTCCGAGCCGACTGGACATGCGCGGATGCCAGCCCCATTCGCCCTGCGGCAATGCGGTGTCCTCGGTGCAATTGATATAACTCTTGGGCGTTGCGAGCGAGTAGAACTTTTTCAGGTCGAGCTTGTCTTTGATGGGCAGATACGGTTCGGACGAGAGCTGCGAATGGGTCCATTTGGCGACTTCCATGTCCGCATCGTTGATGAACGCCTCGCGCCAGATTGGAAAGGGAATCATCACAGTATTATCGGAAGACTCGGCTGCGAGTTTGTCAAAAAGCGCCTGATAGTGCGGCGGCGTTTCGTCGTTGAGACTGTGTCCGTCGCGAAGAACGAAACCATTCAAGAAGACCAGACGCTTGATGCGTTCGGGAATTGCTTCCGCGACTTTGGAAATTACCGTGCCGCCGAAGCTGTGTCCGACGAGAACGAAGTGCGAGAGATTTTTGCCGACAATGTAATCGACGACGATTTTGTGCAGTCCGCGTGGTTGACGCGCTTCTCGACGCCTTTACCGTGGCCCGCGATGGTGGGCGAGTATGCCTTGTGTTCACCTTTTGCGAGCTCGAGAATCGTGGAATCCCAGGCGGAGCCGTCATGCCAGGAACCGTGCACCAATACGAAGGTTTCCAATCCTGGTTCTCCTGAAGGGATTGCGAGGCCGCGGAAAATTCAAGCCCTGCGAGCCGGATTTGCGCACTCCCAACAACGGCTGAAGGACAACGGCCACGCTCTTATGACGGAAGGACGACGCGGGCCCCAAGCATTTTCGAATTGCCGGCCGGTCCCGAAAACCAAGTCCGTGGACCGGCCGGCTGGAAACTAGAACGAAAGCTTCGCCGCGAACTGGAACTGCCGCGGGTTAAGCACGGTCCTCGGAGTGCCGAAGAGAGCATTCGGCACGGGAGGACTCGGAACTGGAGCGAGGTTCGGACACGTCGGAGGTCCGGTTCCGGTATCAAAAGCGATCGCTTGCTGCTGAGTCTCGATAGTTGCTCTGTCCTTGTAGTTCCGGGGGGTGGCCGTTCCGCCGCAGATCACGGCCGCGCCATATACTGAAGTTACTTCGTCCACGTTTGCCCGATTGAGCAGGTTGAAAGCGTCCACCATCAAATCGAGCCGGTAATGTTCCCGAATCTGGAAATAACGCGAGATACGCAAATCCCAGGAATAAAGATGGTCGCCGTAGTAGGTGTTCCTGCCAAGGTCGCCAACGCGGTCGGTAACAGGATTTGTGTCACCGTTGGAATCGAATCCGACGAACTCGGTGAATGGACGGCCCGACTGCAAGGTGATAATGCTGCTCAGCTGGAAGTGGCGGAGGAAGCTATCCTCGGGAGCTGTGGCAGTGAAGTTCGTGATGAAGCGGTGACGAATGTCCTGGTTTGAATTCGCACGCTCAAGCGATCGGTTATAAAGATCCTGCGGGGTGCTGACGAAAGTGGTGAAGGTTCCATCGTCCAGGGTGTGCGAGAAGGTGTAGTTGGCGTCCAGGCTGAAATTCTTGCGAAATCGTTCGATCACTTGGAACGTGAGCCCGTGATAAACCGAATTGCCGGTGTTGTCCGTGTAATACAGCAAGCCGGCATTGTTGTAAGCAGGCCCGCCTTGAGGCAAACCTGACGCACCGAAAAACGCCTTGTCTGCCGGCCAGCCAGCTGGCGGTGCAGGTGCGGGAATGCAGGAGGGATCACCTGGAGAGATAAACGGAACAGTGATTTGAGGTTCGCTGGTGCCGAAGGGGAATGGCGGACAGACGTTAAGATTTGCAGCGCGAACCAAATGGTGCGCGGCGACGAACATGTAGCCGGCGCTCACCGTAAGTCCGTGTCCGATTTCGCGATCGATTTCGAGGTTGCCTTGCTCGGAGTAGGGAATCGGGCTGTGCGGATCGACCAAGCCATCGCCCGCAGTGCAAGAGGGAGGGCACGAGCCGGTGATGAACTGGTCGGGTACTTGTCCTGTGGTGATTAAGGTGGACGCTGCCATGAAAGGCAGGCCCAACGGGCCGGGGGTGAACTGATTCAAGACCCACGTAGCGACATCGGAACGCTTACGAATACCCCTTACGGTTTCTCCAGGAAGGTCCACGGGCCGCTGAGGCTGGGTAATAAAAAGAAAGGAGAGATTGTAGCGATCGTCGAATATGCCGAAGCCAGCGCGGACAACGGTCTTGCTATCCGGTGACCACGCCAGCCCGATGCGCGGCTGAAAGCCAGTGTAATGGGGCTTGATCTGCTTCCATAGACCTTGCTCGAAGTCCCAGCGCAAGCCGTAATTGAGTGTCAAATTGTGACGGAGCCGCCACTGATCCTGAGCGTAAAGGCCATAATATTTATGCGCGAGCGTTTCGGAAAAATTCTTGGTTTCCGATGGTAAGTAGGCGTTCTTCCAGTCGGTGGGAATGGGCGGGGGCGTAGGCAATTGGCCGTTAATGTCTGGCTGGGCAGTGCCGACCGGGGCGCCCCAGAAGACGATGGGAGTTCCCTGCAGCGGATCGTTTTCATTGGGGCCAGGTACTGCGGGAAAGAATGGGGGGCTGGCGACTGGGCAAGGGCCATCGGCCGGCGCTGATGCGACTGGCGGAAGCGGAGTAGCGGACGTGCTATTTACAAAGTTGGCGAAGTCCACCAAGCAGTTGATACCAGGGAGAACGATGCGCATGGGAGTGAAGCCGGGCCAAATGACAAAATTGTCTACGTAGTTGAAGTCGACGCCAAATTTTGCGACGTGATTACCTTTGACCCATGAGAGCGAATCCGCAATCTGGAAGCGGCTCTCGTAAATCGCGTCGAGAACACCGAAATTGTGTCCGAAGAGCAGCGTGTTAGGGATATCGAGGTTCGGCTGACCGGTGACGCCGGGAAAATTGTAATGACGGCGGGCATATTGAACGAGGACGCTGTTAACGAGATTGGGGCTGATTGTGGTGGCGACGCTTCCGACGAGCGATTGGTCGCGCAAGAACACGTCGTGGCCGCTGCTCGGGGCGCCGATGCCGCCTCCGTCGAGAGTGCTGCCGACAAGCTGGTTGAGGTCGCGGCCATCTTCAACGCCGTAACGCAGTGACAAGTGATTGACCGCGTTGATCTGGTGGTCGAGTTTGACGATGCCGTAGTCGTTGTCTTTCGTTTTCAGGACGGAATTGAGAAAAGCGGTACCGGAAAGCGCAGGGCATTGCGCTATGGGGACGTTGCAACCTTCGGGAGGCAGCCCAAGCAAGGCCTTGGCGCGATTGATAAGGTCCGCATTCGTTGTGTTCGTTCCATCCAGCAAAGTGACGGGCTGGAGATAGGTGGTGGGATAAGTGGGAGCTTCGGCGCGTCGCTGGCCTTCGTAGTTTGCAAAGATGAAAGTTTTGTCCTTTTTGATGGGACCGCCGATCGTCCCTCCGAATTGATTCTGGCGAAGAGTTTTCGAGGTCCCCTCGGGCTGCAGAAGCGACCGAGAATTAGTGGCGTCATTTTGGAGGTAGTCGTACACGGAGCCGTGAAAGTCGTTGGTGCCAGACTTTGTGACGATGTTGACGATTCCGCCGAGCGCGCGACCATACTCGGCGCCAAAGCTGCTGTTGACCACGCGAAATTCGGCGACTGCTTCTTGCGGCGGGGTGGAACGTTGCGAGCCCGTGGCCGTGTTGATGTTGTCTGCGCCGTCGACGGTGACGAGGTTGCTGAGATCGCGCATGCCTCCGAAGGAAACGCGCGTGACTTCGAATTCGGTGATCGTGGATTGCAAGCTGGTGCGGCCCGTGGCGACGCCGGGCGTCAGCAGCGCGAAATCGGTGAAGAGGCGGCCGCTGATGGGGAGAGAATTGATTTCCTGGGTGCCGATCACCTGGCTGATCTCAGTTTTCGATGGCTCGATGAAGGGAGCTTCGGTGGTGACGATCACTTGCTCGGCGGCGGTGGCGACTTTCAGTGTGAAGTCGATTGTGGCGGATTGGCCGACAGTTAGTTCCACGCCTTTGCGAATGCTTGTGGCGAAGCCTTTGAAGGAGACCGTCAGTTCATAGGTTCCGGGCGGGATGTTGGGGATGGCGTAGTAACCCGAATCGTTCGATGTGGTTTGATACGAACGGTTCGTTTCGGGCTGGTGCAGGGCAACAGAGGCGCCCTTGACGGCGCCGCCGCTCTCGTCGAGGACGGTGCCAGTCAGCTGCGCTACTGTGGTTCCCTGCGGATAAGCCGGGCTGCCGGATGCGAAGAAGGAAACAAATGCGAGAGCGATCAGAAAGCCAGAACGTACCTTCATCAGCCACCCCTCTGAGGCTTGAATTCGCTAGCCAACCCCGAATCCGAGTACAAGAGCCCGAAAATACCCCAATTGTGGAGAAGGTCTAACGCCAGCAAAGTTCTTTGTCAAGCCTTTAATCGTCCGATTGTGCGAATATCGGCTGACATTGAAATTTCGTTTTCTCGTGTATCCGCTCTTCTCATTTGCTTTCTGCATTTGTTTTCTGTTGTGCATTGGATCTTGTCGTTGCGATGACTTCTGCCTCGGAAATAATTTCGGCGCTTTTCGTCGTGGTTTGATTGGCGATTTGATTAACGACAGCGGAGGATGCTTGAGGAGTGTTTCCCGGGCGGCTGTCGCGGTTTAGAAAATAGTTGATCCAGGAGCTTGTTCCTTTCAGAGCTCGATTGGGCGGCGGGATGTAGGTTGTCAATTCGGCAACTCTTTGTTGGGATTTCGCGCGCTCGTATACGGAAATCCAGATGCAGGGCTTGGCCACCACTTCGCATTGGCCCATGGAGGTGCCACCGCAAGGGCCGTTGCGCAGATTTTTCGGGCAGGTCTGCGGGCAGACGTATTCCATTTGGCCGAGAACGCAATTGCCGCAGGCCTGGCATCCGAAGAGAGGCGACTTGATGGCGAATTCGACGCGTTCGAGCGCGCGGGATGCGACAGGGTATTCATCGGCTGATCTGAAAATTGCTGTAAGGGCGCGGCGCAGTTTTCCTTCGCGATTTACGGGGAAGAGGCGGCCCATTGCGTCCAGGAGCCGCGGGACGAGAGATTGCTTTACGGCTGGAGCTGGGGGCGACGAGTAAAGATAGAAGGCACGCTTGGGGGCGTATGAAAATTCTTCGGCGAGTTCTTCCCAACGCGGGACGAGAGTTTCGGTGCGTTTCATAATCCAGCGAATGTGGTCGGCTTGATGGTCTCCGCCGATGTAGGCGCCGGCGTAGCCGAGCCCGCGAAGGATGGCGGACATTCTTGCGGCGCGTTCGAGGCGTAGGGCTTGGCCTTTGTCGGGCGCGGTGCTTTCGGATTGAATTTTTTCGAGGAGCTCGGGGGCGACCCAGCAGCCGGGGGGCTCGCCTTTGTTCATTTTTTCGGCGGCTTTGGGGCCGAGGACGTAGACGTTTCCGAGAACTGGAGTGCGCAAATGGCGGTCGTCGAGGTAACGCTTCAGCTCGCGGAATTTTTTGACGTCGTAGCCGAGTTGGGTGACGGCGTAGTCGGCTCCGGCGGCGATTTTCTTTTCGAGCTTCAGATACTGGTAGGCGCAATCGGCTTCTGTGTATTTGAACGGGGAGACGGCGACGCCGATCCAGAATGGCATTCCGACGGTTTGGCGCATTTCGGCGATCAGGCGGACGAGTTGAACGGAGTCGAGGTCGAAAATCGGAGGCGAGGTGGCGGCGTCGGATGTTTTTGGATAGTCGCCTGTGATGGCGAAGACGTTTTCGATGGCAAGGGCGTTGAGATCTTCGAGGGATTTGCGGAGGGCGACGCGATCACGGCTGGCGCAGGTGAGGTGGATATTTGGAGTGAGGCCGCGGGCGCGGGCCGCGGTGCCGACGCGGATTGGGTCGTGTCCGAGCGCTCCACCTGCATAACTGGTGATGCTGCCCGCTGCGACGCCTGGGACGCGGGCGAGTTGCGAGGCGACGTCGAGAAGCAGGGCTTCGCGCTTGAGGCGGCTGGCGACGAGCTCGACTACGTAGCAGAATTTTCCGCTGATGAGCGATTCGCGCAGCGGGTTCGGCGACGGCATTTATTTCCCCAGTTCTTTGCGAACGATTTTCGTTCCTTCCACCATTGCGCAGAGCTTTGCGAATGCCACATCGCGCGGTAGATGGAAGCAGCCACAGTCGGGGAGTATGAACATGCGCTCGGCCGGGACTACTTCGAGGGCTTTGCGAATGCGTTCGGCTACAACGTCGGGAGTTTCGACGGCTTGCGTTTTGACGTCGATTACGCCAACGCCCAGTTGAAATGGGGCTGGGAGCTGTTTGAAGACGTCGAGATCTTCGCCGCCCCGGCGCGCGAATTCGAGGGTGAGCTGGTGGATTTTTGCGTCGAGAATTTGTGGAAACAAATAGCGGTAACTTCCTTCCCAGGAGGGCTTGCCGTAGCGATTGCCGTAGCAGATGTGGACCGCGATTGTAGCGCCGACTCCTTCGACCATGGCGTTCAGAGCGTTTACGCCCCAGGAGATATCGTCGGGGAAGCCCGAGAAATACGGTTCGTCAATTTGAATGATTTTGGCGCCCGCTTTGACTAATTCCTTGAGTTCGAGATTCATTACGCGGGCGATGTCCATCGCCAGGGCTTCTTCTGTCGGGTAAAACTCGTTGCGGATGCGTTTTGTGAGCGAGTGTGGGCCGGTGACGCAGAATTTTGCTTCGCGTTCGGTGAATTTTCGAAGGAAGCGGAAATCATCGGCGAGGCCGAGCGGGGCCATTGGGAGCTTTCCGGAGACGGAACTGTCGTAAAAATCGTAATAGAATTTTTTTGAGGAGCGATCGATATCGACGCCGGGCAGGCGTTCGACGAAATAATCGATCAGATTGTCGCGGCGCAGTTCGCCATCGGTGACGATGTCGAGCCCGGCTACTTCCTGATCTTTGATGGCGGCTTTCACGGCAGTGTCGTGAACTTCGTCGAGATCGTGGCGGCTGATGCGACGGGCGAAGTATTCGGTCTTGAGGCGTTCGAGCCAGCCGGGCATCGAGTAACTGCCCACCACGGTTGTTGGAAGAATCGGTAGAGTCATCGAGATTACTCCCGTTGCGTCGTGTAGAGAATCGAGGTGCGCGAGCCTTCGCGGTAGCGGAATGGAGCGAAGTGAACGTCGTAGCCGGCCCGCTCGCCCACTTCTCGAAGCAGGACGCCATTGACCCAGTTGACGATCGAGCCGTCGAGTTTTCCAGGGCCGTGAAATCCGAGCCGGTAGTCATGGAGGCTGGTGACGAAAATATCCTGGACCTGAAGAAAGCCGCGCGGATGGAGGAGAGGAAGCGTGTTGCGAAAGCTTTCGAGCGCGCCGGAGCTCATGTGAAACCGAAAATCGGTGGGAGCGTCTTCGAGAATTTCTTCGAGGTGTGTGGGATTCAAGCCGGCAGGGAGCTCGACATCGGGCAGATCTTCGACGGGGATAAGACGCTCTTCGAGGCGAACCGCTTTCCAAATCTCCTGCCAGAATGAAACTCCGCGAGCACGATCGCCTAGAGACTCAGGTCCAGCATCGAGCAAGCGCCGAATCGTCGAGTTGATTTCTTGGATGGGCACATTGGTAGCCTTGCCGACGCGTGCCGTCTCGGAGTTTGGCAGGTATGCTCGAACCTGAACGAGATGAAGCCGGCCGTCGCGCCGCGCGAATTCTTCATCGGGCAGATTGTCGTAAACGTTCGTCAGATGGACGTGAAGAATCTTGTGACGAAGAAATGAGAGCGTTTTTCCGGGGTCGAGCGCATCGAGGACGATGAAGCTGCAGAGATCGAGATGATCGCGAAGAGCAGGCCGGGAGCGATCGAGGGTGGCGAGCGAATAATCGCCGAGGAGAAACTTTACTCGCGAATAGTATTTTGTGCCGCGTTCGGCATCGAGCGCGCGAAAACGGTCGAGCCAGATTTGCGAGCGGGTTCCCAAACCAACACCAATTTCGAGCGCAAAGATCTCTGGCGGCAGTTGATTCTTGGTTTCGAGGTCTCGCAACAACGTCCAGAAATCGGTGACGCAATCGGCGATGGCCTCGGGGTGATTCGCGTCTGACTTTCCGCCCGGAAGGGCTTGTTCGTAGCCTTTGCCGGTTGCCTTTTCCCAATCGGCGAGGCGATGCCAGTAAAGTTTGTTGAATTGCCAGGCGATGCTGTTACGAAAGGAACCAAATTCTTCCAAGTAGACTCGTTCGGGCGTTCGTCGCGATTCTCCATGTGTGGCAGGACTGGCGCCCGCGACGGCGCAAAGCAACTGCTCTCGCAAAGCGCCCGGCACCACCTGGCGTGCATCGACGTGAATTTCCATCAAGGGTGAAGTCTCGCCCCGGTGGTTCACGCACTGCGTGACGGCTACTACTTCCCGAAAATTCTGGCGATACTGAACCCAATCCAAATGGACACGCAGGTTCGCGAACTGGCTATCGTCGAGATATCCCTCTTCGCGAAGTGAATATACGGCGCTAACAACGTCTTGCGCGCTGGCAGCCGCCTGCTTTCCCTGGAGATGATTGAGTTGCAGGATCATTGTTTTCTGACGTCTTTCAAACGGCGCTTGCTCTCGATTTCGTAATCCACAGCGCACACTCTGTCAAATTCTCCAAGCATCCGTGAATCTTTAAGGGGCTGAAAACAAGACTACAGTCGGTGTGCCACCTTGATCCGCGCCATTCAGTTCGAAGAACTTGGACATGAATCCGGAAACCGCTGCGACAAATTGCTTGCCGCGAATTTCGTAAGTAATTACGCCGCCTGCGATAGGGCCGCCGACATTGAAACGATAAAGCACTTTTCCGTTTGCGGCATCGAGGGCGAGGAAATCTCCGGAGCTTTCCCCTGTGAATAGCAGGCCGGCTGAGGTGACTGTGACGCCGGCGAGCATAGGTTTCGATGCGTTGTAGCGCCAGCGCTCTTTTCCTGTGGACGCGTCGAAGGCTGTGAGGCGGCCGTGGGCTTTCTCCCATGGATCGAAATGCGGGAGGCCACCGAGATAGAAATCGGCGTCGAAATGCGGAGGCTCTTTGTCTTTGTGGATGACGGCGCACCAATCATTCGCGGGTTCGAAGAGCGTGTTGGTGGCGGGATCGTATGGAGGACTGCTCCATTCGGCGCCGCCGAGAGGGCCGGGGCAGACGCGAACCGCGTCACCGAGGGGAACATCGACATTTTCGCGTGTAACGAATGGAACTGAATAAAGCTGTTCGTGGGTATCGCGATCAATCAGCTTGAGGAGGCCGTCTTTGCCGGAGGCGGCGATGACGTTTCGCGCCTTTCCATTGATCGTTGTGGAAAATAAAGGACTCACTTGCGGCAGATCCCAATCGTGAATGTCATGCGGCACCGTCTGGTAATACCACTTCATTTTTCCGGTGTGAATATCGAGCGCGACGACCGAGCTTGTGTAGAGGTTCGCGCCTGGCCGCGCCTCATCGTAGAAATCGGGAGCGGGATTTCCGACTGGCGCGTAAATCTCGCCGCGGTCTGTGTCGAATGAGAAAGGCGTCCAGATGTTGCCGCCACCATGCGCCAAGATTTCGGGATCTCTTCCCCACGTTTCGGAACCTGGCTGGCCGGGATCGGGAATTGTGTTGAATTTCCAGACTGGCGCGCCATCCGAGAGGCGAAATGCGCCGACCCATCCTTTCGCAGCCCATTCTGCGCCCGCGGCTCCGATGACGACTAAATCTTCGTAGATCAGCGGGGGCATGCTGAAGAAATGTCCTTGTTTTGAATCGGCAATTTGACGGCTCCACATGAGGGCGCCGGTTTGAGAATTCAGAGCGAGAAGAAATCCATCGCAGGTGCCACGAACAATTCTGCCATCTTTAATCGCGGCGCCGCGATTGGGGGGAAAGACTTCTTTGGAGCGCGGCTGCCAGACGTGTTCCCAGCGGAGGCGGCAATCGGTGGCATCGATCGCGATCGTGTAATGGGTGGTGGTGAAATATAAAATGCCATTGTAAACGAGAGGACTCGATTGTGCGGGGACTCGCTCTTTGCTCTGGTAGAGGCAGGCCGGACGCAGGCTTGCTACGTTGGCGGTTGTAATCTGCTTTGCATCTACGAATCGAATGCCCGCGTAATCGTGATTGGGGTGCAGCCAGTTTTCTTTGCTACGAGCGGCTTCGTTCAATTCCTTTTGTGTGGGGCCGGTTTGGGCAGAAACCGCGAACGGAAGAGCTAAGAGGGCAAGGCCTATGATTGAGCAGAGCCGCTTTACCGTCACATATCCTCTACCGAAGAGTGCGCGTCGCAATTTGTAGCTGTACCGGTCACATCAGTTCACGCTTCGCTCCGCTTTAGCCCAAAACGGTTGACGAAGCGCTTTCTTGTCCGTTTTTGCTGCAGCCGTTTTCGGAATTTCTGCGTGAAACTCGACCGATTTCGGCGCTTTCACGCTTCCGAGCCGGGTCTTACAATGTGCGATGATGAGATCTTCGGAGATCCCTTCGCCGTCGCGCAGAATCACGATTGCTTTTACCGCTTCGCCCCATTTCTCATCTGGAACGCCGATCACCGCGCATTCGCGGACTTCGGGAAGCTCCATCACCGCGGCCTCGACCTCGGCGCAGTAGACGTTGAAGCCGCCGCTGATGATCATGTCTTTTTTTCTGTCGACTATGTAAAAGAAACCGAACTCGTCTCGATAGCCGATGTCGCCGGTGTGGTGCCACCCGAAGGCACGAATTTCCCTGGTTGCTTCCGGCAACTTGTAATAGCCGAGGGTAACGAGCGAGCCGCGAACCACTATTTCTCCGGGCTGATGTGGAGGGAGGATGCGTCCTTCATCGTCCATCACTGCGAGACGAACGGCGGTGCTGGCGCGTCCGCAGCTTCGCAAGCGCTCGGGATGATCTCCGGCGGCGGAAGCGGCGAGAGTTCGCTGATCGAGCCAAGTGAGGAGCATCGGCGCTTCGGTTTGTCCGTAGCACTGGCAAAGGCATGGGCCGAAGACCTCGATTCCTCTTTTCAGTTTGTCGGGCGAGACCGGCGCGGCGGCCAGCAGGAGAACGCGCAGGCTTGAGTAGTTGAATCTTTCGAGATCGGGGTGCGCGAGCAGGGCGTAGAAAGCGGTCGGCGGGAGAAACATATGCGTGATACCGAATCGCTCGATGCTCTTCAAAACCTCGAGGGCATCGAATTTGGGCAAGACGACGTTTGTTGCGCCGAGCGGAAACATTGCGAACGCAACCGTGCCCGCAGCGTGCGAAAGAGGAGCAGTGCTTAGGCAAACCGGGTTTGCGTCACCGATGTGCCAGTAATGGCCGGCCAGTTCCACCATCGTGCCCCATGCGACGTTGGTGACCATCACGCCTTTTGCAGGGCCGGTGGTGCCGCCGGTGGGAACGAGACCCATGAGGTCGTCGGGGTTTCCATAGGCGTTTGCGAAGTCGGGAATGTTACGGGCCGAGCCGCGGCGCATAAGTGTTTCGAGTGATTCGTCGCCGTCACATTCGGCATCGATGCAGATGCAATGTCGCAGGCTGGGAACGCGGCTTTTGATTTCGCGAACGGAATCGCGGAATGAGCTGTGATAGAAAAGCCAGGAGGCCTCGACGTAGTTCAAGTACTCGATATTGGCGTCGGCGGCATTTCTGTAGTTGATTGGGACCCAAACTCCGCCCGCGCGCAAAAGGCCCAGCATGCAGAAGAGGACGCGGGCGTCGTTGGGAGAATAGATTGCGACGGGGGACTCGGGCTGAATGCCTGCTGCTAACATCGCCCCGGCGATGCTTTCGCTTGCGGTTTTCAGTTCGCGGTAGGAGTAGCGAGACTCGCCGTCGATGATCGCGGTTCGATCAGCGTACGCTTCGGCGCCTTTGTCGAAATAGTCGATTGCTCGCATTCGATCCAGTTTCCTGAAGACTACCCCAGCCATACAGCGCGGTTTGCAGTAAATCAATGCTACGCTACGACAACATTTTTAACTTCGCCAGTCCGTAGCCCTCAAGCGCATGTAGGAGTTCACGATGTCCGAAAGCGGCGGCTGGCGATGCGAAACCCACCTTGCGCGGCGGCGCTTGCACCAGATGGTGAGCTGCGAAGGCCTGAATAAGGCCCGTCTGCCTGTAACAGCAGGCGCCGAATATGACGCATTGGGCCGATGCGGTCGTGCCTCGTCCCACTACGACGTCGATTGTTCGCTGCTCGCGCGCGTTTTCACGAGGCGGAGTTCCGGCCTGTACCGAGCTTGCCATCTCTGCGAGCTTCTTTTCCTGCTCGGCCTTCGGCAGCGGGCGAATGTGGTCTTCGTAATGTCTTTCTGTTGCCAGCACGTTGGTCATTAGAGCGCGGTCGAGAATTCCGCCGATGGTTTTCACGTTTGCAATCTGCGGATCGTTTTTGAACCATACAGGATGAGGAAATCCGCCCCAAGGTAAAGCGAGCTGTGTTTCGATTGAGCCCGGTATGACTGCTTCGTGTCCGGTGGCGCGCTGCCACGGCTTATAGCGGTTTTGTTCGAGGTAGAAAGCTTCCGTCTGAATCACTGCGAAAATTGTCTGCGTGGAACCGAAGGTCGGAATGCCTTTGAACAAAGAGACAACCTCGAGAGTGTCGATTCCGCCTGCCTCGATGCAGAAATGGGCGGCGATGTCGCTTGTCCCGGACATATATGCGGTAGCGGGGGCAATGAGAAGGCCACGCTGCGCGAACTTCGGGCCCCAATTCTCTGCGACATCGCGAATCCACGCCTGTTCGCCACTGATATCTATGTAATGGCAGCCCGCTTGAAGGCACGCCTCGACCACTCGTGGCCCGTGATAAAGGAAAGGCCCAACCGTGTTACAAACAACCTTGGCGCCGGAAAATAGATCCGCAAGTTCGCCAGCCGAACTACCGACTTCGGCCACTTCGTAGTCGGCAGTCTCGATTCCCGGTACTCGGCTCATCACTTCTTCGATCTTCTTGCGATTTCGGCCGGCCGCGATGAAGGGCACGTTGTACTCGCGGAGAAATTCGGCCACGAGGCGTCCCGAGAACCCGCTGGCACCGTAGAGAATGACAGGCTTCTTGCGGCTCACGAACGCTCCTCGGCTCTCGCGGGTTTGGAATCCAGGATGACGCGAGAGCGAACCTGCTGACCGTTTCTATTGAAGTCAGAAACGGGTGGTCTGTCGGGAAATATTAGGCTAAAGTCTCCTTCGCGCCAGCAGGCACCTTTTCGTAACCCGGTATCCGAGGAGAAACCGCAATGCAAGATTCTGATTGCCCGGTGCGAATCACCACCGAAATCATAGGCGGAAAGTGGAAGCCGCTGATTCTGTTCTATCTGCAAGACGGAACTCGCCGTTTTGGTCAGTTGAGGAAGCTGCTTCCGGGAACGACCAAGAAAATACTGACGCAGCGGCTGCGAGAGCTCGAACGTGACCAGATCATTCGTCGAAAGGTCTACGCGCAAGTGCCACCTCGAGTTGAGTATTCATTGACACGGCATGGACAGAGCCTGAAGCCGATCCTTGTGCTGATGTCTTCGTGGGGCAAGAGACACCGTGTTCGGCACGGCCGAGCGAAAAGTTGAGAATCCTCATTTTAGAAGCAAACAAAGCTCTTGAGCTGCCGCCCGCAGGTGTGGGAGGAATTTGGTTTGCATTTCCTGGATGGAGACTCGTTGAGCATGCGCGCCGATATTCAGCGCGGCCACTACTTTGCCGCTGGGATTCTGAATCGGGACCGCCATGGAGCGCAGTCCGTGCTCGAGTTCCTGATCGATGATCGAGTAGCCGTCGCGGCGAATTTGCCGCAAGGCTTGTGTCAGTTTCGCGGGATTTGTGATTGTGCGTTCGGTGTAGCGTTTGAATTCGACACGAGCAAGGACCGAATCGAGTTCTTCAGGCGGAAGGTTGGCCAAAATCGCGCGTCCCATGGAAGTGCAAAATGCCGGCAGCCTGCTGCCAACACCAAGGTCGATCGACATGATGCGGGTCACGTTGGCGCGCGCGATGTAGACGATCTCGACGCCATCAAGCGTCGCGATTGAGCAGGATTCGTGAAGCAGGTGGCTGATGTGTTCGAGCACTGGCTGGGCCGCCGTCGCAAGAGGCATCGAGGAAATATAGGAATGCCCGAGCGCCAGAATCCTGGGGCGGAGAAAGAAGTGCCTGTTGTCGTCAGATCCGGCGAAGCCAAGTTTTGCGAGCGTATAGAGGCAGCGGCGAACGGCGGCGCGTGAGAGACCGGTGGTGGTGCTGACTTGGGAGATCGTCAGGTGGTGGCGTCGCTGTGAGAATGCTTGAATGACGGCGAGGCCCCGAGCGAGAGAAGTCATGAAATTTGGATCGCCGGTAAAGGCATCGCTATCGCCCGAGTGCTTGGGAGGTGCGGCAGGGACTTCTGACTCAGACGGTTTGCTCGGGTTGAGTTCAGGCAAGGGAAGCCCTCCGGCGATGCTGAGATTCGGAGGATACATGAGTTGGCCGATAGGCGCACGCTATTTCGATAATCGGCCTTGACAAGCCAGAGAGGCGTTGACTAGATTCGCCGTAATGCACGCCTAGGGCAGGTCAGCCGTTTGGGAGACTGCGGAGCAAGGTCTTGGCGGAGTTCTCATCATTGCGGGAAGCGGTGGCAGGTCTGGTGCGCGACGGCGATGCCGTGGCGCTCGAGGGATTCACGCATCTGATCCCATTTTCCGCGGGGCATGAATTGGTGCGGCAAGAACGCCGAGGCTTGACGCTGATCCGGATGACCCCCGACATCATCTACGATCAGATGATCGGCATGGGATGCGCCTCGCGGATCGTGTTTTCCTGGGGAGGGAATCCCGGCGTCGGGTCGCTGCACCGGTTTCGCGATGCGATCGAGAATGGCTGGCCGGCGCCAGTCGAGATCGAAGAGCACAGCCATGCTGACATGGCCGCGAGCTATCAGGCGGGCGCTTCAGGTTTGCCGTTTGCTGTGATGCGAGGGTATGTCGGGTCCGAACTGCCAAAGTTCAACGAGAGAATCCAGCCGATTACATGTCCGTTCACCGGAGAAGTTTTGACGGCCACACCTGCGCTGAATCCGGACGTGACGATCATTCACGCTCAAAAGGCCGACCGTAGGGGAAATGTCGCGATTTTCGGAATTGTTGGGATTCAGAAGGAAGCTGCGCTGGCGGCAAAAAAAGTGATCGTTACGGTGGAAGAAATTGTCGATGATTTGAATGCTCCCGTAAACGCGTGCATCCTACCGGCCTGGGTGATTTCGTGCATCAGTGTGGTGCCGGGTGGCGCGCATCCTTCCTACGCGCACGGCTACTACAAACGAGACAATTTGTTTTGCAAGGCATGGGATGGTATCTCGCGCGATCGGGAGCAGTTTCGTGCATGGATGAACCGGCACGTCCTGGGCACTAGGGATTTTGCCGAGTACCGCCGGAGCATCGAATCGGAAATGAAGGTCGGACATGCCTGAGCCGGACTATACTCCCGCTGAAATTATGACGGTCGCGGCAGCGCGGAAGTTGAAGAACGGGACTGTTTGCTTTGTTGGAATCGGACTGCCCAGCGCCGCCGCGAACTTAGCGCGAATCACGCATGCTCCTGAGCTTGTTCTGATCTACGAGTCGGGGACGATCGGCGCAAAGCCGGACGTGCTCCCGCTTTCTATCGGGGACGGGGAACTGGCGGAGACCGCGGACGCGGTTGTTTCTGTTCCCGAGATTTTTCGATATTGGCTGCAGGGGGGGCGCGTTGACATCGGATTTCTTGGAGCGGCGCAGATCGACAAGTTCGGTAACATTAATACGACGGTGATTGGTTCTTACGGAAAACCGAAGGTGAGACTGCCGGGAGCGGGGGGAGCGCCGGAGATCGCTACAGCAGCAAAAGAAGTGGCGATCATCCTGAAGCAGAGCAAGCGTGCGTTCGTGGAGAAATTGGATTTCGTGACTTCTTCCGGATATTACCCGAACGCCAGTGGCAATGGACGGCCGGGGCCTCGCGGTCGCGGCCCCACGACTGTGATTACAGATCTGGGCGTGATGAGCTCGGACCCAATAACTCGGGAACTGGTTCTCACGGCGATTCATCCGGGCACTACGGTAGATCGAGTGAGAGACGCGACCGGCTGGGAATTGAAAGTGGCACCCCAGCTTGAGACGACTTCACTGCCCACCGACCAGGAATTGAGCGCGCTCCGTGATCTGCACGCGCGCACGGCTGCGGCACACGGAAACGCGGCTGTCGCAGAGTAGATGTTCAACCGGACGCTTGAGCCAACCCCCATCGAGGAGAACCTCTAGAAATGGGCAAAATCGCTGGATACCGTCGGCCGTTTCCAGGAACGCAGCCGAATTGCCTTCATCCCCCTTATGTTTCCTCGATCAAGCGGGCGCCGAAAAAACCGTTCGTATATATGCCCCACACACTTACAGAAATTACTGGGCCGGTGTTCGAGCGAAAGATCGTCGACGTGAAGGCATTCGATTTAACGAAACAGCATTCAGGCGAGCCGGTGGGGGAGCGCATAGTGGTGACCGGTCGTGTGCTGGATGAAAACGGCCGCCCGGTGCGCGACACGTTTGTCGAAATCTGGCAGGCTAACGCCGCGGGGCGCTATCTTCACAAGCGCGACCAGCACGATGCGCCACTCGATCCAAACTTCAGTGGCTGCGGCCACACGATGACCGACTCCGAAGGCCGCTACCGCTTCGTGACGATTCGTCCTGGAGAATATCCCTGGGGGAATCACCATAATGCGTGGCGACCGGCGCACATTCATTTTTCTTTATTCGGGCCTGCATTTGCGACGCGTCTTGTGACGCAGATGTATTTTCCGGGTGACCCGCTGATACCCTACGATCCAATTTTCAATTGCACAGCGGACGAAAAAGCGCGCAACCGCCTGATCTCGCAATTCGACTGGGAAAGCACTATCCCGGTACAAGCACTCGGGTATCGTTTCGATATCGTGCTGGGTGGACGCGAAGAGACACCGATGGAGCACAAATGAGCCTTCAGGTGAGCACATCGCAAACCGTCGGGCCGTTTTTCATTATCGGATGTGCCTGGCTCAACCGAAATGAAATCGCGGGTGAAGGTGTTGCCGGAGAGCGAGTGACTATCGACGGGCGCGTGGTGGACGGCGACGGCAAACCTGTGCCGGACGCTCTGCTCGAGATCTGGCAGGCAAACTCACAGGGGAAATACGCGCACCCGGATGACACGCAGAACAAGCCGACCGAACCGAATTTTCAAGGATTCGGCAGGGTTCCGACGGATGACGATGGGAAATTTCGCTTTACCACAATTAAGCCGGGCCCGGTGCCAGGGCTCGACGGGAAGCCGCAGGCGCCGCACCTGGCGGTGTCGGTGTTTGCGCGGGGTTTGCTGCGGCGACTCGTGACGCGAATCTATTTTCCGGATGAGACCGAAAATTCTGAGGACTATGTGCTGAATCTTGTGGAACCAGAACGGCGTGGCACGCTCATAGCGAAAAGAACTGCGATGCCTGGTTCGCTCGAGTGGAACGTTGTGCTGCAGGGTGATGCCGAGACAGTGTTTTTTGATGTTTGAGATTTTGGGGAACCTGGTGACGTTCTGTGGGCGGCCGTTAACTCCACATGCGGCGCGCCGTTTCGGCAACAAGGCGAAGCTTGGCCCACTGCTCGTCTTCGGTTAGAAGATTTCCCTCCATCGTCGAAGCAAATCCGCACTGGGGACTCAGGGCCATGTTCTCGAGAGGGAAGTGACGTGCGGCTTCCTTGATTCGTTTGACGAGCTGGTTTTGACTCTCGAGTTGTGGGCGCTTTGAGCTGATGAGTCCGAGCACGACTGTTTTGTTGCGCGGTACGAAGCGAAGGGGCTCGAAAGTTCCGGAGCGCTCGTCGTCGTATTCGAGCAGGAAGCGATCCACGTCCATCGTAGTGAAGAGCTTCTCGGCGATAGCGTCGTAACCGCCCTCCGCATACCAGTGGCTGCGATTATTCCCGCGGCACAGATGTATCGCCAGAGTGATGCCGGGTTTGCGCGCCGCTACGAAGCAAGCGTTGTCGGCACGAATCGCTTCATCGAGAAGAGCATCCGGATCAGAATTCATCTCCGTGTGAATCCAGTCGCGCCATTTTGGATCCATGTAATAACTGTAGCGCGGCGCGTCAATTTGAATGTACGCGACTCCTTCGTCTGCCAGACGCTCCAGTTCCTTCTTCATGATCTCGACAATGTCCCAGAGCAGCGCGGAATGGTCGGGGTAGACTTTATCCGTCACGCCTCGCTTGTATGAAATCGCCGGAAACTGCGTGGCGCTTGGAAGCGTCATCTTAATTGCGCCATTGCAGTTGGCCTTGAGGAATGCCAATTCATGGCCTGTGAGAGGGCGCACCGCGCGCAGCTTGGACGTTACGATGCCGGTCACGCTGCTGGCGTGAGCGTCCTTCGCTTCTCCTGCTTTCCATGTGCGAGCCACAGAATCGCCTAAGTCGAATCCTTCGACGGCATCCGTGAAATCGCTCATGAAGTTGCGCCGGCGCAGTTCACCGTCAGAGAAAATGTCAAAGCCCAATTCTTTCTGCTTTGCAAGGACGCGCAGGATCTCCCGATTTTCGATCTCAGCTAAGGTCTTGGGTTCTGCGGTGCGGCGAGCTTCCAACAATTGAGCGGGCCTTAGAAAACTGCCGACTTGGTCAGCGCGGTATGCTGCGGACATATTTGTTTTGTTCCCTCGATCCCGGTTAAACCCAAAGCTTTTCGTTTAGCTTCAATCCGTGCTCGCGGCAATAGCTCACATAATGATTGATGAACCAGAAGACATCGAGTGTCTCGAGCAGAGTATCGTTATCGTCGTAGAATTCGAGCGAGGCGTTCAGCCAGAAAAACGTTTTCATTCCATTCGGGTCATCCGACACGAGGGTGTGAATTGCGCCAGGGCTTTCATGGACGTAGCTGCCGGGATGCGCCACCCAGTCATATTCCAAATAACGCCAGCTGCCCTCGAGAGTGCATGCGAATACTGGGCCACGATGGCGGTGCCGTCCGAGCTTCCCGCCTTTTTTCACCCAGAGGATATTTGCGAAAGAACTTCCGCGAACATCGAAAGCCAGGTGACGAATGTAGACGTTCTCGATGAAAGGAACCCAAGGCGATTCGTCCTCACCTGCGCCGATGTGAACATCCGGGCGCGAATACTCTCGAACGATGTCGGTGATGCTGGAATTTGTGTCGATCGGCATGAGACGCCTCCCGAATTCTTAGCGCAGTTTCGCAGTTTCGAGGCGGAGGATGCTAGCACAAAAAAAAACCGAGAACGCAATCAGCCCGCTTTTTTGGCTGAAATTGTTCGATTATCGTCGAATTGGCGGCCTTGATTCCTTCCGAGAAGCCCTGAAAATCTCAATTCAAGGATCGTGCTAGGATTTGCGCGCAATTTCACAGTAACTGTCCTTTGGACCCAAATAGGGGAGGGAGTGATGCGACCAAACTCCAAGAGCGCTCAAACTAAGCGATTTCTGAAAAGGATTGCGCTGCTAGTGCTCGCGGTACTCTCAGCGGCCATGATGTCACCGGCGCACGCTCAATTTCAAACAGCTACCAAGAAAATCATAATCGACACGGATCCTGGCACGGACGATGCGCTTGCGATTCTGTTAGCTGTGAATTCACCTGAGCTGGATATCCGAGCGATCACAATCGTTGCCGGCAATGTGACGGCTGACTTAGGACTCGAAAACGCCCTCAAAGTCATGAGCCTGGCAGGCCGTTGTGAAGTTCCGGTCGCTCGAGGAGCCACGCATCCACTATTTCAGAAGCTGAATACGGAAGAATTTTGGAACGGTAAGAACGGCCTGGGGGGCGCCAACTTGCCGCCCTCCAACTGTTCTGCCAATCCGCGGTTCGGCCCGGATTTAATCATCGAAATGGTTCATTGTTATCCGCATGAAATCACCTTGGTGCCAATTGGGCCGCTGACGAACATTGCTCTGGCGATTTCGAAAGATCCGTCCATTGTTCCGCTCGTGAGAGAAGTAGTGCTGATGGGAGGCTCGATTACAGGCGGGAATGTGAACGCGGCGAGCGAATTCAACGTTCACAGCGACCCCGAAGCGGCCTCGATAGTGTTTAACGCTGGCTGGCCGATCACGATGGTGGGTTTGGACGTAACGGAACACACGCTGATTACCGATGCGGATGTCGCGCGACTCGAGAGGGCAGGGGGGCCGGAAGCGAGTTTTGCGGCAGCCGTTGCCCGGTTTCAAATTGGAACCTATCAAGGGACCGGTTTTGGCGGCGGTGCCGTGCATGACGCGCTTGCAGTCGGCGCAGTGATCGATCGCTCGTTATTGAAGACGAAAGATATGCGCGTTGACATCGAGACGGATGGCAAATTCACGCGGGGCGAGACAGTTGGCAATCGTGGTAACGCCGTCGATCGCGTCATTCCGCGAGGCGATCGGCTTGAAACAGTTGGCGTAGATGCCGTGCAGCCGAATGTGCAGGTGGCTGTCGGCGTCGATTCGAGCCGATTCATCGAACTTTTGGTGAGCCGGCTTAGCGGCAAATGACCACTTGCCTGTCGAATCTGACCTTTGATGGTCTTCCGGCCACCATTCTAAGTTCCGGGCGTAACCGAAGGTACCGCCGCTTCGTCAAAGAGTAAGCGTAAGTTTGCTGCGTGAAAGGGGAGCAACTTTCTGCACCGGCACCGCCGCGCTTTGTAGTAGCGCGTCCGAACCAGCTTCAGGAACATTTCTCAAGCCTGTCTGATTGCCGAACCGGTGTCGATATGCTGAAATTACGGTAAATGAATCCAAACGCAACCACCACAACAGCGGTACCCAGCCCGCTCGGTTCAAGCTCACCCGAGCACCGATACTCCGATAGGCGCGACGAGCAGCCGAAGAGCCATTGGTGGGTGTGGGTGCTCATCGCCGCGATCGTATTGGTTGCCGGGTTTGTTTATTACAGGCACCGCCAAGCTGCCATTGAAGCCGCAGCGAAAGCGAAAGCGGCGCAGCAGCCTCGGGCTGTCCCCATCGTGACAGCGACGGCGAAGAAGGGTGACATCGGAGTGTACGTGGAAGCTCTTGGAGCGGTGACGCCTGTCTACACGGTGAACGTTACGAGCCGCGTTCAAGGGCAGGTGATGAATGTGTACTACAAGGAAGGCCAGATGGTCCGCAAAGGCCAACCGCTTCTCGAGATTGACCCGCGACCGTTTCAGGCAGCACTGACACAGGTGGAAGGACAGCTGGAGCACGATCAAGCGCTGCTGGCGGAAGCGCGTATTGATTTGGACCGTTACCAACAGGCATTCAATCGGAATGCGATCGCCAAGCAACAGCTCGATGATCAGACCCAATTGGTGAAGCAGGACGAAGGAACGGTAAAAAATGATCAGGGACAAGTGGCCAATGCGCAGGTAAATCTCGCATATACGCACATAACATCACCGATTGACGGCCGCGTTGGTTTGCGACTCGTTGATCCGGGCAACATGGTGCAGGCAAACGGCACCACTCCGCTAGTAGTCGTCACCCAGCTTGCGCCAATTACCGTGATTTTCAGCGTAGCGGAGGACTATCTCACCCAGATTCAGCAGCAGACCCGTAATGGCAACAAACTGGCAGTCGACGCTTACGACCGAACGCAACAAACGAAAATCGCGGATGGAACTCTGCTGACGATCGACAACCAAATCGACACGACCACCGGGACGGTCAAGCTCAGGGCGGACTTCCCGAATAAGGACGGGGCGCTATTTCCGAACCAGTTCGTAAATGTCAGGCTATTAGTCACCACTCAGCACAACGTTACGCTGATTCCCACATCGGGTATTCAGAGGAACGCTCAGGGAGCGTTCGTATACCTCATCCAAGACCAGAAGGCGACGCTGCGAACGGTGAAAGTTGGCACCACAGACGGAAACATCACGGCGGTCGAGGGAATTAATCCGGGCGACGTGGTTGCCGTGAATGGGTTTGATAAGTTACAGGATGGCGTTCCGGTGAGAATTCAAAAGCCTGCTACGAGCGGCGGCGCAAACGCGAACTCCGGCGGGGGCGGCGGAGAAACTCCGTGAATCCGTCTCGCCCGTTTATTGTCAGGCCTGTCGCAACGTCTCTGTTGATGGCGGCGATTTTGCTTACCGGATTTGTGGCGTTTCTGCAGCTGCCTGTATCGGCGCTTCCCGAAGTAGATTACCCCACAATTCAAATCATCACGTTTTATCCCGGCGCGAGTCCGGATGTGGTTGCCTCGGCGGTTACCGCGCCGCTGGAGCGGCAATTCGGCCAAGTCCCTGGGTTGAATCAGATGACCTCGACTAGCTCTGACGGCAGTTCAGTGATCGTGTTGCAGTTTTCGCTCGACCTGAGCATTGACGTGGCGGAGCAAGAGGTCCAGCAGGCGATCAACTCGGCGCAGACGTATCTTCCGGCAGACCTTCCCACGCCGCCTCTTTACAGCAAAACAAATCCAGCAGACACGCCGATTCTGACCCTGGCTTTGACCTCGGACACCGTACCCCTTTCCCAGGTGGAAGACCTAGCAGACACACGTTTGGTGCAAAAGATTTCGCAGCTTCCGGGTGTTGGACTTGTGAGCATCAGCGGCGGGCAAAAGCCGGCCGTCAGGATTCAGGTGAATCCCACGGCGCTTTCGCACTACGGGATCAATCTTGAGGATGTTCGCACTGCCATTCAGCAAACAAGCCTCGATCTTGCGAAGGGCAATTTTGACGGGCCTCGCCAGGATTATCAGATTCAGGCCAACGATCAGCTTCTGACGAGCAAGGACTTCAAGCCCGTGGTCATCGCCTATCGCAACGGCGCGCCGGTGCTTTTGTCCGATGTCGCCAACATCATCGATAGCGCCGAGAACGTGAGACAGGCCGCCTGGATGAACACCACGCCAGCAGTGATCGTGAACATCCAACGGCAACCGGGAGCAAACATTATTCAGGTGGTTGATCGCATCACGAAGCTGATGCCGGTGCTTGCAGCAGACGCTTCCGGCTTCCGTGAAAGTCTCGGTCTTGACCGACCGCACCGTCACCATTCGTGCCTCGGTGCAAGATGTTGAGTTCGAGCTGATGCTCACCATCGCGCTTGTCGTCATGGTGATCTTTCTCTTCTTGCGAAGTCTTTCCGCCACGGTGATTCCCAGTATTGCGGTGCCGGTCTCGCTTGTGGGCACGTTTGGCGTGATGTATCTCGCGGGCTACAGCCTGAATAACCTCACGCTCATGGCGCTGACGATTGCTACTGGATTTGTGGTGGACGATGCGATCGTAATGATCGAGAACATCGTCCGTTTCCTTGAGGAGGGCGACACGCCACTCGAGGCGGCGTTGAAAGGATCTGAACAGATTGGATTTACGATCGTCTCGCTTACTATTTCTCTTATCGCCGTGTTGATACCGCTGCTTTTCATGGGCGATATCGTCGGTCGGCTTTTCCGCGAATTTGCGATCACGCTGAGCGTAACGATTCTGGTCTCTGCGGTGGTCTCGCTGACTCTGACACCGATGATGTGCGCGAAGCTATTGCGCCACAAAGCGGATTCGCAACGAGGCCGCTTCTACGAAGCTTCCGAACGAGCATTTCAGCGGGTGATCGATTTTTATGGCCGGACTCTTCAGTGGGTGCTGCAACGCCAGACGGCGACGCTCTTCGTGGCGTTAGGCACTCTGATTCTCACCATCGTTCTCTACATTTTGATCCCCAAGGGCTTTTTCCCCGTTCAAGACACTGGAATCATTCAGGGAATTTCGGAAGCGCCGCAATCGATTTCATTTGACGCGATGTCTCAACGCCAGCAGGAACTCGCTCGCGTAATTCTCAAGGATCCGGCGGTGGAGAGCCTTTCGTCTTTTATCGGCGTCGACGGCACCAATACGACGCTCAATAGCGGCCGGATTCAAATCAACTTGAAGCCGCTGGAAGAGCGAAAAATCAATGCTTCGGATGTGATCCGCAGACTTCAACCGGAATTGGACAAGGTGGATGGGATCACTCTGTACATGCAGCCTGTTCAGGACTTAACGGTCGAAGATCGGGTCAGCCGGACTCAATTTCAATACACTCTCGAAGATCCGGATCCGAACGAATTGAACCGCTGGACGCAGCGCTTTGTCGAGAAGCTGAAACAGCTGCCAGAGCTGCGCGATGTAGCAACCGACCAGCAGACGTCCGGCCTGGCCGCTTCGCTCGTGATCGATCGCCAGACAGCTTCTCGGCTGGGGATCTCTCCGCAGATGATCGATCAGACGCTCTATGACGCGTTTGGCCAGCGCCAGGTTTCTACCCTTTATACTCAGCTTAACCAATACCACGTGGTGCTGGAAACGATGCCAGATTTCCAGAAGGATCCGGCGAAACTTCAAGATATTTACGTTCGCTCCGCGGCAACCTCGCAGTCGGCGTCCGGTTCATCGGCATCTTCGGGAAGTTCTGCGGCACCGTCAAACTCTTCTTCGGGAGTGAATTCGAACGGAGTAGTCACCGTTGGGTCGTCAAACAGCACTTCAAACACCTCTGGTCCCACGGGAACCAATTCGAATGCGAATACCGGTTCGTCCAATCCGGCTGCTGTGACCGCACTTAACGGATCGGCTGTACCGCTCAGTGCGTTCACGCATTTCGAGTCTCGCACGGCGCCGCTGTCAGTAAACCACCAGGGCCAATTCCCGGTCGTCACAATCTCCTTCAATCTCGCGCCAGATGCATCGCTGGGTGAAGCTACCAAGGCGATTGAGCAAGTGCAGAAGGAAATCAAAATGCCGCTCAGTATCCAGTCTGCCTTTCAAGGCACAGCGGCGTCGTTTCAGGCCTCATTGGCAAACGAACCCCTTCTGATTCTGGCCGCGCTTATCACTGTATATATCGTGCTGGGTGTTCTCTATGAGAGCTACATTCATCCGATCACTATTTTGTCCACGCTGCCCTCCGCTGGAGTGGGTGCAATTCTCGCTTTGATGATCACAGGACAAGAATTGAGCGTTGTGGCGCTGATCGGAATCATCCTGTTAATTGGCATCGTGAAGAAAAATGGCATCATGATGATTGACTTCGCGCTCGAAGCGGAGCGTAAAGAAGGCAAGGACTCCACCGAAGCGATCTACCAGGCATGCCTGCTGCGATTTCGGCCCGATCATGATGACCACGATGGCCGCGCTTCTCGCGGGGCTGCCGCTGGCCCTCGGCACAGGCATCGGAGCGGAACTGCGCCGGCCTCTGGGCATTGCCATGGTCGGGGGACTGATTTTCAGCCAAATCTTGACGCTCTATACCACCCCGGTCATTTACATCTTTTTCGATCGGATTGCGATGCGCCTCAAAGGATCGCGTGCCAGCGCGACAAGTGGGGGACCGGTTCCCGCGGAACAGCTATGAGCCTATCGTCTCCATTTATTCGTCGCCCTGTTGCGACCACTTTACTGACGATAGCTGTGGCACTTGCCGGAGCGGTGGCTTTCAATTTCCTTCCTGTTTCGCCGCTCCCGCAGGTTGATTTTCCGACCATTTCCGTAGGCGCTTCGCTGCCGGGGGCGAGTCCCGAGATCATGGCCTCGTCCGTTGCAACGCCACTCGAGCGCCAATTCGGACGGATTGCCGGCGTGACGGAAATGACCTCGTCGAGCTTTCTTGGCACGACGAGCATCACGCTTCAGTTCGATCTTAATCGCGACATTAATGGCGCCGCGAGGGACGTCCAGGCGGCAATAAACGCTGCTCGTAGCTACCTTCCGGCCAATCTTCCGAGCAATCCGACTTACCGAAAAGTGAATCCGGCCGATGCGCCGATCATGATTATCGCCCTCACATCGGATGTGTACGATCGCGGCCCTCTGTATGACGCGGCTTCGACGATCATGTCGCAAAAGCTTTCGCAGATTCAGGGCGTTGGACAAGTAACGGTTGGCGGAAGCTCGCTGCCCTCCGTTCGAGTGGAATTAAACCCTGTGCAATTGAACGGTTATGGCCTCGGTGTGCAAGACGTTCAAAAAATGCTGAGCGTTCAGAATGCCAATCTGCCAAAGGGCCAGATTTCGAACGGCGAAACAACGGCGGACATCATCACAAACGACCAATTGCTCAAAGCCGAATACTACAAGCCGCTCATCGTCGGCTACCACAAAGGCGCCGCCATCAAGCTTTCCGATGTCGCGGATGTGCAAGATTCCGTGGAGAATATCCGCGCTGCCGGCTACGTGAACGGTAAGCCCAGCGTGCTCGTGATTATTTCGCGGCAGCCGGGCGCCAATATCATAGATACCGTGGACCGTATTTACTCGGAACTTCCTTCTCTGAAAGCTTCGATTCCATCTGCCATCAATCTTACCGTTGTTCTCGACCGAACGACGACGATTCGAGCGTCGGTTAAAGACGTCGAACGAACGCTTGCTCTTTCAGTCGCGCTAGTGATTCTGGTGGTGTTTTTCTTTCTTCGCAATGTTCGCGCCACCCTCATTCCGAGCGTGGCCGTGCCCGTGTCTCTCATCGGAACCTTCGGCATCATGTATCTTTGCCATTACAGCCTCGATAATCTCTCGCTGATGGCTCTCACAATCTCGACTGGTTTCGTGGTGGACGATGCCATCGTGGTAATCGAAAACATCAGCCGCTACCTTGAGCAGGGAATGAGTCCCGAGGAAGCGGCCTTGGAGGGAGCGAAGGAAATCGGATTTACGGTGATGTCGATTAGTATTTCGCTCGTGGCCGTGTTCATTCCGATCCTGCTGATGGGAGGAATCGTCGGACGCTTGTTCCGCGAGTTTGCCGTAACGCTCTCAGTAGCGATCTCTGGTTTCTCTGGGTATCTCGCTTACAACGACTCCGATGATGTGCGCCAAGCTTTTGCGGCCGGAATCTTCGGAGAACCATGGTCGCTTCTATCGCATAAGCGAGAAGTTTTTTATCTGGATGGTCCGTACTTACGAACGAACTCTAACGGTTGTTCTGCGGCACCCGGCGGTTACCGCGCTCGTTCTTGCTCATCACCATCGGCGTCAATGTCTATCTCCTCATCATTGTCCCGAAGGGTTTCTTCCCGCTGCAGGACAACGGCACCATCTTCGGAGGCCTGCAAGGAGCGCAGGATATCTCGTACCAGGCGATGCAGCAGGACGTCAAGACGTTCGTCGACATGATCAAGCAAGATCCAGCTGTGGCGAACGTGATGGCGTTTACAGGGGGCGGGGGAGCCACCAATGGAGGATTCGTCTACATTGGGCTGAAACCGCTGGAAGAGCGAAAGATAAGTTCAAGCGATGTCATCAACCGCCTGCGGCCCAAGCTGACGTCCGTTCCCGGAGCCACCGTTTTTCTACAAGCTGGCCAGGACCTGCGGATCGGAGGGCGCCAGAGCAACGCCCAGTTTCAATACACGATTCAAAGTGACAACCTGGACGATCTGGTGAAGTGGGGACCCCAACTCCTCCAGCAGATGCGAAAGTTACCCGGCTTCACCGATGTGAATACCGATCAGCAGAATAGCGGGCTTCAAGCGTCGCTTGTTTACGATCGCGACACGGCGTCGCGCCTTGGAATTACACCTCAACTCATTGACAACACGCTCTACCAGTCTTTTGGTCAAGCACAGGTTTCGACGATGTACACCGCGCTCAACCAATATCACGTTGTGATGGAAGCAGCGCCGCGGTTTTGGCAAAGCCCGGTGGGACTGAACGATGTGTATGTTCATCCGACGACCGGTGGTGAAGTTCCCCTAAGCGCCATAGCACATTTCGAGCCTAAAACTGCACCGCTCGCCGTCAATCATCAGAGCCAGTTTCCGTCGGTGACAGTCTCATTCAATCTAGCGCCGGGAGTTTCTCTTAGCGACGCGGCCGCGACAATCAATCAGATGGAGCAGCAGATCGGGATGCCGCAATCTATTCGGGGAATGTATTCGGGAACGCTGCAAGCTTTTCAAGCGTCGCTCTCAACCGAGCCGATGCTGATTATTACAGCGCTTCTTGCGGTTTACATCGTGCTGGGGATCCTCTACGAGAGTTTCATTCATCCGATCACGATTATTTCCACGATTCCGTCCGCCGGGCGTTGGTGCTGTGCTGGCTCTGATGCTTTTTCGATTGGACCTCAGCGTTATCGCGCTGATCGGGATCATCTTGCTGATTGGAATCGTGAAGAAAAACGCGATTCTGATGATCGATTTTGCGCTCGCCGCCGAACGAAATGAAGGGAAGAGTTCGAAGGACGCAATCTTTCAAGCCTGTCTGCTCCGCTTTCGCCCGATTCTGATGACGACTATGGCCGCCCTGCTCGGCGCGTTGCCTTTGGCGTTGGGCCGTGGCGTCGGTTCCGAACTCAGGCGTCCGCTCGGCATCGCGATCGTGGGCGGATTGATTTTTAGTCAAATGCTCACGCTCTACACCACTCCCGTCGTGTACCTCTACATGGACCGAATGCGCCTCTGGTGGGAAGGGCGCCATGAGAAGGGCCACGCGGGAGCAACTCCTCAGGAGATCGCCGGATGAGTAGTTGGCCGACGCGTTCAATGCCACACAAAACCAAACAACAAAAACGAAGAAATCAGATGACGACCCGAGGATTTCTGCGGGCGATCTGCGTTGCTAGCGGAGCTACAGCTCTGCTCGGTGGCTGCACCGTGGGCCCGAAATATCACACGCCTTCCGCACCCACGCCCGCTGCGTACAAGGAGTTGACGCCGGCCAATTTCCCAACGACCGATGGCTGGAAGGTGGCTCAGCCCAAGGATGATGAACTTCGAGGGAAGTGGTGGGAGATTTACAACGACCCCCAACTCAATGCTCTCGAGGAACAAATCGATATTTCGAACCAGAGCATCGCCGCAGCCGCTGCAAGTTTCTTTTCCGCTCGCGCCATGGTCAAGGAGGCGCGTTCTCAGTATTTCCCAACTCTGTCCACGAATCCCTCGATCTCACAAATCCGCCAATCGGCGTCGCTAAGAACGTTTTCGACGGGATCGGGGGGCGGGGGAACTGGCTCTTCAGCGAACCTCTCGTTCACGGAATATAACCTTCCATTTGACGCTAGCTGGCAACCGGACCTATTCGGAAAGATCCGCAACTCGGTGCGTTCGCAGGTGTACGGCGCACAGGCAAGCGCCGCCGACCTGGAAAACACACGCTTAACTGTCCAATCGGAACTGGCTATCGATTATTTTTCTCTCCGTAGTCAAGACGCGTTGCAGGAATTGCTGGACTCTACCGTTATTTATTATCAGGAGTCGCTGAAGCTGACCCAGGCTCTTTATGAAACGGGAATCGATTCAGACGAGGCCGTGGCGCAGGCGGAAACACAGCTTGAGACGACACAAGCGCAGGCTACCGGCGTAGGTCTCACACGAGCTCAATTCGAGCACGCGATCGCAGTTCTCGTTGGCAAACCAGCGTCTGATTTCTCGATTCCCATCGAGCCGTTGAAAGCGAAACCTCCGGCAATCCCTTTTGGTCTTCCTTCGCAACTTCTCGAACGCCGCCCGGACATCGCCGCCAGCGAACGGTTGATGGCTCAAGCCAACGCACAAATTGGAATCGCAACAGCCGCCTACTATCCCACCGTCACACTGAGCGCCATGCTAGGACTCGAATCCACATCGGCGTCCACTTGGTTTACGTGGCCGAGCCGATTCTGGTCCGTAGGACCAGCGCTTGCCGAGACGCTTTTTGATGCGGGGCTGCGTCACGCCACTGTTCAACAATTCCGAGGGGCTTACGACCAGACCGTGGCGAATTACCGCCTCGCCGTCCTGACCGGTTTCCAGCAGGTGGAGGACAATCTAGCAGCGCTCCGAATACTATCTATGGAGATTCAGCAACAAGATACGGCGGTGAGGTCAGCAGAAAGAAACCTGAAGGTCGCGACGGACCGCTACAAGCTGGGGATTGATCCGTACCTGAACGTAATTACTGCGCAGACCCTGCTGTTAGGTGCCAAGGAAACCGCCGTTGGCCTCCGAAACCAGCAAATCACCGCCAGCGTGCAGCTCATTGAGGCCCTCGGTGGCGGCTGGGGCAAATCGCAGTTGCCCTCCGGTCAGCAATTAATGGCAAAACTGCCCTAAAATTTCCACATCTCACGATCGTAAGTTCTCAGAGTTGGCCGAGTGCCACGACTTTTCGTGGACCGGGGTGTTTCACTGTTGATGGCAATGCAACCTCTTAACGAAAAATTTCGTCCCAATAATCGAAAGTTTTATAATGTCTGTAATAGGAGAGCCATTCTAAAATGAACAAACTCATACTTTTAGTATTCAATGTTCTTGTTTTTGGCAGCCGCTGGAACTGCGAGTGCGGACCCGAGACCTGTGAAACTGTTTCTGTCGCCGGCGTCCACAATTTCGAACGCAGATCTGATGAAGCACATCGTTGAGAAGTGCCCCAACGTCGCAATGACGCTCGATTCGAAGAAATCTGATTTCATGCTCGAAGCGGGCGGCTGGTCTGGCAACTACAAGTTCACCGTGTATCAGCATGGTGGAGTGGCCGTCTACAGCACCACCACTCGCATGCTGGGCAATGCGGTGAAAGACGTCTGCAAGTACGTGAATCTGCCGACCAGCACGGCCAGCGTGAAATAAGTCTCGGCAGGTTCTTTTCGTCATCATTCCTTCCGCAACGGGAGCGTGTGTCTCCTGTGGTATCGTTTTGCGATCACAGGAGACATGGATGGTCTCGAGCAGTTTCGACGCGACTCGATTCGAAGCGACAAGAGACTTCGCGCAGAAATTAGACAGTCAGGATCCGCTCGCGTCCTACCGCGAACACTTTTACATTCCTCGCGGAACGAGTGATCGCGAGTGGGTGTACCTCACAGGTCATTCGCTGGGTTTGCAGCCGAAATCCGCACGCGGATATGTCGAACGTGAGATGCAGCTGTGGCAGGAGCTTGCGGTCGAAGGCCATTTTCATGGCCCACAGCCGTGGGTTCCCTACATCGAACTGCTCACCGAGCCGACGGCGAGACTTGTGGGAGCGTTGCCTTCCGAAGTGGTGGTGATGAATACGCTCACCGTAAATCTTCATTGCATGATGGTTTCGTTTTACCGTCCCACCCGCGAACGAAACAAGATTGTGATTGAGTCAAACGCGTTTCCTTCCGATCAGTACACGGTCAAATCTCAGCTTCAATTTCACGGCTACGATCCTGCGTCTTCTCTAATTGAGCTTAGTCCCCGCCCGGGAGAGACTACAATCCGCACCGAAGATATAGAAAGCCTCATCGAGCGCGAAGGCGACACGATCGCGCTGCTCATGCTTGCAGGCGTGAATTATTATAGCGGTCAATTTTTTGATTACCCGCGCATCACCACGGCCGCGCGCGCGAAGGGTTGTGTCGTCGGTTGGGATATGGCGCACGGGGCGGGCAACGTTCCGCTCGCGTTACACGATTCGGGTTGTGATTTTGCGGTCTGGTGCACCTACAAATACATGAACGGCGGTCCCGGCTGCGTCGGCGGATGCTTCGTCCACGAACGCCACGCGCGCGAATTTAATCTGCCGCGCTTCGCCGGCTGGTGGGGACACGACAAACCAACCCGGTTTCAAATGGGACCGGATTTTCATCCGATTCCCGGCGCCGAGGGCTGGCAGCTGGGAAATCCGCCCGTTCTGGCGATGGCGGCGTTGCGCGCTTCGCTTGAAATTTTCGACGAGGTCGGAATTACCGCATTGCGCGAGAAGAGCATGGCCCTGACTGCTTATCTCGAATTTCTGCTCGAACAACACCGTTCGCGCTCATTATCGATCATCACACCTCGCAATCCGGCGCAGCGCGGTGCACAGCTGTCCTTGCGCCTTCACAACAAGGGTCGTGCCGTTTGCGACGCACTCAAAGAGCGAGGCGTGATTTGCGACTGGCGGGAGCCGGACATTCTGCGCGTAGCCCCTGTGCCGCTTTATAATTCGTTCTCGGATGCATATAATTTCGTGGAAGAATTCGTCCCGATTGTCGAAGCCTAATTCCGCCAACCGACATCTGATAGATAGTGCAGCAAAGCCACATGCTATATTGCTGTTTCGGACTAAATGGCGATGATTTGACGGCCCTCTGTCATCTTTGTGGTGCATCTTTATAGCTTCACTCGTCTCTATTCTGGCTTGGAGGCAAGCATGAAAATTGCGGTGTTAGGCGGAGATGGTTATTGCGGCTGGGCCACGGCTCTCCATCTTTCGCAAAAGGGCCACGAAGTGGCCATTATCGATAATTTCCTGCGCCGTCAGTGGGACGACGAACTTGGTGTGCAAACTCTCACTCCGATTCGTCCGTTGGCCGAGAGACTCCGCGTCTGGCAAATGCGCTCAGGAAAGACAGTCGATCTTTTTGTCGGCGACGTTGCCGATTTCGATTTCCTCTCGTCGATGGTGAAGCAGTTTAAGCCGGAAGCAATCGTGCATTTCGCGGAACAGCGCTCCGCACCATACTCGATGATCGACCGCAAGCACGCAGTCTTCACCCAAGTGAACAATGTACTGGGAACGCTAAACGTACTTTTTGCCATTCGCGAATTTCAACCAGACTGCCATCTCATCAAGCTCGGCACGATGGGCGAATACGGCACGCCGAACATCGACATCGAAGAAGGCTACATCACGATCGAGCACAACGGCCGCAAGGATGTCCTGCCGTATCCCAAGCAGCCGGGCTCGTTCTATCACCTGTCAAAGGTTCATGACAGCCACAACATCATGTTTGCCTGCAAGATTTGGGGAATTCGCGCCACCGACCTAAATCAGGGCGTCGTGTACGGCACGATGACCGACGAGATTGCCCTCGACGAAGCGCTTATCAACCGCTTCGATTACGATGACGTGTTCGGCACCGTGCTCAACCGCTTTTGCGTGCAAGCGGCGATCGGCCAACCGCTTACCGTATACGGCAAGGGCGGACAAATGCGCGGCTTCCTCGACATACGCGACACGGTTCGTTGCATCGAGATCGCCTGCCAGAATCCGGCCTCTCGTGGCGAGTGCCGCGTGTACAATCAGTTCACAGAGCAATTCTCGGTTCTCGAATTGGCCCAGATGGTCGAAACAGTCGGAAAGAAACTGGGAATGAACGTCGAAATCGACCATCTGCCTGACCCGCGTGTCGAAGCCGAAGAGCACTACTACAATGCCAAGCATTCGAAGTTGATTGATCTCGGACTCGAACCTCACCTCCTGTCCGACGCTCTACTGGATTCGCTGGTGACAATCGCCGTGCGCTATCGTGACAGGGTAGACGCATCACTAATGTTGCCGCAGGTTAATTGGCGCGAGCCTCGCAATGACCGGCGGCTCCAGCAGAATTTGACGGCCAGGGCTTCTCTTGGAGGGCGCTCCTCGAAGCGACCTGCACGTGCGGCATCGAAAGGGAAGAAACGCTAGCGGCTAGCTGTAACTCATCGCGCGCAGAGAGAGCTTTGGTGTTGCGAGAGTGAGTGGCGCAGGTTACGATTAACATGTGGGTTTGTGAGTAGTGTATTTCTGAGGAGTCCGTGAAGGTGGCGTCTGGTTTCTATCTTCCGCGAGTATGGCTGGGCAGCAAAGTATCACCCAAGTTGCTGCCTTCCAAGATTCGTCCGCTCGCTGCGCACGTCAAATTAACGGAAAATTGCCAGGCGAAATGCATCAGTTGCAACTACTGGCAGACTCGCTGGCAGGACGGAATTAATACCGACCGGGCGATCTCGCTCGTCAATGAACTCGGTGCTTTGGGCGTACGGTCACTGCGGTTTACCGGCGGAGAACCCCTTCTCCGCACGGATTTGTTTCAAATTCTGAACAAATCCAATACCTCTTCCTTCCAGAGCATCATCATCCAAACCAACGGTCTGCTGCTCAAGAAGCTTCACAAGGAAATGAACGATTCTCCGATCACGAGCGTGGCAGTCTCGATTGATGGCTTGAAGGAAACGAACGATTTAATTCGCGGGATCCGCGGGTATTTCGATCTGGCAATGGAAGGCATCAAGCTGTTGCGAAATAAGAAGGTGAAGATTTCGGTGACGCTGAATCGAATCTCCGCCAAGGAACTCAGCGAATTGGCCGATATTGCCCGCGCGGCGGGTGCTCAGTTGGAGTCCAATATCCTGACGCGTAGTCTGTATTTCACCAAGGATGCGGATCTCGACGCAATGTGGCCGCAGCGAAGCGATGTGCAGGAAATCGAAACAGTTCTCCGCGGCAAACTGAAACGTCCCGACTACGAAGTGGATTACATCACACGCTACTACAACAACGACGAAACTCTAGAAGAGCCCCCATGTGTCCTTGGATACCTTCAGGTTTTCGTCATATCGAATGGTGACGTTCTGACCGGATGTTACCCGCTGAAGCCGGTCGGAAACATTCTGAAGGACAGTCTGGAAAACATCCTGGCCTCGGACGAGTACGCTCAACAGGCGCAAGCGATGATTCGAAGGGAATGTCCGGGTTGCACGTGCGGAGTAGAGAGCTCGCTGGCGATGAAGCACGCCGTTTCGTCCGCTCTCTTTCACCTGGGCCGTCTTACCCAAGGTCAGAATGGCAGCGAGAAGAGATTTCCAATCGGCGTGGCAGAAGTAAACGATACGTCGAACGCCTAGTCACCGCGTCATTCGGAAGAATCGCCAACTCGTTCCACCTGCAGCTATCTTGAAATCCCTATCTTCTGCTGAAAAATACGCAGGTCACGCCAATGCAAACGAGAAAAACGCCAGCCCACCGCCGTCCCATCACGCGCTCCCCGAGAAAGAATTTTCCTCCCAGGGCGCCCGCGACGTAGTTCAAAGCTGTAACCGGCACAACGAAGCTCACGCTTTCTAGAGAGAGCATCCCGAGTAGCGAAAAAAAAGCTAGTGCCATCAATGCGACGCCTAGCCACATCCATCCGACGCCCATCACCCGGAATATCGTCTGCACCAAAGATGCTGGGCGAAAATCTTTCACCTCGCCAATCTTCTTCATCGCTCGCGTCACGCACAATTCGCCACCAGTTCCAGCGAACACGATCAGAAAAAGAAGCACCAGCTCTTTTAGCATTAGCTGTGCTCCGTCGTGCGCGGAGGTGTGTGGCCGACTATAAGCACACCCAGAAAGATCAAAGAGATTCCGACCCAGCGCAGCGGTGTGACTATTTCGTGCAAAACGAAATGCCCGAGGATGGCCACGATCACGTAGCCCATTGCTGTGGCGGGCTGCACGTAGCTGTAGTCGGCCCAAGACAAGACCAGCATGTACGAAATGAAATACACGAACAATGATGCGATTCCAAGCCAGATGGCGCCCGAGGTGAAAACCTGAGCAAAAACGCCAAAGAATTGAGAGGCTGTGTGGAACGTCATTGGCCCTACTTCCTTCATTCCCGTACTGAGCAGCACATTGCCGAGCGGGCTGAAGATGATGACCAGCAGGATCAAAAAATACGTCTTGAAGTGACGCCCGGAATGAGCATTGTTGTGTTGCAGGGTGCTCATGGGCACCATATCATCGCGCTCTTCCACCGTAAGTTTGCTTGAACTCATAAGTCCTCAGTTCTTGATGTGATCGGTAGGTATGATCGCTTGTTTGTCAGGCTACTATTTTAACTTGCTGTCGCGATCATGCGAAATGAACCACTGCCAGGTCTTTTCCAAGCCGTCATGCAGCTGCGTCTTGGGATCAAATCCCAGAATCCGGCGCGCTTTTTCGACGTTGGCATAATTGCGCAGAATTTCTCCCGCTCGTGCGAGTTCAAATCGAACATCAAACTTACATTCGGGTAGCATCGCTTTCATTGCTTCCAGGAGACTTCGAACCGAGGTTTCTCGCCCGGAAGCGATCTGAAACACCTCACCAGCCGGTTCAGTCTTATCAGCTAACAGAATAGCTTCCACAAGGTCTGCCACGTACAAGAAATCTCGCGTCTGTTCCCCGTCACCATAGACGACGATTGGTTCGCTGCGCAGAAGGTTCCTGAAAAACTGCGCTACCACGCTGCCTTTGTGATACGAGTAGGGCCCGTAAACATTCGAGAATCTCAACGCCGCCGTTTTCAAGCCATACGCTCCGGTATAGGCCGAGCAGTACGCTTCCCCCGCGAGTTTGCTTGCGCCATAAGGCGAAATCGGCCGCGGAACCATTCCCTCGTGAACCGGCGGTTCCTGTTCCCCAAGAATCGCGCCACCGGTCGACGCGAAAATCATTTTTGGAATTCCGGCGTTACGGCATGCCTGCAACACGTTCAATGTTCCGGCAGCATTGACCTCAAAATTCAATTGCGGATCAGAAAGGGATTCCACCACCCGCGTGTGAGCGGCGAGATGCACAACAGCATCGATCCCTTTGCAAGCTTTCGCCACAGCGGCCGGATCTCGAATATCGCCCACGTGGAGGTCCACTCCGAGCGGATCAACATCTTCGCGCCTTCCGAGACTGAGATTATCGAGCACGCGCACTCGCACACCTTGCTCGATGAGGCGCGGAATCAAATTGACACCTATAAAGCCGCAGCCCCCGGTCACCAGGTAAGTTTTCATTTAAGTTTGTCCGATTTGCGTCATCGTGCGGCGCTCTGCTCGGGATTTTGGCTGACGGCCACGAGCCGTCCTTCGCGAAGGAAGTAGTCAATACCACGCCATCGGATGGTCTTGCGGCCGAAGCTGACCAGCCAAATGAAAAAGGCAAAAGCGTCCCATAGCGGGATCAGCGGCATCTTCTTCCACAAGCCAGCCTGCTTCATAGCCCCGACGCCAATCAACCATGTCATCGCGATTCGCAGCGCGAAGTAAGTTCCCAGGTACGCCGCTGCGATGTTCAAAGTCGGATGAATTGCGATCGCCAGCAGAGCCCAGGGCAGTCCCCAAGTAAATAGCAATCCCATGTGCCCCCACGGACGCATCAACCGCATAACCGTCATCCAACGTACGCGCTTGTAGAGAAACTCGCGGAGAGTCTGAAAATCCGCCACCGACTGCACAACATACGGCAGCAGCCGTACTTCAAAACCTTGCTCGGCCGCAAGGCGTCCGATATAAAGATCATCCGCTGGACGATCCTCGATGAGCTGATATCCGCCGAACCCCTCGATATTTTTTCGCGTCGTCAGAATGGATTGCGACAACGTGAATTTCACTCCATCCACTTGCCACGCGACGATGATGCCGGCGAAGAAATCCGAGATCATCGAAATCGACTGCAACTCCTCCAGGAAACTCCTCTCCTGCGTCGAAACGTACAGGCAGGTGGCCGCACCGACCTTCGGATCGCGGAATGGTGCTGCCACAGCGCGCAAGTAATCGGGCCGCACACGTACGTCGCCATCAGTGATGACAAAAAGATCGTACTTTGCCTCATTCGTCAGACGCACGAGCCGTGCAACTTTGTCGTTGATCGCGTCTCGCCCAGAACCGAAAAGCAAGCGAATATCCCGCTCGGGGAAATTGCGGATCAATTTTTCAAGGACCGGAAGTGCGGGATCGTCTGAATCTACGCAGAAACACTATTTCGTACTCGGGGTAGTCCTGCCGGCAGAAGCTCGCGTAGTTCTCATACGCGTCCACGTCGAGCCCCTTGATCGGCTTCAGACAGCTCAAGCGGAGGCGTGAAATCCTCGCTATCTCTTCCCCCGGCCTTTCGCGTCGGCTAAGAAGTGAGCGGTGCTGTAAAGAGCCAGAAAGTAATAGATAAACGGTATTGCCGCTACGCCGAGAATGACGTATTCGATTACAGTCAAATTGCCGTGTACCCTCGAGGTTGTGTCGCAAACCGCGAGACTTTACCACAATATCGGCCTATTCGAGGCAGCGGCAGCTACTCGGCTGCTTCCAATCTCTTGGAATAATTCGTTCGAACTTGACTTGCCGCTTTGAGAGAGCGCAGCATCAATAGCAAGTCTTTTCGACGGAACGGCGATTGCGCTCACGATCTCGCCGGCGAAAGGACGATCCTCGGAGATGGAGTTGATGCAACGTAAGTTTGCCGAGCGGCTTCTGCTACCCGCCATATTTGGTCTCACCACCGTCATAGCCGCTCTCATCCTTTGGCAGATGTTGCTCGCCCATCGCCGCACGGAAATTCAGGCCGCGACCAAAGAACAAGCTCTTTTCGTAAGAACCAAGACGGAATCGGAATTACGAGCCAGCATTCTCGTGCTCGACCAACTGGCGGGGCGATGGCAGGCTCGTGGGCAAACCAACGACTCGGACATGCGATCGGACGTTCAACTCGCCGTGGGTGGCTTTCCTGCCTACCAAGCGATCGAATGGATCGATCCATCCTATCGTGTGCTTTGGATGACGCCAGCCGACTTCGATCAGCAGGAGCGAGGAGCGGATCTGGGCACCGACGAGCCCAGCCGCTTGGTTCTCCAGGAGGCCCAGGAGCGTCATCGAGCCGTAGTCTCCCACCCGGTGACTTTCCGCCAAGGCGGCAAAGGTCTTTTGATTTGTGTTCCGGTCTATTCCCATGAGGAACTCACCGGCTTCTTGTTAGGTGCCTTTCGCTACGAGGCTCTTCTTTCGCCTATTCTGCAGGACGTAGCTCCTGACTATTGGATCGAAATCTACGATGGTGATGAGCAAATCTACAATCGATCTTCCGGCAGCCAACCGGATAAGAAATGGGTGCAAACGGCCGACATTCAGTTTCAGCAGGTCACATGGCGCGCCTACGCGTGGCCGAAGCCAGAGACCCTTGTTTACACACGAACCCCATTGCCGCAAGTCGTGTTCGTTGCCGGAATATTGCTCGCAGGAATGATGGCATTTGCAGTGTACATGGCCGAAACAGCTCAGCTGCGTGCGAGGGATCTGGCAAAAGCAAACAAGGATCTCGAAAAAGAAATCGCCGGGCGCCAGCAAGCTGAAGATGCATTGCGCCAGGCGCAAAAGATGGAGGCCGTAGGACGCCTCGCGGGCGGCGTCGCTCATGACTTCAATAACCTGCTTATGGTCATTCGCGGTCACGCGGCGCTTTCATTGCGAAACGTGGGAGTTAACGGCCCTCTACGGAGGGAACTTGACGAAATCTTGCAGGCTACCGATCGCGCTTCCTCGTTTACCCGCCAGCTATTAGCGTTCAGCCGGAAGCAAGTGCTTCAGCCACGCGTGCTCGATCTCAATGCCCTGACCACTCAGGTTGCCAATATGTTGCCGCCCGTACTCGGCGACGACATTAAGCTTTCGATCGACCTTGACCCGGATCTCGGCCACGTCAAAGCCGATCAGGCGCTCCTTGAACAGGTCATTATGAATTTGGTTTTTAACGCCAGGGACGCAATGCAGGAAGGTGGAGAGCTCGCGATCCAAACATTCAATGCCGATCTCGATGCACCTTCACTCGCCGCACATCCCGCAGCGCATGCGGGCCCTTACGCAGTGCTGGCCATCCGCGATACTGGCCATGGCATGAGCGAAGAGACGCAATCGCACATCTTCGAGCCATTTTTCACCACGAAGGATCGCGGGAAGGGAACTGGCCTCGGTCTCGCTACTGTCTATGGGACGGTCAGCCAGAGCGGAGGCTTTGTCGCCGTCTCGAGCAAGATCGGAGCTGGCACGGAAATTAGAATATTCTTGCCGCGTGTCGATGAGCCCGTCGAAGTTACGACGGCGCCAGAGATTCCTGTGCAGGTCCGCAAAGGGGAAGGGACGATTCTCGTCGTAGAAGACGACGACGCTGTTCGTCGCATGACTCGCGAATTTTTGAAAATCAGCGGCTACACCGTACTGGAAGCTCGAAGCGGAGCGGATGCCATTCAATTCATGGAGCGCCGCGAGCAACCGATCGACATGGTGCTAACCGACGTGCTAATGCCGGGGATGAAAGGCCGCGAACTGGTGGAGCGTCTCTCAAAACTGCGCGCCGGTATCAAAGTGCTTTATATGTCTGCCTACACCGAGGATGCGGCGATCAACATCGGGGTTCTAAGTCCGGGCACGGCTTTCATCGAAAAACCATTCAGTCCAGACGACTTGGCCAACAAAGTTCGAGAAGTTATGAGCGCTACTGAGAATGGCATGGGCGAAAAGCAGCTCCGCCATACCTAGCTTCGATGTCCAAAAATCTTCGGCTTTAAGACTTTCGTTTCGCTAGCGTGCCCACAAAGCCCGGTCCTGTAAGTGAGCCGTCGTCGTGGATGCCCCACACCGTCTTATCTCCGCCGCATGTTAGGGTTAGATTCTTTCCGCTAACGTCATAGGTGCACTGCTCGTTCTGACCCATCATTGTGAGCGAAGCTTTGCCCGCCGGATCTAAGATCAAGCGTGACCAAGCCGGTCGGGTTTGTGTAAGTACCAGATAGTCCGGCTCCGCACGCGCCGAGACTAAAAGCACCGCAGGCGATGGCACATCCCAGAGCGACCTTGCCGAAGATTTCTGTCATTCATAGAGAACTCCCCTGATGGCATGAAACCCAATAATCTGCCGCGATTCCGTCTGCACCATTTCATTCGAATCGGTGTTTTTCCGAGGTTGCCGCGAGCGAATCCCAGTGCTAGGATTTTCGCATGCACCCCGATATCGTTACACCGCCACCGGCTGGGCTTGGTAGCGGCATTCATAGCGCATTGCGCGAAGGCGCGGGAAAAACCGTCATGCTTCTTCGAGAATCTCGACCGTCCTCGAAAGCCTGCTGAACTTCTAGGTACCCCAATTTGGCCGATAGCCCTGAGCAACGACGCTGCCCTAGATCAGCTTTTCAGCGTCACCTACGAAGAGCTTCGCCGTCTTGCCTCAGCAGTGAAGCGCGGTGACCCGAGCGTGACGCTCAGTCCGACCGCCCTCGTCAACGAAGCGTGGCTCAAGCTGTCAAAGTCTCCTGCTTTCACGACTGCGTCCCGCTTGCATTTCAAGAGAATCGCTGCGCGCGCAATGCGCCAACTTTTGATCGAAGCCGCGCGGCGTCGAAATGCGAACAAACGCGGCGGCGGCGGAGATGTCACCGTCGCATTTGATGACTCCTTCGACGAAAAGCCAGCTTCCGGAAGGGAGCTGATCGCGCTCGATACTGCTCTTGAGCAACTCGCGCAAATGAACCCGCGTCAAGCCATGATGGTGGAAAGCCGGTTTTTCGGGGGTCTCGACGTCGCCGAAACGGCGGAGCTTTTGGAGGTTTCTGAAGCAACCGTTCTGCGCGATTGGCGAGCGGCAAAGGCTTGGCTCGCTCACGAGCTTCGCCGAGGCCGTTAGCGCGCACGTTTGCGGTTAAACAATGGATAGTAGTCGCTGGGATCGCATTCAATCCGTCTTTCACGGCGCCGCGGATTTGCCGAAGATACAACAGCGTGCTTTTCTCGAATCGGCCTGCGCGGACGACGCCACGCTGATGGCCGATGTTCAGGCCCTGCTCGACGAGGACGCAAAAGACTCTTCGCTGCTGAACCGAAATATGGCTGACATTGCCTCCGAGGTTCTGGACGATCCTGCTTCGTCCCGTTTTCCGTTTAAGGAGTTTGGTCCATACCGCATCGTGCGTGTACTCGGCGAAGGTGGAATGGGAGTCGTATTCTTGGCGGAACGCCGCGACCTTCGCAGCCAGGTGGCAATCAAGATTTTGCGCGATGCGTGGGTATCGCCCGCTCGCCGCGAACGCTTTTCAAGCGAACAGCAGACACTTGCGCAGCTGAACCATCCTTCTATCGCCCGGCTCTACGATGCCGACACTCTTCCCGATGGTACGCCGCTGTTCATCATGGAATATGTGGAAGGATGCTCAATCACTGAGTACTGCAAGAAACTTAATTGTTCCGTCGCCGATCGGTTGAAGTTGTTCCGATCGATCTGCGAAGCTGTGGAATACGCCCACAGTCAGGCTGTGATTCATCGCGATTTGAAGCCGTCGAACATTCTCGTAAGAAGCGACGGCACAGTTCGGCTCCTCGACTTCGGCATCGCCAAACAACTCGAAGACGTCAACCTGTCCGCCGATGTTACTCGCACAAGCTTTCGCTTTCTGACGCCCGCTTATGCCTCGCCCGAGCAGATCCGCGGCGATAGAGTCGGGATTCAATCGGATGTGTATTCGCTCGGGGTCATTCTTTACGAACTCTTATGCGGTCAGCTTCCTTTTGACGTTTCGAATCGCACTTCCGCCGAAGCCCAGGCAATTCTCGATAGCGATCCTGTGAAGCCGTCGGTAGTCGCTCAGCGAGCTGTCTCTGAAAGGACTGCAAGTTCGTTAGGCGCAACGGGCTCGGCCACCAAAGTCGAGTGGACGGACCTCGACGTCCTTTGCTTAACGGCGATGCACAGAGATCCGCAGCGCCGGTACCGCTCGGTTGAAGCGCTGATTCGCGACATCGATCACTGTCTCCGCGGTGAACCATTGGAAGCCCGTCCCGATTCCGCGCTTTACCGGATGCGCAAATTCGTTAGCCGCAACCAACGCGCCGTCATCGTTTCCTCGCTCGCTAGCGTGATAGTAGTGGCCCTGGTTATTTTCTATACGCTTAGGCTTGCGAAGGCCCGCAACGTCGCGCTCGCTGAGGCTGCTCGCACCCAGCGTGTCGAGCAGTTCATGCAGGATCTGTTTCAGGGTGACGCTGAATCCACCGGTCCCGCTGACGATCTCCGTGTCGTAACCGTGCTGGAACGCGGCGAAAAGCAGGCACATGCGCTTGACGAAGATCCGGAAATTCAAGCAGACCTCTATCAAACCCTTGGCACTATGTACGACCAACTGGGTAAGTACGATCAAGCCGACTCGCTCTTAAAGGCGTCTCTTACTCAGCGCAAAAAGTCCGATGGAGTCGACAGCGCCAAAGTGGCCGAAAGCCTCGTTGCACTCGCAAATTTGCGGAACGATCAAGCTCAGCTTGCCGAGGCGGAGAACTTGGCCCGCCAAGGTCTCCAGATGAGCAAGCGCCATCTCCCTCCTGATCATCCGATAGTCGGGCGTGCCACACTTACCCTCGGCCGCATTCTTGATAATCGGGGCAAGTATGACGAAGCTATTCCCACTCTCGAAGAAGCCATGCGTCTTGAGTCAGGCCCAAGAGGCGTGCCTGCTGATCTTTCTGCTACTCTGAGCGAACTCGCGAACACGCACTATTACCTCGGCCACTACGACATTTCGAAAGACCTGAACGAACGCGCACTCCAAATGGATGAGCAAATCTACGGCGATCGCAATCCAAACGTCGCCCAAGATCTCACTAACCTCGCTGACATTCAGTATCAGTGGAGTCACTACGCGGAGGCCGAGCGTCTTCAGCGAACCGCGGCTGGCATCATGCAGGCCTGGTATGGAAAGAACCATCCGGAGACGGCTGACGACATGACGATTCTCGGCAAGTATCTGATCGCGGAAGGCCGAGCAGAAGAAGCCATCCCAATCCTTCGCGAATCGCTCGGCGCTCTCGAAAAACACTACGGACAAGTTCATCCCCGCGTTGCCTTGGCGGTGGGTGAGCTTGGTCTCGCTCTTCAGCACCAGGGAAATCTCGACGAGGCGGAGGTGGATTTCCGCCGCCAGGCAGACATTTACAGGTCAGTGTACGGCGAGAAAAACCAGCAATTGGGAGCGGCCGTTGCGAATCTAGCTGGTCTCTATGCTGATCGAAAGGATTACGCAAAATCGGAGCAACTCTACAGGGACGCGGTTAAGCTGTACACCGATTCGCTTCCGGCAGGCCACCTCAATATTGCTATCGCGCACGTGAGACTCGGGGGAGTGCTTTTCCGCGATAAGCGTTACTCCGACGCCGAGGCGGAAAGCCGCGCCGGTTACGAACTTCTAATGAAACAATCCACTCCGCCTACTCGCTGGGTTCAGACCGCTCGAAACGATCTCCTGTCTGAATACGACGCAATGGATCAATCCGAAAAGGCGGCCAAAATTCGTGCTGAACTTGGTGGACCAATCTCGGTCTCCGATCCCGCAAAGAATTAAGTCGGTCGTTCGAACGGCTTTCCAGTTACTGGCCGGTTCGCTTGCTCTCCGCGCGCGCTCTTGGCAGCTTATCGAAATCCTTCATGGAAACGCGCAGCCCGAAGTTCGCCGTAATCTTTGTATAACCGGCTTCAAGTTGTTGTAAGTAATGATCGAGATAAAAATCAAACGGATCGTTTGGATCCATATCCATAAGCGTTAGGTCTGCACCGCTCATCGTCAGTTTGCCGAATCGAAGTTGATTTCCGTGGTACGCCATGTAGTTGCCGCTTTCGCTCCGCGTGGCTTTGGTTTTCCTGGGCGTTCCGAAAGTCAGGATCAGGTTCTGTCCGTGAACACGTACCGCGGTCACCAGTCCGTCGATGTGGGGCGGCGGCAGGATCTCCTTCAAATCAAAAATCAATCCATTCCCATCCGCCGATAGCCCTGGTACTTTCTCCGTCTTGATGAAGTCTGCGATGTCTGCGCCGATTAGATCCATCAGCCCTTTCACAGGCAGATCCAACGCTCGAATCTTGTCCGCCTGCATCCGTAGCTTCCCGTCGGGAGTAGGCGTCAGTTTGCCATCTGTTTCAAACGGAATATCTCCCTTGCCGTGCAGCCGTCCTTTGACCTTCAATTTCCCATCCGCAATCGTCATCTTGACGTCCTTCAACGGCGACTTCGGGCTTGCAAAGACATAGGAATTAAACGCGCTCGTCAGTGACGTCATATTCATCGCGATTTCGGCATTGAAGATTCGCAGGTTGAACGAATTCTTGTCGTCGAACACCGGCATGTCTTTCCCGCCAATGGGCTCAAGTTCACCAGACAGCGTGCGAATGTGCGCCACAATCTTGTCGCTAAAGTGATACATGACGTTCCGCATTTCTGCGTGAACCATATTCGCCGAAGCGGAATCGCTCTTCGCCGATTTATCTTGCACGGCCGTGCTCGCAACCTGGCGAATTGTTGCTCCGAATTCCGACCGCGAGACATGTAGCGACTGCGAACACAGGATAAACTCACAGAATTTTTCAGCACTTTTTCTCCCTGAATCCGCGCTGGCGCCGCTCTGGCATGCTCAGTTGCTTAGCAATTTTCATTGGGGCGCAGAAATGAAACCATCCCCTGAACGCCTGATACTTGTGAAGAACGATTCACATTCCTTCCAACTTTGTGCCATTCACGGTGACAGGAAGCGGAGTCGAGCCGATAGCAAAGCCGAGGCCGTATTTGTAAGCTGCATTCTGTTTAAGCTCACTTATCATGGGCTAGCGCATCGACTGCAAAACAGCGGCTTCTGTGGTGAACAGATTGCTCTATTCGATCCTGCGGACTACCCGGGCCACAATGCAGATTCGGCCCCTTTCAAAAAATTTGCCTGGGTAGCCCGCGCCAATACTTGGGACCCCAACGAGTGTGTTTCGAACCGGACTCATCTGTGCTCGAAGATAACAACAGCCACATCAGCGAACGTGGTGCAGCAATTCTGCTCGGTCTTTCACTTTCAGATCTCCGCTGGTTCTCGCGCCGCGCCGGTCTGGGGCAAATTAAACCCGGATCAAATGACCCACAGCTCGTTTTCACGTATGACGAACTCGCGAAACTCTCCGCAATCTCGACCCCCTCAGCAGACTAGCCAGTCCTTCCATTGTTAATCGCAGAATCACTACGGATTTTGGCATAGCTCAAAGACCGTTCTGAACACTTGCACAGGGGATCTATTTTTCGGCGAACGACCGCCTTTCGCCGACCTGGCCTCTTGAATCGTAAGGTGCGGTTCACTCACAATGGGCCCGAGGGCGAATGTCCAAGATTTACAAGCGCGGTGATCATGTTGAATGGAACTCAGAGGCAGGTCGAGTTCGCGGTGTCATCATGAAAAAGGTTGTTTCCGACATTCGTTTCAACGGCTATGTGCACCATGCGTCAAAGGCCGAACCGCAGTACCTGATCAAGAGCGATAAAACCGATCATATTGCAATCCACAAGGCGCGAGCACTGAAGCGTATTAAGGCTCGAACTCCGACGACGAAAACGAGAAGGAAGTAGAACGAATGAGCCCTACGACTTTGTCTACAGGCTTAGATAGCTTCTTTTATGGAGCGGTTTTGTTCTTTCAGCCGATCCACCAAAATTCTCTGTTTGGACTTAATCCACTCCTGCGCGCACTGACGCTCTTCATCTGGACGATTCATAACAAAGGCAGCAACCAAGCAATCTACTTTTAACCACCAGATACTGAAACTTGAACTGCTCAGGTCCCCTCGGAGAATGTTCTGAGTCGCTCCTTCCGAGTCACCCCACAATTCGTACGACAAATCGAATACGTCGGAGAAGAAATAAGGGACGTGCAGAAATGGCTGGCGCTCCCCTTGGACGATAGCTGCCCAGTGCTGCCCCTGAGAGACAGCGTTGTCCCAGTGTTCCACACGGCGACGCTTGTCGAAAATCTTGTCCACATAGTTCGCAACATCGCCAGCGGCAAAAATGCCGGCCTGGTTCGTTTCCAGATGCTCGTCAACCACGATGCCATTTTCAACGGCAAGGCCACTCTTGCCGAACAGGTCGGTAACGGGTACAGCGCCAACGCCAGCAACTACCATGTCGCATGAAATCGTGCGGCCGCTTGACAGGGACACGTGTAGTCCGCCCTTGACTTGCAGTGAAACGATGCTTTCCTCCTTAAGCAGGTTTACGCCGCGCGAAATGTAGTAGCGCTCAAAAAATGCCGACATCGCTGGGGTGAATACGCGGCTCCATACCCGATCCTCCCGAACGATCAGCGAAGTCTCGATGTTCTTTTGCGAAAGCACGGAGGCCACCTCCATGCCGATGAACCCACCGCCCACCACGACTGCTTTTTTGGAGCTTTCAGCTCTCTCGCGGATTTGGCGGGAATCACTCAGCGACCGAAGGTAGAAAACGTTGGGTAAATCGTTTCCAACGCAATCCAGTTTCCTGGCACGCGCGCCGGTCGCGATCAGCAGAGTCTCAAACTCAAAGACCCCTCCTGAATTTGCGTATAGCAGTTTGTTCTTTAGATCAATCTTGTCGATGATCGTCTGTAATTTCAGATCGATACCTTGGTTCCTGTACCATTCGGGCTTATTAATCAGGATTCCATCTTCGTTATCCTTCCCGGAGAGGAAGCCCTTCGAAAGCGGCGGGCGCTCGTAGGGCGGTGTGTCCTCAGCGGAAATAATCATCAATTCGCCTGATCTCAAGCCACGGCTGGCTAGTTCCTTTGCCGCGTAGCCTGCGACCATGCCGCCGCCCAGGATGATATATCTGCTCGACGCCATTGGCTCGCCCATCTCAGGCAGAGTGTTTCAGAGTGCCTTTATAATCCGCGACAAACTGTTGGATCCCCCTGGCAGTGAGCTCATGGTGGAGGTCAAAAGACTGCCACGGTAGGGTCAAATCAAGTGACTTATACGGAATCGGCCTCAGCTGATTGCCGGCCTTGTCTGATTCCTTGTACACGAAATCCTTTCCGGGCAAAGGGAAAGATGCTGCCGCCCATTCTTCCCACACCTTACCCGGCGCCGTTGCAAGTTCAGCCTGCAAGGCAAACGCCCCAAGCAAGTGGTTGAGATGACGGATGCTTGCCGCCAGGACGTGCACGTGCCCATCTCCGGCTTCGTACGTCTTCTTGATATTTCTGACTAAGTCCATGCCGTTCTCGCCGTGATCATCCAACCTGCCCAAGAAAGGGGACACGTACACCGGCTCTTTTGATCCTTTTGTTGCCGCATACACGGCGGCGGCCTGCTGTTGCGAAAAGCAAAGCGTCATGTTCACGCGGATTCCTTCGCTTACTGACATCTGCGCGGCGCGCAACCCTTCGCGAGTGCACGGATACTTGACATACGCATTTGGGATCCACGCGAACATATCGCGGCCTTGCCCGAACATCTGCTCGCCAGTCGTATCAAAGTCAGCGAAAACCTCAATGGACACGCCGGCATCGCCAACCAGCTGGGCAATTGCCTGCACAATCTTCTTGTATTCGTCTAGCTCCTCTTGCGGACTGAATTTGTGTCCTGATGAAATCAGCTGTCGAATCTCCGGATTCTTGGAAATAAGTGTCGGGTTAGTTGTCTGGCCATCAACATAACCGATGAGACTTTTGACTCGAAACGTTTCTTGAGGGTCTCCGCCATCGATCAAGATTTTCGTTTTCGACTTGCGCTCGGGCATCTTCATCTCTCCTTAAGCGGCTCTTACATTTTTTTCACATTCGCAGGTCGTTGTAAAGTTAAAGTGCAAGTCTCGATTCGGAGGTCAGAAACATTCTCTTTCCGAGACGCTGGCGGCCATGGCCGACGGATTGCCCTATACGATTGCGGCCCAGATCGCCTATCCGGACCGCCAATGCGTGGGATTTGTCGGCGACGGCGGATTCACCGTGCTAATGGGCGAATTCGCGAGAGCAAGCAGCGACCCTTCGCGAATGGCACGCCGCTCTTGCTAGCGCCATACGAAACGGGTACCCGGTGACAGTCGCCTCGCTCGCGCCTCGCGCGCAAGCATGACTTACATTTCGCCGGACGCGCTCCAGAACGACAGTTTAAACCAGAGCATTGAGGCTTGCGGTCACTCACTTGGGGCAATGGCTGCGAATGGCCAGTTCGTGGACGATGGTTCCAGCGACTGAAATGAATTCCGGATCGTAGAGGAGGACGACCCGAACGTTGTAATCGAGGATTTGTCCCCTGCCATCTGACTCAGCTCGCGGACGTGGGTGGTACGGAAAAAGGCGCAGACCGCCGAAAAAATTGCCCAGTGGTGTCTCGTGGCACGCGACGCGTCAATCGGTGGCCACTGTCAAACAGCTGATTCCAAAAGGGAATTTCCCAGCCTGCATGGCAGTGAAGGTGCACAACCTTTTTGAGACCGGACAACGCGACCTCATTCAGTTGGTGCTCGCAATACCATCGGGTCTCGCCCGCCCTAGGAGAAAAAACATGACTGCGATTGCCCAACGGAGAGCGATTGGTTTACTCGTGGTGTTTGCCACAGTCCTGACGGTGATAGCTAGCTGGAACCTTCCCGAGCATAGTAAAGCGGAAAACGCACGCTTGGGAGCAGAGTGAGCTTCCGCAGCTGTGCTGATGAACGCGCCGCGATTGGCTCACTTCAGCTTCCGAAAGGCAGCCACAACAGCGTCCGATGAGTTGGGAAGCTGGCCCAACAAGACTTCCTCGACATCCGCGAGGTTCTACAGCTTTCACAGGATGGCAGGCCCGGCGCGCGACTTCTAGAGTTGTTTCACTGATGTTGTTCACTCCCGCGATCACGGAGTATGACGTGTGAGCGCTCGACAAACAGACAATGGCGTGAACGCACTGCGTTTGGCGGTTGACTTCGCCAGCCTGCGACATTTGTGTCCCCAGTTCGTCAAGCGAATTTGGTCGCGAGTGCTGTCGGATGATTGCCTGGATTTAGCGGCGCAAATGTCGTTTTACTTCGTGCTTTCGATTTTCCCGTTTTTCTTGGTCGTTGCCGCGATCGTTGGCTGGCTGCCGTCGACAAACCTTTGGCACGCATTGGTGCAGTGGATTACTGACTATCTTCCCCAAGGTTCGCGCCACCTGCTTTTCTCTGTGATTCTCGATTTAACGAACGGATACACGCGATTCCTTTCCATAGGACTGCTAGTAACACTCTGGACGGCGTCCTCAGGATTCGTGAGTTTAATGGAGGCGCTCAGCATCGCCCACGGCAGGAGAGATACGCGCAACTTTTGGAAGAAGCGGTTAATAGCAATCATTGCGACCCTTGTATCGGCGATCTTCTTTCTGGCCATATTTGGTCTTGCCTCGATGAGTCGTGGAGCGGCAGGCATGCTCTCGGATCATCTACGCGCCCTTGCGGTCTCCAAAGCGGCGTGGGAAATCGCGCGGTGGCTCGCCAACCTGTCGCTGATACTCGTCGCGATCAGCTTGGCCAATTACTTCCTGCCAGATGCCAAGCGGGCTTGGCGCTGGCTGACGCCGGGCACTTCATTCGTGGCGGTTACGTTTGTCCTGGCTTCGATCGCATTCAATATCTATATCCAACACTCCCCGAATATTCCTCGGGTCTATGGGACGCTTGCCGGTTTCATCGTCTTTATGATGTGGATCTACATGGCCAATCTGATCCTTTTGATAGGAGCAGAAACGGATACCGCGATTCAAGAAATGCACAAGGAGGGGCTTAAGGCGTGAACAGCTGCGGACTCATTTTGCCCGGAATGGAGCCCGCGCGACGTAAGAGAAGACGACGGGCCATGTGCTTTGTGGCTCTATTGGTTTTCTGGAGCCTTCCTACATCTGGTCAGGAGGGCGAGCCGAGCGGCGGCGAGAAATTTGAAGGTCAAAAGGTTGCGAAGGTGGACCTAACGACGAAAGCCTCCATGGATGTGGAGGCGTTTCGCTCCTTGATTAAGCAGAAGGCCGGAGAGCCGTTCTCCATGACGGTCATCCGCGACTCTGTCGCGGCGCTGCAACAGACGAAGCTATTCTCGAAGGTTCAGGTGAGTATTCAGCCGGAACAGCTGGGACTAAACATTCTGTTCATTCTTCAACCAGTGTTATACGTCGGAATGGTGTCTTTCCCCGGGGCGACTCGAACCTTCCCGTATACAAGATTATTGCAGGCAGCAAGCATTCCCGAGCAGGCTGTCTACACCGATGATTTGCCGTCACAGGGAACGGAAGCGCTGCTGAAATTTTTTCGCAACAACGGGTACTTTACTGTGTCGGTTGAAGCACGCATCGAGCGTGATGAGGCGCATCGCATCGTCAACATCATCTTTGATTGCCACCTCAACCATCTGGCAAAAATCGGACAGGTGAATATTGCGGGTGCTTCCCCCGATGAAGCTGCAGACCTGCACCGAGCGCTCGATTCGTTCTGGGCGACGTTGAAGGGAGCGTCCCTGAAATCGGGGAAGAAATATTCTCAGCAGCGCATCACGAAGTCGGTCGATTACATCCGCGCCCATCTCCGGAGCGAAGGCAGGCTTGCACCTGTTGTGCGATTCATATCCCCGGAGTATCACGCGGAAAGCAACCGGGCAGATCTGAATTTTGAGGTTGATCCGGGGCCGATGCTTTCCGTTCGCGTCACGGGGGCGCGAATTTCAAAGAGGACTATCAAGCGCCTAATACCCATTTACGAAGAGAACTCAGTTGACAAAGACCTTGTGGACGAGGGCCGGAGGAATCTTCTCTCATATTTTCAATCCAAGGGATACTTTGACGCGAGAGTCGGCTCACATCTGGATCAACGGGCAAACTCTGTAAGTGTAAGTGTCGTCTATGAAGTGGACAGGGGCGCGAAGCACCGGGTGGAGAGCGTCAACTTTCAAGGCAATCACCATATCGAAGATAAAAAGCTGGCGGGGCTGGTTCTTGTTAAGAAGGGACGTTTTTTTTCGCACGGAGAATACAGTGACGATGTGCTTCGAAAGAGCGTGAACGCACTCACGGCCGCATACAAAGACGCCGGTTTCGCCGATGTGGTGGTCACTCCCAGGGTCACGGATCACGAACCTCGTGTGGATGTGACTTTCGAGATCTCGGAACGCGAGCAGTATAGAGTCAACACCCTGAAGATGGAGAGCAGCGGGACGCAGCCCGCGCAGGCGAACACAGGCAAGCATGCGCTCAATCTCCGACCTGGCAAGCCGTATTCAGCGCACCTTCTTCAAGAGGACCGCAACAGCATCCTCGCTCACTACTTGGATATTGGTTACTTGAATGCGCAATTCCGGTCCAGCGTAACTCCTTCTGCGGATAATCCGCATCTCGTCGATGTGGTTTACACGATCGACGAAGGTCCGCGAGCGCAAATTGGTGAAGTGACGGTCCTCGGGGCGAAGAGAACACGGAGAACCTTTATAAGAAAGGTGGCGGGTCCGAAAATCAGCGAAGGGCAACCGATGAGCCTGGGAACTTTTCTGAAGTCTGAGAGCGATCTCTACAATCTTGGCATTTTCGATTGGGCGAGCATCAAATCTCTCGCACCTATTAGCGGGCAAAGGCAGGAAGAAGTGCTCGTCAAAGTGGACGAATTGCCTCGCAATTCGGTGGATTTTGGAGGAGGAATTGAAGTGATTCCGCGAAGCGGCAACATTCCGGTCGGAACAGTCGCTCTGCCGGGAATTCCTCCGATCGGAATTGGAACGAAGTTCAGAGGCAGCCAACAGAGTTACTTTGGGCCACGAGTCTCGTTCGAACTTGCCAGGCACAACTTGCGGGGGAGCGCCGAAACCGCCGCGTTTGGCCTCGTCTATTCGCGCCTAGATCAACGTGCGACATTCACGTACACGATTCCGCGACTGGGCGGCTCGTCGTGGGGCGCGCTTTTTAGCCTCTCCGCGGAGAGGTCAACGCAGATCTCCATTTACACTGCAGAACTGGGCGGCGGATCTTTGCAAATACAGAAGTCCCTCGATGCAAAGCGCACGCGCCAGCTAATTTTTCGCTACAGCTATCAACGTACTTTACTAACCAACATTACGATTCCAGACCTCGTTCTGCCTCAGGACCAGCATGTGCGGCTCTCCACGTTCGATGCCGAGTACGTTCGCGACACTCGCGACAAACCGCTGGACGCTCATCATGGCATCTATCAAACCTTTGATTTCGGAGTGTCGCCGACAGCACTCGGATCGAGTGCGGATTTCGTCCGCTTTTTCACTCAGACGTCCTTCTATCGGCCAATCAAGCCCTGGCTGACATGGGCTAACAATTTCCGTTTGGGACTGGCGATACCTTTTGCGGGAAGCGCTGTCCCGCAGAGCGAGCGTTTTTTCTCCGGGGGCGCCGATTCTCTACGCGGATTTCCAATTAATGGTGCCGGCCCGCAACGGCCGGTATCTGTGTGCAGTAATCCGAACGATCCGTCCACATGCACTCTGATCAGCGTTCCAGTCGGCGGCGATATGCTCGCCATTTTTAATTCGGAGCTCCGGTTTCCGATTCCGCTGAAAAAAGATCTGGGCGGAGCACTTTTCTATGATGGGGGGAACGTCTACAAGAACATTAATCTCCGGCAGTTCGGCGATGACTACACTCACACGGTCGGTTTTGGATTTCGGTACAAGACCCCTGTCGGACCGATTCGTTTCGACATCGGTCGGAGATTGACATCGGTGCCAGGCGTCAATGCGACGCAATACTTTGTGACTCTGGGCCAAGCATTCTGACCGCAGGAAATTCCTGATCGATCGGTCTCCCTCCCACTGATCTCGCCTTCAGTTGCGTGGCAAGCAGGGCTGTTCGAGGTGAGAAATGAACTGGAAGAAGGCGACCCGAAGAATCGGGGCGGCGCTCCTGACTTTACTGACCGCTCTTTTCGTAGGTGGCTACATTGTTGTCCATACGAGAGCGTTCAATCGATTTGTGTTGTCTCAGCTGGAACAGCAGACACGCGCCAGAACGAGCGCGAGATTGAACATTTCAAGCATGGCCATTCACTGGTCTCATCTGGCCGCCGATATTTATGGCCTGAATCTGCACGGCACTGAATCTAGCACTCAGCCCCCGCTTCTCGCAGTTGAACATCTGCGCATAAGATTGAAAATCGTTTCCCTCTTCAGGTCCAAGGTTGACTTAGCTGAAATCGTGATCGACAAGCCCGAGGCTCATGTATTTCTGGACGCACAAGGCCATTCAAACTTGCCAGAAACATCCTCCGCAGGATCGTCGAGCTCATTTCCGGAGACTTTTTTCAATTTAGCGGTTCAGCACGTCTCTATTAACGACGGCCAAATCTATTACAACGACGAAAAGATTCCTCTTGCTGCCGAGTTTCGCAATTTCCAGGCCCAGATCAGGTTCGATAACTTGTCCCGCGAATATCGCGGCTCCTTATCCTACGACAACGCTCATATCACCGCCCAAACTCTCAACCCAGTAGAGCACGATCTTCGTCTGCAGTTCGTGGCAAACCGTTCCTGTTTGACGATCAACTCGCTGATGCTGGCTTCTGGCAAGTCACGCATAACCGCCCACGGAAGCCTGGTGAATTACGACAGACCGTCTATCGAAGCTGACTATGAGGCAGTGGTCGTCACAACCGAGCTCGCTCGTATTTTGAAAGAACCCTCGTTGCCCGACGCTGAGGTTGCGCTAACAGGAAAGTTTCGCTACCACAAAGTTCCGAGCGAATGGAATTTTTTAGATAGCGCGTCTCTGGAAGGCGTCGCGAGCAGCCGAAGTCTTGTCGTCCGAGTGGGACAAGCTTCAATTCCAATGCAGGGCGTCAGAGCCGCCTACCGTCTACGCGATGGCAATCTGAATGTCAGTAATGTCGAGGCGCACTTGCTCGCCGGGCGCCTGAGTGGGAACTACGAAATGCGACACGTGAGCCACGCGCCCGCTTCGCACTTGGATGCAGCAATCCGTAACGTCTCTCTCGACGCGATCGATCTTGCCGCTGTCGCAGAGAATCGCGAAGCGGTTCGGCTGTCAGGGCGTGCAGACGTCACCGCGCAAATGTCGTGGTCGTCCAATGTTCAGGACGCCTTGGTTCAGGCGCACGCAGAAGTCCACGGCCCGAATCAGCCAATTGCTGGCAGCTCGACGATTCCACTGAATGGCCTGATCGATGTGACCTATGATGGCGCTCGTAACACGGCATCATTCGGACAGTCATACTTGCAGACCGGAACGACCAGAGTTGCGATTACGGGCATTCTGAGCAAGCGATCGCAATTGAACGTGCAGGCGAACACAAACGACCTTCACGAAGTGGCGGTTTTGGTGTCTGCGTTCGGTGGTTCGAGCGGACCCGCAAGAAATACGCCGTCACCACTGCCAATTGACCTTCACGGCTCAGCGCGCTTCAGTGGACGCGTGCTCGGCGACGTGAAGAACCCACGGATCGATGGCGGGTTTTCTGCTAATGATTTCGACGTGCGCGGCGTGCATTGGCGTTCTCTGCATACGAGCATCGACGCAGCATCGCTTGGCATTACTCTAACCGATGGCTCTTTGCTGAGTGCGCAGCAAGGAAAAATCAATTTCACTGCTCGAATCGGATTGAACTCCTGGTCGTTTACGTCGTTAAGCCCAATCTCATTGCAGGTCAACGCCGGGCAGATTTCGGTTGCTGATCTTCAGAAACTCGCGCAGACGAATTACCCGATCGACGGAGCGCTCACAGCAAGTATTTCTGTGCACGGGTCGGAACAGAACCCGGTAGGAAGTGGATCGTTGCGTCTTGTTCACGGTTCTGCTTGGAGCGAGCCAATCGATAGTCTGAACGTCGACTTTAAGGGCGATGGCAATGCGATTCGCTCGAATGCGCAGCTGCAAGTTCCCGCGGGGCGTGCTGTAGCTACGATGTCATACTCGCCAAGAACGCAGGGATATGAAGCAACTCTGAGCTCGCCCGGCCTTGTGCTCGAACGACTTCAGGCCGTCCACGCACGCGATATGGGTATCAGCGGCACAGCCAAGCTGGCCTCCAGCGGTCGTGGAACCGTGAGCGATCCGCAATTTGCTGTGAACCTGGAAATTCCAAAGCTTCAGATTCGTGATCAGGTGATTTCGCGGTTGCAGGCGGAATTGAGCATGGCGGATGAGCATGTGGAGTTTCACATTCGATTCAAGGGCGGACCAAGGGTTTGTTCGCGCGAACGGGGACGTTAGCTTGACCGGCGACTATCCCGCAAATGCCTCGCTCGATGTGCGTGCTCTCCCAGTGGGCGTGGCACTCGCGAGCTATTTGCCTCGAATTCAGAACCTGCGGGGCGAGACGGAAATTCATGCCAGCCTGAACGGACCCTTGAAAGATCCCAAGCGTTTAGTGGCACACCTCGAAGTTCCTAAACTGGACATCGCTTACAACTCGGTGCAGCTCGGCCTCGCCAGTCCGCTGCGTGTAGACTACAGTCGAAGGCGTCGCGAAGTGCGAGCGCACGGAATTGAAGGGCACGAAAACCGATCTCACCCTGCAAGGGATCATTCCAGTGAACAGCGCGGTTCCACTAAACGTGTCCGGAATCGGCACTGTTGACTTGTCGTTGCTGCAAGATTTTGTTCCAAGCATGCAAAGTAATGGGCACATCGACTTCAATGTTTCGGCGCGCGGCGATTTTTCGCACCCGGCAATGCAAGGGCAAATTCGCATTGTCAACGCGGCTCTATCGACCGAGGCCAGTCCCGTTGGTCTTGAGGGAGTGAATGCAGACTTTCAGATTTCCGGCGACCGCGTCGAGATCAAGCAGTTCTCAGGCCAAGCAGGTGGAGGGAATGTTACAGCGCGCGGCTTTGTGACGTACGGCAAGCAGCCGTCGTTCGATCTTGGCCTCGATGCGAAAACTGTGCGCGTGCGCTACCCCGAAGGTATTCGTTCGATCCTTAGCGGCGATCTTTCACTGAAAGGAACTGCAGTGGATTCGCAATTGACCGGGCGCGTTCTGATTGACCGGGTCTCTTTTACTCAACAATTTGATCTCGCGAATTTCCTGGGGCAGTTTTCCACGGAAACTCCCGGCACAACGGCCTCGTCGTTCGAGCAAGACATGAAATTGAACGTGGCCGTCTCGTCCGCTGACAACCTGAGTCTTGCCAGCAGCAAAATAAGCATCGCAGGGGCTACGAATCTTCAGCTTAGGGGCACGATGGCCGATCCCGTATTGCTTGGAAGAACGAACCTGACAAGCGGTGAAGTTTTCTTCATGGGGAAACGCTACGAAATTCAGAGCGGAACGATCGAATTTGCCAACCCGCTTCGCACCACGCCGGTAGTGAATCTATACGTCAAAACGACGGTTCAGCAATACAACATTACGGTCAATTTTGTGGGATCGATCGAGCGTCTGCAGACGAACTATACGTCCGATCCGCCACTCCCGTCGTCCGACATCATCAACCTCATAGCGTTTGGGCAGACGACCGAGCAAGCTGCCACGAGCCCAAGTACGCCCGCGACATTGGGAGCAGAATCGGTGCTTGCGCAGGGCGCCGCTGGCCAGGTGAGTGGACAAATTGAAAAACTGACGGGGATTTCGCAGTTGACGATCGATCCCCTAGCAAGCAACAGCCAGGCGAATCCGGGCGCACAAGTTGCGATTCAGCAGCGCGTCACTGGGAACATCTTGCTTACGTTCAGCACGGACGTAACAAGCACTCAGAACCAGGCGGTTCAGGTTCAGTATCAAGCGAAAAAGAATTTGTCGATTTCCGCCCTGCGTGACGAGTATGGCGGATACGCAATCGACGTCCGAATTCACAAGAGATTCTAGCGCGATGAATGTCCACCGCACATAAAAATCCATCGCGCCAAAGCTTCATTGATGATGCTGGCATCAGAGTACACACCACGTGTGAGATCAACCCGTATGTGAGCACTGGTGAGGCTTGGGTGCGTAATTCCTGTGAAGTGGAAGCTGTCTGCGCTGTATCATTCAGGCGCGCTTAACGCTCTTAGGCGGACGACTCGCATAACGATCTCCAGGTGAATTTAGTTCCCCTCTTAACCCCGCGGCAAACAAGAGACCCTCTTGATGCGATTCAGCGATCACGCTGCGATGCTATTTCTCCTGTCCCGCCGAAGCTGCTTTGCCCTTCTTGGTTTCAGCCATTCCCGGCTTTAAGACTACTTTGGTCCAACCGGTTTCGCGCGCGTCAAAGTGCTTGTATGCCTCCGGGGCGTCGTCGAGCGGGAGTTCGTGCGACACCAGAAACGAGGGCTTCGCTTTGCCGGCCTGGATGCAGTTTGGCGAGCTGCCGGTTATAGGCTTTCACGTTCGTTTGACCAGACCCCATTGTGAGACCCTTCTCGAAGAACTTGCCGATGTCGAAAGCGATTTGGCCCTGCTTCTCTAGAGAATCTTTGCTCGTGGGGTCCTCGGATGGAAAGACGCCAACAACACCAAGACGTCCCGTAGGCTTCACGGATTCAACGAGATTGTTGAGCGTCATGTTGGGATGTTCGTGGCCCTTTGGATCGTGCGCTTGATAGCCAACACATTCGCAGCCTTTATCAGCGCCCTTTCCATCGGTCAACTCAAGCACTTGTTCCACCGGAGAAGATTTAGAATCGTCAATCGGAGTGGCACCGATTTTCGCTGCCAGCTTCAGGCGATCCCGCAGCCGATCAACAATCATTACTTGGCTAGCGCCCTTTAGGATTGCGGAATACGCTGCGAAGAGACCAACTGGGCCGGCGCCATAGATAACGACCGATTCGCCCGGAAGCAGACAAGCCAGCTCCGTAGCGTGATAGCCAGTAGGCCAGATATCGGCGAGCATCACGTAGTCGCTTTGCTGGTCTTCCGCACCTTCGGGCAGCACGAGACAATCGAAGTCCGCGAACGGCACGCGAAGAAACTCGGCTTGCCCGCCGTCGTATGGACCCATGCCCGCGTAGCCATACGCCGCACCTGTATTTCCTGGATTCGCCGTTAAGCAAGCGCTGGTGTAGCCGCGCTCGCAATTTTCACAAAAACCGCAGCTGACGTTGAAGGGCAAGCAGACCAAGTCTCCCTTCTTAATGCGGGAAACAGAGTTGCCCACCTCGATGACTTCACCAAGATTTTCATGTCCCAGAATCTTGCCTTCTTCTACATCGGTTCGACCTTCGTACATGTGCAGATCGGAACCACAGATATTAGTGGTGGTTATTTTCACAATGACGTCAGTAGGTTGTTCGATGCCCGGGTCCGGCACTTTTTCCACTCGCACGTCGCGTGGTCCCTTGTAAACAAGAGCTTTCATAAAATCCTCCAAATTTAGCTGCTGTTCCGACCTTAGTTGCGGCACAGGAGGCGAACAATCGGCGGAAAGCTGTAGGGCCGGCGGCGTCAGGCTTGAAAATTACTCCAGAGCGGCTCGTTTCTAAATCGGCGCCGGGGCCTGCGCTTGTCCTGCTCCACTATGCATGCGGCAGGATGGCAAGTTCATCGAACACAACGGTCCCCCGGAAACGGTTCCATCCGCCTCGGTTTGGAAGGACGGGGAATCAGGACGCGGCGAACGCTATTACGAGAGGGCGATTTCTTCAGCCGTCCGATCTCACGACCCGTTCCAGTTGGTATCCGGAAACTTGGCTCATCCGGCGCCTTTCTCCGGATTCTAACCCGATCGAGATTGATAAGCTGCCGAAAGAACGCGATGAATATGCCCTTCTCCATGCCATGGGTATGGAAGCGGCGAATGTCCACCTGGGAACAAAGAAGCAGATCAAGCGGATACTGCGGGACCTCGCTCGAAGAAAGCCGAACTGGCTGCGCCGCGCCGGCAAGAAAATGGCGAAGGCGATTGAAAAAGACTGGCGGGAATATTCGTGAGCGGTTGTCTGAGCTTTTCCGAGCGGTGGCGCGAGCCGCGCCGGCTACAGCTATCGCCGTAGGGTCGCCTGACATTCGTCGTGTAGCATGCGGGCGCACGTCAGAGGCTTTGATGTTATTGCTCATCATCATTCTGATTCTGCTGTTTGGCGGCGGGGGCGGATATTACGGCTACTCCCGGTGGGGCGGTCTGGGAATTCTCGGTTTTGTATCTTCTCGGCGCTGTCCGTTTCTAGAACGGTTCGTGCAGAGCGTGCCCGCCGCGCGGCCTGGGGCGGCGAGAGTTCTTTCGAGGTGAAGAATGAGGTCGAACATCCGACCTGCCCGCAGCGTGGGGAACCCCTGAACAGAGTCCTTGAAAAAAATGGCGTAGCCGGGTTCGGACCCCAATCCTCAATGTCCGGGAAAGCGCCCTGCCGCCGACGACGTGAAAATCAATCACGCAAACCCCTCCGCGCGCCGCGAGACGGACGCAAAACACTGACTGGATCGGCTCCGTGAACTGACGCTCTGTCGTACGAGCTTCCCATCCCCAATGTACCCGCTACCGTGTATGGCGCTTCCCGCGCACAAGAAGTCTTATTGTCGAGAATATTTTCCCGTCTGAATCGAACTCGGTGGGCCTGACGATCGGCGCGGCCCCGAAATTACTTTTGGAAAACGAAAATGAACAGAAAAGGAGCAGACGCGATGAAAAAGACGTTTTCAGTTCTTGGCGCTTCGCTGTTGCTGGCCGGCTCCCTTCTCGCTGCGTTCCCGCAGCAAGACCAGCAGCCCGCACCGGACAATACCAAGACCAATCAGGGTGACGCCGGCAAGAACGCAACGACGGCCGACCAGCAGAAGATGAATGAGGCTGACCGTCAAACGACGAAGCAAATTAGGGCGGCGCTCACAGCGGACAAGGCGCTGTCGACTTACGCCCACAACATAAAAATTATCACCCGCAATGGAATGGTCACTCTGAAGGGGCCGGTCCGTTCCGAGGATGAGAAATCGGCAATTCAAGCGAAAGCGGAACAGGTGGCCGGCGCATCGAACGTGACGAACAAATTGATGATCGCTCCTCCCGCCGCCGCGAAACAACAATGAATTTGGTGCGGACTTCAAATTGACAAGAACAGGAGACCTAGGAATGGAAAATAAGAACAAGGCAGTATTCGGCATTTACACCACCGTAGCAGCGGCGGATTTGGCTACGGACACGCTCGTGAAGTCAGGCTTTCCAGCATCCGTCGTCTCGGCCCTTATGCCGGAAAATCTCGGCTCGAAGCCCATTGCCACGGAAAAGAGTTCCAAGGCTCCCGAAGGCGCCGCGACGGGCGCCGGCTCAGGGGCTGTTCTAGGCGGGGCGCTCGGATTGCTCGCCGGCATAGGCGCCCTCGCCATTCCTGGCGTGGGTCCGCTCATCGCCGCAGGGCCGATCATGGCGGCTCTCGCCGGCGTGGGAGTGGGCGGCGCGGTCGGAGGATTGACGGGCGCGCTCATCGGGATGGGAATCCCCGAGTACGAAGCGAAGCGTTACGAAGGATACCTGAAGAAGGGCGGCATTCTTCTTGTCCGTGCATTGCGATACCTCAGACGAAATCAATCGGGCCAAGGAAATCATGAAGAATACCCATGCGGAAGATGTCTCCTCCGCAGGGAGAAGCCTCCGCCGACGCCAAGGCGACGGACCGCGACGTCGCTTCGAAAAGGGCGGGCACAACTTAACTGATTAAGGGGGGAGCCGTCGTCGGGGCTCCCCCTGCGTGTGCGCGGCAATATTTCGTTAGAACGATAAAGGAGGCCTGTCATGGCTAAAGACAATAAGGCAGGAACCATTCTGGCGTTTCTCGTTGGAATCGGAATTGGCGCGGTCGCCACCCTCTTGTTGGCGCCCCAAGCCGGAGATGAAATTCGCGACAATGTCACAAAGGCGGTCGGCGATTCCGTCGACCAGCTCCGGGACCGGACAAGGGATTTGACCCAGCGGTCGCAGAAGATAGCTGAGACGGTGAAGGATCAGGTCCAGGACGCTGTCAGCCAGGGCGCCGACGCATTTAAACAAGCCAAGAAAGCCGGGGCGTAAAAAAGCAAACCACAAGGAGACCACCATGCCAAGAGAAGCGCACGAAGAAGCAGCAAAGCATCACGACAACGCCGCGAAATCGCATCGCACTGCGGCAGAGCATCACGGCAAGGGCGACCACGAATCTGGCAAGAAGCACTCATCCATTGCCCACGAGCAGTCCTCCAAGGCGCACGAAAGTTCCAAGGCTGCCCATAAGAAGTCGCAGCAACAGAAATCATGATTAGTCTTTCCGGCTTTTGTTGCCAAGGTTAAGACGGCTTCAGGGCGTTCGGGGCCAGTTTCAGACGCCAGTGTTCCACTTCGGTTTCCCGCGCCGCGGCGCGCTCTGATAAGGAGCCAAAATCGATTCCGCGAGGCGCGGGTCCGCGGGGGCGATTGCACCCAGCGCGCTCCACAGCGCCCCTTTCCCGTGGATTCCCGACGGAAGGAACTCAAGTGCTTCGAACACGCCGAGACCGTTTTCGTCGTCGGTAAGAATATAAATCGACCGAGTCTTCGAGAATATGGGACGCCCGAAGCCAGCTACCGTTTACATACGAATCGTCCAGCACTACGCCGTCTTCCAGTCTGCGGGAGGTGAAGCAATGGCCCAGAATTCCGGCGCCGGTTGACTGAACTGAATTCCCACGGTCGCCAATCCGGCGTATGGCGGCCCCAAAAACGCCACGGTAGCCTTCGTGCTGATCCTTATTCTTCAAATTCGTAAGCCGAATCGTCTGGCCTAACGCCACTTTCGCCGCCAGCACAATCAGCGCTCCATGCGCGCTTACGGTCAACGTAAACGTTTCCTCTTTGAAATCCTGCGTCCCTTCCGCCTTGCCCTCAATGAAGAGCGGAACGTCCAAAAGCACGCGTTCACTGCGTCTCTTCCCAAAAGTCGCCATCGAAGTCGCCGTCCCCGCTTTGAAATTGTCTATAACTACTCTAGTCCGCAACGAAGATGGAATGAAACCATTCTCATTTCCAGTTCTGTTCTAGTAAACCGAGGTTTTAGAGTTCCCGCAGCGCCACGGCAATGGGACGCCGCGCCGCTCGGATGGCGGGCGGTATTCCACCGATTATGCCCATGAGCAACGCGAAGGCGATCCCGAGTCCGAGCAGGATAGGAGTGATCTTGAAGGCGAAGGAGAGATGCGAAAAGGTCTGCCAGTTCATGGCGCCCGTTGTGAGTCCATTAAGCGGTAAAACCGCCAGACTCCCGACCACGCCGCCGAGGAAGGAAATGATCAGCGCCTCGATGATGAACGAAACAACTACTGCGCCGGCGCCGAAACCGATGGCGCGCATGGTAGCGATTTCGCGAGCCCGTTCGGACACGGCAGAGTACATCGTGTTGAGCGCGCCGAACACCGCGCCAATGCCCATCACGGCGGCTACCATGGATCCAAGCACGACGATCAGTGTCGTCAGCAGACGCGATTCTTTATCGTAGTATTCGATTTCGCGCATGATGTCCAGACTCAGGCGTGGATCAGACGTCAGTGCGTCCTTAAACGGAGTCAGAGCGCTGGGCGAATCCAGGTGCACGGTAACGGACTGAAAAAGGTTCTCCGGCCGTTTGTAAACCTGCTTCAGCACCTCGGAATCCGCCCAGACTTCGGAATCAAACGCGGATCCGCCCGCGTCGAAGACGCCCACGACCGTCCACTTGCCTCCGCCGAATTCGATGGTGTCTCCCAGCGAAAGGCCCTTGTAGGCATTGACCGCGTTGCGGCCTACGACCAACTCCGTCAATCCGGGCTGAAAGAACCGTCCTTGAACGATTTTGATGTTCTTGCGCACTTCGAGAGCTTTTGGCGAGACGCCGCGGACCTGCACATTCGCATCGGTGCCTGTGGATTTCATCGGCAACGGCGCAACCACCACAACTTCCGAACTCACCATCGGTCCGGTGCTGGAGCGCGCCACTCCCGGCGCATCCTCAATCACGCGCACCTGGTCGAGGTAAACGCCGCTGTCCATTTCGCTGGTGGCGCCAGCACGACGGATAATCGCATTGTCGGGGGAACCGGAGGAAACGAGTGTGGCTTTGAAGCCGCGCGCCAGCGATAACATCGCAATGAAAACGCCCACCGTTCCGGCGATTCCCAGCACAGCGACGATCGTGGAAGTCCACCGTTGCCTTACGCTGCGCAAGTTATAAATCACAGGGATTGCCACGTTCAGACTCTCCTCAGCGCATCCACCACGCGCAGCCGCATCGCGCCAATCGCAGGAATCAATCCGCTGATCGCGCCAACCATGAGTGCGACGACCAGTCCGGCCGCCATGGCCGGGATCGGGAGATAAAAATACGGCAGCATGCCGTGAGTGGGATCTCCGCTGAAGGTAAAGAGCTTCGCGAGGAAAATACCGAGCGCGCCGCCAATGAATGCCATAATCAATGACTCGCCCAGTACCAGAAACAGCACGAAGCGGTCGGAAAAGCCAACCGCCTTCAGCACGGCGAGCTCTGCCGTGCGCTCGCGAACGGCGATGGCCATCGTGTTTCCCGTGACAAGCAACAAAGTGAAGAACACCACGCTGCCGATCGTCAGAATCAGAAATTGGACGTTGCCCATTTGCTTCACCCAGCCTGCCGCGAATTCCTTTTCGGTTTGTGTGCGTGTCTCGTAGGGGGAATTAGCGAACTCTTGGTCAATAGCCTTGGCGATCGCCGCGGAGTGATCCGGACTGTCGACGCGCACGTAATACCACCCGACGAGCCCCTTCAGCCTTTCGGGAACACGCTCTTCGAAATAGGGCCACTGGAACCAGAACTGCGTTTCATCATCCTCCGGCCGCGTGCCGTGGTAGATGCCTACCAAATTGAATTCCCACGCGCCCGGAGAAATCGTGCCTTTGATCGGGATCCGGTCGCCGACTTTCCAGCCGAATCGCTTGGCGGTTTGCGCGCCGGCAATTGCTCCCGTGCGATCCTTCAGGAACGCTTGCCACTGATCCTCAGGCACAATGAATTCCGGGAACATCTCCCGCTGATTTTCCGGGTCAATCACAAATTGCGGGATGAAATTTTTTTCGTCCTGATATACGCCGCCGAACCAGTTGTCGTGAGTCACGAGCTTGACGCCGGGTATGCGCAGCAGCCGTTCTTTGTACGACAACGGAAGCGGCTGGATGATCGAGCCGCGATTCACGACCACGAGCCGATCGACCCCAGCGATCTCCAGTCCCTGGTTGAACGAACCGCGCACCACGGCAAGCAGCCCAAATAGAAATAGCGCCACAGCGAACGAGCCGACCGTCAATGCGAGACGCGTCTTTTTGCGGAACAGATTCGAGAAGATCAAATTTCCGTATTTCATGCCAGGCTCCCCGCCGCCGTCGCCATGCCTTCGACGAGCACTCCCTTGTTGAGGTGCAGCGTTGCTTCTGCGCGCTCGGCCGCCATCGGATCGTGCGTCACCATCAGAATTGTCTTGCGATGTTCTTTGGATAACTGTTTCAGGATGCCCAGAATTTCATCCGCGCTCTTGCGATCCAGATCGCCGGTGGGTTCGTCGCACAGCAAGAATGTCGGATCGGCCACAACCGCACGCGCAATCGCAACGCGTTGTTCCTGGCCGCCTGAGAGCTGCCGGGGATAATGATTCATCCGGTCGCTCAGCCCAACAATCGATAGCGCAGTCTCCACGTGCCTCTGCCGCTCCCCTTTGGAAAGCTTTGTCAGCAGCAGCGGAAGCTCCACGTTTTGAAAGGCTGTCAGCACAGGAATCAGGTTGTACATCTGAAAAATGAAGCCCACGTGACGCGCGCGCCATTCCGTCAGCTTGCTTCGAGACATATTCGTGATTTCATCGCCGGCCACGGTGATGCTTCCGTGCGTCGGCACGTCGAGTCCGCCCAGCAGATTCAGCAGCGTGGTCTTGCCCGACCCGCTCGGTCCCATGAAAGCCACGAACTCGCCCTGATCCACGTCGAGGTTCAGGCCTCGCAACACGTCAATTTCTTCACCGCCGCGCCGGTACCTTTTATCGAGCCCGCGGATTTGAATCAGGCTGCCATCGTTCCCTTGTCCGTCCACTCGAACCATCTCGCCGCTCCTATTTCTTGATTTCCACTGCCTGCCCGTCGCGCAAGTTCGCTGGACCTTTCACCACTACGGACTCTCCCGCGGTCAAACCCGCCAGAATTTCCACGTCCTTGCCCCGAGTTCCTCCCGTAGTCACCGCTCGGCGCTCTACATGGGCGTCCTTAACTAGATAAACGACTTTTTTCCCATTTTCGTCACGCAGCGCGTCGGGCGTAATCAACGCTGCTGGAGCCGCCTCGCCTTTCTTTTCTACGGGTTCGTCGCCTAAAAATGTCACCTTCACGCCCATATCCGGCAAAATTCTTGGGTCTAGCTTCAAGAAAGATATGCGAACCTTTACCGTCGCCTTCTGCCGGTCCGCCGTCGGAATCACGGTGCGCACCTTCGAAGGAATCTGCCAATCCGGATACGCATCGAGCACAGCTGTAACTGGCTGTCCCGGCACCACTCGCGCGATATACGCCTCATTCACATCCACTTCGATCTCGTTCGAATTCATGTCCACAATCGTCGCGATTCCAGTGCGCGTGAATCCACCGCCCGCCGAAATCGGCGATACCATCTCTCCCACCTGCGCATCTTTCGAAACGATAATTCCTTCGAACGGCGCTCGTATTACGCAATTATCGACAGCCTGTTGCGCTTCCTGGATCCGTGCCTCAGAAGCCGCCACCTGTTGTTTCGTCAGCGCGATTTTCGCTCGCAAGCTGTCCGCGGTCGTTCGCGCGTTATCGAGTGCTTCTTGGCTCTGAACTCCTGCGGCCTGCAATTCCTGCGCACGGTGCAACTCGATTTCCGCATTTTTCAGCTGGACCTGAAAATCCGCGGTCTGCGCTTCGGTTGCATTGCGATCTGCCACCGCCGAATCGAGTGCGCGGCGCACGTCGGAATCATCAAGTTTCGCCAGCACAAATCCCTGCGGCACGTGCATTCCTTCGTCAAAAAATACCCCGGTAACGCGTCCCGTAATCTTCGCCGCCACGGTTGCCCGCCGACGCGGAGTCACGTAACCGCTCGCATTCAACAGGGTCGGGTCGGCCCGCGGCGGCTTTCTGTGCCGTTGCTACTTCCACCACCGGCGTCTGGTTCCGAAACGCAAACACCACACCCGTGACGATTACCGCCAATCCCAAAATCGCGGCAAATGCCCCCAGCACTTTCCCGGTCTTCCGTCCTCGCCGCTTTCCTTCATCAATCCGCAGCGATCCCAGGTCCGGTTTTATCGAATTGGAAGTTGTAGACACTTGCCCCTGCTGTTCCTCACAGAATTCTATAACTATATATTACGCGGGGTTTCCGGGGAAATTACGCAGAGGCAAAAGAAAGCAGAGCTTGCGGATTTAAGAACACGGTCAAGTAAGCAGGTGCAACTAGGAACGCAAGACATTGCGGGAAAGCGGCGCCTGTCAGGAACTTCTCGAAGGTTCAAACGTGAGCCGGATCTACGCTAACATCCAGACGCCGTGCTTGAGCGGAATTCGTCGCTCGTCAAATCTCTCACTGAGGACTTTTTTTCGAATACCGTTTCCACTTGAGCGCGCGTCATCGGCGCCCGTAGACTTCTTTGCAAAATCATCAAAGATCGTCCCTCGACGGTTGCTGATATCGCGGCGACTCCGTCTGAAAGTTCCTTGTAGCCGTACCTAATGACCCTCCCTTCGGATGACGTCGCGTACCAATATTCAAAGCTCATCTTCCACCTATCCTTTGCAACCCTGTAGGATAGTGACGAGCGGGCCCAAATCGTTTCACTAAGAATGTCGAGTCTGCCTGTAGTGGCGGCCTCTAGGCGGGCGGCTTCAGCATTGGCCTGAGTGGCATCCGAATGAAACTCTTGGTAAGCGCATTGTTCACATCACTCGCCTCATTCGCATGTTTCGCTTAGGATGCCGCCGCCTATCGCGTGCGCAGCGATAAAGCGAACACACAGGCAGAAATGACCGCATGCACCAGCGACGAGGCGGCGCGAGTTGACGCCAAGCTCAACACAACGTACCAGGCGCTCCTCGCAAGTATCGCAAGTTACCTAGTAGGAGTTTTGTGTTTTGAGGTGTGGTGAGCCGGCTTCGCGTGATGGACGCTGCTCTGGTGGGGATTTTTCTTTGCATGGTGGAACCATTTGGGGCCAGTGGTGTTTGAGGGCTGCCCTGAAACCAATAACGGAAGCGCCAGGACCAACCCAAACATCGCTGCTATTCTCCAGAGTCTCATATTCATTTTTCCCTCCCCCAGCGCGGTCTGAGACGTTGATACGGATCAATGCCCCCTTGAGACTGTAGCACTTCAATTGCCACTCAATCGCAAGAGATCGCACCTTCGCTCGCCCGTCTTGATGGCGTTCTCAACCTGAGATGGCAGAGAAGTTGCTAGTTCAACAGAAGCGATCAGCGAAGCCGTTCCGGGCGGACCTAGGCTTTCTCTGTGCCGCCGGGCCAAGAGAGGATAATTCAGATGGGGACAGCAAATTGGATAGCTCCGCAAGCGATTAGCGACACGGGCATTCGCAAAGGCTTGCTCGAGGAACTCGCCGTAAAGACACTTTTTCTGGGCGGGGAAATGTCGCTGGTCGATTTGGCCGATCGCATGTGTCTGAGCCTTGTCGCCATTGAGGAAATCTTCGGCTTTCTTCGGCGGGAGCAACTATGCGAGGTGAAGGGCATGGCCATGGGCAGCCACCGAATTGCGGTGAGCGCGCACGGAAAAACGAGGGCAACTGAACTGCTGAGCTTGAATCGTTATGCCGGTCCCGCCCCTGTGTCACTGGCCGATTACACCGCGCGAGTCAACGCACAAAGTGTGCAGCTGTTAGCGATCCAGCCTTCCGATTTGAAGCGTGCCTTCCAGCATCTGGTATTGCCAGAGGCAACTCTGACAAGGCTCGGCGCGGCGGTCGTTTCCGGCACTTCCATTTTCATGTACGGCCCCTCCGGTACGGGGAAAACGACCATAGGCAGCAGCATTCCGGCGATCTACAACGACACGGTCCTGGTTCCTTACGCCGTCGAAGTGGACAACCAGATCATCACCGTATACGACCCGGGCGTTCACCATGCAGTTGAACACACTGCCGTCGACGGAGATGACAAGCGATGGATCCGATGCGAAAGGCCGCGCGTAATGGCCGGGGGTGAACTCTCGTCAGAAATGCTGGAACTGCAGTTCAATGCTGCGACCCGATTCTGCACGGCGCCGCTCCAGATGAAAGCGAACAATGGAGTCCTTCTCATCGACGATTTTGGCCGCCAGCGCATGCGACCGGACGAGCTGTTGAACCGATGGATGACGCCGCTCGACCGCCGAATGGATTTTCTATCTTTGCCGGGTGGTAAGAAGTTCGAAATTCCTTTTGACTTGTTTGTTGTTTTTTCCACCAATCTCAACCCCAACGACCTCGCGGATGAAGCGTTTCTTCGCCGGGTACCCAACAAGATCAAGATCGGCCATGCAACTCCAGAGCAATTCATCGAAATATTCCGAAGGCTTTGTGAGAGGCGCAGACTGCCCTATGACGCAGGCTTGCCCGAACAACTCGTCGAGTACATTACCGACGAACTCAAGCAGCCTCTTAGCCAGTGTTATGCCAGGGACCTACTGGATCAGATCGTTTGGGCATCGAGGTATCAGGGCGTTGAACCGCGATTGACGCCGGATGCGCTGGAGCAGGCTTGCCAAAGCTACTTTCTCTCCCACAACGAGCTCTAGTGGCGGCTTTTTTCGCGGGGAATCTCCAGATAGCCGAGAGTCCTGTTGTTAGTGGCCTAGTTCGCCATCGCGGCGAAGTAAACCGTGTGGTGCTTGCCGCACTGGTCCACACCAACTAGTGCCGGATCTTTTCCTGAGGAACTTCCAGAAAACCGAGAATTCCGTCTTTTGATATCTTGGTTGCGATCACTTGGAGCGGCGCTGAGTCGCGCGTCACCACGAACTCCGTGATTTCAAAGAGCGCTTTGTCCTTCAGCTCCAGACACGACTGTTGAACGTAGACGCACAGTGTGTACCGCTTGCTTTTCTGGTTGGTAGACTTCAGTCCGAGATTGACGGGCCCGATCTGCTGCGAATCCGATCCGCGATGCAACTCGAAAGGAATCGCCGTTCGCTGCGAGCGCGCTAGCAAAAGATTCACTTCATCCTGATTTCGAAGTATCATCACGTTTTGCGTTCCGACCTGCCCGGCAACGTCAGCCAGCTTATCCGTAGTGGCCTGCCAGGCTTCGCGGTCCCCAGCTGCATCACTCTGGAGTGCCCCGAGCCCCTGCTGAAGGGTAGACAATCGCTGCGCAGTCGCAGGATCTGGGCTTGGAGCAGCGGCGGGCGCCCTACGGGACCTGTTCCCGTGGAGCGGGCGAAATCTGGTAAGCCGTCCTCGCAGGCGTAGTTGACGCATTTGGGGGAATCTTTTTCGGATCAGCTGGTTCCTCCTTCGTTGCCGTCACTGACGCCCTCCGGTTCGTCTCTAATTTTTCCAGGCGCCCTTCGATAGCGCCCAGGCGCTTATCGAGATTGGCTAGCGCGGGATCGCCGGCGCTCGCAGAGTCGCGCGCGACTTGAGGTAGAACCTTATAACCCAGAAAGACCACGGCTGCGATCGCGACAAGAGCGAAAATAAGTGCGGCTAACCGTGAGGCCGCGGGACGTGCAGCCATCGGCGCTTGCGGCTGAACGAACACCTGTCGATCGAAATCAATTCCAGCTGATTTATCGCCCATAAGTTTCACTCACAGTCCAGCGGGGTTCTAGCGTGTCGAGATCTTCGCCGGATATCGCTGGTTTAAGTTAATCACTACTGTCTCGGTTTCTTTCGGCATAACTCCTGCAGTGCTGTGGCCAGATTCCTGGCGCGGACCTCGCATTTCGATCTCGTACTTCCCCGGTGCTATAACCATCAACAAGGGAGTATGGCCGACAAGCAGATCGTTGACAAAAATATCCGCTCCGCTGGGGACTGAACGCAACAGCAACTTGCCGGCTGTTTGTCCGGCATTGTCCTCAAAGCCCTTTCGATTTACTTCCTCGGGTGACGGGCCTGTCCGGGCCATAAGGTGTGGAGAGGCGCTTTGCTTTTCGGGGCTTGCGATCGTATGCGATGGCGCTTTCGCGCCAGATGCAACGGTCGACGAATGGGAGGTCAGCGCCGCCGCTTCGGCTATGTCTTGCGCTCGCGAGGTGTAGGAGGCGAGGCCAAATAGGGCCAGCAACACCGCAGTCTTGCAGATTCGGCGCATTCGCTCTTCTCCCAGTTCCTGATGGCTGGTTGGAGCCTGTTTTGGGCTCCCGCATCTATGGAGACACCAACTCCCGCTATGGACTCCTAGCAGAAGTCGTGCCAAAGTACCATGCAGAGCTGCAGCCGTGTAAGTCAAGCCCCAGCCTGCCATCGACTTAATACAATCTGGCGTCAAATAAATTTGCTTAGGCTGAGAGACTTAGGATAGTGTACTCAATTTTTTCTGTGGATTGGTTGCAATGTACACAAAGGGTGACAGTTTGTTCCCAGCCTCCGCGGGCTTTGAGGTCCTGCCATTGAGAACTGTTTTGCAATTATTGGTACCTGACGTGCTGCCGTTCTCGAGTCCAGTTCCTCTCTTTGGAGCGTTCATAGGGGAGCTGGTGCGCGGCATAGCTGTCGCATTGTGTTTGGATTTCTGAAATAGCGAGGCATTCGTCAGGATGAATCTTTGTACGATGGAACCCATGCGGAAGCCCCGATTGACTCGCTCGCGCGCTCCGTTCACGGAAGCCGGAGCACTCCGCCTGTTCGTGCGTGGCGATTCGATGCTTTCCAATTGGATAGATTCGCTCGCGATCCTCGCGAGTCGTGTTGCTTCACGCTCGTCCGCTCCGACGAGCTATGTCTTGCGCGGAGAGAATGTCGCCCGGGTCCGCTTTGCAGGGCGATCCATTGGGGCGTCGTTCGTGCTGCATTTGTTCATTCTGGCGGTTTTGATTTATTTGCCGCAGGCGATTCCCGCGAAGGCTTTGCCGCTCAGCTCGACGTCACTACGCGCCGAGAAGATCTACTACAGGGTTCCGCCGCTGGATCCCGCGAGAATGCCCCAACTTTCGCCGGCGGGCGCGGGCGGCCGACCTGGTTCTGGTTCTATTCCTGATCGTCTGCCGGTCCTGGGTGGCAATGCGCTGCACCCGAATATGACGATCGTTTCCCACCCCGTTCGTCCAGATAATTTCCGTCAGACGATCTATCAGCGCTCCTCGCCGCCCGATCTTCGGATTCCGGTCGAATTGAAACTGCCAAACGTCGTGCTGGGCAATCCGTCGGAAGCTCCCAAGCCGCTAATGAAAATCGACCCGAGCAATGCCAAGCCGATGCAAACGAACCGGCAAATCGTGCCCGAAGCGGCGCCGACCGTCGCAGCCGAAGCTCCGAAATCATCTTTGACCACCTACCTTGACCCGTCGAGTTTGCAACCGCGCCTCGCGATTCCCCTCGCGAGTGCCGCGAAACCGACAATAAAAACGGGCAACGGAGGCCCAACGGGTGAAGCCAGCGGAGGAGTTGCGGAAGCTGGTGACGGAGCCGACTTGCTCGTTGTCGGCGTGGATCCTGCGCCGGCAGGCTCTGTTGTAGAGCTCGGCCCGGGAAATCGCTGGGGCGAATTTTCTATCTCGCCGGCCGGAGGGCAGCCCGGTTCACCTGGCGGAGTTCCCGGAGGCGTAGTCGGCGGGGGCAGCGGTGGAAACGGTGCTGGCGGCGACGGAAGCACGGGAGTAGGTCCGGGAGGTGGGGGCGGCGGTGGAAAGGGCGGAACCCCGGGTCCAGTGAGCATAGCCGGGGCGGGCGCAAGTGGAGCTACTGGCGGAGGTGCGCTCGATCCAGCGACCCTGATGAGTATGGTCTATCCAGTTACCACTCCCCCGATTAACGTCCGCAAGAATGGCCTTGTCATCTCTGCAGGGCCCATTGGGGGAGGGGGACTAAATGTCTACGGCGCATTGAATTGCGGGAAGATCTACTCCATTTTCTTGCCCATGCCAGATAAGAGCTGGTCAATGCAGTATTGCGATAAATCCGCCAGTACTCAGAAGGTGCCCTCCGAGTCTCGCACGACGGTGGTCCACCTTGATAGCCCATTGCTGCCGCCAGATTTTGACCCGGACTTTCGCTTTGACTTCAAGCGGCTTCCAGTGCCGATAGAGAAGTCTCACCGAGCCATTGTCCTGAAGGGAGTGATTGCGGTCGATGGTACTGTCCAGCACCTTATTGTGTATCAAGGGGTCGTACCGGAGATGGACGAAGCGGCAAGAATCGCCTTCGGTCGATGGCGGTTCAAGCCGGCCATGAGGGACGGGAAGCCCGTTGAGGTTGAGATCCTGGTTGGTATACCCCCTCGTGTCGGCGAGGACCGCGTCAATCGCTAGGATTTAGCTCCGATTCTCGCGTGTGCCACTTTGGACAGCGTTCGAGTGCCCAATCGGTGACAGGGTGTACTTTCCGCTGAAAGGAGCTTTGTTTCCGCAAAGATGAACAAACTTACCCACCCAACACCACAGTGATCACATTAGGTGAATGGTTGTAGCGCCTCGTTGTTACAATCGTTCGAGTTATGCGCAGTCCCATACGCCTCCGTTTCGCTGTTTTTTGGAACACTACCTGCCACTGCCTTCGCATTCCGATCAGCCTTAGCCCAATTTGGCGAGGTAATCGGCCGGATAGGTCACAGTAACTCCTCTATTAAGAATACGATCCTTCTTGGCCGATGGCGGTAAAAGGGGTTCACCTAACCCTGTGGCATCTGCCTCAACGTGGCTAGGACGGGAGAACGCAGTGTCCGAACAAAGTGTACACGTGTGTTTCTTGAGTCAGGACTTAGGTTTCGCGGACCCATTGGCGCGGGCGCTGGGGGCCGAGTTCACCACCCGGGCCAGCGGTGACGTTCAGTTCGATCGATTGACGGACCTTCGAGAATGGTGCGACGTCATTCTGCTTGATTTGCGCTCTGCGCACACGACTGCTGGCGACTCCGAATCCCGTCTCCGTCTGATGGACGAAATCATCAGGACGCCTACATCTCCTCCCGTCATCGCTCTTTGCGATGAAGGGAATTCTCAGATCATCCTCAGCGCGATCGAGCGCGGAGCCTACGACACCATTACGAATCCGCCGAACATGATGGAGCTCCGCTTGGTCTTGCGCAGGGCACATCGATCTCACGTGTCAGAGCAAGAGGTAGAGCGCTTGAAAGCGAGCGCGCGAGGATCGGGAAGACTCCACGAGCTTCTCGGAACGTCATCAGCGATGCAGGAACTCTTCGCGCTGGCGCAGAAGATTGCTCCTTGCGACGTGAACGTGCTGATCACAGGAGAGACGGGCACGGGCAAAGAACTTCTGGCTCGCGCGATTCATCAAATGAGCGGCCGGAGCTCGCGCCCGCTGGTGGCGTTCTCCTGTGCGAACTTGCCGGAGGCGCTGATCGAAGACGAATTGTTCGGTCACGAAAAAGGCGCGTTTACAGGCGCTCTCGCTATGCGGCGTGGCCGTGTGGAAGCGGCTGACCAGTCAACACTGTTTCTGGATGAAATCGGCGATCTTGGTCTCGGATTGCAGCCCAAGCTGCTGCGCGTTCTGCAGGAGCGCAACTTCGAACGGTTGGGAAGCAACAACACGGTAAACGTCAGCATTCGAGTAATCTGCGCGACCAATCGAAATCTTTCTGAACTTGTGCAACAGGGAAAGTTTCGTGAGGACTTGTATTACCGTCTGAACGTCGTTCAGATGCACCTTCCTCCACTTCGAGAACGGCGTGACGACATTCCGCTGCTGGCGCAACATTTTCTCGAGATCTCCGCCGAACAATTCAAAAAAAAGGCGAAGAGATTTTCACAACAGACACTGCACGCTCTCGAGGAATACGCCTGGCCCGGGAACGTTCGCGAATTGTCAAACGCCGTGCAACGCGCCGTAGTTCTATCGGAAGGCCTGACGGTGGAAGTCTGGCAGCTGCCGGCAGCCGTGCGCAGCGGTTGCGAAACGCCGCAGTTCACTCGCTCCTATGAAGAAGCGGTTCGTGAGTTCAAGCGCAGACTTGTTCTTCGGACGCTGCGCGAGTGCGGATGGCGCAAGGCAGAAAGCGCGCGAACGCTCGGAGTCGCTCGAGGATATTTACACAGGCTGATCAATCAGCTGGGAATTCAGCAGCTTGACGACGGGATTCCTGTTGAGGTTCGCCCTCAACTTCCTCCTTCGACACGAGTCATGTAGCTTGTTCGCTTTAGCTATATGGCACCCGTTGAAGTAGAATTCGGCCCCGTGCAACCATCAACCGATGCGGAGTTTGTCAGCAGCGTCTGTCTTCCATTCCTGCGAGCAGCTCAAAACGAGGACGGTGGATGGGGCTTTCACCCCGGTCCTCAAAGTAGGGTCGAGGCCACATCTTGGACTCTTCTCGCGCTGTCTGGAACTGGAATCATCGTGCGAAATACAGCAAGCTGGATTCCAGTTTCTCCGCGCCACGCAATTGCCGGATGGATCCTGGCCTTCCTCAGCGACGCAAAACGTGGGCTCCTGGGCCACATCGCTCGCCTCGTGGGCACTTCTCGGCAGATCGGGAATCGCGAACGGCAGTGGCCGGTGGCCTCCGTTGGCTTTGCGACGATTGGCCAAGAGACACCAGTTTTATCGTGCGCATGATTCGAAAGATTGCCTCTCGGAGCCAAGTCACCTCTCAAAACGATTCTCTTCGAGGCTGGGGATGGACTCCGCATACGGCCAGTTGGGTCGAACCAACCGCGTTAGCATTAATTGCCATCAGTCAGGCCCCCCATCAGATGCTTCCTGCGGGAGCAAACAGGCGACGCGAACTCGCAAAGGCGATGATCTACGATCGAATGTGTCCTGGAGGCGGTTGGAACTGCGGCAATCCCATGGTCTACGGCGTTCCTGGCGATCCACTAGTCGAGCCGACGGTATGGGCTTTGCTTTCTTTGCGCGACCAAGCTGACCGACGCGAGAACGAGATCAGTCTCGAATGGCTGGAGAGAAACCTAGCAAAATTTCCAGGGCCGGGTTCAGTGGCGCTCGCAAAGGTCTGCCTGGAAGCATACGGCAGGGAGTGGCCCGCTAGCGCGCCTAGTCTGAAGGATTTGCACGCGAGGAATGAATTTCTCGGGAGCGTTCCAGTGATGGCCTGGACCTGCCTGGCGCTGAGCCCGCGTAGGAGTTGGCTCGGCGCGGAAGGAGCGCGCTGATGCAAACACCAGAAAATGCGCTGCTTCCTCCCTTTCAGCGACCGCCGTCACAGGTGGCGATCCGGCGTGTAGCGAGCTATGAACAGGACCTATTCGACCTGATCTACGAGACGCTGTCCGAGTTCCTCGACCATGGAAAAGCGAGCGAAGGCCAACGTAACGAGAAAGCAATTCCCGCTGCAAGTCTGCCGTGTGATTTGGCACGAATACGCGGAAAAACGGTGCTCTTAAAGCCAAATTTCGTAGGCCTAGACCCCTTAGGGGCGGTGAACACGCACCCGGCCGTGGTCGCTGCGGCGCGGGAGAGTTTTCTTAAGCTGGGAGCTGCACAGGTACTGATCGGGGATGGCCCGGCTCTGGATCGCGACACGGAGGCGATCGTCGAATCAGTGCGGCTGCGGGAGTATACCGGACCGCTGCAGCGGACCTTCGTGGACCTGAACATCGACGACGTGGAGCGAGTTCCATTGAAGACGCGGGCTTCGCGATTGAACGAGCTTTATCTTCCCGAAACGGTGCTGCGGGTAGATTTTGTGGTTTCGATGCCGAAACTGAAGACGCATCACTGGGCGGGCGTCACGCTATCGCTCAAGAACATGTTCGGGATCGTGCCCGGGGGCTGCTACGGCTGGCCCAAGAACGTGTTGCACTGGGCGGGGATCGACAACTCGATCCTCGACATCAACGCAGCGGTTCGTCCGGATTTCGCGATCGTGGACGGAATCAACGGAATGGAAGGGAACGGCCCGATTCAAGGGACTCCGAAGCGGGCCAACGTCTTGGTCTTCGGGAACGATCCTGTGGCTGTGGACGCTACATGCTGCCGGATCATGGGCCTGCTGCCGGAAAAGGTTAAATACCTGGCCGGGGCCGGCACGCTACTGGGTCACCTGAACGCGGAAAAGATCGAGCAGCTGGGCGAATCGATTGCGAGTGTGCGAACGCCGTTCGCGGTGTTAAAAGAATTCAACAAATTGCTAGAACCAGGCCGCCAAACAATGAACTAGGGAGGTGGCCTACGGCTGAGATGGTGGCTGGTGGATCTCGCGGACAGCGTGGTGCCTGAGAGCAAATGGAATGGAATTCGATGTGCAATATACAGATGCGTAGGCGGCGACACAACGAAGTGTATCCGAATGGATACACGGACAGAGATTGTCAACCGTAAAGCAGAACGGAAGTTGCGTGATATCAGAGGTCTGAAAGCGAAGCACTTCCACTCGCCGTGCGGGCTGTAGTCGCCGAGCGATATCTTTTCGGTATCGCGCTGATTGCGGGGCTCGTCAACAAGGCTGTTGCAGACGGTTTGCTATCGAAGGTAGAGTATAGTCACTTTTCGGAAGTTTTTTGCACCGCGCGACGTCCCCTCGCGTTTGGCTGGCAATAACGGTGGTAATTGCGACGGAACCGGTTTTGACATTTGGGGGTTCAGGATTTCAGAGCATCAATCCCCTGAAACCCTGGAGGACGCCATGAGATACAAGAGCGAAGCGGGCCAAGCGGTGATCTTCACCGCCCTAGCGATGGTTGCGCTGATGGGTTTTGCAGGCCTGGCAGTGGATATGGGCGTGATGCGCTACGAGAAGCGCGTGCAGCAAAGCGCTGCGGACGGCGCGGCCATCGCCGGGGCTGACGAGCTTCGCAACGGCGTCGGGGGAATCGATTTAGCGGCCCTGAATGCCGCGACTGCGAATGCGTTCACCGATAACAATGGGGGCGCCGCATGCACTGACTCCTCCGCCGTCGGCTGTATCGGCGTGGTGGTGAATCATCCGCCGGTAACCGGGCCTCACACCGGACAGGCAAATTACGTGGAAGTACTGGTGACCTCCGAGCAGCGGAACTATTTCATGACCGTCCTTGGCAGGCAGAAAACGACGGTGACGGCGCGGGCGGTTGCGACGCTTGTCGGCGCGGGCGGGCCTGCGCCTGGATGTATCTACACCCTCGGGCCTCCGGGACGTGGGGGTTGGCGTGGACGTGGTTGGAACTCCCACGCTTCAGGCGACTACATGCGGGATTGAAGACAACGGCAACTTTACAACCAGCGGCGCTAAGCTGAACGTCAATGCGGGCACCATTGGTGTGGTCGGATTGGACACGAACAACGGGGGCGGTACGGTAACCTGCTCGGTTAACCCTTCACAATGCCCCGTAAACGGCATTCCCGCTGTGGGAGACCCGCTATCATACCTCAACAGCAATCCCCCATGTACCTCATGTAACGGAGGGGGCAAACTGGACGTCAAAGGCACCCAAACCGTTAGCCCGGGGACCTATAGTTCCATTACAGTAAACGCTGGGGCGAATGCAACTTTTTCTCCTGGGACGTACATCATTGACGGAAATAAGGGGCTCACGATCAATGGCGGTGCCACCGTCACGGGGACCGGCGTGACGTTCTACCTGACAGGTAGCGCCAACGTAACGATCAATGGTGGCACCGGCTCCGCACCCACCGTCCAATTTTCAGCGCCCAATTCAGGAACGTATGCCGGGGTTCTTTTTTGGCAGGCCCCCGGCGACACTTCCAGTTGCCAAAATCGACGGCAGTTCGACCTCGTATTATCAGGGCGGACTGTATTTCCCAAGTGCGGAGCTCGACTTTGGCGGCACCAGCTTCACCAACGCGAGCGCAGCGTACACGATTATCGTAGCGGATAATTTGAAAATCAACGGAACGGCCACAGTGACAGCTCAACTCGAACTATTCTTCGCTTCCGGGCGGCGTGTCGATCATCCAAGAACGCGCGATTAGTGGAATAGAATTTTGGTCAGGAGATGAGGAGCACGATCGTGAAGCACGAGTGCCGAAACCAAACGCGAGACGTTACTGCGTCGAAGCGGACGCCGCTTCGGTCTGAGTCGGGCCAGACTCTCTTGGAGTTCGCTATTCTGCTGCCGATGCTGCTCCTGCTTGCGCTGGGCGTGATCGAGATGGGACGCTTCGCTTACATCGGCATATTGGTGGGGAATGCCGCGCGGTCGGGCGTGGCTTGGGGTGCGCAAAATCACACCACGGCCGCTGACACGAACAACGGCATAGAAACCGCAGCACAGAACGACTTCGAGTCGAGCTTTGGCACTCTAAGCGTAACGCATTCGGTGGTTTGCGGATGCGACAACGGTGGGACGATTACTGGCGGTCAGCTGTACAGCTGTTTGCCCGGTAGGATCGCATTTAGTGGATTCGCTGTCAGTGACGACCTCGGGAACTTTCAGCGCGATCTTCAACTATCCCGGAATTCCGACATCGATTACCATAAGCAGAACTGCGACACAAAGGATCGGGTTCTGATGCGGACGGGAACAAGGGCAATACGCGCGAGGTTAGCGGGAGAATCCGGAAGCGCCCTCATCGAATACGCCATCGCATTCATCGCTTTCATGTTGCTGATGTTTGGAATCACTGGTTTTGGCCACGCGCTCTATGCGTACCATTTCGTCTCCAATGTGGCGCGAGATGCGTCGCGCTGGGCGGCCGTGAATGGAGCGACTTGCGGCAGTGATAATAGCTGCAACGGCGTAGGCGGTCATGAACACCGGTCCGGCCGACGGACCGGCCATCACAAATTACGTCACGAATCACACTCCACCGGGAATCGATCCTTCGCAGATCACGGTGACATCGACGTGGATTCCCGATAAGAACCCCGGCAGCACCGTCGAGGTCCAGGTGCAGTACAACTTCACTTTCATTTTCCCTCTGATCCGCACCAGCACGCTCCCGCTAACCAGCACTTCCGAGACGATGGTCATTCACTGAGTCCCGAAGGCAGCCCGCCGCTAAAAATTCCTGATGAAATCGGAACCCGTGTCTCCTACTTTGGCCCAATCTTCGGCCCAAACCGCCCGTCGCTGGTTCGTGCTGGTGTGCATCATAGTGGCCTTTACTCAAAACGTAGAACGATGGCGGCCGACGGTCTTCTTCGGCCGGCCCCATGACGACGGCACTTACTTCAGCACGGCCAAGGCTCTGGCGCACGGACAAGGCTATCGCCTAGTGAGCTTCCCCGGCACACCGCCACAAACGGAGTATCCGATCGTCTATCCTTACCTGCTCTCGTGGGTTTGGAAGCTGCACCCGAATTTTCCCGACAATCTGAAACCGGCGATACGGCTGACAGAATTTTTCGGCTGCTGGAGCCTGGTTGCCGCGTTCTTCTTGCTGCGCAAGTACGGTATCGGCGAACCCGCGGCGCTTTCTCTGGTGGCGCTCCTTGCATTTCAGCCGGCCTTTTTGCACCTAAGTGGAATGATCATGAGCGACGTGCCGTTCATGGCGGTGCTGCTTACAACGCTGTTGCTCGCGGATGCGGCGACGCGTTCGGGAGCCAAGTTGCCGATGGTGCTCGCGACAGGCGCTCTTGCGGGTGTTTCCGTGGGGCTGCGGACCATTGGCGTTGCTGTCGTCGCGGGAATTTTCTTCCTGGCGCTGCGGAGGCGGGCATTTCGGGAAGCCTTTCTCCTTGCCGCGGTGGCCGGTACGGTCGTTGCCGTCGAGTCGTGGTCGAGGCTGGTCCATCTCCTCGCCGGCGCTACTCCGGTCACAGCCAGCGCCGCCGAGCCGGGATGGAATCAGGTGCTCGCCTACTACACGGATTACGTCGGATTCGGCTGGCGGATGGGCATCCCTTCCGCCTGGGCTCTCGTCAGATTCCTGGAAACGAGTATTGCCTCTCTGGCGCTGTCACCTGGCTCGATTATCGTTGGAGTTGACAGGGGGCGCGTGGCAGCGACTGCGCTGCTATCTGTCCTGGTCTGGCTTGGAATGCTGCGGCAAATCAAGCGGCCGGAATGGCAGGCGACCTGGTACGTTCTGATTCCATACTGTTGCATTGTCGCCGTCTGGCTTCCCGCTGCCGGAACGTTTTCTGCTTCCGTTTATACCTGTGTTTTTTGCGGCACTGTGGCTGGAAACGCAAAGACTCTGGGCGATGTGCCGGGCCAATCTTCGCAGCGGGGTGCCATTCTGCAGCGCGCGCTGGCGGTGGCGTTCGCGTGCGTTTTCATATCCGTGCTCGGATTCGCTGGTTGGAATTATCTGGTCGGTGACCCGCGAGCGTTTGCAGGAAGGCTCCGGTGTTCAGGCACACGCTCTCGAAGAAAAGAAACAAGCGTATCAATGGATTCGTGACAATACCGGTCCGAACGATCGCATTGCCGCCTGGGAGGACGGCCTGATGTATCTGTACACAGGACGCCAGGGCTTGCGGCCCTTCGTGCCTCTGCCTCAGGATTTCTACATGGACGACCGGGAAAGTCTGCGGCGCGACCTGGCGCACATGTGCGATGCGTCGCGTCATGCCGGAGTGCGTTATTGGCTCGTTGCAAACGACGATTTTCTCGTCGCGTCGAACATAGACCGGATTGACGCACGCGTGGCGGAGGTCGTTGCCGTGCTCCCCGTTGTGTTTCGCAGCAAAGACGATTTCGTTCGGATTTACGATGCCTCGTGTATGACCGACCTCGCCCGGGCCGACTGCCGTTCCGCCGCCCCGATTCTTTTTCCCGATTCCGGCTCCGAAGTAGAAGCTGCTATCGCCAGTAAACCGCTAACCTGGGGCCTATGTGAGCACTTGGGGTCGACCGACAGATTGCCTGCGGTTAACGTCACCAAAGCGGTCGTTGGACGGGAAATGAATGTCCACTGGCGGTGACATTCCTCAGAATCGGGAAGGGCACACCGTGGCAAATTAGCGTCAAGTTAACTGAAAATAGGACACTTACCCAAAATGCGCGGCGATTGAGGACTGGCTGCCGGAATGCATTACCAGACGGAAGAGCGGCATGCCTGTGGATCCAAGAAGGCCCCGCAGAGGACTTCGGCATGCGGCTCAAATTTCCGAACGCTAGAAAAGGAAAAAACAAATGATGAACATCATGAAGAGACTGTGGAAGGAAGAGGAAGGACAGGACCTGCTTGAGTACGCGCTGTTGATCGTGTTGATTGTGCTAGTTGCGGCAGCCGCCATCAATCCGCTTGGAACGGCAATCGCTACTGTGTACACCTCTGCGAACACCTGTATCGCGACCCCCGCCAGTTGCACCTAGTTGGCGCGGGCTCTTGCGCCGGACCTGTAAGATTTAGAATAACCAATCTGACAAAGGAGAAAGACAATGAAGAACATACTCATGAGGTTGTGGAAGGAAGAGGAAGGGCAGGACCTGCTCGAGTACGCGTTGTTGATCGTGTTAATTGTACTGGTTGCGGCGGCCGCCATCAATCCGCTTGGGACGGCAATCGCTACCGTGTACACGTCCGCCAACACCTGCATCTCCGGCGGCGCTTGCCAGGCACCTAGTTGGCGCAGTCTCGAGTATCTTGAATGGACTTACGCCAAACAATCTGGGCCGTTACGCTGGCGCTTACGCTTTATGCAGCATGGTTCGACTGGCGCACGCGACGGATTCCGAACTGGTTGACCGTGTCCGGATTTCTGGCGGGGATCGCTCTCAACTCGATTCTGCAAGGATGGCATGGCGCCAGGCAATCGCTCGAAGGGGCGGGCCTGGCGCTAGGCCTTCTGCTTCCGTTGGTCCTTTTGCGGGGACTGGGAGCCGGCGACTGGAAATTGATGGGAGCCGTGGGCGCGCTGCTGGGCTGGCGCCCGATGTTGTTTGTGTTGTTGGTGAGTTTCGTTGCGACCGCAGTGATAGGCATGATCCAAATGGCGTTGACCAAGCGCGTGAAGAAGACATTGTGGAACCTGTTTGCGCTAGCCAAAGGTTTTGTGACATTCGGAATACGCCCGAATCCTGAAATTTCGCTGGACAACCCTGCACTGCTGAAGCTGCCGTTCGGCGTGGCCGTCGCGGTGGCAACAACGTTCAGCTTTGTGCTGGCGCACTGGCGGCGTTAAAGCGCACACTTTGATCACGCTCAATGGAACGTCTAATTTAGCGCGCGATTGAATCGGGACGGATTTGTAGCAGAAGGAGAGCGAATTCATGAATCGGACCCGCATGATAGTGGGTTTAGTACTGGCGATGACGGTAGCGTTGCTGTTCAGCACGTACGTATACCGCACATTCAAACGGATGACCGTTGTGAAGCCCGCCGTCACGGGGCACCTCGTAGTGGCGTACCGGCCAATGCAGCTCGGGACGCGCGTGGATTCGAACAATCTCCGGTTGATCGACTGGCCGGCAGACGAGCCAGTTCCGGGGATGTTTCAGCGAATCGAAGATTGCGCGGGCCGGGCGCTGATTACTCCAGTGGCCCAAACGAACCGATCCTGGAAAGCAAGCTGGCACCGAAAGAAGCTGGAGCGGGCCTGCCGGCAACGATTCCGGAGGGAATGCGAGGACTCTCGGTTGCGGTGAATGACGTGATCGGAGTGGCGGGATTTGTGATTCCTGGGACGATGGTGGATGTGCTCGTGACGGGCGGAATAGCGGGCAGCAGAAACACGGGTGAAAACAACATTACGCGGACGATCCTAGAGAACGTTCGCGTGCTGGCGGCAGGTCAGAAGGTGGAGCAAGACCGCGACGGCAAACCGCAGACAGTCCCGGTGATTACCCTGCTGGTTTCTCCTGAGGACTCAAACAAGCTGGCGATGGCCAGCACGCAGGGGAAGATCCAGCTGGCGCTGCGAAACACGATCGACACGAAGCTGGCGAATCCGGCACCTGTGGTTCAGGCCGTGCTGTTCGCGGGACCGGCAGCGGCACCGGTACATGTGGTCGGGCACAGGGCGGAGCCATCTCGGCCAGCGCCGTACGTGGTGGAAGTGATTACCGGAAGCAAGAAGGAAAATAAAAGCTTCGAAAACCAGTGAGGCATGAAAACCATAATGCACACGACGAATAAACAACGAAATCGCTTGGGAGCCGGGCTCTTCATTGTGGCCTTGGCGTTTTTCAGCTCGAGCGCGCTGGCCCAACAGCAGGACGACTCTCAGTTCGGCGACGCAAGTTCCAGCTCCGGCGATGCATGCGGCGGCTACTCCAGCCCAGCCGCCGCAAGCCGGCGCGGGGCAGACGGTACAGGAGTCCGAGGCGCCGCAAGTGCTGCACCTGCTGGTGGGGCGTTCACTGGTGATCACGTCGCCGAACCGAATCAGGCGGGTTTCGCTGGCGGACCCGACGATCGCGGAGGCGATCGTGGTCAGCCCGACTCAGGTGGTCGTGAATGGCAAGGCTCCCGGGGGCGTGTCGCTGATCATGTGGGACGAAGCGGGGCAGAGCCAGTCATTCGAAGTCTCCGTGGATATTGACGTCTTGGGGCTGAGCCAGAAGATCCACGAAGTTTTTCCGGCCGAGCCTGTGCAGATCGAAACTTCAGGATCCGTGGTGATGTTGTCCGGGAAAATTTCGTCGGCGGAAGTAGCGGACAAGATTCTGGAAGTGGTGAAGAACAGCACGCCGAAAGTGACGAGCCTGATGCAAGTGCCAACCCCGGTGGTCACACAGATTTCGCTGCAGGTTCAATTTGCGGAAGTGAACCGGGTAGCCATGCAGCAGCTTGGGGTGAATATACTCCACGAGCTTCGGCAGCAACATGCCGTTTTCGACCAGCACGCAGCAGTTTGCTCCGCCGGGAATAGGCACCACTCAATCGGTAACCTCGAATGGGAACACGACCACTACGACGACAGGTACCAACAATTTTTTACTCAGCGACCTACTCAATGTCGCGATTTTCCGACCCGATATTAACCTTGCGGTTTTCATCAAGGCATTACAGGAGAACAACCTTCTGGAAATCCTTGCCGAACCGAACTTGCTTACGGAATCGGGAAAGGAAGCGAGCTTTCTGGCCGGCGGCCAGTTTCCGTATCCCGTGTTGCAGTCTGTAACCGCTGGAACGCCGGGGGCAATCACGATTCAGTTCAAGGAATTTGGCGTCCGGCTGAACTTTGTGCCGACGGTGAGACCGGACGGCATGATCCACATGAAGGTCGAGCCAGAGGTCAGCTCACTGGATTTTACGAACGCGCTGCACAATTCAGGGATTCTTGATTCCGGCATTGGCGACCAACCGTGTGATGTCGGAAATGGATTTGAGAGATGGCCAAAGTTTCGCGATCGCCGGCCTAATAGACAATCGCGTGACGGAGCAGTTCGAGAAGATTCCGTTTATCGGTGACATCCCGGTTCTGGGAAAGCTGTTTCAAAGCCGCAATTTGAACAAGTCGAAGAACGAACTGTTGGTTGTCGTTACGCCGCGTATCGTTCAGCCGATCGCTGTGGGCCAAACGGTGCCGTTGCCGACATTCCCACAAGCGTTTCTGCCGTCGAAGGGCGCTCCTCCGGCCGAAGCAAAGCCGCAGTCGAAGTGATTCGTAGAGCAAGAACGGATGGCGAAGAGAATCCAGTCTTTCAATCTTAGGTAAGGAACCAATGCTGACGGTAGGAATAGCGAGCAGCGATACGGTGAGTTCGGCGCAGCTCGTCGCGGCGCTGGAACAGACAGGCGTCGTGAAGTCGATCAAGGAATGGACGATCCCCGGTGCGAGAATCCCGGATACCGCGGACGCGCTTCCCGACGTGGTCTTACTCGATCTGGGGAGGGATGCGGAATCGTTTTTCGCGTTCGGGGCGCAGCTGCGGCGAATTCGTCCGGCGACGAAGCTGATTGCGGTTTCCGCAGTATCGCCGCCCACACATCAGCTTTTGCTGGAGGCAATGCGCGGCGGAGTGCAGGACTTCCTGCCCAAGCCGGTCGTCATGGACGTGCTGAAGGAGATGCTGTCGTCGATTGGCGGAGGAACTGGGCGTTCACGAGCGGCCGTCACTCGACAAGCTGATCGTGGTGATGGGATCGAAGGGCGGAGTCGGCGCGACAACGGTCGCGGTGAACCTAGGGGTCCAGCTATCGGTGTTTGCACGCAAGCGGGTTGCCCTGCTGGATTTCGCCCGACCGCTAGGAAATGCACACCTGCTGCTCGATATGCACCCGCAGTTCAATGTGCGAGACGCAGTGGACAACCTGGAGCGGCTGGACGGCCATTTCTTCGCTGGGCTGCTGACTCCACATAAGACGAAATTGCAGGTTCTTGCAGGGGCCACGCAACCTGAGGAATGGCAAACGATTGCGGTGCCTCCCCTCGAGCGCGTGGTGAATGTCGCGCAGAACAGCTTTGATGCGGTGCTGCTGGATATGGGCTCGCAATTCGGGACCGACTGGGCTCCAATTTTGAGGACGGCGCGGATGATTCTACTCGTTGCCGAAGCCAATGTGCCGTCGCTTTGGACTTTGCAGCGGCGCCTTGTAGCCTTGACAGGGCTCGGCGTCGAACCGGAGCGGGCAAAAATCGTCCTCAACCGCTGGCACAAAGGCGATGAGGACATTTTGAAAGGGGTTCAGAAAGACATCAACCGGCCGGTGTTCGCTTGCATCCCAAATGATTTCCGAAAAGCCAGCACTTCGATAAATCTGGGAACGCCGCTTCTGGAAAATTCGCAGAACAATGGACTGAGCCTTCGGTATCGACAGATTGCTTCGCAAATTGCGGGGATCGGTTCCGACCCTGTAGCGAAAAAGAGCAGCCTAAGCGGGCTGTTCTCGTTTCCAACTAAGAGTAAGAGCAAGAGGTGAAATAGATGTCTCCTATCCTCAGCATCGGACGAACTGACTTCGGCGCGGTGAAAGCGGCGATCCACCGCAAGCTGATCCAAAAGCTGAACCTAGATCGCATCACGGAAGCGAACCGCGAAGAGGTACGGCGAGAAGTCGGATCGATTCTAGAAGCGCTGGTCGTCGGCGAATCCACTCCGATGAACCTGCAGGAGAGAGAGCGGCTCGTGCAGGAAGTTCTGGACGAGGTTTTCGGCTTGGGGCCGCTTGAGCCGCTATTGGCCGATACGACTGTGGCGGACATTCTGGTTAACACGCACAAACGAGTGTACATCGAGCGTAAGGGAATGCTCGAGCGCACGTCCGTTCAGTTCCGAGACGATGCACACTTGATGACGATCATCGACCGGATTGTATCTGCGGTTGGTCGCCGTGTGGACGAATCCTCCCCGATGGTCGATGCGCGGCTTGCGGACGGCTCGCGCGTGAACGCGATCATCCCTCCACTGGCGATAGATGGGCCGTGCCTTTCGATCCGGCGGTTCGGACATAGCCGGCTTGTGGCGGACGACCTGATCAACAATCGCTCGATGACGCCCACAATGCTCGAGCTCTTGCAGGGCTGTGTAAAGGCGCGTCTGAACATTCTCATTTCGGGCGGAACCGGCGCCGGAAAGACGACTTTCCTTAACGTCTTGTCTTCTTACATCTCGAATCGCGAACGGGTGGTGACCATTGAAGATGCCGCAGAATTGCTGCTCAACCAGGATCACGTGGTCCGACTGGAGACGCGTCCGCCAAACATTGAAGGCAAGGGTGCGATTCAGCAGCGCCAACTAGTCATCAACGCCCTGCGTATGCGTCCAGATCGCATCATCGTGGGCGAGGTTCGCGGCGAAGAAGCGCTGGACATGTTACAGGCGATGAACACAGGCCACGACGGATCACTAACGACAATTCACGCGAACAGTCCTCGAGACGCGCTCAGCCGGCTTGAAACGATGGTGGCTATGTCCAACCTGAACCTTCCGGAAAATGCGATCCGAAGGCAAATCGCTTCTGCCATCGATGTTGTTATTCAGGTGAGCCGTATGAGTGATGGAACCCGCAAGATCGTGAGCATCGCAGAAATCACCGGCATGGAAGGCGATGTGGTGACCATGCAGGACGTCTTTGTATTTCGGAAGCGAGGCATTCGCGAAAGCGGGGAAGTACTTGGAGATTTCCTGCCCACTGGGATTCGGCCCAAGTTCTCCGAGCGGTTGCTGGTAACTGGGATTCAGCTGCCGATGTCGATGTTCGAAGTACCACGAGAACGGTAAGGGACAGAGGGATAGAGGGTTCGGGTATGGCGCTTCTCATTGCATTCGTGACGTTCATAGTGGCGACGGTGATTTGTCTGTTGATCTGGCTCTCGTTCGGCACCGATAGCCGACAAGAAACGATTCAGCGGCGCATGGACGCGGTGCACCGGGCCGAGCGGCGTGGCCCCGTCGATTTGGGGGTTCAGCTGGTACGCGATGAGATGCTGAGCGGCGTGCCGGCTTTGAACCAAATGATGATGAGGTGGTCGTGGTCAACGCGGCTCAGGGATTATGTGATGCAGGCCGGAATGAAGACTCGGCCCGGGAAGATCGTCCTGACGTGTGGTGTGCTTGCTTTCGGCGCGTTCGTCGCAACCAAACCTTTTTATTCGTTCCCTGCGCCAATACTCGCCGCCGTTATCGCGGGAATACTCCCGCTGTGGTATGTGGCGATTAAGCGTCGCCGCAGGTTGCGGCGATTCGAAGAGTTTTTTCCAGAGGCCCTGGACTTGCTGAACCGGGCCATCCGTGCCGGTCACGCTTTCACCACCGGCTTGGGTATGATTGCGAGCGAAGCGCCGGAACCAATCGCGGGGGAATTCCGCACCACGTTTGAGGAGCAAAATTTCGGACTGCCTTTGCGCGACGTTTTGCAGAATCTGTCTGACCGCGTTCCTCTGATCGACGTGCGGTTCTTCGTCACTGCGCTGCTCATCCAGAAGGAAACGGGAGGAAATCTATCGGAGATTCTGGGTAACCTGTCGCATGTAATTCGAGACCGCTTTAGGATTTATCGAGACGTGCGGTCCAAGTCCGCCCATGGCAGATTAACAGCGGGGATTCTGATCGCCCTGCCTCCAATCATGGTACTGGGTCTTCGGATCGTGAACCCGCATTACATGAGCGTGCTGATTGAGGACCCGATCGGGCCCAAGCTTTTATGGGGAGCGGCGATATGGCAGCTCATCGGGTCGGCGTTGATGTGGAAAATCATCCATATTGAAGTCTAAGGGCCGAGGAGAAGCATGGACTGGACATTCGCAACCGTGACTTTCATCGCCGCTGTCGCGATCATGGGCGCGTTGGTCTACGCTCTCGCCCCGGGTGAATTCGGGATTGCCGGACGTCTTTCGCGCCTGCTGAATGTGGCGGCTCCGGTTCGCGAAGCGGATTTCAAAGAGAAGCAGAGAGAACGCGTGCGGGAAACGCTGGCCTCCGTCGGGGCACTGGTGTCGTCAAAAACGCCGTCTTCGCGATCTCAGCTTATGATGGTTCGAGCCGGTTTCCGCAGACCGGAAGTTATGCAGGCAATCAACGGCTTGAGGCTCCTGCTTCCCTTCGTTTTTGTGGCGATTGCCTTCTTCAGTGGATTGTACCGGTGGAACGCGTTTCTGGTTTTCGCCGTGGCGGCATTGATAGGTTACATGCTGCCAGAAATATGGCTTGTGGGTCGAATTCGGGCTCGGCAGCACCGGCTGCGTTTGGCGGTGCCTGACGGCTTGGATCTGCTAGTGATCTGCGTCGAAGCCGGCTTGGGTTTGGACCATGCTTTGCTTCGCGTATCCGAGGAACTTGCGATCACGCACCCCGAATTCTGTGACGAACTGCAGCTTGTCACTGCCGAAATGAGATTGGGTAAGACGCGAACGGACGCGCTTCGAGAACTTGCGCGGAGAACGGGCCTCGATGACATAAAGGCGCTCGTTGCCATGCTCGTACAGACGGAGCGGTTTGGAACGAGTATTGCTCAGTCGCTAAGGGTACACTCGGACGATTTGCGGACGAAGAGGCGGCAACGCGCGGAAGAGATGGCTGCAAAGATAAGCGTCAAGATGGTTCCGGTATTGGTCTTTTTCATATTCCCCGCACTGATGATTGTTGTCGTAGGTCCGGCCTTCATTGCGATTGCGCGACAGATATTAAAGATGTAGGGGTAGCAGAGAGGATACGCCGCCCGGTATACCTGCCGGGCGGCGATCTTAGTAATTTAAGGCAGAGGAGGAGGATCGAAAGTGGATACGGTAACGGTAGTTCGAGTCGTGTGTGGCGCGCTGGCCGTAGTTGTGCTGCTCATCATCATTTGGCGGCGAAAGCGCAAAGCAATCGAGTAGGTTTAGGCCGCCAGCCGGTTGCAACAACCCGTGGAGGGGCGGGGCAGTGAAGCTATGTCTAACAACAATTACGACGGCGAAGTGTATGTCTACAACAAAACGCGGGAGACGTTCGTCGCCACAGAGGCAAAGGTTGCGGATTCGTATGTTACGCGACTTGTCGGACTCCTCGGTAAAACGAGACGGTGGGCGCAGCTTGGTAAGGGGCTCTGGATCGTGCCGTCCCGCGGCGTGCACACGATCGGGATGCTGTTCCCGATTGACTTGGTCTTCCTTAGCAAGGAGAAGGAAGTGGTGCACGTCGAAGAGCACGTACGCCCCTTCCGCATCTCGAAGGTATCGCTCAAGGCGATGAGTGTTCTGGAGTTGCCGCCTCACACCATCTATCGCTCGCGGACTCAGATAGGAGATCAGTTCGAAATAGCGCGACTAAAGAAGGGACAGGCTCCGACTGGCTGAGTCTTCTTATCAGCGAGCAATCACCTCATTGTAAAACATCGCAAAGCCGCACCATGCACGTAACCTCCAGCGCTGAGACTCGGGGACGACGCGAAGGCGCTAAAACTCGTGCCTCCTACCTCGGCCGAATCCGCTCGTCATAGCTAGTCCTGGCGTACACATTAGCCGTCTATTTCTATACGGTAGAGCCGCAGTGCGTGTCGCATCGGCCGCTCGCAAGCCTGAAAAACTGTATCCTAAATGTGTTCTCTTGAAGAGCAGTATGTCACCCACTGGAGACGATAACTGAGAAGTATACACTCATGGACAGATGCAAATGCGGGCTTTAGCCCAACACTCTTTGGCACCCGCCGTGCTTCTTTTGCACACCGCAACCTATCTACATCTGACACGCGATACGGGAGAGCACTGCATGCGGAAACCGGCCACTAGTGTCCTTTTGTGCCTTGCTGGGATTATTGCCCTGGGATTCGTAATACGTGTAGGCAGCAAGAACGAAGGAAAAACGACCGAAAGCGTCTCGTCACACGTTTCCGGTGCGGTAGTTTCTCCGCGAATCGGAGTGCCAGTGCGCACAGGCACGATCCCCGAGCGCGAAACATCGGCCAGTGTAGTTCATGAATATGGCCAGCTGCCGATAGCCTTTGAACCAAATGTGGGGCAGTCGAATGAGCAAGCCAAGTTTCTTGCCCACGGCGATGGGTACGCGCTTTTTCTGGCGCCGAAAGAAGCTGTACTTGTTTTGCGGAGATCCTCCAACAGTAACAAGGTCACAAATTCTGTAACTGAACCGAACAGAGCGCTGCGTACGGGGAGTCAAGCCACCGGCATTGTGCGAATGCTGCTTGTCGGAACAAGTTCAGCGCCGAACTTTACCGCGCTCGACGAACTTCCCGGGAAAAGCAATTACCTGATTGGCAAGGAGCCCGCAAATTGGCATGTGAATGTCCCGAATTATCGCAGGGTCGCAGAACGAGGAGTTTATCCCGGGATCGACCTCGTTTACTACGGGACGCAGCGACAGCTTGAATACGATTTTGTCATATCGCCTGGAGCGAACCCACGACTCATCCAACTCGCGATCGATGGGACGACCAAGTTGCGCATCGATTCTCGAGGAGAATTGGTTGCGAATGTCGAGGGCGGGAATGTACGTTTCAAAAAGCCGATCGCTTATCAAGCAGTAGATGGCGGCAAACAGACAGTCGCAGCGAACTATGTCCTACGGCGCGATGGTGGTGTGGCATTTCGATTGGGGAAATACGATCCGTCTCGCACGCTAATCATCGATCCGATCCTTTCTTATTCTACCTATCTTGGCGGAAGCAACATCGATGGAGCTTATGCCATTGCGGTGGCACCGGACAAAACCGCATTCATTACGGGCGGAACCTACTCGCTGGATTTTCCCACAGCTCATCCCATCCAGCCGAACCACGGCGGCCCCGATGACTTCTTTAGAGACGCTTTTGTGAGCAAATTAAGCGCCGACGGTTCAACGCTGCTGTATTCAACTTATCTGGGCGGAGGCCTGGAGGACGTCGGATATGGAATTGCCGTCGACGCCTTCGGCGACGCTTACGTGACCGGCGCAACTGAATCAGGAGACTTTCCGGTGCCCAGCACGATCCCTTCATTCAACCCACTCTGTGGGGGTGACGGCGCATGCGGCGCCACATGGAACCCGCAGGGATTCCGCGTAAGAAACGCCTTTGTCATCAAACTGAACCCAGAGGGGTCCGTGCCTCTTTACTCCGGGTTTCTGGGATTTTACGAGAACGTAATCAGTCAAGCGATCACTGTCGATGCCAATCAAATCGCCTACGTTACAGGACAGGTTGGCCCAAATATAACTCCGACCGTCCCAATTGTACCGCCCAAGGTCCCGCCGCCGCCGTTCATTTCCCCCACCGGCAATGGGTTCCAGCTCACCCACGGTGGCGGTGCGACGGACGCCTTTTTGGCGAAAATCAGCGCGACTGGTAATACGATCGAATACTTAACCTACCTGGGAGGCAGCGATGAGGAAATCGGATACGGGGTCGGCGTAGACAGCAGCGCGAGTGCCTACGTAACAGGACTTACCTACTCTGGGAATTTTCCCGTGGTCAACCCTCTTCAGCCGACGTACGGAGGGGCCGGAGACGCGTTTTTCGCCAAAGTGAACACGAACGGTTCTGGCCCGTCATCATTAGTCTATTCGACGTTTCTCGGCGGAAGCAATCTGGATCAGGGCAATGGCGTAGCCGTCGACAGCAACGGAATCGCATATATCGCCGGCTTTGCCGGAGCGGGGACATTGCCATTTACGACGATTGGGTCATTTAGTGGTGGAGATGCTGACGCCTTCGCCGCGAAAATCGACGCAACGAAAGCCGGTACAGCCTCGCTGCTCTACTTCAGGTATTTTGGCGGCAGCGCGGCAGACGCAGGAAACGGGATCGCGGTAGACCCAAGCGGGAACGCCTACGTGACCGGGTCGACCGTTTCCGCTGACTTTCCCACAACAGCTGCGGCATTTCAGGCGAAATATGGTGGAGGAAACGCCGACGCGTTCGCGACGAAATTGGATCCCACCGGTGCAACTTTGCTGTATTCGAGCTTCCTGGGTGGCACGAACACGGACATCGGCTATGGTATTGCCGTGGATCCGACTGGAGCTGCGTACATCGCCGGTCAGACATGCTCGCTGGATTTTCCATTAGCGAACCCGCTTCAGGCAGCACCTGGCGGCAACTGCGATGCCTTCGTCTCAAAAGTCGAGATTCTCGCCGGAATTGAACTCAATCCTGCCGGCCTCGTTTTCCCGGCTCAGAGCCTTGGTAGCACCAGCCAACCGCAAATCGTGACGCTGACGAATGGAGATGCTGCGCAGACGATTACAAATATTATGATCGTGGGGGATGACCCTCAGGACTTTTCCGAAACCAACACTTGCGGCGGGTCCTTGTCGCCCGGAACCCAATGTACGATCTCGGTAACTTTCACTCCAAGTGTTGCAGGAATCCGAAAGGCATCGGTTGCGATTACAGATAGTGCGCCCGGCAGTCCCCAGGTGCTGAATTTGACCGGCAGCACGTCAACACTCACGCTGTCAGCGACAAGCCTTTCTTTTGGGAATCAGCAATTAGGTGTCGCGGGAACTCCGCAGTCGATCATCGCTACAAATGACGGTACGGTTCCGCTGACGTTCTCGAGCATCACCGCCAGCGGCGATTTCTCCGAGACCGACAATTGCACGAAGGCTCCGCTCCAGCCGACAACGAACTGCGTAATTAACGTTACGTACACGCCCGCGACCGCAGGCTCGAGCGTCGGTGCATTGACGCTCACCGATAACGCTCCTGGCAGTCCTCAAGTCGTTCTGCTCACAGGCACTGGATTTGGCCAGCAGTCAGATTTTACGTTCTCCGCCGCGCCGACTTCCGCCGCGGTTCCGGCCGGTAAGTCGGCCCAGTTCAATCTCACGATTACCCCAATCGGCGGATTTGCGCAGCCGATAACTCTGAGCTGCAGCGGTCTCCCTGCCGGGGCGAGCTGCTCATCTACCACCGCAAATCCGGTTACCCCAAGCGGCACAACAACCATAACGGTGATCGTAAATACAGCACTTCGAACCCTCACACCTTCAGGCCGGCCGATCGGCGTGCAACCTCCGCGTGGTGTCTCCATCGTTAATTCAGGCTGGCTGGCGCTCCTCGCTGCTTTGCTTCTCGTGACCGCTGCTTTGTTTAGCTTCCGAGCACGTCGCGTAGCAGCGATGCTTGTGCCAGCTGTGCTGGTTGTCATAATGATCTTCATGTCGATGGCATGTAACGGTGGCGGTCAAGCAGGCGCACCAGCGGGAACGCCAGCGGGCACTTATCAGATTGGAATTACCGGAAAGTCTGGAGTGATATCGCATACCGCAACGGTCACGTTGCAAGTTAACTGAAATTTGAGGCCGATTTGCGCGTGACAAGAATCATCCGGTCAATCGTCCGACGAACACGCAGGACCGTTTAAGGAGAGAATAGATGAAGCGAGTGATTTGGATTATTCCGGCCATTTTGTTTTTGTGCGTCACTTCACAAGCGCAAGAAACAACTCCGGCCTGGGAGATCTACGGCGGCTATTCATATCTGAAAGGAAATTTGAACGGTTCGGGGCCGAGCTTTCACATGAACGGCGGGGGCGCTTCAGTAGACCAAAATTTCAACAACTGGTTCGGCGGCCGTTTCGCCGTCAATGCGTTTGGTGGAACCTTCGAAGGGACGGACGTAACTGCGCAGACATTTACATATGGACCCGTCTTCGCCTATCGCAAATTCGACCGATTTGTTCCGTATGCGCACGTGCAATTTGGAGACGTTCACGCAAGCCGGGGCTATCTGGGAATTTCGGAATCGGCCAATAAATTTGCCATGGTTTCCGGCGGTGGTGTGGATTTCAAGATCAATCAATTAGCTGCGATTCGACTACAAGCCGATTATTTGATGACGCGGTTTCTATCCCAGAGACAGGATAACCTCCAATTTTCAACCGGCCTCGTCATTCGTTTCGGGCACAAGTAGCGATCCCCGGAAGCAAGACAAGCAACCACCGTTACCGAAAGGTTTTTGTTTTTTTTAGGTCTACCTCGTCGCCGAGTACGCTTCGCCGTCTCTTGTGGTGAGCGTCAAAATTACTTAGTGATCCCATTGTTGGCAGCGGGCACCTCAGGTTCCGGGACCAGATGACGGCTGTGAACCTACAAATTCGACCCGGAAATACTCCATTTGGAATTACGATTTTTCTGAGCGCCTTTCTTCTCTTCTGGGTGCAACTCCTGCTTGGCAAGTACATCCTACCCTGGTTTGGGGGGGCGGCGGCCGTGTGGACCACGTGCATGTTATTTTTTCAAGCGCTGTTGCTCGGAGGCTATGCCTACGCGCATTTGGTGAGCAGCCGCTTGAAGCCGCGCGCACAGGCATTTCTTCACTGCACGGTCGTGTTGAGTTCACTCCTGTTATTAGGGTGCTTGACGGTTGCCTGGAGTTCGCCAATCATCCCCGGCTCCAATTGGAAACCGATCGGCCTGGATCATCCGGTCATCCAAATAATGACACTGCTCAGCGTTAGCGTTGGTTTACCGTATTTTGTCCTTTCATCAACGGGGCCGCTTCTTCAAGCGTGGCACTGCAGAGTTTACGAAGGCGGTTCTCCCTATCGGTTATATGCCCTCTCGAACTTGGGTTCCTTCCTCTCACTTCTCGCATTTCCAGTGGTGCTCGAACCTGGGTTGACATTGAAATCGCAGGCATGGCTCTGGTTTTTGGCTTATTTATTGTTCGCGGTCAGTTGCATGTATAACGCCTTGCGAGGGGTTGCGAGTCGTCGGCAAGAAATCGATTCACCACAGGACAGCGCCGAACGCACGCGGCCTAGCAAGGGACGGTATCTACTGTGGGGCAGCCTCTCCGCGTGTGCGTCGATCTTGTTCCTCGCCACCACGAATCAGATTTGCCAGGACATCGGTGTGGTCCCCCTGCTTTGGATCGTACCGCTGGGCATTTATCTTTTCTCGTTCGTGATCTGCTTCGAACACGAGCGCTGGTATGCGAGAAAATGGTTTCATTTGGCATTCGGATTGGCGGTGTGGGCCGCTTGTTTCGTACTGTACGATGGCGCAGTGGGCAGCATATTTGCTCAAATCGCGATCTACACAGCTGTTCTTTTTGTTTTTTGTATGGTGTGCAACGGAGAACTCGCACGCTCCAAGCCACAGCCGCGCTTTCTGACGTCATTTTATCTGACGGTGGCAGCGGCCGGAGTCTTCGGAGGAATTTTCGTCGCACTGGTGGCGCCGCACATCTTTAATGGTTTCTGGGAGTATCAGATGGGATTATGGATGGCAGTTTTATTGCTGCTTATCATTCTCATTCGGGACAAGGAGTCTTGGCTGTACCGAAGCAAGCTTGGATCACCCGTCGTAGTCGTTGCGATCGCGGCGCTGCTCCCCGAAAGCGCGGCATTGACGATTACTAAGTCGAAGAATTCAGGTGGTCACCTTTCCGCGTTAGTTGCGCTTGTACTGGTGGTTTATGTATTCAGCAATCGAAATAGGATTACCTCGACCAAGGCTAGAGAAAAGGCCGCGCCAGCGTATTGCGGGGTGGCCTTGCTCTTGGCTGCCATCGCGCTTGGCGGGACGGCCTTTGCTCACGTCGCGAACGCGATAGCGGTTTCTCGAAGCTTTTTTGGAATTCTTTCGGTTGTGCCGCAGAACATGGACGATGCCGCTCGAGCTGCCTACTGCTTAAAGCATGGCCGTGTCGTACATGGATGCCAGCTGCGCGCGGAGGGCGAACGCCAGACGCCAACGACTTATTACGCTCCCGCGAGTGGCGTCGGAATCGCGATACTCCAAGCGGCTTCGAACGTGTCGGCTACTCACGGAAATCTCCGGATCGGAATTGTCGGACTAGGTGTCGGCACGATAGCCGCTTATGGTAAGCCGGGGGACATTTTACGCTTCTATGAGATCAATCCGGATGTCATTCGAATGGCAAGCGACCGGGCGTACTTCACCTTTCTGAGGGATTCTCCCGCCCAAATCCAAGTAATTCCTGGTGACGCACGGCTCTCCTTGGAACGCGAAATCAAGCAGCAAGAGCGACAGGATTTCGACGTTTTGGTGATTGACGCGTTCAGCGGAGATGCCGTCCCGGTACACCTCCTAACCCTGGAGGCGTTCGAAACTTACATTAGGAGCTTGAAAAAACCATCTGGAATTCTCGCCATCCACATCACCAACACCTATCTAGACTTGCGCCCTGTGGTGTTCGCAGCGGCAAGGCATCTCAAATTACAAGCTAGCTTGGTCCGTTCCGCTAGGGATGGTCGCATTATTTCGGAAAGTAACTGGGTATTGCTTTCAAACGGGGGGAATCTTCCCCAAGTTAATACGGCAGCGGGCGGTGACGGCGAAGAGGGGCGCTATGCACGCACGATCTCCCCCTGGACAGACGACTACAGCAATCTTATTCAGATTCTGAACCGATGAACCGCTCAGTAGCTATGTAGTCAGTCAACAGGTGCTCAATACGGTCCAAACTACATCCAAGTGGATTCCGTAACGGCCGCAACGCTCTTCGTCGCCGGTGGCGATTACGCGCAAGCTGCTCGCCGCATCGCGGGGCCTATTATGTGCCGAACTTGGCTTGGCTTCCGGGATGGGAAGCCCATCTCGTTATCGAACTAGGCACTCCGAAAGCGGAAGTCATATTGTGATCAAGCGGAAGGGAATTAGAGTAGGCTCAAATGAAACGCGATAGCAGGGCGCCCGTTCCTGGACTAACGCTGGTTTTCCTCGGAATTCCCATTCTCCTCGCCATTCTCGTCGTCTATTTCCTAAACCCGGGTTACGACTGGTTGCCGCACCTCCGAATGCCGCACTTCGCGGAGCGAACAGGCCAATCAGAAGAAACCATGCTTAAGGTGAAGGTCTGGGCCAACAAGTCAACGGGCATCTATTACTGCTCCGATAGTGCGATGTACGGCCGTTCCGCACTGGGCTCTTACATGGCCCAAGGAGACGCCATACAAACTGGATACAGCCCAGCCCTGGGCAAGCCTTGCCAGTAGGTGGTCTGGAGTGGAATAGCGGTGCAACATTCGCGCTACGGCCCATGCGTTGAAGCCGCAAGGCAAGATTGCATTCATCTTCCACTCATCAACACAGCAAAATTCCCAATAAATGCAACCGGAGGAGTGGGTTCTATCAACGTAACGCAGTTAATCGGGACTTGATGACGCTCTTGAACGGGCAGATGGTGGGTCCGAGAGAGCAATCAACAGGATTAGCAGCAAGAAAATGGCTGTGGATGTCCAGAAAAAGAGATCAGCGACATAACGGTGGAAGTCAAAAAAGAATGCACCAACTAAATGCAGCATCCACAGACCGAGGGTCAGGAAGCCAAGCGTTATCCCCCGGCCATTTACTGAGAGGCATATCCTATACGATATCCACCAGAGCACGCAGGCAATAGCAAAGATGTACGCGGCGCGCATCTCTGCGCCGAGTTTGAGGCCCCCGCTAAGAGCAGCGGTTCCCAAGAACCATGCGACGAAGAAAAGCAACACAGCCAGTCGGGCACGAACGGCTGGGCTGAAAACGACCGCTGAGAGACGCACACTTCGTCCCCTTCAAAAGATCTCAAACCCGATTTGATTCTCTCGGATTCGGCGATGCCCCGGTTGAAGCGTTTGGAATCAGATGCCAAATGGTGCGGATGCTTCTATTCACAGTGTAAATCGAAGCCGTCAGCAAGACATTCACCGCCGAATTGCGTTGGTTCGACGCGGTTGTCGCTAGGGCAAATGGCACTAGCAGACTCGCGGGCCATTGCTATTCGTGTTTATCTGAGGGCGCTTTCTGTACTTGGTCGGTAGGAACCTGGTTCGATTTCTCCGTCTCGGCGGAGACCACATTGAAATTACCGTTGATGTCCCGCGTTTGAACGGTTTTTGTCTGCTGGGTACCGGAGAAAGCGTAGCGCACGGTGTATTTTGTTTTCGCGTTTACTTGCAGACCAGCATTCGCATTATCCGGATTGGGCTGCTCGACCTGCTGCTCAGTTGTTTTCCCATCTGAATCCTTTTTCTGGACGGTCGTTACTCGCCAGCCCAGATGAAGGCTGCCGTCAGTGGCTAATCCAGAAATATCCTTAGAGTAGGTCTCGACGGTACTGTTTTTTTCTCCGGCTGCGGTTTCTGTGTCCTTGCCCACGCTGCGTGAAACTTCCGAAAGTCCGCCCTCTGAATTGGGGCGCGAAACGCGCTCTTCGCTGATTCGATTCTCGCCGTCTTCCTTGATTGTGTTTTCTTTTACTTCGCCCACTTCCCACTTGCCGTTGCCGTCCGGTAGCAGCGTTGTTTTCCTCACCTCGATGCTGTGGTCAGCGCTGCTCGTTCGCACCTCCTGCGTCTGCAGAGACGGAGCGAAGCCGTCGCTGCCATCCGTGACGTAAACCGTGGTTTTCGTCTCCTGCGCGTCCGGGCTTGTCTTTCTCGTATCCGCGACCTCGCGTTGCACAACCCGAAGATTTCCATTCACATCAGGATTCGAAGTCGTGCTGACGGCGTGGGTGTCTCCGTTTGTTGAACTTCGTGCTTCCTGTTCCCTTACCTGTATTAGGTATCTTTTTTGCCCATTCGCATCCCACCTGTAGGTGCGCACCACTGTGCGGGTCGTCGTGGCATCTACCTGGATAGTTTCCGTCTCCGTATCCGAATCGGGCTGGTACCGGCCATCCGGCCCAAGCACCTCCGCCCTCGTTTTATCCACACTTCGGTTGCCGGACTTGGTGTGACTCTCCATCGTCCGTGACGGATTGGCGTTGTCTCCTGAAGTTTGCGCGGTCGCCGTCCAGGATTCGTTGGTATCGTTCCGCTGAGCTTCTTGCGCCTGTGCGCTGACAGCCAGCCCGACGCAAAGGATCACAGAAATCATCGAAATGACAAAAAGCCTGCTCGCAGACACATCAACCCAATTTTCACCCTGAGGCGACGCCATGTCCTTCCTCCTCACCTGTGCCGTCGAGATCTCATTGCGCTATAGAATAGCACGCCCCATATGGTTTTACTTCACGACGGCAGCTGCAAGCGGTAGCCGTCGTGGGATACGATATCGGGAGTCGCTGCTAGTTATAAGGAAAGCGGAGACCGTAAGATTGCTCCGGGCGAGTGCGGCAATGCACATCGGCTCGGCGTACATTCGAAGGCGAACAAGCTTTCTCCGGCAGATTAGTTGTCAGCCTATAAACATCTAACCCAATGCGGTGGGCGACGTAATTCAGCGATAATCCATGATTGTTCGGGCGGACAAACGCGATGGATATACGCGCACTGGCAACAGGCGCGAAAGCCAACATCGTGAAACTGTATAGACCACATCCATAGAAGCAACTTACACGATTGCAAACGGTCGTCGCGAAATTCAGCGTACAGACGCAAGGACAGAAGTATTATGCGGAGCGATGACCCGGCACTTCTTGATGTTTCATGAAGGAGCCAGCCGTCACGGCAAGCGCCAGAGGAAGATATTGAATTCCATCACGGACGAGCCTTGCGGGTCCTACCAAGTTCAGCGCATGCGCTCGCACCATAGCAAAAAAGAGTGTGGCAAGGAGCACGGTTGCGAGGAGCGATGAATATCGCAGACTGATTCCACTCAAAATCCAGAGTCCGAGTACAAATTCAAATGGAGGTAGGAGGTGAGCAACGGGATTGACAGCCCATGGCTGCAGAATTTGGTAAGAGTCAACTCCCAGTGCGAACGTAGCCAGAGACACTTTGATGGACCCCACTGTCCATGGCATTCCGCCCTGCGGCTTCACTTTTGCGTAGGCTGTGGCGAAGAAAACGGCCGCAAGCGCGAACCGGCCAATCAGAAGAAGCAAGCGTCCCCAATCTGAACGAGGTGTCATACTCACCTCCCGTTTGTATCGGCCATGTGCTTCCCACTGGCGGCGGTCACGCAGCGGCATAGTGGGAGGAGCAAGCAAGCCGCACTTACACCACAGGCGCGCCACACCGATTCGAGTGAAGTTCTCCCATCTAGAAAGCCGCCACCCCGGCAAGTCCTCTGAAAGAAGCCAAGGATACGTTGACTATGTCTAATCTCACAGAAAAATCCTTCTCTGGCGGAATTGAGCTGCTTGCGCGAAGAGAATACGCTATTCGCGGCTTGAGCCAACCGGCTTGCGGTCCTTCGGATGACGCTTCAGCGCGGCCAAGGTCTTCGGATGACAATAGATTTGACCTTCAGCGCAGCGAGAAGGATCGGCTCGGAAGCGCCGCTCGACCAGCCGTAAATGGTGATGTGGCTTCGAATGGAGAGGCGGCGTCAAGATTTCTTGCGAACGCGCTTTTGCCAACACCATAATGATGTAGCCCAACGTCTTTGTTATTTGCCAGCCTTTTCGTCTCGGCCGCGTAATCTTCACGGGTGTAAAAGAATTAAGTGTTCGGCACATGCCCAGCGAGCGGCGGCCTTTTCTTCGGTCGAGAGAGCGCCAATGAGACGAGTGCTAGATGCTTCAACCATCGTGAACGGTAGTGAAATCGAAGCCGGATAGCTGCCGTTGCGCAAACAGAGTCTGCGAAATTTAGTCCGTTGCAAGTTTCGTTCCCGACAAGCCCAGAAGAGCGCTAACTCAACCAAACTGAAGGGACCAAAAACTATGCCCGTTGAGGAAATAGGCGCCAAATTCAGGCTCCACCGCTGATTTCGGGTGTAATACTCTAGTAGAATTGATCGCAGCATGATCGAAGAAAGCATACGAGGCGAAGCTAACCTGCCGCGTAATCGTGTCGATAAACCTTGGTTGCGGCGAGCCACCGGCACCTCTGCGTACCGGGCCGAAACGGATGGACAACAGACGAGCACAAGCCTCTCCGTCATCGTGCCGGCTTATAACGAACAGTACCTCGTCGAAGCGAGCCTCGAACGCCTCAAAATCCTCGAAACGTCACCCCTTCTGCACCGCGTGCAGATCGTTGTGGTTAATGATGGCTCCAAGGACGCCACCGCCGAAGCGATTGCGCGCTTCCGTAACTCTCTCGAACCGGAGCGACCGGAAGGGAAACTCCAGTGGACTTGGCTTCAGCACAATAAAAATCAGGGAAAGGGCGCTGCGATTCGCACGGCGCTCGCGCACGTCGAGAGCGAACTTGTCGTTATTCACGATGCCGATCTCGAATATCACCCCTGGGATCTCTTGCAGATGATTGAGCTGTTCTTGTACGAGGACGCTGACGCGGTTTTCGGTTCGCGCTTTATGTCCGGCGGGCACAAGCGCGCTCTTTTCTTCCGCCACGCGCTCGGCAATAAATTGCTCACCTTCCTGTGCGACTTGGTTTCCGACCTCAATCTCACCGATATGGAAACCTGCTACAAGATGGTTCGCGCCGACCTGCTGAAGAGCATTCCGCTCGAAAGCACCACTTTTGACGTTGAGCCCGAGCTCGCCATCAAGCTGGCAAAACGTGGCGCGCGGGTATTTGAAGTCCCCATCAGCTATTCGGGCCGCACCTACCGCGAGGGGAAAAAAATTGGCTGGAGGGACGGCGCCCGTGCCCTATGGGCCATCCTGCATTACGGCGCCTCGAGCCACATCTACACGGACGACGCCCATGGCGGAGAAATTCTCGAAAGAATCAATCGCGCTCCGCGCTTCAACAAATGGATGGCGGACGTCGTAAGACCTCACGTGGGAGATCGAGTCCTTGAGATCGGCGCCGGTATCGGCAACATGTCCGTGAATCTCATGCCGCGCTCCACCTATTGGGCCACAGACGTAAACCCATTCTACTTGAACTATCTCGAATCGCTTCGCGCCACTCGTCCTTACATGAGTGTGGCCTATACCGATGGCATGAGAGGCGACTCCTTTCCCAAAGATCAGAATTTCGACACGGTGGTCTGTCTGAACGTGATCGAACACGTCCAAGACGATATCGGAGCTCTGCGTAATATCCATGATGCTCTGGCAGACGGTGGTACGGCGATCATCTTGGTTCCGTTTGGTCCGAAACTCTATGGCAGCTTGGATGAAGTGCTGGGACATTACCGGCGTTACACCGAGGAACAACTCGCTACCGCCGCGCAACAAGCCCGATTTCAAGTGGAGAAGATTTTGAAGTTCAACCGCCCCGGCGTACCCGCATGGTGGCTGAACGGCAAACTAATGAAGCGCCGCACCTTCGGAATGGGGCAGATTCGCTTGCTCAACGCGTTGACGCCCCTGTTTCGCCTGGTCGATCCGTGGCTTCCACTTCCGCCGCTTTCGATTGTCGCGATACTTCGAAAATGGGACCGTCAGGATCATATGCTTGCGCTTAATACGAAGACCGCCTCGTAACGCAATAGCGTCGGAGATCTAGCCTTGTACAAATTGGTATTCATTCGAGGACAACGTCGATTGGCTAGGCTTCAGCGCTACCACAAAATTCTAGCTGTTCTCTCGGGTTCGTTTCAGGTCGGGGAGGGGGAGGGAATTGGTGAGCGAGGTCAAGAAACATGGGTCCTTTGGCTGGCCACAGTCTGGCGGTCAAGTTCGGCATAGTCAGTCTGTATAGGCGCAGGCGTGGCAGTCTCGCTCAAGGAGAAGCCATACAGCCTGGCTTTAGGCGAGTCTTGCGAATAAGTAGGCTCGAAACGCTGCTCACCAAAGCTAACTGATTACAAAAGGACGCGGCATTCCAAGGGAACAAGTGGGCAGGATCGCATAATATTCACCATGCGAAAGCGAAGCGAGCGATCTCCTCTTGCAGGTTGTGATACCTTCGGTGACAAGATGGGGGAATGACGCACAGGAGAGTCGATCCATTTGAATCCGTGCCTGTAGCCCCGACGCGGTTTGGAAGCTACGTTAGATTCCCCGAGCTGACGCGCCGGCTTGTGATATCGACTTCGATCCCCTTGATTTTCTTGGCCAACTTGGAATTCTATTTTGGTTTTTGGGCTGAAGAAACCAAATCACGCTACCGAGGTACTCGTTCATCGCACGCGATGAAATGAGGCCCTGTGCAGTACTTGGTGGCAGTCCCTGCACAGCTGTGATCAGGTTGGCCTCCGCATCGTCACCGAGGGCGCTTCGCCGTCTCACGTGATGAACGTCCAAATTCCTGAGCGACCCACATTGCTGGCAGCGCCAACCGTCGCGTTCCAGGACCACGCGACGCAGCGCCGCATAGAGCCGCGGCGTCGCTCGAATTCTGGGCCGTTTGTGCGAACCTGAGTTATTCATTTCGCACTATTTCCGTCGAAGCAGTCTGATCCGAACCTGCAATTAAATCATCGTTGCTCGTTGGACACCCGATATTTCGTTCGGATTCTTCTGTTTCCAGAGCTGCGCCTGCGAGGAAGTCAGCACAGAGCATTTCCAGGCAGTAACCACGTGACTTGTCGCTGCCGAGCATCAACGCTGCCATCTCGAGCGCACGCTCAACCACCGGCAATTGGCTCTTGTAGAGCTTGAAATAAATGATCTCCCAAGGCTCGGTTTCTTTGCCGGTCAGGTGAGACTCGACCGCTCGTTTGAAGTCTTCCTTGGGGAGTTCCTTGGCTTTGTGCAACCAGGTTGCACAATCGAACTGGCTACCGTCTCGGCGAGCCACTTTGACGAGCTCTGTGGCCTTGCTCCAACCCACTTCGCGAAGCTGTCGCTTCGGAATCCGGGTTAGATTTTCGTGAATGGCCATGAGGTAGTACGCTTTCCGACGCGACTCAGGAAAGCGCTTCTCGAGAAATTCATCGAAGGATTTCAAATTCTCCAATCGCCAGTATTGACCGGCACGAACCTCACAAAGGTACTCACCCAACTCGACGAAGCGTTCATCGCGTTCGTGCTCCTTGGCCTCCTCCCAAGACAAGATCTCGTCGATGTTCCCGAGAACGACCAAAGCTCGCCGACGATTGATCTCGGGAGACACGAGTATTCGCCCGTTAATCCACAAGCTCGTCAAGCCAATCAAGATCGCTGGCTCCTGGTTTTCGAATCAGGTTTGTGCTGATCAAATCCTGGTTATCGAGACAGAGGCCCAAATGTGGACAGCTCATGCATCCGTTCTGGGGGAAGCGGATGCCGCTGTGAGGAGGGAACTGGCCGGCTTCGATCTGGCCAATGGTCGTTTCGACGAGGCGACCATACTCCCGGCGCTGTTCTTCCGTAATGGTTGCCCTCAGATATTGAATCTCGGGATGATTCTTCCGCACGAACACCACAAGCGCTACATCGGAAATCCCGCTGATCCAGGAGTAGCAAATCAACTGTGGGTCGAGTGACAGCAAGCCGTCCGGCTCTTCCGAGTAACGACTCGCGGTGGTCTTCCAGTCGATCAAGCATCGCTCGCCATCGAGTTCGCCAAGAGCGTCGATGTAGGCGACGAATTCGTTGTTTCCGGGAAGTTCCCGGGCCAGCTTCACTTGCAGATCGCTTTCTGGATGGTGGATCCTGACGCGATCATCCTGGACGAACTTCTGGAGGAGATGGACCCCTTGATGGATTACGCGATCCCAAGACTCGCCCTTCTTGAATTCGAAGGGAGTCTCCCGAAACGCTCCCCATTCCTTGAAGAGTGCTGCGGTGCAATCGTTTCCTTGGAAATAAGCAGCCAGCGCCGTTTCGAAACAACGCCCGAACACCATCGCGGCACGCGTTTCTTTTTCTCTCCAGCCGTCGAGGTAGCGATGCCGGTAGCTGCGTGGGCAGCGAAGGTACTGAGCGATCTGGGTATGGCTATAGATCATTGCCGTTCCGTTGCTCGCATGTTCCGTTGACGGCTTCGCACGAAACCACTTCCCAGTCCGCTGCCGGGGCAAAGGCTTCCAGGTTCTGGAAAGACCGACCGTTCAAGGTCACGTGAGATGTCCGGACAATTCCGCGAAGGCCCAGGAGCGCTTTCTCATCCACCTGGTCTCGGCTGAGCAGATCAGGGTCATAGCCGAAATCCCGCAGAAACCAATTTAGCTTCCAGAGCGCGCGTTCGGTGCAATACAACCGGCCCGGGAGTGATCGTCCTGCAGATGACTCCGGCTCGAGAACGACAAAGCGAACGGACAGGAAAGGTTTCTGCGGGTGCCAGCGATAGGAGACAGCATCAACGCGAACGAGGAACAGGCCTTCGAGAAGACTTTCCCGATCCTGCTCCCGTGAATGCAAACCTGGGATGTGTCGTTTCATGGGTTAGCCTCCACCGATTGAGCATATGAGTTCAATTTGCAGACTAGAGCATCTTTGTTCTCTTTGGCAGCCAAAGCGAGATTGGCGATAAACGATGCGACCATTTCATGACTGGCACCGCTGAGGGTTGCCGTGCCGCAGTAGTCCGCGGCATAGGCCTTCACGAGTTTTGCATCGAGGTTGTATTGGCGGATCAGCAGGCAGAGCTGATCCCGGAGGCGGGGTTGGCCATTGTTCGAATCGTTGGAGGAATCTGACCCATTCGAGGGCGGCGGAATGGTGGAAGATCTCGGCGGACTCGAGAACGCGCCCAGCTCTTCCACAGAACAAAGGCCGATCCCGTACGCCTTGCGCAATGCGCGATTCACAGCTCGAGTTTCGGCTACGCGCATTTCGGCACCTCGCACCAAGGAAGAAACGTTTGAAGGATCGGCATCTCCGTAGCCGACAAATCCCATCGAAGAAGGGCTTTTGAAGACAGTTGCCTTGAATACCCAGCGACCTGCCAATGGATCGGAAGACTGATCCACCTGCTCCACCCTGATACCAGCACAACGCTTTCGGGAAGCCAGCCGTAACAGAGCAGCATGCGTCACGTACCAACCACCATTTAGGTGCAGAAGCTCTCCCGTTGCTAAGGAAAATCCGAAATTTAGAGTTAAGTCGCGAAGCTGGCCTAAAGCAGCCAGTGATCTCCCCGAATCTAAGCGTCTCGCCAACTTAACGTTTTGCCGGGCTAGATTTTTGGCCCGACCCGCGGCTCCGTTTTGACTCTTCATAAAGGATGTCCTTTTAGTGTGAACATTGTTCACCAATGGTAACCATTATGCGCGACGTTGTCAAGCGAAGAGTTTGCGAAGAATGATCCAGTTACCCTAGAATGCAAATCACGTGCTATGAAGAAAGAAGACAGAATTGGTGTCAGGGTCACAGTAGAGCTGAAGAAGGCTCTCGTACAAATTGCGAAGAATGAAGATAGAAGCCTCGCGCAGGTGTGCGAGATTTTTCTGAGGGAAGGAGCTTCGTCCTACAGAGAAGATGGAGCAAAGTTTTTTCAACGAGTGCTCGCACGCCATAAGAGACAGGTTGAGGAGTAACAATCGCGCTGAAGCGTGCCTGGGGGTGTTTCTCAGAAGTCGCTCCCTGCGCCGCGCAATAATAGCAGCTCCCCGAAACTGAACAGTGCCGTCGAGCGCGCCCAACACACCCACACCGAAGAATTCTACTAGTGACGAACGGTGTCGATGATCCGACCGATCCGAATCACATTGCGGGATCCTGCCGTACACAAGTCGCTCACGGGGTTAGTGTTCAGCTTCTGTGGGTTCATCCGATGCGCCGTTGACGTTTCCGACGAATACGCCTTGTTGCTGTCGGCCGTCGTCCTCCAATCGCCTTGATGAAAAAGGACGCGCCAGTAGCTTTTCGCATTCCGGTTGATCTCGAAAAAAGTTGCAGCGACTTTCGAACCAAGAGGCGAGAAGTCTCTCTCAGATTTGTGAACTACTTCTGAGGATTGGTGTTGAGGAATACGACAGAGAGGGGCATCGTTACTTGCAGAAAGTCCTCGCGCGCACTCGAGAAGACAATGACGCCTAACCAATATCTTCCGTGCAAAAAATGCTAGCGCTCCCCAGTTTCGTGCTACGGGTTTTGGTGAGTGGGTATTGTTTCTCCGAGGAGATGCATATCCGCGCAAACCCCGGGAGACCCATAGTTCGGCATCGCAGTTGATCCAGCGGACGGATGGACAACAACAGGCGCGTTGTCCCGGCGTTTACTTTCACTGACGCCGCATGGTGAGTCTCGGCATTCACACAGGTTTTGGTGGATACCATTGGTCTGGCTCGGCGAAAGACGCTCGTGTAGCGCGTTTCAATGCGAATTGCCGTTGAATGGTCTTGACAACAGAACAGTTCGCGACTACATTGGAGACAGTGATGTAGTCTGGAAATGGTTGAGAAGTTATGGCGCCGTTGAGGATTTTGACTCGCGGCGTTTTTTTTGGGCCGCGTGCTTTTGGCTTGAAAAATCCATTTCCAGGAGAAGTGATGAGTAGGAAAACCCCTTCCAAGTACAACGCCACAAAGCATAACATTTTCACCGAAATCTTGTTGAGCGGGGATGCGTTCCCTGAGAGCCGCCAAGAACTACTCGATTTAACCTCGGTCGTACAGGAATCAATTCGACCACAAACTGCCCTCGAAGACGCGCTAGCTGGGAAGCTGGCAGCTTTACTCTTCAGATTGACTCGAGTGTACAAGGTCGATGAGAGGATTGCGCCGAAACTCTTCGCCCGAGTTTCGAAGCTCCTGGGACCAGGCCAACATGAGATCCAAGCGAAATGGGTGAGTCCCAAAGACCAAATTGTCGTCGTTCGGCGTGATCCCACGAGTGAGTCGATCATGCGGTACGAAACCAATTTGGAGCGGCAAATTGTACGGACACTGAGCCAGATCGAAACATTGAGGCGGATGCGGCGCGATACCTGCACACCTGCGTTACTGCCGGCCAGTATCGCGGAGACGCCCAATGAATAAACTCGAAGAGTTTCCGGAAGCCCTCGGCCAGCTCGACGAACGGATTCAGGCGTTACGTGAACTTGTGGAAAAAAAAGCCGATGCAGCGACAATTGGGCGTGAGGTTTCGTGGCTGTATCTCGATTGGATCCACCGCGTCGTCGCGTATCACCGCCAACTCGATTTAGTATTGGGGTATCAACTTCTCATTCCGGAGCGCACGATCGAGGAAAACATTCCGAGAGCGAATACGGGTCTGCGAATGTCCGGGCAACTTACCTCAATGCTCGTGAAACTGGTAGATGGACTTCTGTGTTCCGTGGGTGGGACGCAAGTCATCGCAGTTCAACAACTCGTGGAGTGGCAGAAAGACGATCCGTCCCGGGGGGAATTTTTTCTCGCGGCGCTGGACCGAGCGAAACGTTCGCGGAACTGAGATGCTTGATCCGTGTGGGTCGGCATAGCCTCTCCTTCCTACACGAAAAGCGAGAATCTGCTGCCTACCTCGCTGATTCGTGAAAGTTTGTCTTCAGTTTCGGCCGGTCTCAGGACAGCGTTAACCTCCAGTCAATCCTGGGTTGCCAACCATTCTGTTGTGATGGAGTGGTCATCTCAAGACCCCAAAAACAAAAAACTGCAAAACGAACCTGATAAACTACTTGAAAACATAAACTTAGGAATTTAGACCAGAGATTAATGCCCTATGAGGTGCCGTTGCATGGATACCTGTGGACAGCATCCCCACGGACCCGATCCAGACCTGCGAGATCTGTACAAAAAAAGAGCAAAGCGTTGCCAACGAAGCCTCTACGGCGGAACCTATGAACCAGAAACAAGATCGCTCACATGAGTACAAGTGCGAACATCGTTTAAGACGCAAAAGCCGGTCGGCAGTCCGTCTCTCAATCGTTTGCATTAACCGTGATCGTCGCGGTGGACTTGGTCTACCGCCACATAACGAGTAACCGGCAGCAGTTGCTTTCATAGCAATGGGAGTCATTTCTCAGGTTGGTATCACTCAGACGAGGGGCCAACCGCGCGTTCGATCTCAGGAACGAGGCTGCGATCTGACTCACATACCATTGCCCCAAGATTCTAGACGATCTACTGCCGGCGGTCTGCATCACCAATATGATGGGCTCGTCTACCCGCAACTCACTTTGGTTCGATCGAGGAAACAAGGTCGCGCTTCGTATCGCCTTGAGGGTAATCCCCCCGGGTTGTGGCTTGCCCGAATACATTTCCGAAGCGTGCGGGTCGACTCTTCCAGGAAATGCACAAGCTTGCTTCCGATGCCGGTGGATAACGAATTGCCGTCCTTACAGCGAGATTACACCGAAGGTTTGCGGAAAACGACGAGGAGGTCGCATTGAGAGTTCTCCAGTCGATTATCCCGCCCGTCACGAAAGCACGGCGACGGAAGCCCGCGAAAGCAAATCTGGACCGGACTTCGCCGCGACACGTTCGAGTCATACAGAACTACGCGGCGGGGAAGCACCTGACAGAAATTGCGCGCGAGGAAAAGACAAACCGCGGAACGCCGAACAGTGTGACAAGAACGTGCAATGGATACTGACAGGCAAAGCTAGAGACTTTCACCGGACGTTCGCCCGTTCTTTCCTGCGCTGAACACGGCTTGAAAAGCAAAATGGAAAGGGGGAGTCGCGAAGTGCCGAGGTAAGATCGAGTGGTCTAGCTAGAACATCGAACCACTTGGAAATTCGTCCGGCGATATCCGCGCAAACCCAGAAAATCTGAGGGTCGGCAATCCCAATTGATCCAGCATTCGGATGGATAACAATTGGCAGGGGATTCAGACGGACACAATCGAAAGGCGAGGAAAGGCTGCGCGATAGAGGCGGTCATCCAAGGTGAGAAGGCGAAATCCGTTTTGGATCGCATGAGCCCCGATCAAGAAATCGGCGAGAATACGCCGCGGGTGGGAGTCACGTTGCTTTCTCCGGCGGGTAACATAGTGTTGGAAAGCTCGACCAGCGGCGCGCCAGATGGATTCATTCAAGTACCAGTCCACTGAGATTCCAGTGTCTTTGCAGAAGGAGTCAAGGAAAGATTCATTCCGTGAGGGAGCGGCCAGTAGTTCTGCGAAGACTGGTGCTGCTATGACAAGGCTGCCGCGCCCAAATGCGGAGTCGAGGGCCGAACGCGCCTGGGTGTTCAGGGTGTCGTCGTCGTTCCAGAGCGCAATGAGGATGTTGGTGTCAATTGCGGTGGTCATCGATCGCGCAACTCACGAACCCATCGAACGACGGCCTTTCTACCGCGAGGAATGCCAAGGCTTCCGATGCCGCGATATTTTTCAAATGGACTCTTGGTTCGCACTGGCCGAACGCGGACTCCGCTGCCGTCTTTCTCGAAAACCAGTTTGTCACCGGGGCGAACGCCCAGAGCACGACGAATCTCATGTGGCACCGTGATCTGTCCCTTGCTTGTGATTCGCGCCTGCTTTTTCAAAACGCCCTCCCATTCCTTACTTTACGACAAACCTCCTTACTTATGGAAGTGCAAGGTTGCAAACGGTCCCGCGTGACGGCAAGGTGGCATACGGCCCTCATCAAGCCAACGCGTTCTGCCGGAGTAATGAGGAAATTGCTGCAAGTCGATTCTAGGCGACCGCGCATTTCATATCGGACTGACGCGGAGCGATTCTCCTGGTGGTGTTGATTCCATGCGACGCGGCCGAAGTCGTTGTGAACGTGCCACGGTGCCAAAGCGGATTGTCTTCGGTCAATATTGGGGAAGCGCCATTTATTGCGCGCCATGAGTGAAGAGCTTGCGGCTTCCTTCAAGTGCGCTGCACGATTTTACGCCACGGATGAAGCAGGTTGCTCTCGCACTTGTCGCACCCATCCAGGGCGACGCAGAGAGCGTAGCAATCGTTATCTCGGCGCTGCGGGAGCGCGATCGCGCTGCCAAAATCGAACGCGCGCTTGAACCAGAATGGCTCACCGAGGAGAATCTGTTCCGGTTAATCCACGAAGGTCCAATCCACTCCATCCTCGTGGGTGGAATTGCTGCGTCGATCAACAAGAAGCTGAAATTCCGCGGCGAAGATTTTCGAATTAGCGCCCGGAAGGTTGGCTCAGTCCTGAAATCCCTCGGTTTGAAGACGGAGACGTTGGGTAGCCTTGGGCGCGGATTACTGTTCGCGCCTGCCACGCGCAGACAGATTCATGGTGTCGCGCGCCATCTGGGCATCAGTCGGCGCACAATCGCAACACCGCAAGGTCTCGAAGTCGGCTATGGCGGTCGCCGCTGCTTACTGTGCGAAGAATTTGGCCTCACGGACGGGCTCCGTTTCGATGATTCGAGTGCTCGGATACCGCACCGGCCGAGCCGAAATCGGCCAAGGCTAGTTCCTAGCCCTCGACGCGGGTGTGGTGAGCAGCGCTAGGTAAACGGAGGTCCAACCGCAATCGCAGAACATAAGACGAAGGTGAATTCTTCAGGCAACGGAGACGTTTTGATGGATGTGCAAGATTCGCAGCGTCGGTATTGGATGGAATTGTGTGAGGCGTCGGTCGCAGTGGTTCTTCGCAGGTTGCGGGAAAATGATGGAGAGGTCGGATTCAAAGTTATTAGGTCGATCATCCCGCCCGTCGCGAAAGCACGGCGACGAAAGAGCGTGAAAGCAAATCTGAACGGGATTTCGCAGCGACACATTCGATACTGGAGTACGCGGCGGGGAAGGACCTGGCTGAAATTGCGCGCGAAGAAAAATCAAGCCGCGGAACTATTTTGCGAATTTTAAGAACGGCTCCGTTCAGACTGCTTGAATGTGGCGGAATCATCGGGCCTACGTAGACCGGCGAGAACCGAAACTACCGCGGCGAGTGCTTCACGGAAGACAGTAGTGGCTCAAGCCAACGCCGATCAGACGATGAACACGGTGAACATCATGAACATTCCTGAATGGAGGGGTACATAAACTAACGGCGTCTTGCGAATCCACGAGCGACCAGCGCTTCAGCATTGCAGCGCTTACACAGTTCAGGGAGAGGCCGTACAGACCGGATATAGCCCGGCTCTAGGCGAGCCTTGTGAGTAGAGGTTCGAGAATTAAAGCTACTCAGCAACTGTAGTCGAGCGCAATTTCTTTGCCTCCCTGGTATCCGGCGAACCACGCAGACCTGTGATTTCCTCGATCTTTATGCTGTAAAACACAGGTATGGGAGCGCCACCCCTGCGACGAACCTGGGTTGCCGTATATCCGCTTTGCCACCACAGCGACCTCTTTTGCAGCAGGGAGCGGACGCGCTCTCGGCCCTTCGCATATTCGCGGGTGTTAGGGATTTCCGTATATTTTCCCATTACAATGACGGTGGCCCAGTCGTCGTGGCTGCGAACCTCCTCTGCCTCTACGCACACCAGAGGATTCTCCCGCATCCACTCAATCTTCCGTCCCAGCGTTGAGAAGCAGCACAAGCGGTCGACGTCAAAGACGAAATAGAAGGGAATGATATAAGGCCTGTTGTTACAGGCGCAAGCGAGTCTGCCGTAGCCGAGTCGGGTCAGAATCTCGCGACATTCCCTGCCGCGAATCTTCGTGATGAGCATGGATTACTTAACTGCTACATCCTAGAAGGAGACTTGGGCTCAATTGTACGCAGGTCGAAGATAACAAGTCGAGCTGCTGTTCGCTGAGATAGCCGTCCTCCATTTGGATCTTCTCGACAATATCGGTGAAGGCGCGATATTACAAGCGCGGCTGTTACGGCCGGTATGACTTCGCGATTCGCGAGAGGGCAGAAATGCACCTGTCCAGCTACGAGATGAGACAAAGTCGCGTGTGTATCTGCTAAAATGGCTGGTTTGTCAGCAAGTGGGGTCGATCCGGCATAGCGTTTCGCGGAGTGCGCCCTGAAGAAGCTGGGCAAATACGAAATAATCGGCGAACTCGGCCGTGGGGCCATGGGCGTGGTCTATCGCGCGCGCGATCCGATCATCAATCGCCTCGTCGCTCTCAAGACGATCACCGCAGCTGGCTCAGACAACCAAAATCTGCTTGAGCGCTTTTATCGCGAAGCGCAATCCGCTGGTGGCTTGCAGCACCCTAATATCGTCACCATCTTTGATATGGGCGATGAAGCTGGCGTGCCCTACATCGCCATGGAACTGATCGAGGGGGAAAATCTTGAGCAGATGATCTCCCAGCGCATGCCAATTCCAGTCTCTCTGAAACTTCTTTACGCCGCGCAGGCATGCAGCGCATTCGACTACGCCCATAAACGAGGCATCGTTCACCGCGATATCAAGCCCGGCAACATCATGGTGAACAAAGACGGCGCGGTGAAGGTCGTCGATTTCGGGATCGCTCGCGTGCTCGAGACTTCGAAGACTCAAACCGGAATGCTGATCGGAACTTTCGCATATATGTCGCCCGAGCAATATCACGGCGAGCATGCAGACGAACGGTCCGACATCTGGTCCTTCGGTGTGCTCCTCTACGAACTGCTCTGTTACCGGCGCCCTTTCATTGGGACTACGCCCGCCGCTTTGATGCACAGCATATGTTCGCAGGACGCGCCTTCCTTGGGTTCTGTAGATCCTGCGGTACCCGCGGATCTGGAAATCGTGGCGTCCAGGCTGCTCCAAAAGTCTCCTGAGAATCGCTATCAGTCCATGGAAGATGTGCTGCTCGAACTCGAGCCTATTTGTAAGGCCCTTCAGGCGGAATCGGTAGCAGGAATCGTGACGGAAAGCCGCGAACTTGCTGAGCACGGAGAATTTTCGCGGGCCCGCGATCTCTTGCGCCAAGCTTTGCAACTAGATTCGAAAAACCAAACTGTACGGATGCTATTGGAAAAGGTGAACGCTGAGTTGCGGCGAGTGACGATCCGGCCGAAGGTTCAGAAGGAAGTTGAAAAGGGCGAGTCGTTGCTTGGGGAAGGGAAACTTCAGGAAGCCAGGGCGGCCGCCGAGGGCGCTCTGCAAATGGACTCGAGTTTCGAGCCAGCCCACGATCTGCAGCGGTCGATTCAAAAAGAATTAGATCGCGTTCAGCGAGTGGCCGACTGGATTGACGGCGCAAAACAGCATCTTGCAGAGGGCATGCCGGACGAAGCCGAGACGCTCCTCGCAAAAGTAATCGAGGTCGAGCCCGCGAACAAGCAAGCCAACAAGCTCCTGGAGCAAGCAGCAACAGAAAAAAAGGAACGCCGGCGCCGCTTGGAGTTGATCGAAAGGATGCAGGGAGCACGCGGCTTGTGGACGCAACAGAGATACTCCGACTGCATACAGGTGCTTATCGAATTGCAGAACGAGTATCTCGAGGAAGAGGAGATTCCTCGTCTCCTTCAAACAGCTCGCGAAGATCAGGCAGAGCAGGAAAAACGACAGAATCTCGATAAGGCTCGCAATCTTCTCGCGGTACGCCATTACGACGAATGCCGGTCGGTACTGGCGGACCTACAAAAGAGATTTCCCACGAACGAAGAGATCTCAGATCTGATCCGCGAGCTCAAGGCTGATGAAGAGAGACAGCGCAAGCTGCTTCGTTTCGCGGAAGCTAGAGGCCTATTGGCGGCCCGCCGCTTTGAGGACTGCATCACTCTTTCGACGGCCTTACAGAAAGAGTATCCCGCCGACGTAGAAGCGGGCCAGTTGCTTGTTACGGCTCGCCACGAACAATTGGAAGAGCGTAAACATCAGGGACTCTCAAACGCCCGAGAGCTGCGTGCCTCCCGGCAATATGGGGAATACGAAGTAATCCTTAAAGAACTGCGCAAACAATTTCCCAATGATGAGGAAATTCCCCGTTTACTCCGGGAACATGCGGAGGAGCAAAAGGTACAACGCAAGCAGGAAGTAGTGGCGGAAGCGCGCAAGTTACTTACCGCTCGCAACCATAAGGCATCAATAATCTTGTTGAACCGATTTCTGAAGGAGTTTCCCGGCGACTCCGAGGTCGAGAAGTTTCTACATATCGTTCACGAGGACGAAGCCCAGCAGCGAAAGCTCCATACCATCGCGGAAGCACGCAATATGCTCGCGTCCCGTCGATTCGACGAATCCATTGTAGTTCTCACGCAGCTACAAAAGACCTTCCCTGCCGACGACGACATCACCAAGCTTCTCCACTCGGCACATGAGGAACAGGAGGAAGTTCGCAAACAGCAGAAGCTCAGTGAGGCCAGGTCCCTGCTTGTCGCCGAGAAGTTCGACGAAGCTCTGGCACTTATCGATTCCGTCAGTGCTGCGTATCCCAAAGACACCGCAGTTCAAAAACTGCGAGGTGTTGTCTCGGAAGACAAAGAAAAGCACGCAAAGGCCGAAAAACTAAAGAGTGACATCGCGACGGTTAAAAAGCTCGTCGGTAGTAAGAAGTATCCCGAAGTGATCGCGCGCGCCGAAAGTCTGCTTGCTGAGCATCCTGGTAACGCCGACCTGGCCCGCTTGATCGATTTCGCGCGCAGCCAGCAGGCGGAAATTGATCGCGAACTGGAAGCCAGAAAGGCCTTGGATGAAGGCAAATCGCTTTTGAATGCAGCTAGATATGCTGACGCGGCGAGTACCGTCCGGGCGGGCCTGAAGGCCGATCCAGCCAACCACGATCTGCAAAGACTTCTCGAACAGATTGAAACCGAAAAGAAAAAATCCGTTACGCGCCAGGATATGGAACGGCGCATTCGCGAGATCAAGTTTAAGATCAACCGCGAGAAGTTTAGCGAAGCGGTCGACTTGGCCAAGCAGACGATTGCCAGCCTTGGCCCCGATACGGACATCACCCAACTTCTTAATTCCGCGCACGTGGAAATGGAGGCTCGCGAAAGGAAGCGACAGCAGGAAAAAGCGATCGAAAACATTCGCGGGTTCGTAAACTCTCGCGACTATGACGGTGCTACGAAAGCACTGGACGCCGCAATTGCCACGAAGATTTTCGAGGCCTTTGATTCTCGTGCCCAGAGGGCTGCCGATGAGATTTCGGCGGGCCGAAAAGCCGACCAGCTACCGCTTGAGCCGTCGTCCACTCCCACTCTGTCGCAAGATTTTAGGAATGAGTATGCATTTCAGCAGGGACCGCCCTCGAGTGATGCTCCTCCAAAAACGAGCACTCCCGCCGCCGAGGTTACGGGATCTCACGCGTCCGCGATTCAACCTAGTATCTCCGCTCAGCCTGCTGCGCCTCCCATGGTTCAACCCAGTCAGCCGAGCAAACCGTCTCAAGTCACGCTGCCGAAACCGGAGGTGCCGTCGGCGCCAATGAAATCGATCGAGCCTGTTCAGACGTCACAAACGGTTTCTCCGCTCGAACCGCTTGCCAAGTCGGACGAGCCAATCGCGGCCGATAAGCCGGTTAAGCTCGAAATGATTGCGTCGCCTCCAGTTTCCGTTTCGCCCAAGCGTCCGGTAAAGGTTGCGATTGGCCAACCGCTCGCTCCCGTTGTGCGCCCTGCGTCCGAGGAAGCGCCACCCAAGAAGCCGCTGCTACCTGCACTGATCGGCTTAGCGTTAGCCGCTGCCGTGGCAGCTGGGTATTTCCTGTGGCCGCACACTCCGCCGCCTAAAGCTCCCGAGGTCGCCGCCACAAAGACCGCGGTTGTTCTCCCTCCGGTGAATCCGCTGGAGGTCAAGCAGCGTGACGCAATGGTCGCTGCGGAGAAACTCGTAGCGGCCAACGATCTCGAGAAGGCTCGCCAGACTGTCCTCGACGCCGAAAGCTTAAACGGTCCTCTTACGCCTGCCCTTCAATCAATGCGCGGACAAATCGAAGAATCGATGAGGAACGCACAGCTTCGACAGCTTCGACAGCGTGAGGCGCAGCTTTGGCAGCAAGCCGTCGGCCATGTAGGCGCGAAGCAGTTCGCACAAGCCGAGGCTGAGTTGAGACAGGTGGAGGCATTGCCGGATGGAGGCGTGCACCGCGAGGATGCCCAAAGGTATCTCACCGAGGTCATCCCCAAATTGAAGCAGCAGGGCAAACAGCTTACAGAAGCGCGCCAGTCTCTCAAACGGGGTGATTTCGAGTCGGCCCGAAAATTTAGTTCGCAGCTTCAGCAGAGCGGCGGCGATGCGAGCGAGTTGAACGGTGAAATTGAAAAATCCGAAGGGGATCGACTAGCCCAGCTTGAGAGTCAATTCAATCAATTGAAGCAGGGTGACGACGATTCATCCGTGCAGCAGCTGAAGGCTTTGCAGCCCAAATTCCAGGCGGTCGTAAATAGCGGAGGTCCCAAGTCAGCTGAAGCGCAGACTTACGTCAATAGCATTCAATCGTCAATTTCCGACATCCAAGCTCGCGCGCAGTCGAAGCGGTTCGAACTCGCCTTCCAGGCTGCTTCTCAGAAATGTCAGCAGGTCCTAGCGGGGAACGACAAGAGCGGACTGGTATCCGCCCGTGAATCCATGCAATCGTTCACACAGAACGGACCTCACGCCGACGAAGCGCAAAAATGCGTTGGTGATATCACCGCCAAGTTGAACGCATTGAATCAACCTCCAGCCGCCGTTTTGCCGCCTCCCCCAGCGAAACGGGAGACCCAAAGCACGACGGCTGCGGATGAAACGGCCGTTCGCAGTGTGGTCCAAACTTTTTTCCGAGCGTTCGAAGAAAGAAATCCCGATGAACTCAGGCAGGTTTGGCCGATTATTCCGCAGAAGACGTATGACGGCTACAAGCGTTCGTTCGCGGACGCAAGCGTGATAACCATGCAAATCGTCAATCAAACTGTGAACGTGAGTCCAGACGGAGCGACAGCTACAGTTTCCGCCGAGTCGCAGCAGCAGTACACTTCGAAGGCTGGAAAAACGGCGAAGAAATCAGAGGTTTCCTGGAAGTTTCAACTGGTCAAGAAGAATGGCGTTTGGGTGCTTACAGGCGTTCAGTAGATAACGTGCGTTGATCGACTGCATATCTACCCTATTCTTTATCTTTGCGCCAAGACGGTGACCTTCATCTCGCTTTGAGTGAGGGAAGCCCCATCGCGTAGCGGACGCTACAGTCTTGGCCCGTAGCATATGCACCGCAAATTGGAAACCTGTCCTCGCCTTGACAAAACAGGAAGACCGGCTACACTTCCAGTCACTGAAGGGGAGAACTCCATGTTGAAGCGCGCCGCTTTCTCAATTCTGTTTGTGTTTATGGGTTACTCCAGTGCCTTCGCGCAGGGTCCTTGTTCGGTGCAAAGCAGCAAGCTAGGTTGCGTGATTCCGCAGGAATACGGCGCAGTCAATGCCTTCCAGAGCGTTCTGTTCCCGGTCGGGGGGCATCCGTTTCACTTCCTTAGCGACTTCGGGACTACGCTGAAGCCTCTGACGGAGGATATAGGCCGCCAAACAAACCTGTTACCGCTCGCCTCGCCCTCGTCCGGGTTCACCCTCACCTACGATCCATCTCTCAAAACGTTCGTCACCAGCACAGACAGTTTGGGCCCTATCCTTGGTGAGCGCGCCGAAACCGTCGGCCGCCATCGCTTATTCGTCGGATTCAGCTATCAATATTTTGATTTCAACAAAATCGATGGCGTAAATCTGCACAATTTCCCCGCTGTTTTTACCCACACAGACGACAATCGTGATAATTCGCCACCTTTGCCACTTGCGCCCATAAACTGTTCAATCAATTCCATGAGTGGCTCAAATCTCAATGGCTGTGGGTTTATCCGCGATCGAATAGATACGGTAAATTCGATCCATCTTAAGGTTAACCAATATACGTCTTACATAACATTCGGACTCACTAATCGCATCGATGTCTCAATCGTAATTCCGATCGAAAATGTCAACATGAATTTGACTTCTCAGGACACAATTGTTCCTGGTACCAGCGGATTCATCGTACCTACTCCGGGAAGTCCCGACGCGACGGTACATAACCAAAACTTGACGAATACCAATGGAGCTCCTTATTTTTTCCACTTGTTCAAGAATTGCCCGAATACAAGTCCTTCGTCTGGTGTCACCGGGCTTGATCCCTCCTGCTTGATGCATACTTTTCCGGATTTCAACTTCACGGGAAGCGGCAGCGTGCCTCAAAATTCGGTGACCGGTATTAGCGATATCGTTGCCCGAGTGAAGTGGAATGCATGGGAAGGCGAACGGGCCGGTATAGCCGTAGGCGTAGACGTACGTTTCCCGACTGGCGATGCCGTAAACTATTTAGGATCCGGATCATACGGCGTCAGGCCGTTTTTTGTCTTTTCCTACCGCGCTCGGATTTCTCCTCATGTGCTTGTCGGCTACGAGACGAACACGAATTCGATTACCGCGGGTGACCTCACGACGGGCGTAAAAGGGAGCATTCCGAATGATTTCGTCTATACCGCCGGAGCGGACGCAAGGATAACTAGATGGTTGACGGGAGATTTTGATATCGTCGGACAGCGGGTTTTTGGAACCGAAACCGTAAGTATCACGCCACAGCAGTTTCTTGCAAATTGCGGGACATGCACCGCTGACGCAACCCCCCCTACGGTGACGCTAAGCTCCCTGCAAACCCACCCGAACTCGTCTTATAACATTACGAACGCGTCGATGGGCATCAAGGCTCGCCCATTTCCCAAGGTGTCAAGACTGGTTTTTACTGCCAACGTTCTCGTTCGACTGGATGACGGCGGGCTTAGATCGAGCGCTTCGCCGCTCTTCGGAGTGGGATATACTTTCTAATCCAAAATCGGAAGATTGGGCTCACAAAATGTTTCCGAAATTGGAATTTTAACTAGAGGTTCGGGGGTTCACTCGATCAGTTTGGGTCACTTCTCCCCGGTACAATATTCTTCTCGCTGAGCCCTCCATGCGCATCTCTTGCACTTATCGCGGCAAAGAAAAAGAGTGGGAATCCTCTCATTCGGAAGTGATCATCGGACGCGTCGAGGATCGATCCGGCCGGTCTCTTGATCTCACACCTGATAATGGCGTTTCTCGATTGCACGCACGCATTTGGCAGGCCAATGGCTGCTACTGGATCGAAGACCTTAATAGCACCGGTGGAACAAAACTGAACGGTGTTGAAATCAAATCACAGGGCCAAAAAGAAGTTCAGACGGGAAACGTTATCTTAGCTGGCCAGACCACCCTCCGGCTTGTGTCGCTCGAGGATGATTCCTTCCTTCGAAAAACTAACTATCTCGAATTCGGAGAAAATCTTGTGCCAGGGGAAGCGCAAGTACCAGAAAAAGTCGATATTGGAAAGCGTCTCGACGCCACCATCTTCAGCGCCTTACCCATCGAGAAAGCGAGCGAGATGATGCTCCGGCGGCTCCAAAAAATTACTGACATTCCGCTGAAATTTGGCGCCAAGCTCCAGCTTGAAACGCTGCTGCCCGCGATTGTCGAGGAACTCGTGGAGATCATTCCCACCGGCGAAAGTTGGGCGTTGGTCCTTCGTGAACCCGGAACCGACGCACTACTTTTGAAGGCCTACCACCACTATAAGCAGCCTTACCTCAGCGAGACGCTCGCACGGCGCGCAATCACCGAACGCAAAGCGTTTATCTGGCGGCGAACGGCCGAGACCGACGTGACGGGGACGATTGTGCAAAATCCCATGGCTACCGGCATGTATGCGCCGCTACTTTGGCAGGGCGAAGCGCTTGGCGTCATCTGCGCGGGAGCTGAAAGTTTCCGCTCGATTTACACGGAAGAGGATCTTCGCCTCGCAACGGTCGTCGCTCAATATGCTGCAATGGCGGTTGCTAGTCATCGTTTGCAAGAAACGTTGGCGCAGGAAACTGCGGCCAAAGCTATTTTAATGCGTCAGTTTTCGCCGAAGGTCGCCGAACGCCTTCTGTCGTATCGTGGGCGCACGCGGCTTGGTGGACAGCGGAGTGAAGTTACGATCCTAAATTCCGATATTCGCGGCTTCACGCAGCTCGCTCACGATATGGATGCGGACGATGTGATCGATATGCTAAACGAATACTTCGGCGTGATCGTGCCGGTCATCTTCAAGCACGGTGGCTCCATCGATAAATTCATTGGCGACGCTATTCTTGCTGTATTCGGCAGCCCCGAACCTGATCCCAAGCAACATGAGCATGCTCTTTGGGCCGCCGCCGAAATGCAAGCAGCGATTGCAAGATTAAATGAATCGCGAAATGTTCGGGGCAGCGCGTGCAGGGGGTTTGGTATCGGTATTCACTGTGGTGAAGTCGTGCACGGATTTGTAGGCACCGCCGAGCGGATGGAATTCACCGTGATCAGCGACGCAGTAAATCGAGCCGCGCGTTATTGCAGCGCCGCAGCGGAAGGCGAAATCCTCATCAGTCCGCAAGTACACGAGCGAGTCTGGCGAATCATTGAGTCCGAACGTTTGACCGTCCACACAAAGCACGGAGAACAGCTGGAAGCATATCGGGTGAATTCCTGTAAGCGTATTGTGTCAGATCAACGATAAAAAATGGACGAGGCGCAGCAGACTGCAAGAACAGAAGAGAAGGACCGAGGCCATTAATCACAGAAGTCGGGCATTGAAGGGCCCGACGAACGCCGTACCGCTTGAACAGAATATAACTGAGAGAGTTTGCGTGACCAACGGGATCCAGTTCAGCATTGACATCGGATCCAGGACCGACATAGGCCGAGTACGCCAGAACAACGAAGACACTTTCGCTGTGGCTCAGGAAATAAATTTGTGGGTCGTTTCCGATGGTATCGGTGGCGAGAGCCACGGCGAATTGGCCAGTGCCATCGCCGTCGAGACAATAGTCGCGTCTTGCCGGCAGTCTTCGAATAGTTTGCAATTCGCAAGGGCCGACATTTCCGAGCGAGGCAATCGGTTGTTGAGTGCCGCCCACTTTGCGAACCACGAGATATTCAATTCCGCTAGCCAGGATTCCGACCTCCGCGGAATGGGTGCCACGGTAGTAGCCGCCTGGCTTGACAAAAATCGGCTCAGCCTCGTCAATGTCGGCGACAGCCGCGCTTACCTCTTGCATTCTGACCAGATCGAGCAGCTAACCGTGGATCACACGCTTGTCGCCGAACAGGTCCGGCGCGGCATCATCTCGCCTCAACAAGCTCTGACAAACAAGCTTCAGAATGTGCTGATTCGTGCCCTGGGCGTTCACGCAGCCGTTGAACCTGACGTTCGTGAGTTCGAACTGAATCCGGACGAAACTCTCCTGATGTGTACGGATGGTCTGACGCGGATGGTCGAAGATTCCAAAATTGCGACGACAATTCTGGCCGCGCCGAGCGCGCAGTCAGCCGCCGACCGGCTCGTCAATCTCGCCAACGAGTGTGGCGGCCAGGACAACGTGACCGTAATCGTGGTCCGCTTCTGCGCCAAGAGTTAGGCTATCGTCGGAGTTGTGTACGAGCGGGATATTGAGCACGTTTTCGCAACGTTCAAAATGAAGTGGGAACGCTTCCATGGGCATGTTGGGATTCCTTGACCGAGCGATTGCCCTCATTGACGCAGTAGCTTGCCAGAAGGTTACAAGAGACTTGGATTCTTTAGCGCGGCGCTTATCAATACCGCAAGTCTTCACTAGCGACTACTGTCACTGTCCATACTGGAGTACGCGGCGGGGAAGAACCTGGCAGAAATTGCGCCCGAGGAAAATCAAGCCGCGGAACTATTTTGCAAATTTTAAGAACGGCTCCATTCAGACTGCTCGAAGGCGCCGGAATCATCGGGCCTACGTAGACCGGCGAGAACCGAAACTACCGTCCGCGAGTGCTTCACGAAAGACAGTAGTAGCTCAAGCCAACGTCGATCAGACAACCTGAACATGGTGAACATCATGAACACTTCTGAACAGATGGACTCAATTAATCGCTTACTGGCCGGCACCTTTCAGGAATACCGTCTGGGGACTGTTGTTAGCGTTATCATTTATAACGATCTTCGCCGTTTCCTTGGTGCCGCCCGATGTCGATGGCGTAAAGGCCACAGTGAAAGTGCAGCTGCCGCCTGCCCCTAAAGTATTCGGACTGATGGGGCAGTTATTCGTCTGAACGAAGTCGCTGGCATATGTGCCGGTCATCTGAATACTGCTGATGGTGTACGGAACACTGTTATTATTCGTGAGAGCGAAGGCCACATTAGCAGTTGCGGTGCTACCTTGGCTCACGCTGCCAAAATCATAGCTGCTGGGAGCTATGTTCATTGGGGCGATCGTCGGGACCACACCGACGAAGTTGGCGTACAAGCCGGTGTAACCGGCGCCCGTATCGCCGAAGATCAGATTCCCTTCGTAGTTTACAGGCGTGCCAGCAGGAACTGAGTTATCCAGCGCGTTCACGGTGAACGAGCCGTAATTCCCAGTCGCACCGGCTGCCGGCAACGTGCTGTAGACCGCCGCGCCCCATTGCCAGTTGAAACTGAGTCCGGTCGTACTGGTGGAATAGGCGGCCTGCCACGTCACGTTCTGTATGCCGGTCGGGAATCCGCCCGGCGGCACTTGGAACGCTACACCGTCAAAGAAGGTGTGGATCGTGGCATTCCCGTTAACGCTGGTGGTCTCAATGGGTCGATGCAACACCATCTAATATAAAACTTCTGTTCAAAGGTGGTGTGTATGACCCGACGGGTAGCGCTTTCTGCGGCGCAGCGGACCGAGCTATGGAGTCGCTGGAAGGCGGGGCAGTCGCTGCACGTGATTGGGCGCGCCTTCGGCAAGCCACATAACTCCATTCATGGTTTTTTATCGCAGCACGGTGGGATTGTTCCGCCAGTTCGTCGGCGCTCACTGCTCGTGCTCACTGCGGTTGAGCGAGAGGACATTTCTCGAGGGCTCGCTTCCGGTTCGTCGATTCGCGATATAGCCAAAGGTCTAGAGCGCGCGGCGTCGACGGTGAGCCGGGAAGTCGCACGCCATGGCGGCCGCCCTGAATATCGCGCGCAGGAAGCGGATCACCAAGCCTGGGAATCAGCCCTGCGGCCCAAGCGCTGCCTTCTGGCCATCCACGTGAAGTTGCGGAAGCTGGTTGCGAGTAAACTGATTCTGGACTGGTCGCCGCAACAGATTTCTGGATGGCTGAAGATTCAGTATCCCGCTGACGAGAGTATGCGCGTGTCCCACGAAACGATTTACCGCAGTTTGTTCATCCAGGCCCGCGGAGTGCTGAAGAAAGAGCTGCTGGGGCACCTGCGATCCAAGCGCCGCATCCGCCGCTCGCAGCACTCGCGTATCTTTAAAGACTCGCGCGGTCAAATCGTCGATGCCATCTCCATCCGGCAAAGGCCTGCAGAAATCGAGGACCGCGCCATTCCCGGTCATTGGGAAGGCGATCTCATTGGTGGCACAAAAAACAGCCACATCGCGACGTTGGTGGAGCGGCATTCGCGTTTTACTGCCCTGGTCAAGGTGCGAAGCAAAGACACCGCTGCGGTCGTCGCCGCATTGAGCCGGCAAATTCGCAGGCTTCCAACATCTCTGCGGCGCTCGTTGACCTGGGATCGCGGGCTGGAGATGGCTAAACACAAAACCTTCACAGTAGCCACGAACGTGAAAGTTTATTTCTGTGATCCGCACAGCCCCTGGCAACGAGGAACGAACGAAAACACCAATCGCTTGCTGCGACAATACCTGCCGAAGAGAACCGACCTTTCAGGCTACACGCAATCCCAACTGGACAAGATCGCGCTACGTCTAAATCAACGTCCGCGAAAAACTTTGGGCTTTCAGACTCCAGCGAGTAAACTGCGCGCAAGTGTTGCGCCGACCCTTTGAACCCGCACTCGACATTGGGATTAGCGTAGACCACCTATTGTTCGTAGCATCCCAGGTCGTGCTTGCGGAAGTGGCTGTCGAGGAGAGAGTGATTACGGCGTTGGGCACAGCAAGATTGTAAGGAGTGCCGCTCGCCGTAAAGTTTATGCTGGCATTTGTGACGTAAACAAGCCCCGGATTGATGCGGCTGTCAAGGAGTTCTGGTTTGATCGCGCCGAGAAAGCACGATGCAAGAGGTTGTGCTGCCGCTTCCCTAGCTGAATCCTTTCGGGATTTCACGATGCGCCCGGCGCTAAGAATTAATTCTCCGCTAAGATCCTAAGGAATTGACGCTCTCGCGGACGCCTAGATCAGGATTTTACCGGGTTTACGCTTCGGGCGCGCTTTACACTCACCGCACACGGTTTGATCTTTGATTGGATAGACTTCTCTTCCGCACGAATCACACACACTCAGGAATTTCCGAACCTCATTATCGACGATGGCTTTGGCGCGTTGAATTTCTTAGATGAGACGGATGCTTCGGCACAGCGCGGAGATTAGGACGTCTTTAACTGAGCCAACCATTTTGATAAAAAGCGCCGGCAATATCCATGAGGTCGAAATATCTAGGTTACTCCGGCTTTGGTTCGCTGTTTCAAGCTATCCACACTCCGCAGCAAAAAGTACAGTAGCTAATGGACACCTGTCCCAAATCTGACCTTTGTGCCAGTAGTGTGAGAGTCCTGCGGTTTATATCCTCATCGCGTCAACAATTATGTTGAGCGGCCGACGGCACGCCCTCCTCCCTGTTTCGGTCTCGCTCTCAAATCAAATACGAAGGATCGCCAGCATATGCATAAAACGCGACTGGCATATCCGTCTCTCGGATTACTTTTTGTAACTTCAGTGCTCTTGCCCATGCCGGTCTGGGCAGGTGTCGGAGTCAGCCCCACTTCCCTGAGCTTCGGATCGGTCACCGTGAACACATTAAGCTCGGCCGCTAGCGTAGTTGTAACCAACAATAGCGGGCAGACCGTTTCGATCCTGCGGGTTTCGAGCAGTCTTCCGGAGTTTATTGTTCTCGGCCCGGCAATGCCCATCACGCTGGGTGCTCATGGCAGCGCATCCTTCCAGGTGATGTTCCAACCGGACGCGGTGCTCACCTTCAACGGTAGCATCACTGTCAGCACGAGCCGTAAAGGTGGTAGTAGCCAAACGATTTCCGTTTCGGGAACGGGGACGCCAGCTGCATTCTCAGCCTCACAACCGCAACTCGGAGCGAATCCGTCGAGCGCCAGCTTCGGAAGCGTCGTCATGGGGAACAGCAACTCGCAAACGATCAATCTTACGAATAGCGGCACGGCGGCTGTATCGATTTCTCAGGCCAATGTTACGGGCGCCGGCTTCAGCACCAGCGGATTGTCACCGCTGCCAGTGACGATTAACGCTGGGAGCAGCAGGACATTTAACGCCGCGTTTACACCGACAACCAGCGGAAGTGTCACCGGATCGGTTTCGCTCGTGAGCAACGCACCGAATTCCCCACTCATTATTTTAAGCGGGGTTGGCGTGGCAGCAACCTATGTGCTTACGGCAAATCCCACGAGCCTGAGCTTTAGCAACGTAGATGACGGCAGCAGTAGTTCGCTGAATGTGATGCTTACGAATACGGGAAATTCGAACGTAACCATCACCGGCGCCACTGCCACTGGAGCAGGATTCAGCGCCAGCGGTGTGTCGGGTACAACATTGGCACCAAATCAGTCGGCCACCTTGAATGTCACGTTTGCACCGACGGTTGCTGGCGTAGTTAGCGGCAGCGTTGCCGTGGCGAGCAATGTTATCAATTCACCTGCAATCGCGGTTTCCGGAACAGGCGTTCAACTGGCATCGCATACTGTGGACCTGACATGGACCGCTAGCACTTCTACAGACGTAGTCGGGTACAACATCTACCGCGGCACAGTTTCGGGCGGACCTTACGTGATTTTGAACTCTGCTCCTGCGACCGCCGACACGTATGCCGATTCGACCGTTCAATCCGGCCAGACCTATTTCTATATGGTCCGATCTCTTGACGGCAATGGCACGGAGAGCACCAACTCGACCGAAGTATCGGCCTCAATTCAATAGAAGCTTTCGCGATTCATTGCTGGGCTGCGTGTCGGGACCACGACTCTCCCCTCCAGCAGTTCTCTGGTTGAGCCGCCTAGAAGCATGAGCCGCAGTCGATGCTCAAGTAGCCGATTTGCGTAGCAAGAATGACTGAAAAGAACGCTTAATTTACAGCATCTTGCATGCCCTGACGTGCTCGCGACGAACAACGGAAAAGAGACACATGCTCGACTCCCTTGCGTGCAGGCCGCACTCGCTCTTGTTGAATCCGACCCAGCGACCCGCGCGAGACCATTGCCACTGCTAGGTTTTTCATACTCACTTGCTCCAAGGGTATAACCGGTGAAAAAGGGCCACCAGTTCAAAAAACACTGACCGGGGCTGCTGAGTTCTTGCGTCTAGTCGCCTGTTCCGAGGAGATCGACCACCTCGGGGCTGCTCACCGAGCCGTCCGTGATGATGAGGCTGGCGCTTCTGGCTCCGGCTGTGCTCGGAGTAAGAGTTACGGGCTTCCACGTACTCGCAGTCGTTCCGCATTATTTGAAAGATGACCCGGCAAGCCTGGGCTATGCCGCCGTAATCGAATGGCTCAACCCCGAAACAATCGTGCCCGAGATGCTTGTCGAACGGCCAACGCAGTTTCTGCATAAGGACGTTCTGAAACACCTTGAGCGCTTGCTTTAGACCGAGAAGCTTGCGATCAAAAAGAGCGGAGTCGAAATTTCTTTCGTGCCGGCTAGAAGAATTTGAGCCCGACCTAGGTCCATCAGGGGCAAATCACGGACAGCGTTCTTACCAACAACCGGATTACTTCTGATAAAGCGAGATTATCACTCCCTATCTCACCTTGAGATACGTGGTGCGAAGCGGATCTCTCAACATCTGTCGAAGTTTCCGCCGAGAATCAACCGATGCTACTTCGGAGTGTACGACCATTTTGGAAATGCCAGAAGCGAATATCTGGGACACGGCATAACATGTTCTACAGGAGGTTCGCGTCTAGACAGCACTGTGGCTTGACACCTACGGAACGGTTCTCGTACATCTCTATAGATTTTCCTCGCTAGAACACGATTCCGCTGGAAGTGCCGCGATTCTGGGCATGGACAGCCACACGCCGGTGACCCGTCGCTTGCGCCAACTCGTTTGCAAGTGAACCTACACAAACAAATCCGTGTGTTTGAGATGCACCGCGTCAATCAAACCCTGGTCGGTCAGTCTTAATTCGGGAATCGGCGACAGGCTCAAAAACGACAGAGTCATGAACGGCGCGGCGAGGTCGCAGCCCAAAGCATGGGCGGCGGCGTTTAGGTCGGCCATGTGTTTAATGACTTCGTTCAGCGGCTTGTCGGAGACGAGGCCGGCGATCGGCAAACCAAGTTCCGCCTTCACGTCGCCGATGGCCACAGCCACCTGACCGCCTTGCAACTTTTCCAGACGCTGGATCGCGCAAACGATGTCCGCGTCGTTCGTGCCGACGACCACGACATTGTGCGCGTCGTGCGCAACGGTCGAAGCCAGCGCGCCGTTCTTTAATTTGAACCCGCGCACAAATCCGACGCCCACATTGCCCGTTGCGCGATGCCGCTCCACGACAACCAGCTTCAAAATGTCCCGCACGGTGTCCGCCACGATTTCACCATGTTCCACCTTTGGCGTCTCGATGAGTTGCTTGGTCACGATTTGATCCGGGATGATTTCGATGACCTTGATCTGCGACGCCCCTTTGGCTCTGACCGCGAAATCCTTCGTGGCATCGTAGCGCACATTCATCGTGCTGCGCGGCAGGTGCGTGGCTTCGGGACTCTTGGCCAGATATTTTCCGTTCTCCGCGACGAGCATTCCTTTCTTGTAAGTCTGACGAACGACAAAATTTTTCAAGTCGTCGAACACCATGAAGTCCGCCCAGAAACGCGGCGCGATCGCGCCGAAATTCCGCAGGCGATAATGCCGCGCGGTGTTGATGGTCGCGATTTGCAGCGCCGTGATCGGCGGCAGGCCGCGGCGATGACTTTGCGAACGCAATGATCAATGTGGCCTTCGTGCACGAGGTCGCCGGCAGTTTGTCGTCGGTGGCAAAAGAGCAATTCACCGCGTTGTGCGTGTTGATGAGCGGCAGGAGATGAGCGAGATTCCGTTCGGTGCTGCCTTCGCGCAACAGGATATGCATGCCGAGGCGCAGTTTTTCGCGCGCTTCTTCCAGTTCGGTGGATTCGTGGTCGGAACGCACGCCAGCGAGCACGTAGGCGTTCAGATTTTTTCCGCGCAAGCCGGGCGCGTGGCCGTCAATCGTCTTGCCCTTGCCCGCTTCGATCTTCGCCAGCTCGCTTTGCATACCGAGATAAACGCCGGGATAATTCATCAGTTCCGCGACGCCGGCGATGCGTTCATCGGAAATCATCAATTTCAGATCATCCGCGGTCAGGCGCGCGCCGGCGGTTTCCAGGGTCGTGGCCGGAACGCAGCTCGGCAGCATGATGAAGAAATCCACGGCCAGATTTTTCCTGGATTCCAGCACGTAACGGATGCCGTCGAGGCCGAGGACGTTCGCGTATTCGTGCGGGTCAATGACCACCGCGCCCGTGCCGTGCGGCACGACGGCGCGGGCGAATTCCGGTGCGGTCAGCATCGAACTCTCCACGTGAAAATGGCCGTCGATCAGGCTCGGCGCGAGATATGCGCCCTTTAAATCAATGACCGTGTTCGCGGCGTAATCGCCAAAGCCGACGACGCGGCCATCCTCGACCGCGACATTGGCCGGATGGATCTCTCCGCTCAGGACGTTGACGAGTCGGGCGTTCTTGAAGAGCAGTTCGGCCGGCTTTTCGCCGCGCGCGATTGAAAGTTTCTGTTGGACGTTTCGCATGTTCGATTAACTCCTTTGCTATCCGGTCAGCCTGATACGGCGTGTCAAGACTCCGCTAGCTTCGCTGCACCTTCGCGTTGCTCTCACCACGCCCAAGCGCGTGACTTGTGCAGTACTTAAACCATTTGAAATTTACAGGAAACATTGTACGAAGTTGTTTCCACGCATGTGCCAGTGCTTTTCCAGACCTCTGTAGTTCTCATTTTGACAGAATAAGCAAGATGTTTATGTTCATAGAGTTGTACGGAAGCGCGTGTTGGCTCCTAACGTGCGCGTAACTAGAAGCAATCCATTCGATTTAGAGGGTGTTTCGGGGTCTCAAATGATGCATAAAATCTCGATCTTGGCTTTACTTGCGGTCACGGTCCTGGTTGTAGCCCCCGCCAATGCCGATGGGGTGCGCGCACATCTGAATGGCGATCTTGAAAGGGACGCTGACTCGGTTCCTCACTACTCGCACGACGTCCACATCGACGAGAACCTGAAAATCAATGCGGACAGGTTTTCTGCCTTCGACCGGGATGAACTCAAGGGCGAAAACTCTGATTTCAAGCATGGGCTGCACGAGTTTCCTTCGGGCGTGCACAATACCGCAGAATGGATTTGGTGGCTGAACCACTCGGACAAAGACAAAAAAGAATTTGGTAAAGACCCGATGGGCGATGCTGCAGTCGCTACTCCTGAGCCAGCAAGTCTGTTTTTGCTCGGTTCAGGCGTGCTTGCGATCGGGGTCTGGCGCCGGCGCGCAAACCGTTCAACTCCGATCTTTTAGAATCTCCTGTGATTCTAAGCCCGGTGCGCAACAATGAACGCCGGGCTTTTTTTTCGCACAGCGCTGCTTTGCCGACGGTTTACCCTCCATCCGGCATTTCCGCATGCAGTGTCAGGAGATCGGAAAGTGGATAGAAAAGATTTGGACCGATATAAGCGGGTGCTGCTAGAAAGACGGGGCGAAATGTCGGTTACAAGCGCCGAAGCCGAGAGTCCGGTTCCGGCCGGGCGTCAGCAGGGCGATCCCGTCGACCAAGCAAATGCGGATGCCGAAGCGGAACTTCAGATCCAATTGCATCAAACCGACCTTCGGCTCCTCCGAGCAATCGAGGACGCGCACTCTCGAATCAGACATGGAACGTTTGGCACCTGCGAGGCCTGTCGAAATCCAATCTCTCGGGCTCGACTAGAAGCAGTGCCTTGGACTCGCCACTGTCGCGATTGCAAAGAGCGCGAACATGCATGAAGGCAAGAAACAATTCAACGGCCTGTGAAGCCTTCGAGGTGCGCTTTGAAGGCTGCGCGATTGGCGGAATCCGTACCGAAGACCAGATCGAGCAGCACGCTGGCTGGGAAAAGGTCGGCGGAAGAGGGGTCGGCTCGCCTTCCTGTGCACCGCGGAGCAGCTTAGTCGAGCGCGTACGCTCCGCCCGGCCCAGCGCGAAGGAGGTAAGGCGATGGCCATGACAGCTCCGACTATGCGAAGTGATTTGCAGCCACTATGCCCACACCACCTGCTGCCGATGCCCTACTGCGATTTACTGATCAAGCCGTGCTATGCATGTGGGAAGCCCGGTTGTACATATCATTATGATGTGCTGCAAGGGTATTTTGCGTTGGGGACAGGTGAACTAATCAAACGCGATATGCGGTACTGGCAAGAGTGCCCGAACGACGGACGAGCGATGTATATTGCCAGGGTTGAAGTGGAGACCAATAGGCGAACGTGGAGATGCGGTCAGCAAGAATGTGCGGGTAGTGACGTCACCGAAGGTAACCTGAAATCGAATGCTGCCCACTTCCGTTAGCTGAATCCTTTCGGAATTTCACGGACCTCAGCTGCTATCCGGAAGGCTCTGTCATCAAGACCTTCGCCGCAAAGACACGGTATAGAATGCGTTGTTGGCGAACTCTGCGGCGCGCTTGCTCACCACCAGCGATGTTTGAACCCGGATGCGGGGCCGATCCGGTTGGGACCGACCCGCGCATGAGCAAGGTTTTGCATTCACAAAGGGCTTTGCGTTACTTGGAGGTAATTACGCCAAACAATCCAGTGAGATTATTGTCGGGACCAGCAGTGAAGAACAGTTGGTTGGTGGCGCCATCGGCCGCGGCTCCGCCACCGAATTTAATTCCCCAGAGCTGATCGATGTGGATCACCTCGTTATTGGTGTCCTTCAAGGTTCCGACGAATTGCCCGGTTATTGCATTGATGGCGTTAATCGTGCCGGTATTGGTGTTGTTCGAGACTAGCAACGTGTTGCTGAACTCTCCGAAATTCTTTGGCGCAACGGCGAAACCCCAAGGCTGATTCAAGGGTGCTCCGTGCGCGAGTTGCTTGAGAAGCTCTCCGTCTTCGGTAAAGATGTCAATGAAGCCACCGGCAGCGCCCGATGAGCTTGCGAATGACACATAGACGAGGCCGCCGAAGTCCTGAATGCCGAAGGGAGCGAAGCTGGCAGGAAGTGTGCTGTCGGTAAACGATTTTACCAATTTGAATGTGCCGTCATAGATGTCCACCTTGTTGTTCGCATTGTCGGCAGCAAGCAGAACGTTCCCGGACGCCTTGCTGGTGATCGCCAAACCCGTGTATGAAGCGCCCGCAGTGGTGACCTTAACCATAGCCGCATCGCGATTCACCGCCGGTGCCCAGCCGCTGATTGTGCCGTCAAGAGTGGCGAACAGGAAGAACGTTGGCGATCCCTTGATCTTAAAGTCCGGCGATCCGTTGAATACGACTCCGGTGGGCGTACCAGGGCCGTCGCCACCTGCTGTGGGAATCAACACGTTGAGAGGTACCTTAGTTCCATTAGCATCGTAAAGTGTTGACCATCCTGAGAGGTTGTCGCTAATCCAGAAAGGTCCGCCCGGCGGGTAAACGAGGCCCCAAGCATTCACGAGCAGTGGATCCGTGACTTTTGCGGTTTTCTCTTGATTCGAAACCAGGTTGGTCACCTGATACTGTGCGCGGGCCAGGCTGGGGCTAAACAGCAGTGCAAGGGCGAGGCTCACCGTAAGAACGATGGTGCGTTGTTGCATACAGGGTTCTCCTTTGAAGAGGCCAGTACTCGAGGTCTATTTGGTCTGACCTGCTTGGCGCATGATATTGATCCCTGGAGTAGACTTGGGTTGTAACAGAATTGTCGAATCTTTGTAACAATTCTCGGGCGTGAAGAAGTTTGAATGTACTATTGCCCCTTCGATACGCCATACGAGAGAATCAAGGATGAAATAGGTGCTCTATTCCCTGGCATGCAGACCGCACTCGGTCTTTTTGAATCCGGTCCAACGACCCGCTCGAGGCTCCTCTCCAAGTTGAACGGGGCGTGTGCATTGCGTACAGCCCACACTTGTGTAGTTGCGGTCATGCAGGGTGTTGTATGGCAGATGATGCAGTCGGACATAGTCCCAGACCTGTGCCAAGGTCCAGTCCGCTAGGGGATTCAGTTTGACCAACCCGAAATGTGCGTCCCATTCGAGCTTTTTTGCTTTACTGCGTGCGGGCGTTTGATCGCGGCGGATGCCTGACACCCACGCGTCCAGTTCCGCTACTTTAGCCTTGAGCGGATCGACCTTTCGAATCTGGCAACATAGGTTGGGCTCGCGGCGCCAAAGGGCTTCGCCGTAGCGAGCCGCCTGCTCTCGTGGAGAGAGGGAGGGACGCGTGCGTTCGACTTGTATGTCGTACTTGTTCTGGACTCGTTCAATCAGTTCGTAGGTCTCAGGAAAAAGGAAATCGGTATCCAGCGTGAACACCCGCAAGTTCTTGACAGTTCGTGCGGCGATGTCGATCAACACGATGGCGTCGCCTCCAAAACTCGACGCTATAGCCATGCGAGAACCGAATCGCTCGCTCGCCCAGTGCAAGAGTTGCTCCGCCGAGGACCGTTCGGCTTGATCCTGCCGAAGTTCAATCTCCCGCAACAAGTTTTTCATCGTTTCAGCCTCCATTTGATTTACCTTTCGCATCTGTACATCCAGTCTCCCTGCGAAACCGTGCGGTTCATTTCACGGTCATTGCGCTGTTGCTGACCACGGAGCCCCCAGACTGCACTGTGTGAAAAAGGCCGCTGAAAATAAAAAACCCGCTACCAGCGAGATTGCCGGTGGCGGGTTGCTGAAATCCGAATTGTGCCTATCTTATGTCGGTCGGATCACACACCCACGCCAGCCACGGCTTTCACAACAACAAGCACAGGGAAAGCAGTTATTCCCGTGGGTGCAAGTGTTCATAAGCAGATGCTACCTCCGACCTCCTGCTTCCTCAATGATCGGATGTGGGGGAGGCGGAAAAGATTCGTTGGAATCAGGGATTATCACCACCTACGTCTCAGTAAGGCATCGAGTGACGGCCCTCCGAGTAGGTGGACAAAGGCGAACACTTCCTCTCTACCGGGAGCTGTTTGAATTCGTTCTCTGTCAGGACAACCAGCTGAAAGGCCCCGCTATACGAACATATTCAGGAGCTGCTGACTGCTGAGTTAGAAGGATGGAAGCAAGACTATTGCGATGACCCAGCGTTACGCTCATCTCTCTCCGGCTTACAAGCGCGCAATGGTGGACCGTATGGAACAGATTTGGGCGAAGCCCCCATTGGTTGGGCGTTGCTTTTGCCTAACCATACCTACATTCATGCGGCATTCATGGTTCGCATGCTGGTCGTGCCGATCTCGCTAGCGCCGCTGGCTCTGTGCTGGCCTACCGCGAAATCCGCTCTCTGAGCCTTTTTCTTAGCCAATCGCGAGCGTGGTGCGCTCACTTCCAGGAGGCCGCTAATCGGCTCGAGGGCCGAGTAGCGGATACAGACGAATCACGCGGCAATGTGACGTTCAACGTAGTTATCAGCGCTCCACGACCGCGCCGGCAGCTGCAGGAGAACGATGGCGACAAGCTTCACGACTGACGCAAAGGTTGTAGTTGTTGGCGGAGTTGAACGGGTGATGATCCGCGACAGTTTCCCCGCACCCTCGGTATCCGGAACAGCTTTCTTGCGTGGTATTCAGAAAGGAGAAATACCATGAATTTCCGCGCTCTCCCAGGATGGAAAGGCACCAGCCTGCCTATGGTCTCTGAATCAACTCATCATGACAATCCCGTGCGCCGGCCTCCCGATCCCTATGTCTCGGCGCCGGTTCGCACGTACGGTCGCGGGAGGTGCGTTCGCTGCCGCTTTTGGCTCCAGGTTATGGACCACGAGCCCGGTGGAAGCGGCGTCATTTGCTCCGGTTCCGATCCCGGGTGGCTCGCCGGCGCTCGGCGGAGCGTACCACGTGTTTGGTCCGGCAGCGTTCGATCCCATCGATGCAGAACCCATCACAATCACAAATCTTAATGCCGCTGTCGGACTGGCGTACGTCAGCGGCATGGTGACGCAAACCAACACCAAAACTGGCGAGGTGCTACGTTTGCCCTTCGTCAATTCGGACATGAGATTCATGCAAGGCGTGTTCCGTGGCACGGACGGGAAAGTTCACCAAGGCGCTTTTGCCTTTGTTTGAGTCGATGTCTTTTTGCCCGGTCCGGGCAATCAGGTTCATGACCTCAATCCGAGTGCATTTCCTCCCGTCGGACTGTTCTGGACCACCGAAATACCAATTGCTGGGGTCGACGTGCAACTGGGAAAAGGAAGCGCATCGCTCCAAGCGTCCGATGTAGCGATCCTCGATTATGGACAGATCTCGAATGCATTGTTCGGCGGCGGGCCGGCGCCCACGCCAGGAACGGTGTCGTTCAAGGTGGTCTGGAGTGGAGTGGACGAGAGGCTGAATATCAGGAACACCGACCCGGTGTACGGCGGCTTCGCGGGCGAATTCGTCCGCAACACCGCGCAGATGGAGTGGAACGCCGCAGTAGGCGATTACACACTTGTTTCGGATCCCATTGCGACTTCCTCCAGTTCATTTGCCGAAATCGGTCACGAACGGAACGGATCGTTCTTCCCCTAGACAAGCGTCCTTGAGCCATCAGTCAAGGATTTGACGCCGTGCTCTTGACGTGTGTCGGAGGGTCTACGCTCCCGCCTTCTATCGCTTTCCGGATTAAGTATCGAGTCCAAATTGGATTTGGCGGTTAAAACGTCCCCGTCTACTTTCCCGACTCTCACCGGCCCCGCTTTGAGCGATACCGTGCCACTTGATAAAAAACTGGTATCAAGACTTGAGCGCCGGCGGCCCGCACAAACCTGACGACGGCAACAAGCTACACGCGACTGACGCGAGGGTGAGCCAGACACGCATGTCGGGCCGTGGTACAAGACGGCTGACGGCACCTTGATGCGGACTGTAATCGTTCCGCCTGGAACAGACGAGGAAACACTGAAACGCGTGATTGCCGCTCCGTAAGTCGACAAGGGAACAGGGGGATCGCGGGCGAGCGGGACGCGGGGGCGGGTGAATGAACCAAAGTAGAAACGTCACCCAAGTGTCGTTGCCCTTTGCGTTCCAAACCAACAAAGATATGTAAATGGATTCGTGACGGGGGTTTCTCCGTCTACTTCTCCAGCAGCACCGCCGTCTGATACCCATGAGCCTCGGGCGTGATGGAGTGTACCTTGAGGTAGCTGCCCCAGTGCTGGCAGAGGTACGACGCGTCGTGGAAGACCTGCGAGACCGGCCCCCGGCCGATCGTGGCTACCGCGAAGTCTTGCTCCAGAATCTCTCGGCTCTCCGGAGACGACAGTATCGCCCGGGTGTAATCGTGCACGTAGCCCGGCGAGTTAGCGTCTGGGTGGGCGCTGGCCCACTCGGGGTCGAAGATTAGCTCGAGGGTGTGCTTGCCATGAACCGTGAGGACGAGCCGCCCACCTGGGCGAGCGATCCGTCGCAGTTCCATCAGCCACGCCTCTGCAAGATCGGAGATGTGAGTAAAGACCGACGCAGCGTAGATTAGGTCGAAGTAGTTGTCCTCGAAAGGCAAGTGCGGGAACGTCGTTGTCGTGACGAACCGGAACGGTGGGCTCAAATTCTGTTGGCACCACGTGATGTGAGCGCCGCTGATGTCCACGCCCCAAACCTCGCCTCGCTCCGTATGGTCCTCAAGCCAACGGATCATTCGTCCGGAGGCGCAGCCGAAGTCAAGAACCCGAGCCCCGTCGTGGAGGTCAAATCCGGACGAGCGGGCAACCACCAGAAGCTTCTCCAAGTCCTCCTTGCCGCTGGCTAGATACCCGTCCGAGGTCGAGCCGTAGCCCAACCACAGATCCTGAGGCGGCACCGGTAACCGCGGTCCTCGATGCTCGCCGCTGTCACCCCGGGGCAGCGCGTAGGACTGGGCCCCGCGGTAGGGGAGGAAGGTTGCTGCGATACCTAACATCTCCAGGTTCCTTGCCAGTATGCTCGCCGGGAGACGAAGGATGCCTTTTAGAAGGATGCCCTTTAAATGTTGCCTTATTATGACCACTTCATAAACCACTTTGCCGTTTAACCGCCGATTATCGAGCCATTTTGTTTGGGAATCAACTCCATGGGGGAGTGAAGAGGTTCAGAAATTCGCCGCCTGACAACCCAACTGTTGAGAAATCGCGCTTGGCCGATTTCAGTGTGGCAAAACCAGATGTTTTGTGGACAGTTACTTATGAAGGGTGTACCCTCTGCCGATTGCAACAGGGTGGGCAAAGTCCTCGGAGGCTCAGGGTGCGACATTGCGAGGAATATGCTAATGACTCGGCATTCCTAGCCAGCGTCGAACTGTGCGCGGCCACCTTCAGCGCAACTGGAAAATCCTCCCGGCGCGTTATGCGACGGATTTCTGTTTAACTGTAGAGCCCAAACCGATTTGATTTTGTGCAATTTGAACCGGTTTGCAGCGATTGACACGTCACGCACACCCCAGTGTTCCGTAGTACAAAAGGAATTCATAGCGCACAAAAAATATGCTGCCGCTGTTCGGATTGCACCACGCAGGTCGTTTGGGAAGTAAAACGGAAACCAAAATGGTAATTCCAGCTGAGACTTTCACTCAACCTTCCGGGACAATTGTGGGCTTTCTTCCGCTCTCCTTTTGCGAAGAGCGATTCCTCGTGACTGTAAAACTCAGTCGATTATCCAAGTTTCCGTTGACCTCAACGCTAGGCCCACGAACAAAAAGGGGGGAGCTATGAACAGACCCCACACTGGGGCAAAGAGGTCCAAAGGAAAAAGCTACTTTCCGGCGCTGGCAGCACTTTGCCTTGGGTTGCTCTGGCCGACTGTCGCCGAGTCCCAAGTCGGCGTGCTGACGTACCATAACGATAATGACCGGACTGGACAGAACCTGAACGAGACTCTGCTTACGCCCGCCAACGTTAATCGGTTCCGGTTCGGAAAACTCTTCGCCCACAACGTCGATAGTCGCGTCTACGCACAGCCGCTGTACGTTCCCAACGTCTCGATTGGGGGGCGCACGCACCACGTCGTTTACGTCGCCACTGAGCACAACACCGTGTACGCCTTCGACGCGGACAGCAACAGTGGCGCGAACGCCTTTCCGCTCTGGAGCGTGAACCTAGGCCCTTCGGTTCAAGCCGAGCAGCCTGTCGCGCCTGAAGTCGGGATTACCGGCACTCCCGTCATCGATGCCACCACGGGCACACTCTACGTCGTGAGTTTCACGTTTGAAGCAGGCAGCTATGCATACCGGCTGCACGCGTTGGACTGGGCGACGGGAAACGAAGAGTTTGGCGGGCCCGTCCAAGTCCGAGCGTCTGTGCCGGGCACGGGCACCTGCAGCTCTGGGGGTACGGTCGTTTTTGACGCGGCCAACCTCTTCCAACGCCCTGGATTGCTGCTCTCGGACGGTGTGGTTTATATCGGCTGGACGGATCTGAGCAGAGGATGTGCTAACGGATGGCTTATCGGATACGATGCGCACACCCTCGCCGAGGTGGGCGCGTTCAACACCACGCCGAATGCTAAGGCCGGCGGGATCTGGCAGTCCGGCGCAGCTCCAGCCGCCGATGCGAGCGGTAACATATACGTGGAGACGGGGGATGGAACCTTCGACGGTCTCGCAGATTTCGGCGATACGCTCCTGAAGCTGAAGCTTTCCAGCGCGCTGGCTGTTAGCGATTACTTTACGCCACACAACCAGGACTGCATGGCCAGCAACGACCTGGACTTAGGCAGCGGAGCACCGGTGCTCCTCCCCGATCAACCAGGAGCGCATCCTCACCTTGCTGTGGCTTCCGACAAGTTGGGTACCATCTATTTGGTTGATCGTGACAACTTGGGCCACTACAACAATAATTGTAGTACGAAGTGCGACCCGCAAATTGTGCAGGAACTATTCGCAGTTCTCGGCGGGGGTGTCCCGGAGCCGCCTTGTCTCGGAAGGGGCGGGGAGTTCGGCATGCCGGCCTATTGGAACTCGACGCTCTATTTCCTGGGGCCGGGCCTGGCGAAGCCGACCGACTCCTTGAAAGCCTTTTCACTGACCAACGGTCTTCTTTCCACTGCACCGAATTCCGAGTCGGCCATGAAATTCTCCTTCCCCGGCGCAACGCCCTCCATTTCGGCGAACGGCCTGATGGATGGTATTGTCTGGCTGCTTGACAACAGCGGGTACAACGGCAATCCGGCGGTTCTTTACGCGTACGATGCCGCGAATCTTGCGGACCTCGTTTACGCCAGCAACCAAGTGACCGGACGCGACGAGCCGGGCATTGCAGTCAAATTCACGGTACCTACCGTAGCCAATGGCAAAGTCTACGTGGCGGGCAAGCGGCAGTTGGCGGCGTACGGCCCCTTGACGATCAGCGTCGTTCCCATCAGTCTGACTTTCGCGAGCCAGATTGTAAACACAACGAGTTTGGCGCAAACCGTACAGCTGACCAACAACCAGACCACCGACTTGTCAATCTCGAGCATCACTGCAACCGCTGATTATCTTCAGGTCAACTCCTGTGGGTCGAGCCTCCCGCCCGGAGCCAACTGCAGGATCAATGTGGCCTTCCGGCCGTCTGTGAGCGGCACCATCAACGGAGCGCTCACCATTATCGACAGCGTTAATTCTGTCAATAACCCGCAGATTGTAAATCTCACCGGCACAGGCACAAGTCCTCTCACTCTCTCCCCTCCGTATCTGACCTTCGGCGCGGTGCAGGTGGGCACAACAAGCCCTCCAATGACAATCACGGCTACGAACAACCTGAACTCGGCCGTCACGCTCAGCATCGCAATAAGTGGCGACTATGCGGAGACTAACCCCTGCGGCGGTTCGATTGCGGCTAAGGAAACTTGTAAGATCACCGTGACGTTCACGCCGACAAACACTGGATCGATTTCTGGCGCCGTGACGATCACCGACAGCGGAATGAGTACGCCCCAAGTGGTAAACCTGTCGGGCAGCGGCTCGGGAACCGTGTCCTCCACCGTAAGACTTTCTCCTACCAGCCTAGAGTTTTCCAGTCAGCTTGTCGGTACCCGAAGTACGGTAAATACAGTTACGTTAATGAATATTGGATCAACCACACTGAATATCTCAAACGTGACCGCGAGCGGCGACTATTCCCAGACGAACACATGCGGGAATTCTGTAGCGCCGAGAGGCGAGTGTACGCTGAGCGTGACGTTCACCCCCGAGGTGGTAGCCGGTATCATAGGAGCGCTGACCATCTTTGACAACGCTAACACAACCCCTCAGGTGGTGAGCCTGTCCGGCAGGGGCTTGTCACCCGCTGCAATATCGCCCGGCGCGCTAACGTTCGCGGGCCAATATGTAGGGACGCGCAGCATTTCTCAATTCATCACGCTGACCAATAATAAGGCCGTGTCATTAAGCATAACCAGTATCGCCGCCAGCAGAGATTATGCGCAGACCAATACTTGCGGGACTTCTCTGGCGGGCCACGGCACGACGTGCGAGATTACTGTAATCTTTACTCCCACGAAGCTCGGCTCGGTCAACGGAGCGATCACGATCAAGGACAGCGCCAGCAACAGCCCGCAGGTTGTCGGGCTTACTGGCCTAGGCCTCGGACCGGTGACCGTCAGTCCTACCCGGCTGACCTTCCCCACCCAAAAGGTCGGATCGACAAGCACGCCCAAGGAGGTGACCCTGACCAACAACCGGATGACGGCTTTGGCTGTTGATACTATTTCCACCTACGGTGATTTTGCTGAAACGAACACGTGCGGCAGCAGTCTAGCTGCGCACGCGAGTTGCGCGGTCAGCGTAACTTTTACTCCGAGCACAGCCGGAGCCAGAAGCGCCAGCCTCATCATCACGGACGGCTCGACGAGTAGCCCCGAGGTGGTCGATCTCGTCGGAACTGGCGACTAGACGCAAGAACTCAGCAGCCCCGGTCAAGTACGAGTTTGAACTATACCCCGGTCGATTTTTTCCCTTCGACCGCCAAAAGCATTATGCTGGCCCGCGAAGAGTTTGGTGCACGTTTTGGTGCACACCTAGATCAATCTCGGTCACACTCGGTCGCACTCGTCTATTGCTTCTGAGAGGCTGGAACCCCCATAAACATTGGCTGGTCGTACTTGGTAGCTCACCGTCGCAACCCATGTAATGCCTCTGTCTTACGCTTCGTAATCGGCGGGTCTATGATTGGGCTTTCAATCGGAGTGATACAAGAACTTGCTGTTCCGTTCGATGTAGCAGTATTCGCTGGGGTGCTGGAATATTTATCCGATGCTCCCAGCGTGCTTTCCTGGGTCTGCCAATATGTGACGTCGTGCATATTTTCGTATGAGTGCGCCCCGAGAGCTAGTCATATATACGGGCGTCTCAAACAAACGTGGCACCGTGCGGCGCTCGGTTGGGTGAATGCGTATACAGAGGATGAACTCAAAAGCATCGTCACTCGCGCTGGTTTTTTCTGTGCTACCCAGACAATTTGGAACGCGCAAGACGGTAGTGAACCGATTTTCGTGTTCCAGCGAGCGTCCTCGTTTCCCGCGACGCCAAAGAAGTGAAAATCATTCGTGGGCCATTCAAAGAGCAAGCGGTGGATGAGATTGTTTGCCTTAACGAACCAGTACCTTTCCACGAGATCGGGCAAGCAATCGGGGATTTCCGGATGCAGTGTCAGGAGATCGGAAATGGACAGAAAAGATTTGGATCGATATAAGCGGATGCTATTAGAAAAACGGGGCGAAATGTCGGTCACAAGCGCCGAAGCTGAGAGCCTGATTCCGGCCGCCGGGCGCCGGCAGGGCGATCTCGTCGACCAAGCGAATGCGGATACCGAAGCGGAACTTCAGATCCGCCTAGAGCAAACCGACCTGCGGCTTCTCCGGGCAATCGAGGAGGCCCTCGCTCGGGTCAGACATGGAACGTTTGGCACCTGTGAGGCCTGCCGAAATCCAATTTCCCGGGCCCGCTTAGAAGCTGTGCCTTGGACTCGCCATTGTCGCGATTGCAAAGAGCGCGAACAACCATGAAGGCAAGAACCTTTCTCTGGGATGCGATAGTGTCCGCCAGCAGTTTTCACCGTTCGGATCGCTAGGTGATTTCGTTTTCTTCCGAGTCTGTCTAGGACGGAATCGGGCCGAGCGAGTCCTGGATCAGTTTCTCTGCCCGCTTCAGAAGCAATTCAAGGTCGGTATGCAAAGGCTGAGGTAGTTCGTTTAGGCCCGATGCGATTGCTTGAAGCGTTCGCAGACGCGCCATGAAAATTGGGATCAATGACGTTCGAAATTCTGGCGCGGGTGTAACCATATTGACCTCTGTGGATAAATCAGATCGCGGCAATTAATAGCCGGGCGAACGCAGCGTAATTAGCAAGCATTTGATTGTCAATCGCTGAATCCCGAAGTCAGGGTTACTGTCTGTTGCTCTAGTGCGGCATCGCATCGAGTCGTCCTGTCGTCGCATTGTCCATGAACGCACGCTGCGAACCGTGGGCTGTGTGGTAGGATGTCGCGCTAATGCGCGTCGTAGAAAAACGGCAATTGCTCTCCGCTGAAGAGATCGGCCGGACGCTTCAGCGGCTGGCTCACGAAATCGTGGAAAAAAGCGGTGGGACGAAGGACCTCGCGCTAATCGGCGTACGGCGGCGCGGTGTGCCGCTTTCTCAGCGGATTGCAGCAATTATCAAGACGGCAGCGGGCGTCAGCGTGCCGGTCGGAACGCTGGATATCACGCTGTATCGCGACGACCTCTCGACCGTGGCGCAGCAGCCGGTGGTTCACTCGAATGAAATTGAGTTCTCGGTGGATGACAGAGACATTGTCCTGGTGGATGACGTGCTGTACACGGGCCGGACAGTACGCGCCGCGATGAACGGCCTTTTCGACCTGGGACGGCCGCGGCGGATTCGGTTGTGCGTGCTGGTGGATCGCGGACATCGGGAGTTGCCGGTGGAAGCATCGTTCATCGGGCGGGTGGTGGAAACGAGCGATACCGAGATTGTGGAAGTGCGGCTCCGGGAAATTGACGGCGAGGAGCGTGTGATGTTGGTGGACCGCGTAACCTAATACTTCGGCAGGTCCGGGGCATTGGGAGGAAGGGACAAAGTGCTACAGCGATTGGAACACCTGCTCGGAATTTTTCCAGAGAATTTCGGCGGAGGCAATGGTGTTTTCAATAGCGCCTGCAACACGTCTGGTTCAGTCAGGTCATCCGTCCTGTACCACGGCACGACACGCGTGTCCGGCTCGCCCTCGCGTCGTGCCCTCGGAGCGTTGGTTACTATTTGATAGCGTTGAAAGCCTCTTTTGTACTAAGGGATTCCCGACAGCGCGTGTCTCACCTTGAGATAGATGGTGCGAAGCGGATTTCTCAACAGTTATTTTGTTACTATGGCTGCGGAATGGAAGTTTTCAAGATATTTCGCGGCTATCTGTCGTGTCTGTTATGCGTCGCAGTAGCGCTTATGCCGCCAGCGACGGAGAAAAAAAGGAGAAGCGAACGGAATTTGGTACTGGCATCGAATCTGGACACGCCATAGCCGAATACCATGACACCTGCATCGGCTTGAGGGTGTTTTTCATTTCCGGCGAGTTCTTCACGTCTCTTCGGCACGTCGATACGCCAAGCGGACGGGAGTTCAGGGATAAAGACACAGCTTATGTTTCTTTCCCTAACAAACTGATTGTGGATGTGGAGGCGACTGCCTGGCGGTGTTCCGGAAACCGACCGCTGGACCCGAACTTTGAAAGCCGCTTATTGAATGCCCTCACCTTTGACGTAAATTGGAGAATCGGTTCTGAACGTCAACCTGCCCAGATAATTTCCACCCAAGTTCGACACCAGTCACCGAGCATTGGCACGGATTATTTCTTGGAGGTTTCATCCAAGGACGTACCTCTAACTGCACGCCTAGCAATGGATGTTATTGGGCGGGACCACATCAGCCTAGCTCACATCTTTGCGGATTTGAAATCCCTGTAACAGGCGGCTCGAACCGGAACGAGCGTTTATCATTCACCTTGCGCAATCGGATATGTGATTGGTGGTCCCAACACCTAGATTCGGCTCGCCAGTCGGTCGTTTGGTCTAATCGTTTCGCCAAATCTGGTGCAGACGAGGAACGGATGCAAATATGAATGCCCCACATGCAGATTATAGCCTTGTGCTCGGAGTGGTCAGTGCGGTCGTAGGCCTCTGTATCATGCTGATGATGTGGTACGCCGCGAAGACCTTTTGGAAGACGCACCGCAGAGCGCCACTCGAACGACAGCTGCGAAAACGGTGACGGAAGTAAAAGGCTTCTCGTCATGGACCACGATATGGCCGAACACTGCAGTGCATTGCGGCCTTGACAGAGTAGGCGGCATCTCATTAATCTTCGACGTCCCCGAACATCTCTTCTGGTCGGGGTGTCCATGAACCTAAAATATGACATCTTCAAAAAGACGGATAACTCGGTCGTGTGGGTTGAAGCCGTTGAGGATATCACCGCGGCTAAGAAGCGTCTGATTAGTCTAAGTTCTACCAGGCCGGGTGAATACAAGCTTTGGGATTCGTCGCGGCAAGAATTTATTAACCCCATGGATGAATGCGCTCAGGAAGATGGAAGATGAAGAACTAAAAAGCGCGGACCTGAAGCACTTCTGTCATGCCGTGTCCCCTAACGATGAGCCGTGCTACAACCCGGCGACAGGTCGTTGCTCGAAGTGCGGTAGATGGTTCTGCGATACGCACGTTGAGGATGAAGAGTGGCATTCTTGTGCCCTGCCACCCGGAGAGGAGGGCGGCGAATCGTAGGACATTCGACAACACCGTTTGCCTGCAACCCCGCCGCTACGCCAGTCCATGGCTCATCATCGCTTCAATTGCCGGTATCAGGTCGCTGGAGATAGAGCTTTTGGAAACGTAACCCCACGCACCCGACTCTGCAGCGGTTCGCGCTAGCTCCAGCGACTGGTACACGGTGAGGATGAGAATTTCTGACATGGGAACTTTCTCTCGAATTACGCGACAGGCACTGAGACCGTCAAGTTTGGGCATCTCAATGTCTAGCAATATTAAGTCTGGCTTCAGCTCAATGGCTTTCTGTACAGCCTCATCTCCGTTTTTAGCCTCGCCGCAAACTGACCAGTCGTCATGTTGTTCGAGAAGCGTTCTTAAAAAAGTCCTGAAAGGCTTGTTATCATCCGCAATTAGGATTCGAGCCATGACTGCTCCGATACCGATGGCAGTGGTATGAGGAAATTACAACGCTGGGTTTCTTGAATCGTGCAACTCTTTGGGGGGCAGGTTTATGTTACATCAGCGAGTCTCGCGGTTTCAAACTCTTACGAAAGACAAAGACGGTGTTACGCCTTCACGTTCACAATTTTATTGCGGTCAGAAACGCGCTTATGCCTTGGCGCTGGCACTGGTTGCGATGAAATCGCTCGCGAGCAGCTCCTGCTCCGTGATGTGCGGTAGACCTTCACAGCAAACCAGAAAGCGCGAGATTGCCTGCGTGAGAAATAAACTGTTTTCGCTAGCGCGTATCGCCTCCAAGGAATCCCACAGAGCAACCAAGGTGACGTCGGGTGATTCAGATTTGCCAGAAGCCAAGGCAACTATCCCGCGATATCCGTCTTGCTGTCGTGCCAGTTCGACAAGTAAAGACAGAATATTCTGGAAGTCTTGCACCTTGCCGGGACGGACGTGGAGTTGCCAAACGTGGGCGGGCATGGCGTCCTCCTGAGATTCGTGGACAAAAAAAAGGGGTGCTCTTCTTCCCAAAAGGGCACCCCCCAATACCAGTCCTTGCCCAGCAACTCTACACAGTGGTGGGATTAATGCAATGGTACGAATCTTGAGTACTCCCGCGTCGTCCGGGTGTTCTCAGGCGGGCGGGCGACAAGCTCTTATTTCGAGGGTTCATCACGGTACTTCCCATCAGTAACGCTGATTGCAGCGAACATCATGCCGCGTTGCTCAACCGATGCGTGGTCTCAGCGGTGGCACTTTCTTGCTCTGCTAAAGATTTCAAGTGAAATCTGAGCCGCTGCTCTAAGTAAGAAATCACCGATAAACCAGCCTTAAGCTGAACTCGCAGAGTGTTATTCTCGGCTTGGAGAATGTCGAGCCGAGCTTGCAGCTTTCGATTGTCGTTTTGAAGTCGACTTAGCTCGGTGTTGTGGCGAAATTGCTGCTGCCGAGAGCTTTCGGCAAAATAATGAAGCTCAGTTTCAAGACCCATAATGCGGTGCAACAAATACGTCTCGTCGCTCATGGTTTCACCTACTTCGTATTCGTTCTCGGCCTCCCGCCGTTGCGCCCATTTATTTTAGCCGAACGAACTTTGGCTTCCAGAGGAGCCACGCAAGCCCAGTCCTCCTCAGCAACCGTATAAAGGGTGACGGACTCCGCCAATAGTACGAATTCTCCAGTACCCGCGCAGACCGCTCCGTTGCCAGCGCAACATCGCGAGCGACACAGATGGCGAGGGCGGGCTGAGGCAAACAATCGCTTGAAACAACTGCGCTGACGTCGTTTTGATTTCCCATTCAGGTTAGGTCGCGGGATTGCGAGCGAGGGTGAGGGTGGGAGGACCCTTCTCTAATACAGAGTCTCTGGGGGCTTGGCCGTGAAGGAGGCCCTTTACACGTTGCCAAGACCGAGGCATGTGGGACTCTGCGACAGAGAGGGTCCCCGCGCGCTTAGATGCTTCAGGGATGCAGATGGTTTTCGGGTTGAGCCTTCATTTTTAACGTATCACTTCGCGCACCACCAAACTCACCTTCCGTGATTGGCGCGCAGCGCTTAGATGGAGTAGTTGCGTTTCCTGTGGAAACGCGGCTAAATGCGCAGAAAACTGCAGAGTCGTGTTTTGGGCATCGGAGACAAGAGCTGGAAGGTATGTGGCCTGAATTCCTTTTTAGATACTCTTCTTGAGCACAGCCTCTATGCCCTCCCGAGCCACCGCTGACACCGATGTTCGGCGTAGCCGAGCGATTCTCTTTAGGGTTGCGAGTTGCGCGGGCGATAGGCGGACGTGAATCTGCGAATTCTTGATGCTTCCACCGTCAACTTCTTCAGGCTGTTCGTGGTGTTCGCGGCAGTCCACAGCGCGCCTAAGCCGACAAATAATCACCAAAGCGCGAACAATGGATAGTATTCGGAACGGTCACGCAATGATGATTGCTGCTGAGACCGTCAAGAGAAGGGCTGTAGGTGGGCGAATCTTAGCAGGAATGGGGTTCGCTCGCCAGTTGTGGATACCTGTGGACAGCATCCCCACGGACCCGATCCAGACCTGCGAGATCTGTACAAAAAAAGAGCACGCCGTCGCCAACGAGACCTCCACGCCGGAGGATGTGAACCAGAAACAAGTTCGGTCAGATGAGCCGAGGCGTGAACGTCGTGAACGTCGTGAACATCATTTAGGAGGAGAAGCCCGGTCCACAGCCGGGCGAGGTCAGGCTGCGCGATACAGGCGGTCATCCAAGGTGAGAAGGCAGAATCCGTTTCGAAGCGCATAAGCCCGATCAAGAAATCGGCGAGGATACGGCGCGGGTGGGAGTCACGTTGCTTTCTCCGGCGGGTAACATAGTGTTGGAAAGCTCGACCAGCGGCGCGCCAGATGGATTCATTCAAGTACCAGTCCACTGAGATTCCAGTATCTTTGCAGAAGGAGTCAAGGAAAGATTCATTCCGTGAGGGAGCGGCCAGCAGTTCTGCGAAGACTGGCGCTGCTATGACAAGGCTGCCGCGCCCAAGTGCGGAGTCGAGGGCCGAACGCGCCAGGGTGTTGGGTGTCGTCGTCGTTCCAGAGCGCAATGAGGATGTTGGTGTCAATCGCGGTGGTCGTCGATCGCGCAGCTCACGAACCCATCGGGCCGACGTCGCGAAGGATGGAGCAGGTCATCATGAATCTGGTATTTTAACGCGCGGGACGCCATGCCTGATGGTGGCAAATTAACGATCCAGATCGTGAACAACCACCTAGACGAGAACTGGGCCCGTAGTTATCCGGAGATTCGACCCCGCCTGGCCCGCGGCGGTGCATGATAGTGGGCACGGGATGGACGAGGAGACGCGATTGCATATCTTCGTTGAGGAAGCTATTGAGGTCGTCGAGGCACCGACGCGACTCGTTCGTTCTCTTGAAGCAAGGAAAGGATCCTCGTGGTGGAAGATGATCATGCGGTGCGTTGTATGACGCGCGAGTTTCTAAAGATAAAGGGATACACCGTGATTGAGGCGAGGCGCGCCGAAGATGCCATTCAGTTCGTGGAGTGCCACGAGGAAACGATCGATTTGGTTCTCACAGACGGGTCATGCCCGGAATGAAAGGACGCGAGTTGGGCGATCGGTTGGTGAAACTGCGCTCTGGTATAGGTGCTCACACATCTGCTTAGACAGAAGATGCCGCGATCAATATCCAGCAGTCTCGGCCCTGGAAGCGCCTTCATCGAGAAGGCGTTCAGTGCGGATGAATTGGCGTGCAAGGTTCGTGAGATCCTAGGCACAAGTATAGCAGTCTAGTTCACATCAGGCCCCGCAGCTTCCCATAATGCGAAAAGTCGTGCATGTGAGCGATCGACATCGCTGGGAATTAGCCTCCGACCGAAAGCGTCCGGGCTAACTTGCGGTATTCAAAGAGGTTGTGGCGGGTGGGAACGGCTCTCGATTCTGTCGGTTTGGAGCGCGACTTGCAGAGCAGCGAGGCAGGGTGAGCTGTGTGCACATTGTTGTCCCGCGCCTCTCACGTTGGGCCCGTCTGGGGGCCGGGCCGCTGAGAAAAATAAACCAATTATGACTTACCGCGCCTGTCAAAATATTTTGTTGATCGGTAGTTTTCTCCTGCTACTTGACGTTCTTTTGCTTCCTCCTCTTGTTGAGAAGTGGGGAGCTGTGGATCGTGTGGACCGGTTACCTCAATTGAACACACCGACTGTAGCTGCGGCAAAAATTGTTAAGGTCTGGGTCTATAAGAAGACTGGGCTGTATTTCTGTCCTGACAGTAAGCTTTACGGGAAGGTGAAACCCGGCGTCTATATGACCCAGGAGAAGGCGCTAGGGCGTGGGTATCGACCCGCCGGTCAGGATCCGTGCCGATAATAGATCCTACGCAGGTCTGCCGCGAGGGAGAAAACATGAAAGCCCGCCAAATAGTGCAATGGCAATGTTCCAGCCAGCAGCGCAGTAGATGAACAAAGCTGTGTCCGCAGGCTCGGTACATAGCAGATTTGTTGGGCTTTTCTGAGAGGGATCAGCGAGCTACAAAAAGCAAGATGGCGAAGTTTCTGCATCGCTTTCTTTGACGGCGATAGCCGGAAAATCCAGTCGGTGAGACAAAGCGATTTAGACTACTCCATTTAGAGTGTGAACGCAGTTTGCAGAACTCATTTTCGAAATAGGTCAAAAGGCGACTCATCGCAGGCCAAGCGCGTTCTTTGCAGAATATTGCGGCTTTGGTGTCTCCGGCGACTGCCGCCCTTACTTGGCCGGCTATAGTTGAAGATACGTCGAAGGTATCAAGACGTTTCGACACACGACGAAAACAGGCGATCTCGCAACCGCTGCAACCAGGTCTGGGCCGGATTCTGGTCGCATGACGGGCAATTCGGAGTCAGAACCGGAAGAATCGTTACTTCCGCATTGCCGACTATCCGCCCAGAACCTGACCTTCGCTTCCCAAACCAATTTCTGGACTGTGATAGGTCTCATGGGCTGATTCTCTGGCTCAAGGCAAAGTGGCTTGCTTGTCGCCAAGAACGCGATAGAAATATAGCGTCAAGCGATGAATGACCTGAAGCAGCAATTCCGGGGAGACATTCTGCGTTCGGTTCAAGCGCGCAGCTTGGCTTTGGTTGACCAGCACACTCAGCGTGGCAGTAATTTGCTGAGGCACCGTCACGGTCATGCTTGGTTAACGTTCCTGTTCGCGGGCTCGTATATTGAGCGATTGTCTTCGTTGGAGCGTCGTTGCTCAGCCGGAATGGTCATTTGGCATCCGTCCATCCGTTGTGTAAATGGATTTGGGTCGTTAAGATTCGGATGTTCGACAATCGCTTGGGCAAAGACTTGATAGAGTAGTTGAAGAACGCGAATATCCACGTCGCCGAGTTGCGCGACGTCACGAATCATCGTCGCGACGTTTTGCTCCGGATCCGCCCACTGGCTAGCGGTCAACGATCCGAAAAATAACGACGCGAACTGATCGACTTTGTGAAGGTCGATCGCGCGTGCTGCTTCCTCGCAGGCCACAGCGACGGCATCTTTGAAACGTGGCGCCTCGGCCTCCGAGTGGAGCAGCTTCATCGCGTCACGAAGATCTGAACTTTGTGACTCGAGTTCGTTGAACTTGCTTCGTGTTTCTGATTCCAGACGATCGAGCTTGATTCGCATTCCCTCGAACAAATAGAAGACGCGTGCCTTCCTAGTGCTTGCGTCTAACCGATCCTTTAGAATATTCAAGACCTGGGCAGGACCGAAAATCAGCGCGCTAAAGCTGAGCGCGAGCTCACCGACCGTGCGCGCAAGATCCTCCGATTCGTCTGGCCACCCTTCGAAGGAGGCATCCACTGGATCGTCAATGCGTCCGTTCATCGCTTCCTCTCTGCCGGCAGTCTTACCTTTTCTGGCGCCGCTTCGCAACCCGCGAAAACGGAATCTTGCCTGAGTCCTTCGTGAAACACAGGGACACCTCAACGCGCGACTAAGCAACAAGGTATGTTCTACGATTGCAGCTATCAGCTGTGCTTCACTAGAGGCGGACGTCGCGTGGCTTAGTCCGCTATTCGTTCTCGTCCGTTTTGCCTGTTCCCGCCCGTCCTACCTGTTGACATGCCGTGCATTCGAGGTGTATACCCTCTGGGCGAGTGCGGGAACTTAAAGACACCGCACCCCAGTTTCTCGGCTCATCTCCCCCAATCTCACGATAGCCAGCGCGCAAGGGCCACAAATACAGGCCAGCATCGCGCGCCTCAACCCCAAACCTACTCTCGGGGGACGCATGATCGAAGTCAGAGAATCATCCGATGAGCTCAAGGGTCCTTTTTTTCTCTTCGACTCGGCCACCGGAATCGTTCTCATGCAGGGCATATCTGACCGACGGTTGGCTGAAGAGATCGCACGTGACGTTAACTCACAGAAAAATTTCACTGCTTCGAAAACTCCACGTCGTCGCCGCCGCCAGTACTACGATTTTCCACGACTCTTTCATCGAGAGTAGCGCCTTAAACCCGCTGCGCGCCTCGGTGTTCGTAGATGGCGGTTTTGTGACGAAGGAAATACTTCCGGGCGAGGCCGACGTCACCAGTTTCGTCCGCGAGCTCCTCGGGAGTGACGGCCAGGCCTTTGAAGCAATCGGAGCGCTGGCGTCGTGTTCACGATGCGTGCGACGGCGCGCCTGATGCGATGAAATCGCACAACGCCTCGAGCGGGGGATCGTCGGCCATTTCAATCGGTCCGAAGGCTTTCGCCCTCATAACGCATGTTGACCTGATTCAGCATCGCGAGAGCCAGGGACTCGCGCCGGCGCACTGCGATCGCAGGAGTTGTCCTACGCGCGAAGACAATCCCCTCGAGGCGAAGACGCGGGAGATCTTGGCGATGCCACCGTACCAGCGTTTGAGCAGGTCCGGGCGGTCCGTGAGGATCAGATTCTCGTGCGGTCGTAGCGGATCGCGAGCCATTCGAGCTCGCGGTATTTGTTGAATTCGTAGACTTGGGATCGCGATAGGTGCGAGTGACTCGAGTCCGATCAGGTGTGTTCGGCTACCCTTCGCCGTGTATCCTTACCTCGACGGTGAGCGTTCCATGAGTGACCAAGACGAGGGCGAAAGGTTTTTGCTAGCCTTGCTCGCGGTTTTATTTCTACTCGGGTTGCTCCAGTGGTGGCTACGATGAGCGACAAAGTGGCAAGGTCGGCAACGAATTGAAATATTGACAGAAGACGTAATGACAAATTCAGTGCGGCAGGGTGATTATTTCGCGCAAATTTGGAGGGGTGAACTGGGCGAATTGGTGCTGTAGATGCCGAAAACATTCAAGTCTTCATAGCCAGGGTAAAAGCTTGGAGGGCCTCTACTCGCGAATCCGGCGAAGTTAACGAGCAGGCCACCACACCTTCGCTAAGGAGAACCGGGCCAGTCTTAGAGTTCACAGGTCTGGTCGATCGGCGTGTCGTACCTCTGGATCGATAAACCTTGGTTGCGTCCAGGCAGCGGCATCTCTACATACCGGCCCGAAACAGACGGACAACAGACGAGCACGAGCCTCTCCGTGATCGTGCCGGCTTACAACGAGCAGTATCTCGTTGAAGCGAGCCTCGAACGCCTCAAAATCCTGGAAACTTCGCCCCTTTTGCATCGTGTGCAGGTGGTGGTGGTCAATGACGGCTCGAAGGATTCAACAGCCGAAGCCATTGCGTGCTTTCGTAACTCGCTCGAGCCAGATCGGCCGGGTAGCAAACTCCAGTGGACCTGGCTTCAGCACGACAGGAATCAGGGGAAGGGCGCCGCGATTCGCACGGCGCTCGCGCACGTCGAATGCGAGCTCGCCGTAATTCACGACGCCGACCTCGAATACCATCCCTGGGACCTCTTGCAGATGATTGAGCTGTTCTTGTATGAAGACGCTGATGCCGTTTTCGGTTCGCGTTTCATGTCCGGTGGACACAAGCGCGCGCTTTTCTTCCGCCACGCGCTCGGCAATAAATTGCTCACCTTCCTGTGCGACCTGGTTTCCGACCTCAACCTCACCGACATGGAAACCTGCTACAAGATGGTCCGCTCCGACTTGCTGAAGAGCATTCCGCTCGAAAGTTCCACCTTTGACGTGGAGCCCGAGCTTGCCATCAAGTTGGCCAAGCGTGGCGCGCGAGTCTTTGAAGTTCCCATCAGCTATTCGGGCCGCACCTACCGCGAGGGGAAAAAAATTGGCTGGCGGGATGGCGCACGCGCGTTATGGGCAATCCTCCATTATGGCGCGTCGAGCCGCCTTTACACCGAGGATACCCATGGCGGAGAAATTCTCGAAAGAATCAATCGCGCTCCGCGATTCAACCGATGGATGGCGGACGTCGTGAGACCTCACGTAGGGGATCGAGTCCTCGAGATCGGCGCGGGTATCGGCAACATGTCCGTGAATCTCATGCCGCGCTCCGCCTATTGGGCCACAGACGTAAACCCTTTCTACTTGAACTATCTCGAATCGCTTCGCGCCACTCGTCCTTACATGAGTGTGGCCTATACCGATGGCATGAGAGGCGACTCCTTTCCCAAAGATCAGAATTTCGACACGGTGGTCTGTCTGAACGTGATCGAACACGTCCAAGACGATATCGGAGCTCTGCGTAATATCCATGATGCTCTGGCAGACGGTGGTACGGCGATCATCTTGGTTCCGTTTGGTCCGAAACTCTATGGCAGCTTGGATGAAGTGCTGGGACATTACCGGCGTTACACCGAGGAACAACTCGCTACCGCCGCGCAACAAGCCCGATTTCAAGTGGAGAAGATTTTGAAGTTCAACCGCCCCGGCGTACCCGCATGGTGGCTGAACGGCAAACTAATGAAGCGCCGCACCTTCGGAATGGGGCAGATTCGCTTGCTCAACGCGTTGACGCCCCTGTTTCGCCTGGTCGATCCGTGGCTTCCGCTTCCGCCGCTTTCGATTGTCGCGATACTTCGAAAATGGGATCGTCAGGACCATATGCTTGCGCTTAACACCAAGACCGCCTGCAGCAACACGGCTCATTCAAACTAAGTCCCTCAACGGCTTCAGCATGTTGTTGCTATTGGGCGTGTCAGCTAGCCGCTTCTCGACGCTATGATCTTTACTGCACAAATCTGAGTGCCTTACCTGAGCTACATGAAGGAACACCATGGACCTGGTTTGTTATGCGGGCAGTCCCGAAGTTTCTTCCTGAAGGGAACTTCCTTTCGAGCATGCCACCTCCTTAGCTAACGGCTAAGAGGAAAACCTTGATTGTGATCCACGGGCGTGGCGGCCGTGCGGGCAAAGGTTTGTTCCCGAGACTCTGTTGCAAGTCGAACCATAATTCTGCATCTTCGTCGATTCGACAAGCGCCCAACTGAGTGGCACAATATTTGTACCCGGTCTTTGTCGACGGCATTGATTCTCGTTCCGACGTGTCAGCAGGCAACCGTGCGTGTCGTACCCCCGCAGAATAACACCACCACCTTCAACGAGCGTCGTCGTCACGTTCGACACAAAGTGCCCTCGATCATATACGTTGGGCTTGGCGCAGGTAATGGAGGCATTATCATCAACCTCGGTGCGGGCGGACTATCCCTCCAAGCGGTGGCGGAACTGAATCCCGAAGCGGAGTTGGCCCTGCACTTCCAGCTGCAGGGCAATGAACAAGCAATTGAGACCGAGGGGCGCATTACGTGGTTGGGACCAACGCAGAAGGAAGCCGGGATTTGCTTCAAGAATCTCCTCGGTAACACGGAACGACAGATCGCCGATTGGATGGCGAGGCTAGAGCAGCCGGCGCCCTGTACAGAAACCGGAACAGAACCTCGTCCCAAGCCCCCTCCCACAAGTCGTGAAGCACCCGTGCAGCCCATTCAGAACTCGATTCAAGCGATTTCCCCTCGCAAAAATACTGAAAATACTCGCTCGAACTTTGCCCCAGAGTTTCCGCGTGAATCGCTTTCAGAGTCTTCCCATTTAGATGACTCTTCTATTGCGCCTGACGGCACGCCTCTGCCCGCGCACAGGTTCACAACGCTACGCTTGCGGGTTCGCCCTGAAGGAGGATTCGCATCGCAGTTAGGCAAATCCGTCGAATCACATGCAGAGCATTCCGACCCGCCTCCAGAGCCTGCCACCCCATCGATTGGCGCAGCAGAGATCCTCCCGAGAGATGCGGTGCTGCCTTCGTCCTCCGAGATTATTTCAGCGGGCGACCGCGTGCTCACCGTACCTGAATCGTCCACTTCGGAATCCCGCTGGCGTCGCCGGAAGATCGCGATTTCGATAGTGGCAAGTATCATAGGAATTCTCGCACTGGTCGTGGTGGTTTTGTATCTCGGCAAGCCTCTCGGGCCGGTTGGTTCTAGCGGACAACCGGCCGCACCTATCTCGCCACCTGCGGCCGTCGCGCCCAGGAGTGCGCCTCGATCGGGGCCGGCGGAGCAGACCAGGCACGGAGTCAAGGCCACTCCATCCCCGGATGCGCCTACTGGCGCCGACTCCGCTCCTCGGATTCCCCCGACCCATGAAGCTGTGTCCGTGCCGCAAGACGGAGGATGGGTCGCACGCCTGAAGGACTTTCTTGGCATGGACGTACACACGAAAATTGATCCGGCCCTCGTCAACGTACCGGTGTGGACCAATCGACGTAGCGGATTTTATTACTGTGCCGATAGCCCTGAGTTTGAGAAGTTAAGGAAAAGCGCCGTTATGATGACTCAAGGCGAAGCTCTCCAAAGTGGATATCAACCAAAACTTGGCAGCTATTGCCAGTGAGCATTTCCTCGATTTGCATGCTACAGGCCATGAACACAGCTTGGATGATTCGGAGCATGGCTACACCTTCAGGATCAACCTTCAAGAAGCGCGTCGCTTGCTGTGAATTGTCTTTCGCGCATAAATTCATTTTGATTTTTTTTCTTAATGCGATCCGGGGAAAATATGGATTCTTAATGTCGGAAAACTAAGTCGTTTCCAACAAATTTGGACGAAAACATGATCTAAAACTGATTCTCGGGGACCTAGGGTGTGGCCGAATTTATCCCTGGGGATACTACCTGCTATGCCTTTGACTCGATTCCCGCAGGCCTCTAGACTTGACGTAGTTAATCTAGTCTCCGCTTGCTTGGTCACTTCACAATCCGTTTTCGAGTAACAAGGTCAATCTCGGATTACGACGTTCATGGCCCTTGTGGAACAGCGTCAAGAGGACGGCCAAATGACTCAAATCCTTGTCAGGCGGGCGTCAAAGGACAGGGCGGCGATGACAATGCGGTGCGTTCTATTCTGTTTGAGTTGGTGGGCCCGCTAGGATCTCGAACCTAGGACCAACGGATTATGAGTACGAGATTCGCCGGTGGTCGAAATGTCGCTAACTCCTGCGGAATCCGCACAACCTCTTAGATCGCAACCCGTCGCGCGAAATCGCCATCTTTGCGTGGGTTGGCGTACGTTTGTTGTCTTGTGTGTCCTTTAACTTGAGAACAACTTGAGTGCCTCGAAATGCTCGGTCTTTCTCACCTCTGGCCATAGGGCCTTCAGTGATTCACAACCAGGAAGTCTCTCGAATCGCGATTATGTCGCATTTTGAGATAGCTGGTTCTATAAAAGGGGATGTCAACAAAAAAGCTTCTCCTTCGGCTGGTAGCCGAGAAGTTTTTTGTCTCGATATCCAGCCCACTGTTTGCAGATATGCCCCTCGATCGCTCGAGAGGTTCTTCTCTGGCTTGCTCTTCCGTTCCCTCGGTTTCATTGTCTCGTGGTGACAGCGCCGTCGATTCTTGAAACTTGGCAAGCGATTCGATTTCGTGGCAACCATGGTTCTATCCGAGGCTCGTAGCCTATCGCTATTTCTGGTTCTCCGAGGGGGCATAGCGTGAGAACGGTGACTCGGTGCCGAAGCACACAGGGTCGAACCAGCTATCTGATACTCCCCTCGAACCGAGCGTCTCAAGAACCGACCACCACCCAGGAAAATGGAACGAGCTCTCTGCCAGAGACGCTCAAGCTGCTTGCCGATGTAATTCGTTGGCGTCGAAACACACTCCTTTCTTCCAAATCGTCAAAGTGATCGCTGCAATCTTCCGTGCCAGGGTGAGACGCGCCATCGCCGGCCTCCTCCCTTTAGCCAGAAGCCCGGCGTAAAACTCCTGGAACGGTCCTGGTCGAGTGCTGGCGGATATCGCGGCACTCTTGAAGATATTTTTCAGATCGTGATTGTGGTTCTGGTTCAGGCCCAGCACAGTGACTCGCTCCCGGTTTCGTCGCAGTTGCCCTTTCACAAAGCGGTATTCGCCACTGTCGTGAGTCTCGAGTCCAAATCCGCTATAGGCCCACAGCTGTCGCTTGGTGCGAAAACGATGCGGGGTCTCCAGCAGCGCAACCAGCAAGGCGGAACGAATCGGACCCAGATAAGGAATCTGGCGGAGCAATTTCACCGCATGATGTTTGCGGCTCTCCACCAGCAGATCGCGTCGCGCTCCCTGCCGCAACGGCTCCAGCGCATCCAGTTGCTGGTAGAGCCGCTCGGCTCGCAGGCGAACTCCCGGTTCTACGATCTTGGCTAACCATTCCGCACGATGGCGCGGTCGATACACGGCTGCCCCGGCACAGGGAATGGCCCAGCTTCGGTACACGGCCTTGATTCGACTCATCACCCGCGTCAGATCTTTGGTGATCGTCAGATAGCTGCGGGCCAGCTCCTTCAAAGTGCGTACCCCGTTCTCTCCGTGGTAGATCGGGGAGAGATGGTTGCCGCGCAAGAGTTCGGCCAGTTTCCGAGCATCGATACGGTCACTCTTGCTGCCATCCTTTAATAGAGCATTTTTTCGAGGATCGCAGACTAGGACATTTGCGACGTGAGGCTTGAGCAGGTCATACAACCAGGCGGCAGAAGTTCCTTCTTCGAAAGTCACCAGCAAGCTGCCGCACAGCCCGCCGATGAACTGCAGAATCGTGGCCGCTTTCGTTTCGAGGATGGACTCCAGGATCAACTTACCGGCGGAATCCATGACGGCAACTGAGATCGTTGCCTGGTGAACGTCCATGCCAATATACTTTGCTTGGTTCATAACGGCGCTCCTTTCGGTAGGTGGTGATGCGAACGATCAAAACCTACCGCAAAGTGGGCGCCTTTTATATTGCGTGCGAAGCGGATTTCGCAACATCTATCCGGTTCGGTTCCACCTACGAACGCAAGTTCTAACAATTATTGCAGCTTCGCATACTCTGCTTTGGCTTCCGTCAGGATGGGGATGTCGGGGTCGGCATCCTTCCACAGTGCGAGAAAATCTTTGTAGACGGCGAACGCCCGAACGCGAGCGGCATCGGCATCCGCGCCTTGCGAGGTCTTCGCTTGCAGCGCGTTCGCACGGGCCACTCCCAGACGCGCTAACGCTCCCGTCCAGCAGTTCCAGACGAAGTCTCCGCGCACGTAGACACGGTGAAATATGACGGACGTTGTGACCGTGTTTTCCCGCAACAGGAAACGGTTTAATAGCGGCTCTCCTGATATCGCCGCTGCGGCTTTCGCAAGACTGCCGGACGAAACGATCATTGATGGTGAAATCGTGGCGATGGATGAATCTGGGCGCCCCTCGTTCACCGGCTGCAGAATTTTTCGGCTAACGCCAGCGTTATCACCTTCTACGCCTTCGACATGCCGATGTGGAAAGGTGAGGACTTCCGGAAACAGCCGCTCGACAAGAGTTGCGACTCCTCACTCTCTGCCGAGACCTTTAGGAGTTCCTCGCCGACGCGTTGATAAAGCGCGACTGTGTGAAGCTCACTCTGGCTTACGTCCCACCAGCGTGGCAAAATTGCATCGGTCATTTAGTCGGATCGCTGGTGGACTTACCGTATGTCCTGGCAAAAATGGAGGAGGATTTCATTTCCCTGGAGAACGTGCAGGTTCTGACCTGGTCCGACTTGGTACCGTGAGTTTGAGCGCCACCTCCCGCTGGAGATTCCACGCCGAACAGCTGAGGAGTTAGCCACATTGATTTTTCCATGCCAAGGACAGTCTCTCCTGAGAAGTCGTGGGATCGAATCAGAGGGTCCTCTCGATTCTGAGCTTCGAGGAGAATGAGATGAATAGCAGCGACGAAAAACCGGTTCGCCCCACTATTGAACAACTTCGTGTGGATCTTCGTCGGCTCGACTGGGCACTGGGACTCAGCGAGGACACGTTGACGGCGATCACGAACACGGCTGAGTGGGTCGAGTTTCACACCGGGCAAGTGGTCGCTTGAAATCGACTCAGAAATTACTCACATGTACTTCCTGATTACAGGCCGGGTGCAGTCGACGCTCCACGATTCGCTGGGCAAGGAGGTCCAGAAAGACACTATCGTTCCAGGGCGTGCCATTGCATTGATTGCCCTCGGTTCATCGGATCGCTCTCTCTTGCACGTCGAGGCTATTGAGCCTTCGACGGCAATAAAATTGACGCCAAAGCAGCTGCTGCAGCTAGCAGCGGAGCACCCAGACCTTCAACTTGCTCTATTTCGCTTGGTAGTGAACGCGTTCAAGCGATACGTGATGGTCGATCGTTCCCTTCCGAAGCCATCCGTCGTGGGTATTATTCATCACAGCGAGGCGAGCCGTTCACTCGTCGGCTCGATTGGCACGTCGACTTCGAGAGTTGGACGAGTCTCCCGGCAGTTATCGGCGACGACGAGCAATGGAAGCCAGACGGAGATATCCCCTTTAAATTGCTTGCTGGCAGAAGGCCAGATGATTCGACAAGACCTTCTTAAAGACTGGTCCTTGAATCAGCCGACTTCTGATAGATGTTCGTGCGGACCATTCACCTGAGGCAATGATGCGGCTCTTGAGCTACGTCGACATGGTGCTTTGGTGTGTTCGGCCGCAAGATGCGCGCGCAGCAGTTGTTCTGCTCGAAGGACTGGTGAAGAGCGTACCCAGATGGCGAGACAAGATCCGGATCGTGTGGATTCTCGACAGCAACGATCACAATCGCTCCGTATGTACCGGAGTTGTATCAACTCGCTGAACGACGACTTTAAACTTACTTTCGACGCTCCCGGGGCAAACCAAAACACTTTGCTGCAGCATGGATTCGAACGCATCGTTCATCATTTGCGAGGCATCCAGATCGGTTTGGCACTCGGCGGTGGCGCAGCTCGAGGCATGGCTCATCTCGGGGTGCTCAAAGCGCTTGAGCGGCATGGCATCTACATCGACATGCTGGCGGGTACGAGCGCTGGTGCGATGGTTGGCACCCTCTACGCGGCTGGCTTCGATCCCGACTACATTGCTCATCGCTTCAAGACCGAATTGCAGCCATCGTGGTTCTTTCGACAGCTGCCCGGCGCCGGCTACTGGTATTTGCTCTACAAGTACAGATGGCGCCAATTCGATTCCATGCTGCGGAAATACCTGGGTCAAGCCAGGATGGAGCAATTGATACTTCCGATGTTTACGGTTTCCGTCGATCTCGTCCAAGGAGAAACGGTCGTGCGCGAGGCTAACGATGCGACAGTCGGCGTCATGGAAAGTATCAATCTTCCTCCTCTATCGCTTCCTATCATTGAGTCAGGCCAGGCGTTGGTGGACGGCGGGTTGCTCAACAATGTTCCCGCCAATGTGCTGGTAGCCAAGGGATGCAACTTTGTCATCGCATCAACTGTGACGGCAAAGCTAGAGAAAGATTTTGAAGGAATTAGTTCCAGGTTCACCGGCCGGTTCCTGTCAACGATTCAAGTGATCATGCGACAGACCATGGTCCAGGACTACAACATGAACTCCGTTGGAGTTCAGCCGGCAGACTTTGTGATCGCGCCCGACGTGACGTCCTTTGATATATCGGAATTCACTCGGGTCGATGAAATGGCCCGTATCGGGGAAGCGACAACCGATGCATCCGTCGCAAAGCTGCGCAAGATGCTTGGCAGGCTTGATGCCAAACTCTTCGAGACGGGAGCGAGTCAACGCAATTTTATAGAAGCGCGATATTAGGGGATTGAGTGCATTACAAATTGCAAAAGCATTCCGCCACTAGCAGAGAGAACATGACCACTTTGAAATTTCGCCCTGCTAACCGTCCCCCTAACGTCGATATATTGTGGGGTATGAAACCGCAGGAAATCGATTTGATCTTATCAGCGGCGCGCCCTCGCCGGTTTTCGGCCAAATCTGTAATGACGCACCAGGGCGATTCTTCGGATTATTTTCTGTTGATGTGGAAAGGCCGAGGGCGTTTTTTCTACATAACCCCCACTGGGAAAAAACTCATCCTGCTATGGATAAAGCCAGGAGAAACTTTCGGCGTTGCGGGGATCTCTCGCCGGCCTTACCCATATCTCGCAAGCTCGGAAGCGGTACAGGATAGCGTTGTGCTCGCTTGGGATGGTCCAACTATCATCACCCTCGGAGAACGCGTCCCTCGACTGTTGGAGAATGTAATCTTTCTGACTTTTGAATACGTTTCTTGGTACATCGCTGCCCACTCGGCATTAGTATCCGAGTCGGCAAAAGAGAGGCTTGCCAATTTACTCGTGGCACTGGGGCCCAGTATCGGTGAAGTCGTCTCGGATGGGATTGAAATCGATGTCACCAACCAAGAGCTCGCCGATTCAGTGAATATCAACCTCTATACCGCGACTCGCATCGTGAGCGAATGGCAGAAGATCGGTGCAATACGCAAAAATCGTGGGAAAATCGTTCTGCGCTCCCCCAAAAAACTATTTCTTCGTTCCCCCCGATCCGAAGCTACCGGACAGCTAGTTGTCAACTCCCGGTAAGTCGGCCAAGCGAAACTACCGTGGACCCGATAGTGACTTTCAGATAGGTGTCGAGAACAGGGATTTTCTCAACGCGTCGGTATTTAGCGCTGCCGCTGACTGACGCTCCAGGCTTAAGGCTGAGCTTCGCCAACGGCGCACGCGAGCCCGCCTCCTTTTTCACAAGTAATCCGGTGGGCCAAAATCCAGCCCCCTTCTTGCCCGGGCCCTGCCCTTGTCAATATTGACAGTATTCTAGCTTCCAGCCGACGACTAGTCTCTCACAAGCGTTCAGCTTGAGCGTGTAGTACGGCCTCAGCCCTCTCCACCAGCCCCAGCAGAGGAAGTTCCGACATGCCACCAAGGGAGATTACAGACATGGACCTATTTAAACCGAGCTATTTCCTGCACGCCGCAAACATCCTACTGTTGGTAGCGTACAGCGTTCGCGACATTCTCTGGCTGAGGTTGTTTGCGGTGGCGGCCTCGCTGATATCGCTACCTTATTTCATCCTTCAGCCGGAACCGCTTTGGGAGCCAATCATTTGGAGTAGCGTCTTTGCTGCGATCAATTCATTCCAGTCTTGGCGTCTTTTTGTCGAGCGACGTCCAGTTAAATTGACGCCTGAAGAGGAGGAAATTCGCCGGCTCGCCTTCCCGGATTTGCCCCCTCGGAAAGTCCTGCAGCTTCTGAGTATCGGAGCGTGGACAACTTTGGAAATTGGTGAGCGACTGCTGGAGCGTGGCAAAAGAGTTGAGGCAATCTCCGTCATTGTTCGCGGGAAAGTGCGGGTCACGAGAGATGATCGTGTGATCGGGGAACTCGTCGCGGGCCACATCCTGGGCTCAGCTCTTCTTTTGAGTGGAGTCACAGCCGATGTAGATGCCGTGGTAGTAGAGCCTGTCCGGTGCGTGCGTTGGGACGTTGAGCCGCTCGACCGCTACCTGGCCGCCAATCCCGAGACGCGGATTGTCCTGCAAAAGCACCTCGCTCGTGATCTGGCCGGAAAAGTGTTAGCTGCTGCCAAACTTTAGACTCATACCGGTGCTGTACACGAATGTTGCGAAATCGCGATATCACGCTACCTGCGATAACGCCCGCTATCGATTGCATTAGCCGATGTCATCCATCGCAAGGGGGACCTCAAATGAGATTTCGATTGCTTTTACTGTGCGCCGCTATTTCTTCTCCTTTTCCGCTCTTCGCGCGGGAAAAAACCGACGTCATCATTATGAAGAACGGCGACCACATCAGTTGTGAAATCAAGGGGCTCCGATCGAATACGCTGTACATCAGCGTTGATTATATTTTGAGCACACTGTCTGTCGATTGGTCAAAAGTCGACCATGTTCAAAGCAAGCAGCTTTTCCTCGTTAGGACTCAAGATGGAACAGTCTATACAGGAGCACTCTCGACTCCGGAAACTTTGGGCAGACGTCCCTCGCAAATTGAAGTTTTGGAGTCCCCTGGGGAGAAAGTAACCCTCGAAAGAGAGCAAGTCGTGTTTGTTAACGAAACCTCCAGCAATTTCTGGCAGCGCTTGAACGGCCGCATCGGCACGGGCTTTACCTATTCGAAAGGGAACGACTCCGCTCAATACAACCTGAGTTCCGACGTAAACTATTCCCGGGAGCGATGGTCCGCCGAAGCAAGTTACAGCTCGAACCTTACCTCCAACTCTGGGGCGAGCACATCCACTCGGAACGAAGTTGCGTTTTCTGCCCTGCACCTTTTGCGGTGGAACAATTGGTACTACACCGGAGTCACTGACTTCCTTCAAAGTTCAGTCCAAGGGATCCAGTTGCAGAGCACCTTCGGGGGAGGCATCGGACGAATAATCAAAAACACAGGCAGCACTTCGTTGACTCTCTATGGTGGTTTCGCATGGCAGCGCATCAATTACAACAAAGCGGCGAACCCTTCCTTGACGCAACAAGTCACTTCGGGCTTGATTGGAGCGAGATTGAAGCTTTTCAGATTCGACCGAACCACACTCACATTGGATGCTACCTTCCTTCCCACCGTTTCTGACCCTGGTCGATTTCACTTTAATCTGAACACTTCCTACTACGTCAAGCTTTGGGGCAAACTGGATTGGAATTTCACTTTGTATGGCAATTGGGATAACCGCCCACCACCAGGTTTTTCCAGCAGCGACTACGGAACAACTTCTGGGCTCAGCTTGACATTTGGCAACCGCTAATCAGTATTCAAGGCGCCGACGGAATAAGATCTTGAATTGTTATCGTGATATCAATAGTGGGTGTTGAAAAAGTCTTCGTGAGCGCACTGAAGTATCGACAGGGAACGTCTATATGAGCAAAGGTTCTGCCGATGCTCGTCTTCATCGCCATTCACGGAGGTTTGCTGACTATGATGGCGGTTGCCCCTTCAGAAACGAGGCGGCTTCCCGACAACTGTTGCGAACAGGGGTGGGTGTTGAAAAACTCGCCCGCTGGCAGGAGTTTTGATCTGGGGTGATTTTCCTGCGGGGTATCGCTTTCTTTTTTCTATCTCAGATCGGCACCGTGGCTGATTCTAGAGATCTGGATCTTAGGAAACGAGCCAGTCGTTTCAGGTTCTGGGCTGTAGCCGCGAGAAAGAACTGTTCGCGAACATGCTTCATTCTCCTCAAACGCACCCTGCGCAGTCCGATCTGGTTCTTCAACTCCGCAAAGAGTGCTTCTACTTTCCGGCGTTGGCGTTGCGCTGCCGCGAAAGCCGGAACGGTCGTTCGCTCTCGTGCCCGTTGTCGCGCCGCTTCGTGAACATGGATCGCGATCTGCCGATAGTGGCCGGTGGTGCACTGCGATTTCTGCGAGCACTCCCGACACCGTTTTCGCGTTGCCCTGTAGATATGGTTTCGGTTGCGCGGATTCACCCCAAGGTACGTTAGTCGCTTTCCTTCCGGACATTGATAGCTGTTCGTCTCGGCAACGTAGATGAACTTTTCGATCCCATACAAGTTGGTTTTGGGAGCAGGACTCTCTTTCACGCGAATATAGGGAGTGATGTTTCGTTCCTCAAACCAGGCCAAGAGCTCACCGTTCCCATAGGTCGTGTCGGCGGCAACCGACTGGGGAAAGCGCCCGCGTCTCTCCGCTGACCGCGTGATCATCTCGCGAGCCGCCGCACTTTCCTGGCTCAACCGAGCGGCCGTCGCTTGCACACCCACAATCACCCCACTCTTGTTGTCGATCAGATAGTTGTTGAAGTACCCCAGCTCCGCCGCCCGAGATCCCTTGGTCGCATACGTGGAATCGGGATCGGTCGTCGAGACCAGGGCTTGTTGATGGGTCGGCTCTTCGATCGGGTTCTGTTGCTCGAGTTCGGTTAAATACTCGCGGATGGTGAGTTTCACCTGCGCGGCTTCCGCTAACTGCTCCCGCGGGATGCGGCTGGACCGGCTGGCGTTGGCGGCAATAAAGCTGCCATCGACCGACAGGTGTTCCCCTTCCACTAATCCCGCTTCCTGGCAGCGATCCACGATCTCTTCAAAGAGTTGCTGAAACAGGTCGGACTCATGGAACCGTCCGTGGCGGTTCTTCGAGAAGGTGGAGTGATGCGGAATCTCTTGATCGAAGCTGAGTCCGGTAAACCAGCGCCAGGCCAGATGCATCTGCAACTCCTCGACTAGCTTGCGCTCGCTGGTGACGCCATAGAGATAGCCGATCAGCAGGATGCGCAAGAGGAGTTCCGGATCGATCGAGGGTCTGCCCGTATCGCTGTAGGAGTCCTTCAACTTCTCACGAACGAAATCGAAACTGATGTGCCGGTCAATGAGACGGAGCAGGTGGTTTTCAGGAACCTGATCTTCGATGCGAAAGTAGTAGAACAGCGACTCGGAACGAGAGTGTTGTCCCATCATAATCCGCAGGCCTCCGTGAATGGCGATGAAGGAAAGCATCGGCCCAACACTTAGACGTTGCCGCTCGCACTTCTGATCAACTCCACGCATCAAAACACGAAGACTTTTTCAACAGCCACAGGGATTATGACCACCTATCTCACTCTGAGATAGCTGGTTCTATAAAAGGGGATGTCAACAAAAAAGCTTCTCCTTCGGCTGGTAGCCGAGAAGTTTTTTGTCTCGATATCCAGCCCACTGTTTGCAGATATGGCCCTCGATCGCTCGAGAGGTTCTTCTCTGGCTTGCTCTTCCGTTCCCTCGGTTTCATTGTCTCGTGGTGACAGCGCCGTCGATTCTTGAAACTTGGCAAGCGATTCGATTTCGTGGCAACCATGGTTCTATCCGAGGCTCGTAGCCTATCGCTATTTCTGGTTCTCCGAGGGGGCATAGCGTGAGAACGGTGACTCGGTGCCGAAGCACACAGGGTCGAACCAGCTATCTGATACTCCCCTCGAACCGAGCGTCTCAAGAACCGACCACCACCCAGGAAAATGGAACGAGCTCTCTGCCAGAGACGCTCAAGCTGCTTGCCGATGTAATTCGTTGGCGTCGAAACACACTCCTTTCTTCCAAATCGTCAAAGTGATCGCGGCGATCTTCCGTGCCAGGGTGAGACGCGCCATCGCCGGCCTCCTCCCTTTAGCCAGAAGCCCGGCGTAAAACTCCTGGAACGGTCCTGGTCGAGTGCTGGCGGATATCGCGGCACTCTTGAAGATATTTTTCAGATCGTGATTGTGGTTCTGGTTCAGGCCTAGCACGGTGACTCGCTCCCGGTTTCGTCGCAGTTGCCCTTTCACAAAGCGGTATTCGCCGCTGTCGTGAGTCTCGAGTCCAAATCCGCTATAGGCCCACAGCTGTCGCTTGGTGCGAAAACGATGCGGGGTCTCCAGCAGCGCAACCAGCAACGCGGAACGAATCGGACCCAGATAAGGAATCTGGCGGAGCAATTTCACCGCATGATGTTTGCGGCTCTCCACCAGCAGATCGCGTCGCGCTCCCTGCCGCAACGGCTCCAGCGCATCCAGTTGCTGGTAGAGCCGCTCGGCTCGCAGGCGAACTCCCGGTTCTACGATCTTGGCTAACCATTCCGCACGATGGCGCGGTCGATACACGGCTGCCCCGGCACAGGGAATGGCCCAGCTTCGGTACACGGCCTTGATTCGACTCATCACCCGCGTCAGATCTTTGGTGATCGTCAGATAGCTGCGGGCCAGCTCCTTCAAAGTGCGTACCCCGTTCTCTCCGTGGTAGATCGGGGAGAGATGGTTGCCGCGCAAGAGTTCGGCCAGTTTCCGAGCATCGATACGGTCACTCTTGCTGCCATCCTTTAATAGAGCATTTTTTCGAGGATCGCAGACTAGGACATTTGCGACGTGAGGCTTGAGCAGGTCATACAACCAGGCGGCAGAAGTTCCTTCTTCGAAAGTCACCAGCAAGCTGCCGCACAGCCCGCCGATGAACTGCAGAATCGTGGCCGCTTTCGTTTCGAGGATGGACTCCAGGATCAACTTACCGGCGGAATCCATGACGGCAACTGAGATCGTTGCCTGGTGAACGTCCATGCCAATATACTTTGCTTGGTTCATAACGGCGCTCCTTTCGGTAGGTGGTGATGCGAACGATCAAAACCTACCGCAAAGTGGGCGCCTTTTATATTGCGTGGGAAGCGGATTTATCAACATCTATCCAAACCAATCTGCTTTGTCCCATCTGCAAAAGCTAGTTTCCGATTACGCGACTACACAGGCAAGTGGACTGAGAGGTCGCGAGTTCCTCCAACGGGCCTTCCGACTCGGAATAACTTCTGGTTAGCCCGTGATCCGCTAGTAATGGTCATCGGCAATTACGCCAGACTCGCCGATTTCTGACTAATAATGGCACGTCCCAGATCAGCTTTGCGCAGGGGTCGTTTTGTCACACCTGAGATCGAGCTGCACTGAAACGGGTGCTCGCCGCGGTTAGAGGGAACGTGGTGGGCTCCCGCCTCATCCCCGGGAACTGGCCAGGCCCGCAACTCGCTAAAACAGTTTTTTAGAGCAGCATAGAGTCAACTGGTTCTACATTGTGAACCGCTCAATTTCTGCAGTGCCTACGTCAAAGCGAGTTGCTGGCGGCGACGAATTATGACCCCGGAGGCGCAGATGTGATCGCCGCGGTCGTCAGAAGCTACAATTGGGATTCCCAGCCGGAAGCTCGGTGCGGAACACACCTCCGACCGAAGTAATTGCGACCGTAACATCGCTGGCCGAATTAATAGAATCCTGGTTAATGCCGATGTCCCCGCTCCCGAAGTCAACAAAGCCCTGACCCTTGCTATACACATGAGGCGAACACGTGGGGTCATCAAATTCGTAGAACGTGAGCTGACCTGAGGTTACGGTGATGTACACCGGCCCCGGATGTTTATGCCAGCCTGTGGAACCCAATGGATCGTAGAGGTGGGTATCTACCTCCACATCAATAGCGGGATCCGTCTTATCAAGGGCCTGCGCTTTTGCGATGTATTGGAACGGTTTTACGGTTGGGTCGGGGGGATTCAAGGTTTGGTTCTGGTCGGTATTCACCATGAAACGGTCATACGTCCCTCTGCCAATTAAGGTCCGGTGAACGCCGATCGCAGGATTTGCCCACATCTTGAGCACGTACCCGCCGATCGTGAAGACACACAGGACAACACCGGTTGCTGCGGTTTTTAAAACTTTGCCCTTCATTTCGACCTCCGAGAATATTGAAACCGGGAGGACTCGCCATATCGGCCTGGCATTTACTCAAACTGTAACCAGTGTTGCAGACGAAGTGTTGTGGTAACCCTCCAACGGGTGGCCCAGCCTTCGTAACTGTCTGCGACAGGAAAATAACAACAAGAACCTGAGCAGCGACTTGCAAACCGGCCCTGAGCTTCGCGGAACACCTCCTCGGTGTCCGCAAAACTCGCTGATGTCCCGATCTATCTCAATGCATGCGCCCTCACATAGAGCGCACATCTTCCTCGCATCTTAATGCATTGAAATAAACCAGTTTGTATCCGCTCTCCTAAGCGCAACCTTCTCGGCTCCGAAGCCCCTGTGTGCTACTCTCTGCCCACAGGTTCCCGAATGCCGGGAAATCAACATACCCGAACCGTTACCCGCTTCGGCCCATTCGAAGCGGACCTGCAAACTCAGGAGTTGCGGAAGCAAGGAAGGCGCCTGCGCTTGCCGGGTCAGTCCTTCCAGATACTGAAAATGCTTTTGGAGCGGCCGGGAGAATTGGTCACCCGCGAAGAGCTACGCACTGCACTATGGCCCTCGGACACATTCGTTGACTTCGAGCACGGCCTCCATGCTGGCGTTAACCGCCTCCGGGAAGCTCTCGGCGATTCCGCAGATAGCCCGCGCCTTGTAGAGACTCTCCCACGCCGAGGATACCGTTTCATAGGCGCAATCACGCCGCCCTCATCTGTTCCTCAACCCCTGGAAGGTGGAATCGCAGCACAACCTGTACACGCTGCCGTTGAAACGAATCGTGCCATGGCCGCTCGCCCGGTGTGGTTCAGAGTAGGGGCGTGGGTCCTGGCCGCCGCGGCCGTCGCGCTCACCGTGGCATTCATCTATCCACGATCTCGCCCACGTACAGCGCCAGTGATTTTGAGCCCCATTCCGTTCACGACCTATGAAGGCACGGAGACTATGCCCAGTTTCTCTCCGGATGGATCGCGGATTGCATTTGCCTGGGACGGCGATCCCCCGCCGGGTTCCAAAGGGTTCGATCTGTACGTGAAGGTTATCGGCAGCGAGAACTTATTGCGCCTGACGCGTCACCCTTCCCCCGATTGGATTGCGTCCGCGTGGTCCCCCGACGGCACGCAGATTGCCTTTCATCGGATCTCCGGTTCCGACGCGGGTGTGTATGTCGTTCCAGCGCTAGGTGGACCCGAGAGAAAGCTGCGCTCCACGCGAGAGCTCCATCGAACTGGCGCACTAATCGACTGGTCTCCCGACGGCAAATGGATTGCATTCCAGGACAGATTACCTCCCGAGAATCTCCTGAGACTCTATCTGTTCTCACTCGAGACTTTCGATAGTCGACAAATTCCTCATGCTACAGAGTGCATAGGAGAGAAATCCCCTGTTTTCTCTCATGATGGCAAACAATTGGCATACACCTGTTGGAAAAATATTGGGAATACGGAGTCCGGCCTGGAGTCCGGCATCAATATCGTCGCCACCTCGGGTGGCCAGCCAAGACAAATCAGAACGCCTGGCAACACCTTAACTGGATGGGGCCCGCTGATGGGTTTAGCCTGGACAGCCGACGACAAGAGGTTGATTTTCCCGGGAGATTTTCAAGGAGGGGATTTTGAGCTGTACGAACTGACTCTTGCAGATGGCTCGCTCCGTCGAATCCCGCTCGGGCAGGACGCGGTTTGGCCAACGGTCTCCCCCAGGGGAGACAAACTTGCCTACGCCACGTACTCTTTCCACCTCAACATCTGGCGGAAAGACTTGTTGCATCCTGAATCCGCTGCCGTAAAGCTCATTTCCTCAACATGGGCACAAGAGAAGCCAGCGTACTCCCCGGATGGGAAGCACATCGCATTTCTATCTAACCGCGGGGGTTTCCTTGCAATATGGATGAGTGATGCCGACGGAACCCAGCCTGTGCAGATTTCAAATCTCAAGAGTTCTGAGATAGGAGATCCAAGTTGGTCGCCGGATGGAAAAACGATTGCGTTTGCTTCCGGGCCGTCGAGCGTCTCGCAGGGTTCGGGCGTCAGCGGAATATATATTGTCGACATTTCCGAACGCGTTCCGCGAAAACTGATTACTAACATTTTCGAGGCCGAGATGCCCAGTTGGTCGCACGATGGCAAATGGATTTACTTTATGTCGCGTGGAACTGACGGCCAGAAGATTTACCGCTGCCCCGCAACCGGAGGCGACGCTGTACTGCTTACGGCTTTGCCTTCGACAGAGCAGGGTCTGTATCCGCTTGAGTCGTTTGATGGTGAGACGGTCTATTTCGCGGGATCCGAAAGCAACACCCCGCTATACGCAGTCTCTCTGAGAAATCCCGGTACGAAGGGTGCTCTGGAAGAGATGCCGACGATAGCGAGAGCGACGTTCTGGACGATTGTTCCGGGAGGCATCTACTTCGTTGCCGCGGATGCACCCAAGTCTATCCGCTATTTCGACTTCCACACCAAGCATCTCCGTCAGATCTTTGAATTGGACAAACGTCCTTGGCATGGCTTGTCAGTCTCGCCGGATGGGCACTGGATCCTTTATGTAGAAGTAGACGAGGAAAACCAAGACATCATGCTCGTCGATCAATTCCGGTAGCACGTCCTCGTGGGTCAGGCGCCGAAAGATGGCGCAGCATCTACATATCATTCAGAACCTTGACGCAAAGTTGGCAAGCCGTAAATCTAGTGGGCTTTCTTTCACCCTTTGCCGCGGTTCTTGGGTCACGGTGCCCTCGGAGGTATTCCACCTGATGTCTGTACGACGCGCTCTATGGTGCGAGATTCCTTTTTTCCTGACTCATTTTCTCGATGTCTTCCTCGCCAAGACCAGGCGCCCGAGATGCCTACAGTCACAAACCTCGGGATTTCGGCAGCGTCGCTGAGGTCATGAAAGCTGAGTCCATCTACCGCAATAGTTTTTTTCTCTCCCTCCGCGACCACGATCTCCAGGGAAGCATCCTGCATCCAGCCAGGAGGCAAATTTGAGGGGACGTAGAGGAAGTTTTGCTGTCCCGGCAGGCTGAGATACTTCGCGCGCTCCTTCAAGACGCCATTCTTGTCCTCGGAGTCAGGATGGTCCCGTCTCAGGCGGTAACCACGGACTGCTTTGCCGTCAAGCGTGAAATAAGGAAAGAGCACGCCGGCGAGGTCACCATGTCCGTTGGGGCTGAAACCAAATTCCTTAGCTGCTTCGTGAGTGACTCGAAATATCCCCGCGCGCTCGGCAGCCTCCCGTGTAATGGAACTCTGCGCGAGCTTTTGCACATCAGAGTCTGAAAGAGCGCCGCGCGGGGGTAGCTTTCGTGCGCCTGCGGATTCCGCATTGATAGAACCCTGTGGGGTGGGCCCCTTCACTTCTATCGCGTGAAGCTCCGCCTGCTTTCGGGGTGCCTCCACTTTCGTGGCGCCTGTTGGGGCGGGCGGCGGATTTGAGCTCTCCGTCAGGTACGCGCACGTCCAATATTGTTCCATCGATTCTGGTTCGTGAATCTTCATGTCCACTCCGCATGCTTAAGCAGTCCTTAGTGGAACCTTTATTTAATAAGGATCAGGAAGAGCGGCGTTAACGGCTCTGGCCTGGGCGTGTTGCTACTCTGCCCAAGCCGAAAGCCCAAATGCACACCCATCGAGGTACCTGGCAAGACCTTGCAGATGGGACCCAATTTAGGCGGTTCTCGGGCGCTGGAGCCTGTAAGTGATTGATACGGAAGAAGAAAATAAATGCAAATATTTTGCGGTCCCTATGCTGCGAGGGCGTGGGCGGCAGGAGGGCGACCCTGGGGAGCCTCAGTTTCGTGACTTGGACGGAGCTCGCCTTCTATCATTCGTATCGAGAGCTTCGGGGAGGCCGTGCGGGGCTTTTCGCGGTGCGGATTCCGCGCTTGTGAGGAAACCATTCTGACGGTTTGCGTTGAGAGTAAAGCGTTACGCGTTGACGAGTCTATACGCGCGACCTAAGATGCCGCTCTAGGACGGACTGTCGCCCTGAGCCAACCAGAAGACAAAGGTAACCCTGATGGCAGTCCGCCCGGGGCTCTTCAATTCGCTTTGAAGAAACCGGAGGCCAGCATGATCTCCAATTATTTCAGCAAGAGCAGTTTCACGTGTCTGCATTTCTTTTCGGTGAGGATTAGCCTTGTTCTCGCGGCAGTGACCGTGGCTGCGTTGGCCGCCTTTGCCCAGGCCGATACGCAGGCCCCCAAGCGGCTGAAGATCGGGGTTGCGCTCGAAGGTGGCGGTGCATTAGGTCTGGCCCACATTGGCGTGCTGAAATGGTTTGAGCAGCACCACATTCCGGTGGACTACATCGCTGGGACAAGCATGGGCGGCCTGGTGGGAGGATTCTATGCTACTGGCAAGAGCCCAGACGATCTCGAACGGCTCGTGAAAGGTATGGACTGGCCATTTATCATTGGAGGTGAAACACCATACAAAGACCTTTCTTTCCGTCGCAAGGAAGACGCGCGAGCGATTCCCACCAACTTGGTCATTGGGTTCAAGCGAGGGGTGTCCCTTCCATCAGGATTGAATGCAGGGCATCAAATCAGCCTGATCATCGACCATGAAACACTGGCTTACTCGGCTATGAGATCGTTCGACGATCTGCCTATTCCTTTCCGCTGCGTCTCGACGGAGCTGGTTTCCGGGGAAGCGCATGTGTTCCATGATGGTCCGATCGGCCAGGCGATGCGGTCCACCATGTCCCTACCGGGAATCTTCGCTCCCGTAAGCGATGGAGATCGCTTGTATGTGGACGGGTCCTTGGTGGACAACCTACCCACTGACCTGGTGCGTCAGATGCACCCAGATGTCGTGATCGCGGTTCATCTCCAGGTATCTCCTGCCAGCGCGAAAGAAATCCAGTCTCTCTTCAGTGTCCTCACCCGCTCCATCACAGTCGGGATCGAAAGCACGGAGATTAGAGGGATGGAAGGTGCAGACATCGTACTCAAGGCAGATGTTCAGAAATTCACCAGCTTGCAATATGACAAGGCAGAAGAGCTGATCGAGAGGGGAATGGAAGCTGCGGAGGAAAAGTCCCAAATCCTGCGGCCTTACTCTCTCGACCAGGGCGCGTGGGACGAATACATCGCACAGCGTGATGCGCGGAAGAAAGGAACTGCGGGCATTCCACAGTTTGTGAAAGTGGAAGGGACCGATGCCGATACGGAGCAGAAGATACAGAAATTTCTCCAGCCACTCGTGGGCAAGCCAATCAACACGCCGCAGTTGGACACCTTTCTTACCCGTTTGACTGGAGTGGGCCTCTTCGAGAGTGTTTCCTACGGTTTGACCCAGAATCACGGCGAAGTGGGCCTGCTAGTCACTGTCCACGAAAAGAGTTACGCCCCGCCAATTCTCCAACTCGGCGCACAGATCGACGGGTCGCAGCCGAACAACGTAACCTTTACGCAGGCAGGGCGATTGACCCTTATCGACATCGCAGGCTTCGGTTCGGAATTGCGCACGGACTTTCAATTCGGAAATACCTACGGGATTGGCGTGGAGTTCTACCGGAGATTTACCCAGACCTCGAAGTGGTTTTTCGCGCCACAGGTCAGCGCAAGCAATGCTGGGGAGAGGATCTATTCCAATGGGAACCCAACGGCAGAGTATCGTATTGGGAGGGCGGCATTCAATTTCGACGTCGGCTACGCGATTAGCAGGTTCAGTGAACTCCGCGTCGGCTATGAAATCGGATACCTGGACGCTCATTTGAAGCTCGGCACGCCACAATTTTCATCGGTCAGCGGAAGAGTCGGAGCATCGCGTTTCCGCTTCGCCACTGACCATACGGACAATCCGATCATTCCCCGACGTGGTTATCTGGGAGAGCTGAATTTCCACTGGGTGGATACAAGTCCAGGAGCGCCCAGCGCGTTTCCGAGTCTCGAAGCGAGAGCCGATTTCTTCAAACCCGTCTCTCGCCCCGCTTCCGTCTTCCTGCTCACTCAGGCCGGGTCCACTCTGGGCACCAACGCAACCGGGATTCCACAATACTTTCTTGGAGCGACAGCCGGGTGGCTTGCGTACGGCCAGAACGAGCTGCGAGGAGATCAGTACTATCTCTTCCGCGCTGGATACCTGCACAATCTGTTCACTCTTCCGCCGTTCATCGGCCAGGGCGTTTATGCCGTCACATTTTTTGAGATCGGTAAAGTGTTTAACGCGCCGGACGTGAGCAGACTTCCCACTGACGGGGCGGCCGGTGTGATTGCACAGACGTTCCTCGGGCCTTTATTCGTCGGGGGAAGCGTCGGAGACACAGGCCATGCTAAGTGGTTCTTCTCTCTCGGCCGGGTGTTCTAGCGCCACAATAGAAAGAAATGGAACACGTGATCCAAAATTCTGGCACGGAGCGCTGGCGCAGGTTTGCACGGTTTCTTGGTGCTGGTCTGGCCTGGTTTGTCGTTTCTCTGTTCACGCTCTGGGCCGTCGCCGCCCTATGTTTCGACGTCCGGAGGATTTGGCTGCGGATTCCAACGGTATCGGTTTTCGTTCTATCTCTTTTGGCCGTTTTCATTTTCGCAAAGGAGGCATGGCTCCGTCTGGCTGGCTGCGCCGCATGTTCCACGATTGTTCTGCAAGCAGCCGGAGTGGTACAACGCGCTAACAAGGAACTGCACCACAAGTATTTTTACTCAACGAGAGGCATCACGCGGCTCATACAAGAAGTTGACGCCGTGGGACTGGCAAATCCTGCTAAACGGAAAGCTGGACGAGAAGGCATATCGTGAGGGGGCGTTCGCCGGAAATTTTCCCTTCGCGGAATTGAAGGCTCGCGCGTACATCAATCCGGTCGCGCATACCTTAGATAAGGCCCCCGATTTCTCCACCCGGATCCGCGAGGGCCGTCCGTGATTCTACGTCACCACGCACGACGGGCTTGCCGACTGATGGACCCGCCAGAATGCTCTTGGGATATTTGAAACACTGACCGTTGCAGTCTTGTCACAATAACTCCGATCGATTCTGCGCTCTAACGATGCCTGAAGCAGGAATCTCCGTCTCGAACAACTAGGAGAACAACTTGAGTCGTCCGGTCGGGTGTTGGTAGTCGGTCGCACGGATCTTGCGAACCACTGCGGCTTCAATGGGTTGGTTGGTGGGCCCGCTAGGATTCGAACCTAGGACCAACGGATTATGAGTACGTTGTCCCGGATACATCGTTCACCGCGCAGCTGCGATGGATGTCACTGTGGCAATCAGCGCAGAGCGTGATCAGGTTTTCGTTAGTGTCGTCACCCAGCCGGCTTCGCGAGCGAATGTGGTGGACCTGAAGACGATCTGAGCTGCCGCAGTACTGGCATCGCCACCCATCACGTTCCAACACTTCGATGCGGAGTTTGCGATAAGAATCTGGGTCTAGCCGAAGCCCCGGTCGCCGTGGTCGAAGATCAGCCATTAGACTATCTCCACTTGCTTCACGAATTCCGTTTTCTGCAGATCCGGAAGCAATGAATAGAGTCGACCGAGCGCGAAGAGCAGTGAATCGGAATTACCACCCTCGAGGTGAGCTCCGGCTAGAAAATCGGCACAAATCATCTCTAAACAGTAGCCGCGGGATTTGCTCCCGCCGAGTATCAAGGCTGCCATCTCGAGCGCACGCTCCACCACAGGCAATTGGCTCTTGTAGAGCTTGAAATAAATGATCTCCCAGGGCTCGGTCTCTTTGCCGGTGAGGTGAGTATCGACCGCACGTTTGAAGTCTTCCTTGGGGAGTTCCTTTGCTTTGTGCAACCAGGTTGCACAATCGAACTCGCTCCCGTCTCGGCGAGCCACTTTTACAAGCTCCGTGGCCTTGCTCCAGCCCACTTCGCGGAGCTGTCGCTTTGGAATCCGGGTCAGATTTTCGTGGATGGCCATGAGGTAGTAGGCTTTCCGACGCGACTCAGGAAACCGCTTCTCGAGGAACTCATCGAAAGATTTCAGACCTTCCAATCGCCAATATTGCCCGGCGCGAACCTCGCAAAGATGTTCACCCAACTCGACGAAGCGTTCGTCGCGTTCGTGCTCCTTGGCCTGCTCCCAGGACAAGATCTCGTCGATCTTGCCGAGAACGACCAAAGCTCGCCGACGATTGATCTCGGGTGACACGACGCTTCGGCCGTCAATCCACAAGCTCGTCAAGCCAATCAAGGTCGCTGGCTCCTGGTTTTCGAATCAGGTTCGTGCTGATCAATTCCTGGTTACCCAGACAGAGCCCCAAATGTGGACAGCTAATGCACCCGTTCTGCGGGAAGCGGATACCGCTGTGGGGAGGGAACTGCCCCGCCTCGATCTGGGCAACCGTCGTTTCCACGAGGCGACCGTACTCGCGGCGCTGTTCTTCAGTGATGGCTGCCTTTAGGTATTGAATTTCGGGATGATTTTTCCGCACGAACACAACCAGCGCGACATCGGAAATCCCGCTAATCCAGGAATAGCAAATCAACTGTGTGTCGAGTGACAGCAAGCCGTCCGGCTCTTCCGAGTAACGACTCGCCGTAGTCTTCCAGTCGATCAAGCATCGATTGCCGTCGAGTTCGCCCAGGGCATCGATGTAGGAGACGAACTCGTTGTTTCCCGGAAGTTCCCGAGCCAACTTCACCTGCAGATCGCGCTTTGGGTCGTGAATCCTAACGCGATCGTCCTGAGCGAACCTTTCGAGCAGGTGGACGCCTTGGTGGAGGAGGCGATCCCAAGAGTCACCTTTTTTATATTCAAAGGGAGTATCCCGGAACACGTCCCATTCCTTGAAAAGCGCAGCGGTGCAGTCATTTCCCTGGAAGTAAGCCGCCAGCGCCGTTTCGAAGCAGCGCCCGAACATCATCGCTGCACGCGTCTCTTTTTCCCGCCAGCCATCCAGGTACCGATGCCGGTAGCTGCGTGGGCAGCGAAGATACTGAGCGATCTGGGTGTGGCTATAGATCATTGCCGTTCTGCTGCTCGTGCATACCACCGGCTGCTTCGCACGAAATCTCTTGCCATTCAGCCGCCGGGGCAAAGGCTTCAAGGTTTTGGAACGATCGGCCGTTCATGGTCACGTGAGATGTCCGAACAACTCCGCGAAGCTTCAGCAAGGCTTTTTCATCAACTTGATCCTGGTTAAGCAGATCGGGGTCATAGCCGAAATCGCGCAGGAACCAGTTCAGCTTCCACAACGCTCGTTCGGTGCAATACAGCCGCCCAGCAAGGGATCGGCCTGCGGACGGCACCGGCTCGAGAACGACAAATCGAACGGACAGGAAAGGCTTCTGTGGATGCCAGCGATACGAAGCAGCATCAATGCGAACGAGGAACAGGCCTTCAAGAAGACTTTCCCGATCCGGCGCTCGTGAATGCAAACCTGGGATGAGTCGTTTCATGGGATTGCCTCCATAGGTCGAGCGTAGGAATTGAGTTTGCAGATGAGCCCGTTTCGATCTCTCTTAGCGAATGCCGCCAGCTCGGCGATGAAAGATTCGACCAAGTCACGGCTGGCTTCTTTCACGGTCTGCGTACCGCAGAAGTCCGCTGCATAAGCTTTCACGAGGTTGGGATCGAGATTGTGCTGGCGGATGAGGAGGCAGAGTTGATCGCGCAAGCGAGGCTGGCAACTGCTTGAACCATTTGGTCCGTGATTCCCATTCGCATGCGTTGAAACGGCAGTAGGCTTTGGCGAGGCCGAGAACGAGCCGAGCTCTTCGACGCTGCAGAGGCCTATCCCGTAAGCTTTGCGCAGAGCCCGATTGACGGCTCGGGTTTCGGCAACACGCATCTCCGCGCCTTGGACCAGCGAAGACAAATTAGTGGGGTCCGCGTCGCCATAGCCGACAAAGCCTTTCGAACGAGACGACTTGTATACCGTGGCTCTGAAGACCCAACGACACGCTACCGGATCCGAAAACTCTGGAATTGGCCGGGTGCTTATTCCTCTGCAACGACGACGATCGGCCAAACGGATCAATCCACTGTTTGTCACGTACCACACTCCGTTAAGAAGCCGGATTTCGCCCAAGCGAACTGAAAAGCCAAACCGTGTGGTAAGCTCGCGAAGCGCGTTGAGAGTCAACTTTGAACATTCGCCTGGCCATAGCGCTCTCGCGCATGCTGCATTGTGACGAACAACGGTCGACATCTTCGGGGCTTTGGAAATCACTGGAAGCTCCCTGTCGCTAAGTTTATATGAACTATTTTATGCTTTTCTAACTATGCCGTCAAGCAGAAAACTTAGCGGCGAAGAAGTCGCCGTGTCTATGAGGGCCCTTGGGCGACGGATCAGGCAACTGAGAGGGTTCGAGGTCACTCAGGACGAATTTGCTAAGAAGCTTGGCATCAGCCAGAGTCAGCTTTCGAAATACGAGAGGGGGATTGTTGCTCCTCCGGCAGATGTTTTGATGCGCATCAAAGAAGAATTTCGAGTGAGTATTGACTGGCTACTAACCGGTGATATCGAGAGTGGCGCGCACGCGTCCCGACGTTAGCCACGTCATTGTGCAAGAGAATCGCAGCGACCAACTTTCGAGCGTTGCTTACTGGCGAACTATCTGCCTCCAAAAGATCAGGTCGCTCACGTGATATAATGTAAATCGCAATAAGCAGGAACACGGCTCCGGGTGATTCCGGGCCGGGACGAAGGGACGGGCGCACCCACATTGGGTCGTCCGTTTTTTTTTTGGCGAACAGGATGACGGGCTGGAGTCAACTCACAATTTAAAGGCTGAAGAAATGTCCACATCAGAATCGAAGCCGCGCCGCGGATCGGGTGGCCCGCGCACACCTTACGGAAAATCAAAATCCTCCCAGAATTCTCGGAAGCATCTGATTTTTATGGACCGAGTTCTTCCTGAGGAAGAAGATGCCGCGTCATTGCTAAATGATGAGATTCAGGCAGAGTTTCACCTGGAGGGCGCAATAGAACATAGGATTGGTCGTGCTTTGGTGCTGAACGAACTCCAAACCGACCGCATTGAGAAATTTGCTGTGCAGGAGCTGATCAAGGCTCAAATGTTAGTCGGCCTTAATGTAGATGACCGGAGGGGTTCACTTCGGTATCCAATTCCCAAAGAGCGTGAATCTGAGAGGGAATTTTTAACGCGTTTGCGTCCCAAAGCTTGCGTGATGTTTCTGAGGCAGCTCAAACGCTCGATTGAAGAACGCGGCCCTCGGCCCGATGAAGACGTGGATTTCGTCAGATTGATGTATGGCGACCAAATGACTGACCTTGCGGAAGGGATTGTAATCCACTGTCAAATTTTAAAAACGAGTGAGCACCTCCATAAAGCCGACGAGAATGCCAGGCCGGGAAGAATCAAATTTCATCAGGCTCATATCCTCGAGGCAATCGAGCGTGAAATTCAAGCGCAAGAACTACGGCAGAAGCTTGAAAACATTCGCGAGTCATATGAGTCTGTGTGGAATAGTGTGGTTCTGCCGCCGTCTGACATTGACGATCGGATTGAGCGGTACCGCACAGCCAACATGCGCAGAACAGGCCGTTTGCTTGGCAATTTGGAAACCGCTCGCCGTCTCAAGAGTGGGGCGTAAATCGAAGGATGCTCCCCGAGGTAAGTAGTAATAAAAGACTGGCTTCAAGGCGTCAGAATGGGCCGTGCCGAGAGGGCCCCGAGCCGATGTGCGGTTGATCTGCATGGTCCACAACGATTGACCGGGTTCGGTAACCACACCGGCGAATGTCTTCCGTAGCGCGTTCCCAGGAGGGCTCTGGCTTGGATCGCCTGCTCCAGTACGCAAATAGTCTGGATCTTATTTTTATTTAAGGTTATTATACTATACAGTAACTATTAAAACGGCCGTACCGCGGGGAAGGTGAAAATTACAAAACGAACTATCGTAAGCCCTTATTTTGCAAAGGAGTAAAGAGGGAAAGTCCTTCAAATCAGCAATTTAGGGGTCAAGAGGAAGCAACTCTCGATCCCTCTTTCACGACGACTTGAACTGGCTGGGATGAATGATTAAGCGTGCGAATCAGCGCAGAGGGTCTTCCCTTACGGCCACAATTCTCTGATAACCTGTCGCTCCATTGAGGGGTATCTGCATTCGAGTCATACAGAACTACGCGGCGGGGAAGCACCTGACAGGAATTGCGCGCGAGGAGAAGACAAACCGCGGAACGCCGAACAGTGTGACAAGAACGTGCAATGGATACTGACAGGCAAAGCTAGAGACTTTCACCGGACGTTCGCCCGTTCTTTCCTGCGCTGAACACGGCTTGAAAAGCAAAATGGAAAGGGGGAGTCGCGAAGTGCCGAGGTAAGATCGAGTGGTCTAGCTAGAACATCGAACCACTTGGAAATTCGTCCGGCGATATCCGCGCAAACCCAGAAAATCTGAGGGTCGGCAATCCCAATTGATCCAGCATTCGGATGGATAACAATTGGCAGGGGATTCAGACGGACACAATCGAAAGGCGAGGAAAGGCTGCGCGATAGAGGCGGTCATCCAAGGTGAGAAGGCGAAATCCGTTTTGGATCGCATGAGCCCCGATCAAGAAATCGGCGAGAATACGCCGCGGGTGGGAGTCACGTTGCTTTCTCCTGCGGGTAACATAGTGTTGGAAAGCTCGACCAGCGGCGCGCCAGATGGATTCATTCAAGTACCAGTCCACTGAGATTCCAGTGTCTTTGCAGAAGGAGTCAAGGAAAGATTCATTCCGTGAGGGAGCGGCCAGTAGTTCTGCGAAGACTGGTGCTGCTATGACAAGGCTGCGCGCCCAAATGCGGAGTCGAGGGCCGAACGCGCCTGGGTGTTCAGGGTGTCGTCGTCGTTCCAGAGCGCAATGAGGATGTTGGTGTCAATTGCGGTGGTCACGAGTTAATCCACGAAGGTCCAATCCACTCCATCCTTGTGGTTGGAATTGCTGCGTCGATCAACGAGAAGCTGAAATTCCGTGGCGAGGATTTTCGAATTAGTGCCCGGAAGGTTGGCTCAGTCCTGAAATCCCTCGGTTTGAAAACGGAGACGTTGGGTAGCTTTGGGCGCGGATTGCTGTTCGCGCCTGCCTCGCGCAGACAGATTCATGGTGTCGCGCGCCATCTGGGCATTAGTCGGCGCACGATTGCAACACCGCAAGGTCTCGAAGTCGGCTATGGCGGTCGTCGCTGCTTACTGTGCGAAGAATTTGGCCTCACGGACGGGCTCCGTTTCGATGATCCGAGCACTCGGACACCGCAGCGGCCGAGCCAAAATCGGCCAAGGTTGGTTCCTAGCGCTCGAAGCGGGCATGGTGAGCAGCGCTAGGTAAACGGAGGCTTAACCGCAATCGCAGAGCTGAGACGAAGTTGAATTCTTCAAGCAAGGGAGACGTTTTGATGGATGTGCAAGATTCGCAGCGTCGGTATTGTATGGAATTGTGCGAGGCGTCGGTCGAAGTGGTTCGTCGCAGGCTGGCGGAAAATGACGGGGAGGTCGGATTGAGTGTTCTCGAATCGATCCTTCAGCCTGTCGGGAAACCGCGGCGACGAAGGCCTGCGAAGCTAAATCCAGCCTGGATTTCGCCGCGACACGTTCGTGTCATGCAGAATTACGTAGCGGGGAAGGACCTGACCGAAATTGCGTGCGAGGAAAAAACAAGCCGCGGAACTATTTTGCGAATTTTGAGAACGGCTCCCTTCAGACTGCTCGAATATGGCGGAATCATAGAGCCCTAATCGCCGGTGCGCCATGTCAGTACTTAGACTGCGGAAATTGCAACTACCATACAGCGAGGTGCTTCAGCGACGACAGCGGTGCGGAGCCGGAGTGACGCGACAATAATGTCGAAGGCCTGCTGCTGCATCGGTTTCAACTACGTCTGCCGCTTGTTTGACGGACACTCTTCGTTCGCGCAGAGCCACACCGTGTCTGCCAGGGTTGCGCCACGCTTCGACATATAAAGACGATGGAACACTCATAACATGGTCTTTTGTTAGTTGCGGAGGGATCCAACTCGTCATCCGTTGTCCCCGTGGTAGCCGTGCCCCGTGTCGTAGCGTAGGTGGCAACCTCTTACTGAACAGGCATACCAGTAGTAGATCGGATCAAGAATGCGTTCCGGATCTCGCTCCGCCTGAGCAATCAACATCGGGACATTGTGGTAAAGGCAAAGAGGGGAGATATCGAGAAGCATTTGCGCCTTCGTTAGAGTGGCTGACCTGCACGCCATCCTACCGCGCGCGGGGAGAGTTCGCTAGGACGCCAAAGAATGCGTTGCAGTAAATAACAGCTCGCTTCGTCATTGCGAATGTTCGCGCTCTTTGCAATCGCGACAGAGGCGTGTCCAAGGCACAGCTTCTAAGCGGGCCCTGGAAATTGGATTTCGGCAGGCCTCGCAGGTGCCAAACGTTCCATGTCTAATTCGAGCAAGAGCCTCTTCGATTCCTCGCAGAAGGCGTACATCGGTTTGGTGCAAGTGGATCTGAAGTTCCGCTTCTGCATCCGCATTAGCTTGGTCAACTGGATCACCCCGCTGTCCTCCCGCAGCCGGAACCAGACTCTCAGCTTCGGAGCTTGTAACCGACATCTCGCCTCGTTTTTCTAACAGGATCCGCTTATATCGGTCCAAATTTTTTCTGTCCATGTCTGACTTCCTGTACTCGTATCGAAAAATCCTGGACTGGAGGGAAATATCTTACACCCTTGAATAGGCGATATCCGCGCCAGGAATGAAACCACGCACTAAGAACAAGGCACAAAGCGTGGAGAGAATCAAAGATCAAGCTAACTCTGGATGATCAGCCGCGCCCGACCTTACAAAATGATTGCCTCACCACAGGCGAAACTGAGGTAGGCTCTGCCCAACTAAATGCCTTACGAGACCTTTGAGCTGCGATTTGAAAGTTGCGGCCACACAATGAAGATTCCTCTACAGCACAACTCCGATCATGACCGATGCTTCGTATGTCACCCTGAATTACGCGAGGTTCCGGCTTCCGGCAAATGCCAAGCATGTCTCACTGCAGCTGCAAAAAACAGTCGGGGAGCGGGCGTTTAATCCTACCGGTCTGCCGAAGTACCAATATCGAATGCAGGATTTGCGAACAAATTGCGCGTGCCGATTTGGCGATTCGTAAAATGCTCATAGGAATCCAAGGATTCCGTTATCTTTCGAGTCCGTCTCAGCCTCCTCTGTTCGCCGCCGTTCGGCAAAAGAAGCCGGTGGCCTGTATCAGCTCTTCTATGCAACTGCCCGGAGTCTAAAGGATGCACGCGCAACGCGACGATCGACAACCTCATCGAGAGCTAGCTTGCCGGAGCCGAAGATCAGAATGAGAAGGCCGGCGAAGAGAAATGTGTAGGGATCAGCGACGTAGAACTTCCCCGGGTTCGAGAAAAATGCGAGCAGAGCTTCGTGGTCCGCGGTAATGTACGCCACGATTATATCGATAGCAATGCCGAGGGCCGTAATCCGCGAGAACAAACCGAGTGCGAGCAATATTCCCCCCACCAACTCGAACGATGCTACAAAGAACGCAGTAACACCGTGCGGGGCTTCTCGTTGCAGATTCCGCGCTTGTGGTTTGACTGTTGAGTGCGGAGATTAGAGGAAACTAGGAGCCGTGCATCAACCTTCTCGAAGGCTTACCGGCACGCACTAAGTGATTAGAAGAACTGACCTCTGTTTCGAAGCCGACTACGCAGCTGGAAACGAAACCGATTTGCGGGATCGTTATCATAGCGTTAAACCGCCCCATGGGCTCGTTTTAGGAATCAGCGGCCACGTCGACGGCAGAGAAACTTGTTGATTGCTTCTTATTCCACCCAGGAGTAACATCCGGTCACAAAGAAGGTAATTACCCAAATCTAAAGCTCGCGGAATGACCGTCTGGATGCCCCCGGCGAGATCGGCAGTGGTATTCACGGCGTCGACTCTTATTTGCGATGGCCACACCAAGTACGCAACGCGATCCTCAGCGATCGGCGTCCGACCTTCCCGGAAGGGTCGTGGGAAGATTTCAGATTTGCGCGCGACTCGGCAGTGGGGGGATGGGGGAAGTCTATTTGGCCGAGGACACCGGGCTCAAACGCCTGGTCGCGCTGAAGCGGATTGCGCCTGCCCTGCGGGCCGATGCGAAGTCACGGCAGCGGCTGTGGAAAGAAGCGGAGTTGGCTTCCCGGCTGAATAATCCGCACATCGCAGCGATCTACGACGTGCTCGAAGACGGCGACGAAGTTTTCGTTGTAATGGAGTACATCGAAGGCGAAACACTGCGACAGCGCCTCGGACGACCTTTGAGGATCGACGAGTTTCTCTCGATCGCGACGCAATCCTCCGCCGCACTTGCCGCAGCACACCAAGCTGGATTGTTGCACCGCGACATCAAACCGGAAAACCTCATGCTGACGGGATCGGGAGAAGTAAAGGCGCTCGACTTTGGAGTAGCTCGTGAGCTGCCAGGCCCCGACGGCCCAACCGCACGGGAAACGCGCGAGGCCCCGACTTTCTCCGGAACAGTTCCGTACATGGCCCCGGAAATCCTTGGCGAAAAGAAATCCGACGCGCGGGCGGATATATTTTCCCTTGGCGTTGTTTTCTATGAAGCATTGGCGGGCCACAACCCGTTTCGTCGCGCCGGATTTCTGGAGACCTGCGACGCGATATTGCACGAGGAACCGCCTCTGCTGCTCGAACAGAATTCAGAGGTGCCGGCTGACCTCGAACGCATCATCCATAAGATGCTGGCCAAAAATCCCGCAGAGCGCTATGCCACCGCTGCGGACCTTCACGTGGACCTCGAAGCGGTCCGGCGGGATATGGCGCCTGCCGTCGCACGGCGGAGTTTCAGAGCGCGCGATAAGACATCTCGGAGGCTGGGTTGGCGTTTTGCGGTGTTCGCAGCGACTCTTCTTGCCGCTGCTGGCCTGATCGGAACGCTGACTTATCAGCACTTCCATTTCCCGATCCTTAACGAGCATGACTCCGTCCTGCTCTCCGACTTCGAAAATCAAACGGACAACAAGATCTTTGACACGACAGTGACAGAGGCTGTGAGGCAATCACTCGAACAGTCGCGGTATGTGCGTCTTGTGCCGCGCTCGCAAATCGTTGAAGCAGTACATCGGATGGGTCGCACGGGAGTGATCCCCGTAGACGCTAACCTGGGACGCGAAATCTGCCAACGAGAAAATTTTCGCGCGCTATTGACGGGACGGATCACGACCTCGGGTTCACGGTATCGCGTGATCGCACAAGTCGTGGATCCGTGGCGACAACACACCGTTCTTGCAGAGGAGGCCTCTTTCAACACCGCCGCGGACTTGTATCCGGCGGTCGACGACCTCACCGGACGTCTGCGAAGCCATTTGGGTGAGTCAATAAAGCAGATCCAGGAACACGCGCAGCCGCTTGAGCGTGTTACGACGACCTCACTTGAGGCGCTACAGAGATATTCTCGGGCGATGGAACTCTATGCGGAGGGAAATTTAGAGGGCTTTATACCGTTGGCGAAGAACGCCACGGAGCTCGACCCTGATTTCGCCATGGCTCATCTCTATCTGGGCCGCGCGTATGACACTCTGGGAGATGACGAGGACGCGGAGTTGCAGGTTGCTGTTGCCCGCCGAAGTCTCGACCGAGTCACGGAGCGCGAGCGTTACTTGATTCTCGGGACCGGCTACGATCATCAGGGAATCTATGAGAAAGCGGCCGAACAATACCGGCTCGTTACGGAACTTTACCCCGATGATGTGGAAGCCTACCAATGGCTCGCGAATTCCTCGGTTTGGGCTGGACATGTGGAAGACGCAGTTGCCGCCGCGCAACGGGCTGTTCAACTCGATCCCCAGAGCGCCATTAATCATTCTCAATTCATACTGCTGCTGGTGCGGGTCAATAAGTTTTCGGAAGCTCTAGCTGCCTATGAATCCGCTCAGAAGCAAGGAGTGAAAAGTCCACTTCTGCACTGGGGCACTGGTCTGGCTTACCTCGGTGAAGATAACGCTGGATTGGCACGGCGAGAGTTTGAGAAGCTTCGCCAAGACGGCGGAGAATACGAAGCCAATCTCGCTTCACTTTATCTTGCACGGGTGCTCATTTACGAGGGACATCTGCGGGAAGCGGTGGACGCTCTGCGCACCGGCCTTGTCTTGGACGAAAGGTTCCATAGCGAGGATTGGATTCCAGTGAGGCGCTATTTATTGGCCAAAACTCTTTGGGCCAGAGGTGATAAGGCAAGTGCCGTGAAGGAAGCGAGGCTTCTGGAATCGTCGGCGTTGAAGGAGACGCATCCGCAGGAGATGCGGCGCGCCGGTGCGCTGGCGATCGAGTTGGGAGACATTTCCGCAGGTCGAAAAATTCTGGCACAAATGGAAAGGCTTCCCTTACTGCAAGAAAGTCACTTTACGCAGAGTTGTTACTACAACCTGAAAGGCGTCATCGAGGGCGCCGCCAGGCAAACGGATTCCGCGATTGAAAGCCAGCGTCGCGCTGCACTCTTCTTCCCAACTTACGAGCCTTATCGTGCCCTGGGCGACGAATACGCCTCGCGCCGGGATTGGCAGAATGCAGCGCAAGCTTATCAACGTTTCCTAGGGTTTAGGGGCGAGATGCTTAGAGATGACTCTCCGAGCGATTGGGTACTGGCGCACCTGTCTCTCGCGCGATCTTTTGCCCAGGCAGGCGATTCCGCGCACTCTCTAGCGCAATACGATGAGTTTTTGCGCCTTTGGGGGAACGCGGATCCGGATGTGCAATCTCTTCGCGAGGCGCGGAGCGAGCGGGAACAGTTAAATGCAACGGTTCACGAAAGCCCGTTTTTGAATGGGGGCATTACCCAAGCCAAAGAGTAAATCTTACGATTGGAGGGCAACATGGAGGAATCAGGGACTGCTCGTGCGAGAAGTTACAGGAAAGCTTCGGAAGATGAGAGAGAACATTTACTAAAACATATTACGCTCGGGTTTGCGGATGACGAGGTCGTAATCGGTTACGGCATTGCCAACTGCGACGACGGGGCGAAGTGTACATTCCCGCATACCACGGTGACCATGAGGGTGTGCCCTAGCTGCCCGTGTTAGTGTGTACCTAGGCACCTGTTTGGGCTAAATTTGGCTGGACTGCAGGGGAGGAAATAGAAGCTGAGAGGCGTGTGCGTGCCATCGATTGACAATGTAGTTGAGCAGCGCTCAGGGAAGCTCCAAAACCCCATGGGTTTGAAACACTGACCGTTGCAGGCTTGTCAGAATGACTCCTGCCGATTTTGCCTTTGACTATGCCTGAAGAAGGAATCTCCCTCTCGAACAACTGGGAGAACAACTTGAGTTGACGGATCGAGCCGTGGCGGTCGGTCGCACCGATCTTGCGAACTGCTGTGGCTTCAATGGGTTGGTTGGTGGGCCCGCTAGGATTCGAACCTAGGACCAACGGATTATGAGCGGACGAAACTAATTCCTCTGTGAACCTCTATATTGTTCTTGAGTGCTTCCGGCGCAGGTTCTGAAAATTACTATAGCTTGGTATTGCCCTCGTCATCCCTCATTTTGCCCGCATTCCGGTCACAGTGGCGTCACAAGTCTGAGTCGTCGCCCGGCCGGTTTCCGATAATCCGACCAACCAGGACTTAGCCGTGTGGCCGAATGATGCCTCGTGGGTTTGCCTGCATTGAGGCGTTGGGGTAAACTCCGTGGCCCATGACGGATAGTTCCTCTATTGGCGGTCGCACCATCTCCCACTACAGCGTCTTGGAAAAACTGGGCGGCGGGGGAATGGGCGTGGTTTACAAAGCCAAGGACACGCGCCTCGGCCGAAATGTCGCGCTGAAATTCCTGCCGGACGACATTTCACACGATCCTCAGGCGACCGAACGGTTCCATCGCGAAGCGCGCGCCGCCTCAGCGCTCAATCATCCCAACATTTGCACCATTCACGACATTGGAGAATTCGAGGGCCGGCCGTTTATCGCTATGGAGCTGCTAGAGGGCTGGACGCTCAAGCACCGCATTGAGGGCAAGCCCATCGAAATATCGGAGCTCCCGGAGATCGGCATTCAGATCGCGAACGGGCTCGATGCGGCCCACGCCAAGGGCATCGTGCACCGCGACATCAAGCCCGCGAATATCTTTCTCGTAAAAGGGGGACAGGCGAAAATCCTGGATTTTGGTCTGGCGAAGCTGACGCCCGCGGTCCGCCACGCCGCCGAATCTGTGGGCGCAACATCCATGCGCACGCAGGCGCATGTGCTGCATGACGAGCAATTGACGAGCCCCGGAAGCTCCATAGGCACGATTGCCTACATGTCGCCGGAACAGGCGCGGGGCGAAGAGCTCGATGCACGCTCGGATTTGTTTTCCCTCGGGGTAGTGCTCTACGAGATGGCTACCGGGTCGGTTCCGTTCTCCGGGGCCACTTCGGCCGTCATTTTCGACGGAATCCTTCATTCCACGCCTGTACCTGCGAAAGAGCTAAACCCTCGTCTGCCCCCGGCGCTGGACAATATTCTCGGCAAGGCCCTCGAGAAAGATGCCGACCTGCGTTACCAGACCGCAGCCGAACTTCGGGCCGACCTGAAGCGATTGAAACGCGACCGCGATTCTGCCGTTGGTCGCACTCAGGAATCGAAGAGCCAGGTGGCCGTCGCGACATCTGTTGCGGCGCCCGTATTCGAGAAATCGGTGGCGGTACTCTACTTTGAGAACCTGAGCGTTAGCAAAGATGACGAGTATTTCCGCGATGGGATGACGGAAGATATCATTACCGAGCTGTCGAAAATCAAAGACCTGCAGGTTTTCCCGCGAGCGGCCGCATTGGCCTATCGTGACAAACCGGTCACCGGACCTCAGGTCGGACGGGAACTAAACGCTGCCTGCGTACTCACCGGAAGCTTGCGCCGGGCTGGCAACCGGCTGCGCATCACGGCCCAGCTCGTGCAGACCCAGACCGGCCATTCCATTTGGGCCGAACGATATGACCGGGAACTCAAGGATGTTTTCGAAGTGCAGGACGAGATTGCCCGCAGTATTAGTCAGGCCTTGCGCATCACACTCTCGCCTCAAGAGGAAAAGGCGATCGCTCGGAAGCCGACCGAAAGTGCACAAGCCTATGACTATTACCTGCGAGGGCGGCAATATTTCCACCAGTTCCGACGCAAAGGATTTGACTTTGCTCGGCAGATGTTTGCTCGCGCCATCGTGATTGACCCAGGATATGCCCGCGCATATGCAGGGGTAGCGGATTGCTGCTCATTTCTCTATATGTACTGGGATAGCAGCGATGACAACCTGAACGAGGCGGACGTAGCTAGCGGGAAGGCTCTCGAGCTTGACCCCGATTTGGCGGAGGCACATGCCTCGCGAGCACTGGCTCTTGCGATGAGGAAAAATTTCACGGGGGCCCGGACGGAGTTCGAGACGGCGATTCGGCTCGATCCTAAGCTCTACGAGGCATATTACTTCTACGCGCGCACCTCATTCCAGCAGGGAGACCTGGCGAAAGCGGCGCAGCTTTACGAGCAGGCCTGTAACGTCAACCCGGATGATTATCAAGCCCCGAGTCTACTTGCTCCGGTCTACAAATCGCTGGGTCGTGATGCACAAGCTGAAGCCACTCGGCGTCGAGCCTTGCAGCTGGCTGAAAAGCACGTCGAACTTCACCCCGACGATGCGCGAGCGCTCTATCTTGGGGCGGGCATCCTGTGCCAATTGGGACAGCGTGCACGGGGTCTGGAGTGGGCCCAGCGCGCGCTGGCGACGGACCCGGAAGAAACCTCCATCATTTACAACGTGGGCTGTGTCTACGCTCTCTCGGGCGAATCGGAAAAAGCAATCGACTGCCTCGAAAAGGCGACGGCACGCGGGGACTGGTATAAGGGCTGGGCGCAAAAAGACTCCGATCTGGATTCTCTACGCAGCCATCCTCGCTTCCAGGCGCTGCTCAAATAGCGCGCAAGAGAGTTCCCCTATTCATTCGTACGAAAAACCTCCCGAGACCGGGACAATGAACCAGTTCCTGATCGACATTCCGGGAGGCGGAGTACGGGCCCGTGCGATTGTCCGTGACATCAAACCGGGCGAGGGAATGGGCGTGGGCATCGTCGCGATGAGCCCAGAAGACCGAGCCCGATACTTCACCTTTCTGAATAAACTACCGTCCTGAATCGGACGCGTCAATAACGAGCGACGCTCCCAAATTGCCTCATCCAACCTTTCGACTTCGCATGTGCTAGAAAACACTGAGATGCGTCCCTGGTGTGCGGTGACTGCAGTCTCAAGCGCAGGCCGCGTCGGCGATCTCCGAAGCGCAGATGAGTAAAACCTTACGCTGAGCGTTGGATCATCCGTACAGCGCCATGTCGGTCACGGCACGCCAGAGAAACCAAAACGTTACGCCGATCATGCCGAGACATCCAACCGACCGGACGATGCCGGCGATCACCGTGTCGTAGGAGAGGACGCCAAGTTGGGTGAACAAGTAATTCCAGTCGTGAATCAAGGATTCGTATCGGCCAATCGAGACCCAAGGTAGCTGCTGGGCTTGAGCGTCGGCCATATACCTGGCGATAGGCCGGAACTGTTCGAAAAAGAAGAACATGCAGAGAACCACGCCCAGTGGCTGGCGTTGCCGAATAAAATAAAAACCAAACGCGAAGGGAACGAACAATTGCAGAAATGTCCCACCCGCAACGGCGGCAGTCAGCCCGAAGGCCCGAAAGAGGGCATGACCGCCAGCGTGAATCTGCATGAAGACGATGTCGATGAGGTGGGGATTTCCGTATCGTGCGCCAATCCGTATAGAAACAGACCGAAAAACAGGAGCGAAACGATAAAAACGAATGGGGTAACGCGAGCCCACTCGCGTTCACGAGGTTCGCGCGGCAGCAGGTCGTCACTGCCGGAATCAGGCGGGCGCATGACGATAACCTCCTTCCCGCGGCAGTATGCGTAACTTCCCCCCTGTAATGCGTCTAGACCTGCACGGCACTCAGTGCAGCCACTGCGATGGTCACAGCTGGATGTTCGATCGACAAGTCGCAGCAACAAACCGATGGGTTGGCCGCAGTCCTACTCAGTCCTATTCAGCCGGGACTGGACCGACAGATTCCCGGATTAAGGCTTCCGCTCTCTCCAAGAGCGATTGAAGCTCGCGAACGCCGGCCCCGGTAAGTCGCGGAAGCGCGGAGCCATGGCACGCAGTGTTTTCAAGCGACTCGTAAAGATGGGTATCAAGGAAGTTCGGAAATCCATCGCGGGACTTACCAAGTCGGTACCGTGGCAGGCCCCTAGGTTCGATATGCTCGCTCCCGAATCCGCGTCATAAGCTTCCCTTGTTCCGGTGATCGCTTGGCGGCACCGCTGCAACCAGCTTCGCCGGAATTTGCGAAGCGATCATAAACCGATCCCGGATTAACAACCGTTGATCGGTCGCATCCTACCGATCGCGCTCGTATCAGGGTTCCTCCCCGGATGGATCGCGAGGCACACCGGGACGAATTTCAAACAAATCTTCGACGAAGGCCTTCTAAGCTCATCCACACCGGGCTTTTGCAAATGCTTCGATAAGAGCGTTGACATCACTTGCGTCGTTGTAAGGGGCGAGCGAGATCCGAATGCGTCCGCCACGCATACCGCACACAATATTATGACCACGAAGGCTTTCTGCCACTGCTTGTACGCTTTCGCGAGGGTGTCCCAGGGAAATGATGTGTGGAGACGCAGCAGGATCGCCAAGACTACGAAACGGTTGCCAACCATACTTGCTGGCGTCGCTAACCAACATTGCTGCCAACGATCGTGCATGTGCCTCAATTCGAGCTTGACCCAAGGACAACAACTGCTCAACTGCTACCGTGAGACCAGCCATGGAGGCATACGACATTGTTGATTGCGTATAGCGCCGGGCATCATTAGCCAGCGACACTGAGGTCGCATCAAATTCAAAGGGATCCGATGCACCCATCCAACCCGTTAAAGGGGGTATTTGCTCAAGCAAAAGTGGCGACATGATCGCGAGTGCAACGCCTCCGTGTCCACCAAGCCATTTATAGCCACTCGCAACAACGGCATCAGCATCCCATGCCGCCGCGTCCACCCGCATCGCACCTGCCGCTTGCGTAGCGTCTACAATTAAACGTGCACCAACCTGGGCAGTCCTTCGGCGCAGGCGAGAAATATCCACTACCGTACCGGTCGCGTATTGCACGCTGCTCACCGCAACCACAGCAGTATTCTCATCAATCGCCTCTATAAGTGTATCGGTCAGATTGCAGGTAGGCTGGTCATCAACAAAGCGCACCCTATGGTCTTTTAGGGCAGCCAGACGAAGCCACGGCCGAGTTATTGCAGGAAAGTCTGATGAAACAGCCAGAATTGTGCCCTTCAACCTTGGCTGAAGCAAAAACGGAAGTTGCCCTAATATCTCACTGGCGCCCGCGACAATCGCGACTTGCGCTGAATCGCAATGAAGCAGTCTGGCTGCGCGTTCGCGGAGCGTTTCACAGTACCCCACCTCATCGCTATCAGACATGTAGAGGTTGCCATGCCTGGCAACATCGTCTATGAAAGTGTGCATTGCGGTCACTGCTGGTTGACCGATCAATCCTAGAGATGCCTGATTCAAGTACACACTTTGACGGAGGCTCGGATAATCCAATCGATTAAAGGAAGAGGGGATCATTCCGATGATGACCTGCTTCTGAGCGAGCGGATTCTAAACCTTACTGCTTTGGTTGAAAATGGAGAAAATTGTTGAGGCGCTGGAGAAGAAATCCCGCCCTAATTGTTTACTGCACTCAACTTTCTGTTCTACCTCGACTGGCTTTCCTGGATTCAGCACCCCGCGCCGCCCGTTCTGACTATATCCGTAGACCCGAGTGAACGACACGCTGTTTCGAGCGTAAGCCCTCACGTAAACTGAATGTCGCCCTGGTGAGACTGCGCACGTCTTATGATTGGTGTAACCGTCGAGCTCTCCAATCTTTTGGTCATCTATGAATATTTCGTACTGTTGGGGGTTCCAGAGCGCGGCAGCAGGACTTGACGCCCTCCTGGTTGATGGTGATGGATGCTTCATTGCTCACTACGATGAATGGCTCCTAGCTGGATCCCTTAGACAATGCTTTAACACGATCTAATAATTGGTTGTCGATATAAGTAAGAATTTCTCCATAGCCTAGGTGCGGGGGGTGATTTTCGGGAAATCGGGACACAAGCGCGACGATCTCTTCGATCAGTTTCGGAGAGAAGTACAAGGTCCAGCCGACATACGGTGGACTCGACCACGAGTCAGCGGAGAAATGCCTTATTAAGCTAGTCCCAATCGTCCACCGCAACGGGTGTGGTCGGGGTCGTGGGCCAACGTCGCGAATCCAGATTGGGAAACCGGCCGTCGGAATCTCCTCAATATCTGCCCGTATTACCCCGAGGTCTACGCTGCGGATGTTGCTGACGCGCACTCGTATTGCGCCTTTCTCGATGTAGATAGCCTCTCGGCCCTCGAAGGACGCCCGGACTTTCTCCACCGTAGCCGCGTGACCTGCATCTGCTTCATAATCCCTGGCCATGAATTCTGTCCCCCTCTGTTCCAGGACCGCCAGTGGAGATTCAAACATTTCTAAAGAGTTTTGGGATGGAAATTTTCAGCGCCTTCGCAATTCTCTCGATATTAATGAGCGAGACGTTTCGTTCCCCGCGCGCGATCCCACCGATGTAGGTACGATCCAGACCACGAATGTCGGCAAACTCCGATTTGAAGGAAGCTAATTTCGGATTGCTGAGCATGTCCCGCAGTTCGGTGAGGGCGGACGCAACCACATCCGTCCCCCGGCGGGAGCAACCACATTCGCAAGCCAGGAATTTGCCAGTGCGCCTTCTGGGAGCGCGACATGCAAGTTAGCCGAGGCACTGTTTACTTGCGGGGAAAGACCTGGACAATCGGGTTTACCTGCGGCAACCGCAGGGTGCGCATGGCGATCGGTACTAACCGCCAGATGGCAGAGGCTGTCCTTAAGAAACGGATCGTCCAAGCTTTGGAGGGCCGGCACTTTAACATGCGCAATGAGGGGCGCACTCCGTTCTCAGAATTCGCACCGACCTATACAGACCGCTGCATATCGGTCCTCAAATCGGCGAAGACCGAGCGCGATCGAGTTCAGTTCTGGATTCGCGAATTCGGCAACCGACCAATCGGCCAGATCACGCGTGCTGAACTTCAAGACTGGCAGGCGCGAAAGCGCCAGGCATGTAAGCCTGCTACGGTCAACCGGATCATGTGCCGGCTGCGCCACATGTTCAACCGCGCATTAGACTGGGAACTCTTAGACCAGAGCCCGATGAAGGGGATCAAATTCCTTCCGGAGAACAATGCGCGTCTGCGGTATCTGTCTCGCGATGAATGTGACCGGCTTGTGGAGTCCTGCATCGCGCCTCATCTTCGAGCGATAGTAACCGTGGCGCTCCATACCGGGATGCGCTCCGGTGAAATCCGTAGCCTGCAGTGGAACGATCTGGACTTCGACTCGGGGTTCATCATCATCCGAGATTCCAAGAATGGCGAGCCGCGACATGTCCCTATGGACTCGACTGTCGTTGATCTGTTTCGTAATTATCCTCGAACGCCTGGATCGGAATTCGTATTCACTAACGCCGCGGGCGACCGATTGGGATGGGTTCAACATGGTTACCGGAAGGCATTAGCGCGTGCTGGTCTTTCCGACCTACACTTCCACGATCTGCGACATACTTTTGCAAGTCAATGGATGATGGCCGGCGGGGAATTGTATTCCCTACGAGATATTCTGGGGCATAAGACTATTGCGATGACCCAGCGTTACGCTCACCTCTCTCCTGCCTACAAACGTGCAATGGTGGACCGGATGGAACAGATTTGGGCGAAGCCCGCCAGTCGGCCCGCGAAGATGCCCATTACAGTTCCAGAGAATCGTCGAAGGCTCCTCAAGCAACGCACCCACACCCAAAAGACAGCCGCCGCGGTCAACGGATAGTTTCGATCCTGGTTCCGACGCGATATATAGATATATAGAGGATAAGCAGAAGGCGAACCCAGCGGATCGACCTGGCACCGCATGCAAAGAGAAAGGGAGCGGGTGGCTCTGCCCGCTCCCATGGGACAGGAAAGAACATCCTTTGGACCCTAAGTCCTTGCACCGGCGGCAGCGGCCTGTTCCAGTATCGGAGCTGCCTTGCTGGCCTCAACGACACCGAAGAACACCAGAGGCGTACTCGTCCCAGACTCCAAGCCGCAGTATGCGTACTCAATGTTGATGTTGGCTTCGCCCAGACGCGACGCCACCCGTGCGATCTCGCCGGGCCGGTGCGGAAGTTTCACTTGAACAACTTCTGTCTCCGTGCACGTCAGCTGCTCGCCGTCGAGCACCGTCTTGGCTACCGCCGGGTTATCTGCGACGAAGCGAGTCACGCTCTTCCCTCCGATCGGGAAGGATTCGAGTCCGAGAATGTTCACGTTGCGATTGGCGAGCGCCTGGCAGACTTTTCCGAGCGTACCGGGCCGATCGTCCATTAACACGGTGAATTCTTTGGTTACAGGCATGGTGGGGACCTCCTTTGCCTCACCGAGAATGCAGGACGCAATCTCGGTTTGATGGGTTGGTGGCCAAATCATACGCCCCCGTTGACAGGCGTTCAAGACTCACCAATGCCGCTTGGGCAGTCCCTCCGCGTCACTGAGGCGTCACAAACGGTGTTACCGCGGCCAATGCATGTTTCGAGACCCGCGTTGGACGCGGGTTTGACGCAGCTTGGCCGGGAGGACCAACGGATGTGCCGGGCACTGCATGCCCCCGAATCCCACCCAATTATGGCTTTCAACAATTGCCTGCACAGACCAAGGAGGACCCGCCACACGCTGCCTCTACGGGTCCCATGGTGGACCGGATGGAACAGATTTGGGCGAAGCCCTGCGAATCGGCCAAAACCGCGTCGGAACACGTGATTCGAACTATGCGCTGACCGCGACGGCTGTCCTTGTGGGGTGGGCTGTGTCGCTTGATAAGCGGAAGGTGACCAACGGATCGACCCTGCACTCCACGAAGTCATGCGTCGTCGGGATCGAGATCTTGCGCCCTGCATTCTCCTGCAGAAGGAAGATTCTTCTCGATAAATCGCCTTTTCATTAAGACCTCAGCACCCTTCCAGGCAAGGGCAAGTTTCTGTCGCATGCAGCACAGGTGATCTAATCAAGAGACTGTCGAAGGTAACCGGCCACATCGTCAACAAAGCGGTGCACGGAAACTTCTGCAATGCGGTGCCCGACAATCGCGTTCAGGGTCTTCCCCACAGGGCCGAATGGCAGCTCGTAGATGCCGGAGAAATCCAGCTGCGTCTCCGTAGAGGTCAATGGATAGATAGAGAGCTCTCCCTTCATTAGCGGGAACAAGCGCGGCATAGCGGTGGCTGCCCATTCGAGCATCAACCTTGTGATGGGGCCCGAATCCGGTTTAGCGACCTTTTCCTCGACGCTTTTGACAGTTATGTTGATATCGGTCTTCACTCCGATGCCGCCAAAGTCGATGTGGAGTTCGGATGCGACGGTTTGCGCCCGGGAAGTAGCCGCCTTTGTGGCCGCTTGAAACACATTCAGTGCATCCTTTTTCAGCGCATCTCGGACGTGCTCGTACGGATGATTTACGTAGTCGTAAAAGCGAACTTTGAGCTGTTTTTTCATCGAATTAAATTCCACCAAAAGAATAAGCCAACTATCAAAATGAGGCAGACAGAGAACACTACCATACTCAAGTCACATCGGTGCTCTGGCCGATTGCCAACCGCTTACCCGCGCTCTGTGGCATCATGATTAGCCATTACCCCCACGGGAGGGGGTTCACAAGAGCTATTCAACGTCTAATTCGCTGTATGATGCTCGCGGGGTTTTGGCTGGTAATCGGGGTTGGTGATCGGCAGCTGGAGCGGAAAATCTCTGCGCTCGAAATCGAGTTCGCATCGTGTTTTCGCTGGCGCGAAACTTCGCGAGGACACCTCGGCGGACCGCATTGGGGTGCTGGCGGAGCATCAGAGCGAAGGAGTGAGTGATCTCCATGTCGCAGATTGACGTCCCATTGGTAGGTTCGGGCTTTGGAAAGACGCGCCGAAAAGATAGTTGGTGGGTGCAGCCGCTTGTTGTGTTTATCGGCCTTTCGGCCTTTATCGTGTACGCCACCTGGGCCGCCCTGCAAGGTCAATACTACCGATTTGGGCCCTATCTTTCGCCATTTTATTCGCCCGAATTGTTCGGTCGTGCTCATGGATGGTTTGGTATGAAACCAAGCTGGATGCCTGCTTGGGTTACAGCCGCCGTTCTTATCCTTTGGGCTCCTGCCGGATTTCGTCTGACCTGTTACTACTATCGCGGGGCGTACTACAAAGCGTTCTGGGCCGATCCCCCGTCATGCACAGTGGGCGAGCCAAGAAAGAAATATCTCGGTGAACGTTCGTTTCCACTCATCTTGCAAAACCTGCACCGCTATTTCCTGTATCTTGCGCTTGTGTTTCTCGTCATTCTGGGGCGTGACGTTTGGAATGCGTTCTGGTTCAACGGCCGTTTCGGCGTCGGCGTCGGCACACTCGTTCTGCTGACGAACCTCGTCCTATTGTCCTGCTATACATTCGGTTGCCACTCGTTCCGTCACCTCGTGGGCGGTTTTCGCGACAGGTTGGCGGGGGCTCCTGTCAGAAGGGTGGCCTACGACTGCGTGAGTTGTTTAAACCGACGCCACATGCTGTTCGCATGGTGCAGCCTCTTCATGGTTGCGTTCTGTGATCTCTACGTGCGGATGTGCTCGATGGCCATTTGGACCGATTGGAGGATTTTCTAGTGGCCGAGTACGTCCAGCACGAGCACGACGTTCTCATTATTGGCGCGGGCGGAGCAGGGCTACGCGCCGCGGTCGAAGCATCTGCCGCTGGCGTTAGGGTAGCCGTCATTTCGAAATCACTGCTGGGTAAGGCGCACACCGTGATGGCGGAGGGCGGCATCGCCGCGGCGATGGGAAACGTGGACGATAGAGACGATTGGCGCGTTCACTTCTCGGACACGATGCGCGGCGGCCAGTATCTAAGTAACTGGCGAATGGCGGAGTTGCATGCAAAGGAAGCTCCTGCGTGCGTCCGCGAACTCGAAGCTTGGGGCGCTCTATTCGACCGCACGAAGGACGGCCGAATCCTGCAGCGAAATTTTGGCGGGCATCGCTACCCGCGGCTTGCGCACGTTGGCGACCGTACAGGCCTGGAGATGATCCGCACACTCCAAGACCACGGAATTCATCTTGGTCTGGATGTTTTCATGGAGCACACCATTATCACGCTCCTAAAGGATGACGATCGCGTCGTGGGAGCGTTTGGATACGACCGCGAGCGCGGGCGATTCCACGTGTTTCGTGCGAAAGCTGTAGTTTTGGCCACCGGAGGAATTGGCCGAGCTTACAAGATTACCAGCAACAGCTGGGAGTATACTGGCGACGGGCATTCGCTCGCTTATCACGCCGGCGCAGCACTGATGGATATGGAGTTTGTGCAGTTCCATCCGACGGGGATGATTTGGCCGCCGAGTGTGCGCGGCATCTTAGTGACGGAAGGAGTGCGCGGCGAGGGAGGTGTTCTGCGTAATCGCAAGGGCGAGCGATTCATGTTCAAGGACATTCCGCCACTGTATGCCAGCCAAACCGCCAATTCTGAGGAGGAGGGCTGGCGGTACACCCAGGGCGATAAAGACGCGAGACGCCCACCGGAACTGCTCACCCGCGACCATGTAGCCCGCTGCATCCGTCAAGAGGTAAGAGAAGGCCGCGGGAGCCCTCATGGTGGAGTGTTCCTCGATATCGCTTGGATTAAGGAAAAAGTTCCGGACGCGCAGGAACGCATCAAGAAAAAACTCCCAAGCATGTATCACCAGTTCAAGCAGCTTGCAGATATCGACATCACCCAGGAACCTATGGAAGTTGGTCCTACGACGCACTACGTGATGGGTGGCGTCCGCGTTGATGCCGATTCCCAAATGTCCGACGTCCCTGGACTGTTTGCGGCGGGTGAATGCGCGGCCGGTTTGCATGGAGCCAACCGGCTCGGCGGAAATTCGCTCTCCGACCTCTTGGTATTCGGCAAGCGCGCGGGAGAATATGCCGCGAAATTCGCAAAAGAAACATCTCTCGCTGCACTGAATACGAAAGACCTCGAGTCAGCCGAAAGATCAGCATTGCGGCCATTCGAGAGCAATGGCTCGGAAAATCCATACACCGTGCAGCGGATGCTGCAGGACGTCATGCAGGAATTGGTCGGGATCGTGCGCCAGGAACAGGAAATGCGCCAGGCACTCGACCGAATCCAAGAGTTGAACGCCGCCAGCGAGCGGATTAGCGTCGACGGGAACAGGGAATACAATTCCGGCTGGCACACAGCGCTCGACTTGCGGAATCTGCTGACTGTCTCGGAGATTGTTACGCGCTCTGCACTCGAACGGAAAGAGAGCCGCGGTGCTCATTTTCGTGACGATTTTCCTGCGAAGGACGATCAATTTGGTAAGTTTAATATTGTGGTGCGGAAGGGCCTCAATGGTGAAGTGCAGTTCACGCGCGAGCCGATACCTTCCATACGGGCGGATCTGCGGCAAATCATCGAGGAGATGAAGTAATGACGACCGCAACGTTTCGGATTTGGCGCGGCGAGAAGGGACGGGGAGGATTTCAGGACTATACGACGGAAATTGCCTCCGGCATGGTGGTCCTGGACGCGGTTCATCAAATCCAAGCAGAACAGGCCGGCGATCTTTCCGTACGCTGGAACTGCAAAGCGGGGAAATGCGGATCGTGTTCTGCTGAGATAAACGGGATGCCAAAATTGATGTGCATGACGCGGCTGAACGCACTACCGCTCGACAAACCCGTGACTGTGGAGCCCATGAAGGCTTTCCCTCATATCAAAGACCTGGTGACGGACGTAGCATGGAATTACGTCGTGAAACAGCGTATCCGGAAATTCACGCCGCGCCCACCTGACGCGCCGGATGGCACCTGGCGCATCGCCCAGCAGGATGTCGACCGCGTGCAGGAGTTCCGGAAATGCATAGAATGTTATCTCTGCCAGGATGTCTGTCATGTCCTGCGCGAGCACCACATGCACGACCAATTTATCGGCCCGCGATTCTTGGTCTACGCGGCTGCATTGGAAATGCATCCATTAGACGTGGGCGACCGTCTTGCGGATCTGAGGAAGCAATTGGGCATTGGACTGTGCAATATAACGAAGTGCTGCACGAACGTGTGCCCCGAGAATATCACCATCACGGATAATGCAATCATTCCATTGAAGGAGCGCGTCGTGGGTCGCTTCTTTGATCCGCTGTCGAAATTGTTCCGCGTATTTGGACACGGGGAAAATTAGGAGGTTCTATGCAGTTTGAATTGAAATCGATTTCTCAGCAGGGCATCCCCGAAGCGTTAGCGAAAGCGGAACGCTACAGACTCCTGAACGAGCCCGCTCTCGCCGAGAGTATTTGTATTGATATCCTGGCTATCGCGCCAGACCAACAGCAAGCATTGATCTCGCTCCTCCTCGCACGAACGGATCAATTTCATTCCAACGTGAACGCAAAGGCCGCTCAGGACGTGCTCGCTCGAATTAAGGGGGATTACGAGGGGGCCTATTACGCCGGAATCTTCTGGGAGCGCCTGGGGAATGCCCGAATTCGGCAAGGAAGTTCTGAAGCAGCCGCCAGTGCATATCACGCGCTGCGAGCAGCAATGGACCACTACGAGAAAGCTATCAAGGTTGCGCCACGCGGAAACGATGATGCCATTCTGCGCTGGAACACTTGCGCGCGCACGATCATGCAAAATCAGGACATGAAAGCGTTGCCAGATGAAGAGCCTGCCGATGCATGGCTACGTGACGAAGCTGGATCCAGGATCGCAGATGCCTAGCAGCTTAGTCCTTGTGAAACTTGCGAGACATCCGACTTGTCCTGAAATGGCTATCGAGCTCCCCGCTCGGATTGATGTTTGATAAATCGCCTACCCCGACTGTGTAGGGGTGTAGGGTCGTGTACCTCTTTCGAGAGCTTTCTACGGAGATCCTCTTCTCGGGAAGATTTTCGAACACCCTGCACGATCCGGCACCCTACACTGCGCTTCGGACACTCTGATAGGCAGTCTCAGGCGACCTCGAGGCCACGGTCGTGGCCAAGCTCGTTGTCACAACGGCGTCACACGTGCCGCCGCACTCGACGTGGCATATGCCCAGGCCCTTGTCGGACGCGGGTTTTCCGGATGTTGGGGGAAGGGGACCAACGGACTTATCGGGCACTGCATACCCTCAAGACCCACTCCGATTGCAGCTCTGAATAATTATTCGCACAGACCAAGGAGGACCCACAATGCGCTATCTCAAAGGGTCCCATTGCCGGCGACGTCACTATGCGCGGTGACGTCTACAAATCTCTCGTGCACTACCTCGACGGAACCTGCCGCGCCTCTGCGGCAATTCTTCGCTGAAATTCCAGGAGAACGCCGAGGTCGCGGTCTGCGGCGATGGTTTTTTTGTTCGAACCGTGGAGTCGAGAAGCTGGCCATGACCGGCGCCGACGAGGAGGACGGCTTTGTCGGCGAAGTTGTAGAATTGGCCAAGATTTTCGGTAAGTAGTGCGTAGTCGGCGGCCAAAACCGGAGTCTTTTCGCTCGAACGACGATCTACTTATGCGGGCGGAACATCAGATCGAACCACGGCTTCCAGGTCTTGCCGCCGTCAGTTGAGGTGAAAGCGGTTTCGCGCACGCCACTGTCCACCGGTTTCCAAATGCCGCGAACGTCGCGCTCGTCTCCGGAGGTTGTGCGATCGATGCCAGCGAGAACCATTGCGCCGTCTTGCATGTTGCCTTCGATGGTGAGGAGCTGGCCGCGATTGGTGACCCAGGTCTGATGCCACACTTTTCGCGAGGTATCGTAAATGCTGAAGCTCTCGCCTTTGTGGCCGTCGACGCTTTGGTAGTCCTCGTGAATAACGCAGCCATCGAGAATGCTATCGACGCGGACGCGGGCGTCTTTTGTGGAGGTGACGAAGTCGAGGGCGTCCCAATCGCCGATCCAGAAGTCGAATTCGTGATATTCAGAGGCGCTGCAGAGAGCGGATTTTGGTGATTTAGCGCCGAGAGAAATCATGGAGAGCAGGATTTCTGCGGCGATGAAAAGGACAAAGAGAAAGAGTAGGCTGACTTTTGTGCCGTGAGCATTGAAGTTCATTATCTGGATCGCATTCCTGGCCGGTTCCTGATGGCGAAGGCCAGCAGAGTAGCACTGCCCGAGTAAATCATATGATGAGTGCAGGCAAAGGGGTGTATCGGGGTGTGTACTGCGTTTGCCCGCACCCATCCTCGACTAAACTAGCTTTCGATTCGTTGCGATAATTGCCGAATGCGACATCATCAAGACCGCTTTCTCCGCTTCCCGTGCAGTTCTCGTCAGTCATCTGCAAGAGGACCCAGTCGCCGCTGAAGATGCTTGCGCACTTTGTCCGGAAGAGTCGCTATCTGGCTTCCATTGGCGACGGCCTGGCCTGCCGCTCCCATTCCGCCGCCAAGGACTGGTATCCCCACAAAAGCCGGTGCCGCGAGCGTGTTTGGGTCAAATGACTCGCCCGTGATTTCGCCGCCATCATTGATGTCGTTAGCAAAGAGCAGAAATTGGGAGTCCGCTACGGTCATGCTATTGAGGTCGCTCATTACCCCGTTCTGCCAAATGAAGGCGCGGAATAGGAACGGTCCTCCGCGCGATAGCCCAACCACTTGGTTCTTCTCATTTACGCCCAAGGCCTCGGCGCGTATGTCACCCGGCAACTTACCCAATCGTTGTAAACCACCTGCTTGGGTCCAAAGGAATGCTTCGAAGTTTCGCGTACCGTCCTGTCCGGCGGGCAGGGAGAAACCGACCACCGTGCCCAGATTATTGATTGCCGCAGGAGTGTTCCACGTATGCCCTCCAAGGTTCGGGATTTCGGTGGGAACGCCGTTTTGCCAGAGAACGGAGTGGGCAGCGCTGACGCCTCCGACCGCGATGCCGCAAGCTCCAGAGATGCCAACGACTTGGCCTAGGTCGTTGATAGCCGTGGCGGCGCTCGTGGAATCACCGGGGAGCGGCGGTAATTCCTGCATCGTGCCATCTTTTTGCCAGATCGCGGCTCGGAACTGCAGAGTCTGGAGAGCAGTGTTGCACGTCGGGTCTTGGACACCGTTCTCTGCCCAGCCGACTATTTCACCACGGTTGTTCACCGCCGTGGCATAGCTATTGAACCCTCCTGGAAAAGGCGGAAGCGCCGTCATCACACCGTTCGCCCATCGAAAGCCCTTACATACTTTCCCGGTTGGGGACCCCGTCGCGAAGAAAGGGTAGCAAGAAAAATTATCTGCAGGCTGCTGATCCTCATTTGTGTCTGAGATTCCTACAACCAATCCATTGTTGCTCTTGACCGGCCAAGCCACGGCACTGTTGAAGCCCGGCCCTCCAAGAGCGCCTAGGTCGATTACCTGCGGCCCGCCCACCCACAAAGCAGCATGCGAAACATTGTCCCCTTGCTGGTTGGCAAACCCGGTTGCCCAGCCTCGATCGTTGATACCGCTCCCTCCGCCACTCAATCCGCCGAGCGTCTCGAGTGGAACTATCTTGTACATGGTCTGCGCAGTTTGCGAAGTGAGCCGAACCGGTGCAATTATAAACGCCGCAAGCAAGGCTATCCCAGCCATGCACGTCGATATCATTGATCTCATGTTGCCTCTCTATTGGTTCGTTGATTAGGCCGAGGGACCGGGATGTCAGTCTGCGCTCCTTCGTTGCGCCGTGGCTGACGCGGGATTCAGCCAAGAAAGAACAAACCGAATCCGGTGACACCCTTAGACCCGCGCGCCAGAATAGAGCGACAGGAAGAATGAGGTTGGACGTTTGCGGACCTGATTATCGGCCGGACAGGACGGAATCGTTCGCCTTACTCGAAAAACTCAAGTTTTTATTGGTCGATATCGAGAAATTCATGATCTCCCCACTAGCGGTCGCGCGTACAATCTAGGTCCGAAAACGTCTAGTAATCGCGCGCCAATCCGTTACGCTTATCCTCGAAGGACAGAAACTAATGAATCTGGACCCGCGGGTGTGTTCGCGAGCGAGACTGGCACGTGATGCGCGCTTTGACGGCAAGTTTTTTATCGGAGTGCTAACCACGAAAATTTATTGCCGTCCAATTTGCCATTCGCGCACGTCAAAAGAGAGCAACGTCCGATATTTCCCGAGTGCCGCTGCCGCAGCGGAAGCTGGTTTTCGCCCTTGCTTACGTTGCCGCCCGGAATGCTCTCCTGGAACTCCCGCTTGGGCCGGCACGCAAAGCACCGTTTCGCGAGCCTTGCAACTAATCAGCGAGACGGGTTTGGAAGGCGGGGGCGTGGAAGCCCTGGCGGAACATCTTGGAATGGGTTCGCGCCATCTTCGGCGTCTCTTTCTCCGTCATCTGGGAGCCACGCCCAGCGCCGTTGCGCAGACGCGCCGGGTGCACTTTGCCAAGAAGCTCATCGACGAGACCACCTTGCCCATGACGCAGATCGCCTTCGCCGCGGGCTTCGGCTCCGTGCGCCGATTCAACGCCGCGATCCGAAACGTCTATCATCGAACGCCGAGTCAAATCCGCGGTCTGGCTCAAAAGATGTCACGGCAGCCCGAAAATCACTATCTTTTTCACCTGAGCTTTCGCCCGCCCTATGATTGGAAACGGACGTTGGAGTTCCTCGCGGTCCAAGCCGCACCCGGCGTGGAAGTCGCCGAAGGCGGGTACTTTCGCCGCTCGATTTCTCTGAGTGGGAATCACGGATATTTTGAGGTCTCGCTGGACGCGAGTCGCAATGCACTCAACGTACGCGTGCAGATTAGCGAGCCGCGTTTACTCTTCTTCATTATCGAGCGTATCCGCGCCATGTTCGATCTAGACGCGGACTGGCCGACGATCGCCCGAACGTTGGGAGCTGACCCAGATTTGGCTGCGCATATAAGCTCCCACCCGGGACTGCGAGTTCCGGGTTGCTGGAACGGCTTCGAGCTCGCCACGCAAGCCATCTTAGGACAGCAGATAGGCACCGAGAGAGCCAACGCACTTGTCGGCCGGATGGTCAGAGCTTTCGGGCAGCCATTCAGCCCCGCTGATGGCCTTACTCATCTTTTTCCCACACCCGAAGTTTTAGCCAATACCGATCTGGAGGGCATCGGCTTACCGGGACCGCAAGCGGATGCTATTCGGGCTCTCGCGCGTGCCGTTTGCAATGGACAAATTAGCTTCGAAAAAGTGGCAGACTCCAATGCCTTTCTCATGCGGCTCTCGGAAATTCTCGGAACTGGAGAATCGACAGCACAATGGGTGGCCATACGCAACCTTCGGGAGCCGGATGCGTTTCCATCCGCTGACCGCGATCTTGCGCGCGCGCTCGCGCTGAGCAGTTCGAGTGAATTTGAGCATCGCTCGCTGGCTTGGCGGCCATGGCGAGCTTACGCGGCCATATATCTCTGGACTTTCGCCGACAAAATCCGGAGGCGCGAAAATGAGTGCGAACCTTCCGCACGCAAGAAAGGGGATTGTGTGAAAAGTGACTTCCACCCCAGAATCCCAGCGGCTGTATGACGCACTTCATAGTTGTAACGATCCTCTTGTGCAGCCTTCCATTGATGACGAGGCACTCGGAAGCAATCTGAGTACTTTCTGAGTAGTGCGGCGGATTTTGCCCAACTTCGGGCCGATCGGATTGAACCGATTGCCGCGGTTCCGGTGCAGGAGAGTTCGTCCTCTGCACAGAAGGAGGACCCAAACAGCTCACTGAAAAGGGTCCCATTTCACGACGCATGAAAATCCAGAGAAGTCATGATTTTGTAGGTAGTAGGTCTAAAGTGACTCTCTCGAGCGGAGCACGAGGAAGCCGCGGAGCCGGTTCGAGCGCGAATGATGCCTCAGCTTGCGTAGTGCCTGGGCTTCGATCTGGCGGATACGTTCGCGGGTGACGGCGAATGTTTGGCCCACTTGTTCAAGCGTGTGCTCGCTGCCATCCTCTAGACCGAACCGCATCCTGATGATTTTCTCTTCGCGTGGTGAAAGCGTCTTCAGCACCGACGATGTCTGCTCCATCAGGCTCAGGTTGATCGCCGCATCCGACGGCGACACGGCAGTCTTGTCCTCGAGAAAGTCTCCCAGGTGCGAGTTTTCCTCCTCGCCGATGGGCGTTTCAAGCGAGATCGGTTGCTGGGCAATCTTTTTGGTCTTGCGCACCTTTTCGACGCTGATACCCATGCGCTTGGCAATTTCTTGAGAAGTAGGCTCGTGGCCTAATTCCTGCAAGAGCTGTCGCTGAGTTCGCACAACTTTGTTGATTACCTCGATCATGTGCACCGGAACGCGGATTGTGCGTGCTTGATCAGCGAGGGCGCGGGTGACGCCTTGGCGGATCCACCAAGTCGCATAAGTCGAGAACTTGTATCCACGGCGCCACTCGAACTTATCCACTCCTTTCATCAGACCGATATTGCCTTCCTGAATCAGATCGAGAAACTGCAGGCCGCGGTTGTTGTACTTTTTCGCGATGGAAACGACGAGGCGGAGATTCGCTTCGACCAATTCCTTTTTGGCCCGTTCGGCTTCTGCTTCGCCCCGCAGGATGATCTGGAGCGCCCGCTTCAGCTCCATCGAACTGACCTCACTCGCGACGTCAATCTCGTTCAGCTCCTGTCGGCGGGCTTTCAGGTCCTTGCGCGCCTCGGCCTGGGCATCGGCTTTCGATGCATCGACGCGGCGCTCGAGCTTTCCGATTTCGCGTTCGAGGAAGTGAACGCGCTCGACCGTCTGGTGGATCTTCTTGATCAGCCGCTTCTTCTCAGACAGCTTGAAATCGAGTTCTCGGACGCGTTTCGACAACTCGACGCGGGTTCGGGCAAGAGCGTAACGAGCATGGAGATAAGAGCTCTTCTTGGAACGCGGAACACGCTGGAGCTTCGCAGCTTGCTTCGTCGCTAACAGATAGAGCGCGGCGATCTTATCGATCTTCTTGAGCGTCTTCTTCGTCTCCGCTTCGACGTTCTCTTCAGTTAGCTCTTCGTCATCGAACTGGATGATTTCCTTGATTGATCGGGAGTCGTTACGCAAAGCCTCCCCAACCTGCAACAGTTCTTTCACAATGAGCGGCGCCCGTGTAATGGTTTTCAGAACGAGCAGATGCCCGCGCTCGAAGCGCTTCGCAAGCACCACTTCACTTTCGCGCGTCAGCAGTGGAACAGTACCCATTTCGCGAAGGTACGATCGAACCGGATCGTTAGTCTTCTCGACCGTTCCCGGTGTCAGATCGAGTTCACTTTCCTCGATTGGGAGTTCCTCTTTTGGCTCTACGGCACCGAAATCGGCAGCTTCCGCGGCATCACGAGTGGCCTCGGCACTGGTGGCATCCTCGTAGATGTTGATGCCGTAGCGCTCAAAGGCGGAAAGCATGTCGTCAATCTCCTCGGAGGAATGCACTTCGGGCGGGAGGATGTCATTCACCTCAGCGTAGAGCAGATAGCCGCGCTCCTTGCCAATACTGATGAGCTGGCGTACTTGGTCGTACTTTTCCTCGATCACCAGTGCCAAGGTTCCTCCGTTTGTCAGACTGCCTGAGTTTCCAGGCCTGCCCCATCGTGGCTTAGAGACACGCGGACGCACTTACTGATGAATGCTAGAAAAGTGCTAGCAAAACTGTGGGATTCCACCTGTGGGGTAACAGTCCGCCACGTTGCTCGTCATTGCTGATTATACACTAACCATTGTTAGCTCGCTTTGGTATGGGTGCGAGTGGGCTGAGAGACAGATTGGAGATAGAGGGCTAAATCCGTTCGCCACAGGATTCGGCGACAGGAGTGTAGGGGTGTAGCCTGATGTAAGCGTTTCCAAAAAGCTCCTCGGAGAGAGTCTGTATAGGGAGAGGTCTGGAAAGCCATACACGACCCTGCACACCTACACTGTATCGAGGCGAGCAGGAGCCGGTGTCACAAGTGTCCGGGATGAGTGGGTAGGTCTTCACCCGACGCCGAAAAGACAGCATCGGATGATGCCGCGGGTAGACTCAGGACAATCTTGGCCTTTGATTTCGCGGAAAGAATTCTGGTCATTGCAGTGAAGCCCAAGGCCATGTCGATGATGTTCTTTCTTTTAATCCCTTCGATGTCGGGTCGCTCTGTCAACATCAAAATCGTTCCTTGGGTAATGCTTGGTCGACCAGTTTGTGATGGGATAGCCTAGAGAGCAAGCTCGAGCCGATCGGACACGCCGAGCTTGTCGAAAATGTTGTGCAGATGGTTCTTGACCGTCTCTCGCTGATAAAAAGTTTCTCGCCGATTTCGCGGTTGCGAAATCCCTGCACCACCAGCTGGACGACTTCCTTTTCGCGATCGCTCAACAGCGGCTTTTCGCGGCGCTGTCCGGACTCGGCAGACCTCTTGAACGCATCGATCACTTCAGCGGTCATGCGATTGTCAAGCCAGATTTCGCCTTCATGGACCTGACGAATGCTCTTCAAAAGCAGATCACTGGCCGATTGCTTGAGCACAACGCCCCGCGCGCCCAAGCGCATGGCACGGACGACGTCGCGGTCAACACAACATAGTCCCAGCCGTCTGGTCCTTGAATCACCCGCCCGCTGAAGATTACCGGGATTCTCTTGCCGTCTTTACGTGGAAGGTGGAACTCGCTGCGGTGCCGGCCGTAGCGGTGCCCCAATTTGTGATCGCGGATAATATGGGGGATGTCCTCGGGAGAGAAAATTGTGTCGAGTGCACTGTCCCGCAATTCGTCGAGCTCGTACTGCCATAATCGTGCCAACGCTTCATTGGCAAAAATGATGCGAAGTTGCTTCTCGGTTTCCTCCTTGGATCGTAGCCAGACGACGGCATTTTGTCAGATCTCCCCCGGGCTCGGTGGCAGCACATATCAACTTCGGGTCATCGAGTCACTTCTATATATATCCTTCCGTCGCAGAACACTCGCAATCTTTCGGACCGAAGCGTATGCGACACTAAAATGACCGACGAACCATTTTTTGTCTCGATCCGAACGAGCTTGTCTGGAGGAACGCGCATAGAGCCGGCCGCACGCCCTTTTCTAGACTCTGAACCCCGATCTATCGAATTTATGGCAGACTTGGCGTACTGGAGGTCGAGCATCTCGCGGTGCGGATTCCGCGCTGTGGTTTGATTGCTGATTCGGGAGGGGGGAGGAAACTGGCTATCCTATTTTGATTACCGGGGCCGTTCTTTAGAGGAGTGGGCTTAGAATCGCGGGTTTTGTCCTCCTCTTCTGCAGTTTCTGTAACTGCTTCTCGATCGGCATTCTGCAGGTTCGTGCATCAATCTTCTCGAAGGCTTAACGACACGCCCTAAGCCATTAGAAGACTGACCTCTGTTTCAAGGTCGATCCGCAGCTCGAAACGAAAAGGTTTCGGCGTGATTCCAGCACTGAATACCCGTTGTTCGGCCGGGCTCCGACCGGCTCCGGCTCCCGCTCCCGCTCCCGTGTGAAACAGTCGAAAGAGGGTGTTACGATTCACTGTGGTCACGCCGAGGCGTTCACCCACTAAAGCAAGATCGGCCATCTCCAAGTGGCCGAAGCTGCTCCGTATCTCGGAGGAGATGCGGCAGTGGTCGGGCATGCTGGAACATGAGGTAAGTAGCTGGCCGCGCGTCACGTCGCGACCGATGTTCGGGCTAGTGAGCTTCTATCACAATGGCGTCATCTTCGCGGCGCTGCCGCGCACGCGCGCGCTGAGCACTCCTGACTCGTTTATCTTTAAGTTCGATTCCATGCCATCGGCGCTATTGCGGCGCGCCAGAAAAGACCCGCGCATTAGCTCGGAAAGACAAACACCGGACGTGAAGTGGTACTCCTTTCAGCTGGACGCAGCGGACGACATGCGTGACGCGGTGTGGTGGCTCAACCGTGCATACGAGGCCGCGAAATAAGAATGCGTGCCGGAAAGGAAGCCCTTCTGGCGTCCTATCACACTTCTATCTTCCGCTTCACAAGGCTCAGAGCGGTGACCATCGATCCTGCTCTTCGCCACCCAGCGGGGGCTGCTCACTGGCTCCTGGGAGGTTCAGAGCGATCTTCCGCGGAACGCTTTTTGAGGCTACGAACCCTTCCCTGTCTCGACTGGAGGCACGGGTAGGTCACCAGCACGGAGGGCGAGTGCACGTAACCACTGCGGCGATCCCCGGCGACGTGGGGGCGGTCGAGACCACCACCGTGACCCTATCACCGTCCTTGAAAGCTCTTATATGATCCTTAACCAAGGTTCTGAATTCATTGTCCGACAAAGGCTCTCCATAGTATCCACTTTCTCTTGCTGATGCTGGTTCCATACATCCTCCTTGTGTGAGAATTACGGGGTCCTGAGCCCCTCTTTCGTTTTCAGGGGCCTGACACTTGGTGCGGCGATCAATTTCTCGCGCTCTGCACGCGCTTGGCGGAGGTCCGGCAAATCGGGGTCTGCGTCCGCCCAAATACGAAGAAACTCGTCATACGAAGAGAGCGCATTTTGAGTGTCTCCGGCCTGCGCAAAGACCCGCGCACGCGACAGATAGGCCAAGACCCAATCACTGGGCGAATCGTCAGTGAAGACCTCTCCCTTGCGTTCAAGATATCGTCGATAGGCCTCGATGGCATTAATCCAGTCCCGCTGAGCGGTATAGGCCTCAGCGAGAGACATATAGGGCGCGAAGAAGGAGAAAAAAGCAGACGCACGGCGCTGGCTTTCTACCGCAGCCTCGATCCTGCCCGCAGCAAGTTCCAAGGATCCTTTCAGATTCTCAAAGCACGCCTGTGTGAAGGCACCTTGGGTGTCCCGCAGATCGGCCAGCCGCGAGAGCAACCGTTGCGAGGTGCGCGTGTCGCCTAATTCGAGTTCCAATATGCCCGCGCGCCGCAACTCCCACGGATCACCGTCTGTCTGTGCCGCATTGGCCAGAAGCCGAGCCTCTGCCTGGGCCTCGACCACCCGACCGCGGGTCCGTTGTATCTGCGCCAACAAATATCGCCGGACGGGGACCCAGCCTTCGCTGTGGAGTTTTTCGTCAAGAACCAATCCGGCTCGCAACGCCTCCGTTGCCTCACGCAAACGCCCCTCGTACATCAGGACTCGTGCTAGGCAGAGCGCGGCCAAACTCTCATCGTGAGGGCCTCCCTCTTCGCGCAGTACCTCGAATTCGCGCCTTGCCGACGTCGTATCTCCCTTGCCGAGGTAGGCCAGCCCAACGACCCAGTGGAGCCGCGGGTGCTTTACACCGCGTGACTTCGCCGATTCGTAGTCCGCGAGCGCTTCTTCGAAGCGGTTGAGGCGATTCAGATTAAGCATCAAGCCCACATGATCCCTTGCACTGTCAGGGTTGATTCGGAGTGCCATTTTCTCCGAGGAAATCGCGTCCTCGACCCGGCCGGCATCGTAAGAAGCTGACGCCAGACCCTGAAATGCTTCAAGGTCATTTGGGTAAAGGTCCGTAAGCAGCCGGTAGTTTTCTGCGGCCTTTTCGTAGAGCCGCTGCGATCTGTAGTGCGTCGCTAGAATTAGGTACCGCTCGCGTTCGGTAACGAGGTTCAATCCTTTCTGCGCGAGCTCTATATGTGCAAGAGCTTCCCTATCGTTGCCGAGCTGATCATAAGTGAGCGCCAAATACAGGTGGGCCATAGCGAAATCGGGATCGAGATCTGTGGCGCTCTTGGCGAGTGGAATGAATGCTTCCATATCGCCGGCGGCGTAGAAATCGAGCGCACGAGAATAGCGTTGCAGCGCCTCAAGAGAACTTGTCGTTACGCGCTCGAGTGGCTGAGCGTTTTCCTGGACTTGTTTTAGAGTCTCACCCAGATGAGCTCGCAGATGTTGCGTGAGTTCATCCACAGCGGGATACAAATCGGAAGAAGATTTGAAGGAAGCCTTCTCCGTAAGGACCGCATCTGCCCGCCAGGGATCCACGATCTGCGCAGTCACACGATAACTCGAACCAGATGTCGTAATGCGGCCAAGCAGCAGCGCGCGAAAATTTTCCCGCTGGCAGATCTCGCGGCCAAGATTCACATCCACGGGGGCAATTTCGGTGCGGCCCATTCGATGCATCACTTCGGCGACCTGCGAGCGGGAAACAAGATGCACATAGCGGGATTGTTCGAGCGATTGCCTCACCGCCTCAGTCACTGTGGCGTCGAAAATCTTTTGGCCCGTCTGGTTTTCAAAATCGCCAAGGAGGATCGAATCGTGTTCGTTCAAGACCGGGGAATGGTAGCGTCCATAGATCAGTGTTCCGCTTATGGCAATGGCTGCAAGAAGCGCCGCGACGAGAATCGCAAGCTGCAGACGCCCTGTCAAAAAAGTCTTGTAGCGGGCTTTGGATGTCAGCAGCGCAATGGGCTCCAAACCGCGTCGTACCGCTTCGAGATCCACGCGCAAGTCAGCAGCAGTGACATATCGCTCTTCGGGATTCGTTGCCAGCATCTTCGCGACGATGCGCTCGAGTTCTTTCGGGACTTGTGAATTCTGTTCGCGCAGCGGCGGGGGGACTTCGTGCATGATTGCGTTACAGGTTTCAAGAAACCCCGCTCGACGAAATGGGTTATGCCCTGCCAACGCTTCGTAGAAGACGACGCCGAGCGAATAGATGTCGGCGCGAGCGTCTGCCTGCCTTTCACCCAGGATCTCAGGGGGCATGTATGGCAGTGTCCCAGAGATGCTTGCGCTTTCGAATGTCTCCTGAGTGTTTGCGCAATCGGAGCCAGGCATTTCGCGAGCCACGCCGAAATCGAGCGTTTTCACTTGCCCCGAACCCGTCAACATAATGTTTTCGGGCTTGATATCGCGGTGTAACAATCCTGCTTGATGTGCGACGGCGAGCGCCGCGGCGCACTGCGTGGAGATGGAGAGAAAGTCAGCGACCTTAAGTGACCGGGTCAGCCGACGTCGCAGCGTTTCCCCTTCGACATATTCCATGACGACGAAGACTTCGTCGCCATCTTCGATCACGTCGTAGACTGCGGCAATGTGGGGGTCGTTCAAGCGCGAAGCCAATTCTGCCTCTTTCCACAATCGCTGCCTGGACTTTGGGTCGGCACGCATTGTCGGTGAAATGCGCTTCAAGGCAACTTGGCGTTTCAAGCCTGTGTCATCGGCCAGATACACCTCGCCCATCCCGCCGCTGCCGAGGCGGATCAGTACTCGCCGTGTACAAGGACGGAATCGTGCACTACGCAGAGCGGTGGGTGGATCAGAATCGGATTCTGGTTCCACTTTCGCGGACAGACTTGTTGTTGAAACATGTGCGGCTCCCGCAGGGAGCCGAGCCCTACCATGGACTCCAGGAGCTCATAAAAGACGTATCCTCTTTTTTCGTATTCTGCCTCGATGTCGATAGCGCATCGGTCGCGTTGATGACCGCCTACGCATTCAGCACTTGGTTTCCAGATGAGCTGCCGTTCGCTCCCTATCTGGCTCTACTGGGTCCGCCTGGCTCGGGGAAGACCACGGCTTTGCGCATCCTGAGTTTGCTGTGCCGCCGCAGCCTGCTGACCGCTGATATTACTTCCGCGGCCTTTTACGATATCTGTCATCGTATTGGGCCGACGATCTTGATTGACGAAACTCGGTCGGCCGGTCAGCCACGCAGACTCTTTCATCTCTTGCGGTCGAGCAGTTCACGGGGCTTGGTTGCTTTGAGCTCTGACAAGGCGCAGCTGGCCTACGGACCAAAAGTGCTTTCGTGGGTGGAACTGCCAGATGATCCGCAGTTGAATAGCCGCTGCATTATAATCCCAATGCACAAAACCTCGCGGATGGATCTCAATAGCCCAGACGACCCAAGGGTCTTGCTGTACGCGGAAAAGGTTCGCATGCGCTTGCTGCAATTCCGATTCGAGCACTACCATAAGCTGCCAGTTCCCAAAGCTCCGCTTAAGGCACAGCTGTCCTCGCGGGCGCTGGACCTCTATCGTGCTCTCGCCCTTCCGTTCGGCAGTGATCAGAAATTTTGCGAGTCATTGGCCTCTTGGATCGGCGCCCAGCGCCGATTCCAACCCAGCTTGTTGTCCCCGGCTCAAGCATCAGCCGTTCGAGTACTTCACGCATCCATCCATAGGTATCTAGCATCTCCTGGTTTCATGCTCAGCGATTTGACAATTGCGATGAGCCTGGACCTTGCGTCGCGTGGCGAACCGTCCCGGCTGAATGAGAGAAAAGTTGGGTATATTTTGACCTCACTCGGTCTGACCAATCGCAGCCGGAAAAGCAACGGATATGCCCTGTGGCTCAACCGCTCCGATCGAGTGCGAATCCACGAAATGCCCCGTGACTACGAAGTGGACGGCGTTCCCACGGAGCCGATCCAAACCTGCGAGATCTGCACAAAAAAAGAGCGCGGCGCCGACGAAACTTCCACAGACAATGTGAACGAGAAACAAGCTTGCAGAGACGTGGCCAAGCGTAAACGTCCTAAGCGTCGTTTAAGACGCAAAAGCCGGCCTCTAGTCCGGTCCGTCAATCGCTCGCATTAACCGTAATCGTAGCAGTGGACTCATCTGACGCCAAATAGTGGCTCAGTAGCTACATCCACCGGTCTCGCTCGTCCAGACGAATCGCGATGCTAAAATTTAACGGTCACTTGGACCTGAGTGGTCGCCGAGCAGATTCTCTTCGGGCTAACTACGAACGGCCGATCCAATTCCATCCTCGCTGGCGTAATTGCCGCGTCGATCAATGAGAAACTGAAATTTCCTGGCGATTCATGCCGTCGCGCAACACGTTGGCATTAGTCGGCGCACGATCGCGACATCGCAAGGTCTCGGAGACGGTTATGGCGGTAGGCGCTGATTAATGTGCGAAGAATTTAACTTGAAAGGCGGCCTCCGTTTCAATGATCCGAGCACTTGGATACAGCACCGGCTGAGCCAAAATCGGCGAGGGATTTTTCCGAGCCCTCGAAGCGAGACTGGCGGGCGGCGGTAACGAGAGAGAGGGATCCGAGACTCCAGAACGTGAGACGAGGTCTAATGCATATGCAAGACTGACAGTGTCAGTTTTGGATGAAATTGTGTGAGGCGTCGTTCGAAGTGGTTCGTCGCAGGCTGGGGGAAAATGATGGGGAGGTCGCATTCAAAGTTATTAGGTCGATCATCCCGCCCGTCGCGAAAGCGCGGCGACGGAAGAGCGTGAAAGCATAGGCCAAGGCGCGTTTCACCCCTTGGTTGAATTCATCCCTTGAGCGTGTTTTCATCGGACGAGAATGGGACAGGCGTTCCAATTACTTCTTGTCATCTTAGGAAGTCATTTTGGCTTTTGAACACGCGATTGAAGAGCGGAAACTGTAGGAACCTTAGCGGTGTTTCGTGATGATTTCATCCACGACGCCGTACGCCTTGGCCTGCTCCGCAGTCATGATGAAATCACGCTCCACATCCTTTTCAATCTTTTCGACCGGCTGTCCCGTATGAAACGCGAGAAGCTTGTTGAGTGAGTCGCGAGTCCGGAGGATTTCCCGGGCGTGGATATCGATGTCAGTAGCTTGGCCGGAAAGGCCGGACATCCAGGGTTGGTGGATGAGAACTCGGGAGTTGGGCAGGGCATAGCGTTTTTTTGGCGTGCCTGCGACGAGAAGCAGTGCTGCAATCGAGGCCGACTGGCCGATGCAATACGTCACTACATCGGGGCGCACGAACTGCATCGTGTCGTAAATCGCCATTCCCGCTGAAATCGACCCGCCCGGCGAGTTGATGTATACCGAGATATCTTTCTCAGGCTCTTCGGATTCGAGGAAGAGCAACTGCGCCGTCACGAGATTGGCGACATGATCGTCGATCGTCGTGCCAATAAAGATGATGTGGTCTTTGAGCAGCCGGGAATAGATGTCGTAGGCACGTTCGCCCCGGCTCGTCTCCTCGACGACCATGGGAACGAGCGTTGTGGCACGCAGACTCGCGTCGTCAGTTTGTCTCATCTGGAGCATGTTTGCGCGCTGAGGAACGGGAGACCTTTCTACGACTTTGCCTTTTGTTTTTTGCCGCGACTGCCTTTGTTTCCTGCCCATTGCCGTATTGCTCTTTTCCCGCCGTCAAGCTGCAGTTGTTTCTGAGTGCCATTAGCCCCGTGATATTTGTGCGTCGGAGGAACTGAACCGTCCGGTTGGGACTCGCCCTGTATTTTCGTTTGCGGGGTGTGGGCCAAGAGGTCACGAAAATTGAGCGGGTCTCTGAGGTTTTGTAATTCCCGGTAATAATAGAGCGCAGTGGGCCGTTTTCCCTTGATTCTCAGTCTCTTTAGAAACTGAATTTCTTCCTCGGTTGCACCACGGCTCAGGGAAGTGTCACGAAGGAATTCTTTCAGCCCACGCTCTTCCTCAGATTGGCCCGGTTCCCTTTCGACAAACTCAAATTTCTTTGGGTCTCCTGGGGCTAGTCTACCGTTTAACACAATTTCCATGCCAAAGGTTGCAAGGTCGAAGTCCCAGGATTCGATCAGCGGATCCAGGAAGGTAACGCTGTTCTCGATTGATAGGTTTAAAGCATCCGTGTCTAGGAACTCGAGGATGCTGACTCGCATTTCTTCGTAGCTTCGGCCGGTGAGCCGAGCCACTTGGTGGACCCAGTTTTCACTTTCCAATTCTTCCTTGGCGACTCTCTTGGCAACGTCTAGAAGCTTTTGTATGACTAGGCGTTCGACTTCACCAAAAGGATGCTTCTCAAACATGATGCGAAATTGTTTTTCTTTGTCAGGAACGCACTTTCGGAGAACCAACTCTCGAACTTCCTTAAATAAGGGCGGGGGTGCGTGCCCCAAGGTTTTCTTCAATTGCTCCTTGCGCTCGTGGTCAGCTAGTTTCGAAAGCTCACCGCTCGGGAGTTTCAAGAATTTCGCCATTTTGTCGTAAATGTCTGTTCGGCTAGGCGCCGGGGGCGATTTCTTCCGAGTGAGCAGCTGGGAAATGTAAGACTCCGTAACTTCGGCGGCCGCCGCAAGATCTCTCTGCTCAAACCCCAATTCTTCCAGCCGCTGTTTGATCACTAGACAAACGTCCACAAGGTGCCTCCGATCGCTTAACTTCGGATATTAAACCAAATAAAATAATCGCAGATTACACTTGACACGTCAAGTTAATTAACCTATGTTTGTTAATTGACTGAGGGATTCATGGGGTAATCTAAACTACAAATGGTTATCTAGAATCGCCCCTTGGCCATGACAACCAAGGAGGTTGACATGTTTGCACGCAGAGTTTCCATGCATCTGAAACCTAATAGCGTCTCGGAATTCACCCAGAGAATCGAAAAGGACATTTTTCCCTTGCTTCGAAAACAGACTGGGTTCAAGGACGAAATCACGTTTATCGGCCCGGGCGAAACGAAAGCGTTTGGAATCAGTTTGTGGGATAACAAACAGAACGCCGAAGCCTACAACCGCGGAACGTATCCAGAAGTGACGAAGATCCTGGCGAGAGTCGTTGAGGGAACTCCTCAGGTTGAAACCTATGAGGTTTCCAACTCAACCTTCCACAAGATCGCCGCTGCCGTAGCAGTCTGAAGCCTGTAGGTCTTTTCGTTCGGCGGGGGGCGGGCTGGGTACGCCCCCTCACTTCTCCAGCGCAAGGGAAACTACAAAACGCACGAGACTTTCAACACGTACTTCAGCAAGACAACCAAGGAGGTTGCTATGAACACCATCACACGTTGGGACCAGTCCCGCGGTTTGGCATCTTTACAGGACCAGGTCAATCGTTTGTTCGAAGACAACTTTAGTCGCGACCGCTCGGGTCCTGCCGAACTGGCAACCTGGGCGCCACTAGTCGACATATATGAAACCGAGAACGAATTGGTCGTCAAGGCCGACCTGCCGGATCTCCAAGACAAAGACATTGACGTACGCGTCGAAAACAACACGTTAACCATCCGTGGAGAGCGAAAATTCGAAAAGGACGTCAATGAGGACAATTATCTGCGAGTTGAACGCGCCTATGGTTCGTTCATGCGGAGCTTCTCACTGCCGAACACGGTCAGCTCCGAGAACATTCGGGCCGAGTATCGCAATGGGGTCTTGACCCTGCACATGGCGAAGCGTGAGGAGTCGAAGCCGAAGCAGATAAAGATCAGCGTCTCAGCAAACAGCAAGTAACCCACATCTTAACATGCGGAGGTCGGCGCTCCGGCCTCCGTGCTAACAACCAAGGAGGTTGCCATGTTTGGACACAGAGAACCATCGAGAGAAGAGATCGCGTGCCGAGCTTATGAGCTGTATCTTCAGCGCGGCAACGAACAGGGAAAAGATGTCGAAGACTGGGTTAGAGCCGAAAAAGAGCTGAGCGACGAACCTGTCGCGGGAACAACGAAAACGAAGGTCGCCCAAGCAGGCAATAGCTGGATTAATTGACGTCCGGGTGTGAGTACTCGTCCTGTCTCGCGAGTGGTGCGAGCGAGACAGTAGACTCCGCGGTTTGTCGGCCCGGATTTCCCAAGCAGCCGGAAATGGATAGGCCTTTCGTTCGGGGGCGCGCCAGTCCGCCGCCGCACGCTCTGGCGAAGGGCAACTGGACGGAGAAACGAGGTTACCAATGGTCACGAGAAGCCTGAAGTGGGTTTGCATCACTGCGTTGCTCCTAGTGGTGTTATTGCGCTCCTCCGCAAGTCACCAACTATCGGTGGACTTCTTGGTCTGTGCGGGTGCCTTCACGGTTGTCCTGGCCTTAATTTCTGAAAACACGAGGATCGGACTTCCTACAGTGCCAATAACGAGATCGGACCTAGGGCCAGCAAATCACTGTAAGGCTGTGAGCGTGGTGATCCTGAGCACCACCGTAAACGCAAGCGAGACGCCAATGCCAGACACAATCAAAGCGGAGACCACCCTGATCGAAGAAGACGCCCTTATGGCGGAATCCTTGCGATTCGAAAGCGAGCCTTGGACCCGTTTCTACATGGCCGGTGAAATCATTCGAGAATCGCGGAAGGCGTCTGGAAAACAAAGCAAGTACGGGAGCGAAGGCGATATGGATCATTCGGACAAAGTGATTGATCACTACGATCACCCGTGCGACGTCGGCAGCCTTCCGAAGGATGACCCGAATGGGAGCATCGGCCCCGGTCGGCGCGCTTGAGTACGCGACGTGATGGAGCTGCAGATGAGGATCAGTTCCGAGGCGCAAGTCATCGAGGAAGGGGAGCGCAAGACGATCGGCTGCGGCCCGCCAACTGCCGGCTCTTCCCTTCCCACCGAACTGGTCAACGGCAAGACCTCGAGGAGGCACTGGCCATCAAGAACACGAATATCGTACCCGAGTTCAGTCTTCCCCCGTGCACTCCTGTCCGATGCCACAAGATACCCCAGAATTGGGGGAAGGCAGCCCTGGGTAGCCTCGTTTTTTGACCGGGAACGCCACTGTACGAGTCATTCCTAGACCCGTTTCTGCGGCTATTGTGACGCTCGCTTCGACGAAAACAATGGATCACCGTAGTCGACGAAGAGAACCAAATGGCGGAGACAATCAAAACGGGGACGGTCCTGATAAAGGAGGGCGCACTCTTGCCGGAAGCCTTGCAGTTCGAAAGCGAGTGCTGTGTGCCGGGCTGGAGACTAGTCAAGGTCTCGATGGGCACGCATTGGATCGAGAGATCCACAAAGCAGGGTGGACCTTCTTCTTCCTCGCTAACGAAATCAAGGCGACTGTCTTCGGTATTGACGGAGAAAAGATAGCACGCAGGGCAGTCGAGCGAATCCTGGGCGATCCAAGGTCCGGGCAATTCAATGCGCTGGAAATCACGCGAATCACCTCGCTGGACTCGGAACGTTTCCCGGTAGTTCACTATGTCACTGTCTCAGCTCACTCACGGCATATCCAGGAGAGCTTGTTTCTCTTCTCAGCCGAGGTCCCTCAGGGGTTGGTGCCGAGCGGAGATTGACTGCCGCCCGGACCAAAGCATGGGGCTCGCAGGCAGCGCGGGGCTGCTGACAGGAACAATGATACAGGCCAACGTGGCACCGATCTTGAATCGTTGATTGATTGAAGGGGATCTTCAAATGAAAATGATGCGCAACATAGTCGTTGCTCTTTCCCTGATCCTGCTTTCCGCTCCCATGATTTCCGGTCAGGATCTTTCAAAGTATCGAGCATTCTCGCTCGGAACGAGTTTAGCCGAGCTCTCGAAGCAGGTCGGTCCGTACTCGCACTATACGACTCTAATTCACCAGCGCCCAGCAGCCATTCAAGAGTTGACGTTTTGGACGCTGAACTCTTCTCGCTCTCGGGTCGGAGTGTACCCGGTTTCGCAGATTTTGTTCAGCTTCTACAATGGCGAGCTCTACAGAATCGTGGTGACTTACGACCGGGACGACACAGAAGGCCTGACTGACGATGACATGGTACAAGCCGTCTCCGCCCGCTACGGAACCGCAACGAGCCTATATCCGGAGATCAACTTCTTCCCAACGAATTACCTCGACGGCTCAACGAACAAGGCCATTTCTTTCTTCTTAACAAGTGATCCCTATCGCTCGGTAGACCGGGTAATTGCTCGATGGGAGGATTCTCAGAACGCGGTAAGCCTTCTTCGTTCCAGCAACCTGAACTCTTTCAAGCTCGCGATATCTTCAAAACGACTGGATGCACAAGCGGAGGTTGCCATTTTCGAATTTGAGAAGCTCGTGAAGCGCGAGGCTCCGCAGGTGGAAATCGGGCGCGTGAAAAAAGAAACCGACGACCTGGAAATGGCGCGACAAATAAACCAAAAGACTTTTCGTCCCTAGTATTGAGCTGGGGTCATAACGAGTGGGGATTAACAAAGGAAAATGGTTGACCTGCAAGAGCTACCGCGAGTGATTGAAGACCTCCGGAAACACACGCCGGAGCAGCTTGCCGAGCTGCGCCTTTTGCTCAACGCTGGTTTGCTGGAACGACCAGACTCCCGCCGCCCTAGTTTCTTTGAAATCGATGGGGCGGCCAATGTCTACTACGTACTTCGGTACCCCTTTCGCCACAAAGTTCTGCTCGTGGCCGCCTGGCACCGTCAAAGCGAACCCGTGGTCGAATTCGTGGCGTGCACATAAACCGCAGCCCAAGAAATTGCTGCTAACTGCGTCTTCTGCTTAATGTTGGTTTGTCGGAACAACCAGATGCGAATGTGTGCACAAGTGAACAGATATGTGCCGCAATGCCTTCTAAGCTGTTGATTCGCGGGTGAAGGAAGCGCGTAGTTTGTGGCAGGGTGAAAAATGGATGAAGTTAAGCGTCAGGCAGTTCAGTTTATCGAGAAGGAAATCAAAACGTACATAGCGCTCGCCCTATTCCTGTCAAAAGAAGGAATCACGGAAAGCGTGCAAGTTGGAACCGATGAAATCCTTATTAGCTCATCGTATTACAAGGAAAGGATGAAAGAGGCCAGGAAGCTCGTGAATGAACTCAGAAACCTGAGTTAGACCGCTGCTGAAGACTTGCCTTCCTGCACACCTACACCGATGAGATCACGCGAATCATCTCGATCGAGTTTCCGGCAAATTTCCCAGAACGCCATTCTGAACCGTGAGGTCGTTGAGTTACACGTCCGTATTCTGGTAGTAGCGCCAATCGCTCCTGCCAAAGACCGCGCTCCTCGTCAGCCAATCTTGAAGGCCCGCGATCTAGCGCGTATGATTTTGGCACATACACCAAACCGAAAATGCGTCCTGCATTCTCGGTGAGGCAAAGGAGGTCCCCACCATGCCTGTAACCAAAGAATTCACCGTGTTTCTGGAGGATCGGGCAGGTACGCTCGGAAAAATCTGCCAGGCACTCGCCGATCACGGAGTGAACATTCTCGCGCTTGATTCTTTCCCGTCGGGAGGGAAGAGCGTTACTCGATTCATCGTGGACAATCCCGCGGCGTTTAACGCGGCGTTGGAGGGTGCGCGTCTGACATACACCGCGGGAGACGTCCTAATGCTCAAACTTCCGAACCAACCCGGCGAGATTGCGAGGGTGGCGTCGCGCCTGGGGGAAGCTAGCATCAATATTAATTACGCGTACTGCGGTTTGGAGTCTGGAACGAATAGCCCGCTGGTCTTCTTTGGAGTCTCTGAGATCGCGCGGGCGGCTCAGATTCTCGGTCAAGGTGCGGCTGCCGCTGCGAAGCCTTAGGGTTGCTGCCGCTTTCACGGCCCACTAATACTAATGGTGGTGCACCGGTTTGCGCCGCGTTCTACGGTAGGCGACCGCGTAGGATTCGGTGCCCCGACTCATTGGTTAGTGGGTTGTCGCTACATTCCCCGCCGGAGGGTTGGCGTAGTAGCCTTTGCGAGCATAAACCTTATAAGCTTTCTCCCCCGCGGAAATCTGGATCTTGCGGAACTTGCCGTCCCAATTCTTGTTTTCGGGGTAGTAGCCTAGGCTGTATTGGTGGTGTAGTTCGTCGGAGATCTCGTCAAGCGCGGCCTCGAGTTTACCAATACCCCGGACTTCCAACATCCGCCCGCCGGTGGCCTCGGCGAGTTTCTTGAGCAGGGACTCTCCATGCCCGTCTTCTCTGTATATATGGAGCACGTCGCAGTTGTCCCGCTTTGAGGCATCGTAAATCTGCAGGACATAGGCGATCACGTCGTTTTCGAGCAGAGCTTCCAGGGCCTCTTCCATCGAAGACTCACTTCGGGAATCGCCGGAGAGAGCTACGATAACCACCGCCTTGCGTCCCACCTCGCCCGCCAGGTAACGGAGTGTGGACACGCGGATCGCGTCGTACAGGTGGGCTTCGCGGTTCTCGTTAACGGGTCGCCCGTTGATGCCCACCGTCCCTCCACTCCCGGGCATCCCGATCCTCGGCTCGGGGGACGAGCCTTGGTCTGGCAATCCAATCGCCGCTCCACTCCCAACGGTATCCGCCTTCTCCTCTAGGAGCGCAACGTCTGACGTCGGCAACTGCACGGTTTCAACCCGCGAGGCGTAGCTCAGAATAAAGCCCAGGTCTGTGGGCCTTACAACGTGCATCATGAACAGCCTCGCGGCCTGCGCCTCCTCGCCGAGAATCCAGGACATGTTAGTGCCCGTGTCCAAGAGCACTCCCACGTTCAGGACCACGTCGCTGTGGTGGGCAAACAGCTTGATAACCTGCGGCTGGCCGTCTTCAGAGACGCTAAACTTGTCTTGCGCTAGGTCGCTGGCCAGGTGTTTCTTGTCGTCGCGCACCGTGAAATACACGGACACGAGATCCACCTGGCTGTGAAAGGCGCCTTCCTGGCCCCCTCTATCCTGGCCGAAAGCCGATCGAGGCCAATCAAGGCCCGCCAATACCGAGAGCACAACCACAATGGACAAGCCGACTCGAATAGACATAGGTGCGCTCCTTCTCGCTTTGCAATGAAGGTGCACAGTTGGATGCAAGCCGGCTGCGCAAGAGTTGTCGTGGGAACGTTCCGCAATGCCTGATTAAACGCGGAAACCGATACATGGAATTTTCAGCGCAGGCATCGGCACGCTCTGAAAGCTGGTCATGTAGGGGTGTAGCCTGATGTAGACCCTTCCACAAGCTTCTTAGGGAGAGTCTCCATGGGGAGAGCTCCGGAGAGCCATACACGACCGTGCACACCTACACGGCGTCGTACGATTACAGCGTCTGGCTAGTCCAGGGTGCCGGCTAACCGACCGCTCTCAAGAGCGGCGTCGCGCACCGCTGTGGGAGTAGCGCAATTGTCGAGCGACGGCCGTAATGTTCTTGCGCATTCGAAGCAACTTCAAACTCACCGCGAAATGGTCCGCCATCTGTTCATCGTTGAGTCCGAGCGAAAGCAAATAGAGCAGCCCTTCCCGCGGGACAAGCAGCGTCGACGATAGGCAACTAGCCTCTTCCTCGTGCGTGGGGTTGTAGTGGTTCATGACCATCATGCCGTCGGATGTCACGAAGGCCTTCGCCGGCTCATGCTTGAGGATGAGGTGCGAAAGTTCGTGGGCGAGGCTGTTGTTCTGCCGAGTAACGGGGTGACTACTGTTGGTGATGATCACGGAGGCCTGACTGACCGTGAGAGTCACCGCCGACCAACTCGCTGGATCGACCTTAAGCAAGTAATGTAGGGCCGCCGGATCGAGACCTTGGATTTCGTGAGGTGTCCAGATGGCCACGTCGATGTGACGAGCCAGATGCCTAGGATCCAATCGGTCGGACTTCTTAAGATGAAGATCGCGGCGATAACCCCACGCGACGTTCTCGCACCACGTTTTGAAGCCTCGGCGCAAGAGAGTCATGTCTGATCCTTCGGTCCTACTTCGCGACCAGCATGGCCTGCGCAGCAAGAATCATTTGGGCTAAAGCCTGAGCAGTCTTGGGGTTGATGGTCGGGGCTTTGCGGAAATGGACTTGGGCTACTGGCGTAGATTCCTTTTTGGACGCCATGCCGGTAACCGAAGCGATTTCGATCCCCATCCATCTGCAAATCTTCTGGTAATTCTCCAAATCAGGGAGATGACCTCGCTCGACCCTGGACAGCGTCGCGTGACTGATGCCGATCTCCCTCGCTACCTCGCGGATTCCCCGGTCACCTCGTTTTTCCCGCAGCAGGCGTCCCAGGTTCTCCAGTGTCGTCATAGGCAGGACCTCCAGAGTGGTTCAGTAGTAGCCCGGTGGTTGACATGCGAACCAATTGGGCTCATAGTGTCTTACGCGTGAGCCACACTAGTACGAGTGGACCGCGGGGTCAACGAATTTCAACCGATTAGAGCTAGGGCCCGGGAAGCCAATGTCAAAGCGAGCTAGTCGATTTCACGCCGACCGGCGGTTCACGCCGATGAAGCAATCCGTCGCGATCGCGCTCGACATCACGCGGCGCGTCCCGCCGCACATCCAGTGCATGCTCTGGGGCAGGGCAGCCGGCCGCTGTGAGTTCGCCGGGTGCAACAAGGCGGTGTGGAAGTCGTCGGTCACTCAGGAACAGGTGAACATCGCACAAAAGGCGCATATCTACTCCTTCAGTGACGAGGGGCCGCGGGGCAACGATGGGATTTCTAAGGACCAGCTCAATGACATCGGAAACCTCATGCTGGTATGTCATGAATGCCATCAGAAGCTGGACAACAAGCATGACGGGGGATGGTATACCGCGGCGCTTCTCCACCGAATGAAAGACGAGCATGAGCGGCGGATCGAGCGAGTCACCGGGATCGCGGCGGACAAGAGGAGCCACATCCTGCTCTACGGAGCGAACGTGGGCGACCACAGTTCGCCGCTCAATTACCGCGAAGCTGCGCCGGCATTATTCCCGGAACGCTACCCGGCCGCCGATGCTCCAATCGAACTGAGCACTGCCAACAGCTCCTTCTCGGACCGAGACGCGGAGTTCTGGACCATCGAGGCCGAGAACCTGCAACGGAAGTTCGACCGGCGTGTGAGGGAGCGGCTGGCGGCCGGAGACATTGATCACCTTTCAGTATTTTCCCTCGCTCCCCAGCCGCTTCTCATCCTGCTCGGCAGCCTTCTCGGCGACATCGTGCCGGCAGACGTCTACCAGCGCCACCGTGAGCCGCCAACATGGGAGTGGCCAGCGACAGGGCTTGTGTCGGCATTTGAGGTGAGGCCACCCATCGCGACCTCAGGCCCGCCGGCCCTCGTGGTAGCGTTAAGCGCAACTGTCACTGCCGACCGGATCACATCCATTCTCGGGCGCGACGCGAGTATATGGACCGTGACGGTGTCAAACCCTCACAACGACATGACGAAATCGCGTGAGCAGCTCTCGCAGCTCCGGTCATTGCTGCGATTTGTTTTCGACCGAATCAAGGCCGCTCACAGCCGGACGACACCGCTGCACGTATTTCCGGTCGCCTCGGTGTCCGCTGCTATCGAGTTCGGCCGCGTGCGGATGCCTAAGGCGGATATGCCCTGGCGGATTTACGACCAGGTAAGCGCCCGCGGCGGGTTTGTTCCTGCCTTATCCATTCCTCACGGAGTCTGACGATGATGCCTACCGAGAATCTGGTTACCAAGCTGCTCGACACGATCGTCGATCATCTGGACATCCCGAAGTCCTACTACGAAAAGGCGGTCGAGCGGCACAGATCGCTAGGGGAGTGGCTTTGCCGCACCGAGTCGAAGATTGTCGGGTTCCAACCGAACGTGTCCCCTCAAGGCTCCTTTCGGTACGGCACGGTTAACCGCCCGCTGCACGCGACCGAGGAGTACGACTTAGATAACGTGACCATGCTCGAGATGCCGAAGATCGCGATGACCCAGAAACAACTCAAGCAACTCTACGGGGCGGAGATCAAAGAGTACGCGAAGGCACATGGCATGCTCGCCCCGGTCGAGGAGACGAACCGCTGCTGGCGTCTGATCTACTCGGACGAGGTTCCCTTCCATCTGGACACGCTGCCGTGCATCGGCGAGGAGGAAGATGTGATCTGGGCGATCATCTCCCGCGGGGTGCCGCCGCAGCTGGCTGCCCAGGTCGTTGTCATCACCGACAGGCGACATCCCCACTACGAGCAGATCACCCGCGCGCTATTGAGTAGCAACCCACGCGGGTTTGCTGCGTGGTTCGAACAGCGCGCTCGCCCGTGGGCTCTCGCGCGGATGCGCCAGCTCGTGGAGCGGAGGCTCTACGCGTCTGTTGAGGATGTACCACCATACGAGTGGAAGACGCCGCTCCAGCGGAGCATCCAGATCCTCAAGCGGCACCGTGACGTGATGTTTCGGGACAACCCGGGCGCCGGCCCGATCTCGATGATCATCACCAATCTCGCCGCTCACGCCTTCGCCGGGGAATCCGATCTGTGTTCGGCGCTGAGTAACATCGTGGAGAGGATGCCACAGCACGTGAACACGACGAGGCCGCGTGTGCCGAATCCGGCTGACCCTGTCGAAGATTACGCCGACAAGTGGACGAAAAATCCAACACTCGAAGACAATTTTTGGGCGTGGCATATGCAGGTGAGGATCGACATCGCCAAGCTTCCAGCGCTGCTAACCGGCAACAGAATGTTCTCGGAGGTGCGCAGTACCTTCGGAGTTGATCTGACCCAAGACGAACTCAAGCAGTTCGAAGCATGTGGAGTTCAGCCGACTCCGGTTGTCGCGCGGACAGCGTCGGTTCTGTCCATTCCCACTGCTCCTAGGCCTTGGGGTGACGATGCTTGAATCTCTCCGCCAGCAATTTACCCGCTGGCGGCTTGAGGCGCTGCTGCTCAAGTACCCCGGCCTGCGGCTTACTCCTGCGTCCAGTGGGTACGTGACGTTGGCCGGAGCTTTAGCTTTTGACGCGGAGTCATCGGGAAAGGAACGCATCGATGACGAGTATCAGCTCGAGATATCAGTACCGAAGGGCTTTCCCGAGTGCATCCCTTCCGTCAGAGAAACTGGGGGCCGGATCCCGTCTTCTTTCCACAAGCTCGACGACGGCGCACTGTGTCTAGGATCTCCGACGCGCTTGCGCCTGATGCTCATCGAGTCGCCGTCTATTATTTGTTTCGTAGAACGTTGCGTCATTCCCTACCTGTACGGTTACTCGTACTTCGAGAAGTACGGCGCTCTGCCCTTCGGTCAACTGGATCACGGCGAGCCAGGCATTCGTCGGGATTTTGCTTCGCTCTTTGGTATCAACCGTTCGGATATCGTTCCGCAGTTCGTCCGGCTTACCTCGATGAAGAAGCGAATCGCGAACAAACAACCTTGTCCTTGCGGTAGCCAGCGTCGCCTAGGCCGATGCCACCATCGGCGGGTTAGTGCACTCCGAAACCGGCTTGGCCGCCACTGGTTCCGCATGGCACACCACGCTCTCAGACAAGACTGAGGTCAGGGACACTCAAACACTGCGAGGCCTGTATCCCAAGTGCCTTATTCAGAATCCTCGCCGTCGACTGCGGCGTGCGGGACAGCTACAGCCCGATAGCATGATCGCGGACACTCGCGTCAGGCGTTTCTATAATCATCAGTCGACAAACCGTCGAAGGCAACACGACACAATCGGCGGCTAGGTCAGGGGCACTGGAAGCAATTCCCGCTCAAATCCAGCGATGCTTGCAAAGATGCCGAACACGAATCTGCCATTTGGTGTTGAGATATCCCCGCCTTCGCGAAGCGAGATGATCTGGATTCCGAGGGAATCGAATTCGCAATTCCGTTTGGAACAGATACAGTCTTCTTGCTCGTCACAGACGCGTCACAAGCACATTTCGGCGCCCCGTTCGAATTCCATCAGATTGAACCCACCAGGGATCATGAAGGACTTCGCCGTGTGTACCTTGCACGCGTTAAACCCTTTTCCGACGGGGTCTTCGGGATGCTAAGACCCACGAAGATGCAGAACTTCATTCTTTCGATTGGTTGGTGGGCCCGCTAGGATTCGAACCTAGGACCAACGGATTATGAGCGGACGGAATTAAATCCTCTGTATATCCCTATATTGCCCTTGAGTGCTTCCGACGCGGGTTCTGAAAAATTACGATAGCCTGGTATTGCCCTCGTCATCCCTCATTTTGCCCGCATTCCCGTCACAGCGGCGTCACAAGTCTAAGTCGTCGCCCGGCCAGTTTCCGATAATCCGTGCCAGCTCAACCGGTCGATGCAACACCCTCTAATCGGTTGATCCGACGATGCTTCCTCTGGAGAACCACTGTGTTTGGCTGTACTCGGTTAAAACCTAGCTAGGGTAGTATTCCGGCTGATCTAGCCTACAGAGCGATTTTAGCTTTTGTTTTCAAGCAAGCTGAGTTCGAGCCGGGTGTTGCGTCGACCCATTGAGACCACCCGACTTATCGGCAGTTAGGTTACTCCGGCTTTGGTTCGCTGTTTCAAGCTATCCACACTCCGAAGCAAAAGTAGAGTAACTAATCGACACCTGTCCCCAATCTGACCTTGCTGCCAGTAGTGCGAGAGTCCTGCAGTTCATATCCTGATTGCGTCAACAATTATGTTGAGCGGCCAACGGCACGCCCTCCTCCCCGTTTCGGTCTCGCTCTCAAATCAAATACGAAGAATCGCCCGCATATGCATAAAACGCGGCTCGCGTACGGAGAGCGCTAACTCGACCGAAGTATCGGCCACAATCCAGTAGAAGCTTTCGCGATTCATTGCTGGGCTGCGTGTCGGGACCTCGACTCTCCCCTCCAGCATTTCTCTGGTTGAGCCGCCTGAAAGCGTGAGCGTATCAACGTCCTCACGCAACAGGATCTCGTTTGCGAACGTCATGTGGATTCCAATGCGGAAGGCTTAATGAATGCGTAGAATTGGTGAGCTGATCGTCTACCTATCGCAATGACGAAGAAACTATGTGGCCTCCAGCCCTGAATTCGACTCTGTTTGCGAACCCTGACGAGCAGAAGTCTTACGATTTGGGTACTAACTCCTCCTATTGAAATAATATTCTGCGTCACACCTTACCTGCTTCACCTGTCGTTCCCTCAAGTTGTGCATTTACTTTCCCGCCTTCGTTAAATTATTCTCGCGTCGTCCCAAATGGAAGTATCGAATGCTTCTAGAAAGCCCTCTCACCGTCGCCTCTTGAGCTACTTTCTCACGATCCTTGTCGCGTATCTCGTGGTTCTGTTGCTCGTCCGCATGTTCGAGTCACGCCTGATTTTCTTCCCGAATTATCCTGACCGTCTCGGAGGCGACTGGCATCCTCGCGCCTTGAATGTTGAAGATGTTTGGCTCACGACCTCGGACGGCGTCAGACTCCACGCGTGGTGGATACCTGACGACCAGTCGAGATTTACCTATCTCGCCTTTCACGGCAACGCCTCCAACATCGCCAACCGCGCACCCGTGTATGAATTTCTCCGCAGTACCCATGCAAACGTCTTTGCCCTGGAATATCGCGGTTACGGCCACAGCGAAGGAAAGCCAAGCGAGGCCGGCGTCTACCGTGATGCGGATGCGGCTTACGAATACCTTGTGAACACGAAGGGTATCGACCGCAAAGCGATCATTTCTTTCGGCCAATCCCTGGGTACCGCTGTCGCGACCCATTTGGCAGTCCACCGCCAGGTCGCAGCTGTAGTGCTTGAGGCCCCTTTTCCTTCTGCCTCTCGAGTGGCCTCCAAGTTTTTTTGGTTTCTCCCGGGCCTCAGCCTTCTTACACATGGGCAATTCAACACGCAAGCCTGGCTAAAGGAAATACACGCTCCCATTCTGATCGTCCACTGCAGTCAGGACCCCGTTATCCCGTTTCAATTCGGCCAGGAAGTGTATGCCGCTGCCCTTCCTCCCAAAAGCTTCCTTCAGATAAACGGTTCCTGCCACGAAGAGTCCTCTCTCATCGCCCCAACTCAATACCAGACCGCTCTTCAGGAGTTCCTGAGCAGCCTTTAGGCTTGCCGCTCTTGCCAATGCTTGATTAACGCGTGAGCCGGACAAGTGGGGTACTGGGAAAGGAGTTGTCCGGTAATCCGACTTGTCGGCAAGTGGAATTGAATCGGTAAACGCTGGGCGTGTATCGGTACTAATCTGACGGGCGAACCATAACTTCCGGCTTGCCCGTGAAACGATCAGTATCATTCAAACTGCGCGATACGATGCCCAAGATCCCGGCGTCAGCTGCGGCGCGAAGCACCGTCAGCGGTATGCTGTAATTGGCCGGTGCCTATCGCATGAGATTCCGGTCGATTACTTCACCGGGACAGGAACTGCTCCCCTACTTCGCCGACCTTGGTTAGACATATTCAATGGCGTGCGCCCGAGAGGGGCTGCAGCCGCCCCAATCGCTCTCCCATCAGCAGGTGTGGGTAGCCCTGGTTGTTGTTCCGCGGCGAATCCAGCGTGAAATCGTAACCAGCTTGAAACACCATCACAAAATCTGAGCCGCCAAAGAGAAAATGTCCCAGCATGTCTCCTTTGCGGACTCGCACACCTTCCTTCAATGTGGGTTCGAAGGTCACTGAGCTCACCGGCGACATCCCAATCGGCAACAGCGCGATCAAGCCGAACTCTTCAGTTTCCAGGATCACGCAACCCCGCGTTTCGAGCGACTGCCAGCCGATCGATGAAGGATCGAACGCATATCTTCTGTTCGCGGCATCCCATGTCAGCTTGCCACCGGCCATCTCCTGTCCGGGAATGATGGTCACTTCCTTCACCACACCGCCGAGGGGAAAGTAGTAGTGGTGGTAGTCGCCAACGTCGAGAAACAAGTGGGTGAACCTCCCCCCCGCGAACGCGCCCTTGTATCTGCTCTGCCCCCCAATCAGTTGCTCCACGGACTGCACCGTGCCGGTTTTCACCGCGATGCCCGACTTCTCGACCACGCGGGAAGTGTTGTCAATGTCCCATATCCCTTGGGGGATCGAGTCGACGGGAGACACCACGATTGAATGGTCGGCGGATGCGGCGATCGGCCGTTGTTCAGCCGACTTGAGGTGGCGCGCGAAGAACTGGTTGAAGGTTCTCCAGTGCGAAGGGTCTTCGTACCAGCCCCGGTTGAGTCCGAAGGTGCCGTCGGCCTGCGCCATTCGCAGGTAATCCTTGTTCCACGACTCTGGCGTATCGAGGAAAGCGCCCCACGAACGGACAAAGGATTTCAACCAGGAACTGTAAGGTTCCGCGTATTGTAGGGAGTTGTTGAAGTACCCGCGCCCTTCGAGCTCGTTAAGCGGTTGATCGACAATGAAGTAAAAGTAGGCGAGGCTCTGGTCGATGCGCTGATACAGGGTCGCATCCGGTTTCGCCTCGAGTAGGCTCGCCGGGATGGCTCGCTCGGCCCATGCAACGAACTCGAAGTATTGCTCGAGCGACTGTGCGGGATTCGTGAGCCGGTCAGGGTTGACCTGCTTCGCCCGCTCGATCGAGGCGATCAGAAGGCGCTTGAGTTCGGGATTGGCAGCCACAAGACGCTTCAGCTCAAGTGTCGCGGGCCCATCCTGACTCGTCGGCGTGTCCGCCGCGGTATAGCCAGTGCATAGTAAGAGGCCGAATGTCAGCAGGGCCATCCAACGCAGATACCGCGGCTTGATAATCACTGCTTAATCTCCAGTGGGAGTTCTGTGGAGATCAATTATAGCCACGGCAGGGGCTGCTGCGCTCGCCATTCCGATCATCGTCGATGTGCGCCTCGCTTGTTCCCGGTTGGTCGCTAATCCGGAAGCAGTCGGAACCCCACGATCAATTCCACCAAGCGGCGCAAGTATCGTCGGGGTATAACAGCTGTCAAGTTTCGAAATCATTCCACTGTGCAGCTGGCTACGCCACTGCAGCTATGCCGATAAAGACGCAGGTCACGAACACGCGCGACGCGTGTACTATGACTCCATCTTCGAGATCAAAAAGGAAATTCCGGTCCAATCCTATCTGGAAATCTAGGTTAAGGGAAAAAAGTGATGCGGAAGCTGGTGTGTCTGGTGTTGACGTGCCTTGCAGTCGCAGGATGTTCGAAGAAACCAACGACTGTGGCGGATCTGGTCATCCGCCACGTCAATATTCACACGATGGACGACAAGAATCCGCATGCGACCGCGCTGGCCGTGCAGGGAGATAAAATTCTCTGGCTGGGTGACGACAGGGACGCCGGCCAATATATCGGCGAAAAGACCCGCGTGGTCGATGCCGGCGGGCGGCTGCTCCTACCTGGATTTATCGACAGCCACTTTCATTTGAGTCTGGGCAACGACCCGAATGTCGCCCGCATTACGGGCAGCTCTCTAAAGGAGATTCAGGAGCAAGTCAAAGCGTACTCGGACAAGCGGCCGGACCTGAAGTGGATCGAAATGGACGGCTGGAATTATTCGGCGTTTCCCGATGGCACCCTTCCCTCCGAGAAGGACCTTGCGGGATTGACCGGCAACCGGCCCGCGTTCCTGGTGGCCTACGACTATCACACCATCTGGATGAACAAAGAGGCCCTGAAGGCGTTTGGCATCACCAAAGCCACTAGAACTGTGAAATTTGCCGAGGACGTGCTGCACGACAAGAAGACAGGCGAACCTACCGGCATCGTCGTTGGTTTCGGAAGCACCGGGCTCTCGACAGAAGCCGAGGAACAACTCAGCAAGATACTTCCCTCGCACTCGCACGAGGGCGCGCCGGCACGCGTGGAGCAGCTTCTTCAGCGGGCCGCACGCGCGGGAATCACGACGGTGATCGAGCCGCAAACCTACCTGGAGGTTGTGCCGGTGTATGCGCAGCTGAAGAAAGAAGGGCGATTGCCTCAACGACTACAGGTGGCCCTGTTCCACCGTCGGGGCAGCAGCGCCGCGGTGATCGACAAATTCGCCGAAATGCGCAAGCAATACAACGACGATATGTTTCGCGTGGCCGCCGTAAAGCTCTATATCGACGATGTGATCGAACCGCACACCGCAGCGATGCTGGAACCGTATGCAGACCGCCCTGACACGCGTGGCGCGCTGGACTATCCCGTCCAGGAATTTAACGAGGTGGTAGCAAGGCTGGATAAACGTGGGTTCCAGATCTTCACCCACGCCATCGGGGACCGCGGAATCCGCACCGCACTCGATGCCTATGGATACGCACGCAAGGTCAACGGTTCGCGCGATTCCCGTCACGAGATCGTACACGATGAGTGCTTGTCGGAACAGGACATTCCGCGGTTCAAAGCACTCGGTGTGACCGCTTGCATGCAGCCGCGGCATTGTGCTCCGGATATTACGGGGCAGTGGGCCAAGGCCGTCGGGCCGCGGCGTTGGAAATATGCCTGGGCATTCCGCAGTTTGCGCGATTCGGGCGCTACACTGGCTTTCTCCAGCGACTGGAACGTCGCCGAAATGGAGCCGGAGATTGGCATTTACACCACGCTCACACGTAAAGGCCTCGATGGGAAGCCTGAAGGCGGGTGGATACCGGAGCAGACCATCGACATCGAAACAGCGGTGAAAGGCTATACGATCAATGGAGCATGGGCTAATTTCGTGGAAGGAAACCGCGGCTCGCTTGTCCCCGGCAAGTACGCGGATCTGGTGCTTCTCTCCGGAGACATGTTCACGATGGAGCCGGACAAGATAAAGGATGTGTACGTCATGTGGACGGTGGTGGGAGGGAAAGAGGTCTATAAGGGGTTCTGAAAGGTTTCCTCAGACGGAAAACGGACGGTTAGATAGATAGCTCGCATCGCGAGGGAATCAATTAGGTTCAAACGTTCTTAAAGAGTCTCGCAATGGTTTCCGAATTGCCGGCAGTCCGGGAACTACTCCATTGAGGGACATAAGGGCGTTTGTCGTTGCCTATCCGGCGGTCAATTTCCGGCTTGCCGGTCGTACGCCCACTAATGACGCAGCCCCCCAGAGGGGCGATCGCTTCGACTCTTAGTGTTTCCCTTCGTCCAGGCGTGCGTCGGATGACGGCCCATACGCCACCACCGCTGCGTTGTACTTCGTGGACTTAATAAGCGTCATGTCCTCAGAATAACGAAGACGACTGGCAGTTCTCACAGTTCACCGCCAGAACTTCCACTTGCTTCGCCATATCCCGGTGCTATAGTCCGCGGCTAAGGAATTGCCCCATGAAGTACGCGGCACCCGTTCGGGCTCGACGTTTGTTGTTCGTAATTTCGATCTTCGCACTGCTGGTAGTTATCCCTTTCGTTATCTCGCCACAACTGGCGGCGGAGTTCGGCTCCTTGCCCTCGCTGGAGGCAACAGCCGTTGAGCTGAAGGATGCTCATCGGCAATCTGCAAGCAACCGCAGAACCGCACAGACTGTTTGGATTCCGGGCGGTGAATTCTCCATGGGCTCTGATGAGCCGCAGTTTCCGGACGCTCATCCCTGGCATCGCGTGCACGTAGACGGCTTCCACATGGACAAGACGCTTTTAACGAACTCAGAGTACGCCGCGTTCGTGCGTGCCACCGGATACGTAACCGTTGCGGAGCGAGTTCCGAATGCGACAGATTATCCCGGCGCCTCTCCCGAAAAACTCGTTGCGGGATCAGTAGTCTTTGCTCCACCGGGGACCGAGGTGGCGCTGAACAATCACTACCAGTGGTGGGACTTTGTTAACGGTGCAAATTGGCGGCATCCGGAGGGCCCGCAGAGTGACTTGCACGGGCGGCTGAATCACCCCGTCGTGCAGGTCGCTTACGACGATGTGGTTGCCTATTGTTCCTGGGCTGGCGGCCGACTCCCGACTGAGGCGGAATTTGAATTTGCGGCCCGTGGCGGCATGGAGCGCAAGCGTTACGCTTGGGGCGACGAGTTTCGGCCCAGCGGGAAGTTCATGGCCAACACCTTTCAAGGCCACTTTCCGGACAACAACACCGCCGAGGACGGCTATGTCAGTACTTCTCCGGTGGGATCTTTTCCAGCCAACAGCTATGGCCTTTATGATATGGCTGGCAACGTCTGGGAATGGACATCGGACTGGTACCGTCCGGACTACTACCAGACTTTGGCGGCCACGGGGAAGGTGGCGCAAAATCCCCGTGGACCATCCGACAGCTTCGATCCGGGCGAGCCTGGAATTCCCAAGCGCGTGCAGCGCGGCGGATCTTTTTTGTGTACCGACCAATATTGCAGTCGTTACAGCGTCGGCGCGCGTGGCCGAGGCGCAGCCGACACCGGCACAAACCACGTGGGTTTCCGTTGCGTTTACGACACAACGAGGGCAGCTCCGCGCGCTGGAGCTAACACAAGTTCTCCGTAAGTGAACGACGCCGCAATTTGCACAAACAGGAGAAAAGTCATGAAGCAAGTACACAAGATTTGCGCTCTGACAGGAATTGTGATGTTGCTGTCAACATCATTGTGGGCACAAAGCGATCGCGGCAACGCCACCACGAGCACTTCTCCTGAATCTCCCGGCAAGGGGCAAGCGCGTCGCCCGGACATTCTCTTCATCATCATGGATGACGTCGGGATCGATCAGCTACGCATATTCGGCTATGGCGGTGCGGATCCCGCGAGAACCCCGAATATTGACGCCATTGCGGGTGCTGGCGTGCGCTTTCGGAATGTATGGGCCATGCCGGAGTGTTCTCCCAGTCGAGCGGTGTTCTTTGAAGGAAGATTTCCGCTTCGTACCAATGTGTTTGGCGCGCTCCTTAACATTGACCTTGCCAATTCACAGGTCTCTCCATTTGAGGTCACTACCCCGAAATTACTGAAAATGCGAGGTTACGATAGCGCAGACTTCGGCAAATTCCATTTGGGCGAACAAACGAATAACCCATACCATGAGGACCTGGTCCATTCCCTGGGATGGGATTACTTCGATGGTTTCTTGGATGGAGCGCCGCATCCGATCGACGAGACAGCCGGCGGTATCGGCGGTGATCCGCCGGCCGGGAACGGACAAACGTACACTTGCGGCTTTGTTCCGAATAAGATTGATGGGGGCGCCGATGCAGGTTCGTGCCGCTTCGTCGACAATACCTGTCAGGACCTGACTGTTACTCCAGACCATCCAACGCCCGGGCTTTATTGTCTTGAGCAAGGCGGCATTTTCGAACCCGAGACTACTTGCCAGCAGACGCCGACCAATACTCCCAATTTCGAACTTACAAACGGCTACTACGTGTGGCCCAGGGTGATCAATTATCCTGACGGGCGGGTCGCCAGCTTCCCATATACACGCGGTTTTATCGGCGAGGCCACCACCAGTTCAGCCGTCAGTTGGATCAAGTCCGAGAAGAATGCGAACAAGAACTGGATGGTAACCGTTGCGTATCCGCAGATTCACACGCCATACCAACAGGTTCCGGAATCGCTCTTAGCTCCTGGCTCTCCCGCGCTCGGCAACCTGAACTGTACAGGCAACATCCTTAGTAACCTTGTCGCGTACCATCTGTTGAGCAACCAGCTCCTCGAAAGCATGGACACGGAGATCGGACGTCTACTGGTGCAGACCGGGCTTGCAAGTTACAACTCCGACGGCAGTTTGAATTATCAGCCGCAAAACACAAATACGATGGTCGTGCTCATCGGCGACAATGGCACTTACGCTTTCGGCGTGAAACCTCCATTTGATCCGAGTCGCGCCAAAGGCTTCGTGTACCAGACTGGCGTCTGGGTACCGCTAATTATCGCCGGACCGCTGGTAAGCTCTCCAAATCGCGCCGTGGAGTCGATGGTCAACATTGCCGACCTGTACCAGTTGTTCGGCGAAATTGCTGGCATTGATGTCCACAAGGCCGTGCCTGCTTCCCACATCATCGACTCAGTCGGCATGCTGAGTTATCTCACTAATCCCAATCAATCGAGCATGCGGCAGACCAACTTTACGCAGACTGGCAGGAATATCCATGTTATGGCGCCTCCTCCTTGCGTCCTGCAAACCACGCCGGGCGCGCCAGCAACGTGCCTACAGCTCTTCACCAGTAAGGGCTTATGTCATGATGAAGGAGGAATATGGTACGGCTCTCCCGGCTCAGAAAGCCCGACCGGGAAGGCCTACCAAAGTTGCTGCGCCGTAACAGCTGATTTTCCCGAGATCGAAATCCTACCGGACTTCCAAAACGCCGTTCGGAACGACACCTACAAGGTGGTGCAGCTACTAGCGCCGGATTGCAACACCGAGCCGGATGAGCATGGCAACTTCGAGGACATCACCTACACAGAGTTCTACCAGATCGACGAAGCGCCCCGCAAACCAATGCTAGACAACAAGAACGTTGCTCTGTGTTCGAATAATCCGGAGACACCGGGGAATGCTTGTCCGACAGGCCTGACGCCGGACCAGCAAGCGAACTTCACCAGTTTGTCTTTGCAGATGTCTCAGCTACTCAAGTCCCAACCCTCATGTCCAGGCGATGGCAATGAGGACGAAGTTGTTAACGGCCAGGATCTCCAGTTCTGGCGAAAGTTCGCGGAACTCGCAATGGGAGGATCAAGCTGGTACGACTTCAACCTCGATGGTTTTACCGATTCCACCGACCTTGGTATTATTCAAGAACATCTGGGCACAAAGTGTCTTCAGAAAAAATGACGATGACGACGTTCATCCCGTTCGCGCGGCGTGTGTCATGCACCACCATCAAGGCATATCTCTGCCTGTTGTTTTCTGTAGTGCTTCTGCCTGTATGCTGCTTGGCCCAATCCTCGGGACCAGCCAAGAGCACGGAAACGCTCGCGACTGTGGGTGGTCAGCCCATTACGGAAGATGACCTGCTGCCGAGTGTCGCGTCGAAGTTAATTTCGCTGCGCAATTTGGAATATGAAATGAAGAAGCAAGCTCTCGACAATCTAATCGATCAGAGACTCCTCGAGGCCGAAGCCAAGAGAAAGGGGATTGCGGCTGACAAGTTTCTTGAACAAGAGGTCGATGCCAAAGTAGCTGAGCCAACGGACGCTGAGTTGAACGCTTACTATTTGGCGCAGAAGGCGGAATTGAACCGACCCTTCGACGAAGCGAAAGCCCAAATCGAACCGAGTCTCAAACAGGCCAAGATTCAGCAGGCGCGGCAGGCATTTTACGCGCATCTGCGGCAGCAAGCCCAAGTCGTCGTTCTGCTCAGCCGCCCGCGGGTCGAAGTAAGCGTCGATCCCGCCCGCGTTCGCGGGAATCCCAAAGCCAGGGTCATGATTGTGGAGTTCTCCGATTTTCAGTGCCCTTATTCCGGCGCGGTCCAAGCTACCCTGCAGAGCGTGCTTGCGAAGCATCCTGACACGGTCGCGCTGGCCTATCGCGATATGCCGATGTCAAAGATCCATCCGCTCGCCCGCAAAGCCGCGGAAGCCGCGCGTTGCGCCGGCGAGCAGGGAAAATTCTGGGAATACCACGATCTACTGTTCGCGGATCAAAGTAGGCTGGATCAGGACGGATTGATGGACAAGGCTCGCGCGCTGAAGCTGGATGAGCAGCAGTTCGAGTCTTGTCTCGGCGGCGAAAAATTCAAGGCCCAAATTCAGCAAGATTCGCAGGATGGAATGCGCGCCGGGGTGAGTGGCACTCCAGGATTCTTCATCAATGGCATATTCCTGAGCGGCAGGCAGCCGGAGAGCGCGTTCGAGAATTTGGTTCAGAAGCAGCTCTCCGCATCCTCCGCTTCCCCGAAACCGTAAGCGCCAGTCCCGCCCCGCATCAATACGTTGCCCAGTCACAAGATGCCACGAAAGGAGGTTCGAGGTCGCGCATACATAGGCATCGTAGTCTGAACTCCGATGTGGAGAATCTAACTACGGATTGACCAGGCACACTGCATACCCTTGAACTCCACCAATTACACTTCTGAATAGTTACCCGCACAGACCAAGGAGGACCCGCAATGCGCAGTCTCAACGGGTCCTATTCGAGCAAACACGAGAACGACCGGGTGGCTTTCCGAGAAATTGACACGGCGAAGTGCTCCGCCGACCGCAGAGGAAGCCCACAAAGTGCTCGCACAGTTTCCGAGTTGCCGACCACCCGGAGCGTGACCAGGCCAGTCAACACAAGGCGTCTAGCGGTACCTAGCGGATGGAACTTCCTACGACCGGACTTGTGGTCCGCGTCCGTCGGGGTTTCGTCCTACCCATAACTTCAGAGTTCCCCGTCAATCAGCAAAGGGCAACTGGGTTCCAACTTCCCGCAACGGGACTTCTGAGCCGCTTGTGCAGATTCAGTGGACCATTGCCAGTCGTAAGGCGAGCTTTAATGGACAGCGGCGACCTTGGATTTCATACGAAAGCGCGCGGGAGGGGAGGCAAATTCGCGCTTGAAGGCACGGTTAAACGCCGGCTCGGACTCGTAGCCGACTTCAGCCGCGATCTGCGCGACGCTGTGACTGGTGGACATGAGCAGTTGCGCACCCAGCTGCAGCCGCCAACGTGTGAGGTAGGCCATTGGTGGAACGCCGAGGAAATGTCGGAAGCGCTCGGCTAGCACCGAGCGCGAGACTCCCACCCGCCTGGCCAGTTCGGCGATGGTCCACGGGTCAGCTGGTTGACGATGCACGAGCGCAAGCGCGTTGCCGATATCCGGGTCGCGGGAACCAGCGAGCCATCCGGTCTGGCCCGGTGGTAAGAGGTCCACGTAGCGCCGCAGGGTTTCCGCAAACAATGCCTCGGACAGCTTTGCGACCACTATTTCGCTTCCTGATTGTGAGTCGACGGCTTGCCCGACTGAGTAACGGATGCAGTTCTCCAGCCATTGGCCGGAGCTGTCGCCGCTGATGCTGACCTTGAACATGGGAGGAAGCCCACCCAAAAAAGATTTGCTTAACTGAGGATCGCAAACCAGATAGCCGCAAATGAATCGGGTAATCTCTCCACCGCCCCCCATGCGCGCTACCTTGAGACCCTGCGAAAAGATTTCCTGAAGGAACTTGGCATTGTCTTTCGGCTCGACATCACGGCCGTTTCCCATCAGGTGCGAATCACCGTGGGGAAAGACGACAATATCCCCGGCAGAGAGCGTAATTCGCTGCCCGTCCTCGATATTCGCATAAGCCCGCCCATGCGTGAGAAGGTGATAGATGATCACGTGCCTGGGCTCCGGAGACAGGTACGGCGCCACGAGACACGAGGGCGGCGAGCGAAAGCTCCACGGCGCGGAAAACTCGGCGTTGTAGAACATCGCACCTTCAAGTTTCACCGTCTTCAGCACTGTCGACAGGACATCCATTCGGCTTCCCGCACGATTGCCCAGACTCTGCGCAAAGTTACCTGGACGCTAAATCAAGTTAGTCACATACTACCGCGCCGCAGGCAAGAGAGCCAGACGCGCGGGTAAGTTCGGGCCGCCATTGTAGTGCATCGTAAGGTTAGTCGAAGGGATCGCAGATGCAACAAGCGCTGCAAATCAATTCGAATGCAGAAGGAGAAAACACATGCCGTTGAAACTTCGCCGTTACACTCACAAGCGCGGTCTGACTGTGGTCGTGGTCGTGCTCGGTCTGTTTCTCTGCGGCAGGGTCACCGCACAGGAGCATTCGGCTCAGACTCAAGCGAAGCCAGCGACGCTGATGCAGGGCTATGGCGATCTGCATCACCCGGTATCAACCAACAACGCACAAGCCCAGCAATTCTTTGATCAGGGGTTGCGTCAAATCTACGCTTTCAACCACGACGAAGCGGCGCGCTCATTTCAGCGTGCGGCAGATCTTGACCCCCATTTGGCCATGGCCCATTGGGGAGTCGCCGAGGCCGTAGGACCCAATTACAACGATCCCGCCAGCGACGACCGTTTCGCAGCGGCCCATACGGCCATCCAGAAGGCGGTTGATCTCTCGGGTAGCGCTTCAACCGCTGAGCAGGCTTACATCAAGGCCATGGCGTTGCGTTTCCCGGCTGATCCCAAGGCAGACCGCCGGCAGGCGGCCGAGGCCTATCACGGCGCCATGCGCGAAGTGGTGAAGCAGTTTCCTGACGACCTCGACGCGGCTACGCTGTTCGCCGAATCCGGTATGAACCTTCATCCCTGGGGATTATGGATGGTGGATGGAACTCCACGCGAGGGCACCGAGGAGATCGTCGCGACCCTCGAATCGGTCATCAAACGGGATCCCAACCATTTGGGCGCGATCCATTACTACATTCACTCCGTGGAAGCCTCGAAGTCTCCGGAGCGGGCCCTGGCTGGGGCTAACCGGCTGGCCGCCCTGGCGCCAGCGGCGGGACACATCGTTCACATGCCGTCCCATGTCTACATACGCACGGGCGACTACGCAGCGGCGGTCAAAACCAACCAGGAAGCGGCGGCAGTTGATCAGGCCTACATCAAGGCGAGTAGCGCGCAGGGCATCTACCCCCTGATGTACTACAGTCACAACCTACACTTCATCGCCATGTGTGCAGCCATGAATGGCGACTACGCTGAAGCCAACAAAAATGCCGACCGGCTGGCCGCCCACGTGGCTCCCCATGTCAAGGACATGCCTCCCCTAGAAGGCTTCATGACCATCCCTATCGCGGTGGATGTGCGCTTCCACAAGTGGGACGAAATCCTCAAGATGCCCAGGCCCGATCCGGAAATGAAGATCCTGACCGTGTTCTGGCATTTCGCGCGCGGCATGGCCCTGGCGGCTAAAGGTAAGGTGAATGAAGCCGAGGCGGAATATCAGGTCGTGTCGGACGCTGAGAAGAATACGCCGGAGGACATGGTCTTTGCCATGCCAGTATACAACAGGGCAAAAGATGTCCTGAAGATCGCAAGAGACGTGTTGGGTGCAAAAATTGCTTTGGCGAAGAAGGACAACGCGGGCGCCATCGCTTTGCTGGAAAGTGCTGTGGCAGCACAAGACACGCTCAAGTACGCTGAGCCAGAGGACTGGTTCTTCCCGGTGCGCGAGTCACTCGGTGCGGCGCTTCTGATGAATGGAGACAATGCGGGCGCTGAGAAAGTTTTCCGCGAAGACTTAGACCACCACCCGCGCAACCCGCGTTCGTTATTCGGGTTGCAGCAGGGGCTCAAGGCCCAGGGCAAGGAATACGATGCGGGCTTTGTGCAAAAACAGCTCCAGGCCTCGTGGAAAGGCGGAAGCACGCAATTGAAGCTGGATGATCTGGTCTGAATCTGTAGGGCTTCGCCCCGAATTTCGCGGATTCACGCGGATCAAGCCAGAATCATGGCCAATCCGCATTAATCCGTGCGATCCGTGGTGCGGAGACGCTTCGCCTGCGAGCAAGAAAGCCAGTCGCTCGGATAAGTGCCACACACATTTTGCCGAATACTGGCTCCGTCAACACAGTCGAAAGAGAAAATCGCTGGTCGACCACAGTCGAAGCAGAAAAGGAAATGAAATATGTCATCACAGATCATCACCACTCACGAAATCAGAGATCCCGTGGGTGGTCGCGCTGAATTATTAGCTGACCGCATCGAGGAAGGCGCTGCCGTCTTGGCTGCCTTTGCTGAAGGACTCTCGGAAGAGGAATGGCGCGCAACGGTGTCGGCTACAGACCGTCGTTCGGTCGGCTTAATCGTGCACCATGTTGCCAGCATGTACCCGATCGAGATTGATGTCGCACGAGCAATCGCCAGCGGGAAGGCCGTTACGGACGTCACGGGGGATGTCGTCGCCGAGTTGAATGCCAAGCATGCCCGCGAGCATGCTGAGGTAACGAAGGCCGCCACGCTCGAACTCTTGCGTCGGAATAGTCATGAAGCGGCCGATGCAGTACGCGCGTTCACGGATGAAGAATTGGATCACGCAGCTCCCTTTTCGCTGAGTTTCGGCGCGCCTGTCACGGCGCAGTTCGTCATTGAGGACCACGCACTACGGCACAGTTGGCACCACTTGGCGCGCATCCGCACAGCGTTGGGCCGGTGATTTCGCAGCGGGTGTCTGATCACAAATTGGGGTTGGGATTGGTTAGGCACTGCATACCCCCGGACTCCACCCAATTGCAGCTCTGAATACTTATTTGCACAGACCAAGGAGGACCCGCGATGCGCGCCTGTGAGGGTCCCATCGCCTGGGAACAGTCACGAAGCGCTAGGCGGTTTCCGAGATGGAATGTCATGGCCAGCCTCCTTCGCACTTCGCACCGCTTGGGAGCCTTGGGAACCTACGACGTCCCGTTAGAGGCCGCCCTAATCTGACGGACGAACCGACAACTTCCGGGTTGCCGCGCGATGATCACATCCCACCAGCCGACTTATCGTTAACTCATCGGCCCGACCTAGATAACTTCCGGTTTGCCGACGATCCGCCCAGAAAGTCCTCCTCGTTCGTCGCCTGAACTCCAGAGCAGATTTGGGCCGAGTCCAGGTAAGCTGCGAAATCCCAATGCTAGGGCACAGATTTCTTCGGCTTTTGCAGTTCTTCTATTTTGGACCACGGAGTCAGGTTCAGGTGTTCCGCGGCAGTGCGTTCGGGGCGAAGTCCGTCGCGCTGCACAGCTTTCCACACCTCCGAGGCGTATTGGCTGGGCTCGTCAACAGCCTGGATGAAATCCGAAGCCCACAGAAAGCGATCCGACGGTATAAACGCCATGAGCGCCCCTTCGCTGCCGATGCCGTCGATGGGATGGAGGGTAAGCGCGCCGTCGGCGAGTTCATACCCGCGGTCCACGCCTGTAAATTTGAACTCGATGGTCTCCCGGTGCTGCTCCAGAAAATCGGGCGCGAGCGTCCACTTGCGGTCGATCACGCTTTGCAGAAAATTGTGCGCCGTCTTATGGGCCAGGACGGCGGCTCCTGAAGCAACCCAGTAACGAAGTCCGGAGACGTGCGGCCAAGCCAGATCGGTCACTACCACTGTGATTTTGTGCTTGCCAGGAAACAGCTTGGCGATCTGCTCCTCGTCTTCGCGGGCGCGCTGCTCACCCTGAGTCGCGTCGAGCAGAAAAATGTCATCGCCGATTTTTGTGACAACTTCCCGGTAGCCGGGATTCGCCAGGATGTAAGTTGTCGGGCCAATCTGCGTGATTTCTAGCGGCAACGGCTGCAGGAACCGAGGAAGAGTATCTTCGGAGTGCTTTGGCTCACGGGGAAGAGCAAGCGAGGGCGCACTGGCCTCGGCGATCAGCTCGACTTCGCCGATCGTCTGAGAAATTTCCGTTTCGCCGTCTGCGAGCAGATAGCTGGCGCCGGGTAAAGCGACACCTTTTGTGCTGACCCAGGTGGTGTACACATATTCGAGGCGGCGCTGTCCCCACAGATAGTGCCTCTCGGTGAACTCCAGCTTCACAGGAAAGCCGGACTTGGGATCTAGAAAGAGGCGCTGCACGCCCTCCGGTGTTTGCCGCGCAAGTACTGTGCGGGGAAAATCGCGATATTGTTCAATGCCGACGACGCGCACTCCGCCGGCCTTAATCCAGTCGGCGATCACCAGCCACGGATTCAGGTAGCGCGGCCGCATGACGTAGCGCGGCGAAACTTGCAGTCCATTCTCCCCAGCGGAGAATGCGCGCTGGGCATCGGTCAGCACGCCTGAACTCTGAGGTTTCGCTAACGGGTATGAGGATTGCACAGTCGTGCGTTCCACGGCGGTTTGCGGATCGAACCACGATTCCTGCTCCTGGAAAAAATCGAGAAAAGGCGGATACATGCGTTCGGATTGGTAATTCTGCGTCAGTGACGCCGAAGCGTGATAATGGATCAGCATTCCGGCAGCTTCCGTGCCGCCCATCACGTCCCGTGCGCGCTGCAGCAAAGCCTGGGCATCGGATAGTTGTATGTCTTGTTGGGAGTCGGCCTGCGAACAAAGGACAGCAGGCAACGCGAGACCAAGCAAGCATGAAAGCACGAGCTTATGAAACGCATTAGCAAACAGGAAATGATTCAGTCGGGCGACTCGCGCAGTATCAATCATGGAACCTCACCCCTGGTACCTCGTTAGACGCCAGCCCAGAGCATAGGACAGCGGCTGTTTACAATTGAAGGCATCATAGAATTGTCTAATCTTGTTTAACAGAAGCCTTACTGACAACAAATCACTCTACGTTTTGACGACCAATCGCTGCGTTTTGATCTGATCTCCGTTCTGCCGAACTGAAGGGAAGATAAGCGTTCAGACTAGCATCACGCCGGGCGGCGTCTTTGCGTTCCGCCCGGGTAACGGGCAACCCGGAAGTTATCGGTTCGTCAGCCGGATTAGTACGGAGAAACGCATTATAAAAGGGCGCCCGTTTGGAGTAGCTTTTGATCGTTCGCGCTTCTGGTGATTAAAGAGGCGAACTCCCGAATGGGTCGGCAAGCCTTCCACAACCGGCGCAGCCACATCAAGGGTCTTGGCGTGTTCCAAGTCTGGCAAACGTAGGACGGATTTGGGGCTACTGCGTCTTCTTCTGGAACTTTGCTTCTGCTCCATGACCGGTGGCCTCCATGCCACCGATCAATGATCAGAGTAGTGCCGCGACTATAAGGTCAGCGTCGCCCGTGATCCGGGAGTAATCGACAAATTGGATGGCCGGGCACATGGAACAGCAGAACGACCGTGAGGTCTGGGCACTGCTCGTCATGACCTCGAGCGAGCTTTCGCGCCCTTCTTGGGTGCCTTCGCCCGCTTCGAGGGTTTCGCCACCTTTTGGGCCCTCGATCCCGAGACCGGCACCTTTCCGATTCGAGGATCCCCTGCCGGGATGAGCTCGCAGGCGCGCAGCGCCGCCTCCTCGAAATCCCGCGCTTCGGCCGGAAGGACCTGCCAGCCCGTTACCTTCTTCCCCTACACCTGGATGGATCGCATGTTCGGGAACTCCCGCTGCAGACTCTGGTGGTGCTCCTTGGTAGTGGCGAGCCACACCCCGTTGTCTACCGTCTGGTCGCGCTTGTCGCGAAGGATGAGCACTATCTTGCCCTGTACGTAGACCGCGAGGCAGCCGAACATGGGGCGAGTCTCGGGCGACAGTGGAGCGATGGCGTCCAGCACGAATGCATGTGGGACAGGCTTGCGCTGCTTGCTGGCGAAGATGGTGTCGTCCAGCGGGAGTAAGGCCATGTTGCGACGCGGCTGTGACATGGGATATACGAGCGACGAATCGCGTTCCCTTCACTTCTCCTTCCAACAAATACTGACTGTATATCATTAGCCGGTTACGTGGCGAGTGGTTAGCAAGCCGGAAGTAATGGTGCGATCAGGTCTCCTGGAATTACTTCCGCATAGCCCGCCAACCGCCCGGCATCAAAATGAATGAGCGGGTCTTGCCTGACCGCTTCGCTTACAATCAGATTACAGAGACAAAAAGTTCCGATGATCGAAGGGCGAGTGACATGGGTTGTGGGTGCTTACGCGCAGGCCGACTTGACGTCTATTGATGGAGAAGTGTGGAGAGCGGGATGGATCCCTTCAAGTTCCCCCGCATCTTGCAGGTGCTGGATTGCCTTCAGGTTCGTAAAAAACTTGAGCTTGGTACCCGGAAGGGACTGGTTTTCGAATCTCTTTAAAGCTTGGGGTTTTCCGTTTAGGGCGGCGTTGATGGCATTCCAAAATTTACTATTCGCCGACGCAGCCTTGGAACCATACACATCAATCCATCGCACGCCTTTCGAATCTAGAAACAACATCGGCGGGCGAAGTAAATCGTCGCTCAGCTTTGCCACATAATCTCTTCCGCGTTTGTTGAGAGCCGGACCAGCGTACTTCTCAAGGGTGGCAATCGTAGTGCCTTCGACTGCTTGGGACGCGGTCAAACCTTCGCGTCGCATTAACGCTAGGGCCGCGAAGGCATCTAGTTCATCTTCTCGTTCCCTTACATTTCGGGTCTTACGTGGGCGGACTCCGCGTTTGTCGGACATGAGTTCACCGCCCATTCCGCCGCTGCGATTTGGTTGTCAGCTGTTCGATTTCTGTGCGGGGAATCAGCACGCGATCGCCAAGGCGGATTGCTTTGATTTCGCCGTTGGGCCAAAGTGCGAGAAAAAAAGAACGAGAAGTGATAGAGTCCCTATCGTCGCGGTGTGCTTGACAGCTACGCGAGGGCCGAATACACTGGTAGAGCGATAACACAATTGGCCGGCTGCGAATGCTCGCGGTCAGGCAAATTTGGGACGACGCTTTGTATTTCTCTTGAGCGTCGTCTTTTTTTTTGATCGGCGATGGGCAAACTTGAAGAACGAGCCGGCGTTTCACAATGCAATGTCATGAAATCAGGATGTCGCGATGGAGTCGAATCTCGGAATGTTAAATAAGAAAACGAAATGTCCCACGATCAGCAAAGAACCACGACGGTCGTTTCAGGCGTATTCCCTTCATATGTACTTCCAGGAGCAGAACTAGTTGAAACGGTGCGGGACCCGAACGATCCCACCCGCTTGCGGTTTTTGCGTTGGCAAAACGGAATTGTGACCTTGGTGCCGAGCATTGAGCACGCTGGCACGCTGTACGTGCCGCCGGACCCGATGCAAGCGTTGCATTCCCAAATTATTCTTCCGGATGGCGTCCGTCCGTGTCGCAAATCGGCTGCCCTGATTGCCAACATCGTCGACACACTCGCCAAATTCATCGAAGCTGACCGCGAACTCCTGGTGCTCCTGGCGAGTGTCGTCCTGTGTAGCTGGTTCCCGGACTGTTTCGAAGCTGCGCCCTACGTCTGGATTGTTGGCCCTTTGGGCAGCGCAAAAACGAAACTCCTAAAGCTGCTTTCGTGCATGTGCCGCCGGGCGCTGCTCGTTGGCGATGTCCGAGCCGGTTCTCTCTACACGCTCACCGATTATTATAATCCGACATTGCTCGTCGATGAGCTGGATCTGGATGACCGCGCCAGCGCCGATATCCTCCGGTTGTTGCGGACCGGAACCGTGGCGGGTGTTCCAGCTGTTCGCAACGGAAAACTGTTTTCGACGTATGGCTTAAAAATTGTCGCCTCACGCGACGTTCCGCGGGACGCTGCTCTACTGAGCCGTTGCATTATTGTTTCGATGCTGCCCAGCAGAAAAGAGACACAGCCGCTCGACGATATCGCGATGTGCCAAATCGCGCATCGATTTCAGCCAGAGTTGCTGATGTTCCGATTCACGAACTATTCGGCGGTGAAAAGTTTCCGGCTGCCCTCGGGAATGCTACAGGATATTACTCCTCGAATGAAGCAAGTCGCTCTCGCTCTGGTTGCGCCCATTCAGGACGACAAAGGAAGCGCGTCAGTCGTGCTCTTGGCACTGCGGGGGCGCGACCACGATTCTGAAATCGAACGCGCGCTTGAACCTGAGTGGCTTGCTGCGACGATTCTCTTCGAGTTAATCCACGAAGGTCCAATCCACTCCATCCTGGTGGGTGGAATTGCGGCGTCGATCAACGAGAAGCTGAAATTCCGTGGCGAGGATTTTCGAATTAGTGCCCGGAAGATTGGCTCCGTTTTGAAATCTCTCGGCCTAAGGACCGAGGCATTGGGTAGCCTTGGGCGTGGATTGCTGTTCACCCCCGCCATGAACAAACAGATTCATAAGGTCGCCCGCCGCCTTGGTGTTTCTCGGCGCACGATCGCAACACCACAAGGTCTCGAAGCCGGATATGGCGGTCGGCACTGCTTAATGTGCGAAGAACTCAACCTGACGGGCGGGCTCCGTTTCAGAGATCCGGACATTCGGATACCACGCCGATCGAACCGAAATCGGCAGGGTTTATTCCAGTCCCGCGAGGTGCAGCCGTCGACAAAACGACCTTGAATATGGTGAACGTGTTCGAGCGCTTACATCATTAATCGCTTACTGGCCGGTACCCTTCAGAAATACCGTCTGGGGACTGTTGTTGGCGTTATCATTTATGACGATCTTCGCCGTTTCTTTCGTGCCGCCCGATGTCGAGGGCGTAAAGTTCACAGTGAAGGTACAACTGGCGCCCGCCCCTAAAGTATTCGGACTTATGGGGCAGTTATTCGATTGAACGAAGTCGCCCGCATATGTGCCCCTCATCTGTATGCTGCTGATGGTGTAGGGAACGCTGTCGTTGTTCGTGAGGACAAAGGGCACATTACCGGTCGCCGTGATGCTCTGGCTGACGCCGCCGAAGTCATAGCTGCTCGGTGCTATGTTCATTGGGCGATTGTCGGGACGACACCAACGAAGTCGGCGTACGAGCCGGTGTAACCGGCGCCCGTGTCACCAAAGACCAGATTGCCTTCATAGTTGACAGGCCTACCTGCAGGGGCTGAGCTATCAGGGGAGTTGACAGCGAATGACCTGTAATTCCCAGTCGCACCGGCTGCCGGCAACGTGCTGTAGGCCGGCCCCACTGCCAGTTGAAAGTGAGCCCGGTCATACTGGTGGAATAGGCGGCCTGCCTTGTCACGCTCTGTATGCCGGTCGGGAATCCGTCCGCCGGCACTTGGAACGCTAGACCATGCATACAATTTATTATGCCGAGAGGCAAATTCCTATCGTTCAGGTTTTTTCCAGATGTCGCGGTCGTGCATCAGGTCAATCTGTTTCTGGATGACCTTTTCGAGATATTCGGCGTGCTTCATGGGCGCGCGATCCATATAGAGGTTCTTGGGGTAGATGGGTTTCTCGTAGACGATCTGGTAGAGCTCGGTGCGGAGGTCCTTCATCCGATTGTCCCATTTGGCGCGGGCGCGATGATCTCGGAGCGCTTCGATGTTAATCACGCCGGCCACATAACTTGAGCCGCCGCTGTATTCGAGCTTTCCGACTTTTTGCCCCTTGTAATTGAAGATATAGGAGTGGCCGCCGAACGTATCGATCGGCGTGTCTTCTTCGGGGAAAAGATAGTAAGTGCCGACGTTGGGCGCCACGATGTACATGTTGTTGTCGAGAGCGCGCGCCGCGCTTTGAATTTCAAAATAGTCGTTGCCGCTGCCGGGATGCGGGTATGAAGCGCGATAGACAATTTCGGCGCCGTTCATGGCCAAAGCGCGCGCATTCTCCGGGTAGGAACCCTCGTTGGCCATCATGATTCCCATGCGGCGGATATCAAAGATATTGGCGACGCGTTTGTGGAACATCCGATTCCGCGCGTGATTTCCTTCACTGGTTCGGAAAGAGTGGGCCGGCATATCGGAATGGTGGCTGGTCGCGCGCTGAAGAAATCGATTCTCGAATTGGGCGGGAACAGCGCGATCATCGTTCTTGCCGATGCGGATATGGCCAACGCGTTGAACGCCGCGGTGTTCAGCCGGTTCACGCACCAGGGGCAGATCTGCATGTGCGCGAACCGCGTGTTGGTCCATCGCAGTTTGTATCCTGAATTCCTTGAGAAATATGTAAAGCGTGTCGCCGCTCTGAAAGTAGGCGACCCGAACGATCAGCAGACTGACCTTGGGCCTCTGATGAACAAGACGCAGGCAGACACGCTGAGCAGGCAGATTCAGAAGGGTGTCGCGGAGGGCGCGCGAGTAGCATTGGAGGGCAGGATCAACGGCAATCTCGCGTCGCCGACAATTTTCGCGGATGTGAAACCGACAATGTCCATTGCGCAGGACGAAATGTTCGGACCGGCCGTCTGCGTGATGCCTTTTGAAACGACAGAGGAGGCGATCCGCATCGCGAACGATAGTGCCTTTGGGTTGAGCGGAGCGATCCACACGAAGGATGTGGAGTACGGCGCTGAACTGGCGAAGCAGATTGACTCGGGGATGGTTCACGTAAACGGCGGAACGATTGACGATGAGCCACTTGTTGCCTTTGGCGGAGAAAAGGCTTCAGGTGTGGGGCGCCTTAACGGGCGATGGGCTCTCGAAGAATTTACGACACTGAAATGGGTATCTGTCCTGCATAAGCCCAGGCACTATCCATTTGAAAGCGCCTGAATCGGCGCAATTTCCAAACGGGAAGCCAGCGAAACTCGGAATTCACAGGAGTCGGTACAGGTAGCGGAGGTTATGACTTACCAGGAAACCGTTTTTTGCGAAACGAACATGGATATGTGCTGCGCATTCAGTTGATTACGATTTTACGGTAACTCATTTTGAGGTCGTAGAATGCCTTTTGGAGCAATCCGGGGACACCGCAGACAAAGCTCGTCGATCGAATGACGTGAACATAGTGAACATCATGAACATCGTTGCGACAGGTAGATCAAGGTGGGCGCATCGTTGGTGAAAGCGAAGGGGAACGGTCTGAGCTTGGCGGCTGGTCACTGTTTTCGCGACAGTCGCTCAAGTTGCGATTTGCGGCGCGAATTCCACAAGGCCCTCACCGCGTACCACGCAGTTAGCATGACGCACAGACCGGCTACCGCACTGAACACTCCGAGCGCAAGACTATAATCCGTGTGTTGAGGACTCATCTAACCTCTGTTCCGTGAATTGCCGTTCCATTCCAGGCACCACCAAACGAAATAACCCAACGCGGAGCCGATTCGGGCAATCGCTATCGTGGTTAAGGCTTTCTTAGCTTAGCTTGATTACCAGGGAGAAGAATGGAACGGTGGTACTTGGCCTCTGGTACTAGCGTCGCGATTCTTTTGTTCCTAGCTGACAACACATCGCTATTTGGATTTGTCTGAGGGCGTTTTCTGCTCTGGCTGGGCGGGAACTTGATCTGATTTCTCCGTCTCGGCGGAGATGACACTGAAATTGCCGTTAGCGTCGCGCGTTTGGATGGTTTTCGTCTGCTGCGTGCCGTTGGCTGCGTAGTGCACGGTATATTTTGTTTTTGCTGTCACCTGCAGACCGTCGGTCGGATTGCCCGGTTTGGGCTGCTCGATTTGCTGCTCGGTATTCTTTTTGTCAGCATCCTTGTCCTGGATACTTGTGCTCCGTTCGGTCAGATGCAACTTGCCGTCGCCGGCCATTCCCGGAACATTCGGAGTATATGTTTCGACAGTAGCGCTTCTTTCGCCGTCAGCGTTTTCAGTTTCGTTGCCAACGGTCCGCGAAACTTCTGAAACCCGCCCGTCCGTATCGGAACGCGAAACGCGCTCTTCGGTCGCCCGATTCTTAGCGTCATCGTCTTTGATTGTCTTTTCTTTTACCTCGAATACCTGCCAGTTTCCATTGGCTCCGGGCAGCAGAGTTGTTTTCTTCACCTCCACACTGTGGTCAGCGCCGCTCGTCTGCACCTCCCGCGTTTGCTGTGAAGGAGTGAGGCTGCCGGTGCCATCGTTAACGTAGACTGTGGTTCTCGTTTCCTGCACGTCCGGTCTCGCCTTCCTCGTATCCGCCACCTCACGTTGCGCGAGGTGAAGATTTCCGTTCACGTCCGCACTCGATGTCGTGCTGACCACGTGAGTATCGCCGTTTGAAGAGCTTTGCGATTCTTGTTCCGTCACCTGCAACAAATTCCTTCGCCCATTCGTATCCCACCTGTACTCGCGCACCACCGTGCGAGTCGTCGTGGCATTCACCTGGATCGTTTCCGTTTCCGTGTCGTAATAAGGCTGGTAGCGCCCGTCGGGTCCAAGTACCTCCACTCTCTGTTTATCCACGCTGCGGTTGTCGGACTTGCTGTGGCTCTCGAGCGTCCGCGATGGGTTGGCATGGTCTATAGAAGTTTGCGTAGTTGCTGTCCAAGACTCGTCAGTTTTATTTGCCTGGGCATTTTGCGCTCGAACGCTGACGGCCGGTCCAACGCAAAGAATCACAGAAAATATTGAATAGGCCAGAAGCTTGGTCGCAGACTCTAAGATCCGATTTTTGAATTTGAGCGGTGGCATCTGGTCGCTCCTCTCACTTACTTCCGCGCCGCCTGGTAGGAAGCAGCCGGAGTTCCGAGCTAGAGGTCTACTCATCTTGATCGTATTCTTATCACGTCTCAGGCACAACGAATTTGCTAAAACGGCTGCTGATTCTGAGGAAGACATCACAGGTTTTCTGCTGTGGATTACATTCTTAACGACGCCGATTTCATCTAGAGATGGTGGTAAAGCTTCTCGACAAGTACGGAGGCGTTGTGGGATTGCTTCAGACGGTCTGAGACCTTTGGTCACAAACACTGCCAACTTCAAAAACAGGGAACGGCCGATCAGGATGACTTGCCGAATACGAGAGCTTGACTCATGCCAGCGAATCGAATTTCAATAAGCGTCCGCGTTCCATCAGAATTCTTTCTGTAAACGATCGCATCATCTCCGTACTTGACATCGCGCTTCTCCCACTTTCCGTCTATTGTGCCAATCACGCTTCCGTCCTTCTCAAATTTCACAATTGCGTCAGGTACATAGGACTCCCATGTGATAACGAGATCGCCGACAGGCAGGCGTGCGCCGTTGACCGTTAGCCCAGAGAAAAACGTAAGAGACCGGGAGCCCCTTTCGTAAGATCGAGGCCTAAAGCCGCGGGAGGCCAAATTCGCGTGCGCCGATTCAGCCTCGGTTTCACTGTCGTACGGGCCTACAAGTACTTGGTAAGAATTCATCCAAAGGTGACGTCGATGAACCACTGTCGGATGAAATCCGAGCTGAGTGAGTTTGTCCGTTGTTTTATTAGCCCATATGGCGTCGCGAAACTTGCCGACTTCGAGAAACTTTGTCGACGACGATCCGGCATCGACTTCCTTGGAGCCCTCAGTGTGGATACCAGGATGGCTTGTCCCTCCGGGCTCCGCAACCGAGCCAGCTTTGTCCGCAGGTTTGCTCGCATTGGTCTCGACGGAGTTTGTGGGTAAAGACGGTGGTGGAGGCTGTGATGGAACCGCGGGAGCCGGAACGAACGAGCTAGTGGCAATCATAGGAGCGCGGCTAATACTACTCGGCGGCGAAAGCTCGATCTTCATCTGCTGGGGCCTAACCAATTTTGTGGCTGGCTGCGTTGAGGTTTTCTCTTGAGGCGGAGTCAAGTCCGCCGCCGGTGGAGATATCGTGCTCAACGCCGGCGCCATCGTGGGCGCCTCATATCTTGCTCCTAATCGTTCGCCCCATCGAATAAGCGACTTGCCGAATTCGCGACGATAGGTTTGAAGCAGGAATGCACCCGCCACAAGAGCCGAAATAAGAATCCCGAAAACCAAACCACCGGAGAACCCGCTCAAAAGCGCGCGCCCTTTCAATTTTGCGGAACGCATTTCGCGCGGGACAGAATTATCACGGGCAGCATTTCTGCTCAGGTGCCTTGCACTCAAGGTTGGTAATTCAGAGGGTGATGAGTGCGGCTGTGCGGGTTTCCCGCCGGCGGTGCGCGGCGCCGCAGGTTGGCTTATCCAATCACGAATTTGTGCGCGAGCTTCCGTGGGCAAAGTAGTGAACTGCAAGCCCCCGGTCTTGTGCGTCTCATCCATCCATGCCAGTCTGCCGTCCGCTTCGATTCGATGATTGTGGTCCAAGAACCAGAAACGGATCGTCTCGCTGCGTCGAACAGGATCGACAGAATGAAAGCAGAGTCCGCCGTTGGAAACGTTCAACACGATAGCGCCGTTATCCGACTCAAGGTTGATATAGGCGAGCCGATTCACGGTGGTCCGCGCGTCCTGGCGACGTTCTGGTTTCATCGATGGCGCTATCATCGGTCATCCGCCCAAGTCGGGTTTTGTTAATTCGGCATTTCATTAGAAACCGGGGAAAATGACGGTCAATGGTACGGAAGCACTAAGGGACCTAGTACTGGCCATAGATTCAGTGACTCGACGCCTGCTTTGAGAGAACTAAGGGTAGGTTTGGCGGAGATAAGAAACCGTCTGGCGCTCAAGGTCGGCATAGCTTGTCTGTATGGACGCGCGCATGGCGGCTTCGAAGGACGGGTCCACATCAAAGCGATCGAAAAGACGCTCAATGCCCCAAGTCCCGGAGTTCGCGATGATGGCTTCGACAGCGGCGAGCGACCATGCGTAAGCAAAGCGCGCAGCGGGAGAGGGTAGTCTCGTCCACGAGCCTTCCAGGTTCTTTAACGGAATATACTGTCCTTGCTTATAGGCGGCTATGAGGCCAGCAGCGTCATTCTCGCTTCTCCGGCCCTCCATCCATTGCGCCAAGCCTTCATTCAGCCACCCCGGGCACCGCCCGCGGGTTTTCTGCCAGACAAAGCTGTGCACGAGCTCATGCTTGAGTTCGCGCGAGAGTTGATCAGAAACCGATGTCAGGCCCTGCACCGGCACACGGATCCTGCCGTCATTTCCGGCCGCGGCCCACGTTGGCGCTTGTGTAATGTCGCGGAAAGCCTGTTGCGTATAAAGGACGACTCCGATCGGCTCTGCCGGAGTGAAACGCAGCACGGATTGGATACTTCGGAAATGCCCTTCGAGAGTGCTGAGAATTTCCGCAGCAAGCTGAGGAGTAGCCTCACCTTGATAACGGAGATTGAAATGGCCGCTGTTCGCTTCGCGCGATTCACTTTCGGCTGCTTTGTCGCGTTCGGCCTTCTCGATCATCGTCGCCAATTGTTGCGAAGGCTGGATACTCTGCGCGGTCTCCCACTCTTTGATGGCTTCATCGATTTGGTTCAAGCCGTAGTATCCCCAGCCGGAGAGTTGGGCTACCGCTGCTGACTTCGGCGCTAAGCGGCGCGCACGCTCAAGATACTCAAGCGCGGCAGAGTATTTGCTCTGCACCAGTTCGATGTAGGCTAGGCCGAGCAGGTTCGCAAGTTGTAAATCCGCCCGCCCGGCCGAAAAGTTCAAAGAAAACTGGAATTGCTCAATCGCCTCATCGACGCTGTTTCGGGAAAGTTCGAATTTTCCCGCAGCAAAATGTGCTAGCGCCGCGCGCGACATCCCAGAGGACGATCCGTCGCGCGCGGCGGCGTCAAACTCGGCCATTTTCCCTGCGTCAATGGAACCTTCTCGCACAGCGAGTTCAGCGATTTGATTGTAGCCGTTGATAGCGCCAGCGGTTGGCGGCGGAAGAGAGATGTGGTGTCCGGCCTGCTTCGAAACGTCAGCACTTATCGGTCCCCCGCCGGCGTGAGTCGAAGAATCTAAGTGGCGCTCGATTCGTTCCAAGCCCTGACATTGCACGTAACCCAGTCTGCTCGTCTGCAGGGGTCGCCGGACGCCGCACCAATGCTCGCTCGCCTTGATCTCGAAATCGATTACCACTTCCTCGCCTTTTTTCAGCGATTGCACGATTCGACCGGATGTATTCATGTCGGGATAAACTGCGAGAGAGTCTACCTTCACCAATGCGCTCGGGATGTTCGCTGAATTCTGCGCGTGGCAAGTTTCGCTGTATGCGATGAGCGAACAAATCGCCAGCAAACCCAACTTCAATCTCAGACTCATCACCAATGGAATCGCCTCGCGCCGTGACTTTCTGAACATCCGTCCGCAACGATCATAGCTTAGCCCTTCGTACAGGTCCCCTGTGCTCCGGCCAGCCTGTTCCAAATCCATCCTTCCTGCCAGTTCTCCCTGGAACAACCGAAGACTAATCTTCTCTTGCCCACCCTTCCAGGCTCTAGAGGGACATATATCGTGCACATAAGCCAACAGCCAGCACTCAATAGTCAGCGTTCCGAAAGCCGTAGCAAACGAATCGCGCTCCGCCAGTTTCATATTGGACTCTTCTTAGCGGCACTCATTTGCCTTACTTGTATTCCAGCCTCCGCGGGCAGAAAGCATCAATCCCAACCCACCGCGGTCGACTTCGGAGATGTCACCGTCGGAACCAGCAGTACTCAAACCGTTGTGGTGACAAATCTCGGGCATGCGAATGCCACCATCTCAGCAGCTACGGTCACTGGCAGCGGCTTCAATTACATGGGTCCTGTGGCTCTTCCTTTGACCCTGTCACGCGGTCAATCCGTGAGCCTGACTATCAGTTTTGCTCCCTCCGCCGCAGGCATCTCGGCCGGCAACCTGTCGCTCTCAGCAAATGGGAACGTCTCGCCGAACAGTGTCCTCCTCACCGGCACAGGTGTTCAGTCTCAGCAAACCCTCTCGCTGACAGTCAATCCCCAGAGCGTAAGTTTCGGAAATGTGCCGGTGGGCAGCAGCGGCTCTCAGACCGTTGCATTGCTTAATTCCGGCACTGGCGCCGTCAATGTTTCTCAGGCCACGACGAATGGTACCGGCTTCGCTATGAACGGGCTCGCGCTGCCCATGACGCTCGGGCCGGGCCAATCGACCACTTTCACGGCCAGTTTTGCTCCTTCAGGTGCGGGAAGTGCAAGCGGCAACATCTCGGTGGTCAGCAATGCGGCCAACTCGGTGTCCACGGTGGCACTCAACGGTATGGGAGTTCAGCCTCAGATTTCGGTAGCACCGGGCAGCGTAAGCTTCGGCACGGTGACGGTCGGCCAGACCAGCTCGCAAACGGTCACCCTAACCAACGCGGGCGGCGCCAACCTTAACATCACGCAACTTGCTGGGCCCGGCACAGGGTTCAGCCTCAGCGGTCTCGCTTTGCCGCTCACGTTAGCGCCGGGAAAATCCACGGCTTTCACCGTGAGCTTCACGCCGACGTCGGGCGCCAGTTCTTCGAGCAGCCTTATGCTGGTCAGCAATGCCCCCACTTCGCCGACCACGATTCCGCTCAGCGGCACTGGCTCAGCGCAGGTTCTGCAGCTCACGCCCAGCACCACTTCACTTAGCTTCGGTAGCCAAGCTCTCAACGCCAGCGCCACGCAAAGTGTCACGCTCACGAATACGGGCAACTCCGCCGTGAGCATTTCGCAAGTCAATGTCGCGGGGAGCGGTTTCGTTCTGAGCGGTTCAGCGCCGCTTGTGACACTGTCCGCAGGGCAGGCAGCCAGTTTCAGCGTCACGTTCACCCCGACAACGGCCGGCAGCGCCACGGGCAGCGCATCGGTAGTGAGCACGGCCGCAAATTCGCCGCTTTCGATCTCACTCAGCGGCCTGGGAGTCCAGCCACAGATATCGGTAGTTCCGGGCAGCGTGAGCTTCGGCACAGTTACAGTCGGTCAGACAAACTCGCAGACGGTTACGTTGAGCAATCCCGGAACCGCCAATCTTAATGTCACGCAATTCGCTGGTCCCGGCACAGGGTTTGGCCTCACCGGCCTCGCTTTGCCGCTAACGTTAGCGCCGGGAAAATCCACAGCTTTCACGGTGAGCTTCACTCCTACGTCGGGAACCAGCTCTTCGAGCAGTCTCACGCTGGTCAGCAATGCGCCGAACTCGCCGACCACGATTCCACTCGGCGGCACGGGCTTAGCTCCAGTTCTGCAACTTACTCCCAGCACCACCTTGTTGAGCTTCGGTAGCGAAACTCTTAATGCCAGCGCCACGCAAAGTGTGACGCTCACGAACACAGGCAACGCCGCAGTCAGCATTTCCCAAGTCAATGTCACTGGCAGCGGTTTCACTCTCAACGGCTCAGCGCCTCTTGTGACATTATCCCCAGGGCAGGCAGCCAGTTTCAGCGTCACGTTCACGCCAACAGTGGCCGGAAGTGCCTCGGGTAGCGCATCGGTGGTCAGCACAGCACCGAATTCGCCGCTCTCGATCTCACTCTCTGGCTCAGGTGCTCAGCCTCACTTTGTCAGCCTCGCGTGGTCCGAGACCAGCTCGGGCGTTGTAGGCTATAACGTGTACAGCAACACGCAGCCGAGCGGCCCTGCCATCAAGCTGACTTCGACCCCGGTGGGAACCACGGCCTACACTGACAACACCGTGCAATCCGGTCAGACCTACTACTATTGGGTCACGGCTTTGGATTCCAGCGGCAATGAGAGTGCCTTCTCGTCCGACGTGACAGCCACGATTCCGTGACGTCCTTGCTTCGGATTGAGCGGCTTCATCGTTGTTAGCCTTCTCGCCGGAAGCGATTGTGCTTCCGGCGACTGCAATTCACGCCACCGGCCCCCAGTCATGTTGAAAATCTGAATGCGTCCATCGTAGACGTCACCGAATCCCCGTTTGGATAATTGGGAAAAAGTGGATAATGCGTGGCGGCCTTTGATTTTCGGGCAAACTTCGACTACCACGCGGGAGGATGTTCATGAGCGAGAATGTTCTTGGCGGGTTTCTTAAGGCGCTGAGCTCCGGCGCGATTCGCGTCGTGGACCTTAGCCAGCCTCTGGATGCCGGCACGGCTACAATTCAGTTACCGCCTGACTTTGGGAAGACTTGGCCTTTCCGCCTCGAAGAAATTTCGAAATACGACAGCCGCGGCCCTGCCTGGTACTGGAATAATTTCTCCTGTGGAGAACACACCGGCACGCATTTCGACGCCCCGATTCACTGGGTAACAGGCAAGGATTATCCGAATAACGCGACGGACAATATTCCAGTGGAAAAATTCTTCGCCCCGGCTTGCGTCATCGACGTTTCGCGTGAAGTTGCCAATGATCCTGATTTCCTGCTCACGCCTCAGCACGTGGAAATCTGGGAGACCACATACGGCCGCATCGAAGCAGGCTCGTGGGTTCTGATGCGCACAGACTGGTCGAAGCGCAAAGACGCCGCATCATTCCTCAACATCAAGGAAGACGGCTCGCACGTCCCCGGCCCGCATCCCGATCTGGTACCGTTCCTCGCAAAAGAGCGCGACGTCATCGGCTGGGGCTCGGAAGGAGTCGGCACTGACGCGGGCCAGGCCTTCAAATTTAATCCGCCATTTCCGTGCCACACCATCATGCACGGCAGCAATAAATTCGGCCTGGCAAGTCTGATGAACCTGGATCAGCTTCCACCAAAAGGCGCAATCCTAATCACGCCCCCGCTCAAAATCGTTCGCGGCTCAGGCAGCCCCTGCCGAGTCCTAGCCTTGGTCGCCGCTTAGAAATTTGCGTCAGCGCGCGGCAGCCCACAGCTCAGCCTTTCGGCCCTTGTCCCGGAGTTGACCTGAGGCTTTTGGGCATCCGCACAGCCTATTGCTTCCGGCTCAAATGAGAGAGACAATCACTTTTTATTGACCCCCACTTTTTAGGAGGCAAGGCACATCATGGCCACGGCACCGGTTTCCCACGCTCTCAACCGCGGAGGATCGTTTCTCATCACGTCCACGAGTCCCGAGGACGTCTTTACTCCCGCCGATATTACCGACGACCAGCGCCTGGTCGGCCAGACTGCTGAGGAATTTGTTCAGAAAGAGGTTCTGCCCAACGTGGCGGAGCTTGAAGCGCACAAAGAAGGGCTGATGGCGCAGATGCTGAAGAAAGCCGGAGAAATCGGCTTGCTCGGCGGCGCGATTCCTGAAGAATACGGCGGCGCGGGTCTCGACAAGATCTCCTCTACCGTCCTCGCTGAAAAATTGTCTGGCTACGCGTCCTTTGCCGTCTCTCACGGCGGTCACTCCAGCATCGGAACAATTCCAATCGTCTACTTCGGTACCGAAGCGCAGAAGAAAAAATATCTGCCGAGGATCGCCTCGGGCGAACTTCTTTCCAGCTACTGCCTCTCCGAACCGCAGGCTGGTTCGGATTCGCTAGCCGCTCGTACGCGCGCGGTGCTTTCGCCCGACGGGAAGAACTGGATTCTGAATGGTCAGAAGATGTGGATCACGAATGGTGGGTTTGCCGATGTCTATATTGTCTTCGCCAAGGTAGACGGCGAGAAATTCTCCTGCTTCATCGTCGAGCGCGGCACGCCCGGCTTTTCGGCCGGACCTGAAGAAAAGAAAATGGGAATCCGCGGCAGTTCAACGACGCCGATCTTTTTCGAGAATTCCCCCGTCCCCAAAGAAAATCTCCTTCACGAAGTCGGACGCGGCCATATCGTCGCATTCAATACTCTCAACGTCGGGCGTTTTTCACTCGGCGCTTCCTGTCTGGGCGGCGCAAAAGAAGTGCTGAAAGCGTCGTCAAAGTATTCCAAGGAACGTACTGCATTCGGCAAATCGCTCAAGGATTTCGGTCTGATCAAAGACCAAGCTCGGCGAAATGGCTATCCGAATCTACGCTGTCGAATCCATGATTTACCGCTCGGCAGGCATGATCGAAGCCGCCGTTTCGTCGCCCACGCCCGGCTCGAACAAGACGCAGCAGGCCATGCAGGTACTCGAGGAATACGCGATCGAAAGCTCCATCAGCAAAGTGATGGGCAGCGAGACGGTCGATTACTGCGTCGACGAAGGCGTCCAGATTTTTGGAGGGTACGGTTTCCATGAAGACTATCCAGTGGCGCGTGCCTATCGCGATAGCCGCGTAAACCGCATCTTCGAAGGCACCAACGAAATCAACCGCATGCTCATCATCCAAATGTTGATCAAGCGCTCGATGGCCGGCATCCTGCCCCTGATTCCCGCCGCAATGAAGCTGGGCGAGGAAGTGCTTGCGGGGCCCTCTTTTGAGGAAGCGCCAACAGGCGCGTTTGCGGAAGAAGAGCGCGCGCTGGCGCAGGCCAAGAAAATCTTTCTGCTCGGCGGCAGGCACGGCAATGCAGAAATTTCGCGAAGGCCTGGCAGAGCAGCAGGAAATCGTAGCCGCGCTCGCTAATATAGCGATGGACGTGTACGCGATGGAATCATCGCTGCGGCGCGCTCAAAAAGCGCTCACCAAGCGTGGCGAATCCGCAAGTGTGATGGGGCGATGCCGCGCGTGCGTTTGTGTATGACGCGATGGACCGCATCGAGAAGGAAGCCCGCACTGCTCTGGCCGCTTCAGCCGATGGAGACACGCTTATCACGCAGCTCGCTGTGCTGCGTCGCTTCGCAAAGCATGCTCCAATAGACACGATCGCGATTCGCCGCCGCGTTGCCGACGCAGTGCTCGTACAGGATCGCTATCCATTCGAAGGCAGATAGGGAATTGCGCGCCTCAGTTTCCTGACGCGTTGCGCGCGACAGCTGATCGAAGTCCGCTGCTTTTTAGCTAGACAGGCGAAAGGAAAATAAAAACCTCCTCGCCAGACTAAAAATGGCAGCTGAGATTCCGCTGTTCACCTTCGGCACTTTGGGTACTTGAGTCCTCCTTCCGCGGAAAGCGTTTTCTCATGCTCGCAGTTTAGCCGCCTACAGGGTTTCCTATTCTCCTTACCTTTCAGTGACTTACGCGACGATACATTTGGACTTTCCATTGCATCTAAGAGTTATGAAGTCGGTGAGGCCTGATGAAAAAGCTTTTAGAGCAATCGAAGTCGTTGACGCTATCAATCGTTGAAAAAGCGAAAGTGCGCAAAGGGCTGTTGCTCGGCATTGCAATATTTTTCGTCCTTCAGCTCTACTTCGTCCGCGAACTGCTCGCTGCCGAGTTGCTCTTCGGTCTCGGCTTCGGCATTTTGTTAGCCATCGGCGCTTTAGCATACCTCGTCGGCTCACTCGGAGAACGCGGCTTGGACTTCGCGGAAGTCGGAATTCGTGTAGTGGGGGTCTCGGCCCGCCGCGGCTTCAGCGCACTCGAAGAGATCAGCAGAAAACAGTTCCGCCAGACGCGCTCGGAATCTGCCCAGTAATTGGTATCCGTCTCTGAATTCTAATCCACGGTTCCGCGATTAAAATTCCCCCTAACTCCTTCAAAACAAAGACTCGGGCCCTCGTCTAATCGGCGGTAAAAAGCCGATTTCGCCGGTCGAGCTTCGATGCCGAATCCGGCATCAAACCACTCGCTCGATGTAGCGAGAAGAACCAGCTTCGGGTAAACTATCAACCTGCGGAGAGTGAATTGACGCTTACAAATATTCAAGGCGCCAATGGGGCGAAAACGCTGGTAAGGGTTCGGCCCAGAGGATTCTGTGCCGGTGTGGTGCGAGCCGTCGACATCGTCGAACTGGCGCTCGAGGCATACGGTCGGCCGGTCTACGTTCATCACGAGATCGTTCACAATCGCTACGTCGTCGATCAGCTGAGGCGGCGGGGGGCGATTTTCGTCGAATCCATCGAGGAAGTTCCCGAGGGCGCGGTTCTGGTGTTCAGCGCGCATGGCGTTCCGCCGCGCGTTCGCCTCGAGGCCCAAGAACGACGGCTGCGCGTGATCGACGCTACGTGCCCGCTCGTAACCAAGGTCCATTTGGAAGCGCTGAAGTTTGCGCGCGAAGGCCGCACATTGATTCTGATTGGCCACCGCGATCATCAGGAAATCGTGGGTACTTCCGGCGAAGCTCCCGATCAAACTGTCGTAGTGGGAAGCGTTGAAGAAGTGGACGAGCTCGTGGTTCCCGATCCCGAGCGCCTTGCTTTCCTCACGCAAACAACGCTCTCGCTCTACGACACGCAAGAGATCGTCGCGCGGCTGCGCCAGCGATTTCCGACGATTGTCGGTCCCGCTTCGGACGATATCTGCTACGCGACGCAGAATCGCCAAGAGGCCGTAGAAGCGCTGACGCGCGAAGTGGAACTGATTCTGGTAGTGGGATCCGCGAACAGCTCGAACTCGAATCGGCTCGTGGAAGTGGCCAAGCGAGCAGGCGTCGCCGCCCGTTTGATCGAAGATGCGAACGACATCGAAGAATCCTGGGTCAACGGCGTAAAATCGCTTGGCTTGACGGCCGGCGCGTCAGCGCCTGAGATCCTTGTCGAGCAGGTGAGCCAGCGGCTTGCGAAATTCGGGTTCACCAACGAGCGCGATCTGGATTTGATTCGTGAAGATGTGCGTTTCACTCTGCCGCCGGAGCTTGCGGCACGCCAAAGCGCACACTAAGCGGCAAAGGGTGTGAACAATCCTAGGAGCCGATGAGTGGCGGTAAAGATAGTCCGCCAGCCCAATAAGATCGCTTTGCTGGGAGCGCCCACCAGCGCAGCCGCGATGTCAGCGGGACACGAAGGCGCCCCTGCGGCATTACGCGCTGCTGGATTGGTCGACCGGCTCCGCGCTGCCGGCTACGAAGTTTCCGATTTAGGCGACGATCCTCCTCAGCTATACAAGCCCGACGATGAAAGTCCTCGTGCACGCAATCTGCCGCGGGTAATCGCCGCCCTAGAAGCTTTAAAGCCACGAGTCGAGCAGGCGGTGAAATCCACTGCACTTCCTGTCATTCTCAGCGGGGACTGTTCAGTGGCACTTGCCACTGTGGCCGGAACACGAAGATACTTCCGCAACGTCAGTATGATCTATATGGACCGCGACGCAGATTTGAACACACCGGCAACGACTCCATCCGGATGTATCGATGGCATGGTTGTTTCTCACTTGACCGGAACCGGCGCCGCGGAGATGGTGCGCTTCTGGGGCGAGCCCCCGCTGGTGCGCGAACCGGACCTGGCTCTCTTTGGCGTAGCTCGGCTCGATCCCGCGGAGGAGCAGTTGCTCACGAAATCGCCGCTTCGTTGTTTTCATGCGGCAGATGTCCAGTGCATGGGGGCTGCAGCGGCCGCACAAAGCGCGGTAGAACGCATCCATGCCAACGGATATGAATTTATTTTGCACTTCGACGTGGATGTGATCGCAGATTTTCAAGCGACCAACTGTCCTGGAAGTGGCGGTCTTACCCTCGACGACGTGCGGCAAGCGCTGGAAGTCTTTGTGACGCAAAAGCATCTCGCGGCGATTGAAGTGACTGCTTACAACCCTACGAAAGATATTGATGCCAATGCTGCGAAAGTGATCGTCGAGCTTCTTGGCAGCGTGCTCGAGAAGCGCCTCGAAGCCCTTAAAGCGGCTGCAGAGACCACGCCCGCAAAGGTTGGGGTTTCCGCCGCATCCCTGTCGCAATCAGCCGCCCCTTTAATAGACAAAGAAACATCTCCCTCCGCTGAGCCGCCACACACTGAGACCGCTGCAGTGTCACCGCCGGTGGCCGGAGAAGCATGGTCGTCGGATTCGCTTGAAATCGAACCCGAATCGGATTCGGCTACCGAGGAAGCCGATGCGCGTGAATCTTCCGGAGAATCTTCTGAAGAATCTTCTGAGGAACAAGAAGAATCTCCATCATAGCGGGCTCCCGTCTGAGCCGCGCTCTCGATTTCCGCCCTATGACCGACAAGCTCTCCGTAATTATCTTTGACGTGGATGGCGTCCTGGTGGATACGCGCGGCTCTTTTCAGCGCACTACACTTGAGACGGTCCGCCTGCTTACGTCGAAGCGCGTGACTCGTTCGGAACTTCACCGCTGGAAGAACCGGCCTGGGTTCAACGACGATTGGAAACTCTCCCACGCCTGGGTGAACCAGCTCGGCAAAGATTTGAGCTACGAAGAGGTGAAGCGACGATTCGTAGAAATCTATTGGGGCAAGAACGGAAGCGATGGAAATGTACGCCGGGAGAAATGGGTACTTCCGCGCTCGAGCTTGAAGCGAATCGCGAAATTGGCGCCACTGGCGGTCTTCACTGGCCGCGTGCACAAAGAGCTCAATTACACGCTTGACCGTTGGAAAGTGCGCGATTATTTCGAGCAAATCGTTACTGTCGAAGAGGTGTCAAAGCCCAAACCCGACCCTGAAGGCCTGGTAAAAATCCTCGATGGCCGGAACCCTTCAACCGCGCTGTATGTGGGCGACAATGTCGACGATGCTCTGGCGGCGAAAGGGGCGAAAGTTCCGTTCGTCGGAATTCTGCCGCGTCGGAGCTGGGAGCGGCGGCATCGTGGTACCCGTCTCAGAAGCCTTGGCGCACTGACCATCCTTGGCGAGATCAGTGAGTTGGAAGGTTGGCTAAGAAAATACGTATCTCGCGCCGTTCGTTGGTAAACCTCTGTTCCAATCCAAGATAGGACTAACTGGTAGTACCGAAAAGGACACCAGTACCATTGTCCGCACCATCTCTAAGCTCCATATTTACAAGCAGAGGCGGGGCCACAGCCCCACAACTGTCGCTATGAACGCCAACACACGCGCCACGGCTGCTCGAGCCTTCGTACGCAGCCTTAACATCCTGCTTAAGTTCGCCCGAATGTATGACTTCGGGCACCCCCGGACGAAGAAGCAATATGAGACGGCGTGGAGCGAACTCCAAAGCGCCCTCGGCTCAGATAACGAAGCAGGCGTATTGTTGTCAGTGTCTGGCGAACAACTGTTACTCGACGGCATGTCACTCGAATCCGCTGCAGCGGAAAAAAGTTTTGCGCGGATGCTTTCTGGAGCAGGTATCGCAAGCATCCACTTTTCGCCAAAAGTAACCCAAGCCAGCCTGGCAAAATTCGTCCGCGGATTCCCCACGGGAACCGGAGCAAAGCCCGCCCAACTTGCTGAACAATTGAAATCTGCGCTAGAAGGCGATCCGTATATTCACGTCAATGAAGTCTGCTTCGTGCCGGCGGATTCAGCGATCGCCAAATCGTCGGTTGCAGCGCATATCACGGCGCGCACACTGGGGATGGATTCTGCTGCTGCGAACGAACTATTCAACGATCCTGAGAAGCTGCTGCAGTTGATTGTTGCGGCGGAAGGCACCAAGGGACCGGGCGGTCGTGGCGCTGGTTCCGGCGGGCCCGGCGGAGGGGATGGTTCAGGGAATGGTTCAGGCTCGGGCGGCTGGGGCGACGGCAGCGGTACAGGCAACGCAGCCGATGATGGTGGACAAGCATATGGTTCGGGATCGGGCGGTTTGGGAAGCGGACTAGGCGTTTCTGGCGGCAGCGATACAGGTACATGGAATATTGTCGGCGCCGGTGATGGTGGAGGCGCTCCACTCGATCCCAACGCCGGAGGATTTTGGCTGAACCCAGACGGATCCAGCGGCACCGGTTCAGGCCCGGGAGGTGGAACCGGAGCCGGAATTCCAGGAGCAGTCGCAGTGACCGGCTCGGCGGTAGGAACACGAGGCACTGGAGGCGGCGGCAACGCTGGTGGTTCGGGCACATGGAACATTGTTGGCGACAGTGCAGAGGGAACTCCGATTGATCCCAATGCCGGGGGATTCTGGCTGAGCAAAGAGGATTCTTCTGGCCGCGCCAGAATCGGAGGTTCTGGGCGAGGCGTAGCCGGTGCAACAGCGGTTCACGGCGGAGGCACGGGACACGGCGAGGGCAGCGGAGATTTCGCCGGTGGATCTGGTTCGGGCTCTGGCAACGCTGCGGGATTGAATTCGCGTATATGGCGAGTTCCTCCGGGAGCGAGCACGAATCCTGACGCAGGAGGCCCCGGCCGTTGGGCGAATGCTACTTCCGGAATTCGAGTGGGACGTTCTTCCCGCGCGGCTGGGCCCGGCTCAATGTCCGTCGAAACCGGGTTGATGACGCTTCAAGAAGACGAGCTGCAAGGCATCCTTCAGGTTCTCGCACAAATCGCCCGCACGGGCGATGGCACCAAAGACAAACTCGATCCAAATGCATTCCAATCGCGGCTCTCGACGCTTCCTCGGCGCGCGCGCTTCACGATCAGCCAGGCGCTTTCGGCTTTGGCGGCACAGGCCCCGACGGAGTCGTCAGATCGACCGACGCTTCTAAAACTTGCCGAGCACATCGCAATCCGGTTTGCGCTTGAGAGCTATGAGCGCGGAGACATTGAAGTGAACTCCGTGCGCCAGTTGCTCGATGAGATGAACACGGAGCTCGACGGCCTGCGCAAGATCATGGGCGTGTACGAAGAAAAGATGGCGCGCGCCGGAATCGAAGTGCAGTCGCATGTGGAACTGCTGGCGCAGCAATTCTGGTCCGAAGTGGCGGAAGACAAAAAGAAGGCCGTGCTGGAGTCTGCCGATGCCTGGTGCGTTCCTGCCGCGAAAGTGCGTGAATATGTAGAAGCCTTGCAAACGCGAGGAGAACCAGAAGCCGCGATTGGAATTCTGCGCAATTATGCGAGTTGCATCACGAACAAGGCAAATCAACCGCGCCGTCAAGCTGCGATGGGGCTCGCGGAACTCGCATCGCTTTATGCAAACACGGACGAACGTTTGCTCATGGACGTCATCCGTCAGATCGGAGTCCAACTTCCCGAAGAGCGTGATTCAGAGATGCAGAGCCTCGTCGGCGCTGCCTTCGTGCGCATGTCACAGGAAGCCACAAAGAAGCGTTCTTATGCTGCGATTCAACGTTCCGTGGAACTCATCGACTATGTCGAGACGGAACATCCCGGAATGGGCAAGAACCTTCGGCCAAAGATCGCGATTGAAAACCGGCTGCCGGAATTCATCGACGAGGCGCTCAAAGAAGGGAATGTCCAAAGCGGACTTGCCGATTTGCTCCGTCGCATGCCTGGACCAGCGTCGCAGCAGTTAGCGATTCGGTTCAGCCGCGCGGGATTTCGAGAGGACTGCGAACTCCTGGTCTCGATGATGAACCTGCTCGGACCCGAAGGGTTGGAACATTTGAGGGAGCAACTCCTTCGCGGAACTCCGAACGAGGCGATTGACACGGTCGGAATGCTCGCAAGGATCGATGGGGAAATGCTGGAAAAGATCCTGCCGGACCGAATGAGAGAGTGGAAGCGAACCGCTCACGATCGTACGGTTCGTCAAATTGCTGCCAGCGGAGCGTCCGAACGTGGGCGTCTTTTGCTCGATATCTTTGACTTACTTGATGCGACGATTCGCCCGCTCGCAATCGATGAGATCGGCATGGCCGGGGAACAGAGCGCCGACATGAAACTGCTGCGCCTGGCCGAGGGTGACCTGCCGAGCGGCGGCACCGACTACTTGCGCCTCAAGGCGATTGAAGCGCTCGGCCGCCTTCGCACGACAGGCGCGGAGGTTCTGCTGCGCAAAATTTCGGAAGCGCGTAAAGCTTTCCGCTGGGCGAATCCCAGTGAGCTTCGTGTGGTGGCTGCGCAGGCAATGGAAAAGATCGACCCTGAATGGGTGCGCAGCTTTATTCCCAAGAGCGGCTTGAGCGTGGCTGAATTCTCGATCGAACCGCTCGACGCCGATCCCGAGTCGTCGGCAATCCGCCAACGACGTTATCCGCGCTTGCGGCTGGAACATCCGGTAAGCGCTACCACGACTAGCCTGAAAGACAATTGCCAAATGGAAATTCCGGAGATGACCCTGGGCGGCGGAATTGCCGTCTGCGAGCAGAGCCTGTATCCGGGAAGCATCATCAGCCTGAAGATGAACACCTCAGCGAAGTCAGTGAAGGCGCAGATGATCGTGCGGGACGCGAATACGCAGGCTCGAGCGTTCGAAGTGGTGGATATGGATCTCGAAGAACGCGCGAAATTGCGGAAGCTTCTGGTGCAACTCGGCAACGCACAGAAACAATCGACGCCGAAAGAGCGCAGCCGGCGATCGCCGCGCACAATCCTTTCAACTCCGGTTTAGACCTTTTCGCGCAAGGCGCGATCCGCCATTTCGCGCCATCGTAAGTTTTCTTGGGTCAGGTTCTTGTGGGACGCTTCTTGCGAGCGCATCGCGCCCATCCCCACTTCTATTGCGAATAACGCGCAGCCGATCAATACACTCGACATGAGCGCCTCCCGGGGTTCCAACCGTAGGCTGAACCATCCCGCGATCACAAGGCCGCCCGTTATCGCGTAGCAAACCAGGGCCACCTGGCGTGCCGTGCATCCACGAGCTATCAAGAGGTCGTAAAAGTGACGTCGATCCCCGTTTAGAGGCGACGCTCGCTGGCGTATGCGGCGGAGTATTGCTACACCAGCGTCTATCAGCGGAAGTGCAGCCACGAGCACTGAAAACAATATTGAAGTGAGCGCTGATTTTGCAGGACCGGTCTCCCGGCAGAATGCCAATCCCAGAAGAGCGGTTGCGAAACCGAGCATCGAGCTTCCCGAATCGTACGAAATTATTTATTTAGAGTCTTCGAAAAGCTGGGAATTTCCAGCCGTGTCGAACTGGTGTTGTACTGCCTCCAGCAGCGTCAACCTTTCCCCTCGGCCCTTCCGAACTAGTCGAATTATTTCCAAGCGGTCTCAAGCTCGCTTGAGGAACTTGTCAACTTCCCGCCGAGCGGGCATCGAAGGCTGCGCGCCCTTTCTCGTAACAGAGATCGCAGCTACGGCCGCCGCGAATCGCGCCGCCTCCAGCGGGCCTTTGCCCAACAGCAAGCTCACCGCAAATCCAGCATTGAAAGCATCGCCAGCCGCCGTCGTATCCACTGCCTCCACGCGAAACGCCGGAACCATCTCCCGCATTCCATCCGCAGTCGCAATATAACCGCCTTGGAAACCCATCTTGATCACTACGTTCTTCGGCCCTCGCTTCATCAGCAAATCCGCGCAGCGCGCCGCCGTAGCGGGTGTCACGGGCTCATCGTGAGGTAGTCCGCACAGAACCCGCGTCTCGCTCTCATTCGGAGTGATCCAAGTCGTACTCCGCAGCAAATCGGCGGGCAGTTCGCGAGCCGGTGCGGGATCGAGCATCAGCGGAATATCGTTCTTGTACGCAAATCCAGCCAGTGCTTCCATCGCATCGAGCGGAATCTCCAATTGCGCCAGAATCATTCCAGCCTTTCGCAGAAGCGCCGCGTGTTTCCTCACGTCGCGGCCGGTCACTTTCCCGTTTGCACCGGGCACCGCGACAATGTTGTTCTGTCCGTCACGCCCGATATTGATCAGCGCGACCCCAGAAGATCCCTTGGCGATTTCTACCGCCCGCGTATCGACGCCGGCTTTACGCAGCGCCTGCTTGAGCCCCGGACCGAAATCATCGTCGCCCACTTTGGCGATCATGCTTACCGGATACCCGAGCCGAGCCACCGCCACAGCTTGATTCGCTCCCTTGCCGCCGTAAAACGTGCCGAAATCAATTCCCGTCAACGTTTCTCCTGGCAGCGGCACGCGCTCCGCCGTGGCCACCAAATCGAAATTAACGCTGCCCATCACCACAATCGGTTTCCGCACTATCACCCCGAGAAGATACAAGCGAGTTTGAAAGCCTGAGTCTACATCATGCCTCCGGCTTGTCGAAGAGCTGATGCCTTCCCGCGCACGAGCCGCCCAAGCGCGTTTAAATCCCACGCCGCGCCTGAGCCGGTGTACAATACGCCTGCCTGAAAAAGGCATCCACTCAACCGGCCAAAGAACACCACTTCCGAGCTTCGGCTCGCGATAAATTTTCGTTTTGAAAGGACAACATCGTGAACAATAGATTGGTAACTCTCGCCCTGTGTCTAGCACTCGCGTCTCCTCTCTTCGCCCAAAAGAAAGAGGATGAGCGACTCGCAAATTCAGCCACTGCCATGCAAGCCATCCTCTCCGGAGACAAAGGCCTGCCCACCAGTATTCTCGACAAGGCAGACTGCATCGTCGTTTTTCCAAGCGTGAAAAAAGTCGCGATTGGGATTGGCGGCAGTTACGGCCGCGGCGTGATGGTTTGTCGCTCCGGAGCAAATAAGGACGGTAGCTGGGGTGCCCCGGCCATGTACAAGCTCGACCAGGGAAGTATCGGCGTACAGCTCGGTTCCACAGCCACCGATTTTGTGCTAGCAGTGATGAATGAGAAAGGCGCCGAGCAGATTCTAAATGGCAAGACGAAGCTCGGAGGCAACGCCGCAGCCGCCGCAGGTCCCACTGGTGCCGCCGCAAACGGCTACAATGCCGATTCGATGAAGGTTGACGTGTTGACGTACTCGCGCACGAAGGGCTTGTTCGCGGGCGTTTCGCTCGAGGGTGCTTCGATGGAAAGCGATGACGATGCCAATAAAGCCGTCTACGGCAAGTCCGTCACCGCAAAACAGATCATCGACGGAGGAGAATCTTCTCCTGCGGCAGGCAAAGCCTTGGTCGATCTTCTCGACAAGACTTCGCCGTCGAAAAAGTAGTTCAGCAACTAAAACCGCTTCGCACGAGGCGCAGGCGATTGCCTGACGGGCATTCGCTTGCGCCTTGATCCGTTTCGATTCGCCTCACGATAAATTCGAGGTTACGGCACACTCCGTAGCCGCCAAACGTATCTCGCTCAATGAGTTGCAGAAGGCCGTCTCGGAAACCCCCTAGGTTTTAATCCTGCCGCCTTTAGGGTTTTTGGCCGATTCGTTCATTCCCCGTCGTTAACTATCCTTGTTTCAAGTATGGGCTGATGTCTCAGCCCGCACATTTTGCGGAGAACCAAGGAGGAGCAATGCTTTACTACGCTCTGGTTTTTCTGGTGATCGCGTTGATCGCCGGATTTTTGGGGTTTGGCGGCGTAGCTTTCGCCGCAGCAGGAATTGCCAAGATCCTCTTCTTCATCTTCCTCGTGATATTTGTCGTTACTCTCGTGGCGCACCTTCTGCGCGGCGGCACGGCGACCTAGCCTGGGTAATTGATTACCCGTCTTTCAAACTTGTCAAGCCGCTGGAGGACACATGAAATTGAAGAGCATTCTCGCATCAATCACTATGGCTTTATTGGTGCTCGCTTTCAGCACGCCCGCAGATAAAGAAGCGAAAGAGGAGGAGCGCGTCAAAGATGCCGGTAAGGTAATTACCGAGATCTTGAACGTTCCCGATGACGTTCCCCAGGATTTGCTCGACAAGGCCGACTGTGTGGTTGTTTTCCCTTCAGTCCTGAAGGCCGCCTTCATAGTTGGCGGGAGCTACGGGCGGGGTGTGCTGACGTGCCGCACCGGCCCTAACTTCAACGGACCTTGGGGCGCTCCATCCATGATGGCGCTTGAGGGAGGTAGCTTCGGTCTTCAGATTGGCGGAGAAGCGACCGACTTTGTCCTTCTCGTCATGAACGACCGGGGAGCAAACGGTATTCTCTCAAGCAAAGTAAAACTGGGCGGTGATGCCTCCGTAGCGGCCGGCCCAGTGGGACGTTCTGCTTCCGCAGAGACTGACGCTTCGCTGCGCGCCGAAATATTGAGCTACTCGCGGGCACGCGGCGCGTTTGCGGGCGTTTCGCTCGAAGGATCGACGGTCCGCCCCGACAACGATGCAAACGAGCGAATCTACGGCCAGAAGATGTCGGCGAGAGACATCGTACTGCGTCACGAGACGTCGCCACCTCCCGCTGCAGCGCAATTGCTTTCTACGCTGAACGCCAGGACGCCGCAACACAAAACGTAGGTGATCCTCTACGGACAGCGATAACTGTATCGGGCTGGCGCGAAAATCGAAATTTCGCGCCAGCTTTTTTATTTGCGCCGGGCTTCTCAGCGCAAATGCCCCTTCCATCAACCCCGGTGCATTCCGCGCAGCCTCGCCTCGTCCCGAGCTAGCCTCCGCGGCTGATGTTGCCTTACGCGATTTGATAAGATAGCGTTGCGATGCCCGAGCCCGGGTGGCGGAATGGCATACGCGGGGGACTTAAAATCCCCTGACGCTAACGCGTCGTGTGGGTTCGACCCCCACCCCGGGTACTCTGGCCCTTCTCGAGAAATGGTTCAAAAAAATAAGGTTTTCCCCTCGGTCGACGCCGCCGTTGCGGACATTCCCGACGGCGCCACGATCATGTTCGGCGGCTTCGGCGGCGCCGGATTCCCTAACAATCTGATTCAAGGCCTTGCGCGACATGGCGCCCGCGAACTGAAAGTCATCAGCAATAATTGCGGCACCGGTGACGGCGAACTCGGATTTCTTTTCAAGAATCGCCAGATTAGCAGGGTCGTCGCGGCTTTTCCCGGACCAGGTGCGAAGTACTTTCACGAACAATTTGATGCCGGCAAAGTTGAACTCGAGTTGGTCCCCCAGGGCATCCTGTGCGAACGTATGCGCGCTTTCGGCGCGGGAATCCCAGCGTTTTATTCGCCGGTTGGCGTTGGAACAGAAATTGCCAATGGCAAAGAAGAACGCATCATTCACGGCCGGCGCTACATTCTCGAAGAGGCGCTGGGTGCGGACTACGCATTCATCAAAGCCTATCGCGCGGATCGGCTCGGTAATCTGATCTATCGCAAAACTGCGCGTAATTTCAATCCGATCATGGCCACAGCTGCAAAAACAGCGATCGTAGAAGTGGATGAGATCGTGGAAACCGGCGCGCTCGACCCGGAAACGATCGTCACCCCCGCGATATACGTCGATCGGATAGTCCAGGCGAAAGGTATACGCTTTGTCTAGGCCTCGGCTCACACGAGAACAAATCGCCGAACGCGCGGCGCTCGAATTGCCGGACGGCGCCTACGTAAATCTCGGTTGGGGCATCCCGAATCTGATTGCACCGTACGTGCCAGCGGAAGTCACCGTCTATTTCCATAGCGAAAATGGAATTCTAGGTATGGGCCCGCGCGCCAAACCGGCAGAAGAAGATTACGACTTGGTGGACGCGATGAAAGTGCCGGTAACGCTGATTCCCGGTGCCTCGTTTTTCTCCCAGGTGGATGCCCACGTGATGACTCGTGGCGGGCATCTCGATATTTGCATTCTTGGCGGATTGCAAGTGTCGGAAGCAGGCGATCTGGCGAACTGGCGTGTGCCGGGTGCCAAGGGGGCTGGAAACATCGGCGGCGCGATGGACATCTCCGTCGGCGCCGAACGCCTAATCGTCGCCATGGAACACAATGCCAAGGACGGCTCACAGAAAATCGTGAAACGCTGCACCTACCCGCTGACAGCCGTTGAGTGTGTGAATACGATCATCACGGATCTTGCCGTAATTGACGTGACGCCCGACGGGCTCAGGCTACGCGAGGTCGCGCCCGGCTTTACACCGGAGGAAGTCCAGAAATTTACAGAGCCAAAGTTGAATTACATCGGCAAAGTACCGGGGATGAAATTTCGAAGCCGATGAACTCCAAGCGAAGTCGGCCGACCGGAATTTTTCAGTGTATGATGTGAATCAGATTCCTCAATGACCAACGGCCAAAAAGAACAACAGCGACCCATCACCTACTGGATCGGCGAAGGCGGCGGTTGGCTGCTTCGCCATGTGGTCAGCGGTCTCGCCGCCACGGGCATCACGCCAAACATGTTCACCTTTCTCGGCCTCGGTGTGAACTCCTGGGCCGCGGTCATGTTCGCCATGGGACGCTTCCGCGCGGCTGCCGCTATTCTATTCTTAGCAGGCTTCCTGGACATGGCCGATGGGCAAGTCGCGCGCCGCGTCGGACGGGTGACGGCGTTTGGCGCTTTCCTTGATTCCACGCTCGACCGCTACTCCGATCTCGCGCTCTACATGGGGCTCGTCGTCTACTACACGCTGATCGGCCGCCCCTTTTACATGATGCTCGCAGCAGTAGCGATGGCCAGCTCATTCATGGTGAGCTATTCCCGCGCCCGCGCCGAATCGGTAATTCCTTCGTGCAAAGTAGGATTCATGGAGCGGCCCGAGCGCCTCGTCCTGCTAATCATGGGCGGCGCCTTCAGGCGCATGGCGCCGGTGCTGTGGGTGATTGCGACGATTTCGACTCTCACCGTGGTTCACCGCGTGGTCTACACCTGGCAAGAATTGCGCGCCGGCCGGACGCTGCCCGAAGCCACCGCTTCTCAAGTTTCCGGATAGTTTCGGTTATTTCAGCGATTCTTCCACAGGTTCTGCCACGATCTCCCGCACGCGCTGCCGCAGCGCCTCCACCTCACTGCGATCTACCTTCGCCGTATCAATCGTATCGTGCAGGTACACCGTGATTTTTCCCGGATGCAGCATCCAGTGCCCCGTGCGAAAAAACTGATAAGAACCCACGATGCTCATCGGCACAATCGGCACGCCAAATTTCTGCGCCATATTAAACGTGCCCTTCTTGAATTCCTGCACGTGCCCGTCGCGAGTCCGCGATCCTTCCGCAAAGGCAATCAGACTCACCCTGGAATCGAGAGCCTTCTTGGCGCGCTGCGTCATAATTTCCAGCCCCTCGCGGCTCGGCTTGTCCGGCACAGGAACATTTCCAAAGCGCCCCATCAGCCAGCCATAAATCGGAATCCGGAAATGCGATTCAAGCTCAAATCCCCGCACAAACTGCGGTATCGCCGAATAGATCACAAACGGATCAAACAGATTCACATGGTTGCAAATAAAAATGCTCGTCCTCACGGGATCGAATCCGGGCGAGCGCACAACTTCAAATTTCGCCCCAGCCAATCGAAGAATATTGCGGAAGAAAACTCGCTGCGGCCAGTCGTGCTTGCGCGGATCGATAAAGATGCCCAGAAGAATTAGAAACGTGCCGACAATCGCAAAATGAATCCCGCTCACCACCCACAAAAACGCCGATCGCACTGCAAGATACGCATCCCTCATACAATCGCGTCCAGCGCCGACGGCAGTATCTCGATCGACCGGCACTCCAGCCGCATAATTTCGCCGTCAATCATCACGTTCACCGGGCGCTCAATTTGCAGCTCGATCCTTTCGGCAGCCGAACGCGACGCCCGCGGATCATTAATATGCGTCCCGGTGAAAAGCCGCGGAAGCATCCTGACCAGCCCCAGCCGGCTGATCGGTCCCCACCGCACGTATTCGATCTGCCCGTCAGTCGCTTCCGCGTTGGGCGCAATCATCATGTTGCCGCCCGTAAATTTGCTGTTGTTAAAAGAAAGAAAAAGCGCGGCGCGGCGATCCCATTCACCCGAATCGCCAATCCGGTGCGGAAACGAAGAATGTTTCAAGCCAGCTAGCCGCACAAAAACGCCCGCAATGTAACCAAATTGTCCCCAACTCTTGAACCGGCGATTCACAAGCTCGCCCACGTCAGCAGGGAATCCAAGGCTCAAAAGATTCAAGTAATAAAGCTCGCCCCCGGAATGCCGCAAACGAATCACATCACACGCGCGCCGGCTCCCATTCTTGAGAGCCCCAATAGTGTGTTCCACTCCCCGCGCAGTGAAATCCTTGAGGAACGAATTGCCAGTACCGAGCGGCAGAAATCCGAGCGAAGGCCGCCCGGCCGAAAGCGCTTCAGGAAACAACCCGTTCACAATTTCGAACGCGGTCCCGTCGCCGCCCACGGCGAGAAATTGCCGCACGCCGCGATGATAGGCGCTTCGAACCAACTCGACCGCCTCGCCGGAGCGACTCGTCAGCGCGACGTCCAGCTCAATACCAGCGCTGCGGACGCGCTCGAGTGCCGCGTCGGCAAGCCGCCCGCATTGTCCTCCACCAGCCGCCGGATTCACGATCGCTAAAAATCTGACTGTCACTGCGCGCAATCCAGCCCATGAATTCGCCGCGCCCGGTTCATAGAGCCACCATCGCCGACCGGTCGAGCGCCCCCCGAATCTGTTCGGCCAGCTCGCCGCGCTTGATTTTCAATGACGCCGTCAGCGGAAAATCGCGATCCCACGCAAGATACCCGCTGATCCTTTTGTAATTCAGCAAACACCGATTGCGCTCAGCAATTTCCGCCACCAAGTCGTTCGTCAAAGCCGCGCCCACCTCATGATGAACCACCAGCACAAGCTTCTCGCCCACCATCGTGCGCTCCGGCCACAGAAAATTCGCCGCAAACACGCAAAACTCCTTCACCGGCAAGCCCTCAAAAACAGTCTCCACGTCCTCCGGATAAATATTCTTGCCCTCTTCCGTAACGATCATGTTTTTCTTGCGCCCGAAAAGCTGCAAGTGTCCGTCGCGATCCACACGCCCAAGATCCCCGGTGACGAGCCACCCGTCCCGAATCGTCTCCGCCGTCATCTCCGGATCATCAAGGTAGTGCGACATCACCGTCTTGCTGCGAACCAACACTTCGCCAATGCCCTCCGCATCCGCATTGACGATTTTCAATTCCATCCCCGGCAAAGGTTTCCCCACCGTATCCGCGCGAAACGGCTTGAAATCGTTCAACGTGATTGCCGTCCCAGCCTCGGTGCAACCATAGCCGTTGCCAACTTGTATCCCCAAATCGTAAAAGAATTGCAGCGTAGTAGGCTCCGTAAAAGCTCCCCCGACAAACAGCGCCCGCAACTCTCCTCCAAACGCCTCGTGCACCTGCCCCAGCAAAGCTCGACTCAGCTTCAGATTCGGCCGCCGTCGCGTAAGCGCGCGATTTGTAGTAATCAACGCATTCAAGATCTTGCGCCGCCCAGCCGGCAATTCCGCAAAGCGCTGCCGCAAGCCTTTTTCGAGATTCTTCAAAACCATCGGCACCAGACTCATATAAGTAATCTTGTATCGCGTAAACGCTTCGCGAATGTATTCCGGCCTCAAGGTGCGCAGATGAACCACCGCCGCCCCGCACGTGAACGGCCCGATAAATCCCACCATGAAATCAATCGCGTGATTCGTCGGCAAAATGCTCAGGTATCGCACGCCCGGCCAAAATGGATAGAGCGCCGTCAGCGCCATGCACTGCTCGAGATAATTCTCGTGCGTCAGCACGCAGCCCTTCGGCCGCCCTCCGGTCCCCGACGAATACACGATGCAAGCTGCGTCGGTGCGCGCTCGCGGAACGAAATCCGCCGCGCCAGTCCCGCGAAATTCTTCCCACCGCTTCGCTCCGTAAAGCTCAGCCCCGGCCGGCGCTTCGGTGACGAGCACCACTCGCGCCCCCAAATTCTTGAAGCCGTCAGCCTGCGCGATCGCTCGCCACAGATGATATTCCACGACAAGAAATTCAGCCTTCGAATGCGCCAAAAGCTGCAGCTGTTCATCAGCAGTCAGTTTGTAATCGAGCGGAACCAGCACTCCGCCGCAAAAGAAAATCGCGTAAGCCGAAATCAGCCATTTCGACTGATTCGTCATGATAATCGCCGCCCGCGTACCGTTCTGAAATCCGGCCTCTTGCAAACCGCTAGCGAGTGACAAAGCCGCCGCCCCAAACTCCCGATAGGTCAATCGAGCGTTCTCGCGCTCGCGATCCGCCTCAATCAAACAAATTTCCTCAGGCCAGCGCTCAACCGCAGCGCGCAAGGCTTCGCCCAGTGATTGATATTCCCGGAGGTCAAGCATCAGAGGCGCGATTGGATGCGCTCGGCAAGAGTACGGAAGTCACTTACGCCTTGCAATTCATAGTCCGGAAGCTCGATTTTGAAATGTTGCTCGATGCGCGTAAGCAGGTCAAGCGCCTGCAGGCTGTTGATTCCCAGAGTTTTGAAGAAATCGTCGTTCGGATTCAGTATCTCCACCGGAACCTTGAAATGTTCCGAGGCCAGCCGCAGCACTTCATCAGTCGTGTTTTGGAGTGTAGGCATTGTGATCATCTTGCCACAGATTCATCCCGATTCGAGCGCGGGCCGCTAGGGCAAATAGGGAAGCGCGTCAGTGCTCTCGACGAACTTCCGAAGTCCAGCCTCGACCGCCGGCCGCGTGAACAGCTCGCAGAAAATATCCACTTCCTGCTTCAGCTCCTCGTACGGAATCGGCTTGATGAACTTCTTGGCCGCAATTGTCGCGCCGCGATCAAACTTCGCCACCTGCGCAGCAGTCATGCGTGCCACTCGCAGCGCATCACCTTCGCCCGTCACCTGGCTCACAAGCCCAATCGCCTGCGCCTTTGACGCGTTGATGCTGCGCCCCGTCAAAAGCAAATCCCGCACCACGCCGTTTCCCACGTCGCGCTTGAGCCTCGGAATTCCGCCAAAGCTCGGTATCAATCCAAGCCGCAGCTCGGGAAAACAGAATCGCGTCATTTTATCCGCCACAATCAAATCGCAAAGCAGCGCCAGTTCAAATCCGCCGCCGAACGTAACCCCGTGCACCGCCGCAATCGTCGTAAGCGGAGCCGCATCGATCACATTTCCCACGCGGTGAATTCGCTCAACAAATTCACGGACGCCGGCAACCCTCTCTGCCGGCGGCAGCGCCTGCGAGCGGTGATACAACTCGCGCAAATCAGCCCCGGCGCAAAAGCCCTCCGCGCGCGGGCTGGAAATAATCAATGCGTGGCAATCTTGTTGCAGCGTCTCAAGCGCGGCTGCGAATGTCTCAAGCTCCACAAGGGTTGCGGAGCCAATTTCGTTGCATGGCGCGCGATCGAGAACTAACTCGATAACGCCACCCTCTGCACTCCACGACAACGTCTCGCCGCGAAAATCCTTCATGCGCTCTTTTTCTCGAATAGCCGTTCGATTTCGGCTGCGAAGCGCTCGACGATCGCGTCGCGCTTCAGCTTTCCGTTCACCGTTAGCATGCCATTCTCAATGGTCAGCGGTTCCGAAACAATATGAAACGCGCGAATCGTTTTGTAATGGGGAAGCCCGGCATTTGCAGAGTCCAGCGCAGCTTGCACGCGCTCTGCTTTCAGCCCGTTCGACGGCTGCACGGTCACCAGCGCCGCGAGAAAACTGCGCTGATTGCCCACTAATACCACTTGCTCGGCCTCAGGAAGTTCACGCGCCAGCGCATCCTCCAGCGGCTCGGGCGCCACGTTATGGCCCGAATTCAGAATGATAAGGTTCTTCAGCCGCCCCGAAATGCGCCAGTTGCCATTCGCATCTTTCTCGCCTTGATCCCCCGTGTGGAACCATCCGCCTTCGAGCGCCTTCGCCGTAGCTTCGGTCCGTTGCCAGTAGCCGAAAAAAATATTCGGCCCGCGAACAAGTATTTCGTCATTTTCTCCGAGCGTCATTTCGATTCCCGGAATCGCAGGTCCCACTCGCCCCGGCTCCACGTGCCCCGGAGCATCGAGTGTGCAAATCGCAGTAGTTTCCGTGAGCCCGTACGCTTGCAGCACGGGAATTCCGAGCATCATGAAGAATTGTTGGGTTTCGGGCGATAGAGGCGCGGAACCCGAGATCAAGGCTTTCAGATTGGCGCCAATGGTTTTGCGAATTGTCGGAAACATGAAGCTGGTGGCAAGACGCAGCCAAACCGAATCGGCAATCGTGCCCTTGCCGCTCAGCCGATTCGCATACGCCCGCTGCGCGCGGGAGAACATCCTGGCGGCGAATCCGCCTTTCTGCCGCACTGCTTCTTCGATTTTTCCTCGCACCCGTTCGAGCAAAGTCGGCACATTCAAGAAGTAGTCCGGCTCAGCAAGCTTCAGCTCATCAGACAGCTTCGAGAGATCGGTCGAGAGGGTCAGCACGCTGTTCCGCGAAAGCGCACTAAGCAACAGAATCCATGACGCCGCGAAGCAAAACGGAAGATAGTGAAAAATCCGCTCAGCCTCTCCGCTGGGCTTTTTCACCTCTCTCATCAGCTCGTCGAGGCGCGCCCCCGTGCGCTCCAGCATAAAGTTCACGTTACCGGCACTTAGCACCACCCCCTTCGGTTCGCCGGAAGTTCCCGAAGTGTAGATGATCGTGAGAGGATCGGAATCCGCGTGTGCGAACGGTTTTGTAGCTGGCTTCCCGTCGCCGGTGAAAATACCGTCCAGCAACGAGATTTTCGGCGCAGCGGGCCAGAACTTTACAATTTCCGCGGCGACCGCGCGTCCGAGCAGCAGATACGCACCGGAGTTGAATCCTTCAGCATCGCAGCTAGCTCGGCGGGCGCTTGGCGCGCATAGAGCGGCACCACGATGATTCCCTCGGCCATCATCGCCAGGTCAAGCGCAGCCCATCGAATGCTATTCGGCGCAAGCAAAGCGCACCGGTCGCCTTTCTTGAACCCGCGAGCATTTAGGAATGTCCGCACTTGCTCGATCAGGGCAAGCAATTCGCCGCCCGTCACGAAGACGACCTGTCCGTCGCGTACTTCGCCAAGCACCGGCGAGCCTTCCGCATGTTGTAGCCGGTCAAAAATGCTTTCGAGGAATGTCATCGCCGTTTCAGATTTACGCTGTGACCGCGTCGCCGCGCTCTTCCACTAGGCGGCAAAGCCCGGCGCTCAGCGGCGGAAGATAGTCTTCCCAGCTGAGCACTCCCTGCCGCATCGGAAATTCGGGAAAGCGGCGCGCGACGTGTTCTTCGAAATAAACGCCCATGCGCGCCATCAGCTGCAGGTTGCGCGCGACGGTTCGTGGCATTGCGTCGCGAATCTCGTCAGCCTCGGCGTCGAGCGTCGCAAGCGCAGCCGACGATCTTGTCCGCCAGATCCGGTTCGTCCACGCGCATCAGCAAATGCTCGTGGCCGCGCTCGCGCATCAGGTTGCGAATCCGCTCGTCCATCGTCACTCCTGCCGACGGGACTCCAGCGGGCATCGAAGTGACGATCGCGTGGTAGCGTGACGAGAGAATTCGGTCGGCCGCGCGCAGAATGCTCACAAGCTGATACATGTCGTACTTCTCGGAAGAGAAGAGCGGCGCGCCACCCAACTTTTCCGACACTCGCTCGCAAGCATCCCGATCAAGCATCTCCATCCCGATCATCACCGGAAACACGCGCCGCGATTTCCGATAGCGGTCAACACCGGCTGCCATGGCCGAGAGATATTTTTCGTAGCGATGCATCCACGTCCGATACCAGAACGATGAAAATAAATCGTGCGGTAGTAGCTTTTCTTATATGCGCCTGCCACGGAATGCGCGATCCACTTCGCGAGCGAAGCGCTTCACCGGCCACCAGAACGGATTGATCGGGCATACCGCAAGCACGGGAGTCGCGCCGTCCCAGCCCGCATCGCGCAGCGCCTTTCGGCCATATTCCGGGCCGAGCGGCTCAAACGTCCACGCCGTGTCCGTGCCGAGTTCGGTTGGAATGCCGAGCTTGCCGAGCACTTCTTGCGATTCGATGTTGCGCGTAATCACCAGCGAATCGCTGCAGTAGCGCTTGCACATTTTCTGAAGCAGCGGATCCATCGTGCCCGGCCTCGGCGCCGAACGCAACGCTCAATTTATTCTGCGCGGATGCGATGCCGAGCGAGCCGATCATCATCGTGGTGAGCGCATTGGCGAACTTGCTCTTGAACATCGAGCCTTCGCACGCCACCACGCCGTCGTTCTTGCGCACCTCGGAATGCAAAAACGGCGGAAACACGTCGGGCAGATGAACCTGCTTCGCGTCGCCGAAGTAGCCGCGCGTCAGATCGAAATTCTGCGTCATCACGCTCAGCGCGAGATTCTCCGGGCCCAGAATGCGGCGCACCTGCCGGAGCATTTCCTCCACGCGCACGTCGGAGCCGGTGTTGCGCGTTCCGTTGTAGCCGGCGAACAGCAGCTTCAGCTTCGTTCCCGGTTTCCATGGCTGGCCCGCGCCAAGCATCCATTCGAATTTGTTCAGTTCGATCAGACTGCTGACCCAGGCTTCGAGGACGAAATCCATCATGGCCGCACGTCCTCGACCACGCGCGCTGCTCCGGCCACCGATTCCGACGGCCAGTCGCGATACTTGTAGACGAAGTGATTTTCGCGGCTGAATTGCAGCAGCGGATAACAATATTGGGAAAACGGCACAGGCTTGCGGCCCATTTCCGCGACCACGCGCGAGTTGTCGAAGACGGTGTTCCACACCAGGTAGGGCAAAAAAACTTTCAGCAGCGTCGCGAGTCCGCCGATCTTTCCGGCGCGGCCCGCCAGCGCATTCACCATTTTTGACGATGGCGCTTCGAGGCTCGGCACGAACATCGGGCCCGCGCTTGCCCTGCGCTTTCGCCAGCGCATCGGTCAGCTCCGCGAACGTCTCCGAGCCCGTGCCGGAAGAAAGATGATAAATCTCGTGCGCCGGATTGTCCTTCTGGTGCAGCGTCGCGATCGCGTCGGCCACGTAATCCACAGGAACAATGTCGATGCGATCCGTGGGCCGAAAGGGAAGCGCCGGTAAGCCCGCGAGAAAAACAAAAGCGCGAACCATGTCGAACTGATTCGTTTCAGGGCGACGGCTGTCGCCCAGCACGATGCTCGGTCGGAAAATCGTGCGCGGCACATCCGGCAGCAAGCTGGCGAACCATGTGCTCGCAGAATTTCTTGGTGCGCGCGTACGGATCGTAATCCGAGCGATTCCAATCGATCGACGGAGTCTTCCTGCACCACTTCATTCGCGCGCTGCCCGGCAACCGCGACCGTGCTTACGTGGCTGAAGCGGCGCAAGCCATGATCGTCGCGCGCGCGCATCGCCAGCTGGATCACTTCGAGCGTGCCGCGCAGATTCACGTTGAGGCAGCTCTTCTCCGATTTGCGATTGAGCGAAGCGGCGCAATGAATCACGGAATCGGTGGTGCGAACGAGCTGGCGGTAGTCGTCGTCGACTGAGGCCGAAATGGGAATCCGTGAGATCGCCCAGAAAATATGGATCCGCGAATTCAGGAATTCTTCGAAGTGCGGAAAATCCATGTGCAACTGCAAGCGATGCGCCAGACGCGCTCGCGCGCTTCCTGCACATCGCGCGCGCGCACCAGCAGGTTCAGCGGCTCGGAATGATCCGCGAGCAGATTCGATGCGATGTGGGCACCGATATAGCCGGTGGACCCGGTCAGAAGAATGGCCACAGTGATTGGGTCTTAGGGCGCCGTTGCCGGAGATGTGCCCGCTGCCCCCGCGGCGCTCGCCTCGCCATCGTTCCGCCAGCGGCACGCTTGCGCCTCGGGCGAGCCTCCAGATGACGGCCCTCGATCAGAGGATAGCACCACTTGCGCAGCGCCGGAATGTGGACGTTGATCCAGTAGTCCCACCAATCGAGCGACGCGAGCATCGTAGCCGAAATCCGCGCGCTCGTCGGGCGGGAGCGCGGCGCTGAGCTGCTCGACGTTCAGGGCTTCGAAGACGTGGTCGTTGTGCAGAATGAAAGGCTCGAAGAGCGAGACGAGCTTGATCACTTTTTCGAGATCGCGTTCCTGGCGAGCGAGCGGCGGCTGCACGAATGGAATCGGCTCGACGCTGCGATTGATGGCTCTGCACGATGCGCTTTCTGCGCCGGCGCGGAAAGTTTCTCGTAGCGCGATTTGGAAACCGGAATCGCGTCGAATTTCAGGCGCAGGCGATGATCGAAGCCATTCTGCGCGCGATAGAAATTTCCGATGGCCCAAGCCTGTCAGTTCGATCGAACGGCGCATGTCGCACGGATTCGTCACCGAAGTGGCCAGCTGATAGACGCGCTCGTGGCGGCGCGCGACGAGCGCGGCGGCGATCAGCGTCATGCCGCGGCAGACGAGGTCCACGGGAATCAGGTCGAGACACTTTGCTTTCTGTGGTCGGAAGCTGGCGGAAGAAAGTGCCGAGCAGATACGAAAGCGACGCCGATGTGTTGATGCCTTCATTCCAGCCGAGGAACGGCTTTTCGATCGACGTTTCGACGATGGCCGGACGGACGACGGCGATGGCTGCGCTTCGGGTTGCGCGTCGAGAATAATTGCGGATGAGCGATTCCGAAAGGCTCTTGGTGAACGTGTAGGTGTTGGGCCAGCCAAGCTCGTTGGCGCGCTGCGTGGCCGCGTCGGTGAGAGTCTGGCGCAGCCAGCGGACGCGATTCTTGCGAATCTGATTTTCGAGTGCGGCGCCGTTAAATCTTTCGCAGCGTGTTCCTTTTCCAGCGCCTGGCGCGAAGCTCCGCGGTGACTTCCGGCGAATTCGGCGCGCGCTTCGGTTTCGCGGACGAGAGCTTCGAGCGACTGCCATTCCTTTTCCGCGTCGAAATTCGCGAGGCCGCGAGGCGTGTAATTTCTCGGGAGCTCTTCGAGGACGCGCCCGTCGCGCGGCCGATCACGTAGCAGGTGGAAAGATGCAGCAGCGAAGCGTGCTGGCAGTCGCGAAGGAAATCGAGCAGGTAGGCAGTGGAGCGGACGTTCATCGCCAGCGCATCGCGCAGGTCGGGATTGAAATCCGTGAGTCCGGAGCTGTTGATGATCACGTCGAGCGATTTGCGCGAGGCGCTGGCGCACATCCGGGGCCAGGCCCAGGCCAGGATTGCTGACGTCGCCTTCAACGACTTCGACTCGCTCGCGCAGGAAATCGGCGAATCGTTCGCCATGCTCGGCCGCGAGCTGCTCGAACACCGGCGATTCCTCCACCACGCGGCGGAAACGCTGCGAGGGCAGTGTTTGCCTTATTGCGCCGGATCGAGCAGATAAATTCGGCCGATTTCCGGGAAGATCGGTAAGAAGATTTGCGAGCCACACTTTGCCGATGAAGCCCGTCGCGCCGATCAGAAGAATGTGTTTTGCCGCGGAGCGAATCGCGCACGGAGAAGGGAAGTCCGTTGTGGGCGGCGCCGTTCGTCTTCGCGAAGTGCACGACAGGAATCGAAACTTGTGGTGACGGCCGCTGGGCGGGCTGAATTGCACCTTCGACGATTTGCTGATTCTTCGTGTAGCCGAGGCTGCGGAGAAGAATTGCGCGCGACACTTGCCCGTTAGGCTGGCGGCCGGTGAGTTTCGCGAAGGCTCCGCGCGGGCGGATCACGGGATCGAGCAAGCGTCCGGTGGCGAGGCCATCGCGAAAATCGAGCCGATTGCAGAGAATGCGCTCGACGCCGAGATGATTGGCGAGAGGGCGCATGATGTGGTCGAGTCCCTGGCTCACCAGCACCACGTCTGCGCCGGATGCGATGATTTCTTTTAGCTGGGCAACTCCGCGGTTTTCAATCTTGGCTTCAGGAAGTACTCGAAGAATTCTTCGCCGAGGAGGTCGAGCCGGTCGCGGCTTACGCCGCGCAGCACCGTGTGCAGAAGGCGGGTGGCGAATACGCGATTCGTGGCGTAGAGAAACGGGCGCGCGATGGCGAGGACGCCCATGGTGCCGCGTCGCGCCCAGCGTTCGAGAAAAGTTTGGGCGTTCCAAGTGAAGAAGCCTACGGGGCGAACGGCCGTGAGATTCAGCAGGCTGCCTTCCACGCGCCAGTAAACGGGTTCTCGTGTGGCGCTCGAACTGACCCCGTCGCGCTGACGCGCTGCCGATGGCGAATTGTTGGAGTTGGACGGCATGTTGGAAGGTGCTAAATCACGACGGAATTGAAAATTATCATGCTGGCGGTTTGCAAGCAAGGGAGCACGAACTCTGGTATCGAAAATGGCCTTTTTGTCTCGATTAGGAATTGAGATGTAGTTTTGTTTCCTTGGAGTTACGGGGATTTTAATCGCGGTGGCTCGATTAGAAATCTGGTGATAAGTGGGAGGTAGCGAGGGATACGCAAGCCCCCAGCGACAAGGCGAAATTGCTGATGAAGAATCGCGATTTTTTTGCGATTAGACTTGGCCTCGATCGTTTGTTTTGTTGGAGTTGTGGGGGATTCTAATTCCGGATTTGCGATTAGAAATTGGGGGGAGGGGGAGACGGGTGGCGAGATGATCGGTTGTAAAAGAGCCGGCGGGACGCCCCTCGGGTCTCGGGACAAGCCGGCGTTACGGAATGGCAGGTGGGGCGTTGGGGCGTGCGGGGTCTGGGGCGGCTTTGCTGGTGAAGCGGCCGTTCTACTGCGCGAGTTTTTGTTGGTGCCCATAACTCAGCGATTACGGTAGCAAATTGTGTAGACGAAGGCAAGGCGAAAGGCGCGTGAGGAGGTAAGGCGCTCGGCGTGGGTTGCGAGCGGGCGAGGAAATCCCGGGGCTAAAGCCCGTTTTCATGAGGAACGTGTTTTCGCTGGACTGAAGTCCAGCTCCCCCTGCTGAAGCAGGGGGCTTCCACCTGAAAACCTGCAAGGAGCTCAGCTGCGTGATGTGTGGCGGTCGGTGTGAGTACATGTCGATCTTACGAAAGCCCACGACGAGGTAAGGCGTCGTCGTGGCTACCTGAAGGCCTCACCTCTGAAGAGGTGAGCTACATTAAAAAAAGCGACCTACTATTTTTTTGGTGGGGTGGGGTATTGGAAGCGGAAGGAGTCGCCGGCTGGGCCGGAGACTGGGCGGGTGTTGTAGTCGAGGAGGTAGTCGAGGTGGTCTTTGTCTTCTGGATATTCGAGGCCTGGGGGATACGGGTAGGGGACTAGCGTGTGTAAGGGCAGCGGAGCTACTGTGTCGCCGTGGGCGGCGTAGAAGTCCATGTCTTTGGCGAAGCCGTCGGCGTAGAAGAAATAGTCGCGGATCCAGCCTTCGGGGGGGTCGGGGAGATTTGTGGCGTCGAAGTCTATGGAGACTTCGTCGCCTGAGCCGTAGATGACATATTTTTCGTCTGTTTTTCGAACGAGGTCGGTTACGTCGCCGTAGCGGGTGTAATTGCCGATCTGGCGCGTGTAGGGGCCTGTGGCGCTTACGTGCTCGTAGATGTAGCGCAAATCGTTGATGGGATTGCCTTCGACTACGCGCGGGTAGCCGCGGAAATCGAGCTTGGCGGCTGCCAGAGGGACCTCGGTGACTTTGAAAGGAATATCTGCGCGCGGAATTATCGACGCGGATGCGGTCCCAGTAAATTTTCAGATTCGTGGTGATGCGGATGAATCGGGAGCCTGACGGAAGTTTGCCGGTGAGATCCACGACCATGGTGCGCGCGAGGCCTGCGGGGAAGCCCATGTCGTTGACGATGCGAACCCATTTCGCGGAATCGTCGAGCATTTCGACATAGGGTGGAACCGGCTCGATGCCCGCCTGCCATGCCGCGTACATCGAGTTGGCGCTGAAGTAATCGGTGAAGCCGTCCATCAGCAGACGAATCGGGCGATCTGCCTCCCAGGGGCCGAGATCGAGTTCGATGGTGTGCATACCGGCGAAGCCTTGATAGGGCGCATCGGGGAAATTCGTGACGTATCTGCGATCGCGGGCGCGAAGCAGAGGCAGCAGATCGTGGCCTTTGTCGTCCCACGCGCCGACTGGGGCGTGCGCGTCCTGGCTGGCGATCACTTTGAACATCGGAAACGGCGGAGCGCTGAGGAAACGCTCGTTGGGGTAGACCTCGACGTCCTCGGGATGATCGATGGCGAGGAGGCGGGTCTGATCGAGGTAATCGAGCTCTTCCATGGGCTCGAGCATCTTGAAACTGATCACGCCATCTTTGGGCTGCACTTGATATCCGGAGACTTTGAAATATTCGTCGGGGTCGGGAATATTGCGCTGGTTGGGGCCTGTCCAGTGGCCGACGATTCCGGGGCCGATCATGTCGGCTAGGAATTCGTATTTTTCGCCGTTCCAGACGAAGACGATCGGGCAGGAGCTGCCGCGGCGGTCGATTTCGGCGATTTGCTCGCTCTTCAGAGCCCGGATCTGCATTTCATCTTGCAGGACGCCGGTGGGCCAGAGCAGGCGAATCACTTCGGCTTCGCGTTCGAAGCCGAGGCCGGCGACGATTTCCGTGGGGCCTTGACCCAGGTAGCCTGAAGCGCCTGTGACTTCCCATTTCTGTTGGAGCGCGCCCGCGGATAACTCCACCTTGGTGCCAATTCCAGTTTTGTTGTCGTGTTCGCCTTTGAATCCGAGGCGGAGCCAGTTGTAGCGATTGCCGCCGGTATTCTTCAGGAGGACGGGCGGAAGATTATTCTGGGTGATGAGCAGATCGACGGCGCCATCGCCATCGAAATCGAAAGCAATCACCGCGCGTGGATCGTGGAGCACGATTTTGTCGAGACCGGTTTCGGCGGTGACATCTCGAAAGCCGGCTGAACCTTCGTTTCTGAGCAGCACGATGCGGCCTTCGCCTGAATATGTTTCGCCGACTGCGACGAGATCGATCCAGCCGTCATTGTCGTAATCGAGAGCAGTGCACGCCCCAGGCGCGCATGAATTCGATTTCCGGCAGGGGCACGCGCTCGAACGATTTTCCTTCCACGTTGCGCCACAGGGTCAATCCCGGCGGGCCCCAGTGAGTGAAAGCGAGGTCCATCCAGCCGTCTTTGTCGAAATCGAGCGCGACGACTCCGGCGGTGGACGCCGGCATGTCGGCGGGCGTCTTTGTGGTCGTGTCCGTGGGCGTTTTTGTGGTCCATGGAGTGGTGGCGCGAAATGCGCCTTCGCGTTGATTGATGTAAGCGACGGGGGGCTTCTGCCAGCCGGTGACGACGAGATCGATGGCGCGATCGTTGTTTAGATCGCTTCCTAGCGCGCCAACCGACGGTGCGACGCCGCCCAGCCCCGTTTCTTTTGTCCAGTCGGTGAAAGTGCTATTGCCATTGTTGCGCCAGAGAATATTTCCCGGTGGGGTTACATCGGCGGGAAACGGGAACGGCTCGCGCGGATTGTCTAGCTGAAATTCGTTGAAGCGGGTGACGTAGAGATCGAGATCGCCGTCGTGATCGTAGTCGATGAATGCGAGGCCGAGCGCGAGGCCATTACTTGTGATTCCGGCTGATTCGGTGACGTCTTTGAACGATGCCTTTGCCTTCGTTGTGAAACAAAGTGACGCGGCCATCGAAGCTGACGGCGAGATCGGGCTTCCCATCGTTGTCGTAATCACCGACGGCGCAGCCCATTCCGTCGCCGCTGATATCGAGGTGTGCGGATTTGGTGACATTGACGAATTTGCCGCCGCCGAGATTGCGGAAGAGGCCGGCGTTTCCTTTTCCGTCGGCGTTAACGAGGAATATGTCGGGTTTGCCGTCGCCATCGTAATCGAAGACGCAGGCGCCGCTGCCGAGAAATTTCGAGACGGGGCGCGGCTCTTCTGGCTGGGATTTGGATTCGGGCTTGGACGGCCGCTTCGCGCGGAGGCTTGCGGATTTCACGGTCGGTTTGCGCAAGGCGGAGGGGGGCTGCGCGGGCAGGCCAGATAGCGGCGTGACGTTGGTGAAATGCACGGGAACGGCTGGAGGAACCGGTTCCGGGGCGGGACGCATCAGCTCGGCGAGAGAGTATTTTCCCTGTTCGCCGTAGATGAAGCTCATGGGCTTGCCGAGTTTTTCTGCGGTGAGGTGCTGGAAGCGATCGAGGTGCTCGATGGCGCGCGCGTCATCATTCTTGCGGCGATAGGCTTGGGCGAGGCCGAATTCGGCGGAAACCTGAAACGGATTAAGCTTCAGCGCGTTTTCGAAGGCGGCGATGGCTTTGTCATATTGCTGCTGCTGCGAATACATGAGGCCGAGGAAATATTGCGTGTCGGCGTCGTTGGGATCGAGGTCGGCGGCTTTCTGAAAATGTTCGATAGCGGCATCGGGCTGGCCTGCGGCTTTGGCGAGGAGACCGAGGTTGAACCAGACGCGCGGATTTTTGGGATCGCGCTCGGCGGATTTTTGGAGGATTTGCTGGGCGTCGTCAAGGCGCTGCATGTTGAGGAAGGCGATGCCGACGTTGACGCAGCCGATGTCGGTTTCCTGGTCGAGGATGCAGGCGCGTTGAAACTTGCCGAGGGCTTCTTCGAAGTGCTGGCGATTCATTAGGGCGACGCCGTAATTATTTTCGCGAATGATTTCGGCGCGGGGGGCTTGCTTTTGTTCTGGGGTGGGAGTTTTTGTTATGCGGCGGTGGACGTGCGAGCGCGGGGCTTGCTGAGGCGCTTGTTGGGACTCTTGTTGCTGACCGAGGCTGGTGAGAGAGAGAGCCAGGATGGCTAGGGGCATGGCGAAAAGTAGGGAGCGGTGTGTGAACGGGGTCCTTGTGGCCGGTTTCACGGGATTCATATTAGTCGAGAACGGGTGGGGCGGGAAATGCGAAAGGGGGCGCGAAGCAGGAGCGAAGCGCAATACGGAGGGCTCCGAGGGGGAGTGGAGACGGTGGGGAAGTGCAGCGCGTTGGGCAGAAAACGCCGGCCGGAGGCCGGCGGTACGAAAAACGGGGCTAGCGCTTGGCGAGCGGGGTGGAGGCGATGATGCCGGAGCCTTCTTTTACGGTGATGATTTGATCGGCGGGGACATCCTTAAGCTGATCGGTTTGGCCGCTGGGCCAGCGGATTTCGATGGCGTCGGTTTTGGAGTGATCACCGAGACCGAAGGTGAGGACTAATTCGCTTGAAGAGAGATAGCTGCCGCCGCTGGTGAGCATTTTCGTTTGGGTTTCGGAGCCGTTCGTTACGCGAACCGAGGCGCCGAGGCCGTCGCGATTCGATTTTGTGCCGACGAGCTTGATGCGGAGGCTGTGATTTGTGGCGCCGGTGTTGCTGAAGAGAGCGGCGGGGCCACCGTTGGTTGCGACGAGCGACGTCGAGAGCGCCGTCGTTGTTGATGTCGGCGTAGGCTGCGCCGCGAGCTACGCGCGGAGAGCGAAATGCGCGGCCCATTGCGTCGGTGACTTCTTTGAATTTTCCGCGCCGAGATTGCGGAAGAGATGCGGGGGCTCGGCGTAGCTGACGCGCGGCTGGACGCGTTCGATGGCGTCTTCGATGTGGCCGTTGGCGATGTAGATGTCGGGCCAGCCGTCGAGATCGTAGTCGAAGAAAAAGCAGCCGAAGCCGAGGGTGAGGAGAGAGGCGCGGCCGACTTCGGAGTGCGGGGCTTCGTCGACGAACAGGCCGTTGCGCTCGTTGTGATAGAAGCGCGAGCATTTGATTCGAAAAATTCGTGATGATGCAGGCTGGGGTAGCCGGAGCGATCGTAGTCGGCAGCGGCGACGCCCATTCCGGCGCGTGCGACTGCCGTCTTCGCTATACGCGACGCCGGAGGGGACGCCTTTTTCGGTGAAGGTACCGTTGCCGTTGTTCATGTAGAGCTTGTTGGGCTGCGTGTCGTTGCTGATGAAAATATCGGGCCAGCCGTCTTGATTCGCGTCGAGGATCGCGATGCCGAGGCTTTTGGAGCTGGTGTCGAAGAGGCCGGCTTTTTGCGTGGCGTCTTCGAAGGTGCCGTCGCCGCGATTGTGCCAGAGGCGGACGGAAGCGCCTTTGTAGGATTCGGGCGTGCAATAGGATTTCGTTTTGCCGTCGAGAGTGCAGTAGATATCGGTTTCGGGAGTCCACTGGACGTAATTGGCGACGACGAGATCGAGATGGCCGTCGCGATCGTAGTCAACCCAGGCGGCGGCGGTGCTGAATTCGTTCGGGCCGGCGAGGCCGGCTTTTTGAGTGACGTCGGTGAAGGTGCCGTTGCCGTTGTTGTGGAAGAGGCGGCTCTGGCCGAGGGCGGTGATGAAGATGTCGTCGAAGCCGTCGTTGTCGTAGTCGCCGATGGCGACGCCCATGCCCATCATTTCTACGGCGAGGCCGGCTTTTTGGGTTACGTCGGTGAAGGTGCCGTCGTGATTATTGTGGTAGAGGGCTAGCGTTGAGTGACGCTTTTTCGGAGTTGGGCTTTGGCTTGGGGTTGGGTTTGGCCAGTCTTCGCCGTTGACTAGGAGGATGTCTTGCCAGCCGTCGTTGTCGTAATCGAGGAAGGCGACGCCTGAGCCCATTGTTTCGGGGAGATATTTTTTTCCGGAGGCGGCGTTGTTGTGGGTGAAGTGGAGGCCGGCGGAGCGGGTGATGTCTTCGAAGTGGATTTTGGATGGCATTGCTAGTTGCGATTGCGCCGGAGGGGTGAAGCTTAGGCCGAGAGCTAAGGAAAGCGCACAGGCCCATCGTACCTCAGGGTGAACCCTTCGTTTCTCAGGGCAAGCAAGAGTGCCTGTGCCACTGAAGCCGGCGGTGCGAGGAGTCATTAGTCGGAGCCTTTCGTGGTCGATTGCTTTGCTGAAACGAGCGGGCCTTTAGTGGCGGTTAAGGATTTCCTCGGCGCGGCGAGGGGCTCTGAGATGTGCTCGTGGATTGGCTGGCGCTCGAGATTGTCTTCGGGATGATCGCGGCGGTAGGGGCCGGTTAGGGTTTGGGCGGATTCGTCGGCTTTGAAGCGCAGGTAGCGCTTTTGGAATTCGGCGGCGGGGTCGGGTTGGTTGAGGCCTGTGTAGCAGAGCATCAGGTTGTAGTTAGCCTCGAGATCTTCGGGATCGATTGCGAGCGTGGATTGGAATTCGGCGATGGCATCGATGTAGCGACGCTGGAGGAAGAGGATGCGGCCGAGATCGTCGTGTACGACGCGGTCGCGCGGATATTGCTTGATTACTTCACGCAGATGGCTCGCGGCTTCATCGTAGCGGCCTTCGCTGCGGAGGACGCGCGAATAGAAATAGTGGGCGCGGGCGAGATCGGGCTTGAGGGCTAGTGCGCGATCGAGAACTTCGCGCGCGGCTGGCAGGTTGCCTTCCTGCACGCGGACGCGGCCGAGATTGACCCAGCCATCGGGATTCTTCGGATCGATCTGCGTGATTTTTGTGAAGGCTGCGGCGGCACCGGTGAGATCGCCCTGTAAGAACAGGCCGATGCCGTAGTCGTTCCAGCGGGTCCAGTCGTCTGGATTGAGCTGGACGGCTGGAGCGGGTTCCGGAGATTTTGCGGGAAGAACGTTGAGGTCGATTGCGTTTTGCGCGACGACGACAATCGGGAGAACCGGGAATGCCTTTCGCGCCGCCGGGGATCTTCGATGGATCGCCGGTGAAGAGCCAGTGGCGGTCGTCGAAATCGGGAGTGGTGGCGGCGTCTTTATGCGCGGGATCGGCGACGGATGCGAAGGAGAACTGTGTGTTCCACCACGCGAATTTCCGGTAGTTCAGCTTGGCGATCACGTGAATGCGGTCGCCGGCGTCCAGAGGAATCTGAAGGCGGAAGTGAGCCGTGTCCGCCGCGCCGGGCGGAATGAGGTGGGCGTAAACGGTGGCGCGCGCGGACCAGGCGTTGCGTTTATTGATGGGATTGCCGTGCGAATCGATCAGGAGCGAACGGTAGAAATGCGCGCCGGGATCCACCGGGCCTTTGCCTTCGTCGGCGGCGCGGCCGCTCCAGAAAATCACGCGGCCTTTATCGTCCGTGGCGGAGAGTTCCAGCCAGCAATCGAAGGCGTCCACGGTGCCGCCCGGAAAGAAGTGGCCCATTTTGCGCGTGCGTACGACGACATCGAGGCGGTAGGTGCCGTCGCGGCGGACGGAAGCTGGCGAGCGATCGAGTGGAGCGGTGAGCTGGCTTATTTCGGCCGCTGATTCCGAGCCTGGCGCGGCAACCGGGGCAGATGCGGCGGATTCTTCTCCAACGGCAAATGTGGTCTCGATGCCGGGAGTAGACGCGACAGCGGATGCGGGGGCTGCGCTTTCGTTTGACTTCGATTTTTTCTCTGACGCCTCAGGAGAAATCGCGAAGATATCGACGCTGAGTTCCTTATCGGCGAGGAATTGTGTCGTCTCGGAGAGCTGCTCGCGGTCGTTGTTCACGAACGGCAGAGCAGTATTGGCGGCAGGGAACCGATGCGAATGAACGGCGCCCGCGATTGCGCCCGCGTCGGCGGATTTTTCGGCGGGCATGTGACAATCGGGGCAGGCCATCGGCTTCGCGGGGTAGTAGAAGGAGCGCGCGCCCTGCCAGCCGACGCCGCTGGCTTGCCAGTTGTCGTAGTCGTTGAAGCCGCGCGTCCAGCGGTAGTGGTTCACGGGCACGTCGAGATGGACCTTGTGGCAGGTGGAGCAGAACTCGGCAGTCTGCGTGCGCATGAAGGGCTTGAGGAACACGCGGCGGTGCGGCTCGGGATTCAATTCGGTGAGGTAGTCATGAACGCGCCGGACGATGGGATTCTTGCTGGCGGCAAGTTTGTGCAGCGCGGGATACTCGAGCTCGAAATCGGCCTGGCCCATCGTGCTCTTCACTTGCGCGATTGAGTGGCACATCATGCAGCCGAGTCCGGCTTGGGCGGGCGGCGTGTCTTCAATCTCGCGGATGGGGCGATCGAACATACCGCTATAGAGAAGCGCGGGATCGTGGCAGCCAGCGCACCACTTGGAAGGCTTTACGCCGACCACGTCCTGCATGTACTCGATACTCTTGCGATACCACGCATTGTTGAACGACGAGAAATGGTGCGCGGAACTTTGCCACTGCTTGTAGATGTCGGAGTGGCAGCGCTCGCAGCTATGCGACTCCATGAAGTAGGAGGCCGGAATTTGTCCGTGATGTAGCGTTTGCGCGGAGCTAGGGAAGAAGGGACCTGAAGGTCCGTCGCCTTCGTTGTCCATGGAGGCGGGGGCGATTGACGGGTTTTCGATGCGATGATTTCGCTCCCAGGGCACTTTGCGGAGCCAATAGGCGCTTGCGCCGAGAGCGGCAGCCAGGGTCAGGAAAAAAGCGCTGCGGAGCACCGTCGCAGTGGCGTGGTGAGCTCCAATCGCGAAGCCGCGGTGATGCCCCATCCAATCCGCCACAATCAAGGCTCCGCCGGCGACGCAAGCGGCGATGTGAACATAGAGCAGCGGCCATTCAGAGCGGCGAGTGCCCGTGAAAATCAGGATCACACCGAGCGTTCCGCCGAAGGCAATCAGAAACCAGCCGGCTTTTGTCGCAGGAGCCGCTCTTACGAGAATCTTCTCCAGTGCAAGGATGAGAAGAACGACCAGCGCGACTCCCCCGAGCGCATGAATGATGACTGCCGCGAAATAGGGCACGCTTGCTGTTGGCCAGGCGTAAATGTACGCGGCCGTCAGGAAGAGAATCGGAAGCAAAATCGCGACGGCGCGTTTCACGGAAGCCTCGATAGGGCGCGCGAGTAGCCACGAACGGACAGTGTAGTATTTGTCGCCAAGGAAGCGTGCATTCTCGTTCGAATGGGTCGGACGGACAATAATACTTTCATATTAGGGACGCCACGAGACGAAAACGACCGGCCGGAAGTACGAAATGCGCCAATGACCGCCGACGAATACGTGATTTATCGGATGCATTATTCTGCGATCAGCCGATGAGCCGTAATCGCAGCATGATAGACTGCCGCGCGTTTGAGCGATTTTCTGGGAGTACGCGGAGGCCAAGTGGACGAGATCGTGTATGAGTCGCTGGTTGGGATGGCAGAGCAGGTGCGCGCGGGAGAGATTTCGCCGGTGGAGCTGGTGGAGGCGCATCTGGCGAGGATCGAGCGGCTGAATCCGAAGTTGAATGCATTTGCGAGCGTAGATGCGGAACGGGCGCGGGGCAGGGCCAAAGCTGCGGAAGTGGCAGCAGGGGCGCCGGGCGGAAAGAACGCGCTGGGGTCTCTGCATGGGGTGCCCGTTACGGTGAAAAGCTCGATAGACGTGGCGGGGCTGGCATGCGAATGCGGCAGTGTCCTTCGAAAAGGCTATACGCCGGAAACGGACGCACCGCTGGTGGCGCGGCTGCGCGGCGCAGGTGCAATCATCTTGGGCAATACCAACGTGCCGGAGTTTTTGATGGCGTACGAAAGCGACAATTCGATGTATGGGCGCGTGAACAATCCCTGGGACCTTGCGCGAACGGCGGGCGGGTCGAGCGGCGGAGAATCGGCAGCAATCGCGTCCGGATGTTCTGCAGGAGGAGTGGGCAGCGACGGAGGCGGATCGATTCGGATCCCGGCTCATTTCACCGGGATTTGCGGACTGAAGCCGACACCGGGACGGATTCCATCTACGGGACACTTTCCGGGCTCGGCGGGTCCGTTTGCTTATCTTGGGGTGGTTGGGCCAATGGCGAGAGCGGTACGCGATGTGGAGCGGCTTTTCGAGGTGATGGCGGGACCCGACCCGGGGGATCCGAGTTCCGCCCCGGTGGGAATTCGGAGATGGAAGGACGACGAGATTCGCAGGCTGCGTGTGGCTTACTTTGAAGATGATGGTTCGTCTCCGGTGACTCCGGAAACGGCGGCCGCCGTGCGCAAAGCTGCGGACGCGCTGCGCGAGCAGGGTTTCGAAGTGGAAGCCTGGCGTCCTGAGAACCTTGAGAGAATCTGGCAATACTGGTGGAATCTTTTCGGGCGGGCGGGACAGATGGCGTTTTCTCCGATGCTGGACGGGGAAGACGGGCGCATTAGCCCGTTGCTGCGCGACTTTCGAGCGCGTGTGGCGGCGGATGGGCCGCTCAGTGCGACCGAGCTGCTGAATACGTTGCTCGGACGTGACGTGCTGCGCAATGCGTTTCTCGCGAAGATGGAGAAGTTTCCGATTTTGTTGTGCCCGGCGTGCGCGGTGCCGGCTTTTTCTCACGGGGAACGCGAATGGATCGCGGCTGGGCGAAAAATCGAATATTTGAAGGCGATGGCTTATTCGCAGTGGTTCAATCTGCTGGGGGTTCCGGCGGCGGCGGTGCCGGTGGGGAAATCGCCGGAGGGATTGCCGATTGGGGTGCAGGTTGTAGGGCGTCCGTGGGAGGAAGAGGCGGTGCTGGCGGTTGCCGCGAAGATTGAGGATGCATGCGGAGGGTTTCGGCGTCCGCCGATTTAGCTAGTCCCAGCGCTAAAGCGCACTAATATTCCGGTTATCTTGCTGGACTAAAGTCCAGCCCCTTTGCTGAAGCAGAGGGCTCCCACCGAGAGAGCTCCTACTTAAACGACCGGCAACGTGTCGGGGCCCGAAACGGGCGAACTATGCAGTGGCGTGCGCAATGAGCAATATTGCCAAAATATAGAAGATGAACATCAGCGCCAGATAGGATTTGGCTTTTGTGTTCGCGCCGGCGAATTCCTTCCAGGCAAAAATTCCCCACAAGGCGGCGACCATTGGAGCGGATTGTCCGATCGAGTATGAGATCGCTACGCCGGTTTGCGTGGAGGCGACGAGATCGAAAACCAGTCCCGTGGACCAGATCGCGCCGCCGATCAGGCCAAGAATATGGCCGTGGACCGGGCCGTGAAAGAAGCCGCTGAAAGCTACCGGCTCACCAACGAGGGGATGCTTCATGAAGTAGAAATTCCATATGAAGCAGGAGAGCAGCGCGCCGAGACACAGAAAGACGCTGACGCTGTAGGGCCCGAGCGTGTTGCCGTGAGTCATCGCATGGGTAGAAAAGGGCGCCCAAGTGCTCATCAGGATACCGGAGACGACGCAAGTGATAAGCCCTCTGCGCGAAACAGCTTTATTGCCGCTGAGCTGGCCGTACGCTTTGCCGTCGAGCACCACAGCGAGGACGCCGCAGAGAAGACCGGCGGCAATCATCTTCACGTTGCCTTTCGGCTGAAGGATGTAGCTCAGAATCGTTCCCGCCACCAAAGCTATGCCAATCGAGACAGGGAACGCGGTCGCAAGGCCGACCATATCGATACCGGCGACGAGGAGAAGATTTGCGAGGTTGAAAATCAGTCCTGCGAAGAGGACGCGATAAATATTCGCAGTGTCGGCCGAATGTACGTTGTTCAGGAAACTGTCGGCATTGTTGCCGAGGCTACCCATAGTCAACGCGTAGATCAGCGCGGCGAGGAAAATTCCGATCGCATAGTCCCAGTAGAAAAGCTCGAAACGGTAGCCCTTCACGCCTTTATATGTATTGGCCCAAGACCCCCAGCAGATCGAAGCGGTGAGCATCATCGCCAGCGCAAGGCCAAAACTTTGCGGTGTGAACATGTAGCTCCTCTCGGCGTTTCGGTTTTAGGGCCGTAGTTCGCGAACTCGAATGCGCGACTTAGATCACGGGCGAGCTAGAACGATGGCGCGCCTGCCGGGCTATTCGCTTTGATGAAGGCGATCACATCGTCGCGCTTGGACATCGCGCGGGCGCCTACCCTCATGCAGCAAAGAGCGGCGCAAGCGTTGGCAAAAAGGCCCACTTTTTGTATGTCCCAACCTTGAAGGAGTCCATACGAGAGGCCGCCCATGAATGCGTCGCCAGCCCCGGTGGTGTCGACCGTCTTCACTTTGAATCCTGGGACATGAACGGTTTTTTCGCGGGTAGCGATCAGGCATCCTTCGGGGCCCATCGTGACAGCGACAAGCTTGGGTCCGAGATCGAGGAGTTTGCCCGCCATCTTGTCGAAATCGCGTTCGCCGGTCATTTCTTTGGCGGCCGCTTTACACGGTTTGAGAACGTCGACAAGTTTCAGCGCGGCGACAAGCTCTTCCTGCGTCCCCAGATTGGCTTGTGCGAAGAAGCTGGGGGAGACGTCGAGATCGAAAATGATGCGCACGTTGGCCTGTTTTGCGATTGTCATCGCTTGCTTAACGGGGACGATCGGAAGCTGCGAGGCTTCGGTGTGGAAGTGCTTGGCTGACTTGATGTGCGGTGCGAAGCGACTGTCGACCTGAAAGCAGGAAATTTTCCCCGTGACATTGGGGAACATGTAGATACAGCGCTCGCCTTCCACGTCCACGGGAATCCAGGTGAGCGACGACATTTCGCCTTTCACGACTTCGATACCGGAGAGGTCCATGCTATCTTGCGAAAATGCCTTTTGAATGATGCGGCCGTTTTCGTCGTCGCCGATCAGGCCAAGCCAGCCGGTGCTGGCGCCCAATCGGGCCACCTGGGTGAGATTATTGGCCGTGACGCCGCCGGCGTGAATTTCCATGCGCGTCGCATTGATTTTTTCTTCCGGGCCGAGAAGACGCGGAACGATGGCGAAATAATCCACCGTGCAACTGCCGATTCCAACGACGTCCACATTCTTAGCCATTCGTTTCCTCGTTTACTGGGCCGGAGCGTGCGCGCCAGGAGTGGGGCGAGTCATAAGTTCGATAAACATCTTGTCGAATTTATCGAGATTCAGTTCGAGCGGCACATGAACGAGCTGCTCGCCGAGGCCAGGTTGCGAACCGGCAATCCAAACGAGCGTATTGCCGTAGCCGGGGCCGTGCGAGTAGTCCATGTCCATGTAGAGTTCGGTCTGTTTGGTGATGATGCTGGGATCGAGCCAAGCCACGGCTGCAAGCTCATCCCAGCGGAATTCTTCGTCGGCGTATTTTGCCAGATATTGAGCGGCGGGATTGGGCGATTTCGCGATTTCCGCAATCATCGCTTTCTCGAGCCAGGTTTTTACGGAGATATCGACGGTCGTGTCCGTGATTTTGTGCCACGGCGCTGTGTACACCATGTGGACGGCTTCGGGATCCCACCAGAAATTAAATTCACGCCGATTTTCGGTGGACCAGTCGGGCGGAACGACGGGTGCGATGCTGCCACCCATCACGACGAGTTCTTGTGCAAGATCGGAAACCGCGGGATCGATGCTGATGGCCTGCGCGACATTCGTGAGCGGGCCTCCCGCATAAATCGTAACCTGATGCGGATATTTGTGGACCATGCGAATGATGAAATGCGCGGCGTCTTCGCTCGAAGGCTTCGTGGTCGGATTTCCTTCGACGAGTTGCGGCACTTCGTAGGGGCCGTGATAGACGCCACGGATCCCGTCGCCGAGGGGTTTTTTGTTCCACGCGCCTTTGTAGGAGACTTTGCCGTAGAGTTGTTCCCAGCGAAGTATCAGTTCTTCGCGGTTGATGAACGGGAAGACGGCGCCGGGTACGACGGGAATATCGGTGCGGCCGACGATTTCGAGCATGCGCAGCGTGTGGGCCACCTCTTCGTCGCGCCACATGTCGCCGCTGACGACGGTGATGCCGAGTGTTTCGACTTCGGGCGATTGCAGGAAAACCAATATTGATTGCTGATCCGTGGTGGCCGGGCCGCGCGCGTCCTGATCAATGATCACTTTGCGTTTTGCTTGGGCGCTTGCCGAACTTGTGAATGCAACAAACAGGCCAACAAATAGTGCAATCAGAAGAAGGGGCCTGAAGTGCATTTCGTTACGAATCTCCTTTGAAATCGTGCGCGCTCGCTCGCATGCGGCTCGGCTGCTATTTTGAACCTGCGACCGGTTTTGCACCGGGCGTCGGTCGCGACATCAAATCGATGAACATTTCGTCGAATTTGGCCAGATCCAAATCCTGCGGCACATTGACGAGATTTTCGCCAAGCCCGGGCTGCGTTCCCGGCATCCAGACAAGCGTATTGCCGTAGCCGGGCCCGTGCGAGTAGTCCATATCCATGTAAAGCTGCGTTTGCTTCGTGATGATGCTGGGGTCGAGCCAGGCAACGGCGGCAAGTTCGTCCCAGCGATATTCTTCGTCGGCGTATTTCGCGATATATTGCGCCGCGGGATTTTGAGACTTTGCGATTTCGGCGATCATGGCCTTGTCCATGCGCGTCTTGATGGATATATCGACGGTGGTGATCGTGATTTTGTGCCAGCCGGGAGCCGTGAGCGTCATGTGGACGGATTCAGGATCCCACCAGAAATTAAATTCGCGGCGGTTCGTGGTGGCCCATGGATAAGGAGTTACTGGGGCGATCGAGCCGCCCATGATGACGAGTTCCTGCGCGAGGTCCGGCACGGCGGGATCGAGACTGATCGCCTGCGCAATATCGGTGAGCGGGCCGCCGGCGTAAACTGTCACCTCATGCGGATATTTGTGCAGCATTCGGATGATGAAGTGCGCGGCATCTTCTTCGATCGGCTTCGTGCTCGGATTGCCTTCTTTCAGGTCGGGAATTTCATAGGGGCCGTGAAAGGAGCCACGTTGCCCGTCGCCAATCGGCCTTTTGTTCCAGGCTCCCTGGTAGCGGACTTTCCCGTAGAGGCCCTCCCAGCGTTCGATCAATTCCATTCGATTGATGAGCGGATAAACGGCGCCGGGAACGACCGGAACGTCGGTGCGGCCAACCAACTCGAGCATGCGCAGCGTGTGCGCCATCTCTTCGTCGCGCCACATGTCGCCGCTGACTACCGTGATGCCGAGGACTTCGACTTCGGGTGATTGCAGGAAGACGAGGATCGATTGCTGGTCCGTGGTGGCGGGGCCGCGCGCGTCCTGATCAATGAGTACCTTGCGCTTCGTCTGCGCTGAGGCTCGAAGACAGAGGAAAGAGAGTGCGACAAGGACGCACAGTGCGCATTTGGAACGCATTTTTGGTGAAGCTCCCCGGGGCCCTATAGGATTTATCGGCGAAGAACGCTCTAACTTTTGGCCGGCGACGCGGCTGCGGAAATTCATTGTGGGCAAGGGCTGTTTATAGTTGGCGGCACCAGGCGAGTCAAGGGAAAAGCGGAAATTTGCAGTATTTGTGCGGTGTTCCGCGAAGGTGCGTCAATTGCAAATGTTATAATTTTCGGCATGAAGTTGGCTTCGTATCGCCGATTCTTAGCGGTTGCACTTGGCACGAGCGTCGCCCTTTCCTCATCAGCTCTTGCATTGCAGCGTCCCACAGGCGAAGTGGAGAATCTGAAACAGCAGGCTCATTCCGCGCTCGCGAGCGGGCAATGGGACATTGCCATTCAAGATTACGAGAAAGCGATCGCACTCGCGCCGAAGGATGCCAACCTGCGCGTGGAATTAGGCGTCGTCCTAACGAAAACCGGGCGCCTGCCGGATTCGATCGCGACGTTCCAAGAAGCACTTCGCCTCGCGCCGCACAATCTGGCGGCTGAGCTGGGAATGGCCCGGGCGTATCGCGCGGTACACAACTACGAGGAAGCCCCGCGCATTCTGAATCTCGCAATTCGAGACCACCCAAAATCAGCGGAGCCGCTGGCTGAGCTGGGTGATTTCGAGATCCAGCAGCAAACCTACGATGCGGCAATCGGTCACCTAAAGGCTTCGCTCGCTCTAGCTCCGGCAAACGTGGAGACACGAAACCTGTTGGCCGGCGCGTATAGGGCAAAGGGGGATCTTGCCAGCGCACTGGCCGAACTGCAAAAAGTGCTCGCTCGAGACTCGAAAAATGCGCTCGCGTATTTTCTACGCGCCGAAATTTATTCCGACCAGAATCGGGATGAGCTTGCCCTTCCTGATGCGCGAAAAGTGGTTGAACTTCAGCCGCAGAAGGCGCGCGGCCGCGTTTTGCTCGCGAAGATTCTGGTAAGGACACCGCAAGGAAGTACAAAGGAAGAAGCTGCAGAGCGCTGCTCCGAAGCCGTCGCGGCGCTTGAACCGGTGGAAGCAGCGCAGTCTGGCGCTGCCGCGAAAGATTCGGAGACTTATTTTCTGCTGTCGCGCGCGTACCGATGTGCGGGCCAACCTGAGCAAGCCGAGAAAGCAGACGCGGAATTTGAAGCAGCCTCGCAAAAGGAGCGCGGCGCAAAGGAAAATGAAACGCAGGCCGCGCATCTCGTGAAACAAGCCGATGAGGCTGCGCTGAAAAACGATCTTCCGGCCGCGCTCGATTTGCTGCAACAGGCGTTGGCGAAAGACCCGAACAGCGGCGCCGCGTATTCAATGCTTGCGAAGCTTTACTATTCCGAGCGTGAGATTGACAAGGCGAGCGAAGCAATTGCAAAAGCGATCGAGCTTGGGCCGCACCAGCCAGACTTCCTCTACGTGCGAGGGAAGATTGAGGAGAAACAAGGAAAGCTCGACGAGGCGCTAGCCTCCTTCAGAGAAACCACGCTGATTAACCCGCAGGAATCGGACGCTTATTTCGAGATCGGCGTGATTTACCAGCAGCGCAAAGATTTGCCTCGGGCAATGGCGGCGTACAAGAAAGCGGTGGAAATCTCACCGCAGGACCCCGACTACCGCAGCGCGCTTGCTTCGATTCCAACCGGTGCGTCCACTACTCCTTGAGTGAAGCCCGGGCGAACGCTACTTGGATTGAGCGGACGGCGTTGGTCGCGTCATCAAATCCATAAACAGCCGGTCGAGTTTTGCGTTATCGATCTCGTCTATGATGTGCACTTGCTGCTCGCCCAGTCCGGGCTGGCTGCCGGCCGGCCATACCAGCGTGTCTCCATAACTCGGTCCGCGATCCAGCGAGATGTCCATATACAGAAATTGTTCTTTGGTGATGATGCTTGGATCGAGCCAAGCTTCCGCAGCAAGTTCGTCCCACATGTAGCCGCCGTGCGTGTATTTGCTCACGTACTGCGCCACGAGAGAGTTCGATTTCGCAAGATCGCTAATCATCGTCTTTGTCAGATCGGTTTTGATCGAAATATCAATCGTAGTCACCGTGATTCTAGGCCACGGAGAGCGAAAGACGATTCGCGTCGCCTCTGGATCCCACCAGCAATTAAAGCCTCTCCGCGGTGCCTGGTAGAACTCCGGGTCCGTGGGCCCCGGATTTATGATGGGCCCCATGAACACGAGTTCCTGAGCGAGTTTTGGGAACTCCGGATCAAGCGCAGTCGCTAGCGCAAGGTTCGTCAGAGGGCCGCCTGCATAGATGGTGATTTCGTGCGGATATTTATGCACCAAGCGAATCAGGAAATGCGCAGCGTCTTCGGTGGAGGGTTTCGTGGTGGGAGCGCCCTCTGGCATGGGCGGAATCGCATACGGATCGGGCCGGTAACCGGCATTCCATGCGCCTTTATAGACCACCTTGCCATAAAGCTTTTCCCACCGTTCGACGTCCTCGCGTGAATTCACCAGCGGGAAAATCGCGCCGGGAACGACGGGAATATCCGTACGCCCGATAATTTCGAGCGTTCGCAGCGTATGCGCCACTTCTTCGTCGCGCCATTGGTCGCCGCTAACGACGGTGATACCGAGCACTTCCGTTTGCGGCGACTGTATCAGCAGGAGAATTGCTTGCTGGTCGGTGCTGCCGGGGCCGCGCGCGTCCTGGTCGATAATCACTTTGCGCTTCGACTGCGCAGAGACGGATGTGGCCGCTGCAAGAAGCAGAAGAAACGCGCAAGCTGTCCGTATTGAACGAAACAAGGGTGAAGCTCCTTTCCGAAGAACGGCGATTGAGAACCTTTGCAGTCGAGCGCGCTCGCTCCTATTTCGCTCCGGGCGTTGGACGCGTCATCAGTTCGACGAATTCACTGTAGAACTTGTCCTTGTCGAGATCTTCCTGAATTACCACCTGCTGTTCGCCCAGCCCCGGTTGGCTGCCCGGCATCCAGACGAGGGTGTCGCCATAGCTCGGTCCGTGATCCACCGAAATGTCCATGTAGAGGCTTGTGGTCTTCGTGATGATGCCTGGATCGAGCCAGGCCGCGGCTGCCAGCTCGTCCCACAGGTACCCGGTTTGCGCGTACTTCGCTACGTACTGAGCCGCCGGAGTGGTGCTTTTCGCGATTTGCGCGATCAAATTCTTATCCATGTTCGTTTTCACGGAAATATCCACTGTCGTTACCACGATTCGCGGCCACGGCGAATGAAACACTTTGTACGACGATTCAGGATCAAGCCAGAAGTTGAATTCGCGGCGCGGCGTCGTGGCAAATTCCGGATCGTCCGTCATGGGATGAATGCTTCCGCCCATCACGATCAGTTCCTTCGTAAGCGACGCGAATTCGGGATCGATCATCTGTGCCAGCGCGAGATTCATCAGCGGCCCGCCGGCATAAATCGTCACCTGATGGGGATACTGGCGCACCATCCGAATCAGAAAATGGGCGGCATCTTCGTTCGCAGCTTTTGTCGTTGGGGTGCCTTCGGGCATCGGCGGAACTTCGAACGGGCCGTGCACAGGTTTCCCGTAATTCCAAGCGCCTTGATAGACCACCTTCCCGTAAAGCTTTTCCCACTGCGCCGTGGATTCCTTGCTGTTCACGATCGGAAATACCGCACCAGGCACCACAGGAATATCCGTGCGCCCTATGATTTCCAGCAGCCGCAGCGTGTGCTGCACTTCTTCATCGCGCCATGCATCGCCGGTCATCACGGTGATACCGAGCACATCCGCCTTCGGGGAATTCACGATGGCAAGCACCGCTTGCATGTCCGTGCCGCCAGGACCAGCGCAATCCTGATCGATAATCACTTTGTTCTTGTCTTGCGCAGGCAGTGGAGACGAAATTCCGATCACCGCGGCAAGCAACAGAAGCACGCCGCAACATTTTCTCGCCGTCATTTCCGGTTCCTTTCGATTAACGCGCAAAAAACTCAGTACATGATTGTCTTGGTCAAATGATGCGGCCAGAACGTGGTGTGATAGTGCGTCCAAAGCCGCTCGTTCACCTGCGGAATAATCACCTGGAGATCGGTTGGGCGCACCTTGTTGATTTCCTCTCGCAACAGCGCCGTTGCATAGATGCTGTGTGCTCGAATCTCCACTTCCTCGGTAGAATCGCGCGGAATTAATTGGTAGCTATCGATAGTGTGCTCGAGGCCGGACGAGTAACTATTGATGCCGAGCAGCCGAAGCGCGACAGGAACAATATAATCAGGAAACGTCGTCATCTTTTCCACGTCGTTTAGCTGTACGGGCCCGTTCTTGGGATAAGTTGCCCATGCGAACCAAAGTCCCAGCTGAGCGAGCTTGTAGAACTTGATTTCATGGCCGTCGTACGGGCTCACATCGTTGAATCGAGGGAACTCCTTGGCCATACGCTCGACGAGTCCCTTACCGCTGTCATAAAGCAGGGGCGGGCATGACTTGATGAAATTGTGAAAGCGCCCGTCATATTTATCGGCTAGGACTGAACCGAGCTGGTGCAGTACCTGCAGTTTTTCATCGAGCATCGGCATTTCGATGTTACCCGCAAAGATTTTCTCGATCTCTGCTCGCGTCATCTTCGCGAGAAATCCGCCATCGAGAATGGGCACACCGTTGTGCATCGCCCGGTTCAAGCAGGCGAACATAGCGTCTGAGTCAGACGTATGCTGGCCTTCGTAATCCACCTGAAATTTCACGTGAGTTTTGAAGTCGGTAAAGGCGGTATCGATTGAATTGGCCACCAGGATCAAATCGACGACATCGTTCGGATCCGTCGACTTGACGCCGCTCGGAACCGGATAGTTCGGCATCGCAAGGTCTTCGTAGCCCATCCAGCTTGCGACTTCGACAATCTTGTCAACGTGGGTGAAGACATCGCGAGAGTTTTCGATCGCGGGCCGAATGCTTTCGAGCACCGGGCTTCCGATCGGTTTTGGCCATCGAATCTCCGCCGAAGAAACCGTCCTCCGGCCAATTGCCGCGAGCGCTGATGATGAAGGAAGCCTTCGACTGGCCACGATTTCAACTGGAAGTGCAGACAGGGCCCTGACGAATGCACGCCTGCTTATGCCCATCGAGAAACCCCCGAGGGAGATCTAATACATGATCGTCTTGGTCAAATGGTGCGGCCAAAACGTGGTGTGATAGGGCATCCAGAGCCGCGCGTCGATCTGCGGGATGATGATTTGCTTGTCGGCGGGACGGATTTTATTCACTTCCTCGCGAAGTAGCGCCGTGGCGTAAATGCAGTGCGCGCGGATTTCCACTTCCTGTGTGCTGTCTCGCGGAATCATCTGATACGTATTGATCGCGTGCTCGAGCGCGGGCGAATAGCTGGTGATGCCCAGCAGGCGCAGCGCAACAGGCACAATGTAGTCCGCGAAGGCCGTCATCGCGCCAATATCGTCCAACTGGAATTTGCCGGCCGGGTGCAAGCTGGAATACACGAACCAGATGCCCAGTTGCGGCAGCTTGTAGAGCTTGATCTCGTGGCCGTCGTACTGGCTCACGTCGTTGAAGCGCGGAAATTCCACTACCAGCCGGTCGATGATGCCTTTCCCGTTGTCATAGAGCCGCGGCGGGCAGGAATGGATGAAATTCGAGAAGCGCCCTTTGTATTTCTCGGCGAGTACCGGGCCCACTTGGTGAAACACGGCTAGCTTTTCATCGAGCATCGGCATTTCGATGTTGCCCGAGAAAATTTCATTCAACTGCTGTCGCGTGATCTTGGCGAGAAAACTACCATCAAGAATGGGAATACCATTGTCCATCGCCCGCTTCAGGCAGGCGAACTCAGCTTCGGAATCCGACCAGTGCTGTCCGGCATATTCAGTGGTGAACTTTACGTGCGTGTTGAAGTCGGTGAAAGCCGTGTCGATCACGTCGGCGACCATGATGAAATCGATCGTTTCGTCGGGATTATTTACGCCCACGCCCGCCGGCACGTGGTATTCCGGCATCGGCAGCTCTTCATAAGCCATCCAGCCGGCTACTTCGACGATCTTGTCCACGTGCGTGTGCACGTCGCGAGAATTTTCAATCACCGGCCGAAGGCTTTCAAGTACGGGACTGCCAATCGGCTTGGGCCAGCGCAAGGGAGCGTCTGATTTCACGCCACCGAGATTAACACCGGAGGGATTTGCGCCGGCAGCGTGCCGGAGGGGATTCCCTCCGGCAGCCGCCAGCATCACCGAACTTCCAATTCCTTGCAGAAACCGCCTACGTCCATCAGGGCCAAAAGTCATCAGAAGATGAATTTAGCTCCTGCCTGGAACGCAAACGGCGTGCTACCCGGAGCGATCTGGTTGATGAAGCCGAGCGTCGTGGGGTCAGCACCGTGGCGCGTGAGCTTCGGTAGAGAGGCCAGCGGACTGCAGTTCAAACCGATTTCTCCGGCAGGCTGCGCGACGCAATTTCCAGAATAGTCTAGGGTTGCATTTGTATCAGGGTTCGAATACACGTTGCCGCGATTGGTCAGGTTGTAGAAGTCACCCGACAGCAGCACGTGATAGCGGTCACTCAGCTTGAAATCCTTCTGTATACGCGCATCCAGTTCCGCAAAACCGGGCTGGTCGTAGGGATAACGGCCGACAAGTATCGCATTTCCGTTGGGAAGAAGGAGACTTGGCCGGTCGTTGTTGTGCGAGAAGCCCGAATTGGCTACGCCGTCGCCGTTGATATCGGTATTAACGTAAAGTGGAAACGGGACGCCCGTGTGAGCGATTACAGTCGCACTCGCGGTAAACCCCATCGGAAACTCGTAAACGCCCCCCAGCTTGAACTGGTGCTTGATGTCCAAGCCGTTGCGGCCGTAATCGAGTCCGATGTTGAACGGATCCTGCTGGCCGAAATAGGTGTCCGTATCGCGCTCGCTCGCGCCATTGTCCTTGTTCTGGGACCAGCTGTAGTTCGCGAACATCTGGTAGTGGTTGGAGAAACGCTTGGTCAAATTGAAGACAGCTGATTCGTAGTTGCCACGCGCATAGCTCGCCGTAGCGTTGGTGCTCGTCGCAAGGTTGCAATCAAGAGGAAGCGCCCCGCCGAGATTCTCCAGCGCTCCGGGGCAGTGATTTGCAGGAGTTTGAGCCGCAATGATCGTTCTGCCAAACTGGTCAGTTCCTGCCGATACGAAATTTCGATACCACGCTTCTTCCGAGCCATAACCGCCCGTCCGCAAATGCTGGGAATTAGCCCAGGCGAAAGTCACGGTCGCCGTCCAACTATGGCCAAATGTGTGCTCGATGCTTCCAGTCAAGTTTGAAATCCGCGGATTTAGGAAGTTCGGGTCCACTAGATTCGGGCCGGGACAACCAAACTGAGTGCCGCAGAGTTCGTTGATGCTGTTAGGAATGGTCGTGGGGAAAAGATAAGGAAATCCCGGGCCCGGCAGGCAGCTAGAGTTGAAGAAGCAGAAGAGACCTGTCGTCCTTCCACCTCCAGCCGTCGGCAAGAAGATAGTGGGAAGCTGAGCATAGTACAGACCCCACGCTCCACGAATAACCGTGGGAGAGTCGGTTGATCCGACGTTCCATGCAAATCCAAGGCGTGGCCCCCATTGCTTCCAATCATTCGGCATTTTCTGGGGAATCGGTATGATGTGACTGTTGGGCCCGGTTCCGGAGTAAGTCTCCATCCCAGGGAACGGCGTTTGCGGCTGGGGATTCTTCGTTCCATCCCATCGCAGTCCGTAGGTAAGTGTAAATCGCGGCGTGATTTGCCATTTGTCCTGCACAAACAGACCGATACCTACTTGCCAGGCTGGTTTCAAAAGTCCAGCCTGATCAAGCGGTACATTGTCGAGTCCAAAGTTTTGGATGAACCCGAACGGAATGGGGAAGCCGCCTGGCGCTGGCGTGCCGTTGACGTTGTTGAAATCCTGAAACGCACCAAAATTGTATTGTCCTGCGGTCCAGCCTAGGAACCGATCGTTGCTATCTCGGAACGCATCGACGTCTCCTCCGAACTTCAGGTCGTGCTTGCCGAAGGAATACGCAAAGCTGTCACCAACCTGAACCTTAGAATTCGTTCCGGTAATCGGAAGGTAATAGCGCTGTCCAATAATCGCCGGTCCGATCAAGTTTGTTTGCTCGCCTGGACCATTGGGATTGCGAGTGCGCGTTTCGCGGGCAAGGTTAACGCGGAATTCGTTTACCTTCCGGCCCATCACGGTGTTGACCGCAAATGCGCCGCTTAGGCCTTGATTGACGAAATTTTCCGTTGAGCCGAAGGCGATGGGAGTTTCGTTTTGGCCGAGACCACCGGTAAAACCGCTCGTGTTGTTTCTCGTTCCGTAGATGCGCGCGCTGAAGTGGTTGGCCTGGCTGATCTGCCAATCATAGTGACCCAACACGGTGAAGAGGTTCTGGAATTGATTGCTGGGGCCATTGAAATCCGCGAGGCTGTTTACCCCGTAGCAGGCGTTCAAAAACGATTGACCTAATGTCGGAGTGCTGGTGCAAGAAGCAGGAAGGACAAATCCGGCCGTTGCCGGACCTGGGAGCGGAATCTGTGTCGGACCGCAGGGTGTAGCTGTTCCTATTGGACCCGTGCAGTTTGCAAATACTGGACCCGTTACCGTCGAAAGCGTCGTATTGCAGTCTGTCACCGAGCCACCGCTGCACAGATTCGATACCAGAGGCCCATTCTCGCGCTGCACGTCGCCTGCGATGAAGAGGAACTGCTTGTCCTTCACGATGGGGAAACCGATCGAACCGCCGAGCTGATTTTGATTGTCAATGTTTGGCGGATTGCCTATCGCGTCTTGAGCCGTAAGGCTCCCCCCGCGATAATATTCGTGCGCTTCACCGTGCCATTCGTTCGTGCCGGACTTGCTGATCACGTTGATCAATCCGCCGGTTGCGCGACCGAATTCAGGAGCGAAGCCGTTCGTCACCACCTGGAATTCCTGCACGGATTCGAGAGGAATCGTGAAGTTCTTCGTTTCCAGGGAGCCGAAGAATTCGCCGAAGAAATTGTTGAAGCTGTCTTGGCCGTCAATTACGAGGCCAGCGTAATCGCTCTGCTGCCCGCCAAGCCGGATGCCGCCGCGCAGACCAGGCACCACTTGCGCTGACGAGCTCAATTCGGCCAAGTCGCGGTAATCGCGACCCGAGAGGGGCAGAGTTTCGAGGTTCATCGTATTGATAACCTGATTGATGCCAGCCGTGCTGGTATCCACGGCGCCGGCCGCGGCCGCGGTCACCGTCACCGACTGAGTCTGGCCTTTAATGGGGAGGTTGATATCAAGCTGCAAGCTCCCGCCGATTTGGACATTGATATCGGTCAGCGTGATACTCGCAAATCCCGGCGCTTCGGCCTTGATTTGAAACACCCCGGGAATCAAACTGGCGAAGTCATAGGTGCCCGACTGGTCCGTCGCTTGCTCCCGCCGGTATCCAGTCGAATCGTTGGAGATCGTCACCTTTGCGCCAGGAACGAGCGCATGCGACGAATCGTACACGAACCCGTGTACTTCGCCGCGCTGCAGGTCCTGCGCGTTCGCATCGCCTACCGCGCAAAGCGAGATGGCCAGCACAAACGCCACAAACGCAATCTTGTAAATCTTCATCGTCAATCCCCCGTTTCGTTGTTTCCTCAAGCTCGTGGCCAAGCAAAAGCTCATTTCTGAAACCTTGAACCGCGCCTACTTCCCCTGAACCCGTGAAATGTAGAGCTGTATGAATCGTTCTGAATCCACTCCCGTGCAAACCTGAACGTTCGGTATCACCTTCTCAAGACCCTCGATCACGTAATGATCGCCGTGCAGCACATTTTTCTCGAACGCATTGTGGCGGTTGGCCACGGTCTCGCCGCGCGAAAATTCGCCCCGCGTTTCCACGTCCACGCGCATCGCTTCCGTTTTCATGATCGTCGGATCGATCGCGGTGCCAATCGCCAGCGAATCGTACATGGGCGAGCCCGGCGATCCGAACTTCTCGGATAGATCCACCAGAAAAGTATTCACCTGCACCATGAAATCGTTTTCAGGCCCATGAGTTTTTGCGAGCTGCGCCAGGTGCTTGCGCGTGAACAGCGTCATGTTCCCAACGTCGAGTCCCGCCATCGTCAGCGGCCAGCCAGCCTGAAAAACGATCTGCGCCGCTTCAGGATCGTTATAAATATTTGCCTCCGCCGCCGCATTCACGTTCCCGCCCGAAATCGAGCCGCCCATCACAATCACTTCTTTCACCAGCGGCACGATCGACGGGTCCTTCAACACCGCGAGCGCGATATTCGTTTCCGGTCCAATCGGCAGCAGCGTGATTTCATGCGGATACTGATGGACCATCTCAATAATCAAATCGGGTCCAAACCGCGCATCCGCTTTGCACTTGCTCGCCGGCAGTTCCACATTCGCGAGCCCATTTTTTCCATGCCAGAATTCCGCGGTAATCAGCTTTTGAAACAGCGGATGCTCCGCGCCGCGAGCGACCGGAATGTCGCAACGGTTCGCTAGCGAAACCATTCGCAGCGCATTTTCAAGGCCCTGCTCCACAACCACATTTCCCGGAACCACCGTCAGCGCCCGCACATCCAACTCCGGCGAATTCAACGCCAGCATGATGGCCACCGCATCGTCCGTGCCAGGATCGGTATCGATGATCACTTTCTTTGGCGCGGTGGGAGCGACGGAGAAGCCGGCATGCGCAGCAGTAGCACAGAATCCGAGAAGGGCGATAATCGCGCCGACAGCGCCGACGCGCAATCTGGCTCGCAACCTTTTCGATCCGCTTGCAGAATTCAAATTTGATTCCTGATTGAAATGGAAGGGGAGAAACCTAGTTCCTAAACGGACACGACCCGGCGCGCTTGTATAATGATCTTCCGTCACTCTCGGCTTCCCACCCCTGGTGCCGAATCGGACGCAAGGCTAAGCCCCTGTCCGCGTACTGTCAAGATAAAACTGAGGTTGCGGGAATAATTTCCACAGGCAAGTCATATAAGAATTCGTTGTCGTGTGAAATTTAATACGTACCTTCTGACTATGTATATGTGCCATCCGGGTAATTCTTGCCTGGCCGGTCCGCAAGGACATCGCAGCGCGCGGCCTTGCATCGACGTAGGCGAAGCGGCGAAATTCGCGCGCATGTTAGAATCCGTGCCGTAATGCTTCAATCGCGCCCCCGGTCCCGAAGTTCGTTCTTAATAGCGATAGGCGTGCTGCTTTTTGGAACGTGCGATCTCTCCGCGGGCCTGATTCGCCATAGCTTGCTCCCTCGCCAGCAGCAACAGGAGGCTCAAAGAGAGCCCCTACGCCACCGTCCGAACCTTTCAAATCCCTTCGGCGTGCAGTTTCACGATGTAACAGCTCAGGCGGGCATCCGCTTTCACCACGAGCGCGCTCAATCGCCCAAGCGGATGTACCCGGAAACGATGGGCCCCGGTGTCGGTTGGATCGACTACAACCAGGACGGCTACCTCGACGCGATCTTCGTCAACAGCGGCTTTACGCCCCTCTTCCATCCCGCGCAGGCCCCGCAACCGGCGCTCTATCGCAATAATCGCGATGGCACGTTCACCGACGTAACCGCGCAAAGCAAAATTCACTCCGACGGCACCTTCTTTTTCGGCGTAGCTGTCGGCGACTACGACAACGACGGTTTCCCGGACATCTATATGACCGGCTATCGCCACTCCGTTCTATGGCACAACAACGGTGACGGCACCTTCACCGACGTCACCGAAAAAGCGGGAGTCGGTGACGACGGCAACTGGGCCACCGCCGCCGCTTGGTTCGATTACGATCGCGATGGCAAACTCGATCTGCTCGTCGTCAACTACGTGAAGTACGACGTGGATCATCCCGTCACATGCGGCGATTTTCGCCCGGGTTACAAAGATATGCCGCAGGTGAGCTCCTATTGCCACCCGGACAATTTTCCCGGCACGTCGCCGCGCCTCTATCACAATAATGGCGACGGCACGTTCACCGACGTGACCGAAAAAGCCGGCCTCGCCAATAAAGACGGCAAGAGCCTCGCCGTTGTCACCGTCGATCTCAATAACGACGGCTGGCCCGACATCTTCATCGCCAACGACACGCAGCGAAATTTTCTATTCATCAACAAAGGCGACGGCACTTTCAAAGATGTCTCATTCTCGTCCGGCGCGGGTTTCAGCGAAGAAGGCCGCCCCGAAGCGGGCATGAGTGCTGACGCGGCGGACATCACCAATAACAGCCTGCCCTACCTCTTCGTAAGCCATCTCGATTACGAACTCGATCGCCTCTATCGCAATAATGGCGACGGCACCTTCACGGACTACACAATCGCGTCCGGCATCGGCCAGAGCAATCTCTTAAATAGCGCCTTCGGCGCGCGATTTTTCGATTTCGATAATGACGGCTGGCGCGACCTGCTCGTCATCAACGGCCACATTCTCGACAACATCACGACCTATCATCCCGAAGTCGCCTACGAAGAAGAAAAAAAGCTTTACCGCAATACGGGCCAGGGAAATTTCGTGGATGCGACAAAATCGCAAGGCCCGGACTTTCGCGCTCCTCGCGTGGGTCGCGGCCTCGCCGTCGGCGATTACGACAACGACGGCTGGCAGGATTTTCTCGTCAGCAACAATGGTGAAGACGCGCAGCTCTTTCACAACGATGGCGCCACCGCGCCGGCCGCGAAGGACAATCACTGGCTCGCAGTGCAACTCGTCGGAACCAAAAGCAATCGCGACGGAAACGGCGCGCACCTGAAACTCATCGCCGGCGATCTCACCAGTTACGACCAGACCAAAGGCGGCATGAGCTACTGCTCAGCCCAGGACCCTCGCATCTTCTTCGGCCTCGGCAAGCACACCCGCGTAGATTCCCTCGAAATCTGGTGGCCCAGCGGCCTGAAAGAAAAGGTCACAAATCTTCCAGTCGATATCTTCGTCCGCATAGAAGAAGGAAGCGCCTCGGCAAAAGGCATCCGTTACCCCGCGCCCAAGCAGCCAGACAAGTAGGATGTAACAGCCGGTTCAAGTGACACAGGCACTCCTGTTTACCCTGAGGAACGAAGGGCCTGTGCGCCTTTTCTTCCCGGCACGACGCCAAATTTGGCTCCGCCGTCCTATCGCTAAGGTTTCGACGGATAAATCTTCAATTCATCCCACCCACTACCTTCCTTATCCGTCTCTCTCGCAAATCGCACACCCACCAACTCAGCCACTGTCACTTCCGAAGTGGTATAAATCTTGCACCCCGTCATCAAGTGTCCGCCAATCATCGTCCCCTGGCCCGTCGAAATCGAAAGGTGAACATGCTCGCCACCTTCCTCCACGGTCCCCGTAATCGACACAATCTCAAAATGCCCAGTGTGAATATGCGCCTCAGGCTGATTCGCGTACCGAATCGACGCTTGCGTCAGACTCCCCACCGAGCTCAACAGCACCGCCGCCTGAATGTGATTCTGTTTCACGTACGCGCGAATCGAGCCCAGCAGGTCATCTCCCGGCCGCAGCCTGAAAACATGAATCCGCACGCGATCGGTCGTAATCGCTTCATGATGCTCCACAAGCACCTTCGACCAGTCGGCAGGAAGCTCGGGCGCTTCCGGCGCGTTCTCGAGCGTCCGGCTTTCAGGCACCGGCTCAGCTGTGGGCGCTTTGTACTGAGGTGGCGCTGGCTTCGTTTGCGCAGCGGCGTTGAATGCTACAAGCGCTAGAAACACGGATACTGCGATCACTTTCATGCAAGGCTCCTAAATGGACGGGATTTCACTTCACGAGAAATGTTCGGCCGCGCAAAACGACTCCGGATTTCACTTCCCGCTGGCTTGATAGATCATGAGCCGCGCCACCGGAACTCCGTCTTGCTCCTGCAAGGGAGCATAGACGCGATGCGTCTCAGTATCGACCGCGATGCTGTGCACCGCGTGGGCCACTGCCACATCGCCCAGCTTGCGATAATGTTGCGGATCTTTCTGCTCAAACACGGAAATCACCCCGCTGTAACACGCCACGTAAATCCTGTTCAACCCCGGATCGAATTTCACCACGTCCGCGCCATCAGCCAGCGGCAAATAAGCAATGGGCTCGAATTTGTCGAGGTCCAGCACGGTTAGCAGGGAATTCTGCTCGCACGCTAAGAACGCCCGGCGATGCTCGGCGTCGAGGGCCATCCCGTGGTTGCCTTTGCATTTGCTCACCGGATGCATTCCCACTAGCTGATCGTTCTCCGGATCAATTACCGCGAAAACATTCAAGTCCTGCAGATTCACATAAATTTTCTTGGCCACCGGATCGTACTGCGGCATCCCTGTTTCGCTATCGAAGCGCAGCATCCGCAAGACTTCGTCGCGCGTTGTGTCAACCACCGCTACCGCTTTGGCCCTTTCATCGGACACATACAGCTTGTGAAAGGGCGCTGCGTACGCGCTGCCGTCGGGCTTTGATTCAGTTGGAATTTTCTTGATGATCTCCAAAGTCTTCACATCGATTACGCCGATCTGGTCCTCGTGCCAGTCCGACGTATAAACCTTTTTCACATCGGGCGCATACTCCACGCCTTCAATCCCGGGCAGGTCCGAAATTGTCTTCACCACTTTGTTCGTCTGCAAATCCACAACGTAGAGTTTTCCCGGGCCAAGATGAGCGCAGAAAAGATAATGATCGTCGTAGTCGATTGTAAGATAGTCGAAACGCAGTCCGGAGGGACCCGGCAAATCAATCGCCGCCAGTTTCTTTAATTCGCCCGCCACCAAATCCGCCACAAACACGGAAACGGTAGAAGCGATCAGTGCCACTGCGCAAGCGACGCGAAAATTTTGGTGCGAAGTTATCATCCTTAGCCTTTCACCACACCAACGGCCACAAGATCGTCGCCGCGTCGCTCCAGAGTGATTTTAGGCAAGGGCCGCGGCGGTGGGCCCGCCAGAACTGATCCGTCTGCGACAGAATAAACGCCGCCATGGCACTGGCACACGATCAGATTCTGCTCCGGCCGGTAAAACACAGGGCACGATGTGTGCGTGCAGATGCGGCTGTACGCCAGATAGGTGTTTTCATCCGGCCGCAGCAAGAGGCACGGATTCACGTCGGCGGGATAAGAAAAAATCTTCCAACCGCCGACAGGAATATCGCCCGCATGCGCAACCACAATTGTTGGATAGGTCTTGGAGCAGCCGTCTGTCAATGTCCCAGCGGCGCCCACTGCAGCGGCGAGACCGCCCAGCGTCAGGAACTTGTTGAAGCCGCGGCGGGAAAGTTGTTCAGCGCCCTCTATATCGAAGAACTCTTCTTCCGGAGCGTTCCGCTCGTCGGTCATCGTCGTTGGTGGCCTATTGGCTGGCGAGGTGGCCGAGTTGCATGCGCGTGTGCAGCACTCGCAGTATGTCGTCGAGTCCGACCATGCCCACGATATTGCCCTCGGAAATCACGGGCATCTGGCTGATGCTGTTGCTGCGCATCCGCTGCAACACGGCCAGGACGGGTTCATCCATTTCGGCCGAATGCATGCGGTCGAGCGGCAGCATCACGGCTTGAATTGAAGTATTTGTCCACTCATCGCGCGGCACCGTGCGCGCCGCGTCCAGCGAAATCAGACCCACCGGTTTTCCTGCGCCCAGAACGATGTGAAACCGCGCTCCGGTGCGCAGCACTTCGTGAAAGTATTCGTCGATCGACATGTCACGCGTAACCGTTGGAATGTCATGTGTCATCACGTCGCCCGCGCGCACCCCTGTCAGCGTATTCTGCACCGCCACCTGCGCGTAGCTCTCCTGCGCGGCGCTCAACAGAAACCAGCCGATGAACGCGGTCCAGAGGCCACCCACCCAATTGCCCGTAAGCGCTTGCCACGCCCCGAAAATAATCATCATGTACGCAAAAATCTTTCCGGTCGTCGAAGCGATCTGCGTGGCGCGCTGGAAATTCTTCGTGATGCCCCACGCGATTCCTCGCAGGATGCGTCCGCCGTCGAGCGGAAATCCCGGCACCAGATTGAACAGCGCCAGCGCGAGATTAATTTGCCAAAGCCACTTCGTCGAGGCCGCCACCAGATCGTCGCCATGAAAGAAGCGTCCCACAAGATAAAAGCAACACGCCAGGAACAGGCTCGCGAGCGGCCCAGCGATGGCGATGTTGAATTCCTGTTTTGGTTTGTCCGGTTCGCGGCTAATGCTGGAAAGTCCGCCGAAAACAAAGAGCGTGATGGATTGCACGGGAATCTTGTACCGCATCGCGACAATGCTGTGACTCAGCTCATGAAATACCACCGAGCCAAAGAAAAGCGCGCTCGTGATGATGCCGAGCATCCAGTGCTGCTGCGACGTCCAGCTGGGATGCTGCGACGTGAACTGCGTGCGCAGCGAAAGTGTGATCAGCGCGAAAATGATAAACCAGCTCGGATGCAGGTAAATCGGAATGCCGAAGATTCGGCCGAGCCGCACACCAGGCGAAGGTGGCGCCGCCGAAGATGCCGAAGTCTGGCCGGCTCGAATGTTCGCTGGATTTGGGTTGTCCGCTGCCATTGCGTCCTCGGAATCCGTTCGCTCGTCTCATTATCGTAGAATTCGCCGCCGCCGTCTCGCAAATCGCATTGTGCGGCGTCGCCCGCTTACCCCGCTCAAGTTCGAGATGATGTGCAACATGCGCGGCAGTTCATGAGCTCTTCGCCTTTGTGAGTCCACCTTAATTCGGGGTGCCGCGTGCGCTCCAACACGGGCGTGTTTGCGACCACACGCATGTGCCGGTGGCGCTAGTCGCTAAGCCTCCTGTTTGCATACACATCAGCATTGGCCCAGACCCTGCATTACTTCGGGCAGCTGGCCGATAGATGTTGCGGGAGGGAATCATGGAAGCTCTGATCGATTTCGCAGCCGTAAGTGGCGCAATTGTTTTCTCGCTGGGCGTCGCGCTTTCGCTCGAATGGTTCGCGCTCAATACGTTGATGAAGATGATGCCCGTGCAACAGCCAGCGATGGTGGCGCAAGAAGTCACGTCCGATAAGCCAGCCGCTGGCCCGACGCTTGTGCCCGCCTCGTTCGCTGGCAGCAAACGCGCGGCGTAACCGGAGCGGCAACGATCGCAGTCTGTGAAAGCTATTCCGCGAGCCCTGCGCTCGCAGATTGAAGCAAGAAAAAGGAGGACGCCATGTTGTTCCTCAAAGTGTTGCTGTCAATTATCAGCTTCGGGTTTCTGGCGGGCGCGATTGGAACTGTTGCTTACGATATCTATCTCGCATTCCAGCTCGACCGGATTTTGCGGCGCAACGATGACGCGCCGAAATCCGAATCTGGTGACGCGACTGGCTCCGCTGCATCCTCTGGCGCGTCTTCCGGTTCTCCTTCGCTTGCTCAGTCGACGTCGCGTGCGCCAATCGGTGCGCCGCGGCGCCGGATTCGTTGGGTGATCGCTGCAAAGCTGCTCGCGCTTGCCGCGATCACTTCTCTTGCTAGCAAGAGCCTTGTCGTCGTGCCTGACGGTCACGCAGGCGTGAGCGTGAGCCAGATTTCCGGCGTTCGCGCCGGAACTCTCTATCCCGGCACGCATCTGATTTTCCCGCTTACCGAACGCGTTGTTCTGTATGACGTGCGCGACCAGGTTTTCTCGACAGCCGCGAGCACGGCTCCGAAGGAAAAGCTCGAAGTGCTCAACGTCGAATCGCGCGAAGGTTTGTCCGTAGGCCTCGCGCTCACTGTGCGCTATCGAATCGATCCAGCGCGTCTCGCATACATTCAGGCGAATCTGCCTCAGCCTATTGACCACGAAATTGTAGAGCCCGTCGTTGCGAGCACGTTTCGCGATTTGAGTCCGAACTACATCGTGCGCGATCTTTTCTCCATCAAGCGCGGTGAGTATCGCGAGAAAGCGACGCAGACAATCACGTCGCGGCTGGCGGAAGACGGAATCGTGGTGAAGGAAGTGCTGCTCCGAAAAGTGGAACTGCCGCAGGAATACGCGCGCGGCCTTGAGGGCTTGCTTGAAAAAGAGCAGGAAGACGATCGCACTAGTGTAGACGCGCAGATCGAGCAGAAGAAAGTGAAGATCGCCGAATCGCAGGCCGAAGCCGCGAAGGTCCGCCAGATCAAGCATGCCGAGGCCGACGCGCAATCGCGCGTGTTGATGGCCAAGGCCGAATCCGATTCGATGCAGTACACGCTGCCGCTCAAGCAGAAGCAGATCGAGCAGTCGCGTCTCGAAGCCGAAGCCCGCAAGGAAGCGACGATCAAGAACGCCGAAGCCGATGCTGCCGCACAGGTGAAGTCCGCCGAAGCCGCGGGCCAGGCGAAAGTGATCGGCACGAAGGCCGACGCCGAACGCAGCAGGCTGCTCTCGGAATCGCAGAACGTGCTAGTGGTGAAAAATGCCGAGGCCGCAGCGCAGGCCAAAATAATCGATTCGAAGGCCGAGCTCGAGCACCGCAATTTACTCGCCGACGCGGAAGCGCACAACATTCGCGTCACGTCACAAGCGGAAGCCGAACAACTACAGCTCGAAGCGGCGGCGCTGAAAACTAATCCGCTACTCGTGCAATACACGGTGGCGCAGCGTCTGTCTGACCGCGTGCAAATCATGATGGTGCCCACCGACGGCAAATTCTTCTTCACCAACGACGTGCTGAAATCCGTTTCCGCGATGACCGATTCGCCGCAGAAGCTAGGCGCGAAGTGATGAGTTTGAAACGCGCGGGGCGCGCTGCGATGAATGCTCTCGCCGCCGCGCCCGCGAAAAAAATGCGCCCACGTGCGCGAACGAAATTCCCGCCCGGTCTTTTCCGAGTCCGACATGGCGGAGCGGAAAAGAAATTCAACCGGACGGGAGGTACTGCCGGCAAGACCCTTGCGGGTGGCTTGGCTCTGCGCAAAACGGCGACGAGGATTCGATACCGCCGCATCGAATCCCGCGCTGCGAGCGCAGTGCGAAGCCACCAAGCCGGCGGCTCGGATTGCCGGGTTAGAACCTGCTTCCATGACGATCTCTTGTACCCCCCCTTCTACCGCCGATTAGAATTTTGCATGTTGCTGAATTCGGGTTACTTAGCGTGACTTTTAATCGCGGAACCGTAGATTAGAAATGCGTGGCGAGCGATGAGTGGTAGTGATTCGTGGCGAGCGAACATCGCTTCGATTGCCTTCGGCACCTCCTTTCGGTCTCGCGATTTGCGGGTCCGGTTTCAGGCTCGTTGTGAGTCCGTCGGACTTCGGAGTTGAGGCTAGCAGAAAGTGGGGAAGTGGGCGAGGAGGGCGTAGGACAGAAAAAGTGCAAAGGACTAGGACTGGACGAACGAACAGGCGAGAGGCGGGGCGATCGCTTCGACGAGGGGAAATTATTCGGTTGCGCGCAAAGGTCAAAGGACAAGGCTGCGAGAAAGCCTCTTTCGGAAGACTAACGTCACGGCTGAAGCCGTGACCCATAAGGCGAAAGGCAGAATCGAAGAGCGCAGGCAAGAGTGCCTGCGCCACTGAGGTGCGGAAGCGTGAGTTTGCGGTTGTGCTAAGATGACGAATCACGAACAGGATGCGTCACACGTCGCGGCTTGGTGCCTCTCAGAGATACGTCTTTCTTCCGGTTGTGGTTCTGATTTTTTCATTCATGCTTGGGCGAACTGCGCATGGGCAGGCTCCGAGCGCGTCATCGTCACAATTTGACCAGAATGTAACATCACCGGCGTTGCCTGCGGCTTGGAATGATGGCGTGAAGGCGCTCGCGGAGAAGATCGCGGCAGCGATGAAGCCTTCGCGAACGGTTTCGCTGGAGTTCAAGAACATCTCCTCGCTAGGCACCTCTGAGGTGGAAGCGGTTCGCGTGGGGCTCGAAGAAGAATTGACAAGTCGCGGATTGCGGCTTGGATCGAGCGGTGCCGAAGTGGAAGTGACGCTTTCTGAGAGTGTCGAAAGTTACATTTGGGTGGCGGAAATTCGGGGCGCGGGCGAACGAAGAACGGCAATGGCGAGGGTTGAGAAGGGACGGCCGCCGAACAGAACCGCCACGAAACAGTCCCTGATTCTCCATCGTGATTTGGTGTGGCAGCAATCGCGGCCCATTATGGATTTTCTGATACCCGAGGTATCTCCGGACGGAAGGCCGCTGATGTTTGTGCTAGAGCCACGACAAATCGCCTCTTATCATTTCGAAAATGCGTCTTGGGAAGCCTCAGGTACGTTTCAAATTCCGGTTCCTGACCACCGACCGCGCGACCTCCGAGGGTTGATTGACAGCGTCGCGGAAATCCTTTCCTTTCAGCTGTCCGATGTGAGATGCAGTAGCGAGGCAAGAAACTATTTCGAGCTCGCTTGCAACAAGAATTCTTCTCCCGCTTGGCCCGTCAATGCAGGTGGAGAAAAGCGCGGCAGCATGACGATGGTCCAAGGGCGAAATTATTTTGACGGAAATCTTGTGATCTATAGCGATATCAGAGCTACGGCGCCGCCTTTTTTTTCGGTCGCTGTGGTGAATCGCCGGGAAGGGGCAGACTGGGCAGACTGGATTCTGGCAGAGCTCGACGAGAGGTCGAGGTTGTACGACAACTCCTCCAAGCCAGTCGAAACGTATCCAGGGTGGGGCGATGACATTGTACCCATCGGAACGGGATGCGGTACCGACCGGGAAATACTCGTAAGTGGAACGGGAGACTGGACCGAGCGCGATTTCTTGCAGGCTCATGGAACGAGATACTCTGGCTCGCTTCTCACGATCAGCGATCCTCTTGAATTTCCGGGCCCAATCCTGGCGCTATGGCCGTCGGTCGACGGAAAAGCGGCGCGGGTGGTCTCAAAGAATTTACAGACAGGAATGTATGAAGTCTCGATCGTCACTATCACTTGCAGCCAGTAGTGCGGGGCTGGCGGTTCTATTGATCGCGCTTCCGGCGACAACGGCGCGGCGGCCGAGATACGGAGGGACGCTGCGAGTGGAGATAGGGACGACGGTGAGCTCCCTTGATCCGGCCGTGGCGGCTGCAAACGCGGCCGAAGACGCTGTCAAAGCTGAAATCGATTCGCTGATCTACGATGTCGTTGAACCAAAGAGCAAATTTACGGTGAATGGCGCGTTTCATGTGACGGCGTTTGAGGCGGGGAAGCGAGCGGTGCTGGCGGCGACGGAGGATTACCGGCTGGGGCGGCCGTTTGTGGATTCGATTGAGATCACGATGGGGCGGGGGGCGCGCGAGCGGATCGTTGATCTGGAACTGAACAAGGCGGATTTTGCGGAGATTCCGGCGGAGGATGCGCGGCGGGCGGCCGAGCGTGGAGTGCGAGTGAGCCGGTCGCGGCCGGATGAGCTATTGGCGCTCGTTTTTCTTCGCGGGGCTGAGGCAAAGAGGACCCGGCTGATCGATGCGCGAATTCGGGAGGCGATTGCGCTTTCGATCGATCGGGCGGCGATCGTCAATTTTATTTTGCAGAAGGAAGGCGAACCGGCGGGTGGGCTATTGCCACAGTGGTCTAGCGGGACGGCGTTTCTGTTTTCGACGGTGGGTGATGTAGTGCATGCGAAGGAACTTTCGGCGCAAATCGTGCCTGCTCCGAAAATCGTGTTGGGATATGATTTTGGCGATTCGCTGGAGCAGGCGGTGGCTGAGCGAATTGCTGTGGATGCACGCGAAGCGCGAGTGCAGTTGACGGCGCAGGCGGTGCGGTCGCTTGAAAATGCATTCGATGCGCGCCTGGTGCGGCTGCGCATGCAATCGAAGTCACCGGCGTTGGCGCTTGAAAGTTTCATCGATACGCTGGGCGGGATGACGAAGATCGAGGAGAAGGCGCTGCCCGATCCCGCGTCGGCGGAAGATATTTACAATCGCGAACGGGCGATTGTGACGAGTTACCGGGTGGTGCCGCTGGTTTGGTTGCCGCACGTGTATGGGTTGAGCGGGCGGGTTAGGGATTGGACGCCGCCTGGGCCGGGCGAGGGGTGGCCGCTGGCGGATGTTTGGCTGGATGGGCCTGTGGAAGCGGCGGTGGAAGAAGGGAAAAAGTGACGTTTCGTACCAAATTGTTTTTGATTTTCACGCTGGCGCTGTTGGTGTCTGTGGGGCTGGTGGCGGCGGCTGTGACGGAAGTGACGCGGCGGGCGTTTGATCAGATGAACGCGCAGCATTCGGGTGCGCTGGTGGCGCAGTTCCAGCGCGAGGTTGCGCAGCGGAGCGAGGACGTGGTGCATCGGGTGCAGGGGATTGCCGATGCCGAGGGCACCGTGCGGATGGCGATTGATTTGAGCCGGCCGAAGGGCGATGTGTCGGTGTACGTGAATGATGCGGCGGGCGTTGCGAAGGCGCATCAGCTGGATTTTCTGGATTTCATCAGCAACGACGGGTCGATTATTTCGTCGGCGGAATGGCCGGCGCGGTTTGGTTACAAGATTGACTGGGTGCTGCAACCGGAAGATTGGGTGGCGCGCGGCTCGTTTTTGATGAAGGCGGATACGCAGGAAGGGCCGGTGCTCGCGCTGCTGTCGGTATCGCGGGTGCGGGTGGGCGATAAGGATCTTTACATCGTTGGCGGGGAACGGCTGGGGCGTGAATTTCTGGCGTCGCTCGTGCTTCCGACGGGGATGCGGGCGCTGCTTTACCGGAACCTCGATCCGACATTTCAGGCCGCTGATCTGATCGATTCGACGGGACCTACGACTCAGGCGGACCAATTTGCATCGATCGTGCAGAAGGAGCAACAGGAGCCCGGGGAGCAGATTGCAAGAATCAACTGGACTGCGGACGCGGCGAACGCCGAGGTGTTTCATGCAATGCCGTTGCTGGGGCGCCAGAAGGAATTGCTTGGGATTTTGCTGATTGGCAGCTCGCAGCATGACGTGGTGACGCTCCAGCGGCAAATCATGTTGCTTTCCGTTGGCGTTGTGGCAATCGGACTTCTGGTAGGAGCACTGCTTGGATGGTGGGGCGCGGCTCGAGTGACGCGGCCGGTGCGCCAATTGGCGGAAGGGGCGCGCGAAGTGGCGGGGGGAAACTGGAACGCGCGAGTGAACGTGCGCGGGCGAAACGAAATTGGGCAGCTGGCGAAAGCGTTCAATCAGATGACGGAGCAGCTGGTGGACCAGCGCGAGCGATTGCTGCAGGCGGAACGCGTGGCGGCGTGGCGCGAAGTGGCGCGGCGGCTTGCGCACGAATTGAAGAACCCGCTCTTCCCGTTGCAAACGACTGTGGAGAATCTGCAGCGGGCGAAGGAGCGGGGTTACGGGGAATTCGAAGAAGTGTTCCACGAATCGACCGGAATTCTGCTGGCGGAGATCGAGAATCTGAAAAATATCGTGGGCCGCTTCAGCGAATTTTCGAAGATGCCGCATCCAGAGCTGGGGTCGGTGCAGACGAATGAGGTGGTTCGCAGCGTGGTGAAATTATTCGAGGCGCAATTTGGCGCCGTGGGGCGGCCGCCGATTACGCCCGAGCTTCACTTGGACGACCACCTGCCGCTGATCCAAGCAGACGCGACGCTGCTGCATCGCGCGCTTGAGAATTTGATTTTGAATGCGATGGACGCGATGCCTTCGGGAGGCGTGCTGATGCTGCGCACGTCACAGGCTGCGGACGGCGGCGTGCATCTCGAAATTTCCGACACCGGCACGGGCCTGACGTCTGAAGAGTGCGAGCGGTTGTTCACGCCGTACTACACGACGAAGCAGCACGGCACTGGACTAGGCCTCGCGATCGTGCAGTCCGTGGTGAGCGATCACGGCGGACGAATCTGGGTTGAGAGCGAGGCGGGCGTTGGCACGTCATTCCATATCGAACTTCCCAAGCACCCACCGCGGCGGTCGGTGAGCTTTCCGATTTCCTTCGATTACGAAAAAGAGAAAGAGAAGGAACCGGAGCCCGAGAAGCACAAGCAAGAGGCGTAGCCCCCGTGCCGCCGAAAGCCAATATCCTTATTATTGATGACGACGCGAATACGCTTGCGTCGCTTGCCCGCGCATTCCGATTGGCCAACCACGAAGCGACCGTTTGCGACAATGCTGCGCGCGCGCTGGAGCTTGCGAAGGCGGAGCGGTTTGATTTGATTCTTTCCGACGTGGTGATGCCGGGAAAAGACGGAATCGCGCTGCTCGAGGAATTGAAGGGCGCGGGGGTGAGCGCGCCGGTGGTGATGATGTCTGGCCAGGCGACGATTGAAATGGCGGTGAAGGCGACGCGGCTGGGCGCGATTGATTTTCTCGAGAAGCCGGTGACGACGGACAAGTTGCTGCTGACGGTGGAGAATGCGCTGCGGCTGCGGCATCTCGAGGATGAAAACCGCGATTTGAAGCGGCGGCTGGGGCGGCATTTCAGCGTGTGGTCGAGCGAGGCGATGCGCGAGGTGATGGCGCAAGTGGAAACTGTGGCGGCGAGCGAGACGCGCGTTTGCATACGCGGCGAAACTGGCACCGGGAAAGAATTGATTGCGCGGACGCTGCATGAGAAGAGCGGGCGGCGAAATGGGCCGTTTGTTTCGCTGAATTGCGCGGCGATTCCGGCGGAGTTGATGGAATCGGAAATATTCGGGCATGAGAAGGGCTCGTTCACGGGAGCGGCGGGACGGCACATCGGGAAATTCGAGCAGGCCGATGGCGGAACGCTTTTTCTCGATGAGATTGGGGACATGCCGATTGCGATGCAGGCGAAGCTGCTGCGCGTGTTGGAAGAGGGCGAGGTGGAACGCGTGGGCGGCGATAAGCCGATTCATGTGGATGTGCGAGTGATTGTCGCGACGCATCGCAATCTGGAAGAGCAGGTGAGGCAGGGAGCGTTTCGCGAGGATTTGTATCATCGGATTTTTGTGTTTCCGATTGTGCTGCCGCCGTTGCGGGAGAGGCGCGAAGATATTCGCGTGCTGGCGGAGCATTTCGCGCGGCAATTGAGCGAGCAGAATAACTGGAAGCAGAAAAATTTTTCGCGCGAGGCGATTGAGTCGCTGGAGCAGTATGGGTGGCCGGGAAATGTGCGCGAGTTGCGCAATGTGGTGGAGCGCGTGTTGTTGTTGACGCCTGGCGACAGCGTGGATGCGGCGGCGGTGCAGCGGGCTTTGCCGCAGGTGAGCGGCGGCGCGAACTTTGCGGGTGCGGGGAATGGTTTGCTTACTTCGGGGCCGCTGGCGCAGAGGGTGGAGGCGTTTGAGCGCGAGACTCTTCTTGCGGAGCTGAAGCGAAATCACAATCACATGACGAATACGGCGAAGGCGCTGGGGCTCGAGCGCAGTCATCTTTATAAAAAGTGCCAGCAACTGGGGATTGATCTGCAAGCGATGCGGCAGACCGAGTGATCGATTTTCGTTCGTTTCTCTAGTAACCCGCCTGGTAGGATTCCCGCGTTTTCAATCTATTTTTGCGACGAAGAGGGAACTGCGAGGGCAGAGCCTTGCGCATTCGAGAGATCGAGGCCGAGCCAGCGCGCGATCGTGGGGCCGATGTCGATCATGCGGGCGTTTGGGATTTTGCCGGGGCTTATGGAGGGGCCGTAGAAAATCAGGGAGGAGCGCATTTCGGGGCGATCGGGGAAATAGCCGTGCGTGCCGCCGAGTTTCGAAGGCTCGGTGAATTTTCCCGTGTAGTCGGCGGTGATCACGGTGCCTTCGACGGCTTCGAGAGCGAGGAATGCGTCTGGATCGCCGCCCATGGCGACGATTTCGTCGTGTGCGACGACGCGGGCGATGCCACTACCTTGCGCGCCGGCGAGCGGCTTGAAGATTTCGTTGAGGGCGCGGCGGGTGGCGTCGTCGTTGCGGTCGTTGACGTAGATGTAGGCGGAGCCGCCGTCAGTGATGAGGCTGGCTTTCCATGCGGTGATGCGATCTTTTTCGTTGAGAGTGATGAGGCCGTGATCGCGAAGGAGGACGCCAGGTCGGACGGCTTGCGAAATTGGGACGAAGCCGTGATCGGAGAGTACGACGAGAACGGTGGAGTCCCAGATGCCGGCTTTTTTCGCTTCGGTGATTACGCGAGCTACTTGGGCATCGGCGGTTTCGGTGGCGGCGTTTGCTTCGGGGCTGAACGGGCCGTGCAGGTGCTCTTCGTGATCTACCATCGCAAGATGAAGGAGGAGAAGATTCGGCTGTGATTTTTTGATCGCGTAGCAGGCGGCGTCGGTGAAGGCGGCGTCGGTTTGCAGGGGCGGAGTGATGCCGGCGTTGAAATCGGGATATTCCTTCGAGACCTCTTCGAGAATGCCGTGCGTGGAAAGTGCGCGCAGAAGCTTCAGATCTTCGGGAATATTGGCGCGCCAGATTTCGGGGACGATGATGTCGGCTTGAGCGCCTACGGTGACGGGCCAATGAATGAGGGCGGTGTGAAGGCCGTGCTGGCGGGCGAGTTGCCAGAGCGTAGGTACGCGGATGTCTTCTTCGTACCAGCGGTAGCCGTTGTAATTTTGTCCGAAGGGATCCCACGCGGGGTTGGTGACGATGCCGTGGGTGGCGGGATTTACGCCGGTCGCCATGGTGGTGTGCGAGGGGTAGGTGACGGTGGGCATTACGGGCTGGACGCCGTCGCTCGATGTGCCATCCCGGACGATTTGGCGAAGGGTGGGGATTTTGAGGCCGTGCGCGTCGGGATCCGTGTAGGATTCGGGCCTCATTCCATCGATGGAGATCACGATGACGTGCTGGATGGGCTTGGCCGAGGTTGATTGCGCGGACTGCGCGAATTTGTCAACGAAGCTGTGGCTTGCGGCGGGGTACGGGCGGGCTACGATGGCGGCTGTAGCTGCGACGATTAGTGCGAGGAAAAGTAACGGCGAGTTTCGGCGACGCATTGCCAGCTGCCTCCCGGGAAAATCGTTGAATACTCTAGCTGGCGCGGTGTGAGGATTACAAGCGGCCGCCGCAAAGGCCTCAGGTCATCCCGATCCAAATCGATCGGGAGGGACCTGAGCTGCGGGGGAATTGTTAACGGAGAGGCTTCGCGGACCGCGTCATTGCTAAGCGCCAGCAGGATTTGGCGTGAGCGAGCACGGCATGCGAGAATGGCGGAGCAAACACGGCGGGTGAAAAATTATGGATGAGAGACAGTTCTACGACGAGAAGGAAGAGACGAAGCAGATTCCGCTCGTGTGCCCACATTGCCGACAGGAGGGTACATTTCCGGTGCGGTGGATGGTCCGGACGAAGAAGGCGCAGCCGCCGCGCGGCGGTAATGAAGAGGACCGCGCGAAATTTGCGAAGGCGCGCTCGTACATGGTGCGCATAGATAATATGGTGGCGTGCCGGAATATCAAGTGCCGCAAGCGATTCGATTTGACGGGGCAGACGGTTTTCTTGATTTAGGTTTTTAGATTTCCGGATACATTTCGAAGAATGCGTCGAGAGATTGGCGGAGCGTTTTTTCGATTTCTTCCTTGCTACCTGCAATTAGATGCATTGTCACGCGACCGGCGCGACCATTCTTCAGTTTCACGTTGGCTTCGCTTACTTCATCCAATTCGTCCGCAGGGAATAACCGCATACCGTAAACGAGCGCTAGCTTAGCCATCGTTGATGCTCCTCCAAGGTGATTCCGAATCCATGCACATTTGAGCCTACTTCGTTCGATGCTTTGTGGCAATTCGCGAAACGGGGATTTGGTGCGTGTGCTAGCTAAAGATTGCGCGAAAGGCTCGGGGCCTCGGTGGCGGCGGGTTCTCCATCGAGGACTTGGCGGATTTTCTGCGCGAGGTCTTTCAGGTTGAAAGGCTTTTGCAGGAAGGCGACGCCGCCCTCCAGGACTCCGTGGCGGAAGATGCTGTCGTCGGTATAACCGGAAATATAGAGGATCTTGAGTTCAGGTCGAGCGGCGGTGATTCGAGTGACGAGTTCGCGACCACTGAGCCGCGGCATCACCACATCGGTGACGAGGATATGAATCGGGCCTCTATGAGCGGCGGCGATTTCGAGCGCCTGGATGCCGTCGGCTGCTTCGAGAACACGGTAGCCGGATTTTCCGAGGTAATCGCGAACTAGCTCACGGACACTTTCCTCGTCCTCCACAAACAGGATGGTTTCGGTGCCGGGGTGAGCGCCGCGGGATGTTTTCTCTGGAGCGCCGCGCTCGAGATCCGCTTTTACCTGCGGCAGATAAATCTTGAATGTGCTGCCATGATTCACTTCACTGTAGACCCAGATAAAACCGCCGCTCTGTTTCACTACGCCGTACACGGTGGCCAGGCCCAGACCGGTTCCTTTTCCTTGTCCCTTGGTGGTGAAGAACGGCTCGAAGATTCTCGCTTGAGTGCCGGCGTCCATCCCGCAGCCGGTGTCAGTGACAATCAGCATCACGTAGTTGCCAGCCTCCATCGCGGGATGCTGTGAAGCGGAGACGCTATCCAGTTCCACGTTACAGGTTTCGATCGTGAGCCGGCCGCCGTCAGGCATAGCGTCGCGCGCATTGACGACCAGGTTGAGCAGCACTTGTTCCATTTGGCCAGGGTCGGCTTTCACGGGTGCGAGCTTCGAGCCAGGCAAGAATGCAAGGTCGATGTTTTCGCCGATCACACGGGCGAACATCTTGATCATGCCGGCCACAATGTCGTTGAGATCCAGCACTTTGGGCTGCAGCACTTGCTTGCGGCTGAAGGCGAGCAACTGGCGAGTGAGAGTAGCGGCCCGCTCTGTGGCGCCTTGGATTTGTTCGAGATTATGGCGCGCCGAAGAAGAGTCGATTCGGTCGAGCAGCATTTCGGCATGCCCCTTCACGATCATCAAAAGATTGTTGAAGTCATGGGCGACGCCACCGGCAAGCTCGCCCACAGCTTGCATCTTCTGAGAGACGCGGAGTTGATCGGCCAGGTGTTTGCGATCCGTGATGTCCAGAGCGACGCCGATCACTCCGAGCAACTGTCCGTCACTGCCTTTGAGGGGTTGCACGTGGGAATCGAAAACATGCTTTTGCCATTCGATTTCGTAAGTTACGCTCTGCCCGGCAAGAGCCTTGCGGTGCGCCGCGATGGCGATGAACTCCGGATCGTCGGTACGGAAATATTCGAAGAGCGACTTTCCTTCCATTTCCTGTGCGCGCAAGCCCAGCGCCTCGAGTCCCGCGCCCATTCCCGATGTGAAGCGAAGTTCCGTGTCGGTTGTCCAGAGTACGGCGGGCATCTTGTCCATCATCACCGAAAGACGGGTGCGGCCTTCATGGCGATCGAGTTGAGTCCTTTCCAGATCTTCGAGCATGGCGTTGATGGCCTCGCCGAGGTAGGCAATTTCGTCCTGGCCAGTGACGGCGAGTCTTGCAGAGAGATCGCCGCTGGCACCGATGCGAGTGATATTCTCGGTGAGATCGGCAATGCGCGAGACCACCGCGCGTTGAAGCAAATATAGAGTGACAGCGCCAAAGACAAGGGCTGCCGCAAGCAGCAGCAAGAGGAATTGCAGCAAGCTTGCTCTGCCCTGCTGATAAATTTTTCGCGGCATCAAGATACGCAGAATCAGGGCAGGCTTTCCGTAAATATCATTCAGCGTGGTGTAGGCGGCCAGCGATTCTCTATCGAACGTACGCGTAACGATACGGTGTTCCCGTGAGATCGCTGACGCGGTGAGACGAACATCGGGCGGTAGCTGGCCATTGTCAAGCCGCTCGATTTCGATGGGCATGTACACCATTTCGCTCAGGCGTCTAATCTCGTCGCTATCTAGCACACGGGCCATGATGATGGTTCCGGCGATCGGACCCTTAGAATTACTGGTGAGGACAGGGCGGGAATCAATGAGCACTGGTCCTGACGGGAGCATGAGAATTCCGGCCGCTCTGCCGGATTCGTCCTTGTGTGAAGTAAGGAGTGAGCCGGATGGGAGATGGGCCTCGAGGCCGCCTGGAAGCCGCGCTTGTTCCGAGCTAACCAGGTCGAAGCCTTTGTAGAAGAGCTGTTGCCCGGAGTTGTTAAGGATAATGACGAAGTTCACCCGGAGCTGTAGAAATGTCGAGGTTGGGAATTCGGTTTTGATGTAACTTGGATTTTTGCCTTGCAGATAGGCGTAGGTCTGATCCCAGGACGCATATTCGCTGGTCGTTCGGCCAAGAATCTCAAGTTCGTTGTAAAGTGCGCTTGAGGCGCGTCCCAGGTTTTGGCTCGCGAAATCTTCCTCGATGTTCGTAAAACCGCGCATCAGAACGAACCAGGAAACTGCGAAGAGGCCACCGACGAGCCCAATCATGGCGAGCAGGACAATGGCCAGGGTCTTCCCGCGGAGTGAGGATAGAAATCGCTGTCGCGAAGCTCGAAGTGGTCCCAAGGATAGTCTCTGGTTGATGCAATCCGAGTATATCGGCTGGTTCCTCTAACCAGGCATTTGAGTGTCCTAGTCGTACACTCCATTCCAATTTGAAAGGCTCTTGGCTAGGGGCGGGAGAAGGCTTATGCTCACAAGCATCTCTCGTCCTGTTAAGGGCATCCCTTGGAAAGTACATTCGGAGGCAGCGTATGAGGAACCTTCGCTTCTGTTTGCGGGACGCTGTGCTTGCGGTGATGGCTCTGGCGTTCTCGATTCCCGCATTCGCGCAACAGCAAGGGCCCATACAGCCCATCGAGAGACAGCAGCCTGCGCCGCCACCAAATGCCTCGGCACCGCCTGCCCCAACTGCACCACCGCCTGCGGCTGGGACGCCTTCGACTCCGACCGCGGGTGTTCCTGCAGCCGATGCGCCCGCGAATGCCGCTCCTTCAGCCCCGAAACCGGGTAGCACTGTGGAAGTTCCCAGCGGGACGAGCCTTCCGCTGGTGTTGCACAACGGAATTTCGACGCATAGCGCCAAAGTGGGCGATCCAGTTTATTTCGAGACGCTTTTTCCGATCATGATTGATGGGCGCGTGGCGATTCCTGCCGGATCGTACGTGAGTGGCGAAGTGACGGAATCGAAGCGGCCTGGCCGGGTGAAGGGCCGCGGTGAATTAATGATCAAGCTGAACACGCTGATTCTAACCAACGGTTATATGGTCAGCCTGAACGCCGTGCCGCGTAGCGCCGGAACTGGCGGCCGCGAAACGGTGGATAACGAAGGTAAAGTGATCGGCGATTCCGACAAGGCGGGGGATGTCGGGACAGTTGCGAAGACAACTGCCGCCGGTGCGGGAATCGGAGGTCTTGCGACCCAGGGTGCCAAGGGCGTAGGAATCGGCGCAGGCGTCGGAGCGGCTGCCGGGTTAATGGCGGTGCTGCTCACTCGCGGCCCGGATGCGGAATTGCCGCGCGGCACCACTGTTGATGTGACATTGAATCGCCCGATTCTTCTGGACGCGGAGAAGGACCAGTTTACCGGTCCGGGCCAAGCTTCCACTCTAGCGGGGCCACAAAACCGCGAGTCGCAACACGGCAAAATCCCTTTTTAATCAGGTAGATTTGGACCCGACGTTAAGAAGTTGCGGACGCGGTTTTCGTCGCGCTAGATTTCGCGTCGCTAAAACGTAGTGGCGAGAACCAGTTCGTCTCGAACGCGGGTGTCCCGCCCAGGATCCAGCGACTCAAGAGCTTTGCGGTTACTGGCGCAAGAAGAATTCCATTCCGATAGTGTCCGGTCGCCATGTAAAGCCCGCGGATGTCGGTCGGGCCTAGAATTGGAAGATGATCCGGAGTTCCAGGACGCAAACCCGCCCAGGCATCAACGAGTTGCGCACTAGCGAGACCGGGCGCAAGTTCAAGCACTCTGTCGAGAATCGTTCGAACGCCTGCCGGCGTCACGTGCTTTTCGAAACCAGCGTCTTCCAAAGTGCTCCCTGCGATCATTCGCCCATTGGGGCGCGGCACGAGATACGCTTTGCTGGAGCGAAGCGTTCTTGCCAGCACTACGCTTTTTGATTCCAGCGCGAGTAGTTGTCCCCGGATCGGACGGGTAGGCGCATAGCGACCGAGTAAATCGATGCCTGCTGAGAAACATCCCGCCGCGACGACGATGCACTTGGCGGAAATATTTGTGGCGCGCGTGACGACGCCGCTGCAGTGATTTCCGTTGAGCGTCATACTTTCCACCGGCGAATCAGCGCAGATTTCAACGCCGCGATTACCTGCTGCTGTGAGCAAAGCATCCATCAACATTCTGGGATCAAGCGTGGCTTCTTGCGGAAGCCATGCAGCTGCGCGAACTGCTGGTCCAAGAGCGGGCTCCGCTTTCCGCGCCACTTCGGTCGTAACCGGTTCAATGGCTAGTTCCAAAGCCTGGTACTGAGCGACCATTTTGTCGCGTTCTGATTCGCCGTGTGGCGCAGTGAAGACTTCGATTACACCGTTGCGGGCAAACGCGGTGGTTTTTCCGGATAGTTCCTCGACGGCGGCAATAAATTCGGGATACAGCCGCATGGATTCTTTAGCGAGCGGAACGAGCGGAAGGGCATCCGGCGAGTCTGGCCCAGGCGACAGCATTCCGGCTGCGGCCCATGACGCTTCACGCCCGGGCTGCTGGCGATCGAGCAAGACGACGTGGAGTTTTTCTCCTGCAAGCTCGAGCGCAATCGAAGCGCCGATCACGCCGCCACCGACGATAATCACGTCTGCTACTTTCACACGATTATCTTAGCAAAACGTGCGACGCGATGCCTTGAAGGAGAAAGAAGCAGCCGAGGATGCTAGAGAGACTAGAGAGAATTGACCAGCTCGACGGAGAGAAGCCGGGCCTTTTGGGCGAGATTCTTGGCGCGAGCGAGATCGCCCTCTTTAGCAGCGCTGTTCGATTGTTCCAGGAAGCTGCGAATTTTGTCGGCCAGATCCGCTTGTTGGGCGTTAAGCCGCTTTCCTTTGGCTTGATTAAGATTTCCTTTCGCGACCTCAATATCTTCGGCGGTGCCGCGCTGGTAATTGGCCCTTTCGCTTTCCGAGAGTTGCGGCGAAATCTGTGGAGCAGGCGGGCGCGTGTGGTCTTCCGCGGCAGACGTTGGCTCAGGCTCGGGCGCGGGCTTCTGTGGTTTTGGCGCAGGCTTCGTTGCAGGCGCAATCATCGGCGGTGGAACGTCGGATGAAGCAGGGATGTCGGGGGCAGGTGTTTGAACTGCAACCGGCGGCATAGCGGTCGTATCAGGAGCAGTCGTCGAAGGGGGTGGAGTTTCAATCGCGGCTTGTGCCGGTGGGGCGCTGACGGGGGCGGCGGCCTGGACTTTCTTTTCGCCACACCCGATGCCGAGGAGCGAGATTCCGCTCGCGAGCAACGACAGGAGGGCTCGAGCGTTGGGATTACGGCTGGGCATTTATCTTTTTATCCTCTGCAAAGGGCGTGCTGAAATCGCGAACCTTTCCGGGGACAATGTCAACAGAGTGGGCCAAGGGCAGTTCGACCCGGAAGGTGGTTCCGCGCCCTACCTCCGACTCAAATTCTATCTGACCGTTGTGCAGTTGCACAAATCGAAAGGTGTTGGCCAGTCCGATGCCGGAACCACCGGGCCGGGTGGTAAAAAACAGCTGGAATATCTTCTTCTGGTCCTCCGGTGAGATTCCTTTTCCCGAATCCGCCACGGAAATGATTGCACTCTCGCCACTGCGCCGCAAAGCGAGGGTGATGCGTCCGCCTCTCGGGGTAAATTCTGAAGCATTCAGCAATAGATTGAGCACCGCCTGGTGAATCAGCTGCTGGTCGATCAAAAGGCTGGGAAATTCCGACGGCAAATCCACACGCAGATCCGCGCCTGCCCTCAAGATCGAGGGACGCGCCGCATCGATCACGTCCTGAAGCACAGGCCGGATGTCCGTCTCTTCGAGCTTCATTTCCACTGGCTTGGTGAAATTCAAGAAAGTTTTCACCGCGCGATCGAGCCGATCAATCTCGCTATCGAGCATTTTCACGGCCTGTTGCGCCTCAGGATCAATAGGCATGTTCGCCTTCAGCACTTCCAGCCAGAGCCGCATCGAGTTGAGCGGGTTTTTTACCTCATGAGCCACGCCGGCCGTCACGCGACCCAACGCAGCGAGCCGCTCGGAAACCTGAAGCTGATTGCCGATGCGCTCGAGTGATTCTACGTCCCGCAGAGTAACCAGCGTCCCCATCCGGGCGCCGTGTTCGCGAATCACCTGCGCACTCAAGCCGATACGCGCTGGCCCAGGACCGACTTCGTTCATAAGCTCCACGCCTTCGACCGGTTCTATCTCATCTTCTTTGATGCGCAGAACGTTTCGAATGGCGTGTCCCGCCGGAAAAATTTCGCTCACGCGACGTCCTCGAAATTCCGCGGCGCGCCCTCCCAGAAATTTCTCAACCGACGGACTCACCAGCACAGCCCGCCCCTCGGAGTTAAAAAGCAGCAAACCATCCTCGAGCCCGCCCATTACCTGATCGAGATTTTCCCGGAGCGCGCTGAAAATTTCGCGGACATCGCGCAACTGCTTTCCGATGCCGACAATTTTCGCGCTGACCTTACCCAGTTCATCGGTGCGTTCCACCGGTTCGACATCGAACTCGCCCGCCGAAATGCGGTCCAACTGAGCCGAAATGCGATCGATCGGAGCGAGCGAAACGCGAGTCACAAGTAAGGCAAGAAGAGTGGAAAGAAGTATGGAGCCGAGCGCGTAGTATCCCGCTTTCTTGAGGCTCGGTGAAATTTCATCGCGTATCAGAGCTGATGACATGCCGATACGGATATCGCCAAACTCGGATTGATTCAGATCGAACTTGTAACGGTATTCGTAAACCTGTGGCGGCCCGTAGAGCGTGCGTAACTGTTGAAAGAATCCCTGCTGGTGGACCAGCGAGGAAATATCAGGGCGGGCAGCCAGCTTTTGACCACGCAGGCCAGAATCGCTGGAGATCAGCACGATTCCGTTTTGGTCGGTGATCGTGATTTCATAAATTGTTGCGGTATATCCCACAGCCGATTCCAGCAGCGAATTTAGCGCGGTGCTGTTGTCGAGCGCTCGGCTGACGTATGCGCGCAAATCGGCGGCGCTCGCCGAGGCCGGCGTTTCACCACGTTCGGCGGCGTCCAGGAGCGCGCTTCGGCAGGCGAAAAATACCTGTCGCGCGACGAGCGCGGCGCGGTCCTCCGACTGCCGCAGTACCTGCTTGGTGAGTTGGCCGAGATACAGGCCCGAGACAACTGCAACGACCGCCAGCACCAGCAGCGAAATCGCCAGGGTGAACTTCGTTTTAAGGCTGAGCCGCATCTTTCCGCCCTGCCTCGTATTCCTTCAACTTATTGTGGAGGGTCTTCAAGCTGATGCCGAGCAAATCCGCCGCGCGGGTTTTGTTTTGATTGGTCGCGGCGAGCGTCTGAAGTATCAGTTCGCGCTCCACCGCGTCAACTGTCGTACCGATCGGAAATCGCAGCCCGCCCAGACCGGAAGCCATCGTTGCGGGCGTACGCCCGAAATCAGAGGGAAGATGTTGGCGCGTAATGTTACCTCGGTCGGACGCAATGGCGGAGCGTTCCAGCACGTTCCGCAGTTCGCGCACGTTGCCCGGCCAGGGATACGACTTGAACATTTCCATCACGTCGGCGCCGATACCTGTAACCGTTTTGCCGTGCTTTTCCGAAATCTCGGCGAGCAGGCGCTCAACAAGAGGCTGCAAGTCTTCCTTGTGCTCACGGAGCGGCGGCAGGTGAATGTGGAACACATTCAACCGGAAATAGAGATCGCGGCGCAGTTGTCCGTCAGCCACCGCCTGCTCGGGATTCTTGTTCGTCGCAGCAAGAACGCGCACATCCACGGGTGTCTCCACTTTGCTGCCGAGGCGCCGCACTTTGTGATCTTCGAGTACGCGCAGAAGCTTTGCCTGCGTGGGCGCGGGCATCTCGCCGATTTCGTCAAGCAGTAAAGTTCCACCCTCGGCCAGTTCGAAGCAGCCGATCCGGCGTTCGGCGGCGCCGGTAAATGCCCCCTTCTCGTGGCCAAAAATTTCGCTTTCCATCAGTGATTCGGGAATCGCGGAGCAGTTGATCGCTACGAACGGTTTGTCGGCCCGCGGCGAGAGCATGTGAATCGAGCGCGCAACCATTTCTTTGCCGGCGCCGGTCTCGCCAGTGATGAGTACAGATGCCGTAGAGGGTGCGGCAATCTCCACCTGATGCATCACATCCCGCATTTCACGCGAAGCGCCCACCAGAACGCCGAGCTTGCCTGCGTCCCGCAATTCTTTGGTCAATGCCGCGACGGCTCTTTGATCGCGCACGCGTCCAAGCGCGCGATCGAGCAGGGCATGCAGCACGGGAGGCTTTAGCGGTTTCTCGATATACCAGAAGGCGCCGGCTTCGATAGCTTGCACTACACGCTCGTCGCTGCCGCGGCCGGTGATGATAATCACCGGTATGCGTTCAATCTCATCGCCCAGATGTCCGAGCAAGTCGAGGCCGTTCATTCCGGGCAGCTCGACATCGGCCAGGATTACACTGGGGGCGAATTCGGGGAATTTCGCGAGAGCGTCCTCGCCGGTGGCGACCCCCAAAACTTCGCAATCCCACTTGCGCAGGAGTGCTTCGTAGCCTTTGCGTGCGTTGTCTTCGTCCTCGACGATGAGTATGCGCTGCGGTTGATTGTCTGGTGGCATCGTTGAATCGAGCCTAACAGCAGTTTCGCGGAAATCCAAGCGGACGGCGCGATTGTCGCGTGACGATTGCATCGTAACGAACGGACGCAAGTGTCCCGATCGTGAGCGATTGACGCCCCGCGAAGCGCGGCAGCTGAAGATGCCTTGTTTGCGCCGTTAAAGAGCGCTAAGTCCGGCCGGCATGAAGAGGCCGCTCGAGGACAATCTCTAGCTTCGTGCCTTTCTCAAGCGTGAATTCCTGGCCGAGTCCGTAAGCGATCATAAAGGCTTGCGCAGCAGCCGTAGCGGCGGCCATCGCGGCCTCCTTCTCTTTACCGGTTGACATGCCCGTAGCGGCGCCGGCGAATGCGCCCACCATCGCCGCCTTCATTGCCTGGTCCTTATTTACCGACGCAACTTGAATTTCACCTTCGCGGTCGTACAGCACGTGGATCGAGTGAACTCCCGGAGCATCGATCAACTGCGCTACGAAGGGCCGCCAGCCGCGCGGCGTCTGGATGTCGTCAAAAGTCAGCCACATGCGCGCGCGTCCCGTGTCTCCGGCGGCGTGAACCTTGTCGATGTGCCCGCGGACGCGAACACCCTGCGGAATCACATCTCCCTCTGCCGTTGTAACCGGTTCAAGCGTGGTCGCGACGAACCGTCGGCCAGCCTTGTCGTGCTTGGTGTCAAGCGTATCTTCCAAACCTATGAGCAAGCGCGGACCTTCGGGAATCGGAGGCTGCTCGATCGCGCGATTTTGCGAATGGTCGTGAGTCTTTCGCGCGGCTCTTGCCGGCGGTTGATCATTCACAGCGCCGCCAGCCTGCGAATCGGATTGATCAGGCTGCTGCTCGGTTTGTTGGGTTCCTTGCTGATCGTATTGCTGACTGCTGGCGAGTGCGGGGTATCCGGCTGCGGCGAAAATAGCCACGGCAGCCAGAAGCATTTTTGCAAACTTCATATGCTTCTCCTAAGTTATTTGGCTTGCCGCCTTCGCCGGGAAGGGAAGACGTTCGAACGCATTATACACGAGAATGGCTGCAACCGAATACCGGTCAATCCAGACATCGAGACACCCCCCGCTGCCCTAACCGTGAGAAATATTTGTTCTTGTATTAGGAAGGCGTGAATTATAATCCGCCCCGTTACGGCGGCTCGTTCTGTCTGTTCCCAGGTCTAAATCATTTGGACTTTCAGGGTTATTGCGTTCGGTGCGAACGCGTTTCCGGTACGACCATTGTAGCTGTAGCTACGCGGTCCAAAATCAACGTAGGGCCTAGGCAATTTTAGGAGGAGTAGATGAGAATTCTGAAGGGCATGGGAGTGACTTTTTTTCTGGCGCTCTTCCTAATGTCGAGCAGCTTTGCCGATGATGCCAAGAATAAACACACCAGTGCTGACAAGAAGGACCAGCCGATGGATGCCGCTGGTAGCGGGATGCCGGGCTCGAAATCTGACCCCGTAACTACACCGGCTCCGCCCGACACGCCCGCCGCGAATCCAGCGAAGCCCGCTCCGGTGCCGCAGCGGTCCCAGGCGCAGGACAGTTACGAGCAGGTGCCCAAGTACGTGCCCATGCCGGCCCTCGACGGCAATCCGGGTCTGTTCACGCTCGAAACCGGCGACACACTGCCGCCAGGAGCAGTGGATCTCTCGATTGGCGTGAATAAATTCTCGCGCATGCCGGGCAATATTACAGTGCTGCAGACAGTACCTGCCTTCGGCATGGGCTTCAATCGTTGGTTCTCCGTTTTCTTTCAGGTCGCTGCCGACGAACATATTCATGTGGACCAGCCCTCGCAGTTGAGCTTGAGTGACGCGACGCTCGGCTTCCCGCAATACCGAAATACGATCTACCGGTCAATTCTTCCGGGAACCGGTATCGCTCCTGCGTATGTTGAGGACTACCCGTTTGCGTCGCACAACGGCGGCGGCGTGGGCGAACTCGATCTGGGTTTCAAGATTGGTTTGCTTTCGGAAAAGCGCGGCAAGCCCTTCAGCCTCTCTCTTCGCAACGACTTCTTTATTCCTACCTCATCGGGACTAAGCGACCTGCTGCGAAATGAGGTTCAGTACGGGAAATTCAATTACGGAATTGGCCTCGAAGCCAGCAAAACGATCCTGCACAACAGCCTGCTTGTAACTTTTAACTGGTCATATCGCTTCCGGCCGGGCGAAAAATTCTCGACAATCGACCTTTTGAATTTGCCGGGTCCGCCCACGGCCCCGACGCCAATTTCACCTGCGGTGCTGAATCTTTCCGACGAAATGGGCGTAGGTGCCGGCATGCTCGTTTTCCCCGGAAAACGTTTTCAGATCATCACGGAATATACCGGGCTGATTTACGTGCGCAGCGGCATTCAAAATACGACTTTTGGTGGGCGCGACCCCGTCGACACCACCACCGGCATCCGCTTCTATCCCATCAGGAGAATCGCGCTGGACGTGGGCTATCGATATTCGCTGAGCTTGCTGAACCACAAGGACCGCAATGGCTTCATCGTCAAGCTCGCGGGAGCATATTGGCCGGAAAAGCCGCGCGAGCCGGATCAACTGACTTCATCGTGCTCGGCGGATAAATCGTCGGTCGTCGAAGGCTCGAATGCAGCTGTGCAGACTACTGCCACTGCCACCGATTCGTGGGGACATCCGCTCACGTACACATGGACCTCTAATGGCGGTAAGATTACAAATGGCACGAGTCCCTATGCGCGATGGGATTCCGAGGGAGTGGCGCCGGGGACTTACGCGCTTTCGCTACGCGTCGACGACGGTGCGGGCAAGACGTCGAGTTGCTCGACCAATGTACGGGTCGATCCCAAGCCGAAACCGCCGGCGCCTACGATGTCTTGCTCTGCGGACCGCTCTTCGGTCGCAGCAGGCGAGCGCGCGCAGGTCACGGCAACGGTGAACGATCAATCGAACACGGCGTTGCGCTACAGCTGGCAAGCAAATGGCGGTCAAATTGTAGGTGCCACGGAATCGAGCTCGAGCGTGGAATTCGATACGTCAGGGCTTGCTCCTGGAACTTATACTGTAACGGGCCGCGTTGAGAACGGCGCGGGGGGCGCAGCCGATTGCTCCACGTCGGTGACGGTGCAGCAACCGCCGGCTCCGCCGCAGGCGAGCAAGATCAGTGACTGCTCGTTCCGGCCGGGAAGCGCGCGAGTGGACAATGTCTGCAAGCGCGTACTCGACGATGCAGCGGTGCGATTGCAGAGCGACCCGAAGGCAAAAGTCGTGCTCGTCGGATTTGCCGATCCGAAAGAGCCGGGTTCCGCGAAGCTAGCTTCTCGTCGCGCGGACGAAACGAAAAAATACCTTGCCGGCAAGCAGGGAATCGACGGGTCGCGCGTGGATGTGCGCTCGTCAACCGGCACCGCCGGAGCCGGCCAAGAAAATCGGCGCGTCGATGTGGTGTTGGTGCCGGACGGCGCGACTTACTGATTGAAGCGCTGAGGGAAAAGGAAAGCGCTGGGACGTTGGGGGACTTGGGAAAAATGCGGCCGCCAGCCGCTGCGCACTTTTCCGATAGATTTCGCTTCCCGTATTCGCCCTAGCAACAACTGCAATGATCGCTCGTTTTCATCCCTTCCCTAATTCGGGGCGCACCATATCCGCGCTCTTCCTGTCCTTGATCGTTCTTATGCTCGCAGTCCCTGGCGCAAAGTCCCAAACTTGGAAGGCTCTGGGACCTGATGGTGGTGACGTACGCGCCCTGGCGAGTGACCCTTCCCATTCGAACTTCGTCTACCTCGGAACCACGGACGGGCACATCTTCGGCTCCGAGGATGGCGGCCGGCACTGGCAACTTCTTGGACTCGCGGGCTCGGCTCACAATGCCACCATTACAGCGATTCTCGTCGATCCGCACGACTCCGAGATTCTTTTCGCTTCTACCTGGACGCGCGAAAAGCAAGGTGAAGGCGGCGGAATCTTTCGCAGCGCTGATAGGGGGCGAACGTGGCAGGCCTTCGGTCTTTCTGGCCACGCTGTGCGCGCGTTAGTGGCCGCGCCATCTGATTCCGACACCCTTGTCGCCGGCGCACTCGATGGGGTGTTTCGCTCGCGGGATGGTGGCAAGAATTGGGAGATGATTACGCCAGCCAACGATCCCGAACTCCGAAATTTGGATTCGCTCGCCATCGACCCTCAGGACCCGGAGATCATCTACGCTGGAACTTTTCACTTGCCGTGGAAAACTGTTGATGGTGGCCGCGACTGGGCTGCCATTCACGAGGGCATGATCGACGACTCCGACGTGCTTAGTCTCGCGATAAATCCGTCGAATCCTCAGCAAGTTTTTGCCAGCGCTTGCTCGGGCATTTATCGCAGCGACGACGCCGGTACGCATTGGAAACGGATTCAAGGCATACCGGATTCGTCCAAACGCACACTGGTAATCCGTTTCGATCCGGGCCGCACGAACACTGTCTACGCTGGCACTACCGACGGTCTTTGGAAATCAGCGGACGCCGGTGTGCGATGGTACCGCGTTTCGCCGGATACCTGGGTCGTCAACGCGCTGGCTGTCCTTTCGACGGTCCTTGAAACGAATACCGATGAAGCCAGGTCCGCTGAACCAAGGTCTGATGAATTGTTGATTGGAACCGAGCAACAGGGCGTTCTTGTGAGTGAGGCGTCGAAGGGCAACTTCGAGCTCGCGAATGAAGGATTTGAGCATCGCCGCGTCGTTTCGCTTGCTGTGGATCGAGAGAATTCGCGACGCCTGGGGGCTGTCTTGGCGAACGCTTCCGACTCAGTCGTCGTTTCGGAAGATGCTGGCGAGACGTGGGCACCACTCGGTTCCGGCTCACCTGCGTCCGTGCGGCGCCTTTTCTCGACCCCTGCTGGCTGGTACGCGGCCGTCGCGTCAGGCGGGTTAGTCGGGTTGAACGAAAAAAACGGCCACTGGAGCCGCGAGGGCATGGTCGGAACTGCGGCTCGTTCCACTGCCACCGGTGGAAAGCCAAGCAGGCTGACCTTGTTCGAGGCCGTGGTCAACGACTTGACGTTCAGCGACACATCATGGTTCGCAGCCACCGAAGAAGGACTATTCAAATCAAACGACGCTGGAAAATCCTGGTATCAACTCGCCTTTTCGTCACTCCCGTTGCCAGTCGTTTCCGTTCGTGTCTCCGGAGACGGTGCCAAAATTCGTATCGTATCCTCGCATGGAATGGTTTTTTCAAGTGACGCGGGCCGATCCTGGAAATGGCACGATCTTCCGCTCGAGTCTTACGGGGCGCTCCGGCTGGAAGTCGCGGACGCATTCACGCTTCTAGTCACTTCTCCCTCCGGCCTCTACATTTCCCGCGACGATGGAATAACGTGGACGAAAACCCAGTCCGGGCTCCCAGCTTCGCCGGTCAACGACGTCCTTGTACGCCCAGAATTCTGGGTCGTCTCCCCTGAAAAGGGTGGCCTCTATATCTCTCGCGACCAAGGAGCAAACTGGTCTCGAATCGAAAATCCCTCCAGTGCCATTCGACCTGGCAATTTTCAAGTTCTTGAAGCGGACCCCGCCGCCAATCGCATTTATGCAGGTTCGGCGAACGAGAGTTTGTACATGATTGAATTGGCGAGTCCTCTGGCTGTGGCCGCGCGCGTGAGCGCCGGCCACTAGCGTCAGGGCAAGAACTAAATTAGCAGCCCGAGTTTCAAATCGGGATAAATACGTATCCCAATTCTGCATCCTCAATGCGTTCAAAGACTTAGTTGCCATCCGTATCTTTACGGACTTGTATGTTGACCCCTTTTGGAACTACATTTTGCGGATGAAACAAGCAAATAGCGCCTAAGGTCCGATCTCGTAGCAACGGTCAGAAGTTCCTAATTGGTGCTTGCCGTGCTTCTAAATCCGGAACGGGAAATGGCGAAAAGGGGTCACGCTGATGGCAAGCGGAATTGAAACTGTCTTTGCGTCCGAACGAGCGACGACTGCTACGGTCCTGATCGTGGACGATGAAAACACGACTCGCGACCTTTGCCGCGACATAGTTGTTGAGTCGGGTTTGCGGACGCGCACTGCCTCCACGACCGAGCAAGCGCTCGAAATTCTCGAGCAGTATCCCGTGGACATTATCATCACCGATCTGCGAGTGCCGGAAATCGGCGGACTTGAATTGCTAAAGCGCGTCCGGGAGACACATCCTCAAACGCCGGTGATAGTGCTTACGCAATACGGGACGATCGAAAGCGCTGTGGAGGCGACGCGAAACGGCGCAGCCGATTACGTTACCAAGCCGTTCCACATACCGGAGTTGCGAACAAAGCTCGACCGCGTGGTGCGCTCGCTTGAACTCGACCAGGAAAACCGCGTTTTGCGGGAGCAGCTTCGAACACGTCCTGGCTTTGCGGGATTGATCGGCTTATCGCCGAAGATGCAACGGGTGTACAAACTTATCGAGAAAGTCAGTCAGCACAATTATCCAGTATTGATTCTCGGAGAGAGCGGAACGGGCAAAGAACTGGTGGCGCGCTCCATCCATTTTTTAGGGACGCGCAGTAGCCGGCCCTTCGCTCCGGTGGATTGTTCCTCGTTCGTTCCCACGTTGATTGAATCCGAACTGTTCGGCTACGTGAAGGGCGCTTTCACAGGCGCGAACCAAACGAAACGCGGGCTTATGGAAGCCGCCGGTAACGGCACGCTGTTCCTCGATGAAATTGGCGATCTTCCCATCGACCTGCAAGCCAAGCTTTTGCGCGCTCTTCAAGAAAAGGAAATACGGCCGGTGGGCTCGACCGAGCGAATCTCAATTTCCGTTCGTGTGATTGCGGCAACAAATCGCGATCTCGAAGAGGCGGTTCGCCAGGGCAAATTCCGGCAGGATCTCTTCTTCCGGCTCAATGTGGTCCAAATTAAGCTGCCTCCGCTACGCGAGCGCAAAGGCGACATCCCGCTTCTCGTCAATTCGTTCCTCGAAAAATTCAGCGATACGGACGCGCCAGCGCGCACGATTTCCGAAGATGCTATGACGCGACTTATGGCGTATGACTGGCAGGGAAACGTACGCGAGCTCGAAAACGCGATTGAGCGCGCCGTGGCTCTGGGGTCTAGTTCGCTGCTGCACGTGGGCGATTTGCCGTCAAATCTGCAGTATGGCCCCAGCGAGAAATTGCCTCAAAACGATGTGCTGCTGCCGCTGGACGAACTGGAGCGCCGAGCAATCATGCGCGCGCTGCGCGAATCAGGGGGAGACAAGCTCGCCGCTGCGCGCTTGCTGGGAATCGGGAAAACGACGCTTTACCGCAAGTTGAAGCAGTACGACGCGCAAGCGCATCTTCGGAACTGAACTCAGCTTCTTACCCGGCTTCTAACCTGCCGATTTTTACGTATAACGAATGTTGTGCCGTTTCATCCCAGATGCTGCCGGCTCAAGTGATAAGACGCAGGTGGTGTCGATCAACTTCCTTCGGCGGTTCGCTTACCCGCATGCTCATAGTTCTCAAATAGGAACGCCCTCTCGGATTCGTGTCGGATCGGGAAACCTCTTCGCTCAGTTTCACTTCCGCTTCTCAGAGGTTGTTGAAAACATTCTAATTGAATTCTTATGAACATGGTCTGCGCTGTGCATTGGAAACGACATGCCAGCCACGCGAAGTATCGCAGTCTACGACCGCTCACTTCGACTTGCTCGACGCACTCTTGAATATGCCTTTGCGATAAGCGTGGCACTGCTTTGCAGTTATTGGATCGTTCAGGCGCGTTGGTGAGGCGAGCATGCCGAAACGCCTGAACGCCAGCCTTACCGGCAGTGTCCTTACAGCTGATCGAAGCATGCCCGCAAGTCCGCACGCTGAGATGATGCAGCTTCTCGATGGCGGGGCGTTTGGAGCCGTCTTCGAATCCAGCGGCGAAGCACTTATTGTCTTGGACTCGTTGGGGAGCATACGCCGCGCGAATAGCCGCTCGAAAGAGATGCTGCGATATTCAGAAGCCGACGAACGGCAAAAAAACCTGGCTGACCTGATATCAGCCCCTTCTGAATCCAATTTTCTCTCGTGGTGCGGACGAGCAGTTGCCTCCGCCGATTCCAAAGCCCATGACAATCAGCACAGTCTAGATGGAGCTTTTGCCAATGGTTTCCCGGCGCGTTTCACATTGCGCAGCGTTCTGCCGGGTTCAGGCCATCTACTGCTGTGTATAGAGGATGGGGTCCTCGCAAAGCGTTCGGAAGAGCGAACGCATCAACTCGAGGCTGAGCTCTCCAGCCTCCTCGACGCCCTTGAGGCGGGAGTAATTCTTTTCGATCCCTACGGCCGTATCCGTTTCGCAAATGCGCGCTTCGGGCAGCTGTTTGGTTTGAATCTAAAGGGTAAGCAAGCCGCACCAACGATTTCCGATCTCGAAGGTCTCGTTGCGGCCCGCTTTCGCAACCCTCAAGCCTTTTCGGCGCCATGGAGGCAGTTTGCTGCGGGAGAGGAAACGCCCTCCCAAGACGAATTGGAACTAATGCGCCCTGCGCGCAGGATCTTGGAACGTTATTCACGTCCCGTGCTCAGCCACGAAGGGCCTTCGGCCGGATGGCTGGAGCTCTACTACGACGTGACTGCCAAGCGAGAAATTCAATCGAAGCTGCTGCAAACGGAAAAAATGGCGGCTCTCGGGCAACTTGTCTCAGGAATCGCACACGAACTGAACAATCCTCTGACTGCGATCATGGGCTACGCGCAACTCTTGCTGGGCCATGGACTCTCTTCGCCGCAGCAAGCGGAAGCGGGCAAGGTGTTTCAAGAAGCAGAGCGTGCGCGCCGGATCGTAAAGAACCTTCTATATTTCGCGCGAGAAAACAAGCCGGAGCGCAGCCGCGTAGATTTGAACGAGATTGTGGAGCGGACGCTGGCACTGCGCAGTTATGAATTGCGGGTTGAAGACATCGTCGTGGAATGCAATCTCGCAAACGGTTTGCCTGAAACTATGGCTGATCCTTATCAGCTGCAACAGGTCGTTTTGAATTTGCTCGTGAACGCCGAGCAGGCGCTTCTCGCAGATCGCGGGCGTGGACACGTATGGATTCGCACATACAGCGCCGCGGGCGGCAGAATCGCGATGGAAATTTCCGACGACGGACCCGGGATCGCGCCAAGCATTGCTTCGCGCGTGTTCGATCCTTTCTTTACTACCAAGCCGGCGGGCGTCGGCACCGGGCTAGGTCTTTCCATCGTTTATGGCATCGTCCAGCAGCACGGTGGCGACGTGACTCTCGAAACCAATCGAGGCTCCGGAGCCAAATTCGTAGTCGAACTGCCGATGCTATCGAGCCTGGCCGAACAAGCAACTGCTCCGGCGCAGGAAATCGAAGGAAGAAGCGGTTCAAATCCGCACGGTCGGGTTCTTGTAGTGGAAGACGAAGCGACGGTGGCGCAACTAATTGTCGATGTGTTGCAGGAAGAAGGCCACGAGGCGGAAGCAGCGTTCGATAGCCAGGATGGGCTCACACGAATTGCGCGGAATCGCTACGATCTGGTGATTTGCGACCTGCGCATGCCCCGTCTGGACGGTCCGGCGTTCTACGACGCGCTGGTGAGCGCGGGCAGCCCTATGCAGGATCGCATCGTTTTCATCACTGGCGACACGCTAGCGCCCCGCTCGCTGGAATTTCTTGAGTCCCACCGGCTTCCTTATCTTGCCAAGCCCTTTCTGGTGGAGGAGTTGAAACTAGCGGTCAATCGGGTACTCGAGCGCCATCCCCCCAACGTGACCGCGAGCGCGGGACATACTGAGAAAACTCATTCCATAACTTCTGGCCGGTGATTGTCGAACTAACAGGCTAAGCACAGGAATGAATATGGGTGCTACACAAATGGCAGTGACAATCGAGCGCCGCGCCCTATTCGGACTTGCCGATGCTACGCTTGCCGAGCGCCTGAACCGCGAAACGGAACGGTTCGCGGGATTCGGTCGAGCGACAATCGCGTCCGATCTTGCCGAACTGCGGCGGCAGTCCGCAGCCTTTTCTCCTCGCGTGATCCTATTGGAAGAAGAAATCCTGGCGGGTGCGCCGTTGCTAGAGTCACTCCGGCAGTTGAGCGAAACGGCGCCCCTAGTTCTTATCGCCGGTGTTGCCCGGCAGGTGGAGATCGAAAGGCTTGTTGCTGAAGGCGACGTAGATTTCATCGCACGCGCAGGCGATTTCGCAGGCTTGGCGGCAAGCCTGGTGGAGCGCCGGTTGCGATGGGCGGAGCGTTCGGAAACTCCGCTCGGCGCGCCGTGGACCGGTTTTCCGGCCGAGACAGCGGAAATATTCCGCCACGAAATCAATAATCCACTCACAGGGATTCTGGGGAACGCGGAGTTGGTACTTTCGCATCGTTCTCGCCTGCCGCCTGCTGATGCGCAACGTCTGCAGGTGGTGGTCGATCTCGCGGTACGGTTGCGCGAAACCACGCGAAGGCTGAGCAATGCACTGGAAGCCGGCCGGATTCGCTGAACCCTGCTTGGCCCGATCCCGGCGAATACTTCCGCCCGAAATGATTTTTGTAAAACGAACGAGTATCTGGAGATCTTATTTCGTGTCGTTCGTGGCAGGCGGAATTGCAGCGGCAGCCGCCCGCGCCTTCGCAAGCATCGCATCCAATTCCTCGCGTGAAAAAAATCGTCCATGTACAAAAACAGCTGCGATCTTGCGTGTATTTGCGATATCCCCTGTTGGATCGCCGTCGAGGAGCACCATATCCGCGAGATAGCCAGCTGAAATGCGCCCGGATTTCGCAATAGCGAGAAATTCTGCTGGATTCAATGTCGCGGTTCGCAGGGCTTCGAGCGGCGTGAGACCGGCACTAACGAGCATCTGTAACTCCCGGTGAAGACTGGTGCCGACAAAATCGTAACGGTCTAAAGAATCGCTGCCTGCGAGCAGGCGCACACCAGCGCGATTCATTTCGCCTGTTAGTTTGCGATCGTTTTCAAACTGACGCTGCCACCAGGCTTCCGTGTCGCGCTCGTCTTTCGTGGGATTCTTAGCGGGCGCCCATTCCTTTCGGAGTGATGCCGGCAGGTAAGCGAGTTGCGGATCGTCGGGCAACATCTCGAGCTGATGGGCATTCACCCAGATCGAAAATAGGGTTGGCGTGACCCACGTGCCATTTTTCTTGAACGTTTGCCACAGCGCCGCGGCCTTTCCGGCCGAAAACGTGTGATTCGCTTGATCTGTGATATCGGCGGTGGCCTGACTGTCGCGCTTAGCCGAGGCTTCCCGCATTTTCTGCCGAAGCTCGCCGCCCTGAGCGGAGCAATCAAAGGCGAGCGAGCTGTAAATGATGTGCTCGACGCTCTTCTGACCGGCGTTGGAAGCTTCAGTAGCCGTGACGTCCGACGGGATGTGGCCGGCGAACGGAATCGAATCCTTCTTTGACTCGTCAGCAATCGCGAAATAATTTTCGCGCGAAACTTCGATGATCTTGATGAAATCGGCGCCGCGTTTTTGAAGACTGCCAACTGCGGCTCGAGACTCCTCTGGTGTACCGACGCGCAGAATCGCGGGATCTGCCGGCGCCGGATTGACGCCTGCTCGTCGGGCGGGAAGAAGCATGGGTCCGGCGGCGACGATGCGAGGGCCCACCAGCGTGCCATTCTCGAGCTCGCGGCGCCAGCTTTCAAGGGCATCAAGATCTCCACCCATGTCGCGAATGCCGGTGATGCCGTTGGCGATAAGAAGCGGCAGCAACGTCTGCTTCGCCCACACTGGATTCGCGCTGATGCCTGCGATGTGGGTGTGCATGTCCCAAAGCCCGGGGATAAGGAATTTTCCGCGGGCGTCGATTCGCTGCGCGTCCTTCGGAATCTCAATCGACCCGCTTTTGGCCACCCCTACAATCGAATCGGCGGTTATGACGACAATTTGATCCGCAAGCTCCGGGCCGCCTGTGACGTCAATTACGGTTACGTGATCGATTGCGAGCGATCTCGGCTTTTGCGGGTTCGAGCCGAGCGAGAAAGGTGCGGCCAGGCAAGTGAGTGCGACTATCGCGAGAACGCGGGTCGAATGGCGCAAGATTTCTCCTCGCGAAGCCCGCTCACGGAGCGAGCCCGGGCTTCGCACAGCGAATTCGTTGCGCTGTTAGACGTCAGTTCTTGTTCTTCAGGTAGCGGTCAAACCACTCGACTGTGCGCCGAATGGCGTCAATCTGGTTCTCGCGCTTAGCGAATCCGTGGCCTTCGTTGGGATAAAAATGAGCGTCCACGGTTTTTCCTGATTCTTTGAGGATCTGAACCACCTGTTCCGCCTCTTCCTTGGGGACGCGAATGTCGTTCTCACCCTGCAGAACGAGAAGTGGCGCTTTTGCATCGCGGATGTATTTCAGCGGCGAATCGGCCTCGTAAATGGCGCGGTCCTTTTCCGGGTCCCCCAACAGAGATTTTTCGTACTCCTGCAGGCGCGGGTCTTCGTGCTGCAACATCGTGAGCCAGTTGATGATCCCATAAGCTTCGACGCCAGCCGCCCATATGTCGGGAGTTTTGCCGATAGCCATCAATGTCATAAAGCCACCGTAGGAACCGCCGGTGATCCCGATTTTCTTCGCGTCCACATAGCCGGTTTCTTCGAGAAACTTCACGCCATAGACTTCGTCCTGCAGGTCGCCGCCGCCCAAGTCCTTGGTGTTGGCAAGCTGAAAGTCCATTCCATAGCCGGTCGACCCGCGCGGATTGGGCGCGATGCAGATGTATCCGCGCGTCGCTAGCGCCACCACCGTGCGGTTGAAGGCGTCCTGCGTCTGGCCCGTGGGTCCTCCGTGAGGCAGAACGATCGCGGGATTCGAGCCGTCGCGCTTCAAATTAAAGGGTACCCAGACAAATGCGCTGATGATTTTCCCGTCGAAGGATTTGTAATGTACCAGGTTCGACGCTGGAATTTTGGCGGCCGTCAGGCTGGCCACCGCGGAGAAGGTCAACTGGCGCGCCTGTTTGGCGAGCTCATATATCCAAAGGTCGTTGGGCTGGGTGGAGCTTTGATGCGAAACCACGAGCCGGGAACCGTCCGGCGAAAATGATGACGGAGTTCCGGGGTAAGTGTTCAAGCCCGGCGGTACGTTGATTTTTGCGCCGGTGCGCGTGGCGGTGTCGGCGAGGAATGTGTCGCTTCGGCCATCGGCATTGATGACGTAGGTAAACTCCTTGCCGTCGGGCGAAAAATCGCCAGCATTGGCTTCCCACTTCGTATCAGTCGCCCAGGTTAGCTGTTTCGTTGCCAGGTCGAGAAGAGCCACATTCGGGAACCCGCCGGGTCTGTCGGAACCGACGAGCAGGGTGTGGCCATCGGGCGAGACGGAGGATACGAACGTGCGGCGCTGGCCTTCGTGAGGCGTGAGATTCTCGCTGGTGCCGGTTGCGACCTCGATACGATACACATCTGAATCGGTGAAGTTCGCATTCGCTCGCGAAGCGTAGATTGTTTTCCCGTCGGGACTCCAGAAAGGGTTCGCCCAATTATGATCCTTTGTTTTTTCCTGAGTCAGGCTGTGAATGGCGCGCGTTTTCCAATCGAGAATCGCAATATCGATAGCAGAGGCCGTTTTCGGCTTGTAATTCAGCGCGAGCCGCGATCCATCGGGAGACCACACGGGGGTCGTTTCGGAAATATCCGGAGTGAGAGTGAGATTGGTGATTTCGCCGCCTTCGCTGGGGATCGAATAGAGATCGTAAATCTCGCCGCCACCCTTGTCGGATTCGAAGACGATCCACTTTCCATCGGGCGACCATACCGGGTTGGTTTGCCGATCGTCGTACTGGCTGAGCTGAATTGGCCAGCCGCCGGCGGCATTGACCTTCCAGAGGTTGTAGCGGCCGGTGATGTTCGTCGAGAAGGCGATCTCCTGGCCGTTGGGAGACCAGGATGGGCCTGTGATTCCGCGGGTGTAGAAGAGGTCATCGATGGGCACGGGAGCAGCGCCCTGCTCGGTCTGTGATGTGACGGATTTCGGGTCGGTGATTTCGCGCGTATCGGGAGAATCTGAAGCGAAGGCGGCGAAAGCGATCCACAGAGCGAACAGCATTCGGCTCAATCTCATCGATAACCCCCAAAATTGTGACGGCTGGATTTTGCGGCGCGATCCCGCACGTCAGAACGTGCTCTCAGGATATTATTCCAGGCGCCGCTTAACCTTCGCATTTTACGCAAAGGAATTCAAACAACAGTTAGCGTGTCGCCGGTCGTGGGTTCTGGAGTCAGCCGCGGCGCTGCAAGTTCGCGAGGGGGCGAAAGGAGCGAAAGGATCGCGGGCTTGGGCTGCTCTTTATAAGAGGCCGCTTGGCTGTTGGAACGATGCCGATTATCGGGCGGTCACCGGCCGGGCACGGGAGGCCGTCATGGCCCGAAAGCAGATGTTTCAAAAGGTTATCGATCTTGCGGTGCTCATCGCGGCTCAGTTCGACGTCCTCCTGGAAGGACAAATCTCTAGAGCGGCGTGTTTCTTTAGCGGCTTGAAAGGCGTCAACGGCTTCAAGCCTGATACGGTTAAGCTCTTCACACGGCTGATCTGTTGGCATGGGCGGCGGAATAATACGATAACCGGAATGCAGCGCAACGGTACGTTGGTACTAAGGAATGCGATGGGTTTCTGTACGATTCCAAGTAAGCATTCAAGAATTGGTTTAGAACTCTAAGCCAGTTGGATGACCTGGTTGTGGTCTGTCTCGCGGGAAATTCCGAAGCGACTCGGGGTCAAAATTGGCTGAGTGAGAAGGAGAGGCTGTTCTTTCGCACCGCGGAAGTCGCTTCAGACACTTTACTTCGGGCTCGAGTTTCCCTACCATGGCGTGCTGAATTGCTCCTGGAGGCGATTCAGCGTGCCGGCCCTGGCGGCGCGCGTTGAGCCCATGCCACGCTCTCCACGCATTGTTGTAATCGAACCGAGCGGCGTTCGCCGCGATGTACCTTTGAACGCTTCTCCCTTCCGCATTGGCCGGCAGGCCGGCAACGAATTGACTCTTCGCGACAGCCGCATTAGCCGCCAGCAAGCTCAAATCCTTTCTCAAAATGGCGGTTGGATACTCGAAGACATGGGCAGTCGCCATGGCACGTTCGTCAACGGCGAAAAAGTGCTGAAGCACGAATTACAGCCGCGCGACAAAATCGATTTCGGCATGGCGGATTCCTACAAGCTTATCTATCTGGGTGAGGGCGCGACGATCGAAGAGTTGGTGGAGAAGGTCGAAGCGCCTGCGCCGTCTGCCCCCGGTTCGCGCGAGCTGCATCATTTGGGCGTGCTGCTGGATGTGGCGCGCACGCTCGGCACAGGCTTATCGCTCGAGGACGTGCTGACGGCGGTGGTGGACGCGGCAATCCAAGTGACTCGAACTGAGCGCGGCGTACTGTTGCTGGCCAATCCCGGTGGCGAGCTGCAGATGGTTGTCGCACGCGACGCGCAAAAGGGGACTTTACGCCCGGATCTATTGAAAGTTTCGCAAAGCGTGGTGAAGCGTGTGGTGAACACGCGACGGGAAATGATCGTGAGCGATACCGGCGACGAAGCGGGCGGCGTGTCGCAGCAGGAAAGCGTAGCGCGTCTTGAGTTGCACACGATTGTGGCAATTCCGGTGGATAAACTGCCAGTAATTGAAACACTCGATGCCACGATATCGACCCGACAGGGGGAACTACTCGGCGTCCTTTACATGGATAGCCACATTCCGTCGAGCGCATTCACGGATATGGATCGCGACGTCTTGAGGACGCTGGCGCGCGAGGCTGCGACCGTCATCGAGAACGCGAGACTGTTCGCATCGGCGCGGGCGAAGGCTCGGCTCGACCATGAAATCGAGATCGCCAGCGGCATCCAGAAGACTCTTCTGCCGAAGTCGCTTCCAAGTTTGCCGGACCTGCAGGTGGTAGCGTCTACGCTCTCATGTCACTCAGTTGGCGGCGATTGTTTCGACGTGATTCAGCTAAGCGGCGGGCGGCACGGATTCTTCGTAGGCGACGTGTCCGGGAAGGGAATTTCAGCGGCGCTACTCGCGACGCTGCTGCAAGGCGTCTTCTTCACTACGGCGGCGATGGACATTTCGCTCCCCGGCGTTTTCTCCCGCGTGAATCAATATCTCTGCGAACGAAGCGGCGAAGATCGTTATGCCACGGTGTTTTATGGGATTCTCGACAAGATGGGCCGCTTCGAATATGTGAATGCCGGTCACGTGCCTCCGATTGTTCGCAGAAAGTCAGGCGAGCTGGAAGGGTTGGGATCCGCGAATTTTCCCGTAGGCATGTTCCCGGAGGCGGAGTATCAGAGCGCGCGCGTCACTCTTGAGCCAGGCGAATACCTGGTGATTTACACAGACGGCGTTTCGGAAGCGGCAAACCCGCGGAACGAATTGTTCGAAGAAGTGCGGCTGCGAAAAATCATGGAAAGCTATACGGGTGATACCGTGGACGGACTCGCAGACGTAATCAAAGAAGGAATGCGAGCGTTCACGGAAGGGGCGCCGCAATCGGACGACATCACGATTCTCGTCGTGCAATACAAAGGCAATAGTTGAAAACTAGGACTTCATCGCGCAGCGGCACATCGGTCGCACGGCTCGAACCGCTGGAAAAGATTTTCGTCAAGCTGAACCCCGAAGCCGAACCCGGTGATCTAGCCGCGGAAATGGTGCGCCTTCTGGCCGCCCCCGGATGCGTAGAAGGCGCGCGCATTTGGAAATTGGTCGATGGTGTCCCGGCAGTATGGCAGGAAAGCGGAAAGCTTCCAGTAGCCACTCCGGACTATGTGGAACAAGTTCTGAAGGGAAAATATTCGCAAAGCGGCAATGGCCGCGCGAGCACTTGGGCGCTTGGACGTGGGACGACCCCGGTTGGCGTGCTGGAAATCGCTTCGAAATCCAAGCTGGATGAAAAAACGCGCTCGTGGCTCGAACTCGTCCTACGCTACGCGGAGGTCGCGCTCGAGAGCAGCGAGCGCCGCAGCGCGGTTATCGAGCTTTCCACGATCGTCGAAGCGACAAAGCGACTGAATTCGACGCTCGACCTCGCAGAACTTCTGAACATTATTCTGGGTTTGACCACCCGTTATTCGGGAGCGGAGCGCGGAACAGTTTTTCTGGTGGATCGCGACAAACAGGAAATATGGTCGCTAGTCGGCCTCGGTCTCGAGCAGCATGAAATCCGGTTGCCGATCACCAAGGGAATTGCTGGTTGGGTGGCGCAGCACGGTGAAATGGTGAATCTGGCGGACGCCTACGCCGATCCACGTTTCGAGTCCGAAGTAGATTTGCGCCTGGGATATCGCACTCGATCGCTGCTTTGTTTGCCGATTCGGAATAAAGCCGGCGAAACAATCGGAGTGTTGCAGCTGCTGAACAAAAAAACCGGCCCGTTCTCGCGAGCGGACGAGAACATGCTGGAGGCGATTTCCGACCACGTCGCCCTGGCTCTCGAAAATGCCCAGCTGCACCGCGAGATGGTGCACAAGCAGCGCATGGAACGGGATCTGGCTCTGGCGCGCAGTATTCAAATGGGGCTGCTTCCGGAAGCGCCGCCTAAACTTCCTGGATTCGACATTGCCGTTTCCAACCGGATGTCACTCGAAGCGGGCGGCGATTATTACGATTTCATCCAACTCGCCCCGGATACCATGCTGACGGTGGTGGCGGACGTAGAAGGCAAAGGTGTGGGCTCGGCGATGGTGATGGCGAACCTGCAAGCGACCTTGCACGCGCTTATTGCGCACCTGCACTCGCTCGAGCGCCTCGTGGAATCGCTGAACGACATGATGCTGGCGGATACCCGAGGTCAAAAGTACATGACGATGTTTGTCACACTGTTAGATCAACCGCACCGCACGCTGCACTACGTGAATGCAGGGCACGTGCCACCGGCTGTCGTGCGTGCGAACGGCACAGTGGACTACCTGCGTGAGGGCGGCATGGTAGTTGGAATGTTTCCAAGCGTAAAATTCGATCGCGGGCACGTGCGCTTGGAATCGGGCGATATTTTCGTGGCCTGCACGGATGGCATTACCGAAGCGATGAACGCGCAGGACGACGAGTTCGGCTCGCAGCGACTGATTGAAATGGTAGCTCGGGAGCGCGCGTTGCCCGCCGCGGAGATCGTGCAGTCAGTCCTCACGGAAGTCGACTATTTCTCGCGCGGTGGGACCCACGAAGACGACCGCGTAATCCTGATCATGAAGGTCCTGTAGCCCGCGAGGCGCTTTTTCCTAACGGATTCTTCGGGTAGCCCTCAAATAACTTCACGACGCGGGTCTCATACTCTGCTGGCGAATGCCCCAGCGCAGCGGCATGGCCTGCGCCTTTCACAATCCAAATCTCCTTCGGGCCCGCTGCGGACTTATAAATTCGCTGCGAATGGCGGCAGGGGATGCGGTGATCCGATGTTCCGCAGATAAGAAGGACGGCGAAAGGACGTGCGGCGACAGCTTTTTCGGGCGACACCTCGCTCGGGTCAAAACCGCCCTCTTTCTGCACCGAAGCCAGGGCGATCATCGACGCGGGACGGAATAGCGTTCGACCCAAGGTGGGACTCACGTCGAGACCGGCGTAGTCGTAGCTCACTTCTCGCATGTTCGCGAACGGAGCCTCGGCCGCTACAGCCTGAATGCGAGGTTCGATTGCAGCGGATTGCAACGCGATAGCGGCTCCCATCGAAACACCTAACGCGTAGAGATGGCGAACCTTTTCGCTGGCATACAGAGCGTCAGTCACCGCAACCGTATCGTGGCGTTCCCTCCAGCCATACGTGCAGATTTCTCCTCCGCTTTCGCCGTGTTCGCGAGAATCCATCATCACAATGCTGTAGCCGTGCCGCAAAAGGAACTCCGCATGGCCAAGCACGCCGGTACGATTGTCGGATACGCCGTGATACACCAAGACCCAGTCGCCGTTCGCTGAAACCGGCCGCACCTTCCAACCGTTCAGCGTCACTCCGTCCTGGGCCTTGACGCTGAAATCTTCTTTCGTCCCGCCGGTACGATCGAGCATCTTCTGCGCGTCCTCAAGACGCATGGCATTGAGGCGCATGGGATGAAGGATGCCATTGCCGACCGAACTGCCGACAAAGGCTGCCAGCAGCGGCGAAATCACCAACGACACGATGCCGAGCACGATAAGGCGGCGTGTGAGACGCATATACAGATGGTACGTGAGTTGAAGCAGTGTTGTTTCAGCAGATGGGCGAAAATCGGCGTCTCTCAGAGAAGCCGAGTTCCGATTGGACACGCATCAGGTCACGAGTGAGCGAGGTTATGCACGGAACTTCTTGCCGAGGTGCCTTATGAACGTAGTCGGCAAATTCAAACCCAAACCTTAGCGCTGTGACAATAAATCCTGCGTTTTCCTAGCTATTGAAGCTGACGCTCTTGACGTGAGCTCGGTGCCGCAATTGCTAAGGATTAACTCCCAAGGCGCCGATATTACAAATGGTGCACGAGGACGTTCGCAGCGCGGGGGGTGGGCCATCGCAACTCAGGTAATGCAATCTGAACAACATATCGCCGCCAAACCGGACCGGCGCCGACGGATGCGCACGAAAATGGGTCTGCACGTTCGAATGGAAGGAGGTCGCGGGACGCTGCAGGCGTTCGAGGATGTAGGAAAGACGATCGATGTTTCGCGCCATGGACTGTTGGTCGGAACGTCGATGGGTGGGTACTGGGTCGGCCAGACTCTGGAGGTAACATGCCCATTTTGGAGCACGCCGGTAGCGATCAACACTCCTCGAAAAGCCAGGGTTGTTCGTACGATTCTGTTGCCAAACTGTACCCATGCGGTCGCAGTTGAGTTTCAGGATGGAATTCCGGACGGAAGCGACCACGCTCTACTTTCGTCTCCCTTCGCGAACCAAGTGCGTGTGTTGGGAGTTGAATCCGACCCGCGAATGGCCAGCGCCGCTACGGCGCTCTTAACCCAGGACGGCTATCACGTCCTCTTCGTTTCCACTACCCAGCAAGCCCTCGACATCCTAAAAAACGAAACTCCCAATGTGATCATCGCCGAAGCGGAAGGCGGCGAAGTTTCAGGACACGATCTGTGCGCCATTGTAAAAACGAGTCAGCGGTTGCAGCACGTTCCGGTGATTTTAATGACGAGGTCAGCGATGCCCTCCGATTACTCCGCAGGTCATCGGCTCGGCGCCTTGCTCTGCATGGCTAAACCTTGCAAACCGAACCGGCTGCAGCAAGCCGTGCATCTGGTTGTAGCACCGCCCTCGGCACAGTCGGTTTATAGCGCGAGCTTCAACATGGGTGCATTCGTCAGGACGTGCTAGGCGTGCAGCGGGAAGTGGGAACAATAGAATTTCAGCTCTGAGTACGATAAACAGAATTTCATTTCACCACCGAAGCGGGAGCACCATTTGTCTTTGGAATCGATTTCGCTGCGTTTGCAAGGGCGTCATGGCTGGCTCCGGCCCGGCAGCTATCTGGTAGCGGTGCGCGCCTTCTGGAAGCTGCTTCAGAATCTGGATAGCGCACTATCCGGTGAGGCGAAGGGCAGCGTGGATTGGGAGATCAGCGCGTGCAAGAGATCGGGTCCGGCGGTGGTGATTTTCCTCGGGCATTTGCGAAGACCGCCCAAAGACGTGGTGTGCGAGATCCGCAGAACTTTGTTTAACGGAATTCGCAAACTATCCGCAAGCGATGAGCGCCCTCACGGTTTCACGGACATTGCCTTGCAAGAGCTGAGGGCGCTTGCCGAACAGCGCGCATTGATGGACGAGATTGCGGTGATCGTCGACGAGAAGGAAGAATTGATTCAGTGGTCTTTTATCGAGCGCATCGAAAGAATGACCCACAACGACTTTGAAGCGCTCAGCTCGGTCGTGGGAACCCTCGAATCAATTTCGGTAGGCAAGAATGGCCGCTTCAGCGTGCGAAGCGAAATTACAGGACGTCCCGTGATGTGTCGCTTTAAGCGAGACCAGTTCACCGGCCCCGCGAAAGAGAATTTGGGCAAGCGCGTGGTGGTGTTTGGCAATCTAAAATCCAATTATCTCGGTGAGCCAATGCACATGCGCGTGTCAGGCATTGAATCGTGTCCGAACGAGCAGGATCTGCCAAACATCCCTCGTATGTCGGGCCGCATTCCAGTCGCAGCCGGCAGACCTTCAAATCGAGACTACATTCAAGGTGTGAAATATGGCAAATAAACAGCGGGCGATCTATTGGGACACATCTGTCTTTCTGTGCTTCCTTCGAAGACACGAATCTGAAAGACGCGCGATCTGCGAGGACATTCTCCGCCACGCGCGTGACGGCAAGGTAGCTCTCTACACGTCCTCATTTACCGTCACTGAGGTAATCAAGCCGCTGCGCATGGAAACCACCGGGCCGCGGCCCCTTTCGAGCGACGAAGTGGAAGACTTGCAGGGAATGTTTCACTGGCCGTGGCTGAAAAAAATCGCGCTGGATCACCGCGTGGCACAAGACGCCGTAAATCTAGGTCTCAATTTCGCACTCACAGCAGCCGAAGCGATCCATGCTGCGTCTGCGATCGTGGCCAAGGTGGACGTGCTACAGCAGTGGGAGCGGAGCGCAGCTCTGGAGAAGGTAAACCGGCTTATTGCCGTAGAGGCGCCACGAATGCTTACGTACGGCGTCACGCACCGGCCTGCGTCCAAAGGCAATTTTTTCGAAAATCTTCACCGCGCCAAAGCCGCCAGCGCTCGATAACTCCAAAGTCACATTCTTACGATCCAACGAAGTTCGGGTGTCTACAGGCTAACCCGTAATGCGGGCGCTGTACCTTGATTCTGCGCGACTTACGGAGAAATTACCCGTACTAGCGCACCTGTCTGGGTTGCATCTTATTGATTCTACGCCGCAATCGATTGGTGGCGTAGGTGCGCCTCCCTCAACAAATGGAGGTGGCAATGAAACTCAAATACATCATAGGTACCGCGGCACTCTCATTGATACTCGCGGGCATCGCGTATCCGCAGCAGGAACAAGAAAAGGAAAAACCTCAACAGCAAGAGCAGAAGCCGGCTGAAAAGCCGAAAACACAGCAAAAGCAGGAACAGCAGTCAGCCAAGCAGCAACAGGGAGAACAGAAGCAAGAACCGAAGAACGAGCAGAAACAAGAAAAGCAGTCTGCGAGACAGCAGAGCGAGCAGCCGAAGCAATCGGAGCAGCGCACGGACGACCGAGACAAGCATTCCGATCACGGTCACGGCCGCATTCCTGAGGATCGCTTCCGCGCATCGTTCGGAAGAGAACACCATTTCCGCGTCGAACATGTCGATAACCGGCGTTTCCACTACGGTGGTTTTTGGTTCACGTTCAATGATGTGTGGCCGGCCGCATGGCTCTATACTGACGACTTCTACATCGACTACATTGATGGGCAGTACTACCTCATCGACCTTACGCACCCTGGAATACAACTTCTTCTCGTAGTTGAATAACTTCTGCTCACCACTTACAGGGCCGGGATTGAGTTCCGGCCCTTTTTCTTAGCTGGCAAGTTTACTAGGTCGAGATAAGTCGCGGTTACAACGTGGGATGTTTCAGGTGCCAATCGGTCGCGTTCTGATAAGCGAGCGCCAATGCAAGCATGTCTGCGTCGCCGTACAGTTGCCCGATGAACGAGAGGCTCGTGGGATGTCCTTTTTCGTCGAAGCCGTGGGGAAGCGCGACACACGGATGGCCGGTAAGATTCGTCACGGCACTATTCAAGGTGGCCACTGGATTCGGTGTGTAGTCCGCGTAGTCGAACGGAACGAGATACACATCCACCTTGGACATCACCTCCGCCATTTCGTGCATTAGAATTGTGCGTACACGATTCGCATTGATGTATTCCACAGCAGGCAGCAAGCGCACATTGTTTTGATCCAGCACCCGATCCTGCCGCACGAGCCCCGCCGGTTGCGTTTCGATCGGGTCGCGCAACGCGGCATTCGCTTCTCCATACATCACCATCGTGAAGTCCATCTTTGAATGTTCAGGCAGCTCGATTTCGATCAGGTTGAAGCCCATGCTCCGGAATTTTTCGAGCGCGGCGGCATCGTTCGCGTCCACTTTGGGAGTTTGCCGCGTGTCTGAGAACGCTGCTTTCAAGTAGCCGACGCGCAGCTTGCGAATATCAAAATCAGCATCCCAATTAAACGGGATATCTTGCACAGCGAGATCGTGATCATCCGGCCCCTGAATCGCCGCGAGCACGAGCGCGCAATCCTCGACGCTCCGGCACATCGGGCCCGTTTTGTCGAGGCTCCAACTGAGGGTCATCACGCCATATCGGCTCACGCGTCCGTAAGTTGGGCGCAATCCCGTGACGCCGCATATCGCCGAAGGAGCGACGATCGACCCGCCAGTTTCGGTGCCAACCGAAAAACCTACCATTCCCGCCGACGTCGCCGAGCCAGGTCCAGCCGATGATCCCTGCGAACCCATCGAAAGATCCCAAGGATTCTTCGTCTGACCTGCAAACCAGATGTCGTCGAGAGCAAGTTCGCCTGTCGCGAGCTTCGCGATCAGTACCGCTCCCGCGTCGTTCAGGCGATTCACCACTGTTGCATTGTGATCGATCACCCGTTCTTTGAACGGCCCCGCCCCCCATGTGGTGGGGTAATCTTTGGCCGCCGCCAGATCCTTAATTCCCCATGGAATCCCGTGGAGCGGTCCACGATAACGGCCTGCGGCAATCTCCCGATCAGCATCGCGCGCCTGCCGCATCGCGAGGTCTTCGGTGATCGTCACAGCGCAGAGAAGCTTCGGATTGTGCTTCTTTAGGCGCGCGAGATACATTTCGGTCAATCCGACGGACGTCACCTGCTTTGTGCGAATCAGTTCCGCGAGTTGCGTCACCTGCCAGAACGCAACATCCTCGAGATTCTTGGGCCGCTCGACTTTCGGAGGCGCGCTCATGCGGATCGGCCGCTTCGTGCGGTCGATTTTCGTCCCCGGGAGAATGGGATTGAAATAAAGCGGCGGCGCAATAGCATTTTCGAGTGGGATTTTTCGCAACTCGCGATATCGAGCAAGATTCTTGTTCATGCCCGCTAGCATTTTGGCGAGTTGCTGGTCGGTGAATTCGAGTCCTGCGACGGCCGCAGCATCACGCAGCATCTCTTTCGTTATGACGACGTCCGAACTCTCCTTGATTTGAGAAGCTCGATTGCTGGCGGTTCCGCGCGAGGCCTTCGTTTCCTCAAGCTTCGCCCACAAAACTCCAGGGAAAAGCGTTGAAGAAAGTCCGAGGCTTGAAAAGTAAGCCAGAAATGAGCGGCGATCGTGGATGTTCACAATTATCCTTTCGCGACCGCCGTTTCATCGGTCACTTGGTTTGTTGAAACTCGATCTGAAAGAAGTTTGCTATTGCTGCGGTGTCGCCGGCCCGCCGAGTCTTTCCCCAATGACTTCTCCGGAAATAATGATCTCGACGCGTCGGTTTTGCTGCCGTCCTTCGGACGTATCATTCGACGCCACCGGATTCGATTTCCCGTAGCCCGTCGCGGTGATCGTATTCGGATCGAGGCCCTGATTCACGAGATACGCTCGAACAGTGTCCGCGCGATTCTGCGAAAGCGTCAGGTTAAACGTGTCACTCCCAATGCTGTCCGTATAGCCCTCGACAGCGAGTTTCAACCCTGGGTGGGCGATAACGATACCGCTCATCTTAGCTAGCGCTTCGCGCGCCGAGGACTTCAGATCATACTTGCCAAAATCGAATAGAACATCTGCCATATTCACTTTCAGACCGCGCGGCGTGTCGGTCGTCGGAAGAATGCGGTTGAACTGTTCGAGCAACTGAGCGCGAAGCTGTTCTTTTTCTTTCTCGGCCTGTTCCGCAGCGGCTTCAGCTTGCAGCGCCTTCTGCCTCTCCTGCTCCGCCCGTTGCTGATCCTGCTGCGATTGCAACTGCGCCGCGTGCTGAGCTGCTTCCGCTTCTGCTCGTGCCTGCGCCTGTTGAGCGGCGTCACGCTCCGCTTGCAACCGCTGAATCTCAGCCTGCTGCTTGGCTCTTTCCGAAGCTGCCGCATCGGCTTTGGCTGCCGCCTCCGCAGCTGCAGCCGCGGCCTGTTCTCGCGCTAGCTTCTCGTCGTATTCCCGCTTGATTGCTCTCGTACGAGCGTCGGCTGCGTTCTGAACGGCATCGCGCGCCGCCTGAATCACGCGCTTCCTATCTCCCTTACTCGCAAAAAGGCTTTCGGCCTGATTCAATGAAGTCTGCGCCCGCCCAAATGCGTCAGGCGCATATTGCTCAGCCTTAGCCGCCTTGGCGATTTCAACCGCGTTTCGCGCTTCATCGAGTTCCAATGGAGTTTTTGATTTCGACTTGGGGTACCGCGAGCTCGCGGCAGAAAAATCGTAGTTGTAGATCCCCTTGTCAAGGGATTGGTACTTCGCGCTGGCCTGCTCGATCGTGCCCACGGTACCGGGAACAACGACATTTTCGAGCACCACCGCATTACTCGGCGTCGAAACTGCGAAATACGGTTCCGCAGTAACGATTAGCCCGAACGTCTGCAGCGAAGTAGTCACGCTGATTTTCGATTTGTCTCCGTCGAGCAATATTTCGCCGAGATTGTTCGACTTTCCCTCCGGTGTAATCGCCCAGAACACAAACGTAAGATATTCCGGGCCGAATAATTGCGGTGGAGCGAGCTTCTGAAAATCCGCGCTGATCTGGATGCGCCCCTGCTTGCTTTCCACTTTTCCCGACCCTCTGCCGTTGGGCATGATCGGCGAGCCCTGGAAACCGATCTGCGTCGAGCCGCCGCGGTGTTCGTAGTTGATCACCGTGATCGCGCGCGCCACCATCGTCACATCAAAAGATGACCGATTCTGCTGCGCAAAGCCGCGTCGCTCAGCCGCTCCTAAGCTCGCTACCGCAAATAGAGCAAGCGCTAACCAAATCTCAAACTTCCTCATTTCTCCCCTCAGTCTTTACGCGCGACTCGCCTGCCGCAGCGCACATTCTCTACGGGTTCGTTTCCCAAAATGGCGCGGATAAGCCGCACGCTAGATAATACGAATCGACAGCACAAATCAAGCCGTTCTTGGAGAGTGCTTCCCCGGCCTGCCGAAGCGCAATTCTGCCTTCCAGTGGCTGAGAACCACCACCGCCGCGCGAAATCCACCAGCGCCCCAACCCGGTTACGTGAATGTCTCGCAGCTTCGTGCCTAAGGCACAGTCAATCGAAGGTTTAACCCAAATAGCAACCGGCGTTAAATTTGGTCTCTTTCCTGCATTGATGTGAAAGGAATCGAAGCTCTACGGGGTCTGCCTGGGTTCCCCAACATCTCCCAGCCGGGGATGACAAATGGGAAGTCTGCAAGAACAGTTCGGGACTCTGCCTCCCGCACCCGACCGGCGCACCGAGCCGCGAACCACACCGGTCTCCCTCACGCAGGTCGAACTCGGCAATGGGCACAGCGGCGTTGTGCTCAATATGAGTGAGGCAGGGATGGCCGTCGCAGTGGCTCACGCTTTTACAGTGGGTGAACTCCTCCCTCGCATTTTCTTTCAGTTGCCCGGTTCCAGCTCCAGCTCGGTACAAAGAGTCGAAATCTCCGCGGAGATAGTCTGGCTTTCAGAGTCGAAGAAGGGCGCCGGGATGCAGTTCGTCGGATTATCTGCCGATGCGCGCAATCGCATTTCAAGCTGGATCGCTAGCGAAAGAACCGCTCCCGAATTTGAACATCTGCCAAAACCGGTTCGTCGCGATAGGCGGCCCTTGGAAATCAACTCTGGAAGGTCGAGAGCGACCTTCAGCAGGGGCACGATTGGCAATGAGCAAGCGGGAGCCCGTTACGCAAAGATGTTCCCATCTGAAAACGCAAATCCGAGAGTCACCGCCACACTTGACGAAATCAAGACCGAAGAGGAACCACAACCTTCAACAGCTGTCATCGGTCACGTAGAAGATAAGATTCGCGGCTTGCCCGCGGAAGTTTCAGTGGTTTCAACTGCCAATACTACGCCGACCTTGACGGCCACATCTGCAAAGGAAGGTGACCAAAGATCAGCGCCAGCACCGATCCAGACTGCAAATCGCAATAGGAGGGAACCCCTGATACCAGACAAACCGGAAAAGCAAGCTGCAGACGACAAGATCGAGGTTTCGCCGTCCGGTGCCGATGGCTCCTCTTCAAATGTTGATCTTCCCGAGAAATCGGCCGAAAAAGGCTTCAAACTTCAATTCGCCATATTCGGGTTTGTGTTAGTCGCCATAAGCTTCATCCTGGGGCTTACAGCCGGATACGCTCCGATCGAAAAACGCCTCCGAAGCATTGGAAGGCCCATGCGGCCCCCTGTTACTGCGCCTTCCGCGCCGCCTGCTGTCCTGGGCGACGCGACTTCCTCCGCGCCGGCGGGCGAAACACTTGACGCGCCTTCCGTAGAAGGGCTGCCAGATACAGAAGAATCGCAGCCAGAAATTCCACCTGCTCCCTCGCATTCGCGATCCTCGAATTCAGCTAGTCGTGCCGCACTACCCACGCCATCCTCGCCGCCTTCAACAAAGGCTCCACTCAAAAATGATTCCAGCAGTTCTCTCAAAACGCATAAACTCGAAAATGCGCCCTCTCCCGGATCGAACTCCAAAAAGAACACCACGCCGGCTGAAGCGTCGGCGCCAGCACGCTCTAAGAATCTGACTCCTTCCCCGACTATAGAATCCAAAAAATCTAAACCAACCGCCGAGGCTAAAACTGAACCGGTCGAACATAGTGACTCGACAACCCCGCCTGATGAAAGCGCAACCCGAACAACGCCTCCTAAGAGTGAACCGGTACCTCCGCCTGCGGTAGTTGGCTCGAAGCCCGAAGCTCCAAGAGAGCCCGCTGCCCTTAACGCATCGCCCGCAAGCCCAACGCTAGCTCCAAGGCCGGCTCGGCGTGCCGCACCGGCAGCCGCAAACGTCGTCATACCGCCGGCCGAAAACGGCAAACTCGTCCGTGCGATTCTCCCGCGCAAATCAATCTCCGACTCGCCGGAACTCGGCATCACCTCGCAACTCTCCGTGCTTATTTCTCCAGCGGAACGCTCGACGGCTGGTAATCATGAAACCGCGCGCTTGCAGGCAGGCGACGTCATCACTTACGTTGTACCCCACCAACCGAGGCCAAGGGATCGTTACAACTCGACGGAAACCGTAAAAGTGCGCGCCACAATCGGAAGCGACGGCCGTGTGACTGACGTCAAACCAATAAACGGCCCCATCTTCCTGCTATCTTCCGTAATAAGCGCCGTCCATCAGTGGCGTTTCCACCCTACTGTTCTGAACGGCATCCCGGTCCAAGCCCAAAACGACGTCACGTTTGAATTTCGCCTGAAACGATAGTCGCTAGCTTAACGGCTTAATGTCGACTCGACGGGCTTGGAAGGCATTCAATCAAGGCTGTACCCAATTTCTTCCTTAAATGAGGGAGCAGCAGGGCTTCTATCATACGTACGAGTCACCGCCGGTGGCCGATGGAGATGAGAAGCAAGTCCGAGGCGCTGAAAGGTGCAAATGGTGTACCAGTTGAGATCGATTTCATACCACTTGAACCCGTGTCGCGCCGAGACCGGGTAGGCGTGATGGTTGTTATGCCATCCATCTCCGAAACTCAGCAGTGCCACCCACCAACTGTTGGTTGATGCATCTCGCGTCTCAAAGCGGCGCGACCCCCAAATATGTGCGCACGAGTTGACGATCCACGACGAATGCAGTCCCACTACGGTCCGCAAAAAAGTGCCCCACAGCACCAGGCGGAATCCACCGATCGCGAACAACATGAGTCCGAGAATGATCGTTGGAGTGAGATGCCACTTCGTCAGCCAGACGTGAAATTTGTCCTCCGCCAGATCGGGGACGTACCGTTTGAGCGTCGCAACGTCTTGGCGGTAGGTATTGCCCATCAGGATCCAGCCCGCGTATGACCACCACTTGCCATCGCGCGGAGAGTGCGGATCACCTTCCTTATCCGCGAATTGGTGATGCTTCCGATGCGTGGCCACCCATACCAGCGGGCCTCCTTCCATAGCCGTCACGCCGCAAATCGTCAGAAAGTACTCAAACCACTTGGGTGTCGCGTAGGAGCGATGCGTGAGCAAGCGGTGATAACATACGCCGAGTCCCAGGCCTCCCATCACCCAGTGCAAGAGGATCGCGGTGAAGAACCCACTCCAAGTGAAGAAGAAGAGTGCCGCCACCGCGCCGACGTGAAACAGCATCAGGACTGGCGCGATTTTCCAGTTCATCCGATTCTCGCTCGGCTGATTTTGCCGCAAATCATTAGATCGCAAGACAGTCATCGACAATCCCGCCTCCGTTTACGTGTAGTGCTCGTCCTGGAAGGAATCTATTCAGAAATCCGCACTTTGAGTGGCTTGACCGATCATGAGCAGGCAGGTCGGGAACTGTCGGCAACATCAAACTTCCCGATCGCTGAAGCGGTCTCAACGGCCAACTAATGTGTCTATCTTCAACCGGCGTGCTGACAAATACACAACCGCGCCGAACTCGAATTCGTTCGGATATCTCCCGTCCTTGGTGCCTGGACGTCTTCTTGCAAGGTTGAGGCCCTGAGCGTAACACTTCCCCGGTTTTGCCGCGCGGTTTTTACATTCTGCACACGGTTAGCATGCTTGGTTTCGCCCGGAGTCTGCCGAACTCACTAAATGGATGGAACCGTCAAAAGTTACAGGTAAGAGAGATACCTAGAAACGGTTCGCTTACGACCCGGTTGATGAATAGTGGCGTGTGCCGAAGTTCCAAAGAGAAATGGAGACCGTGAAAAACACCACAGCAACCACGGGTACAAGTGGCGCATATTCCGGCGTGACGGCGCGGCCGAGCAATTTCACGCTGGGATAAAATGACGCTAATCCGAAGGGAACTACCCAGCACAGAAAAAATTGTACGACGGGGCTGTAGATCGAAAGCGGGTAACGGCCGAAGGCGATCACGTTCCACACTGGCGGATGAACGCCGATGCGGTCCTCAAACCAGAACGATACCGTGCTGAGCATCAGGAAAATCGAAATATAGATGATGCCCGCGCAGATGCCAAAAAATAGCAGCATTGCCAGTCTTGCTGGCGTCCAAACAATCCCGAGCCTGTGGGCTGCCCACACCATGCAGAAGATTCCCGTGGCAACCTCTTGAAACGATTCGATCCGGAACGTCTCAAACAGTACCTGGAATAGCGACGAGACTGGGCGCAGGAGGATCCGGTCGAACTTTCCTTCGATGATGTAGTTGTTGCCGAAATCGTAGAGATTCATGCTGATCACATTGAAGAGTCCGTAGGGAATCAGCGCGAAACCGTAAAGAAACAGAACTTCTTCGAAGCGCCAGCCGCCCAGTTGCGGCGCTTTTTCGAATAGCACCACCACAAAAGCAATTTGAAAAATCGTGGCCGCAAAACTCGTCAGCAGACTGACGATAAAATCACCGCGATAGCCCATGCGCACCTTGGCATATTGCGTGAAGTAATCTGCGAAAAGCAGCGCGTGGCGGTTTGCGCCGGCCGCAAGCGCTGCGATGCCACGCTCTTCTTTCACTTTGGTGCTAATCGGCAACGAACTCATCGCTTACCCGCCATGAATCGTAATCTTCCGCGACGCCCGCTCCCACCAAAAATGTGCCAGAGCTAGCATCAGGATTACCCAAAGCCACTGTGTCCCGAGCGCGCGAAGAGCCGCGGCCCGGTCAAGCTTGCCAAGATAAATCTGCAGCGGCACGAAGGCGATGTATTCGAACGGCAGTCGCGCCATGATTCTCTGCGCCGCGTCCGGGAAAAATGAAATTGGAATCAAAAGCCCGGAGAGCATCTCGATCAGCCAGTATTTCGCGCGAATCAAAGCCAAAATCGATTTCAACGGAATCGCGCAGGTGCCAATCATGAAATTGATCGCCGCCATCAGAAAGAAACTGCCCAGCACGCTCACAAGAAATAGCGCGAAATTCTCACTCGAAGCCGGTCCTTGGACGGGGAATACCAGTGCTACAACGATTGCCGTTGGCAACGTTAGCAGTCCAAGACGAAACGCCGATTCGCCCATCGCCCTGCAGATCCACATCCACTGGATCGAAACCGGCTTGATCAAATCCATTGCGATCTTGCCTTCAATCACCTCATAAGCCATTTCCTGGTCAATCGTGTTCCAGTAGAACGAGCGGATCATCCATCCGACGCTCACGTAGGTGATGATCTGTGGCAGGCTGTACCCTGCGATCGATTGTGCCGAGTGAAAAACCGCGGTCCAAATGAAGTAGTACACCGTCACGTTGAGAAAATAGGTGATGATGCCGGTGAAATAGCGCAGCCGAAAAGCGAGGATATTGACGAACCCGACGCGCGCAAATTCCGCATACGGCACCAGCGCATCGGCGAACCCGTTCACACCGTTACCTCGGGCAGTGCTTCGCCGGCATAGATGCGCTTGACGATTTCCTCGATGGGCTCGTCTTCGATCAGCAGGTCGCGCACTTCCACCGCCGCGAGAATCCGCCGAATTAAATCAGCGGTAACAATCTTTAGCCGGTCGAAGCGAATGCGGTAAGTTAGCTCGTCCACCGTCTCGATTTCAAATCCTTCGCGCGCAAAAACTTCGAGGCACGCCACTTGGTCGCGGTCTTTCAGCGCAAATTTGATTTGCTTGGTGCGCAACAGCTTCTGCTTCAGATCGTACAGGTGACCATCGAAGAGCACGCGCCCGTGGTCGATAATCATGATGCGGCGGCAAAGCTCCTCGATATCGTCCAGGTCGTGCGTTGTCAGCAGAATTGTGGTGTGAAATTCACGATTGATGGCGCGCAGGAAATGCCGGATGTGATCTTTCGCCACCACGTCGAGGCCAATCGTCGGCTCATCAAGAAACAATAGTGGCGGATTATGCAGAAGCGCGGCAGCCAGGTCGCAACGCATGCGCTCGCCAAGCGAAAGCTTCCGCACGGGCGTGTACAGGTAATCGTTTATGCCGAGAATCTCATTGAAGTGTTCCATCCGCGCGTCGAAATCGCGCTGCGGTACGTCATAAATCCGTCTCAATAATTTGAACGATTCGATTACCGCAATGTCCCACCAGAGCTGCGTTCGCTGGCCGAACACCACGCCAATCGTCTTTACATATTGCCGGCGCTGCCGGAAGGGAACGTAGCCGTTGACGCGAATTTCGCCGCTCGTAGGCACCAGAATGCCTGTAAGCATCTTGATCGTGGTTGATTTACCGGCGCCGTTCGGGCCAATGTAACCGACCATTTCGCCGCGCTCGATCGAAAACCCCACCCGGTCCACCGCCGATACTGTACGGTAGTCGCGAACGAAGAGATTCTGAATTGAGCCCCACACCCCCTCCCGCCTCCGGAACGTGCGGAAGTCCTTGCAAAGATCGTGGACGTAAATAAGGGGATCGGCGCTCATGTAGACTCAATTCTAACATTCGAGCCACGCGCAGGCAGCCGCACATCGCGGCATCGACAACACATTCCGCGCCGGCTCCAGCAGGAACTCGCAAATCCTGCCGGCTTCTTACTCACCCATTACTTTGACGAGGATTCGCTTCGGTCGTAAGCCGTCAAGTTCGACGAAAAGCACGGCCTGATTGGGGCCCAGGTCGAGCCGCCCTTCCGTGAACGCGACAATCACCTGGTGATGCAGCAAGAGGCTCTGAAAATGAATGGCAGCATTACTCTCGAACCGGCCCTTATGCCTGAAGTCATCTCGCGCCGGAGCCACCTCGCCGAGCCACGCATCGAGATCCTCCAATAGCCCGGGCTCATTGTCATTGACGACCACCGCCGCATTCGCATGCAGCGCAGAAACAAGAATGATGCCATCGCGAAATGCACTTTTCTCCATCGCCGCTTTAATCTGCGAAGTCAGATCAAAAATTTCGCGCGCCTTCTTCGACTGGACAGTAATCGCCTCGTTGTAGATTTTCATGTAGCGGGCAAGTGCCTATCGGGATTGGTCGGCATTTGTAGCGCCGGTCTTCAGACCGGCAGGTTCAAGCTTTAGCCCTTATGGCAGGTCGAGCAGTGCTTCGCTTCGTAGTTATCCATCGTAACTTCAAACATGTTGTTGCATCCGATGCAAACCCGATGGATCTTCGGTCCGCTACCGGTCGTTGCATGGTGATCCGCGGAGTGTCCCGCCGCGCCTGTCGTGGCGGGCGCGGAAGTCGCCGGCGCTTTCGTTTGTGATTGGGGTGTGTCGCTCATGCAGTGAATTTTATCACGACACGCAATGTTAATCCGCCGAGTGAACGCCCCACGACAGCTCGTGCGCGCGACGCACCTAACCAACCTCCCCACGCCCCAAAAGCTCGCTCACCTTCCCAACAATCTCCCCAATCCGCACCGGCCGGTAAAACACCGCCGCCACCCGCGGCAGCGCTACCGTCTCCACCCGCGACGCCACCAAAACCGTCGGCACCCGCGTCACAAGATCCCCAATCGCCGGATCGTCTGCCAATCCCGCATTTGCCTCGAGCACCACCACCGCCGGCATCGTCCCACTAGCCAATGCCCGCCCCACATCCTCCGCCAAGTCCAGGCCGAGAGCGTCGATTCCGCGCTCGCGCAATTCGGCACGAACTGCAGCACGCAGTTTCCACTCCGTCGCAATCACGAATACCACCGGCATCCCATTCCTAGAGTAGCGCATCTCTTTTAAGTGCGCCCACGAGTGCGCAAGCACGCTAAAGGTGCTCCCGGCGATACTCCTTCGGCCTTTCCGTAGGCAAGCTTCGAAAGGGTCTGTTACAATTTTGAGATTCTGGGGGTAGGCTGCGCGCGCAAGCGCCGCCCAAGATGGCGGACAACGGTAAGAGAAAATGGCTCGTTCCCACCCTGGCCGTCGCGCTAGGTGCGGTGGTCCTTATTATCCTGCTAGCAAGCCGGGGCCAGGCGCCGGTGGTTCATTACATTCCCGTCCAACGCGAAGATCTAAGCGCCTCGATTTCAAGTAACGGCAAGGTCGAACCGATTTCGCCGTCGATCGCTCGCTCCGAATTTCCCACATTCGTCGAAAAAATAGCCGCCACCGAAGGCCAAGCTGTTCATCGCGGACAATTGATTCTCACCCTCGACGCCTCCGACATTCGCGCGCAACTCTCGCAAGCCCGCGCGAATCTGCTCGCAGCGCAGACGGATCTGCGAAACGCTCGCGCCGGCGGTTCGCCCGACGAACTCGCCCAAATTAATGGCGATCTCGCCAAGGCGCAAGCCAACGTCGCCAACCTCGAACAGACTCAAAAAGCCCTCGAACAACTCGCCGCCAAGCAGGCCGCCACATTGTATGAAGTAGCGCAGAATCGGGCGGCTCTCGCGCAAGCTCGCGCCACACTGGAAACTCTCCAGCAGAAGAAAGCGGCGCTTGCGCAACGGACCAGCGGCGACGCGGAGCGCGCCGAGCTACGCGCGACGCAAGCCCAGGATCAGATTCAATCGTTCCAGGAAAAATTGCGCTCGGCCACCGTGCTCGCGCCTTCCGACGGCATTCTCTATTCGCTTCCAGTGCACGCAGGCGACTACGTCAAAGTAGGCGACACGCTCGCCGAGATGGCCGATTTGCGGCACGTGCGCGTCCGCGCTTTTGTGGACGAACCCGATCTCGGCGCCCTTGAACCGAATCAAGTGGTCCAGGTCGCGTGGGACGCGAAGCCCGGCCAGACGTGGACGGGACGCACCGAGCAGGTTCCCAAGCAGGTAGTCTCTCGAGGAGCACGCAGTGTCGGCGAGGTGCTCTGCTCGATCGATAACAACAAGCTTGAGCTGCTCCCCAATGTAAACGTAGACGTTCACATCCTCGTCCGCGGCCGCCAGGGTGCCCTGGTGGTTCCGCGCGCCGCCGTGCGCTACGACAACGGCCAGCATTTCGTTTTCGTCTATGGCGGCGACAAGATTCACCGCCGCGATATCACTGTCGGTATCGCCAGCGCGCAAAAATATGAAGTAATCAGCGGTCTGCAACTCGGAGACAGAGTTGTGCTGCCGGGCGACATGCAGGTTTTGCGTGATGGCATGGACGTTCGAGCCACGGAGGCTAAATCATAGTGCACCGCGGAAAAAAGCTGTCGTGGGCAGTTTCTATCGCAGTGCTTTTTCTGTTTCAATTTGCAGCAAGCGGTCACATCGCGGCATCCGGCTTTCCGCCGGACGCATCCGCCTCGCTCCAGAACGCCATCCGCCAATTCAATGCCGGAAACTATTCCGGTGCCGTCTCCACCTTGCAGGTGGCGGTGATTGCGAATCCCAACAACGCTGAACTTTCCTACTGGCTCGGCCGCAGCTACTACGAACTGCACGACTACGACAACTCCATAACGAATTTAGAAAAGTCCGTCCAGAACGACGCCAAAAATTCCGATTACCATTTGTGGCTCGGCCGTGCCTACGGCGGCAAAGCCGATCGCGAGCACAGTTTCTTCCTCGCGAAAAAAGTGAAGAAAGAATTTGAAGATGCCGTTGCGACGAATCCATCCAACATCGCGGCTCGCCGCGACCTCGAAGAATTTGATATTGATGCGCCCTGGGTCGTCGGCGGCAACAAGGACGAAGCCAAAGCCCAAGTGGACGCGATCGCTGCGCTCGATCCTGTCCAGGGACATCTCGCAAGAGCCCTCTACGATGCCCAGGTGGCCAAGAAGCAGGACGCCGCCGAAAGCGAATACCAGCAGGCGCTCGCCGCGAAGCCCAACAAAGTGGATCCCTATTTCGATGCTGCCAACTATTTTGTGAAGCAGAATAAGCCCGCTCAACTCAAGGTTGCCATCGACGGAGCAGCAGCGGTGAACCCGAACGACCCCCGCCTGGCTTATTACCGCGGCGTGTATGGAGTGCTTTCGGCAGTTGATCCTTCGCATTCCGAACAGGATCTAAAATCCTATCTCGCCAGCACGCCCGATCGCAGCGACTGGCCCTCGCACGCAGGCGCACGCGAGTGGCTCGGGCGCCTGTACGAGGCGCAAGGCAAGCGCGCCGAAGCGGCCGAGCAATATCGCGCTTCTCTGCAACTCGATCCCGGACGCAAGGAAGTAAAAACGCGGCTGGAACACCTGGAGAAATCGAAGTAGCTCCGGAAATTCATCCGGGCAAATCTGAAAATCGCCGCCATGTCCAACGTACGAAACAAATCCGCATATTGGAACGAGACCTGGGATCTCGCTCTCCAAGCGTTGCGCGCCAATAAGCTCCGCGCCGCGTTGACGATGCTCGGCGTCATCATCGGCAGCGGCTGCATCGTTCTCGTGGTCACCGTGGCGCTGGCCGGCAAACGGTACATCATCGCCCAGATTGAAGGCGTCGGTTCCAATCTCGTGTATGCCGGGGTCACGCGTTCAAATAATTCCTCGCGTCTCACATTGGGCGACGAAATTTCGCTCGCCGACATGGATGCGATGAAGATCCAGATCCCTCAAGTTGCGGTTACTGCGGGAGCGACGGATATTCCGATGACGGTGGTTGCTGCCGGTGTCGAGCGGCCGGTAAAACTGGTAGGAGTCACCGAAGGCTTCCAACAGATTCGCAGATTGGTCGTTTTTCGCGGTCGCTATTTCGACCCCGACGACATGATGACGCACGCCAAGGTCTGCTTACTGACCCAGGAACTGGCAGCGCGCGTGTTTCCGAACCAGAGTCCTGTCGGCCAGGAAATTCGCGTCGGCGAACTGCGCTTCGCCGTGATCGGGGTATTTCGTGAGCGGATTTCCACTTTCGGCGAGACGGAAATTGCGCGCGAGTCCGTGCTCGTCCCCTTCGGGCTGATGACCTACTACACGGGAGCGGACTATCTCCGCACGCTGTACGTTCAGGCGGATTCGCCCGAAGCCGTCCCGGCGGTGACGCAGCAAGTGAGGGAAATTCTAAAAGGTCGGCATCGCCCCGGCGCTGAGTATGAGGTGGATAATCTCACGTCACTTTTGGAATCGGCTCGAATGATTTCACAAGCATTGACGGTTCTCCTCGTCGTCATCGCGCTTATAGCGCTCACAATCAGCGGCATCGGCATCATGAACATCATGCTCGTCACTGTTAGCGAGCGTACGCGCGAGATAGGCATTCGCAAAGCCGTAGGAGCTCCCCGCGACGCGATCCTCTACCAGTTTCTCATGGAGGCATTCCTGATTAGCGGCACCGGAGCGGTGATAGGGATTGTGATCGCCGTTTCGATTCCAGTGGCAATCAATCTGGTCTTGCGCGTGATCCCCGAAGCTGTAGGGATCCGCATGCCGGTGTCCTGGGTCTCGGTGGTGTTGGCGTTTGTCGTTTCGTGTTCAACCGGCATCTTATTTGGCTACCTGCCCGCGAGCCGGGCGGCCAGCCTGCATCCCACGGATTCGCTTCGATACGAGTAAGGATATGAATAACGACAGACGGTCATTGCTCGCGATTGTCGCAATGTTCGTTTCGACGATTGGGTTGTTTCCGACCAGCGCCCGTGCGCAAGATTCGGACAAGCTCACGCTCCGGCAGGCGGTCACACTCGCCCTTCAGAACAGCCGCGAGATTGCGCTCGCCCGAATGCAATATACGGTCGCGCTGAATGCTGTCGGCGTGAACCGTGCCGATTTTCGGCCGAATCTTTACACCGGCTCTGGTGCAGCTTATACCAGCGGATTTCCTGCGACTGTTGGTGGCTCAGCCCCGGCGCTCTTCAGCCTGTCCTATACCCAGTCGATTTTTAATCTGCCTCTTCGCGGGCAGCTGCACGCGGCGGAAGATCGCGCCGACAGCCAGAAGATCGAGCTCGACCGCACGCGCGATGCCGTCATAGTCCGCACAGCCACCACGTACCTTGAACTTGCAAAGATTCGAACCTCGCTCGAGTTGCTCCGGGGCGAGGGCGCCAGCGCCGAAAAAATTGCCGGCGTCACTCGCGAACGTACCCAAGCAGGGCAGGAACTGCCGATTGAGAACACTCGCAGCCAGTTGACGCTCGCGCGCATTCGCGAGCGAATCATTCACTTGGAAGGGCGGGATGCGATTCTCACCCAGCAGCTTGAGAATCTCACTGGCACATCCCGCCAATCAGTTCAAGTCGAGACCGAGCAGGCATCGTTCGCGTTGGACCAACAAGAGACCGACATGATCGCCGCTGCGCTCAAGACGAGCCCCTTTGTAACCGAAGCGGAAAAGGAGCGCGATGCCCGCGTACACCTGCTAAAAGGCGCGAAGGGCGAGTTCTGGCCCACGGTCAGCGCCGTCGGCCTCTACCAGGTGCTCGGCAAATTCAACAACTACAACGAATTCTTTAACCCCAATTCCTTTCGACGCAACAACGTCACCATTGGAATCGACGCGCACATTCCAATTTTCAGCTCGAAGACTTTTGCCGACATAAAACTCGCGAAAAGCCAGTTGAGCGAAGCTGAACTCGTGCTTGGCAATAAGCGCCAGGAAGTTCGTGCCGACGTGCTGCAAAAAGCCCGCGATGTCCGCGAGCTTGACGCCGCCCACGAAGTGGCGCGCCTCGATCTGCAACTCGCCCAGGAATCGCTTCAAATTCTGCAAACGAAATTGGACGAGGGCCGCGCCACGCTGCGAGACATCGAGCAGGCTCGTCTCGAAGAAAACGACAAATGGGTGGCGTTCCTTGATGCCGAGTTCGCCCGCCAGCAGGGACAGCTATCACTTCTGCAGGCCACCGGCCAACTCGCCAAGGTGTTTCAGTAGACACGCCTCGGGCCAAACCCCGGCTTGGGATAGCGGGCGAAATCGGGTAAACTCAAGTGAATACATATACGGCTATTTTTGCGTCTGTACGACGGTCTGCATTCTGGGGGATTGCGAATGTCGTCTGTAATGAAAACGTTGTTGCTGAACCCGCCGAGCTTCGAGCACTTTGACGGCGGCGCCGGGTCGCGCTGGCCCGCTACCCGCGAAATCGAATCCTATTGGTACCCGGTCTGGCTCTCTTATCCGGCCGGTATGTTGCCCGGCAGCCGTCTCTTGGACGGCCCTCCTCACGGCATCACTCCGGCGCAGGTGGTTGAAATCGCGAAAGATTATGAGTTTGTGGTTCTCTTTACGTCCACCGTGGGCTTTCATAGCGACCTCCGCATGGCCAAGGCCATGAAGGAAAAGAAGCCCGGAATCAAGATTTGCTTCGTAGGCCCGCAGGTGCAGATCAAGCCGGCGGAAAGTCTTCTCGCCAGCCCCGATATTGATTTCGTCGTGCGCGGTGAATTCGACCACTCCGTTGTGGATTATGCGAACGGCAAGCCCATCTCAGGAATCGCGAACGTCAGCTACATAAAAGACGGCAAGGTAGTCCACAATCCGCCCCGCCCGCTGCTCCAAACCGAAGAACTCGATGCGCTTCCTTTCGCAACCGACATCTATCAGCGCGATCTCACCATTGAAAAATACAATGTGCCGTTCCTGCTGCATCCGTTCGTTTCGTTCTACACCGCTCGAGGTTGTCCGGCTCTGTGCACTTTCTGCCTCTGGCCGCAGACTCTTTCCGGCCATGCTTGGCGCGTTCGCGGAGTGGAATCCGTAGCGCGCGAATTCAAGCAGGCGCACAAGATGTTCCCGCAAGCCAAAGAATTTTTCTTCGACGACGACACGTTCAACATTCGCAAGGATCGCGTCCTCGCGCTCTGCAAGGAATTCAAGCCGGTAGGCTTTCAGTGGTCCTGCACCGCCCGCGTGCATAGCGATTACGAAACTCTGAAAGCGATGGCCGACGCTGGCGCCCGCCTTCTCATCGTCGGATTCGAGTCCGGCGATCCGCAAATTTTGAAGAACATCAAGAAAGGTGCGACGGTCGAGATGGGCAAGACCTTCGTCCAGAATTGCAAGAAGGTAGGCATACGCGTCCACGGCGATTTCATTATCGGATTGCCGGGCGAAACGAAAGAAACCATCGAAAAGACGATTAATTACGCCAAGGAACTCGACTGCGAAACGATCCAAGTTTCGATGGCCCACGCCTATCCGGGCACGGAGCTCTACGAGCAGGGAACTCGCGAGGGTTTCCTAAAAGGCGAAGCCGTGACCGACGCGGGCGGGCACCAGCTTCCGCATCTCGAGTATCCCGGCCTTTCGCGCGAGTACATGGTGGATTCCGTCAACCGCTTCTACGACGATTATTACTTCCGCCCGCGCGTGGCGTGGCGCATCGTTCGCGACGCTCTGTGGGATTCGCACGAGCGCAAGCGGTTGTTCCACGAAGCTGTGGATTTCATGAAGCTTCGCGCTGACCGCAAGCGAGTAGCAAAGAAGGGCGTGCAGAAGAAAGTGCTCGTGAATGTGCCGGAGCAGCGAAGCTCGTCGGTAGGAGTAGCGAGCGAATCCCCGAGCGCATGACGCCCGGTTCGGGGCTGCATCTCAAAACTTTTTCCCTCCTTTTCATCATGGTCGTTTTCGGCCCTCTGGGCGACGTGCTGCTCAGCAAGGGCATGAAAGATCTTGGCGAAATTCCCAATTGGTCTCCGGCGGAACTGGCCCATCTATTCGTCGGCGTTTTCACCTCCGGTATGATCTGGCTCGGAATCCTCTCGCTCATCGGATTTTTCATCGCATACACGCTCGTGCTCTCCTGGGCTGATTACAGCTTCGTCCAGCCGGCTTCGTCGGTTTCATATGCGGTCGTTGCGCTGCTCGGCCATTTTGCGCTCGGCGAGAAGATTACGCCGTTGCGCTGGGCCGGTATTCTGGTGATTTGTTGCGGTGTTCTAATCGTGGGGCACACTCCGCCGCGCACCACTGACGATGCCGTGGAATCCCGCATGCAGCCCGCCGCCGAGCAAGTCACGCCGGAGCGCAGCGCATGATCGCTGAGATCATCCTAATATTCGGAATCGTTGTGATCGGCACGGGCGGCGAAATCTGTCTCACGCGGGCGATGAAAACGATCGGAGAAGTACACGATTTCCGGCCGCGCGCGTTGCTCAATGTATTTGGGCGCGCGATGCGGGTTGGCTGGATGTGGCTCGCACTGCTTTTGATGGCAGCGGGATTTTTCTCGTTGCTGGGAATGCTCTCACTGGAGAATGTGAGCTTTGTTGTCCCGGTAACAGCGCTCAGCTACGTGGTCGGCGCGTACGGCGGAGCGCTATTTTTAGGAGAGAAGGTAACTCGGCAGCGCTGGCTCGGCGTTCTGCTTGTGTGTGTCGGAGTCACGATGGTTTGGAAGGGCCGAGGCTAAACGGTTGCCCGGAAGGATAGTCGCGTGACGGCGTGGGGAGCGATTCGCGTGGCGCTCCTGCTGGTTGCGCTTGCTCCCTTTGGTTACTACATTGTTGCGATCATCGCTGCGCGACGATTTTTTTCGAGGCGCGCGAATCCGCTTGCTGAGGAATTCACTCCGCCGGTCAGCATCCTCAAACCGATTTACGGTTTAGACCGCGAGACGTATGAAAATTACGCGAGCTTCTGCGGCCAGGATTACCCTGAATTCGAAATTCTTTTTTGCGTCTCCGATGACCGCGATCCTGCGGTACCAGTGATTCAGAAAATCATTGTGGATTTTCCCGAGCGGCCGATTCATCTGTTGGTCGGCTCTGAGCCGCTTGGCGCGAGCGACAAAGTAAATAAACTTTGCCGCATGGCGCGCGAAGCTCGCCACGAAATTGTGCTCGTCACCGATAGCGATGTGCGTGTCGAGCCCGGATTCTTGCGCGCGATTGCTGCCGCGTTTCGCGATCGAGAAGTTGGCGGCGTCACGTGTCTCTATCGCGGCGTGACGGACGGCTCGTTTGCGGCCGGCCTGGAGGCTATGGGCAACAGCACCGATTTCGCCGCCGGCGTGCTCGTCAATTGGCTCGGCGGCAAGATCGACTTCATGCTCGGCGCCGTCATGGCGACGACGAAGAAAAATCTCGCGGAGATCGGCGGCTTTGAATCGCTAGTCGATTATTTCTGCGACGATTTCGAGCTGGGAAACCGCATTGCGAAGGAAGGGCGCCGCATCGAGCTCAGCACGTTTCCCGTGTCAATCGTCTATCCGCGCGAGACGTTTGCGGAGGCTTTTTGGCACCAGGTGCGATGGAATCTGAGCATTCGCTACTCGCGTCCAGCCGGTCATCTGGGATTGATTTTCACGCAGGGCTTGCCATGGACGATTCTCGCGGCGCTGATCGTGCCGTCGTTGCCGATTGCGCTGGCGTATGTTGCCGCGTATGTGGTGCTGGGCAGCGAGATGGCCAGAAACGTTGGAATGTGGGGCATGCAGGACCACGCGCTGCGCGCGAAGCTCGCCCTTCTGCCGGTGCGCGACGCGTTTGCATTCGTGGTGTGGCTCGCGAGCTTCTTCCCGCAGCGAATTCGATGGCGCGATAAGGAGTTTTACGTGCGAAACCGGCGGCTCGTACCCGTCGCGACGGGCCGCGCATTGTAAGAAATTCGGGACGTCAGAAGCGAAGCTAAAGCGAAGAGAAATCTGCTGTAAGTTTGTCAACCAGGTTGCTGAATGGCGTGGTTTCGAAGCTCGTTTAGGCCGCTAAGTTTGCTGTTTCTTCGCCGGTACCCATCTTCGCGGCCGGGCCTTCAACCCTTTCGACACCTGAAGACCGGTGCTACGAAACGATCATTCTCGGTTTCGAAGCTTTGGGGGCAGGGTTGGTGGGTAGTCGCTGCCCATGTTCAGCGTTGTTTCATGACGGGGGATGCGCACTACCGAAGCTTCATCGCACGCGGCGCAACGCGACGTAGAGTTCGTTGGCGATTTTGAATTCCTGCTCGAGATCTTTGCTGGCTAGGCGCGTGCGGAGATATTCGATGGCCTGGGCCAGGCGGTCGAGCGCGTGAGCGATGTTTTCGCGATTGGTGAGACATGTGTCGCGCCAGATATCGTAGGGGCTGCCCGCCAACCGCAGCATGTCCGAGAGGCCCGTGCCCGCAAGCGTGAGCGGCAAGCCTGTTTCGTCAGTCTCATCCGCGACTACGTGCGCGAGCGCGACCGACGCGAGTTGCGGCAGATGCGAGACGATGCCCACCGCCCAGTCGTGCGTTTCCGCGTCGCACCAGACGGGTTCGGAGCCGATCCGTTGCAGCAATGCCGCAAATTTCTGGGCGCGCGGATCAGGATCGCTCTCGGGCGCTATCAGCACGTATCGTGAGCCGCGAAAAAGATCTGCATCCGCATGCTCGATCCCCGAATTCTCTTTGCCAGCCATCGGATGCCCGCCCAGAAACCGCGCTTCGCCACGAAAATATTTCTGCGCCTGCTGGCATATTAGCGCCTTCGTGCTGCCCGTATCGGTGACGAGCGCGTTCGCGTCCGCCGCTTCCGCAATTTTCGGCAGCGCGTCAATCGTTGCTCCAATCGGCAGCGCGATGTAGACGAGGTCAGCTCCGCGAACAGCCGATGCTATATCGCTTGCGTCTTCGCCGATCGCGCCACACGCGAGGGCGCGCTCCATCACGTCCGCGCGGTCGAATCCAACGACAACGGCCGCAGGGAACTCGCGCCGCAGCGCGAGCCCAAACGATCCGCCGATCAGTCCCGTCCCGAGAATAGCTGCGCGAGTGTATTCAGCTCTTGTTGTCATGGGAGGCGTTTTGGTTTGTCGCGAGAACGGAGATTATACTCGCGAATTCTCGGGATGCCCTTGACAGTTACAGAAAATCCACCTGAACGTGCTTGACGGAGTTAGCGCTGTCCCGTATATTGAGATTGCGATGCGACTTTATTACCGAGCGTACGGTTTTACCTACCGCTACTCCTTTACGGAGAAGCGGGCCGGTGAAACGTGCGCGGCGGGAGCGAGCAAGACGAGCTAAAAGCCGCACAAAGTTTCGAGATTCCGGGCCGCGACCTCCGAGAGGACGCGGCCTTTTTTTTGGTCTGTAGGCGGATGAGAGAGCGGAAGCGGGAGGCCCTATGACGATCAGCGACTGGCGGAAGAAAATCGATGAAATCGATACTGTTCTTCTGCAGCTTCTGAATCTGCGCACGGAGTTTGCCGTGGAGGTTGCGCGGCTGAAGGAAGAAGAGGGGCTGTCGTTGTGCGCGCCCGAACGCGAGCAGAAGGTGATTGCCGGGATGAAGAATTTGAATGATGGGCCGCTTGATGGCGAGGCGGTGACGAGAATCTTTCGGGCGATCATGGATGAGTCGCGAAGGATTCAGGAGATGCATGCGGGCGAGGGGAACGTGGGTGAGAGGGAAGCGAAGGCAAAAGAGCCGGCGAGACGCCCTTCGAAGCTCAGGGCAAGCCGGCGGTACGGAACGGCGGTGGAACCATGAGCGGACATACCGCCTGGGGCGATGCTGCCGAAAATATTGAAGCGAACAGGAGCCGAATGAAAGTCGAATCGGGTGCGCGGGTTGCGTTTCAGGGCGAGCGAGGGGCTTTCAGTGAAGAAGCGGCTGTGAAGCTTCTTGGCGACAAGATTGTGCTGGTTCCGCGGCCGACTTTCGAGGCGATGTTCGATTCGATTGATGAGAATGCGGCAGATTACATTCTCGCGCCGATTGAGAACACTCTGGCGGGCTCGGTTCATCGAACGTTTGACCTGCTGGTAGAGAGCCGGTTGAGGATCCTCGCCGAGGAGATTATTCCCATCGTGCACAACCTAATCGGGGTGCCAGGCGGGACGATCGAACAGGTCACCACTGTGGAGTCGCATCCCGTGGCTCTGGCGCAGTGTGAAAGATTTTTTCACGAGCGGCCGGAATTGAAACGGATCGCTACGGAAGATACGGCTGGAAGTGTCCGCGCGATCATCGCCGCCGGCGATTCATCACGAGCCGCGATCGCCAGCCGGCGCGCGGCCGAAATTCACGGCGGCAAGGTTCTGCGCGGGCATCTCGAAGACAATTCTGAGAATTACACTCGATTTTTGCTTCTCGGCTCTTCATCGAAAACCTCCGACGCGGCTAACAAGCTTTCGCTCGTATTTCAAACGGCCCACCAGCCTGGAGCGCTTTTCCACGCGCTCGGACCCTTTGCGCGTCGTGGAATCAATCTGATGAAGATCGAGAGCCGGCCGATTGCCGGGCGTCCGTGGGAATACCGTTTCTATCTGGACTTGCAGGCTTCGACGCTCGATCCGGAAGTAGAAGCAGCGATCGCCGAGCTGGAGAAGCTGAGCGTGAATTTGCGGATTCTGGGCTCGTACGTTTCGGCTGAGATTTTCAGCGCGAAAGCAAACTGAAGCACCTTAGCCACAGGGAGATTGAACAATGATCGTGATCATGGGGGCGGAAGCAACTGAAGAGCAGGTAAATCACGTTGTGACTCGGATCAAAGAATGCGGCTGCCAGGCGCATTTGAGCCGCGGAACGGAACGAACGGTGATCGGCATCGTCGGGAACAGCAACGAGCATCGCAGCGAACTTGAAGCGCTGCTTGCAGCGCCGGGGGTGGAAGAAATCGTGCGCGTCGCGCACCCGTTCAAGCTTGCCTCGCGCCACTTTCATCCTGAAGGCTCGATTGTGGATCTCGGTAGCGGAGTTCTGGTGGGTGGAACATCCGTTCCGGTTGCTGCGGGTCCATGCGCGGTGGAGTCGGCGGCTCAAATCAACTCTGTTGCGGCGCGCGTGGCCCAGGCGGGAGCGAAATTGCTTCGCGGCGGCGCGTTCAAGCCGCGCTCTTCGCCGTATTCGTTCCAAGGCCTCGGCGAAAATGGGCTCGAACTGCTGCGGCGCGCGGCTGATGACAACGGCCTGCTCGTTGTCAGCGAGGTGATGGACCCATCGCAAGTGGAAATCATGCTTCCGTATGTAGACGTGATGCAGGTGGGTGCGCGCAACATGCAGAATTATCATTTGCTGCGCGCTCTTGGCGAAACGACGAAGCCCGTTCTGCTGAAACGCGGGATGTCCGCGACGATTGAAGAGCTGCTGCTGAGCGCGGAGTACATCATGGCAGGAGGGAACTACAATGTAGTTCTCTGCGAGCGCGGCATCCGGACGTTCGACACATATATGCGTAACACAATGGATATCGCGGCGATTCCTGTGATCAAACAACTTTCACACCTGCCGATCGTTGCTGATCCTTCGCACGGAACCGGGCGCCGGGACAAGGTGGCACCGATGGCGCGAGCGGCAATCGCCGCAGGTGCAGATGGACTGCTGATCGAAGTTCACCCCGATCCTGAACGCGCGCTTTCCGACGGCGCGCAGTCGCTCTACCCGGACCAGTTCGCACAGCTCATGGGCGAAGTCGCTGTGATCGCGCAAGCGGTGGGGCGGCGAGTGGAATTGGAGCCAGTGAAAGCCGGGATGGCGCGCGGTTGACGAATTTCCCCTGACAACCTAGGATGGCCAGCCAGCGGCGCGTGTGAGCGTTTTGTACGAGCGCGCGCGCTGCTCGGAGGGTTGTTGATGCTGAGTGTGTTGCAGTCCGTGTTCATTGTCCTGGGCACGGTCGTTTTGTCTCTCGTTTTCTTGTCCGTATTGCGGCGCGTATGGCCAGTGACCCGAAGGACGGAACACAACGACATTATTGGCTGGCAAATCAGCGTGCTGGGAACGACGTACGCGGTGATTCTCGCGTTCATGCTCTGGAACGTCTGGAATAATTTCCAAACAGCGCGCATTAACGCGGAGATCGAAGCGAACTTTCTTGTGGATTTATATCGCATCGCGGGCGGGCTAGATCCGGCGCAAGGCAAGCCAATCCGGGCACTCTGCCGGGAATATGCTGCGGCGGCGGTGAACGAGGAATGGCCGGCCATGGCGGAGGAGAAGCTGAGCACACACAGTTTCAGCATCACCCAACAGATGTGGGAAGTGCTGTTGCACGCGCATTCGGTTAGTGGAGTGGCGGACATTTTTCAGCAGTCAAAATACGAGCAAGCTTTCGGCACGCTGAGCCATATGTCTGAGCACAGGCGGCTGCGCCAGCTGGAAAGCCGGATGAGGCTTCCGGGAATCCTGTGGAGTGTCTTGGTAGTCGGCGGAATTGTGGTGATCGGGTCGGCATGTCTTTTCGGCTGTCAGAATTTCACGCTACATTTCGTTCTCGTATTTGTTCTTTCACTTTTATTGTCGCTGGTTCTCGTTTCCGTCGCAGAAATTGACCGTCCGTTTCAAGGGCCAGTCGACATTCATGCGGATGCGTTCGAGTTCGCGCAGCAGACTTTCGCAGAGCTTCCGCAATAATCCGCGCCTGTAAACACAAGACGTAAGCAAAAAGTACGTAAAATGCGATACCAAACGTCATAACACTTTCTGAATTCGGTTTTTCCTCGTACGTCGTCCATCATCACTGCGCTATGGAAACTGGTACAAAGCCTTCCGGGAAGTGATCCCCACTCTCTAAGCGTCTGAAAACAAACATTGTATTTTTTTGCCGCCGCTGGACATCAACGTGCCATACAGGCTGCGGCGGTGTTGTTCCATGCGCGTGGTGGTGACCAAGCCATTCGAATTCGAGTTGAATTTTCAGGAGGGTGTATGAATTGGAAGCGATTTACAGCGTTCACGTTCGCGCTGCTGGCTGTGCTGCTCATCAGCTACCAGCCGGCGCACGCACAGTCGAACGTGCAAGCAGGAAGCATTCAAGGCGTCGTGACAGATCCGCAGGGCGGTGTGGTACCCGACGCCAAGGTGACGATCACGAACAAAGATACCGGCGCTACGCTCGACTCGATATCGACGTCAGCCGGAACTTTCACTTCGGGTTCACTCGTTCCGGGAACGTACACGGTGCGAGTAGAAGCACCAAGTTTTAAGACGGTAACTGGAACCTACGTTGTCCAGATCAATCAGGTTTCCAGCGCAACGATCAAGCTCGAGCTCGGCGCTTCCAGCACAGTTGTTGAAGTGAGCGGCCAAGCTGTGACCGTCAATACGGACCAGGCGCAGGTGTCTGGGAGCTTGACCACTCAGCAAATTGAAAATCTGCCGGTGAATGGACGCAACTTCCTCGATCTCGCACAGCTCGAGCCGGGCGTCCAGATTCAAGACGGCGGCAACTTCGACCCGACGAAGACTGGGTTTTCTTCAATTTCGTTCGGTGGCCGATTCGGCCGCAGCGCTCGAATCGCGGTCGATGGAGTGGACGTCAGCGACGAAAACGTCGGCACGACGACCACGGGCATTCCTTCCAGCGCGATCGCCGAATTTCAGCTCGCTCAGTCCAGCCTGGATCTTTCCAACGACCTAACCTCGTCCGGCGCGGTGAACGTAGCCACGAAATCCGGCACGAACAATCTTCACGGCGAGGGTTTCGGCCTCTTCCGCGACAGCAACCAGGCTGCTGCGTTTCCGTCGGGTGCCACTTTCCAGCGCAGCCAATACGGCGGCAACGTGGGCGGCGCGATCCTGAAAGACAAGCTGTTTTTCTTCATCGATGGTGAGCACACTCTCCAGCATGCTTCGGCCGGAGTTGTTGTTGCAGCGCCGTTCGACAGTTTCAACCCCGGCAATTTCCCCGCGCCCTTCCACGAAACCGATCTAATCGGAAAACTGGACTGGCAAGTGACGAAGGCCGTGCACATGTTTTATAGGTTCAGTTACTTTCAAAACTTGGCGCAGGATTCCTTCGGCGGCGCCTCTTCGTTCTCTTTCTTCAACAACAAGTCAAGGACGAAAAATGATGTCATCGGAGCCGATTTCAATACGGGGAGTTACACTCACAGCATCCGGTTCGAATATCTGAAGTTTGTAAACGTGCTGGGCGACGCTGTTACCGGAAGCGGCGAGCCGTTTGCCGATTTTCCGATCAGCTTGTTTTTCCAGGGGCAGAATTTCTTCACCGGCCCCAGCTTTCTGGCTCCGCAGTCCACGATTCAAAGCGATCACCAGATCAAATATGACGGCAGCAAAGTCTGGGGCTCGCACATTATTCGTTACGGTGTTGGTTACAACTACATTCACGGATGGACGTTCTCCGACTTCTTTGGCTTGAATGCACAGGTCCGGAACTTCGGCGGATTCGATGCAACCTCGAACGTTACTTGTCCCGGTGGCCAGACCGGGATCAATTGCCCGCTAAACTATCTGCCTGACCTGGCTCTTCTTGGCAACGGACAGGGCTCTTTCACTGAGAAGTCCGCCTTCGGAAAGTCAGCTGGCGGGCTTGGACCGGACCACCGCCTGAGCGTTTACCTGGGCGACAGCTGGAAGATCAAGCCGAATCTAACAGCAACCTTCGGCTTGCGGTATGTCCGCGACACGTTCCGTTCGGACAGCGACCTTGCGGCCATCCCACAGTTGAACGCACTCTTGCCCGGTACGGGTAACAGGATCAACCAGCCAAACGCGAACCTCGCGCCCCAGCTTGGCGTGGCCTGGGACCCGAAAAAGGATGGAAAGACAGTAATCCGTGCTGGAATTGGTCTCTACTACGACAACACGGTCTTTAACGACATCCTTTTCGACCGATTGTTGAGGCTTCCCAACGGGGCATTCAACGCCGTTTCGTTTGCTTGCGCGGGTGGTGCAGCCACTCCGGTTTCGTTCGCCGGCGCAGCGGGCACTCAATTCATTCCGGGAGGCGATGCCACGTGCGCTACTCCAATCGGAGCAACTCTTCCTGCGACCGCTACGAGTCCGCTGTTGTCATGCGCGGGCCTGACGTTCGCAAACTGCCTGGCTGGTTTCCAGACTTCCTACCAGGCAGCCGCGGCCGCCGCCGGAACGAGCGCTCCCAATCCCAACTTCATTCCAGCGGTCCTGGCTGGCAATGGCGCAATTCCAGCAGCCAACCTATTGTTCCCGGACTATAAGACTCCCCGTGCCGTACAAATGAACGTAGGCATACAGCGCGAACTCCGTCCGGGGCTGGTTCTCAGCGCGGACTATTTGCGTAACGTTGGGTTGCATTACCTGATCGCCGTTGATCAGAACCACACGGGAGATGCGGCGCTGTTGAACGTAGCTGCGGCGCAGGGTGCAGTGGCCTCCACGCTGACGGCTTGCGGTGCTGCAACGATCACAGCAGCAGCGGCACCCGGAGGCTGCACGGCATTGCATCCGATCGGTCCCGGTAGCAACGGGGCGGCAACCATCGCTGATTTTGCCGGTAACGGGCTTGATTCGCCCGGCGACCTCGGAGTCAGCAACTGCAGCCCGGCAGATACAGGGATTGGCGCTCCTTGTGCTTTTGGAGGAATCAATCCAAGTGTCGGTGCAGTATCAATGGCACAATCGGGTGGCCGTTCTGTGTACAACGCTTTCGATATCAAAGTGACGCAGAACGTCAGCCATCCGTTTTCAGGAATCAAGTACGCGAATTTCCAGTTTGCGTACACACTCTCGCGGTTCCAGAATTCAGGATCAGCGACGGGTGCCGGCACCGTGGCATCGGCGGACCAGGATTTCATCAACGCTTCTCTGGATAACCGCAATCCCCTTCGGTTTACGGGAGATGCCTCGTTGGATCGCACGCATCAATTCAACATCGGCGGCTATGTCGATCTACCAGCTGGCTTCCGATTGGGTATGATCAACCACTTCTGGTCTCCTCTCGCTGCTCTTCCATCGATCAGCGTCACGGCTGGACCAGCCGAGATTTTTCAGACGGACTTTACGGGTGACGGCACGGTCGGCGATCCCTTGCCACTGGGCGTCAATGCGGACGGTTCGTTTAAACTCGCGAATGTGGGTGCCTTCAGCCGTTCCATCGGGGCGCGGGGCCTAACCAATGCCATCAACAATTACAACACTGCCATCTCGGGCCAGGCGATCACCCCTGCGGGACAGGCTCTGGTGGCATGCGGTATAGCCTGCGGCGGCGGAGGCTTTACCCAGGCCAACTTGATAGCGTTGGGCGCGACACCGCCAGCGTTGTCACCGACAGCAGACAACAATGTTTCTTACGGTTGGCTGAAAGCCACGGACATAGAGGTCAGCTGGGTTGGACATTTCATGCATGAGCGGCTGGCAGTTCAGCCGAGCATCGGATTCTACAACGTGTTCAACTTTGCCAACTTCGATTCGCCGGGTAACGCATTGAGCGGGCTGCTTCAAATTGCTGCGAATGGAGCGGCGCCAGCCAACTCAATCAGCGGAGCTTCGGCAGGAACGAACCGCCCGGATCGGATCGGTGTCGGCAGCGGATTGTTCCAGTTCGGCCAGCCACGAGTAATCGAGTGGGGGTTGAAACTTCAATTCTAGCCCGCGGCCGGCTCGTCGCCCCCTCGGCGATCCGGTTTCGGTGAAGGTGAAAATGTCCAATGGCTCCGGGCGACCGGAGCCATTGGCGTTTTTGTTTGTTCTGTTTACTTTTTTTTTCGAACAGATTTTGGGTAAGGCTGCTGCAGATTACGATTGCGCGCCGGTCCCCGGGTTGACGAATCGAGGCGTGCTCAGTAAAGTATAGCGAGGGTCGCGCAAGCGGCCTTTTTTATTGCCTCCTGCTGGGAGGTCGTACAATTGGCAGTACATCAGATTCTGGAACTGCCCTGCACCCACTGCAAACAAAGTACCTAATCTGACAGCACAAGGGTTATCGGTTGCTCGCGGTTGCTTCCGGTAGTGTGCGAGTGAGTGGAACAACGGAAGAACGACGGAAGTTTGGCCGCAAGATTTAGTCTAGCTCACCGCATGAGTCGGGCAAGCTGCAAGCGTCATGCCGGAGAGCCATGGAGCCGAGCACGACGCCCTGCTGCCGAAATTGCGCCGGTAGCCGTCCCAGCGCGCCGCAGTGGAATTTTGGTACCAAACCCCTATCTTGCTGCGTTCAAAGCCGCACGCGCTTTTTGTTCCAACCGCGCGCGTATGTCTGCGAGCGCCCTGCGCCGTGTGAGGCGCATAACGGGAAGAACGCAGTGCAGTTTTGTTGAATTGCTGGACGGTGTATCTGGCTTAGCGGTAGAATTCCGGCATCGGAGGCCATATGAAACTGCGGCTTCTGCTCCCACCGTTGGCTCTCTTACTTCTCACTGCTACCGTGCTGTTGGCTCAACAGTCCGCTGCCCCCGAGCATTTTCGTATTGCCGGTGTCTTCCAGCTCCCTGTACTAACACAAGCTGAATTTAAACAGCTTTGGTCCCAAGCGCAGGCGGGCGACCGAGAGGCTCAGTATTGGTTGGCTTTGCTGTACAACGGAGATGGAAAGTTCGCTCCGAAGAACCCCGCAACGTTTCTCGATTGGCTGAATAAATCTGCGGAACAGGGCTACGCACCAGCCCAAGAGACGCTAGAGGGATTCGTTAACAGGAATTTATTCGGCACGAACAGGGACTTCATCAAGGCCGAGATGTATCTGCTGCGCGGGGCTGAGCAAGAAAACGCGGACTCACAGTTTTGGCTGGGTGTCGCGTATGAACAGAATCGGTTTGGAACCACCGACCTAAAAGAAGCAGCGAAATGGTACCGTAAAGCCGCAGAGCAAGGACAGCCGGATGCTCAAACCAGCCTCGGGATGTTGTACGAGTATGGCGACGGTGTTGAGCAGGACTACGCTCTTGCGGCTGAGTGGTATCGGAAAGCAGCGGAACACGTTCCCGACTTGGGCGGTGCGGGACAAGGCAGAAACCAACTAGGTCTCCTGTACATGGGTGGGCGTGGTGTCCCCAAGGATTATGTTCAGGCGTACATGTGGTTCTCAGTCAGCAGCTCTGAACATAATCCCAATCTGACATATGTTGAGTCTCTGATGACTCCCGCGCAAATCCTTGCGGGAAGAAATTTGGCAGCGCAATGGGAAAAGGAACATCCGTCGCCCTAAAGGCATTTGACATCGAATGTTGTTCAATCGGTTTTTGCGAAGCGCAAGGAACTGAGCAACGTCGAAATAAAATTCATGCTATTTGTGCGCATTTTCGGGCGAGCGATTTTGATGCTATGTTGTTGCTGCGCCGGTCTTCCTTTCCTTCTGGTGTCCTCTACGCCTGAGCAGGCGGAACAGCGGCAAACAGTTCTCCTTGCAGCCCACCGCATTGGAAGGATAGAGATACTTGACCCAGCGACTCTTGCTCCGATTGGCTCCATCAATGTCTTACCATTGGCGGACGGGATTTGGAGCAGCCCTGACGGAAATTTTCTGTACATACCAGAAGGCATGCCTCCTGATTTCAAGGGTTGCTGCGCCCTCTATGCATTAAACCTTGAGACAAAAAGAATGACCCGTCTGATTCAACCGTTCGGCACAGCTGCAGTTTCGCCAGATGGGAACCATGTCGTTACGCAACGCGGGAATGTCGGGATTGAAGTCTTCAACGGACGCACGCTGGAGCAGGAGTCCCGCATATCCCGTTCGGTTGCTCCCGGCTTCTACGCCTTGTCCTTTTCACCTGATGGAGGTTTTCTCTTGGGGGTAATGAACTCGCCGCCATCCTTGGACATATTCGATTTTGTGAGCCGAGAGCTTGTCCGAAGGTATCCCGTTTCGGGTGACGTGTCCCTTCTCGGAGCATGGGTGCAGCATAGCTTCTACCTTTACTCCTATCACGCTTCGAATGGTCAACTTTGGAAGGTGAACTCGCAGAACCCGACGCTTGAACCACCGCTCAGAGTCAGTTTTCCCGACTCGGCTTCCGCATGTGAGATTTACAATGAGAAAATCTTCGGCTCGGGCAACCGAATCTTTTTGTATGAGGCTTTCGGAGGCAAAGGTGACCGGCGGCCCCGCTGCAAGAGCCTGATTGCCGGTGGCGTGCTTTCAATAGACCCAGAAACCGGGAATGTTGTTCGCCGCCTTGGAGATGACATGCATTTCAATTCGCTTGTTCCGGGTCCCGATGGAAAAGAACTTTATGGGATAGATGTGAGACATCCTGATGACTGGGGTTCGGTAGCGTTGGTGCGATTAGACGCCGAAACGGGCAGGCTTCTCGCGAAGAAAGAGCTGACGCCTGACGTTTGGTTTATTGATTTAGCCTCTCTGCCTCGGAAAGTGGTGCCTCACGGGGAGTTGGAAACAGTCCACGATTGATGATTTTCAAGGAGGCTGAGGAATGAAGCCTAACGGCGTGGTGCGTCGCCTCCCTGTGAGCCCGCCGGGATTCGAGCGTTGGGAAGCGAAGTGTTTATTGTGCGCATGGCGCTCGGGGGAACGGCTGTATGCCTCGAAGAGCGCAGCAATGCAAGGGATTGGGACGCATTTGGGGGTTATTCACAAGTTGAACCTGAAGAAGCCTCGGGTCGAGGAACGCGCACCGCGAGCCATCAACGCTTCTCAGCTTCGTTCCGGCACGAGATTCACTCCAGAGAAATCCTCTGAGTAACTTCGGGTTTTATTGGCGCTTGGAACCTTTCCTTCTTCGCTCCGCCCATCGTTTCTTCATCATCTCCGACAACCGCTTTCTACCTGCCGGAGTGAGCCGGTCACCGTTCTTTTTGGTGCGAGTGGCTCGATTGGGAGCAGCACTCGTCCTTGCAGCGGAGTGAGGTGAATCGCCGTCCAGTGCTGCGATGGCTCGATTAAGTCGGTCTCTCTCCCTCTTCAGTTCCGCTACGATTCTTTCCGTATCCAAGGTGCTCTCCTTTGGCTGCTGCTCGTACAAGATTTTGAGTCCGCTTCCGTTGATATATCGAACGAAAGGCTCGACATCATCTCACGAGCGGTTGGTTTTGTGCATCGCACTTGCCGATGAAATGATGCGATAGAATCTCGAAATCATGCCCGCGAGTCCATGGCGAACGTTTGGGTCTCCTGAACCCGAGCGAGAGTACGTCGCTCTGTTGTCCTATCTCCCACTGAAAAGTTACTGGCGGATTCCTCACTTCTTCCTCTACACGGGCCAGTGGTCAAGCAGTTGGCTTCAGCGGAGGGCATGCTGGGCTATTCGGTGCTCGCTCGCCCGCTGTCCAAGCGGTTCTGGACGTTGTCCGCTTGGAAGGACGAGGCGGCGCTCCGAGCTTTCGTTCACTACCCGCCCCATGTGCGCATCATGACCGCTCTCGCTCCCCACATGGGTGAGACCAAGTTCGTGCGCTGGACGGTCAAAGGTTCCGAGCTGCCGCCGCGTTGGGAAGACGCGCTGAGCAGATGTTCTGCGGTAGAATCCCGAAACGACTGAAGTCAGAACACGTCGTACGAGTCTACCCAGCACGGTGGCAGGAGGACCAATGCCTTGTCCTAAGGATTTGTCTCGCACAGATTCAACGGGTCGGGCTCATGCCGGAAGCCAGCGGCAAATCCAGACATACGTGAACGAAAGAACGAACACGCTCAATTCTGCCGTCGCACAATCACTATCGCAATACAGTCTTGATGCGCAATGCATTGCGTGGGTGTCACCTCTGGCGGTGGATACGTACTCCGAATATCAGGACTCAGAATTTCTGGAGCGTGTCGGATTTGGGCGGCTTGCGCCACGGCTTCAGGAATTCTGGCCGCAGCGTGGGCCGTGTTGGGACGCGCTGGCGCAGATTGAACAGGGATGCCTCCTGATAGAGGCAAAGAGCAATGTGCGGGAGATTTATGGTGGAGGCTGCGGTGCCGTCTCTCCTTCAAGCAAGCGGAAGATTCAGGCGGCACTTGATGGAACGAAGACTTGGCTCGGGGTTTCTCCTGACGTTGACTGGATGGGACGGCTCTATCAATCCGCAAATCGGTACGCCATCCTTTACTTCCTGAGAGAGATTGCTGGAATTCAAGCGTATCTGGTCAACGTGTACTTCATCGGCGACCCACGGACACCGACGACGCAAGTGGACTGGAGCGCGGCAATCGGGTGCGTCAATAAAGAGCTAGGTCTTATTAGCAAAGCACCGTACAGCGCGGCGGTTTTCCTAACGGCATAGAGAGTCAGGCGGAGCCCTCCGCTATGCGCGCAATGACCGCTTCCTTCGAGCAAACGTTGGTTGAAGTCTGGCGACAAGTTCTAATTGAGAACGCCAGCATGGTTGAGTCGGGCGACAAACGATACTCAGTTCGCATTACTCCACGCAAGGGCTTGCGACAGGTGGATTTCGTTTTTGACGGGAATGAGATTCGCGGGCTGGAACAAAACCCCGATACGAAATCACGGTGGGCGGTGTTGTTACGCAGTGGCAAGAAGGTGATGCAGTTCCTGAGCGAAGGACGGTACGTGGCGAATGTCGTGGATGGGAAGGTAATTTTGTACGGCAGATGACCAAGAGACCGGGACCTAGACGCGTGTTCGCCGTTTTGGGGACAGCGGTTTTCCTTTTGCTTGCTCCCGGAACGGTAGCAGGACTCGTGCCATGGTGGATTTCCCGATGGCAGATGCAAATGCCGTTCTTGGGTTTCACCCCTTTTCGCGTCATTGGTGCCTTGCTCATCGTCGTTGGCATTCCGATTCTGCTGGAATCCTTCGGACGTTTCGCGCTTCAGGGCGTTGGCACCCCCGCTCCCATCTTTCCGACGCAACACCTCGTGGTCAAAGGATTCTACCGCTACGTCCGCAATCCAATGTATGTTGCCATCGTATCGGTGATTCTTGGTCAAGCTCTGCTGCTAGGTAACATCCGCGTTTTAGCTTACGCAATTCTTGTCTGGTTGGCGTTTCACTTGTTCGTGCTTATTTACGAAGAACCGACATTGCGGAAATCCTTTGGGGCTGAATACGAAACTTTTTGCGCCCATGTGCCACGGTGGTTACCTCGATTCAGCCAGTGGCGTGAAGGTTCAGAATAACGTGAGAAGTTCCGATTCCTTCTTGCTCTCAGTTCTCCTGCAGCTAAATTCGGGCTAATGTCATGCACTAGCTGCCTGAGCGTTGGCTTCATCCTTGACACATACTTTGCTCGTCAACTCGATGCACGTGTTTTAGGTGCGACAACTCGGACAAACTCATCGGCCTTCCATCTCGGCTCGAAAAATAGATGGAGACGAAACCATCCTCGGACAACGGAGCGCGAAGCACCAACACGGATGCTTGCTGTTCTGCCAACGGCTCGGTCATGGTCTCCCTCCAGCTTCGCTTTCGCCGCTCAACCCCCGGTTCGTGCAGCCTTCGGATGCTCAGACGGCTTCATTCCGTGCGCTACAGTCTTTCCCCCATTGCAATCGGCTTTGCACGGGAGTAAACCGCAAATTGAAGTGGCTAGTGCAAGGAGGAAATTACCGGACGATGACTCCACCCTGCCTAGACTCTTGATGGCCGTTTACACACCGCTCTTGCGGTGCGCTACCGCCAGCGACGCTTGTAACTTCGCCTGCGGGCTACGGACTAAGCAAACGGGGAGCTGCTTTCAGTTCCCCGTTTTGCATTTTCGGGGCAGCGATTCGTACTGCGGCGCGGATTTATCCTGTCGCCGCTTTCGCCATCCGTCCAGTGTTCGCGTATTTCTCGGCTAGCTCCTGTTCGGCCTGCACCCAATCATCCACATCATGTCCGTCAGCGCCGCCGCGCTCGATAAAGATTTGATACGCGCGCAGCTCAATTTCCTCACGCGTGGGGTGTGGGGATTTCTCTGTGGGGACCGAATTGGTCATCATATCCTTGCTCCTCGGAGGGATTTGCCGGAGACGGTGGGTTCGCCGGACTGGAGAACTTCACTTTCTCCGGCAGCAGATATTTAGACGCGATGCGCGGACGATGTCAAGTCGGTGCGAGGGCGCGCGGAATATGACGCGCACCGCTTGCTTTTCATCTGTCCCGCGTCGCGATGGCGCTCTGAGCGGATTTTTCTGAGCACCGTTCACCACTACAGCCCGAATTGACAATCGGAGTGGAGAAGCCTAGCATTCCGGTTATTCTTCCTATCCTTGCAATGCATGAGGAGCCATGCCGGAAATTTTCCGGTTCTGGATTCTTCCAGTCGCCCTACTCGCGGCATGGGTCGCATCGGACGATAGCAGCGTACGAGTCAAATCGGCGGCAACGGCAACGACGCCAGACAATCCGTCTGATTCGTGCCCGGTCACAAAGCCGCCATCCCCGGCATTTATTCCTCCCGCGCCATATCCATCGCAGCCTTCTTCGGGCACTTTCTGGTTCGGCACCGAGAAGCTATGGACGCTTCTTCCGGCAGACGGAACATGGCGGCTACTTCATTCTGATAAAGGATTCGGACAAAAGCTCTTTTGGTGGCGAGAAGGCTATGACTGGACAGTTGAGCCGCAGCCGAAATTGATAGTCACAGCGAAAAGGCTCGATACCTCAGCCCCGGCTGTCAGCGCTCCACGTGCGAGCACGAGCAACGGATACAGAAGAGAGGACTGGAAATCATTCATGGTGGTGGGCGTTGACGTTCCCACTCCGGGTTGTTGGCAAATTACAGGGCGCTACGACAGTGACGAACTGAGGTTTGTCGTCCGGGTCGCACCGCCGCACTAAGCAGCCGCCCAGTTGTATTGAGGAATTGAAGCGAAGTTTTGGAGACACAAAATGCGCCCCACTTTTGACATTTTCACAACTGCGGGCGGTCACGCAAAGTACGTGGAAACAGTTGAAAATCTCGCAGCCGCGAGGAAGCGTTTGAAGCAACTCGCGCACAACACCTCGGGAGATTGCTTTCTGTATTCAATCGAGAGCGGCATCGTGGAACTCATTGTCCGCCCAGAGTTGCCGAAGCGTTTGCAAAAAGCCCGCACGCCCCACATTGTTCGGGGGCGGCTCGCGAGCTAGTAGATAAGGGACGGCATGAACCGCGAGGATTTCAAAGCGTCGCTTGCGCAGAGTGAGCCACCAGACAGCTTGTCAGCCCCGCTACTGGCACTGTGGTGGGATGCAAAACAGGATTGGTCCCGTGCCCACGCATTGGTTGACGAGCTGGAGACTACTGACGGCATGGCTGTCCATGCTTACCTGCATCGCAAGGACGGACAAGCGTCAAACGCGGACTATTGGTACCAGCGTGCCGGGCGGAAATTTAATCGCCCGACAGTAGAAGAAGAATGGCAAGCGCTGGTTGAGGTTTGCTCTACAGCACTGAGGAAGCGTGATTTATGCCGCCCGTCTTGAATCACAGTTTCCAGCCGCAGCCTTCACATTTGAAACTTTCGTCGGGCTTTGCCTTGGTCGCTGTTCTTCCACAGTGCGGGCACTTCATTGTGCAAAGTTGAGTCATAACGTCAATTTCTCCCGGCTCCTGACTTCCTTTCAGAACATCGTTTGGAATTCTTGCCCAATCGGGGAAGCGTTGTGGTCACGTGCTGCGTAATTTTCGTATGCATTTCCGCTTCCACCACGTTGGTAGAAACATTGCTAAATAGAATCAGTCAGTTGAAGTTTCTGGTCAGGTGGTTCGGGTAGCCCGCCGCACGAAAGTCTTGGGTAATTTCTCTCAGGACACTGCGACCCGGTCGTACCAGAACCAGAGGAGTCGGGTCGGGCGCAAATGTGCACAACATTGCGCATCTCGGGAAATAGAATGGCTCTGTCTGCCGAAAGCCTGTTTGCTAACTGCAGCACAATCTTCAAGACCCATTTGGAGTGCCAATTGCGCCCATTCCAGCCAAGCGAACGCCATATCCCCGTTTGCTGGGACGGCGCGAGACGTACTCCGGTCGGCAACGTTCGACATTGAAATACGGCGCTCAGAGCCCATGGAGCGAAGTAATGCGCAGACCTACCTCCTGCACCGCTGAAGGCGACCACCCGACGCGATTCCGTGTCTGGCTCAAGAACGGCAACCCGGAATCTGTTCCATCTACTTTTAATTGTTTCGTACCTAAGATTGACTGGGACAGGCGCTGGCAGAAATTCGAGAACGGGGTTGGACCAATTTGTGTTTGCGAGGATGCCGCCAGAGAGATGGGTATTGTTCAGTAGCTTGGCGGACCGGGATTTGCTAACGCTTCGCTCCACGTCGTGCCATCCCCTGCGCCATGCTGAGTAGCAGCTTCCGGTCTTGCTCATCCACTCGCGATAGCGCCCTAACGAGCGACTGAAGTTCGCTGCGCTCCTTGCCACGGGCACCCCACAACGAGCTTTCACCTTTGGCCTTTGGCAGCTTCGGCACCTTCACGGTCACTTCATCAGTGAAGAACCGATACAAAGGAACTTCCAGCGCCCTCGCATACTTCTCAAGGGTTTCTATCGTTGGGACGGTGTAGCCATTTTCTACGCGACCCGTATAGCAGCGTATGAGACCAGTCCGTTTCTCAATATCGCCTTGGCTCAGATTCTTGGCGAGACGCAGCTCACGAAGTTTGGCACCGATTTGCATTCCTACCCTTTCACAACCGACATTGCGCTGACCCAGATTGGCTCATAAATCCCCTGCATCGCCGCTGACCCGGAATGCTCTACGATGTAAGTCGGCTTCTTCTTTGCAGCGTCCTTGATTGATTGGCCGATAACCCAACACCTGCCATCTGCGAAAACGACTCTGTCATGAACATCCGTGCTAGACCGAAGTTCGAACCCCGCTCGCCTAGCGAATTTTTCTGCAACAAGCCGCAATGCGTCAGGGACCTGATTTGTAAGAACTCTGACGACGACTGAAGAATTCATGCTCTCCATGTACACGTCAAAAAGTTGCATGTCGAGGTAGTTGTCAATGATAAACAATTCTCTGGCGGCGAATCCGACGATTGTTTTCAAGTCCAGATAAAAACGATATTCGTCTCCTGATTCGTACGCGCCTGCAATCTCGGACTCAGGCAGCATAAGTTCCAATTCAGCGAGACTGCTCTTGAGCAGTGCAGTAAACGCGTCAATGCGCTCCTGGAAATTCTGCTGAAGCCAACCTTCACTCATCCCACCAATGCGGTGCTGACCCGCCCACTTCGCACTGTGAAATTGTGAAACATTTTCACTGCCCTCGCCAAAACCGTGGATGAGTATATTCAGCGTCAGATTCTTCCACTCCCTCTCATCGTTTTCGGCTTCTCGGTGATTGCGACCACGCAAACGGTCAAGGGCACCGAGTTGCTTCCTGAGCGCAGTATGGGTCTTTTCAGGAGGAAAATCCGGGGACTTGGGCAGCGGCTTGGACACGGCGCGAATATAGCGCATGGCGTTCGTTTATCCAACGCTGACGTGGTCGCCGCTTCGCTAGATGCTGAGTCGCACTGTGGACGGACACTATTCCGCTAACAACTGTCATCAGTAGCAGTCAGCGCGCAAGATGGCACATCCGATGAAGTATAACTAGAAGCGCTTATTTTTGGATTTGAATCTGCGCAGGCGTGCTAAGAATGATTTCAGGTATCCCTCGATGGCTGGTTATCTTCCCGCTCACGCAGACGTTCCTGTGGCCGTAGGTACGTTCTGGGTTTCCGAATTTTGGTCTGTCTGTTCCCCAAATCACAATCGTGAATATCTGCTTCGGATATGGCATGTCGAGGTTCATAAACGTAGGTAAACCTTTCGCCTTCTCGGCAAAATGAATACTGGCAACACGTCCGCAGACCGTAGCGGTTTCACCCACATGATTTTTAGCTTCTGCCGCAGTTAAATGAGCGGTCTGTGCCTGCGCGATATAAGGCAGCGCGAAGCAAAGAATCAGCAGCAGTGCAGTTCGGTAAGTTCGCATAGTGTCTGGCAACGCGAATATAGCATGCCCGGCGCAGGTAGCCTTCCCACGCGCCGCGCTCGAATTTTGATACCAGCGCTCGTTTACGCATCTCAAAATAAGACTAGAGCCCTTTGGACTACCCGTGCAGGCATATCTGCGAGCGCCCTGCGGCGAAGTCAGATGACTGGAGGCGGCCCGCCCTGATGAAGCACGGTTAAATACGGCGTTCAATTATTTTTGAAGCGCCGTGCGGACGGCGACTAGATGCGATATACGAAATCTGTGCGTTGATACTTACCCGTTTTCCCACAGCTCGGACATTGGAGCGCGCCTCCGGCAGGTATATCGGGCTTCGGGGGGAATATCTCTCGAAGGTCACTTTCGGAAATCTTCGAGCGGATTATTTCAGCCTTGCAGCTATCACACTCCAACACCCAATGGGGCGTTAGAAAATCCTTTGCTGCGTTTGATTTCGAATTCATCGTTGTTCCCTTTGTTCTGGGGCGCAGTTTTATTCCTCTTCCGCATTTGCATCAATGCAACGAATCTCATTTGTTTGTGAGGCTTAGATAAAGCGGTGCCTAATTGAATCCAAATGGCTTACTCCGTAGCCACTCCGCTTCACGCTTGGCAGTTCCTCAACGCCGGTCGCTGCGTGGCAAAATGTCATGGGTGAGAAAGTGATTTCTTATGGGCGCGGAGCAGATGGATGATGTCCTACAGTGCAAACATGTCCCTTTGGCAGGAATTCCACAGTGCGACGTTTAAAGGGGATTGCAAATGGTGGATAAGAAGCACCTTCAGGGCAAAACGGTAATCATCAAGATAAATGGTCTTTCCAGAACTCTGCAGGGAACTGTTACTCACGTTGATGATGACGGGTTTTGGATTTCTGGTGACGCAATCATCGCTGAGATAGCGGACGCTGGAGGCTTACAGATAGCATTAAACACTCCAGCGGTTTTCGTGCCGACCGTTCAACTACTTTGGTTGATTGCCTCAAACGAGTAGCAGCTTTCAAGGTAGGTCATGAGGTTGCCCTGTTCCGCGATTTCGGACTACCCGCTCGCGCACATCTGCGAGCGCCCTGCCGCCGAGTGATGCAATCACGGCGAAAGCACGGCTTCGTTGTTAACAATTTGCCGTCAACTCCAACCCAAATCTTGCTAACAAGGAGTTGAACGAAGAAGAGCTGCGGGAATTCGGACTGGACGAAGAGGCGGAAAGTGAAGACTAAAATATTGCCAAAACGTCAAAAATGGTGAAGCGGTGCCATGGAATTCCGCGAACGGTGATATCGGTGCGCTGCCCTCAAAGGCTGCTTTGACCGCGCCGTCATTTTCATTTTGTCATATACCACGTTCATTGCTTCTCTGCCCTCAGTACTCCTTCTTCGCACCGTCCGGCTGAATCTCGAACTTGCGGAAGTGCGTGGGACTCATTGGGTCCCATTCAAATTGATACTTGAAGCCTGAACTGACGCGCAACATCACCTGAGCCTCAATCGCTTTGAAAGCCTCGTCAAGCGAAACGCAGTGTATTGGGTCTTCTGGTTTGAGCGTGGTCGCCCTGTTCTCGAACGACTTCGTCGCCTCATTCCAATACCCATGTTCCTCGGTCATCAGCCAACACTTGATGGGGTCAGTCGCACTCGGGAGAACTTCAGCGATTATCTTGTACAGTTCAGAAGGCTCCGTGAGGGGGTCTGGCGTGTTGTACAGAACCTGTGGAATGGTAGCTCTGTCGTGAGACATGACTTGCGCGAGTGTAGTTGAATGCAAAATCGCAGAGCCCGCTAGCTCTGAACGTGATTGGAAGCAGCCGACCATCAGAGCGGCTGTCTCGGCGTAAGTGCACATTCGCACTAGCTACAAAGCACCGAACGGACAACGATACGAATTCATCGCGAAGGCTAAAACTGGCGATTCTGATGTGGCGGGAGCATACAACTCTTGGATGCGGACTACTTGAAGAATTCGCCTAAGAGCATTAACCTGCGCGAGGTTGAGCAAACCTCATAGACCCGTGGGTTGCAACCCACACGCCTTAGGGATTTCCGGGTATTTCCCCGGTCTCCGCTGACTCCTAAAGTACCATTAAGGTGTCAGATGGCAAGCTGGACTCTGGAATGCGGCAACTGCGGATTGCCGTTCCAACATTCGGTTATCGCAGCGACAGTGATGAATTTCTTTTTCCCTATCAAACCTGATTTTCCGGCGGGTGGTAGCGAACTTCAATGCCCTAACTGTGGAAAAACCGCGACGTATCAGCGCACTGACCTTATTTATCGGGCTTGAGAATACTTCACTTCTTAGGATGCTTATCGGAAGGCAGTTCTGAGTTGGACGAATTCTTGGGTTCGGTCGCATGCCTTTCAGCTTCGATAGTGACTTCTACATCAGCACCCTTCTTCAGGGCTACGGGCTTGCCATTCTCGTCTTGCAGTGTATTTTCGACGCGAATCTCTTTGTAGAGGTCGTCCGCTCCATCGACTGCAATTTGCGCTTTATCGGGTATAGCTGGAAGCGGCCCCGGTATGATTTTTTCGACTTTTCCGGGAAGCGTGACCGACGGCTTTTCGGGAGCATCTTCAGACTTTCGTGGCTTATCACTCATCGCGCGGTCCTTTACCGTCCAGCGGGATTCTACGCTCATTCTAGCGATATGGCGCTGCCAATCAAAATGCTAACATCCGGCTCACCGTGCCCAAGCCCCCGCCCCATCTGAAAATTTAAAGCGTCAAAGCGATTGCTTCCTAGGGTCCTCCCAATGCGCAACCGTGGCACCGCCTGTACGTGCGGCCAGCTATATCTTTCGCAACGAAAATCTCACTGCCCAATGTTTTGCGTCTTTTCGTGCGTACGATAGGGTTTGGGAGGCTGAACAACATGAGGAGCTTAGTGAAAGCAATACTGCTTGCTGCGCTGCTGTTAGCCACGGGCTCGGTAATCAATGCGCAGATATCCGTTGGAATCGTGATTGCCCCGCCACCGCCAGTCCGGGTGGCTGTGGTTGTGCCAGAAAGGCCAGCTCCTGAGTTCCTGTGGGTAGAGGGTTATTGGTATCCTGTGGGAAACCATTACAAGTGGCATGAAGGCTATTGGACTCGACCGCCCTACGAGGGCGCTCGCTGGGTTGGACCGCACCACGACGGCAAGCGGTACTATACAGGTTATTGGGAAGGGAATCGAGGCCGTGTTGAACACGACCACCACGCGGACCACGACCACGACCGGGGCCACGACAAACACGGTAAGCACGACCACGACGATAAATAAGGAGCGACCGTCCCACGAAAGCGCCTCTGATTAATTGTGACCATCAGCGCGACCCAAAATCCTCGGCAGAACATCTTCAGCAGGATTTCGTAGGAGAGCGCCAACATCGCATAAGCTCGCAGCGATTCGGAACCAAGCCGAATCTCAAACCATCGCACGAATTCCTAAGCCTGATATCTGATTGGCGACAGTACCTTGCAACCGTGCCTGAACCACGCCACGCTTACGCTGTAAGCGACGGCAAGGAGGGATGGTGAGCAATGACCGTCAAAATAGATGGCCTCGATTTACAGGTTCAACGCTCAGGCATTATTCATTCGAGTGGAGAGCAGTTTCTATATAGCTCCGTAGAGTGAAGGACCCACTTCAGGTGGGGAATTTCCAGAAGGCTAGTTCATCCAAGCCGTTGAAAGAATTTCGATTGCTCTATTTGGGGTAATCCATCATCACATGCCCTTCCTTCAGTTCGCATCGCTTCGAACGCAGATGCGGGCGCTCTTGAAGCCATACAGTTCTCGCTTGCAATCGGCTTTGCACGGGAGTAAACCGAAATTGAAGTGGCTAGTGCAAGGAGGAAATCACCGGAAAAATGACTCCACCCTGCCTAGACTCTTGACATCCGTTTACACACCGCTTTTGCGGTGCGCTACCACAGCGACGCTTGTAACTTCGCTGCGGGCTACGGAATAAGCAAACGGGGAGCTGCTTCAGGTTCCCCGTTTTGCATTTTCTGGCATAGCAAGCGACGCTGGAATTAATCCGTGTTGATAAGCAATGAGGCGGAAAATGAAGACGAACGGCGTGGTGCGTCGCGTGGCTGCGAGCCCGCCGGATTAGAGCGTTGGGAAGCACAGTGTTTGTTGTGCTCATGGCGCTGGGGAGACGGCGTCTGTACGCCTCTAAAGGCGCAGCAGAGCTGGGGATTGGGATGCACTTGAGCATGATTCATAAGTTGAACCTGACGAAGCGTCGGGTCGAAGAGCGCGCACCGCGAGCCATCAACGCTTCTCTGCGTGGTTCCGGCACGCGATTCACCCCAGAGAAATCCTCCGAGTAACTTCGGCTTTATTGGCGCTTGGAACCTTTCTTTCTTCGCTCCGCCCAACGTTTCTTCATCATCTCCGACAACCGCTTTCTACCTGCTGGGGTAAGACGGTCGCCCTTCTTTTTGCTGCGAGTTGCTTGATGCGGAACAGCACTCATCCGTGCAGCGGATTGTGGCGAATGGCCGTCCAGTGCTGCGATGGCTTTGCTGAGTCGGTCTCTTTCCCTCTTCAGTTCCGCTACGATTCTTTCCGTATCCAAGGTGCTCCCCTTTGGCCGCTGCTCGTACAAGATTTTGAGTCCGCTTCCGTTGATACCTCGAACGAAAGGCTCGACATCATCTCACAAGCCGTCTGGTTTTGCGATTGCCGGGCTTCTGTTCGGGAAGAGTGGATAGCTGCGCCACCACCTCTGAGTTGGCGCAGTTTGCGCGGTAAAGTAGCGAGAGCTTGGGCTGCGCATTGACGGAGTTGACTTATCGGCGTGGACAAGCCTAGCATTCCGCTTATCCCTCCGACTTTCGCAGGAGACCAACATGACTAAAGTTCTGAAATGCAACGACCTTAATCCCGGTTGTACTTTTGAAGCGAGAGGCAACACGGATGAGGATGTGCTTAAGAAGGCTGCCGAACACGCGAAGGCGGCGCACAATATGGAAGAGATTCCCCCTGACGTTCTGGACAAGGCTCGAAGTGCCATCCGCGATGAAGGCGAGGCGCGGGGACAAAAAGCGGGTTCGTAGAGAAGAAAAGAAGGAATCACTCGTGGTGGTGATGTTGACTCAGCGGAGGCAAAAAATGAGTCCCACCTTCGACATTTTCATCACTGCGGGCGGTCACGCACAATACGTAGAAACTGTGAAGAATCTCGCACCCGCAAGGAAGCGTTTGAAGCAGCTGGCGCACAACGCTTCAGGAGATTGCTTTCTATACTCAATCGAAAGTGGCATTGTGGAACTGATTGTCCGTCCAGAGTTGCCGAAGCGTTTGCAAAAAGCTCGCAAGCCTCACATTGTTCGGGGGCGACTCGCGAGTTAGTACTGGAAGCGCATAAATCGCTCGGCATTCAAAACGTCACTTGCGCAGAATGAGCCGCCGACCCGGCTGCCAGACCCGCTAATGGCGCTGTGGTGTGATTCAAAAAAGGATTGGACTCGCGCGCACGCATTGGTTGACGAGCTGGAGACTACTGACGGCATGGCTGTCCATGCTTACCTGCACCGCAAGGGAGGACAAGCTTCGAATGCGGACTATTTAGTACCGGCATGCTGGGCGGAAATTTAATCGCCCCACAGTAGAAGAAGAATGGCAGGCGCTAGTGGACGGCCTGCTTTCCGGCGCTGATGAGGTGTGATACGGTCCCGCCTCAAATCACAATTTCCAGCCGCAGCCTTCACACTTGAATTGCTGGTCCGGTTTCAACTTGGTTGCTGTGCTGCCACAGTGCGGGCATTTCATCGTGCAAATCTGAGTCATGATATTTCTTCCAAAAATTCTTGGGCTCTGTTTGGAGATGACGCCTTGTTCCTGTGAATGAATGAAATATTCTCCGGGAGAAATCAGTGCTAGGCGAGCCATCTGTTCCTTAGCTTTTTCGAGACCTTGAACCGCTTCCACCCACAAAGGTCCGTCCGAAGTTACTTTGAAGATATCGAATGTAGAACCCATCGCTGGCATCCTCCATCGACTGCCTCGTTCGTATCTGTGGGGACCGCTGTCCGTCCGGTTGCATGTCCCATTCCACGAGGCTTACGGACAAGTTAGCCCAGTAGAATCAATCGGTTGAAAGTTCCAGCAACACACCGGATGGCCACGATAGCAGGTAATTTTTTCAGTGATATTGCCAAGCCTCGCACCAGAACTCCCGAGCGCAAGTCGCTCAATCGCAGTGACCTGACCGGGGTTTTCTGTACCAGGTGAAGTGAGAGAGAATTCACCTGGAGGAAGACCGGTCATGCCCATGAGAGATACAAGCCGGAGCAGATCGTGAATGCTGCTGCGGCAGATTGAAGTGGAGATCGCCAACGGAAAGACCACGCCGCAAGCCTGCAAGGAAGCCGAAATCACGGAACAGACCTACTACCGCTGGCGGAAGGAATACGGCGGGTTGAAGCTGGATCAAGCGAAACGGCTGAAGGAGCTGGAGAAAGAGAACGGCAAGTTGAAGCGGCTGGTGGCGGAGCTGTCTTTGGAGAAGCAGATTCTGAAGGACGTGGCCGCAGGGAAACTTCTAAGCCCTGAGCGGCGACGTGGTGCGGTCAGGCATGCGCGCGAGAACTACCGAATGTCCGAGCGGCATGCCTGCCGGCTGCTGGGGCAGTGGAGAGGGACACAACGCTAGCTCGAGGTGATCTACCGAACCGACGAGGATGCACTGACGCGAGCGATCATCGACTTGGGCAGTCAGTACGGGCGCTACGGCTACCGGCGGATCACCGCTGTTGCGGGAAGCGGGATGGCAGGTGGGCAAGGATCGAGTGCAGCGGATCTGGCGGCGGGAAGGGCTGAAAGTGCCGCAGAAACAGAAGGCCCCGAGGACGGTTGTGGCTGAACGACGGGTCGTGCGTTCGGCTGCGGCCGGAACGAGCGAATCACGTGTGGAGCTATGACTTCGTGAGCGCCATGACGCACGACGGAAGGACGCTGCGGTTGCTGACGCTGATCGACGAATACACGCGGGAGTGCCTGGCGATCCGCGTGGCCCGAGACGGTTGGGGAGCCATGAGGTGATCGAGACGCTGGCGGACGTGATGCTGTGGCGGGAATTCCGGAATACATTCGCTCGGACAATGGCCGGAGTTCGTCGCGAAGGAACTGCGGAAGTGGCTGGGGAATCGGTGGGAACGGGGACGCTGTACATCGAGCCGGGAAGTCCCTGGGAGAACGGCTACTGCGAGAGCTTCAACGGGAAGTTGCGGGATGAGTGCCTGAACGGAGAAATCTTTTACTCGCTGAAGGAGGCGCAGATCGTGATCGAGAAGTGGCGGGTGGAATACAACACGAGGCGACCGCACTCGGCGCTCGGCTATCGGCCGCCGGCCCCGGCGGCCTATAACCCCTGGTTCCCCCACGCTCGGTTTCACAGCCCGAGGCTGTGATGTAAACTCTCTCATTCGCCGTGGTACAAAAAGTCGGTCCGGTCAGTCGTGGGCACGCACGAACGCAGGTGACGTATCCAACTGCCTACCGCTTATTTGCCAGCGCAAAGCACCGCAAGCGATGCGAACTGCAAGACGGAACATCGGTAACTCCGGCTAACCTGCAACCCAAATCGCTTGCAACGGAACCGCGCTGTCACCATTTGTGGTCATCACTGAGCCCGCAATCCCCACGTCCTACCCTAATCGCCTTCCAACTTCATGGATTTGGGGTCCCAGTGCTTCTGAGCTGAAGGGAGCAGTCCGAAAGTAGGTGGATGTGACGCTCACTTGCTTCAGCAAAAACTGCGGGAAGCCGAGGTTCTTGGAATACTACGTGTGTGTCGAGCACTTTGTTTGCTATGCCGCACCACGATACTCCCATCGATAGCCCTCAAGGCCAAACCCATAACATATTCTGCAATCCCTGTGTTTACGTCCGAAGCGACTTCCGGCAGTTCGGGCCAGCCTGAACATACGGCACGCAAGTCCGCAGAAGTGTGAGAGCACGAGCGAAGCGAGAATACCCTGAAACCATCTCGGACGCCGCACTCGGTTTGGCGGCAGCGGTGGCCGGTTGGATTCGGAACGCGTTTACGCACGCTCCGCAAGCAGCGGCGATGAACACAGGTTTATATGGCGGAACACGTGGGGATGGACCGGGAGCTTCATTTCGGATTTGGAAAGCCGGAAGGAAATCTCCATGGGAGGATCCTTCCCTAGACAGAGTATCTCGCTTGGCTGTGAGAGGGGTCTCTTTACACGTACCAAGCCTTGGGCGTTGGGCTCTGCGATAAAGCGGAGTCCTCATTTACTTAGATGCTTCGCGAGATGTAAGTGGGTTTTCGCGTCTCGAAGCTTCGACGCACCGGGGCGGGAGGGCGCTGACGGGAAGCCGAACGGCGAGCGCGAGTGATGCACGATTGGAAGTGCACCGCCTACTTGGTGCACATGATGAATCTTCCCCACGCACCAGCGGCCACCGACGTAAAGTAGCCGCCCAAGACCCAATCCGAACATGGCAGAAACCAGAATCGCCAGAAACGACCCCACGAAAATCACAACACCAATCACGCAAAATCAAAAGTTGTAGCTCTATGCTACTGAACGATGGCAGCGCCATTGCGTTTCTCCAAGAACCCAAGACAACGCGGCAGCTTTCAGTGCGGTCCCTTGATTTTGTAATTGCATCTTGAAGACCACGGAGGCACGCGGAACATCCGCAATTGAATCAAATGCTTACGGAGTTGACGTGTATTGCCTACAGAGTTTAGCTGAGTAGTTCTTATCCAATTAAAGGGAAAATCCGTGGACACCACTGCTGGGCAGCCGCTTGCTTCGGTCACGGTGGGAGCGCGATTGCTTGCAGGAGCCCTTAGCTGGCTGCCTTCGCCTACCTGTCGCTCACTAATGCGAGCACCGCAAGCGAGGTGAACAGTAGAGCGGCGCTGAGGCAAGCTATCGCGGTTTCCTTTGCGGCGGCTGGTCACGCCCAGGGCTCTGCACGTTTGGAAGCACGCGGCGGCCAAGCGCTGCATTGTTAGCTGGAATAATTGGAGATTCCGGTCTCATGACCGCGGATTATAACCCCGCGCACCACCAAATTCATTCCGTAGTTTGCCCGCGTGGCTCGCGGCGAAGGAATCCAACCACCGCTCGTTGCCCATATAACATCGCGAGCGAGCACTGGTGGTAAGATGTGACTCCATGAAAATTCATCGTGATTG
>CAVRLE010000003.1:0-460002 GCA_963721825.1 uncultured Acidobacteriota bacterium | reverse complement strand
TTGTAGACGCTGACGCCGATCACGTCGCTGGGCAGCAAGTCGGATGTGAACTGGATGCGCTGAAACGAGCAGTGGAAGGAGCGCGCGAGAGCTTGCGCGAGAGTTGTTTTGCCTACACCGGGAACGTCTTCAATCAGCAGGTGACCGCGTGCGAGCAGGGTGGTGAGTGCGAGCTGAATTACGTCTTCTTTGCCTTTTACGACGCGCGAAATCGTGCGCAAAAGCTCGGCGAGTCGTTTACTGGCGGCGTTGGTCGGGGCGTTCGTGGTTGATTGCAATTCGCGTGGCCTTCTGCTACAAAAAGTAGGTTCGCGGGCGACTAGCTCAGTTGGTTAGAGCGCTCCCCTCACACGGGAGAGGTCAAAGGTTCAAGTCCTTTGTCGCCCACCACTCTTCCTGCCCTAGTCATTCTGCCATCAATCGTTCGACGCTTCGCAGTCCTGATTTGGATGCGTGTGCTCAGAAAGTGGCGTGACGCGGCGGCCATCGTGATTTTGTCACGAGGCATTTTGTTGCGTCCAAACGAGGCGTTTACCGCCGATTAGAAATTTGCATCCTTCTGATTCTCATGCACATAGCCAGAGATTTAATCGCGGAACCGTCGATTAAACTCGCAAGCTAATCGCAACAATTGGCCTGGCGTGGTAGTCTCGCAGCGATGACTAACATTCTGAAATTCGTGCAGGTTTTTGCGCTGGGGACTTGGGTGGGGTCGATTTTTTACTTCAGCGCGGCGGTGGCGCCGGGGGCGTTTCGGGTTCTTCCGAGTCAAGACTTGGCGGGAGTGCTTGTCGAATTCACGCTGCGGCGATTGCACACGCTAGGAGTTGCGGCGGGGATTGTGTTTCTATTGGCGTCGGCGGCGATTGTGGTTTCCGCTAGCGGCTCCAGGAGATCGTTGCTGTTGCCGTCGATCGGAGTGGCGATCATGGTGGTGCTGACCGTGATCTCGCAGCACGTTGTAATCCGGCGGATGATGGAATTGCGGCGGGAGATGGGGTCGGTGGCGGCAACTGCGAAGGATGACCCGAAACGCGTGGAATTCGACAAGCTGCATGGCGTTTCGGTGCACCTGGAAGGTGCGACGTTGCTGATTGGTTTTGCATCGCTGTTTCTGACGGTGCGGAGTTCGTGAACGTAGGCCTCACCGAAGCGAGGATGGTAGCGCTCTTGGGAAATGGGTGGTCGCAAGAGCACAGGCAGGAGTGCCTGTGCCACTTGAGGCGAAGGGCGAGGCTGCTTGTTGGTTTTCGCTTCGCTGTTTCCTACCGTACGAGCCAAACCTTAATCAATTTCGAACGCGCTTCTTGGTTGCGGGGCGCTTCTTTTTTGGGCCTGGCTTGGTGATTTTGCGGGCGTCTTTGCCGGCCAGGTGGACGGCGCGCCACATGTACCAACTGGCGATGGTGCGCCAGGGACGCCAGCGTTCGCCGAATTTCAGCAGATCCTTCGGTTTGGGAATTTTGCGTTTGCGATATGTGATCGCCCAGCCTTTTTGCACGCCTAGGTCGTGAATGGGAAGCACGTCGGGCCGGCCGAGGCGAAAAATCAGGAACATCTCCACGGTCCAGGCGCCGATTCCGCGAACGGAAATCAGCCGTTCCACTAACTCTTCGTCCGACATCTTTTGCGCGTCTTCGAGCGTGGGAACGATGCCTTCGATCGTTTTCAGCGCGAGATCTTTCATCGCCAGCGCTTTTGCTTTGGAGAGGCCTGCTTTGCGAAGAGCGGGAATGCGAATTTTCAACATCTCGGCAGGCGTGGGACAGACGCCGTTGGCTCCGAGGGCCTGGATGCGCGAGAAGATCTTGGCCGCGGCTTTGCCGGAAATGCTCTGGTAGGCGATCGCTTCGAGAAGCGATTCGTAGACGCTGTCGCACTCGTCGAGCTTGAATTGAAATTCGCCGGTGCGCGCGACGACATCGGCCATATGCGGGTCGTTGCGAGTGAGAAATTCGTGGGCGGCGATATAGTCGAAGGGAAGGGGCAACTTCTCGGTCGTCGTTTTCATTATCATCGAGCGCCAAGCATAGCGAAATTCCTCGCGTCTGCAAAATTTCTGGCGGGCGGATGGCACGAGCGGGAGATTGCGTTACCACGCGTGGAGGAACCTCGGAGAGGCGTTTGAAAGGCCACTAGATCGATTGGCGCCGGCTATGCTTGGTTCCGAATCTGGCCGTCATTCCAGCTGGCTGGGAGTAGTTGTCGCCGATCGCTTGACCGATGGTTCTGCTTCTCCAACCAAACCAGAGACGGGAGCAAGAGCAGCCTCAACCGCACTGAGTAGCGCCGTCATTCCGTCAGGCTTGGAGAGCACTGCGTCGATGCCCACAGCAGAAGTCAGGTAGCTCCCGACTTTTTCAGAATGCATTGTGAAGAGAATGATGCGAACTTCTGGAACCGTCATTTTCAGCACCGAGGCCGTTTCTGCGCCATTCATTTCGGGCATCGCGAGGTCGAGAAGGATCAAATCTGGCTTGAGTGTTTTTGCTTTCTCTACAGCCTCGAGCCCGTTGGAGGCTTCGCCACAAACGACTATGTCGGTGCGTCCTGCGAGGACGTTTTTGATCGTCTCCCGAACGAGATAGCTGTCATCGGCTATCAGCAATTGTTTTGGCATAAGCGACTAGGTTACTTCGGGTACGTTCGTCTCGACATCCAGTGTTCAATGTAGGGGACCCTACATTTATTGAAAGTCGATGGATTGGAATGGCTTAAATGGCAGGGGTAGCGCCCTACTCGAAGATGACGGTTTTGTTTCCGTAGAGGAGGATGCGGTTTTCGATGTGCCAGCGGACGGCGCGGGAGAGGACCATCTTTTCAATGTCGCGGCCCTTTTTTACCAGGTCGTCGATCGTGTCGCGGTGCGAGACGCGTTCGACGCCCTGCTCGATGATGGGGCCGTCGTCGAGCACTTCGGTGATGTAGTGGGCGGTGGCGCCAATGATTTTCACGCCGCGGTCGAAGGCTTGCTGGTGGGGCTTGGCGCCGATGAATGCGGGCAAGAAGGAATGATGGATGTTGATGATCTGCTGCGGAAATTGGTCGATGAAATCCGTGGAAAGCACCTGCATGTAGCGAGCCAAGACGACGAGTTCGATATTGTTCTTGCGAAGTAGTTCGATCTGTTGCCTTTCTGCCTCCGCCTTGTTTTCCTTGGTAACGGGAATCACGCAATAGGGAATGCCATAAAAGTCTGCGTGGGTCTTCGCGTCGGGATGATTGCTGATTATCAGGGGGATTTCGCAAGCGAGTTCGCCGGTGCGCTGCCGGTAGAGCAGATCGACGAGGCAGTGGTCGTATTTGGAAACAAAAATGGCTACGCGAGGACGGTAATTCGAGGTGCTGACGCGCCACTGAATTGAGAATTGCTCGGCGATGGGCGCGAACCATTTTGGAAAATCCTTGAGGTCGAATTCGAAACCTGTGAGATCCCATTCGACGCGGGCGAGATAGAAACGTTCGACGCCGGGCTGGTGCTGCTCGAAGTGAAGGATGTCGCCGCCGTGCCAGTAGATAAAATCCGCGATTGCCGCATCGAGGCCCTTTCGATCCGGGCACCGCAGCAGGAGGATGGCGTTATTCTTCAAAGTTGATTCCCTCAGTTGGCGGGCCATTTTACTTCACTTTTGGCGGCTTGTTTCGGGAGAGCTGAGAGAAAGAAGATCGTTGCGCTGAGGCGCGAGCGTGGAGGAGCAGCCGGGCTAGTTATTGTATTGTTTGATCAAAGCGTAGCACTCGCAGGCGAACGATTCGAGTTTCTTCCGGTTCAGAATTCTCACGGAGCCGCGAGTGTATTCGATTATGCCTTCTCTTTGGAGCATACCGGCTGCCACCGTGACGCTTGGCCGGTCTGTGCCTAGCATCGTGGCCAGGAAATCGTGTGTGATTGGGACAATTCCCGAATCGAGGCGGTCCTGGGCAATCAGCAACCAGCGAGAAAGGCGTTCTTCGATTTTATGAAGGCGGTTGCAGGCGGCCGTTTGTGCTACTTGCATGGCGAGTCCGGCGGCGTAGCGATTCAACGTAGCTTGAAGAATCGGAGTCGAGGGTAGAAGTTCTCTCAGCGTATTGACTCGCACCCTGAATGCGTCACCCTCAATTTGAACGATCTCTCGCAGCGGGCTTCTGCTCAAACCGAGAACCGCCGGCATTCCAGAGGCGCCTTCGTTGCCGAGGAGGCCCGCTTCCACGGTTCTACCGTCTTTCAACTCGACAACCAGCGAAATCAAACCTGCATTCGGAAAATGGGCGAATCGCACGGTCTGGTGAGGTTGGTGAAGGGTGAGATGGTGCGGTAAATCTACGAATTGCAAACGGGAGCGAATTTTGCGGAATTCTTCGTCAGGTATGGCCAGCAATGGTTTGTTGCGTACAGGTTTTCCTGCAGGATTTGTCCTCTCACCGGGCTGCACGATTGCGAGCTTAGTCAGAGCCATTTTTCCCTCAGCGTTGTATACCGTATGCACGGTATTCACAAGCGTTTGTAGGGTGGACGACACTGGCGTTGTATAGCGATGTCAATACGAATATTGATTGCTGACGACAATGAGGCAGTGAGAGGCCGCCTTGGCGAATTGCTTGCCACCCAAGACGGATGGGAAGTGTGTGGTTCCGTCGGGAGTGGACGCGAGGCCGTCGAGAAAGCGGTGGAGCTGCGACCCAACATCATTATTCTCGATTTGGCCATGCCGGAGATGGATGGGCTTGGTGCGGCGAAGGAAATCGGAAAAAAACTACCGACGGTTCCGATCGTGATATTCACGCTTCACAAGTTTGCGACGATTGATCTTGAAGCTAAAAAAGCCGGAGTGCGTTACGTGGTCGCGAAGCCCGACACCGAGACGTTGTTTCGTGTCATTGATGAGCTCGTGAAAGGCCAACCGGCGGAGTCTGTTCAGCAAGGTCCGGAACTCCTGGCGCCTGCTTCAGGTCCGCTGGATGATCCAGCGAGCAGGGTGACTGCTCAGGCCCAGCCGAGCGAAGCACAGGGCACCGCCAATGGAGATTTAGAAGGTTCAACTTCAACGGGAACTAATTAGAAGCGCCTGAAAACTCTTTCGAACCTCATCGCAATCCACTCAGCAACGACAGCATTTCTCACTTAACAGAAAACAATCTCGCGCCTGCGCTCTTATGCTGATACTGCTGCGGGCGTTCGATGTTATTCTGACAAATTACACAGGAGGCTGAGCGCCGTTCTGGAAGTATGTCCGGCGGCACGTACTTTCAATTATGCAAACTGGAATCATTGGACTGCCGCAGGTGGGGAAGACGAGTTTGTTTCGGATTTTGACGCGGGCGAAGGTGGATACGCGGAGCGCGCCGGCGCAGATGCATCTTGGGATTGCGCGGGTGCCGGATCCGCGGGTGGCGAAGCTGGCGGAGACGTTCAAGCCTAAGAAAGTGACGTACGCGACGATCGAGTACGTGGATATCGGCGGCTTGCAGAAGGACCGGGAGAAAAATTCGGCGTCGCTGGTGCCTTTGCGCGAGGCGGATGCGCTGGCGCACGTGGTGCGGCTGTTTGAAAATCCGGCCGTGCCGCATGAGGCTGGCTCGCTCGACGCATTGCGCGATATCGAGAGCGTCGAGATCGAGCTCATGTTTTACGACCTGGAGCAGGCGACGAAGCGGATTGAGCGCGTTGAGAAGGATTTGAAGAAAAAGAAAGAAACGATTCTTGAGACGGAGCTAGCGCTGCTGAACCGGTGCCGGCAGGCTCTTGAATCGGAGACGCCGCTGCGGGAGCTGGAGTTCAAGCCCGAAGAAATCAAGATGCTTACCGGCTTCATGTTTCTCTCACGCAAGCCGATGCTTTACGTTCTAAATCTAGGCGACGAAGAGGCGGCGGACATTGACCGCGTGGTGGAGAAATATCATCTCGAGAAGCTGGCGTCGAAACCGCAGACGGCAGTGGTGCCGTTTTGCGGAAAAATCGAAGCAGAGCTTTCTGAACTTGATGACGCAGAAGTTGCCGAGATGATGAAGGCGTACGGCCTGGCCGAATCCGGCCGCGATCGATTGATACAGGCGAGTTACCGGCTGCTGGGGCTGCTGTCGTTTCTCACTTGCGGCGAGCCGGAAGTGCGCGCGTGGACGATCGAGCGCGGGATGACGGCGCAGAAAGCGGCGGGCGCGATTCACAGCGATCTGGAGCGCGGGTTCATCAAGGCGGAAGTGGTGAACTGGGAAGATCTTCTGAAGGCTGGAAGCTTTGGCGCCGCGCGTGAGAAGGCGCAGGTGCGGCTCGAAGGCAAGGACTACATCGTGCGGGATGGCGACGTGATTTTGTTCCGGCATTCCGGATAGGCCGATGCATTTCGCCGATGGTTCACGATTGCTGCTGGCGCTGCTGCTCGGATTGACGGCGGCGGGGGCGAACGTGATTGGCGGGTCGCTGATTGCGCACCGGCAGTGGTCGCACAATTTTCTGAAGTATTTTATCGCGCTGGGCGCGGGATTCATGCTGGCTACGGCGCTGCTGGAAATGATTCCTGAGTCGCTGAAACTGCGGGCGGAGTCTTCTTCGGCTGGGGCGCTTGTCAATAATACCGATACGGTTTTCTTCTTCGTTCTTGCCGGGTATTTTCTGGTTCACTTTTTCGAGCATACGATCGCGCCGCATTTTCATTTTGGCGAGGAGACGCATCACGAGGAAATTTCGCACGCGCATGCGAGCTATGCGGCGCTGCTGGGGCTCGTGATTCACACTTTCTTTGATGGCGTGGCGATTGCGTCTGGGTTGCTGGTTTCTGCGTGGCTTGGGAGTTTGATTTTCATCGCAATTTTTCTGCATAAGCTGCCGGAGGGGTTCACGGTGGCTTCGTTGATGTTGGCTAGTGGACAGACGAAGCGGGCGGCGTTTCTGTCGGCTGTCATCTTGGGCGGGGCGACGCTTTTGGGCATGGGGCTGATGTTTCTGCTGAGGGGGACGGTGGCGTTTGCGCTTCCGTTTTCTGCTGGGGTGACGCTGTACGTGGCGGCGTCGGATTTGATTCCGGAAGTGAACCGGGAGCCGAAATTTGGGATGGCGGTTATGGTGTTTGCCGGCGTGGCGGTGATGCTAGGGCTGAAGGCGATGTTTCATTTGTAGGTGCTTGCCTCGAACGCCGTTTCGCGGGTCTTCCTCCGATTGTCAGTTTCGATCATACGTAGTCAAAAAGCGTCATGAAGCCGAAATCCATGTGCAGCTGCTGGTGGCAGTGAAAAAGGGTGAGGCCGGGGTTATCGGCGATGAAATCGACTTCGGCTTCATGATAGCCACCAAGCATAAATACGTCTTTGAGAATTCCGGCAGTGGGGATTCCCGCAAGCTTGGTTAGTTCAAAACTGTGCCGGTGCAGATGGATAGGATGGATGTCGTCGCTGGCATTGCGCATGTGCAAGCGGTAGCGCTTTCCTTTTTTGAGGTGAAACTCAGCAGGGATTACCGCCTGAGTCATTGGATAGGCGATGCCGTTGATCGTCCAACGGTTAAAACCCTCTTCGGCAGCATTGTCCTTCGCAAAAGTCATCAGAAAGGCTTCGTCGGGCGGCGCAGCGGTTGAGCCTGTTTTAGCAAAGCGCACGTAGCTCCATTTAAATGGCGGTGGCGCTATCCACGCTGGTTTGGTGGTTTGTCCGGCATATTCCACCACGATGCCCATGCCGTGGCGGCGGTCATCGTTATCCAAATCCCCCAGAATCCACACGCCCGGATGCTTCATTTCCACGATGGCGGAAATGCGTTCCGCGGTTCCAAGCCATAGAACCGGGGCGGCCACGGGATTCGGGACAGGATTTCCATCGAGCGCAATCACCTGAAAAGTGTGCCCGGGCAATGCCAGGCTGCGAATTTCTGTGGCGCTGCCATTCAGAATATGGAACAGCACCCGTTCGCCGTGTTTCACGCGGACGGGCTCGCCGTGGCCTAACGTGCGTCCATTGATCGTGAATGATTTGTAGCCCACTTCAAATCCATGTTTCATTCCCTTGGCTAGCGATGCCTTCATCGCAGACTCGCCCACGTCTTTCGGTTTTTTGACTTCTGTTGCGGGAGACAAAAAATCCTGCGGCATGTCGCCGCCTTGACTCAACGTGGGCTCGAACTCCTTCAGTGTGAGAAACACCTCGCGGTCAAATCGTCCCGGATTTTCTTTGGGCTCGATATAAACCGGTCCGACTTGGCCGCTGTATTGTCCGGCCGCCAGGTTGGCGCCCGCGCGATTGTGCGTGTGATAGAAGCGAAGACCCGCTGGATTGGGAGTGAAAGTGATGCGACGTTTGCCTTGAGCTGGAATGAAGGGCGTCCCTTCCTCGGCGGCGCCGTCAATGTCGGTGGGAACGCGCTGGCCATGCCAGTGGAGCTGTTCGGGAGTATCGGTGTCGTTAAAGATGTCGATGGTGACCGGCCGCCCTTCCTTAAAGCGCAACAGAGGTCCCGGAAACTGACCGTTGTACGTGGTCATCGAGATGAAGCGCTTGGGCGCTATCTCCACGGCCGAGTTCTTGATGTGCAGCACATAGTCGGGAGTGGCGGTCTCCGTTTGCGTGGCCAGGGCACAGCGGGCGATCGCGGGTGAGACTATGAATGTTCCGGCCGCGAGGCCCGTTGTTTTGAGAAATTGGCGGCGAGAGAACGCGAAGTTCATCATGGCATGCACCTCAGCATGCGCCTCACGGCGTTGCTCGTGCGAGAGCACTCATGTCGCATTCCAAATTTTAGCCGTCTTCGCGGCGATCCATTTGTCTTTTTTCTTTTCGAGCAGCACGACGTAGCCGGTGCCACAGAGCATGCCACACGAGTTTCCCACGTAGACGAGCGCCTGACGGTGTGAGCCGTCGAATGCGATTGCCGACACGATCGTAAACCCGGCGGCGTTCGGAAATTTCTGCGCGAAGTCTTTCCACCCGCTACCTTTAGAGAAGAGTTCGTCTGTTTCTTTCGGACTCATGAAGACCACGGCGGCGCTGAGCTCAGCGTTTGTGGTCAGATCGCAATTGAGCTTTGCTTTCGCGTCAAAGTCGTTTTTGGTCGCCGTAGAGGCTGCATCGGCATCGTCCGGCGAGGTGGCGCAGGCGGGGGTGGAAGCGGATTGAGCAGGCTCGGAAGGTTTTTGTGCGCCCCGCGCGCCGGGCAATGTAAGAACGGCGGTTATTAATAAGACCCGCAGCATCATGGGGTTCCTGCCAACCCTATCATGGGAAAGACGTTATGCCTACTCGTCAGTTTCCCTGCGAGGCTCGATCCGCGCCCGCGTTAGGTTCCCGGGTTGATACGTGCCAGGTTCGGCTCAAAAGTGCCCACCGCAACTTTATGGCGCTGTGTGTGTTAGATAAACTGTGGAGGCTATGGCCAGGACCGACGTCCAACTGATGATGGACGTGAAGGCGGGGGACACTGCGTCCTTCGAGCTTCTATTGCAGAAGTATCGAACGCCGCTGGTCAATTTCCTCTATCGAATGGTTCGGGATACGGCGACGGCAGAAGATCTGGCGCAGGAAGTTTTTCTGAGGATTTATCGCGCGCGCAAGGATTATTTCGCGGGCGCGAAGTTCACCACCTGGCTTTTCCGCATTGCCACGAACCTGGCGCTGAATTCTATTCGCGACAATCGCCACCAGCGGATGGAAGTCTCGATTGACGCTCCTGCCGATGAAGATGAGGCGCCGATTCAAGTGCCCACGCGAGAGATGCGGATCGACGAGCACATGATCGAGCGGGACCGCGCTGAATTTATTCGCCGCACGATCCAGGCGTTGCCGGAAAAGCAACGCGCGGCAGTGCTGCTGCATAAATATGAAGAGATGGATTACGGAGAGATTGCGAAAGTTCTGGAATGCTCGGAAAGCGCGTTGAAATCGCTTTTGTTTCGCGCTTACGAGACCCTGCGAATCGAACTGGCTCCGCTGATGGCGCAGCAGCCGGTAGGGAATCGCGCAGGGGAAGGAAGGCTGTGATGAAGTGCGAAGATGTTTCAAAAGAGCTGGTTGCGTATCTGGACCGGCGGGCGAATTCCGCTGAGCGGTTGGAAGTGGAAGATCACCTTGCGAGTTGCGCTGGGTGCCGGACGCGCGCTGAGGAATTCCGCAAAGTATGGAACGTGCTCGACGAGATGCCGATCGAGGAGCCGTCGCTGGGATTCGATGCGCGCATCCGGCAGCGGATTGCTGATGAGCCGCGTCCGGGTTGGTTCCGATGGTTTGTGCCGCAGCCGCGGCTGGCGCTTTCGATGGCGTTGCTGGTGGCGCTGTGCGTGTGGGTATCGCGTTTGCCGCGCGATTATTCGACGACAGCAACGATGCCGGCTCCGGTTACAGAGCAGCAGCAGTATCAGGTGATCGAGAATCTGGGCGTGCTCGAAAATTACGACGTGCTGTCGAAGTTTGACGCGCTATCGGAGCTACCGGTGCCGGCCGCGACGGATAAGTCGAAGGACAATTTGAAGCAGGATGATACTGGAGGGATGTAGGTGCGTCGTTTCGCGCTACTGATCGCGCTGGCTTGCGGCCTGTTCTTAGGGCTTGCGGCGGAGCCTGTTTTGGCGCAGCAAGGCCAGTGGGCTACTGCGCGGCAACAGAGACGCGCGATGATGCGAGCGCGGAGGCAAGCGGCAGCGCGCGCATACGGTGCGCAGGCGCATCCGCCGGCTCAGCGTGCAAATGGGCAGGCGGGCGCGGGCGCAGAGGCGCATCCGTCCGCGGGAGCAGCGAGCGCCAATTCAGCTGTGACGCGTCCGAACGAAACGCGTCCGAACGCGGCGGGTGCGGCTGAGAATTCGCGGGGTGAAGGTGTTGGCACGGCGGTGAATGCGCAAGCTAACGGCGGCTCGAATGGTGGCGCGGGCAATGGGCGCGGCATGGCCGGGTTGCCGCCGAAGTGGGTTGAGAATCTTCGCGACAAGCCGCCTGCCGAGCAGGAACGCTTCATGCGGAACAATGAGCGATTCCAGAGTCTTCCGCCGGGGCGTCAACAGCAGATCCGGCAGAATTTGCAGAAATGGAACAATCTGACGCCCGATCAGAAGAACGCTCTAAAGGAGCGCGCGCAGAGGTGGCAGCAGCTCTCTCCCGAGGATCGCAATAAGGTGAGAAACGAACTTCTGCCGAAATGGCAGGGAATGACGCCGGAGCGGCGCCAGGCGGTGAACGGAAAGCTGCACACGCTGCAGGGAATGAGCCCAGCAGACCGGGACAAAGCGCTGAACGACCCCAAGTTTATGCAGGGGTTGAACCCGGACGAACAGTCGATGGTGCGGAGCCTCAGCACGCTGCGCAGTGCCCCTGCGGCACAATAGTTTGATCCCCGAAGAAATTTTTTATTAACTCTTACAATACATTTTCAGATTTTCCCATCAATCGGACAACTAGGCGTGCGATGAGGAGACTTTTCTCACCACAAGTAATTGTGGTTTTGACCAAGCGCACGCACTAGAAAACGCTGCACGCAGTTCGATTTTTTCCACAAAGAAAATTGATTTTCTCGAAGAATTTAACTTGACACGCGGAAGAACCTATCTACAATCGGGGCACAAAGTGGGAAGAAGTGGCGCAGAGTGGTAGAAGGTGTTAAGCAGTGGGCGCAGTCGGGTGGTCCTGAAGTGGCTCAGGGTGGGGCGAACAAGCGAGTGATTCCCAGGGCGTACACGCCGGGCGACGAAGGTTTTCATGCTGCGGGGCAACTATTCGGCAACTGTGGACGAAAAGGGACGGGTGAAGATCCCCGCCGATTTTCTAGCCGAATTGCGCAAGTCGGGCAAGAAATTCTACGTCACGAGTTCAAGCGGCGATTACGCGAGGATCTATCCCATGAAAGCGTGGGAAGAGATCGAGAAGAAACTCGCGAAGCAATCCTCTTACAACCGGGCGAAGCAAAAGTTTTTAGCACGGGCCAATTACTACGGTCAGCTGGTCGAGGTGGATGGTCAGGGGCGCATTCTAATTCCACCGGTACTGAGGGAATCGGCGCAGATGAAGGGCGAGGTCGACATTCAAGGCCAGCTCACTTATCTGGAAGTGTGGAACCACGCGCGATTCCTCGAACAACTGAATCGTAATCCCATCACGGCGGAAGACGAAAAGGTACTGGAAGATCTGGGCATCTAGCTTTTGAGCGTTCTGCATATACCGGTCCTGCTGAAGGAAGTTTTGGACTGGTTGCAGATTCGGCCTGAGGGCACGTATCTGGATGCCACCGTTGGCACAGGCGGGCATGCCATTGCGATCGCCGAGCGGCTGACGACGGGGCGTTTGGTGGGGATGGATCGCGACCCGCAGGCACTGGAAATTGTGCGGGAGCGATTGAGGGCGCACGAGCGGCGGGTGAGTCTGGTGCACGCAGAGTTTTCGAAGATCGGCGAAGTGGCGGCGAATTTGAATCTGCCTCCGTTCGACGGAGTGATTGCCGATCTGGGAATTTCGAGTTTGGAGCTGGACAGCCCTGAGCGCGGATTTTCATTCCGCTGGGCGGCGCCGTTGAACATGCGCATGAATCCCGACGATGCGCTGACGGCAGACGAAATTGTGAATTACTGGCCGGAGAAAGAGCTGGCCGATCTCCTCTATCAGAAGGCGGAGGAGAGAGATTCACGAAGAATCGCCAGAGCAATCGTTCGAGCGCGGCCGATCCGCGACACCGAACATCTGGCAACGATTGTGGCAGGGGTCCGAAAAGCAAGGGGAAGGCAGAGACTGCAACCCGCGACAAAAACGTTTCTGGCGCTGCGGATAGCGGTGAATCGAGAGTCGGAGGAACTCGGGCAGTTTCTTTCGCGGACCCCTGCCACTTTGAATTCTGGAGGACGGTGGATCGTCCTCAGTTATCACTCGCTCGAAGATCGTCTCGTCAAACACGCCTTTCAAGACCTGGCTCGCGAAGGCAGTTTTCAGGTGCTCACCAAGAAAGTGATTCAGCCTGGCGACGAAGAGATTCGAACGAATCCGCGAGCGCGCAGCGCAAAGATGCGCGTGGCGGAGAAATTGTCGCCGGCGGAGATTCTGACGGCTGGGAGCGGGTCATGACGCATTCGCATACAACGCAATATCACACGGTAAAGCGCATTGATAATTCGCGATTGGCGCGGCCGACGCCCAAGGCGAGGCTGAATGATTGCTGGCGAACGGTGGCGATTGGCGCGGCGATGGCGGCGTGTTTGCTGAGCTACGCCTGGCAGCATTTTGAGTGCATTCAGCTTCATTATCAGCTGGAACAGCTGCAAACGGCGCGGTCGCAGGCACTTGAGCTGAATCAGCAGTTGCATGTAGAAGATGCGACGCTTCGTGCGCCCGGGCGCATTGATAATTATGCGCGCCGGCATCTTGGTTTGACGGTGGCGGCGCCGGGGCAGCAGAGTTCGGCGGATGCGAGCGATGCGGTGGTGGCGCAGGCGCGGGCTGGTGGGCAGATTGTTCGGCCTTAACGGATTATCGACTCGCTGCTGAGATTTCATTTCGAGATTTGTGAGAGGCAACACCGACGGGTTCGCGCGGAACTTCGGTGACGCAACTGCGAAGGCCGCGGCAAAGCTTCAGACAGGGTAGGCCGGATTCCATGGAGCAGCGCAAGCCGCGTCTCCGCTGGTTAGTCGTTTGGGTTGTCGCAGTGGTTTGGATGGCGGTGGTTGTCGGGCGCCTCAGTTATCTTCAGTTGTTCTGCTACGGCGAGTACTTCACCAAGGCCCAGCACCAACAGCAGCGAGTTTTCGAAATCAGCCCGAAGCGCGGCGTGATTTACGACCGCAAAGGCCGGGAGCTGGCGATCAGCCTGCCGATGGATTCCATTTTTGGCGACCCGGCGGAAATCACCGATGCGGAAATGGTGGCGCGGCTGCTGGCGCCCGCGCTTGGCATGCCGGCCGACGATCTGGAAACGAAAATTCGCGAAGCGCACACGCCGGTGCGGCTGGCGAAAAAATTATCGCCTGAAACCGTGCAGCGGATTCAGGACATGAATCTACGCGGCGTTTTCTTTCAGAAAGAAAATCGCCGCGTATACCCGCAGCATGAGCTTGCGGCGCACGTTCTGGGCTATGTGGACGTGGATGAGAAGGGCAACGGCGGTATTGAGTACTCGCTCGATAAGCAGATTCGCGGGCGTCCTGGAAAGATGATGGTGATGGCGGACGGGCGGCGACGCTGGTACGACCGGACGGAATCCGCTGCTGATCCCGGCGCGAGCGTGGTGCTCACGATCGACCAAACGATTCAGTACATCGCAGAGAAGGAACTCGAACGGGCGATCGAAGAGACACACGCGAACAACGGCACGGTGGTTGTGCAGGACCCCAATACCGGGCAACTGCTCGCTGTCGCGGTGCGGCCGACATTCGACCCCAATAATCCGGGTAGCTTTCCGGACGAAGTGCGGATGGACCGCGCAGTATCTGCCGCTTACGAACCTGGTTCTACGTTTAAGGTGGTGACAATGACGGGCGCGATTGAAAATGGAGCGGCGCGGCCGTCGGACCTGGTGGATTGCCAGATGGGGTCGATATTGGTGGCGGGCCGGTTGATTCACGACTGGCATCCGTTTGGAGTGCTGAGCGTGCAGGAAGTGCTGGCGCATTCGAGCGACGTGGGTTCAATCAAGGTTGCGCTCAGACTGGGCGCGCCGAAATTTTACGAGACGATGCGAGGGTTTGGAATTGGCCAGCTTACCGGAATCGAATTGCCCGGTGAAAATCGCGGACTCTTGCGCCCGTTGGAAAATTGGACGGCGAGTTCGATTGGATCGCTTGCGATTGGACAGGAAGTGAGCGTTACGCCGGTGCAGATTGTGTCGGCAATTTCGGCGATTGCGAACGGCGGCACGTTGTACCGGTCGCGCATCGTAAAGGAGGTGCGCGGCGGAACGTCCGCATACACGCGGGCGGCTGTTGAACCTGAGCAAGTGACCGACGCGAGAACGGCGGCGACTGTGCGCGAAATGATGGAGACGGTGATTCTGGAAGGCACTGGGAAGCCGGCGCAGCTTGACGGTTATACGGCGGCGGGGAAGTCCGGAACGGCGCAAAAGATTGATCCGGCGACGGGACGATATTCGCCGAACCAATACAATTCGTCGTTTGTGGGATTTGCGCCGGTGAACGAGCCGGCTGTGACGATTCTTGTGGTGCTCGATTCGCCGGTGGGCGCGCACCATGGCGGCGAAGTTGGCGGGCCCGTTTTCAAGCGCGTGGCCGAGCAGGTGCTTACGTATCTCGACGTGCCGCGCGATGTGCCTTCGACATCGGACGTGCAGACCGCAAAGAACAGCGATCAGGTGCGGCCGCAGCCGGCGGAAATCGGTGCTGAGGCCAGTGACCGCGATGATGACAACGGCGCAGGCAACGAGTCGGTCGCCGATAGGCTCGAGAAAGTCGAGAAGAGCGGCGCAACGAAGCCGAGCGCTCCGACAATCGCGTTTGGAAATCAGGAAGCGGTGATGGTTCCGAACCTCGCAGGGCAGACGGTGCGAAGCGTGACGGAGGCGTGTTCGCGGATCGGGCTTGTCCCTGCGCTGATTGGCAGCGGAGTTGCGTTGGAACAGTCTGTAGAAGCCGGAACGCAAGTGGTGCGGGGCACACGGTTGACGGTGCGATTCGGTAAGGCAGGGCGGTTGGTGCCGGCGTCGGTGAAGGGAGCGATGAATTGAGTTTCGTTATGGAACGGGACCGACCCAAAGCGGGCAAAAACGGAAGTGCGAAGAGCAGCGGGATGGAGCTCGCGGAAATACTGGAAGGGATTGCGGGTGTTCACGTGAGCGGGCCGACCGATCCTTCTGTGGGTTCGATTGCATACGACAGCCGCAAGGTGGAGGCGGATGCGATGTTCTTCGCCTTGCCTGGTGAGAAAGTGGATGGGAATCAATTTGTGAGCGGTGCGATCGCGCATGGCGCGAAGGTGATTGCAAGTTCGAGCACACGCCCGGCAGATACGAGTGCCGAGATTACGTGGATCGAAATTCCGGCGGGCAAAGAACGGCGAGCGCTCGCGCAGGCGGCTGCGAATTTTTACGGGCATCCGGCGGACGCGCTAAAGCTTGTGGGAATCACCGGAACAAATGGGAAGACCACGACTGCGTTTCTGGTGGACTCGATTGTGCAGGCTGCGGGATTCACGAGCGGGCTTGTGGGGACGACCGGATACCGTACACCGCAAGGCAGCCGGAAAGCTACGAACACGACGCCGGAGTCGCTCGATTTGCAGGAGATGTTCGCGGAGGTGCGCGATGCGGGTGGTTCGCACGCGGTGCTGGAGGTGAGTTCGCATTCGCTGGCATTCGAGCGCGTGTGGGGTTGCCATTTAGCGGCGGCTATTTTTACGAATTTGACACGCGACCATCTGAATTTTCACAAGACGTTTGAGGATTACTTCGCGGCGAAGCGGCGATTGTTTGAAGGAACCGGCGCGGGAGCTCCGGATGTTGCGGTGATCAACGCAGACGATTCGTACGCGACGCGCCTTGAAGGGCTTGCGAAGCGAACGATTACGTATGGATTGAAGGGCGAGCCCGAGCTCACGACAAAGAAATTCGCGCTGAGTTTTAAGGGCCTGGAGTTCATTGCGCAGACCCCGGCGGGGAAGATCGAGGTGCGCTCGTCGCTCGTGGGGCGAATTAATGTCTACAACATTCTGGCGGCGATTGGCGCCGGCATCGCTCTCGAAATTCCGAATGGAAAAATCGAGGAGGGAATTGCGAATTTGACGCTTGTGCCGGGGCGTTTTCAGCAGATTGATGAAGGGCAGCCGTTCTACGTGGTGGTGGATTACGCGCATGCGGACGATGCGATGCGCAATCTGATTGCGACGGCGCGCGAATTGAATCCATCGGGACGCATCATCACACTTTTTGGCGCGGGAGGAGAGCGGGACCGTTCGACGCGTCCGCTGATGGGCGAGGCGGCGGGTTCGTTGAGCGATCTGGTGATTCTGACGAGCGACAATCCGCGCACGGAAGATCCCTTGCGCATCATCAACGACGTGGTCGTGGGATTGCAGAAGGTAAACGGGAACTACCGGATCGAGCAGGATCGCGAGACGGCGCTGGGAATGGCCTTTGACGAAGCGCGCGCGGGAGACATCGTGCTGCTGGCGGGTAAGGGTCACGAGAACACGCAGATTTTGCGCGATCGCACGTTTGAGTTTGACGATCGCGAGAAGGCGCGCGAGATTTTGCGCAGCAAGGGATTTTCGAAGCAACCGGCGAAGAGAAGTAGAAGCAATTTCGTATCCTGAGAGCTTGCGCTTGAAATTGAAGCAGAGCCCGTTGGAGACCGAATGCGGTGGCGAGTGGCGGAAGTGGCTGAAGCACTGGGTGTCCCGGTGCCCGCGGGTGTTGACCCCGTGGCCGGGGTGGCCGGCGTGTCGATTGATTCACGCACTGTTCGGCCCGGAGAACTGTTTATCGCCATACGCGGTCCGCGTCACGATGGACACGGTTTTGTTGTCGGGGCTTTGGCTGGTGGAGCGGCGGCCGGGCTGGTGGCGAGCGAACGCGCGTCGGAATATTCGCCAGAAATTCGCGAAAAACTCTTTGTTGTCGAGGACACGCTCGACGGATTGCATCGCCTGGCCTCGCGCGCTTGCGATCGGTGGCGGAAGACGAAACCGGGACGAAAGATCGGGGGCGTGGCAGGGTCGATCGGAAAGACCACCACAAAAGAAATTCTGGCGGCGCTCGTGGGCGCGCGGTTCCGCGTTCTGAAGACCCAAGGGAATTTGAACAATGAGTACGGGCTGCCGCTGACGCTGCTGGGGCTGAGCGATGAATACGATGCGGCGATTATCGAAATGGGGATGTCGCATCGAGGAGAGCTGGCGCGGCTGGCGCAGATTGCGCCGCCCGATGTGGGCGTGATTACGCGTGTGGCGGTGGAGCATTTGGAATTTTTCGCGTCGGTTGACGAGATTGCGCTGGCGGAGCGCGAGTTGATTGAAAATCTCGCGTGGCCCAGCGCCACTGCTGTGCTCAATGCGGACGATGAGCGCGTGGCGCGATTTTCGGAAGTGTCGCGCGGGCGAGTGATTTGGTTTGGCGCTTCGCCGCGCGCGGAATTTCGCGCGGAGAAAATTGAGGAGCGAGGAGTTGAGGGATCGGCCTTTGATTTGGTATCGCCTGCGGGACGAGCGCGGCTGGAATTGCCGTTGATCGGGCGGCACAACGTTATGAACGCGGTGGCGGCTCTGGCCGCGGCGAGCGTTTGGGGAATTGGCGCCGATGACGCTCGGAGCGTGTTCCCGTCGCTGGTGCCGGCTGATAAGCGCGGCGAGGTGGTGCGATTTGAAGACGGATTTACGGTCATCAACGATTCCTACAATTCGAGTCCCACGGCGCTTGATGCGTTGGCTGAACTGCTGGCAGCGACGCCCGGCTATCGCCGGCGAGATTCTAGCGGCGGGTGAAATGCTGGAGCTTGGTGAGTCCGCACCGGAATTGCATAGCGAGTGCGGACGGCATGCCGCTGCGCTCGAGAAAGATTGATTGGATCTTCGGCGTGCAGGGCAATGCCGCGGAATTGGTTCGGGCAGCCATTGAGGCGGGGCATTCTAAAGAGCGAGCGCGGTTTTTCGAAAATTCGGGCGAAGCAGCGAAATTCTTGAGCGGCTTCATCGAACACGGCGATTTGCTTTTGCTGAAGGGCTCGCGCGGCGTGCGCATGGAGAAAATTCTGGAAGCGATCGAGGCCGGGCATAGCCGCATCGCTTCGAAATCGACCGGGGAGCGAGTAGAGGCAGGACAAAAGGTGAAGGGCTGAAATGCTCTACTACCTTTTCTTCTATGTACTGCGCCCATATTTCAGTCCGCTGAACGTTTTTCGCTATATCACGGTACGCACGGCGGTTGCGAGTCTTACGGCGCTTCTGATTTCGCTTCTGCTGGGACCTTGGGTGATAGACCGGCTGCGCGATTTGCAGGTGAAACAATTTATTCGCGAGGAGGGGCCAAAAGCACATCAGAAAAAGGCCGGCACTCCGACGATGGGAGGCGTCCTGATAGTCGCGGCGATCGTGATTCCCACGCTGCTGTGGGCCGATCTCCGAAATTTGTACGTGCTGCTCGCGGTCGGCGCGACCCTTTCGTTTGGGACGATTGGATTCATCGACGACTACAACAAAGTGGTGAAGCGGCGGAATATGGGGCTGCGACCGAGTGTGAAATTTTTGTATCAGGTGCTGACGTGCGCGGGCGTCGGCGCGGTTCTGCTCACGTTGCAGGCGCACGGGGCGTATTCGACGCAATTGAGCGTGCCCTTTGACAAGCGGCTGCATCCTGATCTGGTGATTGACTCGCTGCTCGCGCACCAGTACATCTGGCCGCTCGCTTTTGTTCCGTTTATTTTATTTCTCGTACTGGTGATTGTGGGCTGCTCGAATGCGGTGAACCTTACGGACGGACTGGACGGGCTCGCGATTGGCTGCGTGCTGGTTTCGTCCGCGGCGCTGACGGTGCTGACTTACATTTCGAGCCACGCGCGTTTTGCGGAGTATCTGGAGATTCAGAAAATTCCCGATGCAGGCGATCTGGTGATTTTTTGCGGCTCGGTGGTGGGCGCGTCGCTAGGATTTCTTTGGTACAACGCGCATCCGGCGGAGATGTTCATGGGCGATGTAGGTTCGCTGGCGCTGGGCGGCGCGATCGGGACAGTGGCCGTCATCATCAAGCAGGAAATTCTGCTTCTCTCGATTGGCGGAGTTTTTGTGCTTGAAGCGCTTTCGGTGATCATTCAGGTGGGGTCGTTCAAACTGACCGGGAAGCGCGTGTTTCGGATGGCGCCGCTACATCATCATTTCGAATTGATAGGCTGGAGCGAATCGAAAATTATCGTGCGGTTCTGGATTGCGGCGCTGGTTTTTGCGCTGTTTTCGCTGACCACTTTGAAATTGAGGTAGGCGACGAGTGAGACCGGGATTTGATCTCGAAGGAAAGCGGGTGCTGGTGGTAGGACTTGCGCGCACGGGTGTGGCGACGGCGCTCTTCTGCGCGGGATATGGCGCGATCGTGGCTGCGACGGATATCAAGCCCGAGGATGAGTTGCGCGAAGTGGCGGCAGAGCTTCGCTCGGCGGGCGTGGCGCTGGCGCTTGGTCCAAACGCGACGGTGGATCTCGGCGGACTGGATCTGATTGTCGTCAGCCCCGGCGTGCCGGCGAGGATCGCGCTGCTTGAGACGGCGCGTTCGCTGGGAATTCCGGTTTGGAGCGAAATCGAGCTGGCCTGGCGGTTTCTGCGCGGGAAACTCATCGCGATTACGGGTTCGAATGGCAAGACGACGACGACTTCCCTTGTGGCGCACATATTGAAGACCGCGAATATTCCTACGCTTGTGGGGGGAAACATCGGGACGCCACTGCTTGCGCGCGTTGAGTCGTCGATGGATTCGACGGTGACGGTTGCGGAGATCAGCAGCTTTCAGCTGGAGACGATTGAAGCGTTTCGGCCTGAAATTGGCGTGCTGTTGAATCTCACTCCCGATCATCTGGACCGACATGAATCGTTCGAGCAGTACGCGGCGGCGAAGATGCGGATGTTCGAAAACCAGCTAGAGCGCGACTTTGCGATTTTGAACGCCGACGATCCGGAGGTGACGCGGCGAATGCCTTCGCGTCCGCATATTTATTGGTTCAGTCGAAAGAAGCGAGTCGCGCAAGGCAGCTTCGTGATGGATGGTCAAATTGTTTTTCGTATTGAAGGTTCGGAAAACCCGCTGCTGAGGGTCGAGGATATTCCGCTCAAGGGTGAGCACAACGTAGAAAACGTACTAGCAGCGTGTACCGCCGCGTCTCTAGCTGGAGCGGACGCGGTTTCGATAGCGAACGGAGTCAAGACATTCCAGGGAGTTGAACACCGGCTCGAGTTTGTTGCCGAGATAAATGGCGTCGCCTTCTACAACGATTCGAAAGCGACGAATGTGGACGCTACGGTGAAAGCAATCGAGGCGTTTCCCGGATCGCTGATCGTGATTCTCGGGGGCAAGGACAAGGGCACAGGTTATGCCGAGCTTCGCGAGCCGCTCCGGCAACGGGCACGACTGGTTCTTTTGATCGGTGCAGCTGCAGAAAAGATCGCAGCGCATCTCGAAGGCGCTGCCCCGATTGAGCATGCAGGCACCCTTGGACGTGCTATCGAGGTCGCCGCCGAACGCGCGAAGTCGGGAGATGTTGTGCTGCTCGCGCCGGCGTGCGCCAGTTTCGATCAGTTCGAAAATTATGAGCACCGCGGTCGCGTTTTCAAGGAGCTTGTGGCACAGCTCAAACGCGAAGCGGGCGGCGGCACAGCCCGTATGGCGGCTGCTGAAATCCCTCTCGAGAAAGGTGCCAACGATGCCACGTAATTTGCAGCCGGACCGGCAACTGTTTGGCGTGACGCTGGCGCTGTGCTTCATCGGCGCCGTGATGGTGTTCAGCGCGTCGGCTGTGACGGCGGGCCAACAGACCGGCAACGGGTACACGTTCCTGCTGCGGCAGGTTCTTTGGATCGCTATCGGAATTGCGGGGATGTTCTGGGCAATGAATACGGACTATCGAAAGCTGCGCCAGCCGCGCGTGATTTTCACGGCCCTTTCTGTGACGCTGCTGCTCTTGATCGCCGTGTTTTTTCTCGACCGCTCGCACGCGACGCATCGGTGGATCCGGCTTGGCCCGGCGAGCTTTCAGCCGTCGGAGCTGGCGAAGCTGGTGGTGATTTTTTATCTGGCGTGGTTTCTCGAGATTCGCCGGAAGCCGCGCGGATTCGGCATCAATGATCCATTGCATTCGCTTTTGCCCGCGCTGGGAACCGTGCTGGTGATGGCGGCGCTAGTTCTCGCTGAGCCCGATATGGGCACAGCATGCATGATTTTCATGATCGCGTTTGTGATGCTTTACGTTTCCGGGCTTTCGCTGCGCTACATTTTTGCCACCGGCCTGGCTGCGATTCCGGCGATTTATCTTTTGATCGTACGCGTGCCCTATCGCTACGAGCGCGCCAAGTCATTTTTTTCACCTGGTGCCGATCCGCAGGGGCACGGTTTTCAGCTGCTGCAGTCGCTCATCGCGGTGGGCTCGGGCGGATTTTCCGGTGTTGGGCTGATGGAGAGCCGGCAAAAGCTTTTCTTTCTGCCGGAGGCGCACACGGACTTCATCTTCGCCATCATCTGCGAGGAACTCGGTTACATCGGAGCGGTTATCGTGCTTTTGCTGTTCGCGATGTACGGTTGGCGAGGGTTTGTCGCGGCGATGAAAGCGCCTGATGAATTCGGCCGGCTTTTGGCGCTGGGCATTACGACAATGGTGGTTGGCCAGGCGATGGTCAACCTGAGCGTGGTGCTCGGGTTGATGCCGACGAAGGGAATTCCGCTGCCGTTCGTCAGCTACGGTGGCTCGAGTTTGCTCGGCATGCTGCTGGCCACTGGAGTGCTGTTAAACATCAGCCAGCACGCGGACGAAAGTTGAGCGCTGCGGTAAAAGAGTTGCTAGTCGCGGGCGGCGGTACGGGCGGACACGTCTTTCCGGCGATAGCCGTCGCGCGCGAATGGCTGCGGCGCGGATTTGCGGAATCGGAGACGGATTCTCGAGGAGAGCGGCGAGTAGTGATTGTGGGAACCCAACGCGGGCTTGAATCAAAACTGGTGCCGCAGGCGGGGTTGCCGCTGGAAACCATTCGTGCGGCTGGACTCAAAGGCATGAGCGGGGCGAAGCTGATTCGCAATGCGGCGCTTTTGCCGCTGGGCATGTTGGATTCCGCCGCGATATTGCGCCGGCACCGTTTTTCAGCTGCATTCGGAGTAGGAGGGTACGCGTCGGGCCCGATGATGCTGCTTGCGACCCTGGCTGCGATTCCTACCGTGGTGTTCGAGCCGAACGTCGAACCGGGATTCACGAACCGAGTGCTCGCGAATATTGCAACGAGAGTGGCTGTTGCGCACCAGGAGACGGCTGCTAAGCTAGGCCGCCGAGCGATTCTCACCGGCTGTCCCATACGCCCGGAATTCTTTTCGGTGCCGCGGAAGGAGCATCAGGCTCCGTTTACGATCTTAATCACCGGGGGAAGCCGAGGCGCGCTTCCGATCAACCGCGCCGTGGTCGACTCGCTCGACCTCTTAGTACCACGAAAAAATCAGCTTTTCATCGTGCATCAGACGGGCGAAGCCGACTATAATGCCGTGCGCGTGGCGTATGCGAAACGCGAATTCAAGGCCGAGGTCCTACCCTTCATCGAAAATATGGCGGAGCGGTTTGCCCAGGCGGACTTGATCGTCTGCCGTTCGGGTGCGATCACTGTCGCAGAAATATCTGGCGCAGGACGCGCCGCCATCTTTATCCCCTTCGGAGCCGCCACTGACGCGCATCAGATGCGCAATGCGGAGGCAATGCAGAACGCAGGGGCGGCCCGCCTGATCCCGCAGCCTGAATTGACGCCCGAGCGATTGACCGGCGAAGTTTTCTCCCTTCTCGACCAGCCCTGGAAGATTTCGGAAATGGAAGACCGCGCGCGTGCGTTGGCGAAGCCGCGCGCTGTGGAAGATATTGTGGACCTGCTTGAAGAGGTGTCGCGGCCATGATGGTCACGTTTCGCAATTTTCAGCGCATCCATCTCGTCGGAATCGGCGGGAGCGGAATGAGCGGGATTGCGGAGGTGTTGCTGTCGAGCGGCTATGCGGTGTCCGGATCGGATTTGAAGGCGACGCCGGTAACTTCGCGGCTCGAAAAGCTGGGCGCAAAGATTTACGAGGGACATCAGGCCGCGAATGTGCATGGCGCACATGTGGTGGTGATTTCATCGGCCGTTCGGCCGGACAACGTGGAAGTGATCGAGGCGCACCGGTTGAAGATTCCGGTGATTCCGCGGGCTGAAATGCTGGCGGAGCTGATGCGGTTGAAGTATGGGATTGCGGTGGCTGGCGCGCACGGGAAGACGACGACGACCTCGATGGTCGCTTCGGTTCTTGCGGCCGCGGGACTCGATCCGACGTTTGTTGTGGGCGGGCGCGTGAATCATGCGGGCTCGAACGCGCGCGTGGGACAGGGCGATTACATGGTGGTGGAAGCGGACGAGAGCGATCGTTCGTTCCTGCTGCTGGCGCCCGTTGTCGCGGTGGTCACGACGATTGACCGTGAACATCTCGATCAGTACCGGTCGCTCGAGGAAATCCAGAGCGTATTTCTTGAATTTATGAATCGGGTTCCTTTTTACGGCACGGTGATTTTGTGTCTCGATGAACCGAACGTGCAGGCAATGCTTCCTTCCGTGAAGCGGCCAGTGATTACGTATGGCACCACGAGCCAAGCCGATCTTGTGATCAGCGATGTGAAACTCAAAGGCCTCGCGAGCGAATTCCGGCTTACGTATCGCGGCGAAGATCTCGGAATTTTCAATCTGCCGTCGCCGCCGGGAATTCACAATGTGCGGAATGCGGCCGCCGCAGCGGCTGTGGCGCTGTCTCTGAATGTGCCGGCGGATTTGATTCGAGTTGGGCTTGAAAAGTTTTCGGGCGTTGGCCGCCGTTTCGAAGTGAAGGGCGTATATGCCGGGGTTACGCTGATTGACGACTACGGCCATCATCCCGCTGAGATTCGCGCGACGCTCGAAGCTGCTCGCGGATGCGGGTACAAGCGCCTGCTGGTCTTGTTCCAGCCGCACCGCTACACGCGTACGCAATTTCTCTGGGACGATTTTTGCCGGGCGTTCAATGACGCGGACGTTTTGGTGCTCACGGAAATCTACGCGGCGAGCGAACATCCGATTGAGGGCATTACCGGCGAGCGGCTTGCCGAAGCAATCAGCGCGGCCGGGCACAAGAATGTGGTGTTTACGAGCACGATGCAGGCGGGCGTCGAGTTCATGCTGCGTGAAGCGCGGCCGGGCGATGCGATTTTGACGATTGGCGCGGGCAGCGTGGGCCGCGTTCTCGATCAGCTTGCAATGCTGCTGGGGACACAGGTTTCGAGTTCGCATGCGGATTAACGACAGCGCGATTGTCGAGCGGTTGAAAGAATTGGGAGTTGAGTTGCGAGCGGCTGTGTCGCTGAAAGAAAAAACGTCACTCGGGATCGGCGGCGTCACGGACGAACTGCTGTTGCATCGCTACGACACGATTCCGGCAGTGATGCGCTTGCTGGCCGACGCGAAGATTCCTCACCGTTTTCTTGGCGGCGGTACGAACGTATTGATCGCGGATGGCGAATTGCCGTGGGTTGTGCTGCATCTTCCGACGGCGCATCCGGGGATGCGGGTGGAGGGGAACGCGGCGTATGTGGATGCCTCGGCTGATCTGGGCGGAATGGTGACCTTCTGCGCGAAGCGCGATCTTGGCGGCATGGAAGGGTTGATCGGCGTTCCGGGAAGCGTGGGCGGAGCGCTCCGGATGAATGCGGGCGCGTATGGGACTCAAATCGGGCCGTGGGTGCGCGAGGTGGAGCTGTATCGCGCTGCAAGCGGCGATGTGGAGACTGTTCGCGGCAACGACATTCGCTTCGACTATCGCCATACGTCTTTTGCAGACGACGACGTGATGCTGCGCGTCAAACTCGAACTGCCCTCGAAGCCGTACAGGGAAATTTTGGCGGGTATTAAGGTTTGCAATGAAAAGCGCCGCGCCAGCCAACCGCTGAATCAGAAAAGCGCCGGCTGCATTTTCAAGAATCCTCCGGGCGGCTCGGCGGGGCGGATGATTGACGAATTGAAATTGAAAGGCCATCGGGTGGGCAATGCGGCGGTGAGCGACCGCCACGCGAATTTCTTTGTGAACCTGGCGAATGCAACTTGTGACGACATGCGGCGTTTGATTGATGACGTGCGCGAGCGCGTTCGCGCCGCCTACGGAGTGGAGCTCGAGAACGAGGTGATTTTCTGGCGAAACTGAGGGCCATGGACGCGGACGTCTACCCGCAGGAAGTTCTGGCGGACGAGGAGCCGAAGTATCTCCGGCGGCAGAAGCCGCTCGAGATCAAGCGGCGGAAGTTCGGCCGAAAAGCCTGGATGACGTATCTGCGCGTGTCGCTGTGGATACTGGCCGCTCTTGCGCTGGCTGGCATGGCGTATGTCACCGAAGATTTCCTGCTTCACGCTCCTGCGATGGCGCTGCTAAAGCCCGATCAGATTCACATTGCAGGCAATCGCTACGTGCAAGCCGTGAGTGTGCTGGGGATTTTTGCAGCGGACCGCAATCATAGCGTGCTGCGGATTCCGCTAGACCAACGCCGAAAGCAAATCGAATCGCTGCCGTGGGTGGAACAGGCCACGGTGCGGCGCGCGCTTCCCAATCGAATCGAAGTTGAAATCACGGAGCGCACGCCGATCGCATTTTTGCGTGATGGCAGCGAGATGAGCCTCGTCGACGCGTACGGAATGATTCTCGAACGGCCGTTGAAAGGCGATTTTCATTTTCCAGTGGTGAGCGGCGTCAGCTCCGAAATGCCGATCGACGCGCGCGAAAAGCGCATGGGGCTGTTCGCCGGATTCATCCAGCAGATTCAGACCGCGCATCCGGGCGCTACGGAACAGGTGAGCGAAGTGGATCTCTCCGACGCCGAGGATTTGCGCGCGACCCTTACAGGCCTTCCCGGCGGAAGTTCGCCGGGCGGCGTGACGAGCGGGGATTGGGGCCAGACCGAGACTCCGCTGCTCGTGCATTTCGGCGACAGCGATTTCGAAGGCAAGTACCGCACGCTGCTTGAAAACATTGGTCAGTGGCGTGCAACGGCGGGGCGAGTGGAATCCGTGGACCTACGATTCAGCCGCGAAGCGGTGGTGAATCCTGAAAACATGAGCGCTTCGCAGCAGACTCCGATGCACAAGTCTGCTGAGAGAGTTGCGACGGCGCCGTCGCAAAGGAAGGCGGCAGGGAAGCCTGCGAAAAAAATGGCGCAGCATCGCGAGAAGAAACATTCGGCGAAGAAATCGGTGTGAGTGTACGGCTGTAAGCAGGGCGGGGAAGCAAGGAGCGGCGGAATTGGCGAAGAAAGACCGTTATGTGGTGGCGCTTGATGTTGGCAGCACGAAAACCTGCGCGTTGATTGGCGAGATGGAAGAGGAGGGCGGCGCGAAGTTTGCGGCGCTCGGCGCAGCGGAATCGAAGGGCTGGCGCAAGGGCCAGATCGTGAACCTGGAGCTGGCGGTCAGTTCGATCCGGCGCGCAATTGAAGAAGCCGAAGCGATTGTAAACGTGCCGGTCGAGTCGGCGCTGATCGGAGTTGCGGGAGTGCACGTGCGCGGACTCAATAGCCGCGGCGGGATTACGGTCGGCGCGCGGCCTCGCGATATTCAGCGTGACGATGTACGGCGCGCGATTGAAGCTGCGCGCGGCGTATCGCTGCCCGAAGATCGCGAAGTGCTGCATGTGCTGCCGCAGGAATTTTTCCTCGACCGGCAAGACAACATCCGCGATGCGATCGGCATGGTGGGTGTGCGCCTCGAAGCGAACGTCCACATCGTCACCGCCTCCGGCTCGGCGACTCAGAATATCGTTACCGCCGTAAATCGCGCCGGCGTGCGCGTGGACGACACCGTTCTCGAGCCGCTGGCTTGCGCAGAGGCGTGCCTCACGCAGGACGAGCGGGAGCTGGGCTGCTGCCTGCTTGATATCGGCGGCGGTACCACGGACATGGTGGTGTTTACAGGTGGAGTGGTTCGGCATACCACGTCGATTCCCGTCGGCGGCGACCACGTGACGAACGACCTTGCCGTTGGCCTTCGCACACCGATGCCCGAAGCCGAGAGGCTCAAGCGCGAGCACGCTTGCGCGTTCCGCGATCTGGTGAAAGAGGATTTTCCGATTGAAATCGCGAGCGTGGGGGACCGGCCGCCGCGAACGATTTTCGCGCGCATGTTGACGGATATCGTTGAACCGCGCGCACAAGAATTTCTGATGCTCGTGCGCGATGAACTGCGCCGTGCCGGACTCGAATCGCAAATCCCCGCCGGAATCATTCTCACCGGCGGCGGCGCAAAACTCCGCGGCCTGGTGGAACTGGCCGAGCACGTGTTCAAGCTTCCGGTGCGCGTGGCCGCGCCGCGTGGGCTTGCGGAGATGAGCGAAGAGGTTTCCCAGCCTGAATACTCGACGGCGGTTGGACTTGTTCTCTACGGGGCGCGGACGCGGCGCCTCGCAGGAGCGCGTCCCAACGGCTGGACGGGAAGATTGAAGGCACTTTTTGCAGGACAGTAAAAATTTCTAGTGGTGGCGAATTTCTGGGGGAGGAAGCATGACGTCAAAAGATACGGGCATGAGAGTTTCGTTTACGGAAGAGCCGCAGAATGGGGCAAAGATAAAGGTGATCGGAGCGGGAGGCGGCGGTTCGAACGCCGTCAACCGCATGATTCGGGCAAAGGTGGAGGGTGTTGAATTCATTGCCGCGAATACGGATCTGCAGGCGCTGAAGCTTTCGCAGGCGCCGGTGAAATTGCAGCTCGGCGCAAAGTTGACGAAAGGGCTTGGCGCGGGGGCGAATCCTGAGGTCGGGCGGAAGGCGGCGCTCGAAGACACAGAAAAGATTCTAGAAGCGCTCGACGGGGCAGACATGGTGTTCGTCACGGCCGGGCTGGGCGGCGGCACTGGCAGCGGCGCTGCGCCTGTGGTGGCGAATTTGGCGAGCGAGCTGGGCGCTCTCACGGTCGCGGTGGTGACGAAGCCATTCGCGTTCGAAGGCAAGCGGCGCATGCAGCAGGCGGAACAGGCGCTTACGGAGCTGATCGGCTGCGTGGACACGGTAATCGTGATTCCCAACGAGCGGTTGATGGAATGCGTGGAGCACGGGACGAGTTTCTTTGAAGCGTTCCGCATCGCTGACGATATTCTGCGCCAGGCAGTGCAGGGCATCAGCGACATCATCACGATTCCCGGCATTATCAATCGCGACTTCGCGGACGTAAAGACGATCATGTCCGGCCAGGGCTATGCGGTGATGGGCACCGCTGTTGCGACCGGGCCGAACCGAGCCATCGACGCGGCCAATCGCGCGATCAACAGCCCCCTCCTCGAAGACAACTGCATCAATGGCGCGCAGGGAATTCTGATCAATGTCACCGGCTCATCCACGCTCAGCTTGCAGGAAGTGCACGAAGCGTCGTCGATCATCCAGATGGCTGCGCACGAAAATGCGAACATCATTTTTGGCGCGGTGCAGGATGATGCGATGAAGGAATCCGTGAAGATCACGGTGATTGCCGCCGGCTTCCGCGAGGTGGCGGGAAAGAAGGCGGCTCAGCGGCCGTCATATTTGCCGAAGACGTGGGCGGCGAAGCGCGAACAGCCGCCTGCGCAGGTGGCGCCGCAGCAGACGAACGTGGTGCAGCAGGTGGCGCGGAACGTGCGGGAAGCGGCGCCGGAAATGCCGTCGGATGATCTCGATGTGCCGACGTTTTTGCGCCGCCAAGCGCAGAAGGCATAGACAATTTACCCGGGTGTCGCAGGCACGGACGGGGGTTTTTCTACCCGCTCGCTTTCACACGCGATCGGTCGACACCTATCGGGCGGACCTACGCGCAAAATAAACGCAAAAATTCATCGGAGATACAGCTCGGTAGACACTACCAGGCTACTGTAACCAATTCTATGACAGCCGCCGCGAAACTGCAAGTCGTGCGTTTAGTACGGAAAAGTCATCCAAGGTAAGAGCTGCTTGATGGACGAAATTCGGCTTGCGCGAGGCGTTGCGGCTGAGATCTTGAATCACGCGCGAGGCAATCCGGAAGAGGAGTCCTGCGGATTGCTCGCGGGGCGCCACGGCGCGATCGCACAAGCGTTCCCGGCACAAAATGTGGCGGAGCATCCTGCGAGCGCCTACGAAATCGCACCGAAAGAGCTATTCCGCATCATGCGAGAGATTCGCGCCGCGGGGCTCGAATTACTCGGCATCTACCATTCGCATCCGAAAGGCGACAATCAGCCTTCGCCGCGTGATGTCGAGCGAGCCTACTATCCCGACGCAGCGTACTTCATTCTCTCACCTCGCGCGGATGTGCCTGAACCTATTCGAGCCTACTCGATTCGCGATGGCCGCTGGACGCAGCTCGAAATCAAAATTCAGCTTCAGAATTGAATGAAGATGCTGGAACCCTAAAGAGAAATCGCGGCGCAAACCGGCAGCTCGGCGGACGATTCGAAGTTGTTTTCGATCGCTGCAAAGCCCGATTGGCCGCCTTGCACGATCTCGGCCTCCGTCGGCACTCTCAACGCGACAGCTGTGATGTCGTCATGAGGGCCTGAACCATTGGAGAAGGATTTCGCGCCTTCAAAGAGGTGATCAAGGGATTCGTCGGCGGATTTTCGCGCGCACTCGCACCAAAGCTCACCCAAACGTTCCCAGCTGAAATCTTCGTCGCGGTGATTGCGCAATTCGTGCAATCCGTCGGTGGCGAAGAGCACGGAATCGCCCGGCGCAAGCCGCACCGTGTATTTGTCGTAGGACGAACCCGGAAAGACAGCCGACGGAAGACCTCCTTCGCCGAGGCGCGAATATCTACCTTTGGAGACGAGAACCGGGTGCGGCAGGCCCGCATTCGAAAAAGTGAGCTGCCGCGTGATGGGATCGAAGAGAGCGTACAGCGTGGCGCAGTAGCGGCCTGTGATCGGACGTACGAGCAGCCGCTTGTTGAGGAGAGTGAGCACTGCCGCGGTATCTTCTCCAGTTTTGTTGATGCCGCGGAGGGTTCCCATCACAAGGGCTGCATACATGGCGGCCGCGAGTCCTTTTCCTACCACGTCGCCCAGGTAGAGGCCCACAAGCCCATTGGGCAGTTGAAAAAAATCCGTGAAGTCGCCGCCCACTTCCGCAAAGGGCGAAAAACGAAACGCTACTTCCACGCCAGCGCTAATCAAATTCCCGGTAGGCACGAGCGAGTATTGAATTTCGCGGGCAGCTTCCTTGTCGGCCTCGTACGAACTTACGCGTGAAGCCGTTTCAAGCGCTGCTTGAGTGCCCATTCTCCGGAACTCCCCCTGTAGCTCGCTCCCGATGGTGCGAAGGAATACACGCAAACGGGATACCAAAGTAATCGGCGAACGGAGCAGATGTTTGAACTGAAATCAGCACTTAGAGTGGTTGCAGGAAGCCGAGTCAGTACGTCGGGTAGAAAACTGTAGCGCAACGGCACAGATGCACTTTGCTGAAACGTCCCAAGTCTTATTGCGGCCGTTTGAGAGAGGCAAACGAGGGGAAGATTCGCAGCTGCCTATGGATTCGCTCGACGAGCGTGCAGTGCCGCTGCGGTTTCGGCTTCTTCGAGGCGGCGAGCGTAGAGTGGGAATCTCGCAGCAACAGCGGCAACCTCGCCACGGACACGCTGTTCGATGGCTGAGTCGCCCAAGTGAGTGAGCACGTCCGCAATCCAGGCAGCAATTTTTTCCATTTCCGGCCCACGCATGCCGCGAGTCGTAATGGCGGGAGTGCCCACGCGAATTCCACCCGCCTTTAGTGGGGGCAGAGGATCGAAAGGGATCGCATTCTTATTCACGGTCATGCCCGCGCGCTCGAGAGCCAGTTCGGCGTCGCGCCCTGTGACTCCGCGCGAATGCATATCGACGAGAAACAGATGATTGTCGGTTCCACCCGTGACGATGCGGAAGCCGTGTTTTGCAAGGGCCGAGGCTAGAGCGCTCGCGTTGGCCACCACTTGTTTCTGATACACGCGGAATTCGGGCTCCGCTGCTTCCTTCAGGCAAACAGCCTTCGCCGCGATGATGTGTTCGAGCGGACCGCCTTGAACGCCGGGAAACGTGATGCGGTCGAGATCTTTGGCGTATTTTTCGCGGCAAAGAACCAGGCCACCGCGGGGCCCGCGCAGTGTCTTATGCGTCGTGGTGGAAACGAAATCCGCATGAGGCACAGGGCTCGGATGAATCCCCGCCGCTACGAGCCCGGCAATATGCGCCATATCCACGAAAAAGAGCGCGCCGGCATCCTGAGCGATTTTCGCGATCCGCGGGAAATCGATGATTCGCGCGTAGGCACTTGCGCCTGCAACAATCATCTTCGGGTGATGCTCGCGCGCGAGCCGCTCGATTTCATCGTAGTCGATCGTTTCGGTGTCTTTGGTCACGCCATAGGCGACGAATTTGTAGGTCTTGCCCGAAAAATTCAGAGGATGCCCGTGGGTCAGGTGGCCGCCATGTGCAAGATTCATTCCCAGCACGGTTGCGCCGGGCTCGAGCGCAGTCATATAGACCGAAATATTCGCCTGCGTGCCTGAGTGCGCCTGCACGTTGGCGTGTTCGGCTCCGAAGAGTTGCTTGGCGCGCTCGATTGCGATGCGCTCGACGCGGTCGACATTCTCGCAACCGCCGTAATAGCGCTTGCCGGGATAGCCTTCGGCGTACTTGTTGGTGAAAACGGAACCCATCGCCTCCAGCACAGCTTCTGAAACGAAATTCTCGGAGGCAATGAGTTCGAGCCCGGTCGCCTGCCGGCGCACTTCGTCGTTCAGCGCTTCGGCGACTTCAGGGTCAACCACGTCGAGCGGACGGCTCATTCGCTTCAATTCGGGGGTTTCGTTGGTCATGGGAGGATTCGCAACGATTCTATCGGAATTCAGAGCCTTTGCAAACGGCTCGAGACGGCAGCGCACAAAAGAGGCAGAAATGCGCAGCGGGAAGGGCTCAAAAGAAAGCTGCGGCGAGTACGCTCGCCCGGGAAGCCATTGAAAAACGAGATTAGGACTGGTGATGTATGTGGCCCATCAAAGTGTGCAGGCCCGCCATAGATGAACTCCTTGGCCACATTGATTCCGGCGTAAGTCGCCAGAGCATAATTTCCCATGCGAAACCCATCCGACGGCGTCATAGCGGTCCGGATACCAGCCCAGGGCCGCCGTCATCGTGCCGGCGTAAGGCGCGGAAAGGTTCGAGAAACGAAAACCGGTAATGACCGTCCTCGCCGTGGCGTGCTGTCACGGTCGAGAGTAATGCATGACCCATGCGATGACCAAACCCAGTGCACTCGCAGCGGTAGTAGCTGTATCCTCGTGAAGAAGCGCTGCGCCGAGTACGTAGCGATACGTAGTCGGCGGTGATGTTAATTCCATAGTTGCTCGCAAAACGCTGGAAGTACGGGCCTACGCCTCCGCCCCACTCGGGGGAGTTCCTGATCCCTGTCTTCACCGAGTCTGTGCACTCGGAAGCCTGATTGATCCGGCGGCCGCGGCGGCCCCGATAATCGCGTAAGGGCCAAACGCGTCGAACAGGTAGTGCCTAAATTGCTGGCTCGTGCGTGGGTTTGATGTATGTCTGTTCCCGGCTGCGTATGGCTAGGCGTCGAAGACTGGGTCGTAGACGTGGATTGACGCCTGCTCCAGACGAGGACTGCGCCTTCGCGAGTGGTGGAAGAACCCCCAACATCGCCATCGCTAACAGGGTGGCTGCCACCCGCTGCATCTTCATCTTAATGTTCTCCTTAAGTGTCGTGTTTATAGGCCGGTCCAGGTCTCGGCGCGGGCGACAGCCTACACCGAATTGGCCACTTACTCACAGCATTAATTTCGTATCTATGTCTAATTGCTAGCGTCAGTTGACATCGACTAGCGACTCTCCTAACCTCTCTGGTTTGCATCACCACAAACGCGCGAGTCTGAAGTGTTCTAGATCGGCGCGGAAATGAGTGAACCAAGGAATGTCCGACCTCAAGCTTCCCACACGCGCCGAAGACTTTTCTGAATGGTACAACCAGCTCGTTCTGCGGGCCGAACTTGCCGACTACGCGCCTGTTCGAGGCTGCATGATTGTGCGTCCCTATGGCTGGGCCCTGTGGGAGAACATCACGGCGGCGCTCGATAGCCGCTTCAAAGCTACGGGACACGTCAACGCCGCGTTTCCATTGCTGATTCCACGCAGTTTCATAGAAAAAGAAAAATCCCATGTGGCGGGGTTCTCACCTGAGCTTGCAGTCGTAACGCACGGGGGCGGAGAAAAGCTCGATGAACCTCTGGTGATCCGGCCTACGTCGGAAACGATCATCGGTCACGCATACGCGAAATGGATTCAGTCGTACCGCGATTTGCCAATTCTGATCAACCAGTGGAACAGTGTGGTGCGGTGGGAACTTCGCACCAAGCTCTTCCTGCGCACCCTCGAATTCTTCTGGCAGGAGGGCCACACGGCTCACGCGACGCTGGAAGAAGCTGAGTTTGAGACCCGGCAGATGCTCGATATCTACACCGATTTCGCGGTTCGTGAAGCTGCCGTGCCCGTGATTCCCGGACGCAAATCGGATTCCGAGCGATTCGCGGGTGCCGATCAGACGTTTTCGATTGAAGCCATGATGGGCGATGGCAAAGCGCTGCAAGCCGGCACGTCGCACAATCTCGGCCAGAATTTTGCAAAGGCTTTCGATATCCGCTATCTCGACAAGGGTGGCGTGCTGCAGCACTGCTGGACCACGTCGTGGGGCCTCTCGACTCGTTTCGTGGGCGCCATCATCATGGTTCACGGTGACGATCAGGGGTTGATCCTGCCGCCACGCCTCGCGCCGTTCCAACTCGTCATCGTTCCGATTTATAAAACCGACGAGGAAAAGTCGAGCGTGCTCGAAAATGCGCACAGGCTTCGAAAGGAACTAATCGACGCGGGAATACGCATCAAGATGGACGAGCGCGACGGCATGAGCCCTGGCTTCAAGTTCAACGACTGGGAAATGCGGGGCGTGCCGCTGCGCCTAGAGCTTGGCCCCAAGGACGTGGCGAAGGGATCGGTCGTGTTGGCCCGGCGCGACCGTCCTGGCAAAGAAGGGAAATTGTTCGCGCCGCAACAGGGAATTGGGGCGGCGGTATCGCAATTACTCGAGGAGATTCAGAAGTCGCTCCATGACCGCGCTCTCGAGTTTCGCAAGGCGCACACGATTGAGCCTGCCGACTATGGCGAATTCAAGAAGGCTGTCGAAACCGGCTTTGCGTTCGCATGGTGGTGCGGCAGCGCGGACTGTGAAGCGAAAATTAAAGAAGAGACAAAGGCCACGATGCGCTGCATTCCCTTGGAACAGCCTGGCGGTTCGGGTCCATGCATATTTTGTGGGAAGCCCTCGCGCGAAAAGGGCATTTTCGCCCGGGCTTACTAACGGAACCGCGCGGTCGTTGGAAACTCTGAAAACCCCCGTTTACTCATCGAAGACACGCAGCTCGACATCTTATTCTTCTGCGCGCGAGGCAGTGCTAGCATTCGAGTGTCCTCTTTTTCCTTAAGTTTCCTAGAGGAAGGGCTACTTGAATCTCGTCACCTCTCGACGATTCGGCAATTCGGAACGCGGCGGCAGCGGCGTCAAGCTATTCTTTCTGCTCGTCTTGCTGGGCTCCATGATTTTCGGCGGCATTAAGGTCCTGCCTATCTACGTAAACAACTATCAGATGCAGGACGCCATTGAGAGCGAGGCTCGTTTCGCTATTGGTAATCGCTTGGGAGCCAAAGACATTCGCGACAACGTCTGGAAGAAGGTCAATGAAATTGGCATTCCGGCAGATCAAGACAGCCTAAAAATTACAGCCAACCAGGGCGCCGTTCAAATATCGCTCGACTACTCGGTTCCGGTCGACTTGCTAGTCTATAAATTCACCCTCGATTTTCATGACCACGCGGACAACCGCTCGATTTAGAATAGGAATCCATACACTAGGGGAGCAGGAGATGCGTTGGCGGCTGCGCGCTGGCCGGAAACCAGCTTTTCGTTCGAGCAATGACCTTTTCACACGTGCTGATAGATGGAAAATAATCGCCGGTTTAGAATCCGAATCGCGCCGGGCTTCTGGACGTCTCGGTACGGTATCGCGCTCCTGTGCATGGCTCTCGCGGTATTGCTCGCCGGCACGTCGCTGTTCGCTTACTACTACGTTCAATTCGGCCGCCTGATAAACGAACGCCTTACGGGCCAGATTTTCCAGAACACATCGCGAGTTTACGCAGCTCCGGCCGTGATCTACGTGGGTGAAATCCTTCATCCCAAAGAACTGGCTACCTACCTTCTACGCGCGGGCTATCAGGAAAGCGAAGTTGCCGGTGCGCCCGGGGTATATAAACTGTCGGGAACAACCGTCGAAATACGTCCGTCGGCCGACTCTTATTTCCACAAAGAGAACGCCCTACGCGCAACCTTCTCCGCAACCGCAATCACAAAGATTTCGCAACTCTCCAACGGCGTGTCTCGAGAGTCCGCGGAGATCGAACCAGAGTTGATTACCAATCTCTTTGACAGCTCACGGGAGAAACGGCGGGTGGTTCGCTTCGACGATCTGCCGAAGGTGCTGGTCGATGCCGTGATCGCCACAGAAGATAAGCGATTTTTCGAGCACGGCGGCCTCGACTGGGTGCGCGTGATTGGCGCAGCTCTAGCCGACTTGCGCGTGGGGCAGAAAGCCCAAGGCGCCAGCACCATCGACATGCAGGTTGCTCGAAGCTTCTTCTTTACCACCAAGCGCGAATGGCGCCGCAAGGTAAAAGAAGTGCTGATGGCGATCGAGATCGATCACCGGTTTTCGAAACAGCAGGTTTTTGAGCTCTATGCCAATGAAGTCTATCTGGGCAATCGCGGCAGCTTTGCGATTCGGGGTTTTGGAGAAGCTGCGGAAGCATACTTCGGAAAAGACGTGCGCGATTTGAGCCTCGGGGAAGCGGCATTCCTCGGCGGCATCATTCGCGCGCCGAATCATTATGCCACCGCTGAGACACACATGGACCGCGCCATCGAAGCGCGCGACCGCGTCCTTCCCCAGATGGTCGAGAATAACTACGCTACTGACGAGCAGGCTGCCGCCGCGAAGAAGGTCCCATTCAAATTCATCACGGGTGGGATCGACAGCGGCTCTTCACCTTACTTTGTGGACATGGTGAAGGACCATCTGCTCGAAAAGTTCTCGGAAAATGATTTACAGAGCCAGAGCTACCGCATCTATACGACCCTCGATCCCAGTCTGCAACGCGCGGCCACAGCTGCGGTTCACAATGGGATGGAGCAGGTTGATAAGCTGCTGGCCAAGCGTTACGCAATCTGGAAAAAGGCCGGGCAGCCCGCGCCACGACCGCAGGTGGCGCTTGTCGCGCTCGACCCGAGGACGGGAGAGATCCGAGCTCTCGTGGGCGGGCGCAGCTATGGGGAGAGCCAACTGAATCACGCTCTCGCCCATCGCCAGCCGGGCTCGGTGTTCAAGCCTTTCGTCTACGCCGCCGCATTCGACAATGCCGTCAAAGATTTGCAGCCCATCGTTACGCCGGTCACGACGGTCGACGACGTTCCTACGACGTTTCAATTCGATGGCAAGGACTACACTCCCGACAATTTCGGCCAGGAATTCTACGGCACGGTGACCGTTCGCGATGCTCTAATCCATTCGCTCAACGTGGCCACCGTAAAAGTTGCCGAAATGATTGGCTATCAACGCGTCGTCGAGCTCTCGCGGCAGGTGGGGCTCGGCAACAACATCATGGCAACTCCCGCGGTTGCGCTCGGTGCATACGAAATGACGCCGGTAGATGTGGCGGCCGGTTACACAGCATTTGCGACAAACGGCACTCGCGCCGAACCGCTCTATCTTCGCAGCGTGGTGGGGGCTGACGGCAAAGTGGAAGAGTCCGATTTGCCAAAGACACGCCCGGTTCTCGATCCCCGAGTGGCATATCTCACAACGAGCTTGATGGAAGACGTAATCAATCGCGGAACGGGCGCCTCAGTTCGCTCGCTTGGATTCACCGCGCCAGCCGCAGGGAAGACCGGCACCTCGCACGATGGCTGGTTCGCGGGATTCACGTCAAACCTTCTTTGCGTGATCTGGATTGGGTTCGACGACAACCGTGATCTTGGTCTCTCCGGCAGCCAGACGGCCGCCCCAATCTGGGCCGATTTCATGAAACACGCCGTCAAGCTTCCCGCGTACGTGAATACCGAGGGCTTCGATCCGCCGCCCGGCGTGATCCAGGAAGCCATCGACCCGCGAACGGGCGAGCTCGCTAATAACACGTGTCCTCAATCCGAACAGGAGTATTTTATCGCTGGCACGGAACCGACCCAGTTTTGCGGTGAGAACGACGGCCGTCTTGCCCAGACTTCGGGTACCTGGCTTTCTCACCTGTTCGGCAAAGGTTCACCGCAGCCGCCAGGGGCTCCCAATTCACCATCGAGCGCGTCCAATAGTTCAAACGCGCCGAAATCGCACGCGAAGACCGCGCCTAGTACTAACGGGTCGCAGCCGACCGAAGAACCAGAAAAGAAAAAGGGCTTTCTCGATAAGATTTTTGGTATCTTTGGAGGCAGCAAAAAGCCTGCGGATAGCTCGAAACCTCAACCGTAGGTCAGGCGCGGAAGGAGTAGGGCAATGAGACGACTCGTCTTTTTTGCCGTTCCGCTGTTGTCTGTATTCATCCCGTCACTGGGTGCGCAGCAGGTTGAGCCCGCATCTACGCAGCCTGCATCTACGTCTAGCCAGCCTGCGGCCACTTCGTCGGATATTGTCTACGTCGTGCCGCCCAAGCCCGAACTCACTCCACGCCAGGCTGCCGAGCTGAAGGGTGATGTCTACATGGCTCGCAAGGAATTCGGCGAGGCGGCGGGCGCCTACGAAGCGATTCTGGAGAGCGAACCCAAGAACGCGCAGCTTCTGAACAAGGTTGCGATCGCCTACCAGGAGTTGGGCAATCTGAATCGGTGCGAGCGGTTCTACCGCAAGTCGATTAAAGCCGACAAAAATTTCGCCAGCCCCATCAACAATCTCGGCACGGTCGAATACGAAAAGAAACACTACAGCAAAGCCATCGTCCTGTACAAAAAGGCGCTGCTACTGAAGATGGAAACCTCCACCATCTACAGCAATCTCGGCTACGCCTATTTTGCGAACAAACAGTATCCGGAAGCGATGGCCACCTTTGACAAAGCTCTCGCGATGGACCCGCAGCTATTCGAACGGAAGAGCGGTTACGGCACCATCATTCAGCAGCGGACGACAACCGATCCTGGCTTGTTCAACTTTTTCGTCGCGAAATCCTATGCTGCTATGGGCGACGCCGAGCACGCCGCGCACTTCTTGAGGCTCGCACGTGACGATGGATACAAAGATTTCATGTCCGCGGAAACTGACCCTGCTTTCGCCAAAGTGATTAAAGATGCGCGTGTGCAGGAGGTTCTTCACGTGATGCCGTCGTACCAAAGCGACGCGAAACGCACCGAACCGCCCCAGCAGAATTAGCGAGCAGGGCTGCGGCGGCGATAGAACGTTCGATCTTGCGGCAACCGTGTAACTAGTTTCCCTCGCGAACGCTTCGCATCTTCACGCCGTTCTCTTGCTATAATGTGTCTCTGAAATGCTGTTCCAAAGAGTGCGGCGCTATGCGGTGATCTTCTTCTCGCTTGCCGCACTATCGCTCACGCTGATCCAGCCCGCAGGATCTACTCCAACGCCTACAAGCGCCTCCACTGTCGTCGAGCTCCGCATCGACGGCGAAATCGAGCCGGTCCTCGCCGAATATATCGTCCGGGGCATCAACGACGCGAATGCCGATCACGCCTCGCTGATTCTTATCACGATCAATACCCCGGGCGGACTCGATACCTCGATGCGGGAAATCATCCAGGCAATCCTCGCATCCAAAGTTCCGGTCTGCGCCTATGTTGCGCCTACCGGCTCTCGCGCCGCTTCTGCCGGATTCTTCATCCTGCTTTCGGCCGACATAGCGGCGATGGCTCCAGGCACCGACACTGGCGCGGCCTCGCCGATACTTGTGTTTGGCGGGCAGCCGGCGCAGATAGACGAGACGTTGCACAAGAAAATCGTGAACGAAGCGACCGCGTACTTGCGCAGTTACGTCACGCAGCGCGGGCGTAACGCCGAGCTTGCGGCCACCGCCGTTACGGACGCAAAAGCATTCAGCGAGAAAGAAGCGCTCGATGGCAAACTTGTTGATCTCATAGCAGTGAACCGTGAAGACCTGCTCGCAAAACTCAACGGGCGCACGGTCGCGCGTCTTGACGGCACGAAGCTGCAGATGGCCCTTTCGCAGCCGGTTGTCGTTCCGCATGAGATGACGCCGCGCGAAAAATTCCTCACGCGAATCGTCCAGCCGGATGTTTTCTTCATTCTCCTCATCGTCGGTGTTCTCGGCCTCTATATCGAGTTCTCGCACCCCGGGATGTTCGCGCCGGGAGTGATCGGCGGCATCGCGCTCGTCCTCGCGCTTTTTGCAATGCACATGCTGCCCGTGAATTTCACAGGGCTGCTCCTGATCATCGTCGCGTTTGTATTCTTTGTTCTCGAAGCCAAGTTCCCCACGCACGGCGTGCTGGGAGTGGGCGGAGTGATCGCCATGGTTCTCGGCGCACTCATGCTGATTCGCTCGCCGTTTACCGGAATGGGCGTGAGCCTCAGCACTGCTTTGGGCGTTGCGCTGCCGTTCGCCGTGATTATCGTCATCCTGATGCGTCTTGTGCTCCGTTCGCGGAATTGGAAACAGAGCACGGGTAAAGAGGAGCTGGTTGGTGAAGAAGCCGATGTTACCGAAACCGTCGGCGCCGACAATGCCGCCGGGATGGTCTTCGTGCACGGCGAACTGTGGCGCGCCACGGCTCCGGCTGGCATCAGCATTCCCAAAGGCGCGCGCGTCCGCGTCAGAAAAGTCAAAGGCCTTACGCTTGAGGTGGAACCCGCTCACGCACCGCATCCGGTCCATTCGCACGAGACGCTCGAGGGGAGGCAGTAAATGGATTTTGCGACGGTTGTTCTAGCCATTGGCGTGCTGATTTTTGTGATCTGGTTCTTCAATTCTGTGTACGTGATCAAGGAATGGGAACGCGGCGTGGTTCTGCGCCTGGGCCGTATGCTTCCCGAAGCGAAGGGCGCTGGCCTGAGGCTTGTCTTCTTTCCCATCGATAAGCTCACGCGCATCTCCTTGCGAATCGAAACGCTCGACGTGCCGCCGCAGGACGTAATCACGCGCGACAACGTCTCCGTAAAAGTGAACGCAGTTTGCTATTTCCGCGTGGTCGATGCGAATCTCGCTCTCTCGCAGGTTCAGAACTATTTGTACGCAACATCCCAGCTGGCTCAGACCACTCTCCGCAGCCTTGTTGGCCAGTTTGAGTTGGACGCGATTCTCTCCGAGCGCGAAAAGGTTAACGCCAAGCTGCAACAAATCCTTGACCAGGATACGGAGCCTTGGGGTATCAAGGTAACGAAGGTTGAGGTCAAACAAGTCGACATTCCGGAGAATATGCAGCGCGCCATCGCCAAACAGGCGGAGGCGGAACGCGAGCGTCGCGCTAAAATTATTCACGCGGAAGGCGAATTTGAAGCTTCGGCGAAGCTGGCAGACGCGGCTGAGGTGCTGGAAAAGCAGCCCGCTGCGATTCAGCTTCGATATTTGCAGACTTTAACCGAAATCGGCGTCGAGAAAAACACGACGATCGTGTTCCCGCTGCCAGTCGATATTATTTCGCAGTGGGTGCAGGCAGCAGCGACGAAAAAATAGGAGCTTATGGCAGGAAGAGGACAACGCGGAGGTGGAGGCGGCGATCGGGTGCTCGAGAGCCGTCACTTGGTGGGACTTTTCCTCGGAGTCGTCCTGCTCTGCGGCGTTTTCTTTACGCTCGGTTATGTGATGGGACGCAACCAGTTCGGCGGGCCGGTACACGCAGAAGATAAACGAATCCGCGAGACACCGCCGTCCACGCCGGCCGCAGCGAAATCGAAACAATCCGATCCGGCGCCTTCCTCAGCCCCCGGCGATTGGGATTTCTACGGCAAGTCGTCGCCCAAGAATCCAGACACCGCCGAAGAAACTGCGGCAGCAACTCGCAACACCGGGGCTTCTTCCTCATCCGCCGCAAAAACGAAACCAGTCGCTTCCACAACTCCTTCAGGCCGCTTTCAACCGCCGAAGATGGGGAAGAGCTCAATCGTCCTGCAAGTCTCCGCTCTTACGCGGCAGAGTGACGCCCTCGCCATGGCCGATGCCATCCAGCAAAAAGGATTTCCGTCGTTCGTCGTTACGCCCACCACCGATAATTTCTACCGCGTCCAGGTAGGCCCATACGCGGACGAAAAATCCGCCGACGCTTCCAAGCGCGCCCTCGAACAAGCCGGTTTCAAGTCTATAATCAAACGCTAGATGACATTCAGTCGGCAGACGCGAGTCCTGCTCGCCCTGGGCAGTGGCAGTGCCCTGGCATTATCTTTCCCTGATTACAATTTGCCCCTGCTCGCGTGGATTTCGATCGGCGTGCTCGTCCTCGCTTCGATCGGTGCGCCTCCTCGCGAAGCGCCGCTCTATGGTTTCCTCCACGCTTTCGTGTTTCTATCCCATCTGCCTACCATGGATCGCCACGGTGATGCGTCAATACGGCAACGTCGATCCGTGGCTCTCCGCGGGAATCCTGAGCCTTTTCGGAATTGCGGGCGGAATCATCTGGTCCACCTTCTCGATGAGCGTCGCGTTCGTCGCGCGAAGAAAAGGCATCGCTCTTGCGTGCGTGCTGGCGCCGTTTTTTTGGGTCACGCTTGAATTTGCGCGCACCCATCTTCCGTACATCGGCTTCCCGTGGAATCTTACCGGTTACGCCGCGAGCAACAGCCTGGCGCTTCTGCAGGTGACGCCCATCACCGGAATTTGGGGCCTCTCCTTCGTGATCGCCGCATACGGCTCCTTTCTCGCCTACGCAGCCTTGGTGCGGCAGCCACAGGTCTGGAAAACCGCCCTGGTCGTAACGCTTGCCCTCATCGTGATCGCCATCAGCGGCTATCTGGTGCCAATCGCAACGCCGCCGCACCATATCGCGCACCTCGTCCAAACAAATTTCCCCCAGTCCGAGCAGTATCCTTCCGACTGGATGCAGGTTCACGCAGGCGAACTCGACCAGCTTGCGCAGATCAGCATCGATGCAGCGAAAACAACTCCGGGCCTCATCGTCTGGCCCGAGGTCCCAGCGCCGTTCAGCATGCAGGATCCGTCGTTTGCGTCACGCATGGTTCGTATCGCAAAGGAGTCGGGCAGCGAGTTTCTGGTGGGCGTCGTTGACTGGCAAAAAAATGACTGGCAGAAAAATGTCGACTCGCAGAAAAATGCGAACTGCAACGCCAAGAATCAGTGGTCGGCTTACAACAGCGCCGTTCTGCTCGACGCCTCGGGGCGGCGCACGTATGCCTACAACAAGATTCACCTCGTCCCGTTCGGCGAATATGTCCCGCTGCGCGAATGGCTCACATTCGCCGGCCGCCTCACCGCCGATATCTCCGATTTCACGCCTGGCATCGAATACGCGGTGGGCCACGCCGACCGGCCCTTCGGCACCTTCATCTGCTACGAAGCAATTTTCCCCAATGAAATTCGCCGCTTCGCAGCCAATGGCGCCGAGCTTCTCATTAATATCTCGAACGACGGTTGGTTCGGCCGCAGCGCGGCCCCCGCGCAGCACCTGATGATGTCGCGCGTTCGCGCCGTCGAAAGCCGCCGCTGGATGCTGCGCGATACGAACAATGGTTACACCGTCTCAGTCGATCCCTACGGCCGGATCGTAGCCCGCCTTCCCACCGATATCCGTGGCGAACTCGAAGCCCCCTACGATTTCCGCTCCGACATCACGCCATACGTCCGCTTCGGCGACTGGCTCTGCTGGCTCTCGCTTTTCGCGTCGCTATTGATTCTAGGCGTCGCGTTCGCTCGACCCACACTTCCTTTGCAAAGCTGACGAGCAAGAGTCTTTTTCAGTAGGTGCACGGCATGCTGTGCCAGAATGCGCGCGCCGCAACTTGCCCATATGCACAAACACAATTCGCGTGACCCATTTTCAATTTTCGATTTTCCATTTTCCTGACTCCTGTGTACGATGTAGCCATGCCCGAACACATCGAAGACATCCAGCACCGCTACGACGAGCTCAAAAAACGCATGGAGCTCGTGCGGAGCTATCTTTGACGCCCCAGCCGCCCGCCAGCAACTAGCCGCACTGGAAGAAAAAGTCAGCGATGCCAATTTCTGGCAGGACCAGGAAAAAGCCCAGGCCGTCCTCCAGAAGCGCAAAGTAATCGAAGACCGCGTCAACGCCGAAGACACGCTCAATCGCAAAATGAGCGACGTTGAAACCTACTTCCACCTCGCCGAAGAAGAAAAAGACGACGCACAGCGCGCCTCGCTCCTCGAAGACATCGCCAAAGAAATCGCCGCCGCCGATGCTTACGTTTCCAATCTAGAAACAAAAACTCTTCTCGCCGGTGAGAACGACCGCCTCAACGCGATTGTCACAATCAAACCCGGCGCCGGCGGCACCGAATCCCAGGATTGGGCCGAAATGCTCCTTCGCATGTACATGCGCTGGTCGGAGCAGAAAGAGTTTCCGCGCTTCGCTCGTGGATTCAACGCCCGGCGAAGAAGCGGGCATCAAATCCGCCACAGTGCTCATCGAAGGTGAGAATGCTTACGGTATGCTGGCAGGCGAAAGCGGAGTCCACCGTCTCGTCCGCATTTCTCCCTTCGACCAAGCCGCCCGTCGCCACACCTCATTCGCTTCCGTCTTTGTGATTCCTGAAATTGACGACCAGATCGAAATCAACGTCCGCCCCGAAGATCTGCGCGTCGACACGTTTCGCGCCGGCGGCCACGGCGGCCAGAACGTCAACAAAGTCGAGTCTGCCGTCCGCATCACGCATCTGCCGAGCGGCGTCGTCGTGCAATGCCAGAACGAGCGTAGCCAGCACAAGAACCGCGAGATCGCCATGAAGATGCTGCGCTCCCAGCTCTACGAGCTCGAAATCGAAAAGCGCCGCGAAGATCTGCGCAAGCTCGACGCCTCCAAGCCGGAAATCAGCTTCGGCAGCCAAATCCGTTCCTACACGCTCCAGCCATACCAGCTCATTAAAGACGTCCGCACCAAAGTCGAGCGCGGCGATGTCGACAAAGTTCTCAACGGCGACCTCGACGAATTTATCCGCGCCTTTCTTCTGTACCGTCGCGATCTCGACGCTGCTCCGGCCCGCAAATAGCAACGCGCCGACCACGCCGACTACTTCGTTTCTTCCCCGCGTTTCAATCCTCTAAATCCCCGTTCGCCTTTGCTTTAACCCATTTCCCTGCATCGCGTTGACACCCCCCTACCTGCATGCTACCGTCGTTATTCGTGGGTTTCGTCGTTTATTAGCTAAATACGGCCCCCGCATTTGCTTTCATTCCTTGGGAGGATACTGTTTTGGCGCATGCCGATGAGAAGTTCCTGTTTACCTCGGAGTCTGTGACCGAGGGCCATCCCGATAAAATTGCCGACCAGATTTCCGACGCCATCCTCGACGCCGTCATGAAAGACGACCCGATGGGCCGCGTGGCCTGCGAAACGCTTGTTACCACCGGCCTGGTGGTCGTCGCGGGCGAAATCACCACCAAAACCTATGTCGATTTCTCCGACCTTTCGCGCGAAGTCATCAAGGACGTTGGCTACACCCGCGCCAAGTACGGCTTCGACTCGGAAACCTGCGGCGTCATCTGCGCCATCAAGAAGCAATCCGACGATATCGCCATGGGTGTCGACACTGGCGGCGCCGGCGACCAGGGCCTGATGTTCGGCTTTGCCTGCGACGAAACTCCCGAGCTGATGCCCATGCCCATCCAGCTCGCGCATCAACTCACTAAGCGCCTCGCCGATGTTCGCAAGTCCGGCAAAATTGATTTCCTCCGCCCGGACGGCAAATCCCAAGTCACAGTCGAATACATCGAAGGCCGCCCCGCGCGCGTCGATACCGCCGTCATCTCCACCCAACACAGCGAAAAAGTTTCCCAACGCGACTTGACCGACGCGATCATCAACGAAGTGATCAAGCCGGTAATTCCCGCCGAGATGCTCGACAGCAAAACAAAATTCCACATCAATCCCACCGGCCGTTTCGTCATCGGCGGTCCGATGGGCGACGCCGGCCTAACCGGCCGCAAAATCATCGTCGACACCTACGGTGGCTACAGCCGTCACGGCGGCGGCGCTCTCTCCGGAAAAGATCCAACCAAGGTCGATCGTTCCGCATGCTACATGGCGCGTTACGTCGCGAAGAACATCGTCGCCGCAGGCCTGGCCACGAAAGTCGAAGTGCAACTTGCCTACGCAATCGGCGTCGCCGAGCCGGTTTCCGTCATGACGGACACTTTCGGCACTGGTGTAATCCCAGATTCGCAGATCACAGAGCTGATTCGCGCGAATTTCAAGCTGACGCCGAAAGGCATCATCGAAACGCTCGACCTTCGCCGGCCGATCTACCGTCCGACCGCCGCCTACGGCCACTTCGGCCGCACCGGCCCCGGCTTCACCTGGGAAAAAACGGACAAAGCCGAAGCCATCCGCAAGGAAGCCGGCTCGCGCGGCGCAGTAGCGGTCTCGCGCCCGTAAATGGCATGACGTTGCGCATCCAAATGCGCCAGCTTGTCATTCCGAGCGTAGCGAGGAATCTGCAGTTATTTGTAGCGCCGGTCTTTAGACCGGCAGCCTTTAATCTTCGAATTTCGGTGTTTACTTCAAAAGGGGAATCTCCGTGGAAACAGTGGCAAAACTGAATGGCGACGTAAAAGACATCGCTCTAGCCGACGACGGCAAGCGCAAAATCCAATGGGCCAATCAGCACATGCCCGTCCTGCAGCTCATCCGCAAGCAATTCATAAAAGACCAGCCCCTCAAGGGCATCCGCGTCTCCGCCTGCCTGCACGTCACCAGCGAGACCGCGAATCTAGTCATCACGCTTCGCGACGGCGGCGCCGACGTTGTCCTTTGCGCCTCGAATCCACTCTCGACCCAAGATGACGTCGCCTCATCGCTCGTCCGCGATTACAACATCCCGACCTACGCCATCAAAGGTGAAGACAACGCCACCTACTACTCGCACATCTCCGCCGCCCTCGACCACAAGCCGCAAATCACCATGGACGACGGCGCCGATCTAGTCACCCAGCTCCTCACCAAGCGCACTGATTTACTGCAAGGTGTAATCGGCGGCACCGAAGAAACCACCACCGGCGTAATCCGCCTCCGCGCCATGTCCAAAGACGGCACCCTGAAATTCCCGATCATCGCCGTGAATGACGCGCTCACGAAGCATTTCTTCGACAATCGCTACGGCACAGGGCAATCCACGCTCGACGGCATCATTCGCGCCACGAATCTCCTTCTCGCCGGCCTCAAAGTAGTCATCGCAGGCTACGGCTGGTGCGGACGCGGCGTCGCCATGCGCGCCAAGGGACACGGCGCAGACGTCATCATCACAGAAGTGAATCCCACCAAAGCCATCGAAGCCGTGATGGACGGTTTCCGCGTGATGCCCATGAACGAAGCCGCAAAAGTCGGCGACGTCTTCGTCACCGTCACCGGCAACAAGAACGTAATCGCGCACGATCACTTCGAGCGAATGAAAGACGGCGCCGTCGTCAGCAACTCCGGCCACTTCAACGTCGAGATCGACATCCCCGCGCTCGAAAAACTTTCCAGCGGCAAGAAACCAGCTCGCCCCTTCGTCGACGAGTACACCATGAAAGACGGCCGCCGCATCTACCTCCTAGGCGATGGCCGCCTAATCAACCTCGCCTCCGCCGAAGGCCACCCCGCCTCCGTGATGGACATGAGCTTCGCCAATCAAGCCCTGGCCGCCGATTACATGGTCAAGAACGCCAAGGACCTGAAGCCTCAGGTCTACCCAGTCCCCGAGCACCTAGACCAGCAAATCGCCAAGCTAAAGCTCGAATCCATGGGCTTCCAAATCGATAAGCTAACGCCCGAGCAAGAGCACTACCTCGCCTCCTGGTCCGAAGGCACCTAAACCTGGTTCGCAAATAATCGACAGTAGGGGCACGGCATGCCGTGCCCGCTGTCCCATTCACCCGCTCGCCGCAATAGCCCCGGTTGGGTAGCCACGACGACGCCGTTCTCGTTGTGGGCCTCACCGCCTTCTGTAGCGCCGGTCTTCAGACCGGCAGGGTTTGCCTTTCGCCTTCCATCTGAAATTTCCAATTCTGGCAGCGCGCCTTAAGTGGGACAGGCACTCCTGCCTGTCCTCTGCCGCTCACTCTCGCCGCAACATGCAAACAATAAAATCGTCAGAACTCGGAGAGTCCAACTCCACCAAGCACGCCCGCGTCTCTCCGATCGACCGGCCTCCCTGCTCGCCTTCCATCCAAAATTTCCAATTTCCAATTTCAAATTGCCTTACACTACCCCCGCGCCGGCAACCGCCCGGCCCGGGAGCCCATCAATGAAACTCGCCCGCATCTCTTCGTTCTTAATCCTAATCGCAGCAATGCCATTCGCAATCCGCACCCACACCGCCTCCACGCCGCCCACGCCTCCGCCCCCCGAACTTCATCCTAGTCGCCCACAGCGGTGCCGGCGACATCAGCAAAGCCCCTCCCGAATTCATCGAATCCCGCCGCGCCGCCATGGTCGTCGCCATACGAAAAGGCTACGCGATTCTCGCCGCACGTGGCACAAGCCTCGACGCCGTCGAATCCACAATTCGCTCCATGGAAGACGCCGGCCTATTCGATTCCGGTCGCGGCGCCTACTACACCCGCGACGGCATCCCTGAAATGGACTCCGCCATCATGGACGGCAAGACTCTCGCTGCGGGCTCCGTCGCCGCCCTGCAGCACATCGCCAATCCCATCCACCTCGCGCGCCTCGTAATGGAAAAAACTCCGCACGTAATGCTCGTCGGCACCGGGGCCGAGCGCTTCGCCGAATCGCAAGGCATCGAACTCGTCTCGCCCTACTACTTCTACAACGAACGCCTCTGGCAGCAGTACCAGCGCGCCAAAGAAAAAGCCGACGAAGACAAAAAGAAATCCTCCGCGCTACTGGACGATCCAATGTCCGAACACGGCACCGTCGGCGTCGTCGCTCTCGACCAGCACGGCAACCTCGCAGCCGGCACCTCCACCGGCGGCACCACCTACAAGATGCCAGGCCGCGTAGGCGATTCACCAATCATCGGCGCCGGCACCTACGCAAACAACGAAAGCTGCGCCGTCTCCGGCACCGGCGTCGGCGAATTTTTCATGCGCAATATCGTCGCTGCCGATATCTGCGAGCGTGTCCGCTACCTCCACGCCCCGCTCGAGCAGGCCGCCAACGACGTAGTCATGAAAGAGCTGGTCGATCAGAAAGGCGAAGGCGGCGTAATCGCCCTCGACCATCAAGGCAACGTCGCCACCCCGTTCAACACCACCGGCATGATAACTGGCACCGCCCGCCCCGACGGCAAAATCGAAATGAAAGGCTGGAACAAAACCGCCGAACCAATCTTCGTCCCCGCAACGCAGTAATCAACACGCCAGATACGAGAAAGCTCGCATACTCCTCTTCACGTCACGAGGACTTAGGCGCCATTTGAGTTACACATCGACTTATCGTCTGACTTGGGCCTTGGTGTTCCGCGCTGGACAGGGGAATATGAACACGGATCCGTGTACCGTGCGACGGTTCTGATTCGACCAACAGCTGACCGCCGATGAGTCGCAATCTCTCCTGCATACTAATCAGGCCGAGGCCAAAATTCTCCTCCTGAGATGCGGGTTCGAATCCTACGCCCTCGTCCGAGATGCAGAGGTCGATCCGGTCCTCGAAGCCGGATAGCACAACCTTGGCCTCCGTTCCCCCACTGTGCTTCGCGACGTTTCTTAAGGCCTCTTGCACGATCCGGAAAAGGCATAACGCCAGATCCTTCGCAATCTTTTCCCCGATACCACGATGGACGAACTGGACTTGCACGTTGTATTGACTCGAGAACTCCCTGCAGAAACCTTCCAACGAAGCCACCAAACCCAGAGTGTCGAGTTTCGAAGGGTGGAGCCGATGCGACAGATTGCGGAGTTCCGATGAAATTTCACGAGCGGTTTGTGCAACCCTGTCTAGTTGCACTGCGGCCTGCGCCGAGAGGCTTGGCAGGTTCTGTTTGAATTGCGAGAGGCCAATTTGCAGGAGTGCCATCCGTTGACTCAAATCGTCGTGCAGCTCCCGTGCAATGCGGGCACGTTCTTTCTCCTGTGCCTCAATCAACCTCCGGCTGACACTAGAGAGAACTTCTTCCGCTCGCTTCCGCTCGGTAATATCCATTACGTCGGCGATAAGGTATTGCGGCTTGCCGTCGATATCACAGATCACGGAAGCGCTGCAGTCCCCGAACAATACTTGGCCGCTCTTGTGCAGGCAGCGTTTCTCCACTCGCTGGAATCCGGCTCCGTCCGTTAGGGCACAAGCTAATCTCTCCGAGAACATCGGCCAATCTTCCGGGTGAGTGACGGATTGAACGGTTTTCCCGAGGAGTTCCTGTTCCGAATATCCGATAAATTGACAGAATTCCTGATCGCCGGCAAGAAAATGGCCGTCCAGCGAAACAATCGCCATTCCGACGCTGGCATCACTAAAAACGCTGCGGAATTTTTCCTCGCTTTCTCGCAGTTTCTTTTCCGCCCGCTTGCGCTCTTCGACCATGGCTGCGAGAACCATAAAGGGCACTGCTGTTACAAATAAGAATAATTATAAGGACAATAATCTGTCGAGGGGCGCCGATACGATGAAGGGACCGCGCCCATATACGGTGCCCCTAATCGACAACCATGCGATGACGATCATCGAGGTGCCGACTCCAGCTGGTCCGAAACGCAAAGCGCACCACAGCAGCACCGGTGCCAGAGAATAAAGGAGTGCCGGTGAGCTACTTCTTTCCGGAGCAACAAAAGCAAGATAGCCAAGAAAAACTAACGTTGCCGTTAACGCCGTCGCTTCCAGATAGTACGCACGCGATTTCTGCGCCCGCTTTGGGTGATTGGCAAGCCAACCGAGAATTGCCGGAACGATAGTGAGGTATGCGAGCGCCTCTGAAAAAAAACTGATCCTCCAGTTCGTCCAATAGTCCTGCCCAATGGTAAATGCGCCAACAAAGGCTCCCGCCACTGGAGCGAGGAACACTGCGAAAAATGAATACTTCACTGAGGCTCTTACACTGTCCAACCGGGGTGCACCGCCGAAGGAGTAGCTAAGACAAAGTGCGGCTATCAGGATCTCCACGGCATCGGCCATAAGGAGCCAAATGATCGAACGACTCGGTACGCCCAACCGCACATCATAGATAGCGAATGTAGCAACCGCCGCCACTATAAGTATTGGCCATGTCCGCCGCGGTGTTAGCAACAAAACTGACACAAGAAGCGCGCAGCCCGGCCAGAGCGGTGGGAGCATTTGAGGACCCATCGCGAGTGCGCCGCCGATTATTGAAGCGAGGTAACACAATGCAACGGTGACGCAGACCAAGATCGCTGTCCTGAACGGAGATTTTAGAGTCACAATGCTCCAGGTTGAGAGGTCAGGGCCCGTTTCCATTCGCGCAACTCCGATTCCTCGGAGCGTAGGAACGGAAACCGATCGCGAGGACGAACCTTTACCGATGCCGAGTCAGGGAAGTGACATGCTACAGCGTGAGGAGAAATTCGTAAACCAATCTCTCAATTTCAGCGGGCTCTCGTCCGCCCAGTTCAGAGACTGATCGGAATCGGAGACCCGAGAATCCCGAATGAGACCAGGGGGTTAGGACCAACATTTGAGCAGGTCTTCGTAAACGAAAACCAAAAAACGAAGACCCGGCAGATCCTCAGTTTCTGAGTTCTGTTCTCGCTCCATTCACTTAGTCATCTGCGTGCCGATCACTTCGCCGCTGACGATGATCTCCACGCGCCGGTTTTGCTTCCGTCCGGCTGTGGTGCTGTTGTCGGCAATCGGATCGGCTTGGCCGAGCCCTTTGGACGTGACGGTGTCTGCCGATAATCCCTGGGAAATCAGGAACTGGCGTACTGTATCCGCTCGCTGTTGGGAGAGCTGCATATTGAACTCTGGGGTGCCAGTATTGTCCGTATAGCCCTCAATCGTCAGATTCAACCAAGGATGCGCTTGGATGATGCCTGAAAGCTTGGCTAATTTCAGCTGTGCGTCCGTGTTTAACGCGTACTTGCCGAGTTCGAACAGCACGTCGGCCATGTTCACCACCAAGCCTCGCGGTGTATCTGTAGTCTGCAAGACATCGTTGAGCTGTTGCAGGAGCTGTGCACGCAGTGCCGCAGTAGCCGCCTGGGCGCGAGCCGCCTCCTGCTTGGCTGCTTCTTCCCTCGACCGCAAAGCCGCTTGTTTCGCCCTCGCTTCGGATGCTGCAGCTGCAGCTTCAGCATTCATTTGCGCTTCTCTTGCTGCGGTTAGCTCGGCTTGGCGCTTCGCTTCCGCGGCTGCCTCCGCGTCCGCTTGTGTCTTCGCCTGAGCTGCTGCAGCGGCTGAAGCCACTTCCTTTTCTTTCTGGATACGCTCGGCCGTTTCGCGTCGCACAGCCAGGGCTCGAGCATCTTCAGCGAACTGGACCGTCTGTCGCGCCGCCGAAATCACCTGATTCTTTCCTGAATCCTGCGCAAGCACATTTTCTGCCGACTGCAAACTGGATTGTGCTTTCGCGAAAACTTCCGGGGCGTACTGCTCGGCTCCCCGCGACTTCGCGATCTCCACGGCATTTCGTGCCTCGTACATGTCGAGCGGGACCTTTTTCAAGTCCGGCTTTAGCGCGAGGGGATTTCCCTGTTTGGAGTACTCGCTGCGCCTCATCAGCTTGTAGCTGTTGTCGGGATAGATTTTCCCCTTGGTATTTTTGCGAGTCTCGTTCACGAGAACGACGAGTTCGCTGGGTATGCGCACCGCGTAATACGGTTCAGCAGTGACGATCAGGGCGAAGGTTTGTGACTGTGCTTTGACCATCAGCTTTCCTTCACCGTTCCGATCGATAGGAATCTCTGCGAGATTGGTTGTGGTGCCGTCTGGAGTAACCGTCCATAGCACATATGTCAGAAATTCGGCACCCAACACGGTTGGCTGCGGCATCCCAGCTACCTTTAACTCGATAGCTGTTCCTCCCGCCTTCGCGTCAACCTTGGCTTCACCGGCAGCTTGGGATGCCGCGGCTGTTCCCACCATGGTGACCTTTGTGCCGCCGCCACCGACGGGATAACCAATCGCAGCCACGGTTCCACTGATCACGTTTGCAGCCGGTTCAGGTTGTTGAGTCTGTGCGGCGCCGATTGCTGCCGTTAGCGCTAGCCACACCAACGGTAGAATCATCTTTTCTTTACATAGCATTGTCTTCTCCGATTCTAAGATTCCAGATTCGGCATCCCCTAAAGACTGGGATGCCATCACCATGCGAGCTTTCAGAGTCCTTCCGGGTGGGTCGCTCCCGCCTTAGAAACTACTCCGCACCCAGTCTATTGGAACTGTCAAAAGTAACGGGGTCGGAATTTCCCTCCATCATGGAGGTCGACGCACTGTTGCGATACCCCGTCATTTTTGACGCTTCTATTCGGTGATCGCGAGTGACAGTCTAAAGGCGAAGTCACAAAGGGAACGATAAGGAGCAAGACCATGAAAACGCGGATAAGAGGCGCGAAACCAAAAATAATCCTCTTGGCGTTGGTCTGCGCACAAGCATTCTGTGCATACGCCGAAACTGACAAAGAAAAGCAGCAAAAACAGGTCCGGAATATGGCCCAAGGTACGCTCCAACGCCTTTACAAGGCAGAGCCAAAGTCCCAAGAGGCGGTCAGACACGCAACCGGCTACGCGGTGTTCAGCGATGTGGGAGTGAAGATTCTCTTTGCTGGCTCAGGCAATGGAAAGGGCATTGCGGTAAATAACCGGAACAAGCGCGAGACGTTTATGAAGATGCTGGAACTACAAGCCGGACTCGGGATGGGAGTGGAGAAATTCCGCGTGGTCTTCGTGTTTGAGAATGAGAAGGCGTTTGAAGGTTTCGTCAATTCCGGTTGGGAATTTGGTGAACAAGCCACCGCCGCAGCGAAAGCCGGAGACAAGGGCGGCGCGATGAGTGGAGCGGTGTCGGTCTCCGACGGGGTCTGGATGTACCAATTGACCGATAAAGGTTTGGCCGTCGAGATTAGCGCCACGGGCACCAAGTACTACAAAGATGATGATCTGAATTAAGAGCCCAAGGTTTGGCCGTGTAGGACCGCGCATATATCTGGGAGGGCTTGATTCACCTGGTCGCCCACACACCAGTGAAAAAGAGGACCCTCGATGAATACAACGCGATTCGCTTTGGTGGCTGCACTTGGCTTTAGTCTAGCGATGTCTATCTCCGCCGCGCCTCAATCGTCGACTTACCTAGGCTGACACCCTGTTACTTTTGACCATTGCAAGCCGGACGACGCATCGTCAGAATCGCCGAGCCTGGGAAGCTGCCCCGCATGCTTTGCTAAGAAGGTAATGGGAATCGTTGAAAAGGAGACACACGATGTCACGAAAAATGCGAACTACGATTGCGAAGATCGGAATATGCCTGGTCTTAGCACTGTTGGCCTGTAGTGTGACACCAGCCCAGGATGTAACAACCAACTCCATGCCTGGAACGGACTTCACAAAATATCACACATACAAATGGGTGACGATCGAGGGTGCATCGCATCCGAATCAGATTGTCGATGCGCAGATCAAGGCTTCCATCGATTCTCAATTGGGGGCGAAAGGTTTGACCAAGAGCCAGAGCGACAAGGCCGATCTTTACATCGACTATCAGGTCTCCGTTAGTCAGCAAAGACAGTGGAACGCGTATGGAACAGGTATGGGGTTCCGGTTTGGAGGTGGGATGGCTACCGCTACCAGTTCCACGATAGACATTGGGACGCTCGTTCTGGATATGTATGACCCGTCGAGCAAGCAACTCGTTTGGACCGGACGTGCGACGAAAACATTCGATCCCGGTAACAGCCAAGAAAAGAAGCAAAAGAACTTAGACAAGGCAATGCAGAAGCTATTGAAGAATTTTCCTCCCAAGTAAAGCTAGTACTCGGGGGGTGGTCGCGCCACGGCAGGAAATCCTCTTCACACGACCAATCCCAGAACGGATAGATGTTTAAAGTCGAAATTTATCCCGTAACTCCAGATTTTTGAACAAAGCTGTCGACTTTGCCGCTCGTCACATAGGAGGAGTCTGAACCCTCAGGGATTACGGGGACCAGAGAATCGAGCGTCTGTGATACCCAAAACAGCTAATGCCTCTTTCTCGGTGCGAACTACGTGCAGATTTGGGCGCGTCTCCGATCCTTGAAGATCAAGCTTTCGCGCTAACCCGAACATCTCGTCGGAACCGGCCACGATAACGCGCAGAATCTCCGGATCAGGAAAAGCCGGTGGCAGCATAGCGAGCTCGCGAATTGTTTGAGCAGACACAGCGATAAAGATAACTGCGGACATGTCGAAAATTCCCGCATAAGTCGGGTTCATTGCGCCATACTTTGAACAGAGTCTGGAATATTCTCTCAAGGTTTCGTCAGTCACAACCCCGTCAATACGGCAGCGAATAATTTTGTTATTCAGATCAAAATCCAAAACACAGAACTTGCCGTGTTCCTTCCCGATCTTTTGTGACGAGGAAGGAACATGCGAAATGAAAAGCCGACTAGCAAGCGCATCGTTCAACGCCTGGATTAAATCGCTATCCATCAGCGCTTTGACTACATACCCAATGGCACCCGCGGAAAAGCAAGCAGCGATGATGTCAGTATCCTCGTGAACTGTAAGAAAGATGATTTTGGTTCTACTGGAGCGACTTTTCAGCTCTCTGGCTACTTCCAATCCGTTCTTGCCAGACAGGGAGATTTCTATCACTGCCAAGTCGGGCTCGAGTTCCAAGATGGCATCGAGGGCGGCTTACCCGTCCGAGACCATTCCAACAATTTCGAACAAATCCCGCAACAGCGCAGTAGCTGCAATCCGGACCGGCGTGAGGCCATCCGCCAGCAAAACTCGTTTAAGATTCATCGAACGCTCCTACGAGCACTGCTTCGCCTAGAAAGACCAGCCGACGCCGGAACTGATTCCCAGCTCATTCTTCTTTGCCGTTGCCGGTGGCCTACTGTCGAAGTTGTCCCAGAGTGTGAAAGCAAGGTGGAAATTGTTCCTCAGCTTGATGGTGATTGCGTTATTCGTCGTTACTCGTATGCGGCCGGAATCCGTGAGGCCCGGAAAGGTGAGCAGCTGGGAGTTGAACTCTCCGAGGTTGAAGCGAACAGAGGTGTATTGCAAGCCCACGACGCCTTCCATGCTCTGGCCCGATGGTCGACCCGCAGAGGTATCGAAGGACTCGTGAATGTAGGCAATTCCGCCGACCCAGGAAAGGTTGCTACTTGTCGTCCGTTTCAAGTACCGTCCATAACCACCCATGACGGTGGCGCGAAGATTCAAATCCTGCTGGCTGCTATGAAGAAAATCAGAGAGGGCCAGAAGGAAGGAATTTCTGTTTAGGAACCTCGTGGCCGCCGCTTGTAAGTCTTCTCGATTGGTTGTGGAACCTCCCGACTGGCCGCTAAAGGTCGAGTCGAAGGAGGTCGCAACTCTCCATTTCGGCGTCTGGTACGCCGCGTTTGTGTCGAGATTCATTGATGATTGGCTGTTTCCGCTGGTGAAGCTGTAACCGAGATCGATGGCCCCCTGCAAGTCCCGCCAAAACGTGGGCTTCTTCGTATCGATACTGAAAATTTCCGCCGAAGGGACCTCCTCTTCCTCGGTCGCTTCGCGAATTACAAAATCTTCCTTCTGCTCTTTTTCACCAGCGTGCTTCTCGATCTTCCCTTCGAGTCTTCGACCATCGTTCAACACAATTCGGTACGTAGCAGTGCTTTCAATCGATTGCACTTGATTCCAATCCAGTCCAATGTTGCCGGTCACGTAGTCGGTCTCAATGTACAACAAACCGTTCTCCAGGCGTTTCACCTCTCCCGTGAAATGGTCGCCGTTGTTCATGATGACCACGTCTTTTCGCTTAGCCTGAGCCGGAGTACAGAACAACGCCACAACCGGTGCAAGCAGCAAAACCCAACGTGTCCTAGACCACAAAGGAAATCCAATTTTCATTTGTTAACTCCTGCCGGACAACAGCGACAGCGTTGGCAAACAATAGCAGGACGTTGTTGCGGCCCGTGCGAACCACATGTTTCTGACGTCGCCTGAATTCTGCGTACTAGAACTAGAAGTAGAGACTAAGTATTAGCCCCACGGAATTCACCTGCTGATTTGGACTCTTACCGGTGTTATTCTCATGCTCAAAGTACGTGTTGAATTCGACGTGCTTGCCCGCCGGGAAAATACACCCCGCATAAAGCGCAGTTGTGCTCCATTTAGCATATTTGCTCTCGTAAAAGGCCTCGACGCTCGCGTATGGTGCAGGATGGTAATCACGGATCGTAATTCGACGTTCGACAGTTACTTTGTTGCGATAGCGCCAAGTGAATTTTCCCTTCGACCAATCGAGATCGGCCCGGTTCCTGTCCGATATCAGTATTCGGCCCTTGAGCGGAACGTGAAAAATCGCCACGGGCTCCATACGATTTACTGCCGGAGCGTCCGGCGATGCGAGATACCTATATCCGATTGACAAAACAAGAGGCCTAGATTTGGAAAGATCCAGATCGAACTTGGCAAAGTCTTTCAGCTTTAGTAAGGGTTTCAAGTAGAACGATAGGCTAGGCCCCAACTCCGCCTGAGTGGGCTCGCCGCCTTCTCTCGTTTGTTTCGCTTGAAGTTCGAACCGGACATCGGGATGCAGTTGCACGTACGAATCGATTTCAGGCAGAAATTCTGTCGTCGATGTTTGTGCGAAGGCGTACGCACATGGACACAGCACGAGAAATGCTACCACCAGAAACTGCGAAAGGGATTTTCTTAGAGAGCCCTTCAGAAGAAGGAAAGCACTTTGCAAGAGCATACTCCAAGATGAGTCTCGAGATGCGTCGTAACCTATCGTGCGAATTGTTGGCGGTGACTTATCGCGACCAGTGAGGCGAAGGGTCCATCACGCAACGAAATCCGAGATGATTTGTGCCCGTAGTAACTTCACCTTTGCCCCGCGTGCCCACCATGTACCGCGAACAATACTGATCGGTGCATAGAAACGAACCGCCGCGATGTGTCTTCTTCTGCTCCTTTGGTTCCGCAGGATCATATGGTGTGGCAGGTCCTTTCGGGTTTCGCGCAACAGCGCTTGCATCCGCGAGTTGTTGGTAGTAGTCCGGGCGGTACCAGTCGCTCGTCCATTGCCATACGTTTCCCGCCATGTCATAAAGGCCATAGCTGTTAGCCGGGAAGCGGCCCGCTCCTGTGACCCCGATATATTTATCCTCGCCTATGTCCTTGTAGGGAAACTCTCCCTGGAAAGTATTTGCCATCCACTTTCCATTCGGACGAAACTCATCTCCCCAAACAAACGGTTTGCCTGTGAGGCCGCCCCGGGCAGCGAATTCCCACTCCGCCTCTGTGGGTAAACGCTTCCTAGCCCATTTCGCATAGGCCACGGCATCTTCATATGCAACCTGCACCACCGGATAGTCCCCTTTTCCCTGGATGCTGCTTTTGGGACCCGCTGGATGCCGCCAGTCCGCACCGTGAACGTACGACCACCATTGATAGTGATCGTTCAAGCTGACGGCGTGGTCGGGCGGCGAGAAAACGACCGAACCCGCCACAAGATTTTCCGGCGGCGCCCCGGGGTATTCCTCCGCCCTAGGCTTGCGCTCGGCAACAGTGATATAGCTTGTCGCCTTCACGAATTTCGCAAATTCCGCATTCGTTACATCGGTTTTATCCATCCAAAATCCATCGACGTAAACGCGATGAATCGGTCGCGAATCAACAGTGGCTTGCATGCCAACGGTATCTTTGGCATGGCGCTCCCAGGACAAGATCTCATCCACCTTGTCGAGAACGAACAGAGCGCGACGGCGATTCAGTTTGGGTTCCACAAACACACGCCCGTTAGTCGTCAAATTGGTCAAGCCAATCAAGTTCGCTCGCTCCCGCTCGGCGAATGAGTTTGGAATCCATGAGCTGCTGATTTCCCAGGCAGAGGCCCAGATGGGAACAGCCAACGCATCCGTTTTGTGGAAAGCGAATCCCGCTGTGCGGAAGAAAATGGCCTGCTTCAATCTGCTCGACGGCGGTTTCCACCAGTTGGCCAAATTCTCGACGCTGTTCTTCATCGATGGATGTCTTAAGATATTGAATTTCGGGCGTGGTCTTTCGAATAAACACCACCAGGGACACATCCGCGATTCCGGTCATCCAGGAGTAGCAGATCAGTTGCGGGTCGAGCGACAAGAGGCCATCGGGCTGTTCCGGATAGCGCGATCCTGTCGTTTTCCAATCGAGGATGCAGTTCGTTCCGTCCAACTCCCCAATCGCATCGACGTAAGATAGAAATTCGCTTCCGCACGGAAGCCGGCGAGTGCACTTTACCTGGAGATTTTTCTTCGGGCAGCCGATCCGCACACGATCGTCCTGGGCGAATCGTTCGAGGAGGCGAACGCCCTGGTGATATAGCCGGTCCCAGGAATCGTTCTTGGCGTATTGGAGTGCCGTGTCCTGATGTTCTTGCCACTCCTTGAAGAAAGCGGCAGTCGAATCTTCTTCTCGGAAATAGGCTGCCAGGGCCTTCTCGAAACAGCGACCAAAAATCATCGACGCCCGATCTCCGTTTTCGCGCCAGCCGTCGAGGTATCGATAGCGATACTTCCGTGGGCATTGCAAGTATTGGCTAATCTGCGTGAAGCTGTAAGTCATTCGATCCTCCCGCCACGACGCCTTCGCGAGCGTCCTTCGAGATGAATTCCCATTCGCTGGCCGGCGCAAAGCCTTCGAGGTTGACAAAAGAGCGACCCGCAAAAGTCTTTCTCGTGGTGCGCAGCACGCCAGTGAGGCCGAGCAAAGCTTTTTCATCCACCTCGTCACGGCCCAGCAAATCGGTGTCGTAGCCGAAGTCCCGAAGAAACCAGTTCAGCTTCCAGAGCGACTTCTGGGTGCAGTAGATTCGTCCCGAAACTTTGAGTGAAGCGAGATCGCTGGGCTCAAGGATCGCGAAGCTGAGAATGAAGAAGGGTTTTTGCGGGTGCCAACGATAGTAAGCTCGATCCACTCGAACCAGGAATATGCCTTCCAGAACTCCATCACTACGTGGTGCTTCAGCATGCAAACCCGGGATGTGTCGTTTCATGATTTCACCTCCTCAAGCTGGTTGTAACTGTTCAACTTGCAAATCAGGGCGGCGCGATCCTTCGCTGCCTCTTCAGCCAGTCTGGAGATGAAGGCTTCGACCAGGTCTCGGCTGGCATCGCGGAGCGCTTCGGTTCCGCAGAAATCAGCCGCATACCGTTTCACGAGGTTAGGATCGAGTTCGTATTTGCGAATCAGTAGGCAGAGTTTGTCGCGGAGCCTTGGCTGGCTGGTGCGGGAACCGTTTCCATTCGAATGATTGGAATCGACCCCTTCACTCTGAACCCGCTCATGCGGAGAAGAGAGATACCCAAGTTCCTCGACTGAGCAGATACCGATCCCATAGGCCTTGCGCAGCGCGCGATTGACCGCACGGGTCTCCGCTACGCGCATCTCGGCACCTCGAACCAGAGCGGATGTGTTAGAGGGATCGGCATCCCCGTGGCCTTCGAAGCCCCGTGAGCCGGGCGATTTGTATACTGTTGCCTTGAAGACCCAGCGACCGGTACCGACATCCGAAAGGCGTTCTTGAAGGATCGTCTTGATCCCACGACAACCTTTCCGGGAAGCAAGCTGCAAGAGACCAGAGTGGGTCACATACCATCGACCCTCCAAGAACTGCAGATCGCCCGCAGCTACTGAAAGAGAATACCTAGCCGTAAGTTCCCGAAGAGAGCGAAGGGCCATACGAGAAGGCTCGCCCCACAATTGACGCGCGACCCTTGCATTGGAGCGAAAGCTAACCACATTCCTCTTCATGAGTCCTCCTTTGCTGCGCATCTAAGATCACCGCCCTCTAATCATGCGGAGAGCTCGAGTCTCATTTCTTTCATTGCCTTGGGCAGCCTCGTCGATGTAAAAGGAAACGCTCGCTTTCTGGACTGTGCGAGAAGGGGCTTTGTGTAATTCCCATGCATATATTTTATATGTAAAGGTATACTCGATGTCAAGGATAAACGCACGATCTAGGACTGTCTCCGTGGATTGGAAGGCGGTTGGGCGGAGAATCAGGGAACTCAGAGGGTTTGATATGACACAGGCAGATTTGGCGCATCGGATCGGAGTGAGCCAGGGTTATTTGTCAACTGTCGAGCACGGTCAAGGCGAAATTGGAGGGGAAGTCTTACTCGCGCTCGGTCGAGAATTTAAAAAGTCGGTGGAATGGCTGTTAACGGGCAAGGAATAGATTTAGTCGAAATCTGTTCTTAGTCGAAAGAATCGGTAGGGCCCTCGGTAGTCATTTGAACCTTGACGCGTCGAAAATTTGAGATAGAATGCAATTTGAAAGCGAACGAAAACTTCGGACTTTTAGCGCAAGAGGAATTTCGAACCAAAATCGGGGCTGGCGTTAGGTAGGGGCAAATCTGGGTGCATGTGGTGAACGCACCCAAAACCAAAGGCGGGCGCAAAGGCGTTCGCCTTTTTTTTTGACTGAGGGTCCGCCCTGTGTCGCGGATCACGGAGGCCAACCAATGACGGGCGACAAGGAGAACGGAACGAACGACGTCGGCTATTGCAAACCTCCCAAGAATTCTCGATTCAAACCGGGTAAATCGGGGAATCCTCGCGGGAGACCTCGGGGATGTCTCAATTTGGGGACGGTGCTCCAACGGGCGCTGGGCGAGAAGGTGGTTGTAAACGAGAACGGCCGCTGCAAAGTAATGACCAAGCTGGAGGCGGCGGTAATGCAGCTGGTCAACAAAGCAGCGGCCGGACATGGCAAGGCAACGCACTATCTGTGCCAACTTGTTGTATCGGCTGAGGAACGGTCCGTCGCAGTGGAGCCCACTGCGCAAAGCTCAGAAACGGACCAGAAGGTCATGGCCAACATTCTCAGGCGGTTTGAAAAGTCTCTCAGGAGGGAAAACAATGAGGCTGAACCCGAATGAATATCGTGCGATACTACGTTTGGATTTCAATGCTTTCATCGAGCGCAGCTTCCACGAGCTCAATCCCACAACGCCCTTTCTGCCGAACTGGCATCTCGAAGTTATTGCGGCGGAACTCGAAGCTTGTCGTCGCGGAGTAACTAAGCGACTGATCATTAACGTTCCGCCCCGCGCGCTCAAGTCTCACATCGGGTCTGTTACTTTTCCAGCGTGGCTCCTGGCTCACGATCCGAGTGCCCAGATCATTGTGACGAGCTACTCTCAGGAATTATCCGGTAAGCTATCTAGCGACTGTCGTACTATCTGTTCCTCTCAATTCTACCGAAACCTATTTTTAACTCGACTGTCTTCTACGCGACAGGCAGTGCAGGAGTTCACCACAACGAAAAACGGTTTTCGGATGGCTACGTCCGTCGGCGGCGTGCTGACAGGCCGTGGTGCGGATTATTTGATCATCGACGATCCGCTAAAACCTGAAGAGGCCCTCTCGGATACCCAACGCAAGGCTGTCAATGACTGGTTCGATCACACGCTCTACAGTCGACTAAACGACAAGAGAAATGGATGCATTGTGGTGATCATGCAACGATTGCACGAGGACGATCTGGTTGGTCATGTTCTCGGCTTGGAACCCTGGAAAGTAATTCGGTTTCCCGCAATTGCCGAAGAAGATGAGTCTCATGTTATCGAGACACCTTATGGAACGCGCCTTTTTCGGCGCCGTGCGGGCGAAGCTCTTCATCCGGAGCGCGAGCCGCTCGAGATCCTGAATCATATTCGCGAAGCCCTCGGGGAATACAATTTTGCGGGACAATACCAACAGTCGCCTGCCCCCTTGGGCGGCGGATTGGTGAAAGCGGAATGGTTTAAGACCTACTCCGCAACTGACGGGCCTGAAAAATTCGAGATGATCCTTCAATCGTGGGACAGTGCAAACAAGGCCTCCGAATTGAGCGATTATAGTGTCTGTACGACCTGGGGCATAAAAGAAAAACACATTTATCTGCTCCATGTGTTTCGCAAACGCCTTGACTATCCGGACCTGAAACGGGCTGTAAAGGAGCAGGCAGAGATGTTTGGTCCGCAAACGATTTTAATTGAAGACAAGGCATCGGGCACTCAGCTAATCCAGGAATTGGTCGCTGAGGGTATGCACGCGATCCAAAAGTACGAGCCATCGATGAACAAAGTCATCCGGATGAATACGGTGACGAGCATGATTGAATGTGGATTTGTTCATGTACCTGACAAAGTAGCATATCTCTCTGAGTACCTCCACGAACTCGCGAACTTCCCCAACGCTAAGCATGACGACCAGGCCGACTCGACCTCCCAAGCCCTCGATTGGTTCAAACAGCGGTACGTAATTGTGAAAGAGCCGTTCACCACATTTGTCAGGTATGAGCATTGGACAGAACTACCAGGAGAGTTTCCTGGTTCTGGTTCAAGTGCACTTTTTCGTGACTCTGGCCGAACAAGAATGCCATCATTCGCACGCTCGTGAGTGGAACCTCGCGAGAGGGAAGTCCGCGATCAAAATGAGTCCAGTTCTTTAGTATTAATGGATATTCGGTCGTTCCAGGCCGGAATCGCCCGGCGGAAAAAATTCTGTACGTAATCCTCGGACACCAAGCGCCGATCATTTCTCTTGCAGTGAATCCCACCGTTCTGCCTGACACTTAATAGATTCCATCAACTGCCGGAGAGCGCTCACCACGAAGCACCTTGTTTTCGGTAAAACGCGGTTCGCATGTCGCCAGCAGTATTTTCCCTGTAAATTCCCTGTTCCATCCTTGGCCGGAGGGGTTTACATTGCCGGTAATTCGCGGGAGCAGCAGATCTTACGCTGGTTTTAAGTAAGCTTGAGTAGATAAATTCCCAGTTTTTTTCCCTGATAATTTGCGCGAGCACCTTCGAACCCGGAAAACTCCGCATCCTAGGGTGACGATCGACCGCCCAGGTCAAATGGCTGTTGGTACGTCGGTTACGCGAAACGGGACTCTTGGGACGGCGTTTCAATAGCGCGCAGGACTCAACAGACACAACTCCTAATCGTTACAAATCAGGCTTTTCTGACTCAGGAATTGCAGCCCTGCCTGCGCCGCAAAAGGAACTACCGAACCGTCAGCGAATCCGCCGCAGCCCGCGCCAGGCTCAGCACGCGCCCCGGCAAAATCCCAAGGTAAAGCGTGCCAATCGCGCAAACCGCCAACGCCGTAGCCAGCGAAGGTGCCACAGGCGTGGGCACGTAATCCTTCGATGGCTCCCAGAAATACATCGCCACAATCACGCGCAAATAATAGTACGCTCCGATCACGCTGTTGATCGCCGCAATCACCACCAGCCACACGATGCGCGAATCCAGCGCAGCCTGAAACGCAAAAAACTTTCCGAGGAAGCCGCCCGTCGCCGGAAGGCCCAGAAGCGACAGCAGGAAAAGAGAAAAACACGCTGCAAGCACCGGCTGCTTCGAGCCGAGCCCCGCATAATCCTGTATCTCAAGCCGCTTCTCGTCATGCTGGCCCAGCTGCGCCAGCACAAGGAACGCGCCAATCTTCATCAGCGCGTAGGAAGCGAGATAGAACAAAATCGCTGCGACGCCCAGGTCAGTTGCCGCGGCGAACGCCACCAGAATGTATCCCGCATGCGCGATCGACGAATACGCCAGCATCCGCTTCACGTTCGTCTGCACCAGCGCCGCGAAATTTCCGATGCACATCGTCAGCACGGCCGAAACCCAAACGGCCCAGAACCACAAATCGCTCGATGTGCCGAACGCCACGTAAAAGATCCGGACCATCACCGCGAACGTCGCCACCTTCGGAGCCGACGCGAGCAGTGCCGTCACCGGCGTGGGCGAACCTTGATACAAATCCGGCGCATAAATTTGAAATGGCGCCGCCACAACTTTGAATCCGAGGCCAACGAACATCAGCCCAAGCCCCAAAATAGCAAGGCCGGCGGGAGGCGTCGCCTGAAACGCCGCCTGAATCTTATCGATGCGGGTGGTACCCGTCGCGCCGTAGGCCATCGCGATCCCGTAAAGGAAAAACGCGGTCGCAAAAGATCCCAGGAGGAAATATTTCAGCGAAGCTTCGTTCGACGCGAGGGCGCGCCGCCGGAATCCCGCAAGAATGTAGGTCGAGATCGAACTCATTTCCAAGCCGATAAAAGCTGTCACGAGTTCGTTCGCGCCCGCGAGAATCCCCATCCCAGCCGTAGCGAAAAGCACCAGCGCGTAATATTCGCCGCGCTGCAAGCCCTCCTGATCCAGATAACTGAACGAGCCAAGAATCGCGATCGCCGCGGCTCCAACCACTACTGCGTGCACAAAAATACTGAACGCATCGGCCCGAATCAGCCCGCTGTACGCCAGGCCCTGATCCATCGCTACGAGGCGAACCGAACAAAACGCAGCAAGTGCTCCCGCCAGGGCAAGATAACCCAGCGCTCGTTGCCGCAGCGGTCCGATGAAAGGATCGAGGACCATAACCAGAATTCCGGTCGCGCACAAAATAATCTCCGGCGCGAGCCTCTGGAGATTGGCGAGCTGTTCGGCGGAAATCTGCATCAGGGACGCACTCGAGATGCTTCAGTTTTGAATATCGCAGCGGCGGCAGGTACGGAAGCTCTCTCGGCAGGAATCGCCGACGGCGCCGGCCGGCTTGCGTTTTGCGCGTGGCCGCTCATCTGCTCCAACAGCACATTTGTCGCTGGCTCCATTCGCCGCGTGAAGAGCGGGGAAGCCACGCCCATGAACAAAATCACGAGCGCCATCGTTGCAAGAATCACGCGCTCGCGCGTCGAAGCATCCGGCAGCGCCTTGTTCTTCTCCACCGTCACTTCGCCAAGTGCCACGCGCTGGTACGCCCAGAGAAGATATATCGCCGAGAGCACGGCGCCCGATGCAGCCCATGACGCCCAAGCATGGTGCCGCTCGAACACGCCAATGAGGATCAGAAACTCACCGACGAATCCGTTAAGGAGCGGCAGCGCCAGCGACGAGAGGCACGCAAACAGGAAAAAGGCCATCAGCACTGGCATAGGCGTCGCGAGTCCGCCAAACTGCTTGATCTCAAACGTGTGCCGCCGGTCGTACAACATACCTACGCCCAAGAACAGCGCTCCGGTGGACACGCCATGATTCAACATCTGATAAATCGCGCCCTGAATCGAAATCGTGCTGAAGGCAAAAATTCCCAGCACCACAAACCCCAGGTGGCTCACCGATGTATAAGCGACGAGCCGCTTCAAATCCGTCTGCACCGTTGCTACCAGTGCGCCATACACGATTCCAATAATCGCGAGCACCGCGATCACAGGCGCCGCGCGATGCGCCGCATCGGGGAACAGCGGCAGGCAGAAGCGCAAAATTCCGTATGTGCCGAGTTTCAGCATCACGCCCGCAAGAATCACGGAGCCGGCCGTCGGTGCTTCAGTATGCGCGTCAGGCAGCCAAGTGTGCAGCGGGAACAGCGGCACCTTGATCGCAAACGCCAGGAAGAACGCGCAGAAAAGCAGCAGTTCGGTATTGGGCGGCAGCGACACGAGTCCCGCATGCAGCTTCGCCTGAATCTCCAGGAAATCGAACGAACCGGCCACGTTGTAGAGCCACAGGATCGCGACCAGCATCAGGATCGAGCCGAACATGGTGTACAAAATAAATTTAACGGCCGCATAAATACGCCGCTCATGGCCCCAGATGCCAATCAGGAAATACATCGGAATCAGCGTCAATTCCCAGAACGTGAAAAAGAGGAAGAGGTCGAGCGAGACGAACACGCCGATCATCGCCGTTTCAATCACCAGCAGCGCGATAAAAAAGCCTTTCACCTTTTCGTGAATTCCTTGCCACGACGCCAGAATCGAGATGGGCACCAGGAACGTCGTCAGAATCACGAGGAACAAGCTGATTCCATCCACGCCCATGTGGTAGCGAATCGCCGAACCGATCCATGGGTGCATCTCCTCGAACTGGTAGCCAGGATTCGCGGTGACAAATCCGCGAATCAGGAAGAGCGAGATCACGAATTCCGCCAGCGATACGGCCAGCGCAATGCGCTTGATCCAGGTGTGATCTTCCGAGCGCAGGAAAAGAAGCGCCGGCACGCCCAGCAGCGGCAGGAACGTGATCACCGTCAAAAGATGTGGCTGCATTTCCACTTAGTGCACCTTCATCCAGATTCCGAGGAGCAGTGCCGTGACGCCCACAGCACCCACCACAACCCACGACGCGTAGCTGCGCGCATTGCCGGATTGCAGCTCGCGCAATTTCCCGCCCGTCTCGCGCGCGATCCGCGCCGAACCGTTCACGGTTCCGTCGATCAGGCCTTCGTCCACCGTGTGCCACAGCACGTTCGTCGAGATCCACAACAGCGGCCGGATGATCACCGCCGCATAGATTTCATCCACGTAATATTTGTGAAGCACGAGGGTATAGAGCCCGTACATGCTCTGCGCAAGCTTCTTAGGCAAGTCTGGCCGGCGGATGTAGAACCACCACGCCAGAAGGATACCGATCAAGCCCACAATCACCGGAGGCCCCGTCAGAGCGTGAAGCAAGTCGATGGCAGCGCTCCTTTCGCGGGCTACCGGATCTACGACCCGTATATTTTCAGCTTTGAGGCCGCCCTCAATTCCTGCCTCTTTCAATTTTTCCAAAAGTCCTGCGTAGTCAGACCTTTCGGCGTCAGCAAATACAGGATGCAGGAACGCATCGAAGTAATTCGTGCCACCGACAAGCTTGGGCGCGGCGAACCATCCGCCGAAAATCGAGAGGAAGGCGAGAATCATAAGCGGAATCGTCATGTTGCGCGGCGATTCGTGGACATGCACTTTGTGCTCGTCGAATTGTTGGTCGCCGAAAAACGTAAGGAAAATCAGACGGAACATATAGAACGACGTGAGCCCGGCGGCGGTAAGTCCGAGCAGCCACAACGGCGCATTCGAATGCTGTGCCGCTTCGAGAATCTCATCCTTGCTGAAAAATCCCGCGAATCCCGGCACGCCGGAAATTGCGAACGTGGCGATGAACATCGTCCAGAAGGTGACCGGGATGGCTTTGCGCAGGCCGCCCATCTTGCGCATGTCCTGTTCGCCGCCCATCACGTGAATCACGCTGCCGGCGCAAAGGAAGAGGAGGCCCTTGAAAAATGCGTGGGTCATCAGATGGAAAATACCCGCCGTGTACGCGCCCACGCCGCACGCGAGGAACATGTAGCCCAGCTGCGACACGGTCGAATAGGCGAGTACTTTCTTTATGTCGGTCTGCACGAGACCGATTGTGGCCGAGTAGAACGCTGTGGCCGCGCCAACAATGGCGACTATCAGCATCGCGATCGGCGCACGCGAGAAAAGCGGGTGCATGCGCGCCACCATGTAAACTCCTGCAGTGACCATCGTCGCCGCGTGAATCAGCGCGCTCACGGGTGTGGGACCTTCCATCGCGTCCGGCAGCCAAACATACAGCGGCAGCTGCGCGGATTTTCCGACGGCTCCGGTAAAGAGCAGAATGCAAATTGTGGTGAGCACTCCGGCTTGCGTCATCGTGTCCGCTGGCATGCTGGCGGCCTGCGAGAAAATCGTACCGAAATCGACAGAGTGGAATGTCCAGAAGAGCAGCAAAATCCCGATGGTGAATCCAAAATCGCCGATGCGCGTGGTGATGAACGCTTTTTTACCCGCGCTGATTGCGGACTGCTTCAGAAACCAGAAACCAATCAGCAAGTAACTGCACAGCCCAACGCCTTCCCAGCCCACAAACATCACCACGATGTTCGCGGCGAGCACGAGCGTGAGCATAAAAAACATGAACAGGTTGAGGTAGCTGAAGAAACGGTAGTAACCGCCTTCGTGCGCCATGTAGCCGGTGGAGTAGATGTGAATCAGCGTGCCGACAAAGGTGACGGTGAGCAGCATCACGATGGTGAGCTGGTCCACTTGCAGCGCGAAATTGACTTTGAACGCTCCGGCGGTCATCCATGGGAAATAGCTTCCTACCCAGGGGATTTGATTCGCGGGAAGCTGGAGAAATTCGCGAACCGTTTCCACGACCGCAAGAAAAGCCAGCGACACGGAACCAATCGCTACGGAATTCACCGCCGACTTCGGCCAGTTCTTTCCGAGCAGGCCGTTGATGGCCGCGCCGGCCAGCGGCAGAGCGAGAATGATCCAGAGATGGTCGAGCATCGGCATCAGAATTTGAGCAGATCCACGTTTTCAACGTTCAGCGAGCGGCGATTGTGCGCAATCGTAATGACGATCGCGAGACCCACAGCCGCTTCCGCCGCGGCTATGACGATCACAAAAAACACGAATATCAGGCCGTCGAGTTGGTTGTGCGCGCGCGCAAACGCCACAAAAGCGAGATTCACGGCGTTGAGCATCAGCTCGATCGACATAAAAATCGTGATGATATTGCGCTTGAAAACAAACGCGACGACGCCAAGCCCGAACAGAATGGCGCTCAACACGAGGTAATAGGAAATGGGAACGACGCTCATTCGGTCCCCTTCTTCGCGAGGACAAGCGCACCGAGAATCGCGATCAGAATCAGGATCGAGGTAGCCTCAAATGGGAACAGGTACTTTTGAAAGAGCATCGTGGAGAGCTCGCGAGTGGAAACAGCAGCCTGACTTGGCGCTCCTGCGCCATTCGCAACCCTCGCGCCTATGGCCGAATGCGCCATCCAGTGCGCCAGCCCAAAGAGAAGAACAATCGCCAGCGGCAGCCCGGCATATTTCGCCATGTGGCTAAAGTTCGTGCGCTCCTCGACGCCGGCATTGAGCAGCATGATGACGAAAACGAAAAGCACCATGACCGCACCCGCGTACACAATCACCTGCACGGCCGAAATAAATTCCGCGCCCAGCAGCAGGTACAGCGCCGCAAGCGCCACCATCACCAGAACCAGCGACAGCGCGCTGTGGATCGGTTCGCGCGCGAGAATCAGCATGATCGCGCCACCGACGGCCACCACCGCGAAAACGAAAAACATGATGAACGGGATGCTCATGGATGCTTCACCACGATCCACAATGCGGTCGCCACGAGGTTGAGCAGCGACACCGGCAGCAGCAGCTTCCAGCCGAAGGACATAAGCTGGTCATAGCGCATGCGAGGCAGGGTCGAGCGGGTCCACACGTAAAAGAAAATAACGAAGAACACCTTGCCGAGAAACCAGAACGGCCCCAGGATCACCGGCGCCACGCCGGGCAGAAGGCAGAGCAAACCGATGCCGCCTGCAAGCAGCGTGACGACGGCAAGCTGGATGCGGCCGATGCCACGCATGTTTCGCACCGTATCGTATGCCAGATAGAGGGCCGCGAGAAGCAAGCCCACGCCGGGAAGATATTGTTGCCAGGTCCAACTATCGGGAAGGGGAGAGAGCCATCCGCCGAAGAATAGAATCGTGGCGAGGCAGGACACCGTGATCATGTTCCCGTATTCGGCCATGAAGAACATGGCGAACTTGAAGCTCGAATACTCGGTGTGAAACCCGCCGACGAGTTCCGTTTCTCCTTCCGGGAGATCAAAAGGCGCGCGGTTCGTCTCTGCAATCGCCGATATGAAGTAACACACGAAGCCTACGATCTGCGGAAAAACGTTCCACCGGGGAATAAATGGCAGGTACCGGAAGTAGCCTTGCTGGTGCTCGATGATTTCGTTGAAATTGAATGAACCCGCCAGGAGAAGGACGCCGACGACGGAAAGCGTGAGCGAAACTTCATAACTGATCATCTGCGCTGAGCTGCGCAAGCCGCCCAACAACGAGTACTTGCTGTTCGACGACCATCCGGCGAGGGCCACGCCGTAAACGCCAATCGAAGTGATGGCGAAAAGGAATAGCAAACCGACGTCGACATTGGCGACGACGAGCTGCGTGGGCTGCCCGAAGATGTACACCGTCGCGGGGCCGAAGGGAATCAGGGCCAGCGTAGTCATCGCCAGGGAAAGGGCGAGAAACGGCGACAGAATGTAGAGTACGCGGTCGGCCACCGGCAGCGTTAAATCCTCTTTGAAAAGAAATTTCACGCCATCGGCTAGCGGCTGCAGCAAACCGTGCGCGCCCACGTAGTACGGACCCCAGCGCGATTGAATGTGCGCGATGACCTTGCGCTCAAACCACGAGAGGTAGGCAAGCGCCGTCATCAATACGAACAAAAGGACGACGATCTTGACTAGCGATACCACCAGGACTGGATGTTGGGCGACGAACTCCACGGAGTATCTTTGGCCTCGTTGGTGGATTTGAGTTTGGAACAGTAACGCCCCAGGGTACCGCTCGAAAACAGGAAATCGTTGGACGAGAAAACCACGCCGGGCGGAGTTTCGTAGGACGGCTCGACGGATTGACAGGTTGCAGTGGAAAGTTCGGCGCCGCCGGCGAGCAAGCCCGCGACCGGAAGATCGTAGCCGTGCACGTTCTGGCGGATTTCGTCGAATGCGGCTTCGGGCGTGCGCAAACGAATCGCCGAGCCGACGCCGAGCATGCTGAGTTGATGCGAGAGAATGCGAATCAGATCGAAATCGCTGCGCGGTCCTTGCGGATCGATGGAGCGATGCGTCATTTGAACTTCACCGGCGGTATTCGTGAGCGTGCCGTCTTTTTCGTATGTGGACGCGGCTGGCAGCACGACGTCGGCGCGCTGCGCGGTTTCCGTGAGAAACATATCCTGCACGACTAAAAGTTCGAGTCCGGCGAGACGATCGGGCTGCTTTACCTCAAACGTCTTCAGGGGATTTGCGCCGACGACGTGGAGGGCTTTCAGTTTTCCTGCGGCGGCGGCTTCCATCATTTCGCGAGCGGTCATGCCCGGCGCTGATGGAATTTCGCTGCCCCAGAGTTTGCTGAAGCGGGCGCGTTCTGCCGCGTCGGCAAGCGGCGCGTAACCGGGGAGGCGATCGGGAAGAATGCCCATGTCCGCAGCGCCGCGCGAGTTTGCGTAATCGCCGAGCGCCATGAAACGAGTGTGGCCGGGGAGTTTTGAGCCGAAGCTGATGAGATCGCGAAGGGCTGCACCATTGATGTCGGCGCCGAAGATGATTACTACATCGGATTCTTTTTCGAGTCCCGCTTTCAAAGCTGAAAGTGCGTTGCGCGTGTTGTCGTCGAAATCGCCCTGGCCTGTGGCGAGCCAGCGGACGGCTTGGCGCTCTGCGCCTCGCGTAACTTCTGCAAAGTAGGCAGCCTTGCGATGGATTTTGCTCGGGCGGCCGTTGATAACAAAGAGGCGCGCACGGTGGTGGCGAATCGCGGTGCGAATCTGCCAGGCCACGAGCGGATTTTGCTGTGTGAGATCGTTCGCGATCACGAGCGCGGCATTCGAGGCGTAAACGTCCGCCATTGTGGCGAGCGAATCTTTGGCGCGCGGGCCGAGCGCTGCGGCGAGGCCCGTGTAGTCAGCGGTGCGGTGGTGGTCGATGTTGTTTGTGCCGAGCGTGGCGCGGGCGAAGCGATTCAGCAGATAGTTTTCTTCGTTGGCGGTGTGATTCGAGCCGATTACCCCGATTGCCGCGGGGCCGTGCGTGTCGCGCACTTGCTTGAAGCGGCGCGAAACTTCTTCGAGCGCGTCTTCCCAGCTGGCGGGTTCGAGTTTGCCGTTGCGGCGAATGAGAGGCTGGCGGATTCGTTCTGGATTGTGCGTGAAATCGAAGCCGAAGCGGCCTTTGCCGCAGAGAAACTCGCCATTGATGCCGGAATGATCGCGGTTGTTGGCGCGAAGGATTTCGTTGTTGCGAATGCTCAGCGTGGTTTTGCAGCCGTTCGAGCAGTGCGTGCAGGGCTCGGGGACGTAGGTCATTTCCCACGGGCGCGTCTGGTAGCGGTAAGTTCCGCTGGTGAGGGCGCCGACCGGGCAGATATCGATGCACATGCCGCATTCTTCGCAGGCCAGCGCGCCTTTTTCATTCGGCAGAATCACGGAGTGCACGCCGCGGGCGCCGACGCCGAGAGCTTTCACGTCCATGCCCTCGTCGCAGATGCGGACGCAGCGGAAGCAGAGAATGCAGCGAGGCGCGTCGTAGAAAACGAGCGGCGACCATTGTTCTTCGGGGTAGTGGAGCTTTTCTTCGGTGAAACGGCTGTGATCGAGGCCGTAGCGGAAGGTCATGTCCTGCAGTTCGCATTCGCCGCCCTTGTCGCAGACGGGGCAATCGAGCGGATGATTGGAGAGCAGGAACTCGATCATGTCTTTGCGCGCTTTGTGAACTTGCGCCGTGTCTGTCTTCACCACCATGCCTTCGACAGCGACGAGGGTGCAGGCGGTTTGAAGCTTTGGCGCTTTTTCAACTTCCACAAGGCACATGCGGCAAGCGGCCTGGAGAGCAAGTCCAGGGTAATAGCAGAACGAGGGAACTTCGATGCCCCGGTGCTTGGCCGCTTCGATCACGAGCGTGCCCGCAGGAGTGGTCACCTTTTGGTCGTTGATGGTGAACGTGATCTGTTTTTGTTCCGGCATCTCGCTAGCGAACCTCAGCAATCACGTCAGCGGGCTTATAGGGGCAATCGCCGCGCAGGTGTTCTTCGAATTCGTTGCGCCATTTTTTCACGATGCTGATTGTGGGCATGGCCGCTGCATCGCCGAGCGGGCAGAACGTGCGGCCAAGCATGTTCTTGGAAAGCTCGTCGATTAAAGGAATGTCTGAGGCGCGGCCGCCGCCATCGTGGAAGCGGTCGAGCAGCTGGCGGAGCCATGCGGTGCCTTCGCGGCAGGGAATGCACCAGCCGCAGGACTCGTGCGCGTAGAAGTGCATGATGCGGCGAGCGAAGTCGACCATGCAGGTGTCTTCATCGAGGACAACGGTGCCGCCGGAGCCGAGCATGGAGCCGGCCTTCGCGACGGAATCAAAATCCATCGCGATATCAATTTCATCGCCGGTGAGAAGCGGGCAGGAGCTGCCGCCCGGCACGACGGCTTTGATTTTCTTTCCGCTGGGCACGCCGCCGGCCACTTCTTCGATCATGCGCTTCATGTTGAAGCCCATCGGCAACTCGTAAATTCCGGGACGATTTACGTGGCCAGAAACTGCGTAGAGGCGGGTGCCGCCATTTTTGGGTGTGCCGAGGCCAGCGTACCATTCGCCCCCGCGCAGGATAACGGCGGGAACGGAGCTGAGTGTCTCGACGTTGTTGATGACGGTAGGGCAGCCGTACAAGCCCACGACAGCCGGAAACGGTGGACGGATGCGCGGGTAGCCGCGCTTGCCTTCGAGCGATTCCATGAGCGCCGATTCTTCGCCGCACTCGTAGGCGCCTGCGCCTGTGTGCGCAGCGAGATCGAAATTGAATCCGCTGCCGAGGATATTTTTGCCGAGGTAACCCTTCGCGTAGGCCTCGGCAATCGCTGCTTCGACAATGTCGATCACGTAGCGATACTCGCCTCGAATGTAAACGTAACCGCGTTCGGCGCCGACAGCGCGTCCAGCGATCACCATGCCTTCGATGAGCTGGTGCGGATCCATTTCCATCAGCGGCCGGTCTTTACTTGTGCCAGGCTCGCTTTCGTCGCCATTGGCGATGATGTATTTCGGTTTGCCACCCGTTTCTTTGGGGACAAAGCTCCATTTCATGCCGGCAGGGAAGCCTGCGCCGCCGCGTCCGCGCAGATTCGATTTTTTCACTTCATCGACGATCTGGTCGGGCGTCATCTGCTTCAGCGCTTTTTCAAGCGCTTGATAGCCGTCGTGCTGGAGGTAGACGTCGATTTTGTTCGAATTAGGAATTCCGAAACGACGGCTAATCACCACCACCTCGGCGGGATGGCGCTCGTGAATGGCACCAGAAATCACGGATACCGGTTTCGGGCGCTTGCCTTGCTCGAGTTGCTCGAAGATCGTGTCGATTTTCGAGGGATCGAGATTCTCGTGATAGTCGTAATTGATCTGAATGGCGGGCGCGCCGGTGCAGGCGCCGATACATTCGACTTCCTCGAGAGAAAAGGTTCCGTTGGGCGAGACTTCCTTGTTGCCAATTCCGAGACGTTTTTGAACGTGCTGGAAAAGCTCGTTGCCGCCGCGCAGCATGCAGGAAATATTCGTGCAGACCTGAATGTGATAGCGGCCTTCGGGTTTGCGGCGGAGCATTGAGTAATACGCGAGCGTCTCAGTGACTTCGATCAAATTCAGGCCGACGCGCTTGGCGATCTCTTCGAGCATTTCGTCGCTCAGAAATCCGAACTGATCCTGCGCGTACAGCATCATGGGAATCAGCGCCGAGCGCTTGACGGGATAGCGGCCGAGTAGTTCTGTAAATTTTGCGTCGAGTGACGGCGGCAATTGCATGATTCGTTTTAGCGCTGGGCGGATGAGCCTAGCGGTCGACTTCCCCCAGGACGATGTCGGTGGTTCCGATGCAGGCCACCACGTCGGCAATCAGGCGGCCTTCGCAGAGTTTTGGCAATGTTTGCAAATTGATGAACGATGGCGCGCGAACTTTCACGCGATACGGATGAGCAGAGCCGTCGCTGGCGACGAAAAATCCCAGCTCACCGCGAGGCGATTCAATCGCCTGGTAGACTTCACCGGGTGGCGGAGCGAAACCTTCCGTGTAAATTTTGAAGTGATAGATGAGTCCTTCAATCGAGGATTTCATCTCTTCGCGCGACGGAGCAATAATTCCTGGAGCGGTGGCTTTGATGGGCCCTTCGGCGGGAACTTTTTCCATGGCCTGGCGGACGATTTTGATGCTCTCGCGAATTTCGGCTACGCGAACCTGATAGCGCGCGAAGCAATCGCCAGCGGTTTGCGTTTGTATATCGAAGTCGAACTCTTCGTAGCTCGAGTAGGGAAATGCCTTGCGGATGTCGTAGGGCACGCCGCTGCCGCGCAGCATGGGGCCTGACGCGCCCATCGCGATGGCGTCTTCGGCGCTAATGACTCCTACGCCCTTGGTGCGGCCGAGCCAGATGCGGTTGTTTGTGAGCAAGCCTTCATATTCATCGATATGCGCGGGAAGGGCATCGATCACGCGGCGGATATGATCGAGCCAGTTGGGCGGCGGCTCAAGGGCGATGCCGCCGATGCGGAAATAGCTGGTCATCATCCGCTGGCCCGAAACGTATTCGAAAATCTTCATGATCTCTTCGCGTTCGCGGAAGGTGTAAAGGAAGACGGACATCGCGCCGAGATCGATCGCGTGGGTGCCGAGCCAGACGAGGTGCGAAGCGATGCGCGTCATTTCAGTGAGCAGGACGCGAATGTATTGCGCGCGTTTGGGAATTTCGATTCCGAGGATTTTTTCGACCGCGAGGCAGTAGCAAAGATTGTTGGAAAGCGGCGCGAGGTAATCGATGCGGTCGGTCATCGTGATGGCTTGCGAATAGGTTTTCGCTTCCATGTTTTTCTCGATGCCGGTGTGGAGATAACCGATCACGGGCCGGGCTTTCAGCACGATTTCGCCGCTCAGCTCGAGAACGACGCGCAGCACGCCGTGCGTAGACGGGTGCTGCGGCCCCATATTCAGGACCATCGTGTTCGCTGAGCCGGCTACGGTTTCGATCGTCGTTGGCACTAGCGATAGCCCTCGACTGGATAATCTTTTCGCTGCGGATAGCCTTCCCAATCGTCCGGCATCAGAATGCGAGAAAGCTCGGGGTGACCTTCAAACCGGATGCCCATCAAATCGTAATTCTCGCGTTCGTGCCAGTTCGCGGTGGGCCAGATCTCGGTGACGGAGTGCACCGTCGGATCGCTTCCGCCCAGCCGGACTTTGAGGCGGAGGCGTTCGTTGCGATCGAGCGAAAGCAGGTGGTAATTCACCTCGAAGCGCGGCTCGAGAGGAAAGCGGTCAACCGTGGTGATGTCCGAAAGAAATGAAAAATGAAGCGAAGGCTCCGACGCGAGATAAGCGGCAGCGCGCAGAAGGTGTTCGCGGGGTACCACGACCGTCGTTTCGCCCCGAAATTCGATCACCTCGGTGACGGCTTGCACGTCCCAGGCCTTCAGTTGATGGACTACGAGTGTTTTGTAAGCTTCCTTTGATTCCACGGTTGGATCCGATGGGCGTCAACGATTCCAGTCGAGCGCGCCCTTCTTCCAGAGGAAGATGTATCCTGCGAGCAGGATTATAATGTAGACAAGCATCTCGACAAAGCCGAAGAGCTTCAGATCGTGGTACACCAAAGCCCACGGATACAGAAAGATAGCCTCGATGTCGAAGAGGATAAAAAGCAGCGCAACCATATAGAACTGCACTGAAATCGGTTCGCGAGCGTCGCCCGTTGGACGAATCCCGCACTCATATGGCTGGTCTTTTTCCCTGGTACGCTTGTGCTTTCCGACGAGTGTGGACACCACAATCAGCGCGCCGGACAATCCGGCAGCGAGTATAAACATCAGCAACAACGAACCATAGTTGTCGAGGTAATTGCTGTTCATGTTGGTCGCACTGGTATAATAACGACCCGAGAGCGCACGGTCAAATGAACTCCCCGACCCTCAATTCGCCGCCGCTTCGTGCGCACGCCGTGTGTCAGGCTTCGGTTCCAGCATGAGTTCCGGGTTCAATACCGACGTTCAAATCGGCACCGAAGTGTTTCACGTTCAAACCGAGGATCGGGGCCCCGCTCACCCTGTAATTGATACTGTGGTGTACCAAAGTGGGCGCGTGTTGCATCGGCGCTCGTCTAACTATCGGCATTTTGTGGAATCCGACGAATTCAATCACGAGGGGCTGCGGGATCGGGTGGAGGAACAGCACCGGTCCGTGATTGAAGACCTGCGGTCGGGACTGCTTGAGCCGCAAATTGCAGCGGCTGCGAGCCCGGATGGACGTCTCAGCGGCATTCAGATGCAGCTGATGAACCCGGCATCGTGGCTTACCGGTGGGCATATATTTCTCGATGTTGAACTGGTGCGTCGGGCGGACCGAGGGCCGCAGGCTGGAGTTGCGGTGGAAGCGTTTATTGATGGAGCGATCGAGGATCGGCGGTATTCGGAAGTGACGGATAGCCAAGGGCGGGCGCGGTTGCGGTTTTCGCTGCCGCCTTTGGGGAAGGGCGATCTGACGCTTGTGATTCGCGCGGCGACGCCGAGCGGAAATGATGAGCTGCGGTTTGCGATGCGGTCACGCGTAAAAAAATCTTCAAACCGGCCAGTTAAGCAGAAACCTACGAATTAGGCTTGGGCTTAAGTTTCATGAAAATTACTATTAACGGCGAGCTTCGTGAAATCCCTGATGGGCTTACCGTTGCGGCGTTGCTGGGGCATCTGGAAATGACTGCCGAGCGAGTGGCGGTTGAGCGCAATCTCGACATTCTGCCCCGCGCGAAATGGCAGGAGACCGCAGTTCAGCCGAACGATCGCTTCGAAATCGTTCACCTTGTGGGCGGCGGTTAGCCGCGGGGCCTCACCAAATTCAAAACGACATCTCGCGGCACGGCTTGCGTCTAAGCTGTCAGCACCTTGTCCAGTACGTCGAAGCAGCCGTCCCAACCCTTCTGGTGGCTGTCGCGGACTCTAGCTGTGGTGAAATTTTCGTGCGTGAAGATCATTTCCGTTGAGTTGCCGCGGTCGATCAGCTGCACGGTTATCAGCGATTCGGTGTCCTCCATGTCTTCGGGCTTCTTTTTCGGCGGAGGGATTTGCTCCCAGGTCCAGGTGAATACTAGTTTTTCGGGCGGCTTTACTTCGTGAAATCTTCCATATCCGCGGTACGTGAAACCTTCCTTGGGCACCGGAATTTCAATTACATAGCGGCCGCCGGGGCGCAAATCGAGCTCGGTGTATTTTGGGTTGTGCTCGGGGACGTCCCTGCACATCCACTTCTCTAGTTCTTCGCGCTTGGTCCACGCCGCGAAGACTTTTTCACGCGGCGCTTTGAAGGTGCGCCGGATTTCGAGCCGAGTGTCCGATGAGGTGCCTGGGGTAGCCATTTTGCATTCTCCTCTTCTTGTGAGTCTTTGAGATATTGAGCCAACGAATCGAATTGCCGTTCCCAGAATTGCCGGTATTTCTCGATCCATTCCGCGGCGCCTTTCATCGGCTCGGCGGCGAGCCGGCAGCGATGGACTCGTCCGTCTTTCCGCCGTTCAACTAACTTGGCGCGCTCGAGCACGCGCAGGTGTTTTGAAACGGCGGGAAGAGACATTTCATAAGGCGCGGCAAGATCGCTGATGGACGCTTCGCCTTGAGCGAGGCGCGCGAGGATGCCGCGGCGCGTGGCGTCGGAAAGTGCGGAGAAAGTGTTATCAAGCGCCGACGATTGATAGTAAACCATATGGTTTACTATTGCTCCGGGGCGAGCGCTTGTCAAGCTAAATCGCGGGGATTAAAGAGAAGCTAGCAGATGGCCGAGCTTGTTTTTCTTCGTACGAAGGTAGGCGCGAGAATGCTTGCTCGTTCGTGGCCGGCAGGGAACCCGCTTAACAATACGAATGCCCGATCGCTCGAGCTGCGCTACTTTGTCGGGGTTGTTTGACAGGAGGCGGACATCGCGCAAGCCGAGCGCCTTCAAAGCTTCGGCCGCGAATTCGTAGTCGCGCGCATCATCCGCAAACCCCAGGCGGCGATTTGCTTCCACGGTATCGAGGCCGCCGTCCTGCAGCTCGTAGGCTTTCAGCTTATTGATCAATCCGATTCCGCGGCCCTCCTGCGGCAGGTAGAGCAGTACTCCGGAAGGTTCGGCAGCGATTTTTCGCAGCGAAAACTCGAGTTGCGCGCGGCAATCGCAACGCTCGGATGTGAACACGTCGCCGGTGAGACATTGCGAGTGCACTCGCACGAGCGGCGCCTGCCCATTGCGCGACGCGCCAGATTGCAAGGGGCCATGCTGAATCGCGATCGCTTCTTCGCCTTTCTTTGAGCCTTCGATCCCGAAAATGCGAAAACGGCCGAATCGAGTCGGCAGCGCCGCTTTGGCGACAACTCGCGCCTTTCCGGACCCTTTGCCGGATTGTTTTTTTGGCTTCATCGGAAACTGCGATTATAACAGGCTTGGCAAAAGGGACGTGCGGCGCGTCAGATCGAACCTTCCTTCTTGCATCTCTTTACATACCCACCGGCTTTGGCTAACGTAATCGCTGAACCCCGTTCGCAGCAAACGAGCGAAATGGAAATACTCAGTGGCGGCCGAGACCTTCTCTTCATTCTGATTCTGAAGGTGTGCTGGGCCGCAGCTCTCGCGGCGCTGCTCGTGCGATTCCGGTCTTTCCGGCGACTGGTCTTCACCGAAAAACGCGATTCCGACCAGAAAGTAATGCTTCTGTTGTTTCTGACGCCTCCGCTTGCCATCGGAGTCCTGCTTCGGCTCGTCGGCTACCGATTCTTTGATTTGACTCTCGAGGGCTCCTTCCTGATGGGCTTGATCGGCGGGCGAATCGTCGGGCTACTGGGCGGTTCGCTCATCAGCTTGCCGGCCTTTGGCAATCATGAGTGGCTTTCAAGCCCGATGGCTGCGAGCGTGGGCCTTCTCGCGGGAATGATTCGCGAAGTAATGCCGGAAAAAGAGGACATCTGGCATTTCGGGCCGTTTCTGTTCCTGAGCATTCCCGAATGGCTGTGGAAACTGGTGCGATTCGGAAAAAGAAATTGGGCGATGCTGCCCTTGTTTGCGTGTGCCGGACTCGAGGTCGCGCAGGTCGAACTTGCGTCGCTGGTCCCAGAAAACTGGCTCTTCGCGTTCCATCCGAGCAATTGGGGATACATGCTGCTGATCGTGTTGTCGTCGGTGATGAGCGTCGCGATGGCGATCAAGATCTGGAACAACACGCGCATCGAGATGAATCTCGAGCAGAATCAGCAGTTGCTTTTAAAGGCGCGCATGGACGCGCTCTCGAGCCAGATCAATCCGCATTTTTTGTTCAACACGCTGAACACCGTTTCTTCGCTGATTCGCTTTGACCCGGACATGGCGCGCGGCGTGGTGCTGAAGCTTTCCAACATTCTGCGGCGCCTGCTTCGCAAGCACGAAACTTTCGTGCCGTTGCGCGAGGAACTCGACTTCATCGACGATTATCTCGATATCGAAGTGATCCGCTTCGGCCGCGACAAGCTGCAAATCTTTAAGGAAATCGAAGCGGAAGCGCTCGACTCCTTTGTTCCCAGCATGTTGCTGCAGCCGATGGTCGAAAATTCCCTAAAGCACGGACTCGACCCACGCCTTGAAGGCGGCCAAATCCATATTCGCACGCGGCGTAATGACGGCCGGCTCTACATTGAAATCGAAGACAACGGCGTTGGCATTTCGCCCGAGCGGCTTGCCGAGGTGTATGGCGGCGGAATCGGCATCAGCAATGTGCACGAGCGCCTGCGCCTGCTTTACGGCGACCAGTTCAAGATGGATATTCGCAGCGAAGAAGGTCAGGGCACGCAAATCCACATCGAGATTCCCGAGCTCATAACGACGGAACACGTCTTGGGCTAATCGTTTGGTACCTCTTCGTTCCAATTCATTGATTTGAGGTCCGATTCGATCCACGCCGCCTTAGCCTCCGCCGAGGCGATTCGGTCGCGCGAGTAGAATTCGTAGATCAGATTCTTATCGCTGCAGCGCTCGACCACTGAATTAACCAGCGGCACCAGACCCTCCTCCCGCTCACGCAATTCAGCCACGAGTCTCCCGACTCTTTCGAGCCAGAATTCCGTAATGGTGACGTGGTAGCCGTTCTTGCCGTGGTGCGCGATAAACCGCCGCAGGCTCGCGCACATCTTTTCCCGTGCTGCTTCCGATTCCATTGTCGCGAAGCACCATGCAGCCACTGTGAGGTGCCGGGCGTGAACGAATTCCTCAGGCGCGTACGAGCAGGTTTCGAACCGGCGGACCACATCCTCGATTTCTTCCTCCATGCGGTAATGCGGTGCGTCGGGCATTTTTGCTCCAAAATAAAAAACGCCCGGGCGCATGGCACCCAGGCGTTCGATTTCGCTCTCTCAATATTGTATGAGGTTCCTGGCGCGCCGTCCACCGCGAATCCAAAGCTGCCAACGGCGGAGCATCGATTTTCTCGCCTCCCAGCATCGTAACAGCGTAGAATGCGCTGCATCTGCCGGGTCCGTCATTCAGCCGGTCGGCAAAAATTCCGGGGTCATTCATCGAATGAACGACGAAACAGAAAAAAGTAGTGCGTCTTCGGCCATAGTGCTCGCCATCATCGTGATCGGCGTTGCGATTTATTGCGCTGCCTACGGGCTGCAGACGCTGGCCTGGTACGAGGGGCATCACTGGGCGAAAGAGAATCCGTGGCTCGCGGACGTTCCGCAGCCGCTGGCGCCCGCGCCGCCCGCCGTCGCCAAAGGAAACCTGGTCAAGGCTTTCAATTACCAGTTCACAGCCCCTTGGACCGGGAAGACCACTCAGACCCCCTCACTGACGGGTGTCATAATTCGCTTCGATTCCGGTCAGGCTATTTTCTTCTACGATCCCGATACGCTGCTCGATTCTTTGCGTCAGATGAAATCGTCGAGCCCGTTGCAGTACCAGAAATTTGTGAATGTATTTTCGGATCACCCCATCGAATCGAATTATGGGCTTTATGAGGCGGTGTATGGCGCCGCGCCGTCGCAGCTGTCGCCGATCATGACGAGCCGCGATGCGTTTCGCATGAACGAGCTGCTGATTTGGAAGCTCGGGTTCGGGATCGATGCGCGGGGCGGGCTATCGTTGTTTACTTGGGGACCGAATCGAGGCTTCCAGTTTGGCGATCCTGCCAAAGGGCCGGCTGCTCTGCGCGTTTTTAGCGACCGGGATCAACAGTTCCGTTTCATTTTCGTCGTGGCGCCGAATGCGACCGGTAAGATTACGCAGAACGATATCGCTGGTATCGTCGCCTCGTTCAAACCGGTTCCAATCCTCGAACGGTAAGGCTTTTTCATATGTATTCGGGACCTAAGTTGGGCAGCCCGGCGAACAGCTTTTGGATTGCGCTCACAACCATTGGTGTCCTCGCTTGGTGTTTTGGTCCACAAACGTGGGATTGGTACCAAGCAAAGAAAATGGGTGAATCGCAGCCTTATCTAAGGCTGGGCGTGCAGCCTATGGCAATCAGTGAAGCTGACACGGCACCCGGAACCAAGGAAGCGTTCTTTGGTTATGAATTCGAAGTGCCATGGTCGAACGCCGAAGCGAAGGTATCTCGTGAGATGCTTATCCTAACGGCGAACGGCCACGGTCTTATGCTCTGGGATCCAACCGCCAAGCCCCAGTTGTTTGGGGATGCAAGCAAGCCAATACAGCACCCGAGCATGAAAGACCCTATTGGTTCGGTGGTCGGAAAGGAAGCAACACAGTCTAATTACGATCTTGTCAAACACACGCTCGACATGACACCCGATCGGATCTCGCCCATGCTGTCAAAGCGAGAAGCAATTGGGCGGTTCACCTTATTGCGTATGAAATCGGCCCTTTACTGCGACAAAGGCCACCCGGCCTTCTATTCATACCGGCAGGGTGGCTTAAATTGTCTTCAGATTGGTGAATTCGGTGCTGGCCGAGTAGTTGGAGTAAAGTGCTTTGACGGCATGGACCGCGAGCTCAACTTTCATTTCAGTGCCAGGCAGGATGCCAGCACGGTGCTCACACAAGCGGAGATCAACCGAGTCGTTCAAACGTTGCGCCCGGTAGAGAAACCTTCGGTCCTGTCATCTGAGCCGCGAACTCGAAACACAAACTAAGCGCGCGCGGCTGCGCCCGACGCGCTCAGCACCTTCTGGTAATACGCCTCGTATTGGGGAATTACGTCGTTCGAGCAGTATTTTCGGCGGGCGTTGATTCGCGCTTGGTTGCCCATGGCTCGCCCGCGATCGGGCAGGGTCAAAATCTGCAACGCGTATTTTGCTCCGGCTGCCACGTCGCGCGGCTCAATCAGGTAGCCATCCACTCCATTCGTTACGACTTCGGGTAATCCACCGACGTCCGACGCGATCACTGGAACTTCGCAAGCCATCGCTTCGAGCGCGGCAAGTCCAAACGATTCCGAATCGCTGGGGAGGAGAAAAAGGTCGGCCATTCCGAGCTTTTCCTGAACCACATCCTGCTTGCCAAGGAAAAAAACGTCCTTCGTGAGCCGTTTCTTTCGGACGATGAATTCTGCCGCGCCGCGATCCGGGCCGTCACCCATCAACACGAGCTTTGCGGGGATTTTCTCGCGCACGAGCGCGAATATTTCGACCACATCCGTCACTCGCTTCACCGGGCGGAAGTTCGAGAGGTGCATCAGGATTGGCTCGCCATTCGGCGCCCAGCGGGCTCGCGCTGCCGCATCGTCACAGCGCTTGTAGAGGTCGCAGTTCACGAAATTAGGAACTACTTCGATGGGCCGCTTGATCTCAAAGTCTCTCACGGTTAGGTCGCGCAGGTAATTCGAAATCGCGGTAACGCCGTCACTCTGCTCGATCGAAAATCTCGTAATAGGCAGATAACTGCGGTCGTGCCCGACGAGCGTGATGTCGGTTCCATGCAAGGTAGTAATGAAGGGCAGCTTGCGCGGAGCCGCCATCATCCTTGCAAGCAGCGCGCTCACTGAATGGGGAATCGCGTAATGCACGTGCAGCAAATCGAGCGACGCCGATTCAGCCACCTCGTACATTTTGGTGGAAAGCGCGAGTGTGTACGGTGGGTGATCAAAGAGCGGGTACGATGTGACTTCCACCTCATGAAAATAGATATTTTCGTGCGGCGTGTTCAGGCGGATCGGCATCGCGTAGCTGATGAAATGGATCTCGTGGCCACGCGCGGCGAGTTCGATGCCGAGTTCGGTGGCCACCACGCCTGACCCGCCGTACGTTGGATAGCATGTGATCCCGATTTTCATGGGCCCTCGATGATAGACGCCGCTTTCGAACCCGGCAACCAGCCGCTTAGCCAGATGTCCGGTATCAAATCGAATTGAGTGCGCTTGCTTGCGCCAGCACGATGGCGAATGCTAGCCTTCCTGCTCCTGATTAGACGAGCGAGGCGTTCCGACGGTGCAGCGACTTGCGGGCAGGGTAGCCTTTATTACCGGTGGTGGGACCGGCATCGGCCGAGCCTGCGCCCTCCTTTTCGCCCGGGAGGGTGCGGCCGTCGCGATTGCAGGACGCAGAAAACCACCTCTGGAGGAGGCGGTTCGCGAGATTGAAGCTGCCGGAGGCAGAGCAGTGGCGTTCACCTGCGATGTGGTGGATCGCAGATCGGTGGAATCTGCGCTGGCGTCTACGGTGAAGCATTTTGGCGCCCTGCATATCGTGGTCAATAACGCAGGCGCCGTTGTCGTGGCTGCGGCAGACGAGACATCGGACGAGGATTGGGACAACGTCGTCGCAACGAACCTGACGGGCACATTTAAAGTGTCGCGCGCGGCGTTGCCGCATCTTCGCGCAGCGGGAGGCGGCGCGATCGTGAATATTGGGTCTATCCTGGGCATCGTCGCCAGAAAGCAGCGCGCCGCTTACTGCGCTGCGAAAGCCGGCGTCACGGGGCTTACGAAAGCGATGGCTCTTGACCACGCGCACGAAAAGATTCGCGTGAACTGTGTCTGCCCTTCGATCGTCGAAACCGAGTTGGGGCTTAAGTCAATCCGAGAGGCGCCTGATCCCGAGGCGGAGCGAAGACGGCGAACCGAGGGAATTCCGCTGGGTCGACTAGGTCTTCCTGAGGACGTGGCGCAAATGGCGCTGTATCTTGCGTCTGATGAAGCTGCGTGGGTCACAGGCGCGGCGCTGCCGCTCGATGGAGGATTGACAGCCTACTGATATGAAACCTTCGGCAAAAGCGATTGCAATGGCAACAAGAGAGCTTCGCGCCCGCCTCAGCGAAACGAATACCGCTAAGCAGTTTGGATTTGTGCTCGCAGATGCAGGTCCTGGCCGCGTGAAGATGAGTATGAGAGTAGACGAGCGGCATTTGCAGGTCCACGGAGTTGTGCACGGGGGAGTTCTTGCCGCGCTTGCGGATACGGCAGGTGGACTCGCGACCTACATGGCGTGTCCGCGAGGCACACGAGTCGCGACAATCGAGATGAAAATCAATTACCTGGAAGCCGTCGAAGGCGGAACTGTGACAGCTGAAGCGGAAGTTGTGCGGCTGGGACGCCACATCTCAGTGGTTGACTGCGACGTTCGCGACGAAAACGGCCGCCTGGTCGGAAAAGCGCTGATGACTTTTTTCGTGGGGCCGTTTCAGACCAACCGCAAGCCGCGGCACGCGAAACCACGCACCCGCTGGTTGCGCACACACCCGCACCGTGATGAAAACTCGTAGGTGCGAAATCCTATTGTTCGTCTATTCGCCGTGCCCGTTCTGGCCGTTCGACCCGCCGTGTGCTGCCTCTTCGCCGTCTTTGAACAAATACTTGATGCTGTGCTTATAGACGAGAAGGTTCGGACTGCCGTTACGGGTGAGTTTGATGCAATCGCGGTCATACCACTCGACTGTGCCATGGAGCACTTCGCCATCGGTTAGAACCACGGCGACCGGTGAGTGAGACTGCATCTGCTTGACGTAATAAAAGTTTTCCGCGTGCGTTTGCTCCGGCGGGGCTGGTTTTTTACGCGGTTGTGGTTGTTGGGGCGCGGCCGGGACTGGTCGCGGCGCGAATTGCTGTTCCTTCACGTCTGTCAACGTAGGACGGAAAAGCTTGCGGTTCACCATAAAACTCCTTCTGGGATGTGCTACCTGTTATGACTATGTGAGCGCTGATTCGGTTGCAAATAAAGTTGACGAAATTTAAAAATTTAATTGGCGGAAATGATGTTAGCGTGCGGTAAGCGAAGCGACATAGGCATCTAGACCTATCTGCCTGCCGACGTTCCGCTTCAGACGGCTTTCGAGGCTGTCGAGGCCTTCAGTAGCCCGCATGACCCACTCCAGGTTAATGTCTTTACTGAGGGCCTCCAATTCCGGTTGCAAATCCGGATTTTTCGGAAGACTGCTCTTGGGGCCCTGCGAATATTCGAGTAGGTCAGTAAGCAAACTATAGAACAGCGCCAAAATATTTTCAAACGATTCCTTCTCTTGCTTGGCAAGCTGCGCTGTGGCCGCGAAAATTTCGCTGTAGTTTCCGGCATTCACTGCTTGGGAAATCAGGCTCAGGACGCTCTTGCGAAGCCGCACCGATTCCTGGAGATCGAGTGCCAGCGCGATTCCTGGACTTCCATCTGAAAGCTGCGACGCCAGCTTGCGTTCAGCTGGTTTTGCGCCGGTGCGCTCTTTCAGGAATGATTGAATCGCTTCGGCTGTCACCGGTGCGAAATGGAATTGCAGGCAGCGTGAGCGAATTGTCTGGAGAAGGGAATCGGGAGACGGAGCGAGAAGAATCAGCGTTGCGCTCTCGGGCGGCTCTTCGAGGATTTTTAGAAACACATCCGCATCCGTCCAGCGCATCGTATCGGCACCATCGAGGATAAACACCCGGCGACGGCCCTGCGGCTTGAAATAGGCTGCGCGTTGCACTGCGCGCAGCTGGCCGATGCGAATCATCGGACGCGCGACGGGAGTGATGCGGCGGACGGGATCGGGAACGATCAGCCAGACATCCGGATTCGGCTCGATGATCAGCGGCATGCGCTCCACCGTTGCGGCGTCGGCGCTTTCGCCGCGCTCGGCGAGACCGGCTTGAATCAGCGGCGCCGGATCAGCAAGAGCTGCCATTCGGCGGCAGGAATCGCACTCACCGCAGAAGTCGTCCTCCAAGCGTTCACAGTTTGCGGCTTGCGCGAACATTCGGGCCAGCGTGTATTTGCCGATTCCGCGCGGCCCGGTGAAGAGCAGGGCACTCGGGACGCGTTCGCGCTTCAGCATTCCGCGCAGGGCGCTGACGATCCGTTCGTTGCCGAGAAATTCGCTAAATCCCATCTACGATTTCACCATTGCGTGAGAAGTTTATCGCGTCGCTCCTTGGGGTTTCAGGAAGCGAGCTTCAATCGCGTTGAGAATTTCAGCGTGGATTGCGTCCGGCGAACGAAGAGCGCCGGCCTTCATGTCGAAGCATTCGATTTGCACCCAGTTTGGCTGCTTCGCGAGCTCGTCGTAGACTTCCGCGGCGGCTTCAAGATGAGCAATGCTCGATTCGAGGATGTCGCGTTGAAGCTTCGTGTAGTCGCGCGCACCTTTCTGGCCAACAAGTCGATGAGCTTCGGCTACCGGGACGCGCAAATAGATGACGAGATCCTCGGCGGGAAGCAAGTAGATCTCGTATTCGAGCTGCTTGAGCCAGTCGATGAATTCGCCGCGGTCTTCGCGTCGAACGCGCGCGCCCTGGTGCGCGAGATTCGAGCCGATGTAGCGGTCGGCGAGCACCGTGCGCCCGGCAGCCAATTCAGATTCAATCTTGGATTTCGCTTCGTAGCGATCGCCGGCGTAGAGAAGCGCGGAGAAATGAGCGTCCACTGCGTGGAGCGGCCCGAAATCGCCATTCAGGAAACGGGCGACGAGTTTGCCGAAGAATCCTTCATAGCGCGGGAAGCTGATTTGACTCAGCGGGACATCGCGCTCGGAAAGGGCGCGAGCGAGCATGTCGAGCTGCGTCCTTTTTCCGGAGCCGTCAATTCCTTCGAGGACGATGAGTTTTCCGCGCGTTGACATCGAGTGAATGAGAGTTTAGCAGATTCCCAGAATCTCCTTTTACCGTAGATTAGGTCTGGCCCCGGCTCAATGTTTTCAATGGTTTACAAAGATTTCTAATCGCGGAACCGTAGATTAAAATCGCGAATTCTGGTGGGCGGAACGCGCGGGGCCGCCGAATCATTGAATCCATTCGAGTATCCGGATGATCAAAGAGCACCAGAGGAAATTGAGATGCCAAATCAAACCGCAAAAATAGTGCGCTTTCATTCTGTGGGCGGGCCGGAGGTGCTGAAGATTGAGGAGCTTCCAATTCCCGAGCCAGGAAAGGGCGAGGTACGCCTGCGCGTGAAAGCGATCGGACTGAACCGCGCTGAGGTCATGTTTCGACGAGACCAATACTTGGAGACACCTGTGCCGCCGTCGAAGCTAGGGTATGAGGCGGCTGGGGTGGTCGAGGCGATTGGGCCCGACGTCGACAAGACTTGGCTCGGGAAGAAGGTGAGCACGGTTCCGGCGTTCCTGATGACTCACTATGGCGTTTATGGAGAGGTTGCGATTGTGCCGGTGAGTGCGCTGGCGGTTTATCCGGAGAAATTGACTGCGGAGCAAGGAACGTCAATTTGGATGCAGTATCTGACGGCTTACGGCGCGCTGATCGAATATGCGCGGATCACAAAGGGCGACTTCGTCGTGATTACGGCGGCCAGCAGCAGCGTGGGAATTGCCGCGATTGAGATAGCGAATGTGGAGGGAGCGACAAGTATCGCGACAACTCGAACTTCCAAGAAAAAGCAGACGCTAATCGAGGTCGGCGCGAAACACGTGATCGCGACTGAAGAGGAAGATTTTGTTGCGCGGATAAACCAGATCACCGGGGGCAAAGGGGCGCGCGTAATCTTTGATCCGATTGGTGGCAAAGGGCTCGAGCGGTTGGCGCAAGCCGCGGCGCTAGGAGGAACAATCTACGAATATGGAGCGCTTGCACCTGAGCCAACGCCTTTCCCGCTCTTTACCGCGCTAGCGAAAGGGCTTTCGGTTCGCGGATACACTCTGCGCGAAGTGTTTGCCGATCCGAAGTTGAAGGCAAGAGCGGAGAAATATGTATTCGATCACGTGGAAAAAGGCGACTTCAAGCCGAGGATCGATCGCGTCTTTCCATTTGCGCAGATCGTGGAAGCGCACCGTTACATGGAATCCAACGAGCAGATCGGCAAGATTGTCGTCACGGTGTAGGGCATATCAGCAAGATTCACTTAGGTCTCGCTATTCGAGTTGCTTTTTGACCCACACGTAGGCGGCCGTGGTCACACTCGTCATGAAGAACAGCATTACGCCGTCCATGAACGAATGGTAGCTGACCGCGCTCATACCGCTGCCAGGAAATATGACAGAAGGCACATTCAATGCAGAAAGGATGCGCGTGATGAGAGCCAGCCCCGCACTCAGCAAACACAATCCGTAGCTCAGACGCATAACGTGTTTTTCCATCCGTAATCTCCTCGTTGTAGAGAGTGGGCGACTCGATCAGATATTTCGCTTGCGGGAGGGTATAACCGAACCGAAGCGGCAGTCAAACGGGGATATTTGATGCGTCAGGCGGTTCCGCATCATGCGGCGGAAGAGATTCGCGCTAATGCTTTTCTTCTTCTTCCGCTTCGCCCGGTAACAAGATGCGGCTTGTCACGCGGAAGCGTTTGTACTCTTTGTAGCGTACCGTCATGCGGATCCGGATGTCACCCGAGCTGAAATGTAGAACGTCGTCGGCGTGCGTGTAGGTGGGAAACCAGTAGTGGCCTTCGATGTTTTCGCGGTAGGTTTCAAAGCGCGGAAAGAAATTCTCCTCGTTGTGTTTCAGGATATCGGGAACGGCTTTCCCGTAGGTTTTTACGATTTCGAGATCCTTGTCGTCTACCCAAATGCGTCCTTGAAAATAGCGCTGATTTTTTTCGATTTTCTTCGGCTTAACCTCGAAAACGTAAGTGCTGAGCTCGTCCACCCGTTGACGGCCCACATAGGCGATGTCGTACTTGGGTAATTCATTGGTTGTGAGAACAAAGGGCTGCACATTTTGCAGGTCAGCGAAGTCTTGTTCGGATAGGGAGATGCGCTGGAGGGTGGAGGGAGGCGCGTACGTCACCTTGTCATAGCGCTTGCCAGTGGTGCTGAAGACAATGTCGCTGGTCATGCGGTATTCGCCGTCGGGCTGGCCGCCGGCGTCGATCGTTTGTACGACAAAGGTCTGCGTGTAGGTGTAATTGTCGCGTTCGCGCTTGAATTCTGCCTCGCGTTCGGCGAAATGCTGGATGATCTGGTCGACAGGAACGGAAGGCGGCTCGGTAGAGATGGCGGACGAGGACTGGTCGGACGGCGTAGCTTTTGGAGAGGAATCCTGCGCGGCAAGGGGAGAAAGAAGGAACAGAGATGCAGAAAAGACGAGCGCAGCTCTGGCGATGAGAACGGCAAATATTTCGGGAGACTGGGAGGTGTGGCGCACTGTGTCCGCTTCCTGATCTGGGCTCCTTTTAGTATAGGAGTTTTCGTGCGACGTGGAAGTTGCTTTTCGTGGCTGGGAATTTCAGGGTCAGATCAGAACAACAATGGAACATTTTCAAAATTGCTGGAAGATTCGCTCCGGGTGCCGAGCGGTACCCTTTCAGGTGTACTTGCGGTGCAACTCATTGGACCAGGCGATCTAGCACTCCAGGCGGAAATGATGAGCGCCTCTCCCTCTCCCGCAAGCAGCCCCTCAGCTGCAAGGACTGCTCTCGTGATTGACGTGGATCCGGAAATCCACGCCGTGCTGCAAACGGTGCTCGATCCGGTTGCCTGGAAGGTGCGTCATGCACCCAATAATGCCGCGGCGCTGACGCTTGCCGAAGCCTCGCATTTCGATTTGATCATTACGAGCGACAGAACTTCGGGGCGGGAAGATATAGATGGAATACGGCGGCAAGTTTCAGCCCAATCAGTATGTGGAAATTTCCTACATCCGCGCGAAGCATATGGTGATGTGCCGCGTGAAAGATCCCGGCGAAGGATTTTCGTTCGACGAAATTTCACACGCTGCGATTGCAAACCCGGAAGAAGACCCGATTCGCCACGTAGTCCATCGCGAAGCCAAGGGACTTCGACCGGGCGGCTATGGCGTGCTATTGGCGCAGAAACTGGTGGATGAACTGATCTACAACGAAAAAGGTAACGAAATTCTGCTTGTGAAGTATGTCGATCGCCCCGGTTCGGCCGCTGTTCCCGCACCAGTCAGCTGAGGTTTTAACTCCCAAAATATTTGGCGCTTTGAGTAACAGCTACTCTTCGTCGCCGCCCAGTTCCTCTTCGATCCTCATGATTGATTCGGCCGTTAGTTCTGGAAGTCCTGCGCTCTTGAGCTGGTGATTTAGCGATGGAATTTCGGATGTTCGAAGCGCATCCCAGCGTTTCATCGTCGCGGTGAAATCCTTCTCAACCGTGACGAGCGCATGGTCTTGCGCGGGAGTCGGAGCAACGTCAGCGCGATCGATTTCTGCGTAGAGCGCGGCGATGTTGGTGGCCACCTGAGCGAGCGTTGATTCAGCCGGAACGGGCGGAACTGGCGCCGCTGCGGGTGCGGGAGGCTTTTGCGGCACCGGTGCAGGCGCGCCTTCGAGAAGCGCGCCGAGTTTTTTGTCGAGCGCTTCGATGGATTCTTTCGCCGATTCCTTGGCGCGGGGAGCCAGCTTTTCTAGTTGTTCCTGGATTGAGCGCGCTTGGCTGACTGCTTCAGAGCTGCGAGTCATCCGATCGGCGAGAGTTGTTTGCATTGCGAATAGCGCACGAAGGCCTTCCGGCGGCGTTTTCACGCGCGGATCCATTCTTATGGTGAGAGGTGCAGAAAAACTCGAGCCGCCGCCGACCGTGAACTTCACTGTATAGACGCCGGGAAGGGCACGCGGGCCCAGCGGCCGGCGCGGAGTATCGTGCGGAACAGCGGAAATCGGGTATTCGTGGCGTAACGCGATCGGCGCGGGATAGTGCAAGTCCCAGACCCACCGGTGCATTCCCGCATTGCCGGAAAGAATCTTCTGCGGCCGAATCCAATACATAGGGATCAGCTGCTTCGCGATTTCTTCTACAGTTTGGTCCGGTTTGTCCGTGCTCGAAAATTTGCGAACTAGTTTCCCTTGCGAGTCGGAAAGTTCGAGCGTGACCACACCCGCAGAAGTTTGCGAGAGGTAGTAGTCGATAATCGCGCCACTGGGCGGATTTTCGGCGGCTGGCTCGTCGGGGGGCATCGGTGTATCGGTGTATGTTGAGCGACGGACGCGATACGCCGGGGCCGGCTTGAACAGCAGATTACTCGTATTGGCAGTGTCAGCCTTGATTTGGCGCAGCGGCGAAATGTCGTCGAGAATCCAGAACGAGCGGCCGTGCGTGGCGAGGATCAAGTCGTCCTCGTAAATCCACAGATCGCGCATCGAGGTGTGGGGAAGGTTGAGTTGTAGCGATTGCCAGTGATCGCCGTCGTCGAACGAAACCCACACGCTCGTTTCGGTGCCGGCAAATAACATCCCCTTGCGAACGGGATCTTCGCGCACAGTATCGACAGGAGCATCGTCAGGCAAACCGGCTGTGATCAGTTGCCACGTCTTACCGCTGTCGTGCGTGCGATAGATGTAAGGCTTGAGATCGTCGATGCGGAAGCGGCTGACGGAAGCGTAAGCGGACTCGTCATCGAAATGCGACGCGGAAATTTGCGTCACCTTGCTCCAAGCTGTTAATTCTGGCGGAGTGATGTTGTTCCAGTTTTTGCCGCCGTCGCGCGTATTCCAGATGTAGCCATCGTCCGTCCCGGCCCAGAGAACGTCTTCCGTGCGAAACGATGCAGCAAGCGCGTAGATCACGCCTCGCTGTTTATCGGCCTTGGCAACATTCTTCGGATCTGCCTTGACCATCGCGTCAAGGCTGGAAGGAATTCCCGGATGCTCCCGGGCGAGATCGGGGCTGATGGTGTCCCAATGATTGCCGCCATCGGTGGATTTGAAAAGAAAATTCGCCGTGGTGTAGAGGACGTGCGGATCGATAGGAGAGAACATAATCGGCTGCGTGCGATCAGTACGGAATTTGGCATCGCGCAGCGGGATCGGCGAGACGTTCTGTACTTGCCCTGTGCTCCAGTGATACTTCGAAACTTCGTTGCGTCCGGCGCCGTAAATGATATCGGGATTGAGTGGGTCGGGCGCCACGTAGCCGTATTCAATCGCGCCGACCGGGTGCCAATCGTGAAACGTGATTTCGCCGTCGTTGCCTCGCGAGAGCGTGCAAACGGATCCGCTCTCCTGCTGGCCGCCGCACACTTTGTACGGAAACTCATTGCTGACGCTCACGTGATACATCTGCGCAGTTGGCTGGTTGTACCAGGAACTCCACGTCTCGCCGCCGTTCACCGAAACGATCGCGCCCTGATCGCTGACGATGAGAATAATTTTGGGATCGCGCGGATTGATCCAGATGTTCTGGTAATCGTCGCCGCCAGGAGCGCCGCGGATGCTGGTCCACGTTTTCGCGCCATCGGTGGAACGTACGGTGACTATGCTGGTGCTGTAAAGGACGTCGGGATTCTTCGGATCGATGCCGAGTATCGGAAGATCGCCGCCGCCGATACGCATCGCCGGTCGGCCGTCGTCAGTAGCGCGCGTCCAGGTTTCACCGGAATCGTCTGAGCGATAAATTCCCAGGCCTTTTCCTGAGCCATATTCGCCGGGCTCTTGTGTGCCGGCCACTGCGTAAAGCCGGCTGGTTTGGCTTTGCGCGATGGCGAAATGGATTTGGATTACATTATTCGGAAGCCCGCCCGTGAGCGGGTGCCAGGTTTTGCCGCCGTCGGTGGATTTGAAAAGGCCGCCGTCCGTTGTCTGGTATTCGTTGTTGTCTTCCCACGGGCCTTGGCGTACGGACCACAGCGAAGCGTACGCGACTTCGGGATTCGAAGGATCGAATTCGACCTGATCGCCACCTGTGTTTTCATTTTTGGAGAGGACCTTCGTCCAATTCTGCCCGCCGTCGGAGGAAAGATAGACGCCGCGTTCTTCGCTTGGGCCGTAGGGATGTCCAAGGACAGCTGCGAGCACGTGATTGGGGTCGCGCGGGTCCACCGCCAGGCCGGGGATTTGCTGGCCATTGCGCAGACCGAGATGCGTCCAGGATTTTCCGGCATCTGTGGATTTGTAAATGCCATTCCCGATCGAAAGATCGGGGCGCGCGAGGCCTTCGCCGCTCGCGACATAAATGATATTGGGATCCGAAGGGGCGATCGCGATTGCGCCGATCGATTGAGAGGGTTGCGAATCGAAGATCGGCAACCAAGTGCGGCCGAAGTCGGTGGATTTCCAAACGCCGCCATCGACGGCGCCGATGTAGAACACATTCGGCTGGCTCGGGACGCCGGCCAAAGCTCGCGTGCGCCCGCCACGAAATGGCCCGATCATGCGCCAGCGCAGTTCCTGATATGTAGACTCGGGGAATTGCTGCGCCATCACACTGGACGCTAGAGACAGAACGAGAACAAAAGCGAATGTTGCGGCGATCGAGCGCAAGTATCGAACCACGCGAACCCTCCAGTGAAAATGCGCGGCAAGCATAAATCAGGCGAGGCACTATGCGCAGGAGAATTTTTCAAACTGCTTTCTTCGCGTAGCCGGAGCAGGTCAGCACGGGAAGCCGCGGATATTTTGCGAAAGAGGAGTCACTGAGCGACAGGCCGCAGAAATAGAAGTGCGATCCTCGGTCCGATTGAATCACTCGAGCGTGTACGCAGGTGGCGCACAACCCGATACAGGCCGCTTCGTTCGCGGATTTTCGAGACTCCGTCAACACGTCCAGCATACCGGAATCAGTTTAGGAAGCGTGTTTTTGAGTGTTCGCCTGGCGCATGACAAATCCCAAAAGCGGTCAATCGGCCAAGAGACGTACTCGGTTGCGAGCGTAACCCTATACGTTTGTGGCGCTTGCGGGGCGATACACCCTCACGCGAGTGGGAATGTGGCGTGCCTAAAGAAAGGGTGGAGCTACGGGAGTTTCAAGTATGGAAGCCTTTTGGAAAGACGTGAAATTCGGAGTCAGAATGCTTCTAAGAAGTCCCGGATTCACGACGACCGCGATACTCACGCTGGCGTTGGGCATCGGCGCAAACACCGCGCTGTTTTCAGTCGTGAACGGTGTGCTGCTGAATCCTCTTCGTTTTCCGCGCGCAAATGAGCTCGTTACGCTCTACGAAAATAAACCGCAGTTCAAGTATGGCTCGATTTCCTATCCAAATTTTCTCGATTGGCAACGAAACAACCGCACGTTTCAGTTGATAGCCGCATATCGCCCGGACGACTTCACGGTAGCTGGGGCCGGTAACCCTGAACGCGTCAACGGGGTGATGGTGTCCGCGGATTTTTTCAACACCCTTGGCGTACAGCCGATGCTGGGTCGCGGGTTTTCGGTGGATGAGGACAGGCTCGGCGGCAAACCGGTGGTGCTCATCAGCGCCGGCTACTGGAAACGAAATTATGGATCGGCTCGCGATATCGTTGGAAAGCCGCTCACGCTCAACGGAAAGGACTACGAGATTGTGGGCGTGATCCCGGCCGGTTTCCGCCTCGATATCCAGAATTTTCGCACAAGCGATGTCTACGTGCCGCTAGGCCAGTGGGACGACGTGATATTCCACCAGCGCATAGTGGCGATGGGCATGGACGGAATTGCGCGGCTCAAAGCCGGTGTCACAATCGAGCAGGCGCGAGCGGATATGGACTCAGTCGCGCGAAATCTTGCCTCGGCCTATCCCAAGGACGATTCTGATGTGGGCGCGACGGTGGTCTCGCTCAAAGAAAAGATGGTTGGCGAGATCCGGCCGTATCTACTCGTGTTGCTCGCGGCTGTGTTTTTCGTGCTGCTAATCTCGTGCGTCAACGTTGCGAATCTGATGCTCGCGCGATCGAATGGCCGGGCTCGCGAGTTTGCGATTCGGACCGCACTCGGCGCGAGCCAGACGCGCGTGATTCGGCAACTGCTGACGGAAAGCGTTCTGCTGTCGCTCTGCGGTGGCGCGCTCGGACTCATACTGGCTGCCTGGGGCACTCAGGCGGCGCTGAGTCTCTTGCCTGAGGGCCTGCCGCGTGCTGAAGAAATCGGATTGGACGGGCGCGTGCTCATCTTCACGCTGACGGTCTCGGTGCTCGCCGGAGTTATCTTTGGGCTCGCGCCGGCGCTGCGAACCGCACGGCCAGACGTGCAGGAAACATTGAAAGAAGGAGGCCGCGGCGCCAGCACTGCCAAACGAAGCGCCCAAAATGTTTTTGTGGTGATGGAACTGGCCATGGCTCTTGTGTTGCTCGTAGGAGCAGGGCTGATGATTCGAAGTCTTACGCGCCTCTGGAGCGTCAGTCCCGGATTCAATCCTAAAAACGTCCTGTATTTCAACGTCGGGCTCTCACCTTCCATGAAGCAAGCAACTCCCGATGCAGTCCGATCCGATCTTCGCCGGTTGCATGACACACTCGCCACGCTCTCCGGCGTGCAGCAAATCTCCCTGCAGCGGGGTGGTTTGCCCATGTGGGGCGATTCGGAAGATGCGTTTTGGATCGAGGGCCAGACAAAGCCGGACCGGCACGCCGACATGCCTTCGGCCCTCTGGTATGAAGTGGAACCCGACTACCTGAAGGTGATGGGCATTCCTCTAAAGCGTGGGCGTTTCTTCACCGCTCAGGACAATGAATACTCGCCGCTTGTGACCGTGATCGATGAAAGCTTCGCGGACAAGTATTTCTCGCACGAGGATCCCATCGGCAAGGGCATTGTTGACGAATTCCTCGGCAAACCGGCCGAGATCATTGGCGTCGTGGGCCATGTGAAGCACTGGGGGCTCGACGATAAAATTAATCTCAACGCTCAGTTCTACATCCCGTTCATGCAGATTCCCGATAAGTTCATGTCGCGGGCAGCGGACAGCACGGGCGTGCTGATCCGCACGCAGGGAGAGCCGCTCGCACTGGTGGCAGCGATTCGCAAAAAAGTGTTGGAAATGAACAGCCAGGACGTGGTGTTCGAAGCGCATAGCTACGAAGAAATCGTTTCCAGATCTTTCGCCGAGCGCTGGTTTTCGATGGTGCTGCTCGGAATATTCGCGATGCTCGCTCTGGCGCTCTCGAGCGTGGGAATCTACGGCGTGATTTCTTATGTGGTTGGGCAGCGGACACACGAAATCGGAATCCGAATCGCGTTGGGCGCGCAGCGGAAAGATGTGCTCGCGCTGGTGCTGAGTGAAGGAACCAGGACGACGCTGCTCGGAGTAGGAATCGGATTGATAGCCGCGCTCTGCCTCACCCGCCTGATGGTGAGCGTGCTCTACGGTGTGAGCGCGACCGATCCGCTCACGTTTTTGGCCGTGGCGGGAGTCTTGGCAGCCGTCGCCCTCGCGGCCTGTTACATCCCCGCGCGCCGCGCAATGCGAGTGGATCCGATCGTCGCGCTGCGTTACGAATAGCTGGGCCGCTTCTGGCGAGTCAATGTGGCTCGCGCCATGTTCTGGTTTGCCCGCGTGTTAGAATCGCGCGGATGGCCTCGCAAGACACTCTCATCGCTTCAAATCTTGCAGAGATTCGCGAACGAATTGCTCGATCGGCTGCGCGCGCTGGCCGCACAGCCGAAGACATCACGCTTGTAGCTGTCTCCAAAACGTTTCCTCCCGAAGCGATTCGTTCCGCGTACGAACTCGGCCTTCGCCATTTCGGCGAAAATCGTGTGCAGGAATGGGAGTCGAAACGGCCAACCGTGTTGACCTCGATGCGACCTTGCACATGATCGGTCACGTGCAAAGCAATAAAGCGCGCGCGCCGCAGATTTTTCCACCGCGTGGATTCACTCGACAGCCTCGCGCTCGCCCAGAAACTCGATGCCGCCGCGGCAGCGGAAACCAAACGCTTCACAGTCCTGATCGAAGTACATCTCAGAGGTGAAGAATCGAAATCCGGCGTGCCCGAAGCGGATTTGCCAGCGTTGGCGCACAGCATCGCTCGCTGCAAAATCTCGATCTGCTCGGCCTGATGACGATTCCGCCGTATTTCGACGAGGCCGAGCGCGTCCGTCCCTACTTTCGAAAGATTGCGCGAACTGCGCGATCAACTCGGCGCGAAGATAGGAATGCGCTTGAAGGTACTCTCCATGGGCATGAGCCACGATTTTGAAGTCGCCATCGAAGAAGGCGCCACGGAAGTCCGCATCGGCACCGCCATCTTCGGCGGGCGGGAGCAAAAAGCGTGATCGCCGCCATCGAAATCGCCGAACGCGATGGCGCGATCACTTTTGCGGTCCGCGTGGCGCCGCGCGCGAGCCGCAACGCGATCGAAGGCGCGCATGCGGGCGCACTGAAAGTGCGATTGACCGCGCCGCCGCTCGACGGTCGCGCGAACGACGCGCTGCGACGCCTGCTGGCCGATCGTTTGAACGTGCCGATATCGGCTGTTAGAATCGTGTCGGGCGAAAAAAGCCGCAACGAAGCGCGTCGCAGTTTCAGGCGTTTCACGCGCGCAGGTTGCCGAAATTTTCGATTCCAATCTTTCCTGATCGAACACGATGCCGGACATTAAAGCGATACAAAAAGAATTGAAGGCCGCCAAGCTGGATGGCTGGCTCTTCTACGACCATCACCACCGCGATCCAATCGCGGCGACATATCCTGAACCTCGCCGGAAACGGAATGGCCACGCGCCGCTGGTTTTATTTCATCCCAACACGCGGCGAGCCGCGAAAACTCGTCCACAGAATTGAACAGGGCGCGCTCGAATCGCTCGACGGGCAGCGCAACGTGTATTCCAGCTGGGAAGAGCTGCACAAGGGCCTGGCGAAGCTGCTCTCCGGCGCGAAAAAAATCGCCATGCAGTATTCGCCGGACAACAACATTCCGTACATCGGCCTGGTGGACGCTGGAACAATCGAGCTGATCCGCAAGCTGAAGAAAAAAGTGGTGAGTTCGGCGGATCTGGTGCAGAAATTCGAGGCCAGCTGGAGCGCCCAGCAGCTCGAGTCGCATCTCGGTGCGGGCAAGATTGTCGACCGCATCACGCAGCGGCGCTTTTCAGCGTGCGGCCAGTTTCGTGCGCGAGGGCAAGCCGATCACCGAATTCGAGCTGCAGCAGTGGATGCTCGCCGAATTTCACGCGAACGGTTTGATTACGGCCGAGCCGCCCATCGCCGCGGTGCAGCCGAACAACGGTAACCCGCACTACGAGCCAAAAGCGGACGCGTCGCGCCCGATTCGCGCCGGTGATTTGCTGCTGCTCGACGTGTGGGCGAAATTCGCGCAGCCGGGCAGCGTGTATTACGACATCACCTGGGTCGGCTATCTCGGCGAACGCGTTCCAGGCGCCTACGCGAAAATTTTCGGAATCGTCAAGCGTGCCCGGGACCGCGCCGTCAATTTCGTGCAGGAATCCGTAGCGCGCGGACGCACGATTCACGGATGGGAAGTGGACCACGTCGCGCGCGAGACGATTCGTAAAGCGGGCTACGCGAAATATTTCGTCCATCGCACCGGGCACAGCATCGGCCAGGAAGTTCACGGCAACGGCGCAAACATGGACGGGCTCGAAACGCGCGACGACCGCAAAATCGTGCCGCACACCTGCTTTTCCATCGAGCCGGGAATTTATCTGCCGGAATTCGGCATTCGCAGCGAAGTAAATGTGTACGTGGGCGAGAACGATGCTCGCGTCACGGGCGCAATTCAGGAAGAAATTCTGCCGCTGCTCGGGTGATCGATCGCAGTCGCGCGAAACTAAAATATATGGACGAAATTGTAGCGACTGAAAATCCGATAACCGAACCGACGCCAGATCCGGCACCGCAGCCGGCGCCGATCGAGCTCCCGCGAAGGGAACGCGGTGGGCGCCGCTCATCGCTGTCGCGGGGTGGATTTTGCCCGGGCTCGGTCACGCGATTCTCGGCCGCTGGGGCCGTGCGCTCGCGTTCTTCGTTGCGGTGGGCGGGCTCGCGATCATCGGCTACCTGATGCGCGGTAATGTTTTCCCGCCCGACTCGAGCGATCCTTTTGGAACGGTTGGGATTTCTGGCCGATGCGGCCTCGGGAGTGTTCTATTTTCTGGCGCATTTCGTCGAAGGCGCAGGAGCAGACATTGGCCACGCGGCGGGGGATTACGGCACGCGATTCATCGCCGCCGCTGGAATCGTGAACATACTGGGCTGCGTTCGATGCGTACGAAATTGCGCGCGGACGGAGGAACTAGATGTTCGCGCGCGGAATCCAGCTAAGCCACTTCGGCGCGATGCTGCTTTTCGCGCTGCTCGTGTCAGTCGCGCTCGGATGCCTCGTGCGGCAGACGACTGCTGGGCGCATCCGCTACGCCGTCGTGGTCGCTTCGCGCTGTTCATCCTGATCGGCGTGGGATTCGCCTGGCTAATGTATCCGTTCTCTCGCTAATCGATTTGTGCTTCGTCGCTGTCGCGCACGAATCATGCTACGCGCAATTGCCAGCGCGCGTTTGACAGTTTTTTTGCGGCGATGTTACATTCGATGTGGTTCGCCGAGGTAGCTCAGTTGGTAGAGCAGCCGATTCGTAATCGGCAGGTCCCCGGTTCAAGTCCGGGCCTCGGCTCCATCCATCCCACCGGCTTTGCCCGATGATTTACTAAGGTTGCGTTTTTCCTGCTAGGCCTGCCAGCCCAGAATAGATCACTTCTCGGCCTAGCCACAGTCTCCAAGCGTAGCGTTTTATTGCCCTTTTGAACAACGTGCTAGTACTCGCACCTTGAAGCAGGTTCGTTCTGGGACATACTCTCCATGCAGAAAATAGACATTTTCATGGTCCTAATTTGCAATTGCAAGGAGCTGTCGAGAATGCGCGCTGGCTTGACAATCAAGACAGCAGCGACCACGGAGAGTGCAAAGTCATGATCAGCAGAAATAGTGTCCTGCCAACTCTGCTTTTGGTGATCGCAGCGCTGACGCTTGTAAATTGCGCGCCGGCCGTACCGTGCAACGTCGCGGGTAGTGGTGCGGCACGGCTACATCGCTCTTCGTCGACGGATATTTGCGGAAATGGCGGCGGTGGGACGCCCACGTGCAGCATGACCCTTAAACCGGTACAGGTGTTGCTGTCGGTGGATTCCAAAGGGGCGATCCAGGAGTACGGCATTGACTCGAAGACCGGGGCGCTGACGTTGATGTGCAACACGGCGACGGCGGTTCTCGGGCCCATTGCTGTGGCAAACAATACGTTTGTTTACGTGCTCGACCAAGGCACGAGCACGCGAAATGCTCAGATTTTTGGGTTCCTCATCGCTCACGCGAACTCCGGCGCCTTGGCTCCGATTACGGGTTCTCCCTTCCAGCTCTCCGAAGGCATTTCCGGAAATACGACGCTCGTTGCCGATCCGCTTGGCCGCTTCGTGTTCGTGACCAACCACGACAATAACGACGTGCACGTTCTCACAATCGGTCAATCCGGCGCGCTCACAGAAACAACGAACTCCCCATTCCTCGTCGCAAATCCAGACTTTATTGCCATCAATCCTGCGGGCAACATCGCCTTTATTCCCGACTCGACAGACGGAAATATTTTCATTTTCTCGCTCGACGCAAATGGCCAGCTGACGAACGATCCAAGCTCGCAATCGCCATTTATTATTGGGATGGGAAGCAACGCTCCCCATTTTGCAGTTGTACACCCTAACGGAAACTTCCTGCTCACTGCCAACGAGCTTACTTTGGGCTCGTTTTCAATTGATTCCACGCATGCCGGAGCGCTCACTCCGGTAGGCGGCTCTCCCTTTTCACCCGGAGGCGCGGGTGACTCGCAAGTGGCCCCATTGACGGTCACTCTGGACATGTCCGGAAAGTTCCTCTATGTCACGCCGGAAGGAACGGTCGGCAACATCGCCGGCTTCCTGAGCGAAAACATAGTTGCCTATGCGTTCGATCCGAGCGCCGGTGGCTTGACCCCTGTGCCGATGTCGCCGTTCATTTCCACTTCCACGCTCGATATCATCGCGAATCCGATGCTGGAACAAATGTTCGTCGTCACCTCTAACACCAGTTCGACTTTGTTCGGTGTGGCTCCCATCGATGCAAGCGGGAATCTTACCCTGCCCACCACCAGTCTGGCGGTCACCTCTGTCGTTCATCCCGTCGTCGTGAACATCAACTAAGTCTCCCTACGGGGGCGATCCATTCGTCCCTCGATTGTTCACTCTTTCCGTTCAATGCAACGGCGGAAAATCCAGCCGAACCCAGGCTGTACAGCATCATTCGAGTGATATAATCCGCCCGCTTCTTTCGTCACCATCAGCAACCATCTGCTCGTAGGGAGAAACTGTGAGACGACGCTTCATTTGTTCCTCACTTCGATACATCGCGTTCCTCATTGCTGTGCTAGTCCTTTTGATTCCGAACGCCGCCACCACTCGCGCAAACCCAGCACTGCAAAATTCCGGCTTCAGCATCCCGCAGTGGACCTCTCTGCGCATCCGCATGGACGACACGCTAACGAGCAAATATTCCATGGAAGGCGATCCCTTCAGCGCAACCGTGATGGACGACGGCATGTATCAGGGCGCTCGCGTCTACGGCACGATCCAGACGATCGATAACTCCGGCCGTTTTCGCGGGCACACCACCATGGTTCTCGTCTTCAATCGCCTGATGATGCCCGATGGCCAGCGCGCTCCCATCTCTGCGGAAATCGTGAAGCTCTATCACGCGCCGTCGGGCGAATTTGTGGACGTGGAAGGCGCAATCGAATCCAGCGGCCGCGGAAAATCCACGTTCATTCACACTGCGATTGGAGCAGGAGCCGGCGCGTTGCTCGGCGGAATTTTCGGCGGTGGCAAAGGCGCAGGAATCGGTTCGATTATCGGCGGCGCAGGCGGCCTGGGCACCACAGCATTCACCGGCCCCCAAGACATCAAGCTCGACCGCGGCATGGAAATGCTGATCCGCATCACCAGCTCAGGAAACTAGCTCCACGCAGCGAAGCAAGCTAACTCCACACCACGCGAACACGCGACGTAGCTCAGGTCCCCTGATCGATCTCGGATCGGGATGACCTGAGGCCTTTGATTTTGAATTTGGTTTTCGGTTCGTACCAGCAGGCCATCAAGCCGGTCGTCACCCGTTGGGAATCAGCTGACAATTCGTGGACAACGGATGTAGGCTAACCGACACACCCCAAAAAGCAGAAGGCCCGCCTTTCAGCGGGCCTTCGAGGGGGAGAAAGCTCACGGCCACTGCGCGGTGGGCCTAGAACTCTTTCCTCGACCGCAGTCTAGTGGAGTGCAAGAATCCAGTCAAGCAGGAAAGGCACATTTTACATCTTCAGCAAGTCTATTTAATTCAATTACTTACGATAGCGTCCAAAGTCTGCAAAAGTCTTCCACTGTCCACGTCACTTACGATAACCGTAGAAGTCCTCTGCATTGATGGGCTTACTGGAAAGCCCCAGCTGCAACACCTGCACCTGGTCCGGCCGGTCGAAGACTTTATTTGTCGCTCGCTTCACCACCACCCGCACACCTCCGAATGCCAGTCCCGCGATGATCGCGAACAGGCAGATCACGCCAGTGCCCGTGATCGCGCCCACAATCATCACGCCGATGCCGGGCTCCTTGAATTCAAACGTCGGCTCGTTCCAGGTAATCTGTGTCCCCGACTCGAGCTGATCCAGGATGGCGTCAGCTTCTTTCTTTGTGGCGGCGCCCGAAACGATCGCCACGAGAGTCATCGCTCGTTTCGCGTACAGCGGCTTCGCACTTCCAGCGCCTCTGGAATCATTTACGCCTTTCGATTCGTTAATATTGAACTGCTTCTGCAGTTCAGCGAGCTTCTTCGCGGCGGTTTGTGGCGTCGGGAAGTCTGCAATCACAAAATCAACTTCGTGGCCATTCACACGATACTTTGCTGTCTCCGCTTCGGCTCCCTGCGAAAATCCCAGCCAATCACCATCCGCCAGTGGGAAGAACTGGTTGAGGGTCGACGGCCCCAGGACGTACTTGTCCGTGCGGTCGATGAATCCTTTCGTCGGAATACGATCGCCGAGCGTTGGCAGCAAGCCGGTTTCCGCATGAGGAGTGACAGCCGCGACAAGCGCCTTCAGCGCAGCCCCGTTCTTCGGCAAATCCTTTCCCGCCACTTCGACAACGACGTTGCCGATGAGCACGAGCGCGTGCTCGCGCGATATCGAAGAGTGTTCCGTGAAGTCAGCATGCGGCATGTCAGTGGTGCGCAGATACGAGTACAAGCCATACGCCCCGCTGGGATCCTTCATCTTGTAGAGATTCACTCGCATCTCTTCCGAGCCGCGCTTGTAATCGGCGTTCTCACCGGAGACAGACCCGTATTCGCGCCGCGCTGCTTCTTGCAAAGCCGTCACGTTGGCAGCGGCGGAGTCGCCACTCTGAAGAATGGGAGGAGCGAGGCCCGCTTGTACATTTCCTGACCAGCCGCCAAACGAACTAGGGAGGATTCCTTGGGCATGAGCGGGAACTGCAAGCAAAAGCAAGGCTGCCGCAAACAAAACTGCTCTAAAGCGCATGAATGCTTTCATTTGGGTTGAGTGCACGGTTATTAGATGCCGGAATACTACTTGTGGTTCCCGTTTGGCGCCACTGGTCCCGTGCGGTCTTCAGAGACGAGCCTGGACTTGTTCATGGAGAGGCTGTTCAAGCTGTCGAGATAGGCTGCAATGCCGCGGTAAAGGCCGTCGGCCACGCGCTGGCGCTGGTCAGTCTTGCGCAGCAAGCGCTCATCGCTCGGGTTGCTGATGAAGGAAATCTCCGACAGCACCGAGGGCATATTCGCCCCAATCAGGACGATGAAAGGCGCTTTCTTCACGCCGCGATTGTGTTCTTCCTGGCTCACGGTTTGGAGGCGCCGCGAAAGCGAATCCTGAATATCCGCTGCCAGCTCCTTCGATTCCTCGATCTTTTCGTTGCGCGCGATCTTTTTGATGATGTCCTGCAAATCATGCAGTGACGATTGCGAGAGCGCGTTTTCGCGCGTGGCCACTTCCATCGATTCACCCGAGGTGGCGAAATTCAAGTAGAAGGTTTCGATTCCTCGCGCATCAGGATCGTGACTCGAGTTCGCATGAATCGAAATGAAAAGGTCGGCCTTCGCTTGGTTCGCTATGGCTGTTCTCTCTTCCAGCGCAACGAAAGTATCGTCCGTGCGGGTGTAAACCACTTCGGCGCTGGGCAGCTTCTGTTCGATCAAGCGGCCGAGCCGCAATGCCACATCGAGGCACAGATCCTTTTCCATCAAACCGTGCGGACCAATCGTTCCCGTATCATGCCCGCCGTGGCCCGGATCAATCACGATGCGGCTGATTTTCAATCCGAGCGCACGCGTGAGCGAACGCTGCCCATCGCGGTTCGGCTTCGGCTCGGGGGCAGGCGCCGGCTTCATCGCGGCGATCTGGTCGGCTTTCACTTTCGATTTCGGAATCGCAGGTTTAGAGGCGAGATCGGCTGCTGAGTTTCCCGGCGGCGGAGGCGTCCCGCTGCGCGAACTCGCCCGCACGGATTCGGCAGCCTTGGCCGCGGACTTCGGGTCGTCAACGCGTGGAGCGGCTGCTTCTCTCGCCGCTTCTTCGGAGCGAACGTCGATCACCAGGCGGTAGGGATTCGAGAGAAATTGCGTCGAGAAGTTCAGTGCGCCATCCACATCCAGCACCACGCGCACCACGGTCGGCTTGTTCTGCCCGAAGTGAACCGATTTCAGAAGTCCGGGCTCGACACTCGGAGACTTGTCCGCCTTCGGATCCAACTGCGCTTTGTGCAGATCGAAATAAAGCCGTTCGGGCGATGCTACATGCATCGATTCGAACTTCACTGTGTCGCTCACCGCCACCACGATGCGCGTGTGGCCGGGTGAATTCCATGTGCGCACGCCGGTGATATAAGGCATGCGTTGCTGGTCCGATTCGTGCGGCTGAGCAACGTCGCCCTTGAGCGGCGGAAAATCAGGAGCAACTTCCGACGCCTTCACCTCTGTTGGCTTCGTTCCTCGGGGAGGCGCTTCGAGATGTGTGGCCTGCTTGCTTTGCGCTTGGGCGATGTTCGCGTCAGAGATCTGCTTCAACGCCGCGCGCGCAGCGTCAGCCTTGTCTGACTTCGGGAAGCGCTTCAGAAGATCCTTGTAGGTTGCGACCGCAAGGTCCGTCTGATCCAAATCCTCCTGCTGAATCTCGGCAATTGCGAAAAGAGCCGCGGAGCGATACTGCGTTCGCGGATACTGCTTCAGCAGAAACGTATACGCATCAATCGCGGACTGGAAATATTTCGGCTCGAACTGCCTTCCCATTTCGCGGTAAAGCTCAGCCTCGGCAATCAGCGACGCGGTGACTTCTTCAGCTTGCGGATCGAGCAGATAAACCTTGTGATACGCGGCAATCGTATCTTTGTAATTGGTGATAGAGCGGTCGCGGGGCAGATAACCTTCGAGCTGCGTGCGCATGCGCACGGCGCGCTCGAAGACGTAGCGCGGGTCTGAATCCTTATCAGCAGCGGGGCCCGCGGCGAAACTGGCGAGTGCGAACGCGGCGATTCCGGCTACCAGGAAAAGCGCTCGAATCGAGATGTGGTTTCGGGCGGTGGCGGCGCGCGTCATTCGTTCGTGAAAACAACCCGGCCACTCGAGTCCGTCGCTCGCCGCACGTGGGGTTTTGGAGGGCTCCACAGCGCCGAGTCACGACCCGAGCCAGGCTGGAAGTATGCGTTGGTCACCTTCTGCACGTACTGGCGAGTCTCGCGAAACGCGGGAACGCCACCGCTGCGATCCACGGCATGTTCGCCCGCGTTGTAAGCCGCGAGCGACTTGTTCAAATCGCCGTCATAACGATCGAGCAGTGTTTTCAAGTACGTTGTCCCGGCCTCGACATTCTGTGCCGGGTCATACGGGTTACCGACGCCAAAGCGTTGTGCCGTCTCGGGAATCAACTGCATTAGCCCCACAGCTCCCTTGCGGGAGACTGCCTGGGGGTTCCACCCCGACTCGGTGCTGATAACGGCTTTCACCAGCGCCGGGTCCACTTGATGCCGCTCGGCTGCTTCGCGAACGATGCGATCCAACCGATCCGGTGGTGTTGCCGGCGCCGCAAATCTGAGCGGCGCGGCCAAATTCACCGGGTGAGCATTACTAATGGTACTCCCACGCAGCGGCTTCGGGGAATCTCCGTTCACAAAGATAAGCTTCCCGTGCTCATCTATGTAAGATGCAATCTGGGCGCGGACTGGTACGGCCGACGCCAGGCTGGCGGCCAGGATTGCAACGGAGACGCAGTTCCTGATTGTCTGTACGCGATGCATCACGTTCAACTCTCAGGCCTTGGGGAAGGCAGAACGCTTCACTTCCGAACGAAAACGCGACAAAAGCAGCTGTAAACACAAATCGGCCAGAGAATGGAAAGCTTCTCTGGGTATGCTTCTGGCGCGCTAGGAGCTTAGCAACCGGTCGATGAGGGGGTAAACGGTACTAAGGGCACTTTCTACGGCGGATGTGTCTTTTCCGCCAGCCTCTGCCAAATCGGGACGTCCGCCGCCGGAACCGCCCACTTTTTTGGCCAGTTCCTGGACGATTTTCCCGGCGTGGAGCCGGGAGGTGAGATCCTTCGTAACTCCTGTAATTAGAGCCACTTTGCCGTCATCCACCGAGAAAAGAACGACAACTCCTGAGCCCAATTTCTGGCGCAGGGCATCGATCATTTGGCGAAGGGCGTCGCGGTCAAAACCGCTGACTTTGGCGGCCAGGACGCGGACGTCTTTGATGGTTCGGGCTTCTTCGAGCAGGGAATCGGCAGTCGAGCCGGCGGCCTTACGTTTCAGGGCTTCGAGCTGCTTTTCGAGCTGTTTTGTGGACTCGATCTGGCGTTCGAGGGCGGCGATTACGTCGCCTTCGCCTGCGTTGAGGAGCTGCGAGACAGAGCGCAGGGTGTTGAGGGTGCGCTGGTATTCGGCGAGGGCTTGATCGCCGGAGATGGCTTCGATGCGGCGGACTCCTGCGGCGACGGATTGCTCGCCGGTGATTTTGAAGACGCCGATTTCGCCTGTGCGGATGACGTGAGTGCCGCCGCAGAGTTCTTTGCTGTAGAAACCTCGCGGCGACGAGGGGTCGGGAATCGTTACGACCCGGACATTCGATTCCGGGTACTTGTCGCCGAAGAAGGCGAGGGCGCCGGAGGCGAGAGCGTCGTCGATATTCATGATGTCCGTCGAGAGCGCGAGATTGCGCAGGATCTCTTCGTTTACCTGCTGCTCGATTTCGGCGAGCTCGCTTGCGTCGACGGATGCGAAGTGCGAGAAGTCAAATCGCAAATGATCGGGCGCGACGAGCGAGCCGGCCTGTTTCACATGGGTGCCGAGGATGTTGCGCAGGGCGGCGTGCATCAGGTGCGTCGCGGTGTGGTTGCGCATGTCGCGCGCGCGGCGGACGGGATCGGCCACGGTGGCGATGCGATCGCCGACGTGGAGATTTTCTTTCGCGACGATTTTGTGCGCGATGAGGCCGCTGACGGGATAGTAGGCGCCTTTCACTTCGGCGAGTTGCAGCGACATGTCGTTGTCGTAGAACGCGCCGGTGTCCGCGACTTGGCCGCCGGATTCAGAATAGATGGAGGTGCGGTCGAGAACGATTTCGGCTTCGTCGCCGGCTTTGATTTCGTTTACTTTGCCTTGTTTGGTGACGATGCCTTCGATGCGCGCGTCGCGCGTCTGCGTGCCGAAGTAAAAATCTGGCTCCGTTTTGAATAGTTCCTTCAGTTTCAGATAGACAGGGCTCGCCGCTTCCTTATGCGCCCCTTTCCAGGAAGCACGCGCGCGAGTCCGCTGTTCGTCCATCGCGCGATCGAAACCCTCCCAGTCAACTTCGAATCCGCTATCGCGCGCGACGTCTTCGATGAAATCGCGTGGGAGACCATAGGTGTCGTAAAGCTTGAAAGCTTCGGCGCCGTTTAGAACGGCATTAAAACCCGATAAGGCGGCATTTTTCTCGATTGCCTGTTGCTTTGCCTTCTCGCGAGCGGTGTTTACGCGATCCGTCACCTCTTCCAATTTCTTGAGACCAACTTCCACTGTTCGCGTGAAACGCTTTTCTTCTTCGTCGAGGATTTTGGTGATACGTGCGGCGTGGTCTTCTAGTTCCGGATAGGCCTCTTTCATCTCGGCACGGACGGCGGCGGACATTGGGGAGAGGAACGGAGTTGGCGCGCCGAGCATGTGGGCGTGACGCAAGGCGCGGCGAATGATTTTGCGAAGGACGTAGCCGCGGCCGTCGTTAGAAGGAACCACGCCATCGGAAATCAGGAATGTGGCAGCGCGCGAGTGGTCGGCGACGATGCGAAGTGACGGTTGGATTTTTGGATCCGCCAAGTCTACCTTTGCAAGTTGCGCTGCTTCTTTCATGAGCGGCACGAACAAATCGGTGTCGTAGTTCGAGATTTTTCCTTGCAGGACTGTGGTGGTTCGCTCGAGGCCCATGCCTGTGTCGACTGACGGTTTTGGGAGGGGATTGAGCTTGCCGGTCGCATCACGATTGAACTGCATGAAGACTAAATTCCAAATTTCCATGTAGCGGCCGCACTCGCAACCGAACTGGCAATCGGTGTGGCCCTGATCGGAGGCTGCGGGGCCCATGTCATAAAAAATTTCACTGCACGGGCCGCAGGGGCCGGTGTCGCCCATGGCCCAGAAATTTTCTTTCAGGCCTGGCACGGCAATGATGCGGTCTTTAGGTGCGCCGACTTTGGCCCAGAAGGCGGCTGCTTCGGTGTCAGTCGCCAGCTTGGTGCCGGAAACTTCCGCGCCGCCGAACACGGTGAAGTAAAGCTTTTCGAGCGGGATCGCGAACCAGTCGGGGGACGTGATCAGCTCCATCGCGTAGGCGATGGCCTGGTCTTTGAAATACTGGCCGAAGGAAAAATTGCCGAGCATCTCGAAAAATGTGTGGTGGCGATTGGTGAAGCCGACGTTTTCGAGGTCGTTGTGCTTGCCGCCGGCGCGGACACATTTCTGGCAAGTGGTGGCGCGGTTGTAGTCGCGTTGTTCGAGGCCGAGGAAGACGTCCTTGAACTGGTTCATGCCGGCGTTGGTGAAGAGGAGCGTGGGATCGTTGGTGGGGACGAGAGAAGAGCTGCGCACAATTTTGTGGCCGCGCTCTTCGAAGAAGCGCAGAAACATTTTGCGCGTTTCGTTGCCGGTGAGGAAGTTGGTCACATGAGCCTCAGTTGGCGCCAGCCATTATCGCAAAGATTGGCCACGGAGGCACGGAGACACAGAGGAAGGGCTGGTGACAAGTGATGAGTGAGAGTGACGGGCAATCGGAAGGTAAGGAGGCGCCGAAATAGGAGGTGTTCCCGCTGATTTGTCTGGGATGCAAAACCCTCACTTTGTCTCGATTAGAAAATTGGAAGTGGTTGAAATGGTGCGGGTTATCCGGATTTTTAATCGCGCTGTCTCGATTAGAATCTGGCTGAGTGGCATTGCTCTGAGATATAGAACGAACCCTTCGTGCCTCAGGGCAAGAAATCGCAGAATATTTGCGATTAGAAAAATGGAAGGGGTTGAAAATGGGGCGGTTATTTGGATTTTTGATTCCAGATTTGCGATTAGGGGGGACCCTTCGACTCCCGTTGGTCGCTCAGAATGCCGATGCTGGACGCATCGGCATTTGCGATTAGAAATGGTGCTCGATGGTGGCGGGTAGATGGGCGACCTTGTACTGCGGGGCCCGGTCGCGTTGTCGTTCAAAGTCACGACTCATGTTAACACAGTGGTAACGCCATAGCAAGAAGTTAAACGCCACATTTTCGGGTACTCGAAACATCTCTCCTTCGGCCGCGATCTTTTATACTTCCCGGCATGAATCGACCAACAGGCATCTGGCTACGGGCGAGACATCGATGGTTCGCAATCCTCGCCGCGATTTTCGTCGTGCTGGGCGGCTGGCATTTCTATGTTTACGGGCAGAATAAATCCGACTTCCCTGAGGGCTTTGATGCGGTGCAGGCGGCGCCGAACACTCACAAAGTAATCTTCGAAAATGCCTTCGTCCGGGTGCTCGAAGTTACCGTGCCAACGAAAGGAGGGACCGTACCCATGCACCACCATCGCTGGCCGAGTTTCTTTCTAAGCTGGGACACTGGCGGAGCAACGCCGCACATTCGATATCATCGGCCAGACGGCAGCGTGCGAGATACTCCGAGCAAGGATTACCCAGTGCATCCAGGAACCTGGGAGGTACGATGGATGAATCCGGAGCCGATGCACGAAATTGAGGTGGTGGACAAGCCGAAAAGCGATGCACCCGCCAATTTGCCGACTGATCTTCGAATCGAAATTAAGTGCCACCCGTAATTGTTGGCTGGACGTTTGTTTGGCGTGGATTCGTGTTCGTTGACGAGAGCGTAGCTTCATTGCTTCGGAATGTATTGAGGCTCGTTTGCGTATTGGCGCAGCGGTGGAAAAATCCCGGGGCTAAAGCCCGTTCGAATATGAGGTGCGTTTTTACGCTGGACTGAAGTCCAGCTCACCCTGCTGAAGCAGAGGGCTCCCACCGAAAAGCGAATCTTGGCACTCAGGAAGTGCTAGCGGACGAAGAGTTAGTTTCGGTTACTTGATCCGGAGAATCACGGAACTGGGTAGACCTAGCCAGGATTTCGAAGCGTTGGCGCTTTCCGTGGAGGGCTTGCATCAAGGACATGATGCGCGGCGCCTGCTTTCGCGCCGTGTCGATGCCGAGGCGGGGAGCGCCCGCTTTCCACCCTTGACGGATTTGTCTTCTGTCGGGTGATACTTCGACATTGATGCCCATGGAGTTCAGTTCGGTAATGGCGGCCTGCTGCTCGGTTTCGGAGACGATTTGGATTCCGGCCAACCGAGCGATGATGTAGCCGTAACCCAAGGCCTGGAATGCAATCTCCAGGTCGCGGCCGATTTGAGCTGCTTGCGAGGTATCAACGTCTTCGGGGATCTGGACCAAGATTCCTTCCCATTTTTTGCCGATATGTTCTCCGTCCAAGTAGAGTCGCACTCCCGCTCGTTCATAAGTTACTGAGACGATCTCGCGGAGCCAGGTTCAATGGTTACGTTGAAGTCCGCGGCGCGGTATTTGCGGTCGCGATAGCCCAATTTCTTGAGGAGCCAGTTCATCGGAAGGCTATGTTAGCGCAATTGCTGAGCGGCTGGATTTCGGAGTGCTAAATGGCCCTTCCGATCGCTCGCAGTTGTGGCCCGTGACATTGATCGAGGTTCCGTGCTGCTTACTTTTCGGGATTGGTTGCGACTGGGACGCCACCGCCCATCTGGAAGGGCATTTCGTCGGGCGCGGGATTTACTTTGTAGCCTGGCGGGATTTCGAAGAGGGAGTGATCCGGTTCCTCTCTTCTGATGTTGGTCAGAGTGACGATGTCTTCCATTTGTTTCCGCGGATTGGTGCGAATTTCGAGGATTGTTGCGGCGAGGTCGTCGGAGGCCCACGTCTCCGTGATTCTTACTGGCTTTCCGCTCCATTCGCCGTCGCTCTCGGTGCCGAGGTTGGTTAGGCGCACGCCGCGAGCGGAGATTCCTTCGATTTCGCGGTAGCCGAGATCTTCGACGGAAATGTCTGGTCGAGGCTTTCCGCTGAGCAGGTTGGTGACGCGGATTGAGTAGGGACGAATCGACCGAGTTGGTTGGGGCGGGGGTCGCTTGGTGATATGGGCGACTTGCATGTGGGGCCGAATTTGAATCATCACGCTATCGGGGCAGTCCAAGATCAGAATGGAGATACCACTGTCTCTCGGGTGCTTTCTATTTGTCCGCCGTCGTGTGTGTGCAAGATAAAAGTCTCGGCGTCTCCAGCGGGTCGAAAGACTCCGTGCTTTTCAAATCGGATGCGGCCGTCGCTATCGCGAGCGGCAAATTCAACCATCTCGGTGAGCTTTCGGGTTCCGTCGGGAAGGATCGTCGTCGCTTTCATTGTGTGCTTTGCGGTGAAAGGATTGGCGGTTTGGCCGCCTACGTAGCCCAGACCGCATTCCCGTGGACGTTGGTCTGGCGAGGGAGTGGGGCCTGGATTTTGAATTTGCGCATTGGCAGTGGCTGCTGCGAGGAGCATGGTGAAGGCGGTGCGGAGGAGCGTCTTTATAAGGTAGCTCAGTTGATATCTCCCGATTCAGGTAACAGGGAGTATACGCTTTTAAGTTGCGGTTGGTGTGGATTAGAGATTGGCGTTCGTTGACGAGAGAGCTGTTGGCTCTCGTTTGCGTTTTGGCGCGCGGGCGGAAAAATCCCGGGGCTAAAGCCCCATTCGAGTGCGAGTGCGTTTTACGCTGGACTGAAGTCCAGCTCCCCCTGCTGAAGCAGGGGGCTCCCACCGAAGGGCGAACGTCGGCCAATCGCGAGGCACGTACTGCGAAGATTGCGCAGCGCAAGGGCTCCTACTGAAAGGAGAAATTCGACGAGTGGCGAGGCACGCGGCGAGGATTGCGCATGCAGGGGCTTCCTCGAAAGGCGGCCTCAGGTCATCCAGATCGAAAGGCGATCGGGAGGGACCTGAGCTACAGAGGTTGGCAGGTGGGCGAATTGGAAGGAATGGCACGGGCTCCGGGTGGTGTGCGAAGGGAAAAGCCCACGACGAGGAAGGCGTCGTCGTGGCTACCGACGCGGTGGTGACTGGGAGTCTGTGCGAGGGTCTGGTAGAATCTGGGCAATTTTGATGAAAGTAACCTGAGGCGGGGGTGGCGTGGAGGAGTTTCCCATCTATTTCGTCGGCCTGCTGGTGGTCGGCACGATTGCGTTGCTGCCCATTGTGGCATTTATCCGGTCGGGGCAGGCGAGGAGCACTGCCGAAGGGCTGCGCGAAGAGATCCGATCGCTGCGTGCGGAGCTTGGTCGAACGACCGCGCGAATTGTTGGGCTTGAGAAAGCGCTGGAGAGGGCGCTTGAGAAACTCGAAAGCCGGCCCGGCGGCGAGCAGGGGCCGGAAGTGGCGACGACCGCGCGCGCCGAAGATTCGGCCGCCGAGACTGCCAAAACACCCGTTCGTTCTCCCGACGAAGATAAATCAGAGACGCCCCAGCAAGTTCCAGCGCGAGTGATTCCGCCTGCTGCGCCTATCCCGACGACTCCGAGCACGGGCGGGATCGGCTCGGCGGTTCCGCGCGTGGCGGATGCCGGAGTGCGGATTCCGCCTTCGGTGCCTTCTCTAGAGGCGCCCAGCATTTTTTCATCGACTAGCGGCGGAACTGCTTCGAGCCCGACGACGGCCAAGAAGAGGAATTGGGCGGACATGGAAGAGACGTTGGGCGCGAACTGGCTCAACAAGATCGGGACAGCGGCTTTCGTGATCGGAGTGGCGCTTCTTCTGAACTATTCGATGCACTACCTGGGGCCGGTGGGAAAGATCGCGCTTGGCTACGTGTTGAGCGCGACGCTTTTGGGAATCGGAATCTTTGGAGAGACGAAGCAGAGATACCGAATCGCGGCGCGTGCAGTGCTGGGCGGAGGATGGGCGCTGGCGTACTTCACGACGTACGCGCTCCACAACGTGCCGTCGGTGCGTCTGGTTGAAAGTCCCGGGCTGGGATTCGCGCTTTTGTTCGCGGTGGCGGTGGCGATGGTGGCGCATTCGCTGCGCTACGATTCCGAACTCGCGACCGGGTTCGCGTACCTGCTGGCGTTCGTGACTGTGGCGATCAGCGAGATCCCGATGGGAGGGCTGGTAGCGTCGGCTCTGCTGGCTGCGTCACTCGTGGTGATTTTGCGAGGGCGGCGATGGTTCATCGTCGAACCGCTGGCCATCGTTGCGACGTACGCGGTGCACTGGATGTGGCTGGATCAGGTGTACGAAAGAATGGGAGGCTATCGATCGTTTCCAGAATTCCCGGCGAGCTTGGCGCTGCTGACCGCGTATTGGGCGATATATCTTACGTCCTACTTCTTAAGAGAAGACAAAACGCAACGGGAATCGAATCTTCTGACGGCTTCGTTTCTTTTGAATGCGGCGGGATATCTGGCACTGCTGCACCATCAATCGTTTCATCCGGAGTGGCGATTCTGGTTCTTGCTGGCGGCGGGCGCGGTTTATCTGGGTGTGTCGGCATATTCGCAGCGGATCGGGCGGCGGCTCGGATTGATCCTGGCGAGCACGCTTGGTGCGGCGCTGATGATCGCGGCGGTGCCGTACCGCTATTCGGGCGCAAGGCTCGAAATTCTTTGGCTAGTAGATATCGAGGCGCTGTTGATAGCGGCATGGCGGCTTTCGGAAAAACACCTGAGAAAACTCGGGTGGGCCGGGGCAGCGGTGCTGACGACGTATGTCTGGCTTCACGATGTAATGCCCCGCGTCGACCAGTGGAGGCCGCCCGATGCCAAGCTGGGGTGGATGTTTCTCCTGTTGGCGGCGGCATTGTTCGTTGATGGGTGGCTGAAAACGCGGGTGGGTGAGGATTGGGACGCGGTGGATAGGGCGGCGTTCGTGCTAGCGCCGATTTGCGCAACAGAATTCCTGTTGGCGGCGGAATGGGTGGCGCTTCCGCTTATGTGGACGGCGCTGGGGTGGGTGATTTCGGGAGTGGCGCTGGTGGAATGCGGAAGGAAATTTAAGGACAGAGCGCTGGAGTGGTGCGGGCACGGGGCGGCGGCCTTAGCGGTGACGCGGCTATTCGTATTGAATTTGCAACGCGACGACATGTGGCATCACGCGAGCTTGCGGTTGATTACCGTCGCTGCATCGTGCGCGGTTTTGTATGTGGCATCCAGGTGGCAGGTGATTGCGGAAGAGGATGGCGCGACGCCGAAGAAAGACGCGGGCGATTTCTTTTCACGGGTGTGGAGTTCGGCTGGAATCTCCGGTGTTTACACGGCGGCGAGCACGCTGCTGGCGGGATATCTCCTGTGGGTCGAGGCGACGAGCGGAGTGGTGGGGTTGGCGTGGGGACTTTTTGGTCTGGTGCTGGTTGAAGCTGCGGGGTTGACGCGTGACAAGGCTTTGCTTTGGCAAGGGCGCGCGCTGCTGGCGGCAAGTTTTGCACGGATATTCGTGGCGGACCTCAATTCGACGTCGCGTCTAGGCGCGCTGCCGGTGCCGGTGATTACGGTGACGATTCTCGCGGCGATCTATTACTACGCTGCATTTACCTCGGAGGGCTCGCGGCGAATACGAAGCGCGGAACTCTGGATGGGAACGATTTCGTTTGCCGCGCTGCTCCGTTTTGAGATGTCGCCTGAATGGGTAGCGGTGGCTTGGGCTGCGACGGCGGTCGCGTTGTATTTTGCGAGCGGAGTGCTGAGGGAGCGGACGCTTCGGGCGCAGTGTTACGCGATGACGCTGTTTGCAGGCATTCGGTGCGGATTCGATAATTTCTATCGAGTGAGCCCGTGGCGGTTTACGAATGTGCGGACGGTGACGGTGACAGCGTGTGCGCTGCTGCTGTATGTGCTGTTCGCAGCGGCGAAGCTGGCGAAACGGCGGCCGGACCCGAAGGAGCCACGCGAAACGGAGAAGCGAAAAGGCGGTGAGGTGGGGCTAGGGTATGCGTGGCGAGCGATCGAGGCGTATCCGCAGCATCTTTTCTTTTTCGTGCCGACTATTCTGCTAACGGTGCTGGTGAGCCTGGAAGCGCGGCGCGGCTTTCTTACGGCGGCGCGGGGGATCGAGGGATTGATCGTGTTTCTGGCGGTGTTGAAGATGGACGAGAGGGCGTATCGATGGTTCAGCCTGTCGCTGTTCATGCTGTGCGTGGCACGAATCGTGACGGTGGACGTGTGGAACTTCGATGCGCTGGGACGGATCGTGTCGTTTTTGGGGTTGGGTGTGGCGCTGCTTGGCGTGAGTTTCCTATACGCGCGACATCGGGAGCTATTGAGGAGAGTGCTTTGATCCGGTGGGTGACGCTCGCAATCTTGCTGGTGGCGGGGTGCTCGGCCGCGATTGGGCTGCAACGGGCTCACGCGATTGCACCGATTAGTCCGCGGCCGTTGTTATATTTGGTGGCGGATGCGGAGGGTGAATGCGAACGCTGCCCGTGACGAGTGTGCGTGTGAGTTGCGTGTGAGTGATGACGAGGAAGCGAATCAGAAGACGAGATAGCAATTCGATTCGTTCATGGTGACGGACGGGGTGGAAAAATCCCGAGGCTAAAGCCCCATTCGAATACAAGTGCGTTCTTACGCTGGACTGAAGCCTGCCTGCGGCAGGCAGGTCCAGCTCCCCTGCTGAAGCAGGGGGCTCCCACCGAAAAGCGGGTTCTACAAATCTACCTCGCTCCAATGATGACGGGTTTGGGTGGGTTCTTGCGCAATGCATTGAGAAGGGCAGCAACCGGTGAATCGCGGAGTGTGAAGACTTGAAGAAATTCCGTGGCCTCCTGGCGCTTGGGCTGCGCCAGGGAGGGGGACGCCGGTTGTAGCAAAAACATGCGCGGCGGAAAAGGAGATGGACATGGCGGGATATGACGTTCAGCAGGTGGGGGATGCGACGGAGATATCTACGACGCCGGAGGTGGTGCCGGCTCCGTGGTTGTTGGTAGCGATTCCGGGGACTTTGCTTGTGTTGATTGCGCTGTCGATGAGTTTTTTCGGGGGCTTGATTGCGGCGGGGTTTGTTTATGGCGCGATGTATCTGCTGATGCATTCGAAGCAGGCTACGCAGTATCGCGTGCCGGCGAGGTTTCGCGTGTCGAAGACGGGGATTGAGGTGAATGGCAACTCGATTCCGAAAGATGCGATTCATCGCGTGATCATTCGCAACCATGTGCTGAAAGCAGCCAGTGATGTGATCGTCGTTGCCAATCCGAACGTCAATAGCGGGCAGCAGAATGTGGTGGCGGGAATGAATTGGGCGATCAGCAAGTTGGGGCCAATTTCCTATCGGGTGGATGCGGAGGCGCGAGGGGTGCCTATGACTTTGGCGGGTGGGTTAACGGAGCCGACGGCGTCGGCGATTATGATGGATGTGAATAAGGCGCTGCAGATGGGTTGAGCGGTGCGGTCACGGTTGAATCAAGGTTGAACTGGCGCCAGGCCGATGCCCCAGACCGGAGTTGTGACCGCGATTCTCTCGAAGTTTGACAGGAGAGGTTTCACACGCGGCATCGCGTTCTTGACGGATGGGAGCGATAGAGAGGCGTCGTGATTCGCGGCGCTTTCCCATACTTCTGTGACCCATACTAAGTTTTCATCGGATGAGTCTTTGGCTAGCACGTAGCTGAGGCAGCCGGGCATGTTGGCGGCGCTCTCCTTCAGTATCGCGATGATTTCGTCTCGCTTGCTTGGAACTGCGGTTAGTTTCACGATCAATCCATACATGCCGTTGACCTCCTCTGAACGCGGTTGAAGGTGGGTGATCGCGACTGCGGCAACACCTGCTAGAAATTCCCTGCGATCTATTTGCATGCGCCTATGATAGCGGTTCTGGTCGCGGAATGGGATGCGGTTCGGGTGAGCGCGAATGATCGTGGCCAATTCAACCACAAACAAAGATTCAAAGGCGCCGGCCGGAGTCCAGCGGTACAAAAGGCGACTTCAAGAGCCTAACAGCCGACGCCGATCCGACGAGACGCGAAGACCTCCAAGTCAACACCTGTCGGTCTGAAGACCGGCGCTACGAACTGCAACCACCTAGAGGCAATGCGCCTCGTATTCGCGCTACTGTTTGAAGACGAGGGGAGGGCCCTTTATTTCTTTGGCTTCGAGGGCGATGGTGACTTCGACGTGGTCGGCGATTTTGATGAAGGGGATGCCGCTGTTCATGCCGTAGTCTTTGCGATCGAAGACCATTTTGCCGTCGATGCGTTCGAAGCCTGTGGCGTCGGAGGGAAGCTTGAGGGTGAGCTTCTCGGGATTTGAGACGCCGCGGATGGTGAAGTCGCCGTCTACTTCGAAGTTATTTGGGGCGATTTGGACGATTTTCGTGGAGTGGAAGGTCATCGTAGGGTTGTTCTTCACGTCGAAGAATTTTTCGCTCTTCAGCTTGCCGTTCTTCATGCCGCTTCCGGTGTCGACTGAGTCCGCTTCGATGGTGAGGTCGAGGACGGCTGTGGTGGCGTCGGTGGAAGCGAACGTCAGTTTACCTTCCCACTTGTCAAACTTGCCAGCGAGGGCGACTGAGGCCTTTACGTAGAATTTAATTGTGCTTAGTTTGTGGTCGATACCGACGATGGGAACGTCTTGGGCTCTGGTTGGCGGCGCGAGTAAGACGGAAACGAAAAGACAGAGAAGGGCGATTCGCATGGCGGGGAGTTTGATAGTTTCGCGATGCGTTGTCAATTGCGGCGTTTCTGTTATGAGCAGGCGCTTTTCGCCGAATCGAAACCGCCTCCAGCGAGCTGGGGCTTATGCAAGCGGCGGCAAGCCGCCGGGCCCAAACAACTGCGACGGATAACATCAATAGCAATTTTCGATGCGTTTTGACCTCCTAATGCATCTAAGTTAGTACTAGACACAAAACAAGACGAAAACCGCGCACGTCGCGGGTACGGGTGTATGGAGAAGGAGAAATGGGAGCAACGACAAAGCGATACTTGTTTGCCAGCGATTTCGACCAAACGCTGACGTTCAACGACTCAGGATACGTGCTGAGCGAACTGGTGGGGATTCCGCCCGCAGAATTTGAACGCAAATCGAAGGGAATGGCGGAACTGAATCTGGTGCAGCAGGGCGCGGAATTGGCTTATCTGCTGCTGCACGATCCGGAGTTTCATTCGAGAGTGCGGCGGGAGCATTTGCATCAGGTGGGGAAGCAGATCCGGCTCAAAGAGAATATCGAGCTGCTTTATCAGATTTTGGACCACGGGATTCCTGGTTATCACTTTGACTTTTATGTGTTGTCGGCTGCACCGGTGGAGGTGATCCAGTCGGCGCTGGAGGGAATTGTGCCGGCGGATCATATTTTCGGGACGGAGTTTCGATATCACGCTTCGGGCGAAATCGATACGATTACGCGCGCGACTGCGGGATACGGCAAGGTGGCGGCGCTGGACCGGTTGCAGGCGAGTTTGCAGATTGGACCGGATCACATTGTGTATGTGGGCGACGGAAGCTCGGATGTGCACGTGATGCTGCACGTGAATGTGCGCGATGGATTCACGATTGCAGTGTCCGACACGCGGCACGTGTCTCAGACGGCGTCGCGAACCGTGCTGGGGACGAATGCGCTGGCGACACTGGTGCCGATTCTGGAGAAAATTGTTGGGTGGCAGCGGCCGCAGTTGCGGGATTTTTTTGAGTCGTACGGAGTCTTGATTCAGGAATGGGACCGGACGCGAACGGATTGGCTTACGCTGCGGATGGCGGAGTCGTGGAATTCGGAAGCGGCGCCGGCGGATTAACGGGAGCTGATTTTCGCTTTGCATTGGTGCGGGCGTTCCTCGGCAGAAAATTCATAACTTCAATTTGAGGATGCGGATGTCGCTTAGTTCGCTGGGCGGCGGCATCCCGTCGTGTTCCTTCATTTTGTCGATCTGCGTGTTGCCCATGAAATAAAGCGAATCGCCGACGATTGTGCCGGTGGTGGGAAGCTCGGACAGGGGGCTGTAGGTTTCGAGGACTTCGGTGCTTGTGATCGCGTCCCATTGTGGATTGAGGACGTAGCGGACGACTCGCGAGGGATGCAGGTCGGGATTCTGGATGCCGATGAGCGCTCCTTTGTAGAAGTAGAGGCCATCGAGGCCGGCATCGGAGATGTTGAGTGGCTTCGAAAGTAGTTTGAATTGTTTCGTGGCGATGTCAACGCGAGCGACGCCGATCCAGCCGGCGACGAACAGGACTTTGTCGTCTGGCGAGAGGGCGATACCGTTGGCCTGGCCGACGGAGTCGCGCGGAAGGTACAGCTCGAGACCATCGCGATCGGGCGACGCGCGGAAAACTTCGCCGGTGCCCGTGTTCGTCGTGAATGCCTCGCCTTTTGAATTCAAAGCAACGTCGTTCAAGAAACCTTCGGCTCCATTTGCGCCTGCATGCTTGAAGCGGAGCGCGCCTGTTTTCAAATCGTATTGGAAGAGCGCGAAGCGGCTTCCTTTTGGGTCCCCGTCAAACAAATCGCTTGTGACCCAGAGGTAGCGGCGTCTTGCGTCGACCTTCGTTCCGAGAGTCTCGCCGAGTCCATCCTGGCCGGAGGATTTGAAATCCGTGGCGGAGCCGTCTGGCGCGAGACGCACGATTTTGTGTTTGCTGATGCTGCTGACGTAGAAAGATTTGTCGACGGGATCGTAAGCGATGCCTTCGGGCGCAAGATCGCGTTCGCGAAGCGTGTAGGCGACTGTGGTGTGCACGACCGGTGGATTTTCTTTTCTGACTTGCGCGACGATGGCTGAGAAGCGAGGATCCTTCGCCATATCTTTGAATGAGCGGGCTGCGCCGCCCGCTGGGTCGAGGCCAGAGTGAGCTTGAGACATTTTTTCGAGGAGGCTTAGTGCTTTTGCGTTCTCCCCGATGGTGGCTTCGTCGATGGCGAGATTGAAGAGCGCGGCGGGGTCATCGGGATGGTTGGCTAGGAACGCCTCGAGAATGGTGATTTCGTGGGCGGTGATGGGAGGAATTTCTTTTTTTTGTTGCGATTGCCCGGCCGCTGCGTCTTGCGCGTAGGCGGCGGAGGAATACGCAAGTGTTCCGGCGAATGCCAGGCTGACAATGCGTTTCAGGGAGCGCAAGGAATAGTGGTCGACCTTCATTGGCGCACTGAACATATTGACGCGGCTTGAGTGTGTGCGGTTAGCAGGGGTGTGGAGAATTCGTAGTGGTCGAGAAGCTGCCCGTCTGAAGGCGCCTTCTATAAAACGCGTGTTATTTGATTGCGACGGCGAGAGTGTCGCGGTGGAGAGCAATCAGGGTGCGGAGGTAGGGGCCGATTTGTGCGGTGGATTCGAAGCCGGCCGCTTTGGCGGCGGCGTCGGCTTCGGCAGGGGGAACGTCGGCTGCCTGCGCGTAGTGCTTCAGGTTCTCGAAGCAGCCGATGGTGAAGAGATCCCAGGCGGCGCCCTGGTCACGAAGAAAAATGAAATTCTCGGGAGCTTTCACGGTGCGGGAGAAGGCGTTTTCCATTTCGCGCTGTTTTTGCAGCTCGGCTTGCTTGCCTGGCAGCGACTGAAACATCTCCACGTGAAAGAGGCCCGCGGTTGCGAATGCTTTGCGCAGATCGTCGAGCGGCGGACCGTAGACGAAGATGTCTTCTTGCCAGGCGATGTCAGTTTTCAGGCGTTCGCGCCAGTTGTCGAGCACGGTGTCGCGTTTCACGACGCGGTCGGGCTTGTAGTAATCCATGTAGCTGCCCATCGGGAACAGGATCAGCAGGTCCCAACGATCGCCCTGACTGTGGCGCATCCAGAGTGGCGTGGCGTCTCCCGCTACCTTTGTTTCTCCGGCGAAAATTTTCTTGTAAGCGTCGATGAGGTCGAGAAGCTTGCCGGGAGCAGCCTGCACGAGCGACGCCTTGTAGAGGTAGGTGGGCTGCGGTTGACCTTGCGACGGGAAGGCCGCCTGAGGCATTGCTGCGAGAACCAGAAGGAGAAAAGCGAGCATCGAGCGGAGCATTTTGTGTTTTTCCTCAGAAATATCGATCGCGAAGGATGGCGAGATGATGCGTGACGTGGCCAGCGATAATGAAAGCGAGAGCGCGCACGGTGAAGGATTTGCCGTCGGCGACACCGTGACGGGACCATGCGCCGGGCGGCAGATTCTTGAACAGGCAAATGGTCGAGAGGCGAACGAGGCGGAACTCTTCGACGTGATCGAGCCACGAAATTCGCTCGGCCTCGGCGCCTTTCGCGCCGATATTCTGGTCGTAGCCGGGAAGGGGCGGCTCGAAACCTCGCGCAAACCAGAGGGCGCGAAATGCGAAGGCGCGTTCGGTGTCCGTGACGTGATTGAGAACATCGCGAATGCTCCATTTATCGGGGGCGTAGCGGTGAAGCGACGATTTCTCCGTGATGCCGGCAAAAAATTCGAGGGCATCGGGCAGCTGTTTCTCCATCGTGGCGAGAGGGTTATCGCCGGCTACCTGATTGATGTATGTGAAATAGTAGGGAGCGGCTTCGGAATTTTCCGGGCGGCCAAGCATGCAGGAAATGTATCACAGGTAGGCGCGGCTTAATGACGATCAGGTTTCGTCGTCGGGCGTGACAGGGAAGTCGGGCAGATCGCCGCGAGTGACGCCACGGAGTTCTTTGCGGATTACATCGGAGGAGAATCCGGCGCGGAGAAGCATGCGATAGAGCGAGGCAATTTTCTTTTCGTCGAGTGCGCCGCGTAGATGCGACAGGCGACGCTTGAGGCGTTCGCGGACGAGCGTGGATTCGTCGGTATCGGCGAAGACGGCGGCTAGCGCGGCATCGATATGTTCGTCGGGTACGCCGCGGCCTCGAAGTTCGCGTGCGATGCGGAAGCGGCCCTGGCGGCGAGCTTGCGAGTGGTGACGAGCGTATTCGAGGGCGTAACGGGCATCGTCAAGGTAATTTAGTTCGCGGAGGCGGGCTATGACGGGCGCGATGAGTTCCTTTTTTTCGGCGCGGCGCTCGAGATATTGCTTCATTTCGTGGATTGAGAAGCCGCGGCGCATGAGGGCGCGCTGGGCGGACATGTTGAGCTGGTATTCGGTGCCAAGTTTCCGTGCGGTTTTGGTTCGCATGGTTACGAACTGTTAAAGGATAGCAAACGCGGATAGAAAAGACGCGGGGCGAAAAATATCAGGCGACAAGGAATCGTTTTGTGCGGAACGAAAACCCGCAGCGGGAATCGCGGCATCCACTGCTCTGCGGCGAAAAATTGGCTCCGGGGCTTGGACTCGAACCAAGATAACCAGCTCCAAAGGCTGGCGTGCTACCAATTGCACTACCCCGGAAGGGCGAAAACATTTTACTTCACTATCGCGGGCCGCCGTCGGAAAAGTTCACGCCTAGAAGGCCTATTGATGTGTGTGCGAAGTGTGTGCGAGCGAGGAGTTTGCCGCGTCGTCGTCAATTTGTTAGTCTTCTGAAGCTCTGTACCATCTGGGGCGATTCAATGCGGAGAGGTGTCCGAGCGGTTTAAGGAGCACGCTTGGAAAGCGTGTGTTGGGGAAACTCAACCGTGGGTTCGAATCCCACCCTCTCCGCCATATTTCCTCACGGGTCGGATGCTCGCAAACCCCGCATTTCGAACGGACACCCTGTTATTTTCTGACAATCCGATGACGCGTCACTATTTCAGATAAGTACGCACGATGCCGATGAGATCATCGACCGCTTCTTCGGACGACTTGCTGTTCCTCGGCATGTGGTTGCGAATGTGGTCTTCCATCAGTTCGGCCATGAGGCTGTTGATGGATCCCCTTGCTGCGGCGAGTCTCTGAAGGACATCGGCGCACTGCTCGTCATCGTTCAAAGCGCGCAGAATTGATTCCAGCTGCCCAATTACCTTCTTCGTGCGGTTGACGAGATCCAACTTTTCCCGAGACATGTGAGACATTTTCGTTGACTACCCAGTAGGGGTATGGTATCAAGCCCTAGGCCGGTACGGTACGGCTTTGCGACGCTTAAATTATATGCAAAACATACTGGAAAAACAAAAACCTCCGGCTAGCAGCGAGCTCCTGGATCGGTGCCGCGAACGAGTGGCATAGGACAAGGCTCTTCTGCCCTGAGCCCTCGCTCGGTGCAGCCTGAAAAGGAATCCGACCGAGCGGGAGTTGTAACCTCTCTGTAATGTCAGCGCCAAATAATGGCCGCTTTTCGCAACGCAAGGACTTTGTCTCGTGTACCGAAAGGCCGCGGTGGTATGGCGTTCCAATAATTTTTAACGAGGCAAAGAAATCACGTATATCAATACCGCCTTTTCGTTTTGCGTTTACTCCTTTGTTCAATAGGCCGAGCAAGTGAGGCGAGGAGGGTGCATGCAGTGGTTCATCCGGCGTCTGTGCTGTGGAATGCCTTTCGGTGCAGTTTTGGCTGGAAGCACTTTCGCTCAGCATGCACTGGCGCGGTCGTCTCTGCTTGATTTCCTTAATGCCCAGGCAGACTACCGGAGCGTACAAGTGAACTATTTGAATCCGGTTGCCGCTTATCTGGACGCAGCGAATCAATTGAATCTTGCGGTGGGACGTGAGGTCATTCAATGAGACGGCCAACCATTCAAATCCTGGTGCTTTCGTCAGTCGCCATCTTGTTTCTCTGCAGCTGCGGCAATGGCAAAAACGACCCGAATGCCGGAGCACCGCCGACACTCAAGGTCGAGCGCGCGGAGGATCGCAACGTCTTTCAAGTGGACCATCCTGACAAATTCCCGCTCACCACTGCGGCCGAGCGTGTTACGACCTCGCAACTGACGGCGACTGCGACGGTTAACCCCGACATTTCCAGAACTGTGCCGGTGATCTCACTGGCGACTGGCCGAGTGGTGGAAATCAAGGCCCGGTTGGGTGACACGGTTAAGAAGGGACAAGTGCTTTTGCGGGTGCAGAGCGCAGATATTTCCGCAGCTTTCTCGGACTATCAAAAAGCAGTAGCGGACGAACAGCTCGTGCGCACTCAGCTGGAGCGTGCGCGGCTGTTGTATGACAAAGGTGCAATCTCCCTGAACGATCTTCAGGTTGCGCAGGACGCAGAGGCTAAAGCTCAAGTTGACGTAAAGACGAGTGCGGAAAAGCTTCGCGTGCTTGGTAATGCCAATCTTGATCAACCGTCCGGGGTTTTGGATATTCATGCGCCCATAGCAGGGGTTATTACCGACCAGCAAGTTACCAACGCGGGAGGTGTCGCAGGCCTGAGTTCGCCCAATCCGTTCACAATTTCGGACCTGACTTACGTCTGGATTCTTTGTGATGTATACGAAAACGATCTCGCATCGGTGCGAGTGGGAGAGAAGGCGGACGTTCGCCTGAACGCGTATCCCGATAGAACCTTCACCGGAACCATCAGCAATGTCAGCCCCATCCTGGACTCTGACCTGCGCACCGCAAAAGTGCGGATCGAAGTGCGCAATCCGGGCATTATGCGTCCGGGAATGTTTGGAACTGCCACCTTCCACGGCCAGAAGAAGGAAAAGCTCGCGACTGTGCCGGCTAACGCTGTCTTACATTTACACGATCGCGATTGGGTTTACGTGCCTGCGGGCGGCAACAATTTTCGGCGCGTGGAGGTGAAAGGTGGAGCGATGCTTCCCGGCGACATGCAGGAGATCAGGTCTGGGATCGCACCCGGGCAGCAGGTGATAGCGAATGCGCTTGAATTCCAGAATACGGCGGAGCAGTAATGATCGCTTCGATTGTAGACTATGCCCTCAACAATCGCTTCATTGTACTAAGTGTGGCGGCCGTTCTTTTCGTGTGGGGCATCGTCGCCTTCAAACGATTGCCCGTCGAGGCCTATCCGGACGTCGCGAACGTGTGGGTTCAAGTGATTACACAGTGGCCCGGGCGAGCAGCGGAGGAAGTGGAACAGCAAATCACGATACCGATTGAAATTCAGATGAACGGCGCTCCTCATCTCCAGCATGTGCGCTCGGCTTCGTTGGCTGGGCTGTCGGTGGTGAATCTCATTTTTGACGACGATTCCAACAACGACTGGGATCGCCAGAAAGTGTTGGAGAGGCTCTCGAGCGTGACCCTGCCCCCCGGCGTGACGGCACAGATCGGGCCCGATTTCAGTCCTATCGGTTCTGTCTATTGGTACACGTTGACGAGCACAAATCCCCGATATGACCTGATGGAGCTCAAATTGCTACAGGATTGGACGATAAATAAATACATCAAGGCCGCGCCGGACGTGGTGGACGATTCCTCATTCGGCGGTCTGACTCGCGAATATCAGGTTCGCGTGGATCCCGACAAGCTGGTCGCCTACGGTTTGAGTCTCGCTCAGATTGAACAGCAACTGACTAACAGCAACGCTAACGCCGGCGGCAGCTTTATCGAAGAGGGCGCGCAGCAGATCAACGTTCGCGCGGTGGGATTGGTGAGAGATGTCCAAGACATTGAACAAAGCCAATGGCGTGGACGGTGGCCTTCGCTCTCCTGGGTGCGTTGATATTCTCGATGCTGGTTGCTCCCGCGCTGGCGAGCCTCTTCTTTCAATCAGGTGTTAAAGAATGGAAGAACCCCTTGATGGGGTTCCTCACCACTCGTTACAGGAAGGCGGTAACTTGGGCCATCCGAAAGAGGCCTTTAACGGTAGGAGCCGCCGCTCTTTTGTTCGCGTTTGCGATGTTCCTGGCCTTCGGCGGAGTGATTGGTTCCGAGTTCCTGCCTCACTTGGATGAGGGGGCTATTTGGGTTCGTGGGACGCTGGCACCGAGCACCGGGCCCACGGAGAGCGCGCGAGTAGCGGAGAGAGCCCGCCAAGTGCTGGCTTCCTTTCCCGAGGTCCCTCAAGTGGTCAACCAGATCGGGCGTCCCGATGATGGTACGGACACGACAGGTTTCTTCGACGTGGAATTGTTCGTTGACCTTCTGCCAAAGGAAAAATGGCGCCCGGTTTTCCACCAAAACAAAGAACTGCTGATCGAAGTGATGGACCGCGAACTGGAAAAGATACCGGGAGTATTTTGGGGGTTCTCTCAGCCGATTTCAGACAACCTGGAAGAAGCTGTGAGCGGCGTGAAAGGCGCACTCGCGATAAAAATCTATGGAGACGACCTGAAGACCTCGAGGCTAAGGGAGATGACATCGTCAATGCCATGCGAGGAATTCGGGGCGTAGAGGATCTCGGAATGTTTCGTATCCTCGGCCAGCCCAACCTGAATTTCGAGGTAGATCGCGAACAGGCCGCCCGTTTCGGCATCAATGTCTCCGACGTTCAAGATGCGATTCAGACGGCCGTTGGAGGGGGTGCGCTCACTCAAGTGCTGGTTGGAGAACAGCGATATGACCTGGTGCTGCGCTATTTGCCGCAATACCGGGATACGAGAGACGCGATTGAGCGAATCCGTCTCTTGTCACCCACAGGTGAGCGCGTCTCTCTGGCACAATTAACGAAGAGCAGTGTCACGGACGGCGGTTCAGAAATATACCGCGAGGCAAATTCGCGATATGTGGCCGTGAAATTCAGCGTGCGTGGAAGAGATTTGGGCAGCACGGTCGAAGAAGCCATCCGCAAGGTCAATGCCAACCTCAAATTACCGCAGGGCTACACTATTGATTGGGCGGGGGAATATGAGAGCCAAAAGCGATCGCAACGCCGGTTGATGATCGTGCTGCCGGTAACGATTGTGGCGATCTTCGTCATTTTGTACGCGATGTTTGCTTCCGTGAAATGGTCGCTCCTCATCTTAACGAACGTAGCGATGGCGCCACTCGGAGGCCTGCTGGCCCTGCTCGTCACGCACACGAACCTCAGCGTCTCCTCGGGCGTCGGCTTCCTGGCGCTTTTTGGCGTCTCGGTACAAACCGGAGTGATCATGGTGGAATACATAAATCAGCTTCGGGCTCGTGGATATACGATTGAACAGTCTGCCGCAGAGGGTGCCGTTCTCCGGCTCCGTCCGATCATGATGACAATGCTGGTTGCTACCTTGGGCCTGCTCCCCGCCGCGTTGTCACGTGGAATCGGCTCAGATTCGCAGCGCCCTTTCGCCATCGTGATTGTTGGAGGCCTTCTCTCCAACCTCATGATAGGCATCTTCCTTCTGCCAACTCTATATACCTGGTTTGCGCGCGAAGACGATCATCTTCCGGCGGTGGATTCCTCGGACGCGGTATAGAATCGGTAGAAAGAATGTCGATATCAGCAGCCGCCTTTAGACGGACTGAGAGATTCCAATTATGAAAAGAGCTGAAGTTTGTGAGCGAATCAAAGAACTCGGGATCGTACCGGCTATTCGCGTTTGTTCTGCCGAAGATGCTCATTTTGCTGCCGATTCGATCGCCAAAGGCGGCATACCCATCGTGGAAATCACGATGACGGTGCCGGAGGCGGTTGAGCTGATTTCCCATCTTGTTCGTCACCATCAAAAAATGATCGTCGGGGCTGGCACCGTTCTCGATGCTGAAACGGCTCGTCGGTGCGTCGATGCCGGGGCAAGTTTCTTGACGGCCCCAGGGTTCAATCAGGCCATTGTGGAATATGCCGCCAAGGATGAAGTGGCAGTGCTTCCGGGCGCTCTAACTCCAACGGAGGTCGTCGCAGCCTGGAAGGCCGGTGCCGACTTTGTCAAAGTGTTCCCTTGCGCCCAAGTCGGCGGTGATAAGTACATCAAGGCGTTGAAGACAGCTCTTCCGCAGATTCCGTTGATCGCTGCGGGAGGCGTGAATCAACAGAACGCGGCGAGTTTCATCCTGGCCGGGGCTGCGGCGATTGGCGTTGGCACTGAGTTGATCCCCCCTGACGCCATCGAGCGGCGGGAAGTGGACCGAATTCAAGAACTCGCCCATCGCTTCCTGGGTTTTGTGGAGGATGCGCGTCAAAGACTGGCCCCACAAAAAGGCGGCGACGCAGTCGCTAAGACTGACTTTCGGAAGCTTCACAAGCAACAATCCCTCCGGTAGTACACAGGGATGGGAAAAAGACACCAACTGAAGGCCCTTGCCAGCTATCAAATTTAGGTACGGTCGTTTAGGTACGGTCGGCGAGAGCGAATGCGTCTGCTACGACAGGTTCGCTGACAATATTGCGCGGGAGCAAAGAGCGGACGGCGAGTTCGAGTTCGTGGGCGGTTTCGACGTGTTCCGGGTAGTTAAAGGTCTTGATATCCGAGGTAAAGCGGCCGATTACACCCGCAGCATCACTCAGGCCTTCCGCGATGCGACCTGAGAACTCGCGCGCGTCCAAAACGCGAGCGCATGGCAGCAGGATTCCAAAAGATCCCGCCGAGAAGTAGTACAGCGAATCCTCGCGGCGCAATTTGCGCATCATCGCCTTCGCAGCGTCGCCGTAGGCGACGGTTACCTCGTTTGAATCTTCGACCGAATCGGCCGGAGTAAGCCGGACGACCAGCACCGAGAGCGCGGCACCGGATTGGACTTCGCGCTTAAATTCCATTACCAGGCGGTCTTGAAAGTGATTCAAGCCGGAAAGGCTGCTTAGCAGATCGCCGCTGGCCTGAAGCCGCAGCTGGGTGTATTTCAGATGCTGCTGGGCGACTTCATTGCGAAGGCGGCGAACCACTATTTGCCGATCGAACAGGTAGCCAACGAGAAGAACGCAGAGAGCGCAGAAACCGACGAACATGGCGCGGGACGTGGCAGCGCCAAAGATTACTGGATGAGCCGAGATTGTGGGGTACATCAGGAGCGCGGCCCCGGATGCCAGAATCACGTTGACGGAGAGCGACAACATCGTCAACTGAAGTTCCCGGCGTTCTACTCGCTGGGGATCGACCTGATCGAAGACGCGCATTCCCACTCCTCGCAAAACTAGCGGCTGGATAATTCCATGCTATCGCATGAAATGAGACGCGCAGCCCTCGGATTGAGCGAGGTTGTTCAATGCGTCAGTGTTTGGACGGCAACCCCAACCTCTGCTGATCCGTCCACAGACGAGTTTTCTGAACCTGCTAAGCCCTCGCTGTGACGACCTTCCGGCCTTCTTCCCGGGCTTCGCGGGCACGTTCCAAGTTCGAAAGGCCCTCAAGCAGATCCTCGACCAGATCTTCGGAATTTTCGCAGCCGGGCGAGAGGCGGAGCAGATTGTCGGACAGGCCCAATTCCGCACGTGCTTCGGGAGGAATCGAGGCGTGCGTCATCGTCGCGGGATGGCACAGGAGGGCCTTGACGCCTCCGAGGCTCTCGCCAAGCGTGAAGAAGCGGCGTGAAGAAGCAAACGCGACGACCTCTTCCGGGGAGCCGTTTAACTCGAACGAAACCATCCCACCGAAGCCGGTCATTTGTTTTCGTGCAATATCGTGGCCCGGATGGGAAGCGAGGCCCGGGAAATAGACACGACTGACGAGCGGATGGTGTTCGAGCGCTTTGGCGATAGCGGCAGCGTTCTCTTCGTGGCGCTGCATTCTGAGCTCGAGTGTTTTGAGTCCACGCAGAGTGAGCCAACAGTCGAACGGGGCAGGGACTGCGCCGGTGGCGTTTTGCAGAAACTTGATTGGCTCAAAAATGGCTGGATCCTTGGCGAGGGCTGCGCCCTGAATCAAGTCCGAGTGGCCTGCAAGATATTTCGTGACGCTATGAACGACGATGTCGACGCCGAGTTCGAAGGGCCGCTGAAAACAGGGCGTGGCGAAAGTGTTGTCGACGACGACGAACGCGCCGCGAGTGTGCGCCAGACGGCTGATGGCTGTGATGTCGTAGACGAGAAGCCGGGGATTAGTGGGCGATTCGATCCAGACGAGCTTGGTGCGCGATGTGATGGCGGCATCGAGGGCAGACGCATCAGAGAAGTCGATTTGGCGGACGACGACCCCGATGGGCTGAAATACTTTGTTGAGAATGCGATAGGTACCCCCGTAGACGTCGGTTGGCAGCACGATTTCGTCACCGGGACGCAGATAGGCTTGAAAAACCGCGTTCTCGGCGGCGAGACCGGAGGCAAACACAGCGGCATGTTGGACCCCCTCAAGTTCAGCGAGCACGGATTCGAGGCGCTGACGCGATGGATTATTTGTGCGCGAGTAGTTGAAGCCCTTGTCATGACCGGGCGATTCCTGCTCGTAGGTGGAGGTTTGAAAAATCGGCGCGATCAGCGAACCGGTTTCGGGTTCGGAGGGTTGCGCGGCGTGAATCGTCTTGGTTGCAAATTTCATCTTCTTGCTCCTTTCGATTAAGGAATCCCTTGAATTCTCGGAATTTGAGTTCAGGCCTAAAAAAAATTCTTTCGCCATGGTCACTCCTTTAAGTGGCAACTACCGCTTCCGGCGAGAAGGCAGCGGCGCTAGGGGAGGTGGCCTCCCGCTTGGCCGTGACGCGGCTAATGGGTGCGGATTCGTCAAGGCTGCGAACGACGAGGGGCAGATTGCATTGCGCGGCCAACTCGATGGCTTGCCGCTGGAGTAGATCGCAGCCGTGGTCGGCGAGGGTCAGTGCTTCCTCGAAAGTGAGATGCGGCAAATGGCGTGCGTTCTGATTGACGTGCGGGTCGCTGCTGAAATAGCCGGGCACGTCTTTAAGCAGTTCGCAGCGGGACGCATTGAGTCCTTTGGCGAGGAGGACGGCAGTCAAGTCTGACCCGCCGCGACCAAGCGAACGAACCGCCCCTGTGGCGTCGGTGGCAAAAAAGCCTGGCACGACTGCGACTGAATATTGGCTTAGTACACATCGGAGCCGGCGTGAATTGATGCGAACATCGTGCGGAGCGGTAGCAGCAATGCGCGTGGTATCAGCTATGGCCAGACCCGCCTCGTGAATGTTCAACGGAGCGGCGGAGACACCCAAGGCTTGTAGGTGAAGGGCGAGCAGGGCGACCGACCGCAACTCCCCGGTGGACCACAACAAATCCAGCGCAAATGGGTTTGGCTGAGCTATGACCTGGCAAGCGGTGGCGGCAAGCCAATCGGTGACGCCTTCCTGCGCCGAAACAACGACGACTAATCGCTCGTCAGGCGAGGCAGCGTGCCGATTGCGAACATAGCGGGCGGCGCGCCGATATGCACGCGTGTTCTTCAAGATGGAGCCGCCAATCTTGATAACGGCGATCGTACAATCAGCCGATAGGCTGTCTGACATATAGTTCTCCCTTTGCGATCGGAATAGATTCATTCCGCGCGCCACCCGTTAAGCGGGGTGCTGCGTAAAATGCAGCTATCCCCATGCCTAAAAAGGCGGCGTGACGGACGCTACGTCGCACGTCGAATTGAGCGCGTGCAACGGCACTCGCAAATGCGAATGCCTCCGCCGTCGTAACAGCAGTTTGGGAGTGAATCTTCAACGACCGGGGTTCCGGTCGATTGAGGATCTTATCTCTCCCCACGGGCAGGAATTAGCACCTTGGCACATGGACCAGGTTGCTGTGGCTTCAAAGGGCCTGTCCCCTCAGCCACTCTGGATAAGCGCTGGTGGTAAGCCAGCGAACTGATGATAGCAGACACCGAATCGGAGTCAAGGGTTGAGTCGAATCGATCGGGGTGGCCAGACTTAACCATTTACTGGCAGCGGAATTGCAAACGACAAACAGCGACGGGACGAGTAACACCACCGAATAACGGTACCCTCAAGAATCAATTCAGTGGACAGCCGAGCGCCACATCAGGTCAAATTAATGAGTATGAATCGAGTGGACGCAATGTCTGGGAGAGAGGTGCGATGCGACATCTGCTAGTGCTGATCGGGACCGTATGTCTTGCCGGGCTGAGTGCAGCCGCGCAAGGCGTGCCAAATAACTCCCTGCTGCTGGCCATGCCCTTTGCCAGCCCGTTCACGACGTCAGATGGATCAAGCGACGCGATTGCGCAGCCAGCAGCGCTACCCTTCTTAGTGGGCCTTGACGCGCCAATGTCCACGTCCGGCGGAACTCTGCGTGGGACAAACATGCTCAGCGTACCAACCGGCTCGGCCGCGGAATTGGACCCGAGTCCGCAGCAGGTGCAGGGGGTTTTCCGAAGCTACCGCTGGCAAGCCTACGCGGGTTATACGTTTTTCCGGTTTTATGAGACATCGCACCCTACACGCAACGAGAACCAAAACGGAGCCAACTGGTCGATCGTTTACTACTGGAAGGATTGGCTGGGAGTCGATGGTGAGATGTCCGCGACTCACGGAACGCAAAACGGCCAGGATTCCTGGTTCCTTTTTGGAGGAGGCGGTCCGCGATTTCGGTGGTCTGGCCCTCGGGGAGCGGAGCTCTGGGGCCACGCGCTTTTCGGAAGATCGCATTTCACGCCGCAAACTGCATTTGGACCGCAGGAAGCGTTTGCTTACGAAGTTGGTGGCGGAGTAGACATCGGCGGCCACTACAAGAGGTGGGCTATACGGGTGAGCGGCGATATGATTGGGTCGCACTACTTTTCGACTTACCAGTTCAGCCCCAAGATCTCAACGGGGTTTGTGTTCAAGTTCTAGACGCGGCCCCCGGCCTGATTTCTTCTTTTTTCGCTCGCGTCTTTCCAAATCAGTCCTGTTAGGCGCCCAATTAGGAACCGCCAGAAGTCATTTCCTCCCTTCGGGAGATTTCTCTTCCCATTTGTTGCAATCCCCCGGCATGAAATTTACCGAAAATGAATCAAACTGCCGAGATTAAAGAGCTCGATTGTGCTTGCAATGACACATGTGAGCGCTTTTTGAGCGGAAGAAAGTTGAAAGCAAGACACTTTTGCGATGGAAATCAACGTGCTCTCTAATTCGTGTGCCGAGCCTCTGCATCTCAGAAACTCGATAAGGGGTTGGCAAGGGTTAAGCGACAGGATGCTCTTAAAGTCCCTACAGCAGACGAAGCGGTTCCTGAAGATACTTTTCGGGTTCACGCTGCTCGTGCTTGGCGTTGTGATGATAGTTACGCCTGGACCGGGCTGGCTGGTTATCGCGGTTGCCTTGGGCGTGTTGGCAGCTGAGTTTGTCTGGGCGCGCCAGCTTGTCGATCGTATGAAAGAGCAAGGCGATCGGCTAAAAGACCAAGGGCTCCGGCTCCGCAATAACATTATGTCCCGCCTGTCAGCCAATCGCGCTTAACCCTCCGCAGCATATTCCCGCTTCCGAAGCATCCCTTTTTGTGGTCTGATTCCCCAAGTTCGTGCGGAGGTTCCTTGAACGACCGCTGGCGGGGGAAATGGGCGTTAATCACGGGTGCCAGTGCCGGGATTGGCCTGGAATTAGCCAGGCAACTGGCGGCTGGCGGAGCGCACCTTGTTCTTACGGCGCGAAGGACGGACCGTCTTCAGCAGCTCGCCGCTGAACTATCGGGAAAGCATCAGATCCGCGCTGAAATATTCGCTGCCGACCTGACTCGACCGGAGGCTCCGAAGGAAATCCACGAATTCACATCTAACGAGCAAATCGAAATTGAGTTACTCGTCAATAACGCCGGCTTTGGCGCGTATGGCTACATCCATGAAATCCCGGCTGAGCGGATGCTCGAAATGATCCAAGTGAACTGTTCCGCGGTGGTACATCTGACGCGGCTCTACATCGCGGGGATGGTCGAGCGTCGCCATGGCGATATTTTGATTCTCGCTTCGACGGCGTCGTTTCAAGCAGTTCCATTCAATTCGGTGTATGCCGCGACTAAAGCATTTGATTTGCTTTTCGCTGAGGGTATTGCTGAGGAGATGCGGTCCTTTGGCGTCCGGGTGTGTGCTCTCTGCCCGGGCTCTACGGAGACTGAATTCCAGCAGGTGGCCGAGCAGCCGGATCGGGTCTTCCGTTCGGCCGAAACCGCGGAAAAGGTCGCGCGCGTGGGGCTCGAAGCGCTGGCCGCAGGCAAGAGTTACGTGATCTCAGGCGCGATGAATCGGCTGATGATGGAATCGGAGCGAGTGGCGCCCAGGAGCCTTGTCGTAAAGATGGCCGCAAAGATGATGCGCCCTTCGACCTCGTAACTGCGAGCTGCAGTATCCGTAACTCAACTGATGACAATGGTTTAGCCTCCAAGTAAGTCCGTTGTGGAAGCTCCCGCGCTAACACTGGAAGAAGAATTCCAAAGTCGAAACCCGATCGTTGCGGCCGTGTTCTACTTGGTGGAACTATTTGGCAGCACGAACGGAATATGTAACGAGAAGCAGAACGGGCCGTCCAAAGCAACACATGAACAAGGCCATACCGATCACCGACGACGGCCTGCTTCGGCGGATGCTGACGGGAGACGAAGAAGCATTCACGCTTCTTTACCGCCGTAAGCATCCGTCAATTTACCGATTTGCTTTGCACATGAGCGGGAATGCAGCGGTGGCTGAGGACGTGACGCAGGAAGTTTTTATGACCTTGATCCGCGACGCAAAGCGATTTGATCCCGAACGCGGTACGCTGGCCGGGTTTCTTTTCGGCATCGCACGAAATCATGTACGAAAGCGCTGGGATCAAGATCGCCGTTGCGTGCCGCTGCCAGAGGAGGGCGGCGAGACGGGATCCAGTGGATTCCAGACCGTCGGCGCGCGTGGGACCGGCAGCTTCGCAAGCGCGGCCAATGGCAGGCACAATGGAAATGGCGCGTTCAGCACGGCGCCTAAGGCACACCACGAATTTGAATCGCTCGAGACGGTGGGGCGAGTGCGCCAAGCGATTGCGACTCTGCCAGAGAATTATCGCGAGGTGGTAGTCCTGTGCGAGCTTGAGGAGATGAGCTACGAAGAAGCTGCAGCCGCGCTCGATTGTCCATTAGGTACAGTGAGGTCGCGGCTGCATCGGGCGCGGGCGTTGCTGCTTGAGAAGCTGCGCGAACCGGTGATGGTGCGTGGGTTGGCAGCTGGAAACTGAATTACGATTTGTTCGAATGACAGCGAGACGGAAGTTGTGATGATGGAAACAGGAACTATATGAAGTGCTCAGAATTCGAAGAAATCGTTCACGAACTCGATCGGCCGGGTACCAAGGGAAACGGGCTTCGCGAAGAAGCATTGATTCACGCAGAATCATGTGGCGATTGCGGAGTACTGCTAACCGAAACCGAATCGCTCGATTTTGGGCTGGTTAGGGTTGCGAATGAGGCTAATAGAAGCGCGGCGTCACCACGCGTAGAGGCTGCCCTGCTCCAGGAATTTCGGCGCGCGAAGAAAACGTCGGCGCGGCGACGCGTGCAATGGCGGATGGCGGCGATCGGAGTGGTGGCGGCGCTATTTCTGGCTCTGGGGATTTTACTCCAGCGCTTCTATGCACCGTCACATCGGCTCGGAGATACATCACAGCCGAGTGTGGCGAAAAGCGCAGATGAGGCTGCCCGGCCGAGCACTGAATCACCGCGGAATGCCGTCCAAGACAACGTAAAGAGCAGGCCGGCGGCGACGCATGTCTCTCCTGCTCCGCAGGCCAACCAATCGGACGAAACCGAGGTCGCGGAAAACTTCACCCCGCTGCCGTACGCAGACGACCCTTCGATGATAGAGGGAGGTTCGGTAGTTCGGGTGATTCTCTCACGATCGGCACTGGCCTCGCTCGGTATGCCCCTTTCCAGCATCGAGAATAGGGAACAAATTCCCGCCGATTTGGTTGTAAGCGCAGATGGAACGCCCGAGGCGATCCGCCTAGTAGCGCAGAATGTGGACTAGAGTTCGCAGTAGCAGCCTTACCCAGGAGGAGTATTCATGAGGAACAATCGGTTTCCGGCAATGGCAGCTATAGGCATCGGGCTGCTTATGGCAGGCAGCGCACTTGCACAGAACCCGCCAATTGCTTTGGCCCAGTCCCCGGACGGGCCGGATGTGTTTTTTGAAGCTGTGGGACCGGGACCGGGTGGGCCGCCGGATGCAATCGGATTCATCGCATTTGAAGGGGGCGTAAACGGCAAGACGGTTGCGGGCGCTCCCTTTACCGCGAGTTTTTCGACGGAGACCACGCAAACGCTTGCTGACGGCAATCAGATTCAGCGCAGCGCCACGGGCAGTATCGCGCGCGACAGCCAGGGTCGAACGCGCCGCGACACGACTTTACCCGCCATCGGACCGTGGGCCACAGCAGGCAATGCTCCGCCGCAAATGACGTTCATCAATGACCCTATTGCGGGCACGCAGTACACGCTGGACGCCAATCGAAAAGTCGCTCATAAGATGCCTTCGCATGACCACGAAGGTCACGTTTTTTCAAAACAAGCACTAACCGGTGGAGGGTTAGCCGAGGAACGACAAAAAGAAACGACGACCACGTCACTGGGCACTCAAACGATCAACGGAGTGAGCGCCCAGGGAACGCGCATCACTCGGACGATTCCCGCTGGTGAGATTGGCAATCAGAAGCCGATTGTGATCACCATTGAGAAATGGTACTCGCCCGATCTACAAGAGACGGTGATGACCAAGCGCAGCGATCCGCGCATGGGAGAGACCGTGTTTCAATTGACCAATATCCAGCGTGCGGAACCTGCCGCGACACTCTTTCAGGTGCCTGCCGACTACACTGTAGAGGAAGGCCGCGGGCACGTAAGGGGTATGTTCCGGACGTTCGGGCCGGCCGCCGGAGCTTCTCCGGATGCGCCAGTGACAAGTTCACCCACCCCGTAATACTCGCTGTACTTGCGGGCGGATTCCCCACCACGCTCCGCCCGCAAGCTTCCTTCTTCCTCCAGTTCGTTCGCCTTTGACCGGGCACGCCGCTTCAACTTCGATTGTTATACTGAGACCAGGAAAATTAGATGGCGCAACTCAAGGAAGAAGAATTCAAAGGGCAGCTGCATCGGCAAGGTTTTTCGCGAGTCTATGTGTGGGAGGATGCGGCCGGCGCTTTCTATCCGGAGCACACCCACGAGGGACTCACCGCGCACATCATCCTGGACGGCGAGATGACATTGAGCATGCGCGGTGTAACGAAGACGTATCAGGTAGGCGAGCGCTGTGACGTTCCGGCTGGCGCAGTACACGCGGCGCGGATGGGGCCTGAAGGCTGCCGCTACATGATTGGGGAAAAATAGACTCAGCGATAAGGCGGGTTCCGGTGCAGGAGGCTCAGGTTGTCGCGCGATCGAGCAGTTCGACGACGTGCATTACTTCCTGGCCGGTATTGTGAATCGCAGCGCCGGCACGCAGTTGCAAAATGCATCCGGGATTCGCGGTAACGATTGCTTGAGCTTTCGTTTTCCCCGTGTTTTCCATTTTGACCGCGAGCAATTCCATCGAAGCTTCGGTCTCCGTCACGTTATAGACTCCCGCCGATCCGCAGCACTGCTCGGAAAGCGGCATCTCTACGAGCTCAACGCCTGGAACTGCTCGGATTAACTTGCGCGGCGCTTCGCGAATCTGCTGCCCGTGACAGAGGTGGCATGAATCCTGGTACGTAACCCGCAATGGTAGCGAACGGAGTGGAGCTACCAGGCCGAGTTCATCGAGAAATTGCGTAATGTCTTTGACCTTCGCTGAGAATTTCTCTGCCGGCTGATGCGAAGGGTCGCTTTCAGCGAAGAATTCGGGATATTCCTTGAGCGTGGATCCGCAGCCTGCGGCATTGGTGATGATGGCGTCGAAATCCGCGGACAGAAAAACTTCCTGATTCGCGCGTGCCAGATTGCGAGCGACGTCGCGAATTCCAGCGTGCGCGGCCAGCGCACCACAACAGACTTGATTGCGCGGGACAACGACTTCACAGCCATTGGCCTGCAAAACGCGAATAGTGGCTCGATTGAGCTCGCTGAACGTGACTTGCGCGATGCAACCCGCGAAGAGCGCAACGCGGGCGCGGCGAGGCCCTTTGGCGGGAAACGTCTTGCCAAGTTCCGAGAAAAAGAAATTCGAATCGATTTGCGGCATTAGGCGTTCGCGTTCTTGCAAACCCAGAAGACGCAGAATTCCAGTTCCACGCGCAAGCGTAGCTAGCCCGCTGCGCTGGTAGATTTTTAGCGCTCTTGCTGCGGCGGCGATCCGGCCTGGATAAGGGAGCAGGCGGCGATACACGACATCCCGCGCGATTCGTGAAAAAAGCGGGCGCTTATATTTTTGTTCGATTTGAGAGCGGGCCCGTTCGAGCAATTGTCCATACTCCACCCCTGAAGGACACGCGGACTCGCAGTTGCGGCAATTCAGGCACCGATCAATGTGCAGAACGAAAGAATCGCCTAATTCGAGGCGTCCTTGATCGACGAGCGCCATCTGGCGAATCCGACCACGCGGAGAATCCGCTTCGCGCCCCCAGAGACGGTACGTGGGGCACTGATTCGAGCAAAGGGCGCAGTGCACGCAGCGCGAGTAGTCTTCGTATTCGGGTTTGTCAATCGAAGTAAAACCGCTCAGCGTCAAAGCGAATTCGCGCTGCGCTTCTTCGTGACTTTGTGGTGCAGGCGCGGCCACGATTCTAGATGCCTCCAATGAATCGGCCGGGACTGAAGATGCCGAGCGGGTCGAAGACTTTTTTTACCTTTTGCATCTGTGCCAGATCGTGGCGTTCAGGTCCCCAGATTTTGAGCGCGGATTTCCATTCCGATGGGCACCATGGAATCGTCACATTTGCTCCTAGCGACACACTCGCATCCAGAATCTGATTGGTGGCGGCGACAATTTGACGATGTGACGCTTGGCTGTGCTCGGCTGGGAGAAGCGCGAAATAGATAACCCCTAGACTTCTGGCCATGACTGCCCAGGGCAGTTGGTTCGCATCTGCCGTCTTTATTGCAGTGCTGAGCGCGTCTTTAAGGCGCGCGGATAAAACACTAATCTTAACGATCGTCGTTGCGGGCGACGACTCAAGCGCGATCGGGATAAACTCGCGTTTGAACGCGAATGCTGTGGCGCGGGCACGATCCTCCAGGACAATTACATTAGCCGCCGAGGATTCCGCTGACATGCGGCGGAGTTCAGCTTCATAGCGCGACAGGACGTTTTCTTTTCCGGAGTAGCCTATCGTCAGAGCCCAATGAGCCGGTGAAACCACGCCCGGTGGCATGGGACTCTTCGTAAGTCTTTCGGCAGCCGGGCTTGACAACAGATCGGCGGCACGCGGGCTCAATAGATCGAACGTCATTGGGGTAAGCGGCGATTGCACGACGCGATTCCGCATCTCCATCGCCCGGTCGAGATTCTCAAACGTGGCGACGAAGCCGCGGCTTGCCAACGGCATCGGAAAAGTCTTGAAGTTCACGCGCGTTATCACACCCAAGGTGCCCAGCGAGCCGATCATCAATTTGTGCAGATCATAGCCGGTGACATTCTTCACCACGTTCCCGCCGCTTTTCGAGCGCACTCCTTCTCCCAAAACAAATTCCATCCCGAGAACATAATCCCGCGGCGTGCCGTAAAACTGCCGCAGAGGAGTATCGACGCCGGAGGCGATCGTGCCTCCCACGGTGGCGCGATCGAAAAATGGGACTGCCAATGGCAGAAATTGACGATGCTCAGCGAGCACCTCGGCCACTTTTAGGAGCGGAACGCCAGGTTCCACGCTTAGAGTGAGATCGCCGGGATCGTACGCGATGATACGGTTCAGGCGCGTCATATCGAGCGCAATGTCGTACCGCGCCGGTGGCAAGCCGATTCCCACTTTCGTTCGCGCGCCGCTGGCGATCAGGGCGAGCTTCTCGGCTGCGGCGTACTTTACGATCTCGATGACTTCTTCGGTTGAGCCGGGGCGAACAATGGCACTCGGCAGTTTCCCATCGATCGCGTATGCACTGAGGTCTGTGGCATTGCTTGAGACGTGCTCGGCGCCTACGACATCCGGCAGTCGCGAAGTGGCGGTTTTGCTCGCGATTGTCACGCGACTGAAGCTCCCGCCACCGGCAAAGGGCGAATATGAATTTCGCCACAGCCTTTTTTGTTGGGGAATATTTTCTCCGGGTTCAGCAGCCCAATCGGATTGAACGCGTCGCGCACTCCTCGCATCAGATCAAGATCGGCTTCGCTGAATAGCAGCGGCATCAGGCGATCTTTTTCCATGCCAACTCCGTGCTCGCCGGTGATGGAGCCACCCATCTCGATACAGAACTGGATAATCTCGTCAGCTGCGGCGATCACGCGCTTCAACTGATTTTCGTCCCGCGCATCAAAAAGAATCAACGGATGAAGATTGCCATCCCCCGCGTGGAAAATATTGCCGATCGGGAAGCCATATCGTTCGCTGATTTCGGTGATCCGGCGAAGCGTGGCCGGCAGTTTTGTCCTGGGAATAACTCCGTCTTGGACGTAATAAGTGGTCGAGAGGCGACCGACCGCACCGAAAGCATTTTTACGCCCCTTCCACAATAGATCGCGCTCGCGCGAATCTTTCGCTACTCGCACTTCGCGAGCATGATGCGCTCGGCAAATCTCCGCCACTTCTTCGGCCTGCGCTTCAACGCCCTCCCGCAAACCGTCCACATCGATCAGCAGCACAGCAGCGCTGTCGATAGGAAAGCCGGCGTGAACATATGCTTCCACGGCGCGCAGCGTGTAACCATCGAGCATTTCGCACGCGGCAGGCGTAATACCACGCGCGGTAATATCAACGACGGTCTCCGTGGTGTCGTCCAGCGTGTCAAAAATCGCGAGCAATGTCTTCACGGATTCGGGAAGGCGCGTGAGTTTCACCGTGATTTCGGTAAGCAATCCGAGCGTGCCCTCAGAACCAACGAACAAGCCGGGCAGATCGTAACCGGGCGAATCGAGCGCGGAGCTCCCAATTCGAATGAGCTCGCCGGTCGGCAGCACCATTTCGAGTTCGAGCACATGGTTCGTGGTGACGCCGTAAGCGAGCGTGTGCGGACCGCCGGAATTCTCCGAAACATTTCCGCCAATCGTGCATGCCTTCTGGCTCGACGGGTCGGGCGCGAAATGAAGTCCCGTGTGCGCAACGGCTGCGCTCAGATCTGCATTCACGACTCCCGGTTGGACGATAGCTCGCTGGTTTTCGACGTTCACTTCAAGAATGCGATTCATCTTCGAGAAAATCGTGAGAATACCGCCGCGCCTCGCCAGCGCGCCGCCCGATAAACCCGTGCCGGCGCCGCGGCCAACAATGGGAGTCTTATGGCGATTGGCGATCTCAATGAGGCCGACGATGTGCTCCTTAGTGCGCGGGAATACGACGCAATTCGGACGCGCTACCTCCACGGAACCGTCGTATTCGTAAAGGATGAGGTCCTCTGGCTCGTGCAACACCGAGTCTGAGCCGAGCAGCTTTTTCAGGTCTTGAAGGAGCCGGGGTTCCATCGATTTATGTGGGTCTGGCCCTTAGGCGTGGCTGTTACCGATCTTTTTGGTCGCCTGCGCACCGATAACCTCGCAACTATAGCCGCCTGTGGAGGGGCAGTCAACGCACGTAAAAGCTCTTCGAATCACCGACTTATTGAGGTCGGCCGCGTCCATGCCAGTGCAGATTCGGGTGTATATTGGTTTCCTTGTAGCGGTTTCACACGAGGTGGCGGGTGGGTAAGCCGAAAATCTTGTCGACGCGCGAATTGTTTCCTGCGGCTCGCGACATCTTGGATGAACACTTTGAAGTCGATTACGGAAAACCTGGTGAACAAATCTCCCGGAGCGAATTGTTGCAACGTGTCGGCGATAAGGAAGGGCTCGTCTGCTTGCTCACCGAAAAAGTGGATGAAGAGCTCCTCGCCGCCGCGCCGAAGTTGCGCATCGCCGCAACTGTTTCGGTCGGGTTCGACCACATCGACGTGGCCGCCTGTACAAAGCACAAAGTGATTGCGACAAACACGCCCGGGGTACTCGACGATACGACCGCGGATTTTGCGTGGACGCTTTTAATGGCAATCGCCAGGCGTTTGCTCGAAGGCGATGAAACGATGCGGGCGGGAACTTGGCCGGGATGGGACTTCGATCAGTTGCTCGGCGGCGATGTCTGGGGCAAGACGCTTGGCATTATGGGTTTTGGCCGAATCGGGCGCGGTGTGGCGCGGCGTGCGCAAGGCTTTCAAATGCGAATTCTTTATAACGATGCCGTGAGAGCGCCGGCCGACGTCGAAAAGGAGTTGCGCGCCGAATTTGTCGACCGTGATCGCCTCTTTCGCGAATCCGATTTCATCACCCTGCACGTTCCGCTCTTGCCCGACACGCGGCATCTCATCTCGAAAGAGAATCTCGACAAAATGAAACCGACTGCCTACTTGATCAACACATCGCGCGGACCTGTGGTGGACGAGGCCGCGCTAGCGGATGCATTGCAGCGGAAGAAAATCGCAGGCGCGGCGCTCGACGTGTTCGAAGCTGAACCAAAAGCCAATCCGGCGCTACTCGGCCGAAAAGATGTGATCCTGACGCCGCACATCGCCAGCGCCTCAGTAGACACGCGAACGAAAATGGCCGTGATGGCAGCGAATAACCTCGTAGCATGCTTTGAAGGTAAACGCCCGCCCAATGCTCTTAACGCGGATGCGCTCGGTCTGAAATGACAAAGCTTTTACGATCATTTTGTTCGCCTGCCTGAACTAGCGTGAAGCAAACAGCACTGCGCGTATTCCGTGAAACGCTCGCCGCGATCAATATCCAAGCGGCGCTCGAGCGCAAGCTCGATTGCGACGGCAAATGCATCCACGTGGAAGGTAAAACAATCAACCTCGCGGATTTTTCGGAGTTCGTGGCCATCGCGCTTGGCAAAGCTGCCTTTCCGATGGCCGAAGCTCTGACCAATGTGCTCCCTTCGGATTGTTCTCTAGAAGGAATGCTGGTTGCTCCCGCCGCTCCGGCGCGCACCCTGCCCGAGTGGAAGACCTTCATCGGCGGACATCCGATTCCGACCGAGGCCAGTTTTGTCGCCGGCCGCGCAATTCTTGACCGGCTAGCGCGTTGCGACGAGCGGACACTCATATTCTTTCTGGTGTCCGGCGGCGGCTCCGCGCTAGTCGAGCAGGCCCTCGATCCTTCTGTAACTCACAAAGACTTTGAGAAATTGAATCAAGCACTTGTGACCTGTGGCGCCCCGATTGAAGAGATCAACGTGGTGCGAAAACATCTCTCTGCGACCAAAGGAGGGCGTCTCGCCGCGGCGGCGCCACGCTCAACAAAACTCACGTTGGGTGTAAGTGATGTGCCCCAGGGATATGAGTCTGCGCTTGCCTCGGGACCCACATTGCCCGATCCAACCACAATCGCTGACGCTCAACGAATCGTGGTTCGATACCATTTGCTGCCAAAATTGCCGCCATCTGTCCGAGAAATCTTCGAGAATCAGCTTCTGCAAGAAACTCCCAAAGAATCCGATCCTGCTTTCCGCAGCGCACATTTTTCGCTGCTTCTTGGCGCTCACGATCTCTTGCACGCCGCTCATCACGCGCTGGAAGGCGAAGGAATCTACTGCATCGCTGACAACACAACGGATAATTGGCTGGTCGAAAAAGCTGCCGATCATCTACTCTCGCTGCTGGAGTCGACCAAATCGAACGACCCCAAACAGCGGTGCGCGATTGTCGCCAACGGCGAGGTGAGCAGTCCTGTCATTGGGGGTGGAGTTGGAGGCCGCAATTCTGCGTTTGTTCTGGCGTGTGTGCCAAAAATTGCGGGAAAGAACATCACAGTACTCAGTGCAGGCACGGACGGCATTGACGGGAACAGCCCCGCCGCGGGTGCTATCGCAGACGGCGAGACTTTAGCCCGCGCCCGTGCGAAAGACCTTGATCCAGTGGACTTTCAGAAACGCAGTGACGCTTTCAATTTCTTCTCGGCGCTCGACGACGCGATTATTATCGGACCAACCGGGAATAATTTGCGCGACCTCCGAATTCTGATCGCGCACTGACATGATCCCCTGTTACAAGGCAAGACTTAAGAACGAGATTAAAGAAGACCCTTCACCCACCCGCCGTCAACAGCGATTGTAGTGCCATTGATCGAGCTAGCTCGCTCGGATGCAAGAAATGCGACAAGCGCCGCAAACTCTTCCGGTCGCGCCAAGCGTCCGATGGGTATCTCCGAGCTCCAAGTGTCGTAGATCTGATCGCGTGGTACTCCGGCGATTCGCGCCTGTTTTTCGGCCAACTCGTCGAGACGCTCCGTGAGAGTGTATCCTGGGCACACATTGTTCACAGTGATTCCACTCGCTCCAAACTCATTCGCCAGCGTTTTGGCTAGGCCAGTCACCGCGGCGCGCAATGAATTCGAAAGAAGCAACCCATCGATTGGCTGCTTCACGGATACCGACGTAATGGTCAGCAGTCGCCCCCAGCGGTTCTGCTGCATGCGCGGCAGCACTTCGCGGGCGAAGTAAACCGTGCTTATCAGAGTCAGGTCCACAGCGGCGCGCCACTCTTCCAAAGTAATATCAAGAAACTTCTTCGCGGGAGGTCCGCCGGCGTTGGTGACGCATATGTCGATGCGTCCGAATTTGCGCTCCACAGCATCCACAAAGCTGCTCACTGACTCAAAGCTCGTCACATCCAGCGGCTGTCGAAAAACCTGCGCGCCGCTGGCTCGTTCAATTTCCGCGGCGGTGCGCTCGAGCTCATCGGCAGTGCGTGCGCAAATCGCTACATGGCATCCTTCCTTCGCAAACTCCTCCGCAACGGCGCGACCCAATCCCTTGCTAGCCGCAGCGACGATCGCCACGCGTCCCTTCAACCCGAGATCCATCGCTTATTCCTTTTTTGTTCCCTGACGAAGATAGGCATCGTCGCCGCGAATCCACTCTTCGCGTCGTGGCGCAAAGAAATCGATGTCCACGGTGTCTTCCAACGCCACAGCTTCATGAGGCATGTGCGCCGGTATCACGAGAATTTCGCCGGCACGAACGGTAGTGGTCTCTCCACCATCGAAATTGAACTTCAATGCGCCGGAAAGAATCATTGTGTACTGCTCGCTGCGGTGGGAATGACGAGGAACCAAGGCGCCGCGCGAAAGCAGGACGCGTGCCAGAGTGCCGTCTTCACCGCTCACCATCTGCCGAGAAATGATCTCGCTCAATTTGTCGGTTTTGACCTTTTCCCAGGGCGTTGCAACCGGCATCATGCACCTCTTCTCATGAAGATTGATTGCGCTGGAATCGTGTATCGAACGGGACAAATCGTCAATGCCTTTCGCGCGCAGCGAGCGGTCGACTCACTCTAAAATCGCTTACGCTTAGCTACCAGTTCGATTAAGATGCGCGCGTCAGGTGGTCTCACCATGCACACAGTGTGCGCGACGATGCCGAAGATATTGCTCAGTCTTCAGGAGGGACGTATGAAGCGGCGCATAGTTTTGTTCGGGGCGTTCCTGATATTCACAACGACCGCTTCTGCGCAGATTGGCAAGAGCGTTTCGGTAGCGGCTGGCACGCCCGAAGATAAAGATCTCGAGGCGATATATGCCGCACCCGATGGTCCCGATAAAGTCGCGCTGCTCGACAAATTCATGGCTGACCACGGCTCAGGCGATCTTGCTTTGCTTGGCGATCAGCTTTATGCACAAACCTACCTCGCGCAAAAAAATTACGCGAAGGTTTACGAATACGGCGACAAAGCCCTGTCACTCGACCCCAACGATTTTTCGGCGTTAATCGTGATGATGCATGCAGCGGAAGAACAAGGTGACGCTCAGAAGATGTACGCCGTCGGCGAAAAGGTCGGCCCACTGCTCGCCCGGTACCAGGCGTCTCCCGCGCCCGCCGGTGTGAGCGAGGACCAATGGTCCGCGCAGAAGACCCAGAATCTAAAGGACGCTCAGGCCGACGTCAATTATGTGCAATACACGATGGTGAATGCCGCCTACAAGACCACCGATTTCCCGGCGCGCATTCAACTTCTGGAACGGTACGCCAAAGCTTTCCCGGATTCGCCCTACACCCTGGCCGTTCGTGAGCAAACGGCGATCGCGTATCAACAATCGCAGAACACTCCTAAGATGCTCGATACCGCTCAGAGCATTCTTACGAAAGACCCCAACGACGTTTCGATGTTGCTTCTGCTCGCAGACAACTGGAGCGAGAGCGGCCAGCAGCTCGACAAGGCGGCAGCCGATGCCAAGAAAGCATTGGAGCTGCTGGGGAAAGCCCAAAAACCTGACAATGTCCCCGATGATCAATGGCAAAAGCAAGTTTCGATTCAGAAGGGACTGGCCTATTCCGCTCTCGGCCAAGTCTATGTGAACAATAACCAGAACGCCCAAGCCGTCGATGCGTTCAAGCAGGCGAGTCCGCTGTTGAAGTCCGACGCATTCAGTTATGGGCGCAATCTCTATCGCCTGGGATTTACTCTTGCGAAGATGCAGCGCACGCCCGAAGCGCGAACCGTGCTCACAGAAGCGGTTTCAGTCAACAGCCCCTACAAGGCGAAAGCTCAGGAAACGCTGAATAAAATCGGAGGATCGACCAAGAAGCCCACACGCAAGGCCTCCTCCTAGAATTTCGAAATTCAGTCGGCTTCAGTTGGCTTATTGTTCAGTGGCTAATCAGCGGGCGTAACAGGTTTTTGTTCGGTGGCAGAGTTCTTTAATTCATCGAGGTTTCGGACCACCTGAGCCCATTCCTTCTTGTTCTTCTTATTCGAGAACGGCGCATTCAGATCGCTGTAATAAGAAAGAATCGCGGAACGCAATTCCGGAGAGACTTGCGCGAAGTGGTCTTTGCCCAGATGCTCGAGTAATTCTGCGTAAGTTTTGTCCGCCAGCGGATATTGTCCGGGTCCGGTAACGCTCCCGGTATCGAAATTATCGTTCAATAGCTCCACTCGCTCGTCCTTCCCCTGCTGCTCCAATAACTTTCCATAATTGACGATGGTTTCGTTAAAGCTAGCCTCAAACATTTTTTCCGTCTGAGGAGTCGGCGTACGGAACGACAAAGTTCTGAAGGGCCCAATCTTGGGAATAATCCGAATGAAAAACGCGAGAACCTTTGTGCCGAAGCCCGGTTCTTGGTATTTCTCTTTCCAATTCTTCGCATAACTGGCGCGCGAGAGATGATAAAGGAATTTCTGCTGGGTGATGCCGGGCGTCGTGCGCTGAATATCATCTTTCTTCAAGTTCCAGGCGACTCTTGTCATCTCCGGGATTAACCCGCTGACCGTGCGCCGGTAGGTCGCGACAGCGAGATCGTAGTTGGTGAAGATTGATTTCAACTCGATCGAGTACGTTTCCTCGAACGCTCGCTCGAGAAGCGGCTGAGCCACCTGAAATCCAATGTAATCGTGATAAGCGTCGGACGCGTAGTGTCCCTTCGCTACTTGCAGCACGTCGAATCCGAACTCCGTCTTCAAGTGGGCGGCTGGATTTTCATCGTAGGTGACGACGTCCCCATATTTCTTCCCAAGCTTGGGATAAAGAATCGGCACCGAACGATTCACAGCAATTCGGTGTCCATTGTTATCCGCCGCATAATGGGCCAATGCACCAAGCGCGAACGCGTATTCATTCAAATCCTTAGAGTCTCGGATGAGCGTTTCTACAAAATCGCCGGTGCGGATGTAATGAACTAAATCGCTAAAAAAGTGGCTGCCGAAGGGGTAGTAACCCATATCCTGAATGATTGAGCCGCCGTAAGCATAAGCGTGTGCGTCTTTCAATTCTTCTTTCGTCGCATTTGGATATCGCTGAAGTAGAAGCGGCCGGATCGAATCCTTCCAAGCCGAGTCGATGATTGCTTCGTGAGTGAGAACAGAAAACGCCTGCAATGTACTGCTTGAGGCAAGCAACAGGAGAGAAGTCAGGATCGCGATGAACGGGGCAAGGCGGCTTCTCCTCAAATTCGCATGTGCAGTCATACAGGGAAGGAAGGCTGTTTAAGAAAATTCCAACCTCGCAAATGATTCTTATCCGCCTTTCTCGCGCAGCGATGCGGCCTGAGACGTGGACCTCGCCTAACCATAGTCCTACATTGCTTTCATCGTGGTGAATAAGGTGGACCACTTAGGCTCGAAGGGATAGCGCTGTAGATGGCGGAGAGGGTGGGATTCGAACCCACGGTTGAGTTTCCCCAACACTCGCTTTCGAGGCGAGCTCTTTCGACCGCTCAGACACCTCTCCTCGACAAGTCTAACAAACGCGCGATTCCCTCACAACCCAACGGCAGGGAGTGTTCCTTGGCATCACTCCATTTCAAACGTAATGTAGGTCAACTTTTCATCGCGCTCCACTTGCAACACTCCTGCGCCACCCGGCGGAATGGCATTCAAGGCTGCGCGCAAGCCGTCTAGCGTCTCCACCCGCGAACCATTCACGGCGTGGATCACGTCTCCAGCTTGCAAATCCGTTTCGATCCCGGAAAGGTCCGCCGAAAGCGCCGCCACAACGATTCCCGATGGAATACGCAAGTCCTCCACGTCGTCGCCCAGTTTCGCGTCCACCTGCACTCCGAAGATTCCCACTTTCGCGATCAGTGATTTTGCGGGATCGACGAGATCAGCCAGCCGATCGACTTTCTCTTTCTGCTCCGCAACCCGAATGTCGAGGGGGATCTTCTGCGTCCCGCGCAAGACTTCGATATGAACACTCGCGCCCGCTGGCTTCGTCGAAACAATCATCTCAGCGATCGGCAGTGCGCCAATCGGTCTCTCTTCCAGCGTCACGATTACGTCGCCAATTTTCAGCCCTGCCTTTGCAGCTGGGCCTTCGGGAAGAATATCCGAAACGATCACGCCTTCCTGCCGAGGAAGCGAAAGTCCCGCGGCAAGATCGGGAGTAATTTCCTGCAGGCTCGCGCCGATGATGCTGCGATGGACGCGTCCGTATTTGCGAAGCTCCCCATAAACAAATTCCACTAAGCTGCTGGGAATCGCGAAGCCCAGCCCCTGGCTCCCGCCCGTTTCTGAAAGTATGAACGTGTTGATCCCTACCAACCGGCCCTCCGTATCCACGAGCGGGCCGCCGCTGTTGCCCGGATTGATCGGTGCATCGGTTTGGATGTAGACCGTCGGCGTGCTGGGATCCGCCTGCCGCGCTACCGCGCTTACGATTCCCATGGTCACTGAATTTTCGAGTCCTTCGGGATTCCCGAACGCCAGCACGATTTGGCCCTTCTTCAAATTTCGATAGTCTGCAAAAGGAAGTGTCGGAAGATTTTTCGCCTCCACTTTCAGCAGCGCCAAATCGATCGTGGAGGCGATACCTACGATTTTCGCTTCGAGAGGTGCAGGACGTCTCCCAACTCCAAGGCTGCTGCGAACCTGCGATTCAGCCTCGCTGGCGGGCGTTAGGAATACGCGGACTCGCTGAGCTCCTTTCACCACATGCGCGTTCGTGATGATGTAACCATCGGGATCGACAATCACGCCCGACGCAAGGCTGCGCTGCCGGCCGATCAGGCCCGTCTCATCTCGATCCTTATCCTCCACAGCCCGATAGCCGGTTACGCGCACTTGCACGACGGCGGGCGAGACTCGTGCGGTCAGTTCGTCCATGGAATCGCTGAATTGGTTCAGGAGGGTTTGATGTGGATCGGGGGCCTTGGTCTGTCCGTGCAGAGAGGTGGCCGCGAAGATACACAATGTAGCGGCATTGAACCAACTCCATACAATTTTTCTTCCACATCTGTTTGAACCCAGATTGCCCATGGGGAGCATCTCCTGATTGCACGAACCCTATGTGAGAATCAGAAAAGTGTAATCAAATCCTTGGCCGCAAGCGAGTGGAGTTCGCGCGAACTTGAGTTCTCAATGATAACGAGGCGATAAAGCATCGCGGGTAATGTGCGCTAAGATGGCCGTCTATCGAGGCGGCGCAAATTCTATGAAGCGATCGCTACCCATTACTTATGACGCTGTGCGCCGCGTTGCGCTGACGTTTCCGAATGTGGAAGAAAGCACTTCGTATGGAACACCTGCGCTTAAGGTCAAAGGAAAGCTCTTCGTGCGTTGGCGTAACGAGAAAGATCCCGATACGATCGTTCTCAAAATGCCGTTCGATCAGCGAGAAGAGTTGATGGCCGCCGACCCGGAAACGTATTTCATTACCGACCACTACCGCAACTATCCCTGGGTGCTCGTCAGGCTTTCGAAAGTTCACCCTGACGCGCTGCACGAACTCTTGCACATCGGCTATAACAATGCGTTGCCAGCAAAACGCCGCCCGAAGACTTCACCTCGCTAGCGCAAAAGCTCAACTGCGGTCGTTAGTATTAGCGTCTCACCTCAAAAAAAGCGCGCAGTAACTCAACTGACTCCTCGGCCAGCACACCTGAAGTCACATCCACTTGGTGATTCAATTTTTCATGTTCGAGAATTGAAAAACAAGATCGCACGGCGCCGGCCTTCGCGTCATCTGCGCCATACACCAGCCGCGAGATGCGCGCCTGTATCATCGCACCTGCGCACATCGCGCACGGTTCGATGGTCACGTACAAAGTGGTTTCGAGCAGGCGGTGATTGCCGATAGTATGCGCCGCTTCGCGCATCGCCACCACTTCCGCGTGTGCTGTGGGGTCGCAATCCAGAATCGTTCGATTTCCCGCGCGGGCGACGATCTTCTCATTCAGCACAACAACTGCTCCGATGGGAACTTCGCCGCGGCTTCCCGCTGCGCGCGCCTCATCCAGCGCGGACTTCATAAATTCGAGGTCGTTCGAGCTTCCATCCATCGGCGCGATGAGAATAACACGAGGACAGAATGACGGCCGAGGTGTACGGTATTTCGGCGATGCATCGCTAGCTCCTTTTGGGGATTGGTAGGATACTGATAGATGCACGACGGTGCCCTGCACTCATTGCGCGACACTGAAGATTCACACCTTTGTTTCAAATCCAAGGAGGAATTCAATGGCAGCGCCGAAGCCCGCTTTAACCGAAACTGAGATTTCCCGTGAGCGCCTCGCGGAACTATTAAACGAAGATCTTTCCCGTGAATATCAGGCCATCATTTCCTATGTTGTCTACTCGCAGGTTCTAAAGGGCGCCGAGTATATGGACATTGCCAACCAGCTCGAGATTCACGCCAAGCAGGAACTCGATCACGCGCTGACCCTCTCACGTCAGATCGATTATCTCGGCAAAATGCCTTCCGTCACACCAAAGTCCGTTCGCACATCGGAAAAAGCGAAAGACATGCTGCGGTTTGACCTCGAAAATGAGAATGAAACCGTACGGAACTATCGCGATCGCGTTCGCCAGTGCGAAGCGCTCGGCGAATTTGCTATGGCCGAGCAGATTCGTCAGATTCTAATGCAGGAGCAGGATCACCAGATCGATTTGGCAACCGCGCTTGGCGAGGAAGTTCCCAACGTCAATAGCGGTCCACAGAGGCGAAGCCAGGGAAAGCGTCGCTAGCGCCATCCGCCACGTTCCAACGAAAAGATTTGGCCGTCCCATGCTCAGCGCGAAAGGCGGGGATGGGACGGCGAAGCGCTAGGCGGCTGCTTTCGTCAGAAGCGTTTCGATCTTTGCGTCTAAATCTCGCGCCACTTTCAATGCATCATCATTTCCATATAGAGCGAGAAAGCTCGCCATTCGGTCATAAGAAAGCCTCACACCGTCTGGCCGCTCGTCTATCAGGACCGTTACCGGTGCATAAGATCCCGCATCTGGTGAGCGCTCGAGCATCTGTTTCATGATCAGAGGATTGCCAATCAGATAGCGCAGGCTGCGTGGCGCGCCGTCGCCTCGCTCTTTGCGCACGATCTCGCCCAGATCGAATTTCATAAATTGCATCAACCCAGAAGGACCGGTTGCAGCGCGAATCATCTTCTCGAGATCGGTGAATGATTTTGCCGAAATGATGTCGCTCATAAATGTGTTCATATTCGGGTGACCCACGGATGCTTCGAGCGCTTTCACGACTTCGCCGAAGGGCTTAGAAGAGGTAATGCTAAAACGTTCCACCTTTATTTCTTTCGTTGCCATCTCAGATCTCCAAGTGCTCCTAACTCAATGAACTGGTTACGAGGCTCGCTTCTGAGATGAGCCTGTTTTTGATGCTCGAACCTTTTCCTCCAGATACTGATTCAGGAAAGTTTGTGCATTTTCGAGCGCCCCGTTGTTTACCTCGATTCGGCTGATCATGAGAGCCCCTTCCAATGAGCCAATGATCAGCTGCGGGAGCTTACTGAGATCCGTCCGACCATCTATTTCTCGTTTGCGCTTGCCTTCTTTCACCAATTCAGCGATTCGTTCACTCCACGTTCGCAGCGCCTTTCTTGCACGGCCCCGAAGCAATGTATTGCCGTCGTCCGCCTCAATCGCTGTATTAAGGAGGGGACAGCCCCCTTCCACCAGCCCCGCCCGCCTCTCAACAAAATTCGCGATCATTTTCTTGATTCGATCCACGCTGTTCGGCACATCCCCGACGCCGTCAAGTCGCCCGCTCACGGCTTTTCCCCACGCATAATCGAACGCCTCAGCCGCCAATTCTTCCTTGCTCGCAAAATGACGGTAGATCCCACCCTTCTGTAATCCGGTCGCGGTCATCAGGTCCGAAAGGGAAGTGCCCTCATACCCCTTTGTGTTAAATAACGGCGCCGCACTCCGCACAATTTCCTGCCGCGTCCGCTCTCCCTTAGTCATAGCTCCACCTCCCAATTACGCTTCCGTCTTAGTAGGGGCACGGCTTGCCGTGCCCGCTCGACCAGTAACGATGCGTAACCACTTCAGCTGATCGGCCCGCGTCGAGACCGGCTTGGTCTTTTCCCCACGACAAGTATACCACAAAATGCGACCGACCGGTCTCTTAAACATCCAATTTGACCAATGAGCGACTCCATTGCAATTCCGGCGTCCTTCCCAGTTCCGGCAGAGCGAGCAGCCATCAATCCGCGCTGGCCACCTTCATGGAGCTGCCTAAACGCCCATCATTTACCGCTCACTTCGCAGCCGGACATGAGTCAAAGTCTAATCTACGGTGGCGCGATTAGGAATTTACGTAAGTCATTGAAAATAGTCGCTGATAGCAATTTGTAATTGGCAGAAAAATCGCGTTTTGGGGCATTTGAACCGCGCGAATTCGGAGCACGAATTTGCGGTTCAGGGTCTCACATGCTTTACTAAGCGCCCAAATTCACGGGAGCCAGATTGCGGAGACTGTTAAACAGGTGCAGAGACTCTAAATGAGGATGCGAATGCCCAAAACCATTTTGTTGCTGCTCGGCGCCTTGATGTTCGTATCAGTGCTCGCCAGCAATCGTCAGCCAGCGGATCAATCTTGGATCGCCGTCAGCAATGGCTACGCAAATCAGCTCTTTGCCGTGTCGATGAAGCATCATCCCGATCGCGGTACGCGAGAAGGATTGAGCCAATACGATCCACTCATTTCTCAGCCCACGCGAGCTGACGAAGACCTGGAGCGCCAGGAAACCGCAGAAGTACTGGCAAAGTTGAAAGCTGCGGCAGCGCAGCAGCAGCAAAAAGAAGTGGCGGAAGATTTGCAGATCATGATCCGCGCGGTGGATCTTCAGTTTCGGGCCGAGGACTTCGCGCGGGCGCACTTAGTGCCGTTTATCAACGCCAGCGCCTACGTATTCGCCGGCCTGCAGATTCTGCTCGATGAACAGACCTCTTCCGATCGCCGTCCCGCCGCCGTTGTGCGCCTACGCAAATATGCCGGCATCGAACCCGGTTATCCGCCGATCGTGGAGATTTTGAAGCAGCGCGCCATTGAGCAAATGGCCAAGCCCGGGATTGTTTATCCGGCGCGCGTTGAAATCGAAACCGAACTCTCGCGCAATTCCAACTACGTCGATGGAATCGCGGCGCTCCTAACAAAATACAAACTGGAAGGCTGGCAGGAGCCATTCGGTAAACTCAAAATACAGCTCGCCGATTACGACGCCTGGATGAAGGCGAACGTTTTGCCGAAAGCGCGATCCGACTTCCGCCTGCCGCCGGAAGAATATGCGCTGAATCTCGAGCAGTATGGCATCGACGTCCCACCAGCGAAGATCGCCGCCATGGCGCATGAAGCCTTCACGGAAATTCAGGGCGAAATGCAGCCAATCGCCTCGCGCATCGCGAAAGAGCGAAATCTCCCGTCAAGCGATTACCGCGACGTGATTCACGAACTGAAAAAACAGCAGCTGGTAGGCGACGCGATTCTTCCGTTCTATGAAAATCGGCTGAAGCAGATCGAACAAATTATCGTCGCGCAGAAAATCGTCACCCTTCCCGATCGTCCAGCCCGTATTCGCATTGCGACAGCCGCCGAGACCGCCCAGCAGCCAGCTCCTCACATGGTCGCGCCGCCATTTCTGCACAACACCGGGCAGAAAGGCGAATTTGTCCTCCCGCTGAATATTCCCGGCCCCGCGGGCGAAAGCACCACCGATAAATATGACGATTTCACATACGATGCCGCCGCCTGGACTCTGACCGCCCACGAAGCTCGCCCGGGCCACGAACTGCAGTTCGATTCCATGCTCGAGCACGGCGTTTCGCTAGCCCGCGCAAAATTTGCCTTCAACAGCACGAACGTGGAGGGTTGGGGGCTTTATGCCGAATACCTGATCGAGCCCTACATGCCGGCAGAAGGGCAGCTGATTTCCCTCGATCTGCGGCTTCAGCGCGCCGCACGTGCCTTCCTGGATCCAGAGCTGCAATCGGGCAAGATTCAGCCGGAAGATGCCTATCGCGTGATGGAAAAGGATGTGGTGCTGTCGCATGCCTTCGCAAAGGAGGAAGTGGAACGCTTCACCTACCGCGCGCCCGGCCAAGCTAACAGTTATTTCTATGGATACACGAAGCTGCTCTCTCTACGCAAGGAAACCGAATCCGCGCTCGGCCCCAAATTCAACCAGAAGGATTTCCACGATTTCATCCTGACGCAGGGCTTACTGCCTCCTGATTTAATGCGTCAGGCGGTGCTTGGCGAATTCGTCGCGACGGCGAAAGGTCAAGCGGGGCATTGATATTCACTTGCGCGCCCTGCCTTGACAATCTTTTCGCTGACGGTCAGACTACGATTCGATGAAAGACCTTCTGCGCCGTCTCTTCCTTGTAGACCTGCTCAAGGGGATGTGGCTGACGTTCCGTTATCAGGCGCCCAAGAATATTTACACCGAGCAGTATCCGCTCGAGCGTCCCATGGTGGCCGAGCGCTATCGTGGCGCGCCGCGTCTGAACATGAACCCGGAGACCGGCGAATCGCTGTGCATCGCCTGCAACCTCTGCGCTCTCGCGTGCCCTGAGAATCTGATCGTCGTCGGCTGGCTTCGCGACGATGCCACCCGCCGCAAAGTCCTCACCACATTCACCTACGACACTTCGCGCTGTATGTTCTGCGGCCTTTGTGAAGATGCTTGCCCCACGGATTGTCTCGAATTGACCCAGGATTTCGAGATGGCCAATTACACCCGCGAAGGCGCCATTTGGGATAGGCACCGTCTCGAAGTCGGCCCCACGCCCACGCACTACACGCGCTGATCGTGCGTTTCCAGTTCCGGTCCCGCACTGACAATTTTATTTCGTTTAAGTGCTGACTTCCTTTTGCCCGCAAGCGGTGGGCGTTATAAGATGGCCGCCGCACTTCTCATACCAAAAAATGGAACTTCGTAAAGATCCAATTACCCGCAGTTGGGTTGTGGTCGGCCATCCGGAACGTGAGAAACCCCGGCCTGATCCCTGTCCGCTTTGTGCGGAAAACCGCCTGGAGACAAAGGTGATTCTCGACCTTCCGCCACAAGGTCCCTGGCAAGTTCGCGCCTATCCCCACTTCCGGCCGCTTTATCACATCGAAGGCGATACGTCGCGAACAGCAGAAGGAATTTACGATCGCATGGATGCGACCGGCGCTCACGAAATCATCGTGGAGACGCCCGACCACGCCCGATTCCTCGCGCAAATGCCGGACGAGCAGATCGAGCGCGTGCTGGAAGCCTACGCCTTGCGGATCGCGGACCTGAAGCGCGACGCCCGCTTCAAATATGTGGCCGTCTTCAAGAATCAGGGCCCGCAGTCAGGAGAGGAGTGGTCCCATTCTCACTCACAAGTGACCGCGACTACGTTCGTTCCTCGCCGCATCCTCTATGAACTGCGGGCCGCGCGCGAATGGTTTCGCGACCGCGAACGCTGTGTCTTTTGCGACATCCTCCGCCAGGAAGTGCGTCAGAAGAAACGCATCGTGGACACCATCGGCGATTATTTCGCCTTCTGTCCGTACGCATCCCGCGTGCCGTACGAAATCTGGCTGATGCCGAGGACGCACAACCATCAGTTCGAAGCGCCCTCGCCCGGAGAGAATCGGCGGCATCTCGCGAGCCTGCTTGGCCGCACGTTGCGCCGCCTGCTGAAAATTTCTGACAACTACCACATGGTGGTTCACACCGCGCCTAACACGCTGCAAACGAAGGGCGAACTCAGCGATTACTGGCGAACGATCGCCGGCGATTACCACTGGCACATCGAAATACTTCCGATCGTCGAAACGCGAAGCAAGTCCTACAGCATCAAGGAGGTTTATTTTAACGGGCTGCTTCCCGAGGAAGCGGCTGAGCGTTTGCGCGAGCTCGATCCTGCGAAATGAAAACGAGCGAGGCCAGTTTCAAATCGTCAATTCGCTCCGACCGAGGCGGAATCTTCTTTCGCCTCCTGTTTCTGATCTTCCTGGTGATATTCGCGTTTGTAATCTATCTGGCGCGCTACCCGATCCTTCGCTTAGCCGGTAATTTCTGGGTCGTCGACGAATCGCCGCAGACGTCGGACGCAATCGTCATATTGAGTGACGACGATTATGAAGCCGTGCGGGCTTCGCGCGCGGCCGATCTCTACCGCGCGAGCTGGGCTCCGCGGATTGTCGCAAGCGGCCGTACTTTGCGTCCCTACACCTCGATTGCCGAATTAATGCAGCGGGATCTCACCGATCGGGGCGTTCCCGCGACAGCCGTGGTTCGCGTCCCAAACCGGGCACGCAACACGCTTGATGAGGCCGGCGCCGTATCGGAATTTCTGTTCGCCCACGGGTGGAAGAAAATCATCGTCGTCACTTCGAATTACCATACTCGGCGCGCGCGATTCATTTACGAGCACGCTTTGGCGCCCGGCACTGAGCTTCGCGTGGTTGCCGCCCCAGACCCTGCCTATGATCCCAACAGTTGGTGGCGTACTCGGGAGGGGCTGAAGACGTTTTTCTACGAGTTTGTTGGCTACATCGTAGCTCGCTGGGAGCTTCGAAATAGCGACGTGCACACCGTCTCAGCGGCTCTGATGCCAGCCCGTATTCACTTGAGAAAGGGCGTTGCAGTCTCGATTTACACCTAGCCATCCCTGTACTATAGTTCGAGCACGTTTTGGATACGCCTGCCGCCCGGCCAGCGTTCCTGGCGATTGTGCTCGGGGAGGAATTTTTCATGTGGCGTAAGCCAGCAGATGCGAAACCGTCGTCGCAATCCCTAGTTTCACCCGCGGCTGTTCCGGCAAAAATCGAGACGACTCCTGCGACAGCGCCGCCTGCGCCTTCTCCCGAGATTGCGCCGGCCGCACCTGCCAATTCTGCTCCGCTGGCAGCTCCGCCAGCGCAGCCCGTTGCACCTACCGTGGCGCCTCCACCGGCAGTTCGCGGGATTTCGCGAATATCGTCAGGAATCAGAATTAACGGCGAGATCTCGGGCGATGATGACCTCTATATTGACGGCCAGGCCGAGGGGCAATTCCACTTCCCGCAGGCCAAAGTAACCGTTGGGCCCAACGGAAAAGTGAAAGCCAATATCGAGGCGCGTGAGATCGTGGTCGAGGGCACTGTGACGGGGGACTTAAAAGCATCTGCCGGAGTGCAACTCGGCGGGTCGAGCCGCGTGCAAGGCAGCCTCATCACCCCGCGCATTGCAATTGACGATGGCGCGAAGCTACGTGGCAAGGTCGAGATGACGCGCGCGGGCGATGCTAAACAGGTGCAAGATCTCGCTCCAATTTCGTCGGCCGCGACGGTGAAAACAAACGATGCGCCGCGCGCGATCGCGCACGCCTCTGGGGAATAGGCTTACATGAATTGGACAGCTAAGACGCGTACAAGCAATGCCGGTACGGCGGTTCAATCAAAGCCCGGCGGTGGATCAACCGGCTCGGCGGCTTCGCCGGCCGCCAATTTTCGCATCTCAAACGGCTTGAAGGAATTCCTTCAGCACTTGGAAGACGAAAAAACTCCCCGCATCCTTGATCTCGGGCAAGTGTCACAAGCCACGCTCAATTTCTTCATCGAAAAAGGGTATCGCGTCACAACAGAGGACTCGTTGCGCTCGTGGAAGGAATTTCTGAGCGCCGAAGAGGAAGGTTTGCGGCTTGCGCCGGTGGGCAACGGCCAGCAGAAAATTTCGCAGGCTTATCTGGCCGAAAAGTTTCTCGAAACTGGTTTACGCTATTCGGAAGAAAGCTTTCACGGCGTGCTTGCCTGGGATCTGCTCGATTATTTTGATGCAGAGCTATTGCCGCGCGCGATGGAAAGGCTGTATTCGCTGCTGCAACCGTCGGGCATCATTTTAGCCATGTTTCATAGCCGGGCAGCCGAACGGTTTCACCGATATCGAATCGTCGATACGCAAACGATCGAAATGCTTCCCGCGGCGACGCTCGCCGTCCACGCTCATGTCTTTCAGAACCGCGAAATTCTCGACCTGTTCGGAAAGTTCCGCTCGTCGAAGACTTTCGTAGGCCGCGATCAACTTCGCGAAGCGCTCTTCCTAAAGTAAATGCAAGTAAAGTACAGCAGCTAAGCTCTGAGCAGCGTAACCAGCCGTAGCGCCGCCCCGTCCAATAAGTAGGGAACATTGGAGGCGGCTATGCTTCTCTTTATAAACCCGCTTACGAGTGCTCCCTATAAATCTGTCCCAGTCGGTGCAATTTCGTCATACCCGCCGCGAGGCAGATTTTCTGCATATATCCCGTTATTTGCGGCGGCGATTTATTTCATAAAATTAATATACAGGCTGAAAGGAGGTAATTCTCATGCGCAAACTTTATCTTGGATTCTTACTCCTGTTGATGTTCGGCTCGTTGCTCATGCCGGTTTCGGCACCAGCACACGTGGACGTGGGCATTTCGATCACGGTGGCACCGCCGGTAATTCCGGTGTACACGCAACCCATTTGTCCGGGTCCCAACTACATATGGACACCGGGTTACTGGGCGTGGGGACCCGACGGTTATTACTGGGTGCCCGGTACGTGGGTGATTGCCCCAGCCGTGGGACTGCTGTGGACTCCGGGCTACTGGGGTTGGGGTGATGGCGTCTACATCTGGCACACGGGGTATTGGGGACCGCATGTTGGTTTCTACGGCGGCATCAACTACGGCTTCGGCTATTTCGGAGTCGGATATGAGGGCGGCTACTGGCGTGGTCGAGACTTTTTTTACAATAGGTCAGTGACCCGCGTGAACACGACCGTCATTCACAACGTGTATGAACGGCGGGTCGTTGAGCGATCCGTGAGCCGCGTGAGCTACAACGGCGGACGTGGCGGAATCAATGTGCGTCCATCAGCACGTGAAGAGACGGCAACGCGAGAACGGCGCTTCGGCGCAACTTCGGTGCAAGCGCATCAAGAATCTCTGGCGCGTAGCGATCGGCGTCAGTGGGCATCGGAGAATCATGGACGTCCCGGCGTGACGGCTTCGCAGCGCGCTGGGGAATTTGGCGGCCGTTCGACAGAGGCTCGCAACACGAGAACGGCTACCGAAAACCGAAACCGTGCAGCAGAAACGCGAGCTTCGGAAGCGCGTAGATCATCACAAGCCAACAGATCGGCAGAGGCAAATCGATCGGCGGAAGCTCGCAGGTCGTCTGAAGCGAACAGGACTGCCGAGACGCGCCGGTCTGAGGCGACGCGATCCGCAGAGCAGCGCAATCGGGCAACTGAAACACACGCTGATCGGACGGCACGAACTCCGGAAGTAAATCATCACGCTACGAACAACGCGTCGCGAGAATCATCTCGCACCGCGCATTCCAACACTGCGCCGCGGACGAATACAGCAACGCACAACAACGAGCATCACAATGTGAGCGCGCCGAGCGCGAATCACGCGCAGACGCCGCATACGGCGGTGCGCACGGAGCCGTCACGCACACATACAAACACGAATGCTGCTCGTCAGCCGAACCACTCTGAGGTTCGTTTACCTTCGACGCACAACGCTGCGCCCCGACAGAACGTGAGACAGGAGCATAGCGCTCCGACTCATGCGCCCGCACAACATCAGGCGCCGCAGTCGCACGCTACGCAGCACGCTTCGGGAGGCGGCGGTGAGCGGTCGGGTAGTGGCGGACACGGAAATTCACCGCGCAGTGAAAAGTAAGACGGGGCAGCGATTTGCGGATCGATGATTTGCAGATCTCATTTGCAGATCCGATTTGCAGATACGATTCGCGGATCGAGCCCGGGGGCGCGCAAAGATTTCTCTTGCGCGCTCCGCAACAGGGGAGTAAAAGCGAAGTTGTAGTAGCTAGTGCACGGCAAAGGAGAAAGGATGACTCCACCGGGCCTAGAATTTTGACAGCCGTTTACACACCGCTTTTGCGGTGCGCGCCGTCGTAAATGTCTTCGACATGTTACGGCGGCATACGGAAAAAGAAAAAACGGGGAGCTGCCAGGCTCCCCGTTTTTTTTATCTCACCCGCGGCTGCCCACGGCGTTGCTCCGAACAAGCGGACCTCGAAGATCGATTCTTGGCGAATACCGTCACATCGTTCCCTTGTAGCTCCGGCTTGTCCTGAGGAACGAAGGGCATCCTGCCGGCTCTCTTGTCTGTTAGCCGCAAAACTACTCCGCAAACCGCGCAAAACCGCTTTTTGCTGCAACCCAGTAGCTGCAGTTGCGGCGCCACTTTTTGTCATTTCCTAACTTATTCTTCTTCGGCTTTGGCGTGTGTAGGCGGAATTGCCTGTGCCTGTGAGCGGGCTTTCCACGCTGAATATGCGGCTGGCAGAAGCGACGCGACAACCACCGCGGCGATGACGATGTGGATCCGCTTGTCAATATTGGGGACGCTGCGGCCCAACGTGTAGCCTAGAAGCGTCATGCTCCAGACCCAGAGGAAGCCTCCAAAGACGTCGTAAAGGAGATAGCGCGAGTAGCTCATTTTGGCCGCGCCCGCCACGGGCGGACAAAAAGTCCGTATGATGGGAACGAAGCGCGCAAGGATAACCGTCTTCCCGCCGTATTTTTCGTAGAATTCATGGGCGCGTTCGAGATGACGCTTTTTGAAGAAGTGCGAATCTTCGCGTTTGTAAAGGCTTTGCCCCGCCATCCGCCCGATCCAGTATCCAAGCTGATCCCCGGCAATAGCGCAAAGCGTGACAAAGATCAGCAGAGCAGCAATGCTCGTGTGTCCGGCGCCCGCAAACACACCTGCGGTGACCAGCAGGGAATCGCCCGGGAGAAAAAAACCGACGAACATCCCGGTCTCGACAAATATGATTGCGCAAACAAGAACCGGACCGCCCCATTCGATGAGGCCCTTTACGTCGTAGAGGTGCGCCAATAGCTGCTTGAGCGATTCAATCATTGCTTTGATTCGCCAGTTCCGCGGCGGGGTCGCCTTAGAATGAACTAAGACAATAGCAGAAAACGGCAGGCGCTGGCTTGCGACGAGACGGTCTGCTGGCCTTTCTTGCGTCGTTCCTGCGCAATCCACAGCGTTCTGGCTGCTCTTAGCATAAATGCCATAGAATCAGAGTTGTACGGGATAGTACTACCCTCCTATCAAACATAGCCCGCTGTACCATTGGCCAGTCCGGAGCCCTACCTCAAACTTTAAATCGCACCAAGCAGTCCCTGAGGAGGGGCGAATGAAAGGCGGCTACGCAGTCTGGATGGGGCAACCGGTGGTGCTTCGAGTGGTAGCAGGAAACCTGCGAGTTCCGCTGCGTGGGCGGATGCTGTCGGAAACCGATGACATCGTCAGGCTCCGAATCGCGGATAGCTGGGACATCGATATTTTCAAATCCATGGTTGTGTGCGTCGAGCATGACAATCCGGTTTACATGGTCAACTAGGACGGCAACCGCATGAGCGCTTTGGCAGGCAACCGCTGGGACGTAAGGCATCAGTCGATCGGTAGCGCAGCGCCGCTCTCGAAGCATTCAACGTCGGCTCTGCAGAACCGTGTGAACGCCGTACGCGACACGCTCTTAGTATTAGGGTTGCAATTAGTGTTTCGAGTGACGCTGATCCTGCGGCGCTGGAACTATTAGGCGCAGCAACCCCGACTTCTAAGTAAATAAAAAGCTTATCGGCCCAAGCCCCTCTCAACCCCCCGAACCCGAGTCCGTCACCCCAACGGACTCGGGTTTCTTTTATTTATGTCCCCTGGGCGTCCAGTTGCCGTAATATAGATACGCCGCCTGTGAGAAGAATTTTCGTAAATCGTCATGGGCTAATAGCCCCACTCGATGTAATATCCCCCGAGCCATTACGCACCCCTAGGAGCCGGACGAATGAGAATTGCTAGCGTTGCAAGTGCGTTTCCAGAGCATTACTACAAGCAAGAGCTGTTGGTGGAAGCGCTCAAGAACGACTGGCGAAATCGGTTACCAAATCCCGCGATTCTGGATCGCCTCGATGAGAGCATGCAGGTCGAGGGAAGGTACACGGTCCGCCCGATCGATTTCTACTTAAATTTGGAGACGTTCGGCCAGGCGAATAATGTGTGGATCGAGTGCGCGCTGGACTTAGGCGAGAAAGCATTGTGCCGCGCGCTCGCACGGGCCGGAATCGAACCAGATGAGTTGAGCGCGATTTTCGTCACATCGGTCACGGGCATCGCCGCGCCGTCCATCGACGCGCGACTCGTGAATCGCATGGGCCTTTCGCCGAACATCAAACGGATTCCAATCTTCGGGCTGGGCTGCGTCGCTGGCGCGGCGGGAATATCGCGCGCGGCGGATTACGTGCGTGGCTATCCGGATCAGGCAGCGGCGTTGCTTTCTGTCGAGCTCTGCTCGCTAACACTTCAGCGCAACGATTTATCGATGGCCCATCTGATATCGGCTTTGCTTTTCGGAGATGGCGCCGCCGCCACAGTCGTTGTTGGCTCAGAGCGCGAGTCGAAAGGCCCCGAGATCCTGGCGACCAAATCGATTTTCTACCCAAACACCGAACGCGTGATGGGCTGGGACATCTCTGAAAAAGGCTTTCACATCGTGCTCTCGCCGGAAGTGCCTGATACGGTGGTGAAACATCTCGGAGAAGACGTCGACACATTTCTCGGCGAGCAGGGACTGAAGCGTAGCGATATCAAGAGCTGGGTGATGCACACGGGCGGGCCTAAGGTTCTCGAAGCCACGGCGCAAGCGCTGGGCATAACAGCGAAAGACCTCGCCGCATCGTGGGAATGTTTGCGGAAGGTGGGCAACATTTCTTCCACTTCCGTGCTCTTAGTATTAGAGGATGTTTATACGCACCGGCGTCCACCCGCCGGCAGTTACAGCATCCTCGCCGCAATGGGACCGGGGTTCTGCTCGGAACTGGTGCTGCTAAGATGGTAAGGAGAGCGAGGGCCGGGAACAATGAAGTCGGATGTTTTGGTTGTAGGTGCGGGCCCGGCCGGACTCGCGACAGCAATTGCTGCGGCGGCGAACGGTCTCCGCGTTATGGTGGCGGATGCCCGGCGTCCTCCAATCAACAAGCCTTGCGGCGAAGGACTGCTTCCTGAAGCGGTTGAGGCGCTGCGCAGTATTGGAATTGAACTAGATTCCTCTCTTGGTTGTCCGCTCAAAGGTTTTCGCTTCTCAGATGATTCGTATTCCGTTAGCGCTCCGATCGAGCGCGGACGCGCGTTCGGGCTGCGCCGCACTGCACTTCACAATCTGCTGGTAGCTAAGGCTGCAGAAGTGGGCGTGACTTTTCGCTGGGGGGCTCGTGTCTCTGAGTTCGCAGCTTCGAGTGCCAGGATCAATGGTGAATGCATAGACTATCGGTGGCTGGTCGGCGCTGACGGATTGAATTCCTCTGTTCGCCGCTGGGCCAAATTCAACTGGCCGCGTATTAGTTGCCGCACACGGTTTGGATTTCGGCGTCATTTCGCGATTCGGCCGTGGTCGAAATTCGTCGAAGTTTATTGGGGAAAGAAGTTTCAGCTGGTCGTAACGCCCACCCACGCGGAAGATGTGTGCGTAAGCTTTTTTTCGCGCGACCCGAAATTGCGAATTGCTGATGGCCTGTCTGAATTTCCCGAAGTCGCGCAGCATCTGAAAAACGCTTACGGAGCAACGCCGGAGCAGGGAAGCCGTGTCGGGTTGACAAGTACCTGGCGAGTGGCGTCAGCACACGTCGCCCTCGTCGGTGACGCTTCCTGTTCGGTCGACGGGATTGCCGGCCACGGATTGAGTCTGGGACTGCAGCAGGCATGCGCGCTTGGCGATGCGCTTTCACGCGGAGATCTGCGTTCTTATCGCTCGGCGCACCGCAGAATCGTAAGCATGCCCTTACGCATGACTCGATTGTTGTTGCTCATGGACGCCAGTGCCTGGGTTCGGCGCAAGACTTTGAGGCTCTTCGAAAATCAGCCCGAATTGTTCGCCAAAATTATTTCTGCCCACACAAGTAGACCGCAAGATGAAGCATTTGACGCCAAAGAAATGTTTGACCTCTCGTGGCGCGTTCTTTGGGCGTAAGAATGAACTTCGTCTTGGGGTTTCTTCGTATCAAGATTCAACTCACCGCGTCCCCTTCAAGCCACTAACAGCTTTCGCAGTTCTTGCTAATCCCAAAACTTTGAGGAACTTTCTGACGCTCTGAATGGAATCCCAGGTGTGAGCTTTCGACGTTTAATTGGGTTTGAAGATTGAGAGATACGAGGAGCGAAATGATACGAAATCGAACGACGGGAAAATTATCGAAACGTGGGAATGCAAGGCTGGCCTGGTCATTGCTGGCAATACTAGGAGCGGCGCTTCTGTTTTCATATGCGAGAGTCGCAGCGAAGGAAGTTTCGGCGCTGACTGCCTTGCAGGATGCCACCGCTAGTACGCCGAAGCTGGCTGGTCACTGGCAATTGAATAAAGATCAAAGCGACGACGTGCGCCAGAAGATGCAAGCGGCACGCGGTGACTCGAGCGGCGCCGGTGGCCGCGGACAAGGTGGTCACAATGGCGAGGGCCGCGCTCAGCGCGCCGGCATGATAGACGAACTGCAAACACTGGCAATCGAGCAGACTGGCTCGAACGTGAAGGTGACCGGAAAATCTGGCCGTGTCCTCGCGCAATACCCCTCGAGCGATTCGACCGCCGAAAAAAACGCGGGCCCGGAAGGCGAAAGCCAGAGAACAACCAACTCTCAATGGCAAAATGGCCAGCTGACCGTGGTGACGCAAAGCCCACGCGGAAAATCCACTCGCACTTACAGCCTATCCCCAGATGCCAAGCAGCTGTACGTGACCACAAAAATGGAAAACGAGCGATTCAAGGAGCCGCTGACATATCGCCTGGTCTACGACCCGGTAGGCGGCAGTTCCGATTGATATCGGTCGAGTCGTCTTCGGCCGTGTAGTGGGACGATGGTCCGGTTCGTGCCATACAGGCGAGCTAGCAGTGAAACTCCCCACTCGCTGCTTGTGGCACGGACCGGGTCGCCAACGTTGTTCGGCACTCTTGCGGCGGCAACCGTTTTCGACCGATTCGCGCATCGACTAACAGAAGTAACTCAGTCCGGCTACACGGCGTCAAAAAGGATAATCGGGTGGTGGTTTATATTATTTCAGCTCATAGGTAGATGCGGCTGCCAATGCATGCGCCAAGCCGGCATCATCTCGCTTCTGCTCGCTCTGATTCCGAGTGGGGCGTCTGCACAAAAAGCAGAAGCTCGGGCACAATCCCAATCCGCAGCCCGATCGCGAGCCCAATCATCTCCTGAACCACCTGCCCCGCCGCAGGTGTCCGGTCCCGCCGTGACAGGCATCATTCGAAACCCCGAAGCAAACCCAATTCCCAGCGCGATCGTTCGAATCACAAATACCGACACAAAAAAAAGTTGGGTGAGCTGGACCGACGAATCCGGAAAATTTGAATTTCCTACGCTTCCCCCTGGACGATACCACGTCGAAGCGAGTCAACTCGGTTTTGTCCCCTCGTCGCTCGATGTCGCGCTTCCGGTTGTCCCCCCTGGTCCTATTCCGATGGTCTTGCAGGTGGCGACTCTCGCGCAGCTGACTGCGCCGACGCCCAATGCAGCTACCTCGAAACAGGAACCAGGAAATTCTTCGGCTGCAGGTAATCCACCGAACGCGAATCCAAGCGCGCCCGCTGCTACAGGCGGAAACGCGGATGGTAAGCCGCGGAACGGAAATGGCGGCGGAAGAAATGGCGGACGACAGCCGCTCCCACCCGGCCTATCGAATGCGCTGAGTCAAGGAATGGCCACAGCGGCAGGTCGCGGCGGATTTCAGCAAACGGATCTTACGGGCGAAGGTACGCCGCAACCCGGCGAGGCCACAACGCCACAGAACAATAGCAGTGCGGGACCGCAGCTCTCAGCGGCGCTGACGACCGGCGGCGCTGCGTCTGCCGATTCATTCTTGCTGCAGGGAACGGTCGGCCAAGGATCAGCCTTCGGCGGCCCCGCTGGACTTGCTGGCCTCAATGTGGGCGGCCCCGACGGTCCTGAAGGCCCGGGCGGACCTGGAGGCCAACGTGGTCCCGGCGGCGGTGGAGGCAGACAGGGATTCGGCGGAACCGGTGGAGGTGGCGGAGCAATCTTTGGCGGAGGCGGGCCTGGCGGCGGTCCAGGAGGCGGCCCGGGCGGTGGGGGCCCATTCGGCGGCGGGGGCGGCGGACGTTTCCTACGCCAGCAGGTGAACCGCATTCGCTTCGGATTTTACGACCGCTACGAAAATTCTGCATTCGATGCCCGGCCATATTCGATTACCGGAGTCGAATCGCCGAAGGTCAGTCATTACGACAATCGCTTCGGCGCAAATATCGGCGGCCCACTAAAAATTCCGCACATCTACAACGGCAGCGACAAGACCTACTTCTTCGTGAACTATCAGCACGAAAACGAACAGACCGCCGTGAACACATTTTCGACAGTACCAACGCTCGACGAGCGCAACGGCTTGTTCTGCGTGGCGAACGCAAGTGTGCCAACGCTCTTCGTTCCATTCAGCGCGTCGAATGCCGCATTCCCTACCGTCGCCGACACAAACTGCGCAAGCGGCGCGGCACAAAAACTTGGCTCCATCAATAGCGCCGCACAGGGCCTGCTCAATTTTATTCCGACGCCCAACATCGCAGGCACCGGCCCGAATCAGGCTCAGAATTACCTTCTGCAAGCCACCACGCCATTGTCCACCAACATCCTGAATGTGCACGTCCTGCACACGATCAATGCGAAGTTCAACGTGCAGGTGGGCTACAACTACAACGGCTCAGGCTCCAACACCCTCGGCAGTTTCGCGCAGGTCGGAGGCACGCAGAACACACGCAATCAGAATCTCGACCTCGGCCTCACCCAGAACTGGACGCCCAGCTTCGTCAATGACTCGCACGTGAACTACAGCCGTAGCCGCATTCAGATTCTGAGCGACAACTCCTTCGTCAACGACATCGCATCGCAAGTGGGAATCGTGGGCGGCAGCGCCGACGCGATCGATTTTGGCTATCCTGGACTTAATTTCACCAACTTCTCAGGATTTGGCGATCCCGTGCCATCACTTACGCGAAACCAGACTCTCCGCTTTCTCGATACCCTCACGCTCGTACACAAAAAACACACCATGAAATTCGGCGGCGAAATCCGGCGATTCCAGTTGAACACCGACACCAATCCCGACCCCCGTGGCCAATTTTCATTCACCGGTCTGCTCACAAGTGAACTCGCCAACGGCGCGCCCATTGCAGGCACGGGAAATGACTTGGCCGATTTCCTGCTTGGCGATCCGTATTCCACGTCCGGCCGCTTCGGAATCACAAACGATTATTTTCGCAGCTGGGATTTCATCGCCTTCGCGCAGGACGACTGGCGCGTGAATTCGCATTTCACTTTGCTGTACGGCCTCCGCTACGAAGCCGTGACTCCTCCCATCGAAATCTCGAACCATATCTCTACTATCGATCTCGATCCGAACGTCATCAACATCGCCCCGCCTTGCCCCACGTGCGCCGCGCAAGTGCTTCCCGGCGGCGCTGGTCCCTTCAGCGGCCAGTATCCCCAGGCGTTAGTTCATGGCGATTACGGAAACTGGGCACCTCGCATCGGCGTGGCATGGCAGCCCCCGATGATCAAACCCAAGACAGTGGTGCGGGCGGGCTATGCAATTTTCTATAACGAAGCCGCCTACAACACGCTCGCGACAAACTACCTCGCCTATCAACCGCCATTCGCAACTTCCTCGACGCAGCTTACAACGCCTACCGAGCCGCTCGTGCTACAGACAGCCTTGCTTCAAATTCAAAACGGAAACGCAGGCCGCATTCTCAACACCACGGCAGTAAATCCTTTCTATCGCGATGGCCGTGCCCAAATCTGGACACTCGGCACCGAAACGACCTTCACCAGAAATTGGCTGCTCGATCTCACCTACACAGGAACGAAGGGCGACAATCTCGATATTCTCCGCGCGCCGAATCGCGCACCCCCCGGCACAAATCCACTCGACACGCAGGCGGATCTAAAAATTCCCGAAGCTGTGAGTTTCCTCTACGATCAGTCTGGCGCGCATTCCATTTACAATGCGCTGCAAGTCCGCGTAATTCATCGCTTCACCCACGGCTTCAGCTTCCAGGGAATTTATACGTTTTCGAAATCGCTCGATAATTCGAGTTCGATTGGAGGCACTGCACCGACGGTCGTTCAGCAAGACGGCAACGTCGCTGCCGAATACGGGCTCTCGCCCTTCGATATCCGGCATCAATTGCGCTTTTTCTCCGTGTACGAATTGCCGTTTGGTGAGCGTCATCGTTACGCGACGCACGGCTGGGAAGAACACCTGCTCGGAAACTGGCGCCTTAACAATGTGATCACATGGCAGACCGGAATTCCGTTCACCGTGTTACTGGGCGGAAATGCCGCAAATAATTCCGGAACGGGCTCCAATTTTTCAGAACGCGCCGACCTGTGCCGCCTCGATGGTGATTGCGAAGGCGCGTCGGGCAATCCGAACTTCGGGATTTGCGGCGGCTCGTCGCTCAGCTTTTTTAATACCGGCGCGTTCGCGGTGCCGGCGTCCGGAACTTTCGGAAACGAACGGCGCGGTTCTGTCGAAGGGCCTTGCAGCTTCAGCTGGAACTTCTCGTTAGCGAAAGGAATCTTATTTGGCGGGACCCGCGAGCGGCAGCATCGTGTTGAAATACGTTGGGAAGTTCAGAACCTTACAAACACACCGAAATTTACCGGTCTCGGAACTACATTTGGCTCGACGCTGTTCGGCCGTGTGACGACCGCTGCCTCGATGCGCTCGATGGACGTGATGCTAAGATTTAATTTCTGAGATGAGAAAACCACTCAAAGCGAATTGGGTCGCGGTGTTGTTGACGGCCTTGGTGCCTGCTTGTATCGCGGTCCGCGCGCAATCGCCGCAGCAGTCAACCGCTAACCCTGCGACGCAGGCGCCGGCCTCTGCCTCGCAAGAACTCGCCCCGAATCAAACTCCCGCCATCCGCGCATCGTCAGATCTCGTGCGCATCGATGTCGAGGTCACGGACAAATCCGGCAAGCCCGTCAAAGGCCTCACGCCCGAGCAGTTCACCATCAGCGAGAACGGAAAGCAGCAGAAAATCTCGATCTTCACTTTTCAAGATATCGAAAAGATGGAAACCGTGAAGTCCGACGACACAAAGCCCATCGTGGTTGCGATTGAAAGCCCCAACGATCCGGCAGCGACGGAAGCAATAGGCGACCAGGTTCGAGATCGCCGCATGCTCGCGCTGTTCTTCGATTTGACCTCGATGCAGGCCGACGACATCGCGCGCGCTCACGATGCCGCTCTAAAGTTCGTCCAGAAGCAGATGACGAGCGCTGACCTGGTATCGATCGTCGTGTATGCCGCTCGCCTCACCGTCTGGGCCGATTTTACGAACGATCGCGCCAAGCTCGAGACGGCGGTGGCTCGCCTCACCCCCGATGTTGCCTCACAGCTCGCCGATCTTTCCTACGCTGCTGCGCAAAATGGCGAGTACGACGTGCAGCAATACACCGGCGCGGCGTACACGGCGGACGAGACCGAGTTCAACGCATTCAATACGGACCAGAAGCTTCTCGCCGTGCAGGGTCTTGTAAATGTCCTCGCCGCAATTCCCGGCCGAAAAGCGGTGATCGAATTCACGGGCGGAATTACCCAAACCGGCGAAGAAAATCGAACCGAACTGCGCGCGGCAACCGACGCTGCGAATCGTGCCAACGTATCAATCTATTCGATCGATGCGCGAGGCCTGTTTGCAGAAGCTCCGGGCGGCGATGCCACTACAAATGCGGCCACCGGCACGTCGATGTTCACGGGCGCGTCCGTGTTTCATCAGACAGAGGCGCGGCAGGATTCGCGCGACACGCTTGCGACGCTCTCCTCGGACACGGGCGGCCGCGCGTTCTTCGATCTCGGCGATTTGAGCGAAGCGTTTCCCAAAATTCAGCAGGAAAATAGCGGCTACTATCTGCTCGGCTACTATCTCGGCGGCAATGTGAAGCGGGACGGAAGCTGGCGGAGCATTCGCGTGAAGGTCAACGCGCCGGGAGTCCACGTTCACTATCGCAACGGCTATTACGCGCCTCGCGATTTCCAGCATCTACAGAAAGAAGACCGCCAGCAGCAACTCGTCGAAGCGATGGGCTCTGAGAATCCGGTAGTCGAGCTGCCCATTGCGGTCGAAACTTCGATGTTTCGCCTGAGCGATGGACAGACTTACGTTCCGATTGCAGCGAAGATTTCATCCACCGCTCTCGATTGGGCTGAAAAGCACGGCCGCAAAGAAGCGGCCTTCGATTTCGCGGCTCAAGTTCGCGCGTATCCCAATGGCAGGTCAGTCGCCGAATTACAGGACACGATTCAAGTGCATCTCGATCCAGCGCGATTCCAACAGATTAATCAAAGCAGCCTTGTCTATCAGGGCGGGGTGGTTTTGTCCCCCGGCAAATATCATCTGAAATTCCTGGCGCGCGAAAACGAGTCAGGCAGGATGGGCACATTTGAACAAGACCTTCTCGTCCCGCAAGCGCCCACGGATCGCATCATGCTCAGCTCCGTGCTGCTTTCGAGCCAGCTTGTGCCGGTAGACAAATCATCTGAGGTTGAAACAAAAGCAAAGGGCGTGCGCGCCAAGCTCACCGAATCGCCGCTCGAAATGTCCGGCGAGAAAATCGTCCCGAGCGTCACCCGCTATTTCACACAAGGCCAGACGCTCTACGTTTTCTTTCAAGCCTACTATCCGGAAAAATCCGGCAAGGCTGACAAGTTCGACCCCGACACACTTCGCGCCGCTCTAATTTTCTTCAGGAATGGAATTCAGGTAAACGCGACACCGCTGCTCACGCCGGTCCAGGTAGATCCAAAATCGCGCACCGCATCATTTCGGATCAGCCTGCCGCTCGCGAAGCTTCCAGCGGGGCGTTACACAGCGCAAGCGCTGGTGATCGGCGCTGGCACGCAACACTCGGCGTTTGGCCGCGCCTACCTTGCGATCGAGCGCCCACCGGTCGTTCCCTCCACCGGGCCGACAACAACATCTACGCCAGATTCGACGCCGCAACCCAAGCCGCGCTCGCCGTAGAGATAGGTAGGCTGCCATCGACACGAAGATCGCGGTGAGCTACTTCGATTTCGGCGGCTCCCGCTTTTCGTCCTTCTTTGCCGGCTGTTCCTTCCGTGACTCCTCCTTCTTCGGCGGTTCTGACGCCCTGCTGTTATTCAGCGGAGGATGCACATCATACTTGTCGTCCGACGCCCTCGCCGGCGGCGCAAATTTCACCGCAGGATGTTGCTCGTACTGCCGTGGCTGTTCGTTCGGAGCGTTCGTGTTCGCGCGCGCAGGAGGATTTTCCGTGGTCCGCGCCGGAGCCTGAGCAGTATTGGTTCGCATCTCGCCACGATTTGTGTTCTCGCGCGCATTGGGGTTTGACTCGGCTCTGTTCTCCTGGTTGCGAGAGCTTGGCTCCGCGGATCGCTCGGACTTTGCCGAATCCACGATTCGAGGCTCGTGTCCGCCAGACGCGGGAATTGGCGGCGGAAGCTTGGCAACCACCTTGCGATCGGTGAACGAAGTAGCCGGGCGCTTGGAAGCGGGCACGGGCTTCGCTGTGGATGCTACGTAGCTGTTACGCGTAGGAGCCAGCGGTGCGTTCTCCACCACGCGAGCCTTTTCGAACTGTTCCGGCGTCACTCGAATTGTGGCCTTCGACACCGGGCGCGCGTTCACAAATGTCTCGCGATCCACCACCGTTACCGCGCTTACATTTCTTGCGTACGTGTATTCGTTCACGTTCACAGTTCGATTCACAGTGTAGTTGTTGTAAACATTCGTTACCTGCGTCACAGTCACCACTCGCGTGTTCGTAACGTTTACGTTCTGCACGTATCGCGGGCTGCAGCGATAGCCGGGCACCCACACGTCGCGCGGGCCGAGGGGGAACCACGCAACTCCCGTCAAGCCGCCGCCGAATCCCACCGTCACGCCAAATCCGCTGCCGCCCACAAACGCCACGAGTGCCGGTGCATACACGGGCCGCACAACGAGCGGTCCGGGCACCCAGCCCCAGTAGCCGCCTACGAAGGCCCAGCGCCCGTAGTGAAATGGAGCGAAACCCCACGGCTCATCGCCAATCCAGGTCCAACCCCACGGCGCAATCCACACCCAATGCCCGAAATGATAGGGCGCCCAGCCCGCCTCAACACCTCGCGGAATCCACACGCGTCCGTATTCCGGAACCACTTGCCAATCTCCGTAATCATCCAGATCGTAATAACCGTCAATATCGCGCGACACATACTGCGCAGACGCCGAGCGATTTTCGCGCTGGTCGCGTTGCTGGCACCAGCTTTCGAAATCATCAAAGCCGGGAGCCGGTTGAGCATCGTAAGAAAGTTGATCCGTTCCGCCAAACGTGTACTGCTGGCCGGGGCCGAGATCGTAGGATTCACCGCCGCCGGTCACCTGCCCTCCGCCTTCCCTCACGATGATCAGCGTCGAATCGCCGTTGGGGTCTGTTTCGATTCGATATTCACCGGCACTGGTAAGCGTGAAAGCGAGATTGGGCGTATCGATTTCTACCGCGTTGCCCGGCTCATAGCGGCGAAGATGCACTTCAATCGTGCCCTGCGCCAGCTGAATTTGTGCGGTTCGGTCGTCCAGATTCAGAAATGAGATACCGGTCTCGCTCGCCATGCGAATCGCGAGACTGCCGATGTGAACTTCACCGCGAGAATCTTTGTCGGCCCACAAATTGTCACCTGTGGTGAGTGGGCGGCTCGGATTTGCATCCACCCACTCCTGCGTGCCGGACGCCTCAAACGAAACCGAACCCTCCATGAAATTCAGCCGGGCCACGCGGCTCGGAGGATCGTCCTGCGCGACCGATTGTCTCGGAAGCACGAGGAAAGCACTTGCGACGAAGAAGAACATGAGAAAGAGCGATAGCGCTTTTCGCATCGAGTGAGTTCCTTTTAGAAAGCGTTGTGCCGATAGCATAGCGAGATTCCTTATCCAGCTGCTAAAAACAAACCACGTGAACCACAAAATGATACGAGCATCGGTCATTTCCTTCTCTCCCGTTCATTAAACACTTCGGCAGTCGAGAAGTTTCTGAAACGTTGCGCTCAACAACATTATTTCCGTGCGACATTTTCTGCTCTTTAAAATTCCCACTTAAAAAAACGACCCAGGGCCTCGCTTACTCGAGTACGCGAAACCCTGGGGTATGAGAATTATGAATCCTCGTTATTTGTATTAATGCTTGTGACTGCCACCACCACCGCCGCCGTGGGAACCACCACCACCCCCACCGCCGCGATTTCCTCCGCCCGAATTTCCGCGCGAGCCGCCGCCTGAGCTCCCCCCATTTCTCGGAGTGACAATCGGCTGCCTCATGCTGAGCGGAGGTCTACTACCACCGCCCGGATAACCTCCGCGCGATGCAGAATTTGGCGCCGACTGCCGGGATCCTCCATTCGGCGCTCCGAAGCCACCGCGATTTCCGGGATTGTTCGTTGTGGGGCCACGCATGTTCGGTTGCGAATTGGGCGGCTGGTATGTCCGAGTCGTTGTATTCGGTGCTCCGAAGCCGCCGCGATTTCCCGGATTGCTGGTTGTTGGGCCGCGCATATTCGGTTGCGAATTGGGCGGCTGGTACGTCCGAGTCGTTGTATTCGGTGCTCCATAACCGCCGCGATTTCCCGGATTGCTGGTTGTTGGGCCACGCATGTTCGGTTGCGAATTGGGCGGCTGGTACGTCCGAGTGGTCGTATTCGGTGCTCCGTAGCCACTGCGATTGCCGGGATTTCCCGTTGCTCCGCGATTATTCGATGGAGCATTTGGCGCCGTGCGATTTGCTCCTGACGAAGACGGCGGCGTGAACGTGTGCCAGCCGGGACGCGCGGTCGAGCTGGGCGCGTTGCCGCGATTGGCTCCGATTGCTGGATTTGACGCGTGCGGCTGAGTGGGCTGGCTGCCTCGGTTGCCGTTTATATTTGGTTGTGCCGAACGCGTGCTATTCGAGTAGCCGGAGTTACCATTGTTCCTTTGATTCGACGTTGCGCCAAATCCGCGCGACGGCTGCGCTGCACCGCCAGAATTGTTATTTCGCGATGGAGAGAAGAAACGCTGCGAATTCGATGTCGTGTTGCGAATAGTCGTGGGGCTTGCCACGCGATTAGTTGCACTGTAGCTGCCTCTGCCCGGGTTCACTGGCATCTTGCCCGATACCAGGCTTGCGTTTCGAAATTCTCCTGCACTGAGCGCAGTCTGATGAGCAGGCACAGTGCCGCGCCCGAAACTCCGGCTGTCCATGGAGCTAATTCCCGAGCGAACGCGATCGTTCCGGAATGCCGCATTGACGTTCGAGAATCCGCCACGTCCACCATGAAGCGGCGCCCAACCATTGTGAAAATTGTTGACCGTCACATTGCGGACGTTCACCACGTTGTATCTGCCGCCGTAGCGTCCGTACCACGGGTGGTACCAGTCACCAGGACCGCACGGCAACCAGCCGACGTGACCGAAACCAAATCCGAATCCAATGCCGACTCCGAAGCCGCCGCCTCCCCATCCGAAGAATGAAACGTACGCTGGCGCCCAGACCGGATAGTAGGCGGGATAGACCGCCACCGGCCCCGGCCACCACGCCCAGCTCGCGCCATAGGGCAACCAGCGGCCATAGTGATACGGCGCCCAGCCCCACGGCTCATAAGAAACCCACGTCCAACCGAAGTATGGCTGCCATACCCAGCGCCCAGCGCGATACGGCGCCCATCCCGCAGCCACGTTGGGAACCCACACTTGCCCGTAGTCGGGAACCGTTGTCCAACGGCCATAGGGATCAAGATCCTCCGATCCCGTGTAGTAGCGGTTGGTTCTGCGTGGGCCTTCGGAGTTCGCGAAGGTTCTGCTGCGATCACTATTCCAGCTGTCCCAGTCGTCACGCGAAGGAGCTTGTGCAACTTTGTACTGCGGGTTGTCGCTACCGGCGATGGTAATCATCTGCCCGGCGTCGATGCGAGTAGAACCTTGAGGCGTAGAAATGTCCGCAGAGCCGCGACGGACGATCACTTCTGTCTCTGCGTCAGAATTCACCAGGATGCGGAATTCCCCTTCGCCGCCGAACGGCCGGATCGAAGCATTAGGCGTGTCAATTTCTGAGGAGGCTTCTGCACCGCGATTCACTGTGTAAGTTGTGAGCCCTTCGCCAACCTGAAGCAAAATTTGGGAGCGCGTGAGGGTGGCGATTTTTACGGTGACGCGGTTGGACATGCGCAGCGTGTCTGCGTAGTCGAGCTGCAGTTCGGCGCGAGAACTGTCGCCGGTTGAAATGCGATCGTCCTGCGAAATCGGAGTGTTCACGATGGCGGCAACCCATTCGCCGTTATCGCCACGTTGCGTTGAAACGTCGCCGCGAATCCAGCTAACGCGCGCGACGCCAGGCTGTGCCGTAGCCTGTTGCTGCTGTTCCTGCTGACTTGCTTGCTCCGACTGCTGATTCGCAGCTTCATCTTGAATTTGAATCTGATCGGATTGATTCTGATCGGGCGGAGGCGGCGCGTCGTCATCCTGCGCCTGCTCCTGCGCTTGCCGATCGTCCTGCTGCGGCGGAGCATCTTGCGCGCGGACCGCGCCCGCTGCGCCGAGAAGAAAGATTGTTGCGAAGATTGCGAGATACCGTTTCATGGTCACCTTCCGGCAGTCAACTGCCGGGAACAGCAGACGCCGCGCATATAAATGCAGGCTGGATGCCAAAGGGAACGAATCGCGATAGGCCACAAGTCTTGTTGCTTCAGCTGGTTACGCGGAATTACGATTTGTGCTTGAGTGACAGTTCCGGTCGCTGGTGGTGCATATCGAGCGAGCTGGTGGTTTTCGGCCAGTGGAGCATCGAGGCCAACGGCGTGCGATACTTGCGGAAATTTGGAGAGCGGAAATGAGCGAGGCGGATCGCACTGGCATCGTCGCTTTGGCAGAAGCGATTGAGCGCGCCTGAAGTGCCGGCGACGTAAAGTCCTACGCCCGGTTGTACGCGCTTGACGCTGCGTACGTGACTCGCGGGGGGATTTTGTGGGAAGGCCGCAAGGCGATTGAGCGAGGGCATGCTGCGGCGTTTCGAAGTGAGCTGAAGGGAACTGTGCTGAAAATTGGGATCAAGCGGCTTCGTTTTTTGACGCCGAAGAGAGCGGTTGCACATTGTGCGATTGAACTGCGTGGAGGAACGCGAAGAAACGCGCACAAGGTTCGAGCCATGACTCGATTCGAACTGCGAAAAAATCGGACTCGCTGGGAAATCGTGGCGGCGCGAACGCGCGAGATTTCTGCGCGACGAAAATGACTGGCTCAATCTTGTGGGCATCTGGCTACTCTTTTTCGGGCGGATCGGGTACGCCGATTTTCGAGAGGCGATAGCGGAGAGCGTTGCGCGAAAGTCCCAGGGAGCGCGCGGCCTGGCTTTTATTTCCGTTGGCTTGTTTGAGGGCTTCGCGAATGGCTTCGTCTTCCCATTGATCGAGTGTCATGCCAGCGGGCAGGACCGCTGGGGCTCCCGCCACGGCGCGAGACGAAGGCGGATCGAGGTGAATGTCCGCGGCGTCGAGCGTGGAGCCGGCGGAAAGCGTGACGCCGCGCTCGATGATATTTTCCAGCTCGCGCACGTTGCCGGGCCAATGAAAATCGAGCAGCAGCTTCATGGCGGAGGGCGTGATGCCGCGAATGGGCTTTCCGGATTCGCGTGTGAACTTTTCGAGGAAAAAGTTGGCGAGAGCGGGGATGTCTTCTTTGTGGTCGCGCAGCGGGGGAATATCGATCGCGACTACGTTCAGTCGGTAGTAGAGGTCTTCGCGAAATGTGCCGTCCTCGAGGGCGGCGCGAAGGTCGCGGTTTGTCGCGGCGATCAGTCGCACGTCCACTTTCAGAGTCTTTGTGCCGCCGAGCCTTTCGAATTCGCGTTCCTGCAGGACGCGCAGAAGCTTCACCTGGATGGCGGGCGGGACGTCGCCTATTTCGTCGAGGAAGAGGGTGCCTTTATCGGCCAGCTCGAATTTGCCAGGTTTGCTTCCGGTAGCGCCAGAAAACGCGCCTTTCTCGTAGCCAAAGAGTTCGCTTTCGAGAAGGTTTTCCGGAATTGCGGTGCTGTTGATTTTTACGAATGGGCCGGAAGCGCGGTTCGAATGCTGGTGAATCGCGCGCGCGATTAGATCTTTGCCGACGCCGCTTTCGCCGCCAAGAAGCACTGTGGAATTGGTCGGCGCGACGCGCTCGACGAGCGCCAGCACCTCTTGCATTTTCCCGCTCTGCCCGACGATGTTGTCGTATTTATATCGCTCGCCAAGGGCTTCGCGCAGATTTCGATTTTCTTCGCGCAACTGGTGCGAATCCAGTTCCTTGCGGATTACCAGCACGAGCTCGGTTAGCGAAAACGGTTTCAGCACGTAATCGCTGGCTCCGATTTTCATCGCTTCGACGGCGGATTCAACTGTTCCGAAGGCGGTCATGATAATGATGGGTATCGCTGCGTTTGCGCGTTTGACGGCTTGGAGGAATTCGATGCCGCTCATGCCGGGGAGTTTGAGATCGGTGACGATGAGGTCGAACTGATTGGTATTGAGAAGTTTGAGAGCGGTTTCGGCGTCGGCGACGGTCTGGGCGCGAAAGTCCTGGTCGGCGAGCTCGAGCTCGAGGAGGCGGCGCATTTTGGCTTCGTCTTCGACGACGAGGATGGAGGGCTTTTCGGTCATTTTTCGGGCTTAAAAAACCGCAATAAATTTGCGATTAGAAATTCTTACTCGCCTTTCTTTGGAAGTACTTACGGAAGATTCTAATCGCGGATTCGCGATTAGAAAATAGGCGGCTGACAGGCGAGGTTGTGCGGTAGGAATCTCAACTGCAATCCTTGCTCGATCAGCTACCAGCATGCTCGTTCCTTTCCGGGCGTGCAAATGAGCCCGACTCATGCTAACACGGGCGCGCCTCAACTTCCATCATGGGGAATATGGACTGACTAGAATTCCGGAATGCCGGCTCGCGTGCTATCGCGCTTTTGGTTTTACTGGCTTGCCCAGAAAGCCGTCCATAATGTCGGGAGGCAACGGAGCGTCGAAGTCGTCGGCGATTCGAACGCGACCCTTATCGAAACCAAGCGGTCGAGGAGAGATCGGGATCAAGCGCGCGACCGGAACTCCTCGATTGGAGATAACGATTTGCTCGCCAGCAGCGACGCGTTGCAAAAGCTTCGAGAAGTTCTTCTTCGCTGCGAGTACGCTTACAGATAGCATGCCCTCGCTCCTTCTTCTCTTCCACGTAGTGTATTCAGTCTAATCCAACCGGCTTGGCCGTGTCGTCTTTCGATTTTTGAACGGTGTCCTTGTTCAGCCCCGATCAAAGGCTCGCGGGAAAAGCTCCGAGAAAGGAAAACGCTGCGCGTCGTCCGGTTACCCCGCGCTTCCGCGCGGGGCTAACTTCTGCCGCGCCTACGGCGCTGATTTGAGGGGAGCGTCACAATCCACATGTGTTCCGTAGCAAAAATCAACCGACGAGCTTTGTTTCAACGATTCAGTCTTGGCGTTCGGGGAGGAAGACGTGGAAGCGGGCGCCCTGGCCGGGAGGGGATTCGAGGCGGATGGAGCCGCGGTGGTCGTCAATAATTTTGGCGACGATCGAAAGGCCCAGGCCTACGCCTTCTTTTTTCGAGGTGAAGAATGGATTGAAGATTTGCTCGCGGGATTCGGCCGGGACGCCGGGGCCGGAGTCCTCAACGATGGCGGCGACGCCGGGCCTCATGTTTTGCGTTTCGGGAGTGATGGAGATGTGGAGCCGGCCGCGGCCCTCCATGGCCTCGTAGGCATTGGTGACGAGATTCACAAAGATTTGCTCGCAGAGCTGGGCATCGACTTGGACATCAGGTGTTGCTGGATCGTAGTTGCGCTCGACGGTAACTTGCGCATCTGGATGCTGATGTTGGATCGATTCGAGAACGTGATCGACAATGGCCGACAATTGCACTGAACGGAGCTCGAGTCGGGAAGGACGGGCGAAATCGAGGAATCGCGTGACCAGAGAATTGAGGCGATTCACTTCCGAGCTGATGTAACCGGCAAGTTCGCTGGCGAGCGGATTCGAGGCTTCGACTTTCTGGCTCAGCATCTCGGCAGAGCCTTTGATGACGCCGAGAGGATTACGGATTTCGTGAGCGAGGCCTGCGGAGAGCTGTCCTAAAGCAGCGAGGCGCTCGGAGCGGCGGGCATCGGCTTCGGCGCGGCGCAACTGGCGATTTGTTTCCTCGAGCTGTTGGGACAGCTCCTGATATTTCTGAACCTGCTTGCGATTTTCGGAGGCGAATCGGTTGACGATGACGGCGGCGATATAGAAGAAAAGGATGCGAGTTGCGAGATCGGTGGCTCCTTCGGTGGTGAACTCGTATTCCTGGAGCGCGGGGATGAGGAATGCGCAGTAGGCGAGAGATGTGACGGTGGTCCAGACGAGTGTGGCGATAGGACCGAAATAAACGGCGGCGGTTACGACGGGGAGGTAGTAGATCGGGTAGTAGTTGCTGTTGATGCCGACGTCGCCGGTGTGGTCAAGCAGAAGGGTGGCGAGAAGTATCTTGATGACGATGGCGTAGGCGGGGCCGCGTTTCGGGAGCCAGGCGATGAGGCGGCCTTCGAGCAGTTGAAAAATGCCGATGGCAAGGAGGATGAACTGTTTGTGGATTTCGTGAATGGGCGGGAGGAGGGCGAGGGCGAGGAGGAAGAGGAGCCAGAGGATGTCGAGCCAGTCGAAGGTGGCGCGTTTGCGATCGAGCATTTCGGCTTGGAGGCTCCGAGGGTCAATCTAGCATGGATTTGAAGACGGAAGGCTAGTGCGCGTTGAGTAGCGCGAGGAGGATGGGCGTGAAATGCAGATTCCTCTCTGCGCCGCGCGACCACCGCTGCGCGGTGGTGAAGAAAAAGACGCGCGCGGCTCCGCTCGGAATGACAGTTTTTAGTTGTGGTGGGCTGTGAGAGCACCACATGTGGAGAGTTTGGATAGGGTGCCAGTGGATTCGGAGGGCACGGCCCGTGTGTGGAGCGGATGGATTCGCCGTGCAGATTGGGCGTGCGGGCACGGCATGCCGTGCCCCTACTGCCGCGTTTTTCGTTCGGGTCGAACGTTGACTTAACGGAGGAATTTGTCGGCGCCGAAGACCAGGCCTAACGTTAGGGCGGCGATTACGATTTCTCCTAATGCGCCTACTACGAAGGGGCGGAGGCCTTGTTTCCGCATGTCGCCAATATTGGTGCGCAGGCCGACTCCTGCGAAGGTGAGGAGGAAGGCCCAGCGCGAGAGATTCGCGAGGCTCGTCAGCTGCTCCTTGTTGAAGACATGGGCTGTGGCGATGGCGGAGATGAGCAGGAAGCCGAGGACGAATTTCGGAAACTTGTTCCAGAGGAATGCGGCTTTGTTGCCTACGCCGGTGGTTTTTTCTTTGCGCGCCCAGTGGACCGCGTAACCGAGGACTACGAAGCCGATCATGGCGTTGCGGGCTGTTTTTGCGAGAACGGCAACTTTCCCTGCTGCGTCGGAATAGAGATTTCCGGCGGCGGTGACTTCGGCGGTGTTGTCGATGCCGAGGCCGGCCCAGAGGCCGTAGCTCAGGTCGCTCATGTGAAGCCAGTGACCGATGAGCGGAAAGATGAAGAGCGAAATCGCGCCGAGCGTGAGGATGGCGGCGATGGCGAAGGAGGAGTCTTCTTCGTCGGCATCGATGGCGCCTTGCGTAGCGATGATTGCTGAAACGCCGCAGATCGAGGAGCCCACTGCCAGAAGGGTGGTGAGCTTTGGTTTGAGGCCGAAGGCTTTGCCGAGAGCGGTCATGAAGGTGAGCGAGAGAGCGATCTCGATCGCGACTAGCACGAGGCTGACGCCGCCGAGTTTGAGAACGTCGCCAAGAAGAAAACGCGAACCGAGGAGCACGATTCCGGCTTTGAGCCAGAATTCATACGTGGCGAGGCCGGGTTTGAAAGCGGCGGGGACGCCGGTTGAGTTGGCTATCACGAGGCCGAGAAGGATGGCCCAGAGCACGTACTCGATATTCGGGAGAGTGAGATGGTGCGCGCGTCCGTATTGGGCGATTGAGCGCTCGATGAATTTTCCGGCATAGCCGACGGCTACGAGCAGCAGGAGGCCGGGAATGACCTGGCCGATGCGTTTGAAGATGCCGAGCGGTTGCGATTGGGGGAGTGCGATGCTTGTCGCCATTTTCTTTTCATTCTCCTCGGTCGAGTTGTCGCGTACTTCAGGGGCTAAAGCCCCCTGTTTTTTTGAACTGACTTTTTCCGCGGTTGAAACCGCGGCCTACAACGACGGCGTGAACGAGACTGCGTTCAAAAAGAAAGCTCCTACCACGGGATATGCTTGATCACGCCGAGCCAGACGAGAAGCGAGATTGCGAGCGAGAGCGCGACGGCCCAGGTGTCGAGCGAGAGCTTGCGCTTGGAGTCGCCCTTCGAGAGCGATGACGAGCTTTTTTGCGGCGTCGATTGTGTGGCCATTAGGTGAAGCTCCTTTCAAGGCTTTGGTCCGAATGTTTTTCTGCGACGCTGACTTCCACTCCATCGAGGAGCGATTCCCATGTGAGAGGAACGGAATTGGTAGCTGATCGTGCGGCGCGCTCGATGGTGCGACCGATGAGGAGAATTGAGGGAGCCGGCATCGGAGGAGCGGTGGCGAGCTGGCCTAGCGTGGTGCAATGCTCGCGTTGTTCGGGAGTGCTTGCGGCGGAGACGATTGCAGCAGGCGTGTCGGCATCGACGCCCGCATCGAGCAATTCCTGTTGAAGCGCGGCGAGATTTCGGCCGGGCATGTAGATTACGAGCGTTGAATTATTGGTGGCGAGGGTGCGCCAATCGGTGGGCGGCTCGTTTTCATTTTGATGGGCGCGGTGGGCGCTGACGACGACAATGCGCGAACTCGTGCGACGGTCGGTGAGCGAAACTCCGAGCGATGCGGCAGCGGAGAGGGCGGCAGTGACGCCAGGGACGATTTCATAGGGGATACCGGCGGATTCGAGGGCGTCGCGTTCTTCGGCTAGGCGGCCGAAAAGTCCGGGATCGCCGCTCTTGAGGCGCACGACGCTCAAGCCGCGGCGAGCGGAAGCGATCATGAGGCGATTGATTTCGGACTGGGTGATGTTCTTTGTGCCGCAACGTTTGCCGACGTTGACGACCATGGCGCGTGGATTGGCGAGCGCTAGAATCGGGGCTGAGACGAGATCGTCGTGGAGGATGACTTGAGCGGCGCGAAGCAGCGCATGGGCTTTCACGGTGAGGAGGTCAGGGTCACCGGGCCCCGCGCCGACAAGAAAAACTTTGCCCTGCATTGAGGCTTTCATGGTTGCTCCAGAACAGCTGACGAACTGTCAATCGTTGACGGGCTAGCGAGAGCTCCGTGGTCTGCTGCATCTTCCGGCGGATGCTCGGGAAGATGAATGTGGCGACCAGCGAACTCGATCGAGCGCGATTCGATTTTGCAATCCTTCGAATCGCAAATCTGACTGTAGGCGAGAAGGTTGAGCAACTTTTTGCGCTCTTCAGTAGGCGGATGATTGGCGAGGACGTGGCGGCGAAGGCTGCCGACGAAGCGAAGCCAGTTGCCAAGAGAAAGATCGAGCGAGGCTTCGATCTCGCGGCGGAAGCGTTGGGCGACGGAGGGGCTTTCGCCCGCGGTTGAGATTGCAATCTGGAGATCGCCGCGGCGAACGACAGCCGGGAAATAGAAATCGCAGTGAGGCGGATCGTCGACAGCGTTGGTGAGGATCCCGCGCGCTTGCGCTGCGAGGAAAACTTCGCGATTCACGGAGGCGCTGCCGGTGGCGGCGATGGCGAGAAAAATATCGCGGAGGTCGTCGGTGTGGAATTCGCGCTGATGCCAGGTGATATTTCCAGCGGCGGCGAGTTTGGCGACTTCGGCTTTGGCTTGCGGTGCGACGACGGTAATGTGCGCACCGGCGCGGAGAAGGGAAGCGATCTTCGAGGTGGCGATTGCACCGGCGCCGACGACGAGGCACGGGCGATTTTCGAGTTTGATGAAAGCCGGGAATAGCTCGGAGGACATGTCAGTCTCCCACTCCGTGCGGGACGGGGCCGGCGGGAAGATCGCGCGTGACTGGTGCGACTATGGCGCCTGCGAGCTGAGCGCGAAGTGCGTCATCGGAATGGCGCGCGAAATAGGCGCGGAGATTTTCATTTGAATCGCGCGTGGCAAGATAGGTTTTGAGCAGGCGCTCGATCGACTCCGGGACGTCTTCCGCGGCGCAGCGGTATCCGACTTGGCGCGAGATGCGGGCGTGCTCGCCGACGGCGCCGCCTACGCAGAAGTAATAGGCGTCGACGAGATTCGAGCCTTGCTTGATTTTTTTGCCTTCGAGGCCGATATCGGCGATCCAGTGCTGGCCGCAGGCGTTCGGGCAGCCGGCGACGTTTAGTTTGAGCGGCTGATCGAATTCAGGGACGCGCTCTTCGAGTTCTTCGACGAGCCAGCGGGTGAAGGCTTTCGTCTCAGTGATGGCTAGTTTGCAGAATTCGGAGCCGGTGCAGGCAACCGCGCCGCGCCAGAAGGACGAGGCTTCGACGTGGAGGCCGGCTGCGTTGAGTTCGAAAACAAGTGCGTCAATATTTTCGCGTGGCACATTGACGATGAGGAGATTTTGCATGTTGGTGGTGCGGAGTTCGCCAGCGGCATATTTTTCGGCGAGGGCCGCGGCGGCGTGCATTTGGGCGGCGGTGATGCGTCCGCGGAGGACGGCAGCGCCAACGTAATAGAGGCCCGGCTGCTTTTGGGCGTGGATGCCGACGTGGTCGCGATACGCATCTGGTGGTGCGGACCCTTCGATGCCGGGATCGAGATCGAAGCCGAGGCGGGCGTTGAGTTCGCGGAGGAAACGCTCGGCCGTCCAGCCGTGCTGAGTGAAGAGATGTTTCAGACGAGCGCGTTCGCGATTTTCGCGCAGGCAATCCTGGTCGCGGAAAATTTCTGCGATGGTTCGGACGACGGGGATGACCTGATCGTGATGAATAAAGGCATCGAGACGGACGGCGAGATGAGGGTCGGCGGAGAGTCCGCCGCCAACGCGAACGGAGAAGCCGACTTCGCGTTTGCCATTGCGCTCGCGAACGGCGGGGGCGAAACCGACGTCATTAATTTCAGGGTAGGAGCACCAGACGGGGCAGCCGGTAATTGAAACTTTGAATTTGCGCGGGAGATTGTAAAAATCGCTGTTGGCAGAGAGCAAATGTGCGGCTTCCACGGCGAGCGACGACGCATCGGTCAGTTCATCGGAAGCGATACCGGCGAGCGGGCAGCCGGTGATGTTGCGCGTGACGTCGCCGCATGCGCTTTTCGGACTGAGGCCTACGGCGCCGAGAGCCTCCATAACTTCGGGAATGGATTCGATCGTTAGCCAGTGGAGTTGAATATTCTGGCGGACGGTGAGATCGGCGAGCGAGTGGCCGTAACGCTCCGAAATTCGCGCGATCGCGCGAAGTTGATCGGAGCGTAGCAGACCATTGGGCAGTGCAATGCGCATCATGAAATACTGAGTTGGTTTGCCTTCTCCGCCGACGCCACCGATGGCGCCGGTGCCGTCACCTTGCGTGTAAATGCCCCACCATTTGAAATAGAGGTTAGCCCATTCGGGGACGACAGCGGCGCGGCCCTGGCGCGCGAATTCTTTGATTTCGTCGAAGTACTCCCAGGGATTCTTGGAGCGCTTGAGGCGCTCGACTTTTTGAGCCTTCGTTTCTTTCGGTTGCCGGGTTGTCGCGATGTCTGCTGTGCTGGCCACGATGGCCTCCGCGTTTGTTGTTTAGAAATGCCGCCCAAAAACAAAAAACCCGCTACCAGCTGCGATTTGCTGGTGAGCGGGTTGCTAAAATCCGATTTGTGGTTAAGTTAGATCATTCGGATTGCAGACACCCGTGCCAGCCATGGCTCGAACAACAACAAGCGCACGGCAGGCAGTTTGTGGTCCGGGTGCAGCTATCCATACGCGTATCCTAATCTCCGAACTACTGCTCCGTCAACATTAGACTTGGCCGGCGGAGAAAAGATTCCAGAATTCGAGCAGATTTTCGCGGTTGCCAACAGGTCCGACAGAAGGCGCGAGGTTCACGCCGGGGTTGCATTGCTTGAGCGCAGCAGGCGGGTGAAAAGGGTTTGCAGACGGACTGCGTGCTCCTGACTCATGGCCACGAATTGAACGCCCATGCCCTCGCCGGGGATGACGTTTCTCACCACTGCGGAGCTGCGGATCTCGCCTTCGGGCACTGAAAACAGCAATGTGATGGAAGTGCCGACGGGCGGTGGCGTTTTAGTGTCGATGAAGAGGCCGCCGATATTCAAATCCCGGACGCGCGAGACACTTTGCGCACCATCATGCTGCCAGGAGACCCAGACGCCCTTTGGCGTCGGAATTCGTGGGTAGCGACGATTGCTCTTCGATGGATTAACCAACGGCGTTGAGAGGTCCAAGAGGCGATTATATCGGTGCCGCCTGTCCGGAAAGGAATTCGTTTGCAGCCGAGTACGTAAGAGGGAACCGTTGACCCAGATGCTACAACTAGAGAGTAATATTTGTTGGTTAAGTGAAAATGCGCATCATTTGAATTCGAATTCGTTGCTCTGTGCGTGCGCCGGAGCAGCGCCAATAAGCAAGAGCGCAGCAATCGGGCCGAAACGTAGTAACCTGCGCGAAAACTGCAGGACAAACCTCCTCATATAACCTCAGCACATTTCGTTTGGATTTCTGGCCGACGCAAACTGCTTCCCAGAAGCTTTCGCAGCCGCATGCGAGCCTTGTGCAATTGCGATTTAGAATTGCCGATGGAATAGCCCAATTTCGCTGCGATCTCGTGGTGCTCGCAGCCGAGGACGTCATGGAGGACGAATACCTGCCGGCAGCCCGGCGGCAGCTTCGCAACGGCGTGTTTGAGGGTCAAACGATCGACAACTCCGGTCAAGCTCAGGTCTGGAGCGCCAAAGTCACGTCGCGGACGGTCAGATTTCGCGCCATCGTCGCTGTCCTCGAACTTGATCTCCTTCACCCTCTTCTTGCGAAGGCGCATCAGCACGACGTTCACAGACAAGCGATGCAGCCAGGTTGAGAAGGCGGAGTCGCCGCGAAACATGTGAATTTTGCGAAATACCCGCAAGAACGCTTCCTGAGTCAACTCCTCGGCTTCGGCCGTATTGCCGACCATTCGAAAGCATAAACGATACACACGTCGTTTATGTGCATGATAGAGCGCCTCGAATGCGGACTCTTCGCCTCTTTGCGCGCGCGCTATCAATTCGGCGTCGCTGAATGAGGCTGTCATTGACTGATCTTCCTGGCTCACGACCGTATCCTCCACGTTGAGCAATTTCGTCGACGACATCAGCAAACTGCGATTGCAAGAACCCGAGTGCAACAATCACGCTGCCAAGCAACCACGTCTGCGCTCTTCGCCACTCTCGAAGCGGAAACTGTGCGACTCAGAGTGGACCTGCGTTCCTGATCTGCTCGGTGATGAATGGCAACGCATTCACAATTTCCACACCGCACTCGGACAGATTTTTCAGCAGGATGATTCCGGCTCGATCCAAAAAAGAAACGCCGCTCAGGTCTATCACCGCCCGCGCTGCGTTCTTCAGTTCAGCCGCACATGTGTTTTCCAAACACTCCACCCATTTGCCGCTCACTTTTCCCTCGAGATGCAGAGCAACAAGTTCGTCAGTCGCCTCGGTGATCGTGATTTTCAGCACTCGGGTTCCCGAGGCAGACGATTGCAGGTGGTGTGCCATTCGAGAAGGACGGCAAAGTCTCAAGCGGTTTGTTGAACTGGAAGCTACTTACGGAAGAACTCGATTCCAACGGGCTCAGGCGCGCCGCGAGACTTGGTGGTTTGCGTTGGAGCGACTTGTGGGAACTACGACCCGTGGTAGGCGCTACGTTTCAGCCCCAACTTCCGGATCCGATGGCGCAGCGTGTTGGGATGCAGCCCCAGAATCTTGGCCGCCCCTCGCGGCCCCTCAACGACGCCGCTTGTTTGATTCAGGACCGCGATGATATGCGCGCGCTCTATGTCTTCGAGAGTAAGCGGCGCGGGTGCTACGGCGCTGGGAGGCTCCACTGTCTCCGTGGGATTCTCACGAATGCTGGAGGATTCAGCAGGCAGCAGTTCGGGAATGAGATCGGGTTCCAGTTCAAGGACCGAGCTGTGCGAAAGAATCGCGGCGCGCTCGATCACGTTTTGCAGCTCTCTGACATTTCCTGGCCATGAATAGTTTGTGAGCCGGTCAAGCGTCGCTCGCGGAATGCTTCGGATGTTTTTTCCGAACTTCTTGGCGAAACGCGCAAGAAAAAACATAGCAAGTTGAGGAATGTCAGAACGTCGCTCGCGCAAGGGAGGCACTTCGATCGGAAAGACGTTCAGCCGATAGAACAGGTCAGGGCGGAACGTGCCTGCCTGAATAGACTCCTGCAGGTTTCGGTTCGTGGCAGCAATTACGCGCACATCCACACCCACCGGCCGGTTGCTGCCTACCGGTTCAAATTCCCGCTCTTGCAGAACTCGCAAGAGTTTGACTTGCGTTGCCGAAGGCAACTCACCGATTTCATCGAGAAAAATCGTCCCGCCGTCGGCAAGCTCAAAACGCCCGATGTGCCGTTCCAGGGCGCCGGTGAACGCTCCCTTGACATGTCCGAAAAGTTCGCTTTCCACCAGGCCAGCCGAGATGGCGCTGCAGTTGACCTTCACCAAGGGCCGGCTCTTACGATCACTGCGGTCATGAATCGCGCGCGCGATCAGTTCTTTTCCTGTACCGGTCTCGCCATGGATCAGAACCGTGGAATCCGTAGGAGCCACTTGTTCGACTTTGTGCAGCACCGCCAACAAGGCAGGGCTGTTGCCGGTGATTTCTTCGAAGTTGTGATCTGTACGAATCTCTTCCTGGAGATAGACGTTCTCTTTTTCCAGACGGGCCTTCAGTCGCTCGATTTCCTCGTAGGACACCATGTTGGCAACGGCCAGCGCCACTTGATTGGCCACTTCCTGCAAAAGCTCCATGTCGGCTTCCAAGTATTGGTTCTTCTGCCGGCTGCCGATGCCGATTGTGCCGATGCTCTTGCCGCCGGCGATCAGGGGAACAATGCAATCCGAAACGATGCCGATCTCCAGAAGGCGGTGGTCGTTCGCGAATCGCTGTTCCTTCTCCAGGTCGCGGCGTATCCGGCCACGCTGATTCTCAAAAACTTCTGTGACCATTGACTCCTTGCGCGGTATTTCCATTCCGGCGCGAAGATAATCCGTGGGAATCATGGTCTCCAGCGCGAAGGAGCGGAAGACGTCGCTTTCGGGCACGTAAAAAGTGATCACCGCGCCGTCAAAGGGAAGAAAGCGGTGAAGGATTTCTGCGATGGAATGCATCAAGTCGCCGCGATTCAGGTGGGTCACGATAGCGTTGTTGACTTCGAGGACTTTCCGATAGCGTTCTGCCGTGTGTTCGACTCTGGCGCTGAGCGCAGCGATCTCCTCATAGGAAATCATGTTGGCAACCGCTAGCGCCACCTGGTTCGCCACCTCCTGCAAGAGCGCCGTCTCGGCTTCGGAGTATTGGTCTTTCTTTTTACTCCCCACGTTGAGAGTGCCGATACTCTTACCGGCGACAATCATCGGAACAATGCAGTCGGAGGCGATGCCAATCTCAATCAGACGGTGATCATTTGAAAATTGCTGCTCCTTGACGAGGTCGCGGCGCACGACAGGGCGCTGGTGATCGAAAACCCAGGCCGAGACGCTATTTTCACGAGTGAACTGCGCACCGTGCCGAAGATGATCGGAGAGATTAGTGTTCTCCATAGAGAAGTACTGGAAGGCATCGTTTTTTGGATTGTAGAGCGTGATTGATGCCCCGTCTAAAGGAAGAAAACGGCGCAGAATTGCCGAAATGGAGTGTAGAAGATCCTCCTGAGTCAGATGGCTAACAATCGCATTGTTAACCTCCAGGAGCGTGCGATAGCGCGCGGCCGTGAATTCCACCCTGGTGTGGAGCGCGGCTATCTCTTCGTAAGAAGTCATGTTGGAGACGGCCAGCGCCACCTGGTTCGCCGCTTCCTGTAAAAACGCGACATCCTCATTCGAATAGCGATCCCTTTCCTGGCTTACGAAGCTGAGCGTGCCGACACACTTTCCCTGAAAAACCAGAGGCAAGACGCACAAGGACTGCATACCTTCTGAGGCGAGCCGGTGCTCATTGGCATACTGTCGCTCTTCTTCCAGATTGCGGCGCAGGAGCGGCTGCTGATGGTCGAACACCCAGCTGATGCAGGTCTCGCTGCGATCGACCTCCAGCCCTGTTGCGAAATAATCGGAAGGCCGGTCCCCCTCTACGGCGAGAAAACGGAAAGTGTCGTTACCTGGCTGATAAAGAGTAATGGCGCAGCGGTCGAAGGAGATGACGCGATGCAAGGCCTCGGAAATAGCGTGCAGGAGGGCCTGTTGGGTCAGGTTTGTAATGATGGCATTGTTGATCTCGAGGAGTGTGCGGTAACGCTCTGCGATTGCGAGAACCTTCACGCTCGATTGGGAACTCGGCATTTTGGCCGCCTATGTCAGTGCTGCTCTCGCCAGGTTTTGCCAGTGAGAAAGTGTCGCCGCCACAACGGAGTCTGTTGCCACATCTTAACCCAAGAACAGAGCCAAGTCTTCTCGTCCGCGTCCGCAACCCGATAGAGCGCGATGTTGTTTGTCTATCTTTGTGCAGCTGAGTCTCGTGTTTGCGGGAATTGAACTCTAGAACGGCAAGTCACCGGAAAAACAAACACGGCAACCAAATCTCCATCGAGGCATCTCACGTTGCCCTGAGAGGATGGCTTCAATCAAAGGCTCGGCAACGATAGAGCTCAAATCAAGAAGCCTCACAAGGAGAAAGAAGTGAAAAACAATTGCAGCAAGAATTTCTGGCGCGGCAAAGCCGCTCAGGGAATTACTCGCGGCTTGCTGGCGACGTTTGCGTTTCTGGCCGTTTCCGGCATCGCCTCCGCCCAAGACAACAAGGACGAGATCAGGTTCAACCTGCTGCCGAACCCGGCGGTGATTGACTGCCTTCGCGCGAATTCTTTTGAGGAGCCACAGGCTCGCGCCACGGTTATTCGCGGCAAAGTCAATGACACACTCATTCTGGATCTGGATGGGATCAAGCCGGGCCTCAGATTTGACTTGTTCACCGTACAGAACAGCTTCTTCCAAGCCGACGGCACTAAAGACCCCAATTTCACAGGGAGCTTTGGTTTGGCCTGGTATCAGTCCGATATTCAGATTGGCAAGCGTACGGATGAAGGCCACGTCCAGATCAAGACGATTCTTCTGGATGATATCTTCGGGTTTGACCCCGACGTGCGTTTGGCTCCGACGAATACATTTCACCTGGGTTTCTGGTTCGACAATCCCGAGGATGCGGCGGCTCTGTCCACCTGTCACTTCGATCCGACCAAGCCGACGCCGTTCAACGGCGAGCATAAGGCGGGACCGTTCGCTATGATCAGTGTTCCTGAGTCTAAGAACGGTTTGGGGCCGCTCTGTACTAGTCCGAACAGTTCCACAACACCAGCTAGCTGCAGCGCAAACTGAAACTGCCACTGCCGTGGAGAGGAGGGGCGACGAATGTTCGCCCCACTTTCCGCAGCACATCTAGGAGTGAGGTTGGTCGGCGCACACCCGAACAAAGTTGAGATTACGCCTCGATCTAACATTTGTTGCATAGGAATCGATTTTACAGAAGTACAATCCGGGTTCGCTCTGCGGTCTACGAGTTCGCCGCCACAGCGCTCTGCATTCATCTCATGGGAACTGAACCATACGTAATCGTCGGCCTGGGTGAGATTCTTTGGGATCTGTTCTCCGGCAAGAAACAATTAGGTGGCGCCCCGGCGAATTTCGCCTACATGACAAGTCTTCTCGGGGACGACGCAAAAATTGCGAGTCGCATCGGGCGCGATGTGCTCGGGGCCGAAGCGATTCAGACACTCAAAGCGCTTCATCTGGATGTTTCTCAGCTTCAGGAAGACGATCTTCATCCCACGGGCACCGTCATCGTTTCTCTCAATTCCGGCGGTCAGCCGATGTACCAGATTACAGAGGGCGTAGCTTGGGATTTCCTTCAGCGAAGCGATGGCTGGACGAATCTGGCGCGCCAGGCGGACGCAGTTTGCTTCGGCTCGCTGGCCCAGCGCTCGGCGGTCTCGCGCGAAACGATTTCGGATTTCTTGCGTCACCTTCGGCCTGAGGCCCTGCGGGTTTTCGACGTCAATCTTCGGCAGCAATTTTTTACGCGTGAGATCATGGACAATTCAGCCAGATCAGCCGATATCATGAAGTGCAATCAGGAAGAGGTGCCCATCGTCGCTAGCCTGCTTGGCTCTTGCGATAAAGATTTGCACGCCTCCGCAGAGTGGCTCCTGCAAACTTATCATCTAAGGCTGCTCTGCGTGACGCGCGGCGAGCACGGAAGCGTCATCTTTAGCTCTTCAGCGAGTCATTCCCATCCCGGCTACCAGACCAAAGTCGTGGATACAGTTGGAGCCGGCGACGCTTTTACGGCTGCCCTCGTTCATCACTACCTTCGCGGTTCTTCTCTCGAAACGATGAACGAAGCTGCCAATCAAATGGGCGCATGGGTTGCGTCCCAACGCGGAGCGACGCCAACAGCCGACCCTGTTGTCCTGGAAAGAGTTCGAACCTGTTCTCCACGAGCATAAAAACCAGCCTGCCGTGAGGTCTCAGCGAACAAGAAACGGCGCTCACAGAACATTCGATGTGAGATCGTCATCGAATTGCAAGATTTGCGCACCACTGGATATGGTTAATTCGGTTTTAGGCCGTACACGTCGACTTCGCCGAAGACTGTGCCGGCACCCAGGGTCGTGTCATTTCCGCGAGTACCGACATAAACTTTCCCATTCGCCACCGTCGGAACTGTGAATTTTACGGCGTTGCCGGCAACATCAGCGGGAACTTGGGAGCTGTTCCAGAGTTCGGTCCCTAGATTCGTGGCATCGAAGGCGTGCACCACGGCAGGACCCGCGCTCGCTGGTCCGTTATCGCCTGTTCCAGAAGAGTTCGAGTCAATCGTCCACACAATTCCGTTCGTGTTCCCATTTGAAGAGATCGACGGACTAGAACCTGGGAACGAAAACGAAGCTACAGTAGAAGACGCCACCGACGGATTGAATGTGTCGGTGGCTGGAACGAACGTGAAGGCTACACCGGGTCCGTTAAACCCAAAAAAGTAAAGAGTGTTCTGCCAAAAGGCGGGCGTGGAGAAAGACGTCTCAGATACGTTCAGCGTTTGAACCACTTTATCGGGTCCTCCGCTGGTGAAGTGCCCCATGTTCGTTCGATCCAGAAGGTACAGAATCTGCGATTTGCCGCCGCCGATTATAAGGTGCGGATGAGGGCCGGAAGTTTGATCGACGAGAACGGCGGCGCCTCCCGCTCCGAGATCATGATCAAACGCATCCAGGGAGAGTTGGTCCATCGGAGTGAACCAATCGGCTAAGGCAAGACCAGATGTGGCGCTGAGCTTAAGAAAGCTGTCACCAAACGCTGAGGTGCCATCGAATATGCCGTTGCCGGTAATGACGTACAGATTGCCCGCGGCGTCAGCTGCAGGCGCACCGCCCGACATCCAGATACCTGCTCGACAGTAGCCCAGGCCCTCCGCGGCGTTGGGCGAAGAATTGAAGGCAGAAACGCGGCTAAGAGTGGACGCATTAAAACCCAGGATCCATCCGTGATAGGGATCCAGGTCTCCGTGTGACGCCCAGGCAATGTAGACGACACCATTCACTAAAGCCAAGCCCGGTCGCTGGTTTTCCCTCGCAACATTAAAGGCAATTGTGGAACCGCCTTCGCAGTTGCCGGGGACGGTGATCGAGCTGTCCAGCTCCACTGGGCTATTGGCAATCTCCGTACCGTCGGCCAGGTTAAGGGCGTGCAGGCGCTGGTGGACGATGGGGCCGGGATCGCTGATATTTTTTGTTTTTGTGACCAGATAGATGATGTTGGAGGTGCTATCAATCACCGGTGTGCCGAGGATGCCGATGTCAGGGAAAATGCTGTTAGTAGAAACGTCGCCGGCGGTGTAGAAGGTTTCACCCGATGGAATGAATTGCGTATGCCAATACGTCACGCATGGGCTGGCGTCCGCGTCGAATACGTAAACTGTGTCGCGCATGGTGGCGACAACCACAATGTTGTGTTTCGCCCCGCCAATGGTGATGTTCGAGACCCACAGTGGCTGCGTGTAAATGGCAGCATCGGCCTGACAGGAGAACAGTTTGCCAAACGTGGAGCCGTTCACGTTTGCCGTCGTCAGCGCGAATTCAGACGTATTGGCGCCGTCGCGAGCCACATCATTGTGGTAGGTGTAAACGCCGTGCAGATCAGTCACACCAATTGTGGCGACAGCTCTTTGCGTCACATCGCTCGTCTGGGTTGCAGTGATGGTGTAAATGCCAGGAGTGGACGGGGCCGTATAGGTGACGCTGGCTCCCGAGGCGCTGGCGTTGGATGAAAAGGTGCCCCCGGTCGCCGACCATGAAACCGCCTTCTGGGAGGTATCATTCGCCACCGTCCCAGAGACCGAAAGCGTTTGCGTCACCGTGAGGCCCGCGCGCTTGGGAGAAATCGTAATGCCCACTGACGTGGAAGAGATCGTCAACATCAGCTTAACGGACCTACTAACTGCAGGTGTGCTGGAATCAGCCACTTGGAATGTAAGGGCTGTGTTTGTAACAGCTTGTGTAGGCGTGCCGGTAATCGCGCCGGTGGTCGCGTTCAACATCAGACCTGCCGGAAACGTACCGCCGGTGAGGGTCCACATATACGGTGGAGTGCCTCCGGTGGCTGCCAAGACCGCGCCATAAGCGACACCTGTCTGGCCGGTGGGCAGCGAAGAAGTTGAAATTGCGAGCGACGCCGGGGGAGGGCCGGAAGGATTGCCCGAACCTGAGCCGCCGCCGCAGGCGCTTAGAAGGCCTAGAGCGAGCCAAAGGACGTGAGTGTAGGTTCATAGGTTTCATGGGTTTAGAGAGTCCCATTTCGGCACACGATATTTCAAGGGGGATATTCCTGTACTAATTCACCGGTGGCGAAGGGTGGACCCGGCGATAAGGTATAAACAAAACAACAGGCGGGCGGCTTGTGGCGGTGGGCGTCCGGGGTGCAGATGTGTTCCGGGCACCCCTAGGTAGCCACGACGACGACTTTTCGTCGTGGCCCTTTCCGCCCCGTTGCCGTGTTAACATTTTTACGTTCACCGAAATTTGGTTGGAATCCGGAATGCAACTTGATCGCAGAAATTTCCTCAAGACTCTCGCCGCCGCGGGCGCCGCAGCAGCCTTGCCACCTCTCTCCCTGAACAATCGGCCGCAACCAGGCTCCTTCGATTTCGTCTTCTTCACAGACACCCATATCCAACCCGAGCTCGACGCCGCTCACGGTTGCGACATGTGCTTTCGCAAAATCGCCGCCACCAAATCCGATTTCGCCATCATGGGCGGCGATCACGTTTTCGACGCCTTCGGTGTCAACGCCACCCGCGCCCGCACGGTTTTCGATATGTACGGCCGCAGCGAGCAGCTCATCGGCATGCCCCTTCACAACGCGATCGGCAACCATGATGTCTTCGGCGTGCTCACGAGAAGCGGCGTCGCCCCCACCGACCCCGCCTACGGCAAAAAAATGTACCAGGACCGCATGGGTCACACCTTCTACACCTTGGATCACAAGGGCTATCACTTCGTAGTACTCGATTCGATCCAACCAACCGACGATCGTCTCTGGGAAGCCCGCGTCGACGAAGCCCAGCTCGAATGGCTGCGCAATGACTTAAAGAGCCTACCCGCAGCCGCGCCAGTCGTCGCCGTGATCCACTGCCCGCTCGTCACCGCATTCGCCAGCTACGCAGAAGTGGTCTCAGCCGGCCGCAAATACAACACAATGACCGTAGCAAACGCCGCCGAAGTCCTCGAAGTCTTCGAGCACGCAAACGTAATCGCCGTCCTCCAAGGCCACACCCACGTCAACGAAGTAGTCGCCTACAAAAACACCCAATACATCACCAGCGGCGCAGTCTGCGGCAACTGGTGGCACGGCCCCCGCCTAGGCACCCCAGAAGGTTTCTCAGTAATCACCCTCCACGAAGGCAAAGCAACAACGCGCTACGAAACCTACGGCTTCCACAGCATAGCCCTAGACGAGCGCTGGCGCCCACCAGGCTAGGCCTCCGCGTGAAGACGAAGCCTGAGCCCCGAGCTAGTGTTCCCAAATGAAGTTGCTTAGAATTATTCCGTCAGGACTCGCTACGTTGAAGCGTTCGCAATGTGAGGAAGCGGTGCGCTTTCAGTGGCACAGGCACTCTTGCCTTTGCGTTTTTCTTTACGTCGCAGCCCTGCGACCTTGGCTTCAAGACCCAGTCGCACTGACTATCGCCAAAGGCTTCACTTTTTCGCCTTAGCCGCGGCTTCAGCTCGTTTCAACAGCTCTGGATTCCTCACCCACTGATAGCCAATGCAGCAAGCAACCCCATCCGCGACCCATGTCTCCGAATTGTCTTCCAGCCTTCGCACCATCAGGTGATAGAACTCGACATCCAGCGCAAAAAAGTCTTGATGCACATAGGCAACAAAGCGTACGTCCGGCGACCAATACAATGCGGAGACTGTGCGGCCTTTGTGAAATAATCTTTTCCTCCCTTCGCCCGAGGGATGAATCGCGTAGTAGTCACTGTGCTGTTCGTCGCGATAAGCGATCCAAGTTCCATCCGGCGACCACGTGGCTTCAGTTCCTGCTGCAAGAATGCGCGAGTGATCCGTCTCGATTTCGTATACCTGGACGTTTCCGTTGGCTTCAAAGACCAGTTCCTTGCCATTCGGCGCCCAGCACTGCGACGTCAGATGCAAGTACTGCTCGGCAGTCTGAGGTCCAAAGGTTTGCATACTCTTCGTGGTCAGATCGAGAATCTGTAATTTGGCCTCTGGCCGCAGTGGAACAATCATCGCCAACTTGGACTCATCAGGAGACCAGCATGCAACGCCGCCAAGAACCTCTCGATATTCGCGAAGGCCGCTTCCGTCCGTGTCGACGACGTCCAAAAACATTGTGTGATTCCGATATCCAGCTCCCCAATTTGAAGAATCAACCGCGACCTCAGCGCCATCCGGCGAAACTGTTCCACCCGAACTTCCCATCGGAACCAGCTTTCCCAAGTGGTAGGAAGCGCGCCTCTGGAAGGAAACCACTTCAAGCTCGTTCTCATAAAACGCAATCGCCAGCCCTGTCTCCCGCTCAAGCCTTACCAACTCGGTCAGCACCGACTCTCCCGCTCCCGCCGCGCCCGCCGAAATCGCCGATCCGACCGCTACGATCACCACCAATATCAAGATCAAGGCGGCGCGCGTGGGCATCATCCTTTGCTCTCTTCCAGATTTTCGCGTCAGCGAATTTGGCAGCATCTGTTTTTAGCTCGACGAATAGTAACTACCATGTTAACATCAGTCGTGGCTGTTACACAAAATTCGCGGCGGGCGCGTCAAACAGCAGCAAGCGAGGGATTAGTACGCCACGAATTGCCAGCGACCGTGCTCCCGTCGCGACACCTGTGCTGCCCATCACCAACCCCGGGATTTCTAATCGCGAATCCGCGATTAAAATCCAAGCTAAGTAGCAATCCTCGCAGCCAGTTGCAAATTCCTAATCGCGAACGGATGGCCATTTGTCGTCTCGTTCCTTCGTTCCGCCCGCCCGGCACCGTCTTGGTTGTGTCCTCGTTCTCTTCCAGACTCCAGCCTCAAGCTCCTAGCCTCCACAACCTAATCGTTACACCGCGATTAGAATTTCCCGCAACTCCAAGAAAACAAAACTCCAATCCAATTTCTAATCGTTACAAAACAGCGTTTTTCGCTCAGCCTTGCCACTCATCGCTCGCCTGCCCAGAAAACGCCGAGGGCCGACGAAGGGTCACTGTTGCCCCAACCTCCAGGAAAGCTATAATGAGCCGTAACCATTTCACCCAGATTCCGCGTTCCAAGCCTCTCATGCGGAAGGTAACGAATGCCGACCCAAACCAAAGTTAAGACAGCGAAATTCGACGCCGCGAAATACCACGGTCTCGACCGCGACGCGCTCATCCGCATTTATCGCACGATGTTTCTTTCGCGCAAGCTTGACGACCGCGAAATCCAGCTCAAGCGCCAGAATAAAATTTATTTCCAGATCAGTGGCGCCGGCCATGAAGGCGTACTCGTCGCCGCCGGTCTCGTTCTCAAAGCCGGGTACGACTGGTTCTATCCCTACTACCGCGATCGCGCTCTCTGCCTGACGCTCGGCATGACGGCTTACGAGATGCTCCTCGAAGGCGTGGGCGCGAAGGACGATCCCGCTTCGGGCGGTCGCCAGATGCCCTCGCACTGGGGCCACCAGAAATTGAACATCGTCTCGCGCTCGTCGCCTACGGGTACGCAGTTCCTGCAATCTGTGGGCGCAGCGGAAGCGTCCCTCTACTACTCGGAATTTCCCAAGGCGCTCGAGCAGGCCAAGCACGCGCCGCTCGGCAATGCCGTGCGGTTTCATCGTGACGAAATCGTGTACGTCTCCTCGGGCGAGGGCGCCACGAGCGAGGGCGAATTTTTCGAGTCGCTCAATACAGCCTGCACGAAGCGCCTGCCTGTTCTTTACCTGATCGAAGACAACGAATACGCCATCTCGGTACCGGTCGAAGTGCAAACCGCCGGCGGAAGCATCTCGAAACTGGTTGCGAATTATCCCGGGCTGCAGATCGAGGAGTGCGACGGCACGGACCCGCTCGAAAGCTACGCCGCACTCAGCCGCGCTGCCGCGCATTGCCGCGATCGCAAAGGTCCGGCGCTGGTTCACGCCCACGTCACGCGCCCTTACTCGCATTCGCTTTCCGACGACGAGAAGCTCTACCGCTGCGATGAAGAGCGCGAAGACGAAGTGCGCCGCGACCCCATTCCGAAGTTCGGGCTGTTCCTCGTCCGCGAAGGCATTCTAGATGAGCGTGAACTCGAGGCGATCGAAGCCGACGTCGAGCGCGAAATTCTCGAAGCCACTGACCGCGCGCTGCTCGCCGAACTGCCGTCAAAGAATTCGATTTACGAATTCGTGTATTCGCCGGACGTTGATCCCGCCGCCGCGCAATTTGATGCTGCGCCCAAATTGCAGGGCGAGCCCAGAACAATGGTCGAAATGATTTCGGCCACTCTTCTCGACGAAATGGCCCGCGACGAGCGCATCGTTGTCTTCGGAGAAGATATCGCCGATTGCAGCCGCGAAGAGCATCTGGACAAGCTGAAAGGGAAGGGCGGCGTATTCAAAGCGACCTCCGGCTTGCAGCGCAAGTTCGGCAGTCGCCGCGTCTTCAATTCACCTCTTGCGGAAGCCAATATCGTGGGACGCGCGATTGGCATGGCCACGCGCGGAATGAAGCCGGTCACCGAAATTCAATTCTTCGATTACATCTGGCCGGCGATGATGCAGCTGCGCAATGAATTGGCCACCATGCGTTGGCGCTCCGCCGGCAATTTCAAATCGCCGGCAGTAATTCGAGTAGCGATCGGCGGATACCTCACCGGTGGCGCGATCTACCACAGCCAGTGCGGCGAAGTCACTTTCACGCACATTCCCGGCCTTCGCGTAGTGATGCCTTCCACGGCGCTGGATGTCTGCGGTCTCCTGCGCACTGCTATCCGCAGCGACGATCCAGTGCTATTTCTCGAGCACAAACATCTTTACCGCCAGCCCTACAATCGCTCCGAATACCCGGGTCCGGATTTTACAGTTCCGTTTGGCAAAGCGCGCATGGTGCGTGAGGGAACGGACGTGAGCATCGTGACCTATGGAGCCGTGGTGCATCGCGCGGAAGTAGCCGCCGCAGAACTTGCTCGCGAGGGCGTTTCAACGGAGATCATCGACCTGCGCACGCTCAGCCCTTACGATTGGGACGCGGTCGCGGCTACGGTGAGAAAGACGAATCGAGTGATCGTCGCATACGAAGACACGCGCTCATGGGGATACGGCGCCGAAATCGCGGCGCGCATTGCTGACGAGCTATTCGACCAACTGGATGCGCCCGTTCGCCGCGTAGCGGCAACGGACACATTCTGCGCGTATCAGCCGCAGCTCGAAGACGTGATTCTGCCGCAGACGGACGACATTGTTCGCGCCGGGCTGGAATTGGCGAAGTATTAGGACAATCGCCCGAAATAATTGACGATGCGAATGGAAACTTTTGGGGGGTTCGAATCGTAACTATAGGGTGGCGCGGAACAGGCTCGTCCGCGCGGGAGGTCTCAGGATGAATTGCTCAAACTGCAAGCGCGACATTACCGAATATTCGAATTTTTGCTATTACTGCGGAACCCGCCAGCGTGTGCCAAGCGCCGGAGCTCCGCTGGTCCAGAAGCGGCTGATGCGCTCGGTAGTGGATCGCAAAATTGCCGGAGTCTGCGGCGGCGTGGCTGAATATTTCGACGTGGATTCTACGATCGTCCGTCTACTGTGGGTTCTAGCGTGCTTCGTTCCGTTCCCCGTGCTCCCGGCGATCCTGGGTTACTTCATCGCCTGGATCGTGATGCCCGAGGCGCCAGTCCCAGTTACGCCTCCGGTGGAATCACAGCACACCGTGCAAACCGCATAAGACTCGCGCATCGACTCAAGGCCAGCGCAACGGAAGCGAGGACAATGCGAACGCGGCGAAAGTTTCAGCCGCGATCTTTGAGTCGCCGCGGCGGTCTGCCTCCTCCGCGATAAATGGCGTGATCGAGCGAAATCATCCCAGCTCCGATTGTCGCCAGCGCGAAACAAGCTACTGCAAGCACCATCGGGAATTCGTAGTTTTTAACTTCGGTGATCGGCCCCTGCGGCAAATGCACCTTCAGGATCGCTGTCGCCATCTCGCCTGCCAGCAGCAGCGCGCCGATGCGCGTGAATAGTCCAAGAATCAAGACGATTCCGCCGAAAAATTCGATAACACCTGCGATGTACACGAAATACGCCGGGAATCCCATTCGCTGAAAGGCAGGCATCATGTCGTGCGTGTGTGTAAACAGTTTTGGATAACCGTGAAAGATAAAAACAATTCCAATAGCGACGCGCAGCAGCAAGAGCGCGAGCGGCTTCAGCCTTTCTAGAATTTCCACGCGAAAGCTCCCGTTCTTCGAGCGATTGGCAACCGATTCTCAAAAACGACCGGTGGATTGTATCAGAAGGAAAGTTTCGTCCACCGTCGAAGCTTTGGAAACCGGCCCGCGATGCCGTGCCGCGACCCGCGCGCCCGGTGGTATAAAATCGACCTTTGCAATTGGAGCTACGTCAGGAAATGTCCGCTTCAAAGCAGGTTTTCACCGGCCGCCTTCCGGCGGATCCGATTGGAGTGACCGCCGGAGGAGATGACTGCCTCGGATTGAACGGCGTAATTCGCGCCACGGTGCGCATCGCCCGATTGGATTTAAGGTTCGGTGACCGTCCGTGACGCGCAAGCTCCTTCTCGGATTTGCGGTGCTCCTCGTAGTGGCGGCTGCAGCGTATTTTCGCCTGCGTCACGCCCCAGCGCCGCTCGAGATCGCCTATGCGGCGAACCGCCAGGTTACGCTGCAGAGCACGACGGCACAGGTGCGCGAACCAATCACGACCGTCAGCTATGGAGATCGCTTGGAGGTGCTGCAGCGATTTCAGGACCAGGTGAACGTACGCACAACCACTGGCCTGACCGGATGGGTGAATGAGCGCGACCTCCTCTCGACCGATGTGTGGCAAAAAGCTGGGGATCTTGGAAAGCGGACATCTTCACTCCCGATTCAGGCGCGCGGCCACACGAAAGCCCTTACGAATCTGCGGATAGACGCGGGCCGGGATGGAATTCGTCTGCGTCAGCTCAACAAGAACATTCCGCTTCAGATTTTCGAGCGCCGGGCCGTTGAAGTTCCCACGAGTGGCGCGGCAGCGGCTTCAGAGGAACAGGCTAGTGAGCCCGCTCAAGCACGAAAAGAGGATTGGTGGCTCGTGCGGGCGCAGACATCGGAAAAGGATTCGGTGTCGGGCTGGATTCTCGGCCACTTCATTGAACTCGATGTGCCGCAACCGCTGCCCGATTACGCAAGTTCGGCGGGAATGCGGATCGTGTCGTGGTCAGAGCTGAATAAAGTGGTCGACGCCTCCGGAAAATCCAGGTCGCAATACCTGCTGCTGGGCGCGCATGGCCCGGAAGGGCAACCCTGCGATTTCTCAATGCTGCGCGTGTACACGTGGGGAAAAAAGCGCGAGCGATATGAAACCGCCTATGTGGAGAGTGGCGTGTGCGGAAAGCTGCCAGTCGAGGTCAAAGATTCCCCGCAAGCCAGCGACACGAGGTTTTCCTTCACCGACCTCAGCAATGGCGCACCAGCTCAGCGCGACTACGTGATGCGCCAGACCATCGTACGCCGCGTGAAACAAGCCGGTGAGACGAAGCCTCGAAAGCCGCGAAAGCACACGCATTAATCAACGCGTTCCATCGGACGTGATTCGACGCCACACTCACGCTGAGATGCGATAAATTCATCTGAGTATGCCCCTTCGCGCTAGATGCGTTGCCATCGCTGGTTTTCTGACGAGCATCATCGTTGCGGCTCTCGCCGGTTGCTCGCAGACTTCGACGGCAGCGAAATCACCGTTTCCAGCCGCGCCGGCGCTGGAATTCGTCGCTCAATTCGGCGTACGAGGCGGCGGTCCTGGACAACTGTCGGAGCCAGTAGGCATCGCGACTGATCCCCTTAGCAACGTGTATATCGCCGATGCGGGAAGCCAGTTCATTCACAAATTCGACTGGCAGGGAACGCCGCTGCTCTCCTTCACGGAGGACGCCCTCAAGCATCCGCAATGGATCGCGGTCGATAGCGACGGCGACATTTACGTTTCGGATCCGGTTCGCGCAAGCGTGTTCGTGATTTATCCCGGAGGGGAAAAGGATATTCACCGCGAATTGCACTTGAAGACTCGGCCTGGCAAGGAAGGATTCGTCAGCGTGGCGGCGGGCAGCGATGATTCGATCTACGTGCTGAATTCCGGAAGCGGAAAGCTGGACACCTACTCGCCTCGCTTCCGGCTTACGCAGTCTTGGGAACCGGTGTCTGGTACCGGCGATGCCGGAAGTCACTGGGGGCCGGTGGTGATGGGGCCGGACGGGAATCTCTACATATTTGACGAGCACGGAAGCCGGATCATGCGATTCACCGATGGGGGGCAGCTTGTTTCTGAAATAAAGCTAGCCGCGGGCGGCACTGCAGGGCGGCTCAGCTCTCAGTTCGCGGTCTCAAAAACAAGTATCTTTGCGATGGATGCGGATGGGCGAGTGGTACACGTGTGGACGATTGCAGGGAAGCCAATGTTCGACCAGGATCTGGCGCCGCAGCTGGGACAGGCATTCCGACCGCCGCCGGCACTGGCCGTAAGCCCACGCGGAGAACTGCTGGTTCTCGATCAACCCCTGGCGCGAGTGCTGCGATATCGAGCGAACTTCTAACTGGTATTCGCGCTACTTCCGCGCCATCTTCTCGGTCATGAAGAGAAGCAGCTGACGATCGCGCGGATCCATCCGTCCTACCAGATCCTGCACGCGCATCATGAAGCGCGACCATTTTCCGGAGCTGGCCCAGTCCTTCTCTGCCGGTTTCTTCGAGGAGGCGTTTGGAAGAGCAGGCAGCTTATCGCCGTCGTAGAAGAGCTGATAGAGTGGAATGTCCAGAGCTCGCGCCAGCTTCTCGAGGGTTTCGATGGCCGGAACGGTGTGACCGTTCTCTACCCGAGAAATGTAGCAACGAAGCAAACCTGTTCGCTGTTCGATGTCGCCTTGCGAAAGGTCTTTCTCTTCGCGAATTGCCCTGAGCCTGTTGCCAATCATCATAGCGTTAAGATCCCCCGTAGCGTTTGTAGATGGAATTTAGGTCTATGTCAATCCCGTTCGTGCTTCCATTTTTGAGCTTCCTGTAGCTCTTCCTGGAGGCGTTTCTTCTCGGTGATATCGCTGGCGAGGCCGGCAATGCGCGCAACCCGTCCATTCTCATCGCGGATTATATAGCCGCGGTCCCAGATGTGACGCACTTCGCCATCGGGGCGAACGATTCGGTACTCCGCATCGTACCGGCTCTCGCGGGTTTCCTGGTCGAAAAAGCTGAGCGCGCGCTCGTGATCATCGGGATGAACGGCATCGAGCCAGGAGTGGGGATCGTTGTATAGGGTGCGGCAGGGGCGGCCCCAGACGGATTCATAAGCCGGACTGATATACAAAAGCCGCATATTCGTGATGTCCATCAGCCAAAAAACGTCCGAAATGGTGGCTGCGAGCTGCTCGAAGCGGGCGTTGCTTTCCCGCAGGGCTTTTTCTGCAACCATGCGCTCGACAACTTCCGCCTGAAGGCTCTCGATGGTGACAGTCAAATCTCGCGTTTTTCCGTCAACTGTCGCGTGCAGGATGCTTTGCAGGCCGAGGAGCCCCTCTTGAACGTGCCGGCGTTCGGATAAAGTGGCGGCAATAGCGAGCGTCGCCGTGCCGGTGACCCCTACGAAAGCTGCCAGGATCATGAGGGAAAAATTAGAGTCAGGACTCACAAACGGACCGAATCCATGAAACGTGCCCCAAATAGCCAGCCCAAACATCAGGAGGATGGTTCCGGCAGCCTCCAGTTGACAGAATCGAAAACCTGCCCAAACCAAGAACGGAACGCACAGCCACTCTTGCAAAAGCTGTTTGTGGTGAATGAAAGCGGAAAAAGGTCCGAAGACAGTTAGGCAGACTGCGATTAAACCTATGATCATTACGAAGAGTTCCAGGGCCTCGCGGTTGGACAGTCGATGATGCGAGGAACCAAAAATCAGTATAAGAAACGGAGCGAAAAGAAGAGCTCCGATTCCATCTCCCACGCACCAAGTAAGCCACATCATCCCTTTGTCCGGACCTTGCGAGTACCCGGCAGGGTAGAGGTAGGCGAGGCAGATTGTCGCGCTGACGGCAGGAGCCAGCACGCAGGCGGACAGGACGAACTTGAAAACACCCTGCGCTGTGTCAAAGGCTTTAATTCCCTGCACGAACTTGTTGACCAGATACGCGGCCGCGAGCGCTTCGAGCGTGTTACCAATCGAAATTGCCAACGACGCGTGCAGCGGCGTGGAACCCGCTTGACAAACAAAAAATGAGGCAATGAAAATCGCTGGCCAGACGCGGTAACCGAGAAGGAGCAAGGCCGCGAGCGCAACTCCTGTCGGCGGCCAAATAGGGGAGACCGGCGGATGTAGGATTGTGAGCTTTAGCCCCAGGATTCCCGCAGCAAAGCAAGCGGTCATCACGACGAAAAATTGAGCGACGTCCTGGCCAGATTTCGGGGGCGACACCGTCGCTCGCAGCTGCTTTACCGACGTTTGCCACCACATCATTTGCGATCCGCCTCCGCGCGAATCGTTCCGCCATTTTCTCGATGGGACGAAGCCGGCAGCCAGGACACCAAGCCACGCCCAAAAAAAGCCAGCGCGAGAATCGCCGCATAACCTAGCCTGCACGGAGGACGGTGTCAAGTTAGCGCGCACGACACCAGTAACGGGAAGATGACCGGGGGTCGTTTAGAGTAACCGGATGACCCGGGAATGATGCCTCGGCAAACCGTTTGCAGTGGGATAACATTCGGCCGAGGTGATTTGATATGGCGTTGTTGCTGACGGAATCTGACGTGAGAGGGCTTCTGACAATGCCTGAGGCGATTGCGGCAGTGGAGGAGTCGTTCCGGAGGCTGGCAACCGGAAACGCGATCGTGCATTCGCGTCAGAGGTTGCATATTCCAGGTAAAAGCTATTTGCATTATATGGCCGCTGCGGATGCGACGGGCGGCTACATGGGTTTGAAGATTTACTCGAGCGCGAAGGAAGGGCTGCGCTTCATCGTGCCGCTGTTCAATGTGACGACGGGTGACCTGGCTGCGGTGATCGAAGCGGATTTTCTGGGGCAAGTGCGTACCGGAGCGGCGAGCGGAGTTGCGACTCGGTGGATGTCTCGCGAGGATTCGCGAGTGGTGGGAATCATAGGAACGGGATTGCAGGCGCGAACGCAGCTGGAGGCAGTTTCGCTAGTGCGCGAGCTGGGAGAAGTGCGCGTCTGCGGGAGGGATGCGAACCGGCGCGAGAAGTTCGTGGAGGAGATGTCGGCTCGGTTGAAAGTGCCGGTAAGATCTGCGGCTAATGCGGAAGAAGCGGTTCGCGACGCGGATATCGTGATTACTTCGACGACGTCCACGAATCCTGTGGTCGAAGGCCGCTGGCTGAAAAAAGGGACGCATATCAACGCAATCGGCGCGAATTTTCCACAGAAACGGGAGCTGGACGCCGAGGCGGTTGAGCGCTGTGACGTGATCGTTGTCGATTCACGCGAGCAATCGAAGCTCGAGTCGGGCGATCTGATTCAGGTTTTTGGCCAGGACGACAACCGCTGGAGCCGCGTGGCAGAGATGGCAGAAATTGTGGCGGGCAAGGCGCCGGGGCGGACTAATCCCGAAGAGATCACGCTGTTCAAGTCGAACGGAATCGCAATTGAGGATATTGTTGTGGCGGGGCAAATCTACGAGCTTGCCCGGCAAAGAAAAATAGGAAGGGAAATTCCGATGTGGGAGAAGGAAGCCCGATTCGGGGAAGCGCGAGGCGTCTAGACCCGAACGCCGCGAAGCCGTTTCTTAAGGGCATCGCGAAGCCGCTGGCGCGTGTCTTCTGGCAGAGGAGCCGGCTCGGAGTTGCAATAGATCTGGATCGTCTGCTTGGTCGTGTCCACTACTACTTTGCAGTCTTCACAATGCTCGAGGTGCTTTTCGATAGAGGCTTTCAGCGTGGAGTCGAGCGCTTCGTCGAGGTAGTTCGAAAGTTCTTTTACGATGTTCCTGCAATTCACGAATTTTCACTCCGTTTAAAATACCGATTCAATTTCTGCCGCAGTTTCAGTCGTGCTCGAAGCAATCTCGACTTCACCGCGGGAACTGAGAGGCCCAACGCTTCTGCCGTTTCCTCAGTGGACAATTCTTCGATGTCGCGAAGTTGGAAAACGACTCGAAAAGATGGGTCAAGTTCGGAAATTGTTGAGTTGAGAATGTTCGAAAGTTCCGATTGCTCGTAGCGGTCTTCGGGAGAAGGGCCCCAATCTTCCACGTCGCGGGGGATTAGCTCTTCGCCGGTATCGATTTCATCGTCGAGCGAGACCTGATTGGGGCGGCGCTTGCGCAGCTTCATCAGCGCCTGGTTCACAGCGATCCGAACGAGCCAGGTGTAGAAGCGCGAGTTGCCTTGAAATTCGGCGAGATGCTCGAATGCCTTCAGGAAAGATTCCTGCATCGAGTCTTCGGCATCTTCGCGATTCTGGGTGATATTTTGCGCGAGGCGGAAAATCTTTCGCTCGTAGCGGCCGACGAGGGTTTCGAAGGCGGGGATGTCGCCAGCTTTTGCAGCGGCGACGAGAACGGGCTCGTCGTCTTTGACAACTGTGGAGGGCAGCTGGTGCGCTGGCGGCTCGACAGGATTCGTTTTTGGGGCGCTCATCGTGCGATTCCGATCCGAGGGCTATCCGGAAGGGAAAGGGTAGCACGGGTTTTGAATGCGCTGACGGGTAAAACAGTCGACACGATCACAGCAGATTAGACGAGCTAACAGGCCTCCCGGATGCATGAATTTAGGGCAGGACTGGCAGGAATCTCGGGCGGGTTCGGCTCTTGACAGGGCCGAGGCGGTCTCGTATCCTGTATTTTCGAACGAACGTTCGACTAGCAAACTTACCTATTGATGCCGAAACTCCGCAACCATCCACGCGTTTCGCACTCCAAACAGCAACTGATACTGCGTCATGCCGCGCAGGTATTCTGCGAAAAAGGATATGAGGGCGCATCGATTCGGGATATCTCCCGATCGAGTGGCATTTCTCTGGCTGGCATGTATTACTACATAAAAAGCAAGCAGGAGCTGCTGTACCTCATTCAGCTGTTCACTTTCAAAACGATTGTGGCGCGGCTGGAGAAGCGCCTGAAGGGCTTGAGCGATCCGGTAGAAAAACTGCGGGCGCTGGTGCAGAATCATCTGGATTACTTTCTGCGTCATCCAGTGGAGATGAAGGTATTGACGCACGAGGACGAGGCGCTGGAAGGGGAGTATCGTAAGGAAGTGCTGGAGATCAAGCGGCGTTACTATTCGATTGCGCTGGGAATTTTTGAAGAGATGCGTAAGAGCGGGATTGCGCGCCGGATGAATTCTCGAGTGGCGGTGCTCTCGCTTTTTGGGATGATGAACTGGATTCACACCTGGCACCGGCCGGAGACGGACCCGCAGGCAGATTCGCTGGCTGAGACGATTGCCGGTATGTTTTTGCATGGAGTGATGGCTGAGGGACGCGAGATGGCAGAGCTTAAGCCGGCTCGCGTGGCGCGCAACGGAATTGAAGTGGCGGGGCGAGCGGTGAGTTAATTTCGATGTCAGTTTCGATTTCAATTCGATGGAATAGGAAACGGAGAAAAGATGATGGCGACAACGACCTTGGTAGAGCAGAAGCAGCTGATCAAGTATGAGAATGACGGCGGACTAGCAATCATTCAGATGGACGATGCGCCGGCGAACACGTACACGTACGAGATGATGCAGCAGCTTGATACCGCGATTCTGCGCGCGCGGATGGATGAGAGCGTTCACGTGATCGTGCTGCGCGGCGCGGGTGAGAAATTCTTTTCCGCGGGCGCCAGCATCCCGATGCTGACGAAGGCCGATCCGACGTTTAAGTATTATTTCTGCCTGCATGCTAACGAGACGCTTTCGCGGCTGGAACAGACGCCGAAACTCGTCATTGCTGCTTTGAACGGGCACACGGTGGGTGGCGGCCTTGAGATTGCGATGGCTTGCGACATCCGCATCGCCAAAAAAGAAGGCGGTAAGATCGGGCTTCCGGAAGTGAATCTTGGCGTGCTTCCGGGCACGGGCGGCACGCAGCGAATTTCGCGCATCGTCGGTCGGGCGCGGGCGATCGAACTGATGGCCACGGGGCGCACATTTAGCTTCGAAGAGGCGCTCGAATTCGGCTTGATCCATTACATCTACGAGCGCGAATCGTTCTGGGATGACGTTGTGGCGTACGCGCGGCAGTTCTGCCCGCCGAACAAGGCGTCGCGCGCCGTGGGGCGCATTAAGCGAGCGGTCGTCACCGGCTCTGAAGTCGGCTTTGGTGAAGCGCTGGGAATTGAACGCGAACTGCAGCAGCTTCTTTTCACCAGCGAGGATGCCAAGGAAGGTTTGAAGGCTTACGTGGAGAAGCGTCAGCCGGAATTCAAGGGAAAGTAAGTAGAAAGTCAGCTCGAAGCTTCACGCAGAAAAATGCGTGGCGGTGAATTCTCAAGGGGCGAATGAGGACACTACCCGATTATCTTCGCAAGGGAATGAAGCTGATTCTGGTGGGAGCGAATCCCGGCGATCGCTCCGCACGTGTGGGGCATTACTACGCGGGGCGCACGAACCAGTTCTGGTCGATTATGTACGAATCGGGCGTGTTGCCGGAACCGATCGGGTATGAAGACGATCGGCGGTGCCTCGAGTTCGGAATTGGTATGACTGATCTCGTGAAGCGCCCGACGCGCGGAATCGAAGAGATCGAGCGCCAGGAGTTCGCAGAGGGCCGAGTGCTGCTCGCGCAAAAACTCGAGGAGATGCGGCCGCGCGTGATCGCGTTCAATGGCAAAACCGTCTACGAGAAATTCACCGGGCGCCCCTGCAAGCTCGGCTTGCAGAAAGAGAAATTGTATGAAGCGCAGGTTTTCGTCCTGCCTTCCACAAGCGGCCAAAATGCTGGAACCGAGCGCGCAGTGAAAACTCGATATTTCAAGCAACTGGCAGCGCTGCTGAAGAGTCTGAAGGATTAGAGGTCAACTAGAGGTAACCGCAATGGCTGAAGCCGCCAAGCAAACCGCTGCCGGAACGCAGAAAACGAACCCATCGCAAGTAGTGCTCGAAGAGCGCAGGGGTAATGTTGCCGTCATTCGACTGAATCGCCCGGACAAGCTGAACGCGCTCAACGTCGAACTCGGCCGCGGCCTAGTGCACGCGCTATTGCACGCTTCGCAGGACAATTCGGTGCGGGCTGTCGTCATAACGGGCGCAGGGCGCGGCTTCTGCGCGGGTGGTGATCTGGAGTTTATCCTTGACCTCCGAAAGCGTAACGCGAGTGACGAATTGAAAGTGCTGCTGGAAACGGGCAAGGAAATGTGTCTCGGGATCGCCACGATGACGAAGCCTGTGATCGCGGCCGTGAACGGACCGGCGGCCGGCGGCGGCATGAATCTCGCGCTCGCGGCGGATATGCGGATTGCGTCAGAGCAAGCCAGTTTTGCGGAATCGTTCGCAAAGGTCGGGCTTTATCCTGATTTTGGCGGCACTTATTTTCTGCCGCGCATCGTAGGGCCGGCGCTCTCTGCCGAACTTTTTTACACGGCGGAAACCCTTTCCGCCAAGGACGCGCTGCGATTGGGAATCGTGAACCGCGTTTTTCCCGCCGACAAATTTGAGGAAGAGACGCAGAAGATTGTGGATGTGCTGGCAGGAGCGCCCACTGTGGCACTACGCGACGTGAAACGCACCATCGTGGGCGACGACAGAAAAAACCTGGAAACGAAACTGGATGAGGAAATTCGACTTCAGATTCACTGCTTCCAGTCCGAGGATTGCCTGGAAGGACTGAACGCCTTCTTCGAAAAACGAAAACCGAATTTTAAAGGGCACTAGCCCTTTGTTGGAAGAGCAGGAAATTTTAATTACGAAATTATTGAGGAGACTTCGATGCCGGCAGCACGGATCGCCACCTTTGATGACTGGGTAGACCTCTTCCGCGTGTGGCGAAACGATATCGGCGTGAACTATCCTGAAATCGAGAATTATCAATTTGAAGCGAAATTCGGGCCCACGCGTTCGAACGAAATCGAATTCGGCGCCTTCAAGGGCCGTCCGAAATGGCAGCGAGTCCTGCAGATTCCCGACCAGCGAATGCGCGACGGCCTGCTGAACTTGATCGTCTACCAGGGCGACACCGAATTCGCCTCCGTCGAGCAGCAGCGCCGCCTCTTCGAAACATTCGCCAAGCGAGCACGACCGCAAGTCGCTCTGCCGCGTGGTCACCGAAGAAATGCGCCACGGCTGGCAGATGTGCCACCTGCTGATCAACCACTTTGGCTACAGCGGCAACGTGGAAGCGCAGAAAATGCTCGAGCGCCGTGCCTTCGAATCAGAAGCGCCTGCTCGGCGCGTTCAATCAGATCGTCAACAACTGGCTCGACTTTTTCGTCTACACCGATTTCGTCGATCGCGATGGAAAATTCCAGCTGACGATGCTCAGCTATTCCGGCTTCGAGCCGCTTGCGCAATCGATGAATCCGATGCTGCAAGCGAAGAATCCTTTCATCTGGGCACGGGCCAGGACGGCCTCAAGCGCATCGTCAAAGCCGGCGTCGTGCCCGCTGAAGATCATTCAGAAATACATCAACAAGTGGATTCCCGTCAGCTACGACCTTTTCGGCGTCGATCGCTCCAGCTCCGCGCACTGGTTCTACGTCTGGGGCTTGAAAGGCGCTACGACGAAGCCCACTGCACAGGAAGCTGACCTCGGGCGACATGAACGAGCACAACCGCGAGCTCTATCATCAGGAGTGCATCAAGCTGATCGAGCAGATCAACAAGCACGTCCCCGCTGGACAGCCGCAGCTGTACGTGCCCGGATTTGAAGTTCAACCGTCTTCATCGGCGAATTCGCGCGAACAGCCGTACAGCGTCACGGCGAACTGCTGTCGCCCGAAAAATACGCGGAGCACATGAAAGAAATGCTCCTCAAGCCGAAGACATCAAGCTCGTCAACGAAATTCAGGTCACCGAGCCGAAGTGGGTCGAGCAGAAGGGGAGCATGGAATAACGTGCGCGCTCGCACGGACGCGGAAAGCGCTGCGCGCGGTTTTACCTTCAGCGAATTGATGGTGGCTGCGGCGGCGCGGGAAATCCGCGACGGCGAGTTGGTGTTCGTGGGAATGCGGCTGCCGATGCTGGCATTCCTGGTGGCGCGGCGGACGCACGCTCCGCGCGCGATCGGGCTTTTCGAAAACGGAATCATCCGCGAAACCCCCGCCAAAGAACTTCTTTATACGATGGGCGATCCGCCCAATCTCCGCGCTGCCACGCAGTGTGGGCAAATGCTCGACGTGATGGGCCTGTTGCAACAGGGCCGCGTGGATATGGGTTTTCTGGGCGCTGCAGAAGTCGACCGGTTCGGTAATCTGAACAGCACATGGGGACATCGCAATCGCGAAATGCAGCGGTTGCCGGGATCGGGAGGCGCGTGCGACATTGCGTGCCTTGCGAAACGCACCGTCGTTTTACTCACCCATGAACGCGCGCGTTTGACTGAGCGCGTGAGCCATGTCACCTCGCCGGGTTACGGTCTCGGCAACGGCTGGCGCTACGCGCAGGGGCTTCCTTTAGCGTCAGGACCATCAGCTATTATCACGACGATGGGCGTGCTTCGATTCGGGGCGGACGGCGAGGCGTATCTCGCTTCTGTTCATCCGGGCGTTAGCGTCGAAGAAGTGCTGACAAACACGGGCTGGACGTTACGTGTGGCCGACGAGTTGGTGGACACGCGGGCGCCAAGCGATTCCGAGCTCGACGTAATGCGCGAGATTGATCCGAATCATTTCTGGACGCGGTAGCTCGAATCTATATTTCAGTTGGAGACGATGGCTGGCGAATCCAAATTGGCGACGATGCATGACGCGATCGCACGGCATGTGCCGTCCGGCTCGATGGTGCTGCTCGGAGCGCAGCTTGAGCAGATGATTCCGTTCGCGGCAGGCCACGAGCTGATTCGACAGGGCCGTCGTGATCTGACTCTTGTCGGGCCGATCTCCGATATTTTATTTGACCAGCTGATCGGCGCGGGTTGCGTCTCGCGCGTGATGGCGGCGTGGGTGGGAAATGTTTCCGCGGGCGTGGGATATTGCTTCCGCCGCGCGGTGGAGCAGGGAATTCCTCGGCGTCTCGAAACAGTTGATTACTCGAATTTCACGCTGGCGCTGGCATTGCACGCGGCAGCGCTGGGCGTACCGTTCATGCCCACATATGCCACGCTCGGCAGCGATCTGCTCAAGGAAAACGGCAATTTGCGCGAATTTCCATCGCCCGTGAGCGAAGAGAAATTGGTTGCAGTTCGCGCGCTGCGGCCGGACGTTGCGATCATCAACGTGCAGCGCGCCGATGCTGAAGGAAACGCGCACGTTTGGGGTAGCCTGGGGGTAGCGATTGACGGAGCGCGCGCTTCTCGGAAGGTGATTGTCGTCGCGGAAGAAATTGTCGAGCCCGAAGTGATTGCTTCGGATCCCAATCGCACTTTGATTCCGGGATTCACGGTGTCGGCCGTCGTACACGAGCCGGGTGGCGTGCATCCTTCGCCCGTTCAAGGGTACTATGGCCGCGACCACGCATTTTTCAGCGAGTATCACGATCAGACGAAGCGAATAGAAGACTTCGAGAATTGGCTATCGAGGTGGGTTTTGCAGGTGCGCGACCGGCGTGAGTACATGGAAAGGCTCAGCTCGGAACGATATAACGCGCTTCGCGTGCGCGAGCACGCCCTATCCGCGCCCGCAGATTACGGGTACTGATGGCTGAGGATCTTTTCGCGAATATCGAAATCACGCCGCGCGAAGTAAAGAGCATGATGGATCGCGGCGAGAAATTTCTGTTTGTCGATGTGCGCGAAAAATGGGAATTTGAAACTTCGTGGATCGAAGGCGCGGTGCTCGTTCCGATGCGGGAAATTCCCACAGACCTCGCCAAATTCGAACAAGCCGACAATATTGTTCTGTTCTGCCATCATGGTATCCGCAGCCTCGACGCGGCAGCATGGCTACGATCGCAAGAAATACCGGGCGCGAAATCCATGGCCGGGGGCATCGATCGTTGGTCGGCTGAGATTGACCCCACCGTTCCGCGTTACTAGGGAGAACAGCGATGAGCAAAGGCAAATCGAAAAGTTCCCGCAAGAGGGTAAAGTTCTTTCACAAGCCCACTTGAACCTCCTGCCGCAAAGCAAGAGGTCTCTTGCAAAAGAAGGGCATAGCGCTGGACTTTCACGATCTGAGCAAAGACAGGCTCACTGCAGATGACCTCGAAAAACTCATTGGCGATCGCGATCATCGGGACTTTCTGAATACGCGGAACGAGCTGTACCGCCGCAAAAATATGAAAGAGAATCCGCCTTCGCGCGCGGAAGCGATTCGTATGATGGCGAAGGAGCCGAACCTGATCCGCCGCCCCGTGATCCTCGCCGGAGGACGCGTTGTCCTTGGCTTCGACGAAGAAGGGATCGCAAGGCTCTAGCGAGTTTGGAGTAATTTTCATTTGCCTCCTGTTATCGACATCCACATTCACATCACGCCGATGGAGGGTTTCAATCCTGAGGCTCAGGAGCTTGTTCGACGCGGGCGAAAAGATTTTAAGGATGCCGTTCGATTTGCTGCGAGCCCCAGCGAATTCCTGAAATTTATGGACAGCTCGGAAATCGAACGGGCTGGTTTGATTAATTACGTCAGTCCGGATGTGATTGGATTTACCTCGGAAGTGAACGAATGGGTGGCGCGTTATTGTGCTGCTGATCCGAAGCGCCTGCTGGCATTCGGTTCCGTTCATCCCAGGTATGTGTCCGATCCCGGCGCCGAAGTGGATTGTCTGAAACAAATCGGGATCCGCGCGCTGAAGGTGCATCCGTCGCACCAGCTTTTTGCTCCGAATGACTACCGCAACGGGCTTGGCCCACTGCGCGGGATGTACGAACGAGCTCAAGCGAATGGCATGCCTGTTATGATTCACACGGGCACTTCGATTTTTCTCGGCGCTCGGAATGCTTACGCGCAGCCAATGCTCGCTGATGATGTGGGCGTGGATTTCCCCGACCTCGTCGTGATACTCGCGCACGGTGGCCGCCCGCTCTGGATGAATGAAGCGTTCTTTCTCGTTCGCCGGCACCCAAACATGTATATGGATATTTCCGGTATTCCGCCGCAGAAGTTGATGGAATATTTTCCGCGTATCGAGGAGATCGCCGATAAGGTGCTGTTTGGAACCGATTGGCCGGGCCCCGGCGTTCCTGACGTGCTTGGTAACATTGCGAAATTCCGCGCTCTGCCGATTTCGGCGGCGGCGCAACAGAAAATTCTATACGACAACGCGGCCCGGCTTTTTCCTGTGCAGGGGTAGTCGCTGGATCGAAGATGCAGATCGAGACTATCGGAGTCATTGGCGCAAACGTGATAGGGCGGGAAATTGCGCTCGCGGCTTTGATCGGAGGTTACCGGGTGGTTCTGGAGGATGTGTCGCGCGAAATGCTTGAAAAGGGAATCGCTCACATCGAGCAATCGCTCGATGAGCGCACCACTCAGCAGGAGTTACCCCAGCAAGGTCGCGAATCAGCGCTCGCTCGATTTTCTACCGCAAGCCGAGTCGATGAGGTGTGCCGCGTTGCCGATATGTTAATCGAGACGGTTCCTGACGAGATGGAAGTGAAGCTTGAAATTTTCACGATCTTCGACAAATTTGCCAAGCCTGACGCCATCCTCGCAAGCAACACGTCACTTTCCATTACGGGGATTGCCTCGATTACTTTTCGCACTGAGGACTGCATAGGAATGCGCTTCGCGAATCCTTTGCCAAGGATCACACGGGTGGAACTCGTTCGCGGAGCAGACACATCGGATACGACCGTCGCGGCGTGCTCTGAAGCAGCGCGGCGGATGGGCATGGAAGTCGCCGTTATCTACGAACCGGTTGAACCGTCCCCGGCCGATGAAGTTGCAGCTCTTCGCACGAAGGGCGAGATCGAATGAACTCTGCCCGTCGCATCGAGATCTTGCAGGGCGATTTAACCGAAATGAATACGGATGCAATCGTCCATGCCGCGAACAACGACTTGCAGCTCGGAGGCGGAGTAGCCGGAGCGATTCGGCGCAAAGGCGGCCCGAAAATTCAGGCTGAGTGCGATGAAATCGGCGCAATTCCTATTGGCGGCGCGGCCATCACGACAGGAGGAGAACTCAAAGCGCGCTATGTGATCCATGCTGCCAGTATGGAATTGGGTGGCCGCACCGATGCGCTATCACTGCGCAGTTCCACGGCTCACTCGCTGCGAATTGCAGCGCAAAAGAAACTGAAGACGATCGCGTTCCCTGCCGTTGGCACCGGCATCGCTGGGTTTTCAATGCGTGAATGCGCGGAAATTATGTTGCGCGAAGTGGCCAAACACTTCGAAGGCCCCACGTCTCTGGAAAAAGTATCGTTCGTGCTCTTCGATAAAGAGGCGCTCGATACATTTCAGCGTGCTTTCGATGAGATGAAGGGCGGGGGAGCCGCCGCGACGTGACGCCCGAAGACGAAATGCTCGCGAAAGTGTGCTACGAACTCACGAAATACGAGCATCCGCTGTTCGATTTTGAAGCTCGTAGCGCAAAAGAATCCGTGGAAGTTCTGATTCGCTTCAAGCCCTCGGAGCCGGAAGTCCACGAGTACACGATTCAGCTTCGCCCGCGCGAGATCGAGCATTCCCAGTTCCCCTGGACTTTCCAAAAGCATCTCTATGACTGCCTGCACGACTATGTGATCGAAATGTTCACCCGCAATCCGCAGCGGGAGAACTAACCGCGTGCGTTCCAATCCCACGCCGCTCGCTGCAATTCTTGCCGAACAGATCAAATCGCGGGGCCGAATCACCTTTGCCGAATACATGGATGCCTGCCTGTATCATCCGGAGCACGGCTACTACACGAAAGCAGATCAAAGCGAGCATCGCGACTACATCACGAGTGTCGACGTAACTCCAGTGTTCGGTCGTTTGCTCGCGCGCCAGTTTCACGAAATGTGGACTGTGCTTGGCCGGCCAAAGCCATTTGCATTGGTCGAGGTTGGCGCTGGCACCGGGCGGTTGGCGACGCAAATTCTGGACTGCGCGCGCGAGTCTTTGAGCGAGTTTTATGAGGCCATGCGTTATGTCGCAGTCGAGCGATCGGCCGTCCGCCGGACAGCGCAGAGGCAGAATCTCGGGGATCACCTTGTGAGCGGGCAGTTTTGTTCTAGCGAAGAATTGCCGGCGGAAATCTCGAACGGGTGCATATTGTCGAACGAGTTATTCGATGCGTTCGCAGTGCATCGCGTTCTGCGCGCCAATGAGGGCCTGCAAGAGATATATGTCACGCATTCACAGGCCGGATTCCACGAGGAATTCGGACCGCTGTCGTTCATTGGAATCGCCGAATACTTCGACGCGCAGGGCATTGCCCTACGCGAAGGACAAATGGCCGAAGCGAATCTAGGCGCGTGCAAATGGATCGAAGAAGGGGCACGCCGACTGCAGCGCGGGTTCGTTGTCACCATCGATTACGGCCATGAAGCCCAGCAGCTTTACGACGAACGCCACATGCGCGGAACCCTGATGGCTTACGATCGCCACCGTGCGGGCGAAGATTTCTACCGCGCCCCCGGCGCGCAGGATCTCACAGCGCATGTGAATTTCACGGCACTCGATCTGTGGGGCCGTGGCGGCGGCCTCACGCTGGCAGGCTTCACGTCTCAGACCAATTTCCTATTAGCGCTCGCGAGACATTCCGATTTTGCCGACGTGGAAAACCCTGGTGCAAGCGAGCACGGCAAAATAGCGGCTCGATCCCAATTCAAAACCCTGATCCATCCGGAAGGAATGGGAGAAACGTTCAAAGTGCTCATTCAACGAAAGGGAATTGACTCGGTTACCTTAGCAGGCTTGCAACCACTCTAGAATTATCGCGACGGGCAAGGCGAACCGACTAATCGCTCGAAGGCCGCTTCTTAAGCACCGGCCGATCGCCGCCAGAACTTCCTGATTGCGAGCCAGACTGTGATCCTGACGCGGTAGACGACCCGGCGCCAGGTTTGTCGCTATCAGAGGGAGAAGGTGTGTTCGCCGCGTTCACAGCCGCATCGGCCGAGTACGGCTTCTGCAGAAAACGCGTAGCTTCCTGCTGTGCACCCGCCGTGTCGTCGCCGGTATGCTGCGCGAGGCTGTATTCGTTCACAGCGCGCTCGCGCTGGCCGAGCAGGTCGTAAATCTTTCCAATGTAAATGTGGCTCCAAACTTCCGTCCACTTAGGATCGATGATCGCCGCTTAGCGCCGAGCGAAACGAATTCGCCGCCGCCTGATAATTTTTCTGGTAGAACATCGCCTCGCCCATCCGGAAATGCGCCAGCGAATTGTTCGGCTGCAAGTCGAGCGCGCGCTGATACTCCTGAATCGCCTCGATAATATTTGCCAATGCTCGGCGTAACGCTTCACCTCGCGCAACCGCCGCACGCACCCGCAGCCGCGGGCTCGATTTCAGCAGATTATTATTCGGGTCGATCACCATTCCATTTGGTTTCGGCCGCCCAAACGTATCGATCTTCAAATTGCGAATCGGTGCCGCGTAACCAGAATTTCTTGGTCTCCGGATTTCCTTCCGTATCCACGCGAATTTCCACGGGCATGCGGAATGTATCCAAATCCTGATGAATCTTGCCCACCACTTGAAATCCCTTGGGCGTCCGATACGTGATGTACTCCAGCCTGAACTCCGGAACGCCGGTGGAATTCAGCCACTGCGAGAAAAATGAAATCAGATTAATCGGCGGCTGCCCCTTCACCGGAGGCGGAATCTTCGTCTTCGCCATCTTCTCGAATTCGGAATCGTTGCCGTCTTTCCGTCATGCTGCTTGTAAAAATCATGCAGCAGAGAAGTGAAATTGTCGTCCCCCAGTTCGCTGCGCAGCATGTGGAAGACCATGCGCGCCCTTATCGCAAACAACCGAGCGATACTGATTCGAAAATGTCGCCAGCCTGCGACGCCTGCGAGATCGGAGTCGTATCCTCATACATCAGCGCGCCCACGGCAAAATCCTCGAGCGCCTTGTGCAGCCCGGCCACGCCGTCGGATTGCTCCGCATACATCGCTTCCGAGTAGCGCGAAAGCCCATCCGTGATCCACGTATCCGCAATCGTCGCAGGCAACACGCGATCGCCCCACCACTGCCCGGCCGCAAGCTGCGAAAGCAATCGCTCGTTTGACTTCGTCGTCCACTGCCGCGCGCTGACTAAAAGCAACCCGGGCGCCGAGTATCCCGACACCGAGCCATCCGGCATTTGCGCGATGGTCAGGCTCGGCTCCGCTTCGAGCGCGCCGAACGTCTCCGAAAAATACGAAATGATGTGCGAAAGCGAAGTGCCGTAAGACGTCGCCGTGGTAGCCTGCGCGGGCGGAGTATACACCGAAATCGTGTTCAGCCCTCCGTCTGCACCGGTGAAAGCTGCAGCGTTCCCGCGACAAACGATCCTACTCGGCCCTGGTGTTGTCGCATGAAATATATACGGATTTCGCTCGGGACGCCTCGCCCGAGCTGCCGGCTCGTCACCGGCGCATCGGCTTTGCCGGTGCCCGTCACCGCAAAAGTCTCCGGCACAATCACCTTGTACGTTCCGGTGTAGCGGTTCGAAGGATAATTCGTCAGCGGAAACCATCGCGACGGCAGCAAAAGATACGCCGACGTCTTGTCCATAGAAGCGAAGCGCACGCCTTTCGTGGGGCTGTCGTCTTCGCTCGAAATCGGCCCTGCATAATCGAACTGTCAGCGTCACTTTCTTGCCCGGCGTCGCCGTATCGGGAAGTGCGATGGTGATCAACAACGGAGAATTCGCTGTCGCGTCCGAATGTCGAGCGGCTTGTCCATTCGGCTCGTAACGGTCGCGATTACCTGCAAGTCCGGATGCAGTTCGACGAGAACCGTCTTCGACACCTGCTCGGCCACGAAATCCACTTTCGCGATCGCCGTAATGTTCTGGTCTTCGGGGTGGAGAATCACTTCCACGTCGTAATTCGTGGCGCGAAATGGAAACGCTGTGAGGCGCTTGTGCCAGGGCAGAGAATGCGAAGACAAGCGAAACCGTCAGCAGGCCGGCCAGTCGATAAATTTTGGACAAGGAAACAGCCTCTCGAAACCGCTCGTTGGCGCTGCATAACTAAGATACCAGACATCCCCGCTGTAGTTGCCTTGCCGAGAAGCTTACAACATCCCGGCGAAAATGTCCGCCGCCCGCTCGATCGCTCCGCCCGGACCCAGTTTCGCTCGCACCTCCGCCAGCCCCGCTTTCATTTCATCGCGCGCCGCAGGCGATTCCAAGAGCTGCCGCACTTCCTCTTCCACCGCCCCAGGTGTGAATTCGTCCTGCATCAATTCCGGCACCACGCGCCGCCCGGCAATTAGATTCACCATAGCGATGAAAGGGAGTCCGAATCATTCGCTTCAGCAAAAAGGCGCTCGTGGCGGCTCACACGGTAAACCACTACCATCGGCGTTCCCAGAAGCGCCGCTTCGACCGTGGCCGTTCCGCTCGCCACAATCGCGCAATCCGCAGCCGCCAGCGCATCATATGTGGCGCCCTCCACTCGCGTCACCGAAACGCCGGGCCGCATCATAAGGCGCAAAAAGCTCCGTCCCCAAGGCCGGTGCCGCTGCCTGCACGAACTGTACTCGCCCGCGCGCCTTGCACGTTCTGCCGAAAGCCGCTCGCACGCCTCCATCAATCAGCGGAAAATGCCGCGCGATTTCACCCCGACGGCTGCCGGGCAGCAGCGTGACAATCGGCCGCGCCGCATCCAGCCCATGCCGCGCCGCAAATTCCTCGCGGGTCATCGTAGGCCGCACCACATCCACCAGCGGATGCCCGACGAAATCCACCGGCACTCCCGCGTCGCGATAAATCTTCTCCTCGAAGGGAAAAATCACCACCATGCGCTTGACAAGCCGCTTCACCACGCGAACGCGCCCGGCGCGCCACGCCCATATCTGCGGCCCGATGAAATAGCCGACGGGAATCCCAGTATTTTTCAGTCGGCGCGCCACGCCCAAGATGTGTTCCCGGCGAATCCACCAGAATCGCGAGCGCCGGGCGTCTGCCGCCTGGCCTCGCGCAGCAAGCCTCCGCTGCACGCTGACCACGGTGGGAATTTTGTGCAGCACTTCCGTAATGCCCACCACCGCCACTTCGTGATAATCCGCGACCAGCTCCACGCCGGCTTCCGCCATGCGCGTTCCGCCCATGCCAAATATCTGCGCGCCGGTGCGCGCGCGAAGCGCCGTCGCGAGCCGCGCGGCATACATATCGCTCGAAGCCTCGCCCGCGGAAATCATAATTGTCAGGCGTGGTCATCGGCTGTGTCCGAAGATGAGATCAGTTAGATGTGACGAAAACTGGAGAGGCCAAACGCATCGGCAGGCGCGGACGACGCCGCGTCAGTCATTGGCCGGAAGGGATGCGCGAATCCGGACGCTTCCGGGCCGGAACAGCGAAATCGCAAAGCTCCTGCTCTTTGTACTGAAGCTGGTACAGGCGGTAGTAAATTCCGCGCAGCGCCGAGAAGTTCCTGGTGCGAGCCCTGTTCGCGCAGGCGCCCCTTGTGGAATACCAGAATGCGATCCGCGTGCTGAATCGTGCTCAAGCGATGCGCGATCACCACCGCCGTGCGGCCTTCGAGCAGCCGGTCCAGTGCCTCGCGAATCAGCAGTTCCGTCTTGGTATCAACGCTCGACGTCGCTTCATCGAGAATCAGGAACTTCGGATCGTGCGCCAGCGCGCGCGCGAAACTCACGAGCTGCCGCTGGCCCACCGAAAGCGTTCGCGCCGCGCTCGGTCACCGGAGTTTCCACGCCCTGCGGCTGCGAGTCGAGAAATGGGCCGAGGCCCACCTCGCGCAGCGCGCGTTCCGTGTCCGGCGCGGGTGATGTTTTCCGCTGCCCAGTTTCACATTCGATTCCAGCGTGCCCGTGAAAAGGAACGGATCCTGCAGCACGATTCCAAACATTCGCCGCAGGTCCTGCAAATCCATCTCGCGAATGTCCACGCCATCCAGCAGAATCTGGCCGCGCTGTATGTCGTAGAAACGCAGCAGCAGCTGAATAATCGTCGTCTTGCCTGCGCCGGTGTGCCCGACGATGGCAAGCGTTTGGCCCGAGCTCCACGCGGAAGGAAACGTCGCGCAGCACCCAATCCTCATCCTTCGGAGTCGCGCCGCCGTGATAGGCGAACCACACGTTGCGAAATTCGATTTCCCCGCGCGGCGCGGGCAGCGAATGCGTTTTCGCTGCCGAAACGATCGTCACCGGCTCGTCGAGAAGTCTGAAAATGCGCTCGGAAGCCGCCATCGCCGCCTGCAGAATGTTGAATTTTTCGCTCAGGTCCTGAATCGGCCGGAAGAAGCGCTGCGCATACTGAATGAACGAAATCAGCACGCCGAGCGTAAGGGTGCCCGCGATCACGCGAATGCCGCCGTACCCAATAAAGCAGCGCCACGCCCGACATGCTCAGCAATTCCACCGCCGGATAAAAATAAGAGAACGCGTCAATCGCGTCCTTGTACGCTTCCATGTGAATGCGGTTCAATTCGGCGAACTGCGCGCGCGACTTTTGCTCGCGATTGAAAAGCTGCACAACCGCCATTCCGCTGATGTGTTCCTGCAGGAATCCATTGATGCGCGCAATCGCGGTGCGAATGCGGCGGTTCGCGTCGCGCACGTGATTGCGGAAGATATACGTGAGCAGGATCATGAACGGCAGCGGAGAAAGCGTCACGAGCCCGAGCAACGGATGCCTCCTGATCAGATAACACGGCAGAGCCTGATCAGAAGCACGAAATCGTTCAGCATCGCCGCCACGCCCGTAGCAAACAGATCGTTCAGCGCGTCCACGTCCGTGGTCGAGCGCGTCACCAGCCGGCCCACGGGCTGCGGTCGAAGAAGCTCATCGGCAGGCGCTGCAGGTGCTCGAAAATTTCCTTGCGCAGGTCGTACATCGTCTGCTGCCCGACCCACTGCATGATGCGCACCTGCATGTATTGGAGCGCGAAACTCGCGATGAGTGAGCCCAGGTAGGCAAGACACAATCCACCACAAGTCCAATCAGACGCCACTGCTTCGCCATTTCGCCGTGCAGCCCCGGCATGATGTAGCGATCCACGCCGCGGCCAAAAAGAAATGGCCCCACGATCTCCATCGCCGGCGACGGCCAGGCTCATCGCCACCGCAAAGAACACCTGCCAGCGGTACGGGCGCAGATACTTCATCACCCGCCGCGTAAGCTGCGTGTCGTAGAGCTTGCCGAGTTTCTCTTCTTCGCGGAAATCGCTCATTCGCGTTCCAACTCAGCTTCCAGCAGCTGTTTCTGATGACAGATCGGCGTAGTAGCCGCCGAGCGCCAGCAATTCGTCGTGCGTTCCGCGCTCGATAATTTGTCCGTCGCGCAGCACCACGATCTGGTCCGCATTCTTCACCGTGGAAATGCGGTGCGAGACGAGAATCGTCGTGCGCTGCCGCATCATGTCCTTGCAAGCCGGCGCAGAATGCGCTCTTCGGTATCGGTATCCACGCTCGAAAGCGAGTCGTCGAGCACCAGAATTTTCGGCTGGCGCAGAATCGCGCGCGCCAGTGAAGTTCGCTGCTTCTGTCCGCCGGAAAGCGTGATGCCGCGTTCGCCGACCATCGTGTCGTAGCGGGTCGGGAAAGCTCTGAATCTCGCCGGAGATACTCGCAATTTCGGCCGCTTCCAAGATGTGCTCCTCCACCGCGTTCGGTCACGCCGAAGCGCGATGTTCTCGCGCAGCGTCTCGCTGAAAAGAAAAGTGTCCTGCGGCACATATCCGATCGCGCGTCGCAGAGCTGTCGAGCGGATAATCGCGAATCGGAGCGCGCCATCGAGCAGCAGCGTTCCGGCGGGTGCCTCCCACAATCGCGCGATCAACGCCGCGAGTGTCGATTTGCCGCTGCCCGGTCGGGCCAACGATGGCCAGAGTAGAACCGGCAGGAACGTGCAGCTGAAATGTCGTGCAGCACGGGTCACTTCGGCGGCTTGCTCGGTGGCCGTCGGGTACGCGAAAGTCAAATGGCTTGAATTCAATTTCGCCGCGAATGGGCGTTTCACTTGCCGCCCCGTCCACCGCCAGCAACATTCGTGTTTCCGTTCGATCCACCGCTCTTCTTCTGCTAGGTCGGCGTTGTCGCGAATATTTGGTTCCGCCGTGAGAATGTAATTCAACCGACCCATCGACGCCGCGCCGCGCTGGAAAATATTCGTCACCCAGCCGAGCGCGATGATCGGGAAAATCAGCTGAATCAGAAAAGCGTAGAACGACCACAGCGTGCCGAGCGAAACGCCGCTGTCCATCACCTGCGTGCCGCCCTTTCCCAGCAAAATCACGAAGCTCACCCCGATCAGAGCCGTCAGAGCAGGGAAGAACAAGCTCCACGAGCCGATCAGCTTGATATTGCGGTCCACATAGTCGCGGTTGGCCTTCTCGAACAGCCCGATTTCGGATTTCTCCTGCGCGTAGGCTCGCACCACCCGAACGCCGGTAAGATTCTCCTGCGCCCGCGTCGAAAGCGCTCCAAGCGCCGCCTGAATCCGCTCGGAAAGCCGATGAATGATCTGCCCAAAATAATAAACCGCGAGAACCACAACCGGCACCGGCAGCAGCACCCACAACGTCAGCGAGGGCGAAAGCTGGACCATGAAGATAAAGCGCCACCACGGACGTCGCAATCGTAGTCGCCGTGTACATGATGCCGGGCCCGAGCACCATGCGCACCGTGTTCAAGTCATTCGTTGCGCGAGACATCAGATCGCCCGTGCGATTCCGCACGTAAAATTCCGGATCGAGACGCACCAATCGGTCGAACAAGTCGTTGCGCAGATCGAATTCAATCTCGCGCGACACTCCGATCAGAATCCAGCGCGTCCAGAACGAAAAAATCCCCTTCACCACCATCGCGATAACGATCGTCAGGCAGTAGAGCCCAGCGCGTGCCGGTTGAGCGGAGAATAGAATGAAAGCACGGGCCACAGCACGGCGCGCGAAGTACCCGACAAAGTGGTAAGTGGCCGCGGAAGTCCGCTCAGGCAATCGGCGATGATGCCCTGGACCAGCTGCGGAAGCGCGCCAACAATACCCATCAGCGCGTCAAGCGTCAGGCCGAGCGTGACCATGCCCTTGTAGCGCGACACGTACGGCAGCAGCGGCTTCAGATTCTCCCAGCCGGACGGTTTGCGTTCGCGGGACGCGCCGCAGCGCTGCAACGGGTTGTGCGATCGCGCTCATTGCCTTACCTGCGACTCTGGCGTCGCGAGATTTTTCGTTTCGCCAAGAAAGTGCTCGTAGCTACGGTCGAGCGACTCATACAGCTTCAGCTCAGGATTCCAGCGAATTCCGATGGTCTCGATGTAGCCACCCGCAGGCTTGGCCAGTGGCGTGAAGTACATCTGCAATCCCTTGTCTTCGTGCTGCTCGGATTGAAGCCGCCACGCCGCCACGGATGCGAGTGGCGTCCCGCCGAGGTAGCCCTTCGGGTTCTGCAAGTGCTCGTCGCAGCGGAACACTTCCTTCCACTTGCCGCCATCGTTCTCAAGCACCACGGCCCGGCTCACCAGCGTGCCAGGCATCACTCCCTGCGGCGTCGATTTCAATCGGTTCACCGCAAATATCTGCTGCTTCCCATTCTTGGCCAGATCGCCAAACGCAAGCACTTCCGTCTCCGAACCGAGCGCAGCTTCAGCAGCCGCCTGAAGATCCGGCGGAGTCGCGGGTTTCGGAGGATTTGCCGGTTGCGCCGTTCCGCTCTTGGTCGACTCCACGGAAGACGACATGAACGACTTGTCGCACCCCGCGCAAACGAGTGCAACAACACCGGCCGCCGCGAAAATGGCATAGCGCTTCATCAATATTTCAGACAATTGTAGCCGTTTGGCTCCGCCAGGCAGAAGCATTCTCCGAGACTTTAATTTCCCCAGGCTGCACCCCGCAGCCACCCTACCGAGCCGCGAGAATCTCCTCGATGCGCGATTCAAAATTCTCCTCGCCCTCGGACCACATTTTCAGCCGGTCGACCGGTACAGCCCTTTCGATGCGGCGAACCCACTCCAGGAGTCTACGAATATTTTCGGTGGTTTTTTCCTGATAATTCCTCAGGTTTTCGGGCCGTTCCATGGCTTCCAGAAACCTTTTTTCCTCCGCGCTCTCCGGATTCGCCTTCTCCCCGCGGTGGAAACCCAGCAAACCTCCGTGCCCGGTGAAAAAGTGCTCGAATCCGAGATCGATCTCCATGTGGCCGAATTCGCGCCAGTACCCGTCGTCGTAATCCTCGCCATGGCAGAAAAGTTCGAGCGGCTGCGGCTGAAGCTGCCATCGCCCCAGAGCATCATCGTACGTCCAGAGATCCCAGTCCGCGCGGACGTCGTAGGCCGAGTCGTTGTTGAGATGATCTTTCGCGAGTTCGATCACGCTGTTCGCGTCGAGCGGCACCGCGCGCAAATCCTGCTCGAGAATCGGCGATTCGGTCGCGTCCACGGCGCGAACCACAAGATAGCCGAATCCCGGCGCGGTGGCGGAGAAGGGAACCGTGGCGAGCAGCGCCCCAAACTGCTCCAGAATCCGCGGCTCAGAAAAATCCTTGCACCAGATACTGACGTAGGCGTGGTTGGACATAACCCAGCCATTATACCGGCATCGCGGTTCGCGCCAAAAATCGCCGCCGAAAAATTTGCAATTAAATTTTTCGCTGAAATTTGACGCCAAAGAATCGGCGGCGTAAAATCGAAGTTGATAAGAAGTTGATAAATTGACAGTGATTTGGGAGCGCGCTTCGGAAAGTTTTTTGGCTACTTCGTGTGCTTCGGTAGGTCGTCTTCTTCGTCGTTGGGCCTGAAATCCGCGGAAAGTCCCAGCAGCCGATCCTTCAAGGTGTCGCCCATTCCTGAAAGAACTTCCGAGCACGTATCGCGCAAGCGCTTTTCCGCGGCCTTGGCGATCGTATCGAGCACCGTCTGCGAATGCTGGCCAAGCGTGGTGGCGGAAGCAAGCAGCCACGAATTTGACGCATTCTCAAGCCGCTCTTTGTAGTGCTCGATGTTCTCGTCTGTCGCTTTCTTCAACCGCTCCATCCACGCCTTTTTCTCCTGCTCCTGCTGCGCCTGCCAATTTTCGACGATCGGCATCAGCTGCGATTGCAGGTAAACGCGCGCCTGTTCCACTCCATCGAGCATCCGTTCGTCGAGATTTGACTGAAATTCGGTCAGCGAGCCTTCGCGATTGAACTCCATATCGGAGCGCGCCTTCTCGAGCGCCTCGCGCGAGGTTTCCTCGAAGCGCCGTAGCGATTCGAGCGTCACGCGATTCACCTGATTCGTGAAGCTCGCGCCGGCCACTTCCGCGTTCTCGGTCAGCTTATTGCGCTGCCGATCGACCACTTCCTTGGCCGCGTCCTCAATCTGAGCCTGACTATGCTCCACGTACGTCCGTCGATAATGATCGAGTTCCGAAGCGAGTAGCCGCGATGTTTCCGCCGCGCGATCGCGCAGAGAAGTGGTCGCCTGCTCGACCGATCGCTCCATCGACGTCTGCATCGTGGTCTGCGCTTTCTTCTGGTACCACTCGGACGCCTTCAGCAGCGCCTCGTACGTGTGGTGCTCGGTTTCGGTGCCCTTGCGCTCGATGTCCTCGGTGACCTTCGAAACCACCTCTCGGCAGGACTGTTCCACCTCAGCCGGCACCTTCGACGCTTCTTGGCGCAGCCGTTCGAGCGATTCCTGTACGGCGCTGTCCGACTGCTGTTTCAAATTCTCCCGCACCGAATCCTGAATTTTCGAAGCGTGTCCGGAAATCTGGTCGATGTGCTCGACCACGGTATTTCGGAACTGTGCCGCCTGCTCCGCCACTTCCATCGCCTGCTCTTGCAGCGAGCGCTGAATCTTCGCCGCGTGGCCCGAAATGGTGTCAACGTGCCCGCGCGTTGACTCTTTCAGTTGTCCAGCCTGCTCGGCAATCTGTTGGATTTGCTCGATGAGCGCCGTCTGAGTTTCGGCGGCCCGCTCTTCCGCGCCTGCAAGCTGGGAAATCACGCTGTGCGCGTCCCCCAATTTGGAAGCGATTGTCTGATCGAACTGGCCAGAGATGCGCTGAACCACTTTCTGCGCTGCGGCTTCGAGCGTCGGTTCAATCTGCTCGGCCCGTTCTGCAATGGCCTCATCCGCCTTGCGCCCGATTTCCTGATATTTCTCTGCGAGGATTCCGTCGAGCCGCTGCTGGGTGTGATCCAGCATCGATTGTGCGGTGGACTCGAGCCGCGACTTCGCCTCATCCGCGCGCGCCCGCTCCTGCTCAAGATTCGCTCGAACGGATTCCAGCGTGCCTTGCGCAGCCGCATCGAGCTGCGACTTCGTTTCCTCCACGCGAGCCCGCTCTTGATCGACCGCTGCCCGAACAGATTCGAGGGTAGTTCGCGCCGCTTCTTCAAGAGTTGATTTCGCCTGTTCGGATCGCGCGCGTTCCTGTTCAAGGTCCGCCTTGAGCGAATCAGCAGTCGAGCGCGCACCCGCAATCACCTCATCGAGCGCTCCCTGAATTCCCGACTTCCTCGCATCAATGTCCTGTTGGGCCTGCTCCACCGCAGCGCGCGATGCATCGTTCAGTTGCGCACCAATTTTCTGCGATGCGCCAGCCAGCGCGGCGTCAAATGTTTCCTGCCAGCGCCGGTTCACCTCGGCTACTTCGACGTTTGCCTTCTCCACCGTCTGGCTGCGGATATTCTGCGCGGTGTCTTCCAGGCTCTTGCGCCAGTCATCCAGATGGCGCTGCGCCGCTTCGGGTGACGAAAGAATGTCGAGCGATGGTGACGCAGCTTGCCGGCTGCTGATCGCCCGCTCCACAGCTTCTTCAACCGCGGTCTTCAAATTCTGCGCGGTTGCTTGTTGCGCCGCCTGTTGTGCAGCTTGTTCGGCCGCCGTGCTCACCGCCTGCTGCACAGCATTCCGCACTTTCGCATCGAGATGTTCGGTCGAAATCTCGGTGGCCTTGCGCGCTTCTTCCACGATTGCAGCGGTGCGCTGCGCAGCCTCCTGAACCACCTTCTTCACTGACGTTTCGGAGACGCGCTCCATCGAAACTTTAATCGCGCGCTCGACAGCATCGTGAAGCTGCACATCCAGCTGCTGGCGCACAATCGTCATTTCCTCGGCGATTGCAGTTTCAGCGCCCTTGCGCATCGTCTTATCGAGATTTTCTTTGACCTCCGTCACCACTTTGGCCATCTGCCGCGCAATCGCAGCCTGCGCTTCGGCTGAGGGAACCGGCGCGGCCGGTGGCGGCGCGACAGGTGGAGCAACATGTGCGGCAGAAGGTGGAGGCGCAGCCGCAGCTGCAGGTTTCGGCGGCGGCACGTGAGCGCCAGGCGCCGCTGGCGCCCCAGGTACTTGATTAGCAGGAACCGCGGAAGTGGAGACAGGCTGTACCTGCTCGTGAGAATCGACCAGCGGCGGCGCGGAAGCAGCAGCATCTTTTTCGAACTGTTGCACGAGTTCCAATGTCCGCGCCGCCGCGATAGCACCTTCAGCGATTGACGCCTGCCAGTCATCCGGAGGAAACGCGATCCCCCAAACATTGCCAGGCGTTTCGAACTCGAGCCCAATCTGAAAGAGTTCGCGAACGGTGCGAGGGCGCTGAACCCACACGACCCGCCCTTGGACGGAATGCGGCGGGCGACCCGGTTCGGGCGTCGGAATATCTAGAGTGACCATCGAATTCTTGGGAACGTAGTGCTTCGACTGGTACTTACAACCGTGGCAGTTCACCATCACGGTCGTAGTGCGCTCTTTGAAGGGCTGCCCCAGCGCGTCCACACCTGTCACTGTGAGCGGCACCGCTTGCACGATGCGCGTGCTGCGGCGCTTCTGCGTGCCGGGATCGTTGGACAGCGCGGATTCGTTCACCCAAGCCTCCGAGGAGCAATTTCTAAGGGTAGCACTCTGCTCAGGCGCGAGCGAATAGCCTTGCGCGATAGTGCGAAAGGGTAACTTCGGAGTGACCTACCAGAAGCAGCGAAGCTAGCGCCGGTGCTAGCGCCTCTTCACGGCGAGCCAGGGCGTGCCGCGGTAGGAATCTGCCACCACCCAGGCGCCAGCCGTCATCGCCACAGAGCACACCGTCTCGCTCCATTTGAAGGCGTCTTTGGAGCCCGTCGCCACGATGGGTACCCACACCAGCAGCAGGAACATGCCTGTCTGAAACGCCGAGAGCGTGGCTGCCAGTCGTCCAAACACACCGACAGTCACCGCCACGCCCGCCGCGATGTACGCACAACCAGTGAAATACGCCCAGCCCACATGCCATGGCAGCCAGCCAGGCACCAGCTCAGCGGTATGTTGGAGATAGACGAAATGGGCCACGCCGAAGGGTATCAAGGCTAGACCGTAGAGCACCCTCGCGATGCGCAGACCTCTGTCGCCGGTGGCGAGGCCGAGGCGCCGCTTGTCCCGGTCAGTGGCGAACCAGACATACAGTACCCAAGCGGCCGCTAGCATCACCGCAATCTTGCCGGCTGACCACCAAGATTCCACATTGGACGCGAGGAAGATGCCGGGCACTCTCAACAGCAACAACCAAAGCAGGAGATAGACGAGCAGCACGCGGGCAGCGAGGTCGGCTGTGCGCTGCCAGAGCAGGCCTATGCCAGATGCCAGTGAGACGAACGCGCAGAGATAGATCAATATCTCGCGTGCCGGCACACCCTCGGGCACCGGCTGCCATATCACGGCGAAATCGCCTTTGATGAAGCCCAGGATTCCAAGGGCGATCATGGTCACCGAAAAGACCGCATGGCCCACGCTTGCGATGCGCATCGCCCTATCCTCCGATAGTGTTCCAGTTTCCCCGATTCGCCTTGGCTAATACTGTTTGAGAAATGCAAGGACTGCAGACCAATTCTCCGCGGCGCCCTGCGGATTGCGGTCATCGCGAAGCGTCGAGGAGCCGTGAACACCTGCGGTCTGCGGGACGAACAGGACGCTGGCCTTTTCGTCAGCGCTGACATTGAAAATGGAACGCGCTGATTCCTCTTCTTCCTTATCTTTGGCTGAGGTGATGAAAACTGGGATGTTGACTTTCGTGGCGGCATCGTGGACCAGGCTCTTGTTCTGAAAATACTCGGCTGGAGAGAAGGAAAGCAGGCCCGCGATTTCGCCGGGATGCTTCGCGGCGAGCACGAAAACAAGACACGCGGAATAGCTACTGCCCCACACGATTACTTTGCGCGAAGGATTCTGCTTGCGTGCCCAAGCAAGAGCGGCTTCGAGATCGACAAGAGATTCGAGGTAGTTTCCTTCGTGGCCGAGATGCACTACCGTTTCATTCTCATGGCCCCACATATCACCCCCGTGGCGGGCGTCAATTGCAAGGGCGCTGAAGTTGGCGGAATTCAGCACTGGGGCAATGGGCTCGTACTCCCAGCGATTCGAGCCGGCCTGATGGAACAAGAGGATGATGGGAGCGGAGGCTTTAGGCGCGGGATAGTAAGTGCCAAAAACTTTTACGCCATCTTGAGCGGTGAGAGTAACAGCCTGCTGAGCACCGAGACTCGGTGTGAGGACGCTCGCGGAAAGAACTGACAGGGCGAAAATTAGCGTGTTGCGCATGTCAACACCTCCGAGGGGAGTTAGACGCAACGGAATCGGACAGGACGCCCTTCATTTTTGACAGAATAGATACAGATAGGAGTGGTCGAAACGCGCTGCCTCTGGCAGGAAGTTCGGTGACACCTATTGCCTGTCCCTGTATCTCAGAATACGAGGCTTCCGGTCTTAGTGAACCAGCACCAAACGGTTAGTGAGCTTGCGTCGAACGATGCGACGCTCCAAAGAGCGCATCCTTCAATTCTTTTGCGATCCAGATCGGGCCGACGAGGAAATAGACGAGGCCTTGAAAAAATGCGGGTTTATTTCCTTCGATGCGATGGCCGGCGAAGAGCAGTATCCAGCCGGTGACGAAGAGCGCAAGACCGATACGCCACCAGGTGATGAACAGCAGGATGATACCCGCGATAAGGATCGGAATTCCGATGGCGTGCATCACCTTATTCCACGGATTGGTGTGCTCGTGATCGTACTGCGCCATGTATCGGCTTAATGAGGGCATCGCGTCCTCCTCGCCATCGAACGATTTCCTAACGATAGATATATCCTCGCGTCGCGCCTGAAGCAAGCAGTACGTCGCTGATGCGACGTTCGTTCGCAGGCTTGGGTTCGAATCCCGCCGCGCTCCTTTGACAATTGCGCTCGCGGTTTCGCTACAATCAATCCTTAGTCTTTTCGAGCATTTGCGAGAGGACGAGGGGCCAGCGATTGTCTAAGCGTGGGTGGCTGATTCTTGCAGCTGTCGTGGGAGGAGTTGCCTTAGCTGCGTTTGCTCTCTTGTTTGCAATGCGGGGAACAATTCGGGGGATGGTCCGCAGCGAGACGGAGGCGTACCTCCGGCTCCGATTCCACAGTGAGCTCGAATTCAAGGATTTCGAAGTTTCACTGAAGCCCGGCGTGCACGTGGTGATTACGGGTGTCGTGTTGCGGCACAACGGGCGCACGGACGTGCCGCCGCTGATCGAAATCGCGAAAGTTTCTTTCTCTGCGAACATTTCGGGCCTGCTAGCCAACAAAGTGACCGTTAGCAACGTGCGTCTCGACGGATTGCAAATCCATACGCCGCCTAGACAGACCGGCGGGCCTCCGCTGATTCACGGCACTGATGTGGATCTGGTAAAAAAGTTTCCGATTGTGATTGGCGAGATCATTGCCGACGATGCAGTGCTCGTCCCGCTACCCAAGAATCCGGCGCTCACGGCGCATCCTTTCTACATCCACCATCTCCACATGAACAATTTCAGGTTCGATCAGCCCGCCGATTTTCACGCGATCCTGACAAACCCGAAGCCGCGAGGCGAGATTGACTGCGTCGGAAAATTCGGACCGTGGGATGCCGAGGAACCAGGCCGCACGCCCGTGGATGCAAAATTCGATTTCGAGCATGCCGACCTCGGCACGCTGAAAGGGCTATCGGGAATTCTTTCGTCGAAAGGGAAATTCAAAGGGCCTCTCGATTATCTGGAGGTAGAAGGCGAGACGGACACGCCGGATTTTGCGTTGCGCACCGCGAGCCACCCGGTCCCGTTGCATACAGTGTATTCGGCGATCGTGGATGGAACGAACGGCGATGTGATCTTGAACAAAGTGACGGCTACTTTCTTGTACACGACGATCGTGGCGCAGGGTGAAGTGATTGACCTGACTACGCACAAGGGCCGGACGATCAATCTGGACGCCGTCTCCGACAAAGGGCGTATAGAGGATTTGCTGCGACTTACCGTGAAGACCGATAAGCCGGTGATGACTGGTTACGAGCGGCTGAAGACGAAGATTTATATACCCGAGCGCGATGAGGATTTGATCGATCGCATGTCGCTCGACGGGCAATTTGCAATTGGCGATATTCGGTTCACCAACAACGAAATTCAGGATCGCATTGACACGCTGAGCCATAAGGCGCAGGGAAAGCCGCAACTCGGCGCGAAGGGCACACAAGTTTCAGAGTTGCGAGGAACTTTCACTATGGGAAATAGTAACGTGAAGTTTTCGAATCTTACGTTTGGAGTGGAGGGCGCGTCGATCGCGCTTGCTGGAACCTACGGTGTGAATACGGGAGAACTGGATTTTCGCGGCAAATTGCGAATGGAGGCGAAAATTTCTCAGACCGTGACCGGGAAGAAATCATTCTTCCTGAAGGCGGTCGATCCGTTTTTCCGGAAGAACGGCGTGACGGAAATACCGGTAAAAATCACCGGCACCAAAGATGCGCCGAAGTACGGCTTGGATTTGCACGACAAGGCCAATCAGGAGCCGGCTGGCAGCACGATGAAGTAGTCGTTCGAGAATCAAAGGCCGCGGCGGCCTTCCATTGCTTTCATCATTGTGACTTCATCGGCGTATTCGAGGTCGGAGCCAACTGGAATGCCCATTGCGATGCGGGTGACGTTGACGCCCAGCGGCTTGATCAGCTTTGAGAGATAAACCGCGGTGGCTTCGCCTTCGGCTGTGGGGTTCGTGGCCACGATAATTTCTTCCACCGCGCCGCCTTTCAATCGTTCGATCAAGCTTTTAATTTTAAGCTGATCGGGGCCGATACCCTGCAGCGGCGAAAGCGCGCCGCCGAGAACGTGGTAGAGCCCGTTGAACTGGCGCGTTTTTTCGACCGCTTGAATGTTCGTGGCTTCTTCGACCACGCAGATGATTGCTTTATTGCGCGTGGCGCCGGTGCAGAAGAGGCAGGGATCGGTGTCCGTGATGTTGTTGCAGACTGAGCATTCGCGAATTTTTTCTTTCGCGTCGCGGATCGCGTCGGAGAGCGCGAAGGCGGTTTCGCGATCGCCTCGCAGCAAATGGAAGGCGAGGCGCTGCGCGGTTTTCTGGCCAATGCCTGGAAGGTGCTTCAATTCTTCGATGAGCCGGTTTATTGAGGGCGCAAAATCGGGCATGTGGGATCCGTTTTCAAGAAATTTTTGTCGGAATAAAACGCGAGAAGGGAACCGGATCGGCTGCAGACTCCGATTCTTCGAAATCTCATCCGGTTCAGAAGAGTCCGGGAATTTTCAGGCCCATCACTCCGGGCATACCGCCCGCCATTTCTTTTACCTGCTTGGAAAGTTCTTCGTCCACGCGACGCGTCGCGTCGTTCACGGCAGCGAGAATCAACTCCTGCAGCATTTCCTGGTCTTTACTCTTGAAAATTTCCGGCTCGATGCGCACTTCGGTGAGCTGTTTCTGGCCGTTCATCTTTACTGTGACCATTCCGCCGCCGGCCGAAGCTTCGACGAGAAGCCCGTCCATCTGCTTCTCGAGATTCTCCTGCACCTGGCGGAACTGGGACAGCATTTGTTGAAGAGCTTTCACTTCCATTGTTATTCCTCGCCCGGGCGCTTGATTTTTGAAATCTGGCCGCCAAACTTTTCAAGCATAGCCCTAACGATTGGATCTTCTTCAAACCGAGCCCGCAGCTCCGAACTGCGACCGACCGCGGCTGCGCGACCTGATTCAAGCTTAACACACACGCGAAGCGGCTGGCCGACGACTTGGTTCAACACTGTGCGCAAACGTTCCATCGGGTCGCGGGCCTGCAACATTTCGGCGAGAGCGCGGCTTTCGGTGGGGAAAAAAAGACGAAGTTCGCCGCCATCAATTTCCCAGCGCGTGGCGTGCTCGACCATGGACCAAAGAAATTTCTGATTCTGCAGGGCCGCTTTGATCGCGTCGACCTGCGCAGAGGCGAGGCCGCCGGTGGAGTCTTCCGCAGCGCGCGCAACGATGCGCGGCGGAGATGCCGGCACGGGCGTTGGAACGGCGCGAGGCGGCGATGGCAAATTCGTGGCCGGCGACGGGGCAGAGCTGACCACAGATGGTGCTGCTAACTTCGTGTCAGGCAGCGTTGCAGGCGCCATTCGCGCAGCGGTTGCGGTGCCTGTGCTGGATGCTGGTGAGGAGGATTGAGAGGTTGAGACGGCGCGCGGCGGAATGGATCGCGGGGCGCTGGAAGCTCCTGCTGCGCGGGGGGAATCGCCGCGCAGATCGGCAAGAATTTCTTCGAGAGGCGCTAGGCGTTGCGCATTTACGAGTTTGAGGAGGCCGAGTTCGAGATGGAGGCGCGGATCAGGCTTGCGGCGCAGGTCATCGTCGGTGGCGAGAAGGATCTGGAAGAATCGCGTGAGATCCTCTTCCGTGAAACGAGCAGCTTGCTCGGCGAGGCGTGGGCGTTCGTCGGGAGGTGCGGTGACGAGATCGGAATCGGCGCCGCAAACGCGAGCGACAAGTAAATTCCGGAAATGGCGAATTGCTTCGCGGCAGAAGTGCTGGAGGTTTTGCCCGTCGGTAATGAGGCGATGGACGAGGCTGAGCGCGCGCTCGGCGGATTGAGTGGCGATCGCTTCCACGAGTTCGTCGAGAACACTTTCGGCGACGACGCCGAGAAGCTCGCGGACTTGCGTGTCGGTGATTTCGTCGCCCGAGTAAGCGATGGCTTGCTCGAGGAGCGAGAGTCCGTCGCGAAGGCTGCCTTCAGCGGCGCGGGCGAGAACGGCGACGGCGCCGGGATCGATTTTGAGATTTTCGGATTTGGCAACGCGCTCGATTTCGCCGGCAATTTCTTTGAAGGTGAGAGAGCGGAAATTGAAGAGTTGCGCGCGCGATTTGATCGTGTCGACAAGATCTTCCGAGCGAGTGGTGGCGAGGATGAAGACAACGCGTTCGGGCGGCTCTTCGAGAGTCTTGAGAAGGGCGTTCGACGCTTCGTCGGTGAGCTGGTGAGCCTCGTCGAGAATCACGACTTTGTAGCGGCTCGACGCCGGAGCGTAACGCACCATTTCGCGGAGCTCGCGAATCTGGTCGATGCCGCGATTGGAGGCGGCGTCGATTTCGAGAACGTCGAGCGAGGTGCCGGCGGAAATTTCGCGGCAGGAGTCGCAGGTGTTGTCGGGCTCGGCGGTTGGGCCACTTACGCAGTTGAGCGCCTTGGCGAGGATTCGCGCCGTGGTGGTTTTGCCCACGCCGCGTACGCCGGAAAAGATGTAGGCGTGAGCGACGCGATTCGATTTGATGGCGTTCGCGAGCGTTTGCGTGACGTGCTGCTGGCCGACAATTTCAGTGAATGTTTGCGGGCGATATTTTCGAGCGATGACTTTGTAGCTCATTGGAGGCCCACGATTCGATCGGCGACTCTGGATTTGAGACTCGTGGCTTCCGAGTGATGACTTCGGCGGATTGGAGGAAGGTAGGTTTTCAAAGTCGTCGTGGCTCTATTTTCCTGTGCCAGCATCAATAAATTTTCATCAGCTGCTCTCAGAATTCCTGGAGCAAGGGAGGAACTTCGGGTGTTCCGCGGCACACGAAGCTGACCCGTTACCGTTGCTCCCTTCCGGGCCTGGCGGGGTTCACGGGGAATCGTTGCACAGAGCCCGAAGTTCCACCGATTGGCAGTCGTTGCAGAAAAATTTTCTTCGCTGCAAAACTGCTGGGCAAAGTCTAGCACAGCGGTTGAAGGAGAAAAAGTTTTTGGGCGCGGGGAGCGAAGAGGCGAGTTGCGATGCGGCGCGTGAGAAATCACCGCGACAACGAAAGTGCCCGTTTTGTCTCGATTAGGAATTGGGAGTGGGCTTAGTTTTGTTGTGGTTGCGGGAAATTCTAATCGCGGTGTCTCGATTAGCCGCCCACCAGACGGCGGCCAGGGATTCTGGAGGCTGGACACTAGACGCTGGATGCTGGAAGAGGAAACCATAGACCAGGGAAATTGAGTGGCATAGGCCTCAACTGTGAAATGAAAGATCGCCAAAAATTTGCGATTAGGAATTTTTAGTGGGCTGGTTTTTCTATCACTTACGATGAGTTCTAATTCCAGATTTGCGATTAGAAATGCGGTGATTTGCGGAGGCGTGTGTGTCCGGAGCACACCTGTTATGCGCGGGCGATCCTTCCGCCCAGCCTGTCTGGCAGCCGATAGTGTCGTATGCGTCGTCATATTAAAACGGTCCATGGTAGCACACTGTTTCGGAGTTGCATACGTTAAGTTGGAGGTACTGGCGAGCACTCGAATGGAACGGTTCAAGTAAGTGCCAAAATGGAACAGGGAGAATGTTCGTTGGTTGCTTGAGAGAGACGTTGGGAGAAGTCACGAGGAAGGCGTCGTCGTAGCTACCTTGGCTCGGTGTTGATGAGGATGGCGGTGGAGACCGAGGGCAGGGAAGTTGATGGGCTTAGAGTGTAGGTGACGCGGAGGAGGCGGGAGGCGTCGCGGGCGACGAAAGCGATTGTCTTTCCATCGGGGAGGTAGCGAGTGTTGGCTACGGCATCGTACAGGCGGCTCTCGTGACCGTCGACGCTGACGAGGTCGCGGTCACCTTCTGCGCCGACGACTTCGTAGAAATAGTGGTGGGAGTCGGGATCAAAGTTGAAATTGGTGAGTCCGAGCGCGTTGTAGTCGGGGCCAGATTGGCCGTCAATGACGGCGGTACGGAAGGCGCGCATGGTGATCGCAGCTTTGTAGTTTCGGCCCCCGCTGATCGTCTCGTAAGCGAGATGAGAGGCGTCGGGGCTGATGGCGATCCAACCGACGCTCGTGGCTCCGCGTTTTCCGGCCGGGATGGTGAGGATGGGTTTATTGTCGCGGACTTCGACGAAATCCTGGCCTTGGCGGGCCACGTAGGCGAAATGCTCGGCGCTTTCCGTGAAAATGACAAGGCTGAGGACTTCATCGAATCCAGGGCCTGCGTCGGCGCCATGGAAAACGGCGACATCACCTTTATCGCGGCGGGCGGCGTAGACGAGTTTTCCATTCGGATCAAATTCCGGGCTCGAGACGCCGTGAAAATCGGTGCTCAGTTCGTGAATTCCGCCAACCATCGCTTCCGTTGAGCCGCCGAGACCGGACCACGAGCCCATCATGCCCTTGCCTTCGTAAGTGGCGACCGGCTGCCCATCCTTCACGATCGTGCCGAATATTTTCTGTTTTTTGAAACCGCCCTTGGAGTCAGCGCCGCCATAAGCGTAGTGATTGCCGTCGCGAGTGAAAGCGATTCTGCTGATGACGTCGAAGCCGGGAGTGGGCGTTCCGTCAATGACGTGAATGAAGGTGGATTTCACACGCCCGCTCATGAAGAAGCGTCCGGAGCCGCGGCTGAAGCCCCAACTCGCAGACGCCGGCTCGTCGACTTCGCCGGGGAGTTCTTTACTATCTAAAACGCCGACCCACTTCTTCGAGCGCTTCGCAAGAAACGCGAGGTGCTTTCCATCGGGACTATAGCGGGGATGGGAGATGTCATCGTATTCCGCGCCGGATTCCTTGCCGTCGATTACCAGGCGGCAGGTGCGTTCGCTGCATTCGCAGTAGGCGAGCGAGGAACCGTCCGGCTGGAATGCGACAGCGGTGGGACTGGAGATCGCTTTGGAATCTTCCTTGCCGTCGTCGACGAAGTACCATACTCGGGAACGTTTGCCGAAGAAGACCAGGCGGGACTCGTCGCGGCTGAACTGAAGATACTTGATGTCCTCGTAAGGGCTGCCAAGTTGTTGACCATCGAGGCGGACGGAGCGCTTGTCGCCCAGCTTTTCGATCCAGGCGAGATGATGGTTGCCGACGAGAATTTGTTTTGCTTCGGCGCCAGGAGTGAGTTCTGCGAGCACGTCTTCGTGGAAGAGAGAAGCGGATTGGTTGGACTGTGAGTGAGACGGACCGAGAAAGAAGAGAGGCACGATCAAAGCAGCGATGAGAAATTTTGCTGAAATCCGGATGTGCGCGGGCATGGTGGCGCCTCCAAGGAGGTGCATGATGACGCGAGCCGAATGAACCGGATGAGAAATGGGAACTGGCGGATGGTACGCGGACGACGCAAGTGGGTCAATTGTCAATTTGGGCAGGAGGGCCCACGACGAGGAAAGCATCGTCGTGGCTGCCGGCGGTTGGAGTGGTCGCGACGGTAGCGTGGCAAGTTGAGGAACGCTAGCGTGCGGGTGCCAAGGAACCGTGAGGTGTGTTGATGGCTACTTGGGGCGCAGGCTGAAGCCTACGCTACTTAGAAAAGCGTCGTCGTGGCTACCGGCGGTTCGAGTCAGCCGGAACGGTCAGTGGGAGCTGGCTTTGCGGGATTCGAATGAGATTAGGGCTTCCGCTTCGTTTTCGAAGTTAGGGATTACGCTGAGTAGACGAAGCATCTCGAGAACCATCTTCACGTTGCCGTGAGCGCTGAGCAGTCTCAGGCTGGCGCCGCGGTTTCGGAGGGAGACGAAGGCGCGGACGATGGTGCTGATGCTGGAGCTATCGATCTGAGTGGCGCCGGCAAGATTGAGGAGGATTTTGGATTCGCCGGCGTCGATTAATTTACGCAGGTTAGCGCTGAGGGAATCGTTAGTGGGGCCGATGGTGGCGCGGCCTTGGAGGTCGAGGATAGCGACGTCGCCAGCATGTCGGATCGCGATTTGGAGGCCCATGGCTTCACCTGCCAGGAGGAGATGTTGGCCCAGATGAGTATAGCTGTTCCGTGCGCGGCGGGATAGCAGGGAGATGGGGCGTAGTGGCTAGAAGGCAACGAGGTGGCCACGGAGACACTGAGGCACGGAGGCAAAAAAAAACGGAAGCAGAAAGAAGCACGTAATGTGAGGGTCCGAACGAAAAGGCCACGACGAGAGAAGCACCGTCGTGAACACCAATGCAAAATCAAAGCCGCAACCATCAACAGATGGTCGCGGCTTGCTTACGACAGGGTGAGACCTAGCCAGAATGCTTCTACCAGGAGGCCCATCATTAGTAGCATTAGGCGCATGCGCTTCTTTTGCACGGCGGCTACAATGATGCCCATCGCGCAAAGGACTAAGCCCAATTCAGGCCAGAACAGGCGCGAGCCTGCTCCTACCCACTGACCGGAATAGTCCTGGAGCCAGACTGAGGCGAACGACGTTGCTGTGGTGAGCGCCACTCCGACGATTCCCGCCAGCGCGACACCTTTCGCCCATTCTGGAACTGCAAAATTCCTTTTTGCGTCGCGCCAATCCATCCACGTCTGAGCGACGACTACCCCCACAACTAAAACAACGAACAGCGCCACGTCCCCTCGCAGTCTTGGGTCGCTGCCGTCGAGTCACGCCCTCAGTACAAGGCCGCTTTGGTGAGCGGCTTCGCAGTTTCGACAGGTACGGTTCTTACCGTTTTCAGTCCAAGTGGTAGTTCTTGATATTCTTCTGGTCTTTCTTCTCGTGCTTCTTTTCGTCCTTCTTCTTCCGCCAAACGTTTCAGCATCGTCTGGATGACGCTGCTGCCGTTTCGCCGAAGCCTAACTTCATCAAAGCTCATGCAATTTCGCGTCCTTATACAGGATTAAACTCGCCTGTGACAATCAATCTTTCGCTGAGGATGCGAGCGCGGCGGAATCTCTCAGTAGTTTCCGCAGGGGTGCCGGCCGGCAGCTCCTTCAAAATGCGCTGCAGTTCTTCGTCGAACAGCTGGCTGACGAACTCGGGAGTGTGAGGCACTGCGGTGCCGTTCTCGTCGACGATTTTGACCTTATCGCGATGCTTGATCCGCTGCGCGATCATCAGGCGGTAAATCCGGTCGGTGGCGAGATCTTCCATGTAACCGTCGAGGAGGCTTGCGCCGCGACCACTCAAGACGCCGTTGCGATAGCGAATCACGGTGCGCACGGCGGCGCGGGTGCCGGCGACGGTTTGCTTGCCTACGCCTTTAGGAAGCGGGCGCATGTCGACGTGCGTGTCGGGATTCTTGGGGCGGGCGGAAAGTTGATTCGGGAAAGGGAACTGATCCACCGCGATTTGGTTCTGGTCGGGGTGGCCGGTCCAGGCGCCGTCCATCAGCGCCACGGCTTCGTTCTTTTTGTCTTGCTCGAGGACAGCAAGGGCTCTGGCGTTCAGCTCTTTATCTTCGCGGCTGGGATACAGCGCGGTCATGCCGCCGATGGCCAGCATGCCGTGCTTGTGGCAGAGCTCTGGCATCAGCAGGCGGAAATTCTGGAAAAATGCAACGTCGTGGGGAATCGTGTTGCGGTCGGGCAGAACCCACTCGGGATTTTCGAGATTGAAATGGATCAGGCTCGCCATGTAATCCCAGCGGCCCAGGTTGAGTGCCAGAATGTGGTCGCGGAGGTTGTAGGCGAATTCTTCCATCTGGTAGGCGAGAGGATGCGCTTCGACGAGGGCCATGCATCTGATCGCGTCTTTGGCCCAGCCTTTTGCTTTCGCGATTGCCTGGAACAGGTCACGCCACCAGAGCGCTTCTTCGGCGGACTCGGATTTCGGGATGTAGAAGGTGAGCGGGTGTTTCAGCTCGGAGGCGTCGAGTTGATAGGCGAGCATTGCTACGTCGAAGAGCGGCGCGGGGATGATTTCGTCCTTCAACACGCCTGCTTGATGCAGATGTAGACCGCGAGGGCGAAGCGAAACGACGACATTGCTTGGCTGGATCGTGACGGTGCGGCTGCGTTTGCGATCGTCGTAGGCTAGGTGACCGCGGAGCGCAGAAAGCATATTTGTGATGCCCAACATGAGGTGCTGCCAGGAGTTGGCCATCGAGTCTTCGAGATCGAGCATGACGCCGGGCGCGCCGGAATTGAGCATTTTTACGACGAGCTCACCGTCGTCGGCGGGGCCGGTCATCTGGTTGCGTTGATCCTGGCACCAGGCTGGGAGTTCGATGCGCCAGTCTTCCTTGGTCGCTTCGGAAGGTGGCAGGTAATCCGGCAGATGGCCTCGAAGAGATGCTTTCAAGGCTGCATCGCGCTTTTCAATCAGTGTGCGCTGCCAGGGCGTAAATTGTTCATGGAGAGGAATCAGGAATTCGAGGAACCCCTTCGGCAGATCCTTGGCGGGATCGAAGCCGGGAGGGGCCGAGTTCGTGGCCATGATCGGTTCGGGAGTTGGAGTGGTTTTTGAGCTCATGCTAGGCAGAGATGCCGGTTTGTGTCCGGCGGATTCTTCCGCGAGTCAGGTAGGTTGAGCGAGCGGTTTTCAAGTTCACGACTCCCAAGTCGCGCCTCTGAGCGGCATTAGTACTCGGCAATCGAACCACCAATATGCTCGGGGGCGATTCGGCGCAGCTCGCATGCCCATCCCATTGAAGGGCAAGCGTTTAGGGCGTGAGGATCTACGCCGCTAGCGAGGATAGGCGCAAGGATTGCGCCCGGTCTCTCCACAAGTTGCCGTAATTGTCGAAAAGATTGCCTTTACTGCGAAGGGTCTGTTCGTCCAGATGGCGCTTCAGCGGGGCCGGTAATGGTATTAGGTTTTAGTACTGCATGTAGCGAATTTTTGCGGTTGCAATCCCGGCAACCGCTCTTGTTGCAGCCGGTCAACGGCGCGATGCCCTCTGATACGATGACTCTTCCATGCGAAAACCTTGGGTGATAGCGCATCGAGGGGCGTCGGGGCACGCTCCCGAGAACACGATGGCGGCCTTTGAGCGGGCGGCGGAATTGGGCGTGGTGTTCATTGAGACCGATCTGCACCTCACACGGGACGCGCGGTTCGTGGCGATTCACGATGCGACGCTTGAGCGAACTACTAACGGGCGCGGCAGGGTTTCTGACTTCACGCTTGCGGAATTGCGCCGGCTCGACAACGGGCTTTGGTACGACCGGCAATATATGGGGCAGCGTTTGCCGACGCTTGAGGATATTCTCGAATTCGGACGGAAGCGGGACGTGGTGTTTTATCTCGAAGTGAAATATGAGGCGGCGTGGGGGATGCATCACGCGCTGGTGGGAGCATTGCAGAAGGAACAGGATGCGGCGCGGACGATTGTGATTTCGTTTGATCCCAGCACGATTGAGAGTGTGCGGAAGCTGGATGCTTCGATCATGACGGGGCTATTGATCGAAGAGGGCAGCCAGGCAGACGCGGTGAAGAAAGCGCTGGATATAGGCGCGCGGCAATTGTGCCCGCGAAATTCGCTAGTGACGAGCGAGTTGATTGCGGAGGCACATCGCTCGGATCTGCTGGTGGCGACGTGGACTGTGGATGACGCTGAGGAGATGCGGCGAGTGATTGCTGCGGGAGCGGATGGAGTGATGACGGATTTTCCGGATCGGCTGATGGCGGTGGTTGAAGATTCTTAGGGCGCCGCTTAGATTTGATGGTTCAGAGTAATTTGAGATGCCGAAAGACATCGGCGAATTGTGCAAGCGAGAGCTGTTCCGCTCGCGCATCGGTGCCCAATGCCGCGGCTGTCATTGCAGAATGAATTTGCTCGTCTGAAGATATCGCCCGCAAATTATTGCGCAGTGTTTTTCGCTTCTGGCTGAAGCATGCCTGAACAAATTCCAAAAAGCGCTGTTCGGAGGCTGCGTCACCCAACTTTAGGTACATGCGCTCGCCTGGAAGTCTCATTTGGACCAACGCCGAATCTACTTTGGGTGGGGGACTGAATGCGCCGGGCGGAAGCCGCAGGGCGATTCTCGGCTTGGTGTAAAACTGGCAGATGGTCGAGAGGTATCCGTATTCTCGGCGGCCGGGGTGAGCGACGATTCGTTCGGCGACTTCGAGTTGAATGACGACGTGAATCGAATTGATCTGATCGGCGTAGTCGAAGAGACGATGCAAAATTGGCGATGTGATGTAGTAGGGGAGGTTGCCGTAGACGCGAAACCGCTCACCTCCCGCTAAATTTGCAAAATCTTGCTCGAGCACGTCACCGGCAACCACGGTTATGGAGGCGCAGTCAGCGGAGGTTGAAGCGATCTTCTCTCGCAGGCTGTCAGCGAGTGCCCGGTCGCCTTCAATTGCTACCACGCGGCGGCCATTCGCCGCCAGCAGCTCCGTCATTTCGCCGTGACCAGCGCCGATTTCGATCCAGGTGTCGTTATCATTGCTGGGTAGAGTTGCGAGAATTCGTTTTCGCCAGCCTAGATCGCGCAGGAAGTGCTGACCCATTCGCTGTCGTGCCATGGTGCGGCGAGTGTAGCAATATTTGACGGGAAATCGCGCGGGCGGCGTGCTTGACGAAGCTGTATGGTTCCGCTACCGTTTTTTAGGACGATGAAAACGCGATGAAAATCCTGTTCGTTGCCTCCGAGGCGCTTCCTTATTCGAAGACGGGCGGTTTGGCAGATGTAGTCGAAGCTCTTCCCAAAGCGCTTGCGGAGATGGGCCACGAAGTGGCCGTTTTTCTTCCGCGCTATCGCGGCAACAAAATCACATCGAAAATTATTTCCAGTCTGACGATTCCCCTGGGCGATACGCTGCGATTTCCGGCTCTAGCGGAAGGGGCGCCGGTGGCGGGGGTGCGTTATTATTTTCTCGACGATCCGGAATATTTCGACCGAGAGGCTCCTTACGGAACCAAGTCCGGCGATTACGGGGACAATGCGGAGCGATTCGCGGAATTTTCGCGCGCGGCGATCGAATTCACAAAGCGGGTGTGGCTACCGGACGTGCTGCATTGTCATGATTGGCAGTCAGCGCTTGTTCCCGTGCTATTGCGAACGCAATATGCAAACGATCCCAATGTGCGCTCGATTCCGGTGGTCTTCACGATCCACAATGTGGCCTATCAGGGAATGTTTCCCTCGACGGTGATGCGGCGAATCGGTCTTCCCGATCAGCTATTCACGATTGACGGGATGGAATTTTTCGGCGGCGTGAATTACTTGAAGGGCGGCATCGAGTTTGCGGACTACTTGACGACAGTGAGCCGCCGCTATGCGAAGGAGATTCAGACGCCGGAATACGGCGCGAATCTCGACGGCGTGATTCGCAATCGGGCAGACCGACTGGTCGGAATCCTGAACGGCGCGGACTATTCGATCTGGAGTCCCGAGGCGGATACTGTCATCGCTCAGAACTATTCAATCCACAATCTGGAAGGCAAGAAAGCCTGCAAGAAAAACCTGCTGGAAACCGCCGGACTGCCTGCGGAGAACATGGACCGCCCGCTGATTGGAATCGTCTCGCGGTTCGTGGATCAGAAGGGTTTCGACTTGATTGCCCAGGTGGCGAACGATTTGATGAAGGAGAATCTGGCGATCGTCGCACTGGGATCGGGCCAGCCGGAATATGAAGGATTTTTCCGGGCTCTTGCCGAGAGCTTCCGTGCGAAAGCCGCAGTGAAGATCGGTTATGACGATCCATTGGCTCATAAAATTATTGCTGGGGCGGATATGCTCCTGATTCCGTCGAGATACGAGCCCTGCGGCCTTACCCAGCTGTACGGATTGCGATATGGGACCGTCCCAGTCGTACGTGCTACGGGCGGACTGGACGACACGGTTCAATATTACGATCCAAAAACGGGCCACGGTACAGGGTTCAAATTCGACGAGTACGAGGGACGGGCGCTGCTGCAGTGCGTTCGCGGGGCGTTAAAAGCCTACAAAGACCCGAAAATTTGGCGTACTATCCAGGCGAACGGAATGGCCAAAGATTTCTCCTGGAAGGCTTCGGCCGCGGCTTATGTCACTCTATACGAGGCGGCGAAGCGTTCCAGAATCCCGCGGGGAATTAGCACATCCAATAGACATTAGCGTGAACGCTATCTCAGTGTGAAGGCGTGCGCACAAGGGAAGAAAATGGCAGACAACATCCAGGCAGTTAATGACGCAAACTTTCAAAACGACGTGATCGAGGCGAGCAAGACGCAGCCCGTCATGGTCGACTTTTGGGCGGATTGGTGCCGCCCATGCCACATGCTTTCGCCGACGGTCGAAGAGATCGCGCGCGAGAATGTCGGCAAGCTGAAGGTAGTAAAGCTCAACGTGGATGAGAATATTAATGCTGCGGGAAAATTCAATATCCGCGGTATTCCTACCCTCCTCGTGTTCAAGGGCGGTCAGGTCGCCGAACAGATCGTCGGCGCCGTGCCCAAAGAGCAGATCGTAAAGGTCCTTGAGCGCCACATTTCCTAGGCGCAATCCCTGAAGAGTTGACCTGTAGGCAGCTCGCGAGCCGGCAGATTCCGGTTCGCGAGTTGGTATTTTCTCTCTTGCTTCGTAGTTTCTTCTCCCGGTACGGCTGAAACGATTCCCGTGCCAGGCAAACCTCAGGCAAACGCTCGTTTGTCTCGAAAATTTCTTATATTCTGAGTTGACAGACCGCCACTGCAAGAGTTAGAAACCTTCCAGTTTTTTCGGGTGATGTCCGATGTCGTTTGCTGATTCCGCCGGGATCAGACTCTGATTTCCGCTCTTGACCGCTGCTTGTCCCCAGTTCAGCGGTCCGAACGACGACGGCAATTATCTTTGACAGTTTCCTAGCAAGCCCCAGTCAACCTGCGCCGGGAGAGTGTGTCCGTGGGGAAAAACCGAAGAAATGTGTCCGGAAGCGCTGCTTTTGCCAGGCCGTCAAAAAACGGCAGCGATCGGTCCGCCCATCGTGAAGCAGATCAGCCGTCCACCGCCATCCAGGAACCTAAGAACCCCAGCCGGCGCTCGTTTCTCGGCAAAGTGGGCGGGATGGCTGCTGTGGCGGCGACTGCAAGCTCGATCATGCTGAAACCATTACTCGGCGGGAACGATTCGACGGCGGATGCGTCCACAGTGGGATACGGTTCCGGACTTCGCGCCAGGGCGTGTAGCAACTATAAGGTGAACGCTGCGCAGGCCGAGGATATCAATGTCGGCGTCCAGCCCGACAACGGCGACATCGCTGAGTTCACAGATTTCAGCGCAATGTACAGCAAGGCGCTGTTACACGACTCGCTCGGCCTTCCAAATGCGAGATCCTGGTCCAGCATGAAGAATGCGCTCATGACAGGCTCATTTTCAGCCTTTCAGAACATCGTAGTAGGAACGCCGGGAGGAGGACCCAACTCGAAGTTGAATGGGCCTCAAGGCTGCCTCGCTTTCGATTTGGAAGGCCTCGATTCACACGCTGCGGTGATCCCGCCCAGTCCCAGCGTGGCTAGTGCGCAGACGGCAGCCGAAGCCGTAGAGCACTACTGGGCCGCGCTGTTGCGCGACGTGGCTTTCACGCATTACGGAACAAATTCGCTGGCTGCCCAGGCTGTCGAGGACATGAACGAGCTTTCGTACATCAACAGCAACTCGAACAACGAGTACCCGGCTCCCGTTACGACGCAGAACCTATTCCGGGGGCAGGTGTATCCGGGCGACGGCAACGTGGCGGGTCCATACCTTTCGCAATTCATGGTCCAGCCGACCGCGCTCGGAGTGCAGCCAATCTCTCAATTGTTACAAACGTTTCTTCCCGTAGGTGGTGGCGGCGGCGACTTCATGACTGACCCGTCTGTCTATCAAAGTATTCAAAATGGAAATTCGGTGGGCACGCTGGCCATCGATCCGACCTTGCGTTACCTCCGGAACGGTCGAGACCTCGCCGCTTATACGCGCGTGGACGTCCTGTACCAAGCATATTTCGTCGCTTTTCTCGTCATGGCTCAGATAGGTACGCCGTCGAATCCCGGCAACCCGTACATCGGGTCAAACACGGAAAAGGCTTTCGGAACGCTCGGCGGACCGGACGCGGCGGGGACGCTCGCTGAAATGGCAACTAGAGCGCTCAAGGCAGCTTGGTTCCACAAATGGATTGTTGATCTGCGGATGAGGCCGGAAGAGTATGGAGCTCTGGTGCAGGTGAGGCTCGGCAATTCCAATAACAACTTCTCGAGAGGCCCTCAAGCGGCTGCGGCGCTGCACCGAGATGTCCTGCACTCTCAGGCCGTAAAAAAAACAAATAGAATCTATGGCAGCTACCTGTTGCCACAGGCGTTTCCAGAAGGCTCTCCCACGCACCCATGCTACCCGACCGGTCACGGCACAGTTGGCGGAGCCTGTATCACTGCGCTCAAATTCTTTTTTGACTGTAACCAGGACATGCGGCCGCTGCTGACAGCTGCGGGACGAGACGTATATGTGCCGAGCGCGAACGGGCAGTCTTTGAGTGTATATGCGGGCTCGGATGCGAATAGCCTGACGATCAACGGAGAACTGAGCAAGCTGGCTTTCAATGTGTCGTTTGGTCACGGGATACATGCGGGAATCCACTTCCGGAGTTCGACTCTCTGGTCGATTCTGCTTGGAGAACAGGTTGCGCTCAGCGTGTTGCAAGACCGGGCCGCGTCCTACAACGAGCCATTCAGCGTGACGATAACGAAGTTCGACGGCACCACCGCTACGATTTCCAACCAATAACGTTTCTCATCGGGGCTGCCTGGAAATCCGGGCAGCCCTCGCTTCAGTTCCGTTCGAATCGGCTATACTTCGATTGCGTGAACTCGAATTGTGCGGCTGCTCACGCCCACTCGGATGACACCAAAGAAAAACGCTGCCGACAGGCGCTGTCACTGGGCCACAAGCCCGTTGATGATCGAGTACCACGATAAGGAATGGGGTGTGCCGGTTCACGACGACCGAGTGCTCTTCGAGTTTTTAATCCTGGAGGGCGCGCAGGCGGGCTTGAGCTGGGAAACGATTCTGAATAAGCGTGAGACCTACCGACGCGCATTTGACCGTTTCGATGCGGCGAAAATTGCGCGTTATGACGGCAAGAAGGTTCGTTCGCTGATGGCCGATGCCGGAATTGTTCGCAACAAGCTGAAAATTGCATCCACGATCTCGAATGCGAAAGCGTTTCTTGACGTGCAAAAAGAATTTGGCAGCTTCGATCGCTACATCTGGCAATTCGTCGGCGGACAGCCAAAAATCAATCGCTGGAAATCATGGCAGCGATTGCCGGCGCGAACGCCCGAATCGGATGCCATGAGCAAGGATTTGAAGAAACGCGGCTTCCGCTTCGTCGGCTCCACGATTTGCTATGCCTTTATGCAAGCCACCGGCATGGTGAACGATCACTCTGCCGATTGCGTCCGCCGCGGAGAGGGGTCGCCATAGTCAGCGACGCCCATAAGCGGCACCGAGAAACGTAGCGCTTCTCTTTCGGCGACTTGTTACGCAGCGACGGCGCTGCGGGCTGGAACCAGGTCAAAGCGATCCAGGTTCATCACCTTGGTCCAAGCCGCCACAAAGTCCTGAACGAACTTTTTGTGGGCGTCGGAGCTGCCGTAGACTTCCGACAGCGCGCGGAGTTGGGCGTTCGACCCGAAAATGAGATCGGCTCGTGTTGCCGTCCAGCGGACTTCGCCCGTCTTGCGATCCCGCCCTTCAAACTTATCGTTCGCATCCGACGTCGCCTTCCATACGGTGCGCATATCGAGCAGGTTGATGAAGAAATCGTTGGTCAACGCCTCCGGCTTCTTCGTGAAGACGCCGAACTTGGTCTGCCCGTGGTTGGTGTTCAGCACCCGCATGCCGCCGATTAGCACGGTGAGTTCCGGCGCCGTGAGTGTGAGCAGCTGCGCCTTATCGAGCAGTTCGACTTCCTCCGTACCCTCAGCCTTTCCGGTGGAGTACGAGCGGAATCCGTCCGCGGCCGGTTCGAGCACCGCGAAAGATTCCACGTCGGTCTGCTTTTGCGAAGCGTCCATGCGGCCTGGGGCGAACAGAACGGTGACGGCGACACCTGCATTCTTCGCGGCCTGTTCAACACCAGCGCAACCCGCCAGCACGATCAAGTCGGCCAGCGAGATCTTCTTACCGCCGGACTGCGAGGTGTTGAACTCGCTCTGAATCTTTTCGAGTGCCTTCAGGGCTTTCTGCAGGCGCTCGGGTTCATTGACCCTCCAATCCTTTTGTGGAGCAAGGCGGAGGCGCGCGCCGTTTGCGCCGCCCCGCTTGTCGGATCCACGGAAGCTGGACGCCGACGCCCAAGCGGTTGTGACCAGTTGCGAGACGGTCAGCCCGGAGGCAATAATTTTTGCTTTCAGGGCCGCGACATCTTTGTCGTCGACCAATACATGATCTACGGCTGGGATGGGATCCTGCCAGAGCAGTTCTTCCTTCGGAACCTCGGGACCGAGGTAGCGCGCGCGCGGGCCCATGTCGCGATGCGTCAGCTTGAACCATGCGCGGGCGAAAGCGTCCGCTAACTCTTCCGGGTGCTCGTAAAAGCGCCTGGAGATCTTTTCGTAGATAGGATCGAGCCTCAAAGAAAGATCGGTGGTGAGCATCGCGGGAGCGTGATGCTTTGACGGATTGTGCGCGTCGGGCACCGTGCCTGCGCCGGCATTGCCTTTGGGCTTCCACTGATGCGCGCCGCCCGGGCTCTTCGTTAGTTCCCAGTCGTACTTGAAGAGGTTCTCAAAATAGTCGTTACTCCATTTTGTCGGCGTGCTGGTCCATGTGACTTCGATGCCGCTGGTGATGGCGTCGCCTGCGATGCCAGTGGCGTAGGCGCTTGTCCAACCGAGACCCTGCTCCTCAATCGTCGTGCCTTCCGGCTCTCTGCCCAGTTGGGTGCCGGGGCCGGCTCCGTGAGTCTTGCCGAAGGTGTGACCGCCGGCGATCAAAGCGACGGTTTCTTCGTCGTTCATCGCCATCCGCGCGAAGGTCTCACGAATATCCTTGGCTGCTTTGAGCGGATCGGGAACGCCTTCCGGACCTTCCGGGTTCACATAAATGAGGCCCATCGTGGTGGCGCCGAATGGACGAGCGAGATCGCGCTCTCCCGAATAACGTTTGTCCGTGCCCATCCAGGTCATCTCGTGACCCCAGTTGACGTCGAGGTCGGGTTCCCAGACGTCGGCACGTCCTCCGGCGAAACCAAACGTCTTGAAGCCCATGGTTTCGAGGGCGACATTGCCCGCGAGGATCATCAGATCGGCCCACGAGATCTTTTTGCCGTATTTCTGCTTGATGGGCCACAGCAGGCGCCGTGCTCGATCGAGGTTTACGTTGTCAGGCCAGCTGTTGAGTGGAGCGAAACGCTGCTGACCTCTGCCGCCGCCGCCGCGACCGTCAAAAGTGCGATACGTACCGGCGCTGTGCCACGCCATACGAATAAATAGCGGACCATAGTGGCCGAAGTCGGCAGGCCACCAGTCCTGCGAGTCGGTCATCAACGCCGCAAGATCCTTTTTTAGAGCCTTGTAGTCGAGGCTCTTGAACTCCTCTGCGTAGCTGAAATTTGTCTCCATGGGATCGGACAGCTCTGAGTGCTGATGCAGCAGATTCAAATTCAAGTGGTTCGGCCACCAGTCACGATTCGTTCTGCTGGGGCTGCCGCCATGAGGGAACGGGCACTTCGCTTCGGCTGACATTCTTTTTCTCCTTCCAACTTTTCGATACAACAAACGAGATCCGCATGATCTCGACGAATTCAGAGTAGCATCGTAGAATGATATAGTTCCAATATTTAAATCACATCATAGGTATAGGCATACGCTATGGAAATTCAACAGCTACGATACGTTTGCGCCGTCGCCGACACGGGAAACTTCAGCCGCGCCGCCGAGCGTTGTCAGGTCGCCCAGCCCTCGCTCTCGCAACAGATCCTGAAACTCGAGGAGGATTTGGGGGCCAAGCTCTTTGACCGCTTGGGGCGCAGCGTTCGCATCACCGAGGCCGGCCGCGCTTTTATTCCTCGCGCCCGCGCGATTCTAGAGCAGATGGATGAGGCGCGGTCGAGCGTAGCTGCTAATAATGCGGACCTTCGCGGCAGCGTAGCCGTGGGCGTCATTCCAACGGTTGCGCCTTACCTGATGCCGGCTTACACAGCGGCTTTTGCAAAGAGGTATCCCGATGCGAAACTACGCATCGTCGAAGAAACCACGTCGGTCCTCGTAGAAGGTCTGCGTGACCTTTCCATCGATGTCGCGATCCTTGCTCTTCCACTACGCCACAAGGACCTGGAGTTGTTCCCCATCCGTACCGAGCCACTGTTCGCGGTGTTGAAAAGAGACCATCCGCGTGCGTCCGCGAAATCACTGGCCCTGAAAGATCTCCGCGGAGAATCGTTCGTAATGTTGCGCGACGGACACTGTTTCCGCGACCTCAGCATCGGCGCCTGCATCCACGCCCGCATTACTCCGAATATCGCCTTCGAAAGCGGTCAGTTCAGCAGTCTGTTGGGAATGGTTGCGGCCGGAGTCGGTGTCTCGCTCATTCCTGAAATGGCGATTGACCACAACGTTGGCTGCGGTTACGTGCGGCTCAGTGATGCTCAGGCTACGCGCACTATCGTTGCCGCTGTGGTTCGCGGACGGAGTTTCAACCGCGTCCAACGTGCTTTTCTGTCTGAGCTTAGAAGCAAGGCGGCGGAAGCCCGTACCGGGAAAGCGCCAGCGGCGAATCGTCCCAAGCCAGGCTAATTTGGTTTGGACGTTCAGGAACCCGTGCGCGCGCGTTCAGCCGCGAGCCGTCGCCTCTAAACCTCGAACCCGCACAACTCTTGCCTTCACCCTCAGCGCAGCGTACGATGGTTCACGGCTTTTGCTGCAGCATCCTTCCTGTAATGCTTCTCGCACGACTTCGACGGGGGATTGTGCGGCTTGAATCGGCTCGGGGTGGCCTGATAGATGGATAAGCCTGCGACTAAGGCAGTGGTAGTAATCGGCGCGCAGTGGGGCGATGAAGGCAAAGGGAAAGTCGTAGACTATGTGGCTTCTTCGTTCGACTATATTGCGCGTTACGCGGGCGGCCACAATGCGGGCCACACCGTCATCTTCGACGGCCATCGCTACGTCCTCCAGCTGATTCCCAGCGGCATACTTCGACCGGAAAAAAAAGCCGTGATCGGGCCCGGCACCGTGGTTGACCCTGCGGCGCTCGTCGCGGAACTTGAAAACCTTAAAAAATCCGGCATCGAAGTGCGCGACAGGCTGTTTCTCAGCAATCGCGCCCACTTAATTTTTCCCTATCACCGCGAAATGGATAAAGCGGCCGAGCAGGCTCGCGGCGCTGCCAAGATTGGCACCACGTCGCGTGGTATCGGGCCCGCTTATGAAGACAAAATGGCGCGCCGCGGAATCCGCATGTGCGATCTGCTCGATGCCGATCGCTTTCGCGAGAAACTCGAGCGCGTCGTCCTGGAAAAGAATGCCATCAGCCATGCCGCCTACGGCCATCCGCTCGAAACAGCCGGGCTGCTCGAGCAATATCTGGAACTCGCCGCGCACATGCGCGGCCTCGTGGTGGATACCACAGAGCTACTGAACACGGCGCTGGATAAGGGCGAAACCGTGCTTTTCGAAGGCGCGCAGGGGACGATGCTCGACATCGATCACGGTACCTATCCCTACGTAACTTCGTCGAATGCTACTTCGGGCGGTGTTGCTACAGGATTGGGCGTCGCCCCTACGCGGCTCACCGGCGTAATTGGCGTAACGAAAGCTTACACGACGCGCGTGGGCAGCGGTCCATTTCCAACCGAGATGCCGGACCTTGACGCAAAGGCTGTGCGCGAGCGCGGCAACGAATTCGGCGCCGTTACGGGACGGCCGCGACGATGCGGCTGGCTCGATTTGCCCGTGCTGCGCTACGCGAAAATGATCAACGGAATCGATTCGCTCGTGGTGACGAAACTCGACGTCTTCGATTCGCAGCCGGAAATAAAAGTCTGCACCGGCTACCGTTTTAAGGGTCAGCCGATTAAGGAAATGCCGCCCGATGTCGAGACGCTCGCGCAAATCGAGCCCGATTACAAGACGCTTCCCGGCTGGCGCAAGCCGACGCCCGGAATCCGCGACGTGAAGGAACTTCCTACTGCGGCGCGCGATTACTTAACTTTCATTTCTGACCAGCTTGAAATTGAGATTGGAATGATTTCTACTGGCCCGGAACGAGACGCCACAATTGTTCCGCGGGGCACGAAGCTCGCCTCATGGTTGTAACTCATGCTTTCTTACGAAGCCGCGCGCGCCAAGGTTGTCGAAATCGTTCGCGCGCGCATGGGCCGGCTGCAAACGGAAGAGCTGTTGTTCGCGAACGATCCTTCCGTCGCGCTGGGCCGCGTCCTCGCTGAAAATATTTCCGCTGACCGCAACTATCCCCCGTTTAATCGTTCCACGCGTGACGGATTCGCGCTGCGGTCCGCCGATGCTGCGCACCCTGGCGCGAAGTTGCGATTGATTGGCGAAAGCCGCGCGGGTGTTGCGTTCGAGGGAGCGGTTGCGCCCGGCACTTGCGTGCAGATCATGACTGGCGCTGCGGTGCCGCGCGGGGCAGATACGGTGGTGATGCAAGAGTTCGCGCAACTGGATAACGATCACGTGGTGCTGCAGAATGTGGCGCACACAGGCCAAAATTTCGTTCTGGCAGGCAGCGAATCGCGCGTCGGGGAAGTGGTGGTCGCCCGCGGCGAGAGGCTTGGTTATCCGGAACTTGCCATGGCCGCGCAGGTGGGGCGCGCGCGCGTTGTGGTTACGCGGCGCCCTCGCGTCGCAATTCTTGCCACCGGTGACGAACTCGTCTCAATCGAACAGGCGCCCGGCTCATTTCAGATTCGCAACAGCAACAGCATCTCTCTCGCCGCGCAGGTCGCAATGGCAGGCGGCGAGCCGGTGATGCTGGGCAGTGCGCCGGATGAATTGGGGCAGCTTCGCACTCTGATCGGACGAGGCGTTGAAGCGGACATGCTGGTGCTCACGGGCGGCGTATCTGTGGGCAAGTACGATCTCGTTGAGCAGGTGCTGCGCGAATTCGGAGCCGAATTTTTCTTCGACGCGATCGCGATCCGCCCAGGCAAACCGGCCGTCTTCGGTTGGTGCCACGAGAAACCCACATTCGGCTTACCGGGGAATCCCGTTTCTACGATGGTGACGTTCGAACTGCTTGTCGTGCCGGCAATTGAATTAATGAGCGGCCACCAGCCAGATCCGCTGCCGTTCTATAAAGCCAAGCTTGCTCATTCGATCGAGCAGAAAGCCAAGCTCACGCATTTTCTGCCCGCGCAGGTTACGTGGCCGAACGGTGGGCCTACAGTCGCGCTGCTGCATTGGGAAGGCTCGGGCGACGTGGGCGCTGTCGTACGAGGGAATTGTTACCTCGTGGTTCACGAATCAAATCCTCAGCTGGCCGCGGGTGATTGGGTGGATGTACTTCCGCGGCGCGGAATATTCTAGACGCGAGGTTGCTGCTACCAGATTTTGCACATATGAAAAAGCTCTCGCACTACGATAAAACAGGCCGCGTGCGGATGGTCGACGTGACGTCGAAGCCCGCGACTTCGCGCACCGCCGTAGCTCACGCATTCGTGAACATGAAGCAAGCGACAGTCGAAAGCGTGCGGCGGCTTAAATCGCCCAAGGGCAATCCGCTCGAAATCGCGCGTATCGCTGGAATCACAGCCGCGAAGCGCACTTCCGAGCTGATTCCTCTTTGTCACCCCATTGCGCTGACGCACGTAGATGTGAGTGCGAAGCTGTGCCAGAATGGAATCGAGGTCATCTCCGAGGCCACGGCTACCGGTCCTACCGGCGTTGAGATGGAAGCGCTGGTTGCCGCCTCCGTTGCGGCTCTCACGATTTACGATATGTGCAAAGCGCTGGAACGAGGCATTGAAATTTCAGAAGTGCATCTCGTGAAAAAATCTGGCGGCCGCAGCGGTCTTTATATTCGTTCTGGAAAGCTCGCGAAGAAGACGAAGAAGAAATGACGCCCATTAAAGACGTCAAAGTTCTGGTGGTCGACGACAACGCGCTGGTTCTCGACCTGCTGATGAAGGGCCTCGCGCCGCATTGCGACGCCCGCTCGGCGGCGGATGGTGCCGACGCGCTCCTTCGCATTGTGGACGAGCCGCCCGATCTTGTCGTCTGTGACTACCGCATGCCGGGCCTCGACGGGCGCCAACTCTATGAAAAGCTGCGCGGGCGCCAGCAGACGAAGCAGATCCCGTTCATTTTCCTTGCCAGCCGCAGCGACATCGAAGAAAAATTGCGCCCTATCGTCGAAGGCGTCGAAGAATTTATCCCCAAGCCATTTTTTCTGAAGGACCTCGTTCGCCGTGCGAAGAAAGTGATTGATCGCTTGCAGCTCGAGAAGCTCCAGAATCGAGCCGTTCGTCCCGGCGTGGTTCAGGGCCGGCTGGAGGAAATGAGTATTCTCGACCTGATGCAGTCACTCGAAATGGGGCAGAAAACGTGCCGACTGACGATTCGTCGCGCCGATGAAAAGGGCGAACTTTTCTTCTCTTCGGGGCAGTGCGCGGACGCGAATCTCGGTGCTCTCGAAGGAGAGCCCGCCGTATACGAAGCAGTGCGCTGGCCGGACGGTGAATTCGAAATCGACTTCAACACCGGCCCGAAGCGCAACACAATCTCGCGCACCACGACAGGCCTTTTGATGGAAGCGTTGCGCTTGATCGACGAACAGCAGCGTGACGGCGCCGAAGAAAACGCGCCCGCCGCCGAGAAGTAGTCCCAACAGACCATTCCCTATGCGAATCTCAATTGTGACCATCAGCGATTCCGTTGCAGCCGGGAAATACGAAGATCGTTCTGGGCCCTCCGTCGCCGCCCGTTGCAAGGAGCTCGGCTGGGAAATCGTATCCACAACCGTTCTCGCGGACGAACCCATCGCGATTGAAGCGTTTCTGAAGAAAGCAGCCGTCGCCGGTGATAGTGCGGTTGATCTAATTTTGACGACCGGCGGCACGGGCGTGGGCCCTCGCGACGTCACGCCTGAGGCGACGCAAGCAGCCGTCGAACGATTGATACCCGGATTTGCCGAGCACATGCGCGCTGAGGGACGAAAATTCACGGAGCGTGCGTTGCTTTCGCGCGGGATTGTAGGCATTCGCGCGAAAACTATTATTGTCAATCTTCCCGGAAGTCCGAGCGGCGCGGTAGAATCGCTTGACGCTATTGCAGGGCTGCTCCCGCACGCAGTCGATGTGGTTCACGGCGCCCGCCATTAAGCAACACCGGCGTCAGCGTGCCGCAAGTCCGTAAGGTCGCGATGCCGCAGATTCTTTGCAGTATATGCTGGATGGCATTGGCTGCTACTCGTCCCCTATGCTAGGATTGCCCGTCAATTCGGTGATGCCGGGCCAATACATTCCGATTTTGATCTACGCACTTCTCGCGGCGTCGTTTCCCGCCGTATCCCTCATCCTTTTCAAATACATTCGCCCGGACATGAAGACAACCGGCGCCCGCCTCGAGCCCTACGAGTGCGGCGTACCTCCGGAAGGCAGCTCGCGCGGGCGCTATTCCGTCCGCTTCTATATTGTCGCGATTCTATTCGTCATTTTTGACGTCGAGACGATTTTTCTGTTCCCCTGGGCGATCAAATACAGCCAGCTTGGCCTATATGGGCTGCTGACCATGCTCGTCTTTCTCGGAATTTTGCTGGTCGGCTATATCTGGCTCTATCGCAAAGGCGCGCTCGACTGGGTCTAGCTGGTCCGAAATATCTGTCCGAATGCGTTGACGCTGTTTTTTGGGGTGTGTTAAAAAGGCGGGCTGCTCGCGCGCGATGAAGCGAATTTGCTCGTCGTTGCTTGACGACTGCAGCCGATCGAAACGATGGCTAACGATCCCTCGGAAAAGACGCCAGCTCCCAAACCGCCCGCCGATCCGCCGAAACCGGCAGCGGAAGGCGCTTCCGTCCCACCGAAACCTCCTGCTGAAGGCGCAGCCACTCCGCCTACGCCAACCACACCACCGAAGGCCGCTGCTCCGGCAAAACCTGCTGTTCCCGGTGCTCCCGCCGCCGCGCCTCCTAAGCCGCCAGCCGCGCCCCCACCGCCGAAAGAAGGACCAACTCCGCTCGACAACGAACTCGTGCAGCGCCTGAAAGCCCGCTTCGGCGATGCCATCAAGGAAGCGACGCAGGACCGCAAGCAAGCCATCGTTCTAGTCGCCGCCGATAAGCTGCGCGAAATCTCGCATTACTGCCGCGACGATGAAAAATTCGACATGCTTGACGACCTCACCGCTGTCGATTGGCCAAAGCGCGAAAAACGTTTCGACGTGATTCTAATTCTGTATTCGTTTCCGAAAAATGAACGCCTCCGCCTGAAGGCCCATCTAGGCGAAAACGAACCGGCACCGAGCGTCTGCGAAATATGGCCGGTAGCAAATTGGCTCGAGCGCGAATGCTATGACATGTTTGGAATTGTCTTCGAAGGCCATCCGGATTTGAAACGCATCCTGTTGCCCGACGAGTGGCAAGGCTATCCGCTGCGCAAGGATTACGACATCTTGAAGCAGGACACAGACTGGGTGCGCGAAAACCTCGGCATCGAGAGCGGGCAATAGGCAAGCAGGGAAGAGGGCGCGAAATCAAAATGACCAACGGCCCCACAACCGAAATCACCACCACCGTGCTGGGCGCGGACGAAATAATCCTCAACATGGGGCCTCAGCATCCGTCTACGCACGGCGTGCTGCGCGTAAAGCTGAAGCTCGATGGCGAGCGCGTCGTAGATTCCGAATGCATCATTGGCTACCTCCATCGCGGCGTCGAGAAAATCGCCGAGCATCGCAGCTATCAGCAATTCGCGCCCTATGTTGACCGCATGGACTACGTCGCGGCCGTCTCGAATGGCCTCGGCTATTGCGAAGCGGTCGAAAAGCTGCTGGGCGCCGAAGCGCCGCCGCGCGCGAAAGTGGTTCGCACGATCCTCACGGAACTTCAACGCATCGCGAGCCACTTGCTCTGGCTCGGCACGCACGCTCTCGATATCGGCGCCCTCACGCCAGTCTTTTACTGTTTCCGCGAACGCGAAGAAATTCTGAAAATCTTCGAGAAGTATTGCGGCGCGCGCCTCACCACCCACGCCTTCCGCATCGGCGGCCTGCAATACGAGACCTACGACGGCTTCGAAGAAGATGTGAAGCGTTTCTGCAACGACTTCGAGCACCGCGTGGATGAATATGAAACGCTGCTCACCGAGAATCGTATCTGGGTCGGCCGCACCAAGGGCGTTGGCATCATCACCGCCGCCGATGCAATCGCGCTCGGCGTCACTGGACCGGTGTTGCGCGGCAGCGGCGTGAAATGGGACCTGCGCAAGGCGATGCCGTACGCCGCCTACGATCAGTATGAATTCGATATCCCCACGCGCCCCACGGGCGACACCTACGATCGTTACATCGTGCGCATGGAAGAGATGCGACAATCGCGCCGCATCTGTTTGCAGGCCATCGAAAATATTCCATCCGGCCCGATCCTCGGAAAAGTTGGCAAAGTGCTGAAGCCACCCCCGGGCGAGGTCTACCACTCGATCGAAGGGCCGAAGGGTGAGCTTGGCTACTACATCGTGAGCGACGGCACCACGCAACCGTATCGCTTGCGCGTCCGTCCGCCATCCTTTATTAACCTGCAAGCATTCCGGAAAATGGCGCAGGGCGCGCTCGTTGCGGACGTGGTCGCGATCATCGGCACGATTGATATCGTTCTCGGAGAAGTGGACCGCTGATGGGCCACCTCATTCCATCCTCGGTCGCCCCTTACGTGCTGCCGGTCGTCTACGCGGTCGTTATCGTCGCCGTTTTGCCGCTCCTTGCCGGTTACATCGTCTTGCTCGAGCGCAAAGTGATGGCCGATATGCAAGCGCGGCTCGGGCCAATGCGGGTCGGTCCGCACGGATTGCTGCAGCCGATTGCCGATGCCGTAAAACTTCTCCTTAAAGAAGACATCATCCCTGCGAACGCCGACAAGCTGATGTTCTGGATGGCACCGCTCGTGAGCGTCACAATGGCGCTGCTGGCATACGCGGCGCTGCCGATTGGCCCTGCATTTCAAATTGCAGATCTCAACGTCGGACTCCTCTTTATTTTGGGCATAAGCTCTCTTGGAATTTACGGGATCGTCCTCGGCGGTTGGGCCTCGAACAGCCACTACTCATTGCTGGGCGCACTGCGCAGCGCCGCGCAGCTCGTCAGCTACGAAACGGCCGCAGGTTTAGGTCTCGTTTCCGCCCTGCTTCTGGCCGGCTCACTTTCGATGAAGGAAATCGTGCAGGCGCAATATGACCAGGGCACCTGGTTCATTTTCTCGGTGCCGGTTGGTTTCTTCATTTATATGGTGGGCTCAATCGCGGAAACGAATCGCGCGCCGTTCGATCTTCCCGAAGCGGAATCGGAACTGGTCGCCGGCTACATGACCGAATACAGCGGCTTTCGCTGGTCGCTCTATTTCCTCGCCGAATACGCGAACATGATCATCGTCGCGGGAATCGCCACGACGCTTTTTCTCGGTGGCTGGCTGCGTCCCTTCGCGCGCTGGCATGATCATTTTCCTGGCACATCACTCGAATTTTTCGACGTGATCCCGTCGCTCGTGTTTTTAGCCGCAGCGGCCTATTGCTTCTATCTAGCTCCCAAGCAACCAGTGCAAATTCAGAAAATCGTGATGGCAGCGTTTGGCGCGGCATGCCTGTTGCTTGCCGGAGCTATGGCCGCTGCGCTTTTTGCGTCGCCCGCCGTAATGGCCGGAATACACGGCGCGTTCTGGTTCATGGTTAAGGTGGTTGCCTACCTCTATGGATTCCTTTGGTTCCGATTCACATTTCCGCGCTACCGCTTCGATCAACTGATGCGTCTCGGCTGGCGCTTCTTAATCCCACTCGCCCTCGTCAACGTGATTGCCGTTGGCGTCGCCATTATCCTCAAGCAAGAATTGGGTTGGAGCCCGTTTTGGGCAATGCTTCTGATGACACATCGTCACTCTCGCCATCGCGATGTGGCTAGCAAGTGAAGGCGCAAAACCCGCTTCCACACTGCAGCCGGCGGATACTGAAATATGATCCTGAATGAAATCCTGTTCTATTTCTTCGCGGCGCTCGCGGTCGGCTCCGCGATCCTCATGGTCACGCGCCGCAACATCGTCCACAGCGCCGTTTTCCTGATTTCCACTCTGCTCGCGACAGCTGGCATCTTCCTTCAGCTTCAAGCCGAATTTCTCTTCGTAGTGCAAATTATTCTCTACGTCGGCGGCATCATGGTCCTCTTCGTCTTCGTCATCATGCTTGTGAATCTCGACGTCGCGCTGCGCCAAATCCAATTCAACCGCCAGAAATATGTGGCCGCCGTGCTCACCCTGGTCCTTGCGGCCCAGGTGTTTTTTGCTTTGTGGGTGGCACGCGCTGGCCTAAACCTGGCCAATCCCGCCGACCGCATGCCCGCGCGCAACACGGAAGCCATCGGCGACGCAATCTTCCAACGCTACATGTTGCCTTTTGAAATTGCTTCGGTACTGCTGCTCGTCGCGATGATTGGCGCCGTCGTGATGGCCAAGCGGAGGGTGTGAAGGAAATGAATTGGTATAAGCGAATAAAAAGAGAAGAATTTAGTGCTGTAAGATTGTCAACCAGGTTGCCGAACGGCCGCCCATGATCCCGACTGAAGCCTATCTGCTGCTCAGCCTCGCGCTCTTCACGATCGGCGTGGTTGGCGTCCTCACGCGTCGCAACGTGATTATCGTCCTCATGTCCATCGAGCTGATCCTCAACGCCGTGAACATCAACCTCGTCGCCTTCTCGCGCCATTTCGGTTCCGTCGATGGCCAGGTCTTCGCCATTTTCATCATTACGGACGCAGCCGCCGAAGCCGCCGTCGGGCCTCGGCATCATCCTCGCGTTCTTCCGCAACCGCGAAACGGTCCTCGCCGACGAAATGGACATGCTGAAATGGTGAACACTTATCGCCCGATGTACGTCACAGCTGCCATTTTTTCTCGCGCACATCTGGCTGATTCCAATGTTCCCGCTCGATCACGGCGGCGCGCTATGCTGTTCTTCGGCCGCAAGCTGAAGAACGACGTGATCAATCGGCCTCTGCGTCGGCAGCGTTTTCATCTCGTTTATTTTTTCCGCCGGAAGTTTCCTGCAGCTCTTCTCGCTCCCGCAAGACAATCGCATCGCCATCAACGTTCTCTTCGAATGGCTACCCGCCGTCCCGTTCCACATGCTCGACGGCCGCCTCGCAAATTTCGTCGCCGACTGGGGCTTCCAGCTCGACCCGCTTTCCGCCGTGATGATTCATCGTCGTCACCGGCGTTGGTTTCCTGATCCACGTCTACTCCACCGGCTACATGGCGCACGAAGGCGGCTACTACCGGTTCTTCGGCTACCTGAATCTCTTCATGTTCGCCATGCTGATGCTGGTGCTCGCCAATAATTTCCTGCTGCTGTTCGTCGGCTGGGAAGGCGTCGGCACTGTGCAGCTACCTGCTCATCGGATTTTACTTTCACAAGAAATCCGCGTCCGACGCGGGCAAGAAGGCATTCATCGTCAACCGCATCGGTGACGCAGCTTTTCTCCTCGGCATCTTGCATGACGTCCGCTCTCCTCGGCACGATTCGCTTCGCGGACATCGGCCCCGCCCTCGCTGAAGGGGAATTTCGGTGTCGGCGACCCGCGCATCGTCGCCATCGCGCTTGCTGTTCTTCGTCGGCGCCACCGGAAAATCAGCGCAGATTCCGCTCTACGTCTGGCTCCCCGACGCGATGGAAGGCCCCACTCCCGTCAGCGCGCTCATCCACGCAGCCACGATGGTCACTGCCGGCGTCTACATGGTCACGCGCACCAGCGCCATCTATCAACTCGCACCCGCCGCGATGGCCGTCGTCGCTCATGGTCGGCGCCGTCACCGCGCTCTTCGCCGCCTCGATGGGCGTCGTGCAAACTGATATCAAAAAAGTTCTCGCCTATTCCACCATCTGCCAGCTTGGCTACATGTTTCTCGCCTGTGGCGTTGGCGCCTTCACCGCCGGCATCTTCCACCTGATGACGCATGCGTTTTTCAAAGCCCTGCTCTTCCTCGGCGCCGGCAGCGTGATCCACTCGCTCTCCGGCGAGCAGGACATGCGCAAGATGGGCGCTCTCTCGAAAAAAATCCCCATCACCTATTGGACGATGCTCATCGCTACGCTGGCTATCGCCGGAATCTTTCCGTTCGCCGGGTTCCTGAGCAAAGATCTCATCCTCGGCAAAGCCTACGAAAAAGACGCGCTCCTCTGGGCCATCGGCTACTTCACCGCCGGCATGACGGCCTTCTATATGTTCCGCTTGATTTTCATGACGTTCCATGGCCAGTCGCGCGTCGACCACGAGGTAGAACATCACATTCACGAATCGCCACGCTCGATGCTTATTCCCTTGGTAGTTCTTGCCGCCCTTTCGATTGCCGGTGGCTGGATTGCCTGGCCCGAAATTCTGGGAGGGAATAGTGTATTCATTCGATTCCTCGAACCGGTGGTCCAGGTGCCACACGAATTGCGCGCCGAAGCCGCAAAGGGAGTCAGCTCGCGAGGTGGGGAAATCGTATTGATGTTGCTTTCCGAAGGCCTCGTAGTCTGCGGCATCCTCGCCGCGTGGTATCTCTATATCAAGCGCACCGAGCTGCCTCAGCAAATCGCGAATCGCCTCGGCTGGTTCTATCGCCTGGTCTACAACAAGTACTACGTGGACGAAATTTACGATTCGCTGTTCGTCAACCGCGCGAAAGACCTCGGCCTCGCACTCGGCGCATTCGATCGCACCGTAATCGACGGCGCAGGCGTCAACGGAGCCGGCTGGCTTACGCGCTTCATCTCAAAAGTTTCGATGTGGTGGGACACCTGGATCGTCGATGGCTCGGTGCGCTTCGGCGCGCGTCTCATCTGGCTTCTTAGCTACCCGGTGCGAATGGTCCAGGACGGCTTGGTGCAGAGTTATATGTTGCTGATCGTTATCGGCCTGATCGGTTTTCTGGCGTACTACTTTCACATCGCGCATCAAGCAATGCGTTAACAAGACGCTTGTCATCCTGAGCGAAGCGAAGGATCTCAACGTAACGCTCGCGCACCGGCGAGCCAAAGCAAGCGAGGGAATGGATGCTTTCTGATAGCCACATCTTGAACATGATCCTCTTCACGCCGCTCGTCGGGCGCGATCCTGATGCTCTTCATCCCGCGCGAGCGCCCAGACCTTCACCGCTGGTGGGCAATATCTTCGGCTGCCTCGGCTTCCTTGTCTCGCTGCCGCTCATCTGGCGCTTCAACACTTCCATGACGCGCCGCGATTTCCAATTTTGGAATGACCACGCATTGGATCCCCTCCATCGGCGCAAACTACTCGCTCGGCGCCGACGGCATCAGCATGCTCCTCGTCATGCTCACCACGCATCCTCGGCATGATTGCCATCACTTTCGTCCTGGAGCGCAATTCAGCAGCGGACCAAGGAGTATTACATCCTGCTTCTCCTGCTCCAGACCGGCATGCTCGGCGTCTTTCTTTCGCTCGACTTTCTTCTCTTCTACGTTTTCTGGGAAGTCATGCTCGTGCCCGATGTATTTCCTCATCGGCGTCTGGGGCAGCGAGCGCCGCCTGTACGCCGCCATCAAGTTTTTCCTGTACACGCTGGCTGGTTCCGTCATCATGCTGCTCGCGCATCCTGGCGCTTTATTTCAACTACACGAAAACTCTCCCCCAAGGCGCCATCGGCACCTTCGAAATCCCTACGCTCCTCGCCGCCGCGCAACAATTTCCGGACTGTGCCTCAGAAATCTGGCTCTTCTGGGGATTCTTCTTCGCCTTCGCCATTAAAGTTCCGATGTTCCCGTTTCACACCTGGCTGCCCGACGCGCACACCGAAGCCCCCACCGCCGGCTGCGTCATCCTCGCCGGTGTCCTCCTGAAAATGGGTACGTACGGCTTCCTGCGCTTTCTCGCTGCCGCTTCTTCCCGCCGACCCCGCTTGCGCGCCAAGATCGTCCACATCGTCATCGCGCTCTCGCTCGATCGGCATCATCTACGGCGCCGTCGTCTGCCTGATGCAGAAGGACATGAAGCGCCTCATCGCCTACTCTTCCGTCAGCCATCTGGGCTTCTGCACGCTCGGCATCTTTGCGCTCACGCCGCAGGGCCTCGCCGGCAGCGTCCTCCAGCAGATCAATCACGGCATCTCCACCGGCGCGCTGTTCCTCATCGTCGGCGTGCTCTACGAGCGCCGCCACACGCGCCTGATCTCCGAATTCGGCGGCTTGGCCACGCCCATGCCGAATTTCGCGGCAATTTATCTGATCGTCAGCCTCAGCTCCCTCGGCATGCCGCTGCTCAACGGCTTCATCGGCGAATTCACCATTCTGCAAGGCATCTTCGATGTCAGTAAAGCCTGGGCTGCCTGGGCGTCGCTCGGCATTGTGCTCGGCGCCGCGTATCTTCTCTGGCTCTACCAGCGCATGATGTTCGGCCCAATCACGCATGAAGTGAACAAATCGCTTCCCGATCTCAATCTTCGCGAATACGCCATACTGCTTCCGCTCGTCGCTCCTCGCATTCTGGATCGGCATCTACCCGACGCCGCTGTTTCACGTGCTGGAAGCGCCGGTAGATCGCCTCGTGCGAACTGTGAACCCGGGTTATCTTCCGCCGGCCGTTCCCGCTGCATTGATGGACGCGCCGCTGCCACCTCCGAGGCCGAAGCAGTCCCGGCTCTCCCGGCGCCCGCGCCCAAATCACCCGCCGCCCAACAAAAGCAAGTCTCGAGGCCAAATAGATCGACTGGCATGTCATCCTTCAGCAATCGGCGACGACTTCTCCGTCTCTTCCCGAGGCGATGCTCGTCTTCTTCGCGCTGGCGATTCTGCTCACGGATTTTTTCCTCACGCCCGCCCAAAAAGGCTGGAACGCGATCACCGCCATGCTCGGCGTTGTCTTCAGCGGCGCTGCCCTTGGCATCATTTGGAAGAATCTCAGGGGCAACGTTACTCGGCTTTCGACAACTCGATCGTCATCGATCCGTTCTTCATTTTCTTCGGTTTCCTGTTTCTCGCCGCCACCGCGCTCGTCGATCCTGCTCTCCGTCCGCTATATGGAGCTCGAGCGCGAACAGCACGGCGAATACTACGCGCTGATGCTTCTCGCCAGCGTCGGCATGATGTTCCTGGCCTGCGGCAACGACCTCGATCGTGCTCTTTCTCGCGCTCGAAACCATGGCGCTCAGCTTCTACGTTCTCACCGGCTTCCTTCGCCGCGAACACCGCTCCAACGAAGCCGCCATGAAATATCTGCTGATGGGCGCGTTCAGCTCCGGTATCCTCGCCTACGGTTTCTCGATTCTCTACGGCCTATCGCCGGCTCCACGCACCTTGACGTGATCGCCATCCGTCTCGCCGAGCGCCACCAGATGCTTCGCCGGCGGCGATATTCTGCATCTTCCTCGCCATCGTCACCGTCGCCGCCGGCGTCTTCTTCAAAATTGCCGCCGTCCCATTCCATCAATGGGCTCCCGACGTTTACGAAGGCGCGCCCACTTCGATCACCGCCTACGTCAGCGTCGCCTCCAAAGACGGCCAGTTTCGCTCTGCTACTTCGCCTGTTCCTCACCGTCTTCTGGCCCGTCCGCGTCGACTGGGTCATGCTCATGGCCACCGTCGCCGTCCTCTCCATGACCCTCGGCACCCTCGCCGCCATCACGCAGAACAACGTCAAGCGCCTCCTCGCCTATTCTTCGATCACGCAGGTCGGCTACATCCTTCTCGGCTTCGTCGCCTCCGTGAATCCCGACGGCTCGCTCAATCCGCGCGGCCTGCAAGCGATGGCCTTCTACCTCTTCGCCTACGCCTTCTTCAACACAGGCGCGTTCGCTGTCGTCATGGTGCTTCGCCACAAAGGCGTAATCGGCGACGATATCGACGACCTCAACGGCCTCATCGAGCGCAGCCCCGGTGCCGCTATCCTGATGCTCATTTTTCTTCTGTCGCTCGCAGGCATTCCGCCCACAGCCGGCTTCGTCGCGAAACTTCTCATTTTCTGGTCGCTCATCGAAACAGGCCACTACATCCTAGCCATCGTCTCAGTCGCCTACATCCTCCCCGCCGTCTACTACTATTTCCGCATGGTCGCCGCCATGTGGGTGCGCACATCCACCGACCCAGTGAAGCCCATCATTTCCTGGGCGCAAAAATTCGCGCTCGCCGCCATGGTCATCGTCACCCTCGCCGCCGGAATTTTCCCCGAACAGTTCCTCCTCCTCGCGAAATATTCCATCATCACCCCATTCTTCCACTAGAATCAGAGGTCAATCATGGCCTCAGAACCTCCCGATTCATCGAAGCGCCCAAAGACAGCCATCACGCAGCTCGCGCTCGCCATGGAACTCCCATTCATCATGATTGGCGGCGTCGTAATTGGCGGCGGCTTCGGCTATCTGCTCGACCAGCGTTTGCATACGAGCCCAATGCTCGCCCTAATTTTCGGCGTGCTCGGCTTCGGCGCGGGCATCTGGGATATCGTCCGCCGCCTCTCCCGCTCAGAGAAAAGTGACAGCGGCAGTGCCTAAAACTGCGGGTGAGCTCAAGATTCTCTTGTGGGAGCCCAGCATTCATGGGTAGACGTGAGGTTTTTACGCGCGAGTCCCGCATTTCATGGAGTGGATGTGAGGTTTTAGGTGGGAGCCGCGCATTCAAGCGATGGGTGTTAGGTTTTCAGGTGGGAGCCCCGCATTCGTGCGATGGGTGTTAGGTTTTCAGGTGGGAGCCGCGCATTCATGCGACGGTGTTAGGTTTTCAGGTGGGAGCCCCCGCATTTATGCGGGGGAGGAGCGCTTCAGCGCTCCGATACAGGCTCCGTTTCCGATATGCGCTTTAGCGCTGGGTCTTCGCTGAAGCCTCGCAACAAAATGCAACAAGACGACGCATTCTACTCCGCCGCCGAACGCCGTATCGAGTACCTCACCATCGCCATCGGCGCAGTCGCTACGATCGCAGCAGCCATCATTTGGGGTTGGCGCGTTAGCGCAGGAATCGCCTCGGGCGCAATCCTCTCCTGGATAAATTACCGCTGGCTCAAACAAGGCGTCTCCACCCTCGCCCGCCTCTCCACCGCCCAAGCGGGAACCGAAAAAGCGCGCGTCCCGCCCAGCGTTTACTTGAAGTTCCTGGGCCGCTACGCTTTGCTCATCGTTGCCGCCTATGCTATTCTGCGAGGCTTCAAATTGCCGGCCGCAAGTCTGCTGGCCGGATTTTTTGCCGTCATCGCAGCGGTCCTGGTTGAATTGATCGGCCAGCTTTTCCGGTCTGGGCCCGAGCCGCGCGAGCACGTTTAGCCTAAAAGAAGAACGCTCGACGAGGTGATCTTGGTAGAACGGCCCATCTGGTTCTCGATATTATTGAATCGCTTGTTCGCCAAGCCCGTCCTGGCGTTGCTGGCAGCTCTTCACATCAAGCCCGAGAATCCCGCATATCCGATTCCCACGCACGTCGCGATGGAAGTGCTCGCCTTTCTCATCGCAGCCATCTTCTTCCTCTGGCTGAGGGCCCGCATCTCGGTCGATCGCCCCGGCGGCACGCAGCAGTGCATGGAAGCCCTGCTCACAAACTCGATGGGCGTCGGCGTCCGCGATCTGCTCGAAGATAACATCGGCCACGACGCCAATAAATACGTGGCCATGCTCGGCAGCATCGGCATCTTCGTGCTTCTCAATAATTTGGTCAGCCTTGTTCCCACGCTCGAATCACCCACTGCGCAAGTCTCAGTCCCGCTCGGCTGCGCGATCGTCGTCTTCCTCTATTACAACTGGACCGGCATCGTAAAACACGGCCCCCTCGGCCACAGCAAACATTTCCTCGGCCCGGTTCTCGCCATGTCTCCCATCATGCTGCCCATCGAAATTGTCAGCAATCTGGCGCGCTTGCTCTCGCTCACTGTCCGTCTCTGGGTCAACATGCTCGTGAGCGAAACACTCTACATTCTGTTTCTCGGCCTAATGCTCGAGCTTTCCATTTTCCTTGAGCACTTGAACAAAGCTGGTTACGTTGGCCTGGTAGTTCCGTTAATCGGCCCAATCCCATTCATCCTGCTTCATATTTTCGTGGCTGTGCTGCAGGCCTTCGTCTTCACAATTTTGCCGGTAATTTACGTAGCCGGCGCCGTAGCCGAAGAGCACTAGATTTGGTATTTGGCTTTATCAGTAGGGGCACGGCATGTCGAAGATCCGCCGCAGGAGGACCGTGCCCGCGTAACGCACGGCTCGCTGCAGCCCATCTATTTCGGGTTTCGTCAGGGCACGGCTTCAGCCGCTGAGGCAGATTTTGTTTTTCTTATCAGCAACACGTTTAATCAACGCCGTCGTTGTAGCCCGCGGTTTCAACCGCGGGAACAGAAACACTTGAGCAAGAAGGGGCTTTAGCCCCTGAAGCACATTCATAAACGCTCGGCATCATCGCCACCAGTGTGATCCCGGCTGCTTGAGGATGACGGGAGCCACCTCCTGGCGGCAACTTCATACAAGGAGCTTCACAATGAAAAGGTACGCGCTGTTCCTGCTGTCGGTCGTCGTCATCAGCCTGCTCGCCCCTGCCGCATTTGCGCAGGAAGCGGGCGGCGCCGCTGGCTCCGGTGCAAACTGGGTCGCCATCACGTCCGGGTTCGCCATGGCCATCGCCTCAGCCGCCGGCGGTTACGCCCAGGCCAAAGCCACCGCAGCAGCCTGCGAAGGACTCGCCCGCAATCCAGGCGCAGCCGCCGCAATCCGTTTCGCCCTGATTCTTGCGCTGGTGCTAATCGAGTCGATGGCCCTCTACACCTTCGCCATCGTCTTCCTGAAGGTTAAGTAGTTCAACCCAAAGCAAAAGCATCCCAAGGCCCGGACGCTCGCAGGAGCCTCCGGGCCTTTTTTTTAGCTCGCGTCTGCCGCATGTGACTTTTCAAATCTCCGCTTCACAATTCTCTCTGGTATATTCCATCGGTGACGAATACAAGCGGCTGAAAATGTGATGACCGATTGGCGCATCGAAAACGCAAAACACACGCGCGGCGCGATTCTGCAACTGAAGAAATACACTCGCTACAGCGAAACGTGGGATCACGATCACTGTACAGCATGTTGGGCGAAGTTCATGGAGCCTCCGGCAGTGGATGTTCTCACGGAAGGGTACGTTACCGAGGACAACTATCGGTGGATCTGCCCAGACTGCTTCGTTGCATTGAAAGACGAAATGGAATGGAAACTTCGGTGAGACTTAAAACGGCTTGCCGTGCTGCCTTGTGCTTGGCGCTTCCGGTGTTTCTGTTTATGCCGCTGTTGCGGCCAGGCCAGCCGCAAGCTCAAAATCATCGCAAATCAAAATCCACCCAACCCGCCATCACCAACCCGGATTTGGTATTCACCGGCGAAATTGAACGCGGCAAAACCTACATCCACGACATCGGCCACGATCTCGAGTTTCACCTCGATGTGGCTTCCGAAGGCGCCTTCGCCGGCTGGGACATAGCTATCACGCCGAAAACGCAGCCCTCCGACGGCCCCATCGAGTTCTCTGCAATCGCTACGCCGCCATATCACAGTTTCAACGAGCGCTATATCGAGACCATTTACAATTTCACCGCCCAGGAAATCCTGGCGATGTCTCCGCGCCGCTTCAATTTCGTTCTCTCCGTGGACGACGAACACCGCGCCGAAGAAGTCGTCAACGCCATGCTCTACCCCAATTCCGTCTCCGACGATGACAAACAACGCATCGAGATGAGCTCCGCCAATATCCAGCTCGGCACCGGAGAACTTTCCATCCAGAGATCCCGCGTCACCTCACTCAAAGATCCCCTCTACCCCGGCTCCATCGAATACCTCAAATTCGAAGTAAAACTAAAATTTCCCCCGGGACTAACGATGGCCCAAGTCCTAGCCCCTGCTGAAACACCTTCCAAGTAGACTTCATTCTTTTTTTGTATGAGTCTCCATCCGAGCCCGACCTGCGATCCCGAGCGCAGTCGCGCGTACCGCCCATTTGGAGTGCGGCGGCTTGCCGCCGCTTTCATATGCCCCGGCTTGCCGGGGTGGTTCGGATTCGGCAAAAGCTCCAGCTGGCTCGGTCCCGGGCACCTTCGGACGGACAGCAACAAAGCCATTTGAAATTTCTTCAGCCGCAAACGGATTCGTCGGTCTAACGAGAAAGACGCGCACGTCGGCCTGCAACAACCCTCTATCGCTGTACCGATAGGGTTTCTGTTGACATCTAGTTACTACTAAGCTAACATCAGTCGTGCAAGCTACTTGCAACTCGGCGCAGCCGCAACAAAGACTACCGACCCCCAGTTTTCGTCCGCTGGCTCATTCCCAAAATGGAACCGAAGCCCTGGCAAGCACCCGAACCCTCTCAAAATTTCTAATCGCGAACGCGCGATTAACTTTCACCCTAACTAGCAGAAAAACCAGCCCTCTAAAAATTTCTAATCGCGAACGGATGCCGATTTTCCATCCTGCTGTGGTCCTCGCCGCCGGGGCTTGTTCGATCCGGCCCACCCTTTCCTCCAGTTACGAGTCTCTAGCTTCTAGTCTCCAAAACCTAATCGTTACACCGCGATTAGAATTTCCCGCAACTCCCACAAAACAAGGGCCGGAACCAATTTCTAATCGTTACAAATCGCCGATTTCGGATCCAGCGCGCTTCTCCGGCAACGCAATCTCTCACTCCGAAATTCCGTCTATCACACCTTCCGTAGCCGATTTGACACAACTCGAACCCCGGCTTAGTATCGTTCGCTCGTCTCGCTGCCGATTTCTCATCAGAGGTCACCAGTAATGCAAGACTGGGCAACCCGCGCCATCGATACCGCCAAGCGCCGCGGCGCCTCCTATGCCGATACGCGAATGATGGACATACGCCAGCGCGACATCTCGACGAAAAACGGCGAAGTCGGTACCCTCGTCGAGTCTGAATCGCTCGGCATCGGCATTCGCGTGATCGCGTCGGGCGCGTGGGGATTCGCCTCCACCGACCGGCTCACCCATGAGGGTATCGACTCCTGCGCCGCCGAGGCTGTCGCCATTGCCAAAGCGTCCGCGCTCGCGAAGCATGCGGATGTTGCGCTCGCGCCCGAAAATCCTTACGTCGATACCTGGCAAAATCCATTTGTAAAAGATCCGTTCCGGATTCCCGTCGAGCGCCAAATCGAAGTGCTTCTCGCTGCCGACAAGGAGATGCGCCGCGCGAAGGGCGTCACCCTCGCCGAAGGCTCGATGACGTTCCGCAAAATCGACCAGCTCTTCGTCTCGACGATCGGCTCGGTGATTCATCAGATCAAAATGCAGTCGGGCGCCGGAATTGTGGCCACCAGTTTCGCTGGCAGCGAAATTCAGAAGCGGTCGTATCCCAATAGCTTCGGCGGCCAGCATGCGCTCGAAGGCTATGAATTGATCGAAGCACTCGACTTGGTCGGCAACGCTGGCCGCACAGGCGAAGAAGCGGTCGCGCTTCATTCCGCCGCGCAATGTCCCGAAAAAACCGGCACGATCATCCTCGGCGGTTCGCAACTCGGCCTGCAAATTCACGAGTCGATTGGGCACCCCATCGAACTTGACCGCGTCCTCGGTCAGGAAGCCAATTTTGCGGGAATGAGTTTTCTCACCGTGGACAAACTCCGTAACCTGAAATACGGCTCGGAAATCGTAAACGTCGTCGCCGACGCGCGCCTCGCGCACGGGCCGGGTCTCGGCACGTTTGCATATGACGACGAAGGCGTCCCCGCGCAATGCACACCGATCATCACCAACGGCCTCTTCACCGGTTATCTGAGCAATCGCGAAACGGCTTCCGCCATCGGTGAAGATCGCTCCAATGGCACCATGCGGACAGAAAGTTGGAACCGCCTTCCAATTATCCGCATGACAAACATCAGCATCAATCCCGGCACGTGGAAGTACGACGACCTGATCGCCGACACCGACGACGCAATCCTGATGGACACGAATCGCTCATGGTCCATCGACGATCGCCGTTATCATTTCCAGTTTTCGACCGAAATTGGCTGGGAAATCAAAGGCGGCAAAAAAGGCCGCATGATCAAGAACCCCAGCTACAGCGGTATCACCACCGAATTCTGGAATAGCTGCGACGCAATCTGCTCCCGCGACGATTGGACGCTTTGGGGCACGCCCAACTGCGGAAAAGGCCAACCCATGCAAACCATGGGAACGGGCCACGGCGCCTCGCCCGCACGGTTCCGCAACATCAAAATTGGAGTCGCCTTCGCCAAATGAAGCGCGTCGCAAAAAAATCGATCTCGCGCCGGATTCGACGCGCCGAAACCAACGCGCCCTCCGAGCCACTTTTGACCGCCTCGGAATTGAAGGCCATTGCCGAGCGCATCATGAAATTCAGCGAGGCCGACGAAACCGAAGTCGAAATTGACGTCACGACAGATGCGCTCACCCGCTTCGCCAACAACATCATCCACCAAAACGTCGCCGAGCAAGTGCTTCACATCTCCGTCCGCGCCGTAATGGACGGCCGCACCGCGCGCGCCACGACCAACAAGACCGACGAAGACTCGCTCCGGCGCGTGATGGCGGCAGCTGAGAAACTCGCGCTGCATCAGCCGAAGATTCCCGGCCTGCTTCCGATGTTGGGAGCGCAGAAAATCCCCAAAGTGCAGCGCTTTTTCGCCGCGACTGCTGAGGCTACGCCGCAGGATCGGGCACGCGCCGTCACTCGCGTCTGCAAGCTCGCAGAAAAGAACAAACAGACTGCCGCCGGAATCTTTTCCAGCGGCGCGATGCAAACCATACTCGCCAATTCAAAAGGCCTTTTCGCGCACCACGAGCAAACGCGCTCGGAATTCTCGGTCACGATCCTAGAACCGAACTCCTCGGGCTGGGCAAAAGCAAATTCGGCAGACATTCGCGAACTCGATCCCGATCGTCTCGCGGAACGCGCCAGCCGCAAAGCATCCGACTCGCGCCAGCCCCGCGAACTTGCGCCCTGCCATTACACGACCATCCTCGAGCCTTCCGCCGTTCTCGATCTCGTCGGTTTCTTGTTTTATGACTTCGCCGGTACCTCGGTGATGGACAAGCGTTCGTGCCTCAACGACCGCATGGGCAAAAAAGTTTTCGGCGAGAACATCATGCTCTGGGACGACGTGTATCACCCGTTTCAGCTGGGCGCCCCATACGATGGCGAAGGCGTTCCGAGGCAGAAGGTTCTGCTGGTCGATCGGGGCGTTCCGAAGAATCTCGTGTACTCTCGCGCCACTGCGAAAAAAATGACAAAGAAGCAGACAGGTCACGGTTTTGCCTTGCCCAATGAATATGGCGAAGCGCCCATGAACCTGGTTTTTGCCGGTGGCGACAAGTCTCTCGACGAAATGATTCGCACCACGGAGCGCGGAATCCTGGTGACGCGCCTCTGGTACATCCGTGAAGTCGATCCCTACGAGAAGATTCTCACCGGCATGACGCGCGACGGAACGTTCCTCGTCGAAAACGGCCGCGTTGCGGGCGGCATCCGAAATTTCCGCTTCAACCAGAATATTCTCGAGATGCTTTCGAACGTCGAGATGCTCGGCCCCGCCGTGCGCGCCGCCGGGGAAGAATCTTTCGAGATGGTCGTGCCGGCGATGAAGGTCAATAACTTCCATTTCAGCGAAGTCACAAAATTCTGAGCCTCCAAGTTATTGCCCTCAAGCGCTTTGTTAAAGTTGTGAAAATTTCGACAGTTTGACTTGACAAGCGCCGTGCACGGCAGAAGACTTGTCACCTCCGGCCCGGTCCCCCTCATTCGAGGGGCCTCAGAAAACAAACCTACAGGAGATAGCCGTGGCAAATTTGACCTACCGTGAAAACAACGTATTTCAAAACCTCTTCGATTTTCGGCGCGACTTCGACCATATCTTCAACCGCTTCTTGAGTAGCGGCTTGCAAACAGGTCAAGAACAGCAGAGAGGCAATATGTCGATGGCGTCGTTCGCTCCCGCCGTCGATGCGTTCATCGATAGAGACGGGAAGAGATTCGTCGCACATGTCGCTCTACCAGGCGTCGATCCCAAGGAGGTAAACATTTCGGTGCAGGGCAATCTGCTCACTCTCAGTGGAGAACGCACAGTGTCTGACGAGCGGCGGGAAGCTGACACCGTTTACAACGAGCTCATCTACGGAGCGTTCGAGCGCACTTTGAGTCTGCCGGAGGGCGTCGATACGCAGAAGATCGCCGCAGACTACCGCAACGGCGTCCTCGAAATCACCGCGCCAATCTCAGCCTCGGCTCTGCCGCGGCGGATCGAAATCACCGGCGGCAGCCAGCAGAAGCAGATGGCGGCAGGCTCCAGGGGTTAAGAGCAGAAAAACCCGCGCAGTGAAAAGACGAAAGCCCGGAGCCGAAAGGCTCCGGGTTTTTGCGTTTCTGAGCGGGCTTCAGTGCGGCGCTTGGGGAGCGCGGGTTGGACGCTCAAAGTATTTCCACTTGTCGAGATCTGCGCGCACCGCGACGTCAACGAATCCGACCATCATTTCGTCGTAGGTCTGATCGCCCCAGCGCACGGCAGCCTTGGGATCGGGATTGTGCGGGTTGGAATTCGAGTTGTCGTACCATGCGACTGCCTGCAACTCGGTACCTGCGGCTAGCGGAAGTGGCTGCGCGAGTTGATAGCTCAATTGCCAGTAAAAATCCCAGTTGACGCGGAGCAACGGCTCGACCGTTCCGTCCTTGTGCACGATGTTGTACTCGAAACGCTTACCGCGCAGGTGCATGTGTGGAAGGAAGCTGAGCAGCGTCGCGTCGTTCGGCAGCGTGCCTCGCGCTTCCACGCGAAAATCATTGGCTCCTGGCGGAATCACGAAGTGATCGTTCGTCAGTTGCAGCGTAAGGACGCGTTGCTTCGGTGGATGCTTCGCTAAGATCAATCCGATCTCAGTCTGATCCGTCGCTGCATGTCCGCGCGACATGTAGTGCATTTGGAAGATGAGATCCGAGCCTGCTGGCACGTGCTTGGCCATTCCCTCGGGCCAGCGGTCCGGCGAACTTCCCGGCGCGTAGACGAGCAGAATGTCGGCGTCCGTCCAGAGCGCATCGCGCTTCGACTTGTCATCTGTCATGTCCGCGGCGGTGAAGGGAACTCCGACGGGCGCGTGCTCGAGCCATTTCGATCCGGGTGGTCTGACGTAGACAACGGCGTGATGAACGCTTTCGCGGCTTGACGGGCGAATCTCGGAGAGCTGGACCCATTTTGCTTCGGTGAAGTTGGTGTGCACGATTTCGTAGGTGTATGCGATGTCGCCCTTGGAGGGAAGCGCGACGGGCTTCGCCATCTTCACGATCGCATCGGGCTTCGGAATATTCCAGCCATTGGTCCACTCGCGCGGAGGCGGAGCATCGTGTGGATCGCCTGCCGGCGCGTTTGCTTTGCGCCACGCGTCGAGAATTGCGATCTGCTGTGGCGTGAGCGATGGGTCATTCGCAAAATGGCCGATGGTCGGGTCGGCGAACCAGGGTGGCATTTTTCTCTTCGCGGTGATGAAGGCGATCGAGCGAGCTTCGGTCTGCGCTTCTTCGTAGGTCATCAATGGCAGCGGGCCGATCTCGCCCGGGCGGTGGCAGCTTTGGCAATGCTTTTGAAGAATCGGCAGTACATCGCGGTAGAAAGTCGGGGCGCTTTCAGATTGACTCGCGGCCGAGACACGCTGAGTTCGGTGGCAGATCAAAGGTGCGATGGCGGCGCAGACGGCAAAAATGAATATTTGAGCGCGGTAGCGTGACATGAACACAGAAGAATTAGTTACGCATTCGAGCGGCTTGGTTGCAAGCGCGAAAGAACAATTGCTATGGCTTCGCGAATTGGAGGCTTAGGATGGCGCGGGAAATCACGTTCTCTTGAATCTGGACGAGATCAGACTCGGCGGCCGTCATTCCAAAGATCGTGTAGAGGTGCGCGTCATGTTGGAAGAAGACAGCGACTCCGGACCAATCGTGCTGGTCCACGCTGACGCGAAATCGCTTTTCCACGGCGGGCTCGCCTGAGACCACAATTTTCTTTTCGCCGAGAGCGCGGAAATTGTCGAGGGTGCTTCGCAAGTGACGGTCGGTCGCATCGATATCGCCCGCGAATGATTTTTCAATCGGCTGCCGGCCGATGAGCAAATAGGTGGTTTGGTCAGAGGTGCCGAGCGCGGTGATTGCGCCGGGAAGGACGGAACGCGCGCCCTCGACCAATTGCCATGTGGGCGGCTTGTACATTTGAAAGCCATAGGTTTCGTTGGCGTAGAGGTTGCCTGTTACTCGCTCGCGCATTGATTCGGACTGAGCAGGCTTGGGCGGCGCGGGAGGCGGAGCAGGAGCGGCTGCTGATGTTGCCGCGGGCGTCACAGACTTCGCAGTGGCTGGTGCGTTGGCCGACGGAGTTTTTGGATCCGATGTAGTTGGATCTGCGGGCGGCGCAGGATTGGGCGGCGTCGATGGAGTTGTATTGTTTTTCTTGTACGAATTTACGGCGGCCGCAGGTGGTGACGGTTTTTCCGAGGATGGCTCGGATTTCTTTTCGGCCTCGGGCTTCTTCGCCGAGTCGGTGATGCTGATCGAAAGGACCTGGTCTTTTTGGACGACTGCAAATCCGTAGTTCGTTTTTACTCTGAATGAATTTTCTTCGAAGCCGACAATCGTACCGACGATTTTGGTGCCGTCTTTCAGCTTCAGCTCGTCGGAGCGCGTTGCGCGCGGTGACATTATGATGAGCGTTGCGAGCAGCATTGCGAATGGTGAACTTCTCTTCATCATCCGAGTATCGCGCCGCTAAGAGTGGGCGGCAAGCTGCGGCTGAGCGGAAGTGCTGCGTTAGTCAGGGTGTAAAGCTGCGGGTTACTTCTTGCGGCGCTTAGCGGAACTTGCCGGTTTGGACTTTGTCTTCGTCATCGTCTTTGTTTTATTTTGAGGCGCGATTTTGATCAGCTCGGTCTGAAGCTGTTTCATCGCGTCTTCAAGAGCGCGAAATTGAGCATCGGCTCCGCTCAGATTACGACTGCGGCCCATTGCTTCGAGATTTTTGGCGGCGGTGACAGCAGATTGGGCGCCGAAGATTGCAACGGAGCCTTTCAGAGCGTGCGCAACGGTATCGAGTTTTGCGGCGTTCTTCGCTGTGAGTGCGGCTCGGATTGCGGCAAGCCTTTTGGGCGCGTCGGCGAGGAAGGATTTCGTGAGCGATATGACGAGCGTTTCATTTCCACCGGTCGTGCGAAGAAGATGCGCCCCGACATCCTCAATCGGCATAGGCGCCGACGACGGACCTTGCGCTGTTTGTTCTGCAGAACGTTCTTTGGCTGCTGGAGGCGAAGCCGGCATCGGTGTCGCTGGAATCACCTGCGCACCAGCCACAAGAAATTCAATCGTGTCAAAGAGCGCGTGCATTTCGAAAGGCTTTGGAACGAAGCCGTCCATGCCGGCTTCGACGCGCTGCCGTTTATCCTCTTCGGTAACGTTACCGGTGAGCGCTACGACCAACTGATGCTTTCCGGTAGACTTTTCTTTTTGGCGGATCGCGCAAGTAGCGTCGAGGCCGTCCATGCGCGGCATCTGTTCGTCCATCAGCACGATGTCATATTGATTCTTTTCCAGTTCATCGAGCGCCTGGCGGCCGTCGGAGACAGCGACGACTGAGTGGCCGCGTTTCTTGAGCAACTCGCTCACAAGCTCGCGGTTTTCGTCCGTATCTTCGGCGACGAGAACGCGCAAGCTCCTGACCGGCTTATCGAGACGGGGGCGCGTCACAGCCATGGAACTCTTTTGCGGCGCTGATGGCGCGTCGTGGCCGCGTGGGCCGCGTGGAGCTTCTTTCTTGATGGCGTCGCGGGTAGTCTTCGCTGCACGTGGCAACCGGAACCAGAAGCGGGTTCCGCCTTTTGGCTTGGTCTCAGCCCCGATTGTACCTCCCCATCGTTCGACTGTGATCCTGCAGAAATAAAGGCCCAGGCCGGCTTTGCCGGGTTTGTCTTTTCCCTTCGCGAAGAGCGCGAACATCTGGTCGGGGGACTGATCTTTGGGCAGACCGGGGCCCTGGTCATCGACAAATGCTAGGACCTGTTTGCCTTTTTCTTCCAGGCCGATTGTGACGGTGGTATTCGGCGGGCCGTAGCGACGAGCGTTTTCGAGAAGGTTTCCGAACACGCGATCGAGCCGTGAATCGTCTCCGGCGACAATCCAATCGCGGGAGAGATTAACGGCCGGATCGACTTGCAGCCGTATCTGTTTCTCCGCGAATGCGGGCGAAAATTCCTGGACGGCGCGTTGCGCAGCAGCGCCGATATCAGTGGTGCTCGGCGTGCTTTCCGTAGATGTATCCTGGCCGGCGAGATCGGCGGAAAACGCCTGGAGGATGCTGCGAATCATTTGTTCCTGGCGATTCGATTCGCGCTCGCCCGTCTCGACCATATGCCGCAAATCGGCGGAGAGGTCTTGAAGTGACATCAAGTTGAAGCAGCCGCGCATAGCGGTGAGCGGTTGAGAGAGATCATGGATGATGCAGTGGAGCAGGATTTCCTTTTTTTGAATTTCGCGGAGAAGGCGCTCGTGTTCGAGAAGGGAATCGCGGGCGGCTTGATACAGTGTTTGCCTTTCGGCATACGTGCTCGCGAGATTGCGAATGAGCAGCACGTTTTTGCCGTCAACGTGAAGTGCAGCCGCTTCGAGCTGCACCTCGCGGCCGGAGGGGTCGCGCTCGATCCAGACGGGCGAATTCGCGGAGCCTTCGCGGTTCGAATTCCAGAATCCTTCGGCGTCAATTAGGAAATTCTCGAGGAGCGGCGAAGCTTCGGCGAGACGAATCGATTTATCGCGTGCGAGCGCGCCCTTCCAGAGGTTCTGACACCACTTTGGATATTCGCCGATGGGATGAAAGACTCCGTTTCCCGTGTATTCAAAGAGGGCATAGCCCTGAGCTGTGAGAAAAGATTCGAGGATCGAGTTTGCAGCCATCATTTGCCGAGCATGTTCAAAGTGAGGCGCGAAAACGCCGCATCCACATTTTCGCCGGTCTTGGCGCTGGTGCGCATGATTTCCCATCCGGATTGGGTGAGCTGAGCCAAACGATCGTCGGCGAGTTCCCATTGATCGGCTAAATCGGCTTTGTTGGCGAGAAGTACTGCCGGAACTTTCAAGCCGGTGTCGATGACGCGCTGATTCAGCGCTAAGGCTTCGTCGAGAGTGTTGCGCCGCGTTCCGTCTGCCACCAACAGATAGCCGAACATGCCGCGCCAATAGGAAGCCTGCACTTTTTGGAATCGATCCTCACCATAAATATCCCAAAGCACTAGCGTTACTTCTTGTTGGCCGGCTTCGCGCACAATCTTTTTATCAACTTTCACGCCAATAGAGGTTTGATAACCCTCGGAGTAAATACCTTCGATGAAGCGGCGGACCAGGCTCGTCTTGCCGACGGCAAGCGTGCCGAGCATGCAGATTTTCTTTTCGAGCATCGGATGCGGGCTAGTTTACAGGGGGAGCGGGAGAAAAAGCGACTTTGAAAGTGACGCTGCGATTGAAGCGGCGACCTTCTTCTGTGGACTCGTCGTGAAGCGGCTCGGAAGTACCGACGCCCCGGCCATGTAGATTGGCGGGCTTGATGCCGGAGGGGGCGAGGAGGTTGATGATGAGGTCGGCGCGCTGTTTGCTGAGGACGAGATTGGTGCCTTCCACACCGGTGACATCAGTGTGGCCGACAACATCGATTGCGAGTTTGCCGTTGAGGCGTCCGGCTTCGATCAGGAGGGAGCGAATATTGTTTGCGGCTGCGGCGATGTTGTTTTCCTGGCCGGGCTCGAGCTCGGCGCGCCTGATGGGGAAGAGAAGCACAGTTGATTCGAGAGCCGATCGGAGGCGATTGAGTTCGAGCTGTTCGCTATTCTGCAAATGCGAATCGTCGACAGCGGTGACGCCGGGAATCCATGGTGCGCGCTCTTCGAATCGGCTAATGAACGCGGGTGTGGCGATTCCTTCGGCGTGAAGTTGGCCGTCTTTTTCTGAGAGCGTGACGCCGGAGGGCGGGTGGAGGTACGCGTTGGCGCGTTTTAGGACGATGGGATCGTCGAAAGAATAGAAAGGCTTCAATTCGAGATTGGCCGTTTTGGGATCAATACCTGCGCTCGAGAGCAGATTTTCAGGATTTGCCGCGAGCGGGTCGCGAAAGCCCTGCACGTGATATCGGCCGCCCTCGCGAGCATATGACATTACAACGATGCCGGGCTCCTGGCGGAGGACTTTCAAGAAGCGCGACCATTCCCAGAGCAGGTAGATTGAATAGCCGAGCGGTATCGTTATCAGGGCAAGGATGACGGCACCAGCAATCAGGGCGGCGCGGGGGCGGCGGTGATCTTTTTCCGAGCCGCTTTTGAACTGCGTTTCGAGCAGGTGCGTCAGATCATCTTCTACAGGGCGGAATGGAGCGGCGTCGCCTTCGAAGTGGGCGAGCGCCGAACTGTAGTGGCGCTGAATATTTTCGAGAGCTTCCTTCATGGCGACGCGATAGGTTTCAGGAGCGTGACCACGAATCACGGCGGCTAAGACAGCGCCGGGTCCTTGTTCGATCCAGACTTCGAGTTCGCCAACTTCCAAAAAGTCGAGCGTATTATCGCCGCGCTGCGATTCGAACGAATCTTTTACGAACTGCTGGATGGCAGAAAGCATTCCTGAAACGAGCGACGGATCCTGCGTGGCGACTCGTGGAGCAACGACGTGATTGAGAACCAGGCCCGTCTCGCGGTGGATCAGGAACACCTGCTCGACGCTAAAGAGCAGGCTGTGCATCATGGCCACTTCGCTGAAAGGCCTTCCTGAGCGAAGCGCTTCAAAACGCCACTTCAGGCCCTGCCAGGAAAGGCTGTGCTCGAGAGCAGTGTTGAAGGATTCGAGCATGCTGCGGAGGGTCTCTGTGATTGACTTGCGAATCGCGGGGCCCATTACCGGGAAGAGGGCGTCAGCTAGAACATGCGGATCGCGGCGGACGGATTCGCGCAGGGTGTCCTGAATGGTGGGAGCGAGCGCTTCGGAAAGAGCTTGAGTGTCGCCCTGTTCGCGGCGTTTCTGGATTGCTTCGGCGACGACGGAGCTTACGTCTTCGATGCGGCGGCCGGTGTCGTCGAGGCGCTCTTGAATTTCCTTAAGGCCTTCTTGCTCCGGGCCGACGATGAGATGGCGTAGCTCTTCGTACGGATGATTATTTGGAGAGTTGCCATCACGAGCGGAGTTGTCTGCAGGCGGATTTTCGGTTGATTGCTCCGGCGAGGCGCGGCGTTGGGCTTGCTCGGCCATGTTGGAAGGTTGCAGTTTTTGACCGGCTGACATCCGGCGCTACTTTTCTGGCAGCTCGAGATCGTCCTTCAAGCGCAGCGAGAACTCCGCGAAAATGTCGGCGAGAGCGGCACGATCGGTCTTATCGTTGCGCAGGGACTCAACCTCGCGATCGAGGGACGCTGAAGAGTCGCGCCGCAGCTTGTCAATTTCGTTTGAGAAAGCTTTGGAATGCTCGAGCAGTTTGGCGCGGAGGTCGCTTTGGGCGTCGGAGGTCTGCTCTTCGAGCTGGCCGAGTTTTTTTTCGATCATTTTCGCAGCTTCTTTCAACTCGCGCGCGAGTTCTTTGAGGCCTTCGGAGCGCTCGGACTTTTCAGTTTTCAGGCGCTGGCTCAGGGATTCCACTTCCTGCTGGGCGAAGCTGCTCAAGGTTTCGAGGCGCTTCATGGTGTCTTCGCGGAGAGTCTCGACGGCTTTCGAGACGTTTTCTTCCAGGCGCGCGAAACGCTTCTCGTAGTCGCGCATCTGCGAGCCGAATAATATGTCGCGAATCTTGTCTACATTTGCGCCTTCTTCTTTGCCGGATGAATTGTTAGGAAGTTTTGCTTCCGCCGGGGATGCCATTTTACGAGGTCTCCTTTTGCGATTCTGTATGCCCTGACGACGGGACCTGCGCGAGGTGGTTCGGGGCATCGCGTGACACTACTATGAAAGCAGGTTTTGTCGCAACAAGCACGTGCATTGGGACGCAGATACGAGTGGATTGGGACTCATGGAACTGAGTTTTGCGGGCGCTGGTGCTGGCGGCGGTTCTGGTGGCGTGTGATCGTGTGTTCTGCTGGTCAGCGATCGAGGAATTCGCGGAGGCGGGCGTATCCGGCGCGGCTGACAGGGAGTTGTGTTCCGTTGTGGAGCACCGCGACGTGGCTATCTTTGCCGTAGGGCTCGATGCGGGAGACTCGTTCGAGATTCACGATGTAGGAGCGGTGAATGCGAAGGAATCGCGAAGGGTCGAGGGCGGATTCGAGGCTTGAGATGGTTTGTTGCTTGAGGTGCTTTTTGCTTTCGGAGCAGAGGGCGATGTAGTCGTCCTGGGCTTCGGCGTAGTCGAGCTTGGCGATGGGGATGATGAAGACGCGCGTGCCGTCGCGTACCGGAATGCGATCGAGATATTGAGCTGGGGGGCGAGCGGCGGCGGCGAGGTCGGAGGGCGAGGGCGCTGGGCGTGTTGGCTGCGCGGTAGGTGAACTTACGGTCGAGGATGCGCTGCTGAGACGCTCTTTCGCGCGGGTTAGGGCGGCTTCGAAGCGGTCGCAGCCGAACGGCTTGAGCAGGTAATCGACGGCGTGGACTTCGAAGGCGCGGATTGCGTAATTGTCGTGAGCGGTGACGAAGACGACGGCGGCGTTGGTGCCGATTAACTCGAGAACTTCGAAGCCGTCGAGCTTGGGCATTTGAACGTCGAGGAAAACGAGGTCGGGCTTCAATTCGGTGACGGATTTTACGGCTTCGAAGCCGTTGGCGCATTCGGCGGCGATTTCGATTTCGGGATGCGCGGTGAGAAATTCGCGCAGGACTTGGCGGGCGAGCTCCTCGTCGTCGACAATCACCGCGCGAAATTTCTTGTCGGTCGCTTGCGTCATTGGCCGCGCTCCGGGCGTTCGGCGGGCATCGTGATGGCGACGCGGTAACGGTCGCCTTCGGTTTTTACGTCGAAGCTGGCGAGGTTCCCGTGGCGAGTGGCGAGTCGCTGGCGAACGTTGGCGAGGCCGACGCCGCCGCGGCGGCGGGGCGGCGAATCGGGGTCGAAGCTGTTTTCGACGGCGATCGAGAGCGTGCCGTTGCGAGAATGGATTTCGAGCTTGATGGAGCCTCCTTCGACGAGATTCGAGATTCCGTGGACGACGGCATTTTCGACCAGCGGTTGCAGCAGTAGCGGTGGGACGAAAACGTCGAGCGCGTCTTTGTCGATATTTTCTTCCATTTGGATGCGCGCGCCGAAGCGGACTTTCTCGACGGCGAGAAATGAGCGGATCAGCGATAGCTCTTCGTCGAGCGGGATCGCCGCTTTTTCACCGAGCCCAAGTGTGCGACGGAGAAAATCGCCGAGAAGGACGCACATCTCGCGGGCTTTGGCGGGATCGGAGCTGGTGAGGGCGCTGATGGAATTGAGGCTGTTGAACAGAAAATGCGGATTCACCTGGGCTTTGAGCGCTCGCAGTTCCGCGTCGCGAGCGAGAACTCCTGCTTTCATTTCGCGTTCTTTCGCTTCCTGCGATTGCTCGACCGCCAGCAGGACATAAAAGAATGCGACCGCCAGCAGATAGAGCAGGATTCCAGTGCCAAACAGCAGCGGGAGATTTTTTGAAAAGCGGGGGTCGAGACCGTTGAAGGCAGAGAAGGCGGACAATTCGTGCGCCAGCGCTTTCGCCGACAAAATCCAGATTCCGCTGACAACGATCGCCCCCAACAAATGCGTGAAGGCGACCTGAAGCGCGCCAGCGCGGTCGAGAGGCGTCCATCGGCAGGAATACCACGCCGAGAGGCACATGAACCCATAGAGAACGCAAAGCGGAATTCCGAGGGCAAAGGCTTCCATCCACGTGAGTCCGCCGGGAACCGCCAGCAGATAAACAAGCATTGCGGAGAGAGGAAGCCAGCTAAGCAGGTAAGCGATGAGCCGCCGGAGTTGGCCGAGAATTGGGTGCATTTTCGCGGCTTAGTTTTTGATTTCCAGGCCGCCAAAGACAGCGACGCCGCGGATGATGAGCTTTTTGGCCGGCGGGTCGGGTGGGGGATGGCTGGTCTTATCACTATAGCCGCCAAAAATTCCGACGCCGTCGATGACTACGTTCCACGTGCGCGGAACGCGGATTTCTCCACCGCCGAAAATCATCGTAGCCTCAATCACGGCTTGGTCGCCGTCTATTTCGGCTTGGGTGAAATCGATTTCGCCGCCACCAAATATCGACGTCATCTCGCCGGTCTGGAAATTTCGCGAGCTGACCTGGTGTTCTCCACCGCCGAATATGCTGGTGCAGGCGACGTGGGAGCCGTCGGTATTGAACCGCTGCCCGGACTCGAATGGCTTCGACTTCCACTTATTGAGCCGGGGTTCGCCACCTTTACCGAACGCCTGGATCACCAGGAGAACGCCGACGGCGATGATAAACACGGGCCAGAGCGTCTCCATTCTGATGTGCTGAAACCCTAATTCTTGAAGCTGTAGCGCAATTCCGGCAAGGATCAGGAATCCACCCCAGAAACGACGCCCCGAACCCTGGCAGCTGAGCAGAGTCGAAACTCCCCAGACGATCAGAAGTAACGGCCAGAAGCGGAATACGCGGTTGGCGTCGATCAGATTCATCTGATCCAAAAGCAACGTCACGCCAGCAATAACGACAAAGATTCCGAAAATGAGGCCTCGCGTGCCGCGAGTTAGATTACGCATCTTGATTGCCTCCGCTTGGCGCCCGTGTGGGTCGCTGTTGCGTATATGCCCGTTTCTGGACGAAGAGAATCATCATTCCAATCGCGACCAAGGCCAGAGGCGCGATCTTCAGGAGCTCCCGCCAAACCGGATCGTTCCACTGGACCGCGAGCATATTCCATAATCCGGGGACAATCACGGAAAAGAGCCAGAGACCGTGCGGCAGCAGGTGCGCCCAGCCGATTTCCACCGCCTTGAAAGCAAGCCCCAGCACGATCAGGAAAGTCGCGACGAATATAAGCGTGGCTGTGGGATAGATCTCACTGTTCACGGAAACTCGCTGATTCAGGCTCATCATTTGAATGCCCCCTGCGCCGATTGTTTTGCCGTCCATGGCGCAAGAATAGAGGTGAGGGCGAAGAGTGTCGCGGGGTATTCGGCAAATGGGGGTTATTTACCGGCGAACGGCGGTTTCCAGGTGCGTTTGATCTTCGTCGGCTAGCCGCCGCATGGCCTAGGGCCCACGCGACAGAGAGCGATGCGGCGACGTGTAAGGTTAGTGGGTCGCTTGGGCGGTCGTTGGCGTCACCGCTTTCAAAGCTGCGCGGGCTTGGGGAACTGCCACGGCCGATTCGACGCGCTCGTCGTTGATTGCGGCGAGAGTGACCAGGACTTGCTGGCCCGCGACAGGCTGACCGGCTTTAGTTTCGGCTTCCGCCAGCAAGCGCAGGGAGAGCGGATTGCGCGGATCTTCCTGGAACGCCGCGACGGCCATAGCATAGCGGCCGTCGAGCAACAGGACGGCGCCATTGGCGGAATGATAGGCCCTTTGTATTGGAGTGCTGCGGCTTGTCTTGGCCATGATGGAGAGCGGTCCAAGCGCACGTTCGGCTTCGGGCTTCATATTCGCTTGCGCCGCGACGAAGGTACGGGTCTGAAGAATCGTGGCCAGCTCGGTATCGTGTTCGTCGAGTGACATGGCGTGCTTTTCGGAGAGCACCAGCTCGGCGTCGCGAAGGTCACGCATGGCGGCCTTAGGATCGGGATCGAAGAGCGCCAGCGTGCGATGTATTTCGGCTTCGGCGACAGGGAAGCGGCCGTCTTTGTGAACGGTTAGCGCGAGAGCCAGATAGGCTTTGCGGCCTTCGACGATGCGATTCTCGCGGAAGTAGGTCATCGCTTTCAGCATCTGATTAGTGACCTTCGTGCCCGGGTCCGTCTCGAGGTCGATGGCTTTATCGTATTCAGAGCGGGCGCGGTCTTCGTCGCCCATCAGCGCGTAGGTGGTGGCAATACCGATTTGCGAGAAGCCGGGGACCATTTTGTTCGAGGCTTCGTAATGCGCGAGAGCTCCCTTGAAATCGCCCATCATGCGAAGAATTTCGCCGTAAGAGTCAAGCGGGTTCGGCTGACCGGGAAGAGCGGCGACATAGCGCTCCATGTAAGGCGGAGCAAGCTGAGCGTGCCCGGCGTAGGCGTAGCAGTAAGCGACATTGTTGAGCGCGGGCGCGTAGTTGGGATCGTTTTTCAGGGAGCGCTCGAGAATCGCAGCGCCGCGGTCGAATTCCTGGTTGTTCGAGCACATCCAAGTGCCGGCCATGGAGATGAAACGGTTGTCGCGCGGATAGCGCTCGAAGAGATCGTTCATCGCGGCGATGGCTGAGACCAGATGACCGTCTTTGGTGCCGTTCAGGAACTGGATGAGCTTTTGCTCGTCCGGCGTTGCGGAGCTCATATAGAGCCTGGCCATGGCGCGGGAATGCTCGCCTTCGGCAGGGTTCGTGGTGTTAAAAGCGAGCATGGCGTGGGCCTGAGCGAACTTTGGGTCGGCTTTCACGGCCTTGCGTATCGTTTCGACGCCACGGGACACGTACAGCAAATCGAATTCGTCGTGGACGCCCTCTTCGTAGAGGCGGCGCGCTTCATCAGACTTTGTGGTGACGGGAATCGTGTCAGACGTTGGAGCCGCCATTGCAGAGTTCGAACTGGACACCGGGGGGGCTGATGGTTTTACGCTCTGCTTCGGCGCATCTTGCGCGCGAGTCGCCAAGCTGGTTGCCCCGGTGATTACAACGGCGAAAGTTGCGATGAGTGCCTGCTTGCTGAACGTTGAGAGCGTCATTTTTCCTCGCAATGAAATTCGGACCGATTACACGGAATCTAGCGGCCTTTCAAAACGTACCCAGGATCGAAAGGCTGCTTTTCGTCTATCTTGATCACTTTCACGCCGCCGGTGATGCTGTACACGTCAACGATTCCTACCGCGGTGGGATTCGTTTCAACTGCTTTCACAATTTCCTCGTCGCTGTTCAGGAATACGACCTGAGAGGCCGACTTGCGGGTGGGATCGGACAGGATCGTTTTGCCCTGTTCGACGTCAACACCCATCACTTTTTCGATGACGAATTTCATAGAAGCTGTCGAAGGCTCACGCAGAACGATAGTCACGTTGCGGCCGTTGGCCCAGGTGGAAGTTTTGCCCTTAAATATTTTTCCGAGATCAGTCAACGTCATGACCTTTGCCGGATTCGCCGGGTTCACGATGACGGCAAAATCCGTCGCGAAAACGGCGCCTACAGCCGCCAGCAAGAGCAAAATTGTGACACTCACCGTTCGAATCCGCATCGTGACACCTTGTTACAAAATCGAGAAGTGAGGCGACGCCTCTGGAGCTCGCCTGAAACGAGGTTAGCATTCGCGAGGGGAGCGCTACGGAGAATGAGAGGCTGCGTGTCGCCAGCGGAAACTGTACGGAGGTACAGGAGTATCGGGTGCGGGTGCGCAGAAGTTCGTACAATAATTGGGATGCAGAGGTGAGAAGCGCGGGTGGCTACGCCTCAGCGCCCCACACAGGCACGGCCTGCAGCTTCGAAACGCCCAGCGTCCAACCGGCCGCTTGGGGAACCATTCTTTCCACCTGGAACAGCACCGGGCGCGAATCGAGTTCGCAGCCATTCCGACGTTCAATGACCCGCAGCGCCACTATTGAATCTTTTTCGACCTCAACTCGTAGCGATAGCTGGCAGCCGCCGTCACTTATGTTGGAAGTGAGCGTGCGTTCGGTGAAAAAACGCCCATAGCGGTTGAAGCCGCAAACTTCGACACGGAACGCGCTCGCGATGCGCTGTTCACGGCGGGGTTCGCGAGTGTGTTCTGTTATTTGTGACTCTGATTCGACAAAGTGTGCTGCTAAATTGGCCATGTTGTGAATACTCCTTTGTTGATCGAAATTTGCAGTATCGCTAGTCCGGGCCACCTCAACAGCCGTTCGGCACAAGCGCCGCGTTGCCGACCCAAATGAACCCGGACCCTCTTAGGCAGCGCCCTTAGCCGCTGCCTTTTTTGTAGTGCGTTTCAGGAAGCGATAGAGGCTCGTGCGGCCGATTCCAAGAACTTGCGAGGCGCGGACGCGGTTGCCATTGCACATTTCGAGGACGCGCTGGATATGGAGCCCGCGAACTTCATCAAGAGGCAGCGGACGCCAATTCTCTTCGGTAGGCGCGACCGAGCGTCGAGGCTTTTGCAGATGCGCGGGGAGATCGTTAACGTCAATGAAATCGGCGCTGGCAGTAAGGGCTGCGCTCGAAATTACGTTTTCGAGCTCGCGGACATTTCCGGGCCAATCGTGTTGCAACAGGGCGATCTGTGCGCGGCGAGAGAGACCCTGGAACGGCTTGGAATAGGCCTGGCTGTATTTTTTCAGAAAATGCTGAATCAAGATGGGGATGTCTTCGGTTCGGTCACCGAGACCGGGTACGCGAATCTCGACGGTGCTGAGGCGGTAAAAGAGATCTTCGCGGAAACGGCCGGCGAGGACTTCGGCACGCAGGTCTCGATTGGTGGCGGCAATCAGGCGCACGTCTATGTGCTTTACTTCGGGCGAGCCGACCCGCTGAATTTCGCGGTTCTGAATCACGCGAAGCAGCTTCGCCTGCATTTGCAGAGAGGTCTCACCTACCTCGTCGAGAAACACCGCGCCCCCATTGGCGTACTCGAAAAGCCCAGGACGAGTATCCGTTGCGCCAGTGAACGCACCCCGAACGTGGCCAAAAAGCTGACTTTCAAGGAGCGTGTCAACAAGGGCGGAACAGTTGCAGACGGCGAAGCGCTCCTGGCCGACCGGGCTCATGTGATGCAGAGCGCGAGCGATGAGTTCTTTGCCTGAACCGGTGGGTCCGGTGATGAGAACGTTCGAATAGTGACGCGCGACTTTCTTGGCGAGGTCAAAAACTTCGAACATCGCAGGACTTCGCCCGACGATGCCGTGGAATTGGAGGTTCTGTAGCAGACGATCCTCCAGGTCGCGAATCTGAGAGCGCTGTGTAAACAGCTCAGCGAGGTCGTCGAGAGTCTTTGTGAGTCGAGTGAAATCCAGAGGCTTCGCGAGATAATCGTAGGCGCCACGTTTGATGGCGTCGATCGCAGCGCCCACAGAATAGTAACCAGTGACCAGGATGAGGTAGATGCCGGGGTCATACTGGAGAACTTTTTCGAGAAATGCGAGTCCATCCATGGCGGGCATTTTGAAGTCTGCAATGACGGCGCGGCAGCCGCCGAGGCGGATTTTCTGCAACGCATCCTGAGGGTTCGTGGTGCCGACGGTAGGGAAGCCAAGCTTGGTGAGACGCTCGGTGGTGAGATCGACGAGATCGGCTTCGTCATCGATAACGCAGATGGGAAGGTTTTTTCGAGCCATGCTGACGATTGGTTTTTCTTCGACTGTGAGCATGCAGCGGTATAGGCACGATGTGTTCCAGAACGTTCAATGAAGATTGGAGCGCAGGATTCGGACGCGGCGGTGAGTTCGAACGTTTCCGAGTGTCGGTAACTATCGACGCGGATTGGATTTGTGGAGAGTGCGTTGGAAGACTCGTGGGGCGCACAATCTAAAACCGGGCGGGTTCAGGGTTAGAGGTTCACCATGGTCGCATTCCAATTCGGGACTTCGGAACGCGAACAGTGCCAAAACGGACTCACACACAACGGATGTCGGTTGCGAAGGCGCTCAGAGGCGTGAATAGCGCCCAAAAACGCGGAACGCCTTCCGGTAACTAACTTCGCTTCTGAACCAGGTTATGCGACGCGAACTGCGAGGAGGCCATCGGCAAAGGTCTCTTTATAGGTTGCACGCGGACGCAAACGTTCTAGAGAGACGCGCGCAGCGCCCGTCCCATCTTTCTCGGCGCTCATAAGAGCCTCATAGGCGATCGGGAAACTGGTGGCGGTTGCCAGGGGCTGAAGCAGCCGAACAAACACGATACAACCGGGCCGAATGTCGGCACGCAGCAACATTGATTTCTTATCTTCGGGCTTCCATTCGAGCGTGGTTTTCTCGACAAAGAAGTTCTCTTTAGCGTCCCAGCCCGATACTTCTACGCGATAGGTGTCATCGCCGTTCACGGTTACGTCTGAGTGCGAATTCATGGTTACCTCTTGTGATTATGTAATGGTGGCGCAGACTCGATGAATGCAGGAAACATGCCAAAGTGAGCTGAGGCCAGCGCTGAGCGAAAAGAGGTTAGATGTGCGGTTGCAGGCCAATCGCGCTGCTTGTGTTTCAAAAACACGAACTGTGCGGGATTGAATCGTTTCGAGTAGGTCGATCCTGAAAAAGATGGGGAACGCTGCCGCGTCAAGCAAGGCTTAAATCAGCCCCAGTGCGACCCGGGATAGAGCGCGTCTAAGGCAAATCGAAAAACCACGCTAAAGATCCTGTCGAACAGGTACCAGGCGAGAATCAGGCCGATCATTCCGAAGCCTTGGGTACGAAACCAATCGAGGAATCGGCGGGCAGTGTCTTCGGGCATGATGAGCGTCACAGCGGTATTGCCGTCAAGCGGTGGCACGGGCAGGAGATTAAACGTGCCGAGGAGAAGATTGAGAACGAACACGATGCTGAGGAAGGTGGCGGCGAAGCCGGCGATGCCAGGCACAGTGGCCACGACCACGCGAGTGAAGCCGGCGGAAACTGGTCGCTCGAACACGCCGGCGATTATTCCGGCGTGAATACCGAGCGCCGAAAGAATAACGAGGGTGAAGTTCGCGGCCGGCCCGGCCAAGGCCATCCATGCGGCGCGATGAGGGTACCGCTCTTGCCATGACGGGTCGTACGGAGCACTGGCCCAGCCAATCATCCAGTGTGCAACAAAGTAGGAAATGATAGGAACGAGGACGAGTCCGACCGGCGAACGGCGGATGTGAGGAATCGGGTTAAGCGAGACTTGGCCGCCCTCGAACGCGGTGGTGTCGCCGCCAAGCTTAGCAGCGAGGGCGTGTGCACCTTCGTGGCATGTAGTTGAAAAAAGGAAAACGATATACCAGATAACGCCGAGGACGAGGAAGTCGGGAGTCATACCCGCGTAAGGGTATGCGTTCGGCGGATGTTGTGCAAGCATTCTGCGATATAACAAATACAGCGAGGGCATGAGGGAACGACGTGAGCTCTCGCGTTTGGGCGCTGAATGATGGCGCGAGCTAACGATGGAAGGAGAACCTGAATGAAATTGCGCGCAGCGAGCCTTGCCGTCTTCGTGCTGTTTACGGCCTGTTCTATCTCTGCCGATGCAGACCGGAAGTACGTGGTTTTGCCGCGGCCTGCGGAATTCAAGGGAGTACCTTTCAGTGATGGGGTTCTGGTTGGAGACGTGCTGTATGTCGGCGGGCATGTCGGAATTGATCCAAAAACCGGCAAAGCAGGAATCACTGCAGAGGAAGACGCAAAATTTGCGATGGATGGCGTGCAGAAGACACTTGAAGCAGCGGGAATGACGATGGACGATCTGGTATCTGTTCAGATCTTCTGCACGTCGGCTGCGGACTACGCCGTCTTCAACAGCGTGTACCGCAAGTATTTTCATGGAGATTATCCGGCGCGGACATTCGTGCAAGCAGGCAAGATTCTGGGTGAATCGCGATTTGAAGTGCAGGGCATTGCGGTCAGACGGGCCAAGTAGGAATCGAAATCCGCTGACACTAACTTCGACGTTAGCGCTGGCCGAGACGCTCGAATTCGGTCATGGCGCGTTCCATTTCCTCGCGGGCGGTGTCTGCGGAGGAGCGAACGCCCTGGACGCGGAGGCGGAAATCGTCCGGGTTGGAAGCGCGCATGAGAGCTTCTTCGAGGGTGATAAGGTTGCGCGAGTAGAGATCGAAGATCGATTGATCGAATGTCTGCATACCATACTGGCTGGTGCCGGCAGCGATGGCGTCGCGAATCATTCGAGTCTTATCGGGATTGATGATGCAATCGCGGATGTAGCCCGTGGAGACCATCACTTCGACAGCGGGGACGCGGCCCTGGCCGTCGCTCTTGCGCACGAGGCGCTGGCTGATTACGGCTTTCAGCGTAGATGCGAGTTGCAAGCGGATCTGTTTCTGCTCGGGTGGCGGAAATACGGCGATGATGCGCTGGATGGTTTCCGTCGCGTCGAGAGTGTGCAAAGTCGAGAGAACGAGGTGGCCGGTTTCTGCAGCGAGCAAGGCCGTTGAAATCGTTTCGAGGTCGCGCATTTCGCCGACGAGCACGACGTCTGGATCCTGACGAAGGGCGGCACGTAGCGCGGTGGAGAACGAAGATGTATCGACTTCGACTTCGCGTTGATTGATGAAGCCTTTTTTGTCGCGGTGAAGATATTCGATCGGGTCTTCAATCGTGATGATGTGCTCGGCGCGGAGCGAGTTGACGCGATCAATCATCGCGGCGAGCGTTGTCGACTTACCGGAACCGGTGGTGCCGGTGGTGAGAATCAGGCCGCGCTGCTCTTCGCAAATTTGGGTGAGGATGCGCGGGAGCTCGAGCTCTTCAATGGTACGAATCTTGGTTGGAATAACGCGCAGAACCATCCCGACGTTGCCGCGCTGTTGGAATACGTTGACGCGGAATCGGCCGAGGCCGGCAACGCCATAGGCCATGTCGAGTTCGGCGGTTTCCTTGAATTTCTGCTTCTGCCGGTTGGTCATCATGCTGAAGGCCATCGACAGCATTTCTTCCGGGGTGATACGCGGGACATCGGTCAAACCACTGAGGATACCGTCGACGCGAAGGTAAGGGTGATTGCCGACCTTGAGATGCAAGTCGGAAGCCCGGCTCTCCACTGCGCGTCTTAAGAGATCGTCAATGTTAATGGCCACGAATAAACTCCCGGCTTTCTGCTCCATGTGAGGCTAGCACGCGGATTTATGGGCGGGCAAGAATGCGCGGTGCGGCAATTTCCAAGCGAACACCTGTACGTTTGGACAGGTGCGATGGGGTCTGCAGATTCTTTAGGCGGGAGGCTGATCGCGGAGAAAGAATCGATCGTAAATTACGGCTGCGAGAACTCCGCCGAACAGAGGGCCCACCCAATAAACTCCATGGTTCGACCAGTGGCGAGCGACGAGGGCGGGTCCCAACGCACGGGCAGGATTCATCGCGGCGCCAGTAAAGGGATAGCCGACTAGCATTCCGGCTGTGACGGTGAGGCCGACGGCAAAGCCGGCGAGTCTGTGGGCGAGACTTCTAGGGTCCACCATAGCGGCAAAGAAGACAAAGACAAGGATAAATGTGAGAAGGGCTTCGAGGATCATCGCGTGCATGCGGGTGAAATCGGTGATGGGGACAAGGTCGGGAGTGCCTAGCGCAACCGGCCGCCAGACGGATTCAGGAATCACGGTGACGAGCAGGAAGGCAGCGGCAAGCGCGCCGAGGAGCTGCGCGATCCAATAGAAAAGGGCTTTCATGGTGCCGAGCCGGCGCGTAACCCAGAAGCCAGCGGTGATAGCAGGATTGAAATGGCCGCCGGAGATGTGTCCGACGGCGCTTACCATCACGCCCATTGCGAGTCCGTTGGCTAAAGCAATTGCGAGGAGTCCTGCGTTTGTCTGGCTGTTCGCGCGTAAATACTGATCCGCGCAAATGCAGCCGGCGCCGGTTAGAACCAGCGTTAATGTCCCGATGAATTCGCCGAAGAGCTTTTGGCCCAGGCTATACAAGGCGCTCCGCGACCGAGGCAAATGAAAGGAACGAAGCGAGGCGATCGCGCGCGAATTCTACTACGGCCGTCGAGGTGGGCGGATATTTTTCGGATGTGCGCTGAGGTCCGTTCAGCGAACCGCCGCCGGATCTGGCACGCCTACCGGAGTAAGCCAGCCGTGACGATCTGCCTTCTTGCCGCCGGTAAGCGCAAAAAACTCGTCCTGGATTCGCTTAGTGATGGGACCTCGCGTCCCGTTGCCGACCGTCACGCGGTCAACCGAGCGAATCGGAGTAACTTCGACGGCCGTCCCGCAGAAGAAAATTTCGTCGGCGATATAAAGCATTTCTCGGGGAATGATTTGTTCGCTTACAGGAATATCGAGATCGCGGCAGAGTTGCATGACGGTGTTGCGGGTGATTCCTGGAAGGGCACCATTCGCGAGCGGGGGAGTGATCAGCGTACCGCCGAAGAAGAGGAAGATATTTTCGCCAGAGCCTTCGCTCACGTGACCGCTCACGTCGAGCGCGATGCCCTCCGAATAACCGTTCGCGTGCGCTTCGATGCGGATCAGCTGCGAGTTCATATAGTTGGCAGCTGCTTTAGCCATTTGCGGCAGCGTGTTCGGTGCCGGACGATTCCAGGAGCTGACGCAGACGTCCACACCTGCATGCAACGCTTCTTCTCCCAGGTATTGAGCCCATTCCCAGCACGCGATGTAAACCTCAATCGGGCAGCCCACCGGATTAACGCCGGCCGTGCCGTAGCCGCGCATCACCATTGGCCGGATGTAGCAGGCGTTCATCTTATTCGCGCGCACCACATCGAGGTTCGCCTGTGCGAGTTCGTCGGCCGTGAATGGAATATCCATGCGGTAGATGCGGGCGGAATTCAGAAGGCGCTGCATGTGTTCGCGAAGGCGGAAGATAGCCGGGCCTTGCGTGGTGTTATAGCAACGAATCCCTTCGAAGACGGTGGAGCCATACGTGATGACGTGAGACAGAACGTGAACCTTAGCATCGTCCCACTCAATCATTTTGCCGTTGTGCCAGATCTGACCGGTCTTCGGAAAGCTCATTGAGTGTCTCCGCGGCGCGAATTTCGCGCTGTTGTGCGCCCGCGAATCGAAAGTACAGGAGCGTAGTTGGGACGTCAATGGGAAGGAGGTAGTAGAACTAGCTCGGCGCGGAATCCATATTGGCTGGGCCGACTTTTTTGTGCGAGAGAATGCTTCGGTTTGATTTAATCCTCGCGGAGCGCGACGAGGGGATCGACTTGCGTTGCGCGCTGCGCAGGAATGAAACAAGCGAACAGAGCAACGGCTGCCAGCAGCAGCGCAATCGAAGCGAATGTGAGCGGATCAGTCGCCGTCACCGAGTACAGCATCGAGCGAAGGTAGCGCGTGACGATCGCTGCGCCGATGAGGCCGACTCCGAGGCCTATAGCGACGAGTAACATTCCTTCTCCGAGCGCCATGCGGAGAATGTCGCGACGCTGTGCTCCCAAGGCGACACGTACGCCAATTTCATGCGTTCGCTGGCTGAATGTGTATGCCATTACGCCATAGATGCCGATTGAGGCGAGCAACAGTGCGACGCCCGCGAAGACGGCAAGAATTGTCAAAGCGAAGCGGCGATCCGCAAGGGACTTAGATACCACTTCATTCAGCGTGCGAACGGCGAAAACGGGAATCCCCGGATCAATGGACTGAACCTCGCCACGAATCGCATCGCCCAACGTGCCCGGATCAGTGCCGGTCCGAAGGTAGATGGCGGCTGTCACGCCAGGATTCTGCAGCAGCGGGAAATAAACATGAGGCATGGCCGGTGCGTCGAAACCGTCGGACTTAATGGAGCCGACAATTCCCACGATCGTAGTCCATGGCGAGGGAGAATTGATGGGTCCGGCTTTGATTTGCTTTCCGATTGGATCTTCGCCGGGCCAGTAGCGATGGGCGAGGGTGTCGTCAATAAGGGAAACTTTTTGAGAATTGACGCCGTCGGAATCCGAAAAATTGCGGCCGGAAACCTGCGCGATTTCGAGTGTGCGGAAATACTCAGGAGTGACGGCTGCGAATTCTGCGACGGGGACTCTTTCCGCATCGGCAGGCCGACCCTGAATCGTAAACGGGAAGCTGTTGCGAGCGCGGCCCATCGGAAGGCTGCCACCACTCCCGATCGCGGCTTGCTGCACGCCGGGCATCCCTGAGACGCGGCGCAAGAGTTCGCGATAGAAAGCGCTACGCTTCTCCGGCGGACGGTAGGGATCAGCATTTGGATCGTTCGGCACCGCCATCCAAATCTGCGCCGTCACAATCGAGCTCGGGTTGAATCCGGGCTTTACTTGCAGTAATTGCCAAAAGCTGCGCAAAAGCAGGCCAGCCCCGATCAGAAGTATCAAAGACAGCGCAATTTCGGAGGCGACAAGAACACGAGAGATTCGGGTGTGTTTTTTGGACGAGCCCGAGCCTCGGCTGCCTTCTCGCAGACTGACGATTTGGTTGGATCTTGCGGCTTGCAGCGCCGGGACGAGGCCAAAAATGACCCCGGTAAGGATAGAGACAAAAAACGCGAACAACAATACTCCGATATTAATCGAGACTTCACTGAGCCGAGGAAGATCAGCCGGAGCGAACCGCAGCATGGAATTTTTCAGTATGACGACCGTGAAAAGCGCAATGATGCCCGAGATCGCAGCCAGCAATACGCTTTCCGTAAGCAACTGGCTGATGAGGCGGCCGCGACTGGCGCCGAGAGCCAGGCGGATTGCGATTTCGCGCTGGCGGCCGGCTCCGCGAGCCAGCAACAAGTTTGCGATATTAACGCAGGCAATTAGAAGCACGCAGCCCACCGCGCCAAAAAGCACGAACAGCTCTGTACGAACTCCGCCAACGAGATCGTCCTGAATCGAGACAAGCCGAGTTCCCCATGAGGCAGCGGCGGGATAGTCGGTTGGATATTCCCGACTCAAATTAGCAGCAAAGGCGTCGAGCTTTGCTTGCGCTTCGGTCGTCGAAAGGCCGGGCTTCAGACGAGCAATCGCGGCCGGGAACATTCGAGCCGCTCGGACGGGCGGATGCGGGAACGGATCCGCAGCGTATCCAGCAGCGATCCAGAGATCAACATCGGTCTGAAGTGTGCGGCCAGGATGGCGAAAATCGGGAGGCATCACTCCAACGATTGTGTACAGATCGCCGTCTAGCCGAATTTTCTTCCCGATAGCGTGAGAGTCTGCGCCAAATTCTCGACGCCAAAACCCGTCGCTAATAACAGCCGCTTCGATGAAGCCCGGCACAGTTTCCTGCTTGGTGTAAATACGTCCCAGCTGCGCGTTCGCGCCCAACAGCGTGAAGTAATTAGTGCTCGTGGCGACCACCTCAACACGTTCTGGCCGATCGCCTCCTGTTAAATTCGCGCTTATCGGCCAGACGGCCGAGATATCCTCGAAAACACCCGATCGGTTTTGGAGGTCTTCTATTTCAGGCTGAGACATTCCGACGTCGCGGACGTTTGAGGCGCGCAGGTCGTCAAATACACGAACGAGTTGTCCAGGCTGCCGATAGGGAAGTGGCCGAAGCAGTACGGCTCGTACCACGCTGAACGCAGCGACGTTTGCGCCGATGCCGAGAGCTAATGTGAGGATTGCAACGATTGTGAAGCCTGGGGTTTTCGCCAGCATGCGGGTGGCATAGCGCAGGTCCTGCAGGAATGAGTTCATTGGCGTCTCCTCCCTAAGTACTCCCAGGCGTCAAAACAGAGCGGTACCTGTGCTCGTTAAGACGAGAGTTGACGTCCAATAGTTAGCGATAGATGCGCTAAACACTGCTCTTGGACGGGGAAGATGTTCGACACCGGGAAGGCAATCCTAGACTCGGACAGTCGGCGTCAACGACCGGTGGCCTGCTCACCTCGCAGGACCAAGCACGTGGAAGACGAGCGCGCCACAAGAGCGCCTTGAGAGTTCGTCACGTCACATTCGACCATCCCGACCGATTTTCCGCGCTTCACCACCTTGCCAGCGGCGCGGAGCCTATCTTTCCATACCGGCCGAAGGAAGTTGATCTTCAATTCAAGGGTTGTAAACGATTCGCCGTCTTCGAGGGTCGACGCGAAGGCGATTCCCATCGCAGCATCCGCGATATCGCACAGAATTCCGCCGTGAAGCGTGCCCATAGGGTTGGCATGCACATCGCTGGCTTGGAGTTCAATGACGGACTCGCCGTGGCGAATCGAGGTCAGTTCAAATCCGATCAGGCGTGCAACTGGCGCTTGAGGGGTTTCGCCGCGAGCCATTCGTTCGATTGCCTCCAAACGCTTTGACATCGGTTTTCCTTCTGGTCGCTGAACTCAGGCAACGCCTGGCCTTGGCTTAGTGGTGATCGTCCACAGCAACTTCTTCTTTGGGGGTTGCCGCAAAACCGCTGATGCGGCCCCAGGCGCTCGTCTTCCAATTGTCCGTGACTTCCTTCGCCAGAATCCAGGGCGGCAGATCGACGTACAAATACAAAGCCAGGGCATTGACGTACGGTTCATACATTCCGCGAAGTTTGCTGAGCTTTTCGTCAACGTCCGGGCCGTCACGGAGTTGGTAGCCGGATTCAAGGAGAGAGCTGCGCAGGCGGCTAAGCTCCGACGGAGGAAGCCGGTCGATAGGCATCGCGCGCGGGGTAGCGTAAAAGACCTGAGCCAGATCGACGACCGTGTGGCGACACATCGCGAATGTGAGCCGCGCTTGTTTGGAACAGGCATTGTCCACGGTTGCTATCAGAAATGCGCTGGTATCGAGCAGGGCAGTGAGAGCGCCCAACCACGATTCGTTGCTGTGTTGGGATCGAAAATAACTGACGACAGGATACGAAATGTGGCTCTCGAGTAATTCCGCTGACCACCTCTCCCAATCGCGAAGTAGGCGCTGGAGAGCTTCGAAGCCGCCTGGCCCGGTATGTCGTCGAAGAAGTTCCGCCGCGGTCGGCGGCGAACCGGCACGAGCATCGAGCAGGACGATGTTAACTTCGCGACGCGAAAACGCCTGATAGATCACCGGCAGATAGCTGATAACAAGCGCAAGAAAACCGAATCCTAGTCCACCTTCGAATACGGCGAGCCTGCGTTCCCCGGCAGTGTGGGGAACCACATCTCCCAATCCGAGTGTAAAGAATGTTGTGCCGCTCATGTAAAGAAGCGTGCTGAAGCTGGGTTGAGTGGTGTCTCCCTGCGCCGCTGCGCTGTAGTACATGAAGGCAAATCCAAAAATGAGCGCTGCGGCCCAGACTACGAACAGACACAGGAGTGAAAGAGGGCCAAAGTAGCTGATAAAAGACTCGCGAATTCTCGAGGAATGAATCTTCCGAGCGAGCCCCCGCCACGGAATCCATGTGGACAGGTAGAACAGGCGCGTAAGCCGAAACCAGCGGGCGACGCGCCTGGGCAGAATGATAGTTTCGAACGCGTCCCAAAGGACAACGATGACGATGAGAAGGCCGACGATGGCCGGAAGGATCAAGCGGCCTGCTCCAAGTGTGCGTCCATCGTGATTTCGGCTTTCAGGAGTCGCGAGACTGGGCAATTTGCTTTTGCGCTAGCCGCTGCTGATTCGAATGCGCTGGCTGAGATGCCGGGGACGCGAGCCGAAACATCGAGATGAATTTTCGAGATCGTCCAGCCGGCATCGAGTTTCTCGAGCGTGAGCTTGGCGGAAGTGCGCAGGCTCTGCGGCGTGAAATTCATGGTGCCGAGTTGGGCGGATAGGGCCATCGTGAAGCATCCTGCATGCGCGGCGGCGATAAGTTCTTCAGGATTGGTTCCTTTGCCGTTTTCAAAGCGCGTGACGAACGAGTAGGGTGCGTCGGACAGAATGCCACTTGGGGTAGTGATTGTCCCCTTGCCTTCTTTTAATGAACCGTTCCAGACGGCTGATGCGGTGCGTTCCATATGTCTCCTTTTACAAACTGGATTCTAGTTGACAGAAATCATAAGACAGACGCGGTGTTGAGGGTAGCCACAGTTCGCTGGGTCAGGGAACCAAGATAATCTTGCCGTATGCGCCGGGCTCCATGATGATTTCGTGCGCGCGCGGCGCTTCGGACAGTGGGATCTCATGGCGAATCACAGGGCGAAGCGTTTCGTTCTCGATGCCCGCAACAAGGGCCGAGTGGATGCTGATGAGATCCTTCTGTGATGTGTTCCAGAGTGACATGCAGATGATTGAGCCATCGCGGCCCATCGCGTCGCGCGGATTAATTTCGATAGTGCCTCGATTTCCGACGACCGCCACGCGGCCACCCATCGCGAGAATCTGAAGATCCTTGGCGAGATTTACATTTGCGAGCATTTCGATGATGACGTCGTAGCCTCGTCCGTTTGTCAGCGCGAGGGCTTTTTCGAAGTGGTCTGGCGCGCTATGGTCCAGCACTTGATGCGCGCCTTCATCCGCCACAAGCTTCCGGCCGCGCTCGGAACTGGCGGTACCGACGACGTGCAGCCCAGCGGCCCGCGCAAGTTGTACGGCTGCGATTCCAACACCACCGCTTGCGCCTTGAATCAGCACAGTTTCTGCCGGGAGAGCCCTTGCCTTCTGGAATAGCGCGCGATAGGCGGTGCCGTAGGGAACATGCATCGAGGCGCCTTGGGAGAACCACGCATTCGCGGGAAGCGGAAACACCGCCCAAGCTTCACACAGAGCTTGCTCCGCATATGTGCCGCTGAGACTGCCCGCTGTATACACGCGCGCTCCGGGCGCCACGCTGTTGACGCCCTCGCCGACCGAAAGTATCGTTCCGGCGCCATCAGTCCCTGGCGTGTAGGGAAGTGGCGGCTTGCGCGGATACGTCCCGGCGCGCATATAGACGTCGACCGGGTTTACACCCGCCGCTTCGATCTTTACCACCACCTGGCCAGCGGCCGGTTTTGGATTTGGAACTTCCTCGAGCTGCAATTTTTCCGGACCGCCAAATTCTTTTACGCGAATTGCTTTCATTCAAAGTCTCCGTGTTGCGCGCAGGCGCGATTTACATCGTGAGAACCGCTCGAAACCGGGATTTGCCCTCAACGACGCGCTGGTAAGCTTTGAGCGCCTCGCCGAGCTTGTAAGTTTCTGCGATTACTTTTTCCCTGCCCTTCGCGAGAAAGTCGAGAGCTTCATACAGATATTCAGGCCCGCTCTGCGTGCTCCCAAGCTAGCGTCTTGTTTCCTCCGCGCAGATTGGATGTGGGCGGGACCGTCTAGGACTTAAGATTCCACCAGATACGGGGCCACTTCGTTCAATTGTCTGTTGGAGCGTTCTGATGAGATTCGAACTTCTGCAGAGTCCGGTAGTCTCTGTGAATTCGTTCGAGGCGCGTGCCGACCGCATTTTCATAAATGCCAAAAATCAAGAAGGGAATCATGGCGGCTAGGACCCACAGTTTTGCGCGGGGCGATACTTTGGCCTCGGGTTCCCATCGAAAGAGCTGTCGCGAAATCTCGAACGCCACCAGCACCCCGATCGTAAGAGCGGCCACGTCGGTGAGGATTTCGCCTGCGGTTGCCAGGTTGGTAGTCGCCGCCTCTAGTCCGGTCGCGAGGTACGTGGCCGGTAGAAACAGGGATACCCGCTGAATCCAACCTGGAAAAATCGCGAGCGGAATCGTGGCCCCCGAGAGAAACAAAAATGCTGTCCAGATCAGCTGATTGATCACCTGGGTTTCCTGCATCGTGTTTGTCACGCTGGCCACGATCAGACCAAACGCTGAAAAAGCAGCCGAACCAAAAGTGACGAGTAGAAAAACTGGCCCAGAGGTTGCCCCACGAAATCATGTGGAAGGCAAAACGGCAAACCAGAATTTCGATCAGCACGGTCGGCATCGTCATCAGGTAATTCGAGACGATACTGGAGGCCAGCATGGGGCCGGCCCCGATCGGCGCCAGACGAAAACGGCGGAGAATTCCTTGCTCGCGAAAAGTCACGAGCTGCACGCTCAGCCCCCAAAAGCTGCCCATCACTGTCATCGTAAGCACCGCGCCAAGGATATATGCAATCCAGCCCGCCTGTCCTTTGGCGAGAACCAATACAAAAAAGAACAGAAAACCGAGCGGCATGACCAAGCTGAAAAACAAGAAGGTGCGGTTACGCATCGCCAGTCGCATGCGTATCGTCGTCAATGTCCAGGTGTTTTTAAGCGAATTTGCGTCCATTATTCTCGCAATTCTCATTCCCGGAGTCGGCGGCCGGTGAGTTCGATGAAAGCGTCTTCGAGAGAAGGCGAAAACATTTCCAGGCTTTGCAGTTCATTGTTCTCGGCTTCGAGTTGCTTTACCAGCGCGACGATAGTTTGAGGAGGGCGGGAAGAGTGCATGACGTAAGCACCGTCAAATTGCCGACAGTCGGTGACGCCCTCAAGGCGGGCAAGTGCGCCATCCGTGACAGGTTTCGCCAAGCGGGCCTCGATGCGGGTTGTCCCGGCTGATGCGTGCTTCAGGTCGCGCGGCGTACCCAGGGCGATCACGCGTCCCTGATCAACGATGGCCACCCGATCGCACAAACGCTCAGCCTCTTCGATGTAGTGGGTTGTTAGCAAAACCGTCTTCTTGTCGCGCTTGAGTTCCTCGATGATGTCATAGATTTCGCGGCGCACCTGAGGATCAAGGCCAGCGGTGGGTTCGTCAAGGAACACGACACTCGGGTCGTTCACGAGCGCCATGGCTAGAGCGAGACGCTGTTTTTGACCGCCCGAAAGCTGGCTGTAGAAGGCGGTGCGCTTCTCTTCGAGTTGGAAGCGTTTCAGCAGGTCGTCTGTATTCGCATGGCGGCGATAGAATTTTGCGAATAAATCTATCGCTTCCTTCACGCGAATTTTGTCCGGCAGGGAAGTGGATTGCAACACCGCTCCGATCTGCTCTTTGAACTCAAAACCGCTTTTTTCGGGATCGAGGCCGCATACGCGCGCGAGGCCACGGTCAGGCGTGCGCATCCCTTCGAGAATTTCGACCGTCGAAGTCTTTCCGGCCCCGTTGGGTCCGAGCAGCCCGAATACTTCGCCCTCTTCAACTTCAAAACTCACACCCCGCAGCGCTTCCACAGCGCCGTAGTTTTTGTACAACCCTTCCACGCGGATGACGGGGGTGCTCACTCAGCTTGTCCTCAATTTTGGAGGCGTATCTTCTATACCACAGTCAGCTGGGCCGCGCGAAGGCGGCCGAAGATAGAAGCGGATCGGATCGGTTCAACGTCGGGCACGACGTTTCGCGGGACGCTTGGATCGCGGTTTTGATTTTGTTCGCACCGCTGCGGGGATCCAGCCGCATTGCTTCATGTTCACGCGCCTTTCGGTCAAAACGACTCCTTCGGTCTCAAGCAAGCGTCGCTGAAGGCTCGCGCGCGGCTCCGATATGAGCAACCTTCCGCCGGCGCCCACGACGCGATGCCAGGGAATTCCTTCCCCGCTGTAACATGCCGCCATCGCATGCCCGGCCGCGCGGGCGCCGCCTTTCAGGCGGATCGCTTTCGCGAGCGCTCCGTAGGTTGTTACGCGGCCGCGCGGAATTGTTTTCACCAATTTGTAAACCGGATCCCAAGAGGACATCGATTGATTTCTCTCCTTCGGGCTAGCGCAAACTCACGCCAGGTGTGCAGCGCAGAATAACTTCAAACTGCCTCGGTAACTTTCTCAATAAATCCGGCGTCTAATCATCATGGAGACGATGCTTGGCTTGTCGCGCGACTTGTCGAATTCACGCGCGGTGCTGTAAGACTGTTTTTTCCCGCCTGTGACGCTCTTCCGACCGACGCTGCAAGACTAATAACCAATTCGAAGCAACCTTAGTAACTCTGGAGCATCGTACCATTGACGGGGTAGTGGACGCCTCATACACTACGCCACGAACCGTCGAAAAGGAGGCAGTTGTGGCTTTCGTTCGACGCAAAGGCAACACCTACTTCCTGGTGCACAACGTGCGCCGGCAGGGCAAGGTGCAGCAGCTTCACCTGGCGCGGCTAGGCGAGCGGCCGCGAATCACGGATGACGTGGTGCGTCGGGTTTCGCGGAACCATCCGTTCCTCGAACTCGATTGGCCGCGTTTGCGGGAGTCCGTGAATAGCCGAGTGGAGTTGTTCAACGTTCGTTCGCCGTACGTGCAGAGCCTTATGCACTCACTACGCAACTTAAACCTGGACCTGGCCGATCTGTCGCCGCCGATGTTGCTGCTGACAGACCGAGCCAATTCAAGCCGTGAACTGGTCACGCAATTGCGAATGTTGCGGTCGATTCTCGATATCAAGCTCGACCAATTCGAGAGATCTGGACCACAAATCGCAGTGAGCGGAAGGAAGTTCCGGTAGGGGGAGTAATACCGTGGGCGCGCATGCATTAAAACTCGACCCGACCCAACGCAGCGTGGAGTCGCGTGATTTCGAGGGAGGGCTGCGGCGGAAGATCGTAGGGCAGGACGAAGCGGTGCAGGCCGTCGTAGACCTGTACCAGGTGTTTCGCGCCGGCCTGAACTCGCCGGGGCGACCGGTGGGGAACCTGCTGTTCCTCGGGCCGACCGGAGCCGGCAAAACGCGCGTGGTCGAGGCCACGGCCGAAGTGCTGTTCGGCGATCCGCGGGCGGTGATCAAGGTGGATTGCGCCGAGTTTCAGCACTCGCACGAAATCGCGAAATTGATTGGGTCGCCGCCGGGGTATTTGGGGCACCGGGAGACGCATCCGCTGATCACGCAGGAAGCGCTCGCGCAATATCACACCGAGAAACTGAAGATTTCATTTTCTGCTGTTCGACGAAATCGAGAAAGCGTCGGATGCGCTGTGGCAACTGCTGCTGGGGATTCTGGACAAGGCCACGCTGACGCTGGGCGACAACCGGCGGGTGGATTTGTCGCAGACGATGATTTTCATGACGTCGAACCTGGGCGGCGGGGAAATCACGGAACTGATGACGGGCGGAATGGGCTTTGCGCCGACGGTACCGGCGGACTCGAAGCCGCGGCTGGACGAGAAGGTGGAGAAGACAGCATCGGAAGCAGCGAAGCGGAAATTCGCGCCGGAGTTCATGAACCGGATCGACAAGACGATCGTGTTCCATCCGCTACGTTCAGAGCAACTGGAGCAGATTCTCGAAATCGAGCTGGGAATGGTGCAACAGCGCGTGCTCGAGACCGCGAAGGGGCGCTTCTTGTTCCGGGTTACCCAATCCGCGCGGGAATTCTTGCTGAAAGAGGGTACGGACCTGAAATACGGAGCGCGCCACTTGAAGCGCGCCATCGAACGACACATCGTCTATCCACTTGCGAGCCTGCTTGCGACCGAGCAAGTGACCCTTGGCGATGTGATTTCGATCGATTGGGATGGGGCCGAGCAAGCCTTAAGGTTTTCAAAAGAAGCGGAAGGGGCGCTTGTTCCGGTCCCGTCTCCGGTTCCGGAGACAATGGCTGAGGCCGCTGCCGCTCACTCCGATGGTCGCCCGGTTCCGATGTTTCCGGCGGCAACGGCGACTGCGGACGTTGGGGCGGCAAAGAAGCTGGCATCTTCGAATAACCGAACGATTCCGGTAGAAAAGGCGAAGAACGACAAGAACAAGTCGTAGAGTGACTCTCTGCGCTCCCGATCAAAAACTCCGGGGCATGCCTTCAAAGGCATGCCTCGTTTTTATTTGAACAGGTTTCCTCAGGAATCGAAGTGTTTGAGCCAGTTGTTCGGTATTGAATTCTATTTCGAGGATTCCATCGGCTCGTCGAAACTGCCGCCGTAGATGTTCGGCACCTTACCACCCATGGGACGCAGGTAGGCGCAAAGCTGCCCTCGATGGTGGGCAGTATGCAGCATCATGAAATGCCAATACAGGACGGCGGGATGATTGTAGATCCCGAAGAATGGCAAAGAAGTGGCCCAGAATTGGGCGGGGAGTTTAGCCACTCGATCGAGTTTGGGGCCGAACTCATCTTCATACCAGGCGGCAATATCGGCAGAATTAGAAAAATCAGCAGGCATACTGTCGTCTTCCATCTCGAATTTACCCGCGAGAAAACCATCTAGAAACCAGATGTCGCAGCTTGCAACGTGCCATACGAGCTCAAGCGCGCTGCGGCTATGAGGGGCGGGACGATAGGATTCCTTGCCGCCGGGAACGGATTTGATTACGCGCGCGGTAATATCCGATTCCTTCCGGATGATCGGAAGCTGTATGTTCAGAAGAAATGTCGCCTGTTCCGGCGTCATGGATAGGATCTCTTCGCGTGTTGGGGCCTTGTCTTTCATGGCTTCCAGCGAAGAACTGGCTTCCGGGCCGCACCGACTTCGTCGAGGCGACCGACGCGCGTGGAATGAGGCGCCGTTTTCACAAGATTGGGATCTTCTTCGGCCTCAGCCGCAATCGCGCGCAACGCATCAATAAACAGATCGCACTCTTCTTTGGACTCCGATTCGGTCGGTTCAATCATCATCGCGCCGGGAACGATCAATGGGAACGCCGTAGTATAGGGATGAAAGCCGTAGTCAATGAGGCGTTTGGCGATATCCATCGTGTTGATGCCGTGCTTCTTCTGTCGCGCGTCGCTGAAAACCACTTCGTGCATCGAAGGTAAATTGTAAGGCAAATCGAAATAGTCTTCGAGATTCTTGCGAATGTAGTTCGCATTCACAACGGCGTCTTCTGTGGCCTGCCGAATGCCCGGGCCATAAGCCAGAGTATAAGCGAGAGCGCGAAGCAGAACGCCGAAGTTTCCGCAGTAAGCGCGTACGCGTCCAATCGATTGAGGGCGGTTCTGATCGAGCGCGAACTGTCCATTCTCCTTTTTCACGACAACGGGCACCGGCAGGAACGGCTCGAGAATTTTCTTGACCATCACAGGGCCTGAACCCGGGCCACCGCCACCATGAGGCGTCGAAAAAGTTTTGTGCAGGTTCAGGTGCATCACGTCCACGCCGAAATCTCCCGGCCGCGTAACGCCAGCAAGGGCGTTCATGTTGGCGCCGTCCATGTAGAGCAGTGCGCCTTTTTCGTGCAGGATCTCCGCAATCTCCCCGATCCGCTCCTCAAATACGCCGAGAGTGCTGGGGTTCGTTAACATCAACGCGGCGACGTCTTCGGTGACGAATTCGCGAAGATGGTCGGTGTCGATCTGCCCGCGCGCATTGGACCGGATGTTCTGCACCTCGTAACCCGCAATCACCACAGATGCCGGGTTCGTTCCGTGAGCGGAGTCGGGTATCAGGACTTTCGTGCGCGGACTGCCTTTGCTCGCGAGATAAGCGCGAATCATCAAAAGGCCAGCGAGCTCTCCTTGTGCTCCCGCCGCCGGCTGCAGCGTCGCGGCATCCATCCCCGTGATAGCCAGCAGACAATCCTGCAGATCCCAAAGAATGCGCAAGCAGCCTTGCGACACCTCTGCAGGTTGCTGAGGATGTTCGCTCGCAAGTCCGTCGAGCCGAGCCACGAACTCATTCACGCGCGGATTGTATTTCATGGTGCAGGAGCCGAGAGGATACATTCCGAGGTCAATCGCATAATTCCATGTGGAAAGCCGCGTGAAATGCCGGATCACTTCGATCTCGCTTACTTCGGGAAACCCTTCGATGGAATCCCGCGTGAATTCAGGTCCCAGTGCAGCGGAAGGATCAATCGCCGGCACATCGAGCGGCGGTATTTCCATGCCCCGCTTGCCCGGAGCGGACTTCTCGAATATCAGGCCCTCGTTTTGGTTAGGATGCGGACGCACCTTCTTGATCGAGGCGGCGGCCGTTTCCGTATCTACAACTTTCGAACTCAAGTCAGAAACTCCTCATGCCGGGGTCGCGAGAATTTTCTTCAGCGCACCTGCGAAACGCTCAATTTCCGCTCGCGGCATCGTTTCGGTGACGCAGATTAGAGCGCGCTTGGTCAGTTCCGGATAGTTCGTGCCTAACGCAAATGGCCCGATGATTTTCTCGGGCAGAAGGCCAGAATTTATCATCTTGACCGAACGTGGAAATTCGAGTGTGAACTCGTTAAACGTTGGCCCCGAAAAGACACGACGCACACCGGGAACTTTCTCGAGCTCCCCCTGTGCGAAGCGCGCCTTAGCCAGATTTTGAGATGCCACCTCTCGCAATCCCTCTTTGCCCATCAGGCAAAGATGGATGGTTGCAACAAGCGCGTAGAGTGCTTCGTTGGTGCAGATGTTCGAGGTAGCTTTCTCGCGGCGGATATGCTGCTCGCGCGTTGCCAGGGTCAGTACGAAGCCACGCCGCCCGGCCGCGTCCGTCGTTTGCCCGGCGAGCCTTCCCGGCATCTGCCGGACGAATTGTTCCCGCGTTGCGATTACCCCGACGTAAGGGCCGCCATAACTCGGCGAAACGCCAAAGGCCTGTCCTTCCATCGCGACAATATCCGCCTCTACGGGCGGGCGCACGATCCCAAGCGAGACAGGCTCGGTGATAGAGGCGACCAGCAAAGCCCCACCCGAATGCGCGGCGGTTGCGAGGGCCGGAATTTCTTCGAGAACCCCAAAGAAATTCGGCGTCTGAGCAATCACCGCTGCAACGTCAGCAAGTTTTTCGGGAGTCAACGGACCGCGATCGATTTGCCCGGACTGCGTGTATTGCAGCTCTTCGATTTCAAGTCCCAGATTACGCGCATAGGTAGCCAGCACCTGGCGGTACTCAGGATGGACGCTGCGCGCGACCAGAACACGGTTCCGGCCGGTGAGCCTCTCTGCCATCAGCGCAGCCTCTGTGAGCGCCGTTGAGCCGTCGTACATCGAGGCATTCGCCACTTCCTGGCCGGTAAGCTGCGCCATCAGCGTCTGAAATTCGAAAATCGCAGTTAATGTGCCCTGAGCAAATTCCGCCTGATAAGGGGTGTAGGAGGTAAGAAATTCGCCGCGCTGTACGAGTGCGTCGGTCACCACTGATCGCAAATGAGGGTAGACACCGGCCCCGAGGAATGAAGTGAAGCCTCTTCCATTCTCCGCTGCGCGCGCTTGAAAATACTGGACGATCTCCGCCTCAGAAAGCGGTCCGGGGAGGGGAAGCGGACCGCGAAGCCGGAACTTTTCCGGGATTGACTGGAAAAGTTCATCGACAGATTGGACGCCGATCGCCGCGAGCATCTCTTGGCGTTCAGACGGGCTCTTGGGAAGATAACGCATTAGACCTAATGTTCCTTTGCCTTCCCGGCGATGTACGCTTCGTATGCTGCGGCGTCCATCAGCGATGCTGGCTCTTTGAGATCAGCAAGTCGAATCTTGATGAGCCACGCCGATCCGTGCGGATCGGAATTGATTTTCTCAGGCGCATCGACGAGCGCCGGGTTTGTCTCCGTGACTTCACCGCTAACCGGCGTGAAAATCTCGCTTACGGCCTTCACAGATTCGATTGTTCCCAGCGACTGTCCGGCTTTCAATTGAGTTCCCACTTTCGGCAGCTCAACAAAAACTACGTCTCCGAGTTCATGTTGTGCGTAGTCGGTGATTCCGATGGTGCCCGTCGTGCCGTCCGCCTTGATCCACTCGTGTTCTTTCGTGTAGCGATAGTCTTTCGGATACATTCCGCCCCCTGGTCGCTGCGAGATTCGATGCTGTTCGGTCAGTGAGGTCGCTTATAAAACGGTAACGCTACGATTCGCGCGGGCGCCGCCTGCCCACGAATGCTGATTTCAAGAGTGGTTCCAGCCGAGCCTGTCGTCGAAGGAACGTACGCCATGCCAATGTTTTTCTTGAGAAACGGCGCCGGGCCGCCGCTCGTTACTCGTCCTGCATCGCGGCCATCGATCAGCACAGGGTATCCATCGCGGCCGATACGCTTGTCGAGCATTTCGAAACCCACCAGCCGCCGGTCGATACCGCACCGCTTCTGCTCATTCAGCACATTGCTGCCTAGAAACGGCCCTTTATCCAGCTTGCAGATCCATCCGAGACCGGCTTCGAGCGGCGTGGTGGTTTCGTCGATTTCATGCCCGTAAAGGCACATGCCGGCTTCCAGGCGCAGCGTGTTGCGAGCCCCAAGCCCGCAGGCCAAAAGCCCAGCGGATTTGCCCGCTTCCATCAATTCACCCCAAAGCCTTTCGGAGTGCTCGGGATCGAAGTAGATTTCAAACCCATCTTCGCCGGTATAACCGGTGCGGGCGATCAGGCAGTGAATTCCGCTGACCTCGCCGAAACCAAAGTGATAGTAGCGGATCGAATCGAGCGAAAAAGGCGTTAGGCGCTGAAGAATTTCCTTCGCGCGCGGGCCCTGGATGGCGAGCTGCGAGTAACGTGGTCCGGTATTCTCGACAGTCGCATCGAATTTGTTATTCGCCCTGATGTGCTCGAAGTCGTCATCCTGATTGCCTGCGTTCACGCACAGCAAATAATGCGTGTCCGAAATCTTATGAACGAGCAAGTCGTCCACGAAAGTGCCGCGCTCGGTCATTAGGCCCGAGTAGTGCGCTTGTCCAATAATCAGTTTTGCCGCGTCATTGCAGCTCACTTGCTGAACGAGATCGAGGGCCTGCTTGCCTCGGATTTCGATTTCGCCCATGTGACTTACGTCGAACAATCCGGCGCGAGTGCGAACCGCTTCGTGCTCAGCGAGAATGCCCGAATATTCGAGCGGCATCTCCCATCCGCCGAAGTTAACCATTTTTGCGCCCAGGCGGCGATGAAGAGAATTCAGAGCTGTTTTGCGCAATTCAGCAGTGGCCGGTGTTGTCACAGAGGATTTCTCATCGCAGAGACAAGAAAATCAACCTAGCATGCACATTTCGAAGTGTCAAGAAAGTGCGCACCAAACTGCAATTTCGACAAGAGTGTAGCAAAACCGATTAGCCCGTCCCGTTCTCGGCAATCGCGCATGGGAACCCGCTTGTCGCCTATCCGCGACTAGCCTAGTATTGAACATTCGAAGCATCTAGTTGGCGGAGATTGCAATTCTGTGACAGTCGTCTGCTCACAATGCGACAAACCGGAGACGCAGTGCACCTGCGAAAAATTCTGCTGCTTCTGCCAATCGCAACACAACATTCGACTTTGCGTCGATGGGTTGTATTATTGTCCGGATTGCCGCGAGGCGTGCGACGTGCGCGTTGTGGAGACCAGTGACCGCTGACCCGGCACGAACAGAGCTTAAGGTGCACAATGATCCGCGGTTGCTCGCCGCCGTAGCGGCTATTGTGTCCCATTCCGCCCACCGCGCGGGTCTCCCGCGGGACGCTCAACACGGATTCGCCGAAGCGGCGGTCGAAGCCATTCGTGACACATTTCCTCTACTCGGAAACGACAGCACGGGAGATCGCGACCTCCGTATGGTGGTCGAAGATTTTCCAGATCGAGTGCAGGTAACAATTGAACATTCGGGCGAATCGAAGCCGACGGCCGGGCTTGACACGTTTGTGGGCGGCGGCTCGAAGGACCACGCCGGCGGAAAAATCAGCGCTTCACTCCAGGATACGCGAGTTGACCGAGTGCAATACGATACTCATGAAGGCTGCTCGCGAATGACGCTTATCAAGTATCGAGACCAACGCAGCGCTAACGTCTAGTTGTTCTCAGACCCCGATTCCTCCCACCCAACTCTCAGATCTACATTGGAACGGCGAAGATCCTGGTGTTAATCAGTGAGCCGAGCTGTGCTTCGCTTACTGGTGCTTCGACTTTCAGACGGTCTCCAGCAGGCACCACGCTCACGCCGTCCAACACTTTCGCAAAATCAGGGTTGGCCTGCGCTTCTTGATACCGCTTGTACATCAAACCCGCCTGGAATGCAGCGCCGAGAAGGTTGGCATCGTCGGTAGAATTGCACACCGCCTGGAACTTCGCATTCACGCCGCTACTCGCATCCACGCTGATCGTCATGGCCTTGAGTCGATCAACGATCGCCGCCGCCTGAGGGAACTGGCCGGTCTCCGGGAAAAGCTGCTGCATTGCCAGGTGCGTGTAGTTCTTATCCAGCACGCCCCAGACCAACCCACTCCCGTTCACCTCGTTGATAAGCGGAAATAGCTGGTCATTCGTCAACAAGCTTGCTGCGCCGCCCATTCGAACTTCAATCAATTGCTCAAGCGCCGAGCGGTGGCCGAAGGCCGCGGTGTTGCTGTCAAGAAATGTAAAAAGTATGTCGCCTTCGCCGCTTCCGCTGCCGTAGGCCCAGAGGTGATAGCCATGGTATTCAACGGACGGCAGTTTCTTCGCTTTGAATTGTGCTTCTGTGGAGGAGGGATCGAACGGTCCCAGCGCTACTCCAACTACATCCTCGCCGCCGGCTTTTGAAACGGGCAGCCCTGCCCATGCGAGCTCTTCCACCTGCGAGTTCGGATCTACTCCAGACGATGTAAGAAACTGTTCGAACTGGCGAAACTTACTAGGCAGGAGTTGCTCGCGCAACTTGGGAAACCAGGGGTACTTTCGAGCCGTTTTCAGGTCGGCGTAGGCGAACTCGCCAACCTGTTTCGGGAATAGGCCGATGACTCCGGTGCTCAGCGAACCTGCCGCGCTGGGAGACGGAATCGCGGCGAGCGATGCAAATATTGCGGCTAGTGCAAGGAGTGCAGATGCGGTCAAGCGAATGCTAGGCTGTCTCACTTTTTTATCCTCAGTCTTACCCATTCAGTGCTATCGACTAATCACAGCGGCGCCTTCAGTTACACGAGATAGAAGAGTTGCCGATTCGGACCGCAGACGCTCTGCGAAATTGGCGTCCGTGATTGACTCAAGATTGATGGCCACGTTTTCGAGAGCGCCCCGGACCGCGGAGGCAGCCATCAAACGCCCGACGCGCAAGTCTGACAACATAGACGCGCTGGACATCGATTCCAGTTGCCCTAACCGTTCGAACACGTCAACAGCCTTGCGCGCGACCTCTAGCGGCACTTCTGCGGCCCCCTGCAAAGCGCGTTGTATCGCGTCGTCACGTTTGCGCTGCTCCTCAGGCGTACCTTGAGGCAATTTGTAAGCACCCATCACAGACTCGAAGGAGGACGCGTCGCGATCGATCGCTTTCGCCAACTCCTGACCTGCTGCGTGAAATTCTGAAACAGCCTCGCTGAGCTGCTCGACGAAAGCCACCTGCGATTTTTTCTTGCGCGAAAGCCCGGCGACCATTTGGCCCAGGCTAGCTCCCAGCGCGCCCGCAAGCGCTGATACCGAGCCGCCACCTGGCGCTGCAGTTGGCTGCGCCACGGCATCAAGAAACGGCTGCGCCATCGCCGCAAGACGTCCTGGTCCTTCCGAAGCCGCTCCGCCAAGAGAAGCTTCGAGACGATTCTCTAACACCTGCGCGGGCGAAAAGTTCTCGAGCTGTAGATAAAAATCAGCCGTTAATTCGATTGCGCGCTTCGGTATCAGACCGACAATTTCGCTTCCGACGATCGAGACGCCGTAGCGTTCTGCTTCGCGCTTCACCATTTCGAACACGCGATGAAGGGGCGTCTGCTCGAAATCCGTCATGTTGATCGAGACTTGCGCCAGGTTTCGCGCGCGAAGGTCCACGCCCATAGCCTTTACGTAGCGCAACCCGCCATTCGAGAAGCGGATATTTTTCCCGATACGTTTGGCGATTTCGATATCAGGCGTGTCCAGGTTGATGTTGTATGCAACCAGAAATTTTCTGGCTCCGACTACCGTTGCACCTGCCGTCGGATGCAGTCGCGGCTCGCCAACGTCGGGAGCGCGGTCTGGATTGCGAAGAACATCCTCCCGTAATCCCTCGAACTGCCCCTTCCGAATATTCTCGAGGTTTGTACGTTCGGGCCGTTGGGCTGCCGCTTCATAAAAGTAGACCGGGATTCGATAGCGTTCCCAAATCTCGCGCCCCACTTTCTTCGCGAGCACGACGCAATCTTCAATCGTTACGCCCTCGATTGGAATGAACGGCACCACGTCCGTGGCACCCATTCGCGGATGTGCCCCTGAATGTTTCGTAAGATCGATCAGCTCCGAAGCTTTTCCCACGCCGCGAAGGGCTGCTTCTGCCACCGCTTCAGGTTCCCCGGCTAATGTCACGACGCTGCGATTGTGGTCAGCATCACTCGCACGGTCGAGGAGAAACACACCCGGAACTTCGCGCATCGTAGCGATGATTGCGTCGATTTTCGCGGCATCACGGCCTTCGGAAAAATTCGGCACACACTCGACGAGTCGTTTCATGAATTCAGTTGTTTGAATAGATGACGTTTCCGCGCTTCATCGTCAGGCTGCAAAGGTTCACACCAAAATAATACGGAATTTCCCGGTAATCAGCCACGTCAAACGCCGCTAAGTCCGCATACTTGCCAACCTCCAGCGAGCCGATGCGATCCTGCTGGCGAAGAGAATAGGCCGGATTAATACTCGCTGCGGATATCGCCTCGGCAGGAGTCATGCGCATCTGCGTGCACGCCAGCGAGAGGATCATCGGCATACTGACTGTCGGACTCGTGCCGGGGTTGAAATCGGTTGCTAAGCCAACGATAGCCCCAGCTTCGATCAGTTTGCGTGCCGGCGCGTAATGCGCCAGCCCTAGATGAAAGCAGCAGCCCGGTAACAATGTACAAACTACATTTGAAAGTGCAAGAGCGCGAATGTCCGCTTCGTCAATTTTCTCAAGATGATCTGCGCTGGCCGCTTGCATCTCAATCGCCAGTCGCGCTGCGCCCGTGTGTGCAAGTTGCTCGGCGTGCAAACGGGGGACCAGGCCGCAGGCGCGTCCAGCCGTCAGAATCTTGCGTGCCTGAGGCACCGTAAATGAGCCCCGGTCGCAGAAGACGTCGCAGAATTCGGCAAGACCGGCCATCGCCACATTCGGAATCCATTTCTTCGTCAGGAGACTTACGTACGCGTCTGCCCGCCCCTTGTATTCGACAGGCACTGTGTGAGCGCCGAGAAAAGTCGCAGCAATATCAATCGGCTGCTCCTGATGCAGCTCATAAAGAATATTCAGGATTTTTGACTCGCTCTTCCAGTCGAGGCCGTATCCGCTTTTTGCCTCGATTGTGGTGGTTCCATAGGCCGCGAACTGTTGCAATGCCGCCATTGCGCGCGATTTGAGTTCCTTCGCCGAAGCACGCCGGAGGCCGTGCACGCTCGAATGGATTCCACCCCCTTTCTCCGCAATCTCCTCGTATGTGGCTCCTGAAATTCGTTGTTCATACTCGGGCGCGCGACTCATTGGGAAAATCAAATGGGTATGCGAATCGACAAAACCCGGCAAGACGACGCGGCCCGCGAGATCGAGCTTTTCGGCGCGGCGAGATTTCCTTGAGCTTTCGATGCGGCGACGCGTTCCTATCGCCACGATGCGATCGTCACGTATAAGAAGAGCGCCGTCTCGAATGATTCCCAGCTCGCCCAGCGCGCGACCACGCCGGGGTACAGCGCCGCGAAGCGTCAGAAGCTGAGAGCAGCCGGTAATCAGCCAGTCAGGCACGGTGGGCGCCCTGATACTAACGTGACACCGCCTAAAAAACTATCGGGTCAAAAAACGAAGACCTCATGGGACGCGGGCCCGAATCTTTCGTTGGGCATGTGCTGGAATGGATGTTAGGCGCCGGCGGTCGCGCTCAGAAACGCTGGTGCGAAGACTTCCCCTGCGAACGATTCAAGCGTTGTTGGAGTGGTATTCTTGGACGTCCGCTGTTCTTGTGGCGTGATGAGGCCTGCGTTTGCGCCTTTCCACATCTCAATCAGCAGCGCCGCCGTGCTCTTCGGCAATCCCATCTGCACAAGCGCAGGTTCGAGCATCAGGAACGGAACTTGCATGTATCCTAGATTGGGTTTGCCGATCGACTTGCCTATCACGGACGACGCCTCCTTCATCGAGATGTCGCGCTGCCCGTGGAGCTCCTGTGTCGACTTGCCCGAGAAATCTCGCCCCACCAAGCGCGTAGCCGCGTACTTGCCGATATCCTTCGTAGCAATCCACGGCGTCGCCAGATCGCCCGTCATACCGCCAGGAAGAATTCCCATCGAGCGCATCGGCGCAATGCTCATCAAAAGATTCTCCATGAAATAGCCCGCGCGCAGGTAGAGCACGTTCAGGTCAGGCACTTTGTTGAGTTTCTGTTCCATATTGTGCAAACCAACGATTGGACCAGTGCCTTCCGCGTGCTGCGCCCCGATACTGCTCAGGGCGACCACGTAAGGAACGCGCGCATATGCGACAGCCGCTGCGTAAGAGTCGGAAACACGCTCCTGATGCGCTCGCAAATCCGGCCGGGTGGCGTCCTCGGGCACCACGAGATAGACGGCATCGGCACCCTCGAACGCTTTCGCCATCGCGTGCCGGTCTTCGACGTTGCCAACGAAAGCCTCCGCGCCCCGGGCCACAAACTGGTCTAGCCTCTTCGCGTCGCGGCTGACGACGCGCACATTCGCGCCGCCCGCCAGCAGCGCTTCCGCCGCCGGTCTCCCAGTGTGTCCCGTCGCTCCCGTAATAACGATCATCCGCTATCTCCAATGCACGTCTGGGATAATGCCCCTGCCTAACCCATCGGAATTTTGACGCCGGATTTCCTCGCGAACTCAATTGCTTCTGGATACCCGGCATCCACATGTCTGGCGACGCCGATGCCCGGATCGTTCGTCAGCACGCGCTCGATGCGAGAAGCCATTTCTTTCGTTCCATCCGCCACCGTCACTTGCCCAGCATGCTGCGAATAACCGATGCCAACGCCTCCGCCGTTGTGAATCGAAACCCAACTCGCCCCACTCGCCGTATTCAGCATCGCGTTCAAAAGCGCCCAATCGGCCACCGCATCCGAACCATCGAGCATTTTTTCCGTCTCGCGGAATGGTGACGCAACCGAACCGCAATCCAAATGGTCGCGTCCAATCACGATCGGCGCCTTCAGTTCCCCTCGCGCGACCAGATCGTTCAACGCCAGCCCGAACTTGTCGCGCTCGCCATAACCCAGCCAGCAGATTCGCGCCGGGAGCCCCTGAAATTTCACCCGCTTCTGCGCCAGCTTGATCCAGCGCGAGAGAATTTCATCGTGCGGAAACATTTCCAGCACCAGCTGATCCGTGCGATGGATATCCGAAGCCTCTCCCGAAAGCGCCGCCCAGCGGAAAGGCCCACGCCCTTCGCAAAAGAGCGGCCGAATATATGCCGGCACAAACCCGGGGAAGTCGTAAGCATTCTTAACGCCTTGCTCGAAAGCAAAGGTCCGAATATTGTTTCCGTAATCGAACGTTACGGCGCCTAATTTCTGCAGCGCGAGCATTCCCTGCACATGCTTGGCCATTGATTCAAGCGAACGCCTGCGATACGTCTCCGGATCTCGCTGCCGTAGCTCCGTAGCCTGTGCCACATCAAGGCCCTGCGGAATATAGCCACCGATTGGGTCGTGCGCGCTCGTCTGATCGGTGAGCAAATCCGGAACCACGCCGCGCCGCGCCAGCTCCGGGATTACGTCGGCACAATTTCCCACCAATCCAACCGACGTCGCCTCGCGCGTACGTACGGCGTTCTTCAGGATGCGTAGCGCCTCGTCGAGGTCGTTCACCATCACGTCGCAGTAACCGCTCTTCACTCGCCGCTTGATGCGTTCAGGATCGACATCAATCCCCAGAAACGCCGCTCCGTTCAGCGTCGCTGCCAAAGGCTGCGCGCCTCCCATCCCGCCCATTCCACCGCTCGCCACAAGTTTCCCGGCAAGGTCCGCAGTTTGAAAATGCTTTCGTCCCGCCGCCGCAAAAGTTTCGTACGTCCCCTGAAGAATTCCCTGTGACCCAATGTAAATCCAGCTGCCGGCGGTCATCTGCCCGTACATCATCAGGCCCGCTCGATCGAGCTCGTCGAAATGTTTCCAATCGCTCCAATGTCCCACTAAATTCGAATTGGCGATCAGCACGCGAGGGGCATACGAGTGCGTGCGAAAAATTCCGACGGGTTTGCCAGATTGCACCAGCAGCGTTTCGTCCTCCTCCAGCGACTTTAGCGACTCGACGATGGCGTGGAAGCAGCTCCAATTGCGCGCTGCCTTTCCGCGTCCGCCGTAAACGATCAAATCCTCTGGTTTCTCAGCAACCTCCGGATCGAGATTATTCATCAGCATCCGCAACGCGGCTTCCTGCTGCCATCCCTTGCACGAAATCTCGCTGCCACGCGCGGCGCGCACCGGCTGATAACCGATCGATTCCTCAGTTGAAAGCTTGGCCATAAAATTTCCCTCAGCCGGCATCTTATCTCACCACAGCACGCCTGAGTAGCGCCGCGTTGCGCTCCCCGAGCCCATACGCTAGAGTTTAAGAAATGGCGAGCGAGTATCCGGCCCTCACAAAATTCTTCCTCGATGCCATCGATCGTTTCGCAAACCCTCGCGCGCAGATGTATCGCACCCCCGCTGGCTGGCAATCCATATCGGCGCAGGAAATGCTTCGCAGAGTCGCCGGCCTTTCGAAAGCGCTGGCTGAACTCGGCATCGTATCAGGTGATCGCGTTGGGCTATTCGCGCCCAACTGCCCGGAATGGCACACGGCCGATTTCGCAATTCAGGGGCTTGGCGCTGTCAATGTGCCGATCTATTTCAATGAGTCGCACGACCGTCTCGTCTACATCCTCAACGATTCAGGCGCCCGCGTTGTATTCACCGCTGGAGCAGCGCAGGCAAAAAAGATCTCCGAGTGCCGCACCCGAATTCCGACCCTCGAGCATGTGATTTCTGCTGCACCCGGTTCCGACGTTGACGGTGATCTCCTCCGATACGAAGCTCTAATCGCATCGACCACAGACGCCGACGTTGCCGAATATCGCCGTGGAGCAGCGGAGATCACGGGCGACAATCTCGCGACCATCATCTACACGTCGGGCACAACGGGCGAGCCCAAAGGCGTAATGCTCTCGCATTCGAATCTCAGCTCGAATTCCATCGACAGCGCTTCCAACCACCACCTGCTGCCGTCTGACATAGCGCTCGAATTCTTGCCCCTCGCCCACGTATACGAACGCACCGCAGCATACAGCTACATTTGCAACGGTGTGGCGATCGCCTATCTCGAAAGAATTGAAGATGTCCCACAGGCGCTGCTCGAAGTGCATCCCACGCTTGCTGCCGCCGTCCCGAGATTCTTCGAAAAAATTTACGCAAATATTCTCGAGAAAGGCCGCCGGGAATCAGGTATCAAACGGAATATTTTCGATTGGTCGCTTCGAGTGGCCGAAGAATCCGTTCCGTGGCGCGCTTATGGCAGAAGTGCATCGCCAGGTCTGAAACTGCGCTGGCGAGTAGCAGACGCTCTCGTCTACTCGAAAATTCGTGAAGGACTGGGCGGCGGCACCCAAAGATTCTCCGCCGGCGGCGCACCGCTGGCGCCGGAGCTCGCGGAATTTTTCTGGTCCGTCGGCGTGACGATTCATCAGGGTTATGGTCTCACCGAGACCTCGCCCGTCGTCACCGCGAATACTCCGGCGGCGAACAAAATCGGCACCGTCGGCCGCCCGATTCCAAACGTCCAAGTGAAAATCGCGGAAGATGGCGAAATCCTAGTTAAAGGCCCCAACGTCATGCAGGGCTACTATCACAAGCCCGAAGCAACCCGCGAGGTCTTCACTTCCGACGGATGGTTTCGCACCGGCGATATCGGCCGCCTCGACGAAGACGGCTACCTGATCATCACCGATCGCAAGAAGGAGCTGTTGAAAACAGCCGCGGGAAAATTCGTCGCGCCAGCTCCGATCGAAAACACGCTCAAAACCTCGCCCTACATCACAAACGCAATCGTCGTCGGCGACACGCGAAAGTTCGTCTCGGTGCTCATCGTTCCAAATTTTGCAAATATCGAAGCCGCCGCGCGAAGAGCCGGCCACGATTTTGCCACTCCCACTCAAATGACCGGCGATCCGTGGGTGCGCGACCTTCTATCGAGCGAAATAGAACGCCTCACCGCGCCCCTCGCGCAATACGAAAGACCCAAGCGCTTCGCTCTGCTCGAGCAGGATTTCACCTACGCCGGCGGCGAACTCACTTACACAATGAAAATGAAACGCCGCGTCATCGAACAGCGCTACCAGGACGTGATTGCCCGTCTCTACGCCGACGTTGAAGAGCCGCGCCCTCACCACCTGGCCTAACGAAATCGGCCACCTGCACCATCGATGCCGCCTTGCAATGCCCGGCGCGTGCGTGAATCGCTATCGTCGGAGTACAATAGCGCGGGGAAGGGAAGAGAAATGACCGAACAACTCACAATCGCTGGGCGCCAGTTTCATTCGCGCCTTATCGTAGGAACGGGGAAATACCGCAGCTTTCAGGAAATGGCGCGCGCCCACCAAGCTTCCGGTGCGGACATGGTCACCGTTGCGGTCCGGCGCGTGAATCTCTCCGATCGCACAAAAGAATCACTGCTCGACTATATCGATCGCAAGAATTTCTTCATCCTCCCTAACACCGCCGGTTGCTACACCGCAGACGAAGCCGTTCGCACCGCGCGCCTCGGCCGGGAAGTCGGACTCTCCGAATGGGTAAAGCTCGAAGTAATCGGTGACGAGCAGACGCTTTTCCCCGATACCGAAGCGCTCATCAGCGCCACCAAAACCCTCGTGAAAGAAGGTTTCGTAGTTCTGCCCTACACGAACGACGATCTCATCGTCGCTCGCAAATTAATCGACGCGGGTGCCGCGGCTGTCATGCCGCTCGGCGCGCCCATCGGCTCAGGGATGGGCATTCAGAACACCACGAATCTACGCATCCTGCGCGAGCGCATCACCGAAGTGCCTCTGATACTTGACGCAGGCGTCGGCACAGCTTCCGACGCCGCACTCGCGATGGAATTGGGCGCAGATGGCGTCCTGATGAACACCGCAATCGCCGGCGCACAGGATTCCATCTTGATGGCGGAGGCGATGGGCGCTGCAGTGGAGGCCGGCCGCAAAGCGTTTCTTGCCGGTCGCATCGAGAAAAAGCTCTACGCGAACGCGTCAAGCCCCCTCGCAGGCGTTGTTCGCTAGGCCTCCGGCGAAGACGTCCGGTAATCTCAACGAAACAGCACATGCCAGGAAATATCCACCAGCGCATGCACCAGCGCTCCCGGTAACAGCGAGCCAGTTTTCATCCACGCGTGCCCATAAAATACTCCCGCGATGGTCGCAAGAATCACATACTTCCAATTCGGAAATGGCGCATGCAGGATATGCGACAAGCCAAAAACAACAGATGCCACCGCCAATCCGATCCATTGGCTCTTCAGCGTGCGCGAGAAAAGATTCTGCAAGATCCCCCGAAATAGAAATTCTTCCGGCCAAGCCGTAAAAAACGCAATTCCGATCACAGCCACGGGCAGCGAGCGCAGTCGTGCAATGGACGGGTCGTACGCAATAAAGCCAATGGCAATCCCGAGTGGAACTGCAATCGCCGCAAACACCAGAAAATGCGAAAGCACAATCCAGCCCGAACCGCGCACCCACTCGACTGCGTAGCCAACACCTCCGACCCTCCGCAATACCACAAACGCAGCTACACCTGTGCTCAGCGCCAAGAGAATTGTTAAGGTGTGCGTCAACTGCGGTGGAAAAGGAAACAGCCGGTACATCCAGCGAAACTCAACGGGTAACCAGACCATTGCCGCAGCAACGTAATCCACGCACGTAGCTGAACGGCCTCTGCTCGCGGCAAGCAGCAGCGTCGGCAGCACTGCGTAGGCTGCGCCGATCAGTGTGTACTTCCAGTTGCCACCAACTCCGATGGAATAGACCAGCACAGCAAAGAGCGGCACCAGCGCTGCCACAACCGCGCCTCTTTGCCCGAGCGCACCTTGCACGGTGCCCAGCACCTTCGGCGCGGCTAGGAAAAATTCAAAAGCAAAAAGAGTGGCTGCTACTCCCAGCGCAATTGCGAATCGCGCTCCGGAATAGCCCAAACGAATTCCAGCAAAGGCCGCCAGCAAGACGATTACAGCCCAGATCGCCACGACGACAGGCAGACTCATCTGCCAGGATTTCGACTTTGCCATCACGCCGAGGATTTTACTGGAGCGTGCACGCGTTCCGGGAAAAACTTGCTTTGCGCTTCAGCCTCGGCGATTCTGTGGCGCGATTCAACTGATGGCAGCCCCCGGAAAACAACAACGCCTCGCCTATATCGACTGGATGCGCGGTCTCGCCTGCCTCTTGATGTTCCAAACGCATTGCTACGATTCATGGCTAGGCGGAGCCGCGCGCGAAGGTTCCTTCATCAAATGGTCTCAACTCGGAGGAACGCTCCCCGCGCCGCTCTTCCTGTTCCTTGCCGGAGTTTCGTTCGCCCTCGTCACCGACCGCATGCGCAGCAAGGGCATTTCTGCCAACGAAATCGCGCTGACAACGATCCGCCGGGGCGCGGAAATTTACGCACTCGGTTTGCTGTTTCGTGTGCAGGAATTCATCCTCGGCCAGCCTTGGGCGCCCTGGACCGATCTCTTGCGCGTGGACATCCTCAACACAATCGGTCTCTCGATGATGATCATGGGAGTCGTTTCGCGCCTGACGAAAACCAGAGCTGCAAGTGCAGTTGTCGCTGCGCTCGTGGCATTGGCCATCGCGCTCGCCACGCCACCTCTATGGACAACTTGGCGAATCCTTTGGCTGCCCTGGTACCTCGAGTCATACATCAACGGCGTGCACACCTACGACAAGCCCCAGCCCTGGCTCTTCCCAATTTTTCCCTGGACGGCATTTGCGTTCGCTGGTCTCGCGCTTGGGTTTTTGCTATTCAGTGATTGGGCTAAAGAGAACTTGGCGAAGCTCACGGCGTTGGTGGGCGTGGCTGGCGTGGGGCTTTTTTACTTCTCAACTTGGCTTGACGCGCGGCCGCGCCAATTCTACGCCGTGTATGATTACTGGCACACGAGTCCCAACTTTTTCCTGGCGCGGGTTGGAATTCTCATGGTGATTGTTTTCCTGGCATACGCGTGGTGCCGCTGGGGAGCGGGGCAGTGGGGCTTCAGCCCCCTGATCCAAATCGGCCAGACTTCCTTGCTCGTCTACTGGGTGCACATCGAATTTGTGTATGGGCGATTCTCGATTCTAGCGAAGCGCGCCCAGACGATTCCGATGGCGACGTTCGGACTGGCCATTATTTTCACAGCGATGGTTCTGCTTTCGATTGCGCGCACCCGATACAAGGGACGCGGAGTTGAAATTCTTGCTCGGGTACGCAATTTTCGCGCAGCGAAACCCGCGACCGAAAGTTAGGGCTTCTTCGCGGTGTCTGCAGGTTGTGGATTGGTCGAGGGGTTCGCCTTCGGCTGTATTGGGAACACGTATTCCCCAGGACGCTTCAAATGCATCTCATCCCGCGCGATCCCTTCCAGAGTTGCCGGATCGGACTTCAGATGCTGAACGCGGCTCTGCAGCTTGCGATTTTCCTCGTTGAGCCGCTCGATTTCTTGCTGCACTTCCTTCGCTTGTAACTGCGTGCGGCGCATCGCAAGCACTCCGTGCGTGCCAAAAATATCCTGGAGAAGCAGCAAAGCAAAACCGGCCACAAGAAACCAATTCATGTTTCGGTGCAAAAATTCGCGCATCTGGTCGCCAAAACGTATCCTAGGCGCCTTCGCCTCTTGTTCCGGCAACGCTCGTCGCGCGCGTCTCCTGCGGGCTACTTTCCGATCCATGCGCGAGCCTCCTCAGCAAGTTTTTCCGCAGCAGCTATGGAAGAAGCTTCCGCATAAATTCGCACCACGGGCTCAGTGCCCGACGGCCGCATCAGCACCCACGAGCCGTCGTCAAAAATCAGTTTCATCCCATCGAGACGATCCTCTTTGGCCACGTGGCGCCCCGCAAATTCCGTGAACGTCTCCTTCAGCCGCCCGACGAGCCGCGTCTGCACATCCGGCGCCAGATGCAAGTTCACCCGAATCGGCCAGAATTCCTGGCCCACGCGACGAAACAGATCCTGAAGCTGATCCCTGAGCGACTTCTGCCGCGCCCCAATCATTTCTGCTACCAGCAGACAAGCCAGAATCCCATCTTTCTCCGGAAGGTGCCCGCGTATCGTCATCCCCGCGCTTTCTTCTCCACCGATCGCAATCTTGTCGTCGCGAAGAAGCGGGCCTATATATTTGAAGCCGACCGGAGTCTCATACAATGGAACGCCATGCAGTTTTGCAACCGCATCAAGCAGATGCGTAGTCGCCACGCTTCGCGACGCGCCCAGTTTGTACCCGCGCGTCTCAAGCAAGTAATCAAACACTAGACCGAGAATGTGATTGGGCGAAACGAACCAACCATCTCGATCGAGAATCCCGAACCGGTCCGCATCGCCATCCGTCGCCAAGCCCGCCAGCGCCTTCTTTTCAATCACTTCTTTCTTCAGTGGCGCGAGATGCTCCTCCGATGGATCGGGCCCGCTGCCATCAAACAGCACGTCTCGCGATTTGCGAATCGCCGTAAGCTCCACACCATGGCTCCCAAGTATTCCGTCGAGCCATCCCGCCCCGCATCCGTGCAGCGCATCGCAAACAAAACCGCCTTTCGCTTTCTTGATCACCTCGAAACGAACCAGCTTCTCGAGTTGCGCAAAATACGGCTCCCGCGGATTGATCCGCGGGAAGTCATCCTCAACTTCCAGCATCGAGCCGGGCTGCTCGCCAAGAGCCGCGGCGTGCCTCTCAATATCTTTCGTGATCTCGGGCAGTGCCGGACCGCCATCAGGCCCCGAGAATTTCAGTCCATTGTACTCAGCAGGATTGTGGCTGGCAGTGATGTTCACGCCGCCGTCGAGTTTTCCGTAAAGGATCGCATGCGCAATCGTCGGGGTCGGCGTAAATTCATTGCAAAAAAGAATTTTGCAGCCGTGCGCCTGCAGCACGCTTGCGGCCGTCTGGGCAAACTCCTCGGAGAAAAACCGTGTATCGTAACCGACGATCAGCGTCGGCGATTTCTTCAGCGAAAGCACGTGCCCCGCGATCGCCGCAGCCGCTCGGCGCACGCCGCCGAACGTAAAGTCCTCAGCCATCACGCCGCGCCAACCCGAAGTTCCGAAATGGATCGCTTCACTCGCCATAAAAACGTATTGTATCTTGGCTTGCAAGCAAGGTGAACGCAATACGCGATTCGCAAGAGTAAAATTTGCGACCGCCGCGAGCAAATCAGACAAGATGGCGCTCGAATGACGGATAAACTGGTCGTGCTCGTCACATGCCGTTCAGCAAAAGAAGCAGACCGCATCGCCCGCAGTCTGGTACAGAAACGGCTCGCCGCCTGTGGCAATATCCTGCGCACTCCGATCCGCTCGATTTACCGCTGGAAGGAAAAAATCGAGTCGGCAAGAGAAGTCTTGCTGGTAATAAAAACTTCGCGCCGCAGGTTCCCCGAACTCCAGGCCGCCATCAAACGCCTTCACAGCTACGAAGTCCCCGAAATCATCGCGTTAGCCATCGCCGTCGGGTCCGAGAGCTATCTCTCCTGGCTGGCGGAATCCGTTGCCCCGCGCAAAAAGCGTTAGCAGATCACGCCAAGGCCCTCGCCCTCATCAAGCCCGCGCGCTTTTCCCGCGCCGCTCGCCGATCACCCGCATCAATTTCCGGCTGCGTCGCATCACAAACTCCCAATACTTGATCGGCATCAAGCGTTGCATGCGATCCAATCGGACCGCATCGCCCCCTACAAGAATCCGCGGCTCATTCGCCATAACCCCGTCCACAATCCGATCGGCCGCCTTCTCCGGCGGCATCTGCGCCAACACATCAAACATCTCGAGCGTCACTTCGCGAGCTTTCGGATCCGATTTTCCGCTCACACGCGCGCGCTTCGCAATCGGCGTCCGAATTCCTCCGGGGTGCACGCAAGATATGGTCACGGAACTACCATCCAGCTCATGCATCAGCGCCTCAGTAAATCCCCGCACCGCAAATTTGCTGGCGCAGTACGCCGTCTGCCCCGCTGGCGCAATAATCCCGTAAATGCTCGACATGTTCACAATGTGCGCCCGCGGTTGCTTCCGCAAAATCGGAAGAAAATTCGCCACGCCATACAGCACTCCATAAAAATTAATCTTCATCAGCCAATCAAACTCTTCGAGCGTCAGTTGCTCAAACGTTCCATGCATTGCTACGCCGGCAATATTCATCAGCAACGTCACGCGCCCGTGCCGCTCCACCACCTCCGCCGCAAACCGCTCCATCCGCGCCCGGTCCGCAACGTCCACGAGATGGCACGAAAGCGAAGCGCTCGCCCCGCCAAGCTGTTCCACAGTCTCAGTTAAACCAGCAGAATCCACGTCCGCGAGCGCCAATGACATTTTCTCTCTCGCCAGTCGGTGCGCCAATCCTCGCCCAATGCCCGAACCCGCTCCGGTAATCACGGCCACGCCGCCCTGAAGCTTTAACGGTTCCTGACGATCGCTCATTCCAGCCTCGCTCACAAAAATAAACACAGCCTGACGCACGCGAAACCAGTCGCCAGACAGACGAGGCCTACCCTATCGCGCCGCAGCCTCGCTTGCAATGTTTGTTGTTACGGAAATCCTGCTTAGACTTTCGCCAGCGCCTGATCCAAGTCCGCGATCAAATCTTCCACATCCTCAATACCTACCGACAGCCGCACAAGCCCTTGCGTAATCCCGATCTCCTTCTGAATCTCCGGCGGCACCGAAGCATGCGTCATCAACGCGGGATGTGAAATCAAAGTCTCAACGCCTCCCAAACTCTCCGCCAGCGAACAAATCCGCACATGATTCAGTAATTTCTTCGCCGCCTCAAGCGACCCAAGATCAAACGACAACATTCCTCCAAACCCGCGCTGCTGCCGCTTGGCGATCTCATATTGAGCATGTGAAGCAAGCCCCGGATAAATCACCCTCTTCACCTTCGAATGCGACTCCAGAAATTTCGCCACCGCCATGCCGTTCGAGTTGTGCCGGTCCATCCGCACCGCGAGCGTTTTGATCCCTCGCGACACAAGAAAGCAATCCATCGGCGCCAGCCCTGCCCCCGCCGAGCGCTGGATAAAATAAATTTTCTCCGCGTCTTCCGGACGCGTCAGTATCGCCGCGCCCCCCGTGCAGTCGCTGTGCCCATTCAAATATTTCGTCATCGAATGGACGACAACGTGCGCCCCAAATTCGATCGGCCGCTGAAGATACGGGCTCAAAAAAGTATTGTCCACTACGAACGTAAGATTCCGCGCCTTGCAGATCCACCCCACCGCCGCAAGATCCGTCACAATCATCGTCGGGTTCGTCGGCGTCTCCACGTAGATCATCCGCGTGTTCGGCTTGATCGCCGCTTCGATGTTCTTCAGACAAGAAGTGTCTACATAGCTGAACTCAAGACCGAAATCGACCAGCAGCTTCGTCGTCAGCCGGAAAACTCCGCCATAAACTGCCTGCGAAAGAATCGCGTGCTCACCAGGCCGCAGCAGCCGAAAAACCGCATCAATCGCTGCCATCCCGGAAGTGAACACATAAGCCGCATGACCGCCTTCCAGTTTCGCCACCGTTCGCTCGAGCGCTTTCCGATTGGGATGATTCGTCCGCGCGTAGTCGTAACCCTTGTCCTTGCCCATCTCTTCGAGCACATACGTCGACGTCTGATAAATCGGCGCCACGATCGATCCGGTCAGCGGATCGGGCTCTTGGCCCACATGGATGGCGTCGGTCGAAAACCCCATGCTTCCTCCTGGATGAAAATGAAGCGGATATATTCAGTCAACGCTATCATACGCTTGGGCGAGTCAGCGGCGGCATCAATGGCTCGCAAAGATACAGCGCCAAAATGGCACCATCGGTCACTCGAACGCCGCTCGAGGTCCCGCGCACAGAACTGTTGAGGCAATCGCTGGAATGGAGTAGAAGTGAAGCGATATGCGATTCGATCTAAGCGTGAGAATATCTTTCCCGTCCTGCCGCTCTGGAGCAATGTTGGCACTGCTCTTGCTCTGCGCCACGGTAAGCAGCGCTCAGCCACGCACGTCTACGGCCGTACTCTTTCAGGAATCACAGCAAAACCAAACCACTTCCCAGGAAAAACCGCCTCAAGACAAATCCGCTGACAGCAAGAAGGATTCCAAACCCTCCGATCCAACCACAACCAAACTCCGAATTCGAGTCACCGCCGACGGTAAACCCGTTGGCAATGCCAGCGTTTACGTCCGCTTCCCAGTCGCCGGCGGAATATTCCACAAGGACAAACTCAGCGAACTGAATTTAAAAACAAACGAGGACGGCTCTGCGAAAGTTCCCGATATCCCTCGCGGAAAAATTCTAATCCAAGTTGTAGCAAAGGGTTGGAAGACGTACGGCAAATGGTACGACATCGATTCCGAAGCAATGACCGTCGAAATAAAACTCGAAGCACCTGCTCACTGGTATTAAAGAAATCCTCGGTATCAAAAAAAAACCTCGCGCAAAGTTTTCTGCCGGCAGCAAGAGTTGCACACAACTTGTGCAAACTGCATCAAGCCCCCGTTTTCTTCAGTTTTTGATTCACAACAATGCTTTTTCCACACGGTTTTCAACAGAACTGTTGAAAACTTTCACCAGCCATTCATCATCCGCGCCTCTTCCTCGCGAATGTATGGCGCAAAAATTGCTCTCGCCAGAAGCGCCTCCTCGCAATGCCCGCCGCCGTTCCGAAATCTTTTTACCCGCTTCTGCGTGATATCATCTCGCGTTCACGGAGAGTTGCTGCCGTTCGCTGATGAAACAATTGATCCTCAACGCCGACGACTTCGGCCTCACCCGCGGAGTAAACGAAGGAATTATCCGAGCCCATCGCGATGGGATTCTTACCAGCGCCACTTTGATGGCGTGTGGCCCAGCCTTCGATCACGCCGTCGAACTCGCAAAACTCAATCCGCGCCTGGGAATTGGCTGCCACTTGGTTCTCGTAGGTGGAAAAGCAGTTGCTCCGCTCGAAGAAATTTCATCGCTTGTCTCCAAAGACGGCAATCTCCATGACTCGCTGGGTAGTTTCGTAACGCGTCTCTCGACCGGAATGATCCGCTCCAAAGAAATCGAAAGGGAACTGCGAGCTCAAATTCTGAAAATCCGCGCAGCCGGCATCGAGCCCACGCACCTAGACACCCACAAGCACACCCACGCTCATCCAATCGTCATGGGAGCTCTCAGCCGCGTAGCGCGCGAACTCGGAATTCCGCGCGTGCGAAAGCCGATGGAGAACCTGCGAGATTCGTGGGAATCCTCCCGCGGCGAACGCCCTGCCATGTTCACGGAGCTTCTCGCCGCCGCCGCGGCTCGAATGGTCACGCCGATATTCCAATCTACTGCGCGAAGGTATGACCTGCGGTCACCAGATTATTTCTTGGGTCTCGCCAGGACTGGCCGCCTCCGTCCCGAAGCTCTTCGCCGGATGATTGGCGCCGTTCAAGAGGGCAGCACCGAAATCATGTTGCATCCTGGAATCTCAGACTCCGAACTGCAAACAATCGAAACGCGCCTCTCCTGGCAGCGAAATTCGGAAATGGACGCGCTCATCGACCCTGCCGTCAAGAGTGCCATCGAAGAACATGGCATTCGCTTAATCAACTACGGAGAGCTAAACTAAAACGTATTCGACGCGCTACGAGCTGTCTAACTCCGCGTTGATGCGGTAGTCAGCTCGGCTTATACTGCTTCTAGTAGCTCTGATACGGGAGGAAGCTTGGGAGCTCGCGACTTGCGTCCGAAATATTCGATCGTCGTCCCGTTTCATGACGAACAGGAAAGCGTCCGCGAACTCCACGCCCGCCTAGCCGGCGTGATGACTGGCCGCTACGAACCGGTCGAATTCGTTTACGTGGACGACCAGAGCAGCGACGCGACTCCCCAGATTCTCAACGAAATCGCTCTCGACGATCCTCGCGTCACCGTCGTCCGTCTCAAGCGCAATTACGGCCAAACCACCGCGCTCGCCGCAGGTTTTGACTACGCTTCCGGCGAAATCATTATTTCGATGGACGGCGATCTGCAACACGACCCAGACGATATCCCGGTAATGCTGGAAACCTTTGAATCCACCGGCAGCGACATCGTCAGCGGCTGGCGCCAGAAGCGCGTCGACAATTTCATCATGCGCCGTTTGCCTTCGCGCGTTGCCAATTGGATGATGGCCAAGCTCTCCGGAGTCGACATCCACGATTTCGGCACCACCTTCAAAGTCTATCGCCGCGAAATCATCAAGGACATCCGCCTGTACGGCGAAATGCACCGCTTCATTCCCGCGCTCGCCGCACTCAACGGCGCGAAAATCGTCGAAGTGCCCATCAAGAATATCGTTCGTCCCGGCGGAAAATCTCACTACGGAATTTCGCGCACTCTTCGAGTCTTCTTCGATCTGCTCACGATACGATTCCTCCTCCGCTATATGACGCGGCCGCTCCACTTCTTCGGTCCAGCCGGACTGCTTGGCATGATTACAGGCGGCGGAATCCTCACAGTGCTCTTTGCAAAGAAGGTTTTATTCGGCACCTCGATCTTCGTGCAGCATGGCCCCCTGCTCATTCTCGGGATGATGCTTTCGCTATTTGGCGTGCAGCTGCTTGCGATGGGTCTTGTCGGCGAACTCTTGATGCGCACTCACTTTGAATCCCGCGTTGAGCCGATGTACCGCGTCGAGCATGTAACCGGCGCATCCGCGCTTCCGGAATCGGTCCGCCGTGCTTCTGATAATCCGCTCGCCGCCCGCAGGGCTGGCCAATAAATACAGCATTTCCTCGACTGCCCCCTTCCTCCCTTTACGCATCAAAATAAGGGAGGCCGTGTGCGTGATGCCTCGGCTTAAGTCACGCGGAACTTGAAAGTGAAAGCCCGCCAACCATGCCCGCCCAACAATGGAGGACACATGTTTCGCAAAGCAGTCTTGTCCGTCGCAACAGTCCTTGTTGCCGCATCATTAATTTGGGCTGCGAACGACCCGTGGAAATCGAAGCCTTACGACCAGTGGGACGATAAAGATATTCACCGGATCTTCAACGATTCACCTTGGTCCAAAGTCGTGCAGATTGGAACTTCCTCGCCTTCTCCCTCCGGCATGCCCGCCGATACGAGCGCTGCCAATTCAGGTCAGCAAACCCGTGGCATGGGAGGAGGAGGACAATATGGCCAGCCCTCTGCTCCTGCGCAAACTCCGCAGCCATCTTCAACCGGCGAGACGCCCTTCGTGGTTCGATGGGTTTCATCGCGAACGATTCGCGAAGCCGCGATACGCAACGCAATTCTGAAGGGTCAATTAAAGCCGGAGGATGCCTCGAAAGACCTCGCTCAACCCGTCGACATGTATCAGGTCCTCGTCGCTGGCCCGAATATGAAGCCGTTTCAATCCGCGGATGAAAGCGCCCTCAAGAACAACGCTGTCCTCGAAACGAAGCGCACCAAGCAAAGGATCACGCCGAGTGACGTAAAGATCCAGCGCGGCGCTGATGGTTCGATCGAAAGCGTGGTCTTCTTGTTTTCGAAGAAAGCCGCGAGCGGTGAGCCAACCATTACGCCGAACGAGAAAGGCGCCGATTTCGTCGCCACGCCGAGCGGCATGAAGATTAGCGCTTCGTTCGATTTCTCAAAAATGGAAGACACACAAGGCCGCGATTTGTAGTTCAATAGGGGCCACATTGGGGTGCCTAACCCAGAAACCCGAAGGAGTGTGTCCATGAAGAAGTCCCTATCCGGTCTTGCAGTGATCGTTCTTTGCAGTTTTGGCTTGGCGTCCGGATCGTTCGCACAGATGACGCGCGGCGGAGGTCCTCCGCAGTTTGCCGGCGTATTCAATCCCAAGGTCGGAGTCGGTGCCGCTTATGAAGTCCAAAGGCAAGACGGTAACAAGACCATGGAGATGGCCATCGTCGGAAAAGAAACGGTCGATGGAAAGGATGCGTACTGGTGGGAAATGGCCATGCCCGACGAAAGAATGGGTGGCGAACTCGTTTTCAAGACACTTCTGGTAATGGACGGCGAGAACACCCACTCCGCTAAAGTGATCATGCAGCTTCCGGGCAAGCCTCCCATGGAGATGCCTGCCGGAATGGGACGAGGAGATCATTCTCGCGTCCCCACCGATGCGCGAAGCGATGCCGAAGACCTTGGCAGCGAATCCATCACTGTCCCAGCGGGAACTTTCACCACCGAACACTATCGCGCAAAAGACGGATCGGGTGACACTTGGGTGGCAAAGAACGCGGGTCCATATGGCATGGTGAAGCATCAGGGAAAGGACACCACGATGGTGCTGACCAAAGTGTTTTCAGATTACAAAGACAAAATCACGGGCACGCCGCAGCCTTTCAATCCCATGGCTCTTGGCGGTGGACAACAGCGCTAGTGTTCGCGTAGGATTCCTTCAACGAATCGCGCGAGACGCCCCGGTGCTGCCGGGGCGTCTTTTTTTATTGGTTCCGAGCCTCGGGAATTTCATCTGAGTTTGGAGGCAATCTTGGGAGGCACTCCTCGTATGGCCCTCAGCGGGGACAAATTCTACCGCGCCCGCATCACCGAGCGCGACGAGATCTCCCCTGACCTCTGGAAGGTCAAACTCGATCCCGGCGGAAAATTCGATTTCGTTGCGGGCCAGTACGCCACGCTGGGCGTGCCGGACGGCGACCGCTTGATTGAGCGCGCCTATTCCATCGTCTCTTCGCCGTACGAACTGCTACTCGAGATTTTTTTCGAGCTCGTCCCAGAGGGTGAGTTGACTCCTCAGCTCCATCAGTTGCACGTAGGCGATGAAGTCAGCATGCGCAAGATTCCCAAGGGTCGCTTCACCCTCGATCTGAAGAGCGGTCATAAAAATCATTTGCTGCTCTGCACTGTCACCGGTATTGCACCGTACGTTTCCTACGTCCGAACCCTATACAAAGATTGGAAAGAGAACAATATGCCAGCGGATCTGCATCTCTACATGATCAACGCTGCCAGCAGGTCGGTCGAATTTGGATATCGTGAGGAAATCGAGCGAGTCGCTGCGGAAGTTCCGTGGCTCACCTACATTCCGTCCATCAGCCGTCCTTGGGAAGACTCGGAATGGCGCGGCGAGACGGGACGCGTCGAAGATTTGATTCGCAAGTATAGCGACCAATGGGGACTGACTGGCGACACGACAACTGGATATCTTTGCGGGCATCCGCAGATGATTGAGTTGGGAATGGGAATTTTGAAACGCCGCGGATTTCCAAACCAGTCGCTGAAGCAGGAAGTTTACTGGATTCCGCCGAAAGCCGCGGGCTCGTGATCAAGTCTCAATCCGGGCGAGCGCCTGCAAGGGGCTTGCGACGCCCGCCGGAAAGGAATCCGCTGCGCGTCTAGCGCGTGGGCGCCGGACTCGCCGCGGCAAGTTCTTCGATCGCGCTGGACATAGCGCGAATCGGCGTTGAGACGTGCACGGTTTCATCGTTCTCATTTACATCCACCACGATGGATCCGCCGCTTTTCGCCACCCGAACGTTGTGCCCCGGCTCCTTCACCTCTACAAATGTGATGTCGTCCGATTCGGTGAGGGCATCAAGACTCGCTCGTATCGTCGGCAGCCACGCCTGAATTTCGTGCGCATGTTCCGCGAGGTGCTCCTTCGGAATGAAGTGCATCGCAATCGGCACAAGCATCGCCGGCGCCACAACAAAAACGTGATGCTTCTCCGGTGTCCTCGTCTCCACGTTCACTGAAATCAGCCCCTCGCTGCAGATGATTCCAGCACCAGCAAGCGCGGTTCCCACAATCGCCATCCCAACTTTTCCCAGCAGAATCATTCATCACCCCAAGGCGCAGTTTTTATTCCGCCCCGCTCTTCGAATCGATCCAAATCTTCACGCTCTGCTCGGCATCCTGCACGGTTACCAGCACAGTCTCGCCTGCTTCACCGAGCGCACGGATCGCGGCTGCCACATCAAGCTCGTTCTGTTTCGCGGTGGAAAACAGCGCGTCAACCACTTTCATTGGAACGGTAATGTCAACCTTCTGCCCGCTCTTGCCGCTCTCCTTTCTGGAGTCGCGCACATGGATGATCAGATTTCCGTTGGATTTGGCCACGCGCACATCCTGTTCGCTGCTCTTCACGGTCACAAATTCGTTGTCGGGCGCGGTGCGAACGGCGTCGAGTATCGCGCGTATATCAACGTCGTTGATATCGGCGCTCGAAATGGTCACGCGCCCGTTGTGCAAGTCACCATGATTGATCGTCGGCAGGATCTTCACCGCCATGGAAAGAGGTACGTTGACGTTGACGCTTTCACCTTTCGTTCCGCCGTCGACCTTCACGTGCAAGTAGCGTTCGGCAGCGGGTTTTGCTGCCGTCGTTGCGCCTCTGGCGATGCCGATCGCCACTGCGATCGTCGCCACGAGCAGCAAGCACGAAACCGCGACCGCTGGTTTCTCTCTTCGCATGGTCGTGAAACCTCCTGTTGTTTCCTTGTCGCTATGTACGGAGGCGGCCGCGAGAATGTTCCCTGGAATTTCTGAAAAGATACGGTTCAGAAAAGAGGACTGTCAGTTCGTCAATCGGAAGGGCACTTGAAATAACTCGCGGCTAGAGGTGGCAGGCGCAGGCTGATTGACCACGGCTTTCCGTTCCACGGTATCGGCTCGGCGTTGACTCCGCCGCCGTTTCCCGCGCCGCTGCCCCAGTAGTAGCCGGAATCGGTGTTCAGAATTTCGCGGTAGTACCCGGGACGAGGAACGCCTACTCGATAGTCGTCGCGCACGACGGGCGTGAAGTTGCACACAACGACGATGGCATTGTCCTGATTTCTCGCGCGCCGCTGAAATGCGATCACGCTGTTTGCGGCGTCGTTGGCTTCGATCCACTCGAAGCCAGACCATTCGAAGTCGAGCTCGTGCAGTGCGGGCTCCTGCAAGTGCAGGCTGTTCAGGTCCGCCATTAGCTGCTGGATGCCGCGATGCGCCTGAGAATCCTCTAGCGACCAATCGACGCTGCCGTCTTCCCAGAATTCATCGCGCATCGCAAGTTCGCTGCCCATGAACAGCAACTTCTTGCCTGGATGCGCCCACATGTAGCCGAACAGCAGGCGGAGATTCGCGAATTTCTGCCAATCGTCGCCCGGCATCTTCTCGAGCAGGGAACGTTTTCCGTGGACCACTTCATCGTGCGAGAGCGGCAACACGAAATTCTCAGTAAACGCGTAGATCATGGAGAACGTCAGTTCGTTGTGATGGTATTTCCGGTGAATCGGATCGTATTCCATGAATCGCAGCGTGTCGTTCATCCAGCCCATGTTCCATTTCAAATCGAAGCCGAGCCCACCGAGATAGACAGGCCGCGACACCGCCGGCCACGACGTGGATTCTTCCGCAATCGTCAGAGCGCCGGGATGCTGTGTGTGCAGCACTTCGTTCAAATGCTTGAGGAAGCCAATCGCTTCGAGATTTTCGCGCCCGCCGAAGCGGTTGGGAATCCATTCGCCCTGCTTCCGCGAGTAATCGAGATAGAGCATGGATGCAACCGCGTCTACGCGCAGGCCGTCGAGGTGATACTTGTCGATCCAGAACAGCGCGTTCGAAATCAAAAAATTCTGCACTTCGTTGCGGCCGTAGTTGAAAACGAGCGTGCCCCAGTCGGGATGCGCGCCTTTGCGCGGATCGGCGTGCTCGTAAAGATGCGTGCCGTCGAAAAAGGCGAGGCCATGCGCGTCGCGTGGAAAATGCGCGGGCGTCCAATCGAGGATCACACCGATGCCTTCCTGGTGGCAGCGGTCGACGAAGTACATAAAATCTTCAGGCGTGCCAAAGCGGCTGGTCACGGCGAAATATCCGACGGTCTGATAGCCCCACGATTTGTCGAGCGGATGCTCCATCACTGGCATCATTTCGACATGCGTGTAGCCCATTCCCTTGGCGTATGGAATCAGCTCATCCGCGAGCTCGCGGTAGGTGAGCCAGCGGTCGCCTTCATCGTGCCGTCGCCGCCACGAGCCCATATGAACTTCGTAGATTGACATGGGCGAATGCAGCCAATCGCGCGACGCGCGCTGCGTGAGCCATGCAGCGTCGTTCCACTGATGCTTGTCGATATCCACGACAACGGAAGCATTGTTGGGACGCTTCTCGGCGGCGAACCCGTACGGATCGGATTTCAGTCCCCAATAGCCAGCGCTGGACTTAATTTCAAATTTGTACAGCGTGCCTTCGTCGAGGCCCGGAATGAAAAGCTCCCAGATTCCCGTCTCGCCGCGTATTCGCATCTGGTGCACGCGGCCGTCCCAGAAATTGAAATTTCCGACAACGCTAACGCGCAGCGCGTTAGGAGCCCACACGCCGAAGTGAACGCCGCGAACGCTGGCCACTTCGCGCACGTGCGCTCCAAGCTTTTCATATTTCTGGTAGTGAGTACCTTCGCCCGAAAGGTAGAGATCGTAATCAGTGAGCAGCGGGGGAAAAGCGTAAGCGTCCAACGTGTCGAGCGAATTGCCATCCGGGAATCTGAAATGGAGGCGATAAGAAGTCGCCGCGATTTCCTGGTTGTTACGCAGCTGGCTGACGTTATTCTGAACAATCGCTTCAAACACACCGCCCGGATGAATTTTCTCTGCCGCAATCGCGGAGTGCCGTCCTCGAGAATTGCCCAGCCATTCGACGGCCATCTCGCTCGCTGCGGGGTGATAGGCGCGGATGGCCAAGACTCGCTTGCCGTCGCGGTCGAGCCAATGCGGCCCGAGAAAATGGAACGGGTCAGAGGATTCGGCGCGGACGATGCGCTCGATCTCGCTTTGGGTCGCGTCGACAGGCTTAACGGCGGCTTCGGACTTGGAATCTCGTATTGACATGGTCGAACTCACTCGGTTCTTGGGCAGGGCGCAGTTTTTGTGGAAGAAAAAGGGACCAGTTCCGGGCTAGGCTGCGTGCGGCTTGGGGGGCCATTTGCCGCCGATTAGAAATTCTTAAGTGATTGTAAAGAGGCGCGTTACGAAAAGTTTTAATCGCGCTACCGTGTATTAGAACACCCGTCTCGACCGCGAGCGCGTCGCGGATTCCACGGCCGAGTTGGCGTCGACTGTTCACAGCTCTGTGATGACGGTAGCAGATGGGCACCCTCGTTTCAACTGGAACTTGACTCTCGGTTCTCATTATGAGAACCTAAATCAATGCGCATTATCAAGCGCGGAGCATTAGAGCGCTTTTGGCGCATACACCCTGATTCGAAGTCGAGTCTGGAATCGTGGTATTCGGTGGTACGCGCGGCAACCTGGAAGACGCCAGCGGAGATGAAGCAGGTATATCACAATGCCGATGTGGTCGGGCGTCGGACAGTTTTTAACATTGCCGGAAACAAGTACCGACTCATCGCGCGGGTGAACTACCGAAGTCAAAGAGTTTTTGTTCTGTTTCTACTCACGCATGCGGAGTACGAGAGAGGGCTTTGGAAATCATGAGCAGCAGACCGGTTGAACTGGACGAGAAAAATTACGGCAGGCTTCTGCAGCAGGCGCTTCCACACGTAATCCGCACGGAAGATGAATACGAGAGGTTCACGAACGAACTATTGCGTCTGGACGAATTGGACGAGCCGACGCGAGAACAGGAAGAGTTGGCTGAACTATTGACCGTGCTGATTGATGAGTATGAAAAACGGCGTTACCCGATACAGAAAGCAAGTCCGCAGCAAACATTGAAGCATTTGATGGAGGCACGCGACCTAACGCAGAAAGATCTTCTAAAGGTCTTCGGATCGAAAGGCATTACCTCCGAGGTTTTTCACGGCAAGCGATCCATTAGCAAAGCGCAGGCAAAAAAACTCGCAGCGTTCTTCCACGTGAGCGTCGAAGTCTTCATTTGACCGCAGCGATCGGTTTTTCCGTAGATAGTCCCGCGCTGGAGGTAGGCCTTCTATGATGACGTGTTGGACTTGAGTGAAAAAGTCAGGTAGGTTAGCGGCGTCCCTGGGGCAGGCAGCGGGGCAATCCATATTAAGGAGAAATTCGATGATACGACGCGTTCGCCCGATTTTTGTGCTTGCGGCGCTGTGCATGGCGTTTTTTGCGGGGGCTGTGCGCGCGCAGGATAGTGCGCAGCCGAAGAAACAGCCGACGGCGACGGAGGCTGTGGTCGCGAACTGGAACGATGTTGGCAATCGGCTGGTGGCGATGGCGGAGGACTGGCCGGAGGATAAGTACGACTACAAGCTTGCGCCGACTACTCGCACTTTCCAGGAAGTGATTCTGCATGTGGCAGGGTCGAATTACGACATGCTGAACAAGATGACGAAATCTAAATTGGGAGATGGGCGGAATGACCCGGCGGTGGCTGACTACAAGACGAAGGCGGCTACTGTGGCGTTTTTAAAGAAGTCGATTGAGGATGGGGCGGCGCACGCGAAGAAGCAGGGCGATGCGGGAGTGGTCAAGCTGCTTGAGTATTGGGATGGGTATACGGAGCATATGGGCGAGCATTATGGGTTGTTGGTGGCGTATTACAGGGCTAGTGGCGGGGTGCCACCGGAGTCTCGGCCTAAGAAATGAGTGATTGTTCAGTGTAGCGAGATGGTGTCGGTGCCAGTTTGTCGTGGGCAGCGTTAAGAAAGACGCGCAGGCAGGAGTGCCTGCGCCACTGGTGGGGCGCCGGAGTCGAGGACGAAGAAGTGTGATCTGCGCTAGATCAGAACCCGGGCGAGGGCCAAGGCCCACGACGAGAACTGCGTTGTCGTGGCTACCTGAATGGTCGGCGGGTGCCAAGTGTCGGGTTCGGGCACGGGGTGCCGTGCCGCTACTGTGAGAGTTGGCGCGACGCTGAGAGGGGAAAGTGGAGGATAAGTGTGTAATGGGGCTGAGTGGAAGGTTGCGGCTACGGCGGCTTGGTTGGTGGCGGCGATGACGGTGCTGCCGATTGTGGTGGCGCCGGCGCGGGGGCAGGATCGGACGCAGACGCGTTCGATGGTTTTGACGCGGGAGGGGATTGTGGCGGCGGAGAGTCCGCTGGCGGCGCAGGCTGGCGCTACGATCCTTGCACGCGGCGGCAATGCTGTGGATGCGGCTGTGGCGACGAATGCGGTGATGGGCGTCGTTGAGCCGATGATGAACGGGATTGGCGGCGATCTTTTCGCGATTGTTTACGAGGCGAAGACTGGGAAGCTTTACGGATTGAATGCGAGCGGGTGGGCGCCGGCGAAGCTTTCGATCGAATTTCTAAAAGCAACGGGAATCACCGGGAAGATGCCGGCTGATGGCATTCAATCTGTGACTGTACCTGGAGCGGTGGACGGATGGTCACAGCTGCTTTCCCGATTGGGGACGAAGAAATTTTCGGAAGTGCTCGAGCAGGCGATTCGTTACGCGAACGAAGGATTTCCAGTGCCGGAGTGGGACGCGGCTTACTGGAATCTCAACGAAGGCGTTGTAAAGACCGATGCAAATTCTGCTGCAACTTTTTTGATTGACGGGCGAGCGCCTCGGCTTGGCGAAATATTTCGCAATCCTGATCTGGCGCGTTCTCTCGACTTGATTGCTAAAGACGGGCGCGATGGATTCTATAAAGGTGGGATTGCGCAACGCATTGTAGCGGCCGAGTTGAAGCTGGGCGGCGTTATGTCCACGGAGGATTTGGCGGAATTCTCGAGCGAATGGGTGGAACCCATCTCGACAACGTATCGAGGCTGGACCGTTTATGAAATTCCGCCGAATGGGCAGGGAATCGCAGCGTTGATGATGTTGAATATGATGGAGACGTTTCCGCTTGCGAAGTACGGACATAATTCTGCGGACGCGTTGCACGCGATGATTGAGGCGAAAAAATTGGCGTATGCCGATATGTACCGTTATGTGGCCGATCAAAAATTCAGCCGCGTGCCGGTTTCGGGGATGCTATCGAAGGAGTACGCTGCTCGGCGATCAAAGCTGATTGACATGGCAAAAGCAAATTGCAACGTATCAGCGGGAGAGCCTGAATTTCCGACGAAAGGCGACACTACGTATCTGACGGTTGTGGACCGCGACGGAAATATGGTGTCGCTGATTCAGAGTAATTTCTCGGAGTTTGGATCAGGGATCGTTCCTGATGGGGCTGGTTTCGTGCTGCAGAATCGGGGAGCGCTGTTCAGTCTCGACCCGGCGTCACCGAATGCGCTGGCGGGGCACAAGCGCCCTTTGCATACGATCATTCCGGGATTCATGTCGCGCGGCGACGAGCGAATCGCGTTCGGAATTATGGGCGGCTTCAATCAGGCGCAGGCGCACGCGCAGTTTGTGGCGAATGTGGTGGATTTCGGGATGAACATTCAGGCGGCGCTGGAGGCGACGCGGTTCTCGAAGCATACGTTCGCGGGATGCGATGTGGAGATTGAAGACCGCATTGACGCCGGTGTGCGTAAGGCGCTTGGCGAACGCGGGCATGAGATCCGGGTAAACGGTAGCTTTTCTTCGGGCATGGGTGGCGGGCAGGCTGTGCGGCGCGAGTTCTCGACGGGCGTGAATTTTGGAGCTTCGGATCCGCGCAAAGACGGCGCGGCGATTCCCCAGGCGGCAACAATCAAGTAGTGTGCACCTACATGGGGCAAAGCCTGCGAAGGAAGCACGATGCCAATTTTCTCGATTGGTGATCGGGTTTTTATTTCGCCCGAATTTTTCTGGGCAAAAGGCGCTACCGGAACGATTGCGGAGCCTCCTCCCCAAGTAACCGCGCTCAGTGGCCCTTGGGATCGAGGGCTGACCCGGAAACAGCACAGCGCGTTAGGTGAGGCGACTGTTTACTGGGTTTGGTTTGACGAGCCACAGCGCGACGCTGACGGAGACGGCCCATATCGGGGAGGCTGCATCGACGAAAGGGCGATGACTTTGATCGCGCGAGCAGTCAACTGACGGCGCTAGTTGACCGGGTCTAAACAGCATCGAGTGTGTCGTAAGTGCCTCTAAATGCTTCACTTTGGTACGAACGTACCATTGTGAGGCATGTCACCCGCCGCTATACCTTGAGCATGGGGTGCTCCCGCGGAGCTGTGTATCGGCTCCGACACATGTCCTATGCCATCACGAACTGAGGAACTTGGCGCCGAGCGACCGAAATCGCGGCGCGGGGCCGAGGAACGAAGAGACAGAAGTGTGGCAACGGAGGGGACGAGTGCGTCTCCCGTTGCGGACCGGGAGAGTCCGTACCCGGTAGAACATGCGGCTTACCTGCAAGCGCTAACCGAAAACAATCCTCTAGGAATCGTCGTGCTCGATGTGCAGCATCGAGTGCTGATGTGCAATCCTGCTTTTGAGACGCTATTCGGCTATCAACAATCGGAAATCTTAGGCGCGGATCTCGATTCGTTGCTCGCGCCGCATGGCTCGATGAAGGAAGCCGAGGCGTTGACGCGGCGGTCGAACGCGGGGAATGTGGTGCGGGAGAAAGCGAAGCGACTGCGAAGCGACGGGTCGCTCGTAGATGTGCAGATTTTGGGAGTGCCGATCTCGGCTGATGGGAAATTGATCGGCAGCTTCGGGATGTATGAAGACATTACGGAGCGCAGACGCGCAGAGCAGGCGCAGAGGGAAGCGGAAGAGAGATTTCGCAGTCTATTCGAGAACGCCACGGAAGGAATCTTTCAGACCAGCACGGACGGGCGGTATCTGAGCGTGAATCCGGCTTTGGCGCGAATGTGCGGATTTGCGTCACCTGCGGAAATGATTTCGACTGTGGAAGATTTGGGCAAAGAGATGTATGCGGACCCGAACGTTCGGGGCGTGTTTAAGCAGCTGATTGAAAAATACGGGTCGGTGAAGGATTTCGAGTACGAGGTACGGCGTAAGGATGGGGCGAAAATCTGGATTTCCGAGAATGCGCACGTGGTGCGGAATCCGGACGGGGAAATTTTATCGTATGAAGGAACCATCGAGGATATTACGGCGCGGAAGCGGGCGGAACTGGAACGCCAGGTAACTTTTGAAATCATCCATGCGGTGAACGTGACGGACAATCTGGATGATTTGCTGGGGTTGATTCATCTCGCGCTGAAAAAAGTGCTGTACGCGGAGAACTGTTTCATCGCGCTGTATGAATCGGCGACGGGGATGTTTCATTTTCCGTTTTTTGTGGACCAGTTTGACCAAGCACCACCGCCGCAGCGCGTGGGGAAGAGTTGTACTGCGCACGTGTATCGAACCGGTCAGCCGATGCTGATTCCGCAGCGGACGTTTGATTTGCTGGCGGCGGAAGGGAAGGTCGAGCTGGTCGGGACGCCGTCACCTTCTTGGCTGGGCGTGCCGCTGAGGACGCCGGCGGCGACGATTGGCGTGGTTGTCGTACAGCATTATGAAGACGAAAACGCGTACACGGAACGCGACCAGGAATTTTTGGGATCCGTTGGCGGGCAGATTGCGCTGGCGATTGAGCGCAAGCGTTCGGAAGAAAAGGTGCGCGAGAGCGAAGCGCGGTTGCGGGTGCTGGTGGAGCAACTGCCGGCGGTGTTGTGGACCGTGGATCGAAATTTGCGTTTTACTTCAGCGCTGGGAGCTGGATTTGTGCGGCTGAAGATAAAGCCGGACGCGCTTTTAGGTACGTCGCTGCTCGATTATTTTGAGACGGCGGACCAGACATTTTTGCCGATTGCTGCGCATCGCCGCGCGGTGGCGGGTGAGCCGATGACGTTCCACGTGGAGTGGAAGAGCGGATCGTACGCGTGCCATGTGGAGCCGCTGCGGGATTCAGATGGGCAAGTGTCGGGCGCGATCTGTATGTCACTCGATATCACGGACCGGAAGCAGCTGGAGGAGCAGCTGCGGCAGGCGCAGAAGATGGAGGCGGTGGGGCGGCTGGCTGGCGGCATCGCGCATGACTTCAATAATTTGTTGATGGTGATTCAGGGCTATAGCGATTTGCTGGTCGAGCGGCTTCCGGGTGGCGACCCATTGCGCCGCAATGCCGAGCAGATTCAGATGGCATCGCAGCGGGCGTCGTCATTGACCAGGCAGTTGCTGGCGTTCAGCCGGAAGCAGATGCTGGCGCCGAAGATTTTAAATGTTCAGAGTGTTGTGGCGGAGATGGAGAAAATTTTGCGACGGCTGATTGGCGAGGATATTCAGCTCGAAACGTCGTCGGTGCCCGATCTCGGACTGGTAAAGGCGGATCGAAGCCAGATCGAGCAGGTGATTTTGAACTTGGCTGTGAATGCGCGCGATGCGATGCCACAGGGCGGTCGGCTGACAATTGAGACTGCAAATGTGGAGCTTGACTCGTCATATTCGCACCCACCGGCGGTGCTCTCGCCTGGCAGGTACGTGATGATGGCGGTGACGGATAACGGATGCGGCATGGATGCCGAGACGCAGGCACACGTCTTCGAGCCTTTCTTTACGACGAAAGAAAAAGGCAAGGGCACCGGCCTTGGGCTGGCGACTGTGTATGGCGTGGTGAAGCAGAGCGGCGGATATGTCTGGGTGTATAGCGAACCGGGGCGAGGCACAAGTTTCAAGATTTATTTGCCGAGAATCGAAGAGACCGCCGTGCCAGCTTTGCGGGATGGCAAAAGCGAAATGCAGATTCCACAGCGCGGTTCTGAAACAATTCTCCTCGTGGAAGACGAGAAGGGCGTGCGAGAGCTGGCCCGCGAGTATCTTGCGTCGAGCGGGTATACGGTGATTGAGGCGGAGGACGGGCACACCGCGCTGGAACTGGCCGCTATGCATGTGGGACAGATTCACTTGCTGCTTACCGATGTGGTGATGCCTGGAATCAGCGGCAGGGAATTGGCGGAACGAGTTAGCCAGATTCGGCCGGGGATCAAGATTATTTATATGTCGGGGTACACCGATCAGGCCGTAGTGCATCACGGGATTCTCCAGAATGATGCGGTGCTTCTGCAAAAGCCTTTCACGCTTATGACGCTGGCCGGAAAGTTGCGCGAGATGCTCGCGGTTCCCGCCGTTCAGTAGCAGCAAATAGCAGCCAACAGCAGCAAATCCCGACAATCGAGATAATGGTTTCTGTACGCCTATGAAACAGGTGTGCGCGTGTGGACCCTGGCACGCGTGCCGAGCCCGAGTGTGGTCGCTCGCCTTCGGGCTTGTCGCCGGCTGTAACCCTCTGCATACGCGGTCATTGCGCGGTCTAAGTGGCTCTCTACTTGTAACAGTGCGATTGGTCCATCAGGTGCATTTGTCGGGAGTGAGCGGCGAGAACAGAGTAAAGAAGCCGCCAGGCACAGGGGGACCAGTGATGAACTCAAAGGGAACGAATGGCGGCACAAGGATTGTGGAGCACGAAGGCGTGACGGAGGATTGCATCTCAGAGCGCCGGTTGTGGACGGCGGTAGTGGTGATGGCAGTGGAGGATTGGCGCAACGGAACGTTGCGCGCGCGCCGGGAGGCACAGTCGTTCTTGTTTGAGGACAACGCGGATTTTCAGGCTGTGTGTGCCAGTGCGGGACTTGATCCTGCCACTCTGCGAGCGCGACTTCTGAAGATTGGGCAGCGCGTTCACATGCACGGGCCATATCTTCAACCGATGGCGGCATAATATTTTATTTGGGATTTAGATTGTTCGGGTTTTTGCAACACTTCATAACTTATAGATATCAATTCATACGAGTTTCCTGCGCTGCCGCAATGAGGTAGCGCAGGAGCTTCCCTCCTCGAGCAGAATCCAACAGTGGCACAACTTCAAATAGCGTAGTATTTCGCGAGGGAGAGTTGCGCGATCACGCCGATGGTGCGTTTAGAGGAAAGCTACTCAGGTTGTGCCGAAAAGCAGCTGCTGGTGAGTTGCGCGCGCACACGCATGGTTCCGGAAATCGCGGCGCGAATTCGCGAGATCACCGCTGGGCCCCTCGATTGGGATTTCGTCCTCAGCGAAGCGACAGAAAATTCCGTAGGGCCATTGTTGGAAATGAATCTACGGGCCGTGGTGCCGGACGCGGCGCCTGCTGCTGCGCTGGAACGCCTGAGGATCACGTGCCGGGCTAATACGGTTCGCTGCCTTTTCTTAGCGGCAGAATTGCACAAGATTCTCGAATTGTTCCGAACTGCCGGGATCGTGGCAATTCCTTACAAAGGGCCCGTTCTTGCGGAGCAAGCCTACGGGAACCTGACTCTGCGTGACTTCGACGACCTCGACATCGTTTTGCCGCAGCGCGACTTGCAGAAAGCGCACGAGGTGATGCTGGGGCTGGGCTATAGAGCACGATTCCCTTGGATTCTGTCGAAGAACTCGAAGACAGCGTTGGTCCCTGGGGAGTACAACTATCGCGACGAAAAGCGTCGAGCGGTTGTCGAACTCCACACGGAATTGACGCTGCGTCATTTTCCGGTTACTCCAGACGTCGATCGATTCGCGCAGCGGCTGGTGAACGTGATGGTTGCCGGGCACGATGTGCCGACGCTTTCGCCGGAGGATTTGTTGCCTGTTCTTTGTGTCCACGGCTCGAAGGATTTTTGGGAACGAATATCCTGGATCGCGGATGTAGCAGAACTTATCCAGAGGCAAACGGACCCTGATTGGGATCGGGCGTTTCGAACGGCGGAATCGTTGCGGGTGGAGCGAATGCTTCACGTGGGGCTCGCGCTTGCGAATGATCTGTTGCAAGCCCCGATGCCTGAAGAGATTCGCAAGCAGGTTCGCGGTGACGGCGAAGCTCTCTCTGTCGCGCGAGAGGTGGAAGAGCGAACGTTGAGTCGAAACCCTTCCCGAGTTAGTGCGGGAAAACGGATGCGGTTTCGACGGCGGATGGTGCGGGGGATGCTGGCTGGGTGGCGTTATTCGTTGCGTCTTGCTGTGATTCCGGCGGAAGAGGACTGGGAGATGGTGCAATTGCCAGGCCCGCTCGCGCCGCTCTATCTTGTGCTGCGCCCACTGCGGTTGCTACAGAAGTATGGATGGGCAAGGCGACGCCAGGATGCGTCGTTGTGAGTTGGGCTATGGTGGGAACGTGTGAAGGAGCCGGCCGGTTCCTATAGCCGCCAAATTGAAGTCACTCCACTGTTTAGCCCCAAGCACGTCTTCAGGAAATTAGTCACAAGTACGACACGGCGAAGGAATTCTCCGTTGACCCCCTTGATACCCCCGGCAAGACTAGAGCAGCTTCCTCTCAATCACGGTTGGGGATTTGGCGCATCGTTCTGAGCGGAAAGAGCTTCGGGGAGCGACGCGAATGTTGCGTTGCAGCGTTTAGCAAAGGGGTCATCGATATTTGGGACCGCAAGCCAGCGCGCAGGGTAGCCTGCGTCCACTCAATATTTCGATCGGACGTGTTCCAATCTCGCTTTTGATTCCCGGTCCCAGTCTCCGCGAAAAGGCACTCACGCGATATCGCGAATTTACGGCGGACAGTGAAGGTGGACTGCCGGTGGTATTGAGAAGCGGCGCTCAAAGCGACGCCCGGCCTACGCGCAAGGATCCAAATTTTTCCTACGTTCTGGATGATGCCTCGATACGTCTGGACTCGTCCGGGGCTGAATTCCACGGCGTGCGGCATGAGTATGCGCTCGACTCCCTTATACGCATTCTTCTGACAATGGTTCTGCTGCCGCAGCGCGGATTTCTGCTGCATGCGGCGACGGTGGTCCGCGAGGGGCGCGCTTACGTGTTTATGGGCCGATCCGGCGCGGGAAAGAGCACCGTGGCGTCGCTATCGCCGGCAGGTACTGTGCTGACCGATGAGATTTCGCTACTGAGGTTTACCGACGGCTGTTGGCGAGCCTACGGCACGCCGTTCTGGGGAGAATTCCGGGCGGCCGGGCAGAACGAACATTACCCGATTGCGGGAATTTACACGCTGGTTCAATCCGCTGAAGACCGCGTGGAGAGTATAACCACGAAAGAAATGATAAGAGCCCTGTTGCCTTGCGTGCTGTTTTTCACGCCGAGGGTCGAGGCCAACCAGGATTTGCTGCGCTTATTGCTCCAGTTCGCGGCGCAAGTTCCTTGCTGGCGGCTTCATTTTCGTCGCGACGACGGGTTTTGGAAGGTGGTTGCGGCATGAATCCCTTTCCGGAACGCAATCCAAAACTTGCGTGGCGCGAAATTGATGGCGAAGCAGTGATTATTTCGCCGGAAGACAGCCACGTGCATGAGTTAAACGAGACAGCCAGTCTCATCTGGACGAACGCCGACGGTAAACACAGCGTCGACGAGATTGCGGGCGCGATCGCGGCGAGATACGAGGTGGCTTTGCTGGAGGCGAAAGCTGACGTGGATGAATTGATCGAAGTGCTTTCAGCAAAGGGCCTCTTAGTGGCCTCGGAGAGGGCAGAGATGCCGGCCGGTGCCTAACACGCCCATCATGGACCGGCTCGTTCGCAAAACGGTGGAGCGGCACCTGCCGTGGAATGTGCATATCGATCTTACGTATCGATGTAATGAGCGTTGCGTTCATTGCTATCTCGACCATCACGATTACGGCGAGATGACGACGCGCGAGGTCAAGAATGTTCTCGACCAACTCGCCGAAGCGGGAGCGTTGTTCCTGACGTTCAGTGGCGGCGAGATTTTTCTTCGGCAGGACCTGTTCGAGTTAATTAGGTACGCACGCGGGTTGAATTTTGATGTGAGCCTGAAGACCAACGCCCTGTTGATCGATGAAAGCCGCGCGCGGAAACTTCGCGAATTGGACATTCGCAAGATTCAGATCAGCATCTACAGTGCTGACGCAGCGATTCATGACGCGATTACAAAAGTGCCAGGCTCCCTGGAACGTTCGCTGCGCGCCATTCAATTTCTGCTCGCGGAGGGTTTGCAGGTGAAGCTGGCCTGTCCGCTGATGAAGCAGAACCTGGCGGCGTTTCGCGACGTCCAGTCGCTAGCTGAAGAACTCGGTGTGCCGTACATGCTGGACCTCACGATTACGCCGATGATGGACGGCGGTGACGGCGTGCTCAGGCTGCGCAGTTCTGCGACAGAACTTCTGCAAGTGCTGCAGGATCAGAATCTGAATTCACGGGCATGCACGCCGCCTGAAGCAGAGACCGAGGCTACTTTCGCGACAGGCAGTGCCACATCGAGCGGCATCGAAAGCGGAGCGTATGACGACATTCCGTGCAGCGCGGGTCACAACAACTGCTACATCTCCCCCTATGGAGATGTGTCGCCATGCGTGCAGATGCCCAAGCCCGCAGGGAATCTTCGGAAACAACGCTTCGACGAAATATGGTACGGCTCGAGTGAGATGAATCGCGTCCGAGCGGTCCGCGAGTCGCAATTACCGCTCTGCTCGTCGTGCTCGATCCGGGGTTACTGCGAACGTTGTCCTGGTCTCGCACCGATGGAAGGTGGTGACCTGCTCGGTGCATACGAGCGAGCCTGCGAATTAGCGGAAATGAATGCGCGCCTGGCGGGGATTGAAAATCCGATCAGCGCCATGCATCTTCAGAACGGTATAGAAGGTGCCGCGCCTCAAGTTATGCCGCGCAGGGATTTGATTCAGGTCTCGCTTTGAAGCGACGTGGTTAAGTCGGGAGAAGAGATGGAACAATCGAAAAAGCAGGCGGAGCAAAGCAGCGGTAAAACTGCGGGCAAGAAACCGTACGTCAAGCCTAGCTGCGCATCCGAACCCATCTATGAAACGCTCGCGCTGGCCTGCGGGAAAATGCCAGGACAACAAGGGATTTGCCATGCCGCGCCGAGGCGTTCGTAACAGATTTTGAGCAACAGTGGGAAGTTTCGAGACGGAGGCAACACGCTTCATGAATAACCCGCTTTCATCCAAAGGTCAGCGGTACGGCGCGTGGCAGAAGACGCTGTGCCTCGGATTGTCGCTATTTTTAGCCGCGCCAATCTTAGCGCGAGAGGTAATCGCGATTCATTCGACAGCTGCGCAAGTACGCGGCGCGGATGCGACGATCAATCAAGCATCACCGAACGCCAACTCCGGCAGCGCCGCCACTTTAACAGTTGAATCCAACAACGGAACTTCAAACCAGCGCGCCATCGTCCAGTTTGACCTTTCCGTGCTTCCCAACGTGGCCATCAAGCAGGCATTGCTTGTTATGCACGCCACTGCCAGCACGACGAATGGATTTCCCCGGACATATGGAGCATATGGCCTTACCTCATTTTTCCGTGAATCGGACGTGACTTGGAATACTCGCGTCGCCAATCTAGCCTGGAATGCGAACGGTGGTGATATCGGAGGAACGGCAACATCTACGGCGACAGTGCTGGGGGCGATCGGAACCTTGACGCCCATTCAATTCGACATTACTTCAGATGTCCAAAATTGGTACAACGGCACGCCGAACTACGGAACCCTGATTAGGGATCAAAGCGAAAATTCGAATAGAGATCCCAAAACAACTTTCGGCTCTCGCAATGGAACCGCTGCGGACGCACCTGAACTTGATGTGACGTTTCTCCAGAACGTAACGAACCTAGCTGCGGTTCCCGGCAACGGCGCAGTGACCGTAAGCTGGGGTTATCCAACGCCTATTGGCAGGGTGAACTTTGCGGAAAACTATACCGGCGTTCTGATTCTCAGGCGCGCGAATTTTCCGGTGGATAAGGGCTCTGTTCCAACGGACACGCAGGATCCGGCGATGTGTTCGGTGGTGGGCTCAGGAACCGTGGTATTTGACAATACTTCGCTGGCGACGAGCTTTACGGATGATAGTTCCGATCCATGTGGCGCGCCCACGAACGATACTACGTGGTTCTACAAAGTTTTCCTGCGGGATCAGAAGAACTATTACTCGACGCAGCCGATTTCGCAAGGCTCCGTATTTACCGAAGAGATTTCCGCGACTCCGAGCGCAACCGCTGCCAACCAGCAGAATTCCATTTGGATTGCGGCAACATTTTCCACCACGCTGGCTGCTCCGTCGTTGTTTCCCGGCTCGATCGTGATGGCAGGTTCGCAGACGAACCTGTCGTTTGGCATCGACGCCGTAACGGGACTTAGAAAGTATCCCCCTGTGTCGCTCGGCGGACCGGTGACGGGCCGCTCGCCGGTGATCGATGCGGCGGATTCATCGCTGGCAGCTAATGTGATGTATGTCGCGGACAACGACGGGCTCGTGTATGCAATTGCGACCGATACCGGCCAAATTCTGTGGGCGGTGAATCCTACCACTCTAACGACGAACGGATTTACAGGCGCACCTTCGGTGCAGGTGAAATCGTTCAGCGACTCGATGTTTACCCTCGCGCACGACTTACTTGTGGCCGGCACGCGAAATGGCGCCTCAACCACGACGAATCGAATCGTGGGAATCGATGGGAACACGGGCGCTACCTTGTGGCAAACGATAGGCAATGCTGGTGGCGTTGCGAAGATGGATATCATCAGTTCGTCGCCGGCGATCGATTTCGTGAACCACGCAGTTTGGGTGACCAGTCGGAGCGGTGGCGCTACTGCGCAGCCGAGTCTTTGGAAGCTCAACCCGAATAGTGGCGCGGTCCTTGCTACAGCGGCATTTGGCGATACGGACACCGATCCGACGCTTTCGATTCCCGGCGACGTTTTATTCGTAGCAAACAATGCCGGCACGATTTTTGCGATCAATCCGGCCACGGCGGCCATGCTCAAGTCAGTAGCTGGCGGCGATGGCGCGATCATTTCGTTTCCAATCGTCCTGGGGCTGACCTCGCCCTACACAGTGATTTTTTCGGGGCAGACGGCAGTCCACGCGATGACGTATGACAAGACAGCGAACACATTCACAAATCTCTGGTCGACAACGATTAGCGGTCCCTCGGCTCCCATCGGATTTACCGGCTCTAGCAAAGTGTATGTTGGTTCCGCCGACGGAAAGATCCATGAACTCGACGCTGTGACCGGAGTGGACGGTAAGAAGCGAACCGCGAATACGGGGCAGCCTGGCATAGTTGGTGATCCGTCCCTCGACCTTGTGCTATCTCGAATTTACATATCGACAAACGACCAGCGTGCGTATGGTTTCACATTCCCATTCTGAGCAAGGACTAGCGAGGAAGTGATGCACACGGAAAAGAGTGGGCCGGCAAGGCGCTCCTTTATCACGGTTTTACTGGGTTGCGCTGCTTTGTGCCTGGCAGCTGGGTTCTCAGCTTGCCAAACGGGAATGAGTTCGGGAAATGGCGGAGGCGGAAATTCTCCACCACCCACGGATGCGACCATTTCGTTCTGCGATAACGGCGACGGAGCTTGCACGCCGATAACTTCGTTTAGCGTCGCGTCGCTGCGCGACCTGGTGATCAATGTGAATTGGGAGAATCTTTCCGACGGCAATCATACTCAAATGGTTGAGGTCCTGCAGCCGGGCGGCGGGCTTTATCAGGCGAGCCAAAGCTCGTTCTTGGTGAGTGACGCATCGCAGGGGTCGCTGACGATGAAGCGAACCCTGCCGGTGGCGGGAGCCTGGATTTCGCAGCGGCGGATGACCGGAGAATGGAGCGTTCGCGTGTCTTTGGACGGCAAGGCCATTACCTCTCAAACAGTGCAGATCAATCCCTGATGAGCCCCTCGATTGCGTACGCTCGAGCACGATGCGTTGAGGAGCGCTTCGTAGCACCCAGGGAACAAGCTTCCAATCCGATTGCGGAAAAGCTGCGAGCTGATGGGTCAGTTTGCTTTCGCGTTCTCGGCGCAAGCATGTTTCCGTGGATTCGGTCTGGCGATTTGGTGTTCGTTCGAAGCTTTTCTTACGAGCAGGCGTCGCGAGGAGATGTGGTTCTGTATGAGCGCGGAGGCAGGCTATTTGTTCACCGCGTAATACGGGCTGCGGTGGCTGGAGCAGTTGCCAAACAAGGTGGCGCGCTGATAACAAAAGGCGACGCGCTTGATGGGGACGACGAGCCTGTGACGAGGGCGGAGTTTTTGGGTCGTGTGATTCGGGTGCATCGTGGCAATCGGCACATCGATATGGAATCTATGGGCCGCGTGATGATGGGCCGCTTGATTGCGCGGTTTTCGCGCGCGAGCTTCGCGCTGTATCGGCCCGCCCGCGTCGTGAAGCACCTTCTCTTCGGATAGGCTTGCCAGCCCTCTAGCTGCTGACTGGAATAAAGCCATACTTTTGAAAAATCACCCGCGCTTTTTCGCCGCCTAGAAATTCGAGGAACACCTTTGCACCGGCCGGATTCTTGGCACCCTTGATCAGCGCCGCAGGGTAGACGACAGGCGAATGCGAGTCCTCCGAAGCCGTCGCTGCGACCGTAACCTTCTTCGATATCTTCGCATCAGTGGCATACACGATTCCGGCATCGGCGTTTCCCGTCTCGACGTAGGTGAGTACCTGGCGAACGTCTTTTGCGAGCACGAGTTTCGGCTTCAATTGGTCGTAGATGCCCAAATGCGTGAGTACTTCCTGAGCGTATTTGCCGGCCGGCACCGTTTCCGGCTCGCCGACTGCAATGGTTTTAACCGCTGGTTTCGTCAAGTCTTGAAAACTGGAGAGGCCCGCGCTGCCTGCGGGAACGATGAGCACGACGCTGTTCTTCGCCAAGTCCCTGCGAGTGTCGGGCACCAGCAATCCTTGCGACTGCAGCGAATCCATTTCCTTCGGCGAAGCGGAAATAAAAATGTCGACAGGTGCACCCTGTTCGATCTGGCGTTGTAGCGTGCCTGAACCTCCGAGATTGAAATGTACTTCCGCGCTTGGGTGTTCGGAGGTGTAAAGATGCGAGATCTCGTCCAGCGCATCTTTCAGGCTGATTGCAGCTGAAACGGTAATTTCGTCAGCCGAAGCTGGCGAGACGCCCGGCAACGATCCGGTTTTCGCGCTGTATATTCCTTGGCACGGCAAGCCGATCGAAAAGATTCCAAGTAGCAGTGTCCACAGGCTTCGTGGCAGTAACATCAGTAGCTCCCTCGGGAACATAATCGGTTCATCTTGAAATTTTGTGGCGAACACACGATCCACATGCGAACGTGAAGACATGTAAAACGCGGGGCGCCGCCGCCGCTGCCAGATTTTACATTGGATTCACGTCCCGCCGCGTCCGTAGTGGGGTAGAATCGGGTCTCGGAGCCAACTACGGGCTCAACGCAATAAACTGCATTCTTGAGATGTAGTGAAAAGAGGACGATCATGAGCTCTGGCGTAACAGCAACCCCAAAGGAATTCGATCCGAAGAAATCGCAAAATCCGCTGAAGGCACTGAATGCATTCGGGCAATCGGTCTGGCTCGACTATATTCGGCGCAACCTGATCTCAACAGGAGAACTCGCGCGCTTGATTGAGCAGGACGGGCTGCGCGGGGTCACATCCAACCCCTCCATATTCGAAAAAGCCATCACTGGCAGCACCGATTACACGAAAGCGCTCGAGGAATTGAGCGCGCAGAAAAATCTCGATGCCAAGCAGGTGTATGAAGCTCTCGCGATTCACGATATTCAGGATGCCGCCGACGTGCTGCGCCCCGTCTACGATCAGACTCATGGGCGAGATGGGTATGTGAGTCTCGAAGTCGCTCCGTATCTTGCACACAAGACGCAGGAGACGATTGATGAAGCGCGCAGGCTGTGGAAGGCGGTAGGCCGCGAAAATCTTATGGTGAAAGTTCCGGGAACTACGGAAGGCCTCCCCGCAATCCAGCAGCTCATCAGCGAAGGCATCAACATCAACGTGACTTTGCTTTTTGCGCAGGACGTCTACGAGCGCGTGGCCGAAGCATACATCGCGGGACTGGAGGCGTACGCGAAATCCGGCGGCAAGGCAGGCCAGATCGGAAGCGTCGCGAGTTTCTTTGTCAGCCGCATCGACACGCTCATCGATAGTCAGATCGCTGATCGAATCAAAAAATTGCAAAACCCGTCCGAACAGGCTGCGCTTCAGGAATTGGTTGGTAAGGTAGCGATCGCCAACGCGAAGCTGACCTACCAGCGTTACAAGAAAATTTTCAGTGGACCGCGGTGGGCGGCTCTTGCCTCCCAAGGCGCGCAAACGCAACGTGTACTCTGGGCCAGCACGAGCACGAAGAATCCCAAGTTCTCGGATGTTCTATATGTCGAAGAACTGATCGGGCCCGACACGGTGGACACGATTCCTCCGGCCACCTACGATGCATTCCGTGACCACGGAAAGCCGCGCGCGAGCCTCGAAGAAAATATCCCCGCAGCCCAAAAGACGATGGATTCGCTCGAACGCCTCGGAATCTCTATGAAGGCGGCTACCGACCAATTGACCGAAGAAGGGGTGAAACTCTTCTCGGAAGCTTTCGATAAGCTCCTCGCAGCCGTCGGAACCCACGCCGCGAAGCCCGCTGCGTCGGCTGTGAACAATCTTACCTACAAGCTGCCGCAGAATCTCGCGACTGCCGTGAAGGCAACCCTCGACGACTGGAAGGCAAATCAGAAAATGAAGCGCTTGTGGGCTCGCGACGCCTCGCTTTGGACAAATGAGGACGAAGCCAATTGGCTTGGCTGGCTCACGGTTGCCGACGATGACGTTGCGCACAGCCGCGATTTCAAGCAGCTCGCTGACGAGATTCGCCAAGCGGGTCTCACCCATGCGGTGCTGCTGGGCATGGGCGGTTCGAGCTTGTGCGTCGAAGTGATGGAACTCACTTACGGAAAAATCGACGGATATCCGCAGACTCTGGTTCTCGATTCCACCGACCCCGCACAAATCCGCACTTTGGCGAAGAAGCTCGACATGACGAAAACGATCTTCATCGTCTCGAGCAAATCGGGAAGCACTCTTGAGCCGAACATCTTCAAGCAATATTTTTATGACCTAGTGAAACAAGCCGGCACTTCAGAACCAGCAGGAAAGCGCTTCATCGCAATCACCGATCCTGGCTCACATTTGCAAAAAGTTGCGGAAGCCGATGGTTTCCGCCACGTCTATTTCGGCATGCCGAGCATCGGCGGTCGTTACTCGGCGCTCTCTAATTTCGGGATGGCTCCAGGGGCGATTCAGGGCTTGGATCTTCCGAGATTGCTCGACCGCGTCGAGGAAATGGTGCATGCGTGCGCATCGGTCGTGCCCGCCGACGAAAATCCCGGAGCGATTCTGGGCGCGATTCTCGGCACGCTGCAGAAAAACGGGCGCGATAAGGTCACCATCTTTGCGTCGCCCGGAATCTCCGATCTTGGCGCCTGGCTCGAACAGCTCCTGGCCGAATCAACCGGCAAGAAAGGTACCGGCCTAATTCCAATCGACCGCGAGCAGATCGGGCCGCCCGAAGTCTACGGCAACGATCGAATCTTCGCTTACCTGCGCCTCCAATCCGCGCCGGATGCGAAGCAGGATGAAGCAGTGGCTGCCCTCGAGAAAGCCGGACAGCCCGTCGTGCGCATCGCCGTCCCGGATGTTTACGATCTCGGCCAGGAATTTTTCCGCTGGGAAATTGCCACGGCTGTGGCAGGCTCGATCATCGGCATTAACCCGTTCAACCAGCCCGACGTCGAAGCGGCGAAAATCGCTACCAAGAACTTGACGTCCGAGTACGAGAAGCAGGGTTCGCTTCCGACCGAGCATCCGTTCTTTGAAGGCGCCGGAGTCAAATTGTATTCAGATGAAAAAAATACAGAAGCCCTGAAACAGGGCGCCGGCGGCGATCTGACTCTCACCGGGTACTTGCGCGCTCACTTGAACCGCCTTCGAGCCGGAGATTACTTTGCGATTCTCGCCTACATTGAGATGAATGATGCACATCAATCGGCATTGCAGTCCATCCGTCACACAATTCGCGACAAGAAACGCGTTGCCACCTGCGCGGAATTTGGCCCGCGTTTTCAGCATTCCACGGGCCAGGCCTACAAGGGCGGACCCAACACTGGTGTCTTTCTCCAAATCACCTGTGATGATGCAGTTGATATTCCTGTGCCCGAACAAAAATACACATTTGGGGTCGTAAAAGCTGCGCAGGCTCGCGGCGATTTTCAGGTTCTCGCAGAACGGGATCGCCGTGCACTGCGCATCCACCTGGGGCCTGACGTTGCGGCAGGCTTGAGATCTCTCAACAGCGCAGTTAAGCAAGCGCTCTTGTAACCCAAAAAATCTGGCGGAGGCCGGTTCGATGAGTTCATCTGTTCCAGCAGGATTGGTGCATGAAGAGCGAGCCCAGCCCGCCGACGCCTGTGCCATGGTGATCTTCGGTGCCGGTGGCGATCTCACCAAACGCAAGCTTTTCCCGGCGCTTTACCATCTCGCCCAAAGCAAGCTTCTCCCTCAGCAGTTCGCAATCATCGGCGCATCGCGCGAAGAATATTCCACGGAACAATTTCGCCAGAAAACTACCGAGGAAATGAAGGAATTTCTAACGGGTTCCGCCGGTGATGCATGGGAGTGGTTTGCTAACCGTCTCTACTACCTTTCCGGCGATTTTAAGGATCCAGCGCTCTACAAGAAAATTCAGGATCAGCTCGCTCAAGTGGATCGGGATCATGCCACCTGCGGAAACCGCCTGTTCTATCTGGCGACGAGCCCAAGTTTTTTCCCGGTTGTCGTGAAGCAATTAGGCGGGGCGGGGCTGACAAATATCGACTCTCCTGGTTGGAAACGTGTGGTGATAGAGAAGCCTTTCGGCCACGATTTGGCCTCCGCGGTGGCTTTGAACCGCGATATTGGCGAAGTTCTGCACGAGAATCAGATCTATCGCATCGACCATTATCTCGGTAAAGAGACCGTTCAGAATATTCTCGCATTCCGGTTCGCCAATGGAATTTTCGAGCCAGTGTGGAACCGCCGCTACGTGGATCACGTGCAAGTCACCGTCGCGGAAGAACTGGGAGTAGAACTTCGGGGCGATTATTATGACCGCGCCGGCGCTCTTCGCGACATGGTTCCCAATCACATCTTTCAACTTATTACTCTCATGTCGATGGAGCCGCCGATTTCGTTCGATGCGGATTCCGTGCACGACGAGCAGACAAAAATTTTGCGCGCCATTCAGCCGCTCAATCCGGAGCAGGTCCTCACTCATGCGGTGCGCGGGCAATACGGCGATGGAATGATTGACGGCAAGTTCGCGCCCGCATACCGGTCTGAGCCAAACGTGGCGAAAGACTCCCACACGGAGACCTTCGTGGCCGTCGCGCTGCATATCGACAACTGGCGCTGGGCGAGCGTCCCGTTCTACCTGCGCACCGGCAAACGGATGGCGACGCGCGTCACGGAAATCGTTGTGCGTTTCAGGCGGCCGCCGTTCGTTCTGTTTCGCAAGACTCCTGTTGAGCACATCCCATCGAACGAATTGGTGATCAGCATTCAACCGAATGAAGGAATCTCGCTGAGCTTTGAAGCCAAGGTTCCTGGGCCTGTGGTGCGGCTCGGCGCCGTCGACATGAATTTCGAATACGCTGATTATTTCGGGACCGAACCGTCTACCGGCTACGAAACTCTTCTCTACGATTGCATGATGGGCGACCCCACGCTTTTCCAGCGCGCCGATATGGTGGAAGCAGGCTGGAGCGTCGTGCAACCGATTCTCGACGTGTGGACGGCGTTGCCTCCGCGCGATTTTTCAAACTACGCCGCCGGTTCGTGGGGACCTGAGGCTGCCGCTGAATTGCTTCGTCGCGATGGACGCGAGTGGCGCGATCCCCTTCATAAGCGAGGAGCGATGTACGGCAAGAATGCGGCTAGCCAGACGGCTTCGCGCGGTGCCACCGCGAATACCTAAGAATTTCCTCGCACGCGAGCGATTCCAGAATGAAGAGCCGCGCGGAAGCGCTCAAAGACACCCAGAATAAGTCTTTCGATGTTTGTGTGATCGGTGGTGGCGCTACCGGCGCCGGCTGCGCTCTCGATTCGCAATTGCGCGGCTTAAGCACAGTACTTGTCGAGGCCGGCGATTTTGCCTGGGCTACCTCGAGCGCTTCGACGAAAATGGTGCACGGCGGCGTGCGTTATCTCGAAGAAGCCTTTCGCCGTCTCGACCCTGCTGAATATAAAGTGGTGAATAGGGCTCTGCATGAGCGGATTCACATGATTAAGAATGCTCCGTTTCTTGCCGGAGCCAGGGAATTTATCACTCCCTGTTACAGCTGGTTCGACCTTGCCTATTACGAAACAGGTTTGAAGCTCTATGACTGGATCTCGGGCAGCGCGAGTCTGGCTCCAAGCCATTTTGTTTCTCGCGAAGCGGCGCTGCGCCGCCTTCCAAATCTGAATCCGCAGGGCCTAACGGGTGCGGTCGCATATACCGACGGGCAGTTCGACGATGCCCGGTACAACATAACGCTCGTGCAGTCATTTGACGCAGCAGGCGGTGTGCCCTTGGACTATGTTCGCGTGACGGCATTTGAAAAGCGCGTCGATGGGAGACTGGCGGCGCTGACTGTTCAAGACCAGTTCGGCGGGCAAAGTTTCGTGATTCGCGCACGCGCGTTTGTGAATGCCACTGGTCCATTCGCGGATTCCATTCGCTCAATGGCGAATCCGTTTCTCAAACCGCGCATGCGGCTTAGCAAGGGCGTTCATATCCTCCTGTCAGCAGAGGTGCTTTCGAGCGGTGACGCGATGCTGATTCCGAAAACCGAGGATGGCCGCGTATTATTCGCGATTCCGTGGATGAAGCGCGTGCTGGTTGGAACCACCGAGCAGGAAGTTGCGGCCGGCGACGAACTTTCGATGACGCGCGCAGAAGTGGAATATTTGTTGCGGCATCTCAACCGCTACGTTGCTTCGCCGGTGAAAGCTAGCTAAGTCGTCGGAGGGTTCGCTGGAGCGCGGCCTCTATTGAGCGCTGGCGGTTCGCGAGAGACAAAGAAACTCGCTCGCGATCACGAGGTTGAGTTGGACTCACAGAGTGGCTTGGTCAGCATCATGGGCGGGAAGTGGACCACGTATCGTGCCATGGCCCAGGATACGATTGACGTTGTTCAGAAATCTCTCGGCGGGAATTCCACACCATGCTCGACGTTGAATCATCCGCTGGTCGGCTCCGACGGCTACTCACCAGATTATTGGAAGACGCTGATCACCAACTTTGTCGTGCCGGAACCCAGTGCGCGACACTTGGCAGAAAAATACGGCACCCGCGCCGCGCAGCTTTTGGCCCTTATCGCGAAAGATGCGGATCTCGGTGAGCCTCTCGTGAAAGGACTCGCTCCGCTGCAGGCTGAGGTCGCATTTGCGGCCCGATTCGAAATGGCAATGACGATTGAAGACGTTCTCGCGCGGCGTATCGGATTGCAATTCTACGGATGGAGTGAAGCGATCGCCGCTGCCCCGCCAACAGCTGACTTATTGGCACGGGAGTTGGGATGGTCCCAAGCCGACCGCGATAATGCCCTAAGCGAATACGTCGAAAAGATTCGGGACTTTCAGCGGAAAGCGGGACTCGCAGTCGAATCACAAGTTGGAGCTTAAGTCGGCGGGCAGTGCGGAAAAGGGAACCGTGCCGAATTACATCGGAGCGCTCGACCAGGGAACCACGAGCACGCGTTTCATTGTGTTCGATCGCGCAGGCCAGATCATCTCCAGCGCCCAAAAGGAACACCGCCAGATTTATCCGCAACCTGGGTGGGTGGAACACGATCCCGACGAAATCTGGCTGCGCACACAGGAAGTAATTTCGGAGGCAATGCATCAAGGAAGCCTCGGCGCAAAGGACCTTGCCGCGATTGGCATTACAAATCAGCGCGAGACCGCCGTCCTCTGGGATCGAAAAACCGGCAAGCCGGTATCAAACGCAATCGTATGGCAGGACACGCGAACGGACGATCTCGTTCGTGAATTCTCGGCGGCTGGCGGTCAGGATCGCTATCGAGTGAAGACTGGGCTTCCGCTTTCGACCTACTTCAGCGCTCTGAAAATTCGCTGGCTGCTGCAAAATATTCCCGGTCTTCGACAGAAAGCAGAGGCCGGCGAAATCGCCTTCGGAAACGTCGACACGTTTTTGGTTTGGAAGCTCACCGGTGGCACCGCTGGCGGGATTTACGTCACGGACGTGTCAAACGCCAGCCGCACGCAGCTTATGAATCTCGTGGCGCTCGAGTGGGACCGCGGAATCCTCGCAGATTTCGAAATTCCTGCCTCGGTGCTTCCGCAAATTCGTTCGAGTAGTGAAATTTACGGCAACGCTCAACTCGATTCGATAAAAGATGTCCCTATTTCCGGCATCCTCGGCGATCAGCAGGCAGCTCTGGTAGGGCAGGCATGCTTCAAGCCGGGAGAGGCCAAGAATACATACGGCACAGGCTGCTTTCTATTGCTCAACACAGGCGAAAAGCCGGTCCCCTCGACGCACGGCCTGCTTACCACGGTGGCGTACAAGTTCGGTGCGCGGCCTGTGTGCTACGCCCTGGAAGGCAGCATCGCGATCACAGGCGCGCTCGTCCAGTGGCTTCGCGACAATCTGAAGCTCTTCGACAAGAGTTCGGAGATCGACGCACTCGCTCGCACGGTGGAAGACAATGGAGGCGTCTATTTTGTTCCCGCCTTCTCAGGCCTCTACGCGCCGTACTGGAAATCGAACGCCCGCGGTGTGATTGCCGGACTCACCCGCTTCGCGAATCGGGGGCATATCGCCCGCGCAGCGCTCGAGGCCACAGCTTTCCAGGTTCGCGAAGTTGTCGAGGCAATGGAAAACGACTCCGGAATTCACCTCGACGTGCTGCGCACAGACGGCGGCATGGTAACAAATGATCTTCTGATGCAATTCCAATCGGATATCTTGAACCGCCCGGTCGTGCGCCCCGCGGTTCAGGAAACCACCGCGCTCGGCGCTGCTTATGCGGCAGGACTTGCAGTCGGCTTCTACGAGAGCACCGATGAGCTTCGCGCGCACTGGCGAGTGGATCGCACTTGGCGTCCCGCGATGGATAGCGCCACTCGCGATACACTCTTTCGCAAATGGAAGAAAGCCGTCACGCGAACATTCAATTGGATTGATTGATTCACAAGAGAGGAGGATCAAGCTGTTGCCAGCTAACTCTCGCGGTAGCGAGTGCGCGCAACGAAACGCCGGACATTCAATCTATTGCATTTGCAATCCTACTAGCATTACGATGTCTAAGAAGCTTTTGACGCGGAGCGATTCATGCTCATGCGCGGAAATTCCGGCAGCCAAACAGGTACAGTGCAGATTAAGTCCTTCAAGATTGTCCCGATTCGGGTCGTAGTCGTCGCGCTACTCGTGTTCCTCGCCGGGTTTTCAACTTTAGCAAAAAACGTTCAGTATCTCCCCAAGTCGAATCCCGCTCATTACCTGTCTATCGCTAGCAAGATGAAGGCGAATTCAGACTGCACGGTAGCCCAGCTCAAACTCCAGCCTACTCAGCCAAGCTCGCGGCTGGTGATTCCTGAAGCCGTCCTCCCAGTCTTCAGTTTCGATCCACGGGAAGCGCCCTTCGTCCAGCGAATCTCTCTAATAGTCGGTCTGCAGTACCGTGCCCCTCCGATCACGCTCTCCTAGTATCATCGCGTCCCAAAGCCATTTTCAGTAGTCAGAAGCTGTGCCTAGGCCCTTTTTAATCTAGTGGCGGAATGCACCGCAACGGAGGCCCCGATGATTGCACCTTCGCTGACGCCTGTTCGCTTGGAACAGTTGCGCCAGTTCAGCACCTGTTTAATCGCCAGCGCGATCGAAACGTTCCAGGTGCGTTTGCCCAACACCGGCTTCTCCGATTCCACCATCCGTTGCATCTTCCAGGATCTGCCGCCGATCGTTGGCTATGCGGTCACGGCCCGTATCAGAACAGCCGACCCGCCCATGGAAGGCGGCGGTTATATCTACGATCGAACGGATTGGTGGAAGGAAATTCTCGCAGTGCCTGCACCACGCATCGTCGTCATCCAGGATCTCGACTCCAATCCCGGCCTCGGCGCCTTTGTCGGTGAAGTTCACGCGAATATTCTGCAGGCGCTCGGCTGTGTGGGAGTCGTCACGAATGGTGCGGTGCGTGACCTCAACGCAATTGAAGGTTCGGGCTTCCAAATGTTCGCGGGCAACGTCTCCGTCTCACATGCCTATGCCCACGTATTTGATTTTGGCGGACCGGTTGACGTGGCCCGCATGCATTTTCGTCCCGGAGATCTGCTTCACGCCGACCGTCACGGCGTTCTCTCGATACCGGCGGAGGTTGCCGATCGAATTCCGCCCGTGGCCACAGAAATAAAAGAGCGCCGCCATCGGATTGTCGACACCTGCCGCTGTTCAGACTTTTCGATTGAAAAACTCGGTGAGTGCTTCCAGAGGGAAATTGATGAGCATCAAGCCAATCGCCGCACTTAGTTCAGCAGAAACGATGGAGCCTCAAACATGAAGACTGTAGCAACAAGCTCCCCGGCCCAGGTTCTCTGCTCCCGGACCTGCTGTGCGCTGCTATTTCTTGTCGCTGCGCTTCTCGTTGGCTGCGGCTCGAGCGGTAAGACCAAAGCCGACGCGGCCGACGCCCCCAACGTTGCTGTAGTCAAAGTCACCCGCCAGAACCTTTCCAACGAACTCGAAATCGCCTCCGAATTTCTCCCGTTCCAGGAAATCGACGTCTACGCCAAAGTCTCCGGCTACATCCAGAAGCTCTACGTCGATTGGGGAACGCACGTCAAGCAGGGCCAACTTCTCGCTGTCCTTGAAATCCCTGAGCTCGAACAGCAACTCACTCAAGACGAAGCCACCCTTCGTCGCAGCCAGCAAGATCAGGAACGCGCGCGCGAAGAACTCGGCCGCGCACAGTCTGCTTATGACGTCGCGCATATCACCTACAAACGTCTTGCAGACGTCCAGAAAACCCGCCCCGAGCTCGTCGCCCAGCAGGATATTGACGTCGTGCAGGGCAAAGACCTCGAAGCCGGCGCGAGCGTCTCGGCAGCGAAAGCCGCGCTGTCTGCCGCCGAGCAGGCTTCGATCGCTTCGAAAGCCGCGCTCGACAAGGACAAAGCCATGTTCGCATACGCGCGCATGACGGCGCCTTTTGACGGCGTCGTCACAAAGATTTATGCCTACACCGGCGCGCTGCTTCCCGCAGGCACATCCTCTGCGAAAGCCGAGTCAGCTCTCTGCCAGCTCTCGCAGAACAATCTGCTCCGCCTCGTGATTCCAGTGCCAGAAAGAGCCGTGCCGGAAATTCGCGACGGCCAAACGCTTGAAGTCGATGTCTCAGGCCTCAAAAAGACTTTTACAGGGAAAATCGCGCGTTCCTCAGGTCAGATTGATCCCACCACTCGAACGATGCACACCGAAGTAACCGTCCCGAATCCGACGTATGACTTAGTGCCCGGAATGTATGCCAGCGTTCGAATCCCGCTGCATTCGGTCACAAATGTCTTGACCGTTCCAATGCAAGCAATCCAGTTCACGGGAACAGGCCAAGGTGTTGCTCTCATCGTCAATTCTCAGAAACGCCTAGAGAAACGCGAAGTGAAGCTCGGTCTTCAGACCGCCGCAGAAGTGGAAGTTCTCTCCGGGCTGAGCGAAGGCGACACAGTCGTCTTCGGCGAGCAGAACCAATTCAAGGAAGGCCAACTCGTCTCACCGAAGTTCGTCGAAGCTCCGAGGATGGAGTAAACGTGCCAACTTTCGCGATTCGCCATCCTTATTTCACCATCGTCGTCTGCCTTTTCATTTGCGTCCTCGGAATCACCAGCCTCGCGCAAATGCCCGTGGACATGTTTCCTCCCATCAATATTCCCGTTGTCCTCGTAGCCACCTTTTACAACGGGATGCCCCCGCAACAGATCGAAGCAGACATCACCGATACCTTCGAACGATTTTTTACCCTTGGCAGCGGCATCGATCATATGGAATCCCGCTCCATGACCGGCGTGAGCCTGATCAAAATCTATTTTCAACCCGGCACTGACGCCAACGCCGACGTCACCAACATTTCCAACCTCGCCATGGCCGATTTGCGCCGCCTCCCCGAAGGCACTCTCCCTCCAGTCGTCATGAAGGTGGATGCTTCCAGCCTACCCGTTTGCCTGCTAACGGTGGATGGCCAGGGACTCAATGAAACTCAGCTTCACGATTACCTGCAATTCCAGATTCGCAACCAGATCGCGGGCGTCCCTGGCGCCACGGTGCCTCCGCCATACGGCGGGAAATATCGCCAGATCATGGTTTACGTCGATCCGATGAAGCTCCAGGCGCACGCGCTCAGTCCCATGGATGTAGTTCGCGCGATGAACGAATCAAACCTGATTCTTCCTGCCGGCGACGTGCGTTTGGGTCCGCTCGACTACAACATCTACACCAACGCACAGGTTGCCGACGCCGATGCCCTGAACCGCGTGCCTCTCAAGACCGAAGGCCAAAAGTCAGTCTTTCTATCCGACGTGGGCAAAGCCGTCGACGGTTCCTACCAGCAGTACAACATCGTTCGCGTCAACGGCCAGAAATCCGTCTACGCACCAATTCTGAAACAGGGTGGCGACACGAATACGATCGCGGTCGTCAACGGCATCAAGAAGGCCATCCTCACTCTTCGAGATATTCCGGCGCAGCTCCACACCCACGTGGTTTTTGATCAGTCCGTGTTTGTCAAACAGGCTATTTCAACCGTGCTCCGCGAAGGCGGCATCGGCCTGTTCCTCACCGCAGTCATGATTCTTCTATTCCTAGGCAGTATGCGAGCCACGTCCGCAGTCTTCCTTTCCATTCCGCTCTCGGTGATGATGGCATTTTTCATCCTCCACCTCGCCGATAAAACCATCAACGCGATGGTTCTCAGCGGCCTCGCACTCGCTTTTTCGCGCTTGATCGACGACTCAGTCGTGGTAATCGAAAATATCTACCGGCACATCGAACTCGGCGAAGATCCCAAAGTGGCCGCCGTAAAAGGCGCGAATGAAGTGGCGCTCGCCGTTCTGGCCATCATGCTTGTCGCAATCGTGGTTTTCTTCCCGGTTACCCTGCTCTTCGGCGTCAGCAAGTATCTGTTTTCGGCTTTGGCGCTGGCTGTTGTTCTCGCACTCGCTGCCTCTTACTTCGACGCCGTCACGGTGGTCCCACTTTTCTGCGCATACTTCTTGAAACCCGCTCATGCACACGGCGAGGAAGCCAGGAAGTCCTGGGGTGCGCGATTCCACGCAGGCTTCAACGCCAAATTTGAAAAGATGCTGAATGTTTACGAGAGATACGTAGATAAGACGCTTGACCGTCCTCGCGAAGCCCTGCTCATTTTTACAGGGATGTTCCTGCTCAGCTTTCTTCTCATTCCACTCATCGGCGTTTCGTTTTTCCCCCGCTCGGATGCCGGCCAGTTCGTCATCAACGTGAAGGCGCCCACCGGAACCCGCATCGAAATCACAAACGACTACATAAAGCAGGTGGAAGAAATCGTGCGCCAGGTGGTAAAACCCGAAGATCTCAATACAGTGGTTTCGAATATCGGCGTCATGCCGGACCTCTCCGCGCTGTTCACTCCAAACGCCGGGATGCACTCCGCATTCGTGCAGGTTGGCCTGAAGGAAGATCACAGCACCAGCAGTTTCGTGTACATGAACGAAGTTCGCCGGCGAATCGCGGCGCAGCTTCCCCAACTCCGCACCTATTTCCAATCCGGAGGTTTAGTCGACGCAGTTTTGAATCAAGGCATGCCCGCACCCATTGACGTGCAAGTGAGCGGCATGGACCTCAAAACGAACGACAAGATCGCGCAGGATTTGGCGCGCCAGATCAAGGCTGCGAAAGGCGTCTCGGATGTCTACATCCCGCAGGACATGGATTACCCCGCGCTCCAGGTAAACGTAAATCGCGATCGCGCCGCAGAGCTAGGCCTCACTCCCAAAGAAGTGATCGACAACTTGATCACCGCGCTGACCTCAGACGTGATGATCGCTCCCAGCTACTGGGTCGATCCCAAGAACGGAAACAATTACTTCGTCACCGTGCAGTACCCGGAAAATCAGGTCAAGTCCATACAGGATCTAAAGGCCATGCCATTGCGCGCGCCCAATTTGAAGCTGCCGACGTATCTCAATCAGGTTGCGGACGTCGTACCCATCCTCACTCCCACCGAAGTAGACCACTATCAGCTGCAACGAACGATTGACGTCTACGTTGCTCCAACCGGAGAAGACATCGGCGGTCCTCAGCGGGAAATCTCACAGATCATCGCCCGCACGCAACTGCCGCCCAACACTCGCGTGAATATCCGCGGCCTGGTTCTCACGATGCAATCTTCATTCAAAAGTTTTGGCCTCGGCCTCTTCCTCGCTGTCTTGCTCGTCTATCTCATCCTGGTCGCGCAATTTTCATCCTTCTTGGATCCGTTCCTAATCGTTCTGGCCGTCCCCACAGGACTCATCGGCGTCGTCCTCACTCTCGCACTCACCGGAACCACTCTGAACATCCAGTCGCTAATGGGCATCGTGATGCTCCAAGGTATGGTCGTGTCAAACAGCATTTTGATAGTTGATTTTGCCAACGTGCTGCGCAGCGAAGGCCACAATCTGCGAGACGCGGTGGTCCACGCCTGCCGCATCCGTCTTCGCCCGATCCTGATGACCTCACTCGCCACGGTCGTGGGCTTGCTGCCCATGGCGTTCAAACTCGAAACCGGCAGCGAAGCCTACGCTCCTCTCGCGCGAGTAATCATCGGCGGTCTTCTCACTTCGATCGTTCTCACAATCTTCGTCGTGCCCGCCGCGTACTTGATCATGTATCAGCGCCGCGAACGAGCAACCGCTGCGGCCATGCCGCAGGAGGCGTAATGAACAGACTCCCACTCCTCCTCGCCATTCTTGTGCTCCTATTCGCAGCCGCCCGTAATGTTTCCGCACAGTCCGAGGCGATGCACGTAGCTCCGGGCCAACCGGCCTCGCAAACCTCCGCTCCGCCGCAGGCCTCAGAATCGCTCACCCTGCAAGACGCCGAAAAAATCGCGCTTCAAAATCATCCTCGAGTACAAGCCGCTGGCTATCTCGCTCTGGCGGCGCAAGCGCGCGTTGGAGAAGTGAAGTCCGCCTATTACCCGCTGGCATTCGGAAGCGTCAGCGGCGCGTACGCCGAAAACAACAGCCGCATCGCCGCTGGCGGCCTAAACAATCCCACAGTTTTCGATCGTTTCGCCTACGGCCTCACAATCAGCCAACTCGTCACGGATTTCGGCCGCACGCACGAGCTCGTCAAAAGCTCGAAGTACGCTGCCCAGGCCGAGCAAACAAATGTCACTCTTTCTCGCGCCGACGTCCTTCTCGCTGCGGACCAGGCGTTCTACGGTGTCCTAAGAGCGCAGGCCGTTCTCCAAGTCGCGCAGGAAACCGTCAAGGCCCGTCAGCTCGTTTCCGACCAGATCACCACTCTCGAAAAAAATAAGCTCAAGTCCGGGCTCGACGTCAGCTTCGCCAATGTCGACCTCTCGCAGGCCCAGCTTCTGCAGATTCAGGCCCAGAATGACCTCGACGCATCTCTCGCCGACCTCTCCGCAGCGCTCGGATACTCCGAGCAGCATGCGTTTACGTTTGCCGATCCGCTGCCAAGCAATCCGCAGCCGCCTCCGGCCGATTTTCCAGGCGTCCTCCAAACGGCCATTCAAAATCGTCCCGAACTCATCGGTCAGCACTTCGAACTTCAATCTGCGCAAAGCTTCGCAAAGGCGGAAAGAGATCTTTGGTTTCCAACTCTCAGCGCGATTGGCACTGCGGGACTCGTTCCGTTCCGGCAGGACAATCTAATATCCCCGCGCTACGCTGCTGGCGCGTTCAACCTCAACATCCCCATCTTCAACGGCCATCTCTACGGATCGTTGCGTTCCGAAGCCGAGGCTCGCGCCAGTGCCCAACAGCAATACGTTCGCGATCTTCAGAATCGCATCACGCGCGACGTGCGCACCGCCTGGCTCAACGCGAATTCTGCCTTCCAGCGTCTCTCAGTCACCGAACAATTCCTCGCGCAAGCTCGTCAAGCCTATGATCTCGCCCAGGCCCGCTACAAACTTGGCCTAAGCTCCATCATCGAACTCAGCCAGGCCCAACTCAACCAAACTCAAGCCGAAATCGTCGAAGCCAGCGCGAAATACGACTACCAGGTTCAAACCTCGGTGCTGAACTACCAGATGGGCGTCTTGCACTAATGCCTTAGGAGCCGTCCGGACCGTTAGCGCCGACATGCGTCCAAATCGGGCCCCCGCGACCACCCGAAGCCGCCAGTGGAACGACTAGTGGCTTCGGGCCAATCTTCCCCTGCAAACCCCATTTGCCATCAAAGGAAATGGTGAACTACTTTGCGACCTAGCTCTTAGTCTCTGGAGTCTTGGGCTGCCACAATTCGATCGGATTTCCCTCAGGGTCATGCAGGCGGGCGAACCGGCCGTTGGGATAAGACTCCGGATCAATCTTGACCGCGATTCCCGCAGCTTGTAGCTGGGCCGCCATTTTGTCGAGATCGCGGACTCGAAAGTTCAGCATCCAAACCTTCTGGTCATCCCCGAAATATTTGCTCGTCTCAGGGAAGGGAGCGAAAGCGGTTGATCCTGCCTCTTGCTGCCACCCGGTTGCCCCGTAGCTCGTTGGTATCGGCAAAATCCCCAGGTGTTGCTCGTACCAAAGCCCCAGCGCTTTCGGATCTTTGGCTCGAAAGAAGAATCCTCCGATTCCGGTCACTTTTTCCATTTCCGTTCCTCCAGCGATCCCATCGCGAACAGCGGCCCCCGCAGGGGGAGGGGAGACCTTTGACTGTGTGGCTGTCTGCGCAGCGATGCCGAGTTGGTTCCGACTCCAGATGAAGCTCGACCCAAAAGCGAATGACAGAGTTCGAAGTAGTTGCCGTCTTTGAAAAAGCATCCCATCCTCCTTTCGAGAGGAGCGCGACGCGAGCTACTTTAGCTGCGCAAACGTGGTTCTGGGAAGCGTAAAGAATGAGGTTCTGGGTAAGGTGTCGGCTGATAGCTTCCGGTTTCCAGTAATTCAGCTTCTCTCCCTCCCCCATGGGTTACACTTCGCCTGTTCAATCACATGCCGCTCTAACCAAGCGAGAAACCTGGGGCGCACAAAATTATGAGACGGTACAAGACCGCCATCACCTTAGCCGCGTTCGTGGCCCTCGCAGGATTGCTGGTTTCTTCCGCGCTCCCTCAGACAAACACGTTGAGCTCTCGCCCGTCCGAACGAATACAGGCAAAAGGATTTTCAGACTCGGGCAAAGCCGCACTTTCGCGCCAGCTGAGCGATGCTGTCAGTCGCGGCGACACGCCGGGCGTCGTCGCACTCGTCGTTGGCCCCAGCGACGTGCTGTACGAAGCCGCAGCCGGCAAGCTCGGCATAGCTCACGATGTTGCGATGCCCGTGAATGCCATTTTTGCCATTGCGTCCATGACCAAGCCGGTGACTTCGGTGGCCATCATGATGCTGTTCGAAGAGGGCAAGCTCAAGCTCGACGATCCGGTGTCGAAATACCTGACCGGCTTCGACAACCTGCAGGTCATTACGAAGTTCAACGAGAAAGACGCAACCTACGAAGCGCGGCCGGCCAAGCGACCGATAACGATCCGCCATTTGCTGACGCATACCTCCGGCATCGCCTACGGGGCTTTTAGCCCGATCGAGTACCGGCTTAAAGAGGCAATGAAAAAGGACGAGTGGGAGCTGCCGCTCGTGAACGATCCTGGCGACAAATGGAACTACGGTCCCAGCACCGTGGTCCTCGGCATGATCGTCGAGAAAACCACCGGCCAGTCGCTCGAAGCTTACTACCAGCAGCGCATCTTCGTGCCGCTCGGAATGGTGGACACCTCATGCGCCGTGCCACTCGCCAAACAGTCGCGCGTGGCCACGAAGCACAGCCGTGTAAACGGTCTGTTGCAAGAGCAACCGCCCCGCCCCATCCCGGCGCTGCCGACGCCCCCATTCCGCGGCGATGGCGGCCTCTACTCCACCGCCCAGGATTACGGAAAGTTCATGCAAATGCTGCTCAACGGAGGGCATCTGGGGCCCGCGAAAATCCTGAGCGAGAGCTCCGTAAAGATGATGGGCGAAAACAACATCGGATCCATCTTCGTGGAGTTGCAGCCCTCCGCCGACCAATCGCTCGCCAAGCCATTTCCCCTCGGCGCCGGCCATGATAAATTCGGGCTCGGTTTTCAAATCGCTTCGGGCGACCCACAGTACGCAAAGTTCCGCAGCGCGGGCAGCTTGAGCTGGGCAGGCATCCACAACACCGAGTTCTGGATCGATCCCGTTCAGCACATCGGCGTCGTCATGATGATGCAGGTCCTGCCGTTCTACGACGACGGCGCCATCCGAACGCTGCGCGATTTCGAGGAGTCGGTCTACCAGAACCTGCGATAGCCAGCCTCTGCGCTCACGCCTAGAGAGAACCCACTCTGCGGCGACGGAGATCGAACCCAACCTTTTAGAGCTTTGCCCGACGACCCTTCGATCACGCACGCGACACTACATCACCACGGGAGCGGGCCGTCTTCGTTCGAGAAGGTGCCCGTCGGACCGTTGGGTTGCTGGCGAGATGCCGACTTCACAGTACTAATCCCGCCGTCGAAGCCGGATAGCTTCCGGTTAGCCGACTAACCGCTCAAAATCCTTTGCGCTACAATTCTTGCCTAAGCATCTGCCCGATTTCGCGATTCACGAGGATAGAAAACATGCGGAGCATTTGTTGGTTCCTGCCGGTCGTGATGTGCGTCACCGTGGGAGCGCAGAAAGCAGGTCCCGATCCTGCGCCGGACACGACAACCTATATCACTCACGTGACTGTGATCGACACTGAGACGGGGAAGGAAGCCGCGGACCGCACGGTCATTGTTGCCGGCGGAAAAATTTCCGATGTACGCGATAGTAAAACAGCTGCACCTGTGAGTGCGAAAGTCGTCGACGGTAGGGGTAAGTTTCTGACTCCTGGACTCTGGGACATGCACGTCCACGGCACAAACTATGACTCGACCCTCCCTCTCTATATTGCGAACGGCGTGACCGGCGTCCGGGAGATGTTTGGGCCCCCTGATGCGAACAAGTTTCGAGCTGATTTGGCTGCAAAACGTCTCATCGCGCCGCATATCTACCTGGGGAGTCCGATAGTTGATGGCAAGCCTCCGGTCTGGCCGAACTCGATCGCCGTGGAAACTGCAGACGAGGCGCGGAAGGTGGTAGACGAGCAGAAGCAAAGAGGGGCCGACTTCATCAAGGTCTACAGCTTACTTTCCCGCGAGGCGTATTTCGCCATCGTTGACGAAGCCAGACGGCAAAACATCCCGGTGGACGGGCACGTTCCGAACAGCGTTACTGTCTTGGAAGCGACTGCGGCAAAGCAACGAACCATCGAACATTTGATTGGGATGGAGCTGGCTTGTTCAAGCCGCGAGAAAGACCTCCGGCCCAAAATCCTGGCGGCCAAACCCATCGGGATAGAATTCGACGCACTGGTTCTCGCAGCTTTGCAGAGCTATAGCGATTTGCGATGCAAGGGTCTTTTCGCTGAGTTAAGAGAGAACGGAAGTTGGCCTGTGCCGACCCTCGCCGTCTGGCGCTCGGTGGGCCTGTTGAACAATCCGCAATTCACCAGCGACAACCGCGTCCGATACTTCTCGGGGGAATTTCGAGATTGGGTGACCGGGAAGGCTGATCCCCGCACGAAAGAGTGGTCGGCGTCAGAATTCGGTGTGAGGAGGGATATATTCACCGCGGAATCGAAACTGACCGGTGAACTATTCCGCGCTGGAGTGCCTATGCTTGCCGGTACAGACGTGGGGAATGCTTTCTGTTTTCCTGGATTCAGCTTGCACGATGAGCTTGCGCTTCTGGTCGAATCGGGAGTCAGCCCGCTTGGCGCGTTGCAAATGGCGACCCGTAACCCCGCGCTGTTCATGGACGCGTCGGACAAATACGGATCCGTAACGCTGGGGAAAATCGCCGATCTTGTTCTGCTGGATGCCGACCCCCTTCAAGACATCCACAACACAACAAAGATTCGTGCGGTGTTTCTGGCTGGCAAAGAATTTGATAGACCGGCCCTCGATTCGATACTCCGGGTGGCAGAAGCAGCTGCTAATCAGGCAACGAATACGGCAGAGGAAAGCCAAGAATCTGAAGAAGTCCAACGGCTAAAGATGCCCGGCCCCGACGTTCAAAACTTGATGTTGGGCTCGTGGGTGATCAATGTGAAGTACCCACCGACTTCTGAAAGATCGGGCGGCGATACTGGAGTGGGCACAGAAGTTTGGCGGGCGGGCCCAGGAGGACGCTCTGTCATCGAAGAATATAGAGAAAAGGACGGCAAGGGCAATGTGGAGGGGTTAGGTGTCGCTTGGTGGGATAAGCAGGCGCAGGGTCAGCGCTTTGTCTGGTGTGATACCAGCAATCCGGACGGATGTTACGTTTCCGAAGAGGTTGCCAAGTGGAACGGGGAAAGCCTTGAGTGGAAAGAAGAGCAGGTGAACTCGGGTAAGAAGCGCGTGTATTCCGAAATTTTCAAAAATATCAGGCCCGATTCCTTCACCCAAGTGCTTCAAGAAGGCGAGCCTGGGAAAGAAATGAAAACAACCGCGACGATTCTCGCAACGAAAATCGGCACGAACCCTGAAGCGGAACTTCGCGCCATAATGGCCGAGCGGCGTCGAGCAAGCATAGAAGGTGACGTGGAAGCCATCGCCAGTTCTATGACGGGCAACTATCTCCAGACCGACATTTATGGAAACCGCCAGAACAAGACCGCATGGCTAAATGAATACTTCAAACCCTTGGCAGAACTAATAAAAACCGGAAAGTTCCACTGGGATGTGTATGAGCAAAAGGAACTCCAATTTCGCTTCTATGAAGACTCCGCCGTTGTGACTGGCACCCTAGAAGCCAAGGGTACTGGAGCAAAACCTGGACCTCGGCACACCTGGGTAGCGGATCCCGACGCGAGTTTCAGCGGGACGCTGCATTTTACTCATATTTATATAAAGCAAAATCGTAAATGGCTGCTTGCAGCTTTGCACAATCAACTGGCGGGGCAACCGCAGCAAAGCAACAAATAAGCAGATTATTGATACCCAACCGTTCTCCTTTCCCGCCTGGGTGCCAGTCGTTGACGGTTAACGGGCCACCCGGAAGTAATTCCAGAGAACTGATCGCGCCATTACTTCCGGCTTGCCGACGATTTGCCCCTAGGTCACGCCGCAGGGTTTTGGTCCCCAGATTGTTTCCAAGCACCGCGCCTCGTAAAGCTGCTTACACCGAGGGCTCTCCCACTTTTAGGACGCGCACAGCAGCTTTACCTTTCACGTGCGACGCCATTACAATCCAGGCGCACAATGCTTGAGGAGGACTTATGGCTAGGAGCCGAGCGAATCGGACTTCCCCATCGCGTCCGTACGAGGTCCTTTTTCAAATGGTGATCGGCAAGTGGATCAGTCAGGCACTCGGCACGATAGTTGAAATCGGCGTCCCCGACCAGCTTGCGAAGGGAGCGCGGCAGTGCAGCGATATCGCCCTTGAAGCCGGAGTGTCGGAGGATGGGATTTATCGCTTGCTGAGAGCACTCGCGAGCGTGGGCCTATTCGCTGAAAGCGCCGACCGCCGGTTCAAACTTACGGGCATGGGACAGCTCCTTCGGAGCGACCACCCTGAGAGTCTTGCCGGGTACGCGCGTTTTACCGCTCACGACATCACGTGGCGGCCTTGGGGACAGCTTGGTTACAGCGTGAAGACGGGCATGCCGGCGTTCGATCATGTTTTCAAGGCGTCTATATTCGAGCACCTCTCGCGGAATCCCGAAGTCGCCGCAGTCTTCGACGCCGCCATGACGTCAATCAGCGCTACGGAGGCCCGCGCGACGTCCGACGCGTACGACTTCAAAGGGGTCGAGGTGCTGATGGACGTTGCGGGCGGCCACGGTCTGCTGCTGGCCACCGTCCTGCGCCGCCATAAGGCGATCCGAGGTATCCTGTTCGATCTTCCGCACGTTGCGGCTGGCGCCGCCGCGACATTCACTCGCGCTGGCATCACGGGCAGGGTGCGTACCGAAAGCGGTGACTTCTTCAAAGAACTGCCACCGGGCGCCGACGCGATTATCATGAAGCACATCCTTCACGACTGGGACGACGACTCGGCGACGCGGATCCTTCAAGCATGCCACCGCGCGCTCGGGCCGCGGGGCAAGGTGCTGATTGTGGATCCGGTCGTCCCCTCTGGCAACGCGCCGCATTATGGCAAGCTGCTCGATCTGGAAATGCTGGTGCTTACGCCGCTCGGCCGTGAGCGGACGAAGGCCGAGTTTGCGAGGCTGCTGCGCGGTGCGGGGTTCCGGCTGTCGCGCGTCATCGCGACTCACAGTCCGTTGTCGATCGTCGAAGCCGTCAAGGCGTGATCCTCGGAGGATGATCCCGCCACGCGGAGGTGGATTCAAGAGCAGGTCCAGCCTCCAGCGCGCGATTTACGAAACTAGGCTCTTACCGCTTCGCGTACTGCGATACGTTTTCCTTGGTATAACGGCAAACCCGAAGTCAATGGTTGTAATCAGGCGCTTACGCTCAAGACCGGGATTCGCTAAGTGCGTTCTGGTCGGTTGACGGGCAACCCGGAAGTTATCCGCTCGCCCGTCGAGTTAGTACCGATAAACGCGCTTGTGTTGACTGGTTTGGCCAACGTCGGGGTGGTCCTCACACGGGATTGCACGCCTATGGTCCTTGACGGGGCGCGCCGCTTACGGTGGGAATCGAATCAGTTCCAACTTAAAAGACAGCACTACACAATTCGGATGGTTCGAGGCCCGCGATCGCCCCTCGTGCAAATTCAAATTCTGTGACAAAGTATTCGGCGATGGCCGAATCGGGGACCCCTTCACTCGCCGGGCGAGTGGCTTTCACCTATCCGGGTTTTGCGCTGTTTCTCACCGCTCGCTGGTTCATCATCGCCAGCCTTGAAATGCAGTCGGTAGCAGTCGGATGGCAGATCTACCTGATCACGCGCAGCCCACTCGCCCTCGGGCTTGTTGGCCTCGCGCAATTCCTTCCCGGAATTCTTCTATTCCTGGTATCCGGGCACACCGCGGATCGATTCTCCCGAAGAAAAATCTTGTTCGGATGTTACGCAGGTTTTGCCGTTTGCTCTGCTTTCCTGTTCTTGATTTCCGTGCGCGGCGTGCCTTCTGTCTACTGGATCTACGGTGTGATGGTGATGCTCGGTGTCGTTCGTTCCTTCAATGGACCGGCAACCCGCGCCATCGTCCCGCAAATGGTTCCTGAGGAGCACCTGCCGAATGCCGTCGCCTGGGGTTCCACCACATTTCAAAGCGCCACGATTCTCGGCCCCTCAATTGGCGGCGTGATTTACGCACTAGCGAACGGGCCTCTCGCCGTCTACGCAACCTCGATGACGCTTTCAGCGGCCGCCATGTTTTCCATGCTCGGCGTAAATCCCGTTTCAAAACCGCGCCCCCGCGAGCCAGTCAGTCTGAAAACCGTCCTCGCGGGGCTTCATTACATTTGGCGCAAGAAAATAATTCTAGGCTCTATCTCGCTCGACCTCTTTGCGGTTCTTCTCGGCGGTGCCGTCGCGTTGCTTCCCGTGTATGCGCACGAAATACTGCACACCGGGCCGTGGGGGCTTGGCCTTCTGCGCTGCTCGCCGGGGATCGGCGCCGGTGCCATGGCGATTTTTCTCGCCTACTGCCCTCTTCAGCGAAAAACAGGCTGGACGATGCTCTTCTGCGTCGCTGGATTTGGCATTTTCACAATCCTCTTCGGAATCTCCCACAATCTCTATCTTTCGATGGCGGCGCTCATACTGGTAGGCGCGAGCGATATGGTCAGCGTTATTATCCGCGGCGTGTTGATTCAAGTCGCGACGCCGGACGAAATGCGCGGGCGCGTGAATGCGGTAGACATGGTTTTCATCGGCGCCTCGAATCAATTAGGCGAAGCGGAATCGGGACTGACCGCGCACTGGTTCGGCACGGTACCGGCCGTGATTCTTGGGGGAGTAGGAACTCTAATCGTGACTGCGCTGTGGGCCTACGCATTCCCTGATCTGCGCCGGGCGGATCGGCTCACGAGCTCGGAAACCTAGCCCACCGATGCCCGCCGCAATGGTCGGTAGCGGCAGGCCAATTGTTGCGATTAGCCCAAATTTCTAATCGTTACACCGCGATTAAAACTCCGTTTATGTTCTTTAGATACAGCCACTTCCAAATTCCTAATCGTTACAAAACGCGCTTTTGTTATGCGGTCGGCTTGTCGGGAACTGGCTGCGTAGCGTAGAAATCCTCGCGAAATCGCCCGCTGTAGGAATCGAGCAGTTCGCCAATGCGCTCCGGTTTCGGCGCACTCAGGACAAATCCCGCATGATGGTGCTTGGGCACGCGATACACGATCTCAGGATCGTTGTACGCCGAAGTGTCCGGCGTTTCCTGCCGCGCCAGCGAAATAATCACGCCCGCATAACCGTTGCGTTTCTTCGGCAGCGCGTATGGCTTTTTCCCCACGCCGATTTCGAGAAGCGCCCACTCTCGCCACAAATTGATTCCGGTGGCAGCTTCGATCTCGTTGGAGATGTACGCTCCGCCGACGCGCGCGGCCACTTCGATAAAATAAATTTTGCCGTCATCATGCGCGCGCAGGAATTCCGCGTGCGTCACACCGCGAGCGAGACCCAATGCCGTAATCACCTCGCGGTTGATTTTCAGCAGCGATTTCGACAGCGCGGAGGTGCGCAGTAATGTACGGCTAGTAAACACGCCGCCACCGTGTGACACGTCGAGCGGCGGACTTCCGTAAGCGTGCGCCTCCGCGAACACTACTTTGCGTTCTGAGACGATGCTGTCCACGTGAAACACGTCTCCGGGCACAAATTGCTCGAGCAGATAAAACGATTGCTGATCGCCCAACTGGTCGAGCCACGGCCAGAGCTCAGCCTCCTGGTTGATTTTCTTCATGCCGATTCCCGACGCTTGCGAGCGCGGCTTCAGCAGCCAGGGTGGTTTCACGCGCGCCATGAAATGCCGCAGATCATCGTAATTCAGCACGTGGACGAATTCGGGTACGGCGATGGCTTCTTCCTTCGCGCGCCCGCGCATGGCCAGCTTGTCGCGGAAATAACGCATCGTGGTCAAGCCCATTCCCGGGATGCGCAGATGCTCGCGCAGCGCAGCCACGTTTTCCATGTCGAATTCATCGAGCGCGACAATGCGGTCAATCGGCCGCGAGCGCGCCATGTAGCTCACCGCGTTGATCAGTCCCTGCGGCGGCAGCTCTTCGGGAAGGTAGAACGCTTCGGTAATCGCTTCGCGTGGCCAGTCAGCATCGCGAAGCTTTTCTACCGTCAGGAGAAACACGTCCCACCCTTCGCGCTTGCACGTGCGCATGAATTCCTGTCCCTTTTCATAGGAGCTGACGCACAGAATTGTCGGTGGGCGTTGGTTTGGCACGCGAGTCCTCTAATATTTTTTCAGGCGAATCGCAACTTTGCAACCGTGCCGCGAAAAATCGGATTATACGTCGGCCTATCGGGCAGGGAAGAGAAATCGCAGAAATGGATCCACTCGAAGGGCCCATGCCGCTTCGTCGTGCTTTCCGCCTTGAATCTCGCTGTAACGCAGGTCGTGCCCTTCCTGCCAGCCGCGATGTACCAGGGCGTCGCGCAGCTTGCGCATATCGTCAATCTCGTGCTCGCTCTCCTGGGTGCCGGCGTCGAGCCACATGCGCGGCCTTGGTTCAACGCGCCCACGCGCAACGTAATTCACAATCCATCGCTGATTCCACCACACCGAAGGCGATAGCGCGGCGACCCTTCCGAATATTTGTCGGTACTTCAGACCGAGATAAATCGTCAGCAGCCCGCCGAGCGATGAGCCAGCAATTCCGGTGTTCGCTGGGCCAGAAAGGATGCGAAACTGCGATTCAATGAAAGGCTTTATCTCACGCGTCAGCATCCGCCCGTAACGGTCTGCGCCACCTCCGCCGAGCTTGCGATCCTTTGACGGCGAATATTCGCGCAGGCGTCGCTTGCCGGTGTTATAGATTCCGACAATTATGGGCGGCCGAGTCGCGCCTTCAGCAATCAGCCGATCAGCCGTTTCGCCCACACGCCAGTAGACGCCTTGAATAAACGATGTGGCGGGATCGAAGAGATTCTGACCGTCCTGCATGTAGAGCACTGGAAAGCGCAAATCCGGCCGCCGCTCGTAGATGCCCGGCACGTAAACGATGACGGTGCGCTCGCCGGGGAGGTAACGCGATCGGTAGTTTTCGAATTTTCGCAGCTGGCCGGGACCGGCTGCCGCGGCTTCATTTGCCTGCATCAAAGAGGACAATCGAAGGTGGCTCCAAAGTTGCGCACGTCTATGAATAGAATATCAGACGCGAAATTCACCGTGCATTGTTTCCTCTTTCCGCCGTTCGCAAAGGCCGTATAATACCGCCCGCCTTTTGAACGGCCCGGCGAATCCAACGGAAACTCGCGCGTAGGAGCAAAATGAAAAGGGAATATCATCGCTGGTATTCGCAACGCCTCGGTCTCGAAATGGGAGTGGTGGTCTACGGTCACTGGGGGCCGCCGCTGCTCGGATTTCCCACCAGCGCGGGCGACGAGTGGGAGCTCGAAGGCCAGGGACTAATCGGCGCCTTGGCGCCTCTAATCGATGCGGGGCGCGTGAAATTCTTCAGCATCAACTCCGTGAATTGGGCCGGCTTTTACGACAAAGGCGCGCACCCTTTTCATCGCAGCTACGTCGAAGCGCAATTCGACTCGTATATTCGAGAGGAAGTGGTTCCGTTTGTCCGCGAGAATTGCCGGTCCGGGGACATTGCTATCTCGACTATGGGTGCTTCGTTCGGCGCCTATCATGCGGCGAACACTCTCTTCAAACATCCTGATGTGGTGCGCCGCTGCTTCGCGCTGTCCGGTGTTTACGATATTAGGAATTTCATGGACGGCATGTACGACGACAACACGTATTTCAACAACCCGGTGGATTATCTTTCGAACGCGGATGGGAACATGATCGGTCGGCTAAATCAGTGCGATATTCACATTGCCACCGGCAGCGGGCCCTGGGAGAACAGTGGGCCGTCGTATCGGCTTTCGCACATCCTTGCGAGTAAGGGGATTTATCATCATCTCGACGATTGGGGACCGCAGGGTGGGCATGATTGGCCGTACTGGAAGCATCAGATGTGGGAATACATCACGCAGCTGTTTTAGTCGGCAAGCATCGCGACTGAGCCGTAAGGAAAGCGCACAGGCAAGAGTGCCTGTGCCACTTAGAACCTACGCCAGACCGAATTTTTCTAGCATGTAACGGCCCTTCGATATTACCTGCTCGTCATCGATCCAGACGTTGCAGTGGCGCGCTAGGACATCTACGTGGGTGGTTGAACTCCAGGCTGCATGCGTTTGGCTGCCGTATGGGTCGCCGAAAGCTAGATGCACGCCTGGAAGCTTCTCATCCTGTAAAAGCACGCCGATCATGTCTGAGAGGCTGAGGTTTGTGCCGAAGGCCAGTTCGCCTACGCGGTCGCTATTTTCGTCGGTGTGGCAGTATTGCCAGAATTCTTCTTCGAGGTCTTTGCGGGAGCAGGTTGCTTTTGTGAGGCGCCCGCCGCGAATTTCGAGGACCAGCGGCGTTTTTTGCAGGTCGCCGTACTTGCCGCAGAAATGGTCGCCGGCAGTGCCGTCGCAGACGAAGGTGCCATCTACTTTTGCAGGCGTGGTGAAAACTTCGCCGGCTGGAAGATTCGACCAATACCGACGGCTGATCAAGCCGCTGGTCTTGACCCAGTCGAGGCCTGCATCGAAAGTTGCGACTAACGAAGTGCCCACATCGGTGCGCACGGTCAACGAGCGCGCTTTATGCATCCTGTCGAGGAGTTTTTCGCTGAGGCGGTCAACGAGCGTGTAGTCCGCGCGCATGCCTTGTTGCATGATTTCGGGCGTTACGCCGACCATGTGGGCGTAGCGAATCTGACGGCGTTCGACGACACCGACGATGTCTTTGCGCGCGCCCAGTTCGCCGGGCATCGGATTCATGCACAAGATTCCAGCATCGGCGCGTTCGAGCGAATCGAGAACGGGTTTCGGCGCTCGCACGAGAGGCCGTGGCGCAAGATCCTCGAGCAGAAATTCTTCGCAGGACGCGCCGCGCATTTCAATTGCGCGGGCGAGGCTTGCGGCAACTTCCTCGCTGGGACGATCGGTGATGAGGGTGACGCGTTCACCGGGCTGAATCGCGAGGCAGGTTTCGACTGCGTTTCGCGCGCCCGGGATGAGCTCTTCGAGAGCCGTCTCAGTAGGCATATGTTCTATTGTAATTTTGCCTCCGCTTCTTTGCCATAGCTAGTCGCACTGCTTGTAAACATCAGCCAAGAGGCTCGACGACCATGGCGGGCACTTGTCCTCCGCCCGATGTCACGTTTGCGAGACCGGTGGAGCTAAGCCGCGTGAGAAACCCTGCTATTTGTCCGCGGAAGAGATAGGGAGCCAGGTCCACGAGCATGTCGCGCATTTCGACGCCGTTTGAGGTTTGCATAGGGAAGACTTCGCGGCGAATTGCGATCTTTTCCTGCACCACCCAGGCGTGCTCAAGATCCGCAAGCGCGCGATTGAGCGCGGTGTCCCATTCGCTTTCGTTATTTTCCCAGCCCAGCGTGACGCCTGTGCCGCCGTATTCGTCATTGGGCTTTAGCACAAAATCGTCGCGCCGGCGTCGCACGTAATCGAGCAGGCCGAAGGATTCGCCATCGCGGGTCGTCTCAGTGTCCGCGAGGAGCCGCGTCCAGGGAATGTGGCGGCGAATCAGTTCGCGCTCGGAATCGCTGAAGAGAGCGGCATTTCGCTCGTCGGTGAGCACTGCGAAGAAAGCCTTTTTGTGCGGGATTTTGCACGTCAGCGCGTTCGCCATGCAGACGGCGCCAGACGCGTAGGCTTCGACCAGCGCGTTACACTCTTCCTGATGCGCGAGAATGTCGTTGATGAGGACGCGGCGGTAGAGGAGATCGATGCGGCGTCCTTGCGCGGTGAGATTCTTGCCGTCGAACTCGAGGTCGCGCGGGTCGCTAATGATCGTCGGCACACCTTCGCGTTCGAAGCGCGCCTGCAGGATTTCAAACTCGCTCCACGTGGGCACTTCGCGCCAGTCGACGATTCCGATGACCGGCGGAGATGCTTTGCCGCCCCATTCGCGATAGCTGGCGAGAAGGGCTTCGAGCAGCATCTTCATCGTCTCGTATTTTTGGACGCGATAGCTTTCTTTGAACCGCGTCATCACCGGAAGCGAGAGAAATACTTCGGCGAGTGTTTCCGCGTAACCCGGGCCGGCAGGGGATTCGGCGTTGTATTCGGCGAATTGCAGGGAATCGGGCAAGAGGAATGCGTCGAGACGCGAAGCAGTGCTCGACCGACCGTAGCCTGGAGAGATTCTCGCGAGCCGCTCTTCGTCTGAGGTTAGCGCAGCTTGCGCAAGCAGCGCGGGATCGGCCAGCGATTGCTTTACGACGCGTTCGCCGATTGCAGCAATCGCTTCGGTGACCGCACGAACGCGGCGGTCGTCTTCTGCTGTGAGGAAAAACGGGCGCAGGAACGGGCAATGAACGCGGTCGCCGAATTTGAGTTTTTCGGCACGCATCCGAGCGTTGAGTTCGGCGCAGAATTCAGGGGAGAGTTCGACGTCAGGGCGGAGAAGCGCGTGCCATGCTTGCGCAGCAGGCGGCTCTTGGGGCGTGACGGCTGGCTGGCGCGGCGGTTCGTCGGATGCGCGGGACGCCTGCGGCGAACCCGTCATGCGCTCTTTGCTCCAATGCCGCGCGCAGGCGTGCTCTTTGCGGGGGCGCTCGCGCTAGCTTTTGTAACCGCGGGCGCAGCCGTGAAACCGCTTGCCGCACCGATGCCGAGCATTTCTTCCCATCGCGGCCAGGAATTCGCTACGTTGCCCTTGAGAGCGCGGTCTATGACCAGCTTGGCCATCTTTTCGACGACGTGGCCGAAATAAAATTCCGTGATGCGGTCGCGCTCAAAGTCCGGAGCCGGATTCAGGAAGTCGATGGCGTAGGGCACGCCGTTCTCGACCGCAAACTCGATCGTATTCATCTCGTAGCCGAGCGCCTGATTGATCGTCTGTGCATCTTTTACGACACGCGCGCCGAGCTCCGCGGAAAGGTAAGTGTGATCGACCAGGTAGCGGCGCTCTTTGGGATCGTAGGCGACTGGCGTGATATCCGTCTTGCCGAACGTGAAGCAGCGCACGTACTGATCGAAATTAACAAACTGCTGAAGCGTCATGGGGTAGGATCCGGTCCCGTCATAGGCCGCGAGCAGTTCTTCTTTGTTATTCACTTTGTAGACGTGCTTCCAGCCGCCACCGGAAAATGGCTTCAGTATCGCTGGACGGCCGACGTAGTCGAGCAACTCGTCCCACTCGATCGGATATTTCAGATTTCGAAGCGATTCGGAATTGATATCCACATCTGCGGGGTAGGATTTCTGCGGCAGCAGCACTGTTTTCGGAATCGCTATGCCCAGCTTCGCGGCCACAGCGTAGTTGAAAAATTTGTCGTCCGCCGTCCACCAGAACGGATTGTTGATTACGTAGGTGCCTTCGAGCGCGGCGTGTTTTAGATAGCCTCGATAGTATTCCACCTCGTGCGAGATGCGGTCGACGATGACGCGATACTCGGCGGGCTCGTTCATTCGCGTTCCGCCCAATTTAACGAACTCGGCGGTGATTCCGTCGACTTTTCCCAGCTGATTAACCTTCTCGATAAATGCAGGCGGGAAGCTGTATTCGCGGCCGCAGAGAATTCCTATTTTCATCACGGTGTCATGCTCCTTTGCGATTTCGTTTTGTCCGCGCGTCGCCGCGCTGCTGAACGATAAATCGTTTATGCGCCAGCAGGGAAATGCGCCGCGGACGATACCTGCTTCGAGCTCTCGCCGCGTGTTTCTTCCACGATCTGCCGCACTACTGCCTTCAAGTCGCCCGTTTCCGCGTATGTCTTCAATTGGCGCTCGGCGCTGGTGCCTTCACGCAGAATGCGCTCGATTGGAGCCAGCGCATTGCGGCTTCCCAGATCGTCCACGACATCATCGACGAAATCGAGGAGTTCTTCGCCGAGTTCGCGCATGGGGACTTCGGCTTGCTTGCCGAAGTCGATCAGATTGCCTTCGACGCCCCAGCGCGCCGCGCGCCATTTGTTTTCCTCGATTAAAGCGCGCGGGTACATCCGGTAGCCCATGTTCTTAGTGTAAAGATAATGGAGCTTGACGACGATGGCTTGCGATAGTGCGGCGATTGCAATTGCATCCTCGATTCGAGGCGTAACATCGCAGATGCGAAATTCGAGAGTGCCGAAGACGGGATGCGGGCGGACGTCCCACCAGATTTTTTTCGCGTTGTCGATGCAGCGCAGCTTGATGAGCAGGCCGACGTAGTCCTCGTACTCGCTCCAGGAATCGAAGTGGTCGGGAATTCCGGTGCGCGGGAAGCGGCGGAAGACCGTGGTGCGAAACGATTTCAAGCCGGTATTCCGGCCCATCCAGAAAGGCGAGCTTGTGGAAAGGGCGAGGAGGTGCGGTAAGAAATAGCGCACCATGTTCATCAGGTCGATCATCGTGGTGCGGTCGGGTACGGCAACGTGGACGTGCATGCCGAAAATCAGCAGGGAACGCGCCAGCTGCTGCAATTCCTCGACGATGTTTTTGTAGCGCTCGCCGGGCGAGATTACTTGGTCGATCCAATTGGAAAACGGGTGCGTGCCGGAGGCCGCCACGTATAGGCCGACGCTTTCGGCGGAGCGAACGAGTTCGCCGCGGGTGCGGTGCATGTCGACGCGGAGTTCGTCAACGTTCTCGCAGATTTTGGTGCCGATCTCGACGATCGACTGGTGCATTTCGCGTTTGACCTGTTCGCCAAGATTCGCGGAAGTGGCGGCGACTAGCTGGCTGACGTGCGAACGGAGCTCGGCCGTAGTGGGATCTATGATTTGAAATTCTTCCTCGACGCCGATCGTGAAACGGTGGCCCATGAGAGGAGTCCTCTCGTATATATCCTGCGGGGATGCAAAATGCTATCACAGTTTGCTGGGTGGGAATTGGGGATTGAGCTGCTAGCGGACTGGCGGCGGGCGCGGGTGGAAGCGTGGACTTGGGCCGGCCAAATTCAACGCGCTGGGCGTGATGTGTGCTGCGAGCGAGCTCTGTGGTATCATTTGTGCGCGGGGTGGAGCAGCCTGGTAGCTCGTCGGGCTCATAACCCGGAGGTCGTTGGTTCAAATCCAACCCCCGCAACCATGGGCGCTCGGCGTAACTGCTTGAGCGCCCATCACTTTTTCAGTTCACGACTTCTTCGCTCAACTCCCCAGATTGCCGTTCTGCTAACAAATTGCTAACAAAGGGAAAAGCCGCTTCAACTGCAGCGGCATATTCGCGACCGTGCTCGGTCATGGCGTGGGTGTAAATATTGAGCGTCGTCATCGCTGAAGCGTGGCCCAAACGTTCCTGCGCAAACTTCACGTCGGCACCGCTCGCGACGAGCAAGCTCGAGTAGAGATGACGTAGGCCATGCAGACCGAATCTCCGCGCGCCCGCTTTGTCCTGGGCCGCATGGATCACGTCATAGACTCCGTCCGGGTCGAGCGGCTGTCCGATCTCATTCTGAAAGACAAAAGAATTCTCTCGATATTTCTGATCGGCGCGCAGCGTCTTCAATAAGTCAGTGAGCTTGGGAGGCATTTCGATCGTTCGGCGCGCTCGCTTCGACTTGGGGCTCACCAGTGCGAGGCCAGTGTCGCTGAGACGGTCAACACCGCGGAAGAGGCCGCCTTCAAATAGCGCCTTCGGAAGCCGCTGAAGGGTCCGGCGGATTTGAATCATAGAGTTCAGCCAATCTATGTCCTCCCATTTCAAACCAAGCAATTCGCCTCTTCGTGCGCCGGTGATCGCGCTGGTTGCCAACAGCCCCTGGTAGGTGGGCGCGAGTTCCGCAAAGGTTTTCACGACCTCCTCGGGAGTCGGTACAATCACGTCTCGCGAATCAGACAGATCCGAAGAGTCGCTCATTGGGAGGCGAAGCTTGCGAGCAGGATTCGCGAACAAGTATTCGCGGTCAATTGCTTCCTCGAACAGCCGATGCAAGAGAATCACCACGTTTTTGACGAATTTCCGGCTGAGCTCGGGTTTCGCGAGGAGCTGATCCACAAAATTTTTGACTGTAGATCGATTTATGTCGCAAATAGACCATTCGCCAAGAAGGGGTATTCGTGCCTTGGCAAGCTCAGTTCTGCGCTCATCAGAATTTGGAGCGATCCACCTATTCAGTGCCGACTGATATGATGCCCAAGTTTTCGGCTTCAAGATTGCCTTGGATTTCTTCATCCAGTCATCGCAGAAATCACGAAACCGAATATCTTTCGGCTCGACGTAGCGATTCTCCCGAATGGTGCCTAAGACTGCGCCGAGCCGTTTCTGTGCTTCTTCTTTCGTTCGATAGCCACCCTCCCATTTCTGCCTGCCGTCCGGTGTCCGATATACGAGAGTCCAATTTGTTCCTCGTCGAAAGATCGAACCGCCTTGGCCACGTCTTCTGGCTCTACTCCTCGACCCGGGCGCCGTCTGTTCAGCTGCTTGCATAGCCTCGATTTCCATCTGTCCGACCTCCAGTTTGCGAATCTCAAGATTCCCACCGGCCCGAAGGGCCGGCGATGTCTAATACCAGCTTTCTGGATGACAAAGCTTCGAGCGGCCTATCTGGTAACGAGCGCCGGTCGGAAGCGCCTCTTGCACAATCCAAGCCCCGTTATCCCTGCACAGAGAAGCAGCAGCGTCTCCGGCTCAGGTGTGATGACAGGCGATGTCGCCAGCGGTGAACTGAACAGGACCAGAACCATACTCGTTCTAGAAAGGCGCCCAAGGTCAGCGCTCCGCCCGTCGCGCCCAGGGCGAGGCAGTTGTCGAAACCGAAACACGTGAATGCGCTCGTATCGATGCACGAGAAGGAGTTCGACGAGTCCTGGCACGTGAATACTTCACCCTGTCCTGCGTTGACAGTCCCGGAACTGCCGTCCGTCGTCGTGTTGGAGTCTGATATCCCGTCTGCGCGCACCGCCGCTCCGAGCGCCAGTGCAAATACAGACAGAACTGCTACACATGTAAGTTTCACCAAGGTCTTCAGTTTCATACTTTCCCCTTTTTATTTCCTGAAAATGACAAGTTTGCACACTTTTTACGCCGATTTTCTGGCCGTCGCGGATTACAGTGCACTCGCCGCACCAGACCGAAGGACACCTCATCTATCCGAGTCGCTGCACCACGAAGTTAGCCGCGCCGAGAAACGGCGGGTTTTCTTCAAGCGACTCGATGCCAGACAAACGTTCTGCTGTCCACTCCCAGAAGGAGCGAATGCCGGTCTTGGCTATCAAGCGAACTTCCACCTCGTGACGACCCAGGCTAGCGGTTGGTTTTGGGATTCGCGGCAGTCGCGAGACTAGCGAAAACTTTCCACCATCACTTCTCGTGAAATTCCAGTAGATGATTTTTCCGCGCTTAGTCATTTCGGGAGGTCCGAAGCTCTCGGTGAAGAGCCCGAGTTGGTCCGAAGTGGAGTAATGAGCCGCGCCGCGGCAGGGCGACTTCCCGATAATTCGCGCAAAGTGATGCTTTTGGCCTGAAGTTTCCTTCTTCATTTTTTCTTCCCTAGTCCGCCTCCGTCAGGAAGCGGAATTCTTTTTGGATCGCCTCCGGACCGCTGCGTGCGCGAGATCGGTGAGGTCGCGCACGAGCGCCACCCGGTGTGCTCCCATTTCTATTCTCGCGATCGCAGCCTTCGGGTCCTTGTCGAAGTCCGGATCGAGGCGCTGCGCGATTTCTCTCCAGGTCAAATTCTGCTCAACACGGAGAGCTCTGGCCTGGCGCCACACTTCGGCGCACCGCGCGCGCTTTTCTCGCGTCGCAGCGATCCTGTCGTGCCTAGCTTTTTCTCGCTGGGCTTTGCGCTCGGCCTGTCGCTGGGCCTTATGCTCCGCCCTCGTGACGTAGGCGGGTGCGGAAGTTTCTGCAGATAGCTGCTTGCGTACCGCTCCGCTGGCCAGTTCAGTCAGACGATCTGGAGCGAATGAAGGGGCATCCGACCGTTCTTTTTCCGTCAAGCGCAGGATGGCTTGGAGCCTTGCTAGAGTCCTGCCATAACACGATTGACACATCCCGTTGCTTCTGTGCGGCCAGTTCTTTTTTTCGCACATCAAGCAGCCCCATTCTTCAAAGTAGTTATGCCACTTGCGCTGCTGAGGGACCGTCTGGAGTTTCCTGATCTCGGCCGAGATCGCTTTCCGTTGAAAGAATGGCTCAAATACTCCCGCGTCACCGTCCATCATCTCCGCGAGCTTCTGCTCGATGAACTGTTCGAGTTGTGTGCGTACGTTTGGAACGGGATCAACCGGCCCCAGAACTTCAGGCACGTTACTTTTCTTCGCCATCTTCGTCTCCATTTGCGTGCGGATGGCAGCGCTCGTGAACCGATTTGAGATTTGAAGCGGACAGATTCGTGTAGATCATCGTCGTGGTGACATTTACGTGGCCGAGCAGATCCTGAATTGCGCGCAGATCACCGCCACCTTCGAGCATGTGTGTCGCGAACGCTCTTCGGAACGCGTGCGGGTGAACGCCGGCGACGCGTGCCCGGAACGCCAGACGGCTCAGAAGCAGACGGATTGACCTCGCATTGTAGGGACGCGCGGGATGCGGATGAAATCCTGGCATTTTCGCAAGAGTGTCCGTGAGCATCTGCCGTACCTCGCTCGCGGACATCGTGTCGATTCTTCCGAGCGTGATCTGCTGCTGAACACCGTCAACGTAGAACCACCCAACCCAAGAGTAACGGTTCGAGGTCACGCATCCGAGGCGCGCCGGTGCCTCAAACAAAAAGCCAGTCTCACGGCCGTCGAGATACTCCCGCATTGCGGCCGCGGGCTCTTTGCCGAACAAAACAATTCGATCTTTGTCGCCTTTGCCGCGATGCACGCGGATCACGCCCGGCTCGCTCCACGTGATGTCCTCGACGCGAAGTGCGATGAGTTCGGAAATCCGGACTCCGGTCGCGTAGAGCACTTCGATGACCGCACGTTCGAGCGGAGTCTCACTGGCAGCGATGAGTCGCTCGACTTCTGCGACCGTCAGAACGCGCGGAACGCGCGACGGTAGCTTCCGATGCGAGAGAAGCAGCGTCGGATCGTGAATGGCCAGGCCAGCCAAGCGAAGAAATTTTGAGAAGGCCCGGATTCCCCCGATGTGCAAACGTATTGAATTGGCAGTGACGCCCTTCGCGAGAAGCTGACTCTGAAGAGCGCGGATGTCATTTCGATCGGCTTCGATCACATCCTTCGAGCCAAGCACTTCGATGAAGCGTCCCACGCTGTCGAGGTACGATCGACGCGTCTTCGGGCTTCTGTTCAGCGAAATCAGGTAGGTCTCGAACGCCCCGAGCAATTGTTGATTTGATTTCGCGTACGACCTGACCGGCGAATTGTCTTTCCTCATCGCGCACCACCGAAGTACTGCCAAGCGCTGAGAACGGCCCAAGCCACGAAGACGATCGCGAGCGCGGTCTTGTGATGCCCCGTCAGAAAAACTCCGAAAGCAATCGCAAAGGCGACGAGATAGATTCCCAGTGCAATCGTCCGAGTCATCGTTTCCCTTCGCGCGTGGCGTTTCCTCATCAGCAGCCGCGACACAACGCGCAATGCGGCCGGACGCTCGGGCCAAAAGACCCGAGCGTTTCGGACTACGCGAGTCGAGGCTTGCCGAACCTGTGACCCTGCTTAACGCTGGCCGTGTACGGCACGAACAACTTCGAAAAACCGGGCCGCACCAACGTCACCGTGCCATCGCGGTGACGCTTGTCGATTGAGAGACAAGTTGATTCGCGTTCGAACTTCCAACCTTGTTTGAGCGCCTCAACAAACGACGCCGGAACGACCGCGTTATCGGGTACCAACAGGACTTCGGACTTCAATACCGCAGCAGCATTTCCTCTCATGGATTTATCCCCCCAGGCGGCTTCCCATCGTCGGCGCTCCCGACCGCCCGTGAATTTGGAGCGGACTCCCCGGCGTGACAACGAATGCCGAGCCGGGGAGTTTCGGGCTAGCGAACGCCAGGTTTCAAGCGAACGGCAAGACGAATGGCGACGTCTTTCCAGTCGACGGCGCGGCGGAGATGCTGCTTCAACTCCACAACGTGATTACCTGGGTTGACGGACGCTTCAGCTTCGAGACGAGCGCGAAGCGCTTCTTCTTCGGTTGAGATTTGCGCTTTGAGTCTGTTCAAGCTGATTGCAAAGCGACAAGTACATCTCAAACTCAAGCTGCGTGATTGGTTCAACTGCGGGCAGAACTTGCGCGGGAACAACGAACGGAATAGATTTGCTTGTAGATGCCATGGGAGGTCGCTCTCCTTTTGGTGTTTAGGGGCGTGTCGGTGTATCTAGCACCGGCGCGTCCCGCTCCTACTATTTCAGTTGCTTAGCCTTCGGTCTATGTTTCAGCGTACCCTTCAGTTTTCGAGCCCGATCTATATCCTCGGCCGACCAATTCCGGAAAGCTTTCCGCCCGACTCTGAGCTGCTTCGGCGGTTTCAACTTCCCGTTCGCGAGCCAACGCTCCAATGTGGCTTTGTGGACTCCGATTGACTTGGCAACCTCGGACGTTGAAAGTGGGCTCATGTGAGATGCGACCCCAGAGTCGCACGGTGAAAAGATGGATGTCAAGCTAAATTTTCCGGTGAAACCCGCCGCTGGCGCGCATGTCAACCCACATTTGACAACCCGGCAAATTTGCTTTGAAAGAAGCGAAGCTATATCATCCGCAGCAAATGGGTTTGCCGTGGGGCATCATCCTTGCTGTCCTCGCGATCGTGTTGATGTATCCGGTCGGGTTGCTCATCAACTTGACGACGCCCATGGTCGCGGATTGGATCGCGACACGAAGCAAGGCGGCCCTCATCCGGAGAATCGCCAAGTTAGAGGCCCGGTTGGCTGAACTCGAGAAGGATCCCGCCCTCACCGACTTCGAAAACTACCTGCTCTGGGGACAACAACGGATTCAGATAGTAGTCATCGGAGCGGTCAGCGGTCTGACGATCGTCGTCTATGCCGGTGTCCGAGCTCTGAGCGACGTAACGAGCGGCCAATTCCAGGTGTTTTCAAAGATCGTATTTTTCATTCTCATCCTCGACGCCGCGCTGCAACTGCGCTTTCGATATGAGCGAGGTTTTCGGAGCGCCCGCTCTCCCGACAACCGCCGGATCCTGCGAACGGCGATCGAAGACCTCAAGAAAATCCGTCATACGTGGCCGTGATTACTTCACCGCGGAAGTTGCCAGGCACGCGGCGGCAGGCCCGACGTAGGCCCTGCCGCAATCCTTGCCAGCGTTGGATACCCCACAGACACCCGCCCTTTGCTATCGGTAATCTTTATCGCTTGTGTCTCCGTTCAGGCCGGGACAACTCCTCCGAGTCAATCTCGCTGGCATGCAAGTCGAAAGCGTAACGTTTTCATGCCGCCGCAACTGACGCGGTAGGGAACATCGTAAGACGAACGTCGGAAGATCCACCGAAATATCTTGTGCGGTTACGCTTCTCGTTCCGCGGGATCAGCGAAGTGGAACGCTACCCGTAATGAGTTCACGCGCGGAAAATTGATGTAAGCCCGGCCCCGAATTTGGTCTGGAAAGGCTCCTCGAACCAGATCGGGCCGCAAGCAGGCCCCCACCACGGCCCGTATTTCTATTGGGGGGATCGGTGTGCGGAGACCAAGATGGATAGATCGCGCCAAATCGTATACCGCTATGAAGGTAAACCCGAGGATGATGAAGTAGTTCTGGATGTGGAAGCGAACGAGGCTATACCCAAGAAAGGTGCCGTCATTTCGAGAAAGGGAAAAGCGTGGATGGTCGATTTGGTTAGCACAAAGTTTTCTTTGGGCAAGGACGGTCCACTTCCCGTTCTTACCATCTTCTTAACCAAGCACCGCTAGAGACCTGCGTGCCACGAACAAGAATAGAGCGGGCAGAGCGCGAGAGCCCGCTCCAATCACGTGCTGACCAACAATCGAAGCGCGACAAAGTGCTTGTGCGGCTCATGATCGCGAAGCTCGCGCAGGCGATCAGGAAAAAAAGAAGAAGCCAGAGCAGTAGGCGAATGAGCGATAGCCTCGGGCTGCAGTATTCGCGAGGCGCGGCCATGAAACAGTCAGAGAGGACGCACGAAAATGTTCCGCAACCCCGATAACTTACGAGAAGCCGATCGAAGAGAGCGCGACCAAATGAGGGGATCTGGATGCACTATTTGATTGCATATTCCAGCGCTCCCGTGCCCTACGGAAAGTTTGTTTGGTCTCCGAAGATCGAAAATGCTACGCCGTTTTCCACTTTGGAGGAGGCGGATGCAAAAAAGCGCACTGTGGCGGATGCGACTGGCGTGATTGATATCGACGGTAGATGGTATGTCATCAGGGAATAGTTCAGGCGAAATAAGCAGTCTGTCGCCAAGATAAGACGAGGGTGGCCAGTGGAATATCTGACCGTTGATGTCGGTAAAGCTAAGCCTCTATCCGAGCCCTATGGAAAGACTTTCTGGTCTCCGAGCCCTGAACAAGCGACTCCGTTTGGCTCCCAAGGGGAAGCTGACACTTGGAAAAAGGCCACATCGGACGCGACCGGCGTAACTGAATTCAACGATAAATGGTACGTCGTCAAAGAACGCTGAGCGCTCTCTGGCTTCGCCCTTTTCACCTCCCCGCTTAAGGCTTGCCTTGCGTTGAGGTCTTTTCTGTTAGACTCGCCGCAGTCAAATCATCCACAACACCGCGCCGGCGGCTCGTTTCCATGCTCGACGAAGAGTGGATCAAGAAACTCGAAGACGGCAGAAAAGTGAAATTCATCTACCAAGAACTGCCGAAAGGCGGAGCATTTATCACCGCGCAGGTTGCTGGGAATGAAGTCGTCTATTCGATCATATTGACGAAAACAAAAAATCCGCTGAGTCATGAAGAAGTTGAGAGTCATTTCCAGGGCGAGCTTTCGAAGAAATAGCGACACTCAATTCATGACTTACTTCAAAATGCCAAACAAGAAGTGGGGGGTCGCTAGGGCTAAGGGGAGCGATCCGGAACAATTCTTCGTTTTCCTAATAAATACGAGAGGCTCGCCATTCATGCGGACTTCGGATTTCTTGTCAGAAAAGGACCTGAGATCAGACTTAGCGAACAGAGGCATCAGTGAAGCTGAGATAGAGGCTCTCATCGCGCACGCTCCAATCCTCAGTAGCGCCCAGGCACAGCCAAAGTAATGCAGGCTCTCGCGGACGCCTAGGTCAGGATTTTACTTTTCGTTTACGCTTCGGGCGCGCTTTACTCTCACGGCACACAGGGTTTGATCTTCGTCAAGGTAGACTTTCTTTTCCGCAGGAATTTGTGACCTTCATTGTCGACGATAACTTTGGCGCGCTGGATTTTCAGATGAGGCGGAGGCTTCGGCACAGCGCGGATATTAGCACGTCTTTGGCGACGCGGTGGTCCTGGGCAATCGTCGGGATCATCAAATTGCGCAGCGAAACTCTATGCGCCCCTGCTCTTGAATTTCGCCGCGCTGACACAGGCCGGACATTTTCCGGGCGCTGGAACATCTCGCAGCTCCGGATGGCACACGTAGCATTTTTCGTCGTTCGCACTGTGCTGCAACGATACCTTCATCGTATGGCCACAGCCTTCAAATCGAAGCTCGAAGGTTTCGTTGCTCATCGGAGTATAAGTCTGGTGTCTTGCCCGGCTCGTCGCCCGGCGTGCGCATTCGCCAGTAGCGGTCCTCTTGAACCCAAACCACAGAGTCTTTGGTTAGCTCTCTAAATGCGGCGAGAATGTCGATTCGGATAGCTAAGTTCCCGTCCTTATTGTCGTAAGTTGTGGACCGGCTCCCGAATTTCTCTGCTATCTCGTAGACGGCGGTATCCCGGTGGAGTTTACCCTGCCGTTTCAATTCTTTGAGCATCCACTCGGCTACTTTTTGGGCTTTGTGTTTGGATTTCATAGCCCCTGTCCGGCTGTCGTGCGCTGATCGAGAAATTCCATCCCCGAGAACCGCCGTTGTCACCGCTTCTGATTGAGGGTTGCAGCACGCGGCATCTTTCTTTGTTATTCCCTCACGAGCAGCATCTCGCCGTCACAGCCTCAAGATCGGATCGGAACCACGTCAGCTTGTATCATTGTTCCTTGCGGCAGCCCTTTGCTGCTCGTCAGATCCACACTTTGGCCCGGGCGGCAGGCGATCTTGCTCGGTCCCAACTTTCGAAGATCCTTGTCACGCAATAGAAACAAACTTTCCTGGATATTTCTTGAGCGGGCCGAGACACTCACATAGGGCACTCCCAGGAAGCGTTTCGAGACCACTCGCGTGATTTCCAAAGAATTGAATTTCTCCGACTTCAGCCTCGCCGACAGTCGCTTGACGGCCCTCCGAACGCTCTTTTGCCCTTCGAAGCCGAAGACGATCGATTTGATTTCACCCGCAATGCAGAAGAACGTCCATCCTGCATCGCGGATCTTGCGATCCAATCCATAGCCATCGAGCTCCTTAACTAGTCGCCAACCAGTCGAACAGGGCTCGCTATCGAATTGCAGCGCGTCCGGCAACAATGTCCCATCCTTGAAAAGGATAGTTCCCGTATTGATTGTCTCTGCCATTTGAAATCTCCTCCACGTCTACAGTGATCTACTGTTTCATCCAAGCGAGCGTCTTAGGCCATCGGACAGGATTGCACTGAGGGAAGGCTGAATTCGCGGACGATATCCGTGCTCTTGATGGCCAGTGTCTCCTCGGCGTCTTGCCCTTGGCCAATTCGGTGGCAAAGGAAGGGCCGCCAGTTGCCGAACCGCAGCCGACCGTCTTGCACTCTGTTTCCTCGATCACTTGCGCCTCGGAATTGCCCTCGCTCGCGTAATGGCTTTGTTTTCCGGACGCCTTCCGCGATGCTCGAATGACTTCACCAGCCAGGTAGAAACGGGTCCAAGGCTCGCTTTCGAATCGCAAGGATTCCATCCTCAAGGCGTTTTCCTCGATCAGTGTGGTTCCTGCGTTGATTGTGTTAGACATTGGCGTCTCGTTTGCGGTGGGACTGTCTTGGCGAGGGGTAATTCAGGAAACTTCCGTTGTGTTCAGCCCCCACTCAGCTGAATCCTGAACCCGATCACGGAATCGATTCCCGAGCTTTACGCAATACTTATAGCGCGAGCGATTTTCTGTGTCTGTTCGGTTTTGCACACTTTCACAAATCGTGTTTTGAGTATGAGCAGGGTGTCCCGCGGCGATTCTCGACTGGCACAGAGGAGTCACTGCATTGCGGGACTGAAGATGAAATCGTGCTGCCAGTCCTGTTTATAACCGGCGCGGCGCAGAGCGGTAGCCAGTTGCGCCCAATGCCGCGTCCCGTGCAGGAACGCGTGCGTGAAGCATTTGCGGCGGCTGGCCTTCATGTTTTTCGTGGGCGCCGGAAAGGACATCATCTCGTCCCATTTTTCGTCGTGCGTCTTCTCGATAACTCTTCGCCATTTCAGTAACGCAGAGTCCGCGGCGGAGAAAATGGCATCGGGGGAGGTCTTGTCGATGCTGTCGGTGAATCGGGCTGGATCAATCTTGGCGGCAGGCGTGGTCGATTCCCCCAGCAGCCATTCGGCAAAGAGCAGATCGCCGAAGACAATATGCGAGAGCAAGTCGCGGACTGTCGCCGAGCCGGCGATGTCGATCTTGACGTCGAGCGCTTGCGAGTGCTGGTTGAACCAGTCGTGCCAGCGGTGCGACTCTTGCTGCGCGTGGTCAAGGAGCTCTGAGAAGCCCACGGAATTTCTTGGGATGGTCGTCGTCATTGTTGGTACTCCGAGACATCGGATGCAAAACACCAAATTGTACCTCGAACAATCGGGCCAGATGATTTCTCAATCTGTTCCGCCGTAATTCTGTACGAACTACGGGATCGGGCGTAGAATTCCGCTGGTGTGAGGAAAGGAGCGCGCGATGAATGATAAGCCACGAGAGTCTGAAGACGCTCCCGAAAAACCATCAGTTACGCTTCCTGGTAAGGTTGAAAAAATTATACCGGGCGTTGTTCCAACGATGCCCGATAAAGCGCAGATTGCAGTCGAAGGAGCGGATGACCTTTATAAAGAGATTCGCGTCGAAAATACTCTGCAAGACGAGAATGGCAAGCCCGTATCCCTGAAGAAGGGTGCTGAAGTAGAAGTCACAATTGAAGCCGAAAAACATGCGACGGAGCCCAAGAAATCCTCAGACTCAAATAGACCAGCCGACCCGCACTCCAATAATCTTCGGTAGTAAGAAAGCGGAAGACCTAATTCAAGCTCGATACATAAGGTCAGTGCGTTGATACGTCGCGGTTTTCCCACAGTTGGGGCATTGAAATTCGCTTCCACCGGTCGGAAAAGCAGGCTTGGCAGGTAAAAAGAAATTCACCATTGTGGCATCAATGACCGAATGTTGGAAGGGCAGGCCACAGCCACTGCACTCCAGAATCCAGCTTGCCATCTGACACCTTAGTGCCACTGTAGCCGTCAACAAAGACCACGGGAATACCCGGAAATCCTTAAGTGAAGTGGCAAGACAATCCGATTCTGTGGGGAGTGGGTCTCTCGCGAAGGAATTTCGCCCTTTTGGAGTCGGAACTCTCTATCGCGTCGTTCCAGGGCGTTCCAAAACTCAGGAAAAGGAAGGTAAAGCCGCCGGAATCGTCGCATTCTGAGATACGTGGTGCAAATCTACCTTTCTATGTGCCGTGCTCAGCGCATAGCACTAGTAGTCATAGCCTCCGACTTGAAATTCAAAATGAAGTTACCCGTATTTAATTTGACAAGAGGTTTCCTCTGGGCGTAGATTGCGGCCACTTTCCCAACGAATTTCTTCCGGGTTTGTAGTCCCGGGCCCAAAGAGGAGAAAACCTATGAAAGCCCCGGCCCAACGCCTCGTAGTCCTTTCGCTCATCGCAGTAGCGTGTACTTTCGCATTCGCGCCATCCGCACTCGCGGACGGAGCTGCTTATGCCATGACCAATGCTATCGGGAACAACCAAATCCTCGTTTTTCATCGAGCCGCTGACGGAACGCTAACGCTCGTGCAAACAGTGGCAACGGGAGGCGGGGGCAGCGGCCTCCAACTAGGCGCTACAGACTCGCTCGCTTCTCAGGGTGGTCTGATATTGGATCACAACCATAGGCGGCTCTTTGCTGTCAATACGGAAACCCTCGCCTCAAATAGCCAAGACTGCCAAGTAGGCACAATTACTTCCTTCCGCGTGGCGAAGGATGGCACATTGACGTTCGCCGATAAAGTTTCTTCCGGCGGGTTGTATCCCGACAGTCTGACTGTCCGCGACGTAACAAAACGAGAGGGCGACCCCAAAGAAGGTCGGGACGAAGATGGCGAACACTTGCTTTACGTGCTCAACTCGGGCGGCCCCGGAATGAGTCCCGCGTGCGGCCTCGGCCCCAATATTAATGGTTTCAGGGTGAACCCGAAGGGAATCATGACTCCCCTTGCTAACTCTATGCAGCCAATAGATCCGGGCGCCCTGGACGGCACAGGTTCCGGCGAGAACTGCAACATTGGAGGGTTCCCGGTACCCGCTTTCGACTGCGGCTTGAATCCGCCCGCGTTCCCGCGGTCGCCAGGCCAGGTTGGGTTCACGCCTGAGGGCAATCAGTTGCTCGTGACGGTGAAAGGGACCAACACGATTTACGTCTTCCCGGTCAGCGACCACGGGAGGGTCGGCACGCCAGCGATAACGCAGGCCCCAGGGCCGGGTATACCCACTTATTTTGGCTTCACTTTTGACAGGGAAGAGCACCTACTTCTGTCAGAGGCTTTCGGGGCCAGCCCATCCATTCCTGCGGGAGGTACCGGCGCGGTCTCTTCCTTTACCATCACCGGGACCGGCAACTTACAGCCGATCAGTACCAGCGTAGCCGACGGGGGGACTGCTGCCTGCTGGGTGGCTCTCGATCCCGTGCTCGGGAGATATCTTTATGTAAGCAATAACCTCTCGGCCTCCTTAGCAAGCTATACGGTCGGAGAAGACGGCACTCTCACATTGCTGGCCTCGGTTGCCGGGACCGACAACGGCCCCAACGACATGGCAGTCGTGCGTGAAGGCGACAGTGGCTTCTTATATACGCTCGCCAGCGGCGGCGGCACGGTTGACGCCTATCGGATCAATAGTGATGGTTCCCTGACTGTCCTTGGATCGATTCCTGGAATGCCTGTGAACGACGGTGCACAGGGGCTCGCGGCTTACTGAGCGGCACAGTTTGTTCCGGTCGGGCAGGCGGTAGTTTCCGCCTGCCCTCTCGAAGTTCCCGCGCAATCCGACGCATTGTGGCAGTTCCTACGTTCTGAGCGATCAGACGTGCACGAGCGCCAAGCGTGGACCCGGTGAATTGTCCGCAAGGCACTTCAAATCAATAGCACTCTCACCGAGACACCGGCGTCGCCTTTGATCATCTCGCCATCTTTCGTTCCCGATCACGCCAAGGGGATGGTCGTACTGTAGGATACCTGCGCGTAGCCCGGCCGGTTCGCCGTCCGGGGTTGCCGCCTCGCAGTTCCAGCACCTGTTGGTGTGGCCGAAGACTTTCTCCGTCACGCATCCACTCATTTTGCTAAAAGCAGTTCGGACTACTGTCGAGAAATCCGCTTCGCACTAGCAATCTCAAAATGCGACGGGTTCCGAAATCCCTCTTGCGGTTATGTCTGTAAGTCACTGATCCTGCGTGGACGCGCGAGGGGCCGTGGGCTATTCCGAAATCAGTTGTTTTTCAGAAGGCGAGACTAGTCAAGAATTTCTAGCGTGAAGCGCTTTCGCAACTTCATGCCCACCGCTGCCAGGATCGTGCGGATGGCTTCGGCGTTGCGTCCTTGGCGGCCGATTAATATTCCGAGGTCACTCGCGTGGACGCGCAACTCGAATACGGTAATCTGCTCCCCCTCAATCGCGCGGACCTGAACCTGGTCAGGGTTATCCACGAGGGCCTTTGCGATTGCCTCTACTAGCTCCTTCACATGATGCGCCTCGGTGCGCGACAGTATCAGGTTGCCCGAACTTTGATTCTACTACATGCTTTCGGCCCTGCCCGCAGACTGCGGTTTTCATTCGCAGACATCCCCTTTTGATGGGAGTAAGATTGCTCTCCAGTCCGGGATTTCCCTATCGAATGCCAGGAAATCGGAAATGGACAGAAGAAATTTAGACCGGTACAAACGAGTCCTTCTCGAAAAACGGGGCGAAATGTCGGTCACAAGTACCGAAGCTTCGAGTCCGATTCCGGCCGCCGGGGGCCACCGTGGCGATCCCGTCGACCAAGCTAATGCGAACACAGAAGCGGAACTTCAGATCCACTTGCATGAAACCGACCTCCGGCTTCTCCGGGCAATCGAGGAGGCCCTCGCTCGAATCAGACAAGGAACGTTTGGCACCTGCGAGGCCTGCCGAAATCCAATCTCCCGGGCCCGCTTAGAAGCTGTCCCTTGGACGCGCCACTGTCGCGATTGCAAAGAGCGCGAACATTCCTGACGGAACGAAACAAACCCAAAAACGCTACAAATAACTTGGCCTAGTAATTTTATGTCCTCGAGGACATTTCACGTCCAGCCAAAGCCAAGTTCGAAGTTCCGCGAGTCTTTCGTCGAAATCCATGGAGAGCGCCCTCAACGCGAAAATCACGAGGGGAGACTCGCAGGTGCTGTCTTCACATCTCATTGCTCCGGGACTTGCCACATTGAAGGCCGATTCGGCATCTGCCCACGCCGCAGTTCGGTCGTAGTTTGGAGAATTGATGTTCAGGGAATAGCTGGCGACTCGTTTGCATTTATAAGCCCATGGGAAGACCCCTGCTACTTTAGTGCCAGCGAGCAGGTGGACAAAGGCGATAGCAGGCGAGAGAATTAAGACCGTCAATGGAAGCTCTCTTTAAGCCCGAACAACTCGTTCGAGTCAATCTCGCTGGCATGCTAGAAGTTTTCGACCTGTCTTTGACGCTTCATTGACGTGTTTCCCTTCGTCGGCAAAAACATTTGTACTTGCCCGCTGCGATTTCGAGTTACTAGTTCGACGGACGGCTGATTGCGGGGTTGCGACTTGCGCAAGATGTTCGCGGGGGGGATTTTGCCCCCGCTATAGAATTGGACACTGGCCACCGCGGCTTCGAACATTTCGCGATGGTGTCCCGCGCGATCCGCATCGCCGTCGCCATCGGGATGCCGCGTGCCGAATAAATGTGCCTCGCAATCCAGATCAATTCACAACAGCCACGGCAGAAAAATCTACTGCTGGGCACGGTTCCCGGTGGTGACGGAATCTCACTTACGCCACAAACGCAGCAGTGCAAAGTGGACATAGGCGCTCCTCTTTGTCTCTACACACGCTGGACTAAAGGCTTTCTTAGGCGCAAAAGTGGCTTTAAACGGGCTGTAGAGCGTGACGGCGGGCTCTGCCAGCATTCAATACTGCTGCTTGCTCTGGGGAAGGCTCGTATCGAGGTGTAACAGGCAATGTGATATCCGCCACAACCCATGACTTTGATGGAGCCTGATAGACCCCGCCAACCTTGCGTCTTTGCAACCTGCGTACGGCTTCAGCACGAGTGCACTGAATTCGAATCTCACCCGTCGTGTTCTCGGGGTCGTGCATCGTCTCTGACGCCATGATTTGAGAAATGATTTTCTCTTCAGCATCGGTCCAAGTTTCCATTTTTCCTCACACAGGGAATTGACCAGAACCGTTCAAATGCCGGCGTGGGAAGCGCCGGGGCGGCTACGATTCTGGCCCGTGAAAAAAGCTAGATGTAGATGGACGCCGTGCCAGGCCGCCATCTTTTCCGGCAGCTTTTTTTCTTTGGCCACTCGCCGAAACTCGCGATGTTTTCAGAATGGATAAACGACTCGTCGTCGGAGCTGTTACCTGTTCGCCGATGGTTTTCGGCGCTTCGGTTTGAGCTGGGGTTTCGGTTGCAGTCGGGTTGAAAATCGGGTTTTCAACGCTGCTCGTCGATTCGGCTGTGTCCGACTCCGGAATTTGATCGTCAAGTTCTTGTTGGCTTACTTCGTTTGGGTCCGATTGCATTTTGCTTCCTCCTGTTTGAAGTGAAAAATCTTGCTACTACTCGCTTTCGTCCTCGCCCGGATTCGGCAAGCAATCCTCCAAATTTTCATACGTTGTGATAGTTCCGCCAATCGGCCCGGATGCCGCTGCGGTCTCGGACGCGGGAACGATTGGGGGGACCGGCTCGATACTTTGGTTCGTTTCTTTTGCCATTTTTTATTGCTCCTTTTTAAAAAGAAACGGGCCAGAAGTTTAAGACTCCCGACCCGCTGTTGTTCTGATCCCGCTGTAAGCCGGCTCGTCGCCGGGACGCGCGCGGAATTCCAGACGTTAGCTTGGAATCGACATCGCCGGAAACAAAAATGGCCGCGCAAAATGGCGGCCTAAGACCGCTGGCTATCGACACAAACCTCGCAAGCGGTCGTTTATCCTCAGTAGTTTAGCGTCCAGGTACTAAGTTGTTATGTGTCAATAACTTACAGACACAGGCCAATCATTTCTGTCGGCCTCATACGGTTCGTACTTCCTTTCCCGTATGTTCGGACTGTTGCATCGCTTTTTGGGATTCGCAAAAAGCGTCTTCTCGCTCAGTCTCTCAACCTGCACAGCCTTGCGGCTTGCTTGGTCCTCGTTGGCTTCGCAGCGTTCGAGTCAATCAGAGAAGATTTAATGACGGCCACTTTTACGAAACCGTCAGCGTATCACCAGAGTTAACTGTGACCTGTGTATAGGTATTCTCAAAGCACAACGTGCCAGAGCTCGCTGCATTCAGCAATCCAGCCTTCTGTGATGCCTGCGTACCAGTGGCCGAAAATACCTTTTGCTCGGTGAAAGATGCTGTGCCAATGGTGTGATTATAACTCGCTTGACCGCGTGCGAGACCGTTGGTTGTGATTTCGGAAGCAACGGATGTATCGGAAGTTGATGGAGCGGTAGCGTCATTGGAAAGCGCGATGTAGTTGCACGTCGCCGGCGAAGCCGATGTGTTTCCCATTACTGACGCTTGCCAGTCGCCGCCTGTGTTGGTACGGAGGTTCTGGTTTGTGTAGTTGTAATACACGGTGGACTCGTCGGCCGCACACGCTGCCGCAGCCGCTTCAAATTCGGCTGTACCTTCATGCAAGCCTGCAATGCCATACTTCTGGCAGCGTCGAGTCGTGATATTAACCATGTTGTGAGCGGTCAAATGCTCGGCTTGACCATTTGTTTCCCGGACGCCGATAGCAACAGCGAGCAGGGACAGCACGCCCGCCGTCGCTATGGAAGTGACTCTGCGCACACTAGGATGCAATTTCATTTTTTCCTCTCTATTGTCTTATTTTGTGATTCTTTAAAACGGACTGCCTTAGTCGCTTAAACAAAAAAGGGCGCCCGCTAGATAGGCGAACGCCCTCGATGAAGTGTGTTTTGTGATGGACGGCAGTTTACGACCGCTGTCGAGTTATTTTGAGATTCTCAGAATTGCAGTTTCGGGATGACGCAGCTAGTTCACCAACTGGAAGGATATGAACCGGATCTGCTAGTAAAGGCAGGGGCGGGCCATCGTAAAACGGCCTAGCCCTTGCCTTTATTGGGCTTCTTCTTTATCTTTTCGACTACTCCCGACTTAGGTACTCGGAAGAGCGCCGTCATGGTGCGCTCAAATGCTTGTTTTTCTTTTCTTGTCCTTCGGTCATCCGTTTTCGTTTCATTGCGAGAGTCTGGTAGAGATGCTCAACCAAATCGAGAATCCGGCGACTGTAAGCACCCAACAGAAAATCATGAGCAAAATGTCTCTAATTAAATTTTGTAAAGAGGTTGCAAAGAACACGCTATGAATAGCGCTGAAAGCTCCAATGAACAACCCAACAACACCAACCGCGAGCCAGCGCCACCTGAAGTCTGGGCGGACATCAAAAAGAATCCCGAATCGGTTATGGCGATCTTCACTATGCTTATTTTCGCAGCCACCGCAGCCTATGCCGTAATCGCTACTTTGCAGTGGTGCGCCTTGCTGGATTCCAACAAAATTAACCGCGAGAATGTTATCGCAGCACAGAGACCATGGCTCACCAACGATGGGAATGGTAGCCTCGTAATCACCGACGTATCTGAGGATGCGTTGACGGGAAGTTTTACTTTCAATGTTAAAAATTTCGGTCCATCTCCGGCGCTCGACGTCGGACAGGCTATACAACTCTTCGTCCGGACACGAGGTGATATGAGCGAATTTGACGAAGCGAAAAAAAAGGCTTGTCAAAGCGCCGATGCTGGCGCTGTCGTCGGGGGGAACTCCATTTTCCCCCAGCAAACCCATAACTATTCTTGGGAACCCTCTTTCCTCGTTCCGGGATTGCGAAAAGAGATTGGGGTGATCTTGATAGAAGGGTGTCTGGCATACACCGACCAATTTGCTCCAAAACGCATCACTCACCACACCACCTTTTGCGTCATGGGAGGGATTAAAAACACCGGGAAACTTGCTTTGTGCGGGTACCACGAAATTGCAGACTAGCCCTGTCACGGCAAAGCAGAATTGTACGAAGACACTTCGTGCGTGTGGTGCGTCGATGCCAGAAAACGAGACACATCAACGCTTTCTTCATTCTTTCCCTCGTTATTTTGAGATTCTCAAACTACGGAAGGGTCGTCACGCGGCGCGAGGCTGAACCGAAACCAGACGACGATGAATACGGCGAGTTGGAGTTGAGCAGGCGCGAAATATGGTCTCCATGCCGAGTAAAAAAGTTGTTTACATCTTCAGAATCCATCGCGTGGATTGTAAAGTTGTTGGTCTGCGACCCACTCTGTGTACCAAGCCTTTTCCCAACTGGCCCTTGACCAACAAATGGGTCAGTCGTGGGGAAACCTAGAAATGGTTGGTTCGACAACAATCCCATTTGTTCCTTCATGAGGTCTAGCTGCTGGTCTTTGGAAAGCCTACCAGTAATGGGGTCTGCAAAGAACGGCGTTCCCGCGGCAAGCCCGTATGTCCCAAAATGGCTACCGCTTTGATTGAAGCCAGTCGATAAAGTATCCGCGATGGTGTTGCCCATCGCGAATGAGAAAGTTTCAGACGGCGGGGCTGTGTACTGCTGGTTCCGCATATCGCGCTGTACTCGCTGCGCGAATGACGGACCGCTAATGATTGACGAAAGAATCCCCGATATCAAACCAACCCCAGCGCCGATGGCTGTTCCGATTCCTGGTGCAATGGCAGTACCAGCCTCCGCACCGCCGAGAGTAGATTCAAGCGTGCCGCCGACACCGCCCTTCTGGATTCCGGCCGCAAACATGCCGATGCCAGGAAGAGCTTTGCCAGCAGTGCCAAGCGCGGTCGAGAGGCCGCTGTCTCCCTGCGAATCCGCGAGTGATTTGCTGATCGAGGTGAGCGCTGACCCTGTCAAGCTCGCTGCGCCCATAATTGCAGCGCTAGTATTCTTCGTTCCGAGTCCCATGCCTAGTAATGCACCGCCAGCAAGAAACGGACCGAGCCTAGAAAAAATACTGCTCACATCGCTAGAGCTTGGAGCAGATGTAGAACCGCCACTGATTCCCGCCGCAGTCGCAGCGCGCGCAGACCCTTCCGGCGTGAAGGGCAAATTGTTATCTGAAAACGGATTGAGATTCGCAAAAAAGTTGCCAGTTGTACTTCCGAGCGGTCCTTGTCCGGGAAGGGCTAACGATCCGGAAAGATTTACCGTCGCCGCCGTCACGTTCATAGTCGCAACGCCAAACTGTCCCGCGCCACCGCCAACTCCGCCGCCGGCACCGCTACCTATCGGTCCAGGAAAAGTCCCCGCCGTGCCTCCTGGCCCTACTTTTCCACCGAAAATTCCGCCGAAGATTTTCCCGAGAATCCCACCGGACTGCGGAGCTCCCACGCCGCCACCAGCTACCGAAGTCGCGCTGCGGTCAAGGTTGCCCAAAATATTTCCGAACTCTTCGGAGAATTTCTTTTTGACTGGCGCAAGAAGGGATTCGAGCACGTCCTTCTCAAGCGATTTCGCGAAACCCTTGACGTTTCCCGCGATAAGATCATCGAAGAGCTTCCCAGCTTCATCGTTGAATTTCTTGTCCGCATCGATGAGGGTTTTGTTACGGTCCGCCTGAAGTTTTTTGAGCGCTTCGCCGTATTGCTCGTGCGAAATCAGTTGGTCTTTCAGCGCATCATTCAAATCTTTCAATTCATCGGCATAGTGCTCGATATCTATTTCACGTTGCGTCTTAAACAAGTCATCGTGTTCTTTTTTTATCTGTTCAAGTAAATCCGGGGCGCCCCTCGGTGGTGCTCCCGCACCGACACCTTCAGGCAAATAATTAGGAAGGATTGCTCCGCCACCAGGAGATGTCAAAATGCCGTTATCATTGGGTACAACCGGTCCAGGAACCTGCGAACGAAAAACCGTTCCGTATTTCAAGAAGCGGTCAATCAGCGTGTCTACATTATCGCCTTGAATCTCGTGAGGGCGGCCAGGATGGAGTGTCGCCCTATTCATCATCTCCGTGAATTCTTTGCTACCCTTCAATGCCAGTGCAATTTCTTCTTTGTGAAGCTTGATGCTTTCTTTCAGTGATTCGATTTTCTTGGCGAGTGCAAGCTGCTCCGCACCATGAAGATGGACCATCTCGGTGCCCGCCAATGCCGCCGCGTCCGCATCCGCTTTCTCCACTTCCGCGTATTTTTTCTCTGCGGCCGCTAGTTCAAACTGTGCTTTTCCTCCCGCGCGAATTATCTCTGCTCTCTTTTGAAGTTCGGCGTTGAGTTTTTGTTCATCGGCGAAGAGGGTGCCGTACGCCGTCGCTCGCGTAGGAGTTCCTGCCGCACCCTTTCCAAGGGGGAGTGCACCCTGTTCCCCAGGCGCACCTACAAAGTCACCGTACGAAAGAATTCTGCCGATGGCTTCCTTTCCAGCGCCGATAAATGCACCCGGCCCGAAGAAATAACTCTTGTGGGTTGCGATAAAAGCTTCGAGATGGAGCTTTCCCGCGTCGATCGACGTAACCAAATCATCCCAACTCTTTTTCTCCTTTAGGAGTTGCTTAATTTTTTCATCATCAAGGGTTGCTTTCCGAACCTGTGCGAGTGCCTCCGTCAACGTCAGACCCTCGGCGCGAAGACTGCTAAAAAGTTGGACGAGAACCTTCCCGCGAACTCCCATCGCGTCCATTGCGATGGCGGTCCTCGTCGCTTCGTCGGGAATCTGATCGAGCACGGTGAAAAAGTCGCTCATCGTTCCACTAATTGGGCGGAGTTTGCCGTTCGCATCCGTGACAGAAACTCCGAACCGGTCAAGAACTTTTACAAAATTCTGCGTTGCGCCTTCCGAATCCTTTCCACTGATGACAAACTTCCCGAGCTCGGCCTGGATTCTCCCGAAACTCATCGTCAACGTATCGACATCAAGGCCCGTAATCTTGGCTAGCTCTCTAAACTTTTGCGTCTCGGAATATGTCAGGCCGGTTGCAGCAGAAACGTTTTGAATCGACTGCGCATACTCCATCATCTGGTGGGTTATAGCAGTTACGGCGACACCCGTTGCGGCAAGAGAGGCAACGCCAATACCAGCACCCAAAAGGCCGGGATTCACAGCTCCGCCAATTGAACTCAGTGCTCCTGAAAACCCCGCACCGAGTCCACCCTTGCCGCCCGCCAAGCTTGAGTAATATCCGACATCGCGCGCTGTGCGGGTAAGTGCACCTGCGAATCCGCCTAGATAACGATCTACAAGCGAATCAAGTGCGCGAGTGAAACCAAGGGCTGTTTGCGTGGAAATCTGGCTCGCAATATTCTGCGATGGGACTGTTACACCTCCCGTTCCCTTCAAGAATGACTTCTGTCTCTCCAGCTCAAGCGTAATCGCTTTATAACTAGCGAGTTGTTTGTTCGTCGCGTTCGAAAGGTCGCCATGCAAACTAAGTTGTTGCTGCAGGACTCCGATTAATTCCTTGCGTGACGCAGTAATTTCCTTCGTGCCGCTTGCTTCCGTCGCGATGCTCGCGCGAATTTTAGCCGACATCACCTGCCATTCCTGGGCTATCTGACTAGAAGTGGCTTTGGCGTCGTTTTTTATTTTGTCGAACTCGGGACGCAGTGCCCCAGAAAGATCTTGGCCGCCGACGCGAAAGACGATAATTGGACCTGGAATTGACGACATTTATTCTTCCTTCAACTTGGAAATGATTTCGGCAGCATCAAGCATTTTCTGAATCTCTTCACCGCTCGTGCTTTTGACCGACAAATAGGCGACAGCCCACTCCCCAACTAATTGCCGTGCGAGCCCGTAGTCGCGGGCCGCGACGGCAGCATCGATTTTGTCGACGAGATCTTCGACGAGCTGTATTTCGGCAATGCGGACCTTGCACTCTGCGAGATTGTCGCGACAAAATTCTTTGAGCCCGTCAATGTCCGGCGCTGCCTGGATTCTTCGAATTTTCCCGGCGACACTCACGATTTCCCCGCCACTTTCTTGGCGTCGCCCCGTTGCGCCATCAACTGCCTGTGTTCCGCGCGCAGCTCCGCTAGTTCCTTCTTCTTCTTTTCGTAGGGAGGCAACAAATCTCCCAGAATGGAATCAATCTTCGCTCGCTCGCTAGCCTTCGTCGCGAGCTCCCGCGCACGTCTTAAGCCAAGAACGCCGCCGGATTCTCCCGGCTTTTCCAGTGCGGAAATCTCCGCAGTCACCCTGTTAATGCGCAATTCAATCTCGTCGATGACATCTTGAAGCGAAGTGTTAGCAGGGCGCGGTGGCGGCTCCGGTTCAAAGCGACGGAGGGCGACGGGGGCGATGGGCCTAGTGCTGGCGCGCAACGCTGCGTCGTAAGTTTCCTTAGCGGCCGCTTCGGCTTCTTCACGGCGAGCAGCGTCCCGAGCTTCCCGTTTCGCCGCCGCGTTTTTCTTAAACAATTCAATGTAAGCTTCCGCCGACGGTACGGGGCGCGTCGGTTGCTTTGAATCGCGCAGCAGATACGAGGAATGTAATTCGTCGATCGCTACCGACAAATCCGCCGTCGCAGTCGCGAGGTCATACAGTAATTTTTGCGGCGGCGCGCCATGCAACGCTTCTTCTTCTTCGATAGCGGTCACGATCTTTTCGAGCTTGTTTCTTTTGAGGTCGAAAATCCGTTCGCAAGTTCCAATCTTCATTTCGATTTCAGAAATCATCGTTGTTTTTCCTCCCCGTCCTGATTCCGCAGTGCCCAAGCACGCTCTAGTTCTTCGCGCGTTGAAGACATTTCGTGACGCGCAGATGCGAGGTCGGCTTCAATTTTCTTAATTTGTCTTCGCGTTTTTTCGCGGAAAAACTCGACACATTCCTTGTCCAAAGCGTTCTCCGCAGCACGAAGGGCGTGTTGCAGTTGATCCACGCGGTCGCGCGCGCGATCAAAAGCGCGCTCCGCCATTCCGATTCGCGATTCAACTTCAGTAATTGTCATTGATGTGTGTCTCCGTAAAAATAAAAAGGGCGCCCGAGACTTCCGACGCCGATGCACTGCTCGTTCACTTTGTGCGTGCTATTCGATGCGGGAACTTATTTTGGAAAGGGCGGCAACGGCGGAACCCGAGTCTTCGGATTTCGTCGCATCGAACACCCCTTTTCCATCAAAGCCGCCGTTTCGTCGTCGAGTCGCACCTGTCGCCGCGGCGCAAGCTTCAACGCGAGCCGCCTGATGTCGTCCGCTTCTGTTTCAAAGCGCAGTGCGTCGGCCAACTTCGACAAATCCTTAAATCCCGAACGCTCGAATGCGTAGGCAACCGCCCGCTGAAATCGATGGGGATCGAAGTATTCATCCTCAAGCCACATCTCCGCTCTAGCGATGAGCGTGCAAAGCTTATTCCCGCTCGAATAATCGTCGTCGTCGTACAAGGCGACGCGTTCGCAAGCGTCTTGAAGCACCGTGAACAAACGAAATTTTATGCAATCCGCGCGGTTATTCATCGCGGCTGAAAACATCCGCGAACAATGAGCGGCCACAAACTCGGCCTTGGTAGCCGCTTCTGCGCGCGCGAAGTCTTCGAGCGCCTTCTCTGCAGCCGCGCGGTCTGCCTCGCGTTTCGCATCCTCCGCTGCCGCCGCGTCGATTAGTTTCTGGAAATCGTCGGTCTCGTAATCGTATTTTAGTTTCTCGAAATCCGTTCCATGCCGACGCGCGTAATCGCGCAGAAAATGTTCAGTTTCTACTGGCATGTACCGCTTTGCGTTTTCCGTCATTTTTGCTCCTTCGAAACTTTGCTGCGCAAATCGCCCGTGCAAGTTGGACAGCTCGGCGAGCGGTCGTTTTTCAGCAGCGCAATCAGGCTTCGCGATGCGAATTTCACCAAACCGTCAATTTCGCGACAGCGAGAGCAATGGCCGCAGCTTTCGAAATCTTCTGTAGCCTGGATAATGCAGACGCCAACTTCGGCGACTAGTTCGCGCAGCTCGGCCGCAACGTCATCTGTGTGCACCATTGCGTTAACTCCTGAAATTGACATTTTAAAATCCACCTCCGTTGGTGCGAAAGCCGAGGGTCACACTTTTTCCCGCATTTTCCGAGAATGTAGGACGGCATCGCGCAGAATCGAACAACCGTGTGGCCCGCGCCGCCGATGAAGAATGAACCGCCGGTTTTGCTTCCACCAAATACCATTGTCAAAAGCTCCACGTTCGGGCGCCGCCGGGACCGCCGACAGCCAGAATCGCACAGCCACCACCTGTTCGTTGGGCATCCGCCGCGTGATTCAGCACCGCCAACGCGCACGCCAGGTCGTCGTGCTCGTTCTTCCCTCCGCCGATTGAAACATTTCCGCCCGATGTCCGCCGCGCTTCGAGAAATACCAGTTCGCGGCGCAGTTGCGGATTGTCGAGAAGTTGAATCCGGCCCTGCACGAAGTCGGTCTTGAGTTTCACAAAAATCTCAGTTTTGCTGCGCACGGTGAATGGCAGCTGCACAGCTTCAATGTTTTTTTGGCGAAGAAGCTCTTTCAAGTAGCTGAACGCAAATTGGTCGCACATGATGCTATGAACCCGGTACGACCTCGCAAGAATGGCAACCTCATCGAGGACACGAGTGACGGAATCCCGTGACCACGACCGAAGGCAGTCAAGCGAAAGACCAACACCAGAGTTACCCTTCGCCGCTGCATGCCCGATCATGAACGCGAAACGATCACGGCCACCCAACCCGCTCGCGTCGATGGCAGCGTAATACTTCAATTGTTGATTGGGCGGAATCTCGCGAACGCCAGAGCGAATCGCAGCATCAACGTCTGCTGACGCAATGAGCGCTTCCGCTGCGTCAACAAATTCGGCGCCGTATTCGCGGTTGAAGTAATCTACATCTCGCTTCCGCTCGCGTTCGAGCTCGTCTGCTGGTAGCGCAGGGTTCATTTCCCATGAAGGGAGCTTCCAGCTGAGAGTATCTGGCCGCTCGTGGCGCAGATGAAAGTCGTCCCACATCGGGCCGAACTTCGCCCAAGGACTGCTGACCCGAATCATTTTCGCGTCGGGAAGCGTCAGCATTCCAGGACGGATCGCATTGATTATTTCTCCAAGGTTGTACGTGCCGGTTTCGCTGTCCCGGAAAAACGCAGCTTCTTCGAGAATCGCGCAGACGTAAGCAGCACCGCGAACGTGCTTTGAATTCACAGCGGACACGACGATATCGATCGAATTCGAAAGTTGAATCTCAGACTCAGTTTGTCCAGCGCGAATGTTCACGATGAGACTTGCGAGCGTCGGGCTACGTTCGATCTTGGAGCGAATGATTCCGAAGGTGATGCGCGCCTGCTTTTCCACCGGAGCGATAACGACGACAGCCGCGCGCTCACCGATGGGAACAGGATGCGAGGCAATGCACGCCTCGTAAACCGCGAGATTCCCGCATATCTTTGTCGTTTTTCCGCCGCGCCGACCGGAGAGCACAGACGCATCGCGGAACACCTGCGGCGTATAAAAATATTCACCACGACCCGTCGCCCTCCGGTAAATCCCGAGCTGCTCGTCGTCGACGAGCGGCAATCCGTAAATCGCCCGGAGAAGCGTCTCCTGAGCCGGGCTGACTTCGGGATCGTTAATTAGCCGCGGATCGCGGATCGCAGTAATGACGTCGATCGTTCTAGACATCGGCCGGTGCCTTGGTCGCCTTGGCGGCATCGGCATACTCACGAGTGATGGAATCTAAAGTGTGAATGTCCTTCGCTCGCCGTTCGAGCCCGAGCGCGAGGGAGTTCAGGCGAATGACGTTCGCGTAGGAAACCAAAACACCCAGCAGCCCGTGTACCTTCCCTCGACGATTCATCAATCCCTCCCGCTCCAGGTACCTGCTGCCCAGTGCAACAACGGTTAGCGCAACACGCTGCGACTCAAGAATCGCCCGCTGACTGCCTGTAACCTGGTCGGGGCCGCCCAAATCCACCGCGGTGGCGTCTATAAGTGTCGTGATGCGCTCCCGGATCTCGGTCGCACCTGGGATCGATTCCGGGATCTTGCCGGTTGTCATAAGAGCGCGAATCCCGTGTTTAAGCGCCGGCGGGGCAGTGGAGGATTCCAAATATGCCGCTAGATTCGCCGCGCCTGCTGCAGCCTCGGCCGGTGTTGATGAAGTTACAGAATTCTGTTTCTTTTTCCCCATTTTTACCTGGTCTATTTGGCGGTTCTAACGTTAGCAAGTGCGTTAGCGGCTATCTCCAACTGATTGAATCTCCAAACGTTGTAACTTCTCTCCGGGTTCGTTAACCAGCGATTCTGGCCCCCGATGGAGCTTCAAGAACCATGCCAGGACCTCATCGCGGTCAAATCGCAGCAGGCGCCCGGCCTTGAAATGCGGAATCCTCTCGACCGAGTCTGCAGGGTGGGGTCGTGCAATCGCGCCTGGCCGCTTCCCGCGCCGTCCGCGACCCGTCCCGCGCAGAGCACCGTCACACGTGCGCTGATAAATCCAACTTGGGCGAACGTTTAACAGTTCAGCGACCTGCTCGATGGTTAGGATTCTTGAGATCGTCATCGAAAACCTCTTAGTGAATTGACAAAACCTCTAAATAAGAGCCTAGGAATGCCTAGCATCGCTTCCTCGCACGCGTGAGCGCACGAGACGCTGCTCTGTGTGGAACTGTTGGAACTCTTGGAACGCTTACCCGTCTAAGGGTTCTGGGACTCTTAAAAGTCTTTGTTTCTTATGTATATACAACATACTGTTCTATAAAATAATCTAAGGGTTCCAAGGATTCCAAGAGTTCCAGTGTAGAGACGGTTGGAACTCTTAGCCAACAGTTCCAAGGGTTTCAGTGTTCTGCTTGTCGGAAGGGAACTGGCGGTTCCGGGTCATTCGTCCACCACCATCGCCCGTCGATACGTTCAGCGGAAATCCCGAGTTGTTTTTTGGCCTCAAATAATGCGCCCCTACTGATTCCGCGCTTGGCACCTTCCGCGATGATCTCGGTCGAGGATTTCGCACCGCTCGAAAGATAGTCAGCCAGGAATCGTGCGGCCTTGTCCTGACGTTTGCCTTCGGGATTTCGCTCTAGGTCCAAGATTTCGTCCGCAGTGCGCGTTTCTTCGCCCAGCCATTCGATAAATGTCGCGGGGCCGGTTTCGAGGATTTTCACTCCAAACCGATATCGCAATCCCGTTTTCCTGCCGGCGACGTTCAATTTGCCGCGTTGCATCAGGAAGACGTCATCCTCGGATGGACTCTTGCCGAAGGTCCAAACCGCGCGGGGCACGCCGGACATTGCAACGGCGCCGCTGACTCGGCCCAGCGCACTGACATCGGCGCGCTTGTTGAAGTGCCCAAGGCCAACGATCGTGACACCCGTACGCTCAGCCAAATCTTTGATCGGAACGAGAACTCGACGAAGTTCCTGCTCTTTGTTGAGATCGGCCCTGCCCAGATATGAAGAAATCGGGTCAATCGTCACAAGACCGATCTCCGAATTCCTTGTGAGTTCGCTTTCCAGTAAAGCTAGGTCTTCATCCAGGGCTAACGCTCGTTCTCGCTTCTTGGCCATCTGTTGAATTTGGACGGCGCGAAGGTAAGACACTTTGGAGATATCGGCGTCTGCCGCCATCAATCTCGGCTTTATCGTGTCGGCAGGGTCGTCCTCGGCAATCAACATCAGAACTTTTCCAGGCTCGATGCTATTTATTGCTCCGTCTGGAAATTCGCGCCCCGTTGAAAACCGCGAGATCACGTCGATCAGAACCGTCGTTTTTCCGCAGTCAGGTGGTCCCGAGAAAATTGTCAGCTTTTGTTTCGGAATCCGTTCGGGCCAGAGCCACAGAACCGGCTTCGCTTCTACGTCGCTGAACTGTTCGAGTAGAAGCGTCGTTTCGATCGCTTGAGTTTGCATTTTGGAGCAACAAGTTCTTTGCGTCCTTCCCCTTCAAATCAGAGAACGAAACTGACGAATGAATTCTTATCGTTGAGAACCCCGCCATTTTCAAGACAACTTTCGACTAGAGAGGCACGACGGTCCGGATACTGAGCGAAGGCAGCTCGGGTTTCGGAGGAGCCAAACGAAATCACAGCGTACGCGGCCGCGGCTCGTGGTATTTCGTTCGCCACAAGTTGCAAGGCTGCCCAAGCAGCGTCCTGTTCGCCGGGAAAGCGATCGCGATCCCACAAATCCAATTCGGCCAACCGGCGCGCAGCGTTGCGCCGCAACTGTTCAAGCCGCAGGAGATTGTCCCGCGTCTCAAGCAAGGCCAGTCGCTCAGCGGCTTTGATTCTGGCCTGCGCGAACTCACGCTCTCTGCACTCACGACGAGCTTTGGCTAGCTCATCCTTGAATTTCGCGGTTTCCTTGATGTCAACGCCGGCCAACGCGGCAAGATAGCTCAATGCTGATTTGAAGTCGCAGCGCCGCGCTGCCATCACAAGGCTGATTCGATCGCCGCCTCCACACTGAGTGAAGCAGAACCATTCACCCCTTTCGGTCCAGCTGAAGGAACTTCGGTTTGCCCCGCCGTGCAAAATGCAGCAGCATCGATGGCTTCGTTCGTTTACCGCAAAACCCAGTTCGCGAAGCAAGTTGGCCATCGACACCAATGCGGCTATTTCTTTCGCTATCACGGAGATGATTCGATGGGCCGCCGACAAGGCGGGTTTTCAATAGCTTACTTTTCAGTCGGGCGGGCGTTCACACGAATTCCGAGAGAATTGAGGAGCGCGGGCATCGAAACCACGCTCGCAATTTCGCACGCAAGCACTGGATTTTGAGATTCTCAAAAAAAAGATTGGGGAGTTTTCTGGCGATGATCGGCAAAAAATATCAATTCTTCGGCATCTTCGAAGAAACCGATTCTTGGGAGTCGTGTTTTCTTTTAAGTCCCAGTTGCGAAAGCACAGCGCTGAACTCCGCCAAAACAGTCCGACGAGCTTCAACGGCTTCCCGGACACCCCGCGCGTGCTCCGCGCTGAGCCGGTTTAAGCCACGCTCGACCGCGCTTATTGCGGGAGCGGTGACGCCAATCGCTTCGGCGACCTGCCTCTGCGACATACGTACAGACCGACGCAACCGGAGCAGCTCGATTCCTGTCATTTTTTCTGGCTTTTCGCTTTTATAAAGAGACGATCACAAAAAAAAGAAGGCCAAGCCCAGTAAGGCGCGGGCATGACCTCGGAAAGCTACCAGGAGAACTGCCTCCCTATAATTCTAGCCGCAACTCACAAAATGTTGATACTGTGCGGCTTAAACCGTTACGCGTGCCTTTTACGACTCTTCGGACGTTTCAATGAAATCGCAGTCTGGCGTCTCTTCTGGAGCTTCCTCCGTCGGCAGCACATCGGCCGCTATTGGTCCGCCTTCGAGCGCATCGATCTTTCGATGCGCCTCCTCCATTACCCGCTCTGCGGCGCCTTCGCTGGATGATTCTCGTGTCTTTTCGAACGCCTCTTCGGAAATGCGCTCTTCGGTCTCATGTAGCGCAGTAATTTGGTCATCGACAGAAGTCAGGTCCTGTTTTGCATCTACCTGCTGCCTGTTTGGATCGTGGGCATCATCCAATTTCGAACCGGCAGCCTTGCCGCAATCTAAGCCAGATTTTTTGCCCGTGTAGTCTGGGTCTGGGTTGCTGTCCAATTGCCCGTGGCAAAAAGGAGATTCATCGTCAGAACTCTTGGTTCGCTCAAATGAGTCAGGGGCGTTGACTTTCTTGCCTGTCTTCCGATCACGCGTTCGCCGATCACGCGTATCCTCTCCGGCATCAAGAATTCCGCCGCTACCTCCGCGACCCCAGGGAATCTCTTTTTTGCTTTTGCCAGCCCACACACTGTGCCCGAGTTCGGCCAGGGCACGATTAGCGTCCTCTTGGTTCCACGTCGCGGTCGTATCGCCGTCGCAGGCGAGTTTGCAGAGGTCGCACTCTTCGCGGAAAGACTTGCCGTGATCACATTTAAGATCGTTCATCCCCGGCTGCTGATCGATGTATTCACGGGCGTACTCGGCGTCTGACTTCTCATGAGTTAGCTGTTCTAGTGGATCATGCTCAAAGTATCCGTATTCGTATTCTGTCCAACCGTCGTCTTCGAAGTAGCCGGAGATTTGCATTCCTGGCGTCTGCTCAAGGATTCGGTTCACCTTTTTCGGGCTTAGTTTGTATGCCAGTTCGAACGTCGTGCCATGGAGATAGATCGCGCGGAGGTTTCGGAACGCGACTGCGTAGCCGCCTGTTCGACGACCTACCTTGAAGAGCAGGTCCACCTGTTTCTCAACTTCTGCGCACGTCTTCTCTTTGCACTCTTTTTTCTCGGCCATTAAATTAGAGAATTCTTCTGTCGGAGGCGGAGGCGCTTGCCCTAGCCCCGGCGGTTTTTTTTCCTCAACCAATAGCGGCCGATTTCTAACGCGCTCGACGTTTGAGGCACTCCGCGTTGTCAGCACCGGTTTCGCGGATGCATGAGTCGGTCCGGAAATCTGTTTTGCCGGTTTCAGGCGTCGATTGAAAACAGCAAATGGTTTCTCAGGTGTTTTACGGTCCTTGTCTCGGTGCCGCTGCTGTCGAACGACATTCTTACAGCGAGAACAGTATTTGATGTGGCCAGTTCGGATCAGCCTCCGGCATGTCGGATTTGCACATTCCTTCTTTTCCATGAAAATCTCCTAGTCTTCAGTGAGTGCCGCTTTCCCGCCCTAGTGGCCAGCACATTGCGCGACCCCAACATGTAAGACTCGACACGAACACCGTGAAGGGCCTTTCAGGCTTTCAAATTGCCTGATTCCCAGGGCTATTGGGAGACCGACTCACGCAGGGCATTCTCGGCAGCTAGGTACGAATCTCACGTGCCGGCCGTACGCAACAGATTCTCTTTTGGCAGCGCGAAATCGAAAATCGAAGGGGGATTTTGGAGAATCGCAAAATTTCGCAACCGGGTTTTCTTTACGGTTCTACTGTTCGAACTCCTCTACGGATTTTATTTCATCGCTACCGGATAGGTAGGGGATGCCCCTCGCCACCCCCCGATTCGCGGTGCATATGAAATAGCAATTCCGCTTAGTATCAAGCAGGATTGCGACAACCGTTTCCCCGAGCCTTTGAAATGGTTCACCAACAGTTGCTGTAAATTCTTTTCGATCATGTACTCCGCTCACGCGGTAAATTCGCCGCAGGCTCAGCGTAGCCGTCATTTGCTCGGTGTTAAATCGACATATCGTGTCGTACATGCTCTCAGCGGCGGGGGCGTCTTTGGCAGCAGGAATGAAGAATTTCATGGCCGACAATTCCAGTGAGTACTGCCGCCGGAACTTCCTTTAGATTCATTCATCGTTTCCTCCTTTTGCGCGCCTTGGTTTGTCTATCTAATTGATTCGGCTTCCCGCTTGCCTCGCCTGTTGAAGCATTCGCCACAGGATCGACGGGAAATCGCGCACATTCCCGTTGGGTTCTCTGCTTTCAAGTGCGAGAAGTTTGTTCTCAGGGGCTTCTTCTATTTCTAGTAGTAAATTAGGATCAGTTGACTTCGCAAGTTCGGATACGCTTTCCGCAAAAATTTGTGCCTCAGACTTTCCGGTTAGGTGCTTCAACTCATCGATCATTTCGGTGATCGTCACATGTTCCTCCACCATCGGGGCTTCATCCTTCAATGGCACCCCGTCGGCATAGTTGACGCTTGGCGCGAAGCGTTCTTTGTCTTGTGGCCGTACCGTTCCAGAAGGCATTTGGCCTGAGACCTTAGGCCTTCGTACATCGTTGCGTTCATGTAGGCGTCGGTCAGATCCGATGCCAGTGGGTCTTGGATTGGGTCAGTTCGATTGTTTGCCGTCCATGTAATTTTTGGCGCTGGAACGTGAAGGTGATCGCCAGCGTTGACCTCAGAGGCCCAGTCACGAGCGTCATGGATCTCGTAGCGGTATTTTCTCCCTTGATGTGTGAGTGTTTGGTGCCTGGTGTCAAGCTTTGCGGTTCTTTCCTTTTTCATAAGGTTCCTTCCTTTCTGTTTTTTCGCGACAGCTGCCTCTCGTTTTCCCACAGTAATTCCTTAACGCGGAGAACACACGCCGGCGAGTCTGCGCCGTTTTCTCACTGGATGGTTGGGGGTTGGGCGCTTGCTGTGCATCGCGAGCCACGCCTCGATGTCAGCCGTCTTGAATCGCAGGTATTTTCCGATTCGGAAAGCCGGAAGATGATCTCGACGGCCGAGGCGTGCGTGTTTGTAAACCCACCGAACGGAAACGCAGAGATACCTCGCGACTTCGGCAACGGTCAAAAGGTTTTTCGCTTCCGCGATTCCTGTTTCGGTGGACACAAACAGACCATAACAGGTACAATCGGTGCTGTAAATACTCCATGCGTAATTACCGTAAGCACGGACGGAATGAAATTTGGCATTCAAGCGTAGTGCGCTCACCAGAAGAGATTGCCTTATTCTGGGAGCTGCTCGTCGCGTATGCGAACACCGATACGCAAGTACCCCATCGATGGAACGGGCTTAGCTGGATCGAGCTAGTCCCCCAACACAAGTCACCCTTTGACCTCTTTGCCCATTTGATGTTGGCTTCGGGACTCGTCTTGGGTCTGTCACAAATCGAAGCAGAGTTCGACCCCAATGAGCCCGGAATTCCTGAGGATCTTACCCAGCAGATATTCCGTACGACATCGGAGCAACTGAAGCACCAACACACCATATTCAAGAAAGTTCTCACGTGGCTGTGTTCCCGAGAAATTGCCACGTCGCCAGACATTCGAAAATTTACGATTCGCGAAATGAAGAAAATCCGCCCACGGGGAACTGGGGCGTTGATCTGGGGTAGATATCCGACTATAGGCGAGGGAGATGAGCGAATCATCGCCTACCTAGAGAAGCACAGTGTTCTTTCCTCCATGCGGAGGCTCTATTTGCTTACCTCCCCCCAAGGCGAGCGCCGGCTTGTTGCTCTGCCAGACCGCTGGGGGAACGCGGTTGATCCGTTCTGCGCTTTCCTCGTGGAACAAAGCTTGGGAAAACAATCCAAGGAGCTACCCGTGAAGGTTTGCGCGCGGCGCGCCTGCGGGCGCTTCTTCCTCCCAGCTAGGAACACGGGAAAGTTCTGCTCGGATAGTTGCAGGGCTACAGATTTTTGGACGGCGCCAAAAAGGAGAGAGTACATGCGTACGTATCGACTCGGGAAGCTGTCTCCCGGTGCGAGACGGAAAAAATCGAGACAGCCGTCCGTGCGCTCTCCGGAAAGATAAGCCTTTCGGAGCTGCTAACACTCGCTAACACTTGCGTAATTTTTGATGTTTTTGTTTGTTCGGAGTGTTTTGCTAAGTCCATGACAATACAAACTACAATCGAACAAGCAAGGTGGACAAAATGGGATCAGGCAGGCTCATAACCCGGAGGTCGTTGGTTCAAATCCAACCCCCGCAACCATGGGTGCTGAGAGGTGAAACCTCGAAGCGCCCTTTTTACTTTTAGTTGTAGCTCGAGCCGCCACAGTTCCTTCCTTAGTTCACTGCCGCACTATCGTTCCTGTTCGCAATTTTAGGAATAACTGCGAACAGATCGCCGTAAATCGCCCGTTCCACGGCGAGTGCGCCTTCCCGTTCTGCTTCGGCAGAAGTGTGCGTGTAAACGTCTGCCGTCATGTCAATCGTTGAGTGGCCCAAAAGTTTCTGTGCAAGTTTCAGGTTGCCCGTCTGGGTATTGATGAAACTCGCCACCGAGTGTCGGAAAGTATGAAACCCCGACGCTCCTGAGGATCGAGCAATACCCAGTCGGTCGAGCGTCGGATAAAGTACGTCCTTGCGCAGAACGTCTGGATTCAGAGGTGATCCATCTCGTTTGCAAAAAACGAAGTCCTCTGGTTGCTTGTGTACAGAATTCTCCTGGTGCTCGAGTAGTGGTTGCGCCAAACCGTCTCCGAACGGAACTGTACGTACACTACCGGTTGTCTTGGGAGAAACCAGTTCCCGCTGCCACAGGCTCTGCTGGATTCGCAACGTTCGATTCTTCAAGTCAACGTGCTTCCACTGCAGGCCCAGAAGCTCGCCGAGTCTGGCTCCGGTAAGCGCAGCACAGACGAACAGCGCACGATAAGCCGGAGGGACGGCACCAAGTATGAGCTTTACGTCCCGACCGGGTCCGCTGCAGGGAAGAGACGGAATTCGTCTAGCTTCTCCAGCCGGGCCGCAGTCGTCGCGCCTACCACAATCCAGTTCGCGTTGCGATACCGCTTTTTGAAGATGAGGTTGTTGGCGTCCGTGAAAGCATCCATGATCGTCCGTTGGTACGCCTTCGGGTCGATCAGGGAATATGGCCCAGTGACCGGAACTGTCGAGTGCCAGTTCACGTTCCCTGCACCAGCAAAAGCGAACAGCGCTGCGATAAGATCGCGGTCGATTTCTCGTGCGATTTCGTCGCCAAGCGCTGTCATTAACTCGTTCTCCGCATTCAAGCCGTGGTATGCGAACAAGTCTTGCTCAGACTCCATCGACCATTTCGCGCTCAGCTTGCGAGTAATCGCTGAGACATCGACCGATTCGATCTGGAGTGAGAGTTGCGGGACTGTCGCGGCCTCATTCGCGGCGGCATAACCCGGCGTTGACGGGTTGTTGTTCGCGGCGAAGTTCGCAGGCAAGTCGATACGGTTGTACGCGAGCGGCGAGCCAATCTGTGCCGGGCTGTACAGAATGTCAGCAGAAAAGTGCTTCAGCACATCATTCGGAGCGATGCTCAGTTGATTCCAGCCTCTAATAGCCGGCGATTTCGACCCGCGTGGAACCGGAATGACGACGAGACCGTTCTGTGCCAATTCTCTGGCCGCATCAATTGTCGTCTTTGGCATGGGCAGCCTTCCGGAGCCGGGCTTCTTAGGCTAATGGAAAACAGTCTCAACCTAAGGGCGGACTGCGGGGTAATGTGGGCGCAAGTTGTTGAGAAGAAGCTAATTAGTCGAGTACTATATGCGCTAAAGCGACCAAATCGGCGGGGCCGTGGGGTTGGCTATCGCTATTTTTGGCGCGGATGGAAAGGCCTTGCCTGCTCCAGTTTTGCGATTCCTTGCTTCAGATGTTCTTGAACTACACTGTGATGAATCCCTAACACGCGCGCTATCGCGGACTGCCTCAAACCACGTTCAAATCGAAGGGAAAGGCATTCCAATTGTCGAGCGGTCAGATTTGCGTTGGCGAGATGCCGCCTAAGGCTAAGCTTCTTCGGCGGGATCTTTAGGGGTGGAAGGTGTGACTTTGGTCCGTATTTGGCCTCGGCATAGGCCAGTTCTTCCTCAATTGGCGTCCGTAGGCTCTGAGCCTGAAGGAATAAATGCCGTAACCTTTGGACGCTTCGCGCGCGACCGATGGAGTAGAGTTCAAGAGCACGCTGAATCTTTCGGCGGTCATTCTTGGCTTCTTTGCTGGTCCCGGTGATCGGCGGGCGAGTCTTCGCGCATTTAGCTACACTGACGCGAAATATTTTTCGCGCTTGGCGCGAATTTTGAAGACTGAATTTTGATTCAATTTCGTTTGTGAAAAAATCAGAAGTCGCTTGCAGCGACGTTTTGTTTACTATGAAACGGTCGACCGTTCTTCGAATCCATCGCGCCCGCTTCTCTGTGAAGCTCTGGCGAACACCCGCAGCTTCAGCTAAGTTTCGGGTCAGCGAGCCCACGACTTGGCGGATCGCAGCACAATACTGTACAGCCAGCACCCTGACGCTTTCAGGCTCTAATCGTAACTGGCGGCGCGGGGACTGGTCTTGGCTATGAAGCAGCCGATCTATCAATGCGTTAGTGTGCGACGAGAGTAACCTCTCAAAAGACCTCTGAGCCTCGGAAACGAAGATGCGCCGGTGTGATTCCGCCTCGTCCTCGCGGTCGAACCCGACGCGACGTATCCTAGAAGGCAATGATCACCTTCCCGTGTAACCCCTTTCCCGCTTTGAAGAAGAACCTGGAAGGCGGGAGCGGGAAGACGTCCCGCGTTGTTGCGCGCTAGCGGCCACCAGCGGCTATCCAGTTCGGGTAACTAGTGTAACCCGGGTCCGTCGCTCGGCGATTCCCCTGAAACGGCACCCCTAAATGCAAACGATTGGCGCGGCGGGCATTGTCTCATTACCCAGGAACTAATGCCGCCTTTGATTTCTCTCGATTAGGTCGACGGACAGAAAGGTAACCTCCGAGCAAATGCTGAAAGTACTCTACTATCGCCAGCTCCAACGCCTCGAAAGAATCATCGCGCTCGAAGAGAAGATGGGGACCGCGTTTGAGAACACGCACAGGGAAGTCGAAAAGCTAACGAACCTCGCTACCGCTGTGAGCAAGCTCGAACTCGGCCAGCAATTCCTGCGCGGCAAAGGTGGCAACGGGCCGTATCTGCCGCCGCCTTGTGAGATACAGCCAGGCGATCTGGCTCACATTGAAGAGGGCATGAGACAGTTTGACGAGGTTGACCGCAACCTAATCAGGCAGGCGACGCAAAAGTTGATCGACATGGTTCAGGAGGACGTCAGTGGCAGCTTTGAAGCAGTGCGATTGGACGCTGTCTCCGGAGGAGAAGCGCATGCGTCGGGAGCGGGTCTACGAGGAGATCGTAGCTCGGATGTCGCCGAAGGCGCGTGAGTTCTTCCGTAGCGAAATCGGTGGCAGAGTACTAACAACACTGGAAACTATGCCGGAGATTCCTGTTCGCCTGAGCACCGCCGACTATTTTTGGCAACCCGTTGATATCCGCACTTTCGTCGAAGACCCGAAGTACCTCGGTTCCGTCCTGCGCGGCAACATCTACGGGAAAGTCCTCGACGACCTGATAGAGCTATTCGATGGTGACTACTCCGAAGTCTTGCTGACGGGAGCCATCGGCTGGGGCAAGACGACTATGGCCGAGGTCGGCATTTGCTACGACATCTACCGCGTGAGTTGCCTGCGGTCGCCCGCGGACGCCTACGGAATGCTGCCCGGTTCGAATCTGGCGTTCATCAACGTCTCTGTGAACAAGTCGCAGGCCACAAAGATTCTGTTCGGCGGTCTCGGCAACCTGATTCGCAACTCTCCGTACTTCAAAGAGAAATTCCCGTTCGCTCCGAACATCACAAGTGAGCTGCGATTTCCTCGCGGCGTCTTCGCGTATCCGGTCGCAGCCAGCGAGCAAGCGCTGCTCGGCGAAGGCGTATTCTCGGCAGCCTTCGACGAGATGAACTTCTACGCAGTCGTCGAGAAGTCGAAGCAGCATCCCGAAGGCGGGACGTACGATCAAGCGCTCCAGCTGTACACAAAGATGAGCCGCCGGATTAAGAGCCGGATGAACAAGCGCGGAATGCTGCCCGGCCACCTGTGGATGGTCTCGTCAGCTCGGTATCCAAATGACTTCACTGAACGCAAAGCAGTCGAGGCCCTGACGGACAAGACGATCTTCGTCCGGCAATATTCAGCTTGGGAAACGAAGCCGCGATCAGACTTCATGGCCGAGACGTTCGAAGTCGAAGTAGGCGACGTGACGCGGCGGTCACGCGTGCTCGATGGCGGCGAGACGGACGTCAATCGCAGCCGCGTGATCATGGTCCCGATGGACTACAAGGCAGAATTCGAGAAGGACCCAGACGAATCGGTCCGCGACTTCGGAGGCGTGCCAGTCCTCAGCATCAGGCCATTCATCGGTCGCCGCGACATGATCACGGAGATGATGCAGAAGGGGCAAGCAGCTGGACTGCGCCATCCGTTCACGAACTTCACCGTCACGCTGCAGGACGAGCATGACCATCTGCTGCCAGAGCATCTCGACTGGATTGTCGACAAAGACGGCAAAAAGAGAATCAACGACGGACCCTACTACGCGCACATTGACCTCGCGAAAGTGAACGACGCTGCCGGCTTTGCTGTTGCGCACATCGTCGGCAGCAAGCAAGTCAGTCGCGGTTTCGGACGCGAACAAAAACACGAAACGCGACCGATCATCCGGCTTGACTTGGCGCTGGAGATCGTCGCTCCGCCGCGTGGTGAAATCAGGATTGCGAGCGTTCGAGAGCTGCTCTACCAGCTCCGAGACTTGGGACTGCAATTCCAGTTGGTAACGTATGACAGCTTCGCGTCAGAAGAATCAATACAGATTCTCAAGTCTGAAGGCTTCAGTGCCGATAATCTATCGGTCGATACGGACGCATCGCCGTACGAAGCGTTGAAGGAAGCAATTTACGACGGCAGGCTGCTGTGCTATGAGCATCCCAAGCTGGCGCTCGAGCTGGCGACGGTTCGCAATGACGACAAGACGGGAAAGATAGATCACCCTCCTCACGGACAAAAAGACATTTGCGATGCCGTCGCTGGCGCGGTCTGGCACGCAGAAAAAGCATTTGCTGAAGGCGTGACCGGGCAATGGAACGAAGTGCGGTCAGTGACGACGTTCACGCCGCAGATTGACGATAGCGAGCTTCTGTGGGAGAAAGTCTACAAAGGCATCCCACTCAATGAAGCTGAGATCGCGAGGTTGAAGTAGCGGCTCAGGAAACACCGAAGCATAGCACCTTGAGACTGTCGGACTCCTCCGTATGAGTCTTGTTGTGATAAGGTGAAGACGACTATGGCAAAACTGAAGAAGCCTACAAAAACTACAGATCCAAAGGTCTGGGGCAAACCGAGAAAAGTCACGATTTTCCTGATGCCCACGTTACGGAAGCCCGTCGCAAACTAAGAAGTCTCAACACTCCCGGATCGCCCCTGCGGTTTGTAGTCCTGACAGGAGTAGCAATAAAGCACAGGGTGGATTCGTGGACGTGTTCGATACCGGAGGCACCTTAGTCAAACACTTCGCAGTCCATGGCCCCCTTCACTCGCCGTGGGGCATTGCCCAGGCTCCCTCTGACATCGGCCCCATGAGCAATGCGATTTTAACGCTGCTTTCGTCGGCGCTGTCGCTGCTCGTTTTTGTGCGCTTTGAACCACTCGATCGCTGCGAGACGTTTGACTGCGGCTGCTTTGCTGTTGAACGCACCAAGACGTTTTCCATCTTCAGAGAAGACGACGTATTGCGAGCCAACTTTGCGGATGTATTCAATGAGCGTCTGATCGCCCATCGCGGTTGCGCCGTAGGGAATTCCAAGCTGGCCGATTGTCCAGTAGGTAGGGGATTGATTGTAGACCCGCGCCTTTGAGCGCTTCTGGCGAAACTTCCTTACTTCTTCGACTTCTTCTTGTCCTGCCTCTTCAGCTGATCTACCCTCTTGAAGAGCGAGTCGACCGCTGCCGCCGAATGAAACGGGTCCAGCGTGTCGTCCAGCCAGCTCCCCGGTGCCAGCTTCGTGGAGCTTTTGCCCTTTGAGTTTATAGATTCCCCAGAGTTTACTGCCATGGACGTGTTCCTTGTCTCTACTTCTACGATAGCAAAGAAATCCTGGTTCTGGTGCAGAGAAGACGACGTATTGCGAGCCAACTTTGCGGATGAATTCGACGATGCTCTGATCGCCTATCGCCGTAACGCCGTAGGGAATTCCGAGCTGGCCGATGGTCCAGTAGGTAGGGGACTGACTGTAGAAGTTTGGCCAGAAGCGCAGCAATTTGAAACGCTCGACGCCTGCCCTTCACTATCTGCGCATGAGGGTGCAGCGACGAGTGGTAAGGGAATAGGTGTACAATGCTGTTGATTCCTTAAGTAACTCAAAAGATTCTCGATAAGTTCTCGTTGCGCAATTCAACCGGGCAGCTGATCGCTTTGTTGTGGAGAGTGTGTGATGGCCGAAAAGACTTTGCATCACGTCCCTTGGCGCCGTTTCCACGATCCAAATAGCACTCCCAGACGCCCGGATGTTCCGGAAGTGCATTGCGCTGATGAGGCCGCTAACTTCATAGACATCTGCCAAAAGCGGCCGGCAACGGCACTCAAACTCAAGGCTGCCGGCAGCCACTGGTCACTTTCCGATAGCACCCTCAGTGATGACTCTGCGCTTGAAACCCATTGGCCCGATGCCGGAGCTGTTCCACTCAACACTGGCCTCGCCGTGGACATGTTGGAGATCATCAGCGATCCGCTCTTCAATTTCATGACGCATACCTCTCCTGTGGCTCCCGATGCCGCCCAGCAGGATCCCTGTTTGACGGTTGGTGCATCCAACTGTTTCTTCGTTCATCTGAAGTCGGGAACCAGGGTCTATGAGGCATATAGCCTCCTGGACGGTATGGCCGCGGCGCCAACGGATCTTGCAAAAGAACTAAACAAGAAGATCACGGGCGACCCCGTGAACGGACCCTATAGTGTGCCTTGGGGTTTCATGACGTTGGGCGGCTCAGGTGGCCAAACGGTTTTCGGAGCATTGACCACGGGAACGCATGGCGGTGATTTCCGCCAGCGGCCCATCGCCGACGCTGTAGTGGCGATGCATCTGGTTACGGATGGCGGCGACCATTTTTGGATCGAGCGGGCCAGCAGCACCATCGAGTTTCCGATTGCGGATGATCAGAAACTCCAAAACATCTACGGCAACCTGCACCCACACGTTACCTTCAAAATCGTTCGTGATAATGATCTGTTTGATGCCGTGGTCGTTGGCGTCGGCCGTTTTGGCGTGGTCGTTTCCATGGTGTTGCGCGTGGTCCCGCAGTACTGTTTGCTGGAACATCGCAGATTGGCGGACTGGTCGAATGTTAAAGCGATGCTGAAAACACCCGCTCGCCATCATTCCTTCGATTCGGCATTTTTCTTTGGCTCCGGTGCCGCGGCGGATCAAGCTGCCTTCGCAAGGCGTTTTGGCACAGTTGCGGCAGCCCAGAATCGTTTTTTGCAGATCGCCATCAATCCCTCGCCGCATTTGAGGGATGAACACCGCGTCGGCGTGACCCAGCGCTGGTTCCATCCGAACACCCAACCAGAAGCGATTGACCCAAACACGGGTGACTTGCGCGGACGCCGGGAGCGTGGCGCACCCGACACGGCGGGAACGACCGCAAGTTACAGCCCGCAAGATAGCCCGGAGGGTTCGGGTTCCTCCAGCGGAAACTTTCTCGATCATGCCTGCAGTGACGGCAACTTTGTCGCTGGTGTGGTGCGCGAGGCTGCAAAGGAAATCGAAAAGATCATCACGAACAATGCGGTGACGGCAGGCGGCATTGCCGCTGCCGCAATTGCCCTGGGAGCGGGCGCCGAGGTATTGGCCATTGCGTCCGTTTGTGCGGTGCTGGCCGCTGTTGCTTTAGCGCTCGAAGCACTGGCGGATGCGATCGACGCCCTGGGCGATGCCAGCCTGGCCCAAACAGTTCAGACTGTCATCGACACGGTCGAAGAGATTCCGGGCGTTCCTCAATCCATCAAAATCATGCTCTTGCGGGCAATCGTTAAATTAATTTTTGAAGCTCAACAAAAAGACCACGATTATGTGGCCATCAGCTATGCAGTCATGGACGGCCATGATTATGTGGATCGCTCGTGCTTTGGCAATGCCGAATCCATTGAAATCTTTTTTGACGCGGCCCGCCCGGATATTTATTGCGCCTTTGTGGATGCTGCACTGGCTTTCGAAGCGGCACAGGAAGAACAAGCGGGAAGATTTGCTGCGGGTTACATTTCGCTCCGCTACATGCGGAGTTCCGAGGGTTTGATCGCGCCATCGCAATTTGACGAGACGGTAGCCATTGAAATCTCTGGCCTTCGGGATGCCAGAGGATCCGTGCCTTTTATCATGAATGCTGTCGAATTGGCGCGTAATCCCATGTTTAAAGGCCTTTTCCATTGGGGCCAGTTTAATCCGCTGACCCGTCCCGAAGTGGAAGCGCTCTATGATGCCGCGCCCGGGAAGCACTTGACCCGTTGGCGGAATGCCTTACAAAAATTTACCAGGAACGGCACCATGGACGGATTTTCCAGCGCGTTCACGAGAAATGCCGGCCTCGAGCCTTTCTGACGAGGAGGAACCCTATGGCCAAGCTTTCTGGAAAATGGACTCTCCGAGCCGTCGGCAATGATGCAGGTTGGCAGCAACGCATCTTCATCAGCGGGTCTAGTGCGCATGATGGCCCGCATCCCATGGTCTTGGGAACCACGATCCCTCATGTCGAGGGAAATGCCATCAATATCATCGCGCAGGCTTTGAACCCCGGCCTGAACGTTTGGATCGACAGCCTTCTTCAGGAGGCTATGAATTGGGATAACTCCACCGGACTGCAAGTGACCCTCAGCGCCGATGATAACCCGCCCTATGGGGACTTGGATTTCAACGACTTGGTCGTTCTGTGCACTGCGGAAGATGCTCCGCTGGCCTCGCCACTGGCAGGCCCGCGTCCTGACCTGACCATTCCTGAAAGATTCTTCAAATGGCGCAGCGCCAATCCTGAGCAGAAGCCGATGCCCAAAAAAGCAAAGTCCAAGCCACGGCCAAAGAAGCCAGTCCGCCCAAGGCGGCCGCGCGCTTAGGGTTCAAGTTTGTTAGGTTCTAGGTTAGGAAGTAGGTTCTTAGACCGAAGCCTTCGAGATGGATTGTCATTGGACTCAATGAAGACGAACGGAGTATATTGCGCCGATCGTTATTGAGTTCATGGTCTGCTGAGTTGTCGGCTCGTCTAGACCGTAGGAATTTCCCCCAGCCGTTCGCTTCGATGCGATGCCTTCTCCGGTTCGTGGTCGGGGGAGGCCCGGTTTCCGGGGAGCGCCAAATTGTCCAAACTTAAGACCGTTTTCAAGGCTACCCACGTTGGCGTCGGCTTGATCGATGCTTGCGCCTTGTTTGACACTCAAGGTGTCACCGGTGAGTGCCTGGGCACCAGCCTTTTGCAGGCTCGAAACGACGATTCCCACAAGCAGCAATGCAACTGCTAGGCGCAAGGTCATACCACCCTCCTCGTGCTATACAGCATGCCAGTAAGGTGCCGGCCGGTCATCTTAGACGTGAGGCTTCAGCCTACCAACCCACCTCATCGCTTGATCGGACCGAGTTTGTGTACCACGGCGAGTGAGAGAGTTTACATCACGGCCTCAGCCTGTGATATCGAGTTTGGTTTAACCGCCCTACGATTATAATTCCTTCTTGATTGTATCCCATGATACACTTAATACATGGCGACGAAGACCGTGAACCTTCGTGACTTGCCGGAAGGCTTAGTCCGACGCGCTAAGGTCTGTGCAGCTTTACGCGGCATGACACTCAAGGATTTCGCCATTGAAGCGCTCGAATCGGCGACTCAAGAGCAGAGTTTGCGCGTTGCAGCCGGTGGTGCTTTCCGTGGGAAGCCCAAGATTTCGCGGAAGCCCGAGAGCAGGATTCTGAAGTTGAGGCCAAGAGGAAAGAAAGAACGATAGAAAAACCGGGACGCGTTGGTGCTACCAACACCGAACGCGCCCCTAACCAAAGTCGCCTAACAAGGAGGCAACAATGGCTTCACCGATTCTACAGCGGGAGAACTCCCGTTCGTCTTCAGTCCGTACTGCAATCTACGCTAGAGTCTCAACCGTAAACAATGGCCAAGATCCGACTATGCAGACCCGGGAGCTTACGGAATATTGCGAACGCAGAGGGTGGAAGGTGGTGGGGGAGTACGTAGATACGGGGGTATCGGGCGCCAAGGACAGCAGGCCAGAACTTAACCGCCTTATGGCCGACGCTCATCGTCGCCGGTTTGACGTCGTTGCAGTTTGGCGTTTTGACCGTTTCGCTCGGTCGGTGTCCCACCTCCTCCGCGCCTTGGATACGTTCAAGGCACAGGGCATCGAGTTTGTTTCGCTTTCAGAGCAGGTGGATACAAGTACCCCAACCGGCAAAATGATCTTCACCGTCCTGGGAGCAGTAGCCGAGCTAGAAAGAAGTCTAATCTCGGAGCGGATTCGCGCTGGTCTGCGACACGCTAGAAGCAAGGGGAAGCGCCTTGGAAGGCCACGAGTATCAATTGAAGCAGTCCAAATTGCGGCTCTCCGTGCGCAAGGACTTGGTTGGAAGCGCATTGCAGCGAGATTAGGGGTAGGAGTCGGAACAGTCCTTCGCGCCGCCCAGAACGGCCGCTAGTGGGTTCAAAAAACCTGTGCGGAGCAGATGTTAATCTTTCCCGCATTCGTTTCCGGTCTGTTGGAACTGAGATAGAGGGTCCGTCATCCTCTTGCTGGGAGGCGTAGGAACGCTTCGGCCAGGAATGTTCGTTTTTAGGGTTCCCCTATGCGAACACCTGGACCGCTACGTTCTCAAACTCCACCGAATACAAAATGCCATTCATCAAACACTGCTACATATCGGGAATGATCAGACAGCCGGCTGCCGTCCTTGTACTGGACGGAATCAATAATCTGGGATTCTCAGGCGGACCGGTTTTGCAAAAGAGCCAGCCACCCGCTACCCCGGAAAAAACAATTGCTATCCGTGCCGCTACGTTAATTGACGGCACCTCCGACCAACTACGCCACAACGTGCTGTTCGTGGTGAAGGGAAATAAGATTGCCAGCGTGAGCGATGGCGGACAGCCACCCGCTGGCGTTGATGTCATCAATTTTCCCGCCGGCGTAACTGTGCTTCCCGGCCTGATCGATACCCACACACATATCTTTCTTCAGGGCGAGGACCCGGCAGAAGGCGGCTACGTGATCGGCGCCACTTCCTCACTTGCTTATTGATGGTGTTAGATAGGTGCGCAGGGTGTGGAACGTCGCCGTCTGAAGACTACCCCTGTCAGGTAGGCCCAGAAGCCAGCGGGCCACAAAGGAGCCGCTGCGCCCCATTGCTAGAAGTACAACCGCACAGTAGAACGCTTCCACCGGGAGCGTCCTTACCCTTGAAGTAGCCCACTCACTCCACAAACCGACTTTCATTCCAATGCGAGACGCTACCTATCGCTGCCAGACAGCGTGGGGAAGAAGCCGGGGGTTGCATTCTCGGCTTCGTTCACCCCCAGTCGCTGCGGAAAGAATCGTCTGCATTGGAGTTGGCAGCCAGTCCTCTGCGCACCAGTACTCCCAACCTCAAATCGGTACTTGCAGCAAGAAAACCAACGTCAGTTAGAATGCATCACTTGTCTGCAGTCTCGCACGCGAATCCCCTCCGGAGGTGAACTATGATTTTGAAGCAGCCCCTGACACAGGCGGTGGCATTCTTAGTGTTCTGTGTTGCTATCGTATTTTCCGCGCACCCGGCGTCAGCCCAGCAAGCCAAATTGCCCGCGCACACTACTTCTTCCCCTGCGACCGATGCCGGCGGCCATGGCCTCACAGCAGCACAGGCGAAGAAAAGCTCAAAATTAACGACGTTCATGTACACCGTCCGGTCCAGCCGCGACGGCAACACCTATTCCGGCTCGATGGTGGGGCAGGACCCTTTTGGAGCGGAGTTCACGACCACCGTCATCAATACGCCTGTCGTTCCAGTGATTCTCACAACGAATGCGGTCGCGGATAAAATCACCGTCACGGGAAAATCCTTTTCCGTGAATACCAAACCGGGCGTAACTGTTTTCGATCCCACGGTTGCCGACGACTCCTGCCTGGCAAGCCCCAATGACGTCCCGATCACACTCATGCTGCAGTCCCCGATTTTTCAATCTGAAACATTTGTCTTCGGGCCTACCGACGTTGGCACAACGCAGTACGTTGATGCCTTTCAGCGCGGCAATTTCTGGCAATTCGTGGGCGGCACTGGGTATCACACCATCCTGAACCCCCAACTCATGCCCCCGGTCAGTCTGGACTTGCCACCGAGCCGGGGATTGGCCCTCACGCCTGCCCTTTTCGGCAATTGTGGGCCTCTCGCGGTGGTGGACTTCGACGTTTTCAAGCAGCAAATCTTCAACAAACTGCTGGCCGCCGGAGGATTCAACTCTTCGCAGTTCCCGATCTTCCTTTTCTACAACACGGTGATGTCCGGCGTTTCTCCCACCAACCTGAATAAGTGTTGCATTCTCGGCTTCCACAACGCCGTCACCCAACAGCCGGGCGCCGACGTTCAGACCTACGCCTTCATTGACTTCGACGCCTCCGGCCTCTTTGGCCCGACCATCCACGATACTTCCATCGCCGCTCACGAAGTAGGGGAGTGGATGGACGACCCGTTCGGCAACAATCCCACCCCCGCCTGGGGACATATCGGACAAGTTGGCGGGTGCCAGGGTAATCTGGAAGTTGGGGATCCACTCACTGGCACCAACATCCCAGTCGTTACGGGTGCGAATAGCTTCAAATATCACTTACAGGAATTGGCGTTCTTCTCCTGGTTCTATGGGGCGCCTTCAATTGCAGTGAACGGCTGGTTCTCAGACAACAATACGTTCAAGACCGATGCCGGGCCGGTGTGCACTAAGAAGTAAGTTGGTCCAGGTCAACTCAGATCGGGTAACGTAGGCTCTCAATGGCTACGGGCCGTCTCGCCAGCGGGCTGTAGCCATTTTCTTAGCAGCGCTGAATGCGGCCCGAGCCTGACACGATTGTCGGGCCATGGTACAACACGGCTGACGGCACCTTGATGCGGACTGTGATTGTTCCACCTGGCACAGATGAGTAGCCGCTGAGGCGGTTACTCGCCACGCCATAGCGTTCGCTTCCTGAACTGCAAAGCCTGGCATCGGCATAGTTCCAACCGTCCTGGACCGTAGAGCCACGTCAAAAGCGTCGCGCTGTTCTTTTTTTTATTGCTGCCCTCAGTCTCCGGCTGTAGAATCCGCCAAATTTATCTTCCCATTCGGACCCGAAATCATGAGGAGGGCGACCATGGCCAAGCGTGGAATGGGGCTCCTGGGAGCAGTGTGTCTCTTAGCGACCGTTTCGACTTTCGCACAGGCGCAGACGGCGATTCCAACCGCCAACAACGCCAGCACCGTTGTGCCACGGCGTATCAAATTCAGCGACACCAATTCGCGTTATCAGGCTGGCATTGTTACTAATTTCACTTTGCCGCTTTCCTTCGAAGCCAACGAGGGACAAACCAACCCGCAGGTGAAGTTTCTGTCGCACGGCAGCGCGTACACGCTGTTTCTGACATCTGAGGAGGCCGTGCTACAGCTACGAGGCCGCGCAAGAGAAAATGATGGAGCCGTGCTGCACATGAGACTGTTGGGCGCAAATAAACACGCGGCCGCCAGAGCCTGGGATGAACTGCTGGGGAAAACCAATTACTTCATCGGCAGAGACCCTGCCAAATGGCGCACGAATGTGCCCACTTATGGGAAGGTCACGTACAGCGGAATCTATACCGGAGTGGATCTGGTCTATTACGGAAATCAGGGACAACTGGAGTATGACTTCGTAGTGTCGCCCGCGGCTGACCCTGACTCTATAGCCATTCAATTCGATGGTGCGGCCGTCGAGATTAACTCCGCTGGCAACCTGGTGCTTCACACGAATCGTGGCGAGGTCAGGTTCGATCGACCTGTGGCGTACCAACCAGTACTGGACAGCGAACAAAATGGGGGTCAAAACAAGCGCTTCATCGATAGCCACTTTGTCTTGCGGGGAACTAATAGAGTAGCGTTCGAAGTCGCCGCATACGACCATTCCCGGCCACTGGTGATTGATCCTGTGTTGGTCTATTCCACCTACCTCGGAGGGAGCTTCCCCGATGAACCGTTGGCGATTGCCGTGGACTCCAGCGGGTCAGCTTATGTAACCGGGATAACCTGCTCGGCGGACTTTCCGGTCACGGCAGGCGCCTACCAGACTTCGCACAATGGCTCGGGCGGAGCTTGTCCCACTAGCCAGAACTTATTTGAGGACGCCTTCGTTACCAAGTTCAATCCGGCAGGAGCCCTCGTCTATTCCACTTACATCGGTGGCAGCGCGTCAGATCGCGGCTACGACATTGCGTTGGATTCATCTGGCAATGCTTACATCGCGGGGCAGACTCAGTCGAGAGACTACCCGGTCACAGCGGGAGCTTTCATAACGACTTGTCCGGGTGGCGCCACTGGCTGCAACACGGGAGTCGTGACGAAATTGAATTCCACAGGCTCAAGGCTTATCTACTCAACTTATCTGGGCGGCGACAACAATATGGGGTCCACCGGCATCGCGGTGAACTCATCCAGCGAAGCCTACGTGACTGGCGCCACCGATGGGACGTTTCCCACTACTGGAGGCGCCTACCAGCTCAGCAACCCGAGGGGCGGCGCGGGCCTGAGCCCGGTATTTGCGGTGCTCAATGCGGCCGGTTCTAACTGTGTGTATTGCACATTTCTCGGCGGTTCACAGGGCCACAGCTACAATCCTGGGAGCCAGGCGTTCGGCGTGGCTATCGATTCCGAGGGAGTGGCCTACATTACGGGTTGGACCGACTCGTCTGATTTTCCAACCACAACGGGCGCCTTTCAGACCAAGTGCGGCACCGATGGCAATTGCAATGGTCTCTGGGATGCTTTCGTGGCCAAGCTCGATCCCTCAAAATCCGGTGGGGCATCGCTGGTGTATTCGACGTTTCTCGGCGGTAGCGGCACAGATTTTGGCTTCGGAATCGCGGTGGACTCTTCTGGAAATGCCTACGTCACCGGGACGACCGGAGCAAATGTGAACACGACATTCGGCGGAAGCCCGCTCCCCTCAAAGGACTTCCCCACAACGAAAGAAGCTCTCCAACCCACTTGCCCGGGGAGCTGCACTTTCGACTCGGCTTGGGTGACCAAGCTCAACGCCTCTGGCGATGCCTTGGTCTACTCAACATATCTCGGAGGAGCCAACGGCAATACAGACTCGGGAGCTTTCGGATCCATAGTCCTGGATTCAGCCTTCAACGCTTATGTGACTGGGTCCACGGCGGCAACCGATTTTCCTACCCAGAACCCGGTTCAACAGACGAATGGCGGCGGAACATTCGACGCATACGTGACGGAACTCAACCCTAGTGGGTCCGCCCTTGTTTTCTCCACCTATTTGGGCGGCAACAGCCTCGATGAATCGACGAGCGTCGCTTTGGACACGTTCGGCAACATGTATCTGACCGGGATTACTTCTTCAACAAAATTTCCAACCACTACTGGCGCCTTCCAGACTTCCTGCCCAGGCAGTTGTACGTACTATCATGGTTTCGTTTCCAAGATCGGCAGGTTCTTCACTTCCACCTTACTGAAATCGTCACTGAACCCGTCGATGTATGGACACGCCGTTACGTTCACAGCAACGGTTAAGCCCACGGCTACGACTGCGGCGACTCCAAGCGGAACGGTCACATTCAAAGGGGGGACGACCATACTGGGGACGGCAACACTAGCCAGCGGAAGCGGCACGTTCACCACCTCAACCCTGGCCGCCGGAACGCATTCTATCACCGCTGTCTACGGCGGTGATGCCACCTTCCTCGGCAGCGTCTCTGGTGCAGTCGCGCAGGTAGTGGACAAGGTCACCAGCAACACTTCGGTCGCATCGTCGCCCCACCCCTCGCAGTGGGGAGCCACGGTAACCTTCACCGCGACGGTTACCACCCCCACCGCGACAATAGCAACCGGGACAGCAAGTTTTAAGGACGGGGCAACAACGTTGGGGACACGCACGCTCAGCGGTGGAACCGCCACTTTCAGCACGAAGAACCTCGCTGTGGGCGCGCATTCCATCACTGCGGTCTATGGCGGCAACGCTAACACACTCGGCAGCACCTCCTCCATCTTGACGCAAACAGTCAACAAAGCTGTCACCACAACGACCGTAACTGCGACGCCAAATCCTTCGCAGTTCAATCAGACGGTTGCACTCAAGGCGACGGTGAAGTCGGCGACCGGCGCGATTCCCACCGGCAACGTCACCTTTAAAGGCGGTACGACCGCTCTCGGAACTGTGACCTTGACGTCGGGCATAGCAACTCTGTCGATTTCCAAGCTGGCAGTTGGCACGCATTCAATTACCGCCGCCTACGGGGGAGGGGTCGACTTTGCTGGCAGCACCTCGACAGCCGTACAACTCACGGTGAGCAAGGCGAAGACCTCCACCAAGCTCACCTCCACTCCGAATCCGTCAACCAGCGGACAAGCGGTGACCTTCACAGCCACTGTCGCAGGCGCTTTCGGCGGTAACCCGAGCGGCACTGTGACATTCAAGGACGGAACAACAGCCATCGGAACTGCCGCGGTCAGCACAACCACACACCAGGCCAAGTTCGTCACCACGAAACTCTCTGTCGGCACGCATAACATCACGGCCGCGTACGGTGGAAACGCTGACTACCTGACCAGCACCTCACCGGTGGTAAAGCAGGTAGTGAAGTAGCCGAGGCTGGAAAGGGCTTTGTGATTCTTGAAGTGACTCTACGGTGAGATCGTCGCATCTTGAGATAGCCATGCGCAACAAAAACAGTACTCACGGTACGCGCTTTTGTTGTTGACAGCGCACCTATCTAAATTTCAACGTCTGTTTAGTAGGTGTGTGCCGCTCACTTGCGCGGATCGCTATTCGTGTCGCAACGCTACGATGGGATCAAGTTTGGCCGCTCGCCGCGCTGGCAGATAACCGGCGAGTGCCGCAGCGCCCAGCAAAGCGAGCGTCGCTCCGACGAGCGTCGCGGGATCCGACGGATTCGTCCCGAAGAGCAGACTCTCAATCCAGCGTTCGCCGGCAATCGCCGCCGGAAGTCCGGCCGCCAAACCAATTCCAACCAGCATGACCACTTCCCGCAGCACCATCCGCAGCACTTCCGGTTGCCCCGCTCCCAGTGCCATTCGAATTCCGATTTCATGGGTGCGCCTTACGACCGCGAACGACATAAGTCCGTAGATTCCGATACAAGCCAGCAATACGGCGAGAATCCCAAAGAAGCCCGAAAGTTTCGCGACCAGCCGCTGCGACGCAACCGAATCGTCCACGCGCTCGGCAAGAGTCTGCACCCTTCGAATCGGCGCGTTCGAGTTCACTTCGGCGATGGCGTCTCGAACCGACTGCGCGATGTTTGCCGGATTGCCTGCAAAGCGGACCTGGAAATTGGAAAGATAGAGTCCGATGCCCCAATCGGGAATGTACTGCGTGTACGGAAAGTAGGCGACCGCCCGGGGACCTTCATCGAGCTGGTAGTACTTGGAGTCTCGCACCACTCCAATGACCTCGATATCTTTGCTGTGCGTGGCGTCGCCCATTCCGAATCTTTTTCCCACCGGAGAACCTCCGCGGAAAAATCTTCGCGCCATCGTTTCGTTGATTACGGCGACTCGCGGTGAAGTCGCCGTGTCCTGCGCTCCGATCGGCCTGCCATCCAGGATCGGCGAACCCATCGTAGAAAAATAGCCCGGCCCTACTGCGTCGTACCAAGCGGTGCGCTCCGCGGGCGGAGCGGCGGAATCACCTTCGGCCCAGGCCTGCTCACTCCATCCGCCTTGATTAAAAGCGAAGACTGAGAAGCTAACCGCCTGTACGCCTGGGATCGCACTCGTGCGCTCCTCTACTCGCCGGTAGAAGTTCGCCAGGTGCGTTTCGTTCGTCAAGCCCGTCACAAAAGAGCCAACGCTGAACCACAAAACGTTTTGCCGCTGAAATCCTGTCTCCACACTGGTCAACTTGGTCAGGCTGCGCACGAACAGACCGGCGCTGATCAGAAGCACAAGCGATAGAGACACCTGCGCAACGATCAGAGCCTTCCAGAGCACGCTGCTTCTTTCTCCCCCAGCTCCACTCCGGCCGCCGGAAAGCGATTCCGCCGGGGCAATGTCGGCAGTTTTCATGGCCGGAACAATCCCGAAAAGAACGACAGTCGCGAGGCACACAAGGAACGCAAAACAGAGCACGCGGTAATCGAGCGAAACGTCTAGATTGACGGTGTCGGGCCCCCGCGTCGCCACCTTGAACAGAGCGCCGCTAGCCCAAGATGCAAACAAGATTCCCAAGGCGCCGCCCATCCCGGCGAGCATCAGACTCTCAGTGAGTAATTGCCGGATCAATCTGGCGCGCCCGGCACCCAGCGCCACGCGAACAGCGACTTCCCGTTGCCGCATCGCTCCGCGCGCGAGCAACAGGTTTGCTATATTGGCGCACGCGATCAGCAGCACCAGCCCAACGAGCGCCATCAACATCCACAGGGGCTTGTCAAACTGTGCGCGCAGTAGCGATTTCCCTGTGCCTGCCGGCTCCAGCTCGATGTGTGCTTTCTGTATGTCTAACAGGTGTTCCTGCGACGGCTGCGCCCCAGCCCAATCCTGCAGAATCCCTTTCAGGACCACGTTGACATTTGCATTTGCAGACGCGCGGCTTACTCCCGGCTTAAGGCGTGCCAAAATATCCAAGCTGCGATAAAGCTTGTCGTTGATCTTGTGAGGCCCGCGCTCGATTTCATCCGCCATCTGCAGTGGAATCCACATGTCCTGTGATTCGCCCAAAGTCGTACCGAGAAATCCGGGTGAGGCGATTCCGACGATCGTGTAAATCGTGTTGCCGATTTTGAGCGTTTTCCCGATCGCCGAGCGATCACCGGAAAACCGGCTTGTCCACCAGTTGTAGCTGATCACCGCCAGGGGATGGCCTCCCAGCATTTGATCGTCGGCGTCCGTGAACACGCGACCGGCCACCGGCTTCACTCCCAGGACGTTGAAGTAAGTGCCCGACACAAGTTGGATATTCAGCGGTTCCGCGTTGCTGCTGTTGTCCACTATTCCAGATACGTTCACGTTGAAACTGTTCACAGCGGCGACGCCGGAAAACACCTGGTTCTTCTGCGCCATCTCCCTATAAATGAGATACGAGAACAAGCTCATGCTTCCATCCGGGAAGCCGCCGCTATTTCCAGAGGAGTTCGCGGGTCCGAAGAAAACCAGCGCTTTCGGATTCTCAACAGGCAGCATCCTCAATATCAGCGCATCTACAAAGCTGAAGATCGCTGTGTTCGCGCCGATGCCGAGTGCTAGCGTAAACACGGCGATGGCGGTGAATCCGGGATTTCTCGCCAGCATGCGAAGCCCAAATCTGAAGTCTTGCCAGAGAGTGAGCACGCGACGTCTCCTGTATCTTGCGAGGGCAGAATGCAAGCACGGTTCCAGCAATAACTTCTTTTAATCTCCTGAAGATCAATAAGTTAGGTGAAGGCCACGGTTAACGAGTGTTCGTTTGCGTAACGCCACCGTCGCGTGGTCGCACACCCGTCTCAGTAGAGCAGGCGATCACCCGGTGGAGGGGATGAAAAACGCGATGGTCGCTTCCCGGCGGAAAATTCGATAGATGTCGAGAAATCCTCTTCGCACTACCTATCTCAAGGTGAGACACGCGCTGTGGGGAACGCCTTAGTACAGGAGAGGCGTGCGACGCCTTAACATCGTAATCAACCTCCGCCGGCCACGACGCGAGGGCGAGCCAGACACGAAGGTCGGGCCGTGGTACAAGACGGCTGACGGCACCTTGATGCGGACTGTAATCGTTCCGCCCGGAACAGACGAGGAAACGCTGAGGCGGTTACTCGCCACGCCGTAGCGTTCGCTTCCTCAACTGCAGAGCCTTCCGGCCTATTTACCGAGATTGTTCCCGTGCGGCCATTTCGCCGCTGTCATGCTCCGCTGCATAGGGGTTACTTGTGATAAGGAGTGGCTGTTGAAAAAGTCTTCGTGAATATGAACGGAACTGTTGCAGCAACGTCTATATGAGCAAGCGTTCTGCCGATGCTCTTCTTCATCGCCATTCACGGAGGCTTGCGGATTATGATGGGACAACACTCCCGTTCCGAGTCGCTGTTCTACTACTTTCGCATTGAAGATCAGGTTCCTGAAAACCACCTACTGCGTCTCCTGGACCGACACATCAGCTTCGATTTCGTTCGTGAGAAGCTGAAGGACTCCTACAGCGATACGGGCAGACCTTCGATCGATCCGGAACTTCTATTGCGCATCCTGCTGATCGGCTATCTCTATGGCGTCACCAGCGAGCGCAAGCTAGTCGAGGAGTTGCAGATGCATCTGGCCTGGCGCTGGTTTACCGGACTCAGCTTCGATCAGGAGATTCCCCATCACTCCACGTTTTCCAAGAACCGTCATGGACGCTTTCAGGAGTCGAACCTCTTTCAGCAGCTCTTTGAAGAGATTGTGGATCGTTGCTTGGAAGCTGGGTTGGTCGAGGGCGAGCACCTGTCCGTGGATGGCAGCTTCATTCCCGCGAATGCCAGCCGGTCGAGCCGCATCCCGCGGGAGCAGTTGACGGAAGTGGCCCACGTGAAGGGCACGGTGCGCGAGTACTTGGCGGACCTCGAGCAAGAAAACCCGATCGAAGAGCCGGCCCATCAACAAGACCAGGTATCGACGACGGATCCGGATTCAACCTATTCAACCAAGGGCGATCGTCGGGCGGAGCTGGGGTACTTCAACAACTATCTGATCGACAACAAGAGTTGCGTAATTGTTGGCGTTCAGGCCACATCCGCTCGACTGAGCCAGGAAAGTGCGGCGGCTCGCGAGATGATCACGCGGTCAGCGGAGAGACGCGGGCGCTTTCCACAGTCGGTTGCCGCCGACACGACTTATGGGAACGGTGAGCTTTTGGCTTGGTTTGAGGAACGAAACATCACTCCCTATATTCGCGTGAAAGAGAGTCCTGCTCCCAAAACCAACTTGTATGGGATCGAAAAGTTCATCTACGTTGCCGAGACGAACAGCTATCAATGTCCGGAAGGAAAGCGACTAACGTACCTTGGGGTGAATCCGCGCAACCGAAACCATATCTACAGGGCAACGCGAAAACGGTGTCGGGAGTGCTCGCAGAAATCGCAGTGCACCACCGGCCACTATCGGCAGATCGCGATCCATGTTCACGAAGCGGCGCGACAACGGGCACGAGAGCGAACGACCGTTCCGGCTTTCGCGGCAGCGCAACGCCAACGCCGGAAAGTAGAAGCACTCTTTGCGGAGTTGAAGAACCAGATCGGACTGCGCAGGGTGCGTTTGAGGAGAATGAAGCATGTTCGCGAACAGTTCTTTCTCGCGGCTACAGCCCAGAACCTGAAACGACTGGCTCGTTTCCTAAGATCCAGATCTCTAGAATCAGCCACGGTGCCGATCTGAGATAGAAAAAGAAAGCGATACCCCGCAGGAAAATCACCCCAGATCAAAACTCCTGCCAGCGGGCGAGTTTTTCAACACCCACAGGATTTATCAACAGTAACCAAATTCGGGGCAGTTCTCTACTCCCGCGAGCATGAATGAGCAGGAGCGCCAGTGGTAACAATGAGGCGAATACGCCGGACAGTTCGGGACAGTCGGCTTCCCCTGGACACCATCTGGACCTGAGGCCAGTGGACTGTATTTTTCCGAAGGGCGTAGCTTCGCGCAATCCGGGGAACCCAGAAGTGAAACCCCGGCCTAGGGTAGGCCCAGCCCGGAAAGATGATCATGAAACGGGCAGCGATTCTCTCTCTTTTCATCCTGCCTTTTGTTCTCGCGGCGGCTGCTACACGACCGCAGCAGAACTGTCTCGCCTAACGCGCCAACTGTTTTGACGGCGAGCGGACAGTAAAAAAGGACACCAATGTTCAAAAAAATACTTCTGTTAGCTACGTCTGTATTTCTTGCCGTCTTCGTTGCATACGGGCAGACAAGTCCAACATTTGACCAATATGGCGGGCGAATGGACGTGAACTGCCATTCGATTACTCCATACTTCCATCTTGAAAAAATTGGTAATCGTTGGTGGTTCTGCACTCCCGAAGGACACGCTTTCACATCCATGAGTGTCGGTGGGGTCTCTGGAAACTCTGAGAGCGATTGCCAGGGGCGGCCGACCGGGCCTCATGTCGTAGCTAAGTACGGAGACCAGAGCTACAACTGGGGTTGGCAAACTCTCAAGCGTCTGACTACTTGGGGATTCAACACGATTGGTCAGGATTCGGTGAGTCATGTCTCTCCCTTCGACACCTGTGCGGACTGTTCGTGGCCGGGGCACAAACAACCGATTCAGCTGCCGTTTATTGTCGAAATGAAGCCAGCGGAGTATGCATTTGTCAACCAGTTTGGTTATCTAACAAGTCCGTTGAAAGACATAATCGCTGGCACTAATAGGCATTACAACGGATGGAGAGGCGGAGCATTGCCGGACGTGTTTGACCCAGCTCTCAGCACAGAGTTTCGCAAGGAACTGGCGGTTACCGGCGTAGACCACCCAACACCGGCGCTGATACGCAATAATTATTCCTACTTGTTGGGTGTGTTCACCGACGACTCAGACTTCTTTTCGGGTTCGTCAGGAGCGGGACCGGACTTCCCTACCGGCCCGCCGGGACACTCGGGCGCGAACAGCGCTTTCCTAACACTGATTACGTCGCCCGTGCAGACATACATTCAGGCGACATCATTCGGCGGGCATAAATTTGTATATACGACACAGCAGAACTTTACGAAAACGCTATCCACGAATCCAATTCTCCCCTGCTCGGTGGCAAATCCGTGCAGTCTGCTGGATTACTTGCAACAGAAATATATGTATTCGATAAGAAGGCTAAACGCGAAGTGGGGCTCAGACTACACGACGTTCGGCACAACGGGAAAACAGATAACGGGTGAGCTGATTGGCTTGGGAAACGGCGCGAGGACAACTTTTACTCATACTCTACTGTCCGGTGGTAAAGCCATATCTCCTTTTAGCGTCCTCATTTCTGTTGGTGGCGTGGCAAGGATAGGAGATTGCCCCGGATTCCACGCTGCCTGCTTAGATTCAAAACCAAACTCGGGAACACTAGGTAGCCCGGCAAACATGACCGTACAAGCGACCAGCGCAATCAACTACGCAACCGGCTTAGTTACGCTTAACTTTGTTACAGCTCCAGCCGCAGGCGTTCGTATCACGGCGAACTATATCTCCGGTGGTTGGATGGCGGGCGGTACGGGGCTGATGGATGAAGACGGCTCACATGCGTGGGTTGGAACAAACCCGTGGTGTTTGGAAGGACCAAATCCAAGTTACCCAACCGACTTCGTCTGTAACGGTAGACTGATGCCACTGCCGAACGCCAATCCGGCGATGGGGGCGGACTTGGATAACTGGATTCCTCAATTGGCGGCGAAATACTTTCAGACGATGCGTGTGAACCTGACCGCTGCTGGGTCAAAAGTTCCCTACTTGGGTCTGGATATTATGGGCGGGTGGGGCGCTCCGGCGTACAGTAAGTTCTTGCAAGGGGCGTCACCCTATGTAGATGCCGGCTTTGTTGTGCTCAAAACTTGGTTACCCGCTCCCAGCCCGACGGCGTTTGAGTCAGCATATCAATACATAACACAGTATTTTGGCGACAAGCCGTTGCTAAATTTTTTAGGCGTTTGGGCGCAGGCAGATTCCTCATACGGTGCCTGTTTCCCATTACCGGCAACCGACCCGAATAACTTTCCTGACCAAGCAATTCGTGGTCAGCAGTATTTTGATACGGTTCGATACTTGTTAACAAATCCGGGGCATAACGCCACCATTCCATTTGTCGGTTTTGGGTGGTGGGCGTGGCAGGATTCGAAAGGTTTGAACATGGGCTTGGTATCGATTCACGATAATGCTTATGACGGGCGGGAGAGTGTGACCGGAGCAGTCCTGTGTGATTCCTACTACTCGGTGCTGCCGGGAGCGTTTTGTGGGAGAGAAGCGGCAAACTACGGGGACGCGATTACGCCGGTCAAAGCGGCGAATCGGTTATGGACTAAATGAGTTTCTCCGCCGGATGCGCTTCAAAACATCTAAACAATTTTCACCAACGAAGACCCATGGCCTTGATCTTTATTAGGGCAATGTCGCACCCAAACGAGGACCTCACGGCCGCACGTCGGACATTGGCAACAGTGGACCGAGGGTGGCTTGATGCGTCTTATCTATGTTCCGCCTGGCATTGATGAGGAAACTCTCAGGCGAGTACTTGCCCCCCACTCCGTAGAACGCAGCTATGACCCGCGAAAGCTCTACGGGATTGTGGTCGATACTTCGGTCGAGTTGGCGCTCTCCGTACCCATTCCATCTAAGGATCGAACCACGTAGAAGTAAGTAAGGCCGGACTGAACCGTCGAATCGGTGTATGCGTCCGCAGCCACCGCTGCGGAGTCCAAAATCGAGTATGGGCCGCCCGTTGTTGTCCCGCGGTAGATGTTGTACCCGACTACGTCTGTGGAGGTGCTAGCTGTCCACGTCAGACCCACCGTATGCGATGACAGCTGAACGCCTGTCCCTGACAAGGCGATTGCCGGTGAATTCGTAGCATTGCTCACCACGCTCACGTTGCCGCTGACGGCTCCGGCAACCGTCGGCGCAAACGTAACACTCAAAGTGGCCGTCTGATTGGGGGTCAATGTTGTACCCGCCACCCCGGTGGCACTGAATCCTGCCCCGGACGCTGTAACTGAGGATATCGTTACGTTTGAGTTTCCCGTATTCGTGAGCGTCACATTCAGGGTACTGCTGCTGGCATCGTTTACGTTGTTAAAGCTCAGGCTCGTCGGGTTTGCGCTTAGCAGTTTCGTGGCTGCCACGCCGGTCCCGCTTAGAGCAACGGTGAGAGGAGAGTTTGGCGCATTGCTCAAAAGCGACACGGACCCCGTGACACCTCCGCTCGTCGTAGGTGCAAAGACGGCGTTAAACGTCGTGCTGTAACCGGGATTGATTGTCATCGGCAGTGTAGGCATCCCAGTGATACTGAAGCCGGCACCCGAAACATTTCCCTGAGAAATCGAAACAGCCGCCGTGCCGCTATTCGTAAGATTGATCGTTTGCGAGTTGCTGTTCCCCATGACGACGCTTCCGAAGCTGGCGCTCGACGGATTCGCTCCGAGTTGCGGTTGTGAGGATGAGAATGCAGCAAGCGTCCCCGTTCCCGAAACGGAAATCGTTTGGCTACTACCACCTTTACGGCTCGTGCTGAGCGTGATCCTACCGTTGAAGGTGAGCGCAGCGTCCGGCTGGAACATCACCTGGAAGGATGCGTTGCCATGAGCACCCAGCGTGATGGGCATTGCCGGGCTGAGAACAATAAACTCCGGAAGACTGCTCAAGACCTGCAGGATCGAAACGGTCTGCCCGCTATTGTTGGTTACAACAACGCTAGCGGCCAAACTTGATGTGTTCACGGTGACCGATCCGAAGCTCAGGGAAGTGGGGTTGACTCCGACACCTGCCCGGACCGGCATGGGCAAGAGCACTGAAGTTACAAAAAGTAATCCGAGAGACGGATACGCGAGTCGCGTTTTACGCACACGCGGGCCCTCCTTTGTATTCGGTTCGGGAGCGAGACCAGACCAGGGAGGGGGGGGCGTGCCGTTGGCCGCTCAGTCTTCTTCTTGCCGGAAGGACGATATGGGTCGCAGGTCTCTCAAACAACTGGTAGTAAGGTCAGATTGGGGACAGCTGTCCTTTGGTTCCATGATGGACAGCAGGAACGTCCGCCTCTCATTCCCGCCAGCCAAGCCAAGTCGTTCGGCTAGAATAGATGGGCGCAACGGTGGGAAGGCCGAGAACGAAATACGAAGAAGGTGACACCATGAGCGACGAGACGTATTTGTTGCAGCGCATTATGGGTCTTGAAACTGAGCTTCATTATTTTGCCGAAAGCTCTCGGCAGCAGCAATTTCGCCACAACACCGAGCTAAGTCGGCTTCAAAACGACAATCGAAAGCTGCAAGCTCGGCTCGGTGTTCTCCAAGCCGAGAATAACACTCTGCGAGTTCAGCTTGAGGCTAGTTTATCGGTGATTTCTCACTTAGGGCAGCAGCTCAAATTTCACTTGAAATCTTTAGTAGAGCAAGAAAGTGCCACCGTTGCGGTGGCCGGAACCTTCGATTGCAATCTCGAAATTTCAGGATTCGCCGACCGTCCCGCGTAACGCGGATTTCACCCTGTTCTCGACACCTATCCTGCTAGACGGGCACGGGAATCGACGCACCGGCCCGAACGCTGATTCCCCTTCAATGGAGCGCTTTTTCCGCTTCGGCAATGCTAGTGTAGGTTGCAAGGATCTTGCTGAGACGATTCAGCTCCACCAACGATCGCAGCCGCTCATTCATCCCGGTTAACGCAATGCGGCGCTGCGCTTTTTGAGCGCTCGCGTATGCACGGACTATCGCGCCGATACCCGCGGAATCCATATACGGAACACCTCCGAAGTCAACGATGAGCACTGGGGAGCTTTCCGCACGGACCACCCTTTGGAATTCCAAAGTTGTTTCCATGTTGAGGGGACCATTGAGGCGCAAAATCCTTGTGCCTTCTCTTGCTCCCGGCTCCGCCGTGATTTGCAGGCTCTTGCTGAACATCGCGGTGGATTCTATAGGAAGGGGACTCGGCAGACAATAAACCATCAACCGCAACACATTTTCAGGGTTCATCAGGTCGAGATCGTGTCCGTACGTTTGCAGTGAGTGATGGCATTCGCACTTTGAGATAGCTAGTGATAATCCCTGTTCGCAACAGTTATCTGGATGGAGGATTTAATCAACCTCGAACTGTGATTCTTTTCGCTTTCAGTACGTCCGAAAAGTAATTTCGATCGGGACGACCGCAGTTAAAGGCCTTCCATCGGGTCCCGTTGCCGCTATGAATTTCCAACCCGCCACGGCGTCGATCGCCTGCCTTATCATTCCGCACGGCAAGCCTTGAAGTAGTGTGATCCGGACCGGAAACCCCTCCGCATTTACTTCAACGGTGAATTTCTCGATTCCCTCGACTCTGACCGCGGTGGCAGCGGCGGTGTAAGAGGGATTAGGGCAGTACTGGCATCTTGGCGGTTTAAACCCGCTGTCTGGATTGCCAGGAAGCACTATCGCGGGTGAGCCATCTCTCGGTGGATGGTCGATGCTGGTCCACACGAGCTTACCTATGGCATCCGAGATTTTCGGTTTCGGCACCTGCTTCAAAGCGAGTTCGCGCCATTCCGGTGTAAGCGCAATTGTAATTCTCTTTTCGAAGACGCACTCGTTGCTCCTTCGAACCTCGATCCAAAGGGAAAGATGATCGGGAAGAACTTCGTAGGAGCCTTTGATGAATGTGTTTGCGCTCAATCCTGACGCTACTGCAAAACAGGCAGTTCCCTCCGGTTGGTCGTACGAGTTCACGATCTCGCTTTGGTTCCCAGATCTTCCAAAATATTCCTGCCGATCCGCCACTTCGAATCCCCGCAACTGCTTTTTGAGTGCATCGCTGAAGCTATCCGCCAATACAATACCCAGTTCCTCCGGCCTCGCGTGCAAAGGGTTGAAATCCAGAACGAGAACTTTCGTGTCGGCTGCACTGTGCTTGCCATTCCCGCTGAGCGCGGCTGCTGCCTCTCCGGCGAACTCATCGAGGTCCTGCTGCTGGGGTCTTGCCTGCGGAGCGAAGGCAAAAAGCGCGAGGAACAAAACGGCAGTTCCGCGGATTTTGCGAAGAATCGGGCGCCGCGAGGTAGGTGGGAAGATCACGCGAAGGTATCCTTCACCTGGTCAGATTGGATGCAAATGGAAGTGGGCCTTGGACTTCGCTTGATTGAATGACGAGCTTCTGGCCTTTCTCGATGTATACGTACTGCCCGTCCTTGAGTCCGACAAACCAAAGTTCTCCTGGGAGAGCCTTGCGGACTGAGAAGGCTTCGCCAGACTTGACGTTTATCCGGACAACATCTCGCGCGTAGTCTATATCGTTGCTACGCAACAGTTCGAGCACGATATCGCCGTCATCGCTGAAATCCAGCGCATGAACCTGCACGAGGTGATAGCCGTCCTCCATTGAAATCTTCTCAATTATGTCGCTTATGCTGCGATCCGCGAGGACGACTCCGTTGCGGTCGGCAATGACCGCTTCGCGATCGGTGGGAGCGTAGAAATAAACTCGATCTTTCGTGACGCGCAGCGTCGTTTCTCCAAATAGGCCGCCCTGATGGAAGGAATCTCCGCCATTCTTCAAGGCGCCGGCTGGAATCATCACCTTTTGTACGGTCCCATCGCGGCTGTACTCGACAAGAAGAGGATAGTTGGGAGCGTACGGGCCATCCGGAAGGCTGCGTTCCCCGAGTATAAAAAGCGCGTCGTCGTCTTTGCTGTATGCGATGGCTTCCACATATTGCGGATACGGGTCCCAGCTTTTCAACAATTTGCCCGAAGAATCGTAAGTCAGAATGGGCTCTTGAATATTGGCATTCGTTCCGAAGTTCAATATCGGGGCAATTAGAGTCGTGCCATCGGGGCCGGCCGTCGATCTCACGACGTAGCAATCCTGAAGGCCTGGAAAGTCCTTGGTTATATCGATATCTGCGCCGCGTTGGTGGCCGTCCGCGTAGGCTCGAAACAAACGGCCTGAGGAGCAATTATCAAAAAATAAGACCTGGTTCGTGGAATCCCAGTGCCATAGGCCGGTCGGCTTCAATTCTTGAGCTGCCGCCTGCGTGCTAGTAAGGATTGCTACCGCTATCAGAAAAAGCTGAGAGAAGAAGAACGGCCTCGTTCGCGGCATTGCGGTCTCCCGATGCGCGCCAACTATTACTGGTCGTTGATCATAATCCTTATTAGCATCTCTTTCAATTACAGCGTTCTGGACGCCAATCCGAGCGTCGGTGATGCGCCGGGCTGGATAACTGTTGGGAAATCCTCTTCGCCCCACATATCTCAAGGTGAGATAGGGAGTTGATAATCCCTGTTATCGACACTTTACTAGAAACACTTCAGTTTCTAATGGCTGGACCACCAACTGAGACAAACGATTCATTCTAGTTCGTTACGGATGTGCTTCGAAAGTTTCTCGATCTTTCTTAAGTTATCCATCAATTCTTTTGGAAGTTTACCGTTCCCGATTTGGTCCATTTGTGCAGGTAGAGCCTGCGACAGCGTGACCAATTCATTTGCCTGAGTTTTCAGCTCCGTTACGTCAACGATCCTCTTTGTGCCCTGCTTCGGCCATGAGCCGGGTTGGCTCCCGACAGTGTCCGGAGCTCTGACAGGCGGTCCCTGCTGGTTGACAGAAGCGACCGCAAATGAGGGTACTCGCGCCGCACCAATCGCCAATAGCGCGTGACCACGTTCTCCGACACCGACAGCGAACCAGGCCACAACAACGACGGCGAGAAATAGAATACGGGGTAGTCGCATGGTTCTGACCGGACCGACTTTTTGTACCACGGCGAATGAGAGAGTTTACATCACAGCCTGAGGCTGTGAAACCGGGTGTGGTGGAACCAGAGGGTTATAGGCCGCCGGCGCCGGCGGCCGGTATCCCAGCGCCGAGTGCGGACGCATCGTGTTGTAGTGCTTCCGCCACTTCTCACCACCACCTGCGCCTCTTTGAGGGAGTAGAAGATTTCTCCATTCAGGCATTCATCCCGCAGCTTTCCGTTGAACGATTCGCAGTAGCCGTTCTCCCAAGGGCTGCCCGGTTCGATAAACAGCGGCCGCGTCCCCACCGTTGCAGCCACTGCTTCACACGCCGCGCGGTCAATTCCGCGCCGTTGTCGGAGCGAACGTGCTCGGGTACGCCGTGTTGCAGCATGCACTCCGCCGAGCACCTCGATCACATGCGCGCTGTTCAACCGCCGTGCCACGCGGATGGCCAGGCACTCGCGCGTAAACTCGTCGATCATGGTCAGCAGCCGCAAGCTGCGCCCGTCATGCGTGCGCGCTTCCACGAAGTCGTAGCTCCACACGTGATTCGCGCCGCTCGGGCCGCAGCCGGATGCAGGATCCGTCGTTGAGCCACAGTCGTCCGCGGGGCTTCTGCTTGGCCGGAACCTTCAGCCCCTCGCGCCGCCAGATACGCTGCACGCGATCCTTGCCGACAAACCAGCCCGCCAGTTGGAGCAGCGCCGTGATGCGACGGTATCCATAGCGGCCATACTGACTAGCCAAGGCGATGATCGCCTGCGTCAGCCGCATCCTCATCCTGGTCGCTAGGTCGGCTCGATAACGCTGCGTGCCCCGCGGCTGACGCAGCAGCCGGCAGGCCTGCCGTTCACTGAGATCCCTTTCTCCCGAGCGTGTTGCACCGCGATCCGTCGCCGCTCGGGACTTAGAAGTTTCCCTCCGCAACGTCCTTCAGAATTTGCTTCTCCACGGTGAGCTCAGCCACCAACCGCTTCAACTTGGTGTTCTCCCTCTGCAGCTCCTTGAGACGTTTCGCTTGCTCCACCTGCAGGCCGCCATACTCTTTGCGCCAGCGATAGAAGGTCTGCTCGACGATCCCGGCTTCCTTGCAGGCCTGCGGCATCGTCTTGCCCTTGGCTATGGCACTTCGATCTGACGCAGCTGCGTTACGATCTGCTCCGGCGTGTACGTCTTCATCGGCATTTTCCGGTCTTCCTCCAGGTTGAATTCTCTCTCACTTCAACTGGTACAGAAATCCCCGGTCAGGTCAATGAGCGTTAGAGGGATTGGATTATCGCTCGTATCGATCTATTACAGTGTTGCAAACGCTTGAGCGAATACCTGCTCGGCTTCCATCCAAGCTGACTTCATATCCGGAGCGCAATACACCATCGTCGAACTGATTGACGAATGCGCAAGATAGTTCTGACCTGAAGTGTTGGAGACCTTTGCGGCCAGGCAATGCATTTCGAAAGTACCCGGCAGCTCACTTAGTCAGAATGATTTTCAACGCCGACAAATCGACGGAGCATGGCCTTCTACCCAGCACCCACAATTCTTTGGGTTGGCGGCGGGTTTTGGTGGTCAGTCGCGGAAATCAACTGTCAATTGACATGTTAAGTACCTTGCTATACCCTCTCCGAATTCTTGGCCTGAGATCAGAACTACGGCCAGATTTTCTGCCGTGACCCTGTTTAGGAGTGCTTTCCATGCTCAGCCAGCGCCGAAATTGCTCATCCTTTCATTCTCGTTTTCATCAGCTTTACTCCATTGGTCCTGGACTTGTTGTGCTGTTACTGCTTCTCGCAATTCCGCGTTCGGTATCTGCGCAAAACAACGGCATAACCGTAGGTCAGCCGAAGGTCTATGACAATCAATCCTTGGCAATCATGCTCGACCAGTTGAACGCGAGACTAAGCCAAGTCCAGGCTATCGACCAACCGTCGTTAGCTAAGGCCCTGGGGCTAACGCAAGGGTCGCAGCAAACCGATATCGCCCGCGACTTCAATGTCGCAGTCAGTTTGACGCCGAAGGCTGTGACCGATTCGTCTTCGGCCGCTTCGAAAGGAGGTTCCAACACGGGGAATTCGTCAGGCAGTGATTCGGGTTCTTCATCCAAGAATTCTTCATCGTCCGGGGGTTCTTCGAATGCCTCGGCCCTCCCGGATCTGCTCGCGGCACCCGCATACAAGCCTGATTACGGGGAGAATGCCGCAGATCTGTTGAGCGACCAGGTAGACCTAACCTACCAGATATTCAATCTTCGGATGCTGCTGGAAAGAGCGGTATCTGACCGCTTGAAGGGCCGAGTTCCCCGGCGTCAAGCGGTGGTCAGTTTTAATATTAGCGTCGATCCACCCGAGAATGCGCGTGACGCTGCAGCATACGTCGAAATAACTCTCAGTAGCCTCAAGGGGCCCATTTCTCTTGTGGCTTCCATGCCGCAAGAAAAAACGTACAACGCGACCTCGTTGTCTACTTCCTCGACAGCCTTTGGTGGTTCCGCCGTCGCGAAGATAGTTTCAGTGAGTTACAATCAGCGAAAGCGCAACCAGATATTCTTCCTCTATCGCGACAGCGATACCTTAGCCCTCGAGCGTGCTCCAGTGGGCAATTCCGCAACCTTTGGCTGGGTTTTTCGACCCGTTCTCGGCAGAAGATCGGTTTCCCCCGGGATGCGTCAGATGTTTGCGGTAGTGGCGCTACCGGACACAGACGTATTGGGTGACGATGAAACAGAGAAGAAGTCCTCTTATCCCCGCGTACAAGTACAGGCCAAGACGTATTGGATGCACTATGACAGGAAAACTTCGACTACGACCGCCTCGTCCGGTTTTTGGGGCTGGGGACCCAATCTGCCCACCACCGAGAATTTCGGCCTTTCGGAAATAGAGACTCTTCCAACCGCAACGGTAGAAAACTCGCTCAAGCCAACCATCGGGAAAGTTGAATTGTTTCAAACCACGAACGGAAATACGGTACTGCAAATTCCAGGTGAGAATTTCTTTGCGGGCACAACGATCACAATCGGTGACAAGACTTTTGCAACACCCCAGGACGGCTTGTTCCTGAAATCTTCCCAAACGATGCTTCTTACGGCCAACACGGATATTCTCTCGCGCTCATTGAGGGCTGTTGTCAATGGACGATATGGACCCGCTGTGCCGTTATATCCAAATGCACCTCCCAATGGCATCGTAATCGCGAAATCAAAGCTCATCCCCACGGGGCCGAATTACACCAAACTCGAAGTCATTGTGGGGAGTGCCGAAGGTACCAAGGGCCTAACCGTAGCGGATGTAAAAGACTATCCGGACTTGATTTTAACGCTCAACGGAACGGAGATTCCATATCGTCCCAACATCCAAGACACCAACGACACGATCTCCCCGTACGATCGCCGCGCCTACATCATCGCCACGGTGCGAGTTCCGAATTCTCTCCTTCACGCTGGAGACAACCGCGCGGGAGTGATCTTTCCTTTGCTCGGCGAAAAGTGGTCGGCGGAAGATTCGATTTATGACGAAGAGGACGTGCAGGTCACAAAGATGGCGTCGGGTAAGACTACAACCCTGCTTATGTCGCGGCCGGGATACGAATTTAGCGGTAATTGGAGGCTAATTCTGGACAAACAGTATCCCCTGGCCGAACCTGCCGTAGCGCCACCTGCAACCAAGCATAGTGCGGCAACCAAGCAGGCCATCTCTCCTGTTGAGTTTTCGCGAGTGTTGCCGTGTAAAGACCCAAATGTTCCCAACGATCCGAATCGTTGTTCGATACTGAAGCTGGTTGCTGACACCAAGTTTCTGAGCGATTACCAAAAATTCGTCCTCGTGGCCAACAGCGGGAACGTTCACGTTCTGGACATACCCGCTGCAACTACACCGAAGAAGGAATCGGCACCACCGTCTGCGCCTCCCAAAATCACCGCCGTCGACCCCAGCACGGCGGGACTGAACGAAGTGGTGACGGTTACACTCACCGGAACCGGGCTGGATGCGGTCAAGAAGATTTCGTTCGAAGGGAAGGCGCTCACTTTTTGGCCTGTTCCTGAAAAGGAAAAGCCTGCCGACACGAGTTCGACCTCAGCTCGAACTGAAACGGCCGCAAAAACGAGCCAGATTCAAGTGCTCCTAAGTCGTGACGTAACGGGCAAGGAGGGACTGCAGGCATTACTCCTTGAAGTTGACGCGAAGACAATGGTGACCGTGCCGCTTACGATTGGACCGGGACCCGCGGCGACGAAAACGCCTACGTCCGAACCTGCGCCGGCGAAGACACCTCCCCCTGCGGTAGCACCCAAGAAAACTCCGATGTCAAATAAGGAAAAAACGACACCATGAAAACGAAGAAAAAAACGAAGAAATCGCCTCCTCGCCAAACGAAACCCAAGACCGTCATTTCGAACCATCCGGTTACAGCCCACGTGGACGAGATCAGGGATTTCGCGCATTCCACTTTGGCAGATGCGGGAATTAACGGTCTTTTCGTAACCTCCATGGAGTTTCATGCGGGGAATTGTCCCGACGGCGAACACTGGGAAAAAGTTTGCACGACCGATTCAAGCGGCGTGCAGACCTGCACCTGGCAATGCGTCCCAAACTGATCCGCGTCGGGGACGTCGGTTCATGATGACGCTAGTGTGGCAAACATTAGATCTGGTGCGCGTTCCTGCATGTCCAGCAGGCTTCTGGACCTTGGTTCAGGAATATGTCCCCGGAGTTCGCTTACTCCGGATCCAAACATCGAGCGAAGATCAGCAAAAGAAAAAAGTACCGATGTTGTGGAGCCCAGCAACCGGAATCCAATGTGGACCGGACGGGACCCTGTCTAAGACTGCCGTTTCCGGAATGCTTTGTAATGGCGCGGCCTGCGGCGCACTAATTGGAAAATTGGGGGGAAGCACGGGAGATTTGCCGGACTCGACGGCCGGCCCTGCCGGGCCCTACGGAAACAAAAAAGTCTTCGCGGTCGGGACTGATTCCATAATCGCATTGCCCACAGCCGCGGACGGCGCACCGCTGTTCCTTAGCATGAATGACAAACCGGACGAGTTTCCCACGCATTCGGGCGAGCTATTTGTTCGGCTTCAATACTATCCATTGTAGGAAAAAAGTGTTTGCGAGGAACTTTAATCACCTGTTGAGGTGAAGACTATGGGTAGCCTTTTATCCGCCATATCCGGCCAGTTCGCCAAGGCGATTATTCTAGGCACGATGTTCCCAGTTTTGATCATCTCTGCGATGAATGTACTTCTGGTTGCTCCATTGTCTCCGAAGACCGCGGCACTTCCCACTTACTTGGCCAAGATCGCCGTCGGCGAGGAGAAATGGCCCGCCGTCGTGCTTTCATTCATCGTATTCGTTCTGACGGGATTACTCTACGACCTCAACATTCCGATCATTCGAGTATACGAAGGGTATCCGTGGCAGAAGTCGTTTATTGGCCGGGCGTTCCTTCGTCTACAAAAGCGTCGCTTCGACGAAGCGCAAAGGCTTGAGTCTTCCAATCTCTCGTTGCGGGGTCAGATGGTTGCGGCACAAGCAAACGGTACTGTCCTTGCTGATCTGCAAGGGCAGAAAATGGCTCTCGACCTGTTCCTCAGCTCCGAGCTGCCGGACGCAGAAGCGCTGCTACTTCCCACCCGCCTCGGGAACGTCATTCGGTGTTTCGAGAGATATCCATTCCTAGCGTATGGAATGGACGCGATCATTCTCTGGCCACGCCTCGTGTCAAAAATCGATTCTGCATTCGCTTCCACCATCGACGAGGCCAAAACGACTTTCGATTTCATGCTGAACATGTCTTTCTTAAGCGGCGCCACAGCCTTCGGTGTTCTGGTAATTGGTACAGCGACGCGGGCTCCGCTTCAGCCCAGTTTTGTTTGGCCTTGGCTCTGGAGAGCTTCGCTGTTTGCGATCCTAGCGCTGCTTTTCTACTCCTTTGCCGTCAACCGCGCATCCGCCTGGGGACAACAGGTTAGGGCGGCATTCGATCTATATCGTCTCGATCTTCTCAAGGGACTTGGATACCAGCAAAAGCCTCTAACGTATCAAGAGGAGCGTGCGCTTTGGACGAAGATTTCGAGCCAAATCCAATACGCGGACTCCAGGGTCGTTCCTCTGCCGTACAACCAGCCGTTAACGCGGGCGATCCCCTATCCGTCGGATATCAGCTTAGTCATACAGCACGAATGTGGCCCGCAGCTAGAAAATCTCCGAATCCCCGTGAGCATCGAGTTGAAGAATGCAGATACAGTGCGTCCCGTTTCCTCTCTTACAGTTATTGACACTGTTCCGGACGGATATAAATATGTTCCAGATTCTGCGACGGTTTCATCCGGTGGCATTTCCGTCCGCCAATTTGCTCCGCTTGAATTCTACCTTGGCTCAATCCCGGCCGGAGCGACACTTACAGTCTCTTATGCTATGAAACCATCGAGTCCCTGAGGAGAAACTCGATTTTTTCGATCGATTTGATGAGCGAATTGACCGACGACGACCGGCGGGCGCTCGCGACACATGGAGCGCGGACGGCCGAGCAGCTGGCCGCGCATGCTTTGCGTGACCCGGAATTTCTCGCGCAGTTCGGAGAAGCGGCGGCGCAACGTATGCAATCCGTTGTGGCGACCGTCGTCCTACGACGATCCACACGCTTCCTTCGTCGATCTCGTTCATTTACAGAAGGAAGCCTCCGGAAGCATGGTTTGGATTTTCTTGTCTTAATTTGCACGTTGCTGTTGTTGGCAGGACTCTGGCGAGATCTGCACGTGCTACCTCCCGGCCAGGTGGTGGTTGGGAAGAGCGGGATCGGCCCGTTCCACGTCATCACAGACTCGGATCTTCGGCTCTCGTGCAAGAATAACGATTCGCCGGCCCCAGAGTTTGTGGGAACGCTCATTGGCCACTACTCATTGGAATACCTGAAACCATGTGACTCGATTGACCCTAAAAAACTGAGCTCCGGCCCTCCGCTATCCACCGAACTAAATGGGCGAATTCTGGTGCGATTGAAGGTGCAAGTAACCACTATTTTCAGCGGCATGCACCCTCCGTTCCGCGCCTCGCTCATGGTTGCACCCCGCGAGCGTGCTACGACGGCTTTGCTGTTGAATGATTTGATGGTTCTCGATCTGCAGAAAGAGGGAGATGGTTTATCCATCGTCGTTGCTATCGCCCCTGCCGACGCAACGGCTCTGGCATCATACGTGGCGCGTAGCGACCTTCTTCTTATTACCGGGCAGCACTAATGCGATTCTTCGTATTTCGTCCTCGGTTGGCCGAGTTTTGACCCAGTAGTTTTAGGCTCTGGAGCGGGAGGCGGTGGGGGGGGCTCTTCTTCTGGTTTGGGAGAGTATGGATCGCCGGGCAAAGCCGACATGATCGCTTGGGTAATTTCTTCGACGGTCGTGTACGGAAAAACCGGGATAGCGTGCGATTCGATCTTGAAGTTTTTCTTACGAACGAGGTATTGGACCGTTTGCCGGAAGTGCTCCCTTTTACCAACGTCAGGAATTAGGACGCCAATCGTCTTTTCGGCAGTTACGTCTTGGCCGCTTCCCGCTGCTCCGAGCGCCTCGTGCACGATTTGTTGGCTCTCGTGGTGTTGCAGTCTTTTGGACATTGGAAACTCCCGTACCTTGCTGGAAATTTTCTTAAAGAGGAGACAGGTTCTGTCTTGCCTGGGAGCAGCGTAGCAATCGCGATCGCAGTGAGTCAATATCTAATTAAGTTAATATGGCGCCCAAAGAGGGAACTTTCCTGTGATCTAGTCGCGGCCCGGGGCCTATCGCCCAAACTCTATTGAAGTGCGTCGACCGGAGATCAGCATCCGGAAACACGCTTTATGATCTGCGCTATGGCGAAGAGCGCGGATATGAAGCCGTGTATGAATACACCCGTGTCATTTCCGGCGGAATACTATCAGGCTGTTAGTTCAGCCAGCTGTAAGTAACTTGTGCGGATATATCAATTGTGGTAGCGTCTTCCAACGTTATCCCCCCCGGAGGGATCCGATGGCCGCTTCCGTCGCTAGAGCGCTTGCGCTGACGACTTCTCTTGTGTTGCTTTTAGGATTTTTTGAATCCTCGGCGCAAGACGTATCGGTTTGCAAGAGACTAATGAATCCAAAACACTCCGACGCAGGGAAAAAACCGCCTGTCGTTGAATTAACCGTCGACGAGAAAGTAAAAGGTATGTTTACGCGGGCATGTCTGAAGAGCTACAGTGCCGGGTTTCCAGGTGGTGAGGACGCGTTTCTGAAAGCTGACTCCGACAGCATTCGCAAAGACTTGAAGCTAGTCACGGGATTGTTCGATCAGTATAAAGGAGGGCAAAAATTTGCAGAAGTGAAGACGGATCCCAACTATCTTAGAAAGGAACACATCGAACTCGGATGGGATCGGAACCAAGTTTTGCTTTGGGGAAATTTCTTCTATATGCTCCGCCTGTATAAAGAAGGGCAGTATGAAAAGGTTTTATCGATGGCAGATGAGATCAAAAGAACGTATGGACTCACGGTTAAGCCTCTTGCAAGTTGGGACGATCTAGAGGAAAAGACCTACTACTCCAAACAATCACTGAAGAATATTATCGCCCTGATAGTCTATCGCGCCCATGCGCAATTAGATACCGACGATTCGGCTGCTCAAATCAGTCTGGCAAAAAGTTTCATTGCTGATCGTGACGCATTACGTCCATTTCTTGATACTTATGGCGATCCTACGACGGAAATACTTGGGCCATATTGCGATCAGGTGAAGCCGTGAACGCTAATTCCATTAACTTGAGGTTCAATAAGAACCCGCGGTGGGGTTCTCATTTCCTCGCTCGGACAATTGGTATTAGCTTTTTATTCTTCTTCTCGGTCAACGTTATTTCCACATTCGCTCAACTTCCAGACAAAGCCCCAGACGCAGACTGCCTTAAGAAGATGGCCGATGCGAACAAGGCCCCCGAAACAGAGATCGTCAAATCACATGTCTTACCGGAAGATGACAGACTCCAGCAGATAAATGCTGCCAATCCCCAGATGCTCGTTGTGCGCGTAAAGCTTCAAACTTCTGATCCCAATGCAATTTACACCGCATTCGCCGGGGTCGGTAAACCAATCTACCGGGGAAGCGACATATCCGCATTAGCTGAGTCACTCAACGCCCATGCGGCAGCAGAGACCAAGACTCTTTACGTGATTACGAAGGATTTCACAAACAACAAACAACATGCGCTTGAGGCCTCCTTGAAAATTCAGCAGGACCAACGGCCTGATAAACGTGAGCTTCGCGTCCTCGGTGATGTGGACCTTTCGCTTTCATTTTTTGACCGAGCTGCCCGACTTGACTCGATCTCGAAACCTGAAATTGTGACGGAAGGCACTAGAAGGGGATGGTTTCGCGTATTAGTCGACTTCACATTTGGCACTGGTAGGGCTATCAGGAAGGGAACTCTCAGCGTATTCTGCGCGACGAACCGATTGGCTCTGGATTTTATCTCGCTCTTACGAGAAAGATTTACCTCCCCCAATTTTGAAAACACACAGAGTGTCGCTGCTATTGTCGATTCTGTCAGGCAAAAATTGAAACAGAAATACCCTGACATGACGGACCAGCAAATAGCCACGGATTTTAGAGAGCAATACGGGAAGAACTATCTCGTAGACTTAAGCCTGACCACTCATAATGGCGGATGAATGCAGGTCAATTGCTGACGAAATTATTCTTCCAGCAAACTGTGCGGTTGTTTTCGGAATACCGACAAGCGAGGGAAGCTTTCGGGACGCTCAAATCCAATCCAATCGCGATTTTGCTCGGAGATTTCTTGGCGGCTGGGATCAATATTATGCCCAATGGGTGGCAGATTTCGTAGACTTTCGGGAAACGGTCCTGCGGTGGGGAGTGAACGTTTTTGAAGATGTGACCCTGTTGAGATTTGGCGATATCTTTCGAACTGACAATGTTCGAGTTCTTGTCTTGTTCTCCCACTGGATCAATGACAACGTTGAGTTTTCCGACGGGTTGGCGTCTGTTAGTGATATCCTCAGGCAGGTTCCGCCAACTTTTTCCGGCATCATTGATCTCTGCGTCTGCCATCCGGATCTTCTTGCGACTCAACTTGTAATTAATCGGCCGAATTGTTTGGTCAGGTACATACCCCGAAAGGCTAAGCCCACATACTGGTTGTACTATTACGTGGCTCTATTCGCGCTGCTTCGTCAGGGTTCTTCCACTTACATCTCAGCGATGACTAAACTTACAGGCGGCTTCTTAGATTGGGCCAAGCGTGTCGGGGAGAAAAAGTCATGAGCTTAAACGCAATAATCGAGGCTTACTTGGGTGGGATTGGGCAATTGGACGAGCAGGAGCTAGGTGGCAGCCCAAATACTGTTAGCGCGGAATATCAGCAATCTCTGGTGGCATCACTTTCTGGGCAGTGGAAATTTAACAAGGGAATCATAGTTGTTGCCATATCCGTTCTATGTGCAATTTTCCTGTTGGGCATTTTCCTTGTAATCTACTACAGAGACTCGCCCACCGCGATCGCCGCGATTTTGGGAGGGAATTTTTTTTCATTATTGGTCATAGTAGGGTGGCTGAGAAGACTGTGGCTAGAAAATAGCACGATGGGCGCCCTATTGGCCATCGTTGAAGGCATGACCCCGCGTGAGGCAGCGAAGGTTATCACTACTTGGCATTTCCGCGCGATAAAAGAGCGAAAGCATATGTGAGAAATGGTTTTTTCCTTGAGTTAACGTTACGGATCGAAAAGATTGACGGCTCCCCAATGGAATTCACGACGACGTCGTTGACGCTACAACACAAGCCCTGAATCGTCTCCGCGTGAAGCCTCCACTCTCGACCATAGTGCGAGGTTACTCAGGCGTGGCCGCAGCGCGTGCTTGTGAGAAGCGCCTCGGTCGTCCACCTCGAACGGTGGACACTGAGAAGATCGCGTCACTCCGAATGCATGGACCTTCATGGTGCGAGATTGCGGCCCGAACTCGGTGTAGGGATCGCACTGTTCACAAGTTTGAGACCGATCAAATGCCGTTCAGCAAACCCCGCCGAAGCGAACACTAACGGTGTCGAGCCAAAATAGAGCCAAACCTTTGTGCGGTCCACCAAGGCATCTTATTTGACACCCTTTGCCAGACCACCCGGTGTCAGTCTTGGTGTCAGTTGGTTCTGCGGCTCGTTGCACCTTGGTGCGCCCTCGAACAGTATTGACCATCTTGGAAGATCAATAGAATGAATAGCTTTGCGTGTTCTTGCCATTCGGTGCTTGACCGTGCGACATTACAAAAAT
>CAVRLE010000002.1:0-347776 GCA_963721825.1 uncultured Acidobacteriota bacterium | reverse complement strand
CGCCGACACCTTCGGCTCAACTCTCGGACTTATTAACGCGCCTTGGAACCTTTCTTTCTTCGCTCCGCCCATCGCTTCTTCATCATCTCCGACAGCCGCTTTCTACCTGCCGGGGTAAGACGGTCACCCTTCCTTTTGCTGCGAGTGGCTCGATTCGGAACAGTGCTAGTGCTTGCAGCGGATTTTGGTGGGTGGCCGTCCAGTGCTGCTATGGCTAGATTGAGTCGGTCTCTTTCCCTCTTCAGTTCCGCTACGATTCTTCCTGTATCCAAGGTGGCTCTCCTGTGGTTAGCTGCCGTACAAGATTTTGAGTCCGCTTCCGTCGATACCTGAAACGAAAGGCTCGACATCATCTCACGAGCCGTCTGGATTTGCGATTGCCGGGCTTCTGTTCGGGAAGAGTGGATAGCTGTGCCACCCACCTCTGAGTTGGCGCAGTTTGCGCGGTAAAGTAGCGAGCGCTTCGGCTGCTGGTGATTGACTTCTCGGCGTGGAGAAGCCTAGCATTCCGCTTATCCCTCCTACCTTCTGCAAGGAGACCAACATGACACAAAGTTCTGAAATGCAATGACCTCAATCCCGGTTGTACTTTTGAAGCGAGAGGCAACACGGATGAGGATGTGCTTAAGAAGGCTGCCGAACACGCGAAGACGGCGCACAATATGGAAGAGATTCCTCCAGACATTCTGGACAAGGCTCGAAGTGCCATCCGCGATGAAGGCGAGGCGCGGGGACAAAAAGCGGGTTCGTAGAGAAGAAAAGAAGGAATCATTCGTGGTGGTGATGTTGACTCAGCGGAGGCAAAAAATGAGTCCCACCTTCGACATTTTCATCACTGCGGGCGGCCATGCACGATACGTAGAAACTGTGAAGAATCTCGCACCCGCGAGGAAGCGCTTGAAGCAACTGTCGCGCAAAGCTTCGGGAGATTGCTTTCTATACTCCATCGAGAGTGGCATCGTGGAACTGATTGTCCGTCCAGAGTTGCCGAAGCGTTTGCAGAAAGCTCGCTCGCCTCACATTGTCCGTGGGCGGCTCGCGAGTTAGCACAAACGGAAGGCGCGAATGAATCCCGAGGATTTCAAAGCGTCGCTTGCGCAGAGTGAGCCACCGGACAGCTTGTCAGCCCCGCTACTGGCATTGTGGTGGGATGCAAAACAGGATTGGTCCCGCGCACATGCATTGGTTGACGAGCTGGAGACTACCGATGGCATGGCGGTCCACGCTTATCTGCACCGCGAGGGGGGACAAACTTCAAACGCGGAATATTGGTACGAACGCGCCGGGCCCAGATTTCGCCGCACCACACTTGAAGAAGAATGGCGGGCGCTCGTTGAGGGTCTGCTCTACTTGCACTGAAGAGGCGTGAGTACCCGACTGAATCACAACTTCCAACCGCAGCCTTCACACTTGAATTGCTCTTCAGGCTTCGCCTTGGACGCTGTGCTTCCACAGTGCGGGCACTTCATCGTGCAAATCTGAGTCATAACGGTCTTCCATAATTAGGACGGTCAGCTCGAATTGGAGCGGTACGGTTACGTCCTGACTAATCTTTCCTATGCATCTCTGCTTCCATGACATTGCTAGGGAAGTTGCTAAATAGAATCAATCGGTTGAAGGTTTCTGGTCAGGTGGTTCTGGTAGCCTCAGCCTGAGTACGTCGGGTAATTTCTTTCAGTAATATTCCCGCCTGCCGTACCAGAACCCAGAAGGTAGGTCTGGAGCAAGTATGCATAACTTTGCGCATATCGTGAATTTAAATGGCTCCGACCGCCGAAATTCTGTTTGCTAACTACAATTGAATCTTTGCGAGATGATTGGACGCCCAATTGCGCCCGAAAGGCAACGCTCCATGAACCTCTAGGGCTGGGTTTGCCCACAGAACGAACAAATGCGCAGACCGACTTCCTGTATCAATGAAGGGGAACATCCGGCGCGGTTCCGCGTCTGGATGAAAAACGGCGCGCCAGAATCGGTCGCTTCCACTTTTAGTTGTTTCGTTCCGAGGATTGATTGGGACAGACGCTGGCGGAAATTCGAAGATGGCGTCGAACCAATTTGCGTTTGCGAGGATGCCGCCAGAGAAATGGGCATCACCCGGTAGCTCGGGTACCGTCAGCATTATTCTTTGGGGGGGGCGGTGGCACTTACATTGAAGCATTACCGAAGAGTTCGAAGCACGAAGCGGGCATCAGGCTCAATTTTGCATGGATTCTAGTGTTCGTTGACGTTGGTGGCTGCTTGGAATATGCACGGGTTGGCACACGAACTTCGGTAACTCCGAGAGTTGCTGTGCTCCCCCGTCAGTGAATAGGTCCTTCTGAGTCCCTGGAAATCTGCGCGGAGAACAATTTCCACGATGCCGCTCTCCCCTGAATAAATGAAGCAATCGCGTCGCGGAGCGATACGAGCCGCTTCCCTTAAATCCTCCCGAGCGTTTTCGAGGGTTTCAACCGATTCTATCCAAACTGGTTCACCATCCGGCGAAACTGCAAAAATATCGAAGGTCGGTCGCACTTTGCCTCTGTAGAATTCCAGTCTTCTGTGGCTGTCCGAAATCAAAATTTCCAGCCGCAGCCTTCACACTTGAATTGCTGCTCGGGCTTTGACTTGGTTGCTGTACTTCCGCAGCGCAGGCATTTCATTGTGCAAACTTGAGTCATGATATTTCTTCCAAATATTCTTGAGTCTGTTTCGCAACGACGCCCTGTTCCTGTGAGTGAATAAAATATTCTCCGGGAGAAGTCAGTGTTAGGTGAGCCATTCGTTCCTTAGCTCTCTCTAAACCCTGTACTGCCTCTACCCACAGAGGTCCGTCTGAAGTTACTTTGAAGATGTCGTAGATAGAACCCATTGTGGCATCCTCCATCCATAACTGTCGGGACCGCTGTCCGTCCGTGCTGCATGTCCGATTCCACAAGACGTTTGGATGAGTTACCCCAGTAAAATGAATCGGTTGAAGGTACAAACCCGCCCCCTCGAACGCAACGCAGATAGCCATGAAGCAGGTAATTTTTTCAGCGACGTTGTCCGTACCAGAACCAAGTAAACGCCCTATTCCGTGGTCCGACACGTGTTGTTACCCTGCGCTTACCGCTCTCAATGGCTCAATCGCGATGTGTTCGTAGATACATGGGTGCTGCGATGATTCCTGAAGAAGTGAAACCACCCGACCCCGAACCTTCCGCTAAGAACGAAGAGACCCAGCCGGAGGACTGGTCGGAGGAAGACCCCGATACGGCCAGAGGCGCAGCATTCAAGCGAATGTTTCCCGATGTTCCGGGAAAACCTTCTGACCGCGCTAAAAAGCCTGCTGAGTAAACTCTATTTTTCAGCCGTGCAACCTCGGCTTTTCACCGACGCTGGTCAGTGAGGCAAGGTTCGGGAATAAGGTAAACGCCTTATGTCGCACTCCAGCACCCGCTGCTAGCATGCACACTACCGGCTCTGCTGCTCAATAGCGCTGTTCACGCGAATTTTAGTGGTGCATGACGATTGCGGGCTTCGCCCATCCCATCCCGCTCGATGCGGAGGCAAATGACCCGATTCTGCATGCAGTGCGACCGAATCATCGGTGAGAAGTGCGTCCGTTGTGGCACGGAAGCGACCGCCAACTCAAACGGCCATGGGTTGAGCTGTGCGGAGTTCGACTGTCCATCCTGCGGCTATCACTTCCTGCAAGGCGACGGCGGCGAAACAGGCGGACTGTGCACGCCGTGCTTTGACTCTGAGTTGCGGAACGCGCATGAGCAGGCAGCCAAAAAGCGAGCCAAAGCCGCAGCGTAGAGGTACTTATGACGGCGCAAGAGCAGTATGACAACCTGGACAGCGAGCAGAGACGTGAACTCCTGCTGAAAATTGGCGAAACACCTGAAGAGGCAAAGGTATTAGGTCAGCGTGATTACGTGGCGCTTGGCGGGTGGGTGAAGACCCGGCTCAAAAGATTCTGGAATAGGAACAGACCCTAGCTACACGCAAAATGAGGTAAGCAGGTGCGAAATAGGCGATACAACATGCAGAGATAGGCGATTTATGAGTGCCTGACAATATCGGATTTCCCGCACCCGACGTTCCGATAGAGCTACCGTTTCGCGCTCCGTCGCGCCATCCCCTGCGCCATGCTGAGTAACAGCTTTCGGTCTTGCTCATCCATTCGTGACAGCGCCTTCGCCAGCGTCTGAAATGCGCCGCGCTCCTTGCCACGGGTGCCCCACAACGAGCTGTCATCTCGGCCTTGGAAGCTTCGGCATTTTCACTGACTCCTCGTCCGTGAAGAACCGGTACAGAGGAACTTCGAGCGCGGTCGCGTATTTTTCAAGTGTTCCAATCGACGGGACGGTGTAGCCATTTTCAACGCGACTGATGTAGCAGCGAAAGAGACCAGTCCGTTTCTCAATATCGCCTTGGCTCAGATTCTTGGCGACGCGCAGCTCACGGAGTTTGGCACCAATTTGCATCGGGGAAGACTACACCTGCTACGCCCCGCGGCGAAAGCCGCAGCTATCCAATCATCCGTTCGATGGCTCGAAGGACTCTTTTCGCGCTAACCACGCCTTACTTCAATGGCCTTTGGGGGTGACCAATCAATCGGGGCTTGTTCGAGATACTCCTTTGTGGCAGTGCAGAACTTGACGAACAATCCACACACAGACGCAGCCAGAATCGGGTCTGTAACCTGATACCTGACATGCGATGGTTCGTTTTCAAACCCGCTGTGCTCGGTAAAGGGCAGCGATGTACCCAACATTCTGCTCACGTATCGCGAAAAGAACACGAGTAGCTCGGTTCCGTCCTTGCAGGCATTGAAGGAAGCGAACGCAGCGGCTTCCGTCCTTTCGATAAGAACCCGAAACTTGGCACAAATTTCAAGTGACATCCCCCAATGTTTAGGCAGCAATATCTGGCAGAAGCGGATGATGAGTGAAGATTTTGCTTCATCGTTGAAGGCTTCCGCGAGCGAGACTACGAGTGCTAAATTCCCGAGCGAAAACCAAGCGGCGAGTGCGTCGCCCAACGTCCAGCCCGATGATAGTTCATGGTCTTCAAACAGGTTTATGAACTGAGAACATGAAAAGGCTTGTCCCAGCCTCTCTGCAACTATCCCAGCTACATGTTCTGGCGTTAGCTTCGGCATCTTCAGCTATCAGCCGCTCATGGTACATGCGATGCAGTATAGCTAGAAGCGCCTATTTTTGAATTTGAATCTGCCCAGGCGAGGTAACAGCGATTTCAGGTATTTGTCGATGGCTGGTTATTTTTCCGCTCACGCAGACGTTCTTGTCGCGGTAGGTACGTTCTGGGTTTCCGAATTTTAGTCTGTCCGCCCCCCAAATCACAATTGTAAATATCTGCTTCGGATATGGCATATCAAGGTTCATAAACGTGGGCAGACCTTTCGCCTTCTCGGCAAAATGAGCGCTAGCGACACGTCCGCAGACCGTAGCGGTCTCACCCACGTGATTTTTAGCTTCTGCCGCAGTTAAATGGGCGGTCTGTGCCTGCGCGATACAAGGCAGCGCGAAGCAAAGAATCAACAGCAGTGAAGTTTGGCAATTCCGCATAGTGTCTGGCAACGCGAATATAGCATCCGCCGCGAGTCCATGGACGGGGACAAGGCGATGCAGAGAGTTACAGGAACGCAACATGCAGCGGTGCTGGAACTGGCGGTACCGGACGCTTAAGCTGCGGCTTGCTCAATGACTACATCCTGTAGTGAAGATAGATAGGTAGGGTGCCCCTTAGCTAGTCAGCGAAAGGTTTGGGCGCTGTTCCCTGACCTTGCCAACGGGCACCCACAAAAGAGCATCGCATAACGGCACGATTTCATCGTTGCTCAGGAGCAAGTACGTTACAGCCTTCATTAATCCCTTCAAACGCGACGGAGGCTTCGGCACGGCGGGAATATAGCGCAGGGCACGCAGTTATCCAACGCTAACGTGGTCGTGGCTTCGATATCTAAACATTGGTTTGATTTGACGGTCGCATTCCCGTAACCAAGATTGGCCGAATCATGCTTGACACTCAACTGGGCGCGCACTAGCCTCTGCTGCGACGCAAAAAGCACCAAGCATTTCGGAAATCCCTAGAGGAGTACGGCGGTGCCATTCGATTCTACCGCGTGGATTAAGCGCGCTGATGAGGTCATCAATCTAGGGGACTCCGCGAGCCACGGTGTGGCAAGCGAATCAACTCAGTTTGCAACTTCTCTACTGACGGCGTTATACGGACCACAGAGCACCCAATTGAAGGCGTTCTCAACTGGCTGCGATGCAATTTCAAAGATGAAGTCTGGTACGGGTAGCGTCCCTGTTCAGTTATGCCGTCATGCGCGTGGCGCAATTATTAACGCCAAAGCAGAACTGCAATCCGGGTTGATTGGGAGCTTACGGCTTCAGGTGACGGGGGAAGTTCTAGCTGACCTTGTGGGACTGGGAAGGGAGATTTTGGCTGAGGGAACCGATACGGCGAAAAACGTGGCCGCTGTCATGATTGCCGCCGCCTTTGAAGACTTGGTGCGCCGCATGGGTACGGAATTAGCTGGCGTCGGAGGTAGACCTAGCCTGCAAGATGTACTCACCATGTTGAAGGACGCAGGTGTTTTGAAGGGCGGTGAGATTGGACTTGCGCAGAGTTTTCTGAAGTTCAGGAATGACAGCTTGCACGCTGACTGGGCTAACGTAGGTCGCGTTCAGGTTGAATCCTGCATCGCGTTTATAGATGGAATGCTGTTGAAGCACTTCAGTTGACGGCTGGGTATTGGGAAAAGTTAACGCGTAGTCAAACAACCTACTCGGAATGCGATGACCGACACCGTAACCGAACCGGATTGGGATAACTTGTGCGTCAGAATCGTTCGTTGACTACGCAGTTCAGACCGGAAAGAAACACTCGTGAATCGCAAGGACCTAGCGAACGTTTTGGATGGACGTTTATTGCGCAGCGACAGAAGCCAAGCGGCGCACCGACCCTTCGGAACTGCCCAGCGACGCCCGCAAGGAAAGCCAAAGGTTCCCCTTGGCGTAGCCACAAGGGCTAGCTATATAGCGAGCGCCTGTATTCCCCAAATCGTGCCGAAACAATTCTCACGTACTCAGCCCCCTTCTCCGATGTAAGGAAGCTGACTTGGTCGCCCCAATGAGCACCTCCATTGAGTTCCGACACGGCAGCAGCCGCGAAGAGCATGAGCGCCCTCCATTTGTCCAACGTTATCCACTCTTTAAGGTGCGGCCTGTTTTGGTCGCACCAATCTATCGCGCTGTGCGTTATCCAATTCATTCTGGCGGCAAGAGGCGGGTAACGTTGCTGGAATATCCGGGATGTGTTCAGGGGAACCGGAGGCGTTGCATACAGGAAGCCGCCGGTTGCCAAAACAAAAGAAGCAATTAGGGCTTCGTCCTGTGCATCGCTGTTCGAGTCAGCGCAATTCAAGCGTTCCACCGCTCCGGCCCGTCCCTGCCCTTTCATCAGAAACGTTAGTAGAAAATAGATGGCGTAACAGTCCGCGTCAACTTCAAATACCTGGGTCTGAATGTCACCATCCTCAAGACCGAACGAGGCATGCGCCAAGTGCCCATGAACGTGGTGCGCATACTCGTGGCAAAGAACGAATGAGAGTTGCGTTTGGAACAATACTGCGTGGATTTGATTCGTTGGGGCATGGTGGAATAGCTGAATGACGTTTTCCGATTTGCTCAACAGGGCGCACGTGGTCCACGCCAATCCGAGCATTCCCTTCGTAATGCAAATAACCGACACGCCAGCCATTAGCATGGCCTTGGCTTGCGGCTCATCACTCTCCGAAAATACGCACTGGAAAGGCGGATGCGAAACATGGCCCGGTACGTTCTGTTTTTCGTTGTTCAGCGCTTCGGTCAGAGTTTTGCAAACGCCCTTCAAGAACGCTGTGAGCGTTCCATCGTCGCCGGTGATTTGATAGCGCACCACTAAATTGTACGTCGGTTACGTTACGAAAAGCGCGTTGCTCTGTTGGTGCGAAACCTGTACGTTGTGGACTAGCTCTTGTCGTTCGCTTCAGCCCACTGGAATCAATGGGATGCGAACGCTGTGGAACTGACCCTTGCGTACCAGCGGCTTTCTGATGATGACGGTTAATTATTCGAGTTAGAATTCATGCACGATGCTGCGCCCGTCTCTGATACCGCTTACTGCCGTTGTGTTTCTCTGCCTGATATTCGCGAGTTGCGGGCAGAATGCCAACCTGCACGACCGCATAATAGCGGCTGATACCTCAAAATACTGTCTCCCCGACGCATGCTTCAATCCGCATGTGCTGGCCGTGGAAACTGGTTACGACGTGACAACATTTCTTGGCTCCAAGCCCCAACATGCGCACGTCGCGGCCAAGGACCTTGCTAGGTACCTCCAAGCGCTTCCGATGCAAGTTTGGCCGCGTGGTCCTTCGATTGCCATCAGCCCAACAGATGTCGTTAGAGACCAGCATGCCGTCGAACAGAACTTCTACGCTGCCCAACAGATTTGCCGCTCCATGGGGCTTGAAGTTCAAGTTCTACCGGGCGGCTGAGAATCAGGCGCGTTGGTGCAGAACCGCAACTACCTACAAGCGAATGTAAAGGGAATACCCGATTGTTCCCTGCCCCTACGCGCATACACTCGCCCGTGCGGGTTCACAATGCAACGCGATGAGATATGCGTTTGCGGACATCCGCAGTCGCTACACCGAACTTACGGCTGCAACGGCTGGCGGCCTAATCCAGACCTCAAAGCGACCGAGCGCCTTTTCTGTCAGTGCAAAGCATTCCAAAAACGAAAAGCTGCTCACGCCTAGCAGCGTTTGAAACATCACGCTGCGTTTTCCAGAGCAATCACGCGTGTTGCCGCAGCGCCCGATTCCTTCACCAGACGGCAAACCGACGCTCGCGAGATGTGATGCTTCCTCGCAACTTTTGTTAACGACATTCCAGAACGGCGGTCGCTGACCACTTCTTCCCTATTGATGTTCAAGGGCGTTCGTCCAATTCGCCGCCCTTCCAATTTTGCTCTCCGCATTCCCGCTCGAACGCGCTCAACAATTAGACTGCGTTCTAACTCGGAAATCGCGCCGATTATCGTTAACAGCGCTCGGCCTAGCGGACCACCCGTGTCGATATTTTCCCGCAGACTGATGAACTGGATGTTGAGATGGTTCAGCTCATCCAGCACATCTAAAAAATGCCGCACGTTTCGAGCAATACGGTCAAATGCAGCAACTAACACAACGTCAAACCGATGCCGCCGAGCATCGGACATCAAACTGTCGAGACCGGGACGCTTTGACTTCGCGCCAGAAATCACGTCGGTGTACTCACGCACAATCTCGAGCCCGCGTTGTTTAGCCAGTTCGCGTAGGTCAAGCAGCTGGGTTTCAAGATGCTGGTCTCCCGTGCTCACTCGGGAATAAAGTACTGCTCGCTTCGTCACTTCAGTTCCTTCTTTCTTGTTAACAAATAAGCGTCAATGGCGCGTCGAACCAGCTCTGCGATGGGCGCACCCGTTTTCTCGGATAGCGTCTGGAGCTTCTCCAACTGCTGTTCCTTCAGGAACAGGGCTGTCCGCTTCATAAGCATAGATAGTAGCAGATAGGCATACATATGTCTACAGTTACCTGTGGTGGGTATTGAATGTGTACGCTTACGAAACCAATCCAATCGTGTTATTTGCCTGCCGCCGCCAACGGCACTATCGTGGCTGAATGGAGCGGCGAGTGAACAGAACACATCAGAGTGTCCTTGAGAACCCGCGCCGAAAATAGGTCATGAATGTGACGCTTACTTGCTTCAGCAAAAACTGCGATAAGCCGAGGTTCTTGGAATACTACGTGTGTGTCGCGCACTTTGTTTGTTATGCCGCACCACGATACGCCGAATCGATAGCCCTCAAGGCCAAACCCATAACATATTCTGCAATCCCTGTGTTTACGTCCGAAGCGACTTCCGGCAGTTCGGGCCAGCCTGAACATACGGCACGCAAGTCCGCGAAAGTGTGAGAGCACGAGCGAAACGCCGTGGTTTTTCTAACGGTATTTCACGGAAGTTTCTTGGCTGGTGAACTCTTCAGCGACCAACTACCGTGGTAATGACCGCTTCGCCATGAACCGGCAACTTCCTTCGTTGCCGTGCTTTTTAGCATCTCTGCCAAGGATTCCACATTCAAGCTTGCGGCATCGGCGGTCCAAGTCCCAGAGAGCAACTGTCCTTTCATTGGGCGAGCCGTCCACGTGCCCTGCCAGTGTTGGCCCGTTTTCTGCGCCGACCACGTTCCCTCCAGCAACACGTCACCAGCGTCGTTCACAAGCGTCCATGAACCGATTGCGCGATTGGGGCTGCGAAGTGAAATCTGCGCGGACCATGTGCCACGAAAAATCTGGTTGGGACCCGCTGTGGCCGTCCATGAGCCAAGCAGGACGGGTGAAACCTGCTGAGCGAGAACGCAGAAGCCCACAATCAGACCACAAATCAAACTCGATATCTTCATTCCGACACCACGCGGATGCTATCACGTCGCTGAAAACGGCGGGCGCACACATCAGACGCGAAACACCTTGCACCGATGAGACGATGTATGTTTATCGGGGCATCATTGAACCGGAATACTGTAGTGCGAGGCAATCACCTGCCATCTGCCGTCAATATTCATCCAGATGTCAGTCAGCCGGTCATGGTATTCGTAGGGCTTCCCTTTTACTGCCCCTTTCTCGTGATATGCCCCAGTTACCACAACTGTGTTTCCATGGATGTGAACTTTCAGGTCCGACATTTCAGAGATTTCTACAGCTGTCGTGCCACCACCTGTATGCGCAATATATCCAGCCTTGCTGTATGTACTACCGTCCTCAACGGTGATAATGAATTCGTCGGCTAGCAGGGAGTTCATAGTCGCGATGTCGCTTCGCTTGTACGCTTCATTCCATTTAGCCTCAAGCGCAAGCACCTTGGATGCAGCATCAGATTTCTGCTGAGCCACCGAAAACAACGTAGTCAGGGATGCAAGGGATAGACCCGCCACAAAACATAGCCGTAGTTTTATCATTTTGCGCATTCGCAGACATTCTCTCGCCCGCTTGCGCATTACTCAAGAAACAATCCAGCCGCGTATAAGCAATCCGGCACTACCACCTGTCAACATCGTAGTCTGAAAAGTTCGCATCTTGAGAATCCCGTGGAGACTTGCTAGGTTCTCCCCATGACCATCGTTCCTCCTACAGAATTGAGGCCGGAGAATCGCCGACGCAGTAAGCGTCTCAAAGCGCGCGTTCCGGTGGTGGTTCGATTCCAGACTCCCGACAAGCATTCGATATCCGAAAAAACGCACACCATAATTGTGAATAACCACGGAGCGCTTATACTCCTCGCGGCTGCGGTAGAGAATCAACAGATTATCTGCCTAGAAAACGTAGCTTCGGGGGAGGAATTGCTCTGCCGAGTCACTAGCTTAGGTCCCAGCTTCATGGGTAAGACGCAGGTTGCGGTTGAATTTGTTATGCCGATGCCCGGCTTCTGGGACAAACGACTTTGATTTAGGAACTCTTAGGCTTTCGGGCGAGGGGAAAGCTCAAAACGGAAATTCCCGACTAATAATTCCACCGCCGCAAGACCAGTATCGTTCGAAAAACAAGCTGAACAACCACCATCAGCAGCGTATCGCGCAGGGCGTGGATGTGGCTGTCCATGGCCGAGTGGACGGGCTACGTGGCTGGTCTGGGAATCCCCAGAGGTTATCCGTCCGTGGGCGGGAAGGACGGTTCGTTTGCCGGGTAGCCCGCAATTCTTCTGTCGCGCAATTAAGAAGCCAAATCTCGTGCCTCACGCAATCGCTTGCCAGTGCGCCCGATACCGCACGAGCAAGCACTACCGTCCGGGCGAAAAATTTGGGCGTATGGCAAAGATGTTTCCTAAAGTGTGCAAACCAGATGCAGAAACACAGCCGAGGGAGGTGTAAGTGGTTTTCGCGTTCAGAACTTCGTCGTACCGGAGAGGGCGCTTACGGATGGGTTGCTAGTGCGAGTGATGCACGATTGGAAGTGCACCGCCTACTTGGTGCACATGATGAATCTTCCCCACGCACCAGCGGCCACCGACGTAAAGAAGCCGCCCGAGACCCAAGCCGAAGATAGCAGAAACCAGAATCGCTAGAAACGACCCGACGAAAATCACGACACCAATCACACAAATCAAGAGTTGTAGCTCGAAGGTACTAAACGATGGCAGCGCCATTGCGTTTCTCCCAAGAACCCAAGACAACGCGGCAGCCTTCAGTGCGGTTCCTTGATTTTGTAATTGCATGTTGAATACCACGGAGGGCGCGGAACATCCTCAATTGAATCATTCGGTTACGAAGTGACGTGGATTGCCCACAGAGTTTAGCTGGGTAGTTCTTATCCAATTAAAGGGAAATCCGTGGATACCGCAGCGCTGACTCAAATCAAATCCCGGTGTAAACTGCTCGCTCCCAGAAGAAGGTTTTTCCCATCGCAGCGAAACCGCCCTCTCGCGCGAGACGGATGTCATGCGCATGGGCAAGTTCATCCTTCCCCGTTGGGGCGTGCTCGGACGCGAAGCCCGCGATACCGCCCGGCCTTGCTCCGCCGAAAAACGCCGCGCTCACCGCGTCGCAGCATCCATGCCCGTGCTCGTCTACGGCCATTCTGCGCACGCACCTTTTGCCGAACCGGCCATCACTGCGAACGTCAGTAGGACGGGCGGATTGGTCGGCCTCGCAACCCACGTCATCCGATTCCAAAAGGTCGTGGTCACCAACCTTCAAACCAATGAGGACGCCATTTGCCGCGTCGCTCGCTTCATCCGTAACGAAGACGGCCACAATTTCGTCGCCCTTGAATTTCTCCATTCCGCGCCGCACTTCTGGGCTATTGATTTTGCTGGTGACCCAACTTCCCATCGTGCCAATTCGAATTCGTAATCTCATCTGTAATCGGCATCGCAGGCTGGGTATCAACAGATTCGTACGGTATCGGGTTTCATCAGCACCGCCGGGCTCCGAATTTCGCTCCCACCGCCCCATTGCCAGCGCAAAAGCACCGCGAGCGACGCGGGTAGCATGGCGGGAGCCGAACCCGACTGGAAATCACCGGCATTACATTGGTGCGTTAGCTAGACTTCACGCGCCCATAGAGTTTCGCGCCTCCCAACACTAGCAGCCCCACGGTAAATAGGACTATGGCGTTAATCGTTCCCCACACCAGCGTAAATCGGACAAACCTAGATGTTGGTGTACCCCAAAGGGTAAAAATCTCGGGGCACAATGGGCAGGCATAGAACGCGAGTCTGTTATTCACTCCGCCATAAGGCCAATAGTAGAGTGCGGCGGTAAAGTAGCTAACAAAAGCCATGAGCAACGCAATCTTTTTCACGCTCCGAAGAGAGTAACTCTTTTGAGAAACTGGCGTCCCGTTAAATTTCCGCAACGCCTACTCAGCTGCTCGCCCCTGCAACGCCGAGAGCGAGCTGGTGGTAACATGTCGCTTACATGAAAAGCCCTGTTGAGTGCGACTGCCTTTGCCACAAAGGACGCACAGTTGCGCATTGTGTGCCGTGCTGCTCTGCTGTCGGGCTTTTGAGAACTAAAAAAAAGTTACTTACCACTCGTGTCGGGAAGACACTCAAGAAGAAGTCAGCATAGTGCATCCTTCGCGCGCCGCATAACTCTGCGCTCTACCAAAATTCACCTTCCGTAATTTGGCGCGCAGCGCTTGGCTGGATTGTTGTGGATAACCTGCTCCCAGAGCTGTTTCGGAATTCGAACCTTTGAGGCGTAAAGTAGCCGTGAAACACGGGGAGTAGGCGGCAATGTCCAAACGGATTCTTGCGGGAACAGTGGGCTTAGTTGCCGTTCTTGCTGGAATTGTTTCCTGTTATTACGCTGTGGCGGCGACGGCGGGCTTCTACCGGGCAACGACGTTTTGGTCTAGGGTGATTGGACTTCTTTTCATGTGGTCTTTGACGCTCGCCGCCTTGATGCTCGGGCTGCGATTCCTGCGATTTGCTTGGAAGAACAGGAGCGAAACAACAACTGGCTGGATGAGGCCAATCCTTTTGGGAATCGGTTTCTTCTTTCCCGGACTTGTCTTCTCGTTTCCCCTCACTATGATTTGGGCATCGTATACGGGGCATGGTGACGAAAGCGTGCCCTCTGCAATACAGGTGAGTTGCTACATCGGGGTCGCGGCAGCAATCGTCTGTTGCGTTGTCATGCTGAAGAAACGCAATAGGTAGCTGTCGCTTGCTCATCGATATCCGATGTACGGAGCAAAACGCAACTGCCGCGTCTTATTCCGTGGGTGCGTGGTGGCGAATGCCCGTTCGTGGCAGTCATCTCGAAAGACTCCAGTTTCCGACGATTTTTGTGAGGCCGAAGAGGCAGAACAGGAAGATTACGACAATCCAGATTGTTGCGGGTAGAGTCATCACGACATCCAAAAAGCGAGGCCGCATTCCATGCGCTGATTTTGCGAATCTCTTGCCACTAAACCACGCAGAGGCTGCTGCAACAGCAATCGCGGTGCCCGCCATCACAAAGCTGAACCAGTTGTACTTGCCCGGCAGCCAAAAGAGCACGTTGTTAGCTACAAATAACGCGAACAGGCTCAGCAGGAACAACAACCATTTCATCGCATGTCTCCGCCAGCATTTCTCTCGAAGCGGAAGTATGAAAGTACACGACACCAAACCCAGCTGCAATCCTTCTGCTAGTAATCGCAACTGCCGCGTTTATTCCGTGGGTCGGTCGCATTCTGGGAGAGGTGGGGGCGAATTTCTGCTACCAGCGGTTATTGCATGAACGGACATGGCAGCTAATGGGAATGCGATTCACACCGCAGCCCTTGGTCACTGATTAAACAATCGTCTTTGGTCGTAGGGAGAGTGACCGAAACAATAGTGTCGAAGCTACCATGAGCATATTGTCCTTCGTACATTGCGAGCCATCGGCCATCCCCTTGGCTCCGCAAATCAACCTTCACAAAAGTACGCGGATATTTGTCTGCTAGGTCAAGCGGACACACCGGGAGTGGGAGAGGGAATCCTCTGTCATGGAAGCGGAAAAGGAGATTCAGGTGCGCTTGAACCGCATCACCCTTCATTGTGGCCGGGAAAAAAGACCAAAGCTGCAATTGGGCTCTGATTTGGCTTTCGACATCATCGGAATGCGGGAAAGACGGGTCAAAGTTGACATCCGTAACGCGTCCGCGCTCGTCCACGGCAATTGTCAGCAATAGTTCATCGGGAAGCTTGGATGAATTGATGTTCATTTCGAAGAAATCTGGCACTTTGAGTAGCAGGGTGTCTGTTTCTGGTGTTGTGGTTGTTACCGAATTACTGTCGTCATCAAATTCCGTGTCAACGAATGTGACGGCAGCGTCGGCGGGAACTTGTCTTGTGGACTCAAGATTGTCGCCAAAAAGAAAGAACCCGTCACCGTGCTTCACGGGGTGGTCAAGGATAGTTTTCACGTACGGACGAATCTGCTGGATTTCTACTTCGGAATCGTCCAAGCCCCCAAAATACGGAATGGCAAAAATTGCCTTTCCGTCTGAGTCCAAATAGCTCACAAGAACAAGCACCTTCGTGATTGTCTTTCCGGTCTCATTCACCAATGCGAGAGAGCCCTGACTAGGCTCTCCGAACGAGAGATGGTGCGAAACTACCTTGAGTCCTTTGCCGTTGAGCCCTCCGCCGTCAAGCATTTGCAAAGGGATGTCATATCGCTCGCACTGTGTGGGCTCAGCAACGACGTGAGCAAATGCAGCTGTTATGCACAACGCGAATGACAAAACCAGAACAGCTACTCGGCAAAAGGTGCGCATCGGAACCACCTAGTTTACGAATCTCCAAGCGTTATTTCACCGTTGAGTATACCCAGAACCGGCTCGTGCACGCCTTGCTCACCGATATCCGATAGGGTCAATAGCTTCTAAAACGGCGGACTTACCAGTTCCGTTTTCCCCCGCAAAAAAGCAGACCCGGCTCGTGATTTCAAGCGCGTCTAACGATGCGATGGACTGAATGTTGAACGGGTATTCATCCCAGCGAGTGACGCGGTCGCGCAGGAGGGACACCTTTTTTAGGCGCATCATCGCAGCGAGTTTCCGACGGCTATTATGTCATCTTCAGTATCTGGAAACATTTTTGTCCGGTCCGATTCACACTTGGGAACATGGTTGATGGCTTCAACAGATTTCGAGATGGCACGAGCCTACAATGGCTTCATGAATCTGAGCCATTTTGCAGAGCGTTTCTGGACCTATTCGGTTTGGAGCCTTGAGTTCTTGTTCGTCATACCCCGAATACTCGTAATCTTTCTGTTCGCGACGGTGAGCGTCGCTCTAGCTGTCTGGAAGCAACGTCCATTTGACAACCCAACTATGGAGACACTCGCATTGGTTGGTGTTAACTCAGTTATCGTTTTTTCCCGTCGTGATTTGTATAGGTGTCCTGTACCCAGCTGACAGTCCAAGTTATCTGCGTTCCACACCATATTCAGTAGCAAACCACGTTTGTAACTTCCTCGGTTGGCTTTCACTGGCACTGGCGGCTTTCTGGGTGTATCGAATGAAAGGATTCCGTTGGTTTGCCGTCAGTGTGGTGACGTTACTCGAAATGATTCTTGCCGGAGCCTTTTTTGTGGCTGGAATGGCAATTACCGGCGACTGGCTGTAGTGTGCGATTTCGCATGCGCATCCCGCTGCGTTCCTGTTCGCTAGCGCACTGCGCCGATACCAAGCTCACTGTCCGTAATCTGGCGCGCAGCGCTTGGCTGGATTGGTGGGGATAATTTCTGTGGCTGTTGAAAAAGTCTTCGCGAATGCGAACTGAAGTGTTGGCAGCAACGTCTATCTGAGCAAGCGTTCTGCCGATGCTCTTCTTCATCGCCATTTACGGAGGCTTGCGGATTATGATGGGACAACACTCCCGTTCCGAGTCGCTGTTCTACTACTTTCGCATTGAAGATCAGGTTCCTGAAAACCACCTGCTGCGTCTCCTGGACCGACACATCAGCTTCGATTTCGTTCGTGAGAAGTTGAAGGACTCCTACAGCGATACGGGCAGACCTTCGATCGATCCGGAACTTCTATTGCGCATCCTGCTGATCGGCTATCTCTATGGCGTCACCAGCGAGCGCAAGCTAGTCGAGGAGTTGCAGATGCATCTGGCCTGGCGCTGGTTTACCGGACTCAGCTTCGATCAGGAGATTCCCCATCACTCCACGTTTTCCAAGAACCGTCATGGACGCTTTCAGGAGTCGAACCTCTTTCAGCAGCTCTTTGAAGAGATTGTGGATCGCTGCTTGGAAGCTGGGTTGGTCGAGGGCGAGCACCTGTCCGTGGATGGCAGCTTCATTCCCGCGAATGCCAGCCGGTCGAGCCGCGTCCCGCGGGAGCAGTTGACGGAAGTGGCCCACGTGAAGGGCACGGTGCGCGAGTACTTGGCGGACCTCGAGCAAGAAAACCCGATCGAAGAGCCGGCCCATCAACAAGACCAGGTATCGACGACGGATCCGGATTCAACCTATTCAACCAAGGGCGATCGTCGGGCGGAGCTGGGGTACTTCAACAACTATCTGATCGACAACCAGAGTTGCGTGATTGTGGGCGTTCAGGCCACATCCGCTCGACTGAGCCAGGAAAGTGCGGCGGCTCGCGAGATGATCACGCGGTCAGCGGAGAGACGCGGGCGCTTCCCACAGTCGGTTGCCGCCGACACGACTTATGGGAACGGTGAGCTTTTGGCTTGGTTTGAGGAACGAAACATCACTCCTTATATTCGCGTGAAAGAGAGTCCTGCTCCCAAAACCAACTTGTATGGGATCGAAAAGTTCATCTACGTTGCCGAGACGAACAGCTATCAATGTCCGGAAGGAAAGCGACTAACGTACCTTGGGGTGAATCCGCGCAACCGAAACCATATCTACAGGGCAACGCGAAAACGGTGTCGGGAGTGCTCGCAGAAATCGCAGTGCACCACCGGCCACTATCGGCAGATCGCGATCCATGTTCACGAAGCGGCGCGACAACGGGCACGAGAGCGAACGACCGTTCCGGCTTTCGCGGCAGCGCAACGCCAACGCCGGAAAGTAGAAGCACTCTTTGCGGAGTTGAAGAACCAGATCGGACTGCGCAGGGTGCGTTTGAGGAGAATGAAGCATGTTCGCGAACAGTTCTTTCTCGCGGCTACAGCCCAGAACCTGAAACGACTGGCTCGTTTCCTAAGATCCAGATCTCTAGAATCAGCCACGGTGCCGATCTGAGATAGAAAAAAGAAAGCGATACCCCGCAGGAAAATCACCCCAGATCAAAACTCCTGCCAGCGGGCGAGTTTTTCAACACCCACTTCTATTACCAACACCTACCATGAAGCCCGGCAGGGCAAAGAGATATATTATTCATCTCGCTTCACAGCTCAATGAGTCCAACTCCTAGCCACCTGTCCAACGAATTTAGTTCGTACTTGCGGAAACTCTTGTTCTTGGTAGCGGTCATTTGCTGTGCTGCCATCCCTGCCTATGCTGACGCCGTGCTGCCCAGCCTCGCTCTGGTTTCACCCATCACGGTTCTGTTGCTACTCCCGGTCGTTGCGATAGAGGCGTGGTACGCAGGAAAGCGCCTCAACATTAGTCGGGGGCAGTCATGGCGGGTAATCGGAGTTGCCAACATCTTGTCAGCCGTTGTAGGGCTTCCTATCGGAACGGTGCTCGGAAAAGGACTCCAGCGAACCTTGGAAGTTCATTACTATGGCACCCAACAAGACAACTGGAAGCGACTGGAAAAACCCGGTGACGTTGACGCAAGCGCTATTTCCTTGGCGCTCGGACAGTACCCGCGATGGACTCTCATAGTTGGGGCGGCTGTGATGCTCGTTGTTTGCTTCCTAATATCGTGGTGGGTGGAAGCGGCCTATGTACGATGGTGGATGAAGCATCGGATGGTAGGTGGCAATCACGCTCTACCAAAAGCGGAGACAAGCCGTATCGTGAGAAACGGAAACCTGTTGTCCTACGCGCTCCTGTCCATCATCACCTTGTTTATCTTGGGTTCACTTTGATTTGTGCCGCATCGCTCTGGATTAGAACTAGCTGTCGGTGTTGGCCGTCATTTCTAACGATTGAATGGCGGTAGTCGCAGCGCAGTAGTGCAAGAGAATAAATCGCTCGGGGGCATAGCGTGCGGTTAAGAAGCGTCGGGTACACCGTTGGAGCGGCGATTTTGTTTGGAGCCGCTTTCATGTATGCCCATGCCTCAATTTCTCAGGGCGATAGCTATACCGAGCCGTTGGTTGCCCCACTATCTCTCGCGGCAGGTTCCGAGAGAACGTTCCAGATAACTACAAAAACTAATCACGATTTTGAATTAGTGATTGATGTCGAGCAGAAGCGCCTGAAAGATGAACCAACCAACACTGATGTTGGGTGGCAAGTACACGATGGCAGCATCGTCGTTGCACAGGGCAGCTCGGTCGGCAAGCCTTGGCGGAACTGGTGGGGCACCTACGAGCAAACGCTGGGGACTTTCTCGGGTCGGGCAGACCAGCATTACACGTTGACGCTACAGGTGAATCACGGAACGACACAGCTAGATTCAGCTGACCCAATCGTTAAGGTTCGTATTCCAAGGGGCGACTGGGAAGGTTACGGAGCGGGTGTTGCCATTGAGAAACTGGCTTCGGGCGTTCTGGGATTCATCGGTTTGGTAATCATCGGTTGTTCGTTCCAGCTACGGCGTCGGTCGGCTGGTAGCTGAGCAATCGCACCCGCCGCGTTTATTCCGTGGGTCGGTCGCATTCTGGATGGGTGGGTGCGAATTTCTGTTGTCGCCACATATCATAGAAACACGAAGAGCCGGTTACTTCAGGCGTCTATCTTAGGAAGCATCAGCATTATCGGTAGAAGAACCCCAAAAAAATCTGAGTACGATGTAACCCCCGCCCATATAAATGAATCCATTAAGGCACAGCGAAATAGGTACAACAATCCACGTCAAAAGAGAATTTTCACGTGTCAGTGCCATCAACATCAGAGAGGAAGGCCAGAGCAGCATCGTAATGTTCTGCCAGACTAGCAACGAATCGGGGTCAGAATATCCTAGCTTTCCGCCGTTCTGCAGGTGCCAGCAGAGGTAGAACAGCGCTCCCACAAAAAATCCAGCAATCCAAAACCCTTTTAATGTACGGTTCATGCAGTCACACTCTTGAGTGAACGAGTATCACTAATCCGAGCGCGTCGCCTTGGGCTCAGCAATTGTGCATGCAAAAAGCTGGAGCAGCTTGTAATAGTTATGCCGTGATTCCAAAGAATCCTCTTTTGACCAGCAATCGGTCGGCTCGGCGGGTCAGTTCGTGAAGTCTTCCCAATGACGCCTTGCCAAATCACAGCCAGCTGCTACGCTAGATTGACCGCTCAAAAGCATTGTCGCCCCACCGAAAAGAACGCCAGACGCATCCCCGCAACGAGTAGTGAGGTACTTCATGAGCGCCCCATCTTCGCCAGTGCATACATCTGCGTTGGGAACTGACGTAAGCAATGTTGACAATCCTTCCCGCCCCCCAAAGTTAACAAGACCGGAGGCAACAGCCGTCCAGCGTAAGCCAGCGAAAAAGGCAAGGCACCGAATTCCACCAATTCAACGTCTTCGGGTAATGGAAAAGTACGCGCTGGGGCACAATCAAACGGCAATCGCGAAGCAGGAAGGGCTCAATAGAGAATCCATCGGGCGGATAGTGAAGAGCGCAGAGATGGAAGCATTCACGGAAGAAATTCGGGAAAGCTGGCGTGGATTGTGTGAAAACGCGATTCAGTCGGTTCGCCGCTTAATAGCTAAAGATGATAAGCAAATGGTGCTCCGGGTTTTAGAATCGAACGGAATCCTTCCACCACAAGGTGCGGCGCTCAATCACAATGTTCCGACCGCAACGAAGTCGCACCAAGATGACCGCATGAACACTCTGAGGGCTTGCTTCGCCGATGTGATGATGGAGCGGGCTAAAGTTTTTCACACCCCCTTCCCGGAATTGGCCGAGATAGCGGAGCAGCACAACATTGAAGTCGGGTTTGATTTGAGAGGCGCTTCCGATGAGGCGGAGCAGGAAGATGAAATCTGAACAGGCTCCCGCAGCGAATCGTGTGGTTAACAAGAGCCCGCAGGCGAAACGAAATGAGCGTTCGTCAGCTACGCCTATTGCGCGGAATACCGCTGCCCGTCCCATCTGTATATTGTCTGTGTCTTGCCATCACGCCACGTTTTCTGAATGTTGTAATAGCCCGCGCTAATATTTTTTGAGACTTTCACACTCCCCAGTGCGCCGACATCTCCAGTCGCGGCAAGAACCTGAACAAATTTCGCATCATGCCGCTGGACGAATAGATACAGGGAACATCCTGCCGAGCCACAGGCTCCCATGTTGTGGTTCTCAACCAGAATTGCTGTCCGTCCTTGCGGGGCAATTTCCAATTCCTTCCACAACAGGTTTGCTTTGAAAGTCTGCTTGCAACCCTTCTTGTAATCCCCAGAAAATTGGTCGCAGTAATCCTTCTCGTTACCGGCAAGTGCTTGAAGAACGCCCGGTGGCAGATTCTTCGGTTGTGCGCTGTCCGCCTGTAAAGAAATCCAAATACATGTTACAACCGCGACCATGCCAACCGTTTTGTAGGGGTTCATATTGAAAATCTACCACACGAATCCAAAGCCGAATCATTACGCGTCAACTCCCGGTGTAACTCGGGTTACTGGACATCATCCAATTTGCGCCCTCGCGCCCGCGCGTGAACGAACTGGAAAATCCGTGCTCGCTGCGAATCGCCGTTGGTTAACTAGAAGCGGCAGGTGAAGCGGAGGACTGGCAAAACAGTACTAATGGTACGCGCTTTTGTTGTTGACAAGCATGGTGGTTCCCGCCACTATCCGCCGCACACAAACTTCAGGTGTTTCGACTCGTCTTCGATTAGCCACTGCCGGAAGATATTTGAAAGAACTTAGAGAGGGGAACGGATGTTCAACGACTTTTCAAAGAACGGACGGAAAGCAACAGTGTGGTCATTGGCGTTGGCGGCCATGCTTATATTCTCGGAGGCGGCGCGTGCCGACGTTTTAACGCCGGGTACCGGCGGGCAATTGCCCGATGTTTTCACCGGGTGCTCGGGCTGCACCTTACTTGCGACGCACGACACTGGACTTGTAACCAGTACCTTCAATGGTCTCACACTGACTTTCGACCTGGTTTCAGCGGTGTACTCTGACCCGTCAAACGTCTTCGGCGCTGGCGACCTGGATTTTATGTACCAGGTCACGAATGAAGCAAGTTCTACCGACTCGGTTGGTCGTGTCACTGGAACCGATTTCACTGGTTTCCAGACCGATGTTGGTTATAACACCGCAGGCTCCACGCTGCCCATGTCCCCATTCGCCACTGATGGCACCGTCGCTCCTGGCCTAGTAGACCGAAATACGGCCAGCACGGTCGGGTTTGGTTTCGCAGTCCCACCGCTTTTCGCTCTAGTTCCACCTGGTAGCTCGTCAAATGTTCTGGAAATTAATACCGACGCGACTGCGTTCCAGCTCGGGCAATCGAGCGTCATTGACGGCAAGGCGACAACTGTAGATGCGTTCGAGCCAGCAAGCCCGGCACCCGTTCCCGAGCCAGGCAGTCTCGCCATGATGGGAGTGGGTCTTTTCGGCTTGGTCGGCTTTGCTCGCCGTCGCGCACTGACCTAGCTCGTTTGAATTACTCAGGTAGGGTTCAGCTTATAGGTCAGCGCCTTCCACAGGCTAGTTGAACGCTTGCTGTTAAATCCCGCACACCGCTGAGCGCCCATCGCTTCCAGCGTCGAATTCGCCCAATGCGCCGCCGGGATTTCCTCCCGGCGCATCTTGAGGCAGTTCCCCAAATCAACCCGGACGCGCACAAGACTACGACGCGGTCACGGGTTAGTGCGCTACCGTGCCGACGCCACGTTTAACTGCCACTATCATGCCGCTGTGCCGCATCTGTGCTCTCCTTATTCAGGTGAGCCCCCGAACGCCCACCTTCAACTCCCCGTTTCTCGACACCGACGCGACCTCTCAGAATGACGTGGCACGCCACTCCGAAGAAAGGGTAAGGATTTCAACGCGAGTTCCACGTCAACACGCTCGCACGTGACGTGGAGAAAAATCCGTGCTTCCCAGCGAGGGCGGTTCCTCGTGTCGGCTGGAACGAGAAATGCAATCCGAAGAGTTTGATAACAACACTGCACAATCCCATCCCGTCTGCGGTACTGTGAGAGTGGATATTTTCGAATCGGAGGAGCACACGTGAAGAAGCTGCTCAAGAACTCCGAACAATCATCGGAGCCGACGGGCGTTCCAGAGGATTTCGAGCCGCAGGTGATAGACGAGACCGAAGAGGGCACCTTCGAGGTAATCACGTCGGCTCAGCCGCCGCAGAAGACTGCAAAAACCGACTCGCCAACGAAGATGAAGCGGTGAATAAATGTGAATGTCTCGGCGCGCCGCTTCCTGAAAACGCCGTGCTGCTGAGGGTAGACAAACGCCAGCCGCATCGGATACGTCAAGCCAGCTCATCAAAAAGCGACAGCGAAGTTTCCCTTTGAATCCTTCGTGGTTCGGGTAGCGCGGGCAGTCCCTTCGCGCGCCACAGCTCGCGGAACTGTCGAATCGTTGATGGAGCATGCCCGCCGAAATGCATAACCAGATTTACCGAGCGAGTAGTAGTGTTTCATCTTCGCTCTCAAAGTAGGCTAGCTTTCCGGGCACGCACGACAAAATCGTTCCAATCTGCCTGCCATTCACGTGTTCGAGCGCCGCTCTCAAATCCAGCTCCCGACCGTCTATTTCCGGGTCTTCCGATATCACCCAGCACGTCATTCCAGCGCCTTTTGATGTCAATAAACGATAGATGTTTTCGATTCCCTGAACGTGCCGTTCCCAAAGTTTGAGTTTTGGGTCTACCTTCCACCGCATGGGAGTCGCAAATCTTTGGTCAAACCAACGAAAATGTGCGAGCGATTCTGTGAACTTTTTTCGTTTCTTAGCATTCGCTAGGAATCCGAGTAATCGCTCCTGTTTGTCCCGCTGGACGAATGCGCGTATCGCACCCTCTTCGTGTTCAGCCGACTGCAATCTTGTGTTATTCACGCGGTTATCGTATTTGAACTAGGCAAGGATTCCAAGAGCGTGAGTTCTTTAGGTCGGCATCTCCAACCCAACGCTGCCTGCCACAGCACAATCCCGTCTCTTCGATTCCGTAGCCACCCTTCACGACCAAAAGCCTTGATAACCAATCTCCAAGCGGGCAGTCGCGATTGCGAATGGGGCGGGGAGATTGTTATCGGAGCGCGCTTTCACGCTGCACGTTCGCTGGAACATCGTTGCGCCTCCATTGCAGCCAGCGTGGCGAACGCAACAGCATGGATAGCTACCCTCGATGCTGGACACCGTTTCCAGTTCAACCTGACGCCTGTCAACGTCGCGAAAGCACTTCCACGTTTGACGGGTAGGAGAACGTGGGCGGATTGCCTGCCGGGGCTTACATACGCCTCCGAGCCACTGTGGCGACCCTGATTCCCACATCAAACAAAAGATTCGTTGACAAAACCGGGGGCGTGCCCAATGAGAGTCCTGTCACCAACCATTACCTGAGCCCATTCCTTTGCCTGTTCCTGAGAACACTCTACGGTTGATTGTTTCTGTGGAATCTTCCCTTTCAAAAACAGATTTGAACGGGGTCGGGATTTGGATTTTTAACGTTGCCCCTCTTTCTCTCAGTACTGGTTAAAGGAACAAGGAGTTGAAGGGTGGAAACGCCGCTTTTGCGTTTCCACCCTTTCTTTCTTTAGAAAGATACTTTCTTTAGATGACTATCTTACTTAGCGCTATTTACTTTATTATGGGGCCACCGCTGTATGTCACCTGTGTCATGCATGCACATCTCTTCGCCATCTACGTCGGTCACCTCGCCATCGCTGCACATAACAATTGTTAACAAGAACGACATCCTCTACGCACAGGTAAGCCGAACTCTTCGGCGAACTCAGGCACCAATTGAACTGACCTTCCGCGATACCCCTGAAAATTGAGATAACGTAAGTGGAACTTCTGCTCCCGGACTTCGATAGGCCACGGCAGAGGATATATCACGTCAGGGTCGGTATCCTTCTTTCCACCCCAGTTGCGCTGGTCTCCCAGCTCTTTCAGCACCCGGTAGATGGTGCGCTTCGGCCAACCAGTTGTATCTCCCACGCGCTCCACCCAATATCCGTTCCATCTTCGCCACTGCCGGATGTACTGAAGGACGGGAAGAAGAATCGCTCTGGGGTACACAGGCACGTAATGGTCAACGACAAATTTCGGAACCGGCGTGAAATGCTGTTTCTTCATGTCGAAGTTTGCGAGCGGCACACTCCATAGCGTTTTTTCGCCAGACCTGCGCGCTTTGGAGCGGCCTTCCTTCACCACTTCAATATCGCCGGACTGCGTCAGCCAGAATAGGTCACGCTGGACAGTGCGCCAGTCGATTCCTGTCCGACGTGAAACGTCCATGACCGACAGCTTGACCATTTTCTTCATCTTGTGGAAGCAGGCGCTGTACACAGCAGCATAAACAATTTGTAGGTGCGGCTTATTCGTGCGTGGGACAACCGGGCGGGGAGGGAAGCTGTAGAAGGCTTCGGTATCACGCTTCCATGGATTCTTTCCCAGCCTCGGGAAGACCTGCTCGAATACCTGATTGTTGAAATAGGTAGCACCGGGCGGTACGTCACCCTTTCCAGTGTCATAGCGGTCGAGTGCTAAGGGAAAGTGGTATTCCGGCACGGTCGGAGCGGCAGGCTGACGCGGCGGCTTCTTGGTTCCGGCACGTTTTGCATGCGACTTCGACGTTGCGACGGAGTATTTCGCTCCGTTGCTTGACGGTTCTGCTAGGTCATCCTCGTGGTCTGTGGAATCCAGCTCGTCATCATCACTATATTCTGGCTCGTACCAATAAATCGGGTGCCCCTTCGCCGTGTTCTGCCTTCTGGCATCTTTTTCCATCGTTATCCTGCCTCCTTTTCTTGAAGTAACCGGAGTCGCACGAGCAAAAATGAATCAACGCTCCGTTCGCTCTGGCCGCTAGCCTGAACTAGCTGCTCCAGATTTTTGTTGAATGACCAAGGGCCCAACAAATCTGCGGAATCCACCCGTGGATGCAGAATTCGTTCCAAGTTTTAACCCAACAAATGGATTTAACTACACCACTACATGCAGGCTAGAGGGAGGTAAGAGTAAATGGAAGCAGCGACCCACGCCTTACTCAGCTTGAAACAATCATAACACAGGCGACGGGAAAAATAAAGCCGGTGCAGCACACTGCGATGCAGTGTGGGCGAAATGCTCAGCTCCGATGCGTCTCAGTAAGCGCATCGGTCGTAGCTTCCGCTCACGCCGTTTCATGCCGCTTGATGCAGCGCGCCCGGTCATCACTGCTTCAGTTACTTAGTTGAATTGGACGCATCGCTAAATCGCGAGCGCGATGCGGAGAACCACCGCTCTTCGGCAACGCGGCGCTTCGTGGGGCGCGATGCTCCGAGGTGTCGCATTGGTCATTCAGTGTTGCAATCGCTGGACTGGATGGACGCTTCCGCTTCGCTCAAGATGCGTCGTTTTCATGGCCCGTGATGCAGCGCGCACTGCTTCCGCTGCGTACAGGATTTCACCGCATCTGCTGATTCGCGACCGCAGAGCGGAACCACTCCCGGCATCGCGTAACTTTGCGAGCGTGGTTTCGAAGCGGACAGACCAATCATCAGTGCTCCGAGCCTCCTGCGTGACGTTTCCCTGCCCGTTGAACTCGCACGAAACGTCAAACGGTGGGGCGAGCAAAATGCACTTCCCCTCGATGGAGGCCGTCAGCTAGTAGAGTCTGATAACTATACTGGTATCTCACCAACGCATTATGTGACACGGATTCGAACAAATTGACAACCATTGTACCGCTTGGTAGGAAGAGATGTGGTGCAAGCGCGATGAAACCCTCTTACGCGGCCACCCTAGTGGTGGACAACAAATTCGGCTCACTCGATAACGGAACGTCCGTCAGCTGGGTCCGTTCTCTGCGACGCGCTCATCCGAGGCCGGATGGCAAGCGAGTCTTGAACCAGAGCCCGGACAGCGCGTCCGTCCAGCACATCGAGGTATGCCCGTCTGCGGAACGAAAGCATAGGTCTCCTTTCGAAATTCTTGCCTCTGAAGAAATAGCGGTCACCATCATCAACATGGCGACCGGCGAGCCGATTTATCTACCGGAAGACGGCGTCACCGTCGATGCGTGTGCGTTGGCGGAGAAACACCAGGATTTTTGTTCGGAAATTTCCTCACAGGTCGAAACTACCGAAGAAGAATATTCCACGCCGATTGAACGCGAGCGAGCCAAGCCGAAGCTTGGTTCACCGAGAAAAGACCAGGCGCTTGGCGCGCTTATCCAATCCCGGCTGCTGACAATCCCGCAAGCAGCAGCCTACCTAAATACCACAGAGTGGGCAATCAAGGCGATGATTTGGAACCGCGAACTTCCTATCGTGCCGCTCGGTAAGCGATACATGCTCGACACTTCCGATTTGGACGGGGTCATCAGCAAAAGGAAAAGGCTCGTATGATAATGGCTTCCGCTGAAAAGTCCTGGCACTCTGTCAGCCCCGGAGGAAAATTATGGATGAAGTGATGAAGACGCCGAAGCAGTGTTTACAAAAATCCGAGACTAAGCCATCTCGAAAGCGAGGCGAAGGCAGCATATTCCCGAAGAAGGGCAGCCGCTTCCAGTACATTCAGTATTACGGACTGAACGGTAAGCCGATTCAGGAGAGCAGTAAGTCCGTTTCGCAAATGGTCGCGCTCAAGCTCTTGCGCAAGCGCCAGGGTGAGGTCGCGAACGGAATCGTTACGGTGGACGTGCGTAAAACGTCCTACGAAAACATCCGGGCGTTGCTCATCGCGGATTACAAGGCCAAGAAAAACAAGTCGCTCCTCATGCGGTCGGATGGAACTCAAACCATCTGTGGCCTTGACCATCTTGATGGTTACTTCTCAGGCTGGCAGGCCATGCGCATCACGACTGATGTTCTGCGCGATTACAATACAAAAAAGCAGGCGGAGAAACTGGATGCTCCAACCGTGAATCGCCATTTCGCCCTACTGCGTCGCATGATGAGGCTCGCCTGGCGCGAGAGTAAGCTTCGCGAACCTCCGTATTTTCCAATGAACCGGGAGAACCCGCCGCGCAAAGGTTTTGTCACCGACGGGCAATTCCAGAAAATTCGGTCACATCTGCCGAGGGTACTGTGGCCGCTCGTGACATTCCTGTATTTCACAGGCGTAAGGCTTGGTGAGGCGCTCTTGGCTGTATGGCCTCAGGTGAACTTGGACCGGAAGGAGATTCGGCTGGAGGGCGAGCAGACGAAGTCAGGCAGCCCACGAATCGCTCCGTTGACGGATGAACTGGTTGGAATGCTCAAGAAGCAGTTCAGGACAGACGGCCTGGTCTTTTGCTCGACTAACCTGCGGAAGGCTTGGAAGAACGCGACACAACTCGCCGGATGTCCCGGTATTGTCATTCACGACCTACGGCGCAGCGCCGTGAGAAACCTCATGGACGATGGGACACAGACAGCTGTCGCAATGAGCATCAGTGGGCACAAGACTGAGGCGATTTTTCAGAGGTACAACATCACAACCGCTCAGCAGGCGCACGAAGCGATGGAGCGCCGCGAGCGTACGCAGAAGGGAAGCGCCTGATTACCATGGGCTGGATTGCGTTTTTTCTGATGGTGTGGCATCGTTTAGCCGTGAGCAGAAGGAGCAGCAGAATGACGGAAGAACAGCGGAAGTCAGTGCTATTGCTCGCTGCTTGGTCCTACTAAGCCCCGCCTTTTGTTACAGCTGGGAGGTCGTACAATTGGCAGTACATCAGATTCTGGATCTGATTATCCTGGTTCGAGTCCAGGCCTCCCAGCCAAAGCCTCCAGCCTCATCGTACCGAAAGCCTGATCGGAGTCCCGCGAGTCGCACGTCCCTTTCTAGGTTTGGGCCCTTTGAACTGGCAGGTTCGCTGATTCCCACGCCGCGAGGCCTCCGGCAATTTCGCTCACGGAATCAAATCCACTGGCCTTTAGCAAGCTCGCCGCGATGGATGAGCGATAGCCTCCCGCACAATAAACGAGCAAGGCGCGATTTTTCGGTAGGTCTTTCAAATTTTGGGCTAGATGATTCAGCGGCATGCTCACGCTGCCGCCGATGTGTTTCGGCTCACGTTCGCGAGGCGCGCGGACGTCTACAGCCAGTGGCGGCTGGCTTGACGCTATCAGCTCCGCGGCGAATTGAGGGCTCAGGCGCTCGACGAAGCTGACCAGGTCAGGCCGTGCTTCGAGACTTTGCAGCCCACTTTGCAGGTATCCCGCCACATTATCGAAGCCGATTCGCCCGAGCCGGACGGCCGATTCATTCTCGCGCTCGGGAGCCGCGATGATCACGATGGGATGCTCGCGATTGAGCATTGTGCCGGCCCACGTTGCGTACTGGCCGCCGAGCCCGATGTTGATGCTGCCCGCGAGATGAGCCGCGCCAAATTCTTCGGCATCGCGCGTGTCGAGGATTTGTGCACCTTGCTTCTGCAAATCCAACACGGCATCGAGAGCCAGTGGCTTCAAATTGCGCTCGAGCGACTCATCAAGCGTGGGCCGCTCTTTGCTATTCAACACTGCGTCGTACACGAAATACGGAGGAGCCTCGGGTTGGTCGGCGGTCACCAGTTCGATGAACGCTTTCTTGCTCATTGGCTGCAGGGCGTAATTTAGCCGCCGTTGATCTCCGATTGTTGAAACCGTTTCTTTGCTGATGGCCCTGCCGCACAGCGAGCCGGCGCCGTGAGCTGGATAGACTAGGCTTGCGTCCGGCAGCGGAAGCAATTTGGACTGTAGGGAATCGTAGAGCAAGCCGCCCAAGTCGTTGGCCGACCATCCTAGCGCTGCGCGAAGGTCCGGTCTTCCCACATCGCCGATGAACAATGTATCGCCTGTGAGCACAGCGTATGGTTCGACGCTGCTGCGATCGAGGTCGTAGACAAGGATCGAAATCGATTCTGGCGTATGGCCTGGGGTTTCGAGTGCCTTCAATCGCACGCGCCCGAATTCGACGACGCTGCCATCCGCGAGCGGCGTGAAGCGGTATTCGGCTTGCGCTTTGGCGCCCAAGTAAATCGTTGCGCCCGCTCGGTCGCGCAATTCCAAATGGCCCGCGATGAAATCGGCGTGCAGATGAGTCAAGATTACGTGTTTGATTTGCAGTTGTTGCTCAGCGGCGAACTCGATATACCGCTCGATATCGCGCTGCGGATCGACGACAACTGCTGTGCGCGTCCCTTCGTCACCAATCAGGTAGGAAGCGTGGGCGAGGCAATTGAGATAGAACTGCTTGAAGACCATGCATCTTTATACTCGATACTTGTTCCAAGCCGCAAGGCTGCGCAATTAACCCAGGTTTGTTTCGCAGCGTAACGCTTCTCATTCGTAGCGTAGCGCCACGATCGGGTCAACGCGCATGGCACGTCGAGTCGGAATAAAGCAGGCGAAGAGCGCCACGGCGCAAAGCAACATTGTTACAGTTAAAAAGGTGAGGGCATCGGTGCTCGTTACACCGAGCAGCGCGCCGCTCAAATAGCGCGTCAGCGCGAACGAAGCTGCGAGCCCAATGGCCACGCCTGTGATCGTCAAGCGAAGTCCGTGGCCAAGGACCAGCCGCAAGATGTCGTCCTTGCTCGCGCCCAATGCCATGCGGACACCGATTTCATGCGTACGTTGACGCGTGGTGTAGGCCGTGACGCCGTAAATTCCCACCGCAGCGAGAACCAGGGCGAGCAGGCCGAATGCGCCCACAAAAATTCCCGCCACCCGCTGAGGGAAGCTGGCAAACTGCTCGCTGGTTTCGAGCGAGGTCACTTCGAAACAAAACCAAATCGGGGTTCAGTTGATGGACCGCACCCTCGACCGTCTTCGCGAAGGCGAAGGGATCTCCAGCCACCCGAGCATGGATGATCATGTTGGCCGGATAGACCTGGTACAACGGCAAATACACGAATGGCGCCGACTTTTCGTTCAGTCCGTTCATTTTGCTGTCGTGCGCCACACCGACTACTGTGAACCATTCGTGGGTCAAGTCCGAATTGAGTTGCTTGCCGAGGCCCTGCTGATTCGGCCAGTAGCGATTCACAAATGATTCGTTGACGATCACCACGCGCTGCGAACTCTTTGTGTCCTGCGGCGTGAAGTCGCGTCCCTTCGACCATGGGAATCTGCATGGTCTGGAAATAATTCGGCGTGATGATGGCCACCTGCGTCTCCATCGATTCATTCGCCTGCGCAACGTAGCCTTCCGGCTTTACGCTGGTCGAGCCTCCACCGAAATGCCGCGGTACGCGGTTCGACAGCGCCACCGACTGTACGCCCGGCAATGCTTCCAGTTTCGCCTGAGCTGCCGGTCGAATTCCGCGCCCGCTGGCATCCGAATATCCCGCGGTAAACAGATCGTAGGAAGCGATGAATACGTTATGCGGGTTGAATCCCGGATTGATTTGCTGCGCGCTCAGGAAGCTGCGAATAAACAATCCCGCGCAGATCAGCAGCAGCAGCGACAGCGAAATTTGCGCCACCACCAGCGTACTCGCGAGGCGAGCCTTTTTCAGGCCGCCCGAGGCGCTTGCCCGTGTCCTCTTTCAACACCGCAACGGGTGCCACGCTCGACGCGCGCAGTGCGGGCAAAATTCCGAAAATCACGCCTGTGAGCACCGAAATCACAAAGGTGGCGATCAACACCGTGCGGTCCGCCTGGACTACGAGCGCCAGCGGAAAATCCGTCGTCGGTAGGAATTTCATCAATGTTCCCGAAGTCCAGAAGGTGATCAGCAAGGCGACCGCGCCTCCGGCCAGCGCCAACATCAAGCTTTCCACCAGCAGTTGCCGCACCAGCCGCCACCGGCTCGCACCCAGCGACATGCGAATGGCGATTTCGCGCCGCCGTCCTACCGACCGAACCAACATCAGATTCGCGACGTTCGCGCACGCCAGCAGCAGCACCAGGCCCGCTATGGTCATCAGCATTGGCAGCAGAGTCGCGAGAAAAAAATTCAGGCCAAATGGATTCCGCCACAGCGGGTAAACCGTCACGCTGTCGTGCCCTTTGTGTTCTTCAGGATAATTCTTCACCTTCGGCTTTGAGTCGCAGCGTCATTTCCGCTTGCGCCTGCTCCAGCGTGACGCCTGGCTTCAGCCGTCCAAAAGCGAACCACACAAAATAATGATGGTCATGAAGCATGTCGCCCAGCGGCAACACTTGCGCTTCCATCATGATCGGAACCCAAATCTCGGTACGCACTCCCGTCTGGCTCCCCTGAAACACGGCCGGCGTTACGCCCGACGATGGTGTAGGGATGTTTGTTGATTTCAATTGTCTGGCCGATGACGTCCCACATCCCGCCGAAATGCGTTTGCCAGAGCCGATAGCTGATCACCGCCACCGGCGCGCCTCCCGGCTTTTCGTCTTCCGCCGGCAAGAATGTGCGCCCCAGGATGGGCTGCACGCCGAGCACGTCGAAATAGTTTGCAGATGCCACCATGCCCCACACCCGCTCCGGTTTGCCTTTGCCGGTGAGGCTCATCTGAGCGAAGTTGCATGCCGTGATGCCCGTAAGGGTCTGCTGCCCGTCGCGCATGGCTTCGATGTCGGGATATGTAAACCCGAGGGGATTTTCCCCGGGCTTAGTTCCGGCCATCGCTACTACCTCATTCGGGTTGGTAAGTCCCGGGACTGGATTCAGCAACGCGGAATTGATCCAGGAGAAAATCGTCGTGTTCGCGCCAATGCCCAACGCAAGGGTGAGGATGGCAATGGCCGCGTAGCCCGGGGCCTTGGCAATCATTCGAGCGCTGTATCGGACGTCCTGCCAAAATGATGTCATTCGCCACCTCCGGACACGAGTTTAGAATGATTCAAAGCATGTCCCGGCCCAGTCGAATGTTTCGTCTAAGCACCTGCTGGCTCAATGCTTAGCGACATGCTGTCGTCGGCGGACAGGCGTGGTCGTCCGATTATGGGACGCTCTACCGACGAGACCGGACATCGTGAGTCGAAGGTAAATCGAACCCATGAGGCGGAGAATGGTGAGTCCTCCTAACGACTGCGGCTCTCCAAACTAGTACCTTCGACGGATAACCAAACCCCAACATTCTGGTATCCTAGTAACATCGGGCGCGATTTGGTGTCCAATCAACCCAAGGGACACGCGCTGCTAAGGAGCAAGAGCCGAACGCATGTCCGATCTGGCACAATCTCTTTCGTGGGGCCGTGATGAAGCTGGCCTTGTGCACGAGTTGCAAGCCGGGTCAGACGCGGCTTTCGATTACCTGGTCACGTACTACCACGCAGGAGTCTTCAATCTGGTGTACGGGATTTTGCCAGATAGCGCCGACGCGGCAGATGTAACCCAGGAAGTTTTCTTGCGCGCGTTTCGCGGGATTCGCGGGTTCCGGCAGGGCAGCTCGCTGAAGACGTGGCTTTATCGCATCTCAGTGCGCCAGGCTTTGAATCATCGCCGCTGGTGCTGGCGGCATCACCGGCAGCAGGTTTCGATCGACGCCGAGGAAGAAGGAAAAAGCCTCGCGCTCGATTTGAAGGATAGCGAAGCTACTCCCTACGAGCGTCTCGCTAGCCAGGAAACGCAACAAGCGGTTCGTACGGCTCTCGCGCAGGTGCCGGCGCTATTCCGCAGCGCAGTGATTTTGCGAGACCTCGAAGGGCTTTCCTACGAAGAGGTGGCAGAAGTGCTCGAAGTCTCGGTCGGAACCGTAAAGTCGCGCATCCTTCGCGGACGACGAATGCTGAAGGAAATTCTCGATCCCGTGGTTGCCGCGCGTCATACCGAAAAAGAATCCTCTCTCGCGTCGTTCGGCTCGCAGCCGATCAATGGGTGGGAACGATGAACTGCAAAAGTGCCCAGCGCTTTTTGCCCGGTTATCTCGATGGAGCAATTGCTTCCCGCGAGCATGCACGCGTGCGTCAGCACGTTGAGTCTTGCGATGCCTGCCGGAACTTGCTTGAAAGCTACCGCCGTCTTGTGGTGGCCCTGGCGCGCGTAGAGCCCATTCGGCCTCCCGCGAATCTCGCCACGTCAATTCGTCTAAGCGCTGCCAAAGTAGGTTCTCCTTGGCAAGCTGTGCGCCGATTATGGGCGCGCGGCGTTATGGTGTTTGAAGATGTTCTGGGACCACTCGCTGTCCCCGCCACCGGCGGAGTCGTTACGGCCCTCGTCGTATTTGCGCTTCTCGTACAGAATATTCTGGTTGGCGTCCCGATGGGCGGGGTGGTGCCCAACGACTTGCCTCTGAATCTTGTCCAGCCTGCGCGCCTGGAAAGCCTTGCTCCATTTCCGGTTCCCGTCGTCATCGCAACGGACGATCGTGCGGGCTCCGATCTTTTACTCGTCGAGGCCACCCTCAACGCACAAGGTCGCGTGGTGTCATACAAGATTCTCTCCGGCCCGAGTGACGATGCTTCTCAGCGTCAACTCGATCAGCTCATGATGTTTTCGCGCTTCCGTCCGCAAACGAACTTCGGCCTTCCCCGCGATGGCGGTCGCGTGGTGCTGAATTTCAGTACCGTCCGGGTTCGCGGATAAGCCGAATCCCGCTTCGCCGGATTCTTTCTTTGTACTCTCCTGCGGCTTTCTGCGTCCTTTCGTTTTCTTGACTCCTGGAAAATCGCCGATTAAAGTTTATGGGGAAGCGCAGGTGCAGCCAGGGGATTGCAGTTCCCGTCGTTTGAGGCCTGCTCAGCGACTGCGTTCAGTCAATTCAGGAGTCCGCAGATTCAAAAGTTCGCGCAGTTGAACTTGAAACTCGCAGCAATCGTCGCCGCTTTACTCGTGGCCGCCTCGACTTGTATCGCAGCACAGCGCGAGCAAGCGCATCAGGAAAAACCTCCGGACAACTACAGCGGCATCTTCGTCGAACCCAATCAGGCCCTGTTCGCCACGATGTGTGCTCTGGACGCCGCTGGCTTTGCTGCCGACGAAAGCACGCTTTCCGAAATGCCCTCGCGTCTCGCGCTCCGCGAGGCCATGCTCAAAATGCAGGGACCAGCGACGGAAGCCCTGCGCCAATTTTATCGCGATCACTTGCTCGGCGACCCAGGCGAAACACTTTCCCGCTACATCACCTTCTCGCTTGTGGTGGGACCACCACCTCGTTTCGATTTTCAAATGAACCATGATTTGCTCCCGCCGGACGTGCTCACGATTGAGGGTTTTCGGGAAATCCTCGCTGCCTTCTACCAGGAGGCGCGTCTCGATCTGCAGTGGGCGAAAGTTCAGCCGGAATACGAACGCGCGGCTGCCGCCTACGGTCCGCCCGTACGCAAAATCATGTTCACTACTAATTCCTACCTGCGCGAAATTCTCAAGCCGATCTACGACCGCACGTTTACGGTATACGTGGAGCCCCTCGTCGGCGCCCGCACAAATTCTCGCAACAGCGGCAGTCACTATTCGATTGTGGTAGGCACAACGGCGCGAATTCCCACCGAACAGATACAACACGCATATCTTCATTTCGTGCTCGATCCGCTGCCACTGCAGTATCGAAAGCAGGTGGAAGCGAAGCGTGCCTTGTTGCTTGTAGCCGCTCGAGCTCCGCGATTGCCTGAAGAATATCGCAATGATTTTGTAGCCTTCACCGACGAATGCTTCATCAAGAGCGTCGAACTTCGTCTCCGCCGTCTCCCGCCTGCTCAGCTTGAGTCTGCCTTGAATGAAGCCGATCAGACCGGTTTCGTGCTGGTGCGCCCTTTCGTCGCGGGACTGCAGAAATTTGAGAAAAGCGAGCCGTCGATGACGTATTATTTTCCGGACTTGATTGCGGCCATCGACGTTCAAGTGGAACAAAAGCGTCTGCAGAGCGTGACATTTTCGCCAGAAATTCCACCTGCGCCTGCCAAGCAGGAATCTGACTCCGCAGCGCCGGCGTCCGAGCTGGATCGTTTGCTCGCGCAAGGCGACCGCGAGATCGCGCGACAGGACGCCAAAGCCGCCTCCGCAACTTTCGAGAGCATTCTGGCAAGGTATCCCGGCTTGCCGAAGGCGGAATATGGTCTCGCAATCGCATCGGTGATGGCTGGAAACGCGGATCGTGCGGAGCAGCTTTTCGCACAACTGGTTTCGCCAGCCCCGGCTTCGACAACGGCATCAAAGCCTGAGGATGCCGCGGATCCGGCGATTCTTTCTTGGTCGCACGTGTACCTCGGACGCATCCACGATCTGGAAGGAGAGCGCGAAGCCGCGGTTCACGAATACATGGGTGCGCTGGCGGTCGAAGGCGCGCCAGAGTCCGCTCGTGTGGCGGCGCAGAATGGTGTGGAAGAGCCGTACAAGGGGCATCCACGCGCGAACGGAAGTGGAAATGAGAAATAGTGGTTACGAAGACAGTAGCAAGCTTGAGATCGCTCGCTCCGAGCGCTCCGAGACATCCATCCAAGAGGGGGAAATTCGATGAAGCTCCCGTCACATCTCAGTGGGATTATAGTTGCCGCTGTCACACTCATGGCCGCTGTCGCTTCGGCTCCGATTCTGCATGCCCAGTATGGTGGTTCCGGCGGGCAACAGCAGCAGTCGCCGCCTCCATCATCGCAGCAGCCAAATCCGCCAGCGAAGGCCGGCGCACAGCAGGAACAAAAACCTGCGCAGCAGGCACCCGCAGATCCGGAGGAAGAAAAAGCCTATAAGGCTTTCACGGATGTGAAACCAGATGCCTTCGACCAGCAGATTCAGGTTGGCGAACAGTACCTCCAGAAGTATCCGACCGGCCACTACTCTGAGCAGGTAAACGCACACTTGGCGACCGCCTACTATCAGAAGCAGCAGTTTGACAAAATGTACGCAGCGGCAGATAAGGCCCTCGCCAGCAACCCGGATGAAGTGAGTGTGCTGGTTCTCGTAGGTTGGGTGATTCCTCACAATTACGATCCCAACGATCCAGAGTCCGAGCACCGTTTGGCAAAAGCGGAAACCTATGAGAAGCATGCCCTCGAAATCCTGCCGAACGTGCGCAAACCGGATGCCCTCACCGACGAGCAATTTGCTAAGGTCAAGCAGGCATCCATGGCTCAAGCGCACAGCGGCCTCGGATTGGTTTACTTCCGTCAGCAACAATGGGAGAAAGCAGTCACGGAGACGCAGCAAGCCGTGAAGCTTGATCCAACGCCCGACTCTGTGGACCTTTACATACTCGGAGTCAGCTTCAGTCAATTGAAACGCTATCCCGAAGCCGCTGACGCTTTCCAGAAGTGCGCTGCGTCGCCTGGTGCGGTGCAAGATCGTTGCAAGCAGCGCGAAGGCGAAGCAAAGAAACTAGCCGCCGCGCAGCCTGCTCCTCCTAAATAATCGAACCGAGGCCAAACGATGACCGCAGAAGAGCTCGAAGAACTTGGAGCGATTCTCGGTCATCGTTTTGCCCATCCTGAACGCCTCGAGCAAGCGCTCACCCATCGCTCGCGGCGCCAGAACGATGCCGCCTCAGACAATGAGCGGCTCGAATTTCTCGGCGACCGCGTCCTCGGCCTTATCGCCAGCGAAGTGCTCTGCCACGCATTCCCCGAATGGGACGCCGGGAAACTTTCCAAGGGACTGGCGCGGCTCGTGAACGCTGTCTCGTTGCACTCAGCCGCAGAACAACTTCGATTGGGCGATTACTTGCGGCTTGGTCCGGGCGAAGAAAAAACCGGCGGCCGCGGTAAAAAACGTTTGCTTGCTGACGCATACGAAGCTGTCATCGGCGCGATTTATCTCGATGCCGGGCTTCCCGCCGCGCGCCAGTTCCTCCGCCACACTCTTCTCGACAGCGCCCTCGGTGGCGAGGTTGGAGGCCTGGATCGCTCCGATCACAAATCCGCTCTGCAGGAATGGTTGCAGCAGCGAGGGCTCGGCGCCGTTCAATACCGCGTGCGCAACGAGTTCGGCCCCGAACACCAGAAAACATTTGAAGTGGAAGTATGGCTCGCGCAGCAAAAGCTCGCCCACTCCGAAGGCCGAAGTAAGAAAGAAGCGGAGCAGGCCGCGGCGAAAATTGCTCTCGCTGGACTCGAAACAGGTGCCGCATCGAGTTAAAGGACGCGATTGTCGATTGAAACATCTACGCTTGAAGCAGCAGAGCAGCCGGTTCCAGAAGCCCGGCATCGCGAATCCGCGCACAGCTCCGTGCTCGAATACGCGGAATCGCTGCTCGTCACGGTTCTTCTCGCCCTCTTCGGCACCACGTTTATCGTCCAGGCCTTCAAAATTCCTTCGCAGTCCATGGAACCCACCCTGTTGGTTGGTGATCACCTTCTCGTGAATAAATTTGTCTTCGAAGGGCGCGGCGCGTGGTACGAAAAGTTTCTTCCTTACCGTCCCGTTCGCCGCGGCGACATTATCGTTTTCAAGTTTCCCTTTGACGATCATCCGCACTACGTGAAACGCGTTATCGGATTACCTGGCGATCGCCTCCGAATCATCAATCAGCGCGTCTACATCAATGGCCAGCCTCTCGACGAGCCTTATGTTGTCCACGATCCCCTGGGCGCGGATTCCTTTGGCGACGACTTTCCTCCCACCAGCCGCTATTTTCTCGAAAGTGGCTTGCGGCCTGAGTGGGCTACGCGCCTTTTCGACTATGTCGACCGCAGCAGTCTTGTCATCCCGCCGAATCGCTATTTCGTAATGGGAGATAATCGAGACCGTAGTTGGGACAGCCGTTACTGGGGTTTCGTCAATCGCGATGCGATCATGGGCCACCCTCTCATAATTTATTGGTCGGTGGCCGCTACGTCCGAAGACTATACTGACCGCACTCTCGCGGGCGTATTTCGTGGCTTCGCAGATTCGCTGCTCCATCTACCCAGCCGCACTCGCTGGAATCGCATGCTCCACGGGGTGCATTAGCATTTTTTAGTAGGGGGCACGGCACGCCGTGCCCGCGTAACTCGTTGGCGAAACTTCTCTTGTTAACTGACTTATGCGATTGTAGTGAGAAGCCGAAATCGAAAAATAACCGATCTTGTCAAACACCCTCACTGAAACGATTGTTCGCGCGAAGCCGGTGGAACCGGCCACGGTTGCTCGCCCGCGATGGCGCCGCTGGGCGAATATTGCCGCTCTATTTCTGGCGGCGCTTTGGATCGCTAACATCACAATCTCGCTCGCCATTCAACACACCAGTCTGCATCGCAGAATCACTTCACGCCTTGACGCTGCCTTCGGCCGCCCGGTAGAAGTCGGCAGCTATCGCTTCAGCTTGTGGGGACGCCCCACGCTGGAAGCACGCTCTGTCACTGTCAGTGAAGACCCGCGTTTTGGACACGAATACTTTCTTCGCGCCGAATCGCTCACCATGAGCCTGCGATGGCGGAGTCTGCTTCGTGGCCGTCTTGAATTTGGTGGCATTTGGCTCGGACATCCGAGCCTAAATCTAGTCCGCAATCCGGACGGAGATTGGAATGTCGCTGAGTGGCTGCCTCAGTTTTCCGCCGTTTCCGGCAGTCGGGCGGCAGCTGCACCAAAATTCCTCACCGCGTCGAATGCGCTCCGTTTCAGCCGCATCCATGTGGATTCAGGCCGTATCAACTTTAAGCGCGCCCAGGAAAAACTTCCTTTTGCCCTCGTCGGCGTCACGGGCTACGTCGAACCTGAAGGCAATGGCGAATGGCGTCTCGATCTCGAAGCAGCGCCCGCTCGCGCCGCTGTGATTCTTCAGCAGGCCGGCATGCTCCATCTTTCGGGACGCGTCGGCGGCACCTCATCGCGCCTTCGTCCGGCAGCTCTTGATTTCGCGTGGACCGACGCTTCTCTCTCCGACGTCCTCCGCCTTGTTCGCGCCACCGATTATGGAGTTCGCGGAAATCTCGCCATCGTCTTGAAAGCAAGCACCGAAGCGCAGGATTGGAACCTCGAGGGCCGCGCGGAAATCCGTCAGGTTCATCGTTGGAATCTTCCTCTGCGCGCCGACAATCCTTCCCTCAATTTTCTGGCGAAGGGCATTCTCGATCCCGAGCTTGCCCGCTTTCACGTCGTCAGTTCAACCTTGGAGACTCCTCGTTCGAACGCCCAGGCCACCGGCGCGATAAGTTGGAATCAACCTTCCGTCGTTGACCAAGTTGCTCTAAGGTTTATTCCTGCGAAGGATTCCGAAAGCGACACATCCCTAACGACGCTTCAAATCTTTTCCTCAGCCATCGACGCGAGCGATCTTCTCGCTTGGGCGCGCGCGTTTCATTCCGGCATCTCCGACGACATCACCGTTCGAGGATTCGCAAAAGTCAAAGCAAGCCTGGCCGGCTGGCCGCCTCGCATCAATGAAGGAACGCTTTCGCTTGGAGAAACCGACCTGACAGCAAAACCGTTGACCGTACCGGTGCGCCTTGCGTCCGCCTCGCTTATTTATGACTCCAAAGGCGCGTTCATATCACCGGCCACCATTTCATTCGGCGCTGCTGGCGGAACCCTTCGCGTCGAGACCCAAGGACCCATCGGCCTGGATGTAAAGAGCGGCCCGCTGGCGCATAGATCGATTTCACAGTCGCAAGCTGCCTCCGCACTTCACATTTCCGGTGCGCTCGTAGATGTTGGCAATCTGATTTCAACTGTACGCCTTCTAGGTTGGGACATCTCGCGCGGCTGGGATCTCACGGGCCCTGTCCGCGGAGATCTAAAATGGCAAGGCTCGCCCTATCCGTGGAAATCACCGCCCACAGGTTCAATCGACTTCGGCGCCTCGGTCAACACCGTGGCAAGCGCTGAGGCGAATACAAGATCTAGCGGTGATTCGCTCCGCGCTCCCTTTCTGAATTTGCCGGTGGAGCAGATTCGCGCCCACGTGGATCTGAAAGGCAACGCGCGCCATGTGGCTCTCACTTCCGCAGAAGCATTCGGCGCGCACTGGAGCGGTTCTCTCGACCGCCGCGAGTCGGACCCGATGCAAGTGCTCCAAGTGCTCGAAGAACAGCCGAGTGCGGAACAACCACAACAAAAGGATCGATGGCAATTCGCGCTATCCGCCGACCGCCTATCCGCAGCAGACGCCGATCGCTGGCTGAATCCTCGCTGGCGACAGAGCTTCCTCGACCGCGTCCTCCCATTCCTAAACTCGCGCCCGCCAGCCGCTGCTCAGCCCGACAATCTTCTGGCCACAGGCAAAATTAACGTCGACCAATTCACGCTCGCGCCTTTCGTGCTGCACCACGTTCAAACCGACGCCACGATCGACGGCCGCCGGCTCAATTTCTCAAATGTTCGCGCGCAACTTGCCAAAGGCGACGTCACCGGCTCGCTTCGCGCGGATTTGGACGCAAGCCCGTCATACCGCTTGAATCTCGATTACTCCGCTGTGGACCTGTATGTCCTGACCTCAACCACGTCATCGCTCACCGATCGTTTTGCTGGAGTCGCCTCGGGGAAAATCTCGCTCTCCGCGACCGGAGCCTCGCGCTCTGATCTGATTTCCTCGCTGCAATGCCGAGGCGCGTCGCGAATCGCTGGCGCCGAACTAATGAACATCGATCTCACCGCTTCCTTCGCCGATGGCGCATTTCGCCCGGGCCACACCACATTTCGCGATGCCTCCGCCGACTTTACCTGCGACTCCGGCAAAATCGAGTTCCAACGTCTCCGACTGTCTGGTCCGGCGGAAGGCTTTACCGGCCAAGGCACCGTCGATCTCAGCCGTAATATCGATTTCAAGTTCGCAGCGCTCTCCGATTCCGCAGCGCCGCGCGCCGTTCGCGCCTCTGATTCACCCTCACCCTCCTTTCGCCTCACCGGCGATCTCTCCGAGCCCGCAGTCTCCCGCGTGAAACAAGCCACCACTCGCCGCTGACGCACGTGACGCCAAGACTCATGCGCAGTTTTCGTATCGCAATCCAAACCGCCATCTTGTTTGCTTTGCCAGTTCTCGCCGCCTCTGATCACCAGCGCGTCCACCTTCTTCCCCAATTCAAGCCCGGCGATTCGCTCCGCTACCAAATCGAATCCCAAATGACCAGCGCCGGCACCACCACCACTCCTATCGTCAATCCCGAAGGCGCCACTCAGGTGAAGCAGTCCGTCAGCATCATTCTTCGCCTCGACGTCCTCGAAGTTCAGCCCGCATCTTCTAGCTCAGCCAGTGCCTCTGCACCGAAGGATCCGCGCCCAACAAATCGCGCACCCGCAACGAATGCTGCGCCCGGCCCGATGCGCATCCGCGCCACATACGAAAAATCCTCCGCCACCTCGGAAAGCGACGCCTATGATCCCGCTTCCGCTTCGCTCGCCGACCAATACAATCGCCTCGAAGGTCGCTCCATGGAATTCACACTTGAGCCCGACGGTAAAATCGTCGACATCAAAGGCCTCGAGGACATGCTCTCAAATCCATCGGCAGCGCAAACAGTTCGCACTTGGATGGCAGGCCTTTCCTCAAGCGCAGGATTTCCTCAGCAGGGAATCGAGATAGGTCAGAAATGGAGCAGGGAAGAGCCTCTCACCGGCGTTCCGCTGGATCGCCTGTTCTGGCACACCGAGGCCAACTATTTGCGCAACGAGGTTTGCCCTGAAAATATTCCGCCGAGCGGCTCTGAGACTGCTACGGTGTCAGCTCCCGAAGCCGCCTCACCCAAAGCGCCGACCGCAAACTCACCGACCTGCGCCACAATCCTCACGCAATTCACAATCATCCGCCGCGGCAGCCACAACCCGCACGCCGACGATACCCCCGAGGACTACCGTCACAACAGCCTGCGCACTTCCGGTACATGGACCGGCTCCGGTGAAAGCCTCGATTCCATCTCGCTAGCCACCGGCCGGATGATCCGTTCCACTCAATCCAGCTCGCAGGATTTGGATTTCGCCATCACCAGCACCAACACCGGCTCCCGCCTCACCTACAAAGGCAAGATCGAGACTCGAACCCAAATCATCCTGCTCCCGTAGCGGAGCGGCTCGTAAATCACGGTCGCCGGGCTGAGTAGCGAGTTACCCGATACCATCGCACGTATGCGACCTTACGTCCTTGTTCCGAACCGCTCAGCAAACCATTACTAGCGATCTCGGTCGCGCTAGAATGTCGCCCTGCGAACAACGCCGTGGATAGCCTGCGTTCCGAAATGGACCGTCGCAGGACTCGTACTCGTGAACTCCATGGTTACGTTCGAAAACTCCACCTCCGTCCCTCCAGTGATGCAGACCTGCAGCGTGGACGGCCCCTTAGCCTCAAATGGCGCGGCGCTTCCGTTACCGGTAATGCTGGGCTGGCCGATGACCACGAAACGAACTGTGGTGGAAGGGCTGTCGCTGGGGCAGACGCTCGTGTCGTAACTGATCATGGCATCCGTCATCGTGATGTGGTGAGTATGGGGACTCCGTGCCGCTGGATTGTCAACGTTAGGTTTACCGGGAAGACCGGGGTTCATCGCAATCCACGAATCGGGATGCTCCATCGTCATAACGGCAGAGAAATCGGCTTTGCCCGACGTTCCCTCAATTTTCAACGACCACGTGCCATGCATTTCCCATGGACCAGAGACGCCTGTTGCGGCGGTATAGTCGTTGATGATGCCCCCCAAGTGGTCCGGCATAGGACCCTGGGCCAGAGCGCCGAAGGGTAGTGCCAGCGCCAGGACCGCAATGATGCGTACCGCCCACAAAAAACCTTTCCTTTTCATTTGAGATCTCCAGATTTGAGATTTTTTTTCAAGCCTCGCGGCCACGCTCGCATACGCCCAGGTTGTCGGCGAATCGGAAACCGCAGGCTCCAACTTTTTCCTGTGCGCTACCAATCTCAGATTTCCGGCGTCGCGGTCAATGCAGGGTCGGTGATGTTATGGTGAGACTGAGGTGAAGGCTCAAACGTAAGATTACACATCTTTTAACTTGCGATGCGAACCCGAACGGCACAGAATGTCGTGAACTTACTGTCCACCCATGGACACACCGGTCCAGGTGTTTCGATTCGGCCCCTACGAATCACGGCCTCGTAGCCGCGAACTCTACAAGCATGGCCTGAAGCTAAAGGTCCGCCCGCAGCCGCTTCAAGTCCTCAATTTACTGCTGAACCGCGCCGGTGATGTCGTCAGCCGCGAAGTGCTTCGCGAAGAGCTCTGGTCGGCGGAGACTTTTGTCGATTTTGAGCACAGCCTGAACACGGCGGTGAAAGAAATTCGCGCCACCCTTGGCGATTCGCCGCTCACTCCTCGTTACATCGAAACGCTTCCAAGATTGGGCTACCGCTTCATCGCGCCAGTGGAAGTGATCAACGGGGTTAGCGATTTGGCTCCTTCGCCGGCTCCGAGCACTTCCAAACAGAACGGAAATGCAGCGTCTCTTGCCGCCACGATCCCGGTTGACATTCCCGCGAGTGAAATTCCCGGCGAAGCCCCGCGCCAGAATCAAAATCGCCATCCATATCTGTGGCTCGCGCTGGCGCTCGCCGCGGTAGGAGTCGCGCTGGCAATCGTCGCAAGTGTCTGGCTTCGCAAGACAGAGTACTTCTGGCGAAGCCCCATCGCCGATGCGCGATTTCAGATGGTCACGGACTTCGATGGAATTGAAGAGGCCGCGACAGTGTCACGCGACGGTCACTTCGTTGCGTTTCTATCCGACCGGGACGGGCAGATGGACGTCTGGGTCACGCAGATCAGTTCCGGAGAATTCCACAACCTCACGCGCGGGAGGATGCCCGAACTCGCCAATCCCTCAGTCCGCACTCTCGGGTTCTCGCCGGACGGATCGTTGGTCACGTTTTGGGTTCGAAAGAAAGGCAGCTCATCGGGTAGCTCAACCAGTAGCGACATCAGCATCTGGGCCGTTCCAACGCTCGGCGGACAGCCAAGGCCCTACCTGGAAGGCGTCGCCGAACTTGATTGGTCCCACGATGGCTCTCGGCTCGTTTATCACACGCCCGGCCCCGGAGATCCGCTGTTCGTGTCGGAGGGCAGCCGATTATCCGACAGTGAGCCTATCTTCACCGCGCCCTCCGGTCTCCACTCTCACTTTCCACTGTGGTCGCCCGACTCGAAATTCATCTACTTCGTGCAGGGTTCTCTTCCCGACAAATTGGATATCTGGCGCATTACTCCAACCCACGGGACCCCCCAACGAATCACCTCGCACGATACACGCGTCACCTATCCCGTCCTCTTGGATGGACGGACTCTGATGTATCTCGCGAGCGGCAGCGATGGTTCGGGACCGTGGCTTTACACCATGGATGTCGAACGCCGCATTCCCCATCAGCTCACGTCCGGGCTGGACCGCTACACCTCGCTGGCGGCCGGTGCTGACGGACGCCGGCTGGTGGTCACCCTCGCAAGTCCGAAGATGACTCTGTGGCGTTTGCCAATTGCTGATTCACCTGGCGAAGTTTCGGTGCCCGCTCGCATCTCGTTGACCACTAGCACTGGTTTCTCTCCGCGACTCGGCCCCGATTATCTTCTGTATGCTTCTGCCACCGGCGCGAGCGCGAGTATCTGGAAGATCGCGAGCGGAGCCGGCACGGAATTGTGGAGCGGTCAGGACGCGCAAATCTTGGGTGGCCCGGCGATATCCTCCGATGGACGCCAGGTCGCATTCTCAGTGCGGCAACACGGAAAAAGTGTCCTATACGTGATGCAATCCGACGGCACGAACGCGCGTGTTGTCGCCGACTCGCTCGACCTGCAAGGCGATCCCGCATGGGCGCCCGACAACCAATCAATTACCTCGGCTGCGAACGATCACGGCGTCCCTCGCCTCTTTCGTGTCCCGCTCGACGGTCACCCGCCCGCGCTTTTTGTCGAGGAGTACTCAGTCGATCCTGCCTGGTCCCCCGACGGCCACTTCGTCGTCTACTCAGGACCCGACATCGGCACCACATTTTCGGTAAAGGCCGTCGCAGCCGATGCTTCAGCACATACCCTGCCGCCCCTCACACTCACTCGGGGCGCGCGACACATTGCGTTCCTGCCCGGCGGGCGCTCGCTCGTTCTTCTGCGCGGTGAAATTCAACACAAGAATCTCTGGCTCATTAACCTCGACACGGGCGCCGAGCGCCAGTTGACCAATCTCACTTCGGACTTCGACATTCGCGACTTCGATATCTCACCCGACGGCCACGAAGTCGTCCTCGAACGAGTCCAGGACCTCTCCGACATCGCGCTCCTCGATCTCCCAAAGCCATAGTCCGAAAGCCACACGGGTCGGCGCAAACCATCGCCAATCCCCCCAGTAGGGGCGGGTCTCAGACCCGCCCGCGTCGCCCACACCACCAACCCGATCCACTAGCCGCAACCGCCATCAATCTCAGTCTCGGTAGCCACCACGAGCGCCCCTCTCGTCGTGGGCCTTCTTCCGACAGTTATTGCAGCTTCGCGTACTCCGCTTTGGCTTCCTTCAGGATGGGGATGTCAGGGTCGGCGTCTTTCCACAGCGCGAGAAAATCCTTGTAGGCGGCGAGTGCCCGAACGCGGGCGGCGTCGGCATCAGCGCCCTGCGAAGTCTTCGCTTGCAGCGCGTTCGCACGAGCCACTCCCAGACGCGCCAGCGCTCCCGTCCAACAGTTCCAAACGATGCCGCTGTGGTCGAGAATCTTCTGAAACTCCGCGGCGGCAGCACTGCCCTGTCCGGCTGCCAAGTACGCTTCTCCGCGTACATACACGGGATAGAGGCAGGAAATATTGGCTACGAACGGAATTTGTCCCAACTCGATAGGGGAAGCAGCTTGCAGGGTATTCAGGGCGGCAGCAGGATTCTTTTTGTTGAGCGCCACTTGCGCCTGAATCGCTGGCAGCCACAGCGATTGCATCTGCGTGTCCAGTGGGTAGCGTTTCCCTAAATCTTGGGCCAAAGATTCGGCTCGCGCCGTATCACCCGCCATGGCAAACGCAAGCGCGGCCTCCACCTCCACGCTCTGACTCGCGGGAGCCAGCTTCAAAGCCTCTGCCGCTGACTGTCGTGCTTCTGCGGGATTGCCGTGAGCGGCTTCCCACTGAGCAGCAATCGCCTGCCATACGGCCCCGCTTTCCTTGCTGTCAGCCCGGATGGCGGATTCCACCGCCCGCTTGGTCAGTTCCCCCGCTTTGCCCAGATGACCAGCGTGTGCCTCGGTGTCGGATGCGAGCGCCAGTCCCGTGTTCTCTTCGGGCTTGCCCGCAAACCACTGTTGCTGTTCCGCCATCGCTGCAGAGTCCGCCCCGAGAAAGGCAAGAGCGTAGAGAGCATTGTGCAATACGAAATTATCCAGTTTTCGCGCATGCGCGTCGTGGATGGTCTGCCGCGTTTCGTCGAAATGGTGCAAGGCAAGTGTGTAGTTGGCGAGATTGTCGTAAGAAGCTATCTGGTCCGGCGCAAGGCGCGTCACTTGCCTCATCATCTCTGCGGCCTTCTCATACTGCCCCTGTTCGGCGTACACGATGCCCAAATTGCCATACGCTACGCTTCGTCGCGGGTAGTTCTCAATCGCTTCCTGATACGTCTGGGCCGCTTTATCCAGTTCCCCGGTTACATTTCCGTAGTAGTCGGCAGCGATTAGCAGCTTTTCCCGTTCGCTGGCATGTTCCCGCAACTGAAATGCCTTGGTGAAGTACTCGCTTGCCCGCCCTGTCTCGCCGAGACTGTCGTAGTCGTCGCCCACTGCCAAGTAGCCCATGGCAAAATTCGGGTCAAGCTGGATGGCACGCTGATGGTAAGGCAGGGCTGCGGCGGAGCCTTTCTCGTTAGATGCCTTTCCGCCAAGGCTGTACGCTTTCAGAGCTTCGAGCGACGACGTAGTGGCCTCTCGCAGCGGAACATCTAGCTTCTGCACCGTAGCCAGCGATTCGCCCAGTTTGCCTCGCAGCCTGGTTGCCGCTTGGCCCAGCGCGTCCAGCACCTTCTCCTTGGACGCCGCCGTCACCTGCTCCTCGGCCAGCGTGTCGCCGCTCCGGCAATTCACCGCCTTCAACCCCAGCACGTATTGGCTGCCCAGACTGCTAATCGTCCCGGCAAGATAAGCTTTGCTGCCCGCCCGCTGGCAAAGCTCGCGGGCCAACTCAGGCGTGAGCTTCGTGCCAGTCGGCCGAGTCATCTGCTGCAGGGTCTTCGCCACTTCGCTGTCAGAGAGCACGTTGAGAAAAGGCGATTGCCGCAGGGAAACGTTTAGCGCGGTCTTCAGCGTGTCGTCGAAGATGGCATCGTTCGTGGTGTTGGTGAAGTCGGAAAGCACGATGGTGTCTCTCTCGGTGAGGGCCTGCGCCTTGCGGGCAAAATAAAGCCACGCGCCTATCCCCAACACAACAGCCACCACCGCCACGCCTGCCAGTATCGGCCACTGCACCGCATGCGTCTTTGCCGTAGCAGCCGAAACTGCGGAAGCCTTTCCGTCAAGCGGCGTCGGCGCGGGAGAAGCTGCGGCGACGGAACTTGCGGACACCGGTTCGGCCGCCGTCGTTGCCACCGCTGTACGTCCCGATTCAGTATCGCGCTTCAGCCGCTGCAAGTCGGTGCGCATGTCCGCTGCCGATTTGTAGCGGAGCTTTTTGTCTTTCTCCAGCGCCTTGCCGATAATATCTTCCAGTTTGCTCGGAACCTGTGGATTCAGCCGCACAGGTGCAACAGGCGCGCGATTCAGAATGGCATCGAATATTTCCGCAGAACTGCTTCCCGAAAACGTCTGTTTTCCCGTCGCCATTTCATAGAGCACCAAACCGAAAGAAAAAATATCCGTACGCCCATCCAGTTCTTTCCCCCGCGCCTGCTCCGGCGACATATACGCCAGCGTGCCCATCGCCGCGCCCGGCGTACTCAACTGTTGCACCTCCTGCGTCATCGTCGCGTCGCCATCCGTTCCGGTTCTTGCTTGCTTCGCCAAACCGAAATCGAGAATCTTGGCGTGATTGCGCTTGGTCACGAAGATATTCGCAGGCTTGATATCGCGGTGGACGATTCCCTCCGCGTGAGCCGCATCGAGCCCGTCAGCAATCTCGATAGCCAAATCGAGCAGGACATCCGTCTCAACAGGCGCTCCCGCAATACGATGCTTCAGCGTGAGCCCATCGAGAAATTCCATCGCAATGTACGCCTTGCCGTTGTCTTCGCCGATGTCGTGAATCGTGCAGATATTCGGATGGTTCAACGCAGACGCAGCGCGCGCTTCGCGCCGAAATCGTTCCAGCGCTTGAGGATCCCGCGCAACATCATCGGGGAGAAATTTCAACGCGACAAACCGGCCAAGGCGTGCGTCCTCGGCCTTATAAACAACACCCATTCCGCCACCGCCGAGTTTCTCGACGATGCGATAATGCGAAATCGTCTGGCCAACAAGCGGATCGGAGCTGGGCACGCGCAGCACATCTTAGGGTGCGCCAGAAATCAAGTCAACGAGCCCTCTATGGACTGCGGCCTGTCCTGAGCAGAGTCGAAGGGCTTGTCCTGAAAAGCGGAGCCGAAGGGCGGCTCGCCGCCGCTTTGTTACAGCCCGGCTAGCCCGGCTGTCGGTGCTTGCGCCCCCTCTTTCGCGATACCATGATCTACGGGTCCTCTACGGACTCACTCCGAGATTTCGTAGCTCAGGTCCCGTTTGGCCGACATTGCCGGAACTTTCGTAGCTCAGGTCCCATTCCGGCCGCCCGGCTGGAATTGACCTGAGGCCTCTCCGTCCGTACGTGACCATCGAAGGTCGCCGTCTTCTTGCCCTGAGAATTCCGCTGTACGGGATTCGAACGGTCCACAGCGATACTTCGCCCTTGAAGGTTTGCGCCGAGAAGATCAACTATTGCAGCTTCGCCTACTCCGCTTTACTTTCTTTCATGATGGGAATGTCGGGGTCGGCGTCTGCGCACAGCGTGAGAGAAAGTCTTTGTAAGCGGCGCAGGCCTTGGCGGCTGGTCGGGTGACCTATGCGGGCGGCGAAAGGGGAAGAGTGGGTTCAGCCTTCATTACTGCCGATAGCGGCGGAGGAGCTCCTGGAAGCGAGGGTCGGAGCGGAGTGCGGCGAAGTGAGGGCTGGCGTCAATGGCGGCAAAATCGCGGTAGCCTTCTTCGAGTGCTTTCTGGAGTTCGACGAATGATTTCTCCCGCTCGCCCAGGCCGGCGTACACGGAGCTGACCGCAAAGCGGATGCCTGCGGTTTGCCGGATTTTTTCCGGAAGGTGGAGTAAGACCTGCAAAGCCCTGTCGTACTCCTTCCTGGCCAGATAGACTTGCGCGAGACCGAAATCGGGAGTGGTGGACTTGGGGCTCAGCGTGCGGGCCTGCTCGAAGGCCGCGATAGCCTCGTCATAGCGTCCTTGCACCAGAAGAGCCCGGCCCAGGTGATAGTAGGTGCTCATATTTAAGGACCCTAGGCGGAGCGCCTCGCGCGAAGCTCTTTCTGCACCCACCCCGTCAGGCGGCTGCTCGTAGGCCATGGCCCAGGACTCGTAATCGAAGGCACGCGCGTTGTCCGGCTCCAGCCGAGCAGCTTCCTGAAACTCTACTGCGGCCCGCCGGTAATCATAGCGATTTGCCAGATTACTCCCCATCGCCATATGAGCTTCCGAGAGCTGGGGATCGATGGCCAGGGCCTTCTGGGCCAGGATTTCTGCGCGCTGCAGATGTAACGGATCGGAATCGAGGTTGCGATAATACTGGGACTCCACCCAGGCGAGACCCGCGAGGGCGGGAGCGTAGTTCGGATCGTAGCGCAGCGCATTCTCAAAGTCCTTGCGCGCCTGTTCCAATTTTTCGGCGTCGTCAAAATACCCCCAAATAGCCTTGCCGCGAAGAAACGCATCATATGCTTCCACATTCTGCGTGTAGCGGCGCTGCACGGCCTGTTGCTCCTCGGGGGTCAGTTGCAACTTGAGGGCGTCGGCGATTTTCAGCGCGGTTTCTTCCTGCACGGAGAAGACATCCTTGAGGTCGCGGTCAAAATCCTGGGCCCAGAGGTGAAAGCCGGTGGAGCTGTCAATGAGCTGCGCGGTGATGCGCACGCGGTTGGCCGCCTTGCGCACACTGCCCTCAAGAATGTAGCGTACGCCCAGCTCCCGGCCGATTTCCTTGACATCTTTTTGCGTGCCTTTATAGCGGGCGACCGAGGTGCGCGAGGTCACTTCGAGATTTTTGATGCTGGACAGCTTAGTGATGATCTCTTCGGTGGTTCCGTCGCTAAAGTATTCATTCTGCGGGTCGCCGCTGAGGTTCTGAAAGGGGAGAACAGCCACCGAGGGCTTGACGGCCGGGACGGACGGAGATGGAACAGCGCGTCCCCGGTACCAACGGAAACCGGCCTAACCCCCGACGGCCAGAAGCAATGCAACCAGAACAAGAATCGCTTGACGTGCAGCGACGCGCTGCTTTGAAGGCGCCTGGCTCTCAACGGAAGTGTGGCCGGACTCTGAACGGCGCATTCGCTTCAGATCCGCGCGCAGCTCGGCGGCCGACTGATAGCGCAACTCCCGGTCCTTTTCCAAAAGCTTGACGATGATTCCTTCGAGCGCAGGCGAGAGCCCCGGATTGAGTTGCCGGGGAGGGGTCGGAGCGAAGCTTAGAATGGCGTTGAAGATGACCGCCGAGGTGTTGCCCGAGAAAGGCAGGCGACCGGTGGTCATCTCGTAGAGCACGGCGCCGAAGGAGAACAAATCCGTCCGGGCGTCCAGTTCATCGCCGCGCGCCTGCTCCGGAGACATATACGCGATGGTTCCCACTGCGGAACCGGGGCTGGTCAGCAGCGTGTCCTCCGTAGCCGTCGGCATTGTGGAAACACCACCACTTTCAGCAGCAGGAACAAATTTCGCCAGTCCGAAATCGAGGATCTTGGCGTTACCCTGCTTGGTCACGAAAAATTTGCTGGCTTGATGTCTCTATGAATGATGCCTTGGGCATGTGCCGCCCTGAGCGCATCGGCAATTTGAATCGCCACTTCCAGAATCTCGTCGAATGGAAGCGGCTTGCCGGAAATGCGGTGTTTCAAAGTCTGCCCGTCGAGAAATTCCATCGCAATGAAGGGCTGACCCTTGTGTTCGCCGATTTCATAGATGGTGCAAATATTGGGATGGTTCAGGGCGGAAGCAGCCTGTGCCTCACGGTTGAAGCGGCTCAGAGCTTGTGAGTCTGGCGTGAACCCGTCAGGAAGGAACTTTAAAGCAACGAAACGGTGGAGTTTGGTGTCCTCAGCCTTGTAGACCACGCCCATGCCACCGCCGCCGAGCTTCTCTACGATGCGATAGTGCGCAATGGTTTGGCCGATTAGCGAGTCGGTGGCTGGCACGTGGGGCACATCTTAGGTTGTGCCCCGAGGCAAGTCAACGAACCCACCCATGTGGAGTGCGGCTTGTCCTGACGGAGCCGAAGGGCGGCTCGCCGCCGCTTACACTCCGGCTTGCCGGGGGACCATACGCTACCTCTTTTTCTCGAGCTTGGCGTCCCACGTGTAACACGCTCGGGCGCTTCGCGATTGCAGAAGTTCTATCTCAAAGTTCAGGCCCTGCATCAGTTTCTCATTTGCGCTATAATGAGAAGTTTTCAGCACCTCGCATTTTGCGAGCAGAGAACTTAGCCAATGAAGTTCAAGCTAGCCAGTGACTACGAGCCTCGCGGCGACCAGCCCGAAGCCATTGCTCAACTCGTCCGAGGTGTGAACGACGGCGACCGCCATCAGGTGCTCCTCGGCGTCACCGGCTCCGGCAAAACTTTCACCATCGCGAAGCTGATCGAGCAGATCAACCGCCCCACAATCGTCCTCGCCCACAATAAGACTCTCGCCGCCCAGCTTTACCATGAATTCCGCTCGTTTTTTCCGACGAACGCCGTCGAATATTTCGTCAGCTACTACGACTACTACCAGCCCGAAGCCTACGTCCCGGCCAGCGACACTTATATCGAAAAAGAAGCCACTATCAACGACGAGCTTGACAAGCTCCGCATGAGCGCCACTCGCTCCCTTTTCGAGCGCCGCGACGTCATCGTCGTCGCCTCCGTCTCCTGCATCTACGGCATCGGCTCACCCGAAGCCTATTACGGCATGATGCTCATGCTAGAAAAAGGCAATTCCATCGCCCGCGAAGCGATTCTCCGCAAGCTCGTGGAAATCCAATACGAACGCGGCGAAGATCTTCGTCGCGGCACCTTCCGCGTTCGCGGCGACACGATCGAAATCTATCCGCCCTATGACGATCTCGCCGTCCGCGTCGAACTCTGGGGCAGCCAGATCGAGGCCATCCGCAAAATCGATCCGCTCACCGGTGAAATCCGTTCGCGCGAAGGCGAAATTTCACGCATCCCTATTTACCCGAAGACGCACTACGTGCTGCCGTCCGAGCAAAAAGAGCGCGCCATCCAGGGCATCTACGAAGAACTCGAATGGTGGAAGCCCGAGCTATCGCGCCAGGGAAAAATCGTCGAATCGCAGCGCATCACGCAGCGCACACTCTTCGACATCGAAATGATGCGCACGATTGGCTATTGCCACGGCATCGAAAACTATTCGCGCCACATGTCCGGCCGCTTGCCGGGTGAAGCTCCGCCCACGTTACTCGACTACGTCCCATCGGATTTTCTACTCGTCGTCGACGAATCGCACCAGACGATCCCGCAAGTCCGCGCCATGTATCACGGCGACCGCTCGCGCAAACAAACGCTCGTCAATTTTGGCTTCCGAATGCCTTCGGCTCTCGACAATCGCCCGCTCACCTTCGAAGAATTCGAGCATCGCACCAATCAAATCGTCTACGTCTCAGCCACCCCCGGTCCTTACGAGCTCACGAAAGCCGGCGGCACGGTTGTCGAACAGGTGATTCGTCCCACGGGCTTGGTCGATCCGCAAGTGGAAGTCCGCCCGGTCAAAGGTCAAGTCGACGACCTGCTCGAACAAATCCGAATTCGCACTGAGCGCAACGAACGCGTTCTCGTCACCACGCTCACCAAGCGCATGGCCGAAGATCTCGCGGAATATTTCGCTGAGGTTGGCGTTCGCTGCCGCTACCTGCACTCGGAAATTGAAACGCTCGAGCGCGTGAAAATCCTTCGAGACCTCCGCCGCGGCGAATTCGACGTTCTCATCGGCATCAACCTCCTCCGCGAAGGCCTCGACCTGCCGGAAGTTTCTCTGGTCGCGATTCTCGACGCTGACAAGGAAGGCTACCTCCGCAGCGCCACCTCGCTAATCCAATCCATGGGCCGATGCGCCCGCCACATCGAAGGCCGCGCCATCCTTTACGCCGACCGCATGACCGACTCCATGCGCCAGGCCATCGGCGAAACCAATCGCCGTCGCGCCAAGCAAGAAGCCTACAACCGCGAACACAACATCACCCCGCAATCCATCGTCCGCTCCGTCGATATGCAGCTCGCCAGAATCGTCGAAGCCGATTACCTCACCGTACCCGCCGAAGACGCCGTCATCGGCAATATCTCCACCGAGCACGAACTCCTCCAAGCCATCACTCAGCTAGAATCGCAAATGCGTGAAGCCGCCAAAAATTTCGAATTCGAACGCGCCGCCGCCCTCCGCGATCGGATCCGCTCTCTAAAGCAGCGCGACCTCGGCGCCATTTTTTCTGCTACAGTTTTAAACGTGGATCCCGCCGCAACTCATTTGAATGTAGAGCCCGCCGCAGATTCTCCGGCGCAGCCATCAGCGTCGAATCAATCAGCGCCAGACCAAAATCCGCAAGCCTTAGCACCCAATCCGCCATCGCAGCCAACAGATGCCGCCGCCGCAAGCGCCGCAATCGAATCAAAATCCCCCAAGCCGGCCGCCAAACGCCGCGCCCGATGAAGCTGAGATGAGGCTGAGACGAGGCTGAGACGAGGGCTGAAATTGACCAACACAATCCGACTCAAATTCTTCCGCCGAGGAATTTCCGCCGCCGCACTGCTCCTTGTCGCTGCGCTCTTCCTCGCCCCCTCCGCCCGCTGCCAGGGCGACACCGAATTCGGCGTCTGGGGCGGCTATTCCGTCGGCACTCCCCACCTCATCGGCGTCACCAGCAATCGCCAACTCGGCGTCCTCGCCCTCCGCTACGGCCACTCCATCTACGATTGGTCCAACATCTCCGTGCAATACACGCTCGACATCATCCCCATCGAATTCATCAACCAGCCCAAATACGTCTCCTGCAGCACCAATCCCATTAATTTCCCCACAGGTTTCTGCGAAGTCAGCCGCGAAAACGTCTACGGCGGCGGCATCAATCCCCTCGGCCTCAAACTGAATTTTCGCCGCAAGCATCGCCTCCAAATCATCGGCGCCTCCACCGCAGGCTTCATCGCCTCGCAGCGCCCAGTCCCCGTCGACATCCCCGGCGGCACCCAATTCAATTTCGATTTCGATTTCCAAGCCGGCTTCCAACTCTTCAACTCACCCCGCACCCGCGCCTGGACCCTCGCCTACAAATACCAGCACATCTCCAACGGCTACCGCCACAATTTCAATCCCGGCCTAGACCTCCACATGCTCACCCTCGGCTATTCCTTCTTCAAGTAGTAAGTAGTAAATCTAAGGTAACAAACGAATTGCCCAATCTTCGCTGTCGATAGAGGCATCGCCTCGAGTGGCACAGGCACTCTTGCCTGTGCGTCTTTACTTAGCCCACGCATTAAAATCTGAGATCCAAGTAACAATAGCTCCTGCCCCAACCTAAACCACCCCTCTCCTCAATTCCTCCAGCCGATAAAAAGTCCCCCTCCACTCAATCCCCCCATTCCAAAGCGTCACAATCGTCGACCGCGCCAGCATCCAGCAAAAAATCACCGCCCCCACCGGCTCCGTCAACGCATACAACGGCGACGCCCCCACCTCGATACAAACCCCCGCATGAATCGCAATCATCATCCCCACCGCAATCGCATCAAAAATCAACGCCCACCCTCGCAAAAATGGCAGCGCCACCCATGGCGCCACGCACGTCGCCAGCATCATTACCAGTTGAAAGCTCACCACCCCCAAATTGTATCCAGACGACGCAAAAAAATTCTTCGTCGTCCCGCGAATAATGTTCCCCACCCCCGCATGCCACCGCACCCGCACCTCTGTCCACGCCTTCGCCACTCCCGACCGGAATCCGCCCTCCTTCACCAGTTTCCCCAACTTCATATCGTCCACCACTTCCATCGCCAGCCGCCGGTGCGTTCCAATCGCCTCGTACGCGCTTCGTCGCAGCAATTGAAACGCGCCCACTCCTACGTATCCCTTCGAACGCGCATCGTTCGCGTGCCAAGGCCGGATCCCCATCAAAAATCCCATCCCGAAAAAAGTCAGCGCAATCCTTTCGCCGATCGTGTGCATCTCGACGCTGCTTAGAACTGTCAGATGGTCCCAGCTCTCCCGTTTCGTCATCGCCACCGCGCGACGCAATAAATCCGGCGAAAAATGAACGTCGGCGTCCGTAAACACGATCCACTCCCCGCTACTCCGTTCGAAAGCCCGTTGTATCGCATACGGCTTCCCGAGCCACCCGGCCGGAAGGGAATCGATGCGCACATACTTCAGCCGAGCATGTTTCTCGACTGCAGCCCTCAGAATTTCCGCCGTGTGGTCCTCGGAACGGTCGTCAGCCGCGACCACTTCGTAATGCGGATAGTCCAACGTGAGAAATGTCCGCAACGCGCCGGGAAGTTTCTCTTCTTCGTCACGAGCGGCAAAAAGAATCGATACAGGCGGGCAATCAGCATCGTCAAGGGGCGCGATATCTCGAAGGGCAGGAATTTTTCGTGAGCCAAGCGCCACATCAATAGCATTCAGAACCCAGAACAGCGCGGCGGTGAACGTAAGACCCAGCACAAGCGGATGCAAAGTCCAATTTCCTCCACCGCATGATGAATGAACACGTTATGCTATCACGCTCGATGTCGCGCATACCGTCACGCACAATTTCCATCATCGGCGCCGGCCGCGTTGGTCAAACCATTGCAAAGCGCCTCCGCAAACTCGGTTGGCGAATCGGTGCAGTCGTGACGCGCTCACGCAGAAGCGCGCAGGCAGCTGCTCGCGCCGTCGGTGCCGGAACGCCGCACGCCGCGCTCACGCCGGAAGCCCTAGATGCCGATGTAGTCTTGCTATCAGTTCCCGATGATGTGCTCCAAAACGTGGCGCAAAAACTTGCAAGAATCACTAGCGATAGACTCCGCGGAAAAATCATCCTCCACACCAGCGGCGCTCTCGATCACCGCGTCCTCGCGCCCCTCGCCCGCCGCGGCGCATCCACAGGTTCGATGCATCCCATGCAAACCTTCAGCGGCCGCAACGCCCCGCGTCTCGAAGGCGTCATTTTCTCAATCGAGGGCGCTCCAGCTGCCCGCGCCGCCGCTCAAAAAATTGCCCGCTCCCTCGGCGGCACGCCAGTCATCATCAGCGCCCACGACAAACCTGCCTACCACGCTTCCGGCACAATCGTGGCGGGACATGCGTTGTCCCTGGTCGAGTCTGCCACGCAAACTCTCATGAAAATCGGTTTCACACGCAGCCGCGCCAACCAAGCCTTGCTCCCATTAATCCGCCAAATGCTGGATAATTATCAGTTGCTCGGCCCGCGCGCTGCCTGGACCGGCCCGCTATCGCGCGGCGATTACGCGACGATTTCAAAGCACGCAAAAGCGCTCCGCCGCTTTCCGCGCGAGTATCAGGGTGCATATGCAGCGCTAGCGCTGCTATCCGCCCGTGTGCTTTCAAAAAAGCCCGCGGCAACAAAGAGCAAAATCGCACATGCTCTCAGCCACCGAGCCTCTGGCGAAGAATAACATCGCCTTGTGGGTCGCCCCTTTAGGGGCGACATAAGAGAAACCTGAAAATGAGGGGCTTTAGCCCCGGAAGTTCGCAGCAACATAAGGAGACCCTAATTGAAGCAATTGCACATCCCCGTCGAACACACCACCCTCGCCAACGGCTTGCGAGTGGTCGCATCGCCCGACCGTAGCGCCCCCGTCGTCACCGTCGGCGTCTATTATCAAATCGGTTTTCGCCTCGAGCCCCACGGCCGCAGCGGCTTCGCCCACCTCTTCGAGCACATGATGTTTCAAGGTTCCGCCAACGCCGGCAAAATGGAACACATCCGCCTAATCAATTCCTCCGGCGGCCTGCTCAATGGCACCACCAACTACGACATCACCAATTATTTCGAATCCGTCCCCTCCAATGCCCTCGAACGCGTCCTCTGGCTCGAAGCCGACCGCATGCGCGCCCTCAAAGTGGACGACGAAAATCTTCGCAATCAGCGCGACGTCGTGAAAGAAGAAGTTCGCGTCAACGTGATGAACCAGCCCTACGGCGGTTTCCCGTGGCTCGATCTTCCGCCGGTCGCGTTCCGCAATTGGCCCAACGCCCACAATTTCTACGGCGATTTCGTCGATCTTGACGCCGCCACTCTCGCCGACGTGCAACATTTCTTCCGCACCTACTACGCGCCCAATAACGCCGTCCTTCTGATGCTCGGCGATCTCGATCCTGCCGAAGCTTTTGCGTTCGCGAAACGATATTTCGAGGACATTCCGATCGCAGCCTCCGCCGCCGCGCGCTGACGTCACCGAACCTCCGCAAACCGAAGAGCGCCGCGGAGCCGTTCGACGAAAAATTTGGCCCGCTTCCGGCTCTCGCCATCGGATACACCGTACCGCCTCGCGACTTCTGACGATTGGTACGCCAGCGACAATTCTCGAACGCGTCCTGCACGGCGGCCGTTCCGGGCGCGTCTATCGCGAGCTCGTCCTCGAAAAGCAGATCGCTCTCGAAACCGACGGCAGCGACGACGCCTTCGACACCAATGGCCCCACGCAAATGGTCACCCGCATTTTTCACCGTCCCGAATACACGAGCGACGCAACCATCGCCGCTTTCGATTCCGTTATTAAAGACGTGCAGGAGAAGGGAATCAGCGCCGAAGAGCTCGACGCGGTGAAAGTTAAACTTCCGCGCCGATTACTACTCGATGCTCGAAGGCGGCATGGGTTCCTATATGCCTCGCTTCGGCCTCATGCACTATCTCGCATGCTTCACGCTTTTCGACGGCGATCCCGATCGCGTCAACACGATGCTCGACGGCTTTCTCGCCGTCACGCCCGCGCAAGTGCAAGCCGTCGCGCAGAAATATTTCGTCCCGCGCAATCGCGCTATCGTGGTGCGCAGCCCCTTCAAGCGGGAACTGAGAAATCAAATGGAGGCGCCCGATGACGCCGACGACCTCGAGCACGATGCCCGCAGTCAACCCACACGCCACTTCCGCGCCAGCTCTGGGACCTGAACGTCCTGTCGCTTGGCCGAAGCGTACATCGGTCACTCTCGCGAATGGCCTGCAAGTCGTCCTCGCCGAATCGCACGCCTTTCCGAAAATTACCGCGCAGCTTTTCATTCGCAGTGGCAATGCGGTCATCGCGCACAGAGCTCCGGGTCTACCCGACCTTACTGCCAGGGTGATTCGCACCGGCACCGCAACTCGGACGCAGCCGCCAGCATCGAAGAGGATCTCCGCCGCATGGGTGCGGATGCCGGAGCAACCTCCGGCGCGGATAACAGCGCCATTTCAATCGGTGGCCTCGCTGAATTCTCCGACGGCCTTCTCGAATTGATGGCCGATCTCGCTCGCAACGCTTCGTTTCCCGAAGATCAATTCGAACGCGAACGCCGCCAGAAAATCGAAGGACTGCGCGTCGAGCGCACCACCCCCGGTTTCCTCGCCAACGAACGAATGCGCCGCATCCTTTTCGGCGATCATCGCTACGCCGTCATTGCGCCTACCGAAGAACAGGTAGCCGCCTACCGGCGAGACGAACTCCAGCATTTCTACCACCATCACTACACGCCTTCGAACGCGCTCCTGCTCGTCGTCGGAGATTTCTCGAGTGAACACATGCTCGCGCAAGTTGAAAAAGTGTTCGGCGGCTGGAAAGGCTCGCGGCCTGAGATCGCTTATTTCCTCTGCCCCGCCAGAAGCTATACGGCCGCCAGGTGCATCTCGTCCATCTGCCCGGTACCGTCCAAACCCAGGTTCTCGTCGGCAATCTCGCAATCACTCGCCGCGATCCCGATTGGTTCCGCACGGTCCTCGCGAATTCGATTTACGGCGGCGCATTTCACTCGCGCCTCGTAATGAACATCCGCGAACAAAAGGGTTACACGTACAGTCCGCGCAGCGGAATCACCGCTCTCCGCCAGCACGGCTATTTCACCGTCCACGCCGCCGTGCGCAACGAAGTTGCCGCCGCCACGCTCACCGAAATGTTCTACGAAATGGACCGCATGCGTTCGCTTCCGGTCACCCCCGAAGAACTCGAAAGCGCGCACAGTTACCTCACCGGTGTTTTTTCGCTCGGTGTCGCCACGCAGGACGGCGTCCTCGACCAGCTCTCCACGGTCTACCTCGACCGCTTGCCCGACAATTACCTCGAAACCTATCGCGAACAAATTCGCGCCCTAACCGCGGACGACATTTTGCTCGCCGCCCGCCGCCACTTCGATTCCGCCAACGCCCAGATCGTCCTCGTCGGCGACCGCGACCAAATCTTCGACCAAGCCACGCTATTCGGCCCAGTAACGGAATACACAGCCAATGGCACTAAGCATCCGTAACACTCGCCGTCTTTCAGTAGGGGCACGGCATGTCGCAGATCCGCCGTGGCGGGCCGTGCCCGAACGACCCTCCGCAATGCGCTGCCAACCGGCGCCGCGTCCTTTGTCATGACTGTTTTCCGGTCGCGAATCGAAATCCCCTTGCTCATCACCGCCGCCGTTCTTTTTCTTTGCTTCGAAATCGCCCTCGCCCAAAAAACTCCCCCCACCCAACCCATCAACCTAAACACCGCCACAATCGCCCAACTCGAAACTCTCCCCGGCATCGGCCCAAACACCGCCAAATCCATCGTCGATTTCCGAAATCGCAGCGGCCCATTCCAACGCATAGAAGACCTCCTCGCGATCAAAGGCATTTCCAAATCAAAACTCCAAAAGCTGCGCCCCTACGTCACAGTCGGACCAACAGCACCCAACCGGCATCCGGACAGCCCCCGTCAGGCCGTCTCTTCACCCAATTTTCAGAAAGCCATGTAACGATTACGGTCAGCCGATCTGATTAAGGAGCTACGCATGAAACATCAGCGTTTTCCATACCTCGCAATTCTTGCCATCTCGATTGCCGCTCTGTTGCTTATCGCATCCGGAAGCAGCAACAGCCTCAGCGCCAAATCCGCGAACGCCGCGCCCGGTCCTTCGGGCTACCACCTGCTCAAAAAAATTACTCTCGGCGGCGAAGGTGGCTGGGACTACATCACCTTCGACTCACCCACGCGCCGTCTCTTCATCTCGCGGCAAACGAAAGTAATCGTCCTCGATGTGGACTCTGAAAAAGTTGTCGGCGAGATTCCAAACACCGAAGGTGTGCACGGAATAGCCCTCGCGCATGAATTCAACCGTGGCTTCACGTCCAACGGCCGCGCCAGCACAGTGACCATTTTTGATATGAAAACGCTCGCCGTCATCGACACGGTGAAAGCTGGCACGAATCCCGATGCCATCGTCTACGACCCCGCGTCGAAGCGTGTCTTCGCGGTGAATGGACGCAGCTCCAATTCCACAGCGATCGATGCCGCCACCGGGAAAGTCGTTGGCACAATTGCGCTAAGTGGGAAGCCTGAATTCGCAGTAAGCGACGGCGCTGGCCATGTCTACGTCAACATCGAGGACAAAAGCGAGATGTGGCAAATCGATTCGCAGAAATTGACTGCTACTAAGCACTGGTCCCTCTCGCCCTGCAAGGAACCGTCCGGTCTTGCAATGGATCTAGAACACCGCCGCCTGTTTTCCGGCTGCGACAACAAAATGGTCGCCGTCGTCGATGCCGACACCGGCAAAGTGATTGCCACACCCGAGATCGGCGATGGCGTTGACGCTAACGGCTTCGATCCCGGAACCGGTTTTGCTTTTTCCTCGAATGGCGAGAGCGGCACGCTCACCGTCATCCACGAAGACACTCCCGACAAATACGCCGTCGTCGAAAATGTCCCCACGCAGAAAAGCGCGCGCACGATGACGCTCGACCCGAAAACCCACGAAGTCTTTCTAGTAGCAGCCCAATTCGGCCCGCGCCCCGCGGCAACCCCAGAAACTCCGCGCCCGCGCCCGCCGATTCTGCCAAATTCATTTGTAGTCTTAATCTACGGAAGGTAACTGGGACGTTTTGCGGCGCCATCGCACGTCGCTAGAAAACCTGGTGCCCACGCTTCACAGGTTCAATCGACAGCGGCACTTGGTCCGCAATCTCGAGCCCATAACCTTCAAGCGCCACCACTTTGCGCGGATGATTCGTAAGCACGCGAATGCGCCGCAATCCGAGATCGATCAGAATCTGCGCGCCAATTCCACTTTCGTGCTGCACGAATCGCTGGCGCCCCAAATCGTGCTCGCTTCCCTCGCGCCGGTGGAAACGAATCTCAGGCAACGCCGCTTCTTCGGGCGCACGCGTATCAATTCCAAATCCGCGCCCAGTGTGATGCAGATACACAAAAACGCCGCGCTCGGCCGCAGCAATCGCCCCCAGCGACCGCTCGATTATCTCGTGGCAATCGCACGCCGCTGAGCCAAGCACATCGCCAGTGAGGCAGTGCGAATGAACGCGCACTAGCGGCGAGTCAAGATATCCCGGTTCAAGATCCGCGCGTGATCCAGTGGCAGCGACCGATTGATCGCCACCCAAATCGCCGCGCACCAGCGCAACGTGCACCTCATGATCGATATCGCTCGAGTACGCGATCATCCGGAAATTTCCATGCTTCGTCGGCAGCACCGACTCCGCAATCCGCCGCACGTACCGCTCATGCTGCATGCGATAACGAATCAAATCTGCCACGGTTGCAAGTTTCAAATTGTGCGCGCGGCAGAATTCAATCAATTGCGGCACCCGCGCCATCGTCCCGTCCTCGTTCATGATTTCGCAAATCACGCCAGAATGATCGCGCCCCGCGAGCCGCGCCAGGTCCACGCAAGCCTCCGTCTGCCCAGCCCGCACCAACACGCCGCCATTCCGCGCCCGCAAAGTGTGAACGTGCCCCGGCCGCGCCAAATCCTCCGGCCGCGTATTCGGATCCGTAGTAGCCAAAATAGTTGTAGCCCGATCCGCCGCACTAATCCCCGTCGTCGTCCCGCGCTTGGCGTCGATGGGCTCGCAGAATGGGGTGCCGAAAGCTGACGTGTTGCGGGGCGAAATGGGCCGCAGGTCGAGGGCGTCGCAGCGCTGTTCGGTGAGCGAGAGGCAGATGAGGCCGCGACCGAATTTGGTCATGAAGTTGATGGCTTCGGGGGTGATGCAGTCGGCGGCCATGGTGAGGTCGCCTTCGTTTTCGCGGTCCTCGTCATCGACGAGGACGATCATGCGTCCCTGGCGAATTTCTTCGACGACTTCTTCGACGGTGGCGAATGGAGCTTTGCGTTCGGTCATTTTGTTGGCTCGCTTCTATTTTAGTACAGAGAAGCTCGCGAGTGTGCGGGAAAGCGGCACGCCGGACTACGAGACATCGGGTTATTTGCCGCGGAGTAGGAGGATTACGTCGAGGAGGACGAGGACGGCTACTACTACTTCGAGGGCGAACATGCGGCGCTCGTTGAATTGGGCGACCATGAAGTCGTAGAGTTCGCCGGCGGTTTTGAGTTTTTCGCTGACGAGCATTTTGTAGTCGTTGACGCCGATTTTTGCAGAGCTGAGGCCGTAGACGCGGGCGTAGTAGGTGTCACTGATGAATTTCACGGCGTATTCGGTGCGTTCGGTGAGATCCATGATGTCGAGGCGGATGCGATTCAGGCGGCCGGCGCGGCGGGCGAGTCGCCAGCTGGCCAGGAAGCCCTCGTGGCCTTCGAGAGAGCTGTAGACGTTGGAGAGGAGAGTGGTGAGCAGCTCGTCGTAATAGCGGAATTCGAGCAATTGCGTGTTGGCGTATTCGAGGAGGTCGATGGCTGCGGGCGTGGCATCGGGCTTGTCGTATACGAGAGCGGCGGCCCAGCCGACTACGACGAGGTCGCTGGGGTAGTAGGAGAGAGCGGAGCGGACGATTTCGTCGCGCTCGGCGGCGGCGAGCGGCAGGAGTTCGCCGCGGACGAGTTGGGTGATCTGATCGGCGTAGGACTGGAGCATTTCGACGCCGGTGGCGGGGCGTCCGTCGGTGTGCTGGGCGGATTCGATGTCGATGACGAGATAATCTTCGTCGAGCCATTTTGGGGAGGGCTTGATGAGGACGGGGTGGAAACGGTCGAGGCGGGTGCGCAGCAATGCTTCGGCGGCTTGCTCGACTTCGGGGGCGTTCATCCAGCGATAGGTTTGGACGCAGAGGGAATTGAAATCGCATTTGAATTCCGTGGCCAGCTCGATGCCTACGACGCCGAACCAGTAATATTTGATACGACCTTCGAGTTTTTCGCCGGTGGAAAGGGCGACCGGGCCAACGGATTCAACGATGGGGGCGTGCTGCTGCGTCTGAGCGTATTCCGGGCTGCGGTGGGTGAAGGCCGGGGAGCGGGGAGCGGCTTCGGGGCCGAGAATGACGCGCAGTTTTTCCATTTCGATGGCTTCGGCGACGTCAAAGAAGCTGAGGATGCGAAGGAAGCCTTGCAGGAGCATTGGCGGGAAGCAGTCCTCTCGAGGAATTCATTTCCAGCTACCAGTAACCATCGTACACCACGGCAGCATCGCGCGCGCGGTTGAGGACTCTAAAAAGTGACGTTAAAACGGTCAAGTACCTTGACCTAGTGGGTTGGTTTTAGGGAGGCAAGGTGCGGTGAATGGAGCAAACGGAAAGCAGCCCACCCTTTACAGAAAGCGCAAAGGGGCGGGCCACGCGTCGGGTCCATCGGCCATGGCAATCTGCTGGTAGCGTGTGTGAAAATCGCATCCTATAATTAGCGCTGCCCGGCTCCTTTTTCCGAGCCTTGGTCGTCGAACCGCTAGCAAGTTTTACTCGGCAGAAGGAGCCGACGCCGTCACCTAATCAGCCCAATATAACTCAAACGGTCCCACCCGCATTTCGGCGACCCTGAGAGTCTAGCGCCGCAGGACTGTTTCCGAATAACGTTGAAACGGCGACGGGAAGAAGTATTCTGGTTATGAGGAAAACTGAAGCCAGAAATGTAGAGTGTTCTGACCAGGACTGTAATGCATAAAATTGATTTGTATCGACTGAAGGACCAAACACCTCAAGAAGCGCCGAGCCCTTGTGTACTACGAGGAGAGAAATTCCGAGTGCTGAAATAGCAAAAAAAAACTTCCATAGAATGCGATGCTTCGGGTCACTGGTCAAACCTTCCTCGACGGGGAGCGCTACAGTCCAGGCGAGCACGAGAATCACCAAGGCGCTTGAGCACCGTGCATATCCCAGGAGAAACTCCGGTGAGGGTGATCGTTCGAAACCGCGAACCGCAGAAATTGCATACCAGAAAACACAGAAGCTCAAAGCGAGAAAAGCGGCGGGAATCCATTTTGCGTGACGCTTCGTGTGAGCAACACGCCGAGCGAGGCCAAGATGTAGCAGAAATATAAGCGGTAAGATCCATCCTATGTTGAATCTATGAGCACTCAGCCAAGCTGCATGCGAAAGGCCAAGTGCGACTCCTATAGCCACAGCCCAGATACCAACGAGCGCCCCGACCTTCGAGACCGTGCTTAAAGCGCTAAATGCTTTCATATACGTAGACTCCATCGCGAACTAATGCGGGCAAACCATGGATCCAAAGAAAGGCGGGTGGCCCACCCTTGTCTGCTACGTATCCGTGGTTTCCACAATTGACGGCGCTTCCGAGAGGATGATACCACTCGGGTAGATTACTCTGAAGTTCAGTCTTAGCTCCTGCGGGTGCCCCATCCTTCGCTGGGTTTGCGAAGGGTGGGATGGGGTTGACTTGTTTTCGATGCGGAAGACGAACAATTGGGCGTGGAGCAGTTACCGGTTTTATTAGTGTGGGGAGGAGAGTTTGTGCACGCCGGATGGGTTGGAGGATTAGGAGTGGAATGCGGAACTAGGACAGAAACAGAAAACGAAAACGACACCAACACCGAAAACACCCACCCTTCGCAAAATCGGCGAAGGATGGGGCACCCGCAAAGACTGGGGCAGGATTCGGAGGAATGGTCGAGTGGTATTATTCGCGTGGGAGCGCCGTGAATTGTAGGGACCACGAATGCAAGTTGAGAAAGGGTGGGCCACCCGCCCAGGAACGCAGAGCGGACATTGGGTTGGCGATCACGTCCCCCCGACAGCGTTAAACAAAAGCGGTGGTCCCCAAGTCTATAAGCCACAATGTCTGCAGTGTAGCCGTCAGCAAGGCGGGGCAGTCGCTGCTATCCTAAGGGCGATGGCAAAAGTAATGAACCAGTAAGCGTTCTATGGATACTAGTCAAATCCTTAAGGAAATGGATAAGCACGCGTCCGAATTCGATTTTCCGATTCTGGATAACGCCTACATCGAGTTTGGTGCGGCTCGTCTTACTGTGTTTCTGGGGCCAAGGGAGTGGTTAATTGTTTTTGAGGTTCTCGGATTTTCCATTCGAGAGATCCAGTTTGTGGATGACCTTTATGCCTTCGGGTCGTGTGTCGAACGGCAAGGATTCATTGCTGAAGAGATACCTATTTCATCAGCGCCCGAACATCCACTCTTCGATCCGATTACAAACGAGTCCGTTGCTGATTGGAATTCTTGGTCAATTAGGTTCAGGGACCAGACGTTGTCATTTTCACCGACTCGCGAAGAATACGAGACAGCTGGCATCGTCATAGATCGACCCAAAGGCCCCGGCTCAATTACCGAGATTGAACTATTACGTTTCTTCTCAGCCGATTGGGCGCGGAGCGGCTAATGCTAGACGACCAAGCCATACTCAACCACTTTCTGCGTTGTTCGAAGATGAGCAAGGTGATCCAGACTACTTGGTGGCACCACCCAGACGTCGCGGGTGGTGAGAAACCATCGGAAACGATCAGTATGAGGACCCTACTGCGTGCACTGGCGGATAAAAATACCTCCCTTTTTGACCCTGGGGTTCCTAATACTTCCTGGCAATTTTGGGCTTCTAAGTAGTAAGGGCTGGGCCCACCCTTCTCTGGGGCGTATCCGTGGTTTCCACAATTGACGGCGCTTCCGTGAGGAAGATACCACTCCAGTAGTTAACTCCGACGTTTAGTCTTGGCTCTTGCGGGTGCCCGCAAAGGCGAGGGCTTGATGCTTTGGGATGAATTTCAAATTTGAAAATTTCAAATGAGGCAACGGCAGAGCAAAGGCGCCGGCCGGAGGCCCTTCGTTCCTCAGGACAAGCCAGCGGTACGAAAAGCATCCGATTGCGAATTTTGAATTGGAATTTGCGGTGAGTGAGCCAGCAAAGGCGCACAGGCAAGAGTGCCTGTGCCACTGACTGCGCTGAGGCAAGAGCGGAGTGAGAAGGGAGGGGACGTGGCTAATGAAGGCGAGGCTAGGCCTAAGGATTTGGCGCGGCATGTGAAGACGAACCGGGCCTTTCGGGCTTACATTGACTTGATGGATGCGGCGGATTGGTTGCGGGGGGAGATGAGCGATCAGCTGGCGACGTTTGATTTGACGATGATGCAATTTCGGGTGATGGAGGCGCTGTTTCGCGGAGGGCCGCAGTATCAGCAGCTGTTGAGCCGGAGATTTGATTGCAGCAAGCAGAATATTGCGGCGGTGCTGAAGGTGTTGCTGAAAGCCGGGGCGGTGCGGAGCGACCGGTGCAGGCTGCCGTCGAGGCCGACGGAGAAGTTGGCGCAAGAGGCGTGGAAGCGGGCGGGGCTGCGTTGGCAAGGGAGGTGGATTTCTTTGCTGACGCTGACGCCGAAGGGGAAGAAGTTTATCGCACAGGTGATTGGGAAGCATAAGAAGGTGGTGAAGGCGTGGATGCGGGTGCTGGATTCGCGGGAGCAGCAGACGTTGGGGCGGTTGTGCAGGAGATTGCGGGAGGGGGATGTGGTGAAGTTTGTGAAGGATATTCGGGTGATGGATCGGGATTGGTTTTATGGGTGACGGGCGGAGGATTGAAGAAAAAGGCGTCCCGATATTCTGGGACGCCCTTCGCGGCAGGATTGTGGTTAGCGGCTCGTGGCTCGAGTGATTAGAACTGACGAGTTGCCTGGTCGGCGTCGTTGGCCAGATCGAAGAGGAGATTGGTGAATTGCTTCGGCTGGCCGATGAAGAGGCCGTCGTCCACGAAACTTTGAACGGAGGCGACGGCGCCTCCGAGTTTTGTGGACGTTGGGCGAATGATGGAGACAGGTCCCAGGCTGGGGTCGAGGAAGTGAGTCGGCTCGGGCATGATCAGATTAGCCTGCAGCGTGTCGCCGTTGAGGGACTCGGGATTTGTCTCGCCCTGAGCTTGAGACAGAGTGGAGAACGTTACAGTTGCACCCGTGCCGCCGGGTCCGTTGTCGGTGTCGGAAACCGGAAGCGCGTTGCCGGCTTTGTCCTGCCAGGTTTGGAAGTGCATGGTTTCGCTGGGGCCGATGCTGAGCAGGACTCGCAAAACTTCGAGGTTCGATGCTTTTTGCGCGAGCGCGGGATACAAGCTACTGCCACCTTGTTCGATGAATGCAAAATGGAATCCGGCGGTGAAGGCGATGGCCTGCAGGTGATCGGTAATACTCTTAGTGTTATCGCCGCTGATGGTGCTGCCCTTGGTGTCGGCGTTCGACCGGGGAATCGCGGTGTGCTGCTTCACGTTTAAGCTGGGGACGGCTTGCGCGAATGGAGCATTGGGGTCGAAATCGGGATTCGTGATGCTGCGGTAGCGTGACCAGAAGCTGGTGTCGATAGTGAGCTGCGTGAGATTTGTGAGGCGGCCGATTTGCCTTGCGCCGTCTGCTTTGCTGCTGGGGAGAGTGGCAAATTTGCTCAAGTCGACTTTCTTGGCGCCTTTCGAAACGAGATAGTTATTGAGAAACCGATGATGGCTGATTTCGTCGTCGGTGTTGTCGTGGATGTATTGGGCCATGTCACCGTCGAGAATCGAAAGGGCGGCAGTGTAAAGCGTATTTCCGCCGTTGAGTCCTGAAACTTCGTTGTCCTGCGTGCCGCCGAGCTCGGAGTACTGAAGCCAGAGATCCTCTTCGACTTGCTCGAGAGCGCTGAGGAACGTAAGAATCGCGATGTCGCCTTTGGTAATGGGAGCGCGATCGTCCTGCTCGTCCTTGTCACGGCCGAACGCTGACAATTTGCCCGGCAGCAAACCTGCACCGACGGTGGCCGCTCCCGCAGCGAGCATTCCATTCTTGAGAAACTTCCTGCGATTCGACTTACGATTAAACACACTTGTAGCGTCATTCATTTGGTGATCTCCTTTTTAGGCAAACTTCTACGGCGCGCGCTCGAACAGAATTTGTTCGAAGCACACACGTCCGTTATAGGTTTTTGTTGTCGCCCCGGCTTTTAGTTGGTGGAGGCGCGGCGGCCCGAAATGAAATAGAGCCTAGGCTGCTCCTGACGAAGGAGCCGCCGGCGTCCGTAGTATTTGCAACACTGGGCGATTCGATGCGAGGGGCAGCTTCATCGTTGCCGGAAAAAATCAGTGAGCTATAAATTCATTTGGGGATAGGTAAAATTATTTGCAGCGCTCGAGAATAACGAAAGGCGATACGTTTAGCCCGAAGGTTCTCCGGAAAATTGTAGCTTGTTCCCCGTAATTCGGAGCTGAAACCACGCGCCATGAAACAAAAAAAGGCAACGCGATGAATAATTGATTCTATTTATTTGTTTGCGCTCGTCATCTGCAGCACTTTTTCTGGTGAGGCGTCGAATACGGCTTTGTGATTGTTGCTGCAGAAGTAATAAGTGTGGCCCTTGTAGACGGAGGTGAGGGGTGATTTCTCGTCTACTTCCATGCCGCAGATTTGGCAGGTGGGTCCGGAGCTGGGTTGAGCTTCGGCGTAGATGGCGTTGGATGCGCCTGTGGCGTCGAGCCAGCCTTGTCCTTGATATTCCATATTGAGGGCGGTGCGCATGGCCTGGTCGCGGCCGTAGTAACGCTCAACTACGCGGAGGGCCAGATCCATGCCGGAGGTGAGGCCGCCGGCGGTGGCGATTTTTCCTTCTTCGACGAAGCGGTAGCCGCGCTTGACGTGAATGTCGGGATAACGCATGGCGAGATCGGTGTAAGCGTAATGGTGCGTGGTGGCGGATTTGCCGGAGAGAAGGCCGGTCTTGGCGAGGACGAAGGCGCCGGTGCAGACGGACATGGTGACGTCGGCGGCTTTGGAGGATTCGCGGATCCATCGGTACATCGCTTCGCTGTCGCCATTCTGCGCGGGGATTACGATTACTTTCGGATGCGGCGCGTTTTCGAATGTGTAGTTGGGGAGGATTTTCATGCCGCCTGAGGTTTCGACGGGTGCGTGCTTTTCGGCGACCGTGTAGAGGTGGAATCCGCCTTTGCCGTCGGATGGTGCTGCGTCTTGAAAAACTTCCCAGGGGCCGCAGAAGTCGATTACTACGGCGCCGTCGGAGATTGCGAAGGCGACTGGGATTCTGCCGGTGGCGGGTGGGGCGAGCGGGGCGGGGGCGTTTCCGGGCTGTGATTGGGAGGGCTGGTTCGTTTTTTGGGAGCGCCAGGCGAGCGGAAGGGTTGCTGCGCAGCCGAGGAATGCTGAGCTTTGGAGTAGTTGCCTGCGGGTGAGATTGTGTCGCGCCATTGTGGCTCCTTGTCCTCTTATGCGTCTTCTTGTGCCGCTCTAACGGCTCACGTTAGACTATATCGTGATGCGGTGTAGTGTGCATTTTCGATTCCATGTGGTCGGTGGCGTAAGTTTCTGGTTTTGTGGAGATTATGAGGCGGAAGAAGAGTGAAGTGAGACGGGTACTGTCCGGAGGTGGGACGGATTGTCGCGGGCGCGGACAGAAGACGGGAAATCGGGTTGGGCTCGGTCCGCTTTTGGGGGTTTGCATGGATTCTCCTGAGTTGCTACAATTGTTATAACAGAGGAAGGTGGCCGATGCTGGAGCTTAAGGTTCGCAAAATCGGGAATTCGCTTGGTGTGGTGCTGCCGAAAGAGGTTGTGAGCCGGTTGAAAGCTGATGAGGGCGATCGTCTTTTTCTGATAGAGGGGCCGGAAGGGGCTTATCAACTGACGGCGTACGATCCAGCTTTCGAAAAGAAGATGAAGAAGGCTGAGGATATCGTTCGCCGTTACCGCAACACTCTGCACGTGCTGGCTAAGTGAGAGAGCCGGTTTGGATCGACGAGCGCGATTCCCTGGCGTTGCACGATCGCCTGCTCGCACTCGAAGGCGGCGCGGCGGGATTGCGCGACAAAGGGCTGCTGGAGTCAGCGCTTACCAGGCCGAAGCAACTTCGCGCCTACGATAAAAAGGCGGACGTCATCCAGATGGCGGCAGCTTATACGTTTGGGATTGTCCGGGATCATCCGTTCGTGGATGGGAACAAACGCACCGGTTTTGTGGTGGGCGTACTGTTCCTCGAACTGAACGGCTACCGTTTTGTAGCGTCTGAGCAAGACGCGGCGCAGGCGGTGTTGAGTCTTGCTGCCGGGAGACTTGAAGAAGGGGCCTTCGCAGCTTGGATGCGGGCGAACGTGAAGCGGGCGCTGTGATGTGCGGAGGTTCTACCGTTACAATTCTGGCGGCTCGCCCGGGGTGAGGCAAGACGGGCGCGGCGTGCTTCGATTGCTAAGCTTTCACTTCCCAGGTGTCGCCTGCGCGGAGTAGCTTGGCTAGGTTGCCTTTGCCTTTTTTGGTTTGGACGTCGCGAATTTGCTGGGTGATTACGTCTTCGTAGCGCGGAACGTCATTCCAGGAACGCAGGACACCGATGGGAGTGGGGAAGCCGGGGCGATGTTCCATGTGGCTTAGCATGAAGGCGTAGGCGGCGCGGGGGTGGTGCTCATCGTGGACGAGCAGATCCTTTTCGGTGAGGCCATTGCCGTTGCCGAGGTGGACGACTTCGAGATCGAAGCCGTTCATGCGGATGCCTTTGTCGCGATTCTTTCCGAAGATTAGCGGCTTGCCGTGCTCGAGGTGAACGATTTGTTCGCTGCGAGCGTCCTTTTCGGTGAGCGTTTCCCATGCGCCGTCGTTGAAGATGTTGCAATTCTGCAGAATTTCGATGTAGGCAGCGCCTTTGTGGGCGGCGGCTTTCTTGAGGATTTCTTTCAGGTGCTGCTGGAAGACGTCGACGGTGCGCGCGACGAACGTGGCTTCCGAGCCGATGGCGAGCGAGATGGGATTGAACGGGCGGTCGGCGGTGCCGTAGGGAGTGGACTTTGTTTTCTTGCCGATTTCGGATGTGGGGGAATACTGGCCTTTGGTGAGGCCGTAAATTTTGTTGTTGAACATGAGGACTTTGAGGCCGACGTTGCGGCGCAGCATGTGGATGGTGTGATTGCCGCCGATGGAGAGGGAATCGCCGTCACCGGTGGCGATCCAGACGTCGAGATCGGGGCGCGTGAGCTTTACGCCAGTGGCGATGGCGGGGGCGCGGCCGTGGATCGTGTGGAAGCCATAGGTGTTCATGTAATAGGGAAAGCGGCTGGAGCAGCCGATGCCGGAGATGAAGACGAATTTTTCGCGTGGGACGCCGAGTTCGGCGAAGACGGCTTGGGTGGCGGCGAGGATGGCGTAGTCGCCGCAGCCTGGGCACCAGCGGACTTCCTGGTCGGTTTGGAAATCTTTTTTGGTGTAGACGGGCAGAGTGGCCGTTGTCATTTTAACTTTTCCTCTTTGGACCTCAGCGGCTAAAGCTGCTTCACTTCTTCATCGGTTGCGGCACGGTTGAAACGGTGCCCTGACATATAAATCTACTCCAGGATTTCGTCGATCTTTTGCTCGATTTCGGATTGCTTGAAGGGCTTGCCTTGAATTTTGTTGTAGCCCTGGGCGTCGACGAGATATTTGGCACGCAGAATCATCACGAGCTGGCCCATGTTCATCTCGGGAACGAGAACGTGCTTGTAGCGCTTCAGCACATCGCCGAGATTTTTCGGAAGCGGATTTAGGTGACGCAGGTGAACGTGGCCAACGGACTGACCTTTTGCGCGGGCTGTTTTTAGCGCGGCAGTGATAGGGCCGTGCGTTGAACCCCAGGCAACGATCAGGAGATCGCCTGACTGATCGCCTGCGGGAACGGCATCGGGAATATCGTCGGCAACAGCCTCGACTTTTGCTGCGCGCAGACGAACCATGCGCTCATGGTTGAGCGGATCGTAGTTGATGTTGCCGGTGACGTCCTGCTTTTCGATGCCGCCGACGCGATGCTCGAGACCGGGCGTGCCGGGAATGGCCCACGGACGCGCGAGAGTAGTGGGATTGCGGCGATAGGGATGGAAATCTTCTGTGTTCGTTTCGAAATGTACGGGGATTTCCGGTAACTCGGAGACATCCGGAATTTTCCATGGCTCGGCACCGTTGGCGAGATAGCCGTCAGAAAGAATAATGACGGGAACCATGTATTTAATGGCGATGCGGCTGGCTTCGAGCGCGACCCAGAAGCAATCGCCTGGCGAAGAAGGCGCGACTACCGGAATTGGAGCTTCGGAATTTCTGCCGAAGAGAGCCTGCAATAGATCGGCTTGTTCGGTTTTTGTTGGAAGGCCCGTCGAGGGGCCGCCGCGCTGGATGTCGCAGACAACTAGGGGGAGTTCGACGGCAACGGCGAGGCCGAGAGCTTCTGTCTTGAGGGCCATGCCGGGCCCGGAGGTGGTGGTGATTCCGAGTGCTCCGGTGTAGGCCGCGCCGATAGCCGAAGTGACGGCGGCGATTTCGTCTTCGGCTTGAAAGGTGATTACACCGAAATCTTTGTACTGCGAGAGCTCGTGGAGAATATCGGATGCGGGCGTGATGGGATACGAGCCGAGAAAAAGCGGGATGCCGGCTTTGTCGGACGCAGCGACGAAGCCCATTGCGAGAGCGGCATTGCCGCTGATGTTGCGATACGTACCCGGCGAAAGTTTTGCCGGGGGAATTTCGTAGCTGATCTGGAATGCTTCGGTGGCTTCGCAGTAGCTGTAGCCGGCCTGCATGGCGAGGCGGTTGGCGGCGACGAGTTGCGGTTTGCCCTTGAACTTTTCCTCGAGGTAGCGGAGGGTGGCGTCCATCGAGCGGTTGTAGAGCCAGTAGCACATGCCGAGGGCGAAGAAATTCTTGCAGCGGTCCATGCTCTTGGCGTCGAGGCCGAGTTCTTTGAGAGCGGCGCGAGTGAGCTTTGTAAGTTCGACCGAGAAGAGGCGGAAGCCGTCGAGCGAATGGTCCTCAAGCGGGCTGACTGCGATTTGCGCCTTTCGAAGGTCGTTCTCTTTGAAGTTGTCGAGATTGACGATCAGGATCCCGTTGGCGCGAAGGTCGGTCAGATTCATTTTCAGCGCGGCGGGATTCATGGCGACGAGGACGTCAACTGCATCGCCTGGGGTATAGACATCGCTCGAAGAAAAATGAACTTGGAATCCGCTGACGCCGGGGAGTGTGCCGGCAGGGGCGCGGATTTCAGCGGGGAAGTCAGGGAACGTAGCCAGATCGTTGCCATAGAGTGCTGCTGTATTCGTGAACTGGCTACCCGTGATTTGCATTCCGTCGCCAGAGTCGCCGCAGAAACGGATACAGGCTTTATCGATTACTTCGCGCTTTCGATGAGGAACTTCCGTTACGGTCGTTGACATAAATTTTTAGAATCCCCAGTCATGGTAAGAGGCAAATGGCAGAGGGATATAAACCTTTCTTCCCAAGTACGGCCGGCAGATGCCGGATGGTTGTTCCGATTGAAAATCCTAGCACAGCGCGGCAGTGAGGGTGATGAAAATCCGAAAAGTGCCGTGACGTTATGGACATAAGGGACATGCTACTAAGTGTGATGCGGAAATTCTGTGACGCGTATACGTTGCGGTTGTGACGGGCGACACCGAGATTTTGACCTTGTGTCGCCGGAGCGGAATTCAAAGGCCCACGACGAGGAAGGCATCGTCGTGGCTACCGTGACCTGAGATTTAGGAGTTGTTTTCTGGGTGCGAGTTGTTGACACTTGTCGCGCAGCACCAGCCGCTGTTCGTCCCTTGGACGCAATCCAAAACTCCCCGAAGGAGAAGAGATGAATTTCGTGCGTTTTTGCCTGGCAGTAGGAGTGTTGTCGTTTGTGGGTTCCGTTGCGCGTGCCGATACCCTGGTGCTTAAGAACGGGGACCACTTGACGGGTACGGTGGTCAGTTCCGATGGGAAAGAATTGACGTTCAAGACCGATTTTGCCGGCGAGATCAAAGTGAAATGGCCGACGATTGCCGAGTTGAAATCCGATAAGCCGCTGTATGTGGTGACGCCGGACAAAAAAACGGTGAGCGGAGACGTGACGACGGAGGGTGGGAACCTGGTGGTGCATACGCGAGAGGCGGGCGCGCTGCCGGTACCGTACGGGAATGTGACGGAGATCCGGTCGGAGGAAGCGCAGGCGGCATATGAGGCGAGCCTGCATCCCGGAATTCTGGAAGCCTGGAAGGGAGGCGCCAGCCTCGGATTTGCGCTAGCTCGCGGAAACAGCGAAACGACAAACCTAACCACCGGATTTACAGCAGATCGAAAAACTCTGCACGATGAGATCACGCTGTACTTCACGTCCCTCTATTCGAGCAATGATCTGCCGGGCGGAGGCACGACGGCGAATTCGATTGTGGCGGGAGCGCGTTATGACCACAATTTGACGAAACGGATTTTCGTGTTTGGTTCCGCGGACTACACGCACAACGAACTACAAGGCCTCAACCTGAGGTCGATCTACTCGGGTGGGCTCGGCTACCACCTGATCAACACTGACAGGACAACTCTGGATGTGCTGGGCGGCCTGAACTACACGCGTGAGACGTATAGCGGTGCGACGAAAGGTGAGGGGGTGAGCACCGAGCGGAACCTGGCGGGGGTAACGACGGGTGAAACTTTTACGCGCAAGTTCGGCTCGACGACTGTGGTGACGGAGCAGTTCTATTTCTATCCCGACTTGACGAATACGGGGGAGTACCGGTTTGCGCTGGATGCGGCCTCGGTGACGAAAATTAACAAGTGGCTGGGATTGCAGTTGTCGATCAGCGATCGGTACGTGAGCAATCCGCCGATTGTGGGGACGAAATCGAACGACGTGATTTTCTCGACGGGGATTAATTTCGCGTTCACGCACTAAGGGTAAGCAAGTCTCAGGAACCGCCCAGTTGGGGAGAGCGAAATGAATTGGCTCTGCGCGAGCTGAATCTCTGAAAGCAGCTCGCGCATCCAACGCGCTCACTTGAGACTGTCTGTAGTGAGCGAAATTGATAGGAGAAAAGAGACGATGGCGAAGATGAAAGCGGTGCAGGTGCCGAAGGCGGGTGGAGAATTTGAAGTGGTGGAGCGCGAGATTCCGCAGCCGGGACTGGGACAGGTTCGAATCAAAGTGCAGGCTTGTGGAGTTTGCCATAGCGACGTCCTGACGAAGGAAGGCGGATGGCCGGGTATCACGTATCCGCGTGTGCCGGGGCACGAAGTGGCTGGCGTGATTGACGAGTTGGGCAGCGGCGTCACGGCGTGGAAGAGGGGCGAGCGAGTGGGAGTAGGCTGGCACGGTGGGCAGGACGGAACGTGTTTGCAGTGCCGGCGCGGAGATTTTGGGAACTGCGCGAATCTGAAGGTGTGCGGAATCGCCTACGACGGCGGGTATCAGGAGTATATGGTTGCGCCGGTGGAAGCGCTCGCGCATATGCCGGATTCGCTCGAACCGGCCGATGCGGGACCTCTGATGTGTGCGGGAGTTACGACCTTCAACGCGCTGCGTCACAGTGGTGCGCTGCCGAGCGACCTGGTTGCGGTGCAAGGAGTGGGTGGACTTGGGCACCTCGGAATACAGTTCGCGCAGAAATTCGGTTATCGAGTGGCGGCGATTGGCCGCGGACCGGAAAATGCGGCGCTTGCGAAAAAGCTTGGGGCGCACGTCTACATCGATAGCGCTGCAACCGACGCGGCGGCGGAATTGCAGAAGCTTGGAGGAGCGCGCGTGATTCTGGCTACGGCGCCCAGTTCGAAGGCGATGTCCGCTTTGATCAATGGAATGGGCGCGAACGGGAGGCTGATGGTGGTGGGGGCGACCATGGATCCGATCGAGGTCACTCCGATTCAGTTAATCACAGGAATGAGAAGTCTTCAGGGATGGGCGGCGGGAATTCCCACGGATTCGGAGGACACGTTGCGATTCTCGGAGATGACGGGTGTGAGGCCGATGATCGAGAAGTTTCCACTTGAGAAAGCCGCCGAAGCGTATGCGCGGATGATGAGCGGGAAGGCGCAGTTTCGGGCTGTGCTGACGATGTGAGGCTGCAGTTGCGAAATGAAGGGCGCGCCGCATGAGGAGCGGCGGAGACTAACCCTACTGGCTGATCGAGACAGGGCTGTCAGCGATCACATCGAGAGTGCTTTCTTTCACAAGATAGGCGTCCGCTTTTATGGAGTCGGCCGGTCCGTTGTGCGTGAAGGTGGCTGAGCCTACTTCGTCGACGGGCATGCTGATGTCTTTTCCGGGCCCAACGACTTTGTAGATGCTGCGGCCCGGCGGAATTGTGAACTGAATCGAAACGGCCTTTATGGAAATGCCAGATGCCGGTAACACGGTCAAGATGCCGTTGATGTCGTGCTCGGTGGTGTTCGTGAAACAGTAAGACTCTTTGGGTGCGTGGATGCTTTGGTCCGTATCGACCGTGAAGATCTTGAAGTCGCTGAAGGTGTGGCGCCGATAATAGCGGTGGCCGCGCCGCTCGGCATAGACTTCCGCGTCGAGGGGTAGCCAGAGTTGCTCGCTGTGAGTGCGGAATTTCACTTGGCCGTAATCGATGGCGAGATGTTCCTGTGTTAGTCCGATGTCCTGGACTGGTTTCATCAGTTCCGATTCCAACCGAAGAACCTGATAAGTACCGGCATCAATCCAGGCGCGGCCTTTGAGTGGGACAGGATAATTTTGTCCACCTATCACGTAAACACGGATTCGATTGGGACGATCGGGGCGCTGGGCGAAATGAACTTGCCAGGCTGGGCGCCGGTTCCAGGTGCTGAAACCTTCACAAGAGAAGTTGAACCCAGAAACCAAGCGGGGATGAAAGATTAGGGCCATACCGGAAAGGCCCTCGGTGGCAACCCGCGCGGGGAATTGGGCTGGATCGACGCTGCCATTTCGGTATTCATCAAGTGTAAAGAAGCCGGCGTTGGCAAGCGAGATGATTACCACGTAATCGAAGGTGCGGGCTTCGGGACCGTGGCGCACGCCAGTGATGTCGACCGTGAAATGCTCGACACGCTCTGTGGCGCTGAATTTCTGGAGGTTCGTCACGAGTTGGTTCATACGCAGGCCGGCGCCTTTGATAACTTGCGGAAGAGGGCACTCGACGTCAGGCTGGACGTCCGGCACAAGATCGTCGATACCTGGCGGAATCCAGGACGCACGTGTCGGTTGCGCCTCGGGAGAGGGTGTGGATGCAGGCGGCGCGGGCAACGGCTCAATTTCACGAGCGGGGAGCAGCTTGTTTTTCATGATCACAAACTGGGTTCGAAGGCGATTGCCGGGTTCGATTTCTATTTTTTGCCGGACGGTCAAGAAGCCCGGCGCACTTACCTCCACGGTGTAGGTTCCAGGCCGCATACCGGGGAAAATCATCTCGCCGTCGGATTCAGAGAGTGTGCCGCTTACCTCATAGCCCTCGGTGGGCATCACGTGGACGCTTGCCGAACCGCTAAATGCAGAGTCGTCTGGCATGCGCAGGCATATTTTCAGGGTACCTAAACCTGTGGGCGCAGCGGGATCAGCGACGACGCTGTCTGGGACGGTAGGTTGAGGCCCGCGGACCTCGGGGCTGTTCGGGCCGTCGCGCGGCGGGGTGCCCGCCTTTTCTTCGGTTGCCGGCCGTGAAGGAGCGGTCGCCACAGCAGGGCTTTGCGAGGCGCTGTGGTTATCTCGACCTTGCTGAGGGACCGCGCCGACGGACTTCTGATTTGCTTGTCCGTTTTGAGGAACTGCGAGCGCAGCGGTTGAAAGAGAAGGAGCCAGCAGTAGAGCAAGGGTGAGGACGCGAAGCCGGAGCACTGGTACCTCCACAACAATCGCCGTTACATGCCGAATAGTGTGTTTCGGCCGGAGTTCGTTACAGTCGAAGCGCGAAAATCCGTTTGTGTTTTTTTGGAGGAATTCTGAATTCCACCCGGAGAGCAGGGAGGCTCGGTCCCGACTCCCTAAACCGCGCTGCGCGAAATCTAACTCCGAACGGTAAAAGATGCAACGTGGAAGATTCTTTTTCCCCGCCGCATGAACGATTGACAGACCTTGAAGTTAGCTATCGGCGGAGTCCAGCGCCGGCAGAAACGGCAGAGAAGCCTTGGCGGATTTGTTGGCCAGAACGTAACGGGTATTGGTGTTTCTCAAGACCGGCCATGGCAGATAACCGGAGCAGGCGGATGGCGAGTTATTTTGAGGGGCAGGTTGCACCTGTACTTAAAGGTAAGTCACCACCTGTCTTAGAGTACTATTGACTTTCGCTTTTGGTTCGCCTATCTTCGCTACGCTGATAAAAGACCCCTGGGGGTTGCGATGACATTAACGAAGAGGCAGAAGGAAGTTCTGAACTACCTTGTCGCGTTCATGAACAAGAACGGCTATTCGCCGAGTTTTGAGGAGATTGCGCGCGCTCTGAAGCTTACGTCACTCGCTACCGTCCACAAGCATCTCTCGACGCTTGAAAAAAAGAATTACATCCGGCGCGGCTACAATCAGAGCCGCTCGATCGAGGTGGTGCAGCTTCCGAAACCGGTTCGCGAACAGGTGCTGGATCGCCACGTCGTTGAGCTGCCGCTGGCGGGGAGGATCGCCGCGGGGAGTCCGCTGGAAGCAGTGGAAGATAACGAGACGATTTCGCTTGCCGATTTTGCGCGCGGGCAGAACACGTTTGTGTTGCAGGTGAAGGGCGAATCGATGCGCGAGGATCACATTCTGGACGGCGATTTCATCGTAGTGGAACAAACGCAGGTGGCGAATCCGGGTGAGATTGTTGTAGCGCTGGTGGGAGAAGACGAAGCGACAGTAAAACGATTCTATCGCGAGCCGGGCGGGAAGATTCGTTTGCAGCCGGCCAATTCGCAGATGTCGCCTATTCTGCTGGCAGCCACAGACGTGAGGATTCAGGGGCGCGTGGTGGGAGTATTGCGGAAGTATTGATTCGATGGGCGGTAATCGTCAGGCCCAAGCTCTGTATCTTTTTTCCTCCTGACATTCGTTTAATGTTCAGTTGGCTCTCCGAGCACAGCTGTTTCAATTTGGGTTGCCATTCTTTGCCTGCGGGACTACATTCGGACTCCCAGTTATTCTACTTTCAGCGAAACCAGGCCCAAGGAGGGTAAATGTGGGGAGATAAAAAAACGGAGACTCCGGCAAAGACTCCGCTCCCGCAGCAGTCCAAGCCTTCGATACCATCGGCAACACCATTTACCGGGGAGGTAAAAACAATGGCACCACTTGATTCTCCATATCCTGCGACGACGTCGAGCGGCGGCACGGCCCGTCTGGGAGCAAGTTTGCACGTGAAGGGCGAAATCACCGGCAACGAAGATCTCCATATTGACGGCACGGTCGAAGGTCTTGTTCATCTCGAGGACCGCAAGCTGACGATCGGCGCCAGCGCGAAAGTGACGGCCGACATCATTGCGCGCGAAGTGGCGGTGTTTGGAAATGTGAAGGGCAATCTGCGAGCGCGCGACCGGATCGAGATCAAGAAGGACGGCTCGGTGGTCGGGGATTTGACGACCGCGCGGATCATGATCGAGGATGGGGCGTACTTCAAGGGCTCTATCGAAATCGATAAGACTGGCGACGCGTCGTCCAGCAGCGACAGCGATCTGGACAAGCCAGCATACACGCGCTCGATGCGAACAGCTTCGAGCAACGCATCGTCCGACTAACAGCGGTGGCCTGGCCGGTTCGGCGGAACCGGTCGGCTGCTCTAAGATTCCGGGGCGGGCCAGAAGGTGTGGCTCGCCAGCCGGGTTTTTCTTCTTGCGCTACCTCTCGCCAACTACTTTTCGTCTGCCATTGTTGTTATTTGTCGCAGTCGACCTACTCCGTTTACCAACTAAAGATTCGAAGACAACTGATGCTGGCAGCGAGTGTTCAAAGGTGGTATTACCGCGAGTCTTTGAACGCACTTAGGGGTGTACTTGTGAATCGAGCTGCGGGAATGGTGTGGGTGACGATACTCTGCGCGGTGCTGGCGGCATGCGGCGGCGGAGGAAGCACGGGCGGCAGTCGAGTGCTCACCGTTTCGCAGACAACGCTCACTTTTTCGGCTGTATTTGGCATTGCGAACGATCCTGCTCCCGCGATGGTGAACGTGACGAACACGGGGACAGGCGGTGCACTCAATTTCACAGCGACTAGCGATTCGAGCTGGCTGATGGTGGCGCCGGCAAGTGGAACCACACCCGGGACGTTAACAGTCACAGCTGTGCTGGGCAGCTTGGCGGTTGGCGCTTATACGGGACATATTACGGTGACTGCAACAGGAGCGCAGGGATCGCCCGCCACCATCACAGTGACGTTCATGGTGAATCCGCAAGCTGCAAACACTCCTTTCTGGCCACAGTGGGGAAGTAATCCGCAGCACACAGGCATGGTAAGTGTGGCCGGACAGGGTTTGGCCAGCAAACTGGCGGATATTGTCTACGATCCGTTCATCGCCCAGGAGAAAGCCGAGCTCGGAGGCGAGCTTGTGGTCCACGAGCAGACTCCAGTGATTGACGGGAATGATGTGTACATGGTGCTGAAGACGGGGACTTACAATTCGTGCAATCCGGTGGGGAGCTGGCAGAGCGGAGCGTCGTGCGGGCCGAACAGCTGGAATTCGATGATCTGGAACGAACGCCGGTATACGTGGACCAACGGGCAATTGGCGACAATCTGGACGTTTCAGAGCGATTGGATTCCGGAGCCAAACGCGGTGAACTTCAACATAGGGGCCGGTGGACTTCAAGGATGGGAACCGGTGTTTCATCCGATCGAGGCGAATAATTTTATTTATGTGCCGGGGGCTGCGGGCACTGTGTGGAAGGTGGATAAAACGGCGGGGACTAGCATGTCGCATATAAATCCGCTGAGCGGTGTGAACGGTGTGACGTCAGCAAATACGTTCGTTTCGGGGCCGCTTTCGGCGGATTCGAGCGGGAACATCTATTACAACGTGATTCAACTCAACGTGACGGGTGGCAATCCATGGAATTCCAACGACGTGATCAACGCTTGGCTGGTAAAAATTGCGCCGAATGATTCCGCGTCGAAGGTAACTTACGCCACGCTGGTTCCGAACGCGCCATCGGGTAATTCGACGTCGTGTCCAGGCACATTCGCATTGCTGCCTAACGCGGCAACGACGCTTCCATGGCCACCCAGTTCAGGTTCGACTGCACCGCCCTTTCCCGGGGCATGCGGGTCGCAACGGCCGGGCATTAACATTGCTCCGGCGATTGCAGCAGACGGCACCATTTACACGGGCAGTCGAGCGCACTTTGATGCGATGGTCAGTTATCTCGTGGCGGTGAATTCAAACCTGACGCCGAAATGGGCTGCGTCGCTGCAAAACATGTTGAGCGATGGCTGTGGCGTGCTTGTTCCCATTGGACCGACGACTGCGACTCCCAACGCTTTCCGGTTGGGAACCACGACGGGAGTGGATCCGACGACAAATGCGATGGGATCGGGATCGATTGTGGATCAGGCGTCGTCTTCGCCGACGGTGCTGCCGGATGGCTCGGTGGTTTTGGGAGCGCTCGATAATTACAACGCGGAGCGCGGACATTTATTTCATTTCGATTCGGCGGGGAACTTTTTGAATGCGTTTTTCTTCGGGTGGGACTCGACGCCTGGTGTGTGGGTGCACGGACAGACTTATTCGATCGTAATCAAAGACAATCATTACAATGCCCCGCAGTATTGCTTCCTGAATAGCCCGGTATGCCAGTCGTTGCCGCCGGGTCCTTATTACATTACGCAGCTCGACCCGAACATGAACATCGAATGGCAATTCCAGAACACGCTGATTGATACGGGACATCCTAATGGCTACGAGTGGTGCATCAACATGCCGGCGATCGATTCAAGTGGGAATGTGTACGTGAACAGTGAGGATGGAAACATTTACGTATTGCCGCAAGGGCACTCCGGAATCTTCACGACTCCGGGAGGCAAGATGTTTCTGAATATTGCACTCGGAGCTGCGTATACGCCGCTATCGATAGGGCCGGACGGCAAGCTTTACACGCAAAACAACGGGCATCTGTTCGTTGTGGGGAACTAACCCGTCGCACAGATGATATGCCGGCTCATTCTGTAAGTTCTTTGACATTACATCGGTACATTGTTACAATGTACTGATGAGAGTCGCTGCGAAGGCGAGTGTGAAGGTTGCCGACGAAGTGTGGATCGCCGTCGCCCTCCTTCATCGTGAACAGCCGGGCGAGCCTGATTTCTCGGTCGAGGAAATTGTCGCTCGGGCGCGCCGAGAAGCGTTGACCGGCGAGTTGAGACCAGGCGTATATGTGCATGTGGTCCAGCATTGCGTTGCGAATCGTCCGCCAAATCCCGCCCGTTACCGGATGCTTATAGAGACCGCGCCGGGGCGGAGGCGCCTATTTCGCCAGGGCGATTCCTACCATCCTGAACGAGAGGGCAGCAAAACGATTCCTAGTTTGGAAGCCTTACCGCACAGATATGCCAACTTGATGAAGTGGTATGAGGATTGGAGTGTGACGACGAGGAAGCAGGTGAATCGAGAAGATCCTCTGCTTGCCCTTCGAGGATCGGGTAAGCGCGTTTGGGCAGATGAACACGCAGATGAATATGTGCGCCGACTTCGAGAAGGTTGGGAATGAGCCGGGTATTCTGGGACACGAACCTATTCATTTATTTATTCGAAGGCGAGGGCTCGATTTTGAAGCAAGTGACCGCTCTTAGACAATCCATGCTGGCTCGGGGGGATCAACTGATTACGTCGGCGCTTACAGTGGGCGAGATACTCGTTAAGCCGATCGAGCAGCGAGATGACGACATTGCGAGGAAGTACGTTGAGGCGATTGAAGCGACTGCGCTAATCCTTCCGTTTGATGCAAAATGTACAACCATCTACGCCGGCCTTCGATGTGATCGGTCGCTAAAACCACCAGATGCGATTCAACTTGCGTGCGCGGCTGGGTTTGGGGTTGATCTCTTCATCACAAATGACGCAAGGCTATACAAGAAGAGGGTGCAAGGCATTCAGTTTGTCGTACCTCTTGAACGTGCGCCTCTGTAGCGTACATTCCTTTCGTTGACAGAAATCGTGGGCTAGCCTATAGTTAGCGTTTGTCTTTTGAAGGAAAGGTGTGACTGGGCAGATGCGGACGTATGTTCCAAAGGGCCGAGAGGCCGAAGAGTTGACGGTAGGAAAGAACTGGTTCGTGCTGGATGCGGACGGGCATGTGCTTGGGCGCCTGGCGACGCGCGTGCGCGAGACTTTTGATCGGCAAGGACAAGCCGAACTACACGCCGTTATCTCGACTCGCGGCGATCACGTGATCGTGGTCAACGCCGAGCGAATGAAGCTGACGGGCAACAAGATCGATCAGAAGATTTATCGCCATCACAGCGGATCACCGGGCGGGCTGAAGGAAATTCCCATCCGGATGATGTTGCAACGTCGTCCAGAAGAGATCGTGCGCGAAGCGGTGCTTGGGATGTTGCCGAAGAACAAGCTCCGTGCGCGTCGCGCAAAGAAGCTGCGTGTCTATGCCGGAAGTGAAGCGCTTGCCCGCCACGCCGGACAGAAGCCCCAGCCGATCGCGTTGTAACCTCGAGACAGAGATTTTGAGAATTTCTGCGCTCTTCGTGGAGAAATCTGCGCAGGAGTGCCTGTGAATCGTTGCCGAGGCGTTGAACCTGGCAACTAAGCGTTCACGATAAACAGGAGGCAAGTTGAGTTCAGCTTCGAGTTCGCTGGAAGGCGCGGCAGGCAAAGCAGTTCTATGGGACCGGACGCCGCCGAGAAGCGGTGGCGCGCGTGTACGTGAAGGTGGGACCGGCGCGATTCACGGTGAACGGCCGCCCGGTTGAAGAATATTTCCGGAACATTGCGTGGAACACGGCGGCTACCGAGCCGCTGAAGTTCACGCAGATGCAGGATCAGGTGGAAGTGAGAGCCACCGTGAAGGGCGGCGGAGTGGGCGGACAGGCTGGAGCGGTGCGGATGGGGCTTTCGCGCGCGCTGTCGAAGTTGAATCCAGACCTGCGTCCGGCCCTGCGGAAGAATGGTTTCCTGACGCGCGATTCGCGCATGAAGGAACGCAAGAAGTACGGGCAAAAGGGAGCGCGTCGCCGCTTCCAGTACAGCAAGCGGTAGTGATCCAGGCGATCGGGCACGGCATGCCGTGCCCCTACTGCAAAGCAAAGAAGTAAATCCACGGCCGGGAAGGACCGGCAGAAAAGGATGCTGGCGCCGCAAGGCGAGAAAAGCGTCCCTTATTTAAGGAGGTACTTTGGGAGTCGAAATTACGATGAAGGAGCTTCTGGAGGCTGGGGTTCATTTCGGCCATCAGACGCGCCGCTGGAATCCGAAGATGAAGGAATACATCTTCGGCGAACGAAACGGGATCCACATCATTGACCTGCAAAAGACCTTGAAGATGTTCCGCGACGCCGCGAGATACGTGGCGGAACATGGCCGCGCAAGGCAAGAGCGTCCTCTTTCTCGGCACCAAGCGCCAAGCGCAAGAAGCGATTGCCGAAGAGGCCACCCGCTGCGGAATGTTTTACGTGAACCATCGCTGGCTCGGCGGCACGCTGACGAACTGGGTCACCCTTCAAAAATCCATCAAACGCCTGAAGCTGCTGAAGGCCATGAGTGAAGACGGCCGGATGGCGCAGTTTTCGAAAAAAGAGGGCGCGCGCCTCGACCGCGAACTGAAGCACCTCCAACAGAATTTTTCCGGCGTTGAAAATATGGCTACGCTTCCGGACGCGATGTTCGTGATCGACCCGAACGCGGAAGTGATTGCTGTGCGAGAGGCGCGCCGGATGGGTATTCCGGTGGTGGCGATCGTCGACACGAATTGCGATCCGGACCTCGTCGACTGGGTGATTCCCGGCAATGACGACGCTCTGCGCGCGATTCGGCTGTTTACTTCCAAGATTTCCGACGCAGTGCTGAGCGGTCGGCAGACATTCGAGCAGTCGCAAATTGCGGACCAGAAGGTTGCCGGCGTAGAGGGAGCGGAACCGGAAGTGGATTACGTCGATACGAGCGCCTACGAAGTGTATGAGAAGCAGGAAGGCGACTTCGTGGAGGGCGAACCCGGGGACGTGGCCACGGAAGAAGTGATTACTCCGCTGGCGAACGGCGACGATTCGGTCCCGCGCTAGTAATTGCCGTTCGTTCTGTCGCATTGAGACCAGAAAAACAGGATTGAACAGGGCCTCGCAAACTTCGGGCCGCCAGGCCCGAATCTATATAAAAAGGAATTGAGCGCAGACATGGCAACAGACGGAAAACCAAACATACCCGCGCAACTCGTGAAGCAACTGCGCGAGCGCACTGGCGCCGGCTTCGCGGCCTGCCGAGAAGCCTTGATTGAAGCGCAAGGTAACTTGGAGTCGGCCATCGACATTCTTCGCAAGAAAGGCCAGGCGGCGGCCGCGAAGAAGGCGCAGCGCGCTACATCGGAAGGACTTGTCGGGTCATATATTCATGCCGGCGGGAAGATCGGCGTGCTGGTGGAAGTAAACTGCGAGAGCGATTTTGTGGCACGCACAGAAGATTTTCAAAGGCTGTGCCACGACGTGGCGATGCATATCGCTGCGCTCGATCCGCGATTTTTGCGCCGCGAGGAAGTGACACAGGAAATTCTTGACCGCGAACGGGAGATTTACAAGGATCAGGCGAAGCAGACAGGAAAGCCTGAGCCCGTGATCGAGAAGATCGTCAACGGCAAGATGGAAAAATTCTACGAAGAGAATTGCCTCTACGAGCAGCATTTCATCAAGGACGAAGGCGTCACCATCAAAGAACTGGTGGATCAGGCGATCGCGAAGGTGGGTGAGAACATCGCGGTACGCCGGTTCTCGCGATTCAAAGTCGGCGAGATGGATGGTGCGATTGCGTCTCCGCCGGCATCTGAAGAACCTGACGCGGTTGTTCCCGCTGTATAAGCACTACCGAACCGACTTACCTTACATCGACACATCCGCAAAAACTTGGTGCGGCCGAGGCTGAACGGTTTTACAAGTGCCTCGCTGCCAAGGTAGTGCGAAATATTTTGTCAAAGCTAGATCGCAACGGAATGCCAAGGTGCGATGAAATTCGCTAGTGCCAAATCATTCGAACGGCACTAGAATGCCCGGGGGAAACTGGGCCGACCGGATGATGACAACTGCAGACGCAGCGACGCGAGTTAGCGCAAGAGGCGTGCCTGTTTACGAACGGCTTGTCCTGAAGCTTTCGGGCGAATCGCTTTCGGGACCGGAACAATCGGGCATTCACGCGGCTACGATTCAGGGAATCGCGCACGAGGTGAAGGAAGTTCAAGAACTGGGAGTGCAGGTGGCGATCATGGTGGGCGGCGGAAATATTTTCCGCGGCACCCGCCAGAAAGAACTCTCGATCGATCGCGCTACTGGCGACTACATGGGCATGCTCGCAACAGTGATCAATGGGTTGGCACTGCAGGATGCGTTGGAAAAATCCGGTTGTCACACGCGGTTGATGAGCGCGATTGAGATGCATCAGGTGGCAGAGCCATTCATCCGGCGGCGAGCGACGCGGCACCTGGAAAAGGATCGAGTGGTGATTTTCGCTGCGGGCACGGGCAATCCTTATTTCTCGACGGACACTGCGGCGGCTTTGCGCGCGATGGAAATCAAGGCGCAAGTGATTTTGAAAGCGACGCGCGTGGACGGCGTATACGATGCCGATCCGGAAAAAGTGCCGGGAGCGAAGCGATTCGAGAAAATCACTTATCTCGACGTGCTGAAAAAAGGTTTGTCAGTGATGGATTCAACGGCCATTTCGTTGTGCATGGACAACAAGATGCCGATCGTGGTGTTCAATATGAATGTGCCCGGGAATCTGAAGCGCGTGGTACTGGGCGAACCGGTGGGATCAACGGTGGGCGCAGCGTAGCACGCGAGCGACGGAGGCAATTTCGCAGATGACAACGATCGCGACAAGCAAAGATGCTATTAGCCAGTCGAAAATCCGCATGGAAAAGGCCGTGGAGGATTTCCGCAAAGAGCTTTCGGGGGTGCGAACGGGACGCGCGAACGTATCGCTGCTGGATCATATCCGGGTGGACTATCACGGCACGCCGATGCCTGTGAATCAGCTCGGCACGTTGAATGTGCCGGACGCCACGATGATCGTGATCGCGCCGTGGGATCCGACCGCCGTGCCGCTGATTGACAAGGCGATTCGAACTTCCGATCTGGGGCTGAATCCCGCCTCCGACGGAAAGGTGCTGCGCGTGCCGATCCCGGCGCTGACGGAAGATCGTCGCAAGGATATGGTGAAGCACATTCACAAAGTGCTCGAGAATCACCGCACCGCTGTGCGCAACATCCGCCGCGACATTAAGGAGGCGGTCGAAAAGCTCGAGAAGGAAAAGAAAATCAGCGAAGACGAGAAGAAGCGGACGTTGGACGAGCTGGAGAAGCTGACTCAGTCGGAAACGAAGAAGATTGAAGATCTTTCCGCGATGAAAGAAAAAGAAGTAATGGAAATTAAGTAGCGGCCACATTACCTAGCCTGTTATGAAAATTCTCGCCCTGTGTAATTTGGATGTCAGTTTGCCGAGCGCACATCCTCGGGTCGTATCAATGTGAAGGTGCAGTTGCCAGTGGACGCGGAGCATGCGAGTGTTCCACGGCGAACGAGTTTCACGGGAGCGGCGTCGGGGAACATTGGTCCGTAGTCGAGATCGTGCAGCTTTGCAACAAACGGACGAAGTTTTTCGCTGCCCGAAATAAATTTGACCGCATCGACTTTTGCATTCTTCCCCCCTGGCGACAGTAGAACGAAGAAATCCGCCTGAGCCTCTTCTTTCAATAGCTTTCCGGCGCGCAGAGTTCGAATCGAGGCGAGTTCGGCCTGGGCTTGCTTCACCCGCTCATCGATCCCCGTGTTGCCTCCGAGAAGTATTACGAGACGAGCGCGGGTTTCGGGAACCGAGTGCGGGGCGGCTAGTGCTAACGCAAACATGTGAATCGCGCGATCTTTCTCGCCTCGCTTCTGATAGATCTGCGCCAGGTGATCTCCTACTTCGCCATGCTGATTCAGCAGCCAGGAGGCTTGAACGAAGTCCAGAGCTTTCGCATCGTCGCCTTTTTGAAAGTAGACCCAGCCGAGCGTGTCCCAATAGGCGCCGATGCTTGCCACCGCGTTCAAATTGTCGAGCGAAAGATTCGAAAGTTCCACGTTGCGCAGGCTGGCGGCAGTGGCTGAGACGGCCGATTCGGCGTATTGCAGTGCTTTGTCGAGTTCGAGTGAATAATCGGCGAGGTTATAGGCGACATTGTTCCACACGTCCGGGGTTTGCGAGATTTCTGCAGCTTTCTCGAACGCCGCAAGCGCTTTTTCTTTTTCATTCGTGTTGAGGTAGGCCTGTCCGAGTCCGACCTGGAGGCCCGCATTTTCGGGGGAGAGGACGCTGGCCTTGTCCAGTTCGGGTACTGCTTCGACATATTTATGCTGCTGGAGGAGTAGCGAGCCCAGCGCGGAATGGGCAATCGGGTCGAGAGGATTCAGCTCAATTTGCTTTTTGAAGGCAGCTTCGGCCTCGTCGAATTTTTCCTGTTGTTGCAAGGCGATACCCAGGTAGTTGTAGGCGTGTTCGTCAAAAGCATTCACGCCGATCTGCTTGCGAAATGCATCAGCGGCTTTGTCGAAATTGCGTGCGCGAAGATAGGCCAGGCCCAGATCATTCCAGGCCTGCTTGTGTTGCGGTTCGAGTTCGACAACACGCTGAAAGAGTGGAATGGCCGCGCGAATGTTGCCGGAATTGAGCGCAGCAAGGCCTGTCTCGAGCAGCTCATCCGCGTTTGCAGTGGCGGGCAGCGTGGGCATTCCGGTGCTCGAGTTCGCGATTGCGAGCGTCTGCGTCTCGTCCGATTCGACGGCGCGGGCAAACGCAAGATAGTCGCTCATGCGTGATGCCGGCAGTTCGCGCATTCTAAAAGTGAGTGAACGGGCGACTGTGAGCGCGTGGTCTTCATACCGATAGCTGGATTTGAATTCGGCATAATCACGCGGGACGGAAACTCCAACAGGAGGCTGCGCGACGTAGTTGTCAGGCAGGACCAGTTTCAAGCGCACGCTTACGTCGAGCGGGCTGCCGAGACGGATCGGTCCGGAATTATTTTCCGGGACCGCTGGTACGCCTATGGCGGCCAGCGGAAGCGCGACTCTTGTTTTCTTGCTGGACCAATCAAGATAGTTTGGCTGGGCCAGGTCGAGATCGAGCTCGAAGGGTTTCGAGGTATCCGAGGGATCGCTGGGCTTTACGGCCGTCACTTCGCCGTGAAGACCGTCGAGAGTGGCTACCGTCTGGCCGAGCTCTTTCCATTGCGTTTGCGGGGTGCGGCGGAAAGCGATTCGCAGCGCGAGTTCGTTGTCACCGCGGACGAAGTAGCGGAGTTTCGAACTGAGTTTGCCCAATTCATTCACCTGGGCATCCACTTCGACGCGTTGGGTTGAAAGAAACGGCGGATCCTGCGGAGTCTCGACGATTTTTCCCGCGCCGTCTGCTGCTACGAGCAAAGCTGATTTATTGCGCAGCGACGCGGCGAGGAGGCGGAACGGCGCAACTTCGGTCGTCGTGTCCATCCAGATCAGTTGCCCGTTTACGGGTACAGCCGTAATCATGTGATCGAATTGCGACGGTGAAGGAAGCGAAGTGTCGAGCTTTCGCAATGAAGGTATCAGCACGGCGTCAGAATGAATACCCGCGGCTTCGAGCATTGCGGCGAGCAGAGTGTGCTTGTCTTTGCAATCGCCATACTGATTTGTGAAAACTTCCGAAGCTGCGTGCGGCTGATAGCGCGAGAGGCCGAACGAGAGGCTGACGTAGCGAATATTTTTTGAGACGTAATCGTAGACAGCTTGAATCTTGTCGAGTTCCGCGGTACGGCCTTGGATAAGCTCCTGTGTTTTTGTGCGGATTTCGGGCGATGGTTCGGTGCGTCCTTTTTCGAGCTGTGAGTACCAGCGAGCGATTTCTTCCCAATTCCCAAATGTTGTGAGGCGCACGCTCGGTGGCTTCGGATTGGAATCGTCGTTTTTTTTCTTGGCATCGTTCGCCGGGCGCGCAGCGACGGAACGCTTCCAGCGATAAATTGTTCGGTCGCCAGAATCAGCCTTTTCAAATCGAAAATCGGGAGATTGCAGATTGATTTCGCGGCCTTTGGGGACGTTCACTTCGAGCCGCTCATCGAGAACAACCGTGCCTTCGAGGAAATTGTGCTCGAACCAGAATTGGTTGGCCGCGAATGCCTTCACGATGTGGGTGACGATCGAGTATTCGAGAGTATCGCCGGGACGCAGCGAAGGGACCGTAATGTGTTTTTCTTTGTAGTCCGTGTAAACCGGGGCGTCGCGCGCGATCGGCGCAGTCATTTCTTTTACAGCATCGGGACCAGCCGTCACGTTAGTTCCGTCCGTTTTGTGCACGACCACGGAACGAACATCCATTTTCTCGTTGGCTTCACCGTAACCGAACACGAGTTCGCCGAGCGCTTGCACGCCGGCGTCACTTTGAACACGGACGCGGACATCGAGCTCTCGTTCTCCTGTGCCGTCGTTCTCAAACCGTGCCGTCGAGTAATACTTCTCGATCAGAAACGGTTCCTGGGCATACTCGGGTGAAGGCACTTGGACGGCGGAAGCCGTCCCATTTTGGGGCACAGGTGAAGTAGCCGACGGTGGCGGTGCAGCTTGCGGCGAGCCAAGTGTGCTCGAGCAAACGAGAAAAAGCAAAAGCGAGAGGCCTGAAAGGCGATACATTCACACTCCCTGTTGAAAATCGCGATTCAAGTGTAGGCATTTTGCTGGTACTGGTAAAGCAGTGCGGGGCGTGGTCGTTCGCGATCGAAAATGGTTTGGCGTTTCCCTTACGCTGAGGAAGTTCCGAATCGTGGCGATAATAGAAGTACTAGAACTACACGTCGAAAGACAGCTCCTGAACTAAGCTTCAGATAAATAAGCTGTTAGCCGAGGGCGATAGTTTTCGCAAGCCCGCGTCACGCGCCATCAGCCAGTGTGTTTTCAGATACCCTTGCGACGCGGTACGGGCCGGTCGAACACGGAATCACGCGCTTTTCTTTCGGATGGAACGCAAAATTCGACGGTGAAAATATTTGTAAATATTTTCGAAATAATTTCCACAAGTGAGCGGGGTTGACAATAGTCTTTATTTTCCCTATACTTCGGCGGTTGTTCGGGCCTCGGTTAGGGCCCTGTGGTGAAAGGGAAGTCTTCCAGCCCCGGAACAGAGAACGGCGGAACGGGGCCGGGAAGAGCGGCCAGAATGGGGCGCCAGCCCCGCAAAGCCGTGCAGCCTCTCCGTATTAAGCAGATGCAGTTCACTCCTCGGGGTGAAGCGTCAGCGCGGAGTACCTGAATTACCTTCGGGTGCGTAGGCGACCTTTTCTGTTCATTCACGTGCGTAGCTCTGCGCGGCGAATTTGTATTTTCGCAAGCGCAGAAGAGGACGCAGAGTTTTCGAGATGCGAGGGGGTAGAGCGTGCCGACGTTTGCACAATTAGTGCGTTACGGGCGGGAGCAGATCCGGACGAAGACGAAATCGCCGGCGCTGGAAGGGTGTCCGGAAAAGCGCGGCGTGTGCGTGCGCGTTTATACGCAGACGCCCAAGAAGCCGAACTCGGCGTTGCGCAAAGTGGCGCGCGCGCGGCTGACGAACAGCGCGGAAGTGACGACGTACATCCCCGGAATTGGTCACAACCTGCAGGAGCACTCGATCGTGCTCGTGCGCGGCGGCCGCGTGAAGGATCTGCCGGGTGTTCGCTACCACGTGATTCGCGGCACTCTCGATGCAGCGGGAGTGGAAAATCGCAAGCAAGGGCGCTCGAAATACGGCGCCAAGCGGCCCAAAGCCGCACAGAAGTAGGAGAGCGGATAGATGCCACGTAAAGGATGGGTTCTTCGTCGCAAAATCCCGGGCGATCCGGTGTATGGCAGTGACCTGGTGCAGAAGTTTATTTCGAGCATGATGTACGACGGCAAACGGTCGACTGCGCAGACGATTTTTTACAACGCGATGGACCAGGTGGCGAAGAAGACGAACGACGACGCGTTCAAGCTGTTCAAGAAGGCGATTGAGAATTGCAAGCCGGTGTTGGAAGTGAAGTCGCGGCGCGTTGGCGGCGCGAACTATCAAGTGCCGGTGGAAGTGAATCCGTTCCGGCGGCAATCGCTCGCGATTCACTGGCTGGTGCTGTACTCGCGCACGCGAGGCGGCAAGTCAATGACGGATCGGCTGGCGGAAGAGATTATGGATGCTGCGAATGGACGCGGCGGCGCGGTGAAGAAGAAGGAAGATGTGCACCGCATGGCGGAAGCGAACAAGGCGTTCGCGCATTATCGTTGGTAACGCGCTGACAGGGCGCCGGTAAATTTCGAAAATGGCACGACAAGTACAACTCGATCAGATTCGCAACATCGGGATCATGGCGCACATTGACGCCGGAAAGACGACGTCAACCGAGCGCATCCTGTTCTACACGGGTGTGACTTATAAGATCGGCGAAGTTCACGAAGGCACCACCGTGATGGACTGGATGGAGCAGGAGCGTGAGCGCGGGATTACGATCACGTCGGCGGCGACGACTGCTTCGTGGATGCGCTTCGACAAGAAATACCGCATCAATATCATCGATACGCCGGGCCACGTGGATTTCACGGTGGAAGTCGAACGGTCGCTACGCGTGCTCGATGGCGCTGTCGCGATTTTCGATGCCGTCGCCGGTGTGCAGCCGCAATCCGAAACTGTATGGCGTCAGGCTGACAAATATCGCGTGCCGCGCATTGCGTTCATCAATAAGATGGACCGCATTGGCGCGGACTTTGACCATTCGATTCGCTCGATGCGGCAGAGACTTTCGGCTCACCCCGTTCCCCTTCAGTATCCCATCGGTAGAGAAGACAACTTTATCGGAGTAATTGATTTCATCGAAGAGCGCGCCATTATCTGGAAAGACGAAACGCTGGGCGCTGAATACGAAGTGCTGCCGCTCGAAAAACTATGGGACGCGAAGTTCCTCGAGTCGCGACCTGAAATCGGCACGGCCGTGAAAGCTTCGGCGCTGACTCCGGAATTCTACAAAGAGCATCGCGACAAAGTGGTGGAATACATTGCCGAGCACGACGATGCCGTGCTGACAAAATATCTGGCCGAGCACAAACTTGAACCGGCCGAACTGCGCGCTTCGATTCGCCGCTCGACGATTGGTCTGAAGCTGGTTCCGGTTCTCGCCGGCTCAGCATTCAAGAATAAGGGTGTTCAGCCGCTGCTCGATGCAGTCGTGGACTACCTGCCATCGCCGGTCGATGTTCCACCGGTAGAAGGCGAGGATCCGAATGGCGACGAAGCCGTTCTGCGTCGCGCCTCTGACGATCAGCCGTTTGCCGCGCTGGCATTCAAGATCATGACCGACCCATTCGTCGGCCACGTCACTTACATCCGCGTCTATTCCGGTGTGCTCAAGACCGGTCAAAATGTTTACAACTCGACTCGCAAGACGCGCGAGCGCATCGGACGATTGCTCCGCATGCACGCGAACAAGCGCGAAGAGATCGAATCGATCGAAGCGGGCGATATCGCAGCTTGCGTCGGACTGAAAAACGTCACGACCGGCGACACACTGTGCGACGAAGAAAAGCCCATCGTCCTCGAGAACATCGATTTTCCGGCGCCCGTGATCTCAGTGGCGATCGAGCCAAAGACCAAGGCTGACCAGGAAAAAATGGGCGCCGCGCTCGGAAAGCTCGCACAGGAAGATCCGACCTTCCGCGTTCATACCGACCACGACACCGGCCAGACGCTCATTTCAGGAATGGGCGAACTGCACCTGGAAATTATTGTCGATCGCATGATGCGCGAATTCAGCGTGCAGGCCAATGTCGGCCGTCCCCAGGTGGCGTATCGCGAGACGATTTTGAGAAAGGCCGAAGGCGAAGGGAAATACATCCGGCAGACCGGCGGCCGCGGCCAGTATGGCCACGCGGTTCTCTCCGTCCATCCGCTTCCGAATTCAAATCACGAAGACATGCACGAAATGTCGACGGATGAAATCGACGAACTCTCGAAATCGGTTGCAGGCAAGGGCGGGAAGTGGCATTTCGACAAAGAACATCGCCTGCTGTTCATCGACAAAGTTGTTGGCGGAGCGATTCCCAAGGAATTCATCCAGCCCATCGAAAACGGCGTGCGCGAAGCGATGGAAACAGGCGTACTCGCGGGTTATGAAATGGTTGATTGCGCTGTGGTGCTCGAAGACGGCAGCTACCACGATGTGGACAGCTCGGAAATGGCGTTCAAGATCGCGGGTTCGATGGCTTTCAAGGATGCCTGCAAGAAAGCCCATCCAAAGTTGCTTGAGCCGATCATGCGCGTTGAAGTGGTTGTCCCTGAGGATTACATGGGGCCCGTGATCGCAGACCTGAACTCGCGGCGAGGTCAATTGCAGGGACGCGAATCGCGCGGCGGCACGGAAATTATCAACGTGCAGGTGCCGCTGGCGGAGATGTTCGGATACGCCACCGAAATTCGCAGCCGCACCCAGGGACGCGGCAGTTTTACGATGCACTTTTCGCACTACGAGCAGGCGCCTGGGTCCGTGTCGGAAGAAGTAATCGCGAAGGTAACTGGCAAGACGGTAAGATCCTGATCCAGCTCTTGAATTCCAGATCGAGCAGAGCACGCTGAACGCAGAGGAGCAGAGAAAGACATGGCGAAGGAGAAATTCGAGCGCAGTAAGCCGCACGTAAACGTGGGGACGATTGGGCACATCGACCACGGCAAAACGACGTTGACGGCTGCAATTACGAAAGTGCTTTCGAAGAACAACCCCAAGGTGCAGTTCCGGGCGTTTGATTCGATTGACAATGCGCCGGAAGAGCGCGAGCGCGGAATCACGATCGCGGTGTCGCACGTCGAGTATGAGACGCCGAACCGACACTACGCGCACATCGATTGCCCAGGCCACGCCGACTACATCAAGAACATGATCACGGGCGCAGCGCAGATGGATGGCGCAATCCTGGTGGTGGCAGCGACGGATGGTCCGATGCCGCAAACACGCGAGCATATTCTGCTGGCGCGGCAAGTGGGCGTGCCGTACATCGTGGTGTTTCTAAACAAGTGCGATGTGGTGGAAGATCCCGAATTGCTCGAACTCGTCGAACTCGAAGTGCGCGAGCTTTTGAAGACCTATCAGTTCCCGGGCGACACGGTTCCAGTGGTTCGCGGCTCGGCGCTAAAAGCTCTGGAAGGCGATGCGAAGTGGGAGAAGACGATTATCGAGCTGATGGAAGCTGTGGACAAGAACGTGCCGCTGCCGGTGCGAGATATCGAGAAGCCGTTCGCGATGCCGATCGAAGACATTTTTTCGATTTCTGGTAGAGGTACGGTAGTAACAGGGCGAGTCGAACGCGGCAAAGTAAAAGTGGGCGAAGAAATCGAGATCGTGGGTTTCCGTCCCACGATGCGCAAGACGGTAACGGGCGTGGAAATGTTCCGCAAGCTGCTCGACGAAGGAATCGCGGGCGACAACGTTGGTTTGCTCTTGCGCGGCACCGAAAAAGATGAAGTGGAGCGCGGGCAAGTACTCGCGAAGCCCGGCTCGATCACGCCACACACGAAGTTCAAAGCGGAAGCCTACGTATTGACGAAGGAAGAAGGCGGGCGTCACACGCCGTTCTTCACCGGCTACCGGCCACAGTTTTATTTCCGTACGACGGACGTGACGGGAGACGTAAAGCTGCCGCAGGGAGTAGAGATGGTGATGCCGGGTGACAACATCTCGGTGGAAATTTCCCTGATCACGCCGGTAGCGCTAGAGAAGGGATTGCGATTCGCAATTCGCGAAGGCGGCCACACGGTGGGCGCCGGCGCGGTTGCCGAGATCATCGAGTAACCATGCCCAACGGAGAAAAAATTCGGATTCGTTTGAAGGCGTACGATCACCGCATTCTCGATCAATCGACGAAAGAGATTGTCGACACAGCCAAGCGCACCGGTGCCGATGTTGCCGGTCCGATTCCGCTGCCGACAGTCATCAACCGCTGGACGGTATTGCGGTCGCCGCACGTGGACAAGAAATCGCGCGAGCAGTTTGAGATGCGCACGCACAAGCGTCTCATCGATATTCTCGAGCCCACTCCGGATACGGTAGACGCGCTGATGAAGCTCGATCTTCCGCCAGGTGTGGACGTTGAGATCAAAGCATTCGGACGCGAACATTCAGTGAAGTAGATGCAGTCGGGTTTGAGACCTAAGGCTTCGCACAAGTTGCGATAAGTAAAAGCCGAGGAAAGAGCGAAAGCGATGGCAGTGACAGGCATACTCGGAATCAAGCTGGGAATGACGCAAGTCTTCGCCGATGACGGCACCGCGGTGCCGTGCACGGTGCTGCAAGCGGGCCCGTGCGTCGTCGTGCAGCGGCGAACGAAAGATAAAGATGGCTATGATGCGGTGCAGCTCGGTCTTGTCGAATTCATCAAGCCGCAGCGTGTGAACAAGCCTCTCACCGGCCATTTTAAGAAGGCCGGCGTAGCTCCGATGCGCTACGTGCGCGAAGTGCGGCTCGCAGATTCTAAAGACGAAACCAAACCGGGCGACCGCGTCCTCGTCGATGGGTTCAAGATTGGCGAGTTCGTCGACGTGACCGGCGTGAGCAAAGGCAAAGGCTTCGCAGGCGGCGTGAAGCGCTGGCACTACCGCGGCGGCGAAGGCAGCCACGGTTCGATGTTCCATCGCGCCCCCGGTGGAATCGGTGCGAGCTCGTTTCCATCGCGCGTTTGGAAAGGCCAGCACTTTCCAGGACACATGGGCAATGAACGCGTGACGTCAAAAAATCTGCGGGTGGTGAAGATCGACACGGACGAAAACCTGTTGCTCGTGCGCGGCGCGGTACCGGGCCCGGCTGGCAGCTACATTTTTATTAACAAGGCCAAATCGGCCAAGTAAGAATTCGAGAGAGACGAAGAGACGACGATGCCTGTTGCGGACGTGATAAGCCTGGAAGGAAAGAAAGTCGGCCAGATCGAACTGGCGGACGATGTATTTGGCGTGAAGGTGAATCGAGACCTTCTTCACGAAGCAGTGCGCCACTATCTCGCCGGACGCCACCGGGGAACGCACAAGACGAAAGACAAGAGCGAAGTAAGCGGCTCGGGGAAAAAGCTCTGGAAGCAGAAGGGAACAGGCCGGGCGCGAATCGGATCGATCCGGTCGCCGCTCTGGCGCCATGGTGGCACGGTGCACGGTCCTACGCCGCACAGCTACGATTACGCGCTGCCAAAGAAAATGATTCTGGGCGCGCTGCGATCAGCGCTTTCCTCGAAGCTCGCGGAAGCAAAATTGACGATCGTGGATGGCTGGAAGCTCGAATCGCACAAGACCAAGCCGTTCAGCGAGACGCTCGGAAAGTTGAACAAGGAAACGCGCACGATTCTGCTGGTGGAAAACGGCGCGAACCTGAATCTCGAACGCGCCAGCCGCAACATTGATGGCGTGACGTTGGTCCCAGCGACTGGCCTCGAAACATACGACCTGATGCGTCATGACCACCTGATGCTCTCGCGCGAAGCAGCGGCAAAGTTGAGCCGTGCGCTGTCGGCGACGAAGCCTGAAACGCCGGTGCAGATCGAACCCGCTTCCCGCGCTGCTGAAAAGAAAGCGTCGAGCGAGAAGGCCGAGACGAAAACGCCAGTGAAAGCGGCTGCGCCGAAGGCCGCCAAGAAGCCGGCGGCGAAGAAAGAAAAGCCCAAGGCCAAGCCCAAAGGGAAGAAGGGTTAAGCGATGGCGACCAGGCTCTATCAAGTAATCCGGCGGCCGATCATCACCGAAAAAGGTCTGGCAGTGAAAGAGACGCAGCACACGGTGGTGTTTGAGGTGGCGTCGGACGCGACGAAGACTGAAATCAAAGAAGCGGTGCAGCGCGTGTTCAAGGTGAAAGTGGACCACGTGCGCACAGCGAATTTTCACGGCAAGTTTCGCCGCCGTGGCCGCGCCGAAGGTCACCGGCGCGATTGGAAAAAAGCCTATGTCCGGCTGGCGGAAGGCGAAAAGATGATCGAGTACGCCGAGAATCTGTAATGCGGCGTAAACGGGAGCGAAGCTGCTCTCGCGAAGATAAAGCAAGAGGCAATCGATAATGGCACTCAAAACATTTAAACCGTATACGCCCTCACGGCGCTTTCTGACGATGCTCGACAAGAGCGACATCACGAAGCAAACGCCGGAGAAGTCGCTGGTCGAATCGAAGAAGCGCACAGGCGGCCGCAATTCGCACGGAGAAGTAACGTCGTGGCACCGCGGCGGCGGGCATGCGCGGAAGTACCGGTCAATCGATTTCCGCCGCGAAAAACTGGGAATCCCGGCGAAGGTAGCGGCCATCGAATACGATCCCAATCGCTCCGCTCGCATCGCTTTGCTGCACTATGCCGACGGCGAGAAGCGTTACATCCTTCAACCGGTCGGCCTCGAAGTGGGAATGACGATTCAGAACGGCGAGGGCGCCGACATTCTTCCCGGAAACGCGCTGACGATCCGGCACATCCCGCCCGGCACGATGGTTCATAACCTCGAACTCTATCCGGGCAAAGGCGCGCAAGTCGTACGGTCGGCGGGTGGCGCGGCACAGCTTCTGAGCAAAGAGGGCGATTTCGCGCTGGTGAAGCTGCCGTCAGGTGAAGTGAGAAAATTCAGCGTGGATTGTATGGCGACGATTGGCCAGCTTGGCAACCTGGACCACGAGAACGTGACGTACGGGAAAGCGGGCCGCACGCGGTGGCACGGAAAGCGTCCCACGGTGCGCGGCGTGGCAATGAACCCGGTGGATCACCCGCACGGCGGCGGTGAAGGCCGCGTGAAGGGCAACCACCCGCAAACTCCCTGGGGTTTTCCAACTCTGGGCGCGAAGACGCGGAAGAAGCGGCAGAGCGACCGGATGATCGTGGAGCGACGCAAATAGTTCAGTTGAGAAGTAAGAATTTTCGGAGAAGAAGAGAAGCAAAATGAACCCGGCGCGGCGGGTATTAGAGAGCAACCCTATGACAGCCAGTAGAACGTCTCGACGTTCGCATCGACGGGCACCCCGGCGAGCGGCGCGTGTGCGGAAAGCAGTTCCGCGGCGTGCAGCGAAACCAGTGGTGAAAACCGGCTCGAAACTCGCGCCTGCGCCGCAAGTCCTGTTTCGTTTGTGCAAGGCCGGATGGGCCGTGATTGTAGAAAAAATTCCAAACGCGCAAGGGACTCGTTTCGTATGTCCCTTCTGCCCGCTTTCGCACCGCGTAGCCGGTCCCGTAAGAGGATTCCGGAAAATGCGGCGCGCGCAGTGGGTGAAATTGCGCCGGGTCGAGGAGTAAGAAGAAAAGATGCCGCGCTCGCTTAAAAAAGGTCCGTTCATCGACAGTCACCTTCGCGTGAAGGTGGAAGCGTTGAACGAGCGGAACGAAAAGAAAGTGGTGAAGACGTGGTCGCGCCGTTCGACGATTCTGCCCGAGATGGTGGGGCACACGATCGCGGTTCACAACGGCAAGAAGTTCATCCCGGTGTATATCACCGAGCAGATGGTTGGTCACAAACTGGGTGAATTTTCGCCGACGCGAACCTTCAAAGGCCACGCGGTGAAAGCGGCGCTCGAAAGGGCGGCGGCAGCGGCAGGAGCACCAGCGGCCGGGGCAGCGCCCGCGGGCGGCGGTGGCGGCGCAGCTCCTGCGCCGAAGGCTTAACCGATGGCTACTGCGATTCAAGCTCCCGGTCAGATTGAAGGCATCGCGCAGGCGCGATTCATCCGCGTGTCACCGCAGAAGGCACGGCTGGTAATTGATTTAATCCGCGGTCAGCGGGCGGAAGAAGCATTGCAGACGCTACGCTTCACGAAAAAGCGAGTGGCGAAAGAAGTAGAGAAGACTCTCCGTAGCGCGATCGCCAACGCCGAACGCAAAGCGGAGGATTCGGGCGAGTCGCTTGACGTAGATGCGCTGTTCGTCACGCGGTGTTTCGTGAACGAAGGGCCGCGATGGAAGCGATTGCGTCCGGCGCCGATGGGCCGCGGCTTCCGCTATCAGAAGCGGACGAGCCACATCATCGTGGAAGTGGCGGAGCATCATCGCGCGGCAGCAGATCGCGCCGCTGCGGCAGCAGCCGAAGCACAGGCATCGAAGGGCGTGAAAGGCGCAGTGCGGAAAGCTCGCAAGGCGCTCGAGAAACGCGCAAAGCAACCTCAGAAGAAAAAGAAGTAGGAGGCTCGTTTGGGGCAGAAAACACATCCGTACGGTTTTCGGCTGGGCTACAACAAAGGCTGGAAGTCGCGTTGGTTTGCGAAGAAGGACTACGCCGACCTGTTGCATGAGGACGTCCAGCTGCGCAAAGTGCTGAAGGAGAAGCTCAAGTCGGCTGGCATCGATTCGATTGACGTCGAACGCGCAGCTAACAAGCTCGTCGTCCGAATCTACACAGCTCGCCCCGGAATCATCATCGGGCGCAAGGGTTCGGAAATCGACAAGCTCAAGGGCGAAGTCCAGAAGCGAACAAAGCGGGAAGTGCACATCGATATTCAGGAAGTGCATCGTCCCGAATTGAACGCAACGCTCGTGGCTGAATCGATTGCGTTGCAGCTTGAAAAGCGCGTAGCTTTCCGGCGCGCGATGCGGAAGGCGGTTGATTCGGCGCTACGCTTCGGCTGCAAAGGCATCAAAGTGCGCGTGGCGGGCCGGTTAAACGGCGCAGAAATCGCGCGTAAAGAATGGTATCTGCAAGGGCGGCTGCCGTTGCAAACGTTGCGCGCGGATATTGATTTTGGCACCGCCGAAGCGCAGACGACCTACGGAGTGATTGGTGTGAAGTGCTGGATCTACCAGGGCGAAAAGATTCCCGAGCGCGGGAAGCCCGGAACGACCACAACAGCTTAAGGAAACAGGCGACCGATTATGTTGATGCCGAAGAAGGTGAAGTACCGCAAGCAGCAGCGCGGCCGGCGCAGTGGTAAAGCGTGGCGGGGCGGAGCGCTGGCGTTTGGCGAGTACGGACTGAAAGCGCTCGAGCCGGCGTGGATTACCGACCGGCAGATTGAGGCGGCGCGCGTGGCGATCACTCGTTTTATCAAGCGCGGCGGAAAATTGTGGATTCGGATTTTTCCGGATAAACCGTTCACGAAGAAGCCCGCTGAAACTCGAATGGGAAAAGGAAAAGGTCCACCGGAGCACTGGGTGGCGGTAGTAAAGCCGGGGCGGGTGATGTTCGAAATGGCAGGTGTTGACTTGGCGTCGGCGACTGAAGCTATGCAGCTGGCGGCGCACAAGCTGCCCATTCGAACCAAGTTTGTGACCCGGGCGGAGGAACTCTGATGGCGCGGCGTGCAGATAAATACCGCGAGATGAACGCAAACGAGCTCGAAATCCGGCAGAAGGAGCTTTCCGAGCAGATTTTCCGTCTTCGCTTCCAGATTTCGACAGGGCAAGCGGAAGGCTTGAAGAAGCTTCGCGAAGCGAAACGCGATTTCGCGCGGGTTAAGACGATTTTGCGCGAGAACGAATTGAGGAAGGCGTAATGGCAAACGAAGCAGCAGCGGTTCAGCAAGCGGCACCCGCGGCGCGTGGATCGCGGCAGGAACTGGTCGGAGTGGTAACCAGCGCGAAGATGCAGAAGACGATCGTGGTGAAGGTCACTCGCGCCACGCAGCATCCGCTGTATCAGCGAGTGGTTCGTTCCGGCAAGAAATACTATGCGCACGATGAAGCAGGCGATGCGCGTGTGGGCGACGTGGTGCGAATTGTTTCCACGCGGCCGCTTTCAAAGCTGAAGCGGTGGCGGCTTCAGGAAGTGATTTCGCGCTCGACGCGCGTGGCCTAAGGCCGAAGCGGCAGCCGTTCGATTTCGATAGGGGAGCACGAACATGGTTCAGATGAGGACGTGGCTGACGGTGGCCGATAATTCAGGCGCTCGCCAGATCACCTGCATCCTTCCGTTGGGCGGAGATGCGGGTTTGCAGGCTTCTCTCGGCGACGTGATTACGGCAGCGGTAAAGGAAGCGACACCGGACAGCCAGGTGAAAAAGGGAAAAGTGGTGCGGGCGGTGGTGGTTCGCACGCGCAAAGAACAAAGGCGGAAAGACGGCACGTATATCAGGTTTGATGACAACGCCGCTGTCCTGATCAATGACGCGAACGAACCGATTGGGACGCGCGTGTTTGGTCCGGTGGCGAGAGAGCTGCGAGACAAAAAGTTTACCAAGATCATCTCGCTGGCTCCGGAAGTGTGGTAGCGATGAAAAAGAAAATGGAAGAGCCGGTCACGATCGGAATTCGGCATGGCGATATGGTTCGGATCATGGCGGGCCGCGCGAAAGGCAAGAGCGGCAAAGTGCTGTCGGTCAACCGGCTGAAGAACACGGTAACCGTCGAGCACGCCAACATCATTAAGAAGCATACGCGGCCGAATCCGTCGAAAAACATCAAGGGCGGAATTCTTGAGAAAGAAGGCCAGCTGCACGTTTCGAATGTGATGCTGGTCTGTCCCGGATGCGGGAAGCACGCGCGTGTGGGGCATACAACGCTGCCGGACGGCACCAAGGTGCGGGTTTGCCGGCGCTGCAACACGACATTTGAACACTAGGACTTGAACGATAGGACTTGAAACGATGATTAGCCGTTTGCATGAAAAGTTTCGAAAAGAAGCCATCCCGGCGCTATCGAAGCGCTTCGGCTTTACGAACACGATGGCCGTGCCGCACGTGAAGAAGGTAACGGTGAATATCGGCTTGGGTGAAGCGAGCGCCAACGTGAAGTTGCTGGACACGGCTGCCGCAGAGCTCGGCCAAATCACAGGGCAAAAAGCGGTGATCACGCGGGCGAAGAAGTCGATTGCGAATTTCAAAATCCGCAAAGGCATGCCGATCGGCTGCATGGTCACTTTGCGCGGCGAGCGGATGTACGAATTTCTCGACCGGCTTTCGGCGATTGTTCTGCCGCGCGTGCGCGACTTCAAGGGCTTGCCGCCGAACTCATTCGACGGCCGCGGCAACTACACGCTGGGTTTGAAAGACCAGCTCGTGTTTCCGGAAATCGATTACACGCGAGTGGACAAAATCAAGGGCATGAATATCACGATCACGACCACAGCCCGGAATGACGAAGAAGGGCGCGAGCTGTTGAAACTGCTCGGCGTTCCTTTCCGGGCATAGCAAGGATTCAGGATCAAGGAGAGCGAGACGCATGGCGCGTACGAGTCAAATCGCGAAGACGCATAAGAAGCTGAAGTTCAAGATCCGCGAACGCAACCGCTGCCGGATTTGCGGTCGGGCACGCGGAACGCTCCGTAAGTTTCAGATGTGCCGTATCTGTTTTCGAGGCCTCGCGCTGAAGGGTGAAATCCCCGGCGTCGTGAAGGCAAGCTGGTAAGGAAGGACGAATGACGACTGATCCCGTAGCTGACATGTTGACCCGGATTCGCAACGCCTCACGCGCGAAACACCCGCGCGTCGATTTGCCTTCTTCGAAGCTGAAAGTGGAAATCGCGCGAATCATGAAGGAAGAGGGTTTTGTTTCGAATTACAAAGTGGTGGACGAAAAGGGCAAGAAGACCCTGCGCGTGTTTCTGCGCTACACACCCGATCGCCGCTGCGTGATTACGGACTTGAAGCGCGTTTCGCGGCCCGGCTCGCGACGCTATGTGGGCAAGTTCGGCATTCGTCCAGTGGTAGGCGGTATGGGAATTGCAATTGTTTCAACCCCGCGCGGATTGATGACCGGAAGCACGGCACGCAAAGAAGGCGTAGGCGGCGAACTGTTGTGCGAGGTTTGGTAAGCAGTCTTACGTAAAGTTTAAGTTTCGAAGCAAAGAGGAACGCAAAGAGCCATGTCGCGAATTGGAAACAAAGTGATTCCGGTGCCGTCGGGCGTGAAGATTCAAGTGAAGGAAGGCGCCGTTGAAGTGCAAGGACCCAAGGGCAAAATGAACGTCCGCGTGCCGGCGGGAATCCGCTTTGAGCAGAAAGACGGCACGCTCATCGCCAAGCGCGACGCCGAAGAACACCGCGCGCTGCACGGGCTCGCTCGCGCTCTCGTCGCCAACGCGGTAACAGGCGTCACGACCGGATTCAAAAAGGACCTCGATATCGTTGGCGTGGGATATCGCGCCGAAGTGAAAGGCAAGAACGTGGTCCTGGCCCTAGGATATTCGCATCCAATTGAGTTTCCGATTCCCGAAGGCATCCAGATCGCGATTGAGAAACAAACGCATATGTCGGTAAGCGGAGCGGACAAAAACCAAGTTGGTCAAGTAGCAGCGAATCTTCGCGCACTCCGTCCGCCCGATCCGTACAAGCAAAAAGGCGTGCGAATCACCGGCGAGCGCCTGAAGAAGAAGGCAGGAAAGGCCGGAGCGAAGACGACGGCTTAGGCTTAGAGATTCCGAAGTATTTGGAAGGAGAACACGAGTGGCTGCACCAGTTCGAAGATTATCTCGCGAAGCGCATCGCCGGCGAATTCACGTGCGCACGCGACGCACGCTGTCCGGCACGTCCGAGCGACCGCGCCTGTGCGTGCATCGCTCGACGAAGCACATCCGCGCGCAAGTGGTGAACGATCAAACGGCGCAAACCATCTGCTCGGCCAGTTCGCTCGATAAAGAAGTGCGCAAGCAGATCAAAGGCGGCGGCAACATCGCAGCATCGAAAGTTGTCGGAAAAATAATCGCCGAGCGCGCCAAAGAAAAGGGCGTCGATAAAGTGGTTTTTGACCGCGGTGGCTACCAATATCACGGCCGCGTGCAGGCGCTTGCCGAAGCGGCCCGGGAGGCGGGCCTGAAGTTCTAAAACTTATGTCGAAACAAGAGCTCAAAGACACACTTTCCATCCGCCGGTTGATCAACACCAACTCTGCGAACCTGAAAGATCAGGTAGTCTCAATCAACCGCGTCACGAAAGTAGTGAAAGGCGGAAAGAATCTCACGTTTTCAGCTCTGGTCGTAGTCGGTGACCAGGGCGGCCACGCCGGCTTCGGCATGGGCAAGGCTCGCGAAGTTCCCATGGCGATTCGCAAAGCGATCGAGCAAGCGAAGAAGAATATGGTGAAGCTGAATCTTAAGGGCACCACGATTCCGCATCAGGTGCTCGGCCGCTACGGTTCGGGCCAGGTGCTTTTGAAGCCTGCTCCAGAAGGCACGGGCGTTATCGCAGGCGGTCCAGTTCGAGCAGTGATGGAGGTTGCGGGTATCACCAACGTGCTGACGAAATCGCTGGGCACCTCGAACCCGCACAACGTAATCAAGGCCACTTTCGACGCCCTGCTCCATTTAAAAGACGCAGCGAAAGTGGCCGAATCGCTTGGCAAGGGAGCGGAGGAAGCGGCAACGGTTTCCTAGCCGCTCCGCGCGCGAACAATGGCAACGACAAAGAAAAAATCGGGAACGCTGAAAATCAAATGGGTGGTGAGTTTTATCGGCTGTCCGCGCGGCATGCGGCAAACGATTCGCGGCCTGGGCTTTCGCCGCATGAACCAGGTGATCGAACACCAGGACACGCCCGCGATTCGAGGCATGATCGCGCGCGTACATCACCTTGTGAAGGTTGAGGAATAGGCATGGCTGACACACCAACACTCTCGAATTTGAAGCCGCCGCGCGGCTCGCGTCACCGCAAGGTGCGCGTGGGACGCGGCATGGGCTCGAAGATGGGCAAGACGGCCGGCGCCGGCAACAAAGGCCAGCAATCCCGCCGCGGCTATTCCCGGCGGCCGGGCTTTGAAGGCGGCCAGATGCCATTGCATCGGCGTCTGCCGAAGCGCGGATTCAACGCGCCGTTTTCGAAGACGTTTGCGGTCGTCAACGTTGAAACGCTGAATTCGTTCGCGGCCGGCGAAACGGTGACGCCGGAAGCGCTCTTTGGATTCGGCATCGTCCGCGCCACGCGCGACAAAGTGAAGATTCTCGGCGATGGCGAATTGAAAGTCGCGTTAACCGTACACGCGCATGCATTCAGCAAGTCGGCGCAGGAAAAGATTGAAAAGCGCCGGGGGCAAAGTCGAAATCCTGAAATGAAGAAGCTCGCCGAAGCATTTCGGAATATTTTCAGCACGCCGGACCTGCGTAATCGAGTGCTGTTTACGCTGGCGTTGCTGGGGGTGTATCGACTCGGCGCCTTTATTCCCACGCCGGGCATCAATACCGACTTGCTGCAGCAGCTTTTCGAACAGGGCCGCGGCTCCGTTCTCGGCCTGATGGATCTTTTCAGCGGCGGCAATTTCCGCCGGCTCACGATTTTCGCGCTGGGCATCATGCCGTACATCACAGCGTCGATCATCCTGCAGTTGATGGTGGTCGTATGGCCATACCTCGAGCGTTTGCAAAAAGAAGGCGAACTAGGCCGGCGCAAGATCACGCAATACACGCGGTATTTGACGATCATGTTGAGTGCGTTCCAATCGTTCACGATCGCCGAGACTTTGACGCGGCAGAATCTGTCAGGACAAGCGCTCGTTTATCACCCGGGACCCCGCTTCATCCTGATGACGATGCTCACGCTGACCACCGGCTCGGCGTTCATCATGTGGCTGGGCGAGCAGATCAGCGACCGCGGCATCGGCAACGGCATGTCGCTCATTATTTTCGCCGGAATCGTAGTGGGACTGCCGCGCGCCGTAGCCGATTTGTGGGACAAGGCCAAGACGCAGCAGTGGGGCTCGTTCACGCCCATCGCACTGATTGCGCTTTTCGCGCTGATGGCTGCTGTGGTGGCATTCATCGTATTCATGGAAGGCGGCCAGCGCCGAATTCCCGTGCAGTACGCCAAGCGTGTGATGGGCCGAAAAGTGATGGGCGGGCAGATGACGTATCTCCCGCTGCGCGTAAATTCCGGTGGCGTGATTCCGCCGATTTTCGCGAGTTCGCTGCTCACGTTCCCGCAGACGCTGTCGCTCGTGTTCGCTGCCAAGTCGCCGTTTTTCGGGAAAATGGCAAACTATATTCGCTGGGGCGAACCGCTCTACACCGTCATTTACGTCACGCTGATTATCTTTTTCGCGTTTTTCTACGTGGGCATCATTTTTAATCCCACGGAACTTGCCGACAACATGCGGAAGTACGGCGGGTTTATTCCCGGAATCCGGCCGGGCCGCAACACGTCGGAACACATCAACCGGATATCTGACGCGCCTCACCTTTGTTGGCGGCGTCTATCTGGCGATTGTTTGTTTGTTGCCGGAGTGGATGATTTCGGGAATTCACCTGCAGCACTTGCCGCTCGTCGGCAATTGGTTCGACCAGCACATGTGGCGATTCGTGCTCGACGGACTTGAACGTGCAATTTTATTTCGGCGGTACGTCGCTGCTGATCGTTGTCGGCGTGGCGATGGATACCGTGCAGCAGCTGGAAGCGCAGCTCGTAATGCGGAATTACGACGGCTTCGTGCGGAAAGGCCGAGTCAGGGGTCGTCGCAGTTAATGCGGTCGGAGCGGCGGTGCTGCAGATGTCGCTGAATCGAGCGCTGATATTTCTGGGGCCGCCGGGAGCGGGCAAAGGCACCCAGGCGAATCGCGTTGCGCAGCGTTACGAGCGTGCCGCACCTCTCGACGGGCGACATGCTGCGGGATGCGGTAACGCGCGGCACGGAACTGGGCCGTCTAGCCAAGCCCATTATGGAACGCGGCGAGCTCGTTCCAGACGACATCGTGCTGCGAATGGTGGAAGAACGGTTGTCGCGGCCGGATGCGAAGCGCGGGTTCATCTTCGACGGATTTCCGAGGACGATTCCGCAGGCCGAAGAGCTGGACGAAATTCTGAAGCGGCGCGGATTTTCGGAAGCCGGTCGTCGTCGAATTTCACGTGAATCCGGACATCCTGCTGCATCGCGTGGCAGGGCGCTGGACCTGCAGCGTGGGCGGCGAAACGTACAACGTATTCGAGCGTGCGCCGAAAGTGGCTGGCGTTTGCGATAACGATGGCGGCAAGCTGGTACAGCGCTCAGACGACCGCCCTGAAGTGGTGAAGGAGCGGTTGGCGGCGTACGAGCGGCAAACGAAACCGCTCGACAGACTACTACCGGAGGAAAGGCGTGCTCGAAGTTGTCGATGGCACAGCCAACGTGGAAGAGGTAAGCCGCGCGCTGGCGGAAATTATCAAGCGTGCGGAAGGGCGAGATGGTCATCTGTAAATCGCCGGCAGAACTGGAGAAGATGCATCGGGCAGGATTGGTCGTCTGGGGCGCGCTCGAGAAGATGCGCGCGATGATCAAGCCGGGGATTTCGACCAAGGACCTCGACGAGTTTGCCGAAGCGTATTCGGAAGAGCACCATGCGCGTCCGGCATTCAAGGGTTACCGGGGCTATCCGGGCTCGGTGTGCACTTCGATCAACCAGGAAGTGGTGCACGGCATCCCTTCTGCGAGCCGGAAGCTGAAGGAAGGCGACATTCTCTCGATGGATTTCGGCGTCGAGCTGGATGGCTACTTTGGCGATGCGGCGCTCACGGTTCCGGTGGGCAAAATTTCGCCGGAGCGGGAGAAGCTGTTGCGAGTGACGCGCGAATCGCTGGAGCGCGCCATTGAGAATGTCCGGGCAGGAAATCGGCTCGGGCGATGTCTCGGCAGCTGTGCAGCAGTGGGTCGAAAAGAACGGTTTTTCGATCGTTCGCGAGTTTGTGGGGCACGGCATCGGAACCAGGATGCACGAAGAGCCGCAGATTCCGAACTACGGCACGCCGGGACAGGGCGCAGCGGTTGCAAGAAGGAATGGTTCTCGCGATTGAGCCGATGGTGAATCGCGGCGGCCCAGGCGTGAAGATTCTCGCCGATGATTGGACGGCGGTGACGACGGACGGCAGCGATTCGGCGCATTTCGAGCACACGGTTGCGGTGACGGCGAATGGGCCCTGGATTTTGACGCGGCCGAGAGATGCCGCAGGACCGGTTTGGTAGCAGCCGGATCGCGGCAAGCAAAGTTGACAGGAGCACATGGCTAGAGGGCCGATCAAGGACAGCAACAAGAAGCCGGGCGATTGAGCGGGAAGGAAGACGCCATCGAAGTGATGGCTACCGTGATCGAGCCGCTTCCCAACGCGATGTTTCGCGTGGAGCTGGAGAACAAGCATCAGGTGCTGGCCCACATCTCAGGAAAAATGCGGAAGAATTTCATTCGCATTCTTCCCGGTGATCGCGTGGCGGTGGAGCTTTCGCCGTACGATCTTGACGCGCGGTCGGATCGTGTATCGCTACAAGTAGTCGGCAGCAGCGGAAGCATGGGAAGAAGAACGGAGTCGAAATGAAGGTACGAGCATCGGTAAAGAAAATCTGCATGAAGTGCAAAGTGGTTCATCGGCGCGGAGTGGTGCGCGTGATCTGTTCGAACGCGAAGCACCGCCAGCGCCAGGGCTAAGAGGCAGGGAGGAAAAGCATGGCTCGTATCGCAGGTGTGGATCTTCCGCCGAACAAGCGGCTCTGGATTGGCCTCACGGCCATCTATGGCATTGGGCAGGCGCGCGCGAAGTCGCTGGCCGAAAAAGCGAACGTGGACCACACGAAGAAGATCAAGGATCTTGACCGAGGACGAAGTCACGCGTCTTCGCGCCGCGATTGAATCCGAAGGTCGTGTCGAAGGCGACCTGCGCAAAGAGACGCAGATGAACATCCGCCGCCTGATTGAAATTCAGGCTATCGCGGATTGCGTCATCGCCGCAATCTTCCCGTGCGCGGCCAGCGAACGCACACCAATGCGCGCACGCGCAAGGGTCCGCGCAAGGGCGCCGTGGCTGCCAAGAAGAAAATGGCGGCTCGCAAGTAGTTCAGATTCTATTTAGCCGGGTCGTTGAGACCCGATGGTTTTCGTACGACGAGAGGAAACAAGCTGGCAAAAGAACCGAAAGACGCAGCCGCCGGAGCAGCAGTTCCTGGCGGAGCGGCGGCGAAAACGTCGAAGCGCAAGAAAGAATTTCGCAAGAAGCGTGAGAAGCGCGTCGTGCCGCATGGCGTCGTTTGCATCTCAGGCGACGTTCAACAACACGATCGTCACGCTGACCGATCCCGACGGCCGCACCGTGAGCTGGGCCTCCGCTGGCTCGGTGGGCTTCAAGGGCTCGCGCAAAGGCACGCCCTACGCCGCGCAACAGGCAGCGATGACGGCGGCCGGGAGTTGCGCGCGATCAGTACGGAATGAAATCCGTGGAAGTGCGCGTGAAAGGACCCGGAGCCGGCCGCGAATCGGCCGTGCGAGCGCTGGCCTCCTCTGGTCTGCACATCAACGCGATCAAGGACGTGACGCCGGTGCCGCACAACGGCTGCCGTCCGCCGAAGCGCCGGCGCGTCTAATTTGGATTTCTAGTAGCTAAAGTTTTTGCAGCAGAAGCAAAGGAGAGAAGGACTTGGCAAGACATCGTGAAGGAGTTTGCCGGTTGTGCCGACGGGAAGGGATGAAACTCTTCCTCAAAGGCCTCCGGTGTTTTACAGAAAAGTGCGCCATCGAAAAGCGCAACTTCGTTCCGGGCCAGCACGGCCAGTCGCGCCGCCCGAAGATGGTCGGCTACGGCGTGCAGTTGCGCGAAAAGCAGAAGGTGAAGCGCACCTACGGCCTGCTCGAACGCCAGTTCCGCAACTATTTCGAGAAGGCGGAGCGCTCGAAAGGACCCGACCGGCTCGAACCTAATGGTGATGCTCGAGCGGCGTCTCGACAACGCTGGTCTACCGCATGGGACTCGCCGGCTCGCGCGCGCAAGCGCGCCAGCTTGTGCTTCACGGCCACGTGCGCGTGAAGGGTCACAAGGTGAATATTCCGAGCTACCTCGTTCAGGTGGGCGACGACATCGCATTGAAGGACAAGATGCGCGAGAACGCGATGATACTCGAAGCGCGCAATCTCGCGCAGAGCCAGGGCGTTGCTCCGTGGCTCGATATCGACCGCGAGAATTTCAAGGCGCGCGTCGTTGCTTTGCCGCGCCGCGAAGACGTGCAGACGCCGCCGATGAACGAGCAGCTGATCGTCGAGCTTTATTCCAAGTAGCAGATTCATTTACAGCAATCGCTAAGTCGAAGGGTTTTGTAGGCTCGCCGCTGGCGGGCCAGGAGGAGCGCAAAGATGTGGAAGGGCTTTCAGAAACCAAAGCGGTTGGCAGCAGAACCGGAAACACTGACCGACAAGTACGGAAAATTCTCCGCGCAGCCGTTCGAGCGCGGCTGGGGAACCACGGTTGGTAATTCGCTGCGGCGCGCCTTGCTGAGCTCGATTGAAGGCGCGGCGATCACCGCCGTGAAGATCGAAGGCGTGTTGCACGAATTTTCGCCGATTCCCGGCGTCGTCGAAGATGCCACCGACATCATCCTGAACCTGAAGCAGGTGCCGCTGAAGCTCAACACCGACCAGCCGAAGACGATCACGCTCAACGTCGACGTGCCGGGCCCGGTGACCTCGGCGAAGATCGAAGAAGACGCCGACATCGCCGTGCTCGACAAGAACATCTACATCGCCACCGTGAGCGAAGGCGGGAAGCTCGAACTCGAATTGCGCGTCAAGAACGGCCGCGGTTACGTGGCTGCCGATCGCAACTTCGACGAAGACCTGCCGATCGGGTACATTCCCGATCGACTCCGTCCATTCGCCGGTGCGCAAGGTGAACTACGCCGTCGAAGCCGCGCGCCTTGGCCAAATGACCGATTACGAAAAGCTCACGCTCGAAGTCTGGACGAACGCCGCGATCACGCCGCAGGACTCGATCGGCCTGGCGGCGAAGCTGATGAAGGACCACATGAGCATCTTCATCAACTTCGAAGAGACGCCCGATCTTCCGGAAGAAGTCGTCGAGAACTACAACGATCCGCGCCTGGAATTTCTCGACCGCTCGGTGGAAGAGCTCGAGCTTTCCGTGCGCTCCTACAATTGCCTGAAGAACGCGAACATTCAGAACCTGCGCGAGCTCGTGCAGAAGACCGAATCCGAAATGCTCAAGACCAAGAATTTCGGCCGCAAGTCGCTGAACGAAATCAAAGATATACTGGTGCAAGATGGGCCTGAGCCTGGGAATGAAATTCGACGAGCACGGCCGCATCATCTGGCCGCCGCTCCCGAGCCAGACGGCTCCTCCGCCTTCCGAAGGAGACGCCACGGCTCTTTAAGCCGCGGTTGCCACCATGAGACACCTTATTTCGGGTTCAAAACTCGGGAAGCAGCCGGCGCATCGCCGCGCCGTGCTGCGCAATCTGGTCACGAACCTGATCGAGAAGGAACGCATCCATACCACCATGCTCCGCGCCAAGACGGCTCGCCCGCATTGCCGAACGCATGATCACGCTCGGCAAGCGCGATTCGCTGCATGCGCGGCGGCAGGCGGCGGCGTTTCCTCATGACGCCGGACGCGACCAAGAAGCTGTTCACCGATCTCGCTCCGCGATTCGCGGATCGTCCGGGAGGCTACACGCGCATCATTCGCGCCGGCTGGCGAATCGGTGACGGCGCCGAACTCGCGATTCTCGAATTCATCGGCTCCGAGCTGAAGAAGAAAGAAAAGAAGCCGCGCAGAGGGCGAGCGGAAGAAGCGCCCGAAGAGAACGAGAAGGAAAAGGAAACAGTATCAAGAAAGGGGTAGCTCTTCCGAGGTTCTAAGTTCACAAGGTCGGCATTGATTCGGTCGGGGCGGTACCTCGACTCTGCCCAAGTTCCGACTTAATGGACCCGTGCTGTACTTGGTGACACGCCCTACAAAGTGTAATCAAATTGGCTTCGGTGTCGTCGCCCAATGTGCTTCGCCGACTCAGGTGGTGAACGTCGAGATTCCTGAGGCTGCCACATACCTGACAGCGCCAGTTGTCGCGTGCCAAGATTTCTTTACGAAGCATTGAATAGTTTTGGGGCGCCACGCGGATTCGAGATCTCTTTTGCACGCTAGAGTCTCTCATCTCGCTTTTTCTGCAGAATCCGACTGCTCACATGTAGCGACTGAGCAACCGACGGATGCTGAGGATTCGTGGCTTTTTATGGAATTGTCCGTTTCCAAGGCGGCGCCCGCCAGAAAATCGGCGCAGATCATTTCGAGCGAATAGCCTCGGGATTTGTCGCTGCCGAGCATGAGAGCCGCGATTTCAAGCGCCCGCTCGACAACCGGCAACTGACTCTTGTAGAGCTTGAAATAGATGATCTCCCAAGGCTCGGTTTCCTTGCCGGTCAGGTAGCGTTCCACTTCGCGCTTGAACTCTTCCTTCGGCAGCTCCTTGGCTTTGTGCACCCAGGGTGCACAATCGAACTCGGTTCCCTCTCGACGTGCTACCTTCACCAGTTCCCTTGCCTTCGTCCATCCAACCTCCCGAAGCTGCGCTTCGGCACTCGGGTCAGATGCTCGTGAATCGCAAGCAGGTAATAAGCCTTTCGACGTGACTCCGGGAAAGCGCTTCTCGAGGAATTCATCGAACGACTTCAAATTCTCAAGTCTCCAGTATTGCCCGGCTCGCACCTCGCAGAGATGCTGCCCGAGCTCGACGAATCGTCTCGTCCCGCTCGTGCTCCTTCGTCTGTTCCCAGGCCAAGATCTCATCGATCTTCTCGAGAACGATCAGAGCCCGTCGGCGATTGAGTTCAGGAGGCACGAGTGTCCGCCCGTCAATCCACAAGTTCGTCAATCCAATCAAGCGCGTCTGCTCCTGGCTTTCTGATTAGATTCGTTGTGACTAGTTCCTGATTGTCGAGGCAGAGTCCCAGATGAGAGCAGCTCATGCATCCGTTCTGCGGGAAACGGATGCCGCTGTGCGAGGGGAATTGGCCCGCTTCGATCTGGCTGACTGTCGCTTCGACGAGACGGCCGTATTCACGCCGCTGCTCGTCCGTGATGGATGCCTTCAGGTACTGAATCTCAGGAACGCTCTTTCGAACGAAGACGACCAGTGCAACATCCTGAATTCCGCTGATCCAGGAATAGCAGATCATCTGCGGATCGAGCGACACGAGTCCCTCCGGCTCTTCCGGGTAGCGGCTCGTCGTAGTTTTCCAGTCGATCAGACACTTCGTGCCGTCGAGTTCCCCGACGGCGTCGAGATAAGCGACGAATTCATTTCCACCCGGAAGGCTTCGGGTCATCTTCACTTGCAGATCCTGCTCCGGGCGGTGAATCTTGACGCGATCGTCCTGAGCGAATCGCTCCAGCAGATGGACTCCCTGATGAACGAGGCGATCCCAGGATTCTCCCTTCTTGTATTCAAACGGAGTATCCCTGAAAGCTCCCCATTCCTTGAATAGCTCAGCCGAGCAGTCCTGCCCGGAGAAGTAAGCTGCAAGCGCCCGTTCGAAGCATCGGCCAAAGGCCATCGCCGCACGTGTTTCCTTCTCTCGCCACCCGTCGAGATAGCGATAGCGGTAGCTCTTGGGGCAGCGAAGATACTGGCTGATCTGCGTATGGCTAAAGATCATCGCCGCTCCTTTGCACTTGTTTCCCGCCGGCGGTTTCGCAGGAAAGTTCTTCCCACTCCGCTGCAGGAGCAAACGCTTCGAGGTTTTGGAAAGGACGGCCGTTCAGCGTGATATGAGTTGTCCGAACCACCCCACGCAGATTGAACAGGGCCTTTTCGTCCACTCTGATCTCGGCTGAGCAGTTCGGAGTCATAGCCGAAATCGCGCAGGAACCAGTTCAGCTTCCACAGCGCTCGTTCGGTGCAATACAGCCGACCCGAAAGTGATCGTGCCTGCAAACGGTTCGGGCTCGAGAACGACAAACCGCACGGACAAAAACGGTTTGTGCGGATGCCAGCGGTAGGAAGCCGAATCGACTCGCACCAGGAACAGGCCTTCGAGAAGGCTATCGGAATTCTGCTGTCGAGCATGCAGACCGGGAATATGTCGCTTCATGGATTTGCCTCCACAGGTTGGGCGTAGGAATTCAGTTTGCAGATGAGGGCGCCTCGATCATTCTTCGCCGAGGCTGCAAGCTCGGTGACGAACGATTCGACCAGATCGCGGCTGGCATCTTTGAGGGTTTCCGTGCCGCAGAAATCGGCGGCGTAGGCCTTCACGAGCGTTGGATCGAGATTGTGCTGACGGATCAGCAGGCACAGCTGGTCGCGCAATCGCGGCTGTCCGTTCCTGGCCCTTCGCCATGCATGGCCGTTCGAATGGGATGCGGGCGTGACGGGCCTCTGCGGAGCCGAGAACGAACCGAGCTCTTCGACAGTACAGAGCCCGATTCCGTAGGCCTTGCGGAGAGCCCGGTTGACGGCCCGCGTCTCGGCAACTCGCATCTCGGCGCCGCGGACAAGAGGAGACGTGTTGGAGGGATCGGCGTCGCCGTAGCCGACAAAGCCTCTCGAGTGGCGAGACTTGTAAACCGTTGCTCGAAAGACCCAGCGGCTGGCAGCTGAATCGCAGAATTTAGTCAAAAGACTGGTTCTCAGTCCGGAACATCCACGTCGATGAGCAATTCGAAGAAGTCCAGAATGCGTCACATACCATCGCCCATCCATGTACTGAACGTCGCCGAGTGAAACGGAAATCCCGAATCGCTCGATCAAACTTATCAACGAATCCGTTGCCGCAGGCGGAAGGTCTCCCCAAATTCCGCGAGCGGTGCTGATCTGTGGTTCCAGAATGGAAGGTTTCTGTCTCATTGCCGCTCCTTAATACTTAGACGCCCAAGAACAATAGTAATTATACATGGGCGCCTAAGTATAGGTCAATACGTAATTTGTGTTGATTTGCTCGTATGCTGCGGAATACCTTCTAGGCCATATGACGAAGAGGAAGAACCCACACGCTGTGGCTTTAGGGAAATTAGGCGGTTCTAAAGGCGGGAAAATTCGAGCCGCGAAGCTTACATCTGAGCAGCGTAGCAAAATTGCTCGTAACGCAGTTCTCGCCCGTTGGGAGAAAGCTAGGAAGAGGAAAGACAAAAAGCACGCAGACGCTGTTGAATCGCAGCGAGGTTAACGGCTGGTTGAATATCCAAGGTGCTAGACTGAGCCGGGTTAAATCACGCAATCGTTCGACGTGCCGCTTGTCTACAACTGGCCCAGTGTGAATAAAAGATCACAGAATCACGGAGCCAGGACACAGTCTCGGTCGGCTTGACGAATGGGCATTTCTATAGTAGCCTGGTTATTAGCTGAAATGAAGTGGTCGGTAAGTAAGACACCGATCGATTTAAAGCACGTGATGCCGCGAAAGTTCCCTTCGGCGGCATTTTTTTTTGCCCGGGCGTGAATTGGTGCACTGGAATATGAAGCTCAATGAGCATACCGCCACTGCAGCCGCGGTTGGTCCCCCGATCGTGACGGCCGGCGAGGTGTTTGCCGACGGCGCCATGATCGAGCTGGTCGGTGGCGTGCACTTTGCACGACCGCAGCTAATGCTTTGGGACGGCTCGAGGGAGCCCATCGGGCCGATCGTCGAGCACGACGGTCAGCGCTATGAACCGGTGGAGATCGACAGCAGCATCCTCCAGCAATTGACCCTCCCAACGCGCTCTTGCCCGCATGGAACTACGCGCGAGTTCCTGATGAACATTTGCAAACTCGTGGCGAATCTTGTTGGCCTAGACGAAAAGGCTGCATCTCTTGTTGCTCGGGTCGTATTGTGCAGTGCAATCATAGACGCTGTGTCAGTTGCGCCGGTGCTCGTGATCGCTGGGCCTGACATAGCGCGGGCAAATCGTCTCGTACGCTTGCTGCGCTGCTTGTGTCGGCATTCTGTTCCGCTGACGAGCGTTACACCAGCTAGTTTCTATTCGCTGGCAAACGGCGTTCGATACACGTTTTTGATCAGCCAGGCGAGTGTGAGCGATAAGCTGCAAAAGCTGCTCGACGACGCGAGCAACCGCGATCGAAAGATTCCGTTCCGCGGCCGCCTCCTTGACCTTTTTGGTGTCCAAGTGATCCAATGCGATTCCGTTCTCACGGAGGACGCTCGGCCGCTTCGTTCAATCCAGATTTCAATGCTTCCGACCGAAGCGGCTCTACTCCTGTTCGATCAAGAAGCGCAGCGGCAAATCGCAACCGAATTTCAGCCGAAACTCTTAAGCTTTCGCCGCGCGAATCTCGGTGCTGCCCAAGGGCTAAACTTCGACGCATCGAAGTCTAGCTTCGCACTGCGGGATCTAGCTCAAAGCTTGGCCGCAGCAACGCCTAACGACGCCGAATTGCGGGCCGATGTGTTCGAGTTGGTGCGGGAAGAAGACTCTGAGAGCCGCTCAGCAAAATGGATCGATACAAACTCGATCGCAGTCGAAGCGGTGCTGATCGCTTGGAGTGAATCGCCCGGAGAAGCCGTTTACGTTTTCGAACTTTCGAACCTGGCCCAAGCACTCTTGAACGGGCGCGGAGGGGATTCGAGGATCGATCCGGGTGCCTTTGGGAAGCGCCTGAAACTTCTTGGCTTCGTAACCGAGCCGCGCGATGCCAAGGGTAAGAAGCTGCGATTGACGGAGGCTGCACACAGCCGGGCGTTGCGACTGGCTCGCGATTTGGACATCCCCGAGCCCTCGGAGCTCGGCCGCACTGAAGTCAGTCCTGCAGGGACGACGTAGAAGAGCCGCATTGGAGCCCCGCGGTGTAGGTTGTGTACGTTGTGTACGTTGTGTAGGTTGAATTCATATTCAGAAGCGGACGTCTTCGGCGGTGCTAACCGGGAAACGACCACATGGCCCGGGGAAGAAGATGCATAAATGAAACACGAAGAAGTTGATCAACTGGCTTTTGCGCGCCGAATTCGGCGCGCTGGCCGTCCGATTCACATCCCCGAAGATGACGACGAAACTCCGCAGCATTCCTTCCGACGCCTTGAGGGTGCGTCAAACGGGAGGGATCAATCGAAAGTAGCGCGTTCGACTGGGGCGCCGGCACTGGATTCAAGATCCATTTTGTCGTTACCTCGAATATTGCGCGGTTCGCCGTTCTCACGTCGAGCTCGAGCTTCCGTGGGAGCACACCCCTGTCCAATGGCTCGAAGATCCTGTCGTGATCGATGGTCCGTCGCGGTGCTACCGCTTCTTCGGCGACCAGATTCTCGAGTTTGACAGAAATCTCGTTCTTAACCATCGCTTGAAGGTGACACCCGTTTTCGGCAGGAGAATCGGAGGAGGGCTTTTTGCTGGGCCTCGGATCCGAGCCCATCCCGGAAGCGTTTCCTCACGGAAAAATGATTCTGGCTTTCGTGGCCATTTACGATCAGTTTACGCGAAAGTGCCGAGTTAGGGTTCAGCTTTGGGCCGACCCAAGCACGAAAAATAGCCGGCCTGCGCGATCGCGTGCACGGGGGAAAGTAGGTCTCTTCGATTAACGTGATTCCATTATTTAAAGCATTGTATATTTAATTTATTCATTGTACACACGCTGCCTTTGCACAGACAACAAAAGAGCGCGTGAGCGGGGCGAGTGCCGAGTTAGCCGTTTGTAGGACCTTGCTAATTGATTCCGAGCCAGCTCGTGTAAATCGCCTTTTGTTGAGGGGTCGGGTGATCCATAGGCTTCAGGGTGTACGTCGCATGGGGGTTTGATCCGATCGTCACGGGCAGCTCCTGTATCCGTCCGAGACGCATAACCAACACGTGAACCGCGTCTCCCGGTTTATGTGCGCTCACAGCCTCGCCAGGCCCTCCGGGACCTACGGCGCGATCGTCGAACGCCATAACTACATCGTCGAGTTCGAGTCCTGCTTTCTCCGCTGGGCTACCCGGAATTACGTTTCGAATCGTGTATCGCCCATCCTCGCCCTTCTTGATTTCGATTCCAATCCAGGGTTTGCTCGAATCCACTTTTGACGTCACCGCGATTCCCGCATAAGCGAAATATTTCTCGTACGGAATCGATTCCTTCCCGCTGATGTAGCGGGTGAAGATATCGCTCAAATCCCCTCCGGCCACTTCCGATGCCGCGCGAATCGGATCATCAGGCTCGAAGCCCGATTTCGGCAGCGCGTAGCGGGAGTAGAGCAGCTGCATCCAATCATCAAGCGATTTCTGATTGTTCGTCTTCTCACGAATCGCAAAGTCGAGAATGTGACCCATCACCTGCCCGCCGTCGTAATAGGAATACCATGTATTCGCAAGATTGGTCTTCTGCTGAACCACGCCGCCATTAGGAAACCATGTATCCCAGCTAGTATCTTCAATGCTGCGTTCGCTCCGCCCAGGCTCCGCGTCAAATTTCGTCACCAATTTCGCGAGGTTGTCGAGGTAATGCTCCGGGGTGATCAAACCGGCACGAACGAGCGCAAGGGCGCCATAGTAGCTTGTGAGCCCCTCGGATATCCAGAGGGACGGGGTGTGGACCATTTGGGAGTAGTCGAAGGGGCCGAGCGGGCGCGGCCGCAGGCGCTTCACGTTCCAGGCGTGGAAGAATTCGTGCGATGCGACAAACAGCTTCAACTCGTACTGCGTGCCATAATTTTCCGCGGGGCTTTGGTCGTTCCAATCCTTTTGAAAATTGATTTGCGTCGAATTGAGGTGCTCGAGACCACCGCCGGTTCCGGGCCAGATATGAAACAAGAAGTAGTAGTCCTTGAACGGGGCAGCCTGTGAGGCGGTGCCTGCCACGGAAGCGAATATCGGGACGATTTGTTCCACGAATTTCTGAGTGTCAGCCGTAAATTTTGAAAAGTCCTGGCCGGCTTCGATGTCATGGACGATGACGTGATAAGTGGTACCCATAACCTGAAATTTCTTCTCGGCAAAATCCGAAATCTCCAGCGGCGCATCTGCAAACCAGTCGTAATTCTCGGCATGAAACGCATGGTCCGACGTGTGCTCCATTCCCGTCGCCACCTTCCAGCCTGAAGGCACTGCGATCGTAAGTTCAATCGGACGGTCTTTGCCTCCGACCAGGTACATCCACACCGAAGGCCCGCCGATGAATGCGTGCCGTTCGTCATACTGCGCCTGGTTGTTGCGCAGCGTGTCACCGAATACCTGGTAGTGAATCGTCGCCGTGTTCGCGCCGGAGAGTTCTACGCGCCACGTCTGGCTGTCGGTTTTGCGCCAGGCGAGTTCTTTTCCGCTTGGCCCCGTAGCGCGAAACCGCTGCACGTTCACCGCGTAGTTCTGAACGTAGTAGGAACCGGGCGCCCAATCCGGCATCGCAAAGTCCGCTGTGGCTCCTTCAAGCCCTGAGGCGCGGATCGTCACGTCCATCAAATGCGTGCTGGGATGCTCAAAACCAAGTTCGTAATGCAGTGGCTCCGCAGCAGAAACACTCGAAAAATGGAGCGCTAAAAGCAGCAACAAGGTTGCAGGTACCCTCGCAATGCGTCCGAGCATCCTTCCGTCCCCCTTTTGGGAATTGATTTTCAACTTGCGGGCCGAATACCGGCGTTACTCTGAGCTGTGCCGCTTTCCCCCTGTCGCTTCCGAGCACCGCGCCAGAATATGGTCAAGGCCACAAGCAACTGGGCCGCGGCACCCCCGGTAGTATCGAGCAGTACATCGCCCACAGCCGCTCCGCGCCCGGGCACGAATAACTGGTGAAATTCGTCCAGGGATGCATACCCCGCGACGATCAAGATTGCAATCAGGGCCCAACGCAGACTGAAGTCACGGGTTCCAGCCCGCAGCGCATGAAGCAAGAGCAGGCTCAAAATAAAATACTCGGTGAAGTGCCCGCTCTTCCTTATGACGTGGTGAATCAAAGAAAGTGTTTCGGGCATGGCATGCGGAAGGAACCAGCGGAGCACCGGTATGATGACTCGGGAGGTATTTTCGCTGGTGAAAGTCTCAGTTGAGAACGACGAGATTACAACTGCCCAAAGAATCGCCGGCCACCAATACCTCAGCCAGCGCACTCTAGTGCCACCTCGCCAGACGCACCGGCACAGGTCGATTCTCTGGATGTGGTGTGTTATTCAAGCCGGTAGTTAGGAGCTTCCCGGGTGATGATTACGTCGTGGACGTGGCTTTCGCGAAGGCCTGCCGAGGAAATTCGAATGAAGCGGCTCTTTTCCTGCAACTCTTTCAAATTCTCCGCACCGCAATAGCCCATTCCGCTTCGCAGTCCGCCGACCAGCTGGTCGACGAGCGCGGAGAGGGGGCCCTTGTATGGCACCTGACCCTCGATTCCTTCAGGGACGGATTTGCCGCGGTCGGCGAGCTCCTGTGAGTAACGGTCGGCGGAACCTGCCTCCATCGCGCCCAACGACCCCATACCGCGGTAGGACTTGAACGTGCGGCCTTGATAGAGGATGGTCTCGCCCGGCGATTCCTCAGTACCTGCGAACAGGCCACCAATCATCACGGTGGAAGCGCCTGCGGCGATCGCCTTCGTGATGTCGCCTGAAAATTTGATTCCGCCGTCGGCGATGATTGGCACGCCGGTATTTTTGGCGGCTCTTGAGCATTCCATGATTGCGGTTATTTGCGGGACACCAGCACCCGTTACTACCCGGGTGGTGCAGATGGAGCCGGGACCAATGCCAACTTTTAATCCGTCGACGCCCAGCGAGATCAGATCGCGCGCGCCCTCGGCAGTCGCAACGTTTCCGGCTAGCAGCTGTATTTCAGGAAATTTGCGCTTTACGGCTTGAATTGCTTCCATCACGCGCGCCGTGTGTCCGTGGGCCGTATCGATCGCCAAAACATCCACCTTCTCCCGCGCAAGTTCTTCAGCACGCTCGAGATAGTCGCCGGTTGCCCCAATCGCGGCACCTACTCGCAGGCGGCCCTGTTCGTCCTTCGTGGCGCTCGGAAACTCAATCTTCTTTTGGATGTCTTTTACAGTGATCAGCCCTTTGAGATTGAATTCGTTGTCGACGACCAGAAGCTTCTCGATGCGATGCTGCTGCAGGATGCGCTCGGCTTCATCGAGCGTGGTGCCCACTGCCACGGTGACGAGATTATCCTTCGTCATCACCGCGCTAACGGGCTGATCGAGGTTTCGCTCGAATCGAAGATCCCGGTTGGTCAGAATCCCAACCAGCCGCATCCCGCGCGTGACGGGCAATCCCGAAACGCGGTACTTCGTCATAATGTCGAGCGCTTGCCGCACCGACATTTCCGGAGCAATCGTCACCGGATCGACGATCATCCCGCTTTCCGAGCGCTTCACACGATCTACTTCTTCGGCCTGCCGCTCGATGCTCATATTGCGATGAATGAACCCGATTCCGCCCTGGCGAGCGATCGCAATCGCAAGGCGCGAGTCAGTCACAGTGTCCATCGCAGCGGCCACGATGGGAATATTCAGCGGGACGTTGCGAGCCAGGCAGGTCCGTGTGTCCGCCTGTGTTGGCAGCACCGAAGACTTGCCGGGCAGCAGTAGAACGTCGTCAAACGTCAGCCCTTCCGGGATGGCGCCGTCAGTCATCAGTTTCTCCTGTGTTTTCGTGGCGGTTCACGTCACGCCGAAAATGAGGCTATAAACAACTCAGCCCAGCCGGATTCGCTGGGCTCGACCGCGATTCAATTGTCGCAACTTATCCTCATGACTAAAAAAAACATTCTAGGCGCATCGCGAGATGAAATCAAGAAGCGCGCGCCTGCCGCTGAGTTGCGCGATTGCCGCGGACTGCCTACCATGGATGCGGTGAAAGAATTCGTTCCGTCACGATGGCTTCGTAACACGCACGCGATGACGATTGCGGCCGCATTCTGGAGGCGCAGGTTCGCACGGCTTCCTGCCAGCGCGACTCGGCTTTTTGAAGTCGAGCCCGGAACACAGGTCCGCGCTGAATGTCACTGGCAAGAGAATCCGGGCAAGCACGCGACCATCGTTCTTTTGCACGGCCTCGAAGGCTCGTCTGATTCGGGCTACATGCTAGGAATCGCGGAGAAAGCGTGGATCGCGGGCCTCAATGTTGTTCGGTTAAATCAACGCAATTGCGGAGGGACCGAACGGCTCACGCAAACGCTCTATCATTCGGGGCTGAGCGGCGACATTCGTTCTGTGATTTTCGAACTGATCGAACGCGACCAGCTGCCAGAGATTTTCGCCGTCGGATTCTCGATGGGCGGCAACCTGGTTTTAAAAATGGCCGGCGAATTAGCGGACTCAGCACCTACGCAGATGCGCGGTTTCGTCGCCGTGGCACCGGCCCTCGATTTGGCGGCGTGCGCAGACGCGCTTGGCGAGCCGCGAAACTTTATCTATCAGCGTCATTTTGTGAGAGGCCTGAAGCGGCGTATGCGCCTGAAAACAAGGCTGTTCCCCGATATCTTCCCGGTGGATGGGATGCGGAACATTCGAAGCGTGCGCGAGTTTGACGAGCTGATCACTGCTCGCTTTTGCGGCTTTGCTGGTGCCGATGACTATTACGAGCGTTCGAGCGCCGGGCAATTGCTGAAGCATATTCGCAAGCCGTGCTTGATTCTCACGTCACAAGACGATCCCTTCGTCCCGATATCTTCATTCAGCAATCCTGCGATTCGCGAAAACGCCTGCATCGAACTAGTGGTTGCCCAGCACGGCGGCCACTGTGCCTTCATCTCGAATGAGCCAGGCGACGCGCGATTCTGGGCTGAAAATCGCGTTGTGGAATTTTGCCTGCAACGCTCTGAGCTGAGTGGCTGAATCGGGCAGAATGCTGTTATCGCGCTGCGAGCTGCCGGCGTCCTTGACCAGCGACACCTGCGCCGTTAAAATGCCACCCGTGGGACGTGTGGCTGTTCATGGCTTTGTATTCTCTCGAATTCATCGCAGACAACCGCTTGAGCGAATTTGTCCTCTCATAATCCATACGTCCCAGAATGGAATTGTGTCCTGGAGGTGAAGGCCGTGCGTTGCTCTGTGCGTTTTCTGCTCTACACATTGATGGCTCTGATGATGTTTTGCGTTGCGGATCCATTGGTGTTTGCGAAGGACAAAGAGAGCAAACTGCCTCCACAGTATCGCGAATGGCTTGACCGCGACGCCACCTACCTTATTACGAGGAGTGAGAAGGCTCAATTCTTGGCGCTAAAGTCCGACGCAGAGCGGGACAAATTCATCGATTGGTTTTGGAAGATCCGCAACCCGGATCCCGATGCTCCGATTAATGTTTTCAAGGAAGAACACTACAAACGTTTAGCCTATGCCGACGACCATTTCGGAATCGGCAAGCGGGTGCCGGGATGGTCCACTGAAAGAGGCCGAATTTACATTGTTCTGGGCCCGCCAAAGCAACTGGCCAATTATCAGGGCTATGATCGAGTTCGTCCGATGCAAATCTGGTTTTACGAGAGTATCAGTCCGGCGCTTCCTCCGTATTTCTACATTTTGTTTTACAAGAAGGATAGCTTCGGCGACTACGTGACCTATAGCCCGTATTTCCACGGCCCCCAAGAGCTAATCACAGAGCGCGGAATGACTGATGCCAATGCAATCGCTTTGATACAGCGTGACTTGGGGCAGGAGGTTGCCCGAACGTCATTAAGCCTCTTGCCGGATGAGCCAGTCGACACTAACAATCCTCGACCGAGCATGCAGTCGGACGTGATGATGTCGATCATTCATGACTTGGCGAACAGTCCGGCAAACGTCGCCCAACTTCAGCGGCACGCAGCGACGCTAACCGTGAGCTCGAGGTTGCTCGTAGGAGGGGAAACGCTGGGGTTGCTAACCGTTCCCCTTCGAGACAAAGACGGAGAGGTCAAGCTGCACTATTTGCTTAGGCTTAAGCGGCCAGAGGATTTCGCGATCGGCAAATCCGCGAACGGATCAGCTTATTTTTCTGTAGACACCCGTGTCGAAGTGTTCGGCCCCGAGGACAAACTTATTTTTACCCAAGAACGCACCTTAAAGCATAGCGTCAGCGAGAAACAATTGACCGAGGTCAGCCACAAAGTATTCGGCTATGAGGGTTGGCTGCCACTTGCTCCCGGAAAATACCATCTTAAGTTCCTTCTAGCGAATGGCGTGAATTCCCTTGGATATCAGGCTGAGAGCGATGTGGTAGTGCCATCGCTACCGTCAACGGGAATGATCGTAACTCCTCTGATCCCGTTCACGTCTGCGGAAGCCGTAGGGCCGCAATTTTCCGGTCTGGTCCCTTTTAGTGTGGCAGGATTGAAGTTCGCTCCCCTACTTCCTCGCGAGCTAAATTTCAGCCCCGCGACTGACTTGCAATTTTTCTATCAGGTCTGGCTTTCTCACGATGAAATGCTGAAACCGAATGCCAGCGACCTGGAAGCTCACTACGCTTTCGGTCGTATCGGAGCCGTCGGAGGAGCCAAAACCATCACTGAGGCCGTATCGAGGCAACAGGTTGATTCGACAGGGACGTTATTGACGGGGAAAAAGATCGCCCTTGGTGATTGGGCGCAGGGCAATTATCTCTTGACGCTCTCTCTTGATACTGCTGGAATCGATCAAAAAGCTTCCGGAACCTTGAATTTCCGTCTATTGATGTCGGCTCCGACCGATCCAGACTGGAATGTCTTTGATGGAGAAGCAATCTCCAAAGATGTCCAGAATGGCACCGCCGATTTTCAGCGCGCCATGTGTTACAAAGCGTTCGGTCAAAACGATGAGGCCTCTCGGTGGCTCCGCTCCGCCCTCCAGAAAAATCCCCGTTACGAGGACGCGCGAACCGCGCTTGTGAATTTAGAGTTCGGCCGGAATTCGCTGTCGGCAGTAGCCCAGATTGCTCAGGACATACCGATAACGGCAGACACGGACTTTGAGACCATACTCCGTATGGCCGATGCGCTTGATAAAACCGGCCGAACGCAACAAGCAGCCGCTCTCTTGCAGTCAGCGACCGATCTAAAATCGCCCAACGGCCCCTTATACCTTACCCTCGCCGGTTATTATGGCCGCTTGGGTGAAGCAAAGAAGAGTGCGGATTTCGAGAAGAAGGGGCGGGAGTTGCTCGGGCAGAATAACCAACAGCCGCCTCGATCAGTGCAGAACTGATTTTTTGCTATTGTTTTCCGTATACATCCGAACTTCCAAATCCGCATAAGCATAGCCATCGCGTACAGTTAATCCTGTAAGTGCCGACAAGTAAAACACTTATTTTTCAGTCGATTCGGACATTTGATTGCACATGGTTGCAACACGGGTGGTTCTAGGCCTCTTTTGAGGCCTCGCTGACCGGGGTGAGTCGTTCCAAATGATATTCGAGGCGAGGAGAGTGCATGTACACTAAAAGATTGTTTCTCGTGGCCGTTTTGATTTTAACGGTGGCCGTGAGTCTTGCGCCGTCAGTCTCGGCGCAGGAATCGGGAGCCAAGGGTACAATGAACGGTACCGTGGTGGATTCTACCGGGGGGTCGATTGCGGGCGCCCAGGTTACGGTATCGGGTCCAGTGGGCAATCAGAACTACACAACCGGCCCTGCGGGCCTCTTCCTGGCGCAGGACCTGATTCCTGGCACATACTCGGTCCGCGTCGAGGTAAAGGGCTTCAAGGTGACGCAGGTTTCTGACATCCAGATTAACGTCGGAAGCGTTACCGCTATCCGGGTCGTAATGGAGCCTGGCACCGTCACACAGACTGTTGAAGTCGTTTCTTCCGCAATCACGGTTGACACGACTACCACCGCAGTCGCCACGAACCTAAACGATGATTTCTATCAGAAGCTCCCCGTCCAGCGGAACGTCTCTGGCCTGTTTTATTTGGCTCCTGGCGCGGTCAGCGGGGGCGGCACGGGCTCGGCGAATCCATCCATTTCGGGTGGCAGCGGTCTCGAAAATCTGTATGTCGCCGACGGTGTGAGCATTACGGATACGGCTTTCGGCGGTTTGGGAGTGTTTTCGCGGGTATACGGGTCGGTCGGTACCGGTATCAACCTTTCCTTCATTAAGGAAGTGCAGGTAAAGACTGGTGCTTTCCAGCCTCAGTACGGAGGCGCCACCGGCGGCATCGTCCAGATCGTAACGAAGTCCGGCGGGCAGAATTATCACGGTGCAGTCGCTGGGTTTTATCAGCCACAACAGTTTGAAGCGAAGCGCCTGAACCCCGATTCCTTTGGGCTTGTGAATCCTGTCGGGGACGTTCTCCACAATGAAAATGCTGATATTTCCTTTGAGTTAGGCGGTCCGGTTCCCCTGTTAAAGGACAAGATGTTCTTCTTCGGATCGTTTGACCCATCCGAAACTCAAACCCATCAGATTTCGCCCCCGGGATTCGGTAACTTCCTCCTCGGGGAACAGGATGGTCGCACGCTTACCTATAACTATGCCGCCAAGCTTACCTACAAGTTTAACGATCGCAACACTCTGGAAGGGTCTGTCTTCGGCGACCCAGCGCACACGAACCACTTCCCGTGGGCTCGTTTGACTCAAGGGGCGGATGGTTTCCCCAACACCACTAACTTCAGCAAGCTTACGTTCGGCAATCGCGACGTTGTGGCTCGCTACAACGCTACACTCTCTCCAACTTGGATACTGAATATTTCGGCCACATGGCAGCATAACGAGTTCAAAGAGAGCGGCTTCGACAACGCGACCCAGGAGATTATCGATCAGACCCAGGTGGCGAACCTGGCCGGGCAGCAGGGGCAATTCACGGCAGTTGGAAGGGGTTTCGTCGAGAACACCAAGGACAACAGTTACAGCGGAAACATCAATACCACGAAGATCGTGAATTTCTGGGGACAACACTCTTTCGACGTAGGCTACGCATACTCGAGGGCGTTTTATAAGGGCGCGCGGCTATCGAGCGGAGACGTCTTACCCCCGCCGACTCAGAACATGGATGGTGTGACGCTGGGCGGTTCCGACGCATGGGCGGGTTCGCCGGCCAACTATGTCTGGCGGCTGGTGCCTCTGCCTGCTACCGATCCCAATACTGGAAATTTCGCATGTTTCAACTGCCCGTTGATGAATGTTCCAGGCTTGGGCGAGACGCCCGTCGCACTGCGCATGTTCCGCAGCGAGTTCGGCCTCACAAACGGGAGCAAGTCCTTCTCGACCCACTCCGTGTTTCACGTGGGATACGTGAATGACACTTGGACGATAAACAAGTACGTCACAATCGATGCGGGTGTTCGCTGGCAGCAAGAGCGTCTGGTTGGTTCCAACAGTCAATATACATTCACTGATGACTGGTCACCGCGAATTGGTGTAAGCGTTGACCCCATTGGTGATCGTAAGAACAAAATCTCTTTCAACTTCGGTCGGTACAGCTACAACCTGCCGCTGGACCTCGCTGAACGGTCGCTCACGAATGAGCTCGACCTCTTCTCGTTCCGTTTGGCACCAGATTTCACCACGGGACCGGGCTGCACGCCTGTCTTGGGTGACAGCAGATGTGTGGTCCTTAACCAATTTGGAACCGTTACTCCTGTTATCGACGCCGCCCACGTTCTGAACAAGGCTGTTGGCGGAGTCACCTCTGCGCCGTTCGCTTCGACAGAGAGCGGAGAGAGTATTCACTCCGGCACCCACTCAACGTATGAGGACGAATACGTGATCGGAGCGGAGCATCAGTTCTCTCACGGTGTGATCGCGAGTGCGAGATATATTCATCGCAGTCTGCGAAGAATCGTGGAAGACTCGGGCGGTCCTTCGCCGGAAGGGGCCCTTGCTGGGGTGGTACAGCAGTTTTCGATTGCGAACATCAGCAAGAACCAGGATATCTTCGAGAATGCCTTGCCGCATCCATTTGTGGCTACAACCGATGCGGCTGGGAATGTCACGAATATGCCAGGAGCTTGCAACACATTCACGGATCCTCACACCGGCCTCCAGAATTCAGACTTTTTCCTGTTTCCGGTTACAAACAGCTTAGGAGCTCCGGTCACGGACTCGCTGGGGAATACGGGAGTGTGCTTCACGGAAGACCCAGCTTTTGCCGGCACTCCGAACGCGCGTGCAATCGGAATTGACGGCGCAGCTGGGCCGGATGCAGGTGCCATTGCCTCTGACGGCGTTCCGGACGGATTTGCCGACCCAGTGAGGAAATATTGGGCCGTTGAATTCGAAGTGAACAAGACGTTTTCTCACAACTGGCAGTTGCGCGCCAACTACCGGGTTGCCAAGCTGTTCGGCAACTTCGAAGGCGCTTTCCGCAACGACAACGGTCAGTCTGACCCCGGCATCAGCTCACTCTTCGATTTCACCACTGGGCAGTTCAATCTTCTGGGCAACCAGTTCTTGCCTGGGGTATTGAACACTGACCGACAGCAAGTGGCCAATGGTTACTTTAGCTATGTATTTGATCACGGTAAGCTGAAGAACCTCACACTTGGAACCGGTGTTCGCATTCAGACTGGAACACCCGTTAACCAAATGGCTGCTCACCCTGTTTACGACAACGCCGGCGAAGTGCCAATCGGCGGCCGCGGCAGTGAAGGTCGCACACCGACTATTGGCCAGGTCGATCTGCATGCCGACTACGTCATGAACATCACTGAGCGATTGCACCTTCGCTTTGGCATGGATATGTTTAACCTTGGCAACTCGAAGCGCATCCTCTTGATTAACCAGAACATTGATCTCGGTACCGGTACACCAAACCTTGATTTCCTGAAACCGGCAACCTTGGTCGCAACCCGCGGTGACAGCATCCAGTCTCCGTTCAACGCCAGAGTGTTCTTCCGGCTTGAGTTCTAAGAAGTGTTTGTTGTGCTTGAAAAAGGGGAAGCGCGTCAAGCGCTTCCCCTTTTTTTTGTTTCTGGGATGTCGCGATGGTGCTATAAGAGGTGGGCTATGTTTCGCGTTTCCTCGCTGTGCGGCATTATTCTCGGTTTCGCCCTGTTCCTTTCCCCTGGTGCCTTCGGTCAAATGGGAGGGTCTTCCAGCCATCCTTTCAGCAACGCTGCGATCTTTGTGCAGGTCCGATACGCGAATGGTTCGTCTGCGCCACAGGGCGTACTCATCACGCTAGAAGGTCAAGACGCTGCTTTCATCGACCAGACTCAAACAGATACGTCTGGTAAGTGTCGGCTCAATCCGCCTGCGCCCGCAATTTATTATGTCCGAGCGAAAATGCCTGGTTTTCTAGACGCCAGCGTGCAAGTAGATTTGCAGAATACTCAAACTGGTATGGCAAACTTGCTGCTCAGGCCGGACCCACGCTATCACGATGAAAATGCTAAGAGCGGCGGATCCCCAACTGCGTCAGCCTTAGATCTGTCCGTTCCGGACCAAGCACGCAAGGAGTATGAGAAGGGCCAAAAGCTTCTAACGAGCAAGGATTTGGATGGAGGCATCTCGCACCTCAAGAAAGCTATTGAGATTTATCCTTCATTTCCGCAGGCGCTGACTTTGCTCGGGACCGCCTACAATGAGAAAAAGGACTGGAAGGATGCCCAGGGAGCCTTGGAAAAGGCAACGACAATAGATACCAAGAATGCTTCCGCCTTTTTTCAGCTGGGAGCGGCTCTGAATCAGACCAAGGACTATTCTGGGGCTCAGAAGGCGCTCTCACAGGGCCTAACGCTGGCTCCGGATGCTCCTGAGGCTTCCGCTGCTCAATACGAGCTTGCGCGGGCCTACATGGCGCAGAATAACTGGAAAGAAGCCGAACCTTGTGCTGCAAAGGTGGTGGCCAGCCAGCCGGACTTCGCTGCGGGGCGTTTGCTAATGGGGAATATCTTTCTCAAGAAGGGTGATGGAAACGGGGCGCTCCATGAGTTTCAGGAATACTTACGAATCGATCCGAAGGGACCAGCGGCCGATCAAATTAAGGAAATGATTCCGAAGATTCAGGCCGCGATGAAGAAACAGTCGTAATCCCGCCGAACGCGCTTTCGTCAAAAAGAAACCCGAAGTGAGTAGTTTTCTCGGATCAGGCCGCGTCGCGCTATGCAATTGGGGTTCCGAGTGAATGCGCAAAGGCTGGCGTGAGCAGCCTCGCCTCGCCTGAATTGGCGATCACCATGACGTCTTCGCAGCGCAGGCCGTAGTCTCCTACCACGTAGATGCCGGGCTCGTTTGAGAACGTCATTCCTGGCTTGAGGATTGTGCTATTGCCTCGCACGAGGTAGGGCGACTCGTGTCCGTCCATCCCGATTCCGTGGCCGAGGCGGTGCGTGAAGTACTTGTAGTCGGGGCCGAATCCAGCATCTACAACTACTTTGCGGGCGGCGCTATCCACCGAACCGCACTCGCGGCCCGCGGCAGCGGCGGCAAGTGCGGCGTCCTGGGCGCTTCGCACAATTTCAAAAGCGTGCTGCAGCTTTGGCGACGGTTTTCCCAAAGCACTCGTTCGCGTCACGTCGGATTCGTATCCTTCGACGCGCGTTCCGCCGTCAATCAGCACGCCCATCCCCTCGCGCAGCACCTGCTCTTCACGCGTCCCGTGCGGCAAAGCGGCCGCGGGTCCGAACAGCACGATCCCGTAACCTTCGAGTCCCATTTTCTTGTAGGCCCGCGATATCATGGCCGACACTTCGCGTTGCGTCATGCCTTCCCGCAGCGAGGCAAACGTGGCTTTGTACACATCGAACGTCACCGAGCAGGCCAGTCGCATCAGCTCCAGCTCATGCTCGCTTTTTTGCGCGCGACATCCGACGGTCACCGGATCGCCGCTAGAGTAGTCGAGCGACGGAAGCCGCCTGTCGAAGACCGTCGTAGAAAACGTACTTTGTGGTCTCCTCCACAGCTACTCGTCCAGTCCGAATTCCTCGTTCAGCGAGCCATTTCGCGATCAAAGCATAGGGACTCTCATTTTCCTGCCAGACGCGCAGCTCAATGGGCCAGCGCAGCTGTTCTCGCAAACGCCCTTCCTCGAATGCAGGGCAGATCATCAGCGGCTGGCCTTTGCGGGGAATCATCAGAGCGACGATGCGTTCGCTCAAACCCCATGGAGTTCCTACGTAGTATGCGAGCGTTGTGCCGGGCGTCACGTAGAGCGCACCAAATCGCGGTTTCGCATTGGTCATCAGCTCTTGCGCGTTCGCGATGCGCCCCTGCAGTTCGTCCACGCGAATCGGCTTCACCCGGTTGCCCAACGGCTGTAACTTATCGAAGGCAGGGGGCAATTCGCCTGGTGTGGCCTGCGAATTCTGCGCGCGCGCGTCCGTTGTCCACCAGCGGTGCGCTTATCGCGGCAGCGGTGACGCCAGCGCCCGCAATTGAAGCAGTTTTTAGCAACTCACGCCGCGATACCTTCATGCATCCTCCGGTGAATGTGACGAGCAGAGCAGCGGGTTTCCTGCAACTAGAAGTGAGAAATTAAGACGACATCCGTAGCCGGGACTCCGCGCGAATAGACTATCTGCTTTCCGTCCGGTGAAAGCGCATAGGCCCACACGGCACCTGACGCAAAATTCATAATTTCCTTGGGCGCCAAGGCGGACGAACCGGCAGTACCAACGGGTTGCGCCCAGAGGCCGGTCTCCGAATTCTTTGTCACAATGAATAACACCGAATGCCCATCCTTGGTCCACGCCAGGTTTGTTCCACCCTGGCCGCCGAGAATCGCTCCCGCGGGAACGTCATAGACGCTTCTAATTTCTCCGCTATCGATCCCGACGAGTGCCAGCTTCGGCGGTTTAGCTGGGTCCGGACGATAGGCAACGGCGACAAGTTGGTTGTCAGGCGAAATGCTGGGTACTGAAAGGGTTCCTTGCCCAGTCTCACTGCCGCTCCGCCATCGATCGCGATCTTCATCAAATTAGCCGCATCACCGGCAATGTTCACATAAACAACCGTTTTGCCATCCTGGCGAACAGTTTGGCCAAAGCATCCGCCGGGTCGCTCGTGAGCTGTTTCAAATTTTCAGCATTGGCATCGCCGCGCCACACGGAAATGCCGTGATCGGGACGGTTCACGCTGAATATAACGTGCTGGCCGTCGCCACATGCTGAGGGGAACAATGCCGACCCGAAACTGACCGGAAGATCGCGCGAGTTTGCTCCGTCAACTGAAGCAGCCGCGAGTCGTGTGGTACCAGCTGCATAGAAGCTGTACAGAATTTGATTCGACTGGGGCCACGCAACTCCAAAGACGCCGTCCGCCCTGCTGATTCCAGAGGTAATCGGCTTCGGTGCGGAAAAAGACGACGAACTACCCAGGCCGGCGGTCCACAAATTGCCGGTTAAAGTTAACTGAACTGTAGCGAGGGTTGACCCGTCTGCCGTGATGCTTGCGCCGGTGTAAAAATTCAAGTCATTCGTGATTCGTCTCGCTTCGCCGTTGGGGTAAGTAACCATCCAGAGCTGAGAATTAAGGGACGGCTTGCTAATGGGCGAGCCAAAAACGACGGTCGAACCGTCCGGCATCCAGCTAATCCGCCTCACATAACCCCAGATTTTTGTTCCGAGCTGAGTTTCTGCGCCGGTATCGACCGCCACTGTTTCGACGACGTATTGCTGAAAGCCTGCGCTAATTGATTTTGCTACTGCAATCCGCTTTCCGTCAGGCGACCATGCGGGGCCTTCTGTTGAGAAGGAGGCCGGTTCGTGCAACACGGCAATCGCATGCTCCGCCGAACCGTCCGCATTGGCCCCTAACAAGTTCGAAGTTCCCGCTGTGCTCGATTGCCGTACGAACGCGATCCGCTTTCCGTCTGGCGAAAAAGTCACCGGGCTGTCTACGTCGACTATCAGCTCGCGCGGCGTTCCGCCTAACGACGGAACTTGATAGAGGCTCGAAAGGCCGGCGCCAGGCTCGCCCTTTACGAAATACAAATAGTTTCCGTCTGGAGAAAATGTCAGTCCCCTGAAATTCCCCATCGACGGCGCTACCACTTGGGCCGTACTGCCCGTGCCGAGCTGCCGCACCCAAATCCCGGGCTTCCCCTGTTCGTCGGAGAGATAGGCGAGCCATTTTCCGTCAGGCGAAATTGCAGGGCCGTAAGTGTGACCGGACGACGAAACTGGCGTGATCGTCATCTGCCCGAATGACGGTTCAGCTTTTCGTCCGTTGCGTTCATGAATGAACAAGAGCACCGCACCTGCGAGCGCGGCTGATACCGCCGCACGACGCGCCCAGGCGCTCCATTGAAATTCATTTGTGGTAGAAGGAGCTGACGTCCCGGGCTGACTTGGTGCCAATGAGGGTATCGTCGACGCCGCTGAAGACGATGATGCTTTTGGGCCCATCCCCGTTGACCATGTTCTCGAGGAGCCACTCATGGGGCGGGAGGAATCGGTGTCACGCTTCATTCGCTTCAAATCGCCGCGAAGTTCCGCCGCGGTCTGGTAGCGGAAATCAGGGTCTTTTTCGATAGCCTTTCCAATAATTTCTTCCAGCTTCGGTGGAAGATTGGGATTCAAAGTGGACGGCGCGGCCGGTGTACGATTCAAAATTGCATCGAAAATTACAGCCGAGGTATTTCCGTTGAATGCAGCCTGGCCCGTCGCCATCTCGTAGAGCACTGCGCCCAAACTGAAGAGATCGGTGCGCGCATCCAGTTCCTCTCCACGCGCCTGCTCAGGAGACATATATGCCACTGTGCCGAGTGCCGAGCCGGGACTGGTCAACATCAAATTGTCGGTTGTCGGCTGTGTCGCCGTGTTACCTGCACCAACAGCTTCGGCGATCCTGCGCGAGGCTGATTGCTTGGCGAGCCCGAAATCGAGGATCTTCGCCTGACCTCGCGCGGTGACAAAAATATTGGCTGGCTTGATATCGCGATGAATGATGCCGCGCGAGTGCGCCGCGTCAAGCGCATCCGCGATCTGCGTCCCAAACTCGAGAAGGGAATCGGTGGCCACTGGGCGTCCGCCAATCCGCTCGCGCAGCGTTTGTCCCTCGAGCAGCTCCATCACTAGGAAAGGGCGCCCGTTGTATTCGCCCACATCATAAATCGTGCAAATTCCCGGATGATTCAGCGATGAAGCCGCGCGTGCCTCCCGCTGAAAGCGCTCGAGAGCACCCGGATCCCGCGTCAGTTCCTCGGACAAAAACTTCAACGCGACATGCCGCCCGAGCCGCATGTCCTCGGCGCGATACACCTGTCCCATCCCGCCGCTTCCTAACGGCTCGACGATTCGGTAGTGCGATATTGTTTGGCCGATCATGCGATTTATCCGCGTGCAATCGTAAACAACTCACATCGGGTGCGCAAGCCGCGAAAGTCTGTTGCGATGGCGGATCCCGCACAAAAAACTGCGGGAAACGGACTGACTCCGTCTCCCGCATGATAGTAGAAATCGTAGCTTTGATTTTACTGCTGGCCCACGAGCGAATTCGAAGGTCGTGGCATCACGGTGACTGTCACTGGCTGCTCGAGTTGAAAGTCCAACCTCGTCTCCGCAGGAATTTTTACCTGCTTGCCTTTTGTCGCCCCCTGATAGATAGCTCCGCCCGCAGCTCCCACTCCGGCGCCAATCCCCGCTCCTTTACCGCCCCCTGCAAGCGCTCCGATAATGGCGCCCAGCGCCGCTCCGCCTCCCACTTTTGCTGCCGTGTTCTTCCCGCGAGAGCTTCCGGTGGCTGAATATGGGCTGCTGACCAGCGGATACGATCGTCCCTGAAACTCCATCTTGACCAGTTCCAGATGCAGCTCGCTTTTTCCCTTCATGCGTCCCGCTGAACTCGCGCTCACCAAGCGCACGTAAATATCCGCGCCGCGCGGGACTACCACGTCGTTGTCCACCACGAGTGGCGATTCGAGCGACGCGTGAAAGATTTCGCCGGCGCTGTTCACTGACGAATCCACTCCGTCGATCATCCGCACAGTCAGCGTCGAGTTTGCGGGAACATCGATCTGTCTTGGCTGCGGCGGAGGAGGAGGTGTAGGCGGCAGCGAAGGTTGAGAGGGCGGTGGTACGGGTTGCGCTTGCGCGTCTGGAGTTGGTGCGAGCTCCGGAGACTGCTCTTGCTGGGTGCCGGACGTATTGTCAGCAATCTGATCGTTGTTATTAGGGTCGGGAGGATTTTTGATGGGCGCCTTGCGTGGTTTATCAGGCGCGCGGGAAAGCGGGGCATCTTTCGAAGCTTTGGATTTAGGTGCGGCGCTGTTCGTCGGTAGCTTAGCCTCGAGCATCGGTCGCGGCGCGACGGTTATCTGGTCGTTCACTTTCGTCACGCCAGCCATTTCGTTCGCGATCTTGTAAGCTTTGTAGCGAGCCGCATCGCTCGCGACCGTGCCTGTCAGTGTTACTTGCCCATCCTTCGAAGTAACTTCCAGGTTTGCGCCGTTCAGTTGCACGTCCGAAAACATTTGCGACTTGATCTGCGTTGCGAGTGTCGCATCGTCCACTTTCCCCGAGCAACCCGCGACGAAAATTGACGCAAGCACCACAACGGAAAGAACTACCCGATGCCCCATAACCGCTCCCTTCAACCCTGGTAGAAAGCGAAGAAAAAGCGCACTGGCTGCCAACGACCTTCAGCTTATCCGCAGTCTACTACGATGCCCCGAACACGCTAAGTGCTGTCTCAACAGTTCGTTCTGGAGCCCGGTCTCGTGGTGTCGCAGCAGCTGGATTATCCGTCTTCTCGCGCAACTTTCCGCCGGGCCCTGTGTTCATTCTCCAGCAGCTGAATCGGGTGTTGGCCCTAAATTTAAAGCGATTTTGCGTTTGACAAGGAGATTTGCAATGCGCCTTCCGAAAGCTATGGGTGTGTTCGCTTCATTGCTCGCCATACTAGCGCTATCCAGTTGCGGTGGGAGTTCTTCGGGCACCCAGGCCAGCCAGCAGATGGGTAGCATGTTTACGATCGGCACGGACAGCCCAACGCTTCCAAGCGTCGTGTCGGTTCAAGTACAGATCACAAGCATTACTCTCACCGACGGCACCACTACTGTGAATCTTCTGAACGGTCCGCAGACAGTCGATTTCGCCAAATTAAACGGTTTGCGCAGCCTGCTCGATCTCGAGGACGTGCCGGCGGGCACCTACACCTCGGCGAATATCGGGGTTGGCACGGCCGTAATCCAATATCTCGACACGACACAATCACCGCCCGCGCTCAACACGATTAACGCGATGGTGTCACCGATGACGGTCACTCAGGCACTCAAGACGCCTCTCGTCTTGGCTGACAACGATCTCGTCGGTTTCTTCATGGATCTCGATCTCAGGCAGTCCATCCAGACGGACGCGAACGGCAATGTGACCGGCAACTTTACCCCCACGTTCGATGTGAAAGGTCTTTCCGTGGATGACGCCGACGCGCAGATTGATTGCTTCTACGCCGGCGTGGTCAGCGTGAACCCGGCAGGGAATCAGTTCGTGATTCAGGGTCCGCGCGGCCGTCAGTTCACCGTTGAAACCACGGCTTCTACGAATTTTGATTCCAGCGAGATGCCCTCCAGCTTCGACACGAATACCATCGTTGAAGTCTCCGGTACCCTTAATCGCGTTACGCGCGATATCACGGCAACCGAAGTGGAAGTTGTTTCGAAAGACCACTTTTTTCTCGAAGGTCTTGATACTTTCGTTCAATCGTCCAACGACGTGGCGACCGGCCTGAATATTTACGCCCGGGCGGAACTCCCCGATCTGGCGGGCTATCCGCTCGGACAGATTGACACGATTCCTCTCACTGGAAATGAAAAGTACATGATCGCGGATCTCCACATCCCGCTCACGTCGCTTCTTTTTGGGCCGTCCAGCCAACTTGCCGGGCAGCGCGTTCTCTTCGGCGGTAAGCTCGATACAACTTCTTCGCCACCGAGTGTGGTGGTCCATCGGGTTGTTCTCGAACGGCAAGGGCAGCGCGGTGACTGGGTCGTGGGAAGCACCAACGTGCAGAACGGCAATAACGGCACGTTCAGTTTGAACGACAATTATCTTGCCGGCGTGTTGCTGCCTCAGCCGCTGACGGTGATGTCGACCAGCTTTACAAATTACGTCAATCTGAGCGGCCTCTCGTCTCTCACTGGCAACCAGCCGATCCACTTGCGCGTGGTGGGATTCATCCTCATTAATCCGGCCGCGAACAATACCCCTGTGATGGTTGCTCGAAGAGTGGAGGCTCTGAATAACTAGGGAAGTACGACGAGGACTTAGCTCAACGCTTCTTGATTCCAATCTGCCGCCGCTGTCCGGCTCCCCCGAAGCCGAGACGGCGGCGGTCATTTTTTCGATTGTGCCCGTTAGACGCCCGCTGGAATCGCCCATCATGAATGAGTCGCGGAATGTCTACTCGATTTTCTTCGCAAGCACCTGTTTACCGCGTATCTCAATTTCAATCGCCAGCGGCGGACGCACCGCGGCGCCATGCGCAATTTCACCACGAACTAGTCCCGCCGGCCCGCTTCCATATCGCGTCAAGTCGAACACCGCGCGATTGCAGGGATCGCCAACCATGGGATGCGAGGCGCGAAATCCATAGTCTGTACGAAGCTTCTGCAGGTCGGTGATGAATTCCATCTCGCATGACCCATAAGGCTCGACCAAAGAAAATCCCCAGTACACTCCGCCGGGAAGATGCACCACCATCGCAGGCACTTCTCGCGAGGTGAGTGGATCGCGAAAAATAAATTTCTTTGCCGACCAATCTTTCGCCAGCTCGCCAGCTGTTGCGATTTCACCTGGGCCCACAAGCAGGGGCTCAGGAATTGGCGCAGGCTTGCTGTCGACATTGGTCGTTGCTGGTGTCGTTGCTTCATTTCCTGTATTGCTTTCCCTTGCGGACGTCCCTCGCATCCACCACACCGCAATAAGGCATACGGCCAGCACGCCAGTTCCGGAGAGGATTAACCACCGAGGCGGCATGCTCGACATCGAAAATATATCTCGCGCCCGGTTCTGATCCGTTGAAGGCGGAGCAGCTTGAGGGCCTGGCTCACTCTTGGGTGACACGCCAGGTATCTTTGGATCCGCGGGTTTGAATGGGTTGTTGTTCATTCCGTCTCCGGCAGCTGGTTTCCGGAAGGGAACACTAAGGTTGAATCGCGACGGACGAAAACGCAAGAACACAGCTACAGGAGGTGTTAACCCTTAAGCAAGCGGAGCGGTAACTGAATCGACTGCCCAGCCAGTAAGGACACAGGTCAAGCGGGCCGTTGCGCTAGGCGCACCGAATGATGCGCCACATATTCATGCAAGTTCGCCACAATCAACAGCAGCTCCAGCATACGATCACGCTGCTCAGGATTGGGCTCGGCCGCACCCTCTTCAAGGTTTCTCACCGTCGCGAGCGCGTCCGACAGCAGCCACTCCAGGCTGCTGGCATTGACAAACTGTCCTTCGCGGCAGCTCTGCATCGCGTGATCGGTGCGAACAAAAGCTTCATCCAAAAAATGGTCGAGGCACAGCTGCTCGCCAGCAAGGCTTTTCGGGATCGGATTCGCACACCCGGGCCGTCGGCAATTTCCACCTGCGACAGCGGCTGTCATTTCCCACCCCGTGGCCTCGCGGGGTTTCCCGCAAGGGATGTGCGAGAGAGACTAGCATATTTTTAAGTGGAGCAAGCCGAGCTGCGCGAAAACAGCAATAGCTCTCTGGCTTGGTGGCGGCGTGAGCCACTGCGTTCTAATTCAGTCCTGGTTCACGCGCATTGCGAGTTACAAAATCCGAATCGTGCCGGAACTCGTCCTCAATTCCACTCGAACAGCGCCGCCGGTGCCGACTTTTCCATGCAGCTCGTGCGTGCCGATGTTTCCCTGCACCGAAATTGTGTGCTTTGTCTCGATATTGCCGGAACTGGTCTGCGCGTAAAGCTCAAACGCCGCGTTTTCCGGAAACTCGACGGTCACGCTTCCTGAGCCCGTGCGCAATTTCCAATCGCCGGACGGAAAGCCCTGCGCGTTAATCTCGCCACTGCCGGTTGTTACGCTCACGGCACCCTTTGCGCCTTTGATGTCTACATTGCCCGAGCCTGTGGAGATCTCAACGTCGCCAGCCGCTGTCTGTTCCAGCTTCACTTCGCCGCTCCCGCTAGACGCGTTCAAACCGCCTGCGATTCCGAGCGCTCGAATCGAACCACTGCCGGAACTCGCGCGCGCTGGGCCCTTGATCGAATCGAGTTCCACACTGCCCGAGCCCGTTCGCGCGTGCACTTCGCCGCCAATGTTCGCAGCTCTCAAATCGCCTGATCCGCTCGTCACGTCGACTGGCCCGGCAATGCCGCCAATTGTTTCGTCTCCCGATCCCGATTCCGAATGCGGCTTCGTTTGCTCCGGAACAGTCACCTCATAACTGATCGAAATGCCGTGTTCCCGGCCGCGGTCGTCAAAATGGCCAAGACGAATCGTGTTGCCGTTGTGTTCGATCGGCGGATTGGTTTCAATATCGTGAATTCGAGCACTGGCGTCGCCATTCAACCAGGAATGGTCCGTACGGATGGTCGCGTGGATCTCCACTTTGCTCGAGTCGCCCGGCTTCACCGTAATGTTGCCTGATCCCGTTTGAACCGTGAGGTCCACCGTGCCCGCAACGCTCAATATCCGATCAAAATGCCCTTCTTGCGCCGCAAATGCAGCAGGCACTGCGGCCACCACTGCGGCCATCGTCCAAATCAAAAACACACTGGCAACGCGCAAGCACTCCCTCATTTCAATACCTCCTGTCGGAATCACCTCAATCTAAGAAGGAATACGAAAGGTGGGATTGAAAAGTTCACTGCAATGAAGCGGTCGCGTCCACTTGTTCTTGTTGCAGGTCTCGCGCTTGCTTCCACAACCAGACAGCCAGCGAGCCGTAAATCAGAACTGTCGCAGGAAAATAGATGGCGTCATTCAGAGGAGCAAGCCACGCCTGTCCCATGAAGCCCTCTGCGAGCCGTCCAGCCGACCGCGCCACATTTGCCGCAAACACGATAGCGATAAATTGATTCCAGCGTTGGCGCCTGTCCCACGTGGCGATCGCGAAAAACAGGCATCCAAGGAGGAGACCGAGCCTGATTATGAAGTAATAGCCGGTAAAACTTTCGGTCCACACTTGGATTCGCTCCGCGATCAGCTGCCTGGCTGCCAACGAGGCTGTAGCTTGATACAGCGTCGCCCATTGCTTGCTGATCACGAAAAGGTCGATCGAGCGGTTGACGATTTCTCCGATAACGAACAGAAGCGAAAACGAAAAGCCCAGGGCCGAAGCAGCGGGGCGTACTCTCGCTTGCCGCAAAGCGACAGCGGCGAACGCCACTGTTATTGGGAAAAAACTCAACAGGAGTACGGTCAGGCGAAATTGATCGAGCGGCATCAGCCGTTGCAAAATCGCTTGCTCGCGTACGGGCGAGTCACTAATTCCATGGTGAAAAGCAAATTCCTGAACGATCTGCGCAACCACGTAGCACGCCGCGCAGACGGCCGCAAATCGGTAGAAGTTGGCGGAAGAACAAGATTTGGCCGGAAGACTCATCGCAGCTCCACCGGAGATCGAGGGATCGTACGGTTGTTCGACTCAGCGTTGCGAGGAAATGTTAGCCGGGGAGGCCAGCGGTCTAGGACTCCACACCGTGGCATTTCTTGTATTTCTTGCCCGAGCCGCAGGGACACGGATCGTTGCGTCCCACTTTCGCAGCCGCTCTCACCGGCTTGGGAGGCTCGGCTTGCGCGGCGCCCGTTTGAAACTGCAAGTTTTGCTGTTGCTGCCTCTGCCGTCGCTCGATCTGCCTGGCTTCGTCCTCCGGCTTCGCGGGCTGCACAAGGAATAAGAACCTCACCGATTCTTTATCGATGCGATCCATCAAATCATCAAAAAGCGTGAACGCTTCCTTCTTGAATTCGACGAGTGGATCCTTCTGTGCATATCCGCGCAGCCCGATGCCTTCTTTCAAATGGTCGAGGCTCAGCAGGTGATCTTTCCACTGCGCGTCCACGATATCGAGCAGGATGCGCCGCTCCAGCCATCGCATTACCTGCGCGCCAAACAGCGTTTCCTTTTCCTCGTATCGCGCGTTCACCTTCGCGATCAACGCGTCGGCCAGCGCATCGTGATTCAAGGTGGCGATATCGATTCCCGCCGCTTTCGGCTCAAATCCGAACTGGTTTAGCACTTCATTCGAAAATTGCGTCACATTCCATTGATCGGGATGCTGGTCGCGCGGGCAATAAATATCCACCAGCTCATATGCAATCTCTTCCGCCTTCTCCAGCACGAGTTCTCTCTGATCCGCGCCCTCGAGAATTGCGCGGCGCGTGGAATAAATCGTCTCGCGCTGCTTGTTCATCACGTCGTCGTATTCAAGCAAATGTTTTCGCGCTTCGAAGTTTTGCGCTTCCACAGCCTTCTGCGCATTTTCGATTCGCTTGCTGATCAGCCGTGATTCGATCGGAATGCCTTCCGTCATGCCCAGCCGGTACATCAGCGCCTTCACGCGCTCGCCGCCGAAAATTCGTAGCAAATCATCCTCGAGCGAAAGGAAAAATCGTGACGAGCCTGGATCGCCCTGCCGCCCTGCGCGCCCTCGCAACTGATTGTCGATGCGCCGCGCCTCGTGACGCTCCGTGCCGAGAATGTGCAATCCGCCCATCGCCACCACTTCGTCGTGTTCTGCTCGACACTGCTCAGCAAACTGATCGTAGATCGGTTTCCACTGATCCAGCGGCACCTGATAAATCTTGCCTTCCTGTTGGAACAAAACCATCGGCGCGCTGTTTGCGCCGCTCGCACCGTTGCCCGAAGCCCCAGCACTCGAGGCCGTGTCGGCCCCCGCAGTCGCCGCATCCGCCTGAGCCGCTGTTTCGGTTCCCGCCGCCGCGCCAATCACGGCCCCTGCCGGCATATACGGCATCGCGAGTTTATTTTTCAACGCATACTCGCGCGTCATCGCCTCGGGATTGCCTCCCAACAAAATATCGGTTCCGCGACCGGCCATGTTGGTCGACACCGTCACCGCGCCCTTGCGCCCAGCCTGCGCAATAATCTTCGCCTCGCGCTCATGCTGCTTCGCATTCAACACCTGATGCGGAATCCCAGCCTTCTTCAAATGCTCTGCGATCTTCTCGGACTTCTCAATCGAGATACTCCCCACCAGCACCGGCTGCCCGCTCTCGTAATATTGCCGGATGCCACCCACCTTCGTGTTGTCTTCCTGCAAAATACCATTTACGGCCGCTTCGAATTTCTCCGCTTCCGTGCGATAGACCACGTCCGGATGTTCCACGCGAATCAGCGTCTTGTTAGTGGGAATCGCCACCACTTCCAATTTATAAATCTTGTCGAACTCAGGCGCCTCGGTCTCCGCCGTTCCCGTCATGCCCGCCAGCTTTTTGTACATGCGAAAATAATTCTGAAACGTGATCGTCGCGAGCGTCTGGTTCTCGCGCTCGATTTTCACGTTCTCTTTTGCTTCCACCGCCTGGTGCAATCCATCCGACCATCGCCGCCCTGGCATCTGCCGCCCGGTAAACTCGTCGACGATAATCACTTCGCCGTCTTTCACCACGTAATCCACATCGCGCTGGAAAAGCGTATGCGCCCGCAGCCCTTGATAGACGTGGTGGATGATGTCCATGTGCGCTGGATCGTAGAGATTTCCAAGGCTCAGTAGCTTTTCGGCTTTCGACACGCCTTCTTCCGTCAGCGTCGCCGTCTTGTGCTTCTCATCCAAGGTGTAATCGATGTCTTGGATGAGCTTTGGAATCATCTTGTCAATCTTGTAGTACTTGTCGGTGGATTCTTCTGCAGGCCCCGAAATAATCAGCGGCGTGCGCGCCTCGTCGATCAAAATCGAGTCCACTTCGTCAACGATCGCGTAGTGGTGCCCGCGCTGCACGCAATCCTTCAAATCGTATTTCATGTTGTCGCGCAGATAATCAAAACCGAATTCGTTGTTCGTCCCGTAGGTGATATCCGCGCCATACGCCGCGCGCCTCTGCCCGTCTTCCAGGTCGTGAACGATCACGCCCACCGACATTCCCAGCATTTTGTAGATCGGCCCCATCCACTCCGCGTCGCGTCGCGCTAGGTAATCGTTCACCGTTACGATATGCACTCCACGCCCGGCCAGCGCATTCAGATACGCGGGCAAAGTCGCCACCAGCGTTTTTCCTTCGCCCGTTTTCATTTCCGCGATTTTGCCCTGATGCAGCACGATGCCGCCAATCAACTGGACATCGAAATGCCGCATCCCCAATGTCCGTCGACCAGCTTCGCGCACCGCCGCAAACGCCGGGACAATCGCCGGCTCGATCGCCTCCTTTAGCTTTTGCTTGATGTCTGGGTCGTTGTCTTCAACGCCCTCCAGCCGCGCCCGCACCTCGGCCTTCAGTTTCGGCGTGTACGCCGCCAGCTCCGCGTCCGTAAGCTTCTGCATCGCCGGCTCGAGCGCATTGATCTCGGTCACCACCGGTTGAATCACCTTGATGTCACGCTCGTGCTTCGTCCCTATAAATCGCGCGACGACGCTATCAACTATTCTCTCGACGTCCATATTTCCTTAGTTAGATGCCTCTAGGGCGTGAAGCGCAATCGCCAGTCAGCTGAACACCATGTATGACCTGCAGCGCTGACTACGCGCACGCATGCGATTACACGAAAACGCAGTCTACCATTCTATCCGCTCGCCTGATTTCACGCAAAGCACGGTTCCTGGTAGCCACGACGAATCGCCGTCAATTCGTCGTGGGCTTTTGACTTGCGTCTTTGCCCGCACCTTGCCGCCTCAACGCGGCCAGTCTATGATTAAGGTTCACAGGTAAGGATTCGCACTAGCTCGCACACTCGAAAGGAACCAATGCCTCCCGCGCCCGGACAAGGACCAGGACAAATGCCAGGAATCGGCCCGAATCAACCGCCAAGCGAAAAGAAAGCCCCGATCCCCGGCATCAAAAATCTCGTTGCTGTAGCCAGCGGCAAAGGCGGCGTCGGCAAGACGACCGTCGCCGTCAATCTTGCGCTTGCCCTCAAAGCCCTCGGCGCAAAAGTCGGCCTCCTCGATGCCGACGTCTACGGCCCCAACGTCCCCGTCATGCTTGGCACCGTCGAACAGCCCCGCGCCCTCGACGAGCGCACCATCATTCCCGTCGAAGCCTACGGCATCAAAATGATTTCGATGGGCCTGTTGAATCCCGGCGATAAGCCGCTCATCTGGCGCGGGCCGATGCTTCACAGCGTCATCCAGCAATTTCTGCGCAGCGTGCAATGGGGCGAACTCGATTACCTCATCGTCGATCTTCCGCCCGGCACCGGTGACGTCCAGCTCACGCTGATTCAAAGCGTCGCGATTACCGGCACCGTTGTCGTCACCACCCCTTCGATCGTCTCCCTCGCCGACGTGCGCAAAGCCGTCGAAATGTTTCGCCAGGTCCACGTCGAAATTCTAGGCGTCGTCGAAAACATGAGCTACTTCAATTGCCCGCATTGCGACGGCCGCATCGACGTCTTCGGCCACGGTGAAGGCCGCCGCATGGCCCAACTCTTCGGCGTCCCATTCCTCGGCGAAATTGAGATCGATCCACAAATCCGCATCGGCGGCGACAGCGGCAAGCCCGTAGCCTCGCTAGGTGAAGACGCTCCAGGCGGCAAAAGCATCTACGCCATGGCCCGCAACGTAATGCAGCGAGTAGACAGCGTCAACGCCAACGCAACTTCGCCAGTCGTCCAGATTCTGTAGTGGCCGCCTTGCAATTCGTACCACTGGCATCCTGCCGGGTCTTTTGACTCTCGTGCTCAACGAAAAATGACGCCCAAAACATTCCGCCGCATCGCGCTTTCGCTCCCCGAAGCCACCGAAGGCTCCCATTTCAGCAACGCCGATTTCCGCATCGCCGGCAAAATCTTCGCCACTCTCGCTCTCGAACATCAAGGCTACGGCGTCCTCCTACTCACCCGCGACCAACAAGCAGGCATGGTCCAGGACGCCCCGGAAATATTCTCTCCAGTCCCGGGCGGCTGGGGCGAAAAAGGTGCCACCCGCGTCACCCTCGCAAAAGTTCCGCCGGACATCCTCGAGGCCGCCCTGCGCGTAGCCTGGAGCCGCAAAGCCCCCAAGCGGCTTCTTTAGCATCGGCCTTCATTCTCGACCGCCAATCATTGACCAACGGGGCATTGCGGCCTTCCAATCGGCACGCTATCCATCAAACAATGATCTCCAAAAGTCCAAAAGAATGTTCTCGGCAGCCATTGCGTTCTTGTTTTTCAGCTTCGCTCGTTTCAGCGCAGCTCAAAGTGGCAGCGTCCAGCGATTCGCTCCGCGTCTCCACAAGCCCTTATCACGCGGACGTCTCCTACAAGCTCTCCGATGTGCAGTCTATGCCGCATACAACCGTCACGATCCACAACCCGCATACAAGCACTGACGAAACCTATTCGGGCGTGCGTCTGGCCGATATTCTCGGTCCGTTGCCGGTCGGCGACGGCTTGCGCGGTGAAGCGCTCGCAATCTGTATCATGGCAACTGGCTCAGATGGCTACAAGGTCGCGCTTTCCATCGCGGAAATCGATCCAGCATTTCATCCCGGAGAAGTGATTGTCGCTGACGCTCTCAACGGCAAACCGCTCGCTCCCGATATCAGTCCGTTCCGCCTCATCGTCTCCGAAGACAAGCCCCCCGCTCGTTCTGTCCGCAACCTCGTCTCGATTGAACTAAATCCGCGAAGTGACCGCTTTCCTCAGGCACGTTTAACTTGGGAATAATTGCCAGGAATCGTCACAAATCTGGCTTGCAGACCGTCCGTTCCCGTGGGTGGGGGTGGGGCTCAACTAGGCGCCCTACGCTTATGAGAGGCTATTCTACGGAAGGCTTGCGGGTCACTTGCGCGAAGGGCTATTCGTATCTCAACGCGACCATGGGGTCGACGCGCATCGCCCGCCGCGCGGGAATATAGCAAGCAAGTAGAGCGACACCGATGAGAAGAATGGTGACGCCCGCGAATGTCAGAGGATCTGTCGGCCTCACGCCGTAAAGTAAGCCTGCAATCAAGTGCGACACGATCAGCGCACCAAGGAGCCCAACCGCAGCACCAGCCATGGCAAGCCCCAATCCTTGACGTAGAACCATGCGCAGGATGTTCCGGCTTTCCGCCCCAAGTGCGAGGCGAATCCCGATCTCGTGAGTGCGCTCGCTTACGATGTAAGAAATCACTCCATAAATTCCAAGCCCTGCGAGCAGCAACGCGGTCAGAGCGAACAGACCAACCATTTCCATCGAGAATCGCCTCTCGGAGAGTGAGGCGGAGAGAGCGTCATTGAGTGTCTGCGCCCCGAAAACCGGGAGTTCCGGGTTGACGGCCTGAACCTGCTCACGCAACTCGACTGGAGTCGCTGCGGGGTCCAGTCGTCCACGCAAAAATATGGCCAGCTCTTTAGACGCCCCTTGAGACGGCGCCTGATACAAGCTCATATAGATTTTCGGAACGCTCGATTCCACCAGCGATTCAGTCCGAGCATCCGCTATCACGCCGACCACCGTAGTCCAGGAAGAGTCGTCTGGAGACAGCTTGAGGCGCTCACCAAGGGGATCGCCGCTTGGCCAGTACGTCCGCGCGAACGCCTCGTTGATCACCGCGACAGCCGGGGCGGTTTCGTTGTCCATCTCGCCGAATAAACGGCCACGCTGCAGTGTGACCCCCAGCAAGTGAAAATAGTCTGGCGTCACGCTCGACGTTTCGACCAATGGAGGCTGGTTGCTCTGGATCTCGCGACCTTCGAGGACCAACGGGGATTGGGTTCGATCATGATTCAATGGAATGGATGCCCTATTTCCGAGGGCTATTTCTTCGACTCCGGGCAACGTCCTGCCACGGCGAAGTAATTCACGTAGGAATGGCGCCTCTTGAGCAGGGGTTCCGTAGATGTCGGTCTTCGGGTCATTTGGCTCAGGCAGCCACGTGCGAACCGCCATTACATTCTGTGGATTGAAGCCCAGCCGGGCATTTAACAACTCCCAGAAACTGTGAAGCAGAAGGCTTGCAGCAATCATGAGCACCAACGATAGAGCAAATTCCGTTACCACCAGCAGGCGGCGCGTTCGCGCCTGTTCCCCGGAGCCTGTCGAGCCGCGCCCTTCCTGTTTGAGCATGTGAGTCAAATCCGCCCGACCGGCATGCAATGCCGGAGCCATGCCGAAGATCGCGCCCGAGGCAAGAGAAGCCACGAGAGCGAAAAGCAAAACGGCCCAGTTAATCGATATGTCATTAAGCCGCGGCAGGCCGTCCGGCACGAGTCGAATCAGAAATCCTTTCGTGCAGAAAAGAATCGCTAAACCGGCTATCCCGCCGAGCAGGGAAAGAAGCAAGCTCTCGGTGAGCAACTGCTGCACCAGCCGCATCCGCGCGGCTCCGAGCGCCTGGCGAATGGCCATTTCGCGTCCCCTCGCGCTGGCGCGTGCGAGCAGGAGATTCGCCACGTTCACGCAGCCGATCAGCAGGACCAATCCCACGGCGCCGAGCAGCAGAATCAACGACTGTCGAGCGTTGCCGACCACGGTCTCCTTGAGCGGCACTAAGCGCACTGTCCATGCGCTCTGCAGCGGATAATCTTCCGGGAATTCTTTCTGCAAAGATGCGACCACCGCGTCCAACTGGCTCTGCGCCGCCGCAATCGTCAGTCCAGGTTTGATTCGCGCGATTGCTGCTCCCGTCCGCCGCCTGTTGCGCAGCGGGGGAGTGCGGCCCGGGACGGCAAAACCCACCGCGGCCCAAACTTCGACGTTTCTTTGCTCGGCTGTTCGCCCTGGATCGTGAAAACCGGCTGGCATGACGCCGATCACGGTGTACAAGTCATTGTCAAGCCGCAAACTTTTGTCCAGAATCCCCGGATCGGCCGCGAAAGCCCTCTTCCATAGTCCGTCACTGATGAGAACTTCAAGGGTAAATCCGGGCGTCTGATCCTCGGGATCAAACGAGCGCCCCAACTGTGGCTTAACGCCCAGCAGCGCAAAATAATTCGGCGCGACACCGGAGTAGCGGGCTCGCGTAGGCTGGGAGGATCCCGTAAGATTCACGGGCCCATACACTGCTAGCGAAACATATTCGAAAATGCCGGAACGCTGAAGATCGTGCCACTCCGGCACCGACATTCCTACGTCCTGCGCGCCCACGCCGGGAAGATCATCCACAACCCGCACGAGCTGCTCCGGTTGCGGGTACGGGAGCGGGTGCAGCAGCGTGGCATCTACGACGCTGAAAATCGCTGTCGTAGCTCCGATGCCCAACGCAATCGTCAAAATTGCAATCGCCGTGAATGCCGGAGACTCGCGCAGCATGCGGGCGGCGTAGCGCACATCTTGAAGGAACGAATTCACGCGTCCTCACTTCACCGCCTGGCACAGTCCAGGCGGAACTACCAAAGGCATCTCTGGAGAGAGCAAGTCCACTTCCGAGTTGCGTGCCAATTAACAGATTCATTTTTAAGGGCTTACGGTGAGACACGGGGGCACCGCGAGCAAGAATGTCCGATGGTGGGATGAGGATGTCCTCGATTAGGACATGAGAAAGGTGCCTGAGAAACCTGGAAGGTTAACCTGGACTCACGCCGCCGCCGTACTCATCAAGCGCTTTTTCTCGAAGCCACGCCTTATTCATATTCCCGATATGCAAGCCCACAAACTGACCAACCGCGAATTCTTGTCACATCCGATTCCCCTATGCTAGCGTCTCCACCGCAAAGGAGCCCACATTGCTTCGCACCTACCGCGGCCACGCCCCGCGCATTGCCGAATCCGCCTACATCGATCCGCAAGCCGTCATCATTGGTGACGTAACCATCGCCGCCGACTCCAGCGTCTGGCCCTGCGTCGTCATCCGCGGCGACGTCCACTTCATCCGCATCGGCTCGCGCACCAATATTCAAGACGGCTCTGTCCTCCACGTAATGCGCGACACGCACCCGCTCATCCTCGGCGACAACGTCACCATCGGTCACGGCGTTGTCCTCCACGGCTGCACCATCGAGTCGCGCTGCCTCATCGGCATGGGTTCGATCATTCTCAACGGTGCAAAAATCGGCGCCGGCTCCATCGTCGCCGCCGGCACTCTCGTCCCCGAAGGCACCGAAGTCCCGCCCGGCAGCCTCTTCATGGGCCACCCAGGCAAATTCCGTCGCGCCCTAACCGACGCCGACCAAGACTCCATCGACGCCTACGCCCAGCGCTACGTCGAATACAAAGAAACCTACAAATCCGAGAACGCGTGACTCGGAATGCGTGGCTCGTGACTTGTGAACTGTGCGTTGTTATCGTGACGCGGAATCATGACTCGCGACTTATAACCTGCGTATCGTGACTCGCAATCGAAGCCAAGCGCACAGTCAGACCTCGCACTTCATTCCGCCCGCAGCTGCCCTTCCGTAACGCCGGCTTGCCCTGAGTCGCGAAGGGCGTCCCGCCGGCTCTTTTGACCTTGTAGCGGCCGCCTTCAGGCGGGCACGCTTTGCTTCTGCCCTTTTCGGTGGAAGCCCCGCATTCCTGCGAGGGAGGAGCGCTTCAGCTGTTGGTTCGGATGTGGTTTGTGCCGTTCGGTGGGAGCCCCCGCATTCATGCGGGGGAGGAGCGCTTCAGCGCTCCGATAGAGACTCTGCCTTGTCGATGCGCTTTAGCGCTGGGCAGTCCACCGTTGCCGCCAGCACCACAGATCGCACACGCCAGCAGCCCCCTTCCGCCCTCACACCACCACGCCGCATTCATTCCTGATATATTTAAGGATTCACCGTCAGGGCACGACTTCAGTCGTGCCGCAAGACTCGCGAATAGATGAGCGGCTTCAGCCGCTGGGGGCAAATGTCCGAGCGAAAACAATTTCGCGCCATCAAAGGCACGCGCGACATCCTCCCGCCCGATTCCGCCCGCTGGAACTGGTTCGAACACACCGCCCGCGAAGTCTTCGAGTCCTACAATTTCGGCGAAATCCGCACGCCGATTTTTGAAGAGACTTCGCTATTCGCGCGCTCGATCGGGGCTGAAACTGATGTCGTTTCTAAGGAGATGTATACATTCGAAAAGAAGCTAGAGATCCTCCGCGGTACCTTCCTGCAATCGAGTTCGGGTGTGACCGACGCTGCGAGTTTGCGAAAGTACCTTCAATATCTCGCCGTGTTCGTAGATAACCTGCAGCGAGGTATCGCCGTTGGCGAGGTTTCCAATGCTCCCGAAAACGTGGAGGTTTTCAGCATTTTGACCGCCATTGTCGTGGAGTCAGTGGCGAGGCACGACGCCGGCGAAAACGTGCCTGATGATAGATGGAATGAACAACTTCGAAGAGCTCGAATTCTTGTCGAGCAAGTCGATATTGGCGGAGGAGAAACTCTTCGCCCCGAAGCCACAGCTTCCGTCTGCCGCGCCTACATCGAACACAACATGCAAGCCCTCCCGGGCAACCAAAAGCTCTACTACATCGGCCCGATGTTTCGTCGCGAACGCCCACAAAAAGGACGCTACCGCCAGTTCTACCAAATTGGCGCGGAAGTCCTCGGCCAATCCGACGCCCCTGCCATCGACGCCGAAGTCCTCGAAATGCTGCTCGTCTTCTTCAATCGCGTCGGCCTGACGCGCACCACTCTCTACGTAAACTCGATCGGCGACAAAAACTGCCGCCCGCAATACGTCGAGCTACTGCGCGAAGAACTCCGCAAAGTAAAAGACAAGCTCAAAGAAGACTCCCAGCGCCGCATCGAAACCAACCCGCTGCGCGTCCTCGATTCCAAAATTCCCGAAGAGCAGTCCATCATCGAAAGGCTTCCGCGCATCTCCGATCATCTCTGTGACGACTGCCGAGCTCACTTCGCCAAGCTGAAAGAAGAACTGGACCTGCGCGGCATCGACTACAAAGAAAACTGGCGTCTCGTCCGCGGTCTCGACTATTACACACGCACCACGTTCGAAGTCACCGCCGAAGGACTTGGCTCGCAAAATGCCGTGTGCGGAGGCGGCCGCTATGATGGTCTCGTCGAACTCCTCGGCGGCCCGCCGACAAAAGGCATTGGCTTCGCCATCGGCACGGACCGCTCGATTCTTTCGATCGAAGAAAGCGGCAACGCGCCCAAACTCGGAGGTCTAGCGGTCTACATCGCGTGGATGGGGCAGGCGTCCTATCCCACAGCCGTCAACATCGCAAGAAAATTGCGCGCCTCGGGGCTCTCCGTCGAGCTGCCTCCCGAGGAAATGAAATTCAAGAAATCGCTCGGCCTCGCGGATAAACTAGGCGCGCGCTATGCCCTGATCATCGGCGAAGACGAAGTCGCGTCGCACACATTCACCATGAAACGCCTCGCCGACGGCGACCAGAAAAAGCTCGCGGAGGGCGAATTGCTGGAGTACCTTGAATCCGAGCGGCGGCGCTAGGATATAAATCTAATACACGGTAGCGTGATTAAATCTCTACGTAAGTGGCGTGCAATCTGCAACTTGCAATTTTCTAATAGGTGGTAAAACGGCTAGCTAAAAGGCGTCAGGCGAAATAAAAGCGAAGACGGAAGGCTAAAAAAATAAAAGGACGGCAAAATTGCTCGAAGCTCTCGGAAATCTGAAACGCACAAATCATTGCGGCGCGCTGCGTGCCTCGGACGCGGACAAAGAAGTGGTTTTGATGGGCTGGGTTCAGCGCCGCCGCGATCTCGGCCAGCTGATCTTCATCGACCTTCGCGACCGCGCGGGAATCGCGCAGATCGTGTTCAACAATGAGCTGCATCCCAAAGCGCACGCGAAGGCGGAAGAGCTGCGCTCGGAATTTGTCGTAGCGGTGGAAGGTCGCGTCGTGCGCCGCCAGAAATCGAATCCCGAACTTCCGACCGGCGAAGTGGAAGTGATCGCGACTCGCCTGCACATTCTGAATAACGCGAAGACGCCGCCATTCCAAGTGGAAGACGACGCGAATGCCAGCGAAGAGACGCGCTTGCGCTATCGCTATCTCGATTTGCGGCGGCCGCGCCCGCATCGCAATCTCGAGCTGCGCCATCGCGTGATTCTCGAGATGCGCAAGACGATGGACGAGCTGGGCTTCTTCGAGATTGAAACGCCGATGCTGACGCGTTCAACTCCCGAAGGCGCGCGCGACTATCTTGTTCCCAGCCGCATTCATCACGGCCAGTTTTATGCGCTGCCGCAATCGCCGCAGATCTTCAAGCAGATTCTGATGATCTCGGGCATGGACCGCTATTTCCAGATCGTGAAATGCTTTCGTGACGAAGATTTGCGCGCCGACCGCCAGCCGGAGTTTACGCAGATTGACGTCGAGATGTCGTTCCCGCGCCAGGAAGATATTTTCCACGTGATCGAGAAAGTGATGGAGCGCGCCTGCGCCGTTGCTGGTGTCGAAGCGAAAGGCCCGTTCCGACATCTCGATTACAAGGACGCGCTGCGCTGCTATGGCTCGGACAAGCCGGATCTTCGTTTCGGCATGGAGCTCCACAACGTAACGGAGTTCTTCGAAGCCGCGCGCGCCACGATGCATATCGAAGGCAATGTGCAAGCGCTTGTCGCGCCAGGCGCTGCGGCGTGGTCGCGCAAACAACTCGACGAGCTCGGCGAGTTCGCGAAGTCGGCGGGCGCTCGAGGCGTTTACACGGTGAAGGTGACCGCTGAAGGCGTAAGCTCGCCACTCGAGAAAAATGTCGGCTCCGATGCACTAAAGAAGCTGGCCGAAAAGCTCGCCGCGAAAGCGGGCGACCTGATTGTCGCAACCGCGGCAAAAGAGCAGATTCCTCACACTGACACGTCGCTCAATGTTGCCGGGCAGATTCGCCTGTATCTAGGCGACAAACTCAACTTGATTGATCGGAGCAAATGGGAATTTGCATGGATCACGGGCTTCGCGCTCTTCGAATGGAGCGAGCGCGAGAAGCAGTGGGTCAGCGCGCAGCATCCGTTCACTGGAATCGTCGAAGAGGACCTCGACAAGCTCGAGTCCGCGCCATGGGAATGCCGCTCGAAAGGTTACGACCTCGTGCTGAATGGAGTCGAGCTGGGCTCCGGCAGCATTCGAATTCACCGGCAGGATGTGCAGGCTCGCATGTTCAAAGCGCTCGGTCTCTCGGACGAGCAAGCGCGGCAGCGCTTCGGATTCTTCCTTGACGCGCTCACCTATGGAACGCCGCCACACGGCGGAATCGCGCTGGGCGTCGATCGCATCGTGATGCTGCTGGCAGGCGAGAAATCGATTCGCGAGGTGATCGCGTTTCCCAAGACGACCGCCGCCCAGGATTTGATGGCCGATTCGCCATCAAGTGTCGATGCCGATCAGCTCGACAATCTCGGTATTTCAATCAAGAAACCAAAAGCGGCTGGCGAGGCTTCGTGACGATTGTGATGATTCTGATCGCGCTCGGCGCTACGGCGGGCATTTTTCTGCTCACCCGCGCGATGCACAGGCTTCCATTGCGAGCTCAATTCGGAGTTCTTTTGGGACTCGGGATCGTGATTGGCTTCATTTTCTTGATGATGGTGCAAATGGCTTCGTTTCCGATGTGGCTGGGAATTTCACTGGTTACCGTCGTGTTTATCGCGAGTCTGTTCGGTACGCGCATCTTCCTGCGCAGCTTGATGCAAGAAGAAAGAGAAGAGGAAGATCGGGTGCGCCGTGAAGCGAACAGCAATTTGTTCGACGGTGGATATTCGGATTTGAATCCATCGGCCCGGAGCGGCAACCCTCGATGAGCCGCATTCGCATCCTTGCTGAAAATGTGGCGAATAAAATTGCGGCTGGCGAGGTTGTCGAGCGGCCTGCTTCTGTGGTGAAGGAGTTGCTCGAGAATTCGCTGGACGCCGGGGCGAGATCGATCCGGATTGAAGTGGAATCGGGCGGGAAGCGCATGATTCGGGTAATTGATGACGGCAGCGGGATGAACCATGACGATGCGCTGTTGGCGTTTGAGCGGCACGCGACTTCGAAATTGCGAACGGCTGATGACCTGCTTTCGATCGCGACGCTTGGTTTTCGAGGTGAAGCGCTGCCGACGATTGCAGCGATTTCGCGGCTTCTTCTCGAGACGCGCACAGGTGAAGACGGAGAGGGAACTCGCGTCGAATTTGCGGGCGGCAAGCTTCTGGGTGTGAAGCCGGCGGGCGTACCGAGCGGGACTTCGATCAGTGTGGCGGATATTTTTTACTGCGTGCCGGCGCGGCGCAAATTCCTGAAATCTGAGACCACCGAACTGGGGCACATCGCTTCACTTGTGACCCACTATGCGTTGGCGCATCCGGAAACGCAGTTTCTACTTAAAACGCCAACGCAGGAAATCCTGAACTGTGCGCCCGTGGAGAAGCTTTCCGAGCGCGTGTATCAGATTTTCGGGCGTCAGGCGCTTGAGGAACTGGTAGAGATTCCGCCGAACGAAGCGCCGATGCGCAGCGCAATCACCGAGCCGGCGATTGAATCGGACGAGCAGGCGGCGACGTTGCGCGTGACAGGATTTACGTCGCGCCCTGAAGTGCAGCGGACGAACCGCAACGGAATCTACATCTTCGTGAACCGACGCTTGGTGCGCGACCGGCTTCTGCTTCACGCGATTGGGGAAGCGTATCGCAACATCGTTCCGCCCGGCGTGTTTCCGGTGGTGCTGCTGTTTCTCGACCTGCCGTATCAGGAAGTGGACGTGAACGTGCACCCGGCAAAAATCGAAGTGCGCTTCCGCCACCCGCAATTCGTTCATGATTTTACGCGCGACGCGCTGCGGCATGCGCTTTCGCTGGCGCGGCCGATTCCAGGATTTCCCGCTACGCGCGCCGCCGCGGCTGCCGCGCCAATTCCGCTGGGCGGCACCGCAAATTTTGCCAATGGCGCGGGAACGGGAGATGCGCCACTAGGTGCAGCCAGCGCGAGCGCAGGCGCGAGTTTCGCGGGACCTCCACGAGCGGAGATTCCAGTTGGATTTTCTCCCGGCGCTGGATTCGCTGAGGATCTCGAGTTAACCGGAGCGCCAGACCGGCCACTGCCGCAGCGCTTGCAGTTTGGCTCGGGCGGAGGGACTGACTTCCCGTTTCCCGCGCAGGCCGGTGTGGGGATTGGGGACCAAGCGGGACAAACGGCTGAAGGGGTCCCGGAATCCGGGGGCGCGCTGCCGTCACCGGAAACGATCGCAGATTTGAAGCCGCTTAGGGCAGGTGAATAGCAGCTTCATCGTTGCGGTGAACGGCGAAGGGCTTTGGATCATCGACCAGCACGTGGCGCACGAGCGCGTGCTTTTCGAACAGCATCTGCGCGCGCGTCGCGAAGGTGAACTGGGAGGCCAGCGGATGCTCGTGCCACCGATTGTGGAACTGAACCCGCGCCAGCTGGTGACGTTCGAGCAGATCGGAGACGAGCTGCGTGCCAACGGCTTCGAGGCAGAGCTGATGGGCGCGCGCGAAGTAGCGATTCAGGCGGCGCCTGCGGGAATCGCGAGTAGCGACGCCGAGAAGCTGCTTTTTGAAATTCTCGATGGAATCGCGCGCGAAAATCAGGCCATCTCAATCGATTCGTTGCAATCGAAGATTGCGGCTTCGACAGCGTGCCACGCAGCGATCAAGGTGAATACGCCGCTCGACTCGAAGAAAATGGAATGGCTGCTCAGCGAGTTGGCCAAGACCGAGTACCCGATGAGCTGCCCGCACGGTCGCCCGGTGGTGTTGCGCTATTCGGTGCGCGAAATCGAGCGCGCCTTCAAACGGATTTGATCAACATTTCGCATGTATATCCTCTTCGTCAGATCATGAACTGGATCGGCTATTCGGTCTTCGGCCTAGTTTGCGTGGGTCTCTGGACATGGAGCATAATTTGTTTTTTACGAAGCCGGTCGGCCTTCCTCGACCTATTGGAAGAGGTCAACGCGAAACTCCCATACGTGATGAGGTACAGCATCTATAGGATGAAGCTGATCCCCTTCCGAGTGTGGCGAAAGCACCGCGAGTTCTATCCTCAAGACACTGGGGTGCGCTATCGCGTGAAATACTACGGCGCTGTATATTTGATTTTAGTTGTAGTCTTTGCCAGCATGATCTTAGTCTCGGTTTTCGTTGGACGCTAAGGAGCGTTCCGCACTTGCAGAAGTTGATTATCGCGATCGACGGACCAGTCGGCTCGGGGAAGAGCACGCTGGCGCGGCGGGTAGCGGAGCTAATGGGGTATGTGTACGTCGATACGGGCGCGATGTACCGCGCACTTGCTCTAAAAGCGTTGCGAAAGGGAGTTTCATTTGACCGGGATGAAGACCTTGAGACGCTAGCCTGCGATACGCATATCGACTTGCGCGCAACGGACGGAACACAGCTGATCTTTCTGGACCACGAGGACGTGACGATGGCGATCCGCACACCAGAGGTATCGCAAGCGGCGTCGAAGATCGCGGTCGTCGCAGGGGTGCGCCGCGTGCTGGTGGCCGAGCAGCGGAGAGCTGGACAGCGGGGAGGGGTGGTGATGGAAGGGCGGGATATCGGCAGCGTCGTTTTCCCCGATGCCGACCTGAAGATTTTTCTGACGGCGTCGCCAGAAGTTCGAGCGGACCGCCGTTATCACGAGCACCAGCAAAAGGGCGATGCGATCGATCGCGCGCGCACACTCGATGAAATTCACCAGCGCGACCAGCGCGACCGCGAACGATCTACTTCGCCGCTGGTTCGCGCGCCGGATGCCGTGGTGGTGGACAGTACGGCGATGGAAGCGGAGGAAGTGGCGCGGCTGGTTGTAATGCTGGCGAAGGGCAAGTCTGCGGGCGCGGTCAGTTGACCACGGTAGCTGGGCAAGAAGGCATTCCGGAAATTCCCGAAGCGACTTGCCGTACGCGAGCTACTACGATGATTCTAAGTGACGGACAAAAGGCTCCTGGCCCATTCTACTGATTTGACGTAAAGCTCAGGGATAGCATTCTCTGGAATTCGCAGGTGCCTGGCATCGGCAGCCAAGGCGTCCCAGCAGCCCATTTCGTACTTCACGGCCAAATCGAAAATATCGCGCAGCTTGTTTTTTTCTCCCAGAAGCGCCCCGCGGATTTCTTCGCCTATGGCAATTTCGTGCACCACGTCCTGCATTTTCATGTCGAGAATTGCATCGACGGCAGAAAGCAGACCAAGCAGGAAAAGATCGTTGGCGGAGCCGCGAAGCCCCGCGAGCGGCGCAAGCGATTCGCAGAAATGGGCACGAATCAGCGGCAGCATGATGAGTTCTTCGGGTTTGTTGTCGCCCATGCAGGCGATGGCCACGAGCGAAACCCAGCGGCGCACGCCGCGCTCGCCGAGGAGCGAGAGCGCGTGGGGTATCGAGCTGACTTCCGCGATGAGCGGAAACGCAGGTGAATTCAGGTAGCGCAGCAGGCGATAGCCAAGCGACGCTTCAGATTTGATCCTCTCGCTTACTTCGTGAAGATTCATCTCTTTCTGGTTGACGGACTGGAGAACACGCAGGTAATTGAGCTTATTGGACGGGATATCGTGCCGAGTGAGCATTTCCGGGCGGCTAAAAAAATATCCCTGAAAATAGGAATAGCCCCAGCCGAGCGTGCGCTGAAAATCTTCGTAAGATTCTACTTTCTCGGCGACGAGGCGCACGTCCCTTTTTGCGAAGGCCTTGCATAGCCGTTGCTGCTCGATCTCGGATGAGGCAAGCAGATCGACTTTAATGAACGCCGCCAGCTCCGTTAAAGGCAGCCATGCTGGAGAGTCCTGAAAATCATCTAGCGCGATCAGATATCCGGCGTTCTTCAGGCGGCGGCAGGCGGCCACAATTTCATCGTCGGGCTGAATTGTCTCCAGGATTTCCAGGACGACGCGGTCCGCAGGAAGCGTCGCGGGGAAATCGCGAAGAAGAAATTCCCGGGCACAATTGATGAAGGCACGGCGACCGTGCGTGAGGCGGTCGATGCCAAAGAGGAAGAGGTTGTCTACGGCGGAAGCGGCGGCGGCTTCGGGATGCGAACCGTCAAAGAAATTCTGAGGGCCGGAGCGAAAGAGGAGCTCGTACCCGTAGACATCCCGTTCGGAATTAAAAATGGGCTGACGCGCGAGGAATTTTTCCACGGACACTCTCTCCTTCCCGATTGGGAGGTTGCTCACATTCTCGGAAGGGGAAAGGGCCGAGACTGCCAGAGCTGGTTCTTACACCCGTACTTATGCCGGACTCGACATCGAAGAGAGGAATTCCGCGTTGGCCTTCGTCTTTGAGAGGCGGCCGAGGAGCAATTCCATCGCTTCCACTGTAGAGAGAGGGCTAAGAACTTTGCGAAGCACCCAGATGCGATTCAGTTCGTCGGGCGGAAGGAGGAGCTCGTCCTTACGCGTGCCGGAGCGATTGATATCAATCGTGGGGAAAACGCGCTTATCGACGAGGCGGCGGTCGAGATTGATTTCCATGTTGCCGGTGCCTTTGAATTCTTCGAAGATCACGTCGTCCATGCGGCTGCCAGTATCGATCAGCGCGGTAGCGATGATTGTGAGCGAGCCACCTTCTTCTACATTACGGGCGGCTGCGAAGAAGCGGCGCGGGCGCTGCAAAGCGTTGGCGTCAATACCGCCGGAAAGCACTTTGCCCGAGGGCGGCGTGACGGCGTTGTAAGCGCGGCCGAGACGCGTGAGCGAATCGAGCAGGATGACGACATCGCGCTTGTGCTCGACGAGGCGCTTGGCCTTTTCGAGCACCATTTCGGCCACTTGAATGTGGCGCTGGGGCGGCTCATCGAAAGTGGAACTGATGACTTCACCTTTCACGGTGCGCTGCATGTCGGTAACTTCTTCGGGGCGCTCGTCAATCAGAAGAACGATGAGAGCGACTTCCGGGTGATTGGTGGTGACGGAATTGGCGATGGACTGGAGCATCATCGTCTTGCCGGTGCGCGGAGGAGCGACGATCAATCCTCGCTGGCCTTTGCCAATGGGGCAAAGCATGTCGAGCACGCGACCGGTGAGATTTTCTTTCGTCGTCTCGAGGCGAATGCGCTCCTGCGGATAGAGGGGCGTGAGATTGTCGAAGAAAATCTTGTTGCGCGCGACTTCGGGATCTTCGAAATTCACCGCTTCGACTTTAATCAGCGCGAAGTAACGCTCGCCGTCTTTCGGAGGGCGAACCTGGCCGGAAACGGTGTCGCCAGTGCGGAGGTCGAATTTACGGATTTGCGACGGCGAGACGTAGATGTCGTCCGGGCCGGGGAGGTAGTTGTATTCGGGGGCGCGCAGGAAGCCGAAGCCGTCGGGAAGGCATTCGAGAACGCCTTCGGAGAAGATGAGGCCGTTCTTTTCGGTTTGAGCGCGGAGGATCTGGAAGATCAACTCCTGCTTGCGCATGCCGGAGGAGCCGGGGATATTGAGCTCCTTGGCAATCTTCGCGAGATCGGTGATGTTCTTGTCTTTCAGTTCTGCGAGGCTAATACTCATCGAGTTTCTTTCCTTGTTCAGCCCGTCTTCGGGCACGATTTTAACTGTCATAGAATTAGGACCGCGGGCGGGCACCGACTCGAACCAGCCACTTTGTCCAGGTAGTTTCCAGGCAATCTAAATCCTTCGGTAATTTGCCAAGCCCTGCTTAGCAGATTGTGGGAGAACCGAAGGAGTTCAATTGGTCAATTCATTGTCCTGCGAGACATCCGTACCGAACTTGGAATCGACACCGTCAATAGGCGGGTGGATCGGCAGCGGGTGTTCCAGCGCGATCTGCAGGACATCGTCCATCGACTCCACAAAATGGATGGACATTTGCGCTTGGATCTCCGGCGGAATATCCGCCAGATCTTTTTCGTTGTCTTTCGGAAGAATCACGGTGCGCAGGCCGAGGCGATGCGCGGCGAGCAGCTTTTCCTTCACGCCGCCGATAGGCAACACTTTACCACGAAGAGTGATTTCGCCGGTCATGGCGAGATCGCAACGGACCGGGATGCGCGTGAGGGCGCTGACGATCGAGGTGCAGAGCGTGATGCCGGCCGAAGGGCCGTCCTTCGGAATCGCGCCTTCGGGTACGTGCACGTGAATATCGAGGTGGCGGTAGAAATCTTTCGGCAGGCCGAAGAGATGGCTGCGCGAGCGAACGTAACTCATGCCGGCTTGCGCGGATTCCTGCATCACGTCGCCTAGCTTTCCGGTGAGCGTGAGGCGGCCTTTGCCTTGCATCAGCGTGGCTTCCGTGGAAAGCACTTCGCCGCCGACTTCGGTCCATGCGAGGCCGGTGGTGAGGCCGATTTCGTTTTTCTTCTCGGCGAAGAAATCGCGGTACTTAATGATGCCGAGGTAATCGTTCACGTTCGAGGGCGTGACTTCCAGGCCGAAAGTCTTATCGGCGACGACTTTGCGCGCTACCTTGCGGCAGACATTCGCGATTTCGCGATTGAGATTGCGGACACCGGCTTCGTGCGTGTAGTGGCGGATGACGTGGGTCATCGCTTCGTCGGTGATTTTCAGGTTGCTTTTCGTCAGGCCCGTGGCTTCGAGCTGCTTGGGAACCAGGAAGCGCTGCGCGATCTGATGCTTTTCCTGTTCGGTGTAGCCGGGGATGCGCAGGACTTCCATGCGATCCTGCAACGGCTGCGGAATCGTGTGCAGAACGTTAGCCGTGCAGACGAACATGACCTTCGAGAGATCGTATTCGACGTCGAGATAATGGTCGGTGAAGGAGTGGTTCAGTTCGGGATCGAGCACTTCCATCAGCGCGGCTGACGGATCGCCGCGGAAATCCATGGACATTTTGTCTACTTCGTCGAGAACGAAGACGGGATTTACCGTGCCGGCCTTGCGCATCATCTGGATGATCTGGCCTGGCAGGGCGCCGATATAAGTGCGGCGATGGCCGCGAATTTCTGCTTCGTCGCGGACGCCGCCGAGCGAGACGCGGACGAATTTGCGTCCTGTGGCGCGGCCGATGGACATCGCGAGAGAAGTTTTGCCGACGCCTGGAGGCCCGAGGAAGCAGAGAATCGAGCCTTTGGGATTCTTCACGAGCTGGCGAACGGCTAAGTATTCGAGGATGCGGTCTTTGATCTTTTCGAGGCCGTAGTGATCCTGCGAGAGGATTTCCTCGGCGCGGTTGATGTCGCGAATTTCCTTGGAGCGCTTCTTCCACGGCACGGCCAGGAGCCAGTCAAGATAATTGCGCGAGACGGTGGACTCGGCGGACATCGGCGGCATCATTTCGAGCCGTTTCAGCTCCTGCATGGCCTTTTCCTGCGGACCTTCTGGCATGCCGGAGGTTTCGATCTTCTTCTTCAGCTGCTCGATTTCGTTGGCTTCGCCGCGGCCGAGTTCCTTCTGGATGGCTTTGAGCTTTTCGTTGAGGTAATACTCTTTCTGGGCGCGTTCCATCTGGCGTTTCACGCGGGTGTTGATGGAACGGTCGACGTTGAGCTTTTCAATTTCGACTTCGAGGATGTCGCCGATACGGTTCAGGCGCTCCATCGGCTCGAAGAGTTCGAGTAGCTCCTGCTTTTCTTCGACGGGAATTTGAAGATTGGCCGCAATCGCGTCGGACAGCTTGCCCGCGTCTTCCACACGGACAGCGGCAATCATCGTGTCGTAGTTCAGGCTCTGCGAGAGCTTCACGTACTGCTCGAAAAGATTCGTGACACGGCTCGAAGCCTGCTGGAGTTCTGGCGAAGGCTCAGCCTTCACTGGAACGGTGCGAATCGTGGCGCGGAAAAAGCCTTCTTCGCTGGCGACCTGGACGATCTTGGCGCGCTCGGTGCCTTCGACGAGAACTTTGATATTGCCGTCAGGGAGCTTCACACTCTGGACGATGTTGGCGAGCGTTCCCACCTGGTAGATCTCTTCGGGCTTGGGATCGTCGATCGATGCATCGTGCTGCGTGACGAGGAAAATCTTTTTGTCGCCTGCCAGAGCGTCTTCGAGAGCGCGCACGGAGGCTTCGCGGCCTACGATGAAGGGATGCATCATCTCCGGGAAAATGACCATATCCCGGACCGGCATCATCGGAACGCGCTTTGTGTCGCCTTTTTCCCGGTTAAACATTGAATCGCTCAGTTTCAATCCTTAGCCCGCTTTTTCCAGCAGGCTCCAATTAATTTCGCGTCCCTTCACCATGTCGGCGGTCACGACGAAGTCGCGAAGTTTCCGTTGCGCCGGCAGGTGGTACATCATTTCGAGCATCAGATCTTCGAGAATCATGCGCAAGCCGCGGGCGCCCACTTTCCTTTGCAGCGCGAGATCGGCGACGGTTTCGAGAGCATCATCCGTGAAGCGCAACCTGACATTCTCGAATTCGAAGAGGCGCTGATACTGCTTCACGAGCGCGTTCTTCGGCTCAGTGAGAATTCGCACGAGAGCCGACTTATCCAGGTCGCTCAGCACGCCTACGACAGGCAGGCGGCCGACAAATTCGGGAATCAGACCATAGCGAATCAGGTCGGTTGGCTGCACCTGCTCAAGAACTTCGATATTGCGCCGCGTGGCGGTCGAAGGCTGTGTATCGGCGTGGAAGCCGAGCGACTTCTGGCCTACGCGCCGCTCGATCGTCTTTTCAAGCCCTACGAAAGCGCCACCGCAGATGAACAGGATGTTCGTCGTGTCCACCGGCGTAAATTCCTGATGCGGATGCTTGCGGCCACCTTGCGGAGGAACGTTGGCGATCGTGCCTTCCAAAATTTTCAGGAGCGCTTGCTGGACGCCTTCACCCGAAACGTCGCGGGTAATCGAAGGGTTCTCGTCTTTCTTTGAAATCTTGTCGATCTCGTCGATATATATGATGCCTTGTTGCGCCTTTTGGACGTCGCCATCTGCGGCTTGCAGCAGCTTCAAGATGATGTTTTCAACGTCCTCGCCCACGTATCCGGCTTCCGTCAACGTGGTGGCATCCACGATCGCAAACGGAACTTCGAGCATTCGCGACAAGGTTTGCGCCAGAAGCGTCTTGCCCGTGCCCGTGGGGCCAACCAGCATGATGTTCGACTTTGTGAGCTCGACATCTCCAGGCTGGCGATTCAAGAAGATCCGCTTGTAGTGGTTGTAAACCGCGACAGCAAGCTTCTTCTTCGTCTTGTCCTGGCCAATCACGTACCCGTCGAGAAATGCCTTGATCTCGGGCGGGCGCGGCAAGCGGCGATTCGCGGGGCTCGCCTGTTCGCGCTTCTCATCCTCGAGAATCTGCTGGCAAACGCCAACGCACTCGTTGCAAATGTACGAGCGCGGGTACTCGGAGGGAGAGCTGATGAGCTTCTCCACCTGCTCCTGCGTTTTATGGCAGAAGGAACAGCGTAACGGCTCTTCTGGTGTGAACCGTTTCACAGAATTTGCTCCCTCCCAGGGAGAACCACCACACCCATTGTAATGCTTAAATCCATTCTAAGACGGAAACGCAACCGTCGCGGATGCAATCATCGCTCTGACTACTAACCGTTTGGAACGCTGTCCGCGCGCCCTTCGCATCGGTTTCGACTAGCGATGCTTCGCGATAATTTCATCGACAATGCCGTAGACCTTGGCTTGCTCTGCGGTCATGATGAAATCGCGTTCCACATCTTTTTCGATCCGTTCAAGCGGCTGGCCGGTGTGGAACGCAAGAAGCTTGTTGAGAGAATCGCGGGTACGCAGAATCTCGCGAGCGTGGATGTCGATATCCGTTGCCTGGCCAGAAAGACCGGACATCCAGGGCTGGTGAATCAGAACTCTGGAATTCGGCAAAGCGTAGCGCTTTTTCGGCGTTCCCGAAACGAGAAGCAGAGCCGCAATCGAGGCGGATTGCCCGATGCAATAGGTTACCACGTCGGGTCGTACGAACTGCATGGTGTCATAAATCGCCATTCCCGCGGAAATCGAGCCGCCCGGGGAATTGATGTACACCGAGATATCGCGCTCAGGATCCTCGGATTCGAGAAACAGCAACTGAGCGGTGACAAGGTTGGCGACATGGTCGTCGATTGGCGTGCCGATGAAAATGATGTGGTCTTTCAGCAGCCGGGAGTAAATATCGTACGCTCGTTCGCCGCGGTTGGTCTGTTCAACCACCATCGGTACGAGCGTTGTGGCACGCGGACTTGCGTCGTCAGTATGTCTCATTAGGAATTTGTTTGCGCGCTGAGGACCCCGAACCAGCTTTTACTTTTCACTCTTGGCCGTCGTCTCGATTCGGGAATTGCGGTAGAGCCACTCGATCGTTTTGTCGCTACGCAACTTCGATTTCATCCTATCGAGCGCTCCCTGCTTTGTCAAGCGAGCCCGAATCGCAGTTGCTGATTCGCCACTGCGTTCCGCCAGCGTTGCAATCTCTTTCTCGACGTCTTCATCCGTTGCTTCGATGTTTTCGGCCGTAGCAATCCGATCGAGCAGCAGTTCGGCCTTCACGTCGTTCACGGCGCGATCGCGCTGATTCCGGCGCAGGCTCACCCAGTCCACATTCACGGCCCGCGGATCGACGCCCTGGGCAGCGAGTGAGCGAACCACGCGCTCGAGGCGCACGTCCATCTGGCCTTCGACGAGGGCTTCGGGTACGGGGAAGTCATGGCGCTTCACGAGCGTCTCTAGAATCTTCTCGCGCGCCTGCGTTTGTTGCTGTTGCTCCTTCGCTGCTTCCAGATTCTCGTGAATTTTCTTGCGGAGGTCTGCCAGCGTTGAAACTCCGCCGCCTTCGCCTACGGCGTCCTTTGCGAATTCATCGTTCAGCTCGGGGAGCTTCTTGTCTTTGATGCCTTGCACTTCTACGGTGTAGTCGAAAGTCTTGCCGGCGAGTTTCTGGTCGGGATAGTCGTCGGGATACTTTGCTCGGAACTGTTTGGTTTCACCTGGGGATGCGCCCCGCAGGTTCTCGTTGAAACTTTCGAGAGTCTCCTCCGCGCCCAAGTGGCAGAGAATGTTGTCAGCCTGAATCGGCTCGCCGCCACCTTCGGGCACGCCGCTCAGTTTGATGAGGACGTAGTCACCATCTTTTGCGGCGCGGTCTTCGATCGGAACGTATGTCGCTGCGCGCTCACGCAACTCTTCGAGAGTCTTGTCGACCTGCGCATCGCCGGTCTCAATCGCGTCGACCTGAACGTCGACGCCTTTGTAATCGCTGAGATCGAATTCGGGAAGTACCTCAAAGATTGCGCGGAAGCGGAGAGGTTCTCCTTCCTTGAATTCAACTTTGTCTACTTCGGGCCTGGTGACCGGAATCAGATTCTTTTCGCCGAGGGCCTTCTCCAAGTATTCGGGGACGAGAGATTGAACGACCTCGCCTTGAATGTCGTCCGCGAATCGGCGGCGGATCAGTGTGACGGGCGCTTTACCGGGACGGAATCCAGGCACGCGGGCCACGCGCGCGAGGTCTTTCGCGATCTTCTCAGTTGCTTTTTGAACGTTGTCAGCTGGAATTTCCAGCTCGAGCTCACGCTTGCAGTTTGCTTCAGCCATTTAGAATTTTTCGGGGAATCTCGAGATTAAATTGAGGTGTCGAACAGAGAAACGCTGTCGAACCTGTTTCCAATTCTGCCTTTCGCCTGTTCAGTGTCAGGGGAAGAAAAGGGCAGGAGTGTTCGGCCAGACGCGACCGCCACGGAAATCTTAGTATAAAGAAATTCGCTGCGTCCGTCAACTGCGGTGAAGGTTGGCCGGGAGGAAATCAGGAAGATCAGGAAGATGAATTTTAAATCGTAAGCGGCGCGTGATTGTTGTGCAGGATTAGCCCGCCATTCTCCAGGATTTATCGCCGGGCTTATCATCCGGTTGGGGGGATTTGCGCTTCTGACGTTGCACGATTTTCCCTGCCTGCGCACAGAACAGGTAGTAATCACTTTCTTCCGAGGCGGCGAGCTCTTCCATCCGCTTCATCGCGCGTTCCAGGCCCTGAACCGCCTCAATCCACAAGGGACTCCCTATGGCGTCGTCCTTGAAAATGTCGTACGTGATGTCATCGGACAAAGATGTATCTCCCCTATGACGAGCGGCTGAGAGGATTCCAACGTAGACCGGCGAGCGAGTGCTGTCAAGCCCCTAAAAATTGCCCGCGGTTCGACGAAATAATACAAAGCGAAAATAATGCAAAGGGTAAATGCGGAAGAAGGGACTCGAACCCCTACGGCCTTTCGGCCACCAGCTCCTAAGGCTGGCGCGTCTGCCAATTCCGCCACTTCCGCATCGGCGACGTGGCAATTATACAAGCGCGCGATTGTAGCGCCTACTCTTAGGATTGAATTAGTTTGAGAGGGTGAAAGCACCCTAGCGCTGCAATGAAGTTGAAACATTTCCCGGTGGGGAGGCTTGTGGAGATATGTTTCTTCTTGCTGCGTGCGGGGTATTTTGTTAGGTTCGCGACAATGGGCGTGGTTTCTGGGAGGCGCGATGCCACATTGCACAAAATGCGGAGCCATGGTCGCGGACAACGCGGGATTCTGTCCGAATTGTGGCGCGGCGCAGAGTGGAGCCGGTGCTGTGGCGTCGTCGAACGCTATGACACAAACGGGCATGAAAGAAAATGTCGCAGGCTTGCTGTGTTACGTTTTGGGTTGGGTGACGGGCCTCATTTTTTTCTTCATCGACAAACGATCATTCGTGCAGTTTCATGCGAAACAATCAATCGTGCTTTTCGGCGGCTTGAGTGTCCTTCGCATCATTCTCGGCTTGTTTCTCGGCGTGAGCTTCATGGGCGGCGGGGGCGGGGGACTTTCGCTGGCGGTTGCCTTATTCGACCTGCTTTACCTTGCCAGCGTGGTGCTCTGGATCATCTGCATGGTGAAAGCCTACCAGGGCGAACGCTTCCGAGTTCCTATGGTGGCGGATTTCGCGGAACAGATTTTCGGGAAATCCTAGCCAGGGTTCAAAAGCTACCGAGTCTTCGCTAACGCGTAACAGCTGATTTCCTATTTTGTCCCCGTATCCTTCCCTCTTGACAAGCGCAAAGGGAGCGTCCATCTTTATTGACTTTCCTCGCAGGGAAGTTTGTCCGAATGCAAGCGGCGGGAGATGGCATTGAAGGTTCGAGTCTGTTTCCACGATAAATGCTTCGACGGCGCGTCGTCGGCTGCTATTTTCACGCGCTTTTACCGCGAGCGCATCCATCCGGAAGCGGAATTCCTATACCGGGGGATGACGCACAAAGCCTCTCATCCGTTCGAGGGCGACGTATTTGATGGCGACGAGAATGTGGTTGTCGATTTCAAGTATTCGACCTCGCCTCTATTGACTTGGTGGTTCGACCATCATCAAAGCGCCTTTCTGAAGCCCGAGGATGTGGAGCATTTCCGCCAGGACCGTTCAGGTAAAAAATTCTACGATCCGAACTTCAAATCGTGCACAAAATTTCTGGCAACAATTGCGGCGGAGAAGTTCGGATTCGATGCGAAACCGCTCGCTGAGTTGATCAAATGGGGAGACATTATTGACGGCGCTCAGTTTTCCTCGCCCGAGGAGGCGGTGGGGCTCGCTGAGCCGGCCATGCAGTTGGCATTAGTGATTGAAGCGGCACCCGAGCCTGATCTTGTTCCGCAGCTGATTCCGCATCTCTCAATGCTTTCGCTATCCGAGATGATCGAACTGCCGATCGTGAAGAAGCATCTCAAACCCCTGCTCGAGCGGCATCGCCATTCGATCGATATTTTGCGCGAGAGGGCGGATCAGCGAGGCGGCGTGATTTATTTCGACGTGAGCGATCTCGATCTCGAAGGCTACAACAAATTTATTCCCTATTTGTTGTTCCCGAGCGCGTTGTATTCGGTGGGCGTGAGCGCTTCTCCTACACGCTCGAAGGTCTCGGTTGGTACGAATCCATGGAAGGAACCGGACCCCGAAGTGAACCTGGCCTCGCTGAGCGAGAAGTATGGCGGCGGAGGACACGCACGTGTTGCAGCAATCTCATTCGGACCGGGTGATTTGGTGCGGGCACGCCAGGTGGCGAAGGAAATTGCTGCTAAACTGCGGCAGTGACCTCATTTCCGACGCGAGTCGGGCTCGTTGGAAGCAATCCTCGCGCGTGTTACAATTTTCAGCTCGTGGGCCGGTAGCTCAATGGTAGAGCAGCTGACTCTTAATCAGCGGGTTGCAGGTTCAAGTCCTGCCCGGCTCACCAATTCCCTAATGAAAATGCGCCTCGCAGGGTACATCGCTCTTCACCGGCGGTAAACCGTACTTTCGTGTACGGTCTGCGTACGCTTTTCCTCGCCCCTTTTCCATGAGATCCCTGCTGCACTGCGCGTGGGGAAGTGTTTTTTAACTTCTCCCTGGGCTACCTGTTTTGGCACAACGGTCGCGCAGAAGGGAGGCGCAATGGCTGATAGTGACGTCGATTTCTCGAAAGGCACGGCAAAGTTCGGCGTGGGAGACACGAGTGATCTCATTCGCGATAAGGACCTCGCTCCCCGGCTGGGATACAGAAATCCGCGCACGCTGCGCCGGATGTTCGCGCGGGGCCGCGGCCCGTCGGCAATCCGGATAGGGAAGTTTCTGTTTTATAGGGCGAAGTCGGTCGCGAGATGGATTGCCGCCCAGGAGCGCGAGCCGGGGGTAGGACGCCGCGGCCGTCGCCGGAGCTGACCGGTGAGCGGACTTCTGTCTGTCGGCAAGCCCCAGGCCGCCCGGGCGGTCGGACGAACTGAGGGCCCGTTCAAAATTCTGCTGTGCGCCCAGATGAGGCGACTCTGCAGGGAACTGACGCCAGCCGCACTGAAGGTCTGGCTCTATCACTACGCGCGTAGCAACGAGGGCGACACCTCTCACCCGCGGCTCGATACGATCGCTTCGGGCACGAATCAGAACGTTAAAACCGTCAAGCACGCTCGCAAATTCTTGCGCGTACACGGGTGGCTCGAAACGACGGGATGGAAACCGGCCCATCTGGGACGCGGCGTGCCCATTGAACACCCCGTCTTTCCTAAGCAGGCTTCATTGAGGGTGCAAAAAGCACCCTTAATAGATTTGTCGTTAAGGGGGCAAAAAGCACCGGGCCCAAAATGCCCCCATAGAAGTAGATTCAAAGATCTTGAAGTAGAAGAGGGCAGCGAAAGTGCGGGGAGCAATCATCGGTTTCCTCTCAATCCCCCGAAACCGACGAATGCTCTCACCCCACGAACGATCGAGGGAAAGAGACAGGCTGCAAAAGAGATCCTGCTAGAAAACGGCCACGACGCCGACGTCGTCGAGATCGCGCTTCTTCGTGCCGCCCACCTTGCCTCCGAGCTGGGGAAAATTCCACGGCTTACGGCTTATTTTGTGAGAAGCGGCGAGAACTCTTTGGGCGACGAAGAGGAGCTCGCGACCTGTAGGCGAATCGCGGCGCAACGGAAGATTGACGGGATCCCGATGCACGCGTCATTGCAGCGCGACGAGTGGCACGATGCAGCGAAAATCGCCTTCGTGCATCGGTCCGTCGAAGATGCGGATCGCCTCGGGCGGCCGGCGCGGGAAATCCAAGCGGAGCGCCTGGCGCATGCCGCGGCCGCCGAACCTGAGCGGGCTTCTTTTGCAAAACGGGTTCGCAGAGCCCTTACCGGAAATGCCGGCTAGAATGCCAGCGGCCGGCCGGGAGCTGGCGCGCAACCAGCGATTGCGATCCGGTAGGAGCGCAGCGGCTGGCCCTCATCCTCAAAGCGGGACAGAAACGATCACTGACGCCTGTACGATGGCCGGCGCTGGCGATCCGGCGCCCGTAGGCGAGCGCTGCGGGCGCCGCCCGAGCTCTTTCCTTTGGATTGTCGAGCTCTTTTTCCGATCGGAGAGCTGAAAAGCGACCCCGGAAACTTGGCACCGCAGTGGCACCAGTCGGGTAGTACTGCGCAAAACACTAGTAAAATAGGGGCTTTTTGACGGTGGCGCCGGATTAGGAATCCGGCGTTTTTTATTGCCCGGTTTGTTCGCTGCCGGCTGAAACAAACCGGCAAGATCGTCGATCTCTCAGTGCCCGTAGCTCGCCAGATGATTCTGGCTGGCACCGTGGTACGAAGACGAAGACGCACTCGCAGCCGGCTACTCACGGAGTGTGGCCGAGTTCGGGGAAAATCCTGCTCGCCCTTTCGCCTGTCGCATTTCACTCGAAGGATTGACTTGGTAGGTTCGCGGCAAAATCAGGTGATTACGGTCGGATCTGTGAAGATGGAAGCCTGAGATCACTTCGAGGCGCGCAGACTGGTCGTACGAATGGTAGAATCTAACTCTGGGTTCCCATGCTGAATGAAGCTCAAATTAGACGTGTCTGGGAGAACATGCTGGCAGCAGAAGCCCGCTCTTACTATTTTGGTGACCTCGCCTCTCGCTACACAACACGAAAACAGTGGATCACCGGGGCATCGTTCTTCCTTGCATCCGGAGCAGCCGCAACCATCATCGCAAAGACTCCAGACTGGGTTCCGATAGTGCTCTCTCTGGTTGCCGCCGCGTCGAGCGCCTATTCCATGGCCGTGAGCCTGGACGCGAAAATCATCACGATGGCTAAACTGCACTCGCGATGGAGTCGCATCCTGAACGAATATGAACGCCTCTGGAGCACTACATACGCTGACGACGCCCAGGACCAATTAGACAGGGTCACGGAGCTAGAAGAAGAACCTTCCGAGTTGGCGACCACGGAAGCGCCAAACGACCAGAAATTGATGGAGAAATGGCAAGATCGCGTCTTCGCTTTGCGCGGCCTGGCGACGGATCGCCATGCGACATCAAATTGAAAAGTGCTGGTTGAGGCAGCCGATTGAAAAGCGGTGGCCTCCGATGCCACGTCCGGCGCCACCACCCCCTCCGCCACCGCCTCCACCACCGCCGCCGCCTCCACCACCGCCCCGGAGTCCGCAGCAGAGTTAAACTAACTCCTTGGAATTCGACCGGGCGTGCTAGGCTGCCCGAACATGGACATCCAATTCTGCCGCCGGCCGCTCGGAAAAGTACGCGGATCCCGTTTCAGTGATGACGAAGAAGCCGATCTGAATGACAGGCTGCACCTGCAGGCCGACAATCAACTGCAGGCACTTTTTCGCGAACGCAAAAAAATTCATGCGCGGGTGGCCCCGTAATCTTGCGAATTCGCCGGATTAGCCCCTCAGCAACGGACGTTTGATATCCTGTCCCGATTAAAATAGAATTCGGCACGCTTATGCCACCGCCGCTTCTTGAAGAGGTCTTCAAACTCTCCGGAATTCCTACCTACACGTTCGTCCGCCCTTTGGAATACGAAAAGTTAGTTGTCGCTCTTCGCACCAAAGGCCGTGGCGTCGTAATTGAAGGCCCATCCGGGATTGGGAAAACGACGGCTGTCACGAAGGCGTTAGCCGAACTCTATGATGCTACTGGAATTCTAAAACTGAGCGCACGAAAACGAGAGGACCGGGACGTAATAAAAGCACTGCCTGAGATACCGGATGCGGGAATTGTTATCATCGATGACTTCCACCGCCTTGACGAAGCCATTCAATCGTCCATCGCTGACCTAATGAAAACGCTTGCAGATGAAGAGCGTACAGACACGAAAATAATCGTCGTGGGAATCAACAAGGCAGCTACGTCGCTCATTAGTTTTGCGGCCGACTTGAATACACGAATAGATACAATCCGGTTTGAGGCTAACCCAGACGATCTGGTGCGCCAGTTGGTCCACCAAGGCCAGCAAGCGCTGAACATCAAGATAAAGATCGCGAGCGACATTGTAGCTGCGGCTGCTGGAAGTTTTTTCATCGCACAAATGCTCAGTCGTGAGACCTGCATGGCCTCCCATATAACCGAAGCCCAGACAAAAGGTTTCGATCTTGATATCAGCTTCGAAACTGTTGTTTACCGTGTCATGGAAGAACTGTCACGGCGCTTCATGGCAACCGCTATGAAATTTGCGGCCGGGCCGCGATTGAGACGTGAAGGGCGGGCGCCATATCTACACATCCTGAAGTGGCTCGCAGAGGCGAATGAATGGTCGGTTGCACTCGATCGCGAGCTCGCAAAACACCCGGAACAGCGAGGTAGCGTTGGTCAGGTCGTTGAAAAAGGCTACTTGTCAGACTTCCTCAAGAAGAACGAGGCCTTCGGCGAAGTTCTCCACTACCAAGCGACCACATCTATGCTCACCGTTGAAGACCCGCAGTTTGTATTTTTCCTTAGGCATCTCGGATGGAACAAGTTCGCGATGCAAGTCGGTTACTTGAGCATTGATTTCGGCTCCAGATACGATTTTGCTCTCTCATTCGCAGGGCCAGAACGAAAAGTTGCTCGAAGGCTTTTCGAACTACTGAGCGAAGCCGAATTGTCAATATTTTTTGATGAAAACGAGCAGTCTAGAATCTTGGCTGAAAATATCGAGGATTATCTAGGACCTATTTACGCTTCCGAGGCCACCTACGTGATCTGTCTTTTGGGTCCTGAGTACCCCAAAAGAGTCTGGACAGTTTTTGAATCGAAGCAGTTCAAAGATCGGTTCGGCGAAAAGGCCGTTATTCCGATTTGGTTTGCCACGGCCGCCCCGGGAGCTTTCGATGAATCTAGTCGGGTTGGCGGAATCAATTTTGACCCAACAACGGACGAAGAATCACAACTTCGGTCCGTGGCTGATCTTTTGTGCAAAAAAATCGCGGAGACAAGCGCCGGAAGAGAGAATAGGGGAGCGACCAAAATCTCCTGATTACGCTACCCCCCCATTGTCGAAATCTCGCCACTATTCTCAGCGAGTTGCGGCGTCGGCCGCGCAGGGATTTTGTCCGCAGGTGTGGCAGAAACCTCCAAAAACGAATTTCTTGCCATGCGCGACGGCACGTTCTGGCACTGCACCCCATCACCCTTGAGATTTTTCGGCAGGAATGCCTCAATGCGGCGCCGGGAGCTGGTTCCAAATCTCCGCCGCCTGACTGTGCGTAAGCTGTTTTCGGAGAAACAGAAATCCGCTCGACGCTGTCGAAAAGTCGCGAGCGCAAGAGAGTGGTGACCTGTACCCTCATAGGGTTGATGCTTTCGCGCACCTCGTTCCGCGGCGCTTCTCTTTTCTGGCTTCTCGAACGAAACTCCCATTGACGTTTCCGGCGTTCGATGTACTTTCCCGAGGCGCCGGGAGGAGCGCTTCTTGGACAATTCGAGCGAGCTAGCCGGCCCCCGCTTTGAGCATTCTTCAGTTTCCGCGATCGCCCCATTGCGCCGCCACAGGCCACCTCTCGATTCACGTTGGAACACGCGATTCGCGCGCCTCGTGCGCCAGTACAGCGTGGCCCGCATGGCGCGCGACCTCCAAGTCGATCCCACCGCGATCTATCAGTGGATCCGCGGGAGCGTGAGCCCGCGACCTGAGAAAGCCATTCTAATAATCGCTCTTGTGCGTCCGCTCGGAAGACTGCGGCTCGAGCAAATTTACGCGCAGAGAAATATTCGTGCGCATGGCGGGGCATCGTGACGAAAATTCCCCGCTCCGGATCGGTCGGTCAGAGCGTAGGCTTCGCGAAAGAGGGTCACGAGCTCGCGGGGCGCAGGGTCAGCGTTGAATACGAAAAAATCATCCGCCAAGCCAGCACCGCGGCTCGTCGGCGTCTCGCACATCGCCGAGCGCCTGAGACTCACACCGCGACGCATTCAGCAACTCGTCGGCGAAGGCCTCCCGCGCGTTACGCGTAGCAAGTACGACGTCGACGCGGTCCTCGACTGGTACATCGCGCACCTGGAGAGGCGTCTCGCCGGTGAAAGCGACGAAAACGCGGACAACGTGAGCCTGCGCAAGCACGAGCTACGGATGCTGGCAGCGAAAGCGAATCTGCAGGAGCTCGATCTCTCCACCAGGCGGCGCGAGCTCGTGTCCATCGCGGACGTCGAGAAGCGGATGACGGACCTGGTGATCACCACGAGAGCCCGAATCCTAGCTGTGCCTGCGCGCCTGCCGCCGGAGCTGCTGTGCGAAACCTCGCGCGTGATGGCGCAAACGAAGATCGAGAAGGCGCTTAAGGAATCGCTCGCGCAACTTTCCAGCAAAGCGGACGCGAACGTATTGTTGAGCTGAAACGCAAGCTCGCATCCGTAAGAAACAAATTCGCGCGCGCGGGTCCGTTTACATTTTTTTTGATTGCGATTTTTTTGTGAAGGCATCCCGCGAGCTTCGCGGGTCCTTCCCGGGGGCCGGCGGCCGCGGGTGACGGCGAGCGCCCTCAGACACCAGTGTAAACTTTTGAAAAGTCGATTTCGGTTTCGCTTTGAGGCATGAACAATTGGTACCAGTTGAGCGACGAGGCGGCCGTCGCGTCGCTTAACAGCCGCCCGTTGCCCGTTCGTTCTCGTCCGTTTTCTGTTGACATGCTGAGCATTCGAGGTGTACATCCTCTCGGCGAGTGCGGGAACCTAAGACACCGCACCCTAGTTTTTCGGTTGATCTCCCCCGATTATCACGATAGCCGGCGCGCAACAGCCACAAATGCTGGCCGCCACCGCGCGCCTGAACCCCAATCCTTACTCGAGGCGGGACGCATGATCGAAGTCAGAGAATCATCCGATGAGCTCAAGGGTCCGTTTTTTCTCTTCGACTCGGCCGCGGAAATGGTCCTAATGCGGGGCATACGTGACCGCCAGTTGGCTGAAGAGATCGCACGTGACGTTAACTCACAGATTAACTCACAGAAAATTTTCACTCCCTCGAAAGGTTCACAGCGCGGCTGGCGCCGCCGGTACTACGATTTTACACGACTCTTTGATCGAAGGTAGCGCCTTAGACCCGCTGCGCGCGTCGGCGATCGTAAATTGTGGTCTTGTGGCGGAGGAAGTAAGTGCGAGAGTTTCGGGCGAGGCCGGGATCCCCGATGTCGCCCACGAGCTCCTCGGTGAGGACATGCCGGCCGATGAAACACGCTTCGCACATCGCGTCGTCGTTGACGACGTGTTTGGCGGGGACGGCTAGTCCGTTCCTTGATCGAGCGCTTGAACTGCAGAGCGATTGATGTAGGCCCAAGGACAGTCCGCGTGATCGTTCGGCAGCCCTTGTGACCTTCAGAGCTGCCGGCCCGGGAGGGTTCGATGAAAATCCGTTTGAGCAGTTTGAGTTTGGTCGCAGTGCTGTTTTTGACCACATGGGCAGCGGAAGGGCAGCAGAACGCGCCTTCGGCGGTACCGTTCGCGCCCCAACCAGGATTGAGTTCTGACAGAAACACGTTCATCAAAGATTGCGAGAGTACAGCTCCGACGATTGTTTGCACGCGGCAAGGTCGAATCCAGGGCGCGATCGAAAACGGGTTGCTTGCCTTTCGGAGCATTCCATTCGCTGCCCCGCCGACTGGGAACCTGCGGTGGCGCCCCCCGGCGCCGCCAGCTCCCTGGGAGGGCATCCGCGACGGAAGTGCGTACGCCCCTATGTGTCTTCAGGATGATTTTGCGGGAGGATTCACCGGCAGCGAAGACTGCCTGACCCTGAACGTCTACACCGACAACCCTACTCCGAACGGGAAACAGCCTGTGATGGTGTTCTTTCACGGTGGCGCCTTCACGCTTGGAGGCGCGCAGATCCCGCCGTATCAAACAGCGCCACCGTTGGCCGGACACGGAGTCGTGGTTGTAACAGCACAATACCGGCTTGGCTTGATGGGCTTTTTCGCGCATCCGAAGCTGACAGAGGAAGGCTCCGGATCATCCGGGAATTATGGGCTGAGGGATATGGTCGTGGCGCTTCAATGGGTGCGCGAAAACATCGGAGCTTTTGGGGGCGATCCAGAACGAGTCATGATTTTCGGACATTCCGCAGGTTCCATAGCTGTGCAGTTCCTTTTGGTGGCGCCGCTGGCGCGAGGCTTATTTGCCCATGCTGGAATGGAGAGCTACGCGCTCATCGGCGGGGACTTGGGAAATGGCGTTGCGGACGCCTACCCGCTCTACTCTGAGCTCTCTCCGTTGCTCGGATGCACCGCGGCGGCGGATGAACTGGCGTGCCTAAGGGCGGCGCCGGCCAGCGAGGTCATCGATCTGCAATTGCATTCAGGCGCGTTCCCGATCATCTTTCCCAATCTCGAACCGGATGTTGTCCCCGTGGATCCATTCGTCGTCCTGGCGGAACGCGGTTCTCCCGTGCCCTTGCTTATCGGATCCAATAAGGAGGAATGGGCCTCTCTGGGCGAAGACAATGGCATCCCCCCACTCGACGAGGCTACTTATGAAGCGGAGATCCATGCCCAGTTCGACCCGCTTCAGGGCGGGGCAGGCGACGGTGTGTTGGGGTTCTACCCGGCCTCTGCCTACGACAGTCCTCGATATGCGCACATTGATGTGGAGAGCGACTATGCGATCACCTGTTGGACACGAGATGTAGCGCGCGTGGCAGCGGGGCATCGCAAGGTCTGGCGCTATTTGTACACGCACCGGTACGAGAACGATGCCTTCCTAAACTCCATGCGAGCGTTTCACAGCGCCGAGCTTCCTTTTGTGTTCGGAAATCTGTCGCAGATCTACTTCTCGCTGATATCGTACAGGCCGACCGCCGATGAAGTGACTTTGTCGAATGACATGATGGCTTACTGGACGCGCTTCGCGGCGACAGGCGATCCGAACGGCGTGGGCGAGAAGACCTGGCTACCTTACGACGCCGAGCACGAAAGTATCCTCCGACTGGATGTGACCAAGAGCACCATCTACGGTTATCACAACAAGAGATGTGATTACCTGGATAGCCTGCCACTGCCGGGCGTCGGTGTGCCCCCGATCGTGAACAAGCAGAAGGGCAAAACGAGATAGCGTCGCTCCCAGTTTGCGCCTTTGTGTTCGCGATGGTTACGGCGGCCCGGGACTGAGACTAGCGCTGGTTCTGTCGAAAAGTCGCAACCTCTCGCGTGATGGCGCAAGCGAAGATCGTGTTGAGCTGAAACGCAAGCTCGCGGCCGTAAGGAAAGATTCGCGCGCCGGGTCCGTTTTAAGTTTTCTTGTTGCGATTTTTTTTGTGCGGGCATCCTGCGAGCTTCGCGGGTCCTTCCCCGGGGGCCGGCGGCCACGGGTGACGGCGAGCGCGCAATAGGTCCTGCGACAGAAGTTTTTGGACGGACTTCGTTTCGGTTTTTCGATCGTACAAAGACGGGTGCCATTGAATCCTCCCTTGGTTCAGGCGAAAGCCTCCCCGGTTTTGAACCTGGGTTCGATCCCCTCGCCCGCTCCAGAAACCCTGTTGGTGCAGTTGGCTTTACGGGCTTCCCACCCCCAGAATTCCGATTAAAACCCTAAGTTTTGGACGCAGTTGGACGCGGATTTCGGTCGCGCCCGGCGTTTTGGACGCGACAATCGGGAGGTTCTTACTTGTCCGGTTCCTTTTGGAATGAATCTGTATAATGCCCCCACATAATGGCGCTCTTTCTTGGCACCAAACTAGGTCCCTACGAGATCGTCGCGCCTCTCGGCGCGGGCGGTATGGGAGAGGTTTACCGCGCCCGCGATGCGCGCCTCGGACGCGATGTGGCCATCAAGGTTCTGCCAGCTTCGTTCTCTTCTGATCCCGACCGACTGCGGAGATTTGAACAAGAGGCACGCGCTGCGGGCGCTTTGAATCACCCGAACATTCTGGCGATTTATGACATCGGGACCCACGAGGGTTCGCCCTTCCTCGTATCCGAGCTCCTCGATGGCGAAACCCTCCGCGAACGCCTGCAAAACGGACCGCTGCCGCTCCGCAAAGCTCTTAATGTAGCCGTACAGGTGGCGCGCGGGATCAGTGCCGCGCATGAAAAAGGAATCGTCCACCGCGACCTGAAGCCGGCGAATCTTTTTTTGACCACGGACGGCCGCGTGAAGGTCCTCGATTTTGGCCTGGCCAAACTGAATCAGCCCGACAGCACGAGCGCCGGAGACATGCAGGCACCAACGAAGACAGTTGGTGGAGAAACAGAACCTGGCATGGTGCTGGGCACCGTCGGTTACATGTCTCCGGAACAGGTTCGCGGCAGATCCGCCGATGCTCGGTCCGACATTTTCTCCCTTGGCACAATCTTGTACGAAATGCTTTCCGGTGAGCGCCCTTTCCAGGGGGATTCCTCCGCCGATACTATGGCGGCGATTCTGAAAGAAGATCCTCCTGAGCTTTCCAACGAGGCACGAAAAATCCCGCTGGGCGTCGAGCGGATTGTCAGGCACTGCCTGGAGAAAAATCCGGCCGAGCGCTTTCAGTCCGCGCGGGATCTGGCATTCGATCTAGAAACCTTGTCGGGAACTTCCACCGCTGCTACCGCACGGGGGCCAGTGGGGCCAAGATTACAACCTCAGAAGTGGCTCGCGCCAATCGCGACAGTTCTGGTTCTATTGACCCTCGGTGCAGCAGGGGGTTACTTCCGGGGAAAGAGAGCCGGGTCAAATCCCCTGCCTTCGTTCCACCAGCTCACTTTCAAGCGCGGGATGATTTACTCGACTCGATTCGCTCCCGATGGCCAGACCGTAATCTACAGTGCAAGTTGGGACGGGCAAGCTCCCCAGCTCTATTCCACGCGTCCAGACGCGCCCGAGTCACGTCCACTTGAGGTGAGAGATTCGAATCTCTTTTCTGTTTCGTCCACCGGACAAATGGCCATCTCGCTCGGCTGCCGAATCGTACTGTTTGCTGAGTGCGGAGGCACCCTGGCGAGCATGCCGTTCTCTGGTGGCGCGCCGCGAGAGCTCGCACAAGACGTTATTTCCGCGGATTGGACGGCGGACGGCAATAATCTTGCTGTTGCGCGGCGGGCTGCAGGAAAGTTCGGAATTGAATTCCCCCTTGGGAAACGGCTCTATAAGAGCCCGGGCTGGCTCCGATTCGTCCGCGTATCGGCGCGGGGGGATGCCGTGGCTTTCGTTGAGCATCCCGCCATTGGTACCGATTCAGGTTCGGTGGCTGTTCTGGATATGAACGGAGGCAAGAAGCTGCTTTCCAGTGGATGGGTGAGCCTCCAAGGGCTGGGATGGTCACCACGGGGCGATGAAGTCTGGATCGCCGGAACCAAAGACCATGCGTGGGCAAATGAGATCCACGGGCTCGACCTTTCCGGCAGGGACCGGGTGATCCTGCGACTGCCGGGAATCCTCCGGCTGCATGACATATCGCGGGAAGGCCGCGTCCTCCTTTCGACTGAAAGGTGGAGGTACGGGATTCTTTTCCGAGGGCCGGGCGACGAGAAGGAGCGGGACCTCTCCTGGCTTGACTTCTCTCTCGTCTCTGACCTTTCGCCAGATGGAGGAAATCTTGCATTCGCCGAGCCCGGCGAAGCTGCCGGTACACTCGTACTCGCCTACATGCGAAAGTTGGATGGTTCGCCCCCCGTCCACCTGGGAGATTGTGGTTATCCTACGTTTTCGCCTGACCAGAAAAGAATTCTTTGCGAGAGCGTGAATGGGGATCAACTTAAAGTCATCGCCACGGGCGCAGCCGAATCGAAGAGCATCACCCCTTACGCGATCACCCAACACGGTGCCTTTGGCTGGCTGCCAGACGGGAAGGAAATATTTCTTGAGGGATATGATGGCCAGAGCTGGCGAATCTATACTCAAGACCTGGATGGCGGGAAACCGCGTCCCGTCACTCCAGAAATACTGCCCCACACTGAGTGGGCGAACTTGGTTTCACCCGACGGGAAATGGATCGTGGGGCAAGATCTCGAGGGTAAGGCATGGCTATACCCCGTGGCCGGAGGAAGCCCTCATCCGGTCCAAGGGCTAGAAGAGAATGAGGTATGGGTAAATTGGTCAGCAGACGGGCGCTCTGCGTACATTTGCGACTCGGGCAAGGTTCCCACGAGGGTCTTCCGACTAGATCTCTCCTCGGGCAAGAAACAACCCTTTATCGAGCTTTCGCCAGGTGACCTCCTTGGATTGGCAAAGATTCGCTCTGTCAGAGTCACGCCGGACGGCAAGTCGTACGCTTACACTTACGAGCGAGCCTTGTCGGACCTCTATCTCGTGGAAGACCTGAAGTAGTCTAGCATCCAAGGGGCCAGCCCACAGAGGACCGGGGCGAAGAAATAAAAATATCCATGCCCGTCCCCTTCAGGACAAATCTTCTCTTCACTCTCATCACGTCTGATCCGAAACGGTGCGCTTTTCGCACGCCGCAACGGTCGGCGTCGACAAGTCGAAACGCCGCCAATTATTTTGCGAGACCCCCATTTCGTTTCGGAACAGAGCGCCACATGTCGGCTAACTCCCGATAAGTCGTGCGAGCTCAACCGGTCGATGCAACACCATCTAGTCAATTGATCCGACAGCACTTCCCCATGGAGAACCGCTTCGCCCGGCTGTATTCAATCAGACCCTAGCCAGGATGGTGTTGCGTTTGAATCAACGCGCGCGAACGACTCTTAGCTATTGAGGCCCTGCAAGTGGATTTCGGCCAGTGTTGCGTCGACCCATTGAGGTCACCGCTCAGTTCAATTACTTTCTTGATGAACGTTGCTTCCTGCGCTGCATCGACCTTTGGGAGGCGGAGTGGTACGCGTCGCAACCGCAGTTCCCAACTCTTGAGGAGCGTTCGTATGTTGACTGTTTCTCCAGCGCACAATACGCTTCTCCCTTCGGAAAGTAGCTTGCAGTTCACCGGTCTCCTCGAAATATGGCGATGCGGGGGAGGGCCGCCTCCGGGAGGAACGTGCATATCGATCAAGGTGAATCGACCTGCAGTCTCCATCCCGGACAGCAGGATCGTGTAGGTGTCGCCCACGACTCCGAGATGCTGGGCATTGCTGTTATCCGGGTTTGCAACCACCAGATTCCGTCGTGGGTCGTCGGCGGATTCGTGCCGACTCTGGTGGGGTGTCGGTAACCTGGTAGGTCGCGGCGCTGTGGAACTTCGTCAGAGGACAAGCCGTCGCGAAATCCTCATCCCGTGCAGCAAAGGTCTGATTTCAAAGGCGCGGTATAGGCGTGGGATGTTGACTCTATTTGTTTACCACGCTGATGGGGAAAGCCCCGTTTGTCTGGCCTGACTGTTGACTCTTGACATATATATCGTAACATCCAACAACGTTACCCTTTATCTGCCAGTTAAACTGCCATGAGTTGCTGCCGGGGTCGTACTGGTAACCGCTTGCGCCGGCGTCGTTCACCGTGATTGTGCCCGCCCCATCGGTCCCGCCGCAGTTATAGGGCCCGTTAATGATAACCACGGGGTTGGCGGCAGCACTGTTGACGACGGCTCCGCTAGAGTTCGTATATTGCCACTTAAGCGGCATCGTCCGCGTGACGTTGAAGGTGGTCGGCGGCGGCGCGTAGGGAGCTTGTAGGCCCACAAATCCGTAGTTCACCTGCTGCGAAGAAGTTGCTGTGGCGTTGCTGTTTACAAAGTTCCCATCGGCATTTGTATAGGTCGCAGCAACGGTGTGCGAGCCAACCGAAAGCGAACTTGTGGTCAAACTGGCAGTCCCCACGGCTGACAAAGCGACCGGCCCACCGGAGTTCGAACCGTCAATGATGAACTGCACCGAGCCGGTCGGAATCGGCAGGGTCTGAGTATTAGCAACTGTGGCCATGAACGTTACGCCCTGACCAAGGGAAGATGGGTTGGGCGAAGAGCTGACGGAAGTGGAAGTAGTAGCCGGTGTGATATTGGCTGTGGTCGTGGCCGACGTATTGGAGAGCGAGTAGTTCCCGGCGTCAGGACCGCTAATTGCGATACCGCTCACGCTTACCGGCTTTGCGGTACCCGCATTCTTGTCCGCGAAATTCGCGCTCGAGTAGCTGTCCGTAAACACGTCGCCCGCAACGCGATTATCCGACAGCTTTACGGTCGCGGTCGTCGTGGCGTCGTACACCTTGTCAATTCCAGTTGCGGTCACGGTCAACGGCGCAGTCTTGATATGTGCTGTAGCTGCTGCGGTGGTCGAAGTCGTCGATGTTCCCGCGGCACCGAGCGTGTAGTTGCCCGCGGAGGTCCCGCTGATCGTCACCGTCGCCGTCACCTGGTTCGCCGTCGCCACGTCTTTGCTGTTGAACGTGCCGCTCATCGCTGCGCAGTTCACCATGTCGCCCGCAAACACCGTGGCCACCGAGCAGCTCATGTTGGCGTTCGGTTCCGTGGCCGTCCCGTCGTAGGTCTTGTCGGCCGCCGTCAGCGTCGCCGTCAACGATGCCGTCTTGATGTGTGCCGTGGCCATTGCAGTGGTCGAAGTCGTCGATGTTCCTGCGGCACCGAGCGTGTAGTTGCCCAGTGATGTCCCGCTGATCGTCACCGTCGCCGTCACCTGGTTCGCCGCCGCCACGTCCTTGCTGTTGAACGTGCCGCCGGTCGCCGCACAGTTCACCATGTCACCCGCAAACACCGTGGCCACCGAGCAGCTCATGTTGGCGTTCGGTTCCGTGGCCGTCCCGTCGTAGGTCTTGTCGGCCGCCGTCAGCGTCGCCGTCAACGATGCCGTCGTGATATGCGCCGTGGCCATTGCGATGGTCGAAGTCGTCGATGTTCCTGCGGCACCGAGCGTGTAGTTGCCCAGTGAAGTCCCGCTGATCGTCACCGTCGCCGTCACCTGGTTCGCCGTGGCTACCTGCGAGGTGTTGAATGTGCCGCCGGTCGCCGCACAGTTCACCATGTCACCCGCAAACACCGTGGCCACCGAGCAGCTCATGTTGGCGTTCGGTTCCGTGGCCGTCCCGTCGTAGGTCTTGTCGGCCGCCGTCAGCGTCGCCGTCAACGATGCCGTCGTGATATGCGCCGTGGCCATTGCAGTGGTCGAAGTCGTCGATGTTCCTGCGGCACCGAGCGTGTAGTTGCCCAGTGAAGTCCCGCTGATCGTCACCGTCGCCGTCACCTGGTTCGCCGTGGCTACCTGCGAGGTGTTGAATGTGCCGCCGGTCGCCGCACAGTTCACCATGTCACCCGCAAACACCGTGGCCACCGAGCAGCTCATGTTGGCGTTCGGTTCCGTGGCCGTCCCGTCGTAGGTCTTGTCGGCCGCCGTCAGCGTCGCCGTCAACGATGCCGTCTTGATGTGTGCCGTGGCCATTGCAGTGGTCGAAGTCGTCGATGTTCCTGCGGCGCCGAGCGTGTAGTTGCCCAGTGAAGTCCCGCTGATCGTCACCGTCGCCGTCACCTGGTTCGCCGCCGCCACGTCCTTGCTGTTGAACGTGCCGCCGGTCGCCGCACAGTTCACCATGTCACCCGCAAACACCGTGGCCACCGAGCAGCTCATGTTGGCGTTCGGTTCCGTGGCCGTCCCGTCGTAAGTCTTGTCGGCTGCCGTCAGCGTCGCCGTCAACGATGCCGTCTTGATGTGTGCCGTGGCCATTGCAGTGGTCGAAGTCGTCGATGTTCCTGCGGCACCGAGCGTGTAGTTGCCCAGTGAAGTCCCGCTGATCGTCACCGTCGCCGTCACCTGGTTCGCCGTGGCTACCTGCGAGGTGTTGAACGTGCCGTTCGTCGCCGCACAGTTCACCATGTCACCCGCAAACACCGTAGCCACCGAGCAGCTCATGTTGGCGTTCGGTTCCGTGGCCGTCCCGTCGTAGGTCTTGTCGGCCGCCGTCAGCGTCGCCGTCAACGATGCCGTCTTGATGTGTGCCGTGGCCATTGCAGTGGTCGAAGTCGTCGATGTTCCCGCGGCACCGAGCGTGTAGTTGCCCGCGGAGGTCCCGCTGATCGTCACCGTCGCCGTCACCTGAGTCGCCGTCGCCACGTCCTTGCTGTTGAACGTGCCGCTCGTCGCTGCGCAGTTCACCATGTCGCCCGCAAACACCGTGGCCACCGAGCAGCTCATGTTGGCGTTCGGTTCCGTGGCCGTCCCGTCGTAAGTCTTGTCGGCCGCCGTCAGCGTCGCCGTCAACGATGCCGTCTTGATGTGTGCCGTGGCCATTGCAGTGGTCGAAGTCGTCGATGTTCCTGCGGCACCGAGCGTGTAGTTGCCCAGTGAAGTCCCGCTGATCGTCACCGTCGCCGTCACCTGGTTCGCCGTGGCTACCTGCGAGGTGTTGAACGTGCCGTTCGTCGCCGCACAGTTCACCATGTCACCCGCAAACACCGTGGCCACCGAGCAGCTCATGTTGGCGTTCGGTTCCGTGGCCGTCCCGTCGTAGGTCTTGTCGGCCGCCGTCAGCGTCGCCGTCAACGGCGCTGTCTTGACGTTTATCGTCACGCTCGTCGAGGCCGGGTTATAGTCGGCCGTATCGGACGGCGTGAAATCGACGTGGAGCGAATGGGAGCCTGCGTTGAGAATCGTCCCGGATGGGGGCGTATAGCTGAAAGTGCCGGCGATGGAAGCCGTGGCATTGAGTTGAGTAGCGCTGAGAGCCGTCCCGTAGGTGATGTCTGCTGGATTGGCCCATGTGATGGTCGGAGTCGCCTTGGTCACGGCCAGCGTCTGGGTGTTGCTGGTGCTGGCAGCGTAGGTTGTGCCGCTGATTGTGGCTGCGGTGAACGAGGCGGCCACGTTGTGGGTGGCGACGGAAAGTGCAGACGGATTGTACGTCGTGAAGGTGGCGATGCCGCCGGCTCCGGTCGTGGCCGGAATCGCTGCGCCCCCGTCCACTGAGAGGTTGACAGTTGCTCCGACAATTCCCATGCTTGTGTCGTTCCTCGTCAGCGTGGCCGTGAAGGTCACTGGCCCTGTTGACCCGAAGGAAACGGAGTTCGGGCTGACGCTGTTCAGCACAAGAGTGGTTGGCACCGTACAGGACCCCGAGATTGTTACTGAGGGCTGGGAACCGACGAGCGTGAAATTGCCCGACGTAGCCGTGGTCCATGTGTATGTTCCGTTCGTACAAGGTGCGGTCGCAGTCAGGGCGAGTCTCACCGATTGCCCCGCCATGAGGTGGTCCGGCCCCGCATTGGCGGTCACTGTGATGACGCCGGAGGTGAGCGATGCGGTCCAGTGCAGCCCTGCTGGCGATGTGGTCACTGTTCCAAGGGCAACCGAGGAGTAGCCAGAGGGTACCGCTATGGTCGCCGAACTGATGTCGTTAGTGCTCGTCGGATCGTTTGTTATGGTGAGCGTATACCCGGCCGAGGCATGACCAGCGGTGTCGCTCGTGGGGGATACGCTCGCCTCGTATTCCTTGATGGCGTCCGTAAACGTTGTCTGCGCCTGAAAGCCAGAGAGGCTGCCCACAGCGGTCAAATAAAAGCGAATACTGGCGTCGTGGGAGTCGGGCGAAAGCTGATTGTTGAAAATGTTTCCGTTTGCGTCGGCGACTGCGGTCAAAGTCGGGTGGGTATCAATCAGCGGCGATTCCAGGAATGACAATGTGACGGTTTCGCCGGCCTGCCAGCCGGAGCCGGTGATGACAACGACGCTTCCCGGGGCGTAGTCGTTTTGATCTGTCTGGACGGTAGGAAAGCCGTAAGCCTCGGTTGAGTTGAGCGCGTTTCCGCTTGCGTCTGTCCCGCCCGCGATCATCAGCACGCCATTTCTCTGCATCACCGAGGTGGGAGTGTTCACCTGGTTTGCCGAGCCGGTTGCGCTGCTCCGCGCCGTCGTCATCGTTCCTGTCGCCGCGAATGTCCTCTGCCACTGCGAGAACAATTCGGCGGAAGCGATTGTGGTCCCGGCGGAAGTGCCCCCAATGATCAAAACGTTGTTGTTGTTTGGAAGCAGGAACGCAAGATGGTCCTCGCGCGGGGTCGCAAGATTGCTCGGGAGCGTAGTGAACGTTCCCGCCGTTGGATCGAACAATTCCGCCGAAGCCAGATCCATCTGCGCCGGATCTGCATTCCCATTGTTTCCGCCGATAACGACTACCTGCCCGTTCAACAACGTCGTAGCCGAATGGCCAAAGCGCGCAACAGCGAGATTCGGGCCGGCGCTCACCGTCTTCGTAACGGGATCGAAAATGTCGGTTGAAGCAACCGGCGCCGTTCCATTGTTTCCGCCCACGATCATGACGCGCCCATTCTGCAACACCGCCACCGCATGCTGACTTCGCGGAGTGGACATCATTGCCGCGGACATGAACGCCCCAAGCACCGGATCGAAGATTTCGATTGTGGAGCTGACGGTGCTGCCATTTTGGCCGCCGGCGATGACAACGCGTCCATCCTGCAGCACAGCCGCAGTCGCGCTGGAGCGCGCTTCGGTCATCCCCAGGCCGACGCCCGTCCAGGACTTCGCAACCGGGTCATAGATTTCGGCCGTGCTGGTGACACTCCCGCCAGCGGTAAGGCCGCCGGCCACAAGGACACGTCCATCCTGTAATGCCACCGAGACATGCTGAGTGCGTGCATTGATCATCGGGGGGGCCGCAGAGATCGTGCCATCCGTTGCGAAGATATCTGCGCTGGTAAGCGGCCCGCTTCCATCTGCGGGATCTCCGCCAGTGATTAGAAGGCGCCCATCCTGCAGCAGGGCTGCGGAGGCGCCGGCGCGTGCGCTGGAGAGTTTCCCCGTCTGCGACCATGACCCGCTCTGGACAACCAACACGGAGGCTTTCAGTGCCAGGACCGCGCACGCAATCACCGCGATCGCAATGAATAAGCCTCTACTTAATTGTCTCATTGGTTACCTCGGGCAGGCACATTTCTTTCATCGAAAGGCAAGCGAAAGCTCACTTCGCCGACAGGGAAGCGGCCCGCCTGTCAGCGACTGTTCACGCCGAAATGAAAAAGGAGCGCACGCCTTCACCGGGCCGGGGACCCGAGCAGATGGTGAAAATGGGCGCTAATCGAGCGGTGCAATCGGACTGCCAATTACCCTGATAACCACAAAGTAACTGCCAAGAGTTCTATAAGTAACAAACTATGTCACTCAAACGGTGAAGGGACTTACAGCTTGTTGATCGCAGAAAATGGCACTGCCTGGGGCCGTCGGCGAGTCTATCCAAAGTTAGCCGCCCATTAGAATCTCTAGCTTCGCGCCAACGTGAAGCCTTTCGTGTACTTAATCGCTTGGGAAAAGTGATCGAACGGTGACAATCGGCTTTCGCTTCCATCTTTCCATCGGCCGAATTAATCAGGCACAGAGATGTAAAAAACTTCCTTATCTTGGAGTTTGAGTTCCGCAAATCTCTCGCCCAATTCACAGCGTGACAGACTGATCGCAAAGGCCCATGCGACATAAAATGGCTGCTAGTCCGAACCCAATCCGCGCGATGTCGGATCTTGCGATAGCCGCTCGGCATCGTTCACATCTTCGTATCCTGCAGCCGACTGTAGATGAAGTGCGGCTAGATCGTGATCTTTGGAGTCCTCGCAGATTACTGTTGAGAAATCTTCGCACCACGTATCTCAAGGTGAGATAGGGAGTGATAATCTTGAACCTAGGTCGGGCTCAAATTCTTCTAGCCGGCACGAAAGAAATTTCGACTCCGCTCTTTTTGATCGCAACTTCTCGGTCTAAAGCAAGCGCTCAAGATGCTTCAGAACGTCCTTATGCAGAAACTGCGTTGGCCGTTCGACAAGCATCTCGGGCACGATTGTTTCGGGGTTGAGCCACTCGATTACGGCGGCATAGCCCAGGCTTGCCGGGTCATCTTTCAAATAATGCGGGACGACTGCGAGTACATGGAAGCCCTGGTGCAATTGAAAGGTGAGTGTCGGGTCATGCAGATAGCCATGGACTACCTGAACAACGTAGTCCTCGGGGGCAACTTTGCCGGCATACTGGTGGTAGCCGCGGAGGCGTGGTTAACGCACTAAGATTTTGTGCGACTTCGTTGCGCTAATGGAACGCCGAAATATCGTCTGTGAGACCAGCCGTCTAATCCTGCGGCACTTCACGCGAGATGACCTCGCGCCTCTGGCTGCCATGCATCTCGACGTGGAAGTCACTCGCTTCATTGGCGGCGTAAAAACTCTTGAGCAGACTCGCGAGAGACTTGAGCAGTGGCTCGCCGAGTACGAACGCTGTGGATTTTCTAAATGGGCTGTGGTTCTTCGCGGCAGTGAGGAATTGATCGGGAGGTGTGGTCTGAGCCCGGAACAAATTGACGGGGTGGACGAATGGGAGTTGGGCTGGACTTTCGCGCGTGCTTACTGGGGCAAAGGATATGCAACCGAAGCGGCCGAAGCGGCGATGGAGTACAGCTTCCGCGTTCTAGGTCACAGAAGGCTCATATCGTTGATTCGATTAGGAAACGTCACATCAGTCCGGGTGGCCGAAAAGATCGGCATGAACTACGAACGAAGGGTGCAATGGAACGGGATTCCGGCGGACATGTATGCGCGGATGGCGGGTCCTTGATTGGCGCAGGAAAGCCAGCACGCGATATAGCTCCCGGATTGTCGGCCACCCGGAGAGCGCCGGGATAAACCGGCATGTTGTAGGGGATGAAAGAGCCCTACAGGAAAGGAGAACAGCGAATCCATCCTGGCCTCGAGTCTTGCAGGTGATATCGCGAGGTGTCGCTTGAAGCGTAGACAGAGGTATCGGTGGGCCGGGCTATTGAGCTTCGAAAAGCCGATGGAACAGGATGCCGACTCCATTCCGAGTGGAGGAAGGCAACACGACAACCACGCTAATCGCGAGTGGATTGCTCGGTCCTGCGTAGTCTAAGAACCCGCGCACGCTGAGAAACAACATGCACGAGAACCGGGAGATCTCCTGCACGTCTTGGTCAGCAGAGCAAGACCGGTCCGCGAAGGCCATAAACCGAACGGCGGACATGAACGTACAGGAGAAGTCGGACTGTGCCGTAGTACCAGTGAACCAGCCGAACAACGAAGGGCAACCTTCCGCGGAGGCCGGGGAGGGAAGGGCACAGACTGAGGAGAACATCGTTCAATCACACATGCGTCCGACACAGAGCGGGAAACGCATGTCCCAGGGATTGCACGGTGTGCGGCAAGCAGCAAAAGAAAGGAAGCAGGAACGGTTCACCGCTCTGCTCCACCACCTGAGCGTCGGATTACTCCGCGATAGCTTCTACGCACTTCAAGCGTCAAAGCTTCCCCCGGAGTAGACGGCGTGACGTGGCAGGAGTATGAAACCGGACTGGAGGATCGACTTGTCGATCTGCACAGACGGGTGCACCGTGGAGCGTATCGAGCACAACCCTCACGACGAGTCTATATACCGAAGGCTGATGGGCGGCAACGTCCGTTGGGCATCGCAGCGCTGGAGGACAAAATCGTCCAACAGGCAGTGGTGACGATCCTCAACCAGATCTATGAGGTCGACTTCAAAGGCTTCTCTTACGGGTTCCGGCCTGGTCGCGGCCCGCATCAAGCGCTGGACGCGCTGACGGCGGGCATCCAATGGAAGCGAGTGAACTGGGTGCTCGATGCGGACATTCGAGGTTTCTTTGACAACATGAACCACGAATGGACGATGAAGTTTGTCGAGCATCGTGTGGCCGATCGCCGGATACTTCGCCTGATCCAGAAATGGTTGAAGGCTGGAGTTTCGGAAGATGGTCAATGGTCGGAGACGAAGATAGGTACGCCGCAGGGAGCAGTCGTTTCACCGCTGCTCGCCAACGTATACCTGCACTACGTATTCGATCTATGGGTTGAGGTCTGGCGCAAGAAAGTCGCAAGCGGCGAAGTGATTGTCGTCCGCTACGCCGATGATCTTGTGGTGGGCTTTCAATACCGGACGGACGCCGAGCGGTTCCTGCAAGAGTTTCGGGAACGGCTGGCGAAGTTCGGTTTGGAATTACATGCGGACAAGACACGACTGATCGAATTCGGGCGGTTTGCCGCCCGAGACCGAAAATATCGTGGGGAAGGAAAACCAGAAACCTTCACGTTCTTGGGTTTCACTCACTTCTGTGGGCAGCTCAACAGCCGCCGAGCTTTCATCGTCTGGCGGATTACGGCGAAGAAGCGGATGGTCGCGAAGCTTAAAGCCATTAAGGCTGAGCTTCAACGCCGGAAGCATCATCGCACGACCGAGGTCGGTGCATGGCTTCGGAAAGTTGTGCTGGGATACTACCAATACCACGCCGTTCCCGGTAACTCGATTCAGTTGCGCATCTTTAATCGTCGCGTTGGCAGACTGTGGCGGAGCGTTTTAGTCCGTCGCAGTCAACGTGCCCAGATGCGATGGGATCGTCTCTGGGTTGCTGACTTCGAGTAGGAACTGATTGCCGACCGGTGATGTATTGAGTTTTGCTGGATTGTGCAAAGAAGCTTGCGTGAAGGGGGTTTTCGAGTGTGTTGGCATAGGTATGGTTGCCAGTTTTTCCTGTTTTCGCGTGAGAAGACACACTTCCAGTGTGCGTGCCAGAACACACGGACGATTCGCCATCCAGTATCGGTTACGAGCTGTCAACGAAGTGGCTCGCTTTTGCTAATTTCCAGCGAATCTCTTGTGACGTGAACTTTTCAATCAGAACCATTGCGCCACCGCAGTGCGGACACAACCAGGAAACGGGTAACTTCGTCTCTCCGGTCTGGGCTGCTGGGAGGGACTGATGCGAAATGGCCTCCAGCAACCGTTGGCAGAGTGGCAGTAGTTGGGTTCGCCGCCGATTTGCAAGGAATCCGAAGAAGCGGATGCGCACGAAGCCACGCGGCAGCACGTGCAATAAGAACCGACGAAGGAACTCTTCGCCACTGACCGCCATCGTGCGTTGCCTACTTCCGCGAGCGTAGTCTTTCCACCGGAAGGTCTTGCCGTCAGCCACGTTGACCAGCCTGTGATTGGAAATGGCCACTCGGTGTGTGTAGCGTGCCAAGTAATGAAGAACATGTTCGGGTCCTCCGAAAGGCCGTTTGGCATAGACCACCCAGTCATGACGAAAGAGCGATCGCAGGAAGGAGTGAAATGCTTTTTCATCGGCGAGGTGTCGGATGCTTCCAAGAGAGTTCCGCTCGGGTCTCTAGGGCAGCCTTATTCAAATCCGATCTGTTCGTCGTCGAGGCGTTCACGATTCAACATTTCCACTGCGACGTCACGCAGACGAGTGAACATCCGATTTCCAGGAGAACCTTGAGGAAAGATCTCACTCAGTGTTTCGCTTCTTTCTTTCATCGACAAATACTTCAGGGAAGGCTGACCGGGCGCTCTCTGAAAGGAACCGGTTTGCGCATTCGTGAGGAGGACCGATTCCGCCGAAACACCAAGCTGTGCTTCCACGCGTCCACATTCTTCAATCACGTGTACTGCAAAATGGGGCCGGCTCAGCGCAAGTTCTGGGGGAGCTCCGCCGAGAAGTTGGAGCGCAATTCGAACCGACTGTGTGTCGCCTCGATGCAGCAATTCATCGATGACTCCCAGAGCCGTCGCATCGATTGACCCAATCGACCAGAAAAGCTCGCGAAGCCAGAATCCCTGTTCAGGCTGAGTAACGAAGCGATCCCTTACCTGCTCAAGGAAAGTCCGGTACCGGGGACCATTCTGCAGCGGTCGTAATGCGTTTCCGAAACGGTGATGGGGAGTCGGCGCATAGCCAGCCTTTTCTTCGTTCCGCCGATCAAATTCGGCGTCGCGGTCCAGACGTCGCAGGATGAAGTCGAAAAGCGCGGCCGGAAAATGTTCTCCGACCCAAGCGAGAAAACGCTCCGTGTGGTGGCCATCGATTTCCTTCGTGATCACGAGCTTGTCCAGAAGGATTCGAATCTGTTCCTCGGAGAGGTGCTCTTTCTTAATCCCCGCGTAGTCAACAGCGCCGCACATTTCTTCGCCCATCCGGGAACTATCGGCGATCTCAGATCCGAGTAACATTTCAATCGCTTCACGTTCGTACGCGCCGTGCCCTCCGATCCGCTGAATTCCGGTGAACGTCAGGTAACGGACTATCTCAGCCGGGTGCCGCGCCAACGCTTGCAGAATCGCGACGTCTTCGACCAATGGCGAATTCAGGTTCGGACCATACGCGACGGCATTTGCGGTCCCATACGCGACCAGCGGATTTTTGTGATTCGCTGCTGCCAGCCCCGCAACCTGATACCGCGCTGGGTCCGACGCTCGAAGCCACCGGAGTCGAACAGAGATCATTTGAGCCAAAAGGGGATGCGGATCATCCATCGCGTAGGACAGAAAGGCTTGGGCAAGATCCTCGCCGCATAGCCCCTCGATAAAACTGTACGGGTTGCCCCCAAGCTCGATGCCGCACGTCTCCGCATCCTTCACCAATTGAACGAGACCTTCCATTTGTTGACGGGCGTCAGGAAACTTGGTGCGGAACGCTGCAAGACCTCGCGAGATCAACTCCTGGCGAGACCTGTTTGCGTCCTCTAGGTTGTCATACAGTCCGTCGTGATCCCACTCGCCCGTCGAGATTGCGTCGAAAATCAACAAGTCCTCTGATTGTGGAATGTTCGAGAGGACCTCGTTGATTCTCTTGCCGAGGGGAGTGTCTCTTGAGTGCGGGCGCGCGTGGCGAAGCACAGTACGAATTTGGCGCAGAAGGGGCGTCGGCGTTTCCTTCTTGAGTCTCTTCTCGACCATGTTCAGGATCGTGAGCCGTTCTTCCATCTGCCACTGAGCTTCGTCGTTTGAGACGACGCGTCCAACTGCCGGGAGGAAGCCCGATAGGACGCTCGCAATTGACTTCGTCGCACGCAGAGCAACCTTCGCGTCGTCCGCATTGAGGCAGGTTTCGATGATTCCCAGCGCGTTCTCCCGAACGGGTCGCGCTACGGGATAGTTCAGGGAAAAACCTCCGAATGAGACCGTGTACCCTTCCGACTCCGTGAATTCACCTTCCTTCACGAGCAGCTTGTCCACGATATTCAGCGGAGTGAAAGATCCGTCGAACGCGTGTGGGTCTCGGCACATTCGCGTCGGCGAAATCGGCCATCCAATCGTTGAACCGAACGGGTTTGTATCGTGCGTATTCCGTCATTTCTTCCAAGACGCGGCGCGCGTGATCGGGATATTGGTGAGGAGCGCGGGTGTCGTTCTTTGCCAAGCGCCAGAGAATTCCTGCCGCCTCCTCTATGTGATCCAGATGAAAAGAGATCGCCCTGAGCAACGGTGGAACTTCGCGGAGCACATGCTCCTGCGTGACTTGCCAGTCCGACCACACCTGCACCGTGGCTGCTTCATTTTCCAGGGCGCGGCGAATGAGTCGCAGCACGCGAACTGGCTGGAAGAGCGCTACTTCCTTAAGCGACTTGAAGAGTTGAACCCGAACGCTCGCATCGCCGGCCTCGAACGTGTTTTCAATTTCGTTCCAGATGCTATCCAAAAGACGCGTGCCCTGGTCTGGATTCCGCTGCGTGATCCGCCAGTCCAGCTCGCCGAGATTTCTGAGGATGTTCGAGAGGTACGTCGACTGGAAAGTCTTGAAAATAAAATCGGAGTACCCAGTGCTTTCGCCCGCTCCAGTGAGGCACCCGCCTTCCAGAAGAAAGTCCGAAAGTAGGTCAGGCACAATCCGAATGAGTCGCCCGCCTCGCAAAAGAAGGCCATGCCGCTCAAGTAGATCAAGAGCGGATCGGACCTCGTCCGGCCTTATCCGCAGACTCGCCGCCGCGGGATCCACGAATGCTGCACTTGGCGATACAGGGCCAAGCGCAGCGATCAGATTCAACAGCTTTCGCCAATCAACCGCTCCGGGAGGCAGCAGTTGCTCGTACTCAGCAGAGAACCGGTTGAACACCTCGTGACGGAAGTCCTCTTCATTGGCCAGCAGTGCTGGCGATATGTCGCCTCGGGCGATCAGCCGACCGCCGACAACTGTTACCAGCGGCGTGTCCGCAGAAACGGCAGCCAACGCGGGAGCATGTTGCGCGTGCGTAGGACCAAGAACTTCGAAGGCGAGTTCTCTCACGCTTTGCGCAGTGACTCTCTCAAGTTGAGGGAGCCGCAAGACTTGAGCGGAATCGAGTCTCACCGACAAAGTCGCGTCGATCTGGCCACCGCCACTCGGACGCGTGCCAAGTAGCACTTTCACGTTCTGCCGCTGGTTCAGGTTTCTGACGAGAACCATAAGCCGATCCAGAAAATCGAATCTGTGCGCGTCATCTGCGATGACCAACACTTCCCCTGTCGGGATTTCTTTGGCGGCTTCGGGATGCCATTCGGCGTCCTCCCTGACGTAGAGAGCAGTCCGGTTCTTGACCGTTTGTACCCAGTCATGAAGTAGTTTCGACTTCCCGATCCCACCTCTGCCACTCAACACACCGACTATCGATGTAGGAATAGCAAGAAAAGCATCTAGCGCTTGTAGCTGCGTCTCGCGGCCACGCAGCGTTTGCTTGAAGTCAAACAATCGAGGCGCGCCGGACTCGAACGGCGCAAAGAACTCCGAAGGTGTGGTGAAGACAAGTCGGGCACCGGGCCGGCCTTGCGCGTTCCAATTGCCCATCGCGAGAAGCAATTCCGTCTGGACCCGATCAGGGGAATCAAAATACGCGGGCGTGATGTTGGCGGATTTCACTGCATCTCTGAACTCGTCCAGAGCCTTCTTCTTCGCAGGGTCCGTTTCTTTGTTCACCGGACTCCCGCCCTCAGTTTTGAAAAACGCGAATACGGGCCTGCCGAGTTGTTGGGCAACCTGAAACTCTGCACCTGTGTACGTCAGTCCGGGGCTATCAGGGATCAGGGAACCAGCTTTGAAGCCAATGATCAAAACTACCGCATCTGAGAGTCGAAGTTGCTCAAGACAAACATCCAACGGAGACGACGGCTCAGACACAAACAGTTCCATTCCCCAAGGAACCAACTGAGAGCGGCGCAGCGCTTCGGCCGCGGCTTCGCGTTCCGGGCGGAGATCGACAAAAGTCGAACTGATGAAAATGCGCATTGCTTCTTACCCTACGAATCGGCGAGTTCGTCCGGTCACTGCTTAAAAGCCAGGTCAGATAGCGTGCGCGGCGGTGTAAGCACTGAGAGCACGTCTTCGGAACTCACGGCTTCCAGGTGTCTTGAGTTAGGACCGCAGGATTAGAGTTGTCGTGGGAATTGGGTATATTGAGGCCAGCTCGCACGGCGCTCACATCGCTGTGTCGGGTCAGGAGTTCGGGGACTGCAGGTCCCCGCGCTCCGATTTCTCTCAGAACCTTTAAATAAGTTACCACACAAGTACAGGGGTAGGCCGATGCACCGGAAACGCTCTCTATACTCACGCGAAAAACTTGATCAGCGTCCAGCGATGGATGCTAACAGGAGAAAAAGCATCACGAGCGCTTCTATTGCACGAGATGGCGCACGCTGCAGCAGATGAACCGAAACAGACCACGGTCCAAAGTGGCACAAGGAGATGCATCGCCTTTGGAAAGGTGAGCCGTCGATCAACTTTCACGAAGTCACGCCTGGCTCCACAAGCCACGAACTGGCCACCACGCGGGTCCTTCCCCGGACCGCCCCCCATCGCGGGTGACGGCGAGCGCCGTCGGGCACCAGTGTAAAATCTTGAAAAGTCGATTTCGGTTTCGTTTTGGAAAAACTTTCTCCGCAGTGCAAGACTTCTGAAAAGTCGATGTCGCTTTCCTTTTTGGAAAGTTTCTTCCGCCGCCGCTATGTGATTGTGCGAGACTCCGACGAGCTCGCGACTGACACTGAAAAAGAGACGCTCGCGCTCATCGGACAGCTCGTGTGGGAGGACAGCGCGCTCGAAAAGCAGATTGGTTCGCTTCGTGACGACGCGACGCCGCGCGCTAAGGATTTCGGACGGATCGGCCGCGCACTCGTCTTTTCTACCGAGCGAGCTTTTTCTGGGGACCGACTAGATCCGCAGTCCGCCGGAGAGCCCGCGATGTGTCCGCGATCGACGTGGATCACCTCACCCAGGAGCTCCGCGCCGCCGGATGAAACGAGGAACGGAGCGGCGCTCGAGACGATTCTGCGCGCGATCCGCGGCGCAGCTCACGGGAACAATTTCAGGGATCTACCGTGACGAAGCAACGGCCGGCGGGAGGAGATCTGAGGGACTCTTAGCTCGGGAGAGCCGTGAGAAGCCCTCGTGCAGATCAGGTGAGGCAAGGGTCAACCGGCATTGTAATCGAAGGGCCGATTCGATCGAATTGGAGTTTTACTCGGATGTTTCCCTTGCTCGAAGCCCTCGATCGCTCCGGCGTCGATTGCCGGCGCTGCCGGCGCCAGGGCACCTGTCGTTCGGAGATGCCATAGCACCAAGCTCGTCCGGTTTTTCGTAGCGGATTTTCTGTAGAGTTCGCAGAGATGAAATTTGACTGTTCGCTCGGCGAGCCCCAGCGCGTTCCCGATCTCGATGTTGCTCAGTCCCTTTGCCAGAAGCGCCAAAATCTCCGACTGCCGCGACGAGACTGAAAGCGCCGGCGCGGTGGAGAGCTTCGATTCTCTTTTGCCGCGGCGCCAGGACGTCCTCGGGCGTATCGTCCGGATGCGCAGCGCACGGCGGCGGATCTGCTCAACTGAAGACAGCGTACGAATTCCGTACGATTTTCGCGGGAGCCGGGGCATTTCGAGGAGCATCTCGAAGAGCTCGTCGACCAGGTTGGAAACTGGACGCCCCGCGAAGCAAGCGTCGCACATCGGCGTCCCAGCGACGATCTTCTCCGCGCGAACAGTGAGACCGCGCTCGTGATGCGGTTCGCAGAGATCCATGAGGGAACAATGCCCATTACGGATGAGCACGGCGGTCACGTCAAGAGAGTTCCCGCTAATTTCGTCCAATCAGTCTAGGTTTTCTTTCGCGCTCGTTGCGGGTCCTTCCCCCCCCACCCCGGCCGCGGGTGACGGCGAGCGCCGGGGGTGGCTTGTGTTTGGCATCCGAAACAGGACTTCGTTTCGGTTTGCGCGTGGGAGGAGTTGCAGCGCGTTTTCCTGCCTGTCGAACCTAAGCGGCGTTAAAACTGTTGAAGACGTCGAAGATGTCGAAGCGCCCGAAAAGCCGTGATGACTTCCGGTCGGCCGACGATATTCCAGGAATCCGATGGGGCAGTTCGAACAGCTAAAAGCGCAGATTCTCGGCCCGTCCGCCGGAGCGTCTAGTTTTGCTGTGCTGCTCTCCGTAGCGTTTAGCTAGTTCTTCTTGCCGTACGCAAGCCAGATTACTATGTCGAGTTCGGCAAGGTTCTTCGCGGGGTGACCGGGGTTCTGAAGCAAGGAGGCCCGCAGTTTCTTCGCTAAATCAATAAAACGAGCTCCCTCGCTCGCAACTCGTGGCCCCTTAAACTTAACCGCCTTGAGGTAGTCCTGAACGGGTTGGTTCAGAACCGGATATACTTCGGGGAACCGCAAGCAGAGCATTTCAGAAAGGAAAGCCCCCCGCGTCGGCACCTTCTGCTCACGGAGCCAGTCGATTTCTGAGCTAACAATGTCGTCTCGATCTTCATCAGCCGAGTCCAGAATCCTCAGGAAGCTTTGCGACAAAGCCTGAAAGTCGCTGTCTCTACCTTTCCGTTCATAGCCGCGGGCCTGCAATCGATCATTGGCTTTCGCGCTCCAATACTTCGGTAGTTCGTTGTAAAACTGCTCGGAGGTTATCTCGTTGCTTGCGCAGCGCCGGAACAAGCGCATCAGGCCAGCCCGTTTTTTCTCGTACGACTTGAGCTGGACACGCCGTTTGGCAATCCGCTCTTCCATTCCCGATGGGATTGGCAGGTTGAGTGCAACCACCGGTGTAGGATCCTGATCTCCCTTATTAGGTCCGTTTGCCCGGAGTGGCCTTCCAATGCGAGTTTCTTTGTATTTCCTCAGCCAATCCTCTGACACCACGACCGACTGCTTCTCGATATTCTTCACCCACTTCTTCCCCTTGACATAATCGGCTTCGGGCAGCGGGAGGAACACGTTTGCCTCATAGTTCGATTCGAATGCCGCTTGGGTCAGGTTTGAAGAACCAACAATGGCAAAGCACTTGCCGTTCTCCTCTTTCCAGAACACCGCCTTCGGATGAAATCCGGGAATTTGGTCGGCCACCAAGAATTGTGCTTTCCGCTTCAGCGGCAGCCACCGCATTACTTTTTCGCAAGCAGCCTTCCTGGTGATGCCAAAATTCCTGCCTACGATGACGCGAAAACTGCGGCATTTAGGATTCAACTTCAGCTTGGAGTCCCATTTGGTGAGAAAGGCCGTCACAACAAATAGCTCGACTGCATTCTTGAATGCTCGCTTGTAATAGCGCGAGAGTTCGCTGGCGATAATTGAGGGGTGAAGCAGCAGATCCACCTAATCCTCCCGTATTACACGCCTGTAGGAATCTGCCCCCGGAACAGCGGGTGGTCCTCGCGACACAGTCTATTCGAGTATTGCCGTGTTTGTCTGCCGTAGACTTGAGGATGCTCTTCCCTGAGACCACTTGTGCGGTAACGCGACTACACAGGCAAGTGGACTGAGAGGTTGCGAGTTCCCCAAACGGGCCTTCTGTCTCGGAATAACTTCCGGTTAGCCCGTCACTCGAGGAGGTTGGCTATGGGCGGGTGATAGCGAGCCCGGGTGGGGACCACGTACTGAACTTTCCTAGAGGACTTTACTTTAGTTTCTGGGCAAAATAGCTGCCTTTTCCGCTTGACGTTCGTCTCACAGAACAGTATAATCGTTCCATGAAAGACGATATTCGGTTCATGGGTGAGCTTTCCCGTATCATAAACGGAGCACTTCGTCTCGATATCGACAAGGTGCGCAACTACACGGCGTTTCTTGCGGACAAGCTCGAGAAATCCGGAGAACAGTCGTCTGCTGCGCGATTGCGTAAAATGCTTGAAGAGAGCGACCAGCAACTACGACCGGCTGGCACTGCGTTTGCGAAAGCACTGCCTGTCGACTCCGAAAGCCGTTTCCCCCTCATCGAGCGCGTCAATGTGAAAGGCACGTCCGAACCTCCGGTCATACTCTCGCAGGAGCAGTGGGACACAGTTAACGAATTTCTGAGCATCGCGAAGAGCCACGCCCAGTCCGACACCGCCGCGATCAGCCTGCTGATGTACGGTCCTCCCGGAACTGGCAAGAGTCGGTTGGCGCGCCATATTGCGCTGGAGCTTGGGTTGGAGCTGTACGTCGCTCGCCTCGACGGACTGATTTCGTCCTTTCTGGGAAACACTTCCAAGAACATCCGTGCGCTGTTCGACTTCGCGGCAAAGACGCCTTGCATTCTGTTTCTTGACGAGTTCGACGCGATCGCTAAGCTCCGAGGCGACACTCAGGAACTCGGGGAGCTAAAGCGGGTGGTCAACAGTTTCATTCAAAACCTCGACACGATCGGAACGCAATCGATAGTCGTCGCCGCGACCAACCACGAAGAATTGCTCGATTCCGCGATCTGGCGGCGTTTCAGTTATCGCTTGGCCTTGACGTTCCCGTCCGACCAGGAGCGGCAAATCATGTGGGATCAGTTTTTGAACCCGCTGCATTTTCAGCCGCGCGAGATTGAATTGCTCGTGGATCTCTCTGAAGGATTCTCCGGTTCCGATATCCGCGAAGTCTGTTTGAGGTTGAACCGGCGCCGCGTCGCCGCCCAGCGGAAACCCGAACTCAAAGATGCGTTTCAGGTTCTACAAAATCTAGCGATTGGCGAAGGACCCGAACGACGATTCTTGACGCAGCTCCGAAACAAAGACGAGCACAAGATCACTATGTTACTGCGCGAACGAAACGCGAGGCTCTACAGCCATTCGGCAATTGCCGATCTACTAGGCGTGTCGAAGGCGACAGCTTTCCGACGCGCGAAGGGAGCGAGTATAAAGTGGCGAACGAAACCCGGCGCCCACAACTGGATCGACTTCCGATCAAGCTCATCATGCCCAAACAGGGTGTGGAGCGGAAAATTCCTCCCGGCGGTACTCCGCCGAAGCCGTTTCGGAAAGTCGACAAGAAGTACCGGACCCATCTCTCAAATCAGGTGTCCGCGTTAAAGAGCGCCATCGTCCCGCAGGTGCGCCACACCGGAAACGCGCCAGTCCGGGTCAAATTGCTCTCGAAGGCCGCCGCGAAGACCCACCGGCCGGAAAACCTCTTCTCGCCCCTATCCTGTCCGATCATTGGTTCGGGCCGCTTGGGGGAGCTTTTCGTCAAGGCGACGCCCGCGGGTCTTGACCGCCTAGTGGCGACTATTGAGCGCAACGTGTCTGACCAGGTAACGAAAGAACTGTCATGCGTCGAATCCATCGAGCCGATCACTCCGACATTTCGGAGAGGCGGGCTCGACGCCAAAGACGTGCTCCGTCGCAGTCCTCGAGGAAAGCACGGATTCATTACGCGCGTGCGCCTCTTCAACTTCGGATCCGATGACGAGCAGTCAAAACTCGTAGAAGATTTCGCGAGCGTTTGCCGTCAACGGAACATTGCGGTCAGCCCGGAGGGATACTCGCCTTCGAGTTTTACCTACGGGATCGAGTGCCGCGATGTTGACGATGTGGAAGCGTTGTCGCGCGTGATCGGAGTGCGATCGATCGTGCATATGCCACTGATCCGCACTATTCGCTCCCGGATGTTCAATCCGAAACCGCTTCCAACTCTGCCGAATCGAGCTGATGCGACCGGCGATTTTCCAGTCGTTGTAGTGGTCGACAGCGGCATAAACGCGGGCATTCCCGAGCTGGAGAGTTGGGTTGTCGGTCGCGACTCGCAGGTCGCACCGCAGTACCAAAACTCGGACCATGGCACTTTCGTCGCGGGGTTGATTTGCTGGGGCGCCGAACTGAACCCTACGATCTCCGGCCTGGAGAGCAGCCCGTGCGGCGTGTTCGATCTTCAGGTGATCCCGAACGAAGATCCGGACAAAGGCGAAACGCTTGCGCTTCTTGAGTCCGAATTCCTCGTCTCGCTTGAGGCCGCGCTTCAAGAGCATGCGAACAAGTACAAGGTGTGGAACCTTTCGCTCGGAACTGACACAGTATGTTCTCTCGACGAATTTTCCGTGCTGGCCGAGGAGCTCGACAATCTACAGGAAAAGTATCACGTATCGTTTGTCATCAGCGCTGGCAACTACGACACTCCCCCGCTTCTGGATTTCCCGCGCACTCAGCAACAGCTCGACGCGGGCAGAATCACCACACCTGCCGATAGCGTTCTAGGAATCACAGTCGGAGCAGTCTCGCACGTCGATTACAAGAAGAACGGCCCGAAAGAGCATCATCCGTCAGCCTTCTCGCGTCACGGAGCTGGTCCCAACTACGTGATCAAGCCCGATCTCATTCACTACGGCGGATCGTGCTCCACGGATTTCAGTCACATCTCCGGGATCCGCTCACTGAACAACGGTGGCTCAGCGGAAAACCTTGGAACCAGCTTTGCCGCGCCGCTCGTCTCCCGAACTCTCGCGCAGATCTATCATCAGATCACACCAACACCTTCCCCTGTTTTGGCGAGGGCGTTGTTGACGCACCACGCGCGCGATCCCCGGACGAAGGAGCGGGTGCCGGATGGGGACGAGAATTTTTTCGGTTTCGGGTTGCCGTCGCCAGTTCCATACTGTCTTGAATGCACGCCATACACTTCGACGCTCGTGTTCGACGACGTCCTGAGATCAGGTTACTTTCTCGAATGGGACGATTTTCCATATCCGCCTTCGCTACACCGTAACGGAAAATATTTCGGCGAAATCTGGATGACTGTGGCCTTCTCGCCCGCTCGCGGAGCGAGATGGGGCACGGAATATTGTGAGACCCACATTGACGCTCATTTCGGAGTCTACCGTGGCCAGAAGTCGCGAGCCACGGGCGCAATCAAGACAAAGTTCGTCGGACTCGTACCGCCCGAGCACAAGAATGCGGGCCTAATGTATGAGTCGTATCAGGTGGAAAAGCTTCGCAAGTGGGCTCCGGTCCGAACTTACTACGGGGATCTCGGCCCGAAAGGTGAGCATGGTTCGCGCTGGCGGCTAAAACTTCAACTGCTCACGCGGCACGGCATCGAGGACGAGCAGACCTTCAAGCCCCAGCCGTTCTCTCTGATCATCACGATCTCCGATCCGGAAAAGAAGGTGCGGGTTTACGACGAAATGGCGCAAATCGTACACAATCGCTACCTAGCACAGAATCTCAATGTTCGTGCTTCAGCTCGAGTTCGAGCAAAACAATGAGTGGGCGACGGTTCCGTTCCATTCGTCCGTTCTGAACGAACAGCATTTTCGCCGACTTCAAACCTTTGTCGTCGGGAGCCTACTCGGAAGGCCCGTCAGTCCTCGTGCTCGAGTGCTTCGTCTTCGTCGCCATTCACGAGCGCCTCTCTCATGGCTTCGAGGATCTTTGTGCGCTGCTGCACGATCTCGATGACTGCATCGAGTACACACGTCGTTGGCAGCCGTCCCGTTTTTGCTGTCCGTGTACCCACCGTGTACCTGACTCAGCCGGAAGAACCGATTCTGCCGGTTTTGCAGGAATGTAGAATCAGCAACTTACGGTGTTTCAGTCTTGGGGGACGTTCCGAGTCCCGTCGTCCCCGCATTCGTTTCTGTAACTTACTCCCGCATTCGTAGAAGATGAAGAGCTACCCGCAGTTTCGTCTCGTTTCTGCGGGCCGAGCAGAGCGATGGGCGCTCCGCACGTTTAGCCGCAACGCGAGAATTTCGGACGGGTTGATAAATCTTTTCGTCTTACTCGTCATGGTACGGCGATTGTACCTCCGAAACAACCAACGACACGTGCGCGCAGTCCGCTCATCGTAGCCACCACTGGAGCAACGCGAGTAGAAATAAAGCCGCGAGCAAGGCTAGCAAAAACCTTTCGCCCTCGTCTTGGTCACTCATGGAACGCTCGTCGTGGAAGTAAGGATACACGGCGAAGGGTTAAAAAATTCAAGGCGCGTAGGCCGGCGCGGCGCGTTTTTTTCGTTATGCCAGGCCCTGGCGTCCCTTCGTGATTGCTGCGACCCAACTCGCCTTGGCTACGGGATCGGCCCAGGCCCTCTTGCGCGCCGCACTCATGCGGGCGCGGTACTCGGGATCGGCCCACGCGTTCTTGCTCCGAGTACTCTGACGGGCGCGGCGCTCGGGATCGGCCCAGGCTCTCTTGCGCGCCGCGCTCATCCGCTTCCTAACTCCCGGGCGGTGCAGCGCTTTTTTTGTTTCCTTGCTGATCTTCTCGCGAACCGCTTTCGGGGCCAGCGCCCTCTTGATCGACGCGCTCATCCGCGCCCGGACTTTTGGTGTGTAGCCCGCTTTCTGCGCGGCCTGAACATCCGGCCGTGCCATGGCGGCCTTTGTGTTCGCACTGATCCGATCCCGAACTTCTTTGGGCTCCAGCGCCTTCTTGATTTTCCGTCGCCAATCCAACCTCCACTGGGCCCCCAAACGCTTTCGTGCTTTTTTCACTGCTTTGCTGATCTTCCTGCGAACCGCTTTCGGGGCCAGCGCCCTCGTGGCTGATTCGCTCCTCCGTTGGCGAGAGTTGGCCTTGCGGATCTCATCCTCTGTCGGGACCTCTCCCCGCGCGCTCTTGACGGCGATCTGATAGTCCTCGCTGTCCTGCCACTTAATTACCGTGTGATGATCGGTCCCTGAGTGCTTGGCGATCGCGGTCGCCGACGCGTGCGGGTGTTTTGCCTCGAATAGCACCGCACGTTCGTAGGCCTCTCGCTTCCGCGGACCGGTACGTTCGGAAGCTCTGAGGCCAAACAGATCGCGGATCGCATTGGCGAGGTCCTCCCCTGCAATCCGCTGGACGATGGAAACAGCTTCCCTGCGAAGCTGGGCCATAGCATATTCCCGCCGAACGGGGTCAGCCTCTCTGCCCGGTTGCCCTTCCTCCTCGCTTTCCGCGAGACAACGGTTCGTCTCGATCTTTCTCCGCAGCTCAGCGAGTTTTCGTGAGAGCTCAGCAGCTTTTCCGTTGCTAGCCAGCTCGATCCTTTCTGCGGAACCTCGGAAGCTTATGGCCGGGTTTTCTTTGATCTTTCTGACTCTCACCCCGTATCCGAAAATTCTCGAGAGCGCGCGTCGGTAGTTAACTATTGTGAACGTCGAGCGACCGCGAACGCTTCGCAACTTTTCGTCGATGAGCAGCGGCGTCATTTCGTCTGTCGTGCAATCTCCGAACAGATCGAGCAGAGGCCCCACCCTTTGCCGTTCCACTTGTTTGTGAGCTAAGGCCTCGTCGACCAGGGCTGAAAAACGCATTTTTTTTCTTCCCTCCTGCGCTCGAAGGAGCGCGAGCCGTCGCGCGGCACTCTTATGTACTTTGCGGGCGTCCGGGGAGAAGTTAAAAATCTGCTCCCCGTCAGAGATTGTCAGCGTCGTTTCTGCTTTGTAGCCCGAGAGAATCTGTTCTTCTCGATTTTCTTACCGAACAGATCTGTCGCGCGGCGCAGTGCGGAGTCGGCCAGGTGGGCGTATCGCTCGGTCGTCTGCGATTGCGTATGGCCAAGAAGTTTCCCCACGATCGCGAGGGGGATTCCGCTCGAAACCAGGTGCGACGCGTAAGTGTGGCGTAGGTCGTGGATGTGGCAGTGTTCGATCTCAGCCGTCTTGCAAATTTCCGCCCAAACGCCCTTTACGTTCTCCAACGGCCGGCCGGGAGTCCGACCGGGGAAAAGGTGCTCATGCTTTTCTGCCGACCGCTTCAGCCGAGACAGAAGTGTGATCGCCGGCGCGCTCAGCGGAACGTGCTCCGTCCTTTTTTGTTTCGTGTGCGCTGATGGTTTGGTCCAAACGCCGCGCGTCAGATCGAACTGCTCCCACGCTGCGCCCAATACCTCGCTCTTTCTTGCGCCGGTGAGAAGCAGCAGGCGAATTGCGTTCGCGGCATCGCGGTTCGGGTGTTTCTCGAGAGCCGACGTCAGACGTTTGAGCTCATCGTCGCGAAGCCACACGTCGCGACGCTCCTCGGGATGCTTGGGAATGCCTCGGACTGGATTGTCGGCGCGCATTTTCCACTGAATCGCGAGACCGAACATCAGCGAGAGAAGGGAGAGTACGCGATTTGCTCGATAGGGAGTCCCGCGAAGCGAATGGTGAAGTTTCTCGATGTCCTCGCGCGTGACCGCGGCGACGGGCAGTCGCCCGAGCTTCGGCAAGACAATTCCATCGAGCATCTGTCTGTTATTTCGTCGGCTCGAAGCTCGGTTTTTGCGTTCCGCATGGTCGCTCCAATACCGAGCAGCGAGATCAGTGACGAGAGGAGCAGAACGATCGAGAATTCGTTCCGCCAGCGGATCGTGGCCGTCGCGAATCGCGCGGCGCAGATCGCTGGCGCGATCGCGAGCCTCCTGCGCAGACCACTCCGGCCATTGGCCGATGCTGAAGCGACGCTGGCGCCCATGAATGCGGTAAGTCAGCGTGAACGACACGGTGCCCTTGGGAGTGATTCGGACGTTGAACCCGCGCACTTCTCGGTCAGAGAAAAATCCGCCGCGTGCCGAACGCGACCATTGGCGGACAAGCTCCTCAGTGATCTGAACCCGGAGGCTTTTCGTCTCGATTTTCATGGTCTGTAAACCCTAATTAGCGGGCTTCGTGTACGGCCGGTGTACGCTTTTACGCGCCACGAAAGTACACCAAAGTCAGCGGGTGTGCAAGGAAGTACCAAAAGATTCAGTAAGTAAGGGAGGCTGCCGAGACAACCCGTGTACGCTCAGTAGGGGCCCAAAAAAACTCTTAATCAGCGGGTTGCAGGTTCAAGTCCTGCCCGGCTCACCACGCCGTCGTTGACCAACACGCACACACGTGCTCGCAACTCTATCCGTAACGCTGGCGGAACGGAATTAGCGTTTTAATTGCAGAGTCGAAACTCAGCGCCCCCCAGCCGCGCCCGAGCGGACCAATCTTTGTACGGACGGTTGCGACTGCTCTTGGCGACCGGTGCGGTATGACTCGCTTTCGCTGTCCTGGCTTCGCTCTTGGGCCAGCTCTTGTTCAGCGGCAAACCAATCGTCTAAGTCACGGCCGTCTCCGCCGCCGCGTCGCAAGTAAATTTCGTAAGCTCGCTTTTCGATCTCTTCGTGCATCACCATCGGATCAATATCTCGCATTCGTTGCAGCTCCATTAAATTGAAAGTTTCACTTACCTTGCAGCCGGCGATTCGCGCTTACGCGTCGCTCTCGCGGAATCGCTCGGCTACTTGTGTGTTCGCGCTGCGATTCGTTTTGAGAGCAGAGTTTTCGCCTTATTGAGCTCACGCCGCCGCGACGGGCTCAAGTTCCGTCCGGCCCTATTGATGTAGTAATTGAGCATTCGCATGCCGGATTGAGGGCCTTTAGGGGAAACCTTCTTTGAGGCCAGGCTTCTTGCGACCACGGGTGCGGTCTTCTTGAAGAGTCCAGGAGGAGGAAAAGTCGAAACCGTCTTGACACTGGCAACCCAACGCTTGCCAGACCTGTTTCCGCGGGCTGATCTCGCAGCAGACATGTCGCTGTATCAATCCGAGCTCTCGATTAGCACAATCGCAGCGGGTAAGGTGAACTGCAATACACTGATACTTGTAAGCGGAAAATTCTTAAAGGAACGCCTGCAGATCGCGTCAGCTAGCTTCTTGAAGCACCGCTGCGATGAAATCGACCAGCCTCACTTGGTCTGTCCAACTTGCTTTGTGCTGCGGATCGACGTGGGTGAAAGCTGGCGTGATCAATATGGCGCGCAGATCTCGGCGGGGCACCTCTTTTTCGAGCCACAGGCTTTCAGCGGGCGGGATTACGGTATCGCTTGCGCCGTGAAGTATGAAAACTGGAACGCGAAGATTCGCAATTTGGCCATGAGGCGAGAGGGAAGCGAGTTCGGCCTGATCGGAGTGGAAGGCAGCGAGTAGCTGTGGACGCACCAAATCGATTCTCCGGGACATGAGTGCGTCCAGAAGCTTTCGGCCTTGCGGACTTAGTTTAGCAAGCCAGGGCTCAGCATTCTGCGGCTCTTCCCAGAGCCAATACTTCAGGGCCTCGTGTGCTGCAGGGACGTCCTTGGAATCGAAGAACTGGGGGAGATGCGCGTACACGAAGACCGATGCGCCGTAATCATGCGCTGGCGCGGGAAGTGTGCGGCCGTCTGGAAATTCTTCTTGCCCCGTTACGAGGAAGCGCGCGACGCGCTCGAGATTTTCGTAACCGCCGAACAACACGAGCGCTCGCATGTGCGGCGCATATTGCGGGTCGCAGGCCGCTAAGAGCGCGAGTCCGCCTGAAAAACTGAGAGCAATCACGGTAACTGGTCCGGTACCGAGACGTCGTTCTAGCCATGCAGGCGATGCGCCGATTGTGGGTATCGAGGCAGCGTCTACACGATAGTCGGCGAGGGAGGTGAGGACGGGCGTTAGAACCGCGAAGCCGCTAGCGGCCAAGGCGCGGGAGAAACTTATGAACCGCGGATCGTAGATGCCAAGGTGGTGGATTCCGGGAAGAACTACGATGCCATGCGGTTTTGCGATGCCGGTTGGTAGATACAAGAGGCCGGGAACAGAGCCATTGTTCGTTTCAATCGCGACCTCTTCGGTTGACACAGCATTTGTCTCGAATCGCAGAAGCGGACCGGTCGCTTGCGGATCGACGAAATGCGTCAGTAGGGCATAGCTTCTTACTTCGTAGCGTAAGCGATTGATTCCAAGGAGTAGTAGCGGAGCAACAAGAAGACCAGCAAGAAGCCCAAGCTGAACACGCCGCAGTGGCTTTTTTCGGACGTCGCCTACTTCCGGCCGGACCTCATCAATGGCCATCGGGTTGGGTTGTGCCTTTTCGAACGAAGCGATTGCAAATTTAAAAAATCGCTAAGCGGATCTTACGGCGTTCAATCCCAGGGCCTCGACATAAAATCGGTTCACGTATTCCTTCACCATGCGCCGAGTGCTGAACTGCGGCGCGATGCGCTTGATCGATTCCTTCATCACTTGCACGAAATCATGCGGAATCTCATCGTCAGCTCGCCGGTAGTACATAGGAATTACTTCATCCTCGAGCAGGCGATAAGCCGCGTCGGCATCTGACGACGTCCGATCGCCGGCAATATCACCGGCTCCGAACGCCCATCCATCCTTCCCGTTGTAGCCTTCAATCCACCAGCCATCCAGGATCGAAAGATTGGGGACGCCATTCGCACCCGCTTTCATCCCGCTGGTTCCGCTGGCTTCGAGCGGCGGAATCGGATTGTTGAGCCACACGTCCACGCCGCGCACCATGCGTTGTGCCAGCCTCTGATCATAGTTTTCGACAAATGCGATGCGCGCACCGAATTCCGGATTTTGCGCCAACTGGAAGATTTTCTGAATCAGCCTCTCGCCTTCGACGTCCGACGGATGCGCCTTGCCGGCAAAGATAATCTGGGCGGGCCGCAACCGATTCGTCAGCAGGTGCTTGAACCGCTCTAGATCATGCAAAAAGAGATCGGGACGCTTGTAAGCAGTAAAGCGCCTAGCGAATCCCACAGTAAAAATTTCGGGATCGAGTAAAGCTCCGCAGGCGATGATACTTTCCGCACGCGATCGTTTTCTCTCCCACCGCTGCCGCGCGCGATCGTTAACCTCTGAAATCAGAAGCCCTTTCAGCTTTCTACGCAGCCTCCACAGCTCCACGTCCGGGATCCGCTCCACGCGTTCCCAGATTCCCGGCCGGTCCTGGTCGTTCACCCAGTTCGGACCAACATAGCGGTCGAGCAACGGCTGCAGCCAGATGGGATCCATCCAGGTCAACAAATGAACGCCGTTCGTGATGGCGACAATGCCGGTCTCGTCCGCGGATTTTTCCTTATGCGAAGCGACATTAGCCCACATTTTACGAGACACTTCGGCATGTTTCTTGCTGACCGCATTGCAGAACTTGCTCATACGAAGCGCAAACACCGTCATATTGAAACCAGCGCCGGGGTCGGACGGGTTCACTCCGAGTTGCAGCAGCGCGTCACGATCTGCGCCAAAGCGATTGTAAAAATTGGCAAAGTATTTTTCGAACAGCGAGAACGGAAACACGTCGGTCCCGGCAGGCAGCGGAGTATGCGTTGTAAAGACTGAACTGGTTCGCACGTGCTCGAGTGCGTCCTGAAAATTCGTTCCCGCGTCTACCAGCACGCGCAGGCGTTCGAGAATTGCAAGCGCTGCATGTCCTTCATTGATATGAATCGCCGCGGGCCGAATTCCTAGCGCTTCGAGTACGCACATCCCGCCCATTCCCAGCACAATTTCCTGGCGCAGGCGTTGCTCGGGGTCGTTCGTATAGAGACGGTTCGCGATTGCCCGGTCCCAGGGTTGGTTGCTTTCGATGTCTGTATCCATCAGGTAGACGGGAACGCGGCCGATATCGGCGCGCCAAACCAGCACATCTACGGGTGGATCGAATAAAGGGACACGCACCCGAAGCTGCACGTTATTTGCGTCCAGAACGGGTTTGATCGGGTCGTAGGTTCGATCGAGCTTTTTTTCCTCATCCTCCTGCCAACCGTCATCGCGAAGGTTTTGTGTCACGTAGCCCCGCGAATAGATCATGCCGATTGCGACCACCGAAACGGCCAGGTCACTGCACTCTTTGATGTAGTCACCCGCAAGCACGCCCAATCCGCCGGCGTAGAGAGGAAGAGATTCGTGAAAGGCATATTCTGCTGAAAAGTAAGCGAGGGGCATGTTGCCTCTCCCGTGCTCGCTCGTGAACCAGCCCGTTTGAGTGCCCACTTCCGCCTCAAACTCGTCCATCACCGCATCGTAGCGCTCCAGAAAATCGGAATTTCGCGCCGCGGCCTGCAGCGTCTCCTCCGGCAGCATTGCAAGCATGCGAAGCGGGTTGTGACCACTTTCGCGCCAGGCTTGTACATCCAGGGCAGGAAACATCTCGCGTGCCGCGCGATGCCAGCTCCACCACAGGTTATAGGCGAGCTTTTCGAGCCCTTGGATTCGTTCCGGTAAGGTAGGAAATCGGGGGAAAGAAATTAAGTTTTGTTCCATTATGAGCGGTTATCGCCCTTTCGATTTTTACTGTATCTATACTCACAAAAGCACTCGCCTTCGGTCAACCCGGGATTCTATGGGGAAATACTAGAAGAGCATGGCCCATCGTCAGGTGGCTTTCACGGAAGAGCACAGAGCCGCGGCGCCCACAATGCCGGAATCCTCTCCGTACCGTGCGCGAACGAAGGGAATTTCGCTCCATCGTGAGTTGACCGACCATTTCGGTATCTGTTGGCGGATTCGCTCGAACCATCCGGCGATCAGCTCGCTCATTCCTCCTCCGACGACAATCACATCGGGGTCGAAAAGATCGATCATGTTGCCAAGCCATATGGCAAGCAAGTCGGCGGTTTCCTCCAGAATTGCCGTGGCCAGTGGATCGCCACCGCGCCAGGCTTTGGCGACGATTTCTGCTGTAACTGCTGCGGGATTGCCACCCGCGAGAGTCAGGAGCGTTCTGGCCTCAACCCCGCCGGCGAGTCGCTCTCTCGCTCTGCGCGCAACCGCTGGTCCTGCTGTCAGCACTTCGATGCACCCGCGCTTCCCGCAGGGGCATAGCGGCCCGTGATAGTCGATCGAGACGTGGCCGCCTTCGCCGGCTGCTCCAGTGCGACCGTGATAGATGGAGCTGTTGAGCACAATCCCGGTGCCGATTCCCGTCCCGATTGTCACGTAAAAGACTGACGAGTATCCCGCAGCGGCGCCCCACTGAGCTTCCGCAAGCGCCGCAGCATTAGCGTCGTTATCCAGAATTGTTGGAAGTCGACGCGATTTCTTGATTTCGGCGACGAGCGGATAATTTCGCCAGCAGGGAAGGTTTCCAGGATTAACGACGATGCCTTGCGCGGGATCGACAGGACCCGGGCTGACGATTCCAATGCCAGCGACGGAGGCCTTCCGCTCAGGCTCAGCGGCAAATGCGGCATCGATAGCCCTTTCGACAGCGCGCAATCCGGCTGCACCGTCTTCGTGGCTCGTCATCGGCATGCGAACTTTCGAGAGAATTTCTCCTCGCGAAGTTACGAGACCTGCCGCGACCTTAGTCCCGCCGACATCCACGCCTAAGTAGAGTGACTCGGTTGGTTTCATCTAAATGGTTTTGATTATTGAACGGTTCTTCGCCTCCGTCGAGTGCGGCGCACTCGAAGTTTCGAGCCGTGAACTCGCCAGAGACTGGGTGTAAAATAAAATCATGAGCGACAAAATAAAGAAATCAGATTCCGAGTGGAAATCCAAGCTGACTGACGAGCAATACCACGTCACCCGCCAGAAGGGAACTGAACCTCCTTTCAGCGGCGAGTTCGCAGATACGGAAACGGAGGGCACGTACGTTTGCGTGTGCTGCGGCCAGCCGCTGTTCAGTTCTGACGCGAAATATCATTCAAGTTCCGGATGGCCGAGCTACTATCAACCGATCGCGGCCGAAAATGTCGAGCTTGAGCGCGATTCGACCCACGGAATGGCCCGCACGGAAGTCCTGTGCAGCCGCTGCGACGCGCATCTTGGCCACGTTTTTGAAGACGGTCCCCAGCCGACGGGCCTGCGTTTTTGCATCAATTCAGCTGCGCTTGATCTGAAAGAAAAGAACAAAGAATAGGTATGCGCACAACGCCACCTGCTGGTCGATTCCCTCGAGACGCCAAGCTCTTAGTGATCGAAGAAAATCACTTGCGGATGCTTGTCGATCGAATCTGTCGAGATCGCCCGAATTGCGCTCGGTGACACAACGTAGATCGCCAGATTTGTTGGAATGCCTGTCGGCGTGTTAGTGGTCATCGTACCCTGCCCGCTTGAAGTCACCGTGTAATTGCCGACGAAGGACTGGGCTAGATTCTGTCCGGACGAATCTATCTCGTCCACCACGCCTTGCATTGTTGCGGTGCCGTTCGCGGTTGTCTGGCCGATGATGTTGCTCACCATGTTGTCTGCCGGCGAGGGAGCGCTCAATGCGTAGCTTCCCATCGCTGATGCGGCTCCGAAAGGTCCACCAGTCTGATTCTCAAGCAGGCCTGCGGTCGCGGTCTTATCTGAACCGACTAGGAATCCCTGATTGACGCCGGTAAGGTAAGCCGCCGCCATTCGCGGCCCCACAGCGCCAAAGCCGGTAAATTCCACTCGCCCGTTCGTCGTAACCAGATACGTGCCCGGAATCAATGCACCTTGCGAAATCGAGCCGGCATCGTTCTGGTTGAAGTTCACGGTTGCGCTGCCCGACCCGTTCGCAGCCAGCAAGCCAACAAACGCACTCGCGTTCGGACTATCCAATCCGGTTCCGCTGAGCACGCTGCCGCCAGTCAGCGCCGTGTTGTCGAAAACCACAGAGGGGTTCTGAAGGATCATCTCCCCTCCGATTTTGGGATGGGTTGCGTCGGTGGTATCGATTTCGATGACGAAAAGATCCGATGGCGACACGAAATAGCAGATGAAATTCAGCATCACCTGGGCAGATGACGGAATCTGGAAGACCAAATTCGCGACGACGCGGCCCGCTGTGCTGCTCGAGGAAAAATTACCTGACGTCGGCACTGCGGGGCTGTAGAGTCCCGCATCATTGAAATCAACCGATCCGGGGGAAAACGAGGAGGTTCCGTTGGCATGGACCACTCCGGCCAAGGTCGCAGGAGCCGTCGTGAGATCCTGCCCGGTGAAGGCAAACGCATAGTTTCCGCTGAAGTTTGCCGCCGAAAAGCTCCCGCCCACTTGCGGCTTGATGATCCCCTCGCCGAAAGTGGGGAGTGGCGGTGGCGTTGTATTGGCAGTATCGTTTTCGAAGAAGCGGGCGTTCCCGGCCGAATCGAGCACAAGCTGGTATATCGCTGTGAGTTTCTGGTTGGTGGCGGTATTCGTAGCAGTGAGCGTCAGCGTTCCGCGTCCATCGGTTCCGAGTGAATAGGTCCCCGAGAGGGTCGCGTTAATTGACGTGCCGGATACCCGATTCGAATCCTCAGCGCCGCTGGTAATGTTGCCCGAGCCGTCCGCCGTGAATTGTCCGGTGGCCAGCACAACTCCCTGGGTATCGAATCCGCTGAAGAAAAATGCGTAGGCTCCTCGAAGCAGGGAATTGGGATTAGCGGTTCCCGCAGCTATCGAAATGCTGAAAGCCCGCGACGCGGTGGCAGGGACCGTCTGAGAATCCTTTACTCCGAGTGTGAAACTCACGGGTGTGCCACTCACTAGAATCGGCGTTCCAGTAATTTCTCCCGACCCCGGATTTAAACTGAGACCGGCTGGAAGCTGCCCGGAAGCAACGCTCCACGTATAAGGCTGCACGCCTCCTGTCGCTTGCACGGATGTCGAATACGGCGTGGCAACAGTGCCCCCCGGCAGAACACTGGGCGTGACCTGCAAGGGTGCTGGCGCACTGACTGTGATTGACAGGGGCGCTGGTGTCGTTGCGGTCTGCGCCGGAATCGCTGAATCTATAACTTGCAGCGTGAACTGAAATACGCCAGCCATCGTAGGCGTGCCGCTGATCTGTCCGGACGTAGTGTTGAACGTCAGTCCCGGCGGAAAGTTGCCAGAAGTCTTGGACCAGGTAAAAGGGGGCACTCCACCTGAAGTCACGATAGATGTCGAGTAGGCAGTATTGACTGTTGCTCCCAGGAGTGCCCCACTCGACGTGATCGAAAGAGGCGGCGGTGCGCTGATGTTGATCGTATATTGGGGCGAAAGAACCTTGATCGGAGGGTTTCCGCTGTCCGCGACTTGTACCTTGAACGTGCTCGACGTGTTTGAACCTGTGGGTTTGCCGCTGATCGTGCCTGATTGGCTGATCGTCAACCCCGTTGGTAGGCTCCCTGTAGCAATCGTCAGGGTTAACGGAGCCACACCGCCCGTCACGGGAATGGCGAAGGAGTAGGGAACGCCGTTGGCACCGTTCGGTGGCAGGGTCGTGCCGAAACTTGGTGCTATAACCACGTCAATTGTCACCGTGGCCGTCGCGTTTTTATCTGCCAATGACACGGCTTGCAAAGAGACAGTAAGGGTCGCTGAAATGCCGCTTGGCGCTGTGTATTGAACGCTGCTGGACGTTGAATTCGTGAGCGTGCCGCAGCCGGCACCTGAACAGCTGGTTCCCGTGAATTGCCACATTACGCCCATGTTGGAGGTGTCGCCACCAACCGTAGCCATAAACGTCAGCGACTGCCCCGTGTCGATCATTTGGGTGGTGCCGGGAATGATTTGGACCGTGATCTTGCTGCTGGAGCCGCCGCCCCCGCATCCAGCTGTAAATGCAATCACGACGCACGCCAACGCGAGGAATGCGGGCCCGAAGAAAAGTTTTGAATTTCCTGTTGTTCGGGCATACGTCTTCGAAGTTGTCATATCACCTTTTCGGATGACTTTTCTGGTACGCCCGCGCTGGGATGAGAGGACTCCCCGCCAAACCCGCAGCCAAAGCGAAACAAGTTGAATAACAAAACGCTTCGGGAGTGTCAACGCACATCTCCGCGCGCTACCTTCCAGACCATCCACCCGTTTGACACTCCGCTTGATAGTTCCCGCTGCCGTCAGGATAATGCCCGGCATGTTTCAGCCATCTGGATGCGGCGAGTGATTCGCTCGTTGCCTGCGGCCAAGTGCGTTTTACTGCTTCCAGTCCTCTTCCATCTCGTTCAATCGCCCCGCGCGTTTGCTCAGGATGCGACAGGGGCTCTGCGAGGCACCGTCGAGGACACAAGCGGAGCCCGGGTGGCTGCCGCTGCGATCGAAGTCCGAGCGGTCGGTCGATCACTTGTGCGCGAATCTGCCGCTGACCAACGCGGGGAATTTCGGTTCGACCTGCTGCCGCCTGGCGAATATCAAATAACCGCCAATTCCGCAGGATTTGCTCCAGCGCATTCGGAAGTTTCGGTGGTGATTAGCTCCGTGCGAGGGCTTACGATCACAATGCTGCCGGCCGCCGTTCGTCAGTCCGTGACCGTGAATCGGCAAGTCTCCTCCATCACCGCAGAGCCGATAGACACGGCCAGTGCCACTTTGCAAAGCGTTACCACCGCGAAGGATCTCGAATCTATTCCACTCGCGCATCGCAGCTTCGCGAATATCGCTTATCTCACGCCGGGCACTGAACCGGTTGAGCCTTCTGATCCCACTAAAGCGCGCATCACGGCGGTCTCTTTCGGCGGCAGTTCGGGACTCAACGTAGAACTTTCCGTGGATGGCGGTGACAACTCCGACGATTATATTGGCGGGTTCCTGCAGAATATTTCGCCGGATGCGATTCAGGAGTTTGCCGTCCGCACCGCGCAGGAAGATGCGGATACCGGGCGCACGACGGCGGGCTCCGTTGTGATCAGCACCAAGCGCGGCACAGACACGTGGCATGGCGACGCTGCGTTCTACGAACGGGCCTCAGTCCTCAACGCGCGTTACCCGATCGAAAATCCCGCGCCTGATCCGAAGCAGCCCTTCTCTCGGCAGAACTATGTAGAGACTCTGGGTGGCCCGATCAGTCCCGGAAAGCTTTGGTTTTTTTCCTCGTTTGAATACGTTCACGAAGACGCCAGCATTGCTTACAGTCCCGCGAGCCAGGCGCAATTTGGCGCGCTGGCACAATTGGCGCAGATGGGTTTGATTCCGAATGTGAACGCGACTGCTGTGCCGAAAAGTGTGCCCATTCCATTTCGCGACTATCTCGCCACGATTCGTCTTGACTGGTCGCAATCCGTGCGCTCCCAGTGGTTTCTACGCGCAGCTGCCGATAACTACACGACGGAAAACGACCTGGTGCAACAGGCGACACTTCCTTCCACAGGCGCCACTTCACACTCGAATTATTTGAACTTGCTTTTGAATGAGCAGTTCACCTTTAGCCCCACGTGGCTTGGCTCGTTCACATTTGACGTCGGCGGCCTTCATCACACCGAAGCGCGCAATTCCGATTTCGGCTACGCACTGGCTTTTCCGTTCAGTGCGACGTCGCAAACCGTCTCCGGCTTCGAGACCTTTGGCGACAATCAGTTCACGACCGCGATTACCAATTTTCCTGTCGTGCGCAATCAGGAAAAATATCAGTTTCGCTACGATGTGCGGCACACCTCCGGGCGTCACGCCACAAGCTTCGGCGTGAACTTCATACACGAGCCCGTCCTCGATGGTGCGCTCAGCGGCACGCAGGAAACACTCATCACGTATCCCAACGACCCTACTTTCTACGTGGCGAACCCGTCGCAGTTCTATTCCGACCTAACCTGTGCGACCCTTGCTCCGGCCAATGTAACCTGCGCGGCTGCGCCAGCCAGTGACGGCTCGTTCTCGCAAAACCTTCAACGGCTGGGCCTTTACGCGCAGGACTCATGGCGCGCAAAGCCAAACCTCACATTGAATTACGGGCTGCGCTGGGACACGACGTTCAGCCTATTCGATGCCTCCGGGCGCTCTCAGTCGGACAATCCCGCGTTGCTCACGCTGCGCGCCCTAAGCATCCCGCTGGTCTCGGGAGTACCACACGATTACCACAAACAATTCGCGCCGAGGTTGGGATTTACGTACTCGCCGGGGGGATCGCAAACCACCGTAATCCGGGGCGGTTTCGGCCTCTTCTTTAGTGACCTTGCGCAGAATGGCTGGGTGAATGCGTTTCAAGCAGTGAATGCTCCGCCGCTTCCATGTGTCGTTCCTACTGATCCGGGGTGCATTCCGGCTGGCGGAGCAGGGGCGCTGATTGACCCGCGCTACCGGACGCCCTATGCGATTCACGCTACGGTCGGAGTTCAGCACGCATTCAACTCGAAATGGATGATCAGCGCTGATTACAACCACGAGCAGGGCGTGCACGGCTACCGCCGGTACGAATATGTCGCCGGATTCACTCTGCCGGCGGACGCGCCGGATATCTCCGTGTTCCGTTCGGACAATCGCTCAAGCTACAACGCGCTGTTGATTCATTTGCAAGGGAATGTTTCGCGGCGTTTCACTCTGATCGCAAACTACACGCTGGCGAACGCGAAGACGTGGGGATGCGTTCTCGGTGAGCTATTCGATTACGTCAACGGCGTGTGCAATCCGAATGATGCGTTTGCCCGCGGTGACTATGGTCCTTCCGGCGAAGACGTCCGCCACCGCTTCGTGCTTGCAGGAACGGTGTATGTTCCGGGCGGTTTCGAACTCACCACTCTTTCGCAATTCGAAGGCGCGCGGCCTTTCACTCAGACGATTCCCGTGGACGTAAACGGTGTCGGAGATTCGGCCGACGATCGCGCCGTCGTGAATGGCGTGCAGACTGCACTCGACCAGATTCGCGGGACGCCGTACATTCAGGTTGATTTGCGCGTAAGCCGCCCGTTCCGCTTTGGCGATCGGTGGACCGCGACGCCATTCATCGAGTTCTTCAACCTATTCAACCGCAATAATCCGGGAGCGAACTATGTCACTGACATTTCAGCGCTTCCAGTTCCGGTGAACAATTTGGCCAATGCCACTGCTTTGTGCCCTGCGCCCGCTTGCAGCGTGCCCATCACGAGCCTCAAGCAATTGCGCGTTCCTGCTGGAGCACTTGGCGATTTCTTCGGTCCAGGGACGACGGTGGGAATCCCGTTCGCCGCGCAAGTAGGGTTCCGTTTGATGTTCTAGGCGTGCTTCTGGGGGAACTCGCCTTCCCACCCTGCTACCACGACCGTTGCAAGACAATTCCCCAGCACGTTCACTGCGGTTCGCGGCATGTCCATCAATTGATCGATTCCAAAGAGCAGAAAGAACGGCTCGATCGGCAGATTGAATTGCGTTGCGGTGGCCAGTACGATGACGAGGGATGCACGCGCCACGCCAGCGGTGCCCTTGCTGCTGAGGAGCAGCGTGAGCATCATCAGGATCTGCTGGGCAAGAGTGAGATGTACACCGGCAGCTTGCGCCATGAATATCAGCGCGAGCGATTGATAGAGGCTCGAGCCATCCAGATTAAAGCTGTAACCGGTGGGTAGCACGAAGGCGACGACCGAGCGTGGTACTCCGAGCGATTCCATGTTTTCCATCGCTCTCGGCAGAGCTGCCTCGGAGCTCGCTGTAGCAAACGCGATCGTTACCGGCTCGGCCGCCGCTTGCGCGAACCGCAGGATAGGAACCTTCGCGAAATACGCGATGGGCCACAGCACGAACGCCACGAAGGCTACGAGTGCGACGTACATTGTCGCCAGCAGTTTCAGTAGCGGAAGGAGAACACCGAGGCCCATATGGCCCACGGTGTAAGCGATCGAGCCGAAGACTCCTAAAGGCGCTGCGAGCATCACGATATTTGTAAACTTGAACATCGTCTCGGAGAGGCTCTCGGCAAAAGCCACCAGTGGTCTTCGCTTTGTTTCGGGCACCATCGCCAGCGCGATTCCGAAAAGAATACTGAAGACTACGACTTGCAGCACCTGGCCCTCTGCCACCGACTTTGCGATGTTTTCGGGAAACACGTTCAGGATCAAATCGGTCGCCGTGTGCGGCACTGCAGCCGGCACATTTTCCGATGCCGAAACCGGCATCTGAATTCCCACACCGGCACGACTGATATTGATCGCAGCGAGCCCGATGAAAATCGCGATCGTCGAGACAATCTCGAAATACACGATTGCTTTGATTCCCATCCGGCCTACTTTTTTGATGTCCGCGTGGCCTGCAATGCCCACCACGAGGGTCCCGAATAGAAGTGGCGCGATGATCACCTTGATCAGCCGCAGAAAAATCGTGCCGAGCACCTGGAATTTCATAGCCAGAGCCGGGGCGTCGTGTCCGAGTTCGGCCCCGGCCGCAAGGCCGACGAGAATCCACGCAGTGAGCGATCTGCGGGCTAGCGCGTACGTAGCGAGCAGGACAATGGCAAGCCAGCGCACCCCTTCGAACACACCAGCGGAGATTCCTGCGACGCCGGAATGGCGGGCGACTCCCATCGCAGCCGCGACGAAAAGAACCGCGAGAAGCGCAAAGAGAAGCCCACGAGTTGTGGAGCGGGATGTCATTGCAGTGGCCGTGCTGGCGGCGAACGTTATGCTGCCCGGCCGCCAGTGTCAACCGCGTGGTTCGCGGCTCCGGCAACTTCGCCGCACGGTTCGCTCTGCATCTTATTACTTCTGAGTTTGAGCACGCCTGTTGTCAACCTCGGGGAATTTCTAGTATAAAGGTCGGCTCTGTAGCAGCCCGGCAATCCTGCTGGTTCCCATTGATACGGAAGCGTAAATGAGTCGCGGAGGAGTGCCTTGATTGAAGTTCAGGATCTGACGAAAACATTCGGCGAAAGAACCGCCGTGGACCACATCTCGTTTGCCGTAAACAAAGGCGAGATCCTGGGATTCCTTGGTCCCAATGGCGCCGGTAAGACGACCACGATGCGCATGCTTACGAGCTTCATGCCGGCCACGTCCGGCACTGCGCGCGTTGCGGGCTTCGACGTGTTCGACGATTCACTCGAAGTTCGCCGCCACATCGGATATCTCCCGGAGAATCCGCCCGTCTATCCGGATATGACGGTTGAAAGTTACCTCGATTTCGTCGCGCGGATTAAAGGCGTGCCGGCGGAAAAGCGGGCGCAGCGCGTTACCGATGCGCTTGAAAAGACGAACATCACAGATAAGCGCGATGAACTGATCAAGCGTCTCTCACGCGGATATAAGCAGCGCGTCGGGTTGGCGCAGGCGCTCGTGCACGATCCCGACGTGATCATCCTCGATGAACCCACTGTGGGCCTCGATCCCAAGCAGATCATCGAAGTCCGCCACCTGATCAAGAATCTCGCCGGGAATCACACGATCGTCCTCTCAACGCACATCCTGCCCGAAGTGAGCATGACGTGCGATCGCGTGGTGATCATCAATAAAGGCAAAATCGCAGCCGTAGATACGCCGCAAAACCTCACGTCGCAACTGAAGGGCGGGCAGCGCATTCGCGCGGAAGTGCAGGCATCCGAGCAGCCGCTGCGTGAACTGCTCGCACAGATTCCGGGCGCCAGCCGCGTGCAGACTGAACCGGCGCCGGTGAATGGCCACGTTTTGGCTACCGTCGAGGCCGCCGAGGGCAAGGATATTCGCAGCGCGATTGCGGCAAGGATCGTCGAGAAGGGCTGGCCGCTTTTCGAGCTGAAAGGCGTGAGCCTCAGCCTCGAGGATATTTTTCTGGAACTTACCACTGACGATGCCGCCCACGCGCAGCAGGCTGGCAAATCAGAATGAAAAAGGAGCGATGACCGCGATGCAAAGTCTGTATGCCATCTATCGCAAAGAACTGGCCCACTATTTCGTTTCTCCCGTGGCCTACATTCTGATCGGTGTGTTCCTGATAGTGGCCGGGTTCTTCTTCAACATCATTCTTGCCTCGGCGATTCAATCGGCATTTTCCGCGCAGATGCAGAGCATGCGTTTCGGGGCGCCGGCTGACTTCGACGTTCCGGGAGCAGTGCTGCGCTCTTTCCTGGGGCTGCTGTCCACCTTGGTATTGTTCATGAGCCCGCTGCTGGCGATGGGCGTATATGCCGAAGAGCGCAAACGCGGAACTATCGAGTTGCTGATGACGTCGCCAATCACGGACGCCGAAATCGTGCTCGGCAAATTTCTGGCTTCGCTCACGCTTTACGCGATCATGATCCTGCCCACCGCCATTCTTCTCGGATTTATGAATTTCCGCAGCGAGCCGCATTTGCCGTGGCGCATGTTGCTGATTGGCTACGCTGGAATTTTGCTGCTGGGCGGTTCACTGCTGGCCCTTGGCTCGCTTATCTCTTCGTTCACGGAGAATCAATTGATCGCGGGCGTTCTGACTTTTGCAGTGAGCCTGGTGATTTGGGTGATCGATGCGGGACGACGCGCAGAAGGCTGGAAGGGAGACCTGTTCGGCTACCTATCGTTGGTTCGCCACTATGACGATTTTACCCGGGGCGTCGTGGATACTTCGGCGCTGATCTATTACTGCAGCTTTATTTTTCTTTGCATGTTTCTGACGGTGCGCTCGCTCGAATCGATGCGCTGGCGGCGCGCTTAAAAGCCAGTGTACCGGTTGTGTTATGGATTGGAGGGAAATACAGAATGAAATTGGACCGGAAGGAGCTGGCGCGATTGCTGTGGATGATCGCAGCGGCGCTGCTGATCGCTGGTTATCTGCGCTACACGATACAGGGCGAGCTTCTGCGCTTCAGCAAAATACTCTTGATCGGTGGCGGCGTTGTGTTCGTCGCGGCGCTGGTGGTGGGTTTTCCGTACATCGTTCAATATTTTTCGAAGCGATCATCGAAACTCGGCACGAATACGGCGATCTTGACGGTTGCCGTACTCGCGATTCTTGTTTTCCTCAATTTCGTCGGCTTTCGCCATCACAAGCGTTTCGACCTCACTACGGAAAAGCTCTACACACTTTCGGATCAGACCAAAAAGATTGTTGGCGGACTGCGCAACGACGTGACGATCGTTCACTTCGCAAAACAGCCGGAGCCGGCGCTCGACGATTTGATGGGTGAATATGTAGGCCTGGGCTCGCACGTTAAGTATCAATCGGTTGATCCGGAACAAAAACCGGATGTAGCAAAGCAATACGGCGCAACGCACATGGGTGATCTGATCGCGTCATCCGGCTCCCGCACCGAACGCATCGAGGCGGGCGTTCGAGGCCAGGTGGGAGAAGAAGACGTCACCACTGCGCTCATCAAAATGATGCGCGATAAATCGAAAATGGTCTGCTTCCTGACCGGACACGGTGAGAAATCGGTGAGCGACAGTTCCGACGCAGGCTACAGCTCAGCCGAGCAGGGGCTCAAGAAAGAGTCGTACACGGATAAGACCGTGAACCTCATTTCTGATAACGGAGTGCCTTCGGATTGTGATGTGGTAGTTATCCCTGGCCCTACGCAGTCTTTCGTGCCGGCGGAAGCGACGATGATTTCGAAATATCTCGCCGAAGGCGGCAAAGCGCTGATTGAGGTGGATCCTGAAACGGATCCCAAGCTCCAGGACACGTTTCAGGCATGGAACATCAAAGTTGGCGACAATGTGGTGATTGATGCGAGCGGAATGGGCCAGTTAATCGGTGCGGGGCCTGGAATTCCCCTCGTCACAACGTTTGGACCGAGCCCCATTACGAAGGGATTCGCGGGCGGCATGACGTATTTTCCGCTCGCGCGTACGGTCTCGATCGCCGACACTTCGAAGACCGATCCCGAAGCCGTTGAGATATTGAAGACGTCGCCGCGCAGCTTTACGACGCCGAATCTGAAAGAGAAGAAGATCGCCTTCAATCCGAAGACCGATACGCTCGGACCGCTCTCGCTTGGTGTTGCGGCTAATCGCAAATCGGGCGACAAAACTGAGCGGCTGGTTGTTATCGGCGACTCGGACTTCGCTTCCAATCGCGCGATTAACGACTATCGTAACGGCGATCTTTTTTACAACACGGTCAACTGGCTCGCGCAGGACGAGAATCTGATCTCGATTCGGCCGAAATCGCCCGCGAATCGGCGGGTGAATATGACGACGGGACAAGAAGCGGCCCTGCATTGGCTCGATCTTGTTTTCTTTCCCGGCGCAGTGATTCTTTCGGGAGTTTATATCTGGTGGAAGCGGCGGTAGGAATCACCGCGCGGCAGGCCGGCGGTAAAGTCGAAACGCAAAGATGATAAAAAAATCCACTTTGTTCATTCTGCTTGGCGCGATTGCGCTTGGCGCTGCGGTCTACTATTTCGATTGGAGACGCGGCCAGAAGGATGCGGAGAAATCGACAGCGGAGACATCAAAGCTGGTTTTCGCGCTTTCCGCTGGTTCTGAGATTGTCTCGCTCGCTATCACTCGCCCGCAGGTGGCCGGTGAGGGACCGATTCGCCTCGAAAAGCAGAATGGTACGTGGCAGATTCTGCAGCCGCTTAAAACTCAAGCGGACGAACACGTCGTAAGTGGCATTATCGAGACACTGGGCAATTCACGAATCGAATCGAATCAGCCGGGGACGCCGGACCGGCTCAAGGCGTACGGCCTCGACCCGCCCGCGGTTTCCGTCGAATTCAAGCTTCAGAACGGATCGGAGCACACGCTCAAGCTGGGCAATAAAGATTTCACGAACACGTATGTGTACGGGCAGATTGACGGCAAGGATGTGGCTCTGCTACCCAGCGCGATGCGCACGCAGACTGATCTTTCGGCGGATTTTCTGCGCGATCACGACGTGCTGCATTTCGCCCAGAATGATGTGAATGCGTTTTCCCTTAAGAATCCAGCCGGACAGATCGAGGCGAAAAAAGAGAAAGACGGTTGGACATTTGCGAAACCGAATGCAGGCCAACTTGCCGACGAATCAGACGTTGCGTCGCTATTGAACGCGGTGTCCGGTGCGAAAATGAAGGGTGTGGCAGCCGAATCGGCCGAAAACCTCGGCAAGTACGGGCTTAACGCTCCGCCGATTACGTTCACCGCCACCAATGAGAGTGGGAAGTCTGCGACTTTGCTTGTGGGCAAGAAAGAGGGAATCGATTACTACGCGAAGGACTCTTCGCGTCCCACAATTTTCAAGGTGAATGAGGCTCTTTACAAGAAGCTTGCGGAAAACTACGGCGATTTGCGTGACAAGAAATTAGTTCACCTGACGCAAGGCGATTTCACCCGCGCCGAACTGCACAATGAGAACGGTACGCTTATTATGACTCCGAAGGCGGAGCAGGATTGGGTTGCGGAAGCTCCGCCGGAAATAAAAGGCAAAGCGATTGCGACATGGAAGATTTTTCCTTCGGTCGCAAACGCTCGCGCGATGGCAATCGTGGACCATCCGAGCGCGGAGATTCAGAGTAAGCTCGCGAGGCCGCTCGTTCAGATGACGCTGACGACGAAGGACGGAAAAACAGTCACCGTTAGCTTGACACCTGCGATTGGAGATTTTGTGTATGCGAAGACCAGCGGCGCAACAACTGTATACAAGTTCAATAAGAACGTGCTGGCCGACTTGAATTCGAAGATTCCAGAGTTTGCGATCGAGAATTCGGCTTCGCGTTGAGGATTAGGCGGCTGCGCCAGAATGCGCCAGTTCGTTTACGCGCGGCCACGTGGCAAGAAGCGTGACTTTTCCGTTCAAACGCGGTGCGTAGATGTAATAAACGGTCGAACGGCTTTCCACCTCGTAAAACCCTGCTCGCTTTGGGTCTGGAGTAACCTTCGCGCCGCACGTCAATACGCGCTTCAACGTCATCACTGCTTCCAAACCGTGATTCCGAAGGTCTTCAATTTGTACTTCCCGCTTTTGGCAACTGACCATGGCCCCCTCCAGCCTTTGTTTCCGCTCACTTACTGATACGCCCGGCGGCATCAAAATGTTGCAGCGCTGCAACTTTATTTCGGTAATTTCATCCAAAGGATTGGACGCACGTGCCGGTATAAGGTCGCACCCATTTTGTAGTTCATATTGCAAAAGTTAACCCCCAAATTGTTACTTGCGCGGCCGCCGCGGAATTGCGATAGTCCCTGACACGAAGTCCCATCAGAGGAGCTATGGCGAAAACGAAAAGTCCCGGCAAGTCCAGCCGCATGCGGCGGGATCGGCGCCGAAAGCACCGTCACTGGCAAGTAACGATCTACTACAAGGACGGCGAGAAGTTTGCGCGCGTCTATATCGACCGCGAGAGAGCCACGCGTTTCGCCGAACGGCAAAGGCGATCGCCGGTGGTGAAGTCCACTCGCGTGATGGAAGTTGATTAGGCGCAGCGCGGTCGTTTGGGGATTGCGCCTTTCGTTGTGCTGCGCTTATCGTTCCCCGGGGATTTGGCGACCTGGCTTTTAATTCCCTTGAAAATTGAGGCAATGAAGCTGGCGCGAGAACTTGTTCGCGTCTGAGCGGCATGCTATAAATATAAATTCGTTTTTTGCGGGATTCGTATAGTGGTAGTACGCGACCTTGCCAAGGTCGAGGCGAGGGTTCGATTCCCTCATCCCGCTCCAGTCTCTGTTTGTCATTCCTGAATTCTGCTGTTCTGCGTCGTCGTCGTCCACCTAATAGCGGCTGTATCGGAGGATACGTTGGCATTTCCGTCTTACCACAAAGATGATTTCACGGTTGTTAGCGATGCGTCGGAGTTGGACGTCGCTGCGATACATCGCTACCTTTCGCGGGCGTATTGGTCGGAGGGGATTCCGCGCGATGTTGTCGAAAAGGCGATTGCGAATTCCTTGTGCTTCGGGTTATTTCACGGCAGCGAACAGATCGGATTCGCGCGGGTGGTTAGCGACCGCGCCACATATGCTTATCTTTGCGACGTGTACGTGCTCGAGGGATTTCGCGGCAGAGGACTTGGTGTGTGGCTGGTGGAATGCGTGATGAGCCATCCCGATTTGCAGGGGTTGCGGCGCTTGAGCCTTGCCACGCGTGACGCTCATGGCCTGTACAAGAAATTCGGATTCGCCGAGCTGAAGAAGCCGCAGTCGCAGATGGAAATTGTGCGCAACGATATTTATCTGCAGCCGGAGCGCTGAAAGACGCGCGTGTGTGCTCGATTGCGGCGCTTCGCGCAGCATGCTAGAGTCCCGCTGCTGAAATTATTCACCCGCTGATGGAAAATATTCTCATTGCTGTTGGCAGCGCGCGCAAACCAAAGGTGGAAGCGGTTCGCGATGCGCTTGGCGTAATTCGCCCATTGATGGACGGCAACGCGGAATTCGAAATTCTGCCCGTCGAAGTGCCCAGCGGCGTCCGGCACACACCGCTTTCGCGCGAGGATTTGATGGCGGGGGCGCGTCAGCGAGCTGAGGCGCTCGTTGGAATCGCTCGCGAGTCCAATGCATCCTGGAAATATTTTGTTGGACTTGAAGGCGGACTCGACGTGATTCACGAGGGCGCGAAGCGCTGGGTGTTTCTCGAGAGCTGGGCGTATGTCGCCGATGATACGGGACGTGGCGCATTTGGCCGTTCCGGCGCCGTGCTGCTTCCCGAAGCGCTCGCCAAAACGGTAGTAGACGAGGGTGTGGAGCTTTCCGAAGCGATTGACGCGTTCGCGGGCGGACGCGGAATTCGCGACGCGCAGGGTGCCTGGGGTGTGTTATCGCGCAATCTGATTACGCGGCAGGATGCGTTTCGTGTCGCGGTTATCAGCGCGTTTGCCCCGTTTTTCAATCGCGAGGTTTTCTCGAACGCGGAGCGCAAAGCCGGAGCCTGAATTTTCAATTCGCGGTGTGTTAGCCTAGCCAGAGGAGGTAGCGAGTGGACATCGTCAAAGGCAACATGGGCTGGATTGAGGTCGTGGTGGGGCCGATGTTCTCCGGCAAGAGCGAAGAGCTGATTCGCCGGTTGCGTCGGGCTGAGATCGGCAAACAGCGCGTGCAGATTTTCAAGCCGCTCATTGACCAGCGCTACGCCAAGAATGGAATCGTGTCGCACTCCGGCCTCGAAATCGCCTCTGAGCTGGTGCAGACCGGCAGCGACATTCTCGACAAGGTGCAGGCGCGTACGGAAGTGGTTGGCGTTGACGAGGCGCAATTCCTGGGCGAGTCGGTCGTGGAGTCCTGCGTGAAGCTCGCCGATCTCGGCAAGCGCGTGATCGTTGCTGGACTCGACACGGATTTCATGGGACGGCCGTTTGAACCGATTCCGCGTCTGCTGGCGGTGGCAGAAGAAATCACCAAGTTGCTTGCGATTTGCATGCGTTGCGGAAATCCAGCGGTGCATACGCAGCGGCTAGTTGCGTCCGAGGAACTGATCGTGGTCGGCGCGGGCGGAATGTACGAGGCTCGCTGCCGCCGGTGCTTCGAGCCGCAGCTGGCGCACGAAAGGATTCAGCAGGAGGCGGATACCAAGCAAGGAGAGAGTCGCAAGGAAAGCTCCCCGGACACCTCGCGAGCTCGAGCCGCTACTCACTAGTATCCTCAGTCTTCTCATGAGCATCAGGAGGGTAGTGCTGTTCCACGAGTCGGATTGGCGCAACGTTGACGCCGGGGAACGTGTTGCTGGCCTACCGAAGCTGACCTACCGAAGCCGAGCCGGAGAATCGAGGTTCGCTCCCGCCCTGCCCGACGACGCCCTGCAACCAACCGCCCGCCGCACGAATCCTTATTCACCTGGAAGCGAAAACGTCCTAAAATAGGGACCGGGTAGGCCTAGCCATGTACTTCCGGACGACCATCGCTATCGCGGCACTTCTTGCCATCTGCGTCAATGCGCCAGATGAGACTCGCGCTCGCGGTGCGCTTCCGATTGTTTCCGATCTCGGTCCTGCTCCCACCCTTCCAATTTCTCCACCCGCCACCGAGATTTATATGTCGGTGGGCCAACGGCCAACGCAAACTACCGATTTGCGGCCTCAATCACGCATCGAGATCATTCGTTATGTATCGGGAGAGTTTGCCAAGGTGGTGAAGCCTCTTCCTGCGGGGAAGAAGGGCTATAAGGTTCCGGTGGGGAAGCCGATTGACGACAAGAGCTTGCAGACCGCTCTGCGCTTCCAGGGCATTGCCGCGCGTCCCGGTGACACGGTGCAGATCACGAGCATCGAGTTTCATCCCAAGGAAATCGTCATCCAGGTGAACGGGGGTGGGCACAAGAAATTCAATCTTCGCGATCACCTGCAGGTTGGGATGGGAGGCGGAGGCGGTCCCACTGTGACGCCGCCTACTCAGGCTCCCGCGCAACCGCCGCCGGGCGGAGGCCTGCAGCCGGGAATGGGCGCTGAATTGATTCTCGAGTACGGGCGCTCGGTGCCGGACATGAGCGCCGAGGATCTAATGCACGACCTGAATTACTTCCTCGATTTCTCGAAGGAGCACTCCGCGGCTGTGGATTGGGTGGAGTCGCTGCCGCCGCAATTCAAGCAAGCTATCAAGGATCACACCGCCCTCGAAGGCATGGATCACGAGATGGTGCTCGCGTCTCTCGGACGCCCGGATCACAAAGTGCGGGAGACCAGACCTGGCGGCGAGCAGACCGAGGACTGGATTTACGGCACTCCTCCGGCCAAGACCGTGTTCGTCACCTTCAACGGCGATCGCGTCGTAAAAGTGAAACAATACGATTGAGCCGCGTTGACATTTTCTCCCTCGCGCCCTAGCATTTCCCGTCGAAGAAACGCCTGCCGGTTGTACCGACGGTTCGCATCGAACAAGCTCTCGGAGGAACTATGCCAGTGAAAGTGGGAATCAACGGTTTCGGACGCATCGGCCGCAATATCTTTCGAGCGGCACTTGGCGACCCGGCGATCGAAATCGTGGCGGTGAACGACATCACCGACTCGAAGACGCTCGCGTACCTGCTGAAGTACGATTCCATTTTAGGCAATCTTCCGAATAAAGTGACGCACACGGACGACACGATCTCCGTGGACGGAAAGAGTTTCAAAGTGTTTCGCGTGAAGGATCCCGCGGCTCTCGACTGGGCCTCGGTGGGAGCGGATATCGTCGTCGAGTCTACCGGTCTTTTCACTGCGGGCGCGGAGGCTCGCAAGCACATCCGCGGGCCGGTGAAGAAGGTGATTATCTCTGCTCCAGCCACCGATCCTGACTTCACGATTGTGCTGGGCGTGAACGACAAAGCATATGACCCGTCGAAGCACCACGTCGTCTCCAATGCTTCGTGCACCACGAATTGCCTGGCGCCGGTGGCCAAAGTGATTCAGGACAATTTTGGAATCGTGGTTGGCACGATGACCACGATTCACTCTTACACCAACGACCAGAAGCTGCTCGATCTGCCGCACAAGGATTTGCGTCGTGCACGTGCCGCGGCGGTTTCGATGATTCCTACTTCGACGGGTGCGGCGAAGGCGTTGCACCTCGTGATTCCGGAGCTGAAAGGCAAGCTCGATGGCTACGCGATGCGCGTGCCCACGCCGAATGTGAGCGTGGTGGATCTCACCGTAATTACCGAAAAGCCGGTGACTGTGGAAGCGGTGAACGCGGCGCTGAAGAAGGCTGCCGAAGGCCCGATGAAGGGCATCCTCGCCTATAGCGAAGAGGAATTGGTGTCGATCGATTTCAAAGGCAATCCCAACTCCTCGATCGTGGATGCTGGCTACACGCGCGTGGTGGGAAACAATTGCGTGAAAGTGCTCGCGTGGTACGACAACGAGTGGGGCTACTCCTGCCGCTGCCGCGATTTGATTAAATTCTTCGCTGCGAAACTATAGACGCTTCCGGCGGGCGGGTCGCTCGCGTGCCTTGCTGCTTCGCCGCGCTAAATCATGGCCATAAACAAACTCTCGATTCGCGACCTCGACCTGAAGGGCAAGCGCGTTTTCATACGCGTGGATTTCAACGTGCCGCTGGACGGCGGCAAGGTGGGCGACGATACGCGCATCCGGGAGACGCTTCCAACGCTGCAGCTGGCGATGAATCGGGGCGCTCGCGTGATTCTGGCGTCACATCTCGGGCGGCCGAAGGGCAAAGTGGACGCGAAGTACAGTCTTACACCTGTGGCGGCGCGTTTGCAGGAACTGCTTGGCAAGCCTGTAGCGTTCGTCAGTGATTGTGCGGGTGCAGAAGCCGAGGCGAAATCGAAATCGCTGCGCGATGGCGAAGTGCTGCTGCTCGAAAATGTGCGTTTCCATCCTGAGGAAGAGGCCAACGATCCTGGATTCGCGAAGCAGCTGGCGGCGCTGTGCGATGAGATGTTTGTGTGCGACGCGTTTGGCTCGGCGCATCGTGCGCATGCATCCGTCGTGGGCATCACGAAATTCGTGCGTCAGGCTGCGGCCGGTTTGTTGATGGAGAAGGAGCTGACGTATCTCGGCAAAGCCATCTCAAATCCCGAGCGCCCGTTTATCTCTGTGCTGGGCGGCGCGAAAGTTTCCGACAAAATCGAAGTGGTGCAGAACCTAATGAGGCTCGCGAACGGAATGCTGATCGGCGGCGCGATGGCTTACACATTCCTCAAGGCGCAGGGGCTGCAGATAGGGAAGTCGCTCGTTGAGAACGACAAGCTCGATCTAGCGCGCGAATTGATGATGGAAGCGGCGGAGCGGAAATTCGCGCTGCTGCTGCCGGTGGACCATGTGCTCGCCGAGTCGCCGAACTCTACTGCGACGATGACTACAGACATCGCGCACACGCCCGACAACATGATGGGACTCGACATTGGCCCGAAGACCGTCAAGCTATTCAGCGATGAAATTGCCAAGGCTCGCACTATAGTCTGGAACGGGCCGCTCGGCATGTTTGAGAAGCCGCAATTCGCGCAGGGCACGCTAGGCATCGCTCGCGCTGTGGCGGCGGCTACTCGCAATGGCGCTACTTCTATCATCGGCGGCGGCGATTCCGTTGCGGCGGTGGAGCAGGCGGGTGTCGCCTCGCAGGTCTCACACATCTCGACGGGCGGCGGTGCATCGCTTGAATTTCTCGCGGGCGACAAGCTTCCGGGTGTCGAGGCGCTAAGTTCCAAGTAGCGACAGGTGGCAATTCAGCTGCGGACAGACCGAAAATCGTCGAATGCTTCTTGCGTGATACCCTGTGCCTCGACAATTTTCCATCCGGACCGCTTTTGCCATCCTGTATACCAGGACCAATAGGAATCGGCGTTCAGAAGATATGCCATGAGCGCACCGCGCTGGTTTCGCTGCGATCCTCCACTAAACCAAATGAGCGAGGCATTCGGAGCGACGTCGCCAACATGTCGCAGTTGAGCGAGTTGGCTTTCAGTATTGACGTGGACTATATTCTTGATGCTTTTCTGGTGATAGTCGGGGCCTATGAATCTTCTTTCCCAGAGAACGCGGTGCGGGACGAACGGCGGAATCGTTAGCCTGTTTTTCCAAATGGCAATAGCGCCCAGAGATTTTCCGGAGAATCGAAGCCAGTTGGGGCCAAACCAGTTGTCAATCTTGATTAAAAAGAGTTCGGGAGGCCGATGCACCTGGGTGACCCAATCGACGCAGAGCCTGACCTGTTCGAAGAACTCTGAGGCATCGTCTTCTTGTTGAACGAATCGCATTCTGGGCATCCGCGCATTCTATGCGGATAGGGCATAACACTCAATTGACGAACAATGGGAGAAGTTGATGCGGCGTCCTGTGATCGCCGGTAACTGGAAAATGTACAAGACACAGGCGGAGACGCGCGCATTCTTTGACGCGTTCAAGGCGCTCGTCGCGAATGCCGCGCATTGCGACATCATAATCGCGCCGCCGTACACTTCGCTCAGCGTGGCTGTCGACGCAGCACGCGGCAGTGCCATTTCCATCGCAGCGCAGAATTGCGACTGGCACGCGGAAGGCGCATTCACCGGCGAAATTTCCACGCGCATGATTCTCGACACCGGCTGCCGCGGCGTGATCATCGGCCACTCCGAGCGCCGCCAGTATTTCGGCGAGACGGATGAATCGGTGAACCGCAAAGCGAAAGCCGCGCTCGAAGCGGGGCTCACGCCGATTGTTTGCGTAGGCGAGCACCTGGCCGAACGCGAAGCGAATCTCACTCACGGCGTGCTGAAGCGCCAATTTGATGGCGCAGTAGCTGCGTTGACCGGCGCTGACTTCTCGCGTATTCTCATTGCTTACGAGCCATGCTGGGCGATCGGCACGGGGCGCACGGCGACGCCTGAAATCGCGGCCGACGCGCATCGCTTCATCCGCGAAATGGCGGATGCCCGCTTCACGTCGGAACGGGCTTCCGCGCTTCGGATCCTCTACGGTGGCAGCGTCAAACCCGACAACATACGGGGATTGATGGCGCAGGTGGAGATTGATGGTGCGCTGGTAGGCGGAGCGAGCCTCGACGCGCAGTCATTCGCGTCGATCGTGAATTTTTAGCACGAGGTTTTCGTAGGGGCACGGCCGCCTGCGGCGGATGCCCAGCAAAAGGACTTGGTGCGATCGAACAACAGCGCGTGTGTTTTCAGTTTGCACGGCACGATGGCGAAAGAAGGGCTTGGTAGTTCGACGTTTGCTGGCTGGCGCGAATCAAGCTTGTGGCGCGTTCGGGCACGGCATGCCGTGCCCCTATGTAAAGCCAGAGCTGAGCGTAATGCGAAATTAGGAGATAGCAATGCCTTGGTGGGCTAAGTGGGGATTGGCGCTGCTGATTGCAGTGGCGCTGATTTCGATTGGATGGCGATATTCATTCGTGCTGGTCACGCTGCATGTGATGGTGTGCTTCGTGCTGGTGATCGTCATCATGCTGCAGAGCGGTAACGCGGCTGATCTTGCGGGCGCGTTCGGCGGCGCAGGCAGCCAGACGGCTTTCGGGCCGCGCGGCGCTGCGTCGTTTCTTTCGCGCGCCACCACGTGGTGCGCCATCGTGTTTATGATGACGTCGCTCACGCTTTCCGTGAAGCGCGCGCCTGCTGACGCGATCTCCACAACTGGCTCCGTGCTCGAGCAGACGCAGAAGCCTGCGCCTGCCGGCAAGCCCGCGACGCCCCCGGCGAATGCGCCGGTGCAAGTGCCGGTACAGCCGGCGCCAGGTCCGGGTCAAGCTCCTGGACAGGCACCTGGTCCAGCGCCCGCACCAGCGCAGAATCCGCAGCCAGCGCCGAAGAAATAATCGAGAGGTTCTCCGGTGGGAGCCCTCTGCTTCAGCAGAGGGAGCTGGACTTCAGTCCAGCGAAGAAGCGGCGAGAAAAATCGTGGCTTTAGCCACGGGTCGAAGGCCCAGCGCTCAAGCGCGAGACAGGGTTGTCATCATCGTTCCGGAGCGCTAAAGCGCTCCTCCCCCGCATGAATGCGGGGGCTCCCGCCAAAAAGCAAAGCCCCGACGTCAACCCAACGGGGCCCGCGCTTCCTCGAATTGCGAGTGGCGAGACCGAGAAGAACGCGATGCTTGTGCGAGCCAAGCATTACAAACCGCGCCGCGTTGTTGCGTTGGCATAGGCCCTTCGGTTCTCAGGGTAAACAGGAATGCCTGTGCTACTGAAAAGCAAAAGCCCCGATGCTTGGGCACCGAGGCTTTTGTTTGCGTCGCGAATCGAATCTTGGTGCGGTCGAGTGGATTCGAACCACCACGGTATTGCTACCGCCAGCCCCTCAAGCTGGTGCGTCTGCCAGTTCCGCCACGACCGCGCACGGCGAGAAGAAACGATTATCGGCGGGTTTCGCTGCGGCGTCAATATCCGCGCGTCGTTGTAAAGCAATGCCGCCAGGTAATACGCTCAAAGCATGCGCCCACGCAATGCGATGAGGTAACCCTGAATTCGGCGCGACTCAGAAACTTTCGCGCAGCGCGTTGCGCAGGTTATCGGCTTTTTGGTCGAACTCCGCGCGGTCGTTGCCGACAAGCGGAAGATGATCAGCGGCGCTCAGCGCGGAGTCGAGCGCGGCTTGCGCGCGGATGCGAATGCGTTCCGCGGCCGCATCGTCCGTGGCACTAGCGGCCAGCCGGCAATACACCACGCCCACTTCGAGCCGCAGTATCACGGAGCGGATCGTCGCCGCTTCACCGCGGGCTACGGCTTCCGCTGCTCGTTCCAGGGGATGGTACATCGGCAGCTCCTCGCGTATCCACGTCTGCAAGATGTATGCACAAGGTCGCCGGGATCCCGCAAGGGGAAGGCGGAAGGATTGTGTAGGGACAGCTTCAGGATACGCCGAATTCTTCGCGCCGCAACCGATTTCGGAGCGGTTCAGTCGTTGCTTTCTAGCCTGCGCCTCAATTCACTACTTCCCTGCGGTCGCAATGCGAGGAAGCTTCGGCTGCGTTATTTAGGTTGGTCCTGCACGCCGAGCAGGAGAAAGAACGCTGTGGAGTATGAGCCAAGCATTGACGATCTAGGTGTGAGTTACGTTGGCGCAGGCTGAAGCCTACGCTACTGAACGATGGCGCTACCCACAATCGGCCTTGAAATTCGGTTGGGCTTATATATGATTGCGTGTTTGTGCAGTCTGGCTGAACGCTTATCCTCAACGTGCCTCGGGAGCGGAAGCGAATGCGAATAAGGAAGTCCGAAAGCGGATCGGCAGCATCAGCGGCGCTGCTGGCCCTCCTGCAAGTGATTATGGTTGTGGTGACGGTGTATGTCTTCGCCGCGAAGTTACCGTGGAACCATCCACCCGGGCCAATTACCGATATCGGCCGCGCGGTTGACGAGCAGTACAGCCTGACGCTGTGGGTCACGGCAGTGGTATTCGTCCTCTCGCAACTGGGCATCGCATATGCCGTGTGGCGCTTCCGCGACCATGGCCAGCGCGTACACTTTTCGCGTGGCAACAACACGATGGAATTCGTCTGGACCACCGCTACGATCATTCTGTTCCTCGGCCTCGGCATTCTGGGACGCCGCGCCTGGGCGGAAGTGCGATTCACTCCGCCTGCCGCTGATGCGGTGCAAGTGGAGGTGACGGGGAATCAGTTCGTCTTCAACTTCCGCTACCCCGGCCCCGACGGAAAATTCGGCAGGCTCGACCCCAAGCAGATCAGCGCTTCCACGGGCAATCCGCTGGGCATTGATTCGAATGATCCCGCAGGGAAGGACGACATCGTCGTTCCCACGCTCACCGTGCCCGTGAATCGGCAGGTGGAGCTGCACGTCACATCCCAGGACGTGATTCACAATATCTTCGTGCGCGAGCTGCGCCTGCAGCAGGATGCGGTGCCCGGGCTGGTGGTTCCCGTTCACTTCACGGCAGAAAAAGTCGGGCAGTACGAAATCGTCTGCACGCAGCTGTGCGGCCTCGGCCATTCGCGCATGCATAGTTATTTGAATGTGGTGTCTGACGCCGACTACGAAGCGTTCTTGAAGTCCGGCGGCCAGTGATTTGATGAAGCTAATGATCGAACGAATCACCTGCAGCAAGAATCCAGGAGGCCACGAATGAGTTCGCACGCCCATGGCGCTCACGCCGCGCATGCGATGGAGGCGCCGACGGGCTTCATCCGGAAATATATTTTCAGCGTTGACCACAAAGTGATCGGCATCCAGTATTTCCTGCTGGCGCTGACGGCGGTGCTGGTGGGCATCGTGCTCTCCGTGCTGATGCGCTTGCACCTGGTGTGGCCCAACATGCATCTGCCGTTCGTGCCCGGCGGATTGATGACGCAGGAGCAATATCTATCGCTCGTCACGATGCACGGCACGATCATGGTGTTCTTCGTGCTGACCACTGCGCCGCAGGGCGGCTTCGGCAATTACTTCCTGCCCATTCAAATCGGCGCGCCGGATATGGCGTTTCCGCGGCTCAACATGCTGTCGTTCTGGGTCACGTTTCTGGCGTTCATCGCGATTCTTGCCGCGTTCGTCGTTCCCGGCGGCGCACCCATCAGCGGCTGGACGGGCTACACGCCTCTCAGCGGACTCGGCGAAGTAACCGGCCCCGGTGAAGGCTGGGGCCAGACGATGTGGATCGTCAGTATCTCGCTCTTCTGCCTGGCATCGCTCTTGGGCGCGCTGAACTTCATCGCCACGCTCATCGACATGCGCGCTCCAGGCATGAGTTTCTTCCGCATGCCGCTAACATGCTGGGGCTGGTTCGTGACCGCGATTCTAGGTTTGCTCGCATTCGGCGTGCTGCTCGCCGGCGGAGTTTTGCTGCTGCTCGATCGTTCGGCGGGCACAAGCTTTTTCCTCCCCGCTGGCCTCGTCGTGAACGACCAGATCCAACCTCATTCGGGCGGCTCACCGTTGCTCTGGCAGCACCTGTTCTGGTTCTTCGGGCATCCGGAGGTGTACATCGCGATTCTGCCGGGCATGGGAGTCGCGTCGCACGTGCTGTCCACGTTTGCGCGCAAGCCTGTGTTTGGCTACCGCGCGATGGCGATGGCGATATGCGCGATCGGGTTCCTCGGTTTCATGGTGTGGGGCCACCACATGTTCGTCAGCGGCATGAGCCCCTATTCGGGATTCGCGTTTTCCGTGCTGACCATGTCCATCGGCGTGCCTTCCGCGATCAAGACGTTCAACTGGCTCGGCACACTGTGGGGCGGGAAGATTCAATTCACCACGCCGATGCTTTTCGCCATCGGCTTCGTGTCGCTCTTCGTCTCAGGCGGCCTCTCGGGATTGTTTCTCGCGCAACCCGCAGTGGATAACCTGCTGCACGCCACGTACTACGTGGTGGCGCACTTCCACCTAGTGATGGGCGTCGCCGCCATCTTCGGAATCTTCGCAGCGACGTATTTCTGGTTCCCGAAAATGTTCGGCCGTATGATGAACGAGCCGCTCGGCAAAGTTCATTTCTGGTTTACCTTCGTCGGCGCGTACTGCATCTTCATGCCCATGCACTGGGTGGGAATCGCAGGCGGCATCAGGCGTTATGCGGACGCCAGCGCCGTCGCGTATCTGCAACCGCTTCAGCCCGTGCATCAATTCATGACCATCGCCGCGTTCATCACAGCGACCGCACAAATCCTGTTCCTGATAAACTTTTTCTGGAGCCTCAAGAGCGGCCCGAAAGCTTCGAAGAATCCGTGGAACGCCACGACGCTCGAATGGATCACCGATTCGCCGCCGCCTCACGATAATTTCGGCGGGCATTTCCCCAGCGTTTATCGCGGGCCGTACGACTTCAGCGTTCCCGGCGTGAAGGAAGATTTCGTGCCGCAAAACTTGACGCCGCAGGAAGTGGCGCGCGAGAAGGAATAGGCAGCACCGGAATCCGAGATGCCAGGCATCGTCACAGACGATATCGAGATAAAAGTTCGAACGCCAAGCGGCGGGCGTGGCGGCTCGTCTTCCGGCGGCTCTGATGACGGTGCGGGTGGCCCTGGCGGTGACGGATCGGGCGGCAGCGGCTCCGTTCCTCAGCGCACTTACGTAACGGGAATGACCGTCGGTCTCGGCGGCATTTTGATGTTCTTCATGGCGCTGGTCAGCGCCTACATCGTTCGCAAGGACATTCCTAATAGCGGCTGGCATCCGCTTGCAGTTCCGCGAATCCTGTGGCTCAACACCGCTGTGCTGATCGCGAGCAGCTTCACGCTCTCTCACGCGCGCAAACTTTTCAAATCCAACGACCAGCAGGGCTTTCGTCACTGGTGGAGCGTCACCACAATTCTTGGCGTGCTCTTTCTCGTAGGGCAAATCATCGCGTGGCAGCAACTCCGGGCCGCGGGCTTGTTTCTGGCGACCAATCCGAGCAGCAGCTTTTTCTACGTCTTTACCGCCGCGCATGGCTTGCACCTTCTGGGCGGCGTGCTGGCGCTGACGTGGATTCTGTTTCGTCCCACGCACCGCCTGACGCAAGGCACAGCAACCGAAGTCGCAGCGATGTACTGGCATTTCATGGACGGTTTGTGGGTCTTCCTGTTTCTACTTTTCCTTCTGGGACGGTGAATCGTGAGTGATACCGAATTCGAAGGCATAGTCGCAACGCCGTGGTCAGGCGGTGCGTCGCCCTTCGGCATCAATTCGAAGAAGCTGGGAATGTGGCTGTTCATCGTCTCCGATACGCTGACGTTTTCGGCCCTGCTCGTCAGCTACGCATATGTCCGGCTCGCCACGCCCAATTGGCCGCGGCCTTTCGAGATCTGGCCCGCCATCGCGAAATCGTCATTCATGACGTTCGTGCTCCTCTCGAGCAGCTTGACGATGGTGCTGGCCGTTGCCGCGGCGCATCGTCACGACGTGAAGAAAGCCGTCCGCTATCTGATTTTCACGATGATCTGCGGCGCTGCTTTCGTGCTGATTCACGCCACCGAATGGGTCACGCTGTTTCACGAAGGCGTGACGCCGTGGTCAAATCCGTGGGGCGTGCCGCTCTTCGGCGGCACTTTTTTTGGACTCACCGGTCTGCACATGCTGCACGTCACAATTGGCGTCGCCTATCTCGCAATCATCTGCGCGGGGTACAGCAAGGGGAAGTGGACTGCCGACCACGTCGAGGTGAGCGGCCTTTACTGGCACTTCGTCGATCTCGTGTGGATGTTTATTTTCCCGCTGGTCTATTTGCTGAGCGTGAACCCGAAGTAGCGCGGCGTTCGAATTTCGAATCAATAAAGCAAGCGACCCAAGACTGGAGCGAGTGACTCGATGACCGAACCGGCGTACATGAGGACGGAAGCAGTCGACGATCACGCGGTAGGCAGCACAAAACTCTTCGCCTGGATTTGGGTGTGGCTGCTGCTGCTGACGGCGATCGAGGTGTTCCTCGCCTACGAACGTGTCGAAGTCCACCTGATGATCACAATCCTGCTCGGCCTGTCACTCATCAAATCGGCGCTGATCATGTCCTACTTCATGCACCTGCGCTTCGAGCGCCTCGGCCTGTTCCTGATTCTCGTCCCCGCCATGGTCTTCTGCATCTGCATGATGCTCATCATGTTCTATCCGGACAGCATCCGCCTGATGGACATGCGCCCGCACTGATCTGGCAATGCGGTTTTGCGTGGCGCTACTAGGGTCTGAGTAAAAAAGGGCGGATCTCGAACCCGCCCTTTTCATTTTGTGGGGGCTAAGTCTTCTTAGGCTTTCGGCTTGTGCAGTCCAGTGCAGACAGAGACGGCGTTGTTGGGATCCACGGCACTGTCACCCTGTTCGACGTGCTGAATTTTTCCTGCTTTATCGACAACAATGGTAGTCCGCTGCGCCCACTGATATTTGCCGCCCTTCACGTCGTAGGGCTTCAATATCTGGTACGACGTCAGCACTTCCTTGTTCATATCGCTGAGAAGCGGAAAGGTGACTCCGATTTGCTTGGCGAACGCTGCGTTCGCGGCGGGACTGTCGATGCTGATTCCGAGGACGACGGTGTCGCTTGCTTCGAGTTTGGCCAAATCAGCCTGATAGGCCTGAAGTTCTTTCGTTCAACCCCCGGTAAATGCCAGTACGTAGAAGGCGAGGATGACGTTTTTCTTGCCGTGATAATCGCTCAGCTTCACCTGCTCCCATTTGTCGCTGAGCAGAGAGAAATCGGGCGCGACGTCTCCTACCTTCAGATTCGTCTTGGCGACGGTTTCTTCTTGGGCTGCGGCCGTAACGGGAGCGACCACTTGCCCGCCGAGGCCCAGCAGCAAGAGGACGCCGGCCAGTGCCGTGACAATCCCTTTCATGCGCTTCTCCTTATCAATCAATTGAAATGCAATAGCAGGTGACCATTATAGACTCGCTCGGTGTTCGCCAGCAGAGATTCGACGAACGGGCCGCCATTTCGGATAGCGTTTGTTGTACGCTGATGCGCATTTGCAGCGACGGAGAAGTGGCGAATTGTTCGCAGACCGCACGAATTGGAACCTCGCGCCGAACCGCCTGACCGAAGCTCTTACGCGCCATCGCTCTACGGGCAAGCCGCTCATCGACTTGACGGCTTCGAATCCCACCGAGTGTGGGTTTACGTACGACCGCGAGATGATTCTAAACGCGCTCGCAAGTCCGGGTAGCCTTTCATACGAACCGGAACCAAAGGGATTGCTCAGCGCCCGTGAAGCCGTTGGTGGCTACTACGCGGCTCGAGGTGACCGTGTTTCTGCGAGCGATATGTTGCTTACCACAAGCACGAGCGAAGCATATTCGTTCGTTTTTCGCACCCTGTGCAATCCCGCCGATGAGGTTCTGATTCCCACTCCAAGTTATCCCCTTTTCGATCTCCTCGCCGATATTCAGGATGTAAAGCTCGTTCGCTATCCGCTCATCTACGACCATGGCTGGCAGATCAATTTTTTCGCGCTCGAAGCTCTGCTAACCACTCGCACGCGAGCCATCGTTGTGGTTCATCCCAATAATCCCACTGGCCATTTCACGAAGCATGATGAACGGCTAAGGCTCAATCAAATCTGCGCCGACCGGCAAATCGCTGTCATAGCGGATGAAGTGTTCCTCGATTTTTCGCTCTCCGCCAAGCCTCCCATTAGCTGGGCAGCAAATGCAGAGACGCTAACGTTCACGATGAGCGGGCTTTCAAAAATGTGCGGGCTGCCGCAGATGAAATTCGCGTGGCTCGCCGTGAGCGGGCCGAAGGATCAGAAAACGCAAGCTCTCGACCGGCTCGAAGTGATCGCCGACACCTACCTTTCGATGAATGCACCCGTCCAGCATGCCATCCCGAAATTTCTAGAACTGCGCCACGAATTTCAGCGGCAGCTGATGTCAAGAGTTCGAGGGAATCTCGCGGAACTCAACCGGCAACTCGCAACGCAGAAAGCCTGCAGCCGCCTTGAAATCGAAGGTGGCTGGTACGCCATGCTTCGCGTGCCGGCGACGCGTACTGACGAAGAGGTCGCGCTCGATTTGCTCGAGAAAAAAGGCGTTTACGTTCACCCCGGCCATTTCTACGATGTCCCGACCGACGGTTATCTGATCGTCAGCCTGATCGCCCCTGAGCAAGAGTTTGCGGAAGGAATCAAGCGCCTGGTTTCGATTTTCTGAGGGAAAAGAATTCAACGCATCGCAGAGAAGGGCAGCGTGCGCTTTACTTAAGTCGTCCCGGCGGGTCAGCGGCTTCCGGCATAGCAAGAGGCGGGGCGGCTGCATCGCCTTCGGGCAGTTTCGAGGGAGCAAGCTGAGGAATGCCGACGCCGCGATTCAGTTCGAGATGCTCCTTGGCGCATCGCGGACAATATCCTTTGCCGGTCTCGTCATCACGCTGGCTCGCGAGCTCATAACAACCGCAGACGCAATCGCAGTAGCCCGTGATGGATGCGGTCTTGATGGGCACCAAAGCCATTCACATTCCTCCGAACCCGAAATACTACCCGTGCACGAATCGTTTCGCAAGTTGGCGATGATCGGCGGGTGATCGAAGTGTATTGCGCCGTCTTGAAATCCGTTTATGCAGGTTCGAGTTGTGCGAGGCGGAACGGATCACCGATTTTGTCGTGCAGCTCTACCCATACGCTATCTGGATGCGCTAGAAACGCTTCGACGACACGCGGATCGAATTGCCTGCCGGAATATCGCTGGATCTCTTCGCGCGCGGCGGAAATCGGCAGAGCCTTGCGATAGGGACGGTCGGAAATCATGGCGTCGAGCGTATCCGCAACAGCGAATATCCGTGCCCCGAGCGGAATCTGTTCGGCGCGCAGCCCGCGAGGATATCCGGAGCCGTCGTAACATTCCTGGTGCGAAAGCACGATCTCCGCGGCTTCCTTGAGGAACGGGATGCGCTCGAGAACCTGATAGCCGATGTCACAGTGGCGGCGCATGATTTGGCGTTCTTCTGCCGTCAAAGGTCCGGGCTTGCGCAGGATGCTGTCCGGAACCCCCATCTTGCCGATGTCGTGAAGAAAAGCTCCGCGCGCGATATGCCGCAGCAGCGCTTTATCCACGCCCATCGCTTTTGCGATCTTTATCGTGAACGCGGTAACGCGCTGGCAGTGGCCTTCTGTCTCCGCGTCTTTCGCGTCGAGCGCGCCACCCAGAGCTTCAAGCGTGTAGTCATACGATTGTTCGAGATCCTGCAGCGCGATCGAAAGCTGTTGTGTGCGTTCCGCCACCAGATGTTCCAGATCGCTCTGATAAGTACGATTTTCAATCACCAACCGGCGATGCTCCAGGGCGCGCCGGACGCTCAAATAAAGCTGGTCCTTTTCAAAAGGTTTGAGAATGTAGTCGTAAGCTCCCGCGCGGATTGCTTCGAGAGCGATGGCGATGTCGTGCATCGCTGTGACCATGATCACAGGCACATCGGGATCGTCCACGCGCAGCTCGGAGAGAAGCTTGAGCCCGTCCATTTCCGGCATAACAATATCGCTCAGCACCAAATCGAACGTATCGTTGCGGAAGGCGTCGAGCGCAATGCGCCCGTTCGCACAGGCGACGGTGTAATAACCCTGCGCATCGAGAAGAGTCGTTACCACCTCTCGAATTGCTTCTTCGTCATCTACAACTAAGACCTTTTCTCTATCCACGAGTGGGCTCCGGAGTCTCACCATTATAAAGCAGGGCACAGGCGGGTATTGGGCTCGTTGCCCTACTTCTAACCCCATGCTAGGTTTCCAAGTGGCTTCCCGACATCCTCGATTTCATTTGTGCCGAGATTTCCTGGCGACTAGGCGTCGCTGACACAGGACTCGATGCCCTTCGTTTCTAACCCGGGCTTCCTCGCGGTGGCCTTCATTGAAGGCTCGGCCGCCTTTATTATCCTGGTTCTCTATTCGCTGCTCGTTCCCAGTTTTTCAGCGCGATTTTTCCGCTTTTGGATCGCCGGCTGGACCGCTTACGTGCTCTGGGGCGCTTTGCGCATGGTATCGATTTGGCGCGGAGACCCCAACGCGAACTTCCAATTCAGTGCTGTGCTTTCGCTGGTTGCCTCGGCTCTATTTTTCGTGGCGATTCTGGAATGTACTGGACGAGGAGACAAGCTCCGTTGGCTCACGCCGTTGGCGGGGCTTGTCGCTATAGCCATTTACGGCACTCATTCAATTGCGAAGATGCCCACGGAAGCGCTTTGGGTTGAGCGAGTCGCAGAATCGGGATTCTATCTGCTGGCAGGGTGGTTGCTGTGGCGAACGAATTCAAGACATCAGGGGGTGGGATGGAAATTGCTTGCGGCCGCTCTGATGCTGCGAGGCCTGCATGGATTCGATCGAGCTGCGTGGTCGGGCGAAGAATTCGGATTGTTTCGCATGTCGTTTCACGGCCTGTTCGGCATTGCGATGGGAATTGCGATGGCAGTTCTCGTTTTGGAGGCGGGGCGAGCTCGAACGGAAGATTTGAACGAGAAGCTGCGACGCCTCGCAATCATCACGGCGGAAGCAACTCAATCATTTCGGGTTCATGAAACATTGGAAGGGGTTGTCCGCCATCTCGTGGAAAGTCTCGGGGCGAGTCACGGTGTGGTGTACCTGTTCGACGGTTCCGGGGACACCCGTTCACTTTTGGTGCGAGCGACTGTCGGCTTTAGCGAAGATTTCTTGAATCTTTACACGCGCTTATCGCCGCGTGTGCTTTGGGCTCAGACGGTGCTCGAGGAAAAGACCCCTTTGGTCGTCTTCGACGCGGCAACGGACTCGGGCGTTCGCGATTGGATGCGCGACGAAAAGCTGTCGACACTCGTCCTCGTTCGCATCCCCGGGAAAGAGAAGCCACTCGGATTTCTGGGAATCGGTTCCGCTACAGCTCGCACCTTCGCTAGCGATGAAGAAAATTTTCTTGTCAATGTTGCCAACCTACTCGGTCTCACCGTTCAGAACGTTTCGTTGTTCGAGGTCGCAGCGAATTCCCGAAGACAGTGGCTCGACACCTTCGATTCGATTGGCGACTTGATCGTGGTGCACTCTCCCAGGGGAGCTGTACTGCGAGCGAACCGCACTCTGGCTTGGCATCTCGGCGTGGAGCCAGGAGAGCTCGAAGGCCAGCCGCTTCGAAGTCTCTTGCAGCAAGCGGAAGTCCACTGGACAACCTGTCCGTACTGCGAAGGTGCCGCAGGAGACCCCGAACAAATTGATCCCACATTCGGCGGATACTTTCTGGTCACCAATTCGACGTTTCACGATTCGAACGGTGTTCCGCTTGGCACAATTCACGTGCTCAAGGACTTCACCGAACGCCGCCAGGCCGAGAACAAGTTTCGCATGCTCTTCGAGAACGTCCAGGAAGGCATCTTCATTTCGACACCCGAGGGTCGTTTCCTCGATTTCAACAAAGCGCTGATGAACATTCTCGGGTACGAGAAGCGCGATGAGCTTTTGTCGGTAGATATCACCCCAACTTTCTACTTACACTCCGAAGACCGGGAACATCTAAAACGGCTGCTTCGCGAACACGGCCAGGTGAGCGATTTTGAGTTTCAATTCCGCCGCCACGATGGCGAGGTGCGAATTGCTCACGAATCGAGCTTCGTCACGCGCGATGATTCGGGAGCCGTGGTTGCCTATCAGGGCTTTCTGCTGGACGTCACGGACCGGAAACTCGCAGAAATGGAAATTCGCCGCCGTAACAGGGAACTGCTCGCGCTGAATGCGATTGGCGGCATGCTTAGTCAGTCTGCTGAGATTGATGAGATCTTGAATCGAGTTCCTCCGAAAGTCGCTGAGCTCTTCAAAGTCGAGACCTGCTCGATCTATTTGCTCGATGAGCCGTCGCGAGCTCTCAAGCGCATGGCGGCCTTCGGATATGAGACTGAATTCGCGCGCAATCTGCCGCCGGTTGAAATAGCCTCCACCCTGCTCGAACAGTTGAAGCAGGCTCGCGCCACCCTGCTTTCAGGTTCGGCGGCCATCGTCCCCGAGGTTTTGCGTGAACTATTGCGCCGTGAGAACATTCGCGAATCGCAGATCGCCATCCTCTGGTCGAAGGACCGCATTATGGGAATCCTGGCAATCGGATGCCGCGAAGCCCGCGAGTTTTCGCCAGCGGAATTAAATCTCCTGGCTGCGGTGGGCAATCAAATCGCCACCACGATAGACAAGGCGCTGCTTCTGAAAGAAACGCAGGACGCTTATCAGAGCCTGGCCCTGGCCCAGGAACAACTTTTGCAAAGTGAGAAGATGGCTGCCGTGGGCCAGCTCATCTCCGGTGTAGCTCACGAGCTTAATAATCCACTCACGGCGATTCTCGGTTACAGCCAGCTGCTTCAAGCCGAGGAGCTCACCAATTCTCGCGGCTCAGATTACATCGAAAAGTTGTACAAGCAGGCGCAGCGCACGCATCACATTGTGCAAAGCCTGCTCAGTTTTGCCCGCCAGCATAAGCCGGAAAGAAAATCGGTGGATCTGAATCAGATTCTCGAAGACACGCTCATCCTTCGAGAATACGACATGAAGCTCAACAGCATCCGCATCCATCGGGAATTCGAGCCGAATCTTCCTGTCACTACGGGAGATTTTCACCAGCTTCAGCAGGTTTTTCTCAACGTTGTGAATAATGCCGTCGATGCACTAGTCGAGAAGGGTGGAAACGGCGAAATCTGGATTCGAACCTCCCTTGCGGGAAATCGTTTGCGCGTGGAAATCACCGACAACGGGCCAGGAGTGAAAGACCCGCATCGCGTCTTTGACCCGTTTTACACCACGAAACCGGTGGGGAAGGGAACCGGACTGGGATTGAGCATCTGCTATGGAATCGTCAAGGAACATGGCGGAGAAATTCAGGTGCGCAATTCTCCTCCTCGCGGCGCCACCTTCGCGATCGTCCTGCCCATTCTCGGCGTCTCTGATTCACCTCAAGAGGACATGCCCTCACCTTCGAAGGCCTCAGCGGCAGGGACGGTTCTGCTTGTGGATCATGAGGAAGCCGTCTTGCAGCTTGAACAGGAGATTCTGCGCGCTCGCGGCGTGAAGGTCCGCGTCGCCCGAACCGTCCAGGAAGCTCTCGACTTTCTGCGACGCGAGACAGTGGATGCGATGGTTGCCGATATGAAAATTCCCGGAGAACTTTCCGCAACAGGGCTATATCGCTGGATTGAGGAAAACCGAAGCGAACTTGCCGGACGCATCGTGTTCACAGTGTCGAATGCGCGAGACGGTGAAATCAGCGGAACCCTGCGCAATTCCGGTTGTTCTATCTTGGAAAAGCCCTTCTCGATTGATTCATTTTGCGGAACCGTGCTCAAAACACTGCGCGCGGAAGCCCCTGCGCCGGTGAAGCGGTAAGATTCCTCGATCGCCTGTGTCATCTTCTACTTGTAGTTCCGCTCAAAGCTACCGCTTTTGCTCATAGTTGTGGACATCACGATTCTTTGTTTACCGAAATGGGACATTGACTCCTGAGGCCACAGAGCGTAGTATTTCCGACAATCGGTAAATCAGGAGCGCGTGTGGAATCCCTCGAACGCTTCACCCAGAATCAGCTCATCATTGAGGAGTACGTATCGCAATGGTTGGCTGCGATTCCCAGCGATTTCGGCCGCCTTGCCGATGTGGCGACACTCCGTGATGTAACCAGCGGCCATTATCACCATCCCGCTCTGGAAGAGGTCTATTCCGAATCGGCCGTCCATCAGGCTTTGCTGTATTGTCACGAAGAGCTCTTCGAGAAAGTCGTTGGAACGCCGCTGGATCTTCAGGAGTGGGATTTACGCACGCATTTCGCCCGAATGGATGCTCCGGTTGCGGAAATTGCCTCTCGTTGGCTCGAAGTCGAACATTTTCGTTGCTTCGTGCCTATGGGTATCGCGCCGCATCTGCGCAATCTGTTTTTATCGAACACTCGCGCGATCCTCATCCGTCTCGTCCGCGAACGGGCTGTGTTGGCAGCCACCGCCTAGAGTAGCCCGGTTGGGAATCTTTGCAATCCGCCTGTCCGATCCTCGCTGAACCTCCGAGAAACCTGTTACTCTGATTCTTCATCCAAGTTTGCTGGAGGGCGCGGCGAATGAAGCGATTTATCGAACTCATCTGTGTTTGCGCGCTTGCGGCTGTCACCACGAGCGCGCAGCAATCGGTCTCGCCGCCGCCTCCCATCGCGGGATCGTCGAATTCGCACGCTGCGCCGCCTACGAGCGCCGATTTCATCAAAGCTGCCGATGAAGTGCTCGCACAAATGAGCAAGTTGCTCGATTTGCCGATCAAGGAACCGTTGAAAAAGAGCCTGCGCTCCAAACAAGAGATCCGTGAATATCTAATTCGCGAAGAAAAAGAAGATCGCAACGGCGCCCAGCGTTACGCCGATAAGAAAGCGCTCGAAGCGTTCGGTTTAATACCCAAGGACTTCCCGCTCGATTCTTTTATGCTCGATGTGCTGACTGACCAGGTAGCGGGGCTGTACGACCCAAAATCGAAAGAGTTCTATATTGCCGATTGGATTCCAGCCGACGAGCAGCGCGCCGTGATGTCTCACGAACTGACCCACGCTCTTGAGGATCAGTCCTTCCACATCGATCCATGGATCAAAGCCGCGCGCCCCAATGACGATGCCGAACTCGCTCGCGAAGCGGTGAGCGAAGGCTCTGCGCTCGCTGCCATGGTCGATTACACGCTGCGTGAACAGCAAGTCAGCGTCCGGGATCTTCCCGATGTTGCGCTATTGATCCGCTCTGGCGCCGTGGAAGAGATGGATAAAGATCCTAATCTGGCGAAAGCGCCGGGATATATTCGCGACGAGTTGCTCTTTCCGTATCTCGCGGGAACCAGCTTCTCGCAGCAATTCCTGAAAGCGCACGACGGATGGAAGGATCTCAACCTGCTCTTCAAGGATCCTCCGGTTTCGACGCAACAGATTCTCCATCCTCAACTGTATTTGACGAACGTGAAGCCGGCTGCTGTGACGCTTCCCGAATGGAAGGGCTTTGTTCCCGGCGATTGGAAATTCTTGGAAGAGAATGTACTCGGTGAATTTGGCTTGCAGGAAGTTCTGAAACAGTTCCTCGGACAAGATCGCGCTGATGCGCTCGCCGCGGCCTGGGCAGGCGATCGTTACGCCCTGTTTGAGAATACAAAGACCAAAGAAACTCCGCTCGTATTGCGCCTGGTTTTGGACAACACCGAAGATGCCATGCGTTTCTTCGGGCAATATAGCGAGGTCCTCGAGCTCAAACACAAATCCCGCACCGCGCTATTCCGCCGTCCCAACTATTTTCAGTTCCAGGCGGACTCGGGCGGCGTCTTTCTGCGTTGTGTCGGAACCACTTGTTTAGTCGTGGAAAACGCCAGTCGCGAGACCTACGACAACATCAATCGCGAAATGGGCTGGGCTGCCGCACCCGCCCCCGCGGACCGCACTGGAAATTCGTTCACGCAGCGCCGCAAGACCCCACGAATTATCGCGACTGCATTTTAGTCGCTGAGCGAAATGCTTGCCGAATCGCTGCGGTGAATTACCATCAGGGTCTGGTCGTCGCATGGCTGCGTTCCCGAGCAATGCCCGGCGACGTCCCTCATGCAAGCCGCCAGTAATTCTTGCGGCACCCATCCGTGTCTTTCGCCCGCGACGCTCGCAAGCCGCTTCATTCCATATTCTGCACCGCTCGGGTTACGCGCCTCTGAGATTCCATCGGTGTATAGAAGCAACGAATCGCCAGGCTCCATTTTCGCGCGCTGTACGGAGTATGGACTCGTTGCAAACATTCCCAGCGGCAGCCCGGTAGCGTGAATCTGTCTCACGCCATCGCGCGTCACCATCACGGCCGGCAAGTGTCCCGCGCTTGCAATTTCCACCTCTCCCGATTTACTCGCGCGCCCGCAAATCAGTGTCGCGTACTGGCCCGCAAATGTGCTCTCGCAGAAAACCCGATTCGCCGTGGCCAGAAGCTTTTCCAGATTTAAGCCGCCATTTGTTTTCGACTCGGAACCTACATTCGCGAGGCTTCGAAACATGGCGTGCAAATGCGTCATCAGCAGCGCCGCAGCCATTCCTTTGCCCGCCACATCACCGAGCAGAAACACCAGCTTCCCGTCGCTCTCAAGCGGCAAAATCAGGTCGCAGTAGTCACCGCTCACCGGGCCAGCGGGCTTGTACTCGTAGTGGATGTGCCAATCGCCAAATCGCGTGGTCCTCTTCGGCAATAAACCTCGCTGCACCACGGACGCAAGCTCAAGATCGCCTTCCAGCGCCCGTCGCTCCTCCGTCGAAAGGCAATCCAAGCACACCTTCGCGAGCGGATTTGCAATAAGGCGTTCCTGCTCTACTGTCCCCTGGCACACCACGCACGTACCGTATGTTCCGTCGTGAATGTGCTGGATGGCGGAATCCACTTCCTGCAGCAACTCCATAAACGGCGCAGTCTCCCGCACTGAAGGGGCAGCGGAGATTGTTGACTGGAGTTCGCCTCGCCTTTTCTCGAGCTGTTCGCGAATGTATGGTTCGCTTACTTCGGGCATAGCTTGCGTCTCCACATGAATCTCAATGTCTGCATCTTCCAATCGTCTCGCCATTCTGGTGGCAACACCATCCGTTTCTTGCATGCTAATCTCCCTTTTTTTGCCCCCTAGTTAGATTCGCCTGCCAACGCCACCGATTCGGGCTTGTTGCGCAGGAGAGGTCCATCGGAAGTCTTTCTTTCCAATCGAGATAGGCGCCGTTCGAAACGTTCCCTGCTCCGCCGGTAGAGGCTCGCAGCTAGAGCTCCAGCACGATTCGCCCGGCGGAGCTCCGCCAGCGCTTTTTTGGTGATTGAAGCTGCTTGGTGTGGCTCGCGCAAATGGCGCTCGTAATATATAGCCAGCTGTTCGTAGGCTTCAAAGCCTTCCCGCGAATTTCCCAACATGCTTTCCCAAAGCCCTCGCGCTCGCTCAAAATCTCCTTCGCGCTTGGCTATCATTGCCAGCGACCGCCGCGCCGCCCTCTCCGTTTCAACCGGCAAATCGCCCTCAATCGACCGCTGAAATAACACTTGGGCGCGAGCCGATTCGCCACGCCGCTCGCAGATGCGCGAGACGCCAAACAGCTCAAATGCATCCGTGCACTGATTCTCCGCGTCTGCCAGCACCGAAAGCACGCGCGCCGAAAGCCCGGCCAGCCCGCGCAAGATCCATTTGATTGTGATAGAAAATCGGCAAGAGCGGATCGGGCGAACCGCCGCGCAAAAAATCGAAATAAATCGACGGAATCAGCTCGGACATCACGTCACAGCCGCGATTCCATCCCAGCACGTGCCTCTCGAGTTCAGCCAATCGCACCGATCCCAATCGCAATCGCCACAGATTGCGCGCCGGATGCAGAAAATCGAGATGCGCTCGCAGCGCTGGCACGGCGATCTTACGAGTCATGCGATAGCGCGTCTCGAGCAGCGGCCAATCGAACGATTTCCCGTTGAACGTGACAAGCACGGGTCGCTCGGCCATTCGTTCGGCGAGCGCCACGAGCACCGAATGCTCTTCGCTGTGCTCGCGCATGAAGAACTGCTCCACTTCGAGACCGCCCGCATCCCACCACGCGATACCAACCATGAACGGATACGTCCCCGTGCCGCCGCAGAGACCGGTAGTCTCCGTATCGAGAAATAGCCATTGTGTCGGGTCGGCAATTTTCTCGGCGCAGTCCGGTGCCAGCAATCGAAGCGCAGTGAGCATGAAGGTGAACCTCTGGAGGTGCGCAGTCGATCGTTTCCGCAAACCACTTCCGCAAGTCCGAGATGCGCGCCGAGTTATTGCTCTCGAACCGCGGCGCCCAGAATACTCGCCAGCCGCTCCGCACCTTCCGGCACATCCGGTGACATTCCGGGTAACTCTTCGAGCCGCCGCTCTCGGCCGCGGAAGATGCCGATGCGGTTTCCATCGCCAAGTGTCGCGACTGAAACAGCCGGCCGCCGCAATGCCTTTAGTCGCGCGAATGGATCCTCGGTCGTCGCTCTCAACTCGGTGCCCTCATTCCGACCTCGGCGTTCTCTGTGATACATGCCGAGCACAATTGCTCCAGAATCGCAAGCGCCGCTTCCTTTGTCCGCTCGCTTTTTTCTCCGGCCGGCCCAACGCACGATGGGCATCCGCTCTCGCACGGGCACGCGGCGATCAGTTCCTGCGTCCGTCGCAGCAGCAAATCGTGAACGCGATAGAGCGGCTCGCTGAACCCAATGCCGCCGGGATACGCGTCGTAGAGATATAGATTCGGCTCAAAAAACTCTTTCGCGTCTACCGATCGTCCATCGCGGTCGAGAATTCCTACCCACTCGTTTCGACACCCGGGCTCGCGGGCCGTTCGCCGACGGCCGTGCCCAGATCCCGCCGATCGCACATCAGCAGCAGCGTCGCCATCGATTCGAGCGCATAGAGCAGTCCAAAGATTCCGCTCTGTCGATCGGAAAGCGCGAACGGCAATCGCGCCAGCAGTTCGTGCGCTCGAGCGTGATCCAGAACGCCGTGGTGTGCATCTCGTTTTCCGGCAATTCGAGCTTTCCCGCGCCCACGTTTTCATTGGTGAAGAATTTAATCTTCTTGAAACCCACTACCTGCGACCGCACCAGCACGTCTCCATGCGCGCGCGCGCTGGTCCCGCGATCCGTTCCTCTTCGGCGATTTCAAGTACTCGCACCTGCGTGTAGCGAATCGCGTCCGTGTAGTAATCCACGTTCACCGCGTTTCACGTAGGCTTTGCGCTGGTCGAAATCGAGCCGCTCGACGTGATACTGCTGGCCCTGATGAATGTAGATTGCTTTCGGATGCACGGTCGTCAGCGCCGAAGAAAAATCCACTTCGCCGATCACCTCCGGCTTGCCGTTCCGCTCGCCACCGTGGCGTGCCGATGTGTCAATAATCACGAAATTATCCGACGTCACCGATCGCAAACTCACCGTGTCCGCCGGATATGCCTCCTGCACCCAGTGCCAGTTTCCGCCGCTGCGATGCAGAAAGCCCGCCTCGCCAAGGCGCTCGCAGAATGTCCGGCAAATCCACGTCGCCAAATCGTTCGTCGGGCGAAAGCGGCAGCTCGAATGCCGCGCACTTCAAATGATTCACAAGAATTTCGAGATTATCCGGCTGCACGTAGGCGTGCTCGGGCGAGCGCCCGAAAAAATAGTCCGGATGCTGCACGATGAATTGATCGAGCGGCGCAGAGGACGCCACCAGCACCGCGCACGAAGTTCCACTGCGGCGCCCCGCGCGTCCGGCGCGCTGCCAAGTGGACGCAATCGAACCCGCATAGCCCGCCATCACGCACGCATCGAGCGAGCCGATATCGATGCCCAACTCCAGCGCATTCGTCGCGACCACGCCGCGAATGCGTCCATCGCGCAGCCCGCGTTCGATTTCGCGCCGCTCGCCCGGCAAATATCCGCCGCGATAGCCGCGAATCGGTTCCGGCTTGCCCGGCTGCGGCGGATTCGCCTGCTGCAAATAGGTGAGCAGCACTTCCGTGTGCAAGCGGCTGTTCGCGAAAACAATCGTCTGCAGCTTTGCGCGCCAGCAATTCCTTGGCGACGCGCGTCGTTTCATTCAAATAGCTGCGCCGAATGCCGAGATTGCGATTCACCATCGGCGGATTGTAGAAAACGAAAAGCTTTCTCAGCGGCAGGCGCGCCATTCTCCTCGACCACTTCCACTTCTCGTTCGATCAGCTGCGAAGCCAACTCGCCCGGATTCGCAATCGTCGCCGAACAGCAGATGAACTGCGGCTTCGACCCGTAAAATTCCGCAACGCGCGCGAGCCGCCGCAGCACGTTCGCCAGATGGCTTCCGAAGACGCCGCGATAGGTGTGCAATTCATCGAGCACGATGTAGCGCAAGATTCTCGAAGAGCCGCATCCATTTCGTGTGGTGCGGCAGAATTCCGGTGTGCAGCATGTCCGGATTCGTCAGCACCACGTGGCCGCGCTCGCGAATCGCTTTGCGCGCGTCGCTGGCGTGTCGCCGTCATAGTGTGAACACCCCGAAGCAGTCGTCGAGCCGCGTCGCCAGATCATGCAATTCCGCAAGCTGGTCCTGCGCGAGCGCCTTGGTGGGAAAGAGGTAGAGCGCGCGCGTGTCGCGGATTCTCGAGCACGGCATTCAGCACCGGCAGGTTGTAGCAAAGCGTCTTGCCGGAGGCCGTGGGCGTCACGACGACAAAGTTCTTGCCCGCGTGCGCAAGCTCGGCAGCCTTCGCCTGGTGCGAATAGAGCTGCTCGATACCTTTCGCGCGGTAAGCCTCGCGAAGCTCGGGCCGAACCCAGGCAGGCATCGCGCGGAACTCCGCCTCGCGCGCCGGCATGTGCTGAATCGCTGTCAGCACCTCGTCGGTCTTAAAGCGTCCCGCAAGGCTTCCTAGTGCGTCCTGGAAGGTATCTAGCGTTGTTCCCGTCTTTACGACCGCCAGCCCCCGAGTCGGCGCAGCCATTGTAAAATCCCCCAAAATCCTTCTTCGCCTTTTGTTCGCCCACCCTAACAGAATGCGAAGGAGCGCGCAACCCACAATTTCACTCTGTTCGCATATCGCTCACCGGCAGGCGCCCACTTGACACACCCGCCCACAAGCCGCTAAATAAAGACCATGGCTCATTCGTATTTAGTCTTCGATTTCGGTACCGACGAAGAAACCGCTCAGCAGGCACGGCACAAGATCGAAGCGTGGAAGCAAGGATTTCGCCTCGGCAACAAGATGCTTCTCAAATTCGAACGTGTCGAGTCCGACGAGCAGGAAGGCGCAGCCACGCCGAAGCCTCTGGCTGCGAAGAGGAAATCATCCACGAAGCCTGAAAAGAATAATTCCGGCTCGAGCATACGCGTTCTCGTACGGCTTGATTTCTCCGATCACGAAAAGCTATCGCAACAGCGCTGGCTCGATCGCATTCCAAGCGAGGATCCTTTCAAATCTGCGGACTGCGAGATCATCCGCCAGCCCGACGCGGAATTCGAACAGACGGCCGAGCTATTCGAATCTCTCGACTAATCTGTGAAACCAGCACAAAGGAACCGCCGATGACAGCTACTCGAATCATGTCCATGTTCGCAATTTTCGTGCTCCTAGCGGTGGCGTCGACGGCACAGTCGAATCGCCCGTCGCAAACTTTCGATACGTCCGCGGGCCCTGTGAAAGTTACGCCGCTCTATCACGCCTCAATGTTGATCGAAGCGGGTGGGAAGAATATCTACGTTGACCCCGCAAAGCCTGCGAATTTCAGCGGGCTCCCGAAGGCCGACCTGATTCTGATCACCGACATTCACGGCGATCACATGGATCCCGAAGCGATCGCCGCGATCAGCAAATCCGGCACGCAAATTTTCGCGCCGCCGGCCGTGGTCACAACGGTCAGCACAGCCGCCTCCATCTCCAACGGCGAAACCAAATCATGGGCCGACTGGTCGATCGAAGCGATACCCATGTACAACCTGAAGCGCGGTCCGGAACCGGGCAAGCTCTACCACGACAAGGGCCGCGGCAACGGCTACGTCCTCACCTACGGCGGCAAACGTTTCTACATTTCAGGCGATACCGAAGGCATTCCCGAAATGCGCGCCCTCAAGAATATCGATGTCGCTTTCGTTTGCATGAATCTGCCATACACAATGCCGCCTGACGAAGCCGCCGACGCGGTCAAAGCCTTCCACCCGAAAATCGTCATCCCATACCACTATCACGGCTCCGACCTCGCCGTTTTCGAAACCGCGCTGAAGGGAACCGGCATCGAAGTTCGCCTCCTGGATTGGTATCCGAAATCTTGAGATGGAGAGGCGGGGGCGGGCCGGTCGGGGACCCAGTTTTAGTACCCAAAGCCGATACGGGCTTGCAAAAATTACCCTCATTCGCTCTGCTACAGGCTTCCTTTTATCGTTCAACTTTATGATTCCATTGTATTTCTTCGCCAGCTATTGGCCCCCAACCTGCACTTCTGAATCACAAGCATTTGAAGTTCACAGGAGCCACCCGATGAATCACACGTTCGATATCTTCAAACGCTTGCAGGACGGAAATTTCTTTTGGATCGCCGCAGATAGGGATTTTGAAGCAGCCCGACAGCACCTTAACCGGCTGTCGGCTGTGGCGCCGGGGCATTATTTGATCCATGCGCAAGACAAGGGCTTCGTTTTGGAACTCAATAACTCTCCTTCGATGGCGCGCGTCGCTTAGGCGCTATCGTCTTTCACCGCTCACCCCTGAGACAAGAAAGCCGGCGACGCAATAAACGCGTCGCCGGCTTCGTATTTGCAAAGTTGTCGAGGTTCCGTGTCGGCCTATTTTCCCGCCGCCGCCCCTCGCGCTCGCTCTGCTTGTTCGCTCTGCAGCGCCCGCTCTGCCTCGCGAGGTGTAATCGTCTCGCCGGGAATTCTCATTGCGCCGTAAACAACCGCGGCCAAAGTGGCGCGACGATGAATAACCAAAGCTGTTGAAGCGCCCACCCGCCGACAAAGATAGCAGGTCCAATGCTGCGAGCCGGATTCACAGAAGTATTTGTGATTGGAATGCCGAGCTGCTTGATCTGCGCGTTGCGATCCTCTAGTAGATTATATTTTGCCGCACGCCGCTTGAAGGATCGAAGCTCACCGCGCCATATTTCTGAGTCTCTTCCTGAATCTTGCTGATGCGCTCGTCGATTTTGCGCCATTTGGTCATGAATCGCTCGCGCTTTTTCACGCCACATCTTTTTGTCAGAATTGCCGGACTGCTGACTTGCCGGGTTTTCCCTTGGCGCGCCACCAGCCAATGGCAACCAGCCAACGTTGCAGGGCGATTTAGCTCGCCTGGCACGCGCGAAAAAGAAAGATGAGCCGAAAGCAGCCAAGGTCATCGACGACGAAAACATGCCCCGAGGCGGAATCCCCATCGGCGGAAGCGCTCCGAACTCCAGTTCGTCATCCTCCAAATCAAGCGAAAAGCTTACCTTGCTCGATTTCTGGGCTTCCTGGTGCGGCCCCTGCCGCGAGTCGTTGTCTGACCTGAAGCGGTTTCAATCCGCCTTCAGCAGCGACCAGGTACAGGTGGTCAGCATCAGCGAAGACCGCGACGAAAACACCTGGAACAGCTTCGTTTCGCAGAATCAGATGACTTGGGAGCAACGCTTTGACAACAACGGTGAATCAGCCCGCCGCTACGGGGTACAAGGATTTCCGACCTACATCCTGATGGATAGCAACGGAACGATTCTGCAGCGCTACCAAGGCGAAGATCCTGGCCAATCCCTCATCGAACGCATCGGCCCCGACGTCAAGAAGGCGCACGAGTCGAAGCCTTCAGCCTAGCCCGGAGCCAATCGACCTTATTTCGAGCTTGTAAACATTACTGCGTCGCTCTGGCTTGTTCCGCGCGCGATCGCGATCTGTTTTCCATCCTGTGACCACGCAAAATACCAGATCATTCCCGAGTTGAAGTGCGTCAGCTGTTGCGTGGGATGAGCGGCCGCCGGTTCAGTCCAGAGGTTGGGCACTCCTGTCCGGACATCGATGAAGGCTATTGCGCTCCCATCCGGCGTCCATTGTGCAACGTGATTACTCGTCGGATCAGCCGTCGGCGAAAGGTTGTCTTTCTCGAACACAACTTGCCCGTTCTCGGCGAAGACAGCTACCCCAACTACTTTTCCATCCTTTCCTGCGGCTGGGAATGCTATGACCCGTCCGTCGGAACTTATTACAGGATTTCCGAACGTGGCTCGGTCAGACACGCGAACTGGCGCTCCACCCGAAATGGGAACCTTGAAGATGTAAGAAGCTCCATCGGCGACCTGGCCAAGGTAGAAGACCCAGTCTCCTCCTCCGCGGCACTCTGGTCGCGACTCGCCGGCGCCGTTTGTAAATTTCACCGAGGCTCCGCTTCGGTTATCGAGCTTCCAGAGATGTGAAACTCCTTCAGTGTCGACGTCATACACCACCGACCGGCCCCCGTCACACATGGTCGGTCTTCTTTTCGAACGGTCGTCAAATGTAATTTGGCGCGAACGTCCCCCGCCAGCGTCCGCCATGAATAGATCCCAGTTTCCCGAATGGTTCCCCGAGTAAACGATCCGTCCGTCGGGAGTCCATGCGAGGCCATACATTCCGTCAAACCGGCCGGTAGTCACTTGCTGTGCTCGGTCGGGAGCGTTTCCTGGGCCTATCCATATGCTGCTCGAAACTGTTGTCTGAACGGATGCTATCGCTGTCCCATCTGCTGAGACGGACGTTGAGGAGTACTCGTTCAAATCATTGGAAATCCGGCGTGCCTCACCGGCCGGATACGAAACAACGTATAGCTGAGCGGGATCTCCAGATTTTTCTCCAGCGGCAAGAAGAAGTCCACTTCCGTCGGGCAACCAACAGAAGTCGCTGATGTCTCGCCAATGCCGTGTAAACATCGGCTTTTCAACTCCGGTCGCAACGTCAATCTCGAGTAACTCAGAGTCCAAACCCTGTGGATCCGCCTCAGAAGTCTGCGCCGCGATCCTCCGCCCGTCTGGTGACCATCGAACTTCCTGGTAGGAACCCAACGTGACGGATGCCTTGCGAGAAATCAGCTTTCGTACGCCGCTACCGTCAGCATTTGCGATCATTACGCTTGCGATTGCGGATGGCACGTCGTATGCCGCATATGTCATTTGCCGTCCATCCGGCGAATACGACACACCTGTGACGGCTTCTTTGACGAGCCGGTGCGGCGCGCCTCCGAGAACTGGGATTTGATACACCGTCGAGTAGACAGTTTGAGTCGGGGATGCGATATACGCCAGAAAGTTGCCGTCCGACGTAAAAGTCGCGTCCAAAATGACGTCCGTGCTAGGAGGGACGATCTGCACTGCGCTTGCAATCGCGATTTGGCGCACCCAGAGGCTGAATAGTCCGCGCTCCCTGGCGATGTATGCAAGATAGTGTCCGTCAGGCGAAATGCGCGCTAATTGCACGTCGCCTGTTGATGTTAGGCTGGAAATCTTCGAATTCAAAAACCCCGTCGACGCGATCCCGTGACGAAACGCCCCTTTCCAATAAAGTGTTCCCGCGATGACGAACGCCAATGCGGTGAGGACTCCGGCTAGAATCCACTTTCTGAAGTTTGCCGGCGTGCTGGACGACTCCAGGTTGTCGCTGACGGCGACGCCCGTTGCGGATTTACGAGCCGAGTCCGGCGCAAGCTCGTCGGCTCTGCTGACCGGGCTTGACGCGCCTGAAAGGGACGACGATTCAGCCGACACCGCCGCAGCCACCCGCTCTGAGCCCGAATCGCGCTTCAGCCGCTCCAGATCGGCACGCATCTCCGCGGCGCTTTGGCATCGGAGCTTCGGGTCTTTCTCAAGCGCCTTATTAATGAGCTCTTCAAGTTTCGGCGGCAAATCAGGATTCAATCGCACCGGCGCCACCGGCGCGCGATTCAAGATGGCATCGAATACCACCGCCGACGTTTCGCCGCGAAACGGCAACGACCCTGTAGCCATTTCGTAAAACACAACGCCCAGCGAGAAGAGATCGCTGCGCGCATCAAGCGGCCTGCCGCGTGCCTGTTCCGGCGACATGTATGCCACTGTCCCGATGGTCGAGCCGGGACTTGTCAAATCCTCAACCGCCACGCCTTGCGTGGTGAATTCCGATGCCGCGCTCGCTCCATCTCCGGATTTTGCGCGCGCCCCGGCCGGAAGAAGCTTTGCAAGACCAAAATCAAGAATTACGGCGCGTCCGCGCTTGGTAACAAAAATATTCGCGGGCTTAATGTCGCGATGAACGATTCCTTGCGAGTGCGCTGCGTCCAGCGCGTCCGTGATTTCGATGCCCAGTTGTAGAATCTGCTCGGTCGGCAGGGCTTGCTGTCCAATCAGTTCCTTCAGCGTGCGTCCTTCGAGGTACTGCATCGCGATGAATGCTTGGCCCTCGTGCTCGCCGATTTCGTAGATCGTGCAGATGTTCGGATGGTCGAGCGCGGAGGCGGATTGGGCTTCGCGTTGGAATCGCTCGAGCGCCTGCGGATCGCGTGCGAGAGCGTCCGGCAGGAACTTCAGCGCTACGAAACGCCTTAGCCTCAGGTCCTCGGCCTTATAAACCACTCCCATGCCCCCGCCTCCGAGCTTTTCCACGATGCGGTAGTGAGAAATGGTTTGGCCGATCAAGCGAATTACTCCCAATTGCGCGAACATGGTAGGTGTGCATAGAAGCCAAAGTCAACTTGGCGAACGGGTGACCGTTCGTCAGGCGACCAGAAAGGGAAGCGGAGGATCGGCGCGGCCGACTCGCAGGCAACTTCAACGAGGTAGAATGAATCTTCTCATTGCCCATGCGAAGGGGAAGTAAAACGACTCTTGATTGCGATTCGGGTGCGCGAAGATTTCCTAAAGTAGTTTTCGCCGCCCTGGCTCTGTCGGTACTCGCAACTTTATTTGGAAATATTTCGTGGGCCCAGAATCAGCAACAATCGCAGCCACCACAGCAACAGTCACCATCGCCCCAACAGTCATCAACGCCGCCGACTGCGCCTCAATCGCAGTCACAGCAACCAGAGCCTCCTCAATCCAAATCCAAGATTTCCACAGAAGTTAAACTGGTCACGGTGTACGCTGCCGTCCGCGACAAGCACGGCAAAATCATCCCCAACTTGGATCAATCCGACTTCGCTCTCCAGGAAGACGCCCGCCCACAAACCATCACCACCTTATCCCGGTCCCAGTTGCCTTCGACAACCACCGGATGCTCATCCGCCGCGAGACTGCTCCCTTATAACGATTCAGCACGCCCATAAACTGCGCCTGATATCGTCCATACACCGCTCGATCAGTAATCGAGAACATCGCAATCGCGTAAACACTCATGCGCCTCTCACTGTCTGCGCGGCGTGTTTCGTGCGCGGCGCTGCGCATGCCGTCAATCGACCTTACGTGACAACGCTGGCGTAGTCATGCAAAACAAAAAGGGCCCTACTGAGAGCCCTTTTGCTGAATTCGCGCTGAATGTCGTTGCAGTTTACTTCGTGGTTTGTGCGTTGGTCGCTTCCTGTTGCTCTTCCGCTTGATGCCAGGATGAATCGGGATTGAAGCTCTTCATCGCTTTCGCTTCTATTTCTGTCTTTTTCCCGAGATCCTTCTCGTGTACGACCCCGTCCGAGCCAACAATGAAAGTCATCACTCCTGACGACCGGTATTCCACGGGATAGGCCTCGATCGCAAACCCATCCGTCATCTTGCCGTCAACCATGTAGCTCTTCGCACCGCCAGGGGCATCCTTTCCTTGATCGGTTAGCACTCGGAAGTAGTAACCGCGGAACGGCGTGAGAGAGGCATTGTTGCTCGTTGTATCTGCAGCGGCAATCTTTGGCCCGATCGGGCTCTTCGGTTCGCCGCTCCAGTAAAGGCCATTCTTCTGGTCTGGGTCGCTCGCTACTTTTGCGGCGTACACATGCTGCATCGCAAAGTACTCTTTCTCCGCGGCGGCCAGTTGCTCGCAAACTCGAATCGTGGAAACCTCATTCTTTCCGACCCGGCGATAGAGTATCGCCTGTTTCCCGGCTTCGCCATCGAAGTACCAGACGTTGCCTTTGTTCACGATCGGCATTGGGGTCGGCCAATTGTCCACACCGACGTAAAGCGTGGTTGTCCCATCTGGTTCCTTGAAAAGCCGGTGCATTTCTTCGTACCGCTTGACGAAATGTTCCCGATGCTTCGCGTCCTGTTTGTCGTCCCCCGAAGAAATTATTTCCTTCGCGCTTTTCCCGACGATCTCGATCAGCACTTTTTCGTCGTTATCCTGCGCAGCTTTCACCAGCGCTTGGCTCGCTTCCTCGGCCGACGAAAAAGTCTTCTGCCCTTTCTCCTGCGAAAAAGCGCTCACAGGAAGGCACGTCAATATCACCGCTGCCGCTGCAGCCCTGCAAAAATCGCCCCAGCCGAAATTCCTAGCTTCGTTCTTCATCAGCAGCATATCTCTTCTCCGTGTCGCACTTTCATATCGTTCTGCTCACGTGAAAACTGCTCCTTACCGGCGCCCGCCTCCGCCCCCGCGACCGCCTCCTCCGCCGAAGCCACCACCGCCACCGCGACCGCCCCCGCCAAAGCTGGACGAACCTCGCGACTCATAGCTTCTCGCTTGCCCGCCCCGGTCGTAGCCGCTGAACCCACTGGAACGGGTATCTTCTCGTTGATTGCCTCCGCCACCCCACCCCCGCATTTCGTCGCGATTCCCCTCAAAAGGTCGCGTCGTCGCTCCCGGACGGTTGTATACGTTGCTCGGCGAGCGACCATTGTCACGCCCGCCCCGATTAGCCTCGTTCCCGCGATTAGCCTCGTTGCCGCGATTGTTTTGATTGCCGCGCGTTTCATTTCCGCGATTGTCGTGTCCGCGATTGTCAAAGCTGTTTCGCGGATTCGACGTCACACCGCGATCGCCGCCATGCCGGTAGTAAACGTTGCGATTATAGAAAGTCCGGCTGTGCGAGTAATAAGTGTTGTGGTTGTAGACGACCACTCGGTTATGCCAGTTAAATCCCCAGCTGTTCCAGCCCCAACCATATCCGCCGTACCATCCGATCCCGAATCCCGGTCCCCAGTAGAAACCGGGGCCTCCCCACCAAATTCCCGGATACGGATACCATCCCGGCCACGCGACAATCGGCCCGCCGTATACGATCCAGGGGTTGTAAGCAGGCACGTAGACAATCTGTGGGTCCGCCGGCTGAATCACGATCGTCGATCCCTGCGACTGCACGGTCTGTTGATCAGTAGATTTCAGATTGCCGGCCGACTGCGCCTTCTGCCGCATCACCTGAATCGCGTCCATCACGTCTTGCTGCTGGTTGTAATAAGCATCGCCGAGCGACGACGTCCACGAAATATTCTTATCCATGTTTCCGAGCACGGTCGGAAACCCCGTCAACGCCTTCACGCTCGGATCCCACGGCTCTTGATCCACGGCTTTCGCTAGGTCGTCGCCTTTCAAATCCGAATGCGCTTGCACCCACCGATCCGCCTCTACGATTTCTGCCGGGAACGTAGTCGCCGCCAGAATCTGCGCTACCAGCGAGTCCGGGTATAGCGCAATAGGAGCAACAAGCTGTTGCAATTGCTCGGGCGTCTGTTGTGTATAGGCGGACTGTCCCTGCGCCTGATCTTGTCCTTGATCTTGCCCCTGATCTTGCCCTTGGCTCTGGTCTTGCCCCTGCTGCTGATCGGACGGTTGCTGCTGCTGCGCATCCTGCTGATATGCATTCAAGGTCTGAGGCAACACGGCGAACATCAATGCGAACGACAACAGCAGCGCCAGCATCTGGCCGCTCAATCTCATTCCGCTGCTTTCGCGGCCAAGTCGCACCGCGCTTCCGTTCGGCGATCTATTGGGCACCTTCATGGATGCCTCCTGCTCATTAAGATGTGCTGGTTACACTCGAGGTTTCACGCGTTCGGACCGCGACCAAGGCTGGTACCAACGCGCAGCATCTTACGCCACCACTCAAAGTTAATACAGTTCTTTGCACCGAGTCGCAGCATCCAACCCGCAGCGGAGGATTGCCGCCGCACAAATGGAGAACTCCCTGTCGTCATTCGCCATAATCATTCTTGCCGGCACAATCTGCGGCGTGCTGGACCTGATCAGCGCGACCGCGCTCTTCCTCTTGAGAGGCGGCACCTTCGAACGCTTGCTGCAATTCATTGCCAGCGGCGCACTCGGCGAATCGAGCTTTCGCGGCGGAAAGAGAACGGCCGTGCTCGGCCTCCTGTTCCATTTTGTAATCGCCTTCACAGCAGCAGCAATCTACTACACAGCAAGCCGCAGCTTGCCATTCCTGACCGCGCGGCCAGTCCTTTGCGGAATTCTCTACGGCGCCCTGATTCATCTCTTCATGACTTTCATCACCATCCCTCTCTCCCGCGCCCCAAAACGCAAATTCTCCTCCAGCTTTTTCCTCAGCCAGCTAGCAGTGCACATGTTCATCGTCGGCCTCTCAATCTCCCTCACAATCAGCCTTCTTTCCTGATCCCTAACATTGCGCCCGCTGCTCCCGATACGTAGTTGACCAATACCACCGGCGCGCCTTGCCTTAGGTGGCGCAGGCACTCCTGCCTGTGCGCTTTTCCTCGAAGCCCTGCACCGACCCACACCCGAACTCCGCAAGCCTACACGCCATACAAACGAGGGAAGCAGGGGCAGCAGTCCGATTCATCCGCTCGTCAGCCCACCCAGCGACAGGTTAAAGTATTAGGAGAGCCCCGCCAAAGGGAGCTCGCCATGTCCGCTGAAAATTCAAATTCCCAAACCATCCGAACCACCTGCTGCATAGTCGGGGGCGGACCCGCCGGCATGGTGCTGGGCTTCCTGCTCGCACGCGCCGGTGTCGATGTGCAAGTCCTCGAAAAACACGCCGATTTCCTTCGCGATTTCCGAGGCGACACCATCCACCCGTCCACATTCGAACTGATGTATGAACTTGGAGTACTTGAAGACTTCCTGCGCCGCCCGCACCAGGAGCTCACCTCCATCGCCGGGGTAATCGACGACACCACTGTGACAATCGCGGACTTTTCCCACTTGCCTACGCATTGCAAATTCGTCGGCCTGATGCCGCAATGGGATTTTCTGAATTTCGTCGCGGAAAAAGCTCGCGCGTATCCTGAGTTCCACTTGCGCATGGAGTCTGAAGTTACGGACTTGATTCTCGAAAATGGCCGGGTGGTCGGTGTCCGCGCCAAACCCAAACAGGGCCCGATGGAGGTGCGCGCTGATTTAACCGTCGGCGCCGATGGCCGCCATTCCACCGTTCGCAAACAAGCCGGCCTCAAAGTAATCGATCTCGGCGCTCCCATTGACGTGCTATGGATGCGTATCCCGCGAGACAAGACCGACCCCGAGCAAACCCTCGGCCGCTTCCAGGCCGGTAAAATTCTGGTAATGCTCAATCGCGGCGACTACTGGCAGTGCGCCTACGTCATTGCGAAGGGAACGTTCGACGAAATGAAGCGGGAAGGCTTGCCCGCCTTTCGCAAAGGCCTCTTAGAGCTGGCTCCGTCTCTCGGCAGTCGGACCGAGGCTTTGAAAGATTGGAGCGATATCAGCCTGCTCTCAGTTTCCGTGGATCGTTTGCGCGACTGGTCGCGAACTGGACTTCTCTGTATCGGAGACTCCGCGCATGCCATGTCGCCCGTTGGCGGCGTTGGCATCAATTTAGCGATTCAAGATGCCGTCGCTGCTGCGAACGCGTTGGCGCAAGCGCTCCTCGATCGCGCTCCTCTTGACGAACTGTGCCGCGCCGTCCAGAAGCGCCGTGAGTTTCCGACAAAAATGACCCAATCGGCCCAGCTCTTCGCGCACAAGAACTTCATTCGTCCTGCCTTGAGCCATAAAGAGGAAGTACGGAAGCTCCCCTTGGCGTTGCGTCTCTTAAAAAAATTTCCCATGCTCCGCCGAATTCCGGCCCGGGTAATAGGCCTGGGCGTTCGGCCAGAACACATCCGCACCCCGGATGCCCATCGTCACCGTGCTGCCGTCGCCGCACACGGTTAGGCATAACCAAAGATATGTCGGCTGTGATCGTCGAGTCTTCGGCTCAGTAAAGATATCTACCGGGGCCGAAGGATTTCCATAGACCGTGTTCCAGCTGTCGGACCGTTTTTTCCGGTTCGTATGTCGCCACGTAATTGGGGGGAAGTCCAGAAATCGCTTCTACTCGGGGCCCTCTGTCAGAGCAACACTTGATGCCAAAGAAGCCGTGATCCAGCCCAAACACCGAATAGCCCGCGCCCCGAAGGAAATGATGAGTAGGAGCAGGATAGTCCCGGAGTTCCTCAAAGACGATGTAACGGATTCGGCGCTCGCGCAACATTTGTTGCATTCCCATTAGCGCATCGAGTTCAAATCCTTCCACGTCTAACTTGACCACGCTTACATGCTCGCCCTGTGAAAACACTTCATCGAGAGTGACTAACTTCACCTCAAGTTTCGTGATTCCGCGGTCCAGTTCCGATATGGGCTCTTGTTCGGCAGCGGTATTCTCGATGCGGGCTCTTCCACCATTCCATTCAAACGAAGCCGGAACCTGAAGAGTCGCCGTACCTGATCGCGCTCCTAATGCTGCTTTGTGCAAGACAAATGCACCGCGCTGCCCGCGCTCCTCCCATTCGGTGACGTTACGCTGAAGCTCGCCAAACGACCGGGGATCAGGCTCGAAACTGTGGACCTTGCCGCGAGGCCCGACGCGCGCAGCGAGGATGCTGGTGGCATATCCAATGTTCGCGCCGCCGTCGACCACGACATCGCCGGGTTGTGCCAGCCGCCAGAGCGCTTCGGTGAGTGGCATTTCATAGATTCCGCGCGAGTAAACAGCCCAGCCAATGGATTCCGCGGGGTTGACAATCAGCGGGTAACCCCATGGCAACCAGACCTTTTTGAATTGAGATTTTTTCGGGAGGGCCTCAACCCATATCCTCCGGGCAATCTGATGCGGTCGAAGGATATATTCAGGTTTGGCGACGCCTGCGAGACTGTCTATGGTCAGCAATTTTGGGTCTCGCTCTCCTGCCGGATTTCCGGAGCTGCGTGGTTCAACCGTGGTTCGCACACGGCAACGCGCCCACTCTAACTTTAGATTCCGGCATGAATCAAGTATCACAGTGCTGTACCCCCCTTTTACCGCCGATTAGAATTTTGCAACTTGCTGATTCGCGGTCTTTTGCCGAAAGTTTTAATCGCGGTACCGTGTATTAACTTTACTCCTCGCCGGCGGGCTTCCTGACCGGAGGAAATTGCGCGGGTGAGGCTGCGCAAGCGGTGCGGTTGGACACCGACCGGCCTTTCGGATTCTGGCCGCGGATGAAGTCTCGCGGCAGAGCTTGCGCGGGTGAAACAGCGCAAGCGGTAGCAGTCGCGCGGCGACAGATTCTTTTTGTAGAGGCAGGCGGTGACTTGCTGGCGCAAGGTTGCGCGCGGCGTCGTTGCGCGGGTGGAGCTGCGCAAGCGGTAGCATTGCTGTGCGACATTGCTTTTGAATGAGTAATGCAAAGCGGGGCCGGTGCTACTGCGAGTGCTATGGCGGGAACTTACCTGGCTGATTCGCCTGCTCGCTCTCGGGGTCATGTTGAGTTGTCCTTTTTGGGATTCGCGGGCCGCAGGACGCGGGCGCGTGTGTTGGGAGGTGGGAGTGGCTTGGATTTTCGCTAGCCGGGCTTCGTTTGGCGAAGGGGCCGGTCGATTTTGCCAATGCCTCCTTGGGGCCGTTTACGCGGCCGACAATACTATAAGAGTAGACGCTATGCGGGCGGAAGAGGTTGTCTCGGGGGTAAGGACTTGGATCCGAAGATCCCACCCTTAGAAAGCCAAAGGGTGGGCACCGGCAGGTCAAAACCATCCCACCCTTCGCAAAGACGGCGAAGAGTTGATTGGATAAGAGCGAAGGCTCCCTTTCGGACCCGGGTATTCTTTAGTTTGGAGGACCAAGAACCCTGGGAAGGAAGAAGGAGCCTTCGATGATCATTATAGGCTGCGATTTTCATCCCAGCTGGCAACAGATTTGTTGGTTGGATCAGGGAACGGGAGAGACGGCTGAGGAGAAGTTGGTGCATGCGTCGGGAGATGCGCAGAAGTTTTATCAGCAGCTGGCAGCACCGGCATTGATCGGCATGGAAGCGACCGGGAACTGCCAGTGGTTTGTGGAGATGGTGAAAGCTGCGGGGCACGAAGTGTGGATCGGAGATGCGGCGCGGATTCGGGCCAGCGACGTGCGGCAGCAGAAGCATGACCGGCGGGACGCGGCGTTGCTGTTGCAGTTGTTGCTGGAAGGAAGATTTCCGAGGATCTGGGCGCCTTCGAGCGAACAACGCGACCTGCGGCAGTTGCTGATTCACCGTTACAAGCTGGTGCGATTGCGAGCGCAAGCGAAGAACGGGTTGCAGCACCTGGCGATGAACCAGGGACTGCAGAAGAAAAGCAGGCTGTGGAGTGAAGCGGGGCAGAAGTTGCTGCGTGCCCTTCCCTTGAAGCCATGGGCCAGCCGACGGCGAGACGATCTGTTCGGGGTGATGGAGATGCTCGACCAGAAGATCGCATCGCTGGATCTGGCAGTAAAAGAAGCGGCGGAGAAGGATCCCAACGCACGGTTGTTGATGACGCAGCCGGGCGTGGGGCCGGTAACTTCACTGGCGTTCGTGCTGACGATGGGAGACGTGACTCGCTTTGCGCGGGGCAAGCAGGTGGCGAGTTATCTGGGACTGATTCCGCGCGAGTATAGTTCGGGCGGACATCAGCGGCTGGGATCGATCAGCAAGCAAGGGAACCGGTTTATGAGGATGCTGTTGGTGGAAGCGGCGCAAGTCGCGGTGCGCTGCGATCCGCAGATGAGGCAGGAATATTTGCATCGCTGTCACCAAAAGCCGAAGGGAGTGGCGAAGGTGGCCGCGGCGCGCAAGTTGGCCCTACGACTCTACTGGATGCTGCGCACGCAAAAGCGGTATCCGGAGATCGTTTCGATCGAGAGCAGCTCGCGGGTGCCCCTGGTCGTCCGCCACAGCGGATAGACCGAAGAGTTGATTGGGCGCTCTCGCCCCGATACGGATCGGGGTTCGGATAGAAGAATCATGGCCGAGGTTAGGGCCGTATCGATGGTTGGTGAAACGATTTGTTCACCGCGAGATGATTCACCGTGAGATTTCCAGAGTCTTGGTCCTCCACCATCTCTGGTTAACCACGCGGTGCTCGAAGCACTGCACCGAACAACTGTGCCTTGACAACGCCTTCGCTCTTATCGAGGGGCACCCGCAAAATCTAAAACTCAACTCCGGAATGGAATTGCTCGCGGTGGATCAGCCGTCAGCTGTGATACGACGGAAGACGCAAAGAAAGAAGGGTGGGCCACCCGCCCCCGGGGCCGCCAACCAATCTGTATACGAATGCGCGACGAAATGAAATCTAGGTCTCCTGCCGCAGGAAATGCCCAACCGGCGGAATTGGCACACGCGCTAGCTTCAGCTAGCGAACCTCATCGCGCCTTGCCGTTATCAATCCTATTTGGAAATGTTCCTGAGTACGGAATCTAGTGAGATCCGCATTGCCGTACATTACATGACAGGCTCGCGTGAAAAGGTAACGTTTTCTCCCCTAAGCTGGGGCCTCTGCTCTTTTCAGCAAGGAAGGTAAAGCATAACATCTTGTCTTTATGTTACTTACGGGCCCCCTCAGATGGCCCAGTAAGTGCGTATAAGGCAGTCGAAATGCTTATCGCGCTTACCAACCGTGCAATTCGTTTTCTCGAACCGCCTCTCGCCTTGGATCCAACACGCCGGGCGGGAGAACCTCGGTTCATATCGCGACGGAACAGCTTCGGCTTCTCGATGGTAGAACTAGTCGTGACACTTACTATAGTGCTTATAGTTGCTGCGATCGCGATTCCTAATTTCGTGCGGGCGATGAACTCCTATTCGCTGAGCAGCGCAATGCAAAACATTTCCATGATAATTCAGCGGACCCGCTACGAAGCCATTAAGCAAAACACCAATGTCAGTTGCTATTACTCGATCGATCCGGTTAGCAACGTCCCCATAATGTGGGTGGACGTTAACCGCACCGGCATTCGCGTGGCGACCGATCCGCAATTTGCTTACAACCGGTCGTTGTTAAACGCAAACCCTGGTGGACTGGTTCCCCCACCAGCATCCATGGGCTTTGCCGCGGTGGTACAGCCCGCTGCCATCGCTGCCAACGGGGGCATCCTCGTCACGTTTGATTCCCGTGGCGCGGTGAGTTTCGGCGGCGCTCCTCCGATTTGGGTCATGTACTACACTCTCAATAACGATCCTAATTATGGCGCAAAAGCGATAACAATTGAACCTAGTGGGAGAAGCAAGGGTTGGTCCGCGCCGCACGGCAGCACGGGATGGACCAGTCCTTAAGAGTTGGAGATGGAATGAAAAGCGCGGCTCAAAAACGAAGGCAGGAAGGACCAGCTCGATTGGCTTCGCAGCAGCGGGGATTCACCCTCATCGAGCTGGCGATCGCGACGGTTGTGTTCCTTGTAGGCGTCGTGGCGGTGATGCAATTGGTTCCCGCGGCATTGCAATCCAACCTGAACAATCGGGTGGACACGACTTCCGTAGTCGTCGTCCAGCGTGAGCTCGATCAAATGGTGAAGCAGCCGTTTACGAGCGTCACTTTCACGGACGCGGATGGAAACGTCTGTAACTTGGGGAATGCCGCGACTCCCAACGTCGTCGTCGGAAGTCCGGTCATTCAATATGGAAACTTTGTGAGGATCGACTTCTCGGGAGCTCGGGTGGCGGGCTACAACTTCCAGGCGGCCGATCCGCAGAATCCTATTGAAGGCGGGTATGACGTGCGCTGGGCAGTCATTACTTCCGTTAATGCCACAGGAACGGCTGTCTCCAAGCGTTTCATAGTAGGGGCGCGACAGAACCTCGGAGCGAGGGCATTGGCGCCCGTATCCTTGGATTCCTGGCAACAGCTATCTCAATGACAATGAAAAATAAATCACAACGCGGTTTTTCACTGCTTGAAATGCTGGCTGTAGCGGCCTTCATTGTCGTCGTCACCGGTTCCGTGTTCATGCTTCTCAATGAGGGCGTGCAACGCTACCAGATGGAATCCGAGGTGCTCGACTCATTCCAGACAGCCAGACTTGGAGTCGACCAGATGAGCCGGGATATCCACGAGGCGGGATTCCCGCCGGCAAACACGGGGTGGAATATTCCGGCAGCCCAAGGACCTACGGCATTGCCGTTCGCATGGGATCCCGGCTATATAGCCAATGCGCCGTGCACGGTTGGCGTTACCTGCGCCACACCCAATCAGTTTGATTTGATTATTGAAGGCAACATCAGCCCTTCCACAGGCGCCGGAACTCAGTGGATTCGGTACACGCTGCAGGGCAACACCCTTCTGCGCGGAGTCACGCCCAAAGTAGCGGGAACAGATCCTGTTTTAGCCACTTCAGTCGCCGGAGTGATGCTTCCTTACGTCGACAACGTGGTCAACAACGATTCGGCGGCACAAAGAGCGGTTCTGCAGGGTTTCTACCCCGGCATGTTCCCAGGGAACACCCCCGTGCCTGTTTTCACATACGAATGCAACAATAGCGCGACTCCGCCGGCTCCTTTGCCCTGCACGAACGTCAACGTCGTAGCGCCAAACAATACGGCGCCGTACATCCGCCAGGTTGGCATAATGCTGATCGTTCAGTCTCAGCAAGTGGATCCCAAGACTGGCCAGCCACGAGTCGTTTCGCTTCATACAGACGCGGTCGTAATGAATCCCAGTCAGTAAACGAGGAGCCAACATGAAGGCTACATTCGGGACGGAGATAAACAAATCGCAAAAGGGTGTCGCGCTTCTGATTGCGATTTTCGTCCTCATGCTCGTGAGTATCGTTGCTCTTTCGATGCTGTTGTCTTCCGGGATGGAGACATCGATCGCGGGAAACTACCGGCTGGCCACGCAAAGCTATTATGCCGCATTTGCAGGCTTGGAAGAGGCGCGCGGCCGCATGTGGTCAAAGCACCCCAACGCTCTGGGAGCGTTCATTCCGAACCCTCTGCCCAAGGGAACCGTGCGCTACATCATCAATCCTGCTGCGGGAGAAGTGGTCGCGCCCACGAATGCGGCGAATCCTTTCTACGATGCCGAGTACGTTCAAGAATTTGGCACTGCGGCCAGCGGTCTGGGCGGGAACGCACAGACGATCCCGTCGATTTGGCAGGCAGCTCCACCCGCAGGGCTTCCAGGACCTCTCTACAAGTGGGTGAGAATCACTGCGAAAACGGAACAATCTGAAAACCTGGACATCGACGGCAACGGCGTCATCGATACCATTAATCCAATCTATTACGACGGCGCTCACCAATACGTGAACGGAAATCCGGTGAGCCTAGTCCTGTTTCCGAATGAGCCGACGAGTCAAAAACAGGTGTACCGCATGACGGCCATGGCCGTGTTGCCGAACGGCGCCAAGCGAATGCTACAGACGGACAACGCGATGATGATATTCAATTTCAAATTCCCTGGAGCGCTTACGCTCGATGGCAACGCCCCCAACTATCAGAAACCCACTTCTGTTCCGTTCGTCGTAAAAGGGGATGACCAAAACCCGGGCGGTCCCAATTGCCCGCCTCCCCAAGGGTCCGTCCCCGCCGTCGGGACCGTCGGTGGAGCCGGGTCAGTTGCTTCCGTGGTAAGCGATATCCAGCAGAACCCGGATCGCTCAGCCGAATACACGGGAGGCGGCTTGGCCACGCCCAGCGTAGCGGACGTCACCAACGGCCTTCCGCCAACGGAAAGTACTCCATCGCAGCTCGAAGCCATCGTCGCGCAGATAGAATCCGCTGCCGATTACGTGGTGCAGGGACCTGCCACAAGCTTGCCGAATTATGGCACTGCGGCGAACCCGGTAACGGTCGTTGTGGACAGCGCGAACAATGGAGCGTCCGGCGACCTAGCGCTCTCGGGCAATGTCACCGGCTACGGCATCCTGGTTGTCAGAGGCACTTATAGCCCCAGCGGAACAGTAGGCTGGAATGGCATGGTTCTGGTTATCGGACAGGGAAACGTCCAAGGCTCAGGCGGCGGAAACAATTCTTACAACGGCGCCGTATTCGTTGCGAAGACCCGAAATCCGGGTGGCAATCTCCTGAATAACCTCGGGACGCCCATATTCAATTGGAGCGGCGGAGGCGGAAATGGAATTTTCTATAACAGCTGCTCAATCGCCAACTCTTCGAGCAACTTAACATATCGAGTCTTATCATTCCGCGACATTCCGGAATAAGGAAGACGATGATGAAACGATCTCTGCAAGTTTGCAGCCTGGGAATCCTGGCAATTCTTTCGGTGGGATCACTTGCTCCCGCTCACGCGCAAACATCTCAAGGCTCCGGGACTCCCGTTCAAGGACAGTCTTCTTCCTCCGCGCAGGAAAAACCAAGACCCAAGAAGACCTGGACGGATGATGACGTCAAGGGCCTCAGGAAACCGTGGGACAATGACGAGGGTGTTGCCGCGGAGCCGGCTGGGGCATCAGCGAAGCAGCAGTCAGCCGTTCCTGCACATGCCGGCGGGCCTGGGAGCCAGACGACCGCATCATCTGATCCCTCACTGCCAAAGACCAGCGACGAGGCCGAAAGGCAGATCCATGAAACGGAAGCCGAGATTCAGAGAAAACAACAAGTTCTCGATAAGTCTTCTCAAGATCTCGAAAGCGCAGATAACGACATCGATCGGTCAGCATTCAAGAGCAATGTGGAAATTGCGAAAGTGGACTTAGAAGTGTCGAAAGATGATTTGAAAAAATTGCAGGCTCGTCAAGCAGAGCTGACGTCTAAGGCCACCGCGCCGCCTGGATCGGAGCAGGCAACTCCGCCAGCTCAATAAACTTTCCGGCATTCAATCAAGCCCTGTTCGCAACACCTATCGTGATGTCAGGTCGAGATTGTTGGCATCAAATGCGTTATCTTCACGGTGGTCGCCTGAGTTACTTCGAGGGGCTCTCGGCATCCACAGCAATCAACCTCAGCTTCAGCGCCTGCTTTCCGTTCTTGTCAACCGAAACGCTCTCGCCCTTCGATTCGAACGGCCTGATGAATTCCGCGCTCGCGCCTGGCGTACTTTACTGTACCGTGGCCGTGAAGATTTCCTCCATCAGCAGATCGGTCCGGCAGCCCGTCGACGGCTGAAGCTGGTCCCGGCTGTCGGTCCAGGTAGGATGAGATACACCGCCGAAGGAGACCAACCCCTCGTAGTCCCCGTACTGGTTGCCAAGATCGATTCCGGGGCACGGGAACACTCCGTTGCAATCGTGCTCGTTTGACTTTGCTGTTGTCACGCGCACATTGGGCGAGAGAAACGTAGCACCGCCGTCACTGGAACGCGTGAAGTACACGTCGGTTTCGAAGCGGAAGCCGGTCGCGTCATTCCGCGTGTCGTAGAACGAAAGGCTCACGTCGCCTGTCGCCGCATCGACCGAAAGCCAGTGATTGAAGCGGTCCACACTCGCAAGTTGATCGGGCACGGGCTTCGGAGCTGACCATGTGGCGCCGCGGTCGTCGGAAAAGGAGAGAAAAATATCAGCGAAGCCGGCGGGCGTCTGGTCCATCCACGAGCAGTAAAGCCGCCCGCGATGCGGGCCACTTGAGCGGTCGGCATCGCACGCGGGATAAATCAGCGCGCCGCGGAACGACTCGGCCGGAACAGGGATCTGGAATGGGACGGTCTTCGCGGCGACGATGGTCTGCTGCCCGAAAGTTACGCCGGCGTCAAGCGATCGATTGAACGCGATGGTGTTGCGCGCGAAGTCGTTCCAGGCGACGTACACTTCGCCGTTGGGTCCTACGAAAGGAACGGCTCCAATTCCTCGTCCCGGCCCTTTCGCATTGTCCACGCGCGTCACGGTGAACGTCTGGCCATGATCCGTGGAACCACCCAGACGGATTCCTCCGGCACCCGAGCCGCCTGACGCGGCGTCCCAGGCGATGTAGACGTTGTCGCGGAACGGGCTTGCAGGATTCGTGTCCGCGGTAATCATCGGCTTGTCGTTAAAGTGATTTTCGCCCGGCGAGAAAGAGAACTGGGTCAGCAAAGGATAGGTTTTGCCTCCGTCGGACGACCTGGCCACGTCCAGCGCAGTGCCATTGATTGCTCCACCCGCGCTGAAGAAGACCGCGATGTAGCCGTAGAACACATGTCCCTTCGTATCAAAGGCCAGCGTTGGATCGGAGGCGAAGCGATTGTCATGAGTTCCCGAAAGAGGCGGCGGCAGCGGCACATCCACCGCTCCCCAGCTCGACCCTCCGTCGGAAGAAAAATAGCCGCGCATGGGTAGACGGAAAATCTCGTTTGAACCGGCGGTGAGCACCGCGGTGTTCGAATGGTCCAGCGTGATGAAGGTTTCGCTCTGCGGCCCGCACTCGCTCGACTGGTCCACGTTGGGCCCCACTGTTACTGCCGGGTCTAGGGATGCCGCGACTGCGGCGCCGCTTTTTAAAAGGGTTTGGTATTTCGTCCACCAGGTCGGAAGATCGGGACTGAGGGACTGGGCTGCAGCCGCCCCAGCGTACGTAAGACACAAGCACAGAAAAAGCAGGGCCCGCGAAGTATTTTTCATAGATTCTCTCCTGCGTGTTTGGAAAAATCCCCTGCGGAGTGGGACTGGAATTCCTAGGGAGCAGCGCGCCCACAACTGTATTCTTAGCCGTCCAGTCGTGTCAAGATGTTGAGAAATCCTTGTTATCGACAGTTATGCGGGAAAACGTAGTTTCTGACTTCGGCGTTCATCGGGGAGGTTCGTATAACTCGTCTTTCTCTCTGGCGTACAAGCAGGCAGAATCACCGCGAGTGCAGGATGCGAGAAGTCATCATCCAGCGTGTCAGTCTCGATCCCCATCGCCGATTGCGCCTTCGGCCAACTCCGTCCCGACCGTCCGGCTACGACCACATGAGAGGCGCGTCGAGCGTGCGATGGGATGGTCTCTGCGGAGAGTTCTATGTGCACGACGTCCCCGAATTCTCGACTGTGGATGAGTTTAAGGAGATCATCACTGCTGTGTCACGCGAGTACAGCGACAAATTGATTTTGTCAGCAGCAACAGTGTACGTTGATATTCGAGTGACCTGCTCGCCTCGCTGCGCGAGTCCACCGCGTAACTACCGCCTTCATCCTGATTGTTCGGAGAAGCCGCAAGTCGGCTTGACGCGGGTGGATCTGAATCCGCTTCGGCATCCGTGTAAGGGAATGAAATCAAAGCAGGATCGGACAGAAAGATTCGCTCACATTTCAGTGCATGCAATGTCGTAGACCAAAATAGAAAAGCGCGCCCATCACTCCTGCGCCGGGAATGGTTAGCACCCATGCCCACATGATGCGTTCTGTGACGCCCCATCGCACGGCCGTAATTCTCCGTGACGCCCCGACGCCCACAATCGCCCCGGTGATCACATGTGTGGTGCTCACGGGAATTCCTGCCTGCGCCGTGCCAATCAAGGTCAACGCCGCGGCAGTCTCCGCGGCAAACCCGCTGAACGGGGTGAGTTTCGTGATTTTCTGCCCCATGGTTTTCACTACGCGCCATCCACCTGCCATCGTACCTCCCGCGATAGCCAAGTGGCAGCAGATGATCACCCAATAGGGCACCACGTAAGTGGAAAGCGCGCCGCCTGAAACCAGAGCCGCGGTGATGATGCCCATGCCTTTTTGCGCGTCATTCGTGCCATGGCCGAGACTGAACGCTCCGGCGGAGATGAGTTGTAGGCGGCGAAACCATTTGTCCACGCGGTGTGGCGATTGCCGCCGGACGATCCAGCTCGTGATCACCGTCATTATCAGTCCCGCCGCCATTCCAATCAGCGGTCCGACGAAAATGAAAATGATCGGCAGGATCCACCCGTGAATCAAGATAGCGCGGAATCCTACGGCCGTCACAGCCGCTCCGCCGTAACCGCCCATCAAAGCGTGAGATGAACTAGCAGGCAACCCCATGCGGATGGTCGTATAGTTCCAGACAATCGCTCCGAGCAATCCGGCCAGGAGAACGGTCTCGTTCACACTCTTCAAATTCACGAGTCCGCTTCCCATTGTCTTAGCCACAGCGGTACCAAAAACGAAAGCTGCGAGGAAATTCCAAAATGCGGCCCACGCAACAGCCCACAACGGCCGGAGCACGCGGGTGGACACGATCGTGGCAATCGAGCTCGCAGCATCGTGCCAACCATTTGTGAACTCAAAGGCCAGCGTGACGATCACGATTACGTACAGCAACTGACCATTCGTCACGCGGCCCTTCTTCTGGCGATCAGAATGATTTTGCTCATGGGCGCTGCCAGGACGGGTGACGCGGGCTCAGGCGTTTTTCAACGTGACGCCTTCGATGACATTGGCAACGTCTTCACACTTGTCGGCGGCAAATTCCAGCGTCTCGATGATTTCTTTCCATTTGATGATCTGTATCGCATCTTTTTCCTCATCGAAAAGGGTGGCAAGCAGGTCCCGGCACTGGCGGTCCGCTTGGTTTTCCAGGCGATGAACCTCGATGCAAGTGTCCTGAATGTGGTCTTCCTTTTCCAACACGCGAACCGCCGCTACGACTTGCGCTGACGCATCTCGTACCGTTTTCGCCAAGTCCACGACCCCCGGGCGGATCTGCTTGATCCGGTACATCACCAGGCGTGTCGCTGCAGCCTCCACAAGATCCAACACGTCGTCTATCGCGCTGGCCAACTCGTGAATGTCTTCGCGGTCGAAGGGCGTAATGAATGTCTGGTTCAGTCGCATCACGATGGCATGCGTAAGGTCATCTCCTATGTGCTCGTAGGATTTGAGGCTTTCCGCACCCTGTGCCGGATTCTCGAAGTGTTCCAGCATCTCAACCAGCGCTTGCGCGCCTGCGTAAACGTTCTCCGCCTGCTTGTTGAACATCTGGAAAAAACTCTTTTCGTGCGGAAGAATCTTCGTTAGCAATCCGGGCATGAAACGCACCCCTTCAAATATGAATGTACGGGATTGTTACAACGACAGGGGGACTATACCCAACTACACTGGGCCGAGCAAGAAACTCACGCCGCATTTCGTCGGTGGCTGAAATTGCTGCCCTCGATCATTCCGTCGGACGGAAACTTGGAGTTCGTTCGTCTACCTTTTGGGACCAACCAGATCGGCCATCGCTTGCACATTCACTGTGTCGCAGGTGAACCCGAGACAATCGAGCTTCCACCCATCCTGGATCGTGGCCAGCATCGAATAGTGATTGTAAGCAACGCTCGAAGTCCGTGCGGAATGATCGGAATGGGAGATGGCAATCATCACGACGCGACCACCGCCCTGGCCAGCCGGGGCATCGCAGCAGCCGGAGTCGTCACCGAACCCTTGAAAACCGGAGCCGGTAAAGTCGCTTTCATCCCAAGTAATGAAGATGACTGAGTTGCCGGTCCAAGCGCTCGAATTCATGATGGCGTTGACGGCATTCATCACGAAAGTGTCGCCCGTGGAGATCAGGGCCTGTATCTGGGAGAAGTCGCAGGGATCGGCAGGAGTGGCGGCGCGGCCGTGCATGTCGTGGCACTGATCTGGACTGATCCACGTGTAGTCGGGAACAGTTCCATTGGCGAGATCGGCGCTGAATTGGCTGAAGTCGACGATGTTGGCTACTCGGGCTGGATTGCTCTGGACATCCTGATAAGAAATGAAGGGATTGTGTTTGCGCTCATAGAGCTGATTTCCGCAGGCGTGGTCGAACGGAGTGCTGCAAAGGGAGAAAGACTGCATGTAAGCCTTCCAGGTTTTGCCGTGAGATTCGAGCTGATCGACAATGTTGGGGATGTCAATGGTGGTGTCATCGTCGCTGGTGACGCCGTTCAAGGAACCGGAGGTGGCCGCAATGTAATTTGGCTGACTGGGATGTGTAACGCCGGTGTAATTCGTGGCAAGGCCGTAGGAGGAAGCGGCGAAGTTGATGAATGGCGCGTTGGAGTTGCCAATCAAGGCGTCAAAGCCCGTATTCTCCATCATGATGATGAAAACGTGCTGGTAGTTCTTGAGTGTGGAGCGATCATTGGCTCCAGCGTCGACCGTGAGGGGCGTCGTTTGAATGAGGAATGCCGATATAACAGCACCATGGAGCAGCGCTCGACATACGTACCAAAAATTCTGCAAGGTGGACTTCCTAGACATGAATTCCTCCTGGTGAGTGGAACGCATCACTGAAGAGACTTTCTCCGCAAACAGCGGAGTTCAAGCCTCGGAGAATATGTGTCGCCGCATTGGTGATGTCAAGAAATAACTGAAAGGCGAGGCAGGTCTTCAAGAGGTTTCCTCAGAGATGGGACTGGAATTACTAGAACGAAAAAAATGCAGTCGACGCCGAGACTTCCATGCACATTCTCTCTCTATTCCTAATGTGCTGTAGATTCTAACGATATACTCCTGGCCGGAGACGTGGCAGTGGCGGGTGGCGCACCCGTTGAATTCCGAAGTGGGTCTTAGATTTCTCGGGTGCCCTAGTCTTCGCGGTGTCGGCGAAGGGTGGGGTTTTGGTTCTTCGTTTCTTTGATCTTTGATCGCCATTACAACCAACAAAAAAAGGCGGGGCTGAATCTCAGCCCCGCCCGTCTGCTCTCCAAACTTTGCGATGAAGCAGTTTCAGTCGGCAGCCACCCGCCCTTCCCGAGAGTTTTCGACACCGACAGCAAGTCAAACCCATCCCACCCTTCGCAAAGACGGCGAAGAGTTGGGCACCCGTAAAATCTGAGACTCAACTCCGAAGTGAATTGCTCGAGCGGGATCAGCTGTCAGTGTGATACGGAAGATGCAAAGCGAAGAAGGAGGGGCACCTACCATTCTGGTAGTTTTATGGGTTAACTAACTCAGAATTGTTCTAGAGCTACCAGTATCAAGCCACAGTCGCAAGGGATTCCAATGGTCATACCAGTTGACGTGAATCTGAGGGATAATCGCTTCTCCGTGAAACCCAAGTTATTTATCTCTGAGGCGCTGGTGTACTTCCTGATCGTCTTCGCGGCAGCGTTTTTCGCTGGCGCCCGCTGCGAGGCAACCGCCGTCGAAGATTCCTCGTTGCCACGCATTACAGCGAATACGAATCAGCACGCGGCGGGAACCTTGTCCAAGGGCGGGCTCACAGTAGAACTTGAGATCCGCGAAGGCGCATTTTATCCCGAAGATGAATCGGGGCCGAGCCTTGCAGGTATTCGCTTTCGCCGAGCGCGGCAAGCCACTGCAGATCCCCGGACCGATGATTCGCATTCCGCAGGACACCAGGATCCACGTCACCATACATAACCTGATCGCAAGAGATGTCTTGATCCACGGCATGCATACGCGTCCGGGAAAGGATGAGGACACCCTTGAGGTGCCTGGCGGCGCGACCCGCGACTGACATTTTCCGCGGGCGCACCGGGCGCTTACTACTATTGGGCAACCGCCGGCGGCGACACGCTCGCAGGCAGACCCTACAAGGAAGACAGCCAGTTGCACGGCGCATTCATCGTGGATCCCCGAGGGACGGTAGCGCCAGATCGTGTGTTCGTCATCGGGATGTGGCGCGACCGCCCGCTCGCGCAGGAATCGTTCGATGTTCCGGTGATCAACGGAAAGTCGTGGCCCTATACCGAGCGCCTGGAATATCCGCTGGGCAGCGAAGTACGCTGGGTGTGGCTGAATCCGAGCGGCAATGTGCACCCGATGCACATGCATGGCTCGTACTTCCGCGTGCTGAGCGCGGGCGACGCGGAGCACAGCGACCCGGTGCCCCCGTCGCAGATGCGCGACGTTTCCACCAACTTTATGGCCGTCGGTGGAACCATGACCACCCTCTGGAAACCGGAGCGTACGGGCCGCTGGATCTTTCATTGCCACATCCTGACCCACGTATCTCCGGAAACTTCGGCCTTTCATCACGAGACTATGCACGACGGAGTGCAGCACACCGATCCAATAAACCACATGGCCGGCCTCGTCATGGGAATGACGATCGTGGCGACGCAACAGCACAACCGTGGCGCATAAATCACCGAAGGCGGAACGCAAGCTCCAGTTGCTGATCGCAAAGGATCAGTCGAATCCGAAGAAGTATACCTACTCAATCCTCGAGTCCGGACAAGCTGACGCAGACGGGCGGTGGTCCCGGACCGACCCTGGTGCTCACCCGCAATCAACCGGTGGCGATCCACATAACGAACAAACTCGACGAAGCCACATCGGTGCATTGGCACGGAATCGAACTGGAGAGTTACTACGATGGTGTGCCAGGATGGGGAGGCGATGGCCCGCGAGTCACCCCCATGATCGCGCCCGGAAAATCATTTGACGCGCTGTTCGCACCGCCACGCGCGGGGACGTTCATGTACCACACGCACATGAACGACCTGTTCCAGTTGAGTTCCGGGCTCTATGGTGCACTCATCGTGTTGCCCGAAGGCACGACCTTCCATCCTGAAACCGACAAGGTGCTTGTGCTCTCGCGCAACGGCAAACGCAAAGACGGAGCGCTATTGCTGAACGGCTCAACCGCTCCGGCTCCGCTTGCATTGCGCGCCGGCGTGCGCTATCGCCTCCGGTTCATCGATATCCTCGCAAACAACTCGATCGTGATAAACGCAGTTCAGGACGGGAAACCTGTTGAATGGACCCCCGTCGCCAAAGATGGCGCCGACCTCGCGTCGGGGCAATCCGTTGCCACTCCCGCTTCATTCACGATCGCGCCGGGTGAGACTTACGACTTCACATTCACCCCTGAGAAATCAGGCGAGATCGAGTTTAAGTACGACCTGATCTTGCTCGACGAACACGTAACACAGGTTGCGAACGTAGCGGCGGAAGTTCGCTAGCCAGAATGTTTCAGCCGCGATAACTGCTTCGTCGAGTCGATCACCTCAGTAACTTGCCGGCGAGCCAGTAATCGACACTGAAATTTCCCGGACCAGAGCAGAGCAGCCAGATAAAGAAGAGCACGTAGAGGACTTCCGGGAGGTAGAGGAAATCGTCGAGCCAGTTAAGAGGCGAAAGTCCTTTAGGCATGGTGGAAAGCGCGGTGGTGAGGGTGGCGACAACCATATCGATTAATAAAGCCACGCAGGCCGGGCCGGAAAGAAACCCCACGGCCAGCAAAGATCCGGCAATGAACTCGACACCCGACACGAAATACGCCATCAGGTGGGGAAACGGGACTTTGGCCTTGACGAGCGATTCGTAAACGGGTTTCGTGCCGCCGGAGACAAACAATTTGTTTGCCCCGGAGATGGCGAAGAAAAGGCCGATCGAAACGCGTACGAGCAGGATGGCGAGTTGTTCCAAGTCACCGCTACCCAGCAGCGCAAACTCGAGCAACCGTTTCCAATCCACTTCTTATCCCTCGATTCTGTTTTGGCTATCGGTTTCGGCCATCGGTTTCGGCCTCGAGATTATGTGGGCATCCGTTCGACCCATTGAGCGCGAAATGGGGGAGCCGGGAATGGATCCGCGAAGTACTGTGTTTCCCGTGCAACCTTGACGCCACTGAATTCCATGATGCTCACGGTGTAGGACGGCTTGGCGTCATAGGTGAGGATGAATTCGGTGACCCAAAGATCGCCGCTGCCAACGATTCGCCGGACAGTAAACCGCTTGTTGCTCGGCTGACTGGCACGCTGGCCCTGTATGTTGCGTCGACCGCGGGTTAGCTCGCCTGACTGTGGGTATTGCAGCACCGCGTCTTCACGATAGATGAGGTGCTCGGTTTCAAAATCGTTGGCATCGGACGCCGCCCAATGCTGATCCAGTGCTGCACGGATCTCTTGATCTCGCGCTGCAGGATCCTGCTTCGTTTGTTGATCGTTCATCTTGAGCCTTCCATTTGACGAGAAGCTAGATGGCTGCGCTTAAATCCTCGTCCCGTCCCCGCCGGGCGCTAACCGTATTTGAGCTCGGTGCTCTGTCCGACCTCGATAATATAGCCGTCAGGATCGCGGATGTAGCAGCGAATCTCGCCGTACTTGGGTATTGGCTTCGTGATGAACTCGGCCCCTCGGCTTTTCCATAATTCGTAGCACGCGTGAATATCCGCAACGCGGAAATTCATAAAGCTGTTGATGTGATTCGGGTCGGGGACGCTGAGTGTTACCGTCGGCTTATCCGGGGTCGGCCCGCCCCCTACGTTCAAAATCATCCAGATATTCGCAAGCTGCAGATACGGAGGCGCGTTGCCGTCACCCATGGTCAGAATGCGAGCGCCGAAGACCTTTTCGTAGTAGCGAGCCGATCGCTCGACGTCGGCGACGGTGAGAAAATGCGCGATGCTGATCCCTTCGCGCGGGGGCATCTCATAGCTCTTCTGTTCGACTTGTACGGCGTTCATTGATGGCTCCTTTCGATATAGTGCGCAGAATATGTTAAACACCACTACAGACATTCGAAACATGTCCGCCAAGAATGGTTTCGAACGCCTCGCTCCTCAATGTCCCCGAGCTGAGAATCGCGTCGAGCGCCGACCTAGCGCGCGATTTGGTTCAGGTAGTAGCCGAGCCGATTTTCGACATCTCCCGGCTTGTGGAACCCGAGCGCCATCAGCGCTTTGATCCCATTCTGGGCGGCGGGTCGCCCGAGCGAAGCGATGCATGCATCCCACCCGGCGCCGAGCTCGACGTCCGGCGGCAGGCTGGTGTTGACGAGACGCTTGGTATTGGCGATCGCCCATTTGTCGAACTTGGCGATCCGGGTGGCGAGCGCCTCTACGAACGCATCTAGATCGGCGTCGGGCAGGGCGCGATTGATGTAGCCGTAGGCTTCGGCCTGTTCTGCTCTGATGTCTTCCGAGCTCAAGAGCACTTCGAGGGCGCGGTTTCGGCCGATGAGTTGGGGAAGCCGAGCCATAGGGCCGCCGCCGGCTACCATTCCCACGCCCACCTCCCATTGCGAGATGATGGCTTTCTCGCGACTGGCAAAGCTCATGTCGCAGGCCAGTGTGATCTCGCTGCCGTTGCCGGTGGCACGACCGCGGATGAGGGCGATCGAAACGACTGGCAAGCGGGTGAGTCGCGCGAGAAAATCCGGCCACGGCGGTAACCCCGTGGGCCCCGCCGGCAATCCGGTCAGATCCTCAAGCTTGGCCGTGAAATCGGAGTGATTCAGGAAATAGTCGTCGACCGCGCTGTCGAAGACCACGACTCTGACCTGCTCGTCGGCCTCGAGAGCGTTGATGACTTCCTGGAACTCCCTGACCATTTCCGGGCCCATCACGTTAATCGGTGGGTTGTCGATCGTCACGCGCCAATAGGCGGGGGACCGGCGGGTGACGCGGATTTGTACGGGCTTCGTAACTGCGCTTGCAGTTGTCATGACATTCTCCTGTCTATTTATTTGTTTCGGAAACCGGTTGATTGCACCCGACGCTTTCTCGGGATTTGGATTATTTGTTCGTTGCCGACGGTGGGTTGATTACTGCCGCGCCTGCCTTGCTGACGATCTCGTCCTGTGAATCCGTGCCTCCCGAACTACCGATTGCGCCGATAATTGCTCCCTGTTCGATCAATGGGATGCCGCCTCGAGAGGCAATGATTCCATCGAACGCGAGCAGATAGTTGAGATGCATAAGCTGAATACCGTCCTCGAACTGCTTGGTTTCGCGCCGGAAGGTGGCGGCGGCTCGTGCCTTGTGCTCGGCAATCTGAATGGAGGCAAGCATCGCGCCGTCCATGCGTTGAAAAGCTACGAGGTTGCCGCCGGAATCAACGACTGCTACGTTCATCTTCCAATTCCGCTTTTTCGCCTCTGTTACCGCTGCGTGAATAACCGCCTGGGCTCGGTCGAGTGATATCGGTGGGCCATACGGAGTGTCGAAAGGAATTTTGTCGGGCACAAAATCGAGAGGATTTGTTTCCGTGGGCTGCGGCGCTCGACTCGCACCGGCGGCGCTTGCTGTTTTCTCATTTGACATGCGTTCTCCTTCAATGGTTGAAGTACAGATCGCTGGTCGCGCGGGCCACCGAGCGGATAGACGCGATTTGCGGCCGAAGCGTTTCGACTAGTTCCGACCAACAGGCTTAGTGGACTTGGCCGTTCGCATAACTTCCGTTGAAAGCGATCTTCAACGGAATTAATGGGAATTAGTAGTGATGGGGTAACAACGCGCGATTTTTTTCAAATGAGTTAAATCGTAAGTCGTTGAAACGAGTGGCGCGCCCGGAGAGATTCGAACTCCCGACCCTCTGGTTCGAAGCCAGATGCTCTATCCAGCTGAGCTACGGGCGCGTTGCCTTGTATATACTACCCCTCGTTAGACTTAAGCCGCAACCTCAACATCGTGTTTTGATGCAAAAGGTAGCCCAAGGTGGCCCAATTGTCCCGATTTCGAGACGAGTTTGAAACCCAAACCAGCCTTCTCTGCCCACTCCTGACGGAAAGGAATATCCTCTCTAAGTTGCCTCGCGTAGGTGTCTGTGATGGTTGCGCCGGAGTGCCCTAGCCAGAGATGAATTAGGTCCTCTGGAACTTGAGCTTTTCTCAGGACAGACGTTCGGAAGCGCCGGAAGGCGTGAAAACCTCCGGTCGTGCTCAGGGTGTAAAGCGTGCGAGTGATGTTCCTTTGACCGAGTGGTCTCCCACTCCGCGTGGCGAACAGATAGCCGTTTTTGCCAGACACGTATTCCCGCATCAGAGACGCGAGTGGTGCTGGTAGGTCAACTGTTCGGACTGCGTTGGGAGTCTTAGGGTCCTGTTCTTTGCCACGCCAGATGGACCGCTTGACGAACAGGGTCCGGCAGTCATGGTCAAAGTCAGAGACCTTTAGGGCTAGAGCCTCACCAATGCGGAGGCCAGTTCCAGCCAACAAAGCAAAGAGAGGCTTGTACCGAGTGCCTGCTCCCTCGATGATGGCTGATACCTCGTCTGCGGTGAGTGTGGGTCTACGCTGTTTGTTCTTGTCCACAATCGGCAGTCCCACGAAATCGTGATTCCACTTGCGAGGATAGACTTGCTCGCCTTCGTCATTGACGGCTGACGCGACAACGAGCTTGACTACCATGCAATAGTTCACGATGGTTTTAGCGGAAAGTCCTGCTGCGGACAATTTGTTTACAAGCATCTTCATCGCTGCATTTGCGACATCAACCAGCGGCATATCCCCAAGGATTGGCAACAACCATTTTTCTAAACAGTTCCGCCAACTATAGAGCGTTGCAGGCTTCACAGGCTTGCGCTTTCTCTTTGCGAGAGCGTCAATCCAAACGTTTGCCTGAGACCTGAACGTAACAGCTGGTGCGGTTGCGGCCTTGAAAAACTCCTCCGCGTTGATTCCTGATTCCTCGATGTAGTCCCGAAGCTTGCGTTTCGCAACGCTCCGAGTTGGACAAACACCAAGGGAAACAGTTTGACGCCTACGGGCTTCTCCCGGAATATCAATCCAGAATCGGCCATAAGCGGTGACTTCAGGGTTCCATCCTTGTGATGCGCCTTTCTGAAACACGCTACCTCTCTGACCAGTTCGGCGACTCATGCAAGCTCCTCGTCGCCTTATTGCCTTTGCTGGCTGAATGGTAGCACTTGCGGGATGCACTTCAATTGCTGAATACACTTCTCCTCTCTTCTGACCCTTTTTTCAGAAGTTACGAGGTGGGGAATTAGACTAGCAGGAATTAGTGATAGCGTATGATGCAGCGATTCTCGGAGCCGCATCCTCTTGTCCACCAGAACCCAAGCGGCTTCCTTGGAGGAAGAGGATGACGATTTGTGTGGGCTTTGAGATTGGCACAGCGGCGATTCTTTGTACTGATTCGCAAGAGGTCGTGAGTGATTATTCCAAGACTACGACACAAAAGATTCAGACAACGGATTACTTTGGGAACTGGCGAATGGGTATTGCCGGAGCCGGGGATGCTGCTTATTTAGATTCTTTTCAGCAAGGCTTGCAGGCGGTTCTGGGGATAGTGAAAGAATACGACTACCAGAAAATTGTAAAGCTCATTGATGAGAGCCTGAACCGATTTTACAAAAACAAGATATGGTCTATTCCTGCGGATACCCGACCATCATCCTGCCTGTTGCTTGCATCCCTGCACCACTTAGATACGCCAGCTTATACAGCCCCGGTAGACGAGAACTCCACTTCGGGTCGCTCTCAGCAACCGCAATAGCGTTCTGTAGCTCGGGATTGCTAGCGAGAGCACTCTGATATGCCGGAGTTCCTACAAACTTTCCAGCGTCCGGGATTTCTTTCGCCAACGTTTGAACAGCTTGTTCGCGGGAAACTTTTGTCACAAGCGGGGCGAGTGGCCCGAGAGTATCCATGACGAACTTCTGCTGTACGTCTACATAGGCATCAGGACTCGTCTTGGCCGCTTCATACAGGTCTTCCATGTACTTCTGGCGGTCTTGGGTATAGTCAACCGGACGTTGTGCTTGCCCAACTTGCTGGCCAGTAATCGGGTCAAAACCCGTTCGTTGGGTGATAACCTGCCGCATCTGGTCAATGAGAGCATCCTTCTGGTTGATTGAGTTCGTCATTGCAGCCAGCTCTGCGGCAGAGGGTCCGGCAGGCTCAGCTTGAGGCTGAGGCTCAGTTGGGAACAGGCGGTCAAAATCTGCTTCTGAAAAGTTAAAATCGCTCATGTGCTACTCCTTGGCCCATTTGTGATGGGTATGTGTGAAAAGATAGAGGAACTGGTCCAACTGCAATCGTTTGATTTCCTCACCACGCTTGCGAATAGCAGAAAGGTAGCTCTCGATTCGGTCTGTTCGTTCTTGGTAAAATAAATCAATGTCCGCAAGCTTGTCATCGCGTTCGGAATCAGGCAGGTCTCTAAGCCACCCTAAGAGGTCGAAGGTGACTTTAGAATCGTAGAACTTATCGTTCTCCACCTTAAGCATCTCTAGGTAGGACATATCCGGCGTGATGGAACTATTCTTCCGCGCTTCTCGTTCAACCTGCATCAGGTCAACAAGAAACTGCGGAAGCTGTGCTCGCGCTCCCTCAGTGATAGGGCTCGGTGTGCTCTGTCGTTCTACAAGAGGGACAGCTTTCTTTTGCTTCTTCATATTTCCTCCATTGGGATTGGTTCGTTCTGAGGGATAGGCTCAGCTTTAGGTTCAGCCTGAGCCATTATTCCGAGAAGAGTCTCGTACAGAAGGACCGCGAAGATAGGCCCGTTAGCACCACACTCAACGATGGCGAGGTCACTCTCGCCACATAGTTTTGAGATTGATGTTCCGCCGTGAAATTGATTCCTGATTTGAACTGGATAATTGTGGAGCCATGATTTACGAGTTCGGACGAGGTGCTTGAATCCAACATAGTTCTGCGATGCGAGCGCACGAACACGGGTGATGAGTTTATTTGTGGTTGGCATTTGTTAATTCCTTCGAGGGAGTAGTGAGGACTACTTTGAACCATGCCCTATGAAGATAACCCCACCACCAGCCTTACTCTCAGGGACTCTATTGTAGCTGCTAATAGACATCCCGGACAGGTGGGATATTCTCACAGCCCACCGCAGGAGGTTCGGGATGAAGAATCCAGTTTACGAGCAGATCCAGGCAAGGAAGGTGAAGGCCAGGCTGCGCATGCTGCAGCATGCGCAGCGCTTGAGCGGCAATGTCAGTCAGACCTGCCGGTTTTTCGGGGTATCCCGAGCGCTCTACTACATCTGGAAGAAACGCTATGAAAAGCATGGGGTAGCCGGTCTCCGGGACTTGCCCCGGAGACCACACAATATCCGGTTTCGCATTCCACCGGAGATTGTGTCGCTGATTCTTCGCATTCGGGAAGAGCGTCGTTACGGCGCCGTTCGAGTCAGCCTCTATCTTCAACGGCACTATCACGCCTACGTATCACCGACGACCATCCTGAAGATCTTTCATCGTCATCACGTTGGCCCTGTTTCACAGAAGAAGTATCGTCCCGGCCCAAAACCACCGGATGCACCTCTGCAGGTTCCAGGCCGCTCTGTGCAACTCGATGTGAAGTTCGTTCCCCGTGTGGGAAGAGCGCGTCAGCGCTTTTATCAATTCACGGCCATTGACGAAGCGACCCGATTTCGCGTCCTGCGCATCTACGACCACGACAACACCAAGACTGCCATCGACTTCCTCCGGGAAGTCCGAGAGCATTTTCCCTTCGCCATTCAGAAAATTCAGACCGATAACGGCTCTTCGTTCGGACCACAGTTCACCTGGCATCTTTCCGATCTCCGCATTTCCCACAAACACATACCTCCGGGCTGCCCGGAGGTGAACGGAAAGGTCGAGCGAAGCCATAAAACCGACTCTGCAGGAGTTCTATCAGGGAAGGCATTTCAAACATAAAAGGGATTTGGCTCGAAAACTCAAGAGATGGGAAACCGAATACAACGAGGATCGACCCCATCTCGCGCTCAAGGGAAAGACGCCCGCTGAACGAGTTCGCGAACTCGTTCAGTCATCCAAACCTGTAAGGGATCTCTCTTGACTAATACACCTAGCACATTTCTGGTCCTACGCTAATGTCATTGAGACCGCCGTTCTATTAGTGATTCTGTACGACATAATCTGGCATCGCTGGAATGCGGTCAGTGAAATTAAGCGAGAGAAGGAGGAGGAAGTCAGAAGAATTACAAGGGAAGAAGACGCTGAAAAACGTCAAATTCGTAGGGAGCGGCAAGAGTCCATCCGCAAACACTGGCAGGAATTACAGACCAATCTCATACTGCTTCATAAGGTGGCATCACAGCTCGCGCAGCAGAAAGAGTTCATAAGGTCAAATAATAATTCTCAGGACCCCACAACTAGAGAGGCACTGAAGGTGATTGCTACCGGATTGCCGGGAGTATTGTCGGAATTTAATGACCGCTGGGGTCGGGTTGTGGCTCAACTAAATGTTTTTCCTGAACCCAGAGAACTCTTGGCTCTCGAAATCTTGGAAATAGTGCAAGAGCTGGGGGAAACCATGAGGGACAGGCAATACGAAGTGAAGGACGAGACTCTGCTTGCTTTGGCTAATTTAGCAAGACGAGTTGCAGACCCTGCTGCATTTCCTAATTTAGATTCCGCTATAGATTCGAGTAGCCCAAGTAGCCCAACTGAGGGGTAGTTTTGAGGCCACTCGCGCTCGCAAGCAATTGGCAACAAGGCGTTTAGGATTTAAAGCATCCAGGTTCGAAGCCAGATGCTCTATCCAGCTGAGCTACGGGCGCGTTTCGTTGTACTGCCCCAATACTAAACGACTTGGTTGTACCCTTCCACTTTAAGTTTTGGGGCGCAGTTTGAATTTGCGATTGGGGCGGAGTTCCTCCGCACGCGGCGAAGCGCGGCTTCGTCGCCCATAGAGAGTGAAGCCGCGCTTGTTGTGTTGGAACTATCGCCGTTTCAGCGGCTGCGCTCTAAGCCACGAATTGCGCCCGTCGCGAAGTGTGGATTCGTACGGCTGGCACGCCGAACTACTGTCTGAACTACTGTCCGAACGTGATTACGCCAAACAGACCGTTGGCATAGTTAGTCGGACCGGCCGTGAAGAAGAGCTGGTTGGGCGCTCCGTTGGGACCACCACCCTGGCCGAACTGAACAGCCCAAACTCCATCTATTTCGATTGGCTTTCCGCTGGCATCGCGAAGCGGCCCGAGGAATTGACCCGTTTGCGGATTAAATGCGTTAATCCGGCCCCGGGAGATGTTGTTGCTAATCAGGATCGCGTTGCTCATGGGACCGAAGTCAGAGGGAGCTTGGGCAATGCCCCACGGCGAATGAAGAGGTCCGTGGACCGCGAAGTGTTTGACTAAGGTGCCGCCGGTATCGAACACGTCCACGAATCCACCCTGTGCTTTATTGAGGGCCGTATAGGTTACCCAAATCTGGTCACCGATTGTCTGAATCCCGTATGGTGCGAAGCCTTTTGGGATGCTCGGGTCGCTAAAGGAATGCACGAGTTTGAACGTACTGTCGAACACGTCCACCCGGCGATTCGGTCCGTCATCGGCAGCGTACAAGAAGGCTTGCTCCGAACTGTTAACGGCGATGGCCAAGCCCGTATAGACAGCGCCAAAACTGGAGCTGTCGGCCACGATGGTGGCATGACTAAGGCCGGTGGTTGGGTCTATACCGTCAACCGTGGGATTCCAGGCACTGATGGTCCCGTCCAGAGTGGCAAAAATAAAAACCGCCGCCCCTGACTTGTCGTTTTCCTTATTCGTAAAGGTGAAGTCTTTTGGGTTCGGGCTAATGTTGCCGACGATGCCGGTTGGAGTCCCGAGACTTCCCGCAGGGCTCGTAGGTGCAGGGGGAATTGTCACGAACAGCGGAATCTGCTGGCCAGCCCCCGTATAAAGAGTTGAGAATCCGGTACCATTGTCGCTGACCCAGAATGGACTTGCAGGGAGCGCAACAAGGCCCCATCCGTTAACCAGGTGTGCGTCTTGATTTGGCGCCACTCCCGCCTGATTAGAGACTAAATCAACACGCTTATATTGAGCGAAGGCGGGCGTGATGAAAATCGACAAAAATCCGAACGCGAGAAGGACAAATGCACCGCATGACCGAGAACGAGCGAGCCTCAATTGCACACCTCTACGATGATTCATTGACTCCTCCTGTTCTAAGAATTGACTGGCTTTGTTGAACGTAGTTATTCGGGGGGCCGCTTTCAGGAACTCGTCGAGTTTACCTGCCGTGGTGCATCAGGCTCTCGGATTTGCCAACGAGTCGAGTAGTAGTTCCTGATTCGGCTCCGAGCTGGGATTGCGAAACGCTGCAGGGTTCGATGATGGTGGGTGGCTTCCGGTTGCTGGTCGATTCAAACTTAATTCCTCAACTTAATTCCCGCTGGTCACCCTGGGGAGCCTACTTGGGCGGGAAGCTACCGCTTCGAGTTGGCAGAGGACAGCGCCGCCTGGAATTTCTGCTGTTCTTTTAGCAGCGCGGGATTGCCTGGATAAAACTTCAGCATTTCGTTTACGAGAGCAAGCGCTGCTTGGTAGTTTCCTGAGTTGTAGTATTGAGTGACTCGAGTTCTATAGACCGAGACAATTTGGTCTTCTAAAGCTTTGCCCGCCGGATTGCCAGCCTGTCGCGCAAGAATCGCCCAGTGAAGGGCCGAATCGTTGGTGGGTTCGAAGTAGTGTTTTTGAGCGAATGCAGCCTGTGCCTTCTGATACATCTGCTGTCCCTGATCCGCTGCAGGTTCGCTTGGTTTCGGTCGCGCAGGCTGACGCGGTGTGCGCTCCGGTTTCGGCTTTGGAGCGGCTGGTGGAGTGGTGCCAGAAGTTGGTGGAAGCTCATCGATTGCGTGAGTGGCTTCGGAAGGAGTGCTGACTTCGGGCGATACAGCTTGTGCCGGGGGCCGGATCGGCGACGCGCCGCCGTTTCCGTGCGGAGTTGGGTTGAAGATTTCGTAGGCTGCTACACCGACGACTAGAAGCAACGCGAGAGCAGCTCCAGCAATCATCAGCGGCTTTTTTGATTTTGCCGCTGCGATTGGTGTCCGCGTGGGCAGCTCAGTTGGCACTTGTAAGGAAGATTGAAGGATCGTCGGCGCAGGAACGCGCGTCGGGGCGGTGGCCGGACCGCTCGGCACGGTCGATATCGAGGCAGGAAGAGGCACAGGAGTGACCACAGAGGCAGCGGCTGGCGAAGCCCCGGAAGAGGACGCGGGTGTAACTGCGGGTGGCGCCACCGGCGGAACGGCGGAGACCGACAAATGGGGGTGCGAAAGTGTGCTTCTACCTATTGACGCGGTCGGCGCGTCGGCTGGCGCGACCGAAGGCGTGTAGGCAAGGGAATCGGGATGCTCGAGCGCCGCGCCGAACTGCTCGACAGTTTGAAACCGTGCATCTGAATTTTTTTCGATCGATTTCAGGATAACTTTTTCGATGCCCTTGTTGATGTACGGATAATATTTGGAAGGCGGAGGTGGTGGCGTGTAAACGTGGTCCTGCATGATCTGGAATTCGCTATCGCTTTCGAACGGGAGATGTCCCGTCAGCATTTCATACAGCGTAATTCCGAGTTCGTAGACGTCGGAGCGAATGTCTACGTTGCGATTCTGGATCTGTTCGGGTGACATGTAGGCAAGCGTGCCCAACTGCGTGCCGGTGCGCGTCATGCCGCGCGCGCCCATTACTTTGGCGATGCCAAAATCCATCACTTTAACGAGGCCGTTCTTATTCAGCATCAAGTTACTGGGCTTGATATCCCGATGGAGAATTCCAGCGCGGTGCGCATACCCGATGCCGAGCAGCGCTTGCCTGAAGAGCGGAATCGCTTCGACCTCCGGAATGGGGCCGCGGCGCCGGATCATTTGCGCGAAGGTCTCTCCTTCCACAAATTCCATCACCATGATTGCCGTGCCCTGATGAACCATGAAGGCGTAGAGAGTTGCGAGGTTGGTATGGTTCAGGTTGGCCTGAGCTCTCGCTTCCGCGCGGAACCTCTCGACCAGTTCGGGATTCTTCGATAGATCCGGATTCAGGACCTTCATCGCCACCATGCGGTCCAAGCCCGTGTCGACGGCCTTGTACACCACACCCATTCCGCCCTGGCCGAGCTTCTCCAGGATCCGGTAGCTGGCGATCTCGGTTCCGATCATGGTCTGTTGCTCAACTCCCTACGGCGGTGGAATCTTCTTTTGCTGCAGCTGACGTCGTTTCGATCCGAACAACTTGAATCGTGATGTTGTCGGGCCCACCACGCTGTTTTGCGAGATCAACCAGCTTGCGGCACGTCTCTCGCGGCGAATTCTCAGTGGTGGCTGCAAGCATTTCCTCGTCGTCAACCAAGCCGTGCAAGCCGTCCGTGCAGAGCAACAGCATGTCCCCCGCGAGCAGTGGGACAGGAGATTCCGCAAAATCAGCTTCCACGGCAGAGTCCGAACCGAGCGCAGACGTGAGAATGTTTTTCGATGGATGTGTTTTGGCTTGTTCGGCCGTGATTACGCCGTTGTCCACCATCTGCTGGACGTAGCTTTGGTCGCGCGTCAACTGAATGATGATACCTTGCCGCAGCAAGTACAGCCGGGAGTCGCCAACGTGACCGTACGTTACGTAACCATCTTTCAGAACTGCGGCCGTGCACGTGGTCCCCATACCTGCTAATTCCGGATGCTCGCGAGCATATTCTTGAATGGCTTTGTGGGCCGACTGGTATGCGGTTTCTAGGGCGGTGACGGGATTATCGGCCGGGCCGTTCAGGAAGACGTCGCGCACGGTGTCGACTGCGATGGTGCTAGCAATCTGCCCACCCTCTTGGCCGCCCATTCCATCCGCGACTACTGCAAGCCGGCCGCGCTTCTGCATCTCGTCGTCGTTTTCCGGCTCGGCGTAGCAGTAACTGTCTTCGTTCTGGCTCCGCTCGCAACCAACATCCGTTAGGTTGGCCAGCTCAATCCCGGGGCGAATCTTCATGAGGTGCGGGGTCCCTTATAATCGCTTAAATTTAACAATAATTTCGCCGAATCGAATCACGTCGTTGTCCTTCAATTCCTCGCGGACGATTTTTCGATCGTTGAGGTAGGTCCCATTCGAAGAATCGAGGTCGGTTAGAAAGAATTTTCCATCTTCGTAGCGAACGCTCGCGTGCTGACCGGACACGGTGGAATCCTTTAGTAAGACCTGCGAATCAGCGGTAGAACCAACTGAATTTTTCCCGTCATGCAGGCGGAAGTCTTCTCCCTTTTGATCACCGCTCATCGCCACGAACCAACCAACGACGGGAGCCTTACGCTTTTCGGAGATAAGCACTGTTCTACGCCCTGCGCCTGCAGCACCTCCCGCGGCTTCTTTGGGCGCGTCTGCTTCCAAACGAGTCTTGGCCACCGCTCCGGCGGCACCCGTCCCGCCCGGCACCTGGTAGCCGGTGGTTTGGCATGTGGGGCAAGTCTCCCAGGAATCCTCCATTTGATGACCTTTGGCGCAGAATTTTGACATCCCGAATCTCCTCTTCGCGAGCTCGCTATGAGTTGAAATAAGTAAAAACGTTTGAACCCTTTTTGCCGAGGAAGATTCGATCTCCATTACGGAGTCCGATCTTGCTGACCTTCGGCGATTCCACCGAATTCACGTAGGTCCCGTTCGACGAGCCTTTATCGATCACGACCACTTCATTTCCCGATGGGACGATCCACGCATGTTCGCTCGAAACCGTGTCGTCTTGCAAAACGACCTGGCATTTCGGCGAACGGCCTATGAGCAGACCCTCTTTCGGAACTTTGAATGTCTTTCCCGAGAGCGCTCCTGCTGTGGCTTGAATGTTGCCATAAGACTGCCCCGAAGGCAGAGCTGGCGGCGGGGGCGGAGCTTCGAGACGCGTGCCGCCCGGCATTCCACCCGTTGGCTTCACCACATTGACGGGCACCCGCGCCGTCCGCGATCGCATCACTACAGCGGCGATGCCCAAGATCGCGATTCCGACCAATCCATACAGGAGCCATGGACCGGCCGGGCTGTCTGAAACCTTGTCAACGAAGCCCTCGCTGTCGACGCATTCAACAGCGGACGACCGAAGGCGCGTAGCGTCCGGTAGACCGGGCATGAACTGAAGCACGTCATCGAATTCTGGAATCGACGAACGGCATTTTTTCTCGTCGAAGAAATCGAGCGCCTTGCGCCAGTGTTGAGTGAACGGGCCAACATCCGGCGCGACGCCCTCGCGGCGAACGAACTCCCATGCGGTATTGATCGGCACGAAGAAATTAAACCCTTGGGTTGCTTCTGAACCAGCGGTAGCGATTCCGATTACCTCTCCTTGCGCGTTGAACGCAGGCCCGCCGCTATTGCCGTGAGTGATGGCGGCGTCAGACTGAAGAACCGGAGTGCTGGTTGCAGCCAACGTCTTGATCGCGGAAATACTGCCACTCGTGACAGAAGGAACAAGCGCCGACTCGCTGCTAATCAGTCCGTTTCCGCCCCAATCGGAGGCCACACCCGGATAACCGATAACCATGATCCGATCTTGTTCGCGTACCTTATTTGAATCGCCGAGAGGAACGGAAGGAAGATTCGTGCCATTGATCTTGACGATGGCGACGTCCTTGCCGACTCCGATTTCAGGACTGTAATTCGGAGTCAATTCGCCTGGAACGTGCGTGCCATTCGCGAGATACACCGTGAGAGTGGGGTTGTGATAGTGAATTTGTACGGCGCGCGATTGATATAACTCCAATTTCTGTGCGTTGGTGAGCGGAGGATGGCCCTTGCTTGCAAGAAACTGGTCGAACGCCTGGAAGACCTCGGCATAAACTTTCGCACGCAGCTTTTCTTCGAGCGCTTCCTTTGCTTGAGGGTCGTTGATTTTCGCATTCTGAACCACGTGCCCGTTGGTGATGAGGTAGCCGTCGTGGCGGAACAGGAAGCCGCTGCCCGCGGTGGTGAGGTATGGATTTCTGAGCTGGACGGGTTGTCCTCGGAAATCTGCCTCAACCTTCACGGAGACTAAAACCAAGACGACGGCCGGTTTGAGCTCCAGCGTGCGCTTTTCCTCTGGCGTGAGCTGCGTCCCGCCCATCGACGAAACCGAGAGAAAAGCAATCAACGCAATTAGACAGGCAAGCTTCTTCACCATCCACCTCCAAGACTTCCACGAAGACTGATAGTCTGAGAACAGCCCCACGGAGCGAATCTTTCGATTGGAAAACTCCGTAAAAAAACCTGTAGGACACACCGGGTCAAGCCGCGAGACATCAAACGAGCTACACCTATCTATTCAGATGAAAAGGTGCCGGTGCCTACTGAGCATTGCGCAAATGTCCAGACAAAACCGTCACATCGCTCGAATCCTGAGCTTGTTCGTGCAGAGTTTGGGCTAGTTGAGTAGGATTCGAGAGCTGTATATATAACCCTTTTTGAGGGGTGTCAACGCGTTCGGCTTATTTCCTTGAAGGGCCGACAGGCGGATTTTTGTGAAATTTGTCATATTTCTGGCTTAGGCTTCGTCATAATGGCTAAGGTATTATTCAAGGCCAGTCGCGTCTGAGCGACCGCCAACGAGGGGCGAAGGAGCATCCGCGCGATCGTGCATCTTGGGTGCTTACCACTCAGTCCGGCAACACTTATCCATTGAGATTTTCTAAAGGTTAATTCATGAATCTTGCCGTCGGTCAAACTTCGGCAGAACTGACAATCGGCGGATTTTCCATCGAATCGCTTCGAGCGAAGTTTCCTGCTCTAGAACACGCAGCGCCCTTCGTCTTTTTCGACAACGCTGCCGGTGCCCAGATTCCGCAGCAGGTATTCGATGCGGTAAATCGTCACCTCCTTGAGTGCAACGTTCAACGGGGCGGCCGCTATCCCAAGAGCCAGGAGGTGGATGCAACCATCGCGCGCGGCCGGCAGAGCGTGGCTGATTTCGTGAATGCGCGAAGTCCGAATGAGATTGCTTTTGGAATGAACGCCACATCGTTCATCCGAATCGTCAGCCTCGCGATTGGGCAAACGCTTAACGAGCGAAATGAAATCGTGGTCACCGATATGGACCATGAGGCGAATATTGCCACTTGGCTCGCGCTCGAGCGCGACGGTGCAAAGTTTCGCTGGTGGAAAATGCGCGACGACGGGAATTTGTACGTCGACGACCTGTGCGAGGTGTTGTCGCGTCGAACGCGGCTCGTTGCGGGAACCGTAACTTCAAACGCGCTGGGTTCGGTAGTTGATGTCGCAGCGGCAGCGAAAGTCGCCCACGCAGCCGGTGCAGAATTGTTTCTCGATTGCGTGCATTTCGGTCCCCACGGCGTGATTGATGTCCAGGAATGGGATTGCGATTACCTGGTCTGCTCGGGATATAAGATTTTCGCGCCGCACATGGGGTTTTTGTGGGGAAAGGAAGATCTGCTGCGGAAACTGCCTACGTTCCGCGAGGATTTTATTCCCAATGAACCGCCGCTAAAAATCGAGGCGGGAACATTTGTATATGAGAATGTCGCCGGCATGGATGCCGCTATCTCTTACTTGGCCTCACTTGGGGAAGCGCGAGAGGGCAAGTCCACGTCCACGTCGCTTTCTTCGCGCTGTGGCAATATCACTCGAGCGATGAAGGCGATTCGTCAGTACGAGGAGACACTCTCGCTCGAGATGTTGCGAGTGCTGAACGAGGGCGGTGCGAAGGTGTATGGCATCAGCACGAAAGAAAGAGTTGGAGAACGTGTCCCCACTTTCTGTTTCAATCTCCCTCGCATTGCTCCGGCGGACGTTACGGAAGCGATGTCCCGCGCGAACATCGGCATTCGAGACGGCCACTTGTATTCGCCCCGGCTTATGAAGCGCCTCGGACTGAGCATCGAAACAGGCGCTGTGAGAGCTTCGCTGGTTCACTACAACACGATTGAGGAGATCCACCGTTTCGGCAATGTCCTGCTCGACCTGAGCAAGCATGCCTAGTCCGTCCGATCCGCCAAACCCTTACGAAAACGTCGGAATCGAAGTAAGCACGCATTCGTCTCTCATGACAAAAGGTCTCGAAGATTTCTGCTGCGCAGTTCGCGGCAAGTTTAAGGGCCACTTGATTCGCCAAGACAATCCGGAATTTGCTGAGGCTGGCAGAATCTGGAACGCGATGGTTGCGCGCACGCCCGGCGCGATTGCGCGCTGTGCCGACGCGGCCGATGTTCAGCTGATCGTGCGACACGCACAGGAAGCTGCCGTCCTCACCGCTGTCCGATGCGGCGGGCACAGCCTCGCGGGTTTTGGCAGTTGCGATGGCGGATTAGTGATCGATTTATCGCGGCTTCGAAAGGTTGAACTAGACGCCGTTTCGCGCCGAGCAAGATTTGGTGGCGGCTGTCTTCTAGGCAATGTGGACACGGCGACGCAGCAACACGGGCTGGTATTCCCCGCCGGAGTCGTTTCACACACCGGCGCTGGCGGTTTAGTGCTGGGAGGCGGAACTGGCTGGCTGACGCGCCTGCTTGGACTGTCATGCGACAACGTCGTCGGTTTTAGGTTAGTCACAGCCGACGGGTCATTGATTCACGCGAGTGACGCCGAAAATTCTGAGCTCTACTGGGCATTGCGCGGAGGCGGTGGAAACTTTGGCGTCGTCACGGAATTCGAAGTGCGGCTGCATCCATTGACTTCGGCACTGCTAGCGATCTCGTACTGCCGCCAGGACGATATCACTCCGGTGTTGCAGGACTGGCGTGAATTCATGCCGGGCGCCCCGGATGAATTGAAATGGAATATTTCGCTCGTCCTCGCGCCGAACGATAATCGAGTGCCCGAAGAAATTCGCGGGAAGCCTGCCCTAAGTTCAAGCGTCGTATGGTTTGGCGACGAAGAGGCCGGGCGTCGCCACATCAACCGCATCTTCGCCATTGGCGAGCACGTTGTCTGCAAGATGGAGACTATTTCTTACCTGGCGCTCCAGACGATGGCAGATTCAGATTTTCCGCATGGCCGTCGCTACTACACAAAATCCGGCTATTTCAAAGAGTTCAGTGACCCCGTGATTGAAATTATGGTCGAGGCGCTCGCCAAGATTCCGTCGCAGAATACGCAGGTCGAGCTAGCTTACCTCGGCGGGGCAGCCGGACGCGTCAGTGCATCGGAAACGGCATTTGGCGATCGCAGCGCGCCTTTTATTTTGAATCTGCTGGCCGATTGGAAGGACCCCGTAGACGACGCCGCGAACGTCTCTTGGGTTCGAAGTCTCTTCGGCATGTTGCGGTCTCATATGAAGCCGGGTGTGTATGTAAATTTCATGAGCGGCGACGAACAGGAACGCGTCCCCGAAGCGTATCAAGAGCGCTGGCAGCGCCTGCAGAGAATCAAGGCTCACTGCGACCCTTCGAACTTCTTTCGCCTGAATCAGAATATTCCTCCGCTGGCCAAGTAATCCAGCGCGCATCGGCCAAACTTATCAAATCACCAGTTATTATTGATGTATGGCCCTCGCGGGTGTAAAGTCCACACCCTACCGGAGGTGGGCGATGAGGCTGTTGTTTTCCGTTCTACTGCTGTGCCTGTTGGCAGTGCTGTTCATCATCCCGTCTCGAAGCAGCGCGCAACGAGCCCGTCTTGGAAAAGTGCACGCTCTGCAGGCCACTTCCGACAAGGGCGGGGAACATCCGGCGAGTACGGAAATTTCAGGCCCTGCGACCGTTACTTGCCTTAACGGTGTTTCGGAGACTCCCAATACGCAGGTCTCCTGTTATGCAACCGGTCCGGGATTTACCGGAGTTTTGAATAAAGGAAAGTCGGCAAATTTGACCGGAGCGGGAACAGTGACTCTGAAATGTCACGGTCAAGGTTTTATGAGATGCGACGCCCGGGTAGGCATCCCGCCGCCATCGAAGTGAGCTGCATCTCATAGTAGGTGAGCACAAGCGGTGGTATTCGTTTTTGAATTTCGAATCATTCTGGGGGGGGCGCCCTGACGACCGGACGAGTTGCGTTCGGCGAGAAGATGCACGCTTGGTTCTGAGGCGGAGGCGTTAGATGGAACCCATCAAAGCATTCACCCTGAAACGCGACCTCGTCGCCGAGTATGACGAAGAATACTTGGAGATGAAAGTAAGCGATCTGCGCAACAAACTCGAAGCGCTTTCGAGATCGAATTACGGGCCTCAGCTGGAGATCAAGGAAATCCAAAACAGCCTCAATCCCATCAAGGCCGGGGACATTCGCACAAAACGCAGCATCTACCAACTGGCATATCGGCGATACATTCTTATCTGCCCCGACGACGAACTCCTAAGCGTTATCCTGGAATTGAAATCCCGCCTCTATCATCTCGATCGAAATGGCGAAGAGATTTGGAGCCCGCGAAAGCTGGACGCACTGGAACACGCTATTCGAGTGCACGATGGCAACGGTCACCTTCGTGTGGAAATAGAAACGCTGGCGAAGGCGATTGACGAAGGCAGATTCCGCATGCGGCGCGATGACGATCTGAGGCGCGATTTTCTCGTCTTCGCCTTCCGGTCAAATTTAATTCTGTTTCTCGTCTTGCTTTGCGTACTCGGCTTGTTCGTGATTCTAAACGTCGACGTCCATTCGCAATGGCGAAAACTTCCCGTGCTGTTGTTTGGCGCTTGCGGCGGAATGCTGAGCGCGACAATGCAGTACCGGCGCCAGCGCATTTCGCCCGGTGAACTTCGCATCGAACCCGTTCAGTTGTTCTTCCGCGCCGTGTTGGGCGCGTTTGCCGCAGGCATTGTGACTTTGTTCTTGCAGCTGCGAATCGTGGATTTTCCGGTGCTGCACGTTGGAGCGGAGGATGGTGCCTTTCTCACCTCCAGCGCGCAATACATCGTGGCGTTCGCCAGTGGCTTCGCGGAACGAATCTTCTTTCGCCCTGTCGAAAGGCCATCCCCAAAGCGTTCCGAAGCTCCGCCCATAACAGTTCAACACACGCCCACTCGCCCGGCTGCAAAAAGCGCAACTGCAGGCCGTTAGTCGCGGGTTGAAGCGAATCTGACAGAAAGACACTCTCTAACAGTAAGACTAAAATCAGGATTGAAATGCCGCGGCTGAAGGTTACGAGTAATAACGGTGAGCAAGCAATTGCATTTGACCAGGAATTGAATCAAGAAGTTATCTTCAGTCGTAAGGACGTTGGCGCAACCGTAGAAGATTTTGTGAAAGACCTCGCAGTCGGAACGGTTCTTGAAGCTACGGCAATGTCGTCGGCGACAGAGCGTGTTCACAAAGCTCGCTACCGGCAGGCGTGTAAGGCCGCTAAAATAAAGCATGACCCTCCGCCCAACCGATAGGCCGCTTCTATTTGCCGAAAAACTTAGGGATTTCAGTTTCCTTTGCTGCGTTTCGCGCTGAGGAAAGTTGCTTGTCAAAGAGAGCATGGACAAAAAGTCCCGACAACACGGACAATTCGATTAAGACCGTTTCGGCGGATTTCGAAATCGCATTTTTTTTTGTTGGGGAGAGTGGCGCGCCCGGAGAGAGTCGAACTCCCGACCTTCTGGTTCGTAGCCATTTACCTCATCCCGCGTAAACGATTTCTTTTCAATCAAAGGATACGAAGATCAAGGGTTAGTCTCTTGGGCAACGTGTGCCCGGATGTGCCTAGATGTAGCCGACTGCTCGCACGGTCACTACAAAAGTCACTACATTGGGCAATGCACGAGAAGGGAAGAGCGGAATGAAGCCTCGAGTCCGCGTTGTTTCTATCGCTCAACTCGTCCTCGACGGCAGCAATGCGAATAAAGGCACGATGCGTGGGCGGGAACTCCTCGAAGAATCTCTCGAAAGGTATGGTGCTGGCCGCTCGGTCGTGGTGGACCGTCATCATCGCGTAATTGCCGGGAACAAGACTATAGAGGCAGCACGAGCAGCAGGCATGGAATCAATCACCATCATCGAAACAGATGGTTCATCGCTCGTCGCAGTCCAACGCGGCGATCTTGACCTTAAGAAAGACAAGAAGGCCAGAGAGCTGGCGATTGCCGATAACCGCGTCGGCGAACTCGACCTCGAGTGGAATCCCGAGGTGCTTGCCGCGCTCGACGTGGACCTAAAGCAGTTTTGGAACGAGAAACGAATTAAATAGTCTGCTTAAGGGCTTTCGCAACGCTAACCTCGCGGTGCCTGAGCCGAAGCTCGATCAAGCTGCTGAGCTGCAGAAGAAGTGGAAGACGGCGCGGGGCCAGATCTGGGAGATCGGCGGCCACCGATTGATGTGTGGCGACAGCACGAAGGGATCGGATGTCGCTGCGCTCATGGACGGAAACACTGCGAAACTGTGCGCGACTGATCCACCGTACTTGGTCTCCTACGATGCGAAGAACCATCCCTCAAAGGACTTTTCCGACGGCAAGAACAAGGACTGGAAGGGCCGCTATGCCGACAAGCAGAAGACCGAACCGCTCGGGCCTTTCTATGAGGCATTCTTGAGGCAGGCGCTGTCGGTGTGCGAAGCCAATGCTGCGATTTACGTCTGGCATGCGTCGCAGCGTCAAATCGAAGTCGAGAAAGCCATGCGGGATTGCGGCATCCTGGTTCACCAGCAAATCATCTGGGTGAAGAACAAGCCTGTCCTGACGCACTCCTTCTACATGTGGCAGCATGAACCGTGCTTCTTCGGCTGGAAGCAAGGGAATAAGCCTAAACGCAACCCAGGCGACTTTCCAACAACGGTCTGGCAGATCGATGTTCCGATCCTTCCTGGAGTGGAATCGCGCCATCCGACTGAAAAACCCCTACAACTGTTCATGATTCCAATCCTCCTGCATACCCAATCGGGAGACGTGTGCTACGAGCCGTTTTCTGGGTCTGGAACGCATCTCTGTGCTGCCGAGAACACTGGCCGTCGCTGCTTTGCAATGGAGATTGAGTCGGCATTCGTAGCCGTCGCGCTAGAGCGCCTATCCGAAATGGCTCTCAAACCAAAGCTGGGATCAGGCTAGGAACACCTATGGGCAGAGGAAACAATCCGAACATCGCCGAGGCAGGGAAGGCCCACCGATGGAGAAAGGGGCAGAGCGGCAACCCCTCTGGACGGCCAAAAAGCAAGATTCTTTCTGATGCTTACCGATCCAAGCTCGAGGAACCCGTTCCAAACGATCCCGAAGGACGGACATGGGCTGAACTGATTGCCGAGGCGCAGGTGCGGGATGCGGTTCGCGGAAACGTGCAAGCGGCCCGAGAGATAGCCGATCGAACAGAAGGGAGAGCACGTCAAGCCATCGAATTTGAGGACAAGACAATGACTCAAGCGTTCGAGCGGATGACCACGGAAGAATTGGAAGCCTATGCGCGAGACGGCACTGTGCCGGCGTGGTTTCCGCGGGCACCGAGCAACAACGTCGACTAAGATGCGATTGAGCTTGCTTTATGCAGAGCCATTTCAGTCTCGCTAACATGAGGTTCGCTAGGTGAACCCCGGCGATTTTCCACTGGGGTCGGTCGAATCGAGGGCGGCGGCTCGGGCCGTGGCGGAATCGCTCGAACCCTCAACTTTTCGCTGCGCCGCATGTTTCTTGGCTGTTGTGGTGGGTAATAACAGGCCAGATTTCGTGCCGAATGACGCGATGGAAAACGGACCTGACGGTCGGACTTGGCGTTGCCCAAAGCACAGAGATCCCAGCAGGGAAGCCACTGTGCAGGCTTTGATGAAATCAGGACTGTTGAAGCCATGATCTACAAGTACGGCGACAGCACTTTAGAAATTCGCGTCACTAGCGGGGATGGTCATCGGTGAACCCCCGGCTCAAGCCTGGAGATTTTCCGCTTGGCTCTCCGGAATCGAGAGCGGTGGTTCGCGCACAACTAGAACGTGCGAGACGTGAACCCAGGCAAGAGTTAAGAGTTCAGATCATCCACATCGGGCTCGACGATAAAGAGCCACTGCCCCAATCGCAGACGATTCCGTGGCAAGGCGGCGTGACGGAAATCACCCACGTCGCGGGTAGCAATCCGTGAAGCCAGCGAACTATCCGGTTAGCTCCCTAGCTTCTCGTGCAGCGGCGCGACTGCAAATCGCTCAGTGGAATTCCAGGCGGAAACGGGTGCGGCTTCTGTGCAACGTTCCTCGGCCCGGAGTGGACGATTCTCGGGTGCGCTTCGGCGAGTGGCAGAAGTGTCAGGACGGAAGCCTATTTCACATAGCCTATGTCCCGCACGTTTGGATGAAACCCGGAGAGGCGGTTCCCGTCTGCCTAGATTGCAGTACTCCTTTCAAGAAAACCGAGGAATATCGCGGCATGGTGGGATTCGAGGCGAACTGCGTGAACGAGCATGACCCCGAAGTCATCTCACTCTGAGATAGATGGTGATAATCCTGTTCGCAACAGTGTCGTTCGAAGTAAGGATCGCGGCAAAGACGCGCACGGAAGAAAAGAGGGAGCGCCGGTGACGTTGGACTATCGGGAATCGTGTTCGGTAGACTGGCCGGGACATTCCGGCTTGAATAGGTGTTGCGAAATCCTCTTATCCCCTTATCACCAGGTATCTCGCGTGAGATGAATCGACGCATCAGTCCGGAGATCGCCCGTCGTTGAAGTCACGAACCCATTTGTTGTACTCTAGCGTGCCATAGGGTTGTGGAATGCGCGCTAAGTTCATCTTCGCTACGCTGGTTGGACTGTTGTTTTGCAGCTTAGCCACCCTTGAGATCACCGAACTCTTCGAACTCACAGACGACACCTCCAACGACTTCTCGCTCCTCGGCACTCAGCAAGCATCTTCGGCGGTTGTCCCTCAAAGTCTTGAGCTGCAGCCGAAGACTAATCGAACCACCGAGACCAAGTGGCCGACAGCCCGTCTCCTGCCCCCTAGCGCTTCTTATCACGCAAGAGATGTTCTCCAACTCCTCTGCATCATGAGGACATGACCTTTCCGTCTCCGGAATTGCGGCTCTTTCTCCCTCACAAATAACGCCACGGGAAACCTCTTCACGTGCTAGGGAAAGCCCCGGGGGTAATCTCTTGCGATATGACTCACTAATGGGGAGTCACGCGACCAACGGCTGGTCTTCACGACCGGCGGAAAGAAAGGGCGAATAATGAAGTCTTCAGATCTACGAAGGAGAACAACCATGCGACGAGCATTTCTTCTATTTGTCTTCTGGTGCGCCTTGGCGAGTTCTACTCTCGCACAATACGACAAACCTGAGCAACCTTCAGGTGCGTCGCAGGCCGCAAAACCTGACTTCTCGATGACAGCTTCTTACATTGAAGCGTGCAGTTGTGACATGTTCTGGCCCTGCTACTTCAACAATCACTCTACGATGCACGGCGACAAGCAATTCTGCCGCGCCAACCTGGTGCTGAAGGTGGACACGGGTTATTACAAGTCCGTTAAGCTCGATGGTGCAAAGGTGTGGGTCTCAACCGATCTCGGCAGCGATTGGAGCACCGGAAAAGATTCCTGGGTAGTGATGACGTTTGATCCGAGCGACACGCCCGAACAGAAGGCAGCCCTCTCGGATATTCTTGGGCAACTGTATCCCTTCAAGTGGGAGAAGGCGGCGACCGACACAGCAGCCTTTTCCTGGAATGTAGACGAGAAGACGGGCGAGGCGCACGCCAAGATGAATAACGGGAAGGGAGAAGTCGCCCTGGAGCGGGTCGCAGGGACGAATCCGCAACAGGAAATCGTGATCCCCAATCTGAAGTATTGGCAGGCTCAATCCAACAACGGTTTCCGCATGTGGAAAACGAAGGTGGAAAATTATTCCGGACAGGGTCATGAGTTCGAATACAAAGGAACGAACGGTTTCTTGATCACCATCACTTTCTCCGGAAACGCGACCCCTCACCCCGCTGACTAGATGCCCGGCGGGCAACACAAACGTCTTCACGACACGGGAGGCCAGCCCATGCGAAGACTATTCAATGAGGCTATCAAAATAATCGAAGACGACGCGAGATGGTTACATGATGCCGCTCACCGCTTCGAAGAGGTCGCTCACTCACTGCCCAAATCGCAACGCGCAAGTTGGATTCTCCTAACCGATATGTATGACGAAAGAGCGGATATTCACGCTCGCCTTGCAGCGAAGATGCGACGGGCGGCCCATGCATGAGTTGCCCGATTGACCGGGGAATGATTCTCCTCCGGGAAGCGAAGGCAGAACTTGAAGGGCATGTTTTGGACACGTTCGTCGAGGGCGACGCATCAGTTGCCGAAAAAATCCTAGCTCAACCGGTCGCTAGGCGAGATCCCCGGCTTCGGTTCCTTAAGTGGGTTTGGAATGAAAGTTGGGAGCATCAGCGTCAGGAATTCGGATTTGATCCTCTCGATCCTGATAGTGGTGTTTGGTGCATTCGGTGTTCTTCTGCACCAGCGAGCTGATTTCGGAGGTGGTGATGTTTTCTATGCAGATGCCGCAAAGTATTTGTTGGATCATAATTCCTATGGCGTTGAAGGCCATCCTGAAACCACCCAGCCGCCCGGCCTAGCAGGCATTCTCGCACTGCTATTTTCAATATTTGGATACAGCCACGCTGTCTGTGTAAGTGCGATGGCTGTTTTCGAGACGTTTGGGTTCCTTGTTGCGTATGAAATTCTACGGCGTCGCGCACCGAGGCTGGTGGCTGCGACTATCTGTATCCTCTTGTTGTCATCACCGTTATATTTTTCGTGGGCGACACGGATGGTGTATCCGTGTTTTCCTTATTTCTTTACGACAATGGTCGCTTTGCTGGCAGCCGAGGAGTATGAAAATGCAGCGACCACGAGCCGAAGAATTATTTGGGGAACCGTATTGACAGCGGCAGTTGCGGCGTCGCTGCTGATCGCCACGGGGACAATCGCGTTGCTAGGTGCTATAGCTGCAGTCGTCGCGTCAACATGGTTGGTGGACCAACGCTTTGCCCGAACGCGACTGCTAAGATTCTTACCCGTCTTGCTGTTGGGAATTTTGGTACAAGGCCTGTGGATGCATCGCAAACCAGCTCCTATGGAATGGCCCTTACCAGGCTATCCTGGGGCTTATTTGGAACAGGTTAAGCTAAAGAGCGGTAACCATCCTGAGTTAGGAATCGCGAAATGGAGTGATATTCCTGCCCGAGTTAACACGAATCTGCTCGTCGAGACGGAAATTCTTGCGCATCTGGTCTTGCGCCACGGGATCAATCGGAGAAAGGTCGCAGTTGTCGTCATTCCCGTCTTACTTATCGCAATCGGATTGGCTTATTCCATCTGGAAATCACGAGGTATGAGACTAATCGACTGGTATTTTGCAGGCTATGAGCTGATTTATTTACTTTGGCCGTGGACGATGGAACCCAGATTTCTCCTCCCTATTGCTCCGCTCGCTTGTTTCTATATTTGGCACGGGAGCCAAGCCGTGATTAGGGCCTCGAGAGCTAATCCGCGAGTCGTGGGGATCATTTGGTTTCCTTTGGCACTCCTTGTGGCCATTCTGGGTGCGCACTCGATATATGTGCATAGGGCTCGTGGTGATGCCGACTTTTCGGAGGAATTGATGGTCCCTATGTGGCTGATTTCCGCAGGATGCGCCGCATGGATGGCGGGTGTCGGACAATCAATTTTCTCCATAGAGGCATTTCCCAGGGTGGGGAAATGGCTCAAACATCCGCTGGACTTGTGGCGAGTCAGCCCACTTCATTTGCTCCGATATGCGGGTTACCTGTCTGTGACGGTTGTGCTGTTGATTGGCATTGCGAGTGACATACGAATCGCTCGCGAAAACCTAAACACCGCAGACGCGGTCAACGCTCAAAGGACAGGCGTCATTGAGATTCAGCCTCTGGAGGTTGAGGCCGGTCTCTGGCTCCGCTCGCACGCCCCGCCTGATTCTGTTGTGATGGCCAGACATTGGCCCACTGTGCGTCACTACGCAGGCGGGCAATCCGTCTGGTTTCCTCCGATTTCGGATCCAGGCATTCTCTTCGAGGGCATCGCGAAGCACGGCGTTGATTATGTTGTCGTAGTTAAGCATAGCGAGCCCTACTACTTGCCCGATGATGACTATTGTTTCGATCGACTCTTAGCGGCTCACACGGAGAACTTTCGGCTCGTTCTGCAAAGAGACAATTTGCGAATCTTTAAGGTCGAATAGAAATATGAACCACCTATCTAGACCGATTCGGGTCGAAGCTTGCCCAAAAAGTCTCCTTTGCCCAAAATCCCCATTCTGTGAGGACGCGGAATGATTGGGAAATGGCTTGCCCGAAACGGCGCTTCGTGCGCCTCAAAAAGAACTGTTTTTGGGCAGGATAGAGTGCGGTGACAGACATAATGAGTCGGGTATCCGGAAAGGTCGTCCGCCAACCCCCAAAGTTCCAGCCTAGGATATGGCCGAGACGCACACGCTCTCCAAAAGTCGGCTTGCTCAGCGCGGAAAGGAAACAAACCAAAATTGAGGCGAGCAGATACGACTTATTCTTTCAGTGATACGGCAGCGGAACTTTCGGTGTGCGGGTGCACTTTTCAAAACCCAGCCCGAAGCCTTGGTATGCCATGAATGAGACTATCCTGCGCGTATGCGGTCGAGCGGAACTTCCACTTCGTTGATCCCACGGAACGAGAAGAGTAGCCGGACAAGATATTTCTGGGGATCGTCCGAGGTCTGGTGGACGATACGCCCTGGCGCGTCTGTCACAGCGGAGTGGAACGTTACGCCTTCGACTTCCACACCCGCAAGATTGACTCGGACGAGTTGTCCCGGCTTAAAGGAAGCTTCCATTGAGGACATAAAATTACCAGGCCGAACTACCTGTAGCGTTTTTGCTTGTTTCGTCACGCAGAGAATGTTCGTGTTCCTTGCAATCGCGACAGTGGCGAGTCCAAGGCACAGCTTCTAAGCGGGCCCGGGAGATTGGCTTTCGGCAGGCCTCGCAGGTGCCAAACGTTCCATGTCTGATTCGAGTGAGGGCATCCTGTATTGCTCGGATAAGACGCAAGTCAGCCTGATGCAGGAGGATCTGAAGGTCCGCTTCGGCATTCGCATTCGCTTGGTCGATGGGATCACCCTGCTGGCGGCCCGCGGCCGGAATCGGACTCCTTTCTTCGCTACTTGTGACCGACATTTCGCCCCGTCTTTTTAGTAGCAGTCGGTTAAATCGGTCCAAATCTTTGCTGTCCATTTTCTTATCTCGTGTGCCGCGATAGGGAAATCTCAGACTGGAGTGCGATCATACAAATGTTGAAGTTCTCGCCTGCAGTAGAATATGACTTTCTTAGATATAGCATCGCCTATCGTCCGCATTCTGGAGTAGCGGAATCTTTCAACGTAGGACTTTGAACTTGCGCCATCGTGATTGAGCACACCGCAACTGAACCAAACGACCCAGATCGTGAGATCGTGCACGACACTTCTCCAGTGCTCGCTGCAGCCACGTGCATTGGGGACTCAGCATGAGAGCCCCAGCAACTGTAAGAAAACCCCCCGGCACGGCGATCGGGAGAAACAGACCGATAATTCCACCCAGCACAAGACTCCAACCGAGAGCCAACATTGCAATGCGTTTGAGAGGAACTTCTCGTTGTCGAGGAACTTATCCACCGTCTGCTTCATGTCCTCGGAGCGGTCCTCTATCGTCATCAGATGGTCTCGATATTGTGCGACGAGGAGACGATTTTGATTCTCACGCAGGTGAACAATGGCGGCTTGTATGCTAGCTTCCACCCGCGTCGCCTGAGAAGTTACTTCAGTGATCGCCTGCTGCTGCCACCGAAGTACGAGGCGACGTATGTGTTGCAGTTTGGCAACCCGTTCTCCCACGGCGTTGATGTGACCCTCAGCTCGGTCCAGGAACGTAACACGGCTTTGCAAGGTGTATTGAGCGTTCCAGGCAAAGGTCCCCGGGGGGTATGGATGCGGCCTTAGCTCTGCCGTTTCCTTCTGGATCTCGGCGAGGAGCTCTGCCGTTTCCTTCTGGATCTCGGTGAGCAAAATTGACGCCCGTCTTGACAGGATGGCCAAGTGGTCTTGGTCAGGCGCATCCGGCGACTGGGCCGCCGGAGACGCGAGGACGGGTCCGGTCCCCAAGAGCGCGACCGCCAAAACGGCCACAACCGTCCGTTTCAATTCAATGCCCATTTTCGATTCCGCAAGTCTCGGTTTTCTCTGACGCGGGAGCTGGTCGACGAACTTCCTTGTAACTGCTTACCAGCCCCCGCGACTGTCTCGCCTCAACTTTCAGCAGTCAGCGTATAAGGCAAGCTGCCGAGCAGCTATCCCAGCGACATGGTATTTGAAGGCCCCAATTGAGCTACCCTCGGGCATTGAGGATTTCATTCTGTGTGCTTTTCCCCTACCCGAGATAAAGAACGCGTAACTGGGTTTCGGTACCCAAGTACCCCGCCGAAGGGATACGCCTCCACTTACCATTACTTTATGTTGGGATCAGGCTAGACGTGAGAAACGAAAGGAACCGGACAGCAAAATGATCCTGTCTCAGGTAGCGAATCTAGCGTATCAATTCACGAAAATCGGAGGCCGGAAAGAAGGCAGTTTCGCGTTTACGTATTTTAGCTCCGAATGCAAGCGCAAGTAACGAGGCTGCAATGCTCCTCGGCATTTCCCCATTGTGTCTTTATCACAATATCCCGATGCTCCTCATCGAGCAAACTGTGCATCCGAGGCGCTTTCTTGAACAGACCTATTACTGGTTTGCTTGTCCTGTGGGCGATTGTAATGAGCGCTATGACATGGGACACGGCTACAACACTCTGATTCATGGCAAGCTGGACTACACACCCGACAAGCAACCATGCCCTGAGTGCTCGCTTCGCCTTTATGTGGCTAAACTCGGTGGAACATTGGCAGATTCGGTGTGGCTCTGTGCAAACGAGGATTGTCCGTCTAACAGGAGGAAGACATGAAGTTCTATTCGGCTTCAAATCTAAAATCTTATCTCAAACTGGTTAGTCTTCCCTTTCGATTCATGCTGCTGTTGGTCGGACGCGCACTCTTTGCATCCTAGGTTTTCGGAAGATGGACAGTAAGAATTCCGTCCTGCACGGTTGCACTGACTGCGGAGGTATCGACATCTGATGACAGTTCCAGGGTCCGGAAAATTCGGTTGGCACATAACGCGGAGCGGGTCACACTTCCATTCTCCCCTTGCTCCTTCGTTTGGAGCTTCCCCGAAACGGCAAGACAGCGCGGTTCCACACTGATCTTGATGTCCCTGCCGCCAAAGCCCGGCACCTCCGCCTGGACAACGTATTCGCCATACAGCGCTGTTATATTCAGATAAACCGGTTGTAGCAATTCGGATTCGGCACGAAACCAGTCCTCTAAGTCATGCCCCGGCGAACCGCCATTGCTTTCAAAAATCTCGAACGCCCTTCGAGCGATGAGCTCATGCATCTGCGCACATTGATTGAGGATCTCTTCACTACTACGTTCAACGGTCTCAGTTCCCTTCATACGCTCCATTACTGCTGCCGACTGTGTCGCCATGATCCGTCTCCTCGAAAAAGATATGCGAACCTCCTGCGCTCCCCAAATAGCGTCAAGTACGGAGAGTTCGCGAGGCAGAATATTAGGATGACGGGAAGGGAAGTGGCTATCCCTCCCAGGAGGTATTCACACCGCCAAAATCGCACCAGGATCGCCACAAGGGAGCCGAAGGGCTATGACTTGCGGCCCGCTCAAGAAATGATGCCTTTGCGGACAGCGTAGAGCACGAGCTCGGCGGGAGTGTGCAGGTTCAGTTTCTGCAGGATGTGACTGCGGTGAGTCTCGACGGTATAGGGGCTGATGTTCAGAGCGGTTGCCACTTCTTTGTTCGCCTTCCCTTCGGCTAGAAGTTGCAGGATCTCTTGCTCGCGGCTGGTAAGTAAGTCATACGTATCTACATCACCCTTTTGCTTGAGAATACGAACGTAGTCCTCCGCCAGGATGCGGCTCACCTTAGGACTGAAAAATGACTTGCCTTGTGAAACCGCCTGGATTGCACCGATCAGATCGGCTGCAGCTGAGTCCTTGAGTAAGTAGCCTCTCGCACCGGCCTTTAGGGCACGCATCACATACGATTCGTCTGCGTGCATACTGAGGATAACTACTGCGGGACTCAAATGCCGATCAACAATCGTTTTGGTCGCTTCGATGCCATTAAGACCCGGCATGCCCACGTCCATCACCACCACATCTGGTCGGAGCGAGCCGGCAAGTTCAACAGTCTCACGTCCGTTCTCACATTCGCCAACAACCTCCAAGTTGGGTTGGCGATCAAGCAAAGCGCGCAACCCCGACCGCATAACGATGTGGTCATCGGCCAACAATACCCGCAGCTTCTTCATGAACTCAATTCTCTCGATGGAGTGGATGTGCTTGGGAGCGGGAGATCAACTCGGAGAAGTGTTCCTCGCGCCGGATCTGAATCCACCTTCAGCACACCACCCAACTGACTCACTCGCTCGTTCATGCCAATCAATCCCAAGCCGCACACAAGGCTTGTATCAAAGCCCTTTCCATCATCCTCAATGGTGACTCTAAGACGATGCGGCTCTTGGCGCACAACAACCCAAACTTTCTTCGCGTATGCGTGTTTTGAGCAATTGTTCAAGGCTTCTTGTACGATTCTGTACACGCACGTCTTATGGTCCTCTGGCAAATTGTCCGAGACATTCTCCTCCACTGTATCGACTACCATGCCGGTACGTTTGGATGTTTCGCGACCCTGCCAGTCAAGCGCCGCGACTAGACCCAAATCATCTAACATCGAGGGGCGTAGTAGCAGCGCCATATTGCGCACCTCGTTAACGCAGTTTTCCGTAAGTGTCCTAATTTTCTGAAGACCTTGCCGAAAGGCGCCGTCTTCGCTGGACATTTCCATCAAGTTTCCCACATCAAGTAGCAGAGCATTTAAGGATTGGCCAACTTCGTCATGCAGTTCCCGGGAAATAGCGCGCCGCTCTCGCTCCTCCGCCTCGACCAGACGTTTTGAGAGTTCTTTCAACTCGCGCTCCGCTTCGAGACTTTCGTGGTATTTCTCTTCGGCCTTCTTCTCAAGTCGATCAGCATAAATGATGGTTGTGCCGGCGAGAATCAATCCAAAGCTGAAAGCGATCGTGGCGACCATCAGCAAGCGGTATCGAAACTGAGCAAGCATTTCTGCAATCCGTCGATCAGCATCCTTTAGCTCGTCGTCATTCACCGCGCTAACTTCTCGCGTGATCGCGATGATCTCCGCGTTCCGCGAGAGCACGTCGCCACGCAGCACGGCATTGCCTAGATCCTTCTCCGTCGGACTTAACGCAAGAATGGGTCCAATCGTTGACCAGTAATGCTCCAGCTCCAGAGCGAGACGTTGAAACGGGTCTCTCTTGCCTACGGGCAGAGACTGAATACACGCTTTCAACGCTGTGGTGATCTCTTTCTGGATGGATTGAAGCTCAGTACGAAGGATTTCTTGCGCGTGCGGGTCTGATTTGATCAGGATGTAGTCACGCGCAATGTTACTCGCCTCGTATAGACCGGCTCGAACCTGTTCGAGCGTACGTTCGCGGTAGAGCAATTCTTGCCGAACCTGGGTATTGTAGGTGGCGAATGCACCTAACGTCCGCAGCGAATCGAGACATATAATTGCCATCAGTACCAGCAATGCTCCGAAACCGGCAAATAATGCCCCGCGAGATCTCAATTGACTTCGGCTCTGAGCCTGGGAAGCTATCAAGGTCTCGGATTGTTTCTCAGTCATATGCTCGTCATCCTGTCCGGCTGTTTCCTCATCATTCTTGATTCTTGTCCGTTCGGGTGCAATCTGCAGTCGTCGCTACGGGGTGCTCAGCGAGCATCGGCCAATAGACTTGGCGAATTGTACGAACGAACGCCCAACATGAGCGTGGGCGCGAACGCTTTGGGAAGACCAGCATCGGGTTTGCCGGCCTAGCTTGCGGTGCGCTTTCGGAACATCCGGTGCTGCCGGAACCCTTGGCCCCCCCCCGCGAAAAATGATTAGGGCGGCGAGCAATGGGCAACGCCGACGTTCATGATTGGATCAGGCTGCATATCGTGGTTCTTGCTCTAATTCCCGCAAAGTGTCCTGCACTAGGACCAATGCCTCCGCAAGCAGGCTCACTTCACCTATGCTTTCGACGCTACATATAAGCTCAATTAGATAGCCTTCGATGTTTCTCAGGAACCTTGCGTCGGTTTGTATGTCCATAATCAATATTCCTCTCAGGAGTGCGATCACTCGATCAGGAAGCATGACATTGCTTCGCCAGATGTGAGCTCGTCAGCGATTACAGGATCGATGGGGTGACGCCGCATGCGCACGGGAAAGAGTGAGTGACCTTCGCCTGCGTACGGCTGCGCAAAGCTCCAAGAACGCTTTAGCGCTAAAAGAATCAATGGCGGCGTTTCCAGACGAAAAACGAGCTGTTCGAAGGAAGGTCTAGATGCGTTGAATACAGAGCCGGTGTAGAAGATCGCGTGAGGCACAGCAAGATGCGGATCCGAGTGGCCGCCCATCGTCGCGCCAGCTTTCTGCACGTGTGATGATACTCAAGGACTTCCGCTCTTTGACCTTTCGAACGCGAGACAGTCCACGGTGAGTTGTCGCGAGCGCGATGTCTTTCGTAACATCGTCAGTGAGGGCTGTGGGAGCGGAGAGCGACGGAAAATCAGCGGCGTCAGCCGTACTCGAGACGATAGCGAATGAGTCGCCATCGATGGCAGTTAGCCCCGGGGCTTGGAATTCGAGATATACAAATCCGCAGAGCAGCAGGATGAGGAGCATCCCGAAGACGAGCTTATCGCGATGTCGGTTGAAGAACCTCATAACAGCTTCTCTTTGATAGCACAGCGATGAAGGCAATTCAACGTGCTCTCTTCATTTGATCCCAAGTTCGCGTTCCGAAGTCAGAACACCCACAAAACAAACACACGATGCAGTCAAAGACGGTGTTGAAAAGAATATTCCGCTAAATTCGCAACACTCAAAAGTACGTCGAGAATCTGCGCTCGTTGGATGCTGGTCAAATTCTGAGAGTTCCACCCCACCGTGAATGCTCTGTTGGCTATTTCTCTCAAGGTTCGAGCGAGTGTTTCTCGCGACATAGCTTGTGATGCCTGCTTGTCCCTAATTGCCCGCTCACACAACCCGATGAGTCCATAGCAGGTTGCAATGACCCCATCGATAGGACCCGCTTCATGCTCTACCGCCAACTGCTCCAATTCCTCGACAGCAAGAGCTACAACTTCCTGGGGCACTGTGACATCCTTCTTTCGTGCTTTAGGTGTCGTGAACCCGTTTGGAGGCCGCGATCCCGGTGAAATCGAACTACACCGTACTTTCTCGGGCTGTCAGGTGTATATGCCTCCTAGGCTGTATTGTCCGCGGCATCTCCCGTAGAGACGAATGGAGGGGCATCGCTACTGCGTCGTCCCCTTCGGGGTGCTCACGCGATGACGCGAAGGACTTTACCGGCAGAGGGGTCGTGTCCTTGTGTTCTATTGCCGTTAGCGTTTGATACCGTCTGCATGGTATTCACATGCCAAACCGTTGGCCTTTGGCATTCGCACATCATTCCTTCATGGATTTACCGAAGAACTCTTGGATGATCCTATTGACCTTCGTGGCGGAGACCGGCTTTTCTAAGTACTCGGTCGCTCCGAGTTCAAGGGCCTGCTGACAACACTGATCGTCCCGCAGTTGTGCCAACACGATGAGCGGCACAGGCGAGTTATAACGGACCAAGTGCCTTATAACCCGGCGCCCTTCGAAGGCTGCAGAGCCTTGGTCCACAATGGCAATATCGAACTCCTCCCTTTCGATACAACGCATCGCCGATTCAATCGACATACATCTGTGAACCTCGAAACCCTGCGCTTCGAAAGGCTCGGCGTGCAGGGCAATCGTTTCGATGTCTTCGTCAAAAATCAATACCTTCCACGTATTAGAAAACGTGCCGATTTCCCCGGCTATCTGTCGGATTTCCTCTCTCATCGTTCACCTTCGAACTTGCGCCATCGTGATTGAGCACACCGCAACTGAACCAAACGATCGAGGGGGAACCGTGACAGTTCTTCGTCGTAAGGCGCAGGTCGGTCTGTTTTTCCCTGGCCCAGGGAATGTCCGATTCCCCCCTAGCTCGATCAGATTCAACTTTCAGTAGTTAGCATAGAAGGCGAAGTGAGGAACGGCTATCCCAGCGGAACGGTATTTAGAGGCTCAAATTTAGCTACCACCCAGCACTCTAAGACTTCCTTGATGTAATGCCTGTCAATCCGAGACAAAAAACGGGTAACTGGGTTTCGGTACCCAAATACTCTGCCGAAGGGATACGCCTCCCCCAACCATTACATTAAGCTGCGAGTTAGATTAAGCGCGACAAACGAAAGGGACGAAAGGAAAATGATTGAGTCTCAGGTAGCAAATCCAGCGAGAGAGTGAGCAATGTTCGCAAGCGAGAAAACAGCGTTTGCTCGAGCAGCAAAATTTGCTCTTAGATGCGCGGATATTTTGTCGCGAACCTCATTCCGAGTTTGCTCTCGTCGCCGGAATGCTTCACGTCTAGCAAAATGCAGGGAATATTAACGTCAAGGAGGAAGGGCAGATGTCACACCGTCGAATGAGTTTTCTGTTCACTGTCCTTGGAGCGCTGGCGCTGGCGTTGCCGATCGCCGCGCGCAGCGACAACACAAACCCAACGAAAGAAATCGTCAGCAAGTCAATGAATCTCAGCAACCCGGTCACACTCGGGGGAACGGAGTTGAAACCTGGCAGCTATTCCGTGAAGGCGAATAGCGCGAAAGTCACATTTTCACGCGGCGGCAAAATGATCGCAGAAGCGCCGGTACAGTGGAAGGACGAAGCCGACGAGGCCGCACACTCAACTATCGTGACCGAGAGCGGGCGGATCAAGGAGATCCATTTCCTCGGCGAATCAAAGTACGTTGAGATCGCGCAGTAGCATTCTCCGCGCGTACCACCGGCGGGCAGCGCTTGATGCACCTGATCTCCTCCACTAGAGGCGTCCAGGTGTCCGCCTCTGGGTTATGGTGAACGATAAGCCTTTCGGCTGAGGTTCACTCCTCGGAAGACTCCTCGGAAGACATTGACAACCTGCTCTCGACGATCGAGCCTCACGGAATCGATGTGTACGAAGAACTTTCAAGGGCGAAGGCAGCCCTAGCGGCGGCTGACGTCGGCGCGCCTGTCGAGATCAACAGGGAAGAGGTTCCGACCGATGAGGGCGAGCTCGACCTAACGCCCAGAACACTGGGAAAAACCTACGACCCGATTAGGAAGTATCTCCACGAAATGGGCAGTATTCCGCTGCTGACGCCTGATGGCCAAGTAGCTGTTGCGAAGCGCATCGAGCACGGCCAATTGCGTGTACTGAAAACTATCTTCCGCGCTCCGCTCATCCTGAAGGAATTCTTGCAAATCTCCAAAGACCTGCGCAATGGCTCACGCTCGATCAAGGAAATCCTCCTGTTCGACCACGAAGAGCTGACCGAAGAAACAATCGAGCAGAAGACCAAGGAAACGCTCAGGCAGATCGATACGGTCGCGAAGCTCTACCCGGTGGCGATGAAGCAGGCCGCGAAGCTTGAGAAAATTCCACGCTCGAATGAACGTCCCTATTTGCGTGCCTGGCATGCACTAGCGCGAACCCGCGTCGAGATGTCGAAACGCCTTCGCGAGTTGAAAATCAACCCACTGAAGAAGAAGCACCTCATCGATAAGATTCACCTTGCGGCTGAACGCGTCCATTTCCTCGAGCACGAGATCGAGACGCTCAAGCGCAGGGTCGAATCCTCAAGAGGCAATGTCCAGTCCAAAGCCCGCAAGGACTTGAAGGCATGCCGGCAGGAACTGAAAGAAATTGAAGCCGGGAGCGAGGTCAGCCTCACCGAGCTGAAGCGCGGGCTACAAGTGATCCTCTGTGGCGAAGCGGGGGCTGAGCAGGCAAAGAAAGAGTTAATCGAAGCGAATCTCCGGCTCGTTGTCTCGATCGCGAAGAAATATGTCAATTGCGGCTTGCAGTTCTCTGACCTGATTCAGGAAGGCAACATCGGACTGATGAAGGCGGCGGAAAAGTTCGAGTGGCGCCGCGGTTTCAAGTTTTCCACCGTCGCTACGTGGTGGATCCGCCAGAACATCACCCGTGCCATTGCCGAACAGGCCCGTACCATTCGCATCCCCGTGCACATGGTTCAAGCGATCAACAGGCTGATCCGCACCAGTCGGCAACTCCTGCCGGAGCTTGGCCGCGAGCCCACTGCTGAAGAGATCGCAAAGGCCATGTATATTCCTGTCGACGAGGTGCGCAGAACAAAAAACATCGTGCAGCAGCCTATTTCGCTCCAGACGCCCATTGGCGAGGACGATTCGTGCCTAGGCGACTTCATCGAGGATAGGGCTGTCGTATCACCTTCGCACGCGGCCTTCAACTTCAGCCTCAAGGAACAAATGGCGTCAGCGCTAAAGACGCTCACCCCGCGCGAGGAAAAGGTCATCAAGATGCGCTTTGGTCTGGATGATGGTGTCCAGCACACACTCGGGGAAGTGGGACAGGTGTTCGACCTTAGCCGCGAGCGCATCCGGCAGATCGAAACCGACGCACTATGCAATCTGCGCCACTATTTGCGCTCGCACAAGCTCCGCGCCTTCCTCGATTGCGCCTAGCCAGTAGACTATGACGATGGTCGCCCGACGTTCTACGAAGTATCCGAGATTGGCGCTCCTGCTCGCAGCGGCCCTGCTGACGCTGGGCCTGTTGCTCTTTGCGCAGGGCGCGCCGCTCGTGACGGCTGTAGATCCGTCGTCCGGCAAAGTGAACGACACCGTGACCGTGGCGGGAGAGAATCTGGGAAAAGGCACCGTTTCAGCCGTATTCCTCTCCGACGACAAAACCGATTACAAGGCCACGCTCATAGAGCAAAACGAGGAAAAGATCGTCATGAAGGTCCCTCAAGTAAGACCCGGCCGCTACAACATTTCCATTCAGACGGGCAATGCGATCTACATCCAGCCGGTTCGCTTCACCGTACAGGAGTGGGGCACGGCACCGTAGCGCAAGCCACCGCCGGAACGGTCACCCAATTCATTGACCATCTTGTGACGGAAGTAGGGAGTATCGCCCTCGCACCCGCGCTGCGCGACGCTGTCTCTGCGGCTGACCGCTTGTATCAAAACACGCCCCGTGAGTAAGGAGATGCGATGAGGGCCTATGTGGTTATAACTGTCGGACCGGGCAAGGCGCGCGAGGTTGCTCGTGCGGTGGCCGCCATTCCCGGGGTCAAAATGTCGAATGCGTGCTGGGGCAGCCCGGATGTATTTGTAGTGGTCGAAGTCGCCGATCAGAAGGATCTCAACAGGCTAATAATGGACAAAATCCAGTCCATAGAGGCTGTCGGACGAACTGAAACGCACATCGCTATCGAATAGCCAGCTTCATGTCGGCAAATAGGGAGAGCAAAAAGCAGACCGCTCTTTGCCAAGGGATTTCCCCCTGGGACGAGCCTTGTCTTCATCCTGCCACACGGCGTTGTGAGCAGTGCGGCGGGTGGTTTTGTCAGTCGCACTTCTCCGACGAGGATTGGCATCCGTGTGCTCCGGGTAAATAGAACCACCAATCCTAAGACCAATCCGGCGACAGGGCGGCCAAGCAGCGTGGCAATCCTAGACGCTTAGCTCGATGGCTTTATTCCTCTTCCCAGACGCATAGTCCAGATTCGGATAGTCGAGGCGGCTGTGCGCTCCCCGGCTCGCGCAGCAGCCGAGTGACCGTACACGGGAATCTCGGATATCCCCAAAAACATGTGTTTGTGGGCAAGAAAATCAGCCAATTTGAAGTGCGTTGACTCAATCACTTACACGGCGAATTAGACGAGGGTTATTGGGCAGCTCAAGATCGGCGTTTTCGACTATCGCGGATCACAAAAAGGCGGCGGTCGAAGAGGTAAATCCGGTGTGAGTGGGAGCTTCAGACAACAGCGAGGGCGGAATCGGCCGGCATCTCGTCCCAAGTTCTTCCCTCGAGCGTGCGGCCCGTCTTGCTCTTCTGAACGCCGCCCCACTGTTTGAAGAAGAACGCAACTCCCGATCGCTGGCACTTTTCGCGGATGCCGATCACCCAGCTTTTGTCGATGGGACGTGCTCCGGGACCGGACTCGCCGCCGACGATCACCCAATCGATTCCGCGCAGATCGAGATTCGGCATCGCTCCGAGCAGCGGTTCGAGGGAGAGGAACTTGACCGCGGCTCCCGTGTGGCGGAGATCTTCGATTCTATCGAGGTAGGGCTCGCTCTCGACACTGACTCCCTGCCACACGTTGGACGGCCATGGAAGCTCGCGGCTCATCTCGCGCAGTCGGTCAGCTCGCTTCGTGAGCACCTGAAACTGATGCCAATGCGCTCGAGCCATGACGTCGAACACGCGCTTCACGTATTCGAGCGAAACGTCTTGGTGGAACAGATCGCTCATCGAATTCACGAAGACCCGGCGCGGCGACTTCCAGCGAAGCGGGAGATCCAGCATCTGCGGCTGAAGAGTGAGCTTGAAACCGTTGCGGTAGTTCGCTTGGCCCATTCGTTGGAGACGATGCGCTAGGCGCTCCGCGTAGCAGTACTTGCAGCCGGGGCTGATCTTCGTGCATCCGGTGACTGGGTTCCAAGTCGCATCTGTCCATTCGATGTGCGATGTGTCTGCCAATGTCGGTCGCCTCGTGGTGAATAGTACGACTCTCAGTAGTTTCCCACAACCTGCCCACTTCTGATTTAATAAGGCACGTGGCTAAACCTGAATCCACAATCTGGCCGATCGTGCCTCACACTTCCGCGAAGCATACGATTCTTCGCACCTATCTCGACGCATGGTTCCCGATCATGAGTTGGAAACCGCGAGTCGTGTTTCTGGACGGCTTCGCTGGGCCGGGACGCTACGAGGGCGGCGAGCCGGGGTCGCCAATCATCGCGCTCGAGTCGGCAAAGACGCACAAGGCGAAGCTCTCGAAGGAACTCGTGTTTCTCTTCGTCGAGGAGCGAAAGGATCGCGCTGATAATCTGTCGAAGGAGATCGAAGCGCTTAAGTGTCCCGATGGCTTCAAAACGGAAGTGAAGTGCGGCGAATTCGCGCCGACGCTCACGGCGATTCTCGACGAACTCACAAAGAGCGACCTCAGGCTTGCTCCGACGTTCGCGATGATCGATCCCTTCGGGTTTGCGGGCATTCCATTTGTGCTAATGAACCGGTTGCTCGACAATCCGAGCTGTGAGCTGTTCGTTAGCTTCATGGGCGATTCGATCAATCGCTGGCTCAACCATCCTAGCAACGAGATTCGCGATCACATCCGCGACGCATTCGGCAGCGATGAACCGTTTGCGCTCCTCGAAAAAGCCACGGATCGTGTGGCCGCGCTGACGGAGCTGTATCGCGAACGGCTTCGATCTATGGCGCGTTTCGTTCGGTCGTTCGAGTTGCGCGACAAGAATGATCGAGTCGTTTACCACTTGTTCTTTGCGTCGAAGAACAGTCTCGGTCATCTCAAGATGAAAGAGGCCATGTGGAGAGTCGCTCCGCTCGGCGACTTCACCTTTTCCGATGCGACGAATCCTCAGCAGCAAGTTTTCTTCCTGCGTTCCTATCAAGAGATCCTGAAGGCAGATCTTCGAGGTCAATTCGTCAACGCGGCGAACATACTCATTGAGCGCGTCGAGGCGTACGTGATCGACGATACTGCTTTTCTTCCGAAGCACATGCGCGAAGTACTGCCGCTGCTCGAGGGGGAAGGCAGCGTACGTATCGGAGCTTTGAAGAGCGACGGAAAGACGCGGCGGAAGAATACCTTTCCAAATGGGGCGTACATCACGTTCCTGTGACATCCGCCCGCTGGTGAGTAGCTTTTGTCACGGTCACTTCACACCTTCGCTGCTCGACCATAATGCGTAGAGTTTCCTGCTCTCGATAGTGTCGCACTTTGAGATAGGTGGTGATAATCCCTGTGGCTGTTGAAAAACTCGCCCGCTGGCAGGAGTTTTGATCTGGGGTGATTTTCCTGCGGGGTATCGCTTTCTTTTTTCTATCTCAGATCGGCACCGTGGCTGATTCTAGAGATCTGGATCTTAGGAAACGAGCCAGTCGTTTCAGGTTCTGGGCTGTAGCCGCGAGAAAGAACTGTTCGCGAACATGCTTCATTCTCCTCAAACGCACCCTGCGCAGTCCGATCTGGTTCTTCAACTCCGCAAAGAGTGCTTCTACTTTCCGGCGTTGGCGTTGCGCTGCCGCGAAAGCCGGAACGGTCGTTCGCTCTCGTGCCCGTTGTCGCGCCGCTTCGTGAACATGGATCGCGATCTGCCGATAGTGGCCGGTGGTGCACTGCGATTTCTGCGAGCACTCCCGACACCGTTTTCGCGTTGCCCTGTAGATATGGTTTCGGTTGCGCGGATTCACCCCAAGGTACGTTAGTCGCTTTCCTTCCGGACATTGATAGCTGTTCGTCTCGGCAACGTAGATGAACTTTTCGATCCCATACAAGTTGGTTTTGGGAGCAGGACTCTCTTTCACGCGAATATAGGGAGTGATGTTTCGTTCCTCAAACCAAGCCAAAAGCTCACCGTTCCCATAAGTCGTGTCGGCGGCAACCGACTGTGGGAAGCGCCCGCGTCTCTCCGCTGACCGTGTGATCATCTCGCGAGCCGCCGCACTTTCCTGGCTCAGTCGAGCGGATGTGGCCTGAACGCCAACAATTACGCAACTCTTGTTGTCGATCAGATAGTTGTTGAAGTACCCCAGCTCCGCCCGACGATCGCCCTTGGTTGAATAGGTTGAATCCGGATCCGTCGTCGATACCTGGTCTTGTTGATGGGCCGGCTCTTCGATCGGGTTTTCTTGCTCGAGGTCCGCCAAGTACTCGCGCACCGTGCCCTTCACGTGGGCCACTTCCGTCAACTGCTCCCGCGGGATGCGGCTCGACCGGCTGGCATTCGCGGGAATGAAGCTGCCATCCACGGACAGGTGCTCGCCCTCGACCAACCCAGCTTCCAAGCAGCGATCCACAATCTCTTCAAAGAGCCGCTGAAAGAGGTTCGACTCCTGAAAGCGTCCATGACGGTTCTTGGAAAACGTGGAGTGATGGGGAATCTCCTGATCGAAGCTGAGTCCGGTAAACCAGCGCCAGGCCAGATGCATCTGCAACTCCTCGACTAGCTTGCGCTCGCTGGTGACGCCATAGAGATAGCCGATCAGCAGGATGCGCAATAAAAGTTCCGGATCGATCGAAGGTCTGCCCGTATCGCTGTAGGAGTCCTTCAGCTTCTCACGAACGAAATCGAAGCTGATGTGTCGGTCCAGGAGACGCAGTAGGTGGTTTTCAGGAACCTGATCTTCAATGCGAAAGTAGTAGAACAGCGACTCGGAACGGGAGTGTTGTCCCATCATAATCCGCAAGCCTCCGTGAATGGCGATGAAGAAGAGCATCGGCAGAACGCTTGCTCATATAGACGTTGCTGCAACAGTTCCGTTCATTCACGAAGACTTTTTCAACAGCCACCCCTGTTCGCAACACCTATCCGGGAACACGTTAGTTTTTCCGATTAATGGTCAGATAATGCAAGACTTGAAGTAACGGTCCATTTCCCTGTGCCGGGCGTTAGTCAGGAGTTGGTATGAGATGCGTCGGAACTTCGCTGAAGAGCGCGACACGTGAGGTCGCATGAGAGAATACCTGCTAAAGGCGCATCTAAACTTCCGGCTCGCTAAGAGATGCAGGTGTTTCGGTTGTGTATAAATTTGCGCTCATACATTTTCTTGGTCTCAGCCGAAGAGTTCGCTTTCTCCAGCATGCCCACAAGTTCTTTGTAGCCGTGTGTTCCCTTGCTTAAGACGTCTGTGACTTCCCGTGCTTTCAGATAGCGGAGTCGCGTGGATTCCTCGGTTCGTTGCGTCACTTGTGCAAGCCCAATCAAGGTGGCGCGTTCTGCCCTGGTCATGCTTTTGTTGAGCATAACTCCGCTTCCTTCCACTGCCACAAACGCTGGAGCTCTGTCTTCGCCGTTCAAGCACTCTGGGAATTTTGAAACGACAACCTCAGTTGGCAATAGAGGTATAGTCTGGCCCAGGAAAATGGCCTGGCATGGATAAAGAACGCCGCCTCTTAGAATCTTCAGGGACACTTCATCTGTGCCGAGCGCGTGCAACAAATTCACATCGGGAAATTGCCACGTCGGGAAACGCGCAATCATCGCTAGCACCGTCGTGTCGGGCTTCGGGAATCGGCGGGGAGTAATCGCAAGCAGTCGTTCTACTTTACGCAGAAGTGTTTCGGCGGTATCGCAACTATCTCCGCAGACGACTAGCCCGTGATTTCCAAGTATGAGAACGTCCGTCTCGGGCGCGGCGGCCACCGCGTTCTCAATTTCGCGGGCTAGCGGTATGCCGGATCCTGCGTACGGAATCCATTGCCAGTGCAAGCCATCCAGTCTCTCTCTTAGCTGGTCGGGGCCGTCTAAGCGTATGGACCATGCAATGGCGTTGATCGAGTGCACGTGTATGACGACACGATGCCGAAGGACGGCGTGCATTGCTGTTTCGATCGATGGACGCAGCTCGTCTCTCAGAGCATAACGCGACGTAATTTCTCTGTCGTTCTGGATGGACTCTTTGACCTCTGCCAATTCAAGCGGCACGAACATCTCTTCCTTCATTGCGTGGGCTAACCTTCGGCCAGATGCTTTAATCCATAAAATTCCTTTCAGTTTCATGGATGTATTCCCATTGGTGGCTTGCACTAAAAGTGGATCGCTGCCGAGTCGCGCGGATAGATCGCGAAGGTACACGACCTCCCTTTCATATCGTGCGGATAGGAGTTTTAGTTGGGCTGAATTCTTCAAGACTAATGCCTTTCTTGCTCCTGATTACCGCACGTTTCTTTTATTTGCAATATTTGTAGCGCCTCTTTGGCTGTATGTTTTGCTCGGAACTTCGGTCTATTCTGGCCAATTTTGACGGAGGCTTTGAAAATGGTCCCGACGGAGAGCATTCCTCCCAATTTGTGCGAAGCTATGGAGGCCAAGCCCATAGATGCGATACATCCGCAGGACGCGCAATCGGGATTCCCGCCATACTGGCATGGCGTGACCTTTGTGACCAAGTCTGCCGACAAAATCTGAGTCGTGAGCGCAAATACACAATCTTGCGGACTATGTGGCGGCGAGGCGAACTGGCGAATCACTGCCTCCGGCATGTCCAATTTCGGATATTGCTTTCGCAATTTTATCATTTCCGCAATGGCCCGCGCCCGCTCCTCCGAACTCAGGATTTCCGGCAGTTGATCTCCCACTTGCGGAGTGAATAGGCTGAACCATACCTTCTTGATCTCCGGGCGAGGCGTCCAGAATTCCAGGAATTCGGCCAAGTATCCAGGTCGCTTCATCATCTGACCAGTGATCGTGCAATGGATCGTGACCCTCTGCCCAACGATGTTTTTTAGAATGCGATCATAGGTTGCTGGAGCTCGCCGGACATCGTGTTCTGGTTGCAACCCATCGATGGACACGACTACGTGCAGATGCGCGAGACTCGCCCAGGTCGAACCCATCGATCGGAAGGCGCTAGTAACAATCTGCACGTGGATTCCGCGCGCCAGTAGCGGAGGGATTAGCACCTCCAGTTCGCGATACCGGACAAGTGGATCTCCCCCGACGATAGACAAATGCAAAGGCTTCAGCCGATCGACGACTTCAAGGACTCCATCTACCAGGGATTGACCTCTTCGATCATTTAGGTCGCGCAATGTTTGCCCGCCGCCTAAATGCGCACTGTCATACGCGTAACAGCCCGGGCATTTCAAAGGGCATTCACGCGTGATTTCTATTGAAAGAGAGGGTGGTTCGCCCTTGAGTATCTTGCCCCAGGCTTGAAAAATTTGAGAGGTATGCACCGTTGAGGATCCTTTTCCGACCGTACATGACGTACGATCTATGGGTGCGTGGTTGTAAGCCTCGCGAGAGGGACGGCGGGGCACCGATTCGTGTTTAAGCCGAGATTTCTCTCTGGACCGATTTTTCCATCGTGGCGTCCAGTTTCGGGAGGAGTATACACCCACCTGCCTTGCCTCCATACACCGTGCGGGAGCTGACGTAGGTGGAACGCCCGATAACATTTTCAGGAAGACTTCCGAGACTCTGCTCGCTTGGGTGTCGGCTGCCGAAAATATCGACGAAGCCCAAAGCCACTAATTAGCCTTGCCTCAACCGAGCCTGGCGACTATTTCATTTGGGACCCAGCAGACATAAATCTATCGAGCCACTCATCAAGTCAGCATATAGCCGCCTCGATTACTGTCGAGAAATCCGCTTCGCACCATCTATCTCAAGGTGAGATGGCTAGTGATAAGCCCTGTTCGCGACACTTATCCGGCGTCTCTGATTTTTTGACCTGTCATGCTGAACCGGCGGCCACCTGAGCAGCGTGGCTTCGTTGACTTGATTCCTTGCGAGCCCTAAGATGTGCCCCACAGTGCCAGCTACCGACTCGCTGATCGGCCAAACTATTGCGCATTATCGCATCGTCGAGAAGTTGGGCGGCGGCGGTATGGGCGTGGTCTATAAAGCCGAGGATGCGTCAACGTGATCGCTGCAATCTTCCGTGCCAGCGTGAGCGCCATCGCCGGTTCCCGTGCCCTTGCCGGTGATCGTGAACATCAGCTTTTCGGGTTGCGCCTTAGTTCTCGCCGGGCGTGCCGCGCTTATCGATGATGTCTGCTAGGTTCCAGGCGTTTTGGTTGAGTTGGATTTGAAGCTGGCCTTCTTTATCGATCACAAGTTTAGCAGCCGGGTACAAGACGCCCTTGCTCTGTTTCCGATCACTGTCATTCAGGTCGAATTCACCTCCCGTCAGATTGAAGGTTCCAGTTGCGTTGGAGTTGTCGGCATAGCCTTCACCATATGCAATCGTCCGGTTGGTAACGAAGCGAATCTTCCGTCCGGTTGGCGTTGGAGCCATCTTAATGTAACTTACATCCATGCCGAGCGTGCCAGTCAGCGATATACGGCCAATAGCCTTCATCTTGCTCAGAGCATTAAACAGACCCTGGTTTTGACCTTTTTGGAAGGCGTCCACTAGGATCTGTCTGTCCTCGTCCGTCGAGAACTCATAGATTTGCAACATCATCGTGGTAATCTGCCCGGCCTGAGTACCGGAACCCGTGGTAACGGCTTGGATCGTCTCTGCCTTCGGTCTGCCTTGGGAAGAACTGCGAGTAGTTCCAACCGTCACCAGGAGAACTAGCAGCAGACAGCCGATCCCGACCTCGCGGATGCTTGGAGCCGCCTTCTTGATAATTTGTCGCATCTTGTTTCTCCTTCCCTCCGAAACAAACGAGATCCCTGTCTAGCGTGGGAGAGTTGAATGGTTGCGCAAATGGGGGAACAAATGCAACTGTCAAAACTAACAACCCCCGTTGGACTCTTTTCACCGACTGCTTTTTCTTAGGTGACGCTTCGCGGTGGCCGTGTGTCTCTTGGTAAGAGGAAAGCGGAACGCGCACTCGGGGAACTTATTGTCGCGCCTCGATTGTCTTGGGGTAAGTCGGATAGGTGTTGGGAAATCCGCTTCGCACCATCTATCTCAGAGTGAGATAGCTAGTGATAATCCCTGTTCTCGACACCTATCCGGAAACACACTTTCCTTGAAACGAATTTGGCTTTCGGCTCACTACATCTTGAAATGGCGGATTCCAGGAAGTGTTACAGTTCTGCCCATTTTTCGCGCAATGTTTTTTGACGCTAACACTAACAGTGTTATATAGCTGGCTAAGGGGAGGGATCACAAACCGTGATTCCCGACGCTCAGGTCTTCCGTGACGTTTTCAACGCGAGTCCCATTGGGATTGCGGTGGAGAACCTTGAGGGGCAACCGCTCTTCGTTAATCCAGCATTTTGCTCAATGCTAGGTTTCAGCGAAGAGGAGTTGCGTAGCAAACACTGTGTTCAATTTTCTCCTCCCGAAGATGCGGAAAAAGATTGGGATCTTTTCCAGCAATTGCGAGCAGGCTCGATAGACCACTACCAACTGGATAAGCGTTATTTTCGGCGGGACGGCTCGTTGGTGTGGGGCCGCTTGAGTATCTCTTTATTGAACAGTCGTCCGTCTCCACTGGTAATCGCGATTGTGGAGGAGATTACTGATAAAAAGACCGCAGAAGAGGCAATGCGCGAGATGAATCGCGCTTTAGAGGGAAAGAACGCATTGCTGCAAGCGCGGGAAGAACTACTCAGAGTTTTCGTTAAGAACGTGCCAGCGGCGGTCGCGATGCTCGACCGTGACATGCGTTATCTGCAAGTCAGCAACCGATGGTGTACTGATTACTTGCGCGGAAGAACGGAGATACTAGGGCGTTCGCACTATGAGATTTTTCCAGACATGCCTGAGCGTTGGAAGGAGGTTCACCGCCGCGGCCTTCAAGGAGAGACCCTGCGAGCTGACGAAGACCGTTGGGATGGGCAAGACGGCCCTCATTGGGCGCGCTGGGAAGTTCGCCCTTGGCAAACCCCTGAAGGTGCTGTGGGAGGAATTCTCATCCTTGCAGAGGACATTACCCACCGCAAGCAGATGGAAGAGGCGATCTCACGTATGAGTCGGAACCTCATCGAATCGCAGGAGCAAGAACGCACCCGGATCGGGAGAGAGCTTCACGACGACATTAACCAAAGACTTGCAATGTTGGCAATTGAACTCGAGCAATTGGAAGAAAATCCTTCTGAAATTCGGAGCGGTGTGCAAGAACTACGAAAGCAGACGATAGAAATCTCGGACGACGTGCAAGCTTTGTCACACGAATTGGACTCTTCCAAACTGGAACATCTCGGCGCCATTGGGGGCATGAGAAGCTGGTGCAGAGAATTCGGTGAGCGGCAAGGAATTCAGGTCGAGTTTAAGAGTCCCCAAGCGAAGATCTCACTTCCACGAGAAATCGGGCTTTGCCTTTTTCGAGTTCTACAAGAAGCTCTGCACAATGCAGCCAAGTACAGCGGGGTGAGACGGATTGAAGTACAACTGCGGGAAGACGCAGGTGAGATTGATCTCCTCGTCAGTGATTTAGGAAGAGGATTCGACTTGGAAACGGCAATGCAGGGGCGAGGTCTCGGTCTCACGAGCATGCGGGAGCGAGTTCGGCTGATAAACGGAATCATTGAGATTCAATCGAAACCGATGGGTGGAACCACCATCCATGTTCGCGTACCTTTCCATGCAAGCAACGATTCTGCACGGGCGGCAGGGAAGGAATAGCGGGGTTTCCCACAGGGTTCACGAAGGACTTTCACCGCGAATAAACTGCTGAATGTTCTTCACAGATTCTCTCGATGACGTCTCTTTCCTGTTCGCGGTCATTCCTTCCCAATAAACACCCGCACCAAATGTCAATGTCGTAGACCTTGGCTAACTCGTCCCAGAGCCGTTCCCGCTGAAACGCCACATCCTCTTTACCTTGTGCCCACAAGGTAGGTGTGCATTCTCAACCAACTGCAAACTGGAGATGATGCTTTTCCGTCGCTGCTTTTGCCGCTTCCACTATGGGATCACGAACAGCTTTCGCCAGTCGAATCGGGTCAGGTGAGTCATCGACCATGAACGTCGGGGGCGAATCGGCAACGTCCAAAGAGATGTAGCGCTTCTGATCAGCGAGGGCAGCAACATCCACGCCACATGCCTGCAACCTCTGAAGAAGACCCCCTTGGTGTAAGTCGGTCGCGATCAGAATCACCACCTTGCCCACCTTTAGCGCAGCCATAATGAAATCAGTGCAGCCATCCAGAAAGGCCCCATCGTTGGAGTAGAGCCCCAATTCGTGGCGACCGGTTATTCCCACGTTTGGGTCTTCACGCCGTGCGAGACTCTCATTGCGCCGAACGCTTTCAGGGTCAGGTCTATCCGAGGTTCCGATCAGATCATAGCCAGCAAATCTGTTGCCGACAAACCTGTCGCCTCGAAGAACGGCGTTCACACCCTCCAGCAGCTCGCTTCCGGCATCACTCTTGACGACATAGCCCTGGGCCCCCGTGCCAAGGGCTCCCTGCACTACGTCGGCAGAAGATTCTTGGCTTACAAAAAGTATCTTGGAGTTAGGGGAGAGCTTGCGGATTTGTCGAGCGACTTCGATTCCATTTAGCGACGGAAGCCCGATGTCGAGCACAATTAAGTCCGGTTGCAGTTCTTCCGCTTTCTGAACTGCTTCTAATCCGTCCGAGGCAACGCCGATGACGCGCAAATTGTGATTTTCCCGGAGCTTTTCAAGGACAAAGTCCCGCCAACGGGCATAGTCATCTACGACAAGAACACGGGCCGCTAAATGGTTGCTGATAGCCTTCTCCTACTTAGAGTTCGAGACCAGATTGACAGGCTCGCGGTACTGAACAACTTGCGGCAGCAACAGGATCCCACGCGGGGTTGACTCAGTCGTTGCCGCTGAGCAACCTTGAACCTGCCCGAGCGCAATTACGGAGCAGGTTTAATCGCACTTAGGGTTTAGGGCTTCATGCTCGCGGAGGTTATCATCATTGTAGATTTTGTGGAAGTGTCAGAACTAACCGGTCAGTCCCCAACGTGATGGTGATAGAAGCAACCGGTTCAGGTGCGGATACGTTTCGAGAAATCCGCTTCGCACCACCTATCTCAGACTGAGCTTATCCGCAAAGTGCATCGTCCGCTGCACATAAAGCAGGCTACGACGTGCGGCCCCAAGCCTGCGCCTCAATCTTCCAGACGCCATCGCGGTTCGCGAACGTGTACGCAAGGGTACCCGTCCGAACGACGGACTGACCCTTAATCGTGACAGTGAGAGTCCCCGATATGACAGCATATGCGGACGAGCCCTCGACATTCCAGAAGCCCATCTTGTAGGACAAGTGCTCGGAGGTCACGCCAAGGTTCTCACGCCATTTCGCTACGTCGTCGAGCCAATTGGTCGGAGCATTGGGGTTCAACCAGCGATAGGGCGCAATGCCGTCGATGATGATTGCGGTGTCCCCGAAAACGCTGAGGAAAAGATCGTTGTCGTGGGTGTTGAAGCCGTTGATGTGGGCGTCGATTAGGGTTTGGATTTCAGCCGGTGGGTTGCTGGTCACCGTAAGTTGCCCCCTGCTCGGAGAAGTTACTCCCTGTCCCGAGCCTATTGCAACTGTCAAAAGAAAACAGCGCGACGAAATCGCTTGGCCAAAGGGCCTTTAGCGTGACTGGGTTCGCATAGGTGTTGATAAATCCTGTGGCTGTTGAAAAACTCGCCCGCTGGCAGGAGTTTTGATCTGGGGTGATTTTCCTGCGGGGTATCGCTTTCTTTTTTCTATCTCAGATCGGCACCGTGGCTGATTCTAGAGATCTGGATCTTAGGAAACGAGCCAGTCGTTTCAGGTTCTGGGCTGTAGCCGCGAGAAAGAACTGTTCGCGAACATGCTTCATTCTCCTCAAACGCACCCTGCGCAGTCCGATCTGGTTCTTCAACTCCGCAAAGAGTGCTTCTACTTTCCGGCGTTGGCGTTGCGCTGCCGCGAAAGCCGGAACGGTCGTTCGCTCTCGTGCCCGTTGTCGCGCCGCTTCGTGAACATGGATCGCGATCTGCCGATAGTGGCCGGTGGTGCACTGCGATTTCTGCGAGCACTCCCGACACCGTTTTCGCGTTGCCCTGTAGATATGGTTTCGGTTGCGCGGATTCACCCCAAGGTACGTTAGTCGCTTTCCTTCCGGACATTGATAGCTGTTCGTCTCGGCAACGTAGATGAACTTTTCGATCCCATACAAGTTGGTTTTGGGAGCAGGACTCTCTTTCACGCGAATATAGGGAGTGATGTTTCGTTCCTCAAACCAAGCCAAAAGCTCACCGTTCCCATAAGTCGTGTCGGCGGCAACCGACTGTGGGAAGCGCCCGCGTCTCTCCGCTGACCGTGTGATCATCTCGCGAGCCGCCGCACTTTCCTGGCTCAGTCGAGCGGATGTGGCCTGAACGCCAACAATTACGCAACTCTTGTTGTCGATCAGATAGTTGTTGAAGTACCCCAGCTCCGCCCGACGATCGCCCTTGGTTGAATAGGTTGAATCCGGATCCGTCGTCGATACCTGGTCTTGTTGATGGGCCGGCTCTTCGATCGGGTTTTCTTGCTCGAGGTCCGCCAAGTACTCGCGCACCGTGCCCTTCACGTGGGCCACTTCCGTCAACTGCTCCCGCGGGATGCGGCTCGACCGGCTGGCATTCGCGGGAATGAAGCTGCCATCCACGGACAGGTGCTCGCCCTCGACCAACCCAGCTTCCAAGCAGCGATCCACAATCTCTTCAAAGAGCCGCTGAAAGAGGTTCGACTCCTGAAAGCGTCCATGACGGTTCTTGGAAAACGTGGAGTGATGGGGAATCTCCTGATCGAAGCTGAGTCCGGTAAACCAGCGCCAGGCCAGATGCATCTGCAACTCCTCGACTAGCTTGCGCTCGCTGGTGACGCCATAGAGATAGCCGATCAGCAGGATGCGCAATAAAAGTTCCGGATCGATCGAAGGTCTGCCCGTATCGCTGTAGGAGTCCTTCAGCTTCTCACGAACGAAATCGAAGCTGATGTGTCGGTCCAGGAGACGCAGTAGGTGGTTTTCAGGAACCTGATCTTCAATGCGAAAGTAGTAGAACAGCGACTCGGAACGGGAGTGTTGTCCCATCATAATCCGCAAGCCTCCGTGAATGGCGATGAAGAAGAGCATCGGCAGAACGCTTGCTCATATAGACGTTGCTGCAACAGTTCCGTTCATTCACGAAGACTTTTTCAACAGCCACCCCTGTTCTCGACACCTATCTGAAAGTCAATGTCCGGTAACCGCGTTAACCAGGCTCTATCGGAAAGTAGGGTGCATAAAGGAAATAAGGATTATTGACGCGGCGCAAGTTTCGGCTAATCTCTTTCTGTCACCGCTTCATGTAATGAAGCGCAACAAATCCTGACTTAAAAATCTTGGACTCAACAAGTTTTAATTGTAATTTCTCCAGGCTAATACCTTCGAACAACCGTCTCCCTTCTCCTGCAAATATCGGCTGAATGACAAAATGCGCGCAAAATGGGAACTCGCCCGCTGGGGACGCGTAGCCCCACATCCTATGTTCGTCTTTGGGTTTTCGTCTTACGGAAGTTCCTGCATTTGCCCAGCAAGCGGCGGGCAAATAGCCCTGATTGCACCAAACACTAAGCAATCAGCCAGCGGGAGCGCAACCATCAACTGGACCCTGACTTACCCGCAGTGAGGTACTGTGGCGCCCGTCAAAAAAAAACAAGGCGGTCAAGTGAACGCGCGACTTAGGTTTGTAGGGCGGCCAATCAATCTTGACTGGCCGCCCTTTTTTTCAAACATCTCAGCGCTGAGAACTTCGGTGCCGCGCGCTACCCGTCCTCATGAAATTGAGACCGGCGTCGGCCCAATGACGATTTCACCGGGATTGGAGAATACACCGTCTCCGTTTAGGTCTTGAAAGACGCTGAGAGTCCCGTTCGAGAATGTAAGGTCCGAGTAGCTCGCGGTCCAATTACCGTTTGGACATCCCGCCTGTGCTGGCGTCGGGTCTGGAGGCGGTAGGGTGGTGACGGTAAATGACAGGTTACCGTTTTTTATGCTGCTCGCGGGAATGAACAGACCACCCGACACGGGCACATTCAGCGCCGGGTTCTGCCCGGGGACCTCGGAGCCATTGCCCGGGTTCTTGCACACCGTGGCGCCGCTGGCCGAAGCACTCAACGTGATCTGAACATTGAAGTTCCCTAGACCGGTTATAGTGCCAGTGCAGGTGGCCGTTAGCCCGTTGTCGACGCAACTCGGGCCTCCTTTTGCCTTGTAGTGGGGGCTTTGTGCCAACACTGGAATCGGCGCGGTGGCCAGAACAAACAGGAATACACTTACCGTGGTTAGGTGTCGCATTGCGTTTCTCCTTTTCGATTTTCCTCCCGAGGGCTGGGCGACTTTGCGCCGTTTCCCTGGGCGCAAAAGCCTGCCAAGTGATCGGCACAAATCTTCGTCGTCATCGACGACTGCGACGTAGATCGGTGTCGTTCTGCTCATCGGGTGGTCGATGAGCACTATAGGAGTGAGCGCTTACTGCCTCTACTGCCCTTTGGGGAAGGTCGGCTTAGACGCCGTGAAGATCCCCGCCTGCAGCGTCACCCGCGTGATTTCTGCGACGGACTGCACGCCGAGCTTTGTCGTGATCGCAGTGCGGTGCAGTTTCACCGTCCGCTCGTGGATGCCGAGATCGCCGGCAATCTGCTTGTTGAGCCTACCCTGCACGACGTGGGCAAGCACTTCGAGTTCCCGTTTGCTGAGAGCGTCGAACCGCGCGCGCAAGTCACGCTGCCGGGTACGGGAATCGCGTTCGCGCGTATCGCGGGCAAGAGAGCGTTTCACAGCGTCGAGGAGCTTTTCTTTGGGTGCGCGCTTCTCCAGAAAGTCCTCCGCACCACCCCGCATGGCGCGCACCGACGAGGGGATGTCGCCGTGGCCGGTAAGGAAGACAATCGGTAGCGGATTGCGAGTCTGCGCGAGTGCCAATTGCAGATCGAATCCTTTCATTCCGGGCATCTGCAAATCCGCCAGTACGCAGCCCGGCGAATCCGCATGGCGCTGCGTCAGAAAGTCATTCGCCGATGAAAAAGTCTTCACCGCGAAACCGCTCACCCGCAGTAGCCGCGAGATCGCAGCAAGAAAAGACGCATCGTCATCGACGACGTGAACGGTGGGATTGGTCACACTCATTTCGAAGAGACCTCCTCGGTGATAGGCAGCGTGAATCGAAATACTGCCCCACCGCCGTTCTTGTTCTCTGCCCAAAGCATCCCTCCGTGCGCCTCAATGATCGTGCGCGAAATCGGCAAGCCCATCCCCATGCCGTTGGGTTTAGTAGTGAAAAAGGGATCGAAGACTTGCTGCAGTTTGTCGGCGGGGATGCCGTGGCCGGTGTCACTCACTGCGATCTCAATGGTCTGCATCCCGTTGAGCCGTGCGATCAGACTGACAAGCCGATCCCGTCCACTTGCGCCGTTGAGAGCATCCAAACCGTTGAGGACCAGGTTAAGCAACACCTGTTGAAGATGTACACGGTCGCCGCGCACGGGAGGCAGATCGACAGCCACGTCCACGTCCAATTTTAACTGACGTGCTACTGCATCGGGCCGTACGAGGGCAACGACATCGCCAACGAGTTCGCTCACCTCGAGCGGCCGCGCATCAAGCTTGTTTCGCTTAAGCAGCCCACGCATCCGGTCGATGACGGCGCCCGCACGCTGGTCGTCCTTGCGGATGTCGGCAAGAATCGCGCGGATTTCGTGGAGGTCCGGCGATGCGTTCTGCAGAAAAAGCTCTGCCGCCTCTGCGTTGCGCAATATCGCCCCGAGCGGCTGATTGATCTCATGCGCGAGTGCCGAGGCGAGTTGTCCCATCATCGAGACGCGCCCCACGTGCGCGATCTCCTGCCGCAAGAGGTGTGTCTCGTGCTCTGCATGCTTGCGCTCCGTAATGTCGAGTGACACGCTGCGCGTGAGGATTGGATTGCCCCCTCCGTTGAACTCGACGCGGCCGCGAGAGGCAATCCAACGCGTCTGTCCGTCGGGACACACCACCCGAAATTCCTTCTCATAACTGCCTTCGCCCTCAATCGCTCTCGCCAAAGCCAGGCGGACCGTTTCGCGGTCTTCGGGGTGCATGCGTTGCAAAATGCAGTCAAGGTCCAGCGGCTCTGACTTCGCAAATCCGAACAAGGCGCGCCAACTCTCGGTGGCCCAGATTTCGTCCCGGTTTGAGTACCGAATCCAGACGCCTAGGTTTGTTGCCTCGGCAGCTAGGGTCATCCGTTCCTCGCTCTCGCGCAGCTCGTCTTCGCTCGCCTGCAACTGCAGGACAAGCTGCGACGAGCGAAGCACGTCATGGCTTAGCTCGTACGCCATCACCGCGATCATGCCCAGGGACGGCAGGCTGAAGACAATCGGTGCCTGGAGGTTTCCCCAAAACACCAGGACGGCCTCACCCAATCCGGCTAGAAGGAAAAACTCGATACTCCCACCTACCATAAGCGCCTTCCGACGGTCGCCTCGTCGCCAGGCACTGACACTGGCATCCGCGACAAAGATGACGAGCAACACCACGCTCAATTGGCCGACCAGCATCCAGGGATTGGGAATGCCCTCGGCGATCGGGACGAGTTCGTTGAGAAACGGGATGCGTCGTACGGTAGTGATCTCGTGGTAGTTGAGATTTTGTCCAACGAAGAAATTGGGCAAAAACGACAACGTGCTCAGGCCGCAGATGGCCCACGCAAGCCATCGTCGTCCGGACCTGAGGTAGAACCGCACGAACCAAGTGGTCGACACGAGCCACAACAACATCGGCACGTGCGCCCACCTCATCGCCGTGCCGAAATCCCCGGGCGTCTCGGCCCGCATCATCCACAATTCAAAGAAGGTGAAGACCGCGATCGACGCTGCCGTCAGGGAAAAGAGCAGATTGGCCCATGCGGTGCGATTCCTGCACCATATCAGAAAATTGATCCCCGACAGCGTGAGGCACGCCGCGGCAATCATGGACCAAATGATGGTAATCGGGCTCATTTGTCGATAGAGAATCGTGTTCAGTCAGTTCACGATTTTGAGTAAGGTTTCTGATTCGGACCCCAAGTGGCATGTCGTATGCTTCTCTTGGCGCGGGGGAGTAACGTGGCGACCCTTGGATTAGCGGCCGGCTTAAGAGTGCTCGGGCTACGTACGGAGGACGGAGTGGAGGATGAAAGCGCCTGAGGGAACCGACTCTGCTTTGTCGAACGGGCTCACGCGCGAAAAAAACAATTCAGGCGCGTAGGTGTAGGAATCTATGTCAGCTTTTCGAACGTGTCTGCTGGCGTGAACAAGAGTAGGCGAGACCACAGAATCGGCTCTACGGGCTGTAAAGTCATTTGCAGTGTCGTCAGTCAGAGATAGAAGCTCAGGGAATTCCGCAGCAACAATTCCACACAACAGCAGGAAGACTAGCGCCGAAGCGAGAATCCCGTCGATATTGGTTCGTCCCCGTAGCACTCCGTGATGACCTGTAGCTACTTATATACCTTTGCGGAATTAATGCGAAGCGATAAATGAGCCGATAACCGGAACCAACATCTTGCACGAGGGGAAGGCGTCGGTTGCACTCGGCGGTACGGGTGTAGTTGTCTCCGGCTGCGAAGCCTGCCGGAAGAGATTCGGAACGAACAGTCAATACTTGCGACATCTTGCCAATGACGTGTCATCCGACATTATTGATCGCGCTGTCTCTGCCGGGCGTTCGTGATCATAAGCTGACTCACCTGCGTTTCGAAGATCGCCGAGACCTGCGCTTTGACATGCACTCACTGCACAATGTTTGACCCTCAAGAAGGTAGACGTCTATTCCGCATGACTCGCACGTCGTTCGAATCTTCCGTCCCTCGTCATCGACGATAACCTTGGCACGGCGGATTTTAAACGGGGCGGATGCGTTGGCATAGAAATTGAATGGCAGGTCCGGCCGAGGGTGGAGCAAAAACAGAAAGCGATTGCGGAACTCCCTGGCGCTTTCTCCAAAGATAAGTACCCGCTTGTGTCAGACAGGGTCTATCAACGGCTTATGGCACGCGGCAAGATTCTTTGTAAGGTTTTCTGCCTACCTGAGACTACGTGAATAGGACGGCTGAGAACGCGAAGGGCAAATCCGACCGTCGGATTCCAGGTCTGGCGGCTTCGATTTCTTAGATGGCCGGACCATTCCTGATCCAGGAGAGAAAAATGACCTTTGCAAATCCACTGAAGGCCGCTGAAAACTTGCCCGTATTACCGACAGAAGCTTTCCAGCCAAGTTCCCATCCCACGTTCGGGTTGAAGCCAATTTTTATCGGACCCAACGGTCTGCGGGCGGGCTGGCGGCTGCTCATGTTTATCGCTTTGTTTGCCGTTCTATTTGGAGGTTTCGTTCTCATCCGAGCAGGCGGGTTTCAAGGCTTTCGGGAGCAGTACAGGAACCAAAGTCACATTACGGTCACGCCGCTTGTGATGGGCGGGTCAGAAGCGATCACCTTGCTGTTTCTCTGCATCGCTGCTCTGGTCATGGGAAAACTTGAGCATCGCAAATTCAGCGAATATGGTTTGCCCCTGCGACTGGCGCTGAGAAAGGACTTCTGGATTGGGTCTCTAACGGGCTTTCTGGCCATCAGCGGGACGCTGCTGACGATGTTTCTGCTGCACGGGTTCCGTGTTACCGGCCTGGCGATTCACGGGACAACAATTTTGTCCTCGCTCATCGCGTGGGGCATCGCATTCCTCCTGGCCGGACTGGTTGAAGAATTCTTGTTTCGCGGGTACATCCAGTACACACTCACTTCCGGAATCGGCTTCTGGCCGGCGGCGTACGTGATGTCGGGTTTGTTCGGCTTGGGCCACTTCTTCAATTCGAACGAGAATGCAGTAGGCTCAGTCGCCGTTGTGATGTTCGGGCTCCTTCTGTGCCTGTTTTTGCGGCGGACCGGGAATCTCTGGTGTGCGGTCGGCTTTCATCTAGGCTACGACTGGGGACAAATGTTCTACGGAGTTCCTGACAGCGGTATCGTGCCCTACCACAATCTGCTCAGTTCCACCTTAAGCGGGCCGCAGTGGCTCACCGGCGGGATGGTTGGTCCTGAGGCCAGTGTCTTGACACCGATGGCGTTACTGGTTGTAGCTCTAGTTTTCAGCCGCTATTATCGCGCGATTCGGTATCAGATCCAGAGACCGCAGTCGATGTCGGTGACAGTCTCGTGATGTCTTAGCTGCCTCGGAGACCTTCGTACGCTTCGCTTTTACGTCTTCTGTCCGAATGAGCTATGCGTATTAAGCCAAAGATCGATTCGCTGGCCAGGTCACAATCGTGAGCGAGCGCCGCCACGGTTTGGAAGCACAATTCGATCGCATTCTCAGCGAGCATGGGGCCGCCATCTCGCGGCTGGCGTTCAGTTATGAGATGGTGGCCAGCGTCAGGGAAGAGCTGGTACAGGAGATCGCGCTGGCGATCTGGCAAGCGCTGGCTCATTTTCGAGGCGAGTGCTCGGAGAGAACATTCGTGTACCGCATTGCTCACAATCGCGGGCTTAGCCATGTATGGAAGCGACGGCCGCCTCATCAGCCGCTGGAGGAGATCGAAGAGTCCGACCAGCCGATTGATCCGCGGCCGCATCCGGAGGAGCAGGCGGCGCGAACCGACCAGCGGGTGCGGCTTATGTCGGCAATTGAATCGCTGCCCGTGACTCACAGGCAAATGATCGTGCTCATGCTCGAAGGCTTGTCGCACGCACAAATGGCTGAAGTGATGGGCATTACAGAAAACAGTGTGGCAGTACGTTTGAACCGGGCAAGGAAAATGCTGAAGGACGCGTTGAGAGAGAGACGATGAGTGAAGACCACGAACTTGATACGTGGCGCGAACAATGGAGCACCGTCGCGGAGCCGCCAGCCGAGTTCCAGCGCAAGGTCCAGCAGAGGATCAAGCGCCAGGACCGGCGCTTCGTGCTTGGCAATCTCCTGACAGTAATCGCGTTCCTCGGGATTCTGATTTTCGCCCTGTTCATGGGGAATCAATCGAGCTGGATGGGAACAGGCTGGGCGGCCGGCATCTGCGTTTTAGTGTTCGTATCGGCCGGGTGTCGGGTTTGGGTTTTGCGGCGAATGTGGCGTCCTCAGACACAGTCAACCCGCGCGTTCCTGGAGCTTTGGCACAAAAGAGTGGAGGCTCGAATCCGGCTGCTTCGGATCTCCATTTATTTGTCTCTAGGCTGGATTATTTTTTGTGCGGCACTTACCGCTGCTAATTGGGCAACCATAGGGCAGGACGTGAGTGCTCATCCTAAGGACTGGGTGGAGTTGCTGGTTGCCTGCGTGCTCATGCAGCCGGTGCTTTGGTACTGGGCGGCTCGGTTCCGGCGTCGCAAACTGGCGGAACTGAACGAAGTAAAAGCAATTCTGAATGAAATGGATGGGAAAAGTGTGCCGTGAAGCTGGCTCGATTGATCCTGTCGGGTAACGGCAATCCTGAGGCTGTCGGTTCTTCCCTCGGATTCGTACGCAGAAACACCTTGTGACCGTTGACAGACCGACTCGCAAATCGTCGGATCGAAGGTAATCCTCGGTCGATTTCCCAACGGAAAATGGATAGATGTCGAGAAATCCGCTTCGCACCACCTTTCTCAAAACGAGATAGCTGTCCGGCCCGTCTAACCCCGCATGGCGCTTCCGGAATCTCTCAGACTAACGCTCATCTTGGCTCTCTGTGTGGCGCCGGGCTTCGCGCAGACGGCGAGCTACACCGACGATAATCCTTCCGTGTCGCCTGACGGCAAAAAGATCGCCTTCATGTCAGATCGCGACGGCGACATTGAGATCTACGTGATGAACGTGGATGGGTCAAACCCGCGGCGGCTCACACACTCGCCAGGGCGGGATGCGCATCCCGAGTGGTCTCCGGATGGCCAGAAGATCTACTTCCAATCGCCGCGTGAGGCCAAGGTGCCACAGGTCTTCGTAATGAACGCCGATGGCAGCGAACCCAGGAGGCTGACTGACAATGCTGGATTCACCGGCGTCCCGCTCGTCTCTCCTGACGGCAAGAAGATCCTCTTCATGGTGAATGAAGGTCCGAGCCTTGAGCAGGTCCACTGGCAAATCTACCTGATGGATGTGGATGGCAGGAATCAGCGACGGTTATCGCCAAGTCAGGCAAACGATCAGGTGCCGCGATGGTTGAGTGACGGAAAAAAGATCCTATTTTATTCAAACGCCTCCGGCAGCGACCAGCTTTATGTGATGGACACCCACGGGTCACATCGCAAGATGCTCACCGGCGGAACGCACAACAACAAGGACGGCACGTGGTCGCATGATGGAAAAAGGATCGCCTTCAAGTCGGACCGCAGCGGCAAATGGGGCATCTACGTGATGAATGCCGGTGGGAGCACTGCAAAACTTGTGACGGAGGAGTGCGAGGAGTTTGGACACCCGGTGTGGTCAGTGGACGACAGCCAGATCTTCTACACAGTAACGCGTGGCGGAGCTACGCGGATCTGGGTAATTAGTACCGATGGGAGCGGGGCGCGGCCGATCAAGTAGCGGAGTGTGCGCGGAAGAGATCGAACACCAGGGGGACAATACGCGAGGAAATTAGTCAGCCGTACGAACGTGAGCGTCTGATTGGTCGCCCTTGTAACGTCGCCTGCGGCAGCGCATGCGAACAACCTGGCGCAAACGTTTTCCGGCTCGGTCCTATTTTTGAGGCCCAAATTCTAACAAGTTAGGTGTCGAGAAATCCGCTTCGCACCACCTATCTCAGAGTGAGATAGCTAGTGATAATCCCTGTTCTCGACACCTATTTGGAAAAGCCCCAAGTTGCGATTCATTCGGGGTACGAGCAAATCGCTTATTCGGATGTTCGTTTAGGATCGTTACCTGCTGCAAGAACCAAACGCGATGCTATCGTCCCATTTATTATTCCTTCTGATTGATTCCGGGGAGATATATAAGGTATAAGGTTGTTCACAGGCCATAACAGAATGGCGCGTAGGCGAACGAGAATCGGCGGGGTTGTCGCTCAGGTGATAGTGTTCTTGCTGTTGTGTGGAATTGTTGGTGGAGAATTCCCTGAACTTCTGTCCCTCATTGACAACACATCAAACGACTTTACGGTCCGCAAGACAAATTCTATGGTCTCATCTCTTCCTCGAGACGCCGGCAGATATGGTCGAGTCTCGGATGTAGAGCCCAACATTGCCGCGCATAACGGTACTTTTTCGCGCTTTAGCCCGTTCGAAAAAGCAGAGTTGGTTCCCTCTGACGTTTTCATCTTTTGCTCCATTCTCCGTATTTAGCTCCAGCACATTCTTAGTCCAGACGCGGAACCAAGCGTCGCGGCCGATCCTGCGAATCTCTCGCAAACTACAACCGTAACCTACTGGGGCGCCCAGAGAGGACACATTCATGGAAAGTCTGTCTGTGCACGAACAAGGCCCCCGCTTTCTAATCGCGGATGACCACGCCATGTTTGCTGAAGCACTGCCGCTCTATCTGGAAAAGGCTCATCCCGTTGTAGGGATCGCTTCACACCAGCAATCCCGGATCGTGTCCGTCCTTCCGGCGGTGGCAGATACCTGCCCGAGCTCTGTCAAGAACAACGAAGCGCCGCCAAAAGGACGGCAACCTATTCGCAGTCGAGGCATCGAAGGTGTGCCTGAGGGGACGGCATCACCCGGGGCTTGCTGAGCCGTAAATCGCAAAGTCCCCAACAAGGAGCAAGAAAGTGCAAAACCATAGTTCTCAGAAGTTTTTCGGATTGTTGGTTGTGTTGGCCGCGATCTTCTTCTCTGGAATCGCTTCGGCACAAGACAACAAGCTCATCGTTAGCACCGGTAATCCCGACGGCCTCATGGGCGCGGCGTCGCGCCGTGCCAGCCCCGGGAAACTCGAAACGGAGACGGCTGACGACTTCACCCTGGACCAGACCACGGTCATCAGCCGGGCCACAATTGTCGGGTTGGTGCCGTCGGGAACCCAGCCGCAGGATATCAAGGAAGTTGAGGTCGAAGTGTATCACGTCTTCCCGCGCGACTCGGCCAACCCGCCCTCCGGCAAGGTGCCCTCGCGGACCAACTCGCCCTCTGACGTCGAAATCGGCACCGCCACGCGTGCCGGAAATCCCGGGACGCTTACATTCTCCACAAACGTGCTGAATTCGAACTTCGGTGTGGGCAACACCGTGGTGAACAATCTCACGGTTGCTACGGCCCCTCCCGGCGGGGAAGGTCCGACGGCGGGTGAAGAAGTGGAGATCACGATCACGTTCACTAGCCCCATCATTTTGCCGGCAGGCCACTATTTCTTCCGCCCCGAGGTTCTGCCGACCAGTGGAGATTTCCTCTATTTGTCTGCGCCGAAAGTGATTCCGGCGCCAAAAGATCTGCAGGCTTGGATCCGCAACTCCAACCTGGCCCCGGACTGGCTGCGAATCGGCACGGACATCGTCGGCGGCGGAGCCACAGCACCCCAGTTCAATATGACGTTTTCCCTGACCGGTGATACCGTTCCCGGGGCCGGAACGCCCGGGCAGGCGAACTGTCACGGAAAGAGCATTTCTGCCCTAGCCACGCAGTTTGGGGGCCTTAACGCAGCTGCCTCCGCCCTGGGGTTCTCCAGCGTCGACGCTCTGCAGGACGGCTTTAGCTTGTTTTGCAAACCATAAGGGACGCGCCTACACAACAAGCGCGACGATCTCTTGAACAATCGAAGAACGGGCGAGCGGACTCTGCTCGCCCCTCTCTTTGTAAGAGGCCAGGTCAGGTGCTGAAAACACGCCAGTTGCCATAGCGCGTCCGACGCCTTCTCGCCCAGACTGAAAAAAAACGCGGAGACTCCGCCTCGCAGGGCGCGGATGCCGATGCCGCGCGCGTCCGGGCGCTCGCCGCTTACAAAGATTTCCTCGCGCTGTGGAAAGACGCCGACCCTGACATTCCCACTCTAAAGGAAGCCAAAACGGAGTATGCGAAACTGCAATTACTGTTAGAACTTGAGCTGCCAAGTGGGACCGAACCGAACGGAGGCGCGTCAAGACACCTGCATTCCCTAGCCAGAAACAATCCTCTCAGCACGAAGGTCGGCTGGCTGGCATCGCTTATGAACTTTGAAAAGAAGAAGAATAGCGGAGATTGCGCCGACAACCGGAGCCGAGCGACGGTGTTAAGAAATTACGAATACAGCAGGCTTTGAACGCAGTCTTCCAGTTTCTGCATGCCGTCGCCTTTACTGATTACTGCGTCAGCGGCAAGCTCTCCGTTAGGGAATGCTTTGGCGATCGCTTCGGTATACATGGTGAATAGAACTATGCGAACGTTTGGCAGCATGTCTTTCAGGACAGAGGCCGCAGCGATGCCATTCGTGTGGGGCATCGCCACATCCAGAAGGATCAGATCGGGCTTGAGTTTGCGAGCTTTCTCGATGGTATCTTCGCCATCGACAGCTTCGCAAACATCGAAATCTCGTTGGGCGAAAAACTTTGCTAGGACGCCGCGAGCGGTGTTGCTGTCGTCCGCGATTAGGATCCGCTTGGATGTCATCGTGATGACACTAAAAATGAGCCTATCACGAATTGCTCGGGTGAGGCGATAGGGCGCTTCGCGTAGAAAGCCCCGCCACAAATTCAAGGCGATTCGGCGCTCTCCGTCGTAAGTGTTTCAGTTTTTGCAGCAATGTTTGCAGCAATGATTGACCCGTTCGCTCCGCGAGGATTGCTCGGAAAGGTAGTTCGTACCCGTAAAGGGCGTTTCCTGTAAGAAGAGGTGCATGTTGACTTTGTGCCCATAAAGTAAAGCGAAACGACAACGAATACAGTGATTATCTGATATGTCCCTCCCTAAGTCCCAATCTAATGTGGCAGGCGAAGACGAGGCTCATCCTCCTGCCCTGTTTTTTTCTCATGACCTCGCTGCTTCCTCTGGAGTTTTTTCGGAGGTGTTGCGATGTTGCGAATTCTCGTTGCGGACGATGCACCCATAGTTCGGGCCGGATTAAAGTTGCTTCTGGAAACTCATGAAGGCTGGAGCGTATGCGGGGAGGCGGGAGATGGAGAGGACGCCGTGCAGAAAGCGTTCGCTCTCAATCCAGACGTCGTTCTGCTCGATGTCGCAATGCCAAATCTCAATGGCATTGACGCCGCCGAAATTATCAAGAAGTATCTGCCCTCGGCGACGATCTATTTCGTTACTCAATATGATTCGCTCGAAGTGGCGCGAGCCACGGCGGAAGTCGGCGCCCGCGGCTACATCTCGAAGGTTCATATACCCACAGACCTAGTGCCAGCGATCGAAGCGGCTGTCGACTTCCCGCCCACTGAAGTAAAGCCGTAAGCCAGTCCAAAGCAGAGTATCGCGGTAAACCACGGGCACGCCGGTGTCCCTTAGATCCTATCCAGCACGGCTCGACCACGGAACTGGAGGTTTTGTTACTCCTGTCTTTACTTAGTTGTGTAGTTGATTTGCATACCGTTGATCCGGATAGATGTCCAGAAATCCTCTTCGCACGCAATATAAAAGGCGCCCACTTTGCGGTAGGTTTTGATCGTTCGCATCACCACCTACCGAAAGGAGCGCCGTTATGAACCAAGCAAAGTATATTGGCATGGACGTTCACCAGGCAACGATCTCAGTTGCCGTCATGGATTCCGCCGGTAAGTTGATCCTGGAGTCCATCCTCGAAACGAAAGCGGCCACGATTCTGCAGTTCATCGGCGGGCTGTGCGGCAGCTTGCTGGTGACTTTCGAAGAAGGAACTTCTGCCGCCTGGTTGTATGACCTGCTCAAGCCTCACGTCGCAAATGTCCTAGTCTGCGATCCTCGAAAAAATGCTCTATTAAAGGATGGCAGCAAGAGTGACCGTATCGATGCTCGGAAACTGGCCGAACTCTTGCGCGGCAACCATCTCTCCCCGATCTACCACGGAGAGAACGGGGTACGCACTTTGAAGGAGCTGGCCCGCAGCTATCTGACGATCACCAAAGATCTGACGCGGGTGATGAGTCGAATCAAGGCCGTGTACCGAAGCTGGGCCATTCCCTGTGCCGGGGCAGCCGTGTATCGACCGCGCCATCGTGCGGAATGGTTAGCCAAGATCGTAGAACCGGGAGTTCGCCTGCGAGCCGAGCGGCTCTACCAGCAACTGGATGCGCTGGAGCCGTTGCGGCAGGGAGCGCGACGCGATCTACTGGCGGAGAGCCGGAAACATCGCGCGGTGAAATTGCTCCGCCAGATTCCTTATCTGGGTCCGATTCGTTCCGCGTTGCTGGTTGCGCTGCTGGAGACCCCGCATCGTTTTCGCACCAAGCGACAGCTGTGGGCCTATAGCGGATTCGGACTCGAGACTCACGACAGTGGCGAATACCGCTTTGTGAAAGGGCAACTGCGACGAAACCGGGAGCGAGTCACCGTGCTAGGCCTGAATCAGAACCACAATCACGATCTGAAAAATATCTTCAAGAGTGCCGCGATATCGGCCAGCACTCGATCGGGACCGTTCCAGGAGTTTTACGCCGGGCTTCTGGCTAAAGGGAGGAGGCCGGCGATGGCGCGTCTCACCCTGGCACGGAAGATTGCAGCGATCACTTTGACGATCTGGAAGAAAGGAGTGTGTTTCGACGCCAACGAATTACATCGGCAAGCAGCTTGAGCGTCTCTGGCAGAGAGCTCGTTCCATTTTCCTGGGTGGTGGTCGGTTCTTGAGACGCTCGGTTCGAGGGGAGTATCAGATAGCTGGTTCGACCCTGTGTGCTTCGGCACCGAGTCACCGTTCTCACGCTATGCCCCCTCGGAGAACCAGAAATAGCGATAGGCTACGAGCCTCGGATAGAACCATGGTTGCCACGAAATCGAATCGCTTGCCAAGTTTCAAGAATCGACGGCGCTGTCACCACGAGACAATGAAACCGAGGGAACGGAAGAGCAAGCCAGAGAAGAACCTCTCGAGCGATCGAGGGCCATATCTGCAAACAGTGGGCTGGATATCGAGACAAAAAACTTCTCGGCTACCAGCCGAAGGAGAAGCTTTTTTGTTGACATCCCCTTTTATAGAACTAGCTATCTCATTTCGAGATAGGTGGTGCGAAGCGGATTTCGCAACACCTATCTAACTTTCCGCCAGGAACCGACCCAAGGATGACTTCCGGCTTGCCGACGACCCGCCCAAGACCGGACCTTGTCGCCTTCCCGACCAAAGCTCAGCTTGTCTTCGCTGAGAGCCACGCGGCCGCGATCAAACACACTGTAATCAGGGTTGAGAAAACGATGGGGGTGGTGAAGGCGTATCTCCACGTCAAAGCGGTGACCGCGGCAAAGGAAATGGCGAGTGCCCACGCAGTATAGCGCTCGAAGGGTGGGCAAAGTTCCTGCCGGAAGTCCGCCCAGCAGCCACGCTAATACCGCCGCGAACAAAAGAAACACGGAGAAAAAAAGCCCGAACGCGCTGAAGATGTCCCAGTAAGTCCGGTTAAAACCTTGTGCATCGAAATGAACTGACTGCATTGAGCCAATAACCGCGCCTACTCCCCATTCTGGATTGTTCTGGCGAAACCCAAACGTATGTCCGGCGGCAAATAGCAGCAGAAGAACAGCAGCGATTCGATAAAGGATTTTCGCTTTCATGAAGTCCCTCCCGAGCGTTCGCTGCGGCAGCTTACCACATCAGTCCGACCTGGTCTGGGCTTGCGTCCCGTTTCGAGTGGCTGACGAGCCACCCGAAGTAACCCGTTCAATATCTGAGCAAAGCACATTTTTCGGATAAAATTCGAGAGCGGGGATTCGCACCACTAATGTCATTTTGAGATACCTGGTGCGAAGAGGAGTGGCTGTTGAAAAAGTCTTCGTGAATGCAACGGAACTGTTGCAGCGACGTCTATATGAGCAGGCGTTCTGCCGATGCTCTTCTTCATCGCCATTCACGGAGGCTTACGGATTATGATGGGACAACATTCCCGTTCCGAGTCGCTGTTCTACTACTTTCGCATCGAAGATCAGGTTCCTGAAAACCACCTACTCCGCCTCCTTGACCGACACATCAGCTTCGATTTCGTTCGTGAGAAGTTGAAGGACTCCTACAGCGATACGGGTCGACCTTCGATCGATCCGGAACTTCTGTTGCGCATTCTGCTGATCGGCTATCTCTACGGCGTCACCAGCGAGCGCAAGCTGGTCGAGGAACTGCAGATGCATCTGGCCTGGCGCTGGTTTACCGGACTCAGCTTCGATCAAGAGATTCCCCATCACTCCACGTTCTCCAAGAACCGTCATGGACGTTTCCTGGAGTCCAATCTGTTTCAGCAGCTCTTTGAGGAGATCGTGGACCGTTGCATGGAAGCTGGATTCGTCGAGGGCGAGCACCTGTCCGTGGATGGCAGCTTCCTTCCAGCGAATGCTAGCCGGTCGAGCCGCATTCCGCGGGAGCAGTTGACGGAAGTGGCTCACGTGAAGGGCACGGTGCGTGAGTACTTGGCGGACCTCGAGCAACAGAACCCGGTCGAAGAGCCGGCCCCGCAACAAGACCAGGTATCGACGACGGATCCGGATTCGACCTATTCGACCAAGGGCGCTCGCCCTGCGGAGCTGGGGTACTTCAACAACTATCTGATCGACAACAAGAGTTGCGTAATTGTTGGCGTTCAGGCCACATCCGCTCGACTGAGCCAGGAAAGTGCGGCGGCTCGCGAGATGATCACGCGGTCAGCGGAAAGACGCGGTCGCTTCCCCCAGTCGGTTGCCGCCGACACGACCTATGGGAACGGTGAGCTTTTGGCCTGGCTCGAGGAACGTGACATCACTCCCTATATCCGTGTGAAAGAAAGTCCTGCTCCCAAAACCAACTTGTACGGGATCGAGAAGTTCACCTACGTTGCCGAGACGAACAGCTATCAATGTCCTGAAGGAAAGCGGCTCACCTACGTTGGTATCAATGCCATAAATCGAACGCATGTGTATGTGGCCACACGGAAGCGCTGTCGCGACTGCCCGCAAAAAGTGCAATGCACCCGGGGCCACTATCGGCAGATTGCGATCCATGTCCACGAAGCGGCGCGACAACGGGCACGCGAGCGGACGACCGTTCCGGCTTTCGCGGCCGCGCAACGCCAACGCCGGAAAGTAGAAGCACTGTTTGCGGAGTTGAAGAACCAGATCGGACTGCGAAGAGTGCGCTTGCGGAGAATGAAGCATGTTCGCGAACAATTCTTTCTCGCGGCTACAGCCCAGAACTTGAAACGACTGGCTCGTTTCCTAAGATCGAGATCTCTAGAATCAGCCACGGTTCCGATCTGAGATAGAAAAAAGAAAGCGATACCCCCACAGGAAAATCACCCAGATCAAAACTCCTGCCAGTGGGCGAGTTTTTCAACACC
>CAVRLE010000001.1:0-275965 GCA_963721825.1 uncultured Acidobacteriota bacterium | reverse complement strand
TGGCCACCTACGTTGACCAATAGACCTGGAGGCGGAAACTTTCGCGCGTCTATGCCACTACCGATCTGCTGGAAAACCAAGCCAGCGAGCACAAGAAGTGCGCCGACCACGGCGAACCCAACCAATAGTCCCGTGAAGAGCCCCATTGCTTACCCATACGCCCTGGACCCGGTCGCCGAGGCGGTTGCGCTCTGCTCGTCGCGCTGGCCGTATTGATCGACTATTCGTCAGATAGAAGCAGCTGGGTCAGAGCGTCTTCAGAAATTCCTTCCAAGGCGTCGCAACGAGCGTTTCCGTCGCCGAGTGCCCGTAGGCCCGGATGATCATCGCCGCTTTCTCGATCTGCTTGGGGTCGTTCGCTTCAACAATGTCCACTACGTCGAAGCGGCCCAGGGTCGCAAAACTTTCCTTCCACTGCACCCCGGAACATTCACTCCTGATCTTTGCAGACACCGCTTCAGCCAATTTCTTGAATTCGTGAGGCTCTCGAAACGCTTCGGGAGAAAATCGACTGAGAATCACATACGTCGCCATGCTGCACCTCCGTTAAACTTCCTTGAATTGCTACCCCACCCACACCAGTCGTGAGCCGGTTTCCGCAGTTCATCCTAATCCACGCTACAAGGTCTGCGATGAACGTCGACGGACATCATCGGACCGCCCTTCACACCGCTCCCGCCTTGCGAAGGCACAAGTGTTCCTGACAATGCCGACAAGGTTACAGTTCCCCGCTGGGCGCCACACGTGTCCTCGCCACGAGGACCGAGAAATCGCGTGGCTTCTTAGGAGTTCAGCACAAGCAAATCTGATCGGGGGCGCGTGTGCGGCACAAAGGGGCGCGCGGTGATCTGGCCCTGAAACGCGGGCGCCCATTTCCCGGGGATGCTGCTGCCGCATGATGGGCAACACCCGTTCGGGGTCAGGTGGTAGCCGAGAATCAGATAGCCAAAGCGCTCGATCAACAGAGTTTTGCAATCGGGGCAGCGCGTGTTCTCCAGATCGCCCACCTGGCCCGGCAGGTTCCCCGCATAAACGTAGCGGAGTCCGGCTTTCTTTCCAATCTCCGCCGCGCGTATCAAAGTCTCCGCGCTGGTGTTCTCTGGATCAATCATTTTGTAGTCTTTGTGAAACGCAGTCACATGCCACGGAATATCCGACGACACGCCCGCCAAAAACTCGGTCAGCCGAGTCAGTTCGTCGTCGGAGTCGTTGAACCCTGGAATCACCAGAGTAACGATCTCCAACCAGAAACCCATCTCATGCAGGAGACGAATCGTATCCAGGATGGGCTGTAAGCGCCCGCCGAGCTGACGATAGTGGCGGTCATCGAAACTCTTCAGATCCACCTTGTAAAGATCCACCCACGGCCGTACGTATTCGAGTACCTGTGGAGTGCCGTTTCCGTTGGAAACAAAGCCGGTCACCAACCCAGACGCGCGCGCTTCTTTGAAGACAGCCACGGCCCATTCGCTCGTGATCAGCGGCTCGTTATACGTGCTGACGATGACCCTGCCTCCCTGGCGGATGGCGTCAAGAACGAGTTCTGCCGACGTGACACGCATCGGGCCGGCTTCGGCGGCAGAATCGCGTAGGGCCTGCGACGTCACCCAGTTCTGGCAATAGCCACAATGCAGATCACAGCCGAGCATACCGAAGCTGTAAGCCAGCGCACCTGGATAAGCATGGAGGAATGGCTTTTTCTCTATCGGGGCGCATTGGATCGCGCCTACATAGCCCCAGGGTACATACAAGGTACCGCCGCGGTTGTAACGAACTTTGCAGACTCCGGGTTGGCCATCTGGGATCTTGCAACAATGCCCGCAGGCAAAACATCGCACCCAGTTGCGGTCGAGCTTTTCGTACAGTTCGCCCTCGCGAACATCTTTATAAATGATTTCGCGCAGCGTGATCATACGTGCCAAGTGTAGTGGCGGGAAGGCCGTCAGGTATTTGCTTTCTGATACTTGTCGGGCTGAAACTTACCGCCGTCTACGTAATTCTTGTTGATCTCGATATACGATTGCCACTTCTCCGGCAAATCATCCAGCGCGAAAATGGCTGTTACTGGACAGACCGGGACGCAAGCGCCGCAATCAATGCACTCAGTGGGATCGATATACAACTGAGGCACTTCGTCGAACCTCGGGCGTCCATCGTCATAGGCTCGAGCCTTTCGCCGGATGGATACAATCGACCGGGCACACGTCCACACAGGCGGTGTCCTTGGTTCCAATGCAAGATTCAGCGATGATGTACGCCATCGTGCCCTTCTTCTTTCGATCAGTATAACCCAACTGCCGGAGTCAAACCCCGGTGCTCCGCACCGCCAAGCCGCATGCCCTCAGATCCCGCCGCGACCTCTTTATCGTCCGAGCGTCGCGGAGCGACAGATTTAGAGTCATTCTCGTTAGAAGCAATCGAAGAACGCGCGGAGCTCGTGCGAGCGCGAATGGTGGCGCAGCTTGCGCAGTGCGTCGGATTCGATCTGGCGGATCCGCTCGCGGCTAAGTTCGAACACTCGGCCCACTTCCCCGAGTGTGTGTACGGACACCATCATCCAGACCAAAGCGCATCTTGATGACCTTTTCCTCGCGCGGGGTGAGCGTCTTTAGCACTGACGCCATCTGTTCCTTCAGGCTGAGGTTGAAGGCCGCGTGCGAAGGTGACACGACAGCCCTATCTTCGATGAAGTCGCCTAGGCACGAATCGTCCTCCCCAATGGGCGTCTGGAGCGAAAGAGGCTGCTGCGCGATCTTTTTTGTTCTGCGCACCTCGTCGACAGGGATATACATGGCCTTTGCGATCTCTTCTGCAGTGGGCTCGCGGCCAAGCTCCTGCAGGAGTTGCCGACTGGTGCGGATCAGCCCATTGATCGCTTGGACTATATGCACGGGGATGCGAATGGTACGGGCCTGGTCGGCAATGGCACGAGTGATGTTCTGGCGGATCCACCAGGTAGCGACGGTGGAAAACTTGTAACCGCGGCGCCACTCGAACTTTTCCGCCGCCTTCATCAGTCCGATATTGCCTTCCTGAATCAGGTCGGAGAACTGCAAGCCGCAATTGGTATATTTCTTCGCGATCGAAACAACGAGCCGGAGGTTCGCTTCGATTAACTCCTTCTTTGCCTGCTCAGCTCCCGCTTCACCGCGGAGGATCGCCCCCAGAGCGCGCTTCAGCTCGGTGAGGCTGACCTTGCTCGCGGCTTCAATTTCGTTCGAGTTCGTGCCGCCATGCCTTCAAGTCTTTGCGGGCTTTGGACCCGACGTCGCCTCTCGACGACTTCGATGCGGCGCTCGAGTTTCCTGATCTCCTGCTCGACGAAATGGACACGTTCAGCCGCCTGGCGAATCTTATCGATCAGGTGCTTTTTCTCGAGTGGGCTGAAATCTAGTTTGCGAAGGCATTTGGACATTTCGACACGCGTACGGCCCAGGGCATAACGCGCGTGGAGGTAGGGGCGTTTCTTCGAGCACGGAATTCTGTCGAGCTTTTGCGCCTGTTTCATCGCCACGAGATATAGCTGGGCGACCTTGTCGATCTGCTTAAGCGTTTCTTTCGTCTTGGCTTCGATTTTTTCTTCGGTGAGATCTTCGTCGTCGAACTGAACGATTTCCTTGATCGAGCGGGAGCCGGTGCGCAGGTCTTTGGAGACTTGCAGGAATTCCTTCAGGATGAGGGGAGCGCGGGAGATAGTTTTCAGTACGCGCAATTGGCCGTGCTCGATGCGCTTCGCAAGAGCTACTTGGCCGTCAGGCGTCAGCAGCGGAATACTGCCCATTTCGCACAGATACATCCTAACCGGGTCGTAGGTTTTTCCCAGTGTTCCCTCATCGGTTGGAACGTGTTCCCCGATGATCTCGACAGGCACGGCCCCCACCAGTGCTGCCTTCGCTCTTGAAAGTTCTTCGTACACATCGATTCCGTGGGGCTCAAACGTCGAGAGCAGGTTGTCAATGTCTTCTGAAGAGTCTTACGAGGAGTCTTCCGAGGAGTGGACCTCGGCCGAAAGGATTACCGTTCACCATCACCCAAAGAGGGCGACCCGGACGCCTCTACTGGAGCGATCAGGGAAAATGGTGAAATTACACCAGTCGACCGCGCTGCTCGTCGTGCGTCCTTCGCCAATATTATACACCGCCGTGGTCCCAGCGACAGCCGTTCACGCGGAGATGGTAAGGCCCATGAGGCTTCTGAGACTCGGAGAGAATTTCAAAAAAAAAATGGGCTAGACTGAGCGGCTGGAGGGGGCGTCCGCGTCGTCCTGGGCCTCCACGCCGGACAACTCGGCCATGCCCACGCACCCGCGACTGTGCACAGTTTTGTGCCCACCACCCCTCGGTCTCTGCCCGATAATTTGTGTCGTGCTTTGTGTCGTAACCCTGCCATCCCTACCTGTATCGGGCAGTCTCGCTGGCTGTCACTCGGCTATAGGCATAGCATGCGGAATGTGAGTCAGACTCGCGTAAACACTGCCTCTTGATATCGCTTGCGTTCACTCGGTATCGCCATGTGTTTTTCGCAGCTGAGAACTGTCACGGCAGAGGTCGCGGGTTCGAGTCCCGTCGTCCCCGCCACAGACTCCCGGTCCAACCCGGACACATGGGTTACAGAACGTACCGATCACACAGGTAACAACTTTGGGCCGAAGGGATTGTCGAGCGGTTCGAGCACCCGAGTCTCCAAGTCGAAGTATCCCAGCCACCCTTGCTGAAAAAGCTGGATCTACATGTTCGGGCTTTGCTCTTTGATTTCCCTAGCTGCTTTCTGGAGGGACGCCTTTGGCCTTCCACAGACTGGTGAGTGTAGCTTCCAAGTAGTTTGTCACAGAACGTTTCTCCTTTTTCGCTTCCTCCATTAGTCTGCGCTTGAACTGGGCTGATACTCGAAGATTCAGTGTCTCAGTCTTCCGCATTCCATCCCCTGGTGATGAACTTGGATGCTATCCAACCTCATTACGGGCGTCAAGTGAACCACAAAACCGTTGAAGGCACGCTTGACATGTAACGCTTATCGCGTTACATTAGCGTTACGTAGTGCTAGTAGGCGTGGTCGAGGAGGGTCATGAAGACAAGCAGCTCCTTTCGTTCAAATGCAAGTCGTGCTCGAGCGGTCTGGGGTGAGCTCCCAAAGAACACTATGTTTCTTTTGAAAGAGTTTATTCGTAGATATGCACTCTCGGTGCCGTTGGGTGACCTCCAACTGTTACAAGGTAGATGGTATGTGACGCATTCTGGGCTTCTCCGCATCGCGAAGCGCTGTCACTGCTCGGGAATAACGACATCAATTGAGCGGTTCGCATCGGACGTTGCCAGTCGCAGGTGGGTTTTCAAGGCTGTCGTCTACAAAGGACCCGGAGAGAAAGGATTTGTCGGGTACGGCGACGCTGACCCCTCCAATGTGTCACCACTCGTTCGCGGTGCTGAGATGCGGGTGGCTGAAACCCGTGCAGTCAATCGCGCCCTGCGCAAGGCCTATGGAATCGGTCTCTGTTCGGTTGAAGAGATGGGATGGCTACCCAGCGCACCAAATCCTTCCGAGAATCATGCGGGGCCAAGTAAGTCGTGCGCTTCGAATGGTTCAAAGAATGGTCACCCGCGGCTGCGCGACCAACTCTGCCTCCTGATCCGGAAATACGAACTCGATCCCACCCTGGTGAAACTCTATGCGGCTGACTTCTGCGGAACCGAAGCGCTCCGCGACGCCAGCCGGGACCTAGTCGAAGCCTTCATTTCTACTTTGGCGGAAGAAGCCACCAAAGATCGTGCCGCGCTCGTTTGCAAGTTGAACAGCTACCACCAGCTTGCGGAGGTGAAGTCATGAAACGACATTTCCCTGGTCTACATGCTGAGGCAGCACGCGGCGATGGAGTTCTGGAAGGTGTGTTCCTAGTTCGGATCGAGAGAGCTTACTATCGTTGGCACCCCCAAAAACCTTTCTTCATTCTCAGCTTCGCGATCCTCGAGCCCAGCGATCTCGCCTCCCGCAAAGTTTCAGGTCGTCTCTACTGCACGCAGAAATCGCTCTGGAAACTGAACTGGTTTCTTCGGGATTTCGGCTACGACACGGACTTGCTCGGCCGTGATGAGATGGATGAAAAGGCCTTGCTCGGCCTCACTGGTGTACTGCGCACGACGAGAAAAACCTTCGCGGGCCGCAGTTTCGTCAACCTCGAAGGATTTGCGCCCTCCACCGAATGGGAATTCATCTCGAAGGATGCTCGCGAAGGCGTCGTGGCAGGAGGGTCGAATGACCTACAGCTTCACGCAGATTAGCCAGTACCTTCGCTGCCCGCGGAAGTATCGCTATCGATACCTCGACGGATGGCGCGAAAAGGAGGATCGGGCTTCGATGATTTTTGGTCGCTGCTTCGAGAACGCCCTGGCAGCCTATTTCCGTGAAGAGGATTCAACCGCCGCTTTCTTTAAGGAGTGGCAAGAACATCAGGACGTAGGGCTCCAATACGCGAAGAGCGACTCCTGGGACCGGCTGTATCACCAGGGCCTTCGCCTGCTCGAACGATTCGCCCAGGATGATCGTGTGCGGATCCCCTGCCCGAAGAGGAATCTTCAGGTTAAATGCACACGATCGCTTCCGTGCGGAAGCGAATTTCTATCTTACGTCGATGCGATTGGCGAGTTGGACGGGACGAATTGCATCCTCGATTGGAAAACGACAGGATCGCGCTATCCGGAACAGCCCGAAGGTCTCTTGTCGCTTGATCCACAGCTAGTCTGCTATTCCTGGATGACCGGAATCGCGGATGTCTCCCTGGTGGTGTTTGTTCGAAAGACCACGCCCGAAATTCAATATCTTAAGACATCCATCGATGAAGAACAGCGTCGGGAGTTCGGCCAACTGGTGGAAACCGCCGTCGAGCAGATTGAAGCCGGCCATTTCCTCCCGCACAGCGGGATCCGTTTTCCACAAAACGGATGCGTCGGCTGTTCCCATCTGGGCCTCTGCCTGGGGAATCAGCAGCTGATGGATTCCAAACTCATTCGCCGAGCGGGAGCAGAGAATCTTGATTGGCTTGACCAATTTGACGACTAACGGGCGTGTGTTCGTGGAACCCAAACTAAATCGACGCCGCGCTCTGTTCGTGCTCGACAAGGTAGATGAGATCTTGTCCTGGGAGCGCCATGCCGAACAAGAGAAGGACACGCGGTTCGTCGAACTGGGTCGATACCTGTGCGAAGTGCGAGCTGGGCAGTATTGGAGGCTCGAAAGCCTCGTATCATTCGATGATTTTTTGACGAAACGTTTTCCGGAGTCTAGGCGCAAAGCCTACTACTTGATGGCGATCCACGAGCAACTTCCCCGCCGCATTCACCACGACTTGCAGCAAGTGGGGTGGTCGAAAGCAGCCGAACTTGCGAAAGTAGCCCGCCGAGACGGCGAGCAGTTTGACTGTGCAACCTGGTTGCACAAAGCGATCGAGCTTCCCAAGGAAGGATTCAAACGAGAAGTTGAGAGGCATTTGACTGGCCAGGAGACGGAGTCGTGGGAAATCATTTATTTCAAACTCTATAAGAGCCAGCTGCCGGTGATTGAGCGGGCGCTTGAAACGGCGGCACTCTTGCTCGGCGCGAGCAAGTCCCGCGGCTATTGCTTGGAGATGATCGCTGCCGATTTTCTTGCCGGAGCTCATCTCCAGGGTGGTAATTCCGACTCATTGCTCTTCGCACTCGGTCGACTTTATTCATTGCTTCCGGATCCCCAGAAAACGGAATTCGTGAACCAAATGGAAAAAGTCTAATGGCTGATCTTCGACCACGGCGACCGAGGCTGCGGCTGGACCCGGATTCTTATCGCAAACTCCGTATCGAAGTGTTGGAGCGTGACAGCTGGCGATGCCAGTACTGTGGCAGGTCTGATCGACTTCAGGTTCACCACATGTGCTCGCGAAGCCGGCTGGGTGACGACACAGACGAAAATCTAATCACGCTCTGCGTCAATTGCCACGCCGAGGTCCACCGTCGCACCTAAAAAGCGTAAAGACGACACGGAAACCCTGGTCTCCGGAACCGGCGCTCGGCCAACTCCGGTCAGGCGGGTCACCTTTTCAGATCTTACACGCCTGCTCCGACCCGATCTCCATGGGTGGTTCTCAAGGAAGACGAAATGAACGTAGTGAACATCATGAATATTGCTCGACCAGGATGCCTCAACCCTAAAGAAATGCAAATCTAAATTTTCCTCAAGCCGCGGTGGCAAGAATCCGGAGCCTTTCGGGCCTGGTAGGTTTTCGCTCAGATCGACCGCTCTACGGGCAACTGTTGAGCTTGATTTCCGTCGCTCAGATTGAAGTAGGTTTCGCCAAGCTTTGCATATGCAAGGGCGAACGTTTCGTCTTCCTTGATGCATGCTTCGAAGCTCTTGGCCGCGTCATTATAATTTCCCCGTCGGGAGAGTTGCAGACCCGTGTTGTAATCGCGCAAAGCTTCTACGGACTCGGACGATGGAGTGAACGCTGTTGCTTTCAACTGTTTGACGCTAGCAGAAGATGATTATGCGCAATCCAAGCAAACGTCGCAACCTCAATTAAACCTTTGGGCTGAGATCATTGCGTACCCAGCGGAACGAGCGGAGTCAGGCAGACTTCCGCTACACTGTCCCGACATGCTCGGCACTCCAATTCAAGCCTGGGTGGTCTTCGCGGTTGTCATCGTTGCGGCATTGGTCCTCGATCTGGGGGTCTTCCATCGCGAATCGCAGAAAGTCTCTCTGCGCACTGCGCTCATTGAAAGTGCGGCGTGGATAGGCCTCTCCTTACTGTTCGCGGTTTATGTTCACGTCGCTCGGGGAACGCAGGCAGGAGTGGCGTTCCTCACGGGATATTTGGTTGAGAAATCGCTCAGCGTCGACAACATTTTTGTGTTCGTGCTGATCTTTCGGGCATTCCGGGTTCCCGAGCAATCGCAACATAAGGTCTTGTTCTACGGTGTGATCGGAGCACTCGGGATGCGCGCTATGTTCGTTCTCGCCGGCGTCGAGTTGCTCCAGGATTTTCATTTCATCCTTTATATTTTTGGCGGGATTCTCGTGATCACCGCAATTCAGATGTTGCGTCCAGGCCGGCGGGCGATCGAACCGGAGCGCAACTGGCTGGTAAGAATCACGCGTCGCTTCGTTCCCGTCTTGACCGACTACGCCGGCGAGAATTTCTGGGTGAAACGCGAAAGAAAGTGGAATGCGACGCCCTTGTTCATGGCCCTCGTCGCAGTTGAAGCCATGGATATAGTTTTCGCAGTTGATTCTGTGCCGGCGGTACTTGCGATTACGCGCGATACTTTTATCGTCTATTCCTCGAACGCTTTCGCCATTCTGGGTTTAAGAGCGCTGTATTTCGCAGTGGCCGATATTCTTCCCCGCTTTCGATTCCTGCACCAGGGCCTTGCGGCAATACTTCTTTTTGTTGGCTTCAAAATGATTGCGAGCGACTGGATCGATATTCCCGATCTCGCATCACTGGGAGTGATTGCTGGAATTTTGGCGGTTACGATCGTTGCGTCACTGGCAGTTCCACTGAAAGTCGGAGAAAAGTCGCATGGCTAGACCCTTGCTTGTCATTGGACCCACACGAACGGGCTACCGGAAGGGATTATCGAAGGTTGAGCACAAGAAGACGTGGTTCGGTCATTTCCTCAATCGCGTAGCGAAGCCCTTCGCGACCCAATCCTGAATCTTTCACGCCGCCGTAGGGCATATGGTCAATTCGAAACGATGGGGTATCGCCGGAGATCACGCCTCCGACCTCGAGCTCGTCGAAAGCCGTGAAAAGCAATTTAACGTCGCGAGTGAAGACTCCCGCCTGAAGACCGTTCGGCGAGTCGTTCACTTGCCGAATCGCGTCCGCAAAATTGTCATATGGTTCAACCAGCACGACGGGTGCGAACACCTCCTCGCAGCTGACCTTCATATCCGGGCGCGTGTGCGTCAGGACGGTTGGCTCAACCATCGAGCCTTCTCGCTTGCCGCCAGTTTCAATTTTCGCGCCGCCCGCAGCTGCTTCACTAATCCACTCCTCGGTGCGTCGGGCTGCGCCTTCATTGATCAGCGGACCGACGTCGGTCGAATCGTCCGCCGGATTTCCCATTCGCAATTTTTTTACGCCCGCTACGAGTGCCAAGAGAAAGTTGTCATAAACGGTTCTTTGGACATAAATGCGCTGAACTGAAATGCAAGTCTGACCCGAATAGCTGAACCCACCCGCGACACATCGCTCCGCAGCATAGGCCACATCCGCATCCGAATGGACGATCACACCTGCATTCCCGCCCAGCTCGAGCGTCACCTTCTTCTTACCCGCCTTCTGTTTCAGCGCCCAGCCGACCTTCGCGCTACCGGTGAAAGTCAACATTTTGAGGCGGTCGTCAGAAACCAATTTTTCGGCGACGTCGTTTGCCAGCGGCAATACGTTAAAGGCTCCGGCCGTCAGACCTGCACTTGCAACAACTTCGGCAAGCAGCAACGAAGAGAGCGGAGTCTGCGGCGCCGGTTTCAAAATAATAGTGCAGCCCGCCGCAATCGCCGGCGCAACCTTGTGCGCCACAAGATTCAGCGGAAAGTTAAACGGCGTAATAGCCAGAATCGGCCCCACCGGAAACCGCCGCACAATACCCGCTCGACCGGCCGTCGAGCTCTGCCAATCAAGCGGCAGCCACTCACCGCCGATGCGCGTCGCTTCTTCGGCCGCAACTGCAAACGTGAAGATGGCCCGATCAACTTCAGCACGCGCCGTCTTGATCGGCTTCCCGGCTTCGAGACACATCACCTGCGAAAACTCTTCGTGTCGGGCTCGAATTCCTTCAGAAATAGCGTTCAATATCCGCTTGCGCTCGTAACCTGATGACTTTTTTGTGGTCTCGAACGCGCGCTGCGCCGCTCGAACGGCCGCTTCTGCATGGGAGGTAGTTCCCAGGTGGACCTCGCCTACCACCGAATGATCGTATGGCGAACGAATCTCAGAAGTTTCGCCTTCATTCAGCCATTTCCCATCAACGAAAATTCCCCAGCTCTTCGCCGCTACTTTCGTTTGAGTTGCCATGTGTCACCTGCTCCAAATCCCCGCACGCCTAATGCTGCTATGCACGCTGAGGTGCTGTTTCCATTCTCGATTCAGCAACACTCGCTAGCGCACCCTCCAACACATTTAGTCCTTCGTCGAATTGCTCATCCGTCACCACCAGCGGAACAAGCAGCCTTACAACATTACCGTACGTCCCGGCCGATATCAGAATCAAGCCGTGCTCGTAGCAATGCCGCAGCACCTGCTCCGTCTCCGCCTTCGCAGGCTCCCGAGTTTCCGGGCTCCGGACAAGCTCCATTGCACGCATAGCACCCAACCCGCGAACATCGCCGATCAGCGGCCAGCGCTTTTTCCACGAACGCGCCCGCGAGTCAAATAAGTCACCAAGCTTCTCGGCCCTAGCAGAAAGATTCTCGCGCTCCATGATTTCGATGGCTGCAAGCGCTGCTGCGCATGATACGGGATTGCCACCGAACGTTCCGCCGAGTCCGCCCACGCCTGGCGTGTCCATAATCTCCGCACGGCCTGTGACCGCCGCGAGCGGCATTCCTCCAGCTAGCGATTTTGCCGACACGAGCAGATCCGGAACGATGCCATATCGTTCGCAAGCAAACATCGCGCCTGTGCGACAGAATCCCGTCTGTACTTCGTCGGCAATGAACAGAATTTCGTGCCGCCTGCAAATATCCTGAATGATCGAAAAGAATTCCGGCGGTGGCGCAACGAACCCCCCTTCGCCCAACACCGGCTCTACTACCACTGCCGCGACCGCTTCGGAAGCTACGACGCGTTTAAAAGTGTCTTCCAGGTGCTTCGCGCAAAACACGTCGCAGCCGGGATACTGCAGCGAATACGAGCAGCGATAGCAGTAAGCGTACGGAATCCGATAGATGTCAGTAGCAAAAGGCTCGAAACCGGCTTTGTACGGATGCGTTTTGCTGGTGAGCGACATTGTCAGCATCGTGCGCCCGTGAAATGCATCTTCAAAACATATGACGGCCGGGCGATGCGTATAGCTTCGCGCGATTTTTACCGAATTTTCAATCGCCTCCGCGCCGCTGTTTACCAAAATAGTTTTCTTGGGAAAGTTCCCCGGCGTCAGCGAATTCAACTTCTCGGCAAGTTCGATATATTTCCCGTAAGGCGCCACGCTGAAGCATGTGTGCAGGAATGCGTCCAATTGTCCGCGGATAGCAGCCAGCACCCCCGGCGCGCGATGACCCACATTCAAGCAGCCGATTCCCCCGGCAAAGTCGATGTAACGATTTCCGTCCACATCCTCCAGCATCGCGCCTTCTGCTCGCGCCGCGAAAATTGGAGTTGCGTGCGCCACACCGCGCGCGACGGCCGCGTTGCGACGGCGCATCAGCTCTTGAGACTTGGGTCCGGGAATAGGCGTGCGCAATTGAATCGTGGGCATATCAGTACCATCCGATCGGCTGCTCGTTCAAATTGATGTGCACCTGCTTTGTCTCGAGATATTCCTCGATACCCCAGGGTCCAAGCTCACGGCCGAAGCCAGACTGCTTGTAGCCGCCCCACGGCGCCTCAACGTACGTAGGCTGCATATGATTCACCCACACAATTCCCGCGCGCAGCGACTTCACCACGCGAAACGCCTTGAAAATGTCGCGTGACCACACTGCCGCCGCCAGGCCGTACGGAGTATCGTTCGCAATGCGAATCGCATCCGCTTCGTTGGCAAAAGGAATTACCGCTGCGACCGGTCCAAAAATCTCTTCTTGCGCGATGCGCGAAGAGTTGTCCACATCGTAGAAAATCGTCGGCTCAACGTAGAAACCGCGCGTGCTTGTTGAAGAACGGCCACCGCCGGCAGCTACCTTCGCTTCCTTCTTGCCAAGCTCCTGATACGAGCGAACGCGATCGAATTGCTCCTTGCTGACCAGCGGCCCCATCTTCGTTTCGCGCTCGAGAGGCGGGCCCAGGCGAATCGTCTTTGCTTTGGCCGACATGGCCTCCACAAATTTTGGGTAGATAGATTTTTCGACCAGAATCCGGCTGCCTGCGGAACAGACCTCGCCTTGATTGATGAACACGCCGAACAACGCCCCATCAATGGCCGACTCAAAATCCGCATCGGCAAAAAATATGTTGGGCGACTTTCCACCAAGTTCAAGCGTCACGCGTTTCAGCGTGTCCGCCGCCATCTTGACGATAGCCTTCCCCACCGCCGCGCTTCCCGTGAACGCTACCTTGTTCACATCCGCATGTTTCACGAGCGGCGCGCCAGCAGTCTCACCAAAACCAGTGATGATGTTCACCACGCCAGGCGGCAAACCGGCATCGGCGAGATATCCAGCGAATTCAAGTGCTGTGAGAGGAGTCTGCTCGGCGGGTTTCAAAATACACGTACAACCAGCCGCAATCGCGGGTGCAAGTTTCCACGCAGCCATCAAGAGCGGATAGTTCCAGGGAATGATTTGCGCTGCGACGCCGATCGGTTCGCGCATCGTGAAATTAAGCGCATTGTCCGGCACCGGATTTACGCTGCCCAGAACTTTCGTTGCGAGTCCGCCGTAATATTCGAAGCAAGTCGCAACGTCATTGATGTCGTACTCCGCTTCGACGATCGGCTTACCCGAATTGCGCGCTTCGAGCTCCGCCAGCGCCGCTGCTTCTTTCCGCACTCGCTCCGCGAGCCGGAAAAGAATTCGGCCACGTTCCTGTGCAGTCGTCTGCGGCCATGCGCCGGAATCGAACGCAGCTTTGGCGGCGGCCACCGCACGGTTCACATCTTTTTCATCCGCATCTGGAACCTCGGCGAGAATCTCCTCCGTCGAGGGATCAACTACCGGGAAATATTTTCCGCTCTGGCTGTCGACAAATTCCCCGTTGATGTACATCTGATATCTGCGAACCGTAGCCTTGGCCTCGCTGGCCATTTAAATTCCTCCCGCATAACCCGACTGAATGAAGTTAGACGCGGCTAGCCGCCGCCTGTGGCGCTTTGCGCCGCCCATATACAAAGTAAAAAAACGCTGCCAATCCAATAAAAAACGCAGTCCCGCCCAGCATCCAAGCTTCGTACGACGCTACCGATGTGATTTGCTGCGCGGGCGAAAATGCGAAAACAGTTCCAAGAATCGTCATCAGGAGGCCGCTCGTTCCCGCTACAATTAGCACGCCTCTGCTGTAGCGGCCATTCCCGGCGGCCGCGGGATCAAATGCCAGCTTCAGCAGCGCGCCAAACATATAAAGGAACGGCACCAACTGCAGCACCACGGCCAGCGACAATAAACGCTGAAAAGTCTCCTGCACGCCCGAGCCAAACAGGCTGATCAGCACGAGAATTGCAGACACGACTGCATGAACGATCAGGGCCGCATACGGAGTTCCGTACTGCGGATGAACGCGCCCCAGCCAACTCGGGAGATAAGAATCCAACCCCGCAACAAACGGAATTCGCGCAGATCCCGCAAGCCAGGCAGATCCAATTCCAGCGATCGAGATGCTGAGCATCAGCGCGAATGGCGCAACAATCCAGGCCACACCCACTCGCGACGCCATGTGACTCACCGCCTGCACGATTCCTTGCAGCACATTGATATCGTTTTTGCTCATCGCGATCAGCAGCGTCAGCGTCGCCGCAATGTATAGCGCTCCAGAGATCACTCCGCCCCATGCCACCGCACCCGGCAGCGTCTTTTGCGGTTCGCGAATTTCATCACCCATCACCGATGCAAGTTCAAGCCCGACGAGCCCAAAACAAATTACGCCAAACGAATTCAGAAGAAATCGTGGATCAGCAGGAATACGAAAATCCGCTGCGGTGACGGTCGTGCCAAATCGAAGCCATACAATCAGACCCAGCACGATCAGCAGTCCGCCCGCCACAACAGTTCCGATGCTGCCCACGTTGTTAATCCACTTCCCCACGCCCAGCCCGACAATATTAAGGACCACAAGTAACGCCAAGAGGGAAAGTGAGGCGGTCACGGTAAACGCTTTGTTATCGGCCAGCGCAGCGTGGCCCGGCCCGAGCGAAAAAACTGCAACGCCGACGAAATACAGCATCACGGTGGGCACGTACATCATGTTGTTCGTCCAATAACACCAGCCCGACAAAAACCCGTGAAAATCTCCGAACACTTCTTTGGCCCATAGATAAACTCCGCCTTCGCCAGGGTACCGATGAGCCAACTCAATCACTGCAATTCCCTGCGGCCAGAAAAAAAGAACGAGGCAGAGAATCCAAAGCCAGACGGTCACGCCACCATTCGCCGCAATGCTCGGTACAACATTCAGGTTGAATACGGCGACGACGAACAGCGCAACCAAGTCCCAGCGCCCGAGCGCTCGCTTCAGATGCGCGGTCTCGCTCTTGGCGCGAATTTCGTCTGGCAGAAACGACTCCTTAATGCGCGGCCGTAACCACGTGCGGTTCTTTCTGCGCCGCGGCAAGCGCCGGCGCGACTTCAGCGAACGCTTCGAGATGGCGGTCGATGTCCGCATCCGTATGCGCCACAGAAACCGTCCATTGCTCGTCCCACCAGTAGGGCTGCGCCATCACTCCGCGGTTCACCATTGCAAACCAGTAGTGACGCCAGATCTCACTGTCGATCTTGAGCCAATCGCGATAATTGCGAATCGGCTTGGGGAAAAACATCAGCGCGCCATTCGAGCCCGCACTCGCCAGGTATGCATCGAGTCCCGACTTCTTCACTTCCTTCTCATAGCCATCCACGAGCTTCTTGTTAAGGCGATTCACGTGCTCGTACGCTGCCGGCGTCAGTACTTCGCGGAAAGTCGCCAAGCCAGCTGCCATAGCGACGGGATTCGTATTGTAAGTGCCGCCATGAAAAACGCGATGGTCTGAGATCAAGCCCATCACCTTACGCGTCGAAGCAAACGCCGCCAGCGAAAATCCTCCACCGATCGATTTCGCGAGGCATACAATGTCGGGATTCACCTTGAAATATTCGCAAGCTCCGCCGCGCGCGAGCTTCGCTCCAGTTTTTACTTCGTCGAAAATCAGCAATGCTCCATTGTTCTTCGTGATCTCGCGGAGTGCTTGGTGATACCCGGGATCGGGCATCAGGATGCCCACATTCATCATGATCGGCTCTACAATGACCGCCGCGATCTCGTTGGGGTACTTCGCAAATAGACGTTCCACCGACGCCGGATCGTTGAATTGCGCAACGAGCGTATTGTGTAGCGTCGCCTTCGTGATGCCTTCACCGCCCGGAACAGAATTCGGCGCATTCGGATCGCCCACTTCGTTTTCCTTGGGTTTCACCGACACTAGCGCCGAGTCGTGCAGTCCGTGGTAGCCGCCCTCCATCTTGATGATGCGATCTCGCCCCGTGGCCGCTCGCGCCAACCGCACGGCGTGCATCGTGCATTCAGTCCCGCTATTGCTGAAGCGCACCATTTCGACCGGAAATCGTTTGCAGATTTCTTCCGCGAGCTCCCATTCCATGTCATGCGGCATGCCGAACATAGTGCCCGTGCTCAGCTTCTTCTGCACGGCGCTCACCACGGCTGGATGACAATGGCCTGCCATGAGCGCGCCGAAACAAAGATTGAAATCAATGTACTCGTTACCGTCGATGTCATGAATGTGGCCGCCCTTACCGTCGCGCACAAAAATCGGATAAGGATCGTAGGCTCGGTAGTTGCTGGCAACGCCGAGCGGCAGACGTGTCGACCGCCTTCTTGTGCGCCTCGCGCGAGCGTGGCGTGCGCTTTTCGTATGTCTCAATTTCCTTTCGAAGAGCCTCGTGCATAACTGCCTCCATCCATTACCTTCTGTGGCCGACGCACGGCCCTGAGATTTGATTCTGCGGTCTTACGAATTCTCGGATCGTTATGGCTTGACGTCCCACTTTCGAAAACGGAAGCCGCGCTTCTTGAGCTCGGCGAAAAATGGCTGCGGCGGCACCACATTCTCGGGTGCCTGCACTCCGGTTCCACGAATCTCGCCTCGGCCAAGCATGACCGCTGCAATCGCTGCCGGAAAGCCGGTGTCTCGCGCCACGGCGGAAAGCTGCGGCCGCATCGAGTGCCCAGCCCACATTTCCATCGCCGTCGCGGTTCGCCGCTTTCCCGCGCGCCCTGTTACGACCACCCGCAATGCTTCGACGTCCTTCGGCGTCTTCGTCGTCGCATGCTTTTGCAGCAGGGACAAAAGCACCGCTCGCGGCGCCACGCGCGTCCCGTTCACCGCGATCGGCTCGCGGCTCGTAAATCCCGTATGCGCGAGATTTTGGACCAGGCTCACGAGCTTGTGGCTCGTAGTTGATCTTGAAAAATACCTCTCGTACTCCCTTCTTCCGGAAACTCTCCGCCAGCGTGCCAAGTTCGGAGTGAATCGAGTGCCGCAACACAATATTGCCAATGGGTCGGGGAAACTTCCCCGGCTCGGGATCGGAAAGCATCGCCTTCTCGATGTAACGTCCATTTTCGAACGCAATAGGAGGCGTCGTCAGTTCATCGAGAATCGTCGCGATCGAAAACGTGTACGCGATCGGACTGTCATACTTCTGCTCGTCCGCGCCGGCGTTGTACACCCGAATCGTGTCAACGCGATCCAGCGGATCGGCCAGCGCGCGAGCCATCACGTTCGTAATCCCCGGCGCACCACCCATTCCAGCAATCGCCAGCACGCCCGATTTTGCGAAAATCCCTGTCAAGGGCGAACTGCCTCTTGGTCATATGATACAAGCCCCCGAGGTCCATGTAGTTCACTCGAGCGGCCAGCGCAGCACGCATCACATCCAGGTTCCAATTATACTGCGTACAATTCACCACCACATCGCAGCCCCGCAAACGCTTCGCCAGCTCTTCGGTTTCACGCACATCCGCAAAAACAGCCCGCGCTCGCCTGCGCCCGAATTTCTTAGCAACATCCGCAGCGCGCTCTCGATCAAAATCCCCAACGACGATTTGCGCGACCTCGCGCACCCCCGCGAGGTCGTGCACCACCGCTCGCCCCATCATCCCCGCGCCTAGTACAAAAATCTTCATATCCCTCCGAGCCATCCGCTTTCGTTCCTAGATGAAAAAGCGAGGGGCCCGGTTCGAGAAGCTCCCTCGCTTGGGCAATACCAATCGAGCCCTTAGAAAAGCACCTTCAATCCGAACTGCATCACGCGCGGGCCCTCTCGCGTCTTAGTAATTACCCCGAACGTACCGCCGGGCGGCGGAACGTCGGTGAAGTTCCCGTCAGGATTCGCGAACTGCGTGTGATTCCACGTGTTGTAAAACTCCACCCGGAATTCCGTATTGAATCGCTCGTTGATAGGTGTTCTTTTCTGAATGGCAAGATCCGTGTTACTAATCGCCGGACCGCAACACAGCGCGTGAGGCAGATTACCGAACTGGCCGATAGGCTGAGAACAGGTGTCGGTTGGCGAGACGGCATCACAAATGTTCGATGAATCGAGGTAAATCCCGCCGTTCCTCTTCGGATTCAGAAAATGAGGCTTACCCACCACCTCGGGCGTATTCACCACTTCGAAGTCGAAGCTGCTTTGAAGCTCGCCGTCGTTTTGGGTTTGAATTCGTATCGGGAATCCGCTCTGATACGTTACGATTCCCGACACCGCCCATCCGTTCACAATCTTCCCCATTATCCCGTCGTGCTTTGGTATAGGCAGTTGCCAATAGGGACTGAAAACAAAGCGGTGGCGCGCGTCCAGGAGCGATAGACCACGAGTGGCATTGGCGTTCAAAGAATTCAGAATATTTTCGAACGACGCGCCCTGATCAATTGCTTTACTGAAGGTGTAAGACGCCTGAAACAACAGCCCGTTTGAGAAGCTGCGGTCGAGTGAAAGCTGCAAGCCGTTGTAATTCGAATTCGCGATCGTATCTTGTGCGAAGATGTTGCTGAAGACAGGAATTCCATCCGCCGGGCATCCTACGCCTGTCATCGGGTTGCAATTCGGAGATGAGTAGGGTCGCGTTCCTACAAGCGTGATTCCGTTCGGACCGACAGTCCCGCTAAAGCACGTAGGATTGCCGCCAGGAGTGCCGCTATACGGCAGCACGAGCCCAGCGCAAGCGATCGAAGGCACCTTGAACGGCTGGGGCGGAAGTGCTGACACATTGGGGTCAGCGGGAATTACGGTCCCGGGCGGGATGAAATACGAGCTGTCCTCACCAAATGGGCCACAGCCGAAACCTAGATTCGCGAGGCCGAGACAAGTCTGGATGTTCGCTGCGTTTACATCTTTCGATGCTAATAGGCGGTGCGCCTGGGTTCCTACATAGGCCACACGCAAAACCATAGCTTTACCCAATTGACGTTCAAGGGTCAGGTTGTACTGGTCAGCAAATTGCGTCCGAAGGTGAGGCTGAAACTCTCCAAATAGCAACAAGGGCCGGAAATTAGCAAAATCCACGCAACCCGGAGGCCCACCGGGCGCGAAACTGCAAGGTGTCTGCGGGTCTGGGTGATGACAGGCCCGAACGCGTTCGGGGCATTTCCGCCTGATTGAAATTCAAATGGCAGATTGAACATCGTGTTCGAGAGAAAGCTGCTGCCTCCAAACGGTGGCTCCGCGCTGAACTGCTCCAACACGAGCTGTTCAATTGGGTTATAGAAGAGCCCATAACCCATGCGTACGCTTGATTTCCCGGGTCCTCCTGTCAGCTTCGCCAGCCAGCCCTCAGTTGCTCCCGGACTCCACGCCAGACCGATACGTGGCGCGAATGCCTTGTAGTACGTCGACGTCAAGCCGCGCGGCACACCCCTGATCCTTGGGAAAAACAAGCCCAGTTGGAAATACGGCCCCGGCTGGCCCGCCCGGACTGCAGTCATCGCTGCCGTAGATGCTAATCAGATTCGCACTGGTTACACTGTTCGGGTTAAGCAGACATGGATATTGTGTATTGACGGCTCCGGGACGGAACGTCTGGAGGCGATTGCCGGTATCGTAGTACGGCGTGTTCAGTTCCCATCTCAAACCGTAGTTCAAAGTTAAGTTTGGTTTCAGCTTGAAGCTGTCTTGCGCGAACAAGTAGAGAGCCGTATTGCGGACATTCTCGGCCTGGGCGGCACCTTGGCTGTAGAAGCCGGGCTCCCCGATGAAATAGTTCGGGTAGAGATCATCGGCGCCAACGTCGTTTTGACTCCCGGCGAAGTACAAATACTCACCGTTGATATTGAAAAACAGGAACTGATCGAACCGCTGACGCCGCACATCAACGCCAAATTTGATCGTATGTTTCCCCACAGTCTTCGTGAAATTGTCCACCCATTGGAAGGAGTTCCCTACCTGTGGCAGTTCGCCTTCAAAATTGTTACCGATGACGAACCCGCCACTCACATTGATATACGGCACGCCGGCATGACCGGGGATATTCGTCGTGATACCAGCTTGTGGGTTTGACGGATCGCTGAAGCACATATCGGCGGGAACGGTCTTGCAGGAATCCTGGACGGTATTCTGGACATGGAGGGGATGATCGAGATTTTTCTGACCCTCTCGGAAATAATTAAATCGGAATTCGTTCACGGACGTGGAGCTAAGAGTCCATGTGTGACTCAAATTCCACTGTTGAATGCGCGTCTTGAATACCGCACCGAATCCCGGCACGTTTGCGCCCGCACCCTGAAAATTGGAAAAAGGTTCGGTCCTCGAATCGTCGTTGAAATAGTAGTAGGCGCTGAATTGTTGGTTTGGGTTAATCCTGTAATCGAAGTGAACTGTAAACTGATCGCCGCGCTCCGGTTTGACGGGATTGGCACTGAATATGCCGCTTCCATCGCCAGGTTGGATTGGCGCGATGAACTGGTTGTATAGATCAAACGCCGTGGGGTCGAAACATTGCGTTGGAATCACGTTGCCAGGAAAAACATCCGAAAAGTTTTGTGGAGTGTTCCCTGCCGCTGCTTGCGCTAATGCATTTCGTCCGGAAACTGGCAGGGCGGCTGAACAGCCAGCGCGGTTCTGAATCGTCTGCGCGAAGAACTGGTCATTGAGGGTTCCGGCGAAGGGAGTCTGCCCTGTGAAGATCCCGCCGGCCTCGTCTGGCGTTGGAAGGAAAACCTGTCCGGAGGAAATGCCCTGCCGCAGCCGATTGCCTTCATAAGATCCAAAAATGAAAGCCTTGTCCTTTTTAATCGGTCCGCCAAGGGTGGCTCCAAACTGATTTTGAATGTACTTGGCCACCGAATTGTCAAAATATCCTTTCGTGTTCAGTACATTGTTACGCAGGAATTCGTAGAGATCGCCGTGCACGTCATTCGTGCCAGATTTGGTAACCACGTTGACGACCGACCCGGAATTGCGGCCGTACTCCGCATCGAACGTGTTCGTCAACACTCGGAATTCTTCCACCGCATCCGGCGAAGGTTGAATCGCAGGCGAATTAACGAATATGTCGTTTCCGTCACCGCCGTTCACCATGTAATTGTTTGAACGGCCTCGGCCTCCGTTCACCGAGACCACGCCCGGCTGGTCGCTCCCGAAAAATAGGTCGGCGCCGACTTGCGACTGTACGCCTGGCTGGAGCTGCAACAGCTGGTAAGTATTTCGCTGGCTCAGGGGAAGAGCCCGTATCGACGTATCGGTCATCACAGCGCCGAGCTGAGTGCTGGTTGTTTCCACCTGCGCCACGTTCGCTTCCACGGTCACCGTATCGTTCTTCCCACCGACCGACAGCGTAACGGTAATGAAATTGACGTGACCGATTGTGACGACCACATCCTTCGTGAGAAACCTCTTGAAGCCCTGCGCCTCGGCCGAGACGTCGTAGGTGCCAATGGGAAGTTCCGGTATGTCGAAGGCGCCGTCCTTATCCGACTTTACAGTGCGCGGCGTGGCCTGGCCCGTCAACGTAGCCGTGACCGTCACGCCCGGAACGACCGCACCAGACGGGTCATTCACGATCCCGCGGATGGCTCCATTCGTTTGCCCCATTGCCGCAACACACAACATCAGGCTCCCGTACGCAAGCAGGCACACCCGTACCCACGCAGTCGCTCTCATTGACGCTCCTTTTGAAGATTCGCGTCCACCCCAGACGCCCCCGATTTTTCGATTGCAGCGCCCCGAAAAACCTTACTATAATTCGCGAACGTTAGAAGAAGGCCCGTAGCCTTGTCAAGAGGAAACTGTTTTGGCTCACGCTCGTAAGCTGTCCCGCGAAACTCAGCACGCTCCGCGCTATTTACGCATCAGCGATGTCGCGCGCCTCGTCGGGGTCTCGCCTTCGATTCTTCGCTCCTGGGAAATCCTTGGTCTGATTTCGCCCGCTCGCACGCGCAGCCAATATCGGCTCTACACGCAGGCTGACGTGCGCTTGCTGAAGCGCGCACAATTTCTCCGCCGCGCTCGCGGGATGAATGCCCCGGCCATCGTCCACATGCTTAAAACGCAAGGGCTTCTTTCAAAGTCCGGCGGCAGCCAGCCGAAGGCAAGCCCGGTGGGACCGCGTTTGCGGCGCTTGCGCCTGCAACGCGGCTACTCACTTGCGAAGGTCGCGCTCGCTGTTGATGTCTCCGTTGGATTTTTGTCTGCGCTCGAACGCGCGCAAATGAGTGCCTCAATCGCCACCCTCCGCCGCCTGGCTCGCTTCTACCGCCTGAATATCCTTTCGCTTTTCGATCCTTCGGAAGCGAATCCCGGCCGCGTGCGTCCGAGCGAAAGAAAGGTCCTCGAAGCCGGTAATGGCATCCGCATGGAACTGCTTTCCTGGGGCAACACGGTGATGGAACCGCACATTTTCCGCATTGCTCCGTCAGCAGGGAGCGGCGAATCCTATACACACGACGGCGAGGAGTTTCTCTACATTTTGAAGGGTTGCATCGAGATTGCACTCGACGGTGGCGAAGCGAATCGCCTCGAACAAGGCGACAGTTTTTACTTCGAGAGCAGCACGCCGCATCGCTGGGTGAATCCCGGCAAGAAAGAAGCTTGGGTCTTGTGGGTGAACACGCCACCGACATTCTAGGGGCATTTCTAGGAGCATTGATCTGACGCGCGGCAGTGACGAGGATCTCAATCAAAAAATGAAAAATAAACTCGCAGCGCTCTCTCTCGCGGCTTCCTTCGCTTTCGCGGTCGGAGGATGCGGGAAACAGCCCGTTCTCAGCTTGCTCGTCTGGGAAGGCTACGCCGATCCCTCATTCGTCCGCCCTTTCGAGCAATCTCACAAATGCAAGATTAGCGCTTCCTACATGGGTTCGAGCGACGAACTGGTCGCCAAACTTCGCGGCGGCAGTGCGAGCAACTACGATGTGATCTCGCCCTCTAGCGACGTCGCCACCATGATCGCCTCAGCAGGACTCGCGGCGCCTCTCGACCTTTCGAAGTTCCCCTCCTATCTGCAACTCTCCGAACGCATTCGCGAAATGCCGCTCGTGCGCGTGAACGGAAATGTATACGGCGTGCCGTTCACATGGGGACCAAATCCGCTTTTGTACGATACAAAAGCTTTTCCAATACCGCCCGATAGCTGGACCGTTCTCTGGAGCTCGGATCTCAAGAATAAAATTTCGGTTTGGGATGAGCTTTCCACGATTTACATGGCTGCGCAGGTCCTCGATTACGACAAACCCGATCCCAATCGTCTCTACAACCTGACGGACGAAGAGCTCAACAATGTGAAGAAGAAGCTCATCGAATTGAAGCCCAACATCCGAAAAATGTGGAGCACGGGCGGTGAACTTACGAATCTTTTCGAGAATCACGAAGTAGTGGCAGCGATGGGCTGGCCTCTCATGACGAATCAACTCCGAAAAGCGAATTTCCCCATTGGCGAGACGATCCCGAAAGAAAACACCACCGGTTGGATCGATCATCTGATGATTACATCCGCCAGCGAGCATAAAGAGCTCGCCGCTGAGTTTCTCGAATACATGATCGAAGCAAAAACTCAGAAAGCGGTGGCCGATGTCACCGGCTACGATCCGGCGAACCCGCAAGCGGCACAGTTTATGACAGAAGATCAGAGAAAATCGCTGCACCTCGACAACGTGGATCTCTATATGACGCGCATTTATTTCTGGCAGCAAGTGCCTCGCCGCGATAAATACAACGAGATCTGGAATGAAGTGAAGGCCGCGCAGTGATGTTTTTCATTGTCGCCATTCGCGCAGACTGCTGCGGAACCAAGTGACACTTACAATGGCGGAAAACCCCGCTGCATCGGTGCGAACCGATTCGCTCCTGTCAATCCGCGAAGTAGTGAAGAGTTTCGGCTCCCGTCCTGTCCTCCGCAACATTTCGCTCGAAGTTGCTTCGGGCGAATTCTTAACCATCCTCGGCGAAAGCGGCTCGGGGAAGACAACTCTCTTACGTCTCATCGCTGGATTCGAACAGTTAGACGGAGGCGAAATCTGGATCGGAGGCGACCGTCTCGACCAAATCCCTCCACATCGCCGCCCGGTGAACACCGTGTTTCAAAGCTACGCGCTGTTTCCTCACCTGAGCGTTTTTGACAACGTTGCCTACGGCCTGCGCGCAAAGAATATCGCGAAGGCCGAAATTCCCGACCGCGTCGCTCAGGCTCTTGTCATGGTAAAGATGAGCGAATTCACGAAATCGCCTCCAGCTCGACTCAGCGGCGGCCAGCAACAGCGCATCGCGTTGGCGCGTGCCCTCGTGAATCGTCCCAGCGTTCTCTTGCTCGATGAGCCCCTCTCCGCACTCGACGCCAATCTGCGCCGCCAGATGCAAACCGAATTGAAGGCATTGCAGCGCGAAGTAGGAATCACGTTCATTTTCGTCACTCACGACCAGGAAGAAGCCATGGCACTCTCCGATCGCATCGCGTTACTCCGCTCAGGTTTTCTCGAACAGGTCGCCGAGCCGCGCCAGATTTACGGTCAGCCCGCCTCCGCGTACGTGGCCCAATTCATCGGCCAAACGAATTTGCTTCGAGCTGACGTCAAGGATCGGGTGGCAAGAGCCGGCCCACTCACCTGGCGAACAGCAGGAACGTCGCCCCAAGTTGTTTTTTCGCTGCGCCCTGAATGCATCCGACTTGTTCCGCACGGGCTATTGCCCCAAGCAGCTGACGACTCGATCGCGCGCTTTCGCGCTCGCATCCTGAATCAAACCTTCGGCGGCGCGATGGACACGCTCGAACTTGATTGCGGCAGCCAACAGACCATTCGCGCCCGCATCGCGAGCCCCGGCCCTCTTAGCGGCGAACACGAATTCGAATTTCGCGCCGGCGATGCGATCGCGGTTCGCGACGAAAACTCGGCCTAGCGATGTACACCCGGGCCTACAAAGCGGCCGTCACAATCCCGCCTCTCCTGTGGGTTACCGCCTTCCTGCTTGTGCCTTACGCCTTTCTCTTCTGTTACAGCTTCTGGTCCGTCTCAGCGCAGCAGACTGTCGTCCACAATTGGAATCTCCAGAATTATGTCCAGCTGATTCGCAATCCGACTTATCTTTCAGTTCTTTTTCGCTCACTCCGCATCGCCGCCGCGGTTGCGCTGTTAGCCCTCCTCCTGGGGTATCCGCTCGCGTACTTTCTTTCTTTCCACGCGGCGAAACGAAAAGATCTTCTATATCAGCTCGTGATAATCCCGCTCTGGGCCAGTTATCTCGTGCGCGGATACGCATGGAAAACTATCCTCGGCAGCGATGGCGTGCTCAACGGCTTGCTGCAATATCTCCACATCACGCGCCACCCCGTCGAGTTTTTCCTATATAGCCCGTTCGCAGTAGTCCTCACCCTGACGCACATCTACACTCCATTCACGTTCCTTCCGATTTACGCCTCCCTTGAACACGTCCCACGAAATCTCATCGAAGCCTCGCATGACCTTGGCGCCTCTCCGTGGTCCACATTCCGCCGTGTAATTCTTCCTCTCTCGTTGCCAGGCGTTCTGGCCGGCGCCACTTTCGCATTCGTCCTCACCCTCGGCGATTTCCTCGCGCCTCTTCTGGTCGGCGGCGCGAGCGGCATCATGATTTCCAATATTGTCGTCAGCCTTTTCGGTGCCGCATACAACTGGCCACTGGGCGCGGCAATCTCGCTCTGCATGCTCCTCCTCGTCATGGCCCTCCTTTTCGCAACCGAACGTCTCGAGAGGAAGCTCACCCTTTCATGAGCAACTCATTAAGTTCCGGCCGAGCGCCCCTTCTCACGCTCTACGCTACCTTCGTGTATGCATTTCTCTACTTCCCCATCGTCGTACTCGTTATCTATTCCTTCAACGGCTCCGGCGTCGGTGGCTTTCCCCCAACCGGCTGGACGCTCGATTGGTACCGCCAGCTTTTTCAGGATGGTCCGCTCTGGGACGCAGTCCTCAATAGCGCCATCGTTGCAATAATTGCCGTCGGAATTTCTCTCGCGCTCGGTCTTCCCGCTGCACTCGCTCTTGACCGCGCTCAATTTCCGGGCAAGGCGCTTTTTCGCCGCATCGTCCTTCTGCCGCTAATCCTTCCCGGTATCATCACAGGCCTCTCTCTACTCATGCTCTTCGTCGTAATCGGAATGAAACTCAGCCTCGTCACGATCACGCTCGGTCACGGCACCGCTCTAATATCTGTCGCCACCACCGAAATCTTCGCAGGCCTGCAAAAGCTCGACCGCGCCCAGGAAGAAGCCTCGCTCGATCTCGGCGCAAACCACTGGAAAACCTTCTGGCGCATCACGTTCCCGAATCTTCGCGTCTCGATAATCGCCGCCGCCCTGCTGATTTTCACGCTCTCGCTCGATGAAATCGCGGTCAGTTTTTTTCTCATCGGACGCGACAACACGCTGCCCCTCGAAATCTGGTCGCGCTTGCGCCGCGGAATCACGCCGGAAATCAACGCCATCTCGACACTGATTCTCGCCTTCTCCATCGCCACAATTCTGATCTGGTATCGCCTTCGCACTCGCACCACCCGCGCCGGAGAAGCAGGCGCACAGCTTTTGACATCCACTCTGGAAGGAGAGCATTCATGAGCGGCACTAGGCGGGATTTCCTGAAGTTCGTGGTTGCAGGTTCAGCAGCCGCTGGCTGTCCTATTGATATCTCACGGCTCGCAGCGCCCGACGACTCGAAAACTCAGATCGAAGGCGATAATTTCGAAGTCTGCCACCAGGTCCGCGACGGCCATTCCTTCTCGCGCCCGCCAATCTCGAAGCACTATGACGTCGTTATCGTCGGAGGCGGCGCCAGCGGTCTCAGCGCCGCTTATTTCCTTCGCCAGCACGATTTCCTTCTCCTCGAAAAAGAACCGCATTTCGGCGGCAACGCCTACCTTGAGGAATATCAGGGACAAGCCTTCGCCACCGGCTCCGCCTACGATGAAAAAGGCACATCCAGCGAACAACTCGCTCGCGAAATCGGTCTCACGATGCTTCCAGTCAATTGCTTCGACCCCACGGTCCTGAACGGCCATTGGATCAAGGACACTTGGCACGCTGGCCTCGACGAACTTCCCTATCCCTCAACAGTCCGCGACAGCTTCAAAAAATTCCGCGCCGATATGCTCGCAATCGACATCACCAAAAATATTGAACAGCTCGACAACACTCCACTCGCAAAATATCTAAGCAACTATGCTCCTGAAGTCAAATCCTGGTGGGACGCTTACGGTCCCTCCAATTGGGGCGCCAAATCTGCCGATACATCCGCGTACGTAGCGCTGATCGATTTCCAGGAGGTTATTGCCGCAGAGAAAGACGTCCGAGTCACCCTCCCGGGCGGCAACGGCGCTCTCACCCGCAAGCTCGTCGAAATCCTCCAGCCAAAGTCTGCGGAACGACTAGTAGATGACGCAACAATTGTCTCCGTCGAACCTCAAAAGAGCGAAGTTCGGGTCACTTACGTCCAGGGAGGCGCCCCGCGTTCGGTAGGAGCGAAGTTCGTCATCATGGCGACGCCGAAATTCATCACCTCCCGAATCGTCGCGGGACTTTCAGACGCGCAGCAGGACGCCATGTCCTCATATCACTATTGCCCCTACCCAGTGATCAACATGATTTTCGACAAGCCGATCTACAACCGCGCTTATGACACCTGGTGCCCGGGAAACTCCTTCACCGATTTCATAGTGGCGGACTGGGTTGTGCAGAAGCAGCCGGGATACAAACAGAAAAACAACATTCTTACGTTCTACACGCCGCTGGCCGAAGTCGAACGCAAGAAGCTTCTGAAAATAGACGATTGCCGTCAAATCGCCGCAAGCGTTTTGCGCGATTTTCAAAAGCTCTTACCCGAATTCGCCGCAGCGGATCCCGTAGAAGTTCACTTCTATCGGCGCGGCCATCCGATGTTCGTTGCCACCCCAGGTACCTTCACGAAAGTCATTCCCGCGGCCAGCCAGCCCCTCGAACGAGTTTTTTTCGCAAACACCGATTCGATTGGCCCTGAATCGGAGATTTCCGGAGCCGTGGATTCGGCGCGGAAGGCTGCTGAGTGGGTTGAGAAAAGACTTGCCGGCGCATCTGCGTCTGCTGCCCAAGCCGTTGTCGGACTTGGTACCTGATCGCCCGGCGCAAAAAAAAACACCCGGTAATCCAACCCGGGTGTTTCGACCTCTCTCAAATCCTGCCAGGGAGTGAGAAAGAAACTCTGTCTTATCGGTCTAAGAAAACCTTCTAAACGTGCCCGCGCACACTCAAATTATGTGCGCCCGAGAGAATAAAACCCACAGTGCTCGCCGTTTGCGGCACAAACCAAATTCTCCGGACCATTCCGTATTCGCTATGCTGCATCCGTCGCGCCACATAATCGAGAACCAGCGGGCCCACCTGAATCGCAGCGTAAATCGCTCCCGAATGAGCGAAGGGCCTCATCAGCGGGTCATCCTCCACAGCTCCACGCCCGATCGCCTGTCGCGTCGAATACGCATCGAATGTTGCCGCACCGTGCTGCACCATTGCCAACGCAAGCCAGCTTCGGCTCGTGTGCGGTTTTTCAGCGGCATACACCTTAACTGGTTTTACGGGAGCCGGCTCGGGGATGCGCACCGACGAAAGCGGTTGCGTCGTGTCGTGATCCGTCAGCGAGACAGCTGTCATGCCGGCGGCCGGCTTTTCGCCTGAGTCGCTGCTCAAGTTCACTTTGTCCCGATCGATATATCCTTTGCCAGACCTTGTCTCAATTGTGTCAGTCGCGCTGACGAGTGCCGTCGCTGTCGCAGGTTTCGGTCGCGTACCGTCGGCCGCTGTAACAGTGGGAATCAGATTCGCGACGAAGAGTGGCTCAACAACTTTCGGCACAGGGTTAAACTGGACCAATAGCACAGCAAGCGCAAAAACCATGGAAGGGGGCTCCTAATCGCGCAAGCAGAGAGAAAGCACGGCTAGTACCATCAAGGCGGCTCTAGCCTAACGCCAACGATCACAGGTACTTAAGGACTCAGGCGGTGTTGGGAAAACGCTCTTGATACGGGATTCGCCGCAACGCAATGGAAGCGATTTCGACTGAAGTGGAAAAACAACTTCCCACCTTTGCCAATATTTGACCACTAATTGCCAATACGGGAATCCGCGTGTCGCGTGAATGCTTGAGTCAAACTTGCGCCTTGTTAGTCAACCCGAAGCACAATTTTCCCAAATTGTTCGCGCCGTTCCAGCCGCTCGTGAGCTTCCTTCGCGTTCTCAAGCGCCATCACCGTATCAATCACCGGCTTTACAAGTCCGCGAGCCACCACATCAAGTACCGGGTAGAGTTCGGCCTTGCTTCCCATATACGAGCCAAGAATTGAAATGTGCCGGCTGAACAGATAGCGCAAATCAATCTTCCCATCGTACCCAGTCGTAGCCCCGCAGGTCACCAACCGTCCGCCCACTGCCAGACTCGCCAGACTCTCCTGCCACGTCGCGTCGCCTACATGCTCCACCACTACATCGACGCCGCGCCGATCCGTCAGCCGCCTCACTTCCCGCGACCAATGCTCGATGGAGTGCAGAAATGTCTCGTCGGCACCCAATTCCCTCGCCTTCTGCAGTTTCAATTCCGATCCGGCTGTCGCGATCACACGCGCCCCCACGGTCTTTGCAATCTGAATCGCAGCGCTGCCCACTCCGCTTCCCGCGCCGAGCACGAGCACCGTCTCATCCGGCCTCAGCTGCGCTCGCGTAATCAACATGTGCCAGGCCGTCAGAAACACCAGCGGAATAGCCGCCGCCGCCTCAAAACTAAGATTCGCCGGCATCGGAATCACATTCACGGCGGGCGACGCCACATATTCCGCATATCCGCCATCCACCTTGTATCCAAACAAGGTGTACTGTCGGCAAAAATTATCATCGCCACGCAAACAATAGACGCAATGCCCGCACGAAATTCCAGGCGATAGCAGCACTCGTTCCCCCGGGCGCACGCCCGAGACTTTCTCTCCCACGCGCGCTACCTCGCCGGCGATGTCCGAGCCGGGAATTCGCGGCAGCGGAATCGTGATGCCGGGCAGCCCTCGCCTCACCCACAAATCAAGATGGTTCAGCGCACAGGCCCGCACGCGAACCAGCACTTCGTCCGCACCAATCTCCGGCTCGCGCACTTCGGCATAACGCAATACTTCAGGCCCGCCGTGCTCAGAAAAGATCACCGCTTTCATGGTTTCTTCGCATCGCTGGGGACCGTAACACTTCTGAGTGTCACCACAGCGCCTCGTCTTTCGTTTCTCGCGCTGCCAGCAGGCCGATGAATGTCAGAACGGCTGCCAGCGACAGATAGTAGCCGACGTACTGCAAGCCATATTTCTTCGCAAGCCAGATGGCGATATAGGGCGCTAGCGACGCGCCGAAGATGCCTGCTAGGTTGAACGTTAGCGAACTCCCGGTGTAGCGCACTGATGTCGGGAAAAGCTCGGACAGGACTGTGCCCAGGGGACCGTAGAAAAGGCCCGTCAACGATAGGCCTACAACCAACGCCATGATTGTTCCGATTGTCCCGGCCAGGAACATCGGCGCCATCACCAAGCCGAACAAGCCGATCGCCGCAGTTACCCAAAGCAAAGTGCGGCGGCGTCCTCGCTCGGCGAGAATCGCCCCTACCGGAATCGTAATCGCAAAGAAGAGCATGCCGAATAACTGCATCAGCAGAAACGTGTCGCGACTGTAATGCAGAGCAGTCGTCCCCCAGGACAGCGCGAAGACAGTCATCAAATAGAAGAGGACGAAGGCTGCGAGTGCTCCTAGGATCCCCACTACGAGGGATCTGGGATATTTTCGAAATACCTCGAGGATCGGCACTGCCACCCGCTCGCGTCGGCTGATAGCTGCGCGGAACGCGGGAGTCTCCGTAATTGTCAGCCGGACGTAAAGGCCGACAATCACAAGAACAGCACTCGCAAGAAATGGAATGCGCCAACCATAAGAGAAAAACTGATCGTTCGTGAGCCATTTCGAGAGCGCAAGAAACACACTGCCGGAGAAAAGGAATCCGATCGGCGCTCCGAGTTGCGGAAACATGCCGTACCATGCGCGCCTGCCTGCCGGCGCATTCTCCACCGCGAGCAATACCGCGCCGCCCCACTCTCCTCCAAGCCCGAGTCCCTGGCCCATGCGGCACAGCGCGAGAAGCAGCGGCGCGGCCACGCCTATCGTCTTGTAGGTTGGAAGAACACCGATCGAAACCGTCGATACGCCCATTGTCAACAGTGCCGCGACCAAAGTCGCCTTACGACCGACGCGATCGCCAAAATGGCCGAACAGCGCCGAACCAAACGGTCGCGCGAAAAATGCAATTGCAAACGTCGCAAGCGAGGCAAGCGTAGCCGATGCTGGATCGGACGCGGGAAAGAATAACCGGGGAAAGACGAGCACCGCAGCGGTCGCGTAGATGTAAAAATCAAAAAACTCGATCGTAGTCCCAACGAGACTCGCAAAGAGCACCTGCGCAGGCGCGTTGATTGCCATGTCGCGCCCGGCAGGTGTTTCGCCAGTCGCGACGCCGACGCTAGGTGTCTCACCCAAGATCAGTGAGTTTACCTGTGACAGAGCGTGGTGAGAATGATCAACCCGAAGAATTCGGTTACCAAGCTGCAATCTCTGCCCTACCGCTTTCTGCATGGGGCATGATAACAACGCTAATCAAAGTGATGTAAACCATTCCCACCTCCATCAATGCGGCTTGAACGTCTTCCCGGTCTCAAGCAACGTTTTCAGTCGGGACAGAATACGTGGCCATCCATCGGCGCAGGCGGCGTAAGTGGAGTCGTCCTCAGCCCACTCGTCATGGGTCACCATTACTTGTGTGGCTTCGGTCTCGGGCACCAGTTCGAGAGTTACGCGTGACTCTTTATCATTTGCACCCATCGCGAAGGAATACTGAAGAACTTTTGGCGGCTCAAACCGCAGAACCTTTCCTCGAACATAGTTCATGGGTTTCCCGTCGGGTCCCGGACCCACCCATGCGAGCGAGCCACCTGGCTTGAAGTCCGCTTGAAACTCAGCGCCCGAAAAGATGATTCTGTTTGACTCCCGCGACACAAAGCCTTCCCACACCTTCTCTGGGGTGCCGGCAATGTAGAAGACATACTTAAGTGGTGGTTGATGGGCCATGCTTGCTCCTGATTTTTCGCGCCATCTTATATCCGCAGGCAAAACCCTGCAACGCAGCAATGCCTTCAGGTACGGGCGTCACAATCTGGAGCTGCAAATCCAACTCGAAAATGAAGTCTGCACTACTTGGGTTAGTGGGCTGATCTGGAAACTAGGTTTTTCAGACTGAAGGTTTTTCTGAGACTGGGAATAACCGGAATGCTCGAGTTGCAGGAACTGCCCGGCGACAACCGTCCTATATCCGCGATGACATCACGAAGTCAGCCTCCGAACGTTCGAGTGCGACGTTTACTCAGATCAAATAACCCGACACAGTCAGGAACAGCGTACCCGTCGAGCCAGTGGGGCTAAAGGCGGTCAAGCTGATAGACGTCCCTGGGTCCGCATATAGGCGCACCGCCTGCGTCGCGCTGTACGTATCGAAGCCATTGGATGTCTGGGTGTATGCGAACGTCAATGGGACGAACACCGTGACGCTCTTGCCGCCGCTCGTGTAGTTGACGAAGGCCTCGAGCTGGCTGCCCGCGGGTGTCACGTCCAACTGAAGGCTCAGCGTCTCGACGACCAAGGTCTGCCCGGCTGGAACTGTGACTGCAGTAGGCAGCCCAAATCCGCCACTTCCGGTCTCTCCAAAGGGAACGTTCGGTACGAACTGGACGGGGCTCGAACTGGAGGTTCTGGCCGAAGTCGAGTGCGGTTTCGTCATACTGCCCGCAATCACAAGACCTACAAATACCGCCGCCAGGGTCAAGTGTGTCTTGAATCCTTTCATTCTAGTTTCTCCTTTTCGATTGAGAATCTTGAGAATTACTTCACTGCGAGGCCCACACCGGTGACGGGTATCAGGCTTCCATCGCGACTTTCGCTCTGCTAATCAATGCGAAAAATCGAGAGAAACTGGCTCACAGAAAAATAGTGAATCAAATCGCTTAAACGTTTCATTGCACAGGATTGGTAGGAAACTGAGGGGCGTTCGTGTTCGGCTCGCAGGTTCGTTTGCGGTGCGTTCGAATAGAGCGTTTGCATGCGCGGCCCACGCACACGGTCAAAGCGCAAGCCCAAGCGGTTCAAGTTGCAAATGCGTGCTTAGTTTGGTCACTTGACCCGTCGCATTCCGAGATTGGTGGTGATAAGTCCTGTGGCTGTTGAAAAAGTCTTCGTGAATGAACGGAACTGTTGCAGCAACGTCTATATGAGCAAGCGTTCTGCCGATGCTCTTCTTCATCGCCATTCACGGAGGCTTGCGGATTATGATGGGACAACACTCCCGTTCCGAGTCGCTGTTCTACTACTTTCGCATTGAAGATCAGGTTCCTGAAAACCACCTACTGCGTCTCCTGGACCGACACATCAGCTTCGATTTCGTTCGTGAGAAGCTGAAGGACTCCTACAGCGATACGGGCAGACCTTCGATCGATCCGGAACTTTTATTGCGCATCCTGCTGATCGGCTATCTCTATGGCGTCACCAGCGAGCGCAAGCTAGTCGAGGAGTTGCAGATGCATCTGGCCTGGCGCTGGTTTACCGGACTCAGCTTCGATCAGGAGATTCCCCATCACTCCACGTTTTCCAAGAACCGTCATGGACGCTTTCAGGAGTCGAACCTCTTTCAGCGGCTCTTTGAAGAGATTGTGGATCGCTGCTTGGAAGCTGGGTTGGTCGAGGGCGAGCACCTGTCCGTGGATGGCAGCTTCATTCCCGCGAATGCCAGCCGGTCGAGCCGCATCCCGCGGGAGCAGTTGACGGAAGTGGCCCACGTGAAGGGCACGGTGCGCGAGTACTTGGCGGACCTCGAGCAAGAAAACCCGATCGAAGAGCCGGCCCATCAACAAGACCAGGTATCGACGACGGATCCGGATTCAACCTATTCAACCAAGGGCGATCGTCGGGCGGAGCTGGGGTACTTCAACAACTATCTGATCGACAACAAGAGTTGCGTAATTGTTGGCGTTCAGGCCACATCCGCTCGACTGAGCCAGGAAAGTGCGGCGGCTCGCGAGATGATCACACGGTCAGCGGAGAGACGCGGGCGCTTCCCACAGTCGGTTGCCGCCGACACGACTTATGGGAACGGTGAGCTTTTGGCTTGGTTTGAGGAACGAAACATCACTCCCTATATTCGCGTGAAAGAGAGTCCTGCTCCCAAAACCAACTTGTATGGGATCGAAAAGTTCATCTACGTTGCCGAGACGAACAGCTATCAATGTCCGGAAGGAAAGCGACTAACGTACCTTGGGGTGAATCCGCGCAACCGAAACCATATCTACAGGGCAACGCGAAAACGGTGTCGGGAGTGCTCGCAGAAATCGCAGTGCACCACCGGCCACTATCGGCAGATCGCGATCCATGTTCACGAAGCGGCGCGACAACGGGCACGAGAGCGAACGACCGTTCCGGCTTTCGCGGCAGCGCAACGCCAACGCCGGAAAGTAGAAGCACTCTTTGCGGAGTTGAAGAACCAGATCGGACTGCGCAGGGTGCGTTTGAGGAGAATGAAGCATGTTCGCGAACAGTTCTTTCTCGCGGCTACAGCCCAGAACCTGAAACGACTGGCTCGTTTCCTAAGATCCAGATCTCTAGAATCAGCCACGGTGCCGATCTGAGATAGAAAAAAGAAAGCGATACCCCGCAGGAAAATCACCCCAGATCAAAACTCCTGCCAGCGGGCGAGTTTTTCAACAGCCACTCCTGTTCGCGACACTTATCCGGAGAGGCTCAGATTCCGATTCGCAACCTAACCAGGAATATCACAGGGATCGTCAGATCGTGGTAAGGTGACCTTGCGCTCACAAACCTACCGATGAGGCGATATGCCGCTAGCAGGTGAACACTCGATCACGCGGCGCGAGCTGATTCGTGCCGCTGCAACAGGAATGTTCTCGTTAGCTATGGGCGGTGACATTGCCGGCGCGCAACCGCCAGAAAAACCCCCCAATATTGTCTTCATTCTGGCGGACGATCTCGGATATGCCGACGTGGCGTGCTACGGACGTCCTGATTTGAGTACTCCCAATATTGACCGCATCGCCCAACGTGGGATGCGTTTCTTGCAAGCTTATGCTAATTCGGCTGTGTGTTCGGCCACGCGCACGGCGTTGATCACGGGCCGTTACCAATATCGCCTGCGGCTCGGCCTTGAGGAACCACTCGTAGGTAACGCCAATGTAGGCCTCCCTTCGGAACAGCCGACTCTACCGTCGCTCTTGAAAAAGGCCGGTTACAGCTCGACCCTCGTCGGTAAATGGCATCTCGGCGTGCTGCCAAAGTTTGGTCCCCTGAAGAGTGGCTACGATCATTTCTACGGATTTCGCGGGGGTGCGGTGGACTATTTTTCGCACGCCTCCCCAGAAAACAAGGACAAGGAAGATCTTTGGGACGATGATGCCTCGATCCACCAGGTGGGATACCTAACTGATTTGCTCGGCAGCCGTGCAGTCGAGGTGGTGAATGGATATGCAAAATCTGGACAGCCCTTCATGGTCAGCCTCCACTTCAACGCACCGCATTGGCCGTGGGAGGGTCCCGGGGACGAGGCGGAATCGGACCGTTTGCGGCAAATGGGTGGCGGAAGTCTCCTTGACTTCGACGGCGGATCACAAAAGACGTACCAGAAAATGATCGAAGCGATGGATCGGCAAATTGGCCGTGTTCTCCAAGCCCTTGACGCGAATGACTTGACGGAGAACACCATCATTATTTTCAGCAGCGACAACGGCGGGGAGCGTTTTGCCGATACGTGGCCGTTCACGGGCAGGAAGACCGAATTGCTGGAGGGCGGCTTGCGGATTCCGGCTTTGATCTCATGGCCTGCTCGCATCCCGACGGGGCGCACAACCGAACAGGTTTCTATCAGCATGGACTGGATGCCGACGCTGCTCGCAGCCGCCGGCACCAAACCCGACCCGTCCTTCCCTGCCGACGGTATGAATCTACTTCCCACGCTGACGCAGAATGCCGCACCGGTCCCTCGCAAACTTTTCTGGCGCTACAAGTCGAAACAACAGCAAGCGGCGCGTGACGGCGATTACAAATATCTCAAGATCCTCGACAATACGTTCCTCTTTAACGTTGTGGACGACCCGCTGGAGCGCGCTAATCTCAAGCACCGGCACGCGGATGTGTATCGCCAGATCGTTGCGGAGTGGAATGAATGGAACTCGTCAATGCTGCCTGAAATAAAAGAGAGTTTCACGCACGGCTTTGACGGCGAGGAACTCGCCGACCACTATGGCGTGAAGAAACAGGAATAAAGGCTGCACATTCCGGATTTCTGTTGATAAATCTTCTTCGGACCAGCTATCTCAGACTGAGATAGCTGGTGATGATCCCTATCGGCAGGTATCGTCAAAGCGCGCCCTGCCTAGATACCGAGCGGATTACCTAGCTCAACAATTCTAGGCGGGAGGTGGAATTCTAATCAGGCCGACGGCTAAAGTGAGTACCGATACGGCCAGGATGACAGCTCCGACGTAGATCAACGAGATAGCTCCGTTGGGTTGAGTGGCCGTCGGCGGCAGCATTGAGAAGAAGAATCCAGCGGAGATAAGAATCGCTGAAAGCGGCACTCCGATTCGAACGATCCAAATTAGCGCGGACGGAAGAACCGCCGCATCCACAAGCATCTGGCATACCAGCGAAAGAATCACAATCACCCCTGCATGGGCGTGCCCTGCGCGGAAGAAATTTTGGCGCAGGGGATTGTCCATATATCCGCTGCCCCTATTCACCAGCGAGGTCAACAGAAAATACCCACCGTACTGAATCGTGGGAACTGTGATGAGGATGATGCCGGATAACAATCTGGCTTCGCGAGTCATACGTCCTCCTTCAGGCTCTCACCTTCACGTGTGAGATAGATCCTGATACCACTCACGCGGGCGCGCTCGCAAGCAGATTGACACCGGCGCAAACGCGCCGTAACCTCGATTCGAAGCCTCGCTTATGGATCTCTTCGAAGAAATCGTGCGCATGCGACGCGCCGGCCAACGCGGCGCCCTCGCCACAATCGTCCACACCAATGGCTCAATTCCAAGCTACGAGAGCTCCCGCATGCTTGTCCGCGACGATGGCACGATCGCCGGCACCGTGGGCGGAGGATGCGTCGAGGCCGAAGTGTGGGCTGCGGCGAAGGACGTGATCCAGAAAGAACAGCCGCGCAAGATGACTTTCAATCTGAATCACGAGGCCGCTTACGACGCCGGTCTCATTTGCGGAGGAACTCTGGAAATTTTTGTCGAGCCGATTCTTCCGCAGCCGATGCTGTATCTTTTCGGCGGCGGCCACGTTTCCACCGCCGTGGCTCGCGTCGCTCATCAAGCCGGCTTCGCCATCGGAATCGTTGACGACCGCGAAGCTTTTGCAAACCTCGACCGCTTCCCGATGGCTTCCGAGATTTATTCCACCTACGAAGACGCTTTCGCGAAAATTCGCCCGAACCCTTCGAGTTACCTCTTGATTGTCACGCGCGGACACAAGGACGACATGCGCGTGCTCGCGTGGGCTGTCGACACTCCCGCGCGTTATATCGGCATGATTGGGAGCAAGCGCAAAGTGATCTCCGTCTATAAAGCGCTCGAGAAAGAAGGACACGACCTCGAGAAGTTCGAGCGTGTCCACGCTCCCGTCGGCCTCGATATCGGCGCCTTGGCTCCCGAAGAAATTGCCGTCAGCATCGCCGCCGAACTCATTGCCGTCCGCCGCAACGCGCCAAATCTACCTCACAAGGCCGTTAGGCTTTCCGACGTCGCTTCACTGCAGCACGACTAGGCCTCCATGCTCGCAGCCGCCATTCTCGCTGCCGGCGAATCAAAGCGAATGGGCGAGCCGAAAGCTTTGGTCTCAGTTCAAGGCCTTACCTTCGTCGAACATCTTTTTACGGCAACCCGCCTGCCGCGCGTTGGTCTCACGCGTATCGTCCTTGGTGCGCATGCCGCAGAAATCGGACCGAAATTGAAGTTCGACCCAGCCATGGTCGTCTTTAATCCTGATTGGACCACAGGCCAACTGTCGTCTATTCACGCGGCAATCCGCAGTTTGCCTATCGAAGCCACGGACGGGATTATTCTCTGTCCCGTCGACCATCCGCTCGTTTCCCGTCGCCTCATTTCCGAGCTCATCGCTCAATTCGATTCAACTCGAAAAGCGATTGTCCTTCCGCTCTACCGCGGCAAACGCGGACATCCCGTTATTTTTCGCGCCACGCTCTACGAAGAACTCCTCGCGGCGTCGCCAGAGGTTGGCGCAAGGCAGGTGGTCTGGGCTCACTCCCGGGAAATCCAGGAAGTGCCGACCGAAGAAGAGGGCGTAATTTTGAATCTCAACGATCCGGAAACTTTGAAAAAAGCGGCGACGCCTCCTACTTCGTGCTAAGTCGGGCGTTTCTTCGCGTTCGAATCTCTGCTTCCGCGATTTTCTCGAGGACCGCGGTCAGCGCGTCCATCGCAAGCTCGGCGGCGTGCATCGTGGCGGGAGGCAATTCGCCGAGCTCCTCAGAAATTCTCCGCGCCGTGATTTCGCGCACTTCGCCCAAGGTCCGATCAGCCAGCAAGTCCGTAAGCACGGAACCAGCCGCAATAGATGCTACGCATCCCTGCGTCTTGAAGCGCGCTTCAGCCACACGTCCGTCCTGCACTCTTATCGAGAGCCGCATCGTATCGCCGCACACAGGATTGGCCACTTCTGCGACCGCACTCGGATCAACGAGGTTCCCGGCGTTGTGTGGATTTCGGAAGTGTTCGAGGATTTTTTCGTTCAGCATGGCCCGGTTACGTACAGGACTAGGTCTCTCGAATTATAAGCCCAGCGTGCAGGATTCTCGCCCAGAAACCTGCGCGGCCCCACTTCACAAAATTTACTGCTGGACGATTTTTTGTGCCTCAATTCTTGGTAGACTGTTGAGGGGACGAAACAAAAGCCGCTTGCGGCCCCTTTCGCTTTTTGTTTCAATCCCATTGACAGTGAGTGGTTTACGATATAGTTTAAAGCCGTCCTAGCCTTCACTTTTCCGATTGGGCGCGGAAGGGTGACCAAACAACTCGCCTACTGAATCATTCAGGAGAAAAGCTGATGCGACGATTCCGATGCCTGTTCACCCTCGTGGCGGCTGTCGCGCTCTGTGCAGGCGCCAGCTTCGCGCAGGACGGGAAGCTGAAGATTAAGGTCACGCCTAAGGAGGCGTACATTTTTGTCGACGGCAAGGCGATGCATGAAGGGGCGAGCCGCACCTTTCCACTCCCCGCCGGTAAGCACACCGTCGCTGTAGTGAACTATGGCTTCAAGATCTCGACACAGGATGTGGACATCACCGCGGGCAAGACGACCGATCTGAACGTCGTTCTCCAAGCTTACGGCGGTACCGTGAACGGCCCCTGGGGCCGCGTCTACCTCGGCGGAGGATGGCCTCATGCCGCGGTTCTCTCCAACGGGACCAAGCCCGAGTATCTCGTCGGCCATGTCGACGAAATGAACAATGATTTCTGGATTTGGAAGCAGGAGCTGATTCTCCCGGTCGGACATCATCACCTGACCGTGACCAAGGAAGGCAAAACGGTCTGGGAAGGCGACGTTGATGTGCAGGCCAACAAGAAGACCTCCGTCGATATGTCGAAGAACACACAAAAGACCACGGAGTGGCCCCGCGGCACCAAACTAAAGGATCTGCCCCGGTTCAAGGCCGGCACCGCCAGCGCCACGATCGCCGTCGCGCCCGTCACCGGCAGCTTCTCCGCTTCCGCAGGTCAGATCAATTGCGGCGACACGTCCAATCTCACCTGGCAGACAACGGAAACCGTCGACACAAATATCAGCAACGTGGGCCCCGTAGCTCCGAGCGGCACGCAAGGCGTCTCGCCGAAAGCTACGACCACGTATGACTTCAAATCGACGGGCCCGGGCGGCACAGTCACAAACTCCGCCACCGTCAACGTAAACACCAAAGTCGATGCCAGTATCAGTGCGAATCCTGCCGAGGTTCACTATCGGAAGATCGGCGAAAAGGTGATCACTCAGGATAATTCCACGGTAACCTGGAAGACGTCGAACGCTCAGGACGCGACGCTCAACGGCAACAAGGTTGACGTCAATGGCAGCCAGCAGGTTCAGGCTGAACCGGCCGATACTTCCCAGGTGCCCGAAGGCCAGCCGGCGCGCACTGTGGATGAGTCGAAGACTTATACGCTGAACGCCACGAATACTTGCGGCGGAAGCGCGACGGAGACGGCAAACCTCCACGTGACTGGTTCGGTGGAGCCAATTCCGGCCGTGGTTCTGCAAAGCATCTTCTATCCCACGGATTATCCGGATCAGAAGCATCCGCAAGTCGGACTGGTGAAGAGCCAACAGCTCGAATTGTCCACTCTGGCGGGCGGATTCAAGAAGTATCTGGAATACGATCCGGACGCGAAGCTTTCGATTGAAGCATTCGCAGACGTTCGCGGATCGAAAAACCACAATCAGGACTTGAGCGAACGCCGCGTCGAGCGCATCAAGCAATACCTCGTCGACCAGGGCATTTCGGCGGACAAGGTTCAAACCGCTGCTTACGGCAAAGAGCGACCGATGCCGAAGGCGGACGTGAAGAACCTCGAATCGACAAACCCGAACCAACCGCCCAAGGCTCGTATGCGGAACGTGACGGGCGACTGGTATGCATACAATCGCCGCGCAGACGTCGTGCTTCTGCCTTCCGGCAAGAAGTCGGCGCAGTTCTATCCGCACAATGCCGATGATTCCGGAATCATGTGGCAGATCCCGAAGCCGGCGTTGAAGAAAGTTGAAGCGGTAAACTAAGAAGTCGAGAAAAACAAGATACGCGCCGGAGATTCCTCTCCGGCGCGTTTTTGTTTCTGCCCGGTCTCTCCATGTCGCCGTTCGCAGCCTCAGCGAATAAAAAGCGAATAGATAGTGTCGCAACTGCAGCCACTATGTTGCAGCAAAAAGCTGCTTGACGCCTACTGATCAGGCTTTTTCCGCCGGCTCGCCTCAGAAATTGGACCGGCGGGGAGGGGAGGACGAGAGCTTCGAGTAGGGAGGCCAATATTCCGTCACATGGGAGCAAGTCAACCCCGTCCCACCCTTCGCAAACCCAGCGAAGGATGGGGCACCCGCAAGAGCTAAGGCATGAACTTCGGAGTGATCTACTCGGGTGGGATCACCCTGTCCAGAGTGCCGTCAATTGTGGAGACGGATATGAAGTGGCGAAGAATGGGCCACTTATTTTGAGGTGATCAAGTAGAACTCCGTCTGACGAGGGATGAAGAATTTGTAGCCGTCGTCGGTGAGGTAGGCGTCGTCCTCACCCATTATGTAGACCTTCTGGCCTCCCCATTCGGGAACTTCGGTCTGTGCATTCAATTCGACGGAAAGATAAGCGCCTTTGCGCAGCCTTTGGACCGTTGACAGGTTGGAATCACCGGGAGCATTCGCGAGAACCTCTTTCTCGGCTTGAGCTGCGTGCGCGTCCATCCAGGCGCCGAGGCCGTGGCCTTCGTTGCCGATGGGATGGCTGTAAATCATGGCGTCAATGCCCTTCTGCGACATTTCGTCCATGGCCAGCTTGTAGACTTCGGCGCCGGTTCGTCCGGGGCGCGCGGCGCGAAGCGTGAGTGCGTCTTGAACGGCGTTCATATTTTTCATGGCCTGCTTGAGTCCTGCGGGCGGCTCCGTTTCACCGGGCTTCAGGACGTAGGCCATCTTCTGCCAATCGGTATTGAGGCCCATGTAGGTGACGCCGAAGTCGAGATGGATCACGTCGCCCGGCTGAAAGACGTCGGTCCATTCCGCGTCACGGAGGTGGCCGCGTTCGCGTTGAAGCGTCAAGCCCTGATGCTGAATGCGAAGGTGCGGCGCGAACCAGGTGGTGACGTGGTTCTCCCACATCTGGTCGTAAAACCAGTTGACCGCTTCTCCCACGGTGGTTTTTCCCGGAGTGATGGCTTCGTTCGAGAGGCCGCGCTTGGTGATCAGGTCCGTGAGGATGACCATTTGCTTGTAGGTTTCGAATTCTTCGGGCAGGCGCGTCTCGAGGTATTCCGTGATTAAGGGTTCGGCTGGAACGAAATGCTGGGCGGCTACCCGCGATCCGCCACAAGCTTCGAATCATGAAGAAATGGATAACTCTCTCCCAGATGCAGGACATAGGCGGGTGTCGAGCAGTAGTTGGAAACGTAGCGGAAGTGTATGAACTGGTGAAGAATTATCGAGAGAGCGACATAAAACATAAACTCGAGAAAATGAACGATTACATTAAAGCTCCTAAGCCAACTGGCTATCGTGGCATCCATCTAATCTACCGGTACAACAGCGATAGGAGCGACACCTACAATGGCTTGCAGATTGAAGTGCAACTCCGTTCGCCCTTGCAGCACGCATGGGCTACGGCCGTAGAAACAGTAGGACTTTTTACTCAACAGGCGTTGAAGTCCAGTCGCGGTCAAATGGACTGGCTAAGGTTCTTTGCACTTATGGGGAGTGCGCTCGCGACGCGCGAGCAGAACCCGCTGGTGCCAAATACTCCCGAGAACAGTAAAGAACTGAGAAAGGAAATTCGGGAGCACGCATCCAGGCTCAATGTAGTAAATCATTTACACGCATTTAGCCAAGCGCTTCAGGTAACCGAAAACCCGGGGCCACAGAAGGCCCATTACTTCCTCTTGCAACTCGATCCTGTCGCAAAAAAGGTTGAGGTCATTGGCTATACACAGCGAGAACTATTTAAGGCGACTCAAGACTATGAAGTTGCAGAGCGGTCAGGAAGCAGCTCAGGAACCGACGCTGTGCTTGTTTCTGTGGAATCTTTGGCTTCACTAAAACGTGCGTATCCGAACTACTTCCTTGATACGGGAATGTTTATTAAGGCGGTCGAACAAGCTGTGGCCTGAGATATGTGATTCTGCTACTTCGAGCTGATCAGGTAGAACTCCGTCTGGCGCGGCTGAAAGAATTTGTAGCCGTCCGGCGTGAGATATGCGTCGTCTTCCGCCATGACGTAGATTTTTTGGCCGCCCCATTCGGGGATCGCCGTTTTAGCGTTCAGCTCGATGGATTGATAGGAACCGTCGCGCAGGCGCTCGAGCGATGAGGGGCCGACGGCTTCGTGTGTGGGGTTTACGGTTTGCGAGGCGCGAAAATCGATGCTGGCGCCGAGCCCGTGTCCCTGATTGCCGATGGGGTGGCTGTAAATCATGGCTTCGATTCCCTTCTGCTTCATCTCTTCCATGGTGAGGTCATAGACCTCGCCGCCGGTGCGACCGGGTCGAGCGGCGCGCAGCATTAGCGCGTCCTGCAGGGCGTTCGTGTTGTCCATCGCTTTCTGCAGGCCGGCTGGAACGGTTTTCTCGCCCGGCAGGAGCACGTAAGCCATCTTCTGCCAGTCTGTGCTCATGCCCATGTAGGAGATTCCGAAATCGAGGTGCACCAAATCGCCTGGCTCGATCACCGTCTCTTCTTTCGCAACGGCTAGGAAACCGCGCGAGGATTCGGACGGCATGCCTTTGCGTTGCACGCGCAGATCGGGCTGGAACCATGTGCCGACGCGATTGCGCCACATCTCGTCGTAGAGCCAGCGGCGCACATCGCCGACGGTCGTCTTCCCCGGGGTGATTATTTCGTTCGAGAGAGCGCGCTTGGTGATGAGGTCGGTGAGGATTACTTCCTGGTTGTAGGTGTCGAATTCCTCAGGAATTCGCGTGGCGAGGTATTCGCGGATTAGATCTTGCGCCGGGACGAAATTCTTCGCCGCGTCCGGGCCCATTTTGTCGGCGAGAAAATCATAGGTGGATTTTGTGAGGCTGCGTGTGACGCCACGACGGCCGTCAATGCCGAGACCGATGTGGACGGGGTGGTACGCGTCCCATAAAGCTTTCAGTTGCTTATCCACAGGATGCTGCGAAGGATCGTCGGTGCTCTCGAAGAATCGTTGGACATTTTCCTCCGAGTATCCGGTGACGGCGATTTTCTTGAGGCCAGCGTCGCCCGCATCCACGAACACGAAAATATCGCGGCCTCCCGTGTAGACGCGCGGTGGCGCGATGTATTCCGTGAGCGGATCGTCGTGAAATTCTTCGTTGACCACGATCCACATGTCCACGTGGTTGCGGCGCATCATTTCGAGCAGCATGGCGTGGCGTTTGACGAGCCACTGCTCGCGTACGGCGATTTGCTGCGACCACGGCAGAAGCTCCGGCGCTTTCGGGAGATTTTTCTGCTTCGACTTCTGAGTTGCTGCTGCGCCAATCAACACGCCGCACGCCGCCAGAACCAAAACCCATTTTCGTGGATTCATTCCAAATCCTCCGCGCGCATCCTATAACAATTTGATTGGGCTGCGCTTTATGTTTCACGCACCTTTACGTCGACTGCAAGTCCATGCACGGCTATCGCGATAAGAGAGTCCCACGACGAGGAAGGCGTCGTCGTGGCTACCTGTGCCGGGTGCTAGTAGAATCGGGAACAATGGCGCGCGAAAAATCTATTTCCCGGCTTCGGATTGTTTCGCTTGCGCCGAATGTGACTTCGATATTGTTTGCGCTTGGCGCGAGCCGAGAGCTGGTTGGCGTGAGCAAATGGTGCAAGGAAGTGGCGCCCGTGGGGCGGCGCCCGCAGGTGGGCGACTGCTGGAAGATCGATACTCGCGAGGTGATGCAGCTCAAGCCGACGCTTCTGATTGGCTCGGTGCCGTTTGCGCCGGAAACGGTGGCGAGCATCTTGAAAGAGCCGGTTGCGTTCCTCGCCATTAATCCGCGCTCGCTGGCTGATATCGAGACGGACATTCGCACGCTGGCGCGTCTGGTGGGTCGCGCGACCGCTGGCGAGAAGCTGATTCGCGCGATGTGGTCGGATTTTGAATCGATTGCGCGGCAAGCCAAACAATTTCGCAACCGGCCGCGTCTGCGCGTTTACTGCGAGGCTTGGCCGCATCCGCGGATCAGTTCGCCTCCTTGGGTTTCTGAGTTGGTGGAAATGGCGGGCGGAGAGGCAGTGGTGCCGGCGGGCAGGCGTGTTACGGATGAGGACGTTGCACGCGCGCATCCTGATGTGATCATTCTGGCGTGGACCGCCGCCGGGGCGCGTTCGAAGCCATCGAACGCGCTTCGCAATGCTGCGTGGCAAGATGTTCCGGCTGTGAAGGCAGGGCGAGTGGTTGTGATTCGAGATGAACTTCTTAATACGCCTGGGCCGCCGCTTGTTGAGGGCGCCCGGCAGCTTTTTCGGGCGATACATCCGGAGTTTGGCCTTCGAGGCGTTACATCTGAAGCGAGAAGGAAGGTCCGATGATTACTGTCGTCGCGGCTTTGATTCGCGACGACGGGAAGCTGCTGGTCTGCCAGCGGAAGCGCGGAACGTCGTTCGCGATGATGTGGGAGTTTCCGGGCGGGAAAGTTAAACCAGGCGAGAAGCTGGAGCAAGCTCTTGCGCGTGAGATCGAAGAGGAGCTTGGCGCCAAGGCCACGATTGGTTCTGAGGTGTATCGCACGCAGCATCGTTACGCGGAATTGGGTGAACCGATCGAGCTGGTCTTTTTCCAGGCTGACGTTGATCCGGGCAGTGTGCGGAACCTGGTTTTCGAACAAATTTTGTGGTGCGCCCCGTCGTCGCTTCCGGACCTTAATTTTCTTCCCGCCGACACAGAGTTCATCGAAAAGTTGGCTTGCGGAGCGCTCTTACTCGAAGATGGCGAGTAATAGCCGAGCTTCGTTTTGGGGCGTGAAATGTGAATGACTCCTAATGCGGCGCGGAATGATGCGTGTGCTCCGTGCTCCCTCGCCTGAATTTCGTGCTATAGTTTTTGTGAAAAGCTAAAGAGCACCAGCTCATAGGAGTCCGCATGGCGTCAAAAACCAATCGGGCGGTGATGGAGCCCGAGGTTGAGAAAAATGGCACCTCGTCGAATGAACTTCACCTGAACCTTTACAAAATGCTTGTGAAGTGCCGGATGTGCGACGAAAAGGCACGCATTCTCTTCCGCCAGGGCAAATACAAAGGAAATTTCTATTCCGGCGTCGGCCAAGAGGCTACGAACGTCGGCACGGCATTCAGCCTGAAGAAAGATGACTGGATTGCGCCGTCGCATCGTGATTGGACGTCTAACATCATCAAGGGCGCGCCCCTTAAGTTCTGCTTCGCGCAACTTTTCGCGAAAACCACGAGCCCGGATCGCGGCCGGTCGTCACCGGCGCACATGGGCTATCCCGAGCTTCACGTAATCACGCCGGCCAGCAGCATTGCAGGGCAGCTCAACGTTGGTACGGGCGTGGCGCTGGGAATCAAGAAGCTTCGCCGCAACGATGTGGTTGTCTCCTACTTCGGCGACGGCGCTACGAGCTTCGGCGGATTTCACGAGGCGCTGAATTTTGCGGGTGTACATAAGCTGCCGATCATTTACGTTTGCCAGAACAATCTCTGGGCGGAATCGGTGCCGCTGCGATTGCAAACGGCTCTGACGAATCTTTCCGATCGCGCCAAGGCTTACGGCTTCCCTGGCGTTTCGCTCGACGGCAACAATGTTCTCGAAGTTTACGATTCCGCGCAAAAAGCGATCGGGCGCGCGCGCGGTGGACAGGGTCCGACGATGCTCGAGTGCAAGACGTATCGTTGGTACGGGCACTCGGAAATCGACCCTGCGAAATACCGCGTGAAAGAAGAAGTGGATGCGTGGAAGAAAAAAGATCCGGTAGCCGCGTTCGAGAAGCAGTTGATGGAAAAGAAACTTCTGAACGACGCGAAGAAAAAGCAGATCGCCGACGAAATCACGCAGGAAATCAATGAGGCGGTGGACTTCGCCGAGCAAAGCCCTTATCCCGATGCGTCCGAGCTTGCGGACCATATCTGGGCGCAATAAACGCGACAAAAAGGAATCGAAATAAAAATGGCCCGAACGATCAACATGCTGGAAGCGATTAACGAAGCTCTTTCGCAGGAGATGGAACGCGACGAGCGCGTCTTCATCCTTGGCGAGGATATCGGACTATCTGGCGGCGTTTTCAAAGTAACCGACGGCTTGCTCGACAAATTCGGTGAAGATCGCGTGCTCGATACACCTCTCGCCGAGGGCATCATCATCGCCGCCGCGATTGGCTCGTCGATGATGGGGCTGCGGCCGGTGCCGGAAATTCAGTTTGCCGATTTCATCACGCCAGCTGTGGAGCAGATCGTGCAGCAGGCTTCGAAATTGCGTTATCGCAGCGCGGGCGGATATTCGTGTCCGATAACGATTCGAGTGTGCTGCGGCGCTGGAGGCGGCAGCGGACTGTATCACTCGCAGGAAAATGCCACGTGGTTCGTGCACGAGCCTGGGCTGAAAGTGGTGATGCCTTCCACCGCTTACGACGCGAAAGGCATGCTCCTCGCTGCGATTCGCGATCCCGACCCGGTGATTTTCTTCGAGCACAAGTCGTTGTACAGGCAAGCGAAGTCCGAAGTGCCCGAAGGCGACTACACCGTGCCGATCGGGCCGGCCGCGGTGCGGCGCGAAGGACGTGACCTCACCATCCTCACCTACGGCTTCATGACGCAAAAGTCACTCGACGCGGCGGAGCAGATGGCGCAGAAGGGCGTCGAAGCAGAGGTGGTGGAGATTCGCACGCTCGCGCCCATCGACAAGAGCACGATTCTCGATTCAGTGCGCAAAACGAACAAGGCGCTCATCGTTCATGAGGATAAGAAGACGATGGGTTATGGCGCGGAACTCGCCGCGATTCTGAGCGAAGAAGCCTTCGATGATCTCGATGGTCCGATTATGCGCGTGACGGGGCCCGATGTGCCGGCGATTCCCTTTAGCCCCAATCTCGACAAAGCCTGGCAAGTGAACACGGAAAAAATCGTCGCGGGCATCGAGAAACTAGCCGCGTACTGAGTGCGACAGCTCGCACGAGTTGAAATGGGTTCGCCTATCTGTGACTCAGCCAGACGCGAAAATCCGCGCGGCAGCCGCGAGTGACCCACAGGTTCCTCGAATCGAATCCCCATGTGGTCCCCTGTATGCACGGCGATCCGCTGAACTGCTGATCAACTAGCGCGTTCGCTATGCGTCCACCAGCCGGACATGTCTTTCTCCCTCCATCTTGCGACGAACAGCGCACCACCGTCGATCGACCGCTGGGCCGCCCGCCGGTCCAAACTTGGAATTCGCCTTGGCAGCCGCGATCAACCCAGACGCCGCTGTCATCGTAGCCCCACGAACGCCCTTGTGCACAGTTGCCTCCGCCGATTTGCCGCGTAAGCTGTGCGCCGCGGACCCAACCGTTCACTGGGCAGTGGCGAAACCGGCCGTCTGTCGATCTGCATCGTACGGAAGTTGAGGCGCCGGTGTACTGCTGCGCATGTGTCTTTGCAGGTGCGAGCAAAAAGATTGCGGCTGCGAGCAGAGCTATTGTCCAAGGCAATCGACGCATTGTTTCTTTCTCCCGAGTAGCGGCTCGCCCGCAAACCAAAACGCCGAGCGACTCGCCGCGTGTAGATGATTGACGCATCCTGCCCAAGCTGCAGCGCTACGTCAACGCGATTTTTTGAGGCGCAACGGTCACACCAACCTGCGGCCGCCGTCGACCGCAAGTACTTGGCCGGTTACAAAATCCGAGGTGGCGAAATACAACACTGCGTCGGCGATGTCGTCGCCCGTTCCTGTGCGATGGAGCGGGACACGTTTGATGTAGTCGTGGTCGGGCAGCTCGCCGGCAAACTGAATCGTACCCGGCGCGACGCTATTAACCAGAATTTCTGGAGCGAGGGCACGGGCAAGACATTTCGTCAGCATGATCGAACCGGCTTTCGAAACACAATAGTGTGTATAGGCCGGCCAGGGGAGAATCCCTCCCAGCGACGACAAGTTGATGATTCTGCCGCGCCCGTGACGCTTCATCAGTGGCGCTGAGGCTTGCGCGCATATAAACTGCGACTTCAAGTTCGCGTTCATGATTCGATCCCACTGCTCGTCAGTGAGTTCTTCGAATTTCGCGGCGAAAAACATTCCCGCGTTGTTTACGAGAATATCGAGGCGGCCGAATTCTTGATCTATAGCTGCGATCATCCGGTGGACGTCCGCGCGGCTTGAGACGTCGGCTTGTAACGCGACAGCGCGCCGCCCGAGAGATTGAATTTCGCTCGCTAACTCCTCGGCTTCGGCTTTCGAGGTGGCGTAGTTCACGACTACATCCGCGCCTTCTTTCGCTAGCCGCAGGGCGATGCTGCGGCCGATCCGTTTCGCCGCTCCTGTGACCAGCGCCACTTGCCTGGCGAGCGGTCTGTCTGCCGTCATTCGAGCCCCCGTGTCTCTTGGCGCAGTCTGCATCCGCTGGCCTTCGCGTGCATCATTTGCGCTGCCAGCTCCAGAATCCGTTCTGCAGCTTCATCCGTTCCAACGCCGCGCGCGTGAATATTCGAGATCAAGTTTCGGTCCGCGTCGGTGTGTGCTTTCGTCGGACGAAACGCCATGTATGCTGAAAGGCTCGTCGCGGTCGCCAGGCCCGGGCGCTCTCCGATCACTAGCACGGCTACTTGTGGGTTCAGCAGTTCGCCAATCTCATTCAGGATTCCCACTCGGCAATGGCGGATTACGAATGCCTGCCCTGCCGTCCACCCACGCGCTTTCACGCCTGCGAAAAGCGGCGGGAGCAAATGAGGCACCTGTTCAGCGACGGCTGCGACGGACAGGCCGTCTCCGATGACGATTTGGACATCACAATTGCTTGCCTCGCTTTTCGATAGCCGCTCGCGGGACGCATCGTCAAATTGCCGTCCCAGGTCGGGCCGCAACAGGTATTCGTCTTTATTGCGCGCTCGCGTCTGGAATTCGCGCAGGTTCCACTGCTGCACAAAATCTACGCCGAAAGCTGCGTTGAGATTCAACTCGTCGCGCACCGCATCGCGCGCTGCCGCATGAGCCGCGCGTAAGTCCAGTTGCGTTGCAGAACGGTAGGCCGCTCCTGCGCGCCCTACAAAGACGCGTGCCGGCGTACGTGCGCGAATCCTCCGGATGAGATCGGGCCATTCTCCTCCCACGAGAGATTCATCGCGCCGCTTTAGCACGTCAGTCATTCAAGCAATTCCCTTCCAGCGAAGCCTCGAATCCCTGCAGCAACTGCCGCCGCGCCGGTCCGTCAAGTAACGCCGGCTCGCCGTCGCGGTAAATTCCTTCGTCTTCGAGCCAACGCAGAAATTCAGGCGCGGGTCGCAGCTTGAATAATCTTCTCACCGCCAGCGCGTCGTGATAGCTCGTCGACTGATAATTCAGCATCACGTCGTCCGAGCAAGGCACACCCATAAAATAGTTGCAGCCCGCTGCCGCCAAAAGCACGACCAGATTATCCGCTGAATTCTGATCCGCCTCCGCATGATTCGTGTAACACACATCGCAACCCATCGGCAGGCCCAGCAGCTTGCCCATGAAATGATCTTCGAGCCCCGCGCGAATAATTTGGCGCTCGTCATACAGATATTCCGGGCCGATAAATCCCACCACGCTGTTCACCAGAAACGGATCGAACACGCGCGCCACTCCGTACGCCCGCGCTTCCAAAGTGAGTTGATCGACGCCGTGATGCGCTTCAGCCGAAAGCGCGCTTCCCTGCCCCGTCTCGAAATACATCAAATTCTGGCCCTTCCACTCCACGTCGCGCTGCCGATGATGTTCGAGCACTCGTTCGCGACCCTCGCGCAGCATCGCGAGCGTAATTCCGAAACTCCGATTGGTCGCCTCCGTGCCTCCAATCGATTGAAACAGCAAATCCACGGGCGCCCCGCGCTCCATCGCCGACAGTTGCGTGGTGATATGCGCCAGGCAACAGGTTTGCGTAGGCACTTTGTACGCGTTGACCAGTCGGGCCAAGCCGTTCAGGATCGCGCTGACGCTCTCGATAGAATCCGAAGCGGGATTCACGCCGATCACCGCATCTCCGCAGCCGTAGAGCAAGCCCTCAAACGCTGCGAGCAAAATCCCGCCCACGTCATCCGCGGGATGATTCGGCTGCGCTCGAATTCCCAGCACGCCGCGCTCGCCCATCGTATTCCGGCAGCGTGTGATGTTCCGAATCTTCGCGGCAGCTAGGATCAGGTCCTTATTGCTCATGATTTTCGCCACCGCCGCGGCGATTTCCGGAATAATCGCGCGGCCGACGCGCTTCAGCTCCGCCTCGCCTGTAGCGTCATCAAGCAACAATTCGCGAAACTCGCCCACCGTAAGGCTCGCGATTTCACGAAACGCCTCGCGGTCATACGTGTCGAGAAGCAGCCTGCTCACATCATCCTGATCCGGATCGATCAGCGGCCGCGCAATAATCTCCGCAAGCGGCAAATCTGCCAGCTCGCGCTTTGCCGCCACGCGCTCCCGCTCTGAGCGCGCCGCGATTCCAGCCAGATGATCCCCGGATTTCTCCTCGTTCGCCTTGGCAAAAAGCTCACGAAGATCCGAAAACGTGAATCGCTCGGTCATAATCCGCCATCAAGCGCCAATTCAGCCATCGCCGCAAAGTATCACCAATCGTCATCATGTGAAAAGCGCGGCCGACCAAAATGTTCTGGCAGCCGCGACGACGAAGTATTCGTCGTGGGCCTTAGTCCTACGGTTGACAGGTACCTGTGTACTCTGGTACACGGGTACCTATGAAACGCCAGTTCATCGCAAAACCTAAACTGCATGTCGAACGAATCCAGACAGGGGTCCGAATGGAAAAACGCATCCTGAAAGTGCTAAAAGCCCTAGCCGAGTACCATGACCTCACCCTAGGCGACCTCCTCGAGGGCATCGTGCTTCATGCTTTTGATGGAAAACGCCCCTTCGGCGCGCCCTCGCTCCAACGCATACGAGACCTCAAGAAGTTCTACCACCTCGACCTTGACTCCTCGGCAAGCCATCGCCTGATCGAGGTCCGCGTGAAGCCGTCGCGCAAACCCAGGAACAAAACCCCAAAAAGGAAGCCCCGAAGGTGACACCCTCTTCGAGTTCGCTAAACGCTCTCCTCACCGCGCGCCTGAAAAATGCGATTTCGATTCTGCACTGGTCAACGGGCCTCGTCGTTCTCGTCGAGTCATGCCTCTTTGTCTTTTCAGCGTCGCGCGGCCACGCGTTTGCGAAATCGGGCATGCCCCATCTAATCCGCCCGATTCTCGGCGGCGCTGAAATTATCGCGGCGCTTCTCTTCCTCATCCCATCCGCGCGAACGATCGGCGGCTACGCCTTGCTCGTCATCTTTGCTCTCGCCGCTCTCATCCATATCCTTCATGGCCAACCGGACGTCGGCGCCCTCGTCATTTACGGTGCCGCCGTCTATACAGTCCTCGTCGCGTACAAATCCTAACCGCTTCTCGCGCGCTCAAACGCCATCCCCTGCTAGAATCGGTTTTCATTTGCAGCCGCTTTCATCCGGAGGTTCAATGTCACGCGCTTCGTCACTCAACGCACCGCTCGATTTACTCGCGATCGCTGCTCATCCCGATGACGTGGAACTCACCTGCGGCGGCACCGTCCTCAAAATGTCGCAGGCCGGCTATCGCACCGGCATCCTCGATCTCACGCGCGGTGAAACCGGTTCGCGCGGCACTCCTGAAACCCGCCTGCGCGAGGCCGCGCACGCCGCAAGAATTCTCGGCGTAAAAGTGCGCCGCAACCTCGGCCTTCCCGATGCCCGCCTCGCCCTCACCGACGACTTCAAGATCGCCGTTGCGGAAGTGATTCGCGAATTCCAACCGCATACGATCATCCTGCCCTATTGGGAAGGCCGCCACCCCGATCACTACAACGCCTCGAATCTCGGTTTTGAAGCCGCGTTCATTGCCGGGCTCAAAGCCTACCCGATGAAAGGCAACCCGTTTCGCCCGTTCAAAATTCTCTACGCCACTTCCGACGCCACCGCGAGACCCACGTTCGCCGTGGACATCACGAAGCAGTATGAAAGCCGCCGCCGCGCCATCCTCGCCTACAAATCGCAATTCACGCCTCCGCAAAAATCTCCCAAGTCGTCCAAATCAAAAGTGTATCTTCCGCTCGACGAGCTCGACGGCCGCATGAGCGACCAGGCGCGTCACTACGGTCGCATGATCGGTGTGAAATACGCGGAAGGCTTCATCATGAAAGAAGTGATGCGCATCGACGACGTAGTAAAAATCCCCGTGCGCTCAATCTAGGCGCGCAAAAGCACGCTAAATCAAGTCAAGGAGGATAAACCGCATCGTGAAAACTCCGTCAAAGGCATCAACGGTAGCCATCATCGCGCTTCTTGCACTCATCGCCTTCAAACTGTACACAACCAAGGCCGCTTCCAAGCCGCTGCAATTCTGGACGCCCGGCTGCGTCGCCACGATCCCGAAAGCGTGGGGGCAATTCAAGGGAGGCGACGCACAATCGGGCCTCGCCTTCGAGGACAACACCGGCACGCTGCGCTTCTTGACCAACATCCCGTGCGGCGGAACTCCGCTCGTCGCTCTCGAAGTTCGCCGCAGCGACACTTCAAACGGCCGCTAGTAGATCACGCATCGCATCCCTTCTACGCAGCGGCCTGCGTTGACTCTCGACATGCGCTAACTCTCGATCCGCGCCAGCGCAGGCAGCTCAGTCGATTCCGTGGTACATTGCGCATCCAAACATCAATCCTGAATGTTCTGCGGATTTCGGGGGAGGCCCAATTGAAACGACGGACATTGATCATCCTGGCCATCGTTGTCGCTCTAGCACCACTCACGGGCGCGAAATCCACGAAATTGGTGTTCACCTGGCTCAACCCCAGCTACAACGGCGCCCATTTCAAGAACATCATGGTTCTCGGCATCAACGGCCGCGCTTCCATCCGGGCGCAATTCGAAGATCAACTCTGCGCCGGCATCGCCAGGCCGGGAATCCAGTGTTCCCCAAGCTATTCGCTGATCCCACGGCCCACCGGAACGCCGCTCGACATGAACGATCTCAGAAATGTTGTAAGCGGCCAAAATATTGACGCGATCGTCGCCTCACGTCTCGTGAAGGTCGATAAAACTGTCACCTACATTCCCGGCCAGGCGTATCCCATGTTTCCCGTTTACGGAACGTTCTATGGCTATTACGGAGCGATTTACCCGGTGGTTTACTCGCCCGATTATCTTCGCGTCGACAAGACTGCACAGGTGGAAACGAATTTCTATTCAGCAGCAGCGCCGGATGGAGTGCTCGTTTGGACGGGAACCAGCGATACCGTGAACCCGAAATCACCAAACAAGGCGATCGATGCGTTATCGAAGCTGATCGTACAGGAATTGCAGAAGCAAAATATTATTTGAGTAGGCAGTCGCTACCAGAGCGGCTGGTCCTTACCAGTAGGTGGGAAATCAGAAATCGTCGGATTCGAGCGCGTAGCTATAACCAGGTAAGGTTTGAATCGGTCCGCGGTTGTCCACTTTCACCTTCACCGGCCGCTCCGATTCCGCGCCCGTTCTCCGCAGCACCACGTAAGTGGTTAGGGCTTCGTTGTAAACCTTCGTAATCAGATACGACTCGGCCGTATCGTCCTTCTTCCAAACTTGGCCAACTTGAATCTTCCGGGCGGGCATACTAGGAATGTAAAGCCATTCGCGAAAGCCGTCAACATTGCAACGCGTTTGCGATTCCCGGGTTGAACTTCAGGATGCTGATCCCCCAAAAGCCTTGAAATCGCATGGCGGCTGCCATGAAACTATGGCAAGCTACCCGGCATGGGAAACAAAGACGCACACCGCCGCGAAAAGAAAAAGCCAAAAAAGAAAGCTCCTCCCACAACGACAGCGAATCCGCCCGCTTCGCGTTGGGTTCCGCCCCCACCTCCGCCGCCAACGCCGAAGACCTAGCCTCATCCCTGCGACCTTCTCGCCCATCAGAACATCTATACCAGCAGACCAGGAATCGTTCGCACGAATTCTCAAGAGGAGCTATGTCATGTCGAAGAAACTAGCAGATAAGGTGGCGGTGGTAACCGGCGCGTCCAAAGGCATTGGCGCCGCAATCGCCAAGCAACTGGCATCCGATGGCGCGGCGGTAGTCGTGAATTATTCGTCCAGTAAGGAAGGAGCCGACCGCGTCGTCGCAGAAATCAAGAAGGAGGGCGGCAAAGCCGTTGCGGTCCAAGCGGACGTTGCCAAGAAAGCCGACGTCGAACGTCTCTTCGCCGAATCCAAGAAAGCTTTCGGCCGGCTCGATATTCTTGTCAACAATGCCGGAATCTACGAGTTCGCCCCGCTTGAGGGGATTACCTCCGACAACTTTCACAAACACTTCGATCTCAATGTCCTCGGCCTTATCTTCGCTTCACAGGAAGCATCCAAGTATTTTGGGCCTGAGGGCGGAAGCATCGTCAACATCAGTTCTCTTGCCACCATCATTACGCCGCCAAATTCTGCGGTGTATAGCGGAACGAAAGCAGCCGTCGAGGCCGCCACGAAAGTTCTCGCGAAAGAGCTTGGCCCGCGCAAAATTCGCGTCAACGCCGTGAGCCCTGGCATGGTTGACACGGAAGGATATCGCGCCGCAGGACTCGATGAGGGTGAATGGCGCAAGACGGTGGAGGCGCAGACCCCGCTCGGCCGCATTGGTCAACCGGAAGATATTGCGCCGGCCGTCGCGTTCTTTGCCTCGCCGGATTCTTCATGGATCACCGGCGAAACCCTTGTCATCGCCGGCGGCTTCCGCTGATCGATCCGTACCTCCACATACGTACATCGAACGCGCGGCCGACCCTCGCGGCCGCGCGTAGTCTCTGACGCGCTGGCAGGGACGTCACTGGGAACAATTCTAAGGATCCCGACTTGTTTACGGGATCTTCCCTACCCCAGCCAAGCGCTACAAACCTCTATCCGAAAAAGTCCACTACTCCCGTTTCGAGGTTATACATCGAGCCTGCAATCTTGATGCTGCCGCTGGATTCGAGTTCCCGAAGCACCGGGCTCTGTTCCCGAATCTTGGCGATAGTCAGTTCCACGTTCTTTCGCGCCACGGCGTCTACGAAGGCGTAGTTCTTGGCAGTTCGCTCTCCGCTGTACTGGGTCGCTTCCACAGCGGGACGGATCTTCGCCAGCAATGCCGTCAGATTGCCCAGCTTCACATCGTCAATCGCGCCCTTGATGGCGCCGCAGGCGGTGTGTCCCATCACCAGCACCACTTTGGCACCCGTTACCTTGCATGCGAATTCCATGCTGCCCAGGATGTCTTCGTCAGCCACGTTGCCCGCCACGCGGCCGCTGAAAATATCGCCGATACCGTAGTCGAGAATCAGCTCCGCCGGCGCTCGCGAATCAACGCAGCTGAACACAATCGCGGCGGGATACTGTCCCTTCGCGGTCGCCCTCGCTTCGCGCATTAGATCGCGATGTCGCGGTTTGCCTGTCCGGAAGCGCTCGTTGCCGGCTTTCATCTGCTCGATCACTTCGGCTGGCGTCAGCTTGTCACGCTGTTCCTTCGTTAGGTCTACGTAATCCGGCACATTTCCCATCCTTGCCCCTACGATCCCGAAAGCGGTCCCAACGCCGGCAGTCTTGCAAAAGGCACGCCGGTCGAACCGACTTCCTCCATCGCTTGATGTTGAAGGTGGCATTGTTGAGCTCCTTCGATCTGAATTTAGCCTAGTCTCATGTTGAAAGCGGCGGCATTGTACTCCTATCTCGCCGACTGCTTTAGTGATTTTTCATCCGAGCCATTTCTTCAACCCCGCCCCGGGGCGGATTCTATCTATACACCACAATGTGCGAGATTGGTGTATAGTGCTGAGATGGCTCGAACAAACATCAACTTGGACGCCACCCTCATCCGCAGGGCCCGCAAACTCACGCGACTCAAGACCAAGCGGGCCATTGTCAACCGAGCCCTCGACCTGCTCGTCCGTTCGGAAACGCGTAAAGCCATCCTGCGCTACTACGGCAGTGGAATATGGTCGGGCAAGCGCAACGCTGCTCGCAGGAATCGCGTCTGATCCTCGTCGATAGCTCCGTTTGGATCGATTTCTTCAGTTCCCGTCCCGGTCCTGCAGGTGCTGAGCTGCGTCGCATGATTGCCGCTGACGAGCCTATTGCTCTCACTGGCATAGTCGTCACTGAAGTTCTGCAAGGCCTCGTTCGTGACGTCGCTCAAATTGCCCACTATCTGTCCCTGTGGGACATTATCGAGCCCCGTGGCTTGTCCACGTATAGAGAAGCTGCGGCGATTTTTCGCCAGGCTCGGTCCAGGGGCGTCAGCCTCACTACCATCGACGCAATCATCGCCTCTATTGCGCTCGAACACGGCGCCACGATCTTCACTCTGGATAAGGCCTTCTCCCGTATCGCCCGCTTTACACCTCTGCGTTTGCGCTCCTTCGCCAGAAGTTAGAAATAGCCCAAAATCGAAGCCAATACCATGCGCGAAGTCACCAGACGAGTGGAGCCAGCATCGAACTTAGAGGGGTAAATCGGTAAGGCAGCAAAGGCAGGCGGCGGGAAAGGCGGCACGATGTGATACTGAGGCGGCCAGCTGAGTTCGTGCTGTCGAATATGAGGTTAATCTACGGGTGGCGCGGGTAAAAGTCCCCGCAAGTCTTAGAAAACATAGGTCAGTAACAATTTCTAATCGGCGGTAAACAGGGGGTCTGAAATGCTGTATTCGGTTCTCATCGCGGCACATCCTGTCACAGGAATCACCTCGCCAATCTTCCGCGTCGCGAAAGTAACTATTTAAGGCCTTGTGCCATCCTATCCTTTGTGTGCTTCGGTCTCGCGGGCGGGGTGTATAATCCCTCCCAATCGGTGGGGAGGTTGCCATGAAAACAACTTGGACAATGCGATTGGCCGCGATTGTTTTCGCGGGATTGCTGGCGGGTTCGGCGGTCGTCGCGGCGCCTCCACAGAGTCAGCAAAGCGGCCAGCAAACAACGCAGCAACAGACTCCCGACCAGACGCAGCAGCAGAATCCCCAGCCGCAGCAACAGCCCCCTGCCCCAAATCAGCAGGGCGACTCGTCAAGCCAGCCGGCCGGAGCGCAGGGACCGGCGCCAGTCGCTCAATCGATCGATCCGAACGTCAAGAGGGGCAGCGAGGCAGACGTCGATGCGGTGGGTAACCGCAACATCGGCCACGGATTAAATTTCTATTCGCTCGAGCACGAAATCGCGCTGGGCAAGCAGCTGGCGCAGGAAGTTGACCGCTCCGCGAAGTTCATCACCGACCCGGTGATTACTGAATACGTGAATCGCGTGGGTCAGAACCTAGTGCGCAACTCTGACGCGCAGGTTCCGTTCACCATCAAGGTCATCGACTCGGATCAGATCAACGCGTTCGCGCTACCCGGCGGATTTTTCTACGTCAACAGCGGCTTGCTCATGCACGCCGATGAAGAGTCGGAGCTTGCCGGAGTGATGGCGCATGAGATTGCGCATGTCTGCGCGCGCCATGGCACCAAGAACGCGACAAAGGGCCAGATCATGCAGCTGGCGACCATTCCGCTGGTAATGCTCGGACCGGGCGGCTGGGCTGGATATGCGATCTATCAGGGCGCGCAATTGGTGGTGCCGATTTCGTTCCTAAAATTCTCGCGCGACGCCGAACGCGAAGCGGATTACCTCGGTTTGCAGTATATGTACAAGGCCGGCTACGACCCCAACTCCTTCGTGTCGTTCTTCGAAAAGGTGACGGCACTCGAAAAGAAACAACCGGGATCCGTACCGAAGATCTTCGCAACTCATCCACCCACGCCCGACCGCATCGAAGCAGCGCAGAAAGAAATTGCCACGATCCTGCCGGCGCGCGAAGAGTACATCGTCTCCACTTCCGAATTCGACGTCGTGAAGCGCCGCCTCGGAATGATCGAATCCAATCAAAAGGTCAACGACAAGGGCGGCAGCAAACCATCCTTGCGCAAGAAGACGGATCAGACCCAGAAGACCGGACAAGCGCCGCCCGACACCACGGGAGGCAGTGACGATGACAGCGATCGTCCGACGCTGAAGCGCCGCCCGGACGGACAGTAACGCTGAAAAATAAAATCGAAAATAAAAAGGCGTCCGAATTTTTCGGACGCCTTTAATTTTTGTAGTGACTTTGTTGTTGCCGATACTGAGTTCTTGAAACTATCCGTGCGCGTGAACCTCAGCGACGCCAAGTCGCTTGAGTCCTTCCTGGTAATATTTGCGATAAAGAATGTCCCACTCTTCGCTGCCCTCCAAAATCTCTTTTTTCTGGGAGGCAATCTTTGCGCGGACTTCGGTGTCAACCTGTTCTTCCACCTTCAGCAGCGCCGTAAGAATATTCACGATTTCCTGGCGGATTGTGTCGCGATCCTCGACGAAATCCACGTCGGGAAGCGTAACGAGAAGATCGATGATACGGTGTGAGATGCGGACCGTTTTTTCGCGCGTCAGGCGCATTAGCGGAGAATCAACTTCCTTTCGCGGGCCAGCTGGCCTTTGGCTTTCTTGAACATTTCCTGATACGAAGCGCCTACTCGCTTCATTTCGTCCGAGTGCTTGCTCAGAATCTCGCGCACTTCTTCGTTCAACCGGTCTTCGACCGTCACCTCGTCGGCCATCACCTGGCGGACGGATTGCGTCACATTCTCAACGTTCTTTGTCTCAATCATTTTCGCCGCTACCAAGCGCTTCACCACTTCCTTGGCCATGTAGCCGACGAAATCCCGCGAAAGAAGCATTCCTTTGGCTCCCGATTGTAACTTCGAGCCTTTCAGTCTAATTGCTGGGCGTGAAGAGTGTCAAGGCGGCGCGGCGGAGTCCGATTTTTGCGCGTCAGCGAGTTTCGAAAAACTCAACCACATCTTGAGTGTCGCTCCTGTACGTTCGGCCACTGACCAGCTTCGCCGCGAGTTCGCTCCGGCCTCGCAAGTCACCTTTTATAAGCAGCTTAAATCGTGTTAATCAGAGCTGGGAGTACCTTTTCACTTCGACCTTCCATCCATTTCCTGCGCCGGTACGATTGTTTATCAGCATCGTTTGCATCTGGAATCGCGGCAGCGCCGAGAAACATTCTGCGGGTTCCGGTGTTAGATATCGTGTTGACTCAATGAGGGAGGATTTGAAATGCGTAAGCTGACTTCTGCTCGGCCATTATTTCTTGCTTTAGGCCTCGCGCTAGGGATTTGTTTTGTAGTGGCGTCTCCTGCTTCAGCTCAAGTCGCAGTCGGGATCTCGGTGCATGTCGGGCCGCCAGCGTTGCCGGTTTACGTTCAGCCTCCTTGCCCAACGGAAGGTTACATATGGACGCCTGGCTACTGGGCCTACGGCGACGCCGGCTATTACTGGGTGCCCGGCGTATGGGTGGCTCCGCCGCGAGTAGGTCTCCTCTGGACACCAGGCTACTGGGGCTGGAGGGGCGGTGTGTATGAATTTCATACCGGCTACTGGGGCCCGCACGTTGGGTTCTACGGTGGCGTGAACTATGGATTCGGTTATGGCGGAGTGGGATTCGTTGGCGGAGCATGGCACGGCGGGCACTTCGCGTATAACACGGCAGTGGTCAACGTCAACACCACAGTGATCCACAACACCTACGTCGACAAGACAGTGGTGCATGAGAGAGTGGTCAGCCGCGCGAGCTTCAATGGCGGTCCGGGCGGAACAAGAGCAGTGCCGACGGAGCGAGAACGCTCGTTCGAGAGAGAAAAGCATGTGCAAGCAACATCCGAGCAGGCGTCACACGAACACATGGCGCGAAGCGACAGGTCGAATTTCGCCTCGGAAAATCATGGCCGGCCCGCCAATCCCGCGATGAGCAAGGTGGGAGCTCGCGCGGAAAATCAGGAGGATCGGATTGCCAACGGTGCTCGTTCGGGCCAACTGACTGCCGGCGAGACCAAGCACCTGGAATCGCGCGAATCCAACATCAATCATGAAGTGAAGTCGGATCGCGCGGCCAACGGCGGGAAGTTGACTTCGGAAGAACGCGCGCATGTGAACCAGCAGCAGAACAACGTAAGCCGTTCGATCTACAACGACAAGCACAATGGAGCCACGCAACCGGGCGCGAAGAGTGAAGTGGGCCAGCGGCAGCGCAACCAGCAACAGCGGATCGCGAATGGCATTGACAGCGGCAAGATGAACGCAAGCGAAGCGGCGAAGACCGAGAAGAACGAGCAGCACATCAATCGTCAGGTGGCCGCTGATCGCAAGGCCAACGGAGGCAAGCTGACTCCCTCGGAAAAGAAACAGGTGAACAGGGAGCAGAACAAAACGAGCAGAGAGATTCACCACGACAAACACAACGGCTAATAGCAAACGCTCTCTCTAGTTCGATTCTGAACGTTGAAGGCGTGATGAATTGGAACCGGGAGGCTCAGATGCCTCCCGGTTTTCTTTTTTTTTGAGGCAAGTGCGACAGATAGCGCAAGTTCTGCTACCCTCGTTAATTCAAATTGGTCAACCGATGGTCAGATTGGTCACGGTCAGATTGGTCACGGTCAGATTGGTCAACCGATAACTCTTCCCGCTGAAAGGAACTCGCAACGTGGTTTCAATTTCATCTTCCAAAATCGGGGTGAAGCGAGCCTTTAATTTTGGCGCCGGGCCGGGGACTCTGCCGGTTTCCGTTCTGGAGAAGATTCGAGACGAACTGCTGGACTATCGCGGCACGGGCATGTCCGTGATGGAAATGAGTCACCGGTCGCCCGAATTTGAAGAGATCAATTCGCGCGGGGAGCAGCTCTTGCGCCGGCTGATGGCGATTCCGGAAGAATACGCAGTGATTTTTCTGCAGGGTGGCGGCAGCATGCAGTTCACGATGGTGCCCTTGAACTTGTATTTGGACGGGAAGCCGGTGGACGTGCTGCACACGGGAATGTGGACGGCCAAGGCGATCGCGGAGCTGAAGAAAAGCGCGCCATATCGAATTGCGGCGTCAAGTGAGCCTGAGAAATTCACTCGCATCCCGCGTGCAAATGAAATTGACCTCGCCTCGAACGCCTCTTACGTCTACATGTGCTCGAACAACACGATTGAGGGCACACAGTGGAGGCAGATGCCGCGGACCGGCGACATTCCGCTCGTGGCCGACATGTCGTCGGACATTCTTTCGCGGCAGGTGAACGTCCGGCAATTCGGCGCGATTTTTGCCGGCGCGCAGAAGAATCTGGGGCAAGCGGGCGCGACAGTCGTAGTCGTTCGCCGCGACCTTGCCGAGCGCGCCGATCCCAAGCTGCCGTCCCTGCTGCAATATCGCACTGAGATCAAGGAGCACTCCCTCTTCCACACGCCTGCAACGTTTGCCGTGTACGTCCTGGTCTTGATGCTCGAGTGGATCGAGGGCGAAGGCGGCGCCGGGGCGCTCGAAAGGCGCAACGAAGCGAAGGCCAGACTGCTTTACGACGCAATCGATTCCAGCAGCTTGTACAAATGTCCTGTCGAGCAGGAATCGCGTTCGAGAATGAACGTAGTGTTTCGGTTGGCCGATGGCGACGAGGAGTTGGAAGCGCGTTTCGCCAAAGAAGCGGCAGCCGAAGGGATCGTGGGAATCGTCGGTCACCGGTCGGTGGGCGGGATGCGCGTTTCGCTTTACAACGCTGTAACAATCGAGTCCGTCGAAGCGCTGGTGAGTTTCATGCAGCAATTCGAACGCAATCGCGCTTGAGCCACCTTTGCATCTCCGCCACAGTAGTGTGGCCAATCCGCAACACCTTAGCTTGACTTGCGAATCCGCGCTCGCTATTGTGAATTCTCGATGAAAGGCCTCAAGAAATTCCCTGTTCTAGCGCCACACGCACTTTTAAGAATGCCAGGCCCGATACCCGAAAAGTCGCAACCCCCGCTGGATGAGTACTTTAACAGCCTATTTACAGCTCTTGGCCCCCAACACTGGTGGCCGGCCAAGACTCCTTTCGAGGTGATCGTCGGTGCGATTCTGACTCAAAGCACCTCGTGGACGAACGTCGAAACGGCGCTAGCTAATCTACGCGGCGCGCAGCTCTTGACGCCAGTAGCCATCGAGCAAGTGCCCTTGCGCCGGTTGCAGAGTCTGATTCAGTCATCCGGTTACTGGCGACAGAAGGCGCGGGCGTTGAAATCGTTCGTGCGATTTCTTCGCCACGAATTCCGAGGGTCGCTGAAACGAATGTTCGAGACTCCGACGCTGGTGCTGCGCGAGAAGCTGATCGGAGTCTTCGGCATCGGGCCCGAAACGGCCGATTCGATTCTGCTCTATGCCGGGCAACACGGGGTGTTCGTCGTCGACGCCTACACGAAGCGGATGCTGGTGCGTCACGGTTGGGCCAGCCCGGATGCGAAATACGAGGAGATTCGCTGGCAGTTCGAGCGGCGATTTCCGGGCAATGTTTCGAAGTTCAACGAATTTCATGCTCTGATCGTCACAGCCGGCAAAAACTGGTGCCGCAAGACCGATCCGAAGTGCGACGAGTGCCCGCTCGGCAGATACCTCGAGGAGGGCCGGTGACAGCGGCGACACGAAAACAGCGTGTGTGGCTGATTACCGGTGGTATCGCCGTTGTATTGCTGACGGCAGCGGTATTCACGCTGGGATCCCTGAGTACTCCGTTCCACCCCGAGCAAGGCAATGAATTCCTAGTTTTCTTTGCGCTCTCGACATTTCTCGGAGCAGCGCTTCTCGTGTTCGGCCTCATTTTGTTGCGCAGCCTGGTACGGATGGCGACTGAGCGACGGGCCGGACAGATGGGCTCGCGTTTCAAGACGAAAATGGTGCTCGGCGCGATGGGAGTTTCGCTGTTGCCGGTCGTTTTCATGTTTTTTTTCAGCTACGCGCTCGTGAATCGAACGCTGAATGCGTGGTTTCCGCGTCCACTCGAAGTGGCGAACGAAGAGAGCCAGCAACTCCTCCAGGACATGCGGAAAACCGGCTCCGGCCATCTCGGCGACATTGCAGCGCGGGCGGCGAAGTCAGGCAGCCCGGATGAAGCTTTCTTGCAGACGAGTTGGTCTGTGGATGCGTCGTGGCAGGTAGATTCTCATGGAGACGTAACCCACGGCGTTGCGTATACAAATCGCACCAGCAATGAGCCGGCCCGACAAATTCCGACGAGCCAGCCGATCCATCCACAACCCGCGAAGGTGCTCAGCAGCGGAGCGGAGTTCTGGCGAAATGGAAACGAGTTGTACCTGGTGGCGAGCGCTCCGCTGAAAGAGGGCAAGTTGTATGTGGCACGCAAAATACCGAACGACTATCTCGACCGCTCCGCTGAGATTCAGGCTCAGACACAAACCTACGACGAGCAGAAACAACACCTGCGCGCTTACAAGCGAGAAATTCTTGGGGTGCTATCGCTCATTACACTGCTTTTGCTATTTGCCACCACTTGGGTAGCGCTGTTTCTCTCTAAGCAAGTTACCGTGCCGATTCAGGCGCTCGCGGAAGCCACGCGCGAGATTTCCCGCGGTAATTTCGATTATCAAATTGACGTGCAGGCGCAGGATGACCTGGAAACGCTGGTACGTTCGTTCAATCGAATGACGGAACAGCTGGGAGAAGGCCGCAAGCAGATTAACGAGTTCACGCAAAGCCTCGAGCTGGCCATCGAGGAGCGCGAGCGGCGGCGCAAGTTGATGGAGGCGATTCTAGAGAATATTCCTACAGGTGTGGTGTCGCTGAATTCGTCCGGCGAAATCACCAGGGTAAATTCGGCGGTGGTGGCAATCCTGGGCGCTCACGCACGCGACGCGCATTCCCTGCAAGAGTTGCTGGGAGACGAGGCTGCGCGCGCGATGCTGCATTTGATGCGCCGGTCACTGCGAATGGGAGGAGCTTCGCGTGAGATTGAAATTGCGACGGCGGGAAAGCTAGTACGGGCGGCGGTGACGGTGAGCTCGCTTGGGCCGCGACGGTCAAATCCAGGATTTGTGATTGTAATCGACGACCTGACGGATTTGTTGCGCGCGCAAAAAGCTTCTGCTTGGCAGGAAGTAGCGCAGCGAATCGCGCACGAGATCAAGAATCCGCTGACGCCGATTCAGCTTTCCGCGCAGCGATTGCTGCGTCATATCGAGCGCTCGGAAGGAAACCGGCCGGAAAGTACGCGCAGCGAATTTGAAAAACTGGTCGCAGAATGCGCGGGTCTTATCGAGCGCGAGGTTTACACGCTCGAGTCGCTCGTGGACGAATTTGCCCAATTTGCGCGATTCCCTGCTGCCCGCCTCGCTCCTGCCGACGTGAATCCGATTGTTGCGAGCGCCGTCGACCTATTCCACGGACGGCTCGAGGGAGTCACGTTGCGCACAGAGTTGGCTGCCCCCCTCCCCTTGATCAAAGCGGATTGCGAATTGCTGCGGCGCGTGGTTGCGAACTTGATTGATAACGCCGCTGAAGCAATGGAAGGAGCTTCCGTGCGGCAACTGCGCGTCTCCACACGTGCGGAGGGTGACGGCGACGCCGTGGCGATCGAAATTTCCGACAGCGGGCACGGAATTTCGCCAGAGGACAAGGAACGGCTATTTCTGCCGCATTTCTCGACAAAGGAGCGCGGAACCGGGCTGGGGCTGGCGATCGCGAGCAGGATTGTTGCCGAACATAACGGCACGATTCGCGTGGAAGACAATGTTCCGACTGGAACGCGATTCGTGATTCGGTTCCCTGCGATCGAGGTGCCTGCTCCCGCGGCCCAAAGTGGAGCTTCGGCGGTGTAGAGCTCAAAATCAAAGCGAACGAATGTTGAGGCCACAGAGGGCGCACTACATAAAGCACCGAGTAACCCGGACCTGACAGGTTTTTTTAGTTTCAAAACATAAACGATGCCGGCATCGATTCTAATCGTCGACGATGAAAGCGGGATTCGCGAATCCCTCGGAGCACTGCTGCGCGATGAAGGCTACGAGGTCGAAGCGATCTCGACGGGCGAAGAATGCTTACAGCGGATTGAGCGGCGCAGTTTCGATCTGATTTTGCTCGATGTGTGGCTGCCGCAAATGGATGGACTGGCCACGCTCGAAGCAATTCAGGCTCGCGAGCCCGCGCCGGTTGTAATCATGATTTCCGGGCACGGAAATATAGAGACTGCTGTGCGCGCGACCAAGCTCGGCGCTTTTGATTTTGTCGAAAAGCCGCTTTCACTAGACAAAATTATTCTGATGGTACGAAATGGGCTGGAATACGTGCGCCTTGAGTCTGAGAATCGCCGGTTGCGCGCGGAACTCGAAGAGCGGCACGAGATACTCGGGAACAGTGTGCCGATGAAAGCCCTACGGCAACAGATCGCGCTGACTGCCCCTACAAATGGGCGCGTGCTGATTTATGGCGAGAGCGGAACGGGTAAGGAGTTGGTTGCTCGTGCGCTGCACGCGAGCAGTTTACGGAACACGATGCAATTTGTGGAATTGAACTGCGCCGCAATTCCCGAAGAGCTGATTGAATCGGAGCTGTTTGGCCACCGCAAAGGGAGCTTTACCGGCGCAAGCGAAGACAAGGTGGGCAAGTTTCAGAAGGCGGATGGCGGCACGTTGTTTCTCGATGAAGTGGGCGATATGAGCTTGAAAACGCAGTCGAAGGTGCTGCGCGTGCTGGAAGAACAGCGCGTGGAGCGGCTGGGATCCAATGAGCCGATTACTGTCGACGTGCGAGTGATCGCAGCGACGAACAAGAAGCTTGAGGACGAAATCGGGCGGAACGCGTTTCGCGAGGATCTGTTTTATCGGCTGAACGTGATTCCCTTCTACGTGCCGGCGCTGCGCGAACGGATTGAGGATATGCCGATTCTTGCCGCGCATTTTCTGGCGGAGTTTTGCGAGGCGTACGGCAAAAAACCGAAGGAGTTTACGGCTCCGGCGATGGAAGTGCTGTTGAGTTATACGTGGCCGGGAAATGTGCGTGAGCTGAAGAATCTTGTCGAGCGGTTGGTGATTATGAGCCCGGCGCAGAAGATTGAGCCGCACCATTTGCCGCCGGAACTGTTTCGCGGCGCGTCGAAGAGCCCGCAGAAGCCGTACGAAAGCTTGCAGGAAGCGCGTTCTGCGTATGAACGGGAATTTGTGCTGCGTAAGCTCGAGGAAAGTCGCTGGAACATGACGAAGGCGGCAGAGGCGTTGGGGCTGGAGCGGAGCCATTTGTATCGGAAGATGCGGTCGCTGGGGATTGCGCCTTCCAAAGTTTAGCTTTGATCGTCGTTCGGTCGCGCTTGGCTTTCATGCTAAGCAGCCTCATTTCCATCTTCAGTAGGGGCACGGCATGCCGTGCCCGCTCCACCGTCTGTAAGAGCGCGGCCAACAAGCCGAAAGTGAGCGAGTTCCGCGCATGATTCAAAGTTCTAAATCCTTGGGGGCCTCGTCATCACCCTCGCCGTCCGCAGCGTCTACTTCTTCGGCTTCGTTGTTCTGGTACTCGCCTAATTGTTCGAGCTGGCGGTGCCAATCGAGTTGGCGAACCATGGAGGAATTGTCGCGCCAGTTCGGTTGAACCTTGACGAAGAGCTCGAGGAAAATGTGAATGTCGAGAATGGATTCGAGTTCTTTGCGGGCTTGCGTGCCGATCGTCTTGATGGCTGCGCCTCGCTTGCCGATCAGGATTGCTTTCTGGCCCTCGCGTTCCACATAGATCGTGGCGCGGATTCGAAGAAGTTTTGGCCCCTCCTCAAAACCGTCGATCATCACCGCAATTGCATAGGGCACTTCGTGGCGCGTGGTGAGAATTGCCTTCTCGCGAATTATTTCCGCGGCGAGGAAACGTTCGGGCTGGTCGGTGAACTGATCCTGCGGGAAATAGGGCGGATGCTCGGGCAATCGCTCGAGCCATGAATTTACGAGATCGAGGCAGCCTTCGCCGGTAAGCGCGGAGATTGGAAAAACCTCCGCGAATTCGAATTCCTTGCTGTAGCGCTCGATGAGCGGGAGAAGATGCGGCTTGGCGACTCGATCGATTTTATTCAGCAGCAAATAGACGGGCCCGTGGAAGCGGCGCGCCCATTCGATTGCGAAGCGATCGCCGGCGCCGAATTTCACGGACGCGTCGGCAATCAATGCGAGAATATCGATGCCTTCGAGCGCGTGCTGAAGCTCGTCCATCATCTGGCGGCTGAGAACGTTCTCGGGCTTGTGGATTCCAGGCGTATCGACGAGGACGATTTGCGCGTCGTCGCGATTCAGAATTCCCTGGATGCGATTGCGGGTGGTCTGCGGCTTGGGCGAAACGATTGCGACTTTGCGTCCAACGAGAGTATTGACGAGCGTAGACTTGCCCGCGTTGGGACGGCCGACGATTGCGACGAAGCCGGACTTAAATGGCATGAAATTAAATTGTACGCCGATGAGTGGCCGCTTGCGCGAGTTTACGCCGACGAGGACGAGGCTGCGCCGGCAGGGACGCGGCGAGCGCGCACGCGCAGCACCTTGCGCTGATTGGCTTCGAGCACTTCGAAGCGAACGCCGTCGGAATCGATCACCTCGCCCATGCGCGGGACGTGGCCCGCGACCGAATTGAGCAAGCCGGCAATCGTAGTGGCGCCGGAATGCTCCGAGGAATCATCGAGCTGCACTCCAAGAAGCTCCGCGAGTTTATCTACTGGCACGCTGCCGCGCATCACCATGCTGCCGCCGGATTCGCGCACCACGTCGGGCGCCGGGGGCCGATCTTCTTCGCCGAGGTCGCCGACAATTTCCTCGATCAAATCTTCAACGGTCACGACGCCGGCCATCAGGCCGTACTCATCGATTACAATCGCCATCTGCTGATTCTTGCGCTGCATTTCCTTCAATAATTCGGAGCCTGATTTTGTCTCGGGGATAAAAAGCGCGGGGCGCATCAACTCGCGCACCGTGCGAAGGGCCGCGTCGCGATCGGAGACTTCCAGAATGTCGCGCGCCATCACCACACCGACAATGTCATCGAGCGATTTTTCATAAACGGGGATGCGCGAGAATTTCGTCCCGACGATCAGATCGCTTAACTCTTCCAGCGTCGCCCCCGCGCGGATGGCGACCACATCGGGACGCGGCGTCATCAAATCGCGCACGCGCTTATCGCCAAACTCGATCACCTGCTCGATCAGCCGCGCTTCGTCATGCTCGATGATCCCTTCCTCCGCCGCGGCGTCGACGAAGGCCTCGATCGATTGCTGCTCCTGCACTTCCTCCGTCGGCTCGTCTTCCGAAAGGTGCAGCACGGACACCAACATCTCGAGCACCACTTGCACCGGCCAAATAATCCACACGAATACACGGACGGCCGGTACGAAAGGAGCAATCCAATTCCCGCGCACTCCGGCGAGCAAAAGTGAGGGGAGAAACTGCATCAGCACAATCACTTCGGCGGAAAGAAAAAAGATCATCTCGAGCGCCGCTTCCCACGAGCCCGGCACAAAGAAAATCACTCCGCGCGCGGTGACGGCTGCCACGAGAACGAGCCAAAGCCGGGCCAGAAGCGTGAACGCCACAGCGGCGCGTTGCCGGTCCATCTTGAATCGCGGCTCGATGTCCGCTTCGAATGTTTGCAGGTGCGCGAAGATCCTGCCCGTGACGATTCGTCCGAGCTCGCGATACACGCGATCCAGGTAGGCGAACAACGCCAGGCCCGCGGTGAGCGCAAGTACACCAATCGTGTAAAGGATTTGAGGCATCGTCTAAACCAGCCTCAGCTCGCGGCGGAGTTTATTTTCCCGGCGTTCCATTTGGCCGTCGTCGGCTTCGTGGTCATAGCCCATCAGATGGAGGATACCGTGGAGAATGAGAATGCGCATCTCGCCGTCAAATGTGCGACCGAAACGGCTCGCGTTTCGTTTCGCCACGGCCGGAGCGATAGCGATATCGCCGATATATTGCGCCGAGTGATTTGCAGCAGCGGCGTCAACAAAGTCGTCTTTTCGCGCTCGGCCATTTTTTACGGGGCGTCGCTTGGTTTTGGGTGCATTCGTTGCAAACGACAATACATCTGTAGGGCCGCTTTTGCCACGATAGGCGCGGTTCCAGCGGGCGATCTCGGCGTTAGTTACCAGACAAACCGTCAGAGAGTCCTTCGGCAGCCGCAACCGGCGTCGCGCACGCACGAGAAATTTGTCGAGGTCGCGTAAAGGAACGGAAATCAGCGATTGGCGGTTGACGATCATGGGACGCGGGAAAATCAATCGCGCCGCGCGGTGCCCTGCGCAGCGCCGCCTGCGGTAGACGAACTGGCGCCCACATTTTGCGTCCGCCCAGGCGCCACGTTTGGCCCGCCCTTCGCCGATGCTCCCTGCGTTACGGGCTTGCGCTCGTCGTACGCCTTGATAATTTGCTGCACTAGATTGTGACGCACCACGTCGCGCTCATCGAAATAGATAAAAGAGATGCCTTCAATATTCCCCACCACATCGATCGCCTCGACCAACCCGGAGCGGCGCTCGTTGGGCAAGTCAATCTGCGTGATATCGCCGGTGATCACGGCTTTCGAATTGAATCCCAGACGAGTAAGGAACATCTTCATCTGCTCGCTCGTCGTATTCTGCGCTTCGTCGAGAATCACGAAAGAATCATTCAGCGTTCGCCCGCGCATAAATGCAAGCGGAGCCACCTCGATGATGTCCTTTTCAAGGAAGCTTTCGAGCTTCTCTGGTTCGAGGAGATCGTGCAGCGCGTCGTACAGCGGGCGCATGTACGGGTCAACTTTCTCCTGAAGCGTGCCGGGTAGAAATCCCAGCCTTTCGCCAGCTTCCACGGCCGGCCGCGCGAGAATGATTCGATTCACTTGCTTCGACAGCAGCGCAGACACCGCCATCGCCACCGCGAGATAAGTTTTGCCCGTTCCGCCCGGGCCGATGGCAAACACCATGTCGTAAGTTTCAAGCGCTTCGATATACCGCCGCTGATTCGTGCTTTTCGGCGCGAGGCTTTTCTTGCCAAACGTGCGCGTGCGCGTCGGCGAAAACGCCCCGCGTAATTCTTTCGCTGGAGCCTGCGTCGCAATTCGCAAGAGCGATTTCACTTCCTGGCTATCGGGAATACGTCCATCGCGAACGCGCTGATTGTATTCGTCAAGAATCAGCGCGGCGCGTTCCACTTGCGCGGGTTCGCCTTCAATTTCCAGATCGTGATCCTTCAGATGAGTGGTTACATGCAGGTTAGCTTCGAAAAGCTTGAGGTTTTCATCGAGGGTACCAAACAGCTCGCTGATCCCTCCGGCAATTCTTACAGTTTGTTTCATTAATTTTGGGGCGGATCTAACTCCGTTGATGTCCTGTCAAAGTAGCCTAGCGCGCCGGAATGCATGGGTCAAGATAACCACATCATAGCCGCAGCCCGGCGCGCAACGCTTTACACGCATGTAGTATCCGAATCACAAATCCTAGCGAGTGGCGGCCGGGAATTGCACCTTAGGCGTTTCGCGAGAGCCCTCGGACGCCTTGAAATAAGCGTCGTTTTCCTTGAAGCCTGCCCAGCCGGCGAACAAGCTGTTTGGGAATTGGCGGATGAAAGTGTTATAGGCCTGAATGGAATCGTTGTAGCGCTTCCGTTCCACCGCAATCCGATTCTCGGTGCCCGCCAGTTCGTCTTGCAGCCTCAAAAAGTTCTCGTTGGATTTGAGCTGCGGGTAATTTTCGACCACCGCCAGCAAGCGCCCAAGCGCGCCATCAAGTTGCCCGTTAGCCGCGATCTTGTCCGCAGGTGTCTTTGCATTCAGCAACGCCGAGCGTGCCTTCGCGATATCGCCATACACAATTTCTTCGTGCGCCGCGAAGCCTTTTACCGTTTCCACGAGGTTCGGGATCAAATCCGCGCGGCGCTGCAACACCACATCCACCTGCGCCCAATTCGATTTCACCTGCTCGTCCATCGTTACAATCTTGTTTTTCGTGCTGACGTACATGCCGCCAAAAATCAAAACCAGAATCACAACCACTGCCACCAGTCCCAAGAGCGCTTTCATCTGTGCGTGCCTCCGGTGCGGAATGTAAACAACCGCGACGCCTGGCGTGGCTGTGCGCCCAGCTTCGCACTACTGTGCAGCGAATCTCCGATCCACTTCGCTCGTCACCACCTCAACAAACTCCAGATACGCGTGGAGCGACGCCTCAATATCAATTTCCCGCTCCTTGCGCTTCCCTTCCCGCAAATCCAGCACCGCGTGAAACGCGCTCGGATTCGCGCCCGTGAGCGACGCCATCGCGTCCACCGCCTGCCGCTTCGTATCCGGCATCGGCTGTCCCAGCGCCGCAAGCGCATGCCGGAAGAGCGAACAGAACGCCGACACCGACGCCATCATGATTCCAATGTGCGCTTTCCTGGTTTGCGGGGCTGCAAGCACCGCCTGACGCAGGCGCAGCCAGTCAATGCGCAGTTCCCTTTCCACCTGCAGCCGGTGCAGATGCAGCGGCACCTCGAGATGAGAGAAAAAATCCTCGCCATACAACATCCGATGCCGCGCTTTGATGTCGTATAGCTCGATGGAAAAGACGTCGGCCGAGCGCTGCAATTCCTCGTAAGTAAAAACGAGCGGCGCCGGATGCCCTTCCCGCATCCACCACTCTGCCACTCCATGCATAGCTTCAAGGTCAGCAGCCGTCGCGCGCTTCACAAGGCAGACAATATTCAGATCGGAATGGTGCGCCTGAAATTCGCCCGTAACAGCGGACCCGTAGAGCACCGCGGCTTGCAGATTGTCACCCGCGGCCGATTGCAGCTTCTCTACGATCTGTTTGAGCTTCGCTTCCATCGCACGCTCGTCTGACTATCACCCGGTAAAGTCAATCAGCTGCGAAATTTGAACGATGCTACCAGCTTCCGCTTGCCCCGCCGCCTCCGAAAGAGCCTCCACCAAAACCACCAAAACCGCCTCCGCCACCACCCCCTCCGCCAAAACCACCGCCACCCCAGCCGCCGCGCCCTCCGCCCATCCCAGAGCCAATCATCGGCCCAATCCACCATCCGCTCCCGCCACCTCGTGTGTAGTTGCTACGACCACCTCCACCGCTTCGTTTCATGATCGAGTACACGACAAAAATTATGAAAAGCAGCAGCAGGATTTGACCAATGGACCAGCCGGTATCTTGTGGAGGCACACGGCGCGCTGGCAACGGCGCGCTTTCGGATAGCGTCACGCCGCGATCGGCTGCAATCACATCAGCTACTCGACGCGTAACGAGCAGCAATGCGCCATCATAATCATTGTCGCGAAGAAACGGCACCGCTTCGCGCAAGAACCCGCCCACTTTTCCGTCGGGAAGAATCGGTTCGAGCCCGTACCCAACCTCAACCCGGCTTTTGCGATCCTCGGTCGCAAAGAGAATCATCACGCCGTTGGCAGACTGCTTCGGCCCTACGCCCCATTTCGTCGCCAGATCGATCGTGAAATCTTCCACCGGCTGCCCATCGAGTGTTTTCACCGTGACGACGGCAATTTGTGCGTGGGTCTTTTGTTCCACCTCGCCGCAAAGCGCAGTGATCTGGGCTTTACCGGCTTGTGACAACACACCCGCGAAGTCACTTACGTAACCCTGAGGCTTGAGCTGATCCGTCTTTTCGGCACGTGCGGCTGCGCTCGCGAACAAAATCAGCGTCAGGCAGACCGCCGCGCGAAAAGAGTTCAACGATGAGGAATGCCGTGGCATGGAGGGTTGGGCGTTGGCCAGCGCCATGGTAGACGCTGCCAACTAGCGTGTCAACTTTGGGCCGCTCGCCGCCTCTTCTACGCGATGCAACTTTGAGTATCCTCTTCGAGTATTCTCGACCACGCGAATTGTCACGCCGTAGATTGCAATGCTACACTCCTGTCCGCGCTTGTTCGGATACGCACAGCACTGACCGAAATCGAACAGGCGGCGAACCGAATTCCCCCTTTACTCGTCTATATTCTGGAAGTTACGCGTGGCCGCTACTTTGCACCGAGATACAGTTTGTCTGAAACAAAATCGAGCGCCGCACGTTGTAAAAGCTTGGGGCTGCGTGAATTCAAGGCTGAAATGAGCAATCAGACTCCAGAGGTTCGGAGAGGAAAAACACGATGATCGGAAGACTTGCCGTCGAAGCGTTTCTGAAGTCGGTGATTTTGGCGTTCATTATTGCATCGCTGGTGGTGGCGCCGGTTTCTGCGCAGGTTCAGGAGGCCCAAACTCAACAAAGCCAGCAGGGCCAGAGCGCCGCGCCACCGCCAGCAGCGGACCAGAATCAGGCGCAGGCGCCCGCTGCCACCCAGGCTCCGGCGGAGCAAACCGCTGCCGCCGACTATCTAACCCCGCGAGACCTCTCCTCCACCAAGGGACGCGACTACTCCAAAGGCCAGCCATGGTTTCCCGAATTTTGGAAGCCGTATCAACCGCTATCGATGCCGGAGCCGATGCTCACAAATGCTCCGAGCATCGACCAGTTAATTCATGACGGCAAGCTAATGCTCAGCCTCGACGACGCTATCTCCATCGCTCTCGAAAACAATTTGGACATCAGCCTCCAGCGCTTCACTCCCTGGATCGCACAAACGGAAATGCTGCGCGCCAAGGCTGGATCGGTAGCCCACGGCCTGGGCGCCTCGCAAGCTGTAATCCTAGGAACATCACCGCAAACTTCTTTCGATCCCATCCTGGTCGTCAATACCGACTGGGGCCGGGCCTCTATTCCCATCAACAATCCGCTCAGTTCGGGAGTTGGAGTCGCGAGTCAGGCCTTCGACCTGATCAACTACAACGCTTATGCGAACGTCTCCTACACGCAGGGATTTCATACCGGAACCTCGGTCTCGATTGCCTTCGACAATCTGCGAAGTTCGACGAATTCTCCGGCCACCATTTTCAATCCTGCCGTGCAATCGACGTTTGCTGTCACCATTCAGCAGCCGCTGCTCAATGGCTTCGGAATTCTGGCGAACACGCGCTACATCATCGAAGCGAAAAACACTTTGAAGGTTGCCGACTCGCAATTCGCGCAGCAAGTGATTGCCACTGTCTCCGCCGTGCAAACCGATTACTGGGAACTGGTCTTTGCCCGGGAAAATGTGAAGGTGGAAGAAGCTGCTGTTGCGGTATCGAATAAACTCTACGAGGACAACAAGAAGCAGCTGCAAATCGGGACGATGGCGCCGCTCGACGTCCTTACGGCGGAATCGGAGCTCGCTACCGACACGCAGAATCTAATCGTCGCGCAGACTAACAAACTTCAGCAGGAGACTGTTCTCCTGAACGCGATTACGCGTAATCCAACCGCGCCGTCGTTGCAAAATATCGAAGTGGTTCCGACGACGGCCATTTCCGCACCCAACATAACCGAAAATCTTCCGTTGATGGACGCGGTACAGGAAGCCTGGCAGAAGCGGCCGGAGGTTTTTCAGGCGGATCTGAACCTGAAGAACGCCGAAATCGAAGTAAAGGCAACGCGCAATAGCCTGCTTCCCGCCCTCAATCTCGTCGGGCAGTACAGCGCCACAGGGCTTGCGGGAGACACGATCGCGCAGAATCAGACGCAGACAGGGTTTGCGGCGGATACGACCGCCCCGATCGTTGCCGCGAACGGTCTCCCCTTCAACGTTGGAAATCCCGGTGCGCCAGGAATTCCTGCTTTCTTAGGCGTTCCTGTTTTCAACACGACGACATCGTCGCAGAAAAGTGGCGTGGGCACGGCGCTCGACCAGATGGTTCACGCCGATTTCCCGACGTATAGCGCGGGATTGAACCTCACGTTGCCGATTCGAAACCGCTCCGCGCAAGCGGATAGCGCTCGCGCGCAACTCGACAAGCGCCAGCAAGTAGTGCAGTACCGCCAGCTTCAAAACACTATTTTCGTCGGCGTTCGCAACGCGCAAATCGCTTTGCAGCAGGATCGCTCGCAAGTGGCCGCCGCCGAAAAAGCTCGCATTCTCGCGCAGCAGACGCTCGATGCCGAGCAGAAAAAATATCAGCTCGGTTCATCCACCAGCTACCAGGTGGTGCTAAGGTCGCGCGACTTGACGACGGCGCAGGGTAACGAGCTGCGCGCCAAGATCAACTTGATTGAAGCTTCTGTGAACTTCGATCAGGCCGTGGGCCGCACGCTCGACGTGAATCACATCATCGTCGCCGATGCGCGCCGCGGCAAAATCTATCGCCAGCCAAACATTCCGGGCGCGCCTGACCCAGGCGCCGGAGTCCCCGGAAAATAGACCGCCGGTTCCAATGACGTTACGGGGAAGTTTTTCAGGGACACTCGATCCTCGTGCGAATAACTTCTTGCAGCCCGCGCCGCATTTTGCTACCGTTACGCTTGAGTTATGATGATGCACTGTAAAACAGGCTGTAAGGCAGCGCGCCGAAGTCGAGAAGGCATGAGATCGCGGAGCCGATCCTCGGTCGCTATTCGAAGCATTTCTAATAGGAACATTGCGTCTTTCAGAATTTCAACTAACGTCCGCAGAATCAATACTTACGCATTTTCTAATGGACACAAAATCGGCTTTTTCGGAATTTCGCGACCCTGGCCTGCGGCCTCCTTGTTGCCTCCGCCTCAATGCCCTAGAATGAATCGGATGAGTCCTTTCGGTAATTTGCGAGCGGCTCTGGCCGCGTCGCCTCGGAGATCCGCCCGATGACTAGGGACGTGAAGACGACTAAGGCCGTGAAGACACTGCCCACGCAAAGTTTCGAATCCGTTCGCAAACCGTCAGCGGCCGAACGCGAGTGGGAAGAAAAAACTCTCGCGCCCACTCTCCGAAAAACTCCCGATCGCGAAGCCGATTTCACCACTGTTTCGAGTTATCCGATTCGACGCCTCTACACACAAGCCGATCTCGCAGGATGGGACCCGGAGCGCGATCTCGGCTTCCCGGGCCAGCCCCCCTACACGCGTGGAATTCATTCCACGATGTACCGCGGCAAGCTTTGGACGATGCGCCAGTTCGCCGGCTTTGGAACTGCTGAAGATACGAACGCGCGCTTTCGCTATCTGCTCTCGCAGGGGCAGACCGGTCTTTCGGTCGCGTTCGATTTGCCGGCGCTGATGGGATATGACTCGGATCATCCGTTGGCCGAGGGCGAAGTCGGCAAATGCGGCGTGGCGATCAGTTCGCTGGCCGACATGGAAGTGCTCTTCGACAAGATTCCGCTCGCGGACGTCACCACCTCGATGACCATCAATTCGCCCGCCGCCGTCATCTGGGCGATGTATCTGGCGGTCGCCGAAAAGCAGGGCGCCGATTGGAAAAAAATCTCCGGCACTTTGCAGAACGACATTCTGAAGGAATACATCGCGCAGAAGGAATACATTTATCCGCCAGAGCCGTCGATGCGGCTGGTGATTGATACGCTCGAATTCGGCGCGAAGCACACTCCGAAATTCAATCCGATTTCGATCAGTGGTTATCACATTCGCGAAGCCGGCTCTACTGCGATTCAAGAGCTGGCTTTCACGCTGCGCGATGGAATCGAATACGTCGACTACGGAGTGCGCCGCGGGATGAACGTAGACGATTTTGCGCCCCGGCTTTCCTTCTTCTTCAACGCGCACAGCGATTTCTTCGAGGAAATCGCGAAATATCGAGCCGCGCGCCGCATCTGGTACAAGACGATGCGCGAGCGCTTTGGCGCGAAGAACGAGCGCTCTTGGGCGCTGCGTTTTCACACGCAGACGGCTGGCTGCTCCCTCACCGCGCAGCAGCCTTACAACAACGTGGTGCGAACGACCCTGCAAGCGCTCGCGGCCGTGATGGGTGGCACACAATCGTTGCATACGAATTCGCTCGACGAAGCCTGGGCGTTGCCTACCGAGTTTGCCGCCACACTCGCCTTGCGTACGCAGCAAATCATCGCTCATGAAAGCGGAGTCACGACCACGGCCGATCCCCTCGGCGGTTCTTACTTCGTCGAAGCGCTCACCGATGAAGTGGAGCGCGGCGCCTGGGATTACATTGAGAAAATCGACGCCCTGGGCGGCATGGTCGCTGCAATCGAGCGCGGCTTTCCGCAGCGCGAAATTGCCGAAGCAGCGTATCGCTATCAGGTAGCCGTTGACCGCAAGGAAAAAATCGTCGTCGGCGTGAATGATTACGTTGCCGCAGAGAAGCCGCTCGATATTTTGCAGATTGACGAAACCGTGGCGAATCGCCAGGGCGACCGACTGCGGAAATTGCGCGCAGATCGCTCGAATGCAGAGGTCGAACGCCGCCTGAAGGCGCTGCGCAAAGCGGCTGCCGGCACCGAGAACCTGATGCCGTATCTCTTCGAGGCCGTAAAAGCCTATGCCACGCTCGGCGAAATCTGCGACACAATGCGCGAGGCTTTTGGCGTCTACGAAGAAGTGGCGATCACCTAGATCCCGCCTGGACTCCAACACGGACGAATCGAGGCTCAATAAAAAATGAGAGACAGAGTGCGCAGGCGTTTGAACGGGAGTGCGATCGCGCTCTGCATTGTGCTTTGGAGTTTTGCAGGTGTCGCCTCGGCCGCGCCGCTTCCGGCGAAGGATAAGAATCCGCATCCGAAGAGCGGGTTCGTCACGTCGTGGGACGGAGCGAAGATTCACTACGTTGAATCCGGACGCTCGAAAACGCCGGTAGGAAACGCCGAAGTCGGCAATCCGCTCCCGCCTTCCGTCACGATTACGAAGGGCAACATTTCCGTCACCGGGCCGCACCAGTTCCCTTCCATTCTGTTTATTCCCGGCTGGACGATGCCCGGCTGGATTTGGGAGAACCAGATCTCGCACTTTTCTGCCGACTATCGAGTGGTGGCGATGGACCCGCGTTCGCAGGGCGACTCATCTAAGCCCGGCGACGGAAACTATCCCGCGTCGCATGCTCGCGACATTAAAGCTGTGATCGACCAGCTTCACCTCGCGCCGGTGGTCGTTGTCGGCTGGTCGATGGCGGTGACGGAGATTGCATCGTACGTGGATCAGTTCGGCACGAATGGAATTGCAGGCATAGTGCTGGTTGATGGCGTCGCGAATTTCGATCAGGCGCCGGAAACTCTGAAGCGTTACTTCGAATTTCTGAGGATCGCCCAATCGAATCGCCAAAAGTTCACCAACGATTTTGTCCGCAACATGTACAAGAAACAACAGGCTGAAGAATACCTGCAACGCGTGATGAAAGCTTCGATGGCGGAACCCACCGACTCTGCGGTGGCGATGGCATTTGCCGGTTTCACGACCGACAACAGTACCGCATTGTCCAAAATTGACAAACCGACGGTGATCGCCGCGGCTAACAAGGACCTGATGCCCACATTTCAGGACATGCAGAAGCGCATCCCTGGCTCAAAAATTGAAAGATTCGATGATGCAGGACACGCGCTCTTTGTTGATGACGCCGAGAAATTCAACATTCTGCTCGAAGAGTTCATCACAACCTTGAAGTAGTGAACGCGATGCGGGCGCGAGCGGGGCGAACTGAGGCGACGCTATCGCGAGTCGAGGGTTTTGAAGTATGCTTTCGCGCGCCAGAAAAACGAACGAGCGCGATGTCGTTCAGGAGAATGGATTCACAGAATGGCTGAGAAGAAAATCCGAGTGTTGATCGCGAAGCCCGGGCTGGATGGGCACGACCGCGGCGCAAAAGTGATTGCGCGCGCTTTGCGTGATGCCGGCATGGAAGTGATTTACACTGGCTTGCGGCAGACGCCGGAAATGATCGCATCCGCGTCGGCTCAGGAGGACGTGGACGTGATCGGCCTCTCGATTCTTTCCGGCGCGCACAACACGATCTGCCCGCGGCTGATGGAGCTGCTTCGCGAGAAAGGCATGAACGACGTCACTGTGCTGATCGGCGGCATCATTCCGGAGCCTGATATTCCCGCGCTCAAGAAGGCCGGCATCGCTGAAGTTTTTCTTCCCGGCACACCTACGCAAGCAATCGTAGATTTCATCCGCCAGCGAGTCTCCACCGCGCCGAAAGGCGCTTAGCCTCTGCAGTGGGTAGCCGTCTCTCGGCTGCGCGGCACGACGATGTTTTGCTTCTCACCCTCGAAAGTGACGACGGATTCCCGCGGCTCGAGCGCAGGATTTTGGCGGAAATCGAAGCACAAATCGTAAAACTTGCGGAGCAGCGCGAACTGGCCGGCGCGGTGATCACCGGAACCGAACGCGCGTTTGCAGTCGGCGCTGAGATTTCGGAACTCGAAAATCTCACGCCAGCTTCGGCGTTCGAATTTGCGCGCGGCGGGCAGCGCGTGATGCGGGCGCTCGCAAATTCATCCAAGCCCATCGTCGCGGCGATTCGCGGGTATTGCATGGGCGGCGGACTCGATCTGGCGCTCGCGTGCCATGCGCGAGTCGCATCAAGCGATGCGGTGTTTGCTCATCCCGGCGGAGGCCTTGGCATCATCACCGGCTGGGGCGGAACGCAGCGCTTGCCGCGATGGATTGGACGCAGCCGCGCGCTCGAAATGCTGGTTACGGGCCGCAGGCTCCACACCACAGAAGCGCTCGATTGCGGCCTGGTTCAAAAAATCGCTGATGACTCGGTCGTCAACGAAGCGATTGAGCAGGCGCGGACGATGGCCCGGACTTGGTTCGCAATTTAATTCCACTCGCGAGTGAATTTGGTTCGGGTGTAAACGACGCGAAAGCCCTGGCGCTCGAGATTTCGCTGCGAGCCGCTCGACGGCTGGGTGACGCTCATCGCCAGGTCGCAGCCAGCTGCGCGGCCTACCTCGAGGCGGGCTGAAATTAGGGCCGCCTGCACGCCGCGCCGGCGATATTCGGGCAGCGTGCTCATTCCGAAAAGGCCGGCGATTCCCTTTCGAATTCCGAGCGTTCCGCCGCCGATCGGTTTCCCGTCGATCCAGACCAGGTATGGAACGAGGCCGGGGCCGGAGAAGAATTCTTGAATTGTGTTGATTAAATCTTCGGTCGGCTCGAAGTGGTCGGCGAAACCGCGAGAGACGGTTTCGGCGAAGAGGCGAGATTCCGCGGGCTCGGCTTGGCGAATGGTGATCTCGGAAGAATAGTCGGGAAATTTCTCCTGCGGATCGATTTCGCGGATCAGCATGTTGGAGAATTCGAGCACGCGGTAGCCATGCTTTCCGAGCATTTCTATGAATCCAGGATCGGCCATCGGGCAGACCTCGATGAAAACCGCCGAGCCACGGCAACGATAGAATTTCTCCATGCGCTCGATGTCTTCTTCGCTCACGGGGCCGTTCAGGCCGAGGCCTTCCGCCTGCGTTACCGGCGAATTGACGCCGCGAAATTCCGCGATGCCGCCGCCTACTGCGATCCGGACGTCTCCGGGGCGTTTCAATTCCACGGGGCTTGTCGTGTCGTTCCCTTCCGAAACGCAATCCGGGTGGCCGGCCAGCTCCAGGCGACGGGCCAATTCCATGTCAACAAATCTCATTTGTGAATCTCCTCGATGATTCTGGGCCCTCTCAAGGGCAAAGGAAATCGGTTCACGATCTTGGGCTAAGACGAGCAAACATTCTTACGGAGATTGGGGCTTAGGAAGGCCGGACTCGGTCTGATTGAGGCTAGCGCGAGCGACCGAAGACGGACCTATTCCCCGCAACAAAACGGCAAAGCATAGGCGCCTCCGGAACGGGATTTGGCTCGCAGGCCGCTCGATGCGAACGGGCGGCGCGGGCAGACGCAATTCTATAGCACTGCGCGGGCAAGTCAAAACGATATGTGAATGATACAATGCGTAGTTTCGGCGTGAATGTTTGCGAGTATCGTGCGGCCCGACGGCAGTGAATAGCGGAATGCGCGAAGGAGACCGGTGAGCGGGACGGTGATAGAGACGCAGGTGGATGCGAAGTCTGCCGACTTTGAGAAAAACAGCCGGCAGATGGTGGACCGCCTGACTGAAATCAAGAATGAAGAAGAACGAATCCGGCAGGGCGGCGGCGCGAAAGCGATCGAATCGCAGCACAAGAAGGGGCGGCTGACGGCGCGTGAGCGTATTGCGAAACTGATCGATCCGAAGACCGAGTTTTTCGAGCTGGGCCTCTACGCCGCGTACGAAATGTATGAAGAATGGGGCGGGGCGCCGGCGGCGGGGACGATTACGGGGCTCGGGCGTGTGTCGGGCCGCCAGGTGATGATTATCGCGAATGACGCGACGGTGAAAGCGGGCGCGTTTTTCCCGATGACGGCGAAGAAAGTGATTCGCGCGCAGAATATCGCGATTGAAAATCGCATCCCGACGATTTACCTGGTGGATTCTGCGGGCGTTTTTCTTCCGCTGCAAGAAGATGTGTTTCCCGACACTGACGATTTTGGGCGCGTGTTCCGAAACAACGCGGTGATGAGCGCGCAAGGGATTCCGCAGATCACGGCGATTATGGGGATGTGTGTGGCGGGCGGAGCGTATCTGCCGGTGATGTGCGATCACATTCTGATGACAGAGGGAAGCGGGCTATTTCTCGCGGGGCCTGCGTTGGTGCAGGCGGCGATCGGACAAAAAACCTCGGCGGAAGATCTTGGCGGCGCAAAAATGCACGCGCAGATCAGCGGCACGGTGGATTTTCGCGAGCCGGACGATGAGGCGTGCATCAGGAGAATTCGCGCGCTGGTGGACAAGATTGGCCACCGCCCGAAGGCGCCCTTCGATCACAAACCTGCGAGACCGCCTTCGCATCCCGGCGACGAAATCTACGGGATATTTTCGTCCAACCCCGGAAAGCAATACGACATGCGCGAAATCATCGCGCGGATTGTGGATGGCAGCGAGTTCGAGGAGTATCGCGCCGAATATGGACAGACGGTGCTGTGCGGATTTGCGCGAATTGGGGGCTGGGCTGTGGGGATCGTGGCGAATCAGAAGAAGCACGTGACGGTGGCAGCGCCGGGGACGGGGGAAAAGCGGATTGAGTTTGGCGGCGTGATTTATACCGAATCGGCGGATAAGGCGGCGCGGTTTATTCTGGATTGCAATCAGAATTTGATTCCGCTGATTTTTCTGCACGATGTGAATGGGTTCATGGTGGGGAAAGAGGCGGAATGGAGCGGCATCATTCGCGCGGGAGCGAAGATGGTGAATGCCGTGGCCAACAGCGTGGTTCCGAAGATTGCCGTGATTTGCGGAGGAAGTTTCGGAGCCGGGCACTACGCGATGTGCGGAAAGGCGTACGATCCGCGGTTTATTTTTGCGTGGCCCACGGCGCGATATGCGGTGATGGGCGGGGATGCGGCGGCGGGGACGCTGGTGGAAATAAAGATCAAGCAGCTCGAGCGTGAAGGCAAGAAGCTGAACGAGAAAGAAAAAAAGGAATTGTACGAATCCGTGCGCGCCACCTACGAGCACCAAACCGATCCACGCTATGCGGCGGCGCGTTTGTGGGTGGATGCGATCATCGACCCGGCTCATACGCGCGAGGCGTTGATTGAGGCACTGGAGGCTGCGTCACTGAATCCGCACGTGGCGGAATTTAAGACGGGCGTACTGCAAACGTAAGGAGTGCCATTGGGAAATCAGGCCAATAACAGCGCGGCGGAAAAGCCGATTACGATTGTTGAATGCCCGCGCGATGCCTGGCAGGGACTGCGGCAGATTATTCCGACAGAAGAGAAAATAAAATATCTGAGCAGCCTGGTTTCGCTGGGATTCCGGCATATTGATGCGGTGAGTTTTGTGTCGCCGAAGCACGTGCCACAGATGGCCGATAGCGAAGCGGTGATGCAAGAGCTGAGCCGCGTGAAATCGGCGTCAGGCGAGGCGCCGGAGATTATCGGCATCATCGTGAATGCGCAGGGACTGGAACGCGCGCTTGCCACGCCTGGCGTGACGACAATCGGGTATCCTTATTCGATTTCCGCTTATTTTCGACGAGCCAATGCGAATATGTCGCGGGCCGAATCGCGGGATTTGGTGCAGAAGATTCAGCGCGATACGAAATCAGCCGGAAAGAAATTGGTGGTGTATGTTTCGATGGCGTTCGGGAATCCTTACGACGAGCCGTGGGGACCGGAGATCGTCGAAGAGACGGTGGTATGGCTGAAAGATATCGGCGTGCGAACGATTTCACTGGCTGACACGGTGGGGACGGCGTCACCGCATGATGTGGCCGCCGTCTACAGCGCCTCAAAAGCCGCTGTTGCAGGCGTCGAGATTGGAGTGCATCTGCACAGCCGGCCGGATCGCGCGGCGGAGAAAGTGCTTGCGGCTTACGAAGCGGGCTGCCGGCGATTTGATGGGGCGCTGACGGGACTGGGCGGATGTCCTTTTGCAGGGGATGAGCTTGTGGGCAATATTCCGACGGAGGCGATTCTGACTACTCTGGCGGCGCGCGGCGTTGCTACCGGCATTGACACCAAATCTCTTGCGATTGCGTGCGGCATGACGGGCGAACTGCGCGAGAAGTACACTCACACGGAAGCGGCGGCGAAACCGAATTAGTGCGACGGACCAAAAATAGCCTGCGATGACATACAGCACACTCAAGCTCGAGCAGCAGAATCAGATCGCCACCATTACCCTGACGCGGCCTGAGAAGCGGAACGCGATCTCCTCGCAAATGATCCAGGAACTTTTGGCGGCGTTCGACGAAGCAGAGAACGGGCCCGCGCGCGTGGTCATTATTACCGGCTCGGGAAAATCGTTCTGCGCGGGAATGGACCTCGATGGCTTACGGACGATCGCCAGCCAATCGCTCGACGAAAATATGGCTGATTCGAGAGCCATGGCGCGGATGTTTTACCGCATCTATGAATTTTCAATCCCGGTAATCGCTATTGTAAATGGCGCGGCAATCGCGGGCGGTTGCGGGATTGCGACGCTGGCGGATTTTACTCTCGCGGCGCCGGAAGCGAAGCTGGGATATTCGGAGGTGCGGATCGGGTTCATTCCGGCGCTGGTGTCGGTTTTTTTGAGGCGGCAAATCGGGGAAAAGCGCGCGACGGACTTGCTGCTGACCGGACGCATCATGGATGCCGCAGAGGCGCTGCGAATCGGGCTGATTACCGAGGTGGTGCCCGCGGAGAGGCTTCTCGCGCGCGCCCACGAGATCGCGGCGCAGCTCATTGCTGCGAGTCCTACGAGTATCTTGCGAACGAAACGGCTTCTTCGCCGTTTCAACGAGGCTGAAATTCGAGCGGAGATTGAACTTGCCACGCGCGAAAATGCCGAGATTCGTGCTACTGCCGATTTTCGCGAAGGTGTCACGTCGTTTCTCGAGAAGCGCGATCCGAAGTGGACCGGCCAGTGAGCAAGAACGCGAACGAGAATCGGGCCGGCGATGGAGATGGAGATCTGACGCACAAGGAATTTGCTGACACGACCATCCGCGTCCGATATGCGGAGACGGATCAGATGGGCGTGGTCTACTACGGAAATTATTTCACGTGGTTCGAAATTGGACGCGTGGAGCTTTGCCGCCAGATCGGATTCGAGTACAAGAAGATGGAAATCGAGGACGATAGCTTTCTGGTGGTGGCAGAGGCGAACTGCAGGTATAAGCGGCCGGCGCGGTTTGATGATTTGCTCACGATTCGGACTCGGGTGACGGCTGCACAAAGGCGGACGGTTCGATTTGCGTACGAAATCATTCATCAAGAAACGGGCGAAACGATTGCTACCGGCGAAACGACACACGTGATTTGCAATCGCGCCGGGCAGACGAAATCCTTGCCGGAGAAATATCGCAAATACCTGCCGCTACCCATGGAAAGCCGCAGCGCGTGAACGCTGACACCCATCCGCTGGAATTGCTGCTTTGTGTGCCGGGCGAAATCAACAACAGGATAGGAAACCATGATAGGAAAAGGGGATGAGTAAGATTCAAATCGACGGCGAACATTTGACGCTCGCGGAACTTTATGCCGTCGTTTTCGATGGCTCCGAAGTGGAGCTGGCGCCCGCGGCGCGGGAAAGGATGAATGCATCGCGTGCGGTGATTGAACGGCTCGTGGAATCGAATGCACCGGTCTATGGAGTGAACACCGGGTTCGGGAAGATGGCGTCGGTGCGAATTTCTCACGACCAGATACGGCAGCTGCAGGTGAATCTGGTTCGCAGCCACGCCTGTGGAGTGGGCGCGCCGCTCACGGAACATGAAACGCGGGCGATGCTCGTGCTGCGAGCGAATGCAATTGCCAAGGGGCTGTCGGGCGTGCGTCCGATTGTGGCGGAGACGCTTTGCGCAATGCTGAATCGGAAAGTGCATCCTGTGATTCCGTGCCAGGGGTCGGTGGGAGCTTCGGGCGATTTGGCGCCGCTTGCGCATCTGGCGCAGGTGGCGATTGGAGAGGGTGAGTCGATCTTTCAGGGTCGGACGCTTTCTGGAGAAGCCGCGATGCGGGAGGCGGCGATCGCGCCACTCGCGCTTGAAGCGAAAGAAGGTTTGGCGCTGTTGAATGGAACGCAGGGGATGCTGGCGCTGCTGGCGCTGGGTCTGCGCGATGCGGAGACTGCGGTTGATACTGCCGATGTGGCGACGGCGCTTTCGCTTGATGCGCTGCGGGGCAGCCCTGCGCCTTATGACGAACGGATCGCGCAAGCGCGTCCCTATCCCGGGCATTTAATTACGGCTCGCAATTTGGAGCGCCTGACGCGCGGGAGCGAAATTCGCGAATCGCATCGTTCGCCGGAGCGCGACCCGCGCGTACAGGATCCTTACAGCCTGCGTTGCGTGCCGCAGGTGCATGGAGCGGTTCGCGATGCGCTGGGGCAGATTCGAGCGACGATTTTGATCGAGTTGAATAGCGCCACGGATAATCCGCTGGTGTTTGCCAGCGGTGGCGGAGGTGAGGTAGTCAGCGGGGGAAACTTTCACGGGCAGCCGCTGGCGATGGCGGCGGATCAGTTGGCGGTGGCGCTCGCGACTCTGGCGGGAATATCGGAGCGGCGGACGGAACAGTTGACGAATCCGCAGGGGAGCCAGCTTCCGGCATTTCTAGTGCGCGAGGCGGGATTGAATTCAGGATTTATGATTTTGCAGGTGACGGCAGCAGCGCTTGCTGCGGAAATGAAAGCGCTCGCTACACCCCATTCAGTTGGATCGATTCCTACTTCTGCTAATCAAGAGGATTACGTTTCGATGGGCATGGCGGCGGCGCGACGAATTCAACCGATGCTCGCGAACCTGCGGAACGTCCTAGCGATTGAACTACTGGCTGCCTGCCAGGGACTGGATTTGCTTGCGCCACTTCGCACCGGGCCCGAGACGCAGAAGGCTTACGAATTGCTGCGCGGCGTATCGAAGAGGGTGGATTCTGACCGGTCGCTTTCGCGGGATATTGAAGCTGTGGCCGCGCGAATTGCGGCGGGCGATTTCAGCAATCTCCTGCGCTAGACGTAGGATTCGATTCAGAGCTATGCATTTTTATTTGGCTTCGCCGGATTCTGATTCGCTTGAGCCTTGCGCGCTTTTCGATGCTGCCTGAGCTTGACTTGCGGCTGCGCCGGACTTGCTTATCGAAATGGTATCTTGAGGGATGACATGTTGCTTTGGCGTTGGCTTTGAGTCGGGAGCTTGGCTTTGCTGAGCAATGTGCGCGGACTGCAGGGCACTCGAAACTGAGCTAACAGGGTTTGCCACGGAAGTACCTCCAGCATGGTAATCGGCATGGGCGAAGCAAACCTTAGTCTTTTCGAAGATTGTTTCCGCGACTTGCGGAATTACGAAGCAAGCGATTGAAACAGGAATGTGCCGAAGCGGAACCCGACCAGCCACTTGAACGGCGCGACTCCCATCGAATAGTGGCCACATGGCAAGGACAACCTCTCGACTTCTAAGCCACCTCGCGGCGCCTCGTCGAAGAAGGCATTCGTGAATTCGGGCCAGAAGGTGGGATCGTAACGGCCGGTGATGGCGAGGATTTTCTTCCCGGTACCGAGAAGCTTGGGGATGTAAGGAAACGGGCTGATTGGCGACCAGTAGCGGCGGATATCTTCCTGCGAAAGCTTTGACTGCAGCGACTCCCAAACGTTCATGGTGGTGAGGCCGTTTGCCACCACATCGCCGCAATACGTGGCGACGTGCAGGAACGCACCGGCGCGAATTGCCGGCTCGTGGCACATGGTGACGAACGCGATTGACGAGCCGATGCTCGTGCCGAGAACGCCGAGGCGGTCATAACCTTGTTGCTCGAGCCAGCGGAGAGTGCGGCGGGCGTCGAGAACGGCCTGGCGATTTGCTTGCAGCGTCAAGCCGACATTGGGACCGACAAGATGATCGGCGCGGGGATGGCCTGGGACGGCGCGGCGGTCGTGATATGGAAGGCTCAGCTTCACGGCCGTGATTCCCAGCTTGTTGAGCCAGCGGCAGACATCGGTCTGCTCTTCCCAGCGGGAATTCCATTGAGCGAGAACTACGACGGCGGGGCCGGTGTGGCGGGCCTGGAAAAATTGTCCATGAACGAGATTATTTTCGGGCCACGGTGATTCGATGGCGCTGGTGAAGGTGAGGACGCCGTTGTCGAGCGAATAGTCTGTTGCTGGACCGGTGGCGTACCACTCGTCGCTGTGAGCCAGCGTGTGCTCGACAAAATGATCGAGGTATCCGCGCGGAGCGGGCTCGTTGGCGGAGCCGCCGATGTATTCGAGCCCCCAGGCGAAGGGCAGTGTGCGGCGGTTGGGCTCCTGGGCCCAACGCATGTGCTCGTAGCGCCGTATTTTTCGTTCTAACAGGGCCATGGTTACGATTGATTCAATTCAGCTTACCAGAGGCACCAATCAAACCCCGGCGAGTGGCACCAATCGGATGGCGAACCGGGAAAACGAACGATTGAATGAGGCGAGTGCGTTACGGGCCTTACGTGTGTTAGCAGTCGGGCACGGTCTCGTGTAGGCAGCTTGAGTGACTCCGAGGTATGTGGCACATTCGATTTGTGGCTTCCGGGATGCTCATTGCGGTCTTTGTGTTTCTTTTTGGGCTGGTCATAGGCAGCTTTTTGAACGTTTGCATTGTGAGGATTCCGGGCGGGAAATCGATCGTTCTTCCCGCTTCGGCCTGCGTCAAATGCGGCGCTCCGATTCGTCCTTATGACAATATTCCCGTGGTCAGTTATCTCCTTCTGCGCGGCAAATGCCGGAAATGCAAGAACCCGATCTCGGCGATGTATCCGATTGTGGAGTTCTTGACGGGACTGCTTTTTCTGGGCTGCTATGAGGTTTTTGGTCTTAAGGCGGAGGCGCTGAAATGGGCGATTTTTTCGGCGATTATGATCGTGCTGGTCTTCACCGACTTGCGCGAACGGATCCTTCCCGACGTGGTCAACTTCACGGGGTTGGGCCTGGGCCTTTTGCTCAGCTTCTTCACCACACCTGTCGACGGAACGGCCCTTGCCCTCACTAAGCGGATCTTTGAGTTTCCGCCGCCTGCGCCGATTCTTTCATTTGTGGACGCGCTGTTGGGCGCGGCGGCCGGCAGCGGTCTGCTATGGCTGGTGTCCGAAGTTTATTTCCGCCTGCGCGGACGCGAAGGAATGGGGATGGGCGATGTGAAGATGATGCTGATGGCCGGCGCGTTCCTCGGGCTGAAGCGGACGTTGCTGACGATTTTCACCGGCTCGATGCTCGGAAGCGTCCTGGGGATCATCGTAATCGTGGCGCGGCGGAAGGATTCCGATTACGAACTGCCCTTTGGCACGTTTCTCGGGATGGCTGCCCTGCTAGTGGTATTTTTCGGAACGCCGATTGTATATTGGTATCAGGGACTGCTGGTGGTGCGCTGATGGCTAGAGCGCATCTAACAGAACGAGGCATGTAATGGTTCCCCAGATCCCCACACGAATCACGGGCGTTCAGCCTTTCGACCTCGGCTTCCTGGCAGGAGGGCTTCTCGTTTTACTCCTTGTTTTGATCCTTTTCGCAATTGTCGTGCGCAAATTCCTGCGCAGGGGCGATACCTCTCCCGAAGGCCAATTTACCGCTCCCATCCCCGATCCTGACAATGCCTCCGCTTTTATGGCCGCCTCGATGCAGGGCGTAATTGAGAAGCTGCGTACGCAGGAAAAAGAACTCGCGCGCCTGCATCTAGTGGCGCAGGAACGCGCGCAAGAATCCGAGCGTCTCACCGAGGAAGTAACCCGGAATATGCCCACGGGATTGCTCCTGGTGAATGCTACGGGCGCAATCAGCAGCACAAACCCGGCAGCAGAGGAAGCGCTGGGTATTCGCACTTTGCGATACCGGTCGTACAAAGAAATTCTCGGCGCGGATACCGAATTGACTCGGATGCTGACGGCTTGCCTGCGCGAGGGGCGAACGTTTCATCGCGGCGAAGTGGAGCACGTGACAGCCGAAGGTGAAATGCGCCACCTCGGCGTTACGATCTCCCCGATTTTCCGCGCAGTTCGCAATCCGCCGCGCCCCGGCACGGAATTTCCCGGTGTGCCGCCTGAAATGAAAGTGAGCGGTGCACTGTGCCTGATGAGCGATCTAACGGAACTCACGGCGCTGCAAAAGCAGATGCGCTGGAAAGAGAATTTGGCGGCACTCGGAGAAATGTCCGCTGGTATCGCACATGAATTCAAGAACGCGCTGGCCACAATTTCCGGCTACGCGCAGATGATTCGCAGCGAAGCGCGCCCGGACTCTGGCGACATTCGAGAATCGGCCGAGCGCATTCTGGACCAGACGCGAGCGCTCACGCACGTCGTCACAGAGTTTCTCCGCTTTGCGAAGCCGCTCGAAATCTGCTACGAGACGGTGCCGATGAAGACGCTCGTCGAGCGCGTCACGGAAGAGCTGCGGGAATCGAACCCCGGCTGTGCGGTTGAATACGAAGGAGCTTTCGAGGATCTGCCCGGCGACGAAGCATTGATCCGGCAAGCACTCGTCAACTTGACGCGTAATGGAGCAGAAGCCGCCCGAGAATCCAGTGGCAGCGCCCGCCTCACCGTTTCGGGGACGATTGAAGAGCTGGGCGGGCGGAAGTGGCAGCGCATCTGCATCGCCGATAACGGGCCAGGCATTCCGCAGGCGGACCTGCCCAAAATCTTCCTCCCGTTCTACACGACGAAATCCGAGGGCACGGGCCTCGGACTTGCCGTCGTTCAAAAGGTGGCCCTGCAGCACGGTGGCAGCATCGAAGCGCGCAACCGCACCGGTGGAGGCGCGGAGTTCCTGCTGTGGTTACCTTTGCGGCAGGAGCCCTCGCCGTCGCTATTCCCCTCCGAAGCCGCCCGCATCTAAACTATATCGAGGGCCTATCCCATAGGTGCCCTCGGAGGCGTAACTATGCGCAGAGCACTCTGGTTGGCGGCAATTGCCGCGATTGCGGCGTTTCCACCGAGCGGCCATTGCCAGCAGCAGGACCCAGCGAAGTCGCCTTCACAGGATTCCTCCAACGCCTCGCAGAGCGGCGCGCAGACGACACAAACGTCACCTCAAGCAGCTGCCAGCCAACAAGAAACGCTGGCCGAAGCGGCTCGACGCGCCCGCGAACAGAAAAAAGACACTCCCAAGCAGGCCAAAGTCATCACGAACGACAATATTCTCAAGGAAGGCGGAATCTCGGCGGTCGGCGAGGAACCAGCAGCAGCCCCGGGCGATGCCAAGAATCCTCCTGCTGACGGCGCGAAGTCCGATAAGAACGCAGGAAGCGACGAGAAAAAATGGCGGGCGCGATTCGAAAGGGTCCGCCACAAACTCGAGCAGGATCAAGCTGACCTCGACGTGATGCAGCGCGAACTCGGCGTACTCGATCTGCAGTATTACAACGACCCTGTGAAGGGCATGCAGCAGGGATTGACCCGCAGCGATGTCAACGAAAAGACTGCCAAAATCGCGGCCAAGCAAAAGGAAATCGACGCGGACAAGCAAGCCATCTCCGATGCCGAAGATGACCTTCACCAAGCGGGCGGCGATCCCGGATGGGCCCGTTAGCCAGTTTCCATGGAGCCAATTCTCCTTGTCGAAGACAAGCCTGAGCTCCGGGCGATGCTGCGCAAGGCGCTCGAGCGGGCGGACTATTTGGTGGAGGAAGCGCCCGACGGTAATGCCGCCATCGACAAAATACGCGCGCGCCGGTACCTGCTCGTCCTCACTGATTTAAAGCTGCCGGGAAGTTCGGGATTGGACGTCCTTCGAGAAGCTCGCCGCGTGGAACCTACCCTGCCTGTGATTCTTGTTACGGCCTATGGTTCCGTGGAAGAGGCTGTGACGGCGATGAAAGAAGGCGCATTTGATTTCATTCAGAAGCCGGTCGATCTCGATCATTTGAAACTGCTCCTCGATCGCGCTACGAAGCAACAGGAACTTCTGCGAGAAAATCTGCTCCTGCGTGAAGAATACGCGGCGCATTATGGATTTCCACGTATCGTCGCCGAACACCCCACGATGAAAGACGCGAGCCAGATGACGCAGCGCGTGGCGGCGACCGATTCAACGGTTCTGCTTCTCGGCGAAAGTGGCACTGGAAAAGAGCTTTTTGCACGCGCGATCCATCATCTGAGCCCGCGCGCCGACCATTCCTTTGTGGCGCTGAATTGTGCGGCGATTCCTGAAGGCCTGGTGGAAAATGAGCTCTTCGGACACGAGCGCGGCGCTTTTACGGGTGCAGGCGCGCGAAAAATCGGAAAACTCGAACTCGCGCATCGCGGGACGTTGTTCTTGGACGAAATTGGCGAGCTGCCTCTCGCAGTGCAAAGTAAGCTTCTGCGCGTGTTGGAGGAAAAGCGATTCGACCGCGTTGGAGGCACGCAGGAAATCGAAGTGAACGTGCGAATCCTCACAGCGACAAATAAAGACCTGCGCGCCGCTGTGGCGGACAAGACGTTTCGCGAGGACCTCTACTTCCGAATTTCCGCTGTGCCGATTACGATTCCGCCTCTGCGCGAGCGCGGTGACGACGTACTGCTGCTGGCCGAGCATTTTCTCGAACGCTTCAAGCGCGAATTTCGCAAGCCGGCGCTGGCGCTTACGGAAGACGCACGCGAACGGCTACTCACCTACCCTTGGCCGGGTAATGTGCGCGAACTTCAAAACGCGATCGAGCGGGCGGCAATCCTCGCGAATGGTTCAAACATCGATGTGGCTGGTTTGCAATTACCTTCCGCACGTCCCACGGCCGAGCAACTGCCGGAGCATATGGTTGAGGATGAATTTCTATGGGAAGGTCCTCTTGAAGAGGTTTCGCAACGCGCCCTGGCGCACGTGGAGCGGTTCAAAATTCAGAATGCGTTGCGTGAAACGAAGTGGAACAAAACACGCGCGGCGGAAAAATTAGGGGTGTCCTACAAGACGCTGCTTCACAAGATTCGCAACCTCGGCCTGGATAACTAATTCTTTGATTCCTTGCAGTCCTCTCTTGGCCGTTTCCGGCGCTCTTTCCAAAAGCCACGGGCGCGGTCCTCTTCGGTTTCAATTACGACTTTCCCCGGTTCGGGCAGGCGCCCCGTATGCAGCACAACGCTTCCAAAATTCCATGCTTGATGGCGAACTCCCAGAAATCCCGAACTGCACAGCAATTTCGCAAGCTCCGGCGGAGTGGGAAAGTTCGATACAGAGCTGGGAAGATATGCGTAGGCTGCTTTATTGCCCGAAATCATTCCGCCAATAACAGGAAGAATCCGCTTGAAGTAGAAGCGATACATCTTCGCCATGGCACTATTGCTTGGCTCGGAAAATTCGAGGATCGCGATTCTTCCTCCTGGCTTTAAGACGCGAGCTATTTCGCGGAGGCCGCGCTCGTAGTTTGCAAGATTTCGAAATCCGAATGCGGTGGCTACCAGGTCAAAACTCTGGTCGGGAAAAGGCATGTTCAGGGCATCGCCATTGATAAATTCTGCGGTGTGCGAGTCTGCTCGCGCCTTTTTCCGCGCGCGCTCCAACATTGGATACGCGAAGTCGCAACCCATGATCGGTATGCGATGCGCCCTGGGATCCCGGATCACGTCTACCCGCTCCACTTCCAGAGCGAATGCCAGGTCTCCAGTGCCACAACACAAATCGAGAACGCGGGCATCGGTGCGGCGCAGGATTCGACGGAATTTTTCCGCCGTCAGGCGGCGCCACTTGTTATCCATCGAAAACGACAGCAAGTGATTCAACAGGTCGTATCGAGGCGCAATAGCGCTGAACATATCGCGCACGCGCCGCGCGGAATCGCGTTCGTCACGAGCGCCTTTAGGCCGCGAACCCAAAACCGGCGGAGACGATGTCTCGAAGATTTTCATGCTTTGTGCAACTCGTTCGACCTCGTTGCGCTGCGCTGCCAGTCGCCAAGCAATCCAGGCAGCGCGCGAAAACTCGTGCCAATGGCGCGCCAGGGGACTGCCACCCCCCATCTCGCCTTTCCGATAACGGAAGGCAGTACCCAGCCGATTTCGCCGGCATGAACTTTCTTGTCGCTCAGCACCAACGATCTCAACTCCGAGTTCGAGAGCGCCGGGATCCGCGGCAGCGGCCCGACCGATAGAATCAGGCCCATAATTCGCGCCGCATCCTTCACACCGAGATGGCCGATCGCGACCGCAAGAAGCGTCGCAAAAATCATGCCGTGGCCAACCGCCTCCCCGTGAAGAAACTTCTTGTAGCCGGTGGCGGTCTCCAGCGCATGGCCAAGCGTGTGGCCGAAATTTAAAATCTGGCGCAGGCCGCTCTCGCGCTCATCTTTGCCAACGACCATCGCCTTGATCCGAATGCACCGCGGAATCACATATTCGAGCGCTGCGCGATCCCGGCGGAGAAGCGCGAGCATATGGCGCTCGAGATAGCGGAACAGCGCCGGATCGGCGATCACGCCATATTTGATTATCTCGTACAGCCCCGCGCGGTACTGACGGTGAGGCAGCGTGCTGAGAACATCCGGATCAGCAATGACCAGCTCCGGCGGGTAAAATGCGCCGACGAGATTCTTCCCTTCCGGAAGATTTACGCCGGTCTTCCCGCCTATCGCACTATCCACCTGCGCTACGAGCGTGGTCGGAACGTGAATGAGGCGCACGCCTCGCAAGTACGAGGCTGCAACGAATCCCGCAACATCGCCTACCACGCCGCCACCGACGGCTACCAACGTGGCGTCGCGATCCGCACCGAAGCTAACCAACGCACGAGCGATTTTTTCTACGGTTGCAAGCCGCTTTGCCGGCTCGCTATCGTCAAACAGAATTATCGCGCTGCGTTGGCCGCGAGACTTCGCCGTTAATTTCCTGCCCCAATAGTTCCATATACGAGGCGAAGATAGAAAGAAAATTTTGCCGCGCCGGCTGTGCTCACTGATGAGCCCGGAGGCCCTCGAAACCGTTCCGCGCGAACATACAACGGCATATTTTCCGCGGGTGCTGTCAATGCGAATTCTGGCCATGCTGGAGCCCCAGAATGTACCACAGTTAAAGGCGAGCTAAATTCAGGGTAGGGCTATGGCATGTTACAAATCTATAAAAATTCACGCGAGATTTGGGGGGGGATTGGCCCCCGCGGAGGACGGCGTAAATTGTTGATTTGCGCGAGCGGCCATATATGGCAGATGAGGCGGCTGCTCCGAACTCTAGCCGAAAATATCCTTCACCTTATCGAAGAAATTTGACGCTCGCTCGATCGGCTTGTTTTCCACCTTCATTGTCTGCCCAAGTTGCTCGAGCAACCGTCGCTGCTCGCGCGTCACCTTGGCAGGAATCTCCACTCGAACGCTCACGTACAAATCGCCTCGTCCGCCATGCGGGTTCGGCAGTCCCTTCGATTTTTTGCGGAAGATCTGACCCGACTGCGTTCCCTCGGGTATCTCGAGCTCTTCTTCGCCAGAAAGCGTGGGAACCTTGATCGAAGTACCCAGCGTCGCTTGCGACAAACTGATAGGAATCGTGCAGTAAAGGTCGGCGCCGCGGCGCTCGAAGAAAGCATGGTCCTTCACTTCGAGGAAAATGTATAGATCGCCAGACTGCCCGCCATTCGTGCCCGGCTCGCCATGACCCGCCATCCGCAATCGCGTCCCTGAATCGACGCCAGCGGGAACGCCTACTTCGAGCGTACGTTCGCGCTCAATGCGGCCTTGTCCGCGGCACGCCGTGCATGCATCGCGAATCACCTGGCCGACGCCTTGGCATGCTGGGCACGTGCGCGTGATGGAAAAAAATCCTTGGCTGTAAGATACCTGGCCTCGTCCGCCGCACGTCTTGCACGTGGACATGCCGGTGCCGGGCTTGGCGCCGGTTCCGTGACACGCCTCGCACGCTTCGTGCCGCGAAACGTGAATCTTGGTGCTGACGCCCGTTGCTGCTTCTTCAAACGTGAGCGTCATGTCGTAACGCAGATCCGCTCCGCGTTGGCCGCGCTGCCCGCGTCCTCCGCGACGCCGCCCGCCGCCGAAAATATCCTCGAAGCCGAAAAGGTCGCCAAGAATATCCTGAAAATCCTCGAAGATCGACGCGTTGAATCCGCCCGCCTCAAATCCGCGGCTGCCCAGTCCCGCGTGGCCAAAGCGATCGTAAATCGAGCGTTTCTGCGGGTCGGAAAGCACGCTGTAAGCTTCTGCCGCCGCGCGAAAATTAAGTTCCGCCTCGTGCTTATTCTCCGGATTGCGGTCCGGATGCCATTTCATTGCCGCTTTGCGGTATGCGGACTTGATCTGTTCCGCCGACGATTCGCGCGTTACTTCTAAAACTGCATAGAAATCCTGCTGTTTGCTGGGTGCCATCTCTTCTCTTCAGTCCTTTTCTACGATGAAATATGAATTTGAACCATTACGTTCGGAACTGCTCACCGCTAACGAGACTATCTGAGGCCGTCAATTCTTACAGCCGCTCGCCACGCGCACCATTGCTGGGCGCAGTACGCGATTGTGAAATATGTAGCCCGGCTGGAACTCTTCGATCACGGCACCATCGGGATAATCGCTTGTGGGCACGTGCTCCACGGCATGATGCACATTGGGATCGAATTCTTTGCCGACAGACTCGATCCGATGCACTCCCTGCTTTGCGAGTAGATCCCAAAGCTGTTTTCGAATCAGCTCAAAACCCTTGCGATAATCCTCATAGGCGGGGTCATCATGGGCGGCAAGTGCTCGATCGAAACCGTCCAGCACGGGAAGGAGTTGCTCAATAAGGTTTTCGACTCCGCGATGCCGCGCCTGATCGAGCTCTTTCTCGATTCGCTTCCGGTAATTGTCGAAATCGGCCTGCAAACGCACGAGCGTGTTCGTCAGGTCCTGTTTCTCCGCTGCGAGCTTTTGCAACTGCTCGGCCAGCGCCGACTCCGGCGCAGCGGCAGCCGCCGAACCGGTATCGTCGCCGCCGCTTGATTCAAGCGGCGCGACTCCTGGCTTTGGTTGCTCTTCTTCTCTCTGACTCTTCTGTGCTGCCACGACTAATTCCTCTCTTTTTCTTCCGAAAAGAATTGCGACATAAACGCCACCGCCGTAATCACGCGCTCATAGTGCATTCGCATCGGCGCAACAATCCCCAGCGTGCCCTGCACTTCGCCTTCCGACGAATAAGACGCCGATACCACCGCCAGATGCTTTCCCGCATTCGAAATTTGATCCACACCCAACTCCACATGCACCGGTTCAGGAGCTTCAATGCATCCGCTCAGAATCGCGATCAACCGATCTTTCTCCTCGATTGTCTCGAGCAATTCGCGCAATTGATCCTGATTGGTAAATTCCCGCGACGCCGCCATTTGCGCGGCGCCTTCCACGTAAATCTTGCGCTCGTCGATATCGCCCAGAACACTCGGATCGCACAACATCAAAGCATCACCGGCCAGTTGGCTGTAGCGTTCGCGGTCGCGCGCCAACTGCGCCCGCAAATCGGACCGCATCGCTTCGATCGTCCATCCGATGTAGTGGTGATTCAAATACGCCGCGATCTGATCTAAATCTTCCTGGCGGAATTGCCTCTCCGGACGAATCAACTTGTCGCGCGTCTGACCACCGGCAGCAACCAACACCACCAGCACCCGATTATCCGGCAGCAGCAAAAAACGAAGATGCTCCACCACGCTCCGTGCCAGCGGCGGCGCGATGAAAATTCCCAACCCGCGCGAAACAGCCGCGAGCACATGACTGGCACGCTCCATCACCGCTTCGGGCGTGTTCGCAGCTTCCAGCTCACGGCGAATCCACAGCCTGTCTTCGGGACTCGCGGTCGCCTGCGCCGTTACTTGCTCGACAAAAAATCGGTAGGCCGCAGCCGTCGGCACCCGTCCCGCCGAAGTGTGCGGCTGGTAGAGAAAGCCGCCATCTTCGAGGTCCGCCATAACGTTACGCACGGTCGCGGGACTCAGCGGATCCACGTGCCTTCGCGCCACGCTTCGCGACGAGACGGGCTCGCCCGTCTCAATGTATTCGCGCACCACGTCCGTCAAAATCTGTTGATGGCGCCTATGCTGTAACACGGGGGAAACCATGAACTTACCGGCTCCTGAGTCTCTCTCTGCAAAGAAGGCGAGAACTATGCCCAGATAATTAGAGTTTAGTCGTGTCAGGAGGACGCGTCAACTTCGCCGCAATCCTGCGTCACTTGAAACGCACCTTCTAGCTCGAGTCCGGGCCTGGGCGCGAAGATTTCGTTAAGCCAGCTTGCCACGTTGCGCCGCGTATCATATTCTTTCCGCATGCTTTAGGTGGCATTGGAGTCGTCGCTACCGAATCGGAGGCAGATGCGCATTGGAATCGTTCTAGCGCTGGCTCTCACTTGCGCCGCGCAACCTGCGGGATCAGGCCAAGCCAGCGCCACCCGCCGTGCTGCGCCGCCGGCGCCCAGCACCGCGCCCGGCGCGGCAAAGCAGCAAACCTTATCCACGCGCGTCGTCGCCTATCAAATCGACGCACGGCTCGACACCGCGAAGCATACGATCGCCGCAACAGAAACCCTGCGGTACAAAAATCTGACCGGGCAGCCCCAAAAAGCACTCCCGTTTCACTTGTATCTGAACGCCTTCCAACCCCAATCCACTTTTATGACTGAGGAGCACCGCGACAACCTCGACCTCGATTGGAAGCAGGAGCATTTCGGGGCAATCTCTATCTCGCATCTCGAAGTCACCGGCATGGGTGACCTGACAAACGAGATGCGCTTCATCCAGCCTGACGACCACAACGCAGCCGATCGCACCGTGATGCAGATCGAACTTCCCAGAGCCGTCCCGGCGGGCGCCGAAGTGGAGTTCAAGATCGCCTTCAACGACAAGTTGCCCGAAGTCGTCGCGCGAACTGGATACCTGCGCGATTTCTACATGGTCGGCCAGTGGTTTCCGAAAGTCGGCGTGTGGTGGAAAGGCGCGTGGAATTGCCATCAGTTTCACAACACCACGGAATTCTTCGCCGATTTCGGCACGTTCGACGTGAAGGTCACGCTTCCTCAAAATGAGATCGTAGGCGCAGGCGGCGATCTCCTCGCTTCCACGAATAATCCCGACGGCACGAAGACGCTCACGTTCCACTCCGAGGATGTGCACGATTTTTCCTGGAGCGCCAGCCCGAGTTTCACCGACGTCGAGGATTCCTGGACCGGCAGCGCCGGCACGGTAAAGTTACACGTCTTAATGTCGCCGGGGAATATTTCGTCGGCGCCGCGATACCTACAAGTCTTGAAAGGCACGCTCGCGCTCTATGATCAATGGATCGGCCCTTACCCCTACGACCGGCTCACCGTAATCGATCCACCGCATGGTGGCTTCCAGGCAGGCGGCATGGAATATCCAACGCTGATCACTGCGGACACCTATTGGTTTATGCCCAAAGGGGCTCTGCTTCCCGAGCTCGTCACCCAGCACGAATTCGGCCATCAATACTGGTATGGAATGGTAGCGACGAATGAATTCGAAGAGGCATGGCTCGACGAAGGCATCAACAGCTACATGGAAACAAAAGGTATGGACGCGCTCTATGCTAAGTACACGTCCGAATTCAATTTCCCGTTCCTTCAGTTGGGCGAAGACGACTCGCAGCGCTTTTCTTACCTCCAGAGACCCGATACCGATCCGATCACTCGATTCGCCTGGCGTTTTTACGACGGCGACGCCTACGGCGCTATCACTTACGGCAAGACAGCCACGATGTTGCTTACCCTCGAGAAGATCATTGGCGAAGAAACGCTGCGGCAGGCATTGCACACCTACTTCATGCGTTATCGCTTCACTCATCCCACAGGCGAAGATTTCATCAAAACCGTCGAGGAAGTCTCCGGCAAAGATTTGCACTGGTATTTCGATCAAGCCATCTCAGGCACACAGATGCTGGACTACAAAATCCTCGATGCACATTCCGACCCCGTAAATTGGTACGAGCCTGAGAACGTGGCCGCAAAAGACGGCGACCTGCTCTATCGCTCTTACGTAACCGTGCAACGCAAAGACGATTTTGTATTTCCGGTTGACGTGAAGATTACTTTCGATGACAAGCAATCAGTGATCGAGCATTGGGATGGCCGCGACCGCTGGGTTCGCTATGTCTACGATCGCAAATCTCAGATCGTGTCCGCGGAAATCGACCCGGACCATCAGGTCTGGCTGGATCGCGACCTGTTCAACAATAGCTACGTCGTGAAAACTGATAGCCGCGCCACAAAGAAGCTATCGAACATCTGGGGATTTGCTAGCGAGTGGATGGCGCAACTGCTCGCATGGCTCGCATGACCAGCATTCGTAAGTGGAGGAATTCGTAATGGCAGACGCAACACCGAGGACGTTTTTCTCTGGTGCTTCGCTCGTATGGAGCCGCCAACGCGTTCTTTGGTTGATTTACGTGGTCAATTTTGTGCTGGCCTACGTCGCAACCCGTGGAACGAATGAACGCGTCGCCGCGATTCTGGACCACAGTTTGGCCGCCGATCAGCTTGTGCACGGCTTCAACCTCGGAGCCTCCGCCTCGCTCGCGATGAATCCCGAATCTCCATTTGGTGGATCGGTATCGGCTTCCTTGTCGGGGGCAATCCTTTTCACAATCTTCACGATCTTCGCCACTGGCGGAATTCTAGCTACTTATTATTCCGGCCAGCGGCTTCACGCCGGCGCATTCTTCGAAGCTTGCGGTCACCATTTTTGGCGCTTTGTGCGCTTGACGATTTATCTCCTCGTCGTGCTTATTCCAGTTCTCATTCTCGGCGGAATCGCCCATCACGTCTATGATCGCATCGACAAGCAATCGATCTCGCCGATGCCAGCAGTGCATTTCGTCGAAGCCGCCGCCGTCATCCTTCTGCTGCTGCTGATCTGCATTCGAGTCTGGTTCGATATGGCGCAGGTGATCGCTGTTGCCGAGGACGAGCGCCGCATGCACAAAGCCCTTCGCCGCGCTGCCGTCCTGCTGCGGCGCAATTTCTTTTCGCTCTATTGGCTATATCTGCGGGTTAGCCTGATCGCGTGGATCGTCTTTGCCGCGGGCCTTCACATTTGGATGACGCATCTTCGCCCCGAATCCATCCTCGCGCCGTTTCTGCTTTCTCAATTTCTCATCATCTTCTGGCAAGCCTGCCGCTTATGGCAGCGCGCCAGCGAATGCATCTGGTACAGGGAGCATCAACGTGCTATCGCCGTATCGGCCCCAGCATACGAGCCGCCACCGGTTATTTCTCAAGAGCCGCTAGCTGCTCCGACGGTCTAGTCGCGGGCAGCCACGACGCCGCAGGGTTCGTGGTGGCCTCTGAGCAATCGGTCCGCGTCGGCTGATTGATTGACTTGGTCAACAATATAGTTGACTAAAACAAGAAAGTGCGTTACGCTGTTTGCATTCGCGACCAGCGCGTAGAACGGGTTCGCCAATTCAACCGCTTCTACACAATGCGCATTGGGGTCTTAAACGAAAACTTTCTGCGCAGCCCCTACTCTCTTGCAGAGGGACGCATTCTTTTTGAAGTCTATCGCGCGCCAAATTCCACAGCCACCGCAATCGCCAAGCAGTTGGCGATTGATCCGGGTTACCTGAGCAGAACTCTAGCGAGTTTCCAGACGCGAGGCCTAATCAAAAGGAGCGTCTCCCAGTCGGACGCCCGCCAAGTGTTGTTGAACCTTACTCCGAGGGGTACGAAGGCGGTCGCTATTCTGAATACTCGATCTCGAAACGAAATTTCCGCAATGCTTCGTTCCCTTCCCGCAACCGCTCAATCTCAGCTCATCAACGCGATGCAGACTATTGAGGGCACTTTGGTTCCCACCGTCGACAGTGCAACTAATAAGGTTCCTTACATCATTCGACCTCACCAGCTAGGCGATTTGGGCTGGATCGTGCATCGTCACGGCGTGCTTTACGCGCAAGAGCATGGTTATGACGAAGCCTTCGAGGCACTGGCTGCGGAGATCGTCGCGAAGTTCGGTCAGCATTTCGATCCCGCCAAGGAACGCTGCTGGATCGCCGAAAGAGAAGGAGCGATTGTCGGCTCGGTGTTGCTCGTGAAGAAATCGGCTTCGATAGCCCAACTGCGCCTGCTTCTAGTCGAACCCGAAGCCCGCGGACTTGGAATCGGCGCGCGTCTCGTGTCTGAATGCGCGCGTTTCGCAAAACAGGCCGGCTATCGCAAGATTACTCTCTGGACCCAGAGTGATCTCGATGCTGCGCGGCACATTTACCGCAAGGCTGGTTTCCGCCGTGTGGCCCGTCACCGCCACCGTAGCTTCGGGAAGAATCTTGTCGCCGAGACTTGGGATCTGAAGCTCTAAGTCGCGCGCAGCCTGATCTCAGTTCTACCAAATCCGGCACCGTTCCGCAGCCGGCCGCACCATCTTCGACTCCGCACCGCAATCAAACGCCTTCGCAAACGCGGGCATATTCGATACCGGCGCATTCACCCGGTAACTATCCAACGGATGCGTATTCGTATTCACAATCATCCGCGCATACTCGGGCCTCATATTGCTAGCCCACACCTGCGCCCAGCCCAGGAAAAATCTTTGATCGGGCGTAAAACCGTCAATCGGCGCGGCTGACGGCTTTCCCTCAAGTGTCTTCTGCAGTGCAGCATAAGAAATCGTCAGCCCGCCGAAATCCGCAATGCTCTCACCTTCCACGAGCTTTCCGTTTTCGTGCAGCCCGGGTTCCACCTCGAAGCTGTCGAACTGTTTCACGATGCACTCGCCCCGCGCCTGGAAATTCTTCAAGTCTTCCGGCGTCCACCAGTTTTTCAGGTTCCCCATCGCATCAAACTTGCTGCCCTGATCGTCGAAGCCGTGCGTCAACTCATGCCCGATCACCGAGCCCATCCCGCCGTAGTTCATCGCATCATCGCGATTAGGATCGTAGAAAGGCGGCTGCAAGATGCCCGCCGGAAACACGATTTCGTTGCGGGTCGAGTTGTAATAGGCATTCACGGTCGGCGGCGTCATATTCCAAACGCCTCGGTCCACCGGCTTACCGATTTTCCCCAGATCGTACGCAGCCTCGAATTCGTTACCCCGGATAAAATTCTCAACGTACGGCCCGCGATCCACTTTGTAGCCGGAATAATCGCGCCATTTATCCGGATACCCGATTTTCAACTTGATCGCGCTCAGCTTTGCGATGGCTTGCTCGCGTGTTGCGGGGCTCATCCAGTCGAGCGTCGAAAGATCGGCGCGCAGCGCATCAATCAGGTTGTGCACCATCTCCAGCGCCTTGGCTTTCGCTTCCGGTGGAAACGCCTTCTGCACATAGAACTGTCCCAAATCCTCGCCGAGCTTTTGGTCGGTCGCTCGCACGCAGCGGCGCCAGCGTGGCAGAATTTCTGTCGTACCAGTTAATTTCCTCGAATAGAAGTCGAAGTTTTCATCCACAAACTTTTTTGGCAGCGCCGCCGCCTCTGCGTTGACAAACTGCCATCGCAGGTAGACCTTCCAGTCCGCAAGCGGCACCGAGGTCCATGCAGCACTCACTTCTTTCATAAAATCCGGTTGAAAAACATTGATCTGAGTCACCGGTGGCGCACCAATCTCCTTGAAATACCCTTCCCAATCCACGTTTGGCGCGAGCGCCTGAAACTGCGAAACCGGCATCTTGTGGTAGACCTTGTCGGGATCGCGCAAGTCGACACGCGGCATCGATACTTTCGCTAGTCTAGTCTCGATATCCATCACCGTCTTCGCTGCGACCGCAGCCGTCGCGTCGTTGTCACCAAGCAGCTTGAACATATTCGTCACATGCTGCACATACTCGTCCCGCAGCTTCTTGGATTTCTCGTCTTCGCGTGTGTAGTAATCGCGGTCTGGCAATCCTAAGCCGCCCTGCCCAACGCCCGCGAGCATGCTGTTGCTGTCCTTAAAGTCAGTCTGCGGACCAAAATTGAAAATCGCGTCCACGCCGTCGTTCTGCAAACGTGCCACTTCCGCCTGAAGGCTCGCAGCATCCTTGATTTGCGCAATTCTCTCGAATTCATCTGCCAGCGGCTTCAATCCTGCCGTTTCGATCGCGCTCTCGTCCATGCAACTCGCATAAAAGTCACCAAGTTTCTGCCAATTCGATCCCGGCTGCGCGGACTTGTCCTTTGCCGCGTCTTCCAGGATTGCGTGCAGCACATCCTGGTTGTGTTCTTGCAGAATTGTGAACGAACCCCATCTCGGATAAGCCGCCGGTATCGGATTGTTTTTCATCCACCCGCCATTTGCAAACTGATAGAAATCCGCGCACGGCGAAACAGATCGATCCAGGTTCGCAAGATCGAATCCACCCTTCTTCGAATCGTCCGCGACGGCGCCGCTCGATGCAGCAGTGCCTCCCGCGCCAGCGCAATCGGGTAGGAGTGCTTGAGTCATCGCAGCCGTTCCGGCTCCTTCGCTCGTCGTCCAGGTCGCCGTCTGCGCCCGCGCGCCCGCACAACTCGCCACAATCAAAATGCCCGATGCGAAAATTCGCATCCAAATGATGCTCATATTTCCTCGCTTAAGATTTGGCGCACACACTTCCCGCTGCAATCGTCAACAAATCAGAGCCTTGCCCCAGGCAGGAACCACCTAAACTGCCACCCGCCACGCCTCGAATATTCTGCTAGGCGCGGCCGGGAGTGTCAACCGGAGCACCTTCTCGCAGAGGGTTTGACGTCTGGCGCTATCGTTCGCTGGCAGCTGAGTTCAAGAACGTGCCACAATTCGTTTGCTCTGCGGTGCGCATCATAAGGATCATGCGGCTCCCAGTGGACACGAGCCGCGTGGCAAACCTCGCTAATGAAAATGTCGAGCACTGAGAACATTCGGTTCGCCGTCCAAGATGCCGGCGAGGTATCAGCAATTTTCTTGCAGCCGCAGAGCGCCCAATGCCTGTTGGTGCTAGCACACGGCGCGGGAGCCGGAATGAATCATCCGTTCATGACGGCTATTGCCCACGAGCTGGCGGCTTCTCAGGTCGCCTCATTTCGCTTCCAGTTCCCCTACATGGAGCAACGCCGGAAAGTTCCAGACCGCCCTCCTGTGCTCACCGCAACCGTGCAAGCGGCAGTGCGCGCTGCTTCGAAAGCGGCTCCGGACTTGCTGCTATTCGCCGGAGGCAAGTCTCTCGGCGGACGAATGACTTCGCTCGCAGCTTCCGAAGGGCGCCTGGATAATGTTCGAGGCTTGGTCTTTTTCGGATTTCCACTGCACCCGCCAAATCAACCGGGAACAAAACGTGCTGAGCACCTACGCGAAGTAAAATTGCCGATGCTTTTCCTTCAAGGCACGCGCGACGCCCTGGCTGACCTGAAGCTCTTGCGGCCCATCCTAGCCAAACTCGGAACCCGAGCAACGCTGCACGTAATCGAAGGAGCCGATCACTCCTTTCATGTGCTGAAAAGTTCAGGCAAAACCGATAAGGACGTTCTAAAGGAATTGGCCGAATCCGCCAGCAATTGGATGAAGAAGCTGGCGCTCTCGTAGGTCACTTCACGTCTTTACGCAAGTCAATGCCAACCAAGTCAACGCCTCGGCCCGCCACCACACCCCTTACAGTTGCGCTATTAAGCAGTCTAATGCGAGAGTCTTACAATCCTTTTCGGTTTGGAGGTCACATGAAGCGATCCCCGTTTCGCTGGCTATTCCTGTTGAACCTCGCGCTCATCGCCCTCACCTTTTCCGCTTCCCTCTCCGCCGCCGATGAATCTGCTCCCGGCCATTTCGTCGAAGTCGAGAAAGGCAAGATCTATTACGACGAATGTGGCACCGGTCCCGACGCCGTCGTCTTGATTCACGACGGAATCGCCCATTCCGCCGTTTGGGATGCAGTCTGGCCCGCATTCTGCAAAGAATTCCACACGGTGCGCTACGACCGCCGCGGCTATGGTCGCTCGCCCGCCGCCACCACCTGGTATTACGAAACGGACGACCTCTTCACGCTACTCCACCACCTGAAAATCAATCGCGCATTTCTGGTCGGCAGCTCTCACGGCGGCGAACTCACAATTGATTTTACTCTCGCGCATCCGAAACTCATCGACGGAATGGCCCTCGTCGGCGCAGTTGTCAGCGGCTACGGCTATTCCGACCACTTTCTCAATCGCGGCAATGCCAATAATGCTCCAATGGAAAAAAATGACGTCGCAGCTATGATCTCCAATTGGTCAAATGACAAATACCTCCTCGCCGCCGACCACCCCGAAGCAAAAAAGAAACTCCACGAGATTCTATCGGCCGCTCCGCAGGACTTAAACCATCCCGACTTCCCGCGCCCCACCCCGGATTCGCTTCCGCGTCTTGGCGAAATCCATGTTCCCACTCTAATTCTCGTGGGCGACATCGATATCCCCGACGTGCACGCACACGCCGGCGTAATCGAAGCCGGAATCCCGAATTCGCGCCGCATCGTCGTCGATGACTCCGGCCACCTCATGTACCTCGAAAAACCCGAGGAATTCACCCGCCTCGTAATCACATTCATCAAAGCCAACCGCGACTGATCCTCATCCTCCGTTGCCGTTCAGTAGCAGCACGCCAGAAGTCGCCGATGCTTGTCGTACGCACGATTTCGTCCCTCTCACCGTCGCCTTTATCCTTTCTCCTTCTGTCGGCTCAACACACCTCGAAGAAACATTTGAACCAACTTTTCCTTCGATCGCCTGCTCTACCGGCCAGATGGAGGGAGTCCTTATAGGCTTCGCCAATGAGGCAGACGATTTCTCAGAGGGCCAATGCGTGGATTCGTCGGGAGACGTTAAGAAAATTCTGTGGCAGGATTCGGTCGAAACTGGCGGCACTTGGAGCGGACCAGGAATCTCTACCTCAACCGTTCCGGAGCCGTCCGCCATGCTGCTGTTTCCGTTGGGCCTTGTCGGCCTTGCATTCTTCGGCTACCGCCGGTGCGGTACGCCCGCTTAGGGCCAACGCCTAGATCACTTCGGGGCGTAGAAAAGATAATCTGCGGAATACGGCACGCGCACTTCCTCGCCAGCGTGCGAACTGTCACAGCCAGACGCGGGCGCTTTGCCGCCTTTAGTGTTGAGGCGCTGGATCGTTGTGGCGCGTGACAGCACGCCGTTGCCTTCGTGGCTCACAATGTTCACCAGAAGCCACGGAATGGAATCAGCGTCAGGCGAAGGCTCGTTGGCAACGGCCTTCCCGGCCACGCGGCTGCCGTCGTTTGCTTCCCACGACGGTCCGGCGAAATGCTTGCCGAAGCGTTTGTCATCCTTATCGAAAAGTTGCGCGTCAGGGGCCTTCAGCGTCCATGTGACTTGCCCCGCTTCACCCTTGCAGGTATAGACCTGATCCCCCTTCGCATGGACCCGAAAAAGAAGTTGTTCGTTGGCCGGCGGCCGAAGTTTTTCCGGCACCTCTTGTGCGCCAACGGCGCACGAAAGAACAGTGCTCGCAACAGCGAGTAGCGCAACACAACCGAATTCGCCAACGTGATTGAGCATGGGACGATCCTCCTTTAAAGCGCAGCTCAGTGCGCAATATAACTCAACTCACCCCACGCCACGAAACAGAACAGCGCACCCGCGCCGGCCAATGGACTCCCACATCGTCACAGAATGTTTTCGCAACACAAGTGTTGTGCCCCGCGAGGCTGCGCCCTGCGAGAGTCGCGCCCCGCGCAAAAATCCGTAGCTCAGGTCCCTCCCGATCGCCGTTGGATCGGGATGACCTGGGGCCTTCGACTTGAGCTTTCGAATTTGAACTTGTTTCTCTTTGTGGCAGCGCTTCGCCCACAAAGCTTCTATCGCTACTCGCCCATCGCACTCCGCGTCTTGGCACCTGAAATCTTCTCGCGCACTGCTTCCAAGATGATATCCATCACAAGATTCGGCTCCGTGTACATCGGACTGTGGTCCACCGGATGAGCATGGACTTTCGCGCCCATCCGCTCAGCCATGAAACGCTGCGTCGTCGGTTTGATCATGCGATCTTCTTCCGCAAGCAAGTACCAGCTCGGCTTCGTCTTCCATGATGGTGTGGGAGTCACTTCCTGAATGCATTTCATGGCAATCGGACGTTGCACCGCCGCGACGACAATTTTTTGATCTGCGGAAGCTTTGTGAAGCACCGCATTACTAAATCCCTCTTCCGGCATCCAGATGAAGCCGTACCTGTCGGGTTCCAAATGAGGCGCCTCCGGATGCGGCTTCTCGCGATAGAAAACTTGCGCCACCGTTTCACCATCGCCGGGAGCAAGCGCGGCAATGTACACGAGAGCTTTGATCCGTTCGTCCGCAGGCCCCGCAATCACCGCCCCGGCGTACGCATGCCCAACGAGCACGACGGGCCCGCTGGTTCTCTCCAGTGCTCTCGAGAGGGCCGCAATGTCATCACTAAGCGACGTCAGAGGGATCGGAGCGCACATCACATCAAGACCCAGCTGTCCCAGCGGCAGGATGACGTTCTGCCAACACGACCCGTCAGCCCACGCCCCATGCACCAAAATAATCGTTCCGTTTTCAGCACTCATCTTGAAATCTCACCTTCGCTTCGAGGCTATATTCCATTCGCTTCAAAAAACTCTCTCATCGCCGCCGCAATCTCCACCACGTGCGTCTCAAGTGCAAAATGCCCCGTGTCGAGCATCTTCACTTGAGCGCTGGGAATATCCCTTCGGAATGCTTCTGCCCCGGCTGGAATGAAGAAGGGATCGTTCTTGCCCCAAATGGCGAGCAACGGAGGTTTCGATTTACGAAAATATTCTTGAAATGCAGGATAGAGCGCTACGTTCGTGGCGTAGTTCAAAAACAAATCGAGCTGAATGTCTTTGTTTCCCGGCCGCTCCATAAGTGCCATATCCAGCGTGTAGGTTTCTGGCGCAACGCTATCCGCGTTCGCCACCCCGTGCGTGTACTGCCAGCGCGTCCCGTCAAGCGTCAGCACATTCTTCGCGATCACTTCGCGATTTTCCGCGTTCGGAAAAGCCCAATATTTCCGGATCGGTCCCCACGCGTCCCCGAGCCCTTCTTCATACGCATTGCCATTCTGCGAAACGATTGCCGTAATACGTTCCGGATGAGCCATTGCTAAGCGGAAACCCGTCGGCGCTCCATAATCGAAGACATACACCGCGTAACGATTGAGTTGCAGCACCTTCGTGAACGCATCTACCGTCGCCGCCAACGCGTCGAATGTGTAAGTATATTTCCGCTTCTCCGGCACTTCCGTAAACCCAAAACCAGGCAAGTCCGGCGCGATCACCCGGTAGCGATCCGCCAGCCGCGGAATCAACTCGCGATACATGAACGAAGAAGTCGGGAACCCGTGCAGCAAGAGAACCACCGGCGCCTGCGGATCTCCGGCCTCTCTGTAAAAAACTTGCACGCCATCGGCTTCAACCTTGCGAATGGATGTAACAGGTACGCCGATCTTCTGCCTCTGTGCTGAAATATTTTGAGCCATCAGGAAATCCTCCTCACTCGGTTCGTCAAACGCCAAGATATTCGATGGCAGGTCACACCGGGGAGATTCAGCCGCGCAGTCACTTACAGCAATTTGAGACCTGGTGGGCGTTTCAAACGGTTGCTGGCGACTCCACCAGACGCTCCGCCGCCATTACGCAAGTTCGCCGCAGATGTCCGGTGCTGTTTAACACGACTTTTGACATGAGAAACCGAGTCGCCTCTGAGCCATCCTCCCAACGTAAAATGTCGAGATGGCCGGTTCGTTTCTCATTTACATCGGTCTCAGAATGCCACCAGTCCGAGGGTCACGTCGTCGTTGGCAGTTCCCGTTCCAAATGTCGCACTTTGGGCTCCAGCTGTCGCCGCGATCTTGTATTGAATCATCTGCCCGTTCAGTCCTACGAAGCTGTTTCCAAAACTTCCGCTCGTCACGTTGAAGGTGTTTTTATCATCGAGCCCTGTATATCCACTCCCCGTTGTGCATGTCGTCGTTACTCCCAAGCACGCGGCAAACACTAAGTCATTGGAATTCGAGGTCGTAAGCCCGCCGATTGTCGCGATCCCTCCTGAAGCCGGAGTCGTGCTGTACTGAGGCGTTCCGTCGAAAGCGATCGTGCCACTATAGGAATATTCCGCACATTCAAACGCTCGAAACACGACAGCACTGCTGACTGTTAAGGTCACCGTCGTTGAAGCATTGACGGCCGAAGGAACATAGAACATCTGGCCGCTGAAGGCGGCGTTCGTTGCTATCCCTGCCTTGGCTGACCCAATTGGTTTCCACGTGCCATTATTCGGGTCGCTCATGGAAGCGGTAGCAGTGCCCGATTGCCAGTTCGCCGCACATAGCAAAAGGTCTCCCGCCTTAGGAATCTGATGAAGAGCGACGGAGACAGTCGTGCCGGAAGTTGAGCCCCAGTTGTTTACACCTGTCACGCTCCCGGCTACATAGGCAAAGCCCGAGCCACCGCCTCCACTACCATTCACGGTCAGGGTGAAACTCTGAGTGGCCGCAGTGCCCACGCCGTTGCTGGCTTTAATGGTGATTGGATAGCTGCCAGCTGTTCCTGCCGCCGGAGTCCCACTCAGCGTGGCAGTGCCATTGCCATTGTCTTTGAACGTCACAAGACTGGGCAGTGCACCAGTCTCAGTCAGTGACGGAGTCGGAGAACCCGTTGTCGTCACCGTGAAACTCCCAGCTGTGCCCACTGTGAAGGCTGTGTTATTGGCGCTGGTGATCGCGGGCGCTTGATTCACTGTGAGGGTAAAACTCTGAGTCGCCGCGGTACCCACACCGTTGCTGGCTTTAATCGTAATTGGGTAGCTGCCTGCCGTCCCTGCCGCCGGAGTCCCGCTCAGGGTGGCAGTGCCATTGCCATTGTCTTTGAACGTCACAGGGCTAGGCAGCGCACCAGTCTCAGTCAGTGACGGAGTCGGAGATCCCGTTGTCGTCACCGTGAAACTCCCAGCGGTGCCCACTGTGAAGACTGTACTATTGGCGCTTGTGATCGCAGGAGGCGTTCCATTGCTAGCTACTGTTAGTGTGAAGCTCTGAGTGGCTGCCGTGCCCACGCCGTTGCTGGCTGTGATCGTAATTGGGTAGCTGCCCGCTGTTCCTGCCGCAGGTGTGCCGCTCAGCGTCGCGGTGCCGTTGCCATTGTCTTTGAACGTCACAGGGCTGGGCAGCGCACCAGTCTCAGTCAGTGACGGAGTCGGAGAACCCGTCGTCGTCACCGTGAAACTCCCAGCTGTGGCCACTGTAAATGTCGTGCTATTGGCACTGGTGATCGCGGGCGTTTGGTTGACAGTGAGTGTGAAGCTCTGAGTGGCTGCGGTGCCCACGCCGTTGTTGGCTGTGATCGTAATTGGGTAGCTGCCTGCTGTTCCTGCCGCAGGTGTGCCGCTCAGTGTCGCAGTGCCGTTGCCATTGTCTTTGAACGTCACAGGGCTGGGCAGCGCACCACTCTCAGTGAGCGACGAAGTCGGGGATCCTGTTGTTGTTACAGTGAAGCTTCCAGCTGTGCCGACTATGAATGCTGTATTGTTGGCGCTTGTGATTGTTGGAGCTTGGTTTACCTGGCTTGCCGTCATTGCCACCAGTCCAAGGGTCACGTCGTCGTTGGCAGTTCCGGTTCCAAATGTCGCACTCTGGGCTCCAGCTATCGCCGCGATCTTGTATTGAATCATCTGCCCGTTCAGTCCTACGAAGCTGTTTCCAAAACTTCCGCTCGTCACGTTGAAGGTGTTTTTATCATCGAGCCCTGTATATCCACTCCCCGTTGTGCAAGTCGTCGTTACTCCCAAACACGCGGCGAACACTAAGTCATTGGAATTCGAGGTCGTAAGGCCGCTGATCGTCGCCACCCCTTTTGAGGCCGGAGTTGTGCTGTACTGAGGCGTTCCGTCGAAAGCGATCGTGCCACTATAGGAGTATTCCGCACATTCAAACGCTCGGAACGCGACAGCACTGCTTACTGTCAAGGTCACCGTTGTGGAAGCACTGACGGCCGAAGGAACATAGAACATCTGGCCGCTGAAGGCAGCATTCGTTGCTATCCCTGCCTTGGCTGACCCAATTGGTTTCCAAGTGCCATTATTCGGGTCGCTCATGGAAGCAGTAGCGGTGCCCGATTGCCAGTTCGCCGCGCAAAGCAAAAGATCTCCCGCTTTAGGAATCTGATGAAGAGCGACGGAGACAGTCGTGCCGGAAGTTGAGCCCCAGTTGTTTACACCTGTCACGCTGCCGGCTACATAGGCAAAGCCCGAGCCACCGCCTCCACTACCATTCACGGTCAGGGTGAAACTCTGGGTGGCTGCTGTGCCCACGCCGTTGCTGGCTTTAATGGTGATTGGATAGCTGCCAGCTGTTCCTGCCGCGGGAGTCCCACTCAGCGTGGCAGTGCCATTGCCATTGTCCTTGAACGTCACAGGGCTAGGCAGCGCACCAGTCTCAGTCAGTGACGGAGTCGGAGCTCCCGTTGTCGTCACCGTGAAACTCCCTGCGGTCCCCACTGTAAACGTCGTGGCATTCGCGCTAGTGATCACTGGCGCCGTCGGTGCTGGATTGATGGTGAAGGTCAGAGCGTTCGACGTGCCGCCACCCGCAGCGTTGGTCACCGTTACGTTCACCGCGCCAGCTGTGGCGATGTCAGCCGCCGGAATCGTTGCAACGATCTGGATGCTATTAACCGAGGAAGGCGTGATCGCAGGATTAGATCCGAAGTTCACCGTGATGCCGGCGGCAAATCCGGTTCCGTTGACAGTTAGCGGGAAACTCGGCCCCCCGGCTACTGCACTTGACGGACTCATAGAAGAAATGTTGGGTGGGGGATTAGCGCTGAGCAAACCATAAACATCCACTTCGGTTGAAGTGCCAAGATACACTTTTCCGTTGGCAACTGTGGGCACTGCGAACTTTACGGCGTTTCCGGCAGCATCACGCTTTGCATTTTGAGCGCTGCTGTAGAGCATCGTTAGAATATTCGTGGCATCGTACGCGTAGAGCACCGCTGGCCCTGGTCCTGGCCCGGGTGAACCAAACTGCGTACTGTCGATCGCCCAGACGATGCCGCTCCCTGCTGTCGTCCCATTCGAGGAGACCGAGACGCCGGCGCCCGGCAAGCCGATCTGAGGACTGCTTCTCGTGACGTGCGTGAAGTCGGGAAGCCCATTGGTGATCGGAATCGACTGCAGCACATCTTGAACGCCCCAGAAGTAGAGAGTGTTGTTCCAATACGCGGCAGTATTAAACATGCCCTCACCGACACCTGCCGCATTTCTGCCTGTTTCCTCGATGATTTCCGGGTCGTTCGCACATCCCGAGCAGTAGTGAGAATTGTTCATCGTCATCTGATCCCGATTGACGACGTAAATTCTCCCTTCTTTTCCTGCTTGCACCAGGATGTGCGGGAAAGAGCCTAGTTGATCCGGCAACAAGACCACTCCACCCGACCCCAGGTCTGTGTCAGTGTTGTCCAGATCTAACTGGTCAAATGGCGTGAAGTAATCTAGCAGCGTCAGAACCTGGTTCGTCGTGCCGAGTTTCAGTAACGTGTCACCCGTTGCCGTTGCCGGAACGTTGGTCGTATCGAAGTCGCCGTTTCCGGATGCAATGAAGATATTTCCGCTCGCATCCGCCGCGATGCCTGCTCCGGTCATCCAAAATCCGCCCATCCCTCCGTTGGGCGTCGTCACGTACACACTCTTTTGTGTGAACGTTCCCGCGTCGTAGGCGAACAGCCACCCATGCCAGGGACTGGCATCGCAGTGTGAGCCATACGCAATGTAAATCGTGCCATTGAGAAGCAAAAGCCCGGGGCGATTCAGCAGATGCAAGGCATTGTTGTTCGAGTTAAAAACGAGCTGGCCGTTCAAACTCCCGTCACCGGTTCCACTCACTGTCCCAGTTATCACCACCGGCCCGGGACTCTTTTCATTCCCGGTCAGAAGATCCAGAGCATGCAGTCGGTGAAAATAGTTGGTCCCGTCAGTCGATTTTGCTTCTACGTAGATGGTCTTCAAAGTGGAATCAATGACGGGCGTACTCGTGATGCCGATTAGCGGCTGCATGTCGGAACAGCCGATCGTAGTGGCACTGTCGAGCGCCGTCTCGCCGGCGCCGGCGCCATGCGCTACGTCCACCAAGCTGGCTTTCGTTTTCCACAAAAGAACGGCGCTCGCGGAATCGGCGTCGTAGGCATACACGCTGTCGTTTTCTGTGGCGATGATCACGATGTTGTGAACTCCGCCGTTGATGGTCACCCCTGGCACGTAGAGCGGCTGAGCATAAACTTGGCCGTCGACAGGCAAGCTGAACAGCTTGCCGAACTGATTCATGTTGACATTGGTTGTATTCAGAATTGTCTCGGACGTATTTTGCCCCGTTCGCGCATTGTCGTTGTGCTGCGTCAGAACGGAAGTTTGTCCAAAGGTTGAAACCACAGCTGCGCAAAGAAGCAGGACTACGAGAGCGCCGCGACAGACAATAAGACTGAGAGCGACGCTAGGATGGCGTCCAACGATGGCGGTGAAAGCCGGTTTTGGTTTCGACATTTTGACAACCCCAGGATTAGGGCTTACGCAACCTGAGGCAGGTTAAGGGCACGTGACCGTATCACAAGCTCTCGTACCAGTGAAAGTGAAACCCAAAGAAATTTAAGCTGGCTCAGAACTATGAGTAATAGAGCTGCCCTGAGCGCAGAAGCATGGGATCAGTCGCTCATCCTCGTCGACTTGTGCGGTGACACGCCAAGCATCCCCGTGCGGGCTCGAACAGCAGGGCTCTACCGCGCCGTCTTAATTCTTAGGCAGCTCACCGGCATCCTGGATTGTTCCCTGCGGAGGGGCTTTGACGGCCTCGCTGACTTCGGGACGGGTCGAGAGGAACATCACGCGCCCGCTCCCTTCTTCCGAAGAGTCGTTCGCATTGCCTTCAATGCTGAGTCGAATCCCTTCTACCGATCGTTCGCGCGGAACATCTCCCAGAGCGCAGTTGACTTGCAGTACAGCGTTTCTCGATCGACCTTGCAAAGGCGCAAGGCGGATGCGCAGTACGGCAAGACCGCCCGTCGGCACAGGTTCTGAGCGCACTGGCAAACGCTTAAGAGCGAACAGTGCCGGGCCGGATGCCCGACCTTGTCGTGCCCGCGCATTTGGTGCGGCGCCGTAAGAGTTGAAGCTCACAACTTCATCAGCCACCCATACACCTGTCTCCAAAACATTTCCGCTCGGAGACCTGTGCGTGTAAGTGCCCGCCGCTCTCACCGAATTGCCTTGCACTTCTAGCGTGCCTGCCCCAGTCATCTCGTAACTGTCACCTTGATTGGACTTGGCCGTCGCCGGGCAAGCCGAAGCTTCGCCCGAATCGCAAAGGAATCCGGAGGCCAGCAGGAAAAGGAAATTATTGTCATTGCTCTGCGCCGCCAACGGCGAGGCACAAAGAAGTATCGCCAAGAATCGGAGCGCGAGCGCCGACAATTGCAGCACTTGGGAAGGGCTTTAGCCCGAACATAAACTTCTCCTTTACATACGAATACTAACCACACGAGTGGCGGGCTTTCAGTCGCCGCTTGAATCGTATGCTTCACCCGATACGCCATCGCCTTCCGGTAAGCCGCCTGGTTGTCATTCACGTGGCCCACCGGAAAAGCAGCATTAGAAATCGTCGTGTGCCGACGAACCCCAATGCGGGTTACGGTAATCGCAAGAAGCCGTGGGTCACACCATTTGCGTCGACGAAAGATCCCGTCACCACGCCCCAGAGGTTGATGCTCAAGGGTGACGTCTCTTGTATCCCCTCGCCCGGCGCATCAAAGAAGCAGATTCTTGCCGCCCGGAGTGCGCACGAAGCCATGGCCCACGACGTTCGCATCGAAGAACTCTCCCGGCGTGAAGCCCTCCACATTGGCTGCGTTGGCCAGAGTCCCCTGGAACGAGTCCGTCCCCGCGCCTGGCACGTCAAAGGTGAGGTTTTGCCATTCGCAAAACGCACGAAGGCGTGAATCACATCGTTCGCATCTTGATATGTTCCGGGGATCGTTCCCAGGTCGTTAATCATCGAGGGAACGAGTTCCCTGGCCTGGGCCGGTCCCCGCCCCCGGGGCATCGAAGCTGGTAATCTTGCCGTTAGGGGTTCGCACGAAGCCGTGCAGCACGCCATTCGCATCGAGATACGGTCCCGTGATGGCACCCGCCACATTGATACCTAGGGTGTCCGCGGCGGTAAACACGCTGTCCGGAGGATCGAAGCTCGTGATCGTGCCGTCCTGAAAACGAATGTAGCCGTGCGGCACCCCATTCGAGTCGACGTAGTCTCCAGAGATGCTGCCTTCCCAATTGATGGCCAAGGCATTGGTGCCTTGGTGGGGGGCGGTACCCGCTCCTCGGGCATCGAAGGTCGTAAAATGCCCGCCAGGGCGGCCGAAGAAGCCGTGAAACACGTGGGACCCATCGAAAAGCCCTCCGACGACAACGCCAGTATCTGTGATGCCGTTTGGAACAGTACCCTCGCCGGCGGTCAGCACCGCCGCCTGGCGCATCGAATGTTGTAATCCTGCCGTTAAGGTCGCGCACGAAGCCGTGATTCACGCCATTCGCGTCGACATAATTTCCGACGATCAGGCCCAAGTTGCTGATTTGTTCGGGGAAGGTGCCCTGGTCCGGGGCGGTACCGGCTCCCGGAGCGTCGAAGGTGATAAAACGGGCGCTTGTTTGGTTTGTCCTGGTGCCTGTGCTTCTGCTTGCCGCCATCCGCTCGAAACAAAACAGAGCAAGAAAAACAACATCGGAATGCCGATACGTCTCATAGCTTTCCTCCTGAAATCTAATTTGTCTCGGTTCCGACAGCCGGCGGCGCGCTTCGCGTCAGGGTGTTAAAGCAGCCGAAAAACTAGAGCGAGCCGTCACGGGTGAAAACCGGTTGCGCGAGATGGTGTGCCCGGCACCCACCTCGCCGCAACGTGCATTGAGAGGCAAAGAAGAGCAAAGTGCGGGATCTGCTATTTTTTTGGCCAGTTCCGGCGGTTGCACCGGAACTAAGGCGGTGAGATACTCCAGCAACCCCGCAGGAACGACTTGACATGTCTATAGAAGCGACATCGGGCCCCCAGAGCCAGCCTGACTCTCGGGGGCGGCGCTTGGAATCCTGGAAAGAGATTGCCGCCTATCTGGGACGTGATGTCACGACCGTCCGACGATGGGAGAAGCGAGAGGGGCTGCCAGTCTATCGCCTGCAGCACAGCAAGCTTGGGTCGATTTACGCCTTCACGTCGGAACTCGACTCCTGGAGGGACAGAGAGACGCTCGCCGGCGCAGCGGATACCCCGAACGCGCCGGACGCAGAAGCTGACCACCAGCCGACGAGGATTCGGCCTGTGCGTCGCTGGCTTGTTGTGGGAGGAGTTGCTGTCGTTGGGCTGTTTGTAGCCGCCTATCTCAGCACCCGCAGTAGCAGCAGCCACGCTTTCAATGTCACCGATGAAGACACAGTCGTGGTTGCTGATTTCGCAAATTCCACCGGCGATTCCGTCTTCGATGGTGCACTGCGGCAGGGCCTATCGGTGCAACTTCAACAATCACCGTTCCTGAGGATTGTTTCTGACCAGCGAATCCGGGAAACCCTGCGTCTGATGGGGAAACCGGAGGACGCTCGACTGGTTCCGGAGATCGCAAAGGATCTGTGCGTGCGTGTCGGAAGCAAGGTATACATTGCAGGTTCCATTGCCAACTTCGGAAACAATTATGTCATTGGCCTCCAGGCGGTGAACTGTTCGACCGGCGATCTGCTCGCGCAGCAGCAAGTGCAAGAACCGGGCAAAGAAAAGGTCTTGGACGGCTTGAGTCGCGCCGCCGGGAAGCTACGCGAGAGATTGGGAGAATCGATCAGCTCTGTCCAGAAATTCGATACTCCCTTGGCGCAGGCGACCACTCCGTCGCTGGAGGCTCTCCGAGCTTTGAGCATGGGAAGGGATGCGCTGGCAGATGGCAATTATGCCGCTGCGGTCAGCAGGTTTCAGCGCGCGATTGCCAATGACCCCAATTTTGCGTTGGCCTACGGATCTCTTTGGGCCGCTTACGGCAACTTGGGAGAAATCAGTCTCGCGCAAGAGAACGTCAAGAAAGCTTTTGAGCTTCGAGGGGCAGTCAGCGAGCGGGAAAGATTGGGTATTGAGGCCAGCTATTATTGGGGTGTTGCAGGCGACCTTGAAAAAGCACGAGATGCCTATGAACTATTGGCGCAGACCTATCCACACGATTCCGGTGCGCATTTCAATCTCGGAAATGTTTACCAGGGCCTGGGGCAACTCGAGGGAGGCCTTGCAGAGGCTCGCGAAGCCTTTCGATTCGACCCCGATTCTCGCTTGAGTTACAGCTACCTGGTTTTTTCACTTGTAGTCCTCGATCGACTGAAGGAAGCAGGAGAAATTGAGAAAGAAGCGTTGGCCAAATACCCCGGGTACCCTCTCGGCTCAACGCATTTTATTTTGGCTTCGTTGCAGAACAATACAAAAGCGATGGCTGACCAAGTGGCATGGGCGACTGGCAAGAAAGGGATCGAAGATGTATTGCTCGGGTCCGAGTCCGAGGTGCTGGCGTTTCACGGTCAGCTGAAGAAGTCTCGCGAACAATCCCGCCGAGCGGTGCTTTCCGCCAGTGAGGCCAATGAGACAGAGACCGCGGCGGGTTATCAAATCAATTCGGCTCTAGCGGATGCACTTTTTGGAAATCGTGAAGAAGCGCGAAAGTCGGTTCTGGCCCTCCGGTCTTTTGAGAATCGAGAGCTTCAGTATGCCAGGGCGCTGGTGCTTGCGTTGGCTGGTGAGACTGCAAAACCGCAGTCGCTCGCAGAAAATCTGGCCAAGTCCTTCCCTGAAGATACCGCCGTTCGTTTTAGCTACTTGCCCACCCTTCGCGCGCAACTCGCGCTCAACCGTGGGGACCCCGGCGGCGCTATTGAGAGCCTTCAGGTGGCTTCTTCCCGCGAACTCATGATACCCGGTGGTCCGACGGTTGACCTTGTCATGTTGCCGGTTTTTCTCCGTGGAAGGGCGCACTTAAAGGCGCATCAAGGCAATGAGGCAGCCATAGAGTTCCAGAAAATACTGAACCGCCCGGGCCTTCTTGCGTTCTCACCCATAAGAGCGCTCGCTAACCTCTATCTCGCTCGTGCCTATGCAATGCAGAGTGACTCTCTCGCGGGCCCTGAGGCAGACGCGGCCAGGGCCAAGGTCCGTGCTGCTTACGAGAGTTTTCTGACACTTTGGAAAGATGCCGACCCCGACATCCCCATCCTGAAGGAAGCCAAAGCGGAATACGCGAAGCTGCAATAACTGTTAGAACTTGAGCCCGATTGGGGCCGAACCTGATAGATGTCGAGAAATCCTCTTCTCACGCAATATAAAAGGCGCCCACTTTGCGGTAGGTTTTGATTGCTCGCATCACCACCTACCGAAAGGAGCGCCGTTGTGAACCAAACAAACTGCGTTAACGGCGCAGGAAGGTGCAGACAAACTACAGAGTGACAACCCAAGTAACGCGGTTACAGTGGAAAGAGGAACCGACCGGCTTCTGACCATCTAGCCAGTTTCTATGCGTTTTCCCCACTGGCACCCACGTGCGACCAATTTTGGGCAAGACATAACCTTCTAGTCCACGAGCTAGAAACTCAGGTTGAGCTCGCGGTTTAATCGAGTTCAATATCCGCACTTCCGAGCGATTATTTGATCAGGGGATCCAGTCACTCACGGCGCCAATCCAATTTCGTAGAATCCACGCCCGTGCGTCGACGCACGTACGTGACCGTCGGAACTGATCGCGAGATCAAATACCGCCACGTCGGGCAAACCGGTGCCATAGAGATTCCAACTTGCACCCCCGTCGGTGGAGTTAAAAACACCGCGGTCAGTGCCGGCATAGAGATGGTTCGACTTTGCCGGATCAACCACGAATGCGTTCACCGAAACATCGGGAATCCCGCTACCATCGATCGCTGTCCACATGACGGTGCCAGTGCCGGTGTCGGTGAGATTGGTTGTCATCCAAACGTGCTTCCCAGTGATGGCGTTGCCGTTAAAAACCACATACGCGACGTTTGAATGGTTTGGATCGATGACGGCGCGTGCGAGGTACTTAGCGGGCATGCCAGTCCCAGTCACGTCGGTCATTGCCGCAAGCGTGGCGCCCCCGGTGATCGTCGCAAACACTTTTCCGTTGTTGAGCCCGACTATGCGGATGGCGTCATTGGCCCGCGACACACCAATCGCGCTGACGACAGACGGAAACGGTTGACTTACGATGGTCATCGAGTCGCCTTTATCGGTCGAACGGTAGAGTTTGTTTGTGCCGAAGTAAACCGTGTTTGGATTGCCTGGACCAAGAGCCATCGGCGCGTAAAAGTTCACCGGGTCGCTGAACAAAATTCCGTTAAACGTGTCCGTTGTACCATCGCAGTGGACGGTTGGATCCACGCCACCGCCGTAGATCCCCTTAAATGACCACTGCCCCTCTGTGGCGCAGTGAGTTTTGTTGACCCGAGCAAAGCCGATCAGGTTGCCCGTCTGGTTGAAATACGTGTGATACATCGTAACGTTTTCCGTGTCGGCCGCGTTCTGGTCGATCAGCGCGTAACCGCCGTCACCGAAGTCCACACGAGTCCATGTCCCGTCAGGCTTGAGGAAGTTTGTGCCGTTGTCTTGCGTGCCTCCGATGCTGAATTTTGGGTCAGTCGGGTGGACCGCCACGCTCTGGAATTGCGTCGCGCTGAACGTGGTGTTGTTGAGATCGATCCAGTGCAGCCCCGCATCGTTCGACCGCCACACGCCCCCGTCGTTGCCGGTGTAAATGACCGAGGGGTTGGACGGTGCGACGCCAATCATGTGGCTGTCAACATGCAGCGTATCGTTGCTGGGAGTAAATGTACCGCCTCCATTTCTCGAAAATAGAAAAGTCCCACCCAGGGTGCCCACAACATAAATGTTTCTTGCATCCGTCGGGTCGATCGCCACGCCCAGGTTGTAGCTTCCTTGGCCATCTGCAAACCCCTTTGCCGATGGTAGAGGCACGAAGATGGGGCTGGGCTTTCCTGCGGAAATGTCGTAATAGCCTTTGTACGCGGTGCCTTGATTACCAGCGGGGTCGGCTGTCTCGCCCGTGACCGCTACCACCGTGACTCTGGTTCCGATCTTATTGATCGCAAATTTTATAGGCGCAAAGTCGCTGGGTACCGGATTTGCCCCGCTATGTCCGGCGAACGTTTCAAAAACTCGAGTGAAGGTCGGAGTCGCAGCGCTCGCGTTACTGGTAAAGTAAATGCCGCCGATAAAATTTGGATCGTTAGCGCCACTGGCATCGGCGATACCAACAAACATGCGATCGGAGCTGCCCGGCTCATAGACGATTGAGGTGACCCGGAAGTCGAACCCGGCGGGTAAGTTCGCCACCGCCAACTTTGTGAAGGTGGAGGCCCCGGTGGAGAAATTCGTGGAACGAAAGAGACCGCGGGCAGGAGCTCCGGTAAATGCTTGCGGGCCTATACCCTGCTGGGCAGTCGCAGTGCCAACGTAAACGATATCATCATTATTAGGATCGATCGCGAGACCAGGAATTCCGCGCTTACTGAACAAACTGCTGCCAATTGGTCCGGTCAGGACCGGGCTGCTTGTCTTTAGGGCTGTAAGTTTGTAAACACCGAATCCAGCGTAACTGTCCCCGGAGAAGTTGGACTCGCCGCTGCCGACCAGGAGGGTGCTTGGGTCACTTGGATCGAGCTCGAGGGAACCCACGGCCAGGGTGATCGCGCTATCCATCAGAGCTGTCCACGTTGCGCCGCCATCGCGGGTCTGATACAGACCGCCTTGCGCGGTCCCGACATAAGCAGTGTTCGGATCGCCGGGATCTATTGCCACAGCTGTCACGCGCCCACTGACACGAGCTTGAGTGAGTGAGATGCCGTTCGCGTCAGCGGGAATGGTTTGGCCGTTTGGGATAGGCGCCGGACCGAGAGCTGTCCATGCAGGGCCTACGGGAATCAAGAGGGGAGTCGCAGGTATGGTGGTTGGTTCAATCGCGGCTTCTGCTTCATTCGATGATTGCACCCCTGCTTCTGCTTGAGGCGGCGCCTCTGACCCTTCATTTTTCAGCTGCTTCATGACCTTGGCAGTCGGTTTGTGGGAATTCTGCGCGTTCGTGACCGTCGGTGCCGCTAGCAGCGCGGCGGCAACGAAAGCGAGCGAAACTATGTGAAAAAAGCCGCCGCGGAATAGCCGTGCCAGAGTGGGATTGGAAGACAGTGATTTCATGTAAGGCTCCCTGTAACCCGAATTTTGTGATTTCATCTTCGTCTTTGCGCAACAATGGCGGAACCCCCTCTCGTGTCAAACTCGGCCCGTCGGGGAGTATTGCTGCGTACCTTGTGAACAGACCAGTCTCTAGTGTTTACGAAGGGGACGACGTTAACTCTGTCGCGGACTCTATATGAAGAAAACTGAGGGTCAAGTACCAATTTTTTAGCAGTACTGACACGCATTTCTCCCACAGTTTCAGTAAGTACAGGACTTGTTTAGCTCACTCTGAGGCGTTCTCGGAATGTATGGTCCTCCGTTGCGAAATCCTCTTCGCACTAGCTATCTCAAGGTGCGACGAAGGCCTCGATTACCGGTGAGCTCAAGACGCTTAGCCGCTGTGTAACGACTGCGTTTGCTTCGAGCGTCATCCCCTGCTCTGCCGCCCATTCTTCCGCGCTGATTCCACCAGACTTTCCGCTGCCATCACGCAAGTCTGTCGCAGTTCCCTCACCACGCTCTCCTGAACTCCGGGAATCAGCAACTGCGTCGCGGTTCCGTGCGAGAGCGCCGCAATCGCTAGCGTCAATCGCCGATGATCTTCAGGCTTTCCGCCAAGCCGATCCGCCAGCCGGCGTTGCAGTAACTCGAATGACGGCCTCGGCTCGTCTCGGTGCAGCCGCGCAGACCAGTCCGCGTGAATCAATTCATACTCGTGCTTGTGGCTCGCCGCAAAGTCCAGATAGCGCCGGCAGAATTGGGCAACCGCTCGTGACCCTTTCACCGCCGCGAAGAGCTGCAGCTGCGCGCGCAATCGCAATGCCTCCAGAATTTCTCGCTTGTCTTTGAACCGCTGGTATACCGTCGGAGTTGTCGTCCCCGCTTCGCGCGCCACTGCCCGCATCGTCAGCCCGCGTTCGCCCTTGCTTCGCCACAACCGGTACGCTGCCTCCAGAATGTGCCCTTCAACTTCCAAGTCTGGTTGACGCGGCATCTAGGAATTTCCCCCTTGGCTGCGGCTCGTGCCTTTTCGCTGAAGTCTGTGCGGAAGTTTAATACATTTGACATCGTTAAACAAACGTTGTATAAGTAATGGCCCCCGATTCTTACCTGTTTCGCAATCAGCGGAAAGGAAGGTCAAGGAGGAATAGTTCGTGAAGTTGCTCAGCGATTCGCATTTATTTCAGTACACGGTGATCACCAAGGCCAGCCCGGAGGTCGCCTGGAACATCTTCTCCGATTGGACGCGCTGGCCCTCCTTCGCCAATGTGTATGGCAACCTTCGCTGGCGCGAAGGCAGGCCCTGGCAAGTCGGCAGCCGCCTCTTTATCGAACTGCTGCGCCCGGTGGAAACCGTGATCGAGCACGTGATCATCACCTGCACGCCCATGAAGCAGATCGGCTGGATCGATAGCGCCGTCGGTGTCACGATCATTCAGTGGGTTGAGTTCGAACAGCAGGGCGAAGGCCGCACCGTGATTCACACCTGGGGAGAAATCGCCGGATCAAAATTCGAGGTCGCAGGCCGCACCGTTCCGCAACTCGTCAACACTTTCACCGAAACTTGGTACGAAAATTTCCGCTCCGCCTGCGACGAAGCCGCCGAAATCGGTGAACTAGTCGCCGATTCCGCCTAAGAAATCACACTGTCGCAGCGCTGAGCCATTTCTCGCGCCACCATTTCAGTCCACCTGATTTATTTTCGTTGCGTCATTTAGCTGGACTAATGCAGAACTTCGGAAAACGAATTCCGGAGCTGCGCACTCGCCCAGGATTTGGCGCAGCCCCGGAACCCGAGGAGGAACCGGTGAGGATTTAGTTCGCCGACGACGAAGCGCCAACCGCTTCGTACTCTTCCGTTGACGAGCCCTTCGAGCGATCGATCTCGATGCGGCCCTTGAAGTAAGCGCCGTCCTCGATGCTGATCCGCGAAGTGGTGATGTCGCCCGTCACCGAGCCGTCCTTCTTGATCTCGACGCGATCGCTGGCGCGCAGGTTGCCCTGCACTTTGCCGAAGACGACCACTTCGCGCGCGTGCACTTCCGAATTCAACTGGCCGCTGCGTCCCACCGTGAGGCGTTGCCCTTGCAGCGCGATCGAGCCTTCCACTTTGCCGTCAATTTGAAGATCTTCTTCGCCGGAAATCTTGCCTTTGATTTCCAGGCTCGCGCCCAGGCACGAAAGTCCTCGCGCTGTTGGCGCACTCGGAGTTGTTGCCGGCGCGTTGAAACGCGTCGCGCTTGCGGCGCTATTGAAGTTTGACGATGGTGCATTTCCCTGCCCCGACGCTGGCGCGTAGCCGGGCGCTTCGGGTTGAGTCTTGGTCCACATGGTGCCTCCTCGTGTCGTTCGAAAGGGTCGTCAGGATTGGCTGACGTACGACAACTTTATTCGCACGCGGCGAGCCGAGGCAATCCAGAAAAGGTTCAGGTATGCGCATGCAAAACCTGTCCGGATGGACAGGTCGTTTTGCGCGATGAAATTTGTCGCGCGATCAGCGCGATGGATGCAGGTGGCCCGAGCGGGCACGGCATGCCGTGCCCCTACTGAAAACAACGCGAGCCGATTATGCGTTGTCGATTTGGGCGCGCTGCAGACGATCGGAATAATCGATGTAGAGCGTCTTCCACTCGGAGTAGAAATCGAGAGCGGCCATGCCGGATTCGCGATGACCGTTGCCCGTGTTCTTGATACCGCCGAATGGCAGGTGCGTTTCGGCGCCAATCGTGGGCGCGTTGACGTAGACGATTCCGGTTTCGAGATCGCGCTGCGCGCGGAAGGCATCGTTCACGTTGCGGGTGTAGATGGAGGATGAGAGGCCGTATTTCACGTCGTTCGCGATGGCGAGCGCGTCATCGAACGTCTCGAACGGAATCACAGAGACGACCGGGCCAAAGATTTCTTCCTGGCAGATGCGCATCTTGGGATCGCAGTCGGTGAAAACGGTGGGCTCGTGGAACCAGCCGTTCGCGTAGCCGCCACCTTCGAGCCGCTTGCCGCCGGCGGCGAGTTTCGCGCCCTCGTCCTTGCCGATTTGGACGTACTTCATCACGGTTTGAAGCTGCTGCTCGTTGATGCACGGCCCCATTTCGGTGGCGGGATTCAAGCCGTCGCCCACTTTCAGGGCTTGCGCGCGCATCACGAATTTTTCGACGAACTGGCCGTAAACTTTTTTGTGCACTGCGACGCGGCTCGCAGCCGTGCAGCGCTGGCCGGTGGTGCCGAAGCCGCCCCAGATCGCGCCGTCCACGGCGAGATCGATGTTGGCGTCATCCATCACGATGATGATGTTCTTGCCGCCCATCTCGAGGGTGCACTTTTTGAAAGTTGGCGCGCATGCGTTGCTCACGATGCGGCCCACTTCGGTGGAGCCGGTGAAGCTGACGAGATTGACATCCGGATGACTTGGGATCGGTGCGCCTGCATCGGGGCCGTCACCGAATACGACGTTCATCACGCCGCGCGGCAGGCCGGCTTCGGTGAGCACTTGCATCAGGTTGTAAGTTGAAAGCGGCGTGTCTTCGGCCGGCTTGATGACCACCGTGTTGCCGCAGACGAGCGCGGGAATCGCTTTCCACGACGGAATCGCCATCGGGAAATTCCACGGCGTGATCAGTCCCGCGACGCCGATGGGCGAGCGCACGCACATTGCGAATTTGTTGGGCAGCTCAGAGGGAGTAGTCTGGCCAAACTGGCGGCGGCCTTCGCCAGCCATCAGGTAAGTCATGTCGATGGCTTCCTGCACGTCGCCGCGCGTTTCGGCGAGCACCTTGCCCATTTCGCGCGTCATGTCGATCGCGAAATCTTCTTTGCGCTGGGTGAGAATTTCGGCGGCGCGGTAGAGAATCTCGGCGCGCTTGGGCGCGGGCGTAAGGCGCCAAGTTTTGAAGGCTTGCTTCGCGGCGTCGATGGCTTGATTGACGTCGTCCGCGCTCGATGCCGGGAACATGCCGACGAGCTCGCCCGTGTTCGCGGGGTTGCGGTCCTCGATGGCTTTGCCGCTGCGCGCGGGAATCCATTCCCCATCGATGTAATTCTTAAAGACTTTTGGCGTCACTGCTGTGGCCATGCGAATTCCTTTCGTTCTGAGTGCAATTTGGAGTGGTTACCTCGATTAGATGATGATCCGGCGCTAACGACGCACGGCGGCATCGAGCGGAGGTGGCGACACAAGGAATTGTGGTCGAAAGCGTAGGCCGCAAGCCGGTTTTACCGCCGATTAGAAAATTGTACATCGTTGAATCCTTGGGGGTTAGCAAGAGTTTTAATCGCGGAACCGTAGATTAAAGATGCAGTGACGAGGGATGGGTACTGAGTGACGAGCAAGCGGGAATTCTGGGCTGCATCGGGGTGAAAAACACGCGAAAATTTGCGATTAGGGATTCTTAGTGGGCTGTGTTTTCTATGAGTTGAGTTCGATTCTAATTCCAGATTTGCGATTAGAAACGCACTTGGGGCAGGCGGCCGCGGCACTGAGGGTCCTCGTTGCGCTCTGAGCAAGCCTAGAGCAGGCTTGGTTGAGTGCTGCGCCTTACTGCCGAGTTGGCGGTCAGTCTTCATAGGTCCGCGATCACGGTAGCATAGTAGGTAGGGTGATTCAAGAGGCTGTTCGCGTAAGGACCTTGAATCTCTCGGGTTATGTACGGACTGGATGTAATATCACTTATCTATGTTAATACGCTTTCGGAGTACGGACGATGATTTCTAGCTTCCGCCTGAAATTTGGTAGGGGCAGCGGTGTGTCCGCAGAGACGATTCATGCTACGCCAGTAACAATCTTTGTGGGCCCCAACAACTCTGGAAAGAGCAAAGTCCTTGCCGAAATACAAGGATACTGCGCATCAGGGCAGAAGAATGCAAACACTCTAGTCCTTGAAGACTTAACTTTTAGCGGGCTGCCTAACGACCTCGCGGTCAAGGCCGTTGACCAAATCAAGCAAGAGCCACATGTCGGCGAAGCCATCGCACCGGAGCATATCTTCGTTGGAGGTCGGGGACAACGAATGCAACTCCACACGAGTAGCCTGTTGCAAGTGATTCAAAACCCCACTTCCAATCCGCACGCGTTTTGCGGTTGGTTCCTGACATACTTCACCTTGAAATTGGATGGCGAGAACCGCATGAGACTCGTTCTGCAGCAAGCGGGGGGCGACCTTCAGATGTCTCCACAATCGAGCCTTCAGGTTCTATTTCGCGACGATGTAAAGCGACGTGAAGTACGTCGTATTGTCGGCGACGCCTTTGGGTCACACTTTGTAATTGACCCCACGCACTTGGGATTGCTTCGTATTCGTCTTTCGGATGCGGCGCCGACGAATGATTTAGAGGAACGAGGCATCCACAAAGAGGCCGTCGAGTTCCACGCAAAAGCACAATTAATTGACCATGCCAGCGATGGGGTAAAGGCGTTTACAGGAATAATTACAGAGTTGGTTGCGGGGGATCCAAAAGTTGTTCTGATTGACGAGCCCGAAGCGTTTCTCCATCCGTCACTGGCGTTTAAGCTCGGGTATGAGGTCTCGCGTGCCGCTGTAACGACGGATAAGAAAGTCTTTGTTTCTACCCATAGCCCCTCGTTTGTAATGGGATGCATCCAGTCTGGAGCACCACTAAATATCATCCGCCTTACCTACAGGGGAGGAAACGCGACAGCGCGACTTCTGCCAGGCGCAGAGTTACTTGAGCTGATGCGGAATCCGTTACTTCGATCGACGGGTGTCCTAAATGGGCTCTTCTACGAATTCGTGGTGGTGACGGAATCTGACGCCGATCGCGCGTTTTATCAGGAAGTTAATGAGCGTTTGCTCCGGTTTGAACCGGACGCAGGTATCCCCAATTGTCTGTTCATCAACGCTCAAAACAAGCAAACGATTCAAACGATACTCAGGCCCTTGCGAAACCTCGAATTCCTACAGCTGCGATCCTCGATATAGATGCGGTCAAAGAGGGCGGCACGAATTGGAGCAAACTCTTGGGTAGTGCCTTCTTGCCGCCCATATTCTCTTCCTCGCTCGCAACACTTCGTGCGTCTGTAGAGAGCGCGATGAGGGCTACTGGTCGCGACATGAAACGCGATGGAGGAATTTCAATTCTACAAAATGCTGACCAAGAGGCCGCTCGCAATCTATTGACACAGCTGAATGATTATGGGGTTTTCATAGTTCCAGGCGGCGAGTTGGAATCATGGGTAAAGCAACTAGGCGCTAGCGGACATGGACCAGCCTGGCTCATAAACGTGTTTGAGAAAATGGGAGAGAACCCTGACGCGGCGGACTACGTCAGGCCATCGAATGGAGACGTTTGGAAATTCATGGCAGAAGTAAAATCTTGGCTCGTAAATCCCAGCCGCAAAGGGATACCCGTGTGATCCCGTAAGGGGTTCCGGCGACGAACTGAAAGTTTGCGCGAGTGAAGGAACGGAGTCGCGATCTTGCTGGTGTGGCGCGAATTGTGATGCGTTGCTGCGTTGGCACAGCCAGGAATGCCGGTGCTACTGGAAGGCAACTGGTGGAGCGAATCAAGAATCACTAAGAGAGAACCCATGGCCAAGAAAATCAAAGTGAAAGTATTCGACGAATTGCGTGAATCACTTCAGGATGCGCTGACGTTTGAAACGAATCGACGCGGCGGAATTCACGAAACGGACCTCCGCGTTACGGACCTTTCCTCCTCCACCACGAAAGCTGCGACCTAGAGATATTCGCGCGATCCGACGTTCGTTGAATGCCAGCCAAGTGCTGTTTGCGCGGTTCTTGAACGTCAGCCCCAATACGATTCGAAGCTGGGAGCAAGGCACGCGGCGGCCGCAGGGGGCGGATTTGAAGCTGCTCGCGATCGCGAAAACGAATCCCGATGCGCTATTGAAGATCTAGGCGCTCAGAGAAAAGCCCTCTAGAGCCAAAACTCACTGGTAACCGTTCCGCCCCCTCAAAAAGCCCGAACAAGAGACTTGCGCGGGTGAAGCTGCGCCCTTCGAGGCTCAGGGTAAACAAGCGGTGTGCCAGCATCACGTCTTGTTCCCGCTTAGGCCTTCTGGGCACCGCTCTTTTGCAACCCTGTCGCGGGCGTCGATCCGTGGTCGCTAGAACTTGAAGAGAATCTTTCCGCTGCGATTCGATTTCAGGGATTGCTGGAAGGCTTCCTTGAACTGCTCGAGCGGGTAGACGTGCTCCACTGCTGCGGAGAGCGATCCATCAGCAACGAGGTCGCCCAGCTTCTGGTAAATCTCCTGGATCTCTGCGCGGGGTGCATTGCGTACCCAGTTGATGAGCCAGAATCCGTGGATGCTAAGACCACGGTAGATGAAGTCTACGGGCGAGACGACCGGGAGCTGGCCGCTTTGAAGGGCGTAGACGACAATCGAGCCGCCAGTTTTGAGCGACTTGGCCACCTCGCCGACGGGACTTCCGCCCACGGTATCGAGGACGAGACTAAGCTTCTTCCCGCTGAGGGCCTCCTCAATATCCTTGTGTAAGTTGTCTCCCTGGAGGACTACGCGATCACCTCCCCACTGGCGCACCTGCTCGGCAGCCTCTTCCCGGCGGACGACATTAAGCGTCTTGACTCCCGCGAGCTTCGCGAGGGCAACGACGTACTGCCCCATGGCCGAGTTGGCTGCGGTTTGACCGATCCAGTCGCCAGGCATCAGGGAAACGTATCGGTTGAGCAAAAGATAGGCGGTAACCGGGTTAATCCCTATCATCGAGAGTTGCAGGGGATCCGCTGTGTCGCTCATCGGCACAAGGTTGCGCACCGGGGCGACGATCTGGTCGGCCCAAGTGCCCTGCTCGTAAGTTGGAAGAATCAGGACTCGCCTACTCTGGAGAGCAGCATCAACCTTCGATCCGATCTTTGCGACTCGGCCGACGCCTTCCGCGCCTACCGAGGATGGGAAGACCGGCCGGACGCCGTACATGCCGCGGACGAACAGAAAGTCCGATGGATCGAGCGGGGCCGCTTCCATCGAGATAAGAACATCCTCCTGACCGAGAGCCGGTTCGGGGAGTGTGTTGAGTTGAATGACATCCGAGGGTTCGCCGTGAGCGATGAATTGTAACTGAAGCATTAGAAAGCTCCTTTCATTTGCACCAGTTTTACGGTTTGACCGCGCGCGCTGAAGGCCACAGGGAGTTGACCTTGAAACGGAGACAGGGCCTCCAGTGAGCTGGAGGCCATTAGCTGCCTCGCGACCTCGGCGTCTGCGGAAGCATTGTGCCACCTCGTTGGATGCAACAAGAGACCGTTCGGTCTCACCTACTATCTAGCGCTGGCAGACGGCACAAGAGCCGCAGGCCGGCGGTGTGAAAAGCGGAAGGCGAGACAATGGGCGCGGACGGTAGGGGTAAGTACTGATTGTTCGCGGTTGAGGGTGGGCGGTATGCTGGGCGCTGTGGAGGGTGGCGATGGCGACTTCTGTGTGGCGGGGGATGATTTCGTTTGGGTTGGTGTCGATACCGATTCGGATGTATGCGGCGGCGCGGGAGAAACGGATCAACCTGCACCAGATTCATAGCGTGTGTAAGACGCGGTTGAAGCAGCCGCTGTATTGTCCTCATTGCAAGCGGTTCGTGGATCGGAAGGAAGTGATCAAGGGATACGAGTACGAGAAGGGGCAGTACGTTTATATCGAGCCGGAGGAGATCAAGAAGATTACGCCGGAATCGGGGCGGACGATGGAGATACTGGCGTTTCTTGAGGAGCGGGAGGTGGATCCGATTTATTTTGATTCGTCATTTTTGGCGCTGCCGGATGAGAAGGCGGACAAGCCGTATGTGCTGTTGCTGAAGGCGCTGGAGGAGACGAACAAGATGGGCGTGGCGAAAGTGACGATGCATCAGCGGGAGTACACGATATTTATTCGGGCGCGGAATCATGGCTTGACGCTGCATACGATGTATTACCAGGATGAAATTGCGAGCGTGGCTGGTTATGGGAAAAATTACGACATTAAATTGAGGACGGAAGAGGTGCGGCTGGCGGAGCAGTTGGTGGAAAGCTTGACGTCGCGATTCAAGCCTGAGGCTTATAAGGATGAATTTCAGGCGCGGTTGAAGGAATTGATTGATGCGAAGCTCGAGGGCAAGACGGTGGCTCCGACGCCGAAGCGCGAGAAGGCGCCTGTGATCGACATGATGGAGGCGTTGAAGAGGAGCCTGGGCGAGGGGCGTCGCGCGGCGGGGGGCGGGGCGAAGGCGCGGCCGGCGAGGGCGGCGTCGGCGGGCGGGCATCGGCAGCATCGCAAGGCGAGTTGAGGCGGAGTCCGAAAAGCAAACTGCAGAAAGCTTAGAAGGCGGCGCGTGCGCCGCTCCCGGCAAGCCGGGTCGTAACAAAGCGGTGGCACGCCACCCTTCGGCTCCGCTCAGGACAAGCCGCACTCCACATAAGAGCGTAATTCATAAGAGACAATTGACCGGGCGGGTGATGTGGTTCGCGGTATTACTGCGATTCGAGGGTTCGTTTGCGTTTGCTTGACATGAAGGAGCGGCGGCGAATATAAGTGGCGGTTTCAAGCGGCGAGGAATTCGATTAGGAGCATCTTTGACAAGGAGAATCATGGGGCACGAACGAGGGGGAGAATCACGGCAGGAGCGGGAGCAGTCTGAGGGGAAGGGGCGGCCGAATCGGAGGGAATTTTTGGCGGGATCGGTGGGGGCATTGGCGGCTTCACGGATGAAAAACTTGAATGCGTTCAGTTCCCTTCCGCGTGCGGGCGCGGCGAAAGAGAAAGCGCCTACGGCGGCGGCGCCGCTTCGCGTGATCATTGATACGGATCCCGGCGTGGACGACGCGCTGGCGATTTTGCTGGCGTTGCGTTCACCGGAATTGCAGGTGGAGGCGATTACGCCGGTGGCGGGAAATGTGCCGCTGGAATTTACGTTGCCGAATGCGTTGAAGCTGGTGGAGATTGCGGGGCGGACGGATGTGCCGGTGGCGGGCGGGGCGCGTCATCCGCTGGTGAGGCAGTTGATTACTGCGTCGCACGTTCACGGGAATAACGGACTGGCGGGCGTGGAATTTCCCGAGCCGAAGATCAAGCCGGTGGCGGAATCGGCACCGGAAATGATTCGGAAGATCGTGAAGGCGAACCCGGGCGAGATTTCGATTGTGGCGGTGGGGCCGTTGACGAACGTGGCGCTGGCGCTGCGCGACGATCCGGATCTGGCGGCGAAAATCAAGAGCATCGTGATTATGGGCGGGTCGCTATCGGGCGGGAACGTGACGCCGGCGGCGGAGTTTAATTTGTATGTGGACCCGGAGGCGGCGCGGATTGTGTTTGATGCAGGGGTGCCGCTGACGATGGTGGGGCTGGACGTGACGCGCAAGGTTCTGTTTACGGACCAACGGCTGAAGGCGCTGGAGACGGCGAAGAATCCGTCGGGGATTGCGGCGGCGAAGATTATGGCCGCGACGCTCGAACATTTGAACCGAGGGCCGCACCCGATGATCGAGGCGATGCACGATCCGTTGACGGTGGCGAATTTGATCGACCCGGGAATTTTGACGCTGAAGGATTATTACGTGGAGGTTGAGACGGAGGGCGAGTTCACGGCGGGCGAAACCATCGGGTGGACTTACGGGCCAGCGCGAGGCTCGGCACCGATGGCGTTGGCGGATAGACATGAGGGGACGGCCGTGCTGGCGACGGAGGAGACGTTCAAGGCGAATGCGCGAGTAGCGGTGGAGGTGGATGTGGAGCGGTTTTTCCGGCTGCTGCTGGGACGGCTTACGGCTTAGCTTCGAGCGGCTGAATGCTAGTGTCGGCTTCGATGACGGGAATCAAGTCTGTTGGAATTTGAATTTTCGCGATGTAGCCGCGGGCGCCGGCGTCGGCGGCTGCTCGGGCCATTTCGAGTGAGTGATGCTGCGTGACGAAATAAATGTTGGCGTCGGGCAGATCTTTGTGGATCAGTTGGGCGGCTTGCAGGCCGTTGAGATTCGGCATCGAGACGTCTAATAGGATTACGTCGGGAGTGAGGGCGAGGGCTTTTTCCACGGCGTCCTTACCATCCGCAGCTTCCCCGCATACACTCCAGCCTTTGTGCATTTCGAGAAGCATTTTCAGGCCCGCGCGAACCATCGGCACGTCGTCTGCGATAAGTATTCGTAGCATTGCGTTACCTCCGTTACGGCACTGACAGGAAGGAGCGCGATCGCGAGAAGGAACGCGGGGCCGGGAGATGAGCTCGTCTTCTCCTATTAAGATATGGCGAGGGTTAGGGCTTACGAATAGGGTGATTGCTGTATTCGATGGCGTTTCGCGTGACTTTATGGACACATACGCACAGGAGTTTTCCTCAAACTGTGAAAAACGAGAAAGCAAACGACTTGCGCTCGGATCACACGCTTTCGAGACAGTCGGCGTAATCACAAGTGCTCGTCAAAGGCGAACATTTGGTAGACTTCGCCTCCGATAGGAGAAACCATGCTACGGATGGCTATTGGGAACATGTTTTTATGTTCGCTCTTGGTGCTTGGCCTGGCGAAGCCGACTGCGCCGACGACTTACGAAAACCTGAACGCGGTGCTATGGATGCAGACAGCCGTGGAATACAAGGCAGCCACGGTGCAGACCTACCGGGTGGCGCAAGCAGCGCTGTTGCAAGGGCTTCGCGATCCACATTGGACTGCGGCGCTCGAGCAGAATGGAGATTTTGCGAATCTGCCTCCGGCTGTGATCCTGGATCTGGATGAGACTGTGCTGGACAATTCTGCGTTTGACGCGCGCTTGGTGGCATCCCCCGTGCCGCAGAATGAAATCGGCGCGGAGTGGACAAAATGGGCTAACGAAGTGGGCGCAGGTCTCGTTCCCGGAGCGATCGATTTTCTGCAGTTCGCGCACGCAAACGGCGTGACGCCAATTTACATTACGAACCGGAAGTGCGACTCATCGAAAGATGACGATCCGACGGTGGAAGTGCTGCGTAAGCTTCACGTGCCGCTGGATTCTGCTGTCGATCGATTGTTTTGTGCGAAGGACAGCAAGGATAATGACAAGACATCACGGCGAAGGTTGGTGGCGGCGAAGTTCCGTATTCTTTTGCTATTTGGGGACCAGCTCGGAGATTTTCTGACGATCCCGCCGAGCGAGGCGAACCTCGCGGGTCGTGAAAAACTTTTCGTCGCTCACCAGAGCTTATGGGGCGAACGATGGTTTCAATTGCCGAATCCGATGTATGGATCGTGGGAAGGGGCGGTTGGCTTTACGGTGCCGGAGAAACTGAAACATTTACGGCAGTGATTGCTCACATAGGCGACTGATGCCCGATTGGACACCACCTACGGGCGAGCGTAAAATTGGGTTTGTAAGACATCCGACCATTCGAGGGCTTAATGATTGCCGAGGCGAAGCAATCCTATCGTGGCGTCATCTGCATACACTGTCATCAACCAACTCCGTTGACGCCTTCCGCAGACAGCAAGGAGCAGAAGTACAAAGATGGAGCGCAAGTTGCGGAAGATGAGTTCGCAATTTTTTCTAATCCGCTGAGATGCCGCGCTTGCGGCAAGGAAGCCGTGTATACGGCAAAAGATGTGAGGGATTTCGAAGGCAGTCCACGAAAAAGACCGCGCAGGCGCTCGGCAACTTCGTCCGGTTAGACGAGCACTAAAAAATTAATGGCGGATGAGCCTATAAGCCGGATTCTGTGTGCTGCGTCTCGTTCGCTAACTTGCGTTAGCGGCGATTGGCGCTCCTGGCACCGTTATTTTAACCGGGGCCGGGACTAAACCGACGCAGCGCGATGATCATTCCTCTAGGTCCCGGATCGCTCCGGGACTCAAGCAGCCTACCCGAGGGTCAGAGCGTCGCGCTCTTGCGAACGCGATGCATACGGGCCGGGCCAGCCCTCCCCTCCTATTTGGCCTTGCTCCACGCGGGGTTTTCCGTGCCCCGAGTGTCGCCACCCGGGCGGTGGGCTCTTACCCCACCTTTTCACCCTTGCCAAATGCGCTCGACCGATGGAGGCGAGCCCACGGTTTTGCCGTGGACCTGCCGCAGGGTACGAATCACACCGGCGGTTTATTTTCTGTGGCACTTTCCGTGGCCGCGACTTCGCATTCCGCCTTCGCGAAACGCGCGACGCAACCCCCTGGCGTTACCAGGCGCGTTGCCCTTTCGCCGCCGGCTCTTGCGAGGTAGCGGCGATGGGAGTCCGGACTTTCCTCCCGCTGGCCCTTTCCATCTTGCGAAGGATCTGAGCTAGCCGGCGATCATCCAACTCACCCGCCGAGATAATTATACGGCATGTGCGCTGAAGCCGGACGGGAGAATACAGCTTGGTTTGTTGACGCGGCGACCGAGTGGACGAGCTGCAAAGACGAAGAGAGATCCCTCCGCTTCGGTCGGGATGACCGAAAGGCCGGGTGACGTGAGGCGGAAGTGCCCACGACTAGAAAATGCCCGCGACCGGAAAAATGGCCACACGTGAAAACACCTACTACCGGAAAATGCCCACGACGAGAACTGCGTCGTCGTGGCTACCAAGGCGATCCGGTGATCACTTTGCTGGGAGGAGTTTTTCGAATGCGGCTTCGTCTAGGATTGGGACGCCGAGGGTTTTCGCTTTGTCGAATTTTGAGCCGGGGTCGCTGCCTACGACGACGTAGCTGGTTTTTTTGCTGACTGTGCCACCGGCTTTGCCGCCGTAGGCTGCGACGAGTTGTTCGGCTTGTTCGCGGGAGCGGCGCTCGAGGGTGCCGGTGAAGACGAATGTCTTGCCGGCGAATTGCGTGCCTTTGGGCGCAGGACGTTCCTCTTTCATATTGACACCGACGGCGCGCAGATTGTCGATCAATTTGCGGTTAGCGGACTCGGAGAAAAATTCCTTCACGCCTTCGGCAATCTTGGGGCCGATTTCGGTGACTTCGAGAAGCTCGTCCGTCGAAGCCGAGGCCAGCTTTTCCATCGAGCCGAAATGACGGGCGAGGAGTTGGGCGGTACGCTCGCCGACGAACGGGATGCCGATGCCGTAGATCAGGCGCTCGAGGCTGTTCTTTTTGCTGGCGGTGATTTCGTCGAGGAGATTCTGGGCGGATTTTTCGGCCATGCGCTCGAGATTGGAAACGGATTCGAGATCGAGCCTGTAAATATCGGCGTAATCTTTTACAAGATTCTTTTCAAGGAGCTGGTCGACGATTTTTTCGCCGAGGCCGTCGATATTCATGGAGTGGCGGCCGGCAAAATGAAGGAGTGATTCCCTTCTGCGTGCGGGGCACGAAACGTTGACGCAGCGATAAGCTACTTCGCCTTCGGCGCGGTGGACGCGCGTGCCGCAGGATGGGCATTTGTCCGGCATCTTGAATTGCTTTTCTTCAGTGCCGTGCTTGACGACTTTCAGAACGTGCGGAATTACTTCTCCAGCGCGCTCGACGAGAACAGTATCGCCGGCATGAATGTTGAGGCGTTCGACTTCGTCCATATTGTGGAGGGTGGATTTTGAAACGGTGACGCCGCCGATCTGGACGGGCTCGAGAATCGCGAACGGGGTAAGCACGCCAGTGCGGCCGACGCTGACGGCGATCTCTCGCAGGAGAGTGGTTTCCTGATGCGCGGCGTATTTATACGCGACGGCCCAACGCGGCGCCTTCGAAGTGAAGCCGAGTTCATTCTGCAAGCCGATTTCATCCACTTTGACTACGATGCCGTCGATTTCATATTCCAGTTTTTCGCGCTTCGATTCCCACGCTGTGAGATATTTCTCGACCTCCGCGAGCGAATGACAGACGTTCCAATCATCGCTCGCTTTAAAACGGAGGGCCGAGAGCGTTTCGAGAATTTCCGAGAGGCGCTTCTTGGGAGCGCGGCCGTTCACGAGCATGTAATAGGAGAAGAAATTGAGGCGGCGCGACGCGGTGACTCGCGTATCGAGCATGCGAACCGAACCGGCTGCTGCGTTGCGAGGATTGGCAAACACTTTGCCGCCTTGTTCCGCCTGGAGGCGATTCATTTCCTTGAAAGCGTCGCGCGTCATGATCACTTCGCCGCGAACTTCGAAATCGCCGGGGATGCCGGATTTTTTCAGCAGGACCGGATCGATGCGTAGCGGAATCGAGCGGATTGTTTTTACGTTGGGCGTGACGTCTTCTCCTGTGGTTCCGTCGCCACGGGTGACGCCCCGAACGAGCGAGCCATTTTCGTAAATGAGAGAAAGGCTGAGACCGTCAAACTTATGCTCGGCCACGTAATCGACTTTCTCGCGGCCAGTGGTTTCGCGAACGCGTCGATCGAAGGCGGCGAGCGCTTCAAGCGTGAGGGCGTTATCGAGGCTGACCATCGGCGTTAGATGGCGGACTTTTAGAAAGCCTTCGCGGGGAGCGCCGCCGACGCGTACGGTGGGCGAATCGGCGGTGACGAGATCCGGATATTGAGCCTCGAGTTCTTTGAGGCGATTCATAAGGCGATCGAAAGCCGCGTCGGAGATTTCCGGATCGTCCATCACGTAGTAGGCGTATTCGTGGTGGCGAATCTTGTCGCGCAGGATTTCGATTTCTTTAACGTCTTGCTTCTTCGACATGAAAACCCCTGAAGGATGAAGCGAAACGAAACCGGCACAATATTATACAATGTAGGTTTGCTTTCGCATTGTGAGGGGTCACAAGGAGCATTTGACGGCGAGGCTATGCCCCACGGAATCCAAGACGCGCTTTTGATCTACAATCCGACCAGCGGACGGCGGCAACACCGTCGGTTCGCGGAAATCGAGCAGGCGGTGCGCATTCTGAAGGATGCGGGGATTCGCACCGAACTTGCGCCGACGACTGCGCCCATGAGTGCGACGGGAATTGCACGTCAGGCGGTACAGCAAGGGCGCGGGATGGTGATTGCGTGCGGCGGGGATGGAACGAACAACGAAATCGTCAACGGTCTGGCGGGCAGCAATGTTCCGATGGCGGTGTTGCCGGCTGGAACTGCGAATATTCTCGCTAAGGAACTGGGCATTCCGTGGGACATTCCCCAAGCTGCGCGGCTTATATCAGGAGGCACGGTACGGCGAGTTGCGCTGGGGGTTGCGATTCCGGCGGAGGGTAGGCACACGGATCAAGTGCCGGCGGAAGGACGCTATTTTCTGTGTGTGGCGGGCGCGGGGCCCGACGGGGCAATCGTCAACGGCGTGGATGGCGAGTTGAAGAAGAAAGCGGGAATTCTGGCGTATTGGCTGGAAGGGATGCGCCAGGTTTTCAAGTACGGGTTCCCGGAAATGCGCGTGCATTCGAATGGCAAGGAACGGCGGGCGACGATTGTCGTCGTGGGGCGAACTGTGAATTACGGCGGGCCGTTTAAGATTACGACGGGCGCCAATTTATTTGAGGACTCTTTCGAGTTTCTGACGAACTCGGCGAAAAGCCGGCTGCGTTATCTCGGCGCTTTGCCAGCTCTCTGGTTGGGAAAACTTCGCAGCCTTGACGGAATCGACGCTTGGAAATCCACCGAGGCAATTTGCGAACCGAATGGCGACGGGCCTCTGTGGGCGCAGGTGGATGGCGAGCCGATTGGGGATTTGCCGATTAAATTTTCGATTGTGCCTAATGCTCTTTCACTTGTGATTCCTGCACGCAACGCTGGATAGCCACCGCTTTTCTTAGTGTGCGCGTCCGATCGATTTCTTCGGTCTTCTTGCTCGTGGACCTTCGCGTAACCGTTAAATAAGTCTGTGCGGGCTACTCTGTTAGGATGCGTGCGTGGAGCCGGTCACGCATGCATTGACTTCTCTGGCGCTTGCGCGCGTTGGGCAACGGCGCCTGCCGCGATTTGGAACCGCGATGCTGGTCGTGGCCGGCGTTGCTCCCGACCTTGATTATGCGAGCTACCTTGGCGGTGCGAGCTCCTTTCTGCGATACGACCGGACACTGCTGCACTCCCTGCTGTCTTCATTTGTGCTCGCGATCGCACTCGCCGCAGCGTTTTACTTCGTTGCACTTCATCGTGACAAGAAAACTTCTGGGTTGGGAGATTCGGGTTTCGCAAAGCTAACTTTTGGGGCTGCATTCCTTGTGTGCGCGATCGGCATTGCGGCGCATTTGCTGCTCGATCTGGTGAGCGGCGTAGGAGTGGAGCTGCTTTGGCCCTTTCGAGTGCGCTGGTTCGCGTTCGATCTGCTGCGCGACTTCGATATCTGGATACTGATGTTTCTTATCGTTGGGCTGCTTTTACCGATGTTGATCGGACTCGTGAGTGAGGAGATTGGCGAACGAAAAAAACGCAGCAGCGGAGGAGGAAGCGCGATCGCTGCGCTGGCCCTGGTTCTTGCGTACGTAGGCGCGCGCGGCGTCCTGCATAGTCGTGCCGTCGATCTGCTTGAATCCCACGACTACCACGGGCGTGCGCCGCTTGCGGTGGGCGCATTCCCAAACTCGACTTCCCCCCTTGAGTGGCGTGGAGTGGCGTCCACCGATAACACAATCGAAGAGTTAGGTGTGCCGTTTGGTCTCGGGCGTGAATTTGATCCCGAGCACAGCGCGACACAATACAAACCTGACGATTCTTCAGTGCTAGAAGCCGGTGAGCAAACCGCGACGGCGCAGCGATTCTTGGAATACGCGCGATTCCCTTTGGCAAGCGTGGTGCGAACCGGCAACGGATTCCAATTCGAATTGCGCGATGCGCGTTTCGCTAGGGATGACGCCAGCCCGTGGAACATTCTGGTGCGCGTGAGAATCGGCGAGGACGCGCATATTCTGGAGCAGGGCTTTCTGTTTACTTCGCGAAGATAAATTTACGAAGAGCGATCAGCGGCTGTGTCCTGGGTGTCCCAGGGAGAGGCGGCTGATGAGAAAAAGCAGAAGCATCGCAACCACGATAGCTATGCCGAATGCAGCGCTGTGCGCGATCATGAATCGAAGAGCGGCGTCGCCGTATCGGACGGCCAGAATTCCTTCCACCAAGTAGCGAAGGGCACGGCTCGACAGGATCGAAAGAACGAAGGTCCGCAACGGTACTTGAAACACTCCCTGCGCCAACACGAAAATTTTAAATGGGAAGGGCGGCGGAAGAATTGCCGGGATGAAGACGCTTAGAAATGCGTGGCTGTCGACCCACTCTTTGATTTTTCCGGCGCGTCCGCCGGCGTGGCGATGAAAATATGCTTCGCCGCCTTTTTTCGCGAGCAGATAAAGCCAGATGCAGCCGGCAAGCGATCCGATGGACGCCATGGCAACGTAATAGGGCATGCGCGCTGGGTTCGTATAGGCGAGTTGAAAGACCAGCGCGTCTGTGACGAACGGAAACGAGAGAACCGATGAATCGAGGAACGCTACAACAAAGAGCCCGCCACCGCCCATTGCGGCGACAATTCGCTGGAGCCATTGAGGTAATTTCGGTTGTTTCATGCGCGCATGGCCCTCGCATAAAGCGACCGATTGTAGCAGAGTCCGCGACGGCGCTCGGGCGAACCAAACCAGGATCCTTAAAACGAGACTTGCTGAAATCACCGTTCGGATCGCAAATTGCTGATTCCGTGTCCGTCAGATAGAATTCACGCTTGAGCAATTCTCCTCAGGCAACGTCACTTCTCGATCCCTTGAATGAGCGGCAGCGTGAAGCTGTGCTCACAACGGAGGGACCGCTACTCGTGCTGGCTGGCGCGGGAACCGGCAAGACGCGCGTGATCACATACCGCGTGGCGCATCTGATTGAAAAGGGCGTGTCGGGGCGCGCGATTCTCGCCGTCACATTCACAAATAAAGCAGCGGCGGTGATGAAAGAGCGGATCGGCGATTTGCTGCGCTCGAGCGGCCAGGATGCTTCGGACGTTTGGGTCTCGACCTTTCATTCTTTCTGCGCGCGCTTGCTGCGGCGCGAAGCTGTGAACGCGGGCCTTCCGCGCGACTTTGCGATTTTCGATGACGACGATCAGACAGCCGCGGTCAAGCGCACGCTGATGCAACTCGATCTCCCGGCCGATGACTATCCGCCTCGCAGCATGCGGGCACAGATTAGCCATGCTAAGAATCACGGTATTACGCCGGAGGAAATGGAAGCGAGCGCCGAAATCGCTCGCGACGAGGAGCGCAAGGAAGTGGCGAAGGTGTTTCGCGCTTATAACGAGATGCTGCGCAAGGCGAGCGCGCTCGACTTCGATGATTTATTGCTGCGCGCGGTGGAACTGTTGCAACAAAAAGCGGCGGTGCGGGCAGCGTGGAGCTCGCGATTTCAATATTTGATGGTGGACGAATTTCAGGACACAAACGCGGCACAAGAAGAGCTGGTGCGTTTGCTGGCGGGCACGCGGAAAAATGTTTGCGTAGTGGGGGACGAGGACCAGTCGATCTACAGCTGGCGCGGAGCTCGTGCGGGCAATCTGAAACGCTTTACCGCAGATTTCGCTGGAGCAAAAATCATTCGACTGGAGGAGAACTACCGGTCGACACAAAACATTCTGGATGCCGCAGCGGCGGTGGTCCGGAACAATTCTGATCGGCTGGGGAAAACACTTCAAGCAACGCTCGGCTCAGGCGACGGGTTGCGATTCTTCGAGGCGCAGGACTCGTATGCCGAGGCGGAGTTTGTTGTTGGCGAGATATCGTCGGTCATCAGGAACGATCCGGATGCGCGTGTCGCGGTTCTGTATCGCACCGGGGCGCAATCGCGTTCATTTGAAGAAGTTTTGCGGCGGCTCGGGATTCGTTATCGGGTAGTGGGCGGATTTAGCTTCTACGAGCGGGCGGAAGTGCGAAACGCGCTGGCGTATGTCCGGTTACTCTTGCATCCTGACGATGATGTGGCGCTGTTGCGCGTGTTGAACGTGCCCCCGCGCGGGATAGGAGCGGCCACAGTTGCTGTACTCGAGACCAGTGCGAGGGAAACTAGTAAGTCGTTGTGGGAGGTGATTCGTGCCGGTGAGTTCGCGACGGGCAAGAAGCTCAGCAACGCCTTGAACTCTTTTCGCGAGATTATCGAACGTTTGCAGGAAGAATGCGCCGGCTTGCCTCCCGCACAGCTGATCGAACGCGTGCTGGAGCGTTCTGGCTACCTGACCTACGTAGAGCAGCAGGACAACCTGGAACACACCGCGCGCGCCGAGAATTTGCGCGAGCTTTCAAACGCGATGGCCGAAGCCACCGAACAAGGACAAACGCTCGAGGACGTGCTGGACGCGGCGGCGCTCGTAGCGGACTCTGACGAATATGACCCAACTATTCCGGTATCGTTGATGACGTTGCACAGTGCGAAGGGGCTCGAATTTGACGCCGTGTTTCTGGCAGGTCTCGAGGAAGGGCTTTTGCCTCACACGCGATCCGGTAGCAACCTATCAGAGATCGAAGAGGAACGGCGGCTGTTTTACGTGGGAATGACCCGGGCAAAGCAATCGCTCACGATTTCGCGGGCGATTTATCGTCGCAGTTATGGCGAAGAAAGATTGCGTGCCTCTACCCCTTCGCGCTTCCTCGCCGAGATTCCTACGGAACTGATTGAAGCGGCTTCGGGATCGCTGGCGGAGCCCGGGCAGACGAGGCGTTACGAAGCGGATCCGGATTTCTCAGATAGCTATTCGTATCGAAGGCCACGCACACCTTATGGAAAAAGCAGCACGACTCGGACTTCTCCTCGTTCTTCGGGGCGACAGACGAGTAATGACCCTCTGATTGGCGCGCGCGTGCGGCACTCCAAGTACGGTCTGGGCACCATCATCGAGATCGAAGGCGAAGGCGAAGATCGCAAGCTGACCGTAAGCTTTCAAGACTACGGCGCCAAAAAACTGATCGAGCGATATGCAAATCTTCAACTCGCTTAGATTCGGGCTCGGCGGGTGAGATTAAGGCGCCTGCAGCCGTGAAATTGCGAGACATCGAAATATTCAAATAGTTGTTCTGGCTCCGACTGCTGTTAGGATGAGGCGCCGTCGGCGTACGAGCACGGTTGCGCAGAGTCGCGGCGCATTATAGAGTTTTTTTTGGTTTACACGGGAAGGTGCCGATTGGGTGCACAGATCTTCCGCACCAAAGACATCGACAAGCTGATTTCGGATTCACAGGAGCCCGACAAACGACTGAAAAAGTCGCTCGGGGCGGTCAGCTTAACCTCGCTCGGCATCGGCGCAGTGATTGGCTCGGGAATTTTCACTGTGATCGGGACCGCGATCGCGGGCCAGAAAATGCAGTTCAGCTCCATTTTGAATGCTCCCCTGCTGGAATATCTGATCTATCACTCGGCGTCATTCGGGCGTCCGGGCGCGGGACCGGCGATTGCGCTGTCGTTTATTTTGGTTGCGATTGCCTGTGGATTCGCGGCCCTTTGCTATGCGGAATTGGCAGCGATGATTCCGATTGCCGGAAGCGCCTACACATACACCTACGCGACGATGGGCGAACTCATCGCATGGATTATTGGATGGGACTTGATTCTCGAGTACGCCGTGTCAAACATGGCGGTGAGCGTTGGATTTTCGGCGCACGTCGTGAACTTGCTCGATTATTTTGGAATTCACGCAAGCTTGCGCTGGATTTCACCCGCTTATTTGCCAGCAGGTTTGTCGGATCTTCAGAACAATGTGCTTTACGAGCCTGGCTGGCACTTTGGTTTCAACTTGCCGGCTTTCATCATCGTGATGATCTTGACGATGATTCTTGTTCGTGGAATTCGTGAGTCGGCGAAAACGAACAACGTAATGGTGATCCTGAAGATCGTCGCCATTCTTGTTTTTATTACTTTTGCCTCGCGTTTCATTCATCCTGCAAACTGGCATCCGTTTGCTCCCAATGGATGGCCTGGAATTCTCACGGGCGGCTCGATTGTGTTCTTTACCTATATTGGATTCGATTCGGTTTCCACCGCAGCCGAGGAGTGCAAGAATCCGCAGCGTGATCTGCCCATCGGAATTCTCGCCACGCTCATTATTTGCACGGTTTTGTATATTGGCGTGGTTGTGGTGCTCACCGGCCTTGTGCCGTGGCAGACGCTTCTGGACGATGCAGCGCCGGTCGTCAACACGATGAAAAAGCTGCATTTTGGTTCGATCCAGTTGATCGTGTTGATCGGCGCCCTCATGGGCATGATTTCGTCGTTGTTAGTGTTCCAACTGGGGCAGGCACGGGTTTGGTTTGCGATGTCGCGCGACGGGCTTTTGCCGAAGCTATTCAGCCGCGTTCACAAGCAGTACCGTACTCCCGATTTTTCTACGTGGGTCGCAGGTTTCGTGGTGGGAATTCCGGCCGGACTGCTGGACATCGGAACGCTCACCGATCTCTCGAATATCGGCACCTTATTCGCGTTCGGCTTGGTTGCAGCCGGCGTGCTGATTCTTCGATACAAGCAACCCGAGCGGCACCGTGCCTTTCGCGCGCCCGGTGGTTTGACCGCGCCGATTGCGACAATATTGACGTGCGTGCTGCTAATGGCCGGCCTTCCGATCGTGAGCTGGATTCGATTCTTCGTCTGGCTGACAATCGGATTATGCCTTTACTATTTTTATGGGCGGCGACACAGCGAGCTCGCAACTACAAAACCCGCGGAGCTCGTGGCAAGAGGAGAAAAGGTCTGATGCGGCTGTGGCTTTCTCTCTCACTTGTATTGATGTTGGCGATTCTGGCTTTGAGCTTGCCCTCCTCTTTTGCCTGGGGCGACAACGCCCAGCGGCTCATCACAAACAAAGCCGTGGATACTCTGCCAGACGATATCCGCCCGTTCTTCGAAGCGAACCGCCAATTTCTGATTCAGCACGTAGTGGACCCGGAAGAAGCGGAAAAAAAAGACGCGTCGCTGGAGAGCCTTGATTTTATCAAGCTCGACCATTACGGGCAGTTCCCTTTCGTTAGCCTCCCGCGCACATATACGGCGGCCATATCGAAGTTTGGCCGACGCTCGGTCTACAGCAACGGAGTCCTTCCGTGGCAAGTGGGAACCTACAGCAAAAAGCTAACCGATGCTTTCCATGACCATAACTGGGCCGATGCCAAAATGTCCGCGGCCTATCTGGCGCACTACGTGGCCGAAACGCACGACCCTTTCAACACAACCATGAACTGGGATGGGAAACTTTCAAATCAATTGGGAGTGAATGAGCGTTTCGGGAAAGGGCTTGTGGACCGCTTTCAATTGTTCTTTTTCGTCAAGCCGAACGAAGCTGCCTTTATTCATGACCCAACCGATCACGCGTTTGAAATGGTGCTCAGCGCGCATTCCTGGCTCGAAAACATTTTGCTATCCGACATGCGCGCTCATCAGGGCCTTAGCGGCCACACGGATGAGTATTACGACCGCTTCTACGCTCAATCTGGTGCGGTACTCGTTCGCCAGCTCTCAGACGCCTCGACTGATCTTGGCTCCTACTGGATGACCGCGTGGATCAACGCGGGGCGGCCGCAATTGCCTGGACAGTAGGCGACGTGGCAACTGAACAGAATCGACAAGCGAGCATCATCGCATCCCTCCCGAAAGCCGAATTGCATCTGCATCTCGAGGGCTCGATCCGTCCCGATACGGCGGTTGAATTAGCTGCACGGCACGGGACGAAACTCACGCGCGAAGAAGTCCTGGCTCGCTACAACTATTCCAACTTCATGGGCTTCATCGAGACGTTCAAATGGATTACTTCTTTTCTGCGAACGCCGGACGATTACGCGCTGATCACCCGCCACCTGGCAGAAGAACTGTTGCGCCAGAACGTCGTGTATGCCGAAATCACGATTTCCGTTGGTGTGATGTTGCGACGCATGCAGAATGTCGCGGCGAATTTTGAGGCGATTCGAGAAACCACGCACAGCGTTCCGTTCCGACGGTTGCGCACCGCATACATTTTCGACGTAGCGCGGCAATTTGGACCGGAAGCGGCAATGGAAGTGGCGCGCTGGGCTTCGAAACTGCAAGCTTCGGGTGTCGTGGCATTCGGGATGGGCGGGGATGAGTTAGCGGGGCCGACAACAAGCTTTCGGCCGGCGTTTGATTATGCTCGCCAAGACGGGCTCCGAATCGTGTGCCACGCGGGCGAAATTGGCGGCCCGGAATCTGTTCGCGAGGCGGTGGAGATTCTTGGCGCCGAGCGAATTGGGCACGGAATCGCCGTGATGAATGATCCAGCCCTGGCAGAATCGCTCATCACTCGACGCGTCGTCCTTGAAAACTGCCTGTCGAGCAATTTGTGCACTGGAGCGCTGGCGAAGCAGACGGGCAAGCCGGACGCCTCGCTCAAAGACCATCCCTTGCCGAAGTTTCTCGAGCAAGGCTTGTTGGTGACGCTTTCAACGGATGATCCTGCTCTCTTTCACACAGATTTGCTAAATGAATATGCGCTCGCCGAATCGCTGGGACTGCCAGGAAAGAGAATGCTCGAGCTCGCGGAAAACAGCATCAACGCTGCATTTCTCCCGCCGATGGATAAGCGCGAATTGCTCGAGAATTTTCGTGGAGCCGCAAAAGAGCAGGGATTGGTATAATCTCGGCGATGAAAGCACATGTATGGGTGATGCTGAAATCCACCGTCCTCGATCCGCAGGGACAAACCATCCAACGCGCCCTGGCATCCCATGGTTTCGCCAACGTTCAGGACGTCCGGCAGGGCAAGTTTTTCGTTCTGAATCTCGATGGCATGGGACGCGACGAAGCGAAAACGCAGGTCGAGCGGATCGCCAAAGATGTGCTGACGAACCCGGTGATCGAAGAGTTCCGCTTCGAAATTCTGGAATAGCCCCTGCCATATCGTTTCTCGAGCTCGCTGAGTTTTAGCAACGAATCGCGGCTGCTCCTTGTCTCATCAAACCTATGTGCTAACCTGAATAAGTCCCACGATTGAGTTAAGTTCTTGCTCCCGGAGCGACACCGTGTGTGGAATTGTCGGATACATAGGGCCCAAACCTGTGGTGCCTCTGGTCATTGACGGCCTGCGTCGGCTCGAATATCGCGGGTATGATTCGGCCGGTATCGCCGTCGTAGGACAGAATTGTAAGCTCGAAATCCGCCGCGCATCTGGAAAGCTAAAAAACCTTGAAGACCTGCTCGGAAAATCGCCGATCGAGGGTGTATATGGTCTCGGACATACTCGCTGGGCGACGCATGGCCGCCCGACGGAAGAGAACGCGCATCCGCACCGAGACTGCACTGGCGAGATTGTCGTAGTTCATAACGGAATTATCGAGAATTACCTCGAACTGAAGCATCAATTGATCTCGGAAGGGCACAAGTTTCAGACCGAGACAGACACGGAAATCATCGCGCATCTCATCGAGAAATATTCGAAGGATGTCCCGCTGGAAGAGGCTGTGCAGAAAACCGTAAAGCTCCTCAACGGTGCTTATGCTCTTGTGGCGATGTCAACGCGCGACCCGAACAAGATTGTCGCGGCGAGGCTCGGGCCTCCTGTGGTGATCGGTCTAGGCCAAAATGAATTTTTTGTGGCTAGCGATATTCCCGCGATCCTCTCGCACACGCGCGAAGCCTTCTTCATGGGCGACGGAGAAATCGCGATTCTCACTTTGCAGGGCGTCCGCGTCGTCGATTTCGACAATCACCCGGTCGCGCCAAAGGTCCAGCACATCACGTGGGACCCGATCATGGCGGAAAAGGGCGGCTTCAAGCATTTCATGCAGAAGGAGATTTTCGAACAGCCGCGCGCGGTACGCGATACCTTGCTCGGGCGGATCTCGCAGGAAACGGGCAAAGTGTTTCTCGATGAAATGGACATCACTGAGGATGAATTTCGCAATTTCCGCGAGGTGAAAATAGTCGCGTGCGGGACTAGCTGGCATGCGGCCCTCGCGGGGAAATTCATGATCGAGCGGCTGGCACAGATTCCCGTCGAAGTGGATTACGGTAGTGAATTTCGCTATCGCGATCCGATCATCAACAAAAACACGCTGGTGATTGCCATCAGCCAGTCAGGCGAAACCGCAGACACACTGGCTGCTCAGCGCGAAGCGCGAGTGAAAGATGCAAAGATTCTGGCGATCTGCAATGTGGTCGGCTCGATGCTTACTCGCGAAGCAAACGGCACGATCTATACGCATGCGGGCCCGGAAATCGGCGTCGCCTCCACCAAAGCCTTCACCGGGCAACTGACGGCCTTGATGCTTACTGCCCTGTATCTTGCGCAGGTTCGCGGCAAACTGACGCCTGAAATCGCCCAAACGCTGATGCAGGAATTAACGCGAATCCCGCACAAGATTGAGACCATTCTGCAGCATGACTCCGACGTCGAGGAGCTGGCGAAGCAATTTTTTCGTCACAGTGATTTCCTCTATCTAGGACGTGGTATTCATTATCCAATCGCGCTGGAAGGCGCCCTCAAACTAAAGGAAATTTCATACATCCACGCTGAGGGCTATCCCGCTGGGGAAATGAAGCATGGTCCGAACGCGCTGATCGACGAGAATCTTCCCGTCGTCGTCATCGCGACCCGTGACGAATCCGACGCTGCCTCGATGACGCGCTATGAGAAGACCGTTTCCAACTTGCAGGAAGTGAAAGCGCGCGATGGGATTGTGATCACGGTGGTCACTGAAGGCGACCGGCTTGCTCGCGGTTCGTCGAATCATGCGATCGAGATTCCTGCGGCGCCAGAATTGCTCTCGCCTATTCTTGAAATCATTCCGTTGCAACTTCTCGCCTACCACATCGCCGTGCGCCGTGGCTGCGACGTCGATCAGCCTCGGAACCTCGCGAAATCCGTCACTGTGGAATAAACTTCAAGCGAGGGGCACATTTCATTAGAATACCCCTATGCAACCCAGCTTAATCGCGAGGCGGGCCTTCGTCCCTTTGCTCGTTTTCGGGCTTCTCTCAATTCTTAGCTACCCGCCGGCGGCCTTGACACAATCCACGACTCCCCAATCATATCTGCTCGCTACCATAAAATTCGCGGGCCTGAGTCGCTTTAACGAGACGCAAGCGAGCAAAGCGACCGGTCTCCAAACCGGCGATTCGGTCACGCAAGCGCAGCTCGCGGCAGCAGTGGATAAACTCGCGAAGTCTGGCGCATTTGAAAACGTCTCATTTCGCTATTCGACAAACGGAAATTCGCTCAGTGTCGAGTTTCAGGTTGTGGAGATCTCGAGGCTTCTTCCGTGCGTCTTCGATAATTTCGTTTGGTTCTCCGATGCGGAACTGGACAAGGCCCTTCGCGACCGCGTTTCTTTCTACGCAGGAGGTGTCCCCGAGTCGGGCGCCACTTCGGAAGAGGTTCGAGTCGCTTTGCGTGACATGGTTCGTGCGAACGGAATTACCGGAGACGTCACCGTAATCCCGTCAATTGCCGGAATGGGGCAGCCTGTCAGCGCCTTCGTGTACTCCGTGACCGGTGTGGCGATGCCGATTCGAAGCGTCCGTTTTGCGGGAAATGCTGCGATAACGGCAAGCAGCCTCCAAGCTGCTTCCTCGCAGATTATCGGCCGCGACTACTCTGTAAGCTTCGTGAGCCAATTTGCCGGGGCTGGCCTGGTACCGCTGTACCGCAAGGAAGGTTATCTGCGCGCGCGATTCGAGAAACCAGATGGAGCGCCGCTTCACCCGAATGACACGGCAATCGTTCAGCCGGTCGTAGTCGCTCTATCCGTAGAGGAAGGCCCCGTATTCTACTGGGAGAAAGCCGAGTGGACGGGCAATCGCGTCTTCACATCGGAAGAACTCGGTCGCCTTCTGGGAATGAAGCCGAAAGAAGTGGCCAACCAGGAGAAAATTGATGCAGGGCTCACGGCGATCAAGCGCGCATATGACACGCGTGGGTTCATCGAGGCGGCGGTAAAGCCCAAAGAAATTCTCGACGACACCGCTCGGCTGACAACATACAACGTCGCAGTGGACGAAGGCGCACAATTTCACCTAGGCATGGTTCATTTTGAGGGGCTGCCGGAAGTTGCATCAAAGGAATTGATTAAGAGCTGGCAGCTCAAACCCGGGGATGTCTACGACGCATCGTATCCTGGTGCGTTCGTTTCGAAAGTTGCTATCGGCAAACTGAAAGAACTGGGCATTGAGAAAACCAGCGCGACCGTAAGTCCAAAGCCAGAAAAGCAAAAGGCGAGTGTTGATCTCAACATCGTTTTCCACTGATTTCCACAGACTCCGATTCGCGATTGTCGCGATACTTGCAATCCTTCCATCCTCTGTGCTCGCAAGCGCATTCGAATCGCCACAATCGGGCAGCGAGCGTCTCGCCTCCATTGCAGCTACTGGTTCTCACCGATACAAAAGCCAGGAAATCGCCAAAGCGACCGGCCTGCAAGCGGGAAAATCGATTACGCGGGATGAACTTCAACTTGTGGCTGATCGTCTAGCGCGTCTTGGAATTTTCGCAAATGTGCAATATAAGTTCACGAGCGGTCCGGGTGGCCTGGCCGTCGATTTTGAAGTCGCTGATGCGCCCACGGTTCCGGTGACTTTCGATAATTTCCCAAAATTTTCAGACGAGGAGCTCGCCGCCGCAATCAAAAATGCCGTGGTGCTTTTCGACGGGACTGCTCCGGAAAATGGCACGATTTTAGCCACGATGTCGAATGCGGTTGAGGAATTAATCGCTACGCGAGGCCTGCACGCCACGGTAGCGCACTCAGTGGTCACAAGCCCCACCGGCCACGTGCAACAGTTCCGAATCGAAGGCGACGTCCTCCGGGTCGCCGATATTGAATTTTCAGATTCCCTTGCGAAGCACAACCCAGCGATTCAGCAGGGTATTTCGCAAATCATCGGCAAACCGTTCTCACGCAGCGCGATCGAACTATTCGAGTTCGAGCAGATTCGTCCAATCTATCTGACGCACGCTTTTCTGCGCGTGAAGTTCGCTCCCCCAACAGCGCGTTTTGAAGGAGATCCCACGAAGCCGCTGCCGGACAAGGTCTTTGTGCTCGCGCCGATTGAGCCGGGCCCTGCCTACACGTGGGGCGGAGTGGAATGGACGGGAAACTCAGTTATACCGACCGCCGAGCTGGAGAAATTCGTTGAGCTGAAGCCAGGTGAAGTTGCCGATGGCGTAAGAATGGAAGCCGGCTGGAACCGGGTCACAGACGCGTATGGCGCCCAAGGCTATCTCGACGCAAAACTTACTCCCACTCCCCACTATGACGACAAAGCAGCGCGGGTCTCTTATGTCGTGTCCGTTTCAGAAGGACCCCAGTACCGGATGGGACAGCTTGTTCTTACCGGCCTTTCACTCGAAGGCGAGCGGAGAATTCGCGCGGCATGGCAAATCCCACAAGGCGCTGTCTTTAATCGAGAGCTTTACGACGACTTCGTTGCCCGCGGCACGAAGGAAGCGTTCAACGGACTTCCCTTCCATTACGAAAAAATCGGGCGTTTCCTCCAAACGGAGCCCCAAACGGGGACGGTCGACGTTATGCTCGATTTTCAGTAGTCACCTCGAACGGTTATACTGATGTCATGGCTGAGCATTTGGTTCCGATCGCAGCGGCGGCCGTTCCCGTTCGAACGGACGAAGGTGCGGCGCTCGAAAAGCAGCATGCCCTGCTGGCTTCGCTTCGCGCGCTCGATTCCCTGCTGATTGCGCTTTCCGGCGGAGCCGACTCAGCGTATTTGGCATGGGCGGCGCATTTGGCGCTGGGCGAACGCGCGCTATCGATAACCGCGCTTTCCGCAAGCTTTTCTCAGCACGATCGCCAGCAAGCAACCGAATTCGTGCGCTCGGCGGGTGTCCGGCATGCGTTCATCGAAACCCACGAGTTTGAAAATCCAGAATATGTCGCAAATAGAGCAGACCGCTGCTACCACTGCAAGGACGAGCTTTTCGACCGGATGGAATCAATCGCACACGACCGCGGATTAGCCGCTATCGCGTACGGAATTAACGCCGACGACATGCACGACTTTCGCCCCGGCCATCGGGCGGCTCATGAACACCGGATTCTAGCGCCCCTGCTCGACGCCGCACTTAGCAAGGCCGAAATTCGCATGCTGTCGCGGCGAGCCGGACTTCCCACGTGGGACCGGCCAGCGTCAGCGTGTCTCTCGTCACGAATTCCTTACGGAGTCCCCGTCACACCTGAACTCCTCTCGCAAGTGGAACGTGCCGAAGCAGCTTTGCGTGAACTTGGTTTCCGCCAATTCCGCGTCCGCGCGCACGGTGAACTGGCGCGCATCGAATTGGCGCCGGACGAACTCTCGCGTGGACTCCAGGCTGAGATGGGAGAACAAATCGCGCGAGGAGTAAAAGGCGCGGGATTCACGTTCGTCACGATGGATCTCGAAGGATATCGTCAGGGATCTCTCAATTCGCTTCTCAAACCGAAAGAGTGACGCTGCCTCGAACCGAAACACAAAGCTTTTGCTAGAATCGCTGACCGGCGGAACTTCCAGTTGCGCAGTCTCGTATATATCTGATAGGAAGAGTCGCTCGCCGGTAGCGATGCTCCCAGAATCTATGACCCGACGCAGAACAGGAATTTGGCTCAGCCTTGCGGCGCTCGTAGCGAGCGGACTCGCCGGATGTATCGTCGACCGTAATCGTGGCCGCGATTCGGGCGCGTCTGGCCCAAGCGTGGTCGCCGACCGCAAATTCGTCGTCACCGGCCCCGCACGAATCGAATTGACCAACGGTTCGGGGGACTCGCGGGTAACAGCCGGTCCGCCAGGCGAAGTTCAAATTCACGCCGAATTTCGCGCCAAATCCCGCCTCTTTCACGACGCAGAGCGCCGTCTGAATGAAATGGGCGCGAATCCTCCCATTTTGCAGGAAAGCAATTTTATTCGCATCGGTGGGACGGGCGAACATTCGGGCGGCGTCACCGCCAGCTACACAATCAGTGTCCCACCCGATACAGAAATTCATGCCATGTCTGGCTCTGGAGACATTCAAGTAAGCGGAATCAAAGGACCAGCCAACTTCCTTGGCGGCTCGGGCACCATCGCAGCGTCCAACATCGCCGGCGACGTGCACGTCACGGCGGGTAGCGGAGACGTTCAGCTATCTGAAATTCACGGGCAGGTAGAGATCACGGCCGGATCCGGCGACATTAAGCTCGCTGAAATCCATGGCGACATTCGCGCCCAGACAGGCTCCGGAGAAATCAAAATCACCAAGCCTGCAGACTCTGTCGAAGTGAACGCGGGCAGCGGCAGCGTCTCGCTCAGCGGGATAACCGCCGATCTTCGGGTGCACACAAGTTCTGGCGAAGTCACCGTCGAGGGCAATCCGCAAGCGAATACATACTGGGAGATTCACACCTCATCGGGCACGGTGACGCTTCGAGTTCCGCCTAACGCGAATTTACGTCTTTACGCGCGCACGAGTTCCGGTGACATCGACACACAGATCCCCATCACGATGGAAGGAACCACAGGAAAGCATGAGCTGCGTGCTCGAATCGGCGACGGCAAAGCGCGCGTCGAAATCGAAACTAGCTCCGGGAAGATTCTTCTCCACTGATTACTCCCCCCGCCGTCTGGGACGACTCGATTTTATGGTTTCCGCGCTAGAATGACTCGTAGATGCGAGCTGTCCATCTCATTGCCTGTGGTTGCACTTTTTTTGCGGCCACTACTGGCGTTTGCGCGCAGACTTCGACATCGAAACCGACCGCATCGAAATCAGCAGCTAATTCAGATGCGAAACGGGACGCAGATGCCGAAGCAGAGCTGCAAAAAGCTCTCAATTCCGCGGGAAATGACCGCGCCGCGCTGGTACGCAACCTGAAAGATTATTTGCGGCGATTTCCCGAAGCGCCTCGTCGAGCTGCCGTCGATCGCGCCCTTGTGGAGGCATGCCAGCAGCTTCGCGATGATGATTGCGCTCTCGACTATTCCGAGCAACTCATCGCTGAGCATCCCGACGATTCTGAGATGATGCTGCTCGCCGTCTCGATTCTCCAGCGAAAACGCGATGACGCCAGCCTTATTCGGGCCACTGGGTACGCCTCTCGTGTGCTCGATCGCATTCAAAAGTCCACGCCCAACGAGCGGCCCGAGCGAGTGTCGCTCAAGGAATGGCAGGATCACCGCGATACGATTTTGAGTCAGTTATACGCCCTCCGTGGCCAGATCGGAAAGTCTCAGCGTGCGTACGATGCCGCAATCAAAGATTTGCAGATGAGCTACGCGCTCCGGGCGAATGCCGTCGCCGCGGAAACACTGGGCGAAATCGCGGAAATTCAGAAGGATCTGGGACGCGCCGTTCAGGAGTATTCTCTCGCGTTTGTGCTGCCTGAATCAGGACCCGCGGGAAAAGTGAATCGCGCCGAGATCCGGATGAAGCTCGGGAATGTATGGAAACAAACGCACGGAAACGAGCAAGGTCTAGGCGAGCAGATTCTCTCAACTTACGATTACCTGCGGCCGGGCTCCGTCAGTGACAGTCCCGCCGCCCGAAATTCTGGCGCGCAAGATTTGTACTCATTTGTACTCCGCCGCCTCGACAACACTCCCCTATTCGTAGCCCCTTACAGAGGAAAGACAGTTGTCATGAGCTTTTGGGCCACTTGGTGCACGCCGTGTCATATCCTTGAGCCATTATTTGATCAGCTCGCCAAAAACTACTCCGGTGATCCGAACCTGTTCTTCTTCTCAATCAACACGGATGACGACCAATCGCTCGTAGCCCCTTTTGTCACCCGCGAGAAATGGACCGTTTCAGTCGCTTTCGCGGATGGATTGGACGAATTTCTGAAAGTGGAGACGCTGCCGACGGTGATCATCATTGACCGAAAAGGAAAGATCGTTTACCGCGTGGGTGGTTTTAATCCAGATACTTTCTCGGAAGAGTTAACAACCGCGATTCAGACCGCCATGAGCGCTCCCACAAAATAAGCCCTGGGAACGCGATTATAGTGAGGGGGAAACAGGGCGCACATTATGGCGCTGTGCCGCTTGGATCGCGGCCTTGATCGTGTTCACGTGAATCGTAACGGTATCTTCAACATTGCGCGCATACCCGCCCGCCAGCGTCACGGCCGTTGGAACTTGATTTCTTTGCGCGTAGCCTAGTACAAGCGCATCACGCCGCGCCAACCCCTCCATCGTAAGTGCGAGCCCGCCCAGTTGATCTTCCTGATAGGGGTCCGCTCCCGCCACGTAAAAGAGCAGCTGCGGCGAGAACTCCTCGAAAGAGCGATGCAAATATTTTTCGAGAATTGCTAGATAATCCGCATCGCCCATCCCGTCGGGAAGATTTACGTCCACCGTTGAAGGCGGTTTGGGATAAGGATAGTTGTGCTCCTGATGGATCGACATCGTAAAGACCGTCTCGTCGCCTCCGAAAATTGCTGCGGTACCGTTTCCTTGGTGGACATCGGTATCCACCACCATCGCTCGTTCAATCGCACCGTCGGCTTGCATCTTTCGGATAGCCACTGCCACGTCGTGAATCACGCAGAATCCTTCGCCATGCTCGGGATACGCATGGTGAAAACCGCCGCCGATATTCGCGGAAAAGCCGTCTTCCAGCGCGCGACGCGCGGCCAGAATCGAGCCGCCCGCGGCGAGCCAGCACGCTTCAATCAGCTCCGCAGAGTATGGCACCTCCATGCGCATCACTTCCGCTCGCGTGAGTGATCCAGTCTTAAGTTTGTACAGATAATCCTGCGAATGAACGCGCAGAATGTCCTCGTCGCTCGCCGGCGCAGGCTTCAGGAAGTCCTCTTGCGAGGCGATGGCATCTTGCAGGAGCCTTTCATGGACGAGACGGTACTTCTGGGAAGGAAAAACATGCGCGCCAAGATTCAGATCGTATCGGTCGTCGTAAATGAGCTTCAGCGGCAGCACGCTGCCAGCCTATCGCTTAATTTTTCGAAACGCAAACTTGGGCGGCTTGTGTCATCCATCTATCCGATCGAATACAGCATCTGCCGGGACCTGTGCTAACCTAATCGGCGATGCAACGCGCCCAGGCTATTCTCATAGTTCTTGTTCTGTTCGCGACGCCCCTTGCGCTCCTCGCACGCGCGTCATCAGGACTGGGCAGCGCCTGCAACAACCTCTGTTGCCTGCGCCATGGACAGCATGCTAGCCACGCGCCGGCATCGCAGGAAAACAGTATGGATTGCCATCACGGACAAGCGGGCCACGCCATGTTTTGTTCCATGAAGGCTGGCCATCAACTAATGGACTTTGGGTTTCTCGCGCCTTTAGCTCCCACCACCCTGTCGTCATCAGTGAGTTTAGTGTTACCTATCCCAGCTCGCGCGAAGATCACCCATCGCGACGTAGTTGCATATTCGGGCTTTCCTTCCACCCCATTCGAGCCTCCTCGCAGCTAATCGCACTTCCACCCCTTTAGCTTGTTCAAATTCTCGCGGAGGTCCGAATGCGCTCGTTTGTCTGCAGACTCGTCCCTTTTCTGCTTCCGGCAGCGCTGTTGTTGTTTGCTCCAGTGCTGGCAGCAACTATTTTTGGCAATATTCGCGGCATAGTTCACGATGCCCAGCATCGGCCGATTGCGGGCGTCGAAGTCACGCTTAAGTCCAGCACTTCAGCTTGGTCACAAACGGTGCAGACTGACCAGACTGGCCAATTTCAGTTCAACGCTGTTGCCGTCGGCGAATATACGATCAACATCACCCAACCAGGTTTTCGCGATGTTTCCGAACGCGTGGTCGTAACATCCGGCAGTTCGCCAGTGCTGCACTTTGAACTCAAGATTGCCAGTGCTACGCAACGTGTTCAGGTATCGGCCGACGCGCAGTCGCAGGAAGTTGATACATCCTCGTCGACGACACAAACATTGGTGACTCATTCCGACATCGCATCATCTCCCGGCGCGACTCGCACCAACAGCCTTTCCATGATCACGAACTTCGTCCCCGGCGCGTACATCGTCCACGATCAGCTGCATATTCGCGGCGGGCATCAGGTCAGCTGGCTCGTTGACGGCGTTCCAGTGCCGAATACCAGCATCGCGAGCAACGTGGGCCCCCAATTCGATCCTAAGGATGTGGACTATTTCGAAGTGCAGCGTGGCGGATACGCGGCGGATTACGGCGACCGCACTTTCGGTGTGTTCAACGTCGTCCCACGCACCGGCTTCGAACGCAATAACGATATGGACATTCTCGCGACGTACGGCAGCTACAACCAGACCAACAGCCAAATCAATCTGGGTGGTCACACAGAGCGTTTTGCGTACTACGCCAGCGTGAACGTCAATCGCTCGGATGCGAGCCTTGAAACGCCTGTGCCCCAAATCATTCACGATCTCGGCGATGGGGTAGGTGGATTCGGCTCGCTGATGTTTAACGTGACGCCCAGCGACCAATTGCGTCTTGTCGCATCTGCGCGCCACGATTTGTATCAAGTCCCGAATACTCCGGAGCAACAATCAATCTGCCCGCAACCCATCCCGCCGATGCCGAATTGTTCCATTCGCGACACGGACAACGAAGCGGACTCCTTCGTGAACTTTTCGTGGGTCCGCACGCTCAGCCCGGGCGCTGTTTTGACTGTCTCGCCGTTTTATCACTACAACAGCGCGCGCCTCACTCCCGGTCCTGACGATACCCCGACGATCACCACAGATAACCGGGCGTCAAATTACGCTGGGGTGCAGGCTTCACTCTCGATCGTCAAAGGCAAAAACAGTTTTCGTGGTGGACTGTACGTCTATGGGCAGCACGACAATACTTTTTTCAGTGTCACTCCGAACGACGAGAACGGCCGCGGCACACCCGAGACGCAAACCCAAATCGTCTGGGGCAATCTGCAGGCTCTCTTCCTCGAAGACCAATATAAGCCGACATCCTGGCTCACCTTCAACGGCGGCGTTCGCCTCACTCATTTCGACGGTCTAGTGAACGAAAATTCCGCCGACCCGCGCGTCGGAACCGCGATTCGCATTCCCAAGTTGAACGCGACACTGCGCGGATTCTACGGCCGCTACTACCAGGCTCCTCCACTCGATACAGTTTCCCAGAACCTCCTCCAACCAGGCTTCGCCTTCCTCCCTCTCCACGGCGAACGCGACGAGCAATGGGAAGTAGGCATTGCGATTCCCTTCCGCGGCTGGACGTTCGACGAAGACTATTTCCACACAGCCGCGCGCAATTTTCTCGACCATGACGTTCTTGGAAATTCGAACATTTTTCTTCCGCTAACGATCGATCACGCCCGAATCCGCGGCTGGGAAACTACCGTCCGCTCGCCCGAAGTTTTCCACCACGTCCGGGTTCACCTGGCATACTCTCATCAATACGCCCAGGGCGCGGGTGCCGTAACTGGCGGCCTTACAGACTTCACGCCCCCGGACATGGGATACTTCTTTCTTGATCATGACCAGCGCGATACCTTGAGCACAGGTTATGACTTGCGGCTTCCCTGGAACACATCGACGAGCGGCAATCTGAATTTCGGCTCGGGGTTTCTGAACGGCGACGGCCCGCAACATCTTCCGTCGCACACGACGTTTGATTTGTCGATCGCGAAAAACTTTGGCGAACGGCTGTCGCTTTCATTTACGGCTATCAATATCAGCGACAATCGCTATTTGCTGGATACGAGCAATACGTTCGGTGGCACGCACTTCGTCGAGCCCCGCCAATTTATCGGTTCAATTCGCTGGAGATTTCACTACTAGCTGGCGCAGTTCATAAGGGTCAGGTTGTAAGCGGTCCAACGAGCGACGCACATAGGAGACATTGATTCTTGCGCATCGCCATCCCACTCGCGATCCTGGCAGCCATTTTCGCGGTTGCTTTCGAATGGCTCATCTTGACCGGGATGAGCGCGCGGACGCCTCCAGGCCCATTCGAGACCCTCCTTGGGCGAACGGTGCAAAGGCTCTCAATCCCCAAGTCGGCGCGCTCGGCGAAAAACCCGATGGAATCTACCCCAGAAGCCCTGGTGGAAGCGCGTCGCCATTTCGCCGATCATTGCGCGAGTTGCCATGCGAACGATGGCAGCGGAAAAACCGAGGTAGGCCAAAACCTCTACCCGCGAGCGCCGGATATGCGTCTGGAACAAACCCAGAACCTGACCGACGGAGAGCTTTACTACATTATCGAGAACGGCATCCGGTTCACCGGCATGCCTGCATGGGGAGCAGGCGGCCCAAACGACCACGAAACCTGGCACCTGGTCCTCTTCATCCGACACTTGTCGCATCTAACTGAAGAGGACCTCAACGATATGAAGAAACACAATCCGCGCAGCCCCGCGGAGATGAAAGAAGAACAGCAGGAAGAGGATTTCTTGAATGGGCACTAAACACAGCGAGTTTCAGTATCACTCCAAGGAGGAATTTTGCTAACTAAAATACTCGCGCTGTTGGCAATCGTCTCGCTAGCTACCGTCGCGCTTGCTCACGGCACTGACAAGCACGTGCTAGGCACTGTGACGAAAATTACGGACGCCGAGATTACGGTCGAAACTCAAACCAAAGAAGTGCAGATCGTGAAGATCGCGCCCGATACGTCGTTCGTGAAAAGCGGCGCAAGCGCCACCGTGAAGGATTTGAAAGTAGGCGACCGCGTCGTGATTCACGCCAAGCCGGTGGGCAGCGATTTGATCGCGCACGAAGTACGCTTCGGCAAGCAAGCGCCTGCGGCTCCCGGAAGCTCAACAGCGAAACCGCAGTAGTAAATTTCGCCGGTAGGGACAGCTCCAGAATATCGATCGGTCAGTTTTCGCGGGCGAGAATGAAATCAGGGACAGCAAGCAGCGCCCGCCGGTAATCCGAGTCAGGCAATTCAGCCAGCGCATCTTTCGCGCGCGCCACATATTCGTGCGCGAGCTTCGCCGCGCGCTCGAGTGAGCCGCTTTCGCGCACCAGCCGGGTGATCTGCTCCGGCCGCACGCTCACGAAGCCCCGCTCTTCGAGCACCGTCGCCACAAGACGCCGCCCGCTCGCGGCGTTCCCTTCATGGCCATTCCCATCGCCGGCCAGCGCCGCTTCCGAACGAAGCGCAAAAATCAGCGGCAGCGTTACCTTCCCTTCTTTCAAGTCGCTCAGCACCGGCTTGCCGAGCTGCTCAGGCGAAGCCGTGAAATCCAGCAGGTCATCCACAAGCTGAAACGCCAGCCCAGCATTTCGCCCATATTCCCCAAGCGCGTCCTCCACGCTCTTTGGCTGCTTGCCGAGAATCGCGCCCAGGCGCGAGCATCCGCTGAACAAGCACGCCGTCTTGCGATACGCAAGCTCCGTCGCCTCAGTCTCGGTCAAATCAATCTGCCCGAGTCGCGTCAACTGCAGCAGTTCTCCCTCCACCATGTTCTGCGTCAGATCAATCAAAATATCGAGAATCGCAAAATTTCGTTCCCGCAGCGCCATCTCGAACGACTGCATATACAACCAGTCGCCCGCAAGCACGCTCATGTGATTTCCCCACCGCGCATTCGCGCTCGGACGCCCCCGCCGCGTATTCGCGCCATCAATCACATCGTCGTGAATCAAAGTCGCGTTATGGATCAACTCAACAACCGCGCCCAACCGTATCGCGCTGGGCCCGCGATACCCCGAAGCTCCAGCCGCCAGCAAAAGTAAAGCAGGACGTAGCCGCTTCCCGCCACCTTCGCGCAGGTAGCTAGAAATCTCGCACACCGGCTCGATCGCCGCAGCGTTCTGCCCGGCAATCTCCCGCTCCACCAGCGCGAGATCGTCGCGAACCAGCTCGAAAATTTCCTTCACGGTCTGGACGGCGAAGCTCATCTTCGAATTTTACCCTTTGTGCGCCGCGTGATTCTGCGCCTCAAACCGGAAAAAACGCCGAAAATTCGCAGCAGTAACTGCCGCAATCTCTTCGCCCGGCAAGTCTCTCACATTCCCCAACGCTCGCGCTACCTCCACCACATTCGCCGGCTCATTTCGCTTCCCGCGACGCCCCTCGGGCGGCAGAAAAGGCGAATCGGTTTCCGTCAGCAACCGCTCGAGCGGAATCACCTTCGCCACATCCCGCAAAGTTTGCATTTTTTTGTAAGTCACGTTCCCCGCAAACGAAACCATGAACCCCATGTCGAGCCCGCGCTTCGCGTCTTCGAGCGTTCCTGTGAAGCAGTGAAGAATCCCGCCCAGCCCGCTCGACCGCCAATCCTGCTCGATCATTTCCAGGCAATCGGCCCACGCATCGCGGCAGTGAATCACGATCGGCAGCTTCGCGGCCCGCGCCTGCCCAAGTTGGCGACGAAACACCTGCTGCTGCACCTCCCGCGGCGAATGATCGTAGTAATAATCGAGGCCCATCTCGCCCCACGCGATCACCCGCGGATGCTTCGCCAGTTCGTCGAGCTTCTCAAAATGTTCCTCGGTCGCGAGTTTCGCCTCATGTGGATGAATTCCGACCGTCGCGTAAATCCAGTCGTGCTGTTCCGCAAAAGGAATCGCCGCATTCAGCCGCTCAGGCCCAGTCCCGCTGCCAATCGCAAGCAGAGTCTCGACTCCCGCCGCACGCGTTCGTTCGAGCATCGCGTCGCGATCCTCATCAAACTGCGGAAATTCCAAATGCGCATGCGAGTCGATGATTTGCACTTCCTGCTTCCTTCTCACGCCACCGATTCCCGGCCGCTGTGACCCGCTCTTCTGCACCACAAAAATCATCTGCTGCGCCTCATTATCAAGCGGCGCCCTCGAAAACGACCCGTACTCCTCGACCACCTCAAGCCCCGTCAGAAGAAACAGCGCGCGTAACTGCTGATATGTGTAGTACGACATTTTCAGCGGACCGGTTTCTTCGAGAATAAGATTGTCTCCTTCATAAGTCCTGAGCACGAATTCCCCGCAAAATGTCTGCTGAATCTTGTCGTACGACTTCTTTCGAAAATATCGTCGCACGATCTTTCGCGTCTCGGAATCCACCGTCCACTCGAGATCGAGAATCTCTTTTCCGATGTTCGCGGGAATTCCCTCAAAGTTCGGAAAGAAAACATCGAACGCCAGGCTGCCGCCCTCCGCCACGTGAAACGCCGCAGTCGTAAGCGCCGCCACTTGGTCTTGCACGGTGTACATATGCTGCAGCGGCCGAAACGGAATAATCACCAGAGGGAATTTCGTCGCGAGCCGGAAGTCGCGCATGTCGCCTTCATGAATGGTCACTCGCTCGCGTACTTCGGGCAGTTCGCGCGTCAGATTGCGCCGGAGAATCGTCAGCATGGACTCAGAATTGTCCACGCCATCGATCTCGATTCCCTCTCGAGCGATCGGCAGCAGAACGCGCCCAGTCCCGCATGCAATCTCTAGCACCGGCCCGCCCGATTTCCTCGCGAGATCGACGTAGAACGGCACGTCGACCAAATCCTGTTTTGAGCAATAGCCACTGTCGTAGTGCGACGCTAGGATCTCGTACGAATCGGGCTCGCTAGTGCCCATGGTCGGTTATTTCACCTTCGCCCCGGCAGGAATCTCTTCCGCAAACGTCACCAGCACCGGCTTGCCATCCGCCCCATCCGACGCCGCCAGCAGCATCCCGTTCGACTCCTGCCCTCGCATTTTCCGCGGCGCAAGATTCGTCACCACCACCACTTTGCGCCCCACGAGTTCCTCAGGCGCATAAGCCAGCGCGATTCCCGCCAGCACCTGCCGTACTTCATCGCCGATATCAACCATCACTTTCAGCAGCTTGTCCGCCCCCTGCACTTTCTCAGCAGACTTCACCACGCCCACCCGCAGCTCAACTTTCGCGAAATCATCAATCGTGATTTTCGCGCCAGGCGCAGGAGCAACAGCAGCGCCGGCACCGGCCACAGCGCCAGATGGTGTACCGGCGGGAGTCGTGCTACCCGCTGGCGTCGAACTCGCCTCCGCAGGCGCCGCGCTACCCGGATTCCGAATTTCGTTTTCCATGGTTTCAATCCTCTCCATCGCTTCTTTTTTGTCCACCCGCGGAAACACTGCCTCCGGCTTTCCAATTCGGGTGCCCGGCTTGAGTCCACCCCATTGCAACTGATCGATGCGGACTTCGCCAAGCTTTCCCGCTTGTCCAAGCTGTTCCCATATTTTTTGCGTAGCATCAGGAATCACGGGATGCGCGAGGATCGCAACAATCCGCAGTGCCTCAGCAGCGGAATATAGGATTTCGGAAAGAGATTCGCGCTTAGATTCGTCCTCTGCCAGCGACCATGGTTGGACGGTGGTCAAGCGGGCATCCACGGCTGAAACGAGAGCCCAAATTGCCTCTAGTCCGCGGGAAAAATCAAAACCGTCGAAGTGTGGTCGGACGCCGGCCGAAACAGTTCTCTCGGTTAATATAGGAGCCGCCATTTGCGCTATCAGCCGATCAAATCTGTTGGCGGGATCTGGAATTCTGCTATCACAATACTTTGCAATCATCGTGAGGACTCGGCTCGCCAAATTCCCCAGCCCATTCGCCAAATCCGCGTTGTACCTCGTAATCAACGCATCCCGCGAAAAATTCCCATCCTGCCCAAAAACAACCTCGCGCAACAAGTAATACCGCAGCGCGTCATTCCCCAGCACCTTCACAATCGGCTCGGGATACGCCACATTCCCCTTCGACTTGCTCATCTTCTCCTGCTCAAAAAGCAGCCACCCATGCGCCACAATCTGCTTCGGCAGCGGCATCCCCGCAGCCATCAAAAACGCCGGCCAGTAAACCGCGTGAAATCGAATAATCTCCTTCCCCATCGCGTGAATGTCCGCAGGCCAATACCGGAAATCCGGCCCGTCGTGCTCGCCATCCACAAATCCGATCCCGCTCATATAGCTCGTCAACGCGTCGTACCACACATAAAACACGTGCTCGGGATCGTCCGGCCACGGAATTCCCCACTTGATCGATTTGCGGCTAATCGAAAGATCCTTCAGCCCGCCTTCGACAAAACTCTTCACCTCATTGAACCGGAAATCCGGATGCACGTATTGCGGATTCTTCGCGTAAAGCTCCAGCAGCCTGTCCTGGTAAGCCGAAAGCCGGAAAAAATAATTGTCCTCCGACACAAGCTCTCCCGGCCGCCCGCAGTTAGGACAGTCGGCCGGCTCCGGCGTGTCGCTGATGTAGAGATTGTCGTAAATGCAGTACCGCCCCTCGTATCTGCGCTTGAAAATCGACCGCTTTTCCGCCGGCAGCCCCTGATCACGCGCCAGCGTGCGACGAATCAGATTCTGCACAGCCCGCGCATGCCGTGTCTCTGTCGTGCGAATGAAATGTGTGTACTGAATTCCAAGCAGCTTCCACAGTTCGACGAAAATTTTCTGATTGCGGTCCACAAGCTCCGCCGGCGAAATGCCGGCCTTCTCAGCCGCCCGCTCAATGTTCACGCCGTGCTCGTCGGTGCCCGTGAGATACGCCACGTCGTATCCGCACATCCGCTTATAGCGCGTAATCACGTCGCACACGATCGTCGTATACGCCGAACCCACGTGCGGCCGAGAATTCGCGTAGTAAATCGGCGTCGTAAGATAGAATTTCTTCTTGTCGGTCGTATCAGGCATCGGCTATTTGCGATTTTCCCCGCGCTTCTGAAATTCAAACGACGCGGCTGCGATCACCTGCTTCAGCGGTACGCCGCGTGCAGCCGCGATCCTCTGGCAATCTTCGTACTCGGGCGTCGCGTTCAGAATCGTCCCGTTCATGCGCGAAACCTTCATCCGCACCGAGCCCAGCGGCGTTTCAACAGGAACAAACTCCCGATTCAGAGTTTTCCGCCGCACATCATACATGCGAACACCAATCGTCGTAGTCTCGCTGAAAATCAAATCAATCAACCGCGTCACATTCTCGTGCTCGCTGAGAAGCGTGACAAGCTGGCCCGGCCGATTCTTCTTCATCTGCACCGGCGTCGAAAAAACGTCCAGCGCACCGGCGGCGAGCGCCCGTTCGGCGAAATAACCGTAAATCTGCGGGCTCATGTCATCGAGGTTCGTCTCAATCACGGTAACCGGCGAATCCCACTGCCCGCCCACTTCGGATTCGCTCGCCGCTGAATCGCCAATCAAAAGCCGCATCACATTAGCTTTCTCTTTCAGATCAGCCGACCCCGCGCCATAGCCAATCGTCCCCAACGTCATCGCCGGAATCTCCGCATAACGCGTCGCGAGCGTAGTCGCAATCGCGGCCCCAGTCGGCGTCACAAGCTCCCGCTCGATTCCGCTCGAATAGGTCGGCGCCCCGCGCAGCAATTCAGCAGTAGCCGGCGCCGGCACGGGAAGCACCCCGTGCGCTGTCTTCACCTGCCCGCCGCCAACATCTAATCGCGAACACGCAAATTCGTCGATCCCCAGCAGCTCAAAGCCAATCGCCGACCCCACAATGTCAACAATCGAATCCACAGCCCCCACTTCGTGAAAATGAACTTTCTCTACCTCAATGTTGTGAACCTTCGCCTCAGCCGCCGCCAGCCGCTCAAAGATTTTCGTCGCCCGCGCAGCAACTCGCGGCGCCAAATTCGCCTCCTCGATCCGCTTCAAAATGACCGAAAGCCCACGATGATGATGCTCCTCCCCGCTTTTCACCTTCACATGCGTCGCAAAAATCGCCCCACGCTGCACCTTCTCAGCCGATATGCTCCAATTTTCCAGCCCGAGCCCGCGCAACCCCGATTCGATCTCGCGCAGTTCCGCCCCCGCATCCACAAGGGCGCCAAGCACCATGTCCCCGCTGATGCCCGAAAAACAGTCGAGATAAGCGATACGCGAACTTTCCATGAGTGCACTGCCGAAATCGTCGCGGCAAGTCGAAAAAACGATGTTAGTCTGCCCTCTAAGTCGTGTCAAATCCGCCGACTACGTCGCCCAACGCGTTGTGCGCCGCTTCATCCCCATTGCAATCATCAGCGGGATGTCCGAGCCAGCGCATATTGCTCTCGCCATCTCACTCATTCCGCTTGACATATGGTTACTCTAAAGTTAATATAGCACGCTTTACTATGAGCCGAAAGGATTTGCGCCAAGACGACGGCAAGATCGCGATGACTGAGGAGCAGGACGCCCCGCGATTCTCAGCCCACGCTCTCCGGAGCGTGGGCGAAGCAAAACCCCCGAAATACCCCGAGTTTCTAATCGCAAATCTGGAATTAGAATTCCACGTAAGCCCCATAAGAATCAGCGATCTAAGATTTTCTAATCGCAAAAAAACGCGGGTTTTGCGTGCGCCGTGGCGTGTCGCGGTTTGTATTGTCACTTATCCGAACCTGGACACGCCGCCAGCCCGTGCTCCTTCGCGCTTTGACGCCCTCCGCCGCATTCCCTATAATCGCGGGATTCTTTCAGCGCGTCAGCGCGCCCGTAGGAGGCTTGTGTACAAAGTTGTCGAGGATCGGATCCGCAAAGCGCTGCGCCACCATATCCACGAGCGTTACAAGACGGACGTGCCCATCGCCACCGAGCGGCCCCCGAAACTCGCCATGGGCGAAGCCGCCTCGCCGGTCTGCTTCGAAATGGCCAAACGCCTGAAGAAGCCTCCTCGCGCGCTGGCACAGGAAATTGCGAATTCGTTGAAGCCGATTCCGGGCGTTACCCGGGTCGAAGTAGCAGGCGCCGGATATCTGAATTTCTTCTTCGACCGCACAGAATTTTTCACAGGCGCTCTCCTCGAGTCCACGCAGAAATCCGTGGCCGCCAGCGCCGATGCATCGAAGACAATTGTCGAGCACACCGCCATCAACCCGAACAAAGCGGCGCACATCGGCCACCTGCGCAACGCGGTGCTGGGCGACACCTTCGTGCGCCTTCTCCGCCACGCCGGCCGCCAAGTCGAGATTCAGAATTACATCGACAACACCGGCGTTCAAGTCGCGGACGTAGTTCTCGGATTTCTTCACCTCGAGAAAAAATCCATTGATGACGTGCGCGCTCTCACTCTCGCGCCCAGGTTCGATTACGTCTGCTGGGATCTCTACACCCGCGTCACGCAATTCCTCGCAGAAGATAAATCGCGTCTCGATCTCCGCGCCCACACTTTGAAAGAAATCGAAGAGGGGCAGGGCGAAGCTGCGCAAATGGCCGAGCTGGTGGCAACGGCTATCGTCCACCGCCATCTCGAAACGCTCGACCGCCTCGGAATCGACTACGACTTGCTCACACAGGAAAGCGAAATTCTGCACCTGAAATTCTGGGACGCCGCCTTCGACATGCTGAAGAAAAGCGGCGCCATTCAGCTCGCAACGACTGGAAAAACTGCCGGCTGCTGGGTGATGCAGCTCCCCTCAGACCGCGAGGCAAAAGAAGGCCAGCCAGAAACCCCCGACAAGACAAACGACAAGACAACCGACAAGACAGACGACGAACCGACCGAGCAAGCCGAAGCCAAGATCATCGTGCGTTCAAATGGCACCGTCACATATGTCGGAAAAGACATCGCCTACCACCTCTGGAAGTTCGGCCTCCTCGACCGCGATTTTCGCTACCAGCATTTCCACACGCATCCCGACCTCCATGAAGCCTGGGTCACGTCGAGCGAGCGCAGCGACCCGGGAGCACCATCTTTCGGCCACGCCAATGAAGTTTTCAACGTCGTAGATTCGCGGCAAGCATATCCGCAGCAAGTAGTCGCGGCAGGACTGCGCGCCCTCGGCTACACAGAGCAAGCCGACCGCTTAAAACACTTCGCCTACAACGTCGTTGCGCTAACGCCACGCTGCGCCCGCGAAATGGGCTACGAAATTCCCGAGGAGGACGCCAAGAAGCCCTACGTCGAAGTAAGCGGCCGCAAAGGCCAAGGCGTGAAAGCCGACGACCTGCTCGACCGCCTCGAACAAAGCGCGCAAGCCGAAGTGGACGCGCGCCATGCAGAAGAGCCCGCAGCCGATCGAAAGGCAATCGCACACGCAGTAGCAGTCGGCGCACTTCGCTATTTTCTGCTGCGCTTTACCCGCTCAACAGTAATCGCCTTCGACTTCAAAGACGCCCTAAGTTTCGAAGGCGAAACAGGCCCCTACGTCCAATACGCCGTCGTCCGCATCAACGGAATCGGTCGCAAATGGCATGCGCTCGACGAGGCCATAAGAAACGAAGATATCCAAAACTATGTCCGAATGGATCGAGGTCAATTCAATAGCGGACAGTTTTTGGCTCCAGCCACGGGCGATGATTTATGGGACTTGATCCTGATGGCCAGTTCTCTCGATGCACGCGTGGAGCAGGCGGTTTCGTCTCAGGAGCCGGCGTTTATTGCGCGCTACGCCTTCGAATTGGCGCAACAGTTCAACAACTTTTATCACAAGCACCCAATTCTGACTGAGGAGGACACAGAGAAAAGGGCGTTCCTCTTACGTTTGACCGGCCTAGTGCACCACAACCTGGAGTCGGCGTTGGGGCTCATGGGAATCGTAGCACCGGAGAAGATGTAGCATGCCCGAGCCTGTCATCCTGAGCGCAGCGAAGGATCTCAGCGTAACGTCGAGCAACTCGTCCTCAACAGCCAGCCCTAGGACGATTCGATTAGAGTTTCATCGCGAAATCCACAATCGAGCGGATCGCGACGCCGGTCGGGCCCTTCGCAAGCCACGGACGGCCTTCGTCAACCCAGCATGTCGCCGCGATGTCGAGGTGAATCCACGGAGTATCCTCGGCGAATTCCTTGATAAACCACGCGCCGGTGATCGCGCCACCGCCTTTGCCTGTGCCGGTGTTGCGAATGTCCGCGATATTGCTCTTGATCATTTCCTGATACTCATCGTCGATGGGCATCGGCCACATTTTTTCGCCGGCGGATTTCGCGCTCTCGAGAAATTGGTCGAGATATTCGCGTGGCGTGCCGAACGCACCGACGTGCACATTGGCAAGCGCCACCTGAATCGCACCGGTGAGCGTAGCGGCGTCAATGATGTGCGTCACTCCGAGTTTTCTGGCATACGTGAGACCGTCAGCAAGAACCATGCGGCCTTCGGCGTCGGTGTTGATCACCTCGATCGTTTTCCCGGACATCGCGACCTGCACGTCTCCAGGCTTTTGCGCTCGCCCGCCCGGCATGTTCTCCGTTGCGGGAATCACCGCGATCACGGAAATCGAAGGCTTCAGAAACGCCAGCGCGCGCATCGCGCCGAGCATCGTGGCGCCGCCGCCCATGTCGTACTTCATCTTCTCCATGTTGTCGGCCGGCTTAATCGAAATGCCGCCAGTGTCGAAGGTCACGGCTTTACCCACAAGCCCCAGAACCGGCCCGCCCGGTCGCGGCGTTTGCGGTTCGTAGCGCAGCACAATCACTCGTGGGGGCTCGACGCTTCCTTGCGCGACTCCCAGCAATGCGCCCATTTTCAACTCGGTGATTTTGCGGTCATCGAGGATTTCAATGCCCAAGCCAACTTCCTTGGCCATCGCCTCGGCCTTGGCTGCAAGCATCCGCGGCGTGAGGCGATTGGAAGGCTCGTTGATGAGGTCACGCGCGAAATTCTGCGACTCGGCGATGACGCGCCCGCGCTCGATCGCCTCGTTGATCCCGGAGAGCGAACCGTTTTCAAACCCGGCGAGCGACACGGAATGAATCTCCTTATTGTTCTTTTTCTCCGAGCGGTATTTATCGGATTCGAAATCGGCGACGAGAAGGCCTTCCGTAATGGCTTGCGCTGCAGCGGGGCTCCGTTCGCCCGCGCGCGTGAGAAACGCGAAATTCTTCACCCCGCGCGACTTCAAGTAACGCAGCGCGGCGCCGGCGATTTTCCTCAAGTCACCAACCGCGAATTTCCCCGGCTTCCCTGCCCCGACGAGGAGCAAGCGCTTCGCGTCCACGCCCTCAGGGAAATGCAACAGCACGGTTTCGAGCGCCTTACCGGTGATTTCGCCGCTCGTGACCAGGGTGGCAAGACCGCCCGTCATGCGGCGGTCGATATCGGCGAGAACGCCGTCGATCTTGTTGTCGCCTTCAAAGACATATGTAACGAGCGCATCGGCCTGAATTGAAGAATACGGCTGGGAGTCAAGCTGGATCTGCATGGTTTCCTTTCGATTTTGTCGTTTGTTTCGTCCCTGATTCTATCGTTGTTCTTTTGATTTTAATGTTGTGTTAGCGGCGGCGAGAGCGGCTGATCGCTTCGCTGGCTTCCCGTTTTGCTTCTTTTTGTTTTTCGGATTCGCGGCGGTCGTGGAACTTCTTGCCTTTGCCAACCGCGAGTTCGCACTTGGCCATCCCGTCGCGGAAGTAGAACTTCAGCGGGACGATGGTCATGCCTTTTTGCTGAATCTGAACCTGGAGCTTATCGATTTCGCGCCGGTTCAGGAGAAGCTTGCGCTTGCGCAGCGGGTCGTGGTTCCGCGAACCGCCCGGCAGATATTCCGGAATATGAGAGTTCACCAGCCAAGCCTCGCTGCCGCGAATCTCGGCGAAGGCATCCCGCAAGGCGGCCTTGCCCTCACGAAGCGTTTTCACTTCGGTTCCGACGAGCACCAGGCCCGCTTCGAACTTATCGCCAAGAGTATAATTGTACGAAGCCGTCCGATTCTGCGCGACGATCTTGACGCCCTCGTACTGCTGCTTTTTCTCCGCTGATTTCATGAATCAAACATCATAGCCGCCGGGTGAGACATCCCGCAAGCCGCAGATCCGCCCCGAGTTCCAGCCATCCTCGACTGTTCATCTACCCGCAACAAAAAGCCGAGGCGGGGGTATTAGTTTCTAAGTACGGCAACGCGGGGATTTGTTGCCGCATCACAGAGCGGGTGTTAGACTTTCCAGGTCCTGAGACAGCCGAGTCCGGAGACAGCAAGAATCCTGAGATAGCCGATTTTGGAGGGCGTTTTTGGTTTGTAGAAACGGTCTAATATCTTCAGCGCGCGCGGAGCGTCCCGTCAACGGGAACGCCAAACATCCGAGAACTCCCTTTCGAATCCTCAGCTTAGGGTCATCCATGGCGCTTATTGCCGCGCTGCTGGTGGGGTGCCCGAAGTCCAACTCAGACTTCCAGACAGGCAAGAAAGCCGAGGCGGTGCAGGACTACGACACCGCGCTGGTTTACTACGAGCGAGCCCTGCGCGCCGATCCCACGAACGCGGAATATAAGCTGCGCGCATCGCAGATGCGGTTCGAGGACGGCCAATTCCACATCCGGCAGGGTCGAGCGGCTGAGCAAAAGGGCGACCTGCAACGCGCGCTAACCGAGTTTGAAAAGGCACAGGCGGTTGATCCTTCGAGCTCGATTGCGGATCAGGAAGTAAAACGGACACTCGAGAAGATCGCGGCGCAGAACGCAGCCGAAGCTCCCAAGGCGCTGAATTACAATCCGCAAGATGACGGGATGCTCTCGGAACCTCCCGAACTGAAGCCTCTTTCGCGCGAACCGATCAATCTGAAAATGACAAATGATACGCGCGTGGTGTACGAGACCATCGCGAAGCTGGCGGGGCTCAGCGTGATATTCGATCCGGATTTTACGTCGAGGCGAATCACTGCCGAACTGCCGAACGTGACGCTGGAGCAGGCGCTCGATGCGGTGGCGCTGGAAAGTAAATCGTTCTGGAAACCGATCACGCCAAGCGTGATCTTCGTGGCGCCCGATAATCCACAGAAACGCAAAGACGTGGAAGATGAAGTGGTGAAAACGTTCTACGTTTCCAATACTTTGACGCCGCAGGATTTGACGGAAATCGTCACCGGACTTCGACAGCTTCTGGATTTGCGGCGTATCCAGCAAGTGAACTCGCAAAACGCGATCGTGATCCGCGACACGCCGGACAAGCTGGTGCTGGCAGGCAAGATTATTCGCGATATCGATAAATCGAAGCCGGAAGTGCTGATCCACGTTCAGGTAATGTCAGCGAACATCTCGCGGTTGAGGGATTTGGGCATACTGCCGGGCCAGAGTGTTTCGCTGGCCTTCACCCCGCGAACGTCGCTCCAGCCGAACAGCACGACGAGTACGACCAGCACGACTAGCACAACAAGCACGACCTCAACGACTTCAACTACCAGCACCGGCACGACGATTCCGCAGATCACGCTGAACAATTTGCAGCATCTTTCGACTGCGGATTACAGCATCACGCTTCCAGGCGCAACCGCGAACGCAATCGCAACGGACAGCAAAACGAAGATCATTCAGGACCCTGAGATCAGGATTACGGACGGCCAGAAGGCATCGCTGAAAATCGGCCAGCGTGTTCCAGTGGCGACCGGCAGCTTCCAAGCGGGCGTAGGAGTGGGCGTGGGCGGCGGTGCGGGTGTTGTGAACCCCCTGGTGAACACACAATTCCAGTACCTGGATGTGGGCGTGAACGTCGACGTCACACCGAGAGTGCATCCGGACAACGAAGTGAGCATGAAGCTGGTCGTAGACATTTCCTCGATCGCTTCGTTTACCAATATCGGCGGAATTAACCAGCCGGTTATTTCGCAGAACAAAATCGAACACGATGTACGGCTAAAAGAAGGTGAGGTAAGCGTTCTGGGCGGTCTGATTCAGCACAGTGAGACTAAAAGTCAGAACGGAATTCCTGGCTTGGTGGCTGTGCCGCTGGCGAAATATCTTTTTTCCGATAACACCACCAATGTTGTGGACCAGGAAGTACTGATCGTGCTGACGCCGCACATCGTCCGGTTGCCCTCGATCAGCGCGGCAAATCTTCGCACGATGGCAGCAGGAACGGATTCGAACGTGCGAGTGTACCGGGGCGAAGCCGACGTGGATGCGGGAACGAAAGCGGGACCCTCGGCTGCGAATCCGGCTCCTTCCGCAGCTGCACCTGGGGTTGCAGCAGCGAACCTCCAGGGCGGAGCGGCTCCCGCAGCTCAACTCCGTTTCGATCCGCCCAGTGTGGCGATGAAGCCGGGCGACAAGACGACTTTGGGGCTGAGCGTGTCAAACGTAACCGATCTTTATTCGATTCCGTTACTCATTCACTACAACCCAGCCGTGGTGCAGGTGGAAGAAGTACGCAACGGCGGGTTTTTATCAGGCGGCACACAGGAAATTGCGATCGTGCAACGAATTGACGAGCAGCGCGGCGAAGTGATTATTTCCGCGACGCGCCAACCGAACACTCCGGGCGTGAACGGAACCGGAACATTGCTCGGAATCGTTGTACGGGCGGTGGCGCCGGGAAATACGGTGCTGCAAATTCTTCAGGTCAACGCGCATGATTCTCAACAGCGAAATATTCCAATGGTTTCCGGAGAAGCCGCCATCCGGGTGCAGTGAGGCACTATGAGCGGCGCAAATCGCAACTTGGCCTCCCGCTTTCTGGGCGCTCGCGCCTTCCCTTTGCGATCGGCGCACGGACACAGCGGCAGCCGAAGAATTCGGGTGCTCGCCGCTGGCTTCACCCTGATCGAGTTAATCCTGGCGTGCTCGATTCTTTTCGTGCTGGCGGCGGTCGCCGTGCCGCTGGCGCGCGTGGCAATCAAGCGCAGAAAAGAAGCTGACCTTAGGTACGATCTTCGCGAAATGCGCACCGCGATTGACCGCTACAAGGATGCAGCCGACAAGAACTTGATTCAGGTGAAGGCGGGAACAGAGGGCTACCCTCCGGACCTCGATACTTTGGTGAAAGGCGTTCAGCTGACCGGCGCGAAAAGCCAACACGTGCGCTTTTTGCGAGAAGTCCCGAAGGATCCGATGACTGGCACCGCGGATTGGGGTATCCGCTCGGTTCAGGACGACGTGGATTCGACTTCCTGGGGCGGACAGGATGTGTTTGATGTCTACTCGAAATCCATAGGAACGGCAATGGACGGAACGAAATATTCGGACTGGTAGCAAATGCTGTTCTTTGCATCGATGCGATGAAACTTTCTCAACATAAATCGGCTTGCGGGTGGCGCGAATCGCCTCAGCGCGGATTTACGCTAATCGAACTGATGATCGTCATGGCGATTATCCTCGTGCTTGCGACAATCGCCAGCGTGCATTACCGAAATGCGGTACTTCGCTCTCGTGAAGCAGTGTTGAAGACCGATCTCAAGGTGATGAACGATGCGATCAACTTCTACACGAGGGACAAAGAAGCCGCGCCGCAATCGCTGGATGATCTGGTTTCCGGGCAATACGTGGGCGCTATTCCCCCAGACCCGATTACAGGCGGAAAAGACTGGGTGACCGTGAACTGCGACACGTTGCTGGACCCTGACCAAACAACAACGGGAATTTGCTCGGTTCATTCCGCATCGGACGCGGTTTCGCCATTCGAGAACACGCCGTACAGCACCTGGTAGTTCGTTTTTCCAAATCGCCAAGCGAAGCTGTACCGCCTTTATCCCAGATACTTTTTCAGTGGGTCCCAATACCGCAATCCCCATCCTTTGAACAGCGAATCATATTCGCCTTCCGGAAATCCGGTATGGTCGAGGATCAGCATCGTGCCGCTTCCCTGCGGTTTCAATTCAAACTTAACGACTGAATAGACGCCAGAGTCCCAGTGCGTGGGACGCCAGGCCTGGACGATGCGTTGACCGGGGATTAGTTCAACGTTTCTCCCCACGATCATTCCGCCAAACATCGAAAAGGCGCCGCCCGTCGGGGGATCGATCGTCGCCGGCATACCAGTGAAGGCGGCGAACTGCTTCGAATCGAGGAGAATCTCGTAGATGCGCTGCGGAGCAGCCTTCAATTCGATTTCTTGGTGAAGCGAGGTGCGAGCCTGGTTTGCGGCGGTGCTCGGAGCTTCTTTCGGGTTCTGTTGTTGGACTTGAGCCCCAACATTCCGGCTGGCGGCAAGCCCGCCTATAGCAACGACTGCGACGCTAGCGAACATTTGGCGGCGGGTGGAAACGCCGCGAGGATTGGCGGGGATTGATCCCTCGAGCATCATAGTTTCTCCTGTTGTCGGTTTGAAGGTCGTGGCATGAAAGCACACGAGCCCGATGACGGTCAAGGTCGCAAACTTGCGCTTTATTTTGAAACGTTAGCCCTTCGGTTATCACCATCTAGCAGACCATCCTCTGGTTCTTGAAATCGCGCAAAGCGCTCGAGGTAGCTCGTCCGCGGGCTCACACGTGGAGGCACCCTCATGAAGCAGACCGCCGGCGTCATCACGGCCTTGGCTGTGGTGCTGGCGATTTTCGGTGTGTCGAACCTGCCCAAGAGTTCGACTGGTGGAGCGAGTTCGACGCAAACCGAGAGTGGCACTAAAGCGTCCAAGGGGCGCCCCAGCACAGAATCGCCGGGACCTTACGGCCCCTGCGTACGCATTCAGAAGCGGCTGCAACCTTTCGTGGCAGATAGCCCGCAAGAACGATGGAAACTGCCCGCTTTTTGCTATCCGGACTCCAAAGTTCCCGATGACCCTGAGGTGAAGGCGAAGGGACTCGAGTTTGTTATTGCTACGGTACCGAATCCAACTCTCACGCATCTGCCATTGCTGTTCGACCGCCTGATCGAAATCATGCAGCAAGCAGCGCAAGATAATCAGTATTCGTATGATTCATCATGGTTGCCGTGGAGTGAGGGTAAGGAGTACACAAGGCTGCCCGACCAGCAAGCGGCAGACGACCTGCTGAGTTTTCAGGAATCCCAGCCTGGCATTCTCGTTTTCAGGAGCTCACTCAATCAGCAGGGAGACTCGCCCTATAAAGCGGGTTTGGCGGTGTTCGTCGTTTCCGAACTGCCGACCGGCGGCATCAACCAGGGACAATTCGACAACGCGCTGGCCTGGATGGAGCGATTGGGCGCCCTGTCTCCCGAGCGGGAGCTGAGAATTCTCGGACCGACATTCTCCGGATCGCTGCCGTCGCTTTATCGCTCGTTGCATTTCTCGAGGCTGAGGCCGTTCGCGGGCACCAAGAAAATCCGGGTATCAAGCGGAAGCGTGTCTTCGGACTCTTACTACTATTGGTTTAAAGGAAAGCTGGAGTCGGACCAGCTCGGCACGTTCGAAACGGCGATGGAGGGAGACTCCGTCTTGGTCGACCGATTTTGCCAGTACATCGACTCGCAAAAATATCGGACCGATCGCGTGGCATTTCTCTCTGAGGATGAAACGGCCTTTGGAACGGAACCAATTTCCGAGCCTGATACTAAATATGGAAAGCGCTTCCGGGCACAAAAGGGCGCGCACGAGTCCAAACAGGGTTTTTGTACTTATAGTGGCGGGCCGACGTACCTTTACTATCCGCGCGATATCGCGTCGCTCCGTTCCGCGTATGAGAAACAGTCGATTTTCAGTGCCGGGAAACAAGCGGCGAACGCGAACAATGATTCAACAACTTTGCGCGGCGATTTAAGCGAGCCGACGAGCAGCGAACACGATACTGTCCGCACGTATGGCGGACAATTGACGCCGCTGGCGCAGGAGTCCGTGCTGATCGCAATTACAGATGTCCTGAAGGAAAAGAAAATTGATTTTGTGGTCTTACGCAGTACGAACACGCTCGACCAAATTTTTCTGAGCCAATTTCTGCGGCGTTCCTTTCCCGATACTCGCATCGTAATCGACGGCGTCGATGAGCTTTTCCGGCGAGGAACGGAAGGATCATCACTTCGCGGTGTAATGGCGCTGTCCCCGTATCCGTTGCTGAACCGTCAGCAGGACTGGAATTCGGCGCCATCGCAATGGAGCAGCGGAGAAGGTTATCGGATTTTCGGGGTGGACGTCGCGGAAGGTTTATACGTTGCAGCTCGGGGGTTGTTTCCGGATCGAGGGTCTAAGGTGCAAATCGCGAACTATGCTCCCCCTGCGTTCGCGTCTGGCGGAGGCAACGGCGATGATGACCGTCCGGCAACTTGGCTCACCGTGATCGGCCATCGCCAATTTTGGCCTGTAGCAGTGCTGAACTCGAACACGCTCAAGGACAGCAAGGCAATTCCCATCTTGCAGACTTTCCTCGAGCGCACAGGCAAAGCTAATGCGATCTCCACCGGTGTAAATCCGATTGAGCAGCTGCCGATTGAATTCTGGATTCTGCTGATTGTGTGCCTTTTCTGGAGCCTGATGCATGAACTCTGGTGCTTGAACGGGTCCGTTTCCCCAAGGCCGGAACCGTTTCGACTGGCTTATTTCGCGCCGATACCGCGATGGCAGCAACCGGCGCTGGTGGGATTTGGGAGCTTGCTGGTAGCGGGCGGAGCTATTGCCGTGGCAGCGAGTTCGGGCTTGCTCGAATGGCAGCTCGGTAATTGGAATGCGGTGGTCGCTGCGTTTCTGTTAATTGTTCTGCTTCAAGCATATTTCGCCTGTGCGGGAAACTATCGGCTACCGCCTATGACTGATGCTCGATTTACGGAGCTAAAAGCGAAAGATGGCCGCCGGATTTCGGGCGGCGTCTCGGCATTATGTTTTGTGGTATTCGTGCTGCTCCACGTTGCAATTCTTCACCAACTGAAGCCCTCCAACAGTATTCCGACTTTCTGGCGCAGCGTGCACCTATTGAGCGGAGTGTCACCCTTGCTGCCACAGCTGCTTCTATTTGGGGGGATGTATTGCTGGTTCTGGTTCAATTTGCGCGGGCTCTCTTTGTTTGGTGAAGATCGGCCCCTGTTACCCGGCAAAGATGAATTGATATTGAGGGATGAAAAGCTGAGTCGCGTTATGCCGATGTTCAGCTTCGAGCAGGCGCAATTGCCAACGGAAGACAGCGCACTCCCTGTTGGGAAACAGTATCTAGTCGTACTCGGATTAGTTTTCCCACTCGTAGTAATCATCGCAGCCGTGGTATTGCAAGGCGCCTGGTTGCGCACGCTGGGAGAATTAATTTTTGGCCGGTATATATTTGTTTGGCTGACGCTGTGTGTTGCGATAGTTCTTGCCGATACGGCGCAATCGTGGATGACATGGCTGCGGCTTCGGGAGCTGCTCCTTCATCTCGACCATCTGCCGGTGCGCCGCACGCTGTATGCGCTGCAGGGGCTTTCCTGGCGCTCGGTGTGGGCGATGAGCGGGAATGTGCTGACGGAGCGATACTCGCTCGTTTCGCGGCAGATCGAAGCTTTAAGGCATCTGCAGAATCAAGTAGCTGTGTGGAAGCCGACCGAAACAGCCGACCTAACAAATCAAAAGACTCTACTCGACACGATTAGCGTCTTCGAGGGGAACGAACTTAAGAAGTTCGTTGATTGGTACGTGAGCCTCGACGGTGCTCCGGTTACAAGCGTAGAGGACCTCGAGGGTGTGCAGAAAACAATCGCCTCGATCGCAGCCTTTGCCCTGTCAGCAATTCTGATTCCGTCGTGGCGAACCGAGAAGGATTCTCTGATTTTCGACCGGTCGCGGAAACCAAATTCGGCTTCCGAGGAATACAGCGGTCCTGTGATTTCCTCGCAAATTGCCCCGCACGTGCTCGCAGCCGAAGAGTTTTTCGTTCTGCCGTATGTGGGATTCATCCAGAATATTCTCGGCCGGATACGCACAATCGTGCTCGGCAGCCTGTGGCTGTTCGTTGCGACGACTCTCGCCGTATCGAGTTATCCGTTCGATCCGCTCCCGATGCTAGGCGGGATTTTTCTGGTGGTGTTCGCGATTGTGGGAAGCACGATGATTCTGATTTACGCGCAGATGCATCGCGACGCGACGCTCAGCTACATCACCGGCTCGGAGCCGGGGGAGCTTGGCGGGGAATTCTGGCGACAGCTGTTTACGTTTGGTGTTGGCCCGTTGCTGGGGCTGCTAACCACGCTCTTCCCTTCGATTACGGATTTTTTGGTTTCGTGGCTGCAGCCCAGCAGTCAGGCGATCAAGTGACGCGATAAAAGAAGGCGGTACGTAGTAATTTGTTCTGCAGCGTAGAAGACTTGCAATCGAAGACCGAACGGAACTTCCACATTCGAACCTGCTGGAAGTTGCTCCAGTTTGAAGAGCCATCACTTCGAAGCCGATAATTATTAGGTTCCGTCCGGCGCCTTCGCGTTTTCCTTTTTTCTCTTACTTACCAGCTTCTTGCGCAACAGCGGTGCCGGCCGGTACGAGTTTCAGATGAACATGAATGTTGAGATGTTGGCCGACAACGGCATTGAAGTTCGGGGCTCCGGGATAATCTTCCTGGCTGGCTCCGGTTGGAGCTTGCGGAAGAGACGACCCGTCGTCTACAAGCTTGCCCGTGCATTGAGCGCCTGCATAATCTTCTGCCCCCGTGCTCGAGGATGTTTCACACTTCTTGTCCTCCACGACCGGTGGCCAATAGGTATTGATAACGGAGTTCACCAACTGCGGGAAATCCTCGCGAATCACATTGGTTGATCCTTTGATGAAAAACCCGTCGCTTCCCTCGCCAGCCTTTGGCGCGTGAAAAACGAAAGAAGCGTCGCGCGAAGTGCGATGAATGACGGGTGGGCCGTAAACCGGGCCCGCATAGGCCTCGTTGGGCGTCAATTCCACATTACGATCAACACGAGTCACAGTGAGAGTCCCGGCCGCTTTTATTTTGCCGTCGGCGTCGGTGGTAACGTTCTTGGAATGGAAGCAGATGAGCGTGTGGTTCGCCATGTTGACGAGCCAACTCTTCTTCACTTTTCCATCTTCGTCAATGGGAGGCATCATCGAACCGGCAGGATAGAGCTTAAAATCAACGATGGACTTGGTGGGATCGTTTTTGTCGAGTTGGACGGTTCCCATAGCCCGCGTAAAACCGACTGTGAAGGTAGTGGGAGTCTTGCCGAAATTCGTTGTGCCATCCACGGTAAAGCGCGCATCTGAATGACCATTGTCAACCTTCCAGGAGCCGCTGGGCGGAGCAGGCCGTCCAGCGAAAGCGGCCGCAACGCACGCTACCAGAAGAATTGGCGCAATTCTCTTAATCATTGTTTTCTTCTCCTCAGAAAATCCTTCGCGGGAACACAAGCATCCGGATTTGTCATTGTTATTGGAGTATGAACGCTGCGCAAGTGATTCAGAATTCTGGCAGCGCTTCTGACCGGAACTCCAGTCCGGAAGTCCGCGCCTTGCAAGCCGGTAATTTATTGAATCGGGGTGGTTTAAATTTTGGCGAAGAGTTTTCAAGGAGTAAGAACCCGAACGCGAACTCCTCCCTCAACTTCAACCACGTTCACGTTGCAGGAAGCCATAGAACAAAGCAGCGCGTCCGCGTTGACTTGGCTCAGGGCGTCGCCTATCATCCCGCAACATGTCGGACACACCAATTCTGCCCGGCCACGTCATCTCCCACTACAAGATCATCGAGAAACTCGGTGGCGGAGGCATGGGAATTGTGTACGAGGCGGAGGACACGAGCCTTGGCCGCCACGTCGCCTTGAAGTTTCTGCCTGAAGAATTGGCGCGCGATCCTTATGCGCTGGAACGATTTCAGCGGGAGGCCCGCGCCGCTTCAGCGTTGAATCACCCGAACATCTGCACCATTCATGAGATCGGGCAGCAGGACGGCCGATTCTTCATCGTGATGGAGCATCTCGAAGGGCAGACGCTCAAGCACCGCATCGCCGGGAAGCCGTTGCCGATGGATCTGCTGCTGGAGCTAGGCGTGGAAGTGGCTGACGCGCTCGATGCAGCGCACGAAAAAGGCATCATCCATCGCGACATCAAGCCTGCGAACATATTCGTCACGCAGCGGGGACACGCCAAGATTCTTGATTTCGGGCTGGCGAAGCAATCTCTTCGCGGTTCCGGCCGACCAGGCGCGTTTGCGACGAGCGGTGCCGAAGCAACGGTGGACCAAGAGAATCTGACGAGCCCGGGCATGACTTTGGGCACAGTTGCCTACATGTCGCCCGAGCAGGCTCGCGGCGAAGAGCTCGATGCACGCAGCGACCTCTTCAGCTTCGGAGCTGTGTTGTACGAAATGGCAACGGGTGCGCTGCCCTTTCGCGGAGATACCACCGCCGTCATCTTCAACGCCATCCTTGAAAAAGCGCCGGTACCTTCGGTGCGACTGAACCCAGATATTCCGCCGCGCCTGGAAGAGCTGATCGCGAAGGCGCTCGAAAAAGACCGGCGCATGCGCTACCAGCACGCGGCAGAGATGCGTACCGACCTGGCGAGGCTGAAGCGCGACACGGACTCCGGCCGTTCGACTGCTGCAGTTATGCCTACTTCCGGGTCCGGTGCCGTTCGAGAAGCCGCATTTCCGCAAGCGCAGCAGAGCGCGTCCGTCGCTGTGGCAACACCAGCGAGCGGGACAAGTGCCGCAGCAACTCCTATCGCGGGCGGGACCAGCGCGGGGGTAGCGGCACCTTCGCAACCAACCAGCGGCGTCGCCGTTGCGAGCTCTAGTTCCAAGGGCCGCTGGCCACTAATGGCGGGGGCTGCGATCGTCGCGGTGGCGGCCTTGGCGGCGGCTGGATATTTCTTCAACCATCGCGCGCCAAAGCCTACGGGACAAGGCTCCATCGTCCTCGCTGACTTCACCAATACCACCGGCGACGCAGTCTTCGACGACGCCCTTCGGCAAGGCCTCGCCTCTCAACTCGCGCAGTCGCCCTTCCTGCACATTCTCTCCGACCAGCAAGTGCGGCAGCAGCTGCGCTTCATGGGGCAGTCTCCTACGGCGCGCCTGACAAACGAACTGGCGCGGCAAGTGTGCCAGCGGACGCAAAGCGCTGCCGTGCTGGACGGGTCGATCGCGCAAATCGGTAGCACGTACAACCTGGTGCTCAACGCGGTGAATTGCGCGTCTGGCGAAACACTGGCCACCACGTCAAGCCAGGCCACCGATAAAAATCAGGTGCTGGGCGCGCTCGGCAAGGCCGCCGAAGATATTCGCGGGAAGCTGGGCGAATCGCTGGCTTCCATTCAGAAATACAACACCCCAATCGCAGAGGCTACCACATCTTCCCTCGAAGCACTGAAGGCCTTCAGCCTCGGTATGCAAGCCCGAGCGAACAAGGGCGAGGACAGCGCCGCGCCTTTCTTGAAACAGGCCATCACGCTCGACCCGAATTTTGCCATGGCCTATGCAGTGCTAGGACAGGTGGAAAGTAATCTCGGCGAAAAGAATGTGAGCTCGGAATACACGAAGAAGGCCTACGATTTGCGTGACCGCGCGAGCGAACTCGAGAAATTCTATATCGAGTCGCACTACTACGAGAATGTCACCAGCGATAGCGAGCAAGCCATCCAGGTTTACCTGCTCTGGGCGCAGACTTATCCTCAAGACTCGATTCCGCACAACAATCTGGCAGTCTCTTACGCTCTACTAGGAAAGTGGGAGAAGGCTCTGCCTGAGGCTCTCGAAGCGCATAAGCTCGCCCCTGATGAGAGCATCTCGTCCATGGTGGTTGGTGCTACTTATCTGGGTCTTGGCCGCTTTGACGAGGCTAAGGCCATACTTAACGATGCGCTGTCGCGGAAATTGGACGTTCCCAACTTCCACCGCGTGCTTTATCTGATCGCATTTGCGCAGAACGACCAGCCCGCCGCAGTCCATGAGCTTTCAATCCTGTCCAGCAGCGCGCCGGACGTCGCCGCCGCCGCGCTCGCTCTCGCGGCGCCATCGGAGGGATATTTCGGCCACCTCGCAAAGGCCCGGGCATTGAGCCAGCGTGCTATCGCCGACGCCGAAAGCTTGGGAAGGAAAGAATCCGCCGGTTATGCTTTGGCGTCGCTAGCCGCTATTGAGGCTGAAGTGGAGGATTACGCTGGCGCTCGAAAGGACGCCGCCGCGGCACTGGCTATCGATTCGTCCTTTCGCACGAGGAGCGAAGCGGCGTATGCCTTTGCGCGCGCGGGAGATTCGGCCCGCGCCGAATCGCTCATCGGCGAGGTGGCCAAGGAGCGCCCGTCCGACACTTTTGGCAGGGTGTTCTTCCTTCCGACTATCCGCGCCGTCGCAGAGTTGGGCCGCAACAATCCTGGCAAAGCGGTGGAGATTCTTCAGCCTGTTGTTCCCTATGACCTTGCTAACTTTGGAAGAGTCCTGAGTGCGTATGGGCGCGGCCGGGCCTACCTGCTTTTGCACAAGGGCAACGAAGCCGCTGCCGAGTTTCAAAAGGTTCTGGATCACCCCGGCGTCGTGCTTAATTCGGTCGTTGGATCACTAGCGCATTTACAGCTGGGGCGGGCGTATGCGATGGCGGGCGATGAGTCCAAGGCGCGCGCGGCTTATCAGGACTTCTTCGCGTTGTGGAAGGACGCCGATCCTGACATACCCATCCTGAAACAAGCCAAAGCCGAGTACGCAAAATTCAAGTAAGTGGCGAGTAAGCGTTAATGAGGTAGAATGCCGAGTTTTCCGAATTGGAATTGCGCTCGAATCGAGCAAAGAGGAGGGTGAACGTGGCCTCTGCTTTTTTGTTCTTATTTGCCCTAATTGCTCTGCTTGCGTTGAGCATAGTGCTGGGATCGTTCTTCACGGTCGAGACGGCGCAGGTGGCCATCGTCCAGCGGCTCGGAAAATTCGCGCGCGTTGCCGGCCCCGGCTTGAACTGGAAGACGCCGTATCTTGAAACCGTGGTTCGGCGCCTGAGCATGAAGGTGCAGCAGTTCGACGTGCAGGTGGAGACGAAAACGCAGGACAACGTGTTCGTGCAAATACCTGTTTCGATCCAGTACAAAGTAATACCCGAAGGGGTGGAAGCCGCGTTCTACAAATTGTCCGACCCGGTGAAGCAGATCGAGTCGATGGTCTACAACGTCGTGCTCGGCCACGTTCCGAAAATGAAGCTGGACGACACCTTCCTGAACCAGGCCGACATCGCCAGCGACTTGCGAGACAACCTCGACGCCTCCATGAAGGAATACGGCTACTCCATCGTGAAAGTTCTGATTTCCGACATCGTTCCCGACCAAAAAGTGAAAGCTGCGATGAATGACATCAATGCGGCGCAGCGAGAACGGGAAGCAACGGTCTCTCGCGCGGAGACCAACAAAATGCTCCTGGTGAAGCAGGCGGAAGCGGAAGCCGAATCGAAGCGCCTGCAGGGGGAAGGCATCGCCAATCAGCGCAAGGCGATCATCGCGGGACTGAAGGATTCCGTCGAGGACTTCGCCAAGACCGTGCCGGGTTCGACTCCGCAGGACGTGATGCAACTCGTTTTGATGACGCAATATTTCGACACGTTGAAGGAAATTGCCGCGAACGATCACACCAACACGATTCTGATTCCGCACACGCCGAACACGCTCACGGATCTCTTCGGCCAGATTCGGAATGCGATTGTCGCGGGGACCGAACTCTCAAGTCATTCCGCAATTTCACCAACTCCTGGTGGCTTCCCTTCAACAAAGCCCTGACACGCGGGTAGGCGGCTCCCCGTTCCCTGCTAGGCAGAAAGCACTGAACAAAGTGCTCTGTCCATTCGTATGAGCTAGAGGGAGGAGTCGAACCGATGAAAGACATCCGCTATGCGCTGCGGCAATTCCTGAATGCACCAGTCTTTACTGTGACCGCTGTCTTGACCCTCGCGCTTGGAATTGGCGCAACTACGGCGATCTTCACGCTTGTGCATGCTGTGCTGCTGAATTCCCTGCCGGTGGCCAAGCCGAGCGAACTGTATCGCGTGGGCGATGTGGAAAATTGCTGCGTGAATGGCGGTCTTCAGGACAATTGGTCGCTCTTCTCCTACGACAAGTACAAGATGTTTCGCGATAACACGCCAGGCTTCGTCGAACTCGCCGCCTTCCAGGCAGGACACGACCTCATCGGCGTGCGCCGCTCCGGCTCCAGCGAAGCCGCGCGTTCGATGCGGAGCGAATTTGTCTCTGGCAATTACTTCGCCATGTTTGGCATTGGCCCGTACGCCGGCCGCGTGATTACCCCCGACGACGATCACAAAGGCGCGCCTCCGGTGACGGTGATCAGCTATCGCGCGTGGCAACAGCAATTTGGTGGCGATCCCTCGATTGTAGGGGGCTCGTTAACTTTGAACGGCCAGCCGTTTACCGTGATTGGCATCGCGCCGGCTGCGTTCTTTGGCGACCGCCTCACCGATCCCGCCGCCTTCTGGATTCCGATCACCGCCGAGCCGCTCATTGACGGTCCTGGCGCGATTATCGATTTCCCTCAGCAGGATTGGCTCGACCTCATCGGCCGGATCACTCCCAGCGCTGATCCAAAACAGATTGGCGCGCACATGCAGGTGGAATTGCAGGAGTGGCTCCTCAGTCCCATCGCCCAGCTTCAGCCGGGTGAGCGCGATTCGGTAGCCAAGCAAACGCTTCGTCTGGCGCCAGGTGGTGCGGGAGTCCAGCAACTGCGCGACGAATATCTCTCCAGCCTTCACCTCCTTATGTGGATTTCGGCGCTTGTTTTGGCAATCGCATGCGCGAACGTTGCCAACCTGCTGCTCGTCCGCGCCACCACGCGGAAGCTGCAAACTTCCATCCGCGCCGCACTCGGCGCGCCGCCTTCGCGCCAAATCCGCCAAGTGCTTACCGAAAGTATTGTGCTGGCAGTCCTCGGAGGAATAGCGGGCGTAGCGATCGCCTACGGTGGAACTCACCTGATTCTTCGTCTCGCGTTCCCGGTGACCGATGTAGCAATCCATGCCTCGCCATCGCTGCCCGTGCTGGCTTTCACTTTCGCGGTCTCGCTGCTGACTGGAATCCTTTTTGGAGTTGCACCGGCATGGATCACGGCAAACGCCGCTCCTGCCGACGCGCTTCGCGGTGCCGGCCGTTCTAGCGGAAGCAGCGGCGGCTGGACGCAGAAATCACTGGTCATCGCGCAGGCGGCGCTGTCTCTTGTGCTGCTTTCCGCAGCGGGTCTGCTGACGCAGAGCCTGCGCAATATGCAGGGCCAACATTTTGGCTTTGAGACGCCCAATCGCTATATTGCCCACGTCGATCCGCAAATGGCGGGATACAAACCCCCTCAGATGCAGCCGCTATTTCGCCAGCTTCACGATTCGCTCGCGGCGATTCCCGGCGTGGGTCAGGTGAGCTTCTCTCTCTACAGTCCGATGGAAGGAGACAACTGGGGCGAAACCGTCTACATCGAAGGGCAGGCGCCTCCGCCGCCCGATTCCAATGAGAATAACGCTTCGTGGCTGCGCGTCAGCACCGGATACTTTGAGACTCTGGGCACCAGGATTATTCAGGGCCGTTCCATCAGCGACCAGGACACGCCCGCCTCGCAGCGCGTCGCCGTGATAAACGAGACCTTCGCAAAGAAATTCTTCAAAGATGAAAATCCGCTCGGACACCATTTCGGATATATCGATATGCAGCATGCGGGCCAATTTGAGATTGTCGGAGTGACGGAAAACACCGAGTACCGCGAGCCCACCCGTAAAATTCCGCCAATGTTTTTTCTTCCTTCCACTCAGGGGGTCGTGTTCGACAATCCTCGCTTCATCGCGTTTGAAGATCGCTCACACGTTCTAAATGCCATCGAGATTAAGACGCTTGGAAAGGTCCCGAACCTCGAAGCGCAGGTACGTCACGTGCTCGGGGACGTGAATCCCGACCTCGCGGTGATCGACTTCAAGAGCTTCGGCGAGCAGGTGGATAATAATTTTTCGCAGCAGAAGATGATCGCAAACCTTACGTCGCTCTTCGGATTGCTTGCGCTTGTTCTCGCATCGGTGGGGCTCTACGGAGTGACGGCGTATTCGGTGGAGCGCCGCACAAACGAAATCGGCATTCGAATGGCGCTGGGTGCCGGAAGGCTCAGCGTGCTGAAGCTTGTGCTGAAGGGAGCGCTGCTTCAGATGGGAATTGCGCTCGTCATCGGGATTCCGGTGACGATTGCCGCCGGGCACACCATGGCCACTCAGCTCTTTGGCGTGAAGCCGTACGATCCTAAAATACTGCTCCTTACCGCCGCCGCGCTGGCGTTTGCTGCGTTTCTCGCCGCTGTGATACCGGCGCGTCGCGCAGCTACTCTCGATCCAATGCGCGCCCTGCGCACAGAATGAACGGGTGATTCGAGCGCAACGTTGACGCGGTGCGAAATCCAGCCGCCCCAAACTGGTATGATTGTTTTGTTTCCTCCGATCTGGCTCGCGACGGAGCTACTTTATGCTTGATACCGTTTTGAAGCGCTTTGAAGAACCCGACGAAGTACGCACATTTGAAAAAGGAAAGTTCGAACTCGTCCGCATCGGCGGCGTGACCATCGGCCGAGCTACGTATCAGCCGGGATGGAAATGGTCCGTCCATGTGGGCCCTACAGTGGGCGCATCACGCTGCAACGTGGAGCACGTCGGCCTGGTGCTTTCCGGCTGCGCGACCGCCGCTATGGATGACGGCACCATTCACGAACTTCGCGCCGGCATGCTCTTCTACATTCCACCCGGACCTCCCGGCCACGATAGTTGGGTGGTCGGCGATGCTCCCTACGTGTCATTGCATTTCCTCGGCGCCGACCGTTACGCAAACGAATGAGTCTATCGCCGCATTTCTAGCAGAATCTGAAAATTCCAAATATTGAATCAGCGCGAACTGGCACAGTCCTTTTTCGAGCGGCCCGCTGGTGCTATATTTTCGGCCGGTTCATGTTGTATAGGAGTGTGCGGTCAATGCGAGCGGCACTTCAGGGAAAAGAGTTGGCACGAGCCTTGTTCACGGCGATTATTTTCCTAGCCTGCGCGCCAAAAACCGCAGTTGCCGAAAACCCTTTCATGACGTTGAGCGTCACCAGCTTCGAGGTTGGCATCTCTTATCGCGACGTTCAGTGGCACAGTCCGATTGGCATGATCACAAATCGCTGCTCTCAGGCGGATTTCGTTGCGGTGAGCATCGATTGGGGAGATGGAACTGGCGAGCACAAGCCGGACACAAATATTCGTCAGCGACAATTCTCGAGGGAGAACCAAACTCTCGTGGTAGACAATGGCGTGTATCTTTTTTGGGACGACACGCATGCCTTTGCCCGTGCCGGAACCTACGTTGCCAGAGCGAAGGTTACGCTGCATTGCCTTGGCGATCCTCCCGGGAATCGGGACGTGGTGAACGAAAGCACGGTGAATGCGTACGGCAGAATCCCGGTCAACCAAGTGGAATTTCGCAAGGGTGAAATGAAAGTGACTGAGGTGGCTGGCCACCAGAACGTGGATTTAACGATCACTCTCAACGCGGCGGCTCCTCCTTCGGGGACATGGGTGAAACTCGAGGCGAACCCGGTAGGAACCTTCAATAGCCTGCCTCCTTACTACCGCGTGTCTCCGCAACAAACTCAGGAAACGATTCGAAATCTCGAAGTGCGCAAACCTGCCACAGTGACAACTCTCAGCGTAATCGCTTCCACGGTGGGCCAACCCCAGGAGAGCGACAAGCTCTCGATTACTCCGTGAGCAAACCTGCCCAATGGCCCATCAAGAGATCTCTCTTTGAGACGCGCGGGCCCTCCCGTGCAAAACAGTTTCATAAACAAGGAAAGTCGTTTCCACTCATGGTAACCCCAACCGTTGCACTCGCACATCCTTCGTGTTGTACTCCATGCAAGATAAGGGGTTGGCTGTGCCCAGCACATGTGCTCCGCGGGCTTGTTGGGCATGAAACTTGCAGTTTACCGTGCAGAGCGAAACGGGGATTTGTGTCTACAGTGTCCAAGCCCTAGTACTACTGGGCGCTAGAGCTTGCGATCGCCAAATCAGGATAAACAAATTAAGAAGTTTGTGGCATCTTGCAGGGGTTGCGGAGCCATAGAGAATGCTAAAGAGGATTCTGCAGTGGGCTTACTGCGCGCTTTTCCTCTTTCTACTCGCGCAGGCTACTCCAGCGCAGCAAAGCATTCTTACCCAACATTACGACAACGCACGGACAGGGCAAAACACAAATGAGGTGATCCTCAGCCCGGCGAATATAAACTCCTCCACTTTCGGAAAACTTTTCGAGTTGCCTGTGCAAGGCTACGTTTACGCGCAACCCCTCTACGTCCCAAACGTTTCGATTCCAGGAAAAGGAACGCACAACGTCCTGTATGTGGCCACGGAGCACGATCTTCTTTACGCATTCGACGCCGACACCGGCGGAGCGCTCTGGCAGGTAGATTTTCTTATCAATGGAGCAACAACGCTCACGCCTGCTGATGTAGACAACACGCAGGACATCCACCCGGAAATCGGAATCACAGGGACGCCGGTAATCGATGCCGCCACGAATACCATTTACGTTGTGGTGAACACAAAAGAGAGCGGCGTCCTGATCGATCGATTGCACGCGCTGGACATCACCACTGGCGCTGAGAAATTTGGTGGTCCGATTCAAATCTCAGGTTCTGTTCCCGGCACTGCTCCAGACGGAGATGGAACGAATGTGCCGTTCAACGTTCAGTGGGCCAACCAGCGTCCCGGACTCTTGTTGCTCAACGGTTTCGTCTTCATCGGCTTCTCATCCCATGGTGACAATGGTCCCTGGCATGGCTGGATACTTGGATACGACGCCAAGAGCCTCAAGCAAACAGGCATCTGGTGCACCTCACCGAATGGAAAGGGGAACGGAATCTGGGGCGCCGGTTCGGGACTGGCTGCCGATGCGAGTGGCAACGCTTATGTCTCGACCGGAAATGGCGATTACACTGTAACCACGCCAGCTCCGCCGCCAAGCACAACGATCGATTTCGGCGACAGCATCGTGCGCGTCAGCCTGAACAATGGCGTGCCGATTCCCACCGACTATTTCACCCCATTCAATCAAGCGCACATGGATAGCGCGGATGCAGACCTCGGATCAGGCGGAGTGCTGGTGGTGCCCGATCAGGCCGGCCCGAATCCCCACATTTTGATTCAGGCAGGTAAGCCAGGGCGCATCTACGTGGTGAACCGCGACAAGATGACGAATGATGGCAGCCACTACTGCAACGGCTGTACGAGTGATCCAGAGATCGTACAAACGGTCGATGCAATTGACGGCGTGTGGGCAATGCCTGCCTACTGGAATGGGAACGTCTACTTTTGGGGAAATGGCGATCATTTAAAAGCATTTTCCCTTACGGCTGGCACCCTCTCCGTATTTCCCACCTCGCAGTCGAGCGAAACGAGCAATTTCCCCGGCTCGACACCGGTCATTTCGTCGAATGGAACGTCAAACGGGATCGTTTGGGCGGTGCAATCGGACGCATACACTTCGGACGGTCCCGCAATCCTTCGCGGCTACGATGCGACCAATGTTTCTAACCTGCTCTACGCATCGGACTTGACTGGCGGGCGCGACACTCTTGGTCCGGCGGTGAAATTCGTGGTGCCCGTAGTGACAAACGGCAAAGTTTATGTGGGAACCCAAGGCGAGGTAGACGTTTTCGGACTGACGAATGGCTTAGCACCGGCCGCGGCGCCAGTCTTCAATCCGCCTGGAGGATCATACGGCACTGCCGTACAGGTTTCGATGACGAGCACGACCCCGAATTCGTCAGTCTATTACACTACCGACGGAAGCGCTCCTTCAACGGACTCTACGTTATACACGGGGCCGATTACTCTCAGCTTCACCACAACCATCAACGCCATCGCAGTAGCCAATGGCTTTTTGCAGAGCGCTACTTCCATCGCTACTTACACAATTTCGTCACAGACTGCACCCCCCATTTTTTCTCCGGCGCCCGGAACCTACGTCACCGCCCAATCCGTGACGCTTACAGATGATTCTCCCAACGCGGTGATCTACTACACCACAAACGGGACAATGCCAACGCACAGTTCGACCGTGTTCTCGAAACCGATTGTGGTTTCTACAACGACGACAATCGAGGCGATTGCGTCCTCGCCCGGTCTCAACGATAGTCCCGTCGTTACCGGCATCTACACCATTAATCCCAACGGAACCACCTCGATCGATTTTGGTCTTGGATTCAGCAATCCCGGTTGCATGCAGTTCAACGGCTCCACGGGTTTGGACGACAGCCGCTTGCAACTAACGAATGGTGGTACAAATGAAGCCGGAAGCGCCTTCTGTACTACTCCGGTGGACATTCGCGGCTTCTCCACCGACTTCACTTTTCAACTCTCCAATCCGGAAGCGGACGGAATTACTTTTACGATTCAGAATTCTCCCGCCGGCCCCGGCGCGTTAGGCCCTGTGGGCGGAGGACTCGGTTATGGACCCGACGCCCCCGGAAAAGCTCCGGGAATCGGCGAAAGCGTGGCTGTGAAATATGATTTATTCAGCAACGCCGGCGAAGGACAGGACTCAACCGGTCTATACACAGATGGGGCTTCCCCCACCGTCCCATCTGCCGACATGACCGCGTCCGGCGTCGACTTGCACAGCGGCGATACGATGTCCGTGCACATAATCTACGATGGCGTGATCCTTACGATGACCATCACCGATTCGTCCGTGAATAAATCCTTTACAAAAAGCTGGCCGGTGAATATCCCCGGCCTTGTTGGCGGAAACAATGCGTACGTGGGGTTCACCGGAGGAACGGGCGGACAAACGGCGAGCCAGAAGATCGAGACCTGGACCTTCGTCTCGTCCCCGCCAATATCGCAACAGTGGACATTCGTGACTACGACCGAATCCGCACCGAATGCGCCCCCTCAGACGGATTCTTCGGGCAATCCTTTTCCGTGCGGGTCACAGGATCCGGATAACATCAACGATTCGAATCCCAATTGCTATAACCCCTTGATGTTTACCACGGATTGGAGAGCGGCCGCGGCGGCGATTGGCGGAACCACCTACGCCGTGATGCCCAATTCACTCACGAACTCAGGCTGTTCAGCATCGGGCAACGTGACGAACATGAGTGTAAGCGGATATTTGCCGTCTGGCACCTACTCTGCGACGGTAACGATGACGCTCGACAACGGTGCGACAGTTATTTTCACGGGAAACCCATCAGCAAACAACAATGCGTTCTCCGGAACGTTCACTTCGACTGGATCCTGCATGGGCGGTGACAGTGGTACGTTCACCGCAACGCTATTCTCTGCGGTCAATGGCTCCTATACTGGATCATTCGAATCAACTACCGGTGGCCCAAGCGCTACGGTGCAGATGAACCTTGCGACGGATGATAATTTTAACGTCACCGGGACCGTGACGCCGGTCGCTGGAGCGAACGTATGCTTTTCTACGATGACGGTCGCTTCCTTGACGGCAAAAGCATACGGGCCAAGCATGGCCAGCGGTGATGTTCTGGAGGCCTTTGCGTCGGACAACGCCGGCAACGTCGTGGCTTTCCTGCTCAGCAATACGAATCAGGACGGCCGAGTTCTCGCGAGCGGAGGACTGTACGTCACCTACTTTGGAATTGCGGGCGCTTGTGAAGGGATTTCAGGCACCGATGTGCCTTTTAGAAAGACTCTTCGCGGCATGCGCCCAAGACAGCCCCTTCATCCGCGTCGCGTTGCGAAACATTCTCCCATGAGGCCACCCGATTTCCGCCGCTGGGAACGCGTCAAGGCTCCGATCGTCCGGAGGCCCATGCCTCACCACCCGACCACTAATTCGGCGTTAGATGACAAGAATATTCAGCGCCGCACGGCAGACCCAAAATCACGATAAGATTTGCTGCTTCATGTCTTGCGCGGCATGGAGCACGTCATCCGGCCTGCCCAGATCACGCCAATAGTAATCGTCCGCCCGGAACGCAAGGATTTTTTCTCCTTGGGAGGCCAGCCGCAGATAGGCAGTAACGATAGAGAAGATGCCATTCTCCAGCATCACTTCGAACAAGCGCGGAGAAATAATATGGATGCCGGAAAAGGCTAACGCCTCCGCTGGTTTCGAAGACCCAACCAGTTCGTCATCCTTATCTCGACCGGTTCGACTGCCGCAAAGATGATGCCGCTCATCGAAAAGCAGATAGCGAGATGTCTCGCGATCTTGCATCGCAAGGCTTGCGAGAACCTGATTTTCCCTGTGGAATTCCGCCATGCGCGATAAATCAATCCTGCTGATCACGTCCACATTATGCAGAACGAAGGGCGTCTCGCGATCTCGCTGATCTTTGAGAAAGAAATCGGCGGCCTTCTTTAAGCCACCTCCGGTATCGAGTAATACATCTTCGCGCGAAATCTCGATCTGCATGCCGAAGTTGTCGTTTTTCTTCATATATTCGACGATCATGTCGGCAAAATAATGAACGTTGATGATCACATCGCGAATGCCGAAGGCACGCAGCCGCGATAGTGTGATCTCCAGCATAGTCCGGCCGCCCACATCCACCAGCGCCTTCGGGCGATCGTTGGTGAGCGGCCGCAGACGTGTGCCGAGGCCGGCAGCCAGAATCATCGCTTTCACTTTTTCTGATTCTCCATCTCAAGGTGCCGCACGACGACTTCCACACCGCTCCGGCCGTTCAATCGCTTTGCCAATTGCTCAGCGAAATAAACCGAGCGATGCTGTCCACCCGTGCAACCGAATGAGACCGCCAAGCTGGTAAAACCGCGACTCTGGTAAGTCTTAACGCTGGCATCAACCAGCGACATGACGCTGCCGAGAAATTGATGCGCGCTCTCATGCTGATTCAGGTATTCGATCACCGGTGCGTCTTTTCCTGTAAGAGCCTTGAATCTTTCCTCGCGCCCCGGATTCGGCACACTGCGGGCGTCGAAAACAAATCCACCGCCGTGGCCGGTCTCGTCCTTCGGAATACCGCGGCGATATGAAAAGCTAAACACTCGCACGGTCAGATGGTTTTCTTTGCGTGGAGCGGCTCGCGATTCTCCGGAACCAACCGCGCCCAAGAATGGAGTGTCTTTAGACGCAATCTCCCGCAACTTCTCCGAATCTTGCATTCTTCCGAAGGCTTCCATCAGCGTCGGAAGCGCGATCGGAAGCTCCACATTCTGAAGCAGCCACTCTAAGTTTTTCAGCGCATAAGGAACACTCTGCAAAAAATGACTCTTGCGCTCATAAAAACCGCGAAATCCGTAAGCCCCCAATGCCTGCATCATGCGGATATAAACGTAGGCATAATAGTGGTGCATGAACGCAGAGCGGTCGAGCGCAACGAAATCGCCAACCCGCTGGACGTACAGCTCGAGTAATTCCTGGCGCAATGCCGGCGGCAGATCGGCTTTGGAGTCGAACAAGAGAGAAGCAATATCGTATTGAAGCGCCCCTTTGCGCCCGCCCTGGTAATCGAGAAAGAACGGCTGGCCGCCACGCAGCATGATGTTGCGCGATTGGAAATCCCGATAGAGGAAGAAGTCTGAACGCGCGCTCAACAAGAACGCAGTGAGCCGCTTGAAATCATCTTCCAGCAATTGCTCGTTGAACGGAACTCCAGCCAGCTTGAGAAAATAATACTTAAAATAGTTCAGATCCCAGGCGATCGATTGCTCATCGAACACGGCGCGCGGGTAACAAGCATCGTAGTTTAAATCGCGGCCGGCTTCGATCTGAAATCGCGGAAGCAGCGCTACTACTTTTCGATACGCTTCGATTGTGAGTAGAGAAATATTCCCGCCAGCTCGGCTTGCCGACAAGAATTCAAAAAGTGTCGTGTCGCCGAAATCCTCTTCCAAATAGGCGCCTTGGCTCAAATCTTCGCCATAAATCTCCGGCACCGGCAGACCGTGCGCCCGAAAATGCTTGGAAAATTTAAGAAACGCCACGTTCTCTTCGCGCACACTATACAGAATGCCGATTGCGCTGGCTGCTCCCCCGCTGAGCCGTATAATCTTCCGCCCCGAGGCTCCTAGCTCCCCCTGGAGCGGTTCCACCCGCTCGACCTCCGCGTGGAAGCGCCGTGTAAAAAGATTCTTGAGAATGTCGATCAATGCGCAGACCCGCCGTTCGGAAAGTGGTAAGAAAAGCTTCCAGATTAGTTTAGACGCTCAAAGCTCAGGTAGCGAGGAGCCAACCCGAGAAAGGTCGAAAAAGACAAGAGCGCAAGTGACGTTGGCGTGGCGATAGATTTTAGATTTGCGAACAGAAATGTAATCCCAAGGTACTTTCAGGAGAAGGAGAAAAGAAGAGAAGAAGATTGGTTGCGGGGGTTGGATTTGAACCAACGACCTCCGGGTTATGAGCCGCAAAAATAATTAGCCCGTCTTTGTCTCTCAATGACTTACGTGGATGTTGTTACTCGATGTTCTACCGTATTCGGGCGTGTTCTGTTCGCAGTTTGTTCCTCGACTTGTTCCAAGCTTTTGGACGGGAATCCTCTTCAGGGGCGAGCAGCTGGCGATCCGCTGTAGGGAGGAAAATGTTGTGATTCTTCGAACGCCTGAGGCCTAACAGAAAGAAGTCGGACAACAGCCATTCTGGATGACGATTGGAAGTGCATCAGTGATGGTGCGACGCGAAAACCAGCTCGCTGGCTCCGTCCGTCCAGAATCACACGCAGTTTTGACAGCCGACCGTTCGCACGTTGACGGCGCGCTGGCACCAAATCAGGAGATGAAAATGACGACGATGTAATACGGTATTGGGGTGGTTTTGTTCTCAAGTTGTTCTCAAGTGTGGGGAGTCAAGGTAGCACAAGGACTGAAATCCCATGGCGGCAAGAAGCGCATCAAAAATCGGCCGCTGACTTCTCGCGATCTGTGATCGTCTTGCGAGTGAACGCACAAAAGTTGCCAGCTTGCCATATCGTCGGATTTCGTTCGGTCGAAACCCGAGAGGACACTTAGGAATAAGAGGAAAATTGATGAAAGGCAAAAAGCGGTCTTTCCCTGCGAGTGATTTATTGAAGGTGCTGAGGCTCAAAATAGAAAAAATCAGTGATGCTGACGACCGGAAGATCGCCGAATGCATGGTGGTAGTTATATCGGCACTGGAAGTAGGTGCCGATGTTGACCGCCTTGTTGAATATACGGGTTACGGCAGAGATTTCATCGAAGCCATCTCGCGTCGAATGCGAGCAGCCAGACTTTGGATTGGTGAGCTAGTCGACGATAGAGAGTGGAGAGACAAGGACGAAGAATTGATGCGGGATATCTTTACGCATGCCTTGGTCGCAGACGGGAGCTTACTTCGAGAAGTCGATGAGAACGGTGGCTGCGCATACTTCGATGCGGAAACCAGGCAACTGGAAGGGGAATGGCACCCGGGCACTGTTCCAGCTGAGTCCCTAAATTAAAATGGCAGTCGACTAATCCGGAATCGCCGCATTCTGAGATAGGTGATGGGTCGGGTAGAGCAATGGCGCGTAGCGGGCTTCGCATGATGCCGACGTTTCCATTGCCCTCCCTAAAATTCCGTACGGTGGGTTTTCCCCAGTACGGCTTCAAGGCCGGTTGGTCAGACAAGGCCTTCCCGTGCGACGCAGCCCTCACGTCGATCAGTTTGCCTTTGTCCTTCGTGCTCCCCGCTGCCCTCGTCTGATCCCCGTTCTGTGCCGGAGGAACGTGGCGCGCTGAAACACCTCCGTTCGAACGGCTTCTGCCGCCCTACCCCAGGGGCCGTCGCTCCGATCCGGGTTCTTCTGTCCCGGTCCATCCACGCTTATCGCCGGAACGTAGTCGCCGCCAAGGAAAGGCTGCTTTACGAGGAGCATCGACGCTGCTTGACGGTCGCACCAGTTCGGCCAGACCCGGACGCCGTACGGGCGAAAGTCGAAACCCTGGTTGAAGAGGCCGTTACTTAGTGTCGCCTGCGCGTTTTCTCAAGCAAGGGAGCGGCGCAGCAGCTGCCCTTTGCATAACCCCTCCGTTAGCGCGGCTTCCCTCGTCGGCGCACCCGCCGCGCAGAATTTGGCGCGGACTCCCCGGCTAGGCACACGGATGACGAGCCAGGGAGTTTCGGGCTAGCGAACGCCAGGTTTCAAGCGAACGGCAAGACGAATGGCGACGTCTTTCCAATCGACGGCGCGGCGGAGATGCTGCGTCAACTCCACAACGCGATTACCTGGGTTGACGGACGCTCCAGCTTCGAGACGAGCGCAAAGCGCTTCTTCTTCGGTTGAGATTTGCGCTTTGAGTTGTTCAAGCTGATTGCAAAGCGACAAGTACATCTCAAACTCAAGCTGCGTGATTGGTTCAACTGCGGGGACGGATTGCGGGAACGGAACAACGTGCGGTAACGTCTGTGTAGCCATGTCAGCCTCCTTAACAGGTTGATTGGGTCAGGGGCGGTCTGGTGCATGAACACCAGACCGCCCCGCTTACTGCTATCGACTAACTACGACTTCTGCGATTTCGTTCGCTTCTTTGATTTACGTCCGCGACCGCGCCGATAGATTTCGTCTTTCGCTCGACGAAGCCGAGCCACATCAGCAGCACTCCAGAGGCGAACTCCAACGCCATTTTGTAGCCGCGCCCTTGGTGCCCGAATCTTACCTGCCCGAATCCAGCGCTGCAGTGTTACGCGACCGATCCCTGCAGCCTTGGCGGCCTCGCGTGTAGTTAGCGGCTTCGCGCTCATGTATACACCTGTATCGTATTTTAATAACGACTGTCAAGACAAATCTTGCGAGGACTGTGAAATTAGTGTATCTTTCGTCGAATAGAAGGGCCTTCGCAAACTCCTGCTAGCAGCAAGTACCGATTTTGAGAATCGCAAAATCGAGCAAGTCGGACTCGACAGCCGTTGTCCAAGAGATTTAGGATGCCTCTGTGAAACGGAAACGCCAGGCTGCGAAGGGCCGGCGGCGATGCACAGTTGCGGACGTGCAGAAAGCTCTTGAAGTGCAGCGCACTGATCCCGCGAGGTTCGAACGCTCTCCTCGGCTTCAGCGGATTCTCGCGACCGTCAAGAGACTGGTTGAAGAGAGCGAGACGCACAGTCGTTGGGTGCAGTAGGGTGGACAAAGATGATCGAGGTTAATTTTGATTTCGACGACCTAGAGAAGGCCTTCGCTGAAGCAGAAAGGGCAGCAAGGGAATTGGAAGATCAGCTGCAGGGCCTGAAATTCAATCCCGCGGATCCTGCCGATGTTGACCTGGCAATAAGAGAGATGGGACGGATAGTGGAACAGAAGTTTCGATCGAATCCGATCATTCAAGCATTCACCGACGCTGTGAAAGAAGAGTTTCGCATCGAGATTATCAAACAAGCGACCGAGGCGCGAAGAGGCGAGTCCTAAAACATGGAGTACCTGAGCGTTGATTTGGGCAAACTACGTCGTCAAAGAATAGACAGAGGAACCGCATGCACTATTTGATCGCCTACTCGAGCATGCCTGTACCTTACGGGAAGTTTGTTTGGACGCCGAAGATCGAAAATGCTACGCCGTTTTCATCTTCGGTCGCCGCGGAAGCTAAACGAAGCACCGTCGCCGATGCTATGGGTGTTATTGAGCACAACGGCGGGTGGTACGTCGTCAAGGAGTAGAAATCAGCAGTCTGTCGCCAAGATAAGACGAGGGTGGCCAATGGAATATCTGAGCGTTGATTTCGGTAAACCTAAGCCCCTAGCTGAGCCCTACGGAAAGACTTTCTGGTCTCCGAGCCCTGAACAGGCGACTCCGTTTGGCTCTCAAGGGGAAGCTGACGCTTGGAAAAAGGCCACATCGGACGCGACCGGCGTAACTGAATTCAACGATAAATGGTACGTCGTCAAAGAACGCTGAGCGCTCTCTGGCTTCGCCCTTTTCACCTCCCCGCTTAAGGCTTGCCTTGCGTTGAGGTCTTTTCTGTTAGACTCGCCGCAGTCAAATCATCCACAACACCGCGCCGGCGGCTCGTTTCCATGCTCGACGAAGAGTGGATCAAGAAACTCGAAGACGGCAGAAAAGTGAAATTCATCTACCAAGAACTGCCGGAAGGCGGAGCATTTATCACCGCGCAGGTTGCTGGGAATGAAGTCGTCTATTCGATCATATTGACGAAAACAAAAAATCCGCTGAGTCATGAAGAAGTTGAGAGTCATTTCCAGGGCGAGCTTTCGAAGAAATAGCGACACTCAATTCATGACTTACTTCAAAATGCCAAACAAGAAGTGGGGGGTCGCTAGGGCTAAGGGGAGCGATCCGGAACAATTCTTCGTTTTCCTAATAAATACGAGAGGCTCGCCATTCATGCGGACTTCGGATTTCTTGTCAGAAAAGGACCTGAGATCAGACTTAGCGAACAGAGGCATCAGTGAAGCTGAGATAGAGGCTCTCATCGCGCACGCTCCAATCCTCAGTAGCGCCCAGGCACAGCCAAAGTAACGCAGGCTCTCGCGGACGCCTAGGTCAGGATTTTACTTTTCGTTTACGCTTCGGGCGCGCTTTACTCTCACCGCACACAGGGTTTGATCTTCGTCAAGGTAGACTTTCTTTTCCGCACGAATCACACCCGCTTAGGAATTTCTGACCTTCATTGTCGACGATAACTTTGGCGCGTTGGATTTTCAGATGAGGCGGAGGCTTCGGCACAGCGCGGATATTAGCACGTCTTTGGCGACGCGGTGGTCCTGGGCAATCGTCGGGATCATCAAATTGCGCAGCGAGACTCTATGCGCCCCTGCTCTTGAATTTCGCCGCGCTGACACAGGCCGGACATTTTCCGGCCGCTGGAACATCTCGCAGCTCCGGATGGCACACGTAGCATTTTTCGTCGTTCGCACTGTGCTGCAACGATACCTTCATCGTATGGCCGCAGCCTTCAAATCGAAGCTCGAAGGTTTCGTGGCTCATCGGAGTATAAGTCTGGTGTCTGCCCGGCTCGTCGCCCGGCGTGCGCATTCGCCAGTAGCGGTCCTCTTGAACCCAAACTACAGAGTCTTTGGTTAGCTCCCTAAATGCGGCGAGAATGTTGATTCGGATAGCTAAGTTGCCATCCTCATTGTCGTAAGTGAACCGGCTCCCGAATTTTTCTGCTATCTCGTAGACGGCGGTATCCTGGTGGAGTTTACCCTGGCGTTTCAATTCTTTGAGCATCCACTCGGCTACTTTTTGGGCTTTGTGTTTTGGATTTCATAGCCCCTGTCCCCGCTGATCGAGAGATTCTATCCCCGAGCACCGCCGTTGTCACCGCTTCTGATTGTGCTGAGTATGCATTGAATTCTTAGATGAGGCGGGTGCTTCGGCACAGCGCGGATATTAGCATGTCTTTCTAGCGCGCGAGCGGGGGACGCTTTCACTCTTGCACGTACACGAAGATTGCGAGCAGCACAAATGCCGATGCGAGGATAAACCCGGAATATTCCTTTCGGTTGACCGCCCTGCAAGCCCACAAAAGGCCTATGAGAAGCCATGCCAGAGCCAAGACTGTTACCTGAGTCATTACAAAAATCATACGTTACGTAAATTGGCGCAACAAAGGTTCCTGATAGTTAACAGCTAGTTACGTTGCTGATAGACTCCGATCGCGGTGTGAAGACATTGGAATGGGAGTTAGATCAAATGCCAAACGAAAAATGGGGCGTGGCCAAGGTCAAGGGAATCGAGCCGGAACAGTTCTTCATTTTCCTGATAAATAACGAAGGCTCAAAATGCCCATTGATGCGAGCTTCGGAGTTTCTGTCAGAAGAAGAACTGAGATCGGACATGAAGAGCAATGGCAGCACTGAAGCGGAGATAAATTCTCTCATCGAACGGGCACGCGCAAATCCTCAGTAGCCGACTTCTCATCCTCAGATCGCCACCAGGTCCCTTGACTTCATTTCCTTTCAATGGCCTCGGCCGCGGAAAACTTCCGGTCTACGTGTGGCCCTGAGCGTGGACCGCCTGAATGCAGCACGCAACGCTCACCGGCAGCGGCTCCACAGGTAGGACAAGGAATGGCGGATATCTGTTCGGGAGTGAGTTCTTTCTTTTTCATTGGGACAGCATGCGAAAATATCGGCCGCGAAACAGTTCAATTTTGCACACTATTCGTATCCGCCGCTGCCTATCGGCGCCACCTGGGAAGTATGGAGGCGCAGATTCCACACCGTCCACAGCAAATTCGCCCTACGTCGCAGAGCTGTCCTCTTCTGCACAGATTCCCGGGCCCCTCTTTTGCTTCAATTGACATGGAATCTCAGCAGGGCAACGAGTTGCGAGTTCCGCTTCAAAAGCCAAATGAAGTTTCACCCACAGAATGCACGGCACTCCGGTACCGTCGAGGATTGACATGAGCGGAAAGAACTTTCGAGTCGCACAGGTAGGCGAACGAACCAACTCCGAAGGTAAGCAGGTAATCAACAAAGTACTACTGGCAACGCCTGACAATGAATATGAATTGATGCGTTCTGACTTGACGTATATCGACTTGCCGCATCATCTCAGCCTCCATGAGCCGACACAACGTATCGAATTTGGTTATTTCCCGAATCGAGGAATGGTTTCTCAAGTTGTTGTTACCAAAGACGGCCGGACCGTGGAAGTGGGTGTAGTGGGCAAAGAGGGCTACGTTGGGGGAGGATTGGCAGTGGGCGTGAGCAGAAGTTCAGTGCGAGAAGTCATCCAAATCGCCGGCAATGGCTTCCGAATGGTGGCGAGTGCGCTCGAACGCATTCTGCGGTCGGCCCCCCAGTTGCAGCTGATATTGAACAGGCATGCGGGGCTTCAAGGAATGCAAGTCGCACAGACCGCGGCGTGCAATCGCTTGCACGATATACAGCAGCGTCTTTCGAGGTGGCTGTTAATGACTCAGGATAGGGTGGATTCCGGAGTGCTTCCGATTACCCACGATTTCATCGCCACTATGATGGGTACGGACCGATCCACCGTGAGCTTGGCGGCGGCGGTAATGCAAAAAGACGGAATCATAGAATACTTGCGAGGTGCAGTAAAGATTGTGAACCGCAGGAAACTCGAAAAATCCTCCTGTGAGTGCTACGGCGTAATTCAGCAGTTCGAGGACGACCTCGGATTGAGGTAGCAATCCTTGCCAGCGTTGGATACCCCACAGACACCCGCCCTTTGCTATCGGTAATCTTCAGCCCTTGTGTCTTCAGTTCGGTTTTGAGGTGTGTTCAAAGAGCGGTCACTTGTGCAGAAGCGCGTCTAGGGCAAATAAAAAACGGCTTTTGTCATCGCAGTTGCGCTCAAAAACGACACGCCGTTTTTAACAGGGCAATATCTGCACTAGATCGCAAGGTGTGTTAGGGAGGCCATGCTCCGCGAACTGAAATGGATCGAAAAACCCAATTTCTGGGGGTGGGGTTGCTCCGAATGCGACTGGGTGTTCAATGCTACCGGAACGCCCACCGGTGAATCAATCGACAAAATGGTGCAGAACTATAAGCAGCAGCGCGATAGAGATTTTGCAGGCCATGCTTGCGCCGAACACCCCGGAGCCAAGAAGACAAAAAGTTAAATAGTCTGGGCCGCGGCTCCACGGTCACATCGAAAGGAGGCCGCCCTAACACTAGTCAAGGATTTCTAGTGTGAAGCGCTTTCGCAGCTTCATGCCCACGGCGGTCAGGATTGTGCGGATGGCTCGGGCCGTGCGTCCTTGCCGGCCGATTACTTTCCCGAGGTCACTCGCGTGGACGCGCAACTCGAATACTGTAACCTGCTCGCCTTCAATCGCACGAACCTGAACCTGGTCGGGATTATCCACGAGCGCCTTCGCAATCGCCTCCACTAGCTCTTTCACATGGTGCGCCTCGGCGCGCAACGCTATCAGGTAGCCTGAACTTTGATTCTACTACGCGCTCTCGACGACATAGCGTTAGCGAGTCGTTTCGGATGACCGCATGAAGGTCATCGACGACGCCCACAAGAATTAGCCCAGCGCGGATTCTGGCACGTCATCTCGGGCGAGACAGGTAGTTGATGAATTCGCGCCGGACGCGTTATAGAATCAGGCGTGGAAAAGTCAAAAATTCCCGTTTACTGCCCGCATTGCAAACAGAAACAGATTGTTCACGTCTTTGTACGACTGGGACGAAGTCTGATGAACAACCAGACCGTCAACTGCATGACGTGCAAGAAAGAATTTGACGTGCTGGTTTCCGACCCGATTATCGGCGGGCCATTCCCAGAATAAAAGTTCTGCTAGGCGAAGGCGCGTTTCACCCCTTGGTTGAATCCATCCCTTGAGCGTGTTTTTCATCGGACGAGAATGGGACAGGCGTTCCAAATTACTTCTTGTCATCTTAGGAAGTCATTTGGCTTTTGAAAACGCAATTGAAGAGCGGAAACTGTAGGAACGTTAGCGGTGTTTCGTGATGATTTCATCCACGACCCCGTACGCCTTGGCCTGCTCCGCGGTCATGATGAAATCACGCTCCACATCCTTTTCAATCTTTTCGACCGGCTGTCCCGTATGGAACGCGAGAAGCTTGTTGAGCGAGTCGCGAGTCCGGAGGATTTCCCGGGCGTGGATATCGATGTCAGTAGCTTGGCCGGAAAGGCCGGACATCCAGGGTTGGTGGATGAGAACTCGGGAGTTGGGCAGGGCATAGCGTTTTTTCGGCGTGCCTGCGACGAGAAGCAGTGCTGCAATCGAGGCCGACTGGCCGATGCAATACGTTACCACGTCGGGTCGCACGAACTGCATCGTGTCGTAAATCGCCATTCCCGCGGAAATCGACCCGCCCGGCGAGTTGATGTATACCGAGATATCTTTATCAGGCTCTTCGGATTCGAGGAACAGTAGCTGGGCCGTGACCAGATTCGCAACGTGATCGTCGATCGGGGTGCCAATAAAGATGATGTGGTCTTTGAGCAGCCGGGATTAGATGTCGTAGGCCCGTTCGCCCCGGCTCGTCTCCTCGATGACCATGGGAATGAGCGTTGTGGCACGCGGACTCGCGGCGTCAGTTTGTCTCATCTGGAGTATGTTCGCGCGCTGAGGAACGGGAGACGCTTTCTACGGCTTTGCCTTTTGTTTTTTGAGCGATAAGGTTTTGGCTGCCGCTGAGTAAGATCAGTGAGATGGATGGTAGGCCCGTGCGGGCTCGAACCGCAGACCTCTACCGTGTCAATTTGGCGACCGCATGATTACCGACCGCTACTGAAAGCGACCAAGTGCAAATGTGTCAAGAAGATGGCTTCGCTTTGGCACTTCCATGATAGTCAGTCGCACGTGGTCAATTTCGGTGCTAAAACTCGTTCTATGTTGAACTGTGTGTTTAACTCTGTGCCGAGGTGGCCGCCCACTCCGCCGCAGGCGATAGATTTCTTGGTGAACATCGCGTATTTTCCAGCCATCTTTTTAACTCCGATTATTCCTCGGCTCCCAACACGGTTTTAGCTCGGCTGATAGCTTCGTCGAATGCGTGATCGAGCTTGGCATTTACACCTCGACAGCCCGCGACTACCTCTTCGCTCCATGTCAAATAATCGCGTCGACGGCGGAGCGACCAATCTGCTGGGGGGCTAGCCGTGATATCGCGAATGTTACAAATCTTGTCTGCGACTTTCAGTTGTTTCGCGCGACTCGAGGAGTTCGGTGCGTGCTCAATCTGAAACAACTTCCGCTGCGCTTTCTCCAGGGACTTGTCGTCCGTCAACTCGCGCACCAAACTGGTTACCTCTGAGCCGAACTGTTCCTCAAGTTCCCCGAAAGTGGTATCTGTGTCCTCAACTGTATCGTGCAGGGCTGCAGCGATAAGCGTTACCTCGTCAGACACATCACCCTCGGCCGCCAGGACAGTGACGACAGCGATCGGATGATTGATATATGGGGATGCTTCAGCGTCTTTGCGACGTTGATGCCGATGCTTATCGGCGGCAAATGCGATTGCGTTTAGAAGTTGTGTGGGATTCAATTGCGTAGAAGCTTCCTCAGTCTTAGTTCTCGCCTGCTGCCATGCGATTCCCCGACGGTGGCCACACTTTATGCCGAGCTCCTGACCATGCCCTTCGGTTGCGGAACTATAACTCAAGCCAACTTGAGCGCGTAACCCAGCCTGAACAAATACCGTGCGGAAGGCCGGGCACACCGCTCGGCCCGCGCTCGCGTCCAGTGCTTGACGGAAGGGGGCGGAACGCCCCGCTTCCTTTCTTGTTTATTTGCGTGAGGGATCGTTACCGGATGGCCGGGACGCAACGCGGCCTGGCGAGTCCGCGCCTTGCGCGGCGAATAGAGCCCGGCCGGCACGGCACGCTCACGGAACAATATGACTTCGGTGGTCGGAATCCCGGCAACATGCGAAAATCGGTTGAAAGGATCTTGTGTCGAACCTTTTCTTTTCATACTCCCATGCTGACGAGAACCTGCGCGATCAGCTCGAAAAGCACCTCGTCGCCCTGCAGCGGCAGCGGATTATTTCGTCGTGGCATGATCGGCGCATCACGGCCGGCACCGCACTCGCCGACGCGATCGACGGCCATCTCGACGCGGCGGATGTCATCTTGCTTCTGATCGGCCCGGATTTCATTGCATCCGACTATTGCTACGAGCGGGAGATGAAACGCGCGATGGAGAAGCACCGAAAAGGCGAGGCCCGCGTGATCCCCGTCATTCTCCGGCCGTGCGACTGGAAGGACCTTCCCTTCGGCATGCTCCTCGCGACGCCGCGGGACGGCCGCGCGATCACGATGTGGCCGAGTGTCGACGAGGCTTTTCTGGACGTGGTCACGTCGATCAAGCGCGCGTTGAGCGAGATGGGCCGCAAGCGCGAGCCTCTCGCGCAGGGACCGACGGCTTCGACGTCGGCTGCCGGCAATCCCGTTCAGGAATCGACGCGGTCCAGCAATCTTCGGATCACAAAGAAATTCACCGACCTGGACCGGGATCGCTTCCGGCACGACGGCTTTGAATACATCGCAAAATTCTTCGAGAACTCCCTGAAAGAACTTGTCAGCCGCAACGAAGGCGTGGCGCAGACGTTCCGGCGCATCGACGCGAACCGCTTCAGCGCGGCGGCCTATCGCGACGGCGAGAAGGTGTGTGGGGGCTCGGCTTCAATGGCCGGCGGCGTCATGGGCCACGGAAGTATTGAATATTCGATGTCGGACGAACCGCGCGGCAGCATGAACGAAGCGGTCTCCGTCAAAGCCGACGACCAGACGCTCTATTTCGAAGCCCTCGGCATGCAGGCCTATGGCCGCGAAAAGGAAAAGCTGACCTTCCAGGGCGCGGCGGAGCTGTTCTGGGAATTGTTCATCCGGCCGCTTCAGTCGTGACCAAATATCTGTCGATGGATTGGCGTCGCGCTCAGCCTGTTTTTGTTCCCGGCGAGCGGCGTCGCTCAGTCGGCGGCTCCCGATAACGCCTGCTGGCCGGCAGGGAATTTAACGTTTCCCGCCGGTTCCCGCGACGACGTGGCAAGGAAGGCGGCTGAGTTTCTCATAAAGGCCGAGGCTGTCCCTGCGCATCCATACTGGCCCGGCGGGACGTCAGGCGTCACGCTCGGCGTCGGCTGGGACGCGGGATATCACAGCCGCGCCGAATTGCATGCGACATGGGCGTCGCTGGGCGCGCCTGCGATGGTCTCCTCGACAGCGCGGCCGAAAGCGGCCGTCCGCGAACGCGACGGCCAGCTGGCGATCGCAAAATTTCCGCACAAGGACGATTATGCTGACGTCGAGTTGTGGGAAGCGCTGAGCCTCAGGCTCGCGCGCAATGCCGGCATCAGCGTTCCCGACAGCCGGATCGAAAACATAAACGGCAAAAACGTTCTCGTGGTCCGGCGTTTCGACAGGGAAGGGAACACGCGCATTTCTTTTCTCTCCGCGATGAGCATGCTCGGCGCGAAGGACAATGAACAGCACAGCTACCTGGAGATTGCGGACGCCATCATGCAGCACGGCGCGCAGCCCGACGCGGACCTGAAAGAACTCTGGACGCGGATCGTCTTCACGGTGCTGATTTCAAACACAGACGATCACCTGCGCAACCACGGTTTCCTCTACGATGGACCGCGTGGCTGGCGTCTCTCGCCCGCCTTCGATCTCAACCCCGTGCCAACCGATGTCAGGGACCGCATCCTTCACACATCGATCAGTGTCGGCGATCCAACGGCTTCTCTGGACATTGCCATGGCGGAGGCGGAGTATTTCGGACTGTCCGCTGACGAAGCTAAGCACACCGCCGGCGTCGTCGGCGCGGCCGTCTCCGGCTGGCGCAAAGAGGCAGGCGCTCTCGGCCTGAACAAGGCCGCGATCGACCGCATGGCTTCGGCTTTCGAGCACGCCGATCTGGAGCAGGCGGTTCGGTTCAACGCGGGTTTGTAGCTAGTGAAGTGGCCGTGCACAATGAAAATTAGTTGAAAAGGTTTGGACCACGATGGCCAGTCAAAAATTTAGCGCGGCAGAGCGAGAGGCCATATGGCTGGCGCACGAGAAAAAGTGCGCATACACCAGAGAGCTGATCGATGTGAGCAGCTTTCATATCGACCATATCGTTCCCGAAAATCTCGCGGATGACCCGCAGAAATTCGAAGAGACCAAAGCCAAATTGAACCTGGGTGCGGCCTTTGAACTTACAAGCTATGGCAATCTCCTGCCATGCAAGCCGGGCGCGAATGGGCAAAAGGGCTCGATCATCATGGAACCGGCCCGCATTCATTATTTCCTCACGATAGCAGCAGACAAGAAAGCCGAAATCGAACAGCGCCTCCAACAGATTGAGAAGCGCCGGAACCGGAGCCGGGCGCTTATCCTGCTGCAGCAATGTCTGGAACGGCACGAGCTCTCAGTGGAAGACGTGGGGCGGATTCTTGAAGAACATGGCGAAGAGCCCCAGGAAATATTTCGTCTCGTCGAAGCGCTCAAGTTTGCCGACGCCACCGAGGTCAACGAGGTCGCAAAGGCTGACATCGAGGAACTCCGACAACGGCCCATGAGACTGGGACAAAACGATCATGTTAGCGGCGTCACGCTGACAAACGACGCGCGTGAAGAGCGTTTCGTTACGAATTGCAAAGACTATGACGCCGCAATCGGCGCAGGGTACTTTGCCCTCTCGAATTCCGACATGAAAATGTCCGTTTTCTTCAGACATCAGTGTGGACTCCTGAGCGCGCTCGAATCAGCAAGAACAGCCGACACCAGCTTTATAGCGGAACCGCGCGCGGGAATAACCGATCTTCACCTGATGCCGTGTTTCCTGTTCCCCTGGATCGGCGACCGCGAGACTTCCGAAGACGCCACGGCTACGTATCAGAACAAAATCGACGACGGGACCCTCGTTGTCAAACGGCTGAAGCAAAACATGCTATCAATCGCGGAACCGGAAGGGATGGGCCAGCAGCTGGTCGAGGTGGCGCGTGCCGATTTCAACGGTGATGGTATCGAGGAAATCTTGCTGTTCGAGTATTGCTACGCAACGCATGGCACGCTCGGTTTCGGCGGCGTTACGATTTTGAGGCGCAGGGGGCCGGACGCCCTCTTCGAGCGGGTGATACCGGCGTCGGCCTATGAAGTCACGCACTGCGTGCCGGCCGATCTATCGGAAGCTGAACTGCAAAGATGTCTCGCGATCATCACAAGCGGCGAAGCCGTTGACCCGGAGTTTGCGGAAGCGGAACTGCCGCTGGCGCGCACGCTGGCAATCGTGCGCGTAGGAAAAATGATTGTTGGCGTTGGGGCCATCAAGCGGGAGCGCGTTCCCTATGCGTCGGGCGTTGCCGAGCGGAGTGGCTTTGAATTCAGGCACGACATGCCCGAGCTTGGCTATGTCGCCGTCGATAAGAGACATCGCGGGCAGGGCCTGTCACATCGACTTGTGGAAAAACTCCTGACCAGTCATCAGGGCTCTTTGTTTGCCACAACCGACAACGCAAAAATGAAAGCGAGCCTGCTGGCTGGCGGATTTTCTCAAAAAGGATATGAATGGCTGGGGCACAGAGGCATGCTCTCGCTGTGGATCAAGGACTGAAGCCTGTTCAGAATTCTGATTCGTCCGTTGCGAACTAGCCGCACCAGCTGCGGCGGGCGAAATCCGCTGCAACCCCGGACGTCGCTGCCAGCCTCGCGCTGTTGGCATGAGCCGTTCCGACATTCTTAGTTCCTATTGGTTTGTGGGCTGCCATAGAACAAAATCTCCTGGAGCGGTTGGCGTGCCACGCAGCAGGGAACGAAGATTTGAATTAATTTCACGCGCCAAATTTTCCTGAGTCACCCCGCGCGAGCCGGCGAGCATCCTAACAGTATCCTTCACGTCGATCGGTGAGGTGGGCCGATCATCAAACTTTGTGAACGGAGCATCGGTCTCCGTGAGCAGGCGATCAGAGGGGAGGGTGGCGACCAAGTCGCGGCCTCTGTCGTTGCGGAGCATCGCCGCGTTGATTGAGAAATAGCAACCGAGTTCGGTTGCTCGCCGCGCCTCAGACTTTGAGCCCGTGAACCAGTGAAGAACGACCTGACCCTTCGGGGGCGGCAGATGCGTCTCGATCAGGTCGAGCACCGCCGTTGCAGACCGAACACTATGCACCGTTAGGACCTTGCCACCTGCCTCGGCGCACTTCCGCAAAATATGAGTGAAGATTCCCCGCTGAAGGTCGAGCGAGCGGTAATAGTTCGGGCCCGCGTCCAATCCGACTTCTCCGACATAGCGCGCCTGCGGCAGATATTCTTCCCAGAGTTTTATTTCGGTCGAGTGTTCGGCGACCAGTTGAGGATGTAGCCCTAGAGCCGGTCTGACATGACGGGTTGTGTGGGTAAGCTCAAGATTGCGAGGCCACGCGCGCGGTGTTGTCGTCACGGTCAGCGTGTAGATGCCCGCTTTTTCAGCATCTTTAACTGCGGAGACAAAATCTGGAAAGAGGTCAAGGTGACAATGGAAATCTACAAGCGCGTCCATGGTCAGCTCGGCGCAGTAGAAACATCCGCCAACAGGGCCGCCACCTCTGCTAGGCCGCGACGGTAGACTTCCGCAAGCGCTGCCTGCTGGGCGGGAGATTCATCTGACAGCGGACCGGGTTTATGAATGAGCAGTGTCGCCAATCCGGGTTTCCTCTGAATCCGCTCAATGGCGAATTGGAACGACCGTACCTGTTGCCCCGGAGCGTGACCCGTGTCCAGTTCATGGGCTTCCAGATCAGAAAGAGTATACGTGGTCCGGTCGGCGCCGCGCAGGGCCGCGCGGCGAATGAGGCACGGCAGGCAGAAGCCGCAATGTTCTCTTCCCAGTCCCAACCACCGACCCTTGTTCGGCGACGCGCAAGACATCGATTTCGGAACAAGAGTCGCAAGAAGTGCGGCGTTAGCGCATTGCGCCGCCATTTCTCCTTTAGTTTTGTCCCAGTAGGGATTCTCGACGCTGCCCGAGACCCCCAGGGCGCGCAGCAATTCATTCCATCGCGCGAGGTAAAAAGGGTGTGTCGTTCGCGTACTGAACGCGCCCAGCCGCAGCGGGTCAAGCGGCACGTTCAAAGCGATCAGCCCGTTTTCGGGCACGCGAAGCGTGAAGTTGCCCTCAAGGCCCGTGCCGGCGAACACGCCCGCAGCAAGGAAAAGAAATGACCGGCCCCGGGTTGTTTTTTCTGATTTGACGCCCCGGACTTTCCATCCGCGAAAGTCCATCCAGATTCTCATACGATCCAAGTTTTGGCGCGCGTACTTACTTTTCAGGACCTTGAAGAGCTTATTCTGCGGATCACTCGTGGCGCCGTCGCCGGCATGGCTGATAAAAAGCGGAGTCCGACCCTGCTCCAGAGAATCGATCGCGCCGATCAAGCTGTCGAGTCCCCCCGAGAACAAGGCCAAGCTGTCGAACGGAGGGGGAATAAGCTGGGCAGGCACGGCCGCAACTGTTCGCTCGAATCCGGCAGGACGCTGCCTAAATCCAATCGACCATCGATCCCCGGTGAGAAAGTTTAGAAGACGCCGAAGCAGCAGGGCCGTTGAGTTCCACCGAGCGACGTCGCTGACGGGCACGACAATGCGAATCTCCCGCGTCCATCCGTCCTGTGATTCAGAATTGCGAGAGATCCGTGTGTCCGCAGCCTGCACGTGCGCTGCGAGTACGAGAAGATCTACGCCGATTTCAGAGGGAAACACGCCAACCTTAGCGAGGTCGTCAAGCGCGTCGCCTATCCCATGCTCCAGACGTTTCTTGGAAACTACAAATTCGAGCCGACTGCCGAGCTCACCTTCGGCGACAGGAATTTCCACGCGATCGGCATTGCCAAAGCGACCGAATAATAGGTGTCGTTTCATTTTGCGTCTGCCTCTGCTTCGGCCAGGGTTTGCAGGATGTCGAATGCGTCTTTGTAGATTCGTGTGACGAACCCGGCTACCGCTTCCGGCGTGAGCGCCAGCATGGCCGCTCTCGCTTGCGTCATAGCGTCAGCTACGCTGCGGCGGACGAATTCAAGAAGTTGTTTTTGCACCGTCGCCGCGCGCGCTGCGTCCGCCGGTAACAATATTGCATTCGCGCCGATGTCATTGCACAGGCGCGCTTCGATTGCGTGTGCGGCATACAGTTCGAAAATGGTTTGCATCTGGTTGACTGTTAGGCCGTCCAGACTAACTACGCCTGCTTCGGCCAGATCGGCGATCGTCTCGATGAACGCTTCGCGCGCGATGCCCTCGTCGAGGGAGCCTCCTTCGGGGCAAACATAATCTATCAGGCCGACGAATATCTCTTCGATCGGCCGGCCCGCGAGACCTTGTAGATTGAGGCGGCGCAGCGCCTCTTGCGGACCATCCGCGACGGCGCCCGAGAGGAATCCGAGCAATTGCGCGCCGGCTGCGCGTGACGATCCCATACGTTGCGCCGCTGTTCCGCTGCCGCCCGACGATGTCGATACATAGTGAGACAGGGCTCGCCCGAGGCTCGCGCGATCGCTGCCGCCCGAGCTGGCGTAACGAGAGAAGTTGTTTCGTGCCGCCGTGAATCTGTCGGCCGCGGCCATCGGGGGCATCGGCGGAAGAACTGGCTGCAAGGGTATTTGCGGAGGTATGCCGTCGGGAGGTGGATCGCCAGGCGGCGGTTCCGGCGGCGGTGGTTCGGGCGGAGATGGTGGCGCGCTACCGGCAGGAATCCAGCTCGGCACGAGCGGTGTTCGGCCGTCCTGGCCCCGATTGCCGTTGGAAGTGCCCATTAGCGAGGCGCTCCCTGTTTACGCGTACGCAGCGTGGCGTCGGCGGCAGTCTTCAAGAACTGCGAGCCATCTTTTTTCCATAGCTCAAGGAGCTGGTCGTACCGGCGATTGTGATCCGCATCCTTTATTACGCCTTCCCATCCGCTGCACGCCCACGGGCCGAGACGATTACGGGGCAAGCCCTCGAGAAAGTCGAGTAGGTTGCCCTGCAAGGCCGGCTGGGCCTTGACGAGCACGGCGATTCCCGCGGCGCCGGCGGGCTCAGTCTCAAAAGTGTCGCCGCCCACGATGCGTCCCCGCACGAGGTCGAGCACCTGAGAAGCCTCCGGGACGGCGAGTTGACGCAACTCGATTTCCAGCCCCTGAACCGCGAATTTTGACCCGAGCAACTTCTCCGCAATGCCGGTGAGCTTGCCAAGGATGGTTGTCGCTCCGAAATAGTCTTTGCGATCTTTTGTGACGAACAAATAAGGCCGCAGGTCCAACGCGCCGATGGACGGTTCGATCTGAGCCCAGGACCGGACCGCGGGAGAGGAGAGCCACTCGGTCAATTGCGCGCTCTCCGCGGGTTTCATCACCTCACCCTTGGGGGCCGCCGTAGCGCGGGACGCAGCTTTCGCTTCGGCAGTCTCCGCGGGTTTCGCCTTTTGGTCTTTACTCTCTGTGACCGCGTTCTCAAGGGTCGCGACATCCGCGCAAACCCCATCTGCAGCCGATGCGGCCGAGGTCGCGATCTGGTCGAACAATCGTGGCAGAAAGCGTTCAGCCAGCATCAGTTTGGCGAGCGCGGGCAGCTTGACGTCATCGCCGAAACCGCGCGCCTGTGCGGACGACTGCCGTAGCAAGAGTGTATTTAGAAACCGCTTGATCTGCCGCGGATTCCCTCGCGTGCCGCTCGCCAGAATGGGCCCGACCTGGTCGCTCAAAATCAATGCGTTCTGGGCACGGCTTGCTTTGTCGCCCAATGCCGTCTTCACGGTGGCAACATCGAGTACGGCGCCCGTCCAGGGACGCTTGAGCCGGTCGCGGGCGACTGCGATGAGCTTGGCGAAGTCCGGGTCGTTCTCACCCAGCTCGGCCCCAACGAAAAGCAACGTCACATAAATGCGGGTCTCAGTTTCTCCCAAAGCGGGAATCCGAAACGGAACCTGAATTAGCTTTTCGAGGTAGTTGCGCGCGTATGTCTGCGGCCCGGTCGTGTCGGGCAAATCCGGGAAGTGCTTGCGAACGGCATATTCGATCATCGCTTCGTCGGCGGCGACGACGAACGCGGTGCGCGATGTGAAAAGGAAAAGGCGGACAGCTTCGAGGGTTTCGATCGCCGTATCCGGAAGGCAGCGGTCCAGGTCATCGATGAGGACCACGAGTTGGTCGATGCCCGCCTTTTTGAGTAGATTGTCAAACGCTTTACGAAAACCGGCTATCTCTTCTGGGATGTTCTTTTCCGATTTCGGTTTGAGCAGACCCTTTGTCTCAGCCAGGGCATGTTGGACATTTTCCTTGGTGAGTTTTGTCGGATCTGTCACCCAGCTTTCAAGGGTTCCGAGAACAGCGGGTATCGCGAGCGCATGGACGCCAAGTCCATGGAGACCCGCATAGGCGGTGAGAGCCAGGCCGCCGACTCTTTTTGCCGCTTTCAACAAGTCAATTCGGTGATAAATGTCTTCAACGGCGTCGGTGGCTCTGGTTAGAAGTGAGCGCTTCTCGACCAGGCCGCTCACGATCCCCTCGATGAGCGCAATCTTGGCGTCCTCAAATCCCTGGAACCGCCAGCCGTTGAATTTCAGACATAGGGTGCTGTCCTGCGCATTGAGATCGGCTTCAATCATTTCCAGGACGCTTGATTTTCCCGCACCCCAATCGCCATGCACGCCAATCGTTATCGGGTGTTCAGGCTTTTCCCGAATAAGCGTTACGATTGTCTTGGCTATGGCCTCGTTGTTAAGGAGGTCAACCTTTGTCTCGTTATCCGATAAAATCATTGCGAAACATTAACAGACTAGGTTATTGATGTCATCAGCTACCAGGAACATGCAGTTATGGAGCTGAGGCGTAAGGCGAAGGCCGGCCTGACCTTATATACATATAATTGGTAAAAATGAGCGAAGCACACTTCATCGAACCGATGCCGTGCCTGGCGGTGAAAAAGATTACCGGAAGGTGAAGCTTGGCAGTACGAGTTGAAACTGGACGGATATCGAGCGTTGGCGGTAAAGCATGACGGACAGGTGACCCTGTTTTCCCGCAACAGAAAACGGTTTAATAACCGCTTCCCTGCCATCACCGCCGACTTTCGCAAGACTGCCAGATGAAACGATCATTGATGGTGAAATCGTGGCGATGGATGAATCCGGCCGTCCATCGTTCAGCCGCCTGCAGAATTTCTCGGCGAACGTAGATGCCATTACTTTCTACGCTTTCGACATGCCGATGTGGAAGGGCGAGGATTTGCGGAGGCAGCCGCTCGAAAGGCGTCGTGAATTGCTGCTTACGAAGGCGATGCCGAAACTGCCAGCGATTCATTTCTCTGAGAGCTTTGCCGCCGACGCAGAAAAGATGATTTCAGCCGTCAGGGCGCAGGGGCTTGAGGGCATTGTCGCAAAACGCCGCGACAGCTTGTACGAACCTAGCCGCCGGAATGGCGCCTGGGTGAAAATGCGGATCGGTGGCGGTCAGGAATTTGTTATTGGCGGTTACACGCCGAGCCCGAAAAACTTCGATGCCATCCTCGTCGGATATTTCCGGGGGAACAAGCTCATGTTTGCAGCGCGCGTGCGTAACGGCTTTGTTCCGGCGTTGCGCGCTGCAGTGTTCCGAAAATTCAAAGGTCTCGAGAGCCGCAAATGCCCATTCGCCAATCTACCGGAAAGCAACAAGGGGCGTTGGGGTGAAGGGCTGACTGCGGCCGACATGGAGAAATGTGTGTGGCTAAAGTCGAAACTCGTGGCAGGTCACGCGCCGGGCTCCCTGCCTGGCGGACCGCCGACACCAGCCCGAGCGTACTGCGGCGAAGCGTTGCTTCTAGGAGCACGCGATTTGTACTTGCGAGTTCCCCCGTCATTCCTAGCACATCCGGCGCATTGAGCGCTTCGGCGAGGTGGCCAAGAGGGTCTTCACCCGGTCGAAACGTAGCCACTCGCCAGTTGGAACCTGCTGTGACCATGAATCCGCTGTGAAGGGAAGGGCTCAGGCCGGAGTGGACGAGCGAGGATTTCCCGCTCCCGGAAGTGCCTACGACCGATAAAAAGCGGCAGGAGCGGAGACGCCGCAGGAGTTCGTCGATTTCTTTTTCTCGCCCAAAGAAAAGATGATCTTCGTCGGGCTCGAACGGGCGGAGACCTGGAAAAGGGTTGAAGCGGACTCCATGCGGCATTAGACCTGGCCTCGCTCCGTCATGCTTTCAGAAGAGAGATAAACGGCTGCAGGGCATCAGGCGAAAAGCCGGTCAACGGAGGAATCAACATAGCCTCGTGAGTTCGAAATCGTTCCTTCTCAGAGGTTGCGGGTGGAATGAGCGAAATCGCGACGACTGGCGCAGGCTTGGTACGACCGTATCCGGCGCTCTTCAATTTCGCCGGCTTGGTTTGGCTGGCATTCTTCCCGACGACGTGAATATCAGAGGGACCTTCGTAGGAGGTCTGACCAGGTGTCACTTCCTTTCCGCCCCCTCACCTGCATCACGATGGAACCCTCAAGGACATACACAAACGCATCTGCGTTGTGCCGATGTACTGGGTCCGAGGAGCCCGGCGGATACTCCACCGTGATCATCACGCCCTCTTTCCCGGGAAAGTCCGGCAGATCCTTGGAGAAGAGCGGAGTCACCTTGGCCTCTTCGGGTCCCAACGTGATGGGGATTAGGCACAGCAACGCCAAACCTGCTCGTGCAATCGTCATACCAAGACTCTCCAAAATCCGTTTGGTTAGTGGGTGGCTGCCACAGCTTTCGTTCCGGGTTGTTTGAGCCATTCCGCGAAGCGCGTTGGGCCGAGTTGCGCGCCATCGTCGGGAATCAGTGTGCGCTCGCTCACCTCCACGCCGTAATAGCGCGCGTGTTGGTCAGCAACCACCTCCCGCGGATCCTTCCATGCGGTCAGGGCTTCCCGGATGAAGTCATCGAGCCGGGACTTTTCGGGCCCGCCTACTTCAACCGTGCCATTCACAGGCGCGCCCATCGCCACCTTCCCCACTGCACTTGCTACGTCGGCGGCGGCCATCGGCTGGAATAGCACATGCGGCAGACGCACCTTGGTGCCTTCGGTCGAAATGTCGGCGAGGCCCTTGGCGAATTCGAAGAATTGCGTGGCACGCACGATGGAGTACGGGATTGACGAGCCCTTGATCAAATTCTCCTGGGCCATTTTTGCCCGGAAGTATCCGATTGTGATCATGCGGTCGGTCCCTACCACGGACAACGCGACGTGATGTCCCACGCCTGCGGCCGTTTCTTGGGTAATTAGATTACGGGTGGACGTCTCGAAGAACTGCATCACAGCCGTGTCTTCCCACGACGGAGAATTCGACACATCGACCACCACCGAGGCGCCTTTCAGCGCTTCGGCAAGTCCCTGCCCGGTGACGGAGTTCACGCCGGAATTGGGCGATGCGGCAACTGCTTCGTGTCCGTGCTCGCGCAACTTGGGAACGAGCTTCGATCCGATGAGTCCAGTACCGCCGATGACTACGATTTTCATGATCGTCTCCTTAATTTCGACCGAGGCTTTTCGTAACTTCCTTTGGTCAGATGTTGGCCGGAAAAGTCTTGAGAGACTGAGGAAGGCAGGGCACGGTGAGGGTCAACCTCGGTCGAGCGAACTTCTTGAATGTGGTCGGGGGCGTGCACGATCCGCTCCCGCACTCACCTTTTTGGATACGCTCTTGCTTCGACAAAGTCAATAGGCGCTACGCTAGAATGCGAAACAGACCCGCATTGCTTCAGCCTCCCTCAGGCGCTGTGGCATCGGAAATGCTGCACAAGGCTATGCCTCGCACTTGCCAATACACATTCTCTTCAGTCGACGAGACGAGGGCAGGTCGATTGCCAGACATAAGTGGATTGCTTGCAATAAATTCAGGAATTGAATGAAGCAGGCTCGACATATGTGACGTGATATTGACACCCGACAGAACTCAGCAACATCTCGCCGACACGGCCATGCTTTATTGGGCCAGCGGCTAGCTGCTGACTCTAGCTGGACAGGCCAATGAATTCTCTCGTCGGAATTTTGATTAAGCTTGGGGTCCTCAAGAACGATCTCGATTACAAGTTAGTTCGCGCATCCATGGTGGTCATTTTCCTGTTTTTTGGGTACTCGAAATGGTTTGCCTACGAGGCGCAGGGATTGATCCCGTATATCAGCCATGGCCCATTGATTTTCTGGTTGTACCCTGTTTTCGGCATTCGGGGGGTGGCCGATTCCTACGGACTTCGGAATGCTTGATCTGCGCTCTATTGTTTGCCGGATTTTGGAACAAGAAATTGGGAATCCTTGGCGATCTCGTTTCCTGTTTTTCATTTGTCGCAACCACGACAATTATTCCGTTCTTGCCCAATGCTTAGGCCGCATCGGCTGCTCGCAACCTTGTATGTTGCTGCCACCACCCTGATCAAGGTCTGTCTACACGCTCGACAACAGACGATCGCGATGTTGGATAGTGACACCGGCGAGCTAGAAGAGAAGACCCTCGAACATCAAGGCGAGACCGTCCGGGAGTTTTATTCCGCACTGCCTGGTCCGATTCTGGTGGGGATCGAAGCGACCGGCTCAATGCAGTGGTTCCTGGAACTGATGGAAGAGTTGGGGATCGAATGCCGAGTCGGTCATCCCCAGAAGATCCGCAAGGCGGATACGCGGAAGCAAAAGCATGATCGGCGGGATGCACGATTGTTGCTGACGTTGCTCGCCGAGAATCGCTTTCCCACGATCTGGATGCCCTCCACCGAGCAACGCGATCTGCGCACGTTGTTACGTCACCGTCATCAGTGGGTGCGCATGCGATCCCGAGTCCAGCACACGCTGCAATCGATGGCACTCAACCACGGTTTCAGGCGAGGCCACGCGCTATGGAGCCAAGCAAACCAGCACGCACTTCGAGCGTTGCCTCTGGCTCCCCATGCCAGCGAGCGACGAGCGGCACTGCTGGCCTTGTACCCCGGCTTGCAGGGATCGATCGATGAACTCGACCAAGAAGTCTGGGAAGAGGTCCAGCAGCATCCCCAGGCAAGACGGTTGCTAACGCACCCGGGAGTGGGGCCGATCACCGCGTTAGCTACCGAAGTTTTCCTGGGCGATCCGCTGCGATTCATCGATGGGAAAGCACTGGCCAGTTACATCGGCATGATCCCGAGCGAACACTCCAGCGGACGCCGGCAGCGGCTGGGTGCGATGAGCAAACAAGGAAACGCGCTGCTGCGTTATCTGTGGTGCGAAGCAGCGATGCACGCAGTCGGGCGGGATCCGGAGTTGAAACGCTTCTATCGGCGCAAACTGGTGCAGAAAGGACTCGGGAAAGCGAGAGTCGCGGCAGCCAGGAAGTTGGGAATCCGACTCTGGATCATGATGCGTGATCAGATCGATTACGAAGAGTTCTGCCGTCGAGGAAAAGCGCGGCAGGAAAGCGGTAGTTTCCGTGCGGGGATGCCTGATCTCGACAGTGGTCCTGCAGCGTACTGACCGGATCAAGTGAATAGGCTACCCGCCTCCCCCATTGCTGGGAGTTCGAAGAAATCATCATGGCCGCACGTGATCGGAGAGATGTCTGGTGGCCAAGACCGAGTCGATGAAGTGACACGAACCGAGCTCGTAGGTTGGACAGGGACAATGAATTCGAGAATGGCAGCGCATCACTCGCCGAGAAACAAGCGAGACTGTGCGGCGGCAGGTGTGTGTGCGAAAGAAATAAAACCAGAGCTAAACACCCTTGACGAGGCCGACTTCGTTAGAGATGTTGATAAATCCTGTTATCGGCAGGTATGTGAAAGTCAATGGCCGGGTAGGTGCGTTATCGGAAGGCTGAGCCCGCTCTGCTTGGTGAATGCCTCTGATTCCGATCGGTTCTCTATACTTTACTTTTGACACTATACAGCGGGACTGGGCGGGTGTAAGCTCCCAATAATCTTGGTCATCACGTATGGTAAGTAAGCGAATCAGAATCGCCAAAATCGTCGCTCGAGCGTCGCTATGCCTGCTATTGTGCGCAATTGTTGCAGGGGAACTCCCCGAGCTTTTATCTCTAACTGACAACGCTACGAACGACTTTACGGTCCGCGGTGCACGTTCTGTGGTTCCTCCTGTTCGCCTGAACGCCAGCCAGAACGGTCGAATCGCTGATAAAGATTCCGCGCCGGCGCCTGACTTCTTGTTTTCGCGGGAGAGCCCATTCGAAAAAGCAGACTTGGTTCCCTCTGACATTTTGATCCTTCACTCCATTCTCCGTACGTAGCTCCGGCACATTCTTAATCCTGACGCGGAACCACGCGTCGCGGCCGATCCTGCGAGTCTCTCGCAAACTGCAACTGTAACCTAAAGGGTCGCCCAGAGAGGACACATTCATGGAAAGTCTGTCTGTGCACGAAAAAGTCGATGGCAGAAATCCGCAAACAGTGAACATTCCTGGGGAGGTTGAGTATGTATAAGAACTATCTTCCAGTCGCCGCGGATGGTGACCAAGTCATCGACCGGGCTGCGGTGGAGGCCCGCCGGAAGTCGAAGTCGGGCAGAACGTGAACGTCCCTCAGCAGACGCTCATCCGAAAGTATCAGTTCCGGGATGATTTCTCTCTGAGTGTCGGTCGTCACCAGATGAAATTCGGCGCCAACTATATCTACCTGGCCAAGCTGGGTGGATTTTTCTTCTTCGGCGCCAATGGTTACCAGGTGACTTTCTGGGACAATCCAAGCCAGATTCTCTCCAACCCGGTCACTTACCCGCAAGGTCTCTCGACCCCAGGTGCAGTTCAAGAACTTACCTTCAACACTGGGAGCGGCAACACCGCTCAACCCCCAGCCCATTCACTTGGCTTGTACTATCAAGACGATTTCAAGGTCAGCCCTCGGCTCACTCTCAATCTAGGGCTTCGCTGGGACGCTAATCCACTGTTCCTCACGCCACAGTTGACCAACGATCCGAACTCGACGAACCGGGCGATCGGCGTCTTAAAGCAGGTACTGGCTGCGGACATCGTCGATCCGGTCGCGGCTGACGGTGTCGCTCGAGCGCAAATGCTTGCAGGGAATGACTCGCTTCTCAGGAAAACGACGGCGGACTGGAAGGAATTTCAACCCCGCATTGGCTTCGCCTGGGATCCCATTGGCACGGGCAAAATGATCATCCGCGGCGGCTACGGCATCGCGAGAGACCAGATCTTCCAGAACCTCACCCTGTTCGCCATCCAGCAGGAGCAGCCTACCATTTACCAAACGGTTCTCGACCTGAGGACAAATGCTCGCGGCGTAAACTGTACTCCAGCGGCAGGCGGCACACCCGAGACAGACCTCTGCCGATTCCAGTTTGGCGTCACCCCTTTGCCAGTGCCGAATACCACGCCCAGCCAACTCACGCCGGGTGCGACCGGCCGTATCATCGATCCGCATATGACCGACCCATGGTCGCAGCAGATGTCCATTGGGACCGCCTGGCAATTCTCAAATGAATATGCCTTCTCCGCCGACTATTATCATGTCCTCGGAACGCATGAACCGCGTGTCCTTCAAATGAACCCCGTGTTGGCCTCGCTCTGCGACCCGCTCTATCCCAATTCGACTCCGGCTGATCCGAGATGCGTCAATGGTGCCGGCACTCGCTTGCTGGACGCGGCCTTCATTGATGCCGGTCTTGCGGTTCAGAACGGGACGCCGCGACTCGGCGAGCTTCGCGACTACTCGACTAACACCCGCTCAATTTACAATGGCATCAACCTTCAGATCCAAAAGCGGATGTCTCACCACTTCATGTTCCAAGTCAGCGACGTGATCTCGTGGTCTCGCGGCTGGGGTGGGCTGCCGACTTCTTCTTACGGCGGTAGCGCACTGAACATCACTCCAGAACGCGAGTTCCTTCGGGGCGAATTCGGCCCCGCGAACTTCGACGAGCGGAACCGCTTTACCGCGAGTGGCGTCTTCAACGTGTGGCGTGGATTCGAAGTTGCGCCCATCTTTCAGGCATCTACGGCTCGCCCCTACACGGGTTTTGCAACTTACGACGTCGATGGCGACGGCCGTTCCACTCTCGATCGGGCCTGTGCCGATGGCAGTACGGCTCTGGGATGCACGGAGGTGCCTGTCAACAGCTTCCGAGGCAAGGCCTTCATTCAGCTCGACCTGCGAACGGCATATGCCTTCAGCATCCGCGAGAACATGAAGTTGCGGATTATCTGGGAGTTCTATAATTTATTCAACCGGAACAACTCTTGCAACTTCGTGGACAACAACGCATTTGCAACCGTAAATGACGTGCTAGTTCCGAACGCGAGTTTTGGCGCGCCACAAGGGTACTGTGGCGGACAGGGTCCTGGAGCAACTTTCGGGAACGCTTACCGCTCACAGTTCGGGTTCCGATCCGAGTTCTAGCAATTCGCAAACAACCGGTAGGGGATGCAGGCCCGTGCTCGCATCCCTTGTTTTTTGTGCGCTAGGCGGCGTGCTTCGGGGCTATCCTGTTCTTATTGCACCTCAGAAATTCGGAGGTGGCGTATGCCGGTTCGGTTCCTCACCCTCCTCGCAGTTCTCCTGCTATCGTTTGTGTCGACGCGCTGGGTGGTGAGCAACAGGCGCTTCGTCAGCTACGCGAAGCACAGATAGCCGATCTAAACCGCGAACTTGGCGAGATGGCAAAAGCGGCTTCCGACTTGCAGGAACGACTGAAATCCGTGGATCCAAACGCCATGGTTTCAGTCGAGCTGCACAATTAGGGAAAACCAATTCGAGGAGTCTGCTCGCAAGATTCATAAACAGATCGGATCGCTCTGAAATCCAAGGTGAAGAAAGATTGGTCTTGGGAGGGACGTGCTGTAGACACTGATCCTGACCAGGCGGAGACGCTTCGGCCCGGATTACTGTTGCGAAATCCTCTTCCCGCCAGCTATTTCAAAATGAGGCAGGTTTCAGCTCCTCCTTCGACGCTTGTCATAATCCTCGCTAATTCACGCTGTATCCGCGCGGTGCTCAAAAACAGTTTCTTTTTGAGGCGCGGGAAGCGCCCTTTCGGGCAAGCCATTTCTCAATCATTACGCGTCCTCAGAGAATGGGGATTTTGGGCAAAGGAGACTTTTTGGGCAAGCCCTCGGAGTCTCTTTTCTTTCTGCGGTGGGAGACCGATTCGGTTTTTGGGGAGCCTTCGGACAGTCCCCACGTAGCCTGGGGAGACTTCTCGCATTTCATCGCGTACACTGCCAAACTCGAATTGGTTCATGCCATCGGCAACAATTCCACTACTGGCTTGGGCTTCCACTTGTGCTGAGATTCTGTTGGGTGTCGCCCTCGTTCTTGGGTCGTTCACCCTCGTCGCCGCCTTCTTGCGGCTTACTCCTGCTGTTGTTCGCGCTTGTTATGACCTCCGCACTTGGTCTTGAAGTGCCTCTCAGTCTGTCCGTTTTTTTTGCCTCCGCTGGAGCCTTCCTGCTTGCAACGTGCGGCGGATATTCTTGGAGCCTAGATTCGGTTCTACGGCGGCGCTCTGGACGCTGTGGTTAGGTGGTGGGAAGAGGAGTGGCTGTTGAAAAAGTCTTCGTGAATGAACGGAACTGTTGCAGCAACGTCTATATGAGCAAGCGTTCTGCCGATGCTCTTCTTCATCGCCATTCACGGAGGCTTGCGGATTATGATGGGACAACACTCCCGTTCCGAGTCGCTGTTCTACTACTTTCGCATTGAAGATCAGGTTCCTGAAAACCACCTACTGCGTCTCCTGGACCGACACATCAGCTTCGATTTCGTTCGTGAGAAGCTGAAGGACTCCTACAGCGATACGGGCAGACCTTCGATCGATCCGGAACTTCTATTGCGCATCCTGCTGATCGGCTATCTCTATGGCGTCACCAGCGAGCGCAAGCTAGTCGAGGAGTTGCAGATGCATCTGGCCTGGCGCTGGTTTACCGGACTCAGCTTCGATCAGGAGATTCCCCATCACTCCACGTTTTCCAAGAACCGTCATGGACGCTTTCAGGAGTCGAACCTCTTTCAGCGGCTCTTTGAAGAGATTGTGGATCGCTGCTTGGAAGCTGGGTTGGTCGAGGGCGAGCACCTGTCCGTGGATGGCAGCTTCATTCCCGCGAATGCCAGCCGGTCGAGCCGCATCCCGCGGGAGCAGTTGACGGAAGTGGCCCACGTGAAGGGCACGGTGCGCGAGTACTTGGCGGACCTCGAGCAAGAAAACCCGATCGAAGAGCCGGCCCATCAACAAGACCAGGTATCGACGACGGATCCGGATTCAACCTATTCAACCAAGGGCGATCGTCGGGCGGAGCTGGGGTACTTCAACAACTATCTGATCGACAACCAGAGTTGCGTAATTGTTGGCGTTCAGGCCACATCCGCTCGACTGAGCCAGGAAAGTGCGGCGGCTCGCGAGATGATCACGCGGTCAGCGGAGAGACGCGGGCGCTTCCCACAGTCGGTTGCCGCCGACACGACTTATGGGAACGGTGAGCTTTTGGCTTGGTTTGAGGAACGAAACATCACTCCCTATATTCGCGTGAAAGAGAGTCCTGCTCCCAAAACCAACTTGTATGGGATCGAAAAGTTCATCTACGTTGCGGAGACGAACAGCTATCAATGTCCGGAAGGAAAGCGACTAACGTACCTTGGGGTGAATCCGCGCAACCGAAACCATATCTACAGGGCAACGCGAAAACGGTGTCGGGAGTGCTCGCAGAAATCGCAGTGCACCACCGGCCACTATCGGCAGATCGCGATCCATGTTCACGAAGCGGCGCGACAACGGGCACGAGAGCGAACGACCGTTCCGGCTTTCGCGGCAGCGCAACGCCAACGCCGGAAAGTAGAAGCACTCTTTGCGGAGTTGAAGAACCAGATCGGACTGCGCAGGGTGCGTTTGAGGAGAATGAAGCATGTTCGCGAACAGTTCTTTCTCGCGGCTACAGCCCAGAACCTGAAACGACTGGCTCGTTTCCTAAGATCCAGATCTCTAGAATCAGCCACGGTGCCGATCTGAGATAGAAAAAAGAAAGCGATACCCCGCAGGAAAATCACCCCAGATCAAAACTCCTGCCAGCGGGCGAGTTTTTCAACAGCCACGCCTGATAACAACAGTTAGGAATCCCCGCTCGACAGAAGCGCTCGAAGTCGTTTCGTTGCAGCAACTTGGCCATGCTTCCCCTTTGCTTGCTTCAGACCCGGGAATGTCCGGATCCGCTTCTTCCCAGACACCTGAGTTGCAATCTCTTCGCCGTTCAAGGGATGAGTCTTTCTTCAGGGCTCATTCGTAGTACCGATATGATAGGCCACTCGTTCATGACGTGGGAGGCGAGCGTGAGCCTGGAGAGCGAAGTTGCCCAGCTTCGACGCGGCGACCTCAACGCGCTTTCTGCGCTGCTCATGCGGTATCAGAATCGTCTGTACCGATACGGAAACAATCCTGTCGCAGCTTGCACAGACTGCAGGCCTTTCCGTAGGAGGTTGACATGCATGACACAAAGGAGCGGTTGTCTCTATTCTGGATCTTCGCGTTATTGAACTACCTGTATGCGGACGTCGTTGCCCTGTTCGCTATTGTTGGCTCGCCAAATCTAGCCGACGCCCCACATCTCCCACCATGGGCTCTGCTGGGTTCAGCGGTCTTGATGGAAATACCCATCGCCATGATTGTGGCGTGTCGACTACTTCCGTTTAGAGCGAACCGGCTGGCGAATATCATCGCGGGTGGCATTCTGACCCTTGTAAACGGTTTCCTGACCTTCGTTCCGCCTCTTGTCGGTGCCCGGACGCCCGCTCTTCCTGAGTACTTGTTCTTCGCGACGATCGAAACTGTATGCACCTCGGTCATCATCTGGCAGGCGTGGACTTGGTCAGGGGTTGAAGACGCAGTTAGTTCGGAGCGGATCGTCCGCCAACCGGAAGCTGGGATCACTTCTTCTTAGCTCCGGGATTGCTCAAAAATGCACCAAACGATCGCATGCCTTTGGAGGCCACAGTACCGACCGCGAACGGCAGGGTTCGATGAGCGTAATCGCCTGTTCACGACAGTTGACTGTATGGTTTGAGTATCTCCACGCGATGGATCAGCAGCGTCATTGCAGATTTTGTTCTTTGCTTTCCTGTGTGCTAGTTTGTGGATCCTCTGCGTGAGCCGCTGCTGCGCTCGCAACAAAATTCGCTCAAATGAGGTCAATGTGAAAAGAGAACGCCTGACACAGATCGTCCTGGTGATCGTGGGGCTGTTGAATCTGGCCCTAATTTATTTTCTATATATGGATCTGCGGCATTCCAGCTGGCTTTTGGAGCGGAAGAACGAGTTCGAGCCGATGTTTCTGAGCTTCTTTATTCCGGTCGGGGTCTTTCTACTCATGGCCGCAAGGAGACCATCTGAGCATCGCTCGATGATTGCTCTAGCAGCTTGGTGGAACATCTCCCATGGCGTGGTGATGGCTATTCAAACCGTAGAAGCCCGGATTCACGGCGTCCACAGGGACTTCACCGATGTGGTCGTTTTCATTGTGATCGGAAGCGTCCTGTTAGCGCTTCTGCCAGCAAAACGAGAGGCAGTCGCGTCGGGAGTTGCGTGAACGAGCGCAGAAACCCACACTCCGCGCGGATAACCGTCAACACCTATCCGACTTTCCGCAAGGAATCGACGAAGGATAACCTCCGGGATTGCCGACAATCCGCCAACAGACTGCAAGCTCTGGAGGTTGTGAGTGTATTAGCGATTTGTTTCTTCTCATTTTCTTTTCACGGTTTTTCCCCGAGGGAATGACAGTGTAGCGTAGCGGCTCTGGGGCAGATTGGCGTTACTCTTCGCACCAGCTATCTCAGACTGAGATAGCTAGTGATAATCCCCTGTTCTCGACATCTATCGGACCGTCAGTGTCCGGTTAATGTGTTAATCAGGCCGCACAATGTGTCAACGGGATTATGTCAGCGAAGGCGAATCCGTCACGAAGGACAATTTCCCCGCTGGAAATGGAGAGAGGGGAGCAGAATATGGGCCCGGCGTACACAAAGGAATGAAATTCGCCATTCTCGCCGCAAGGGTCGATGCCTTCTGGCAGTTCGGACAAAAGCTGCTGATCAAAGTCGCGGCCAGCGAAGGAGGAATCAAGCTTTCTCGTGTCAATGCAAGTCAGCTTGGCGCGCATTCCCGAGAAAATCATTTCTTGAGCCAGCGCGCGCGTCGGCGAGCCCCAGATCGGGAATAGTGGCTGGAGCCCGGATCCTTCGAGTCGTTTCTCGCGGTAAGACCGCACGTCTTCGAGGAAAAGATCCCCGAAGGCGATAGCGGCGATGCCTTTTGAGACGGCTTTTTCACATTCCTGGGCCATGATCGTGTCATATTCGCTGTTGGAGCACGGCCAGGGAAGCTGAACAGGCCAAAGAGGAATTCCAACTGCAGCCGCTTGCTGCTCAACCAGGCTGCGGCGGACAGCATGCATGGCAACGCGGTCCGCCGCGTGATTGAATGTGGTCAGCAGGCCAACCACGTCATACGCCGTGCCACTGCGGAGAACGTGGAGCGCCCACGCGCTGTCTTTGCCACTGCTCCAGGACAGAAGGATCCGTTTCATGGTCAACTCCGTCGGCTTAGATTTTAGATTAATGTTGAGAAATCCTGTGGCTGTTGAAAAACTCGCCCGCTGGCAGGAGTTTTGATCTGGGGTGATTTTCCTGCGGGGTATCGCTTTCTTTTTTCTATCTCAGATCGGCACCGTGGCTGATTCTAGAGATCTGGATCTTAGGAAACGAGCCAGTCGTTTCAGGTTCTGGGCTGTAGCCGCGAGAAAGAACTGTTCGCGAACATGCTTCATTCTCCTCAAACGCACCCTGCGCAGTCCGATCTGGTTCTTCAACTCCGCAAAGAGTGCTTCTACTTTCCGGCGTTGGCGTTGCGCTGCCGCGAAAGCCGGAACGGTCGTTCGCTCTCGTGCCCGTTGTCGCGCCGCTTCGTGAACATGGATCGCGATCTGCCGATAGTGGCCGGTGGTGCACTGCGATTTCTGCGAGCACTCCCGACACCGTTTTCGCGTTGCCCTGTAGATATGGTTTCGGTTGCGCGGATTCACCCCAAGGTACGTTAGTCGCTTTCCTTCCGGACATTGATAGCTGTTCGTCTCGGCAACGTAGATGAACTTTTCGATCCCATACAAGTTGGTTTTGGGAGCAGGACTCTCTTTCACGCGAATATAGGGAGTGATGTTTCGTTCCTCAAACCAAGCCAAAAGCTCACCGTTCCCATAAGTCGTGTCGGCGGCAACCGACTGTGGGAAGCGCCCGCGTCTCTCCGCTGACCGTGTGATCATCTCGCGAGCCGCCGCACTTTCCTGGCTCAGTCGAGCGGATGTGGCCTGAACGCCAACAATTACGCAACTCTTGTTGTCGATCAGATAGTTGTTGAAGTACCCCAGCTCCGCCCGACGATCGCCCTTGGTTGAATAGGTTGAATCCGGATCCGTCGTCGATACCTGGTCTTGTTGATGGGCCGGCTCTTCGATCGGGTTTTCTTGCTCGAGGTCCGCCAAGTACTCGCGCACCGTGCCCTTCACGTGGGCCACTTCCGTCAACTGCTCCCGCGGGATGCGGCTCGACCGGCTGGCATTCGCGGGAATGAAGCTGCCATCCACGGACAGGTGCTCGCCCTCGACCAACCCAGCTTCCAAGCAGCGATCCACAATCTCTTCAAAGAGCCGCTGAAAGAGGTTCGACTCCTGAAAGCGTCCATGACGGTTCTTGGAAAACGTGGAGTGATGGGGAATCTCCTGATCGAAGCTGAGTCCGGTAAACCAGCGCCAGGCCAGATGCATCTGCAACTCCTCGACTAGCTTGCGCTCGCTGGTGACGCCATAGAGATAGCCGATCAGCAGGATGCGCAATAAAAGTTCCGGATCGATCGAAGGTCTGCCCGTATCGCTGTAGGAGTCCTTCAGCTTCTCACGAACGAAATCGAAGCTGATGTGTCGGTCCAGGAGACGCAGTAGGTGGTTTTCAGGAACCTGATCTTCAATGCGAAAGTAGTAGAACAGCGACTCGGAACGGGAGTGTTGTCCCATCATAATCCGCAAGCCTCCGTGAATGGCGATGAAGAAGAGCATCGGCAGAACGCTTGCTCATATAGACGTTGCTGCAACAGTTCCGTTCATTCACGAAGACTTTTTCAACAGCCACTCCTCTTCCCACCACCTAACCACAGCGTCCAGAGCGCCGCCGTAGAACCGAATCTAGGCTCCAAGAATATCCGCCGCACGTTGCAAGCAGGAAGGCTCCAGCGGAGGCAAAAAAAACGGACAGACTGAGAGGCACTTCAAGACCAAGTGCGGAGGTCATAACAAGCGCGAACAACAGCAGGAGTAAGCCGCTTAAGAAGGCGGCGACCAGGGTGAACGACCCAAGAACGAGGGCGACACCCAACAGAATCTCAGCACAAGTGGAAGCCCAAGCCAGTAGTGGAATTGTTGCCGATGGCATGAACCAATTGAGTTTGGCAGTGTACGCGATGAAATGCGAGAAGTCTCCCCAGGCTACGTGGGGACTGTCCGAAGGCTCCCCAAAAACCGAATCGGTCTCCCACCGCAGAAAGAAAAGAGACTCCGAGGGCTTGCCCAAAAAGTCTCCTTTGCCCAAAATCCCCATTCTCTGAGGACGCGTAATGATTGAGAAATGGCTTGCCCGAAAGGGCGCTTCCCGCGCCTCAAAAAGAAACTGTTTTTGAGCACCGCGCGGATACAGCGTGAATTAGCGAGGATTATGACAAGCGTCGAAGGAGGAGCTGAAACCTGCCTCATTTTGAAATAGCTGGCGGGAAGAGGATTTCGCAACAGTAATCCGGGCCGAAGCGTCTCCGCCTGGTCAGGATCAGTGTCTACAGCACGTCCCTCCCAAGACCAATCTTTCTTCACCTTGGATTTCAGAGAGATCCGATCTGTTTATGAATCTTGCGAGCAGACTCCTCGAATTGGTTTTCCCTAATTGTGCAGCTCCACTGAAACCATGGCGTTTGGATCCACGGATTTCAGTCGTTCCTGCAAGTCGGAAGCCGCTTTTGCCATCTCGCCAAGTTCGCGGTTTAGATCGGCTATCTTTGCTTCGCGTAGCTGACGAAGCGCCTGTTGCTCACCACCCAGCGCGTCGACACAAACGATAGCAGGAGAACTGCGAGGAGGGTGAGGAACCGAACCGGCATACGCCACCTCCGAATTTCTGAGGTGCAATAAGAACAGGATAGCCCCGAAGCACGCCGCCTAGCGCACAAAAGAACCGGGGATGCGAGCACGGGCCTGCATCCCCTAATCTACTAATCTAATTGTTTGCGAATTCCTAGAACTCGAATCGGAACCCAAATTGTGAGCGGTAAGCGTTCCCGAAAGTTGCTCCGGGACCCTGTCCGCCACAATACCCTTGCGGCGCACCGAAATTCGCATTTGGAACGAGCGCATCACTTACGGTTGCAAATGCGTTGTTGTCCACGAAGTTGCAAGAGTTGTTCCGGTTAAATAAATTATAGAACTCCCAGATGATCCGCAACTTCATGTTCTCGCGGATGCTAAAGGCATATGCCGTTCGCAGGTCGAGCTGAATGAAGGCCTTGCCTCGGAAGCTGTTAACGGGCACCTCCGTGCATCCAAGAGCCGTACTGCCGTCGGCACAGGCCCGATCGAGAGTGGAACGGCCGTCGCCATCGACGTCGTAAGTTGCAAAACCCGTGTAGGGGCGGGCCGTAGATGCTTGGAAGATGGGTGCAACTTCGAATCCACGCCACACGTTGAAGACGCCACTCGCGGTAAAGCGGTTCCGCTCGTCGAAGTTCGCAGGGCCGAATTCGCCCCGAAGGAACTCGCGTTCTGGAGTGATGTTTAGGCGCTACCGCCGTAAGAAGAAGTCGGCAGCCCACCCCAGCCGCGAGACCACGAGATCACGTCGCTGACTTGGAACATGAAGTGGTGAGACATCCGCTTTTGGATCTGAAGGTTGATGCCATTGTAAATTGAGCGGGTGTTAGTCGAGTAGTCGCGAAGCTCGCCGAGTCGCGGCGTCCCGTTCTGAACCGCAAGACCGGCATCAATGAAGGCCGCGTCCAGCAAGCGAGTGCCGGCACCATTGACGCATCTCGGATCAGCCGGAGTCGAATTGGGATAGAGCGGGTCGCAGAGCGAGGCCAACACGGGGTTCATTTGAAGGACACGCGGTTCATGCGTTCCGAGGACATGATAATAGTCGGCGGAGAAGGCATATTCATTTGAGAATTGCCAGGCGGTCCCAATGGACATCTGCTGCGACCATGGGTCGGTCATATGCGGATCGATGATACGGCCGGTCGCACCCGGCGTGAGTTGGCTGGGCGTGGTATTCGGCACTGGCAAAGGGGTGACGCCAAACTGGAATCGGCAGAGGTCTGTCTCGGGTGTGCCGCCTGCCGCTGGAGTACAGTTTACGCCGCGAGCATTTGTCCTCAGGTCGAGAACCGTTTGGTAAATGGTAGGCTGCTCCTGCTGGATGGCGAACAGGGTGAGGTTCTGGAAGATCTGGTCTCTCGCGATGCCGTAGCCTCCGCGGATGATCATTTTGCCCGCGCCCATGGGATCCCAGGCGAAGCCAATACGGGGTTGAAATTCCTTCCAGTCCGCCGTCGTTTTCCTGAGAAGCGAGTCATTCCCTGCAAGCATTTGCGCTCGAGCGACACCGTCAGCGGCGACCGGATCAACGATGTCCGCTGCCAGTACCTGCTTTAAGACGCCGATCGCCCGGTTCGTCGAGTTCGGATCGTTGGTCAACTGTGGCGTGAGGAACAGTGGATTGGCGTCCCAGCGAAGACCTAGATTGAGAGTGAGCCGAGGGCTGACCTTGAAATCGTCTTGATAGTACAAGCCAAGTGAATGCGCCGGGGGCTGAGCGGTGTTGCCGCTCCCGGTGTTGAAGGTAAGTTCCTGAACCGCACCTGGGGTCGAGAGACCTTGCGGGTAAGTGACCGGGTTGGAGAGAATCTGGCTTGGATTGTCCCAGAAAGTCACCTGGTAACCATTGGCGCCGAAGAAGAAAAATCCACCCAGCTTGGCCAGGTAGATATAGTTGGCACCGAATTTCATCTGGTGACGACCGACACTCAGAGAGAAATCATCCCGGAACTGATACTTTCGGATGAGCGTCTGCTGAGGGACGTTCACGTTCTGCCCGACTTCGACTTCCGGCGGGCCTCCACCGCAGCCTGGATTTGGCTTGAAGCAGATCTCCGGGTTGGTTGCCACGCCACCGTCTTCGGTCGGGAGCGTAAAGATCCGTCCCGGTGCTGCGCTGATTGAGTTGACGAAGTCTTGGAACTGAACCGCAAAGGTGTTGATCTTGTTTGACGAGATCACGTAGTTGTGCGCGATCACCATGCTATGAAACTGGTTGATGTCGCCGTTGGATTGCGAGAGGTCCGTGACGAACGGATTGCCGAGCTGGTCATTCGGGTTTGTCCACTTCTCGCGTCCATAACGCAGATAGGCGTTCTGCTTGTTGGTAATCTTCCAGTCGCCGCGGATGGTGACCAAGTCATCGATATATGGGAATGGGAGTTGGGAGACTGGTGAGGCTAAATCCGGGGAAGCTGTGGCGAGAGCCGTTAGCTCGCTGAAGGCTGTTGAGTCCACAATGATGTTCCCGGGTTCGCGCTTTTGTTCGAAGGCGCCGAAAATGAAGAGTTTGTCCTTAACGATGGGCCCACCAAACGATCCGCCGTATTGATACCGATGGAATTTGGGATTGGGCTCGCCCGCAGCCGTGAACGGCTTGGCATTCAGGCCACTGTTCTGAAACAAGCCGAATGCCGTACCGTGGTATTGATTGGTGCCGGACTTCGAAATCACGTTAACAACGGCTCCGACAGCCCGACCCGAATCCGCCGAATAGCGGTCCGTCACGACGTTGAACTCCTGAATACCCTCCATCGTGTAGTTCTGCACGATGCCGCCGATGACGTTATCCTTGTTGTCGCCACCGTCCACGTTGTAGTCAATGGCGCGGCCGTCCGAGCCGTTGACTGTGACGTTTCCAGAGCGGGTCTTTGTAGGATCGAAATTTTCTGCAGGACGCACGCCGGGGACGAGGGTCATCAGTCCCGCGAAATTGCGGTCTACCACAGGGAGGTTGCGCACTTCTGTAGGCGTGACCGAGCCTTGGATTTCAGAGGAAGTGGTTTGAATCAGCGGGACATCTTCAGTGACCAGCACCGTCGTAGAGGAGGTGCCGATCTGGAGCGCCACATCAAAGGTGCGCTTTTGGCCGACGACCAGTTCAACGTTGTCGTAGACAACGGTTGAGAACCCCGCTTTCTCGACGGTAATTTTGTATGTTCCTACCGGGACTTCGGGCAAAGAGAACTCACCGATCTCGGAAGTTGTCGTCTCCCGACGAAAACCGACGTCGCTTCTCGACACGATCACCTTCGCCCCAGCGACCGCCAAACCCTTCGGGTCAGAGACACGCCCACTGACGTCCGCTGTAGTCACCTGTGCTACCGCAGGAAAGACTGCAAAGACAATCACGGCGGCCAGGACGGCCAACGCGAGGAAAACGTTCCTATACATACTAATCCTCCCCAGGAATGGTCACTGTTTGCGGATTTGTACCATCGACTTTTTCGTGCACAGACCGACTTTCCATGAATGGATCCTCTCTGGGCGCCCCTGTGGGTTACAGCTGCAGTTTGCGAGAGACTCGCAGGATCGGGCGCGACGCTTAGTTCCGCGTCAGGACTAAGAATGTGCTGGGCTACGTACGGAGAATCGAGTAAAGGATGAAAACGTCAGAGGGAGCCAACTCCGCTTTTTCGAATGGGGTAAAGCGAGAAAACAACAAGTTAGACGCAGAAACAGAATCTTTATCAGCGATTCGAACGTGCTTGCTGGTGTTCAGACGAACAGTAGGGACCACAGAACGTGCACCGCGGACAGTAAAGTCATTCGTAGCGTTGTCAGTTAGAGATAAAAGCTCTGGGAATTCCCCCGCAACAATTCCGCACAATAGCAGGCATAGCAATGCTCGAGGGAGAATTTTGCCGATGCTGATTCGCTTACTTACCATACGTGATGACCAATTGATTGGGAGCTTACACCCGCCCAGTCCCGCTGTATAGTCTCAAAACTAACAATATGGAGAACGATTGGAATCAGGGTCGTTCACCGCAGGCAAAGCGGGCTCAGCTTTCCGATAACGCACTTACCCGGCCATTGACTTTCACATAACTGATGGCATAACGAAGTCGGCCTCGCGACGAGCCGAGTAAACTGTGCGGTGTCCAAGGTACAGAGCTCGGATCGAAGGAGGCCGAGATGCGAATTATAGGTTGCGATCTACATGCTCGACAACAAACGATCGCGATGTTGGATAGCGACACAGGCGAGCTGGAAGAGAAGACCCTCGAACATCAAGGCGAGACCGTGCGGGAGTTTTATTCCGCACTGTCTGGTCCGATTCTGGTGGGGATTGAAGCGACCGGCTCGATGCAGTGGTTCCTGGAACTGATGGAAGAGTTGGGGATCGAATCCCGCGTGGGCCATCCCCAGAAGATCCGCAAGGCGGAGACGCGGAAGCAAAAGCGATCGGCGGGATGCGCGACTGTTACTGACGTTGCTCGCCGAGAATCGCTTTCCAACGATCTGGATGCCCTCGACCGAGCAACGAGATCTGCGCACGTTGCTACGTCACCGTCATCAGTGGGTGCGCCTGCGATCCCGAGTCCAGCACACCCTTCAGTCGATGGCACTCAACCACGGTCTCAGGCGAGGCCGCTCCCTATGGAGCCCAGCGGGCCAGGACGAACTCCTCCTGGGTAAGTGCAAGTTACCGGAGCGGCGAGTGAAATTTCCTGGAAGTCTCCAGCCTATTCCAGTGACTGACACACGTCCTGCGGTGCCGCGCCAGTTTGAGTAACTGAGATGACATGCCCAGTGTTATCGAATTGGAGCACGGTCTGGCCCTTAACAAATGCTACAGATGGCAGGTCAGCTGGTCCCAAATCTTGGAATCCCTCAAGAAACGCCGGACCGAATATTGTGAAGGTGTTGTCGCTGACTGAAAATTGTCCGGGTCCGCTGATGTTCAGGTTGATAGATTTGTTGCTGGTCAAGTTCGTCGCAGTCACAAAGACCGCCCCGCTACTTATGGTCGATCCGTTGGCAAAGGTAATGGTTTTGCCACTGTTGGGACGTCCCGCTTGGGGGGCGAATAATACGTCGAATGATGGGCAGCCACCAGGTCCGGATTGTATAACAAAAGGTGTAAGTGGAGTTACGGTAAAAATGGGTGCACTCGCTACAGCGGGCAATGCAAACATCAGCAGCAAAGCGGCGAACTTACACACATCACTAACATATTTCATTAATTCTCCTTTTAAGTTGGGTTTCGATTTCCGAAGAAGCGCGCGAGGGTATCAGCCACGCATCGCATTTGCAATACAAAGGAAAGATTGTGAGTACTAGAGCCGACATGTCGCGCCCAACAAGGCTGTCCACCTCACCGCCGTTCTTTCATTTTTTGGATAACTGTTGCGAACAGGGCTTATCACGCAATATAAAAGGCGCCCACTTTGCGGTAGGTTTTGATCGTTCGCATCACCACCTACCGAAAGGAGCGCCGTTATGAACCAAGCAAAGTATATTGGCATGGACGTTCACCAGGCAACGATCTCAGTTGCCGTCATGGATTCCGCCGGTAAGTTGATCCTGGAGTCCATCCTCGAAACGAAAGCGGCCACGATTCTGCAGTTCATCGGCGGGCTGTGCGGCAGCTTGCTGGTGACTTTCGAAGAAGGAACTTCTGCCGCCTGGTTGTATGACCTGCTCAAGCCTCACGTCGCAAATGTCCTAGTCTGCGATCCTCGAAAAAATGCTCTATTAAAGGATGGCAGCAAGAGTGACCGTATCGATGCTCGGAAACTGGCCGAACTCTTGCGCGGCAACCATCTCTCCCCGATCTACCACGGAGAGAACGGGGTACGCACTTTGAAGGAGCTGGCCCGCAGCTATCTGACGATCACCAAAGATCTGACGCGGGTGATGAGTCGAATCAAGGCCGTGTACCGAAGCTGGGCCATTCCCTGTGCCGGGGCAGCCGTGTATCGACCGCGCCATCGTGCGGAATGGTTAGCCAAGATCGTAGAACCGGGAGTTCGCCTGCGAGCCGAGCGGCTCTACCAGCAACTGGATGCGCTGGAGCCGTTGCGGCAGGGAGCGCGACGCGATCTGCTGGTGGAGAGCCGCAAACATCATGCGGTGAAATTGCTCCGCCAGATTCCTTATCTGGGTCCGATTCGTTCCGCGTTGCTGGTTGCGCTGCTGGAGACCCCGCATCGTTTTCGCACCAAGCGACAGCTGTGGGCCTATAGCGGATTTGGACTCGAGACTCACGACAGTGGCGAATACCGCTTTGTGAAAGGGCAACTGCGACGAAACCGGGAGCGAGTCACTGTGCTGGGCCTGAACCAGAACCACAATCACGATCTGAAAAATATCTTCAAGAGTGCCGCGATATCCGCCAGCACTCGACCAGGACCGTTCCAGGAGTTTTATGCTGGGCTTCTGGCAAAAGGAAGGAGACCGGCAATGGCGCGTCTCACCCTGGCACGGAAGATCGCAGCGATCACTTTGACGATTTGGAAGAAAGGAGTGTGCTTCGACGCCAACGAATTACATCGGCAAGCAGCTTGAGCGTCTCTGGCAGAGAGCTCGTTCCATTTTCCTGGGTGGTGGTCGGTTCTTGAGACGCTCGGTTCGAGGGGAGTATCAGATAGCTGGTTCGACCCTGTGTGCTTCGGCACCGAGTCACCGTTCTCACGCTATGCCCCCTCGGAGAACCAGAAATAGCGATAGGCTACGAGCCTCGGATAGAACCATGGTTGCCACGAAATCGAATCGCTTGCCAAGTTTCAAGAATCGACGGCGCTGTCACCACGAGACAATGAAACCGAGGGAACGGAAGAGCAATCCAGAGAAGAACCTCTCGAGCGATCGAGGGCCATATCTGCAAACAGTGGGCTGGATATCGAGACAAAAAACTTCTCGGCTACCAGCCGAAGGAGAAGCTTTTTTGTTGACATCCCCTTTTATAGAACCAGCTATCTCAAAGCGAGACGCCGCCCCGACTGGAAATCGGTGATTGTGCAGGAATCATGTGTTATTGGGCAAATATCCTCGCGGTTTCTCGCATTCCAAATGAACCTTCTTACGGAGGCCCGATACGAAGGGTTTTTGGGCAGCTAATAAACTCCTTGGAGTGCGTGGCAGAATCGCCCATTCTGGGTGTGGGGATCTGACTATGAATCAGAATACCCTGACGCCGAGCTACCGCTCGCCATTTCGCACAGAATGGGTCACCACTAAAGAGCCCGGGAGAACGAATTGTCAGGGATCGAGAGCGGATTAACACGTAACAACTCACATCGCCCTCCAGGATTCTGGTCGCAAGTTCAGATGTTTGTTCTCGACGTGCTACTAAGTTTTCGAGCCCAGCGACTTGCTGGCGAAGCTGATCGTGATGAAGTTTGGTCGATCCTAAAGAAGCGCGCGATCTTGTCGAAGAGCCCATACGTATTTTCGTCTCCTGACAAGCCAGAGAAGCCGATCGGCAGCGTTCGAAAGGCACACGATGCGGCAATCCGTCGCGCCAAGATAGCGCCTGGATTTAGACTCTACGATCTCAGACATACTTACGCATCGCGAGCTGTCATGGCGGGTGTCGATCTTCCGACGCTTGCCGCACTTCTTGGTCACACAAGTGTCCACATGACGATGCGCTACGTTCATCCGGCTGAAGAACACAAACGTGAGGCGGTAGCAAAGATCGAAAGGTTCAAAGCAGAGAGTGCGATTGAGCTGGCGACCAGAAGTCAGGGAGTCACTACAAAAGTCACTACAGTAGAGCGGGTGCAATGATGCGCGAAGCCTCTAACTTATTGATGGGATTGGTCGGGGCGTGGAGATTTGAACTCCAGACCTCCTGCGCCCAAGGCAGGCGCGCTACCAGGCTGCGCTACGCCCCGACATGAAGTGCATTACTGATTCTAAGGCACTTTCCAACTTTGCTGCCACTCCGATATGTTGCGTTTTGCTCGACTGTGCCAGAATTGTGCCAAATACTTTCACGGAACCATCTCCGTGCAAGAATCCAGCGCCATTTCATTGGCCTGGCGATTGATCTTCTCCAAGGCTTCCCGCTTCATCTGCAATTTCATCTGAGAATACTTTTTGAAGACTTGGGCATCACTCTGTCGAAGCAACTGCGTAACCCACTCGTCGACGACACCGCCTGCACTGAGTCACTGATGGTTTGTCGGAGCTACAGACCCATCGAACGAACTCGTGCCTATCCCGACGAAGTTGAAATGGCCTTCTAACGTGAACCGCCCTCGTATTCGTAAACATGAATTTCAAAAGGGAATCGAAGCATGTTAGAGCCGTCCCGAAATATCCCTCCGCCAAGGGCTCAGTGACTCCCTTAGCGCTCTCCAGGCAAACAATTGTTACAGGTTTGCTCGCGCAACCCTTCGATTCCCTCTTTAGCGATGATCGGAACCATAATCAGAGCCGCGATGGGGTCAGCCCACCAAAGGCCGAAAAATGCATTGGCCAAAAGACCAACCAGCAGGATCGCCGAAAGATACATGCAAAATTCTGTCTGTTTTGCGTCCGCGTGCATAGCTGAGCTGTCGAGCGCGAGCCCGACTTTCTTTTTGGCGCGTGAAAGGATTGGCATGATGACGAGCGAAATACAGGCCAGGACTATTCCAGGAATACTGTGTTCTGGAGGTGTCTTCCGAACCAGGTCAAATGCGGCTTCGTAGGCGACATAAGCAGCAAGCGTAATAAAGCAGACGCCTACGATTTTGAGACTCAGTTTTTCGTTTTGTTCTCGTCTCTCAATATCCGCGTCAACCGACATTCTCCAAAGCAATGTGGCACCGGATGTAACTTCAATAAAGCTATCCATTCCGAACCCGAGAAGGGAAATGCTTCCTGCGGCCACTCCAGTGATGACAGCAACTAGGCCTTCGAGGGCATTCCACACAATGGTGAAATACTCAAGCCGCCTTCCGCGGTGGACCATGTCTTGGCGGACAGCGGTCAATTCAGTCATGTTGGAAGCATACCAAGCGATCCTCTGAAGCATCCAGCCATTGCTTTAGCAGTGTCACTCCGTGCCCGATGATAGTTCTCTCAGCTGCAATGCACCTCGACGCAGCGCACGCTCCTTCATAAACGCAAAAAACACGGGCACCAGGATCAGCACATGAATGGTCGAAGTAATCATGCCGCCGACAATAGGGGCGGCAATCGGTTTCATCACATCTGAGCCAACACCTGTTTCCCACAGAATGGGAATTAGGCTGGCGAGAACAACACAGACTGTCATCAATTTAGGTCTCAAGCGTTGGACCGCGCCCTCAATCACTGCTGCCTCGATGTCTTCATGCTTCAGTGGAGTTCCAGTAGCCAGTCGTCGGTTCAGTGCTTCGTGAAGATACACGACCATCACGACTCCGGTTTCGACGGCAATGCCGAACAAGGCGATGTAGCCGACCCAAACGGCCACGCTGAAGTTGTATCCAAGTAACCGCTGAAGAATTAAACCGCCCGTCAGTGCGTAGATGGTAGGGAAAATGAGAACAGCGGCCTCGGTGATCGAGTGAAACACCATGTATAGCAGCAGGAAAATGACAAAGAATACGATCGGGAGAATAAGTTGCAGCCGCTCTTTTGCCCGCAACTCAAATTCGTACTCGCCTGACCATTTGTAGGTAAAGCCGGGAGGTAGGGAGAGTTTCTGCCTGAGCAAGTTGCTCGCGTTTTTGACGAATCCGCCGTAGTCGTTCGTGTTTAGATCGATATAAACATAGCCAGTTAGAGCGCCATCTTCATCGCGGATCATGGAAGGGCCACGAGAAAACGAGACCTTCGCAACTTCGGAAATCGGAATCTGCGCTCCACCGGGCGTGGCGATCAGGACGCGCCGTAGTTCCTCGACGTTGTCCCTGAAGTCGCGGTTGTAGCGGACATTCACTGGGTAACGCTCGCGGCCCTCAACATTCTCGGCTACCATTTCACCTCCGATTCCCGAAGTGACTGCCTGCTGCACGTCAGCGATAGTCAAGCCGTAGCGAGCCGCTTCCGAACGGTTCACTTCGATGTTGAGATAGAACCCCTGCGAAACGCGTTCCGCAAAAATGGAACGCATCTGAGGGATCGCTGAAAGGACTTCTTGCACCTGCGCGCCAACCTGCTGGATGCCCTCCAAGTTTGGCCCTTGAATCTTCAAACCCAGGGGCGTCTTGATTCCGGTCAGTTCCATGTCGAGACGGTTTTCGACAGGCATGGTCCAAGTGTTGGACAGGCCGGGAAACTGGAGTTTCGCGTCCATTTCCTGGACGAGCTTCTCGTAAGTCATTCCCTGTCGCCATAGAGTGCGCGGCTTGAGCATGATCGTCGTGTCATACATATCGAGCGGAGCGTTATCTGTCGCACTATCGGATCGCCCGATGGAACCGAACACCGTCTCGACTTCCGGGAACGTGCGAATGATCCGGTCTTGTTCCTGGAGCAACACTGATGCCTGTCCGATGGAGATTCCTGGCAAGGCTGTTGGCATGTAAAGAGCCGAACCCTCAAAAAGTGGCGGCATGAATTGACTTCCAATCTTCAAGGCGAGAGGCAACGTAACAACCAAAAATAACAAGTTTAGAAGCAGGGTGGTTTTGCGAAAACGCAGGCATAGACGCAGAACGGGCAAATATACAGCCTGAGTGATTCTCGAAATCGGATTCCGCGATTCAGGTAACAACCGGCCACGAATGAAAAGCAACATGAGCACCGGCACAAGCGTAATAGCCAAGACCGACGAGAAGCCAACGGCCAATGTTTTCGTCCATGCCAGTGGGCGAAACATGCGTCCTTCTTGTGCCTCCAATAAGAAGACGGGCAAAAAGGAAACTACGATGATTACAAGCGAAAAGAAAATAGCGGGACCGACTTGTTTCGCTGAGTCCAGCAGGATTTTTCGTCGCTGAGGTTCGGAAAGAGGCGCGGATTCGGAGGATTGGTGCTCGGAGAGTTGTCGGTATCCGTTTTCGACCATGACGATGGCCGCGTCCACGAGCACGCCAATCGCCAGAGCCAAACCACCGAGGGACATGATGTTCGAGGTGACATGGAGGTAATACATCGGGATGAAGGAGGCGATCACAGCGATAGGCAGAGTGAGGATCGGAATCAATGCAGAGCGGAAGTGGAACAAGAAGACGACGATCACGATACTGACGATGATGGCCTCTTCGAGCAAGTCGCGTTGCAGCGTTTCGATGGATGAGTGAATCAATCCGGAACGGTCATACCCGGCAACGACTTCGACTCCTTGTGGCAGGGAACGTTTGATTTCTGCGAGCTTCTGCTTGATGCCATTGATGACACTAAGGGCATTCATTCCGTCGCGCATTACGACAATTCCACCAACGGTCTCTCCTTCGCCTTGCCACTCGGCAACGCCTTCGCGGATGTCCGGCCCGAATGTAACTGTTCCCAAATCTCGGACGAGTACCGGCGTGCCGTTCTTGGTTGCTACGGGAACAGTTTCTAGGTCGCTCAACGAGCGCAGATAACCGAGCCCGCGAATCATGTATTCAGCGCCACCCATTTCAAGCAGGCGTCCACCAACTTCATTCGTGCTGGCTCGGACTTTTTCGATCACCGTGGAGAGAGGAGTTCCGTAAGCGCGAAGTTTGTTGGGGTCGAGATTGACTTGGTATTGGCGAACGAATCCGCCAATGGTAGCTACTTCAGCCACTCCTGAAACGGTTTCGAGCTGGTAGCGGAGATACCAATCCTGAATGCTTCGCAAGTCAGCCAAACTGCGTCGATGGCTATGATCCACCAAGACGTATTCATAAACCCACCCGGCTCCAGTCGCGTCTGGTCCGATGACGGGATGGACCCCCGACGGCAATCGTCCCGTGATCTGTTGCATGTATTCCAAGACGCGCGATCGCGCCCAGTACAGGTCCGTAGTGTCTTCAAAGACGACGAAGACGTAGGAGTCACCGAACATCGTTTGCGCTCGAACGGCCTTTACGTGTGGTGCCGCGAGAAGTGTCGTGACAATGGGGTAGGTAACTTGGTCTTCGATGATGCTAGGGGGCTGGCCGGCCCAAGGGGTGTGGATAATGACTTCCACATCGGAGATGTCTGGCAACGCGTCGAGCGGAATGTGACGAAGAGCCCAGATTCCCGAAAGCACCAGCAGGAGCGTTCCCACGAAGACAAGAAAACGGTTTTGCGCGCACCAATCAATCCATCGGGAAATCACGTCACATCCCTCCCGTGGCATTCACGCTCAGTTGTTTGCTCGCGATGACTTGCCCGTTTTTCTTGGCGACAATTGTGACTTGCCAAGTTCCGCCGCTCTCTAGCTGTCCAGAGCCCTCATAGAGGCCGTTGCCCTTGTCGCTCAGGGTTATCGTAGTACGCATGGCTGCCATTCCCATCGCAGGCATCGCTGGCATGAAAAATGTCACGCTGACTTCTACGCCGGAAATCGGCGCCCCAGTTGCGTCTGCGAGTTTCACTCGAAAGACGTTGCTGCCCTTACGGGGCGGGGTCGGGTCTGAGGTCAGGTCAATGCTCGCCTTGGGAGCATTCATCGTAGATGCTTCACCTGCTCCGGGTGGAGGCGGCACAAATGAACCGAGCGCTGCCTGCAGCTGGCTCTCAGAATCGATCAGGAAATTGGCGGACGTAACGATTTCTTCACCCTCTTTTACTCCTTTTAGGACGATGTAATCGTCGCCGGCGCGCGCGCCGAGTTGCACCTCGCGCGGCTCGATGTAGCCGTCGGTGCGCGTGACGAAGACAACCTGGCGGGTGCCAGATTGCAGCACACCGCTGGCAGGAATGACCAACTGCTTTCCCATCGGCACTCTCAGCACAACGTTCACGAACATCCCGGGAGTCAGTTTTAATCCTGGATTCGAAAAGACGAGCCGGGCGCGTGCGGTGCGCGTCATCATGTCCACCTGCGGGTACATGAAGTTCACTCGGCCTTCGAAGATGCGACCAGGATAGGAATCCACGGTGAGAGTCGCGCGGTCGCCGACCTTGATGCGTCCCAAGTCGACTTGAAACACATCTGCTAAGACCCAAACAGTCGAGAGGTCAGCGACGGAATAAAGACGCGTCTCCGGCTGAACAGTGAGATTTGGCAGCGCGTTGCGCTCGGTAATGTAACCGGAAACGGGAGAATCGACTTCGAGCTCCTGCTGTACTTCGCCAGTGGATTCGAGCCGTTCAATCTCCCGCTGCGAAACACCCCACTGCTTGAGTCGTTCTTTAGCGGCGTCCAACAGGGAAGCAGCGCCTTCGGCTACACCAGGAACGCTGCTTCCGGCCACGCGCTGTTGATTTTGTTTCGCCACCAAATATTCATGCTCGGTTGCGACGAGGTCCGGGCTATAGACAGTGAAGAGCGGCTGCCCTTTGCGGAGGTATTGATAGGTGGCGTCCGCGAAAACCTTCTGAATGTAGCCGGGATACCGGACCTGCACGATCGAAAGTCGTGTTTCATCGACCGCAACGTTACCGGTGATGCGGATCTCGTCTTCGACCAACTTGCTTTCGACCCGGCTGGTTTTAACGCCAATGCTTTGCAGCCGTTCCGGAGAGATTTGCACCGGAACCCGGGAGGGTTCCGTCGAGGGAGCAGGTGTGGCCATCGAATCCTGCGACGACGAATTTGGCTGTTTCGTTTTGGTATCTGCCATCGGCATCGCAGAGCGATAGTGCAGCCACACTCCGACCAGAAGCACAGCCAGCACGATGTTTCCAATCAATGCCAACAAGAATCCTGTGCGATTGGCTTTCATCTCCGCACCTCTTCTCCTCGCAAAGACATTGCAGTGAGTTGTTCGAGGCGAGCTAAGGCCGTCTCTCGTTCAGCGATGCTTTTCCAATACTCCTCGTCTAAATGGAGGACATCGAGAAATGAAGCCAACACAGCTTGAAAGTCCTGGCGATTATTTTGGTAGGCCGCAATACCTGCTTGGAAACCTGCACGCGCCTGTGGCAGAAGTCCTTCGCGATAGATTTTCAGCAACTCGGCCGTTTTCTGTTCAGTTTCGTATTCGCTTCGAAGCTCATAAGCTACCTGTTGCGACCGAGCTTCGGATTCACTGTGGGCGCGGCTCAACTCACCTTCCGCCTGCGCCAGCTCGGGGCGCTGCTTCTTGCCTCGATAGATCGGGACGCGAACTCCGAAGGTGAACATGTAGTACGCGCGGAATTGTGTCGGGTCCGTGCGTTCCCACATGTATTGGATATTGAAGTCCGGGTAGAAATCCTTGTGTGCAAGATCGACTTGCAGTTTCTGCTTCTCCACCATCTTCTCCGCAGCAGAAATTTCAGGGTTCTGCGCCCTCGTCGCGGACAGAAGTTCTTCGTAGGTATAGGGAAGCGGCGTCTCGGGCAGTTCGGAAGGTCTTATGTCAGGCGAAGACTGTGAGCGGTTAAGAAGTTGCTTGATCTGCGCCTGCGCCTTTGCCACTTCAAGATGGTGCATCGTGATTTCGCCAAGCAATTTGGTTTGTTGAAGCTGCGCTTGTAGCAAGTCCTGCTGATTGCCCATTCCGGAGCGATACCGTGCTTCCGCCGCTTGCTCAACCTGCCTGAGCAGTTGTCCATCGCTTTCAAGGATTCCTAGTGTCTTGGACAGATAAGCAAGCCGGAAGTACGCCGACTTAACTGCCGCGAGGATTGAAAGGCGTACAGACTCGTATTCCTGCTGGACAACATCTGCCTCTCGCTTCGCCATCTCGCCTTTTAGCCGTAGTTTTCCGGGATACGGAAGGTCCTGAGACACCCCGAGACCGATGTAGGCGAAGTCGCTGTTAGTGTAGCCCGCGAAGGGTCGAGGACTCCCCACGCTGAATTGCTGCAGACTGAATTGTGGATCGGGAAGCGTTGAAACTTGCGTCGGAACCTGCTTTGCGGCCTGCCAGCCTTGTCGGGCAGCCTGAATCTGTGGATTGTTCTGCTCCGCTTCGGTCAACAAATCCTGCAGTGAAATGGCTGCTTCCGAATTCGCATGCTCTTGCGGCGGCGAGGCATGTTGAGCCGACCCGGTGGTTTGTTCCTGGCCGAGAGCTGGTGGTGCTTGCCCGAAAAGACCGAGAAGTAAGGCAAAGCAAACAACGCGGACTGCGATGAGTTCAATTTGCGGTTTGTTACCGCGTGGTGCCAACATTTTATTCGCCTCCCGATAAGGTTCGAAAGTTCAGCGCTCGAAACTGTGGAAGTGTGTCCGCGCTGAGAATGCGAACTCGGCGGCACAGAGTGGTTAGGGACAGAAATGGGAATCAGGCGTGCAGGACGCACACCAATAGATGGGGTCTAAATCAGAAGGGAGACGTGAAGTGAATAAAGCTCCGGAGGGGAATGCTGCGGAGCTTCGGCTGCGCAAAGCGGCGACGAAACCAATCGGCCTATCGCAGTAAAGGGAAGGGGGTCAACGGTCACAATCACTGGCGCATGAAGTGAGACACGCCCCGTGGGAATCATATTCGAGCTTTCCCCGGAAACCATCGCCTTACAGCAATCGTGGCTTTGATTCGCGGGCGTACACGGCATCGACTCACAACATTGCATGCTCTCGTGCTCCGGCGTCATCGCAGACATGCAGTCTGCGAATTGCAGGAGCAACAAGGCACCCGCTGCAAGTACCAGGAATAGTCTCTTGCCGATCATCCTCTTCTAACTCTAGGAGTATTGGACGCGCGGGTCAAGGATTGGTGCCGGGCTGATCCCATAAGCATTTGGCAAAGGCTGTGGCGTCTGCTGTGCCAAAATTGTGCCAGGATCGGATGTTTTGATGCCATTGGGGTTACCTTTGAGCGAAAAGCAGATTCCCCGATTTATTGGAAACGTTAGTAGTTAGAAGTATCGAGCAGAGCTGTTGGAGTCGATTGTAGTGCGCCCAAGGCAGGCGCGCTACCAGGCTGCGCTACGCCCCGACATGAAGTGCGCTTAGATTATATGGCACTTTGCGACTCCATTGCAGAGTTCGCGCCTGGTCTGGTTCGTTCCAGCGTGCATTTTGTAACGCAGAGGCGGCTCAACCGACAATACAATCGCAACCGACAATACAATATTGTGTTCCTCTTATGTTTCTACAGCCTTCCCTGTATGTCACATTCCCGCGTTTAAGGTGACCATCTTCCGCTGCATGCGCTCTCCTCGACTCACTCAGAGACACCGCGCAAGGCTTCGGAGGTTCTTCTAGGTGCGAATTCTCGTCGCCGACGATCACGAACTGGTGCGCAGAGGCGTACGATCGCTCTTGCAAACCCGGTCTGATATCGAAGTCTGTGGCGAAGCAAGCGATGGCCGGGATGCCATCGAACAAGCCCGGCGTCTACGTCCCGACCTTATCGTCATGGACATCAGCATGCCGAAGCTCAACGGCCTCGAAGCCACCCGTGAAATCCGGCGCACTCTTCCCACCATCGACATCCTGATTCTTAGCCAGCACAATTCTACCGAGATGATGCGGCAGGCTTTCAATGCCGGCGCGCGCGGGTATGTCGTAAAAACTGCCATTTCCCACGATTTGCTCCACGGCATCAATAAGGTGCGAAAGGGACAGCTGTTTTTCGGCGATTTCGTGTCCGAGACTCACGCACCCAATGTCGACATGCAGGAACTCCTCCAGCGCAGCCAAACTTTTGAAAGGGCCCTGCGCGAAAGTGAGGAGCGCTACCGGTCTACTTTCGAGCAGGCGGCGGTAGGCATTGCCCACACCTCGAAAGAGGGACACTTCCTTCGCGTGAATCCAAAGCTCTGCGAGATCGTGGGCTACTCGCAAGAAACATTGCGGAAGCTCACCATGCGGGAGATCACCCATCCCTCAGATCTCAGAGTCGAGCTCGCCCAGTCAGAGAAAGTCGCTGCCGGCGAACTCGATCAGTACTCCACCGAAAAACGCCTTGTTCGCAAAGACGGGTCCGCAGTCTGGGTCAACCAAACCATCAGCGCTGTCCGCGAATCCGATAGCCGGCTTAACTATCTTGTCTGTGTGATTGAAGACGTTACGGAGCGAAAGCAGGCGGAATTGGCGCTCGCCGATGCGGCACGCCATCAGAAGGCGCTCTTTCATCTTGCCGACCATCTCCACCGGGCGTCGTCGGCCGATGAGACCTTCAGCGCCGCGATTGAAGCAATCTTGGGCGCGCTGGAATGTGAGCGTGCTTCGATCTTGCTATTCGACGAGCACGACAGGATTCGGTTTGTCAGTTGGTGCGGCTTGTCCGATGGTTACCGCGCTGCTACCGAGGGGCATTTGCCCTGGCACCAGGGTGAGCGGAACCCTCAGCCGATTGTTATCAACGATATCGACGCCTCAGAACTCGAACCACCTATCAAGGCTACCGTTAAGGCGGAGGGCATCGCTGCGCTGGCATTTGTTCCGCTCGTTTCAAGCGGAAAACTTATCGGGAAATTCACGGCCTATTTCAATGCCCCGCATGTTTTTTCGGAAAGTGATATCGAGCTGGGCCTCACGATCTCCCGCCAATTAGTCTTTGCTCTCGAGCGTCAGCGCGCCGCAGAGGCTTTGCGACAGAGCGAAGAGCGTTTCCGCGCCATTGTCGAGACCTCGCCAGAATGCGTAAAACTGGTAAGTTCCGACGGAACGATACTCCACATGAACGCCGCCGGTCTGTCGATGGTTGGCGCGCCCGCCGTGGAGGCAGTGGTGGGACAGAGTGCGTACGAACTCGTCGTACCCGAGGATCGAGAACGGTTCCGCGCGTTCAATGAAAAAGTCTGTCGCGGCGAGAAAGGCTCGCTCGAGTTTGAAATCTCAAATTTATTAGGCGCTCGTCGGCAGATGGATACGCGTGCCGTGCCGCTCCGTCAGCCTGATGGGCAAGTGGTCCAGCTCGCTATCTCGCGAGACGTTACACTTCGCAAGCGGGCCGAGCGCACCACAGGTCTGCTTGCTGCCATCGTGGATTCCTCCGACGACGCAATCATCAGCAAGAATCTCAATGGCATCATCACTAGTTGGAACAAAGGAGCGGAGCGGTTATTTGGCCACACGGCAGCGGAAGCCATCGGCCAGCACATCACGCTCATCATCCCAGCCGATCGTCGGAATGAAGAGACGGAAATTCTCGCTCGTCTCAGACGCGGTGAGCGAGTAGATCATTTCGAGACCGTCCGGATTCGAAAAGACCGCACGCTTCTTGATATTTCTCTCACAATCTCGCCGGTAAAGGACCTGAACGGCATCGTGACCGGTGCCTCCAAAGTAGCCAGAGATATTACGGACCGCAAGCGCGCCGAGGAAGCGTTGCGAGAAAGCGAAAATCGCTTCCGGACTCTCTCGGAGAGATTGGATTCCGAAGTACGCGCACGTACCAGGGAATTGGAGCTGCGCAATGCCGATGTGATGCGGCAATCCGAACAGCTTCGCGAGCTTTCATGGCAAATGTTGCGCATTCAGGACGAAGAGCGCCGCCACATCGCGCGCGAATTGCACGATAGCGCCGGCCAGTTGCTTACTGTCCTCGCCATGAATTTGTCGACGTTAATCCGCAAAGCACAGGACGAAGCTCCTGAACTCGCAGAATCCGCGGAAGAAGCTCGCGACCTGGTGCATCAATTGACCAGTGAAATTAGGACGACTTCGTACCTTCTGCACCCGCCTCTGTTGGATGAAGAAGGGCTGCGGTCTGCCATATCTTGGTATGTCCGTGGATTGACCGAACGCAGCGGCCTCGAGATTGCCTTTAAGATTTCTGAAGGGTTTGGAAGACTTCCCCGCGAAATGGAACTTGCCGTCTTTCGGCTGGTGCAGGAAAGCCTCACAAATATCCATCGTCACTCGGGCAGCAAACGGGCCACGATCGAGATTTCGCGGACGCCGGAACAAGTCCTTTTCGAAGTGCGGGATGAAGGGAAGGGAATCTCCCGCGAAAAGCTCGCGGACATTCAATCGCGGGGAGCTGGCTTTGGAATCCGGGGCATGCGCGAACGCGCCCGGCAATTTAACGGCGAAATGACGATCGAATCCAGCGGAAAAGGAACTTTGTTCCGGGTAACGATGCCTGTGTCGAAGAAAGAAGCGGCAATCGAAGAGCAGAAGGCTCAGATGGCATAACGGCGCTCGCCGAGGCTGTTGGTTTTCACATATTTCGGTGATCAATGCGAATCCTTATTGTGGATGATCATCACCTGGTTCGGCGTGGAGTTGGGGATCTTCTCTCCAAGGAGTCCGGCTGGGAAATCTGTGGCGAAGCCGCCGACGCCGCGCAGGCTTTCCAGAAAGCCAGCGAGCTAAATCCCGATCTGGTTCTTCTGGATATCAGCATGCCCGGTGGAAGCGGACTCGAAACCGCGCGTCGAATCCGGCAGCAGTTTCCTCAGGTCAAAATCCTTATGATGAGCCATCACGATGCTACGCAGTTTGTGCAAAGCGCCATTGAATCCGGCGCAGACGGATGCATCGACAAAGCCCGCCTCGCTCTCGATCTGGTAGCCACGATAAAAAGCCTTCAGCCCAACAGCACGAGCCATGCAGGCTCAAATTTCCGGTAGCCACGACGACGCCTTCTTCGTCCTGGGCCTCGGTATCTTTCTTCCCCCGAGCGTCGAATCAAGATCCCGCCAGTATGAGATCCAGTTTCGCAGTTTCCACGAACGCGCGAAAGTCTCGATCCCGCGTCAACAAAACTACGCGTGCGTCGATACAAGTTTGTGCGATCAATGCGTCACCGAGGCGTGCCCGGCGCCGCGTTGCCAGCACCTGCGCCCGCAACATTCCGGCGCGTTGCCAGAATCCCGGCCGAATCTCCATCTGAGGTATTTGCAGAAGCATCTCGGAAACTTCCGGCGGGAGCTGGGGATCGCTTAATAAATCGGTGAGAACTGCTGGCACCATCACCACCTGGCGTTCTTCCAGCGCTCGGTCGCGAGCTGTTCCGCGTCGTCGCCGGCGCCACCTTCGCGAGGAATGCCACCCAGGTACTCGTATCAGCGGCAATCACCGGTCAGCTTTCAGCTCGTCTGTAGTCTGCGAAAAACGAACTTTTCCCCGCAGCTCACGCAGGCGAGCATAGGCGTGCGAAGCCGCCACAAGCTGCAACCCGGTGCGCACGGTTTGCGTAATCCCGGCCCCACTGGCCTGTTGCGCCTTTTCAAGCAAATCCTCAGGAACTTCCACGGTAATTTTGCGCGCAGTCTCCATAGTTGGATCATCATACCATACTCAGCACCAGTATCGAGTATGGTGTGACAAGCCTTCACCGATTCTAATCTACGGTTCCGCGATTAAAAGTTCTCCCAAGTCATTTATTTTGTTATATTTGCTAATTTCTAATAGGCGGTAAAAGGGGGTAGGAAATTGCGCAGAAGTGTATTTTTGTTCGGGAAAAGTGCGCAGATTTCGACCGATTCGGTCGTTCGCGAACGCTAAATCGTCTTGTCCTTCGAATAGCAGATCTTTTCCAGATTGCACTCAATGCAGAGCGGTTTGCGCGCCTTGCAAATCCGCCTTCCATGCCAAATCAGTTGATGGGAAAAGAGAATCCAGCGATCTTCCGGGATCACTTTCATCAGATCGGTCTCGATTTTCTTGGGATCCGTGTTCTTCGTCAAATCGAGCCGCCCCGAGAGCCGCTGCACGTGCGTATCGACAACGACCCCCGACGCGATTCCAAACCCAGTTCCCAGCACAACGTTCGCAGTCTTTCGCGCCACGCCCGGAAGCTCGAGGATCTGCTCCATCGTGCGCGGCACTTCGCCGCCAAATTCCTCGACGATCTTTTTGCTGGCCCCCAGGATCGATTTGGTTTTGTTGCGGTAGAAACCGGTCGACCGGATCTCCTCTTCGATATCGCGCGGGTTCGCATACGCGAAAGCGGCCGCAGTTGGATACTTCTTGAAGAGCCCCGGAGTGACCATGTTTACGCGCTCGTCAGTACATTGCGCCGAAAGAATAGTGGAGATCAGGAGCTGGAACGGATTGTCATGTTTCAATGCGCAGCTGGCTGCCGGATACGCTTCGTCCAGCCCATGCAGAATGGCTTTCACTCGCTCGGGATTTGGGCCGCGGCCGAAGGCGCTGTTGCGCGATGAGCGCTTCGCCGGCCGCGCCGAACCTTCTGCCGCGCGATTCGACTTCGACGCGGACGCTTTCTTAGCGCGGAGTTCTTTCTTTGCTGCTTTGTTTTTGGAATTTGCCATCGAGCGCAGAACTATAGCATAGCGATGCTATGGCTCGACCGCACGGATCGCGATGTTTTACGAGGCGAAGAAAAGATTTTGCGCGAAGCGCCATTCGGAATCGGTCCATTGCTCCGCGCAACGATATCCGGTTCGCTCGCCCATCTCGACCACTTCTTTCAAGTCGTACTTGTGCGAGCTTTCGGTCCAGATCGTTTCGCCCTCGCGCATATAGAAGCCGAATCCGGCTTTGCGAATCGTGATGCGCTGCCATTCCGTGGAGCGCAGGTGCATCTCGATGCGACGCTCCGATTCGTCGTAGCGCACGATGTGTTCGAAGCGCGAGAGATCGAAATCCGCACCGAGCTCGCGATTGATGCGGGCCAGGAGATTCTTATTGAACGCAGCCGTAACGCCCGCGGGATCATCGTAAGCCAGTTTCAGCATGTCCACCGGCTTCTCAAGATCGGTTGAGAGCAGCAGAGCATCGCCTTCGTGCAGGATGGCTCGTACTTCGCGCAGAAATTGATCTCCGGCGGGGCGGTCGAAATTGCCAATCGTGCTGCCGAGAAACAGCAGGAAGATTTTTTCGCCCTCGCGACGCCGCGCGGCTACCTCCTGCAAGCCATCGAGATAGGCACGCTCGAAGCCGACGATGCTGACCCGGTCGATCTGTCCAAGCTCCTGCTGGCAACGGCTCAGAGCGCTGCCCGAAATATCAATCGGGTAGTAGTTCACGCGCTGCTTGCGAGCGAGCGCTTCGAGGAGCAATCTCGTTTTCTGGCCGCTGCCGCTTCCCAGTTCTGCGACGATCACCGGACTGGGTAAACGGTCAACGATTTCTCCCGCATGGCGGGTCAGTGTCCGCATTCCAGCGCGGCTCAAGCCGTATTCCGGCAGGACGCAGATCACGTCGAATAGCGCCGAACCGACTTCGTCGTACAAATATTTTGAGGGCAGTTCTTTTTGTCCCGGCTGGCTAAGACCGATTACGACATCCGAGGCAAATTCGGATAGAACCTGTGTAGAGACGGTTGTAGGAACTAATCGCGGGGCACTGGACATGAGTTACTCCTCGTTATTCCTCTGCGCACCGGAAGGTGGCGTAGACGTAGGGGTAGTGAGGCTGAAACCAATTGCGGAACGATCGCCGCAGCATCGATGCATCCGTGCGGGCCGATCCGCCCTTCATCACGAAATGCTTGCCGTCAAAAAAATCGGCTGAATAGCCTTTATAGAAGGGAAAAGGTGTGAAGCCGGGGAACGGGCCAAACTGCGTCGAGGTCCATTCCCAACCATTGCCAAGCAGATCGTGAACACCGAACGCGCTGGCGCCTGCGGGATGCGCGTCGACAGGGGCTGCGTGCCAACTCTTGAAGTGAAAATTTCCGCGTGAGTGATCGGGAGGCGTATCGCCCCATGGATACTCGCGTTCAATACCCTGCGGCGTGCCGTACGCGGCTCGATGCCACTGCGCTTCGGTGGGCAACTTCTTGCCAGCCCATCGCGCGAATGCAGCAGCTTCTGCGTAGCTCACATACACCGGCCACGATGGCGGCAGCGGAATTATTCCGAACATCGAGCGGTATTCCCATTGCGTGTCGGGATCCGTGGCTGCCGAACTCGAACGCGGCAGCCAAAACTGCGGATGATCAAGGCGCTGCTGGCGCTTCCACTCCCGATCTTCGGGCCGCCAGTAACGGGAATCTTCGTAGCCGCAGGCTTGCACGAATTCCATGTACTCGCCGTTTGTTACTGGGAACGCGCCGATCGAAAATTCGGGAACTGAAATCTGCTGCGTCTCGAATTCATTGTCCCAGCCGAAAGCGCCATCACTTCGCAATTTTCCCAGGTTTGCGATACCCGCCGGAATTGTCATCCAGCGCTGAGCGGGAGCAGGACGCGGATCGCTCATCGGCGCAGGTTGCGGAATCTTTCTCTCGAGGGGCAAATTGTGAAGGAGATAGGAAAGCGTCTCGGCGTGCATCAGGCGATGTTCGATCGCGACATGCAGCAAAGTGCCGTCAGCGAGCAGCGGTTCGCGGCTGCCATCGGATTTCCGCAACGCCTCGTCCAAACGGGTGCGGATATTCGTCTTGTATTTCTCGGTTTTCGCGATGTTCGGCCAATCTCCTGGCTTATCTGTGGGCAATCCACCGCCGATCGGATCGATGCCGAACGCGAACAACTTGTCGAAAGCCGCATCGTGCGTGCCGAGTTCGAGCGGGCCGCTCAATAGATTCCAATCGAAGGCTTCGAGATGGCCGAGATAAAAAATCAGGCGATGGCGTTCGGCAATTGGGCGCTCGTAGAAGGAGTTGGGAGGCAAAAGATCGAAAAGCGCATCTGTTTGCGCGCGAGCATCCGCCACTCGCGAAAGCAGGCTTGAGAGAAGATCCGGCGCGACTTTGGAAGTTGCCACGAAGTCACCTCGGCGGGCAGACCAATTATTCTCCCGCGGCCCAGAGTTTCAGAGCAAGCTATTTGATTCCCTAGGGAAGAGAAAGGACTCTACAGGACCCGCCCCTCAAGATACGCAATTGCCTTGCGAAAGGCCCTACCGCGATGACTGTATTGATTTTTCTCTTCGCGCGTGATTTCGGCGTAGGTGCGCCCCAGCTGCGGAAAGAAAAACACTGGATCGTAGCCGAAACCGCCGGAGCCCTTGGGCGCCTTGGCGATAACGCCTTCGGCCGAATCCGATAAGACAGCGACGGCGCGCCCATTCTGCGCGAGAGTGGTGACGCAAACAAAGCGCGCCTTGCGATCGTCGCCATTCAGCGCGCTCATTTCCCGCAACAGCTTCTGCACTCGATCAGCATCACTTGCTCTTGGACCGGCATAGCGCGCGGAAAAGACACCGGGAGCCCCACCCAGCGCCGGAACGACCAAGCCAGAATCGTCAGCCAGCACAGTGCCCGTTGCAAACCGGCTGTAGTGCAGGGCTTTTCCGGCGGAGTTCTCGGCGAAGGTTGGCGCGGTTTCGTCGAAAGGTGGAATCTCGTGGAAATTCGGCAAAAGCGCCAGTTCGATGGGAGAGTCGCCGGCAAAAACGCGGTACTCGCGCAGTTTTCCCGGGTTTGACGAGGCGAGAAGTACCTGAATCGGTGCGCGCGAGCTCAAAGGAACTTATCGCGATCGTGCGCTGAAATTCATGTGCAGAAGTTCCTGCTGCGCTTCTTGGAGCTGGCGAATTCCGCCCGCAGCGAGAGCTAACAGTTGCTGAAGCTCGCGATCCGTATAGGTGCGGCCCTCCGCGCTGGCTTGTACTTCGACAAAACGGCCGCCGCCTGTCATTACGACGTTCATGTCCACTTGCGCGCGCGAGTCTTCTTCGTAGGCAAGATCAAGAAGAAGCTCGTCACCGACGATTCCGACGCTGACGGCCGCGAGCGAATCAAGGAGCGGCACCGACCGCAACATTCCCGCTGCTACCATGCGCTCGAACGAGAGCGCGAGCGCCACAAATGCACCGGTCACAGAAGCGGTTCGTGTTCCGCCGTCAGCCTGAATCACGTCGCAGTCGAGCCATGCTGTGCGCTCGCCGAGCGCTTTTAAATCAGTGACTGCGCGCAGGGCTCTGCCAATCATCCGCTGAATTTCGAGCGTGCGGCCCGATTGACGGCCTCGGGCGGATTCGCGCGGAGTGCGTTCTTCCGTCGAACGCGGCAGCATTCCATACTCACCCGTGACCCAGCCTTTGCCGGAGCCTTTGCGAAAAGAAGGCACTCCATCTTCGATCGTGGCAGTGATGATCACCCGCGTGTTGCCTTCTTCGATCAGCACGCTGCCTTCTGCGTTGGGAATGAAGTCAGGAATGATTTTTACCGGGCGCAAATCATCGGCTGCGCGTCCATCGGCTCGCAATGCTGGCTCCTCTCGGGGTCCGCGTGTTGCACGGAGAGAACTGCTCGCAACAGTGTGCCGACTGCTGCGGCGAGTGTCAACAATCCTCATAAAGCGGTAGTGGGTCAGTTTCCGGTTACGGCTGCCAGCTCAACCGGTCGATGCAACACCCTCTAATCGGTTGATCCGACGATGCTTCCTCTGGAGAACCACTGTGTTTGGCTGTACTCGGTTAAAACCTAGCTAGGGTAGTATTCCGGCTGATCTAGCCTAGAGAGCGATTTTAGCTTTTGTTTTCAGGCAAGCTGAGTTCGAGCCGGGTGTTGCGTCGACCCATTGAGACCACCGCGTTGATCGGGCATTGAGTTCGTATGGGTCCGAGACCATCGCAGACTGAATCACTCAAGGGTATAGACGGTGAAGGACGAAAGCTAAATTACCGCAAGAATATCAGCGGTGGGGGAACCGGTCGCAGCGGGCGGCACGCAGGGGTTGACTTGAGTAACTGCAGCTCCTAAGATGCTGACCGCATGCCCGACTCCTCGTCGCTCACGGGCCGCACTATTTCCCACTATCGCATAGCTGAGAAGCTCGGCGGCGGAGGCATGGGCGTGGTATACAAGGCGGAAGACACCCGCCTTCGCCGTACCGTCGCGCTCAAATTCCTGCCAGATAACACCTCGCACGATCTAGCTGCTCTCGAAAGATTCCGCCGCGAAGCTGAAGCCGCCTCGGCGCTCAACCATCCGAACATTTGCACAATCCACGACATCGGCGAAGAGGATGGCCGAGCTTTTATCGTGATGGAATTCATCGATGGACAGACGCTGAAGCACCGCATCGAGGGCAAGCCACTGCGAGTGGGCGAGGTGCTCGACATCGCGATTCAGATCGCGGACGCACTCGACGCCGCACACTCGAAGGGAATCGTTCACCGGGACATCAAGCCGGCGAATATTTTCGTTACGAAGAACGGCCAGACCAAGATCCTCGACTTCGGATTGGCCAAGCTGACGGCAGAGCCGCATCGGGTCGCAGAGGCAGTGGGCGTGTCGTCGGTGCCGACAGCCGGCGGAGAAATGCTCCTGACCAGCCCTGGGAGTTCGCTAGGGACAGTTGCTTACATGTCGCCCGAGCAGGCGCTGGGCGAAGAACTGGACTCGCGCACCGATCTTTTTTCACTAGGCATCGTGATCTACGAGATGGCCACGGGCCGGCAGGCTTTTCCCGGAGCCACGTCGGCGGCTGTCTTCGATGCGATTCTCAATCGCGCTCCGGCCCCACCGGAATCGCTGAACCCGAAAGTTCCGCCCAAGCTCGATCAGATATTGAACAAATCGCTCGAGAAGGACCGTCGACTACGGTATCAAACCGCGTCGGATTTGCGCGTGGATCTACAGCGGCTTAAGCGCGAAACAGACGCGCAGCCGGTGACGGGAAGTGGGCGCATAGCTGTTGCTAAGGCGGTGCCGCCGACTCCCAGTACGCGGGAAGCAGCGCCGATGTTGTCATCGGCTATCGGGCTGCCACACGTTGCGGCTTCCAAGCGGTATCTCGCGCTGGGGGCTGGGGCGGCCGTTGCTGTGCTGCTGATCGTCGGCGCGTATTTCTTGGGGAAACGCGAGGGTCTTGCTACGTCGATCTCCCCTCCCACTTATCGCCAGCTCACCTACCGTGGCGGAACGATCCGCATGGCGCGCTTTGCTCCTGATGGGAAAACGATCATTTATAGCGCAGCGTGGGAAGGCAACCCGATCGATCTTTTCACCACCCGCCCTGAAAGCCCAGAGTCGCGGCCATTTGGACTCTCCGATGCCGAGGTGCTATCTGTATCCGCATCTGGAGAGATGGCTGTGCTGTTGAAGAGCCGAAACGTCGCACCGTACATCAACGAGGGAACGCTGGGAAGGATCCCGCTTGGTGGCGGAGCGCCGCGCGAGATTTTGGAGCACGTGCAATGGGCGGATTGGTCCCCCGATGGGTCGAACTTCGCCATTATCCGCGAGACCGCGGGCCAGAGCCGCCTCGAGTATCCCATCGGGAAGGTTCTCTATCAGACCGGCGGCTGGCTCAGCCATGCGCGCGTCTCGCCCAAGGGAGATTCGGTCGCCTTCATCGAACATCCCGTGAGACGGGACGACGCTGGATCTATCGCAATCGTGGATCTTGCGGGAAAGAGAACTACGCTTTCAAATGGATGGGAAACTGTCTGGGGTCTAGGTTGGTCCCCGACAGGAAGTGAGCTCTGGTTCACGAGCACACGAATTGGATACGGCCGCTATCTTTCCGCCGTGGACCTGAAGGGCAAGGAACGTCTGCTGGCCCGCGAGCCTGGGACCTTAACGCTCCAGGATGTGGCGCGCGATGGCCGCGTCCTATTAACTCGTGACGTTCCTCGCGTCGGGATGGTAGGACTTGCACCGGGGGCGACAAAGGAACGTGACCTTTCTTGGCTCGATTGGTCTGCTCCCCGCGACCTCTCCGGAGATGGATCCACCCTGCTCTTCGTCGAATCGGGCGAAGCCGGCGGGGAGAACTATGCTGCTTATCTGCGCAAGACGGACGGCACCCCAGCAATACGCTTGGGCGAAGGAAGTGCATACGCGCTCTCTCCCGATCTGAAGTGGGCCGTAGGCGGTCTTCCCAGGTCGCCGGTGCAGTATTATCTGCTGCCAACGGGCGCGGGCGAGCAAAGGCCCCTGACAAACGACAAGATCAACCATGCTGAGGCCCGATGGTTTTCCGACGGGAAGCGAATCGTGTTTTCCGGCGATGAGCCGGGACACGGGGTGCGTCTCTACGTTCAAGACATCGCCGGAGGCGAAGCGCGAGCGATTTCTCCAGAAGGCGTGAGTTCAAGCTTCTTCGCAATTTCTCCGGACGGAAAACTCGTCTCCGACGTGGGGCCCGATGGCAAGAGCTACCTGTATCCTGCCGATGGTGGCGACCCGCGGCCAATTGCGGGGCTGGAACCGGATGAGGTGCCGATCAGTTGGACTGCCGATGGCCGTTCTCTGTTCATTTATCGCCTGGGGGAGATTCCTGCGAAGGTCTACCGTTTGGATCTAGCGACCGGACATAAGCAGTTGTGGAAGCAGCTTCTGCCACCGGATATTTCCGGTGTGACGGAAATTACCGGAATCCTGATTACGCCAGATGGCCGCAGCTACGTCTACGAATATGCTCGCACGCTCTCCGACCTATACCTCGTTAACGATGTGAAGTGACTCCGGAAAGGTTTGCTGCTGTAGGCAATCCTTCATTTCCAAGTCAACGCCTGCTCCGCCGTGCGGCTAACTCCTGATTAGTTACCTAATCGGATAATTTACTGGCTAGTTATTAAACTTGACCGGTTAGGGCGTCAATCAGGAGTTTGCAGCACCAAGTAACAAAACCTAGCGACGGTGTTAGTCGTCCAAGTGGGGGAAGCTCCAGCCAAACTTCCCACCACCCGTTTCTGGGCAACTTCCGGTTCGCCGACTATCCTGGCATGATTGGTAAAGGCGACGTAGCAGATCGCCTAATGGGTTACTGATACGCACCGATGCGAACGCAGCGGTGTTCGCCCTAATTGAGCACAAGGAGCTCACGAACATGAAGCCAAAGAATACGATCTGCCTCTGGTTCGACAAAGGCGCGCATGAGGCGGCGCGCTTCTACGCCGCCACCTTTCCGGATAGCAAAGTAACTTCGCTTCACGAGGCTCCCGGTGACTATCCGGGCGGCAAGAAGGGCGATGTGCTAACGGTGGGGTTCACCGTGGTGGGCATTCCCTGTCTCGGCATCAATGGCGGCCCGATGTTCAAGCACAGCGAGGCCTTTTCCTTCCAGATCGCGACGGACAATCAGGAAGAGACGGACCGTTACTGGAACGCGATCGTCGGCAATGGCGGAGCGGAAAGCCAGTGCGGATGGTGCAAGGACCGCTGGGGCATCTCCTGGCAGATCACCCCGCGCGTGTTAATGGATGCGCTTTCGGCTGGTGGCGCTGAGGGAAAGCGTGCCTTCGAGGCGATGATGAAAATGAAGAATATCAACATCGCCACCATCGAAGCAGCGCGGCGAGGCTGACATGAACATGCCGGTCGGACACTCATCAACTACGCATAAGCGAACTTTGCAGTGAATTACTTGGGTTAAGGTTTGGCAATGCTGCCGGGTCGCCGGGATTTTGGCGATGTGGAAGCATTCGGAGGGTTCGTTGCAGGGGCTGCGTTCGATTGCGCAGGTGCCAGCGGCGTTGCATTTGGCGGATTCAAGTCGAAAAATCCAGTCAGGTCTAAATGTCCTGCAAGTGTTTCAACTTCTTGCCCGTGGATCAGAATTTTCAGGCGACGTACGGTCGCGACATTGTTCTCTAATGTTTGCGATATTGAATCCACCACCAGTTGCTCGCTTTCGATTCCGGAAGGAGTTTCCGAAGAGAGCGCGTCGGAAAAATCTGCGATCGCGGTTCCGTCGGACAGGATATAGAACGCGAGCAGTTCGGCGTCTGCAGGGATCGTTCGCTGTTCCGATGACGGGGTGTCTGTTATGAGGGCGTGCAACACTTGTTTGCCGCGTTCTACGGGATCGGCCGACAAAGCAAGTTCGACGGTGGTGCTGGTGACGCGGTCCTCCCCAGCGGCCCAGTAGATTTTCGCGCCCTGTGGCACGTCGGTGGGCGTCTTAATTTCCGGCGCAAGCACCTCGCGGCGAGCTTTCTCTTCGGTTGACTGCGATTCGGCGAGGCCTTGCATGCGTTGGTGCAAGCCGCGGAGGCTGATGAGGCCGATTAGTACCGCCACGGTCAAGATTCCCAGCGCGATTTTGAGATCTCGCGGCATTACGGCTGGCCTGTAACGGGTGTAGTCATCGGGCGGAAAGCGGCGATCCCTCTTGCGATAGAAGCGGCTAACAGGCCCGACAGCGAGGTCAGCGTAATTGGATCTGAGACAGAGACACTCGAAATTTCAACGGCTACAGCGGGGGCAGCGACAGAACGCAGATTGCGTACGGGGGCGGGCGTTGGGGTGTTCGGCGACTGCGAAAAGCGGCGCGTGAGTTCGATTTGCACAAGATTTGCCAATCGGCGGCTTTGCTCGCCGAAAGGACGCTGAGCTTGCTCCCAGGGGATTGCTGCTCCAAAACCACGGATCGCTGCGTTCGATGTGAGCGAAGCATCGGTGGCTTGGAAGGGAACTGGAAACTGATAGAAGTATGCGCGCGTGTTGCCCGTTGCGCCGGTAGTGGAAACGTGCAGGCTGACGAAGATCGCGTCCCTATATGCGTTCGCCAAGGCCGCTCGGTCTTCATAGGAAGGATTGGAATCGTCGTTGCGAGTCATGACAACCCGGTAGCCAATTCGTTCCAGCTCTGCGCGCAGAATTCTTGCGATTTGTAAGACGACGTCCTTTTCCACCAAGCCGCTGGCACCTCGGGCACCCGTGTCTGTCCCGCCATGGCCTGGGTCAATCACAACAACCGGGCCGACGTGAACGGGAGGGGCAGGAGTTTGTTCTTGGGAATTCTGTTGAGGCAGAGCGGGAGCGGGCGGTTGAGGAGGCGCGCCTTGTTGCGGGGCGGTCTGCTGCGGCGCTGGTTGCTGGGGCGGATTTTGCTGGTCTTGCTGCTGGGCGCGAGGATGCGATGCGCGCGAGGAAATTCCGCGAGCCAGCGCCACTGATGACAAGCCTACGCAAATTATGAATGCATAAAAGAAAGAGCGATGCACGGCGAAGAGGATAACAGAATTGTTCGCGGCCAAAAGTGCGAAGCGGCAGCGACTTGCCGAGCGACTAAACGGCGGCACGAATCATGTCGGCGGCTTTTTCGGCGATCATGATGGTGGACGCATTTGTGTTGCCGGCGATGATTCGCGGCATCACTGAGGCATCGACGACGCGCAATCGTTCGATGCCATGGACTCGGAGCTGTGAATCGACGACGGCCAGCGCGTCGTGGCCCATCTTGCAGGTTCCAACCGGATGGTAGAGCGTTTGAGCTTCGGCGCGAATGAACTCGGCGATTCCTGCGTCAGATTGGGTGGTGACGCCTGGGTGCAATTCTTCGCCGCGGAATTTTGCGAATGGCTGCTGTTGTGCAAGCTTCCGCGAAAGCTTCACGCCTTCGATAATCACGCGCATGTCGGCGTCGGTTGAAAGGTAGTTGGCGCGGATCGTTGCCGGGTCGAGAGGATTCGAAGATTTCAGCGAAATCGAGCCTCGGCTTTCGGGCGTGATCAGCGTGGGGCCGAAGCCGAAACAGTGGTCTTTGCGCGGGGTTAGGCCATGATTCACGTAATAGGCTGGGCCAAAGAGCAGCTGCAAATCCGGGCGTTGCGATTCTTCTCGCGTGCGCAGGAAAATTCCGGCTTCGGCCACGTTGGAAACGAGCGGGCCGCGCTTCAGGACGAAATAGCGGATGAGATTGGGAAGCGATTCGGCGGTGGCCATTGTTACCGATTTCGTGCAGAGGTAACCGACGGAGACCATCACGTGATCCTGGAGATTCTTGCCGACGCCGGGGAGGTCGTGAGTCGGCCGGATCCCTGCACTGCTAATTTCATCTGCCGTGCCGATTCCAGAAAGGAGAAGCAACTGCGGGGAATTGATCGAGCCGCCGGAGAGGATCACTTCTCGATGCGCGCGGGCTACTTTTGCGCCTGTGCTGGAGAAATATTCGACGCCTGCAGCGCGTTGTTTTTCGAGCGTGATTCGCGCGGCCTGCGCATTGGTGACGACGGTGAGATTTTTCCGGTTTAGCGCAGGCTTGAGGTATGCGTCGGCGGTGCTGTGGCGGCTACCGTTCTTCTGCGTCACTTGATAAATGCCGGCGCCATCCTGGCGCTCGCTGTTGAAATCAGGATTGCGCGGGATTCCGAGGGCGTCGGCCGCTTCTAGGAAAGCGCGCGTGAGGGGATTCACGCAGCGCAGGTCTGTGACGTGGAGCGGGCCAGTCGTGCCGTGGTATTCCGATTCGCCTCGCGCTTGCATCTGCGATTTCTTGAAATAGGGGAGGACGTCTTTGAAACTCCAGCCCTGATTGCCGAGGCTGGCCCAGTGATCGAAGTCGAGGTGATTTCCGCGGATGTAAATCATGGCGTTCATCGAGCTCGAGCCGCCCAGCATTTTTCCGCGAGGCCAGTAGAGGCGGCGGTTGTGAAGGCAGGGCTCGGGCTCGGTGGAGTAGTTCCAGTCGACCGCTGTCTTGTAGAGTTTGGAGAATGCTGCGGGGATGTGAATTTCTTTTGCTTTGTCGGCGCCGCCTGCTTCGATTAGAAGAACGCGCGACTGCGGATCTTCGGTTAGGCGCGCGGCGAGTACGCAGCCTGCTGAGCCAGCGCCGACGATGATGTAGTCGTATGCGTTTTGTTTGGCGGGCATGTCGGGGTCGGAAGGGAATTAGAAAACAGCGGCAGGGCGATGGGCAATCGAATTATTGTTTGAGCGGGCGGTAATTATTGGGGCGTATGGCCGGCGCAGCGACAGTGGCGATCGCTATGCGGCTTTACGTTGATTTTGTGACGCGCCGGTGAGGCGTCGCAGCGGTGCCGTGGCCCAATACGCGAGGAAGCCACCGGCGATCAGCAGAGCTCCAAACGCTAAGCCGTTCATGCCGAGGATTCGTTCGCCTTCGCTGTGGACCATGGCGAAACCCAGCAGCAAAATTGGGAAGACGCCGACGAGAATAGCGCCGGCGGTGCCGCCGGGGACGCGAAATGGGCGACGGAGATTTGGTTCCTTGATGCGCAATGCGACCAGGGCGAGGAATTCGAGCGAGAGGCTCATGCCGTAGAGCATGATGTCGAGCGTGACGAGGCGCTCGAAGCCCAGGCCGAGGCACATCGCCCACGCGGTGGCGAGGACGATGATTGAAACCCAGGGGGCGCGGGTTTTTGGCTGGAGCTTGGCGAAGACCGCGGGGAGCATTCCGTCTTGCGCCATCGCGAGGGGCAGGCGCGAGTAGCTCATCACGAGGGCGTTGAACATTCCGAAGGCGCTCATCATGCCGCCGAGAACCAGCGCGGCTCGAAAAACGCGGCCAGCGACGGGACCGCCGACGAGTGCGCCCATCATGCCGGCGAGGTCGGCCCAGGAACCGGTTTCGAAAGCTGATGAGGAAATGCCGGTGAGCCACATGGCAGCAAAAGGCAGGATGTACGTGGCGGCTACGACTAGCACCGCGATGAGCATTGCTCTGGGATAGGTTTTTTGCGGGCGGCGAACTTCGGTGGCGATTGTCGAAGCGTTGTCCCAGCCCATGTAATTCCACATGCATATCAGCAGGCCGCCGATCAGGCCGACGCTTGAGGTGGTGGGAGCTGTTACAGCATCTTTCAGTGCGCCAATTTCCATCGGAGCAATCAACACGATCAGCGCGAAAGGCAACGAAAGCAAAAAGAAAAGCCAGAGCGATGAGATCGCGACTACGCGGATGCCTGCGATGTTCATCAGCGCGCAGACGGTGACTACCGCGAGGCCGACCATTACTCCGCGGTGTCCTTCGGCGAACCACGGAAACAGGCGCGTCAGATACGCGACGAACAGAGTTGGATAGATCGCCATATCGAAGATGCTGGCGACGAGAGAAAGCCACGCTTCCTGAAATCCCCAGAAATTTCCGAGAGCTCGGCGGACCCACGCGTAGTAACCGCCTTCTGACGGCAGCGCGCTCGAAAGCTCGCCGATCATGTACGTGGTGGGAAGGCTCCAGACGAGGGGCGTGAGTAACAAAAGCAAAATGCCGAGGCCGTAACCGGCGCCGTGGATGATGTCTTCGGTGCCGTATGTGCCGCCCGACACCATGAAAAACGTGGCCGCCACCAAGGGCCAGACGGTGAGCTTCGCTACTTTCTTCTTAGTGGAAGAAATCGCCCGGGAGGGAAATTGGGCTGGCAGGGAGATGGTGCTCAATTTTTTGTCGCGTCCTCCGTCAGCGATCCTCGCTCTCTCACTGCCGCGCAGGTGGAGCGAGTTCGCCTATCGCAATTGAAGAATACGGAAATTCAGGCGCGATGCAAGAGAAAACGTGGGCGCGAGCAAAATTTTTTCGCGGAGGAGCGCCGCTTGGTCTTCGCTAAGAATGTTCTTAGATTTGTCGTGAGGATTAGTTTGAGCTGCTCTTGGCCTGTTTCTTTTCCATACGCCGCTCGCGCTGCTCGGCGCTCCAGGCTTTCTGCTGCTCCGGAGTGAGCACGGCGAACACTTGAGCGCGCGTTTGCTTGGTTATGTCTTTGAGCTGCTTTGTTTGCTGGTCGGGCGTGAGCGTCTTATCTTTTTCGACGTCCTGCTTCTGTTTCCTGGCGTCCTCGCGGATCGACTTGATTTTATCTTTTTGGTCTTGGGTGAGGTTCAGCGAGTCGTCGTTTTCGATGGCATCAGGATTTGACGCCGGCTTTGCTGAGGTGTGCGGCGACGCTTGAGCCGCCGCGACAGGATTGATTGGCCCCGCAGATGTGATTCCAAAAGTGAACAGCAACCCACAAACGATTAAAAGCAGCCGCGATCTATTCATTCCTGTCTCCTAAATAAGAAGTGGATTAAGCATCAGAGCCAAACTGCTTTACATCCTCGGGACCTTCTTTAGCTGCAACCTTTTGCTGCCCCTGCACTTGCACACGTATCTGTTCGACTACATCTGGATTCGCGAGCGTCGTGATGTCGCCGACGTCCAGGGTATTCGAAATTGCCGCCAGAATCCGGCGCATCAGCTTGCCGGAACGCGTCTTGGGCATGTCCGGGACGATATGGACTGACTTTGGACGGGCGATCTTGCCGATCATCGTCTCAATTGTTTTTATCACCTTATCGCTCACTTCTTTGGGCGACGCCGTAACTCCTGGCTTGAGCGAAATGTAGATTTCGGGCACCCGACCCTTGATTTCATCGACGACGGGCACCACTGCCGCCTCGGCTACTTCGTCAATCGTCAGGCAGGCGGATTCCAGTTCCTTCGTTCCCAACCGGTGGCCTGCCACATTGATCACATCGTCCACGCGTCCGAGGATCCGGAAATATCCGTCTTTTGCGAGAAGCGCGCCGTCGCCTGCGAAATACGGCCAATCGCGCCAGTCCTTGCTCTTTGGATCCTTGCAATATTTTTGGTAGTACTGCCGTACGAACCGATCCTGATCCTTCCAAATCGTCTGCTCGATGCCCGGCCACGGATTGCGAATACAGATATTGCCGGCGCGGCCTGCACCCGCCGGAAGCACTTCACCATTCTCGTCGTAGATGATCGGATAGATTCCCAGCACGCCCGGCCCGGCGCTTCCTGGTTTCATGGGATCGAGAGCCGGGTTGGTGCTACAGAGGAAACCGCCGGTCTCGGTCTGCCACCACGTGTCGACGATCACGGCTTCTCGTTTTCCGACGACGTCGTAATACCAGCGCCAGACTTCTGGCTCGATCGGCTCGCCGACAGTGGTCATGTGCTTGAAGTGATAGTGATGTTTGCCGGGCTCGTGGGGGCCTGCTTTGCGCAGCATGCGGATGGCGGTCGGCGAGGTGTGGAAGATATTCACGTTTAGCCGTTCTGCAATTCGCCACGGCCGTCCAGCGTCGGGATAATTCGGCACGCCTTCATAAATGACGCTCGTGGCTGCCAGCGCTAGCGGCCCGTACACAATGTAGGAGTGGCCGGTGATCCACCCAATATCGGCCATACACCAGTAAACGTCTTCAGGATGAATGTCCTGATAATATTTTGCGGTCCCAGTGACGTAAGCCAGGTAGCCGCCAGTGCGGTGCTGGCAGCCCTTGGGCTTGCCGGTGCTTCCGCTGGTGTACATGAGGAAAAGCGGGTCCTCAGCATCCATCGTCTCTGGCTCGACTGTTTTCCAGCGATAGTCCTTCAGCACTTCGTCGACGAAATAGTCCCGCCCCTTCACCATGGGCGTCGCAGAACCATATTTTCCGGGGTAGCGGCGCCACACCAGCACCTTGTCGACTTCCTGGCCGTCGCGCTTTGCGGTTTCAACAGCGATTTCGACGGCGGCTTTGTGATCGATCAGCTTTCCGCTGCGGTAGTAACTGTCGGCGTAAATCAATACCCGGCTTCCCGAATCTGCCGCGCGCATTCCGCACGCTTCACCGCTGAATCCTCCGAACACCACGGAATGGATCACGCCAAGGCGAGCGCACGCCAGCATCGTGATGGGCAGCTCCGGGATCATGGGCATGTGGATCGTGACACGATCGCCTTTTTTCAATCCCGCGAAATCGCGCAGCATCGCTGCGGTTTCGTTCACGCGTTCGTACAACTCCTGATAGGTGATGACGGTGGGTTCTTCATTTTCCGGCTCCGGAACGGAAATGATTGCCGCCTTGTCCTTGTATTTCTCGAGATGGCGATCCACGCAGTTGTAGCTGGCGTTCAGCTTGCCGCCGACGAACCATTTCCAGAAGGGCGGATCGTTGGTATCGAGAACCGTGGTCCATCTTTGCGACCACGTAAGCATGTCGGCATACTCTTCGAAACACTTCGGAAAATTCTTTTCGCCGAACCGCTCCACCGCCTTCGGGTCTTTTAGGTAGGCTTGCTCGGCGAATTTCGCCGACGGGTAGAAATACTCTTCTTCCTTCCAATGGACTGCAATGTGGGCTTCGTCGGCTGCGGCAGCACTCGATCCTGAAGTTGGATTCTTGATTTCGGCCACGGCGAAGGCTCCTTGAGTTGGCTGGAGACTGTATTTTTCCGCGCTAATCATCTCTCTGCTGTGGAGCGCCGTCAATCCTAGGGCGAAATTAGCTCAACGCGAGCTAACGCATCTTTCCCCAAGGCTCTAGGCAGTTCTCTGTATACGCGGGAAAAGACGTGAGTCCTATTCTTTTGTTGGGATCCGGGACCGTCGTCGGTAGGAGGTCGAAGAAACCATGCCTTTGATTCAAATCGTGATTGTGCTGATCGTCATTGGTGTGCTGCTTTGGTTGGTAAACCTCATCCCGATGCAGGGGACGATAAAGTCCATTCTGAACACTGTGGTGGTTATCTGCGTGGTGCTGTGGCTTCTGAATATGTTCGGGGTGCTTAGCTATCTGCCTCACATCCGCGTCGGTTCTTGAAGATCCCCGGCTTGGCGAGAATTGATTGCGGAGAGCCATCGCTGAAGGCCCGTCAGCGCCAGCTTCAGCGATTTGGTTGCGATAATTTCCTCGACAGCTGTTCCAGCAATCCCAATTGTCCCTTAAGGATTTTGACCTTCGCGGTATCGAGATCGAACCAATCGGCCCGGTCAATTTCTGGAAATGATTTGGTTTTGGCCGAGCCTTTGGGCCACTCCATCGAGAAAGTGTTGCTACGTATGGCGCCAGCGTCGATGTCACCTTCAACCGCCCAAGCGTAAACAGTCTTGCCGCCCGGCTGCGTCACAGGATTGAGCGGTGTGAACATCCCTTTGATGGGGAAGCTGGTTTCTTCCGTGAATTCGCGCTTCGCAGCTTCGAGCGGCTCTTCGCCATCGGCAAATTCACCCTTCGGAATGGACCATGCCCCCTCATCTTTCTTCGCCCAAAACGGACCGCCCGGATGAACGAGGAAAACCTCGACGCTCCCACTGGCGATTCGATAGAGAAGTATTCCTGCACTTTGTTTCGGCATCGCGGATTTGAGTCTCGGAGTTTGTCCTGAGCGGTTCAGAGTAACAGGAATTATGGCGAGACCAGGATGCCGAATTGCGCGTGAAACTCGCGCGCGCCCCGGTGCGTGATTCGCAGCGCGCGTGTTTTCGGGCGGCGCGCAACCCATCCCAGCGTCAGAAATCGCGAGAGCATCGCGGCACCCAGCGCGCCCGCCAGGTGTGGGGTACGCTCCGTCCAATCAAGACACTCGCGCGCAAAGGAGCGCCTGCTGCAGCGAACTTGCTCGACGTTCACGCCCAACTTCGCAAGCCACGCTTCGCCGCGCGGCGCCACTTCGTATCGCCGGTCCCCACATGCTCGAATGACCTTCGACGATTCCATCTTTCGCGCTATCTCCACCGCAACGCGTCCCGCCAGATGGTCGTAACACGATCGCGCTGTACGCAAGGCTTCGATCCGCGGATCGCGGACGATATTTCGCACCGGCGATGCGGTTGCGATCGTTCCGAGGGCTTCGAGAGCGTAGGCCACTTCTGGCTTGGCGATTCTGTAAAGGCGCTGGCGTCCGGAGACCTCGGCTCGAAGCAATCCGCCATCAACGAGTTTGGAGAGATGGCCGCTGGCCGATTGCGCTGAAATCCCGGCCAGTCGCGCCAATTCACCGGCTGGCAATGCCTTCTCGTCCAGGAGCGCGATCAAAATTGCCGCCCGGACATTCTCGCCGATCAGTTCACCGACTGCCGCAATGGGATAGGTACCGTTCATAAGAGAATGATAACGCAAAGCCCTCGGCCACGTTTCATCTGCGCGTGAAACATCGTCGCGGCGCCGAGCTTAGGATCAGGGCTGAAGGAGACAACGAAAATGATCACGCTGTGCATCCGCTACACAATCGACCAAAATCAATATCGGAATTTCGAGGAATACGTGCGCGCACTTCCGGAACCGATCCGCCGCTGTGGAGGAGAGCTTGTGGGCTACTTCCTGCCAACGAGACTCGCCGGGCCGACGAATACAGCTCTCGCTCTGATTAATTTTTCGAGTCTAGATGCGTACGAGAAATACCGCGAAGCGTTCGCCGCGGATACTGCTGCAGTAACAAGCGTCGCGGCCGTCGAAAAGACCGGCTGCATCCTGTGCGAGGACCGTTCGTTCCTGCGGCGCGTTGTGTGAGGATAAAATCTTGGAGGCGGGGGGAGTCGAACCCCCGTCCGAAAAGCCTTGCAACTCGAAGACTACATGCTTGTCCCGTTCCGATTGTTTCACCAGGAGAGCTCAGAGCGGGCAAGACGCGCTCCCGGCTAGTCCGATGATCTTACCGCCGCATTACGGACCGAAACGCGACGGCCAGCCTACTGTGTGACGCCTCATCTCAACCGCGTAGGCGACGGTTAAGGAGACGCGCTAGCTAGTTTTATCTAGGCAGCGAGAGCCAACTGTGAGTTGCCAGTTGTGTTGTTCCACCCGATAGCGGGCAGGTGGGGCCCGGCATGCCTTCGAGCCGCGACAGCTTCCGTCGAAACCGTGTCGCCCCCGTTGGAGTGTCTATTTTAACATTTCCCGACAATCTCTGCTGGCTCTGCTGGCGGGTGCGGCCCAGTCGCTAATGGTCTGAAAACAAATGGCTTCGTTTGATTTCTTTTCAACTGTGCTTTTTCTGAGAGCAATGCTGTACGCCCAGGAACGCCTCGCCCGAATGTCAGTTGACACTCTCGCCGACCGTTTTCATAATCGCAAATAGGCAACTCAACATGAAAGAGCGCCAAAAATCGCTCGATAGAGCGCTGGAAGAAGCAGTATCGCGCGCGTTGCGCGATAATCTCGCCCCGCTTCAACGCACTGCTGACGACCTGCACCAGGCCTACGCTGACCTCGTCGCGGCATGCTCTTCCACGCGGCCTGCCAACGCGCTGCCTGCCATGCTTCGCGCCCAAACGGCGGCATCCGCGCTAGCCGCAGGTCTTTCTGTGCTCTCAAACTTCGTTGCCGTTGCTCTGAAGCCTCGCGACTCATCAGGCACAGTTGAAGCCGAGGACTTGGCGGAGGCTGCTTCTTCGGTCGCACACGCGCAGGCGCGCTCTGCTCCGACTGCGGTGGCAGAACCTGAGGAGGCGACTGCCTCCGAGCCGGCAGAGGAGTCACCAGCGTCAACCACGCAGGTAGCGCAGGAAGAAGCTCAAGTCGCCGAACAATCTGCCCAATCGGAAGTGGTCGCTGACCAGGCGGCCGTTGTCGAATCGCAGGCTTTCAACGTGGCCAGCCTGCCACCCGAAATTCAAGATCTGCATCGCCGCGCGAATCGAGTAGCCAAAGTGGCCATGCAAGACATCAAACTATTGCGGCCAAAAGATGTGAAAGCGGCTCGTGAGCACAAGGACATCTGTATTCGGTTGCGCAGTGACCTCGACAAAGCCCGTAAAGAATACGACCGCCGTTTCCGCGCGATTCTGGAGCAGCCAGTGGATTATTTTCATCACTGGATGGTGGAAATTCTCGCTGAGGGAGATATGGAAGCCCTTGGAGAATATCCGTATCCCTCGCCCGTTCTGCGGCACTAAAACGACCACGGTGAAATTCTCGGGCCGCTGGCTGAGCGTAGCCGCGGCTTGGCTTATTTTTGTCGCATCTGCGCAAAGCCAGCGAAAACCGCACTCATCCCGGCGGGCTCCATCGGACACTACTGCGTCGAAAGCTCCAACCACTTCGACGGTTACACAGCTTCAAGATCTATCTCGCGCGTTGAAGAAAAAAAATCCGGCGGCCGCCTACGAAAAGCTGAGCGCTCTTGCGAATCAAAATTCCAAGAATGCTTATGGCGCCCGGGCTGCTTTGGCTCTTGGTTACTACGACTATTCGAAAACCAACTTCGGCCTTGCCGTCAAATGGCTTGCTCGCGCGCAATCCGAACCGCTCCTCCGCGAGTACGCGCTTTATTGGAATGCAGAAACAAATATCGCTCTGAACAAACAAGGCGACGCAATTGCGCAACTGAAAACGCTGCGCTCCGATTTTCCTGATTCAGTGATGACCGATCAGGCTCTGGAGTCTCTTGCTGGAGCCGCCATCGCGCTCAACCAGCCGAACCTAGCTCTCGAAGCTCTGGACGCTTACCCCGCGACGAAGAGCAAGCCGGCACTTCTTTTTTTGCGGGGTGAAGCTCGCGAACACGCAGGCCGGCCCCTTGAGGCGGTCGAGGATTATCAGTTGCTCTACCTCCGCTACCCAATCACCGAGCAGGCAAGGCAGGCAAATGCGAAGCTTGATTTTCTTCGCAGCACATTGAAATCCGGGTATCAGGAAATGCCGCTTGAGGAACGCGTCGTTCATGCGGGTGCCCTTTTTAATGGCAGGCTCTGGAGCGAAGCGCGAACCGAATATGCGCAACTTCTGCCGCAGCTTTCGGGCGCGGATAAGGAGCGCGCGGAATTGCGGATTCTCGAGTGCGGCGTTGCTCTCGGCGGCGGAGTTTCTGCCATCGGTGCGCTCCAAATCGCCGATCCTGATGTTGACGCCGAGAGATTTTTTACGCTGGCTCAGTATTACCGCACCGTCTCGCCGGATTCGCAGATGCCGCAGGCCGTCGAATCCGCTGCGACGCGCGCGCCTCAGAGCCGCTGGGCCGAGCAGGCGCTGTTCCTTGCTGGAAATTACTATTGGGTGCAACTCGATCGGGACCGCGCCTCCGGCTACTACAAGCGCGTCGCTGATAATTTTTCCACGTCGCCCGATGCCGTTCCATCGCAGTGGCGGGTTGCTTGGACCGCTGTTCTGAAGCGCACACCCGATGCTGCGAGCCTGATCACCGAGTATCTACGCCGCTTTCCCGGCTCGCAGTTCACGCCGGATGCGCTGTACTGGCTCGGTCGTCTCGCCGAGGAAGCGCACAACCCCGCGCTTGCTCGTGCCTACTACGGAAAGCTGCAGAGCCGCTACCCGCAGAATTATTTCGAAAGCCTCGCAGTAGTGCGTAATGCCGGTCTAGGCAGTGGTGTTCTCGAGGATCCCGAGTGTGCTCGACCGATTCCCGCCGTGCCACCGGCGGCCCCTTTGGGTGACACGATCCCGCCCGCCGCCGCCGGTCGCCAGGCGCGCGCCGACGGTGCTGGCACGCACCATTGCGTTCGATTCCTCCGCCGAATCGAGCTGCGGGCTGCTTATGCTGCCACGGGCGAGCCGCGCCTTCTTCTCGAGTAGCTCAGCAGGCGATCGCCGCCGGCCACTGCGGAGTCGCCATCGTTGCTGTACGGCAGATTTTTACTCAGCTTGAATCCCGCCCTTTCGATACGGTTCCGCGCGAAGTCTGGCTCGCCGCGTACCCCATGCCGTTCGCGGGGCCAATTCATGAATGGTCGGCGCATGTGGGCCTTGCCTCGTCGCTCACCGCCGGTTTGATTCGCAGGAATCGGCGTTCGATCCTGACGCGCGCTCCGGAGCGAACGCTTACGGCTTGACGCAGCCGCTGTCCAAAACCGCGAAGCGGCTGGCCCGCAGCGCAAAGGTCGGGATACTCGCGCGGACGCCTTGTGGACCCTGATTACAACGTGCGCCGCGGTACGCTCTATCTCTCAGGACTGCAAAAGGATTTCGGAAGTGTGGAATCCGCGCTGGCCGCGTACAATGCGGGAGAAGAGCGCGTGGCGCAATGGAACCAAGGGCAGCACTACACGAATCGCGGAATTTGTGGATTCGATTCCGTTCACTGAAACTCGCGAGTACGTCGAAATCGTCACGCGCAACGCCGGCATTTACCGCAAACTCTACGGAGCGCAGCCGCAGAATGAACCCCATCAAAGCAGAACGCGCCATCGCCACTAGCGAGCGCCTTTCCTACAAGGCCGCGCTGTTCACCGAATCCGTGATTCGCGAAATGACGCGCCTGGCCATCCAGCATGGCGCGGTCAATTTATCGCAGGGGTTTCCGGATTTTGCCGCGCCCGAAATCCTGAAGAAGGCCGCCTCCGATGCGATTTTCGCCGACGTCAACCAGTACGCCATCACCTGGGGTGCGAAAAAGTTCCGCGATGCCTTGACCGTAAAGACAAAACGCTTTCTGGGAATCGATATCGATCCGGAACGCGAAATCACGGTCTGCTGCGGATCCACCGAAGGCATGATCGACGTGCTGCTGGCCGTGATCAATCCCGGCGATGAAGTCATCGTCTTCGAGCCGTTCTACGAGAACTACGGCCCGGATGCGATCATCTCCGGCGCGACTCCTCGATTCGTTCAGCTTCGCCGTCCGGACTGGACTTTTGATGAGGCCGAACTGGCCGCGGCATTCAACAACAAGACCAAGGCCATCATTATTAATACGCCGAACAATCCCACGGGAAAGGTTTTCAGCCGCGGAACTCGAAGTCATTGCGCGATCTGTGCCAGAAGTGGGACGTTCTCGCGATCACCGATGAAATCTACGAACACATTCTTTACGACGGCGCCACGCACGTGTCCGCACTCTGGACGGCATGCGCGAACGCACCATCGTCGTCAACGGAATGTCGAAAACCTACAGCGTCACGGGATGGCGTGTCGGATACATCATCGCGCCTCCGGGAATCAGCGGTGCGATTCGAAAGATGCACGATTTCATGACCGTGGGTGCGCCGGCACCTTTGCAGGAGGCCGGTGCCATGGCGCTCCAGTCGCCCCCGACCTACTACGAAAAGCTCGCCAATCATTATCACGCCCGCCGCGATCGCCTCCTCGGCATCCTCACCGGCGCGGGATTCCAATGCTTTATGCCGAACGGCGCCTACTACATCATGACCGACATCAGCGGATTCGGGCTTCACTAACGATGTCGAATTCTCAAGATACCTGGTGAAAGATATCGGTGTCGCGGCGGTTCCCGGCTCGAGTTTCTATCGCGATCCTACGGATGGTCGCACGCACCTGCGTTTCACATTCTGCAAGACGGAAAAAACATTCCAGGCCGCCGCCGAGCGCCTGGCCAAGCTCAAAGCCACTAACCCGCCTTGCTTTCCGCGTCCGCCAGACACCTATGCTAAAATCCGCGAGGTTTCATCGAGGAGACGACTGCATGGCGATGAGTTCATCTGATTCGACCCGGCACGAAGCTCACTGCCAATGGGGAAGGCGAAGCGCACGAAATCAGTTCGAGCGCCACGCGCACCTTCATGTGCTGGATTGAAATTAGCGACCAGATCGAACAGGAGTCCGTGGACATCTCGATTTACGGTTCTGAAGATGGACAGGCATGGGGAAAAATGCCGCTATTGAAAATGCCGCAACGGTTTTATCGTGGCGATACACGCCAGATTCTCGATGTCTCCATGAAACCTGAGATTCGCTTCCTGCGGGCCAAGTGGGAACTTGCACGTTGGGGACGTGTAGCCCCACATCCGATGTTCGTTATGGGTTTCCGTCTTACGGAAGTCCCTGCATTTGTTCAGCAAGCCGCAACTCACTAGCAGCATCCCGTCATCGGGTCATTTCGGCGTGCCATTCTCCGATACCACTTTCTCGTCCCGAATCTTCTGAATCACTTCTGCGCGCATCTCTTTCGCGTCGGCGCCTGCCGCGCTATCGGGATCGATCTTCAAATACGTATCAATATCAGCGAGCAGCGCGGGATAATCCTTCTCGCGCATGTGAATGTTCGCCAGCAGCCGGTAAACGATCGCGCGCATTAGGCATCAACGACCGCGCCTGCTCGGCCGCCTTTTTTGCGTCCACAAGATGATTCTCCGCAAGACACGCTCGGCCTAATTCGTAATAACCAAGCCAGAAATTCCGACTTGAGCTCCAGCCCGCGCCGGATCATCCTTTCGCCGCCTGCATTATCGGCTTTGTCGAGCAACATCGTTCCCATTCCAATCACCGGTTCGCCGTACGTGTTCTTGCTTAACTCGCACCGATTTACGAAAATTGTTCCTCGGCGTCATCGCGCTTCGCAAGCTCAAGATACGTCATCCCGATCTGGTAGTACGCTTCGTAATAATCAGGCGCGATGACAACCGCAGCTTGAAAATCCTTGAGGCCGCCGTCCAGATTCTTTGCCGTAGTAAACCTTTTGTTTGCCCGAATACATCAGGTCCCGCGCCTTCTTCGGCATCGAAAGTTCATGCGCGGACGCGGTCGAACTAGCTGGTCGCTTCCTGATTTGCTGGCAACCGCTTCAGATAAATTGTCATGCCCTGGCTTTCGCCGCTACCGACGCTGATCGACAGCGGTGCTATACCGCTCGTAGCCGTTAACTCTGGCTTCAATCTCGTAATTGCCTCGCGCGACGTTGCCAAAGTCGAATCTGCCGGATTCGTTGGTCACGACTTGCGCCTGCATCACCCCGCTCGCGCCGCGCAGCGTGACCTCCGCCCGGCTCAAAATCTGTTGCGTCTGCTCGTCGTAAGTCCTGCCGGAAATTCCGGACAGCTCTTTCCCGAATTGGAACCCGCTGGCACAACGAGGAACAGCAAACGTCAGGATGCAGACACACCAACACAAAGAAGTAAAAAAGCGGTTGCTGAGCCAATGCATGGCCCACCTCCGCGCAAATGGGTTTGTGCGGAATAGTACACCCGATGTCAAGTAGATTTAGATTGATTCTAATTTCGAAGTGTGAGTGGCCGGCGGTTACATCGGGTTCAGGTCGAATGTTTGCAGATACGCAGGAATCGTCACCGGCCATTTGAATTGCGCCGTCACCGCGTCGCGAAGGGAATTGAGCGCCACGGGTTCGCCGTGCACCAGAAAAGTCTGCCGAGGCGGAGCGGTAAATCCCGAAAGCCATCGCAGCAATTCGCTTTTGCCGGCGTGCGCTGAAAGCTGCCCCATCGAAACCACCTGCGCGCGCACCGGCACCTGTTGGCCGAACAGGCTGATAAACTTCGCTCCATCCTGCAGCGCCCGGCCTTTCGTTCCGTCCGCCTGATAGCCCACGAGCAGCACGGTGTTACGTGGGTCCGGCAACCGCTTCGCCAGATGATGCAGCACGCGTCCGCCCGTAGCCATGCCACTGGCGGAAACGATGATGCACGAGCGTCGTTACGTTGTTGATCCTCTTCGAATCATCCACCGTGCGCGTCAGATGAACCAGCTTCACATTGAGCGGATCGCCCAGCCCGTGCTGCTCCTCATTTGTGTAGTCGGAATCGTGATCCTCGGGATGACGCACGTATAAATCCGTCACGTTGATCGCCATCGGACTATCCACGTACACCGGCAGCACCGGAATCCGTTTCTGGTTCACGAGCTCGCGCAAGTAATACATGATCATTTGCGTGCGATCCACAGCGAACGCGGGAATCACGATCACCCCGCCACGTTTCACCGTGTCGTTGATAACGCTCGCAAGCTCTGTCCGCAACCGAGCCGGTCGGGTGATCCCGGTCGCCATACGTCGATTCGCAAAGCAGGTAATCGGCGCGGCTCGGCGGCTCCGGGTCTTTCAGAATGGGTTGGTTGTAGCGGCCTATGTCGCCTGAAAACACTACGAGAATTTGCTTCCCGTTCTCCGTGATTGTCAGCTCGAGCCAGGATGAGCCAGAATGTGCCCCGCGTCGTGCGGCTTCACGGAAAATTGCGGGCTGATTGTGAACGGCTGCGCGCGCGGAATTTCGCTGAAATGTCTTCAGCGCCCAGCGCTTGCGATTCCGCAACAGTGTAAAGCGGAAGCGGCGGCTTGTGCTGGCTGTAGCCTTTTTTCGCGATGTACTGCGCGTCCTCTTCCTGCAGGTGGGCCGAGTCGGGAAGCAGGAGTTGGCACAGTTCGTTGGTCGCTGCGTTGGAATAGAAAGGCCCTCGGTAGCCGAGGTGCACCAGCCTCGGCACGTAACCGGTGTGATCGATGTGCGCATGCGTCAGCACCACCCAATCGATCGTCGCGGGATCAACGGGCGGGTTGTTCCAGTTTCGCTGCTCGAGCTCGTTCGAACCCTGAAACAAGCCGCAGTCCACCAGTAAGCGCTTGCCCTCCGCTTCCACGAGGTACTTAGACCCTGTAACGGTGCCGGCCGCGCCAAGAAAAGTAATTTTCGCCATGGGGCACGTATTCTAAGCCGACACAGGCAGAAATCCTTCGTGATTCTTCAGTAGGCCACTCGATCCGCTCGTTTATTCTCGACCAACGTGCGCGCCGACGGCACAACGCTTGACCGGTTCACGCACCTGCCTTACCCTCTCTGATTCGTCATCAACCGCACAGCCAGCGAGGCCACATGAAAATTTCGATCGTCGCAATGTTGACTCTCCTCATCACATCGGCGGCGGCCGCGCAAGGTATGCCCTCATCTTCTCTTACGCGGCACTTGGGAACTGGGGTCTTCGCTGGCGGTGGCGACGGCCTCGGTAAGTCTGACAATACGCAAGTTCCAGTTCGCCCGGTGGCCGTGGCGGCCTGGTTCTCACGGGAGAACACCTGCCGGGAATC